>NZ_CP145799.1:4770000-5873281 GCF_045277175.1 Pseudomonas putida group bacterium ESBL64 | reverse complement strand
CAGTGGCTAGCTTTGCTTCGCTGCCGCGTTGGAGTGGTGCGCATTATAGGGAGGCCATCGAGAAGGTCAACCTTTAATTTCAATGATTTGAAATATTTCTGGCAAAACCGCTTAAGGGCTACCACCCACCCCACCAATTGCGCACTATATTGCTCAACACCTCCCTCGCCAAAGGATTGCCGCACTTAAATGAACACCCAGCCCCGCAGCCTGGCCGCCACCCTCTTCCCGATCGGCCTACTGCTTATCGCCATGGCATCGATTCAGTCCGGCGCCTCTCTGGCCAAAAGCATGTTCCCCATCATCGGCGCACAAGGCACCACCACCCTGCGCCTGATCTTCGCCAGCATCATCATGCTGCTTATACTGCGCCCGTGGCGGGTACGCATGACCGCCAACACGTTGCGCAACGTGGTCATCTACGGGATGGCACTGGGCGGCATGAACTTCCTCTTCTATATGGCCCTGCAAACGGTACCCATCGGTATCGCTGTGGCCCTGGAATTCACCGGCCCGTTGGCCGTGGCAATCTTCTCCTCGCGCCGACCGATCGATTTCCTGTGGATTGCGCTCGCCATCGCTGGGCTGCTGCTGTTGCTGCCAGCAGGTCACAGTGGCCAGGCACTCGACCCAGTGGGCGCCGCCTATGCGCTGGGGGCGGGCGTGTGCTGGGCGCTGTACATCCTGTTCGGGCAACGTGCAGGAGCCGAGCACGGCATCCAGAGCGCGGCCCTGGGGGTGGTAGTCGCGGCCCTGTTCGTCGCCCCCATCGGTATCGCCCACGCCGGTAGCGCTCTGCTCACACCTGCCGTGATCCCCATGGCGTTGGCCGTTGCAATACTGTCCACCGCCCTGCCATACAGCCTGGAAATGGTTGCCCTCACGCGAATCCCGGCGCGCACGTTCGGCACCCTGATGAGCATCGAACCGGCATTTGGCGCATTGTCCGGCCTGCTTTTCCTCGGCGAGATGCTGACACTCACTCAATGGCTGGCGATTCTGGCAATCATTACCGCCTCGGTCGGCACCACCCTGTCCATGCGCAAGGCAACCAGCCCGGCCATCGCAGCAGACTGATATGAGAAATATTTTCATTTGAGAAAGGATTAGTGATTGTAGCAGCCCGTCTCGCTGATTAAGCTGTCACAGAATCATCATCTTTACGCTATCTACTGGGCCGAACACGGACGCTGGGGGAAGGTTCAGGAAGAACCGAAGCGACAACGACAGGGTCGTGACGACTGATTTGCCCTGCATTTAAGGACAGGAATGAAACGAATTTTTCTCATCCTGGCCATCTTGGCTATTGCTGGATGTGCCGCCACAGCCAAGACCGAGGTCAAAAGGGGCAAGAAGGGCCTGCATATCAATTGCTCCGGTCTTTCTTCCTCGTGGGACAATTGCTACAGCAAGGCCGCAAGCGCCTGCAGCACGCGCGGCTACCGAGTTGTTGCGCGCTCGGGCGATAGCGATGAAGAAGCCGGTGACTATTTGTTCGGCATCAACCCGGCGGGTTACACCAGCCGTAGCATGATCGTCATCTGTAAATAGAGAAAAGGGCAGCTCGCAAACTGCCCTTTTTCATTTGTGTTACAGCGGTGCAGTACGCAGCTCCAACCAGGCTAGTGCATCCCCTTGGAGCAAAGGCGCCAGGCGCTCACGTACGCTGGCGTGGTAGCCGTTCAGCCACTCCACCTCTTCCTTGGTCAGCAACCCGGGCAACAGACAGCGGGTGTCGATAGGGCACAGCGTCAAGGTCTCGAATTGCAGGAAGTCACCAAAGGCACTCCTCCCCGCTTCGCGGTTGACCACCAGGTTCTCGATGCGAACGCCCCACTGCCCCGGGCGGTACGTACCCGGCTCGATCGAACTGATCATGCCCGCTTGCATGGCCGTCTGCGGTGCAGGTGCCGCCTGGTAGGCGATTACTTGAGGCCCCTCGTGAACGTTCATGAAGTAGCCCACCCCGTGGCCGGTACCATGGCCATAGTCGACCTGGTCAGCCCAGATCGGCGCCCGGGCAATGGCGTCGAGCAAGGGCGACAGTACCCCTCGCGGGAACGTGGCACGCGACAGGGCAATCATGCCCTTGAGTACACGGGTGCAGTCCTGCTTCTGTGCCAGACTGGGGTTACCGACCGGCACCATGCGGGTGATGTCGGTAGTGCCGCCCAGGTATTGACCGCCCGAGTCGATCAGTAGCAAGCCATTACCCTCGATGAGCGCATGCGACTGCTCGGTGGCACGGTAGTGTGGCATCGCGCCATTGCCATTGAAGGCGGCAATGGTAGAAAAGCTCAGTGACACGAAATCAGGGCGTCGAGCACGCGCGGCACTCAATTGCTCGTCAACCGTCAGCTCCGTAATGACCTCCCGGCCGAGGTTCGCCTCGAACCAGGCGAAAAACTCGCACAAGGCTGCGCCGTCCTGCTCCATGACCTGGCGAATATGCACCAGGTCGTCGTCACCCTTGCAGGACTTGCTCAGCGTGGTGGGGTTTAGCCCCTCGACAAGAACCACCTCTGCCGCCAGGTTGTCCAGCAGGCCGCAGGTCACCCGGGCCGGGTCCACCAGCAGCCGCGCCCCCGCAGGAACGGTGCCAAGCGCCTTGCCTGCTTCGCTGTAGTCGCGCACCTCGATGCCGTCGACCTCCAGCACATGACGCAGGTGCGCGCCCACCTTGTCCTGGCCCACGAACAGGATGGCCTGCTGCTGATTGATCAGGGCAAAGGCCAGGAAAACCGGATTGTAAGAAACATCGCTGCCGCGCAGGTTGAACAGCCAGGCAATGTCATCCAGGGTTGCGATGAAGTGCCAGTCGGCCCCCTTGGCCAGGATGCCCTGGCGCAATTGCGCGAGCTTTTCCGCCCGGCTCACCGTGGCGTGTGGCGGCAGGTGCTGGTACACCGGGTTGCCTGGCAGCGCCGGGCGCCCGTCCCAGACTTGACCCAGCAGGTCCATGTCAGTCACCAGCTGCGCTCCACGCGCCTTCAGCCGCTCGGCCAGCTGGCGCGCCGAAGCCAGGGCCATGACCGCACCATCCACTGCCACGCGACCGTTGGGCTCGACGTTTTCGCCCAACCATTCCAACGCTCCGGGTTTGCCCGGCAACAGTTTCATCAGTTCGATGCCGCTGCCCTCCAGCTCCTGAGCTGCCTGCTCCCAGTAGCGGCTATCGACCCACAGCCCGGCAAACCCAGGCGTCACCACCAACGTACCGACCGAGCCCTGGAACCCCGAAAGCCACTGGCGCCCCTGCCAGTAACCGGGCAGGTATTCGGAAAGATGGGGGTCGGCCGAGGGTACCAGCAAGGCATCGATGCCCCCTGCCGCCATGGCTTGGCGCACGTGCACCAGTCGCTGCGGCACGCTTTGCTCAAGGGTGGTCTGGACGTTCATGCGCTCTCCTGCGACTTCATAACGGTTGATCCAATAGGCCGATAATGGAACAGCCACCCGGGCGCTGCAATCGCGACGACCAAGATACGGCATGCATTGCCCACCACGCCCTGTGCCAATAGGACACTTCCTACAACAGGACCAGGACCACCGATCAAGTTCCCCTGAACTTCCCCAAGACACCGGCTTCACACACAGTACACTCATTGCACACAGGCAAATGACCATGCCCAGTGCCATCGAACCGAAAGCCGGCGTGGTGTTGCTTGACACCCGCGACCACACGCCCGAACACGAGCACGGCGTTCATCTAAAGCTTGTCGAAGGCCTGGCACGTTTGCTGGGCTGCTCACCTATACAGCCCACGCAGCAGCCAGACGCCGCCGATGCCTACTATTATCTGCCAACCGAGACCCTGATCGACCCCAGGCGATATGCCGCCTTGGGTATTTGCAGCGAACAGGACCTGTTTGGCGGCATGGTGCCGCACCCCTACATGGCAACCAAGGCGATCTCTCACCCGTTACCCGCCGAGGCCAGCTTCCCACCGGGCTGGACCGACGACTTTGCCCGACAGGCCAGCGATGCCCTGCTGCGCGGCTACACCGTGTTCAGCAAAACCGACGCTCGCACTGCCGCACAGTTGCTGCTGCTCGACGGCCCGCTGAGGGTCAAACCGGTACTGGCTTGCGCAGGACGCGGTCAACAGGTCATCACCACGGCAGACGCCCTTGAGCCTCTGCTGGCCGGCATGGATGACCAAACGTTGGCGCTGTGGGGCCTGGTGCTCGAAGAAGACCTCAGCGAGGTGCAAACCTTCAGTGTCGGTCAGGTGCGCGTCGCCGGCTTGACCTGCAGCTACTACGGTACCCAGCAACTGACACGTGACCATCAGGGTACCGAGGTCTACGGCGGTTCTGACCTGGTGGTGGTACGTGGCGACTATCAGGCGTTGCTACAGCTCCCACTGGAAGACCACCTGCGCCTTGCCATCAACCAGGCCATGGTTTACGAACAAGCCGCCGAGCAGCACTTCCCGGGCTTTGTCGCCTCACGTCGCAACTACGACATCGCCCGCGGCATCAGCCCTTCGGGCCACCTGTGCAGCGGGGTGCTCGAACAATCCTGGCGCTTGGGTGGTGCCAGCAGTGCCGAACTGTTGGCCCTGCAGGCGTTTGCCGATGACCCTGCATTGCAACGGGTACGTGCCTCCACCCACGAAGTATTCGGCAACCCCGACCTGCCCACTGACGCCACCCTCTTTTACCAAGGAAACGACAGTGAACTCGGACAACTCAGTAAATTTGCGCGGATTCGCGAACATGGCCATTCAGAGTGAAACCGTTGAACTGCAGGTCGAGAATGACCGCATCGCCGGCACCTTGGTCAGTCCGGGCACCAAAATGCCGGGGATTCTCTTCGTACACGGCTGGGGCGGCAGCCAGCAACGTGACCTGGCCCGCGCCCGGCATATCACCGGATTGGGATGCGTGTGCATGACCTTCGACCTGCGCGGTCACGAAAAGACCGAAAGCCAACGCCTCACGGTCACCCGTGAACAAAACCTGCAGGACTTGCTGGTGGCTTACGATCGACTGGTCAGCCACCCGGCTGTCGACAGCAGCGCCATCGCCATTATCGGCAGCAGCTATGGCGGTTACCTGGCGACTCTGCTGACCCGCGAACGGCCAGTCAGATGGCTGGCCCTGCGGGTACCTGCCATGTACTGGGATGACGAATGGGGCACCCCGAAGCAAACCCTTGACCGTCAACGCCTGAATGCCTATCGCCAACGCCACCTGGGCCCGGCCGACAACCGCGCGCTGGCCGCGTGTGCCGAATTCGGCGGGGATGTGCTGCTGGTGGAGTCAGAGCAGGATGACTACGTGCCGCACAGTACCTTGATGAACTACCGCTCGGCGTTCGTCAACGCCCACTCGCTCACCCATCGCATCGTCGACGGCGCCGACCACGCACTGTCCAGCGAAGAGAGCCAGAAAGCGTACAGCTCGCTCCTGGCGGCATGGATCAGCGAGATGGTCATAGGTGCCCGCCTGGATCGCTACCCGCACTACGCACCTTGGTATGCCTGAGGACCGCCCACCTGGCAATGCAGGACGCCATCGTCGCCGCGCACCAGGCTGCGCAGGGCCTGGTAGGCGGCGAAGTTGACGCCGCGTGCCTGATGCTGGCCCAGCAGGTCAAGAAAGGATTCCTCGATGAAGTGCACGGCCGCCGCCGCCCAGGCCTGGCGTGACTGCCATTGCAAGTACTGCAACACCCGGCTGCCATCGTCGCTGGCCTGGATGCTCACACCCTGCAGCCCTTCGCAACGCGCAGCCAACGCTTCACTACGGGCCACCAGGGCCTGAGCCAACGCTTGCTGGCACATACTGGGCACTTCGTATTCGATCATCTGGGTAAACCACAAGGCATGAGGTGATGCCAACATCGACAGTCTCCTGGCTACGTACGCATGCAGCGCGATGCCGAGCAGGGTAAAACCTCAAGCAAAGTCAAGGTCAAGTGGTTTCTATAGAGCCTCGCCGGATACCGCAAACCGCCGCCGATATTCACTCGGGGTAAGGCCAGTGACACGCTGGAATACCTTGCGAAACGCGCCCGGATCCTGATAGCCGACACCCCACGCGATCTGTTCGACGTTGCGCCGGGTAAACTCCAGCAAGCGGCATGCACGCCCCACCCTCACCTGCTGGCAATACTCGGTCGGGCGCAGCCCGGTAGCGGCACGAAAGCGCCGCAAGAAAGTGCGCGCCTCCAGCCCCGCGCAGGCCGCCATCGTGGCCAGGTCAGCATCCTGCCCGCCATTGCCCTGCAACCAGTGCTGCACCTTCAACACGGCCTCGTCGCCGTGATCCAGGCGCGGGTTGAACACAGCGCCGGGCAGCGGCGCCGCGACCGGATCGACGGCCAGATAGCGGGCGGTCTCCTGAGCCACCGTCGTCCCCAAAAAGCGCTCCAGCAGGCGCAAGCCGAGGTCCGTCCAGGCCATCAACCCTGCCGAGGTCACGATATCGCCGTCATCCAGCAACGGCTGCTGAGCCTCTACCCGCACCCTGGGGAAGCGCTGGGCAAGCGCATGCACATAATTCCAGTGCGTGCAGGCCGGGCGCCCGTCGAGCAAACCGCTGGCGGCAATGAAAAATACACCGATGCATACCGACGCCAGCACCGTACCACGCCCGTGCAGCAGGCACAGCGGCGCGCGATGACGTTCGAGCAACTCGGCTTGCGGAGCTGACTCCAGGCTTGGCGGAATGATCAGGACCCGCAGGCCTGGTACGGTGACAGCTGAGTTATCCGACGCAGGCAACAACTGCCCCGTCTCATCTGCCTGCCAGCAACTGACGCGAATGTGCGGCAGCTCGACGGCCCCCAGTTCGGCCGCAACCCGGTTGGCCACCAGGAACAGGTCGGCCAGGCCATGCACAGCGGCGCGCTGCACGCCGGGGTATAGCAGCAAGCCGATATCCAGGTTAGCGCCGGTGTCAGTTTTTGCCCGCATAGTGTCGTTCGCGCCAATCCTCAGGTGAGTGAACACAGCCTATAACTAACGTCTCTCGACGACTACTGCCCCAGGAGGCAGCATGAGCAAGCAGGCACTGATCATCATCGACATCCAGAACGACTACTTCCCGGGCGGCAAGTGGCCCCTCGATGGTGCCGACCAGGCGGCCGACAACGCCGCCCGCCTGCTGGCAGCCGCACGCCAGCGCGGCGACCTGGTGGTTCATGTGCGGCATGAGTTCGACACTGCCGATGCGCCCTTCTTTGCCCCCGGCTCGCAGGGTGCGGCCATCCACGCCAAGGTCGAGCCATTGCCGAGCGAGCCGGTGGTGCTCAAGCACAAGGTCAACGCCTTCCTCGGTACCGATCTTGAGCACACGCTGGACCGGCATGGCGTCGAGGCGCTGACCATCGTCGGCAGCATGAGCCACATGTGCATTGACGCCGCCACCCGGGCTGCAGCCGATCTAGGCTATCAAGTGACTGTGGCGCACGATGCCTGCGCGACCCTGCCACTGGCGTTCGACGGCAAGCAGGTGCCGGCGGCTCATGTGCATGATTCGGCGATGGCGGCGTTGGCGTTTGCCTATGCCAATGTGGTGAAGACCGACGAGCTGCTGAAAAGCTGATCGGCTTGAGACCTTTGGGGCTGCACAGCAGCCCCAAAGCCTGCAGGCTCAAATCGCCACATTGCGCACAAACCGAACAGCCACCACGCCATCGTTACGGTAGGCATACCGGCAGTTACTGGGGAACACATGGAACTGCCCCACCTGCAAGCGATGCTCGACCTCTTCGATGATCAGCGTCAGCTGCCCATCGATCACATAAATCTGCTCGCTCCAGCCTTCGGCATCGGCCTCACTGTGATAGCACTCCCCCGGTGCCAGGGTCCATTCCCAAAGTTCCACCTCGCGCCTTGCCGGGCTGGTGCCCAGCAACACCGCTCGGCTCTGCGGGTGTTCGCCAGCCCACGCCAGCTCTTCAATGCGCCCGGGGTCGCGCAGGTCTGGCGCCTGGATCAGGTTACTGAAAGCCACGCCCAAGGCTTCGGCAATCAGGTCCAATGTGGTCAGGCTGACATTCTTCTCGCCCGCCTCGATCGCGACCAGCATGCGCCGGCTGACCCCTGAACGCTCGGCCAGCGCCGCCTGACTCAAGCCGGCGGCGTTGCGCAGACTGCGCACATTGAGGCTGACATGTTGCAGCACCGATGCCCGGTGCGAAGAATCCTTGTGCACTATATTGCTCACTGGTCAAGATTGCGCAGTATACTGCCCACTTTTGCGGCGATTGTGCGCCGCCCTTTCCGAGTGTGCAAGACCATGAATCAGCCCAGCAGCAAGCCTACCCCTGCCGTCACCTTCCGCCTGAGCAAGGCCGAACTGGTGCTGGTATTCATCACCATGTTGTGGGGCGGCACTTTCCTGTTGGTGCATAACGTAATGACCGTCAGCGGCCCGATGTTCTTCGTCGGCCTGCGTTTTGCGGCAGCCGCGCTGTTCGTTGGTGTGGTCTCGGCGCGAGCGCTGCCCGGCCTGACCTTCACCGAACTGAAGGCCGGCATGCTGATCGGCGTGTCGATCATGCTCGGCTATGGCCTGCAGACCATGGGCCTGCAAACCATCAGCAGCAGCCAGTCAGCGTTCATCACTGCGCTGTACGTCCCGTTCGTGCCGCTGCTGCAGTGGCTGGTGCTGGGGCGGCGGCCTGGCCTGATGCCCAGCATGGGTATCTGCCTGGCATTCATCGGCCTGATGCTGCTGGCCGGGCCGGAAGGCGGCAGCCTGCGTTTCAGCGAGGGCGAACTGGTCACCCTGATCAGCGCCGTGGCCATCGCCGGTGAAATCATTCTGATCAGCCGCTACGCCGGTCAGGTCGATGTGCGCCGGGTTACGGTGGTGCAACTTGCGACCGCATCGCTGCTGGCGTTTCTCATGATCGTGCCGACCCAGGAGCGCCTCCCCGACTTCTCCTGGCTGTTGCTTGCCAGCGCAGTGGGCCTGGGCGCAATGAGTGCGGTGATCCAAGTGGCGATGAACTGGGCACAGAAGTCGGTCTCGCCTACCCGCGCCACACTCATCTATGCCGGTGAACCGGTGTGGGCCGGCATCGTCGGGCGTCTGGCTGGCGAGCGCCTGCCTGGCGTGGCGTTACTCGGCGGCCTGCTGATCGTGATTGCCGTGGTGGTCAGTGAACTCAAGGTGCGGCGCCCTCGCGAAACCGTCGAAACACGTGATGTGCAGAACCCTGGCGAAGGCCAGGCGGGGCTGTAAAACAGTCAACAGCGGCTATTCTTTGTAAAAAACTGTTATAAAAAAACCGCTTGTCACAGCCGGTTTGTAGGATTCTGCGACAGCTTGCGTGTTGGTGATAAACACCTCGGCACGTATGATTCTTTGCAAACTTCTCCAGAATAGGCCGCTATGTCCTTGATAGTGCTATTGCTTCTGCCGTTCGTGGGCAGTTGCCTGGCAGCTGTGCTGCCGCACAACGCACGTAACGCCGAGTCCATTCTTGCCGGGCTCGTAGCCCTGGTCGGCACCGTCCAGGTAGCACTTCTGTACCCTCAGATTGCCCATGGTGGCGTCATTCGCGAAGAGTTCCTGTGGCTACCCAGCCTGGGGCTGAACCTGGTGTTGCGCATGGACGGCTTTGCCTGGCTGTTCTCGTTGCTGGTACTGGGCATTGGCACGCTGGTATCGCTGTATGCGCGCTACTACATGTCACCGCAAGACCCGGTCCCACGCTTCTTCGCGTTCTTCCTGGCCTTCATGGGCGCCATGCTCGGCCTGGTCATCTCCGGCAACCTGATCCAACTGGTGTTCTTCTGGGAACTGACCAGCCTGTTCTCCTTCCTGCTGATCGGCTACTGGCACCACCGCGCCGACGCCCGTCGCGGCGCCTACATGGCGCTGATGGTAACCGGTGCAGGCGGCTTGTGCCTGTTGGTAGGGGCCCTGCTGCTCGGCCATGTGGTCGGCAGCTATGACCTGGACAAGGTCCTGGCTGCCGGGCATACCATCCGCCAGCATGCGCTTTACCCGGTGCTGCTGCCCCTGATACTCATCGGCGCCCTGACCAAGAGCGCACAGTTTCCCTTCCAGTTCTGGCTGCCCCACGCCATGGCAGCGCCCACACCGGTGTCGGCCTATTTGCACTCGGCCACCATGGTCAAGGCCGGGGTGTTCCTGCTGGCACGCCTGTGGCCGGTACTCTCCGGTAGCGAGGAGTGGTTCTGGATCGTCGGCGGTGCCGGCGCCCTCACCCTGCTGCTTGGCGCTTTCGCCGCCATGTTCCAAAATGACCTCAAGGGCCTGCTGGCCTATTCGACCATCAGCCACCTGGGCCTGATTACCCTGCTGCTGGGCCTTAACAGCCCGCTGGCTGCCGTCGCCGCGGTATTCCACATTCTCAACCATGCCACCTTCAAGGCCTCGCTGTTCATGGCCGCCGGCATCATCGACCACGAGAGCGGCACCCGCGACATTCGCCGCCTCAGCGGCCTGATCCGCCTGGTGCCCTACACCGCGACACTGGCCATGGTCGCCAGCGCCTCGATGGCCGGCGTGCCGCTGATGAACGGCTTCCTGTCGAAGGAAATGTTCTTTGCCGAAACGGTATTCATCAGTTCCACCGCCTGGGTCGAGGCCACGCTGCCGGTGATCGCCACCCTGGCCGGCACCTTCAGCGTGGCGTACGCCCTGCGTTTTACCGTCGATGTGTTCTTCGGGCCGACGGCCCAGGACCTGCCCCATACCCCGCACGAGCCGCCACGCTGGATGCGTGCTCCGGTTGAGCTGCTGGTGCTCACGTGCCTGGTCGTGGGCATCTTCCCCACCCAGTCGGTCGGCCCCCTGTTGGCCGCTGCGGCCCTGCCGGTGGTTGGCGGCACCCTGCCAGAATACAGCCTGGCCATCTGGCATGGCTGGAACGCGCCGATGATCATGAGCCTGGTCGCCATGAGCGGCGGCATCGTTCTGTACCTGTTGCTGCGCAAACAACTGCGCCTGGGTCGCTTCCCCTACCCGCCCGTGATCGAGCGCTTCAATGGCAAGCGGTTGTTCGAGCACGGCCAGGTTCACCTGATGTTGCTGGCGCGTCGCATCGAACGCCTGTTCACCACCCGGCGGCTGCAGTCGCAGCTGTTCATGCTGGTATTCGCCGCGTTCCTCGCGGGCCTCACGCCGATGCTCCATAGCGGCCTGAGCTGGGGTGATCGCCCGAAGATTCCGGGTTCCGGGGTATTCGTCGCCCTGTGGCTGATCGCCATTGCCTGCGCCATCGGCGCCGCCTATCAGGCCAAGTACCACCGCCTGGCGGCACTGATCATGGTCAGCGTCTGCGGCCTGATGACCTGCATCACCTTCGTCTGGTTCTCTGCGCCCGACCTGGCACTGACCCAGTTGGTGGTGGAAGTGGTCACCACCGTGCTGATCCTGCTCGGCCTGCGCTGGCTGCCACGGCGTATCGAAGGCGTGTCACCGCTGCCGGGTAGCCTGGAGCGCGCGCGCATGCGCCGCCTGCGCGACTTGCTGCTGGCCGTGCTGGTGGGTGGCGGCATGGCCGTGCTGTCGTACGCCATGCTGACCCGACCCACGCCCAACGACATTTCCTCGTTCTATCTGAGCCGTGCGTTGCCTCAGGGCGGCGGCACCAATGTGGTCAATGTCATGCTGGTCGACTTCCGCGGCTTCGATACCCTCGGTGAAATCACCGTGTTGGTGGCTGTGGCACTGACGGTGTTCGCCCTGCTACGGCGCTTCCGTCCTCCAAAAGAGAGCATGCAGCTGCCGGCGCAACAACGCCAATTGGCGCCGGACGTAGTCACCGACCTGATCAACCCGCGGCATGCCACCGATACCGCGCTGGGCTTCATGATGGTGCCGGCAGCGCTGGTGCGCCTGCTGCTGCCGATCGCCTTGCTGGTGTCGATGTACCTGTTCATGCGCGGGCACAACCAGCCCGGTGGCGGCTTTGTCGCTGGCTTGGTCATGTCGGTGGCGTTCATCCTCCAGTACATGGTGGCCGGCACCCAGTGGGTCGAAGCGCAGATGAGCCTACGGCCGCTGCGCTGGATGGGTACCGGGCTGCTGTGCGCGACCCTGACCGGGGTCGGCGCCATGCTGCTGGGTTACCCGTTCCTCACCACCCATACCGCCCACTTGCACCTGCCATTGCTGGGTGATGTGCACGTGGCCAGCGCGCTGTTCTTCGATATTGGTGTATTCACCGTCGTGGTCGGCTCGACCCTGCTGATCCTCACAGCCCTGGCGCACCAGTCGGTGCGCGCCTACCGCCCGGGCAACCCGGCAAAAACCAGCCAAGCAGGAGCCGCCTGATGGAAGAAGTGATTGCAGTCGCCATCGGCGTACTGGCTGCCTCCGGAGTGTGGCTGATCCTGCGCCCGCGTACCTACCAGGTGATCATGGGCCTGTGCCTGCTTTCTTACGGGGTCAACCTGTTCATCTTCAGCATGGGCAGCCTGTTCATCGGCAAGGAGCCAATCATCAAGGATGGCGTTACCCAGGACCTGTTGCATTACACCGACCCGCTGCCACAGGCACTGGTGCTCACCGCCATCGTCATCAGTTTCGCCATGACCGCGCTGTTCCTGGTAGTGCTGCTGGCCTCGCGAGGGCTGACCGGTACCGACCACGTGGATGGCCGGGAGCGTGACGAATGAGTGATATCAGTCAACTGATTGTCGCCCCCATCCTGCTGCCGCTGATCACGGCGGCGATGATGTTGCTGCTGGGTGAAAAGCACAGGCACATCAAAGCCAGGCTGAACCTGCTGTCCACCTTCTCCGGCCTGGTGATCGCGGTCTGTCTGCTGCTGTGGGTGCGCACCCAGGGCCAGGCAGCGTCGATCGGCGTGTACCTGCCGGGCAACTGGCCGGCGCCATTCGGCATCGTGCTGGTGGTGGACCACCTGTCCGCGCTCTTGTTGACCCTGACCGGGGTCATCGGTTTCAGCGCGCTGCTATTTGCCCGTGCCCGCTGGGACGGTGCAGGGGCCAGCTTCCATGCGCTGTTCCAGATCCAGCTGATGGGGCTGTACGGCGCCTTCCTCACCGCCGACCTGTTCAACCTGTTCGTCTTCTTCGAAGTGCTGCTGGCCGCCTCCTATGGCCTGCTGCTGCATGGTTCGGGGCGTGCGCGGGTGCGCGCCGGCCTGCACTACATCGCTATCAACCTGTTCGCCTCGTCGCTGTTCCTGATCGGCGCAGCGATGCTGTATGGCGTGACCGGTACCCTGAACATGGCGGACCTGGCGCTGAAGATTCCACTGGTACCTGAGGCCGACCGTGGCCTGCTGCATGCCGGCGCGGCAATCCTGGCCATGGCCTTCCTGGTCAAGGCCGGTATCTGGCCGCTGAACTTCTGGCTGGTGCCAGCTTACGCGTCTGCCAGCGCGCCGGTGGCTGCACTGTTCGCCATCATGACCAAAGTCGGCCTGTACGCCGTGCTGCGCCTTTGGACATTACTGTTCTCCGGGCAGGCCGGGGCCTCGGCGCATTTCGGCGGCGAATGGCTGGTTTACGGCGGCCTGGTTACCCTGGCGGTGGCAGCGGTATCAATCCTGGCGGCACAGCGCCTGGAGCGTATGGCGGCACTCAGTATCCTGGTCTCGGCCGGCACGCTGCTGGGTGCGGTGGGTTTTGCCCAGGCGGCTCTGACCGGCGCGGCGCTGTTCTATCTGGTCAACTCGACCCTTGCGCTGTGCGCACTGTTCCTGCTCGCCGAACTGGTCGAACGCTCGCGCTCGGCCAATGAAGCGCCGCTGGACGACGAAGAAGACGCCATGCCGCCGCCACTGGAATCGCTGCACCCGCCCAAGGGCATCAACCTCGACGATGAACAGCAGGTGGTAATCGGCCAGATCATCCCGTGGACCATGGCCTTCCTCGGCCTCAGCTTCATCGCCTGTGCGCTACTGATCATCGGCATGCCGCCGCTGTCGGGCTTTGTCGGCAAGCTCAACCTGATCAGTGCGCTGTTCAATCCACTGGGCCTCGGCGTACCGGTCGAGCAGCCCCTGAGTGCCGCCGGCTGGGGCCTGGTGGCGTTGCTGATCCTGTCCGGCATGGCCTCGCTGATCGCCTTCGGCCGCGTCGGCATCCAGCGTTTCTGGAAGCCCGAAGAGCGTCCGTCCCCGGTCCTGCGGCGCTATGAATGCCTGCCCATTGTCATCTTGCTCGGCCTGTGCCTCATCCTCAGCTTCAAGGCCGAGCCGTTGCTGCGCTACACCCAGGACACTGCCGCCAGCCTGCAGGCCCCCGATGCCTATATCGACGCCGTGATGGCCGCCCGGCCGATTCCTGGCCCCACCTCGCGCGACGTACAGGTGCAGCCATGAACCGACTGTTCCCCGCCCCACTGCTATCGGTCTCGCTGTTCGGCCTGTGGCTGCTGCTGAACCTCTCGGTCAGCCCTGGCAACCTGCTGCTGGGCGCCGCACTTGGCATACTGGCGCCACTGTTGATGGCGCCCCTGCGTCCGCAGCATGCACACGTACGGCGCCCCCTGGTCATCGCCCGCCTGATCGTCCGGGTCGGCATCGATGTGATCGCCTCCAACCTGCTGGTAGCCCGTGGTGTGCTGCGGGCCGGCAAGCAGCCGCCACGCTCTGCGTTCGTTCACATACCACTGGCATTGCGTGACCCCCACGGCCTGGCAGCGCTGTCGATGATCACCACGGTGGTGCCTGGCACAGTCTGGTCCGAACTGGCACTGGACCGCAGTGTGCTGTTGCTGCATGTGTTTGAGCTGGACGATGAAGCGGCCTTCATACAGCACTTCAAGGACACTTACGAACGCCCGCTTATGGAGATTTTCCAATGACAGGCCTGCTCGCCAATGCCGTCCTCGCCAGCCTGTTCATCTTCGCCCTGGCCATGGGCCTGGCGCTGATCCGGCTGTTCCGTGGCCCGTCCGCCCAAGACCGCGTGCTGGCCCTGGACTACCTGTACATCCTGGCCATGCTCACCATGTTGGTGCTGGGTATCCGTTATGCCAGTGACACCTACTTCGAAGGGGCCCTGCTGATTGCACTGTTTGGTTTCGTCGGCTCGTTTGCCTTGGCCAAGTTTCTGCTGCGCGGTGAGGTGATCGAATGACTGAAGCCCTGGTACTGCCATTCTGGCTGGAGCTGGTCACCGCCGCGCTACTACTTACCGGCAGCCTGTTCGCCCTGGTCGGTGCTATAGGCCTGGTACGCCTGAAAGACTACTTCCAGCGCATGCACCCGCCAGCGCTGGCCTCGACCCTTGGTGCCTGGTGCGTTGCACTGGCCTCGATCATCTACTTTTCGTGGCTCAAGGGCACCCCTGTGCTACACGCGTGGCTGATTCCGATCCTGCTGTCGATCACCGTGCCGATTACCACGCTGTTGCTGGCGCGGGCGGCGCTGTTTCGCAAACGCATGTCCAAAGAGCCGGTGCCTGAAGAGGTCAGCAGCGGCCGCGACCGTGGCAATTGAAGGTTTGCCGTCTCAACCTTGGCTGAGGCGCTGCAACTCGCGCCGGACCATGGCGGCATATGGCGGCGGGCTGAGGCGATAGAGCTCAGCCGCCACCCAAGTCAACCAGGCGCCTTGCAGCTTTTCACGTCCGGCCAGCAAACGTTCTGCCTCAGCCACGGCATCTGCCTGGTGCTGCCGATGAAACTCGGCCCGCGAGGCTGGTGCGTCGTCACTGTCGGTCATTCACTGGCCTTGAAGGTGGTCAGTTCACCCTTGCGCCATTTGGCGACCTTGCCAGTCACTGCTTTAAGCAACTTGCCCAGGCCTTCCTGCACTTGCTGCTGCGCGGCGAATACCAGCATCACGCCATGGCCTTCACGAAATACGATGCCCTCGCCTTCCGGCACAGAAACGAAGGCGTAATCACCCACGCCATACACATTCAACTTGATGTCGCGAAAGCGCATTTCCAGCTTGCCACCTTCGCGGCTGGGCAATACGGCAGCACGAAAGTGGTCGCCGACTTTCAGTTCAAGGCGCTGCTTGTCATCGACCACCAGTGCACTCTCGGTGTCGATTTCGGCCATGTACAGGCCTTCGGGACTCTGTTCGGTGACATAGATGAAGCGGCCCTGAAACAGTTGGGCCAATTTACCGCGCAAGTCGCCCAGAGCGAACAACGCATGTGTATCAAGTGTGCTGACTGCCAATGAAGTAATCCTCAACCGGTTACAACCCGCCCTCACCCAAGCTCGGGGAGGCACGGCCATTTCTTATCGATAGGCAAAAAGAGTAATAAAGCGATATGCGAAATGTCTGTGCTCGCTGACGATGCAGCGCGCAGGAATCTTTACTCTGGTTTGCCAGAATCGCCCTCAACCGAAGGCGTTTGGCTCATTCCCGGCTTGGGAAGCGTGATGCCTGAAATCACTCGCCAGAAAACGCAACCAATGGCGTGAGCCTGCAAGAAGACAAGCCCTGGCATCCATGTGCGCATTACTGTAGGACAAATATGCCCGAAAACACCGAAACCCGTCGAGAGGCAATAAACATTTTCAGGCAGCCAGCCCTTTCTTCAGTTGCAGTTGCCAGGCAGCCTGACACTCAAGCGCTTCTTCGCGCGTGGCGAAGGCGGTGCCGCGGCGCTCGCCATTGACCAGCACGACCCAGCAAATGCGCTTGCCCAGCGCCTGCAAGGTGGCCGGCACACCCGACCCTATCATCACAGCCACATCGACTCGGCTATTCATCATTCCCTCCGGAATTTAATTAGCACCCTAACGATAAAGCCATGATACGCCTGACAGTGACGCGGAAACAGTGCATCCCGGTACATCAGTGTTTCGTAAGGCGTAACAAAAACGGATCGACGAGAAACGCAAAAAGCCCCAGGAATTGCTTCGAGGGGCTTGCACCACGCGCGGGTTTATACCTGACGCTGGTGGCGGTCGAGCTGCTCGTGGCGCTCCTGGGCTTCGATGCAGTACTTGGTGGTCGGGCTGATCAGCAAGCGCTTCAGGCCGATAGGCTCACCACTGTCATCGCACCAGCCGAAGCTTTCGTCGGCAATACGGTCCAGGGCCATTTCCAGCTGTGGCAGCAGGCGCTGGTCGCGGTCGATGGCATTTACCAGCCAGCTACGTTCTTCTTCGACCGAAGCCACGTCGGCGGGGTCTGACGGGGTGTCCAGGCCTTCGATGGTGGTGCGGCTGAGTTCGATGCGTTCATGGGTTTCGACTTTCATCGCCTGCAGCAGCTCAGTAAAGAAGGCAAGCTGGTCGGCGTTCATGTAGTCATCGGCCGACATGGCCAGCAACTGTTCCTTGGTCATCGATTTCTCTATGAAAAAATGTGCATTTGGGCGATTCATGTGCCGTCGATGCCTATGCATCGCCAGCGGAATTCTTCAAGCGCCAACCGGCACTCTTTTACAGGGGGCGGCAGTCTAAGGCGCCACGCCGCGTGGAGCAACTGCAAATGGGTGCGAATTTGCTTCCACTGCTCACAATCCGCCGGTCGGCACCCCAGCTCAGCTGCTGGGCCAGCAGTAAACTGAGATTCTGGCAGTGCCCATCCGCCTGCTGTTGCTGTTGCTGTTGCTGTTGCTGTTGCTGTTGCTGTTGCTGTTGCTGTTGCCGTTGATCTTGATCTTGATCTTGATCTTGATCTTGATCTTGATCTTGATCTTGATCTTGATTTTGATCTTCGCGACTTCAGGAGGCCGAACGCAGGCCTTGCGGAGGCAGGTGACGGGCATGGATGCCCGTCAAGCGCTGAGGCCCCAGGATGGGGCCTTCGGCGCGGTCCTGCCGGGAGCAAGGCCGGAGTGAGGGGACCCCGGAGCGCAGCGCAGGGGCCGGATGATGGGAGCGCAGCGTTTTTTGGTTACTTTTTGTCGCGTTTGACAAAAAGTGACTCGCCGTAAGGGCGAAAAGGTGAGTCAACGTCGCCATCGCGAATGGACTGTTCGCTGAGTCAAAACAGACGAATTTGCTTCTTGCTTCTTGCTTCTTGCTTCTTGCTTCTTGCTTCTTGGATGTGGGCATTCACATCGAGTAGGTATTCATTCACGCAGGTGGCGCACAGTCACCTTTCCGCCCTTACGGCGGGTCACTTTTTGTCAAACGCGACAAAAAGTAACCAAAAAACGCTGGCTCCTATCATCCGGCCCCTGCGCTACGCTCCGGGGTTCCCTCGCTACGGTCTTGCTCCCGGGAGTACGCGCTGCAGGCCCCATCCATGGGGCCTCAGCGCTTGACGGGCATCCATGCCCGTCACCTCCCTTCGCAAGCCCTACGCTCGGCCTCCTGAAGTCGCAATCTGCGTCGCCTGAACTATCGCGCACTTAGAAGCCACAGCCACAGCCACGGCAACGGCAACGGCAACGGCAACGGCAACGGCAACGAACCGAGTCTGATCAACGGTCCTTGAACTGTGCCTCACGCTTGGCGATGAATGCGGCCATGCCTTCTTTCTGGTCTTCGGTGGAGAACGCCGCATGGAAGACCCGACGCTCAAAGCGAACCCCCTCGCTGAGGGTGACTTCAAATGCTCGGTTGACGCTCTCCTTGACCATCATGCTCACCGGAATCGACTTGCTGGCAATGGTCGCCGCCACCTTAAGCGCCTCTTCCACCAGCTCTGCCTGCGGCACGATCCGCGCCACCAGGCCTGCACGCTCGGCTTCTTCCGCCCCCATCAGGCGGCCGGTCAGGCAAAGCTCCATGGCCTTCGCCTTGCCCACCGCACGCGTCAGGCGCTGGGTACCGCCCATGCCCGGCAGCACGCCCAGGTTGATTTCCGGTTGACCAAATTTGGCATTGTCCGCCGCGAGGATAAAGTCGCACATCATCGCCAACTCACAGCCGCCGCCCAGGGCAAATCCAGACACGGCAGCAATGATCGGCTTACGGCGATTGGCAATGCGGTCGGCGTCGCTGAACAGGTCGTCGACGTAGATCTGCGGGTATTGCAGCTCAGCCATTTCCTTGATGTCGGCGCCAGCGGCAAAGGCTTTGGCCGAGCCTGTCAGCACCACGCAGCCGATGTTCGGGTCGCGCTCAAGCTGGTCCAAGGCCTGGTTGATCTCACCGACAATCTGCGCGTTCAGCGCATTGAGCGCCTGCGGCCGGTTGAGGGTGATCAGGCCGACCTTGCCGTGGATGTCCAACAGGATGGTTTCGAATGCCATGCAGTCTGCTCCTTCAAAGATTGCGCGCAATGACCATGCGCTGAATGTCGCTGGTGCCTTCGTAGATCTGGCAAACCCGAACGTCGCGGTAGATCCGCTCCAGCGGGAAGTCACTCAGATAGCCATAACCACCCAGGGTCTGCAAGGCATCCGAACAGACCTTTTCGGCCATTTCCGAGGCGAACAGCTTGGCCATCGACGCTTCCACCAGTGCCGGACGCCCCGCATCACGAAGGGCAGCGGCGTGCAATACCATCTGCCGGGCAACGGAAATTTTCGTTGCCATGTCAGCCAGGCGAAACGCCACGGCCTGGTGCTCGATCAGCGGTTTGCCAAAGCTTTGGCGCTCGTTGGCATAGTCGCGCGCCACTTCGAACGCCGCGCGGGCCATACCCACCGCTTGCGAGGCGATGCCGATACGGCCGCCTTCAAGATTGGCCAGGGCGATCTTGTAGCCTTCACCCTCCGCACCCAGCCGGTTGGCCACTGGCACGTGCACATTGTCGAAAACGATCTGGCAGGTGTCGGAGGCGTGCTGGCCGAGTTTGTCCTCGACCCGCGCTACCTGGTAGCCCGGCGAATCGGTCGGCACGATGAAGGCGCTGATGCCACGCTTGCCAGCCTCCGGGTCGGTGACTGCAAACACGATCACGACGCCGGCGTTCTGCCCCGAGGTAATGAACTGCTTGCTGCCATTGAGCACGTAATGGTCGCCCTCCAGGCGTGCACGGGTCTTCAGGCTGCTGGCATCAGAGCCAGCCTGCGGCTCGGTCAGGGCGAAAGCACCGAGCATCGCACCTGTCGCCAGCGGGGTGAGGAATTGCTGTTTCTGCTGCTCGTTGCCGAAGCGCAGGATCGGCACGCAACCCACCGAGTTGTGCACGCTCATGATGGTCGAGCAGGCGCCATCACCCGCAGCGATTTCCTCCAGCGCCATGGCATAGGCCACATAACCCGTGTCGCTGCCGCCCCACTGCTCCGGCACCAGCATGCCGAACAGGCCCAGTTCGGCCATTTCGTCGATGGCCTCTTTCGGAAAGCGATGGTCCTTGTCCCATTGCTCGGCAAACGGCTTCAGGCGTTCCTGGGCGAAAGCACGTACCGCGTCGGCGATCTGTTGTTGCTCGTCATTTACCAGCATGGTTCACCTCAGTACAGGCATTCAACAGCCATGGCCGTGGCCTCGCCACCGCCGATGCAGATGGCCGCCACACCCCGACGCAGATTGTTCTGGCGCAAGGCCGACAACAGGGTGACCAGAATACGTGCGCCAGAAGCGCCGATCGGGTGACCGAGGGCGCAGGCGCCGCCGTGGATATTGACCTTGTCGTGTGGCAGGTCGAGGTGTTTCATGGCCGCCAGGGTGACCACGGCGAAGGCCTCGTTGATCTCGAACAGGTCGACTTCGGCCAGGTTCCAGCCGGTGCGTTTCATCAGTTTGTCGATCGCGCCGATCGGGGCGGTCGGGAACAGCGCCGGGGTGTCGGCAAAGGCGGCGTGGCCGTGGATGACGGCCAATGGCTTGAGGCCACGTTTGTCGGCCTCGGAGCGGCGCATCAGCACCAGCGCCGCAGCACCGTCGGAAATTGAACTGGCGTTGGCCGCCGTCACGGTGCCGCCTTCACGAAACGCCGGTTTAAGCTGCGCAATCTTGTCCAGGCGTGCCTTGGGCGGCTGCTCGTCATCCTTGATGACGCGCTTTTCCTTGCCCTCGGTGACTTCCACCGACACGATCTCGGCGGCAAAACGGCCGCTGCTGATGGCTTCCTGCGCTCGGGTCAGCGAGGCGATGGCGAACTGGTCCTGGGCCTCGCGGCTGAAAGAATTGGCCTGGGCACAGTCCTCGGCAAAGGTGCCCATCAGGCGGCCTTTGTCGTAGGCGTCTTCGAGGCCGTCCATGAACATGTGGTCGATGATCTTGCCGTGGCCCATGCGGTAGCCGCCACGGGCTTTGTCCAGCAGGTACGGCGCGTTGGTCATGCTTTCCATGCCACCCGCCACTACCACGTCTGCGGTGCCGGCCAGCAGCAGGTCATGGGCCATGATCGCGGCTTGCATACCCGAGCCGCACATCTTGTTCAGGGTGGTGCAGGTGGTGTGCTTGTCCAGCCCGGCGCCTAACGCGGCCTGGCGTGCCGGCGCCTGGCCCTGGCCGGCCGGCAGCACGCAGCCGAACAGTACCTGCTCGACACAGGCGGCATCGATGCCGGCACGTTCCACGGCACCACGAATGGCGGCGCTGCCCAGTTGCGGCGCAGTCAGGCTCTTGAGGTCGCCCTGCAACCCGCCCATGGGCGTGCGCACGGCGCTGACGATAACGATGGGGTCATTGGCGAGGGTCATGTTCGCTCTCCTTACTTGGCAGCCATGCGCAGCGCACCGTCGAGGCGGATGACCTCACCGTTGAGCATGCTGTTCTCGATGATGTGGCGGGCCAGCGCGGCGTATTCCTGCGGGCGGCCCAAGCGGGGCGGGAACGGCACGCCGGCAGCCAGTGAAGCACGCACCTCATCGCTCATGCCGGCCATCATAGGTGTTTCAAAGATGCCCGGCGCGATGGTCATCACGCGGATGCCGAAGCGTGCCAGTTCGCGCGCAGCCGGCAAGGTCAGGCTGGCAATGGCCCCCTTGGAGGCAGCGTAGGCGGCTTGGCCAATCTGGCCGTCATAGGCGGCAATGGAGGCCGTGTTGATGATGACCCCTCGCTCGCCGCTCTCATCGGCAGCCCCTTCGGCCATGGCCGCCGCCGCCAGACGCAACAGGTTGAAGCTGCCGATCAGGTTGACGTTGATGACCTTGGCGAAGCTGGCCAGGCCATGCGGGCCCTGCTTGCCCAGCACCTTCTCGGCACCGACGATGCCGGCACAATTGACCAACCCATGCAAGCTGCCAAAGGCGCTGACAGCTGCATCGACAGCCGACTGGGCCGCTTGCTCGTCACTGATATCAGCCACGGCGAAACGGGCGTTGTCGCCCAGCTCGCGGGCCTTGGCTTCGACAGCCTGGGCATTGAGGTCGACCAGCATGACCTTGGCGCCAGCCTCGACCAGCATCTGTGCAGTCGCGGCACCCAGCCCGGAAGCGGCGCCGCTGACGATGAAATGTTTATTGGCGATGTGCATGAGTACTTTCCTTTCAGACGCTGACAGGGGTGGCCTGTTGCGCTTGTTGTTTGGCGACTTCCTGGTTGCGCAGGATGAAGCGTTGCAGCTTGCCGCTCGGGGTCTTGGGCAGCTCGCTGACGAATTCGATTTCCCTGGGGTAGGCATGCGCGTAGAGGCGCTGGCGCACGTGCTGGCGCAAGGTTTCTTCCAGCTCGACGCTGCCGGCGTAGCCGCTGGCCAATACCACGAACGCCTTGATCAGCTCGGTGCGCTCCGGGTCGGGCTTGCCGATCACCGCGGCCTCGATCACCGCCGGGTGCTCGATCAACGCGCTTTCCACATCGAACGGCCCCACCCGGTAACCGGAGGTGGTGATCACGTCGTCGCTACGGCCAACGAAGCTGATGCTGCCATCCGGGTTCAGCTCGACAGTGTCGCCGCTGAGGTAGTACTTGCCGACGAAGGCTTTGGTCGGCAGGCCGTGGTAACCGCCGAACCAGCACAGCGGCGACTGCTCGCGGTCAACGGCGAGGATGCCTGGCTGGCCGGCTGGCCGCTCGTTGCCCTGCTCGTCCAGCACCACGATGCGGTGACCGGGGATGGCATAGCCGGCAGAGCCCAGGTGCACCGGGTGCTGCAGACCATGGTGATTGCACAGCACCATGCCCAGTTCGGTCTGGCCGTAGTGATCGTGAATGGTCACGCCCAGCTCGTCGGCGAACCAGCGGATCACCTCGGGGTTAAGCGGTTCGCCGGCACTGCTGACCACCCGCAGACGACCCTTGATCGGTGCCGAGAAATCTTTGCCCGCCGCAATCAGCAAGCGATACGCGGTGGGCGAGCCGGCCAGGTTGGTGATGCCCAGCTTGTCGATCACCCGGGCGCAGCTCTCGACACTGAACGGGCCATCGTAGAACGTGGTGGCATGCCCCAGCGACAATGGGCCGGTAACGGCGTAATACAAGCCGTACGCCCAACCCGGGTCGGCCAGGTTCCAGAAGTTGTCCTCGGGCAGCAGCTCGATGGCATCACGCATGTAGCCCTGAAACGCGACGATCGCACGCAGTGGCACTTCCAGGGGTTTTGCCGGGCCAGTGGTTCCAGAAGTGAACATCAGCAGGAATGGATCGTTGCCTGAGCGCATCACCGGCTCACATACGTCCGCTGCGCGCTCCAGGCATTGCTGGAAGTCCAGCTCACCACTGCGGGCCTTGACAGTGATGATGGTCGGGCAGACGTGCACATCGTCCAGCTTGGCGCGGTTGTGGCTATCGGTGACTATCACTCGGGCATGGGATTGCTCAAGCCGGTGCTCGATGGCCTTGGGGCCGAACGCGGTGAACAAGGGCTGGTAAACCGCCCCGAGGCGCCAGGTAGCGAGGATGGTCACCAACAGTTCGGGGGTGCGCGGCATCAAGCCGGCAACCCGGTCGCCTGCGCCTACCCCCTGCGCCTTTAGCACATTGGCGAACCGGGCAGCCTGCACCTGAAGCTGATCGAAGCTATAGCGCGCGCTGTTACCATCGCGGTCTTCATGAATCAGTGCCAGCTTGCCGTCACCGGCATGGCGGTCACAGCATTCGACACAGGCATTAAGGGCTTCAAGGTTGCCGTGCAATGCCGCCACAACGGCCTGGTCATGGTCAAACGTGCGAGCGGCCTCGGCGTAATCGCGCATCATCGGACTCCTGGTTTCTTGTTTTTGGAGTTGAAGCATCGGTCCGACGATGTTCGCGCCGCTCATGCGCGGCGGCAATGGCCAAAGCTGTCAATCTGGATGACTGGTTTGGCCGCCGCCAGTCACCCCTCTGCGCGCTCGGCTGCACGCAGGTAGGACTGGGTGAGCCCTGCGACCAGGCGCTCGATGTCGAGATCCTGCTGTGCCTGCAGCCGGTGTAGTTGCTGCTCGAAGGCCGCCGGCGCCAAGACAGGACGTTGAGCCTGCAGCTCAAGCGTGCGCCGCGTGTAATCCGCACTGAGGGCATCGAACATTTGGTCATGTTGCTGGCGCAGGTAACGTCGCCAGAACGCGCGCTGGCTCAGGCTATCGGTCAGGCCCTCGATGGTCTGCGCGCGCGTAACCCGCAGGAACGCATCCTCTATCTGGGCCTGTGTCAGCGCGACAGCTTCGGGATAGCGCATGGCATATGGCTGGTTGGGCAGCTGCAACCGGCTACGAAGTTGCACCCTGTAAGCCAGCCCCAATGCCAACTGGTCAATATGTTCACTGGCAGCCAGACGCTGCCGGCCATCCTGGTAGGCAATCCCTTCCAGTTGATCCAGCCGGAATAGTTGCCTGCCCAGTTCGAGCAACTCACCCCTGCTTTCAAGGTTGGCTGCGGCGGCTTCTGCCTGCGCCTGCCTCACCGATACTTGCAGTGCACTGAAGTGACTGGCAACGGCGTCCGAACATGACAGCGGCCGGCCGGCCTGCTCAAAGATCCGCCGGCACAGCACCGGGTCGCCGTCCAGCGTAGCCAGCAGTGTCCATACGCCCTCAACCAGCGCATCCCGCCCTTCACCCGCTTCGCTGTAGTCCGCTGTCATCTCCAGGCGAGCCAACAACCTGAACAACCCGCTGCTACCCGCTTGCTCCAGCAACCGCAGCCACACGCCCTCCCGCTCGGCCTGAACCGTCGCATCCGTATGGCCTACCCAACGCGTACGGGCCCTGACCAGGTCAACTGAACCCAACTGCTCAGGGGAGTGCCGGTGCTCTTCGATCACATCGAGTGCATACAACCCTCTTTGCTGCATGACCGACAAGGGGTTGTTTTCTATCAGAATGGCGCGTCGAAATGCATAAGGCATCAGCTGGATCTCGGTGGGCACTTCGCGGAGTTGATTGTTGCGCAGGTCAGCACACTCGAGTAGACCACAGAGCTCCAGGCGACGCGGCCAACTGCCCAGGCGACAATGACGCAGGTTCAGGCTAGTCAGCCGAGAAAGTTGATGAAAGCTCATGTCCAGCGCTTCCAGCCGGTTATGGCTGAGATCAAGATGCGCAAGGTTGGACAAACCATGCAAAACGCCGATCGCCTGGGCATCGAGGCGTATCTCGTTATGCGCCAACCGAAGCGATTGAAGATTCGGTAAATGGGCAATGCCTGTTGGTAGACGCATCAACGCGTTGTTGTTGAGGTTCAGGTGCGTCAGGGCAGTGAAGGGGCGAAGGAAGTCGACCGGTATGTCAGTAATCCGGGTGTCGTTCACGCTCAGCAGGGTAATGCGATGGAAATCGATGTTCGGCGGCAGTGCCGGCAGTGTGCGCAAACTCAAACCGCTCATCGACAAGCGCTGCCCTTGTGTTTGCCCCTCGCCGGCCGAACCAGGCTCGCCCTGCAGTCGCCAGGCTCGCAGGATGCTATCGGCCGTCAACCTGCGGGCGGCGCGTCGACCCTCCTGCAACTCGGCACCGACCCAGCGATTCAGGTACAGCACCAGCTGGTCATGGGCTTCCTGCAGTTCTACCAGGCGCTCGAAGACTGGCTGCGGGCCTTGTTGCACACGCGCCAGCTCCACATCGAGCGCGGCCTCGTCCAGGCCAGGATAAAGCGACCGTAGCTGGTCACGAATGATCGCCCGCTCATCCCTGGGTGCAGCGCCAGGGCGGCCACTGAGCGGGTATCCCACGCGCCCATCGTCCATGCGACGCCCTGGATTGAGCCAGGCCTGCTCCTCTGGCCAGCCGAGCATGCGCGCGATATCCCAATGGGAAGCGGGTAACCGCGCCAGAAGTTTCTCACGCAATTGGCTCGCCGCAGCACTGCCCACCAGTTGCATCGCTGCCCGCTGCTCTGATGTCAGTGCGGCAAAAAGCGCCTCGAAGATACATCCCGGCTCGTCAGCAATAAGCACGTGTGGCACACCTGACCCGTTGTAGATCAGAAACCTGCCTTCATGCCGGACCACTATTCTTCTTGCCTCGGTTCGCCCGCCGCTACCGAGGCGCCTGATAGACCGCCCATCCAGCCCGCTGTCACGCAAGTCAAGGTCAAGGTGCTCGAGTTCGAAGCTATCCAGCAACGCAAGGGCCAACTCGCCGGTGACATCACTGTACGCTGTGCTCAGATACAATCCCGCCAGCCCCCGGCTCAGGCGAGCCAGACGCAAGAGCGAACGGGCGTTCTTCGCGCACGGCAATGGCAGCCGCCGCTCGACCCGCGCCATTTGGTGCTCAAGCTCATGTGCTTGGCCGGTTACTTCATTTATGTAGGCCGAAGGCAAACCCGGGAAGTCCCGCTTGACCAACATGCTCAGCGGGTCTGCTGCAAGTGACTGCTCTGTCAGGTGGGCAAACAATTGCGGCCGCAACCCGGCCTCATGCACCCGGATCTGCTCCAGTCCGGCGCCCACGTCTGGCCTTGCTTCACACCAGGCCAGCAGTTCACTGTCCGATGGCACCAACGCCTTCAGCCGAACACGCTCGAAAAACGTTTGAATGCGTGCATGCGCCTGGAAGGCGCGCAAGGTTTGGCCAAGGCTCACCGGCGCCGGGCGATTTTCCACGAGAACGCCGCGCAACAAATCTGCATCGATACCTGCCACCCGCATGATCTGCTCGGCCTGATGCGCGTCGACAGGGGAATGCTGTGGCCATAATGCATCCAGCATGCGAGCAGGCGCCTGCCAGCTGAGTGGTTGCTCACGCATCAGTTGCCAGCCACGCTCACCATTGTGCAACACGACCGGCCCGTAGCCGCCCTCACTCGCTACATGGCGCAGGCGATAGGGGCCATCGGCGATAGGCTGATGCACTTCGAAGTTGCGCCCATCGATACGGACCCAGCGGCGGCCCACCTCGCCATAGCGTCCCTCTTCAAACAGGTCGATAGCGCCCGGCAGTGATCGATAATTCCTGGCGTTGAACTGCCACAGGCGACCGCGCCCATTCCCAAGGCTTACCGGCTCCAGGCCCGCGACAAACGCACTGCGCACAAAACTGACACCCGCCACCGTCGCAGCGGTAGCCGCCAAGGTTTCGGCAACCCCCAGCAGATGCTGCAGCGCTTCGTGTTGGTGCCCTCTCGACCAATCCCGTGTCCCTTCGAACACTTCAGCGCACGTCTGGGCAACCACCTGACCCAGCAGCACGCCGCCCACAGCCGGGATGAACAAGCCGGCGAGGTTTACCAGGTCCAGACCTGCCGCTTTCCACTCAGCGTGTCTGGCGCTTACCGCCAGGCTATCAGCGTCGGCAGTCGGTACCAGCAGCAACCGGGCATCTTCCTTGGCCCGTTGCACTTGCCGAGTCGCCAGTTGCGTGAAGATCCCTCCTTCAGGAGTTTCACCCTCAAGCTCCAGGTCCGGCAGCTTGTCTTTCAAGCGCTTGCCGAGGGTACTGACAAAACCTGCACGGTGCTCAAGGCTGATGAGCTGTGTGAAGTACTGCCAGTAACCGGGATCTGGCAACAACATCGCCACGGTACTGTTCATGGAGGCGGCATTATCGAAGAACCGCAATGCCTGCCGGGGATCACCAGGCAGGTAAAGTACGATGCCCCGTTCATTTCCCGTCTTGTCTTGCAGGTGGATCAGCAAGCCATCGACCACAGGTTTCCCTAGTGCCCTCAGCAGCATGGGTTTGCCTTCAAGCCCTTGTTGTCGCTGCTCCTGACCGTGGTCCACCAGCTCGCGCAGTGCAAGCTGCACATCGACGCTTATGTTTCCCTGCAAAGCCGCAAGCTCGGTCGCCAGCTTCAGCCCCGAACGTTTGTCTTCAGCCAGCACCGCCTGGGTAGCTGGCTGGAAGATCCTTTGCAACGCGTCCTGATAGCACTGACCAACGTCCAGATTGCGACAGGCCGTAATCAATGCTTCCAGCGATGCATTCAATGGTTTATCGCTGCCTGGCAAAACCAGCCCCGTGCCCTCGTAGTAGCGGGTATTCGCAGCAAAGTTGCGCATCAGCCGCAGTAACCCGTTTTCACGCGTCTGGCTGTACCCGTATGTCTGTTGCAAGGTACCTGGCAGTGTGCCGAAGCGCGGCGCTACCCGCAGCCATTCGAGCTGGGCAAATACCTGCCCGTCCGGCAACGGTGCATCCAGCAAAGCCGCCAGGTGCTTCTCGGCAAACTGCTGGAGCGGCAGTAACTCAAGCGTCAGGCCACTCAAGCGTGCCTGGCTGGCGTGGTGCGCGTTCAGGCTGGTGCGCAGGGTGTTGATCTGGCCCCGTGACGCGCGTTTGAGCCACTCAGGTAATCGGGCACCGATGAATGGGTCATGGTCAGTCGCATTGATAATCATGGTGGGTTCCACAGCTATTTGACGAAGCCAACCATGTTGTTCAAATGCCGGACCAGGATGCAGAGGGAACGGGTTCGATCGGCGCCTGCTCGGTAAGCCTTCTGGGCCCGCGCGGTAATGCACTACGGCAGGAAGCGTTCGCCCTTCAGTGCCCTGCCCCTCGCGCCTGGATCAATGCCCGATAATGCCCTGGGTTGCAGCCGAACCACTTGCGAAATGCCTTATAGAACGAGCTGCTGTCGGCGAACCCCAAACGCTCGGCAAGCTCGCCCATGGCCACGTCTTCCTGGCTGAGCCAGGCGATCGCCAGCTCCCGTCGTACGCTGTCCTTCAAGCCCTGGTAGTTCTGCCCCTCTTCTGCCAGGCGCCGCCGCAGGGTCGATGGCGACAGGCACAGCTGCCGGGCCAGGCGGTCAGCATCGGGCCATTGCGCAGGGGCCAGGCGCAGCAGGTCGGTGCGGATACGCCGCCCGAGGCTGGCCGGGTCACGGTATTTGACCAGGATATTGCCCGGCGCTTCGGCCAGAAAACGCTGCAGTTCCTCTTCACTGCGCCGCAGGGGCAAGTCGAGGCATTGCGAAGCGATGATCATGCGTGTGCGTGGACGCTCAAAATGCAGGTTTTCCGAAAACATGACCCGGTAGTCGTCGCAAAAGGGTGGTTCGGTACAACGCAGATCAATGCTCAGAATCGGGATACGCCGCCCGGCCAGCCAGCAGGTCACGCCATGCACGATCATCCAGAACGTGAAATAGGTGAACGCGCGGCGCGGTTCGTCACGCGGCTCATTGATGACAATTTCGGCCAGGCCTTGCTGGCGCACCAGGCTGGGCTGCATGTCTTGAAGCATCAGCGACAGAAATGCCAGCGAGGTGTCCAGGCCTGCACCCAGGGTTGGTTGGCCCATGCTG
Source organism: Pseudomonas putida group bacterium ESBL64 (assembly GCF_045277175.1). NCBI lineage: Bacteria > Pseudomonadati > Pseudomonadota > Gammaproteobacteria > Pseudomonadales > Pseudomonadaceae > Pseudomonas > Pseudomonas putida group bacterium ESBL64. The sequence continues at coordinate 5,843,936 of NZ_CP145799.1, read as the reverse complement.
GCACGGCACATGAATGCCAGGCTGCCACTGCGCAGACCGCGCGGGTCCATCGCGAAAAATTCGTCGTTGCAGCGCCGGGCCAGCAAGCGCCACAGGCGGGCATAGGACTCGGCACTGACCCTTGCCTCTGGCAGGTGCAATTGTTCAACGGCGATGCCCGCCCTGGCCAGCAAGCCGCTGTCAGGCTCACCGGCAGGGCAGGTCTGCAACAGCGCTTCGCGCACCAGCTGCATGGAAATGGTGTCTTTGTCGCTCATCGACGGTCCTGTCGGCTGATTGCCGGCCATATTAGGGTCTGTATGAAAAGCCTTGAGACGAAGGTCAGGCAAGGCGAAAACAGCCGAGGAAGCGGAGTTTACGGGTTGTAAATGAGCATTCCGAGGCTGTTTTCAACGCAGCATCACCGAGTATCAAGGCTTTTCATACAGAGCCTAGGGTGCCCCGCAGCAAACAGCCATCATAGCCCCGCTGCCAGGCTCAGGAATGCCTGAATCAGGCGCAGTTCGCGACGGCGCTCCAGGCAGCCGATCACGTGTTGGTTGACAAGGCCCTCGCCGGCCAAGGGTCGTGCCACCACACGGGGATCATTGGCCACTTCAGTGGAAGAAACAACGCCAATACCCAGCTGCGAGGCCACTGCCTCGGTTACCGCCTCCCGGCTGTCCAGCTCCAGCAATACACGCGGTTGCACGCCCGCCTTGATGCAGGCCTTGTCGAAGGTGCGCCGGGTGGTGGAGCTGGGTTCGCGCAGCACCATGATCTGCTGGTGCAGCTCGGCCAACGGCAAGTCCTCCCGCTCGCTGGCCCAGGCGTGCCCCACGGGTAACAACGCACACAGGCGCGACTCACAGAGATTTTGCAGGTGCAGCCCTTTGCGCGGCTCGATTTCGGTCAGCACTGCCACGTCGGCATGCTCGCCGAGCAGCGCAGCCAACGTCTCCTGTGCATTGCCCAGACGCAAGTTGACGGTGACGCCAGGGTACCGCTCACGCAGCAGCGCCAGCATCGGCATGACCCGGTGCGGGCCGTCGGCGGCTACCTCCAGGCGCCCGGTCAGCAACTGGCGGTTGGCCTCGAGCATGGCCTGCGCTTCTTCAGCCAGGCCGAACATGGCGCGCGTGATGGCCGCCAGGCGCGTGCCCTCTTCGGTCAGTTCCACGCGCCGTGCAGTACGCCGCAGCAAGGTGATCTGGTAGTGCTCCTCCAGGGCCTTGACGTGCCCGGTCACCGCCGGCTGGCTGATGAACAGGCGCTCGGCAGCGCGGGTAAAGCTGCCCTCACGGGCCACGGCGTCGAAGGCGCGTAGCTGGAACAGGTTCATATTTATCGGCCTGACTTATAGCTGGGATAACAACAAACAATTTGATTGATGACAGTGCGAATTGCAACCTAGGCCCCGTAGTTTCAGCCCACCGCTTGTGAGGAATAACGGAATGAGCAACGCCCCGATTCTGCTGACCCCAGGTCCCCTGACCACATCAATCCGCACCCGCCAAGCCATGCTGGTGGACTGGGGCTCCTGGGACCGTGACTTCAACCAATTGACTGCCAGCGTCTGCGAACAACTGCTGGCCATCATCGACGGCGCCAGCAGCCACCACTGCGTACCCCTGCAAGGCAGCGGCACCTTCGCCGTGGAAGCGGCCATCGGCACCTTGGTGCCACGCGATGGCAAGGTTCTGGTACTGATCAACGGCGCGTACGGCCAGCGCCTGGCGAAGATCTGCAAAGTGCTGGGTCGCACTTACAGCACCTTCGAAACGGCAGAAGACCAGCCGACCACCGCCGCCGACGTCGACCGGCTGCTGGCCGAAGACTCGGCCATCACCCATGTGGCGCTGATCCACTGTGAAACCAGCACCGGCATCCTGAACCCGCTGCCCGAAATCGCCCAGGTGATCAAACACCATGGCAAGCGCCTGATCATCGATGCCATGAGCTCGTTCGGTGCGCTGCCGATCGATGCCCGCGAAATCCCCTTCGAAGCGCTGATCGCAGCCTCCGGCAAGTGCCTGGAAGGCGTACCCGGCATGGGCTTCGTCTTCGCCGAAAAAAACGCCCTGGTGGCCGCCGAAGGCAATGCCCACTCGCTGGCCATGGACCTGCACGACCAGCACGCCTACATGGCCAAGACCGGGCAATGGCGCTTCACCCCGCCTACCCACGTGGTCGCGGCCCTGCACGAAGCACTGCAGCAATACAACGAGGAAGGTGGCCTTCCGGCCCGCCACCAGCGCTACGCAGACAACTGCAAGACGCTGCTCGACGGCATGGCAGCCATCGGCCTGCGCAGTTTCCTGCCTGCCGAGATCCAGGCGCCAATCATCGTCACCTTCCACGCCCCCACCGATGCCCGCTACCAGTTCAAGGACTTCTACGAGCGGGTCAAGGCCAAGGGTTTCATTCTCTACCCGGGCAAGTTGACCCAGGTCGAAACCTTCCGCGTCGGCTGCATCGGCGTGGTCGGGGCGGACGGCATGCAGGCCGCCGTGAATGCCGTGGCCGAGGTGCTGCGGGAAATGGAAGTGCTGGACATCTGACGCTTTGCCCACCCGAATTCAGGAGTTAGCGCACATGAACTACAACAACCCCACCCAACTGCAAGCCGCCATCCTCGACTGGGCTGGCACCGTGGTCGATTTCGGCTCATTCGCCCCCACCCAGATCTTTGTCGAGGCCTTTGCCGAGTTCGACGTGCAGGTGTCCATCGAAGAAGCCCGAGGCCCGATGGGCATGGGCAAATGGGACCATATCCGCACCCTGTGCGACGTACCGGAAATTGCCGAGCGCTACCGCAAGGTGTTCGGCCGTACCCCGACCGATGATGACGTCACCGCCATCTACAACCGCTTCATGCCGCTGCAGATCGAGAAGATCGCCGTGCACTCGGCACTGATCCCCGGTGCGCTGGACACCCTCACCGGTCTACGCCAGGACGGCCTGAAGATCGGCTCGTGCTCGGGTTACCCGAAAGTGGTGATGGACAAGGTGGTGGAACTGGCGGCGCAGAACGGCTACGTAGCCGACCATGTCGTGGCCACCGACGAAACCCCGAACGGCCGACCATGGCCGGCCCAGGCCTTGGCCAACGTGATTGCGCTGGGGATTGACGATGTAGCGGCCTGCGTGAAGGTGGACGACACCGTGCCAGGCATTCTTGAAGGCCGCCGTGCCGGCATGTGGACCGTGGCGCTGGTCTGCTCGGGTAATGCCTTGGGCCTGACCTGGGAAGGCTTCCGGGCGTTGAGTGCCGAGAAACTGGAAAGCGAGCGCCAGCGCATCCATGCACTGTTTGCCGGCTCCCGCCCGCACTACCTGATCGACACCATCAACGACCTGCCCGAAGTGATTGCCGATATCAACCGGCGCCTGGCCAAGGGCGAGATGCCGCAAGCCTTCTGACCCTTGCGTTTTCGCAGTGGTAGCGGCCCTTGCGCGACACAAGGCCGCGCCTACGGCGGCCTGCGCCCAATCACCGACCTGTGTCCACCCTCGATCAGGCGTAGGAGCGGGTTTACCCGCGAATACGGTGGCGGCAACAACGGTGAACGCCTGGTGGAAATTGGCCAGCAGGCCCGGCCCTTTCGCGGGTGAACCCGCTCCTACACGCGGCCTGCGCCCAACCACCGACCTGTGTCCACCCCCGATCCGGTGTAGGCGCGGGTTTACCCGCGAATACGCTAGCGGCGGCAACGGTGAACGGCGGGTGGAGATTGGCCAGCAGGCCCGGCCCTTTCGCGGGTGAACCCGCTCCTACACGCGGCCTGCGCCCAACCACCGACCTGTGTCCACCCCCGATCCGGCGTAGGAGCGGGTTTACCCGCGAATACGGTAGCGGCGACAACGGTGAACGGCGGGTGGTAAATGGCCAGCAGGGCCGGCCTCTTCGCGGGTGAACCCGCTCCTACACGCGGCCTGCGCCCAACCACCGACCTGTGTCCACCCCCGATCCGGCGTAGGCGCGGGTTTACCCGCGAATACGCTAGCGGCGGCAACGGTGAACGGCGGGTGGAGATTGGCCAGCAGGCCCGGCCCTTTCGCGGGTAAACCCGCTCCTACGGCCGACAAACCTGAGCTAGAACGTTATTGTGGCAATTGCACCCGCGGTTTGGTCGCGGCAAAGATCGCCCAGCTGGAGACGAACAGCGCCGCGATCAACGGACCGATCACGAAGCCGTTTAGGCCGAACACCGCCAGCCCGCCAAGGGTCGACACCAGGATCAGGTAATCCGGCATGCGCGTATCCTTGCCCACCAGGATTGGCCGCAACACATTATCCACCAGGCCGATCACCAGCACCCCGAACGCGGTAAGCACCACCCCTGGCAGTATCGCCCCGGTCAGCAGGAAATACGCCGCTACCGGCGCCCAGATAATGCCCGCGCCCACCGCCGGCAGCAGCGACAGAAACGCCATCAGCACCGCCCACACCAACGCACTCGGGATATCCAGCACCCAGAAAATAAAGCCTCCCAACGCACCTTGGGTAATGGCCACCAGCACGTTGCCCTTCACCGTCGCCCTCACCACACGATTGAACTTCAACTGCAAACGACGCTTCTGGTGCTCGGGCAGCGGGACGGCCATCCGCACCCGGCGCGCGACTTCCGGACCATCACGCAGGAAAAAGAACAGCAAGTACATCATGATGCCAAAACTGATCAGGAACTCGAATGTGCCCTGCCCAAAGCTGAACGCCTGGCTGGCCAATACCTGGCTACCCTGGGTTGCCCACTTGGCGATCTTGTCACGCAGCCCGTCGAGGTTACCCATGCCCATGTTGTCCAGGCCACGCTGGGCGAATGCCGGGAGCATGTCCTTGCCGCGCTCGACGTAACCGGCGATGTCCAGTTGCCCGCTTTCGATGCGCTGGTACAGCGTGGCGCCCTCTTGAACCAGCAGGGCGCTGGTGATGATCACCGGCAGGATCGCCACAAGCAGGCACACCAGCGTGGACGTGGCCGCGGCAAGGTTACGCCGCCGACCGCAGCGGATCAGCAAGTGACGCTGCAGCGGGGCGAACAAAATGCCGAGAATCACCGCCCAGAAGATTGCGCCGTAATACGGCAGAAGAATCCAGAAGAAGGCAATGGTCACCAACGCCAAGAGTACTGCCAGGGCTTTGTTCTGTAGCGCGGTTTCGTTCATCGCAGTTCCTCAAATGGCTTATGAGTGATTAGTGCACCGCACCTGGACAAAAGTGCCGTGCTCACTTGACGCAAATCAATACGCGCCTTGTCCATCGCCCCTAGCATCCCGGCCTTTTTGCCCCGGTGCGCACATGAACCCTACTGCCAAGCCCGAACTGCTGGCCCCCGCCGGCACCCTCAAGACCATGCGCTACGCGTTTGCCTACGGCGCCGATGCGGTCTACGCCGGCCAGCCGCGTTACAGCTTGCGGGTGCGCAACAACGCGTTCGATCACGCCAACCTGGCGCTGGGGATCGAGGAGGCGCACGCCTTGGGCAAGCGCTTCTACGTGGTGGTCAACATCGCCCCGCACAATGCCAAGCTCAAAACCTTCCTCAAGGACCTGGCACCCGTGATCGAGATGGCGCCGGACGCGCTGATCATGTCCGACCCCGGGCTGATCATGCTGGTGCGCCAGCACTTCCCACAGATGCCGGTGCACCTGTCGGTGCAGGCCAACACTGTCAACTGGGCCAGCGTGCAGTTCTGGCAGCAACTTGGCCTGACCCGGGTGATCCTGTCACGGGAGCTGTCGCTGGACGAAATCGAGGAAATCCGCCAGCAGGTGCCGGGCATGGAACTGGAAGTGTTCGTGCACGGCGCCCTGTGCATGGCCTATTCCGGCCGTTGCCTGCTGTCGGGCTACCTCAACAAGCGTGACGCCAACCAGGGTAGCTGCACCAATGCCTGCCGCTGGAAGTACGACGCCACGCCGGCCACCGAGAACGCCACCGGTGACATCGTGCGCCAAGTGCAGCCCACCCTGGGCCTGGGTGCGCCCACCGACCAAGTGTTCCTGCTGCAGGAAAGCAACCGCCCCGGCACTGAAATGCCGGCGTTCGAGGATGAGCACGGCACCTACATCATGAACGCCAAGGACCTGCGCGCCATTCAGCACGTCGAGCGCCTGGCCTTGATGGGCGTGCATTCGCTGAAGATCGAAGGCCGCACCAAATCGCACTTCTACTGTGCCCGCGCGGTACAGTCGTATCGCCAGGCGATCGACGACGCGGTGGCCGGGCGACCATTCGACCGCGCCCTGATGGGCAACCTCGAATCCCTGGCGCAACGCGGTTACACCGAAGGTTTCCTGCGCCGCCACGTGCACGACGAGTACCAGAACTACCAGCGCGGCAACTCGGTGTCCGAGCGCCAACAATTCGTTGGCGAGCTGACCGGCGTGCGCGTCGACGGCCTGGCCGAGGTCAAGGTGAAGAACCGCTTCGCCGTGGGCGACCATCTGGAGCTGATGACCCCGCGTGGTAACTACCACTTCGACCTGCACCGCCTGTGCAACCGCCAGCAGCACGCCATCGAGGTAGCACCGGGCGATGGCCACGTGGTGTATCTGCCGATCCCGGAACAGGTTGCCCTCGACTACGGCCTGCTGATGCGCGACCTCCGCATCGACGAAGCAGCAAGCTGACAACACTGTAATGTGCACATCAGCTACCTGACAGCCGGCGGCAGCGAACATCGTGGCGCTTCTGCATGAGGCCACGCCATGTTGCGCAACCCCTCGCGCCGTACGTTTGTCAAAGGCCTGGGCGCCGCCAGCACGCAGGCGGGCGGCAACAAACCGCGCTGCGCCTGGAAGCCGCTTACGCTATGCTGCTGACCAACCGCTGGATACTGGAGCCGACCCTGGAGGCCAACCTCTACGGGCGCAACGACGCCGGGCGCGAGCAAGGCGCGGGGTTGGCCGACAGCGTGGTGGGCCTGCGCCTGCGCGACGAGATCACGCACGGCTTCGCCCCCTACGTCGGGCTCAGTTTCAACCGCCTGCGCGGCTCACGTGCCAACCAGGCCCTGGAAGACGGCGAAGAGCTGGGCCGGACCCGCCTTGTCGCCGGTATCCGCCTGCGTTTTTTAAGGAGTGCTTCACCATGCTGCGCAAACACCTGCTGACCCTGAGCCTGCTGGCCGTCACTGGCCTGGCCCAGGCCGCCGAGACCATCGACGTCTACCGCGACCCCAACTGCGGCTGCTGCAAGGCCTGGATCAGCCACCTGCGTGACAACGGCTTTACCGTCAACGACCACGTCGAGCCAAACATGAGCGCCGTCAAGCAACGCCTCGGCGTGGCGCCACGCCTAGCGTCTTGCCACACCGGGGTGATCGACGGCAAGTTCGTCGAAGGCCACGTGCCGGCCGAGCAGGTGCGCCTGCTGGCCAAGCGCAACGACCTCAAGGGCCTGGCGGTGCCGGGCATGCCCATGGGCTCGCCCGGCATGGAGATGGGTGACCACAAGGATGCCTACCAGGTCATCGGGGTGACCCAGGATGGCCAGGACACCGTGGTCGCCAACTACTGATGCTCAGCCTGGGGGCGCTGTTTCTCAGCGCCTTTGGTGCCGCCACCCTGCTGCCGCTGCAATCAGAGGCCGTGCTGGTCGGTCTGTTGCTGCGCCAGCCCGAGGCATGGGCGATCCTGCTGCTGGTAGCCACCCTGGGCAACGTGCTCGGCTCGGTGGTCAACTGGCTGCTGGGCCGGGCCATCGAGCACCTGCGCGACAAACGCTGGTTCCCTTTCAGCGCTGCCCAGCTGGCGCGTGCGCAGCAGCGCTACCAACGCTGGGGGCAATGGTCGCTGCTGCTCAGCTGGATGCCGGTGATCGGTGACCCGCTTACGCTGATCGCCGGGATCATGCGTGAGCCGTTCTGGCGCTTCCTGTTGCTGGTGACCCTGGCCAAGGCTGGCCGCTATGCAGTGCTTGCCATGATCACCCTGGGCTGGTTTCACGCCTGGTAACACCTTTCAGGTTTCGCGTGGTCCACTGCCTGTTAGAGTCGCCCCATTCAACCTGGCCCTACACGGAGTGCCCCCATGCTGCGCGCAACCGCCCTCGCCCTGGCCTGCCTTGCCAGCAGTTCGGCCATCGCTGCCGAGTCGCCTACCTACGGCCCCCAGCTTGAAGGCTTCAGCTACCCGCACCCCCTCAAGCATTTCGACTTCAAGTCCCAGGGCCAGGCCCTGCAGATGGGCTACATGGACGTGCCCGCCCAGGGCCAGGCCAACGGCCACAACGTGGTGCTGATGCACGGCAAGAACTTCTGCGCCGCCACCTGGGAAACCACCATCGACGCCCTGAGCAAGGCCGGCTACCGGGTCATCGCGCCCGACCAGGTCGGCTTCTGTACGTCGAGCAAACCGGCGCATTACCAGTACAGCTTTCAACAACTGGCCGACAACACCCATGCCCTGCTCGAACAGCTGGGTGTGAAGCAAACCATTGTGCTCGGCCACTCCACCGGCGGCATGCTCGCCACCCGCTATGCGCTGATGTACCCCCAGCAGGTGGAACGCCTGGCAATGGTCAACCCGATCGGTCTGGAAGACTGGAAAGCGCTGGGGGTGCCCTACCGCACCGTGGACCAGTGGTATGCCCGCGAACTCAAGCTGGATGCCGAAGGCGTACGTGCATATGAACGCAAGACCTATTACGCCGGGCGCTGGAAGCCTGAGTACGAACGCTGGGTGCAGATGCTGGTGGGCTTGAACAAAGGGCCGGGGCATGAAGCGGTGGCGTGGAACTCGGCGCTGATCTACGACATGATCTTCACCCAGCCGGTGTACCACGAGTTCAAGCACCTGCAGATGCCGACCCTGCTGCTGATCGGCGACCAGGACACCACGGCCATCGGCAGCGATATCGCGCCGCCGGAGGTAAAGGCCAAGCTGGGCAACTATGCAGAGCTGGGGCCGCAGGTAGCCAAGCTGATACCCAAAGGTGAGCTGATCACGTTCGAAGGCATGGGGCACGCGCCGCAAATCGAGGAACCGGTGCGGTTCAATCGCACCCTGGTCGAATGGCTGGGCAAGTGAGCCAATGATTGGCCCCTGTGGCAGCGTACGCTTTTGTACTTTGCACAAGACCGCTGCTGCCACAGGGTGCCATTACACTTTCCAGACCTGCTCTTCTGTCCAGCCCAGCTCGGCAAAGTCGCCCGCCCGCAACTCGGCCTCTTCCTCGCAGAAAAACTCATCCAGCTGTGGTGGCCTGACCGCTGTATCACTGAGCATTGCGTGCACCTGCCCACGGTGATGCACCTGATGTTCGAACAGATGCGCCAGCAACCGCAGCCGCTGCTCGCGCTGCACCCGATCGGGCCGAACGACGCTCACATAGCGGCCCAGGTCGCCATCACTCAGCCCCCGGCAGTAGGCGATCAAACGGTGGTCAGCCTGGGCCTGCTCGGCATGCAGATCGGTGCAGGTGGCAAACGGCTGTTCCGGGTCGAAAAAGCGTTCGCCGTCGGCATCGGGCTGCTCGCCGCGCTGCTCGCACTCGAGCATATGCAGGTAAAACCAATCCACCGTCAGCAAGTGGTTGAGGGTGGCCTTGATCGACGGGAAGTAGCTGCAACGCGGGGCGACGAACTCGTCCTGGGTCAGTTGCAGGCAGGCCTTGTACAGGCGGTGGTTGGCCCAGCCATTGTTATAGGCCTGGGTCAGCAGATGATGCGATAGCGGCTGCATGGTCGGCTCCTTTTCAGGCGAAGCGTTGCAGTTGCATCTCCCGTAGCCGGCTGAGGGTGCGCTGGTACGGGAACGCCAGATACCCTTGAGTGTAGAGGGCATCGAGCGGCACCTGTGCCTCCAGGTACAACGCCACCCGACGGTCATAGCATTCGTCGACCAGGGCAATGAAGCGGCGAACCGCATCGTCCTTGGGCGACAGCGCCGGCAGTTCACGGTCACCCGCCACGACCCTCGCCGCGCCATCTTCGGTGCCTCGGGCAATACGCCCCGCCCGCTGTTCCCCGCCCAGCGCCGGAATGCCGGAGACCAGAATCGAGGGAAAACGGTCGCACAAGGCCATGAACTCCATGGCCGCCAAGGGTTGATCGCACAGATCCGTGAAACAACACCAGATAGCCTGCTCACTGCGCCGCACGACGTGAATGTGCCTTGAGCCAATAATCAAGGGCTGATCCGTGCCGGCGTCTTTGGGGCTGAGCTGGCGAAACACCTCGGCCAACGGGCTGGCCTGCCCTGCCTCGGCTACCCAATAGCGCTGCCGCGCTTCACCGGGGTGCAGGCGGTGATCCTGCTCGCCCGCTACCGGCAGGACCTGCATGTGACGACCAATGGCGGCGATGGCCGGCAGGAACCGCTCGCGGTTGAAACCATCGCGGTAGAGCTGCTCGGGTGGCTGGTTGGAAGTGGCAACAATCACCACGCCGTGATCGAACAATACCTGGAACAGGCGGCCGAGGATGATCGCATCACCGATGTCGTTGACGAACAGTTCATCAAAGCACAGCACACGGATTTGCCGCGCCAGCTCCGCCGCCAGGGCCAATAGCGGGTCGGCGGTGCCGTTGAGCTGAAACAGGCGTTGATGCACCCAGGCCATGAAGTGATGAAAGTGCTGGCGCCGGCTCGGTATGCGCAGACACTGGTGGAACTGGTCCATCAACCAGGTCTTGCCGCGCCCGACCGGGCCCCAGAGGTAGAGGCCCTGGGTGGGGCGGCCCTGCTCGAGGGACTGGAAGCAGGCTTGCAAAGCCTCGACGACGCGGGCCTGGGCGGGGTCAGCGACGTAGCCCCGAGTGCTCAGGGCTTGCTGGTAGAGGGTTTGGGGGTCGATGGCCATGGCCGCATTCTACCCGACTGTCACCCTCGGTGCAGGCGCGCGTCAGTCGGCCAGGCCGACCTTGAGTAGCGCGCCGTCCTTGTCATCGGTCAGTACATACAGGTAACCATCTGGCCCCATCCGCACATCACGGATACGTGCCTTCAGGTCACCGAGCAACCGCTCTTCGTGCACCACCTTGTCACCCTCCAGTTGCAAGCGGATCAATTCCTGCGTGGCCAGCGCCCCTATGAACAGATTGTGGTCCCAGGCCTTGAACGTTGGGCTGTCGTAGAACGCCATACCGCTGATACCCGGTGACTTTTCCCATACATGGTGCGGGTCGACCATGCCGTCCACATGCTCGCCCTTGGCCTCGGGGATGGGCAGCAGCGAGTAGTTGATGCCGTGGGTCGCAATCGGCCAACCATAGTTCTTGCCAGGCTTTGGAATGTTGATTTCATCCCCTCCGCGCGGGCCGTGTTCGTGGGTCCACAGCTGGCCGGTCCAGGGGTTGAGCGCGGCGCCTTGCTGATTACGGTGGCCGTACGACCAGATCTCCGGGCGCACGTTGTCCTTGCCGACGAAGGGGTTGTCTTTGGGCACTTCGCCGTCCGGCAGAATACGCACGACCTTGCCTTGCAACTTGTCCAGGTCCTGGGCAGTGGGACGTTGGTTGTTCTCGCCCAGGGCGATGAACAGGTAGCCATTGCGGTCGAACACCAGCCGCGAGCCGAAGTGGTTACCCACCGACAGCTTGGGCAGCTGGCGGAAGATCACGGTGAAATGCTCCAGCCGGGCGCGGTCCTCGGACAGCTGCCCGCGGCCGACCGCAGTACCGGCCTTGCCGTCACTGCCCTCCTCGGCGTAGGACAGGTAAACGGTGCGGTCCTTGCCGAACTCCGGTGACAGTGCCACATCCAGCAAGCCGCCCTGGCCTTCGGCCCAGACCTTGGGTACACCGCTGATCGGCGGGCCGACCTTGCCTTCGGCATTGACCAGCCGCAGGTTGCCGGCGCGCTCGGTCACCAGCATGTCCTTGCCACCGGGCAGGAAGGCCAGGGCCCAGGGGTTGCGCAGGCCATCGGCAAGCGTGTCGACGATCAAGGTGCCTTCTTCGCTGGGGAACCGCTGTTCGGCCGCCGCATGCGCCCACAGTGGCAGCAGCGCGGCGGCGGTCAGGGTGACTAGCCAGGGTGCTCGAAGCATGCCGGATTCCTTTCAAGTGGGCTTAAGGCGCACGAGGGTTGTCGCGCGGTGGCCGGGTGGGTTCCAGGTTCGGGGTTTGCTGCTGACGGCGCAGGTTGTCGCCATTGCCGATGCCGCGGTTGTCCAGGGTGGGTGGGCGCTGGTACGGGTCGGTGGACGGGCCACGTACCGGAGGCGTAGCTGGCATGCTGCCTTGACGACTGTTGGGGTTGGCCCGCTGGATCGGGCTGTTGTAAGGGTTGCTGTTGCCGGCAGCATGTTGCACGGGCTGCTGCGCAGCTGCGTGCGCGGGCAGGCACAGCGCCAGGCTGAGGGCCAGGATGGGCAATGTCGGGGTCATGCTTCACCTCCTGTACGAAAATGCCGCGCCTGGTGGGTTTGATAGCCTAAGGCGCGAGGGGTTCGCGGCAAAAGTGTGAATGCGGGTGGAGTTGATTCCTGATGTTTCAGTATGGGCCGCGGAGGGCTGCTTCGCCCTCCAATGGCCGCAACCTTCTACTGGCCGTTATCCACCTTGTGCCGCGCCGCATACAGGCACAGCATCTCCATGGCCAGGGTTGCCCCGGCCAATGCGGTGATATCGGCATGGTCATAGGCTGGCGCCACTTCCACCAAGTCCATGCCTACCAGGTTGATGCCACGCAGCCCACCCAAAATCTCCAGCGCCTGCACCGTGCTCAGCCCGCCACACACTGGCGTTCCGGTACCGGGCGCGTAAGCCGGGTCGAGGCAGTCGATGTCGAAGGTCAGGTACACCGGCCGCTCGCCCACCCGCTGGCGAATCGCTGCAATCACCGCCTCTGTGCCCTGGCGGTGCACCTGCCTGGCGTCGAGAATGGCAAAGCCCTGGCTGTCGTCATTGGTCGTGCGCAGGCCAATCTGCACCGAGTGGGCCGGGTCAACCAGGCCTTCGCGGGCGGCATGCCAGAACATGGTGCCGTGGTCTATGCGCTTACCCGCCTCGTCCGGCCAGGTGTCACTGTGCGCATCGAAATGGATCAGCGCCAGCGGGCCATGGCGGCGGGCGTGAGCCTTGAGCAGCGGGTAGCTGATGAAGTGGTCGCCACCAAGGGTCAGCATGGCGCAACCCGCCTGCAGAATGTGCTCGGCATGGGCCTCGATGCTGTCCGGTACCGACTGCGGCGTGCCGCTGTCGAAGGGGCAGTCGCCATAGTCGATGACCGCCAGGTGGTCGAACGGGTCGAACGCCCACGGCCAGTGGCGGGCCCAGGCCTGCTGGACCGAGGCAGCACGGATTGCCCGCGGGCCGAAGCGCGCGCCGGGGCGGTTACTGGTGGCCGTGTCGAACGGCACACCGCTGACCACCACATCCACACCGCGCAAGTCGCGGCTGTAGCGGCGGCGGGAAAAACTGACAACACCGGCGTAGGTGCTTTCTGCGGCGGTACCATACAGGCTATCGCGGGTCATGGCCTGGTCATTGCTTGCGGCTTGGTCCACGGTCGGGCTCCTTGATTGTCATGGGCTACTGCCGGCTGCGGAAGGCGGTCCACAGACGGTTGCGTTGTCGCAGGTCGGCCAAGGCCATGCTGCGGTCGGCATACAGGCGCTGACGCACCTCGGCCGACGGATAGATATCCGGGTCGTTGCGCACCGCTTCGTCCACCAGCGGCGTGGCAGCCTGGTTGGCATTGGCGAAGAACAGCGTGTTGGTCAGCGCTGCCACCGACTCTGGCTTGAGCATGAAGGCGATGAACGCCCGTGCGGCCTCGGGGTGCGGGGCGTCCTTGGGGATGACCAGGTTGTCCTGCCATACCAGCGTGCCTTCGCGGGGGATGCGGTAGATCACCTCGAACGGCTTGCCGGCACGACGGGCCTGGTCGGCGGCCATCGCGGCATCACCGTTGTAGGTCAACGCCAGGCACACGCTGCCATTGGCCAGGTCGTTGATCTGCCGGCCGTTGGCAACGTAGCTGACCGACGGCTGCAACTGGCTGAGCAGGTTCTGCGCGGCAGCCAGGTCATCCTTGTTCTGGCTGTAAGGGTCCTTGCCCAGGTAATTGAGGGCTACGCCGATCACCTCCTGGGGCGAGTCAGGCAAAGCGATGCCGCAACCCTTCAGGCGGGTGGCGTACTCGGGCTTGAACAACAGGTCGAGGCTGTCCAGCGGTACATCGCCAAGGCGCTGGCGTACTGCCTCCACATTTACCCCCAGGCCCAGCGTGCCCCAGGTGTACGGCACAGCATGGCGGTTGCCGGGGTCAACCTCGGCCAGTTTGCCCAGCAGGTCCTTGTCGAGGTTGCCATAGCCAGGCATGGCCTGAGCGTTCAGCGGTTGCAGGGCATTGGCCTTGAGCGCTCGGGCCAGCACGGTGGACGACGGCACCACCACGTCGTAGCCGCTACCACCGGTCAACAGCTTGGTTTCCAGCACCTCGGGGGTGTCAAAGGTGTCGTAACGCACCTTGTAGCCCGTTTCCTGTTCGAAGCGCTGCAGGGTTTGCGGGGCGACGTAATCGGCCCAACTGTAGAGATTGACGACCTTTTCTTCGGCCTGCAGCGGCAGGGCCAGAACCAGAGACAAAAGGCACAACGATCGACGCATGGCGGACACCTCGGTAAATGGGTGGATGCCGCGAGCATGCCAGCCGGGTTACATTGCACAAATGGCAAGTTTGCAAAGCTGACATTCATCAGGAGCAATGTAATGCTCGGACAAGTGCACGACCCCGACCTGCACCTGCTGCGGCTGTTCGTCACTGTAGTCGAGGCAGGTGGCTTCAGCGCCGCTCAAGGCGTGCTGGGCCTGAGCCAGCCCACCATCAGCCAGCGCATGGCGCAACTGGAGGCACGCTTGGGTTACCGCCTGTGCAGCCGCGGCAAGGGTGGTTTTCGCCTGACGGAAAAAGGTGAATTGCTATTGGAGGCGGCGCGTGGGCTGCTGCTGAACATCGAGCAGTTTCGCCAGCAGGCCAACGGCGTTGCCGGGCGGCTGCTGGGAACTGTGCGCATAGGCATGGCGGAAAATCAGGACAAGGCGGTGAGCCTGAAACTGGCGGCGGCCATTGCGGCATTTCGCAGGCGAGAAGAATCGGTGCAACTGGAGCTTGTCAGTGCACCGCCGGCGGAGCTGGAACGGCTGTTGCTGGAGCAGCGACTGGACTATGCCATCAGCTACTTTTCCGGCAACCAGGCGGCCTTTGATTACCAGCCCTTGTTCGCGGAGCGCCAGCGGCTGTATTGCGGCAAGGGGCATGTGCTGTATGGCGAGACGGATGTTGGGCTTGAGCGGTTGCTGGACATGGACCAGGTGCGCCATCCGTACCGTTTTCTCAAAGGGGGCGAGCCATTCCAGAGCAGACGCAGCACGGCAGTGGCGGAGCAGATCGAAAGCGTGCTGACGTTCATTCTGTCTGGGCGGCATATTGGCTACTTGCCATGCCACTGTGCACAGGCCTGGGAGGCCGAGGGGCTGTTATGGGCGCTGGACCCTGAGCTTGATTTTGGGGTGCCGTTCACCTTGGCCCGGCACCGGGCACAGGGGGTTGGAGAGGCAGCCCATGTATTTGCGCAGGATTTGCTGGCGGCGTTTGCCTGAACCGGCCCCTTCGCGGGTTTACCCGCGAAGGGGCCGGGCCTGCTGGCCAATTTACACCCGCCGTTCACCGTTGCCGCCGCTACCGTATTCGCGGGTAAACCCGCTCCTACATCGGATCGGTGGTGGACACCTGTCGGTGGCTGGGCACAGGCACCGTCGTGTAGGAGCGGGTTCACCCGCGAAAGGGCCGGTTCAGGCAACCACAATCAGTAAGCCATGCTCCAGGTCAGGGTGTAGGTCCGCCCGCGCCCCTGGTAGTCATACAGATACGCCGGCCCGTAGGTCGGCGAATAGAACAACGTCGCACGCTGTCCCCATACCGTGCTGTACTGTTTGTCCAGCACGTTCTGGATACCGGCACTGACGGTGCCGAAACCGGTGTCTTGGCTGCCCAGCAGGTCAAAGGTGGTGTAACCGTCAATCTCGTGATCGGCATCGTCCTTCAGGCTGAAGGCATGGTTGGCCTGCAACCGTACACTGCGGCCATCGCCCTTCCAGCCGACAAATGCGGTGGCCTTGGACAACGAGGCATAACGGGCATCGCGCTTGATCCAGCCGCCATCCTCGGCCTCTTCCTCGGAGCGTGTCATGTGCAATGTGCCGCCAGTTTCCCAGCCGGTCTGGAAGTGCCGGGTCAGTGCACCTTCAAAGCCAAAGTCGCGGCTTTTCTGCTCTTCCACGTCGATGGTCAGCGTTTGCGAATCGACGTTGATGATCTTGTCCGACCAGATGTAGTACAGCGCTGCCTGTGCATCCCAATCCAGGTCGGCATAGCGCCAGCCCACTTCCACCTGGCGGCTCTTGATACCGGCCAACGGGTTATCGGCCACGCTCAGGCCCGGCTTGCCGTAGTACTTGGCCGGGTCAGGCAGGTCGAAGCCTTCGCCATAGTTGCTCCACACCTGGTGGCCGTTCTTGAAGTCGTAGATGGCACCGACGTTGAACAGGTTGACCTGATAGTCGTTACTGCCGCCCGGCACGCCCTTGAAGTCGCTGACATCCACGTCCATCTGCTGGCGCCGGGCGCCACCGGACAACGTCAGGTTGTCGGTGGCATGCCAGTCCAGCTGGGCATACACCGACACACCATCCACCCGGTAGCTGGGGTAGCGTGCGGCCTTGCTGTCTTTTTCCAGCTCAAGGCCACCCGACTCGGACGAGGTCTGGGCGTTGAAGGTGGTCTGCTCGGCGTTGAAGCGCTCGCGGTCCAGGTCAACGCCGTAGGTCAGCTTCAGCGTATCCCACTGTTTGGCAAACAGGCCCTTGAGGCTGGTAACTTCGAAGTTTTGCTGCGAGGCGGCAAAGTACACCCCGCGCGAGCCGGTGGGCGTGGCACGGTTGTAGTACGGGAACGGGTAGAAGTTGTCGTCTTCCTTGCGGTACGAGGCCTGCAGGTAGAAGTCCTGGCCCAGCACGTCGGTGTGGTGGTAATTGGCGTTGAGCAGCAAGCGCCGCGTACGCGGCTCCAGGTCCGATGAATAACCGCTGCGCAGCTCGGCGTCTTCCAGGTCGGATGGCGCGTTGTAGTTCAGGTTGGGGAAGTAGATACCCGTGCTGCCGTGGTTGCCCGAGTCGTAGTACTGGGCCAACAGGTCGAGGCTCTGCTGGTCGTTCAGCTGCAGGCCCAAGGTACCGAGTACGTCGATGGTGCGGTTGTACTGCAGGTCGGTCTGGGTGTTGTCGATGAAGATCTGGTCGCCAGCACCATCGTAGAAGGCTTCGTTCTGCTCACCGGAAACGCCCAACCGGGCATTGACCCGTTCGTTGCCGCCGCTGACCGACTGGGCGAAGCGGGTGGCCAGGTCGTCGCTGTTGTTGAAACCGCTGCTGGCCCCCAACTGGGTCTCGAAGCGCGCCGGGCCAGGCTCGCCCTTTTTGGTCACGATGTTGATGATGCCGCCAGTGGCGCCACCGCCGTAGATGGCGCTGGCGCCAGACAGCACTTCGACGCGCTCGACGTTGAACGGCGAAATGCTGTCGAACTGGCGCGACAGGCCGCGGGAGCTGTTCTGGCTGACCCCGTCGATCATCACCAGCACGTTGCGCCCACGCATGTTCTGGCCGTAATTGGTGCGCCCTTCCGGCGCCAGGTCAAGGCCCGGTACCAGCTTGCCGATGGCTTCCTTCAGGCTGACGCCGCTGTCGATCTGCTCGCGCAATTGCTGTTGGTCGACCACCCAGACGGTCCCAGGGATTTCGCTGATGGCGGTGCTGGTGCGCGAGGCTACGCTGACTTCGATCGGCTTGAGGTTGACCGCCTGCGGCGCGGCTTCGGCCTTGCGCAGGGTGACGGTGCGAGCCTCGCTGAACTGCCAGCTCATGCCGCTGCCGGCCAACAACTGCTGCAGGGCCTGCTCGACACTGTAGTTGCCCTGCAACGCCGGGCTGACCTGGCCGGCGACATCGCCTGTGGTGTACAGCAGGTGCAGGCCGGCTTGGTCGGCGAAGGTGGTCAGCGCCTGGTCCAGCGGCTGGGCTGGCAGGTCGAGCTGGACCTGGCGAGCTTGCATCTGGGTCTGTTCGGCAGTCGTCGCGGCCCCTGCGTGCAGGGGGCCGAGCAACAGGGCCATGGCACTGCAAGACATCAAGGCATGGTGAAAAGGACCGCGACGGCGGTGCAAGGGCTTGAGCATCAGAGGCACGAATGAGCTTCCTGACAAGTCGTAAATGAGAATGGGTTGCTGATCAGTCTCACTACGACGATCTGGCTTGCAGGAACTTGCAGTGCCAAATGGAAAATATTTTTATTTCTGTCCGGCCTCTTCGCGGGCAAGCCCGCTCCTACAACGACTGCGCCCGCCTGAAGATTGTGCGATCTGTGCAGGAACGGGCTTGCCGCTAAGAGGCCGGCACAGGCTGATCAATGCACCACGGCCAACCACGGCAGGTAAGTCACCTTCAGGCCATACCGCTGCTCCAACGTGCGCAACAGGGCCTCAGGTTCATCCAGGTCAAACACCCCGCTCACTTCCATCGCAGCCAGCTTGCTGTCGGACAACACAATGCGCCCATGCCGGTATCGCTCAAGCTCCGTCAGCACCTGCCCCAGCGGTTTGCCGTTGAAGATCAGCTTGCCACGCTGCCAGGCCATCTGCGTGCCGGCATCGGCCGCCACCGCCAGTTCATGTTCACCCACCTTGGCTTCACCGCGTGCCAACACGACGTGGCCATCGCGCTGCACGCTGAAGGTGGCGGCATTGCCCTGCACCCGCGCACCGGCCGTTTCGACCACGAACGGACGTGAATCATCGGCGGTCTCGAACAGCGCCTCACCCGCATCGAGTACCACACGCCGCTCATGCTCGCTGAACGCCACGCTCAAGGCACTGGCGCTGTTCAGCGTGACCCGTGTGCCATCTGCCAGGGTAATGACCTGCCGCTCGCCCACGGCGGTGTGGTAATCGGCCAGCAGCATCGGGGCTTGCTGCCAACCCGCCACGGCGGCGACCAGCAACACCACCGATGCCGCCACACCCGCCTGCTTCAGCCGGCCGCGGCAATGGCGCAAGGCCTGGCCGATATACTTTGCCACCATGCTCTCGGAAACCCCCAGGCGTTGAGCGACCTGCTTCTGGGTCAGGCCCTCGACACGGTTGAGCAACAGCGCCTGGCGGGCATTGTCGGGCAACTGCAACAGGGCCTGGTCAAGAATCTGCAAGCGCTCGCGGGCCAGCAACGCCGCCTCGGGTGCCGGCGCCGGACAGGCCACCTCACAGGCTCCGTCGCTGTCGTCGTGGCTGGCGGCGATGCGTTGCTCACGGCGCAAGGCGTCAATCGCCAGGTTGCCGGCCACACGGAAGATGAAACTGCGCGCGTGCACCACCGGCACCGCCTGCTCGTCGATGTTCACCAGCTTCAGGTAGGTTTCCTGCGCCACATCGGCCGCGCGCTGACGGTCGCTCATGCGCCGCGTCAGAAACTGCAGCAGGTCGTCGTAGTGCTCCTGGAAGCTTGCCAGCAGGCCCGACATGGGTGAAGTCAGCATGATTGTGGAACAGCCAGTAAGAGAGGTTATCGGGCGTTAATGAGAAACAGTATCTTTCATATGAACCGATACTTTCAACGTCGACGCACATTTGCCACACTGCCAGCTCCACTCCGGCAAGGTCACAGCCCATGACTGCCCGTCTGTACCGATACACCCGCCTGTTTCTGGTCCTGCTGATGGCCTTTGGCCTCGCGGCCTGTGCGCTGTTCCAGCCACGCGACCCGGTGAACATCAGCGTGATCGGCATCGAACCACTGCCCGGGCAGGAGCTGGAACTGCGCATGGCGGTGAAAATGCGGGTGCAAAACCCCAATGAGGCACCGATCGATTACAACGGCATCGCCTTGAACCTGGAAGTGAACGGCCAGCCGCTGGCCGCTGGTGTCAGTGACCAGCAGGGGCACATTGGCCGCTACGACGAAGCGGTGATCGTGGTGCCGGTAAGCATCACGGCGTTTTCCTTCCTGCGCCAGGCCTATGGGCTGGGCAAGGTAGATTCGCTGCAGGGTCTACCCTACAAGCTGCGCGGCAAACTGGCCGGCGGGCCGCTGGGGACCGTGCGTTTTACCGATGAAGGCAAGCTGGACCTGCCCAAGGGCACCTACTGATAAGCGCCGGGCGGGTGTGCTCAGCGGTTGGCGCTGGCTGCGGCCATCAGCTTGTTGACTTCGCTGCGCACCATGCTGGCGTATTCAGGCGGCGTCATGCCGTCCAGTTCGGCGCGCACCCACTCGGCCCATTTGCCCTTGCGCCGTGGCTTTTCGGCAATCAGCCGGGCGGCTTCGCCCTTGGCTTTGCCCAGGTTGTTCTGCCACATCTCGAACAACCGGGCCTTCTCTGCCTCGATCTGCGCCCGTTCCTCGAAGCTCATGTTGGCCAGATTGAAACTCATGAAGGTACCTGCAGGTTTGAAAATGGCCGCTATCTTACACCCAGGCACAGCATCACCGGAAAGTCGCCGCAACTTTCCCGACGTGGCGGCATCCATTGTTCACATCACCCCCATTGACGAGGACGAGTTCATGGCCCGGAAAAACGCCACGCTGGCGGACAGCGATCAGATCAAGGACCAGGTATTCAGCGAACTGCAATCGCTGATAGAAGAATCGGAAAAACTGCTGAACGACAGTGCCGCACTGGTCGGCGAAGAAGCAGAGACGCTGCGCGCCCAGGTGAGCCTGAAGCTGCGCCAGGCACGCCAGGCGGCGAGCAACGTGCGCAGCAAGGCGCAACCGGTGGTGGACGCCACTCAGGACTACATCGGCGGCCACCCCTGGCAGACCGTGGCCATTTCCGCCGGCCTCGGGTTGGCGGTAGGCCTGCTACTGGGTCGGCGCAGTTAAGGCCTGCGCCGCCTGGTGCACATCAGGCGGCCAAAGCCTGCGGGATGCCGCTGTGGAAGCGCAGTTCCTGGTCTGGCGACTGGATCAGCTCCATTTCCGCAGCGCGTACCAGCTCGACACGGCGGGCGATGTCCGCCTCATCACCGTAGTTGTGCGCCAGTTTCAGGTAGCCCTGGTAGTGGCGCGCTTCGCTTTTCAGCAACCCGTGGTAGAAGCGGCCCAGCTCTTCATCCAGATGTGGCACCAGCGCGGCAAAACGTTCGCAACTGCGCGCCTCGATGAACGCCCCCACCACCAGTGTATCCACCAGCTTGACCGGCTCGTGGGCGCGCACCAGTCGGCGCAACCCCGACGCGTAACGCCCCGCCGATACCGGGCGCAACGGCACCCCACGACGCTTCATGAGGCGTAACACCTGTTCGTGATGCACCAGCTCCTCGCGGGCCAGGCGCGACATCATGTTGATCAGATCAAGGTGAGTGTTGTACTTGGCGATCAGGCTCAAGGCCGTGCTGGCGGCCTTGAACTCGCAGTTCTTGTGGTCGATCAGCAGGGTTTCCTGGTCGGCGAGCGCCGCTTCGATCCAGGCGTCTGGCGTCGGGCAGCCAAGAAAGGCGTCGATTTCGGGGATCAGGGACATAAGCGTGCAACCACACAGAACAGGCAGGGCCGGCGATTATACCGGCGGCGGCTGGCGATGCCAGTGACTATGCTTGATGTACATCAAGCGCTGGAGGGGGAAGCGCCGACTATAGTCAGGCATTGGTCGCCATCATCGAAGGGAGTTAACGCCCATGCAAGCCGTCCGCAGCATTCTCGTCGTCCTCGACCCCGCGCACGCTCACAGCCGGGCGCTTACGCGCGCCAAGCTGATTGCAGGCGTCACGGGCGCACGCCTGCACTTGCTGATGTGTGACAAGCGGCATGATCACAGTGCGCTGCTCAGCCTGCTGAGCAGCCAGTTGCATGATGACGGCTACGCCAATGTCACCCATGAAGAGGGCTGGCGCGACAGCCTGCACGACACCATCATCCATGTACAGCAGGCCGAAGGCTGCGAACTGGTGATCAAGGAACACCGCCCGGACAACCCGCTGAAAAAGGCCCTGCTCACCCCCAGCGACTGGAAGCTGCTGCGCCAATGCCCGGGTACCGTGCTGATGGTCAAGAGCGAACGGCCGTGGACCGGGGGCAAGATTTTGGCGGCGGTGGACGTGGGTAACCAGGACGAAGACCACCGCCGCCTGCATGCCAGCATCATCGACCACGGCTTCGAGATTGCCAAACTGGCCAAGGGAGAACTGCATGTCATCAGCGCCCACCCGTCGCCGATGCTGTCAGCGTCGGACCCGGCCTACCAGCTGAGCGATACGATCGAAAAACGCTACCGTGAAGCATGCAAGGCGTTCCAGGCCGAATACGGCATCAGCGATGAGTGCCTGCACGTGGCCGAAGGGCCAGCGGATGTGTTGATTCCACATACCGAAAAGAAGCTCAATGCAGTGGTGACCGTGATAGGCACGGTGTGCCGCACGGGGATTTCCGGGGCGTTGATTGGCAATACCTCGGAAGTGGTGCTGGATGCGCTGGAGGGCGATGTGCTGGTGCTCAAGAGCGAAGAAGCCATCGCCCACCTGGCGGAGCTGGCCCGCGGCTGAGTAGGCAATATGCAGGCCCCTTGTAGGAGCGGGTTCACCCGCGAATGCGTCATTGATTTCAACGCCACATTCGCAGGCAAACCCGCCCCAAGGTTCCGTTGCCGCCCGGGAATCTAGACCAACGCCTCCCGCACCTTCGGGTCAAGCCCCTCCCCCGCATGGGCCTCGCTCCACTCCGCCAGCTGCCGGCGCATGGCCGGCGTCCAGAAGCTCTGCAAATGCTGCCGCACCCCTTGCACCGCCAGCGCCGGATCAGGCTCGCTGTCGAAGTAATGGGCAATCTGGTTGGCCATCTTGACCAGGTTTTCACTGCTCATCGGCGAACCTCGGCTTTCTCCGCAGCACGGCGCTCTTTCAGCAGCCGCTGCTGTTCATCACTGAAGTCCTGATAGCGCTTCTGCCATTGCGATGGCTGGAATACTTTCACCACTTCCACTGCCGTCACCTTGTACTCGGGGCAGTTGGTTGCCCAGTCGGAGTTGTCGGTGGTGATCACGTTGGCACCCGACTCCGGGAAGTGGAAGGTGGTGTACACCACGCCCGGCGCCACCCGCGCACTGACCTTGGCACGCAGCACAGTCTGCCCGGCGCGGCTGCCGATGCCGACCCAGTCACCGTCGTGGATGCCACGGCTTTCCGCGTCGGTCGGGTGGATCTCCAGGCGGTCGGCATCATGCCAGGCAACGTTGGCAGTGCGCCGGGTCTGGGCGCCGACGTTGTACTGGCTGAGAATGCGCCCGGTGGTCAGCAGCAACGGGTAGCGGTTGTTGACCTTTTCATCGGTGGGCACGTAGCCGGTGAGCATGAAGCGGCCCTTGCCACGCACGAACTGGTCGATGTGCATGGTCGGCGTGCCGTCTGGCGCAGCGTCGTTGCACGGCCACTGCAGGCTGCCATGGCGGTCGATTTCCGCGTAGCTGACACGACGGAAGGTCGGCGTCAGGCGGGCGATCTCGTCCATGATCTCGGACGGGTGGCGGTAGTTCATCGGGTAGCCCAGGGCGTTGGCCAGGGCCACGGTAGCTTCCCAGTCGGCCTTGCCTGCCAGCGGCTCCATGACCTTGCGCACCCGCGAAATACGCCGCTCGGCGTTGGTGAAGGTGCCGTCCTTTTCCAGGAACGAACTGCCCGGCAGGAACACATGGGCGAACTTGGCAGTTTCGTTGAGGAAAATGTCCTGCACCACCACGCACTCCATGGCGAGCAAGGCCGCCGTGACGTGCTGGGTGTTGGGGTCGCTCTGGGCGATGTCCTCACCCTGGCAGTACAGCGCCTTGAAGCTGCCATCCAGCGCCGCCTCGAACATATTGGGAATGCGCAGACCCGGGTCGGGCTGCAAGGTCACGCCCCAGGCCCGTTCGAACTCGGCGCGCACGCCCTCGTTGGAGACATGCCGGTAGCCGGGCAGCTCGTGGGGGAACGAGCCCATGTCGCACGAGCCCTGCACGTTGTTCTGCCCGCGCAGCGGGTTCACCCCTACCCCTTCACGGCCGATGTTGCCAGTGGCCATGGCCAGGTTGGCAATGCCCATCACTGCGGTGCTGCCTTGGCTGTGCTCGGTCACACCCAGGCCGTAGTAGATGGCCGCGTTGCCGCCGGTGGCATACAGCCGTGCCGCAGCGCGGATCTGCTCAGGTGGCACGCCACAAACCGGGCCGAGCACCTCGGGAGCGTTGTCTGGCAGGCTGACGAAGTCGCGCCAACGGGCAAAGTCTTCGGTTTCGCAGCGGGCATCGATGAAGCGCTGGGCCAGCAGGCCCTCGGTGACGATCACGTGGGCCAGGGCGTTGAGCATGGCCACGTTGGTGCCCGGGCGCAGTTGCAGGTGCAGGTCGGCGCGGGCGTGCGGCGAGTCGACCAGGTCGATGCGCCGTGGGTCGATCACGATCAGCCGCGCCCCCTGGCGCAGGCGGCGCTTGAGTTGCGAGCCGAACACCGGGTGGGCGTCGGTGGGGTTGGCGCCAATCACCAGCACAACGTCGGCCTGCATCACCGAGTCGAAGCTTTGCGTGCCGGCTGACTCACCCAGGGTCTGCTTCAGGCCATAACCGGTGGGCGAATGGCACACCCGTGCGCAGGTGTCGACGTTGTTGTTACCAAACGCCGTGCGCACCAGTTTTTGCACCAGGTAGGCTTCTTCGTTGGTACAGCGGCTGGAGGTGATGCCGCCGATGGAGTCGCGCCCGTATTTGAGCTGGATGCGGCGGAACTCGCTGGCGGCATAGGTCACGGCCTCGTCCCAGCTGACTTCCTGCCACGGGTCTTCCAGGCGCTTGCGGATCATCGGTTTGGTGATGCGGTCCGGGTGGGTGGCGTAGCCCCAGGCAAAGCGGCCCTTGACGCAGGCGTGGCCGTGGTTGGCGCCACCGTTCTTGTCCGGGACCATGCGCACCAGCTGGTCACCCTTGATTTCGGCGCGGAACGAGCAGCCAACGCCGCAGTAGGCGCAGGTGGTAATGACCGAACGCTCAGGCTGGCCAAGCTGCACCAGGCTCTTTTCCGTGAGGGTCGCGGTCGGGCAGGCCTGCACGCAGGCGCCGCACGACACGCATTCGGAAGCCAGGAAGTTTTCGCCACCCGCTGCCGCCACCCGCGATTCGAAACCGCGCCCGGTAATGGTCAGGGCGAACGTACCCTGGATGTCCTCGCAGGCGCGCACACAGCGGCTGCAGACGATGCACTTGCTCGGCTCGTAGTCGAAATACGGGTTGGAAACGTCTTTTTTCTCGTCCAGGTGGTTGGCGCCGTCATAGCCGTAGCGCACCTCACGCAGGCCCACCTGGCCGGCGACGGTCTGCAGCTCGCAGTTGCCGTTGGCCGAACAGGTCAGGCAGTCCAGCGGGTGGTCGGAAATGTACAGCTCCATCACGTTGCGACGCAGGCCGGCCAGGCGCGGGGTTTCGGTACGCACCACCATGCCTTCGCTGACTGGCGTGGTGCAGGATGCCGGGTAGCCGCGCATGCCTTCGATTTCCACCATGCACATGCGGCAGGAGCCGAAGGCTTCGAGGCTGTCGGTGGCGCACAGTTTGGGGATGCTGGTGCCCAGCATGGCGGCGGCGCGCATGACCGAGGTGCCAGCAGGCACGCTGATGGCGCGGCCGTCGATGCTCAGGCTGATCTGCACGTCGCTTTCGCGGGCCGGGGTGCCGAGGTCGCTGCTTTTATCAGAAGCGGGGTCGAAGAAATTGATCACTGTGCGGCCTCCGTGGTGGTCAGCCCAAAATCGGCGGGGAAGTACTTGAGCGCGCTGGCCACCGGATAGGCAGTCATACCGCCCATGGCGCACAACGAACCGTACTGCAGGGTGTCGCACAGGTCGCGCAGCAACAGCGCCTGGTCATGGCGCTCGGTGATGTCACTGCTGGCGATCAACCGGTCGACCACTTCCATGCCCCGGGTGGAGCCGATGCGGCACGGGGTGCACTTGCCGCAGGACTCTTCGGCACAGAACTGCAGGGCGAAACGCGCCATGCTGGCCATGTTCAACGTATCGTCGGCCACCACCACACCGCCGTGGCCGAGCATCGCGCCCACGGCAGCAAACGCTTCATAGTCCAGTGGGGTGTCGAAATGGCTGGGGGGTACCCAGGCACCAAGCGGGCCACCGACCTGCGCGGCCTTCAGCGGCCGGCCACTGGCCGTGCCACCGCCATAGCCTTCCACCAGCTCGCGCAGGGTCAGGCCGAACGCGCGCTCGACCAGGCCACCCTGGCGAATGTTGCCGGCCAGTTGGAACGGCATGGTGCCCAGCGAGCGGCCCATGCCGAAATCGCGATAGAACGCTGCCCCCTTGGCCAGAATGATGGGCACCGAAGCCAGCGTAAGCACGTTGTGCACCAGCGTCGGCAGGCCGAACAACCCTTGCAGCGCAGGCAGCGGTGGCTTGGCGCGGACAATGCCACGCTTGCCTTCGATGGATTCGAGCAGCGCGGTTTCTTCCCCGCAAATATAGGCGCCGGCGCCCACCCGCACCTCCAGGTCGAACGCCTGGCCGCTGCCGGCTACGTCAGCACCCAGGTAGCCAGCGTCACGCGCGATGGCGAAGGCCTGGTCGAGTACCCGGATGGCATCGGGATACTCCGAGCGCACATAGATATAACCCTTGTCGGCACCCACGGCGAGGCCGGCAATGATCATGCCCTCGATCAGCAGGAAGGGGTCGCCCTCCATCAGCATGCGATCAGCGAACGTGCCCGAGTCACCCTCGTCGGCGTTGCACACCACGTACTTCTGCCCGGCGCCAGCATCACGCACAGTGCGCCACTTGATGCCGGCCGGGAACGCCGCACCACCACGGCCACGCAGGCCGGAATCGAGCACTGCGGCAACCACTTCGGCACCGTCCAGCGCCACGGCGGCCTCGAGGCCTGCGAAACCGCCATGGGCACGATAGTCGTCCAGTGACAATGGGCGGGTGATGCCCGCGCGTGCGAACAGCAAGCGTTGCTGGGTCTTGAGATAGGGTATTTCTTCGACCGGCCCCAGTGCCAGCGAGTGGCCACCGGGTTCGCCCGCCAAGGCATCAAGCAGTGACGGCACATCGTGTGGCGTAATCGGGCCGAAACCCAGGCGCCCTTGCGCACTGTCGCACTCGATCAGCGGCTCCAGCCAGTAAAGCCCGCGCGAGCTGGTGCGCTGGATGTCCAGCGGCAACTGGCGGCGCTCGGCCTCATGCAGCAGGGCCTCGGCAACCTGATCGGCACCCACGGCACGGGCTACCGAATCACAGGGAATATACAGCTTCAGCATGCTGAGTCCTCCCGGCAACCGTTGACCAAGTCCCGCAGGCGCTCAGGGGTGAGGCGCGCGTGCACCTGGCCGTCCAGCTCCAGCGCTGGCGAGCAGGCACAGGCACCCAGGCAATAAACAGGGCGCAGGCTGATGGCGCCGTCGGCGCTGGTGCCGTGATCGTCCAGTGCCAACTGTTCACGCAATTGCGCGGCCAGGGCTTCGGCGCCACGGCTCTGGCACGATTCGGCACGGCACAGGCGCAGGGTGTGGCGAGCGGGCGGCGCGGTGCGGAAGTCGTGATAAAAACTGATAACCCCACGCACTTCAGCCAGGCTGAGGTTGAGGGCATGGGCGATCTCGGGAACAGAAGCGTCGGGGATGTAACCCAGCTCGTGCTGGACGGCATGCAGGATCGGCAACAGGGCACCCGGGGTGTCCTTGTCGCGGGCCAGAATGCGCTGGATTACAGGCAGGTGGAGCAATTCATCAGGCATACAGCGGACCTCGGCATCACGGACCCTGCCTGATTTTTTTTAAGGGGCAGGTTTCCGGCGTGTTCTGCTGCGGCGCACCGCCCACGTCACAGTTGCGTGGTACTGGCGGCCTCCTCGCCCACGGCCGCACGTCTGCGCGCACTGACCCTTGGGCATCCTGCTAGCATGGCACTTGTAGCGCCGAGGGGTTGCATGCGAGCGACCAGGCGCATTCTGAAACCGACGAACGTGGTTACGCCCCGGCATCATCTGCCGCGGCTTGCCGATCAGGTGGGTCTTGAAACCATCGTTGCATGCACCAGGCCCTCGAAACCGAACCTGGTCCATTGCCGGGCCTGCCAGACGGCAGCCCCGGCAATGGGCTGCCATCCAGCATGGCTACGGGGCAGAACGCGACTGAGTTCAGTCGGTAGACTTCACCGTTGCGGTGTCGGCGGCGGGGGCCGGAGCCTGGGCCTGGACCTGGGCCTTTGACTTCGCTCGATTGCGTCGATCCTGGCTGCGTTGCCGCGCAGCCTGCTGCTTGGCATGCAGCGCCTGAGCGGCGGTCACAGTACCCGCGGCCTGACCGTTCAAGTCAAGGCGCGGAGCATTCTCCACCATGCTCGCCCAGTATCGAGCGCCCCGGCACCACGTGGAAATGCCCAGCTTGAGCTGTTCACGGGTTAACCCAAGCAGCTCCAGGTGTTGCTCGGCATCCTTGAAAATGCCCTCCTTGAGCGGCACCTTGGGGGCCGGGTTGACCGGGAAAGCCAAGGGAAAATGCTTCTGCAGTGGCCAGATCGCTGCCACCGCCGGGTCCATCTCACGCGGCTTCGCCTGCGGGGGCGACTTGCGCTTGGGCGGTTTCGCGCTCTCGGCCTTTACCTGCCCTTTTTCCGCCCGCAGGCGGTCTCGTAGCTCAGCTAGTTGTTCAAAACCCATTGTTCATTCACTGCTTCGAAGTTGATTGCGTGGTGCAAGGATACCCCATGCAGCCAGCACATTGCTTGCAGGCCAACTTTCCCGGCCAGCCCAGGCACAAGCGCATGCCTGTGCGACGGCCCTCAGCTGAACACCCAAAGCACGCGTGTGGGCTTGTCTGTCAGGTTGGCATACCGAAAACGGGCGTGGGGTTGCAACTGAAAACTGTCATTGGCGTACAGCGTGACCGGGTCAGCATCGCCCAACCACACCGTCAGTTCGCCTTCGAGCACGAAGCAACCCTGCTCCGAGCTGTCGTCCAGGTACTCCTCGCCACTGCTGGCCCCCGGCTGCAAATGGCTATCGAGCATGGAAAACGCACCCGTTATGGAGGGCGATGCCAGCACATCGGTGATGCCACCCGCCAGGTGCAGCGTGCGACGCTCGTGCGGGCGGGTCACCCAGTCGAGTTCGCGGGGTTTGTCCAGCTTGTAGAAGTAGGCTGTGGATACACCGAGCTCTTCGCTGATGGCTGTGAGATCGGCCACAGTCGGGCGTGACACGCCGCGTTCGACCTGGGACAGAAAGCCCACCGAACGGCCGATGCGCTGTGCCAGCTCGCCCAGTGTCAGGCCCTTGAACTTGCGCAGGTCGCGAATCAGTACTGCCAGGCCTTCGATTTCTTCGTGCACTTTCATGGTTGAATCGCGACTTTCAGACGGGAAATGGATGCCCAGAAAAGTACAGGATTCATTTCACAAAGCAAAATGCTTTGCGGAAGGTGCCTGACGTGAAATGTACGATTGCGGCACCGATCGAGCACCGCGCAGGCGGCGCTCGATCTCACAGGTGCTGAGAACAGCTAACCAGGCCCTCCGTCCTTACCGAACAGCCTCATAGGTCAGGTCCAGGCACTTGCGGGCTTTTTCCACCAGTTCGTCGATCTCTTCGATACTGATCACCAGCGGTGGCGCGATGATCATGGTGTCGCCTACAGCGCGCATGATCAGGCCGTTGTCGAAGCAGTGCTGGCGACAGATCATGCCGACACCTTTGCCTTCATAACGGGCCCGGGTGGCCTTGTCTTTCACCAACTCGATCGCACCGAGCATGCCCAGGCCGCGCACTTCGCCTACCAGCGGGTGGTCGGCCAGTTCGCGCAGGCGTTGTTGCAGATAAGGCGCGGTTGTATCGTGCACCTGCTGGATGATCTGCTCGTCACGCAGGATCCGCAGGTTCTCCAGGCCCACCGCTGCCGCCACCGGGTGGCCGGAATAGGTGAAGCCGTGGTTGAAGTCGCCGCCTTCGCTGATCACCTTGGCCACCTCGTCACGCACGATCACCCCGCCCATGGGGATGTAACCGGAGGTCAGGCCCTTGGCGATGGTCATCAGGTCAGGCTTGAGGTCGTAATAATCGGTGCCGAACCACTCACCGGTACGGCCGAACCCGCAGATCACTTCGTCGGCGACGAAGAGGATGTCGTACCTGGCCAGGATGTCCTTGATCTTCGGCCAATAGGTCTGCGGCGGAATGATCACGCCACCGGCGCCCTGGATCGGCTCGGCGATGAAGGCGGCAACGTTGTCCACGCCAACTTCGAGGATCTTCTTCTCCAGTTGCTCGGCCGCCCACACACCGAAGTCGGCCTCGGTCATGTCGCCGCCTTCGCCAAACCAGTACGGCTGCGGGATGTGCACGACATCCGGGATCACCCCGCCCTGCTGGTGCATGCCACTCATGCCGCCCAAGGCCGCGCCCGCCACGGTAGAGCCGTGGTAGCCGTTGATGCGGCCAATGATGACCTTCTTGTTCTTCTGGCCCTTCAGAGCCCAGTAATGGCGGACCATGCGCAGCACGGTGTCGTTGCCTTCGGAGCCGGAACCGGTGAAGAACACGTGGTTCATGCCTTGCGGGGCCACCTCGGCGATCGCCTTGGCCAGCTCCAGCGCGGGCGGGTGCGCGGTCTGGAAGAACAGGTTGTAGTAAGGCAACTGCTTCATCTGCTGGCTGGCGACATCGGCCAGCTCATCGCGACCATAGCCGACCGCCACGCACCACAGGCCGGCCATGCCATCGAGAATCTTGTTGCCCTCGCTGTCCCACAGGTACACGCCCTTGGCCGAGGTGATGATGCGCGGGCCTTTCTCGGCCAGTTGCCTGACATCGCTGAACGGGGCCAGGTGATGGTCGCGGCTCATGGTTTGCCAGGCAAGGGTCTGCGAATTCTGTTCACTCATTGACTTCACTCCATCAAGTTGCGCAGCCGCGCTGCGAGGGTATTTTTTACAGGTGGGAAAGGCCGCTGCTCAGGCAGACAGCAACAGCCTCTGGCGCAGTACCGAGCGGTGCCGGCAGGCCTTGCCAAAGGACTGGAAGATGGCCAGGTAATGGGGGTTATCCATGACCTGGAACTCGGGGTGCCATTGCACACCCAGGGCAAAACCCTTGCTGTTCTCGACCGAAATCGCTTCCACCAGGCCATCGGGCGCCAGCGCTTCCACCCTCAGCCCGGGGGCCAGTACGTCGATGCCTTGGCCGTGGATGGAATTGACGTCGAATATTGCCGGCAAGCCCATACGGTCGAGCATGCCGCCAGGCTCTACATGCAGGGTGTGGCGCGGCCCATATTGCTTGTCGAGGGGCTCATCCTTGCCTTCGCGGTGGTCCATGAACATGCCGGTCTCGTGAACCTTCTGGTGCAGGGTGCCACCCAGCGCCACGTTCATTTCCTGGAAGCCACGGCAAATGCCGAGTACCGGTACACCGGCGGCGATGGCGGCGCGCATCAGCGGCAACGTGGTGGCATCGCGCAGAGGGTCGTGATGGGTGCCCGCAGCACTGGCCGGGCCGTTGTAGTGGTACGGCTCGATGTTGGACGGCGAACCGGTGAAGATCAGCCCATCCACCACGTCAAGAATATCGGCGCTGTTCATCAACTCACCGAGGCTGGGAATGACGATGGGCAGCCCACACGCCGCCTTGGCTGCCGCGCGCGCGTACTTCTCGCTGATGGTCTGGGTTGCATGCAGCTCAATCATGCTGGTGCATGCGGTAATGCCGATCACGGGCACACGTGGCATATCTTCCTCCGGCAAATCCATATTGCGCGTTGTATTGAAACGGTAGAAAGGGAGGGTGCAGCGTCGCTGTTCCAACCTCGGCACCTACAGGAACCAGCGGTATTCGCGGGCATCGATGTGGTGCATGAAGTCCAGTTGCTCCTGGTATTTGTTTTCGCAATAGACCATCACGAACTCGCTGCCCAGGCCTTCGTTGACCACCGGGTGGTGACGCATGGCGGCCAAGGCGCTGAGGGCATCCTTGGGGAAGTCGATGCCGCTCTGGCGGTTGTCGTTCAGCGGGGCGATGGGCTCCACGCCGCGATCCAGACCATGCTCCATCCCGGTCAAAATGGCCGCCAGTACCAGATACGGGTTGGCGTCGGCGCCAGCGAGGCGGTGCTCGATGCGCAGGTTGCGCGGGTCGGACTCGGGGATGCGGATGCACGCGTCACGGTCTTCGAAACCCCAGCTGGCCTTGCTCGCCGCGTTGACCATGGCGCCATAACGTCGGTAGGCATTGTGGTTGGGGGCAAAGATCGGCATGCAGTGCGGCAGCAGCTCCAGGCAGCCTGCCACCGCATGGCGCAGCTTGCGCTGTTCGCTTCCCGCCAGGATGTTATTGCCGGCTTCGTCGTACAGGCTGACGTGCACATGCATGCCGCTGCCTGGCGCGTCCAGGTAGGGCTTGCTCATGAAGCTGGCACGGTAGCCGTGCTTCATCGCGATACCGCGGGTACTGCGGCAGAACAGTGCCGACCAGTCCGCCGCACTGAGGGCATCGTCGCTGTGCGAGAAGTTGATCTCGAACTGGCCTGGGCCCAGCTCTGCGGTGATGACGTTCGCCGGCACGCCCTGCTCGTTGGCGCCATCGACCATCTCGTGCAGGACCGACGAGAAGCGCGACAACCGCTCGATGTGCATGTTCGGCTGATCGTCTTCATCCTCGGTTGCCGTGTCACGTGGGTACTGTGGCAGGCCGTTATCAAGCTTGCGGTCGAACAGGTAGAACTCCAGTTCGAACGCCACCACCGGGCGGATGCCACGCTTGGCCAGACGCTGAAGCACACGCGCCAGCACTTCACGGGGCTCGAACTCGATCGGCTTTGCGGTGCCGTCGGATGTGATCAGCATCTGGGCGATCACTTCCTTCTCCCAACGCACCGGTTTCAGCGTACCCGGCACCAGGCGCCGGGCGGCATCCGGGTCGCCGTCGGCGAAGCAATAGTCACCAATCGGGTAAAGGCCGCCCTGGGTACCCAGCAGCACGCAGTTCTGCGGCAGCTTCAGTGGCGCACCGGCTGCGACTTTTTCCAGCATGTCCATGGGGTAGCGCTTGCCGTAGAAGTGCCCGGGGATGTCCAGCGCAATCAGGTCGACATAGCGAATTGCCGGGTGTTCTGCTCGGAACGAGCGCACTTCAGCCAGCAGGTCCGGAAAGATGACACTCATCTTCTTATCCTTGTGAGGTGAACGAATTCAATTGAAGACCCAGAGCACACGGGTAGTTCTGTCCGTCAGGTTGGCGTAACGGAACGGCGCATGGGGTTGCAGCTGGAAGCAGTCGTTGGCTTGCAGGGTCACGGCATCGCCCTGGTCCAGCCACACCGTGAGTTCGCCCTCGAGCACGAAACAGCCCTGCTCGGAACGGTCGCTCAAGTACGCCTCCCCACTGGTGGCGCCCGGCTCGAGAAGGCTGTCGAGCATGGAGAAGGCGCCTGCGATGGTCGGCGAAGCCAGCACGTCGGTGATGCCCGACTCCAGGTACAGCGTGCGCCGCTCGTTAGGGCGCGTGACCCAGCCAATGCTGCGGGGCTTGCTCAGGTTGTAGAAGTACGCGGTTGATACGCCGAGCGCTTCGCTGATAGCGGTGAGGTCTGCCACGGTCGGGCGCGAAACGCCGCGTTCGACCTGGGAGAGGAAACCCACCGAGCGGTTGATGCGCTCGGCCAGTTCACCCAAGGTCAGGTTCTTGAATTTGCGCAGGTCGTGAATAAGGATCGCGAGGGCTTCAACCTCTTCGTGTCTCTTCATCGTTTCGGACTGCCGTGAAATTTTTAGACTTATTTTTCATGAAAATTTACATGAAAAATTTCACGCGTCAAGCTGAACAATGAAAATGTGCAGCCGCCAACAGAGGGCTTGCTGCGCAGCGTGGCGGATTGCCTGCGGTGGCGCGGGTTTCTTTACAGGCGCTCGGCGAGTAGCCTCGTGGGTGAATCCTCCAGCCCGACCCTGTCCATCGCCATGCCAAACGGTTTCCCTGATTTGCCCTCACTCAATGCGCTACGTGTGTTCGAAGTGGTTGCCCGCCACCTGAACTTTCGCCTGGCCGCCGACGAGCTGGGGGTGACCCAGGCGGCAGTGGCACAACAGATACGCGGGCTGGAAGCGAGCCTGAACCTTCGTTTGTTCGAGCGCCTGCCCCGGGGCCTGGCACTGACCGATGCGGGGCTGGGCTACAGCGGCAGCATTCGCAACGCCTTGGCGATGATCGATGAGGCAACCCGCCTGCTGCGGCCACAGGCGTCTCACCTGACGGTCAGCGTGACACCGACCTTTGCCTCCAAATGGCTCATTCCCCGGCTGGGCCGCTTTGCGCACAGCCATCCGGACATCGATTTACGTGTACTGGCCACAGATCGGCTGTCCCACTTCAATACCGACGGCGTGGATCTCGCAGTCCGCTATGGCAAGCCCGACATCGGCGCGGGTTTGAACAGCGAACTGTTGATGGAACAGCATATCGTCGCCGTGGCCAGCCCAAGGTTGTTCGAAGCCAGCAAAGTCCCCACCAGCTTCGAGCAGCTTCAAGCGTTCACCCTGCTTCACGATGCCCATGATTTCTGGCCTCGGTTCCTTGCACAACTGTTCCCGCAACACGGGCAAGCGACTGCCAAAAACCTGCGGTTCAACCAGACTTCATTGGCCATCGATGCCGCCATCAGTGGTCAGGGTATTGCGTTGGCAAGCCTGGCGTTCGTCAGTGATGACCTCGTCGCGGGCAGGCTGACCCAGGTCTTCGCTCAGCAACTCAGGCTCGATAAGTCGTTCTATCTGGTATGGCCACGAAAGTTGCAGCAGCCGGAGTCGCTAGGCATTGTCCAGCGCTGGCTCAAGCAACAAGCAGGCAATAGTTAATCTACTGCCTTGGTGAAGTTTAGCTGTCTCCCTCGCGGCCACGACTGCTGCTAATTTTAGTGCACCTAAGCATTCAGCCATTAACGTTCCGGAGGCAGCATGTCAGTAGAAAAAGTTGCGATCATTACAGCAGGTGGCAGTGGTATGGGCGCGGCAGCGGCACGGCGCCTGGCCGCTGACGGGTTCAAGGTCGGCATCCTGTCCTCCTCGGGCAAGGGCGAAGCGCTGGCTGCCGAGCTTGGCGGTGTGGGTATAACAGGTAGCAACCAGTCGGTTGAGGACCTGAAACGCCTGGTCGATGCCGTGGTGGAAAAGTGGGGGCGCATCGACGTGCTGGTCAATAGCGCCGGCCATGGTCCGCGCGCGCCAATCCTGGAAATCAGCGACGAAGACTGGCACAAGGGCATGGACACCTATCTGCTCAATGTCATTCGCCCGACTCGCCTGGTGACGCCCTACATGCAGCGCCAGAAAGGGGGCGTGATCATCAACATTTCCACCGCCTGGGCGTTCGAGCCGAGTGAGCTGTTCCCGACGTCTGCAGTGTTCCGTTCGGGCTTGGCCGCATTCACCAAAATCTTCGCCGACCAATTCGCCGGGGACAACGTGAGGATCAACAACGTCCTCCCCGGCTGGATCGACAGCCTGCCGGCCACCGAACAGCGCCGCGACAGCGTGCCGCTCAAACGCTATGGCACCCGCGAGGAAATCGCCGCCACCATCGCGTTTCTCGCCAGCGAAGGCGCTGCCTACATCACCGGGCAGAACATCAAGGTCGATGGCGGCGTGACACGTAGCGTTTGATTGCCCGTTGGCCGCAGCATACGCAACGGCGACCCCCACCTCCTTCGAAGCTATCGGTCAGCGTCACCCTTGCTGGCCGGTGGCGGGTATTAGGTTAGCGAGACGGCGTGCCCATCTGCTGCTGATGCTGCATCATCTGATCCATCATCATCTGTTGCATTCCCATGTATCTGTCCATCATGTATTGGTGCTGCTTCATCTGCTCAGGCGTCATTCCGGCGTAATGGCTGCTCATCTGCCCCCAGCCCATCATGTGGCCGCTCCCCATCATGCGACCGCCCATCATGCCGCCGCAGCACCCCATCATTCCCTTCATCATGAGCATTCCTTGCTGCATCATGGCCTGGTGATCTTGCATGAGTTTCTGGCGCTGGACTGGATCGGTAGTTTTGTGGATCAGGCTCATTTGATCCTGCATTTTTTTCAGATTTTCTTGAGCCTTCGCCATCTCCTGATCAAATTGCTCAATGTTCATCGACTGTTGAGTCGGCTCGGCGGCGCTGGAGGCCTGCTGGGCAAGGGTTAGAGCAGGAAAAAGAACACCCGCCAAAGCCAGGGCGACGAGTTTGGATGCTGTCATGGTTCAGATCCTTATAGGGAATGGCGGGCAGGGAATGGAACGTTGCTGTTCAGTATAGGTCTCGATTAAGGACGCAAACTGGTGCACGTTGAAAGGTGTCGCTGACACCTAAGCAAGTCGTGAGGGGCGCGCGCAAGCATTCATGGGCTACCGGCGCAAAGTTAAATAATGCGCCATCACCCAAACACTGTGTGTCGACAAGGGTTGTGCCGGCGGCGCCGATGGCAATCCAAACCGCCTCTTCGCGTGGAACGGCCCAACCTTCTGCCGTTCATGCTCGCCCCTGGCTTCATTTTTTAACGCGGGAGGATCGCCAAGAAGACCTCATGCGCATCATCAGGCGTAACTCAACCAAGCCGATGCGGCTTCGCCAGCGTCATTTCCACGCATCAAGACCGCCAGTAGGGTTCTCAGCTTTGCTTTTGAAAAACTCTCGTAAATGATCAACAAAATAAGCGACTTTCGCAGATAAATTCAGGCGTTCTAAATAGACAGCGTAAATGTCTGCCGGCTCGGTCTCATAATCGTTCAAGACTTCCACAAGCTGACCTGTACGTAGATAACCGGCCAGGTTCCATTCCGCTCGCATCAATATCCCATGCCCGTCCAGCGCCCAAGTCAACGCTACCTCTCCATCGTTAGTACTCAAGCTCCCGTGGACCTTGATGGCGTCGAACTGTTTGCCTTTAGACATACGCCATATCCCGAATGCGGATTCATTTTGACGCAACACGATACAGTTGTGCCGGACCAGGTCTTTTGCCGTCTCAGGAGTTCCGTGGGTACGTAAGTACTCAGGGCTTGCACACAAACGTCGGCGATTAACCGCTATTTTCCTGGCAATGAGCCTTGAATCAGGCAGTTCACCAAAACGGATCGCCACGTCAATTGCGTCATCAGGGAGATGGATAGGCCGGTCCGTCAGGTGAAGCTGAACTTCAACCTCTGGATAGCGCTTGGCGAAGAGTGAGATGGCTGGCCCTACATGGGTGCGGCCGAAGCCCAGCGGTGCATTCACGCGCAACAAACCCTTTGGCTCGGCCCTGCTGCTGGATACCTGCCGCTCCATCTCCTCGATCTCGCCGAGAATGCGTTTTGCATTGATCAGGTACGTCTCACCTTCGGCCGTGAGGCTGATGCTGCGCGTCGTTCGGTTCAACAAACGAACGCCGAGACGCTTCTCCAATTGCGCAAGCCGCTTGGTTACAGCGGGGGGAGTGAGGTTCAGCTCACGGGCTGTCGCTGCCAGGCTGCCAGCCGCCACCAACTGGCTGAAAAAAGCAAGTTCCGACACAGGATTCATAATTAACCTCAAGGAAATAATGTCTTAAATCTGAGTCTATTACACCACTCAGAAAAAACCATTACCTTAGGCCTGCCTGATTAACCACAAAAACGCTGGGCTATTTAGCTTTGCCGGTCTTGCCTGTCTGCCGCTTAGCCCAGTCGCCACATAAATCCGACTCACAACAATAATTCGGAGACGGCAATGGCCAAACGATGGATAAGTAAGCTGTATGTGCAGGTACTGATTGGCGTCTCAATTGGGGTACTGCTAGGCGTGCTCTGGCCGGAGGTCGGCGCAGACATGAAGCCACTGGGTGATGCCTTCATCAAACTGATCAAGATGGTTTTTGCACCGATCATCTTTGCAACCGTGGTTCTCGGCATCGCCAAAATGGAAAACATGAAGGAGCTCGGCCGTGTCGGTGCCCGGGCCCTGATCTACTTCGAGGTTCTCTCCTCTTTCGCATTGTTGCTGGGCCTGATCGTTGTGAACCTGGTGCAACCTGGCCAAGGCATGAACATCGACCCTGCCACCCTGGATAGCAATGCCATCTCTACCTACACCGCTGCTGCCGTTAGCGGATCGGGCGGCTTCACCGACTTCTTGTTGCATGTAATCCCCGGCAGCGTAGTGGATGCCTTTGCCAAGAACGAAATCCTGCAGATTCTGCTGTTCTCGACCTTACTCGGCATTGCGCTGGCCAATCTAGGAGAACGCGGCAAGCCCGTAGTCGATGTGCTCGAGTCGTTTTCTCACGGCATGTTCTACATCGTCGGCATGGTGATGCGCATTGCTCCGCTGGCAGCCTGTGGCGCCATGGCTTTCACCGTCGGCAAATATGGCCTGGGCTCCATCGTTTCGCTGGGCAAGCTGATGGCAACTATGTACGTGACCTGCTTCCTGTTCGTGGTGATCGTTCTCGGCTCAATCGCTCGGATGTCTGGGTTCAGCTTGTGGAAGTTCCTCAAGTACCTGCGGGAGGAGCTGTTCACCGTATTGGGCACCAGCTCATCGGAGTCTGTTGTGCCACAAATGATGAACAAACTGGAGAAGGTCGGCGTCTCGAAACCGGTAGTAGGCCTGGTCATTCCTTCGGGGCTGACTTTCAACCCTGACGGCCAATGCATCTACTACACAATGGCGGCGATATTCATCGCGCAGGCAACCAATACCCCACTGACCCTCATGGACCAGCTGATCGTCCTGGGCGTGCTCCTGCTCACATCCAAAGGCTCTGCAGGCGTCACGGGTTCGGGCTTCATCACCCTGGCCGCAACCCTGGCCACCATGGACAACATCCCTGTAGCCGGCATGGTTCTGCTTCTTGGCGTAGACCGCTTCATGTCTGAGGCTCGCGCCATTACCAACACCATCGGCAACGCCGTGGGCACCATGGCCATCGCCAAATGGGTCGGCGCCCTCGATAGCACCAGGATGAATCAGGTCTTGGATGGCCAAGTGGTGGGCGAGCCAGAAAAAAGCGAATCACTGCCTTCGGCTGCCAAGCCTGCCATTGACTCTGACCCAAAAAACCTTGTGATGCACTGAGGAAGTAAACATGGAAACCGTAGACAAAGAAGCCGCTGTGGAATCGCTGACCGACGTCTTGGCGAAGTTCACCGCCTACATCGGCAAGCGCCTGCCCAAGGATGTAAAAGAAAAGACCGCCAAGCTGCGCGCAGCGGAAACCAACCCGCTGGCCATCGCCGTCTACGACTCGATGGCCGACAACCAGGATTACGCTGACAAGCTGAACCGCCCCAGCTGTCAGGATACCGGTGTGATCCAGTATTTCATTTCCGCCGGTGCACGCTTCCCGCTGCTGGGCGAAATGGAGGGCATCCTCGAGAACGCCACCAAGGAGGCGACCATCAAGGGCCCGCTACGCCACAACGCAGTTGAAACCTTCATCGAAAAGAACACCGGCACCAACACCGGCTCGAAGATCCCGTGGCTGGACTGGGAAATCATCCCCGATGCCGACTACGCCATTGTCGATGTGTACATGGCGGGTGGTGGCTGTACGTTGCCGGGCTCGGCCAAGGTGCTGATGCCAGGGCAAGGCTACGAAGGGGTCACAGAGTTCGTCTTCGATGTCATTACCTCCCGCGGTGTCAACGCTTGCCCGCCTTTGCTGGTAGGCGTGGGTGTATCGACCTCGGTCGAGACCGCGGCACGCCTTTCGAAAAAGGCCATCCTGCGCGAAGTGGATTCCAGCCATCCCAACGAAAGTGCAGCGATGATGGAGAAGCTGCTGGAGGAAGGCCTGAACGAAATCGGCATTGGCCCCCAGGGTTTGACGGGCAACAGCAGCGTGATGGGCGTGAACATCGAATCGTCGGCCCGACACCCCTCAACCATCGGCGTCGCGGTATCGACAGGTTGCTGGGCGCACCGCCGCGGCAAGATCCGCATCAATGCCGACCTCACTTATGACATCCTCTCCCATGAAGGCGTAGTACTGTGAAAAAGATCCTGACCACTCCAATAAGTGACGAAGATTTGGCAAGCCTGAACGTTGGCGACGTGGTTTACCTCACTGGCCAGTTGGTGACTTGCCGAGACGTTGCACATCGCCGGCTTATCGAGTTAGGCCGGGAGCTTCCTGTAAATCTTCGCGGCGGCGCGATCTTTCACGCAGGCCCCATCGTCAAGAGAAAGGACGATGGCAGCTTTGAAATGGTGTCGATCGGCCCGACGACTAGCATGCGCATGGAAAAGTTCGAGAAACAGTTCATTGAGCAAACTGGGGTAAAGCTGATCGTCGGCAAAGGCGGCATGGGCCCGGAGACCACCACGGGCTGCCTTGAAAACAAGGCGGTGCATGCAGTGTTTCCAGGCGGCTGTGCAGTCTTGGCAGCGACCCAGGTGGAAGAGATCGAACGCGCCGAATGGCAGGACTTGGGCATGCCGGAAACGCTATGGGTCAACCGTGTACGAGAGTTCGGCCCGCTGATCATTTCTATCGACACCAAGGGCAATAACCTGTTCGAGCAGAACAAAGCCCGGTTCAATGAACGCAAAGGCGCGGTGATCGAGAAGATCAATAGCCAAGTACGGTTCATCAAATAAGCGAATGGGCGGTGAAGGTGATCAACTCCACCGCCCAACACCGCCATCCCCTGCCCTCTCAACGTACTCGCTGAACGTCCAAAGTAGTGGAACGCGACGCGTCATACATCCCAAATACGCCCAGAGACAGCCATGCACAACCGCAGTCATCATCAATTGCGAAATGACTTCCGTGTTCTTCTCAACGGTCACGCTTGCCTGAGTACCGCTTCGGTTTTTGACCCTTTATCCGCACGCATCGCTTCGGATCTCGGCTTCGAAGTTGGCATACTGGGCGGCTCTGTTGCCTCCCTGCAAGTGTTGGGTGCTCCTGACATCGCTTTAATCACCCTTAGTGAATTCGCCGAACAGGCCACCCGAATTGGCCGCGTGGCTAGCCTTCCGATAATTGCTGACGCTGATCATGGATATGGCAACGCCCTTAACGCCATGAGGACTGTTGTCGAGCTAGAACGGGCTGGGGTTGCAGCACTCACCATCGAAGATACCCTCCTGCCTGCCCGTTTTGGCAGCGGTGCCCTGGAGCTGATCAGCACCGAAGAAGCCACCGGTAAACTGCGCGCGGCGCAAGAAGCAAGGATTGATAGCTCACTCGCCATCATCGCCAGAACCCACGCTGGTGTGCAGCCGCTACAGGACGTTATCCGTAGAACCAGGGAATTCGAGCGATCGGGTGCCGATGCGGTGTGCCTCGTTGGTGTGAAGGATGTTCATGAACTCGCCGCCATCGCCGATGGATTGACCCTTCCAGTGATGCTAATCACCTATGGCAACAGCGAGCTTCGGGATGCACCTGGCCTGGCAGAACTCGGCGTGCGCATCGTGGTGGATGGCCATCAAGCATACTTTGCCTCGGTTCAGGCCACCTATGAAAGCCTGCGCATACAGCGCCGTCGCCAGGTTAACGCTGACAAATCGGCCTCAACGCTCGTTGCTGGCTATTGCTTGCAAAACGAATATAAAGACTGGGCAGCAAAGTTCATGCTTTTCTCAAAGTAACAACTCAGCACTGTTGATCGCCCCTTTCCGATCCAGGCGACGAATCAATCAAGGGATGATCGCAAACCAGTCCCATCAGTGTCGGCTAAGGTCGGTTATCCCGCCATGTGTCTGGAGGCGTGTTTGCTTGCGGTAAAAGGCGTGAATAGCCCACACCACCCCTACGAACAACAAGCCTGTTCCAAGCGCTTCCATAGGAGACGGCCAGCGTTGGTTGATGAGCAGGCCCATCGTAGTTGCATAAATGGATCCGCTGGCGATCAATTGCCCGCTCAGCGCCAGCGGTAGACGCCGCGTTGCGATTGACCATGCCCAGGCACCTGCAAGGGTGGCCCCTAACCCCTGAATCAGCCCACAGACGATCAGCGCCTGAGTACCTGCCACTCCGCTCGGATGGCTAGCGAAATGAGACAGTTTCAAGTACAGCCCAACCGGGATGAACGCCAGCATTTCGACGCTGCACATGAAGATCAACATGGCTGACCACAACATGGGAGACATGCTTGGGCGTCGAGCCAAAGCACTTTCATTCAACAGACCAAAACCGGTCCAGAATGCGATTGCCAACAACGATGCAAGCAACCCAAGCAGTAACGACCCGGTCGGGAGCACTACCGCCGCACGGCTTGCATCAAAGACGCTCAGATTGACCAGGCTGATGCCCAGACCCGCCACCAGCAGTGGCCCGGCAATGGCGCGCCAGGGCACGCTGGCACTGCGCATGTTGCCGGCAATCGCAAGCACGATCGGTACTGACCCCATCATCACCGGAGGGATCACCGGCCCGGCTGCCAAGACCGCAGTGGTGATCAGGAAGAAGTAGCCAATGTATCCCAAGAAGCCCAGCAGTGCGGCACAGGCCCAGTCAATCAGTCGCAATTGCCGCACTGCGCTACGGTAAACGAACAGCACCAGCAGGCTACCTAACCCGGCAAAGGCATAGCTCACCACCGCCAGGTCAAAAAGGCTGTAGTCACCGACCAGCCCCGGAAAGATGTAGAGCAGTGACCAGGAAAAGGTGGCGGCAATGGCCGCTAACAAGCCCAGGGTCATACGCCCTGCTCCTGCCTCTGGATCCAGCAATGAGCTATTTGTCGGGCAGTGTCGAATACCCGCATGTCCTGGCCCATCGCGCCGCTGACAAAACTGCCCTCCAGCAAGATAAACAGCCCTTGGGCAACTGCGTCGGGGTCGTTTATACCGGCGCTCATGGCCAAGGCAGCAAGGTTTTCGCGTATCCCTTGCTTATGCCGGCTCACTGCCAAATGCACGGGGTGGCTAAACTGGGGGAATTCAGCCGCACTGTTGACGAACAGGCACCCGCGCTCGCTATCTTTTAAAAGAAAGCGTTCATACAGATCGAAAAAAGCGAGCATGCCACTGACCGGCTCAGGATGCCTGGCCAAGGTGCACGCTACCTCTTCACGCCAGCGTCGGTCACGCTCCTCAAGGCACGCCACTATCAGCGCATCCTTGGAGGGGAAATGGCTGTAGAGCGTCATTTTGGTAACTCCCGCCATCGCGGCAATGGCCGTTACCCCCGTCACGTATACACCTTGCAACAGAAACAGCTTCAGCGCGGCATCAATCAAACGCTCACGGGTATTGTCCAATTCAAGGCACTCCGGCAAAGGGACGGAGCTGACTATACTGACCGGTAAGATTCAGGCCGCATCCAGATACGACCTGAAGCATGGCCGCTACGACACAGAGCGCAGCAGCAAAATGCAGGCCTGACCAATCAGAGACTTGCTACGCCAGCTAAGCGCCCCCTGTACTTGGGATGCGAATCTGGGCTGTGTGGCTGATCGTGCCGTCTACCCGCTTGCGAAACACCGCTTGGCCCAACGTGTCTTGGGCATGCCGGTGGCAACTGTGTTTACCGAGATCGATCCCGACCCGTGCTGACTCGCTCGTGATGATGGCCTCCAAAACAAAACACCCTGCGAAAGCTTAGCCCTCGCAGGGTGTGGGGGTGACCCATTCATTTAGCCCGGCCTACGCTCGGCTTTCGTGCACGCTAAAGCCGGTACGGCATGGATGCGGTCAAATCATCGATCATTTTTTGAAGAAGACCCGACAGCGTTGCTGAGGCCTTTCGAATTATGATCGCCTGGCGTCGTTCGAGAGATGGCCGTGGACTTGGCTAAACCGCGAGTGTCCTTGGAGTGAGCGACACCCGAGGTGGTGGTGCCATGACCGTTGTCGCTGTTGCGCGAGCTTCCGTAATGATTGCCGCTTACCCCATGATCGCGTGTCGCCTTTCCAGCGTGATCACTTCCAAGGCCCTTCCCGCTTCCACTATGCCCTCCCATGCCACCGCCATGTCCGGCGCCGTTTCCACCGCCATGTCCGCCGCCACCGCCATGACCACCGCCGCCGCCGCCACCACCACCACCACCACCACCCTTGGCATAGGCGGAACTGATCGGGGAGATATCGGCGGGCAAGAATGCCGTCATCCCGAGTGCCAATGCACAAGCAAAGACAGCAACCAAAGGTTTTCTCATTTTTGTTCGGCTCCGGAGGCGCGAGTGGGTAGCTAAAGTGCAGATTGGACCTGACACAGACACCAAAGTTCTCGCATTCCGACAGACTGCCAGGGAAACGCTGATCACGTTTTCCCGAGCGCGTAATGAGCAACATCTCGACCGCGCCAGGCCCATTTTTCGGCCGATAGCGCAGCGTTCAACAACTACCGGCGCCCCATCCACAGGTCCGACAGCGCAAACAACGTGGTCCGTTGTGCAGTGTTCTTGACCAAGCCACGAAAGCGAGCCTTCACATAACCGAACTGGCGCTTGAGCGGACGACTGTGTCAGCACAGGTAGTCTGCCCCGTCCTGACGTGTTCGGAGAATCCTCAGCCAACCAAGCAGGGCCGAGCCCGCCAGTGCTAACAGCCCTTGAGGTTCCGCCTTGCTATTGGCGTACCCCGCCGTCAGGATGGATGCTTCATCAGGCTTAAGGAGAGAGCCGTGTTTCCCATGAACGTGTGG
The DNA here is from genome assembly GCF_045277175.1 of Pseudomonas putida group bacterium ESBL64. Lineage (NCBI taxonomy): Bacteria > Pseudomonadati > Pseudomonadota > Gammaproteobacteria > Pseudomonadales > Pseudomonadaceae > Pseudomonas > Pseudomonas putida group bacterium ESBL64. The sequence continues at coordinate 5,799,335 of NZ_CP145799.1, read as the reverse complement.
TTCGCCTATACCGCCGCCTGCGTGCTGTTGGTGCTGGCACCGGGCCCTGACAACGTGTTGGCCATTGGCCGCGGTCTCAGCCAGGGTAAAGTCGCAGCGGCCGTATCCGGCATGGCGTCAGGCGCAGGCATTCTATTTCACGTTGCAGCCGCTTCGTTAGGGTTGACCCTACTGATGCAAACCTCGGTGCTCGCATTTTGGGTGATCAAGCTCATGGGTGCCGGCTATCTGCTCTGGCTAGGGATCAAGGTTCTGCGCGCTCGTAGCCTGATAAGCTTTCAGCCGGCCTCCAGGAAATCGCTGCCCAGCATTTTTCTGACCGGTCTGCTTTCGGCTGCGCTCAATCCCAAGCCAGGTTTGTTCGTGCTGGCGTTCATTCCCCAGTTCGTCGACCCCGCACGCGGGTCGGTCAGTGTGCAGATGATGGTTTACGGCGTGTGGTTCGCTGCACTCACTGCATTGGGGTTTGCCTTGATGGGCATTTTCGCCACGGGACTGTCTCGCTACCTGTACCGGCGGCCACGGCTGGTGAATGGGCTGAACGTGGGCGCAGGCCTCACCTTCGTCGCGTCTGGCGTCTCGATTGCGGCGTTGAGCCAGAGATAGCAAGCAGGAGAAAGCGGCGGGGCTGCGTATGAGCCCCGTGTTTCATCACGATGCTGAAGCCTCATCGGCCAGCTTCGCATGGGTGTTGAGTTCCTCGGCGATAAAGGCCGAAATCATCGCCCGATAGACCTGTTCCACCACCTCAGCCGAGGCACCGGTTTCGTCAGCCATCTCACGAACCTTCTTGATCACTTGCTCGACCCGAGCGGGCGCACGCACATCATCGGTGGTTTTCTTGAAGCCCGCTGCTTGCGTTACAAGCCTTCCACGTTTGGCGAGAAGCGAAACGAGGCTGCGGTCGATTTCATCGATCCGTTGACGGACTTCGTCCAGAGAGGTGCAAGGTACATCCATTTGCTTGACTTCCTTTTCATGAACCTGCGATGGATTGGAGCAGGCTGTCGTGGGTGATCGGGGCGTGCAGTGTAGCTTCTATGCTAGGTCCGCTTCACGCTCCTCAGAGGGGTGTAACGCCGCAGCGAGTGGCCCGTCACGATGACCGGAAACACTGGATGCACGCGGGATATCTCACTCCTTATCGAACAAACAGCTCACGCCTGCGTGGCGCATGTCGTGAAAATGCAGATCCTCCACGCCAACCATCTTTCGCCCTGGCTTGAGCAGCCTGCTGGCGGGGGAATGTCTGGGACCTTTGGTAGACTAGGACACCCTTTTTCTTGAGGCGGATCTGGACGGTATAGCTAACCGTCGAATCAGCCTTTTTCCTTGCTCTGATCGTTGCCATGATCTCCGGTGGTACGAGCGTGAATGGCGGTGATACATCTCACCACCGTCAAACGCAACACGCCCATCGGAAATGGTACATAAATGCGTAGACCAAAATGTCCCTAGAAACCGCTTCAACGCCCCAGACCACGCGCCCTGAGCCGTCACGCCGCTTCAGCGTTGCACCCATGATGGATTGGGCAGGTACTAATTAAAACCCAAGACTGGCGGTGGATACAGAGAACAACGGTTTCACTTGTACCAATTTTGTACCCGCTCTAGGCCCGTCGTGCCTTCTGAGGAGATCGCTGCATATGAAGCTCTCTGGCTTAACCAAGGAGCATCGTTTGCCAACCTCGCGAAGCTGTTCAGTGAAAATCCTGGAGCAGCCCCTTCCGAACTTGTGGACAACCGACTAACTCAGGAAATCGCTGAGAAGCTATCAAATTCGATTGGTGCCGAATTCTTGGCTCAAGTAGGCATTCGGCTTCACGGTGCAGGTGAGTATCCCCAGAAGCTTAGAGATGCGGACCACCCTGTCGAACTCCTATATTACATGGGAAATTGGGAGCTTGTGGATACGCCTTGTCTCGCAATAGTTGGAACAAGATCGCCTTCTGATGAAGGTGCATTCAACGCAGGCCTGATCGCCCACAAACTGGTTAAACAGGGTTATACAATAGTATCCGGTCTGGCTAAAGGGATAGACTCATGCGCACATCGCGCTGCTCTGAATGCAGGCGGCAATACAATAGCCGTTATAGGTACGCCCTTGAACTCCTACTACCCGAAGGAGAACAAAGAGCTCCAAGATCATATGCGAAAAAACACCTTTTAATATCACAAGTCCCTTTCCTGAGGTATGACGCCCAAAACTATAAAACCAATAGGCTATTTTTCCCGGCTCGAAACGTGACAATGTCAGCACTAACGAGCGCCACAATCATTGTCGAGGCGGGAAACACCTCAGGAACTCTTGTACAAGCACGCGCAGCCCTTGCACAAAAAAGAAAGCTCTTCATTCTTGACAGCCGCTTTAGAAAACCAGAGCTAACTTGGCCGGCAAAGTACGAAAAGCTGGGTGCTATACGAGTAAAAAATGTAAGCGCCCTTGTTGAGATGCTCACGGATGACAAAGCTTATTAAGTTGGACCCGGACAACTACCTCTACCTTTCTGACGACGACGAGTGCTATCACTACGGCGAATACACTTCCGGAGGTGGGTTCAGCAAGAGCACTACCAATCAACAGATTCAGAACCTCAAAAAAAGCCTACTTGCTCTGACCGTGAACTGTATTACAAACGGCTGGCGGTAGAATATTGGGGCAAACTAATGGCTACATCCATCAATGTAACCGCTGACGCAACTGTAACGTTTATCCCTATACCTTGCTCAAAACCCTCCGGCCATCCGGACTTTGATGATCGCATGTTGAAGGTGCTGCAATTTATGGCGAGAAGCAAACCTCCTCTAGATATTAGACCAATATTGATGCAAACAGCGCTGCGATCGAGCCAGCATGAAGGGGGGGGGGGGGGGGGGGGGGGGGGGGGGGCTGTCACCGGCCCAACTCATGCAAACCCTTGCTGTAGATACAACCCAGACACTATACCCAGCCCGTTCGACCGTTATTATTGTTGACGACGTTATCACCAGAGGCTCTTCATTTAATGCTGCTAAAACTCTTTTACGACAGGTTCCAGGCGTGCAGCATGTCGCTGGCGTATTCCTAGCCAAGACAATTTGACCACCTTCAGAACTAGATGACTTCCTCGCCCTATAATTAACGCAACCCTCACCAACCAAACTTATGGATCGGCTTACTATTGACACGTGACGAATTCCCACACTACAACTTGACGCTTACAATTCGTCACCAATCTACCAGATTCAGGCTTGAACTAGGAATCTCATGAGGCGAAAACCTTATATTCGCAAGCATAATCGCAATACCATCTTGGCCAACTTAGCAACCCCCGCACTAGTATGCTTACTTAGCGGGCTTGGCTCTTGGGCAGGGATAATGCTAACAGCATGGTATACCTCAACCGCCACCACCCACCAAACAACATTTGAATGGGAGTCAAAAGTCTTAGACAGGCGCGTTGAAATTATCGAAAAATGACACGTCTCGTGGGAAGACAACCGGGCATTCAGGATGAGTGGAAGCGTTATCTTCAACCTGAAGATAAAGACCAGCCACCTCCAAGGGATTCTTCAGAGCGACTGGCCGATTATAACGCGGACTACGTGAGTACAATTTTACTCGTCAAACTTTATTTCGGAAATAAAACGATAGCCGCAATCAATGCACTCTCGAAGACCAACTCGCCTTGGTGGATGAAATCAGAAAACGAACAATTTGCTGTATTGACTGCAATGACTGAGGAACTCAAATTCGGACTTCCAACTTCCACATCGACGCTCACAAACTCCCCCAGCCGTTAGTAATTCTTTCACCCATCTAAAATTTGCATAATTACACACTGAACTATACTGCAAGCAGCCAGGGAAAAGTGTCCCAAGCTCCGGAATGCAGGAACTTGAGCAGTAAGCTTCGGCTAAAGATATTTCGCAGAACCCTCTAAATACCGACTCTATTCTGCACCAGTCTTCCCCTGACTACGGACAGAATTTTTCAACTTATCCACCAAGCTTACCACCGTACCCATTGACTCCATCATATAATTAAAATCATTACTAGAAACATCCTTATGAGTAGGCCACTTAATTTCCTCACTCAGCATATCCACCAGAACCTTTAAAGCCTCAGGATTACCACTAAATTGATTAACAGTATAATACATCAAAAGATATCTATTAAACGCAGAGCGAACACTTAAATAGACTATCGATGAGTCAACATAACTTCTATATTGCTTAAGAAACCAAGCAGCAAGAAATTCGACAACGACAAAAGTAACGGAGGTTGAGATCATGCCCAGGAGAAGGAAATGACTGTAGCCCCACAAATGTTCAGCAACTTGCCACAGAACAATCGCTATCGCGTAACAGGCAATCCCCCAAAAAAGGTAGGCCTTACCACTACTCAAAAGCTCTTTAGCTTTATTTTCAGAAAGGTTGATCCGCGCATCGAGCGCGAAGACCACCTTGCTAACGTAGTCTTCAAATGGAGTATCTAAATGGGGAATAGCTTGCAAATCCCCTCGAGCACTAGCGTCTGCGGCTTTACTAAAAGCCTCGATCTCGTCAGCAATAGTCTTGGCCGGGCTGACATAAACATCTTCTGACTCCCTCAGCCGTTTCAGATTTCTTCTGAAAGCCAAGCTGTATAGAACCCAGAAATAGCCTAAAACACCAATTAAAATCAACACTGGCCCCGAGGGATTATCCAGCTGCGACGACAGCCATCCAGGGTATTTAATTGTTGTAGCCCCCGCTACTAAACCCAAGGCACAAATGCAAAACCCTATCAATGGTTTGAATGATTGCCATGTCTGGTCCCGGGCAATCTTCTCATCGACTGGCACAGCTCTATTCCATAAACTATGTAAAATACTCATTCCTGAACGTATCCCCTACAAAATCCCACGTGTTTTTTTCAATTCTGAACCTAGGTAATCTTGTACATATCTTGAGCAGATGGCTGAATAATGTCAAATCGGCATCACGCAATACAGATTGTGGTGAACCTCAGCAGCGGAGCGCGGGCCTATCCAATGATAGGCATTTGAACCGGCCCGATAGAGCGCGTAAGCGGGAATGGGCTGATTAAGACGCCTAAAGACTTAAACTGGCGCACAGCTCCCAGCAGCTGCGTAGACTTGGATGCTGCAGGCGCCCGAGATTTGGCGTCTGCGAATGAGTGATACGGATGCATACCCAATCCAGCAGAGCTGAAGCGTAAACTGCCGTAGACATCATCAGGACCGCTGGCCATCTCTTGATTCGCAGTGCTTGCCGGAGTGCAATAGCTCTTTGAGGCCGCCGACATCGGATGATTCGGGTGATCAAGTTGACCGGCGATGAAGGCATTGTCGACATTCAAGACCGTAACCCGAGTGGGGTCGGAATGTTCCAAATCAAGGCGCCACACTTGAGAGGTCTAAACCAGATCCCACCTTGATCTAGGGCTGAGCAAGCTAAATCGCACCCTAAAAATCACGTGCACACAACAACCTCCTTTATGATCTGTTTAAGTATGCTGTAACTTACAAAATGGTGAAGCCTCAGCCGTCAATCAATTGATGACTGAGGCTAATTTTCAGGAAATATAGTAGATCAAATTATTTTTCCTAAGTCTTCAATACTCAACCCACCAAAATAATAAGCGCCTGGCTGTCCAATCGCCCCTGGTATGCCAGCTGATCCGTTTGGACCCTTAGCCCCTCCCGGTCCTTGGTCACCATTACCCACGCAATAAGGTTTTGACTCTTGTCCACCTGGACCACCAGGCCCTCCGGAACCACCCTCGCCCCCTTGCCCAGCCGCGCCTCCAACCCCTCCGCTCAAATCAACAACAAGGAGCCGTGAGATAGCATCAACAGCATCCAATTCGGATATCAGGGTGAGTGTCCCACCGTTTCCGCCATTACCTCCGGCTCCACCTGCTCCACCAACACCTCCAGAGCCGCCTGTTCCGCCATCCCCCGCCCCAGCCATACAATTGAAAAGATTCTGCGATGCAGGGGAACCACGTCCGCCTTGGCCTCCCGCTCCCCCTATTCCTCCAACACCGCCAGCTCCCCCGTCCTCGCCTTTTAAATTAACCTTCAAACCGCCAGTAAGCTTTTTTAGCATGATTGTAAGAGAGGGCGCGTTATAGCCAGGCTCACCCACAATCCCGGCGGGTCCTACTCCACCCTGCCCGCCCGTAGCTCCAGTATGAATTGCCATATCTTGTCCAGACGAACCATAGCCGGGAGAAGGAGGCACTGACTGTGTTAGATCCGCCCATCTAATCTCCCCCAGTGATTCCTGGTCCTTTGAAACAATTTCCTCTGCAACAATTAAAATATTCTGATATTTCCTCGTAACGCTCACATCGAATACGAGAACAGCACCGGCTTCAAATACCAGCTTACCAACCGTTAAAAATGGAGATGACCATTTCTTTTCACCTGAAACGGTATATTCCCCGACGGTCATAGGCTTTGAACCGATAAGGGATAATGCTTCCACGGTCCGCTGAGACGTTTCAGGCAATGACAATTTATTAGGCTCCGACATGTCGCACCTCATATTGATAGGCTAAAACTAATATTTTGTACACCTCACACACTTCAACAGCCTACTGCAGAGCCTAGCCACTTGTTGATTGAAACTTCTTAGCAGCCACGCTCAACTCTTTTAGATTTCGGACTTTATCTAATTTATCATGCCAGTATGAGCTTCCTGCAGAAGCGGCCAAACCGCCGACAATTACGTTTAAAGTTGGAGACCTCCAAACCTCAGAGTATCCAACACCTTCAAATCCATATTTACTCAACGAACCTAGAACCAATTCAAAAATGTAAAAATCAGAACACAACACCACAACACATCCTATGACGCCAGATATAGCCCGCAAGATGAATACTCTATTCCTTTCTTCGCGATTAACGATATCTCGCACATCCGATGCTATACCTTGAATTTTTTCAACCACAGGCGAATAAGCTTCCGCCGCAACACCACCCCCCAATAAAGCCTCTATATTTTTTATATCTTCAATTTGAGCTTCAGCCCTTTTCTTAAATTGAGATGTTACCACTTTTAACGCATGCACTTGAGAAGTGACAGGATTGGCCTGAGGCATAAATTCATTTGTAAATGTCAATGCCTCTTCCAACGTTAACTTCCCTTTTGCGAAATTCACACCAACGAATTCAAGCCCACCCCTAAATACCTCCAAAATCATTTCGACAGCCGTTGACAAAACCAATAGGAGAAACACTATGGTCCCTAGCGAACCTATCAGATTATCCATGATAATCCCCTCAAGACACGCACCCTAAACCACTAGCCTCAAATATAGATCGATTAAAACAAATCGCAAACTATCACGCCACTGATCATCACGGACAACTTATTCCAAAAAGCAATCATCCTTATACCGTTAATGAGTAAGTCGAACAGCCGTCACGTCACACTCCCAACCACTTAATGGGTAGACTTACCTAGATACCGTACTGCACTTCTCAGAAATATAGCGAACAGTGCCGCCGTCGCCCCACACTTCTCGCCCTGTACTGAGGACGAGAAATGTCTTTGAAACAGCGATGTATTAGCCACTGCCTTTTTGAAACATGGAATGGTTGGCCCGGCTGTACGCACTCGTTAATGATCGTCCTTTCTATCGTGTGACTTCGCGCACGTAGGCCTGGCAGGCCTGCAGCGCGATCAGCCCCCGGTCACCTTCGTCGGTGATGGTGACAATTCGTTGAGCATGCGCTCAGTCAAGTTGGGCGCGTATGGCTCCATGTACCACGCCTCCGGCGCTGGCGGCTTCTCGCACCCCACCGTCACAACCCTGGCCGGCAAGGGCTCCGGCATCGACAAGGACTGACAGCCGCAGATCAGCGGTAGCAAAACGGTCACGCATGCATATCACCCATCAACAGGAAGGCCGCATGAGGACACACCGTCATGATTGGTACATGAGCGAGGGTGACGACGGCGGCACATATCACTGCAGGAAGTGCGGGCGAGATCACCAAGGCACTGTCCCAGAAGCTCACGACTGCTCAGTATCAAACGCCGAGCACCACGCCGTCGCTTGGCTCGGCCAGGCCGGGCTGTACCGCACTCGGTTTGACGCCGTGCGCAACTGCGAGCAGTCCGTCACGCCAGTATCCGCTAACGAGCTGTTCGAACTAGCCAGCAAACAGGTGCACAGCCAGCTCAACGAGGGACGTCAACATGCCTGACTCGACACGCACCTGGCAGCTGATCAGCCTTGCGCTCACCGTGGCGCTGATCGCCACTTTGTTCAAGCTGTATCGCAGAAGCGCCGCCCACCCCACTGCTACAGGCACGCTACCGAGTGCAAACAGCGCCACAAACCTTGAGCATCTGGCCCTGAGCCCGAACGCCCGCCGAGTCCATGAGAGGTACTCGCTGTGATCGACACATCGACCTACACACCGACCACCCGCACGCCCAAGGGCATGCAGCCGATGCTTCGGCCCGCAATGTCGTTCATCTGCGACATCTGCGGGAAAGCTCGCGTGAAGGGCAATCACGACCAGTGCTCGAAGACCCGTCAAGCCGCTGGCTTCATCATCATGCGAGGGCGCAAATCATGAACACCGATCCAAGAGACCTGTTCGTCAGCCTCAACCCTCTTGGCCTGGACGAGCGGGAACTGGAGAAGGACAAGACCGGTTTCGCCGACACGCGCACGCATAACGACTACCTGGTGTTTCTGGCTGGCTACAAAGCAGGCACGGTGGACGGCGAGGAGCGCGAGTACCAGTGCCACCGCCCGATGAACGCCGAGGGCTACAAGCCCGAGAACAGCATCATGCTCTCCGGTATGCCATGCGTCGGTGCAGCGGGTGGTCGCGACCTCAACAAGCCGGAGGGCGCCACGCCCGACAGCAACATCCACCCCAGCAGTACCCCCACCTCGGAGGGCCTCTGCGAAGTACGGGCGGCAGATAACGAATTGCTGATGGCACAGGTCGAATTGCTGGCCGCTGTAAGACGGATCTATCCAACCGGCAGCCGGCTAATGATCAAAGCCGGCGGGAACAAGACTGAAGTTGAGGTGACAGGCCACTGCGCAGCCTGGTGGTCTCGCCCCGGCTTTATCTATGGGAAGAATCTGAAGACCAATAAGCCCCGCACCTTCCATCACAGCGCTGTCATGGAGGTACGTCCATGAACACAGCATTCATGCTGATGGCACAATACAACGGACTCGCCATCATCCCAATCGACCAGGTGTGCACCGACTACTTCACCCACCTCACCCCTGATATGTTTCAGCGGAAGGTTCTTGCCGGACAGATCAAGCTTCCTATCACCAGGCTCGAGACAAGCCAGAAGAGCGCACGAGGCATTCATATTGCCGATCTGGCGCAATATCTGGATCAGCAGCGGGAGGCTGCCCGTAAGGAGTGTGCGCAATTGAACAAGACGCTTCGGGCCGGCTAACCGGGAGATTGCACCTCGCCTGGCCAGGCGCCGGTGGCCGTCGACATCGTCGACGATCAACCCGGACCGGCTTTTGGTGAGGGCAGCTAACGACCCATCGCAGACAATAGCGTTTGAACTACGCCGCTCCAGAGTGCGGCAGAGGGAGACCCCAAACACAGCTACTGGGCTTGAACTTAAGCAAGGGTTAAGCGTTACCGCTGAGTACTGCTCCATATCGCTCCCAATCAACCGCGGGAACGGTGCCGAGCGCCTGGAGGCGGCCAAGTAGCAAAAAGAGAAAGGCAGCGAGCGAGCCCTCCTTCTCGGTGAAGTGCAGGCCATCTTCTTTGACTTGAAAGGCGCAGTCAGAGAGCGCTATCCCGAGATTAATCCGACGCTCGGCGGTCAGCGCTCCGAGCGTTTCAATGAGACTCGCACTGGCACACCCATCAGCCCACCCAACATCAACCGCAACAATGCCGGCGATGATGGGAAAGAGGGCCTTCGCAGGGTGTTCTCCGCCCGCATGCCGAATCGGAACGCTCGTCCTCTCGAGACGGCGGACCGATGCAGCCTTATTGGCAGCATAGTCGAGATACTGCTTGTTGATGCTGGGCTTTGCTTCCAGGACGGCGTATACAGCTTCGGCGGGAACGAATCGATGTGACTGCTGGTCGAGCAGGGTTGGCGTGTACTGCGGGTCAAAAATAATGATATCAATCTGATCGCTAGTGGCCCCGTTGCAGTCGACAACAATTCCCTGCGCTACAGCGTAGCGATTGGGCAAGTACTTTCTGAGCACCTCAATAAAATGATTTTCATTGACCTCACCCATAACACCGTTATGCGTGATCGACTTGCTCGATAGCGCAAGCTGAAGTCGAAGAACTTCCTGTTCCGCTACAAACGCGTCACGCAAGAAGGCCCGCCCGTCGATCTTCGAAGCTTCTTTTGCTTTGTTCACCTCACCAGACTACCTCGCCCCATGTCTTCTTGCTCAGGGACACGCGAGCCTGGGAAGCAATGCTTGATTTCTCGGCTGCTGTGCAATCATCAGAAACAGTGTTGTTGGTGTTCGCAGGGTCATAAAGTCTGACACTCATAATATTGTCCCTCAGGTATTGCAGAACATTCCACGTGTTCGTCGCCAAGTCGCCTAGACGCGCGTAGCGCAGGGCATCAAGACAAGCTAGCTCTAGATAGAATGAGGGGAAGTGGAGGCCGTGTCGAGTTCGCCAGAGCTTGATCAGTCTGATCTCGTCAATGCGACCACTGCCAGACACAGTGGTGATGTGATTCTGGACATCCGTCTTGGTCCAGCTGTCAGTTCGATTCCGGTAGAGGCTGTGCTCGTTTCCGAACTGGGACTGCCGCCGACCAGGCACCAAGTCGATTGAATATCCATTCACCGTCGTCCCGATAGAAACGTCCTGCTTACGAACTGGATAACCACCAGCTCGAACGGCATTTTCGAGCGTTGCGTACATGTTCGCAAGTGTACCCGGAGTAGATGAACTCAAGGAAAGGAAGATGTCTGCATCAGTGGACAAAGAGATACCCGTGCCCTTGGCGAGAGAGCCTGAGAACTCAGCTCTGAGCAAGTATCCATTGCCCCATTTTTCGAGCAATGGGTATATCTGGTTTCCAGCAGCCCTAGCCCCGTCAGAATTTACCGTATATTTCTGAATGAGACCCCGTAAGTAGCTGTCACAGGTCACGCTTCCTCCCCGATTTCTTCTGTTTTCCAACCCTAAAAGCGCCACATGGAGTAGGGTGTTACGCTACATGCACCATATCCCCCCTTGTCCGCCTGCGCCCTTGAACCATTTTAGTTGATAGCACAAAACGTGACCTGGGAATGGGGAAAAAATAGATTAGAGCACGCTGGAGATCACGAAGCCCCCAGCAAAGTGTCTATGACAGTTTTTTGTGAAAGCGACACCGTCACTTGAGTTTCTGCTTCTTGCCGATAGCGGCCCTCGCGACAGGCCGCTATGAGTCGAAAGCAGCCAGTCGCAACTGACCGCAATCGCCCCAAAGCGGATGCCTACCGCGAGTAAGCGCTGATAGAGGTAGCATCGTTACCCATCCGCCTATTCAGCCCGGGCGCCGAGTTTAACCGGTGCCTGAATAATCTGATCCAACCACTTCCAGCCTTTATACCCATCCCCTCGCCCACGCAAATGGGTATACCGCCGCAGCGAGTTCCAATCGCGGTGCCCGGATACACTCGAAACCCTCGGTATATCCCAGTCCATTTCAAACAGTCGACTCACCCCTTCATGACGCAAGTCATGGAAGTGCAGATCCTCTATCCCTTTCATCTTGCATGCCTTCGACCAGGCTGTGCCGATTGAATCCGTGTTGTACGGGAAGATCTCGCGACACTCTCGGGGCATGCTCTGCACGATGATCCACGCCTCATCCGGCAAATAACACCAGACATCATTGCCAATCTTCTGACCGGGGTTTTTCATGTCCCGCACCTTCACTGCCTGCCGGTGCTCATCCAGATCTTCCCACAGGATGCGGGTGATCTCGTCCATTCGGCGGGTCGAAAAGATCGCGAAGGCCACAACCTTGGGCATGTGGATGACGCTTGGACGCCGCTGCAACGCCTCGAAGAAGTGCTCCATCACCTTATCTATCTCATCCAGCGTAGGACGCCGATCCCGCTCTCGACTCCTCAGGTTGTAGCCAAACTTCTTCAGCACGAGGCGCGCATCTGGCATTGCTTGCGCATCAATCTCATAACCCCACGCCGCCCTGGCAAGGGACAGCACCGACCCCTGGTGCGCCAGGTCATTGCCGGCCGTCTGCGGTTTGATGCATCCACCTTCAGGACTCATGCGCCATAGCGCGTAGTCCACCAGCACCTGCTGGGTGAGGTCGGAATCCACCTTCTCACCCAGGTAGCTGTTCTTGATGGCATTCAACGTGCGCCTCTTCGTCTCACCCAGCGGCCGGGCTTTCTCGGCCTCGACCAGGTAGCGATCTATCATCTGCTTGACCGTGTGCCCTACCCGGCTGGCCCGCTCGATTGCACCAGGTTCCGCCAACTCGGTTTCCCGTCGCTTCGCCCAGGCCACCACCGCCTGTTTGCGGGCGAACGTCTGGCTCTCTTGGTAGACTGTTACCTTGTCGCGGTTGATGCGGATCTGAGCTGTGTAGCTGATGGTGCCGTCGGCCTTCTTGCGGGGTCTGATCGTTGCCATGAGAATTGGTACACGTCCTGATTCGATTGGTACATTGCACCAAGCGCTTGGTAAAAACGCCCCAAAACCCCCGAAAATCGGTAAGAAACACGTTGAACGAAAACACCGCAAAATCAGACGCTAAGCCAGAAACCATGCGCCCAGAGCCGTCCCGCCGCTTCAGCGTTGCCCCCATGATGGACTGGACCGACAGGCACTGCAGGTTCTTCCTGCGCCTGCTCTCCCGGCAAACCCTGCTCTACACCGAAATGGTCACCACCGGTGCCCTGCTGCACAACGACGCCCACCGTTTCCTGCGCCACGATGCTTCTGAGCACCCGTTGGCCCTGCAACTGGGCGGCAGTGTGCCGGCCGACCTGGCCGCGTGTGCGCGCCTGGCTGAAGAAGCGGGCTACGATGAGGTCAACCTCAACGTTGGCTGCCCGAGCGACCGGGTGCAGAACAACATGATCGGCGCGTGCCTGATGGCTCACCCGGCGCTGGTGGCCGACTGCGTGAAGGCCATGCGTGATGCCGTATCGACGCCTGTCACGGTGAAGCACCGCATTGGTATCAACGGCCGTGACAGCTACGCCGAACTGAGCGACTTCGTCGGCCAGGTGCGTGAGGCCGGCTGCCGGAGTTTTACCGTGCATGCACGCATCGCGATTCTGGAAGGGCTGTCGCCGAAAGAGAACCGCGAGATCCCGCCGCTGCGCTATGACATCGCAGCGCAGTTGAAGAGGGACTTCCCGGACCTGGAGATCGTGCTCAACGGCGGGATCAAGACCCTGGACGAATGCCAGGCACACCTTGAAACCTTCGATGGCGTGATGCTGGGGCGCGAGGCGTATCACAACCCTTATCTGCTGGCCGAGGTGGACCAGCAACTGTTTGGCAGCGATGCGCCGGTGGTCAGCCGTAGCGAGGCATTGGCGCAACTGCGGCCTTACATCGTGGCGCATATGGAAAGTGGCGGTGCGATGCACCACGTTACCCGGCATATTCTGGGGCTGGCCCAAGGATTCAAAGGGGCGCGGCGCTTCCGCCAGTTGCTGTCGGCAGACATTCACAAGGCGGCTGAACCCTTGGCGGTGTTTGACCAGGCCGTGGAGTTGTTGCAGGGGCGATGACCTCAGAGGGAGGGAACCTCGGGCTTGCTTGCGACTCGAATCTTCACCTTTCGTACAGCCCTGTGCGGGCCAGCGGGTCCGCAGGGTTTCGGCGGCCCTTGAGCGGCTGTCGGGGCTCGGGTAATGTCGAGTAAATGCACAGGACAGAGCACGCCCATGACCTCCAAGCTGGAACAACTCAAGCAGTTCACCACCGTGGTCGCCGACACCGGGGACCTGGACGCCATCACCCGCCTGAAGCCGGTCGATGCCACCACCAACCCGTCGCTGCTGCTCAAGGCTGCTGCCATCCCGGGCTACGCCGACCTGCTCAAGCAGGTGAAGGCCGACGCCATGGGTAATGTCGACCTGGCCTGCGACAAGTTTGCGGTGGCGGTAGGCTCAGGCATTCTCAAGGTCATCCCGGGGCGTATCTCCACCGAGGTGGATGCACGCCTGTCGTTCGATGAGCCAGCCCTGCTGAACAAGGCCCGTCAGCTGATCGCCCTGTACGAGGCGGCCGGAGTGGCAAAAGAGCGTGTGCTGATCAAGCTGGCCTCCACCTGGGAAGGCATTCGCGCCGCCGAAAAGCTGGAGAAGGAAGGCATTCAGACCAACCTGACCCTGCTGTTCTCCTTCGCCCAGGCCCAGGCTTGCGCCGATGCCGGGGTGTTTTTGATTTCGCCGTTCGTGGGCCGTATCTACGACTGGTACAAGAAGAGCACCGGCCAGGAATACGTGGGCGCCGAGGACCCAGGCGTGCAGTCGGTCACGCGCATCTACAACTACTACAAGGCCAATGGTTACAACACTGTGGTCATGGGCGCCAGCTTCCGCAATATCGGCCAGATCGAACAACTGGCCGGCTGTGACCGCCTCACCATCAGCCCCGAGCTGCTGCAGCAGCTGAGTGATGACCAGGGTGAATTGCCGCAGGTGCTGAAACCGGGCAACGCCGGTGAAGCCAAGCAGCACCTGAACGAAAGCCAGTTCCGCTGGGCGATGAACGAAGACGCCATGGGCACCGAGAAACTGGCCGAAGGTATTCGCCAGTTTGCGCGGGACCAGGAAAAGCTAGAGAAGTTGATGGCTGAAAAGGCCTGATACAGTTCGGGTTTGCCTGACGGGCGGGAAATGTTCAGTATTTTCCGCCCGTTTTGCTTGCCACGCCTTAGTTGTGTATTGAATTCTCGGGCCTGTTCGCGGGCAAGCCCGCTCCTACACCGATCGATGTAAGGGCGGGCTTGCCCGCGAACAGGCCGCCATAGCCACCCGAGCTGTCGATGACCTCCCCTAACCCGTTGCCCCTCGTTCTCGCCGGCCCGGTACTGCGCCGCCTGGAACCCCAGCGTCTGGCCGCCTGGCTGGTCACTACCCAACCGCTGCAGCCCGCGTTCGTCTGCCTGGCAAGCGAGGTCCACGTCGATTGCCAGGTGGTGCCGATTGGCCGGCATGCCTACGTTCACCTGTTGGACATCCAATTCGCCAGCCCCCTGCCCTGCAACCAGTTGCTCGACTATGACCTGCTGATCAATGGCCAGGGTATCGCCGACTGGGCGCCGCACCTGCTCTACCCGGGCGCCCAGCGCCCAAACCTGGTGCTGCGTGAGCGCCTCGACCAGTTGCTGCACGGCTCCTGCCGCAAGCCGCACCACCCTGCTGCCGACGGCCTGCTGTGCGCCGACCGGCTGCTGCAGGGGTGCAAGAAGCCCGAAGACCGCCCCGCCGTGCTAGTGATGACGGGCGACCAGGTTTACGCAGACGATGTCGCTGGCCCCATGCTGCGCGCCATCCATAGCCTGATCTCGCGCCTGGGCTTGTTCGACGAGCAACTGGAGGGTGCGGTGGTAGCCGACAGCCAGGCGCTGTACCAGCACCCGGCCAGCTACTACCACCGCGCCGACCTGCTGCCGGCGCTGGAACGCAACGACACCCTGCGCGAGCGTTTTTTCGGCGGAAAGCGCAAGCCGATCTTCTCGTCCAGCAACGCCGACAACCACCTGGTGACCTTCGCCGAAGTCATGGCCATGTACCTGTTGGTGTGGTCGCCGGTGCCCTGGCAGCTGGTGGACCTGGGCATCCCCAGCGGGCTCAGCGACGAGCATCAAGCCCGATACCAGCAAGAGCTGCCGCTGATCCAGGGGTTTGCCGACAATCTCGGTCAGGTGGCGCGAGTGATGGCCCACCTGCCCTGCCTGATGATCTTCGACGACCACGACATCACCGACGACTGGAACCTCTCGGCGCAGTGGGAGGAAACTGCCTACGGCCACCCATTCTCGCGAAGGATCATCGGCAACGCCTTGCTCGGCTACCTGCTCTGCCAGGCCTGGGGCAACAACCCGGACGATTGCAATCCGCTGATCGAACAGTGCCAGGTGCTGACCCGCCATAACCAGGATGAGCTGATCGGCGAGCTGCTGCGCTTCCAGGGCTGGCAGTTCAGCCTGCCTACAGAACCACCTCTGCTGGTACTGGACACCCGCACCCGCCGCTGGCGCAGCGAAAGCAACCTGGCCAAGCCGTCCGGCCTGCTGGACTGGGAAGCGCTGAGTGAATTGCAGCAGGCACTGCTCGATCATCCTTCGGCGGTCATCGTGTCACCTGCGCCGATTTTCGGGGTGAAGCTGATCGAGACGGTGCAGAAGGTGTTCAGCTGGCTGGGCTACCCGCTGCTGGTGGATGCCGAGAACTGGATGGCCCACCGCGGTGCGGCGCAGGTCATCCTCAATATCTTCCGCCACTCGCGCACGCCGGGGCACTACGTGGTGCTGTCGGGGGATGTGCATTACTCGTTCGTGTATGAGGTGCTGATTCGCCACCGCCAGCGCAGCCCGCACTTGTGGCAGGTGACCAGCAGCGGAATCAAGAACGAGTTCCCCCGGCGTTTGCTGGATGTGCTCGACCGGCTCAACCGCTGGTTGTATGCGCCGCGCTCGCCGCTCAACTGGTTTACCAAGCGGCGGGAGATGGAAGTGGTGCCGCGCACGCCGAACCATAGCAAGGCGAGGGAACGGTTGTGGAATGGTGCCGGGCTGGGACAGGTGTTTTTTGATGAACAGGGGCGGCCGGCGCGGGTGTACCAGCTGGATGCGGGCGGGGGTGAGGCTACAGAGTTTAAAAACCGGGCGTAGTAGGATTCAGAGTTTTTACAGCCTGTGCCGGCCTCTTCGCGGGTAAACCCGCTCCTACACCTGATTGGGGGTGGACACACATTGGTGTTTGGGCGCAGGCCGTCGTAGGGGCGGGTTTACCCGCGAAGAGGCCGGCACAGGCCAGAGATCAGCCCCGCTCCAGCGCATTGACCAGATCATGGAAGGCTTCGCGGTTGGAGTCATTCAGGCCCATGAGGATCTTGTGCGCCTCCAGCACCTTGGAGCGCACCACCTCTTCATTCTGGTCCTGCGACGGCAAGTCAGTCAGGCAATCGGTGCAGGGTATCGGCCGATCGACAATGTTGAACACCTGATCGAAGCCCATCGACTGCAATAGCCGTGAAATGTCCGGATTGGTAGTCACCACCGTCGGCAGCAGGCCCACCTTCTGCCGCGACAGGATCGACAGCTTCGCCAGCAGGCCCAGCGTGGTGCTGTCGATACTCTCGGTTTCAGTCAGGTCGATGACAATCGCCGAGAAGTTCAGCGCAGTGAAAATCTTCTCGATCGTCGCATCCAGCGCCGAACACAGGGTCAGGCGCACTTCACCAACGAATTTCAGTACGAAGGTACCGCTCTGCTCGGCGAACTGAATTCTACCGGTACTCATTGAAGGTTCCTGCTCAACACCAATAGGGCGATATCATCCGGCATCTCCCCAAGCGTAGCCAATCCAAATCGTTGACGCAGCCCATCCAGACTGCCACCTGCTGCCTTGACGATCTCCGGCAAGGCGGCTTCTTTATCTTTGAGCGTATCACCCGGCAAAAGGTCCAGAATGCCATCGGACATCAGGCTGAGGCTGAACTGCGGGGGCAGCTCCACCACCAGGTCCTGGTAGGTGGCCTCATCGAACAACCCCACCGGCAGGCCGCGGCCTTCCAGGTAGCGGCAATGCTCGGGGGTGTACAGTACCGGCAACGGCAAATGGCCGCCGACAGCGTAGGTCAGTAGGCCGGACTCTTCGTCGATCACCCCGCCGACCATGGTGACGTGCTTGCCCAGCTTGCTGTTGATCAGGCCGCGGTTGATGTGGCTGAGCACTTCAGACGGCTTGAACTCACGCATCCTGCTGCGTTTGAGCTCGAACATGAGGCGCGTGGTCATGAATTTCAACAGCACGGTGACAAAGGCCGACGACGCCCCATGCCCGGATACATCGGCGAGGTAGAAAGCAATGCGCCGCTCGTCCACGCGGAAATAATCGACAAAATCACCCGAAAGGTACAACGACGGGATGATCTGGTGCTCGAAGGCGAACTCGTCGGCCACCCAGGGGCTTTCCGGCAACATGTTCATCTGCACCTGGCGACCGGCGGTCTGGTCCTCCTGCAACAGGTGCAGGCTGGCCTCCAGTTCGCGGTTGGCGGCTTCGAGCTTGTCGCGGTAGCGCTGGTTTTCCAGCACAAGGCGCGAGCGGTCGAGGGCGCGGCGCACCGAATGCTCGAGTACGGCCAGGTCTTCCAGCGGCTTGATGAGGTAGTCGGCGGCGCCCAGGCGCAACGCTTCCACCGCATCACTCATGACGCCGGCACCGGACACTACGATCACCGGCAACTGCGGCGCACGCTCGCTCACCTGACGGATCAGTTCGAGGCCGCCCATCTGCGGCATGCGCAGATCGCAGATCACGAGGTCGGGCTGGTGTTCTTCGAAGACCTGAAGCCCCTGCTGGCCATTACCGGCCTGGAGGACGCTGAAACCACTGTCTTCAAGGTAGGCGGCGAGGCTGGCACGGACCACGTCGTCGTCATCGATGATCAGCAGCGTTGCACTGGTTTTCTGCATGTGGGCGAACGGCGCCGATTTAGGTTGGTGCAGCGGTGTCGGCAAGGCAGACGGCCAGCTACGGGAATTCTTTATGGTCACACTCTACTTGAGTTGTAGGACAAGAACACCTGCCCGGCAACTGTCAGAGGTACCTTGTAAGGCGCAGACGGTACTCCCATCCGGCAGGGGTTTCAAGCATGCTGGGGTCGACCTCGCCGCTCTTTACAGGGCAAATCACCGGGAGTTATAAGAAAGTCGACCAGCGCAACCCGACGGGAAGGATGCAGCATGCCCCACACGCCCTCCAGCCATAGCGAGAAACGCGACTTCATTCGCATGCGCATCGACACCGAGGTCAGCCTTTTGCACGAAGGCCAGGTGATTGCGGCAGTGTGCCTGGACCTGTCCAGCGGTGGCATGCAAGTGCAGGCGCCACAGCGCTTTCTGGTGGGTGATCAGATCGAGGTACGGATCGACTCCGACCATCCGGCGCTGAAGGGGCTGCATGCCAGCACCGAAGTGGTATGGATTGCCGACCAGCCGGGCGGGCAGCAGAAGTTCGGGCTGCGGATTCTGGCCATGCATTGAACCCGAGGCCGCTTTGCGGCCCCAGGTTCACAGATCAGAAGTCGTCTTCGACCTCGCCATCCTTCACCTTGAACTCGCGGTTTTGCAGGTAGGCATTGCGAATGAAGATGTACTTGTCACCCTGAATCAGCTTTTCGGCCGAGAGCAGGCTGGCGCGGGTGTCGATCAGGTCCAGCGCGAAGATCGAATTGCGCGTAGGCACGTGGTCGATGTAGCGATAGGGTTTGGTATAGGTGTCCGGGTACTTGGCCACACCGTCACGCACGGTGCTTGGGCCCAGCAGCGGGATGACCACATACGGCCCGCTCGGCACCCCCCAGTAGCCCAGGGTCTGGCCAAAGTCCTCGTCGTTGCGCTGCAGGCCCATCTTGGTACCCACATCGAAGAAGCCACCCAGGCCGAAGGTGGTGTTGACGATCAACCGCGCCGTATCCACGCCCGCCGCATGCGGCTTGAGCTGCAGCACGTCGTTGGCGAGGTTGGTCACGTCCCCCAGGTTGCGAAAGATGTTGTGGATGCCATCTTCGAGGAACTGTGGAGTGACCGCTTGGTAGCCCTTGGCCAATGGTTTGAGGGCATAGGTGTCGAGGGTATCGTTGAAGCGGAAGATCGGGCGGTTGACCGCTTCCCAGGGATCTTCCTCGGTGGCGGCCTGGGTGGCTGCCACGGGCGCCAGCAGCATGCTGGCGCAGACACAGGCCTGGGTGACTCGTTCGATCACACTGGCACCGATCCTACGCATAGATGTTTCTCCATCGAATTTCTCGGCCGCAAGCGCAACAGGTCGCGCTGCTGTTAAGGCGGCAGTATAGAGACTTGCGTGCTGATAAACAGCCTTACACATTTTTGCTGAATATTTTGTGAACAACTGTTGCGCAGCGGCCGATGTCACAAGACGGTAACAATCAACGCATAGCCTTCGAACCATTTGGGGGAAGTTGCCATGGACACTGCGCCCGCCTTCACTGCTGTGCTGTTCGGCTTGCGCGGCTGCCTGGTGCAGGCTACCCATGGCGCGCCATCACCCGCCCCCGGCGCCCTGGCCACCCTTGCCAGCCTGCGTCAGCGCCAAGTGCCGTGCATTTGGCTGGATGACCTCAATACCGCGCAAAGCGAACGCCTGGCCCATGTACTGCCCGACTGGCTGCCAGGGCATGCGGTCAATGGCGTGCGCTGGCCAGCGCCGAACGCTTGCTGGCAGGCACTGATGGCGCTGGACAGCGAGCGCCTGGATGGCTGCGTATTGGTCAGCGGCGACCCGCGCCTGCTGCAGTCTGGCCTTAACGCCGGCTTGTGGACAGTAGGCCTGGCCGCCTGCAGCCCGTTATGCGACCGCACTTCTGCGCAATGGCAAGCCATGAGCCCGCAAGAGCAGGATCTGGCGCGCAGCAAGGCGACGCTGGCGCTGTTCAACCTGGGCGTGCACTCGGTGATCGACCATCTGGAAGCGCTGGACACCTGCCTGGTGGACATCGCCCAGCGCCGGCGCAAGGGTGAAAAACCCTGATACAGCAGCCTTGACGCGGATCATGCAAATCGCCAGCAGGTAGATTACCCTGAAGACAGGCCAGAACCTTTGCCACGCCGCCGAGGTCCATGGCTTGCCAAGCCATTGATGGAGAATAGCCAATGCCTGCCCGCGAATTGCAAGAGCGCCTGAACAGCTTGCGCGAGCAACTGGACCGCAACGTACCGCTTTCGGAAGAAGAGCTGGCCGCCCTGCACGAAGAGGCGCGCCAGATCGAGGCGCAACTGAAACTTGAGGAAGCCACGCCAGACAACAACCTGGTGGACGGCGTGAACCTGGCGATCGAACGCTTCGAGGCCGACCACCCCGACCTCACTGCCACCCTGCGCAGCATTGCCAACTCACTGCACAGCATGGGGATCTGAAATAGCGGGGGCCGCTAAGCGGCCCCCCCTGTATTACTGCCGAACCAGGCGTTTGTTATCCGGGCTGATCGCCCCGGTGCTGCGATACGGGTTGATGTCCAGCCCACCGCGGCGCACATAACGTGCATAGACCGTCAGGTGCTCCGGCTGCAGCAGATTCTTCAAGTCCAGGTAAATCCGTTCCACACACTGCTCATGGAAGTCGGCATGCTGGCGGAAGCTGATCAGGTAGGTCAGCAGGCTGGCATGGTCCAGCGCCCTGCCCTTGTACTCAACCACCACGCTACCCCAATCCGGCTGGCCGGTGACCGGGCAGTTGGACTTCAGCAGATGGCTGTGCAAGGTTTCTTCCACCACCCGCGCCGGGTCGCAGCGCAACAGCTCTGGTTGCGGCTGCTCGTAGTTGCTGATGGCCACATCCAGTGCATCGATGCACTGCCCCGGTAACGCCACCACACCCTGGGCTTCAACCTCGGCCAAAGTGCGCACCTTCACCCCCACCGGCTTGCCGGCAGCGGCGGACAGGTCTTTTTCCAGGCATGCCTGCAACGCGTCCAGCGAGGCGAACACCGTCTGGTTCAGCGAGTTGAGGTACAGCTTGAATGACTTGGACTCGATGATGTTTGGCGAGTCCGCCGGGATGGCGAACTCGCCGATCGCCACCACCGGCTTGCCCGAAGGCAGCAGCCAGCTCAGCTCGAAGCAGTTCCAGTAATCCACCCCCTGCCAGGGCAAGGTCTGTGCAGTGACGCCCAGCTCGGCCCACTTGGCAGTACGCGGGATCGGGAACAACTGCTCCGGGGAGTAGGTGGCGATGTATTCGCTGGACTTGCCCAGCGGGGAATGTTCGGCAGCGGGATGCATGGAAACTGACCTAGAGGTTCGAAAATGCCCCTAGTCTACCGGTTTTGCACCCCGCCTTGCAGGGCCAGTCACTCAATGGTCAATGCCCCCACCATACCCGCCTGGTAATGCCCCGGCACGTTGCAGGCAAACTCGATGGGCACCGTTTGGCGGAAGGTCCAGGTCAGCTCGGCGCGTTGGCCGGGCATAACCATCACAGTATTGCCACCCCCGTGACCATGGCCATCGCCGTGGTCCATCATTTGGCCGTGGCTCATCATCTTGCCGTGATCCATGCCTTCGTGGTTCATCGCCTGGGTGAACATCTTGCCTTGCATGGCAACCATTTCCTTCTGGTGTTCGGCATGCATGGCCTTGTCGCCCAGGTTGAATTCGTGCGGCAGGTTGCCCTCGTTGACCAGCACGAAGCGCACCGTCTCGCCGGCTTTTACCTGCAGGCTTTTGGGCTCGAAGGCAATGTCCTTGAGCACCACGTTGACCGTGCGGGTGGCCTTGGCCGCCGGGGCAGGCTCGCCAAAGGCGAAGCTCTGCGCCTGGCTAGCGACAGCCGGCAGGCTGCCCAGGGCAAGGGTGGCGGCAATGAACAGGTGTTTCATGATGACTCCGGGAATACACAGCAGGATGAAGCCACATTAGCCGGGGCGACTGGCAGTTACCTGACAGGCACATTACAACTTCGTCAGTTTGGGCGAGCGGGCACATCGTCACGTATCATTTCACCCACCCCATTATCCCTGTGCTAGCGGTAAAGCGACGCCATAGGCTACGCACAATCTTTCAGAATATGGACAGTGCATGAAACTGCTGATCGTCGAAGACCAGGCCCGCACCGGCCAGTACCTGAGCCAAGGCCTGAGCGAGGCCGGCTTTGCCACCGAGTTGGCTACCGATGGCGAGACCGGCCAGTTCCTCGCCCTGACCGGCGACCACGACCTGCTGATCCTCGACGTGATGCTGCCTGGCCGCGACGGCTGGCAGATTCTTCAGGCCGTGCGCCAGGCAGGCCTGGATACGCCAGTGCTGTTCCTGACCGCCCGCGACGCCGTCGAGGATCGCGTGCATGGCCTGGAACTGGGCGCCGACGACTACCTGGTCAAGCCGTTCGCCTTTTCCGAACTGCTGGCCCGGGTACGCAGCCTGCTGCGCCGTGGCACCAGCCCGAGCCAGGACACGACCCTGAGCCTGGCCGACCTGCGCCTGGACCTGATCCGCCGCCGCGCCGAGCGCGCCGGGCAGCGCATCGACCTGACCGCCAAGGAATTCTCACTCCTTGAGCTGCTGCTGCGCCGCCAGGGTGAGGTGCTGCCAAAATCGCTGATCGCCTCGCAGGTGTGGGACATGAACTTCGACAGCGACACCAATGTGATCGAAGTGGCCATCCGCCGCCTGCGCCTGAAGATCGACGACCCGCACCCCAACAAGCTGATCCACACCGTACGCGGCATGGGTTACGTACTCGAAGAGCGCACCGAGTGATGCGCCGGGTTTCCCTCGGTAACCGCCTGGCCCTGCTGTTCGCCGCCTGCACCGCCACTGTCTCGCTGGGCGCCGGCCTGCTATTCAGCCGGGCCAGCGAGCAGCACTTCGTCGAACTTGACCAACAACTGCTGGACTCGCGCCTGTCCTTGTTTCGTACGCAACTGGCTGATGTCAGCACGGCTGATGAGCTCCAGGCCCGCCTGCCTGCCCTGCGCGATGAACTGAGTCACCAGGCCGACCTGGCCTTGCGTATCAGCGCCAGCAATGGCGCCACCTGGTTCGAAAGCCGCAGCGGGCTGCCGCAAGCAGCGCTGGCCACCGGGCTGGCCACCCTGCATGCGCAAGGCATCGACTACCGCAGCCTGTCCGTGCCCTTGAAACAGGGCACCATGCAGTCGCCGCGACTGACCCTGTACCTCGACATCACCCACCACCAGCACTTCCTGCAGGGCATGCAACGGCTGATCTGGCTGACGGTCGGCCTGTCGGCGCTAACCACCGCACTACTGGGTGCCTGGGCCGCCCGCAGCGGCCTGCGCCCATTGCGGCAGATGGGCCAGGTGGCCGCCAGCGTGTCAGCGCGTTCGCTCACCACCCGTCTGCCGGTGGCGCAGATGCCCGAAGAGTTGGCCGAGCTGGCCAGCAGCATGAACGCGATGCTGCAGCGCCTGGACGATGCCTTCCAGCGCCTGTCAGCGTTCTCGGCCGATATCGCCCACGAGTTGCGTACGCCGCTGTCCAACCTGCTGACCCACACCCAGGTCACCCTCACCCGCCCACGTAGCCTCGAAGAATACCGAGAGGCGCTGCATGGCAACCTGGAAGAACTGCAATGGATGGCGCAGATGATCAACGACATGCTGTTTCTCGCCAAGGCCGACCACGGCCTTCTGGTACCGGGGCACGCGCCTTTGGCGCTGCATGACGAGGTGGATGCACTGCTGGAGTACTACGCGCCTCTGGCAGAAGACAACGACGTGCAGATGCTGCGCGAGGGTGAAGCAGTGCTGCACGGCGACCAGCATATGCTGCGCCGGGCGCTGTCCAACCTGCTGGACAACGCCATGCGTTTTACCCCGGCAGGAGGACAGATCAAGGTAACCCTGGGGCCGGGGCCGACGATCAACGTGGCCAATACCGGGCTGGCTATCGACCCGGCCGCTCTACCGCGGCTTTTCGACCGCTTCTACCGGGTGGACCCGGCGCGGCGGGAAGGCAGCAGCGAGCATGCGGGGTTGGGCTTGGCAATTACCCGGTCGATCGTGCAGGCCCATGGCGGGTGCATACGGGCGGAGTGCGAGGGTGGGTGGACCCGATTCGTGATCGAGTTCGCTCAAGATCGGTAACCCTGGGGCGCTTTACGCCCCCAGGATCTCAGGCAAACATCAAACCGCCAGGCCAATCGCCGGCTGCACCTGCGACGCCCGGTAGGCCGGGTAAATGGTCGCCAGGAAACTCATCACCAGGCCGGCGGTGCAGATGATCGCCACATCCCCCCACTGCAACTGCGACGGCAAGCTGCTGACGAAGTACACATCCGACGTAAAGATGTGCTGCCCGCTCACCCGCTCCAGCCAGCCGACGATCTGGCTCACATTGAACGCCGCAATCACGCCCAGTACGCCACCAATCAGCGTGCCGACAATGCCGATCAGGCTGCCCTGGACCATGAACGTGCCCATGATCTGCGCCGGCGTGGCGCCCAAGGTACGCAGGATGGCAATGTCCGGCCCCTTGTCGTTCACCACCATCACCAGGGTGGCGATGATATTGAACGCCGCTACCGCGATGATCATCATCAGCAACAGGCCGATCATGGTCTTTTCCATCTTCATGGCGCTGAACAGGCTGCCCTGGGTATGCGACCAGTCATCGGCCCGGTAGGCGTCCCCAAGCCCGGCAGCAATCGCCTTGGCCACCTGCGGAGCGGCATACAGGTCGTGCAGCTTAAGGCGCACACCTTGCACCTGGCCCGGCGCCCAGCGCTGCATCTCAGCTGCATCAGCAACATGGATATAGGCCTGCGACCCATCCAGCTCGGCGCCGACCTTGAAGATGCCGACCACGGTGAGGCGCTGCATGCGCGGGGTGATGCCACCCGGTTCCTTGCTGATTTCCGGCACGATCAAGGTCAGCTTGTCGCCGGTGTTCAGGCGGAAGCGGCGTGCGGTCAGCTCACCGATAACCACACCAAACTCACCGGGCTGCAAGCCCTGCAGACGGCCCTGGACGATGTGCTGGCCAACGATGGAAACCTTGCCCTCCTCGGCCGGGTCGATACCACCCACCTGGATCGGCTGCATGGCGCCCTTGTACGACAGCATGCCTTCCATCTCGGTAATCGGCGCCACAGCCATCACCGCCGGATTCTTCATGGCGGCGTCGGCCACCTTGTGCCAATCGTCCAGCGGCTGCACGCCCAGGATGGCGGCATGCGGCACCAGGCCGAGAATGCGCGAGCTCATTTCGCGCTGGAAGCCGTTCATCACCGACAGCACCACGATCATCGCCAGCACGCCCAGCGACAGGCCGATCATCGAAGTCATCGAAATGAACGAGATGAAATGGTTGCGACGCTTGGCTCGGGTGTAGCGCGCGCCGATAAAGATGGGCAAGGGTCTGAACATGTACGAAATCACCCAATGGAAACAGGAAAACGGGGCAGCACCTGCCACCCCGGCAGTCGATCAGATGGCCACCAGGTGGCCATCGTCGAGCTTCAGCACACGGTCCATCTGCCGCGCCAGGTTGAGGTCGTGGGTGACCACCAGGAATGCCGTGCGCGAAGCGCTGGACAGCTCCTGCATCAGTTCCTGGATGCCTTGGGCGGTATGGTGGTCGAGGTTACCGGTCGGCTCGTCGAGCATCACCAGGCCGGGGCGGTTGACCAGCGCCCGGGCAATCGCCACACGCTGGCGTTCGCCGCCGGAAAGCTCGGCCGGCTTGTGGTTCAGGCGGTGGCCCAGGCCTACCCGCTTGAGCAGCGCCTCGGCACGCTCCCGGGCCTCGGGGATGGGCGTTCGGCCGATCAGCAGCGGCATGCACACGTTCTCGATGGCGGTGAATTCCGGCAGCAGGTGGTGGAACTGGTAGACAAAGCCCAACTCGCGGTTGCGTAGCAGGCCACGGGCACGCTCGCCCAGTGCCGACAGCTCTTCGCCAGCCAGCCACACGCTACCCTGGGTCGGCCGGTCGAGGCCGCCCAGCAGGTTGAGCAAGGTACTCTTGCCCGAGCCGGAACTGCCAACGATGGCCACCCGCTCACCGGCCTGCAGTTCCAGGTTGAGCCCGGACAGCACCTGCACCGACTCCGGGCCCTCGTCGTAGGACTTGCCCAGGTTGCGGCAACTCAGAACGGCTTTATCACTCATGCGCGACTCACTCATAACGTAGCGCCTCTGCAGGCTGGGTGCGGGCCGCACGCCAGGCCGGATACAGGGTGGCGAAGAAACTCAGGACCAGTGCCGCACCGCAGACCATGTACACGTCCTGGGCCAGGATCTGCGACGGCAGGTAATCGATGAAGTACACGTCGGCGTTGAGGAACTTGTGGCCGATCAGTGTCTCGATGCCGGCGATCGCCGCGCTCACGTTCAGGGCCGCGAAGATCCCGACGACGGCGCCGATCAGGGTACCGATCACCCCGATCACCGTACCCTGGACCATGAAGATGAGCATGATCTGCCCGGGCGTGGCGCCCAGGGTGCGCAGGATGGCGATGTCGCCGCGCTTGTCGTTGACCACCATCACCAGGGTGGAAATGATGTTGAACGCCGCCACCGCCACGATCAGCAGCAACAGCAGGCCGATCATGGCCTTTTCCATACGGATCGCCTGGTACAGGTTGCCGTGGGTACGGGTCCAGTCACGGCTATAGAACTCCTGTTCGCCCAGCTGCTGGGCGATGCTCCAGGCTACACGCGGCGCCTGGAACAGGTCGTCGAACTTCAGGCGCAGGCCCTGGACCTGGTCGGGCTTCCAGCGGTGCAGGCGGGACAGGTCGCTGATGTTGGTCAGGCCCAGGTAGCCGTCGATCTCCCCCGCGCCAACGTGGAAGGTGCCGACCACGGTGAAGCGCTTCATGCGCGGGAACATGCCAGCGGGGGTCACGCTGACCTCGGGGGCAACGAAGGTGAGCTTGTCGCCGATGGCAACGCCCAGCTTGGCCGCCGCCTTGTCGCCGATCATGATGCCCCACTCGCCCGGCGCCAACTGGTCCAGGCGGCCTTGCAGGACGAAGTTGTCGATGATCGACACCTCGCGCTCGCGAGCAGGGTCGATGCCGTTGAGCAGCACCTTCTGCACCTTGCCATCATGGGTCAGCAGGCCCTGCATCTGGGTGAACGGTGCAACCGCCACCACCTGCGGATTCTGCTTTACTTGTTGGGCAAGGGCCTGCCAGTCGGCAATGGGCTGGCCGCTCTCCAGCGTGGCATGGGGAATCATCCCCAACACGCGGGTGCGCATCTCGTGGTCGAAACCGTTCATCACCGACAGCACCACGATCATTACCACCACGCCCAGGGCGAGGCCGATCATCGAGGTCAGAGAAATGAACGAGACGAAGTGATTGCGACGTTTGGCACGGGTATAACGCGTGCCGATGAATGCGAAAAGAGGTCTGAACATGTCGGGGCTTGTTCGGATGAAAGGGAACGTCCTTGTGGCGAGGCGCCTACGGCGGCTTTACACTCGGACCACCGCCGCTACCTTGGGTTCGCCATGACGACATTAGACGAAGAAGATCGCCGCGAATACTACCGCATCGAAGATCGGATCGCACTTCAAATAAGCCCCCTTAGCGCGGCCGAAGCCCTTGAACCAGATGTGTTGCAAGATGATTCGCCGTTGTTCAACCTGCTCAGCGAGCTGCACCTGTCCGACTTCGAGTCGCAACACCTGTTGCGCCAGCTAAGCGACAAGGACCGCACCCTCGCCGCGTTCCTGCGGGCACAGAACAAGCGCCTCGACTTGCTCAGCGCGGTGGTTGCACAAACCCTGCTTGGCGAGGTCGGCGAGCCGCTGCCGGTGGTCATTTCCGAAGGCGGCATCGAATCCGCCCAAGCCACACAGATTGCCCCCGGCACCCGGGTGAAAGTGAAAATGGTGCTGATGCCGCGCGCCCATGGCCTGCTGCTGCGCGGCAAGATCACCCATTGCGACCCTCGCCCGGAGGGCGGCTTCGAAGTCGGCACCGAGTTCATCGACATGACCGATGCCCAACGACAACTGCTGGCGCGTTACATCCTGCAGCGCCAGCAACAGCAACGGCGCCAGCAGCTGGAACTGAACGACCCCGCCTCCTGAGCCAATTTCTCCCTGATTTGAAGGAACGAACGTGACCCTGATCTACGGCCATCGCGGCGCCAAGGGCGAAGCACCCGAGAACACCCTGAAGAGCTTTCAGCAATGCCTGTCCCATGGCGTGACCCGCTGCGAGCTGGACCTGCACTTGTCATCCGACAACGAACTGATGGTCATCCACGACCCCACCCTCAAGCGCACCACGGGCCGGCGCGGCAAAGTGGTCGAGCACCCGGCCGCCGAACTGGTCAAGATCGATGCCCGCAAAGGCGGCCCGGGCCATGTGCAGCCCTGCCCGATCCCGAAACTGGAAGAGCTGTTCGAAAAATGCCCGTTCGAACACTGGCAACTGGAGGTGAAAAGCGCCTCGCGCACCCGCGCGGCCACCACCGTCCTGGCGATCCGTGAACTGGCCCAGCAATATGGCCTGCTGGACAAGGTGACCATCACCTCCAGCTCACGCGAAGTACTGGGCGCCGCCCAGGAACTGGTGCCAGATGTGAAGCGCGGGCTGGTGGCCGAATACGCCTGGCTCGACCCGCTGAAGGTGGCACAGAACTACGGCTGCGAACTGCTGGCATTGAACTGGACGCTGTGCACCCCCGAGCGCCTGCTCAAAGCACAGGGCCAGGGTTTGCATGTGTCGGTGTGGACGGTCAACGAGCCGGCACTGATGCGCCGGCTTGCTGACTTTGGTGTGGACAGCCTGATTACAGACTTTCCCGGTTTGGCCAAGACCACCCTCGGGTAGGGTTGAAATCGGTCTCTCCGACCGGCTCAGGCCACCGGTCGGAGCCGCTCAAAAAAGCCGGTTCAGGCCGTCATAGGCAGCTACCCGATAGGCTTCGGCCATGGTCGGGTAGTTGAACGTGGTGTTGACGAAGTACTTCAGGTTGTTCTGCTCACCCGGCTGGTTCATGATCGCCTGGCCAATGTGGACGATCTCCGAAGCCTGGTAGCCGAAGCAATGCACGCCGAGGATTTCCAGGGTTTCGCGGTGGAACAGGATCTTCAGCATGCCCTGCGGCTCGCCGGCGATCTGCGCACGCGCCATGCTCTTGAAGAAGGCCTTGCCCACTTCGTACGGCACCTTGGCCTGGGTCAGCTCCTGCTCGTTCTTGCCGATCGAGCTGATTTCGGGAATGGTGTAGATACCCGTCGGCACGTCGTTGACGAAGCGCCAGCTGCCGTTATCGACAATGCTGCCAGCGGCCGACCGGCCCTGGTCATGGGCGGCACTGGCCAGGCTTGGCCAGCCGATCACGTCGCCGGCACCGTAGATGTTCGGCACGGTGGTGCGGTAGGCCTCGTCGACCTCGATCTGGCCGCGGCTGTTCACCTTGATGCCGATGTTTTCCAGGCCCAGCTTGTCGGTGTTGCCGGTACGGCCGTTGCACCACAGCAAGGCGTCGGCCTTGATCTTCTTGCCCGACTTGAGGTGCAGGATCACCCCGTTGTCCAGGCCTTCGACGCGCTCGTACTCTTCGTTGTGGCGCACAGTGATGTTGTTGTTGCTGAAGTGGTAGCTCAGCGCCTGGGAAATTTCCGAGTCGAGGAAGCTCAGC
Source organism: Pseudomonas putida group bacterium ESBL64 (assembly GCF_045277175.1). Classification (NCBI taxonomy): domain Bacteria; kingdom Pseudomonadati; phylum Pseudomonadota; class Gammaproteobacteria; order Pseudomonadales; family Pseudomonadaceae; genus Pseudomonas; species Pseudomonas putida group bacterium ESBL64. The sequence continues at coordinate 5,768,994 of NZ_CP145799.1, read as the reverse complement.
AACTGGCCACGGTTGTCGACCAGCTCGACCAATACGCCCAGGCCACTGAAGATCGAAGCGTATTCGCAACCGATCACGCCGGCACCGTACACGATCAGCTTGCGCGGGGTATGGCTGAGGCTGAGGATGGTGTCGCTGTCGTACACGCGCGGGTGGTGGAAGTCGATGTCGGCCGGGCGGTAGGGGCGCGAGCCGGTCGCGATGATGATGTGCTTGGCGTTGAGCTTCTCGACCACGCCGTTCGGGCACACCACTTCCACGGTTTGCTCGTCGGCAAAGCTGCCGGTGCCGAAGAACACGTCGACGCGGTTACGGGCATAGTAGCCGGTGCGCGATGCCACCTGCTTGGCGATGACCTTCTCGGCGCTTTTCAGCACGTCCGGGAACGAGAACCAGCGCGGCTCGCCGATGGCACGAAACATCGGGTTGGTGTTGAACTGCATGATCTGCCGCACCGAGTGACGCAGTGCCTTGGACGGAATGGTACCCAAGTGGGTGCAGTTGCCACCGACCTGGCGACGGTCATCGACCATCGCTACCTTGCGCCCTGCTTTGGCGGCATTCATTGCCGCGCCTTCACCGGCCGGGCCGGAACCCAGCACCACTACGTCGTAGTTGTAGACAGCCATGCGTACTCCTTCAGAACTGGCCCGCAAGCCACGGTCGCTCGCGGGGCACGATCATGCCGCCGGGGCGCCATGAGAAAATTCGGGTGCAGTCTAATCAACCCTGAACGCCGCGCACATTAACCCTTGGTCGCGTCGTAGGCCAATTTTGCCCGCACTACATATGCTTCACCCATTCCGTGGCGGCAATCATCCCTGCTTGTGCTTTCACTGGCCTTTCACTGCCCGTTCGAACGCGGGCGTAGCTCGGGAGACGAAGCCTCCCTCTGCTCGAGTCACCAAAACCGCAGCCAAGTCATGCGCCACGGCAAAATCCCAGCCTTGCTGTGGGCCCAGGATGAGTAGCAGCGTCGAATAGCCATCGGCCAGCAGTGCTGAGGCGTCCAGCACCGTAACGGCAGCCAGGTCATGTTCGACCGGGCGCCCGAGGCGGGCATCGAAGGTGTGCGAATAGCGCCGGCCATTCTGCTCGAAATAGTGCCGATAGTCACCCGAGGTTGATACTGAAAGGCTATTGACCGGGATGATCTGGCGGGCGATCTGACGGTCTTCGCGAGGCAGTTCCAGGGCAATACGCCAAGGGCTGCCGTCAGGCTTGCGGCCAACCGCCTTCAGCTCGCCAGTGGCCTCGGCGACAAAACTGCTGACACCCATGGCCTGCAGGCGCGCAGCGATCAAGTCGACAGCATGGCCGGCGACGATGCTGTTGAAGTCGAGCTGCACCGGGGCATCCTTGCACAGGGCTCGACCTTTGACGCGCAGGTGCTGGTAGCCCACACGCTGGCGTACCTGGGCCAGTGCCTGTGGTTCGGGCACCTGCTGGTGACGGGCCTGAGGGCCGAAGCCCCACAGGTCGAGCAAAGGCTCTACCGTGAGGTCGAAGGCGCCATCACTCTGCTCGGCAAGGTGCTGGCCCAGGCTGACCAACTCGAGCATGTCAGACGGCAGGGCCAGGCACTGGCCGGCAGGTAAGCGGTTGAACTGGCTTACGATGGAATCGCCGCGGTAGGTCGAGTAGTGGTGGTCGATGTCGTGCAGAATGGTTTCCACCGCCCTCTGCACCAGGGCCGGCTCCGGGCCACCAGGCTCGCGGACATACTGGATGCTGTAGCTGCTGCCCATGGTCGGGCCACCCAGGCGCTCCAGGGTGGGGCCCTGGTTGCAGGCGGTGAGTAGCAGCAGAATGAACAGTAGGGCTGTGCGCACAGTAGGGTTTCTCGGTTGCCGGTGCTGGCCTCTTCGCGGGTAAACCCGCGCCTACAGGGGCAGCGATAATCCTGTAGGCGCGGGTTTACCCGCGAAAGGGCCAGCACTGACAACACACATTCAGAATAAAAAAAAACGGGAACCCGAAGGTTCCCGTTTTTTCATTGCCTTACAAGCGAATCAGCGTGGAAACGCTGGCGGGTTCACACCAGCCATGTCTTCCATCACACGAACCACCTGGCAGCTATAACCGAATTCGTTGTCGTACCAGACGTACAGAACAACGCGGTTGTCGTTGGCGATGGTCGCCTCTGCGTCAACCACACCGGCATGGCGCGAGCCGACGAAGTCGGTCGAAACCACTTCCTGCGAAGCCACGTAGTCGATCTGCTTGTGCAGCTCCGAGTGCATGGCGGTCTGGCGCAGGTACTCGTTGATCTCGTCGCGGGTGGTGGCCTTTTCCAGATTCAGGTTCAGGATGGCCATCGAAACGTTCGGCGTCGGAACACGAATCGCGTTGCCGGTCAGCTTGCCCTTCAGCACTGGCAGTGCCTTGGCAGCAGCGGTGGCGGCGCCGGTTTCGGTGATTACCATGTTCAGCGGCGCGGCACGGCCACGGCGGCTGCCCTTGTGGAAGTTGTCGATCAGGTTCTGGTCGTTGGTGAACGAGTGAACGGTTTCGACGTGGCCGTTGACGATGCCGTACTGGTCGTTGATGGCCTTGAGCACCGGCACGATGGCGTTGGTGGTGCAGGAGGCCGCCGAGATGATCTTGTCATCGGCAGTGATGTCACCGTGGTTGATACCGTGCACGATGTTCTTCAGCGCGCCCTTGCCAGGTGCGGTGAGGATCACGCGGGCAGCACCCGGGCAGGCCAGGTGCTGGCCCAGGCCGTCGGCGTCACGCCATACGCCGGTGTTGTCGACGATGAGCGCATTGTCGATGCCGTACTGGGTGTAGTCGACTTCGCTCGGGCTCTTGGCGTAGATAACCTGGATCAGGTTGCCATTGGCGGTGATGGTGTTGTTGGCTTCGTCGATGGTGATGGTGCCATCGAACGGGCCGTGCACCGAGTCACGGCGCAGCAGGCTGGCACGCTTGACCAGGTCGTTTTCGGCGCCTTTGCGCACGACGATGGCACGCAGACGCAGGCCGTCACCACCACCGGTCTTCTCGATCAGGATGCGCGCCAGCAGGCGGCCGATGCGACCGAAGCCGTACAGGACAACGTCGGTGCCTTTGCGCGCCGAAGCGTTCTGCTGACCGACCACGTCGGCCAGCTCTTCACGGACGAACTGCTCGGCAGTGCGGCCATTGCCTTCCTGCTTGAACTTGTTGGCCAGCTTGCCCAGGTCGACCGATGCGGCGCCCAGTTTCAGCTCGCTCATGGCCTTGAGCAGGGGGAATGTCTCGTGGACGGACAGTTCGGTTTCGTCGGTTTGGCGGTGGCGCGCAAAGCGGTGCGCCTTGAGGATCGAGATAACCGAACGGTTGATCAGGCTGCGGCCATAAATCGAGCTCACCACATTGTTATTGCGGTAGAGCTGACCGATAAGCGGGATCATCGCTTCAGCCAGGGCTTCACGATCAATCCACTCACCAAGACACTGGTCGGGCTTCTGAGTCACGGGAACCTTCCACATGTAGGGACAGAAAAAAGGGGCTACATTATGACGCCCCAACGCGGAACCGGCAATGAGTGCCTGTCACAGTGACGCAAGCCAGCGTTCATGCCCTTTCGAGCCTGACAGCCGGCACTGTCACCGGTACAATCGGTCTCTTTGCCGCAACGCTTGGAGTGCAATCTCCCGTGTCAGTTCTGCGCCTACCGCAAATGTCGGCCACGGCCGGCAAACAAACCTGGGGCAACCTGCCCGGTGCCGCCCTCAGCCTTGCCATCGCCGAAGCCGCCAGCAGCGCTGGCCGCTTCACCCTGCTGCTGACGGCCGACAGCCAGGCCGCCGACCGTCTGGAGCAGGAGCTGCGCTTCTTTGCCCCAGACTTGCCAGTGCTGCCGTTCCCCGATTGGGAAACCCTGCCCTACGACCTGTTCTCGCCGCACCAGGACATCATCTCCCAGCGCATCGCCAGCCTGTACCGCCTGCCGGAGCTGAGCCACGGCATCCTCGTGGTGCCGATCACCACCGCCCTGCACCGCCTGGCACCCACGCGTTTTCTGCTGGGCAGCAGCCTGGTGCTGGATGTGGGCCAGACCATCGACGTGGAACAGATGCGCCTGCGCCTGGAGGCCAGCGGTTACCGTTGTGTCGACACCGTCTACGAGCATGGCGAGTTCGCCGTGCGCGGCGCGCTGATCGACCTGTTCCCGATGGGCAGCAAACTGCCCTACCGTATCGACCTGTTCGATAACGAGATCGAGACGCTGCGCACCTTCGACCCCGAGACCCAGCGCTCGATCGACAAGGTGGATTCGGTGCGCCTGCTGCCGGCACGCGAATTCCCGATGCAGAAGGAAGAAGTGACCCGCTTCAAGGCACGCTTTCGCGAGCGCTTCGACGTCGACTTCCGCCGCAGTGCAATCTTCCAGGACCTGGCCAGCGGCATCATCCCCGCCGGTATCGAGTACTACCTGCCGCTGTTCTTCGAAGAAACCTCGACCCTGTTCGACTACCTGCCGACCGACACCCAGGTGTTCTCGCTACCCGGTGTGGAACAGGCCGCCGAGCACTTCTGGAACGACGTGCGCGGGCGCTATGAAGACCGCCGCGGCGACCTCAGCCGGCCGCTGTTGCCGCCGGCCGAGCTGTTCCTGCCGGTGGAAGATTGCTTCGCCCGGCTCAAGCAGTGGCCCCGGGTGGTGGTCAGCAGCGAAGCGCTGGAGCCTGGCGTGGGCCGCGAGCGCTTCCCGGCGCGCGCCCTGCCCAACCTGGCCATCGAGGCCAAGGCCAACCAGCCGCTGGCCGAGCTGGCCAACTTCCTCGACCAGTTCCCCGGCCGCGTGCTCTTCACCGCCGAATCAGCGGGCCGCCGGGAAGTGCTGCTGGAACTGCTCGAACGGCTGAAGCTGCGCCCGCATACCGTCGAAGGCTGGGACGATTTCATTACCGGTGCCGAGCGCCTGGCGATCACCATCGCCCCGCTGGACGACGGCCTGCTGCTGGACGATCCAGGGCTGGCCCTGATTGCCGAAAGCCCACTGTTCGGCCAGCGAGTGATGCAGCGCCGGCGCCGTGACAAGCGCGGCGAAACCGCCAACGACGCGGTCATCAAGAACCTCACCGAGCTGCGCGAAGGTGCGCCGGTGGTGCACATCGACCATGGCGTCGGGCGCTACCTGGGCCTGGCCACCCTGGAAATCGACGGCCAGGCTGCCGAATTCCTGACACTGGAATACGCCGAGAACGCCAAGCTGTATGTGCCGGTGGCCAACCTGCACCTGATCGCCCGCTACACCGGCAGCGACGACACCCTGGCTCCGTTGCACCGGCTGGGTTCGGAGGCCTGGCAGAAAGCCAAGCGCAAGGCCGCCGAACAGGTCCGCGACGTGGCCGCCGAACTGCTCGACATCTATGCCCGCCGCGCCGCGCGCAAGGGCTACGCGTTTGCCGACCCGTCCGCCGACTACGCCACCTTCAGCGCCGGCTTCCCGTTCGAGGAAACCCCGGACCAGCAGGCCGCCATCGAGGCCGTGCGCGCCGACATGCTGGCACCCAAGCCAATGGACCGCCTGGTCTGCGGCGACGTGGGCTTCGGCAAGACCGAAGTGGCCATGCGCGCGGCGTTCATCGCCGTGCACAGTGGCCGCCAGGTGGCCGTACTGGTGCCCACCACCCTGCTTGCCCAGCAGCATTACAACAGCTTCCGCGACCGCTTTGCCGACTGGCCCGTGACCGTGGAAGTGATGAGCCGCTTCAAATCGGCCAAAGAAGTGGCCGCCGCCGCCGCGGACCTTGCCGAAGGCAAGATCGACATTCTCATCGGCACCCACAAGCTGCTGCAGGACGACGTGCGCTTCAAAGACCTGGGCCTGGCCATCATCGATGAAGAACACCGCTTTGGCGTGCGCCAGAAAGAACAGCTGAAGGCGCTGCGCAGCGAGGTCGATATCCTCACCCTGACCGCCACGCCGATTCCGCGCACGCTGAACATGGCGGTGGCGGGCATGCGCGACCTGTCGATCATCGCCACGCCGCCAGCACGCCGCCTGTCGGTGCGCACCTTCGTCATGGAACAGAACAAGAGCACGGTCAAGGAGGCGCTGCTGCGCGAACTGTTGCGCGGTGGCCAGGTGTATTACCTGCACAACGATGTGAAAACCATCGAAAAATGCGCCGCCGACCTTGCCGAGCTGGTGCCCGAGGCACGCATCGGCATCGGCCACGGGCAAATGCGCGAACGCGAGCTGGAACAGGTGATGAGCGATTTCTACCACAAGCGTTTCAACGTGCTGGTGGCCTCGACCATTATCGAAACCGGTATCGACGTGCCCAGCGCCAACACGATCGTCATCGAGCGCGCCGACAAGTTCGGCCTGGCCCAGCTGCACCAGCTGCGTGGCCGGGTTGGCCGTAGTCACCACCAGGCCTACGCCTACCTGCTCACACCTACCCGTCAGAAGGTGAGCGCCGACGCCGAAAAGCGCCTGGAGGCGATCGCCAACACGCAAGACCTTGGCGCAGGCTTTGTGCTGGCCACCAACGACCTGGAAATCCGCGGTGCCGGCGAGCTGCTGGGCGAAGGCCAGAGCGGGCAGATCCAGGCAGTGGGCTTCACCCTGTACATGGAAATGCTCGAACGTGCGGTCAAGGCAATCCGAAAAGGTACCCAGCCGAACCTTGAGCAACCCCTGGGTGGCGGCCCGGAGATCAACCTGCGCCTGCCGGCACTGATCCCCGAGGACTACCTGCCTGACGTGCATGCGCGCCTGATCCTGTACAAACGCATTGCCTCGGCTGCCGACGAAGAGGGCCTCAAGGACTTGCAGGTCGAGATGATCGACCGCTTCGGCTTGTTGCCAGAGCCGACCAAGAACCTGATGCGCCTGACGTCACTCAAGCTGCACGCGGAAAAGCTCGGCATCAAGAAAGTCGATGCGGGGCCCAACGGTGGCAAGCTCGAGTTCGAAGCCGAAACACCGGTCGACCCACTGACCCTGATCAAGCTGATCCAGGGTCAACCCAAACGCTACAAGTTCGAAGGCGCCACCCAGTTCCGCTTCCTGGTACCGATGGAACGCCCCGACGAACGTTTCAATACCCTGGAGGCGCTGTTCGAGCGCCTGACCCCACAGCCTGCCTAAGGAAGACTCATGCGTGCCATCCGTTGCCTGACCCTGCTGCTGGCGCTGTTCGCCCCAGCGGCCTTCGCCGAAGGCCTGTATCAGGTAGAAATGATTCTGGTGCGGCAGAACAGCGTGCCCGCCTTCACCAGCCCGTTCGCCCCCGAAGACTGGAGCGCTGGCGCCCCACGCCTGGCGAAAGAGGCCGAGCGCCCCCCAGCACTTGAAGATGAAGCCACCCGCCTGGAAGCCACCGCCGACTACACGGTGCTGATGCACAAGGCCTGGCAACAGCAGGTGGGCAGCGAACCCAGCCGCATCGCCCTGGGCGAAGGCACCGAACAGTTCGGGCACTTCCCTATCGAAGGCAACCTGAGCATCGCTGAAGGCCGCTTCATCACCGTCGAGGCCAACTTCTGGGTCAACCAGCTGGATGGCAACGGCAACGTGCTGCAAAGCGAGCAGTTCAGGCAAAGCAACAGCAACGTCAAGGGCGGCCAGCTGACCTTTCTCGACGGCGGGCACCTGGCGGTGCTGCTGAAGGTGACCCCACCAGGCACGCCGAAAATGCCGGTGATGGACCCGGAGATGATGGAGCAGTAAGCCCATGAAGGACGATGCCGCCGAAATGGTGAACGCCTATCCGAACTGGATTCAATCGTTCAGCAAAGCTGCCCTGCAGCGCGGTGAGCGCTATGCCGAGGAAGGCAGGGCCGAACTGGAAGGCATTCATGGGCCAACCATAACGGCCAGTTGCCAGGGGAGCGGCAACAACCACTACCGGCAACACATCAAGTTGCACGTAGCGGGCGGCCGGTGCCATGTGCGCGGTGACTGCGATTGCCCGGTACGGCAAAACTGCAAGCATTGCGCCGCTGTCCTTTTCTGCGTCAGCGAGCGCTTTTCCAGCAGTAAGGACACGCAAGCCAACCCGGGCGCCTTGTCCGCCGAACTGCAGCACTGGTTGAGCGGCCTGGAGCAGGCCCCACCCAAGACCGACGCGACCGAAGACAAACGCGGGCGCATGGTGTGCTATCAGCTGCAGCTCACCGACGATGCGGGCTGCGCCCTGCTTGTGCGCAAGGGCACGCGAACGGAGGACGGCATCCGCTTCAGCCGCGTCCAGTCCCTTTACGATTTCCTCTACGAGCCACCGCGCTTCGTAACAGACGAAGACATCCGCATTCTGCGCCTGCTCTCGGCCCTGAATCAGGGCGGCGGCCAGGATCGCGGCTACCGACTGAAGGGCCATGAAGGTGGCGAGCTGTTCCAGCGCGCCCTCGAAACCGGGCGGATGTTCTTCGACACCGACCTCCCCCTGCTTCATGAAGGCCCGGTGCGCCACGCCGAGTTTCGCTGGGTACGCCTGGACAACGGAAATTACCGGGGGCGGTGGTACAGCGGCGAAGCGATGCTGCGCTGCGTCATCCCGCTGCTGCCGCTTTACTACCTGGACCTGCCGACCCGTGAAGTGGGCAAGGTCGAGCACAGCCTGGATCCCCACGTCGCCGTACAGCTGACTATTGCACCCGACGTGCCGGAACACCTGGTCGTACCCCTGAGCCACAAGCTCAATGCCCTCAGCCATAAGGTGCCGACCCCGACGCAAGTGCAGGAGCAGTTGCTCGATAACATCCAGCCAAAGCCCCTTCTTGCTCTCGGCAGCCTTGAATACACCGCCTACATGCCGAAAACCGGTCGCATGCAACGGCAAATGCAACACCGCGCCGCATTGGCGTTCGATTATGACGGCTTGCAGGCCAGCGGCACCGACGAAAAGCCGCTGACCCGCCTGGCAGGCAGCACCAGCCAGCGCATTCGCCGCCAGACTCAAGCCGAGCAGGCGCTGCGCAAGGTACTGCGCGATTTCGGCTTCAAGCCCGCCACACGGCAGAGCAAGGCCCTACCCGACAGCGCCGGCGAAATGCACCAGTTGCCTGACGACGAAGCCTGGCTGCGCTTTGCCCGCGAAGGCCTGCCGCGCCTGCGCGAAGCCGGCTGGGACATCGATATTCACCGCGACTTCGCCTTCAACCTGCAGGAGGTGGACGACTGGTATGCAACCATCGACGAAGCGCCTGGCCATGAATGGTTCGACCTGGAACTCGGCATCGTGGTCGATGGCCAGCGCCACAGCCTGCTGCCGATCGTGTTGCACCTGCTGCGCAGCAGCCCGGAGCTGCTACGCCCTAGCGAACTGGCCCGGCGCAGCGATGATGAACACCTGCTGATCGACCTCAATCGCGGCCGTCTCGATGCCCCGGCTTTGCGCGTCGCCCTGCCCTATGGCCGCATCAAGGCAGTCATGGGCACCCTGGGCGAGCTTTACTTGCACGAGGACACTGCAGGCCCGTCCCTGCGCATGGAGCGCGCCGACGCCGCGCGCCTGAACGAAATAGAAGGCCTGCCCCTGCACTGGGAAGGTGGCGAGCACGTACGCGATCTGGGCCGGCGCCTGCGCGATGCCCGGGACCTGCAGGTAGAACCGCCCACAGGGCTGCAGGCCAGCTTGCGCCCCTATCAGCAGCAAGGCTTGAACTGGCTGCAGGCCCTGCGCGAGATGGGTACCGGCGGTATCCTCGGCGACGACATGGGCCTGGGCAAGACCCTGCAGGCCTTGGCCCATCTGCTGCTGGAGAAACAGTCCGGGCGCCTGAATGCACCGGCCCTGGCAGTCATGCCGACCAGCCTCATACCCAACTGGCTGGACGAAGCCCAGCGCTTCGCCCCCGACCTGCGCGTCCTGGCACTGCATGGGCCGGGGCGCAGCAAGCACTTCACCAAACTCCATGAGTACGATCTGGTCCTGACCACTTACGCCTTGATGCCACGCGACCTGGAACAGCTGCGCCCCCAGGCCTGGCACGTGCTGATACTGGACGAGGCGCAAAACATCAAGAGCAGCAGCAGCAAGGCTGCCCTCGCCGTCTGCGAGCTACAGGCCGGGCAGCGCCTGTGCCTGACCGGCACGCCAATGGAAAACAACCTGGGCGAACTGTGGTCGATCTTCCACTTCCTGATGCCCGGCTGGCTGGGCGACCTGAAGCGCTTCAACCAGGATTACCGCAACCCGATCGAGCGCCACGGTGACAGCGAGCGCATGGCCCACCTGGCCAGCCGCATCCGGCCGTTCCTGCTGCGCCGCACCAAGGAGCAGGTAGCCACAGAACTGCCGGCCAAGACCGAGATGGTGCACTGGGTCGAGCTCAGTGATGCCCAGCGCGATACGTACGAAGCCGTGCGAGTGGCCATGGACCAGAAAGTCCGCGACGAAATCGCCCGCAATGGCGCCGCACGCAGCCAGATCGTGATCCTCGATGCGTTGCTCAAGCTGCGCCAGGTGTGCTGTGACCTGCGCCTGGTCAAGGGGGTAGAAAGCAAAGGCAACCAGGCCGACAAGGGCAAGCTGGGTGCGCTGCTGGAGATGCTCGAAGAACTGCTCAGCGAAGGGCGCCGGGTGTTGTTGTTCTCACAGTTCACCTCGATGCTGGCGCTGATCGAGCAGGAGCTTGAGAAGCGCAAAATCCGTTACAGCTTGCTGACCGGTGATACTCGCGACCGTCGCGCGCCAGTGCAGCAGTTCCAGCAAGGTGAAAGCGAAGTGTTCCTGATCAGCCTCAAGGCAGGGGGCGTAGGCTTGAACCTGACGGCGGCGGACACCGTGATCCACTTCGACCCCTGGTGGAACCCGGCCAGCGAAAACCAAGCTACCGACCGTGCCTACCGCATCGGCCAGGACAAGCCGGTGTTCGTGTTCAAGCTGATTACCCGGGGTACGGTGGAAGAGAAGATCCAGTTGTTGCAGCAGGAAAAGGCAGCACTGGCAGCCAGCCTGCTGGACGGCGGGCAGGCTGGGCAATGGCGGCTTGGCGATGAAGAAATCGAGGCCCTGTTTGCGCCATTGCCCGGAAAGCGCGGGCGGTAGACCAAAAGCGGATACAGCCTGTGCGGACCTCTTCGCGGGCAAGCCCGCGCCTACACACGCATCGGTGGTTCGGCACAGGCCGCTGTAGGAGCGGGTTTACCCGCGAAGAGGCCGGACCTGCCGGCCAATTACCACCCGCCGTTCACCGTTGCCGCCGCCACCGTATCCGCGGGTAAACCCGCGCCTACAGGCACGCATCGGTGGTTCGGCACAGGTCGTCGTAGGAGCGGGTTTACCCGCGAAGAGGCCGGACCTGCTGGCCAATTACCACCCGCCGTTCACCGTTGCCGCCGCCACCAAATTCGCGGGTAAACCCGCGCCTACAAGCATGAGATGCGATACCTGTGAGCGCGAACAGGCCAGCGCAGTCAATCGACCAGCTGAGCTTCCTTCAACGCCCCCAACGCCTCCAGCCAGCGCGGCTGCTGGCGATAATCGGTCCGCGCAAACCCTTGCCCACGCATCCGGGCAATCCGCGGCGATGGCTTGACCTTCATGCGCTGCGCCGCACTCAGCGCCAGCTCCGCCGCCGCCCGGTCATTGCACACCAGGCCCATATCACAACCGGCGCTCAGCGCCGCCTCGATACGGCTGGCCGCGTCGCCCACCACATGCGCACCGGCCATCGACAGGTCATCACTGAAGATCACCCCATCAAAGCCCAGCTCGCCACGCAGGATGTCCTGCAACCAACGCCGCGAGAAGCCAGCGGGCTGGTTGTCAACCTGCGGGTAGATGACATGCGCCGGCATCACTGCCGCCAGCTGCCCACTCAGGCGGGTAAACGGCACCAGGTCGGCCTGGCGCAGTTGTTCCAGGCTGCGCTCATCGGTGGGGATGGCCACGTGCGAATCGGCTTCGGCCCAGCCATGCCCCGGGAAATGCTTGCCACACGCGGCCATACCTGCCGCATTCATGCCTCGGATGAACGCGCCGGCCAGTCGCGTTGCACGCAGCGGGTCACCCTCGAAGGCGCGGCTGCCCACCACGGCGCTACGCTGGTGGTCCAGGTCGAGCACCGGAGCGAAGCTGAGGTCCAGGCCAACTGCCAGTACCTCGGTCGCCATCAGCCAGCCGCACTGTTCAGCCAGGTATTCAGCATTGTCGTTATCGGCCAGCGCACGCATGGCCGGCAGGCGCACAAAGCCCTGGCGCAGACGCTGTACGCGACCACCTTCCTGATCCACTGCCAGGATCAGCTCGGGGCGAATGGCGCGGATGGACGCGCACAGTTCGCGCACCTGGCGCGGGCTGTCGATATTGCGGGCGAAGATGATCAGGCCAGCCACTTCCGGCTGGCGAAGCAGTTGACGGTCTTCGGCGGTCAGCCATTTACCGGCGATATCCACCATCAGGGAGCCTTGCAGGCTGACAGTCATGGGTAATCCTTCATTGAAGACAGAGAGAAGCCCACCGGGGGGCAGCAGACACCGACAGACACGCGCTGTTGGCCACAGGCGAAGCCATAAAGGCGCTGGTCAGCAAGGGAAATGTGAAGTAGATCGAGATAGGGCATGGGCGCTAGCTTAGCGGAAGCGCCCCGCCACGCCCAGCCTTCAGGCCTTGGCGGTAGCCGAACTGGTCTTGGTTCGCGGACGCAGCTGCGCAGTGGCCATCGCCTCGTCGGTCACACCGCTGTCAGCGCGCATGCCTGCCGCCAGGAACGGCACCATCAGGCGCATCACCTGCTCGATCGAGGTATTGATGCCGAAGTCAGTCTCGGCAATCGCCCGCAAGGCCTTGATACCGGACATGCTGAAGGCCGCAGCACCCAGCATGAAGTGCACACGCCAGAACAGTTCCAGTGGCGGAATGCGTGGCGCAGCCTCGTTCACCAGCAGCATGTAGCGGCGGAACACCTTGCCGTACATGTCTTCCAGATAGCGCCGCAGGTGACCCTGGCTCTGGCTGAACGCCAGACCCAGCAGGCGCATGAAGATCGACAGGTCGTTGTTGCTACGCGGCTGCACGGCCAGCGCCTGCTCTACGAGCATTTCCAGCAGTTCTTCAAGGCTGGGCTTTTGCTCCGGCTTGGCCTGGCGGCGCTCCAGCTCACGCTCGAGACTGGCGCAGAATGGGCCGAGGAAACGCGAAAAAACAGCCTGGATCAGCGCCTTCTTGGAGCCGAAATGATAGTTGACTGCCGCCAGGTTGACCCCGGCCTTGCTGGTAATCAGCCGCAACGAGGTTTCGGCGAACCCCCTTTCCGCGAACAGCTGCTCGGCAGCATCGAGAATGCGTTCAACGGTTTCCGATTGGGCCATGACTACTCCGACTACTCCGCCAGACAAACAGGTGTTTGAAACATACGTTTCAGCCCTGCTTCTGTCAAGGCTCGGTGACTGGGCGGTCGCCATTTAAAAGCGCCAGCCGGCCCACTGCAAGCGCCACCTCTTCTGTTTATTGCGGCTTTTGGCTTGCAGCGCACTCAGTACTGTATATAATCCCAGTCACTGTACAAAAAGACAGAGCGCTTACCATGTTGAAACTGACGCCACGCCAAGCCGAAATTCTCGCGTTCATCAAGCGCTGCCTGGAAGACAACGGCTTCCCGCCTACCCGCGCCGAGATTGCTCAGGAGCTGGGCTTCAAGTCGCCCAATGCCGCCGAGGAGCACCTCAAGGCCCTTGCCCGCAAGGGCGCGATCGAAATGACGCCGGGCGCTTCCCGCGGCATCCGCATCCCTGGCCTGGAAGCCAAGGCCGAAGAAACCGGCCTGCCCATCATCGGCCGGGTCGCTGCCGGTGCGCCGATTCTTGCCGAACAGCACATCGAGCAATCCTGCAACATCAACCCTGCCTTCTTCCACCCCCAAGCCGACTATTTGCTGCGCGTACACGGCATGAGCATGAAGGACGTCGGCATCTTCGACGGTGACCTGCTGGCGGTGCACACCTGCCGTGAAGCCCGTAACGGCCAGATCGTGGTGGCGCGCATCGGCGACGAAGTTACCGTCAAGCGCTTCAAGCGTGAAGGCAGCAAAGTCTGGCTGCTTGCCGAAAACCCCGAATTCGCCCCCATCGAAGTCGACCTGAAAGAACAGGAGCTGGTGATCGAGGGCTTGAGCGTCGGCGTCATTCGCCGCTGATCCAGGAGGCGTCATGCAGCAGTTCATTCACGCACCCGAGCAAGTCCAGTTGCCCCTGTTCGAAGCATTCCTCGCCCAGCCCGTGCTGCCAGGCCTGAAAGCCAGGGAACCGGCACGCAAGAGCAGCCAGCCCGAGCTGTTCAGCGAACTGTCGCTGCGCGGCGCCCCTGGCCACTGCCAAAGCCTGCTGGCGCCCGTGCTGCGCGAGCTGAGCGAAGAGGACGAGGCCCGCTGGCTGACCCTGATCGCCCCACCGCCAAGCCTGACCCAGGCCTGGCTGCGCGATGCCGGGCTCAACCGTGAACGTATTCTGCTGCTGCAACCCCGCAGCAATCAAAGCGCGCTGCAGCTGGCCTGTGAGGCTTTGCGCCTGGGCCTCAGCCACACCGTGGTGAGCTGGCTGGGCAACGTCAATGCCACTGCACGCCAGCAACTGCTACGTGCAGCCAGTGCCGGAAACGCACAAAGCCTGAACATCCGCCTCGGCTGATGTTCAGGCTTTGCCTGTCACTTCAAATAGCCTGATACGCTGCCGCACACTCAGTGCAGCACACGCGGCCCTTCATCACGCTCGAGCTCGCCATCCATCAGGCGACCGGCCATCTGCACGCCCACACTGAGCATGGCCTTGGCCACTTCCACATGCTGACCCTGCAGGAACACCTTGGCGTCTTCCGAGAAATCCAGGGTTACCAGAGAGCCCTCATCCTCGGCGCGACGAAGTTCGATGCGGCCATCAGGCAACTCGACAATTTCCAGAAAAGACGTAGACATAAATGGCAGTTCTCCGCGAAAGGCGATTATTGTACCAGCCGTTGCGGCTATCAGCACTCACTCAACGCGTCGCGGAAACGTCTCACCAAACTTTTGAGGTCGTTGCGCCAGCTTTCCAGCTCGGCACGCGACAGCGCTGGATGCTCAGGCTCATCAAGATTGACGGCTTGAATCAGAGGCTGGGTAACGTCGGTTTTCGGCGCTTTTCTGGCGACCGGTGGTCGGAACAAATCGGCATAAGCACCGAGCATTTGCGCCAGCCAGGTTTCGCGTTGGCGAGCCAGCTCCAGCAACTCGGCCACTTCCGGGATGGCGATACCGTTCAGGGCATCGTCGGCCAGGGCTTGCTCCACCGTTGCGACGACCGGCAGGCGATAGAAGCCCCCGATTTCATGGCACAGCCCCAACAGAGCGCCATACAGGTGGAACAGCGCCGACTCGCGCTCAGCCTGGACCAGGCCTTGGGCATTCATGGCCTGGCTTTGTTCAGCCTTGGCCATGGACTCGAGGGCGAGGCCGGCGAAGAACAGTTTCTGGTTGGTGCGGGTGTAGAGTTCCTGGGCCATTTCAGTGCCCTCCCATAAGGCTACAAGGCGGATATCTGCATCATAAATGATTGGGGCCGCTTTGCGCCCCTTCGCGGGCTTGCCCGCTCCCACCAGTACAGCGCCACATTCAAGGGCGGCGCGATACCTGTGGGAGCGGGCAAGCCCGCGAAGGGGCGCAAAGCGGCCCCAAATCACAGCACCGATGGATCAGCGCTTGTCTTCAACCTTCCAGGCATTGCCGTCGTAAAACGCCTTCCAACCGGTCGGCTTGCCATCGACCTCGGACTGCACGTACTGCTCCTTGGTCTTGCGGCTGTAACGAATCACCGCCGGGCGGCCATCCGGGTCTTTCTGCGGCGCATCGCACAGGAAGTGGTACTTCGGGTCAATCTCATGCTTGTGCGGCACAATCTCCAGCACCAGCGGCGCACGGGTTTCGCGGTTCTTGGGGAACTGGCTGGCAGCCAGGAACAACCCAGAAGCACCGTCGCGCAGCACGTAGGTATCATCGACCTTCTCGCACTTGAGCTCCGGCATGTCCACCTTGTCCATCTTCGGTGGCGCCGCCTCGCCGCTCTTGAGCAGCTTGCGGGTGTTCTTGCATGCCGGGTTGGTGCAGCCGAAGAACTTGCCGAAACGGCCGGTCTTCAATTGCATCTCGCTACCGCACTTGTCGCACTCCAGGCTCGGCCCTTCGTAACCCTTGATGCGGTAGTTGCCTTCTTCGATCTCGTAACCGACACAATCCGGGTTGTTACCGCAGATATGCAGCTTGTGCTTCTCGTCCAGCAGGTAGGCGTCCATCGCGGTGGCGCAGATCGGGCACCGGTGCTTGCCCAGCAGCACGCGCGACTCCGACTCGCCCTCGTCGTCAGCGGCAATCTCGTCGCCCGGCACCAGGTTGACGGTAGCCTTGCAGCGCTCTTTCGGCGGCAGGCTGTAGCCAGAGCAGCCCAGGAACACACCCGTAGAAGCGGTGCGAATCATCATCGGCCGACCACATTCCTTGCATGGAATGTTGGTCATGGTCGGCTGGTTGGCGCGCATGCCGTCTTCGCTGGACTCGGCAGTCTGCAGCTTTTTGCTGAAATCGCCGTAGAACTCGTCGAGCACGTTCTTCCAGTCACGCTCGCCCTGGGCCACGTCGTCGAGGTTCTCTTCCATGTCGGCGGTAAAGCCGTAGTCCATCAGGTTGGAGAAGCTCTCCGACAAGCGCTCGGTGACGATGTCGCCCATCTTCTCGGAGTAGAAGCGGCGGTTGTGCAGCGTCACATAGCCACGGTCCTGGATGGTGGAAATGATCGCCGCGTAGGTCGATGGGCGGCCAATGCCGCGCTTTTCCATTTCCTTGACCAGGCTGGCTTCGGTAAAGCGTGCAGGCGGCTTGGTAAAGTGCTGGCTCGGGTCGATCTGGATCAGTTTCAGCGCTTCACCCTGAACCATCTCTGGCAGCACGTCGTCTTCGCCCGGCTTGCTCTGCTGTGGCAGCACACGGGTGTAGCCGTCGAACTTGAGGATGCGGCCCTTGGCACGCAGCTCGAAATCGCCGGCAGCGACGGTAACGCTGGTGGACAGGTACTGCGCTGGCGGCATCTGGCACGCCAGGAACTGGCGCCAGATCAGCTCGTACAGGCGCTCGGCGTCACGCTCCATGCCGCTGAGCTTGGTCGGGTGGGTATTCACGTCAGAAGGCCGAATCGCTTCGTGCGCCTCCTGGGCGCCCTCCTTGCTGCCGTAAACCAGTGGCGCCTCCGGCAGGTACTGCTTGCCGAACTCCCGTTCGATGTAGCTGCGTGCCATATCCAGGGCGTCAGCCGACAGGTTGGTCGAGTCGGTACGCATGTAGGTGATGTAACCGGCTTCGTACAAGCGCTGGGCCATCATCATGGTTTTCTTCACGCCAAAGCCCAGGCGGTTACTGGCCGCTTGCTGCAAGGTGGACGTAATGAACGGTGCCGATGGCTTGCTGCTGGTCGGGCGGTCTTCGCGCTTGACCACGCTGTAACTGGAAGCCTTGAGCTTTTCCAGTGCAGCCATGGCCTGAGCTTCGTTCAGCGGCTTGAAGGCCTCGCCCTTCTCGCGCGCCACCTCGAAACGCACCTTGGCGTTCTTGGCGGTGCCGAGGTCGGCGTGAATCTCCCAGTACTCTTCCGGGATGAAGGCGCGGATCTCACGCTCACGCTCAACCACCAGCTTCACCGCCACCGACTGTACACGGCCAGCGGACAGACCACGGGCAATCTTGGCCCACAGCAGTGGCGAAACCATGTAACCGACCACGCGGTCGAGGAAACGCCGCGCCTGCTGGGCGTTGACCCGGTCGATGTCCAGCTCGCCTGGCTGCGAGAAGGCTTCCTGAATGGCCTTCTTGGTAATTTCGTTGAACACCACGCGCTTGTAGCGGGTGTCGTCACCCCCGATGGCCTCGCGCAGGTGCCAGGCAATGGCTTCCCCTTCGCGGTCCAAGTCGGTTGCGAGATAGATGGTGTCGGCATCCTTGGCCAGGCGGCGCAGCTCTTCGATCACCTTTTCCTTGCCAGGCAGGATCTCGTACTTGGCCTTCCAGCCATGGTCGGGGTCGACGCCCATGCGTGCCACCAGCTGGCGGCGGGCCTTCTCTTTCGGCGAAAGCGCCGGCGCCTCACCCGCAGCCTTGCCACGCTTGGCGGCCGGCTCTTTGCTCGCGCTGGCCGAACCGCTGGTGGGGAGGTCTCGGATATGGCCGATACTCGACTTCACCACGTACTGGTTGCCCAGGTACTTGTTGATGGTCTTGGCCTTGGCCGGGGATTCCACAATGACCAGCGATTTGCCCATGGATCGGAGTATTCCTGAATCTGAAGATAAAAAACGCGCCAAGTGCCAGACGCGGCACCGCTATATATAGTGGCAAAAGTGTGAGGTCAAGCTCGGACGATCACGCGTGCGACTTACCCAGCAACCCGGGCAGCCCCTCTTCGGCCTTGACCAAAGCAAAGCGTGGCACCTGCTCGCCGTCAAATTCGACGGACTCCTGGAACATCGAAAGGGGACGTACCCAGAAGCTGTAATCACCATACAGGCATTGGTAGAACACCATCCACTCTTCGGTTTCGGAGTGCCGCGCAACACTGAAGACACGGTACTCAGGCCCTTTGTAATGCCGGTATACGCCTGGTTGTATCTGCATGTTGCTCACCTCCTGAATAAAACCTGAAAAAACAAAACCGGGGCACTAGGCCCCGGCTGCTGTCCCGCTACGCGATCAGACGCGTTCGAAGACAGTGGTGATACCTTGGCCCAGGCCGACGCACATGGTCGCAACACCCAGCGTACCGCCATTTTGCTTCATGACGTTCAGCAGGGTGCCGGAAATCCGCGCCCCGGAGCAACCAAACGGGTGGCCCAAAGCAATGGCGCCGCCGTGCAGGTTAACCTTCTCATCCATCTTGTCGAGCACTTTCAAGTCTTTCAGCACGGGCAGGGCCTGTGCAGCGAAGGCTTCGTTGAGCTCGATGAAGTCGATATCGGCCATGGTCAAGCCCGCACGCTTGAGGGCTTTCTGGGTCGATGGCACCGGGCCGTAGCCCATGATTGCCGGGTCGACACCGGCCACTGCCATCGAACGGATCACCGCCAATGGCTGGATACCGAGGTCCATGGCACGCTGACCGGACATGACGATCATGCACGAGGCGCCGTCGGTGATCTGCGACGAGGTACCGGCCGTGACCGTACCGCCTTTCGGGTTGAACGCAGGCTTCAGCGATGCCAGGCCTTCGAGGGTGGTTTCCGGGCGAATGGTTTCGTCGAAATCGAACACCTTCAGGAAGCCGTTCTCGTCGTAGCCCTGCATCGGGATGATCTCGTCCTTGAACTTGCCTTCGACCGTGGCCTTGTGGGCCAGCTGGTGCGAACGCAAGCCGAACAGGTCCTGCTGCTCACGGGTGATGCCGTGCATCTTGCCGAGCATTTCTGCAGTCAGGCCCATCATCCCGGAAGCCTTGGCGGCATGCAAGGACAGGTGCGGGTTGGGGTCTACGCCATGCATCATGCTGACGTGGCCCATGTGCTCCACGCCACCGACCACGAACACATCACCGTTACCGGTCATGATCGCCTGGGCGGCCGTGTGCAGCGCGCTCATGGACGAGCCGCACAGGCGGCTGACGGTCTGCGCCGCGGAAGTGTGCGGGATCTGGGTCATCAGCGAGGCCATGCGGGCGATGTTCCAGCCCTGCTCCAGGGTCTGGTTGACGCAGCCCCAGATCACGTCCTCGACTTCTTTCGGGTCAACCTTGCCGTTGCGTTCCAGCAGCTTGCTGATCAGGTGCGCCGACATGTCTTCGGCGCGGGTGTTGCGGTGCATGCCACCCTTGGAGCGGCCCATTGGCGTGCGACCGAAGTCGACAATCACCACGTCTCTTGGATTCAGGCTCATATCAAATCTCTCGCTCTAGCTCGTTGACCGCTCAGTTGAAGAAGCGCTGGCCGTTCTTGGCCATTTCACGCAGCTTGGCGGTCGGGTGGTACAGCGGCCCCAGGTCGGCATACTGATCGGCCAGGGCGACGAATTCGGCCACACCGATCGAGTCGATGTAACGCAGCGCACCACCGCGGAAGGGAGGGAAACCAATGCCGTAGACCAGGCCCATGTCGGCTTCGGCAGCGGTTTCGACGATGCCGTCTTCCAGGCAACGCACGGTCTCCAGGCACAGCGGGACCATCATCCAGTTGATGATGTCTTCGTCAGTGACTTCGCGCTGCTCGAACACGATCGGTTTGAGCACGTCGAGCACGGTGGCATCGAAAACCTTCTTCGGCTTGCCGCGCTTGTCGGTTTCGTAGGCGTAGAAGCCCTTACCGTTCTTCTGGCCCAGGCGGTTGGCCTCGTACAACGCGTCGACTGCCGAGCGGCGCTCGTCCTTCATGCGATCCGGGAAGCCTTCGGCCATGACGTCACGGCCGTGGTGGCCGGTGTCGATGCCGACCACGTCCATCAAGTAGGCTGGGCCCATCGGCCAGCCGAACTTCTCCATGACCTTGTCGATGCGCACGAAGTCGACACCGGCGCTGACCAGCTTGGCAAAACCGCCAAAGTACGGGAACAGCACGCGGTTGACCAAAAAGCCCGGGCAGTCGTTGACCACGATCGGGTTCTTGCCCATTTTCTTGGCGTAGGCCACGGTGGTGGCGACCGCCACGTCACTGGACTTCTCACCACGGATCACTTCCACCAGCGGCATCATGTGCACCGGGTTGAAGAAGTGCATGCCGACGAAGTTTTCCGGGCGCTTGAGCGCCTTGGCCAGCAGGTTGATAGAGATGGTAGAGGTGTTGGAAGCGAGGATCGCATCGTCCTTCACCTGGCCTTCCACTTCCGCCAGTACCGCTTGCTTGACCTTCGGGTTCTCGACCACTGCCTCGACGACGATGTCGACATTGGCAAAATCGCCATAGGACAGGGTCGGTCGAATGGCGTTGAGGGCCTCGGCCATCTTGGCTGGGGTCAGGCGGCCCTTCTCGACGCGGTTGCCAAGCAACTTGGAGGCCTCGTTCAGACCCAGCTGAATGGCTTCTTCGCGGATGTCTTTCATCAGGATCGGCGTACCTTTGACCGCCGACTGGTAGGCGATACCGCCGCCCATGATGCCGGCGCCGAGCACGGCGGCCTGCTTCACGTCGTGGGCGATCTCGTCATGCGCCTTGGCCTTGCGCTTGAGTTCCTGATCGTTGAGGAACAAGCCGATCAGGCTCTCGGCGACCGAGGTCTTGGCCAGCTTGGCAAAGCCTGCGGCTTCAACTTCCAGGGCCTTGTCGCGACCGAAGTTGGCGGCTTTCTGGATGCTCTTGATTGCTTCGACCGGGGCTGGGTAGTTCGGGCCGGCCTGGCCAGCGACGAAGCCCTTGGCCGTCTCGAAGGCCATCATCTGCTCGATGGCATTGAGCTTGAGCTTTTCCAGCTTCGGCTGGCGCTTGGCCTTGTAGTCCAGCTCGCCACTGATGGCACGCTTGATCAGGTCGAGGGCACCGGCCAGCAGCAGCTCAGGGGCGACCACCGCGTCGACGGCCCCCACTTTCAGGGCGTCTTCGGCACGGTTTTCCTTGCCGGCGGCGATCCACTCGATGGCGTTGTCCGAGCCGATCAGGCGCGGCAGGCGCACGGTACCGCCAAAGCCCGGGTAGATACCCAGCTTGACTTCCGGCAGGCCGATCCTGGCGCTGGTGGACATGACCCGGTAGTCGGCCGCCAGGCACATTTCCAGGCCGCCGCCCAGCGCGATGCCGTTGATGGCGGCAACGGTCGGCACTTCGAGGTCTTCGAAGGCGTTGAAGATACGATTGGCTTCCAGGTTGCCGGCGACCAGTTCGGCCTCAGGCAGCTTGAAGTTGTCGACGAACTCGGTGATGTCGGCGCCGACGATGAACACGTCCTTGCCACTGCTGACGATCACGCCTTTGACCGAGGCATCGGCCTGGATGGCATCGACGGCCTGGCGCAGCTCGTTCAGGGTAAGGCGGTTGAACTTGTTGACGGACTCACCCTTGAGGTCGAACTTGAGCTCGACGATGCCACTTTCAAGAGCCTTAACCGTGATGGCTTTACCTTCGTAAATCATCAACTGATCTCCACGATATGGAAGCTGAACTGTACACGCCGATCACTGCAGCAGAAGCAGGCCTAAGCTGCCTTGCCCCAGGCACACCCGTCAGCGCGCTAGTCGGAAGTATGGCTTGGCGTCATGACATACAAACGCTCAATTCATACGCCCGTTTGATTTGGGTGTGCACACATTCTCCGAAAAGATGGGCGTTGTCAAATGCTCACGAGCACGGCGAAAACGCGACTTTCCAGTCATTTTCTATCGTCCGGGTACAAAACATGATGACAGTGATCGCCGGTCATTCATGTCAGCGATTGACCACAAGCATTGGCTGACGGCTTTGCGCTTGCGCGGCGAGCCAGTGCGACTACACTGGCACTTGCTTGAATGAATAACCCGGCCTGCCTGGCCTTTTCTGCGCAGCAGAACGCAAAGCGGCGACTTGGCACCCCACCCCTTCAGGGTTATGCCAAGCCGCCGCTTTGTCGTTGCAGAACAGATTGACCAGCCTGGATGCCCCGTAGGAGCGGGTTTACCCGCGAAGCAGGCACCGCGCAGTTTGGCACCGGCTCTGCCGGTGTTCGCAGATGAATCCGCGCCTACAGGAGTCGCGCATGGGCGGCGCTCAAGCCAAGGTTTCGAGGGCGTAGGCAACATCCTGCAACACAGCAGTATCGCCACGTTCGGTCCAGTACAGGGCAATCATCCGCGCATCGGCCTCGACCTTGTACACACTCGCCGGCAAGCGCGACAACGCGCCCATGAAACGTGGGTCTTCGCAGGGCTCGCGCCACTGGTTCCACCACACCCCGGGGCTGACCTGCCAGAAACTGAAGCTGTCCTCATGCCCACGGCGCCGGGCTCTGTGATACTGCGGGCAGGGGCTTGGCGGCTCCTTTTCCAGCCAGTGCGGCCACTGCTGCGGCGCCAGTTGCATGGCCAAACCCATGCGCCGCGCCTCCAGGCGCAACTTCATCTGCTCGCTCTGCTTGCGCGAGCTGCGCAGCCAGGAAAGCGGACTGAGAATCAGCGCAAGGATTGACACCACCAGCAATACCGTCATATCAGTAGTTCCCATAAAGCGTTGCAAATGAGCTGGTTAGCCATTTTTCACGGTAGACCCGCCCTAAAGCGACCATACTTCTTCTATCGCGATTGTCAGGAGTACCGCTCATGCAATACGAACATTTGTTGGTCGCCGTCGACCTGACCGAAGAATGCGACCCGGTGATCAAGCGCGCCATGGCGCTGGCAGAGCCTTCGAAAGCCAAGGTATCCCTGGTGCACATCGTTGAGCCGATGGCCATGGCTTTCGGCGGTGACGTACCGATGGATCTGTCGCAGCTGCAACAGCAGCAGTTCGACCAGGCCAAGGAGCGCATGGACCGGCTGTTCAACAAATACCCGGGAATCAACCGCGGCGACTCGCACCTGACCTACGGCCAGCCTCGCCAGGAAATTCACCAGTTGGCCAAGGACCAGAAGTGCGACCTGATTGTGGTCGGCAGCCATGGCCGTCACGGCCTGGCATTGCTGCTGGGCTCCACGGCCAACGATGTGCTGCACGGTGCGCCGTGTGACGTGCTGGCGGTACGCTTGCTGAAGAAGGATTGACTGGACCTGAACCCGCCTCTTCGCGGGCCAGTCCGCGCCTGCAAGGGTATGGCAATCCCTGCAGGTGCGGCTTTACCCGCGAAGCGGCCGGAACAGGCTAACGCCCATCAGCCTTCCAGCTCAGCCCAGCGCTCCACCAATACATCCAGCTCGCCCTGCAGCTTCTCGATCCGTGCCAGCACCGCCGAAGTTTCTGCAATCGGCCGCTGATAGAAGCCCGCCGCATTCACTTCTTCCTGGGCTTCAGCCATACGCTGCTCCAGCTCATCAATCTGCCCCGGCAGCATCTCCAGCTCACGCTGCAGCTTGTAGCTCAGCTTCTTCTTCGAAGCGTCTTCCACCACCGGCGCCGCAACAGGCTCAGGCTTGGCCTCGACCTTCTCCACTACCGCGCTGTTGAGCGCAGACTTACCGCCCTTGCTCTCGGTCACACCCAGCAGCTTCGGCGAGCCGCCCTGGCGAATCCAGTCCTCGTAACCGCCCACATACTCACGCACCTTGCCCTCGCCTTCGAACACCAGGGTGCTGGTCACGACGTTGTCGAGGAAGGCCCGGTCGTGGCTGACCATCAGCACGGTGCCCTTGTAGTTGGACAGCACCTCTTCCAGCAGCTCGAGGGTTTCCACGTCCAGGTCGTTGGTCGGTTCGTCGAGTACCAGCAGGTTGGCCGGCTTGCTGAACAGCTTGGCCAGCAGCAACCGTGCACGCTCACCACCCGACAACGCCTTGACCGGCGTACGCGCGCGCTGGGGGCTGAACAGGAAGTCGCCCAGGTAGCTCAGCACGTGGCGGTTCTGGCCATCGATCTCGATGAAATCACGGCCTTCGGCCAGGTTGTCGATTACGGTCTTTTCCAGGTCGAGCTGGTGGCGCATCTGGTCGAAATAGGCCACCTCAAGCTTGGTGCCGCGCTCCACTTTGCCCGCAGTGGGCTCAAGGTCGCCCAGCATCATCTTGAGCAACGTGGTCTTGCCAGTGCCGTTTGCGCCCAGCAGACCGATGCGATCCTGCCGCTGCAGGACCATGGAAAAGTCCTTGACCAGCAGGGGGCCGTCCGCGTGATGGAAGCTGACATTTTCCAGCACCATCACCTGCTTGCCGGATTTGTCCGCGGCTTCGATCTGGATGTTGGCCTTGCCCTGTCGTTCACGGCGCTCGCCACGCTCCACACGCAGGGCCTTCAGTGCACGCACGCGGCCTTCGTTGCGGGTACGGCGGGCCTTGATACCCTGGCGGATCCACACTTCTTCCTGGGCCAGGCGCTTGTCGAACAGCGCGTTGGCGGTTTCTTCGGCGGCCAGTGCGGCCTCCTTGTGCACCAGGAAGCTGGCGTAGTCACCGTTCCAGTCGATCAGGCCGCCGCGGTCCAGTTCGAGGATACGGGTGGCCAGGTTCTGCAGGAACGAACGGTCGTGGGTGATGAACAATACCGCGCCGTTGAAGCCACGCAGGGCCTCTTCGAGCCAGGCGATGGCACCGATGTCCAGGTGGTTGGTCGGTTCGTCGAGCAGCAGCAGGTCGGGCTCGGACACCAGCGCCTGGGCCAGCAGTACGCGGCGGCGCCAGCCACCGGACAGCTCGGCCAGGGTCTTGTCGGCCGGCAGCTGCAGGCGGCTGAGTGTGCTTTCCACCACCTGTTGCAGGCGCCAGCCGTCGCGGGCCTCCAGCTCGTGCTGGACGTGCATGAGTTTTTCCAGGTCTTCATCGCCCTGGATGTTCATGCTCAGGTGGTGGAACTGCGCCAGCAATTCGCCCACGCCGTCCAGACCAGCGGCTACCACGTCGAACACCGTGCGCTCGTCGGCCACCGGCAGCTCCTGTGGCAACTCACCGATCTTCAGGCCAGGCGCACGCCAGATTTCACCGTCGTCGCCCTTCTGCTCGCCCTTGACCAGGCGCAGCATGCTCGACTTGCCGGTGCCGTTGCGGCCGATGATGCACACCCGCTCGCCACGAGCGATCTGCCAGGACACTTTGTCCAGCAGCGGCATGGCGCCGAATGCGAGGGACACATCGCTGAATTTGAGCAGGGTCATGTTCGTCTCCATAAATCGGGCGCGCATTCTACCTGACTTGGCCTTCGACGGCATCCGCCAGGCCAACCGGTGAGCACCTGGCGACATCTGGTCGAACTTAATATCCCGATACAAGCACAGTGCTTTCACCCACCGCCGGCAAACAGCTAAGCTAAGGCAATAGCTTTCAATAGTGCTGGCTCCGCCGACACTTCCCATGGTTCAACTGCCCGGACGTATCATGCGCAGCCGCCTGTTACATATCGCATCCTGCCTGCTGCTTACCGCTGCCACCTGCGCAGCGCAGGCCACCGACCTGACCCTGCAACGCCAGTACTATGACGAGGCCAAGCGAGCACTGGCCAAAGGCGACAAAGGCCCGTACCTGCGCTATGCCCAGGCCTTGAGCGACTACCCGCTGACGCCCTACCTGGTCTACGACGAACTCACCGCCCGCCTGAAGAGTGCCAGCAACCAGGAAATCGAAGGCTTCCTTGCCAAGCATGGCGACCTGCCCCAGGCCAACTGGATGAAACTGCGCTGGTTGCGCTGGCTGGCAGAACGCGGCGAGTGGGATACCTTCGTCAAGTACTACGACCCCAAGCTCAACTTCACCGAACTGGACTGCCTCAACGGCCAATACCAGCTCAGCCACGGCCTGCGCGCCGAAGGTTACGCCACCGCCGACAAGCTGTGGAGCGTCGGCAAATCGCAACCTGCCGCCTGCGACACGCTGTTCGGCATGTGGGCAGCCGAAGGCCAACTGACCGAGGCCAAGCGCTGGGAACGCACCAAGCTGGCCGCCCAGGCGCGCAACTACGGCCTGGCCAACACCCTGGTCAAGACCCTGACCACCCTCGGCCCGCAGGGGCGCCTGCTGATCGACGTCGCGCAGAAGCCCGAGCTGCTCAACCAGCCGTCGCGCTTTACCCCGGTCAACGAGGCCATGTCCGACGTGGTCAGCCTCGGCCTTCGTCGCCTGGCCCGGCAGGACCCGGAGCGGGCCATGGCGCTGCTCGACGATTACGCCCAGCGCATGCACTTCTCGCGTGACGAAAAGGTGGCCATCGCCCGCGAAATCGGCCTGACCCTCGCACGCCGCTACGACCCACGCGCGCTCGACCTGATGACCCGCTATGACCCCGAGCTGCGTGACAACACTGTCAGCGAATGGCGCCTTCGCCTGCTGCTGCGCCTGGGCCGCTGGGAGGACGCCTACGAGCTGACCAAACGCCTTCCCCAGGACCTGGCCAGCACCAGCCGCTGGAAGTACTGGCAGGCTCGCAGCCTGGAGCTGGCACAGCCAAGCAACCCGCAGATCCCGCTGCTTTACAAGACCGCAGCGCGTGAGCGTGACTTCTATGGCTTCCTCGCCGCCGATCGGGCACAGACACCCTACCAGCTGAACAACAAGCCGCTGCTGCTGAGCCCACAACTGGTCAAGAAGGTCCGCAACACGCCCGGCATCCAGCGCGCACTGGAATTCCACGCCCGCGGTCAGATCGTCGACGGCCGCCGTGAGTGGTACCACGTCAGCCGCCACTTCACCCGTGACGAAATGGTTGCGCAGGCACGCCTGGGTTATGAGCTGCGCTGGTACTTCCCAGCCATCCGCACCATCAGCCAGGCCCAGTACTGGGACGACCTGGACATCCGCTTTCCCATGGCCCACCGCGACACGCTGGTGCGTGAAGCCAAGGTTCGCGGCCTGCATTCGAGCTGGGTATTCGCCATCACTCGCCAGGAAAGCGCCTTTATGGAGGACGCACGCTCACCCGTGGGCGCCAGCGGCTTGATGCAACTGATGCCGGCCACGGCCAAAGAAACCGCACGCAAGTTCAGCATCCCGCTGGCCTCACCGGCGCAAGTGCTGAACCCGGACAAGAACATCCAGCTGGGTGCGGCCTACCTGAGCCAGGTACACAGCCAGTTCAACGGCAACCGGGTGCTGGCTTCGGCAGCCTACAACGCCGGCCCCGGGCGCGTGCGACAGTGGCTCAAAGGGGCCAAGCACCTGAGCTTCGATGTGTGGGTGGAGTCGATCCCGTTCGACGAAACACGCCAGTATGTTCAGAACGTGCTGTCGTATTCGGTGATCTACGGGCAGAAGCTGAATTCACCGCAGCCACTGGTGGATTGGCATGAACGGTATTTCGATGACATGTGATTGCTGTTGAGCCTGTACCGGCCTCTTCGCGGGTGAACCCGCGCCTACAAAGGTTACGCGGTCGTTGTAGGAGCGGGTTCACCCGCGAAGAGGCCGGCACAGGCAACACACCTATTCCAGGATTTCTACTTCCATCCCCACCTCCAGCCACCCACTGCCATCCACAGCCAGGTTCTGGCCGAACAGGACGTCGCCTTCTTTTTCGCGGAAAGTCTTCAGCGTAGCCATCGGCTCACGGTCAGCGCTGCGCTCCCCGGTAGCCGGATCGATGGTCGTGAAGATGCACCGCACACTGGGCTTGAGCACGCGAAACACCAAGCTGCCGATGCGAATCCGCTTCCAGGCATCCTCGGCAAACGGCTCCGCGCCCTGCACCACCAGGTTGGGCCGAAAGCGCCGCATCGACATGGGCCGGCCAATACGCCGGTTAAGCTCGTCCAGCGAGCCCTGCCCAATCAGCAGCAAGGGGAAGCCATCCGGAAACGCCGCACGGTCACTGTTGAAGCCGTAACCATTGGGCAGGTAACGCGCACGCTGCTCCGGGCAATGCACCAGGCGTACGGCTTTGCCCAGCAACTTACTCAACCAGGCCGCTGCGGCATCGCCAGCGTCCGGCACACGCAGGGTATCGCGCCAGATCGTCACGCCGCGCAGAGCGTCATCGGCAGGCGGTACAGGCACCCGCAACGGCGCCTGTCCAGGGGCTTTCAGCAGCAACTGGCCGCTGTCGTCATCGCTCGCGTCGATCTGGCCAAGTTGTGGCCAGGCACGCTGGGTCAGGAAGCGTCCGTTTTCTTCCTCGACCACCATCCAGCGCCGGTCGCCTTGCAACCCCAGCAACCCCACCGGTGATGCCTTCAGGCTTTGCGCCTGCCCCGACTTCACCGGGTATCGATACAACTCACTGAGAAACATCCCTGCTGCCTCGCTTCATGCCAAAAGCCAAGCTTATACCTGGCCGGCACAACGTTCACGCGGCGGTGGTATCCAGCAGCAGGCGCTGCTTGACCACATCGACCAGGCGATCAGGCTGGAACTTGGAAAGGAAGTTGTCACAGCCCACCTTCTTCACCATGGACTCGTTGAAACTGCCCGACAGCGAAGTGTGCAGCACCACATAGAGCTGGCGCAGACGGGCATCGCTGCGGATCTCGGTGGTCAGCCGATAGCCGTCCATTTCCGGCATTTCTGCATCGGTGAACACCATCAGCAGCTTTTCGCACACGTCCTCGCCGGCGTCGGCCCAGCCCTTGAGCATGCGCAGCGCCTTCAGGCCATCACTGGCCACGTGCAGCTTCATGCCCAACTGAGACAGGGTATCGCGCAATTGCGCCAAGGCCACACTGGAGTCGTCCACCAGCAGCACTTCGCGGCCGCGGGCCCGGGCCAGCACTGGGTCGGCGAGTTTGTCGCCAGAAACCCGGGCGTTGTAGGGCACGATTTCGGCCAGCACCTTTTCCACGTCGATCACTTCCACCAGCTTCTCATCAACCTTGGTGATGGCAGTCAGGTAGTGCTGGCGACCGGCACTGGAAGGCGGCGGCATGATCGACTCCCAGTTCATGTTGACGATGCGGTCGACACCGCCCACCAGGAAGGCCTGCACCGAGCGGTTGTATTCGGTGACGATGATGGTGCTGTCCGGCCCCGGCTGTAGCGGGCGCATACCGATCGCCTGAGACAGGTCGATCACCGGCAGGGTCTGCCCACGCAGGTTGACCACACCACAGACATAGGCGTGGCGCTGGGGCATCAGGGTCAGCTTGGGCAGTTGCAGTACTTCCTGCACCTTGAACACGTTGATCGCGAACAGCTGGCGACCGGCCAGACGAAACATCAGAATTTCCAGGCGGTTCTCACCCACCAGTTGCGTGCGTTGGTCTACCGTGTCGAGAATGCCAGCCATTGGAAAGCCCCCAGGCTTGAGTCTTAAAAGGTGAAATCATCTACCCTGTATCGGCGGCTTCACGCACACCTTGACCCCTGCGGGAAAATGCCGCGCAGATAATTGATATCACTTTACCATCATGCTTTACTGCCGACACGCCAGGGCAAATCAGGGGCACGACAAAAGTTCCCTACCCTAGCCCTTGATCAGGGAAACCCTTAGCAGCAATCGGGTGCAACCTGATGTTCGCGATATCCTTTAGCCATTAATGTGACGCCATTCTCATTGCATGAATGGAGTCAGGCTTTTGCTAGCTATCGTTTCGGCGTGCCCGCCCCCTGCGCCTACCCCACGCGCGGGGACTTGATGATGGACACTGCCTTATCGTTCGATGACGCCCTGCAGGGCTTCCTGCTGGATGCCCAGGTACTGCTGACCCAGGCCCAGGAATGCCTGCAGCATCTGGAGCTTATAGACAATGACCCGGATGCCTGCAGTTGCCTGAACAACACCCTCGACACTATCGCCCGTCAAGCTACGCGCCTGGGCCTGCGTGAAGTTGCCCACTACACCACCGCCCTGCAACAGTTGCTCGCCCCGGCCTGTCACGGTGGTTGCCTGCAGCGTGAAGCCCTACCCGCCATAGGGGCATGCCTGACCTTGCTGGCCTGGCAGTTGGAGCTGGTCGATAGCCGTACAGGGCGGCTGAACCTGGACATCGGCGAGCAACTGGTGCTGCTGGGTGAATTGGCCAAAGTCGTACAAGCACCCTTTGCGCCAGCCTGCGCGTCCTGCGATGAAGAAGGCAGCGCGTGCATTCACCCGCACAGTGACGTGGCAACCGGCAACCGCCCCAGCCGCTCTAATCGCATGCATTAACCTGACGCAAAGTGCAACTAAGCAACTTGATTGAAACCCGACCATGGTCGAACTTGGAAAGTTCACCAGGCTTTCGGTGCATGCCGTTGAATCATTGCCGCGCTAGTTACAGCACAAGTGGGTACAGCGCGATTAAAGGGTGGCACTTTGCTACCCGAAAAGGCCCGACCAGTAGGCGTTTCAACGCGTTACACGGCCGCGACCAATGCAATGCAAAGTGATAATATGCGCCCCCACAAACGCTTGCTGCCGGAACAACGGTAGCAAGAATGCGTGTTCGAAAAAACATCGAAAGTACTGCGCCAAAGCCTCTGACCAGCATTGTGCAAGGCCTCCATCAGCAATACTTCAGTGGCCTCCCTACCTATGTTTCCACGCTTGAAGACTTCTTTGCATTGCTGCTCCCGCGCCGCCGTGCTGCGTTGGGCAACGGTCGGGCTTTGCGTGGCCTCACTGGTTGCCAACATGGCGCTGTACCTGGCCAACCAGACAATCCCGGCCACCCTGCTGGTGCTGCAGTTGGTCGCCACGCTGGGTGCTGTTGTACAACTGGGCCTGAGCGCCAGGTCGATCCACCTGCGCCCGGCCGAGCTGGCCGAGCGCATGCTCAAGGTGCAAGAAGACGAGCGTCAGCATCTGAGCCGGGAACTGCACGACGACATCGGCCAACTGCTCACCGCTGCCAAGCTGCAACTGCAGTGGCTGCAACGGCGCATGCCCGAAGACTTGCAGGGGCACTGCGAGGCCCTGCGCAGCACGCTGGATGACACCCTCGGTAACGTGCGCGATGTTTCCGCGCTGCTCAACCCCCGGCAGTTGGCCAGCCTTGGCCTGGAGGCCAGCCTGCGCGCGCACCTGGTACGCACCCTGGCCAGCAGCGGCGTGCACTGGAGCCTGGCGTGCAACCAGCGCCTGGGCGGCATCGACGAAGCCGTGGCCATGGCGGTGTTCCGTATTACCCAGGAGGCAGTGACCAACATGCTGCGCCACGCCCAGGCACACAACCTGGTCATCCGCCTGCAACGCACCCCTGAGGGGCTGGCGTTGTCGATCCACGACGATGGTCGTGGTTTCGCCCCTGCCCGGCACCCGGCCGAGGCCGGTCAGCGCGGCTTGGCCGGCATGCAGGAGCGGGTAATCGCGCTGCAGGGCAGCCTCGACATCACCAGTCAGCCTGGCCGAGGCACACAGATCGAAGCGATGTTCCCGTGGTCCCCGCGCACTCAGCAACGCGCCAGGAGTATTACCAACCATGACCTGTAGACTACTGCTGGTAGATGACCACTCGCTGATCCGCGCCGGGGTGCGCGCACTGGTCTGCGATATCCCCGGCTATGACGTGGTCGGCGAAGCCGACGACGGCAGCCAGCTACTCGACCAGGTACGCACACTGACACCCGACATCATCTTGCTGGACATCTCCATGCGTTCGACCAGCGGCCTGGACGCCCTCACCCAACTGCGGGCCAGCGGCAGTACCTGCAAAGTGCTGATCCTGTCCATGCACACCGACCCGGACCTGATCATGCGGGCCCTGGAAAGCGGTGCCCACGGCTACCTGCTCAAGGACACCAGCGCCACCGAGCTGGAACAGGCGCTGGGTGCCGTACGCCACGGTGAGCGCTACCTCAGCCCGGCCATCGCCCACACCGTCATCAACCAGGCGCTGCGGCACACCAAACTAGGCAAGCAAAGCGCTGGCGAACGGCATAATCTGACTTCACGGCAGCTTGAGATCCTCCGCCTGATCGTGCGCGGCAAGTCCACCCGGGAAATCGCGGCAGGCCTGGGCCTGTCGATCAAGACCGTGGAAACTCACCGCTCACAAATCATGAAGCGCCTGCAGATTCACGACGTGGCCGGCTTGGTGCTGTTCGCCGTACGCGAAAAAATCATCAGCCTGGATGACTGAGCAACGGTGACCCGGCCGGCAGGTGCAGGTGCAACGCCGCCGGCCTTGCCTGAAAGCGCAGGTTGGCAGCTTGCAACGGCTCGCCATCGAGGTTGATGTCCAACCCTTGCGAACTCTTGATCTCGACCCATGGCAGCCTGGCCCGAACGAACAGGCCGTCACCGCCCAACAGGTCCCGCAGAGCCCCCACCACTTCCTGTGGTGCAGGCAGAATAGCGACGTCAAGCAAACCGTCGTTGACCATGGCTTCGGGGCACAGCACCTGCCCGCCCCCAGCCTGTCGGCCATTGCCGATACCCAGCGCCAGCAAATCCCCTTGCCAGTGGAAGCCTGGCCCTTGTAGCTCTACCGAAGCCGCCTGTAGCTCACTGAAGCGGGATAACCCGGTGAACAGGTAGGCGGCAGCGCCCAGCACTTTCTTGAGGTCTTCGGAGGTATTGGCGGTGACCTGGCTGCCAAAGCCACCCGTGGCCATGTTGAGGAACAACTGATCGCCAGCCTGCCCCAAGTCTATTGGTTGTGGCGCGATATTCAGCAAGGCCAGCGCCGACGCTGGCTCCAGGGGGATGCCAGCGGCTTTGGCGAAATCGTTGGCCGTCCCCAATGGCAACAAGGTCAGGCTGGCGTTGGTAGCGGCCAAGCCCATGGCCTCGGCCACATCCCGCAACGTGCCGTCCCCGCCACCGGCGACGATATGGCTGTAACCCGCCGCCAGTGCCTCGGCGACCAGCCGTTGGGCGTCGCCCGCCTCCCAGGTAACCCGTACATCCAGCACCCAGCCGCTATCGCGCAGGTCGCGCACGGCGCTGCGCACGTCTTCGTTCATCGCCTGCTTGCCGTGCAGCACCAACATTGCCTTGCGCCCTTGCATGTGCGCGTCTCCGTAAAGTGGACCACCCCCTATCTCGACCACTGGCCCACCCGGATCGTTGCATGCCCTGGAAAAAACAGTGTGCCGGCGCCAGGCCTGCAACTGGTCACGTCGCCGGTCATTTTTTCCACACCTGACAATCCCGGCTATGCTCAGCAAATACCCCTATTGCCATGGACGCGCCCGGCAGTGGCTCCCCCACTGCTGCCAACGGGCGCGTTTTGCTATCTGCAGCCTTTCGCGAGGACTTCGGGTCATGCGCATTCTCTGGACACTGCCCTACCTGCCTTGGCCGACCACCAGCGGCCACAAGACCCGGCAATACCATCTGCTGCGCGCACTGGCCCAGCGCGGTCATCGGATTACCCTGCTGGTGCAGTCGAAGATCCCTCTCTGCGACGCAGCACGTGAGGCCCTTGAGCCCCTACTCGAACGCCTGATCGTGCTACCCCGCAGGCCGCTGCACAGCCCACTCAACCTGCTGGCTTCACCCATCATCGACTACCCCATGCGGGCAATCATCAATGGCCTGGCGCCTTGCCTGCGGCACCGGTTCGAGCAACTGCTGGACGAACCCTGGGACGTGATCCAGATTGAGCACAGTTACAGCTTCCAGCCGTTCGAAAAAGCCCTGCAGGCTCGCAGGCTGCCCTACATGCTTAGTGAGCACACCCTGGAGTCGGTAATGGGCAGCGCCTGCCACGATCGCCTGCCGCTGTGGCTGCGCCCGCTCAACGCCTTCGACCGCTGGCGCTACCGGCGCTGGGAGCACCGTGTGCTGCGCCAGCCCACCGAACTGGTGGCTGTCAGCGCCCATGATGCCGAGCTGATCGCGCAGATCAGTGGGCGCCCGGTGAATGTGGTGGTTAACGGCGTGGACTGTGATTTCTACCAGCAGGTGCAACCTGCGCTGCACAGCCAGCGTCTGTTGTTCGTCGGCAATTTCGAATATGGCGCCAATCTGGAGGCCATCGAATGGGCTCTGGACGACATCATGCCGAAGGTGTGGATGAGCAACCCGGCGGTGCGCCTGGCGATTGCCGGGCACGCCATGCCGGCCAACTGGAAGCTTCACTGGAACGACCCACGCATTGAATGGTTTGGCTACCGCCCCGACCTGCGTGAACTGCAACGACGTTCAGCCCTGTTCTTTGCCCCCCTGCGCTATGCCGGTGGCTCGAAGGTGAAAATCCTCGAAGCGATGGCCGCCGGCTTACCCGTGATCACCACCGACAAGGGCGTTTCAGGCCTGACCGTGAACAACGGCGAACACTACTTGGGCAGTGACGACGGTGATCAACTGGCATTGCTGATCACCCAGCTGCTCAATCAGCCCTGGCGCATGAGCCAGTTGAGCGCCGCCGGGCGCCAGTTTGCCCGCCAGCGCCACGACTGGAGCGTGGCTGCCCAACAACTGGAGAATGTGCACATACGCCTGACCCAGGCGGCACCGGCCGAGGCCGCGCCGCTGGCCAGTGCCTGGCTGGGCCGCTCAGCCAAGTAGCTCGCTGAAGGGGATGAATGGCACGATGTCGCCCTGCTTCGGCGTGCTGCCTTCACGCACTTCCACCAGGCCCTCCGCCCAGGCTGCGCTGCGCAGCACACCCGAGCTCTGGTTCTTGTAGATGCGCACTCGGCCCTGTTCGATGCGCGCGCGCAGGTATTCGCGACGCGTACCCGGCTTGGGCCAGTCAAACCCTGCCGGCATGTCGAACCGCAACGGCGTGACGTCAATCACACCCTGACGACGCAGCAGGTAGGGCCTGGTCAGCAGACCGAAGGTGACCAAGGTCGAGGCGGGGTTGCCCGGCAAGCCAATCACCGGCACGCCCTGGAAGTGGCCGAAGGTCAGCGGCTTGCCCGGTTTGATCGCCAGCTTCCACAACGCCAGTTCGCCGGCCTCGCGCAGGGCGGCACCGAGGTAGTCGGCCTCGCCCACCGAGACGCCTCCGGTGGACAGAATCAGGTCTACGCCACCCAGTTCAGCCAGGCAGGCGCGAGTGCGGGCCAGGTCATCCGGCAGGATGCCGGCATCGACCACTTCGCAACCCAGCCGCTGCAACCAGCTGACCAGCAGCCTGCGGTTGCTGTTGTAGATCTGCCCAGGCCCGAGCGGCAGGCCTGGCTCGACCAGTTCGTCGCCGGTGGACAGCACCGCCACTTTTACCTTGCGCACCACGTCCAGACGGCCATGCCCCAAGGTCGCCGCCAGGCCCAGTTCGATCGGCCCAAGGCGGGTGCCGGCGCTCATCACCTGCTCGCCCTTGCGGGTCTCCTGACCTTGAGGGCGTATGTTCTGCTCGGTGCGCAACGCTTCGAGAAAGCGCACCCGGCCATCTTCGAGTACTTCGGTGTTTTCCTGCATCTCGACGCAGTCGGCCCCCTCCGGCACAGGCGCGCCGGTGAAGATCCGTGCGCAGGTACCCGGTTGCAGCGGCTGGGGCGCATGGCCGGCGAAAATACGCTGGCTGACCGGCAGCGGCTGGCCCTGCCAATCAGCCAGGCGCAAGGCATAACCGTCCATGGCGCTGTTCGGCCAAGGCGGCAGGTCGAGGGAGGCCACCAGGTCAGTGGCCAGCACGCGGCCTTCGGCTTCGGCCAGCGGCAGGTTTTCGGTCTCGCGGATCGGTGCAGCTTCGGCCAGCGCCAGCAGTTGCTCCAGTGCCTGTTCCACCGGCATCAGCGGCCGGGCCTGGCTGACCTCAGCCACGGCTGTCACAGGCCGCTGCCTGCTTCAGGTGCGCCACGAAGTTGCACGGGCGATGACGGGCATCAAGCTGCTCGGCAAGGATGCCATCCCAACCGGTGCGCACAGCGTTGGTCGAGCCCGGCAGGCAGCACACCAGCGTGCCGTTGGCCAGCCCGGCCAAGGCTCGCGATTGCACGGTGGAGGTGCCAATGTCGGCCACGGAAATCTGCCGGAACAACTCACCAAAGCCGTCCACTTGCTTGTCCAGCAGGCAGGCCACCGCCTCGGGGGTGCTGTCGCGGCCAGTAAACCCGGTACCGCCGGTAATCAGCACCACTTGCACGCTGTCATCGGCGATCCAGGTGGCAACCTGGGCTCGGATCTTGTACAGGTCATCCTTGAGCAGCACGCGCTCGGCAAGGCGGTGACCGGCGGCGCTCAGGCGGTCGACGAACATCTGGCCAGAGGTGTCGGTGTCGAAGGTACGGGTGTCGCTGACCGTGAGTACGGCGATGCTTAGCGCCACGAAGGGGGTATCTGCCTTGGCTTTCATGGGTGTCCGTCACAACAGGATGAGATGGACGCAGTTATATCACAGCGCACCTTTTCCAGCGTTGCCCCCCTCAGCCTTGCCTTGGGTCAAGAGAACGAATTAATCGCTATGCTGCACTTGGAGTGAACTTGCACTAACGTCCTGCGTCATAAAAGTCATCTAGCACCATCGCACTTGGAGAAACACGATGATCAAACGGACCCTACCCGCCTTCCTGCTTGCCTTGGGTTTGGGCGCCCTTGCTGGCTGCTCGACCCCAACCGTCATTACCCTGAACGATGGCCGGGAGATCCAGGCAACCGACAAACCGTCCTACGACGAAGACTCTGGCTTCTATGAATTCGAGCAACTCGACGGCAAGCGCACGCGCCTGAACAAGGACCAGATCCGCACCGTCAAAGAGCTCTGATCAAGGCCCCGTTCAGGCCATGGCCCTTTAAACAACAAGGGCTTGCGGGCAAAAACGGGATGCAGTAGGATTTTGATCATCGGAGTGTAGCGCAGCCAGGTAGCGCGTCTCGTTCGGGACGAGAAGGCCGCAGGTTCGAATCCTGTCTCTCCGACCAAATCCTTGTCAAAAAGCCCGCCTTGCGCGGGCTTTTTGTTGTGTGCGAAAAATACGTCAGTGCGCCGCTTCAGCCTCCAGGGGCACATGCAACCCCTGCAGACCCAGTCAGGCGGTCAGCCGGGAGGTGACTTCGCCCAACTGCCCTGACAAACCATGCAGGCGCTGCCCCGCCTGCTCGGTATGCTGCACCGCTTCCTGGTTGGCTGTGGCAATCCGGGTAATTTCGATCAGGTTACGCGAGATATCTTCGGCCACGCTGGTCTGCTCCTCGGCCGCAGTGGCGATTTGCCGGTTCATGTCGCGGATCGCCTCCACCGCCTGGGTGATACGCTGCAGCATCTGCCCGGCCTGCTCGACCTGCTCAGCCCCTTCCTGGCTGCGTTGCTGGCCGCTTTCGATGGCCTTGACCGCCTCCACCGCCCCTGACTGTACCGCTTCGATGATCTGGTGAATTTCTGCAATCGACGCTGCCGTGCGCTGGGCCAGGCTGCGCACTTCATCGGCGACCACCGCAAAACCACGCCCGGCTTCGCCCGCACGGGCCGCTTCGATGGCCGCGTTAAGCGCCAGCAGGTTGGTCTGCTCAGCAATGCCGCGGATCACTTCCAGCACTTTGCCTATACGTGTGCTGTCATGCTCCAGGTCGCGAATTACCGACGCCGTGCCGGCGATTTCGCGGTTGACCAGCCCGATGATGTCGATGGTCTGCTGCATCACCTGCTCGCCGGCCTGGGCGCTGTGGTCGGCGTCATCGGCCGCGCGGGCAGCCTCGGCGGCGTGGCGAGCGACCTCTTGGGCAGTGGCGGACATTTCGTGCATGGCCGTGGCCACCTGGTCGGTACGCTGGAACTGGTCATGAGTACCGCGGGCCATGTCACCGGCAATACTGCGCAACTGCCCGCTGGCACCTTCCAGCTCCTGAGCGTTGTCCTGCAGCCGGCCGACAGTATCGGCAAGGAAGTCACGCAGGGTGTTGGCCGCCCGCGCCAGGCGCCCCAGCTCATCCTCCCGACGGCTGTCGACCCGGGCAGCAAAGCAGCCTTGGCTGAGCTGCGCGACGTACTCGATCAACTGGCGGATCGGCTCGATCAGGCTACGGTTGACCAGCCACAGGCTGAGCAGCCCCACCAGCACCGCAGAAGCCAGCATCACCAGCAGGCCCAACCATACCGTGCGCTCGGCACTGGCATTGATGCTGGCGGCACGCTGGCGGGCATCGGCGCGCAGTTGCTCGACCAGTTCGCTCATTTGCTCACTGGCGGCACGGTCCACGCCTTTGACCGCCCGGTCGCCCGCTACCGGGTCACCGCCTGCCGCCAGGAAGGCCTGACGGCCTTGCGCATAGGCCTGGCCCAACTGGCGATGGCTGTCGCGCAATTGCTGCAGCGACGCCTTGAGCCTGGCATCGCTGTTGTCGATCAATTGCCCGAGCAGTTGTTGTACTTGCTCTTCGCGGGCCTGGAACTGCTGCCAGTACTTGTCCATTTCCGCAGGCTGGCGACCGCGCAACAGCACGTTCTTCCATTCCTGCACCTGGATCTTGAACTGCAGGTTGGCTTCGTCAATCAATTGCGAGGCCCGCAGCGGCCCGTCGACCAGCTCGGCGTAGCCCCGCACGCTGGACGACAGGAACTGGAAACACACCAGGGCGATCAGCAGCATCGCCAGCACACTGCCGCCGAGCAGCGAGAGAATTTGCACTCTGAGGGATTTACGCAACATCGAGGGTCTCGGAACCAGAGGGAGTAGGCTGAGGCCGCTGTGCAGCCTCATTACTGGCAGGCCAAAAAAAAGCTGCCATCACGCAATGGCAGCCAGGTCGAGCACTTACGCAACAGTTGAAGCAAATCTTCTCAGGCAATTACTACAGAAATGTTACAAAGCCACGACACGCTAGCCCGTGGTGAACTGCAGCGCTGCCAGCCGCGCATACAGCGGGCTGTCCTCGATCAACTGACGGTGGGTGCCCACCGCCACCAGCCGGCCTTGGTCGATGACCGCGATGCGCTCGGCATGCTGTACCGTGGCCAGGCGATGGGCGATCACCAGCGTGGTACGGCCGGCCATCAGGCTGGGCAGCGCTTGCTGGATCAAGTATTCGCTTTGTGCATCCAGGGCACTGGTGGCTTCGTCCAGCAACAGGATCGGCGCATCGACCAGCAAGGCCCGGGCAATCGCCAGGCGCTGGCGTTGCCCGCCGGAAAGGCCGATGCCGCCCTCCCCCAGTTGTGTCTGGTAGCCTTGGGGCAGTTGCCGGATGAATTCGTCGGCATGGGCGCCGCGGGCTGCTGCTTCGACTTCAGCCAAGGTCGCCTCGGGCCGGCCATAACGAATGTTGGCCTCCACCGTGCCACGGAACAGCGAGGGGTTTTGTGCCACCAAAGCAAACTGCCGGCGTAGCTGGTCGGGATCACATGCGGTAACCGGCTGGCCATCGAGCAGGATGCGCCCTTGTTGGGGGTCGTAAAAGCGCAGCAACAGATCGAACAGGGTCGACTTGCCTGCCCCGGAAGGGCCAACCAGGGCGACGGTCTGCCCGGGTTCGATGGTCAGGCTCAGGCCGTCGACAGCTGCCACCGTGGGCCGTGAAGGGTAAGCGAACACGACCTGTTGCAGCTCGATATGCCCGCTGGCCCGCGGCTGCGGCAGCACCTGCGCCACGTCGGGGGGCAGGATGGCACTTCGCGCTGCCAACAGTTCGGCAATGCGCTCGGCGGCACCCGCGGCCCGTTGCAGTTCGCCGATCACCTCACTGAGGGTACCGAAGGCACTGCCGACGATCAGGCTGTAGAACACGAATGCAGCCAGCTCGCCTGCGGATATACGCCCGGCGATCACATCCATGCCGCCGACCCACAGCATCACCCCCACCGCCCCCAACACCAGCACGATCACCAGGGTTATCAGCCAGGCACGCTGTGTAATCCGCTTGCGGGCAACAGTAAATGCTGCTTCGACCGTATCGGCGAACAGTTCGCGGTCGTGCGCCTGGTGGTTGTAGGCCTGCACGGTCTTGATCTGCCCCAGCGTTTCAGCCACGTAGCTGCCCACATCGGCGACCCTGTCCTGGCTCTGCCGCGACAGGCTGCGCACCCGACGGCCGAACAACAGGATCGGTGCCAACACCAGCGGCAGCGTTACCACCACGATGCTGGTGAGCTTGGGGTTGGTGATGAACAGCAATACCACACCGCCAATGACCATCAGCGCGTTGCGCAGGAACATCGACAGCGATGAACCGATCACCGATTGCAGCAAGGTAGTGTCCGCAGTCAGCCGAGACTGGATCTCGGAGCTGCGGTTGTCCTCGAAAAAACCTGGGTGCAGGCCGATCAGGTGATCGAAGACCGCACGACGGATATCGGCCACACAACGCTCGCCAATCCACGACACCAGATAGAAACGGCTGAAGGTACCCACCGCCAGCGCCAGCACCAGCAGCAAGAACAGCCCGATGGTCTGATTGAGCTGGTGCGCGGAGCGGGTCATGAAGCCTTGATCCACCAGCAGGCGGATGCCTTGGCCCATCGACAGGGTGATGCCAGCGGTGACTACCAGCGCCAGCAATGCCAATAGCACCTGACGGCGATAAGGGCGAACAAACTGCCAAGCCAGGCGCAAGGCACGGCGTTGGCGCGGGGAAACCGATTCGGGCATGGCGACGAC
The DNA here is from genome assembly GCF_045277175.1 of Pseudomonas putida group bacterium ESBL64. Classification (NCBI taxonomy): domain Bacteria; kingdom Pseudomonadati; phylum Pseudomonadota; class Gammaproteobacteria; order Pseudomonadales; family Pseudomonadaceae; genus Pseudomonas; species Pseudomonas putida group bacterium ESBL64. Next base: position 5,728,181 of record NZ_CP145799.1, on the reverse strand, counting down.
CACAAAGGGTGGGGAAGCGGCAGCCTACCACTCATCCCGGTAGGGAGACTGCATGAAGGTTGCTATAACGCATCGATCTAACCAGCTTATGGAGCTTTCACAGGGTTTCTGCTGGACTGTTGCTGCCGTGACCCGGAAGCTGTCACAGGCCAGTCACGGCGCAGGGCTACCCTGAGCTTGAACCTGAAGAGGAGACAGTGCATGAGCTTGCAGCATGGCAGTGATAACCAGAAGCCCCAAACCTCCCCGCAACCGCAAGTATGCGGTTCGATCATCGACGCCAAGGGGCGCGAAGTGCCGATCACCGAGCAGATGATCCAGCAGGCCTGCAAGGCCCTGGAAGAAAGCCGTGTCGAGCGCGTACGCAAAGGTTGATCGGCGAATTCTTTGCAACCCGGCGCTTGCGCCGGGTTTTTATTGGCCCAGCCAGTGGGCTTGGCCGCCCCCACAGGTAACCGCACCTACCTGCAAGATCAAGGCAAGGCGTGCTTAGACCAACACCCCACCCAGGGCACTGACCAACTGCGCCAACTGCGGCGCCTCCCCGTGCAAGCGCACGGCCAGCCCCTCGATCTCGCGCCTTGGCGGGTATTGCTTGCGCAACTGGTCGAACGCTGCTCGCTGTTGCTGCGGATCATCGCTGAGGCTACGGCGGAAATCGGCATCATCACGGCGCGGGTCATACACGGCGCGACACAGGGTGGCCAAGGCCCAGGACAGGTCGGTGCTGGCATCCAGCTCGATCTGCGCCAGCGGTGGCTTGGGCAGCAGCTCGGCCAGTCGCACCTGCTCATTCACACCGAGGAAGCGACACAGCGCCTGGTAGATCTGCGCCGTGCCACGCTGGCGGCCATCGAGGCTATAGCCGGCAATGTGCGGCGTAGCCAGGGTGCACAGGTCGGCCAACGTCAGGTCGACCTGCGGCTCCCCTTCCCACACATCCAGCACCGCGTGCACGTCTTCACGGTCCAGCAGCAGCTCGCGCAGGGCCACGTTGTCCACCACCGGGCCACGGCTGGCGTTTACCAGCCAGGCACCCGGGCGCAACTGTGCCAGCTGCGCCTGCCCCAGCAGGTGCCAGGTCGGGTGCTGGCCGCCGCGTTGCAACGGGGTATGCAAGCTGATCACATCGCACTGCTGCAGGATGGTTTCGAGGCTGACGTAGTCGCCGCCCTCCGCGGCCTGACGCAACGGGTCGCACACCAGCACCTTCCAGCCCAGGCCATGCAGCACCCGCACGAGGCGGCCACCCACTTCACCCGCGCCGACAACGCCATATACGCGCTCAGGCAATGCCACGCCATCCAGTTCGGCCAGGGTCAGCAGGCTGCCCAGCACGTAATCGACCACGCCGCGGGCATTGCAGCCAGGTGCGCTGCTCCAGCGGATGCCAGCTTCTGCAAAGTAGTCCAGGTCCAGGTGATCAGTGCCGATGGTGCACGTGCCGACAAAGCGTACACGGCTGCCTTCGAGCAACTGACGGTCGACCTTGGTCACCGAGCGCACCAGCAGGATATCGGCGTCCTTGACGCTGGCAGCATCGAGGCTTCGGCCGGGGTAGCGGCGAATTTCACCGAAACCCTGGAAGAAGGCATCGAGCAGCGGGATGTTCTCGTCGGCAACTATCAGCATGGCGCTCTCCTGTCTGGGGAGCGCAGTGTAGGCGCAACGCCGGGCGTGTTCCAGAGCGATTCAGTCGGCTTTCTTGCGGATCCAGTACAGGAAAGTGCCGGCGTCCTCTTGTTGCTGCAGCAGCTCGTGGCCGAGGAAGTTGCAGAACTTGGGGATGTCGCGGCGGGTCGACGGGTCGGTGGCGATGACCTTGAGCAGGCCGCCGGCGGCCAGGTTGCGTACGTGCTGGTGCAGCATCATCACGGGTTCCGGGCAGTTCAGGCCGGTGGCATCGAGGATGGCGTCGGGGGTGAAATCGGTCATGGGGGGCTCCGAAAATGATCGCTATTGTCGCGCATAGCGCGACGCGGTCCAAGCACGGCTTTCAAACCCAGCGCTGAGTCAGGACAGACGAATTTGCTTCTTGCTTCTTGGATGTGGGCATTCACATCGAGTAGGTATTCATTCACGCAGGTGGCGCACAGTCACCTTTCCGCCCTTACGGCGGGTCCCTTTTTGTCGTGGCAAAAAGGAACCAAAAACCGTCGGCTCCCATCATCCGGCCCCTGCGCTGCGCTCCGGGGTCCCCTCGCTCCGGGCTTGCTCCCGGGAGGACCGCGCTGCAGGCCCCATCCTGGGGCCCAGCGCTTGACGGGCATCCATGCCCGTCACCTCCCTTCGCAAGCCCTGCACTCGGCCTCCTGAAGTCGCAATCTGCGTCGCCTGAACTATCGCGCGCTTAGAAGCAACAGCAAAAGCAGACGCAGACGCAGACGCAGAAACAGAAACAGAAACAGAAACAGAACGACGCGCTGGCCTCAGCGGGGCTTCAAGTCGAGCCGCCGCAGGTGGCAGGTTACTTCTTCACGGTCGTGGTACAGCTGCTTGCAGGCAATCGACACCTTGATCTTGCGTGCCTTGAATGTTGCCTCCATACGGTCGAGCAGGCGCCGTACTTCGGCATAACGCTGCTTCATCGGCAACTTCAGGTTGACCACCGCCTCGCGGCACAGCCCCTCACCCAGCCAGGTTTCAATCAGCGAGGTGGTACGCGCCGGCTTCTCGACGATATCGCACACCATCCAGTCTACCGGCTGCTTCGGCTGCCAGGTAAACCCATCGGCCATCAAGTGCTGGACCAGGCCTGTGTCCATCAGGCTTTCGGCCATCGGCCCGTTATCGATGGCTGTCACCAGCATGCCACGGCGCACCAGCTGGTAGGTCCAGCCACCCGGTGAGGCTCCCAGGTCGACGCCGGTCATGTCATCCCCCAGGCGCTGCTCCCACTGCTCACGCGGAATGAACTGGTGCCAGGCCTCTTCCAGTTTGAGTGTCGAACGGCTAGGTGCCTCGCGAGGGAACTTCAGGCGCGGGATGCCCATGGGCCACAAGGCGCTGTTGCTGGCCGATGCCACGCCGACAAATACCCGCCGGCCGCTGATGAAGGTCAGCAGCAAGCGTGGGCGACCGGGGTCGTCGACCAGGCGGCCGGCCTTCTCCAGGGCCTTGCGCAACGGCACTTCGAACTTTCGGCAAAAAGTGGACAATTCCTTGCCTTCGTTGCTGTCCAGCACCTCCAGCCAAAGGCTGCCGAACACCGGGAAGTCAACCAACTGCGCCAGCAGTACGCTGATGCGGTCACTTTCCGGCAGTTCAACGTAACCGCCACGTGCCCACTGCCGCGGGAAAATCAACTGGTTGAAACGCAGTTCCCCCATCAAGCGCTCGGCACCGCCCTCCTCGCTACAGACAAACTCGGCACTGGCACTTTGCGGCTTGCCTTTGGCATAGCCGGCAACACCCAGGCGGGCGGCATGTTCGCTGATTTCGGCGCAAACCTCGCCCTCGAAACCGGGCCGGCAATGCATGAACAGGGTATTCATCTCTCACTCCACGACGGCTGGCGCACCACAGGCGCCGGCAGGGCGGCGATGATAAAGGAAGTTCGGAACCTGCGACACGCCCCGCCGGTCCAGAAAAGGGTCAGGTAGCGTAAACCGGTCTAACCTGACCATTCAGCCAGGTCCGTGCCGTGCGGACCGATACAGAGCGGTGCTGCCGGCAAACCGTGAATATTTGCCGGGCACCGGTGCAGAAGGAGTTGGCAATGCCCTCGCTCGATAGCCTGAACACCCTCAAGCCCCTCAAGGTCGGCGACCAGACCTACCATTACTTCAGCCTCACCGAGGCCGCCCGCCAGCTGGGTGACCTGCAGCGCCTGCCCATGTCGCTTAAAGTGCTGCTGGAAAATCTGCTGCGTTGGGAGGATGGCGCGACCGTCACCGGCGACGACTTGCGCGCCATTGCCCAATGGCTTGGCGAACGCCGCTCGGACCGCGAGATCCAGTACCGCCCGGCGCGGGTGCTGATGCAGGACTTCACCGGCGTACCCGCCGTGGTCGACCTGGCGGCCATGCGCGCCGCCATGGCCAAGGCTGGCGGCGACCCGCAACGGATCAACCCGCTGTCACCGGTCGACCTGGTGATCGATCACTCGGTAATGGTCGACCGCTACGGCACGCCGCAAGCCTTTGCCGAAAACGTCGACATCGAAATGCAGCGCAATGGCGAGCGCTATGCCTTTCTGCGTTGGGGCCAGAGCGCCTTCGACAACTTCCGCGTAGTTCCCCCGGGCACCGGCATTTGCCACCAGGTCAACCTGGAGTACCTGGGCCGCACGGTGTGGACCCGTGAGGCCGACGGCCGCACCTATGCCTTCCCCGATACCTTGGTGGGCACAGACTCGCACACCACCATGATCAACGGCCTTGGCGTACTCGGCTGGGGTGTCGGCGGCATCGAAGCGGAAGCGGCCATGCTCGGCCAGCCGGTATCGATGCTGATCCCCGAAGTGATCGGCTTCAAGCTGACCGGCAAGCTGCGGGAGGGCATCACTGCCACTGACCTGGTGCTGACCGTGACGCAGATGCTGCGCAAGAAAGGCGTGGTGGGCAAGTTCGTTGAATTCTACGGCGACGGCCTGGCCGAGCTGCCCCTGGCCGACCGCGCGACCATCGCCAACATGGCACCGGAATACGGCGCCACCTGTGGCTTCTTCCCGGTCGACCAAGTCACCTTGGACTATCTGCGGCTTTCGGGCCGCCCCGAAACGACCGTGCAGCTGGTCGAACAGTACTGCAAGGCGCAGGGCATGTGGCGCCTGCCCGGCCAGGAGCCGTTATTCAGCGACACGCTGGCGCTGGACATGGACGACGTCGAAGCCAGCCTGGCCGGGCCCAAACGGCCACAGGACCGCGTAGCGCTGGGCCAGGTCAGCCAAGCCTTCGACCACTTCATCGAGCTGCAGCCCAAGCCGCTGGCCAAAGAAGTTGGCCGCCTGGAAAGCGAAGGTGGTGGCGGTGTCGCGGTGGGCAACGCCGACCAGGCCGGTGCAGTTGACTACAGCCATCAGGGCCAGACCCACACCCTGCGCGATGGCGCCGTGGTGATTGCCGCGATCACCTCATGTACCAACACGTCCAACCCCAGCGTGATGATGGCTGCCGGGTTGGTGGCAAAAAAAGCACTGGAAAAAGGCCTGCAACGCAAACCTTGGGTCAAGAGCTCGCTGGCGCCAGGCTCCAAGGTAGTCACCGACTACTTCAAGGCAGCCGGGCTCACGCCTTACCTCGACCAACTGGGTTTTGATCTGGTCGGTTATGGCTGCACCACCTGCATCGGCAACTCCGGCCCGCTGGACGAGGCGATCGAAAAAGCCATTGGCAGCGCCGACCTGACCGTGGCCTCTGTGCTATCGGGCAACCGCAACTTCGAGGGCCGCGTGCACCCACTGGTCAAGACCAACTGGCTGGCCTCGCCCCCGCTGGTGGTGGCCTACGCCCTGGCCGGCAGCGTGCGCCTGGACCTGACGCGCGATCCGCTGGGCTCAGGCAAGGACGGCCAACCGGTCTACCTGCGTGATATCTGGCCGACCCAGCAGGAAATTGCCGAGGCCGTGGCCAAGGTCGATACGGCGATGTTCCACAAGGAATACGCCGAAGTGTTCGCCGGTGATGCGCAATGGCAGGCCATCGAGGTGCCACAGGCCGCCACTTACGTGTGGCAGGCTGACTCCACCTACATCCAGCACCCACCGTTCTTCGACGGCATCGGCGGGCCACCGCCACAGATCGCCAATATTCACGGCGCACGGGTGCTGGCGCTGCTGGGCGACTCAGTGACCACCGACCACATTTCCCCCGCGGGCAACATCAAGACCGACAGCCCGGCCGGGCGCTACCTGCGGGAACAGGGTGTGGAGCCTCGCGACTTCAACTCCTACGGTTCGCGGCGTGGCAACCACGAAGTGATGATGCGCGGCACCTTCGCCAACATCCGTATCCGCAACGAAATGCTGGCAGGTGAAGAAGGCGGCAACACCTTGCATGTGCCCACTGGCGAGAAGCTGTCGATCTACGACGCGGCCATGCGTTACCAGCAGGAAGGCACCCCACTGCTGGTGATTGCCGGCCAGGAGTACGGCACCGGCTCGAGCCGCGACTGGGCAGCCAAGGGTACCAACCTGCTGGGGGTCAAGGCCGTGCTGGCAGAAAGCTTCGAGCGTATTCACCGCTCCAACCTGGTGGGCATGGGCGTGTTGCCACTGCAATTCAAGGCCGGGCACAACCGCAAACAGCTGGGGCTGACCGGCAAGGAACAGATCGATGTACTGGGGCTGGACGGCGCACATATTCGCCCCGGCATGAGCCTGCCCTTGCGCATTACCCGCGAGGATGGCCAGCAGGAACAGATCGAGGTGCTATGCCGGATTGATACCCTGAACGAGGTGGAATACTTCAAGGCGGGGGGGATTCTGCACTATGTGTTGCGCCAGATGATCGCCGGTTGAGACGGAGCGTCTGGCCGAAGATGTGTTCCGCTCTCTAGACCGAGCGCTGCGCGGGCGGCGCTCGGTCTCCTACACGCCAATACCCCAAAGCTATATGCTTTAAAGTCCCACGCGACAGCACTGGCCCTTGGCCATCCATTCGGTCATCATCTGACTTACCCGTCATTGAGTGCAATCAATGAACCAAATATCCATTCAATAAAACCAGCGGCTTGCCGATACCTGTCGAAAGCCCTGCGGACTATCACCCATGCGTAACAACCAGCCGATTACCCAGAGAGAACGGACTTTCCCTGCCCAGCAGCGGTTGATCTCCACTACCAACGCCAAGGGTGTGGTCACCTACTGCAACGATGCCTTTATCGAAATCAGTGGATTCACCCGCGAGGAGCTGACTGGCGCACCGCACAACCTGGTGCGTCACCCCGACGTACCGCCTGCCGTGTTTGCCCATATGTGGCAAACCCTCAAGCAGGGCCAGCCGTGGATGGGCATCGTCAAGAACCGCTGCAAGTCCGGTGACCATTACTGGGTCAACGCCTATGTCACACCCATCTTCGATAACAACCAGGTTGTCGGTTTCGAATCGGTGCGGGTCAAGCCCACCGCCGAGCAGATCCGCCGCGCCGAGGCCCTGTATCAGCGCATCAACCAGGGCAAGCCACCGGTACCGCGCCGCGACAAGTGGCTGCCAGTGCTGCAGGACTGGCTACCGTTCATCCTGATCAGCCAGGTGGGCTTCCTGATCGGCAACTGGCTGGGTCATTCCTGGGGCTTTGCCTTGGCCGCAGGGCTTTCGGTACCACTGGGCCTGCTCGGCCTGAGCTGGCAGCAGCGCGGCCTCAAGCGCCTGCTGCGCCTGGCCGAGCAAACCACTTCCGACCCACTGATCGCGCAGATGTACACCGACAGCCGTGGCGTGCAGGCGCGCCTGGAAATGGCCATGCTCAGCCAGGACGCACGCATGAAAACCTGCCTGACCCGCCTACAAGACAGTGCCGAACTCCTGAGCGACCAGGCACGCCAGTCCGATGCCTTGGCGCACAAGAGCTCTACGGGGCTGGAGCGCCAGCGGGTGGAGACCGAGCAAGTCGCCGCTGCGGTAAACCAGATGGCCGCCACCACTCAGGAAGTGGCCAACCATGTGCAGCGCACCGCCGATGCCACCCAGGAAGCCAACCGCCTGACCAGCCAAGGCCGGCAAATTGCCGGAGAAACCCGCGAGGCCATCGAACGTCTGTCGGCGGCAGTGGGCGAGACCGGCCAGACGGTTACGCAACTGGCCAAAGACAGCGACGAGATTGGTGGCGTGGTCGACGTGATCAAGGGCATCGCCGACCAGACCAACCTGCTGGCACTGAACGCAGCCATTGAAGCGGCGCGCGCCGGTGAAATGGGCCGTGGTTTTGCCGTAGTGGCTGATGAAGTGCGTCAGTTGGCCCAGCGCACCGCCGAATCCACCGGGCAGATCCATGGCCTGATCGCCAAGCTGCAACAGACCGCCAGTAACGCAGTGCAGACCATGGAAACCGGCCACCGCCAGGCACAGGAAGGCGTCGACCGGGTAATGCAGGCTGACGAGGCGTTGGTAGGCATCAGCGAAGCGGTGGCCAATATCACCGACATGGCCACCCAGATTGCAGCTGCAACCGAGGAGCAGACCGCAGTGGCTGACGAGATCAGCCGCAACATCAGCACCATTGCCGAACTGGCCGACCAGACCGCCGAACAGGCGCAGCACTCGGCACTGCTGAGCGAGGAACTGACCAGCACGGCGGGCAGCCAGTATTCGCTGGTGGAGCGCTTCAACCGCTGAAGCTCGCGACTTGGCCCTCCGCCGCGGTGGAGGGCACCGGCTCTGCCGGTGTTCGCGGGCAAGCCCGCCCCTACAACGGAATGTGCCGAACCACCGATGCGTGCGTAGGAGCGGGTTTACCCGCGAATACGGTAGCGGCGGCAACGGTGAACGACGGCTGGAAATTGGCCAGCAGGGCCGGCCCTTTCGCGGGTAAACCCGCTCCTACGACGGAATGTGCCGAACCACCTACGCGTGCGTAGGAGCGGGTTTACCCGCGAATACGGTAGCGGCGGCAACGGTGAACGGCGGGTGGAGATTGGCCAGCAGGGCCGGCCCTTTCGCGGGTAAACCCGCTCCTACACGCGGCCTGTGCCGAACCACCGATGCGTGCGTAGGAGCGGGTTTACCCGCGAATACGGTAGCGGCGGCAACGGTGAACGGCGGGTGGAAATTGGCCAGCAGGCCCGGCCCTTTCGCAGGTGAACCCGCTTGCTGTGTTACCAGTCCAACCGCAACCGGCTCTCGAAGTAGCGCTCTTCGCCACTCAGCGGGTCCTCGAAACGCAGGCTCTGCGCCAACAGTTTCAGCGGCCGCTGGTAGTCATCCTCTTCATTGAGCAACTGCGGATAGAACGGGTCATTGCTGATCCCTGCCCCCAAGGCCGCCATGTGCACACGCAACTGATGGGTCTTGCCGGTCACGGGCGATAGCCCATAGCGCCATCGCTCACCGTTCTTCTCCAGCACCTCGGCCAGGGTTTCACTGTTGGCCTCACCCTCCACCTCATGCATGCGGAAAAATGGCTCGCCATGCACCAGGCGGCTTTTGTGCACCAGCGGAAATGCATGCTGCGGCATGGCAGCGGCAATGGCCTGGTAACGCTTGTCGATACGCCGCTCGGGGAACAGCCGCTGGTAGGCGCTGCGGCTGTGCGGGTTGGCGGAAAACAGCACGAGCCCAGCGGTGTGCCGGTCGATGCGGTGCAACGGCACCAGGTGCGGATTGTCCAGACGACGGATCAGGCGGCGCAACAAGGTCTGCTCGACGTATTCACCCGTCGGCGTCACCGGCAGGAAATGCGGTTTATCGGCCACCACCAGGTGCTCGTCCACATGCAGCACCACCTCCTGCACCGGAATCGGCCGTTCGTTCGGCACTTCGCGGAAGTAATGCAAACGCATGCCACGCTTGTAAGGCAGGTCGGCGGCAACTGCGTGCCCGTTGGCATCCAGCACCCGGCCACGGGCAAAGCGGTCAAGCCACTGGGCGCGGTCGATGGCCTTGAAATGGTCACACAAGCAATCGAGCACCGTCACCCAGTTACCAGGTGGCAGGCACACCGTACTGGCTTGCTGGCGGGCGGGGTCGAAAGGCGTGGTCATGGCTGGGCTCGAGACGTTCATGGCCGCGCATTATCGCCCAAGCCCGCCCCCTCAACCAGCCTGGGCCATCGCCTCGCAGCGCTCCTTCAGCCAGCGCAGTACCTGCACCGGCTCCCAGCGGCCAGGGTCGTAGAGTGCATAGAGCAACCCCTCATAACCCACCACATCCAGCCCTCGGTGGTAACCGGCCCGCTGGAACAAGGCCTCGATCTCGGCGAAGCAGGTATTGAAGTGGACTTTGCCGAACGGCGTGCAGTCGCCCGTCACCAGGCCTTCGAGGCGCAGTTCCAGAACGGCGTCAGCCACCCGATCCACGGGCATGCGGTTGACGCTGTACTTGAGTTGCTCGACATTGAGCATGGCTTCACCTCGATACTGTATTTATATACAGCATACGAACATCCCCTTGCTGCCGTCAATGCGCTTCATTGCAGCCCCGCCAGGTAGCCGCTGCCTTTACGCAGGGTCAGCACCTGCCTGCGCGGCGTGCCGCGCGTCACCGACAGGTGCACCCATTTATCGAATTCCAGGATCAGCTGATCGAAGGGCACCTTACTTTCGCTGACTCGCCGAACGGTCTCGCGCGGGCTGACCTCGATCACCGTGAAGTCCGCCGCCAGCCCTTGCACGTGCTGGCTATCGGAGGCGCCACCGATCAACCGATTGACCCTTTCACTGCGATACCCGCTGCTGATGATGATGGGCGCGTCGAACAATGCACGTACCTGTTCCAGCGCACAGCACAGCAATTGCAGGTTGGCCCTGGCTTCGAGGGGCGGTGCATTATCGAACCCTTCGCGGGCGGCGAGCTGGGAAACGGTCATTTCATCGAAGGTGAAATGTGGAGTGATGAACATGGCGAGCTATTCCGATGATGGAGAAGGTTACCGGCGACGGTGCGCCTCCACCGGATCATCAGCTCGCTTCACAGATCATGGAGCAGGGTTGCAACTCCTCTGCAGCCATCATTGCCCAAGAAAAGCCACCACTTGTTCGGTATCGAACGGCCAGTGCAGCTCGGCGCCGTTGTCACAGCGCCGCAGCACCGGAATGATCAGGCCATAACGTTCGAACAAAAGCTCGCTCTCGGCGATATCGACCAGCTCTACCAGCAGGCCATGATCGACGAGAGGCATCAACACAGCCTCGGCCACTTCGCAGAGGTGGCAGCCGAGGGTGCCGAACAGTTGACATTCAGGCAGCATGTGGCAGGTCCCGGGTTGGCATACACAGAAGCCTATTCTAGGCGCGCCACGCCCACCCTGCACCTGACCAGGCTCAATCCTGGCTGGTAGCACCGATCCGGTGCAGCGACAGGTCCGCGCCCTGGAACTCCTGCTCATGGCTCAAGCGCAGGCCATGCAACGCACGAATGGCTCCGTACACGGCAAAGCCACCGGCCAAGGCCACCAGCACGCCCATCAGGCTGCCCAGCAACTGGCTGACCAGGCTGACACCGCCCATGCCGCCCAGCGCCACCTGGCCGAACACGCCACAGGCGATGCCCCCCCACACGCCACACAGGCCATGCAACGGCCACACACCCAGGACGTCGTCGATTTTCCAGCGATTTTGCGCGGCGGTGAAGGTCCAGACAAACAGAGCGCCGGCCACCAGGCCGGTGGCGAGCGCACCCACCGGGTGCATCAGATCGGAACCTGCGCAAATCGCCACCAGCCCGGCCAGCGGGCCGTTATGCAGAAAGCCCGGGTCGTTGCGCCCGGCCAGCAACGCCGACAGGGTGCCACCCACCATCGCCATCAGCGAGTTGATCGCCACCAGGCCGCTGACGCCCTGCAAGGTCTGGGCACTCATGACGTTGAAGCCAAACCAGCCGATGATGAGGATCCACGAGCCCAACGCCAGAAAGGGAATGCTCGACGGCGCAAACGCCACCAATCGGCCCTCGCGGTAGCGCCCACGGCGCGCCCCCAGCAGCAGCACCGCCGCCAGCGCCAGCCAGCCCCCCATGGCGTGTACCACCACAGACCCGGCAAAGTCGTGGAACGGTGCGCCGAAGCGTGCCTGCAGCCAAGCCTGCACGCCCAGGTTGCCGTTCCACACCACGCCCTCGAAGAACGGATAGACGAACGCCACGATCAACGCCGTGGCGCACAACTGCGGCACGAACCGCGCCCGCTCGGCAATGCCCCCGGAGATGATCGCCGGAATCGCCGCCGCAAAGGTCAGCAGGAAGAAGCACTTGACCAGCGCATAGCCATGGTCGACAGCCAGTGTTGTCGCCGGCTGGAAGAAGTTGACTCCGTAGGCGATCCAGTAGCCTATAAAGAAGTAGACCAGCGCCGAGATGGCAAAGTCGCTGAGGATCTTCGACAAGGCGTTGACCTGGTTCTTGTGGCGCACCGTGCCCACTTCAAGGAACGCGAAGCCGGCATGCATGGCCAGCACCAGAATGGCGCCCATGAGAATGAACAGGGTGTTGGAACCGTGGACCAGAGAGTCCATAGCGCTGTGCATGTTTTCCATGAAATAGGCAGACCTGCTGAAAAAGGCACCAGGACAGTTCAAGAACCTGCATCCCTGCACCGAATCGGTGCCAGCCCCTACCCTGTTCAGGTGAGCGGGGTGAAGCCTGCGTGGTTTTTTCTTGGGTTTGTCGTGGATTGGGTTAAGGTTTATCGGTATCCGCTGCGCGGGCGCCCTGAATCGGCGCAAAACCGGTCATAGGCGCTCCGCAACGTGGCAAAAACTTAGCAAGGCCCATACCAGCAGCCGCACTTGAACCTTCCATGCGTGCTGTCACTCGAACTACCAACACTCATCGACAGGGAGAGACCCATGGCCAGCAAATCGGCAAAGAATGCACAAGAGATATTGATGGCTGACTTCCAGGCCTTGGTGCGCGACACCGAGAAGCTGCTGGCCGACACCGCCAACCTGGCCGGCGACCAGGCCGACGAGTTGCGCGAGCAGATTCACGAGCGCCTGACCCAGGCCCGCGAAACCCTGCAACTGACCCAGGACTCGGTACGTGAACGCGGTCAGGCAGCGCTTGGCAGCGCCGAGCAGTACGTGCAGGAAAACCCGTGGCGGGCAATCGGCATCGCGGCCGGCGTCGGCCTGTTGATCGGTCTGCTGGCCAACCGGCGCTAAGGGGAACCCATGGAGAATGACGCCAACGGCGCCGGCGCTTCGGGTAAGCGCCTGGGCGCGGCCATGCTGGGGCTGCTGCACAGCCACATCGAGCTGTTCGGTATCGAGTTGCAGGAGCAGAAGGGCCGTACCTTGAGCCTGCTGCTGTTCGCCGGCCTGGCGCTGGTGTTCGCCCTGCTGCTGCTGACCGCGCTGTCCGGGCTGCTGCTGGTGCTGCTGTGGGACAGCTATCGACTGGCCGGTATCATTGGCCTGTGCGTGTTCTATGGCATTGCCGCCCTGTACTGCGGCGTGCGCCTGAAGGCGGCGGTGTTCGACGAATCATCGCCCTTCGGCGCCACCCTCGACGAACTTGCCAAGGACAGGGAGCGCCTGTTGCCATGAGCCTGCCAGAACTGCCAAACACGCGTAACCCGCGCGAACTGCGCAAGGCGCTGCTGCGCCTGCGCATGGAGATGCACCGCCAGGAAATCCGTCATGAGTCCGGTCAGTTGCTTGAACCGCTGCGCCGCGTGCGCGGCATGGGCAGCTCGCTACATGAAGGCCTGGGTATCAAGCATGCGCCACTGTGGGGCATCGGCGCTGTGGTGGCGCTGGGCTTTCTCACCGGCAAGGGCGTACGCAGCGGCAACCTGACGCGCCTGGTACGGTTGGGCAGCACCCTGCTGCCGCTGGTACGCCTCTACCTGCAAGGCGGCCGCCGGCCCTGACGCTCGCCCCGGCAGAAGCAGCCTTGTGCTGCGAAGAGGCCCGTACGATCGATACAAATGCATCAAAGGGCCGGCCTTTTCTTCGCAGCACAATGCGCTCCCTGCAGGGTATGCTGCTGCCTTCGAACGACAGGAGACCGCGCCTTGGACTGGCACACCTTGCTTACCCGCGAACGGCTGGGCAAAGCCCTGTACAGCGCCGATGAACTCGGGCGCAGCCCCTTCCACAAAGACCATGACCGCATCATTTTCTCCGGTGCCTTCCGCCGCCTCGGCCGCAAGACCCAGGTGCACCCGGTGTCGAGCAACGACCATATCCATACGCGCCTGACTCATTCGCTGGAAGTCAGCTGCGTCGGCCGCTCGCTGGGGATGCGCGTCGGCGAGACCCTGCGCGACAACCTGCCGGACTGGTGCGCCCCCAGTGACCTGGGGATGATTGTGCAGTCAGCCTGCCTGGCCCACGACATCGGCAACCCGCCATTCGGCCACTCCGGCGAAGACGCCATTCGCCACTGGTTCCAGCAGGCCGCCGGGCGTGGCTGGCTGGACGACATGAGCGATGACGAACGGGCCGACTTTCTCAACTTCGAAGGCAATGCCCAGGGCTTTCGTGTGCTCACCCAACTGGAATACCACCAGTTCGATGGGGGGACCCGGCTGACCTATGCCACCCTCGGCACCTACCTCAAGTACCCGTGGAGCGCCCGCCATGCCGACGCCCTGGGCTACAAGAAGCACAAGTTCGGCAGCTATCAGAGCGAACTGCCCCTGCTCGAACAGATCGCCCGCAAGCTCGGCCTGCCGCAGCTGGAACACCAGCGCTGGGCGCGCCACCCACTGGTGTATCTGATGGAGGCTGCCGATGACATCTGCTACGCGCTGATCGACCTGGAAGACGGCCTGGAAATGGAGCTGCTGCAATACGCAGAAGTCGAAGCGCTGTTGCTTGACCTGGTCGGCGAAGACCTGCCAGAAACCTACCGCCAGCTCGGCCCACGCGATTCTCGTCGGCGCAAACTGGCCATCCTGCGCGGCAAGGCCATCGAACACCTGACCAATGCCGCCGCCCACGCCTTCGTCGAGCAGCAGCAGGCGTTGCTGGCCGGGCAACTGGCGGGCGACCTGGTGGAACACATGCATGGCCCAGCCAAACGCTGTGTACTGCAAGCCAAGGACATGGCGCGCAACAAAATCTTCCAGGACAAGCGCAAGACCCTGCACGAAATCGGCGCCTACACCACCCTGGAGATTCTGCTGAACACGTTCTGCGGTGCGGCCCTCGAGCAGCACGGTGGACGTACGCCATCGTTCAAGAGTCGCAGGGTGCTGGACCTGATCGGCAACAATGCGCCAGACCCGCATGCCTCGTTGCACAGCGCCTTCCTGCGCATGATCGACTTCATCGCCGGCATGACCGACAGCTATGCCAGCGAAATGGCCCGAGAGATGACCGGGCGCTCCAGCCCGACCTGAAACGCGTCGGTGCAGCGCGGGCTCGGCCAGGCGCTGCACCACGCTGCAGGAAACTTCCTACACCGAGGTAACCCCACTAAACGGCACGAATAAAAACTAATGAAAAGTTACCAAAATCGCTTTGACAGCGAGTTAAGCACACCTATTCCGTAGCCCATTTTGCTTTATCTTGTAAGCCGTTTCCCATATAAGCCTAACAGCCATTCCTCGCACGCCTGACGACTTCCAACTGCGATAAGGTGCCCACTGTCACCCTCAATCGACCGCAGGGAAGTTGAACATGCATTCCATATTTATCGTTGACGACCATCCGGTGATTCGCCTGGCCGTCCGTATGCTGCTGGAAAACCAGAACTACAAGATTGTCGGCGAGTCGGACAACGGCGTAGACGCCATGCAGATGATCCGCGAGAGCAACCCCGACCTGGTCATTCTCGACATCAGCATCCCCAAGCTAGACGGCCTGGAGGTGCTGGCCCGCTTTCAGAGCATGGCCCTGCCCTTGAAGGTTCTGGTACTGACTGCACAGTCCCCGGCATTGTTTGCCGTACGTTGCATGCACTCGGGCGCAGCGGGTTATGTTTGCAAGCAGGAAGACCTGAGCGAACTGCTCAGTGCAATCAAGGCCGTACTGGCCGGTTATAACTACTTCCCCAGCCAGGCAATAAAAAACAACCAGACGACCGACAGTGACCTGCAACTTTTCCGCCAGGTAAATGACCGCGAACTGATGGTGCTTCAACTTTTCGCCCAAGGCCGCAGCAACAAGGAAATTGCCAAGGGCATGTTTCTCAGCAGCAAGACTGTCAGCACCTACAAGAAGCGCCTCATGCACAAACTGCAAGTCAATACGCTGGTCGATCTGATCGAGATGGCCAAGCGCAACGCGCTGGTCTGAACATGGTCATGGCCCGAGCTATCAACTGCCTGCTGCTCGTTCTGCTGCTAAGCGGCGCAACACAGGCTGGCCATCGTGAAGCCGCGTCTTTTACGTTACTGGCGCGCTCATCGGCCCGCCCGGTCCAGCCCGTGCTCACGCCCGAACAACGGCAATGGCTCGAAGGCCAGCAGGAACTGGTACTGGGCACGTCGGCCCCCGACTATCCGCCGTTCGACATCACTGGTGGCGGCAACGACTACCAGGGCCTGACCGCCGAGTATGCAAGCCTGATCGGCAAGGCCTTGCAGTTGCCAGTGAGGGTGCTGCGTTTCTCCAGCCGGCAGGCGGCGGTGGAGGCGCTCAGGCACGGGGATATCGACCTGCTGGGCAGCGCCAATGGCTACGAAGCGGCCAGTGACGGCCTGGCACTGTCGCGCCCCTATGCCGTCGACCAACCTGTACTGGTAACGCGTGAAGACGAAAACCGGGCACTGGACATGGACCTTGCCGGCATGCGCCTGGGTATGCTCTACCACTATTTGCCCAGACAGGAAGTACTCACCGCCTACCCCAAGGCCGAGCTGCTGGCCTTTGGCTCTTCCAGCCAGGCACTGAATGCTGTCGCATTCGGCCAGGCCGACGTGTTCATCGGCGACACCATCTCCACGCACTACCAGCTCAACCGTGGTCATCTGCCCCGCCTGCGCATGGCCAACTTCGGCAAACACGAGGCCATCGGCTTCGGTTTCGCCTTGCGTCAGCAAGATACCGTGCTGCTGGACCTGGTGAACACCATCCTGGACAGGCAAAGCCCGGCCATACGCTCCAGTATCTTCAAACGCTGGAGCGCCGGCAGCGACCTGTTGCTGAGCGATCGCCAACTGCAATTGAGCGCGGCCGAGCAGCAGTGGCTGCAGAAGCATCCCGTGATGCGCGTGGCAGCCGATGACGCGGCTGCACCACTGTCCTATTTCGATGATTCGGGGCATTTCCGAGGCATCACCGCCGACCTGCTGGAACTCATTCGCCTGCGCACCGGGTTGCGTTTCGAAGTGCAGCGCGCCAGTGGCATTGCCGACATGGTCGCCCGCCTCAAGGATGGCCGGGCCGATGTCATCGCCGCACTGGCCAGCGCCGGTAAACCAGGGGACGACCTGCAAATCAGCCGCCCCTACCTCGAAAGCGCCTATGTGCTGGTCAACCACAAGGACAACAACACACTGAGTTCACTGGAGCAGTTGCAGGGGCATCGCATCGCCATTACCCGGGACAGTACCATGAACGCCATGCTGTCCCGGGACTACCCAAAGATAAGCTGGGTCGAGACCGAAAGCGCGTTCTACTCCATGGCGTTGCTCAACAGCGGGGCCGTCGATGCGGTGATCACCACCCTGATCGACGCCAACCACGCCTTGGCCAGCAACCCCGAACTGGTCATCCGCACCTCGGTCGGCAGCGAACCCGCCAACTTCGCCATGGCCACCACGGCTCCGTCACCGGCGCTGTTGTCTATCCTCGACAAGGCTTTGCTGAGTATCTCACCCGAGGAGCTGGGGGTAATCAACAACCGCTGGCGCGGCTTTGGCAGGCATGAGGATGACAACACCAAAGTCTACAGCCGCCTTGCCCTGCAGGTGGTGCTGGCCACGGTCGTGCTCTTGTTGCTGGCCCTGCTCTGGAATGCCCGCCTGCGCCTGCAGATTCGCCAGCGCCAGCGCGCCGAACGCGCGCTGAACGACCAGTTGGCATTCATGCGCGCCCTGCTCAACGGTACGCCCCACCCCATGTATGTGCGCGACCGCGAGGGTTGCCTGAAAAGTTGCAACTACAGCTACCTTGAAGCCGTGCAGGCCCGCTCCGATCAGGTGATCGGCAAAAAACTCAAGGACAGCCTGTTTGCCGATTCCGAGCAGGCTCGGCAGATCCAGGCTGATTACCAGAAAGTCATGGCGGCGGGCTCGCCGCTGATCAAGGACCGCCCACTACGGATCAAAGGCCGGGCATTGACTATCTACCACTGGATCTTGCCGTACCGCGACTCTCTGGGTGAGGTACAGGGGATCATCGGCGGCTGGATCGACATCAGCGAACGCCGGCAACTGGTCATGGAGCTGCGCCAGGCCAAGCAGCAGGCCGACGATGCCAACCGCGCCAAGAGCACGTTCCTGGCGACCATCAGCCACGAAATCCGCACCCCGATGAATGCCGTCATCGGCATGCTGGAACTGGCGGTCAAGCGCGCCGACCAGGGCCGGGTGGACCGAAGCGCGCTGGAACTGGCACACCATTCGGCCAAAGACCTGCTAGGCCTGATCGGTGACATTCTCGACATCGTGCGCATCGAGTCCGGGCACTTGTCCCTGGCCCCGGAGGTGGTCGACCTGGCGGCGCTGGTCGAATCGGTGGCGCGCATTTTCGACGGCCAGGCGCGGCAGAAAGGCCTGGCCCTGGAGGTGCAGATCGCCCCGGCCGCACGCTGCCCTGTCCTGCTTGACCCGCTGCGCTTCAAGCAGGTGCTGTCCAACCTGGTGAGCAATGCCATCAAGTTCACCGAGCATGGTCAGGTGCGCATCTGCGTCAGCCTGCTGGATGACGGTACCAGCACACCCGCCGTACTGGAGCTGGAGGTGCGCGACAGTGGCATCGGCATCCACCCCGACGACCTGCAGCGCCTGTTCAACCCGTTCATCCAGGCCAACCCGCACAGCCAGGGCGCCCGCGCAGGTACCGGGCTGGGCCTGGCCATCTGCCGTAACCTGTGCGAAATGATGGGCGGCAGCCTGTCCATGAAAAGCCTGGAGGATGTCGGTACCCAGGTGCGCCTGAAGATGCCGCTGCAACGGGTGGATGGCGCAGAGCAGCCGAAACCGCTGCCCGAGCAGCTCGACGTGCCCGACCCACGGCTGAACGTGCTGGTCATTGATGATCACCCGGCCAACCTGCAACTGATGGCGCAACAACTTGGCTACCTGGGCCTGGAGCACGCCAGCGCCCGCGATGGGCGGGAAGGCCTGGCGACCTGGCGGGAAGGCGACTTCGATGTGCTGGTACTCGACTGCAACATGCCGCACATGAACGGTTACCAGCTGGCGACTGCCGTGCGCGCCGAAGAACGCCAGGGCAAGCGCCCCCCCTGCACCATCCTCGGCTATACCGCCAACGCACAGCCGGAAGTACGCCGCAAGTGCCTGACCGCCGGCATGGACGACTGCCTGCTCAAGCCCATCAGCCTGAGCACCCTCAGCCAGCGCCTGGCTGGCATTCGCCCGCGCCGCCAGCAACGCCCCCGCCGCAAGCTGTACCAGCTGGACGGCCTGGCCGCCGTGGTCGGGCCTGACCCGGTTGACCGTCAGCGCTTCCTGGAGACCTTGCATCAGAGCCTTCAGGCCGACCTGGCCAGCCTGATGGCGCTTCACCCGCAACACGACAGCGGCGCCATTGCCGAGCAGGCCCACAAGGTGCTCAGCGCCGCACGCATGCTGGAAGCCCCTGACCTGATGGCGGCCTGTGAAGCCCTGGAGGCCAGCGACTTGCCCACTGCCCAGGTGCGCCTGCGGCGCCAGGCACTGGCACGGCATATGTGCCGAGTGGAACGTGCCCTGGCCAAGGAATTGGCCACCAGCACGGATACTCAGGCAGGCAACCAGACGTGTTAACTGGTAGACTGCGCGGCGTTATTACCTAAGAGGATTGTTTCATGGCCACAAACCGCTCCCGTCGTCTGCGCAAGAAGCTGTGTGTCGACGAGTTTCAGGAATTGGGCTTCGAGCTGAACCTGGAATTCAAGGAAGATCTGGATGACCAGGCAATCGATGCTTTCCTCGACGCGTTCCTGGAAGAAGCCATGGACGCCAACGGCCTGGATTATGTAGGCGGTGACGATTTCGGCCTGGTGTGCTCGGTCAAACGCGGCTCGGTCAGCGAAGAACAGCGCGCTGCCGTTGAAGCCTGGCTCAAAGGCCGCAGCGAACTGACCAAAATCGAAGTCAGCCCGCTGCTGGATGCCTGGTACCCGGAAAAGCCTATCAACAAGGCTGAGTGATACTTGTCAGCTTCGGGCTGAAAGGTTGATTGCTGAAAAGGCCACCCCATTCGGGTGGCCTTTTTATTGGCGATGCTTTTCCGTCGAACGTGACGCATCGTGGCTGCGCTTGGGGCATAATGCGTAGTGTTTACGTCGTGGGGCCATCATCTCTTACAGCCCCAAAGCCCTTTTCCCTCGCCGCAGGGTATTCACTCACTATGATCAAAACGCTTCGTCCCCTCATACTTGCCGGCCTGCTGTTGCCACTTGCCTTGCCCAGCCACGCCGCCGTCAATACCACCCTGCCTGCCAAAGTGCAGCAGGCGCTCAAGGCCAACAAGCTGCAGGACACAGCGCTGTCGCTGGTGATGCTGCCGCTGGATGGCCCCGGCACCCCGACCGTGTTCAATGCCGATGTGTCGGTGAACCCGGCCTCGACCATGAAATTGGTCACGACCTACGCCGCCCTCGAACTGCTTGGCCCGACCTTCCAGTGGAAAACCGAGTTCTACACCGACGGCACCCTGAGCAACGGTGTGCTTAACGGTAACCTGTACCTTAAAGGTGGCGGTGACCCCAAACTGAACATGGAAAAGCTGTGGCTGCTGATGCGTGACCTGCGCGCCAATGGCGTGCGCACCGTCACCGGTGACCTGGTGCTGGACCGCAGCCATTTCGTGCAGCCCAACCTGCCGCAGTTCAACGACGACGGCGGTGATGATAACAAGCCGTTCCTGGTCAAGCCCGACTCGCTGCTGGTCAACCTCAAGGCCCTGCGCTTCGTGGCGCGCAATGATGGTGGCAAAGTCACCGTCGCAGTCGAGCCGCCGATTGCCAGTATCCGTATCGACAACCAGGTCAAGCCGGTAGCCTCAAAGAAATGCACCGGTGATGTGCGCTACAACCCGGTGCCCCAGGCCGACGGCATCAGTGTCACGGTCAGCGGCCAACTGGGTGACGGCTGCAACTCGCAAACCTACCTGTCGCTGCTCGACCATTCCACCTACGCCGCCGGTGCCGTGCGCGCAATCTGGAACGAACTGGGTGGCAACATCCAGGGTGGCGACCGCATCGAGAATGTGCCCAAGAGTGCTCGCCTGCTGGCCCGCGCCTTCTCGCCAGACCTGGTGGAAGTGATCCGCGACATCAACAAGTACAGCAACAACACCATGGCCCAGCAGCTGTTCCTGAGCCTTGGCGCGCAGTTCCGCACCGATGCCGATGGTGACGACGCCCGTGCTGCCCAGCGCGTGGTACGCCAATGGCTGGCGAAAAAGGGTATTACTGCGCCGCATCTGGTGATGGAAAACGGCTCTGGCCTGTCGCGTGCCGAACGGGTCAGTACCCGAGAAATGGCCGAGATGCTGAAAGCCGCCTGGAAGAGCCCTTACGCTGCCGAATTCATGAGCTCGATGCCGCTGGTGGGCATGGACGGCACGATGCGCAAGCGTCTCAAGCGCACCGCGATGACCGGTGAAGGGCACATCAAGACCGGCACACTGAACACTGTGCGGGCGATTGCCGGCTTCAGTCGCGACAGCAACGGCCATACCTGGGCGGTGGCAGCGATTCTCAACGACCCTAAACCGTGGGGTGCCTCGCAGGTGCTGGATCAGGTGTTGCTTGACCTGTATCGCCAGCCGAAGCTGGCTGGCAGTACAGCAGCTAATTGATTGGTTAGCCTGTATTGGCCTTTTCGCGGGTGAACCCGCTCCTACAGGGGTGAGCACGGCTTACCAAACCTGTGCAACCTGTAGGAGCGGTTTTCGCCGCGAAAGGCTCGGTACCGGCAACCGACAGCGCTTAGGCCGACTCCCCCTCCACCCGGTCCCGCCCGGCCTGTTTGGCCGCATACACGCCGGCGTCGGCGCGCAACAGCAAGGCATCAGCGCCTTCGCCCGACCGCCAACCCGCCACCCCAAAGCTTGCAGTCACCTGGCCCACGCCTTCCACCGGCACATTGCGCACCCCTTGCCACAACTCCAGCGCCAGCAACCGCGCCTGATCGACATCGCTGCCCGGGCAAAGCACCATGAACTCTTCCCCGCCCAAGCGGCAAAACACATCGGTACGCCGTAAACGCTGACCGATGCGCTGGCACAGGCTACGCAGCACCCGGTCGCCGACGGCATGGCCGAAGCGGTCGTTGATGCGCTTGAAGTGATCGATGTCGAGCATGATCACCGCCAGCGCCAAGCCATCGCGCTGGGCCCGTTCCAGTTCGATCTTGAGCCGCTCCTGGAAGTAGCGACGATTATGGATACCGGTCAGCGAGTCTGTGACCGACAGCGCCCGCAACTCTTCCTCCACGCCCTTCAGGTCGGAGATGTCAGTCAGGTAGCCATGCCACAGCGTGCAGCCCTGCTCGCCCACTTCCGGGGTCGCCTCGCCACGCACCCAGCGCAGTCCGGCCCGGGGCAGGCAGACCCGATACTCCTCGCGCCAGGGTGACAGGTGTTCGGCCGAATAGCGCACCGAGCGGCGCACGCGCTCCAGGTCATCGGGGTGGATACGTTCGAACACCCTCGAGGCATCCTCACGTAATTGCATGAGGTCGACCTCATAAATGTCATACAGGCCCATGCTGGCATATGGAAAACACGAATGGCCGTTGGCATCCAGGCGATATTGGTAGATGCCGCCCGGCACCTCGGCACTGAGCTTTTCCAGCAACCGGTCACGCGCTGCCAACGCCTCATGCACCCGGCGCCGCTCGGTCACGTCAATGCAGATGGCCAGGTAGCCAACCCACAACCCCTGTTCGTCGAGCATGGCAGTCACTAGCATGTTGGCGACCAGCTGGCTGCCATCAGCCCGTAGCAAGGTCCACTCGCCAGGCTCGGCCCCGTGCTCCTGTACCGTTTCAGCGAACATCGCCTGGCCCCCAGCAATGGCGCGGCCAAAACGCAAGCTCAAGGCATGGGCACGCAGGTTCAGCTCCTCCGGCAGCACCAGGTCTTCAAGGCGCAAGCGGCCGATCGCTTCGCTGGCCGCGTAACCGAGCATGCGTTCGGCACCGGCGTTGAACGTGCTGACCACCCCCTTGAGGTTGGTGGCGATGATCGCCACCTGGGTCGCGGCATCCAGCACACTGCGCAGTTGGTTGTGGGTGCCACGCAACGACTGCTCGCTGACCTGCAACTCGGCCGTACGCTGAGCGACCAAGGCCAGGGCGCGCTGACGCTGGCTCAACAGGCTGTAGAGCAGCACGCTGAGCAACAGGCTCAACAGTCCGCCCAACAAACCGACCGCCAGCACTGCCGAGGAGCGGTTCGCCTGCACGAACGCCTGGCTCGGCTGAATGCTCAGCTGGAAATAATGATCGGCCAGGCGCAACAACTGATTGCTGGCCAGGGCCAAGGGCGCGACCTGATTTTGCGAATCGAACATCACGACGGGGCCTTGTAACCCAGACGGGTCCGTGATGCGCACGACAAGGTTGTCATCCGTCGCTACCGGCCGACCGTCGCTGACCAGCTCGCGCATGCTCAGCAAGGCCACCACATAACCCGCTGCAGCACCGCGGGGGTCGGCATCGGAAAATACCGGCGCGACCATCAACAGGCCGCGCTCTGCCGAGTGGGTATCGAACAGGGCCAATGGCTCGGACACCGCCATGCTGCCTGGCCCCAACGCCCGCGCCAAGGCCGCCTGAGGCTCGCTTCGGCCAGCGAGGTCCAGGCCGTAGGGCAACCCGGGCAGTTCGCCCGATTGGGTATAGAGTACCGGGAAGTAATGATCGCGCTGCGACGCCGGGCGCCACTGGCCTTGCGCGTCCTTGTCCCGGATCACATAGCCTGGGCCGGTATGGTCACTGGCCAGGCGCTCGAATTCGGCGCGTTGCGCAGCCTCGACGCGCGGCGCCCAGGCATAGGCCAGGGTGCGCTGCAGCAGTGGCCGGGCATAGCCGTCGAATTCGCGCGGGCTGATGTCGTTGGAAAAGCTGAAAAACCGCCGCAGCCCATCCAGGCGCTGCTGCTGTTCGTCAAAACGCTCGCCAATACGGCTGGCGCGCTCGCTGGCCAGCAGCTCGAAGCGCTGGCGCAGTTGCTGTTTGTAGAAGGTGTGCGCGGCAAATGCCAAGGCGGCGGTCAACAAGCCGCCCGCCACCAGTGCAATCAGCGCCATCGCCCAGGCGGACGCCCTCTCTGTGCACAAGCCAAGCAACCGCGCAAGCACGCCACACTTTGACATACACCCATCTCGTCACGTCAGCGTCCTGCGGATTATCTTGCCCTGCCCTCAGTTATAGCTATTGGCCATTAGCCGTGCAATGTACCTCGTCGCCTCAACGAAGCTGCAAACGCCAGGCGCGATGGATACGGTTATTACGGGCGAAGTCCGGGTCCAGGGTCTGCGCGCTGATTTCTTCCACCACGTAACGCGCCATCAGGTGCTCGTCCAGCTGGAACTTGCGGAAGTTGTTGGAGAAATACAGCACACCACCCGGCGCCAGACGGGCCATGGCCAGGTCCAACAGCTGAACATGGTCACGCTGCACGTCGAATACACCTTCCATGCGCTTGGAGTTGGAGAAGGTTGGCGGGTCGATGAAGATCAGGTCGTAGCTGTCACGGTTGCCTTCCAGCCAAGCCATTACATCGCTTTGCTCCAGGCGGTTGCGCTCGGAATAGCCATTGAGTGCCAGGTTACGCCGCGCCCAGTCCAGGTAGGTTTTCGACAGGTCGACGCTGGTGGTGCTGCGCGCACCGCCCTTGGCCGCGTGCACGGTGGCCGTGGCGGTGTAGCAGAACAGGTTGAGGAAGCGCTTGCCGGCAGCCTCACGCTGGATGCGCATACGCATCGGGCGGTGGTCGAGGAACAGCCCGGTATCCAGGTAGTCGGTGAGGTTGACCAGCAGCTTGACGCCACCTTCGTTCACTTCCTGGAAGCGGCCCTCGGTAGCCTGACGTTCGTACTGGCGCGTGCCGCTTTGCCGCTCGCGACGTTTGAGCACTACACGCTGCGGCGAAATGCCCAACGCCTGCGGGATGGCCGCCAGTGCATCGAGCAGACGCGCCTGAGCCTTGTCCGGGTCGACCGAACGTGGCGCGGCGTATTCCTGCACGTGTACCCAGTCCTGGTACAGGTCGACCGCCAGGGCATATTCAGGCATGTCGGCATCGTACAGGCGATAGCAGTCGACCTGCTCGCGACGGGCCCACTTGCCCAGTTGCTTGAGGTTCTTCTGCAGGCGGTTGGCAAACATCTGCGCCCCTTCCGACAGCCGCGCGGGCTCGCTGGCCTGCGGCACCTGCTGGCGGGCTTCGGTGCCTTCAGGCTGCGCTTCGCGGCGTTCACCGGTGACGAACTGGTCAGGCTGCACCTTGAACAGCAGCAGCTTGCATGGCAATGCGCCGTTCCAGAACGCGTACTGCTTGTGGCTACGAATGCCCATGCGCTTGCCCAGTTGCGGCGCACCAGTGAATACCGCTGCTTCCCAGCCCATGCAGGCCTGGCGCAGGCGCTCGCCCAGATTCTGGTAGAGGTACAGCAGGCTGGCTTCGTCACCCAGACGCTCACCGTAGGGCGGGTTGCTGATGACCAGGCCTTTCTGGTTCTGGTCCGGGCGTGGCTCGAAGGTACTGACTTCGCCTTGGTAGATCTTCACCCAGTCGCCCAAGCCGGCACGCTCGACGTTGTTGCGGCCCGGCTGGATCAGCCGCGGGTCAGCCTCGTAGCCACGGATCCACAGCGGTGGCTTGGCCAGGCCGGCCTGCGCGCGCGCCTGCGCTTCGTCATGCACCTTGCGCCACAGCGCCGGCACATGGCCGAGCCAGGCACTGAAGCCCCAGCGTTCGCGCTTGAGGTTGGGGGCGATATCGGCGGCGATCATCGCTGCCTCGACCAGGAAGGTACCCACACCGCACATCGGGTCGGCCAGCGCACCACCTTCGGCAGCAATACGCGGCCAGCCAGCACGGATCAGCACCGCTGCCGCCAGGTTTTCCTTCAGCGGCGCGGCGCCTTGCTGCAGGCGGTAGCCACGCTGGTGCAGGCTGTGCCCGGACAGGTCGAGGGACAATATGGCCTCGCCGCGGTCCAGGCGCAGGTGCACACGCACGTCAGGGTCGATCTTTTCGACTGACGGGCGCAGGCCTTCGCGGTTACGCAGCTTGTCGACGATCGCATCCTTGACCTTCAGCGCACCGAAGTGAGTATTGTCGATGCCTGAGCCATGGCCGCTGAACTCCACAGCCAGGGTGCCGTCGGCTGCCAGGTGGTCAGCCCAGTCGACCGCATGCACGCCGTCGTAAAGGTCGTCGGCGTTCTTCATCGAGAAGCGCTTGAGCACCAGTAATACGCGGTTGGCCAGACGTGACCAGACACACAGGCGGTAAGCAGTTTCCATGTCGGCGGCGCCGCGAATGGCCGAGGTGTGCTCGCGCACCTCGTCAAGGCCGAGGCCCTTGGCCTCTTCGGCGAGCAGGCTTTCAAGGCCTTTGGGACAGGTGAGGTAAAGTTCGAAACGGTCCGACATGAGTATTCCAGCGCCTTGGGCTATTTGACTGACGGGGCGACGCATCGCCCCGCGATGTTTGCCCGTACACCTTTCCAGCAGGCGTGCGGGTGGCCCTCTGCGGCACACAACGTGCTGCAGAAAAGCCGGGCCGCCTGACCGATCCGTGCTTGGCCCAGTGGCAAAGACAGCTTAGATCATCAGGCAGTACGCGTAATTCTGGCGATCTGCGGGCCAAAGTGACCCTTCGTCGCATTTCAAATTATTTCTGTCATCCGCAAACAACGCTGGCGAAATGACGTCAAAGAACGGCAAACCCCGATCATTGCAGGGCTAAACACCAAACAAGGTTGAGTCGCATTTATTTACTTATCCCCTCACCCTTGGAAAGGTTACGTGCTTATGACAAATCGATCATTCACACCGTGACTCGCATTCGATAGAACTGGTCTCAGGCCGCTTCGCAACGAGGCGGCACTTTCAGCTCGCCACGCCGGCAGCGAGCGCAAACCGGCAGAACGACTCTGCCCGGCCTCGGAGAGGCCGACGGGACATTACAGTCAACAAGTGAGGGCAACACCCTATGAGAAGACTTAAGCGTGATCCGTTGGAAAGAGCATATTCACGTGGCTACCAATACGGGGTTACCGGCAAATCCCGCGAACTTTGCCCCTTCAATCTTCCTTCTGTTCGCCAAGCCTGGATCAACGGCTGGCGTGAAGGTCGCGGTGATAACTGGGACGGAATGACTGGCACCGCTGGCATCCATAGACTCAACGAAAATCACGCCGTTGGCTGAACGAGGACACTGAATTCGATTTACCATGCACGCCCCATCCGGGCGGCGGGCGAAGGCCCAGGGGCCCCTTGAAGGGGCCCTTTTTTATGCCTTGGCAAACCTCATAAGCTGTACCCACACTATCCCTGCAAGAGCGGGCTTGCCCGCGAATCGGCCCGTCAGGTCACCGCGGCATTGCCGCGATAGCATCCACCGCTTCGCGAATCAGCGCCGGCCCTTTGTAAATGAAGCCCGAGTAGATCTGCACCAGGCTCGCCCCGGCTGCGATCTTCTCGGCAGCATGGCGGCCTTCGGTAATGCCACCGGCGGCAATGATCGGCAACTTGCCGCCCAGCTCACCTGCCAGCACCTTGACGATATGAGTGCTCTTCTCCCGCACCGGTGCGCCCGACAGACCGCCCGCCTCACCACCGTACGGCAGTGCTTCGACGCCTTCACGCCCCAGCGTGGTGTTGGTGGCGATCACCGCATCCATGCCCGACGCCATCAGCGCGGCGGCCACCAGCGCCGTTTCTTCGTCGCTCATGTCCGGTGCGATCTTGATTGCCAGGGGCACGCGCTTGCCATGTGTACCGGCCAGTTGCTCGCGTCGCTCGGCCAGGGCATCGAGCAACTGCTTGAGCGAGTCGCCGAACTGCAGGCTGCGCAGGCCCGGGGTGTTGGGCGAGCTGACATTGACCGTGATGTAGCTGGCGGCGGTGTAGACCTTGTCCAGGCAGATCAGATAGTCATCGACGGCACGTTCGACCGGGGTATCGAAGTTCTTGCCGATGTTGATGCCCAGCACCCCCTTGTAGCGCGAGGCGCGTACGCGGTCGAGCAGGTGATCAACGCCCAGGTTGTTGAAGCCCATGCGGTTGATGATGGCCGTGGCTTCCGGCAGGCGGAACAACCGTGGCTTGGGGTTGCCTGGCTGCGGACGCGGGGTGACAGTGCCGATTTCGACAAAGCCGAAGCCCAGCTGGGCGAAGCCGTCGATGGCCGCGCCGTTCTTGTCCAGGCCAGCTGCCAGCCCCACCGGGTTGGCGAAGTTCAAGCCCATGACCGAAACCGGCAATGACGCCGGTTGCTTGCACAGCATGCCGTTGAGGCCCATACGGCCACCGGCGCCGATCAGGTCCAGGGACAGGTCGTGGGAAGTTTCCGGGGAAAGCTTGAACAGCAGCTGGCGGGCCAGGGTATACATGGGCGGGCAAGGCTCAGGGTGAGTGAGGGGGCGATTATAGCCAGCGCGGGGCTGGCAGGACAGCAAATCGTGGAGCGCTTGGCACATCGGTTGCACCTGTTCAGCCCACAGCCTTATCAGTAAGGGCGAGGACTCTTGTGAACACTGTACCCCGAGCAACGCCCCTGGCCTGGGTCAACGGCAGCGACGCGCCGGAAAAAACCAGCCTGAACATCGGCTACATGGCCCTGACCGACTGCGCCTCGGTCGTGGTCGCCGCCACCCAGGGCTTCGCCCAGCAGCACGGCCTTACCCTCAACCTCAAGCGCCAGGGCTCGTGGGCCGGGCTGCGCGACAAGCTGGTCAGCGGCGAACTGGACGCCGCGCATTGCCTGTATGGCCTGGTCTACGCCGTGCACCTGGGCATTGGCGGCGTACCTGCCAGCGACATGGCCGTGCTCATGGGGCTGAACCAGAACGCCCAGGCGATCAACCTGTCCCCTGCCTTGCAGCGCAAAGGCGTGACCAACCCTGAGGCACTGGCGCGCCTGGTGCACCAGCATGGCGCACGCCTGACGTTCGCCCAGACCTTCCCCACCGGCACCCACGCCATGTGGTTGTATTACTGGCTGGCCAGCCAGGGCATCCACCCGCTGCGCGACGTCGATAGCGTCGTGGTGCCACCGGCGCAGATGGCTGCACACCTCCAGGCCGGGCGCATCGACGGCTTCTGCGTTGGTGAGCCCTGGGCCGCCGACGCGGTGGCCAAAGGCCAAGGCTTCACCCTGGCCACCAGCCAGTCGATCTGGCCGGATCACCCGGAAAAGGTCCTGGCCTGCGCGCGCGTCTTTGCCGAGCAATACCCCAACAGCGCCCGCGCGTTGATCAAGGCGATCCTCACCGCCAGCCGGTTCATCGAACAAAGCCCGGAAAACCGCCGCAGCACTGCGCAACTGCTCAGCGCAAGTGCCTATCTGGACACCCCGCTGGACAGCATAGCCCCCCGCCTGCTCGGCCATTATGAGGATGGCCTGGGCAACCAGTGGCAAGACCCACACGCGCTGCGCCTGTTCGACCAAGGCCGGGCCAACCTGCCCTACCTGTCCGACGGTATGTGGTTCATGACCCAGTTCCGCCGCTGGGGCCTGCTGCGCGAAGACCCCGACTACTTCGGCGTGGCCCGGCAAGTCCAGCAACTGCAGTTGTACAGTGAGGCCGCACAGACCCTGGGCATCGCTTGCCCGGGCCAACCGATGCGCAGCAGCCTGCTGATCGATGGCTCCCGATGGGACGGCAGCGACCCCTTCGGCTATGCCCGCAGTTTCAGCTTGCATGCCTTGGGCGACTTGCCCGATGCCCGCGTCGGCGCGTGAGGGGGACGAACATGTTGCGCATCCTGCTGATCGACGACACCCAGAGCAAGCTCGGTCGCCTCAGGGCGGCGTTGAGTGAGGCCGGCTTCGAGATCATCGAAGCCCCAGACCTGACCATCGACCTGCCCGCCTGCGTCGAAACGGTGCGCCCGGACGTGGTGCTGATCGACACCGACTCGCCAGACCGCGATGTAATGGAACAGGTAGTGCTGGTCAGCCGTGACCAGCCGCGGCCCATCGTGTTGTTCACCGACGAGCACGACCCCGGGATGATGCGTCAGGCGATCCAGGCAGGGGTCAGTGCCTATATCGTCGAAGGCATCCATGCTGCGCGGCTGCAGCCGATCCTGGACGTGGCCATGGCCCGCTTCGAAAGCGACCAGGCACTGAAGGCGCAGCTGCTGGCGCGCGACCAGCAATTGGCCGAACGCAAGCGCATCGAGCAGGCCAAAGGCTTGCTGATGAAAATGAAGGACTGCAACGAAGAGCAGGCCTACACCCTGATGCGTCGCCAGGCCATGAGCCGGCAGCAGAAGCTGATCCAGGTGGCCGAACAGATCATTGCCATGCATGAGATGCTCGGCTGATGCGCTGAAAATCTCAAGCCTGCCCCACCAGAAGTTGGCCCATCTCTTGCTCAACAAATTTCACCGGTAGCCAACGGCGGTTACCCCACTTGAATCCCGACAAAGACGTCGCTCTCCCCTCCACGCCCGTGGAGCGGGTAGCGGCGTTTTTTTCGTTCCGTTGTACTACCGAGTGAGGTGTTCGATGAGTACCAGCTTCTGGAAATCCGGGCATGTGCCCACGCTGTTCGCCGCATTTCTGTATTTCGACCTCAGCTTCATGGTCTGGTATCTGCTGGGCCCGCTGGCGGTGCAGATTGCTGCCGACCTGCAACTGAGCGCACAACAGCGGGGCCTGATGGTGGCCACGCCGATCCTGGCCGGGGCAATCCTGCGCTTTGCCATGGGCATTCTGGTCGACCGCCTGTCGCCCAAGACGGCTGGCCTGATCGGCCAGGTCGTGGTCATCGTCGCCCTCGCCGCAGCCTGGTACCTTGGCGTACACAGCTATGAACAGGCCCTGCTGCTCGGCGTGTTCCTGGGCTTTGCCGGTGCGTCCTTCGCCGTCTCGCTGCCGCTGGCCTCACAGTGGTACCCGCCACAGCACCAGGGCAAGGCCATGGGCATCGCCGGCGCCGGCAACTCCGGCACGGTGTTCGCGGCCCTGCTGGCACCGGCACTGGCAGCGGGCTTTGGCTGGAACAATGTGTTCGGCTTTGCGCTGATCCCGCTGTCACTGGCGCTGGTGGTGTTCGCCCTGTTGGCGCGCAATGCCCCGCAACGGCCCAAGCCAAAAGCCATGGCCGACTACCTCAAGGCACTGGGCGACCGTGACAGCTGGTGGTTCATGTTTTTCTACAGCGTTACCTTCGGCGGTTTCATCGGCCTGGCCAGTGCCCTGCCCGGCTACTTCAGTGACCAATACGGCCTGAGCCCGGTCACCGCCGGCTACTACACCGCCGCTTGCGTGTTCGCCGGCAGCCTGATGCGCCCGCTTGGCGGCGCCCTGGCTGACCGTTTTGGCGGCATCCGCACCCTGCTGGGCATGTACGGCGTGGCCGCCATCTGCATTGCCGCCGTCGGCTTCAACCTGCCCTCTGCCGCGGCCGCACTGGCGCTGTTCGTCAGCGCCATGCTCGGCCTGGGTGCCGGCAATGGCGCCGTGTTCCAACTGGTGCCCCAACGCTTCCGCCAAGAAATCGGGGTCATGACCGGTCTGATCGGCATGGCCGGTGGCATCGGCGGCTTCCTGCTGGCGGCCGGGCTTGGCACCATCAAGCAGCACACTGGCGACTACCAACTGGGGCTGTGGCTGTTCGCCAGCCTGGGCCTGCTGGCCTGGTTCGGCCTGCACGGGGTGAAACAGCGCTGGCGCACCACCTGGGGCTCGACTGCAGTCACTGCAGCGCGGGTCTGAGGCACGCCGATGAGCCTGCAACTGAGCTTTGCCCAGGCCAGCGCCACCGGGCCGCGCGCGGAAAACCAGGACGCCCTGCGCCTGGTGACGCCGGCACCAGAACTGGCCGCCAGCAAAGGCTACCTGTTCGCGCTGGCCGACGGCGTCAGCCAATGTGCCGACGGCGGCCTGGCGGCACGCGCCAGCCTGCAGGCACTGGCCCTGGATTACTACGCCACGCCGGCCACCTGGAGCGTGGCCCAGGCCCTCGACCGTCTGCTGCTGGCGCAAAACCGCTGGTTGCGCGCCCAGGGCAGCGGCCAGCCGTTGTTGACCACGCTTAGCGCGTTGGTGTTGCGCGGCCGACGCTTTACCCTGGCCCATGTAGGCGACTGCCGGGTGTACCGCTGGCACGGGGGGACGCTGCAATGCCTGAGCGAAGACCATGTCTGGGACCAACCGGGCATGCAGCATGTACTGAAACGGGCACTGGGCCTGGACCAGCACCTGCTGGTGGATTACCTGGAAGGCGAGCTGCAACCGGGTGAATGCTTCCTGCTGCTCAGCGACGGGGTCTGGGCCAGCCTGGGCGAACAGCACATCCAGGCCGTGCTGCGCGAGCAAACTGACCTGCAACTGGCCGCCGACACCCTGGTGGCCAGTGCGCACCTCAACGGCAGCAAGGACAACGCCAGCGCCTTGCTGGTGCAAGTCGATCAACTGGGCACGGCCAACCTGGGCGATACCCTGGCGCAACTGCAACAATGGCCAGTGCCCGGCCCGCTGCGCGAAGGCCAGGTGATCGACGGCTGGCAGGTCGAAACACTGCATGCGCACAGCCGCCAGTCCTTGCTGTACAAAGTGCGCGATAGCCAGAACCAGCCTTGGCTGCTCAAGACCCTGCCCCCGGCACGCGAACAGGAACCGGGGGCGGCACAAGGGCTGTTGCTGGAAGAGTGGTTTCTGCGCCGCATCGCCGGCCGGCACTTCCCCGAGCTACACACCGCCAGTCAGCGTCAGCACCTGTACTACGTGATGCGCGAATATCCGGGCCAAAACCTGGCGGCGTTGCTGGCCGAACAAGGCCCGCTGCCCTTGCCGCAATGGCTGGAAGTCGCCCGGCAACTGCTGCAGGCAGTCGGTGTGCTGCATCGGCGCAACTTGCTGCACCGCGATATCAAGCCAGACAACCTGCACCTGGGCCGTGATGGCCAGCTGCGCCTGCTGGACTTCGGCCTGGCTTATTGCCCGGGCCTGTCCGAAGACCCGCTGCACGAGCTGCCCGGCACACCCTCGTACATCGCCCCGGAAGCATTCGAAGGCCACCCGCCCAGCCCGCGTCAGGACTTGTATGCAGTGGGCGTGACCCTGTACCACCTGCTGACCGGACACTACCCGTACGGCGAGGTAGAGGCCTTTCAGCGCCCGCGCTTCGGCCAGCCGGTCAACGCCGCGCGCTACCGACCCGACCTGCCGGAATGGCTGCAGCACAACCTGCTGCAGGCCGTGGCGAGCGACCCGGCGCAGCGCTTCGAAACCGCCGAACACTGGTTGCTGCTGCTCGAGCGCGGCGACCGCCAGGAACTGCCCAGCCGACCCCGGCCGCTGCTGGAACGCGAGCCGCTGAAGGTGTGGCGCACCCTGGCCCTGTTGTCGTTGCTGATCAATCTGATACTGCTGTTCACCCTGCTCAAGGGCTGAACGCGCCTTGCCGATGAGGAAACCCTGATGAATGCAAAAGTATGGCTGGTCGGTGCCGGCCCTGGTGACCCTGAACTGCTCACCCTCAAGGCAGTGCGTGCGTTGCAGCAAGCCGCCGTGGTCATGGTCGACGACCTCGTCAACCCGGCAGTGCTCGAGCATTGCCCGCAGGCCCGGGTAATGACCGTGGGCAAGCGCGGCGGCTGCCGCTCTACACCGCAAGCGTTCATTCAGCGCCTGATGCTGCGCCACGCGCGACAGGGCCGTTGCGTGGTGCGGCTCAAGGGCGGCGACCCTTGCATCTTCGGCCGTGGCGGTGAAGAGGCGCTGTGGTTGCAAGGGCATGGCATCGAAGTGGAGGTGATCAATGGCATCACCGCCGGCCTGGCCGGGGCCACCCAATGCGGGATTCCCCTGACTTCACGGGGCGTGAGCCGAGGGGTGACGCTGGTGACGGCGCACACCCAGGACGATAGCGAGCTGAACTGGGCGGCCTTGGCTCAGGGCGGGACAACGCTGGTGGTCTACATGGGGGTGGCGCGGCTGGAACAAGTGCGCCAAGGATTGCTGGCGGGGGGCATGGCGCCGGAAATGCCGGTGGCGATGATCGAAAATGCCTCGTTGCCGCAGCAGCGGGAGTGCAGAAGCGATGTGCAGGGAATGGTGGAAGCTGCGCGGGCGTTTGGTTTGCGTAGCCCGGCAATCCTGGTGATTGGGGAGGTGGTCGGGGAGCAGCAGGCTGTGGGGCGGATCGCAATCGCAGGCTGACCGCAGGAGCGGCCTTCAGGGCCGGTTAAAACCCAGGCAAAGAAAAACCCGGCCGAGGCCGGGTTTTTCATGAAGCTTCAAACCAATTACTTGGCCTGGGCTTCTACCTGAGCTTCAACGCGACGGTTGACAGCACGGCCTTCTTCGGTGGCGTTGTCAGCAACCGGACGGGTTTCGCCGTAGCCAACCGAGTCAACACGGCTGGATTCTACGCCGTACTGCTGGGTCAGCACTTGCTTGACAGCGTTGGCACGACGCTCGGACAGCTTCTGGTTGTAAGCATCTGGACCCACGGAGTCAGTGTGACCTTCAACCACGGTGGTGGTTTGTGGGTACTGCTTCATGAAGTCAGCCAGGTTTTTGATGTCGCCGTAGCTGTTAGGCTTGACGACCGACTTGTCGAAGTCGAACTTGACGTCCAGCTCAACGCGAACGACTTCGGCAACAGCCGGGCAGCCGTCGGCGTCAACGGTAACGTTGGCCGGGGTGTCTGGGCACTTGTCGACGTTGTCGCACACGCCGTCGTTGTCGGAGTCGGAGCAGACTTCAGCAACTGGAGCAGGAGCAGCTTCAGCTTGCTTCGGGCTACCGCCGAAGTTCAGGCCAACACCAACGCTCGGGGCCCACTCGGTGTCGCCCTGGTCGATGTTGTACTGAGCTTCTACGCCGGCACGGGCATAGAACATGTCGGTGATGTACCACTTGGCGCCAGCGCCAACGTTGGCGAAGGTGGAGTGGTCACGACCGCCACGGCCGGTCTGGCCCAGCGACTGGTGCGAGAAACCAGCGGAAACGTACGGACGGATGGCGTCGTACGGGTTGTTGAAGTGGTAAACGGCGTCCAGGGCGGTGTTCGAGCCCTTGATGTTCTTGCCGTCTTCGCCACGAGCGTTGTGCACTTCGTCGTAGCCCAGACGCAGCTCAACGTCGTCGGTCAGGAAGTAACCGATCGAGCCGCCGAACAGGTTGCCGTCGTTCTTGAAGTCGCGCTGGCTGTCGAAGAATTCTTTCTTGTAGAAGATTTCAGTCTCGACGGCGCCTTGACCTTGTGCCATAGCGCCAATCGAAGTGGCGGCTACAAGCGAACCAATGGCCAAGCCCAAGGTGTTTTTCAATTTCATCCGTTAAATCCCCATCTGGTGATAGTTAAGCAGTCCCACCACAAACAAGAGGGACAACTCGACGGCGAGTCTAGCAGAACTCGCCGGTTCGTTAGAGATATTTGCACGCCACTAAGTTTCATCAAGGCCGGCAAATTTCTCCCGAAGCTTGTCTAGCGCGCGCTTGTAACGCATTTTCGTCGCGCTCAGGCCCATGTGCATGATGTCGGCAATTTCCTGAAACTCCAGCTCTGCGACAAAACGCAGCACCAGAATTTCCCGGTCAATCGGGTTCACATGCACCAGCCACTTGTCCAGCCCGCCTTTTTCTTCCGGCTTTGGAGCCTTGTCCTCGGACGCCTCTTCAACAGGGTCCAGACTCAAGGCATCCATCAACCGACGTTTGCGGCGCTCCTTGCGGTACTGGGTAATGCACTCGTTGTAGGTGATGCTGTAGAGCCAGGTCTTGAACTTCGACTTACCCTCGAAGTTTTTCAGCCCGTACAGCACTTTCAGCATCACTTCCTGACAGACATCGTCCGCGTCACGGTCGTTCCCCAGATAACGCGCACAGACGTTGAACAGGGTCCGTTGGTAGCGCCGCATGAGCTCTTCATAGGCGCGGGTAACGTGGTACAGCTCCTCATGCGAACGCGCCACCAACTCTTCGTCTGTGAGCTCGCGGGGGTCATAGCGCATGGGCGGCGAATGAACTTTATTCAAAACGGATCTGGCCGACAGTCAGGTCAATGTCGCCGCGCGACCCCGTGGGTCGAATTTCGCGGCGGCATACATTAACAGCTTTTGTGCGGTTAGCGGCTATTGACGCGCTGTTCAAGCAGCTCGCGGTTAGACAGCGACACCAGTTCGCCATCATCGGTCAGCAGCGTCGTCTTCACCGTACCGATCTCCTCGATATGCCCTTCGACCTCTCCAATCCGCACCTGCTGGCCCACTTGGTACAGCTCGCGCACGTAGATGCCGGCCAGGATCTGCCCGGCAATTTCGCGACTGCCAAGGCCCATGGCCAAGGCAACGGCCAGACCAACGGTAATCAGCCCGATAACGATGACGTGGTTCAGCAGGTCGGTTTTCACTTCCAGCTGGCTGATGGCCACCGAGATGCTGATGATGATCACAAGGCCTTGGGTGATACGCCCCAGGCCTGCCGAGTATTCCAGGCCGATACCTTCGGCAGCGCCACGCACCAGACCATTGGCCACCTGCGCCAGCAGCACGCCGGCCAGCAGCACCAGGGCCGCGCCGAACACTTTGGGCAAGTACAGGGCGAGCATGTCGAGGGTTGCCGAAACCCGCTCAAGGCCCAGCGATTCGGCGGCCGAGACCAGGAAGATGAGCAGCACGAACCAGTAGACGATCTTGCCGATCAGGGTCGAGATTGGCACCTGGATGCCGCCCCGACCGAGCATTTTGGTGAGGCCCGTACCGGCCATCAGGCGGTCCAGGCCAAATTTGGCCAACAGTTTGGACAGCAGCGTGTCGAGCAGCTTGGCCACCACGAAACCGAGCAGCACCACGACCAGCGCGCCGAACAGGTTGGGGATGAAGTTCGCTACCTTGGTCCAAAGGGCAGTCATCGCGGTGACCAGGCTCTGGGTCCAGAGATCGAGTTCCATATTCAATCGGCCTTATCTGCTTTGCTGCCGGGGGCAGCGTTGCGGGAAGAGTGTCGACGCACCGGCGCAACATGCGCCGAGCCATTGTTCACGGCAATCAGCAGCGCCTGGCTCCAACGGCCAAGCAGGCTGAACAGATCACCCGCGCCAACCTGGCGGTTGGCGGTTTTCAGCACGCGACCCAGGCAAGCGGCGTCGTCCCGGTCGTCCCGGTCATTGCCGGAGGGTGACGCCTTGAGCAGGTCGCGCAGGGATTCTTCAAACGGATCGTGCATGGGCACCTCGCGCAGTGTCAGCAAGAGACGAGACGGCCGGGCGACGGGTCACACATCCTGTTGGCACGAAGGTTTCAAATTGCACCGCTATACCCATCGCAACCGCCGGAACAGCCACCACTGCCCCACGGCCAACCCCAGCACGACGATGCAGGCGAACAGGAAGCCCAAAGGGTTTTCCGCCCCGGGGATGCCGCCGACATTGATGCCCAGCAGCCCGGTGACAAAGCTCATGGGCAGGAAGATGCAGGTGATGATGCCAAAGCGGTACATGGTGCGGTTCATCCGCTCGCTGCGCCGCCGGTCCTCGCTTTCCAGCACCAGCGCAGCGCGTTCGCGGGCCAGTTCCAGCTCTTCGAGGTAGCGGATCAGGCTGTTGTTGAGTTCATTCCAGTAATCGGCGTCGGCATTGGCGAACCAGCTCCATTTGCTGCGCGACAACTGCGCGTAGATTTCCCGTTGCGGGGCGAGAAAGCGGCGCAGGCCAGCGGCACGGCGGCGGATCTGCTGCAGGCTGCCCTGCTCCGGGG
This sequence comes from Pseudomonas putida group bacterium ESBL64, assembly GCF_045277175.1. Lineage (NCBI taxonomy): Bacteria > Pseudomonadati > Pseudomonadota > Gammaproteobacteria > Pseudomonadales > Pseudomonadaceae > Pseudomonas > Pseudomonas putida group bacterium ESBL64. The sequence continues at coordinate 5,690,567 of NZ_CP145799.1, read as the reverse complement.
CATACCGCTCGTCGGATTCGACCTTTTCTTCCTCCAGGTCGACGAGCTCGGCCAGGTCGCTGACCAGGCCCTGGACCTTTTCGGTCAGCAACTCGCCCATCAACAGCAACAGTTCCGAGGCCGATTTCGGTCCCCTGCCCTGTTCCAGCAGCTGGAGAATTTCATCGCTGGCGCGCAACGGCCGCAGGCGCAGCGAGATGACCCGCTGCGCCTCGGCGAAGATGCGTACCGAAACCATGTCTTCGGGCTCGGCACCCGGGTTGAGGTTGACCCCCCGCAGGAACAGCAACAGCTGTTCGTCCGCCATGGGCAGCAGGCGCGGCCGGGTGTTTTCTTCCAGCAGCAGCTCGCAGGCGAACTCGCTAAGGCCGCTGTCGTGCAGCAGCCAGGAACGGGTTTGCGGGTGGCTGCGGTCCCAGTGCAGCCACAGGCTCTGCTCCGGTTGCAACTGCAGGTCGTCCAGCTCGGTACGGGCAATAGAACGCGCGCCGCCTTTGCCATCGAGCACCAGGGCATGCACCAGCCCCCACTGCGCGTTGTCTTCCTCGAACATCAAAGCTCCATCAGCGCGTGCTGCGCATTACTCCGGCATTTTCAGCGGGCTCGGCGAGACCAGCACGCCATTGTTGTCGGCATACACATATTCGCCCGGGCGGAAGGTGACCCCGGCGAAGGTCACCACCACGTTGAGATCGCCAATACCCCGTTTGTCAGTCTTCATTGGGTGGCTGGCCAGGGCCTGCACGCCAACGTCGGTCTGGATCAGCACGTCGACATCACGCACACAGCCGTAGATCACCAAGCCTTCCCAACCGTTTTTTGCGGCTTTTTCGGCGAGCATGTCGCCCAGCAGCGCACGGCGCAGCGACCCCCCGCCATCGACCACCAGCACTTTGCCCTTGCCGTCGAGTTCGACCTGCTCCTTGACCAGCGAATTGTCCTCGAAACACTTGATGGTAACGATCTGGCCACCGAACGAATCGCGGCCACCGAAATTGCTGAACATCGGTTCCAGCACTTGTACCAGGTCCGGGTAGGCGTCACACAGGTCGGGCGTTACGTAATGCTGCATGGGAAGCTCCTGTCAGTCACAACGAAAGCGGGTATCGGCCAAGGCTACACCTTGGAGGCTGTCGCAGTCATCCGGGACCGGGCAGTCATTTGTATTCATCCTGTCTCGGCCCTTCCACGCGTGACCCGTTCCTGCACAGGAACGCGCCGTTATCCAGGTGTAGGAGCGGGTTTACCCGCGAATACGGTGGCGGCGTCAAACGGTGAACGGCCGGTGGAGATTGGCCAGCAGGCCCGGCCCTTTCGCGGGTAAACCCGCTCCTACGACGGCCTGTGTCCAACCCCCGATGTGTGTCCACCACCAATCCGGTGTAGGAGCGGGTTTACCCGCGAATACGGTGGCGGCGTCAAAGGTGAACGGCCGGTGGAAATTGGCCAGAAGGCCCGGCCTTTTCGCGGGTAAACCCGCCCCTACGACGGCCTGTGTCCAACCCCCGATGTGGGTCCACCACCGATCCGGTGTAGGAGCGGGTTTACCCGCGAATACGGTGGCGGCGGCAACGGTGAACGGCCGGTGGAGATTGGCCAGCAGGCCCGGCCCTTTCGCGGGTGAACCCGCGAAGAGGCCATGACAGGTACAGCAAACTCAACTGGCAGGCACAGCTTCCGCAACGACAGTGGACGCATGCACCGGCAGCAGCGGGTTGCGCAGCCAGCGCTCCACCAGCGGCCACACCTGCACCTGCGCGGCCTTGCTCACCAGCATGTCGACATGCCCAAAGGCCTCGAAACCCTCTTCACGACCCAGCCGCAGGAACTGCTTGCGCTCGCCGCCCAACTGCTCGAACAGCTTGCGACAGGCCCACACCGGGTCCTGGAAGTCCCCTGCACCGGCCACCGCCAGCAGCGGTACATCCACTTCAGCCAGCCCTGCCCACCAATCGTTCTGCTTGTCGCCAAAGCGCCCGAACAGGCCGTGCCAGCGCATGCTCTCCAAGGCGAGGCCTATCGGCTCGTCTTCAGGCCCACGCTTGAAACGTGGCCCGGATATCTGCCCCCAACGCTTGAGCACCAGCTTCGCGCCCCAAGCCAGCGGCGGCACTTTCAATGGCCAATAGACACGGCTGACCTGGGTACCGAACAACGCCACACTGGCGACTTGCCCAGGCTCCAGGAAGCCGCCACCCAGTGCTGCCGCCAATGTCGTCCCCCCCAGCGAATGGCCCACCCAGTGCGGCGCCTGGCCCGATTGCTCGCGCACGAAGGCGTTGATCAGCGGCAGGTCATCACGGGCGTAGGCAGCAACACTGTTGTGCTTCCAGGCAAGGTTGCGCGGCGACAAGCCATGGCCTCGCATTTCCGGGATCCAGACATCGAAACCGGCGCGCGCAAGGTAGGCGCCCAGGCCAACCCCTTTGGGTGAATACCAGAAACGCCGATTGGAAAAACTGCCGTGCAGGAGAATGACCGGCACGCCTTGGGTCTGAACCTGGTCGGCCAGCCCCAGACGGGTGATGGCGAGCTCGACGCTGGGGTCCGGGCCGTTACCGGCCTTGATCCGATACACGTCTTCGCTGAGATCGCCGCGGCGCTCGGCACTGAGCAGGGCCACGGGGAATAGAGTGCTGCTGCTTTGCATAAGGTTGCTTGGTGCACAAAAAAGGGCGGGGTCCATTGCTGGAGCTCGCCCTGGAAAAAACCAGGCAGGAGGACGCCAGACGTCCCCCCGCGTTTTACTGCATCAGGCCGCGCCTTGGCCTTCGGCCAGGAAGAACCAGGTTTCGAGTACTGAGTCCGGGTTCAGCGACACGCTTTCGATGCCCTGCTCCATCAGCCACTTGGCCAGGTCCGGGTGGTCCGATGGGCCTTGGCCGCAGATGCCGATGTACTTGCCAGCCTTGTTGCACGCGGCAATGGCGTTGGCCAGCAGCTTCTTCACCGCAGGGTTACGCTCGTCGAACAGGTGAGCAATGATACCCGAGTCACGGTCCAGGCCCAGGGTCAACTGGGTCAGGTCGTTGGAGCCGATCGAGAAGCCGTCGAAGTATTCCAGGAACTCTTCGGCGAGGATGGCGTTGGACGGCAGTTCGCACATCATGATCACGCGCAGGCCGTTGTCGCCGCGGGCCAGGCCGTTTTCGGCGAGCAGGTCGACGACCTGGCTGGCTTCGCCCAAGGTGCGCACGAACGGCACCATGATCTCGACGTTGGTCAGGCCCATCTCGTTGCGCACGCGCTTCAGCGCACGGCATTCCAGCTCGAAGCAGTCACGGAACGATTCGCTGATGTAGCGCGACGCACCGCGGAAGCCCAGCATCGGGTTTTCTTCTTCCGGCTCGTACAGCTTGCCGCCGATCAGGTTGGCGTACTCGTTGGACTTGAAGTCCGACAGGCGCACGATGACCTTTTTCGGGTAGAAGGCCGCCGCCAGGGTGCTGATACCCTCGACCAGCTTCTCGACATAGAAGCCGACCGGGTCGTTGTAGCCGGCAATGCGCTTGTCGACGCTGTCTTTCAGGTCGGCAGGCAGGCCCGCGTAGTTCAGCAGTGCCTTGGGGTGCACGCCGATCATGCGGTTGATGATGAACTCCAGGCGTGCCAGACCGACACCGGCGTTGGGCAGCTGGGCGAAGTCGAAGGCGCGGTCCGGGTTGCCGACGTTCATCATGATCTTGAACGGCAGTTCCGGCATGGCATCGACCGAGTTCTGCTTGATGTCGAAGCCCAGCTCACCTTCGAAGATGAAGCCGGTGTCGCCTTCGGCACAGGAAACGGTCACGCCCTGGCCGTCTTTCAGCACCTGGGTAGCGTTGCCGCAACCGACAACCGCCGGGATGCCCAGCTCACGGGCGATGATCGCCGCGTGGCAGGTACGGCCACCGCGGTTGGTGACGATGGCACTGGCGCGCTTCATCACCGGTTCCCAGTCAGGGTCAGTCATGTCGGAGACCAGTACGTCGCCCGGCTGGACCTTGTCCATTTCCGAGACGTCGTTGATGACGCGAACCTTGCCGGCGCCGATACGCTGGCCAATGGCACGGCCTTCGACCAGCACGGTGCCTTTCTCTTTGAGCAGGTAGCGTTCCATGACGTTGGCGCTGGAACGGCTCTTCACCGTCTCAGGGCGGGCCTGGACGATGTACAGCTTGCCGTCGTCACCGTCCTTGGCCCACTCGATGTCCATCGGGCGCTGGTAGTGCTGCTCGATGATCATGGCCTGCTTGGCCAGCTCGCTGACCTCGGCATCGGTCAGGCAGAAGCGTGCGCGCTCGGCGCGGTCGACTTCGACGGTCTTGACCGAACGACCGGCCTTAGCCTCGTCGCCGTAGATCATCTTGATCGCCTTGCTGCCCAGGTTACGGCGCAGGATGGCCGGGCGGCCGGCCTGCAGGGTGTTCTTGTGCACGTAGAATTCGTCAGGGTTGACCGCACCCTGCACCACGGTTTCGCCCAGGCCGTAGGCGCCGGTGATGAACACCACGTCGCGGAAGCCCGACTCGGTGTCGAGGGTGAACATCACCCCGGCAGTGCCGGTTTCCGAGCGGACCATGCGCTGCACGCCGGCAGACAGGGCCACCAGCTTGTGGTCGAAGCCCTGGTGCACGCGGTAGGCGATGGCACGGTCGTTGAACAGCGAGGCGAACACTTCCTTGGCCGCGCGGATCACGTTGTCGACGCCACGGATGTTGAGGAAGGTTTCCTGCTGGCCGGCGAAGGAGGCGTCCGGCAAGTCTTCGGCAGTGGCGGAAGAACGCACGGCAACGGCCATGTTGTCGTTGCCGGCGGCCATTTCGGCGAAGGCCGTACGGATTTCCGAATCCAGACGCGCAGGGAATTCGGCTTCCATGACCCACTGGCGAATCTGCGCGCCGGTCTTGGTCAGGGCATTGATGTCGTCAACGTCCAGCGCGTCGAGCGCGGCGTGAATGCGGTCGTTCAGCCCACTCTGCTCGAGAAAGTCACGGTACGCCTGAGCCGTAGTGGCAAAGCCGCCCGGCACCGACACGCCGGCACCGGCGAGGTTACTGATCATCTCGCCCAGGGATGCGTTCTTGCCCCCCACATGCTCCACATCATGGACGCCGAGCTTATCGAGGGAAACTACGTACTCTACCAAGGTGATCTCTCCACTAACTGTGTTGGAAAAGCTCAAAAGGCGCCCGCCTGTCTTCTATGACTTGGCCGGGCGTTTGTGGCCTGTACCTGGAAAATAGGCGCTGCAAATGTGGCAGAATGTCGACAGCCGCATTCGGCAAACCGAACTTATCATATCCAAGAATCGTCATCAGCTTAAGGCCCAGATCGCAAATGAAACGAACCGCGTTCTTCATCTCCGACGGCACCGGTATCACTGCCGAAACCCTGGGCCAGAGTTTGCTCGCGCAATTTGAGAGCATTCCCTTCAACAAATTCACCCGCCCTTACATCGATTCGCCGGACAAAGCGCGGGCCATGGTCCAGCAAATCAACGCTGCGGCCGAGCGGGATGGGGTCCGCCCGATCATCTTCGACACCATTGTCAACCAGGACATCCGCGAGATCCTGGCGACGTCGAATGGCTTCATGATCGACATCTTTTCTTCGTTTTTATCCCCACTTGAGCAGGAATTGATCGCCCATTCGTCGTATTCCGTGGGCAAATCCCACTCGATTGGTGGCAATTCCAACTACATGGAACGCATCGAGGCGGTGAATTTCGCCCTGGATAACGACGATGGTGCACGCACCCACTACTACGACAAAGCCGACCTGATTCTGGTTGGCGTGTCGCGTTGCGGCAAAACCCCAACCTGCCTGTACATGGCCATGCAGTTCGGTATCCGTGCCGCCAATTACCCGCTGACCGAGGACGACATGGAGCGCCTGCAGCTGCCGGCGGTGCTGAAAAAGCACCACAGCAAGCTGTTCGGCCTGACCATCGACCCCGACCGCCTCACCGCCATCCGCCACGAACGCAAGCCCAACAGCCGTTATTCCAGCTTTGCCCAGTGCGAATTCGAAGTGCGTGAAGTGGAAAGCCTGTTCCGCAGGGAGAACATTCCCAATATCAATTCCACGCATTTTTCGGTGGAAGAGATTTCCGCCAAGATCCTGGTCGAAAAAGGCGTGGAGAGACGGTTCAAGTAACAGCCCCGCTCCTACACGGAGGAGAAAACGCATCAGGGGTTGGACCCAGCTCGGTGGTTTGGCACAGGTCGCTGTAGGAGCGGGTTCACCCGCGAAAGGGCCAGCCCAGGCATACAAAAAAAGCCCCGGCATCACTGCCGGGGCTTTGTTTTACCTCACCAGAAGGCTCAGGACGGCACCACCGCTGCCTGCCCGCTCATGGCCAGGTCGACCAGCTCGCGGTTGGCCACCGCGTACATCGCATAGTCAGTGCCCGTGGCATTGCGCAGGTCGTCGAGCATGGCGCGCCAACGCTCCACCATTCCCCGATGCTGCTCTGACCACAGCGCCACGCGGGCATCCATGTCTTGCGGTGCATCGGCCATCTGCAGGACCGAAATGGTGATCGCCCGCTGCTGCAAGTCGATATCGTCGCGGAATGCCTCGCGCGCCAGCGCCTGCCAGTTGTTTTCCACCGGCAGGTTGCTGATTTCCTGCAGGTACCAGGTCAGGTCCAGCGCGCTGCCCACGGCGAAGAATGCCTTGGCCACCTGCGCAGGCTCATGGCCGGTAACGTCGGCCGCTTCAATGATCGGCAGCAGGGTGTACAGGTGGCTGGTACCCGCCACCATACGCGCCAGCAACTCCGGCACACCGGCGTCGACAAAGCCTTGGTAGCGCACCATCCAGCGTTCGCGGGTGGGGCCTTCTAGCAGCTCATCCAGCTTCAGACCCAACTGCGCAATCTTCGGCCCGAAGTGCGCGGTATCGCGCCCGGCGTCCTGTTCGTTGCGGCGGCTACGCAGGAACCAACGGGTGGCACGACGACCCAGTCGCATCAGCTCGTCCATCAGAGTGAGCTGGATTTCTGCCGGCACCTGATAGTCCAGCGCCTCGATCTGGCGGAACCAGTGCGGCAGGTGGAAGATGTCGCGCACGATCACGTAAGCACCGGCCACGTTGGCCGGGCTCATGCCGGTCGACTCCTTCAGGCGCTGGACGAAGGTGATACCCATGTTGTTGACCAGGTCGTTGGCGATCTGGGTGCTGACAATTTCGCGCTTCAGGCGGTGGCGGCGCATGGCCTCGGCGAACTTGCTGACCAGGGACGGCGGGAAAGCGGTTTCCATGTCACGGGTCAGGTAGTCGTCGTCCGGCACCAGCGACTTGAGCAGTTGCTCCTTGAGGTCGATCTTGCTGTACGAGATCAGCACCGACAGCTCGGCGCGGGTCAGGCCGTGGCCGGCAGCCAGGCGTTCGGCCAACTGCTCTTCGGACGGCAGGAATTCGATGGCACGGTCCAGCTTGCCCCGCGCCTCAAGGTCGGCCATCAGGCGCTTGTACTCGGCAATCCGCTCGCGGGCGCGGCGGGCAGCCAGCGACAATGCCTGGGTCTGCTTGTAGTTGTTGCCCAGTACCAGCCCGGCGACTTCGTCGGTCATGCTGCCCAGCAGCTGGTTGCGCTGCTTCTCGGTCATGTCGCCACCCTGCACCACTTCGTTGAGCAGGATCTTGATGTTGACCTCGTGGTCGGAGCAGTCCACGCCGCCGGCGTTGTCGATGAAGTCGGTGTTGGTGGCGCCGCCGTTCAGGCCGAACTCGACGCGGCCAAGCTGGGTCATGCCCAGGTTGCCGCCCTCGCCCACCACCTTGCAGCGCAGTTCGTTACCGTTGACCCGCAGCGCATCGTTGGCCTTGTCGCCGACATCGGCGTGGCTCTCCGTACTGGCCTTGACATAGGTCCCGATGCCACCGTTCCACAGCAGGTCTACCGGGGCCTTGAGCAGCGCATTGAGCAACTCGGTCGGGGTCAGGCGGTCGGCTTCGATGGCGAAGCGCTCTTTCATCTGCGGGCTGATGGCGATGCTCTTGGCACTGCGCGGGAAGATCCCGCCGCCTTCGGACATGATGCTGGTGTCGTAGTCGCTCCAGGCCGAGCGCGGCAGGTCGAACAGGCGCTTACGTTCAGCGAAGCTGGAAGCGGGCTCCGGGTTGGGATCGATGAAGATATGCAGGTGGTTGAACGCGGCCACCAGTTGCAGCTTGTCGGACATCAGCAGGCCATTGCCGAACACGTCGCCGGCCATATCGCCCACACCAATGACGGTGATCGGGTCTTCCTGCACGTTGATGCCGCGCTCGCGGAAGTGGCGCTGCACGCCCACCCAGGCACCGCGCGCGGTAATGCCCATCTTCTTGTGGTCATAACCGGCCGAGCCGCCGGAAGCAAAAGCATCGCCCAGCCAGAAGCCGTAGTCGATGGCAATGCCGTTGGCGATGTCGGAGAAGGTCGCGGTGCCTTTGTCGGCCGCTACCACCAGGTACGGGTCGTCATCGTCATGGCGCACCACGTTGGCCGGCGGCACCACGCCACCGTCCTTGAGGTTGTCGGTGATGTCGAGCAGGCCGGAAATGAAGATGCGGTAGCACGCCACGCCTTCGGCGGCAATCTCGTCACGGCTGCCGCCCAGCGGCAGGCGACGCGGCAGGAAACCACCCTTGGCGCCGACCGGCACGATGACCGAGTTCTTCACCTGCTGGGCTTTCACCAGCCCCAGCACTTCGGTACGGAAGTCCTCTTCGCGGTCGGACCAGCGCAGGCCACCACGGGCAACGTTGCCAAAGCGCAGGTGCACGCCCTCGACGCGTGGCGAATAGACGAATATCTCGAACTTTGGCACCGGTTTGGGCAGTTCGGGGATCAGCTTGGGGTTGAACTTGAAGCTGAAGTACGACTTGTTCTGGCCGTTTGCGTCGGGCTGGTAGAAGTTGGTACGCAGGGTGGCCTTGATCAAGTCCAGGTAGCGCCGCAGGATGCGGTCTTCGTTGAGCACCTGCACGTCGTCCAGGGCGCTCAGGATGGCCTGTTCCAGGCGCTGCTGCTTGTCGTCAAGGTCGTCCTGGGTAAGCTTGCGCGCCAGGTAGAAGCGGGTCTTGAACAACCGGGTCAGCTCACGGGCGATGTCGGTGTGGTTGTTCAGGGTGCTGGCGATGTAGCCCAGATCGAAGCCCAGACGGATCTGTTTCAGGTAACGGGCGTAGGCACGCAGCAAGGCCACGTCGCGCCACGGCAAGCCGGCGGTGAGCACCAGGCGGTTGAAAGCGTCGTTCTCGGCATCACCACGGACGATGTGGATGAAGGCGTCCTGCAGGGTGTCGTTGAGCTGCTGGATGTCCAGGCTCAGGCCTTCGCTGTAGGTGAAGGCAAAGTCGTGGATCCAGTATTCGCGGCCATTGGCATGGCGCAGGCGGTACGGGAACTCGCCGAGCACGCGCAGGCCGAGGTTTTCCAGAATCGGCAGCACGTCGGACAGCGCCAGCGGGGTGTCGGCGTGGTACAGCTTGCAGTGCAGGATGCGCTCGCCCACCTGGGTCAACGGCTGGTAGAAGCTCATTGCCAGCGGCTTGCTTTCCGACAGGTTCAGCACATGCTGCAGGTCGACCACCGCCGAGTGCGCGGCGAAGCGCTCGCGGTATCCGGCCGGGAAGCCTTTGGGGAAATCGGCGAGGATGTTGGTGCCTTGGGCTTCGCCGAAGTTCTCCACCACCAGTGCCGAGTAGTCGTCATGCCACGAGCGGCAGGCCTGGATGACTTCGCGTTCCAGCTGCTGCGGGTCGATGTCGATACGGTTCTTGGGGTCGACCCGCAGAATCAGTTGCACACGGGCCAGTACCGATTCGGAGAAGAAGGTCCAGAACTCGCAGTCGCTGGCCTTCAGGCGCTCCATCAGCACCTGCTGGATCTTCTGCCGCACTTCGGTGGAGTAGATTTCCCGCGGGACGTAGGCCAGGCAGTAGCAGAAGCGGCCATACGGGTCTTTACGCAGGAACACGCGGATCTTGTTGCGCTCCTGGATCTGCACGATTGCCATGACCGTGCTGAACAGCTCGTCGATCGGCGTCTGGAACAGGTCGTCGCGCGGCAGCACTTCCAGCACCTGGGCAAGTTCCTTGCCCAGGTGGGCCTTGGGATCGAAGCCCGAACGGCGCTCGACTTCGGCCACCTTCACGCGGATGTACGGAATGGCATGCACGCTTTCGCCATACACCGACGAGGTGTACAGCCCCATGAAGCGGTGCTCCTTGATGACCTTGCCGTCGGCGTCCAGCTGGCGGATCGACACATAGTCCGGGTAGGCCGGGCGATGCACGCGGCTGGGCAGCGCAGCCTTGGCGAACGACAGCAGCAGCGGCTCGTTGAGGTAGGCCACAGCGTAGTCTTCGATGCGCAGCTCTTCTGCGGTCAGGCCCACGCGCAGACGGCGCGGCAAGCCGAGGAACGACTGCTCGTCGTAGACCATCTGGCCGCCATCGGCGTCGCCCTTGACGGTGAATTCTTCATAGCCCAGGAAGGTGAAGTGGTTATCCAGCAGCCACTCGAGGAAGGCCTTGACTTCGCCCTTCTCGTTTTGGGCAGGACCAAAGCCGGTCTGTTCCACCTGCGCCACCACTTCACGCAGCTTGGCCTTCATCGGCTCGAAGTCGGCCACCACCACCCGTACCTCGGCCAGCACCTGCTCGATCTCGCGGGTCAGCACTGTCAGCTCGGCGGCATTGGCGCAGCGGTCGATCTCCAGGTACATCAGTGACTCGTAGCGCACGCCCTCGCCCTGGGTGCCCTTGGGCAGCAGTTCCAACAGCTCGCCCTTGGCGCCACGGCGCACGCTGAGCACGGTGGTTTGCAGGGTGTGGATGCTGTAGCCACGGCGGTTGAGCTCGGTACGCACCGAGTCGACCAGGAACGGCAAGTCATGGTGCAACACTTCGACCACGGTATGGGTCGACTGCCAGCCATTGCGTTCGTAATCAGGGTTGTACACCCGCACTTGCGGGTATTCGGGGTCGAAACGCTCGATGATGCGCCAGGCTGACAGGGTGCAGCCGGCCAGGTCGGAAAGCCTGCGCTGGGTGAGTTCGTCCAGAGAGATGATGCCGAAGAACTGCTCGGCGAACAGCGCCACTTGTGGCAGGGACTGCTCGCTGATGTGCTGCGCCAGGGCCGCTTGCAGTTGATGCTGGAAGTCGGCTTTGCTGGCTGCGGTGAAGAACGCCATCTGTGGTACTCCGCTTGGGCTTTGTAATAATTGAAGCGTCGCTGCGTGCGCCGTGTACGGATCAACGATAGCCAACCCGTGGCATGACGGACGGTAAAAACCAGACGTTGAACGTGCGCAGGCACGCCCAGGGCTCGCCGAAGCTTAACGACTGATCGGTCATCTACGCTTGCAGCGCTGCGACAATTTCGGTCAAGGGGCGGTAACTTTACGTTTATGCCTGTACGCAAGACTGTCAGAATTCCCTTCCGTTTCCTTTGACCCGAGCCTGCTCATGCAAATCAACACCGCCCTGCTGTTCGCCACCCCTTGCGATGACGAGGAAGACAACATGGCGACCCTGTGCTGCCACAGCGACAAGGGTCAGATGTTCCTGCTTACCCGTTACCCGGACGAGGACACCGTCGACCTGACGCTGGATGACGAGCCGTCGACGCTGGATGGCCTTAAAGTGACCCTGAGCGCCAAGCGCCTGCTGATCGAAGTGGCGGCCGGCGACCGGGACGCGCTGAAGGGGGATGAAGCACTGGAAATCAACCTGACCAGCGAGCTGAGTGACATGGATGAAGTGAAGGAAACCCTGGAGAACATCCTGGCCGGTACTGGAACCTTGGTCTGCGAGCTTTGAACCCTGCCCCTGCCTAGTGGGAGCGCGGTCCCTGTGGGAGCAACTGTCTTGCTCAATTTCTAAAAGCTGGCGCGATCCCTGTGGAAGCGGCCTTGCGTCGCGATAGGGCCGCGCAGCGGCCCCAGGATCTCGACATCATGCATAGATTGCTGGGGCCGCTTTGCGGCCCTATCGCGACGCAAGGCCGCCCCCACAATGATCAGGCCAGCGCCTGCTGCATCTCTTCGGCCTGCACCCGCAACGCCTCGCAAAACGGCTCCACCGCTGCCGATGCCGGCCGATGGTCCGGGCGTATGAGCATCACCTGATAGGGCACCGATACCCGTAACCTGCGGATCGGCAACCCGCCTTGCGCCGCCTCCAGCCCGCTCAGTGGGTTGATGATCGCCACCCCCAGGCCTTGCCTGACCATGGCGCACACCGAAGCGGCACTGGTGGTCTCGATGACCGTGCGGCGGTTAACCCCGGCCGCACGAAAGTGCTGATCCAGACGCTGGCGGTAGGTATCCAGGCTGGCCAGGTTGATGAAATCGACCTCATGGAAATCACTCAGCTCCAGTTCAGCCTTCACCTGCAGCGGGTGATGCTCGGGCAACACGCACACCATGTTGGCACTGAACAGCAATTCACCATACGCGCCGCGCGGTATCTGTTCGACTTCAGTCAGGCCAAGGTCATGCTGCTGGGCAACCAGTGACTCCTCCAGCAAAGGCGACTCCTGCGCCAGAATGCTCACACTCACGCCGCTGTGCTGCTGGTGAAAGCGCTGGCAGGCCTTGGGCAACAAGGTTTGCGAGAACAGCGGCAGGCAGGTGATGGCCAGCCGGCCCTGCTCGAAGTTGCGGATGGCCTGGGCAAAGCGATCGATCCGCTCCAGCCCGACGTAGGCGCGCTCGACCTCTTCGATCAACAGCAGCGCCTGGGCCGTCGCCACCAGGCGCCCGCCCTCGCGCTCGAACAGGTTCAGGCCAGTCACCTGCTCCAGCCGCGCCAGTTCGCGGCTGACGGTCGGCTGCGAGGTGAACAGCAGGCGCGCCGCACCGGTGACACTACCAGCGGCCATGATGGCGCGGAACACTTCGATGTGGCGGACGGACAGTTTCACGGCAGCACCCGGTGAGTCGACAATGGGTATATCAGATATGAATGACTGGCAGAAAAATAGCTATTTTTCTGAATCCCCGCTTTGATTCATCCTCGTGGCCTTCCTTATCCGAGTAGCGCCACCATGACCGCACCCTTCACCCTTCTGGCCGAGGCGGTTCGCCAGCACGGCTCGCCGCTTTGGGCGTACGACGCCAGCACCATCGCCGAGCGTGTCGAGCAGTTGAACGTATTCGACACCGTGCGCTTCGCCCAGAAAGCCAACCCCAACCTGCATGTGTTGCGCCTGATGCGCGCCCATGGCCTGGTGCTGGACGCCGTGTCGCTGGGTGAGATGGAGCGGGCCTTCGCCGCCGGCGCGAGCGTTGACGGTGACCCTGCCGGCGTGGTGCTGACCTGCGACGCGCTGGACCGCCCCACCCTGGAGCGCGTGGTGGCGTCAAAGATCGAAGTCAATGCCGGCTCCATTGACATGCTGCGCCAACTGGGTGAACGCTCGCCCGGCCACCGCGTGTGGATCCGCATCAACCCGGGCTTCGGCCATGGTCACAGCCGCAAGACCAATACCGGCGGCGAAAACAGCAAGCATGGCATCTGGCACGAAGAGCTGGACGAGGCGCTGGCGTGCATCAAGGCCCATGGCCTGCACCTGGTGGGCGTGCACATGCACATTGGTTCCGGGGTGGACTACCAGCACCTGGAACAGGTGGCCCGCTCGATGATCGAGCTGATCGGCCGCCTGGGCGTGGACATCGAGGCGTTCTCCATCGGCGGCGGGCTTTCCACGCCTTACCGCAGCACCGACAAACCGGTCGACCTGCAGCGTTATGCGCAGACCTGGGCGGTGGCGCGCAAGGAGATCGAAGCGATGCTCGGCCACCCGGTGCGCATGGAGATCGAACCCGGGCGCTTCCTGGTGGCGGAGTCGGGCTACCTGGTGGCCGAAGTCCGTGCCGTGAAACAGGTGGGGCGCAATACCTTCGTCATGATCGACGCTGGCTTCAACGACCTGATGCGCCCGGCGATGTACGGCGCCTACCACGGCATGACCCTGCTCGATGCCGATGGCCAGGCAGTAGATCGCCCGCGCCAGCCGACCGTGGTGGCCGGGCCGTTGTGTGAATCGGGTGACGTGTTCACTCAGGATGACCAGGCGCTGACCCCGCAGGACCTGCCTCAGGCACAGGTGGGCGACCTGCTGGTGATCCACGATGCCGGGGCCTATGGCGCGTCGATGTCGTCGAACTACAACAGCCGGCCGCTGCTGCCGGAGTTCCTGATCGAGAACGGTGCCCTGCGGATGATCCGCCGGCGCCAGACGGTGCAGGACCTGCTGAGCCTGGAGGCCGGGTTCTAACCACTGCCCTGCAAGCCTGCACGACTCTTTGTGGGAGCGGCCTTGCGTCGCGATAGGGCTGCACAGCAGCCCCACAAATGTAGCCGTGATGCCGAAACCCGGGCCGCTTTGCGGCCCAATCGCGACGCAAGGCCGCTCCCACAGGGTGTGTGCTCGCGGTCCTTGCAATAAGCCCCGCCTCTCGCGAAAATGCGATCAATTCCCATTAATATTGCGGTCTTGACGCCATGGCAACGCTCGATCTCCAGGCCCTGCACGAGCTGTACAGCGAAAACAACAGCTGGCTGAAGGGCTGGCTGCGCGCCCGCCTGGGCAACGCCGCCGACGCTTCCGACCTGGCGCACGACACGTTCTTGCGGGTAATGACCGCGCGTAACCCGTTGCCGATCCGTGAGCCGCGCAGCTACCTCAGCGCTATCGCCCGCGCCCTTCTGATAGACAAAGCTCGCCGTCGCATCATCGAAAAAGCTTACCTGCAGGCGCTGGCCCTGCGTCCGGAACCGGTAGAGGTGTCGCCGGAGGTGCGCTTGTCCATCATAGAGATGCTGGTGGCCGTGGACAGCCTGCTCGACGAACTCGGCGCCAAGACCCGCGCCATCTTCCTTGCCGTTCAACTCGAAGGCCTGACCTACGGCGCTGCGGCCGAGCGCTTCGGCGTGTCGATCACCACCGTGAAGAATCACCTGATCAAGGCCATGACTCGCTGCCTGCTGGCAGTCGAAGGCTGACGCCCATGGATCTCAAGACACTCGAAGCCGCTGCCACCTGGTATGTTCAGCTCAACGACGGCGCCAATAGCGAGGCCCGCACCCAGGCCTGGCGACAGTGGCTGCAGGCCAGCCCCCTGCACGCAGCCGCCTGGGCGCGGGTAGAAAAGCTGCAGCAGCAATGGGCCATGGTGCCGCCGCAGGCGGCGCTGTCCGGCCTTGGCGCGGCCCAGGCGCAGCGGCGTGACGTGCTGAAAGTGCTGGGCCTGCTGATGGCCATGGGGGGCGGCAGCTGGCTGGCGGCCGAGCAGGTGCCCTATCGTGCCTTGCTGGCCCAGCACAGTACCCGCAGCGGCGAACGCCGCGCCCTGCACCTGGAGGATGGTTCACAGCTGGAACTGAACGTGGATACCGCGCTGGATGTGCGCTACGCCACAAAGGTGAGGGCGATTCAGCTGTATCAGGGGGAAATTCTGGTGCGTCCGGTCAGCGATCGTCAGCAGCGCCCGTTTATCGTGCACACTGATGACGGCAGCGTACTGGCCCGCAGTACCGCGTTCAGCGTCCGCAAACTGGCGCAGCAGACCCGCGTGGGTGTGCTTGAGGCCAGCGTCGAAGTTCGCCCCCTGCGCCACCCTGATCGAGTGCTGCAACTGCACGCTGGCCAGCAAGTGAGTTTTGATCAGGATGTCGTCCTCGACGCCCATGCCCTCCCCGCCGATTCCACGGCCTGGTTGCAAGGCATGCTCAGCGTGAACGACTGGCGCCTTGGCGATTTCCTCGAAGAACTGGGGCGCTATCGTCCAGGTGTGCTGCGCTGTGCCTCGTCGATCCAGGCCATGAGCATTTCCGGTGCGTTCCGCATTGACGACACCGATATCGCCCTGGCCAACCTGCCGAAAACCTTGCCCGTGAAAGTGCGCTACTTAAGCCGCTACTGGGTGAGTGTGGAGCCCGCCTGAGCAACTGCGGAAAAACTTTCGCCGCAATCTTGCTGATTTCTATTCTCGTCCGTCCCTGACACAAGCCGCGACGACAGCGACTTTCTGCCATGACTCGGAAGGACCACGAAATGCCACACCTGCACCCTACCCCAGCAACCAAGCTCAGCCAGGCCGTCCGCCTGGTGCTGTTCGGCATGTCCCTGGCCAGCGCGCCCGGCCTGTTGCTGATGCCTGCCCAGGCAATGGCCCAAAGCCAGGCCACCTACCATGTCCCCGCTGGCTCACTGGGCAACGCCATCACCCAGTTTGGCGTACAGGCGGGTGTGACCATTTCGTTCGACACCGCACAGACGCGCAACCTCGACAGCGCGGGCCTGGAAGGCAGCTTCAGTGTCGAGGAAGGTCTGGCGCGGCTGCTGGGCAACAGTGGCCTGCAGGCGCAGCGTCAGGGTAATGGTGGCTATGTGCTGGTCGCTGCGCAAAACGGCTCGGCCATGGAACTGGCGCCGATGAACATCGACGCCAACCGCCTGGATGCGACCAGCGAAGGCACCCAGTCCTACGCCGCCCGTGCCATCACCATCGGCAAGGGCGTACACACGCTGAAAGAAACCCCGCAGTCGGTCACCGTGATGACCCGCAAGATGCTCGACGACCAGAACCTCAACACACTGGAGCAGGTACTGGACAAGACCCCGGGCATCACCGTGTATGACTCGCCCATGGGCGGCAAGTATTTCTATTCCCGTGGTTTCAACCTGGATGGCCAGTACCAGTACGACGGCGTGCCCTTGGACGTGGGCGGCAACTACGTGCAGGCCAACAGCTTTTCCAGCGACATGGCGTTCTATGACCGCGTCGAGGTGCTTAAAGGTGCGGCCGGCATGATGAAAGGCTCTGGCTCCTCCGCCGGGGGCGTCAACTTCGTGCGCAAACGGGGGCAGGAAAAAGCCGCCACCACCGTCACCCTGTCAGCCGGCAGCTGGGACAACTACCGCGGGCAAGTGGACGTGGGCGGCCCGCTAAACGCGTCGGGCACCGTGCGGGGGCGCGCCGTGGCGACGCTGCAGGACCGCCAGTACTTCTATGACACGGCCAAGCGCCAGGACCAGATACTGTACGGCGCCATCGACTGGGACGTCACGGCCGACACCACCGTGGGCGCTGGCCTGGCTTACGAGGATGTCGATGCCACCCCTTGCTACGCCGGCCTGCCACGCTACGCCGATGGCAGTGACCTGAAGCTGTCGCGCTCCACCTGCCTGGGGGCCAGCTGGAACGACATGCAAAGCCAGCGTATTACCGGCTTTGCCGACCTCAAGCACCGCTTCAACGATGACTGGACCCTGAACTTCGCCTCGATCTACACCCACAACACCCAGGACATCGAATACGCTTATTCCGAAGGCACGGTACCCGTCGGCGCCAGCACCGCCAGCATGAACGTCCGGGCCGGCCGTTTCGACTACGACCAGGACGACTACGGCTTCGATAGCTATGTCGATGGCAAGTTCGAGGCGTTCGGCCTGCAGCATGAGCTGATCATGGGTGTCAACGCCAGCCGACAGAAAACCCATGATTACTTCGCGCTGATGCTGCTGGACGGCAAGCAGGACCCGTTCAACCCATCCGCGAACTTCACACACCCGTCCAAGGCCGATTACCTGGTCAACCCGAGCCGCGGTGGCAGTGTGCCAACCGATACCACTACCACCCAGTACGGCACTTACGCCAACCTGCGCCTGAAACTGGCAGAGCCACTGACCTTGGTGCTGGGCGCGCGGGTCAGCTGGTACCGTAACAAGAGCGACTCCTATACCCAGTTCTACGATTACTGGGTGCATAATCGCAGCCAGGAAAACGGTCAGGTCACGCCGTTTGCCGCCGTGCTGTACGACCTGAACGAGCAGTGGACCGCCTATGCCAGCTACGCCGACATCTTCCAGCCACAAAGCGACAAGGTGAATGCCGAGCGGCAGGCATTACAGCCAAAGACCGGCGCCAACTATGAAGTCGGCATCAAGGGCGAGCTGCTCGACGGCGCGTTGAACACCTCCTTCAACCTGTTCCGCACTGTCGAGAATCACCGCGCAGAAACGGACTACGTCGATACCTGCCCCTCAGGCGACGGGTATTGCTACAACGACAGCGGCAAGGTACGCGCACAGGGGTTCGAAGCCGAGATCAGCGGCTCGCCGATCGAGCGGTTGCAGCTGTTGGCGGGCTACACCTACACCCAGACGAAGTACCTGAGTACCATCGAAGACACTGACCCGACCGAACTGACCTTCACCTCCAGCTTCATCCCACGGCACATGCTCAAGGTATGGGGTGACTACCAGCTGGGCGGTGCTCTGGAGCGCTGGACCCTCGGCGCAGGCCTGAACAGCCAGAGCGAGAACTTCCGTACCACCGGCACTACCCGTGTCGAGCAGGCGGGCTACACCGTGTGGAACGGCCGTGTGCAGTACCGCCTCGACCCGAACTGGACTGTCGCGCTCAACGGCAACAACCTGTTCGACAAGAAGTACTACGCCACCATCGGCGCGCCGGCGTGGGGCAACTTCTATGGTGAACCGCGCAATTTCATGGTGACATTGCAAGGGGCGTTCTGAAGTACTTCCCTGGGTGCGATCGGGCCGCTTTGCGGCCCTGTCAAGCTGCTGGTCGCACAGTCGTTCCTGCAAATCGAAAAGCTCTACCCGCAGATGGTGGCCGAGCAGATCTTCAAGCGCGAAGTCATGGCCGAAAACGTTCGCAACCAGCCCTACCTGCATCCCAGAAATACGCAATATGTACAGCCATCATCCCATGACCGCTTCCCGTAGTCCGCCCATGTAGTGCTCCAGGCGACTACGCAGCCAACGCTCGGCCGGGTCGCTGTCGGTGGTGCTCAACCAGACCATGGCCAGCTCCAGTGCAGCAGTCTCGAACGGCAGCGTCTCGGCCTGCAGGTTGCCCCAGCGTTCCATACCCTGTGCGGCATAGTCCGGGCAACAGGCCAGCAGGTCGGTACCGGCCAGAATCGCCGGCAGCGAACTGAACTGCGGCACCGACAACACCACCTTGCGTTCACGGCCGATGTCTTTCAACCAGTCATCGACCACACCCTGGGTGTTGGCGGTTGGCGAAACCTGGACATGCGGGCGTTGGCAAAACTCATCCAGTGAAAGCGGCGTGCTGGACTTGTCGGCCCGCACTACCCTGGCTTGCAGGGTGCGTAGCACCTTGCGTTTGGCATTGGCGGGCAGGCCCTTGGTCTGGCTGATACCCACCGTCACATCGCCCGCCGCCAGCAGGTCCGGAATGCGCCAATAGTCCACATGCTGCACGACCACCACCACGTTCGGCGCCTCCACCCGCAGCGCCCGCAACAGCGGCGGCAGCAGGCCCGACTCGACATCATCGGACAAGCCGATGCGGAAGGTCATCTTGCTGGTCAGCGGGTCGAAATCATGGGTCATGCTGAGGGCGACAGACATCGCATCCAAGGCTGGCGTGAGGTACTTGATCACCTCTTCGGCCCTGGCCGAGGGCTCCATGCGGTTGCCCACTCGAACCAGCAACGGGTCGTTGAACATCGCACGCAACCTGGCCAGCGCGGCGCTGACCGTGGGCTGGGCGACGAACAGCTTCTCCGCGGCACGGGTGAGGTTGCGTTCCTGCATCAGCGCTTCGAACACCACCATCAGGTTGATATCGGCTTTGCGCAGTTCGTTGCGGTTCATGGGTGCTCCCGGGCCGTGCTTGTTGTTCGGGTTCAATTCCGGCATCGACATGCATCCTAGCCGAGTCGAAACCTGCACTGCACCTATGCGATCGCCATTGCCCCCTACTGCGCGACCGGGGTAATCTTCCGCGCTCTTCCCTTCCGGCCTCCCCTGCCGTGCACCGCCCAGGCGTTGACTCGCGAAGCGGTCATTCATGATGCCGACACTTGCATGGCCGCCGCTCACTGGCGCGCCCATCCGCCATCAATACACTCAGGATGACACCATGATCATTCGCCAAGGCATCGCTGCAGACTACCCGCAGCTGCTCGACATCTGGCTGCGTGCTGTTCGCGCGACGCACCACTTCCTGCAACCCTCCGACATCGACGCACTGTTGCCACAGCTGCGCGACGTGTACTTCCCGGCCGTCGAGCTGTGGGTTGCGGTAGACACCGATGACCAGCCACTGGGCTTTATCGGCTTCAATGAAAACCATGTGGAAATGCTCTTCGTCGACCCAGCGCACCACCGCCAGGGCATTGGCCGTGCACTGCTGGATTTCGGCCGCCAGTCACGCAGTGCGATGAGTGTCGATGTCAACGAGCAGAACCCACAGGCAACAGCGTTCTACCAGCGCTATGGCTTCGTCCAGACCGGCCGTTCACCGCTGGATGGCGAAGGTCGCCCGTTCCCTTTGCTGCACATGAGCTTGCCCACCCGGGCGTGAGCAGGAGGCACTCACCGCGATGGCCCGTAAAGCGAAGCCCCTACCGCCGTCCGACTGGGTCATCCGTAGTGCCCAACCGGGCGGTATCGAGCGTATCGAAGCCTGGTTCGGTAGCCACGGCTACGACCCGCATCGCCACGATACCTATTCGATCGGCCGCACGCTGGCCGGCGTGCAAAGCTTCCACTACAAGGGTTCGCTGCGCCACGGCATACCGGGCAACACGCTGGTGTTGCACCCGGACGAACTGCATGACGGCATGGCCGGCACCGACGCAGGCTTTCGCTACCGCATGGCCTACGTCGACCCGGCACTGATCCAGAACGTGCTGGGTGGTCAGCCTTTGCCCTTCATCGCTGGCGGGCTGTCCAGCGACCCTCGCCTGTACCACGCCAGCGAAGCGTTCGTGCAGGCAGTGGACCACGCGCTGGAGCCATTGGAAGAACAGGACGCCCTGTATGACCTGGCGATCGCCTTGCGGGCCGTCGGCGGCAAGCCGCGCGGGCGCAAGCGCCTGGATTACCAGGCAGCCGAACGCGCCCGGGCCTTCATCATGGAACACCTGCATGTGGGCATAACACTGGGCATGCTGGAACAGGCCAGCGGCCGCGAACGCTGGAGCCTGTCGCGTGACTTTCGCACGCTGTACGGCACCAGCCCCTATCGCTTTGTCACCCTGCGCCGCCTCGACAGCTTTCGCCGAATGATCCTGGACGGCTTCACCTTGGTCGAGGCAGCCCTTGCCGCAGGCTTTCATGACCAGAGCCACATGACCCGGCACTTCACCCGTTGCTACGGCGTACCGCCCTTACGCTGGCTGGAGCGTTTGCGAGCGTCACGCTGAGAAACCGCAGTCGCCCGCGTATCCCGTGGGAGCAGGCGTGCAGGATCGTACAAGAACCGGACTCGCCCGGCGCGATAGGCTGACCACTCCACTTTCCGAGGAACTGTCATGCCTGAGTCCCGTCACCCACACCCCTCCCTGCCAGTGAACCTGGTCCACAAGGCAGCGCTTATCGAACAGCAATGGAGCCCCAGGGTCGTTGCCGAGATGAACGATTACCAGTTCAAGGTCGTGCGCATCGAAGGCGAATTCATCTGGCACGCGCACCCGGAGACCGACGAAGCATTCCTGGTGCTGGAAGGCACGCTGCGTATCGACCTGCCGGATGGCTGCGTGCATGTGAACCCTGGGGAACTCTATGTGGTGCCACGCGGCGTCGAGCACCGGACCGCCGCGCAAGGCGAAGCGAAACTGATGATGATCGAACCGCGGGGCATTCTGAATACCGGTCATGAAGGGGGGGATCGCACAGCACAGAGCGATGTCTGGATTTAACAACATTCACCACTTTCAAGCTGATGTCTCTAACTTCACAGCAATAATTAACCATAAACAATCGCCTTATTGCGATTTGTAACCATGGCAATTCGCTCGCCGCCCACACTTCGCAACCCGGCACAGGTTCGCCTCGATATAATTGGATCCAATAACGAGGGTGGCCTGCATGCAAGCACTGGAAAGGGACTACGGACACGGCGATGAAGTGGCCAGCCACTGCCACGCCGAAGACCAGCTGATTTACGCCGCCAGCGGCGTGATGCGGGTCAGCAGCGAGGGCGGCAGCTGGGTGATCCCCGGCGGGCATGCCTTGTGGATGCCTGCGGGGGTCAGCCATGCCATCCGCATGGAGGGCGTGGTCTACCTGCGCACCTTGCTGCTCGATGCCCACATCGAACGCTGCCAGGTCATCGTCGTGTCCGGCCTGCTGCGCGAACTGATCCTGGCGGCGTCACGGGTGCTGAACCTGCGCGACGGCGCGCATGCTCGTGCGCTGATCCTGTACGAACTCGCCGCCGCCCGGCGCATCGATGCCTTCGTCCCTACGCCGCAGCACGCACGCCTGCGTGCCTGGTGCGAGCGCTTCCTGCAGGACCCGGCCCAGGACCTGACCCTGGAGCAATGCGGCGCACAACTGAACATGAGTGCCCGCAGTGTGGCCAGGCTGTTCCAGCGCGAGGTGGGCATGTCGTATGGCCAATGGCGCGCCCGTGCCCGGGTGATGCTCAGCCAGCAGTGCCTGGCCGATGGCAAGCCGATCCTGAACGTTGCGCTGGAGCACGGCTACCAGAGCGCCAGCGCATTTACTGCCATGTTCAAGCGCATCCTCGGCCATGCACCGAGTGATTGGCAAAACGCTACCGCGCGCGAGCACTGAGCCTCAGGTTGTCCCGCTTGCGCGCAGGGTTGTCCCGCTTGCGACAGCGACGCCCATGCAACCCTCGTTAACCTCGCATCACGACCTTTGAGCGACAATCGTGATGCCCTTACTGCACTCATTTCCCGGCCCTGCCCGGCTTGCCACAGCCCTCGGCATGCTCGCTGCACTCGCGGCGTGCGGCCACCAACCCACGCCTGCCGAACCACCTCCAGCGCTGCAGGCAGACCCGCTGGCGAACATGCCGGCCAGCGTCAGCAAACAGCCCCTGCCCGAACGCTGGTGGGCACTGTATCAAGACCCCCAACTCAACCGCTGGGTACAGCAAGCCCTGGCGCACAACCAAGGCCTGGCACAGGCCGAGGCCAACGTGCAGGCCATGCTGGCCGGCATCGGCGAGTTCGACGCCAGGCGCGGGCCGTCTACCGCGATGGGCGTTGCCGCTACCTATGGAAGAAGCGCCGATGACCAGACGCTGGCCGAGGCGACCGACAGCAACGCGCCGTCACAATGGCAATTCAACCCGGGCATCGAGCTGGCCTATCAGGTGGATATCTGGGGCCAGGTACGCGCCGCCATCCAACGTGCCCGGGTGCAAGCCGAAGCCAGCGCTGCGGCACTAGACCTGGTACGCCTGCAGGTAGTCGCCCAGACCACCCGCGCCTACATCGACCAGTGCACCTACGCGGCCCGCCTGGAGGCAGCGAAGCAGGCCTTGCAAACCCTCGACCACAGCGTGCAACTCAGCCAGCGTCAGCGCCAGGCCGGTGTGGCCACTGCCCTCGACAGCGAGCGCCTGTTGGGCTTGCGGGAGCAGGTGCGTGCGCAACTGCCGATGCTCTCAGCCCGGCGGCAGATGGCGCTTTACGAACTGAGCATGCTCAGTGGCCAGGCCTCGGTGGCCGAAGCCACGACCTGCGTAGCCATCCCCACGCTGTCGGCGCCGCTGCCGGCTGGCGATGGCTGGCATTTGCTCGAACGCCGGCCAGATGTGCGCCAGGCCGAACGGGAACTGCAAGCGGCCACCCTGGAGACCGACATCGTGCGGGCTGACCTTTACCCAAAGGTCAGCTTCGGCGCTTCGTTGACGTCTTCGGACCATCACCTTGCCAACCTCGGCGCCAGCCGCGCGGTGATGTTCGGGATTGGCCCGCTGATCCGCTGGGAATTTCCCAACCTGCAGGCCAACCGCGCACGGGTGAGCAAGGCCGAGGCATTGCAGCGGGCGCAGGTCGCCCGTTACCACGGCGTGGCGCTGAGCGCGCTGAAAGACGTGCGCCAGGCACTGGCCCGCTACGACGGTGAGCGACAACGGTTGCAGGCGCTGGACGCAGCCCTGGCGCACAGCCAGCACAGCTTTGCCCTGGCCCAGGGTAACTACCGTGCCGGCACCGTGGACGGGCTGGCCCTGCTCGACAGCGAGCGCGAAATGATCAGCCTGCGGGCCAGCCACACAGAAGCCCGAGGGCGCCTGGCGCAAGCGCAGGTAAACCTGTTCCGCGCGCTGGGCGGGCGGTGGTAGCGAGAAGCAAGACCAACAGCGAGCACCGCCCACTGTAGGAGCGGGTTTACCCGCGAAGAATACACCGCGGTGGATGGCACGGGCTTCGCCCGTGTTCGCGGGCAAGCCCGCTCCCACACGGATCGCGCCAGCTTTTAGAAATTGAGCAAGACAGTGGCTCCCACAACCGACAGCCAGCAGGCCCAATTCGAGAATGGAAACCAACCATGAATGTTGCCGTAGACAAACCCTCACCCGCCGAAACTGAACAGCGGCCGAGCGCTAAAACCCGTCGCCGCCTGGCAGTCATCGCCAGCGGCAGCCTGGCCGCAATCACCCTGCTGGCCTTCGCCAGCTACTGGTTCAGCACCGGCCGCTATCTGGAAACCACCGACGATGCCTATGTCCGCGCCGACTGGGTGGCCCTGAGCCCACGCGTGCCGGGCTACGTAGCCGAGGTCGAGGTGGCTGACGACCAGCCGGTGAAAGCCGGTGATGTGCTGGTGCGCCTGCAAAACCGCGACTACCGCGCCCGCCTCGACCAGGCCCGGGCTGGCGTGACCGAGGCACAGGCGGCACTGGCCGCCGCCCAGGCCAGCCAACAGGTAGCGACCGAGCGCATCGACCTGCAACAGCAAGCCATCCTGCAGGCCGAGGCCGTCGTGCGCAGCGCCACCGCCGAACAGCGCCGCAGTGAACTGGATGTCCAACGCTACCGTGGCCTGGTGCGTGACGATGCAGCGACCATGCAGCGCCTGGAAACCGCCAGTGCCCAGGCCAGCCAGGCACAAGCCGCGCGGCAAGGTGCCCAGGCCGCGCTGCGCCAGCAACGCGCTCAACTGGCCATGGCCAAGGCCAGGTCAGCCCAGGCCGAGGCCGAGCTGCAACAACGGGCAGCGGCCCTGGCACGCGCCCTGGCCCACCAACAGCTTGCCGAGCAAGACGAACAGGACACGGTGATCCGCGCGCCGATCACCGGCGTGGTCGGCCAGCGCCGCGTGCGCACCGGCCAGTACGTGGTGCCGGGCCAGCCGCTGCTGGCTGTGGTGCCCCTACAGCAGGCCTATGTAGTGGCCAACTACAAGGAAACCCAACTGGCCCGCATGCGCCCTGGGCAACCGGTAGAAATACATGTAGACAGCTTCGCCAGCCAGCCACTGCATGGCCATGTGGCCAGTTTTTCGCCAGCCTCGGGCAATGTCTTCGCCTTGCTGCCGTCGGACAACGCCACCGGCAACTTCACCAAGATCGTCCAGCGTTTCCCGGTGCGCATTTTGCTCGACAAACCGTTGGATGGCCCGCAGGTACTGCCCGGCATGTCAGTGGTCAGTACAGTCGACACACGCCCCGCAGAGGTTGCCGATGCGCACTGAGCAAACGGTCTCGCTGCGTGCCTGGGTAGCGGTGCTTGGCGGCCTGTTCGGCTGCTTCATGGCGGGTATGAACGTGCATGTCACCAGCGCCGCCCTGCCGGAAATCCGCGGCTCGCTGGGTGCCAGCTTCGAGGAAGGCTCATGGATTTCCACCGCCTACCTGGTGGCGGAAATCGTGATGATTCCACTGACGGCCTGGCTCGTGGACGTGTTCTCGCTGCGCCGGGTGATGTGGACCGGCTCGCTCATCTTTCTGATCGCCTCGGTGGCCTGTTCCTGGGCGCCCAACCTGGAGGCGATGATCGTAATCCGGGTGATCCAGGGGGCTGCGGGCGCGGTGCTGATTCCCCTGTCGTTCCAGTTGATCATCACCGAACTGCCGGCCAGCAAGATGGCCATGGGCATGGCGCTGTTCAGCCTGGCCAACAGCGTGGCGCAGGCCGCCGGGCCGTCGATTGGCGGCTGGCTGACTGATGCCTATTCGTGGCGCTGGATCTTCTATCTGCAACTTTTCCCCGGCATTGCGCTGCTGCTGGCCATCGCCTGGTCGATCGAAGCCAAGCCGATGAAGCTCGAACTGTTACGCAAAGGTGATTGGCTGGGTATCGCGGCCATGGTGATCGGCCTGGGCGGCTTGCAGATCGTGCTGGAAGAAGGCGGTCGGCTGGACTGGTTCGGCTCGCCGCTCATTGTCGGCACGAGCGTGGTCGCTGCCATTGCGTTGGTGGTGTTCGTGGTGACCCAGCTGTTCGGCCAGCGCGCGTTCATCAACCTGCGCTTGCTCGGGCACTACAACTTCGGCGTTGCCAGCGTGGCGATGTTCATCTTTGGCGCTGCCACGTTCGGCCTGGTGTTCCTGGTGCCCAACTACCTGTCGCAGTTGCAGGGGTTCAGCGCGCACGACGTGGGCGTGGCGCTGATCGCCTATGGCGTGGTGCAGTTGCTGCTGGCGCCGTTGATGCCCCGGCTGATGGGCTGGACCAGTGCCAAGTTCATGGTCGCCAGCGGCTTTTTGATCATGGCGCTGGGCTGCTGGCTGGGGGCTAGCCTGAGCGCCGACAGTGCCGACAACGTGATCATCCCGTCCACGGTGGTGCGCGGTATTGGCCAGCCTTTCATCATGGTTGCGTTATCGGTGCTGGCGGTGGCCGGGCTGGACAAGCGTGAAGCCGGCTCAGCCTCGGCGGTGTTCTCGATGTTGCGCAACCTGGGTGGCGCCATCGGTACGGCCGGGTTGACGCAACTGGTGGCGACCCGTGAACGCTTTCACAGTGAGCGCATTCACGAGCAGGTGACGCTGTTCGAGCCAAGCGTGCAGGCGCGTATCAACCAGACGGTGCAAAGCTGGCTGCCGCCTCAGCAGCAAATGCTGGAAGCGTTGGCGGCAACCATTCGACGAGAGGCTTACCTGATGGCCTACAGTGATGCGTTCTACCTGGCGTGCCTGGCATTGGTCGGGTGTGCCCTTGCAGCGTTGCTGCTGCGGGCCAGACAGCAGCATTGAAGGCAGTATCGACCTCTGTGGGCGACCGAAGCGTTCGGCATTCGGCCGCTGTTACACTGTCAACCGATGAAATTGGCGAACCCGAGCAAAGGTATGAACCCGACGCGCTACTCCACCGTGGCAAAGGACTTGATGCAAGCGATTGCCAGCGGCCGCTACCCAGTAGGCAGCCTGCTGCCGACCGAGTTCGAGCTGTGCGACCTTTACAATGTGAGCCGGCACACGGTGCGTGCCGCTATCGACCAGTTGCTCACCCAAGGGCTGGTGTCGCGCCGCAAGCGCGTGGGCACACGCGTGGAGGCCAGCAGCCCGCGCGGCGGCTATTCGCAGTCGTTGGCCAGTGTGGCTGACCTGGCGCACCTGGCAGACACCCAGCAGCGGGAAATCCAGAACGTGCGCCACTTTGTCGCCGACCTGAGCGAGGCGGCGAGGCTGGGGCTGGTGCCGGGGGAGCATTACTTCTGCGTATCGAGCCTCCGCGTCGACAGGCAGCACCCTGCCGCGCCGCTGTGCTGGACCGACGTGTATGCGCCGCGCGACTACACCGCGGTCATCGAACTGGCACGCGAGCACCCCGACCAACTCATTGTCGGGTTGATCGAACAGCACTATGGCCGGGCAATCGCAGTGGTCGACCAGCGGGTGCGCGCGGTGTTGCTGACAGCGGAAATGGCCAGGGCGCTGAAGGCAGAGGCGGGCTCACCGGGGCTGAAGATCATCCGCCAATACCGCGAGGAAAATGGTGATTTGATGGCGGTCTCAGAGACCGTGCACCCGGATGACCGCTTTACCTTGGTCACCCAGATGCGCCGCGACCGCTCCCCCGCCTGAACCCGCTCGTACAGGGATGGTTCAACTTTCAGCTGATGAACAGGCCGTTGCGCCTAAAGCGCCCCCAGTTGCCTTTCAGCTTCGACCAACTGCCTCGCCCGCGCCGTGCTCACCCGGTGATCGCGTGCCAGCCAGGCGTAGATCGTCGGTAGCACGAACAAGGTGAACAAGGTCCCCACCAGCATCCCGCACACAATCACCACCCCCAACCCGAAACGGCTGTTGGCGCCGGCGCCGCTGGCGAACAGCAGTGGCAGCACGCCAAAAGTCATCGCCGCCGTGGTCATCAGCACTGGCCGCAAGCGTATTTGCGCCGCACGAACAATGGCGGCGGCACGATCGAGGTTGTCGCGCACCTGAATCTCGTTGGCGAACGCCACCATCAGGATGCCGTGCTTGCTGATCAGGCCGATCAGCGTCACCAGGCCAATCTGTGTGTAGATGTTCAGCGTGGCCCAGCCCAGCGCCAGCGGCAGCAGCGCACCGCAGATCGACAGCGGCACGGTCACCAGAATGATCAGGGGGTCGACCAGGCTTTCGTACTGCGCCGCCAGCACCAGATAGATCACCACCAGGGCGGCGAGAAATGCCCACATCAAGGCAAAGCCCTCCTGCACATACTGGCGCGATTCCGATTGCCAGTCGTGGCTGAAGCCCGGTGGCAGCTCGGCGGTGAGCTGTTCCAGAAATGCCACGGCGTTGCCCATCGATACACCCGGGGCCGGGATCGCCTGCAGGGTACTGGCGTTCTGCTGATCGAACTGCAACAGGCGGTTGGGTGCCACTTCGATATCCAGGCGCACCAACGTGGCTAGCGGCACCAGGCTGCCATCTTCGGCGCGCACATACTGCCGGCTCAACGCCGCAGGCGTCAGGCGTTGGTCCTGGATACTCTGCGGGATGACGTCATAAGAGCGCCCGAACAGGGCGAAGCGGTTGAGGTACTGCTCGCCCACCAGCACCCCCAGCGACTCACCAATGGCCTGCATGCTGATGCCCAGGCTCGCCGCCTTGGCCCGGTCCACGCGTACCTTGACCACCGGGTTGTTGTAGTCGAGGTCGCTGTCCACCACGGCGAACAGGCCGCTGTCGCGGGCGCGTTGCTTGAGCACTTCCATGGTCTGGAACAGCTCGGGGTAATCCCGGGCGCTGCGCAGCACCATCTGCACCGGCAGGCCACCGCTGGAGCCCGGCAGCGACGCGACCTGGAAGGCGAAGATGCTGCTGCCCTCGATATCCGCAACGGCCTGCTGCAACTGCGCCTGCACCTGTGCGGCGGAACGCTCGCGCGCCTGCCAGGCGCTGAGGTTGATGCCACCGAAACTGGCGGCCGGGCCGTCGGTGCCGTTGATGATCCAGGTGTCGGTGGTTTCGGCAATGGACTTCATCACCTGGTCGAGCTTCAGCGCAAAGCGTTCTGCGTATTCGAGGCTGGCATGCTGCGGCGACTTGATGGCGGTCAGCACCGCCGCCTGGTCCTCGGGTGGCGCCAGCTCGCGCTGTGGCAGCAGGTACAGCCAGGGCAGGCTCAGGCACACCAGCAACGCCACGCCGCCACTGATCCAGCGGTGTGCCAGTGTGTAGGCCAGCACCCGTCCATAGGCCCCGCTCAGCGTGCCAAACAACCGATCGGCGATAGTGGCCATGGCGCCATGCTGCTGACCGGGCTGCAGCAACAGCGAGCTCATCACCGGCGACAAGGTCAGCGCCACAATGCCGGACACGATCACCGCCCCCGCCAGGGTCAAGGCAAACTCACGGAACAGCGTGCCGGTCAGCCCGCCCATCAAGCCAATGGGCGCATACACCGCCGCCAGGGTCAGGGTCATGGCGATCACCGGCCCGGCGATTTCCCGCGCCCCGGCCAATGCTGCCGCGACCGGCGACTTGCCCTCCTCGATATGCCGATGCACGTTTTCCACCACCACAATGGCATCGTCCACCACCAGGCCGATGGCCAGCACCATCGCCAGCAAGGTCAGCAGGTTGAGGCTGAAACCGAACATCAACATCAGGCCCGCGGCCCCCAGCATCGACAGCGGAATGGCCACCACCGCGATCAGCACGCTGCGCAGCGAACCCAGGCACAGCCAGATCACCAACACCACGATCAGCATCGCCTCCACCAAGGTGCGCAGCACTTCATGGATCGACGCATCGATGAAGCGTGCGGTTTCATAGGCCAGCGCCACGTTCACGCCAGGCGGCAAGGTCTGCTGGATCTGTGGCAGCAGTTGGCGAATTCCCTCGACGATCACCAGAGGGTTGCCGCTGGGCGTGGGGAACAGCCCCAGGTGCACGGCAGGTTTGCCGTCCATGGTGGCGCTGGTCTGCGTGACCGCCGCACTCAGCTCGACGGTGCCGATATCGCGCAGGCGCACCAGGTCGGTGCCATCGTTGCGGATGATCAGCTCACGGAAGTCTTCGACCCGGGTCAGGTCGGTGTCCACCTGGATATCGGCCAGCACGTACTGCCCGCGCACCTGGCCCGGCGTTGCCTGGTAGTTGTTGGCACGTACCGCCTGCGCCACGTCCGCCGCCGTCACCCCGCGCCCGGCCATCTGCTCACTGTCCAGCCACAGGCGCATGGCCAGGCGCTGCCCGCCGAACGACTGCACCTTGGCCACGCCGTCGATACCGGAGAACTGCGGTTCCACCACCCGTGACAGGTAATCGCTCAGTTCCGGTATCGACAGGCTGTCGCTGGCAAACCCCACATAGGCCACGGCAGTGGAGTCGCCTGCTGACAGTTCCACCACCGGGTCGTAGGCTTTTTCCGGCAGGCGATAGCGCACCTGGTTGACCTTGGCCATGGTTTCGGCCAGCGCCTGGGTCGAATCGCGGTTGAGCACCATGCGCAAGGTGATCAGGCTGCGCCCCTGCTGCGACGACGAGGACAGGTAGTCGATGCCTTCGACCGACGACACTGCCTGGGTGATCGGCTGCGTCACGAAACCCTGCATCAACTCGGCGGAGGCACCGGGGTACTCGGTGCTGATGGTAATGGTCGAGCTTTCCAGCAACGGGTACTGGCGGATCGGCAACTTGCCCATGGCAAACAGCCCCATCAGGATGATCAGGCTGCTGACCACCAGCGCCAGCACCGGGCGGCGCACGAAGACGTCGGTAAACCTCACGACTGCCGCCCTCCCTGGCTGGCCTGCAGGCTGTCCTGCGCCACTGGCTCGACCGGCATGCCATCACTCAGTTTCAGCTGGCCGGAAACCACCACACGGTCACCGGGCGTCAGGCCGGAGGTGATTTCCACCCGCCCCTGCCAGCGCTCACCGGTGGTTACCTGCACCCGGCTCACCCGGGTGCCATGCTGCGGGTCCTGGGTCGCGACAAACACCGTCTGCCCATAGGCGGTGTAGGTGATCGCGGTTTCCGGCACGGCCAGCACGGTCGACGGCTGCGCAGCATCCAGCCGCACGCCGGCATACATACCCGGCTGCAACTGTCCTTGCGGGTTCGACAAGGCCGCCTGTACCTGCACAAGGCGTGCTGTGCTGACCACCGGGTCGACCGCCACCACCCGCGCCTGGAAGTCTTGCCCACGCACCGCATCCACCGTCAGTGCCAGCACTTGTCCGGCGTGCACTTCGGGGGCGGCCTGCTCGCCCAAGGCGAAGTTCACATGCAACTGGCTGATGTCGGCCAGGCTGACGATGGTCTCGCCAGCGCCCAGGTACTGGCCCTGATGCACACGGCGGATGCCGAGCTTGCCGGCAAACGGTGCACGAATGGCCTTCTGCGCGATCAGCGCCTCGACATGCTGCAGCTCACCACGGGCCACGTCCACGGCCGTGGCGGCGTTGTCCAGCAGCTCTTGCGACACGGCATTCATCGCGCGCAGTTTGCGGCTGCGCTGCAGCACCACGTCAGCGTTACGCAACCTGGCCTGCAACTGCACGCGAAGGGCCTGCTCGGGCGCGTCGTTGAGCTGCACCAGCAACTGCCCGGCCGCGACTGTCTGCCCCGACTCGAAGGCGATGCGGGTAATACGCCCTGGCATCTCGGCCGCCACCTGCACCTGGTTGAACGCCTCCAACTCCCCCGAAGCAAAGCGCTGCCGCGCCAGTTGCACCTGCTCGGCCGTGGCCAGCGCCACCTTGGTCGCCGGCCACACCGCCGCAGCGGGTGGCGCCGAGCCGCTTCCCACCAGCGCATAGGCAGCGGCCAGCGCACCGGCAACAGCGCCGGCCCAGGCCAGTAACGTACGTTTGTTCATGCACAGCTCCGATCACAGGGAAAGCGGTTGCAGGGAAGATCGGGCAGGACTATAAAAGCTCAACTTTACTTGAGGTCAACAGGCATGGCAGCGGACAACACACGGATGCTCACAGTGGGTGAAGTGGCCAAGCGCAGCGGTGTGGCGGTATCTGCGCTGCACTTCTACGAAACCAAGGGGCTGATCGCCAGCGTCCGCACGGCAGGCAACCAGCGCCGCTATCCCTCGCTGGTGCTGCGTACCCTGGCGATCATCAAGGTAGCCCAGCGCACGGGAATTCCGCTGGAGGAAATCAAACAGGCCTTCAGCCGTTATGCCCCCAACAGCAAGCTCACGGCAGCACAATGGAGCGAGATGTCCACGGCCTGGCGCGAAGACCTGAATGCCCGCATTCGCACACTGGAAGCACTGCGCGACAGCCTCGACAACTGCATTGGCTGCGGTTGCCTGTCGCTGGAAGACTGCCCGCTGCGCAACCCCGAGGATGTGCTGGGCAAGGAAGGGACCGGGGCGCGAATCCTCGAAAAGAAGGCCCGCTAGCCTCGCGCGCTCATGCCAGGTGCGCCGCTTTGCCGGCGCGCATGACCTGCAGGTGACAAACAGTCGCTTTGAACCATTGCGGCGATTCACCGCCCTAACCCTGTGCTGTTAACCCAAAGCCGCTCACAGGAAGGAACTAAGCCATCATGAAACGCGAACAGATCGAAGGTGTAGCAGAGGACCTGGCTGGCAAGGCGCAAAGCGCCGTAGGTCGCCTGATCGAAGACCCGGCACTGGAAGCCGAAGGCGATGCGCGTCAGGCCGCAGGCCAGTTGACCAAGACCTACGGCGATACCCTGGACACGGTGTCCTCGTTCGTCAAGGAAAAGCCCTTCGCCGCACTGGCCATCACCGCCGCCGTCACACTGGTGGTCTCTCGCCTGCTGCGCCGCTGAA
This sequence comes from Pseudomonas putida group bacterium ESBL64, assembly GCF_045277175.1. Lineage (NCBI taxonomy): Bacteria > Pseudomonadati > Pseudomonadota > Gammaproteobacteria > Pseudomonadales > Pseudomonadaceae > Pseudomonas > Pseudomonas putida group bacterium ESBL64. Next base: position 5,657,621 of record NZ_CP145799.1, on the reverse strand, counting down.
CCACGGCGCCTCAGGCGGTTCAGGGCCGGATATCTTGTCCGGCCTGCGCCATCACCAGATGGCGATATCGTAGGTCAGGTAAAGGCGATTGCTGTCTCGGCCGCGGGCGAAATCTGATCGATACACATAGTTTCGCAGCTTTACGCCCAGCCCTTTCAGCGGCCCACCCTGCACCACGTAGGCAATCTCGGCGTCACGCTCCCATTCTTTGATGCCCTCGCCACCTGAGCGGCCATTGTCGCCACTCAGGTAGCGCGTCATGAAGGTCAGCCCCGGCACCCCGGCGGCAGCGAAGTTGTAGGCGTAGCTGGCCATCCAGGTCTTCTCTTCCTCTTCGATGAACTTGCCGATGCCGACGTTGCTGAACGAATAGACCGTTGCCCCACTGATATACGGCAGCCCCGCTTCACCATCGAGCACCTGGTAACCTGCGCCGACGGTATGCCCGGAGTGGGCGTACGACAGTTGGCCGCTGAACATGTCGTTGTCGATGCCACCGCCATACGCCGTACCGCTGTCGCGGCTTTTGAAGTAACGCAGGTCGGTGGTCAGCACGCCGCCGCCCAGCGGCAGGTCGTGCACCAGCCCGGCGAAGTCCTGGCGGTAGAAATGCTCGAGCTCGCCATGGAAATAACTCAGGCGCAGTTGCTTGCTGACGGCATAGTCAGCACCGGCGAAGCTGAAGTCGCCAGACGCTGGGCCGCCATACCCGTCCAGGTACAACCCGGTACTATTGGATGAGTCGCGCTGTTTGAAGCGGTCCAGGTGGCCAGCGGTAAGGGTGAGGTTATCGATGTCGGTGCTGGTCAGCTGGGTTCCCTGGTAAGTCTGCGGCAGCAGGCGTGCATCGTTGTACACCAGTACCGGCGTCTTGGGCAGCAAGGTGCCATGCTTGACCACGGTGCTGCCCAGGCGGGCTTTGGCCGTGATACCGGCGCTGGCGAATTCGTCGGCCGCGCGGCCATCGTCATGCACTGGCAGCAACCCGGTGCCGCTGCGCCCACGGCCGGAGTCGAGCTTGACGCCGACCAGGCCCAAGGCGTCGAGACCCAGGCCGAGGGTGCCTTGGGTGAAGCCGGACTGGTAATCGAGCAGAAAGCCTTGAGCCCACTCCACCCGTTCGCTTTTGGCAGTGGCGGCGGCGCGGGCGCTCATACCCTGCTCGTCACGGAAATTCTCGTTGAAATACACGTTGCGCAACTGCAGCTTGAGCTTGCTGTCATCGACAAAACCGGAAGCGCCGGCAACAGGCAGCCAGCCGCACAGCAGGCCACAGGTGGCCCCACGGAACACAGCTCGGGACATGATCGGTACTCTATTGTTGTTTTAGGGATGAGCAGGCGTTGCGCCTGGCAGCACCAGAAGCGTTCAGACGAAGAAGGACAAGGCGCCCGTCAGCAGTGCCAGCGCCGTGATCACCAGCGAGGTGAGCACCGCCCATTTCACAGTGGCTTTCTGGAAGTCGCCGATGTCGCGATCGACCATGCCCACCAGCAGCAGGGTCGAGGCTACCAATGGGCTCATCAGGTGCACCGGCTGGCCCAGCACCGAAGCGCGGGCGATCTCTACAGGGTCGATGCCATAGGCCGCCGCCGCATTGGCCAGGATCGGCACAACGCCAAAGTAGTACGCGTCGTTGGACAGCACGAAGGTCAGCGGCATGCTGGTCAGCGCCACCACCAGCGGGAACCAGTGGCTCCACGCATCCGGAATCCAGTCCACCAGCGTCTGGGCCAATGCATCGACCATCTTGGTACCCGAGAAAATACCGGCAAAGATGCCTGCGGCGAACACCAGCAGCACCACGGTCATGGCGTTGCCCGAATGGGCGAGGATGCGCTCTTTCTGCAGGTCCAGCTGCGGGTAGTTGATCATCAGTGCGGCGACGAAACCGATCATGAACAGGATGGCCGCGTGCATCAGCCCCAGCACCAGCGCGGTCATCACGGCGATCACCAGCACCAGGTTCACATAGGCAAGGCGCGGGCGCTTGTGCGGGTTGTCGCCAAGGATTTCCTTGATGTAGCAGTTGCCGCCACCGGACTCCAGGGCAATATTGCCGATACGCCGGCGCTCGGCACGGCCCAGCAGGTAGGCGGTGAACACGACCCACGCCGCCCCACCGATGACGGTGGGCAACATCGGAATGAAGTAGTCAGTCGCATCCAGACCGAGCGCGGCAATGGCACGGGTGGCGGGACCACCCCACGGGCTCATGCCGCTCATGATGCTCAATGACAGCATCGATACGGTCGCCAGGATCATCGGGTTCATGCCGATGCGCTTGTACAGCGGCAGCATGGCAGCGCAGGTAATCATGTAAGTCGTGGTGCCATCACCGTCCAGCGCCACCAGCAGCGACAGCAGAGCGGTGCCGATAGCGATCTTGATCGGGTCGCCATTCACCCGCTTGAGGATCTTGCGGATCAGCGGGTCGAACAGGCCGGCGTCGATCATCAGGCCGAAGAACAGGATGGCGAACAGCAGCAGCGCGGCAGACGGTGCGACCATTTTCAGCCCATCGAGCATCATCTTGCCCAGGTCTGGCGCGAAACCGCCAATAAGGGCGAAAACAATCGGCACGATGGTCAGCGCGACGATCGGGGACAGACGTTTACTCATGATCAGGTAGGTGAAGGTCACCACCATGATCAGGCCCAGAAGTGCGAGCATGGTTTGTTCTCTTGTTTTTATTGTCTATGTGGCCACCTGCAGCGCAGACGGCCCCCTGACCCCCACCCGGCAACGCCTGGTGGGGGCCTGTGAAAAGCTTGAGGTGTCGGGGCTCAGCCGTGGCGGTGTGGTTCGGCGACCCAGTCGGCTGTTTCAGCAACGGGGCTGACCACCGGCTCGCCGTTCAGGCGGCTGTGCAGCGTCTGGCGGTCACAGGCGTTTTCCGACAACGAAACCACCACCGTCGCCACTGCGTTGCTGGCAAGACTCGTCAGCGCACGGGCTTCCGACATGAAGCGGTCGACCCCGATCAACAGGGCCAGGCCGGCCAGGGGTATGTCGTGGATCACGGTAAGGGTCGAAGCCAAGGCCACGAAACCGCTGCCGGTGACACCTGCCGCGCCCTTGGAGGACAGCAGCATGATCGCCAGCATGGTGACCACCTGGCCCAGGCTCAGGTCGATGTTGCAGGCCTGTGCGATGAAGACGGCTGCCAACGACAGATAGATCGCAGTACCGTCCAGGTTGAACGAGTAGCCAGTGGGCAGCACCAGGCCAACCACGCCTTTCTTGCACCCAAGCTTCTCGAGTTTCTCGAGCATGCGCGGCAGCACCGGCTCGGTGGAGGAAGTACCCAGCACCACGAGGAACTCTTCGCGGAAATAGCGCAGCAACTTCCACAGGCTGAAGCCATGGGCGCGGCAGATGCCACCGAGCACCACCAGCACGAAGAAGGCGCAGGCGATGTACAACGTCCCCACCAGCTTGGCCAGCGCACCAAGGGACGTAATCCCGTACTGGCCCACGGTGAATGCCAGTGCGCCGAAAGCGCCGACCGGGGCAAAGCGCATCAGGTAGCCGAAGATGCGGAACACCATGGTCGAGGCCGACTCCAGCACGTCCAGTACCGGCTTGCCCTTTTCGCCCATCGACGAGAGGGCGAAACCGCTGAGTACGGCGATGAACAGCACCGGCAAGACCTCACCCTTGTTGAAGGCACCGATGAAGGTGTCCGGGATGATGTGCATGAAAAAGTCCACCACACTCAGCTTGGCGGCCGACGCGGTGTACTGGCTCAGGCCCGCTGTGCTCAGGGTGGCAGGATCGATGTTCATGCCGGCACCTGGCTTGAACAGGTAAACCGCCGCCAGTCCGATCACCAGGCTGACCACCGTCAGCCCCAGGAACAGCAGCAGGGTCTTGCTCATCAAGCGCCCCAGGGAACGCTTGTCGGTCATGCCGGCGATGCCGGTGACGATGGTGCAGAACACCACCGGCGCGATCATCATCTTGATCAGCTTGATGAACGCATCACCCAGCGGCTTGAGGGCCACGGCCTGTTGCGCCCAGAAGTGTCCGACCACCACGCCCAGCAGGACGGCGCAGAGAATCTGGAAATACAGCGATTTGGCGAGTCTCATGGCATCACCCATTGTTGAAATTGTGCGGATGCGCTTGTTACGAATGTGCAGGTCTGGATTGGTGCCTGGAGCTACCCGGCCAACCTGCGGAATGTAGGGGCGTAGACGAACCCTGAGAAGAGCCGCCGGGCGGTTCGCACCACCGAAGCCTGGATCGTCTGGCCCTCGGCACCGCTGCGCGTCAGCGCAACATCGATGCCGCCACTTGGGTGCTCCAGGCGGACCTCGGCCAGTTGCTGCGCGCCTTCGCCCAACAGGTCGACAATCACGGTGCCAGGGCTGACGCAGGCAGTCGCCAGCCCCACCGCTCCCGTGATCGCCAAGGCACGATGGCAATTGTGCGGCATGAAATAGCGAACCTGCAGCGTGCCGTCGTAGCGCGGCTTGGACACCAGCACTGGCTTGGGGATGACCATGCCACTGACATCGCCCAGGCCCATGGCCTTTCCGGCCTTCAGCCGCAACGCTTCCAGGCGTTCGAGCAGCGCGCTGTTGGCGTCCAGCTGAGCCGGGGTTTCCGAGCCGCTGACACCCAACTGGCTGGCCTCCACCACCATCATCGGCATGGCCATGTCGATGCAGGTCACCGGCACGCCATCAATCACGTCCTGGGCCTTGCCCGTGGGGAACAGCTTGCCGGTCTTGCTGCCGACCGCGTCGAGGAAGGTCAGGTGCACCGGGGCCGCAGTGCCCGGCACCCCATCGATCGCCGTACGGCCTTCGTAGCGCACGATACCGCCGGGCGTTTCGACCAACGAATTGACGAAGGTGCCAGTGTTGAGGTTACGGATGCGCACCAAGGTCTTGCCTTCCTGGCCTTTTACCAATCCCTGTTCGATGGCGAATGGCCCAACCGCACACAGCATGTTGCCGCAGTTGGGGGCCGTATCGACCCGGCGCTGTGCGACCATCACCTGCACGAACAGGTAGTCGACGTCGGCGTCGGCGTGCAATGACGGGCTGATGATCGCCACCTTGCTGGTCTGCGGGCTGCCGCCACCGATGCCGTCGATTTCCAGTTCATGGCCAGAGCCCATGAGGTTGATCAGCAACTCGTCGCGCTCGACCACATTGGCAGGCAGGTCCCAGGCGTGGAAGAAAGGCCCTTTGGAGGTACCGCCGCGCATGAGTACGCAAGGAATTCGTTGCATGATTTCGCACTCTTGTTGATCAATGGACATCATTGATGCTGTGAGCAAAAGAGTGACAGGGATGGATAAATCAATCCAATGCAAATATCGTAGCTATTATTGCGATTCAAACATAAATAAAGCGCCAGGCCAGTCGAAGGTTTTCTTATGGAATATGAGCTGCAAGACATCAGATCTTTCGTGAAAATCGCCGAACTGGGCAGTTTTCATGAGGCCGCCGAAGCGCTTCACCTGTCGCAGCCGGCCCTGAGCCGGCGGATCAAGAAGCTGGAGGAAGGCCTGGGCACCTCCCTACTGGAACGCACCACTCGCCGGGTCAGCCTGACCAGCGTGGGCCGCGACTTCCTGCCCAAGGCCAGGCGCCTGCTGGATGATTTTGAAGACTCGATCCTCAGCATCCGCGAGCTGGCCGAGCGCCAGACCGGTCAGGTTACCCTCGCCTGCATCCCTACCGCGGCGTTCTACTTCCTGCCGTCGGTGATCCGCGATTACAACGAGCAATACCCGAAAATCCGTATTCGCCTGCTGGACCTTAGCGCCAACGACGGGCTCGAAGCCGTGCTGCGCGGCGAAGCCGACTTCGGCATCAACATGATGAGCGGCCAGCACCCGGACATCGAGTTTGTCTCGCTGGTGCAGGAGCACTTTGTACTGGCCTGCCGGCGTGACCACCCACTGGCGAACCGCGCCTCCGTTACCTGGACAGAGCTGGCTGATTACCGCCTGATCGGCGTCGGCCGCCTGAGTGGCAACCGCATGCTGCTGGACCATGCGTTGTCCGGGCTCAACCTGCGGCCCAAGTGGTTCTACGAAGTGCAACACCTGTCCACGTCGCTGGGCATGGTCGAGGCCGGGCTGGGCGTGTCCGCCATGCCCAGCCTGGCCATGCCCAATGCCGACCACCCCACGCTGGTGAGCGTGCCGTTGATCGAGCCGCAAGTCACCCGCACGCTAGGGCTGGTGTACCGGCGCGGCGCATCGCTGTCGCCGGCTGCGGAGAAATTCGTTTCGATCCTGCTGCAGAAATGGCCAAATCGCTGAAGGAAGCCGCGCGCGGCCTTAGTCGTTCTTACCCAGCATGTACCGGTCAAAATGCTCGATATGCTCATCGAGGTTGTCCTCGAGCATCATCCGGTACTGATCGCAGAAGTACTTCAGAATCTCTTCCCGTGCCGCACCCAGCTCCGCGCCGCTCTTGAAGCTGCGGGCGCTCATCCAGGCGCTGAAGCGCGCGGCACCGAAGGTCAGCGAGGCGCTTACCTTGCCCAGGTCTTCGAACTTTTCGATCTGCTGGTTCGCCAGTTCGATGTGCGCATCGGCGCGATCGTAAAAGGCCTGGTCGGTAGCTTGAGTCATTGGGGTTCACCTTGTTGCGCAATGCGAGCGGGAGGCCAAGCCTTGCATGTCGCGGCGCATACGTGCAAGGCTGAAAAAGGATCACCCATGACGAAAAGGAAGCAAAGCACCTCATGCTTGGAATCACACGTATCCATCGCTATTTGCGCCCACTGCCTGCAAAACCGACTGCAGCCAGTGGGCGTGACCTCAAGGCCAAACGCGCCACCCACCTCGCCTCAACGGTTGCCAACCTCCTCTGCACGCCCCGCTCCGCCCCGCCTTACCTCTGCGTCACTCCTGAGCGTCCCCCTGTCGAACGTGTGCCCCCGACCTGACTGCCTGCACTGCAGCTCACACACCGTTCTCGCCTGTTGCAGGCGGGATGCCTGACGCAACGACAAGGGGCAACAACCAATGCTTTTCTTTCACGGTAAACACATCTTCAGCGCCATCTTCGATATGGATGGCACCCTCTTCGACACCGAGCGCCTGCGCTTCAAGACACTCAAGCAAGCGTCTCTGGAAATCTTCGGCAAAGCGCTGAGCGAGCAGACCCTGATTGGCTCGCTGGGCCTGAGCGCAAAAAAGGCCGAAGCCCTCGCCAAGGCGCATAACGGCGAAGACTTCCCGTACGCACAAATCCGCCAACGCGCCGATGAACTTGAGCTGGAGTACGTGCGCAATCACGGCGTACCAATCAAGGCCGGCCTGCTGGAGGTGCTGGAGCGCTTGCGCAAATCAGGCCTGACCATGGCGGTGGCCACCTCCAGCCGCCGTGCCATCGCCGAGGAATACCTGATCAACGCCAACGTGCTGAAGTACTTCGACATCACCGTTTGTGGCGATGAAGTCAGCCAAGGCAAACCCCACCCCGAGATTTTTCTGAAAGCCGCCCGCGCGCTCAATTGCGAGCCAGGCCAGTGCTTCATGGTCGAGGACTCGGAAAACGGCATGCTGTCAGCGATGCGCGCCGAAGGGCAGGCGATCCTGATCGAGGACATCAAGCCGCCTGCGCCGGAAATCAAGGCGGGCGCGCTCAAAGCCTACCGCAGCATGCATGAGTTTCTCGCCGACCTGAGCGCGTGCGTACCCGACCTGGGCATGCCTGCATTGAGTGAGCCGTTCCCGGCCTCGATGAACCAGTTCAGCGTGGGCATTCATGGTTTCGGCGCCATCGGCGGCGGTTACCTGACGCAGGTATTTTCCCATTGGGACGGCTACACCCGACCGCGTGAAATCATTGCCGCAACCCGCTCGCGCATGCTGCGCGAAAGCGTCAGCGCCTTCGGCCGCTACAGCGTGCGCTACGGTGCCACATCGTTCGACCAGACCATCGACAACGTGCGCATGATCGACATGGACGATGACGACGCCGTGATCGGCATGTACACCACTGCCGAAATCATCGGCCTGAGCCTGCCCGAGCAGGCCATCAGAAGCCAGGCCAGGGTGATCGCCCAAGGCCTGCTGCAACGCTTCGAGCGCCGAGGCCGGGAGCTGACCCTGCTGATCGTGCTGAACAAGGTTGGCGGTGCGGCGTTCGTGCGGCGTCATGTGCAAGCCGAGTTGTCGCTACTGTGCCCGCCTGCGATCAGCGAGCAGGTTATGCAAAAGACCCATTTCGCCGAAACGGTGGTAAGCCGCATCGTGTCCAAACTGGGCAATGACGCGCTGGTACGGCAACTGCGCATCAAGTCACAGATGTTCCAGAACAGCCTGGAAGACGAGCCCGCAAGCACCCGCAAACCTTCAGCGCCGCTACCAGAGTACGAACGGCTGATCGGCCACTTCAGGCCCTTTGCACAGCCCAGCAGCGCCATGAGCCAGCTGCATCTGGTGCTGTTCAACAGCGAAGCTGACATGCCGCTTTACGCCGAACGCGGCAGCGATCTGCTCGAACGCCTGCGCCAGGTGAAGACAGTGCCAGACATCGCCCAGATCCAGATCATCAAGAACCGCCTGTGGAACGGCCCGCACGCCATCGTGGCCTGGTACGCCAGCCTGCTGGGCCATGCCTGGGTCGGCCAGGGCATGGGCGATGCGCGGGTGAGTGAACTGGCCGAGCGCCTGATTCGCCAGGAGGTCGCGCCCGCACTGGTGGCCGAATACCCACAGATGGCCGAGGTGGTCAGCCGCTTTGCCGAGGCATTCCTCGAGCGCTGCAAAACCTCGTTCAAAGACCCCTGCGCCCGGGTAGGCCGCGACCCCTTGCGCAAGCTGCAACGCAACGAACGCATCCTCAGCAGCATCGACCTTGCCCGCAAGCACGGTATTGCAACCCCGGCCCTGGCGTTTGGCGCGGCCCTGGCCATTCACCATGCCCTGCAATGCGAGGACGACAAGGATCAGGAAGCCCGGGCGATCAGGCAAGTTTATCGGGATAACCACACCAGCGTCGAGGCCGTGCTTACGCATGACAGTGACTGTAATGGCAAGCGTTTTCCAGGGCTGGACCCGATCACGGATGCGCAGCTGATCACCGCCATTTCAGATGCTTTCCGGCAGTACCCGCAAAGGGATATGGCCACCCGACGGGATGACCTTTGCATAGGCGCATGAGGTACTGCATATGCCTGAAACCATCGCGGTGAATGGCACCGGCTCCGTCGATGTTCGCGGGGCAAGCCCGCGCCCAACTTGATCGCGCTAGCTTTCAGGTGTTGTGCAAGACCGTTGTCCCCACAGGTATTGCATCAGCCTCAAGCCTGCGCGATACCTGTAGGAACGGGCTTGCCCGCGAAGAATCCAGCGCGGTGAATGGCATCGGCTTCGCCGGTGTTCGCGGGGCAAGCCCGCGCCCAACTTGATCGCGCCAGGTTTCAGCATCTCGTGGTTTTGCTAACAGAACGTACCACGCATGCCTGCATGCCCGAATCCTGCATTCAACCTCTGCCGCAGCCGCTGCGGCATGGACAGCCTGAACACTCCATTCCCCATGACGCCTGCCGACCTTCACTTGATATGACACAAGGCTTGCTAATGACACAAGGTGTCATTAAGATCGCTGTGTGTCCTGGCAGCGCCATCACGACGATCAGCCAGCGCCCGCCCTTTTCCCTGCAGGTACCGCCCATGACGACCACCATGCACACCCCCAAGGACCAGCTTGTCAAACTCGCCCAGCAACAGATGCTGACAGCGCTGACCGACAACACCTACACCGTGCGACAAAAGCTCGCCCTCACCTGCCGTATCCTGTTCGACGGCGGCCACGACTCTGGCCTGGCCGGGCAGATCACTGCGCGTGCGCAGGAACCTGGCACCTACTACACCCAACAACTGGGGCTTGGCTTCGACGAAATCGCTGCCTCCAACCTGCTGGTGGTGGACGAAGACCTGACGGTGCTGCAAGGCCGTGGCATGGCCAACCCGGCCAACCGCTTCCACAGCTGGCTGTACCGCGCCCGCCCCGACGTCAACTGCATCATCCACACCCACCCGTTGCACAGCGCCGCCTTGTCGATGCTGGAAGTTCCGCTGGCCATCTCGCACATGGACCTGTGCCCCCTGTTCGACGACTGTGCATTCCTCAAGGAATGGCCCGGTGTGCCGGTGGGCAACGAAGAAGGCGAAATCATCGCGAACGCGATTGGCGACAAGCGCGCAATCCTGCTTTCCCATCATGGCCTGCTGATCGCTGGGCGTTCGATCGAGGAAGCCTGCGTGCTCGCCCTGCTGTTCGAGCGCGCAGCAAAGATGCAACTGCTGGCCATGGGCGCCGGTGACATCCGCCCCATCCCCGAAGCACTGGGCAAAGAGGCCCACGACTGGATTTCCACCCCCAAACGTCACGGTGCCGCCTTCAGCTACTACGCGCGCCGAGCCTTGCGTGCCCATGGCGACTGCCTGGGCTGATCGAAGCTGTACTCTTTCCTCAACAACGGCAAAGGTGCCTGGTCATGTCTACACCTGTAATTCGCGGCGTTATCGGCTACACCATCACTCCCTTCACGGCAGACGGCACACTCGACCTGGACGCCTTGGGCACGTCCATCGATAGCCTGATTGCAGACGGCGTGCACGCCATCGCGCCGCTGGGCAGCACCGGCGAAGGGGCTTACCTGTCCGACAGCGAATGGGAAACCGTGGTGCGTTTCAGCCAGGTACGCATTGCCGGGCGCGTACCCAGCGTGGTCAGCGTCTCCGACCTGACCACCGCCCGCACCGTGCAGCGTGCCCGCCTGGCACAGGCCTGCGGTGCTACGGCGGTGATGGTGCTGCCCATCTCTTACTGGAAGCTCACCGAAGCCGAAGTGGTCGCCCACTACAAGGCGGTCGGCGCCGCCATCGACATTCCGATCATGCTCTACAACAACCCGGGCACCAGCGGCACCGACCTGTCGGTGGAGCTGATCCTGCGTATCCTCGGCGAAGTGCCCACTGTGACCATGGTCAAGGAAAGCACCGGTGACATCCAGCGCATGCACCGCCTGTTCACGGCTACAGATGGTCAGGTGGCGTTCTACAACGGTTGCAACCCGCTGACCCTGGAAGCCTTGGTGGCCGGCGCCACGGGCTGGTGTACCGCCGCGCCCAACCTGATCCCGGCACTCAACCTGGCGCTGTGGGACGCCGTACAACAAGGCGATCTGGCCGAAGCCCGTGCGTTGTTCTACCGCCAGTACGAGCTGCTGGAGTACATCACCCGCCGTGGCCTGCCGACCACCATCAAGGCCGGCCTGAAAATGCTCGGCCAGGAGGTCGGCGCCCCACGCCTGCCCCTGCAGCCGCTGGATGCGCAAGGCAGTAATCACCTGAAAAGCTTGCTGGTGGCGCTGGCCAACTGACGCCCAAACCTGCCCGGCAGCCTGTCGCTGTCGGGCAGTCTTTTTCTTCAGGAGCAGCCTTGGGCTGCGAAAGGGCCAATGACGCTGCAGTCGGATTACCCCTTCGCCGCACAAAACTGCTCCTCATCTGACCATTACCAGAGGCAACCATGGACGCGCCTGCTCAAAGCTCTACAACCCCGCTCAGGCTGACAGACATCCTTCACCCGGTGATTGCCGGAATCGTTTCGGTGATCGTCAACTACGGCGGCACGTTCATCCTGGTGTTCCAGGCGGCCAAAGTGGCCGGGCTGAGCCCGGAGCTGACGTCATCGTGGGTCTGGGCGGTGTCGATCGGCGTCGGCCTCAGCGGCCTGGCATTGTCCTGGTACAGCCGCGAGCCGGTCATCACAGCCTGGTCCACGCCAGCCGCCGCGTTCCTGGTCACCGCCCTGGCCAGCGTGCCCTACAGCGAGGCCATAGGTGCCTACCTGCTGTCGGCCGCCGGCTTCGTGGTGCTGGGGCTGAGCGGGTGCTTCGAGCGGCTGGTGCGCGTCGTGCCCGGCGGCATTGCCGCCGGCCTGCTGGCCGGCATCCTGCTGCAGTTCGGCATCGGTGCCTTTGCCAGCCTGTCGGTCGACCCCACCCTCGCCGGGCTGCTGATTGCAGCGTATGTGGCCTTCAAACGCTTCACCGCCCGTTACGCCGTGGTCGCCATACTGCTGCTGGGCCTGGGCTACCTGTTGCTGCAGGGGCAAGTGGGCCTGACCACGTTGCGGCTGGAATTCGCCTCACCGGTTTTCACCGCGCCCACCTTCTCCCTCAACGCGGCCCTCAGCGTGGCCCTGCCGTTGTTCCTGATCACCCTCACCGGCCAGTACATGCCCGGCATGCTGGTGCTGCGCAACGATGGTTTCAAGACCAGCGCCAACCCGATTGTCGCCGTCACCGGCATCGGCTCGTTGCTGATGGCGCCCTTCGGTTCACACGCGTTCAACATCGCGGCCATCACCGCGGCCATCTGCACCGGCAAGGAAGCCCATGAAAACCCGGACAAGCGCTGGGTGGCGGGTATCGCCGCCGGTGTCTGCTACATCCTCGTCGGGGTGTTCGGGGTCACGCTGGCGAGTGTCTTCATGGCCCTGCCGGGCACCTTTATCACCACCCTGGCGGGCCTTGCCCTGCTGGGCACCATCGGCGCCAGCCTGGCCAGCGCCCTGGCCGATGCCCGTTCACGCGAGGCAGCACTGATCACCTTCCTGGCGGCGGCGGCCAACATCAGCCTGTTGGGCATTGGCGGGGCTTTCTGGGGCCTGGTCATTGGTCTGCTGGCCCACGTTGTCCTGAACGGTCGCCTGCCCGGTTTGCGGGGCGCCTCCCGCTAAGCGGGCTTTCCACCACCTTGCCGTGCGCCAGGGGCGCACGCTGTTCAACAGGTATCGACATGCCCCACGCTGGCCCCAAGCTGCTGACCCAAATTGCTGCCGTGCACTTCGTCAGCCATGTGCACATCATGCTGATCCCGGCGCTACTGCCCGTGCTGCCCGGCCTGCTGGGCGTAGGCTTCGTAGAGCTGGGCGTAGCCCTGGCGGTGTTCAACATCGTCTCCGCGCTGGTACAGGCCCCGCTGGGTTATGCCGTCGACCACTATGGTGCACGTAAAGTGCTCAAGGCCGGGCTGTTGCTGGGCAGCCTCAGCTTCGTGCTGCTGGCGGCCAGCCCCGGGTATGCGGTATTGCTGGTGGCGATGGCCATGGCTGGCCTGGCCAACGGTGTGTACCACCCGGCCGACTATGCGCTGCTGGCCAACGGCATCGAGCCCGCGCGCCTGGGGCGGTCGTTCTCTATTCATACCTTTGCCGGTTTCCTCGGTTCGGCCGTTACACCTGCAGTATTTCTTGGCATCGCCGCAGCGTTCGGCACGCGGGCAGCCCTGGCGGCGGGCGCGGCATTCGGGGTAGCCGCGCTGCTGCTGATTTCGATACCAGGCAGTGGCGTGTACCGGGTCGCCAGGCCTGCCAACCCACAAGGCGCAGGCCCGGCCGCAACAACAGGCCGGGTACGCTTGTTCACCCCCATGATCGGCGTGCTGACGGTGCTGTTCATCCTGCTCAACCTGAGCACCAGCGCCATCGAGAAGTTCTCCGTAGCCGCTTTGGTCCAGGGCCAAGGCCTGACACTGGCCTGGGCCAACGCCGCGCTCACCGCTTTCCTGCTGAGCAGCGCAGCCGGCGTGCTGTGCGGGGGCGCTTTGGCCGACCGTACCCGGCGCCATGGCCTGGTGGCGGCACTGGCCTTCGCGCTGGCGGCTGCGCTGACCGCGCTGGTGGCGCTGGGGCTGCTGCAGGGCTGGGCATTGGTGGTCGTACTGGGTGCCATCGGCTTGCTCACCGGGGTCATCGCCCCATCACGGGACATGCTGGTCAAGGCGGCGGCGCCACCCGGGGCCGAGGGCAAAACCTTCGGCCTGGTGTCGACCGGGTTCAACGTCGGCGGTGCCATCGGGCCGGTGGCGTTCGGCTGGATGCTCGATCAGCGCCTGCCCAACGGGATTTTCGTCGCATCGGTGGTGTTCATGCTGCTGACGGTGCTGCTGACCCTGGCACAGGAGACGTATTCAGCCAGAAGGCGCGCGACTGAACAGCTGGCGCGCGCCCTGTAGGCCCGGTGCAGCATTGCCAGGCCAGGATCAGTCATTCATTGCGCCGGGTTGGCATGCACCACGCGCCCGCCTGCCCCCGGCCGATTGACGAACAGCACATCCAGCACACTGTTGCGCAAGCCCTTCAGTGCATTCCAGTTCGCTGACGTATGCATGTATCTGTCGCGCAACATCCGCTGTTCTTCCTCGCTCAACCCCACTTGGCCAGTTTCCCCCAAGGCGAAGGCATGCAGTTTTCGGCTGATGCCCGACAACTCTTCCGGCAGCCGATGCTCAGCCTGCGCCCCCAACGGCGCAAACGGCACGCCAGCGCGCACCGCCAACGCCCGCATCACGCTCAAGTACACCCGGGACAAGTGCCCCGCCACGTACCGCTCCCGGTACACCGCCGCATAGACCTGCTTTTGCGCCTCGTCCCGACGCCCGCCGGCAATCGGCTCCTCCCAGGTCATCACTTGCGGCCTGGGTTCGCCAATATCAGCAAACGTCGAAGCCAGCAAGGCGCTCACCTTGGCATGTACGCGGCACTGCTCGACACGCGTGCCTGCAGGCACACACTGGGACTGCGGCTTGCACAGCAGCACCTGCTCCAGAAGGGTCTCCGGGTAACCACCCCCAATATTCGAGTGCACGCCCGGCAGCACGATGTCGTGGCCACTGCGCACCAGCGGGAAGTTATGCCGCCGCTCATCCTCGGCCACCAGTTGCACCACGTGCCGGGCAATACCCGCACCCAGGCCCAGGCGCAGGCCACCGTGGCGGCCGTCTGCAGGGTCGAAGTCACCCTGTAAGGGCGCGATGATCGCCGCCACGGTGTCGAACAGGCCGATAAAGTTGATCGAGGTTTCGCACGCCACCGACAACAGCCCGCCCGCGCCCTCGTGCAGCAGGTTGGCCAGATGCCGCACCGCCGCCGCACCGCGGCTGAAACCGAAAAGATCGAACTCGACCCCCTCCAGCGTTGCCTGCGGATGCGCCTGGCGCCACGCCTGCAGTTGCTCGGCCATTCCCTGCAACGCCTCGGCAACCCGCGCCTCGGCCCCTGTGCGCCCATGCCCGGTGGCCGAGGCGTAGACATGGTCGGCTTCACCCGCCAGCGTGCCCACGCCTTCCACATAGCGCTTCAAGAACGCCTGCGGCCCGTCGGCATAGGCCGCATCAGCCGGATACAACGCATGCAACAGGGCCACATTGCTCAAGGCGTTGCCATAGCTGCCGCCCTTGTCCCCCTGCTCACCCTCCGTCGTGGCATTGTGCAGGTTGTTACCGGTGCCATCGAAGAACACGCCAAATCGCAGGGTGACCGGCGTAAGGTTTGCCGTGCTGGCGCTGCTCATTTTCATCATCGTGCCTCCTGCTTGTCCGAAAAGCACAAGCAGGCGCCAGCACGCCGTCACGGACCATCAGGCAATGGCCAGCCATACGTGGGACATTTCTTTGCCCGCATGCCCGGCTGCAACGATAAATTTACCCGCCGCCATTGGTGGTCGCCCCCCCGGATAGATTAAAGTATCCCCCCTTGCCAAGGCTGCTGCCTCACGCCGCCTCAGGCCCCTACCAGGAACCGTCGCCGATGGAACACCGTGAAGCGCTGATCGCGCTGCGCACTTTTCTTTCTACCCAGATCCTAGGCCAGGAGAAACTGGTCGAACGGCTGTTGATCGTGCTGCTGGCCGACGGCCACATGCTGGTCGAAGGGGCACCGGGCCTGGCCAAGACCAAAGCCATCAAAGAACTCGCAGAAGGCATCGAAGCGCAGTTCCATCGCATCCAGTTCACCCCCGACCTGCTCCCGGCCGACATCACCGGCACGGAGATTTA
Source organism: Pseudomonas putida group bacterium ESBL64 (assembly GCF_045277175.1). Taxonomy (NCBI): domain Bacteria; kingdom Pseudomonadati; phylum Pseudomonadota; class Gammaproteobacteria; order Pseudomonadales; family Pseudomonadaceae; genus Pseudomonas; species Pseudomonas putida group bacterium ESBL64. The sequence goes on along the minus strand of NZ_CP145799.1, from coordinate 5,641,789 downwards.
CCGCCCGGAAACCGGCAGCTTCGTGTTCCAGCAGGGGCCTATCTTCCATAACCTGGTGCTGGCCGACGAAATCAACCGCGCACCGGCCAAGGTGCAGTCGGCGCTGCTCGAAGCCATGGCCGAGCGCCAGGTCAGCGTGGGCCGCAGCACCTATGACCTGTCGCCGCTGTTTCTGGTCATGGCCACGCAGAACCCGATCGAGCAGGAAGGCACCTACCCGCTGCCCGAAGCCCAGCTCGACCGCTTCCTGATGCATGTAAAAATCGGCTTCCCCGACGCCGCCGTAGAGCGGCGTATCCTGGCGCAGGCCCGGGGTGAAGCCCTGGGCGGCGAGACCAAGCCTGAGCGCCGGGTCAGCCAGCAGGCCATCTTCGCTGCGCGCAAGGAAATCCTTGGCCTGTACATGGCCGACGCAGTGGAGGAATACCTGGTGCAGCTGGTCATGGCCACCCGCACCCCGGCCAAGTTCGACACCGAGCTGGCCGACTGGATCGCCTACGGCGCCAGCCCGCGTGGCTCCATCTCGCTGGATCGCTGCGCGCGTGCCCATGCCTGGCTGGCCGGGCGCGACTTCGTCAGCCCCGAAGACATCCAGGCCGTGCTGTTCGACGTCCTGCGCCACCGCATCATCCTCTCGTTCGAGGCCGAGGCGGCAGGGATCGACCAGGACCGCGTGGTCCAGCGCATCCTCGACGTCGTCGCCGTTGCCTGACCCCATGCCCACTGCGCAGCTGGCCGAACACGGCATCCGCATTGGCCTTGCCGAGCTGATCGACATGCGCCACCGCGTGCGCGAAATCCAGCTGTTTTCCAAGCCCGGCCAGCGCAGCCCGCTGGTCGGTCTGCACCATTCCAGGCTGCGCGGGCGCGGCGTGGACTTCGACCAGGTGCGCGTTTACCAGGCCGGCGACGATGTGCGCAACATCGACTGGCGTGTCACTGCGCGTACCCAGGAGCCGCACACCAAGCTGTTCCACGAAGAACGCGAGCGGCCGATCTTCATCCTCGTCGAACAAAGCCAACGGCTTTTCTTCGGTTCAGGGCTGATGTTCAAGTCCGTGCTGGCGGCCCAGGCGGCGGCACTGTTCGGCTGGGCAGCGCTGGGCCACAACGACCGCATCGGCGGCTTGGTGTTCGGCGACAACGAACACCACGAGATCAAGCCCCGACGCAGCAAACAGAGCCTGCTGCAACTGCTCAACCGCTTGGCAAAGGTCAACCAGTCACTGCACACCGAAGCCATACCCGGGGCCGACAGCCTCGGCCTGGCCCTGCGCCGCGCCCGCGAAGTGCTACGCCCCGGCAGCCTGGCCATCGTGATCTGCGATGAGCGCTCGCTCAGCGCCCAGGTGGAACAGCACCTGGCCATGCTCTCACGGCATTGCGACCTGCTGTTGCTGCCGGTATCCGACCCGCTCGACCACGCGTTGCCCGCCGCCGGCCTGCTGCGCTTCGCCCAGCGCAGCGCCCAGCTGGAGCTCGACACCCTCGACGCCAACCTGCGCCAGGCCTACCGCCAGCAGGCCGAGGCCCGCATCGAGCGCTGGGAGCTGATGGCGCAAAAGCTGAGGGTGGTCCTGATGCCACTGAGCACGCAAAGCGAAATGATCGAGCAACTGCGCGAGTACCTGAACGCCCAGCGTCCACGGAGCGCGTCATGAACCCGCTCGACCAGTTGCACCCACTGATCGCCCCGGCACCGGTCAGCCTGTGGCCACCCGCACCAGGCTGGTGGCTGCTGCTGGCCGTCCTGCCACTCCTGGGCTGGGGCCTGTGGCGGCTGCGCCGCTGGCGCCCAGGCAAACGCCGCATCGTGCGCGCCGAACAACCCCTGGACCCGGTACGCCTGGAGGCCTTGGCCGAGCTGGCCCGCCTGCCACGCCCGTATGACGGCGCCCCGGCCGGCGCCTGGCTGCAACAGATCAACGCCTTGCTCAAACGCCTGTGCCGCAACCACTACCCAGGCGCCAACAGTCACACCCTCAACGGCCGCCAGTGGCTGGCCTTTCTCGACAACCGCTGCCCGGCCGCCGGCCTGACCCGCTGGATGGTACTGGTCGAAGGCGCCTATAAACCCGAGTGCAAGCTCGATGACAAGGCCATCGCCGGGCTCAGCCAAGCCGTCGAAACCTGGATCCGCAAGCATGTTTGAACTGGCCTGGCCGTGGGTCTTCGCCCTGTTGCCGCTGCCATGGCTGGTGCGCCTGCTGCTGCCCGCCGCCGACAGCGGTGAACCGGTGCTCAAGGTGGGCTTCCTCAACGAGCTGGAAGGCCTGGCCGGGCGCCGCGCACGGCTCAACCTGCCCACCTGGCGCCAGCAGGCACCGTTCGTCGTCATCTGGCTGTTGCTGCTGTGCGCCGCCGCTCGCCCGCAATGGCTGGGCGAACCGGTGCCGATCGCCGCCAGCGGCCGCGACCTGCTGGTGGCGGTGGACGTGTCCGGGTCGATGGACTTCCCCGACATGCAGTGGAAGAACGAGGACATCAGCCGCCTCGACCTGGTCAAGGCGCTGATGGGCGACTTCCTGCAAGACCGTGAAGGCGACCGTGTGGGCCTGATCCTGTTCGGCAGCCAGGCCTACCTGCAGGCGCCGCTCACCTTTGACCGGCGCACCGTGCGCACCTTCCTCATCGAGGCGCAGATCGGCATCGCCGGCAAGAACACCGCCATCGGCGACGCCATTGGCCTGGCGGTCAAACGGCTGCGCGAACGCCCGGCACAAAGCCGGGTGCTGGTGCTGATCACGGACGGTGCCAACAACGGCGGGCAGATTCACCCGCTGACAGCCGCCCGCCTGGCGGCCCAGGAAGGCGTGCGCATCTACACCATCGGTATCGGCGCCAACCCCGAAGCCAGTGGCACCCCAGGCCTGCTCGGCCTCAACCCGAGCCTGGACCTGGACGAAGCCGCGCTCAAGGAAATTGCCGACATCACCCACGGCGCCTACTTCCGTGCCCATGACGGCGCCGAACTGGACGCTATCGGCGATACCCTCGACCAACTGGAGCCAGTAGCCCAGCAACCGACCCAGGCGCGCACAGCCCAGGCCCTGTACGCCTGGCCCCTGGCGCTGGCGCTGCTGCTCAGCGTGTTGCTGGTGGTAGCCGTGCAGTGGCCCGACAACCTGTTGCAGCGCCTGCTGCGCAAGCCGCGCTTCCTGCAGCCGCACCCGGAATGGCGCCAGCGCTTGAAGCGCCTGCGTTTAAGGAGGCGGCGATGATCGACTTGTGGCCCCAATGGCTGCGCCCGCTCTGGCTGCTGGCGGTTCCCGTGCTCGGCTGGCTGCTGTACAAGCTGTGGCACCGGCGCAAGCGTGCCGGGCGCTGGCAGATGATTCTGCCACCCGCCTTCCATGGTGTACTGCTGGGTGGCGGCAGCGGCAGCACCAGCAAACTGCCGTGGGTGGCGCTGGGCCTCGCCTGGTTACTGGTGATCCTGGCGCTGCTCGGGCCCAGTTGGCAGCGGCTGGAAGAAAGCCGTCAGCGCCCGGCCGACCCCCTGGTGATCCTGCTCGAACTGACCCCGCAAATGCTCGCCGAGGACAGCCCGCCCAACCGCCTGGAACAGGCCCGGCGCAAGATCCTCGACCTGCTTGAACACCGCCGCGACAGCCAGACGGCGCTGGTGGTGTATGCCGGCTCCGCGCACACCCTGGTGCCGCTGTCCGACGACCTGGCCACCACCCGCAATTTGCTCGAGGCCATCGACCCGTCGATCATGCCAAAACCCGGCCAGCGTGCCGACCTGGCTGTGCAAAAAGGCCTGGCGCTGCTGGCCCAGAGCGGCCTCGGCCAAGGCCGCCTGCTGCTGGTAGGCTCGGCACTCAGCGCCGCCGAGCGCCAGGGCATCACCCAGGCCCTAGGTCGCCAAGGCCCAAGCCTGCTGATGCTGGGCATCGGCAGCCGCGAAGGCGCCCCGGTGCGCCAGGCCAATGGCGAATACCTTAAAGACGACCAGGGCGGCATCCTCTTGCCTCGCCTGGACAGCGCCAGCCTGAAGGGTTTTATCAGCGGCACGGGCGGGCGCTACCGGCACGCCCGCATCGACGACCTTGACCTGCGTGGCCTGGGCCTGTTCGACAACCCGCGGAGCGGGCGCAATGACGGCCAGACCCTGCAACTGGACAGCTGGGCCGACCAAGGTTACTGGCTGCTGATTCCGTTGTTGCTGCTGGCCGCCTGCGCCGGCCGGCGCGGCTGGCTGTTCTGCCTGCCGCTGCTGCTGGCCTTGCCGCAGCCTGGCCAGGCTTTCGAGCTCAACGATCTGTGGCTGCGCCCCGACCAGCAAGGTCAGAAGCTGCTGGAACAAAACCGCCCGGCCAGCGCTGCGCGTCACTTCCAGAATCCGCAATGGCGCGGCATGGCCCTGTACCAGGCCGGCGACTATGCCGGTGCCGCCGAGGCATTTTCCCAAGGCGACACTGCAGCAGCCCACTACAATCGAGGCAATGCCCTGGCCCACAGTGGCGAGCTGGACGCCGCCCTGGATGCCTACGAGCAAGCCCTGGAGCGTCAGCCCGACCTGCAGGCCGCGCTGGACAACCAGGCGCTGGTGCAGCAACTGCTGCAGCAACGTGAAGCCAAGACCGAGGAACAACCGCCCGGCAGCGATGCCCAAGACACGCCCGGCAGCGAAACCGAAGGCAACAGCAGCTCGGCCAGCAGCCCGGCCCAAGGCACACCCGGCGACGACCAACAGGCCAGCCCCGAACAACCCGGCGAAAGCAGCAGCAACAGCCAGGCCGCACCCGGCAACCAGGCCGGCGACGACAGTGTCATCCAGCCGCCACAGCGCCCGGTGTCGACCAGCCTCGACGGCGAACAGCGCCAAGCCCTGGAGCAATGGCTGCGGGAAATTCCCGACAACCCGGCAGAGCTGCTGCGACGCAAATTCTGGTATGAACAGCAATTGCATCAGGAAAAATCACGATGAGTCGCTTCGGCGTCTTTCTCCTCACCCTGCTATGGGCCGTACTGGCCCACGCCGAACCGCTGCTGCAGGCCAGCGTCGACCGCACCCGCCTGGAAGCGGGCGAAAGCCTGGAACTGACCCTGGAAAGCCAGGACGTCACCCAGTTCGGCAAGCCTGACCTGCGCGCCCTGGAAGGTGACTTCGAAGTGCGCGGCACGCGCCAGCTGAACAGCCTGCACACCCTGGACGGCGAAACCCGCGCCAGCACCCGCTGGATCATCACCCTGCTGCCACGGCGCAGCGGTAGCCTGCGCATCCCCGAGCTGCAGCTGGGCCAGTCGCACAGCCAGGCCATCGAATTGCAAGTGCTGCAGGCCGATGCCAGCCGCCAGGACAACGCTCAGGTCTTCATCGAAGCGACCCTCGACAGCCATGACGTCTATGTCCAAGCCCAAGCCGTGCTGACCCTGCGCATCTACCACTCGGTAGCGCTGTACGACGACAGCAGCCTCAGCCCCCTGCAACTGGAGAACGCCAAGGTCGAGCCGTTGGGCGAGTCGCGCACGTATGAAAAGGAAATCAACGGCGTGCGTCACGGCGTGATCGAAACCCGCTATGCGGTGTATGCCCAGCAAAGCGGCACCCTCGATATCCCGTCGCTGACGTTCACCGCCACGGCAGCTGCCAGCAGCGACGAAGCAGCGCAGGCCAATGGCACGGCCCGCGCCGGCCACCAGGTGCAGGTCAGCTCGCTGCCCTTGCGCCTCACGGTACGGCCGATTCCGGCAGCCTGGCCGGCTGGCTTGCCGTGGTTGCCAGCCAGCAGCCTGACCCTGGAAGAGCACTGGAGCCCCGACCCGGGCAGCCAGCAAGTACAGATTGGCGACTCGCTGACGCGCAACATCACCTTGCGTGCCGAAGGCTTGTCCAGCACCCAACTGCCGCCGCTGCCGGCCACAGAAATCATCGGCCTGCGCCGCTACCCTGACCAGCCGCTGCTGCGCAACGAAATCAGCGAACGGGGCATGACCGCCAACCGCGAGGAGCGCGAGGCCCTGGTGCCGACCCACAGCGGCACGCTGGCCTTGCCGGCGCTGGAAGTGGCCTGGTGGAACACCCGCGAAGACCACCTGGAGCACAGCAGCCTGCCAGCGCGCACGCTGAACGTGCTGGACAACCCGGCACTGAGCGCCGACACCCCGGTGGGCGACAACAGCAGCGCCAGCACCCTGCTGTGGCCCTGGCAGCTGTCCACACTGGTACTCGCCCTGACCACCGTGCTGGGCTTTGCCCTGTGGTGGCGCGCCCGTTCGCGGCCAGCGGTGCTGCGCACCGCGCAGAACGGGCCAAGCCCACGCACCTTGCTGGACGACCTCAAGCGCGCATGCCAGGCCAACGACCCCCAGGCTACGCGCCAGGCGCTGGATGCCTGGGCCCGGCAGCAACCGGAAACCCTGGCCGAGATGGCGGCGCGCTTCGTGCCGTTGTCGGATGCGCTGGATGGGTTGAACGGGGCGTTGTACAGCGAGAGCGGGCAGTATTGGCAGGGGGAGGATTTGTGGCGGGCGATTGGTACCATTCCGCCAGCTGAGCAGGTGTTGCTGCCGGCGGGCGAGAGCGGCAGCTTGCCGCCGCTCTATCCCAAGTGATGCGCAGTGGCTGGTTGCGAATTTTCAGCTCATGGCCGCCCCTGACAATGCTTGCCGAATGTACCAGCCGAGTCAGATGAACCGCTGCCCCTCGAACGGGTTCCAGCTCTGCTGCCCTTTGGCCTGCTTCAGGTAATAGGCCCGGTTGGTCAGGAAACTGTACAGAAACGCAAACCCCATGCTGATACCGTTATCCAGAGGACGCGGGATTTCGCTGCCCGTCGCCACCTCATAGACGCTCAGCAGCAGCCCGATGCCGATGATGATGGCCAGCATGACCAGGTTCTTCTTCCACAGCCCCAGCACGAACCAATAGATCGGGCCGAAGAAAAAGGCTATGAAATTGTTGTTGATCAGCAACTTCTTCCCGAATGGCAAGGCGCGGAATGCGGCTTTGTAGGACTCGGAGGTGGGGGCGCCGTACTGATCGAAGAAGGCGAAACGCTCCCGCCATTTTGGCTTGAGGTTATCCGGGGATGATTGGGTCTGAGGGATGCCTTCCATTGGTGACTCCTGTGATTGTCGTCCGTGGGTTTCGAATAGCCGTGATCATGGCCGTTTTGGAGGGTAAATCAGCCTACTTTTGAGGGCAAGCTTGATCCCTGGTGCAAAGCGAGAGCCAGCTCACAGAACGTTCAAGGCGGAAATGGCCGAGCGTGTGCTCGACGCTTTGCCGCGACACGTCCGTGGGGCAAACCGAGATGAGCGACACCCTGCTATCAATGTCAGCTTTTCATGGAACCAACGTGGCAACCCGCGTCAACGCCTGGAGTCGCAGGACGCTACCGCGATAAGCCAATGCCATCCATGAACAAGGGGTTTAATGCGCGGGCTTGCCTGTAGGACAACCAGCACCGTGCGCCTATGAGATCAAGCGCTGAACTTTCGGGCCGCACAGCGGCCCCGTGCTTGGGTTACCATACCGCCCTTGCGCAACACCCATCACCCAAGCCAAGCCCTCGCTTGCTCGACTCGACACCAACAGGTCATCCATGCGTCTGTTTCATACCTCCGACTGGCACCTGGGCCAAAGCCTGCACGGCCAGGAACGCGACTTCGAACACGCCTGCTTCCTCGACTGGCTGCTCGGCCAGCTGCGCCTGCGCCAGCCGGATGCGCTGCTGATTGCGGGCGACATCTTCGACACCGTCAACCCACCCGTCAAAGCCCAGGAACGCCTCTACGACTTCATCGTCCAGGCCCATGAGCAACAGCCCAAGCTGGACATTGTGATGATCGCCGGCAACCACGACTCCGGTTCGCGCATCGAGCTGCCCGCCGCACTCATGCGCCGCCTGCGCACCCATGCGTTGGGCCGTGTGCACTGGCTGGACGAGGGTCAGCTGGATGCCGAGCGCCTGTTGATTCCGTTGACCAACGGCCGGGGCAAGGTCGCTGCCTGGTGCCTGGCCCTGCCCTTCCTGCGGCCGGCCGAAGTCACCGGCCCGCAGCTGGGTGACGATTACCTGCAAGGCATCACCCAGGTGCACCAGCAACTGATCGCCGCCGCCCTGAAGAAACGCAAGAAAGACCAGGCGCTGATCGCCATCAGCCACGCGCACATGGCCGGTGGCGCGGTGTCGGAAGACTCCGAACGCAGCCTGATCATCGGCAACGCCGAGGCACTGCCGGCCAAGCTGTTCGACAAAGCTATCAGCTACGTCGCCCTGGGCCATCTGCACAAGCCGCAGAAGGTCAACCGCGAAGAACGCATCCGCTACAGCGGCTCGCCAATCCCGCTGTCGTTCGCCGAAATCAACTACCCGCACCAGGTCCTGGAAGTGGAGCTGGACGGCAACGGCCTGGTCAGCGTCGAGCCACGCCCCGTACCACGCGCCGTGGCCCTGCAACGGGTGGGCCCGGCACCGCTGGGCGAGCTGTTGCAGCAACTGGCCGACCTGCCCGTGGTCGACCTGCTTGAAGACCCCAACCGCCAGCCCTGGCTGGAGGTGCGGGTGATGCTCGACGAGCCGCAACCTGACCTGCGCCAGCAGATCGAAACCGCGCTTGAAGGCAAGGCGGTACGGCTGATCCGCATCAGCGCCGAGTACGCCGGCCGCAACAACGCCGAGGACGATGACCTGGCCTTTGTCGAACTGGCCCAGATGACCCCGCAAGACCTGTTCAGCCGCGCCTGGGAGCAAGCCTACGGCAACCCCGCCGACGAGCAGGCGCTGGCCGACTTCGCCCTGCTGTTGCAGGACGTGCAGCAGGAAGAGGAACAGCCATGAAGATTCTCGCCATCCGCCTGAAGAACCTGGCATCGCTGGCCGGCCCGATCGACATCGATTTCACCGCAGAACCGTTGGCCAGCGCTGGCCTGTTCGCCATCACCGGGCCTACCGGTGCGGGCAAGAGCACCTTGCTTGACGCCCTGTGCCTGGCGCTGTTCGGCACCGTGCCGCGCCTCAATGCCATTGGCCGTGAGGCCAAGGTGCCGGACGCCGACGGCGACATCCCCACCTCCGACCCGCGCAACCTGCTGCGCCGTGGCACCGGCAGCGGGTTTGCCGAGGTCGATTTCGTCGGCATCGACGGCCGCCGCTACCGCGCCCGCTGGGAAGCCAACCGCGCCCGCGACAAGGCCAACGGCAAACTGCAGCACAGCCGTCAAAGCTTCTACGACCTCGACAGCGAGCAAGTGCTCGGCAGTGGCAAGAACGAATACAAGCAACTGGTCGAAGCCCGTCTGGGCCTGAACTTTGAACAGTTCACCCGTGCGGTGATGCTGGCCCAGAGCGAGTTCGGCGCGTTCCTCAAGGCCGACGACAAAGACCGTAGCGAGTTGCTGGAAAAGCTCACCAACACCGCGATCTACACCCGCCTGGGCCAGCGTGCCTTCAGCAAGGCGCGCGAAGCCGGCGAGGCGCACAACGCCCTGAAAGAACGCGCCAACCATCTACTGCCGATGGCTGCCGAGGCCCGTACCGAACTCGACCAGCGCCTGGAGCAGGCGCAACAGCAGTTCAAGGCCGACCAGGCCGGCGAGCGCCAACTGGAGCAGCAACGCAACTGGCTGAATGAACAACGCCAGCTACAGGCCCAACACACCGAAGCCAGCACCACGCTGCAGGCCGCCGAACTGGACTGGCAACAGCTGGCCGAACCACGCCTGGACCTGGCACGTCTGGAGCGCCTGGCCCCACAGCGTCACCAGTTCCACCGCCGACAGGCCCTGAGCGCACAGCTGGCGCCAGTGGCCGCGAAAATGGCCGAACAGCAACAGCAGCAAGCCGAACTGCAGGTGCGCACCCGCGAACTCGAACAGGCGCTGGACACTGCGCGCCAAGCGCTTGCCGACCGCCAGGCCCAGCACAGCGAGAACGCGCCGCGCCTGCGCCAGGCTTTTGCCGCGCAGGACAGTCTGGCACGCCTGGACCAGGAGCTGGCCGCCCAGCGCAGCATCAGCCAACAGGCGCAACAACAGGTCGCTGACGGCCAGCAGCAACTGCAGCAGCTGGAAGACAACCAGCAGCGCAGCGTGCAGCAACTGGCGCAGATCGACACCGCGCTTGCCGACAGCCAGCACCTGGCGGGCCTGGCCAATGCCTGGCACGCCTACCTGCCGCAACTGAAACAGGTGATGCTGATCGGTGGCCGCCTGACCAAGGGCCGAGAAGAGCTACCCGGCTTGCAGGCCCAGGCCAGCCAGGCCAATGCGCACCTGCAGGCCGAGCGCGACGCCTACGACCTGTTGTTCCGTGAAGCCAAGGCCGAACCCCAGGCCCTGGCCGAACAGATCGACCTGCTCGGCGGCATGCTGCAGGACAACCGCAAACAGCAGCGCGCCGTAGAAGAAATGTCACGCCTGCACGGCCGTGAACAGGAGCTGCGCCAGCAGCTGGATGCCCTGCGCGAACGACAGCAGCAGGCCATGCTGCAACGCCAGCAACTGATTACCGAAGGCACCGCCGCCAAGGCCGAGCTGGAGGCCGCCGAGCAGGCGTTGATCCTCACCCGTCAACTGCTGGAACGGCAACGCCTGGCACGCAACACCAGCGTCGAAGAACTGCGTGACCAACTGCGTGACGGCGAACCCTGCCCGGTCTGTGGCAGCGCCGAACACCCCTTCCATCAGCCAGAAGCGCTGCTGCAGAGCCTGGGTCGCCATGACCAGGCCGAAGAGCACGCCGCGCAGAAGCAGGTCGAAACGCTCAACAACAAGCTGGTGGAGCTGCGTACCCAGCTGGGTGTGGTCAATGCCCAGCTCAAGGACTTTCAGCAGCAACAGCAGCAACTGGGCGAACAGTTGCAACCGCTGGTGGCTCAGGTACAGGCACACAGCCTATGGCCAGCCCTCGCCCCGCAGGACGACAAGGCCCGTAGCACCTGGCTCGACAGCCAGCTGCGTCGCCTGGATGAAGAAATCAGCCAGGACGAGAAACGCCAGAGCGCCCTGCTGGCCCTGCAAAAAGACGCCGCCCGCCTGAACCAGCAATTGCAGGCGGCCCACGACGCCCAGCAACAGGCCCAACGCCATCTGGAGCAACAGCACCAGGCCCTGGCCAACGACGAACAGCTGTTGCAGCAAGGCCTGAACGACCTGGCCGGCGTACTGCCAGAGGAAGCGCTCAAGGCCCTCAACGACGACCCGGCCAATGCCTTCCTCGCCCTCGACCAGCAGATTGCCCAGCGCCTGCAGCAACTGGAACAGCGCAAGGACGAACAGGAAGAACAGCAAGCCCGGCAAGCCCAGCTGGACAAACTGCGCGATCAGCAACAGGCGCGCGTGCAAGGCCTGCAGCAGTTGCAACACACACTCGCGGCCCTCGACGAACAGCGCCAGCAGGCCCAGGCGTCGCTCGGCGAGCTGCTAGGCGAACATGCCAGTGCCGAAGCCTGGCAGCAGCATATGGAAGCCACGCTGGAACAAGCCCGCGCCCTCGATGCCGACACCGCCCAGCGCCTGCAAGATCTGCGCACCCAAGGCGTGCAACTGGCCAGCGAGCTCAAGGCCAATACCCAGCAACAACAGGCACTGGATGCCGAATGCCAACAGTTGCAGGCCCAGATCGCCCAGTGGCGCAGCGAGCATCCGGAACTGGACGATGCCGGCCTCGATCGCCTGCTGGCCATGGATGACGCGCAAGTCAATGAATTGCGCCAGCGTTTGCAAGCCGCGGAAAAAGCCATCGAGCAGGGCCGCGTGCTGCTGCAGGAACGTGAGCAGCGCCTGCAACAACACGCCGCACAAATGACCGTGGACACCTCGGCCGAAGCCTTGGAACACGCCCTGACCGAGCTGCGCGGGCGGCTGGTCAACCATGAGCAGCAATGCGCCGAATTGCGTGCACAACAGGCCGACGATCAGCGCCGGCAGCAGGCCCACCAGGCGCTGGCGGCAGAAATCGAACAGGCCCACCAGCAGTGGCAACGCTGGGCCCGCCTCAATGCCCTGATCGGTTCGGCCTCCGGTGATGTGTTCCGCAAGATCGCCCAAGGCTACAACCTTGATCTGCTGCTGCACCACGCCAACGCCCAGCTACGTCAGCTGGCCCGTCGCTACCGCCTCAAGCGCGGCGGCAGCGCCCTTGGCCTGCTGGTGCTGGACACCGAGATGGGCGACGAACTGCGTTCGGTGCACTCGTTGTCGGGCGGGGAAACCTTCCTGGTGTCGCTGGCCCTGGCGCTGGGCCTGGCGTCGATGGCGTCCAGCACCTTGCGTATCGAGTCGCTGTTCATCGACGAAGGCTTCGGCAGCCTCGACCCCGAGTCGCTGCAACTGGCAATGGACGCCCTCGACGGCTTGCAAGCCCAGGGCCGCAAAGTGGCGGTGATTTCCCACGTACAGGAAATGCACGAGCGCATCCCGGTCCAGATCCAGGTGCGGCGCCAGGGTAATGGCCTCAGTGACGTGGAGGTGTGCGGGTGATCCTCTACTCGTTCCGCCGCTGCCCGTGGGCCATGCGTGCGCGCCTGGCCCTGCGCTATGCCGGCTGCGAGGTGGAAATCTGCGAGGTGGCGATGAAGAACAAGCCGGCAGAGCTGCTGGCCTTGTCGCCCAAGGGCACGGTACCGGTGCTGGATACCGGTGCCGAGGTACTGGAAGAGAGCCTGGACATCATGCGCTGGGCGCTGACGCAAAACGACCCGCAGAATTGGCGGCTACAGGCCAACCCTGCGGCTGCGCAGCAGGCTGAAACACTGATTGCACGCAATGACACCACGTTCAAGGCGCACGTGAACCTGTACAAGTATGCCGAACGTTACCCGGAGCATTCCCGCGAGCATTACCGCCAGCAGGCCGAGGCCTGGCTGGCGGAGCTCGAAGGCTTGCTGGTGGGGCGGGCTTACCTGCTGGCCGACCACCCGAGCATGGCCGATGCCGCGTTGCTGCCCCTGATGCGCCAGTTTGCCGGGGTCGAACCGCAGTGGTTCGCCGAGGCGGCTTATCCGCGTGTGCGGAGCTGGCTGGAGGGGTGGCTGGCTTCGGAACTGTTCAGGTCAGTGATGGCCAAATAAGTTCACGCGATACCTTGTAGGAGCGGCCTTGTGTCACGACACAGGCCGCTCCTACAGGACACCGCACAAGGCTCAGTGGTGGTGCTTGCCACTCAGGGCCGCATGGAAATTGGCGCTCTGGCGCAGGTACTGCTCGGTGTAGCTGTGGGTGGCAGAAGCCTTGCTGCTGTCGGCATGGGCATGCGCTGGCAGGACGACCGATGCGGAAATGGCGGATGCGGCAATAACCGGGAAGAGATTGAAGTTCATCTGGGCTGACCTCGACGGCGGTGGTTTGACGGTGGCCCTTTTGGGCCTTGGGTCAAACTTACGCCGCCGAGGCCGCACGCAAAAATTCATTGCGGCAGTACCGATTATCACGCTGATCGATATCACTCGATGAACTTGAGGTCCGAGGGTGCATCCTGCTTCAGCGTCTGCACCGTCTCCAGCAGCTTGCCACTGCGCGGATCGCGACGTATCACCACGATCTGGTTGCTCTTCTGGTTGGCCACCAGCAGGAAGTTGTCACTCGGGTCCAGGGCAAACTCCCGAGGGTGATCACCTTCTACCGGGCGACGCTGCAGGAACGTCAACTGGCCGTCCTGCTTGCCCACGCTGAACGCCACAATTTCATTGGCTGTGCCACGGTTGCTCACGTACAGGAAGCGCCCGTCCGCCGACAGGTGCAAGCCACCTGCTGCCTTCGCTGCGGCCTCCTGGCGCTCGGTCAGGGGTAAGCGCTGGCGTTCAACCAGGTTGCCGTCCTGCACATCGAACATCACCACCTCGGCGTTCATTTCCAGGGTGAGGTAGGCGTGCCGGCCCTTGGCGTCGAACAGCAAGTGACGCGGACCGCTGCCCGGCGGCAAGGCCACGGACGCAGGTATCGCCGCTGTCAGCGGGTGGTCCGCACTGGCACCGTCGTAGCGGTAGATGAACACCTTGTCGGCACCCAGGTCGCTGGCATACAGGTGCTGGCCATCCGGCGACAGCACCAGCGAATGCACGTGGGCACCGGCCTGGCGCTCAGGGTTGACCCCGCTCGCCTTATGCCGGGCCTGTTGCACCACGGGCTTGAGCGTGCCGTCCTTGGCCACCGGGATCACCACCAGGCTGCCACCGGGGTCGGGGTTGACCGCGTAGTTGGCCACAAACAGGTAGCGCTGGTCACGGCTGAGGCTGGCGTGGGTGGGCTCGTCGCCCTGGGTGACCACTTGGTTGAGCGGCTTGATTTCGCCGTTGCTGCTGATGCTGAAACTGCTGGCATGGCCCTGCGGGGTCTCATTCACCGCGAACAGCTGACGCTGGTCGGCCGACAGCACCAGCCACGAAGGGCTGACGCTTTTCACCACCTGCAGGGGCGTGGGGCCGATTTGGCCGGCCTTGTCGTCGAAATGGTAGCGGTAGATACCCTGGCTGGCGCCATCGGTGTAGCTGCCCACCAGCAAGGTGGCGGCGTGGGCAGAGATTGTCAGGCTCATCAGGCTAGCGGTCAGCAGGCTCGTCCAGGTCCGGTTCATCTTGGTCATCATCCGGGGCACGAAAGGCACTCATACAGACTAGCCGATGCTCGCCGTTGGCATCGTTGAGTTGCCATTCATCGCCGGTGGCGATAGCGGCGGCGACTTGTTCGGGGGTGAAGGACCAGCGGCGAAGCTGGCGGCCGTCCATGCATTCGACGGTGAGACCGGATGCGTCGGCGGTGAAATCGAAGGCGTGCAGGCCGTCAATCAAGAGCATGTCGCAGGACTGCAGGGCGGTGGCGAGGGGGGACATGGGGGTACCTGTGGAAGATGTGGCGGCATTATAACCCTGGTGCTGCTTTGCAGCCCAATCGCGACACAAGGCTGCCTCCACACGGGCACGCGAACCTAGTGGAGGAGCGGCCTTGTGTCGCAATTGGGCCGCAATGCGGCCCCCTTGCGATTCAATGGGCGAAAATCGAGCCCCCCTCCTTGCCCACCATCTTCTCCGGCTTGATCAGGAACCGTGCCAGCGCCGGCAGCAGCCACAGTGCGCCAAACATGTTCCACAGCAGCATGAAGGTCAGCATCAGCCCCATATCAGCCTGGAACTTGATTGCCGAGAAGATCCAGGTGCACACGCCGATGGCCAGGCACAAGCCAGTGAACAACACGGCTTTACCCGTCGAGCGCAGGGTCTGGTAATAGGCCTCCTGCAACGGCAGCCCCGCACGCAGGAAGCTTTCCAGGCGGCTGTAGATATAGATGCCATAGTCCACGCCAATGCCCACCCCCAACGCCACCACCGGCAAGGTCGCCACCTTCACCCCGATGCCCATGTAGGCCATCAGCGCGTTGCCCAGCACCGAGGTCAGCACCAGGGGCAGCACGATGCACAGCGTGGCGGCGAACGAGCGGAAGGTGATCAGGCACATCACTGCCACGCAGATGTACACCAGGATCAGGATGGTCAGCTCGGCCGACTTGATCACTTCGTTGGTCGCTGCCTCGATACCGGCGTTGCCCGCCGCCAGCAGGAACTGCAGGCCTTCCTTGTCATGGCTGTCGGCAAACGCCTTGGCCACGGCGGTGACGCGCTCCAGCGTTTCAGCCTTGTGGTCATTGAGGAACACCAGCACGGGTGCCAATGAGCAGTCGCCGTTGTAAAGGCCGTCAGCCCGGGCGATGGAGTTGTTGAGGATGTCCGGGTTACGCGACAGGGTTTCCCATTTCAGGCTGCCCTCGTTCATGCCCTTGATCACCTGCTTGGAAACGGTGACCAAGGAAATCGCCGACTGCACGCCAGGGGTGTTTTCCATGGTCCACATCAGCTCGTCGATCGGCGCCATGGTCGAGTGGACCGAGCACTTCTCCGACGGCGTCTTGACCATGATCACCAGTACATCGGAACTGGTCGAGTAGTTGCTGATGATGAAGTTGTTGTCCTGGTTGTAGCGTGAGTCGGGGCGCAGCTCCGGTGCGCCCTGGTCGAGGTCGCCGATTTTCAGGTTCTGGCTGTACCACAAGCCCCCGGCGAAGGCGAGCAGCGCCAGCACCACCGACACCGGCGCCACCTTGGCACTGGCGAAGTTCGACAACAGGCGCCAGAACGGGTGCTCGCGGGTCGCGTCTTTCTTGCTGCGTTCGATGGCCTTCTTGCTGATGCCCACGTAGGAGATGGCCACCGGCAACAGGATCAGGTTGGTGAACACGATCACCGCCACGCCAATGGAAGCGCCAATGGCCAGTTCGCGAATCACCCCGATGTCGATGATCAGCAGGGTAATGAAGCCCACCGCGTCGGCAAGGATGGCGATCATTCCCGGCAGGAACAACTGACGGAAAGTGCGCCGGGCAGCGGTAAGGGCGTTGTCGGCGTCACTCGACTGCAGGGCGATGCCGTTGATCTTCTGCACCCCGTGGGAAATGCCGATGGCGAAGATCAGGAACGGCACCAGCATCGAGTACGGGTCCAGGCCAAAGCCCACCGCATGCATCAGCCCCAGCTGCCAGACCACCGCCACCAGCGTGGTGATGAGCACGGCGACAGTGCTGCGGATGCACCAGGTAAACCAGTACAACAGCACCCAGGTGATCACCAGGGCGACGCCGAAGAACATCGCCACCATCACCAGGCCATCGATCAGGTCACCGACCTTCTTGGCAAAGCCGACGATGTGGATTTTTACATTGGGGTTCTGCGCCTGGAACTTGTCACGGATCTTCTCTTCCAGCAGGTGAGAGAACTGCTGGTAGTCCAGCTTCACCTGTTTGCCCGGGTCCTGCGGGTCGGGGTAGCTCTCCAGCAGCGGCACGTCGACGATGCTGGACTTGAAGTTGTTGCCTACCAGGCGCCCCACCTGGCCTGACTTGAGCACGTTGTCGCGCAGGGTATCGAGGCTGTCCTGCGACCCGTTGTAGGTGTTAGGGATGACCTCACCACCGGAAAACCCCTCTTCGGTGACCTCGCTCCAGCGCACGCTGGGGCTCCACAGTGACTTCAGCCCGGCCCGATCGACACCCGGGATGTAGAACACTTCGTCATGGATCTGACGCAGGGTCTCCATGTAGTCCTTGTCGAAGATGTCACCGTTCACCGCCTCCACCGAGATGCGCACGGTGTTGCCGAGGTTGGCCAGGTCGTTGCGGTGCTCCATCATCTGCTCGATGAACGGATGCTGCAGTGGGATCATCTTCTCGAAGCTGGTGGAGGGGCGAATCTGCGTGGCCTGCCAGAACAGGAAAATGCTGACCAGCACGCACAGGGCGATGACCACTGGGCGGTTGTTGAAGATCAGACGTTCGAGCAGCGTGGCCTTGTCCTGGTGATGCGGGTGCATGGCAATGCTCTCCCTGCTGGTCATGGGCGCACCTCCCGGGCCGCCTGATCAGCCCCTTCGGCGCTGGCCAGGTGTACACCCCCCTGCCCCACCAGCAGCAGGCCGCCGTTGGCCAGGCCACTGACGCCGGCCAGGGCCAGGCGGTCGGCACGGTTGTACACGCTGAAGGTCTGGCCGTCGTCCGTGCTGCGCAGCACGCTGCCACCATTGCCGACCAGCACCAGGCTGCCATCATCGACAAGCGTAGCGCCTGCCAGGCCGAACTCCAGGGTACCGCGCGCGGCCTTGAGTTCGATCGGCTGCCAGCTGTCACCGAAGTCGCTGGAGCGGAACAGGTTGCCGCGAAGGCCGTAGGCCAGCAGGGTCTGCGGCCTGGCGGTGCCGATCACGCCGAACAACGAGCCCTCGTAGGGGCCCTGGACCTTGGCCCAGGTCTGGCCGTTGTCGGTGGAGCGGAACATGCCGCCCTGCTCACCCACGATGAACAGGCCGGCATCGCGCACGTGGGCGATACCGTTCAGGTGCAGCTGGTCCGGGTTGTCCAGCCGCTCGGCCACATCCTGCCAGTGCTGCCCACCATCGGTTGTTTCCAGCAAGGCACCATAGGCCCCCACGGCAAAGCCGTGCTGGGCGTCAAGGAAGGTGACATCGAGCAAGGGCGCTTCACGGGCGAGGTCTTCGAACTGCTTGCTCCAGGTGGCGCCGCCGTCGCTGCTGGCGAGGATCTGCGCGTCATGGCCGACGGCCCAGCCACGCTTGTCGTCGAGGAAAAACACAGCAGTGAGCAATTGCCGGGTGGGTACCCGGGCCTGGGTCCAGGTACTGCCTTGGTCGTCGGAGAACAGAATGTGGCCGCGATCACCCACCACCACCAGGCGCTTGCCGGCATGGGTGGCGTCGATCAACAGGCTTTGGCTGGCCTTGGCCGATTCGGTGGAGTATTCGTCGGCGGCCGCGGCCTGGGCGCTGTCTGCCCACACCCCCAATGCCAATGCCAGCATCGCGCTGGCTGCCCATGGCCAGGCACCACGCCTGGCTGGCGTACGTAACTGTTCCCTCATGACTGCCCCCTTGTTGTGTTCTTTTTGGTGGGTCAATGCATTGCAGGCTTTGCAAAAAGCCTGATCTAGAGGCCTGCAATCGCTTGAGGGGATCGTAGCGGGGATGTTTGCGGGAAGACAACGGGCGGGGTGTTATGTTTTGTTGTCGGCCGGGGAAAGCCGGGGCCGCTGGGCGGCCCTTCGCGGGTAAACCCGCTCCTACAAGGTTACGCCCCCCTGTAGGAGCGGGTTCACCCGCGAAGGGCTGCAAAGCAGCCCCAATTCACAAGAATTACGCCAGACTCTTGCTCACAACCTCATACACATCACTGGACAACTCACCCGAAGCCAGAATGCGCTCCAGCTCACCCTTCATCAGCGCCTGACGCGCATCGTCATACTTGCGCCAGCGTGTCAGCGGAGCCAGTTGCCGCGAGGCAATCTGCGGATTCAGCGCATTCAGCTCGATCACCAGGTCCGCCAGGAAGCGATACCCGGAGCCATCGGCAGCATGGAAGTTGACCAGGTTCTGCCCGGCAAAGGCACCGATCAGCGCACGCACCTTGTTCGGGTTCTTCAGGGTGAAGGCCGGGTGTTGCATCAATGCCTTGACCCGCGCCAGCCCACCCGGCAGCGTGCTGGCCGCCTGCACGCTGAACCATTGGTCCATGACCAACGGGTTGTCCTTGAAGTGCTCGGCAAACGCCGCCAGCGCTTTGGCGCGCTCGGCCTCGAACGGCGAGTTGACCAGTACCGCCAGCGCGGTAAGGCGCTCGGTCATGTTGTCGCAGTGCTCGAACTGCTCCAGGGTCGCCTCCAGCACCTGTTGCTTACCACTCTGCATCAGGTACGACAGGGCGATGTTCTGCAGGCTGCGGCGGGCAAAGTGCTCGGCCGAGGCCACATAGGCAGTGCTGCGCGACACTTCACGGTTGGCCTGGTAACGCGCCCACAGGGCGTCGAACAGGTGTTCGGCGATCTGCTGGCGTGCGAACTCGCGGGCGGCGTGGATGGCGTCGACGTCGGCCACCTGGCTGATCTCGGTAAGGTACGCCTCACCTGGCAGCGAGAGCATTTCGGCCACCATGGCAGGGTCCAGCGATTCGTTGCCCAGCACAGTGCCCAGGGCGGTGATCAGGCGCTGGTCGAGCTTCAGGGCTTCACCGCGTTGATGCTGGCCGATCAGTTCCTGCAGTACCTGCACCGACAGCTGCTGGCCCGCTTCCCAGCGGTTGAAGCCGTCGCTGTCGTGCTGCATCAGGAACATCAGCTGGTCGCGGTCATACGGGAAGCTCAGCTTCACCGGGGCGCTGAAGCCACGCAGCAGCGACGGCAGCGGCTTGGCCTGAATGCCCTGGAAGGTGAAGGTTTGCTCGGCCTCGGTCACCGACAGCACGCGGCTGGTCCCTTGAGCGGCGTCTTCGCCCGCCAACTGCAGCGGCAGGTCATTGCCGGCGGCATCCAGCAGGCCCAGCTCCACCGGGATCACGAACGGCAGTTTCTCGGCCTTGTCCGGGGTCTGCGGGCAGCTCTGGCGGAACGTCAGGCTGTAGGTCTGCGCGGCGGCGTCATACGCCTCGCTGACCTCCAGACGCGGGGTACCCGCCTGGCTGTACCAGCGCTTGAACTGGGTAAAGTCGACGCCGTTGGCGTCTTCCATGGCCTTGATGAAGTCGTCGGTGGTTACCGCCTGGCCATCGTGACGTTCAAAGTACAGGTCGCTGCCTTTACGGAAGCCTTCGGTACCCAACAGGGTGCGGACCATGCGCACCACTTCGGCGCCCTTCTCGTAGACGGTCAGGGTGTAGAAGTTGGAGATTTCGATGAAGCTGTCCGGGCGCACCGGGTGGGCCATGGGGCCGGCGTCTTCGGCGAACTGGTGGGTGCGCAGGTAGGCGACGTCTTCGATGCGCTTGACCGTGCGCGAGTTCATGTCGGCACTGAACTCGGCATCGCGGAACACCGTGAAGCCTTCCTTCAGCGACAGCTGGAACCAGTCACGGCAGGTGACACGGTTGCCCGACCAGTTGTGGAAGTACTCGTGAGCGACCACCCCTTCGACGCGCTGGTGCGCAGCATCGGTGGCGGTTTCGGCGCGGGCCAGCACACAGCTGGAGTTGAAGATGTTCAGGCCCTTGTTTTCCATGGCGCCCATGTTGAAGTCATTGACCGCAACAATCATGAAGATGTCCAGGTCGTACTCGCGGCCATAGACTTCTTCGTCCCAGCGCATGGACTTTTTCAGGCTGACCATGGCGTGGTCGCACTTGTCGATATTCTCGGGCTCGACGTAGATGCGCAGGGTCACATCACGGCCGGACTGGCGGGTGAAGCTGTCTTCAACGCACCACAGGTCACCGGCGACCAAGGCGAACAGGTAGGCCGGCTTCATGAACGGGTCTTCCCAGGTCGCCCAGTGGCGGCCGTCTTCGGCCGGCCCGCTGCCGATCGGGTTGCCGTTCGACAGCAAGACCGGGTAGCGATGCTGCTCGGCGATGACCGTGGTGGTGAAGGTGCTCATCACGTCCGGGCGGTCGAGGTAGTAGGTGATCTTGCGGAAGCCCTCGGCCTCGCACTGGGTGCAGAACATCTTGCCCGACTTGTACAGGCCTTCCAGGGCGGTGTTGCTTTCCGGGTGGATCTTGACGCTGGTGTCGAGGGTGAAACGCTCGGCCTTGGGCTGAATGGTCAGGCTGTCGGCGTCGAGCCGGTAGTCGCCTGGCTGCAATTCCTGGTCATCCAGGGAGGCGCGCAGCAGTTCCAGCTGCTGGCCATCGAGTTCCAGTGGCGGCAGGCCGGCACCGCGTGCCGGGTTGCGGCGCATGACCAGTTGCGCGTGAACCAGCGTGTGGTCCTCGAACAGCTCGAAGGTCAGGTGCGTCTCGTCGATCAGGTACTCCGGCGCCTGGTAATCCTTGAGGTAGATCACTTGCGGTTGTTCGGTACGCATGTGCAGGTCCTTTTTACTGGAGCACGGCCAACTGGTAGGCCGTGTACTTGCGAATATTGATCACACCGGTGTCGAAGATCAGGTACTGGCCCTTGATGCCCAGCAGCGTGCCCTCGGCCACCGGGTCCTTGTCGAGGTTGAAGCTGACAATCTTCTTCGGGTACGCCTCGACCGGGTAGTTCATCTGCACCACTTCGGCGTCCGGCAGCGGCTGGATCGCCTGCAGGCCAAAGCGCCCCTGCAGTTCGCGCAGGCCGTCGGCGCAGGCTTCGAAGACCTGCTCCCGGATGGCCGGCAGGTCGAGCACCTCGGCATCGCCCTTGAGCAGCGCGCGCCAGTTGGTACGGTCCGGCACCTGGCTGCGCAGCACGTCTTCGACCAGGCCCGATTGCTGCCGGGTGGCCACGCGCATGATCGGCAACGCCTGGCTGGCGCCCTGGTCGAGCCAGCGGGTGGGCAGCTGGGTGGCACGGGTGATGCCGACCTTGATCCCCGACGAATTGGCCAGGTAGACGACGTGGTCGGTCATGCAGAACTGTTCGCCCCACGACGGCTCCCGGCAGGTGCCGGCGTCGTAGTGGCATTTTTCCGGGGCCATGATGCACACATCGCACTGGGCCAGCTTGGTCATGCACGGGTAGCAGTAACCCTGGCTGAAGCTGGTCTTGGTGCGCTTGCCGCAATGGCTGCAATGAATGGCGCCGAGGTATTCCAGGCGCAGGCGCTGGCCGATCATGGGGTTGACCGGCACCTGCGTGTCATCCAGGCGGAAGCTGTACTGCACCACCGGTGCCTGCAGGCTTACCGCCATCTTGCTCAACGAGCCACGTGCGAGTTCGATCAATGTACCGAGTCCGACTTGAACAGAATGTTGGCAATGGGCGCGGACTTCGACGCGCATTCCTGAGGGCCCATGTAGCCGGTGCGCTGGTCTTCAGGCAGGTTCTTCATCTCCCAGGCGATGACCGCCTGCAGCGACAGCTCTTTCTGCTCGGCGGTGAGCTTGCGGCCATCGGACCATTTGCCGATTTCCACGGCCAGTTTCAGGCTCTGGTAGATTTCCGGGGTAATGTTTTCAATCATTTGCGCGAAAGTGGACATAGTGTCTCCTGATTCAAGCCGACAGTTTACGCCGGGCCAGCGCCCCACCCAAGAGCCCGGTCAGGCATCCGATGAGCAGCCCGCCGACGTGGGCGGCATTGGCGATCTGGCCAAGGCCGAGCGTGCCGACCACGCCGGTCAGGCATACCACCAGCCAGATCAGCATCATCACCAGCACGCCCTTGGGCAGGTTGAAGTAACGGTCAGGCGCCAGCCACTGGTACAGCCAGATATGCCCGAGCAGGCCGTACAGCACGCCGGACAGACCGCCAAACAAGCTCGGCCCACTGGTGTAGTGCTGGGCCAGGTTGGACACGAGGCTGAACAGCAGGGTCAGGCCCAGCAACGCCCACGGGCCCTGGCGCAGTTCGATGCGTTTGCCCAGCTCCCAGTACCACAGGCTGTTCATGGCCAGGTGCAGCACACCGAAATGCAGCAGCATGGGCGATACCAGGCGCCACCACTGGCCTTCATCCAGGGTTTGCGCCAGCGAGGTGAAGTACAGGTAGTCGCCCTGGACACGGAAGTCGAGGAAGGTGAACCAGCTGATGGTGGTGAAGTTGTCACCAAGCCCCGTAAGGCCGGCGACGATGAAGCACAGCAGCAGGGTCAGGGTGGTGATTTTGCAGGCCTTGGCCTGGGCTGCCAGGGAAGGTTGTGTGGGGGCATTCGCGGGTGAACCCGCCCCTACAGGGTCGGCGCTGGCCGGCAGGTCGGCGTTGCCGTCGGGGTAGCGCTGGTAAAGCTGCAGCACATCTTCGGCCAGGGTGTCGGGGGCCCAGAGGACCTGGGCATCACCCTCCTCGCTGACCCGGTGCGGCACCTGCAGGCGTTGCAACAGGTGGACGAAGCCGCTGAGGTCGACCGACAGCGGCAGGCGCATCACTTCGATAATGTTCATTGGTTGGCCTGTGGGCGGTCGACGTCGACCCAGACGAACTTGTGTGGGTCGATACGGGTTTCATCATCCAGCCGGTAGGCGACCAGCTTGCCGTAGAGCACGGCGCTGTAGTCCAGGCATGCCAGGTTGGCGCGGATCGGTGCCGGGCGGCCGCTGCGCCAGTAATGCCCGACGAACAGCATCGGCTGGTCTTCGTCATAGCGCAGCAAGGCGTTCTTCTGGCTGTGGCTGAGCGGGGTGCTGGCCACTTCCTCGGGCAGGGCATCGGGCTGGAACACGATGTCACCGTAGGTTTTCGGGTCTTCTTCCCAGAACTTGGTGCGGAAGAACGCGCGGGTCAGGCCGTCGCCGCCGGTCAGCGTCAGCCCGTCCGGCAGGCGCATGTCGGTACCGCGCAACAGGCGGTTGCACACCGTGTCGGCAAAACTGCCACTGACCGCCGAGGCCTGGATGAAGTGCTCATCGATGCGTCCGTCGGGGTATTGCCGGCGCAGCGGCTCGATCAGCCGCGGGTCCCAGCAGGCGTGCACCAGACGGAAGCGCCCTGCATCGATGAACAGCGGCAGCTGGTAGAACCAGTTGACGAAATCGTGCCAATCGCCGGGGTGTTGGGCAAACTGGGTCAGGGTTTCGTCGATCAGCCGGGCATGCCGCGGCGTGTGTTCGCGGACATAGGCCTTGCCGCTGCCAGGCAGCGCCGGGGTGACCCAGCCCAGGGCATTGTATTCGTGATTGCCCATGATGCAGAACGCCTGGCCGGCTTCGACCATGTCGTGGACGATGTGCAGCGCCTCACGAATGCGTGGCCCGCGGTCGACGATGTCGCCAAGGAACAGCGCCTGACGTCGCGGGTGGCGCCACACGCCAGCCACGCGCTTGTATCCGAGGGCGTCGAGCAGGCGTTCAAGGGTCAGTGCACAGCCGTGCACGTCGCCGATGATGTCAAAACTTCGCGCCGGATCGAGCATCAGTCGTCACTGCTCCCCAGGCGGCTGCCCCAACCCAGTTTGGTGCGGCAGACCTCGTAGTAATTGTGGTCCAGCGGGTGGATCAGGCGCAGCTTTTGCGGCTTTTTGCTGACCGTGATGGTGTCGCCGGGGGCGCACGTGAAGTGGTTCTGGCCGTCACAGGACACCTGCGGGTAGATCTGCAGGTCCTTGGACACCACGATCTTCAGCTCGCTGTTGCCGTCAACCACGATCGGCCGACCCGACAAGGTGTGCGGGTACATCGGCACGATGACGATGGCATCGAGCTTGGGGTGCATGATCGGGCCACCGGCCGACAGCGCATAGGCGGTGGAGCCGGTGGGGGTGGCGACGATCAGGCCGTCGGCCTTCTGGCTGCAGACGAACTGGCCGTCGATGTAGATCTCGAACTCGATCATGCGCGTGGACTTGCCTGGGTGCAGCACCACGTCGTTCAGCGCATCGCCCTGGCCGATGGCCTCATGGTGGCGACGCACCTCGGCCTGCAGCAGGAAACGGTTTTCTACCAGGTAGTGGCCGTCGAGCACTTCGGCGACCTTTTGTTCCAGCTCGTCGGGGCGGATGTCGGTGAGAAAACCCAGGTTGCCACGGTTGATACCCAGCACCGGAATGTTGTGCCGGGCCAGCGCGCGGGCAGCGCCCAGCAGGCTGCCGTCGCCGCCGACCACGATGACCAGGTCGCAGACCTCGCCCAGCAGCTTGCGGGTGGACGTCTGCAAGCCATGACCGGGCAGCACTTCGGCAATGGTGTCCTCGAGGATCACGTGCAGGTGGCGATCGAGGAGGAATTTTTTCAGTCGGCGAATGGTGTCGAGCACCTGCGAGCTGCCAAGGCGACCGATGATACCGATATTGCGAAATTGCTCCATGGGGCTCCTGCGAGGCTCTGCGGCGGGTGACGATGCGCCGATTATGGGCGAAACCACCGGGCAGCGGCAAACCGGCTATGCTCGCAGGATGACGCCATTCGCCCAGCTTCACGACCTGCCCCGACAACTGCAGCACTCCACCGTGCGTGACTTGGCATGGGCCCTGTTGTCGCCGCCCCTGCTCAGCGCCCCGCCCTGCCCCCAGCGACACCCGCTGGCGGGCAGCCTGTGGGCGCAGCAGCCGCAACGCCTTGAACAATGGTTGCGGGCCCTGGATGCCGATGACCGACCGTTGCGCGAGTGGCTGGCGCAATTGGGCAGCCGGCGCCTGGGGCATTACTACGAACGCCTGTGGCAATTTGCCCTGGGCCAGGCGCCAGGCATCGAGCTGCTGGCCGCCAACCTGGCGATTCGCGACGGCGGGCGCACCTTGGGCGAGCTCGACGTGGTGTTGCGTGACTGCGACGGCGTGCACCACCTGGAACTGGCGATCAAGCTGTACCTGGGCCCGGAAGGCGCCGGGCACGATCCCCATGCCTGGCTGGGGCCGGGTTGCCATGACCGGCTGGGGACCAAGCTTGCGCACCTGGCGGGGCACCAATTGCCCATGTCCAAGGGGGCGCACAGCCGTCAGGCGCTGGCCCAGCTAGGGGTGGAGCAGGTGCAGGCGCAAATGTGGCTGGGTGGTTACCTGTTCTATCCACGGCCTGGGCATGCCGAGTCGCCGGAGGGCGCCAACCCGCAACATTTGCGCGGGCGCTGGCTTCGTCGGCGGGACTGGGTGATGGCCGAGGGCGAGCGTTGGCAGCCGCTGCAGCGGCATGCCTGGCTGGCACCGGCTAGGGTGGCGTCAGGTGAGTGCTGGCAGGCGGAGCAGTTTGCGGCGTGGCTGCATGTGCTGGAGCAGCAGGCACCGGCGCAGTTGCTGGTACGACTGGTGCCTGATGCCGAGGGTGCCTGGCAGGAGGCAGAGCGGGTGTTTCTGGTGGCTGATGACTGGCCGTATCTGCCCGGTAACTGATGTCGCCTGTTCCGGCCCCTTCGCGGGCCCGCCCGCTCCCACAGGGACTGCACGGCTTCAAAGACTGTGCAGTCCCTGTGGGAGCGGGCGGGCCCGCGAAGAGGCCGGTGGCTGGCAACACAATTTTCACAGACCCAGCGCAAAGATTCGTTTCTGGTAACCATTACAATGGTGCCTGAGCGCCAGCAAGAGCGCCTTTCCGACCTGATGACGAGGACCGATCATGGTTTCATCCAACCCCGCGACCCATTACGCGCGCCTGTCCATCGCCCTGCATTGGCTGATGCTGGTGCTGCTGGCCGCTGTCTATGCACTCATCGAACTGCGTGGCCTGTTCCCCAAGGACAGCGTCGAACGCAACCTGATGAAGGACCTGCACTTCATGCTCGGGCTCAGCGTGTTCGTGCTGGTCTGGCTGCGCCTGGCCATGCGCCTGAGCCGCCCGACTCCGCCCATCGTGCCAAAACCACCGGCCTGGCAGACTGGCCTGGCGCACCTGATGCACCTGGCACTGTACCTGATGATGATCGGCCTGCCGCTGGCCGGCTGGCTGATCCTCAGCGCCGCCGACAAACCGGTGCCGTTCTTTGGCCTGGAGCTGCCACATCTGATCGGCCCGAACCCGGACCAGGCCAAGTTCATCAAAGGCTGGCATGAGCGTATTGGCAGCTGGGGCTACTGGCTGATCGGCCTGCATGCACTGGCCGGGCTTTACCATCACTATGTGCAGCGCGACAACACGCTGTTGCGCATGCTGCCTTACAAGTAACCGCGTCGCCCCTGCAGGCCGCCTGTGTGCACGAAGATCAGGCGGCTCCCGGGCTTGAACAGCCCGGCAGCGACCTGATCACGCAAGGCCAGCAGAGCCTTGCCGGTATAGAGGGCTTCGAGCGGCACGTCAGTGTGCTGCTCGCAGTCGGCGATGAACGTCAGTAGCGCATCGTCGAATTTTCCGAAACCGCCACGGCAGGCGTCGTGTAGCTGGTAGCCGTGCGTGCCGGCCAGTGCTGCCACCGTCTCCGGCACCCCATGATCCCTGGGTACGGCCAAGGCGCCATGCACGGCATGCACCCCTGCCTCCGCCATTACCAGGCCGGCCAAGGTAGTCCCCGTTCCGGCAGCCAACCACCAGGCGTCGTAGTCTGACCACCCCAAGGCCGAGATTTGCGCGCGCGCCTGCTGCATGATCAGCGCGCAGCCCTGCGCACCGGCCAGCCCGCCGCCCCCTTCGGGGATGCAGTGCCAGCCTGGATAGCGCGCCTGCCAGGAAGCCCAAAAGCCTGGCTCGTTACGCGCACGGTAGCCGCCGTAGCCTAGCCAATGCAGTTTCATGCCCAGCGCCTGCAGGTCACGCACGGTTGGCGTGTCCTGGGCATGGCCGCGTAACAGGCCGACGGTGGCGAAGCCGAAACGCTTGCCGGCAGCGGCCAAGGCGTGCAGGTGGTTGGAATGGTTGCCGCCAAGGCTGATCAGGCCTGGAGCATGGCTGGCGCCGGCCTGTTGCAGGTGGTGGCGTAGCTTGAACCACTTGTTGCCGCTGATCAGCGGGTCAATCAGGTCCAGGCGCAGAATGGCGGCCTGGACCTGGGCTTGCCGCAGCCAGGGCAAGTCCAGAAACTGCAGAGGGGCTGGGGGGAGGTCGAATACATGCATGGATCGCAGTGTACAGGGTAATCCCGCAAGCGCTTGTAATCGATGAGTCACCCCCGCCGAGGCATCACAGTGCCAGGGTGGCTCGACACAGGCATCGATACCCAGGCACAGGCCGTCGTAGGAGCGGGTTCACCCGCGAACACCGGCAAAGCCGGTGCCATCCACCGCGTCACCTGTTTCGCGGGCATGCCCATAGATTAAGGCGCAGGTGTCGGGTTCACGCAGCCCCAACGACCTCAGAGCTCAGCCGCCAACCGCGAGCCTTGGTTGATCGCCCGCTTGGCATCCAGCTCGGCCGCCACATCCGCGCCACCAATCAGGTGCACCGACTGCCCCGCCGCCGCCAGCCCTTCCTGCAGCTCGCGCAGCGGATCTTGCCCGGCACAGATCACCACGTTATCCACCGCCAGCACCTGCGGCTCGCCGCCGTCCACACGAATGTGCAGGCCGGCATCGTCGATAGCCAGATACTCGACGCTGTTGAGCATCTGCACCCCCTTGTTCTTCAACCCGGTGCGGTGAATCCAGCCGGTCGTCTTGCCGAGCCCGTCACCCACCTTGGATTTCTTGCGCTGCAACAGGTACACCTGCCGCGCCGGGGCATGCGGCTCGGCCTTGATCCCGGCCACACCACCTCGCGCCTGAAGGTGGGTATCGATGCCCCACTCTTTCCAGAATGCCGCTCGGTCCTGGCTGGTGGCCACGCCCTCATGTACCAGGTACTCGGACACATCGAAGCCGATACCTCCCGCGCCAATCACGGCCACCGACTTGCCCACAGGCTTGCGCTCGAGCAGCACGTCCAGGTAGCTGAGCACCTTGGCGTGCTCCACGCCCGCAATGGCCGGGGTACGCGGGGCGATGCCGGTAGCCAGGATGATTTCATCAAAGCCGCCGCCCACCAGTGCCTGCACATCCACACGGGTATTCAGGCGCAGGTCGACGCCCGTGCTTTTGACCTTGTTGCGGAAGTAACGCAGCGTTTCGAAGAATTCTTCCTTGCCCGGCACCCGCTTGGCCACGTTGAACTGGCCACCGATCTCGCTGGCGGCGTCAAACAGGGTCACCGCGTGGCCCCGCTCGGCCGCCACGGTGGCCGCGGCCAGGCCAGCCGGGCCGGCGCCGACCACGGCAATGCGCTTCACCGTACGTACAGGCAAGTAGTTGAGTTCGGTCTCGTGGCAGGCACGCGGGTTGACCAGGCAGCTGGTCAGTTTGCCGCCGAAGGTGTGGTCCAGGCAGGCCTGGTTGCAGCCGATGCAGGTGTTGATTTCATCCGCGCGACCGGCAGCGGCCTTGTTGACGAAGTCCGGGTCGGCGAGAAACGGTCGGGCCATCGAGACCATGTCCGCATCGCCCTCGGCCAGCACCGCCTCGGCCACCTCCGGGGTGTTGATGCGGTTGGTGGTGATCAGTGGAATGCTCACCACGCCCCGCAACTTGGCGGTGACTTTGCTGAAGGCCGCACGCGGCACTTTGGTGGCGATGGTCGGAATACGCGCCTCGTGCCAACCGATTCCGGTGTTGATCAAGGTAGCGCCGGCCTGCTCGATGGCCTTGGCCAGCAACTCGATCTCGTCCCAGGTGCTGCCACCCTCGACCAGGTCGAGCATCGACAGGCGGAAGATGATGATGAAGTTCGGCCCTACCGCGCCACGCACCCGGCTGACGATTTCCACTGCCAGGCGCATGCGGTTTTCATAACTGCCGCCCCAGCGGTCGGTGCGGTGGTTGGTGTGGGCGGCGAGGAACTGGTTGATGAAGTAGCCTTCCGAACCCATGATCTCGACACCGTCGTAACCGGCACGCTGGGCCAGCACGGCACAATTGACGAAGTCGGCAATCTGCTTCTCGATACCCTCCTCGTCCAGCGCCTTGGGCTTGAACGGGTTGATCGGCGCCTGAATCGCGCTAGGTGCCACCTGGCGTGGGCTGTAGGCGTAGCGCCCGGCATGCAGGATCTGCAGGCAGATCTTGCCACCGGCAGCGTGCACCGCCTCGGTGACGATGCGGTGCTTGTCGGCCTCTTCCTCGGTGCTGAGCTTTGCCGCACCGGAATACACCCCGCCTTCATCATTGGGCGCAATGCCGCCAGTGACCATCAGGCCAACGCCACCGCGGGCGCGCTCGGCAAAGTATGCAGCCATGCGCTCGAAGCCGCCGGGGCGCTCTTCAAGGCCAGTGTGCATCGAGCCCATCAGGGTGCGATTGCGCAAGGTGGTAAAGCCCAGGTCCAGCGGGGCAAGCAAGTGCGGGTAGCGGTCGGCGGCCATGGAAAGGTCCCCTGATGGCGTGATCACGGATTGCGGGCACCTCACTGGGTGGCGGGCCCCGTCGTTTGTCTGTCTGCGACATTAAACAGCCGTTTGAATTGCCTCAATGATCAAAACTGACAAGTTAATGATCGTGATGAACAGTAGAGGCAGCGACTGCCGGGAAGGCTCCAGAACTTCAGCGCTATAAGGTTCGCCTGGCTTGATCGCCAAACAGTCTCCTCGCGCATTTGCCAGACAACGCGGCTCTGCCAGACTCTTCAAGCACGTTTGATCATCCACCCATGGAACGTGGCGCCTACTCAGTGCGCCCGGAGGGTTCGCTCATGCTGACAAAAGGATGGGACACCATCAGCATCGTTCGCCAGGACAGCGTGAACAGTGACCTGGCAGCCAGCTGGAACAGCCTCGACCACGAATTTTCCTATACCTCGGATGAAGGCTACGCCTGCCACGGGGTGTTCGACTGCTGGTCGATCATCAACGGTGGCGGCGGTCGCTTGCTGCGCCTGCGCATGCCTATACGCTCAGGTTTTTTCGAGGCCAGTGGCACCAGCCGCTCGCTGGCCGGCGCGGCTGCCATCATCGAGGTCACCCTGTCGCTGTTGCCACAAGGCAACGGCCAGGTGCAGTTGAAGTCGGCATTCCTGCACAAGGCCGGAGACACTCAACCCCTGCAGGGCGACGAAGGCGGCTGGCTGCGCGGCATCACCCTGCAAGACCCCGACGGTTCGCTAGGTCCTTTCGCCTCCGTGGTGTTGGACTGCATCTGCAACTACCTAGTCGAGCATCCCCGACAGTTCACCCATACCTTCGCGACCATCAACTTCAGCAAAGCCACTGCCCCGGAATGGGCCAGACCGCGAAAATGTACCTATGCGTACCTCGATTCAGGTTTCCTGGCGATCATGGCCGTATGTACCGAACGCGACATCAGTGGGCTGCCACTGGATATCGATGTGTCGGGCATCAGCCAGG
Organism: Pseudomonas putida group bacterium ESBL64; assembly: GCF_045277175.1. Classification (NCBI taxonomy): domain Bacteria; kingdom Pseudomonadati; phylum Pseudomonadota; class Gammaproteobacteria; order Pseudomonadales; family Pseudomonadaceae; genus Pseudomonas; species Pseudomonas putida group bacterium ESBL64. The sequence goes on along the minus strand of NZ_CP145799.1, from coordinate 5,610,706 downwards.
GTGGACAGTCGAGCTACGTGCTGTCTCCACGCATGGTCCTGGAGCATCTGGTACTGCCCGGGCTGCTTCAGCTTTACCAGGGTGCCACGGCGCAGGACTACCGCTTCGACAATACGCAAATGGTCAACATACCGACCTTGCGCATGAAGGCCATCAAATCAGGGGCGATCTGGTACACCCCCATTGTCTTCGCCGGTTGCAACCCTGCACGAATGCTCGGTGACTTCATCACCGTCGACTATCAGGGCAACTGTGACCTGCACGCAGGTATCGACATGAAGTGGAACGGCTGGCTGAGGATGAAGCTGGTGCTCGATGGCAACACCATCAACTTCGTCAAGCAATCATCCGACTTCAGAAAGGAAGTGCATATTCCCTGGTACCTGGCCTGGCTCTCGCCCATCGTCAGCCTGATCACCCACATCGTCGCCGCTGTGATCTCCGATGACCTGATCAGCGCCATCGCCGCGCGCGGCGGCTCGGTCAAGGCCGACACCATCGATTGCGTGTCCTGGAGCAACGACACCCATACCGCTTCGTCGAGCTACCTCGCCGAGGCCCTTGTCATCAACTACGTGTGACCCCACCAACACAAGGAGCCGTATCATGAGCAATGAAAGCAAGGTCATGCTGTCCGGGTTTGCCCAACCCATCTCGCTGCGCCTCGATCACCTCAATGAAACCGCGCGCCAGACCCTGCGCGAATCGCCCCTGTACCGCAACGCGGCGTTTGTACACAGTTCCGAAGACACCTTGCGCGCCGCGCAGCTACTGACCAATGCCGGAACACTGGCCAGTACGGTCACGACCAATGGCTGGGATACCGTGAGCATCTGCCGGGTCTCTGCGCTCAACCAGCGCATTGCCCTGGAAAAAACCTACCCCGCCAGCATAGACGCCGGGGTCGATAGCTTCTCGCTCAAGGCCGACTTCGACGCCTGGTCGATTACCACCGGCGGCGACGGACGCAACGTCAAGGTACGCATCCCCTTCGGCTCGGGGACATACAAAGGCCTGAATGGCAAAACCTACCAGGTCCAGGGAATGTCTGCGGATGTCTACGTCAAGCTCAGCTACTTCCCGGCGCCCAATCCAGTATCGGCTTCAGACGGCACGTATGAACTGCAAGTCAACACCCAGGCAACGGACCCGGATGACCCGATCGCTGCGGTGATTGCCCTGAGGGACCCGAACAACGTCTTGAGCGGCATTGACCAGAGCGTGATGCGCGGCGTACTCGAAGACTGGCTGAACCAGCCCGAGAACCTGAAGAAGTTCGACACCCTGTTCAGTACCGTACTGATCAACAACATGGGCAAGGAAAGCGAGGAATTCAAATGGCTGCGCGCCACCTCCATGAGCTATGCCTATACCGACAAGAACACTGAGGAAAGCAGCATCTTCGGGGTGCTGGCCATGACCAACGAGCGTGACTCCACGGGTTTGCCGAACCAGTTGCCTGCCGTGATGCTGGCTGCGGACAACAATGCCAACTTCCTCATCAGCCGGGAGATCTTCGTCAAGTACCAGTTGCTGGCGGCATTGCCGTTCATCTTCGAGGGTACCACCGCGGCCAACTTCACCCTGGATTCAGCGGGCACATCCATCACTGCCAACGACCTGAAGCTCGACAGCGTCAAGTTTGGGGCCATCACCTATCATCCCGTGGCCGAAAAGTTCGATATCAACTTCGACGAGTCCTATATCCGCACCGAATGCAAGGTACGCACCGATATCTCACCGGGTATCGTGGCCTATACCCGTATCGTCACCAAGCAGACGCTGCAACTGGGCGTCAACGACAAGGGCGAACAGGTGATGGTATATGCCATGGTCGGAGACCCGGATGTCCAAAACACGACAGACATCGCCACCTGGGTGGTCGTCACCGAAGCCATTCTAGGCGCGATTGCCGCCGTGGCCACCGCCGTGGCGGGTGGTGTGGGCGGCAAGGTGATGGCGTTGATCGTCGGCATCATCGCAGCGTTGGTGGTGGCCATTGTCAGTATCGTCATCCACGTGATCATCGAGCGCGTGGTGGCGGGTGGTGTAACCAACAACATTCCGTCCATAGCGCCCATGGTCAAGGTGGCGGCGAACCAGGTCAAATGGCCATTCAGTGAACCGGATGCCTTTGTCCTGACCGACATCACCTACTCCGGCGCGCTGATATTCGGTGGCTCGCTGAAGTTGCTCGAGAAATTCTGCATCCAGGACAAACGTCTCGCCCTGGCGACGCTGGCCGCCTGACCCTGCCAACACAACCCCGGGCCTCAACGCCCGGGGTTCCTTGCACGCCCATCGCCATTCCTTTGGTATGATCAAAAGTCGATTGTGCATGGATCCATGCAGTGCGCTGCTCAAACCGATCACAAGGCGCGAGGTTGCGGCTTCATCGTTCCGTATGGCCACTCCACTTTTAGCGAATACCCACGCTTGATGCGAAAACTCCTGGCAAGCGCCCTGGCGCTGGTGATGATCGCCGCCCTCTGCGGCTATGGCTTCTGGACCCAACAGCGCCCGGAAGGCCACTACCTGTCCGACCTGCGCATCGAACTGGCGCTTAACCATGGCGTCCCGGGCGAGCACGGCAACCTGCTCGGTGTCGAACCACTGCTGTACCCGGGCGACTATCAGAACTTGCAACGCCTGCACCGCAAGCTCGCAGCCTATCTGGAGCAAGCCCGCGCCCAAGGCCTGGTGAACCCGCGCACGGTGGTCGTGCTGCCGGAACACATCGGTACCTGGCTGTGGGCGCGCGGAGAGAAGAGCGAGCTGTATCAAGTTACCCAGAGCCGCGAAGCCCAACAATGGCTGGAACTGAGCAACCCGCTGCGCTATGGCCTCGCGGTTCTTGGCGCTGACGGCGACGACTGGCGCGCCGATGCGCACTTGCGCATGAAGGCCGAGCAGATGGCCGCAGACTACCAGCAGCTGTTCGGCGGCCTGGCCAAGGAATTTGGCGTCACCTTGGTGGCCGGTTCGATCGTGCTGCCCGAACCTTATGTGAAACAAGGCGTACTGCATACCGGCCGTGGCCCGCTGTTCAACAGCAGTGTGGTGTTTGCCGGTGACGGCTCGCTACTGGGGCAGCCCCAGCGCCAGCAATATCCCGACAGTGAAATGCGCCGCTACGTCCACGACGGCCGCCAGCACCCGCTGCAGGTCGTGCAGACCCCGGCCGGGCGCCTGGGGATACTGGTGGGCAGTGACAGCTGGTACCCGGAAAACCACCAGCAACTGACTGAACAAGCCGTACAACTGATCGCCAACCCAGCGTTTCTCAGTGGCAAGGGCAGCTGGCAAGCACCCTGGCGGGGAAATCGCCACCAGGATGCCAGCGCCGGGCTGGCCTTGCAGCGCGGCGAAGTCAGTGAACAGGCGGCTTGGCAACGCCTGACCGAAGTGGCCGGAACCGACATCAGCAGTATGAGCGTGTTCATGCGCGGGCAGTTCTGGGAACAGCGCAGCGATGGCCAGGGCTTTGCCCGCCAGTCGGGAGCGTTGCTTGCCGCCCCTCCCAGCCCAGGTGCCCGCCTGCTGAATGTGTGGCTGTAAGCCCATGGCCCGCCCCCGCGTGCGCCTGGGCGAACTGTCGGTGGGTTTTGTCCAGCCTTTGAGCGAAGCCCTGCGCGAGCTGGGCCACGACCCTGAACCATTGCTGCGCCGCTACGGCCTGGACGCGACGCGCCTGGGCGAAGCCGGCGCACGCCTGTCCATCCCCCGCTACATGCATCTGGGCCACGCGGCAATCGAAATGAGCGGCGAGGCTGCTCTAGGCCTGCGTATGGGGCGCCTGAGCCGCCTGGCGCATGCTGGCCTGGCCGGGGTCACCGCGGCCCAGGCCCCCACCTTGGGTGAGGCGGCGCGCACCCTGCTGCGCTTCGAGCCGCTTTACGCGGCCAACTACCGTGGCCATTCCTGCTTTGTGGAAGATGCCCAGGGCGCCTGGCTGCGCTTCTACTCCATCAGCCCGTATAACGACTACAACCGCTTTGTGGTCGACTCACTGCTGGCCGGCTGGCTGGCCCAGTTGACCGACCTTGCCGGCACCCCGGTGCAGGCCGAACGCCTGGACATCGAGTTTGCCGCGCCCTCCTATGCCGCGCGCTATCAACCGCTCTGCAGCACGCCTGTGCAGTTCGCCGCCGACGGCAATCAGCTGCGTCTGAGCCGCGCCACCTTGCAACTGGCCAACCCCAGGCATTGCCCAAGTACCTGGCAGCACCTGCTGCAACTGTGCGAGGCAGAGCTGCTGCAGCGCACGCGGGTGCGCAGCCTGGGTGAGCGCATCACCCACCTGCTGGGCCCGCTGCTCAATGGCGGCCGTGAACCGGACCTGGAAGAAGTGGCGCTGCACCTGCAACTGCCAACCTGGACCTTGCGCCGCAAGCTCGCCGAGGAAGGCACGCGTTTTCGCGACCTGCTCAACGAAACACGGCGCGACCTGGCCGAGACCTACATCCGTGACACGGCGCTGGCCTTTGGCGAGATTGCCTATCTGTTGGGGTTTGCTTCGGCCGAGGCCTTCCAGCGCGCATTCAAGCGCTGGACGGGCCTCACGCCGGGGGAGTTCCGCCGCAGCCAGCGGCAGCCGGGCTAGAGTTCGGTGGCGTCGTCGGCCGGTTCCGGGGTGTCCAGTTCGTAAGCCTGGGTTTCGAGTAGTTCTTCCTGGTATTCATCCATTGCCCTGCGTCCTCTTTGCTCATTTTGCCTTTGTAGGTATCGCCTTCAGCCTAAGCAGGTGGGATGAAGGGATGATGACAAGCTTATGAGTGGTAAACGTAGCAGGTGTTCAGGAAGTTATCGCGGGGCGTCTGTAACAGAGGATGTTTACAGCCTGAACCGTCCCTTTCGCGGGCTGCCGGCGAAAAGGCCGGTTCAGGCGACCCATCAAAGGGAGGGGGCGGCGGCTTCGACCGGCTGGGCATCCTGCTGCACCTGAATGGGTGCAGCTTCCGCCGGCGGGGCCACAGGCTGCGAACCCTGGCTGTCATCCACCACCGGCGCCGCTGCCGCCTCGCTGGCCGGGGCTACCCCCGCAGGTGCAGGCGTCGCCTCAACCAACGGTGCAGCTGCCGGGGCCGGCGCCACCGGGTTTGCCGCCGCTTGCTCCGGAAGCCCAAGGTCAGCCGCCGGTTTTTCAACCTTCGGCGCTGGCTCTTCGACCTTGGCCTTGCTCACTTTTTTCGGCTTGGGCAGGTAGCTCTCCACCAAGGCGAAATAGCGGTCATAGAACTGCGCCGCGGTCACCGTCTCACTGGCCACCTTGACCATCGAGTCGTCACTGGAGCCGATCGGCATCGACACCGAACCCAGCACCCCCACGCCCAGGCTGGCGGAGGTGTTGGACTTTTTCAGCGCATAGCGGTCCTGGAGGGCGTTGGCGAACATGGTCGAGCGCTGATCGTCGCTCACGTCCGGCGCACAGGTGACATTGAAGCTGATCTGCAGGTGGTTCTCGCTGTTTTGCTGAAAGCTCTTGTTACCCACCACCTGGTTGGCGCCGCTGCTGGTGATGATGTATCCCTGGCTAAGCAAAGCACGCCGGGCGGCCTCGCAAGAGCCAGCATCGCTCACCGGAAAGCTGCGCGAGAAGGTACCCGAGTCATCGAAGTTCTCGTGCTCGTAGACGGCCGCTTTTTTCGAGGAACAACCGGTCACGCCCGCCAGCACCAGGGCCAGCCCGAGCGCACCAAAGACGGAAGATCTGGTCATTGCGAATTCCGGGTATGTCGGGAAAGTGCCTATTGTGCAACACAGCAGGCAGGCACAGGAACCGCTGGTCGGTGAAGAATCTGTCAGGTTGGTGTAAATCTGGGTAAAGGCAGGCACTTGCCAGGCGCACCAACGAAAAAAGCGACCCGAAGGTCGCTTTAACGTTGCTTCAAGGCGTTCATGGGGCCTTGAAGCGAAGATGGCGCAGCGGACGGGACTCGAACCCGCGACCCCCGGCGTGACAGGCCGGTATTCTAACCGACTGAACTACCGCTGCGTATCATTCAGGCTTGCGCCCGATTGAAACCTGGGTCTACCCTTCCGGCGCGATCGCCTCAGGGCAGGCACAAAAAAAGCGATAACACGATCGCTTCTCTTGTGTTTGCTTCAAGGTGTTCTAGGGACCTTGAAACGAAGATGGCGCAGCGGACGGGACTCGAACCCGCGACCCCCGGCGTGACAGGCCGGTATTCTAACCGACTGAACTACCGCTGCGTATCGTTCAGGCTTGCGCCCGATTGAAACTGGGATCAGCCCAAGGCGTGTGCCTTGTGGCTTCAGACCGGTGCCAGGCACCCATCTGTTACTGAAAAATGGCGCAGCGGACGGGACTCGAACCCGCGACCCCCGGCGTGACAGGCCGGTATTCTAACCGACTGAACTACCGCTGCGCAGTGCGTTCCTCTCTGGCTATCGGCTTCTTGCGAATCCGATGCTCCAGGAACATCTCAGGAAGTGGTGGGTGATGACGGGATCGAACCGCCGACCCTCTGCTTGTAAGGCAGATGCTCTCCCGGCTGAGCTAATCACCCTTGCGATGTTGCTTGTTGCGTTTGCTTCGCTGAGGCCGCGAAATTTACGCAGGTGGCGAAGCTAAGTCAATAGCCCCATTGAATTTTTTTCAAAAAGACAACGTGAGGTTATTGCCTGTGCCGGCCTCTTCGCGGGTAAACCCGCTCCTACGACGGTTAATGTCCGAGCGTAGGAGCGGGTTTACCCGCGAAGAGGCCGGCGCGGTTTAAACAAGGTGCTCAGCTATAGATCATCTTGCGGGTCATGCCGCCATCGACCACAAACTCCTGGCCGGTGACAAATGCCGCCTGGCGTGACAGCAACCAGGCAACCATGGCCGCGACATCTTCCACAGTCCCTACCCTGCCCGTTGGGTGCTGGGCATGGTCAGCTTCGCTTAACGGCTCGGCACGGCGCTGCGACGGATCACGGGCATCGATCCAGCCCGGGCTCACCGCATTGACGCGAATCTCCGGGCCCAGGCTCATGGCCAGGGCATGGGTCAAAGCCACCAGGCCGCCCTTGCTTGCCGCGTAAGCCTCGGTGTCGGGTTCGGACTGCCGAGCACGGGTAGAGGTCAGGTTGACGATCGCCCCATTGTGCGCACGCAGGTACGGCGCACAATGCTTGGCCAGCAGCATGGGGCCGCTGAGGTTGACCGCCAGCACCCGGTTCCATTGGGTCAGGCTCAGGCTTTCCAGCGTCTGGTTGTGCGGGTTGGCAATGGCCGCATTGCACACCAGCGCGTCCAGCCGGCCGAACTGCCCGAGCACTTCGGACACGCCGGCACTGACCTGGGCCTCGTCGGCAACGTCCATGGTGATGAACCAGGCGTTGTCGCCCAACGCCTTGGCCACTTTGGTACCACGCTGGCGGTCCAGATCACTCAGCACCACTTGCCAGCCTTCGCAGATCAGCCATGCGGCAATGCCAAGACCGATGCCGCGGGCCGCGCCCGTGACCAAGGCTACCCGACCATTGTGGCCCGGGGTGCTGCCGCTGATTTCGATCACAATGCCGCCAGCCCGCGCGCCAGGTCAGCCTGCAGGTCGGCCACGTCTTCCAGGCCCACGGCAACGCGGATCAGGCTGTCGCGGATACCCGCCGCTTCACGCTCCTGCGGCGACAGGCGACCGTGTGAGGTGGTCGCCGGATGAGCGATGGTGGTTTTGCTGTCACCCAGGTTGGTAGTGATGGAAATCACTCGGGTAGCGTCGATGAAACGCCACGCGCCCTCTTTGCCACCCTTGACCTCGAAGCTGACCACTGCACCAAAACCGCTCATCTGGCGCTTGGCCAGTTCGTGCTGCGGGTGGCTGGGCAGGCCGGCGTAATGCACCTTTTCCACGCCGTCCTGCTGCTCCAGCCATTCGGCCAGGGCCTGAGCGCTCTCGCAGTGTGCACGCATACGCAGGCGCAGCGTTTCCAGGCCCTTGGTGAAGATCCAGGCGTTGAACGGGCTGAGGGTTGGACCTGCGGTTCGCAGGAAACCCACCACCTCTTTCATTTGCTCGGTACGGCCGGCAACCACACCGCCCATGCAGCGGCCCTGGCCATCGATGAACTTGGTGGCCGAGTGGAACACAATGTCGGCACCCAGCTTCAGCGGCTGCTGCAACGCCGGGGTACTGAAACAGTTGTCCACCACCAGCATGGCACCCTGAGCATGGGCGATTTCGCTGAGCGCAGTGATATCGACCAACTCGGCCAGCGGGTTGGAAGGCGATTCGACGATCAGCAGCTTGGTGTTGGCCTTGATGGCCTTTTCCCAGCCGGTGAGGTCGACCAGTGGCACGTAGTCCACCTGTAGGCCAAAGCGCTTGAAGTACTTCTCGAACAGGCTGATGGTGGAGCCGAATACGCTCTGCGACACCAGCACATGGTCACCGGCACTGCACAGCGACATGACCACGGCCAGGATCGCCGCCATGCCGGTGGACGTACCCACGGCCTGCTCGGCACCTTCCATGGCCGCCAGGCGCTCCTCGAAGGCACGCACCGATGGGTTGGTGTAGCGCGAATAGACGTTGCCCGGCGTTTCGCCGGCAAAGCGCGCAGCAGCATCGGCTGCCGTGCGGAACACATAGCTGGAGGTCAGGAACAGCGCTTCGCTGTGCTCGCCTTCCGGGGTACGGTTTTGACCAGCGCGAACCGCCAGGGTGTCGAAACCGACACCCTCGAGGTCACTGTCCAGTCGCCCGGCATCCCATTGATCCGTCATGCCGTCGCTCCCAAAATCAGTTGTTGTAAAGGTCGATGATCGCGCTGACGGCCTGGTTCTTGACCTTGGCCAGGTCATTACGGGCCTGCTCGATGCGGTCGAGGTAGGCTTCGTCGATATCGCCAGTGACGTATTCGCCGTTGAACACCGCGCAATCGAACTGCTCGATCTTGATCTTGCCGCCGCCGACCGAATCGATCAGGTCTGGCAGGTCCTGATAGACCAGCCAATCGGCGCCAATCAACTCACCCACCTGTTCGGTGGTGCGGTTGTGGGCGATCAGTTCGTGAACACTCGGCATGTCGATGCCGTAGACGTTGGGGTAGCGTACTGCAGGGGCCGCGGAGCAGAAGTAGACATTCTTGGCGCCGGCTTCGCGGGCCATCTGGATGATCTGCTTGCAGGTGGTGCCGCGCACGATCGAGTCGTCCACCAGCATCACATTCTTGCCGCGGAACTCCAGCTCGATGGCGTTGAGCTTCTGACGCACCGACTTCTTGCGCGCGGCCTGGCCGGGCATGATGAAGGTACGGCCGATGTAACGGTTCTTGACGAAACCTTCGCGGAACTTGACGCCCAGCCGGTTGGCCAGTTCCAGCGCGGCAGTGCGACTGGTATCCGGGATCGGGATGACCACGTCGATATCATGATCGGGGCGCTCGCGCATGATCTTGTCGGCCAGCTTTTCACCCATGCGCAGACGCGCCTTGTACACCGAGACCCCATCGATGATCGAGTCCGGGCGCGCCAGGTAGACGTGCTCGAAGATGCACGGCTGCAGCTTCGGCGCTTCGGCGCATTGCTTGGTGAACAACTGGCCTTCTTCGGTGATGTACACCGCTTCGCCCGGTGCCAGGTCGCGGATCAGGGTGAAGCCGAGCACGTCCAGGGCGACGCTTTCCGACGCGATCATGTACTCCACACCTTCGTCGGTGTGACGCTGACCGAACACCACCGGGCGAATGCCATGGGGGTCGCGGAAACCGACGATGCCGTAGCCGGTGATCATGGCCACCACGGCGTAACCGCCAACGCAGCGGCTGTGCACATGGGAGACCGCAGCGAACACGTCTTCTTCGGTCGGCTGCAACTTGCCGCGCACTGCCAGTTCGTGGGCGAACACGTTCAGCAGCACTTCCGAGTCGGAGTTGGTGTTGACGTGGCGCAGATCGGACTCGTAGATCTCCTTGGCCAACTGCTCGACATTGGTCAGGTTGCCGTTGTGAGCCAGGGTGATGCCGTAAGGCGAGTTGACGTAGAACGGCTGGGCCTCGGCCGAGGTCGAGCTGCCCGCAGTGGGGTAGCGCACGTGGCCGATGCCGATGTTGCCTACCAGGCGCTGCATGTGGCGCTGCTGGAACACGTCGCGCACCAGGCCATTATCCTTGCGCAGGAACAACCGGCCGTCATGGCTGGTCACGATACCGGCAGCGTCCTGGCCGCGGTGCTGGAGGACCGTAAGCGCGTCATACAGCGCCTGATTGACGTTCGACTTACCGACGATACCGACGATGCCACACATGCGACGCAACCCCTACTTTGATGAAACTTGAGTGAATAGCGCTCAGGGCTTGGACGGCCCGAGCAACTGTTCCTTGAACGGAAGATCAGCCGGAGTGCTGATCAGCCCACTGGGCGTCCATTGGCCGGTGAAACCCAGAATCAGGTTTTTCGACCAGTCGGCGACCAAGAGAAATTGTGGTATCAGGCGTGATTCCTGCCACCAGTTGTCTTGTTGAACCGGCCCCAGGCTGATCAGGCCTATGGCCACCACTACCAGCAATGCCCCGCGCGCAGCACCGAAGGCCATGCCCAGGAAACGATCGGTGCCGGACAGCCCGGTCACGCGGATCAGCTCACCGACAAGGAAGTTGACCATGGCCCCCACCAGCAAGGTGGCGACGAAAAGAATGGCGCAGCCAGCGATGACGCGCATCGATGGCGTCTGGATATAGCTCTCAAGATACACCGAGAGCGAACCGCCGAACATCCAGGCAACCGCACCGGCAATGATCCAGATGAGCAAGGACAAGGCCTCCTTGACGAAGCCGCGCTTGAGACTGATCAGTGTGGAGACGGCGATGATCGCAATGATCGCCCAATCAACCAAGGTAAATGCCACGGTGCTGCCTGCAGACGTTTGAGGCGGCGCATTTTACCAGAGCGGCGGGCCGGGAGTAAGCGGAATGTCAGCTGGATTGGTGTTGGGCCATTGGCAGGCAAACCCGCCCCCAACTGGTTCTGGCTGAGCCTTGCAGCGGCGCAGTACCTGCAGGAACGGGCTCACCCGCGAATGGGCGGCATGGCCGCCCCGGGGAATCAGCTGCGCTCAGGCTGGAAGCGCACCACAAAGCCCTTGAGGCTGTTCTGACGGTTGATGGCGTCACGCACGCGCTCGGCTTCGGCGCGCTCGATCAACGGCCCCACGTACACGCGGTTCATGCCCCCCGCCGTACGGATATAGGCGTTGTAACCCTGGCTACGCAGGGTTTGCTGCAGCTTTTCGGCACCGGCGCGGTTGGACAGGCTGGCCAGCTGGATCGACCAACTGACGGGCAGGCCATTGGCGTCGATCTTCGATGGCGCGGCAGGCGCTGGTGTTGCAGCAGCCTTGGCCTCCACCTTGGGCGCGGGCGCCTGCGGCTTGGGCGGCTGAACCTGCGCCTGGGTCTGCGGCGACGGGGTGATTGGCTGGCTGGGCGTACTCGCCGGCGCAGTGGCCTCGTCGATCACCACCGGCGCCGGCTGCGCCTCCTGCGCAATAACCTGTGGCTCCGGCACGGCAACCGGCTCCACCTTCACTTCCGGTAGGCTGGGCATGGCCGGTGCCTGCGGGGCTTCGACGTGCACCTGGCGCATCTCGTCCTCGCGGGTAAACAGCATCGGCAGGAAGATAACCGCCAGCGCCACCAGCACCAGCGCACCCACCATGCGCTGTTTCATCCCTTTATCCAGCACAGCCATCTATTCCACCCTCCTGGGCGTGCCGCTCCAGCCATTCCAGCGCCTGGGCGACACAGAAAAACGAACCGAACAGCAGGATCTGATCATCCGCCGTCGCCTGCGCACATTGCCCTTCAAGGGCGGCGTCGACGCTGGCATAAGACTTCACCGTGGCACCGAGGTTCGCCAAGGACGTGGCCAGTTCGGCAGCCGGGCGACTGCGCGGGGTATCCAGCGGCGCCACCGCCCAGTCGTCGATGAGGCCCTGCAGCGGCGCGATAACGCCCTCCAGATCCTTGTCGGCGAGCAGGCCAAACACCGCGAGGCGGCGCCCCTTGAGCGGCCGGGCCGCCAGGCGCCTGGCCAGGTACTGCGCCGCATGCGGGTTATGCCCGACATCCAGCAGCAACGCTACCGGCTTACCCTGCCAGTTCAACAGACGGAGGTCGAGACGCCCAGTGATACGGGTATCCAGCAATGCCTGGCGAACTTGCGCCGCGTCCCACGGCAGCCCCATCAGCAGGTAAGCCTGCAAGGCCAGCGTGGCGTTTTCCATGGGCAGGTCTAGCAAAGGCAGGTCACGCAGCTCGACCTGCGCACCATCGGCGGCAGTACCACGCCAGCTCCAGCAGCCTTCGGCGCTGGCCAGGTCGAATTCCCGACCGCGCAGGAACAGTGGCGCGGCCAGTTCGGCGGCCTTGTCCAGCAATGGCCCTGGCGGATCCAGATCACCGCACAGGGCCAGTTTGCCCGGGCGGAAGATGCCAGCCTTCTCGAAGGCCACCAGCTCGCGGGTATCACCCAGGTAATCAACATGGTCGACACCGATGCTGGTCACCAGGGCGAAGTCAGCATCCACCACGTTGACGGTATCCAGGCGGCCACCCAGGCCCACCTCCAGCACCACCGCATCGAGCTGCGACTGGTAGAACAACCAGAACGCGGCCAACGTCCCCATCTCGAAGTAGGTCAGGGAAATATCGCCCCGCGCCGCCTCGACGGCGGCGAAGGCTTCGCACAGGTGCTCATCGCTGGCCTCTTGGCCATCGATCACCACCCGCTCGTTGTAACGTAGCAGGTGCGGCGAACTGTACACACCGACCTTGAGCCCCTGGGCACGCAGCAACGACGCCACAAAGGCGCAGGTCGAACCCTTGCCGTTGGTGCCGGTTACCGTCACCACGCGCGGCGCCAGCTTGCCCAGCGCCAAGCGGGCAAGCACCTTCTGCGACCGCTCCAGGCCCATGTCGATGGCCGAGGGGTGCAACTGCTCGAGGTAGGCGAGCCATTCGCCCAGGGATCGTTGTTTCATCACGCGACGGCAGCCGCCTCACGCGCTTCTTCCGGCGTTTGCTGACCGGTCATCTGCGCCAGCAGGCGGGCCAGACGCGGGCGCAATTCGCCACGGGAGATGATCAGGTCGATGGCACCGTGCTCCAGCAGGAACTCGCTGCGCTGGAAGCCTTCAGGCAGCTTCTCGCGTACGGTCTGCTCGATCACGCGTGGGCCGGCGAAACCGATCAGGGCCTTCGGCTCACCGACGATGACGTCGCCGAGCATCGCCAGGCTGGCGGAAACACCGCCATACACCGGGTCGGTCAGGACCGAGATGAACGGGATGCCTTCTTCGCGCAGGCGCGCCAGTACGGCAGAGGTCTTGGCCATCTGCATCAGCGAGATCAGCGCTTCCTGCATGCGCGCACCGCCCGAAGCGGAGAAGCAAACCATTGGGCAGCGGTTTTCCAGGGCATAGTTGGCCGCGCGGACGAAGCGCTCGCCGACGATGGCACCCATGGAGCCGCCCATGAACGAGAACTCGAAGGCGCTAACCACGATCGGCATGCCCATCAGGGTGCCGCTCATGGAGATCAGCGCGTCCTTTTCGCCAGTCTGCTTCTGCGCGCCGGTCAGGCGGTCCTTGTACTTCTTGCCATCACGGAACTTCAGGCGGTCGACCGGTTCCAGGTCAGCGCCCAGTTCCGCCCGGCCTTCGGCGTCAAGGAAGATGTCGATGCGCGCACGTGCGCCGATGCGCATGTGGTGATTGCACTTGGGGCAGACATCCAGGGTCTTTTCCAGCTCCGGACGATACAGCACGGCCTCGCAGGACGGGCACTTGTGCCACAGGCCCTCAGGCACCGAGCTCTTTTTCACCTCGGAACGCATGATCGAAGGGATCAGTTTGTCGACTAACCAGTTGCTCATGCTTTCTTTCTCCAGTATTGGCAGGCGGGGGACGGCGTCACCGACCCTACCCTGCCCTTGAGCTCAAAATCTTTTATGAAACGATGGTGGACCGGCCGCCGGGGTTTCCAGCGCGCCACTCCACCGCTAATGTGTTGTTTGCCACCACAGGTGCTGGCAGCGGCCCGCAGGGCTGCGAAAGCTATGGACGATGGCGCGCAGCCAGCCGTCACATCTGCCATCAAGCCTGTTTCACCGCACGCATGAAGGCCTCGATCTTCGCCGCGTCCTTGATGCCCTTGGCCTGTTCGACGCCGCCACTGACATCCACCGCATAAGGCTTTACCCGGGCAATGGCCTGGCCAACGTTATCGGCCGACAGCCCACCCGCGAGAATGATCGGCTTGCCAAGACGCGCCGGTACCAATGACCAGTCGAACGCCTCGCCGGTTCCCCCTGGTACGCCTGGCACATAGGTGTCCAGCAAAATGCCGCGGGCCCCCGCGTAAAGCTGACAGGCCGCCTCCAGGTCATCGCCAGGGCGCACACGCAGGGCCTTGATCCAAGGGCGGTGGTAGCCTTCACAGTCCTGCGGGGTTTCATCGCCGTGAAACTGTAGCAGGTCCAGCGGAACCACTTCGAGGATCTCGTTCAGCTCACAGCGCGAGGCATTGACGAACAGCCCGACCGTGGTCACGAACGGCGGCAGCTCGGCAATGATCGCCCGCGCCTGGCGCACGTCCACCGCCCGCGGGCTCTTGGCATAGAAGACGAAGCCGATGGCATCGGCCCCCGCTTCGGCAGCGGCCAGTGCGTCTTCGATGCGGGTAATCCCGCAGATCTTGCTGCGAACATTGCTCATGGAACAAGAACCCTGATTGTTGCGGCGAAAGGGCGGATGTTAGCAAATGGCTTTTCGCTCGTCAGTCTGCCAACGCCTCGTAACCACTCAAAAAGTGTGGGCCGATGTAACGCTTGGGCAACGCAAACGCTTCGGGGTACTCCACCTGCACCAGGTATAGCCCGTATGGGTGGGCCGTTACCCCACCTTCACGGCGGTTGCGCCCTTCCAGCACCTCGCGCGCCCAGGCAACCGGACGCTCGCCGGCGCCGATGGCCATCAGCACACCGGCAATATTACGCACCATGTGGTGCAGGAAGGCGGTGGCACGCACGTCCAGCACGATCATCTGGCCATGGCGGGTAACACGCAGGTGGTAGATGTGCTTGATCGGTGACTTGGCCTGACACTGGCTGGCACGGAAGGCGCTGAAGTCGTGGGTACCGAGCAGGTACTGCGCCGCCTCGGCCATGCGATCGACGTCCAGCGGACGGTGGTTCCAGGTCACTTCTTCGGCCAGGTGCGCCGGGCGAATCGGGTCGTTGTAGATGACGTAGCGGTAGCGCCGGGCGCAGGCCTTGAAGCGGGCATGAAAGTCGGCCGGCATTGGCCGCGACCAGACCACACTGATGTCGTGCGGCAGGTTGAAGTTGGTGCCCATGGTCCAGGCGCGCTCGTCACGCACGGCACGGGTATCGAAGTGCACGACCTGCCCGCAGCCGTGAACGCCGGCGTCGGTACGCCCGGCGCAGACCACCGAAATCGGCTCGTTGGCGACCTTGGACAGCGCTTGCTCCAGGGCTTGCTGGACACTCGGCACGCCGCTGGCCTGACGTTGCCAGCCGCGGTAGCGCGCGCCTTTGTATTCCACGCCCAGGGCGATGCGGGAGTAGCCTTCGGCCGCGGATTCGGCGGTAGCGGTGTCGATGATGTCCAAGAGCATGAAACCTGTGGGGTGTACGGAATGGCGGGGATTATAACGACAACGGCAGCCTCGTAGGGCTGCCGGTGGTTGCGCACTGCATGTGCGGGCCTCTTCGCGGGCGCGGTCAGCCCGCCAAGAGGCCTGACCTGCTTGCATCAGACCAGCCGGGAGAGCATGTCCTCGGCTTCCTGACGCTGGCTGTCGTCGCCATCCTTGACCACTTCGTCGAGGATGTCACGCGCGCCCTGGCTGTCACCCATGTCGATATAGGCACGGGCCAGGTCGAGCTTGGTGGCGACTTCGTCACTGCCGGAGAAGAAGTCGAAGTCCAGGTCGTCCAAAGGCTCGGGCTCTGGCTGCGCCACCGCGTCTTCGCTGGTGAAGTGCGGCTCCAGCGATGGCGTTTCGAGGCTCTGCGACAGCTTGTCCAACTCGGCGTTGACGTCATTGAGCTCCGAGGCAAAGCTCTTGGCGGCCGGCGAATCGTCTTCCAGCGACAGGGACAAGTCGAAGTCCGATGGCAGGTCGAACTCGGAGACCGGGTCAAACTCCGGCTCGCTGTCGAAGGCAGCCAGTTCGGACGCGACATCCAGCGGATCTTGCTCCAGCGCCTCCGGGGCAGCCGGGGCAACCGGCTCACTGACGTCGAGGTCGAAATCAGACAGGTCCACGGCAGGCTGAGGCTCGGCCTGAGCCAGCATGGCCTCGAAATCAGCGTCGGCTTGCAGCTCGGCATCCACGGCAAAGGGCTGTTCTTCTGGCTGAGCTTCTTCCTGTACGGGCTCATCCAGCACAGGCTCAGCGATTACCAGCTCGTCGGGTACGCCCCCCTGTGCGATCGGCTCGTCCAGCACGGACGCGGCCAGCGGGTCTTGATCGGCCAGGTCTTCACCCAGGCTCAGGTCGAAGGCGCTGTCCAGATCCTGCTCGGCCAGGTCCGTTGCATCGAGCGTTGGCACTTCATCGAAGGCGTCCAGCTCAGCGTCAGGCTCTGCTTGCGCGACAGCCTCTGGCTCAGCCTCCACGTGCGGCTCGAACCCAGACAACTCGTCAGGCACCACATCGGCAACCACCGGCGCTTCGGGCTCATCGTGCAGCAGCTCTTGCACGTACTGCTCATCCATTTCGGCAGCCAGCGCCGCCGCACCCAGGCCGGCAGCAGCCAGGCCGAGCATGGCGGGGTAACGCTCTTTCAGGCTGGCGACTTCAGCAACGTTCTGCTCGCTGGCCGGCAACTGACGCTCCTGTTCAGCGAACGCGCTCTGGTCACCCTGACGGGCGTACACGTCCATCAGCTTCAGGCGCAGGTCGTCACGCTCCGGCGCGGCGGCCACGGCGGGCTCCAACAGCTCGGCAGCACGATTAAGGCGGCCTTCGGCCAGGCATTGGTCAACTTGCGCCAGCAGCGCGGCGTGCGGGTCTGCTTGCGGCTCAGGCTCGGGTTCTGCCTCGGCGACCGGTTCTGCCACTTTTTCCGCAGCGACGGCAGCTGCAGCCGAAGCGGCAACCACCGCCGGCGACAGGGTTACGCCAGGCTCCCGGGCTTCGACGCCGTCGAAGCTCTCGGTATCGCTGTCGAAACCTGCGCCCTGCTCTTCTTCCAGCGCCCGCGCCATGCGCAGGTGCTTCTCGGCTTCTTGCTGGGCTTTGCGCTTGCGCGCCAGCAGCCACAGCAGCAGTGCCAGCACCAGAATGCTGGAACCGGCAATCACCCCCAAAAGCCACGGGTTGCCCAGGACCGAATCGAGCGTACCCTTCGGCTGGCTGGCGGATGCTGGCTGGGCGTCCGGCACAGGCTTGGGTGCGGTATCGGCAGCAGCAGGTGCCGGATTGACCACGGGCTGCTCCGGGATAGCGGCAGCCGACGCGGCTGCGCCCTGGCCTTCCAGGCGTGCCAACTGGTTGTTCTTCAGCTCGATCAGGCGCTGCAGCTTGTCCAGCTGGCTCTGCAGGTCGGCCATGCGGCTTTTCAGTTCTTCGTTGTCGCGACGGCTGGTGTCCAGGCTTTCCTGGGCCATGGCCAGCTCGTCATTCAACGCCTTGGCCTGGCCTGCACCGGCCTGCTTGCCCGGGCTGACCAGGCGCAGGTTGTCGCCCTGGGCGATACGCGACGGCGCAGCTTCGGCGGCGCCACGGCGGGTGGCATCCAGCTGGCGGGCACGCGGCCCCAGGCGACGGCCTTCACGCCAGGCCGCATACTGCTCGGCCACCTCGCGGTTCGCTTCGCCCTGGGCGATGCTCTGGATCTGCTGCTGGTCGGGCAGGCGCAGTACCTGGCCAACCTTCAGCTGGTTGATGTTGTTGCCGATGAAGGCGTCCGGGTTCAATGCCTGGATCGCGATCATGGTCTGCTGGATCGACCCTCCCTGGGCGTTACGCGCGGCAATCTGCCACAAGGTGTCGCGACGCTGGGTGGTGTAGTTGCTGGCACCGGTCATGGCCGGTGTGACATTGCCTGCCGCCGGCTTGTCGCCCTGCGCCTTGGCCTGGTCGAGCAGCACACTATAGTCACGCAGCAGACGGCCCTGCGGCCACATCACCTGCACCAGGAACTTGACCACCGGACCTGGCAGCGGCTGACTGGACGTCACGCGCAGCACACTTTTGCCGTTGGGGTTGATTACCGGTGTGAAGGTCAGGTCTTCGAGGTAGGTCGGAAACGCCACCCCGGCCTTGCTGAACTCTTCCGGTGGCGCCAGGCTCGGCGCCACCTCGGCGGCTTTGAGGTCGCGCACGTCGAGCAATTCGATCTCGGCGTCCAGCGGCTGATTCTGTGCCGACTTCAGGGTCAGCTCCCCCAGGCCCAGCGCATTCGCCATGCCAGACGACAGCGCGGATGCTGCAGCCATGGCCAGAACCAGTTTGCGAATTCGAAGCATGACCTCTTCCCTTGTATGAATCGTCCCGAAACCTGCATTCGGAGCAGGACAAAAGTGCTCGCCAGTATCTTTTACGGCATGTGTTTAATCAACAATTGCGCCACTTGCACGGCATTGAGCGCGGCGCCTTTGCGCACGTTGTCAGTGGTTAGCCAGAGGTTGAGTTGCTGATCTTCATCAACACCGTGACGTACACGTCCAACATAGACCACGTCTTGGCCCACTGCGTCACCTACCGGGGTCGGATAATCATCGTTTTCCACCCGCTCGATGCTGTCGGCTGCCTCCAGGGCCTGGTTGACCGCTGCCAGGTCTACCGGGCGACGGCTTTGCACGGCCACACTGAAGCTATCGCCGAAAAACACCGGGACTTGAACACAGCTCACGGAAATCTTCAGGTCAGGCAGGCCCAGCAGCACGCGCAGTTCGCTGACCAGGCGGCGCTCCAGCGCGGTATGGCCCTGCTCGTCGGCAGCACCGACCTGGGCCAGCAGGTTGAATGCCACCTGGCGGTCGAAGAAGCGCGGCTCCAGCGGGCGGGCATTGAGCAGTTCGGCGGTTTGCCGGGCCAGCTCGCTGACCGCTTCACGGCCTTGCGCAGACACCGCCAACGCGGCCATCACTTGCACCCGCTCGATGTCCAGCAGGCCTTTGAGCGGCGCCAGCGCGACGGCCAGGGCTACTGCGGCCGAGCATGGGCTGACAATGCGCGCTGGCAACGACAGGCTGGCCAGGCGTTCGGCGTTGGCTTCCGGCACCAGGGCCAAGGCGTCGTCCAGGCCGCCGGACAGGTCGATGACTGTGCAGCCCGCCTGCAGCGCCTTGCTGGCAAAGCTGCGGCTGACGGCGGCGCCGGTGGCGAAGAAGGCCAGCTTGACCTGGGCGAAGTCGAAGCTGTCGACTTCGCGCACCTTCAGTTTCTTGCCAGCGAACATCACGCTGCTGCCCGCCGATTCCATGCTGGCCAGCAGGTGCAGGGTGGCAACCGGGAATGCCAGTTCCTCGAGGATCTGCACCAAGGCTTCACCGACGCTGCCGGTGGCGCCGACGACGGCGATATCCAAAGGGTGTGTCATGGAAGGGATCCTTTTGCTGTAAACGGCGGGGGCGGCACTTTACTCGGATTGTAGGGTTTTGTCTGTGCCCACCCGGCGCTGCTGTTGCTGTTGCTCGATTGCGTCTTGCTTCTTGGATGTGCGCACTCACACCGAGTAGGTATTCATTCGCGCAGGTGGCGCATCGTCACCTTTCCGCCCTTCCGGCGGGTTACTTTGGTCGTGGCCAAAGTAACCAAAGCCGTCGGCTCCCATCATCCGGCCCCTACGCTACGCTCCGGGGTTCCCTCGCTCCGGGCTTGCTCCCGGGAGGACCGCGCTGCAGGCCCCATCCTGGGGCCCAGCGCTTGACGGGCATCCATGCCCGTCACCTCCCTTCGCAAGCCCTGCGCTCGGCCTCCTGAAGTCGCAATCTGCGTCGCCTGAACTACCGCGCACTTAGAAGCAACGGCAACGGCAACGGCAACGGCAACGGCAAGAGCAAGGGCAAGGGCAAGGGCAAGGGCAAGGGCAAGGGCACTGTCAGAGCAGACATTTCGCCATTAAACAGCGGCATGACTTATCCGGCGATTAGGCCCGCGAGCCAAATGCATACTTTCAGGCATAAAAAAATACCGCACTGTCACCAGTGCGGTATTTTTCAGGTAAAGCCTGAACGATCAACGCTCCAGCAGAATCCGCAACATGCGGCGCAGCGGTTCGGCGGCGCCCCACAGCAGCTGGTCACCTACAGTGAACGCGCCCAGGTACTGCGAACCCATGTTCAGCTTGCGCAGGCGACCAACCGGGATGTTCAGGGTGCCGGTGACCTTGGTCGGGGTCAGCTCCTGCATGCTGATTTCACGCTGGTTCGGCACCAGCTTCACCCAAGGGTTGTGCTGGCTGATCATGCCTTCGATGTCGGCGATCGGCACGTCCTTGTTCAGCTTGATGGTCAGCGCCTGGCTGTGGCAGCGCATGGCGCCAATGCGCACGCAGATGCCGTCGACCGGGATCGGGCTCTTGAAGCGACCGAGGATCTTGTTGGTTTCGGCCTGGGCCTTCCACTCTTCGCGGCTCTGACCGTTCGGCAGTTCCTTGTCGATCCACGGGATCAGGCTGCCCGCCAGCGGCACGCCGAAGTTCTCGGTCGGGAACGCTTCGCTGCGCATGGTCTCGGCAACCTTGCGGTCGATATCGAGAATGGCGCTGGCCGGGTTGGCCAGGTCATCGGCCACTGCCGCGTGGGTAGCACCCATCTGCTTGATCAGCTCGCGCATGTTCTGCGCACCGGCACCCGAAGCCGCCTGGTAGGTCATGGCGCTCATCCACTCGACCAGACCGGCCTCGAACAGGCCACCCAGGCCCATCAGCATCAGGCTGACGGTGCAGTTGCCACCGATGTAGTTCTTGGTACCGGCGTCCAGCTGCTGGTCGATGACCTTGCGGTTGACTGGGTCAAGGATGATCACCGCGTCATCCTGCATGCGCAGGGACGAAGCGGCGTCGATCCAGTAACCCTGCCAGCCGGCTTCACGCAGCTTGGGGAAGACCTCGTTGGTGTAGTCGCCGCCCTGGCAGGTCAGGATCACGTCGAGGGTCTTGAGTTCTTCAATCGAATAAGCGTCCTTGAGGGGCGCTGTATCCTTGCCCACGTTCGGACCCTGGCCACCAACATTGGAGGTAGTGAAGAACACCGGCTCGATAAGGTCGAAATCCTGCTCCTCCAGCATCCGCTGCATGAGCACGGAACCGACCATACCGCGCCAACCGATCAGACCTACACGTTTCATCGCAACTACACCTTTGCTAAAAGTGGGCCGCCACCGGGAATTTTGGGGGGCGGGCCAGAGAGATTACAGATTCCGCAGCGCTGCGACTACTGCGTCGCCCATTTCCTGCGTACCAACTTTGCGGCAGCCTTCCGAGAAGATGTCGCCGGTACGCAGCCCCTGGTCCAGAACCAGGCTCACGGCCTTCTCGATCGCCTCGGCGGCAGCCGACTGATTGAAGCTGTAACGCAACATCATCGACACCGACAGAATGGTCGCCAGTGGGTTGGCGATACCAAGGCCCGCGATGTCCGGTGCCGAGCCGTGGCAAGGCTCGTACATGCCTTTGTTGTCGGCATCCAGAGACGCCGAAGGCAGCATGCCGATGGAACCGGTCAACATGGAAGCTTCATCCGACAGAATGTCACCGAACATGTTGTCGGTCACCATCACGTCGAACTGTTTGGGTGCACGCACCAGCTGCATGGCAGCGTTGTCGACGTACATGTGGCTCAGCTCCACGTCCGGGTAGTCCTTGGCCACGTCTTCGACCACTTCACGCCACAGCTGGCTGGAGGCCAGAACGTTGGCCTTGTCCACCGAGCACAGCTTCTTGCCGCGCACACGGGCCATGTCGAAACCGACACGGGCAATGCGGCGCACTTCGCTTTCGCTGTACGGCAGGGTGTCGTAGGCCTGGCGTTCGCCACCTTCCAGCTCGCGCTGACCACGCGGGGCACCGAAGTAGATGCCGCCGGTCAGCTCACGGACGATGAGGATGTCCAGGCCCGACACGATTTCCGGCTTCAGCGACGAGGCATCGGCCAGTTGCGGGTAAAGGATGGCTGGGCGCAGGTTGGCGAACAGGCCCAGTTGCGAACGGATCTTCAGCAGGCCGCGCTCTGGGCGAATGTCTCGCTCGATCTTGTCCCACTTCGGCCCGCCCACAGCCCCCAGCAGCACCGCATCGGCCTTGCGCGCACGCTCCAGGGTTTCGTCGGCCAGCGGCACACCGTGCTTGTCGATGGCGGCACCGCCAATCACGTCGTGCGCAAGGCTGAAGCCGAGCTGGAACTTGTCGTTGGCCAGCTCCAGTACCTTGACCGCTTCGGCCATGATTTCCGGGCCGATACCGTCACCTGGGAGAATCAGAATCTGCTTGCTCATGCTTTCCTCTATCCATTCACGCGGTGCGGCCAAGCGGGCCCCACCGAAAAGTGCTTAACGCTCGGCCCACAACACCAGCACATCGGTGCTGAACGAGCCGTCGGCCTCGATCTGGTAATACTGCCGTACTTCTTCGCCCATGGCTTGCTGCAACTGGCGGATGGCCACGCGCATCGGCTCGGGGGTGCGCATGCGCTCAACCCAGGTGCTCCACTCCAGGCGCAACGGTTGGCGGGTGTGGCTGCGCACGTGCAGGCCGGCTTCGCTGACCTGGCGTTGCCACTCGGCGGCGGAGTAGTCGCGCACATGGCTGGTGTCGCGCAGCACTTCGACCGTTTGCAGGTAAGTGTCGAGCAGCGGGCTGCCCGGCGACATCACGTCGATGAACGCCGCCACACCACCGGGCTTGAGCACCCGGCGCACCTCGCGCAGGGCCAGGCCCAGGTCGCTCCAGTGGTGGGCCGAATAACGGCTGAAGACGAACTCGAACGACGCATCGGCGAACGGCAGGCGTTCGGCAGCGCCGCGCTCGGTCGTGATATTGGCCAGGCCACGTTCGGCGGCGGCGCTGGCGACCACGTCGAGCATGGACTGCGAGAGGTCGTAGGCGACCACTTCGGCAACCAGCGGGGCGACGTGGAAGCTGACATGACCGGCACCGCAGCCCAGGTCCAGCACACGGGCATGGGCCTGCCCTGCCAGCTCAGCCTGCAGCAGGGCGAATTCACTGCCTTGGGCGTGCACGGCGCTGCTGAGGTAGGCGCTGGCCTGCTCGCCGAACTGGCGTTGGACCACATCGATGTGCTGGGTGCTGGTCATGTCTCGTTCCTTTAGATTTTTGTTGCCTGTGCCGGCCTCTTCGCGGGTAAACCCGCGCCTACAACGACCGCGTAACCCTCTGCCCGCGAAGAGGCCCGTCCAGTCACCTACGAACTTCAGGCATCACGGAACAGCCAAGGCTGGCTGGCGCGGTGCTTGGCCTCGAAGGCCTTGATCGCGTCGCTGTCCTGCAGGGTCAGGCCGATATCGTCCAGACCGTTGAGCAGGCAGTGCTTGCGGAACGCATCGATTTCGAAGTGCAGCACCTTGCCATCCGGGCGGGTCACCGCCTGCGCCTGCAGGTCGATGGTCAGCTGGTAGCCCGGGTTGGCTTCGACCTGCTTGAACAGCTCGTCGACTTCCTCATCGCTGAGAATGATCGGCAGCAAGCCGTTCTTGAAGCTGTTGTTGAAGAAAATGTCGGCAAAGCTTGGCGCAATGATGCTGCGGAAGCCGTACTCGTCCAGCGCCCAAGGGGCATGTTCACGGCTGGAGCCGCAACCAAAGTTCTCCCGCGCCAGCAACACGCTGGCGCCCTGGTAGCGCGCGTGGTTGAGCACGAACTCCTCGTTGACCGGGCGCTTGCTGTTGTCCTGGTAGGGCTGCCCCACGTCCAGGTAACGCCACTCGTCGAACAGGTTCGGGCCAAAGCCGGTGCGCTTGATCGATTTCAAGAACTGCTTTGGGATGATCTGGTCGGTGTCGACGTTGGCACGGTCCAACGGTGCGACGAGGCCAGTGTGCTGGGTAAAGGCTTTCATGCTGCGCTCCCTTGGATCAACTCGCGGACATCGATGAAGTGGCCGGCTACCGCGGCAGCGGCGGCCATGGCCGGACTGACCAGGTGGGTACGGCCACCGGCGCCCTGACGGCCTTCGAAGTTGCGGTTGGAGGTGGACGCGCAATGCTCGCCGCTTTCCAGGCGGTCCGGGTTCATCGCCAGGCACATCGAGCAGCCTGGTTCACGCCATTCGAAACCGGCTTCGAGGAAGATCTTGTCCAGGCCTTCACGCTCGGCCTGGGCCTTGACCAGGCCCGAACCTGGCACGACGATGGCTTGCTTGACGCTGGCGGCCACCTTGCGACCCTTGGCGATTTCCGCCGCAGCGCGCAGGTCCTCGATTCGCGAGTTGGTGCACGAGCCGATGAACACACGGTCCAACTTGATGTCGGTGATCGCCTGGTTGGCGGTCAGCCCCATGTACTTCAAGGCACGCTCGATCGAACCACGCTTGACCAGGTCGGCTTCGGCCGCCGGATCCGGTACGCGCTGGTCGACGGCCAGAACCATCTCGGGCGAAGTGCCCCAGCTGACCTGTGGCTTGATCTGGCTGGCATCCAGCTCGACCACGGTGTCGAATACGGCATCGTCGTCCGACACCAGGTCTTTCCACGATTCAACCGCTTGCTTCCACTGCTCGCCCTTCGGCGCGTACGGGCGCCCTTCGACGTAGGCAACGGTAGTGGCATCGGTCGCCACCAAGCCCACACGGGCACCGGCTTCGATGGACATGTTGCAGATGGTCATGCGGCCTTCCATCGACAATTCGCGAATGGCACTGCCAGCGAATTCCATGGCGTGACCGTTGCCACCGGCAGTGCCGATCTTGCCGATCACGGCCAGGACGATGTCCTTGGCGGTGACGCCGGCCGGCAATTGGCCTTCCACGCGCACCAGCATGTTCTTCATCTTCTTGGCGACCAGGCACTGGGTGGCGAGCACGTGCTCGACCTCGGAGGTGCCGATGCCGTGGGCCAGGGCACCGAAAGCGCCGTGGGTGGAGGTGTGCGAGTCACCGCAGACCACGGTCATGCCCGGCAAGGTGGCGCCCTGCTCCGGGCTGATGACGTGGACGATGCCCTGGCGCTCGTCATTCATCTTGAATTCGACGATGCCGTATTCGTCACAGTTCTCGTCGAGGGTCTGTACTTGCAGGCGCGAAACCTGGTCGACGATCGCCTCGATACCGCCCTTGCGCTCTGGCGTGGTCGGTACGTTGTGGTCCGGCGTGGCGATGTTGGCGTCGATACGCCACGGTTTGCGATTGGCCAGGCGCAGGCCTTCGAAGGCCTGGGGCGACGTCACTTCGTGGATGATGTGGCGGTCGATGTAGATCAAGGACGAGCCGTCATCACGGCGCTTGACCTCATGGGCTTCCCAGAGTTTGTCGTAGAGCGTTTTGCCAGCCATCAGACTGTTCCTCATCAGCGTCTTTCTATGCCAAAGACCCCTTGGCTTGTACGGACGATGCTAGGGGGTTAGATTGAATAACTCAAATTCATAATTTTTATGCTTTGGATAACCCAAAGGAATACCACACCATGGACCTGGCCAACCTCAGTGCCTTCATCGCTATTGCCGAAACCGGCAGCTTTTCCGGCGCAGCCGAACGCCTGTTCCTGACCCAGCCGGCCATCAGCAAACGCATCGCCGGCCTGGAGCAGCAACTGGACGTGCGCCTGTTCGACCGCCTGGGCCGCGAAGTAACCCTGACTGAAGCCGGGCGCGCACTGCTGCCGCGGGCCTACCAGATCCTCAACGTCCTTGATGATACCCGACGGGCGCTGACCAATCTGACCGGGGCCGTGAGCGGTCGCCTGACCCTGGCCACCAGCCACCACATCGGCCTGCACCGCCTGCCCCCGCTACTACGGGTTTTCACCCGCCAGTACCCGGCAGTGGCACTGGATATTCAGTTCATGGATTCGGAACAGGCCTACGACGAGATTCTGCATGGCCGCGCCGAAATCGCCGTGATCACCCTGGCGCCCGAGCCACACCACTTGGTCAAGGCCGTGCCGGTGTGGGATGACGCCCTGGACTTTGTCGCCGCCCCCGAGCACCCGTTGGCCAACAACCAGGCGGTAAGCCTGGCTGACGTCGCCCGCCACCCGGCGGTATTTCCCGGCGGCAATACCTTTACCCACCATATTGTCCAGCGCCTGTTCGAAAGCCAGGGCCTGACGCCGAACATCGCCATGAGCACCAACTACCTGGAAACCATCAAGATGATGGTATCGATCGGCCTGGCCTGGAGCGTGCTGCCACGCACCATGCTCGACGAACAGGTTTCACCCATCGCTTTGCCCGGCATACAGCTGTCGCGCCAGCTAGGCTACATTCTGCACACGGAGCGTACGCTATCGAATGCGGCCAGGGCATTCATGGCCCTGCTCGACAGCCACTCAGGGCCCACCTGACTGGCTGTCAGCCAGCTATTCCGATTCCAAGGACACGTCATACGCCAAAGGTCTGGTACCGATGCCCAAATCAGCAAACCGCTTTTTGCGCCTGCCGCGAATACCTGCCGCTGATCCCCAGGAGTCCGAGCAGGCCTGGCAGAACGCCCCGCAACTGCTGGCAGCGCTCAACGGTGCGCGCCTGGGTGCCTGGCTATGGGATATCGAAAGCGGCAGGGTCAGTTGGTCGCGGGGCACCCAGGCCCTGTTCGGTTTCGATCCACAACGGCCACTGCCCGCCGATATCGATTACCTCGACCTGCTGCCCGAGGAGGACCGCGCCCGCACGCGTCAGGTGTTCCAGGCGGTGGTCAATGGCGAGCCGGTGGAGCAAGCCATGCGCCACCGTATCCGCTGGCCGGACGGCAGCCTGCACTGGCTGGAGATCAACGGCAGCCTGACCCACGACCCGCACGGCCGGCCGCAGATGATCGGCGTGATCCGCGAGATCACCCGCCAGCGCGAACGGGAAACAGCACTGATCAATTCGGAAAAGCGCTTCGCCACGCTGTTCCACCTGAGCCCCAACGCCATTTTGCTGACCCGTCGCCACGATGGCATGATCTTCGAGGTCAACCAGCACTTCGAAAACATGTTCGGCTGGCCCGGCAGCCAGGTGATCGGCAAGACCAGCCTGGAACTGGGCCTGTGGGTCAACCCCGAACAGCGCCACCAGATCATGGAGTCGACCCGCGCCAACGGCGGCCCGTTGATCATGGAGGTGCAATTTCGCGCGACCAGCGGCAAGGTGCATGACGGCATCCTGTGCACCCAGGGCATCGAGCTGGAAGGCGTGACCTTCCTGATCAGTACATTCGTCGACACCACCGAACGCAAGCGTGCCGAGCAGGCCCTGAAGGACAGCCAGGAGCGGCTGGACCTGGCCCTGGACTCGGCGCAACTGGGCACCTGGGACTGGCACATCCCAAGCGGCATGCTCTACGGCTCAGCCCGCGCGGCGCAGCTGCATGGCTTGCCGCCCATCCCTTTTCATGAATCGTTCGATGCGTTCTTCGAAGGTGTGCCGGAGCAAGAGCGCAACTCGATGCGACAGGCCTACCGCAGCCTGCGCGAAGGGCCTGCCGGCAACTATCAGATCACCTACCGGGTGCAGTTGGAAAACGGCACTTCACGCTACATCGAAAGCCGCGCGCGGCTGTACCGCGACGACCAGGGCATCCCCCTGCGCATGGCGGGCACCTTGCTCGACATCACCGATCAGGTGGAGCGCGAACAGCGCCTGAGCGCCTCGGAAGAGAAGTTTGCCAGCCTGTTCCAGGTCAGCCCCGACCCGATCTGCGTCACCCGCCAGGACACTGGCCAGTTCATCGAGATCAATCCGGCGTTCACCCAGACCTTCGGCTGGAGCAGCGAGCAGGTGCTTGGGCGTACCGCAGAGCAAATCGGCCTGTGGGCCGAGTCCGTCGAGCGCGCGAAACGTATCGAGCAGGTGATCCGCGAACAGGCCTTGAGCAACGTCGCCGTGGTACTCAACCACCGCAATGGCGCCCCGATGACCTGTGTGATTTCCAGCCGCCTGATCACCGTCGACGACCAGCCCTGCAGCGTGACCACCCTGCGCGACATCACCCAGCAACAACGCGCCGAAGCAGCGCTTAAGTCCAGCGAAGAGAAGTTCGCCAAGGCCTTCCACTCCAGCCCCGATGCCATCACCATCACCGAACGCCACAGCGGCCGCTACCTGGAAATCAACGACGGCTTCTGCCGCCTGACCGGCTACAGTACTGCCGAAGTGATCGGCCACACGGTGTATGAGATCGGCATCTGGGCCGACGACAAGCAGCGCAGCGCGCTGCTGGCCGAATTGCACGAGCGCGGCCGGGTACACCACCGCGAGATGCTCGGGCGCAACAAGCGTGGCGATATCCTCACGGTCGAGGTTTCGGTGGAACCGATCACCCTCAACGAAGTGGATTGCCTGCTGCTGACCGCCCGCGACGTCAGCCAGCTGAAGAACGCCCAGGCGCAGATACGCCACCTGGCCTATCACGACCCGCTGACCAACCTGCCCAACCGCGCCTTGCTGATGGACCGCCTGAGCCAGCAGATCGCCCTGCTCAAGCGCCATAACCTGCGTGGCGCCCTGCTGTTCCTTGACCTCGACCACTTCAAGCACATCAACGACTCGCTGGGCCACCCGGTGGGCGACACCGTGCTGAAGATCATCACTGCCCGCCTTGAGGCCAGCGTGCGCCTGGAGGACACCGTGGCGCGCCTGGGTGGCGACGAATTCGTGGTGCTGCTCAGCGGCCTGGAAGGGAGCCGCGAACACGTGGAAGAGAAAGTGCGCGAGCTGGCCGACACCCTTCGCGAACTGCTGGCCGAGCCAATGTCACTGGATGGCCAGCGCCTGCAGGTAACGCCCAGCATCGGCGTGGCGCTGATCCCCGACCACGGCACCACACCGGCCGACCTGCTTAAACGTGCCGATATCGCCCTGTACCGGGCCAAGGACTCCGGTCGCAACACCACACAGCTGTTCCACACCACCATGCAGAAGGCCGCCAGCGAGCGCCTGCGCATGGAAAACGACCTGCGCCTGGCCCTGGCCCGTGGCGAACTGGCGCTGCACTTCCAGCCGCAGGTGGATGCCCGCGACAACCGCATCGTCGGTGCTGAAGTATTGCTGCGCTGGCACCACCCGCTACTGGGCCAGCAACCGCCCTCGCAGTTCATTCAGGTACTAGAAGAAAGCGGCCTGATCCTTGAAGTTGGCAGCTGGATTCTCGACGAAGCCTGCGACGCCTGCGCCCGCATGCTCACCGACGGGTTGATCGACGCTGATGATTTCAGCCTGTGCGTGAACATAAGCCCGCGACAGTTCCGCCAGAACGACTTTGTCGGGCGGGTGCTGCGCAGCCTGGACGATTACCGCCTGCCGCGGCAGATGCTGACGCTGGAAATCACGGAGGGCATCGTCATCCAGAACCTGGAAGACACCATCAGCAAGATGCGCGAGCTGAAGCGCTACGGGGTAAGTTTTGCCATGGATGACTTCGGCACCGGCTATTCCTCGCTGACTTACCTGAAGCGCCTGCCGGTCGATGCGCTGAAAATCGACCAGAGCTTCGTGCGCGATGCACCGGTCGACCCCAACGACGCAGAAATTGTCCGCGCCATTGTCGCCATGGCGCGCAGTCTGGACCTGGCGGTGATTGCCGAAGGGGTAGAGCTGACCGAACAGCTGGCGTTTCTCGAGCGGCTGGGGTGCCATCTGTACCAGGGTTATCTGCACAGCCGGCCATTACCGTTGCTGGAGTTTCGGCAGATGTTGCTGGAGGCGCCGGCAGATTACTGATCGCATGACGGCCGCGCACCTACCTGGGACCGCGTGAGAAGCACGAAAAAGGGCACCTCTGGAGGTGCCCTTTTTTCAGTGCCGCGCGGTCAGTTCAGCGCTGGTTTTTCGCTATTGATCGGAATGCGCTTGGCCTTGGCTTCTTCAGGCACGATGCGCAGCAGGTCGATGCTGAGCAGGCCATTGGCCAGGCCGGCAGCCTTCACTTCGATGTGATCTGCCAGGCGGAACGACAGCTTGAAGGCGCGTTGTGCGATACCCTGGTGCAGGTAGGTCACTTCAGCGGCGCTATTGTCGCGCTTGCCACCGGTCACGGTCAGGACACCTTTTTCGACCTGCAGGTCGAGGTCCTCTTCCTGGAAACCAGCTGCAGCAACCACGATGCGGTAGTGGTCATCGCCATGCTTTTCCACGTTATAGGGCGGGTAGCTGCTACCGGCCTCGTTACGTGCCGCGGATTCGAACAGGTCGTTGAAACGGTCGAAACCAACGGAATGACGGAACAGTGGAGCAAGAGAGAAAGCAGTAGTCATGGTCATAAACTCCTGAGATTCAGCAAGTAAGTCATTACGCGACCCGGCTTCGGCATCGCGTACTCAAAAGATATGGCCGAGGGAAACGCTTTCAAGGGGCAAACAGAAAAAATTTGATTTTTTTGCACGGGGTTTGATGGCCTCTTCGCGGGTGAACCCGCTCCTACGACGGCCTATGCCCAGCCACCAACATGTGTCCACCACCAATCCGGCGTAGGAGCGGGTTTACCCGCGAATACGGTGGTGGCGGCAACGGTGAAGGAAGGGTGGAAATTGGCCAGCAGGGCCGGCCCTTTCTACACGGCGGCCTGCGCCCAATCACCGACATGTGTCCACCCTCGATCAGACGTAGGAGCGGGTTTACCCGCGAATACGGTAGCGGCGGCATCGGTGAACGGCGGGTGGAAATTGGCCAGCAGGCCCGGCCTCTTCGCGGGTTAACCCGCTCCTACGACGGCCTGTGCCCCGCCACCGACAATGTGTCCACCCTCGATCAGGCGTAGGAGCGGGTTTACCCGCGAATACGGTAGCGGCAGCAACGGTAAACGACGGGTGGAAATTGGCCAGCAGGCCCGGCCCTTTCGCGGGTGAACCCGCTCCTACGACGGCCGATGCCCAGCCACCAACATGTGTCCACCACCAATCCGACGTAGGAGCGGATTTACCCGCGAATACGGTAGCGGCGGCAACGGTGAACGGCCGGTGGAAATTGGCCAGCAGGCCCGGCCTCTTCGCGGGTGAACCCGCTCCTACGACGGCCTGTGCCCCGCCACCAACATGTGTCCACCACCAATCCGGCGTAGGAGCGGGTTTACCCGCGAATACGGTAGCGGCGGCAACGGTGAACGGCCGGTGGAAATTGGCCAGCAGGGCCGGCCCTTTCGCGGGTGAACCCGCGCCTACAGGTGCAGTACCCGCGGAGAGGCCTGCTCAGGCGACGCAAGCCTCCAACGCTTGCGCCTCTACCCCTAGCAACCGGCTGATCCGCGCACAGTCATCTTCCCGGCGCAACTCGGCAAACAAAACCACCGCTTCGGGGTAACTGCGAGTCAGCATCGCCAGCCACTGCTTCATCCGCCCCGGCGCATAACGCGGCGACAATTTGGCCTGGGCCTGGCGCCAGAACTCACGCAACAGTGGCAACAAATCATGCCAGCTCATCGGCTGATAGTCGCGCCCATCCCGCGCCGCTGCAATCTGCAGGCCCAGGTCCGGGCGCGATACCAGCCCACGCCCGAGCATGATGTCTTCAGCGCCACTGACCTCGCGGCAACGCCGCCAGTCATCGACCGTCCATATCTCGCCATTGGCAAATACCGGGACCTTGACCACATCCTGCACCCGCGCCACCCACTCCCAGTGCGCTGGCGGCTTGTAGCCCTCAACCTTGGTCCGTGCGTGCACCACCAGGTGTGCCGAACCGCCCTCGGCCAGCGCCGTGGCGCACTCCAGTGCCCCATCGGGGCTGTCGAAGCCCAGACGCATCTTCGAGGTCACCGGAATGTTCGCCGGCACCGCCCGCCGCACTTCACGCACAATGGCGTGCAGCAACTCCGGCTCTTTGAGCAGTACCGCACCACCACGCGACTTGTTCACCGTCTTTGCCGGGCAACCGAAGTTCAGGTCGATCACCGGCGCCCCAAGCTCGCAAGCCAGTGCGGCGTTTTCCGCCAGGCATACCGGGTCCGAACCCAGCAATTGCACGCGCATGGGCACACCGGCAGCCGTGCGCGCGCCCTGACGCAGTTCAGGCGCCAGCTTGTCGAACGAGGACGCCGGCAGCAGGCGGTCGCACACGCGAATGAACTCGGTGACGCACCAGTCGATACCGCCCACACGGGTCAATACGTCGCGCAGGATGTTGTCGACCAGCCCCTCCATCGGGGCCAGAGCAATTTGCATGTCGGGGTCTCAGCGGAAAAAGCCGGCAGTTTAACAAAAAATGCCGGTGACTCAGGCGCCGATCAGCGCCGGACCGTAACCTTCGACGAATTCCGCCGGCATGCGCCTGGGCTTGCCGCTGGACAGCTCGATGCAGGCAAAGGTGGTTTGCGCACGCAGCAACGTCACACCATCGCGCGGGCGCTTGAGCTGAAACCGCCGCGTCATGCGCAGGCGCTGGTCCCAGTCAATGATCCAGGTGGCCAGCTGCAGCTCATCGTCTTCATAGGCGGCGGCCAGGTAGTCGATTTCGTGGCGCACCACAGCCATCGCCCGGTCAAGGCGCCGGTACTCGGCCAGGTCCAGCCCCAGACGCTGGGAGTGGCGCCAGGCGCAGCGCTCAAGCCAGGTGACGTAGACGGCATTGTTGGCGTGGCCAAGGCCGTCGATGTCCTCGCTGCCGACGCGCAGGTCGATGACGAAGGGTGTTGCCAGGTCCCAGCTCATTTTCGCTTCCTTGGCGCAAAAGGCGATTTAGCAGCGATCTGCGGGGCAATGTCCAGCCCCAGCGAGCCTGAAGCGGTCGTTGTAGGAGCGGGCTTGCCCGCGAATCAGACACCGCGGTGGGTGGCACCGGCGATGCCGATGTTCGCGGCTGAAGCCGCCCCGACACTGACCGCTTCAGCCCGAGCCAGCAATTCGAGCACGGCGTCACTCAGCCGCGGGTCGGCCAGCACTCGCTGGTGACCCCCCCCTTCCAGCAGCATCAGCCGGCTGTCGAACCAGGCCTTGTGGATCACATGTGCCTCATCTGCGGGCACGAGAGCATCATCGGCAGCATGCACCACCAGCCCCGGCAGTTCCAGCTGGTAACCCGTGACATCCAGCCGCGCAATCTGCATGCCCACATCGCGCTCGATCTGGCGAATGAACGCTGCCCGCGCCCGTGCAGGCAGCCCCAGGCGATGGGCAAAACCACGCAACACACCGAGCAACCGCGCCGGCGCTGCAATGCTGACAGCCGCCTCTGTACGCAGCCCCATCTGCAAAGCCAGCAGCACGCTCGCCCCACCCATGGAATGGCCAATGACTGCACGCAAGGGCGGCAACTCAGCCGCAGCCTCAAGCAGCGCCCGGGCAAACAGCACCACATTCGCCTGCTCGCCAGGCGAACGACCATGCCCAGGCCCTTCCAGCGACACCACCGTATGCCCCGCCTGAACCAAAGTCTCGATCAAGGCGGCAAACTGCGTCGGGCGCCCTTCCCAACCGTGCATCAGCAGCACGGTCGGCCCTTGCCCCCAGCGCAAGGCAGACAGCCCGAAGCGCAGTGTAATGCGCTCGGCGCTGGCCAGCACAGGCAGCTCCCAATCCCGCGGCGGCAGGTTGCGCGGGGTCATGAAGGCACGGCGCATCTTGCCCGCGACATGCTCGGGGGCCAGGCGGCCCAAGGTGCCATTGACACCGCGAATCCAGCTCAGGGTGGTCATCGCCATGCTCCAGGGTTAAAGCACCGCCGATTTGGCGGCGCGCAGAATACGGTCAGACAGGTCACTGGCCCCCAAGGCCCGGGCCAGCGCCAGCCCCCCCACCATCAGGGCCAGGTCGGCCAATGCTTTGTCAGCATCCTCAGGGCGGTCGACCATCGCGGCAGCCATCAACTCGATATGCTCGGCCAGCACCTCGCGGAAGACCTCCGGCAGGCGCTGCATTTCGCCCAACGCGTTAGGCAGCGGGCAAGCATGTACTTCGCAGTCCCGGTGCTTGCGCGAGAGGTAGAAGGCGCCGGCCAGCGCTCGCCGCCCGGCGCCATCGAGATTGGGGTCGATCTGGGCGAGCAAGGCACGGCGCTCACCCAACAACTGGCGGAACGCCTCGAGCATCAGCTCGTCCTTGCTGTCGAAGTGCGCATAGAAACCGCCGACGGTCAGGCCTGCCGCACCCATCACCTGGCTGACGCTGGGCTCGGCCGGGCCGTGCTGGATCAGCGCACTGCGCGCAGCTTCCAGAATGCGTTCGCGGGTTTTGCTCTTCTTGTCGCTCATCTGGCACACACCACACAAAATATGATGATCGAAATATTATTCTCATCATATTTTTTGGCAAGCAAAATGTGCGGCCGCTTGTCGGGGGCAAATTATTGAGAAGGGAAAAAACAAAAGGCCCATTCAATAAGCGAATGAGCCTTTAAAGTCCCGCAAAACGCGGGTAAACGTGGCGTCCCCTAGGGGACTCGAACCCCTGTTACCGCCGTGAAAGGGCGGTGTCCTAGGCCACTAGACGAAGGGGACGTAACCTTCGCGAAGATCCACTTGCGTGAACCCTGGCAGAAATGGTGGAGCTAAGCGGGATCGAACCGCTGACCTCCTGCATGCCATGCAGGCGCTCTCCCAGCTGAGCTATAGCCCCGAAACAAAAGGCTCATCAATAAGCGACGAGCCTTTTAAAGCCCTGCAAAACGCAGGAAAAGTGGCGTCCCCTAGGGGACTCGAACCCCTGTTACCGCCGTGAAAGGGCGGTGTCCTAGGCCACTAGACGAAGGGGACGTAACCTTCGTGCCGATCCGCTAACGCGAACCGCGGCAAAATTGGTGGAGCTAAGCGGGATCGAACCGCTGACCTCCTGCATGCCATGCAGGCGCTCTCCCAGCTGAGCTATAGCCCCGGATTTCTAGCCTCGCGGCCCAGCGACATAACAACATCGCTTGTGTAAAACTGGCGTCCCCTAGGGGACTCGAACCCCTGTTACCGCCGTGAAAGGGCGGTGTCCTAGGCCACTAGACGAAGGGGACGAACCTTCTTACCTTCAAGACCTGGTTGCTGGACCCGGTCTTGCTTATCAGCCTTGGCTGCTAAGCGGAATTTGGTGGAGCTAAGCGGGATCGAACCGCTGACCTCCTGCATGCCATGCAGGCGCTCTCCCAGCTGAGCTATAGCCCCACAATGTCGCTTTGAACTGAACCGCTGGCTGGGTGCCTGGCGTTTCGTTTTCGTTCATCGCTGTGGACGGGGCGCATATTAAGTTCGGATTGCAGGGCTGTCAAACGAATTTTTAAAAATATCCAAAAATTTTTTCACAGATAACAATCACTTACCGCCCTGCTCCACTCAATCCGGCTACTTGGTCCTCAGGAATATGCCTGTGGGAGCGGCCTTGTGTCGCGAAAGGGCCGCAAAGCGGCCCCGACGGATTTGCGTCGAGTCAAAGATTGTGGGACCGCGTTGCAGTCCTTTCGCGACACAAGGCCGCTTGTGTCTTGATGGGGGATTAGAATCTGGAGTGAGAGCGGTGAATGGCAAGCTGAATGCCGTAGGTGCCTTGAGCACGTGTGGGAGCACAAGCTGCCATTCACCGTTCCACTTTGGCGAGAGCCCGAACAGTTGGATGCGGCTCTGATCTCGAATCACAAGCGTGGGCCAAGCCAAAGTCCTCTCACTGTGTTGAGTTTAGGAGGTTTTGGTGATGGCTTCCTTCTTGGGTATCGATGTTTCCAGTCTCTCCCTTGATGCTGCGGTGCGGCCACAGGGCATCAAAATGCATTTAAGCAATGATCCCACAGGCTTTGAGGCGCTACTGGAGAGCCTTCGCAAGCTCAGTATCAAGCGCGTCCTGTTAGAGGCGACGGGTGGCTACGAGCGAGATGTCATGCGTTTTCTACAGGACGCTGGCTACAAGGTCATACGCGTTAATCCCAGGCGAGCCAGGTCATTCGCTGACTCTCTAGGCATCAAGGCCAAGACTGACGCCATCGACGCCGAGGTTCTGGCGCACTATGCCGAAGTCATTCCAGATCAACCCTCCCTGCGAATCAGCCCCGAACGAGCGCTTCTGCGAGAGTTGCTTCAGCAACGTGATCGGTTGGTTCAACAGCGAGATGACGACCTGCGGCGCCTGAAGCAGGTGCAATCGACTGCAGTTGCTAACTACCTGAATGCCAACCTGAAACACTTCAAAGCGCAGATCAAACTGGTTGAGCGTGAGATCGAACAGCAAACCGCGATGCTGAACGACGAACGGGTTACCCAACTGATTAAAGTGAAAGGCATTGGGATGGTGACAGCGGGCAAGCTAGTAGCGCTGCTGCCGGAGCTGGGTCGGGTTGAATCCAGAGAAATTGCCTCCCTGGTCGGAGTGGCGCCCTTCAACCACGACAGCGGGAAATTCATGGGCAAGCGCTCTATCTCTGGCGGACGATTTGCGGTCAGGCGATCGCTGTACATGGCATGCCTTGTGGCGATGAGATACAACCCAGCACTCAAGGCTCGTTATCAGTCACTGCGGGAGCGCGGAAAACTTCCCAAAGTCGCTATCGTGGCCTGCATGAGAACGTTCATCGTGCGGTTAAATGCCATGCTCAGAACGGGTACATCATGGCTCGATCTAGTGCTACCGCAGCCTGAAAGTACAACGTAAATCCAGAACGCAGCGTGAGCCGCGTGGAAGCGGGCTTGCCCGCGAAGCCAACACCGTGGTGGATGGCACGGGCTTCGCCCGTGTTCGCGGGCAAGCCCGCTCCCACAGGGAAGGCGCCAGCTTTTAGAAATTGAGCAAGACAGTTGCTCCCACAGTGCTCAACAGCGGTGCTCGGAAACGGTCAGCCGATGGAGCCCAACAGCTTTTCCCACTCTTTGTTTTCTTTCTTCGACACACCACCCAACAGGTCCAGGGCCTGGCGCAGGCGGTAGCGCGTCAGGTCGGGGCCGAGGATTTCCATGGCGTCCAGCACCGAAACCGAGCTGGCCTGGCCCGTGATGGCGGCGAACATCAGCGGCATGGCGTCACGCAGCTTCAGCTCCAGCGCTTCGACCACGGCCTGGATGCAACCGGTGATGCGCTCTTTTTCCCACTGACGCAGGCTTTCAAGCTTCCACAGGATCAGCTGGATCACCTGGCGCACCTGGTCGGCCGACAGTTTCTTGCTTTCGAACAGTTTGGCGTCCAGCTTGAGCGCGCCTTCGAAGAAGAACCCGCCCAACGGGGCAACCTGGCTGAAGGTTTCTACCCGGCCCTGCACGTGCGGGGCAATCTTCATCATGTAGTCGCTGTTGAACGCCCATTTCTGCAGGCGTGCGGCGAATTCCTCTACCGGTAGCTCACGCAGCCACTGGCCGTTGAGCCAGGACAGCTTCTCGATGTCAAAGATCGGGCCGCCCAGCGAGATACGCGACAGGTCAAAGTGCTCGACCATTTCGGCCAGCGAGAACTTCTCGCGCTCGTCAGGCATCGACCAGCCCATGCGGCCAAGGTAGTTGAGCATCGCTTCAGGCATGAAGCCCATGCGCTCGTAGAAGGTGACCGAGGTCGGGTTCTTGCGCTTGGACAGTTTGGATTTGTCCGGGTTGCGCAGCAGCGGCATGTAGCACAGCTTGGGCTGCTCCCAGCCGAAGTACTCATACAGCTTGATCAGCTTGGGCGCCGATGGCAGCCACTCTTCACCACGCAGCACGTGGGTGATGCCCATCAGGTGGTCGTCGACCACGTTGGCCAGGAAGTACGTCGGCAGGCCGTCGTTCTTCATCAGTACCTGCATGTCCATGCGGTCCCACGGGATCTCGACATCGCCGCGCAGCATGTCCGGCACCACGCAGATACCCTCGCTCGGCACCTTCATGCGGATCACGTGCGGCTCGCCAGCGTCCAGGCGGCGCTGCACTTCTTCGGCGCTCAGCAGCAATGCACGGCCATCGTAACGCGGGGTTTCGCCGCGAGCCTGCTGCTCGGCACGCATCTGCTCCAGCTCTTCGGCGGTGCAGAAGCAGTAGAAGGCGTGGCCGGCGTCTACCAGCTCTTTAGCGTATTTGGCGTAGATTTCGCCACGCTCGCTCTGCCGGTAAGGGCCGTGCGGGCCGCCGACATCCGGGCCTTCGTTCCATTCGATGCCAAGCCAGCGCAGGGCGTCGAAGATCTGTTGCTCCGACTCACGCGTGGAGCGCAGCTGATCGGTGTCTTCGATGCGCAGGATGAACTCACCGCCGTGCTGCTTGGCAAAGCAGTAGTTGAACAGGGCGATGTAGGCAGTGCCGACATGGGGGTCGCCGGTAGGCGATGGCGCAATACGCGTGCGTACGGTGGTCATGGAGAGTCTCGAACGAAAGATGAAACAAAGGCGGGATGTTAGCAGGAGGCGGGCACCGGGCTCCAGCAATGGCGCGAACGTCACTTGTCGACAGGCCCGGTGCCGCTGTTAAATTTGTTTACATTTCTGGAACGATAGTCCCCATGCCTGCCCAACTCAAACGCCGCCTGACGCTCTTCTTCGCCCTGGTGGCCATCATCGCCCTCGCCTTCCTGGGCCACTGGTACTTCAAGGGCCGCTTCTACGAGAGCACCGACAACGCTTACGTGCAGGGTGAGATCACCCGTATCTCCAGCCAGCTTGGCGCACGTATCGAAACGGTACCGGTCGAGGACAACCAGCACGTCAGCAAGGGCGACCTGCTGGTGCGCCTGGAAGCCGCCGACTTTGAGCTGGCGGTCGAACGCGCCCGTGCCGCGCTGGCCACCCGCGAAGCCGAGTACGCACAAGCGCAAAGCCGCCTCACCCAACAAGACAGCCTGATTGCCGCCGGCCAGGCCCAGTTGGCGGCCACCCAGGCCACGTTCGACCGTTCACGGCTGGACCTGAGCCGTGCCGAGAAGCTGCGCAAGCCGGGTTTTGTCTCTGAGGAGCGTGTCACTACCCTGTCGGCGGACAGCCATGTCGCCGGCTCCCAGGTCGACAAGGCCCGCGCCGACCTGCAAAGCCAGCGCCAGCAGGTCACCGCCCTGAACGCCGAACTCAAGCGCCTCGATGCGCAAATCGCCAATGCCCGCACCGACCTGGCCCAGGCCGAACTGAACCTGACCCGCTGCGAAATCCATGCGCCGATCAGCGGCACCATTGGCCAGCGTAATGCGCGCAATGGCCAAGTGGTGCAGGCCGGCGCCTACCTGCTGTCGATCGTGCCGGATGAAGACATCTGGGTGCAGGCCAACTTCAAGGAAACGCAGATCGGCCGCATGCACCCCGGCCAGCGCGCGGAGCTGTTGTTCGACAGCTACCCCGACACACCGATCGAAGGCCGGGTGGACAGCCTGTTCGCCGCGTCCGGTGCGCAGTTCAGCCTGCTGCCACCGGACAACGCCACCGGCAATTTCACCAAAGTTGTGCAGCGCATCCCGATAAAACTCACGTTCAGCGCCGACAACCCGTTGCACGGGCGTATTCGCCCCGGCATGTCGGTGACCGCCACCGTCGACCTGCGCAGCGCAGACGAAGGCCACAATGGCCGGTGACCAACTGCTGCGCCCCACTGCGGAGCCAACCCGACGCGACTGGATCGCGGTGATGAGCGTGATGCTCGGTGCCTTCATGGCAGTGCTGGATATCCAGATCACCAATTCCTCGTTGAAGGACATCCAGGGCGCTCTGTCGGCGACCCTGGAAGAAGGCTCATGGATTTCAACCTCCTACCTGGTGGCGGAAATCATCATGATCCCGCTAACGGCCTGGCTGGTGCAGCTGCTGTCGGCGCGGCGCCTGGCGGTGTGGGTATCCAGCGGCTTCCTGCTGTCGTCGCTGCTGTGCTCGATGGCCTGGAACCTGGAGAGCATGATCCTGTTCCGCGCCTTGCAGGGTTTCACCGGTGGCGCGCTGATCCCGCTGGCCTTCACCCTGACGCTGATCAAGCTGCCCGAGCACCACCGCGCCAAAGGCATGGCGATGTTCGCCATGACCGCCACTTTTGCCCCCTCCATCGGCCCCACCCTGGGCGGCTGGCTGACCGAAAACTGGGGCTGGGAATACATCTTCTACATCAATATCCCACCAGGCCTGCTAATGATCGCCGGCTTGTTGTATGGGCTTGAGAAGAAGGAGGCGCACTGGGAGCTGCTGAAAAGTACCGATTACGCCGGCATCGTCACGCTCGGCCTTGGGTTGGGCTGCCTGCAGGTGTTTCTCGAGGAAGGCCATCGCAAGGACTGGCTGGAGTCACACCTGATCGTCGGCCTGGGCAGTGTTGCCCTGGTCAGCCTGATCACCTTCGTCATCTTGCAGTTTTCCAAGCCACACCCACTGATCAACCTGCGCATTCTTGGCAACCGCAACTTTGGCCTGTCGAGCATCGCCAGCCTGGGCATGGGCGTGGGCCTGTACGGGTCGATCTATCTGCTACCGCTGTACCTGGCGCAGGTACAGGGTTACAACGCCTTGCAGATTGGCGAAGTGATCATGTGGATGGGTATTCCGCAACTGTTCCTGATCCCGCTTGTGCCGCAACTGATGAAGGTGATATCGCCCAAGGTACTATGCGCGCTGGGGTTTTGCCTGTTCGGCGCTGCCAGTTTCGGTTCGGGGGTGCTCAACCCGGACTTTGCCGGGCCGCAGTTCAACCATATCCAGATCATCCGCGCCCTGGGTCAACCGATGATCATGGTGACCATTTCGCTGATTGCCACCGCGTATATCCAACAACAGGATGCAGGGTCCGCGTCGAGCCTGTTCAATATTCTGCGTAACCTCGGTGGCGCGATTGGTATTGCCTTGCTGGCCACCCTGCTGGATGCGCGCACCAAGGTGTACTTCGACTACCTGCGCGAATCGGTGGTGCCGAGCAACCCGCAGGTGGCTGAGCGGCTGGCGCAACTGGCGGAGCGCTTGGGCAATGACAATGCGGCGCTGGGCAAACTTAGCGAGATTACCCACCAGCAGGCACTGATCATGGCTTACAACGATGCCTTCCACTTTGTCGGGATCGGGTTGGCGGTGAGCATGGTGGCGGTGTTGCTGACCCGCAAGTTGCCGGAGGGGCTGAAGGCTGGGGAAGCCCATTGAGGCTATTACAGATCAGATGCGGTCCCTGTGGGAGCGGGCATGCCCGCGAACACCGGCGCAGCCGGTGCCAGCCACCGCGTTGAATTCTTCGCGGGCACGCCCCGCTCCCACAGGGCCCGCGCCCGGCTTCAGCTGCTAATCAACCGCTCCCGCAGCTGCGCAATCTCGTCACGCAGCTGCGCCGCAGCTTCGAACTCCAGGTCGCGGGCGAACTGCATCATTTTCTCTTCCAACTGCTTGATGCGCTTGGTGATCTCGCCCGGCGTACGCAGTTCGGCCTCGTAACGGGCGCTCTCCTCCGCCGCCTTGGCCATGCCCTTGCGCTTCTTGCTGCGCGCACCAGGCACGGCGGCACCCTCCATGATGTCGGTGATGTCCTTGACCACGCCCTTGGGCACGATACCGTTGGCTTCGTTGAAGGCGATCTGCTTCTCGCGGCGACGCTCGGTTTCGTCAATGGCCCGCTGCATCGAGCCTGTTACGTTATCGGCATACAGGATGGCCCGGCCATTGAGGTTACGTGCCGCGCGGCCAATGGTCTGGATCAGGGAGCGCTCGGAACGCAGAAAACCTTCCTT
Source organism: Pseudomonas putida group bacterium ESBL64 (assembly GCF_045277175.1). Taxonomy (NCBI): domain Bacteria; kingdom Pseudomonadati; phylum Pseudomonadota; class Gammaproteobacteria; order Pseudomonadales; family Pseudomonadaceae; genus Pseudomonas; species Pseudomonas putida group bacterium ESBL64. Next base: position 5,569,045 of record NZ_CP145799.1, on the reverse strand, counting down.
GTCCGCATCGAGGATGGCCACCAGCGACACCTCGGGCATGTCCAGGCCCTCGCGCAGCAGGTTGATGCCCACCAGCACGTCGAAGGTGCCCAGGCGCAGGTCACGGATAATCTCCACCCGCTCCACCGTGTCGATGTCCGAGTGCAGGTAGCGTACCCGCACATCATGGTCGGCCAGGTAATCGCTGAGGTCCTCGGCCATGCGCTTGGTCAACGTGGTCGCCAGCACACGCTCGCCTGCCGCGACACGCTTGCGGATCTCAGACAGCAGGTCGTCGACCTGGGTCAGCGCCGGGCGCACCTCTACCTGCGGGTCGACCAGCCCGGTCGGACGCACCACTTGCTCCACCACGCGCCCGGCATGCTCAGCCTCGTAGGGGCCCGGAGTGGCCGAAACAAAAATGGTCTGCGGGCTGACATCCTCCCACTCGTCGAAACGCATCGGCCGGTTGTCCAGCGCTGAAGGCATGCGGAAGCCGTACTCGACCAGGGTCTCCTTGCGTGAACGGTCGCCCTTGTACATGGCGCCGACCTGCGGAACGCTGACGTGTGATTCGTCGATCACCAGCAGCGCATCAGGCGGCAGGTAATCGTACAGGGTGGGCGGCGGTGCCCCGGCCGGGCGCCCGGACAGGTAGCGCGAGTAGTTTTCGATGCCGTTGCAGTAGCCCAGCTCGAGGATCATCTCCAGATCGAAGCGGGTGCGTTGCTCCAGACGCTGCGCTTCGACCAGCTTGTTGGCCTTGTGCAGGTACTCCAGACGCTCCTTCAGTTCTTCCTTGATGCCCTCCACTGCTTCCAGCAGCGTTTCCCGCGGGGTGACGTAGTGGCTCTTGGGGTAGAAAGTGAAACGTGGCAGCTTGCGGAAAACCTCGCCGGTCAACGGATCGAAGGCGGCGATGTTCTCCACTTCATCATCGAACAGCTCGATGCGGATGGCTTCCAGGTCCGATTCGGCCGGGAAGATGTCGATCACGTCGCCGCGTACCCGGAAGGTGGCGCGGGCAAAGTCCATTTCGTTGCGGGTGTACTGCAGGTCGGCCAACCGGCGCAGCAGCGCGCGCTGGTCGAGCTTGTCGCCACGGTCCACGTGCAGAACCATTTTCAGGTAGGTCTCGGGGCTGCCCAGACCGTAGATGCACGATACGGTGGTCACGATGATCGCGTCACGCCGCTCCAGCAGCGCCTTGGTCGCCGACAGGCGCATCTGCTCGATATGGTCGTTGATCGAGGCGTCCTTCTCGATGAAGGTGTCTGACGAAGGGACGTAGGCTTCCGGCTGGTAGTAGTCGTAATAGGAAACGAAGTACTCCACCGCGTTGTTGGGGAAGAACGCCTTGAATTCCCCGTACAACTGCGCGGCCAGCGTCTTGTTGGGCGCCAGCACCAGCGTTGGGCGCTGCACCTGCTGGATGACGTTGGCAATGCTGAAGGTCTTGCCCGAACCGGTCACCCCGAGCAACGTCTGGTGCGACAGCCCCGCCTCGATGCCTTCGACCAACTGGCGGATAGCCTCGGGCTGGTCGCCGGCCGGCTGGAAACGTGTGACGAGCTGGAACTCGGACATGAAGGACCTCGCGGTGCAGCAGCTGTAAATTTAGCCAGTAGTCTATACTCAAATGCGCCCGTTCGGGGGCGCTTTCAAGGTACAGGTGTGGGCGGGCCCAACGGTGGACACGGCATTTAGACCAATGGTCGAAAAATATTTGCGCAAATAGCCCCAAAAGCTGCGCCAGAGTGTCGCGGTGACCGGTCGGTATCACTATACTGACTCCCCGTTTGTGCACCGCTTCAGTGCATTCGGCTGGAGCGTGTACGCCCTATCACACTCCAATCAGAGCCAAGGTAACAATGAGCCTGTTTTCCGCTGTCGAGCTGGCACCCCGCGACCCTATTCTGGGCCTCAACGAAGCATTCAACGCCGACCCACGTACCGACAAGGTCAACCTGGGCGTAGGCGTGTATTGCAATGAGGAGGGCCGCATTCCGCTGCTGCGCGCCGTGATCGAAGCCGAAACCCAGCGTGCCGCCCAGCACGCTTCGCGCGGCTACCTGCCGATCGACGGCATCGCCACCTACGACCAGGCTGTGCAGAAGCTGCTGTTCGGCGCCGAGTCGCCACTGCTGGCCGCCGGCCGCGTGGTCACCGTGCAGGCCGTCGGTGGTACCGGCGCCCTGAAGATCGGTGCCGACTTCCTCAAGCGCCTCTCGCCCAACGCCGTGGTTGCCATCAGCGACCCTAGCTGGGAAAACCACCGTGCGCTGTTCGAATCGGCCGGCTTCCCGGTGCAGACCTACCGCTACTACGATGCGCCGACCAACGACGTCAACCGCGCCGGCATGCTCGAAGACCTCAACGCCCTGCCGTCCGGCTCGATCGTGGTGCTGCACGCCTGCTGCCACAACCCGACCGGTGTCGACCTGAACCTGGACGACTGGAAGAACGTCCTGGAAGTGGTCAAGGCCAAGGGCCACGTGCCGTTCCTCGACATGGCCTACCAGGGCTTTGGTGACGGTATCGCCGAAGACGCCTTCGCCGTGCGCCTGTTCGCCGAGTCGGGCCTGGAGTTCTTTGTTTCCAGCTCGTTCTCCAAATCGTTCTCGCTGTACGGCGAGCGCGTCGGCGCACTGTCGATCGTCACCGCCTCCAAGGACGAGAGCACCCGCGTGCTGTCGCAGGTCAAGCGCGTGATCCGCACCACCTACTCCAACCCGCCAACCCACGGCGCAACCATTGTTGCCACCGTGCTGAACAGCGCAGAACTGCGCCAGATGTGGGAAACCGAATTGGCCGAAATGCGTGAACGCATCCACGGCATGCGCAAGCAGATGGTATCGCTGCTGGCCGAATACGGTGCCAACCGCGACTTCAGCTTCGTTGGCCGCCAGGTCGGCATGTTCTCCTACTCGGGCCTGACCGTTGAACAGGTCGCCCGCCTGAAGAACGACTTCGGCATCTATGCCCTGGACACCGGCCGTATCGCGGTGGCCGCGCTGAACCAGAGCAACATCCACGTGGTGACCAAAGCGATCGTGGAAGTGCTGTAACTCATTGTTTTGCCTGGGGGTGGGTTGACTTCTCCCAGGCAATCAGTAAGATACGCGCAGATTCCGCGATAGCTCAGTCGGTAGAGCAAATGACTGTTAATCATTGGGTCCCTGGTTCGAGTCCAGGTCGCGGAGCCAGACATTGAAGAAGCCCCCGGATGCGCAAGCAACCGGGGGCTTCTTCGTTGCGCTGGAATTATTGGCCAAGCACCTCGGTCACTGGCTTGCCCTCGTCCACCAGGCTCCAGACCAGCAAACTGGCCGGCTGGGTTTTGCTGGCGTTGCGTGAAACGCTGTGCACGGTGCCCGGCGCCTCGTACCAATAATCGCCGGCCTTGTAGGTCTTTTCCTGCTCGCTGTTGAGCTTCGAGACCACCGCCCCTTCCAGGACGTAAGCCATGACTGCGCCCGGATGCTGATGTGCGGGTGATGCCTCGCCCGGGGCGTAGCTGACGGTGAGCATGACGGCGGTTTTGCCGGGGGCATTAGAGGGCTGCTGTTGTTGCAGGACCTTGACCTGGTCGGCGACATCACCGTGGGCCCAAGCGGGTGTTTGGGCGGCGAGCAGTGCGAAGAGGATGATGGCTAATGGGTTCATGAGCTTTCCTGGAGGACAAGTGCCTGCAGGTTAGACCCTGACTGGCTGAAGACAAATGGCCAATCCGGGGGAAAAGCAGGGGGCCGATTTTCGCCTGTACTGGCCCATTCGCGGGTGAACCCGCTCCTACGACGGCCTGTGCCGCCCTCGATGCGTGTGTAGGAGCGGGTTTACCCGCGAATACGGTGGCGGCGGCAACGGTGAACGGCGGGTGGAAATTGGCTGGCAGGCCCGGCCCATTCGCGGGTGAACCCGCTCCTACGACGGCCTGTGCCGCCCTCGATGCGTGCGTAGGAGCGGGTTTACCCGCGAATACGGTGGCGGCGGCGACGGTGAACGACGGGTGGACATTGGCTGGCAGGCCCGGCCCATTCGCGGGTGAACCCGCTCCTACGACGGCCTGTGCCGCCCTCGATGCGTGTGTAGGAGCGGGTTTACCCGCGAATACGGTGGCGGCGGCAACGGTGAACGGCGGGTGGAAATTGGCTGGCAGGCCCGGCCCATTCGCGGGTAAACCCGCTCCTACGACGGCCTGTGCCGCCCTCGATGCGTGCGTAGGAGCGGGTTTACCCGCGAATACGGTGGCGGCGGCGACGGTGAACGACGGGTGGACATTGGCTGGCAGGCCCGGCCCATTCGCGGGTGAATCCGCTCCTACATCGGCCTGTGCCGCCCTCGATGCGTGCGTAGGAGCGGGTTTACCCGCGAATACGGTGGCGGCGGCGACGGTGAACGACGGGTGGACATTGGCTGGCAGGCCCGGCCCATTCGCGGGTGAACCCGCTCCTACGACGGCCTGCGCCGCCCTCAATGCGTGCGTAGGAGCGGGTTTACCCGCGAAGAGCCCGGCATCGCCAACATAGGCCTCAGCCGCGCCCGATCGGGTAAAACGCCCCCCGACTCCACACCCCAAGCCACTCCTCCCCGTCGATCACATGCGGCACCGCCAGCTCCACCAGTTGGTAAAACACATTGCGATGTATCAGCGCCTCCAGGTTGCTGCGCATCAGCACATACGGTGATGGCTCCTGCGTCACCGGGTCGATCACTACCCGCAGGGGGTTATCCGGCCCCGCCTCGACCTGGTCCTCGACATTGCTGGTAAAGCGCAGCACCTGCTGTTCGCCTTCGCCCTGCACGTCCAGCAGCACGGCCACGAATGGCGCATCGTCGACACGAATGCCAACCTTCTCTACCGGGGTAATCAGGAAGTAGTCATCGCCGTCGCGGCGAATGATGGTAGAGAACAGCCGCACCATCGGCTTGCGCCCGATCGGCGTGCCCAGGTAGTACCAGGTGCCATCGCGGGCGATGCGCATGTCGATGTCACCACAGAAATCCGGGTTCCACAGGTGCACCGGCGGCAGCCCCTTGGCCTTGGGGATCTGCGCCAGAAGGTCATTGGCCTTGCCGGAGTCGCTCATCACGCTTGCCTCATTCACTCATGCCCAGGAGGCTACGAGCGTACTCGCGCATCGGCGCACCAAGCAAATCCTCCGGCGTGTTGTCGTGGAACGTCAACAAACCGCCACGGCTCTTGATGCGTGCGGTGTCGATCAGGTAGCGGGTACTGGTTTCGATCAGCATCATCTGCACCACGCCAGAGTCCCAGCCCAAGCGGTCGACGGCCTGCTCGTCATACCACTCGTCACCATTGCCGATGCGATCGTCGGTACGTGCGAAGCGCGTGTACAACACGTAGTCCGCACCTACCGAGCGCGCCTGGGCGATGGCCTCTTCGAGGCCCAGCGGGCCCTGGGCACGACGCACCATCGGGAAGTATTCGACGAAGCTCTTGTAGGCCTGCTGGGCCACTGCATTCTGCCGAGGCACCGGCCCCTCGCCCGGCGGCACGAATGCACCCTGACCAATGAAAATGAACGAATCGGGCTGCAGGCGGATCGACAAGGTGCGACGGGTTTCGCTGTGGTCCAGCAGACCGGCATCGCTCATGTGATAGCGGACGCCTTCGCCCATATCGCTGACATTCATGCAGCCGCCCAGCGCCATCAGCGCCAGCAGCAAGACCAGGCTACGCATCTTTCCTCCAGTGGCCGGCGACGAAAAACCGGCGAATAGCCGGCGGATGCAGCTTTTGCGCCAGCTTCAGCCACCGATCACTTTCATGACTGTCACGCCACCGGAGAAGGCCACGTCCTGCTTGTCAGCCAAAGCCTTGACCAACAACCGCTGCAAGGCCGGCAGCGCCTGATGACGCGGCTTCTCCAGCAGGTCGCCGACGAAGTGCCGGTTACCTGACGACAGGCAGCCATGCAGCCAGCCCGTAGAAGACAGGCGCAGCCGCGAGCAGGTCCGGCAAAACGGCACGGTTTCGTTGGCAATGACGCCGAAGTGGCCCCTGCCAGGGATGTGGTAACGCATGGCTGTGGCGTCCAGCGGCGCATTCACCTTGGCGTAGGTATGCTGGCCGCCGATCAGCGCAAGCAGCTGGTCGAGGCCTACAAACTGTTGGAGGAATGCGTTGCGATCGTGAGAGAGGTGACCCATGCGCATGAGCTCGATGAAGCGCAGCTCGAAGCCGCGCGCGAGGCAGTAATCCAGCAGCGGCAGTACCTGATCAAGGTTTTTCCCGCGCATCGGCACCATATTGACCTTGATTCGCATACCCACGGCGCGGGCCTGCTCCATTGCGTCCAGCACAGTGCCCAGGTCGCCGCCACGGGCAATCTGGCGGAAAGCCAGCGGGTCGAGGGTGTCGAGGGAAACGTTCAGCCGACGAATCCCCGCCGCCTGCAGTTGCGGCAACTTGCGCGCCAGCAACTGGCCGTTGGTGGTCAGCGAGACGTCGTCAAGGTCGAGTTTGGCCACGGCAGCCAGAAAGGCATCCAGGCGCGGGCTGACCAGTGGCTCACCGCCAGTAATCCGCAGACGCTCGATGCCGGCGGCTTCGATCAGATAGGCCACGCCACGGGCCAGGGCATCCGCAGACAGCTCGTCCTGCGCCGCCACCAGCCGCTTGCCGTCGGGTACGCAGTAGGTGCAAGCGTAGTTGCAGGCAGCCGTCAGGCTGACGCGCAGGTTGCGAAAGCGCCTGCCTTGACGATCGACAATCATGAATGACTCCGGCATGGATGAAGGGGCCGGCAAAACCTGACTCATAAATCAGGTTTTTGCAAGCCCCAATGAGCAATGCCGAATGTCCAGACGATAGCCAAACGCTTTGGGCTGCACTGCCGCGCAGAGAACGCACGACGAAGTGCTTATGGGAGCGGGCGTACCCGCGAAGAATCAAACGCGGTGCCTGGCACGGGCTGCGCCGGTGTTCGCGGGCGCGCCCGCCCCCATAGGGCCCGCGCAGTTTAGCGCAAGGGTCAGTTCGAGGGTTCCGGGTCGCGCTTGCGCTTGTTGCCCATACGCACGCCAATGTCCATCAGGAACTGGAAGAAGCCTTCCTGGTCCTCCAGCACATTGCTCCAGAACGGCGAGTGGTACAGCGCCACAGCGCCGTGCACCAGCGCCCAGGCAGCGCAGTAGTGGAAATACGGCGGCACGTCTTCGAGCTTGCCTTCGCTGATACGGCCCTTGATCAGCTGGGTCAGGCGGTCGAAGTTGGAGGCACGGATGCTGTGCAGCTGCTCGACCATTTCCGGCACCTGATTGCCCTTGACCACCTTTTCTTCAAGGCGGTCGAACAGCCGGTAGCGTTGCGGATCGCGCATGCGGAACTCGAAGTAGGCGCGCGACAGCGCTTCCTTGTCACGGTCGACGTCGGCCGAGTGCAACAGCTCATTCAGGTCACGCTCGTAATCGAGCATCAGGCGAAGGTAGATCTCCGCCTTGGACTTGAAGTGCTTGTAGATCGTACCTTTGCCGATGCCCACGGCGTCGGCGATCATCTCGACGGTGACGCTGTCTTCACCTTGCTCGAGAAACAGCTTGAGCGCGGTATCGAGGATTTCCTGTTCGCGACGGCGAAACTCACGGACCTTACGAGGTTCTTTCTGCATGGGAAGGACTGGATGACAATCGAAGCGGTTTATTATGCCTAACTTGCGGGAAATTGCACGGATCATCCACGCATGTCTGTGTTTCACGATGCATACAGCCATGCGCTGCGGGAGGAATGAAACGTTGGCGTATTCCAAATCTGTTTAAAAAACGTCCAATATGCACTGGCACTGCGCCAAACCTGACCAATACTTGAAGTGTTGGCGCGGCGCATCCCCCCCAGTGGCGCGCCGATAAAGGTGCTCAGGGACCGCGTACCTTTGTTTTACTCCTAATGGTCTTAACCCGGATTCCTCCCCCAGAACCCGGGTTTTTTTTGTGTTTTTGTGGGGAGGATGGTGTGACGGCTGTCAGGTGCGTGACGCAAGATTTTCAGCGCCTGTGAGATCGAGCGCCGCCCGCGCGGCGCTTCGCGGGTAAACCCGCTCCTACGCTTGTTTCGGGCCAATTAGGCCTGTGGGATTTGCGCGCGAACGCCTTGGCGCACGCCTCGATATCGCGTCGTACAAACAAGGCGGTCGCGCGCGCCTGGCACAGAAGGGAGATCGGGCGCCGCCCGCGCGGCGCTTCGCGGGTAAACCCGCTCCTACGCTTGTTTCGGGCCAATTAGGCCTGTGGGATTTGCGCGCGAACGCCTTGGCGCACCCTCGATATCGCGTCGTACAAACAAGGCGGTCGCGCGCGCCTGGCACAGAAGGGAGATCGGGCGCCGCCCGCGCGGCGCTTCGCGGGTAAACCCGCTCCTACGCTTGTTTCGGGCCAATTAGGCCTGTGGGATTTACGCGCGAACGCCTTGGCGCACCCCTCGATATCGCGCCGTACAAACAAGGCGGTCGCGCGCGCCTGGCACAGGAGGGACTGGCCAGAAACAAACGTAGGAGCGGGTTTACCCGCGAAGCGCCGCGCGGGCGGCGCTCGATCTCACAGGCGCTGCAAGGGTTGTGGCAGGCACCTTGTGCCCCTCACACAATCTTTAACCCCGGTAAATCAAGCCACCCGCGCCAACGGGAACAGCCGCTTGAAGTTGGCGGTAGTCTGCTCGGCCAGTTGCTCATAACTGGCCCCGCGCAACGAAGCCACATACTCCGCCACCTCCCGTACATACTGCGGCAAGTTCGGCTTGCCGCGATAGGGAATCGGCGCCAGGTAGGGCGAATCGGTCTCCACCAGCAAGCGATCGACAGGCACCTGCCGCGCCACTTCCCGCAAGGCATCGGCATTGCGGAAGGTCACGATGCCCGACAGCGAAATGTAATAACCCAGGTCCAGCGCCGCCTTGGCCATGTCCCAGTCTTCGGTGAAGCAGTGCAACACGCCCGCTTGCGGCAGGCTCGCCTCACGCAGCAGCGCCAGGGTATCGGCGCGCGCCGCCCGGGTATGCACGATCACCGGCTTGCCGGTCTGCCTGGAGGCCTCAAGGTGCAGGCGGAACGAAGCCTGCTGCAGCTCTGCCGCCTCTGGCTCATAGTGGTAATCCAGCCCGGTTTCACCAATCGCCACCACATGCGGGTGGGCCAATTCGCGCAACAGCCACTCCAACGCCGGGGTTTCGCCAGGGGCCAGGTCCAGCGGGTGCACGCCCACCGAGCAGTCGACGTCAGCGTACTGCTCGCTCAGCGCCTTCACTGCACCCGCATTCTCGGCACTGACGCCAATGCACAGGAAATGCCCGACCCCACGCTCACGCGCCGCCTGCAGGGCAGCATCGAGGGAGCCCTGGTGGGCACTGAGATCAAGACGGTCGAGGTGGCAATGGGAATCTACGAGCATGGGATAACGGCACACATGAAAAATGGGAAATCAGCGGGCACCCGGCAGTTGCAGCCAGTGAGCCAGCAGCGATTCAAGCAACAAGGCACGGTTGAGGTTGGCCTTGCCCAGCACCTTCTGGCGCTGCTCGAGGATCCAGGCCTGCACTTCCAGCACCTTGGCCTGGCGGCTCTTCTGCGCCAGGTATTGCACGACCTTGCGCATATCGGCCAAGCCTAACCCTTCCTCGTCCTGGGTCAACTGGTAGCGCAGGATCAGGTGCGACCAATCGCAGAACCAGTCGAACAGCAGCAACAACGGCACACCGCTCCAGGCATCGGCCAACTGGCTGGGCGATTGCTGCTGCTTGAGCAGCTTCTTCACCCCATCGGCCACCAGCGCGCGTTGCTCGCGCACACCCTGCGCCTGCAGGCTGACCGCCATCAATGGCGAGCCCGCTGCCAGCGTCAGCAGCTCATCGCGCTCGACCTCGTCGCAGTCGGGTAACGCGCCAGCCAGCCATGCCTGGCTTTGGGCCAGGCTGGGCTGCGGACAGGCCACCTGCTGGCAGCGGCTCTTGATCGTCGGCAGCAGACGGCTGGGCTGGTGCGTCACCAGCAACAACACGGTGTCACCGGAAGGTTCTTCAAGGCTTTTGAGCAGGGCGTTTGAGGCGTTTACATTCATCGCCTCCACCGGCTCGATCAACACCACCTTGCGCCCGCCCAGCTGCGCGGTCTGCACCACAAAGGCCACCAGCTCCCGTACCTGGTCGACCTTGATCGGCTTGTCAGCCTCCTCCGGCTCGAGGACGAAGTTGTCCGGGTGGCTGCCGGCCTTGAGCAACAGGCACGACTTACACGCCCCACAAGCGTCCAGGCCCTGCGGCTGCTGGCACAACAGGCGCGCCATCAGGCGCTCGGCCATGGCCCGCTTGCCAATACCCTGCGGCCCATGCAGCAGATAAGCATGGGCGTGGCGGCTGCGACCGGCCAGTTGCTGCCACAGCGCCTGCTGCCAAGGGTAGGCCTCAGCCACGGCAACGCTCCAGAATGCCTGGCAGCAGAGCGTCGATGTCACGCTGCACAGCCTCCAGGGATTGCGCGGCATCGAGCAAGCTGTAGCGCTGTGGCGCGCTTTGGGCGCGCTGCAGGTACGCCTGGCGCACCGCCTCGAAGAAGGCCTGCCCTTCCTGCTCGAATCGGTCCAGGCGGCCACGGGCGGCGGCGCGGGCAAGGCCCACTTCTACCGGCAGGTCGAAGACCAGGGTCAGGTCCGGGCGCAGGTCGCCCTGGACGAAATGCTCCAGAACCGCGATACGCTCGACCGACAAACCACGACCGCCGCCCTGATAGGCATAGGTGGCGTCCGTGAAACGGTCACACAGCACCACAGCCCCACGGGCCAGCGCCGGGCGGATGACCTGCGCCAGGTGCTGGGCGCGAGCGGCGAACACCAGCAACAGCTCGGTGTCGGCCGCCATGCCTTCGTCGCTGGGCGTCAGCAACAGTTCACGCACCTTTTCCGCCAGCGGCGTACCGCCTGGCTCACGGGTCAGCACCACGTCCAGGCCGTGCTCGCGCAGGCGTGCGGCCAGGTAGTCGCGATTGGTGCTCTTGCCCGCGCCTTCGGGGCCTTCCAAAGTAATAAACAAGCCGCTCACAGGCAGTCCTTAATGTTGTTCGTCAGGCGTCGGCCGCTCGGCCGCTTGCGCACCGCCGGCAGGGGCATCCTGCGCGGGCGCTTGATCGGGGGCTGGCTGCGCAGCTGGCTCGTCCGCTGCTGGGGGCTCAGGGCGCTGCGCATCGTCGGCGCCCGACGCCTGTTCGGCATCATCGGCCCCTGGCTTGGCCTCTTGCTGCGGCGCGGGGCTGGAGCGGTAGTCCGACCGGCGCTTGAGCTGGAACTCGCGCACTGCCGAATTGTGGTCGTCGAGGTCGTCTGAAAACACATGGCTGCCATCGCCGCGGGCGACGAAGTAAAGGCTGGTGCCATTGGACGGGTTCAGCGCCGCGTGAATCGCCTCGCGGCCGACCATGGCGATCGGGGTCGGTGGCAGCCCAGTCATGGTGTAAGTGTTGTAGGGCGTTGGCTCGCGCAGGTCGGCGCGGGTGATCTTGCCGTTATAGCGTTCACCCATGCCATAGATAACCGTCGGGTCCGTCTGCAGCATCATACCCAGGCGCATGCGCCGCACGAACACGCCGGCGATCTGCCCCCGCTCCTGCGGAATGCCGGTTTCCTTTTCGACCAGGGAGGCCATGATCAGCGCCTGGTAAGGGTCACGATACGGCAGGTCGGTGGAGCGCTCGGCCCACTCCTTGGCCAGCACTTCGTCCAGACGCATGTAGGCCTGCTGCAGCAACTCGACATCGGTCATACCCCGCACGAAGCGGTAAGTGTCGGGGAAGAAGCGGCCTTCGGGGAATACACCGGTATGGCCGAGCTTGTCCATGACCTCGGCATCCGACAAGCCGTCCAGGGTATGCTTGATCTTTTCATGCTTGGCCACGGCCGCACGCACCTGACGGAAGGTCCAGCCTTCGACCAGGGTGAGGTTGTACTGCACCACGTCGGCACGGCGCCAGGCGTCGAACAACTGCTCGACGGTCATCCCAGGGGTAAGACGGTACTCGCCAGTGTGCAGCGGGGTGCCGGCCATGTTGAAGCGCCAGTACAAACGCAACCAGACAGCATCGTCGAGCAACCCATCTCTTTGCATGCTGTAGAACATGCGGTTGGGGTTAGTGCCATTGGGCACATCCAGCAGGCGCTCCTGCGTGACGTGCAGGGGCTGCTCCAGGACCGAGTTGACCTTCCAGGCCGACCAGCCAAACGCCAGGCCGGCAAGGATCAAGCCCATTTCCAGCAACAGCAGGAATTTACGTCTCACGAATTCAGGTTTCCAGTAACGTACGGGCAACGGCCTGCAGTTTACGAGTGAGCGGGCCCGGCGACCAGTTTAGCGCGGCTACGCCACACACGGGCCAAATGCCGTAAACGCTATTGCAAACAAATACTTCATCCGCTTGCTCAAGCGCCTCGAACGACAGGTCGCAGACATGTGCCGCAATACCCAGCAGCGGGGCCTGTTCCAGCAGTGCGGCACGCATCACGCCCGCCACGCCACAACGGCTAAGGTCGGCGGTAAGCAACACGCCATCGCGCACCAGAAACAGATTGCTGTATACCCCTTCGATCACCCTGCCCTGCGCGTCACGCATCAGGCCTTCGGCATGGTCGCTGTCCTGCCATTCGGCACGGGCCAGCACCTGCTCCAGGCGGTTAAGGTGTTTGAGGCCGGCCAGCAGTGGTTGTTCCCCAAGCCGGGTCTGGCAAGGGAACAAGCGCACGCCGTACTCGGCATGCTCGACAGGATAGCTGGGTATTGGGCTGCCTTGGAGGATTCGCCGCGGTGCGACACCAGCAACCGGCGCATAGCCACGCTGGCTGTCGCCACGGGTGAGGATGAGTTTGACCACGCCATCACCGAGCTGGCTGGCAAAGCGCAGCAGCTCGTCGCGCAACAACCCCAGGTCGGCGCTGATCGCCAGGCGCTGGCAGCCCAGCGCCAGGCGTGCGAGGTGGCCGTCCAGCAGGCTAGGCCGGCCGCCGCGCACGGCGATGGTTTCAAACAGGCCATCGCCGTAGGCCAGGCCGCGGTTCTGCAGGTTGACTGCAGTCGCCGGCTGGCCATCGATCCAGCTGTGCATCAACCGGCGAACCGGCGGAACACCAGCGAGCCGTTGGTGCCGCCAAAGCCGAACGAGTTGGACAACACCACGTCGATCGGCATGCTGCGCGCCTGGTGCGGCACGAAGTCGAGGTCGCAACCTTCGTCCGGCTCATCCAGGTTGATGGTCGGTGGTGCCATCTGGCTGTTGATCGCCAGCACGCTGAAGATTGCTTCCACCGCGCCAGCGGCACCCAGCAGGTGGCCAGTCATCGATTTGGTCGAGCTGACCGCCAGCTTGTAGGCATGTTCGCCGAACACACGCTTGATCGCTGCCACTTCGGCCACGTCACCCGCAGGTGTCGAAGTACCGTGGGCATTGATGTAGCTGACCTCTTCTGGCTGAATGCCGGCATCGCGCAGGGCATTGGCCATGCAGCGGGCAGCACCTTCACCGGTCTCGGGTGGCGAGGTCATGTGGTAGGCGTCACCGCTCATGCCAAAGCCGACCAGCTCGGCGTAGATGGTCGCACCGCGCGCCTTGGCATGTTCCAGCTCTTCAAGCACCAGCGCACCGGCACCGTCCGACAACACGAAGCCGTCACGGCCTTTGTCCCACGGGCGGCTGGCACGGGCCGGCTCATCGTTGCGGGTCGACAGCGCACGCGAGGCACCGAAGCCGCCCATGCCCAGGCCGCAAGCGGCCATTTCGGCGCCACCAGCGATCATCACGTCAGCTTCACCGTAGGCGATATTGCGCGCGGCCATGCCGATGCAATGGGTGCCGGTGGTGCAGGCGGTGGCGATGGCGTAGTTCGGCCCCTGCAGGCCCAGGTGGATCGACAGGAAACCCGAGATCATGTTGATGATCGAGCCCGGCACGAAGAACGGCGAAATGCGGCGCGGCCCTGAATCGTGCAGGGTGCGGCTGGTTTCTTCGATGTTGGTCAGACCACCGATACCCGAGCCCATGGCCACGCCAATACGCTCGCGGTTGGCATCGGTGACCTCCAGGCCGGCATTACGCACGGCCTGGAAACCAGCCGCCAGGCCGTACTGGATGAACAGGTCGAGCTTGCGGGCCTCTTTGGCCGACAGGTACTGCTCAACCTCGAAGCCTTTCACCGAGCCGCCAAAACGGGTGGAGTAGGCAGACAGGTCCGTGTGTTCGATCGGACCAATGCCACTGCGGCCAGCCAGAATGCCCTGCCATGTGCTCGGTACATCGGTACCCAGTGGCGACAGCATACCCATACCGGTGACCACGACGCGTCTACGCGACACAGTACTCTCCTTTTCTAATGACAGAGTTTCTTGCCATTGCATTCAGCGCAACGGAATGAAATGGCAACAAGCTCTCGATGCCTGGGATCGAGCCCAAGAAAACCGCCACAGGACGCTTGCAAAGAAAAAACCGCACGCCAGCAAAGGCAGTGCGGTTCTTCTCGACAAAAAGCGTCGACTACAACGTCTTAAGCCTGGTGGTTTTTGACGTAGTCGATGGCAGCTTGAACGGTAGTGATCTTCTCGGCTTCTTCGTCAGGGATTTCGGTCTCGAATTCCTCTTCCAGAGCCATCACCAGTTCAACGGTGTCAAGCGAATCGGCACCCAGGTCATCGACGAAGGACTTAGTCTCAGTCACTTCTTCTTCCTTGACGCCCAGTTGCTCGGCGACGATTTTCTTGACGCGTTCTTCGATGGTGCTCATACCTAGTTTTCACTCCTAATGGATATATGTCAGGCAGCTGGCCGGTGGCTAATTTTATAGAAAGACGTTCGCTTTTCAAGCTAAACGCACCTTCAGGCTAGTCACCACACCCGCTGCCTGGAATCTGGTTGCAGCTTTATAACGGATTTTAGGCTCGCAGTATGACTCTTTTTTTACGAAACCCGTCACATTGAGTTGCAGTATTACATGTACATCCCGCCGTTGACCGGCACGGTAGCGCCGGTCACGTAGGCGGCGCCGTCGGACGCCAGGAACGAAACCACCTTGGCAATTTCGTCAGCCTGGCCCAGGCGGCCCAGCGGAATCTGGGTCTGCAGGGCTTCGCGCTGAGCTTCTGGCAGCTCGCGGGTCATGTCGGTATCGATGAAGCCTGGGGTCACCGAGTTGACGGTGATACCACGCGAACCCACTTCACGCGCCAGGGCGCGGCTGAAACCTTCCAGACCGGCCTTGGCAGCCGCGTAGTTGGCCTGACCTGCGTTACCCATGGCACCAACGACCGAGCCGATGCTGATGATACGACCCCAACGTGCCTTGGTCATGCCACGCAGCACGCCCTTGGACAGACGGTAGAGGCTGTTCAGGTTGGTGTCGATGACATCGAACCACTCGTCGTCTTTCATGCGCAGCATGAGGTTGTCGCGGGTGATACCGGCATTGTTGACCAAGATGGCCGGCGCGCCGAACTGCTCGCCAATGGCGGCCAGTACGGCTTCAACCGATTCGGCGCTGGTCACGTTCAGCTCCATGCCAGTGCCGGTAATGCCGTGTTCTTTCAGGGTGGCAGCGATGCGCTCGGCGCCGGACGCCGAAGTGGCGGTACCGATCACGGTCGCGCCCTGGCGGCCCAGCTCGAGGGCGATGGCCTGACCAATACCACGGCTGGCGCCGGTAACCAGTGCAACTTTACCTTGCAGGCTCATGCAAGCTTCTCCAAATCAGGCCAGTGCCGCGCGAGTGGCAGCAACGGCGTCAGGGGTGTTGAGGTTGTAGGTGGTCACGCCGTCGGCGCAACGCTTGTTAAGGCCAGCCAGCACCTTGCCCGGGCCACACTCGACCAGGTTGACCGCACCGTTGGCGGCCAGGGTCTGCACGCACTCGACCCAGCGCACCGGCTGGTACAGTTGTGCCAGCAGGTCGTGCTTGAGGGCATCGAGGTCGGCGGCGACGGCGGCAGTGACGTTCTGCACCGCCGGAATCTGCGGGGCCTTCCATTCGATGGCATTGACCGAATCGGCAAAGCGCTCGGCGGCTGGCTTCATCAGGGCGCAGTGCGACGGGACGCTGACCGCCAGTGGCAGGGCGCGCTTGGCACCTTTGGCCTTGCACAGCTCCATGGCGCGGTCTACCGCCGCCCTGTTGCCGGCGATGACCACCTGACCAGGCGAGTTGAAGTTCACGGCGCTGACCACTTCATCCTCAGCGGCTTCGGCGCAGATTTCCACGACCACAGCATCGTCCAGGCCGAGAATGGCAGCCATGGCGCCGTGACCGGCCGGTACGGCTTCCTGCATCAGCTGACCGCGGCGCTCGACCAGGCGAACGGCATCTTTCAGGCTGATGCTGCCGGCGGCGACCAGGGCACTGTATTCGCCCAGGCTGTGACCGGAAACGAAGGCCGGCTTGGCACCGCCCTCTTCCAGCCACAGGCGCCACAGTGCGATGGACGCCGTGAGGATTGCCGGCTGTGTCTTGTCGGTCTGGTTAAGTTGCTCTTCCGGGCCGTCCTGGACCAGCTTCCACAGGTCGTAGCCGAGCGCTTCGGACGCTTCCTTGAAGGTTTCGATGATCACTGGCTTCTCGGCGCCGAGCTCGGCGAGCATGCCCAGCGACTGGGAACCTTGACCGGGAAAGACGAATGCGAGGGATGCAGACATTGAACAAGCCCTTATGATCTTGTCGTCGGATAGTGTGCGCCAGGCCCGAGGCCAGGCGCGGAATCTGAAAACTTGGATGGAAACACAGACCAAGCGGTCACATTTAAGCACTTCATCGGCGAAATGCCTAAGGCAACAGGTCTTCAAGGCGGCCGTGCAGCCGCTGCGGCAGGTTTTCCTGAATTTCGATCAGCGCCCGCTGGATGGCACTCTGAAACCCCTGCACGCCCGCCGAGCCATGACTCTTGATGACGATACCCTGCAGCCCCAGGAAGCTCGCCCCATTGTGCCGCGCCGGCGCCAGGTCGGCCTGCAGACGCTTGAGCAGCGGCATGGCAACGGCCCCGGCAACGCGGGCAAAAGCACCGCCCTTGAACAGTTTTTCGATGCGCGCACCGATCATCGTCGCCAAGCCCTCGCTGGACTTGAGCAGTATGTTGCCGACAAAACCGTCGCACACCACCACGTCTGCCTCACCCCGATACAGGCCATCCCCTTCGACGAAACCGACATAGTTGAGGCCGCGGGCGTTCTGCAACAGCGTGGCAGCCAGCTTGACCTGCTGGTTACCCTTGATGTCCTCGGTACCGATGTTCAACAGCGCCACGCGTGGCCGATGCACACCCAGGGCCTGAGCGGCCACCGAGCCCATTACCGCGAACTGGTAGAGGTTTTCGGCGCTGCAGTCGACATTGGCGCCCAGATCGAGCAATTGACAGTAACCCGTCTGGGTCGGGATCGCCGCCACCATGGCCGGCCGGTCGATACCCGGCAAGGTCTTGAGCACGAAGCGCGACAACGCCATCAGCGCCCCGGTATTGCCGGCACTGACACAGGCCTGGGCTTTTCCGTCGCGCACCAGTTCGAGGGCGATGCGCATCGACGAATCCGGCTTGCCGCGCAACGCCTGGGATGGCCGCTCGTCCATGCCGACTACCTCACTGGCGGCCACAATCTGCAGGCGCGCGCGATCCGCAGCTGGCAAGCCACTGATGAGATCTTCAAGGAGGGAGGGTTGACCGACGAGGGTCAGGTGGAGCGAGGGGGTAGCCGAAAGGCAGGCAATGCTAGCCTGGACAATGCTGCGGGGACCGAAGTCCCCGCCCATTGCGTCGATCGCGATGACCTGAGCGGACAAGGATTACTCGTCAGCGCCCTTGTCGACCACTTTACGACCACGGTAAACGCCTTCTGGCGAAACGTGGTGACGCAGGTGAACTTCACCGGTGGTTTTCTCTACCGACAGCGCGTTTTCCGACAGAGCGTCGTGCGAACGGCGCATGTCACGGGCAGAGCGGGATTTTTTGTTCTGCTGAACAGCCATAATTGATTAACTCCTAAACGTTTGGGTCACGCTTTAACTGCGCCAAAACACTGAACGGGTTGGACCGCGATACCTCGTCCTTGCTCGATTCGGGCTCGTCTGCGCCCGCCGGCTGCTGGCATTCTTCCGGATGATGAGCAGGCACGATTGGCAAGGCGAGCAAAAGCTCCTCCTCGACCAATGCCTGCAGATCCAAAGGATCTTCGCCCAGTTCCAGCACGTCATAGCCTTTCGGCAACGACTGGGTATTCGCACCCTCCTTCACCACGGCGTAAGTACATTCGCTGTGGATCGGCAGGGTGACCAGCTCAAGACAACGCTGGCAAACCATCTTGACCTCGACGTCCAGCTCGCTGTGGATAACCACTACGTGCTGTTCATCTCGTTCAAAATCGAACTTCGCCTGCACCGTACCGACATTGTCGGAAAGCGGGTCGCAGAGTCTTTCCAAATCAGCGAGTTGCAGCGAACCGTTAAGGGTTACGCCACGATCGGCTAATTTGCGCGGGTCAACGTGAGGTGGAATCGGGTCATTCAACATAGGCGCAGCATAATAGGGATGCCCCCCGCCCCTGTCAAAGGAAATTAGGCGGCATCGTGCGTGATAGAATTTATTCAACTGATTCAGGAGTCTACCATGCTTCCTCTGTTACTGGCTTCCAGCTCTGCCTATCGCCGCGAACTGCTCGCCCGCCTGCGCCTGCCCTTCACCTGGGCAAGCCCCGATATAGACGAGCAGCGCCGGCAAGACGAGCCAGCCGTTGAGCTGGTACGCCGCCTTGCCAGGCAAAAAGCCGAGGCCTTGGCGGGCAGCCATCCCAGGCACCTGATTATCGGGTCGGACCAGGTAGCTGTGTTGGGCGAACAGGTGCTGGGTAAGCCGCACACCTTCGAGCGGGCTTGCGAGCAACTGCTCGAGTGTAGCGGGCAGCAGGTGAGCTTTCTGACTGGACTGGCACTGCTGAACAGCGCCACCGGGCAATGCCAGGTGGATTGCGTGCCGTTTACCGTCACGATGCGCGAATTGAGCCGCGAGCGCGTGGAGCGCTACGTCGCGACGGAACAGCCGCTGGATTGCGCAGGGAGCTTCAAGGCGGAGGGGTTGGGGGTGAGCCTGTTCCAGAGCACCCATGGGTGCGATGCAACCAGCCTGATCGGGCTGCCACTGATTCGGCTGGTGGATATGCTGACCAAGGAAGGGGTGGTGGTTCCGTAGCCTGGATGGAGATTTTGGCGCCCGACGGATCGAGCGCCGCCCGGGAGGGTGAACGATCGGGGATATTGGCCGGCAGGTCCGGCCTATTCGCGGGTAAACCCGCTCCTACAACGGGCGTGGCGACACCAGCTCATGCTCGCGAATGCGATGGTGCTGCGACGGTGAATGGCCGGGGGATATTGGACGGCGGGTCCGACCCATTCGCGGGCACACCCCACAACAGCACATGGCGACACCACCGATTGTTGTAGGAGCGGGCTTGCCCGCGAATGCGATGGTGCTGCGACGGTGAAAGGCCAGGGTATTGGACGGCAGGTCCGGCCTATTCGCGGGTAAACCCGCTCCTACAACGCACCGTTGGGCACCCCGATCGATGAGCGGGCCTGCGCGCAACGCGCCGCGCGGGCGGCGCTCGATCTGCCAGACACCACAAGAACTGCGACGAACTCAACGCAACTGCGGCCCCTGGAACCCCATCCACATCGCCAGGTGCTCAGCCACGCTGGCACCCACGCGCTTGGAGAAGCGATCGAAAGGCGACTCCTGAACGGTGAAGTCCACCAACTCCTTCTCCCCCACGATCTCACGCGCCACATAGCTGGCACTGCCCAAGCCATCCACCAGCCCCAGCGCCTTGGCCTGCTCACCCGACCAGATAAGGCCACTGAACAACTCCGGATGCTCCTTGTCCTTCAGGCGCTCACCCCGCCCCTGCTTGACCATGGCGATGAACTGCTGGTGCGTGGTATCCAGCACGCCCTGCCAGAACCGGGTCTCTTCTGGTTTTTCCGGCGAAAACGGATCAAGGAACGCCTTGTGCTCACCCGATGTATAGGCACGCCGCTCGACCCCAAGCTTCTCCATGGCACCAACAAAGCCATAACCCGCCGCCGTCACCCCAATGGAACCCACCAGGCTGGCCTTGTCGGCATAGATCTCGTCCGCCGCACTGGCGATATAATAGGCACCGGAAGCCCCAAGATCAGCGATCACCGCATACAGCTTGATGGCGGGATATTCGGCACGCAGGCGACGGATTTCGTCATACACGTAACCCGCCTGCACCGGGCTGCCACCCGGGCTGTTGATGCGCATCACCACAGCCTTGGTCTTGTCGTCCTTGAACGCCTCTCGCAGGCTCTTGACGATGTTATCGGCGCTGGCAGCCTCCTGATCGGCAATCACCCCCCGCACCTCGACCAACGCGGTATGACTGGCACTGCGCGAAGCGGCCTTGTCCATGTCCATCAGCGGCGAGAACAACGCCAGAATGCCAAACAGGTAGACAAAGGTCAGCAGCTTGAAGAAGATCCCCCAGCGCCGCGACCGTCGCTGCTCCTGCACGCTCGCCAGCAAGGTCTTTTCCAGGAGCTTCCAGCTGTTGCGCTCTTCGCGCTCCCCGGGCTCAGGCTCAGGGGCTTTCCATTCGTCTGCCATGCTTACCTACCTTGGAAGTGGAATTGCGGAACCACCCAGCCACTCGCGCAACTGGGAAAAGTGATCGATACATACCTGCGGGCCAAACTCGGCCAGCGCCTGCAGCGACATGGCACCATAGCCAACCGCCACCGAATGCATGCCGGCATTGCTGGCCATCTGCAGGTCGAATGCCGAATCTCCGACCATCAGCGCACGCGACGGTTCGACGCCACAATGCCCGAGGATTTCCTCAAGCATCAGCGGGTGTGGCTTGCCACGGGTCTCGTCAGCGGCACGGGTGATGTCGAAGAACCGCTCCCAGCCATTGGCCTTGAGCACCCGATCCAGCCCGCGACGAGCCTTGCCGGTGGCCACCGCCAGGCGGTAGCCCTCGGCGCGAAAGGCATCCAGCGACTCGACCACGCCATCGAACAGCGGCGAAGGTTGCTGATCCAGTGCGACGTAGACATCGGCATAGTGCTGGCGGAAGCTGGCAACCTCTGCGGGCACCAGGTGCGGGTACAAGGTGTGGATCGCCTCGTCCAAGGCCAGGCCGATGATACCCTTGACCGCATCATCGCTGCTCTGTGCCTCGCCGGCACGCTCTGCGGCGACATTCATGGCCTCGACGATACGACCAATGGAATCGGCCAGGGTGCCGTCCCAGTCGAAGATCAGTAGCTCATAGCCTTTTTTCATGGATCAGGACGCACTCAAACGTTCAACGGTTTTCGCCCAGACCTCATCCACAGGCGCCTCGAGCTTCAACTCGCCACCGTCGGGCAGCGGTACAGTCAACGCGTAGGCATGCAGGAACAGGCGCTTGCCACCCAGCTCGCGAATTTCCCGACTGAAGTCTTCGTCGCCGTATTTGCTGTCGCCTGCGATCATGTGCCCGGCATGCAGGGTGTGCACGCGGATCTGATGGGTACGACCAGTGATCGGGCGCGCCTCGACAATGGTGGCAAAGTCACCAAAACGGCGCAGGACGCGAAACAGGGTCAGCGCCTCCTTGCCTTCATCGTTCACTTCGACCATGCGCTCGCCGGAACGCAGGTTGCTCTTGAGCAACGGCGCGTTGACCTGCTTTTTCGAGGTTGGCCAGTGGCCGCGCACCAGCGCCATGTAGCGCTTGTCGACACCATCGCCGCGCAGGGCGGCATGCAGGTGGCGCAGCATGCTGCGCTTCTTGGCGATCATCAACAGGCCAGACGTGTCGCGATCCAGGCGGTGCACCAGCTCCAGCTCCTTGGCGTCCGGGCGCAACTGGCGCAGCGCCTCGATCACCCCGAAGCTCAGGCCACTGCCGCCGTGCACGGCGATGCCGGCCGGCTTGTTCATCACGATAAGCGCTTTGTCCTCGTAGACAATGGCGGTTTCCAGACGCTGCAGCAGGCCTTGGGCCACCGGCGCCGGCTCGTCTCGTTCCGGCAAGCGGACGGGCGGAACCCGCACGATGTCGCCGGCCTGGATCTTGTACTCCGGCTTGACGCGGCCCTTGTTGACCCTCACCTCACCCTTGCGCAGGATGCGGTAGACCAGTGTCTTGGGCACGCCCTTGAGGGCCGTGATGAGGAAATTATCGATGCGTTGGCCGGCAAGCTCCGGCGCGACTTCGATCAGCTGAACGCCGGAAGTCGGAGGGGTATTGGTCGTCATTGCGAGATCATAACAATTTTTTATGGAATTGAAGCACTTAATCATTGCTGCTATAGTCGCGAACGCCGCCAAAAGCGGCAGGCCAGCGGCACCAGGCTCTTTGCCGGTCCTTGACCTTCGCAATTCTCCAGGACGCGAGGCCGTCCTACGGGGTTTTCGCCAGTTTACCGAAATGCCTGGAATCGCCACCAGCGCCGTGTAGAGAAGACCGAAAAAAAACGACAAGTGCGGTGTTTCACCTGCTTACCCGATTCTTTTCGCTGCACCTCTGCCCGCGAGTCGCTTCCACGCATCGCCCGGCGAATGCTTCGGAAATACCTGCCTTGGACATGAATGGCGCCAGCGCAGAACCAGCGCTGGCGAAAAATGCAACCCGTTGCGGATTCAGCGCGCGGCAGCACCCGAATTATCAGGGATACGTGCAGGGTGGAGATGCACAGCCCTCGGACCGTGTAGCACCGCGTCCGGCCACCAGCCCACTGACGGCTGGTGAGCGGATAAGGTCCTGAACAGATGCCCTCCGGGCGTCCACGGCTGACGGTTGATTCCTCCTCCTGACTGAGTGCACAAGGCCCGCTTGGTTGATTCGGATACCTATTCGAAGCCACCGGGGCCTTGTTGGCACCGCAGCAAACAGGACGCGTCGTCGCGACAACGGCAGGCTGGGCAACCGGCTGGTGCCGAACGTCGCTCGACACGGGGGTGGCCCGGCCACCCTTTGCGCACCTTGGCACCGACCATGAGACGTCGTGTGTGCCGAACGCCGTTTCCGGCAGCCCGGAAACCGACGGTACAACATGAAAAGAATGCTGATTAACGCGACTCAACCCGAAGAGTTGCGTGTAGCCCTGGTGGACGGCCAACGTCTCTACGACCTGGACATCGAGTCCGGCGCGCGCGAGCAGAAAAAGGCCAACATCTACAAAGGCAAGATCACCCGCATCGAACCCAGCCTCGAAGCCGCCTTCGTCGACTTCGGTTCCGAACGTCACGGCTTCCTGCCGCTGAAAGAAATCTCCCGCGAGTACTTCAAGAAGGCCCCAGAAGGCCGGGTCAACATCAAGGAAGTGCTCAGCGAAGGCCAGGAAGTCATCGTTCAGGTCGAGAAGGAAGAGCGCGGCAACAAAGGCGCCGCCCTCACCACCTTCATCAGCCTGGCCGGCCGCTACCTGGTGCTGATGCCCAACAACCCGCGTGCCGGTGGCATCTCGCGCCGCATCGAAGGCGAAGAGCGCAACGAACTGCGCGAAGCCCTGAACGGCCTGACCGTACCGGGTGACATGGGCCTGATCGTGCGCACTGCCGGCCTTGGCCGCAGCAGCGAAGAAATGCAGTGGGACCTGGATTACCTGCTGCAGCTGTGGACCGCCATCAAGGAAGCGTCCCTGGACCGCGCCGCGCCATTCCTGATCTACCAGGAAAGCAACGTCATCATCCGCGCCATCCGCGACTACCTGCGCCAGGACATCGGCGAAGTGCTGATCGACAGCATCGACGCCCAGGAAGAAGCGCTGACCTTCATCCGCCAGGTGATGCCGCAGTACGCCAGCAAGGTCAAGCTGTACGAAGACAGCGTACCGCTGTTCAATCGCTTCCAGATCGAAAGCCAGATCGAGACTGCCTTCCAGCGCGTGGTCGACCTGCCGTCCGGCGGTTCGATCGTGATCGACCCGACCGAAGCCCTGGTGTCCATCGACATCAACTCGGCGCGCGCCACCAAAGGCAGCGACATCGAAGAAACCGCCCTGCAGACCAACCTGGAAGCGGCCGAGGAAATCGCCCGCCAGCTGCGTCTGCGTGACATCGGCGGCCTGATCGTCATCGACTTCATCGACATGACCCCGGCGAAGAACCAGCGCGCCGTTGAAGAGCGCGTTCGTGAATGCCTGGAAGCCGACCGCGCCCGCGTGCAGGTAGGCCGCATCTCGCGCTTCGGCCTGCTGGAAATGTCCCGTCAGCGCCTGCGCCCATCGCTGGGCGAAAGCAGCGGCATCGTCTGCCCACGCTGCTCCGGCACCGGCATCATCCGTGACGTCGAATCGCTGTCGCTGGCCATCCTGCGCCTGATCGAAGAAGAAGCCCTGAAGGACCGCACCGCCGAAGTACGTGCTCAAGTGCCGATCCCGGTAGCCGCGTTCCTGCTGAACGAAAAGCGTAACTCGATCACCAAGATCGAGCTGCGCACCCGTGCGCGCATCATCATCCTGCCGAACGACCACCTGGAAACCCCGCACTTCGAAGTCCAGCGCCTGCGCGACGACAACCCTGAAGTGCTGAACAACCAGTCCAGCTACGAAATCGCCGCCGCCGAAGCTGAAGAAGCGCCGCAGCCGACCGCCACCCGCACCCTGGTACGCCAGGAAGCCGCAGTGAAGACGGCCCCGGCCCGCGCCAACGCACCGGTACCGGCCGCCGCTGAAGAGCCCCAGCCTGCCGCCCCGGTCGCCCCTGCCCCGAGCGCTCCGGAGCCAAGCCTGTTCAAAGGCCTGGTGAAGTCGCTGGTGAGCCTGTTCGCCGGCAAGGACGAGCCTGCCGCCGCGCCAGTGGTGCCCGCCGCCGAAAAACCGGCTGCCGAGCGCAGCCCGCGTAACGAAGAACGCCGCAACGGCCGCCAGCAAAGCCGCAACCGCAACGGCCGCCGCGACGAAGAACGCAAACCGCGTGAAGAGCGTGCCGAGCGCGCACCGCGCGAGGAACGCGCCCCACGCGAAGAACGTGCACCGCGTGAGGAACGCGCCCCACGTGAAGAACGTGCACCGCGTGAGGAACGTGCCCCACGTGAAGAGCGTGCACCGCGTGAAGAACGTACTCCGCGCCAGCCACGCGAAGACCGCCGTAGCAACCGCGGCGAAGAGCGCGTTCGCGAGCTGCGCGAACCGCTGGACGCCACCCCGCCAGCCGAACGCGAAGAGCGCCAGCCGCGTGAAGAACGTGTAGCCCGCGAAGAGCGTGCTCCACGCGAAGAACGCGCACCTCGCGAAGAACGTGCGCCACGTGAAGAACGCGCACCGCGTGAAGAACGTGCTCCACGTGAAGAACGCGCACCGCGTGAAGAACGTGCTCCACGTGAAGAGCGCGCACCTCGGGAAGAACGCGCCCCACGTGAAGAGCGCGCCCCGCGCCCACCACGCGAAGAACGCCAACCACGCGCTGCTGAAGAAGCAACCGAGCAGGCTGCCGAACTGGCCGAAGAGCAACTGCCAAGCGAAGAGCTGCTGCAAGACGAGCAGGAAGGCACCGATGGCGAGCGCCCACGCCGCCGCTCCCGTGGCCA
Organism: Pseudomonas putida group bacterium ESBL64; assembly: GCF_045277175.1. Taxonomy (NCBI): domain Bacteria; kingdom Pseudomonadati; phylum Pseudomonadota; class Gammaproteobacteria; order Pseudomonadales; family Pseudomonadaceae; genus Pseudomonas; species Pseudomonas putida group bacterium ESBL64. The sequence goes on along the minus strand of NZ_CP145799.1, from coordinate 5,543,510 downwards.
GCGTCGTCGCAGCAACCGTCGTGAGCGTCAGCGCAATGCCAATGGCGAGCTGATCGACGGCAGTGAAGAAGAAGGCAGCGAAGAGCAGCCACAACAGCACCAGGCCACCGAGCTGGGTGCCGAACTGGCTGCCGGCCTTGCCGTGACGGCTGCTGTCGCCAGCAGCAACATCAGCTCCGACGCAGAAGCCCAGGCCAACCAGCAGGCCGAGCGTGCCACCGCCGAAGTCGCTGCCGTTGCAGAAACCGACAACAGCGAAGCCGCCCAACCGGTCGAGCAGGTCGAGCAGGCCGAAGCGGTCACCAAAGCTGAAGAAGCGTCCGTGGCCCCAGCGGTCGAGCAGCCGGTCACCGAGCCAGTGGCCGCAGCCGAGGCAACTGCCGAGCCTGTGGTCGAAATAGCCCCGCAGCCTGTCGCTGAAGATGCACCTGCTGTTGAGCCGGTCGTAGTTGCAGAAACCGTGGTCACTGAAACCCCAGCAGAAGCCCCAGCGGTAGAAGCCGGCGAGATCGAACAGGCCCCGGCCGTGGTCGAAGTCGCTCCGGTTGCCGCACAGCCTGCCCCGGTTGTCGAAGCCCAGCCAGAAGTGGTGGCCGAGCCTGCACCTGCGGTGGTCGAACCTGCACCTGCAGTGGTCGAACCTGCCACTGTCATGCTGGCCAACGGCCGTGCACCGAACGACCCACGTGAAGTGCGTCGCCGCAAGCGGGAGGCCGAGGCTGCTGCCAAAGCGGCACAGGAAGCTGCTGCAGCTTCCCAGGAACCAGCCCTGGAAGCCGCCGATGAGCACAAACCTCATCACGGCTGATAGCCAAAGCTGAATGAAAAAGCCCCGCCAGTGTAAACTGGCGGGGCTTTTTTTGGTTTGCCTGACGGGCCTCTTCGCGGGTAAAACCGCTCCTACAATGGCCTGTGTCCAACCCCCCGATGTGTGTCCACCACCGATCAGCGTGTAGGAGCGGGTTTACCCGCGAATACGGTGGTGGTGGCAACGGTGAACGGCGGGTGGAAATTGGCCACCAGGCCCGGCCCTTTCGCGGGTAAACCCGCTCCTACACGACGGCCTGCGCCCAATCACCGATGTGTGTCCATCCCCGATCAGGTGTAGGAGCGGGTTTACCCGCGAATACGGTGGTGGTGGCAACGGTGAACGGCGGGTGGAAATTGGCCACCAGGCCCGGCCCTTTCGCGGGTAAACCCGCTCCTACGGGGGGTCACAGCCGGCAAATCAGTAAAGATTAGGCTCCATCTCCAGCTCAACCCCAAACCGCTCGAAGATATCCGCCTGAATCTTGCGCGCCAGCGCATGCATCTGCGCTCCGCTCGCCTGGCCATAGTTGACCAGCACCAGCGACTGCAAGCGATGCACGCCAGCATCACCGTCACGATGACCCTTCCAGCCCGCCTGCTCAATCAACCAGCCCGCCGCCAGTTTCACCTGGCCATCCGCTTGGGGGTAAGCCACAACCGCGGGATACTGCGCACGAATTCGCTCGACCAGATCAGCCGTTACCACCGGGTTCTTGAAGAAGCTCCCGGCATTGCCAAGCTCTACCGGGTCTGGCAGCTTCTCGCGGCGAATGCTGCAGATTGCATCGCTGATCGCTTGCGCGGTCATCTCGGTCACACCCTGCTCAGACAGACGATGGCGCACCGGGCCATAGTCCAGATGAGCGTGCAGGGTGTGGGTCAAGGCAAAGCGCACACGCAGGATCAGCCAGCGACCGGGATTGCGCTTGAAAAGGCTGTCGCGATAGCCGAAAGCACATTCCGCCAAACTGAAGTCACGCAGCGCGCCCGTCTCACGGTCCAGGGCTGTCAGCCCGGCGAATACGTCCTTGATTTCCACCCCGTAAGCGCCCACGTTCTGCATCGGCGCAGCACCCACGGTGCCGGGGATCAGGCTGAGGTTCTCCAACCCGCAATAGCCCTGCGCCAGCGCCCATTGCACAAACGCGTGCCATGGCTCACCGGCCTCGGCTTCGACCACGATACGCTCGCCATCGTCACTGAGCACACGCCGACCGCGGCTGGCCATGTGCAGCACCAGTGCATCGATATCGCGGGTCAGCAGCAGGTTGCTGCCACCCCCGATCACCAGTACCGGCAAGCCCCTCTGCTGTGCCTGGCCCAGTGCCTGACGCACCTGCTGGTCGTCCTGCACCTGGCTGAAATAGCGCGCCTTCACGTCGATGCCGAAGGTATTGTAAGGCTTGAGCGATACCTGCTCCTGCCACTGCACTGTCATAGACGCCCCTTGATTTCCAGTACCAGCGCCTGGCAAGCCGCTTCCACCAGGTCCAGCACCTGCTCGAAGCCGTCGGCGCCACCGTAGTACGGGTCTGGCACTTCATCCAGGGCTGCACCGTAGCGGCGCAGGAACAGGTCGAGTTCGCCCACTGCCGTGGACGGGCGCAGGGCGCGCAGATCGCGCAGGTTGTGCTCATCCATGGCCAACACCAGATCGTATTCGGCGAAGTGCGATGCCTTGACCTGTTGGGCGCGTTGCTGCGACAGGTCGTAACCGCGCGCCAGCGCCGCCTTGCAGGTGCGGCTGTCTGGCGCCTTGCCGACATGCCAATCGCCGGTGCCGGCAGAAGCCACCTGCACCTTGTCAGCGAGCCCGGCGGCGTGCAATTGATGGCGCAGCACGCCTTCGGCGGTGGGCGAGCGGCAGATGTTGCCCAAGCACACGAACAGGACGCGCATCAGGCCTCCAGCAAGCGCCGTACGCGCTCCAGATCCTCAGGGGTGTCGACACCCACGGCTGGCGCCTCGATGGCGTCCTCGATGTGAATGCGTACGCCGTGCCACAGGGCACGCAGCTGCTCCAGCGCTTCAGCCTGCTCGAGCCAGCATGGGCCCCAGCTGACGAAGTCGTGCAGGAAGCCGACACGGTAGGCGTACATGCCAATATGACGGCGATAGGGCACCCCTTCCGGCAGCACGTCGCGGGCCTTGGCAAAGGTATCGCGGGCCCAGGGCAGCGGCGCTCGGCTGAACGTCAGGGCCAGGCCGTTCTTGTCACTCACCACCTTGACCGCGTTCGGGTTGAACACGGTTTCCGGTTCATGGATCGGCTCGGCCAGGGTGGCGATACCGGCTTCCGGATGCGCCGCCAGGTTGGCCGCCACCTGGTCGATGATCACCGGCGGGATCAGCGGCTCGTCGCCCTGCACGTTGACCACAATGGCGTCAGCCGGCAACCCTAGGTACGCGGCCACTTCGGCCAGGCGGTCAGTGCCCGATTCATGATCGGCACGGGTCATCAGCACTTCGGCACCGAAGGCCTGGCAGGCTTCGAGGATGCTGGTGTCGTCGGTGGCGATGACCACACGGCTGGCACCGCTCTTGCGGGCCTGCTCCCACACATGTTGCACCATTGGCTTGCCGGCAATCAGCAGCAGCGGTTTGCCTGGCAGGCGGGTGGAGCGCAGCCGGGCGGGGATTACTACCGTAAATTCCAGGCTCATTTGTCAAGACGCTCGTCGTCGGTCAGGGTGCGTGCCTCGCTTTCCAGCATGACCGGGATACCGTCGCGAATCGGGTAGGCCAGGCCAGCGCCTTTGCTGATCAGCTCGGTCTTGTCGGCGCTCAGCTTGAGCGGGCCCTTGGTGATCGGGCAGGCCAGGATATCAAGCAGTTTGGTGTCCATTGGAGGCTTCCTTTAGGCCAGGTGGCCGGAAATTGAAAACGGGCTCAGGGTTTGCGCAACAAGCGTTGCAGCTGGTTGTCGAACCAGGCGCTGAAAGCCGGCGTAGGCTGCGCTTCGACGGCCAGGTACCACCAGTCGTCAGCGGCAAAGGCCCGGCATTTCACCGCGTCCTTCTCGGTCATGACCAGCGGCAGTGGCGGGCTGAAAACCAGGCTCCGGGCACTGAACTGCGCATGGTCGGCGAAGGGATGCGGCACCGGCTGCCAGTTTAGCCCCAGCAGGGTGTTGAAGAAACGTTGCGGGTTGCCGATACCGGCCACCGCATGCAGGCGCTGGCCGGCGGGGAAATGGTCGAGCGCACGGCGCTCGCCAGTGCGCACGTTGACCAGGGCCGACGGCTGCAGGCGGAAACCAAAACCCTCGGTGCGGTCTTCGCTGGCGCCGTTGAACAGCACCGCGTCAGCCTCACGCAAGCGGTCGGCCGGCTCACGCAACGGCCCCGCCGGCAGGCAGCGGCCATTGCCCAGGCCGCGGGCAGCGTCGATCAGCACCAGTTCCAGGTCACGGGCCAGGCGGTAATGTTGCATACCGTCGTCGCACAGGATCAGGTCGAGGGGTTCGCTGGCCAGCAATGCCTGCACGGCCCGGGCGCGATCCGGGTCGATCATCAGTGGCACGCCGGTGCGTTGCACGATCAGCAGCGGCTCGTCGCCCGCCTCATCGGCCGGCTGATCGGCCTGCACCCGCCAGGGCAGCCGTGGAGGCCTGGCACCATAACCGCGGCTGACTACGCCCACCTTCAGCCCTTGCTGGCGACAGTGTTCGATCAACCAGAGAATCATCGGCGTCTTGCCGGTGCCACCGACGGTGATGTTGCCCACGACAATGACCGGTACCGGTGCCCGGTAGCTGGCACTGTCACCCCTTAGAAAACGTGCCCGCTTGCGCGTGACCACGCGGCGATACAAGGCCTCCAGCGGACGCAGCAGCGCCAGCGCCGGATGCCCGGCGTACCAGGCAGCGAGCAAGCGGTCGGCGAAAGCCATCAAGGCGTGCCCTGGGCCGCCTCGACGGTGGTCATGCGCAACTGGCTGAAACCGAGCTTGCCGGCAGCATCCATTGCGGTGACCACAGCCTGGTGCGGGGTCTTGCCGTCGGCGCTGATGGCCAGCGGCAGCGTGTTGTCGCCGCCCGACTCGCGCGCTATGGCCTCGCTCAGGGTGGCCAGGTCGCTTTTGGGCAGCAGGTGGTTGTTCACCGAATACACGCCTTCGGCGCTGATGGTGATTTCCACCAGCTTGCCCGGGTCGGCCGGCGCCGGCTCGGCGCTGGTGGCTTCGGGCAACTCGACGCGCAGTTGCGTTTCGCGGGTGAAGGTGGTGGTAACCACGAAGAACAGCAGCAGGACGAACACCACGTCGATCAGCGACGCCAGGTTGATGTCGACGTTCTCCCGCTGGCGATTGCGCCGGAACTTCACGCCTTGCCTCCGGCCACTTCCACTTCACGGTCGCCCTGGATCACTTCCACCAGCTTGATCGCCTCCTGCTCCATGCCGACCACCAGCTCATCGATGCGGCGCAGCAGGAAGCGGTGGAAGAACACCGCCGGGATACCGACCATCAGGCCTGCCGCAGTGGTGACCAGGGCCTTGGAGATACCACCGGCCAGCACGGCGGCGTTGGCGGTCATCTGCGAGCCCATGAAGGCGCTGAAAATGTCGATCATGCCCAGCACGGTGCCCAGCAGGCCCAGCAGAGGCGCCATGGCGGCGATGGTGCCGAGGGTGCTGATGTAGCGTTCCAGTTCGTGGATGACGCGCGAGGCGGCCTCCTCGATGCACTCTTTCATGATTTCACGACCATGGCGCGAGTTGGCGAGGCCCGCTGCCAGGATTTCGCCCAGTGGCGAATCGGCCCGCAGCGCCTTGAGCTTGTCACTGGTCAGTTGCTTGTCCTTGATCCACATCCACACCTGGCCCAGCAGGTGGGGCGGGGTGACGCGGCTGGCACGCAGGGTCCACAGGCGCTCGACGACGATAGCCATGGCAACGATGGAACTCAGAATGATCGGCAGCATCATCCAACCACCGGACTTGACCAATTCCCACACAGTAAACGCCCCTTCGGAAAAAGGCCGCCACTCTACCATAGGCGCGCCGAGGGCTCATCTGCCGGAGGTCAGGGAATTAGGCTGTCGGGCTACCGGGTCGGCCCTCTGGGCCGTGCAGTACCTGTGGCAGCGGCTTTACCCGCGAAAGGGCCAGATCAGCCACCCCCCACATCACGCCAGAATCGCCGCTGTCGGCGCACACCCTCAACCTCCCCATGCCGCCCCAGCACCAACCGCAATGCCCCCTCCACTGCCGTATCATGCATCACCACCCCATGCCGCTTATACCGCTCGACCACCTGCACGTGGGGGTGCCCGAAGCTGTTGTTGCGCCCCCGCGAAATCAATACCCCGCGCGGTGCGGTAGCCCGGACGAACGCCTCGGTGGACGAGCTGCGACTGCCATGATGCGGCGCCTGCAGCCAGTCGATACGCGGCACTTCAGTGTCCGCCAGCCAGGCCCGTTCGGCGGCAGCTTCCACATCCCCCGCCAGCAGCAAGCGCTCGCCCTGCGCCTCGACCAACAGCACACAGGAACGGTCATTACTGCTCTGCCCGTCCACCCAGCGCCACAACGAAAAACGCACGCCATCCCAGTCCCATTGCTCGCCACTGGCACAAGGCTGCAACGGAACATCAACCAGCGCTTCCCCACCGATTATCCGCTTGATCGGCAAACCACGCGCAATGGCCTCGGCCCCGCCCGCATGATCGGCATGCGCATGGCTGATCACCATCACGTCAAGGCCGCCCACCCCCAGCTTGCGCAAGGTTGGCAGCACCACGCGTTCCCCCAAGTCGCTTTCCCCCCTGGCCGGCCCGGCATCGTAAAGCAGGCTGTGATGCCGCGTACGCAAGAGCACCGCCAGCCCCTGGCCGACATCCAGCTGCCAGACCTCGATTTGGCCAAACGGCACCGGCTCCCTGGGTACCCACAGCGCCAGCAGCATCACCCCTCCCAACCCGCGCAGCGGCACACCACGAGGCAGCAAAAGCAACAGCGCACCCAGACATACCAGCAGCCAGGCCCACCACGGCAGGGCCGGCGGCACCCATGCCGGGCGCTGCTGCGCCACCAGCGCCAGCCCGCGGAACAGCACATCCAGCAGGCCACCTGCCAGCCAGAGCAACGCCTCGCCAACACCCGCCAGCGGCAACATCAGCGTGCCCAACAACGCCAACGGCAAGACCGCCAGGCTGACCCACGGCACCGCCACAAGATTGGCCAGCGGCGCACTCAAGCTCACCGGCAAGCCCGTGGCCAGCAACACCGGCAGCAAGCCGACAGCGATCACCCATTGCGCTCGTGTCCAGGCCTGCCAGGGCCGCCAGCCACCCAACCGGGCACTGAAGCAGTAGATGAGCGTGGCCACGGCGGCGAACGACAGCCAGAACCCAGGCAGCAACGCCGCCAGTGGCTCGAAGACAAGCACAGCGACCAGTGCAACCAGCAACGGAAAAAAAGCGCCAAGGTGGCGAAAGCGCAGACGCCAGAGCAGCACCACGGCCAGCATCAGACAGGCCCGCTGCACTGGCACCCCACCACCCGCCAGCCACCCGTAGGCCAGCGCTGCGGCCATGGCCAGGCCACAGGCCCAGGGTAACCACGGTAGCCTTGCCGGCCATAGCCCCCAACGCGCCAGCCCGGCGACCAGGCCATAGAGCAAACCGGCGACCAGGCCGATGTGCTGGCCGGAAATCACCAGCAGGTGCACCGTGCCGGTGGCCTGCAACGTCTGCCAATCCTCCCGGGCCATGCCCGCACCATCGCCAAGCACCAGTGCCACCAGCGCTGCCTGCCGGCCATTGGCTTCGACCATCAGCAAGCGCTGACGCAGCGCATCGCGCCAACCACCGGCGACTGGCGCCAGCAACTGCCCCGCCTTGACCGTACCCGTAGCCCCCACCCGTCGCGCCAGCAACTGCGCTTCCCGGTCAGGCCCGTGCGGGTTCAGCAGCCCGGCCGGGCGTTGCAAGGTCACCGCCAGCCGCCACTGCTCGCCCGCCCGCAGCGGCGGCCCATCGAACCAGCTCAGTTGCAAACGCTGAGGCAGTTCGGCCCGCCGCGAGCGTGGCACTTCCAGCTCGAAACGCACGCCTTGTGCAGTGCGGGCCGGCAAACCCGCCACCCGCCCCTCCAGCCACAAGGTGCGCCCCTCCAGGCCGGCAGCCAGACGATCATCAAGGGCCTGCTGAGCAGACCCGCACGCCCAACACAAGCCCAGCAGAAACCATCCCAACGGCCATACGCGGGTAAACAGGCTGCCGACAGCGCAGGCTGCCAGGGTTATCAACCATCCGACCGATGGCAATGCGGGCAGAAAGCCCAGGCACAACAGCCCGAGCGCGAGCGCAAACATCCCTGTGCGCATGAGGTAGAGCTCCAGAAGGCGAGTCACCTCCTGAGGCATAGCTCAATTGCCGGCATCGCTTGCTCAACAATTGTCACAAACTCTAAACGAGGCGGAGCAGGATTAAGGGCATACTGCCAGGGTCAACGCTCCGGGAGCCTACATGCCGCGCCGACTTTTCAAACGCTACATGCCGGACCCGACCAGCATTCGGGAACACAAGTCCTTACGCTTTTTCGGCAAATTGCTGCACGACCCCAACCTCTGGCACCTGAACCGCCATTCGGTGGCCAGAGCCATGGGTGTGGGCCTGTTCGCGGCGCTTATTCCCATCCCGATGCAGATGCTGCTGGCGGCGGCCCTGGCGATCCCGGTGCGCGGCAACCTGCCGGTCGCCGTCAGCCTGGTGTGGCTGACCAACCCGTTGACCATGCCGCCGGTGTTCTTCGTCACCTACATGACCGGTGCCTGGCTGATGCAGGTACCGCCGCGCACCCTGCCCGACGAGCTGACCTTCCAGTGGATCACCGACCAGCTGTCGACGCTGTGGCAACCCTTCCTGCTCGGCTCGGTGGTGTGCGGCGTGGTGCTGGGCATCCTTGCCTACTTCACAACCATGTTCTACTGGCGCTGGTGGGTGGGCCGGCAGTGGCGTCGTCGCCAATGCCGGTGCAAGGCTTCAGGCCCGCATGCCACGGCCGCTGACCAGCAAGCGAACGCAAACAACGTAGAGCACCGCAGTGGCCACCAGCATGAAGGTGATCGCCGTGCCAATGCTGATATCCGACACCCCTAGAATGCCGTAGCGGAACGAGTTGACCATGTGCAGCACCGGGTTGGCCAACGACACGGTCTGCCAGAACGGCGGCAGCAGGTTGATCGAGTAGAACACCCCGCCCAGGTAGGTCAGCGGCGTCAGCACGAAGGTCGGGATGATCGAGATATCGTCGAAGTTGCGCGCGAACACTGCGTTGACGAAGCCAAGCAGCGAAAAGATGGTGGCTGTCAGCAGCACAACCACCACGGTCACGCCCAGGTGGTGCACCTGCAGGTCGGTGAAGAACATCGACAAAATGGTCACGATCACCCCCACCGCCAAACCACGCAGCACCCCACCCAGCACATAGCCGATGAGTATGGTGTGCGGCGACACCGGCGACACCATCAGTTCTTCGATCGAGCGCTGGAACTTGCTGCCGAAAAAGCTCGACACCACGTTGCCGTATGAGTTGGTGATCACCGACATCATGATCAGCCCCGGCACGATGTACTGCATGTAGGTGAAGCCACCCATGTCGCCGATCTGCCGGCCAATCAGGTTACCGAAGATGACGAAGTACAGGACCATGGTGATCGCTGGTGGCAGCAACGTCTGCGGCCAGATGCGCAGGAAGCGCCGCACTTCGCGGTAGACGATGGTGTTCAGGGCGACCCAGTTGGTGCGCAGTTCCACACTCATACGGCCACCTTCGACAGGTTTTTTTCCACCAGGGACACGAACAGCTCCTCAAGTCGGTTGGTCTTGTTGCGCAGGCTCTGTACCTCGATGTTCTGCAGCGCCAGCTGGCCGAACAGCGCGGTGATGCCGATGTCCTTCTCCACCTGCACTTCCAGGCTATGCGGGGTCAGCAGCCGGCACGGGTAGCCCTGCAGTACCGGCGCCGTGGCCAGGTCCTGCTTGAGGTCGAGCACGAAGGTTTCGACATGCAGCTTGCCCAGCAACTGGCGCATGCTGGTGTTCTCGACGATGGTGCCGTGGTCGATGATGCCGATGTTACGGCACAGCTGCTCAGCCTCTTCCAGGTAGTGGGTGGTGAGGATGATGGTGATGCCCTTCTGGTTCAGCTCGGTGAGGAAGCTCCACATCGAGCGGCGCAGCTCGATATCCACCCCGGCGGTGGGTTCGTCCAGGATCAGCAGACGCGGTTCGTGGATCAATGCGCGGGCAATCATCAGACGCCGCTTCATGCCGCCGGACAACGAACGCGACTGCACATCACGTTTGTCCCACAGGCCCAGCTGGGTCAGGTACTGCTCGGCGCGCTCCTTGGCCAGCTTGGGCGGGATGCCATAGTACCCGGCTTGGGTCACGACGATGTCGAAGGTCTTCTCGAACTGGTTGAAGTTGAACTCTTGCGGCACCACGCCCAGGCAACGCTTGAGCGCGGAGGGCTCGCGGTCCAGGTCGTGACCGAACACGCTCACTGTGCCGCTGGTCTTGTTCACCAGGGTCGAGAGAATGCCGATGGTGGTGGATTTGCCGGCGCCGTTGGGGCCGAGCAAGGCGAAGAAGTCGCCTTCGGCAACATCGAGGTCGATGCCTTTGAGGGCCTGAAAGCCATTGCCGTAGGTCTTGGTCAGCTGTCGGATGGACAGGGCGGAACTCATAGCGGGTCACTTACCGAAGAAAAAGGTGCAGGACACGCCAGGTAAAGTCACTGGCGCAGTGAGTGCAGCCATGGTGCAAGGCCAGGCTGCACAAGTACAGTCACATCTATTGATAATGACTATCGAAGCGGGTTCAAGTGAGCGCGGTCATCACGGCGGCCTGGTAGGCCGGGCGTTGCTTCAGGCGCTCATACCAGGCTTGAAGGTGGTACATGTCCGGGCGCTCGATGGGCAGTTCGAACCAGGCATAGATGAAGCTACCCAGTGGGATGTCGCCCATGCCGATCTGGTCACCGGACAGGTACGGCTGATTGGCCAGGGTTTCGTCGGCAATGGCCAGTAATTGCGCGCACTGCTTGTGCGCGGCGTTGATCGCCACCCAGTCGCGCTGGTCTTCCGGCGTGCGCAGCAGCCCCCAGAACAGCGGGCGGAAGGGTGCGGCGAAGGACGATGTGGTCCAGTCCATCCACTTGTCGGCCAGGGCGCGCTGGCGTGGGTCTGCCAGATACCAGCCCTGCTCCGTGCCGTACTCCGCGCACAGGTAGCGAACGATGGTGTTGGATTCCCACAAAGTCAGGTCGCCGTCTTCGAGCACCGGCACCAGGCCGTTGGGGTTGCGGGCGCGGTAGTGCGGCTCGTTGACCACGCCGAAGGCGCCGCCGGCGTCGATGGATTCGAAGTCCAGGCCCAGCTCGTGGGCGATCCACAGCGCCTTGCGCACATTGCTCGAATTCTTGCGGCCCCAGATCTTCAGCATGGCAACATCCTTTTGAGTGCGGAGGTGGCACAGTCTACTCCAGACCTTCGCCGCCTGTACGGGCCTCTTCGCGGGCAAGCCCCTGCATCGCTCGGTGATGTTGCCACGTACCGTCGTAGGAGCGGGTTCACCCGCGAAAGGGCCGGACCTGCCGGCCAACATCCCAGATCATTCACCGTCGCAGCACCATCGCATTCGCGGGCAAGCCCGCACCTACATCGATCGGGGGGCTCGCCACATACCGTCGTAGGAGCGGGTTTACCCGCGAACAGGCCTGTACAGGCGAACAAATGAACTGAAACTCCCACCGCCACACCCTGTCACTGTTCTGAACATGCCGTTCACAGCATTGCGTCTAAGCTGTCTGGGACGGCTCAAGCCCTTGGTTCCAAGGAGGACCGATTATGTTGCTGTTGTGGTTGGTGGTGCTGGTGATCGGCGCGGCGTACCTCACGCACCGGCGCCTGGCGCCCTTGCAGATTCTCGGCATCCTGGCGGCCTATGTGCTGTTGATGGGCATTTTCAGCAGTGCCCCCGGCTGGCTGCTGGCCTTGATCTGGGTGGTGCTGGCCCTGAAGATCGCCCTGGTTGCGCTCCCGCAGTGGCGGCGCAAGGTGTTTACCGCCCCGGTATTTCGCTGGTTCCAGCGCACCCTGCCACCCATGTCCCAGACTGAGCGCGAAGCCATCGACGCCGGCACCGTGTGGTGGGACGGCGAACTGTTCAGTGGCCGCCCCGACTGGCGCACCTTGCTGGCCTACCCGGCACCGAAACTGACCGAAGAAGAACAGGCCTTCATCGATGGCCCGACCGAAGCACTGTGCGCCATGGTCAGCGACTGGCAGATCGGCCAGGACCTGGACCTGCCGCCCGAAGCCTGGGCACATATCAAGCAGCATGGCTTTTTCGCCTTGATCATCCCCAAGGAATACGGCGGCAAGGGCTTCTCCGCCTACGCCCACTCCCAGGTGGCGATGAAACTGGCCACCCGCAGCGGCGACCTGGCCTCCACGGTGATGGTGCCCAATTCCCTGGGCCCAGCCGAACTGCTGCTGCACTACGGCACCGACGAACAACGCAACCACTACCTGCCGCGCCTGGCCCGAGGCGAGGAAATCCCCTGCTTCGCTCTCACCGGCCCATTGGCCGGCTCCGACGCTGGCGCCATGCCCGACACCGGCATCATCTGCAAAGGCCAGTGGCAAGACGAAGAAGTCATCGGCCTGCGCCTGAACTGGGAAAAGCGCTATATCACTCTCGGCCCGGTCGCCACCCTGCTGGGCCTGGCATTCAAGGCCTACGACCCGGACCACCTGCTGGGCGATGAGGAAGAACTGGGCATCAGCCTGGCACTGATCCCTACCGATACCCCCGGCGTCGAAATCGGCAAACGTCACCTGCCGCTGGGCGCCGCCTTCATGAACGGCCCCAACAGCGGCAAAGACGTGTTCGTACCGCTGGACTTCCTGATCGGTGGCCAGGCCATGCTCGGCAAGGGCTGGATGATGTTGATGAACTGCCTGTCGGTAGGCCGCTCCATCTCACTGCCGGCGGTCGGCACCGGTGCCGCCAAGTACACCAGCCTGGTCACCGGCCAGTACGCCAATATCCGCGAGCAGTTCAACGTGCCACTGGCGGCCTTCGAAGGTATCCAGGAATCGCTGGCACGCATTGGCGGCAACGCCTGGCTGATGGACAGTGCCCGCCTGCTGACCGCCAAGGCCGTAGACCTGGGCGAGAAACCTTCGGTGCTGTCGGCGATCCTCAAGTACCACCTGACCGAACGAGGCCGCGAATGCATCCAGCACGCCATGGACGTGCACGGCGGCAAGGGCATCATCATGGGCCCGAACAACTACCTGGGCCGCAACTGGCAAGGGGCGCCGATCTTCATCACGGTTGAGGGCGCCAACATCCTTTCGCGCAATTTGATGATCTTTGGCCAGGGTGCAATTCGCTGCCACCCGTTCGTGCTCAAAGAGATGGCCTTGGCCGGGCTCAAGGATCAAGACCAGGCGTTGAGAGCGTTCGACGATCTACTGATCAAGCACATCATGTTCGCCGCAGGCAACGCCTCCAGTACGTTGATCCATGGCCTGGGGCTTAGCCGTCTGGAAACGGTCCCAGGCGACGCGCTGAGCCAGAGCTACTTCCGCGCCCTTAATCGCCAAGCTGCAGCGTTCGCATTGCTGGCGGACCTGTCCATGCTGCTGCTCGGCGGCACTCTCAAGCGCCGAGAACGGCTCAGCGCACGGCTGGGCGATGTCCTCAGCTATCTATACCTTGCCAGCGCTGCACTCAAGCGTTATCACGATCTGGGTTCGCCGGAGCACATCAAGCCGCTGCTGCGCTGGGCCATGGAAGAAAGCTTGGGCCAGGCGGAAAAGGCCCTCGACCGCTTGCTGGACAATTTCCCCAACCGTTTTGTCGGCTGTGCGCTAAGGGTATTGGTGTTCCCTTTGGGCCGCCGCCATACTGGGCCTAGCGATGAGCTGGATGCCGAGGTGGCGGGCCTGATTGGGCGGAGCAAAGGAGACCCGGCGCTAGAGGAGTTGCTGGCGGGATGCTTCAGGCCCAGCGCCGAAGGCGACCCGGTCGCTACCCTGCAAACGGCCAGCGACCTGATGGCCGAAACTGCACCGCAGGCCAGGGAACTTCAGCAAGCAATGCGAGCCGGTAAGTTGCGTGTTGCTGCAGGTGAAGGGCCAGTCGAGGCAGCGGTCCGAGCCGGTATATTGCACCCGGCGCAAGCACGGCGCCTAGAGGAGGCCGAACATCATAGACGCCAGGTGATTGAGGTAGATGCATTCGATAAAGAAAGTCTCGCATTAACGAAGGGCAAAATTCGCTAGGTGGCTGCGGCACAACACCGATGAGGCCACGAAGTGCCTCATCGGTTCGCTGCGCGGATGCGTCCTGGCACCGCAGTGAAAGCGCACATCAGCTTTCGAATAATGCTACAAACTGCGGCGGGGTATACAAGGGGACCGGTATGACTGTGACCGCCCAGTAAAGAAGCCTGGAACTGCCCCGATCGCGCCCAGCAATTACGGTGAATGGCGTAGGCGCTTCAGGCCCTTGAGTAAATACACCCGACCTGGAAACTGATCCATTTCCAGCGATGATCTTCCACTCAGTATTATCGTCAGTCACTGGCACCTCCTTCCCAACCTCAGTATCGAAATACCAGAGCTTAAGTTTCAGCGCATTCCCTTCCAGTGCAAATTTCAAATAGTGAGTTTGTGGAGCATAGAGCGTGACAAAGGTTGACACGGCGCTCTCATTATTTACAGTTACCTGAATTAAATCCGTACTCGCCCAATCGCGCAGTGCCTCCAGTATCGCCGGCGCCTGGAGGGTCTTGCAGTCTTCCTCATAGTCAATGGGTGACAGTTGGTTCGCAGGAGGCACATAATAATGAGTGCCATTTTCTTGATGAAGCCCGCCTCTATGCTCACCTATGAACTTGACCTCGGCAGTGCCAGAGCGAGAGATCTCAAGCGGCTGTTTGCCATAGCCGGCACCAACAACGCTGATCAGAGGGCTGACAGTGAGGGCACCTGGGGCATTGCCCACCTGCGGCGCTGTCTGCGCATTGCTGGTCCGACGGTAGCCAAAAGCAAAAGCGACCCTTCCGGTAGGTGTGTCTTGCGAGGGATCGTATGTTACGGTTCCTGGCGGAACCATTAACGAAGGCAACCAGGCAACGTCCAATGGCGGCTTATTCAACATGTTCTCCGGAAATACCAGCGCTACAGTGCTCATCCAGAAATCACTTTCAGCTATGCCGTTCAATGGTGACGCTAACGGGTCCGGATCCGGGATTGAAAATAAGGGTGAAAATAGATGGTAGAGCATCTGGTCGGCTTTGGAGATTATTGGCACGACCATCAAATCGCGCAGCAGTGGATTAATCGGAACCGGTAACGTATAGAGAACGACCGCTTTTCTACCATCATAGTGTTTTGCCAATAGCCGTTTGTCAGTATCGTTGCCGCCGTAGCTATATTCGACATCCCCTTCCCACACAACCGTAAGCTCCCGGCTCGGCAGCGACTTGTAAATAAATTTATGCCGCTCGCCACCATCGACAAAAGAAATTTCGATAGCCAACACCCTGTCGAGGGGCAGATTCATCTTTCGAATGCTACTCACCCAAGGGCTATCCGAACCTTGTTCGGTAAGCAGAACAACCTCCTGTTCATGTAACGCTCGCTGCCTAAGGGTCAGGTACAGTGTGGCATTCGAAACAGTATATTCGAGCTTTGGTAACCCCATCCGAATGTGTTTGATTTTTCGGGTATTCCCTGCTGACTCCCTGTCTAGAACAATCAACTCTCCAGGTTCGTCGGACAATTCGGGGTAGCGCGCCTGCCAGCAGGATCCAAGCAGTCCAAGCTTTATTGTAATGCCAGCAATCGGAAGCTCTGTTGATAATTTACTCGACATATGGGTTGCTCCTCGAGATCGAAACACCAAACCAGATCATCGCTATGGGTTTCGTAAGGTTGACCCAGCCGCCCGCTCGACGCTACTGGCAAAAATGTCAGTACGGCGCTCGATTCAGCTGGATGCTCTGCAACGAGGTACAATGCCTTCATCACCCCTGCATCAGGATCAACCCGTGACCACCCCCTACCAGCGTTACAACCTTCAGCTACTAGAACACCTGCGCACCATCCTGGTCGCTCTCGAAAACGCCGAGCAAGTACCCGAGGAAAGCCATGCCTTGTTTCTGGAGCGCTTCGACGAACTGTTAAGCCTGCTGCCGCAGGACCCGCTACATAGCCAATACTTGGGGCAAGATCTGCTTTGCCAGGTGATCCAGCGCTACCCGCAAATCGCCCACTTGGTGCCACGCGACCTGCTCTGGTTCTTTGGCGGCGACTGCCTGCACTTCATGCCCGATGAAGAGTTGAACCTGTATCAGCAGCTGGAAGAGCGCCGCTATGAAGCCGAGCAGAATGGCGAACCCTTCGACTGGCATCAGCAGAAGCAGTTGCTGGCTGCTTCAGGCCATAGCCACTGACCATCCATTTCGGCAGGCGTCGCGCTCTCCACACATCAAAAAGAATTCTCCTACAGATTACCTTTTGCGATCTCCGTAGGCTTGCACAGTACCGATTCAGCCTCCCTCTACGGGATGCCGGATCGGCATACACCGACAACCACCTACCGGATCGCAAAATTAATGAAACGTATCCTTACACTGTTCGCCTTGGGCCTGAGCTGCAGCTCTGCCATGGCCAACACTGGCGTCATCGAATTCGAAGGCTCCGTGAGTACCGGCGGCACCTGCCCGATCGACGTTGTGACACCTGGCGCTGGTGCACTGCCGAAGATCTCCATGGGTAACTTCAGAATCAAGGATTTCACGGGGGTAGGCGACAAAACTCAGCTCGAAAAGTTCGCCCTGCGGATTGACAACAGTATCTGCGGCCTTGGGGCAGACTCCACGGCAACCGTGAAGTTTAATGCCAACTATGGCACCGACCCTTCTGGCACGCTGTATAGCCTGCAAAGCGGCCGCGGCTACAGCGCTGGCTTAGCGCTGGCTATCTACGACAAGAACGGCACTCAGATCCCCCCGGGTACAGACTCCGTTGAATACCAGAACGTAGAAAGAGAGGACATGAACTTCTCCGCACGGCTACACACCATTGCACACCCCGTGACCGAAGGGCGTATCTGGACAAGCGTCAACTTCGTGGTTGCCATTCCTTGACACCGGCACCCAGCAAGTGCAGACCGCTGCGCTTGCTGGCGGCCATCTACAGAACACCCACTTATGCCTACCTCATTTCTGCGCAACCTGCTGTTGGTTGCCGCCGCTACAAGCGGCTTCATGTCGGCTGCCCAAGCATCACTCACCCTCAGCGCTACACGCATCATCCACGGCAGCGACAAACAAAGCAGTTCGATCATCGTTGCCAACCCCAGCACTCACACTTTTGCGGCCCAGACCTGGGTCAACACGGAAACGGACGACAGCACCACCGCTGTGCCACTGATCGCCACGCCTGCCCTGTTCAGGCTGGATCCTGGCAACGAACAAACCGTACAGATCAATCGCCTCCCCAATGACCTGCCAAAGGATCGGGAATCACTGTTCTACTTCAACGTGCAGGAAATCCCTCAAGCAGATGACGAACCATCGAACACGCTGACCATTGCAATGCGTACCCGGATCAAACTGTTCTATCGCCCAGCCGGGCTGCAAGGTTCTCCGGAAGAAGCCTTGAAGAGCTTGCAGTGGTCCGTGCAACACACCAACGGCAAAGCAAAACTGTTAGTGCACAACCCTTCGCCCTACCATTACACCTTCCAGCGCGTTCAAGTAGGCCAGCTCACTGCGCGTGAAAGCGTCGAGGCCCGGGAGATGGTTGCCCCAGGGGGTACACAGGCCTATGCCCTGCCAACGCCAGTTCCAGCGCCAGGCATGCAGGTATTTTTTACCACAATCAGCGATTATGGCGGCACAACCAAAGAGATCACAGCCCCCGTATCCGGGCTGTGAGGGTACTGCGGCTCACGGTATCAGTGTTGGGCTCAAGAGCGGGAAGTTCACCGGAACGCCCTGCGCGGCAAATCTGACCTGAACGTGCAGGGTGAACCGAACGTCGAGCTCCAGCGTCTGCAGGTAGGACTTTAATACGACCACATCGTCAGCCTGACCTATGCCTCCAATCAGATCAGCAGGCTTGACTTCATAGTCTTTCAGCACCTGGAATGGCTCTGCATCCCCGCCATTGTTCAACGCCCCAGTGACCCAGATGTCGACGAACTGCCCGTCAGCCATCAACGGCCAGGTACCCAGCGTTACGGGAATACGGTCTGGCGCCTTTGACAGGCTCAAATTGTTGCTGGCGACGCCATCTAGCTGAACCCTGGGCAAATTCTTGCTCAGCGGTGATATGAACAGATCGACCGCTGGCGACGGATAATCATGACGCTTGTCGCCAGACGCCACGAACTTCACCTTGGTGGTGATTCCGCTCTGCGCCGCGATTTTCTGCACCGGAATCTCAAACGCTCGCTCTTGCCCCTCATAGCCAGTCGTCGCGGAGAAATAGCCAGGATCACCGGGCTCCCCCCATTCGACTCGCAGCGCTTCATCCGGATAAACCAAAGCGTCAGCCGGCACCACCACCAGCAGCGGCAGCTCCAGGTCATTCAGCGCAAGGCGCAACTGCCCCCCCGTTCCCTCGACCTGCTCAATGTCCGGTAGCGGAAAGGTTCGCGCACCTGCCGATACGGCCACCTTCAAGGGTTTGGAAAACGCGCTGAGGTTGCCTGCTCGATCCTTGATCGCATAGTGCAGGTAGCGATTACCGTCGCCGCGCTGAAGAATCATTTCACTTTCAAAGTCGATGTAAAACGGGCCAGAAATGTCTTCGTAGCCCACTTCGTATCGATCAACCTCGTTCTCGTCTAAAGACTCGTCATCCCAGTAGTAGATAATCGTGTCACCCGCCACGGGCGTCGTGTACCGCGGCACCTCGGTTCGCAGGCGCTGGCCATGGTTTCTCAGATAGCGCTCCGTCAAGCCGTCGCGCTCGATTTCATCCGCGTCCTCCACTATCGTCAGCATGCCCCGCTCCCCGCCCAATGCGGGCGGAGCGAGGTCAATCAACAACTCCAGGACCTCGGAGGGGCTCATGCCACCGGTTCCCGTCACCTCATAACGCAGTTCATGGGCTCCGCTCACGAGTTTTTCCACTGGAACGCTAAAAATCAAGTCCTTAGGTGGCACCTCAGACTCCCAGCTTTTTTCGGCCACAACGTCATCATTCCAGAAAAGCTGGAGGACATCCGGCTCACCGGGTTGAGGATAGGAGACAGGCCACATGGGTACCACTACGGCTAAAGCTTGCTCCGTTGCAACGACGGGTAAAAGGTTGTGATCGCCGCCTGGAATATCTTCGAGCAGCGCCGGCACCTCTGCAGGCAGCAGCAATCCAGGGTCGCCTGGTGGCATGGAACTCATTTGTCTCGCTCTCCTTGAATGGAGGCCAAGTGGCCTCCTCGATCAGCGCTTACCAGTTGTAGCGCATACCCAGGTTCACACCCCAAGGCTGGTCAACGTGCTCACCACGGCTGTGATCAAGGTCGACATGCATTTGCAGTCGCTCGGCCACCGCTACCGCCAGGCCTGCCCCCAGCTCCAGCCGCGAACCCGAAAGATCATTGGAAAAACGGTTCCGGTTGACATTCACATCGTTATTGTCGATGAACTCATGAACGTAGGCTGCACGCAGATATGGCTGGATGACACGACCGTTCTTCCCCTCAAAATTACGGCCAAAGGTCGCCCCTGCCTTGCCAAGCACGGAGGCCACGGCGTCACCCTCAGCCTGCAGGCCATTATCCAGGTGGTAATCCTTGCCTTGGAAATACGCCGTGGACCATTGGGTAAACGGCTCGATGAAATACCCTTGCTCCAGTTCGATATGCCGCCCAAACTCGGCCGACATGCCGAAACCCTGGCTGCTGTAGTGCCCCTTGGCCCGGGTGCCGTCACTCATCGCAACTTTCGAATCATTATCGAAGCGGTTGAGTTTCATAACGCCATCGAAGTAGTAGCCACTGCTTCGATCGAGCCAGGTGGTGTAAAGCCCCAGGTAGTAGCTGTCGATATCGCCACTGGTGCCACCACCGAGGTCCAGGTCCGAACGGCTATGACCGGCCAATATACCGAGCAACCACTGACCGTCCCCCACCGGCAGCGGCGCGTCCGCCCCCAGGGAAAACCCCTGCTGAGTTTGCTTGTAGGCAACGCCGGAACTGGCGGCCACGTCGTACTTGTTGCCATAAGTACGCATCCAGCCACCTGCCTTGCCATTGTCCAGCCGCAGTTCTCCCATGCGGCTGCGCAAAGATGTCAGCTCGCCGTACCATACAGTGGGTGCTGCATTGAACAACGCCATTACAGAACTTGTGCCGGGGCTGATGATCTTGCGCGAGCCATCCAGGTACCAGTCGTTGCCGCGCTGAACGAGCTCATAGGAAAAGGCCCCCAGGTCCACTGTGCCGTTGACCAACGAGAACGAAGCGTCACCACCGCCTGTGTGCACCACCTGAAGGTTGCCTTCCTCCTGTGGCTCTGCACCGCTACTGCCAATCAACAAATCGTGATTGCCACTGGCATTGCCCGTGATATCAAGAAAATCGGTTTGTCCGCTGGTGAAGTCTGCATGCATGACGAAAGCGCCGCTGCCCGACAAGCTATCCAGCGTCAGGCGGTGGTAGTCGGTGGGCTGGCCAAACTCCACCGTACCGCCATCGAGGGCCAGATCACCCACGCTGGCATCGGCGACCATGATCCAGCGCGATTGATTGCCGATGGTCAATTTACCGACATTTTCCAACTGCCCAGTGAGCGTGGCTTGCTTGTCCAGCATAACGGCAGCGCTGGAGCCTTGCTCAGCCCAGATATTCCCCTCCAGATGACTATTCTCGACGGTCAGTTCGGCATTGGACTGGTTACGCACCTCAAGCAGGTTTCCATTGCTGCCACTTAATTGCGACCCATTGCTGACCGTTATTTTTGCCGCTGCCGGCCCTTGTCGTCCACCCGCTACCACCATGGCCGCGCCGTCCTGCCCAACGACTTGCGAACCGTCCAGCTCAACCCTGGCCTCACCCACAGTGCCATCGCCACTGACCAGAATCCCCTCTTGCGCACCGATGATCTGGCTGCCTTTTGCCTCCAGCCAGCCATTGACCATCCGCACGCCGGCACTGCCCGGGCCTGTGCCCTGTACCTTGCTGCCGTTGAGGTGCAACTCGGAAGTGCTGGCAACAGCGGCACCGCCATCCTTGCCAGTCACGGTGCTCCCGCTTAGCCAGACAGCCGAACCGCCCACACTGCTACGGGCAACAACGACGCCACGACCCTCACTGGCAATGCTGCTGCCATTGATGATGGCCTGCGCGCCACCCTCCGTCAGCACGCCATCGTCCGTTGCAATGATTGAACTGCCGTTGAATTCCAGTGCTCCCCCCTCGCGCAGGAAAATCTGCTCGGTGGTCGCACCATTGGCTGTCAAAGTGGCGCCATTCAAAACCTGATAACCGACCAAGGGATTGGAACCATCGATAACCGTATCACGCTCGATAATGGCCTGGGCGGCCAAAAGATCACCAGCGTACATACCCACAGGCAATGCCGTCACGCAATACACCAAGCCACGGCAAAATTTTCGCTGAAATAACGTGCTGCTCATATCAAAACTCTCATGCTATTCAGGTTCAGGCACCACCTTGGCGATTAGGAAAATGCGCAAGTCAGCACCGGTAGCAGTCACGCTACAAGGACGAAAACCTCGCTCATATAGGAATAATCCTACAAGTGACAGGGAATAAACCGACACTGCACAGAGGCCACCCGTGCAGTATCGGCTCGCGCCGAGGCCTAAGAGCCGTAAGGATTGCAAGTGCCTGAAGGGGGAATGAAAGAAAGCCTAACCTTGGCGACTTCGGAAAGGACATCCCCCTTTGCCATCTTCAGGGCGTAGGTTACGTTTGCCCTGGAGCTCATGTAGAGAGGATCTTTAGAGCCCTCATCAGTAGGAAGAACATATTTATCAAAAGGTATGCGCCAGGTAAAACCAGTAATCGGATGCTCAGCATCCAATGTGATCTGCTCCTCAAACCTGACGTTGTCAATTTCTTCGTAACCTTGTTCATCGGTGCGCCCGCGATAGACCCACCATGTGAGATCAACTTTCGTAAACTCACCATGTTGCTGATACTCAGTGAGGTTTGGGATCAACACCTCGACTGCGGGCCCTTTAGGATCACCTCCCGTTGCCTGGATGCTGGTGCAGGTGACCACTCCTTTGACCAAGTGATCGAACGTGGCTGCTACTGGGGTGATGGTAATGGCCTCAACCTTGACGAAAGTAGTGGCAGATCGCACGGGGTTGTGCACCCCAGGGCGTCTGGCCTCATAGTACACAGGCACAGCGGAGTGGTTGCCAATTTTTTCAATAACCTCCCAAGGAACTTCAAGATCAATTGATTCACCTGACTTGTCGGAACCTCCTACCGTGTGGGTCGCCGCTACCTCATCCACCCAATAGAACGTCAGCTCATCATCTTCTTCGGCAAAATTGTAAAGTTCGAACGCCAGATCCGCTGGGGATTTTGCATCCGTCTCATCCAACTCATCTGTTAGGCCGCTGTTACGGCCGGTGATAACGACCTTTTTCAAATCTGGATGAATCGGCAATGGCCAAGTCGGGTCGGGACCGCCCGGATCCATGGTTTCGAAATCGACCTGGATATCAATATCAGCGCCTCCCATCGGGTGGCTGCCACGCAGCAGTGTATAGCTGACCTTGGTTGGCACTTGGCCTGAGCCACTGCCGTATTCCTTCAGCATTACCTCGTGGGGTACCCTAACCCGAATAAAATCATCCGGAGCAGAGCCGACCGTTTCACGCTGCAAAGGTGTGCCACCCCATTTCACCTCAACGAAATCGCTGGCCTTCTTGCCCTCGTAAACCGGGACCCAAACTTCAACGCCCTCGTTGGCGTCAGCCTGGTCGATCAGGAACGCGTCGTCTACCGTGGCAAGCGGCACAACAGGAGGGTCAAAAACAGTGGGCAGCTGGCCAAGTGCCACTGCGATACTGGTGTAAATAGAGATTTCACTGACGTTGCCAGCCTTGTCTATCAGCAAGTAGACCACGAACACGCCACCGTCGCCCACTCTGCGAATGTCCGCTCCAGCAATCTCCAGCTGCTGATCAGCTCCGGTTGTATCCAGACGGAGAACGGGTTCGTCCAAGTCTGCAGCATCTAGGGGGAGGCGGTTCATCCAGTATACAAAGACCTTATCGCCTTCTGCCCAATCTGGATAGCTTGGCAACGTCAGAACGGCCTTGTCGCTGGCGGCACCCAAAGATTCATCAGTCACTACAGGAATGCTGGGGAACTTGGGGGGGGAAATATGATTGTAGGGGGGGAAACGATCAAAAATCAGTGCCAGCGGTTTAGAGACCGAAGTATCCGGATTGGGGTTCTGGACCCAGCTCCTGAAATAATGGATACCCTCCAACGTCATTTGGTCACTGCCTTTATCCAGCTGGACCGGGTGAGGGTTATCAATTGGTTTGTCGAAATACTCTACGATCTCCTGATGGAGCGTGGTCCAGACCACCCCATCGCGTGAGTGCTCGATGCGCAGCTCGTCCCTGTCGGAAAAAGACCAGGCCGGCACACTCAAAACAAAAGCGAGCGTATCGTCTTTCAAGTAGCGGCTGTACACCAGGCCGGTATCTCCAGCTAACATTTCAGCGGCGATCTGTAGATCGTCCAAACCTGGATCAGGTTCAAGTGAACGGCGCGTTCGCCAGGCCGTGATCAAGCGTCGATAAGCCTGGCGAACACGTTCGGATGCAGTTTTATTTTGACGGGGAGCACTCATATTTTCTCTCTCTATACGAGGACAAAACAGACGACGCGGGCTGATTTAAAGCGATACGCCCCAGCATGACAACTGGCATTTTTACCAGGTAGCGCAACACGCTAATATATTTCGCCCAATAATAAGGGGCTGCAGCACAACCCCTTCACTACAAAAATTATTGCAGCTTGAGCTCTAGATAATTGCGAGGGTTCAGCTCACCGGAAAACAGCAGCCTGAGCTTGTGCTTGTTCCCGTAATTATCGGTAACTGTGAATTTTATGGGATTCGTCAGCACCTTTCGGTATGAAGTGTCTCTATAGTCGTCCCAGAACGTCAACCCCGAACTACGATCCAGTGTGACCAGTATCGCGCCAGCCGTAGGCTCCTCCTGACCGTGGAAACCATATTCAAGCCCGGTAATTTTGACTTCCGGCTCATTGACCAACAGTTGTAGTTCAGCTTGATAATTCACGCCTGACGGCACGTCCGTCTCTTCATCTGGTCGCCGTGGTTTGAAGGCGATCCCGGTGTAGCTGCCAAAAGTCTCTTCGATTTGTTCCGACTCCCACTTGACCATCGACGTTGAGTCGAACGCGACATCGACGAAACTGAGCCCTTCTCCAGACAGCTCCCAATAATCGGTGGTCGAGTGCCAGTAGTTGAAACGATCGCCTTCGTAATCCTCACCTCCCTGACTCGCGACGCGCTTACCCATCGCTGGCCAGTTGAAATACTTCAAACTTTTCTCTGGCAGCGGCATACCTTCCAGCTGAATTTCGCCTTTGATATCGTCGATATCCATCGATTTCTGCCAGCCACGGTTATGATCCTGGAACGTTGCCCTAAAATTGGCCGTTTCCGCTTCGCGTGAGTGCACGTAGACGGTGACCGTGCGCCTGCCTTCATGCTCCGCAAACACACGCTGCGTTTCTGCGGGTCCCGTGGTGGGGTAATAGTCGATAGTCTTGTTACGCCGTTTGTTGGCCATCCAGGTCTGATTGCTATCCTCTGGAATCCCTGTCTCGTCCCCTGTCAAATAGGGGATGACATTGTTATTTCCGTCCGTGAGAACCAGCGTTCTCAGTTCCAGTTCATCGACCGGGTCCCATACTTCCTCACCCACCGAATTTGTGAAACTATGGGTAGCAATCACGATGTCTATGCCAACCTGCTGCAAACCATTGGCAAACACCTGATTTCGAGCCAGGTTGTTACGCTTCAAACTGAACTCTTTCAGTGTTTTCCACCGCTCCTCCAACGCCAGGGCCTCGGCAGGTGCCGGTGCCGGCGTCCGGTGCTCGACGACAGCCGCTCCGGCAAATGGCCCCGCAAATCCCACGACCACGCTTACTTCTTCGTTGGTTTGCGCGGGCGCCGTGTAGACCCCCGTCTCAGCGTCGATCTGCCCAGGGCCAAACAGCTGCCACTTGTCCGCTTCCTCACCCACCAGGCTGAACGGCTGGGCGCCATCTGGCAACAGGCGTGGTACAGGCAACGGCTCGATATCCAATTTGTGGCCAACGCCTAACAACACAATCGTGGCATGGCCCGTATTCTCGCCATCGCTGACTTCAATGCGCTGCAAACGTACGAAGGGAGTATTCTGGCGCGTGGGCTTGAACGTGGCTTGGCGAGCATCTTCAGGGTCGGGTATGAGCTCACCCATTTCTTCACCAAGTGCTTTCCATGTGACGCCGCTACCTCCAGATACGCGCAAGACAACGTCCTCATAGTCTGGGTACCAGGTAACCACGCGCGGCGATATTGTCAGCGGCTCCGCAGCTTCGATCACCAATACCGCCCGAGTTGCACTATCCGCCTCCTCTGAAACCTTCGCTGTCACCACAGTCAAACGTTGAGTGCTTCCAAACTCTCCGATCGGCCTTGCGCGGTACACACCTTGCTCGGAAATCGTGCCTGCAGTCCTGGGGCTGTTGAAGCCATTCGCCTGCCAGCCAAACAGCGGACCGCCATTGGACTTAAATTCAACACCTTCCCCTGCGGCGATGCTGCTGAGTGCGGGGGAAAGCCAGGCCCCACGGGAATTGGGTTTAAGTTCCCCAAAACAGATCATGTCGTGAGGGAGTGGGCGCTCATCGTCAACAGCAAAGGTCGACCCACCCGGTAAAACCATTTGCGACAAAAATTGCTCAGCTTGCCCTGTCCCAATCAGTGCCCTCAGCCTGCCTATCAGCAGAGCGGTACCCATATTTTCAGCGATATCGTCAACCTTGCGGGGCAATAGATAGGGCATTGATCCCGGAATATAACCGCCTTGCGCAGAACCGTGTAGTTGCATAAGCAGGAGTATGGCACCATCGGTTTCAGGCATACCGCCAGTACCGGCGCCATCCGGGGCCTTTTGAGTTATAGGCGTAACCTCGACAACCGTAAAGACGTCTTGGGCAGTTGGAGCCATGGTGTAGAACGTATAAGGCTGCGCAAATATCGGCTGTTGTCGCAACTGCTCCAGCATGAACCGCCCCATGCGATCAGTCGCTCCCCGGCCAAGGCTGCAATTGGGATCTGTTGCATTGATCATATCCAGCCCCAACTGCAATTGCCTGCCACCCGAGCCCTCGACGGGTATCACCACAAGTTCGGCTGTAAACGCTAGCCAGTAGCCAAGGCCCTGTGATAACTGATGACTGTCACGTAAGTACTTCGCCTCCCCGGGAAACATCGACCAGCGCGCGCAGCGTCCGGCAATCAACTCCATGCGCACACGTACCCTGTTGCTCTTACCCGAAGCGTGTTCGAATGACAGGGTTGGCGGGCCGAACATCAGCGCCTCGAAAGCCACCCGCTCGGTTCTGTCTTCATTCGCATAGTAGGTTTCAGTAATAGGCTGGATATAATCCATCTCGCTCAACCGCTCGACGAATTTAGCCTCAAGCAGCGTATTGACCGTATCACGCCCAAGTGCCAAGATCGCCCCCCACTCATGAACAGCGGAACCCTCACCAAGTTTTTTAAGTAACGCCTCTTTTGAGTTGATGCTCATGGTTAAGCTTCCTTCTTAAACGCTGTGTCAATGGCAGCAGCGTGCTTCGCAGTGGGGGATAACACCACCACGCTGTAACTCCAGAGCGCGAGACGTTCTGCAGGCGTCTCGCGACCGGCCACAATGATATAAGGCCCCTCAGATGGACCCGGTTGATAAACACCGGTAGCAGGGTTAATCTGGCCTTTGCCTAAAAGTACGGCCCATTTGGTCTGTGCAGGCGTGAGCTCCACTTCTTCACCGGTTTCCGCACTGTCATACGCAACCGCAAGCTGCCACGCCCCTTCAGATAACTGTGTGGCCTTGATTTTTGCGGTGGCAGTCGTCCAGGGTACAATGACATCAATCCACTGTGCCAACCCGCCAGCTGAAACTTGCACCCGGTCCAGATGCACAAGCGCCTCCAACTCTCCGGGCGTCCCCGGCGTCCTTTTCGGGGAAACATAGATTCGAACATTCTTGCCCTCTGGAATGTCCAGATCACTGTCACTGTCTTCTGGCAAGCGTTGAATGCCCTTGCTGCCGTTGACCATGCTCCAGGTCAGTTCGTTTTTGCTATCGCCGCCAACCAACACATAGCGTGGAGGGCCGCTAGTGGGTTCGCTGGAGTCGAACTGCGCGACCAAGAAGTAGGGATAGACGGCGACACTGTTCGACACAACGGTAATCAGTGCACTGCTGGTGTTGCCGGAGGCCGTAGCCGTCACGATCACACGTTTGTGGGTACCGCTAATCGATGCAGCAGGAGGGGGGGTATAAACACCATCGACTATTGTGCCTGCGTCTGCTGATTCGTCTTTCAGTGGTTTGACTTGCCAATCCACGGGGCCATCCGGCTTTGGGTCGAGGCTTAATGTCACCGTCTCACCGCCGCCGGCACTGATAACAGTCTCTAGCGGTTCGATGGCAAACGTTGTCAATTTCGGCGCAAGATCCCCCAGAAGCGAGAGGTCGCCAGGAAATTGCAGGCTTCGCGGGGTGGCGACGTCCGCGCCACGGAACAGCAGGCCATTGAGACGCAACAAGTTAAATGGAACGCCAACATCGGCAAGCGACTTGAATTGACTGACGAATGTGTCTAATAGTGCTCGAACGGGCACCATGACGTAGTCTTCGGCCGCAATCTTTGCATAGCCATCATAGAAGCTCCATTCGGAGCCCCAACATTCAATGCTATACTCCACATTTGGCCCGCTAACAACAACATCAATGTCTCCCTCTCTGGAGCTATCCTTAGTCAGACCTAATTCCAAGCTGCCGTCTATTTTTATCGTGATTCTCCCGCTTGGGCGCATGACCTTGACACCATCCGGCTGTACAAATTCCACAACAAAGGACCCTTCAGCAAAAGCCGAAGTGTTATAAGTCAGCACACCAGCATCATGCTTAATTTCAAAAATCGGCATTAAATTCATATCAGGCCATTTGAAGCGCTGCACCGTGAATTTGTCATAATGCTCCGTCCTTCTGACATCTTCCGCAGGAACAGAAAAATTTAAGTCTGCAGTAACATTAGTATAAAATCCGTACCGATCAGGATCCACCTTCACATTCTGCAGTCTTTCGAACTTCCCAATCACATCAAGCAACAATTGTTTCAGCCAAATTTTATTACTGTAAATCAAGTTCATTGTATACGGGAGTTCGGCGTCATCAATGGGACTTGGTAACAGGTACGGCATGGCATCGTCCTGGCCTGGGAAATTCCCACCTGTCTGGCCTTCGAACGCAACCCCTACGATAACAGCGCCTTCTTTTTTTTCTTCCTCACTCGCATTGAAAATCTCTTGCGCCTTGGCATATGAATGTGTACGCACCTCGAAAGCGCTTGGACTTAACTCTCCTTCTACTGGCTTGAGAACATTGAGCTCCCATACCCTTTCTTTTTCATCCAGTTCCTGGAACTTTTCCGAGATTACCTCACCCAGTCTGTCATTCAACTCTCCCCACGATGCGACCTCAAATTTGTAGCTTCCGCCTTTGGAAAGGTCTAGCGTCACCCGCCCCTGATCGTTGACCTTACCGTCATTGGATTCATTCAGAAAAATGTCCATGCGCACCGTGGGTGCTGTGAGCGGGTCCAGATTCGAATAGCCCACGAGTTCATCCTGACTGCTCCCCGGGGGGCGCCGGTACTGAACAATAAGACCACTCACTACATTCATGCTCAATCGGGCCCGGGAGCCACCCAAGCTGGAGTTCACGAAAGACAGTACCGGCCTGTCAAATTTCAGGTCGCTCACAGTCGTCGTCAACCCGTCGAGCGTGCGGCTAAAATCGATCGGGCGCATAAAATGTCCGAGTTCCAAATTCTCAATATGCTCTTGAGCCAGTAGCCTATTGGTTTTGAAACGGTCATAAACCAACAGCGCGCCCCAGTCATACGTACGCGGCTGCACCTTCATCCAGGCTATATACTTTTCCATGGTTGGCCTAGGCATATCAAGCTCCTCGATATATTCAGAAAATATAGACACATGTTCAGTACTTTTTTACTGCTTCGTTCATCGCCATCGACCGGCTTATTCCACAAGTGTTACGGGCTGGCTGGGAAAGGCATAATAATGCGCCCCTCCATCAAAGCTCATCCGTACATGCAGCGTGAAATCTAAACCCTCTTCAAGCTGTTCCAGTGTCGCCCTCGCCAGTGTCGCCTTGATGCCACTTTCCGCCTCACTTTTGGTCACAGGTTTCGACGCATCGCGAATGGTTCCATTAAAACCGCCACTTGAGGTGACGCCAGTAATTGACAGTTCAATAAGATTCCCTTCGACACCGTAATACCAAGTACCCAACGTTAGTTCGACACCCGTAGCGGGAACCTCCTTCAACGACAATTTGCCCGACACCACCCTATCGCAAACAATTCTTGGATACGGGTTTCCGGGGAAAGGCTGGATACGCAGGTGGTACGGGTCCGATTCAATCGGGTCACCTTCACCGATTACCCAATACACCACGTTGAATCGGCGGCTCTCATCCACCGCGCTTCTGCCCATGTTCGCTGGCACATATTGGGCCGGGATGTGGAAGAGAAGCGGGTTGTCGTCTTCTGGATCGGCTATGTACGCGCCGTAGCCAGGCCAGCCGCGCCATTCGACCTGAGCCGTTTCGCCCGGCATGAGAACATTGGGAACCTCTACCCAAACCCCACCCAACCCATCTATGGCCGCCATAGTCCCTCGGTCTTTTGGGCCGTCGTCCGGTTTTGCCGGACAGATCAACGGTGCGGACAGTTCACGCTTGTTCTCTATGCTTACGGGCAACACCTGCGATTTTTGCCCGGCACCCTCACGACCAAAAAGGTAATGGAGACTGACGCTACGCCCCTGGTTTTCGAGCAGGTAATCGACCGGAATATGAAAGGCAACCCCTTTCACAGTCTGAGTACTGGCATCCACGCGAATGGTCCGCAAAAAATCTCGAACAGGACTACGCCAGCACAAAGTAACACGGTCTGAAACCGCCATCCCTGGGTATGCGTCGACCCAGATCGCCACGCCCTTTGTAAAGTTATCCGGGTTTAATGGGTCTCCCGGCGCATGATCGACGATAACAGGCTTAGGCAAAAAATCGGGCAAGCTTTGCTTAGAGTCGATAATAAATTCCTGCTGGGGCGACTTGGCTGTTTTTCCATCACCGAAATCAATTTGATAAAAAACCTCAGCACGGCCACCCTCAATCAACAGAAGTTCATTTTTACCAACTTTGAATGTCAGCGCCTCGTTAGCCAGGTGCTCGGCGGACACCTTCAGCTTCTTGACAACAGGATCTTCCGGCTGTCCAGCCGCATCAAAGCCCTTGAGAGTAAATGTGATCTCGTCATCTTCTTGCAGCGCCTGATAGGGTGCGACAACGAAGGTCACACCTGCGGTTTCCAGTTCCTTGGGTTTTATCACCAGGTGGTGTGACTCAAGCGCAAGGGCGACAGGCAACACGTCCGAAGGCTCCACAGCCCTCACCCCAACGAATGAAAAAAGGCGAAGTGACTTCTGGGTATTTTCCACGGTATAAGAACAGAACGCTTCGCCGCCTTCGACTGCTTTAATCCTACTATTGTCGATGAATATCCTCTTCCCTGTTATTTCCTCTCCAGGGTTAACATTATAACCCGCAGTATGATCAAAAGATTTTCCCTGAGCGTCGGCCCCAAACCATTGGAAGTCCAGGGCTTGATTTTCCGCCATGCCTGTGTATTTGATTAAGACCTCGAGGTTTTTGTCCCCCAGTTCAGCGAGATCGATTTCTTTTTTTTCATTCCGCAGCCCGATAATGGGCGCCTCTAGGCTATCATCTTGATTCATAACTAATTCCTCGCCATACCCGCCTCTGGCGGCGCTCAACTGGACTGATTGCGGATTAGTTATAAATTCGACAGCCCTGCCTGACAACTAGCAAAAATAACAGGTTCGCGTGGCCACTGGTGGCGTTTACGCACTGTCGGCACCTATCAAT
This sequence comes from Pseudomonas putida group bacterium ESBL64, assembly GCF_045277175.1. NCBI lineage: Bacteria > Pseudomonadati > Pseudomonadota > Gammaproteobacteria > Pseudomonadales > Pseudomonadaceae > Pseudomonas > Pseudomonas putida group bacterium ESBL64. Next base: position 5,512,373 of record NZ_CP145799.1, on the reverse strand, counting down.
TCTGCCAGGTGCCAGCTTCAGCAAAGTGCCCTAACCTGCCCCTGTTGCAGGTGCGACACTGCTGCCTGCAGACCCTCTGGAAGGAGCCCTCATGAAAGCGACACAGTCAAATAGAGCCGCAGGTATTATCACGATCTACGACAAAGATGAAGTTCACCGAGTATTGAACGTACCTGACGCAGGCAGTGGCCAAACTGTCCATCTTGATTTACCTGATTTTGCAGCACGCGAGATACATATGATCGGTATTCCATCTGCGGCCACCATTACTCTAAATTCTAAAGACGTTGTGAACGGCGAACCGAAATGGTGGTTGAAGTTGAAGACTACCCATCAACCCGCTGAACTGGCCAAAGCCGACATTGATCAATATGTCAATCGCAATGAGAAGGACACCTTCATACGCGCCGGGCTTGGCATTCTGGTTATTGACAAGTCTGAAGAACCCGCGGAGATAGATACGCTCGGGAAAATCACCGTCAAAGTCTCCGCCGCTTCTCATGTGCCATCTGCGGATGCTCTAGCCGCGGCACTCGCCCAAGGAGAACAACCATGACCCTGCAATCCAATGCCTTGAACTTTGCCAGTTACACACGCGGCAGCGTCGACGTACGCACCGGGCTCTACAGCTTCGCCCTCGAAGTCCCACCACTCAATGCCAACTTCGCTCAAGGCCCCCACTTGCCCCTGCAGTTGAGCTTCAGCCCACTGAACACCGCCAACAGCGGCTTCGGTATCGGCTGGGCATTCAAACTGAGCCGGTATGACCTGAGCAACCACGTACTGAGCGTACACACCGGCGACACTTTCGAAGTCGCCGACCAGGGCCCCGGGGAACTGGCCCTGGTGTATGAACAAAAGTTCAAAGCCTTCACCTTCAAGCACATCGGCGAAGCAAACAAGCCGCGTTTTCGCATCACCCATACCAACGGAATGATCGAAATTCTCGAACCGCTCAGGGCCGATGACCGCACCTTCCTGCCGACCCGGGTCGAGACCCGCTCAGGCCTTGGCATCACCTTGGCCTACGACGACGAGAAAGGCCGGCTGGTGTCCATCCAGGATGACTTCAAGCAACCGCTGCTCACCCTGGTTTACCAGGGCGACAGCCAGGTGCTGATGCACGTTCATCCGGGCTCTGAAGCCGAACAGCTGTTCACCCTGAAACTCCAGGGCGAAGAGTTGCGCACCCTGGTGATGCCCGCCAGCGACCTGGCCGACTGGACATTCCACTACGACACGTTTGACGGCATGCGCTTTCTGCGACGGCTCATCCAGCCGTACGGTGGCGAAGAACGCATCTTCTACAAGGAATCCGGGCATCAGTACCCGGGCCTGAACCACTACCTGCCGTATGTCACCGAGCACCAGGCAATCCCCGATCCGCAGGATGATACCGCCGCCACGATCAAGACCACCTACACCTACAGCGACAAGAACTTCCTCGGTTACGGCGCAACCGACGTGGTCTGGGACGAACACTACAACCAGGACCAGCTCTACAAGGCCACCGACAACACCTACAACTACCATACCGAGGTCAGCCACTACCTAGATGACAAGGTGCTGCGCACCGTCAAGCACACCTTCAACCGTTTCCACCTGATGACCGAACAGGTCACTGACGAAGCGGGTTGCATCCAGACCCTCACCACCCAGTATCACGACGCACCGGGCAATTTCGCCTCCCAGGACGTACGGGTGCAGCTGCCCAGTAAAATGACCAAGACCTGGACGCAGACGGGCACCCAGCTTCGCCGCGATGAGCCTGTTTTCACCGAATACGACACCCACGGCAACCTGGTGCGCGAACAGTTCGCCAATGGCATGGTCATGGTCCGCGAGTTCTACCTCCCCGAAGGCGAGGAAGGCTGCCCGCGCGACCCGGATGGCTTCACGCGCAACCTCAAGAGCCTCACGGTCTACCCAGCCGAGGGGGCGGCCCCCGCCAAGATCCTGCGCTCACGCTGCACCTACCGCGAACTGCCCGTGCTGAGCACTTCGCTGGCGCTGCAGCAGACCGAGAAATGGCTGGTGGCCAACAGCGTACAGGAGTTCGAAGTCCTCAATAACGTCGAAACACCGCTGCGCCGCGAGGATATTACCCACCTGGACATGCCCGATAACCCGTTCCTGCATGGGCGCGTTGACTACACGACGACCCAACTGGGCAAGACCCAGTCGCGAACAGAATGGCGCTATGAGAAAAGCAAGGATGACAACGAAAAGCTGACCTACCTGCTCACCACCACCACCTTAAAGCCCCATGGTGGCACGCTCGAAAGAACCACCTACAGCCTGCACAGCACCTTGCGTGACCAGCTGATCGAAACGCAAGACACCAATGGCGTGAAAACCCGTTATAGCTATGATGCCGTCAACCGGCCGAGCGCCGAGACCGTGGCGCCGGATAAGCCCCCCTACGACGCCACGCGCACCTATTGCTATGGCAAGGAGACCAAAGACCAGCGCACGCTGTGGTACGCCCAGGTAACCGACGTCAACGGTGTCATCACCCGCACCTACCATGACGGGCTCAATCGGCCGATACGTGAAGAGCGCACCCTGCGCGCACTGGACGACCCGGAGTCCGAAACCACGATCACCCGCACGGTGTCGGAAACCACCTACGACACCCTCGGCCGTGTCGCCAGCGAGACCCTGTTCGACTACCTGCCCGCCCCGCCCGACAGCGACAACGCCGAAGAACAGGTCATCGAGCTGACCTCGCGCTTCAGCTACGATGCCTGGGGGCAGCGCTGCCAGGTGGAGCAACCCGATCGGGTCAAACGGATCACCCTGTTCTCGCCCTTCGGTGACGACGGCAACCGCGTCGAGCAGTGGCAGGAGAGCCCTGACAAGCCAGGCGTCAAGCAACAGCACAGCGTGGTGGAATACAACCGCTTCAACAAACCGGTCTACGAATACCAGTTGCACCTGCCCGTCGATGCCGCATCAGGGGCCGAGCCGGTTGAAGTCGACCGCACCACTTACCTCTACGACGGCCTGGGCCAGGCCGTGCAGGAAACACTCAGCTTCGCGGCCGACCACGAGCCGCTCATCACCACGTACCAGTATGACCACTGGGGCCGCCTGTTCGAAACCGTGCGCGCCAATGAAAGCGTGCTGACGCGCCACTTTGATGAACGCAGCACGGCTGAACTGACCACCCTGCTGGAAGTGCGCGATAGCAGCAGCGCAGCGCCAAGCCCCGTGTGCAAGCGCACGTTCGACGGCCTCGAACGCCTGACCAGCCTGGCCGTAGGCCCGCGCCTGGAGACATACCAGTACCAGGGCCAGCTCGACCTGATGGAGTCGCGCACCCTCTGCAACACCGACCCGGCGGGCCACGACAAGCGCAAGCACGTCGAACGCTACGACTACACGCCGGAGCTGACGCGCCAGCCCACCAAAATCACCGCCACGCTCGAAGATACGCCAGAGCCTCAGGCCGCCAACGAAGCCGCGTTCGACTACCACCTCAAAAGTGCTGAAGTGCGCAGCGCCAACAACGACAACGGTGGCCGCGCCTACACTTACACCGACCAGGGTTACCTGGCCTTGGAACACTGGAACGGAGCCGGTGAGCAGCAGTACAACATTCGCAACCAGCACTCCTTGCAAGGGCGCCTGCGCTACCGCAAGCACAGTGACGGTGTCGCCTGCCTGTACGCGCATGACCCGCTGGGCCGGGTAACCACCATTACCCAGGGCCACCTGCAGGCCACGCTCACCTACAACAGCGAAGGCCGGCTGGAAACCACCACCACCTGCGACACCCGCGAGCCAACGCGCTATGTGCGCAGCACCCAGACCTACGACGACCTGGGCCGTGAACATCGACGCACGCTCGAGGCCGATGGCCAGCAGCAGGTGCTGGTACTGAAATGGCTGGACGGCAACAGACTGGCATCACGCACCCTCTACAACGGCAGCGATAAGGATGAAGACGCCTTCCTGCGCAAGGAAGTGTTCGAATATGACGCGCTCATGCGCCTGGTGATTCACAACTACGACGGTAAATGGGAAGAAGAAGAAGAAACGGGCGAACGCTGGCAAGCCTTGCCACGCAATGCCAAGGGCCGCTCATTCCATTCGCAGGTCTTCACGTTCAACAACCTGGACAAGCTCACGCGCTGCCTGACGGAGTTTGCCGATACCGAGACGGACATCGCACACTTCACCTACGCAACCGACGACAGCTTCCAGCTGACCGAGGTGACCCACACCCTGCTCGAGGACTACCGGGAGACGCAAGGTTTCACCTACGACGCGCGCGGCAACATGCTCAACGACGAGCAGGGGCGCACGCTGGAATACGACGTACGGGGCCGCCTGGAACGCGTACGCGAGACCGACGGCAGCGAGCGCGCCCGGTACCTCTACGATGGCCATGACCAGTTGCTGGCCAGCGTGCTCGGCAGCCGCCAGGTGCATCGCCGCTACCAGGACCATCGCCTGGACACCACGCAGGAAGGCAACCTGTTGACCCAGTATCTGCTGGGTGAAACCCATGCCCTGGCGGTGCAACACTCGGATGCGCCCACCGATCCCCTGTTGCTGCTGACCGACAACGCCGGCAGCATCGTCACCGAAACCGACCGCCAGGGCACCCGCCATGCCAACTACAGCGCCTATGGCGAACGCCCCGAAGACAATGGCATGCGCTGCCTGCTGGCGTTCAACGGCGAGGCCCGCGAGGAGGCGCTTGGCTGGTACCTGCTCGGCAGCGGCTACCGCGCCTACAACCCGCAACTGATGCGGTTCCACAGCCCCGACTCGCTGGCACCGGAGGAAGCCGGGCTCAACCCTTACCTGTATGCCTTGGGCAACCCGGTCAGGTGGCGTGATCCTACCGGACATAAAGTCAGCCCGCTCAACGGCGACCAGACGCCTGACAAAAAAGAGGAGCAAAACGATGTCACTGGAAATTTAATGGGAATACTGGTTTTTGGCTTAGTATTCATCGCATCAGTAGCGATAACGCCATGGGCCGGCCCTGTGACGTTTAGCTTTGCCCTAACCTGGGGCGGTATCGCTGCCCAGGGTATAGGCTTAGGATTGCAAATCGCGGGTTTTGCTACTAAAAATGATAATCCTGAACTCTCCAAAAAATTAGCCATAGCAGGTTTGGCGATTAGCGCAATTGGCGTAACCATGTCTATGGTTGGGCGTTCCATGACACCCCGGCGTTCAGGGCCAAACTCAAGTTCACGTTCACCTTCACGTTCAACTCCAGGTTCACGTCCAACTCCAGGTTCACCGGGTCGAGATCTCAGGGAGCAAATGGAACTGACACGAATGCGAATACAAGAACGACTACAACAGATACAACAACGACGCATGCCCCCACCTACCTATGGAAGCGTGATGAATGGTAGTGCCGGGGCACGCCCCGTCCCTAGCCCCCCACCTAGCTCCCCACCTAGCTCCCCACCTAGCTATGGACACGCGACAGGTAATAGTGTCGCCTCGCAACTTAGCGGCAACCGTTCGATAAGTGGTAATTCCACCCCGCAATCTATCCATGACAATCCAGTCATTAATACTGCGAACACACAAGCGCCCTATTCGAGAGTGTCCTCCCCAACCGTGACGCCCCCTCCTAATAGACGCTAAAGCGCTCCCCTGTAAGCTTCATTAACCATTCGGGGCTCCCGGCAGCGACATACGCCCGGGAGCTACCGTCTACTCTGGCCCCGTCTAGATTTCTCCCAAACCCGAAAGACTCTTCTTACATCCCTCACACCCCCCCTCCCTATCCTACCCGTCCCAAACCGGCTCCGTCAGTCACCCGCTCCTGACGCACGCCGCCTCATGCATATAGATCAGCCCCTAGCTCCCGCCTCAGGCCTGGAGCCGTGGTGCCTCAGGACCTTCCATGCCCAAGCTTCACCGCCCCAGGCCTGCCTTACTACGCCCCGCCCGATCAGCGTGGCTAGGCAGCCCGCTCATTCTACTTCTGGTCACCCCGACATTCGCCGCCACGCCCCGCTTTCAGGCCGAGTTCATGCACCAGGCCCCAGGCCAGGCCAGCGAGGCCGGCGCCCTGGCCCTGCAAGCGCTGGCTGAGCATGCCCCCCTGGCAGCCGGACGCTATCGCGTGCAAATCGTGGTCAACAAAACCACGCCCTACACGCGCGAAATCAACATCCATAACGACAGCGGGCAAAGCCTGCAAGCCTGCCTGACGGGCGCGCTGCTGCGTGACTTAGACCTGCGCGAAGAAGCCCTCGAAGTGCCATTGCCCAGCGACGACCGCTGCCTGGACCTGGCCACCCTGGTACCCCAGGCCCACGCCGAATTCGACCCGCAACGCCTGCACCTGGCCTTGTCCATCCCACAGATTGCCCTGCGCCGGCAGGCCGCAGGCTCGGTGCCCGAAGCACGCTGGGATGACGGTATCAATGCCGCTTTCGTCAACTACCAGGTGTCCGCACAGCATTACAGCCGCGACAGCGGCCGCAGCAGCAGCAACCAAGACCTGTACCTGAAGAGCGGTATCAATATCGCCGGCTGGCGCTTGCGCAGCACACAGGCGCTGCGCGACAACGCCGACGGCCAGTTCGACTGGCACCGCAGCGAAACCTACGCGCAACGCGACGTTCCGGGGCTGCGGGCCAATATCACGCTGGGCGAAACCTTTACCGGTGGCGATGTGTTCCGCAACACGCCCTTCGTCGGTGCGAAGCTGGCTTCAGACCTGGACATGCACTCCGACAACGAGCAGCAATACGCCCCGGTGATCCGTGGCGTAGCCCAGACCCGCGCCAAGCTGGAGGTACTGCACAACGGTTACCCGATCTACGCCACCTACGTGGCACCCGGGCCATACGCCATCGATGACCTCAGTGTCGGTAGCAGCCACGGCGAGCTGGAGGTCATTCTCACTGAAGCCGATGGCCAGGTGCGCCGCTTCACCCAACCCTATTCGTCACTCGGCAATCTGCTGCGTGAAGGCGTATGGCGCTACAGCTTGACGGCGGGCCGCTACAACGGCGCCGAAAGCCTGGAACGGCCAATGTTCTGGGAGGGCACGATAGCCCGCGGCGGGATCTGGGACAGTACGCTGTACGGTGGGGTTCTCGCCAGCGAGTACTATCGTGCTGGCGCATTAGGTGTTGCACGCGACTTCGCCGGGTTGGGCGCTCTGTCGTTCGATGTCACCCAGGCACGTACCGACCTCGGCAGCCCGGCCGGCCAGGTGCAAGGGCACAGCTTCGCAGCACGCTACGGTAAGAGCTTCAACACCGGTACCAACCTGCGCTTTGCCGGCTACCGCTATTCGACCGAAGGCTACCGGGACTTTGATGAAGCCATCAGGGAGCGCAACCAGTCCAAGCATTACCTGGGCAACCGCCGCAGCCGTGTGGAAGCTTCGGTCTACCAGAATTTCGGCATGCATTCGCTCAGCCTGACGCTTTCGCAGGATGACTACTGGAACAGCACCGCCCAGCGCCGCCAGTATCAAGTGCAGTACAACACACGCTGGGGCGACCTTGGCATCAACCTGTTTGCATCCCAGGCCTTGACCGACAACACGGGCGAAAACCGCCTGTTCGGCCTGAGCCTGTCACTGCCACTGGAGTTCGGCCACCGCCACAATACCCGTTTCGATCTGCAACGCTATGACGGCCGCTACAGTCAACGCGCCAGCCTCAATGGTGGGCTGATGAACAACCAAGTCGGCTACCAGGTATCGCTGAGCAACGACCAGCAAAACAACACCAGCGGCGCGCTGTCGCTGGGCTATCAGGGCTCCAACGCCAGCTACGGGGCCGGTTACACCCAGGGCGCCGACTACCGCAGCGTTTCGCTGAATGCCAGCGGCGCCCTGCTAGCCCATGGCTCAGGCATTGTACTGGGCCCTTATATGAGCGAGACAAGCGCCTTGGTGCACGTGCCTGACGTTGCCGGTATCACGCTGGAACATACGCCATCGAGCCAGGCCAACGCACAGGGCTACCTGCTGGCACCGAACCTGCGCCCTTACCGGCTGAATTCGCTGGTGCTGCACACCGACGATCTCTCGCCGGAAATCATCATCGACAATGCCACTCAACAGGTTGTGCCGCGCCGGGGTGCGATCGTCAAAGCCAGCTTCCCCACCCGGCACGTCATGCGCATGGTCCTGACCCTGCACCAGCCCGATGGGCGCCCCCTGCCATTCGGCACACAGATAACCGACGCCCAGGGCCAAGCCCTGGCAGTGGTCGGCCAAGCCGGCCAGGCGTTGGTAGCCAGCGATGTAGCGGGGCCGCAGCAGCTGCGCGCGCAATGGGTAGACCAAACCACCCGCGAATGCCAGATCACACTCACCCCCGGCGAGATACCCAACGTCAACGGCTATCGCATGCAAACCCTGGTGTGCCAACCCCAGCATGAACCCTCATCACCCGCAACGAACATGAACCACCAGGAACACACCTCATGAGCACATTCGGATGCACAGCCCCTCGCCCCATCGCCTTTGTTGCCTGCGCGCTGGCATTAGGGCTGCTTGCCAGCGAGGCAGAGGCCAAATGCGAGTGGGCCGCAGGCAGCACTCCCTACATGCCATTCGAATTTGACACAACAAGCACCCCGATGTGGGTACCTCTTGATGCAGAGATAGGGCGCGTGATAGCCGACCTCGACTTTAACATCGGCAACCGCAACGCGGCCGAGCTGCGGTGTTTCTACGAGGATTCGCCCCTCACCACGATAAGCATGCCCACCTCAACGGCCATTACCCCGGGTGTGCCTGTGCGCGGCCACCGTTTCGCCGACAACGTACTGCGCACCAACATCGACGGTATCGGTGCCATTATCACCATGGGTCGTCCCTACGATGGCACCGCCGATAACTTCTTCACCTCCGACGACGGCAGCCAGACCATCCCCTACAAGGGCACCATGCGAACGAATACCCCCCTCAATAACTCGCTGAACAGAATGCGCGGCAATGTGAAACTGATCAAGACCGGCCCGATTGCCCCTGGCGAACATGTGATCGATAAAGAAATGTTCCACGGCATTACCAACGACAAGGGCAGGGTCATGGACTTCACACTGAAGGGCCGGGTCCACACAGCGTATTGCACTGCGTTGGGCAAGCCAATCAGCACCGCCCCAGTAAAGTTCTCTGATCACACGCTGGCCGACTTTACCGGCCCAGGACCAGTGGGCAGGGAAGTCGATTTCAACATTAAGCTCAATGGCTGCATGGATCACGATACTGCGCCCACGGCATTCGCCTATATCGAACTGGACGGCACTAACGGCTCATCGGTGGTGGACGCCACGCGAGGCATCTTTAGCCTGGGTACGGGCTCTACAGCGGAAGGCTTCGGCATTCAGATTCGGCACGGGGACGGCCGGGAACTGCCGCTGCAGCAGGCCGTGCCAGTCAAGCGCCTGAACGCTCCCGAGGTCCAACTGGACTTCAAGGCACGCTACTGGCAACTCGACAACACGGTAAAGGATGGCCAGGTCAACGCCGCATTGAACTTCACCATCACCTACCGTTGAACACGCCATGGCGCCCCGCAACAGGGCGCCTTAGAGGCAGTTGATCGACCACATCACCTCGAGGTTGCACTGGCATTCAGTAAGCAGGATGCCCACTGGCCTTGGGCTGGGCTGGGCTCTATCGAAACCTAGCTGCCCCAGGTCCAGCCTGGCGGCATATAGGTCGATGACACGAACGAGATGATCCTCGGGAGTCAGCTCTTCCAGCGAGACCGGGAACAGACTGGTCTGGCTGCGAGACTTTCCCTGGATTTAGGCCATAACGAAAAAAGCTCCGTATCTTCCGATACGGAGCTTTTTCTGAAAGGGCCTCGTAGGGGCTAGTTTCACACAGCCTGCGAAGGTCCCTTTTGCGTTACATGTTTGGAGCGGGAAACGAGACTCGAACTCGCGACCCCGACCTTGGCAAGGTCGTGCTCTACCAACTGAGCTATTCCCGCAATTTGAAGCTTTACCACGTTCGGCGTGAAGCGCCTTTACAGCCTTCACCACCACTGCACCGCATAGACGCCACAGTATTTAAACTGGAGCGGGAAACGAGACTCGAACTCGCGACCCCGACCTTGGCAAGGTCGTGCTCTACCAACTGAGCTATTCCCGCATTTGGCGTCCCCTAGGGGACTCGAACCCCTGTTACCGCCGTGAAAGGGCGGTGTCCTAGGCCACTAGACGAAGGGGACACACAACACTTTTCAGTGCACCAGAACATGAACCTCACGATTCAGCCTGGATTTTCTTTTCCTGCCCCGCCGCTAAGCAGTGCCGGAGAAACTGGAGCGGGAAACGAGACTCGAACTCGCGACCCCGACCTTGGCAAGGTCGTGCTCTACCAACTGAGCTATTCCCGCATTGGCGTCCCCTAGGGGACTCGAACCCCTGTTACCGCCGTGAAAGGGCGGTGTCCTAGGCCACTAGACGAAGGGGACACGCTACAAGCATTACTGCTTGCTTTCACTCCCTGCTGCGTTTCGCTGTGTGCTTTACGCTGCAAGTGGCGCGCATTCTATGGATGGTTCGGGGAGGCGTCAACCCCTTTGTAGAAATTTATTTAAATCAATGACTTCCGGGCACACCCAGCGCTGTTTTGGTACGCCTGCTGGGGTTTGGCGTTGATTTTCTGGCGTCAAGTCAGCATTAATGTGCCAGCATCCAGGCATGGCACAGTTTGCCGATAGAAAAAGAGAATGGCTGTCAGGGCCTCTCGCGAGCAATCTCGCTCCTACACTCAATCATGCAAACCTATTCATGAGGCTTTAACGGTGACACCACTTCTGATCACCCTGCTCATCGTGGCGGGCATCGCGTTGCTGATCGTGATCGGCTACCTCAACAACGTGGTCGAGAATGGCAAGCTAGAACGCGCCCGGACGAAGATCGAGCTGGCCGACCGCCTGCGCCGCTGTGGCGAAATCACCGAGACGTTCCCCGGCCAGTTCATGACCCCGGCCCTCAAATTGCTGCTGACCCGCCTGGAGCTGAACCTAAACCAGCGCCTGCTGGCGGTGGACAAGCACAATGCCGAATTCAAGGCGCGCATCGCCGAACTGGAAGGGCTGATTGCCCTGGGCGACAAGATCCCGGTCAACAACCCACCTAACCCGATCCACACCGAGATCAAGGCCAAGGACGTACGTTTCTTGCTGGAGGCGCTGCACAATCAGGTGACCCGCGCTGCCCATGAGGGCTTCTTGCCCGCCGTCGAGGCCAAGCATTGGGTCAAGGAAATCCGCCATATCCTGGTGCTGCTGCATATAGAGTTCTTCAACAACCTCGGCCAACAGGCCCTGCAAAAAGGCCAGCCCGGCCAGGCGCGCCTGGCCTTCGAGCGCGGCGTGCAGTATTTGCGCAAGCAGCCCGAGCCGAAGGTGTATGAAGAGCAGCTGACGTATCTTGAGAAACTGTTGGCCCGGGCCAATGCCCAGGTACTGGACCGCATGGCGCCGGCAGAAGACGAGCACAACGAATTGACCGATGGGCTCAAGACCGATGAGGAAGAAACCTGGAAGAAGAAGGTGATCTACGACTGATTGGTTAACCTGTACCGGCCTCTTCGCGGGTAAACCCGCTGCTACAGGTGTATCAATGCCTTTGTAGGAGCGGGTTCACCCACGAAAGGGCCGGGCCTGCTGGCCAATATTCCTGGCCATTCATCGTTGCCGCCGCCACCGTATTCGCGGGTAAACCCGCTCCTACACGGCCGGTGTACCCACATCGGGTGTTGGGCGCAGGCCGTTGTAGGAGCGGGTTTACCCGCGAAAGGGCCGGGGCTGCTGGCCAATACCCCTGGTCATTCATCGTTGCCGCCGCCACCGTATTCGCGGGTAAACCCGCTCCTACACGGCCGGTGTACCCACATCGGGTGTTGGGCGCAGGCCGTTGTAGGAGCGGGTTCACCCGCGAAAGGGCCGAGGCTGCTGGCCAATATTCCTGGCCATTCATCGTTGCCGCCGCCACCGTATTCGCGGGTAAACCCGCTCCTACACGGCCGGTGTACCCACATCGGGTGTTGGGCGCAGGCCGTTGTAGGAGCGGGTTTACCCGCGAAAGGGCCGGGCCTGCTGACAAATATCCCTGGTCATTCACCGTTGCCGCCGCCACCGTATTCGCGGGTAAACCCGCTCCTACACGGCGGTTTACCCACATCGGGTGTTGGGCGCAGGCCGTTGTAGGAGCGGGTTCACCCGCGAAAGGGCCGGGCCTGCTGACAAATATCCCTGGTCATTCACCGTTGCCGCCGCCACCGTATTCGCGGGTAAACCCGCTCCTACAAGCGAAGAGGCCGGCACAGGCAACATCGATCAGCAGTCAGTCAACGCCAGAAAGATCCCCGCCAACCGCTCCAGCCCCACCTGGTCCGCCTCGCTGAACCGCCCGACCGTCGGGCTGTCCAGGTCCAGCACGCCAATCAACCTGCCGTCCTTCACCAACGGGATCACCAGCTCGCTGTTGGAGGCACTGTCACAGGCAATGTGGCCAGGGAATGCATGTACATCCTCGACCCGCTGGGTCTGCCGCGTTGCCGCCGCAGCCCCGCACACACCTTTACTGAACGGAATGCGCACGCACGCCACCTGGCCCTGGAACGGGCCCAGCACCAGCTCTTCGTTGCGGTTGAGGTAGAACCCCGCCCAGTTCAGGTCGTCCACCTGGTTATACAGAAACGCGGAAAACTGCGCGGCGTTGGCAATGAAGTCACGCTCGTCGGCGAACAGCGCCTGCACTTGCGCCGCCAGCAGGTTATAGCCGTCGAGGCCGGCGCCACTGGCATTGAGGTCGATCATTTACTTTTGCTCCAGCAATTGCAGCCCGACCCAGTAGCGGGCGAACTGATAGGCACAACGGCCATTACGGTTACCGCGGCCGGTGGCCCAGCGCACGGCGAGGATGTCGAGTGCTTCGGTGCGCTGCCACACAAGGCCCGCAGGTTGTGCCAACTGGCCAATCCAGTGCTCGACAACATTCAGGAAGTGGTCCTGGGTAAACGGGTAGAACGACAGCCACAGGCCAAAACGGTCAGACAGGGCAATCTTGTCCTCCACCGCTTCGCTGGGGTGCAGTTCGCCGTCCACACGCTTCCAGTTCTCGTTGTCGCTCTCCTTCTCGGGCACCAGGTGGCGGCGGTTGGAGGTGGCGTACAGCAGCACGTTGTCCGGGGCCTGCTCCAGCGAGCCGTCGAGCACACTCTTGAGCACCCGGTAGTCGCCCTCCCCGGCTTCGAACGACAGGTCGTCGCAGAACAGGATGAAGCGTTGCGGCAGCTTCTGCAGTTGCTCGACCACCCGTGGCAGGTCGGCCAGGTGGTCACGTTCGATTTCAATCAGGCGCAGGCCGGCGCTGGCGTGCTCGGCCAGCAAGGCACGGACCAGCGACGACTTGCCAGTACCGCGCGAGCCCCACAGCAGCGCGTGGTTGGCCGGCAGGCCGTTGATGAACTGGTGGGTGTTGCGGCCCAGCTGGTCGCGCTGTTTGTCGACGCCGATCAGGTCGGTCAGGCGGATGTCCAGGCTGACGTCCAGCGGCAGCAGGTAGCCGCTGCGGCCATCACGCTGCCAGCGCGCGGCCAGTGTGGTGCCCCAGTCGATGTGCGGGCGTTGTGCCGGCAACAGGGGTTCAAGGCGCGCCAGTACCGATTCGGCGCGGTCCAGAAAAGCGATCAAGCGAGCGTCCATGACGACTCCTAACAATCTCAGTTTTTTGGGGGCCGCTGCGCGCCCCTTCGCCGGCTTGCCCGCTCCCACAGGGCTTGCCTTCAGCCTGGGGCTAAGCTGTACCTGTGGGAGCGGACAAGCCCGCGAAGGGACGCCAAGCGGCCCCGCTTGGCGATCAACTGAAATGAACAGACAGACCCACCAGCAGCCGGGGCTATTCGGCTATGCTTGCGCAGCGCAAGGAACGGGAAACCGGCTCGGGACTCATGGATATCAAGTTCACCAATCGCCTGTCATACAAGCAAGCCCGGTTGACAGTCCTGGTCGGCTTCATCCTGGGAACATTGCTCAGTCTCATCCAGATCGGCATCGATTATGCCAGCGAAGACGCGTCCATCAACCGTGAAGTGAACGCGTTGCTGCAAATCAGCCACAACCCGGCCTCGCGCATCGCCTACAACATCGACTCGGAACTGGCGCTGGAGCTGACCCGCGGCCTGCTGCAGTCGCCGGCCGTCATCCGCGCACGGCTGATCGACAACAACGAAACGGTGCTGGCCGATGTCGAGCGGCCAAAACTGCAGGACCGCTCCCGGCCACTCAGCGACTTCCTGTTCGGCGAGCAACGCCAGTTCAAGGAGCGCCTGTACCTGACCCACATGCCGGAGCAATACCTGGGCACCCTGTACCTGGACATCGACACCTTCGCCTTCGGCAGCCGCTTTCTCGACCGTGCCGGCATCACCCTGCTCAATGGGTTCGCCCGCAGCCTGGTGCTCACCGGCCTCCTGTTGGCGCTGTTCTACATGATGCTGACCAAGCCGCTGGTGACGGTGATTGGCGCACTCAGCGGCAGCGACCCGCGCAAACCCCGGCAAACGCGCCTGGAATGCCCACACGGACACGAGCATGACGAAATCGGCGTGCTGGTGAAGGTCGCCAACCAGCAGTTCATCAGCATGGCCACCGAGATCGAACAGCGGCGCACTGCGGAAAACCGTCTGACCCAGTACCTGAACGAGCTGGAAGACATCGTGTCGGCGCGCACCAACGAGCTCAAGGCCAGCAACAGCAGCCTGAGCCTGTCCAACCAGGAGCTGGAACAAGCCCGCAGCCGAGCGCTTGACATGGCCCAGGCTCGCGCCGCCTTCCTGGCCAACATGAGCCATGAAATCCGCACCCCGCTCAACGGCATGCTGGGCATGATCGCCCTGGCGCTGGACAACCCGCTGCCCAGCGAGCAACGCCAGCAACTGGCTATCGCCCACGACTCGGGCAAGGTGCTGGTAGAGCTGCTGAACGATATTCTCGACTTGTCCAAGTTCGATGCCGGCCAGCTGGAACTGGAACGCATTGCGTTCGACATGGGCTCGATGGTGGAAGACACCGCCAACCTGCTGTCGCAGAACACCGCGCAAAGCGTGGAGCTGACCTGCCTGATCGCCAGCGACTTCCCCAGCAGCGTGCTCGGCGACCCCACGCGTGTGCGGCAGATCGTCAGCAACCTGCTGTCCAACGCGCTGAAGTTCACCCGCTTCGGCCGTGTCGATGTGCGCTTGATGGCCATTGTCGGTGGTGTACGCCTTGAGGTACGGGATACCGGCATCGGCATCCCCGAAGACGCCCAGGCGCGCATCTTCCAGCCTTTCACCCAGGCCGGTGCCGGCATCACCCGCCAGTACGGTGGCACCGGCCTGGGCCTGGCGTTGACGCGCAACCTGTGCAAGGCCATGCAGGGCCACCTGCACATTCGCTCCGAGCCGGGCTTTGGCAGCTGTTTTACCGCCGAATTGCCGCTGACCGTGCACACCGAAGCCATCCCGCCAGCACCCTTGCATGGCCGCGTGGCCGCACTGAGCACAGCCGGCAGCGGGCTCAATGAACTGTTGCAGCACTTGCTGCCTGCCTGGGGCCTGACCTACCAGCGCCATGACAGTTGCGCCACGCTGGATGCCGCAGTGATCGACCTGTTGATCACTGACGACGTCGAGCACCTGTTCGAACTGCGCCCGGCATTGAAAACCCCAATCCTGCTGGTGACTGCCTACGGCAATTTCCTGCCCAACGAGCAGTCCTTGGCCCTGGCCCCGCTGCACCAGCTGGCCCGACCATTGGCACGCAACGCCCTGTACCAGACCCTGCGCCGCACCTTGCAAGGCCATGAACCCGAACACCCGCTGGCCATCCCGGCCATTACCCAGGAGCAAGGCCGTGCGAGGATACTGCTGGTAGAGGACAACCCGGTGAACCAGCTGGTGGCCAAGGGCATGCTGGCCAAGCTCGGCTGCCAGGTGCAACTGGCCACCCAGGGCGCGGAGGCCCTTGAGCTGCTGGCGCGTGAGGAATTCGACCTGGTGCTGATGGACTGCAACATGCCGGTGATGGACGGCTACGAGGCCAGCCGGCGTATCCGCCAAAGCGGCCGCTGGCCCGAGTTGCCGATCGTCGCCCTCACCGCCAACGCCATGCCCGAAGAGCGCGAACGCTGCCGGGCGGCGGGCATGAACGACTACCTGGCCAAGCCATTCCGCCGCGAAGAGCTACTGGCCCTGGTTGACCATTGGGTGCCCTTCAGCGGCTGAGCAAACGCTCGATGTCCGCCTGCAGGGCCTGTGGCTTGGTGGAGGGGGCATAGCGCTTGACCTGGCCACTGGCCGGGTCGACCAGAAACTTGGTGAAGTTCCACTTGATCTTCTGGCTACCCAAAATACCCGGGGCGCGTTGCTTGAGTTCGACGAACAGAGGGTGAGCGCCCGGGCCGTTGACCTCGACCTTGCGAAACAGCGGAAAACTCACGCCGAAATTACGCTCGCAGAACTGCGCAATGTCCCGCGCATCGCCAGGTTCCTGCTTGCCGAACTGGTTGCACGGAAAGCCCAGTACCACCAGGCCACGGTCGCGGTAGGCCTGCCACAGTTGCTCCAGGCCCTTGTACTGCGGGGTAAAACCGCACTGGCTGGCGGTATTGACCACCAACAGCACCTTGCCCGGGAAGTCGCCCAGCGTCTTGTGCTCGCCGCTCAGGGTCACGCAGGGGATGTTCAGCATCGTTGCAGCCATGATCGGGCTCCGGTCAGTCGCGCGGACGAAGGTCGATGCACACCGAGTTGATGCAGTAGCGCAGGCCGGTCGGTGGCGGGCCGTCAGGGAACACATGCCCCAGGTGCGCATCGCAACGGGCGCAGGTGACCTCGGTGCGGATCATGCCGTGGGAGGTGTCGCGAATCTCGATCATCGCGCTGTCCTCGATCGGGGCGTAGAAACTTGGCCAACCACAGCCAGCGTCGAACTTGGTCTGCGCATCGAACAGCGCCAGGCCGCAGCAAATGCAATGGTAGATGCCATCGCGGCGCTCGCTGTTGTACTTGCCGCTGAATGGCCGTTCGGTGCCCTTGAGGCGGCAGACCTGGTACTGCTCGGGGTCGAGCATCGACCGCCATTCGTCCAGGGTTTTTTCGATCTTTTTCATGTAGAAACCTCGGCAGGCTGAATTTCACCCCACACCGTCTTTTCCGGGGCGCGGGTGGCACGTATATTAGTTGGCTTCGTGTGCCAGGCGTTCAGTCTGGCACCCGCTTCCTGCCCTTTCAAACCTTTCGGCGGGGCGTAGCGCGTTTTCTCAATCGGGATCCCATCATGCAGTTCAGCAAATCGAACAAGCTCGCCAATGTCTGCTACGACATTCGCGGCCCAGTGCTCAAGCACGCCAAACGCCTGGAGGAGGAAGGCCACCGCATCCTCAAGCTGAACATCGGCAACCCGGCGCCGTTTGGCTTCGAGGCGCCTGATGAAATCCTTCAGGATGTGATCCGCAACCTGCCCACCGCACAGGGCTACAGCGACTCCAAAGGCCTGTTCAGTGCCCGCAAGGCGGTGATGCAGTACTGCCAGCAGAAAGAAATCGAAGGCGTCACCATCGAGGACATCTACCTGGGTAATGGTGTGTCCGAGCTGATCGTCATGTCGATGCAGGCGCTGCTCAACAACGGCGACGAAGTGCTGATCCCGGCCCCCGACTACCCGCTGTGGACTGCCGCCGTGAGCCTGGCCGGCGGCAAGCCGGTGCACTACCTGTGCGACGAGCAGGCCGACTGGTTCCCTGACCTTGAGGACATCAAGGCCAAGATCACCCCGAACACCAAGGCGCTGGTGATCATCAACCCGAACAACCCGACCGGCGCCGTCTACTCCAAAGAGCTGCTGCTGGGCATGCTGGAGCTGGCCCGCCAGCACAACCTGGTGGTGTTCTCCGACGAGATCTACGACAAGATCCTGTACGACGAAGCCGTGCACATCAGCACCGCCTCGCTGGCCCCGGACCTGCTGTGCCTGACCTTCAACGGCTTGTCCAAGTCGTACCGAGTGGCGGGCTTCCGCTCTGGCTGGCTGATCATTTCCGGGCCCAAGCACCACGCACTCAGCTACATCGAAGGCATCGACATGCTGGCCAACATGCGCCTGTGCGCCAACGTGCCGGCCCAGCATGCCATCCAGACCGCGCTGGGCGGCTACCAGAGCATCAACGACCTGGTGCTGCCACCGGGGCGCCTGCTGGAGCAGCGCAACCGCACCTACGAACTGCTCAACGACATCCCCGGCGTCAGCTGCGTGAAGCCGATGGGCGCGCTGTATGCGTTCCCGCGGATCGACCCGAAGGTTTGCCCGATCCTCAACGACGAGAAGTTCGCCCTTGACCTGTTGCTGTCGGAGAAGCTGCTGATCGTACAAGGAACGGCGTTCAACTGGCCGTGGCCGGACCACTTCCGCGTGGTGACCTTGCCGCGGGTGGATGACCTGGAAGCAGCCATTGGCCGGATCGGCAATTTCCTGAAGGGTTATTCGCAGTAGGGTTCGACGGGGGGGCGCCGGGGGCCACGAGAGGTTCGACGCGGGGTTGGTGGTGGGGCGCAGATCGAGCGCCGCCCGCGCGGCGCTTCGCGGGTAAACCCGCTCCTACGTTTGTTTCGGGCCAGTCCATCCTGTGCCAGGCGCGCGCGATCGCCTTGTTTGTACGACGCGATATCGCGCCATGCGCCAGGGCGTTCGCGCGCAAATCCCACAGGCATAATTGGCCCGAAACAAACGTAGGAGCGGGTTTACCCGCGAAGCGCCGCGCGGGCGGCGCTCGATCTCACAGGCGCCACACCCCTTGCGGCAAACACCCAGCGGCCTTGACGCAGCCCCCAAGCCGAATGTTTCTTACATCCTGCAACGCTCTATCCCACAGCCCCCACGCCATCCTCTGCCATACTCCGCCGTACACAGTTTGAAATAGTCCCCCGATTGAATCGGCGCGGCAGGCCCCTTATATACCCCGCAGTAAGCGACAACTCATCCGTCAGGAGAACGTAACAACCATGATGCGCATTCTGTTGTTTGTAGCCACCAACCTCGCGGTGGTGCTGGTTGCAAGCATTACCCTGAGCCTGTTCGGTTTCAACGGGTTCATGGCCGCCAACGGGGTCGACCTGAACCTCAGCAGCCTGCTGGTGTTCTGCGCCGTGTTCGGCTTTGCCGGCTCCCTCGTCTCGCTGTTCATCTCCAAGTGGATGGCGAAGATGACCACCGGCACCCAGATCATCAGCCAGCCGCGCACCCGCCACGAGCAGTGGCTGCTGCAAACGGTCGAAGAGCTGTCCCGCGAAGCGGGCATCAAAATGCCTGAAGTGGGTATCTTCCCGGCTTACGAGGCCAACGCCTTCGCCACCGGCTGGAACCGCAACGACGCGCTGGTCGCAGTGTCCCAGGGCCTGCTGGAGCGCTTCTCGCCCGATGAAGTGCGTGCGGTACTGGCCCACGAAATTGGCCACGTTGCCAACGGCGACATGGTCACCCTGGCGCTGGTGCAGGGCGTGGTGAACACCTTCGTGATGTTCTTTGCCCGCATCATCGGCAACTTTGTCGACAAGGTAATCTTCAAGAACGAAGAGGGCCAAGGCATTGCCTACTATGTAGCAACCATCGTTGCCGAGCTGATCCTTGGCATCCTGGCCAGCATGATCGTGATGTGGTTCTCGCGCCGCCGCGAATTCCGCGCAGACGAAGCCGGTGCGCAACTGGCCGGTACTGCGGCAATGATCGGCGCCCTGCAGCGCCTGCGCGTGGAACAAGGCCTGCCAGTGCACATGCCTGACACCATGAAGGCTTTCGGCATCAATGGCGGCCTCAAGCACGGCCTGGCAGGGTTGCTGATGAGCCACCCGCCGCTGGAAGAACGCATTGAGGCCCTGCGCCGCCGCGGCTGATCCACCTGAGAAAACAAAGGGCGACTTCGGTCGCCCTTTTTTATTCCCGGCCTTACGCAGCTTCTGTGGGAGCGGGCGCGCCCGCGAACACCGGCAAAGCCGGTGCCATCTAACGCGCCGCCTGGTTCGCGGGCACGCCCGCTCCCACATTGGCCGGGTCAGCCTGCCCTACCTGCTTACCGGCTGAGCCGGTACACCCGCTCCAACAAACTCGAGGCCCCGGCCTGCACAAACTTCGGGCTCTCCTCAATCACCTCCACAGCCTCCAACTGCTCCACCTGCCACCCCGCAAACCCCTGCCTCAGCTCTTCATCCCTGACCGAAAACGGCGGCCCGGCCAACAATGACTGGTCATAGTCCAGCGTCACCACCAACCCCCGGCAGCTTGTCGGCAGCAACCCCGACAACAGCTGCATATACCGCGCACGCATCTGCACCGGCAGCGCAATCACCGCCGCCCGGTCATACAGCCCCACGCAGTCAGCCACATCCTCTGCCCGCAAGGCAAAGAAGTCGCCACACCACAGCTGTACATCTCCACTGCGCCAAACCTCGAATGCGCCCTGCTGCCGCACCTCGGCCTCAAGCCCGTGCTCACGGAAAAAATCCTCCACCGCCCGCCGCGACAGCTCCACACCCAATACGCGATGGCCCTGCCCTGCCAGCCAGGCAAGGTCCAGGCTCTTGCCGCACAACGGCACCAGCACGCGGCTGCCGGGCGCCAACTGCAACTGTGGCCAATACGTCTGCAGATAGGGGTTCACCTGTGCCTGGTGAAAGCCGATCTGGTTGTCGGCCCACCGCTGCTGCCAGAACGCTGGTTCCATGATTACTCCCGATTTTTAGATGATTTGTCGGTAAAACTTGGTTTGGATTTCGATCTGTAGTTAATCGATGATGGTTGCATCTTAACCTTCAGGACCCCGCCATGCTGCCCAGCCTGTTCATTTCCCATGGTTCCCCCATGCTTGCCCTGCAACCCGGCGCCAGCGGGCCGGCACTGTCCGGGTTGGCCAACGCGCTGCCTCGGCCGAAAGCGATCGTGGTGGTGTCAGCACACTGGGAAAGCCGCGAGCTGCTGGTCACCGGCAGCGCACAGCCCGAAACCTGGCATGACTTCTACGGCTTCCCACCGGCCCTGTATGCGGTGCAGTACCCGGCGTCGGGCGAGCCCGGGCTTGCTGGCCAGGTCAGTGAGCGGTTGAAGGCTGCGGGGTTACCCGCGCGGCTGGACATGCAACGCCCATTCGACCATGGCGCCTGGGTGCCGCTGTCGCTGATGTACCCGGATGCCAGCATTCCCGTGGTGCAGGTTTCCCTGCCCAGCCACATGGGGCCGGCGCTGCAGCTGAAGGTGGGCCAGGCACTGGCGGGGTTGCGTGCCGAGGATGTACTGCTGATAGGTTCGGGCAGCATTACCCACAACCTGGGTGAGCTGGACTGGCATGCAGGGCCGGATGTGATCGAGCCGTGGGCGCTGGCGTTCAGGGATTGGGTGGTAGACCGGCTGCAGGAGGATGACCAGGCGGCGCTGCTGGATTACCGGCAGCAGGCGCCGTTTGCGGTGCGCAACCATCCCAGTGATGAGCATTTGCTGCCGCTGTTCTTTGCCCTCGGGGCCGGGAGCAAGTTCGGCGTGGTGCATCAGGGGTTTACCCTGGGCGCGCTGGGGATGGACATCTATCGGTTCGACTGAAGGGCCTCTTCGCGGGCAAGCCCGCTCCTACAGGTACTGAAATCTGTGGGGTACCTGTAGGAGCGGGCTTGCCCACGAAAGGGCCGGTACTGGCAAAAAAAATCCCCGACCTAAGCCGGGGATTTTTTCGTTACGCCAGGATCAATCCTCGCGGTAGCGACGCAGCTTCAGCTGCTTGCCAGCCACGCGGGTGTCCTTGAGCTTGGACAGCAGCTTCTCGAGGCCGTCTTCCGGCAGCTCGACCAGGCTGAAGCTGTCGCGCACCTGGATGCGGCCGATAGCGTCACGCGCCAGGCCACCTTCGTTGAGGATCGCCCCCAGCAGGTTCTTGGCAGCGATGCCATCACGGGCACCCAGGGCGGTACGGCAACGCACGCGGCCTTCGGCCAACGGCAGCGGTGCACGGCGCTCACGATCACCACGGTCAGGACGCTCGCCACGCTCACCGCGCTCGGTACGCTCACCACGCGGGGCGAAGCTCGGCACCAGTGGCTGCTCGCGCTCTACCGCCGCCAGGTCCAGCGCCTGGCCATTGGTGGCCTTGCGCAGCAGGGCCGAAGCCAGGGCACGCGCGCTGCAACCCAGGTCGGTGGTCAGGCGGTCGAACAGCTCGCCGTGGGTGGCTTCTGCTTCGGCTACCAGCGGCGCCAGGCTCGAGGTCAGCTTCTTGATGCGGGCATCCAGCACGGCCTGGGCATTCGGCAGGCGCGCTTCGGCAACCTTCTGCCCGGTAACACGCTCGATCACCTGCAGCATGCGGCGCTCACGCGGGGTAACCAGCAACAGTGCACGGCCATCGCGACCGGCACGGCCAGTACGGCCGATACGGTGTACGTAGGATTCCGGGTCGTACGGCATGTCAACGTTGAACACGTGAGTGATGCGCGGTACGTCCAGGCCACGGGCAGCGACGTCGGTGGCGACGACGATGTCCAGGCGGCCATCCTTGAGCGAGTCGATCACGCGCTCACGCTGGTTCTGGGCGATATCGCCGTTCAGTGCAGCAGCCTTGTAGCCTTTGGCTTCCAGCGCGGCGGCCAGGTCCAGGGTGGCTTGCTTGGTACGCACGAAGGCGATCAGCGCGTCGAACTCTTCCACTTCCAGCAGACGCAGCACAGCCGGGATCTTCTGGTCCGCGTGGACCATCAGGTGGGCCTGCTCGATCGCGGTAACGGTCTGGGTCTTGGTCTGGATCTTGACGTGCTTGGGTTCACGCAGGTGACGCTCGGCGATCGAACGGATCGACGACGGCAGGGTAGCGGAGAACAGTACGGTCTGACGGGTAGCCGGGATTGCGTCGAAGATCACTTCGAGGTCGTCCATGAAGCCCAGCTTCAGCATCTCGTCGGCTTCGTCCAGTACCAGGTACTGTACGGTCGACAAGACTTTTTCGTCACGACGCAGGTGGTCGCACAGACGGCCCGGGGTGGCCACGACGATTTGCGCGCCGTTGCGGATCGCACGCAGCTGTGGGCCCATCGGGGCACCACCGTAGACGGCGACAACGTTCACGCCCGGCATCTGCTTGGCGTAGGTTTCGAAAGCGGTAGCAACTTGCAGCGCCAACTCACGGGTTGGCGCCAGGATCAGGGCTTGCGGTTCGCGCTTGCTCACATCGATCTTGTTCAGGATCGGCAGGGCGAAGGCAGCGGTTTTGCCGGTGCCAGTCTGCGCCTGGCCGATCATGTCGTGACCGGCGAGGATGATCGGGATCGATTGTTGCTGAATGGCGGACGGCTCTTCGTAGCCGGTAGCCACAACGGCAGCAACAATGTTCGGGTTAAGATCGAGAGCGGCGAAGCCGCCGGTTTCCTGGGTCATGGGTCTGCCTCTAGGTGCATCCGCAAAGACCCATGCTCCAAAGCTGCACATGCCTTGAAAGACCGTCAGGTCACCCAGGCAGCTTTGGCGGCGGGGATTTGCGAAAACGATTGAAAAAGAAAACTTGGGAAGGTCCGCCTAGCGGACGCGCAGCCGAAGCTGGACTCGGAGGATTTGCACCACCTGATTTTGAGGTCCGCTAAAAGACCGGCGCGTACTATACCTGAAATAGTCGCGTACGTGAGGAATATTTTCATGGAGGCAGGGCCAGTATCGGGCCATCAAGCACGACAGGCTGAATCGATAATCCCCTGAAGCCTGGCGCGCTCGGTGTCGGCGCGCGTCCGCCATTCAGGTAGCCGGCCGAATCTCGCGGATCAGCCCCTCGAGGCTGTACCCCAAACGCGGCGCCAGCGCCTCGGCCCGGGCCCTCAAACCGTCCAGGTCCAGCGACTGCTCCAGGTCTGCCGGCACCAGCAAAATCACATTGCCCTCCTTCACAGGCAGTTCCCAGTAATGCCGGTGGTACAACCCGCGCAACAACGCCGCGCCCAGCGGCCTGCCATCATCGGTGGCCCACTGGTTGATCACCAGCCAGCCGCCCGGGTTCAGGTGCTGCTGGCAGTTCTCCAGAAAGTTCCACGCCAGGTGCCCGACCCCAGGACCATGGTCGGTGTACAAGTCAACGAACAGCAGGTCGGCCTTCTCTGCCGTGGGCAGCAGCTCCAGGGCATCGCCGATACGCACATACAGCCGCGGGTCGTCGTCCAGGCCCAGGTAATCCATGGCCAGGCGCGGCACATCCGGGCGCAGCTCGATGGCCTCGATGTCTTCCAGCGGCAGGAACTTCATGCAGGCCTGGGTCAGCGTGCCGGCGCCCAGGCCCAGAAACAGTGCACTCTCAGGCAGTTCGTGGCACAGCGCCCCCACCAGCATGGCGCGGGTATAGTCGTACTCCAGCCAGCTGGGGTCGGCGGTGAACACGCAGCTTTGCTCGATCGCATCGCCGAATTCCAGAAAGCGGTAGTCGTCTACTTCGTACACGCTGATGACGCCAAACGCATCTTCCACCCGTGCCAGCAGCCGCTCTTGCCGTTCCGCCGTCATGTCCACCACCCACCTGCGCAAAAACGCGCATTGTCCGCCAACACCCTTGATGCAACAAGCGCAGCGCCAACTGTTACCATGGCCCATAGCCTACAACCGACAAGACCGAGCCCAAGATGAACCAACCGTGGAGCCCCGACAGCTGGCGTGCCCTGCCGATCCAGCAGCAACCGACCTACCCCGATGCCGCGCACCTGCTGAAGGTTGAACAGACCCTGGCCAGCTACCCGCCGCTGGTGTTCGCGGGTGAGGCGCGCGAGCTGCGCCGGCAGTTCGCCGAGGTCACCGAAGGCCGTGCCTTCCTGCTTCAGGGCGGCGACTGCGCCGAGAGCTTCGCCGAGTTCTCGGCTGCAAAAATCCGCGACACCTTCAAGGTGTTGCTGCAAATGGCCATTGTCATGACCTTTGCCGCCGGCTGCCCGGTGGTGAAAGTGGGGCGTATGGCCGGGCAGTTCGCCAAACCGCGCTCATCTGGCGATGAAACCATCGGCGACGTCACCCTCCCCGCCTACCGTGGCGACATCGTCAACGGCATCGGTTTCGACGCCAAAAGCCGCATTCCGGACCCGGAGCGGCTGCTGCAGGCCTACCACCAGGCCACCGCCAGCCTCAACCTGCTGCGCGCGTTCGCCCAGGGCGGGTTTGCCGACCTGCACCAGGTGCACAAGTGGAACCTGGACTTCATCGCCAACTCGGCGCTGGCCGACAAGTACCACCAGTTGGCCAATCGCATCGATGAAACCCTGGCGTTCATGCGTGCCTGTGGCCTGGACAGTGCGCCGCAACTGCGCGAAACCAGCTTCTTCACGGCCCACGAAGCGCTGCTGCTGAATTATGAAGAAGCCTTCGTGCGCCAGGACAGCCTGACCGGCGACTACTACGACTGCTCGGCGCACATGCTGTGGATCGGCGACCGCACCCGCCAGCTCGATGGGGCCCATGTGGAGTTCCTGCGTGGCGTGCACAACCCGATTGGGGTCAAGGTTGGCCCGAGCATGAACCCCGAAGAGCTGATCCGCCTGATCGACACGCTCAACCCGGCGAACGACCCGGGGCGTTTGAACCTGATCGTGCGCATGGGCGCGGGCAAGGTTGGCGACCACTTGCCGGGGCTGATCCGCACTGTCGAGCGCGAGGGTCGCAAGGTGCTGTGGAGTTCCGATCCGATGCACGGCAACACCATCAAGGCCAGCAGCGGTTACAAGACCCGCGATTTTGCGCAGATTCTGGATGAGGTGAAGCAGTTCTTCCAGGTGCACCAGGCCGAGGGCAGCCATGCCGGCGGTATCCATATCGAGATGACTGGGCAGAACGTCACCGAATGCATCGGCGGTGCGCGGCCGATCACCGAGGATGCGTTGTCTGACCGGTATCACACCCATTGTGATCCGCGGATGAATGCCGATCAGTCGCTGGAGTTGGCGTTCCTGATTGCCGAAACCCTCAAGCAAGTGCGGCGCTGAGCGCTTTTCGCTTTTCGCTTTTCGCTTTTCGCTTTTCGCTTTTGCTCTTGCTTCTAAGCGCACGGTAGTTCAGGCGACGCAGATTGCGACTTCAGGAGGCCGAGCGCAGGCCTTGCGGAGGGAGATGACGGGCATGGATGCCCGTCAAGCGCTGAGGCCCCATGGATGGGGCCTGCAGCGCGTGCTCCCGGGAGCAAGGCCGGAGCGAGGGGACTCCGGAGCGCAGCGTAGGGGCCGGATGATGGGAGCCGACGGTTTTTGGTCCCTTTTTGCCACGACAAAAAGGGACCCGCCGTAAGGGCGGAAAGGTGAGTTGGCGTCGCCATCGCAAACGGACTGTACGCCCGATCAGAACCAGCGCTTAAGCTTTGAGCTTTTGAGCTTTTGAGCTTTTGAGCTTTTGAGCTTTTGGGCCTTTGGGTTGTGCGCTTTCACATCAAGTAGACATTCATTCACGATGTAGGCGCCTATTCACCTTTCCGCCCTTACGGCGGGTTACTTTGGTCGTGGCCAAAGTAACCAAAACCGTCGGCTCCCATCATCCGGCCCCTACGCTACGCTCCGGGGTCCCCTCGCTCCGGGCTTGCTCCCGGGAGGACCGCGCTGCAGGCCCCATCCTGGGGCCCAGCGCTTGACGGGCATCCATGCCCGTCACCTCCCTCCGCAAGCCCTGCGCTCGGCCTCCTGAAGTCGCAATCTGCGTCGCCTGAACTACCGCGCGCTTAGAAGCAAAAGCAAAAGCTGGAGCTGGAGCTGGAGCAGAAGCGACTGCCACGCATGGCATCACTTCCTCAATGGATCATCCCAGAAATGCCGCTCGGCCTCTTGCTGGATATCCGCCCGACTCAACCCCAGGTCGCGCAAGGTTGCATCACTGAGGCTGGCCAGCTCCTGACGCTGACGGTACAACTGCAGCCAGCGCGCCGGACGCTGCAAGGCCGCATGCCACAGGTAGCTCAGGGAAAAGGCAGGTTGCTGGATGCTGCTGACATGACCTTTCATCGTGAAGCCCTCCGTGTTGATGGCCTCAGTCTCACGCCAGGCATAAGATCAATCCAACGAATGTTTCTGATGCAATGCATCTCGGAGATTGATGCAATGTCCCAGTACCAGAGCCTCGACGCGGATGTCCTGCGCACCTTCGTCGCCATTGCCGAGCAAGGCGGCTTTACCCGCGCAGGCGAAGTGGTCAACCGCACCCAGTCAGCGGTCAGCATGCAGATGAAACGCCTGGAAGAAGACATTCTGCAGCGCCAGCTATTCGAACGTGATGGCCGTCAGGTGCGGCTGACCGCCGAAGGCCAGGTACTGCTGGGGTATGCCCGACGCATTCTCAAGTTGCATGGCGAGGTGTTCAACACCCTGCGCATGCCACACATGGTTGGGCTGGTGCGCATCGGCACACCAGACGACTACGCCATGCGCTTCCTGCCGACCATCTTGTCGAGCTTTGCCCAAGCCTACCCGCTGGTGCAGGTGGAAGTGCATTGCGATTCGTCCAAGCAGTTGATGCTGCGCCAGGACCTGGACCTGACCATCGTAACCCGCGAGCCCGGCAACGAGATTGGCCAGTTGCTACGCCAGGAACGCCTGGTCTGGGCCGCGGCAGAAGGCTTTTGCCCGCACGAACAGCGGCCGATGCCGGTGGCGCTGTTCAACACCGACTGCTTCTGTCGCGCCTGGACCTGCAATGCGCTGGAGGCACAGGGCATCGATTACCGTATTGCCTACACCAGCCCAAGCCTGGCGGCAATCTTTGCCATCGTCACCGCCGGGCTGGCAGTGACCGCGCAGCTGCAGAGCCTGATCGGGGGCAACATCCGCATTCTGGGTGAGAGCGAAGGGCTGCCACAGTTGCCCATGGCCAATGTAATGCTGGTGCGCAGTACGCAGACCCCCTCGCCAATCACCGACTGCATGGCCGACTACATCGTTGAGGGTTTCAAGTGATCGGGGCCGAAAAACGGCCCCAACCTCTCAAAGCTCGAACCCCAGCATCACCGCACAGACCACCAGGAACACACAGAACATCGCCCGCAATACCTTCTCCGGCAACGCGTGGGCCAGCTTCACGCCCCAGCTGATGCTGAGCAAGCCCCCCACCGCCAAGGGAATCCCCACCCCCCAGTCAACACTATGGTGCACGCCATAGGTCACCAGCGTGACCAAGGTACTCGGCGCCGCCAGCGCCAGTGACAGCCCCTGCGCCACCACCTGAGTAGCGCCGAACACACTGGTCAGGATCGGCGTGGCCACCACGGCCCCACCCACCCCGAACAAGCCGCCCATGGTGCCGGCAAAGCTGCCCAGCACACCCAGCCACGGCCAGGCATGACGCAGCTCGGCACTCGGCGGCGACACCTTCATGAACATCCGCACCACGTTCCACACCGCCAACGCTACCAGGAAGCCGACAAAACCCAGGCGCATGGAATGCGCATCAAGCCCCACCGCCCAGATCGACCCCAGCCAGGCAAACAAGAAGCTGCACGCCGACAGCGGCAACGCATGGCGCAACGCGATGCGGTTGCGCTGGTGATACCGCCACAGCGCCAGCAGCACATTGGGCACCACCATCACCAACGCGGTCCCCTGCGCCAACTGCTGGTCCAGGCCAAACAGCACGCCCAATGCCGGAATCGCAATCAGCCCGCCACCAATGCCGAACAAGCCCCCCATGGTGCCCAGGGCAGCGCCCAGCACGATATACAACAACCACTCGATCATCAGGGCCTCGTCCGCCTGTACCAATAATGCGAGCATGCTAACGAGTGTGCGCTGGCGGGGAAACGCACAGCAGCGCACAATGGCTGTGCGTTTTTCGCAAAAGCAAGGCAGCCATGAACCCCGATACCCTGACCGACCAATTGAGCCTGTTCCTCGATGTGCTAGAAACCGGCAGCTTTTCTGCCGCCGCCCGTCGCCACCCGCTGACCCCGTCTGCGGTAGCACGGCGCATCGACAACCTGGAAAGCGCCGTCGGCAGCCGCCTGTTCACCCGCAGCACCCACGCGGTGCGGGCCACGCCTGCAGGCAACGCCTTTGCCGAGCGGGCCAGGCGCATCATCGAGGAGTTGCGCCTGGCCCGGGCTGAAGCGGTGTCACTGAGCAATGCCCCGGAAGGCCTGATCCGCATCGACGCCCCTGCCGCGTTTGGCCGCCGCCACCTGGCCCCGGCCATTGCCGACTTCCTGGTGGCCTACCCGGGCCTGGACGTGCAACTGCGGTTGATCGACAGCTTCGTCGACCTGCAGGGCAGCCACTTGGGCGAGGTCGACCTGGTGCTGCGCGCCGGCCCTTTGGCCGACACCCGTCTGGTCGCCACGCCGCTCGCCTACATGGTGCGCATTGCCTGCGCCAGCCCCGCCTACCTGGCCAGCCGCGGCATCCCCACCTGCCCCAGCGAACTGCCCGGGCATGACGGGCTGGACTGGGATGGCCTGGCGCCGCCGTTCGCCTGGCGCTTCAGTGTGGCCGGGCAAACCCGCCTGTACCGCCCCGCGCGCATGCGCATGGCGGCCAACAATGCGGAAACCCTGCTGTTCGGCGCCCTCGCCGGCCTGGGGATAGCCCACCTGCCCACCTGGCTGATCAGTGAATACCTGCTGCGCGGCGAGCTGATCCCGTTGTTTTGCGACGGCGGCATGCCTGAAGCCGAGACCAGCGGCATTTACGCGCTACGCCTGGCACATGAAACGAACTCTCGCAGCCGTTTGCTGCTCGAATTCCTCAAGAGCCGCTTCAGCCCGATTCCACCCTGGGACCTGGCCTTGCGCAGTGAACTGCGCGATTAATTCGCGCACTGATGATCAGCGTGCCAGAATTTTCCATTGATGACTTTCAAGGACCTGCATGAACGCCGACACCCAAGCCTCCTGTGACGAGCTGCTGCTGGACAACCAGGTCTGTTTCGCCCTGCACTCCACCTCGTTGCTGATGACCAAGGTCTACAAGCCGCTGCTGCAGGCGCTGGGCCTGACCTACCCGCAATACCTTGCCATGCTCGTGCTCTGGGAGCGTGACGGCCTGACCGTGGGCGAAATCAGCCAGCACCTGCTGACCGACCCGGGCTCGCTGACCCCGCTGCTCAAGCGCCTGGAAAGCGAAGGCCTGTTGCAGCGCAACCGCAGCCGCGAAGATGAACGGGTAGTGATGGTACAGCTGACCGACAAAGGCCGCGCCCTGCAACAGCAGGCCAAACAGGTGCCGCAATGCATTCTCAAGGCCAGCGGGCGGAGCCTTGAGCAGTTGCAGCAACTGCAAGCCGACCTGCTGAACTTGCGCGAAAACCTGCAGAAAAACCTCTGAGCGCTATGCTGTGGAATGGCCGTTCCGATGAACGGCGATGATTTATCTTGCGCACTAACTAATTGCGCGCTAATTTAAATCCCACACCAACCCCCGCCCTCCTGCAAACGGGAGCGCACAGCACATTAGCGAGGCTCAAGATGCAAAAGGTCACTCCGCTGTACATCGCAGAAGCAACCTCCACCGGTGGGCGCGACGGCAAATCCCGCTCCAGCGACGGCAAGCTGGAAGTCAAGCTCAGCACCCCCAAAGAGCTGGGCGGCGCGGGCGGTGACGGCACCAACCCCGAGCAGATGTTCGCCGCCGGTTACTCGGCCTGCTTCATCGGCGCCTTGAAGTTCGTGGCCGGGCAAGAGAAGAAAGCCCTGCCGGCAGATGCCTCGATCACCGCCAAGGTGGGCATCGGCCAGATCCCGGGCGGTTTCGGCCTGGACATCGACCTGCTCATCAACCTGCCGGGCCTGGCCCAGGCCGATGCCGAAGGGCTGGTGGAAAAGGCGCATCAGGTGTGCCCGTACTCCAATGCCACCCGCGGTAATGTGGATGTGCGCCTGCACGTAACCGTCTAAGGCGCAAAGACTGGCGCGGTCCCCTGTGGGAGCGGCCTTGCGTCGCGAACGGGGCGCGAAGCGGCCCCAGGCGTTCGGCATGTAGGCAGAAATTGCCGGGGCCGCCTTGCGGCCCTATCGCGACGCAAGGCCGCCCCCACAAAAGCGCGAGCACAAGCACGCGCTGAGGATTGGGAAAACACAGGCATAAAAAAACCCGGCTTGCGCCGGGTTTTTTGCGTCTCGCAAGAAGCATTACTTCTTGGAACGGCCTTTGAAGCTGTTGTCGCGAGTGTCGATGTCGATCCACTCGTCGATCTGGATGAAGTCGGCCACCGAGATCTCGGTACCGTTCGCCAGCTTGGCAGGCTTCATGACTTTGCCGGAGGTGTCACCGCGAGCAGCGTTCTCGGTGTAGACAACTTTACGGCTGATGGTGGTCGGCAGCTCAACCGACACCAGACGGCCTTCGAAGAACACGGCTTCGCAGACGTCTTCCATGCCTTCTTCGATGTACGGCAGAACGGCTTCGATGTCCTCGGCGTTCAGCTCGTACATGGTGTAGTCGGTGGTGTCCATGAAGGTGTACTCGTCACCATTGATGAACGACAGGGTCGCTTCTTTGCGATCCAGGATCACGTCGTCCAGCTTGTCGTCCGCACCGTATACGGTTTCGGTCTTGTAGCCGGTCAGCAGGTTCTTCAGCTTGGTCTTCATGATCGCGCTGTTACGGCCCGACTTGGTGAACTCAGCTTTTTGAACCAGCCACGGGTCGTTGTCGATCCGCAGTACGGTACCGGGTTTCAGTTCTTTACCAGTTTTCATTACGAAGTATCCGAATCTGGATGGATTTATAAAAATCGAGGCCGCGTATCATAGCGAATTTCGGTAAAAGTGTACTAGCGCTTCGGCAAGGTCCGGCTGAGCGGCCTGTCGCGCCCCCCAAAGGCGGGCATGCTGCTGCAGTTCCGGCCAATGCTGGCGGGCCGCCCGCCAGGCCTGGCCCATGTCGATATTCATGTTCCAGGCACGCCAAAGGCCCAGTAGGGCTGCATCGGCATCGTCTGACAGGCCGCAGCGATAATGCGCGAGGAACGCTTCGAGTTTTTCCCAATGGGCATTCTCGTCCTGCACATAGATGTGCCACAGCATCGGCTGCCCCGCCCACTGCGCACGCACGAACGAGTCTTCGCCACGCACGGCATTGAAATCGCAGCTCCATAACAGCCGGTCGAAGTCGTCCTGGCTGACGAAAGGCAGCACCTGAACGGTCAGCGCCCCACGGGTGCGCACATCACCCACGTGCAGCGGCCCCTCGCCCAACCACTGGCTGAGCCCCGCGACGATGCGCCCTTGCGGGACCAACAGGTGGCAGGACTGGTCAGCTGTAGCCAGGGCATCAAGCCAGTTGCCCAGCTGCGGGTTTTCATAGGCAAACAGCGAGATCAGCAGCGCATCCGGCACAAGGTCTACACCAAGCCCCTGCAAAAAGGCACGGCGCGCCTCCGCCGACTGCTGGAACGCGTCACGCCGGGCCAGCAGCGAACCCTCGCGCAGCAAACCACCCGTTTTGTCGGTAAAGCCCGGGAAGAAAAATACCTTGCGCAAACCGTTGGGCTGCGGCGAAGGCAAACCATGGCAACCCTCCACCCAGTCCTCGGCACTCAGGTACTCGAGGTTGAGCCAGAGCGGCGGCTGCGGAAGGGCGCGCATGGCCTCGACATACGCCGCAGGCAACTGGCAGGCGAACGCCCCGATCACCACATCGGCCGGCGCCACCGGCAACCACGCTGCCGGCCAGTGGCGCACATCCACGCCGTGTTGCCACTGTTGCGCCGCCGTGGCATCGGCGCCAGGGCACATGGGCGTGAAAGCGTTGAGGTCATCCACCCACAGGCGCACCGCCAGGCCGTGCTCGGCCACCAACTGCCGGGCCAGGCGCCAGGTCACGCCAATATCGCCGTAGTTGTCGACGACGCTGCAGAAGATGTCCCAGGTGGCTTTCATGCGCCCCTCCCGTGCGGGTGCAAAAACAGCGAATTCTGCGCATAAATTGGCGCAGACAAAAGCACCTGCGCAGAAAAATGCCCAAGCGCATGCGACAATGCCCCCCTACCACGCTGCCAGGAGGCTGCCATGCCGCGCCACCGTGAATTGAAGATCACCCTCAAGCCGTTGCCGTTGATCATGTGCGTTGCCTTGGGCCTGTGGCTGGGCGCCATGGCCATTGCCGCGAGCCTGTGGCTGGCCCAGCAGTTGTGGCCACAGCAGGTGCAACCTCTGGCCCAGGTGGTAGCCCCGCATGCAGACCGCCCCGTTGCAACGCCTGCACCGGCCACTGCCCAGGATGCCCAGGCCGAGATGTTCGAACGCTACAAGGACATCCTGCACAAACAGGCGCTGCAACAGGCCGCCGATGCCGCCCAAGGCAACCCGCGCAACCTCAACAGCCCCAAGTGCCAGTTCTGGCTGCAGCAAAACCGTACCGCGCCCACCGAAAAAAGCCAGGCCAACGTGCTGGAGTTCTGTTACTGACCATGGACAAGCCCCACCTGCTGGCGCTGATTGTCGCCACCCTCGCGCATGACCTGGACGTGCTGACCCGCGCGGCGCAAACCGCCTACGAGGCCGCCACCGCCGAAGAGAACATTGCCGAGAACAAGTATGACACGCTGGGCCTGGAGGCCTCGTACCTCGCCACCGGCCAGGCCCGCCGCAGTGCCGAGATCCGCCAGGCGCTGGTGATCTACCAGCAGTTGCTGCTGCGTGATTACGACCCAGCGCGCGGTGTGCAGGTAAGCAACCTGGTGACCCTGGAAAATGAAGATGGCGCGCAACGCCGGCTGTTTCTCGGGCCTGAGGCAGCGGGGTTGAAGATTGGCGAGGGTGACGGACTGGTGACGGTGATTACCCCACGATCGCCGCTGGGGCAGCAACTGCTGGGCAAGCGCGTGGATGACGAGGTGAACCTGGGCGCACAGGTATCGTTCATTGTCGATGTTGTCTGAACCGGCCTCTTCGCGGGCCCGCCCGCTCCCACAAGGATCCCACTGCCTTCAGGGCTGTGATATCCCTGTGGGCGCGGGCGGGCCCGCGAAAGGGCCGGCACAGGCAATAATTCTCTAAAGGGCCTGCAAGGCATCGAACCGCCCCGCCAGCCCCTGTTCGGCAAACTGCTGCACCACAAAATCGATGAACGCCCGGGTCTTGCCCGGCAACAGCTTGTGCTCGGCGAAATACAGGCTGATATGCCCATCGTCCACATACCAGTCCGGCAACACCCGCAGCAGGCGCCCGGCCAGCAAATAGGGCACGGCAAACGGCAGGCTCACCAGGGCAATGCCCAGCGCCTGCTCGGCCACCGCGCACGCCGCGTCCGAATCGCTCATGGTCATCGCCTGACGCAATTGCAGCGGCTGCTGCGCCTGCCAACGGCTGGTCAACGGCCACGAGCGCACCCGCCCGGTCTGCGGTGACCGCACCAGGATGCCGTCATGGCGTTGCAGCGCCTGCGGGTCTTCTATCGGCGCGTGCCGCTGCAGATAAGCCGGCGCCGCCACCAACACCCGGTGCGCGGGGGTCAGCTTGCGCGCCACCACCCCCGGCGGCAGTTCGAAACCACCACCAATCGCTGCATCGAAACCCTGGCCGATCAGGTCGACCTGGCGGTTGTCGAAATGCCAATCCGGGGTAATCGCCGGGTAACGGCGCAAGAATTCCCCCAGCAACGGCAGCACGTACAAACGCCCGAACACGGTGCCCATGCTCACCCGTAACGACCCGGCCGGCTGGCCTTCTGCACTGGCCAGGTTGGCCACGGCGTACTGAATGGTGCGAAAGCTGTCACTGACCTCGCCAAGAAAACGCTGCCCCGCTTCGGTCAAGGTCAGCTTGCGGGTACTACGCTGGAACAACCGCACACCCAGGCGCGCTTCCAGCTGCGCAACGTGCTTGCCCACGGCAGCCGGGGTTAGGCTCAGGCGCCTAGCGGCTTCGGCAAAACTGCCGACCTCGGCACTGCGGATGAAGCATTCCAACGCGCTGAATGATTCCATGGCCATGATTAGCAACCAAAGGTTTACTCTGCTGATAGTGATTACCATCTTATCAGTAGGCAATCGAGCGCCGATACTGTGCCCATCCAAGGCATTTCGGCCTGGCTTCCAGCAGGAGAACAGCATGTCCAAGCAACTTACACTCGAAGGCAAAGTGGCCCTGGTTCAGGGCGGTTCCCGAGGCATTGGTGCAGCCATCGTGCGGCGCCTGGCCCGCGAAGGCGCGCAAGTGGCCTTCACCTATGTCAGCTCTGCCGGCCCGGCTGAAGAACTGGCTCGAGAAATTACCGAAAACGGTGGCAAAGCCTTGGCCCTGCGGGCTGACAGCGCTGATGCCGCGGCCGTGCAACTGGCGGTGGATGACACCGTAAAAGCCTTGGGCCGGCTGGATATCCTGGTCAACAACGCCGGTGTGCTGGCAGTGGCCCCGGTGACAGAGTTCGACCTGGCCGACTTCGATCGCATGCTGGCCGTGAACGTACGCAGCGTGTTCGTCGCCAGCCAGGCCGCCGCACGCTATATGGGCCAGGGGGGTCGTATCATCAACATTGGCAGCACCAACGCTGAACGCATGCCGTTTGCCGGTGGCGCACCGTATGCCATGAGCAAGTCGGCACTGGTTGGCCTGACCCGCGGCATGGCACGCGACCTCGGGCCGCAGGGCATTACCGTGAACAATGTGCAGCCGGGCCCAGTGGACACCGACATGAACCCGGCCAGTGGCGAGTTTGCCGAGAGCCTGATTCCGCTGATGGCCATTGGGCGGTATGGCGAGCCGGAGGAGATTGCCAGCTTTGTGGCATACCTGGCCGGCCCTGAAGCCGGGTATATCACCGGGGCCAGCCTGACTGTAGATGGTGGGTTTGCAGCCTGATTGAACGGTTGCCTGTGCCGCGACAACGCCGGCACAGGCTAGCCTTTCTGTGCCCCCAGGCACTGTCCCATCACGTCCAGAAAAGCCCGGGCAGCCGGTGTGGGGCTGGACGACCACACCGCATACAAGTGCCGCACCGGGGCATCCACCAACCGCGCCACTGCCACCCCTTCGATGCCTTGAGCCACCCGCTCGGGCACCAGGCCGACGGCCATGCCCCGCTGCACGAATTTCTCCACCAGACGAACATGCCCGATCTCGAACTGCACCCGACGCTGCAACCCCAATGCTTCAAACGCCTCGTCGGTCTGGCGTCGCGCCCCGGTGCCTTCGGGGAAATCCACCAACACCTCACCTGCCAAGTCAGCCAGCGCCAGTTGTGCCCTGCCCGCCAGGCGATGCCCCAACGGCAACACCGCCACCAGTTCTTCCCGGGCCAGCAACCGATGCTGCACGCCCTGCACCACCTCGCCCTGCCACAGCCCGATAAAACCCACGTCCAGGCGCCGCTCGAGCACATCAGCAATCAGCAATTCGCTCTTGGCCGTGAGCCAGCGTACATCCACATCCGGGAAACGACCGTGAAACACCGCCAACAGATCGACCAGGTCCAGCGCGGTGAGCGAGCTGATTTCACCAATCGCCAGCCGCCCGCGCACCTGGCCGCAGGCCGCCGCCACGTCATCGGCAATGCGCCGGGCCGCCTCCACCGCGGGCCGTGCACTGAGCACAAAGGCCTCCCCCGCAGGTGTCAGGCGCACCCGTCGCGAACTACGCTCGAACAGGCTCACCCCCAGCTGCGCCTCCAGCCGCGCCACCTGATGGCTAAGGGCCGACTGCACCACATGGCAGCGCTCCGCCGCGCGGGTAAAACTGCCGGTGTCGGCCACGGCAAGGGCATATTCGAGCTGCTTGAGGTTCATCGATTTATCTGCTTTCAAGATGAATAGGTTGAAAACTATACATTGGTGTCATGCCTGACACTTCCTGATAATCATCACCACACACCACTGCCCCCACGAGAATTGCATGCACACCCCCACTCTCAGCCGCGCCTTGATCCTGCTGATGGCCACCGCCACAGGCCTGGCCGTGGCCAGCAACTACTACGCCCAACCGCTGCTGCACAGCATCGCCCAGCAGTTTGGCTTGAGCACCGCCAGCGCCGGCAGCATCGTGATTGCCGCGCAGCTCAGCTATGGCGCCGGCCTGTTACTGCTGGCACCGTTGGGCGACCTGTTCGAGCAGCGCCGGCTGATTACCGTGATGACCGTTGTCTCCACCCTGGGCCTGGTCATCAGCGCCTGTGCACCCAGCCTGCCCTGGCTGCTGCTCGGCACGGCGCTGACCGGGCTGTTCTCGGTGGTGGCACAGATCCTCGTGCCGATGGCAGCGACCCTGAGCGAGCCGCATCAGCGTGGGCGCGCGGTCGGCACGCTGATGAGCGGCCTGCTGCTGGGCATCCTGCTGGCGCGTACTGCTGCCGGCTTCATGGCCGAGCTGGGTGGCTGGCGCAGTATCTACGTGCTGGCCGCCGTGCTGATGGCAGTTACCGCCGTGGCGCTGTACCGCAGCCTGCCACAGCACCACAGCCACGCCGGGCTGAAATACCCGGCACTGATCGGCTCCGTGTTCCGTCTGTTCATCGAAGAGCCTGTGCTGCGCCTGCGCTCGCTGCTCGGTCTGTTGGCATTCAGCCTGTTCGCCCTGTTCTGGACACCCCTGGCGTTTCTGCTGGCGAAAGGCCCCTACCACTATTCGGATGCAGTGATCGGCCTGTTCGGCCTGGCCGGTGCGGCGGGTGCGTTGTCGGCTAACTGGGCCGGGCGCCTGGCAGACCGCGGCAAGGGCGCGCTGGGTACCACCGTGGGCCTGGTGGTGTTGCTGCTGTCGTGGGTGCCGCTGGGGTTTGCCGAACAGTCGCTGCTCGCCTTGCTGCTGGGCGTGCTGATGCTCGACCTGGCGGTACAGCTGGTGCATGTGAGCAACCAGAACGCAGTGATCGCCCTGCGGCCGGAGGCACGTACGCGGCTGAATGCCGGTTATATCACCTGCTACTTCATCGGCGGGGCGCTTGGGTCGTTACTGGGCACGCAGCTGTTCCAGCGCCAGGGCTGGATGGGGATCGTGGTGGCCGGGCTGGTGATTGGCGGGCTGGCGTTGCTGGCCTGGGGATGGGCCGAACGCAAGCGCAAGAATGCCTTGCAGGTGGCCTGAAAAACGCTCGCTGGATTCTTCGCGGGCACGCCCGCTCCCACAGGTGCTTCACAAACCTCAGGGCAGTGATACGCCTGTGGGTACGGGCGTGCCCGCCAAGAGGCCAGCCACGGCGACAAAGTACCGCACTACCCTCCGTCGCAATGCCGTTGACTTGCCTGCCGGGGCAGCGCTCATTAAGCGCTGGAATGCCCTTTCCCTGACAGGATGAATTTATGACAAGACTCACGGTACAGTCCGGCGATTTCTTGCAAGGTGAAGGCGAGTATCGCAATGGATCGCTCACACTCAAGACCGCGCGCAGCCCCTCACCCGGTGAGCGGATTTCCCTGGCACGCATCAGCGACTTGCGGCTGGCCAGCCTGGAAACCAACCGCAGCCTTGGTAGCGCCTTGGGCTGGGGCGTGGCCGGCGCCCTGGTGGCAGGGCCAGTAGGGCTGCTGGCCGGGCTGTGGTTGGGTGGCAAGGAAGAAGAAGCGACCTTCCTGGCCACCTTCAAGGATGGACGCAAGCTGATGGCCATTACCGATGGCAAGACCTGGTCGAAGATCGATGACAACTGGCGGCAGCACAAGCGGCCGATCAAGACAGGCTGACTGAATACGCCGGGCCTGGATCGTTTTATGTAGAGGGCGGCTGGTAAGATGCCGCCTTTTTCATGGCCTGTACCGGCCTCTTCGCGGGTAAACCCGCTCCTACAGGGGTATCACCAACTGGTGTATCGCCACCCGGTGTATCGCCACCCGGTGCATCACCCACGGGTGTATCGCCGCCCGGTGCATCACCAACGGGTGTATCCCAACCGGTGTACCACCAACCAGTGTAGGAGCGGGTTTACCCGCGAAAGGGCCAGTACAGGTATCGCGCATCCAGGAGCCCCACCGCATGCCCCCGCATCACCCCCCGCCTGCCCCTGAGCCTGCTCAGCCTGGGCCTGGCCCTGCAGAGCCCCTCTGTGCTTGCCGAAGACAGCGTGGTGCTGGCCCCGCTGCAGGTCTCCGACACCTACGCCAATGATGGCTACCAGGCACGCCAGGCCGCGGTGGCCGGCTTCCAGCCCGCGCCACTGCTCGACACCCCCGCCTCTGTCAGCGTGTTCAGCCAGCAGTTGCTGGAAGACCGCCAGGTACGCAAGCTTAGCGAAGTGTTGCAAAGCGATGCCTCGGTCGGCGAAAGCTATGCCCCCATCGGCTACTACGAAAACTTCAATGTGCGCGGCTTCGAGCTGAACGCCGCCAGTAGCTATCGCATCAATGGCCAGACCATTGCCGGCGAACAGAACGTAGCCCTGGAAAACAAGCAGCAGGTGGAATTGCTCAAGGGCCTGTCCGGGCTGCAGACCGGCGTGTCGGAGCCGGGCGGCTTGATCAACTATGTGACCAAGCGCGCCGAAGACATACGTAGCGTCACGGTATCGACCAACGAACAGGGCGAACGCTATCTGGCCACCGACCTTGGCGGCTGGTTCGGCAGCGAAAAGCAGTTCGGCCTGCGCGCCAACCTGGCCCATGAAGACATCCGCACCTACGTCGACCACGCTGACGGCAAGCGCGACTTCGCCTCGCTGGCATTCGACTGGCAGATCAACCCGGATGCCACCCTGCAGCTGGATGCCGAGTATCAACACCGCGAACAGTCGTCGGTGCCGGGTTACCAGCTGCTCGGAGGCACTGAAGTGCCACACGGCGTCGACCCGGAAGACCGCCTGGCCTACCAGCATTGGGCAAAGCCCGTGCAGAACGACTCGCTGAACCTGGGCGGGCGCTTCGAATACCGCCTCAACGATACCTGGACCGGCACCGTGAGCGCCTCCCGCAGCAAAGTGGTGATCGACGACTACAGCGCGTTTGCCTGGGGTTCGAGCGAGGGGGCGTTTTTCGGCAGCAATGGTGACTACGACATCTATGACTTCCGCAGCCCCGACGATACCCGCCGAACCGACGAGGCGCAGGCCATGCTCAACGGGCACTTCGATGCGCTGGGGGTGGGGCACGAGCTGACCGTGGGTACCAGTGCGCAGCGACGCACACTGGATCAGCGCCCGTACTACAACGAGTGGCTTGGTACTGGCAACATCCATACCAGCGCCCCGGACCTCGATCCGTCCGACAAACCCGTCGGCGCCAGCGAACGCCGGCTGGACAGCCGCCAGTACGGCTTGTTCGTCAGCGACCGCATCAGCTTCAACGAACAATGGCAGACCGTGCTGGGCGCCCGTGAAGTGCGCCTGGATGAAAAGACTTGGGACGAGAACGGCGTAGCCGGGCGCCATACCCGCCAATACGAGCTGCTGCCCAACGCTGCGCTTATCTACAAACCGCAGCCGAACACCACTGTATACGCCAGCTACGCCAAGGGCCTGTCTGCCGGAGGCACGGCCCCCTGGTTCGCCAGCAATGCAGCTGAAATCCTTGCACCCACCACCTCCCGCCAACTGGAACTTGGCCTCAAGCACGACTGGCAAGGCCTGAGCCTGAGTGCCGCCCTGTTCCAGATCCGCCAGGCGTACCAGTACGCGCGCCCAGACGGCACCGGCAACTTCACCTACGTGCAGCAAGGCCAGCAGAAAAATACCGGCCTGGAACTGGGCGCCAGCGGTCGGGTGACCCCGAACCTGCAGGTACAGGCCAGTGCGGCAGCCATTCGGGCGCGGGTGCAGAACAGCGGCACCGAAGCCTATGAAGGCCACCAGGCGATCAACGTGCCTAAATTCCGGGCGGCGCTGCATGCGGAATATGCCCTGCCGGTTCCGGGGCTGGCGCTGCTGGGCGGGGCGCGGTATAGCGCCAGCAAGTATGCGAGCCAGGCGGGCAATGTGGAGGTTGGCGGGTATACCGTGTTCGACCTTGGCAGCCGCTACAGTACCCGTGTTGGCGGGTATGACACGGTGCTGCGGCTGACGGTGGATAACGTGCTGGACAAGCGATACTGGCGCGATGTGGGCGATTACCTGGGGGATAACTACCTGTTCCAGGGGGCACCGCGTACCGCTCGGCTTTCGGCTTCGATCACCTTCTAGATTGCCGGGGCCGCTCTGCGGCCCTTTCGCGACACAAGGCCGCTCCCACAGGTGTGGACTGCTCCCAAGGGGTTGGATTGGTGTCCAACTTCTTGGGGGCACTCCAATTGCCTGTGGGAGCAACTGTCTTGCTCAATTTCTAAAAGCTGGCGCGATCCGTGTGGGAGCAACTGTCTTGCTCAATTTCTAAAAGCTGGCGCCTTCCCTGTGGGAGCGGGCTTGCCCGCGAACACGGGCGAAGCCCGTGCCATCCACCACGGTGTTGGCTTCGCGGGCAAGCCCGCTTCCACGCGGCTCACGCTGCGTTCTGGATTTACGTTGTACTTTCAGGCTGCGGTAGCACTAGATCGAGCCATGATGTACCCGTTCTGAGCATGGCATTTAACCGCACGATGAACGTTCTCATGCAGGCCACGATAGCGACTTTGGGAAGTTTTCCGCGCTCCCGCAGTGACTGATAACGAGCCTTGAGTGCTGGGTTGTATCTCATCGCCACAAGGCATGCCATGTACAGCGATCGCCTGACCGCAAATCGTCCGCCAGAGATAGAGCGCTTGCCCATGAATTTCCCGCTGTCGTGGTTGAAGGGCGCCACTCCGACCAGGGAGGCAATTTCTCTGGATTCAACCCGACCCAGCTCCGGCAGCAGCGCTACTAGCTTGCCCGCTGTCACCATCCCAATGCCTTTCACTTTAATCAGTTGGGTAACCCGTTCGTCGTTCAGCATCGCGGTTTGCTGTTCGATCTCACGCTCAACCAGTTTGATCTGCGCTTTGAAGTGTTTCAGGTTGGCATTCAGGTAGTTAGCAACTGCAGTCGATTGCACCTGCTTCAGGCGCCGCAGGTCGTCATCTCGCTGTTGAACCAACCGATCACGTTGCTGAAGCAACTCTCGCAGAAGCGCTCGTTCGGGGCTGATTCGCAGGGAGGGTTGATCTGGAATGACTTCGGCATAGTGCGCCAGAACCTCGGCGTCGATGGCGTCAGTCTTGGCCTTGATGCCTAGAGAGTCAGCGAATGACCTGGCTCGCCTGGGATTAACGCGTATGACCTTGTAGCCAGCGTCCTGTAGAAAACGCATGACATCTCGCTCGTAGCCACCCGTCGCCTCTAACAGGACGCGCTTGATACTGAGCTTGCGAAGGCTCTCCAGTAGCGCCTCAAAGCCTGTGGGATCATTGCTTAAATGCATTTTGATGCCCTGTGGCCGCACCGCAGCATCAAGGGAGAGACTGGAAACATCGATACCCAAGAAGGAAGCCATCACCAAAACCTCCTAAACTCAACACAGTGAGAGGACTTTGGCTTGGCCCACGCTTGTGATTCGAGATCAGAGCCGCATCCAACTGTTCGGGCTCTCGCCAAAGTGGAACGGTGAATGGCAGCTTGTGCTCCCACACGTGCTCAAGGCACCTACGGCATTCAGCTTGCCATTCACCGCTCTCACTCCAGATTCTAATCCCCCATCAAGACACAAGCGGCCTTGTGTCGCGATGGGCTGCGCAGCAGCCCCAATGGCCTTGAAAACAAAAAGCCCCCGTGCTTTTCAGCGCGGGGGCTTTTCGTAGAATGTGGCGGTGAAGAAGGGATTTGAACCCTTGATACGATTTCTCGTATACACACTTTCCAGGCGTGCTCCTTCGACCACTCGGACACTTCACCGTTTCTCTTCAAGCCTTGCGGCCTGTCGAGGTGCGCTAATTTAGTGAAAGACTTTCCCTTTGGCAAGCATTTTTTTCAATTTTTTCATGTATTTGCACTTGGGCTGCCATGAGCACTGACCGACCAGTCAGCCTTGCTGCTTTACCTCGCCCCTGGCGCTGGGTAACGTCGTCGCCACGCCAACAAAAGGACTCTGCCATGAGCGAGCTGATTACCTACCACGCCGAAGACGGCATCGCCACCCTTACCCTGAACAACGGCAAGGTCAATGCCATCTCGCCGGACGTCATCACTGCCTTCAATGCAGCGCTGGACCGCGCTACCGAGGAGCGTGCAGTAGTGATCATCACCGGGCAGCCGGGCATTCTGTCAGGCGGTTACGACCTCAAGGTGATGACCCGCGGCCCCAAGGACGCCATCAGCCTGGTCACCGCCGGTTCCACCCTCGCCCGCCGGCTGCTGTCGCACCCGTTCCCGGTGGTGGTCGCCTGCCCCGGCAATGCGGTGGCCAAGGGCGCCTTCCTGCTGCTGTCGGCCGACTACCGCATTGGCGTCGATGGGCCATACAAGGTATGCCTGAACGAAGTGCAAATCGGCATGACCATGCACCACGCCGGCATTGAACTGGCCCGCGACCGCCTGCGCCGCTCGGCCTTCCACCGCTCGGTGATCAATGCCGAAGTATTTGACCCGCAGGGTGCCGTGGATGCCGGCTTCCTCGACAAGGTGGTACCGGCCGAGCAGTTGCAGGAAGCGGCAATGACTGCAGCACGAGAGCTGAAGAAGCTGAACATGCTGGCGCACAAGAACACCAAGCTGAAAGTGCGCAAAGGGCTGCTGGAGGCGCTGGACAAGGCGATCAAGCTGGATCAGCAGCATATGGGCTAGACGCACGGGCCCTTTTCGCGGGCTTGCCCGCGAAAAGGCCGGAACAGGCCTGCACCAAGGTTTGCCCCAACCAGTGCACACCCGTACACTGCCCCGCGACCGTCTGGTGTGAGCCGTACCATGCTTTATTCATTGCGTATGTTCCTGCTGGGGCTGCATTTTCTTGCCGTTGGCGCCGTGGGCCTGATCATTGGTCTGTGCCGCCCCTTCAACCCTGACAACAGCCGCGTTTTCGCCCGGCTCTACAGCTTGCCGGCCACCTGGCTGATGCGCATCAAGGTCAAGGCCGAAGTCGGCCCATTGTGGGACCATCCACCCGGGTGTGTGATCGTGGCCAACCACCAGTCCAACTTCGACCTGTTCGTGCTGGGCCAAGTGGTGCCGCA
Organism: Pseudomonas putida group bacterium ESBL64; assembly: GCF_045277175.1. Classification (NCBI taxonomy): domain Bacteria; kingdom Pseudomonadati; phylum Pseudomonadota; class Gammaproteobacteria; order Pseudomonadales; family Pseudomonadaceae; genus Pseudomonas; species Pseudomonas putida group bacterium ESBL64. Next base: position 5,468,426 of record NZ_CP145799.1, on the reverse strand, counting down.
ACGCACCGTCGCCATCGGCAAGAAGAGCCTGGGCTGGATCCCGCTGTTCGGCCAATTGTTCTGGCTGGGCGGCAACGTGCTGGTCGACCGCAAGAATGCCTATCAGGCACGCAGGGCCATACAGAAGACCACCCGGGTTCTGCAGGACGACACCTCGATCTGGATTTTCCCCGAAGGCACCCGCAATCCCGGCGAGCATTTGCTGGCGTTCAAGAAAGGCGCGTTTCACATGGCCATCGAGGCCGGTGTGCCGATCGTGCCGGTCTGCGTCAGCCGCTATGCCAGGCGCCTGAGTCTGAACAGCTGGCGCCAGCGCACGGTGATTGTGCGCTCGCTGCCGCCCATTGCCACGACGGGCATGACGCTGCAGGACCTGCCCGCGCTGATCGAGCAATGCCGGGTGCAAATGCAGCAGTGCATTGACCGCATGGAAAAAGAACTGGCCTGATCCGGGGTTGCTCTGGAGCCGGGTACAGCCCAAGCTGTATCCGTGTTCAATCGAATAAGCGGACAACCATGGGTCGAGTCGTGGCATCGGCGGTGTACAGCGCCGGCAGAAAGGTCACCAACATCAGCATCGACGAAGGCAGCGAGTGGGCGCGCAAGCCGGGGCATTTTGTGTGGATCGGCCTGGAAGAGCCCAATGCCGAAGAGCTGGCCAACCTGCAGTCGCAGTTCAACCTGCACGAACTGGCCATCGAAGATGCCCTGGAAAAACACAGCCGGCCCAAGCTGGAAACCTTCGGTGACGCGTTGTTCATCGTCACTTATTCGCCAGTGCGCCACGAAGGCAAACTGGAATTCATCGAGACCCATATCTTCGCGGGCAACGGCTACATCATCACCTGCCGCAACGGCCACTCCAAATCCTACGCCATGGTCCGCCAGCGCTGCGAGGCTCGGCCCCTGCTGCTGGAACATGGCGAAGACTTCGTGCTGTACGCCCTGCTCGACTTCGTCACCGAGAACTACCAACCGGTCAGCGAGGCCATTCATGGCGAGATCGAAGCGCTGGAGGAAAGCGTACTGGGCGGCTCGCTGCGGGAAGACGACATCCGCCGCCTGCACAGCCTGCGCCGTGACATCCTGCGCCTGCGCCGCTACGTGGCACCCCTGGTTGAAGTGAGCGAAGAACTGCAGCGCCTGAGCTTCCCGTTCATCGACAAGAACATGCGCCCGTACTTTCGTGATGTGCAAATTCACGTGACACGGCAGATGGAAGACTTGGCCGGCATACGCGACATTGCCAGCCAGACGATCGAGATCGGCATGCTGCTGGAATCGTCACGGCAAAGCATCGTGCAGCGCAAATTCGCGGCCTGGGCGGCGATTCTGGCATTCCCTACGGCCATTGCCGGGGTTTACGGGATGAACTTCCAGAACATGCCGGAGCTGAGCTGGCACTACGGTTACTTCGCGGTACTGGGGGTGATTGCGACGGGGTGTGCCGGGTTGTATGCCAGCTTCAAGAAATCGGGTTGGCTTTGATGGCCTCTTCGCGGGCGTGCCCGCGAAGGGTTGCCACCGCTTAAGCGGCGCTGTCGCTGGCCTTTGATGGCTGCTGGATGAACCGCAACATCCACTCCCCTACCAAATCACCCTGGTGCTCGGTGGCCAGGCTGGCAACGGCCTTGTGGTACACCTCGTCACCCAGGTATTCCTGGCGCGCATCGAGCAGTGCTCGGGAGTAGTCATGCACGAATTCCGGGTGGCCCTGGAAGCACAGCACCTGGTCGCGAATGTGGTACGCCGCATTCGGGCAGAAATCGCTGGAGGCAATCACCGTAGCGCCTTCCGGCAGTTCGGTCACCTGGTCCTGGTGACTGATCAGCAAGGTCAGCTCCGACACCTCCGGGTCCATCCAGGGCGCATGCGCCGCCAACGAGTAGCGATGAATACCCACGCCCCAGCCTTGCTCAGCCCGCTCGGCCTTGCCACCCAGGGTCAAGGCCAGCAACTGGTGGCCAAAACACACGCCCAGCAGCTTTTCACCGCGCTCGTACAACTTGAGCAGGTAGGCCTTTAGCGTCTGGATCCACGGGTCGGTACCGAACGAATCGGCCTTGCTGCCCGTCACAAGGTAGGCATCAAACTTTTCACTGTCGGCGGGATAGTCGCCGTGCATCACGTTGTACACACAAAATTCGGCGGCAATCGGCTGACGCGAGAAGAGCTGCTCGAACATCCTGCCGTAGCCCTGATATTGCGCCGTCAACTCCGGTCGCAGGACATCGGTTTCAAGGATGCAGATGCGTAACGACATAGGGGTAGTCCTGAACGACATGGGTGGGAATCTGCTGTAGAGACTGCCGCGAAAGGCACGTACAAGCAAGTAGGCTGCACTGACGAACGGTCACATTTCGTCGGCGCCTGCCGGGTACTTGCGCCACTGTCTAGATAGAGCGTGTCAGCTAGATAGCACTTAGCCTCATAGCCAGAGGAATGGTTTTAGTGCACGGTTAGAACAAAGGGTTCTCAAATATGGATAACGCACACCCTACTGTTGAAGGTATATCCACTTTCAAGCGGCAAGCAGTCCGGCGCCATTCAACGCCGCTGCGATCGACCCGAAGCGCGACAAGGAAGCCAACGGGTATTCAGGAATAACAACAAGAAGGCGGTCCGCCATGTTCAGACAATCGAAAATTCGCCAAGCTGGGCTCATTTTATTTGCCACCACGTTGCTGTTGATCTTGCCGAACCTGACACGTTTGTTTGGCTGACTGCGGCAGTGGCGCCAACGGGCAACGCACAGGTAACCTGCTGGCCTTGATGGTCGGAGATCGCCTATGCGCCACTGCCTTGCCCTGCTAGCGTTGCTCCTGAGCCTGCCATTGTCGGCGGCGCAACTGCACCTTGAACTGGGCGCGACACCGCGCCAGTGGAGCAGCGCCGAACTGCTTGGCCACCCTGAGGCCCAGGACATCAGCATCGAACAGGACGTATCCTACAAACGCCCCATGCACTATCGGGCGGTGCCACTGGTCACGCTGCTGAAAGGCGTGACTGCCAGCGATCACCTTCAGGCCGTGGCGCTGGATGGCTTTGCCGCCGAAATGCCCGCTGCGCCCTTGCTGCAGCAAGGGCCGGCACGGGCATGGCTGGCCGTGGAAGACCCCGACACGCCGTGGCCGTCACTGGGTCCAGGCAAGCCAGGTGCCGGGCCGTTCTACCTGGTGTGGACTGCGCCGCAGGCCAGCGGCATCCGCCCTGAACAGTGGCCATTCCAGATCGCCACCCTTCGCAAGCTGGCCCCGGTGGACCAGCGGTTTCCTGCGCTGCTACCCGACCCGAAGCTGCCGGCCGACAGCCCGGTGCGCCAGGGCTTTGCCCTGTTCCAGCAGAATTGCCTGGTGTGCCACCGGTTGAACGGTGCGGGGGATGGGCAGGTGGGGCCGGACTTGAATGTGCCGTATAACCCGACCGAGTATTTTCAGCCGGTTTATTTACGCAAGTTGATACGCGACCCGCAAAGCCTGCGGCGGTGGCCGCAGGCGAAGATGCCGGGGTTTGCCGAAAGTGTGTTGAGTGAACAGGAACTGGATGCGCTGCTGGCCTATTTGGGGCACATGGCAGCGCGTAAGCCTTGAGGGCCTCTTCGCGGGTAAACCCGCGCCTACACGGTGGTGGAGGGTGGACACAGGTCGTCGTAGGCGCGGGTTCACCCGCGAAAGGGCCGGTCCTGCTGGCCAATATCCCCGGCCGTTCATCGTTGCCGCCGCCACCGTATTCGCGGGTGAACCCGCTCCTACAACGGCAGGGGGTGTCCACCCTCCATCAATGTGTAGGCGCGGGTTAACCCGCGAACGGGCCAACACAAAACTGTCAGGCCGTGAGCCGTTCGTGCTTGACGCCCCACCCTTCCACCTCACCCCCATACGGTGTCACCAACTGCTCGAAGGCCTCTTCAAAGTCGCCAATCCCGCCATGGGTGGCGTACATGACCTTGCTCAGTTCCAGGTGCCAGGCACCGTCGCCCAGCTCCTTCACCTGGGCATTGAGCGATTCCCCGCGAAACTGCCCGGCTGCACGACGGGCCCCTGCTTCGTCCGGGAATACGGCATAGAACTCGATGGGGTGGATCTGGGTGAAGTCGAAACCGCCTGCTTTCATCTGGCGCAGGACGTTGCTGCTGATATCGTCGTTCTGGCTGCTCATGAATCGTCCTCCTGAATAAAGCAATGGATAGACTTTCCGTGCACTACGCACCTGCCGGCAAAGGCCGTGCAGTTCGAGCTGATGCAAGACGCGAATTGTAGCGGCGCCAACCCGCAGAACAGGCAGGCCCTTCTCCAGCGTAGTGCCTGCCAAGGCACCACGCAAACGTGTGGTTCAGGGGACTTCGTGAATGCTGGTGATGGTCACACCACTATGCTCTTTGAGCCAGCGTGCGGTTGGGGAGATGATACGGTCCTGGAAGTCGTTGAGGTCCAGCTCGTCCATCACCGGAAACAGGTGTGAGCGGATGGCCCGCGCAACGTCTTCCTCGCTGGGGCAATGCTCGGCATGCAACAGCAATGTGGACGGTTCGCCCTTCTGGTCGGCAAAAATGACTTCCCACTCTTTCATTGAACGGACCCTCTCAGTCAACGAACACCAGGTGTGTGATGCCTGAATAACTGACCTTGGGGCGGGGATAATGTTCAGTCTGGGAAAATTGTGCGGGGCCCATTCGCGGGCTTGCCCGCTCGCACAGGGCCAGCACAAGGTTCGAACCCTGTGCAATGCCTGTGGGAGCGGGCAAGCCCGCGAATGGGCCGCAACGCGGCCCCGGTTTACTTCGGTGTGCCGTGCACCACGCCAGCGGTGTTATCCAGCAGGCTCTTGGTCGCCGTCTGGATATACGCTTCCAGCTTCTTGAGCATTTCCGGCTGGTCCGGGCTTTCGATCAGTTCGGCCTTGAACTCGCTGCCCAACTGGTAGCGGTACATCCGCGGGCTCATGTCCTTGGACTCGATCAGGATACGGTCACCCTGCACCAGCCCGACAATCTGCTCGCTGCCCGACGGCTTGATCATGCCCACGCCCTGGTCACCCTCGGGCAGGTTGAGCAGGTCACGCCCCCAGCACTGGTGGCGAGCCTTGCCACCCAGGCGGCCCATGATGGTCGGCACGATGTCGACCTGGGTACCCACAGTGTGGTTCACCGCACCGAACTTCTCCTGAATGCCCGGGGCAATCAGCAGCAGCGGCACGTTGAAGCGGCCCAGGTCCAGCTCGGTAACCTGCTGGTGGTTGCCAAAGCCATGGTCACCGACGATGACGAACAGGGTGTCCTTGAAGTAAGGCTCTTTACGCGCCTTCTCGAAGAACTGGCCCAGCGCCCAGTCCGAATAACGCATGGCGGTCAGGTGCTCGTCCAGACGGCCCTGGCCGGTCACTTTCTCTACCGGCAAATCCTTCGGCAGGGCATACGGCGTGTGGTTGGACAGCGTCTGCAGCAGCGCGTAGATCGGCTTCTTGCCATCGTGCTTGGCCAGCTCTTCGTTGCCGCGGTCGAACATGTCCTGGTCGGACACACCCCAGGTCGGGTCGGAGAACACCGGGTTGACGAAGTCATTACGGCCGATGAAGGTGGTCATCCCCTGGTTGCCGAAGAACCCGGACTGGTTGTCCCAGGCAAAGTCGCCGTTGTAGACGTACACGTCGTCGTAGTCACGGGCGCTGAGCAGCGCCGGCAGGCCCGACAGCTTATGGCCGCCTTCCGGGGTCTGCATCAGGTATTCGAAACCTGGCAGGTTGGGGAAGCAGGCCATGGTGGCGAACATGCCCTGGTGGGTATGGGTGCCGTTGGAGAAGAAGCGGTCGAACAGCAGGCCTTCTTTGGCCAGCTTGTCGAAGTACGGGGTGATGTTGTTGGGGCTGCCAAGCGCGCCTACCGAGTGGCCGGCGAAGCTTTCCATCAGGATCACCACCACGTTCTTGATCGGCAGGGTACGGTCAGCCGGCGGCACAAAGTCGCGGCGGATAGCGGCTTCGTCGGCGTCGACCAGCGTGTCGTGGGCGGTCAGCAGTTGCTCACGCACACTTTGCGTGGCCACGTCCTGCTCCAGGACTGGCTTCCAGATGTTGGCACGGTCCTCGCCAAAACGGCTCTTGGCAGCGTCGATCAGGGTCAGGGTGCCGTTCAGGCCCAGCTGGTTGACGAAGTTGGAGTCCGTGGTGAAGGCATCACCCCAGCGCATCGGCGGGCCCTGGCGCAGGGTGCCACGGGCAGCGACCACGGCCACCAGCAAGATCACCATGAATACCGCCAGGCGCTTGTACCACGGGGCAACGCGGTACAGGCCTTCGGCACGGGTGGCGCGATCGATACCTTTGAACAGCAGGCTCAGCAGCCAGGTCCCGAAGGCCCAGGCCAGCAGGTAGCGGACCACCGGGAAACCGTACCAGAGCATGCTCATGACGGTTTTCGGGTCTTCCTTGATGTATTGGAAAACCAAGCCGTTGAGGCGCTGGTGGAACTCGCGGTAGAAGTCCATTTCCATCAGGCCGAGGAACATCACCACGCTCGAAGCGAGGGTCAGCCAGAAACGGAACACGCCACGCCGGGCCATGGCCCAGGGGCTGAGGATGGCCAGCAGCAGCGGAATACTGATGTAAACCACCACCCGCAGGTCGAAGCGCAAGCCGTTGAGGAAGCCTTCGGCGACCGTCGAATAAGGGGTATCGCCGACCATGTCGTTGTTGTAGGCCAGCAGCGCCAGGCGCACGAGGCTGAGCATCAGCATGATCACCAGGCCGCTGAGCAGCGTATAGGCCAGGTGGGATTTCAAGGTCGGCGAAAATGACGTTCGCGCGCCCTGTTGCTTCAAGGCGTCCGTGTTAGCCATGAATGGGAAGGTCCTAGGATTGCGGTTTGCGAAGAGGCGATGGCGCTAGGCCAACGCAGCATTATGCGGGTGCGGATTCTGTTTAAACCAATGTGAAAATTTTGTCACGGCCCTATTACTGGCTATGTCAGTAACGCGCCTAGAGCCGCACATTTCCCCGCGGCCCGGCAATCGCCCAGATCACCAGCCCCACCACCGGCAGCAAGGCGATCAACAAGATCCACAACACCTTGATGCCCACCTCGCTGCCACTCTTGATCACGTTGAGAATGGCCCAGATATCCAGCGCCAGAATGATCAGCCCGACCAGGCTGTTGAAGGTAGATCCCATGTCTGAATTCCTGTCCAGAGGCTTTGCTGCACAGCATAGTCAGCTATCGCACCAATAGAAGGGAATCCTTGGCGGATGTCGCAGGTCCCTCGGTAGACTGACTGCATTCACTGATTCGAGGTTCGCATGCCGCCCACTCACAGCCAAAGCGCCGCCCCCTCTTCACTGCTGCAGGCCTGGCGCCAGCAGGTTTCCGATACCCCCTGGCTCAGCGCCGGCCTGGGGCTGAGCCTGCTGGCGGTGTGCGTGCTGCTGGCCGCCAGCCTCTGGAACGCGGTGAACGGCGACCATGCCGACAACCTGCACCTGGCCATGCTGGGCGGGTTGTCCGGCTTTGGGGCCACCGCACTGGGCGCCGTGCTGGCAGTGGTGCTGCGCGATGTCAACGCGCGCACCCAGGACGTGATGCTGGGCTTTGCTGCCGGCATGATGCTGGCCGCCAGCTCGTTTTCGCTGATTTTGCCGGGCCTGGAGGCTGCCCGAGAGATCACGGGCAACGGCCCGGCCGCTGCGTTTACCGTGGTGCTGGGCATGGGCCTGGGTGTGCTGCTGATGCTGGGCCTGGACCGCTTCACCCCGCATGAACACGAAAGCACCGGCCCGTGCGGCCCCGAAGCCGAGCGCATCAGCCGGGTGTGGCTGTTTGTGCTGGCGATTACCCTGCACAACCTGCCTGAAGGCATGGCGATTGGCGTGAGCTTTGCCAATGGCGACATGAACATCGGCCTGCCACTGACCAGTGCCATCGCCATTCAGGACATCCCCGAGGGGCTGGCCGTGGCGCTGGCCTTGCGCGCCACGGGGCTTTCCAACCTGAAGGCCGCGTTGGTGGCGATAGGGTCGGGCCTGATGGAGCCGCTAGGGGCGGTGATCGGGCTGGGGATTTCTACCGGCTTTGCCCTCGCCTACCCGATCAGCATGGGGCTGGCGGCGGGGGCGATGATCTTTGTGGTCAGCCACGAGGTGATCCCCGAAACCCACCGCAACGGGCACCAGACAGCGGCGACCCTGGGGTTGATGGGTGGGTTTGCGGTGATGATGTTTCTCGACACTGCGCTGGGCTGAAGCTGAACACCGGCCTGTGGGAGGGGCCTTGTGTCGCGAAAGGGCCGCGAAGCGGCCCCGGCATTATTTGCACCGACGCTGAAATCCCGGGGCTGCTGTGCAGCCCTTTCGCGACACAAGGCCGCTCCCACAAAGCCTATGCCAGGCTTCAGATGTGTACGGCGACCTTCAGGGCTTCCAGCGCCGGCTCGACCTAGCTGCCCAGCGATGCTCCCAGCTCCATTACCCGGGGTTGATGGGTGGGTTTGCGGTGATGATGTCTCTCGACACTGCGCTGGGCTGAAGCTGAACACCGGCCTGTGGGAGCGGCCTTGTGTCGCGAAAGGGCCGCGAAGCGGCCCCGGCATTATTTGCATCGACGCTGAAACCCCGGGGCTGCTGTGCAGCCCTTTCGCGACACAAGGCCGCTCCCACAAAGCCTATGCCAGGCTTCAGATGTGTACGGCGACCTTCAGGGCTTCCAGCGCCGGCTCGACCTAGCTGCCCAGCGATGCTCCCAGCTCCATTACCCGGGGTTGATGGGTGGGTTTGCGGTGATGATGTCTCTCGACACTGCGCTGGGCTGAAGCTGAACACCGGCCTGTGGGAGCGGCCTTGTGTCGCGAAAGGGCCGCGAAGCGGCCCCGGCATTATTTGCACCGACGCTGAAATCCCGGGGCTGCCGTGCAGCCCTTTCGCGACACAAGGCCGCTCCCACAAAGCCTATGCCAGGCTTCAGATGTGTACGGCGACCTTCAGGGCTTCCAGCGCCGGCTCGACCTAGCTGCCCAGCGATGCTCCCAGCTCCATTACCCGGGGTTGATGGATGGGTTTGCGGTGATGATGTTTCTCGATACTGCGCTGGGCTGAGGCTGAACACCGGCCTGTGGGAGCGGCCTTGTGTCGCGAAAGGGCCGCGAAGCGGCCCCGGCATTATTTGCATCGACGCTGAAACCCCGGGGCTGCTGTGCAGCCCTTTCGCGACACAAGGCCACACACACGGCTCGCGCCAGCTTTCAGAAATTGAGCAAGACAGTTGCACCCACAAGGCCTGTGCCAGGCTTTAGATGTGTACGGCGACCTTCAGTGCTTCCAGCGCCGGCTCGACCTTGATGCCCAGCGCTGCCCCCAGCTCCATTACCCGCGCCAGGTCCTGCTGCCCCACCATGACCATCTGCAGTTCATCATCGAGCAACTGGCTGAAGTTGAGCAGCACATAACCCCCGGCCTCCTTGTTCAGCGCGCCCATCTGCACCTGGATACGGTTGAGCGCGGTCAGTGGCTCGGTACGGGCCAGTTGCTTGGGCTTGAGGGTAAACGGCACGCTGTTGTCGAACGAGTCGCTGATCTGCTGGAACAGCGCCTGGTAGCTGTCGGCCTGGAACACCACGGTATCCGGCAGGCTGCCCAGCACCACCCATTCGCCCAAAGGCATCGGGAAAGTGTCGTCGTAGTTGATGTCGGGGTTGGCGGCCAGGAAGGCGACAGGGTCGGCGTAGGCCTGGGCGGCCTCGTCGGCGATACGCTCGATATCTGCCTCACGCATGCAGCCGGCGCCAATGAGGCTGATGAATTCGAGCAACTGAGTTTTCATGAAAGGGGGCCTGCGACGGGTGAAAAGTCGCCAAGGATAGCCGCAAATGCCCCCAGGCGGTTAGCCGGCCAGCACTTGCAGGCGCGCGGCGGTGTCTGCTGCGCCCATGGTTTGCGCCGCCATCAGGGCGGTGATGCCGCGGGCGTCCTGGTGCGCCGGGTCGGCCCCCTGGGCCAGCAGATAGTCGAGGATTTCGCTGCGGTTGAACATCGCCGCCAACATCAGCGCGGTGCGACCGTCCTGCGCGGCGGCATCCACCGGCACGCCATGCTCCACCAGCAGGCGAATCATCGCCAGGTCCCCTTTGAATGCGGCACCGGCAATCGGCAGTTGGCCATTGTCGTTGGCAATCAGCGGATCGGCACCTTGCGCCAGCAGCACGCGCACCGCCTCGTGGTGGCCGTGGTAGCTGGCCAGCATCAGCAAGGTATCGCCCTTGTGATTACGCAGGTTGGCCGGCAGGCCGCTGGCAAGCAGGCGCCCGAGCATGTCGGCGTCGCCCTGGCGGGCACGTTCGAACACCTGCTCGGCGAACGCAGCGGTTTCGTCATCGGTCATGGTGGCGGGTGCGGCTTGGCTGGACATAGGGAACCTCCTGGCATAATTGATGGCCCAAGTGTTCGTCAGGCATGCCATTGCGGTCAAAGGTTCAGATTCTATGAGGCCGATAGGCAAACCCTGACCCGTGCAAAATGCACTGTGCAAAATGCACGACCGTGCAGCCTGCACGATGCCGCTTCTGCAAATTCCCCGTAACCGCCTGTATTTACTGGGTTTTTCGCCAAACAGGATTCTGGCACGGTCACTGCAACCATCAACTCATGTCTGCCACACAACAGCCAGGAGTTGATATGGACCTCATCCAGCAAAAGTTCGCCTCGGTATTTTCGGCCTATCAGGTAAATACCAAAGCCCGGCCCGATGGCGGTGTACTGCTTACCCTGCGCGCAGCGGATGGCAAGGTTACCCGCCGGGTGCTGACCTACGGGCAATTGCACAGTGCCGAACAGCTGTCCTGGGCGATCAGTGCCATCCGTCGTGACCTGGCTGAAGAGGCCAGTGAATTGCCGGTCATTTCGATGCTGCAGAGCCAGCAGCGGTTTGCCCTGCCGACTTACCGCTGAGGGGCGTATTGCCTGAACTGGCCTCTTCGCGGGTGAACCCGCTCCTACGACCGACGGTTGCGCCGCCCTTGGCATCGCGCAGTCAATGTAGGAGCGGGTTCACCCGCGAAGAGGCCGGCAATGCCATTACAACTCGTCGACCCCCAGAAACGCCCGCGCCGTTACATCCCCGGTAAACCGCGCCTCCACACCCTGCTCGCTGCCATACAAGCGCAATGCCAGGCAAAACGGTGTATCACCCAGCTCAACCCAGCGCCGCGTCCCGGCCGGCACCAGCAGCTGGTCACCCTTCTCGCACAGCACCGAATACACCCAGTCCCCCAGCCGCAGACCAACCTGCGCCCGCCCGCTGATCACGGCGAACAGCTCGTCGGCATCATGCACATGCTCATCCCGCACATCGACCTGTGCCGGGTCTTCACCGTCGCGGTTGAGCAGCGCGAAGGCCTTGCTGCCATGCGCCGTCATCAACTCATCCAGATACACGCGGCAAACCTCCAGCACCTCGTCCTGGGCCGTGCCCGGGCGCACCCGCAGGCCAGGTTCGGCATGCACAAAGCGCACGCCCTGCTCGGCCAACGTAGCGGCGATGTCGTCGTGGTGAGTCAGCACCTTGTTCGGCAGTGCCGGGCTGGCGGGGTGGAAAACGCTGAGAATGCTCATCAGGGGCGGGTCCTGGTCGGTTGCGAACAAAGGGCAATGATAACGGCTGCGGCCAAGGCTGCGGCACTGGCCATACCAAAGGTGAAGGTGGGGCCCAGCAGCTTCCAGCTGTAGCCTGAGTACAGCGCCCCCAGCGCACCGCCGGTACCCGATAGCGCTGCGTAAAGCGCCTGGCCCTGGCCCTGCTGGCGGGCACCGAAGCTGGCCTGGACGAACGCGATGCAGGCGGCATGGAAGCAGCCAAAGGTGGCCGCGTGCAGCAGCTGGGCGAAGATCAGTACTGCCGGCTCCTGGGCCAGGTTGCCCAGCAGCAGCCAGCGCAATGCCGCCAGCAGGAAGCTGACCAACAGCACGCGCTGCACGCTGAAACGGGCGAACAGGCGGCTCATGACCATGAACATCAGCACCTCGGCCACCACCCCAAGCGCCCATAACAGGCCGATGGCACCGCGCGTGTAGCCCAAGTGCTCCAGGTGCAGGGTAAGGAAGGTGTAGTACGGTCCGTGGCTGAGCTGCATCAGGGCCACGCACGCGTAGAACGCGATCACCCCCGGGGCACGCAACTGCTGCAGGAAGCCCCCCGTGCCGCTGCGCCCGCCCTGTTCCACCGGCTGGGCATTGGGCACCCACAGGCTGGCGGCAACGATGCCGGCCATGATCGTGACCAGCGCCACCGGGTAGATGTCCAGGCTCAACCACTCGAACAAGCGGCCCAGGCCAACCACGGTGAGGATGAAACCGATCGAACCCCACAGACGTACCTGGCTGTAGCGCGACGTTTGCCCGTGCAGGTGGGCCAAGGTGATGACCTCGAACTGCGGCAGCACCGCATGCCAGAAGAACGCGTGCAGGGCCATCACCAGCGCCAGCCAGGCGTAGCTTTTGCCGAAGAAGATCAGGGCGAAGGTGGCCAGGGTGCACAGCGCGCCAAGGCGGACGATCAACAGGCGCTGGCCCGTGCGATCGCCCAGCCAGCCCCACAGGTTGGGGGCCACGCAGCGCATCAGCATGGGGATGGCCACCAGCTCGCCGATGCGCGCCGGGGAGAAGCCCAGGTGGTCGAAGTACAGCGCCAGGAACGGTGCGGTGGAGCCCAGCAGGGCGAAATAGAACAGGTAGAAGCTGGACAGGCGCCAGTAGGGGATGGGTTGCATGGGGTGGCCTTGTGGGGACCTGGGCCGGCCTCTTCGCGGGTGAACCCGCGCCTACGCGGATTTCACCCTGTCACTGCACCTGAGGGCAGTGATATCCCAATTTAGGCGCGGGTTTACCCGCGAAGAGGCCGGTGCAGGTGGATCAGCGCTGGCCCAGCACCGGGGTATTCACTTGCACATCGGCATTCTGCGCACGGTGGCGCAGCAGGTGGTCCATCAGCGCAATGGCCATCATCGCCTCGGCAATCGGCGTGGCACGGATGCCCACGCACGGGTCATGGCGGCCCTTGGTGATGACGTCCACCGGGTTGCCATCGACATCGATCGAGCGGCCCGGGGTGGTGATGCTGGAAGTGGGCTTCAGCGCCAGGTGCGCAATGATCGGCTGACCGGAGGAAATACCGCCCAGAATGCCGCCCGCGTTGTTGCTGAGGAAGCCTTCCGGGGTCAGCTCGTCCCGGTGCTCGGTGCCGCGCTGGGCCACACTGGCGAAGCCGGCGCCGATTTCCACGCCCTTGACCGCGTTGATGCTCATCAGCGCATGGGCCAGCTCTGCATCCAGGCGGTCGAAGATCGGCTCGCCCAGCCCGGGCATCACGCCTTCTGCGACCACGGTGATCTTGGCGCCCACCGAATCCTGGTCTCGGCGCAGCTGGTCCATGTAGGCCTCCAGCTCAGGTACTTTGTCCGGATCAGGGCTGAAGAAGGCGTTCTGCTCCACCGACTCCCAGGTCTTGAACGGGATTTCGATCGGGCCCAGCTGGCTCATGTAGCCACGCACGGTGATGCCCTGGGTGGCCAGGAACTTCTTGGCGATAGCGCCGGCGGCCACGCGCATGGCGGTTTCGCGGGCCGAGCTGCGGCCGCCGCCGCGGTAGTCGCGGATACCGTACTTGTGGTGGTAGGTGTAGTCGGCGTGGGCCGGGCGGAACAGGTCCTTGATGGCCGAGTAGTCCTTGGACTTCTGGTCGGTGTTGCGGATCAGCAGGCCGATCGAGCAGCCGGTGGTGCGGCCTTCGAACACGCCGGAAAGGATTTCTACCTCGTCGGCTTCCTGGCGCTGGGTGGTGTGCCGGCTGGTGCCGGGCTTGCGCCGGTCAAGGTCGTGCTGCAGGTCGGCGAGGGAAATTTCCAGGCCCGGAGGGCATCCATCGACAATGGCGACCAACGCCGGGCCATGGCTCTCGCCAGCGGTGGTGACAGTGAACAGCTTGCCGTAGGTATTGCCGGACATGGACGCTCCGCGAGTTCTGCCTGAAATGGACGAAGCCAGCAGTATACAGATGCTTTGATCGCCTGTGCGGGCCTCTTCGCGGGCATGCCCGCTCCCACAGGATCACCACAGATCCGAATGCTGTGAAATACCTGTGGGAGCGGGCGTGCCCGCGAAAGGGCCGAACCTGCCATTCGCTTCCCAGAACCTTCCTGCAAACATTGGGTCAAACCCACATCTCCCCATGTAGTACCGCATGATGTCGCGCCTCGTCGCCTTGCTCTTCCTGCTGTGCACCGGCCTGGCCCAGGCCGCCGCCCCCACTGTACTGCAACGCCCGATCGACCTGGACACCGGCCAGGGCGTGCTGCACGGCAGCCTGCTGCTGCCACAACAAGCCACCCCGCCGCCAGTGGTGCTGATCATCGCCGGCTCCGGCCCCACCGACCGCGACGGCAACAACCCGGCGTCGGGCCGGGTCGACAACCTGAAGCGCCTGGCCCTGCTGCTGGCCAACGAACACATTGCCAGCGTGCGTTACGACAAACGCGGGGTGGCCGCCAGCCAGCCGGCCACGCCTGACGAGCGTGACCTCAGCGTGGAGCGCTACGTGGCCGATGTGGTCGCCTGGAGCCGCAAGCTCAAAGCCGACCCGCGCTTCGGCCCGCTGATCCTGATTGGCCACAGCGAAGGCGCACTGATTGCCAGCCTGGCCGCCGAGCAGGCTGGCGCCAGCGCAGTCATCACCCTGGCCGGCAGCGGCCGGCCGCTGGCCGAGGTGCTGCACGAACAACTGGCCCAGCGCCTGCCGCCCGCGCAACTGGCCGGTGGCAGTGCCCTGCTCGACCGCCTGCAGGCCGGGCAGACCAGCCTGGATGTGCCAGCGCCGTTGCGCCAGGTGTTTCGCCCCAGCGTGCAGCCGTACCTGATTTCGCTGTTCCAGCAAAACCCGGCAGCCGCCTTTGCCCGCCTGCCGATGCCCGCGCTGATCGTGCAGGGGCGCAACGACGTGCAGGTGGACGTGGCCGACGCCCAACGGCTGAAAGCGGCCAAGCCAGATGCACAACTGGTCCTGATTGATGGCATGAACCACATGCTGCGCATCAGCCCCAAGGGCATGAGCCAGCAGCGCGACAGCTACCTCAACCCCGAGCTGCCGCTGGCGCGTGAGCTGGGCGAGCGAATTGTGACGTTCATCCAGCATTTGCCTTCGGCGTAAGTCAAACAGGCTCAGGTCTCAGCCATGCCTGCCGATACAGCAGGCATAGCTGAGGACAAGCCCTGATGACCACCTCCCCCACCGCCGTCGAGCCGGCCGAAGAACCCCAGGAAATCCCCGCCCTGCCCTGGGCCGAGCTGACCGCCGAACATTTCCAGCTGCTACGCCTGGCAGCACTGCCTACCGACCGCAGCACCGGCGCGCGGCCGCTGCGTTTTGTGCAGTTCGGCTATGCCGAGCGCCATGACAAGGCACACAGCCTGCTGCGCATGGAAATCCAGCTGCCTGGGCAAAAAGTGCACAAAGAGCAGAACCGCCTGGACATCCGCGTCGACCATGCCGAGCGCCTGGTGCGTATTGGCAATGAACATGGCCTGCAACTGGAACCGGTGAACCGTGGCATCGGCCGTTTCATGCTGGCCCAGGCCGCGCAGTGGTTGCAGCGCAGGTGGTCGCACTACCGGGTTGAAGGCATGGCGCTGCCGAGCAAGGATGCCCTGAACGAGGACTCACGCCTGCGCCGTGACCACTGCTTGCGCGGGGTGGGTATCGAGGTGCAGTACGAGGACAGCCAGCACCTGAAGGGCCGCACCGCGGATATGACCGTGGGCCAGCTCAAGGCCGCCTGGAGCAACGAGCGCCTGCAGCGGGTGGAGATTCTGGATGCCGCCAACCTGCTGCAGCAGGCGGACCAGCAACTGCAGGAAAAGGAAGGGCAACTGCGCGAGCGGGATGAGCGCGTGGCCAAATACCAGCGCGAAGACGGCGGATTGCGTTTCACCATTACCTGCCTGGTGGCGTTTGCCGTGTTCCAGGCAGGGCTGTTGATCTGGATTGCAACCCGCTAAGACCGCATCAGCCGGTGGAGATTGGGGCCGCTTCGCGGCCCATCGCGACACAAGGCCGCTCCCATAGATTGATCGCGCACCTTGTGGAGCCTTGTGTCGCGATGGGCTGCAAAGCAGCCCCAAATAGCCTAAACGCGGGCCTTGAACAATTCCTGATGCTGGCGGCACTGCTCGGCGGTGAGCATGAACACCCCGTGCCCGCCACGCTCGAATTCCAGCCAGGCAAAGTCCACCTCTGGGTACAACGCCTCGACATGCACCTGGCTGTTGCCCACTTCGACAATCAGCAAACCCTTCTCGGTCAGGTGGTCAGCCGCTTCGGCCAGCATCCGCCGTACCAGGTCCAGGCCGTCGCTGCCGCAGGCCAGGCCCAGCTCGGGCTCATGGTGGTACTCGGCCGGCATGTCGTCGAAGTCTTCGGCATCGACATACGGCGGGTTGGACAGGATCAGGTCGAAACGCTGCCCCGGCAAACCACCAAAGCCATCGCCCTGCACGGTGTACACGCGCCCGTCCAGGCCATGGCGCTCGATGTTCTGGTTGGCCACTTCAAGGGCCTGGAACGACAGGTCGGCCAACACCACCTCGGCCTCGGGGAACACGTCAGCGGCGACGATGCCGATGCAACCCGACCCCGTGCACAGGTCCAGAATGCGCGCCGGCTCGCTGGCCAGCCACGGCTCAAAACGTTTTTCGATCAGCTGGCCAATGGGCGAACGCGGCACCAGCACCCGTTCGTCGACAATGAACGACATGCCGCAGAACCAGGCCTCGCCCAGCAGGTAGGCGGCCGGTACACGCTCTTCGATACGGCGCTTGAGCAGGTGCTGAAGGCGTACTCGCTCGTCGTCCTCGAGCATGCAGTCCAGGTAGCTGTCGGCCACCTCCCATGGCAGGTGCACCGCACCCAGCACCAGCAGGCGGGCTTCGTCCCAGGCGTTGTCGGCACCGTGACCGAAGAACAGGTCATGCTCGTGGAAGCGGCTGACCGCCCAGCGGATGTAGTCGCGCAGCGTGCGCAGACGGGATGTGATCACGGGGTACTCCTATTTTCAGACCGGACAAAAGTCTAACAGCCCCACCCGCACATTTGTTCCTTTGCCTTGCCCAAAGGCTAGCCACAGGCCAGTAACCATGCCGCTTGCGTTGTCAACCATTCCCATTGGCGCCAAGGCAGGGGAGAATAGGTATACAAAAGCCCTATCCAAGGAGCCCTTGATGTCCGTTCCAACCACGATGTTTCGCCTCACTGGCCGCGACTATCCGCCGGCCAAGCTGAGCCACGCCAGCCTGATCATCATCGATGCACAAAAGGAGTACCTCAGTGGTCCCCTGAAGCTGTCAGGCATGGACGAGGCCGTGGCCAACATCGCCAGGTTGCTCGACGCCGCCCGTAAAAGCGGCCGTCCGATCATCCATGTTCGCCACCTGGGCACTGTTGGTGGCCGTTTCGACCCCCAGGGGCCGGCTGGCCAGTTCATTCCGGGGCTGGAGCCGCTGGAAGGTGAAATCGTCATCGAAAAACGCATGCCCAACGCGTTCAAGAACACCAAGCTGCACGAAACTTTGCAGGAGCTGGGCCACCTGGACCTGATCGTCTGTGGTTTCATGAGCCATTCCAGCGTCAGCACCACCGTTCGCCGCGCCAAGGACTATGGTTATCGGTGCACCCTGGTAGAAGACGCGTCGGCCACCCGCGACCTGGCATTCAAGGACGGCGTCATTCCGGCCGCGCAGATTCACCAGTGCGAAATGGCCGTGATGGCTGACAACTTCGCTTGCGTCGCACCCACCGCGAGCCTGATCTGAGCGGCTTGCAGGACCGCCCGGCAGCCGGGCGGAACCCGATGGGCAGCAGCAGGTCGAATTCCGGATATCCACCGAGGAGAGCGGAATGAAGCTTAAAGGCAGTTTCGACGCCAAGCGCCTGCGCCCGCGCGAGCCGCGTAACTGGGGCGCCCGCCTGGCGGCCGGCCTGTCGGCCCTGCTGGCGACGCTGGGCGTATTGCTGGCCATGGCCGGCGTCGCCGGCCTGCTGGGCAACTACCCTGCCCTGCAGGAACTCAACGCCAACAAACCGTTGTCCAGCATCCTCTCCGTGGCTGGCTTGTTGCTGCTGTGGCTGGGTGTGCGCTTCTGGCGGCGCAGCCGTATCCGCTTGCGCCGCGGGCGGGAGCTTAACCTGTCGCCGCACCTGATGAAGAAGCACGATTGAGACGCTGCTAACGCGGTCCTTGTGGGAGCAACTGTCTTGCTCAATTTCTAAAAGCTGGCGCCTTCCCTGTGGGAGCGGGCTTGCCCGCGAACACGGGCGAAGCCCGTGCCATCCACCACGGTGTTGGCTTCGCGGGCAAGCCCGCTTCCACGCGGCTCACGCTGCGTTCTGGATTTACGTTGTACTTTCAGGCTGCGGTAGCACTAGATCGAGCCATGATGTACCCGTTCTGAGCATGGCATTTAACCGCACGATGAACGTTCTCATGCAGGCCACGATAGCGACTTTGGGAAGTTTTCCGCGCTCCCGCAGTGACTGATAACGAGCCTTGAGTGCTGGGTTGTATCTCATCGCCACAAGGCATGCCATGTACAGCGATCGCCTGACCGCAAATCGTCCGCCAGAGATAGAGCGCTTGCCCATGAATTTCCCGCTGTCGTGGTTGAAGGGCGCCACTCCGACCAGGGAGGCAATTTCTCTGGATTCAACCCGACCCAGCTCCGGCAGCAGCGCTACTAGCTTGCCCGCTGTCACCATCCCAATGCCTTTCACTTTAATCAGTTGGGTAACCCGTTCGTCGTTCAGCATCGCGGTTTGCTGTTCGATCTCACGCTCAACCAGTTTGATCTGCGCTTTGAAGTGTTTCAGGTTGGCATTCAGGTAGTTAGCAACTGCAGTCGATTGCACCTGCTTCAGGCGCCGCAGGTCGTCATCTCGCTGTTGAACCAACCGATCACGTTGCTGAAGCAACTCTCGCAGAAGCGCTCGTTCGGGGCTGATTCGCAGGGAGGGTTGATCTGGAATGACTTCGGCATAGTGCGCCAGAACCTCGGCGTCGATGGCGTCAGTCTTGGCCTTGATGCCTAGAGAGTCAGCGAATGACCTGGCTCGCCTGGGATTAACGCGTATGACCTTGTAGCCAGCGTCCTGTAGAAAACGCATGACATCTCGCTCGTAGCCACCCGTCGCCTCTAACAGGACGCGCTTGATACTGAGCTTGCGAAGGCTCTCCAGTAGCGCCTCAAAGCCTGTGGGATCATTGCTTAAATGCATTTTGATGCCCTGTGGCCGCACCGCAGCATCAAGGGAGAGACTGGAAACATCGATACCCAAGAAGGAAGCCATCACCAAAACCTCCTAAACTCAACACAGTGAGAGGACTTTGGCTTGGCCCACGCTTGTGATTCGAGATCAGAGCCGCATCCAACTGTTCGGGCTCTCGCCAAAGTGGAACGGTGAATGGCAGCTTGTGCTCCCACACGTGCTCAAGGCACCTACGGCATTCAGCTTGCCATTCACCGCTCTCACTCCAGATTCTAATCCCCCATCAAGACACAAGCGGCCTTGTGTCGCGAAAGGGCCGCAAAGCGGCCCCGGCAATTCATGCAGTGAACTGAAACCCTCGGGGGCGCTGCGCACCCCTTTCGCGACGCAAGGCCGCTCCCACCCCGATCGCACCGGCCTCAAGCCATGCGCAATCCCTGCAGGAGCGGGTTTACCCGCGAAGAGGCCCGCACAGGCTGCCCCGGCAATTCATGCAGTGAACTGAAACCCTCGGGGGCGCTGCGCACCCCTTTCGCGACGCAAGGCAGTTGCCCCCCGATCGCACCGGCCACAAGCCATGTGCAATCCCTGTAGGAGCGGGTTTACCCGCGAAGAGGCCCGCACAGGCTGCACACGGCCCCACAGTCGCGTAAACTACGTCGCCTACGTGGAGGCATCATGCAAGACGACGATTTTTCCCTGTTCAAGGCCGAAGTGCGCGGCGTAAAGCCGATCAGCCACGACCGTGCCGACGTCGGCAAGCCCAAGGCCGACCGCCAGAAGCTGGCCGGCCTGCGCCAGGCGGCGACCGTGCGCAGTGACAAGGCTTTGGTCATCGATGGCATGTCCGACCAGTTCGTCATCGACGTAGGCGCCGAAGACGAGCTGATGTGGCGCCGCGATGGCGTGCAGGAAGGCCAGCTGCGCAAGCTGAAGCTGGGGCAGATTCCATTCGAGGGCAGCCTCGACCTGCACGGCATGACGGTGGAAAAGGCCCGCGAAACCTTGTGGGACTTCATCGCCGAAGCCACCAAACTGGAGGTGCGCTGCGTGCGAGTGACCCACGGCAAGGCCGCGCGCCTGGACGGCAAGCGCCCGATGATCAAGAGCCACGTCAACACCTGGCTGCGCCAGCACCCGCAAGTGCTCGGTTTTGCCTCGTGCAGTGCCCGCCACGGCGGCACCGGCGCGGTGTATGTGATGCTGAAGCGAACCATGCTCGAAGGCCGCGACGAGTAACGCCGCGCTTGCAGCGCCGCCCTCACCGCCGTACCCTTCGTTTTTGCGATTTTTTCCCACAGGTAGATCCATGTCCCTGGAACAGAACTACACCGAGATCCTCAGCCAGATTGGCGAGGACGTCTCCCGTGAGGGCCTGCTCGACACGCCCAAGCGGGCTGCAAAGGCGATGAAGTACCTTTGCCGCGGTTATGAGCAAACACTGGAAGAAGTCACCAACAACGCTTTGTTCAGCTCTGACAACAGCGAAATGGTGCTGGTCCGGGACATCGAGCTGTATTCGATGTGCGAACACCACATGCTGCCGTTCATTGGCAAGGCACACGTTGCCTACCTGCCGAAGGGCAAGGTACTGGGCCTGTCCAAGGTGGCACGTATCGTCGACATGTACGCCCGCCGCCTGCAGATCCAGGAAAACCTCAGCCGCCAGATCGCCGAAGCCGTGCAGCAGGTAACCGGTGCCGCGGGCGTGGCCGTGGTGGTCGAAGCCAAGCACATGTGCATGATGATGCGCGGTGTCGAAAAGCAGAATTCGACCATGATCACCTCGGTGATGCTGGGTGAGTTCCGCGATAACGCCGCCACCCGTAGCGAGTTCCTCAGCCTGATCAAGTGATTGGTTGCTGACCCCAAGCCGACCCTTCAGGGTCGGCTTTTGCATTTCAGGAGTTGTCCATGATCGTCAAAGCCCTGCGGGTTGGCCTCGGCCAGCTCATTGTGTTCGGTGACTGGATCAGCCGCCCGGCCAAGCGCAAGCGCGACGCGGCCGCCCAGGCCCGCATCGAGCAAGCGGCCAAGGGGCTGGCGCTGTACCAGTTCCACGCCTGCCCGTTCTGCGTCAAAACCCGCCGCACCCTGCACCGTTTGAACGTGCCGGTGGCGCTGCGCGACGCCAAGAACGACCCGGTGCACCGCCAGGCCCTGCAAGAAGGTGGCGGCCGGGTGAAAGTGCCATGCCTGCGCATTGAAGAAGCCGGCAAGGTGACCTGGATGTATGAGTCCAAGGCGATCATCGCTTACCTGGATGAGCGGTTTGCCGCCATCTGACTGACGCTGCAGATCCCTTGTGGGAGCGGGCGAGCCCGCGAAGCAGGCATCGCGGTGGTTGGCACGGGCTGCGCCCGTGTTCGCGGGCACGCCCGCTCCCACAAGGGTTGCGCAAGCGCCTGGAAAACAGGTCGGCTTTCAACCCACCATCGGCACATGCCGCGGGTGGCTGCTGACCCGCTCCAGCCAGGCCCTTACCGCCGGGTACTCCGCCAGGTCGAAGCCGCCCTGCTGCGCCACATGGGTGTAGGCATACAACGCCACATCGGCAATCGAGTAGTGCTCACCCACCAGGTAAGGCGTCATCTGCAACTGTCGCTCCATCACCTTCAGCGCCTTGTAGCCGCCCTTGTGCAATTTGCGGTACTCGTCCAGGCGCTCGTCCGGTAACCCCAGGTAGAACTGGATGAACCGCGCCACGGCAATGTACGGCTCATGGCTGTACTGCTCGAAAAACTGCCACTGCAGCACCTGGGTACGCAGGCGCGGCTCGCTGGGCAGGAACTCGCTGCCATCGGCCAGGAAGTTGAGAATGGCGTTGGACTCCCACAGGTAGCTACCGTCTTCCAGTTCCAGCACCGGTACCTTGCCGTTAGGGTTCATCGCCAGAAACTCGGGCGTTTCGGTCTCGCCCTTGAGGATGTCCACCGGGTGCCATTCATAGGGCCGGCCCAGCAGGCTCAACATGAGCTTGACCTTGTAACAGTTACCCGACTGGTAGTCGCCATAGACCTTGTACATCGACCCTCCCTGCAAAGCAGTTTCGCAATTGCGCCCAATATTTGGCGACTGTACGGCTAAAAGCAATGGCCGCTGTATGGCAAGGATCAACCTTGCTCGCTGTAGTCTGAAAAAACTGCTTACACCTTTACAAGGATTTTATTCATGACCGATGCCACTTCCGCACGCCTGCGGCCCCTGGCAGACTCCTCCCCCTCGGCGGTGGTCGCCGGCTTCATTGCCATGCTCACCGGCTATACCAGTTCGCTGGTGTTGATGTTCCAGGCCGGCCAGGCGGCCGGGCTGACCACCGCGCAGATCTCGTCATGGATCTGGGCGCTGTCGATCGGCATGGCGGTATGCAGCATCGGCCTGTCGCTACGCTACCGCACACCGGTCACCGTCGCCTGGTCCACCCCCGGCGCGGCGCTGCTGATCACCAGCCTGGGTGGGGTCAGCTATGGCGAAGCCATTGGCGCCTACATTACCTGCGCCTTGCTGGTGCTGGTGTGCGGCCTGACCGGCAGCTTCGAGCGCCTGGTCAAACGCATCCCGGCCTCGCTGGCCTCGGCGCTGCTGGCGGGCATCCTGTTCAAGATCGGCAGCGAAATCTTCGTGGCCGCCCAGCACCGCACGCTGCTGGTGCTGGGCATGTTCTTCAGCTATCTGCTGGTCAAGCGCCTGTCGCCGCGTTATTGCGTGCTGGCCGCGCTGCTGGTGGGCACGGCATTGTCCGGCGCGTTGGGCCTGCTGGACTTCAGCGGCTTCCACCTGGAAGTGGCCAAGCCGGTGTGGACCACCCCAAGCTTCTCACTGGCGGCAACCATCAGCATCGGCATTCCGCTGTTCGTGGTGGCCATGACCTCACAGAACATGCCAGGCGTGGCCGTCCTGCGTGCCGACGGCTACCAGGTACCGGCCTCGCCGCTGATTTCGGCCACCGGCTTTGCCTCGCTGCTGCTGGCGCCGTTTGGCTCGCATGGGGTCAACCTGGCGGCGATCAGCGCGGCGATCTGCACCGGGCCGCATGCCCATGAAGACCCGGCCAAACGCTACACCGCGGCGGTGTGGTGCGGGATTTTCTACGGCATTGCCGGGGTGTTCGGCGCCACCTTGGCGGCACTGTTCGCGGCATTGCCGAAAGAACTGGTGCTGTCGATTGCGGCACTGGCCCTGTTTGGTTCGATCATGAACGGTTTGACCGTGGCCATGAGCGAGGCGCGTGAGCGGGAGGCCGCGGTGATCACCTTTATGGTGACCGCTTCGGGGCTGACCTTGTTCTCGATTGGTTCGGCGTTCTGGGGGATTGTGGCGGGGGTGTTGGCTTTGGTGATTCTTAACCCGCGTAGGGGGTGAGGGTTGTTGTTGCCTGGGGTGGCCTCTTCGCGGGTAAACCCGCTCCTACGACGGGAAATCACACAACCCGCGAATGGGCCGGCACAGGCAACGAGATTACAACCTGAAATGCCCCACCATGCCCTTCAAATCGGTGCCCAGCTGCGCCAGCTCGACACTGGACCGGGCATTGTCCTGCATCGCCAACGCCGCCTGGTCCGCACTGCCACGAATCTGCGTGACACTGCGGCTGATCTCTTCCGCCACCGAACTCTGCTGCTCGGCGGCTGCGGCAATTTGCTGGTTCATCTGCTGAATCAATGACACCGCTGCGGCAATGCTGCCCAGTGCACTTTCGGTTTGCAGTGCATCGGCCACGGCCAGCCGCACCAGCTCGGTACTGCCGCGGATTTGCGTCACTGACTGTTGGGCATTGCCGCGCAGGCTGGCCACCAAGGTCTCGATCTGCTCGGTGGATTGCCGGGTACGCCGCGCCAGGGCGCGCACTTCATCGGCCACCACGGCAAAGCCGCGCCCCTGCTCGCCGGCGCGGGCAGCCTCGATGGCGGCATTCAACGCCAGCAGGTTGGTTTGCTCGGCCACGCTCTTGATCACTTCCAGCACGTCACCAATGGTGTGGATTTCGGCACTGAGGCTGTCGATGCCGGCACTGGCAGCTTCTGCCGCCGACGCCAGCTGCTCGATGCGCTGCATGCTCTGGCGCACCACCTGCTGGCCAGTGTCGACCTTCTCGTCCGCCGCCTGGGCCGCCTGCGCCGCCTCCTCGGCATTGCGCGCCACATCGTGCACGGTGGCAGTCATCTGCTGCATGGCGGTCGCCACCTGTTCGGTTTCTTCCTTCTGGCTGCCCACCTCGCGGTTGGTCTGCTCAGTCACCGTCGACAACGCCTGGGCACTGCCGGCCAATTGTTCGATGCCCTGCTGCAAGCCGCTGACAATGCCCGAGAGCCCCGCCGCCATCTGCTGCATGGCCTGCATCAGTTGCCCCACCTCATCCCGGCGCGGCGCCTGGGCGTCGAAGCCCAGCTCACCCGCCGCAATGCGCTGGGCACGGGAAATCACATGCTTCAACGGGCCGACCACAGCCCGGGTAATCAGCCAGGCCGCCAACACGCCTACAAGCAGCGCCAGCGCCGTGGCCAGGCCGATGGCCAAGGCATTACGCTGCAGCTCGCCTTGCAGGGCCTGCTCCTGCCCAAGATAGGCCTGGTCGACACGCCCGGTAACCCGCTCGGCGCTGGCTTGCAACTGCGCCTTTAGCTCCTGCTCGCGGGCCAGCTGGTCGGTGTATTCGTTGAGTTTTTCCGAGAAACTGCCAATGTGCCCCGCCACTTCGCCCAACACACTCTGGTAACCGGCATCGCCAACCGCGCCTTGCAACTGGCTGACCAGGCCAGCGGCCTCCACCGTCTGGGCAATACGCTCCTGGCTCACACCCTCCTCGCCCTTGCGGCTTTTTTCCAGGCGTACCCGTGCTTCGTCCATGGCCTGCAGCATCAGCCGCGACACCTGGGCCACCTGCGCGGCTTGCTCAAGAAACTCGCCACCCTGCTGGCCCTGGGACTGCTTGAGGGTGTACACGCCGTCATCGGCCAGGCCGGCCTGCAGCACATCAAGGTTGTTGGACACGTTGGACACCGACCAGCTGGCCATGTCCAGCGCCAGCTCCTTGGCTTGCACGGCCTCGACAAAGGCTTCGAAGGCCTGGCCATAGGCCGCAAGATCGGTTTGCGCCGCCGCCAGCGCCGGCAGGCCGCGGGCGCGCTCCACCAAGCCCTGCAGGCCGCCACGCAAGGCGTCGGCCTGCTGCATGTCGGAGCGCAGGGCAAACGCCTGCTCATGCTCGCGCAAACGCAGCAAGTCGGTATTGAACTGGGCCAGCTGACGCAAGCTGTCGAAGCGCTGGCCAACGCTGTGCAACGCCACGACGCCGATAGCCGCCACCGCCAGCGTCAGCAGCAGCACCAAGGCAAAGCCAAGGCCAAGTTTGCGGGCCATGCCCAGGTTGGCCAGCACACCGTGCTTGCTCGTGCCCATCGCCGATCCCCTTTCAGCCAGTGAGGTTATCCCGAAGGCTAAGGGTGGCAACGTTATCTGCCAATGAACAAGGGGCTGGCGTCAGAATAGTGTCAAATAGCTATGTCTTGTCGTTTTTGGCTGCAAAAGGGTCGCTTTCAGTGCCAGCTGTAAAAGATATCACTAGGCCATCAATGATAGCCCGTCCCTCAACCTGCGACGGCACCTGCCCATATTAAATCGACGCAAGTAAAACATTCATTTATTCCAATCCACACTTTATCGAACACTATTGACGCCATTAAATTTGCGCCAAAAGTGGGGTATTGAAATTTTTTTAAACACCCCTGCACACAATAAAAACGTCGCTATCGTGATCGGTAACTGGCCCGTTCTCCGGACCTGCAGTGCACCCTGGAGTTTGCAATGAAAACAGCCATGTTTACTGCTGTGGTCACCCCGTTGCTGCTGTTTACTGTGCCAACCGTTGGCTATGCCGAAACTTCCACCGCCCCGTTGTTCACCCTTGGCTTACAAGGGAGCTACACCCAACTGGAACTCAACGGCCGTAATAATGAAACCGAAGATATGCCCGAAGGTGGCTTATTCATCAACTTCGGCAACAAGATGACGGCCACGCAAGGCCTTGTCTACCAGGCCGAGGCCAGTGGCATGTACTCGAAACAGCATGACCAGAAGCTCAAGGACGGCCAGGCCGACCTGGACCTGGGCTGGCGCTTGGCACTGGCCGAACGGCATTCAGTCGACCTGCTGCTGGGCGCCGGCTACAAGTGGAACCGGTTGGAACCCAATACCAGTCGCCATGATGTCGACCTTACCAACCGCACGCCGTTCGCCAAACTGGCGGCGGGGTACAATTACCGCTTCAATAATGCCACCTTGCGTTTCGAAGCGGGCATACGCCAGGTTATCAATGGCGATTCGCAATTGAAAATACATGGCATCAGCAACGAAGAGCTTGATTTGAAAGATACCACCAACCCCTTTGCCGAACTTAGTGTGCTGTTCAACCAACACGGTACTGTGCCGGTATATGCTTCGCTTTACTTCAGCCGCTACAACTATGAACTGGATGGGCAGTTCCGGATGACTGACTCGGACGAACAAACCCGTGACGAGTACGGCCTGAAAATAGGCGTCAGCTTTTAGCCGGGTGGCCGGCTGGCTGCCCGGCTTGCTCAGAACGGTCTGGGCACGCCCATCCTGTCCATGCGCGACATAGTAGGCTTGGGCCTGGTGATCGCATTTGCCAGGGGCGGGCTTGCCCACGCAGCAGCCCGCACGGTATCCACTCAGATCGCCGTAGCCCCACCATCCACCGTCAGGCAATGCCCGGTGGTAAACGCCGCGCCGTCACTGCACAGATACAGCACAGCGCTGGCGATTTCCTCGACCTTGCCAATGCGCCCTACCGGGTGCATGGCTGCGGCGAACTCGGCCTTGCGCGGGTCGGCCTGGTAGGCGCGGCGGAACATGTCGGTGTCGATCACAGCCGGGCACACGGCGTTCACGCGGATGCCCTTCTTGGCGTACTCGATGGCCGCCGACTTGGTCAGGCCGATGACCGCATGCTTGCTGGCACTGTAGATGCTCATCTTTGGCGCCGCCCCAAGCCCCGCCACCGACGCGGTATTGACGATGGCCCCACCGCCTTGGGCCAGCAACAAGGGCAACTGATACTTCATGCACAACCACACGCCCTTCACGTTCACGCCCATGATGGCATCGAACTCCGCTTCGCTGCCTTCGGCCAGGCGGTGTTGCTCGATCTCGATCCCGGCGTTGTTGAAGGCGTAGTCCAGCCGGCCGTAGGCGGCCATCAGGCGCTCATGCAACTGGCGCACCTCGGTGTCGCGGGTTACGTCGCAGGCAATGAACAGCGCTTCGCCGCCTGCCGCGTGGATCTGCGCCACGGTGGCCTCGCCGCCGACCGGGTCGAGGTCGGCCACCACCACTTTCATGCCCTCGTGGGCGAACGCCAGGGCGGTTGCCCGGCCGATGCCGGCACCCGCGCCGGTCACCAGGGCTACCTGGCCAGAAAAGGTCATGCTCATCGCGTGCTCCTGTGAGGGGTTGGGTGGGGTTCAGAGCATAGTCAGCCACCGCTCGGCCGGGCAGCATCATCACAGCAACGGTTGGGCTACCATGCTTGTCAGTGATTTTAAGGAACCGCCTTCATCAACAAGGTAGATTGAACGCCTTACGCCCTCCACTGCCCACAAGGACCCGCCATGACCCAGACCAACCGCCGCTTCCTGCTTGCCAAACGCCCGGTCGGCGCCGTGCGCCGTGACGACTTCAGCTTCGAGACCGTACCCGCCGAGCAACCCGGCGAAGGCCAGGTACTGGTGCGTAACCTGTACCTGTCGCTGGACCCGGCCATGCGCGGCTGGATGAACGAAGGCAAGTCCTACATCCCGCCCGTGGCCCTGGGCCAGGTAATGCGTGCGCTGGGCGTCGGTGAAGTGGTTGCCTCCAATCACCCCGGCTACCAGCCCGGCGACCACGTGAGCGGCGCCCTCGGCGTGCAGGACTACTTCACCGGCGAGCCCCAGGGCCTGCACAAGATCGACCCCAAACTGGCCCCCCTGCCCCGTTACCTGTCAGCCTTGGGCATGACCGGCATGACCGCCTACTTTGCCCTGCTGGAGGTTGGCCAACCCAAAGCTGGCGACACCGTGGTCATTTCCGGCGCGGCCGGTGCGGTGGGCAGCATTGTCGGGCAGATTGCCAAGATCAAAGGCTGCCGCGTGGTCGGCATTGCCGGCGGTGCCGAGAAGTGCCAGTACTTGAAGGACGAACTGGGCTTTGACGGCGTGATCGACTACAAGGCCGAAGACGTGCTGGCCGGCCTGAAGCGCGAATGCCCCAAAGGCGTGGACGTGTACTTCGACAACGTGGGCGGCGACATCCTCGATGCCGTGCTGACGCGCATCAACTTCAAGGCACGCATCGTGATTTGCGGCGCGATCAGCCAGTACAACAACAAAGAAGCGGTAAAAGGCCCGGCCAACTACCTGTCGCTGCTGGTGAACCGCGCGCGCATGGAAGGTTTTGTGGTGATGGATTACAGCAAAGACTACGGCAAAGCCGCGCTGGAGATTGCCGGCTGGCTGGCCAGCGGGCAGGTGAAGAGCAAAGAGGACGTGGTGGAAGGGCTGGAAACCTTCCCGGAGACCTTGTTGAAGCTGTTCAGCGGGGAGAATTTTGGCAAGTTGGTGTTGAAGGTTTAAACGCCACCGATGGCCCGACATAGCCCGCCGTAGGAGCGGGTTCACCCGCGAAAGGGCCGGGCCTGCGGGCCAATTTCCACCGGCCGTTCACCGTTGCCGCCGCCACCGTATTCGCGGGTAAACCCGCTCCTACACAGATCGGGGGTGCAGCCACATAATGGTTCGACAAAGGCATCGGTGGCCCGAAAGGGCCAGGCCTGCCGGCCAATTTCCACCCGCCGTCCACCGTTGCCGCCGCCAACGTATTCGCGGGTAAACCCGCTCCTACACGGATCGGGGGCGCAGCCACATCAATGGTTCGACACAGGCATCGGTGGCCCGAAAGGGCCAGGCCTGCCGGCCAATTTCCACCCGCCGTCCACCGTTGCCGCCACCCCCGTATTCGCGGGGGACACACATCGGTGGCTCGGCACAGGCCCTTGTCGGACAGCCGCAGGTTAATTACCCACGAATCTCCGCCACCACCGCTGCCAACGCTTGCGCAGGGTCTGCAGCCTGGCTGATCGGCCGGCCAATCACCAGGTAGTCCGAACCGGCATCCAGTGCCTGACGCGGGGTGAGGATGCGGCGCTGGTCATCCTGCGCGCTGCCCGCCGGGCGAATGCCCGGGGTCACCAATTGCAACGATGGGTGCGCCGCCTTCAGTGCCGGGGCCTCAAGGGCCGAGCACACCAAACCGTCCATACCCGCTTTTTCCGCCAGCGCCGCCAAACGCAGCACTTGCTCTTGGGGGGCGATATCCAGGCCAATGCCGGCCAGGTCTTCACGCTCCATGCTGGTCAGCACGGTCACGCCAATCAGCAACGGCTGCGGGCCGCTGCGCTTGGCCAGCTCTTCACGGCAGGCCACCATCATGCGCAGGCCACCGGAGCAATGCACGTTGACCATCCACACGCCCATCTCGGCGGCGGCCTTTACCGCCATGGCGGTGGTGTTGGGAATGTCGTGGAACTTGAGGTCCAGGAACACTTCGAAGCCCTTGTCACACAGGGTTTCGACAATGCCCGAAGCGCTGCTGGTGAACAGCTCCTTGCCAACCTTCACCCGGCACAGCGCAGGGTCAAGCTGGTCAGCCAGCTTCAGGGCGGCCTCACGGGTAGGGAAATCCAGGGCGACGATCAGGGGCGTCTGGCAGGCGGACATGGGCAGGGTCTCTTGGCAAGTCGAAAACGGCGCGCATTGTAAACGAAGTGACGCAGGCTTTGGGGCCCGCAGGTCACGGAATTGGCCCTGCACGGCCTGGCACCTATAATTGAACCAACGGAACGGGCAATTGCTCAAAACTTATGTAACCGTTGCCCATGGCCCGATCTAAGGAGAACGACAATGCCCTGGTATGCCTGGCTGATACTCATCATAGCCCTCGGCTCGATTGTCGGCGGGTTGATGATGCTACGCGACACGGCCAAAAAACTGCCGCTGACCGAAGAGCAATTGCGCAAGGTACATGAGCGCAATGCCGAGGCGGATGCCAAGGACGCACAAGACCGCTAAAACGCCCAGCCCTTCAGTCGCTGCGCCTGCGGGAGCGCGCCATCCCCGGCACGTAAAGGCCGGGCCAGGGCATCACCCCGGCCCCTGCCCGCTTACTCCACCATCACCTTGTCCCGGTTGCGCTCCAGCAACGCATTGCCTATGCCCTTTATTTCCAGCAACTCATCCACTGAAGCAAACGGCCCATTGGCCTCGCGGTAGGCCACGATAGCCTCCGCCTTGGCCTTGCCAATGCCGTTCAGCTCCTTTTGCAGGGTGAGTGCATCTGCCGTGTTCAAGTCCAGCCTCGGCGCCTGCTGTGCCTGGGCCTGGGCTACCACCGGCACCGGTTCGGCCACTGCCATGGTGCTGGCCGGGGCGGCGCTAAGGGAGAACGACAAACTGGCGAACAGCGGCAGCAGCAGGTACGACAGAACGTTATTGCGCATGGTCAACACTCCTTGGGTTGGTCATTTTCCAGCAACCGTTTTCCTTCGGCTGCGCAACCAACCCTAGCGGGTAACCCAGCCGCAAAATACCCAACCACCCCGGCGAATGGTTACCGAATCGGTCAGCAAAACGCTCAACTTCGCCCACCCACCAACAGTGGCCGTTTCCTCCTCGCTCGGCCCCGGCCCTTGATGCACAAGACTCCGGCCCTGTGCCTGTAGCCAAATCCCGGTTGGTTCGACACCCACTGCCCACCAATGCCCGGCCATTCTCCTACAATGCCCGCCGAACAAGGCTCACCCCGTAAAGCAGCCGGCCGTGGCGGCTTCAAGCGCATCTGGAACATGGCGATACCAACGCCCCGCTCAACACCCCCGATCGATGTACAGGGCTTCCCCCGCGAATGCGGTGGCGGTTCGCGGGTAAACCCCCGCCGACAACGGTCGGCAATAACGGCGAAGCTACTTGCCTTGGGGTGCACACCCAGCACATCAGACTTTCCTGAAACCCTGCCCCACCTCTTCAGCTCGACAACCAAGCGAACTATCCTACGCGCCAGTCAGAAGCAGCTGAATTGTCGGGGAAATGCCCCAGGGATAACTTCACCGGGTCGCCCTGTTGGTGACCGGGTGTGAGAACTCGTTGTGCACTGCTGCTCTACTGTTCAATGGCAGCCATTCGCGGGCAGGCTTCGGCTTGGCCGGTTTCAGTGCATCGGTTTCTCACCCCGCGCAATGGCTGCCACCTTTGTCCGTGAGAAAGATCGAGGTGGTGAGTTCTAACAACGCACTGGAATCTCACCATGAAAAACAACAACCCATCCCCCCTCCTCACCGCAGGCATCGAAACCTTCCTCGAAGCCGGCAACCCCACCCTGGACCTGCTCCGCGTCCAACCCGGCATCCCCGTCGATGACGCCTATGAACACGTCTCCGTCTTGCTGGGCTACTGCAAGCACCTGGTACGCGAAGGTGACATGGAAGACGACCACAAGATGCTGGGCGCAGCGGACTACCTGCTGGCCACCGCAAAAGCCCTGATGAACGACATCGAGATTGCGAAAAACAGGCAGCACTGAAGGGAATGACGCGAGACCAGGCGAGGTTATGCCTCGCTTGCAGTCAGAAGAAATGGGCTTCATCAGCCCAGACATGGCGAGGGCAAACCACTGCAGTGGCCAAGCCCCCGCCCTGTGGGAGCGGGCGCGCCCGCGAACACCGGCACCGCCGGTGCCATCCCCCCCAATGCCTACAAGATCACAGCCCCCACCCGCCGCTCAAATCTCACTGCGCGGATAAACACTGATAAACGCCGAAATGGCAATCGCGTCCCCATCATCCACCTTCACCCGCGGGCTCTGCCCCGAGCGCTTGATGTCAGACGCAAACTCAGCGGTCTTGAATGCCTGCTCAAGCTCGTCACCGCCCACCCCGGCATAAACGACCACCTGGGTACCGGTATTGTGCTTCTGCAGGGGCAACTGCTTGATCTGAACCTGCACACCCGCCTTGGTCAGCGCAACGGCAATTTCCTTGGCAAAGCGCACAGCTTCCTTGTCATCTTTGTGGATATTCAGCAACACCACCGGCGCCAGCGTCTTAGCCTTCAGCTCGCCCGCCAATGCCTTGAACGCATCATGCGCCTGCGGCGTCAACGCTCGGGGCTTCAGGCTGGCTTCCAGCTTCAACCGCTCGGCCCTCTCGCGCTCAAGTTCGGCCCTGAGCGCATCGTTCTGCTCCATGAGCTGCTCGATCTCCAGCCTGGCCTGCACGTCCGACTCCTGGACCACAGTAACCACCTGCGCCCCCCGGGAAACGGGCACTTCGGCTTGCTGGTTTTTTACATCCGAGGTCATATGGGCAATGATCATCGCACTGGCGGCGATCAGCGCAGCGATTACCGCAGTGGCAGAGGCTATGGCATGGATAAGGCTGGCTGCGTCTGCTGAAATATCAGGCATAAACAACTTCTTGAAGTTAGGGATGTTCATCGTTTCACGGTCAGGCAGGCGTGCCGGGCAGATGCCACGGTACGGGTACAAGTCGAGCCAGAAGGCTAGCGAGGTCTGGCAGATTGCCATAATTTTGCGGATTTTGCTGGAAAACACATAGGTTTCGCGGCCAATGTCGCAGGTCTGTTTGCGGTTGGCATTACGCTTCCTGAAGCTACCTCCGACTCCCGAAGGCGCCGCTCCCCCTCAAGCATTGCTGCAAAAATCTGCGGGTCTGATGCCCTTTTTGGTCGCAAACCTTGCAGTCAGCGGCTGACCATCGAAACCGCATGCCTTGACTGCATAGTGTGAACCCATTCACTTCCAAAAAAATCCGTCCAGCGTAGGCTGTGAAGCAACATCAGTAACAAAAATCTGTCGGCACAAGTCTTCACAAAAAAATAGCAATGTGCCACTATCGCTCTACTGCCATTCGTCTCGAATGTGGCTTAAGGATTAGAACTTTCGGTAGCATTTGCGGCGCCTCGCTTGACGCTTACGCCCTCCCGCGCTTACCCTTCCGCCCCTTAGAACAGGGAAGTGTCCGGAAGATCCGTCTGAAATCGCCTCAGGGCGAGCCTTTCCTGAAGATGAATTCCGGCGTGCCTAGGCGCGCTGCATTGCTTTGCGGTCGCCATCTTGAAAGCTCGTTCCTCTCTCCAGATCCAAAAATCTGTCATCTTCGCGCTGGTTTTGCGCGAAGCCAGAGCGCGCGTCGGCGCTAGCCGCTTTGGAGCTGTTTGGGTGCTACTCGAGCCTATCGCTCACTTGCTAGTGTTCTCATTGCTCTTCGCGATGTTACGTGGCCGCACTCTCTCCGGCGTTGAGTATCCGGTTTTCGTGCTTGTCGGTATGGCGCCATTTTTGCTCTATCGCAACACAGCACTGCGCCTCATGGACAGTCTCCGGGAAAACCGCTCACTGTTCGGCTACAAGCAAATCAAGCCTCTAGACACCTACGTGGCCCGCGTCATCGTTGAAACCTGCATAGCAGCCACGGTCTACGCCATTTTGGTATTCGGTTTCGCATGGTTCGGCTTTGATATGTCAATCCACAGTCCGCTGCAGTGGGTTACCACCCTCTTCTTGGGTCTGCTGTTCGCCTTTGGCTTGGGAATGCTCCTAGCTCTGATCACACACGCACTACCCAGCCTTAAGATTGTCGTGCGAATGGCATTCTTCCCGCTCTACTTCATCTCTGGTGTGCTGATACCTGCCTACTACTTGCCGCAAGCCATGATGCCGGTTCTATTGTTGAACCCATTCCTGCACATTCTTGAGCTGATTCGCGCTGAGGTACTGCCTCATTACGTACCAGTAGATGGTGTATCAGAGACGTATGTCATCACTTTCACCGTGGTATTGCTCTTCCTATCCTTGGGCACCTATCGCGCTCGCAGGATGCACCTGATTTCCACCAAGAACGGTTAAGTACAGGCCAAACGTGTTCGAGCTCAGAAACGTAACCAAGTCTTACCTTACGCCCAATGGTCGACGGTATGTATTCCGCAACCTCTCATTAGCCATCCCACCAGGTAAAAACATAGGGCTAATTGGCCGGAACGGCGCGGGCAAGTCCACTCTGATGCGCCTGCTCGGAGGAGCGGATGTACCCGACTCTGGAACCATCGCTACCGACCGAAGTATCTCTTGGCCAGTGGGCTTGACCGGAGGCTTCCAAGGAAGCATGACCGGCCGCGACAACATCAAATTTGTCTGCCGCGTCTATGGCGCTACTGGGGACTCCATGCGCCAGAAGATACGCTACGTCCAAGAGTTCGCCGAAATCGGGGATTGGATTGACGAGCCAATCAAAACTTACTCCTCTGGCATGCGCTCGCGCGTAGCTTTCGGATTGAGCATGGCTTTTGATTTCGATTACTACCTGATTGACGAAGTCATGTCGGTGGGTGACGCCCAGTTCAAACGAAAATGCGCCGACGTTTTCCAAGAAAAGCTGAAAACATCCAACATCGTACTGGTTTCACATTCCATGCCCGAAATCGAAAAGCTGTGCGATGTGGTCCTTTTGGTGAGGAATGGCGGTATTCAGGTTTTTGACGACGTATCTGAAGGCATCAAGGCCTACAACAGCTGAACAACCACATCCCACATTAGGCAACACCGTTCGACTTCAAGGATGCATCCAACTATGAGCAGTACGGGTAATAAAAAGGGCTGGCGCCTGGCGATCGCCATGGTGGTTTTACCAATGATCTTGGCAGGGGTTTACTACGGCTTTTTTGCCGTTGATCGTTTTGTCAGTTCCGCCCAAGTCGTCGTCCGCCAAGACGGTGGCAACCAAGGTGCCCAGATGCCGGGCCTTGCCACGTTGCTAACCGGTACCAACCCGGCTTCTCGGGAAGAAACCCTTTACTTGCGCGAATACATCACATCGATGGACATGATGCTGCTGCTTGAAGACAAGGTGCAGTGGATTGAACAATTCGCAGCCCAGCGGAGCGACGCGTTCTTCTGGTTGAACAAGGACGCACCGCGCGAAGACCTGTTGAAGTACTACCAGCGCATGGTTTCGGCCCACTACGACGAAACCACCGGTTTGCTGCGTGTTGAGGTTCAGGCATTCACCCCTGAACTGTCCGAGAAAATGCTGCGTGTCATCCTTCAGGCCAGCGAACACTTCGTCAACGAGGTCAGCCACAACATTGCCCGCGAGCAGATGAAATTTGCTCAAGGCGAGCTGGAGAACGCGCGCGTTAACTACGCCAAGCGCAAGACACAGCTGCTGAACTTCCAGAATGAGAACAAGGTACTGGACGGCGGCAACTCTGCACAAAGCCGCGCCACCATCATTGCCGACCTGGAAGGCCAGTACACCAAGGAACAGGCCGTTCTAACCGAGATGTCGTTCAAGCTGCGCGCTGACGCTCCGCAAGTCCGCCAGCAGAAGCAGAAGGTTGAAGCCATTGTACGTCAATTGGCCAAAGAGAAGCGCTTGCTGGTTTCGTCCCCTCAAGGCTCGCAGCTTAACGTGGTTGCTTCACGCTTCCAGCAACTGACCCTGGACGCCGGCATCGCCGAGGAAACCTACAAGACCGCTGTTGCCGCGCTCGATAATGCCCGCGTGGAAGCAAGCAAGAAGATTCGCACCTTGGTAACCGTAGTCAGCCCTAACACCCCACAGCTCGCACTTTACCCAGAGCGCTGGTACAACTTGGCAACCATTTTGCTTGGCCTACTGATGCTGTACGGCATCACCCGCTTCATTCTGGCTTCGATCGAGGATCATCGTGATTAAATCCCTGGCTGTCACCAAGACATTCAATTTGAAACTGGCAGCTTTGGCGCTGGCTACGTTGGGGCTGGCTGGCTGCGGTGGCACCATGTCTGGTGCCGGGCCATACAAGGGCACGATTGAGAGCAAGAACGAGACTTACAACCTCGTGGATATTAATGCCAGTACGATCGGTCCTTATCTGGCGGATGCACCGCGCGCCTCCCTCGCGACTGTGACAAAGCCACAGTCACCAGAGGTACGCCTCGCGCCTGGCGATACCTTGAATGTGCTGATTGCAGATACCGCTCCAGCAGAGTCTGCACTGTTTGCTCCCTTGGCAAGCGGCGGCACCCAACTGAAATCGCGTATTGACGCCCAAGGCATGCTGTCCTTGCCATATGTAGGTCGCCAATTTGTGGCAGGCATGACCCTTAACCAGGTCGAAACAATGATTCGCCGTCAATTGAAAGGCATTACAACTGACGTTCAAACCCATGTTGAACTGGTTGGCGACTTGTCGGGCTCGGTTTTGGTTGCAGGCGCAGTGAAAACTCCAGGACGCTTCAGCACCCTGCAAGGTCCCCTGACACTACTGGATGCGGTTAACCAGGCCGGCGGCCCAGTGCTCGAGCCACACTTAGTTAATGTGACCGTACGCACTGGCACGCAGGTGCAGCAGTTCAACTATGAAGATGTCCTTGCCGGCAACAATATGGTGCTGAGACCTAACTCGGAAGTAGTACTAGATCGTGCACGTCAGCGTTTTGTAGCAATGGGAGCCGTAGGCGAACCCGGCTTGAAGGATCTGCCTAGTCAGAATACAAGTTTGCTTGATGCGCTTGGTAGTGTAGGCGGCTTGCGTGAGTCAAACGCAAACCCAGAGGGTGTTTTCGTTTTCCGCATGGGTGCTGGTAACAGTAAGCCGACCGTGCTTCGTCTGAACATGCGCGATCCTGCAGCCCTTTTCTATGCGCGACAGATCGCGGTAAAACCTGATGATACAATCTATGTAACAAACGCTGCAGTCTATGAATGGCAAAAGGTCATCAGCCCTATTGTCCAAACAATGCTGCTCGGCCGTGCAGTTGGCGCAGCCAATTAACTCCATAACTCAAAATATTTGGGAGCCATTATGCGCATTGCATTCTCAAGAATTTCTGGCACTAGCACGCCGCCCAAGCAGGCGCTGCCATTCCAGACAGGTGTCCCGCTGTCTGCTGGCAACACACTTAGAGAACACTTGAAGTTCTCAGAATTAGTTGGAAACAACGGAAATATGATTCATCGTTCCGCGATGATTCAAATGCTGGACTTTAACCGAAATGAATCGAGCCAAATTGATCTTTTCCGATTCATTAAAGCATACGGCTCTCCAGAACAAGCCGCCAAAGCGTTGAATGAAAGCTTCGACGGCTTGATGTTGACAATGTCCAACATCTTAAGGGATGACGCTACTGAGCCTGGTATCGCACAGCTTATCGACAACTTGACCATCAAGGTATGGTGCGTCGGGATTGGCCTTCAAGATACCCTCCCACTCGGCGATGAATCGTCAGTTGATAGCAGTATCCTAAATCTTCTGAAATCGCTGGACAAGAAAGCAGAGTTGTTTGGCGTGCGCGGCGAGAACAGTCTCGAATGGGTACGTAGTGTTGGCATCAAAAATGCTGCAGCTATCGGCTGCCCAAGCATGTTCGCCTATCCCAAGAATGTGCTCTCGATTAAGCCGCCAAAGGATCTCAAAAAGATTCTTACAGCTGGCCATCTCGCACTCAGCAACTACAAAAAGAGCCGCGGCCATAAGCTTATGCAAGCCTTCGACAAGCATAGCGCTGACTATGTATTCCAAGGCGAGCTAAAGCAATTTGCTGATATCCTTGATACCCCAGATTCATTCAACGAAGCGCTTCAGCAGCCTAACGCTCAAATGTTGAATGATTTAATTGAGCAAAAAACCGGTCGTAAATCTCCATTTGAGAAGTTTTTCTCCTTTGTTGATTGCGGTTCATGGCGCCAAGCTTGCAGCCAATATGACGTGTATGTTGGCGAGCGCATCCACGGCGGTGTTGCAGCAATCCAAGCAGGTGTTCCAGCTTTGATTTGCTTCGCCGACGCACGAATTGAAGAGCTTACAGGGTTCCACGGCATTACCTCCTGCTCTTTGGACTATCTGGCAAGTGTAGGTGTTGAAGCCGCCGTTGAAGAAAAGCTGACGGAGCATTCCATCAGCGTCTTCCACGAAATCTACCAGCACCGCCTTAAGAACTTTGAGAAAGCCATCAAAGATAGCGATCTCAAACTCACTAATCGAATCTCCCAAAGCGTATAAACTGTCTAAATGAATATCGCAGCTGAGCAAAACAGTCCAACTCTGACAGTGATAATCCCGCTACGTCTGACTGAACAGCGCATGGATTTGCTGGACCGGATCAACTACTACAAACTCGACACCGAGCTACCTGCTGGCGTTGACTTTATAGTCATCGACGACGGATCTCCTGACAAGCTCTACCAGGAGATAGAAAAGCGGGCGAGTGAAATCACTACTGTCTACCGGACTGGTGCGAAGCCTTTCCAAGACTTTAGCCTAGCTAGAGCTCGGAACTACGCAGCTCAGCGAGCGAAAGGACAGTTCCTGATGTTCTTGGATGCCGACCTGATTCCGTATCCAGGCTTCTTTAAGGACATCCTGCGCGAGATTCAAGTTACTGACCTTCAAAGCCAAGTTGATCAATTCCTCATGCTCCCAGTCATTTACTTGACGGAGCTTGGATTTGACAAAATGCAAAATATGCATCCTGAACTTTGGCGTCCATATTTCATCAACTCTATGCTGAAAGACAACAGCAGCGAGATAGAGAAGTTCTCTTCAGGCACATCTGTAGTTGTACTCGACAGACACTACTATCTGTCGCGCGGCGGCCAAGATGAGCAATTCGAAGGCTGGGGCTTTGAAGACTACGAATTTGCAACACGACTAATCCGAAAAGTTCGTAAATTCCCACTTCCAAGTAACTGGCTTTCGATGGCCGGTAACTTCATGAAGATCTGTAAGTACGACGGATGGAAAGCCACCTATCGTCTTTACGGGGACTGGATGGCCTCCAAAGGCATCTATATGTTCCATTCGCCCCATCCGATTGAGGCGAAATACCATCGCCGCAAAGATATCAATCTGCGCTACCTGCAGCACCGCATGGCAGAATTCGTTAAAACCGGATTGGAGCATGATCCGCTGCCTGGTTTCGAACACGGGAAAACTCTGTTACTGCAAAAAAACCCCTTCACTTGCCAACGTGAGTTTGCACCCTACCTAGGCAAAATCGTCCAAGTTTCGAAAGACGACTTCGAAACTGCCGACGACTTTGGCGACTACGTTCTAGAAAACGATATTGACCGTATTGTATTCGGTAATCCTTATGGTCATGAGAAACTCACCTCATTCTACAACTGGTGCCGAGAAAACGATTTCCCGATCATTGTTGCTGAGCGTGGCGCTTTGCCAGGAGCCGTATACCATGACCGCAATGGCTTCCTTAATGACAGTTGCAGCTATGACGAGGTGCTCTGGAACGTACCTCTGAGCCAAGCTGACCACGAAAAGACTATCGCGTATATCGAAGAAGTCAAAGAAGGCAAAGACAATCTCGAGAAACAGTCTGACCGGATTGATACATTCGTTCTACGCCAGAAACTTGGCATCACCGCAAAAACCAAAGTTCTTTTCGTACCGTTCCAGCAACCCAACGACACGGTAATACGTAACTTCTCGGGCCCAATCGAAAGTTATGAAAACTTCCATGCGAAAATCTGCTCGCTTGTTGAAGAACTTGGGCCAGAGTGGAAAATCCTTTACAAGAAACACCCTGTAGAAGATGCCCTACCTGAGATCCCTGGCGCAATTGCCGTGCATGACATAAACATGCATGACCTTATGGATATTTGCCACGCAGTCGCGCTAATCAACTCGGGCACCGGCATATATGCCATGATGTATGGTAAGCCACTGTATGTATTCGGGGACTCTTGGTATGCTAACGAAGGTCTTTGCGTAGCCGTTAAAGATCCTGAGCAAGCGGCAACACTGATAAAAAGCGGCTTTGAGATTGATTACGAAAAGGTATTGCGTTTCATCAAGTACCTACGCTTCGACTTCTACTCATTTGGCCAAATGGTAACGCGTCGCGTGCGCTACGAGGACGGAACTCCAATCACCGCGACAACCGAGATCAATTACTATGAACTCCGCGGCTTCGGTGATAATACCCGCAAGCTGCAGAAAACTTTCTCGGTTATACCTACCACCAGCCCAATATTTGATAGATATAAGGGCGGATCAGGACAAGTTATTCACGGAACTGCAGCGCCGGCAGCGATTAAGTCAACACCAGCGGCCATCAGCAAACCTGAACAACCTAAACCTGCTGTGGCGGCGGTGCAGGCTTCGGGAGCTAAACCAGCTCCAGCTCCAGTGGCAGCTCCAGTGGCAGCTCCAGTGGCAGCGCCTGTTAATATGCCAGCCGCTGCAAATGGAGATAACGGCCTGGACAATGACAGTGACTCACTTGGCTACAACGATCACGTTCGACTTGGTGTAGAGCATTATCTACGTGGCGATTTTGTTGAAGCAGCAGTGCAGTTCGATAGAGCAGTTGAACTAAACCCTGCTCATATCAAAACGCTGCGGACTGCGGCTGAAGCTCACATCTCTGCTGGCTCGAAAGACTCTGCGATAATTTACCTGACTGCTGCATGTAAATTAGCACCGGACAACAAAAATCTGGCTAAACGCCTTCGCTCGCTGACCGCTCCGGCTTGGCGGAGAGCGCTGACCTCCAGTGCACCATTCCCTGTAACCATGTAAGTCCTACCAGGCCCCCTCTGATAAAGAGGGGGCCTGGTGTCACATCACGCTCTTTAAAATTTCAGCCCAGATGTTCCCTATCCCAGGTCACACCTGAACGAACAATTCTGGCTGGATTTCCAGCAACTTCCTCATTGCCCTGCTGGAAGTTACTCGAAACTACTGATCGCGCCCCTACGATTGAGTTGGGCCCTATTCAAGCACCTTTCAATATCGAAACATGCGCCGCGAACCAGATATTATCACCAATCACCACATTGGCAGGTGGGTTAATCCCCTCCCTTTAAGTCAAATATAGAGTGACTAACGACACTTCTAATTTTAATACCATATCCACCCCGCAAGTTTGCCCCCCCCCTTAGCACACTCAATCAGATATAACCATATCGAGCAAGCCACTCTAAGGCCACTCCAAAGCACGAAAAACCATATTAAAGGTGTTTAAATGAGAAAAATCTTAGTCACCGGCGGCGCTGGCTACATTGGCTCCCACACGTGTGTAGAACTCTTGAACTCCGGCCATGAAGTCGTAATTTTTGACAACTTCTGCAACAGCTCCCCCGTCGCAATTGAACGAATCACTGAAATAACGAAAAAACCAGTGACACATGTATATGGCAATATCCTTGACCAACAAGCAATCGAGGAGACCTTAACTAAATATCAGTGCGATACTGTCATACATTTTGCTGGTTTGAAGTCTGTTGGTGAATCGACTCAAAACCCACTCTCCTACTACGAGAACAACGTCGCCGGCACTGTAAAACTACTTCAAGCAATGGCCAAATGCAATGTAAAAAATCTTGTATTTAGCTCTTCAGCCACCGTATACGGGGAACCTCAATTCCTACCACTCACAGAGGACCACCCTCTTTCTACTACAAACCCGTATGGCAGCTCCAAGCTCATTATTGAAAACATCTTAAGAGATTTGTATGCTTCCGATGAAAGCTGGAGCATAACGATACTTCGATACTTCAATCCGGTTGGCGCACATTCTAGCGGCCGTATTGGTGAAGACCCAAGGGGCACGCCGAACAACCTGATGCCTTATGTCGCTCAAGTTGCCGTAGGAAAACTTGAAAAGCTTACGGTTTTCGGCAACGACTATGAAACCAAAGACGGCACAGGCGTAAGGGATTACATTCATGTAACCGATCTGGCGCTTGGACACCTGAAGTCCATAGAACAAATTGGTGCCTCCCAGTGCCTGGAAATTAATCTCGGAACGGGCGTGGGCTATAGCGTTCTAGAAATTGTGGAGGCCTTCAAAACTGCGTCTAACAAAGACATTCCTTATCAGTTTGCCTCTCGGCGAGCAGGCGATGTAGCAAGCTGCTTTGCGGACCCTAAGCTAGCGAAAGATATCCTCGGCTGGGAAGCCAAATTAGGAATAGAG
Organism: Pseudomonas putida group bacterium ESBL64; assembly: GCF_045277175.1. Taxonomy (NCBI): domain Bacteria; kingdom Pseudomonadati; phylum Pseudomonadota; class Gammaproteobacteria; order Pseudomonadales; family Pseudomonadaceae; genus Pseudomonas; species Pseudomonas putida group bacterium ESBL64. The sequence continues at coordinate 5,426,098 of NZ_CP145799.1, read as the reverse complement.
CAGATGTGTCAAGACCACTGGAATTGGCAGTATAGCAATCCGAAGGGCTACAGCTTAAACTAGCGGTACAGCACACGTTCTACTCTCACACTATTAGGGAAGGAAATTTTAAATGATCAAAATCAGCGATAAAATCAGCTGCTCTAACGATGCACCTTTTGTATTGTTTGGAGGCATAAACGTTCTCGAGTCCGAGGACTTGGCCTTGACCGCTTGCGCGGAGTACGTAAGAGTCACTGAAAAACTTGGCATTCCATATGTTTTCAAGGCCAGCTTTGATAAAGCAAATCGCTCGTCTATCCACTCTTATCGCGGTCCAGGCATGGATGAAGGTCTCCGAATTTTTGAGAAAGTGAAGGCTGAGTTCGGTGTACCGATCATTACCGACATTCATGAGATCTACCAAGCGGATCCCGTAGCTGAAGTTGTGGATGTACTTCAGCTGCCTGCTTTCCTTGCCCGCCAAACAGACCTTGTGGTTGCACTGGCAAAAACTGGGAAACCAGTGAATATCAAAAAACCTCAGTTCTTGAGCCCCTCGCAGATGCGCAACATTGTCGAGAAGTTCCAGGAGGCAGGTAACGACCAACTAATCCTGTGTGATCGTGGGAGCTGCATGGGCTATGACAACTTGGTAGTAGATATGCTCGGCTTCGGAGTAATGAAGCGTAGCTGCAACAATCTTCCGATTATTTTTGACGTCACTCACGCTCTGCAAAATCGTGATCCATCCGGTGCCGCCTCCGGCGGTAGACGTGAGCAAGTAGTGGATTTGGCACGCGCAGGGATGGGCGTAGGCTTGGCAGGCCTTTTCCTTGAGGCGCATCCAAATCCTGCCGTAGCTAAATGCGACGGCCCGAGCGCGCTGCCTCTTGATAAATTGGAGCCTTTCTTGGCGCAGATAAAAGCTCTGGATGATTTGGTTAAATCTTTTGAGCCATTGACGATTTCGTAACCAAGCTTTTCGCAACAAGGACGGTAATGATGGCAACTACTGAGCAGCGTGTTGCAATTGTAATTCCAGCTCGCTATGGTTCCACCCGACTGCCAGGTAAACCATTGGCTGATATAGCTGGTAAACCGATGGTGCAACACGTCTACGAGCGTGCCCTGCAGGTTAGAAATGCCCACATTGTTGTCATTGCAACTGACGACGAGCGGGTGGCCAATACCGTTCGGGGTTTTGGCGGAGAGTGCGTGATGACCTCGCAAGATCACCCTTCCGGCACTGACCGCCTAGCAGAAGTAATGTCAAAAATCGATGCCAATATCTATATAAATCTGCAGGGTGATGAACCATTAGTTCGACCAACCGATATTGAACTATTAGTACGCGGAATGCTTGACGATGCCAATGTTAACATTGGCACTCTCTGCCACACCATTGATGCACAAGAAGCAGACAAGCCGAACACAGTCAAAGTCGTGCTGGCCAATAATGGCAACGCACTTTATTTCAGCCGTTCACCTATCCCATACCCTCGCGATAATGTGGCAACGAGCTATCTGAAGCATGTAGGCGTTTATGGGTATCGTCGACAAGTATTAATCGACTACTCTAAACTCCCAACGCCAATGATTGAGGATGCGGAAAAGTTAGAGCAACTTCGCTTACTGGCGGCTGGATACTGTATTCGCGCTTATCTCGTTGAACCCACGGGCCCAGGGGTAGATACACCTGAATGTTTAGAACGGGTACGCGCCCTAATGACCGGCCAATCATTCACGCCGCAGCCAACTCTAGAGCATATTAAGTTAGTAATAACTGATGTTGACGGTGTCCTAACAGATGGTGGAATTTACTACGATTCCACCGGCGAGTGCCTTAAGCGCTTTCATGTACGCGATGGCATGGGCATGCGCTTACTGGAAGAAAATGGTGTTCGTGTCGCCGTATTGTCAGGGCGGGACTCTGCGACATTACGCAAGCGCGTAACTGATTTAGGTATTACTCTTTGTCAGTTTGGTGTTAAGGACAAAGCATCTGCTTGCCTTGAATTGATGAATGAAGCCGGTGCAACAGTCGAGCAGACGGCTTGTATTGGCGATGACTGTATTGATCTACCTGCCTTTTCCGCTTGCGGAATGTCTTTTGCGGTAGCTGACGCCCCTGAGTACGTGAAGGCTTCTGCAACCCGGATACTTTCAGCAACCGGTGGCACTGGTGCTTTCCGCGAGGTCGCGGACGCTATTCTTATGGCACAGGGTAAAGGTGCAGTTCTTGGCAGCGCTGCAGAGTACGCCAAGGTCATGGCAAGAATGGCTCAGTAAAAACTCAAGGGCAATAAGAGTCATCTTATTGCCCTTATGAGTATATAAGCACCCAGTTAACACCACTGGAGCATATGCAGACTTATTCGCCACCACACGCTTCAAAATTGTTATTTGCAATTATGTTCCCTGAAGTTTGAACACCAGTAAGACGCGCCTTCATCGTTTCTGGCTGGGAAACCCACTTTTGCGTTTTAATATCCGAATAATTTCCAGTGACAATATTATTATCCCCCTCTACCTTTATCGGAAGCTTATTGCGACAAAATTCATTACCTTGAATCGTATTATGATTAGCATAATCTGCAAAATATTTACCCTCAGAATCTAGAGGCCTGTCGCCACAATCACTTTTCTTCTGATTTCTACTTTGCCTAGATGCAACCCAGATACCAACCTTCTCATCATAAAACTTATTGTTTTTAATGATATTATCATTGCTAGACTGCCAACGAATAACAGAGCGCCCCTGACTAAACCTTTCACCACAGTTCTTATACAAGAATACTCCACCCGCCGAATTACCAATAAATTTATTTCCCTGAATCAGATTTCGCGCAGAAGAATCTATTGCTAAACCCTCTCTTTGGCCGGTCTTCGGCCCATTCCACGCCCCGTTATTCTTGATAATATTCCCTATTAATTTATTATCCCTTGAACTATGCTCAAGATAAATCCCTACACCTTTCGTGTCTAATATTTTCGAACCCGACAAAGTCACATCCGTTACATAGCTGTGCAGAAAAACGCCGACCCCACCTGATCGCTCAACCACTAGATTTTTCAGTGTTATCCTTGTTGGACTTACCGAGTAATTCAGATCTCTATCACTCGATCTTCTCGCATCTGGCACTCCCGACGTGACCAATACGCCTTGAGCCAAAAAATTCCTGACATTACAATTAGACACAGACACATCACTTAGCGGACGCCCTTTACTATTAATAAGAACGCCATACTTTTGCTTTCCTTGTCCATCTAGGGTAGCCCCATTACAATCAACCTCAACATTTGACTTATTAATAGTGATAGTTTGATTGTAAATACAACTACCGTCTAACCTGACATTTCCGGAAAGCACTCCATTATTGGGTAGCTCGCAAAACTTACTCGGCTCTTCAGCCCAGACAGATTGACATCCTTGTGATAAAGCGGTCACCACCCCCACAAGGAGAAACTTACTTACAATCTTACAACTATTCATTCCAACTCCCTCTCCAATTGCAGTCTAGGCACTTTATTCCAGCGACATGAGTGTAGACCGTAAACCACGCCAAATATTCAGATGAATATCTTTTCAGCTAGCCGCTCCGTCAGCACGCGCTGCAGCTCCACGCTCAACCAGATCACACCGCCAGGAGTGGGTTGATCATGAATCAAGCGCCAGCGGTTCGGGGACGGTGGTACAGGACTGACGACAGCCGCTAAAGTTAGAAATAGGATGATCAGATCGATCAGAAGGTCGTCGCCATCAGGACTGATCGCTATGACAGAAAAACCCTCCAAAGGGGTTGAAATCTATTAATGTCGTGCACCAACATGCCGGTTTGTAGATGTGTTCAATCGCACGAAATTTAACTATCAAACTGACGTTATTGTTTCTGTCTATCCCGTAACTTCCTGAATAACAAAAAAGCCGGTATGCGCTGCATACCGGCTTTTCTAAAAGGAACGAGGGAAACCTTAGTCAAAAATCTCCACAACACCCACAACAGCGCCTTCAGCGTCAGTTACAGCCAACGCCCGAATCTTATTGTCCAGCATGTAGGCCTCAGCCTCGGAAAGCTGAGAATCCTCGCGAATAGTATGTGGGCTGGCGGTCATGAACTGCTCAACCGAGGCTTGAGTAACGCTCTCGTCTTCCAACAGCGCCCGACGCAGGTCGCCGTCCGTAACGATACCGACCAGCTTGTCGTTATCCATCACCACCGTCATGCCCAAGCGGCTACGAGTCATGACCAGCAAGCAATCATGGAAGCTGGTAGATGGAGCAACAACAGGTGCCGGCGAGTGCATGACGTCACAAACACGGGTCAGCAGCTTGCGACCCAGGCTGCCACCGGGGTGGTAGCGAGCGAAGTCCATTGGCTTGAACTGGATAGCCTCAATCAGCGCCACTGCCAAGGCATCACCCATGGCCATAGTCGCCAGCGTCGAAGTGGTAGGAGCCAGATTGTTTGGGCAGACTTCACGCTCGACCGAAATGTCGAGCCAGATGTCTGCATGCTTGGCCAGCGTAGATTTGCCGTTCCCAGTCATGGCGATGATCTTGTTACCGAAAGACTTCAGGCTAGGAATCAGCTTGATCAGCTCTTCGGTTTCGCCGCTATAGCTGATCAGGATCAGCACATCGATCGGCTTGAGCATGCCCAGGTCGCCGTGGAAGGCTTCGGCCGGGTGCAGGAAAAAGCTGGGGGTGCCAGTGGATGCGAAGGTGGCGACCATCTTCTGGCCGATCAGGCCAGATTTACCCATGCCGCACACCACGGTACGCCCCTGGCAACCAAGGATCAGTTCAACGGCGCTCTGGAACTCGCCATCCAGGCGGTCGGCCAACTGAGTCACGGCTTGAGCTTGAGCGATAAGGGCTTCTTTGGCGATGCTGAGGTGATTCATTTTCGTCCCTGACGACAGCTGAATGTATACGAAGGCGCGAATGTTAAGGTTTTTACAGCTGGAAGCATAGTGCGGAAGCCCCAGTCTCAGAGCAATCTGACTGGCGGCGACGCTAGCAGAACAGAGAACTAAGCGCCGACTTTGCGCCAATGATGGCATTGAGATATCAAATTTAATCTATTTCTTCACACCCCAGCCTCTGCAGGCTTTTACACCCGGCAACCAGTTAACTAACTTCGCAAGAGTGCCTTATACAAGGTGCCAACTCGGCCTGATTGCGCGTGAACGCCCTAGCCATTGGACTCGTTCCGACGCAAATCATTAAGTGATTAGACGTGGAAACCGCAGCTCTCGGACCATCAGTGAAGGCTTGTTGTCTATGCAGCCACTTGGCCTGTTCGGCGCGCCACCAGATAAATACTGGTGTCGCTCCTCGTGCGTAACGACACCAAAAAAGCGGGAGGCATCGCTTGGCCTGCACAAAGCCCTGATGCCAGCGGCACCCCTTGAACCATAAGGCGTTCAGCCCTCTCTTCCCTTCCAAATCAATATCTTGTTGTAACTTTTCGTTGTACACAGGCCGCTCATACAGCAGCATACCCCCCTTTCTCAGCTTCAAATTGGACGTATGGCAGTGGCAACATGGATGTTATGAATCCCTCTACACGACGGCACCCAGCAGGCAAGAACCTCTATCGCTGGCACGCCGCCTCACTCGAGAGCCATCTCCAAGCCCTTGCCCCCCACTGGGGCCAGAAAACGCTGGAGATCACTACCGAAGTCCTGGGTGCAAATGCATCCTTCGTTAACTATGTGCACCACCATCGGCTGAAGGATCCGTGCACCGGGCAACCCGTCGAAATAGTGGAAAAATCGATCCGCAAAATGGCGTTTATCAGCAGCCAGGAGGCGCGCTTCCACCGCGCCGAAGGGATGTTGGCGGGAAGTACGCACTTTCACTACCCCGCCTGCATAGGCGTGATCGATACGCCTTGGGAAAGCTTGATATTTACCGAATTCGTCCGGGGTGTTCCCCCACGTATGCATGCGATCGCCAAACAGTTGGCGCTTGGCATTGCCGAGCTTGAAAGGCTGAGCCACGACTACCTCGAGTCCCAACCCTTCGCCAAAGCGCCCTTGTACTGGAGCATGGACTTCTTCAGGCCTTGGTTCCTGCTGCGCCCGCGATTCAATTTTGCCCGCTGCCTTCCTGCGCTGGCGCAACTCGGTCTTGAAGACGAACGCTTTGCCGGGCTGGCTGAGCGCTTCAAGGCCTTTTTACCCGTAACTCGCGACATGGCAGCCAAGGCCCGACGCAGCCCACGCTGCATCAGCCATATGGATTACCTGCGCAAAAACCTGTTCGTCGACAATGGCCAACTGCACCTGATCGACTGGAGCGAGGTAAAGGTTGGGCGCATAGGCTTTGACGGCGGGGCCTACCTGGGCAGCCTGTTCCGGCGCAAGGACATGAAGGTATTCCTGGCAGCACAGGCCGAGTTCATCGAAACGTATCGGGCAGCCCTGCCGGAGCGCTTCGATGTGGAACAGGCGCTAGGGAACTTGCGCTACGTGTTCCTCCTCACAGCGCTGTTCCATTGCTTGCGCCCAGAAACGGTCGCTGAGTACAAGGAGCGCGACCGGATGGGGTTATTGCTGGAGAAATACCACTATTTGCTGGGGATGCTGGAGCAGGAGTAGATGAGCTTTTGTACCCATGGGGAAAAAGCTTCGCGGGTAAACCCGCTCCTACAGGCGTGCGTTACGCTCCCAAGCGGCGTGGTACGCCGCGGTTTCGGGGAGTTTGTCGGGATCAGATGTCATTTTGATGCCATAGGTCATCATCTGCACATATCGTCTAATTTCTTTTCGCGATTTTTGCCCAGCGGCACGCCTACAAATGTGAATTTGTATTAAGATTCGCCATCCTTTGTTTCCACCGGACCCGCAGGGCTATAAGCCCATGCCGCCCCTTTGCTGAATGGATGCCGCTCCACGTATATGGACGACGCTTCGCCCCGCCCTCGCCTGCTGATCCTGTCAAAAGGAGCCCAGCGCATCAGTACGTTGCCTGCCTTGCTGCCCGAATTCGCGCTGCAAAGCGGTGCTGTGCGCGATGTCGAGCTCGCTGATTGGGTAATGGCCTGGGGCCGCAAGCCAAGCGCCATCAAGGCAATGGCCGAGGCGCACAAGGCTGGCAAGCCCGTTCTCACGCTGGAAGACGGCTTCATCCGTTCCGTGGGCCTGGGCGCCGACGAGCCGCCCCTGTCGCTGATCGTCGATGACGTGGGCGTCTACTACGACGCTTCCCAGCCGTCCCGCCTCGAACAGTTGATCGCCACGCCCCTCGACGCCGAGCAAACCCAACGCGCCCTGGCACTACGTAGCCTGTGGCAGCAGCAACGGGTGTCGAAGTACAACGACGCACGCATCGAACTGCCAGCGCTGCCGGCCGACTGCGTGCTGGTGGCCGACCAGACCTGTGGCGATGCCTCGTTGCAAGGTGCAGGGGCCAGCGACTTCCGGGCCATGCTGGAGGCGGCATTGGCCCGCTATCCGCATAGCACCATCGTGCTCAAGGTGCACCCCGACGTGGTGGCCGGGCGCAAGGCCGGGCACTTCGACCTGGCAGCGCTGGCCGGCAACCCGCGGGTGCAGGTACTGGCCCACAATGTTCACCCGGCCGATTTGCTGCCACGCATGCGTGCAGTGTTCGTGATGACGTCGCAACTGGGCTTCGATGCCTTGCTTTGGGACGTACCGGTGCACACCTGGGGCATGCCGTTCTATGCCGGCTGGGGGCTGACCGACGACCGCGTGCCGGCACCTTCACGCCGCAAGCCTGTGCCGTTGGCGCAACTGATTCATGCCAGCCTGGTGGCCTACCCACGCTATGTCTGCCCAGAACGTGGTCAGCCGTGTACGCCAGAGGTGCTGATCAACTGGCTGGGCCTGCAACGGCGGCACCGCAGCGTGTTGCCAAACACCGTACAGATGCTGGGTTTCAGCCGCTGGAAAGAACCGCTGGCAAACCTGTTTTTCAATGGCGCGGCCATTCGCTTCGTCAAGCCCGAGCAACCGCTGGCGCAAGACTTGCCCGTGGTGTCCTGGGGCTGCAAGCACGACACCCACCTTAGCGCCCACCCACTGCCCGTCAACCGGGTGGAAGACGGCTTTCTGCGCTCGGTCGGCCTGGGCGCCGGCAAGGCGCGACCGTTGTCGTGGGTGGTCGATGACCTGGGTATTTACTACGACGCCACCCGGCCTTCGCGCCTGGAGCGCATCCTGGCTGAAGAGCCCTTCGACCCGCAGTTGTTGGCCCGCGCGCATGCTTTGCGCCTGGCCATCTGCGCGGCGGGGCTGACCAAGTACAACTTGCCCGGCGCCAGCTGGCAGCGCCCCTCGCATGCGCAACGGGTGATCCTGGTGCCTGGCCAGGTGGAGGGCGATGCGTCCATCCGCTTTGGCGGCAACCGTATCCGCAGCAACCTGCAACTGCTGCGCGCCGTGCGTGAGCAAAACCCTGATGCGTGGGTGTTGTACAAACCCCACCCAGAGGTATTGGCCGGCACGCGCGCCCGCGGTGACGACGAAGCGCAAACCGTGCACTGGTGCGATGAAGTGATCGGCGATACGCCACTGCAGCAATTGCTGGAAGTGGTCGACGAATTGCATGTGCTGACCTCGCAGTCGGGCTTCGAGGCCCTGCTGCGCGGTGTGCCGGTGACGACCTATGGCCAGCCGTTCTACGCCGGCTGGGGGCTGACCCGCGACATGGACCTTCAAGCACCGGTGCAGGCACGGCGCAGCCGACAACTGACGCTGGACCAGTTGGTAGCGGGCACGCTGCTGCTCTACCCCACTTACGTAAGCCTGGTGACCAACCGCTTCACCACCGCCGAACGAACCTTATACGAACTACAAAATTGGCACGCCTTACCGCAGCCTGGAGCTCCCTCCCGATGGCAGGACTTGAAACGACGCTTGAGCAGTTTGTTGGGCATGAAGCGCCCGACCAACTGAATGCAAGGGCGACGCGTGGTCCGCTGCTGCGTATCCCGTCACACAATTTTCTGCTGCTTCAGGGTGTCAGTTCGCCCTTCTTCAGCCGCCTTGCCAAGGGGCTGCGGGATATCGGCCAGCGAGTGCACAGTGTGCGCTTCAACGTCGGTGACGCCCTGTACGGCCCCGGCGGCGCGCAGCTGACCTGCCCGCACGCCCCGGAAGACATGGAGGCCTGGTATTCACGGGTGTTCCGCCAACTGGATATCACCGACCTGGTGCTGTTCGGCGACTGCCGCCCGGTACACCGCCCGGCCGTGACCCTGGCGCGGCTGTCGGGTATTCGCGTGCACGTGTTCGAGGAAGGCTATTTTCGGCCCTATTGGGTGACGCTGGAGCGCGACGGGGTCAACAACAACTCGCGTTTGCCACGTGACCCGCAGTGGTACCGCGATGTGGGCAAGTACATTCCGCGCTATCAGAATGGCAACCCGTTCAAGCTGTCGTTCGCCGCACGTGCCACGCACGATGTGCTGTACCATGCCGGCGGCGCGCTGAACCGGCTGTGCTTCCCGCGCTACCGCACCCATGCCCCGTTCAACGCCGCCATGGAGTACGCCGGGTTTATCCGCCAGGGCATGCGCCTGCTGCGCGCCCGTGTGCATGACGACGCGCTGGTGGCCGAAGTGGCCCGCGAGCGGCACCCCACGTTTTTGCTGCCCTTGCAGCTGGACAGCGATGCGCAAATCCGCGACCACTCGCCGTTCCAGAACATGACCCAAGTGATCGAGCATGTGATCGACTCGTTCTCGCTCAACGCGCCCTTCGATGCGCGCCTGCTGGTGAAAAACCACCCGTTGACGCCTGGGCTGGTCAACTACCGCAAGGTCACCGAGCAGTTGGCGCGCAAGTACGACGTGGCCGAGCGTGTCGACTTCATGGAAAGCGGGCACATGCCTACGCTGCTCTCCCACATCACCGGCATGATCACCGTCAACAGTACCGCAGGGGCTTCTGCATTGCTGCACCACCGCCCTACCTGCACGCTGGCCGAGCCGATCTACGCGATGCCGGGGCTAACCCATCAGGGCGGCCTGGATGATTTCTGGCAGCAGCCCGAAGCGCCCGACAACACGCTGTTTCAACGCTTCCGCAACACGGTCATCCACACCACCCAGGTCAACGGCGGCTTCTACACCGCCTGCGGCATGGACATGGCCGTGGCCAACTGCCTGGAAGTGCTGATGGCGAAAACCTCAAGAATCGAAAAATACCTATGAGTTCGCATGCCTCACCCCGCTGCATCCTCATCACCGGCGCCACAGGCGGTATCGGTGGCGCGCTGGCGCCTGCCTACGCCGCCCCGGGGGTGACGCTGATCCTGCAAGGCCGGCGCCAGGACCGCCTGGCCGAAATGGCCGAACAATGCCGCGCCCTGGGTGCCCAGGTGCTGCTGGAAGCCCTCGACGTGCGCGACCTGGACGCCCTGCGGGCCATGGTGCGCCGGGTAAGCGAGCAGCATCAGCCCGACCTGGTGCTGGTGGGCGCAGGGCTTAACACCGCCGTGGGCACCAATGGCGAAGCGGAAGACTGGGACGACAGCCGCGCCCTGATGGAAGTGAACGTGATGGCCGCCCTGGCCACCGTCGAGGCCGCCCTGCCCGCCATGCGCAGCCGTGGCGACGGGCAGATCGCCCTGTTCAGCTCGCTGGCGGGCTGGCGTGGCTTGCCGGTCACACCGACCTACAGCGCCAGCAAGGCCGCCATCCGGGTGTACGGCGAGGCCATCCGCGACTGGCTGGCGCCCGAAGGGGTGAAAGTGAATGTGATTGTGCCGGGGTATGTGGAGTCGAAGATGTGCTTCGAAATGCCCGGGCCTAAACCTTTTCTGTGGACCGCCGACAAAGCGGCCAGGCGTATCAAGCGCGGGCTGGCGGCGAACCAGGCGCGTATCAGCTTTCCGTTCCCGCTCAACCTGGGCACCTGGCTGCTGGGGCTTATCCCGCAGTGGCTTTCTTCGATGATCCTGCGTGGGTTGAAGTACAGTGATTGATGTTTCCATGTTGCCGGTCGCTTTGATCGGCCTGGGCTTGACCGTCGCGGTCGAGCGCCTGCTGGTTCCCCGCCCTGCCCTGCGTCGCCCGGCCGATTGCTGGCTGCTGCACGCGGGGCTGTGGTGTGTGGCCTTCGGGCTATTGTATGCACTGACGGCGCGGCCGTTGTTCAGTGGCGTGAATGTGTTGCTGCTGTGGCTGCTGATCGTGCTGGTCAGCAACGCCAAGTATCACTCGCTGCGCGAGCCGTTTGTGTGTGCAGATTTCGAGTATTTCAGCGATGCAGTGAAGTTCCCGCGGTTGTACTTGCCGTTCTTTGGCTTTGGCAAGGCCGCGCTGCTGGCGGTGGGCTTTCTGGTTTACCTGTGGGCGGGGTTGAACTTCGAGGTGGCGGGCGCGCGGCTTGAGGCGTTGCTGCCGTTGGCGCTGGGCCTGGGCTTGCTGCGCCTGGGGCATCGGCCTGTGAAGCCGAGCTTTGATGCCGAGCAGGATGTGCGTGGCTGGGGCTTGGCGGCCAGCTTGTGGCGGTACTTCTGGGCGGCGCGGGCGCCGGTGGACCGGGACGGGCTGGGCTCGCCGTTTGCTGGTGGGGCTGTGCCGGCCTCTTCGCAGCCGACAGTGGCCCAGGCCGGGGCGCTGCCGGACTTGGTCTCGGTGCAGAGCGAGTCGTTCTTCGATGTGCGTGGGCTGTGGCCTGGCGTGCGCTCGCAAGTGCTCGACCAGTACGACCTGTTGGCCAGCCAGGCGCTGGCCCGGGGCAAACTGCAGGTGGCAGCCTGGGGCGCCAATACGGTGCGGACCGAGTTCGCCTACCTGACCGGCATCCCTGCCGACCGGTTGGGCGTGCACCGCTTCAACCCGTACCGGGTGCTGGCCCGCCAAGGCCTGCCCAGTATCGCCTCCAGGCTCAAGGCGCAGGGGTACCGGACCATTTGCATCCACCCGTACGATGGTGGTTTCTATGGCCGCAACAAGGTGTTGCCGGCATTGGGCTTTGATGAATTCATCGATGTGAAGGCGTTCAACGCTTCGCAAAAGGCCGGGCCGTTCATTGGTGATTGCGCCGTGGCAGACAAAATCCGCGCGCTGCTGCAGGCGCCAGGCCGCACCCAGCCGCTGTTCATCCATGCGGTCACCATGGAAAACCATGGCCCGTTGCACCTGGAAAGCGTAGCCGCGCACGAGCTGCCCGCCTGGTTCGACCGCCCGCTGCAACCGGGCATGAAAGACCTGGCGCCCTACCTGCGGCACATCGGCAATGCCGACCGCATGCTGGGCATGCTGCGCGAAACCTTGCTGGCCCAGCCGAACGAGGCGCTGCTGTGCTTCTTCGGTGACCATGTGCCGATCTTGCCCGAGGTGTACCAGGCTGTTGGCGCGCCCGCGGGTGATACCGACTACCTGGTGTGGTCCAACCGCCGCCAGCCTGGCTGCGGGGCCAGGCCAATGCCAGTGCAGCAGCTTTCCAGCACATTGCTGGGCCATGCCTTGGCGCCGGCAACCCGCCAGGACACGCCCATGGCCAGTGCCGGGGTAGCCTGACAACGTGGTGCGTATCGTTTTGGGATCGGACCTGTCGCCGGAGCGTGCCGCAGACCCTGCCTTGGCCCGCTTGCTGACCGAGGGGCGGGGGTCGCTGGCGTTCCTGATTGGCAATACGGCCTGCCGCTATCGCTTGCTGGGGTCGGCTATCCACTGGGACCGAGTGCTGCTGGCCTTCGACGGCGAGCAGGCACTGGGCTTTGCCGCATTCAAGCATGGCCGGCGCGGGCCGTTTGCCTGGCACTGGCGGCCGTTCGTGCGTGAGTTTGGCCTGTTGAGCGGCTGGGTGCGGTTTATTGGGTTCTGCCTGAGCGAACTGCGCGAATGGCGCTACCCGTTCTTGCTGTACGGGCTGCGGGTCAGCAAGGCCGCACGCCAGCACGGCGTAGGCTCGGCGCTGGTGCAGGCGTGCTGCGCGCACGCCGCCGGCCAGGGCTTTACCCAGGTAGAGCTGGAGGTGCCGCTGAGCAATCATCGGGCGCAGCACCTGTACCTGCATAATGGCTTTGCCCTGCGCCGCAAGCGCTGGGTGCCGTTCCCGCCGGTGCGCAACATGTGGCGGGCCGTGTAATGCACAACACACCGCCCTTTGCACCCCACTCGCCCGAAGGTTACTCGCCACCCGATGCCCTGGTAGACGGCACCGGCTGGGTCGGCATCATGTCGCAATGGGTGGCCTGGAAGGTCCTGCACCTGCCGCAGTTCCTCGGCCCGGAAGGCCCGCCCTTCTGGCTGTGGCGCCGCGGCCGCAAGGCGCCCAAGGGGCTCAAGGCCATTGCCGGTATCGGCTACAAGCAGTCGTCGGCCCATGCCCGGGTGCTGTGCCAGCGCTGGGGGCTGCCCTACATTGCGCTGGAAGACGGCTTTTTGCGGTCTTCTTCGCTGGGCATCGAGGGCGATACGCCAATGTCCATGGTGGTCGACCCGGTGGGCATCCACTACCTGGCCGACCGCCCTTCGCTGCTGGAAAACATCCTGCAGCAGCCCGAGGCGCTCAGCGCATACGAACTCAATTGCGCCCGCGAACTGATTGCCTTGATGCGCAGCAGCGGCATCGGCAAGTACAACAACGCCCAGGACCTGCCCGACGACGACCCGCTGGGCCGCGAGCGGCCGCTGGTGCTGGTGGTGGACCAGACTGCCGGGGATTATTCGATCCCGGGCGGCGGGCTATGCGAAGCCGACTATGTGCGAATGCTGGATGAGGCCCTGGCAGAAAACCCGGATGCCGACGTGCGCGTGCGCATTCACCCGGACTGCCTGGGCGGGCAAAAGCCCAGTTGCCTGCTGGATGCCGCGCGGGCCCGCGGGGTAACGCTGGAGGCGCGGCCGGTAGCCTGGGCGTCACTGGCCCGGCGTGCCCGGCGCGTGTACGTGGGCACCAGCCAGGCCGGGCTGGAGGCGTTGATCCAGGGCGTGCCGGTCACCTGCTTCGGGCTGCCGTTCTATGCGGGCTGGGGGCTGACCGATGACCGCATGGCCATTGCTCGCCGGCAGGCACGACCAGACCTTGTGCAACTGGTGGCGGCGGCCTATGTGCGTTACTGCCGTTATGTCGACCCATTGAGCGGCCAGTTGACCGATGCCTTGACCGTTGCCCGCCAATTGGCCAGCAAGAAAGCCCGCGATGCTGCGTTTGCCGGCCCTACCACGGTGCTGGGCGTGAAGCGGCACAAGCAGCACAACATCCGGCGTTTTTTCGCAAGCCGTTGGGGGCAGCTGCGCTTCAGCGTGGACAGCCCGCACCTGATAAGCCAGGTAGCGGCCGAACAGGGTCGGCTGCTGGTATGGGCTGCGCGCGAGCCGGCCGGCCTGGCCGAACGTGCGCGCCAGGCGGGGGTGCCAGTGTGGCGGGTCGAGGATGGTTTCTTGCGCTCCACGGGGTTGGGGGCGACCAACAGCCCGGCGCTGTCACTGGTGCTGGACCGGGGTGGCATTCATTACGATGCGCAGTCTGCCAGCGACCTGGAGCAGCTGTTGCAGCATGGCGAATTCGACGCCCCATGCCTGGCCGAAGCGGCGCGCTTGCGGGCGCAGATCGTTGCCAGCGGCACCAGCAAGTTCAACCTGCGCAGCAATGTGCGCCCGGCGCTGTTAGGGCAGCCGGGGCAACTGCGGGTACTGGTGGTGGGCCAGGTCGAGGATGATGCCTCGGCGCTATGCAGCGGTGGTGGTGCCGGGTGCAACCTGCGGCTGCTGCAACAGGTGCGCGCGCGGTTGCCGGATGCCTGGATTCTGTACAAGCCACACCCCGACGTGGAAGCCGGCAAGCGCCGCGGGCACATCGCCCCGGCACAGCTGGTGGGGCTGGCCGATCAGGTACTGGCGGGTGTGGACATCGCCAGCCTGTATGGCCAGGTCGATGCACTGCATACGCTCAGTTCCACCGCTGGTTTCGAGGCCTTGCTGCGCGGGCTGCCGGTGGTCACCTATGGCACGCCGTTCTATGCCGGCTGGGGCCTGACCGAGGACCATCAGCCCTTGCCCCGCCGCACCCGGCGTTTAACCCTGGACCAGTTGGTAGCCGGCGCCTTGTTGCGCTATGCGCGCTATGCCGACGTCCAGCAAGACCTGCCCTGCGATGCCTGGCACGCCCTCGCCTGCCTCAGCGCGCCCCAGCCGGCGCCGGTGGCCTATCGGCGAGTGGCGCCGTTGCTCAACTATACCCGGACCATGCTCGGCTGTGGCCGGCCATTGGCCCCATCAAAGGACTAGATCATGCCTGTTTCGATCAAGGACATCGGCCGTTACGCGGCACTCCCCTGGCATTGCCTGCAGTTGGCTACCCATGCCAAGTCGTTCGAGAACAACCCGGTGCTGGGCAGTGCCCGGCTCAATGCCTTGGGCCTGCATGTGCAGCGTCGTCAGCTGGCGATGGCCATGGCAGGTTACCGTCGCAATGCGCTGGCCTCGCGGCTGGATGCCGGTGAGCGCGCGCATTTTGAGCAGAACGGTTTTTTCATTCGTGAAAACGCCCTGCCTGCCGAGCAGTTTGCGGCCTTGCGCGCCGAGCTGGGTGCATTGCGCAGCACCGGCTGGGAAATGCGCCAGGGCCGCGCGGTTACCCGCCGGGTCAGCCTTGACCAGGACGTGCTGGCGCAAAACCCGGCCAGTGCGGCGTTTGTGGCGGACCGTGGGGTGCGCGACCTGATTGCCTATGCGTCGTCCAATACCGGTGGCATTACCTACCAGTTGCAGTCGATCGTGATCGACGCCGCCAATGCCGACCAGGACCCGCAGACCCGCCTGCATGCCGACACCTTTCACCCCACGGCGAAGGCGTGGTTGTTTCTGGACGACGTGGCGGATGACCAAGGGCCGTTCAGTTATGTGCCGGGGTCGCACCGCCTGACGCCGGAGCGTTTGGCCTGGGAGTACCGTCAAAGCCTGGGGGCGGCGCGCTCCGGCGAGCAGATGCACCGTGAGGGTTCATTCCGCATCGACGAGCCCGAGCTGGCGGCCCTCGGCTTGCCGCCGCCCCGTCGCTTTGCGGTGCCAGCCAACACCCTGGTGGTGGCGGACACGTCTGGTTTCCATGCCCGTTGTGCAAGCCATCAGGCCAGCCACCGCGTCGAGATCTATGCCAGCCTGCGGCGAAACCCGTTCATCCCCTGGCGCGGGGCGCACCTGTTTGCATTGCCATGGATTGCCAACCACCACATGCGTTGGGATATCCGGTTGAAGCGGTTGATGGGGTTTGGCAAGAAGAGCCATTGGCGGTTTGTGGAACAGTTGAATGCGTACGAGGCACCGCATATCTGACCCACGCCCAGCCCCCGGCCCGGTGGCTGGACGCAGGCCGTCGTGTAGGAGCGGGTTTACCCGCGAAAGGGCCGGGCCTGCTGGCCAATATCCCTGGCCGGTCACCGTTGCTGCCGCCACCGTATTCGCGGGTAAACCCGCTCCTACGCCGATCGGGGGGTGGGCACAGATCGGGGGTTGGACACAGACCGTCGTGTAGGAGCGGGTTCACCCGCGAAAGGGCCGGGCCTGCTGGCCAATATCCCTGGCCGGTCACCGTTGCTGCCGCCACCGTATTCGCGGGTAAACCCGCTCCTACGCCGATCGGGGGTTGGGCGCAGACCGTCGTGTAGGAGCGGGTTCACCCGCGAAAGGGCCGGGCCTGCTGGCCAATATCCCTGGCCAATCACCGCCCCCCCCTGGTCGGTGGGCACATTCTGCAATGGTTGAATCGCTGCTGGCGTCATGTGGGCGTCTACGCTGGCTCGAACTATCGAAGCCTTCAAGGATGACCCCATGCACTACGCCCACCATCTGCGCCGCCACCGGGTTTCACACCCCGGCAGGCTATACATGCTGACAACCGTCACCCACCAGCGCCGCCCCCTGTTTCACAACTTCAACCTGGCCAGGCTGGTGGTCAATCACCTACGCCAGGCAGACCGGGAAAACAGCTGCGTCACGCTGGCCTGGGTCGTCATGCCCGACCATGTGCACTGGCTGATAGAACTGAAACAGGTGACGCTGGCCACGTTGATGCGCCGCTTCAAATCAAGGTCCAGCCATGCCTTGCACAAGGCTGGTGTAACAGCCCCCCCCATCTGGCAGGCGGGCTACTGCGATCGCGCCATGCGCAAGGATGATGATCTGCTCAATACCGCTCGGTACATCATTGCCAACCCGGTCAGGGCCGGCCTGGCACCCAATGTCGGCGAATACCCACACTGGGATGCCATTTGGCTGTAAGCGTGGCCCTCACCCCAGCCGCGCCATCTCCTGCGCCACCACCGCCACGGTATGCCTGATCTGCTCTTCCGTATGCTCGCAAGACACAAAAAACCGCACCCGCGCCGAATGCTCCGGCACCGCGGGGTACAGGATCGGCTGGGCATTGATGCCACGCTCGAACAGGGCGCTGGACAAGCGGCCGGCCTTGAACGAACTGCCGGTAATCACCGGGATCACCGCCAACCCGGTACTGGTCGCCGTGTCCAGCCCAGCTTCACGCGCCAGGCGCAGGAACAGCTCCCCCCGCGCCTGCACTTGCGCTACCCGCTCGCTGTCTTCAGCCAGCAGCTTCAACGCTGCCAACGCAGAGGCCGTGACCGCCGGCGGCATGCCAACACTGTACAAGAAGCCCGGCGCCAGAAACTTCAGGTGCTCGATCAGTGCCGTGCGGCCCGCAATGTACCCGCCGCAACTGGCCAGTGTCTTGCTCAAGGTCCCCATCCAGATGTCGACGTCTTCGCCAGCCAACCCAAAATGCTCACGAATACCTTTGCCCGTCGCCCCCATCACCCCCAGCGAATGGGCTTCATCCACCATCAGGAAAACCTTGTGCTTATGCTTGAGCTCGACGAACCGGGGTAGCTCGGGGTAGTCGCCGTCCATGCTGTAGATGCCTTCCACCACCACCAGCACCCGCTCGAAGTGCTGGCGTTGCTCGCCCAGCAGGCGGTCCAGCGCCTGCCAGTCGTTGTGGGCAAAACTCAGACGGCGGGCACCCGACAGCTGGATACCCTGCAACACGCTGTTGTGAATCAGCTCGTCATGCACCACCAGGTCGCGTGGCCCGAACAGGTAGCCGATGGTGGTGACGTTGGTGGCATGGCCGCTGACCATCACCACCGCATCGTCCACCTCGTACAGGCGCGCCAGTTCGCGCTCCAGCTCACGGTGCAGCGGGCGGTCGCCAGAAACCGGGCGGCTGGCCGACACCGAGGTGCCGTAGCGGTCGATCGCCGCCTTGGCCGCTTCGGCCACGGTCGGGTGGCCGGAGTAACCCAGGTAGTTGTAACTGGCAAAGTTGAGAAACTCGCGCTCGCCAATCTGCGTCTGGGCGCCGGCGGTGCCCTGGTGCATACGGAAGAACGGGTTGCTCACGCCCAGCTGCATGGCACTCTGCTGGATTACCCGCAGTTGCTGGTACCCCGGGTGCTGATCAAAGCGATAGTGCGCTTCGGGCACCTTCAGGGCAGCCTGCTGTACCTGCTCCAGGGTGGCGCCCTGCTCGCCCTCGGCAGCCACATGGCGGCGCCGGGCGAGGGCTTGCTGGATCAGGCGTTGCTTGGCATCACCACCAAGGCCGGTCGGGGTTCTGGCTGTCATCTGGCACTCTTAATCAATCAGTCGGTTGGGTGCCGCGTTGCTGTCGGCCAAGGCTGCGTTCAACTGCGCCAACTCTTCGGCACTGTGTTCGCTGCCATGGCGGGCAAGCACATTCTGCGCCAGTTGCTCTTCGCCGCTGCTCGCTTCACCGCGCAGCAGCTCCAGCAAGCGTGCGGCAAGCTTGTCGATGCTGGAGCTGTCGCTCAGTTCCATCACCGGCAGGCGAATACCGAAACGCTCTTCCAGCGCCACCACCAACTCAACGCTCATCAACGAATCGAGCCCCATTTCCTGCAGCGGGCGCTGGGCATCCAGGCGTGCTGGCGGCAGGCGCAAAATCTCGCACACCTCGTGCTTGAGCATGTCTACGAAGCGTTCGAGCAGTTCGCCATCGTCAAGCTCCTCCAGCATGCGCTGGATGTCTTCACCGCCCCCTTCATCCTCATGGTCGCCGCCATAGGCACGGGCCAGTTCGCTGAAGCGCGGTGTAGTGGCGCTCGGCAGGAAGCGCGCCAGGGCCTTGAAGTCCAGCTCCAGCACGCCATGGCCGTTATCACCCTGCAACAGCATGGCCTCGAGCTGTGCCAAGGCTGCCTCAGCCCGCAGCGCCGAGCCCCCCATGCGGCTCTGCAGGGCGTCCTTGATCTGGCTGTTGCGCGCCAGGAAACCGACATCGTCGATGGCGCCCCACAGCACGGCGGTGGCTGCCTGGCCCTGAGCACGACGGTGCCGCGCAAGGGCTTCGAGCCAGTGGTTGGCCGCCACGTAGTTGGCCTGGCCGGGGTTGCCGAACAAGGTGGTGGCCGAGGAGAACATCACGAAGAAGTCCAGCGCCAGGCCCTGGGTCAGCTCGTGCAGGTACTGCGCGCCCTTGGCCTTGGGCTCCAGCACGCGACGCAACTGGTCACCGTCAAGGTTGCGGATCAGGCTGTCGTCAATCACCGTCGCGGCGTGCACCAGGCCACGCAGTGGCCATGGGCTGGCGGCAATGCGATCAAACACCCCGCGCAGTTGCTCACGGTCGGTGATGTCGCACGCCACGGCCTGCACATCGATACCTTGGGCGTGCCACAACGCCAGCTGCGGTTGGGCCTCTTCACTGGCCGGGCCACGACGGCCCAGCAACACCAGGTGACGGGCACCTTTGTCGATCAGCCACTGCGCAGTACGCAAGCCAAAGCCACCCAGGCCGCCGGTGACCAGGTAGCTGGCATCGGCGGCAAGCTGCAGTGCCCGCACCGGCTGCACGCGGGTGTCGACGGTTTGCTGGATCGGGTTGGCGTACGTCACCACGACCTTGCCAATCTGCCGCGCCTGCTGCATGTAACGGTAGGCTTCGACCACCTGGTTGGCGTCGAACTCGCGGAACGGCAACGGGTGCAGGATGCCCTGCTCGAACAGTTCCATCATCTCGGCGAACAGGCGGCGGGTGAGCGCGGGGCGCTCGCTCATCAGTTGGTCAGCGTCGATACCGAAATAGCTGATGTTGTTGCGGAACGGGCGCAAGCCAATACGGGTGTTCTGGTAGAAGTCGCGCTTGCCCAACTCCAGGAAGCGACCAAACGGCTTCAGCACCTGCAGGTTGCGGTTGATGGCCTCACCGGCCAGCGAATTGAGCACCACGTCCACGCCACGCCCACCGGTGGCTGCCAGCACCTGGTCGGCATACGCCAGCGAACGGGAGTCGTAGATGTGGCTGACGCCCAGCAGGCGCAGGAAGTCGCGCTTCTCGTCGCTGCCTGCGGTGGCGTGAATTTCTGCGCCCAGCCATTTGGCGATCTGGATGGCCGCGATGCCCACGCCACCGGCAGCGCCGTGGATCAGCACCTTCTCGCCCGGCTCCAGGCGCGCCAGGTGATGCAGCGCGTAGTACACGGTGAAGAAGGTACTCGGAATGGTCGCCGCCGCTTCGAACGACATCCCTTCGGGGATGCGTGCAACGGCGTTGGCGTTGGTGACCAGGCGGTTGGCGAAGCTGCAGGGGCCAAAGCCCACCACACGGTCACCCGGGGCGAAGTCGCCCACTGCCTCGGCGCCTTTGCCTTGCACCACACCGGCAAATTCGAAGCCCAAGGTAGGGCCGGAGAAGCCGTTTTCGATGGCTTCATCCGACAGCAGGCCGAGGGCGAACATCACGTCACGGAAGTTAAGGCCCGTCGCACGCACCTGAATGTCCAGCTCATCCGCCGCCGGTTGACGCGGCTCACGCACTTCCCAGCGCAGGTTGCGCAGCTGGCCCGGCAGGTCGAAGCCCAGGCACACCCACTGCGCATCGCCCACTGCGCGGCGCGGCTGGTCGGCCAGCACGCGCAGGCGCGGCACGTAGCGACGGCCTTCGGCGTCCAGGGCCAGCTCGGTTTCGCTGTCGGCGTGCAGCAACGCAGGTACCGCCAGCTCGACCGCTGCCGCGTGGGCCAGATCGAGCAGGCGAATACGACAGTGCGGGGATTCGTTGGCCAAGGTACGGCCAAAGCCCCACAAGGCGGCGTCGCCGATGGCCGCAACCTCAGCGGCGGTGTCGACGCTGTACAGGTGCTCGGCAGCGCCACGGCTGAACAGCCAGCACTGCGGGGCGATCGTCAGCGACTCACAGGCCTGCACCAGCGCGGCCGCTTGCATGCAGCGCTCGGCCTGGCCATCGAGGCCTGTGCCGCTGTCGAAACCAGCCAGGTGCAGCACATGCTCAGGGGGCTGGGCAAAGGCGCCAAGCTGGGCCGCCAGCGCCTGGGCGTCACCCGGCTGCAACAGGTCAACCTGCTGGCCTTGGGCGCGCAGTTGCTCTGCCAGGCGCAGGGCAGCGCCCTGCCCGGCTTCGGCGAGTACGGCCCAGCGCTGCACGGCCACGGGTGCAGCAGTGTCAGCACCGGCGGGCTTGTCCGCCAGCAACAGGTAGCTACCACAGGCGTTACCCGGCAACGCCTCCAGCGTGCGCAGCGCGGTCAGGCCATGTCGCTGCAGCTCATGGCTCCAGAACGCCGGGCCTTGCTGGCGCGACAACGCCTGCTGCGGGCCGGCCAGCCACCAATCTGGCTGGGCACCGAAGACGAAATCGGCCCAGCGCGCCGGGTACTGCCCAAGCAGCGCCAACTGGCCGTGCGGGTTGAGCCGGCCACTGGCCAGGCGCAGGGCGTCACCCACGGTACCAAGGGGGCCGAAGTCGGTAGGCACCAGGACCCAGTCGAACGTACCGGCTTCGGCCAGTTGCTCCAGGCCAAGTACCTCCAACGCCGGGCAATCGTCACGCAGACGCTGCTCAAGCTCGGGCTCGGCGACGCAGTAGGCATAATCGAGGCGATCGAAATCCAGACCGGCGTACAACAGCTCGGCAAACGAAGCGCCACCAAAGCCGAATTCCAGCACCCGCAGGCGCTGGCCGGGCGGCAGCTGCGCCAGGCGCGCGGCCAGGGTTTGGCCAATACCGCTGAGCAGGTGCTGCTGCCCTGCCGCACCCAGCACCAGGCGCGCCAGGCTGGCGCCGCTGGTTTCGCGCGGCTGCAGGGTGTCGAAGGCCTGGCTGCCATCCAGCAACGCCGACAGATGACGGCCGATACGGCCCACGGAATGGATAATCTGGAAGTACTCGGGGTAACTTCTGAACAGCTCTTGCCAGATAGCCTGCGAGGTCGGGCGCTCGCCCTGGTCGACCAATTGCCAGCCACCGTCAGCGCTACGCTGCAGGCTGCCGTCGTGCTCGGCATGGCGCAACAGCATCGCCAGGAAGTCGCCCTGGCCCTGCGACCACTGCGCGACCTGCTCGGCACTGATGCGGCCGCCGGCCTGTTCCACCGCATCGAGGACAAAGCTGCTGCACAGCACATCCAGCAGTGGCTCCACTTCATTCAGGTAACGCACCTGTGCCGGCTCGTCGGCCAGGCACTGCAAGGCCTCGGCCAGCGGCGAGCAGGCCACGGCGTTACGCTGCACAGGCACAACTGCGCCTGGCGCGGCCTGCCCCACATGGACCATACGCTTGATATCGCCACTGCGGTCGTACTGCAGGCGCACGGCACGCATGCGCGCATCCTTGATTGCCAGCACGGCAGCGCCGCTGGCATCGAACAGGGTGAAGTCGACCAGCAGCGAATGCGCGGTGCGCTTGCGCTGGCGCACCTCGGCCAGCACCGGCACACCACCAGCATTGGTAAAGGCAATGCGCCCAAGCTTGACGGGGATGAACGCCAGGCCATCGTCATGCCCCTGGCGGCTGGCCAGCAGCTCGGTAATCAGCTGGAAGGCACCATCCAGCAGCGCCGGGTGCAGGTGCAGGCTTGCCAGTTCGTGTTCGATGGCAGCAGGCACGACCAACTGAGCCAACACGCGCTCCCCTTCCACCCAGGCTGCGGCCACGGTCTGGTAAGCGGGGCCGTAGTTCAGGCCAACCGCGCAGGTCATTGCCAGGTGCTGCTCGCCGGTGAAGTCTGCCGGGCGGGCTGGCAACGCCGGTGCCCGGGTGTCCAGCAGCACACCGCGCGCTTCGCCCGGCAAGCGTGCGACCACGTGCTGTACCCAGTCTTCGCGTTGCATCAACGTGCGCGAGCTGATGCGCAATGTGCCATCGGCCTCTTCCACCTGCACGCGCACTTTCTTGCTGACCTCGCTGCTCAGCAGCAGAGGGTTGTGAATTTCCAGCTCTTCGATATCGACGAACTCGCCCGGCTGGTGCAGTTGCGCCACCGCCAGGGCCAGCTCGGTAAAGCCTGCACCCGGGAACAGTACCGACTCACCCACCTTGTGGTCGGCCAGGGTCGGGTACTGCTGGGTATCCAGGCGGTTTTCCCAGGTCAGCGCCTGGTCCGTTACCGGGTAACCCAGCAACGGGTGCACGCGCTCGTGGCTCAGCGGGCCATAGGCCTCGGCAGTGACCGGCAAGCTGAAGTGATCGCGCTGCCAGGCGTAGTTAGGCAGGCGCAGCGGGCGCCCCGCCACCGGGAAGCGTGCCTGCCACTGTGGCTCCACGGCGGCAAGCTGCAGGCGGGCTACGGTACGTTCCAGCAGCAGTGGACTGTGGTCGTTGCGCTTGAGGGTGCCAATCACCTGCCCCGGTTGTTTGCACTCGACCAGCACATCGCTGACGTAGCTGCGCAGAATCGCATGCGGGCCCACTTCGACGAACAGGTTCAGGCCATTGCGCACCAAGGCAGCCAGCGCGCCCTGGAACAGCACCGGGAAGCGAATGTTCTGCCACCAGTACTGGCTGTCCAGGCGTTCGCCGTTCAACTGGCCACCGACGACAGTGGAGTAGAACGGGACCTTCGTAGCCTGCGGGCGGATATGCGCGAGGTCGTCGATAACCGCTTGCTTGATCGGGTCCATGGCCGGCGAGTGGAAGGCGTAGTCCAAGTCCAGGCGACGGGCGAATACCTGGCGCTCTTCCAGGGCCGCTTCCAACAGTGCCAGGGCGTCGACCTCACCGGCCACAGTGGCGCCGCGGGCGCTGTTCTCGCCCGCCACCACCAGGCGGCCGTCCAGTTTCAGTTCGGCAATCAGTTGCGCCGTGGCCTCACCCGAGAGGCCGACCGCCGTCATCTTCCCGGTACCACGGGTCAGGCCCTGCAGGCGGCTGCGGTGGTAGATGACCTGGGTGGCGTCCTCCAGGCTCAACGCGCCGCTGGCCCAGGCCGCGGCCACTTCACCCACACTGTGGCCAATCACCGCCACCGGGTGGATGCCTTCGGCAGCCAGCACTTTGGTAACCGCCACTTGCAGGGCAAACAGCGCAGGCTGGGCAATTTCGGTACGTGCATAACGGCCTTCGCCATTCTCACCCAGCAGCTCGGCGCGCAGCGAGTAGCCCGCCAAGGGCTGGAACAACGCGTCAACTTCATCCACGGCGGCGGCGAACAGCGGCTGGTCGAGCATCGCCCGGCCCATGCCCTGCCATTGCGAGCCGTTGCCGGAATAGACAAATACCGGTGCCGAGGCGCCGTCCAGGGCCTGGCCGGCCTCCAGCACTGCGCTCAGTTCGCTGAGGGTCGGGTCCTGGGCATAGTCGTCCAGCGCCTGGGCAGCTTCGGCTGCAGTGTCGCAAACCAGCAGCAGGCGATGGCTGTGCGCATCGCGACGGAACATCGCCTGGTAGGCCACATCGTAATAGTCGGCCTGCGGCTGCCCGGCCAGGTAGGCGGCAAAGCGCTCTGCGGTTGCGCGCAGGCCTTCTTCGCTCTTGGCACTGAGCAGTAACGGCACGCGCCGGGCGCTGGCCGCTTGCGCTACCGGCGCCTGTGGCTCGGGGCTTTGCAGGATGACATGGGCGTTGGCGCCGCCAAAGCCGAACGAGTTCACCCCCACGGTCAACTGGCCATCGGCTTTCAGCGGCAGGGGCTCGGTGACCACCTGCAGGTTAAGGTCGGCGAATGCGATGTTCGGGTTGAGCGCCTGCACGCCAATGGTAGCGGGCACGGTACGCTCGGCCAGGCAGTTCAGTGCCTTCATCAGGCCAGCCACGCCAGAGGCGGCTTCAAGGTGCCCGAGGTTGCTTTTCACCGAGCCGATTGGCAGCGGGTTGCCGGCGCCGCGCGCCTGGCCCAGCGCCTCGCCGATGGCGCGGGTTTCGATCGGGTCTCCCACAGCGGTACCGGTGCCGTGGGCCTCCAGGTAGTCCAACTGCTCGGGTGCGATGCCGGCCTGGGTGTAGGCGCGCTTGAGCAACGCCGCCTGGGCCTCGGCATTGGGCAGGGTCAGGCTGGACTTGCGCCCGTCGGTGTTCACCGCACTGGCCGCCACCACCGCCAAAATGGTATTTCCGTCGGCCACTGCCTGGTCGTAGTCCTTGAGCAGGAACAACCCGCCGCCTTCGGAGCGGGCGTAACCGTCGCCGTTTTCGTCGAACGACTGGCAGCGCCCGGTGCGCGACAGCATGGTCGCCTTGGCGAAGATCATGAACCCGAACGGGTGCATGTGCAGGCTGATACCGCCCGTCACGGCTTGGTCGACATCACCGCTGAGGATGGCCTGGCACGCCTGGTGGAAGGCCACCAGCGACGACGAGCAGGCGGTGTCGATGGCCATGCTTGGGCCACGCAGGTCGTAGAAAAACGACAGGCGGTTGGCCGCGATACTCATGGTGTTGCCGGTCGCCGTGGCGCCATCGATGGCCGACAGGTCCTCGAGCAGGCGGTAGGACTGCTCGACACCGGCGATGCCCAGGTACACGCCACAGTTGCTGCCACGCAGGCTGGACGGCTTGACCCCGGCGTTTTCGAAGGTTTCCCAGCACATTTCCAGCAGCATGCGCTGCTGCGGGTCCATCATCGCGGCTTCACGCGGCGAGATGCTGAAGAAGCCAGCGTCGAAAGCGCTGATATCACCCAGGGTGCCTGAGGCGAAGGTGTAGCTGGTTGCAGGGCTGGCCTTGTCCGGGTGCAGGAACTCGCGTTTGTTCCAACGCGACGGGTCAACCTGGGTCACCAGGTCGCGGCCCTCCATCAGGTTTTGCCAGAAGCCCGCATTGGAAGAGCCAGGAAAACGGTACGCACAACCAACGATTGCAACCTTTCTACGCTTGATCAAAACCTATTCCTTCAAATCTCATCGGGCACCGTCCCATCCGTCGGACAGCCGGCATGCCTGGCCCGGCCACGAAACTGGCCAGTCGTTATATGTCACTGATGATTGTCTGGGTACCTGAAACTGCCATGCACGCACGGGGCGCAAGACTCATGGTCTGGGACTCGCGTGGGAATGTTCAGATTTGTGTATGCGGATGATACGCGGGTTGCCGGGGTGGGAAAACCCTGGGGTGAGGGATGGTTCACGGCGTGGGAACGGGTTTACCCGCGAATACGGTGGCGGCTGCGACGGTGAACGGCTGATGGGAATTGGCCAGCAGGGGCGGCCCTTTCGCGGGTAAACCCGCTCCTACACGACGGCCTGCGCCCAATCATCAATGTGTGTTCACCCCCAATCTGTGTAGGAGCGGGTTTACCCGCGAATACGATGGCGGCGGCGACGGTGAATGGCGGGTGGAGATTGGCCAGCAGGCCCGGCCCTTTCGCGGGTGAACCCGCTCCTACACGACGGCCTGCGCCCAATCATCAATGTGTGTCCACCCCCAATCTGTGTAGGAGCGGGTTTACCCGCGAATACGGTAGCGGCGGCGACGGTGAACGACGGGGGGGAATTGGCTAGCAGGCCCGGCCCTTTCGCGGGTGAACCCGCTCCTACACGACGGCCTGCGCCCAATCACCAATGTGTGCCCACCACCAATCTGTGTAGGAGCGGGTTTACCCGCGAATACGGTAGCGGCGGCGACGGTGAACGACGGGGGGAATTGGCCAGCAGGCCCGGCCCTTTCGCGGGTGAACCCGCTCCTACACGACGGCCTGCGCCCAATCACCAATGTGTGCCCACCACCAATCTGTGTAGGAGCGGGTTTACCCGCGAATACGGTGGTGGCCGCGACCGCGAATGACCAGGGAGATTGGCCAACAGGCCCGCCCCTTTCGCGAGTTGAACCGCCCGAGCAGGGCGGTTCCGCCCCCGAGGTCGCTCCCTCAATAAACCTTGTCTTGAATCAAGCGCAGCAAATACTGGCCATAACCATTCTTGGCCAACGGTGCAGCCAGCTTTTCCAATTGCTGGGCGTCAACCCAGCCCTGGCGGTACGCCACTTCCTCAGGGCACGCTACTTTCAAACCCTGACGGCGTTCAATGGTCGCGATATAGCCACTGGCCTCCAGCAGCGAATCATGGGTGCCGGTGTCCAGCCAGGCGTAACCACGCCCCATGATCTCCACCGACAAACGCCCCTGCTCCAGATAGAAGCGGTTCAGGTCGGTAATTTCCAGTTCACCACGTGGCGACGGCTTGATGCCCTTGGCAATCTCAACCACGTCCTTGTCGTAGAAATACAACCCGGTGACCGCGTAATTGGACTTGGGCTTGGCCGGTTTCTCTTCCAGGCTAATCGCTTTGCCCTGTACATCGAACTCCACAACGCCATAACGCTCGGGGTCTTGAACATGATAGGCGAATACACTCGCCCCTTCGCTACGCTCCATGGCATTGCCCAGCAGCGCCTGGAAATCATGGCCGTAATAGATGTTGTCGCCCAGCACCAATGCGGACAAATCATTGCCGATGAAGCTTTCACCGATCAGAAACGCCTGCGCCAGGCCGTCTGGCGAGGCTTGCACGGCGTAGGTGAGGTTGATGCCCCACTGATGACCATCACCCAGCAGTTGCTCGAAGCGCGGGGTGTCTTGCGGTGTGGAAATGATCAGGATGTCCTGGATGCCCGCCAGCATCAGCGTGGTCAGCGGGTAGTAGATCATCGGTTTGTCGTACACCGGCAATAGCTGCTTGGAGATTGCCAGTGTCGCGGGGTGCAGTCGGGTACCCGACCCGCCTGCCAGGATGATGCCTTTACGCTTCATGATGGTCATTTCTCGTGTATTTCCGTGAGCATGCGAGCCACCCCTACACGCCAGTCTGGCAAGTTAAGGGAAAAGGCTTCCTGCAGTTTATGGGTATCCAGACGCGAGTTGGCCGGCCGCTTGGCCGGGGTCGGATAGGCATCGGTGGTCAACGGCTTGACCTGCTCGGCATGGGCTTTCAACTGCACACCTTGGGCGGCGGCCTGCTCGAGTACATAACGTGCATAGCCGCACCAAGTGGTTTCGCCGCCTGCCGCCAGGTGGTACAAGCCAACCAGGGCCGGGTTGGCGCGGGTGGCGGCAATAGCATGCGCGGTGATGTCGGCGATCAGCTCAGCACCGGTAGGCGCACCGTACTGATCGTCGATCACCCCCAGGCTGTCACGCTCCGCAGCCAGCCGCAGCATGGTCTTGGCGAAATTATTTCCACGTGCCGCATAGACCCAGCAGGTACGGAAGACCAGGTACTGGCAGCCGGCTGCCTGGATGGCTTGCTCACCGGCCAGCTTGCTTTCGCCATAGGTGTTCAGCGGGCCGGTCTCATCGTCTTCCCGCCACGGACGGTTACCCCCACCAGGGAACACGTAGTCGGTGGAGTAATGCACCAGCAACGCGCCGCACTCGGCAGCAGCGCGAGCCAGCACACCAACGGCTTCGGCGTTCACCTTGAACGCTTGTTCGCGTTCGCTTTCAGCCTTGTCCACGGCGGTGTAGGCGGCAGCATTGACGATTACATCAGGGGCGAAGCTGCGCACGGTTTCGGCCAGACCAGAAAGGTTCGTCAGGTCACCACAATGGGCCTGGCTGCGCGAGCTCAGCGCCAGCACCTGACCAAGCGGCGCCAGGCTACGCTGCAGCTCCCAGCCTACCTGACCATCTTTGCCCAGTAGCAGAACCCTCATGCCGAGCGCCCTGCGTAGTTCTTCTCTACCCAATCGCGGTAGCTGCCAGATTGTACGTTCTGCACCCATTCCTGGTTGTCGAGATACCAGGCCACGGTCTTGCGAATGCCGGTTTCAAAGGTTTCGGCTGGCTTCCAGCCCAACTCGCGCTCCAGTTTACGCGCGTCAATCGCGTAGCGGCGATCGTGGCCGGGGCGGTCAGTGACGTAGGTGATCTGCTCGGCGTAGGGTTTGCCATCGTCACGCGGACGCAATTCGTCCAGCAACGCGCACACGCGGTTGACGATTTCCAGGTTGGGCTTCTCGTTCCAGCCGCCCACGTTGTAAACCTCACCGGTTTTGCCGGCTTCCAGCACCCGCCGGATGGCGCTGCAGTGATCTTTCACATACAGCCAGTCGCGGATCTGCTGGCCATCGCCGTACACCGGCAGCGGCTTGCCGGCCAGAGCGTTGACGATCATCAGCGGGATGAGCTTTTCCGGGAAGTGGTAAGGGCCGTAGTTGTTCGAGCAGTTGGTGGTCAGCACCGGCAGCCCGTAGGTGTGGTGGTAGGAGCGCACCAGGTGGTCGCTGGCAGCCTTGCTGGCCGAGTATGGGCTGTTGGGCTGGTACTGGTGGGTTTCGGTGAACGCAGGCTCGTCGGCGGCCAGCGAACCGTACACTTCGTCGGTGGATACGTGCAGGAAACGGAACGCCTGGCGTGCCGGCTCAGCCAGGCCACCCCAGTAGGCGCGTACGGCTTCCAGCAGGCGGAAGGTGCCGACGATGTTGGTTTCGATGAAGTCTTCCGGGCCGTGGATCGAGCGATCGACGTGGGACTCGGCGGCGAAGTTGACGATGGCGCGTGGTTGGTGCTCCTTGAGCAGACGTGCGACCAGCTCAGCGTCGCCGATGTCGCCGTGCACGAAGATGTGGCGCTGGTCGCCTTGCAGGCTGCTCAGGGTTTGCAGGTTGCCTGCGTAGGTGAGTTTGTCGAGGTTGACCACGGGCTCGTCAGAGCCGGCCAGCCAGTCCAGGACGAAGTTGGCGCCGATGAAACCTGCGCCGCCTGTTACCAAAATAGTCATAAGCTTGCTTCCGCTTTCATGGACTTCTTGTCCGGCCTCTGGATTTCAGCCGCGTGCCAGGTCGACCAAGCGGCGAAAAATTTGTCATCGTGAAAAACAATCAGGATGGCAAGCGCCTATCCCGCTCAGTCAAAACATTCCAAGTCTTCCAGCGCTTTACCGAGGCGGTCTTTATCTGACAACTGTGGCTGTTCGATGGGCCATTGAATGCCGACTGTCGGGTCATCCCAAGCCAGGCAACGTTCAAACTGAGGAGCGTAGTAGGCAGTTGTCTTGTACAAGAATTCCGCCTGTTCGGACAATACGAAGAACCCGTGGGCGAAGCCTTCGGGCACCCAGAGCTGGTGTTTGTTTTGCGCCGAGAGCCGGGCGCCGACCCAGTGGCCGAAGGTGCGGGATGAACGGCGCATATCTACTGCGACATCGAACACTTCGCCTGCCACCACCCTGACCAGTTTTCCTTGAGGCTGGTGGAGCTGGTAGTGCATGCCGCGAAGGACGTTCTGACGCGAGCTGGAGTGGTTGTCCTGTACGAAATTTACGGAGCGCCCAATGGCGGCCTCGAAAGCGGCGTGGTTGAAGCTTTCGAAGAAGAATCCGCGGTCATCACCAAAGACCTTTGGTTCGAGCAACATGACTTCGGGTATTGCAAGGGGTGTTACTTTCATTGGATTGCCTTGAAAGGTAAAGCACGCGGGCTGGAATTCATGATGCGCCGCGCGATGTTGGGAACGGACGTAAGTGATACACCAGGGAGCCCTATCCCGGCGGATGCAGGCTTGCCCTCATGCTGCAGCTAGAGCTCAGGCATCCATCCACGCGCGGGAGCGCAGCATAGAGGCCTGAATGATTGCCCACGGATCTCTGCCCCTTGAGACCAAGCCTTACACCTCATTAGAATCAGGGCTCCAGTCGTCGCTGCTGGTAAATCCAGTCGACAATCTCACCTTCCGGCGTATAGCCGCTCACAGTTTCGCGCAGTAGCTGCCGCACCCGGTTGAAATCATCCACCTCCACTGCTGCCAATAGCTGACGCAAGGTGTCCTTCAGGGTATCCCACGCGAGGAAGTCTTCACTGGCACTCATGATCATCGGGTGGCGGGTGGCAATGACGTTATCGCCAATCAGCAATTCCTCATACAGCTTTTCCCCTGGCCGAAGCCCGGTGAACTGGATGGCAATATCCCCCATCGGATTACGCTCGGAACGTACACTGAAGCCTGATAAGTGAATCATCTTCTCGGCCAGCTCCACAATTTTGACTGGCTCACCCATGTCGAGCACGAACACGTCGCCGCCCTTGCCCATGGAGCCGGCCTGAATCACCAACTGGGCTGCTTCCGGAATGGTCATGAAATAGCGGGTGATCTTCGGGTGGGTAACTGTCAGCGGGCCACCGGCCTTAATCTGTTTGTGGAACAGAGGAATCACCGATCCCGAGGAGCCCAGCACGTTACCAAAGCGGACCATGGTGAAGCGGGTTTTATTCACCTGCGAAACCTTGCCGCTGTCGCCAAACAATACAGGCGCCACTTCGCGACTCAAGGCCTGCAGGGTCATTTCGGCGAGGCGCTTGGTACTGCCCATGACGTTGGTGGGGCGCACGGCCTTGTCAGTAGAAATAAGCACGAAGTTTGCAACGCCAGCCTGCAGCGCAGCCTGGGCGGTGTGCAGGGTGCCAATAACATTGTTCAACAAGCCTTCTGCGATATTGTGCTCAACCATCGGAACGTGCTTATAGGCCGCAGCGTGATACACAGTGTCGACTCGCCAGGCTTTCATGATATCAAGCAACTGCGATTGGTTGCGTACTGACCCCAGCATAGGTACCAGCCGTACCGACAACGACTCGCGTGAAATGCGTTGCTCCAGCTCGGAGAGAATGCTGTATAGATTGAATTCGCTGTGATCGAACAGCAGCAGGGTTTTTGGCGCCTGGCCTAGTATTTGCCGACACAATTCCGAACCAATCGAACCGCCGGCGCCAGTTACCAACACGGTCTGCGCGACGATGCAGCGCTCCAGCAGATCGGCCTGGGCTGGCACCGCATCGCGGCCCAAGAGATCGGCGATGTCAACCTCCTGAATATCGTCCACCCTGACCTTACCGCTAGCCAAGTCCATGAAGCTGGGGATACTGCGCACATGCAGTGGATAGCCTTCAAGGAAATTGAGAATTTCACGGCGACGGGTGCGAGTACAAGACGGTATGGCAAGCAGGATTTCCTGGGCGCCAGTTACGTTGATCATGTCTTGCAGCTGCTCGGGACGATAAACCTGCAGGCCGGCAATCACCCGGTCGGTAATGCTGGGGTCATCATCAATGAACGCTACGGGGCGTAGTGCCTTATCGGCGCGCAAGGCGGCAACCAATTGGTTACCAGCCCCTCCAGCGCCATAGATGGCCACGCGGGGCAAGCCGTCGCTACGGTTGGTACTGGTAAACGGTACGTGCTGCACGGCAGCGGCAAGCCAGTCTCCCAGGAAGTACTGACGCATGGCCAGGCGCAGGCCACCAATCATGATTAGGCTCAACCACCAGTAGTTGAAGGTGATTGAGCGTGGCACCACATGCTGATGGTCACCGGCCCAGTAGATGATAAACCCAAGAATAAGCGCCGAGAGGGTGACAGCCTTGGTAATGGCAATGAGCGCATCGGTGCCGAAATAGCGCATGACCGCACGGTAGAGGCCGAAACGGATGAATAGCGGAATGCCTACCATCGGCGCAGTGAGGAACAGCCAGCCATGGTCGAGGAAAGGGTTGACTAAATCATCGATCCCCAGACGCACGACAAACGCCATCCAGAGCGCTGCCCAGATCAGGACGATATCGGTCAATACCTGCAGCAACCGTTTATGCCTACGAGGTAGAGCAAGCAGTTTAGCGCGCACCTTTTCCATTGCTCCTCTTAAACGATTTCCAGAAATGCCCTGACATCGAGTGGCTCCCGTGCCCTTCGTTTCACTCTTCAATTTCGCCCGCACGAAAATGCACAGCCAACAAAACCAGCGGGGAATAGGCCAGAACCACGCCCAAGAAGCCATCCAGGCCCAGTCGGTTAACGCAGAAAGCGATCGGCAACAACCAGCACAGGTTCAGTACGGCAACTGCCAAAGTCACCGGCAAGTGCATGCCGAACTTCCTCGAGGCGAACTGGTAAGCATGGCTGCGGTGCGCCTCGTAAACCCTGTCACCACGCAGCAGGCGGCGCACCAACGTGTAAGTCGCATCGACGATGAACACGCCGAGCAGGATCAGCCAGCACCAGAACATGTCGGGCGATATCCAGGCCGCCTGCAACGACATCCCGCCAAGCACAATGCCGAGGAAGCCGCTGCCCGCATCACCCATGAAAATCTTGGCAGGGGGAAAGTTCCAGAACAGAAACCCTGCCACTGCTGCGGCCAACAGCAGGGGTAACACGGCATGGCTGAGCATGCCTGACAATGAGTATAGCGACGCAGCCCCCAGGCACACAGTGATGGCTTCGACACTGGCAATGCCATCGATACCGTCCATGAAGTTGTACAGGTTCAACAACCACACCAAGTACACCGCAGCGAGCACGCCACCCAGCCAACCCAGGTCGACTTGCCAACCAAGCAACGTCAGTGGTGGCATCCCCCCCATCCAGATCAGCATCCAGGCGGCAGCGATGAAGTGCCCCAGCAGGCGCCAACGAGCCGGAATATGGCCGTGATCATCCATAAAACCGATGATGGCAATCAGCGCCCCACCACCACCCAGGCCTACCAGTGAGTGGTTGTCTATTGTCCCGGCCAGCATCGTGCCAACGATGGCCAACAGGAACGTCACCACAATGGCAACGCCGCCTCCACGCGGCGTGGGCACAGTGTGCGAACTGCGGGCGTTAGGCACGTCGATGACACTGCGCGCCAGCGCATAGCGGCGCAAGCCGGCGGTCATCAGCAAGGACAGCAGCAATACAGCAGGTAAAGCCCACAAAAGCATCATCGGTTGTTAATTTCCTTTCTAGTGCCTGGCCGCAGCCAGTGAAGCCGCATTCACTTGTGCCAGAGTTGCTTGACGAGCAATACCCTGCTTTTGTCCGATTACATCCGCAACCCGCCGTGCGGTCACCCCTGACCATACACTGTACATGCAGACCAGCAGTCTGGCGGTGGAACGGCACTCGCCATGTCGATTATTACTACCGAACAGATTGCATGACAACAGAAGGTACGCACGCAACTTATGGATATTTCTGACAAAATGGTCTGGCCCATCCAGCCAATAAGTTAGAGCAGGCCGATTCCACCGTGACTGTAATACGTTAGGCATCATGCTTCTGCGACCGGCTGAAACTGGCTCCCGCTTGGAGCAGGGCTATTTCCGCGCTGATCGGGGGCTGCCACCCCAATAACGATCGAGATTTCGTCGAATCAACCTGAAGAGAACCGCACAGTTGGGTATAGAGATTTTTCTTTCCCAGCAACTGGGCGCCCAATGCCATCAAACCAGTTGGGACGGGAAGTAAAAGCACATTTCGCCCCATCCCTCGACCCAGTAGTTTGAGCATCTGTGGTAACGAGACATCTTCATCATCGCTAACATGAAACGTTTCACCTGCAGCCGCAGGATGGCGAACGCATAAGGTTATAAAATCGACCAAATTTTCCAGGGCGACCATACTACGCTGATTCATCACACTGCCAAATGGCAGCGGCACACCAAGTGCTACCAACTTTAACAGCCGGGCAAAGTTACCTGGAGCGTGCGCGGCGTAAACCAGCGGAGGACGAACAATCACCAACTCGACGCCACTTGATTTCGACAAGGCTTTCAATGCCTCCTCGGCTTCGTATTTCGAATGGGCATAGTCGGCGTGGGGCGCAGGCGGCATGGTTTCCGTAAACGGCTTACCCTCCGTGCTGCCGCCCACCACGCCAATCGAGCTGATGAACACGAAGCGTTTCAAGCCACAATCGATAGCTTGCTGGAACAAGGCCAGCGCGCCTTCCACGTTAACCCGGCGAAACTCTTCGCGTGGATCTCTCGACTGTTCATTCAGCACATGAGCGCGAGCAGCCAGATGAACGACCACGCTCACGCCTGCGAGTGCTTGAGACCAGTCGGTATGCCCGTCAATATCACCTACCGCGACCAGCGAACAAGCGCCATAGGGTTGTGAAGGCAGCGTACGAACCGCACCAATGACTTCAATGTGGTCCGCAGTCTCAAGACGCTTGCAAAGTGCCTTACCTACAAAGCCCCCGGCACCGGTAACTAACACCTTCATATCACTGCCCCACGAATTGATGAAATTGAATAGCGAAACCAGTAACCTTTCGCTGGCGTGAAAGTTTCCGCTACCTGGCAATCACTGATGGCCATCAACGCCCCATGAATCTAATGCTGACGGGGTCGTCCGGCATGAATTCCATGGGGCGTTAAAGGCGCTTTCAAAGACGAGGGTTGCAGGGGCGGTCAACATTTGCCCCTTTATCGAACATAGGCAAGTGCGTATGGCCGCCAACTCAGCCGACCCTGCCCTGGGGGGCAATTCCCATTTCAGCGAGCATGACCGCGTTCACTGAGTGAACATCATAACGCTGCTCTGCAATTTCCCTGGACCGCCGCCCCATACGCATAGCCAGATCGGGCTCTACCACGAACCGCTCCATCGCCTCGACCAATTGCTCCACGTTCTTCACCGCGACCAACATACCATTGTCCTCCGGCACCACCGTTTCACGGCAACCCGGTGCATCGGTGGTTATGATCGGTCGCCCCATCGCCATGGCTTCGAGCACCGTCCGCGGGGTGCCTTCCCGATAAGAAGGCAGAACGTAGACACTGCAGGTCTCGATCGCCGGACGAACATCGCTCATGCGCCCCAAATACTGCAAGGTACCCTCAGCAATCCAGCGGTCCAGTTCACGCTGAGTAATGGCATCAGGGTTATCATCAATCCAACCGACCAGAGCAAAACTGGCCTGTGGATGGAGCTGGCGCATACACTGCGCGGCAGCGGCGTATTCACGCACGCCCTTGTCACCCAACAGCCGAGCGATCAACAGAAAGCGTGGCAACTCTGGCAGGGGCACCACAGCAAACGAAGACACGTCTACGCCAGAGCCATTGACCACGCAAGATGGCACACGTTCCGGGAGAAGATTCAACGAGCGAAACAACGCTTCATCGTCCGGGTTCTGAAAAAACACTTTATGCGTACAACGCAAGGCTGCGCTGTAAAGACGTTGCACTACCCTGCGTACGAAACCTCGCTTGCCCTCCTGCTCCGGCTGCTGGAAGGCGTAGCCCAACCCGGGGATCAACGCAAAGCGCCGAGGTACCCTTGCGAGCCAACCCGCTATCGAGCCATACACGACGGGTTTAACTGTATACGCCATCAGATAGGTCGGCCGAATTTGGCGCATGAGGCGCCAGAGCTGCAAAAGCGAGCGAACATCCGCCACAGGGTTCAAGCCCACACGTTGCAGATCGATGTCGTGCACAATGATGCCCTTGGCCTCGAACGCTGCCCGCACCTGGCTGTCGGCATCCAAGTCGGGTGAAGCCACATGCACCTGTATCCCTCTGGCAAGCACCGCTTCGAGCAGTGCGCCACGCAAGTTCAGCAGCGAGTCTGGATGACTCGAGATCATAAGAAATTTTTGCATTCTATTGCTCTGAATACCACGCCTGGAACATGAGGACGTTCCACAGATGATGCTGCCAGTTACGTCGACCACTTAAATGATCGTTCCACATCCGAGTAATCGGTTCAGGATGGAAAATACCTTCTTGCCGCAATCGAGAGGGATCGAGCTGCGCCTGCGCCCACTCGCGCAGAGGGCCTCTCAGCCAGCTGTCGAGAGGCAGTGAAAACCCCTGTTTGGGACGCTCAATCAGCTCCCGAGGCACATGCCGGTAGAGCACCTCGCGCAACACGCGCTTACCCTGTCCCTCATGGATCTTGTGGTCAAGCGGCAGGGTCCAAGCTAGCTCAACCACCCGTGGATCAAGCATCGGCACCCGGCTTTCCAGGCTCACGGCCATAGCAGCACGATCAACTTTGACCAGAATGTCATCGGTCATGTATGTCTGGGCATCCATCGCCATCATCGTATGCGCAAAATGGTCGGAGTTAGGCCAATGCGCGCTGGCACTAAGCAACGTCTCAGGCTCCACGGCATTGATAATCACGCTGGAGGGGTCCTGCCAATGACTCGTCAAGGTGCGGAAGAACTCGCGCTGATCTGCCAAACCAAGCAGACCTGCCAGCTTATGGGCCTTGTCGCCCGGCGTAGAAATCTGCAAGCTCGATGGAATAACCGGCTTGAGAGCCCCGTAAACTTGGTCCCACTGTGCAGACGATAACGAACGCAAGGCCATTGAAGCACCTTTGCGGGCGAATGCCGGCAGCCGCGACAGCCTGCTCCAGACCTTGTTACCCATCAGGTAACGGTTGTAACCACCGAACAGTTCGTCACCGCCATCACCGCTCAAAACAACCTTGACATGCGCACTTGCCAACTGGCTGACCAAAAAAGTCGGAATTTGTGAGCTGTCGCTGAACGGTTCGCAGTAGATAGAGGCCAGTCGCGGAATAACCGCCTGAGCATCATTGGGCGTCACATACAGTTCGGTGTGATCAGTACCCAAATGATGCGCAACCTCCTTAGCGAATGCAGCCTCGTTGTAGGCAGACTCACCAAATCCAATCGTGAAGGTACGCACCGGCTGGCGACTCTGCGCCTGCATCAGGGCGACAATGGTACTGCTGTCTACCCCGCCGCTAAGAAACGCCCCCAAAGGAACGTCAGACAGCATTTGCTCCCCTACCGTGGCCGACAATTGATGCTCAAGCAGGTCGGCGGCTTCTGTAAATGAACCTTGGAACGGGCTGCGCAGCCCCTTCTCAACCACCTCGTTGAGCGACCAGTATGCAGCGGACTGGGCATGGCGAGCGGCGTCGGGTTGAGCAAGTGGAAACTTGATCCAGTGACCAGCGCGCAGTTTATGGATGCCCTTATAGATACTGTACGGTGCTGGAATGCAGTTGTGCCGCAGCAGCAACGCCAGTGCATCCCGATCGATCTCCTTCGTCGCAGCTGGGTGGCATTTCAGGGCTTTCAGTTCGGAACCAAACAGCAGGCTGTTTCCCTGCCATCCGTAATACAAAGGCTTTTCGCCAAACCTGTCACGCGCAAGGCTAAGCGTCTGCTCCAGTCGGTCCCAAAGCGCAATCGCGAACATGCCAACTGCTAGCTGCAGCGTCTTTTCAAGCCCCCACGCAGCGATACCTGCAAGGAGCGTCTCTGTGTCAGAGTGCCCCCGCCATGTAGGAGCCGCCCCTTGCGCCTCAAGCTTGGTACGTAACTCAAGATGGTTATAGACTTCGCCGTTATAGACCATGATGAACCGGTTACAAGCCGATGCCATGGGCTGATGGCCGGCTGGCGACAAGTCGAGAATCGCCAGCCGTCGATGACCTAAAACAAGGCCTATCGATTCGTCCATCCAGTGACCGCTATCATCAGGTCCCCGGTGGATAATTTCAGTTGTCATTCGCCCGATACACGCCGATGCATTCGGCATGCCCGGGCTAAAAAATCCAGCAATTCCACACATTGGGGCGCACCTTGTGAGTTCGA
The DNA here is from genome assembly GCF_045277175.1 of Pseudomonas putida group bacterium ESBL64. NCBI lineage: Bacteria > Pseudomonadati > Pseudomonadota > Gammaproteobacteria > Pseudomonadales > Pseudomonadaceae > Pseudomonas > Pseudomonas putida group bacterium ESBL64. The sequence continues at coordinate 5,387,576 of NZ_CP145799.1, read as the reverse complement.
CTTTGCAATCTGATCAACCTGTCAGTCTTTTCAAGAGCTTTTCGAGCACAGGCGCCTGCGCCTGTATCGAGTACCGTGACTCGACCGCATGCCTGCCAGCTAAACCCAGGCGCGTACGTTCTTCACGAGAAGCCAGCAAATGTGACAGTGCAGCCAGCCACTCTGCCTGATCATGGGCGAGCAAACCGCATCGGTTGTCGCCAACGATCTCGACATTAACCCCAACAGGCGAAGCGACTACGGGTATACCACAGGCCATGTACTGGATCAGTTTGTACCCACATTTGCCCTTCTCCCATGGGCCATCAATCAGCGGCATGATACCGATATCCATGCGCTCGATCAGTTCAGCCTCGCTATCTTCACTCCAAGGAAGGGTTTCAACTTCGATCCCCGGTAATAGAGTAGCGATATCCGGATTGGCGCCAACCAGGACGAGCTTGGCACCGTAACGAGTACAGACCTCCCGCAGCGCTGCATGAATGCTGACGACATACTTCTGGGTTGAGGGCGAGCCTATCCAGCCAATTGCCAGTTGTTGGTCTGTGCTGCGGCTGCTTACCCGATAACGGCGATGGTCGACTACAGTAGGAATAACCTCAACACGCCCGGCACCTGCTTGCCTTGCCCGTTCCGCTAAATACTCATTGCCAGCAACAACGACATCCGAGGCACGCATCACTTGGTCAATCTTGTTGCCTAGCAATCTGCGTACCCACGCCCGCGGAGAGAGGTCATAGTTGTGGAACACTGCATCATCGTAATCGACGAGATATCGAGCCCCCGTAGCTCGCAGCCAACGCTCGAATATTGCAGGCAAGAAGGGAAAGAGCTCCTTTTCAATCCATACTGCGTCGTAACGGCCAACACGCATCAAAACGGCCACGCGCTTCACGTAGTAGCGCAGCAGTTTTAATGGCGAACGCCTGGCAGAGGCATAAAGGTCGTTCAGGTAGTCCTCGCCAAAGAAAGCACTGACTTCAAACACTAGCTCGCTGCCCTGCAGTGCAGGGATATACTGCAACATCCTCAAGCGGCTACTCGCGCCCATGCGCGTGTAGCGGCTGAGAATAAGAATTTTCTTCGTGGCGTTGCCGGAATCAGTATTCAAGCTGCTCATCGCGTCTTGCCCGTAGTCAACCATTCACCCAGCCAGACGAACAACATACGGTAGGCCTGTAACGTCTCCATCCCCCCCTTGCGCTTTAGCAGCGCCAGGCCGACACGCAGAAAGGGTTCTGGCAATGTTGTCGCAAGCAGAACTGCAATGCCGGATGCCCGTCCGAAATGCTTGAAGGCATACAGTATACGGCTCCTCAATGAGTAGAAGAGCCTCCGGGCCTTGACTTGGTCCGACGTCCCCCCGCCTTTGTGAAACGCCTTCACCTCGGTCAAGTACTTGATGCTGTATCCCTCGTCTTTGACCCGTTTCGACAAATCCAAGTCTTCGAGATAGACAAAAAATCGCTCATCGAACCCGCCTAGCTGATCAAAAAGCTCGCGGCGAATCAGGTAGAAAGCACCGATCACGTGATCGACTGAGCGATCAGTGTCATGAGCCCAGTCGGTCATGAAAAAGCCCAAACGCGGAACGAAACGGTCCAGTCCAAGTGCATGGGTTACGAAACTGGCCGTAGTCGGCAGGCGCGTACAACTGCGGGCGATGTGGCCATTTTCTTCTTCCAACTGCACGCCACACACGCCAACTTTGGTATTACAAGGGCTACGCATGAACGACAAGACATAATCGAGGGTACCCGGGTACACAGCTGCATCAGGGTTAAGGAACAATACGAAAGGCGAATCCCCTTCAGCAGCACCCAAGTTGCAGGCTCGTGCGAAACCAAGATTGGCGCCCGTGCGCAAAACGCTGACCCCATCCTGCTCCAAACCTAGATCAGAACCATCAGTGGAGCCGTTGTCAACCACAATGACCCGTACCTGGCCCATGGCGATACTCGCCTGCAGCGAGCTGATGCAGTCGCGAATCTGCGAGCCCGAATTCCAGTTAACGATAACTACATCAATGTCCATGAACCCAGCTCCTGTCAACGCTCTCTATCAGCCGGTGATTCAACAAGGCCACAGGCACGAACAAAACCCACATGTAATCGAATTTTGCCAAATACGGATTGGTCGCTGTAGCCAACAAAAACGAAATAAGTCCACAGAGATAATAAAATTCAAAACAATCGCGCCCTTTCCGCCGCACTTCACGAGCCAGGAACACCATGAGGAAAAACACGCCCACTGCGTAAACTGCGAAACCCAAAAGACCATACTGAAAAACGAGCGCAATATAAAACAACTCGTAGGCCCAAGGCATTTCTTCTGAGCGAATGTAGTCAGCTACTGCGCCTGCCCCCGCGCCCCATAACGGATGATCATAAATCCCATCCATCAACGCTATAAACTGATACGTCCGCTCCAGGTTGCTAGCACCCTCACCAAACTCGAAAATCGATGACACTCGCTCGTAAATATAATCAGGCCACAGTGAATACATGAACACTGCAAGCAAAATGGCACCACCGACGGAAATACCTACTTTAAATACTGCCCACCCTCGCCCCCCAGGGGCTCCCCAACTCATACAGTAGGCAATAACCGGTCCAAAAAATGCCGTTACCAATATGACTCGCCGCCCGGAAAGCACTACGACCAGTACCAAACCAAGGAACGTCACCAGCCCAGTCAGAGTAATGCGCTCGCAGATGATCCGACATAACATGAAAGATAACAAGAAGATAACCGTGGAGACGTTAGGCAAGGTAAACTTCAAGTAGCCGGCGCCATAATCGACGACCGCCTCATCACCATACAGGGCTCGTAAAGTCGCGCCTAGCAGGTTGCCAGGCAGCACGATTTCGCCTAATACGAAGCCCAGGTCAATCAGCACAATCATCAGCCCTGCGAATACCAACAAGCGCTCCAGGCCTTGACTGTCCCCACGATAGAGCATCGCGAGTATTGTGAACAAAATCGGGTACACCACCATCACAGTGAGCACGCGCAGTGCGCCAAGGTTACCCACCAAAGCGCCATACAAGGACCAGCCGAGTCCTATACAGGAAAATAGAATCGCAGCAATAATCAAACGTGTATCAACCCTACCTACAATCCCACCACCTAGTATCAGGGAACCTAGAGGCAGCAGAAGTGCTACGGTTTTGAAGGCAGTGAAGCTCGTGGGGAATACCAGGGACAGCAGCAGTATCAAGCCTGCCACCTGTCGGGCGAAGTTATTTAATGGCATCGACCACGCCCCTATGGCCTTTTGCACGCGACACAGCCCAACCCAACAATAGTGTGTCTAGCAATGTTCGCAGCATCCAGGCAATTGCCGCACCGATGACTCCAAAATCTTGAATCAGCCAGTACAGCGCGCCGACAAATAGCGGCAACTCTATCAGGTGGAAAATGGCAGTGATTCTGGTCCGCCCCTGAGCATGCAGAAAGGCATAGAGCATGGCGCCAACGCCATTCAAGAATACGCCTACGCACAAAATCCGCCCCACCGTGACGGATTCAGAATTTACGTATTCACCTACCCATAGATTGAGCACGACCGGCATCAACAGCGCCATCGCGCTCATGATGACCAGCATCATCGCAGCAACCCGAAGTGTCCAAGTACGGAACAATGCCCACGCCTTATCCGCGCCTTGCTGCATCAACGCAGCAATGGCGGGAAACGCGACGGTGCTAACCGCGCCAACCAAAATCATCGACTGCACGGTAATTTCGTAGGGAATCACATAGGCAGTCACCGCTGCAGCTGATAACAGGAAGCCTACAAAGAAACGGTCCGCTTGCACCAGAAAAGGGCTAACGATGCTGCTGACCGTTACCCACCCTCCGAATTGCAGCAGCTTGATAGCTTCCTCTTTTGCATAACGACCAGACTGCTGCTCAAGCAAACAACCCTTTGCGCTGTACCGATAAATAACCAGCGCAACCGCACGCGAAACCACCAAGGTGGACACCAACCATGGTAGTTCATGCGTGAATTGAGCAACCAAGTACGGCCCTCCAAAGTTGGCTACACCCAAACCAATTCTCAACAGGCTGATGCCTCTGAAATTCAGGTAAGCCTCATTCACCCCCCGGTACGTTGCGCTCACCGCTTGCATTGGCAGCGCAAGAGCCAGGAGCAGCAGGGAAAACGTAATCTCTGCAGCAGGAATACTCTGGCGTGGAATAAACTGCTGCACACCCGCAAACGAGCCCAGTGCAATTGCCACCAATCCTACGACACCGACCACCGAGGTCAACGTAACTGCAGTTGCAACGGCATCGCTGATGACCGCAGCTTGCGGGTCGCCTCGCAGGGAGGCAATACGCTGGGTCAGCGCACGACCAATTCCGAGGTCGAGCGCACCGGCATATCCGATTAACCCCCAGGCGAGTGCAAGAAGACCAAAACGCTCAGTACCTACTATTGAAATCAAGCCCGGAACTGTCAGCGCAGCGATGATAAGCGGCAAGCCTAGACCGAGCAGATTCCAAATGATATTTCTGTAATGCACCCAATCCCCTCACACTGATGTCAGCCAAGCTTGACCTGGTTTACGGCACCAGCCGGCTCGAGCCATTGTAATTTTAAAGCAGCTACAAAGGCGCTCTTTCAGGCAAGGAATTTAATGTACCAAGGCATCGCTTTGGAAATTCCCCGGCTGACATCATAGGCCGGCACATAACCCAATAGCTTCTGCGCCTTGGATATATCCGCCTGCGAATGCCTCACATCGCCGGCACGAAAATCACGGTACACCGGCGCTTTTGAATAGACTATACCGTTCTCTTCCAAGCCTCTACGCAACGCCTCGAATAATTGATTGAGGGAAGTACGGCCACTAACTGCCACGTTGTAAATCTGGTTAACTGCCGCAGGATCGGAGCTGGTGGCGGCCAGAAGATTCATCTGTATCACGTTCTCAATGAAGCAGAAATCGCGACTGGTCTCGCCGTCGCCATTGATAAACAGGTCGTCCGCACTGATCATCGAAGCAAGCCATTTCGGGATTACCGCCGCATACGCACCTTGCGGGTCTTGCCGACGGCCGAATACGTTGAAATAGCGCAAGCCAACACTGTTGAAACCATAAGACCTGAAGAAGACCTCGGCATACAGTTCATTCACATACTTTGTCACCGCATACGGCGATAAAGGTTTACCGATCACATCCTCTACTTTTGGCAACCCTGGATGATCACCATACGTCGAACTGCTTGCCGCATAAGTAAAGCTTTTGACTGCCGCATCACGTGCAGCAACCAACATATTCAAGAAACCGTCGATATTGGTTGCATTAGTAGCAATTGGGTCATTCAGCGAACGCGGCACTGACCCCAGAGCCGCCTGATGCAATACATAGTCCACACCGCGACAGGCAGCCTGGCAATCATTCAGATCGCGAATATCACCCTTAATAAAGGTGAAACGGCTCCATTGCAGGGCGCTCACGTTGGATCTGACCTCATCCAGGTTACGCTGATGGCCCGTGGCAAAGTTATCCAAACCTACCACTGTCTGGTCGAGCAAAAGCAGATGCTCAAGCAGGTTGGAACCGATAAACCCTGCCACCCCAGTGATAAGCCACCTTTTGGGGGCTTGGGGAAGCAGTTTCTGAAGCGACTCATATGCGGTCATTTTCAACGCCACCTACAATAATTGACAAAGCTGACATCGCTACCAACTAAAGGCGAATATCGGAACCTGCAGCATCCAGCAGATACTTCAAGTCGTAGAGCACATGATTAGTTTTGCCATAAGCACGAATGGCAGCCTCACCGAGCGCTTTAAACTCCTGATGCGCAACGGCCACAACGATGCCGTCATAGGCGCCCGCCGGCGGTGTGGCCACCGGTGTGATGCCATATTCATGTTGCGACTCAGCGACATCAACCCAAGGGTCAAATACATCGACCGCAATGCCGTATTCACTCAACTCGGTAATAATATCAACGATGCGCGTATTGCGCAGATCCGGGCAGTTTTCCTTGAACGTCAAGCCCATAACCAGCACGCGAGCACCTTCAACCTGAAGGCGGCGCTTGAGCATCGCCTTGACCAACTGCGAGGCAACGTAGCGCCCCATCGAGTCATTCAAGCGCCGACCAGCAAGGATAATCTCCGGGTGATAACCAATTGCCTGGGCCTTGTGAGTGAGGTAATAAGGGTCGACACCGATGCAGTGCCCCCCCACAAGACCGGGGCGAAACGGCAAGAAGTTCCACTTTGTACCCGCCGCTTCAAGAACCGCTTGAGTATCGATACCCAGTCGATTGAAAATTATCGCCAGTTCGTTGATCAGTGCGATATTCAAGTCACGCTGAGTATTTTCAATAACCTTGGCCGCCTCAGCGATCTTGATACTTGCCGCCTTGTGCGTGCCAGCAGTGATAATTTCCCTATACAGCGAGTCGACTACTTCAGCAATGGCTTCGGTCGAGCCCGAGGTAACCTTTTTGATCGTCGTTACGCGATGCTCTTTGTCACCTGGATTTATGCGTTCAGGGCTGTAGCCTGCGAAAAAATCCTGATTAAACACTAACCCGGACATACGCTCAAGGACTGGGACACAGACCTCTTCGGTTGCACCAGGGTAGACCGTAGACTCATAAATCACAATATCACCGGCTTTCAAGATTCGGCCGATGGTTTCCGAAGCCTTCACCAAAGGCGTCAGATCCGGTTGCTTGTATTCGTCAATAGGTGTAGGAACGGTAACGATAAATACATTACAAAGGCGCAAATCCTCAGCTTGCGCACTGTAACTCAGCAAGCGAGCGCTCGCCAACTCATCAGCGCTAACCTCTTGAGTCGCATCGTGACCTGCCTTCAATGCCTCAATTCGTGATGCGTTGATATCGAACCCAACGACCTCACGATGTTTACCGAACTCGACTGCCAAGGGCAGACCAACATAGCCTAAACCAATAACCGCCAGCTTAATATTCATAAGAACGTTCATCTATAAAGTTAAACTTGGTTATCGCCAGCGGGAATACCGGCTTCGCGACGCCGCAGCATACTGACAATCGAAACCAGGGATTCGCCCTTGGCCAAGCAACAACGCAATGACTACTTGGCACTGTGCGCATACCGACGAGTGAAGAAAAATGCTCGATAAAGAGCAATCAGCACGCCGAGCAACGCCCCCAAGAACGCACTCAGCACTACAATAATTGCCTTCTGCGGCTGGACCGGCTTATCGGGGACATACAAGCCTCCATCCTGACGATAAACATCAAAGACTGACGGGTCTACTTCAAGCCCTTCGTAAAAAGCGAGCGTTTCTTGATCTCGTCGCAAATGTTCCACAAACGGATCATCGGAAGTACGAGCGCGCAGATTTTTAAGCTCTGCCTCGATCGCACGACTGCCCCTCATGTACACCAGGGAGCCCTCCATGTCCGCCGATAGCTCCGAACTACCATTCCCCGAAATAATGGGCGGTTTTTCCAAGCCGATTGACTGCGCAACAACCAGCGCCTCAGAGAGACGAGCAATACGGTCTTCGCGAGCTTTCCGCGCTTCCTCTCTGGCGGAGCGAACACGCTCTTTTAGGTTACGTGCTTTAACCAAAGCATCGGCACGCACATCAGCCGCTATTTCTTTTTTGGCCTGTTCCCCAGCGAGTTGCGCATACTGGACTATCCAATCAGCCGCTTGCTGCGGGTCACGGGAAGTCGCGACAATCTCGAAACGACCAGGAGAGTTCTTGACCGCAGCCGGTACTGACACAGCTTTATTGAACTTCGCATATAGGTCATCTTGAGCGCCAGGCCGATCCGCCTCAGGTAGCGTTTTCAAATAGACCTCACGGTAGAACTGCCGCCGCACCGCTTCTGACTGAAGATGGCGCACATAGCTTTGATAGATGGTCTTGACCGTCAAAACGGGCAACCCACTGTCACCGCCGCGTCCATAATTGAGTTGCGCAATGTCCTTTTGAGAGGGCGCTTGGACGAAAATCTTCGCCTCGTATATCGGAGTAGCCAGCAACGCATAGGCCGCACCTATTAACGTAACGACTGTTGCGGTTAACACCACAATCCATTTTTGCTTCCACAGCCCTTCGATCAACTCTATCAGGTCGACTACTGACTTGCCGTTTAAACGCTCACGGTCATTGCGCATTTATTCTATTTTTTCCTTAGCCCATACTGCTTAACGACATCATCGATACATCAACCAGCTAGGCGTATACCAACATACCTAAAGGTAGTCACGCCAGGCAGGGGCGACCTCACGTGGCATGAGGGTAAGGTGAATCAGCACCCCACTCAACGTTTTTTTAGCGTAACGCATCGACGACAGCTGAAAAGGAATAGAGTTGGAAAAAACTGAAATGTTCCAGCAAGCAACGACAGCTGATCAGGTTCCGGCCTGCGCCATCACAACCTCGACCCGCCGCCCCAGCAGGCCCGATGCATTGCCCAACGCGACCGCAAGAGCATGCTTTGCCTTGGCCTCACCATGGACCAGTACTATTCGACGAGCAGGTGTCTGGCCCTGAAGAGAAAAGCTCACGAGCCCCCTTTGATCTGCGTGCCCTGAGAAACCACCTAAGGTAATTACCTTGAGACGTACCTCATACATCCGCCCATCCAGATCAACCTGCACAAAGCCTTGCGCTCCTTCGCTAGCCTGTATCACCGCCCCCGGCGTCCCCTTAGCCTGGTACCCCACAAACATCACCTCATGCCGCGAATCCCCCAGCATGGCCTTGAGGTAATTGACGATACGCCCACCCGAACACATGCCATTGCCGGCAATCACGATCGCCGGTCGCCCGGTGCTCTTGAGGTAATTGACCACCTGCTGGTGGCGGGTATGGGTGTCCACACTGATCAGTTGGCTGAAGCCAAGTGGATCGCGCCCTGCTGCAACACGCGCCCTGGCTTCTGCATTCCAGTATTCGTGCAGCTCCCGGTACACGCTGGTGATGCGCTGAGCCAAGGGCGAATCGAGGATGATGGGCAACTGTGACCAGTCGATTGGCTCACCGTCCGGAGCCGGACCGGTAGTGTTCAGCAGGGCTTTGCGGTGCAGAATGTCTTCCAGCTCGCACAGCAGCTCCTGGGTACGACCAAGACTGAATGCAGGAATCAGGAGAGTGCCCTTGTCGGCGAGGGCTCGGTCGATGGCGTCTTCCAGCCGCTGACGGCGGTCGCCTGCCCGTGGGTGCAGGCGGTCGCCGTAGGTGCTTTCCAGCACCAGTACATCGGCACGCTCCGGAGGTTGCACCGGGCGCAGCAGCGGGTTGCCACAAGCGCCCAGGTCACCAGAAAACACATACCGGGCGTTGGTGTGCTCATGCTGCATATCACACTCGACATAAGCGGAACCCAGCAAATGCCCTGCACGCTGGAGGCGAATACGGCAGGCAAGACCAGGGTACTCAACCACCGTGTGCCACTGCTCAAAGGGCAGCGGCACGATCAGGTCACGGATGAAGTCGAGATAGCGCGCCACCTGCGCAGGCTCGCTGCTGATGCTCAGCTTGTAGGCGTCTTCCAGTACCAGCGGCAGCAGCCGGGCCGAGGGCTCGCTGCACAGGATAGGGCCACGGTAACCCGCTGCCAGCAGCGCAGGGATGCGCCCAACATGGTCGAGATGGACATGGGTGATGACCAGGGCCTGAATACCCTGGATATCAAAAGCGAGGGGGGCGGATTCTGCACCGGGCGGCGCATCACTTCCTTGTTCCAGCCCGCAGTCGACCAGCAAACTGGTGGATGGGCCGAGGTGCAGCTGGTGACAGGACCCGGTGACACCCCGGGTACCACCGTGATGGGAAAGGCTGGGATATTCCATGCTGCGCACACTCGCCTGGACCGAAAATGAAGTGGGCTATTACTCCATGACAGCCGACGCATGCATAGGTGAACCTTTCTTTAATAGGTGTAGGAAATTTCCTTAGTTGCCGTTCAGTGCCGCCTGACGGGCAGAAGCCCTGATCTTGCGCTTGCTGCGCTGCACGCCGTAAGCCCCCAGCAATGGCCCGACCGCCAGGCCAATGACCAAGGCAGCCAATACCAGAACAGCAACCGGCATGGCTGGCGTAGCCCAACCGAACAGGACCAATGACACGGCTTGCTGGTTCTCCAGCACGAAGAACAGCACCACAGCCGCCAACAGCAGCACGAACACTGCCGCCAGGGCGCGCTTGAGGTTACGCATCAGAATTCTCTCCTTGGTAGATCAGGCTTCAGCCTCGTCTTCTTCATTGACCCGATCACGCAGCTCTTTGCCGGGTTTGAAGTGCGGCACGAACTTGCCTTCGAGGCTGACCGACTGGCCGGTCTTCGGGTTACGGCCCACGCGGGGGGCGCGATAGTGCAGCGAGAAGCTGCCAAAACCGCGGATCTCGATGCGATCGCCGGTAGCCAGGCATTGCGACATCTGCTCAAGCATGGTCTTGATGGCCAGCTCCACATCCTTGGACGAGAGCAGCCCCTGATGGGTGACAATACGTTCGATCAGCTCCGACTTCGTCATATTTTTCCCTTCGTTATCAAGCAGCTAGATCATTGCTTAACCAGTTTGTAGCACGCTGGGAAGGATTTGAACAGGGTGGATCTTGACTTAATAAAAAAATTCAAGATTGAAGTAATTCAAGAATGGTCTACCACTCAGGCAGGCCAGCGCTGCCTGATTCGCGGGCAAGCCCGCTCCTACAACGGGGCGTGTCAGCCTGAGGCGAGTGTGATCCAGCGCCATCGATGTAGGAGCGGGTTTACCCGCGAACACCGGCGAAGCCGGTGCCATCCACCGCGCCGCCTGATTCGCGGGCAAGCCCGCTCCTACAACGGGGGGCGTCGGCCTGAGGCGAGCGTGATCCAGCGCCATCGGTGTAGGAGCGGGTTTACCCGCGAACACCGGCGAAGCCGGTGCCATCCACCGCGCCGCCTGGTTGCGGAGCATAAAAAAGGGCGACCCGAGGGTCGCCCTTTTTACCGATCAAACAGAACTCAGTTCTGCTTGGCCATTGCTTCGCGCAGCAGCGCAGCCATGGTGGTGTCGGCAGCAGCTTCCGGAGCGTTTTTCAGGCTCTGGATAGCTTCGCGCTCTTCAGCGTCGTCTTTCGATTTGATCGACAGGCTGATAACGCGGGACTTGCGGTCAACGCTGATGATCTTGGCTTCGATCTCTTCGCCTTCCTTCAGAACGTTACGCGCGTCTTCAACGCGGTCACGGCTGATTTCGGAAGCTTTCAGAGTGGCTTCGATGTCGTCGGCCAGGGTGACGATGGCGCCTTTGGCGTCAACTTCTTTCACGATGCCCTTGACGATAGCGCCCTTGTCATTGACAGCAACGAAGTTGGAGAACGGATCGTCTTCCAGCTGCTTGATGCCCAGGGAGATGCGCTCGCGCTCTGGGTCAACCGACAGGATGACAGTTTCCAGCTCGTCGCCCTTCTTGAAACGACGCACGGCTTCTTCGCCGGTTTCGTTCCAGGAGATGTCGGACAGGTGAACCAGGCCGTCGATGCCGCCGTCCAGACCAATGAAGATACCGAAGTCGGTGATCGACTTGATGGTACCGGTGATCTTGTCACCCTTGTTGAACTGGCCAGAGAAGTCTTCCCATGGGTTGGACTTGCACTGCTTGATGCCCAGGGAGATACGACGACGCTCTTCGTCGATGTCCAGAACCATGACTTCCACTTCGTCGCCAACCTGAACGACTTTCGACGGGTGGATGTTCTTGTTGGTCCAGTCCATTTCGGAAACGTGTACCAGACCTTCAACGCCTTCTTCCAGCTCAGCGAAGCAGCCGTAGTCGGTCAGGTTGGTAACGCGAGCCTGTACGCGAGTACCTTCTGGGTAACGGGCAGTGATAGCTACCCACGGATCTTCGCCCATCTGCTTCAGACCCAGCGAAACGCGGTTGCGCTCACGGTCGAACTTCAGAACGCGTACGTCGACTTCGTCGCCAACGTTAACGATTTCCGATGGGTGCTTGATGCGCTTCCAAGCCATGTCGGTGATGTGCAGCAGGCCGTCGATACCGCCCAGGTCCACGAATGCGCCGTAGTCGGTGAGGTTCTTGACGATACCTTTGACTTGCTGGCCTTCCTGCAGGGTTTCCAGCAGGGCTTCGCGCTCGGCGCTGTTCTCGGCTTCCAGCACGCTGCGACGGGAAACGACAACGTTGTTGCGCTTCTGGTCCAGCTTGATGACCTTGAATTCCAGCTCTTTGCCTTCCAGGTGGGTGGTGTCGCGCACTGGGCGGACATCAACCAGGGAGCCCGGCAGGAACGCACGGATGCCGTTAACGTCGACAGTGAAGCCGCCCTTAACCTTACCGTTGATAACGCCCTTGACCACTTCTTCGGCGGCGAAAGCTGCTTCCAGAACAATCCAGCACTCGGCGCGCTTGGCTTTTTCACGGGACAGCTTGGTTTCGCCAAAGCCGTCTTCGACCGCGTCCAGCGCAACGTGAACTTCGTCACCGACCTTGATGGTCAGCTCGCCAGCTTCGTTGTAGAACTGCTCGAGCGGGATGACGCCCTCGGACTTCAGGCCAGCGTGTACGGTAACCCAGTCGCCGTCGATGTCGACAACGATACCGGTGATGATCGCACCCGGCTGAAGATTGAGGGTTTTCAGGCTTTCTTCAAAGAGTTCTGCAAAGCTTTCGCTCATTTTAATTCCTGTAGATTCGGGCGAAACAGACGCCCATAACCACATTCCAGACAATGTGGGTTCGTTTTAAGTAAAGGAAAGCCGGCAGGACGTTGACTGGTGCCCCTGCCTGCTTTCCTGGCTATCAGATAAGGTCGCGCTGGGCGATCTCGCTTCTGATACGTTGCAACACCTGCTCGATGGACAACTCGGTAGAGTCCAACTGAATGGCATCGGCCGCTGGCTTCAGCGGGGCCACTGCACGTTGGGTGTCACGTTCATCACGCGCACGAATCTCATCCAGCAGACTCGACAGACTAACATCTTCACCCTTGCCCTTCAACTGCAGGTAGCGGCGACGTGCGCGCTCCTCCGCGCTGGCGGTGAGGAAGACCTTCAATGGCGCATCCGGGAACACCACGGTACCCATGTCGCGACCGTCAGCAATCAGCCCCGGCACTTCGCGGAACTCACGCTGACGCACCAGCAGCGCATCACGCACTGCCGGCAACGAGGCCACCATCGATGCACCAGCACCGACGGTCTCGGTACGGATGACGTTGCTGACGTCCTCACCCTCAAGGATGATCTGTTGCAGCTTACCGGGCTCGGCAGCAATGAACTGCACATCCAGATGGGCGGCAAGTTTGGTCAGCAGCTCTTCGTTGGTCAGGTCGACGCCATGGTTGCTGGCATTGAATGCCAGCAAGCGATACAGCGCGCCGGAGTCCAGCAGCTTCCAGCCCAGCTCGCGGGCAATCAGCCCAGCGACCGTGCCCTTGCCCGAGCCGCTTGGCCCGTCGATGGTGATAACCGGTGCCATTGAATTCACGACTTGCCCTCTTCTGCCACGCGAATCCCCACTTCGGCGCACAGCGCCAGGAAGTTGGGGAACGAGGTGGCGACGTTGGCGCAGTCGTGAATGCGAATTGGCGCACTGGCGCGCAGCGAAGCCACGCTGAAGGCCATGGCGATGCGGTGGTCACCATGCCCATGCACTTCGCCGCCGCCCAACTGGCCGCCGTCGATGATGATGCCGTCCGGGGTCGGCTCGCATTTGATGCCCAAGGTGGTGAGGCCATCGGCCATCACCTGGATGCGATCGGACTCCTTCACCCGTAGCTCTTCGGCGCCACGCAGCACGGTACGCCCTTCAGCGCAGGCTGCGGCCACGAACAATACCGGGAATTCGTCGATGGCCAGCGGCACCAATGCCTCAGGAATGTCGATACCCTTCAACTTGGCACCGCGCACACGCAGGTCGGCCACGGGTTCGCCGCCCACTTCACGCTGGTTTTCCAGGGTGATGTCGCCGCCCATCAGGCGCAGGATGTCGATCACGCCGGTACGGGTCGGGTTGATGCCGACATGCTCCAGCACCAGCTCGGAGCCTTCAGCGATAGAGGCTGCGACCAGGAAGAACGCTGCCGAGGAAATGTCAGCCGGCACTTCGATCCGGGTAGCGGTCAGCTTGCCACCGGACTGCAGCGAGGCCACCGGGCCATTGCTGTCGACCGAATAGCCAAAACCGCGCAGCATGCGCTCGGTGTGGTCACGGGTAGGCGCAGGCTCCGTGACAGTGGTCTTGCCTTCGGCGTACAGGCCGGCCAGCAGCAGGCAGGATTTGACCTGGGCGCTAGCCATCGGCAGCGTGTAGGTCAACCCTTTGAGCTTGTGGCCACCGCGGATGGTCAGCGGCGGGCGGCCGTCCGGGCCGGTCTCGACCACAGCACCCATTTCGCGCAGCGGGTTGGCCACACGGTTCATCGGGCGCTTGGACAGCGAGGCGTCGCCGGTCATGGTGACATCGAACGACTGACCGGCCAACAGGCCCGACAGCAGGCGCATCGAAGTACCGGAGTTACCTACGTACAGCGGCCCAGGTGGCGGCTTGAGGCCATGCAGGCCCACGCCGTGAATGGTCACACGACCGTGGTTGGGGCCTTCGATGACCACACCCATGTCACGGAATGCCTGCAGGGTTGCCAGCGCATCTTCGCCTTCGAGGAAGCCTTCGACCTCGGTAGTACCTTCGGCCAGCGAGCCGAGCATGATCGAGCGATGGGAAATCGACTTGTCGCCCGGTACACGGATCCGCCCGTTCAGGCGGCCACCCGGTTGGGCCTGGAAAATCAGATCGTTGGCGTTCATAGCGTCCACATAGGCCCGGCGGGCCAGGATTTTACTGAAATGCTCGCGGGCAACCCGTGCGCGGGTGAATACACCCAGCAGTTGGTGCCCATCCCCTTCAGCGATCGCGTCGCGCAGGGCGTCGAGATCGCTGCGATATGTATCAAGCGTGCGCAGGACAGCGTCGCGGTTGGCGAGGAAGATGTCATGCCACATGGTCGGATCGCTGCCGGCGATTCTTGTGAAATCGCGGAATCCACCCGCAGCGTACCGGAAGATCTCGAGGTTTTCATTGCGTTTGGCCAGTGAGTCGACCAGGCCAAAGGCCAGCAGATGTGGCAGATGGCTGGTGGCGGCCAGTACTTCGTCATGGCGCTCGACCGACATGTGCTCCACATCGGCATCCAGCGCACGCCACAGGCGGTCAACCAGGGCCAGCGCGGCGGGGTCGGTTTCGGCCAGCGGCGTGAGGATGACCTTGTGCCGGCGGAACAAGGTGGCATTGGAGGCTTCTACCCCGCTCTGCTCGGAACCGGCAATGGGGTGGCCCGGGACGAAGCGCGGCAGGCGATCACCGAAGACGGCACGCGCTTCCCGCACAACGTTGCCCTTGGCGCTGCCGACGTCGGTGATGATTGCATCACCCAGGTCGAGCTGGGCCAGGCGGGCCAGGACTTTCTCCATGGCCAGGATCGGTACGGCCAGCTGAATGACATCGGCGCCCACGCAAGCGGCGGCGAGGTCTTCTTCGCAGCGGTCGACCACGCCCAGGGCCACGGCCTGCTTGCGCGAGGGGGCATCCAGGTCGACACCGACCACTTCGCGGCACAGGCCGCTTTCACGCAGGCCCTTGGCGAACGAACCACCGATCAGGCCCAGGCCGACCACGACCAGGCGGTCGATGATAGGTGCGGGTTTGGTTTTTGCTGCATTTACCACTGGTGCGAACCCTGTTCTGAAATCTGGACAGCCGGTAAGAGCCATTGGGGCTGCTTTGCAGCCCATCGCGACACAAGGCCGCTCCCACAATGCGCTACACCTGTGTGGGAGCGGCCTTGTGTCGCGATGGGGTGCGAAGCGGCCCCAACAACCTCAGATCAAAGCACCGCCTTCGGATAAGAGCCCAGCACCTTCAGCGCCACAGCCTCCTGGCTGATCTGCTCGAGCACCGCCTTGATCAGCGGGTCGCGGTGGTGACCGACGAAGTCGATGAAGAACACGTAGGTCCACTTGCCGCTGCGCGACGGGCGGGTCTCGATGCGGGTCAGGTCGATGCCGTTCTGATAGAACGGCACCAGCAACTCATGCAACGCACCTGGCTTGTTGCTCATCGAAACGATGATCGAGGTCTTGTCGTCGCCGGTCGGCGGTACTTCCTGGTTACCGATCATCAGGAAGCGCGTGGAGTTGTCCGGGCGGTCTTCGATCTTCTCGGCCAGACGGGTCAGGCCGTACAGGTTGGCCGCCATATCGCCGGCGATCGCCGCCGAATTCCACTCACCCTTGACCCGCTTGGCCGCTTCGGCATTGCTCGATACGGCCACGCGCTCCACGTTCGGGTAGTGCGCGTCCAGCCACTTTCGGCACTGGGCCAGCGACTGGGCGTGGGAGTAGATGCGGGTGATGCTGTCGGTCTTGGTGTTCTCGCCCACCAGCAGGTGGTGGTGGATACGCAGCTCGACTTCACCGCAAATCACCATGTCATGCTCGAGGAAGCTGTCCAGGGTGTGGCTGACCGCACCTTCAGTGGAGTTTTCCACCGGCACCACACCGAAGTTGACGGCACCGGCCGCCACTTCACGGAACACTTCGTCGATGGCCGCCATCGGCCGACTGATCACCGCGTGGCCGAAGTGCTTCATGGCCGCCGCCTGGGTGAAGGTGCCTTCAGGGCCGAGGTAGGCGATTTTCAGCGGCTCTTCCAGGGCCAGGCACGACGACATGATTTCGCGGAACAGCCGCGCCATCTCTTCGTTGCCCAGCGGGCCCTTGTTGCGCTCCATCACGCGCTTGAGCACCGCAGCTTCACGCTCGGGACGGTAGAACACCGGCTTCTCGCCTTCCTTCAGCGAGGCCGTCTTGACCCGGGCTACTTCTTCGGCGCAGCGGGCGCGGTCGCTGATCAGCTCGAGGATTTTCTCGTCGAGGCTGTCGATGCGCACGCGCAGCGCCTTGAGCTCCTGTTCGGACATGTCAGCCATGCTCCTTCTCGAATTCAGCCATGTAGCCTACCAGCGCTTCTACCGCTTCCAGGCCCAGGGCGTTGTAGATGGAGGCGCGCATGCCGCCCACCGAACGGTGGCCCTTGAGGTTGAGCAGGCCACGCGCATCGGCGCCAGCGAGGAAGGCCTTGTCCAGGCGCTCGTCAGCCAGGCGGAACGGCACGTTCATCCACGAACGGGCGTTGACGCTGATTGGGTTGGTGTAGAACTCGCTGCGATCGATGAACCCGTAAAGGCGGTCTTTCTTGGCACGGTTGCGCTGCTCCATGGCTTCGACACCGCCCTGCTCTTTCAGCCACTCGAAGACCAGGCCAGAGAGGTACCAGGAGTAGGTGGCCGGGGTGTTGTACATCGACCCGTTGTCAGCCGAAACCTTGTAGTCGAGCATGGTCGGGCAGCTGCTGCGGGCATGACCCAACAGGTCTTCGCGCACGATCACGACCACCAGGCCGCTTGGGCCGATATTCTTCTGCGCGCCGGCGTAGATCAGGCCGAACTGCGACACATCGATCGGGCGCGAGAGGATGTCGGACGACATATCGACCACCAACGGCACGTCACCGGTTTGGGGCACCCAGTCAAACTGCAGGCCACCGATGGTCTCGTTGGACGCATAGTGCACGTAGGCAGCGTTTTTGGTCAGGTTCCACTCGTTCTGGCCGGGGATGGCCAGGTAGTCGTAAGGCTTGGCAGTGGCGGCGACGTTGACGTTGCCGAAACGGCGCGCTTCCTCGATGGCCTTTTTCGACCAGATACCGGTTTCGACGTAGTCGGCCGTGCCGTTTTCCGGCAGCAGGTTCAGCGGGATTTCAGCGAACTGCTGGCTGGCGCCCCCTTGCAGGAACAGCACCTTGTAGTTGGAGGGGACGGACAGCAGGTCACGCAGGTCCTGCTCGGCCTTTTCGGCGATGGCCACGTAATCGTCGCTGCGATGGCTCATTTCCATCACCGACAACCCCTTGCCACGCCAGTCCAGCATCTCGGCCTGTGCGCGCTGCAGGACAGCGTCAGGAAGCGCGGCAGGGCCTGCGCAGAAGTTAAAGGCTCGTTTGCTCACATCCACTCTCGCTCTGCCAAATAGAACAAAAACTATCACATGGGTTAGCAGCGACCCTGTGGGAGCGGGCGAGCCCGCGAACACCGGCAAAGCCGGTGCCATCTACCGCAGTGTCTGCTTCGCGGGCATGCCCGCTCCCACAAGGCCGGGCTTTGCCAGCTGTTATCAGTCAAACGGGGCGACCTTGGTCGCCCCGCTCGGGTTTCACGCTTGATTACTCTTGCGGGGCCTCTTCGGCGCCTGCAGCTTCGTCTGGCGCTTCGGCTTCGACACCCTCCTCGTCCGTCTCGATCACTTCATCGAGCTCGTCCTCGGATGGCTCCTGGATACGCTCCAGGCCCACCAGTGTCTCATCGGCCGCCAGCTTGATCAGCGTAACACCCTGGGTGTTGCGGCTCAGGCTGGACACCTCGCCAACCCGGGTGCGAACCAGCGTGCCCTGGTCGGAAATCAGCATGATCTCCTCGCCTTCCTGCACCTGGATAGCCCCAATCAGCAGGCCGTTGCGCCCTTTGGTACCCATGGCGATCACACCCTGGCCACCACGGCCGCGACGCGGGAACTTGGACAGCGGGGTGCGCTTGCCAAAGCCACGCTCGGAGGCGGTGAGGATCTGCGAGCCGGACTCCGGGATCAGCATCGAGATGATCCGCTGGCCTTTGCCCAGTTTCATGCCGCGTACACCACGGGCGTTGCGACCCATTTCACGCACGACGCTCTCGGCAAAGCGAATGACCTTGCCAGCGTCGGAGAACATCATGACTTCCTTGGCGCCATCGGTGATGGCCGCGGCAATCAGAGTGTCGCCTTCCTTCAGCTTCAGGGCGATCAGGCCGTTGGAGCGCGGACGGGCGAACTGCACCAGCGGGGTCTTCTTGACGGTACCGGAAGCGGTCGCCATGAAGATGTACGCGCCGGTCGGCTCTGCAACCCACTCCGGGGTGTCGCCGTCTTCTTCGTCGACTTCCTCGGCCTCCACCAGCTCACCCTCGAGCACGGTGTCATCAGCCTCGTCCAGTTCTTCGTCGAGGTCGGCGTTCTGCTGCAGCGCTTCGAGGTCGATCTGCAGCATGGCGGTGATGCGCTCACCCTCCTCCAGCGGCAGCAGGTTGACCAGCGGACGACCGCGGGCAGCGCGGGACGCTTCGGGGATTTCGTAGGTCTTCTTCCAGTACACCTTGCCCTTGCTGGAGAACAGCAACAGGGTGGCATGGCTGTTGGCGACCAGCAGGTGCTCGATGTAGTCCTCGTCCTTCACGCCGGTCGCCGACTTGCCTTTGCCGCCGCGGCGCTGGGCCTGGTAGGCGGACAATGGCTGGGTCTTGGCATAACCACCATGGGAGATGGTGACCACGCGCTCTTCTTCCGGGATCATGTCGCCGTAGTTGAGGTCGTGGCTGGCATTGAGGATTTCGGTGCGGCGCACATCGCCGTACTCGGCACGGATGGCCTCCAGCTCCTCGCGAATCACTTCCATCAGGCGCTCGGCGCTGCTGAGGATGCGGATCAACTCGCCGATCTGCTCGAGGATTTCCTGGTACTCGGCCAGCAGTTTCTCGTGCTCCAGGCCGGTCAGACGGTGCAGGCGCAGGTCGAGAATGGCCTGGGCCTGTTCCGGCGACAGGAAGTACTTGCCGTCATGCAGGCCGTACTGCTCCGGCAGGTCCTCAGGGCGGCAGGCGTCGGCGCCGGCGCGCTCGACCATGACCTGCACGGCACTGGATTCCCACGGCGTGGAAACCAGGGCTTCCTTGGCTTCGGACGGCGTCGGCGAGGCCTTGATCAGGGCAATGACCGGGTCGATGTTGGACAGCGCGACCGCCTGGCCTTCCAGGATATGGCCACGTTCACGGGCCTTGCGCAGCTCGAATACGGTACGGCGGGTCACCACTTCACGGCGGTGGCGGACGAACGCTTCGAGCAGGTCCTTGAGGTTGAGCAGGCGCGGACGGCCGTCGACCAGGGCCACCACGTTGATGCCGAATACGCTCTGCAGCTGGGTTTGCTGGTAGAGGTTGTTGAGCACTACCTCCGGCACCTCGCCGCGACGCAGCTCGATGACGATGCGCATGCCGTCCTTGTCGGACTCGTCGCGCAGCTCGGTGATGCCTTCGATCTTCTTCTCTTTGACCAGCTCGGCGATCTTTTCGATCAGGCGCGCCTTGTTCAGCTGGTACGGCAGCTCGGTGATCACGATCTGCTGGCGGCCGCCAACCTTGTCGATGTCTTCGATCTCGGAGCGGGCGCGCATGTAGATGCGGCCACGGCCGGTGCGATAGGCCTCGATGATGCCCTGGCGACCGTTGATGATGCCGGCAGTCGGGAAGTCCGGGCCAGGGATGAACTGCATCAGTTCATCGATGGTGACTTCCGGGTTGTCGATGAGCGCCAGGCAGCCATCGATGACCTCACCGAGGTTGTGCGGCGGAATATTGGTCGCCATGCCCACGGCAATACCGCTGGAGCCGTTGACCAGCAGGTTGGGAATACGCGTCGGCATGACCGCCGGGATCTGCTCGGTGCCGTCGTAGTTGGGCACCCAGTCGACGGTTTCCTTGTGCAGGTCGGCCAGCAGCTCGTGGGCCAGCTTGGTCATGCGCACTTCGGTGTATCGCATGGCGGCAGCGTTGTCGCCGTCCACCGAACCGAAGTTGCCCTGGCCGTCGACCAGCAGGTAGCGCAACGAGAACGGCTGGGCCATACGCACGATGGTGTCGTAGACCGCAGTGTCGCCGTGCGGGTGGTACTTACCGATCACGTCACCGACCACACGGGCGGATTTCTTGTACGGCTTGTTCCAGTCGTTGCCCAGTTCGCTCATCGCATAGAGAACGCGGCGATGCACGGGCTTCAAGCCGTCACGCGCATCGGGCAGCGCTCGCCCGACAATCACGCTCATCGCGTAGTCGAGGTAAGACTGTCTCAGTTCGTCTTCGATATTGACCGGGAGGATTTCTTTGGCCAGTTCGCCCATGAGAAGCCTGATTCCTTTTTCTGGTGAAACTTCGCAGCTCCATCAAGGGCCGAACGAAGCTCGCCGCCGCAGCGCATAAGGGTGCGACGACTTACGACAAATCAATGAGTTGTGCCATGGATCTGCGCAATGAAGGCCGCCACTTTGGGCGGTCTTGGAAACTGCCGGATATTATCACAAAGGCGGGGGCGGTGGGGAGATCTGTACGGCAGTGCACGGTCATTGTGGGAGCGGCCTTGTGTCGCGATAGGGCTGCACAGCAGCCCCGGCAATTTTTGCTTCTTCGCCGACATCCCGGGGCCGCTTTGCGGCCCTATCGCGACGCAAGGCCGCTCCCACAAAGCACGCGTTCTACCGGGGTATCAGTGCAGGCGCTTGCGGCAAATCAACTGGGCCAGTTTGGCGGTATCCGGGCGCTCGACAACACCCCGTTCGGTCACGATAACGTCAATCAGGTCGGCCGGGGTCACGTCGAACACCGGGTTGAATACCTGCACATCCCGTACCGCCGGGGCACCGCCAAAGTCCAGCCACTCGTCGGCGTCACGCTCTTCCAGGGGAATATCCTCGCCGGTTGCCAGGTTCAGGTCGATGCTGGTGCTCGGCGCCACCACCATGAAGCGCACACCATGGTGCATGGCGCTGACCGCCAACTGGTAGGTGCCGATCTTGCTGGCCACGTCGCCATTGGCAGCGATGCAGTCCGCGCCCACCACCACCCAGGTGATGCCCTTGGTCTTCATCAGATGCGCCAGCGCCGAGTCGGCGCACAGGGTCACCGGAATTCCCTCGTTGGCCAGCTCCCAGGCCGTCAGGCGCGAGCCCTGCAGCCAAGGGCGAGTCTCACCGGCATAAACCCGCTCGACCATGCCTTCCAGGTAGCCGGCACGGATCACCCCCAGTGCGGTGCCAAAGCCGCCACTGGCAAGGGCGCCGGCGTTGCCGAAGGTGAGCAGGGCCTGGGCATTGCCCTGATGACGACGGATCAGCTCGATACCCTGCTGGGCCATGGTCAGGTTGGCCTCACGGTCGCTTTCGTGAATGGCCACCGCTTCGGCCTCCAGCGCCGCCAGAACGTCTTCTTCCGGACGCAGGCGCAGCAGACGCTCGCGCATGCGGTTCAGCGCCCAGAACAAGTTGGCGGCGGTAGGACGCGCTTCGGCGAGGGTGAGAAAGTCGTCTTCCAGTTCCATTTCCCAATCGCCGCCTTCGGCCAGCCGCTCTTCAAGGGCCAGTACCAGGCCGTAAGCTGCGGCAATACCGATCGCCGAGGCGCCGCGCACTGCCATGTCACGGATGGCTGCGGCCACCTGCGCAACATTGTCGCAGGCCAGCCAACGCTCTTCCGACGGCAGCAGGCGCTGGTCGAGCAGGTGCAAGGCGCCGCCCTGCCAGCGGATCGCGGTCACCTTCTCCGCCGCCAAAAGTCGCTCGCGCATCGCCTCTCCCCGTCATTCGGATATCAAAAACCGGCGATTATAGCGACCCTCGCGGCCAAGCGCTCGGGTATACTCCGGCGCAATTTTGCGAAGTTTCAGAGGACTGTTCAATGAGCAACGTCGACCGCGCCGAAATCGCCAAGTTCGAAGCGCTGGCCCACCGCTGGTGGGACCGCGAAAGCGAGTTCAAGCCGCTGCACGAAATCAACCCGCTGCGCGTCAACTGGATCGACGAGCGCGTCAGCCTGGCCGGCAAGAAAGTGCTGGACGTGGGTTGCGGTGGCGGCATCCTCAGCGAAGCCATGGCCCTGCGCGGCGCCACGGTCACCGGTATCGACATGGGCGAGGCGCCACTGGCGGTGGCTCAGCTGCACCAGCTGGAGTCCGGCGTGCAGGTGGAATACCGGCAGATCACCGCCGAAGCCCTGGCCGAGGAAATGCCCGAACAGTTCGACGTGGTCACCTGCCTGGAAATGCTCGAGCACGTGCCCGACCCGTCTTCGGTGATCCGCGCCTGCTACCGCATGGTCAAGCCGGGCGGCCAGGTGTTCTTCTCCACCATCAACCGCAACCCCAAGGCCTACCTGCTGGCCATCGTCGGCGCCGAGTACATCCTGAAGATGCTGCCGCGCGGCACCCATGACTTCAAGAAATTCATCCGCCCGTCCGAGCTGGGCGCCTGGAGCCGCGATGCAGGCCTGCAGGTGAAGGACATCATCGGCCTCACCTACAACCCGCTGACCAAGCACTACAAGCTCAACAGCGACGTCGACGTCAACTACATGATCCAGACCCTGCGCGAGGAATAAGCATGCGTTTGCGAGCAGTACTCTTCGACATGGACGGCACCTTGCTGGACACGGCGCCGGACTTCATCGCCATTTGCCAGGCCATGCTCGCCGACCGCGGGCTGCCGGCCGTTGACGACAACCTGATCCGTGGCGTGATCTCGGGTGGCGCCCGCGCCATGGTCGCCACTGCGTTCGCCATGGACCCGGAGGCTGACGGCTTCGAGGCCCTGCGCCTGGAATTCCTCGAGCGTTACCAGCGCGACTGCGCGGTGCACAGCAAGCTGTTCGAGGGCATGGCCGAGCTGCTGGCCGACATCGAGAAAGGCAACCTGCTGTGGGGCGTCGTCACCAACAAGCCGGTGCGCTTCGCCGAGCCGATCATGCAGCAGCTGGGCCTGGCCGAGCGTTCGGCGTTGCTGATCTGCCCGGACCACGTGAAAAACAGCAAACCCGACCCCGAGCCGCTGATCCTGGCCTGCAAGACGCTGAACCTGGACCCGGCGAGTGTGCTGTTCGTCGGCGACGACCTGCGCGACATCGAGTCTGGCCGCGACGCAGGTACCCGCACGGCGGCGGTGCGCTACGGCTATATTCATCCAGAGGACAACCCCAACAACTGGGGTGCCGACGTGGTGGTGGACCACCCGCTGGAACTGCGCAAAGTGATCGACAGCGCGCTGTGCGGCTGCTGAACCCAGACCGATGACCGGGCACCGTCTCTTTGTAGGAGCGGGTTCACCCGCGAATGCGCCAGCCCAGACAACACTGGCGCCTGATCGGACGCATTCGCGGGTAAACCCGCTCCTACAATAGGCCCGGCCGCCCACACGAACTCGAAGGACAGAACCATGTTCGACTACACCGCCCGCCCCGACCTGCTGCAAGGCCGGGTCATCCTGGTTACCGGTGCCGGCCGTGGCATTGGTGCCGCGGCTGCCAAGGCTTATGCCGCACTGGGTGCCACCGTGCTGCTACTGGGCAAGACCGAGGCCAACCTGAACGAAGTCTACGACCAGATCGAAGCCGCCGGCCATCCGCAGCCGGTGGTCATCCCGTTCAACCTGGAAACCGCCCTGCCACACCAGTACGACGAGCTGGCGGCCATGATCGAAGGCCAGTTCGGCCGCCTCGATGGCCTGCTCAACAATGCGTCGATCATCGGCCCGCGCACGCCGCTGGAGCAGCTGTCGGGCGACAACTTCATGCGCGTGATGCACATCAACGTCAATGCCACCTTCATGCTCACCAGCACCCTGCTGCCGCTGCTGAAGCTGTCGGAGGACGCTTCGGTGGTGTTCACCAGCAGCAGCGTCGGGCGCAAGGGCCGGGCTTACTGGGGCGCCTATGGCGTGTCGAAGTTCGCCACCGAAGGCCTGATGCAGACCTTGGCCGATGAACTGGAAGGCGTGGCGCCGGTGCGCGCCAACAGCATCAACCCAGGCGCCACGCGCACGGCAATGCGGGCCCAGGCCTACCCCGGCGAGAACCCGCAGAACAACCCGCTGCCCGAAGAGATCATGCCGGTGTACCTGTACCTGATGGGGCCGGACAGCACAGGGGTGAACGGGCAGGCGTTCAACGCCCAATAAACCTGCATCGGCCTCTTCGCGGGCTTGCCCGCTCCCACAGAATCACCGCAACCCTCAAGGACTGCGCCATACCTGTGGGAGCGGGCAAGCCCGCGAAGAGGCCGATACAGGAAAGCGATCAACCCGCAGCCAACGCCGGTCGCATACGGCCTTGCTGGCGCCCTTCCAGCTGCATGCAGCGTTCCAGGAACAGGAACATGCAGTCGTAGCTCTTGCAAATGGCCCTGCGCAGTTCGTTGCGCAACCCCAGGGTGGGGTTCTCACCGGCCAGGGTACAGATGATTTCCAGCGCCTCCCACGGGTGCGCATCGTCATACTGGGCATGCATCTTCAGCCACTTCATCGCCCGCTTGCGCCCTTCTTCAGGGAACCCCTGCGCATAGGTATCAGTCGAGCACACCACCGCCGACCATTCACCGGTCGCGCCTTCGATGGCGTAGTTGGTCGCCGCCATGGAAATGGCCAGGTTCTCGGTGGCGCACACCCGCCAGCACCAGTCGCTCAGGCCGTTCAGCTCGGGCGGCACCTCTTGCGCCTGCAACTCGTGCAGGTGCACACCGTGCGCCTGGCACCAGTTCACCCAGTAGTCGGCATGGTTGAGCTCGACGCGGATGTTGCGCATCAGCCAGCGCCGCGCCATGTCCTCGCCCTGATGCCGGCCATAGCGGGTCTTGGTCAGGTTATGCGCCATGTACAACGAAAACTGCTCCACCACCGGCCAGCCACCGATCAAGTACTGACGGATGGTCGATTGCTTCAGCTGGCCATCGCGCAGACGTGCATAAAACTCATGCTCAACCACCCGGCGCTTGCTCTCGCGGCAGTCTTCAATCAGTTGCTGGGCCCATTGGGGGTAACTGGCGGGGTCCATCAAAGGCCCGATACGAACGAATGCGTCAATCACTTTCAGCTCCTTGATCCTTGTGATTTCCAACTAGCGAAACGTGCCAGGTGCTCGCTGCAACAGAGGCCGGGCGGCGATCCGTTGGCGCTGCAGACTGTCACAGGTGAACACCTGGGGGCGTTCGATCAGGTAGCCCTGGGCGTAATCCACGCCTATTTCCTGCAAGGCCTGCTCGATCAAGGGTGTTTCGACGAACTCGGCGATCGTGCGCTTACCCATCACATGGCCGATATGGTTGATGACCTCGACCATGGCCCGGTTGACCGGGTCGTCGAGCATGTCCTTGACGAAACTCCCGTCAATCTTCAGGTAGTCCACGGGCAAATGCTTGAGATAGGCGAACGAGGACATGCCGGCGCAAAAATCATCCAGTGAGAAACGGCAACCCAGCCCTTTCAACTCATTGATGAAGCGAATGGCGCTGCCCAGGTTGGCAATGGCGCTGGTTTCGGTAATTTCGAAACAGATCATTCGCGGCGGAATGGCGTATTCGACGAACAACCGCTGGAGGTATTCAAGGAACTTATCGTCGCCAATGCTGGACCCTGACAGGTTGATGGCACAAGTCGACAACGGCCCTTCACGCCCTTCTTCCAGGCACTGGCGTATGACCATGAACACATTGCGTACCACCCAGCGGTCCAGCGCGGTCATCAGGCCGTAGCGCTCGGCCGCCGGGATAAAGCTGCTGGGCAGGATGGTGCGGCCGCTTTCGTCGTGCAGGCGCAACAGAATTTCGATATGGCCCGGACCCTCGAAGGTTTTGAGCGGGGCGATTTCCTGGGCATAGAGGCAAAAGCGGTTTTCTTCCAGGGCCACATGCAGGCGCTGGATCCAGGCCATTTCGCCAAAACGCATGGACAGTTCGCTGTCGTCGGCGTGGTACACCTGCACACGGTTTCGGCCCTTTTCCTTGGCCATGTAGCAGGCCATGTCGGCGGCGCGCAGCGAAGCCTCCAGGGTACCGGGGGCCTGGGCCATGTGCACCAGGCCAATACTGACCGTGGTCACGAACGGCCGCCCTTTCCATACGAAGTGCAGGCTCTGCACCATCTGGCGCAATTGTTCGCCAATGCGCTCGGCCTGGTCGGGCGGGCAGTTTTCCAGCAGCACGCCAAACTCATCGCCGCCCAGCCGCGCCAGCGTATCGCCCTCACGCAGGCCGGACTGCAGCACCGCGCAGATATGCCGCAGCAACTCATCGCCGGCAGCGTGGCCACAGGTGTCGTTGACCAGCTTGAACTGGTCGAGGTCGAGGAACATCAGCGAATGCCGCCCGGCCTGGCGCGCCAGGTCGTTGAGCGCCTGCTCCAGGCGGTATTCGAACTCGCGGCGGTTGGCCAGCCCGGTCAGGGCATCGTGGGTTGCCTGCCAGGACAGGTTGGCGATGTACTGGCGTTCCTGGGTCATGTCGTGCAGCACCAGCACGATGCCACTGACCTGGCCATCATTGACGATCGGCGAGCCTACCAGGTTGATCGACACCGTACTGCCGTCCAGGCGCTGGATCAGCCGGGCATGCTCGGAGCCGCCCTTGAGGCTGCCGCTGAGCACCTGCTCGACCAAGCTGCGACCGTCCTCCTCGGCGTGCTCATCCACCAGGCTGAACAGTGCCGACAGCGGCAGGCCCTGGGCCTGGCCGGATTGCCAGTGGGTCAATTGCTCGGCGGCCGGGTTCATGTAGCCGATACTGCCCTCGACATCGGTGGTGATCACCGCATCACCGATGGCCTGCAGGGTAATCTGGGCACGCTCTTTTTCTTCCTGCAGGGCGCTGGCAAAGGCCTGGCGCTGGGCCAACAGCTTGCTGGAGCGGCGCCAGGCAATGGCGATCAGGAACATCGCGGTCAGCAGGTTGGTGATCAGCAGTACCCGCAGCAACATGCGCGAGCCTTCGCCCAAGGCATCACTGAACGCCTTGGCCGCCGGGGTCACGCCTTCGTTGATGGCGACAATGCGGGCCTTCCAGTCGCTGACGGTGTCGGCATCCACCGGGCCATCGGCAAAACGCTGGCGCATTTCACCGGCCAGTACATCCAGCTTGGCCAGATAGTCGTCACCGATGTCCCAGTAATCGATGGCTGTCTGCATATAGCTGACATGGCGAAAGTTGCGGTAGAACCAGATGATCCGCTCGACATCGTCAGGGTGGTTGCCACCTTGCAGAACCGCCTGTCGCGCGGCGTCCAGATCAGGGCTGGGGTGGTCGAGCACTTCGCGCAGACGATGGTCACCCTGCGGTACGGTAATGGCCTGGCGATAGCGTTGGTAGGTGCTGTCGTCCTGCGTCTCGCCGTACAGACTGAGGTAATAGATGGCATCTTTCTGCGCCTTGGACCACAGGCTTTCGCCCGCGACATAGGCGCGCACGGCCGAGAGCGTATAAAGGCTAAGGCTGCCCAACGCCACCTGAAGGACCACGACGGCGATGAAAGGCCATGTGATGCCGAGCAACTTTGGCGCTTCGAGTGTGCGATTTCCCTTCATGGAGTCCCTGTCACAGAGCAGATAAGGCGTAAATCGACCCAGACAAGCACAGCGTAGGCCATTTGCCATCGCTGTGAAGGGGATTTTTATGACAAGGAATCGGGGGGGGGTTACAGCGTACGCGCTGGCCATTGTGGGAGCGGCCTTGCGTCGCGAAAGGGCTGCAGAGCAGCCCCCGGGGATTTATGCGTGAACGCAGGGACCGTGGGGCCGCTTCGCGCCCCGTTCGCGACGCAAGGCCGCTCCCACAAGTACGGTGAATAGTCAGCTCTGCTGCAGGTGCCCATAAAGCTTGGCGTATAACCCACCCTCGGCAATCAGCTGCTGATGGTCGCCGTCTTCGGCCACGTGCCCGCCATCGAACACCAGTACCCGGTCGGCCTGTTTCACCGCCGACAAGCGATGGGCGATGATCAGCGTGGTGCGGCCGCTGAGGAAGCACGCCAAGGCCTGATGCAGGTTGTACTCGGTGGCGGCATCCAGGGCTGAGGTGGCCTCGTCGAGGATCACTACCTTGGGCTCAGCCAGTACCATGCGGGCAATGGCCAGGCGCTGGCGCTGGCCACCGGACAAGCGCACGCCTGAACGCCCCACCACACTGTCCAGGCCTTGCGGCAAGGCGGCGATGGTGGCATCCAGCTGAGCGATGCGCAGCGCCTGCCAGCACGCATCATCGCTGCAGTCGCGGCCCATGGTCAGGTTGGCACGCACGCTGTCGTTGAACAGCGACGGGTGCTGCAACACCACCGCGACATTCTCGCGCAGGGTTTCCAGGCCGATTTCCTGCAGGCTGGCCCCGCCAAAGCGGATGGTCCCGGCCTGGGCGCTGTATAGGCCCAGCAGTAGCTGCACCAGCGTGCTCTTGCCGCCGCCGCTGGCACCGACAATCGCCACCTTCTCACCCGCGGCGATAGACAGGTCGAGGTGGTCGAGCACCGGCTCGTCGGCATAGGCAAAGCGCAGGTCGCGCACGTCAATGCCCACCGTTTCGCGGCCGGCGAACGGGTCGCTGGCGGCCGGGTATTGCGGCTCGTCGGCACGCGCCAGCAGCTCGTTGAGGCGACTCAGCGCACCGCCGGCGGCGTAGTAGGCATATTGCAGATTAAGCAGTTGCTCCACCGGACCGATCATGAACCACAGGTAGCTGAACACCGCCAGCATCTGGCCGATCGACAGGTCGGAAAACAGCACGGTCAGCATGGCCGCCGCGCGGAAGATGTCGATGCCGAACTGGAACAGCAGGCCACTGGCACGGCCACTGGCATCGCTTTTCCATTGCGAGTCCACGGCGTAATCGCGCACTTCGCGGGCACGCAGGCCCAGGCGGCCAAGGAAGTAGCCCTGGCGGTTGCCAGCGCGGATTTCCTGAATGGCATCGAGGGTTTCCGCCAGCGCCTGGGTAAAGCGCGCGGTGCTGTCGTTTTCAAGCTTTTTCAGGTGTTTGACGCGCTTGCCCAACTGCACGGTGAAGTAGATCACCAGCGGGTTGAACAGCAAGATCAGCAAGGCCAGCTGCCAGTGCATCCAGATCAGGATCGCCGCCGTGCCGGTCAGTGTCAGCATGGCCACCAGGAAGCGGCTGAGGGTTTCGCCAACGAACTTGTCGAGGGTGTCCAGGTCGGTGACCAGGTGGGTGGTCACCGTGCCGCTGCCCAGGCTTTCGTACTCTTTCAGCGAAATACGCTTGAGGCGCTCGATCAGGCGGATGCGCAGGCGGTAGACGATGTCCTTGGCCAGCCCGGCGAACAGCTTGGACTGGATCACGTTGAAGGCCAGCGCAGCCAGGCGCAGGCACAGGGTGAGCGCCAGCATCAGGCCGATGTAGCCGGCTGCTACCTGCCAGTTGGACGGCAGCAGGTGGTTCATCCACTTCAGCGCGGCATCGCCATGGCCGAGCAGTACTTCGTCCACCAACAGCGGCAGCAGCAGCGGAATGGGCACACTGCAACACGCCGCCAGTAACGCAATGAGGTTGGCGGACCAGAGGTTTTTCTTGTGATGCAGGGCCAGGCGGCGGATTTCCGCCCAGCTCAGTCGATCGCCCGCAGTGTATGGCTTGCCCGGTACCGGGTCGGGTGACCCTGGTACATCAAGCACAGGCGGCCTGCTGCAGCCAGCGGCCGAGCAAGGGTTGCAGGCGCTCCAGCGGCTGGTAGCCGTTGGTCAGCAAGGCCAGTTGGCCATTGCGCTCGGCCAGCAAGGTCGGGAAACCGGCAATACCCAGGTCCTGGGCCCAGGCGAAGTCGGCCGCGGTGGCGGCGCGGGTATCGGCACGGGCGAAGGTTTCGGCGAACGCGGCACGGTCGAAGCCACTCTGGGAGGCCAGCTCGACCAGCTGCGGCGCGGTGGTCACATCGGTACCCTGCTCGTAGAACGAACGCTGGATCAACGCCAGCAGCGGCCAGACGCGCTCGGCATCCAGCTCGCGGGCCGCGACCAGGGCGCGACAGGCCGGCTCGGTGTCGTAGACGAAGCCGTCAGGCATGGCCCCCTCGAAGCGGAACGGCTGGCCGGTAGCATCAGCCACCGCCTGCCAGTGTTCCAGGATGTACTTGCGAGTGGAGCTGTCCAGGGCGCTGCCGCCCGTACGCAGCCCGCCCGTTACCAAGCGGGCAGGCACGCCTGCCTCACGCGCCTGGGCGATCAGGGCCGCGGCCACTGGCGCAAACCCCCAGCACCAGGAGCACATCGGGTCCATCACATAGATCAGGCGTGCAGACATGCTTCAAGCCTCGGCTTTGTAGTTGTAACCGATCGGGTGCGGCAGGTTGCGGGCCTTGGCCAGCTCGATCTGCTTCTGCCGGTCGATGGCACTGCGCCGGGTCTTCTCGCTCAGGCTGTCCCAGCAATGCGGGCAGCTGACACCTGGCGAATAGTGCTCGGACGCGCGCTCCTCTGCATTGATCGGATGGCGGCAGGCGTGGCACTGGTCGTACTCGCCTTCGCTCAGGTCATGGCGCACCGTAACCCGGTTGTCGAAGACGAAGCAGTCGCCGTCCCACAGGCTTTCTTCCTGAGGCACTTCCTCGAAGTATTTCAGGATGCCGCCCTTAAGATGATAGACCGACTCGAAGCCTTCACCGAGCATGTAGCTGGAGGCCTTTTCGCAACGGATGCCGCCGGTGCAGAACATGGCGACCTTCTTGTGCTTGCTCGGGTCGAAATTGGCCTTGATGTACTCCGGGAACTCACGGAAGGTTTCGGTCTTCGGGTCGATGGCGCCCTTGAACGTACCGATGGCCACTTCGTAGTCGTTGCGGGTGTCGATCAACAGCACTTCCGGGTCGCTGATCAGGGCGTTCCAGTCCTTGGGCTCGACATAGGTACCAACGGCCTGGTTGGGGTCTACGCCCGGCACGCCGAGGGTGACGATCTCTTTCTTGAGCTTGACCTTGGTGCGGTAGAACGGCTGTTCGTCGCAGTACGACTCTTTATGGTCGACATCGACCAGGCGCGGGTCGCTGCGCAGCCAGGCCAGCAGGCCATCAATGCCTTCGCGGGTGCCCGACACGGTGCCGTTGATGCCCTCCTGGGCCAGCAGCAGGGTGCCTTTGACGTTGTTGTCGAGCATGGTCTTGAGCAGCGGCTCGCGCAGCTCGACGTAGTCTTCCAGGGTGACGAACTTGTACAGCGCCGCGACGACGATGGCTTGAGACATGTAACGGAATCTCCAGGTGGCTGCCCTCGTAAGGGGCGGACCGGGTTTGACGGTATAGAAAAGCATGGGGGCGCTTTGCGCCCCTTTCGCGACACAAGGCCGCTCCCACAGGGGACCGCGTAGCCTGATGGCTAGTGCGGTTTTTGTGGGAGCGGCCTTGTGTCGCGAAAGGGCCGCAAAGCGGCCCCCGGATTTTGCAGGATTCTACCAGAACAACAGAAAGGTTTCAGTGCCCGCCGCCGGCGCACACCGGCGAGGCCGGTGCAACGCCGACCTTGGCCCACTCTTCGGCGGTGTAGGTGTGGATGGCCAGGGCGTGAATCTCGCCCATCAGCTCACCCATGGTGGCGTACACCTTCTGGTGGCGCTTGACGCTGTTCAACCCGGCGAACTGCTCGCTGACGATCACGGCCTTGTAGTGGGTCTCCTGACCACGACTGTGCATGTGACTTTCGTTGAGCACTTGCAGGTGTTGCGGCGCCAGCGCGGCCAGTTGCTGTTCGATACGTTGTTGCATGGTCATTGCGGCGTACTCACTTCTTCGCTGGTGCGGCGGCCTTGCCTGCGTTCGGGTCCAGCTCTTTGGTCATGTCTTCCAGCAGCTTGTTCACCACCGGTACTGCGGGCTCCAGGCTCTGCTGGGTCAGCTGTGCCGACTGCTGAGTGACCTTGGGCATTTCACGCAGCACTTTCTTGCCCAGCGGCGATTCGTAGAACTTGACCAGGTCTTTCAGCTCCTGCTCGGTGAAGGTCTGGGTGTACAGGTCGACCATCTTCGGCTTCAGCTTGTTCCAGCCGATGGCGTTGTCCAGGGCGGCATTGGCCTTGGCCTGGTAGCTTTCCAGCACCGGTTGCTTGGCGGCCGGGGCCTTGGTCTGGGCGAAACGCTGGGCGAACATCTGCTGCACTTGCATGTACACCGGGGTGCCCAGCTTGTCGGCGTTGGCCAGGGTCAGGAATTTCTCGGCAGCAGCGTTGTGGCTGGCGGTGGCAGCGAGTACCTGGCCACTGGCGCAAACCAGGGCAACGGCGGCACAAAGGACACGGAGACGGGTCATTGCATTTCCTTCAAAGAGAGGGAGGCGGGCACCTCAGAGTAGAGCATTCTGCGCCGTGGTGGCGATGTGCTCAAGTGGCACGACGAGCGACGGAACCGCTCGGTCGAATCAGGGCCTAAACTGCGATTTCGAACTACACAGGAGTGAGTACAGAATGAGCCGTATCGAGACAGACAGCCTGGGCCCGGTCGAAGTTCCGGAGAACGCCTACTGGGGTGCGCAAACCCAGCGTTCGCTGATCAACTTCGCCATCGGCAAGGAACGCATGCCCCTCGCGGTGTTGCACGCCCTGGCACTGATCAAGAAGGCCGCCGCACGCGTCAACGACCGCAATGGCGACCTGCCGGCCGACATCGCCCGGCTGATCGAACAGGCCGCCGATGAAGTGCTGGCTGGCCAGCACGACGATCAGTTCCCGCTCGTCGTCTGGCAGACGGGCAGTGGCACCCAGAGCAACATGAACGTCAACGAGGTAATCGCCGGACGCGCCAACGAACTGGCCGGCAAAGGCCGTGGCGGCAAGGCGCCGGTGCACCCCAATGACCACGTCAACCGCTCGCAGAGCTCCAACGACTGCTTCCCCACCGCCATGCACATTGCGGCAGCCCAGGCGGTGCAGGAAAAGCTGCTGCCGGCCGTCACCGAACTGTCTTCAGGGCTGGCCGAGCTGTCGATGCGTCACCACCAGCTGGTAAAAACCGGTCGCACACACATGATGGACGCCACGCCGATCACCTTCGGCCAGGAAGTGTCGGCCTTCGTCGCCCAGCTCGATTACGCCCAGCGCGCCATCCGCGCCACCCTGCCGGCGGTGTGCGAACTGGCCCAGGGCGGCACTGCCGTGGGTACCGGGCTGAACGCCCCGCAGGGGTTTGCCGAGGCCATCGCTGCCGAGCTGGCGGCACTGTCCGGCCTGCCGTTCATCACCGCGCCGAACAAGTTCGCCGCCCTCGCCGGCCACGAGCCGCTGACCAGCCTGGCGGGCGCCCTGAAAACCCTGGCCGTGGCCTTGATGAAAATTGCCAACGACCTGCGCCTGCTGGGTTCCGGCCCGCGCGCCGGCCTGGCCGAGGTGCGCCTGCCGGCCAACGAGCCCGGCAGCTCGATCATGCCGGGCAAGGTCAACCCCACCCAGTGCGAGGCGCTGTCGATGCTGGCCTGCCAGGTGCTGGGCAACGACGCGGCCATTGGCTTTGCCGCCAGCCAGGGGCATTTGCAGCTGAACGTGTTCAAGCCGGTGATCATTCATAACCTGCTGCAATCCATCGAGTTGCTGGCCGATGGTTGCCGCAACTTCCAGCAGCATTGCGTGGCGGGTATCGAGCCGGATGCCGAGCAGATGGCCGCGCACCTGGAGCGCGGGTTGATGCTGGTGACGGCGCTGAACCCGCATATTGGCTATGACAAGGCGGCGGAAATTGCCAAAAAGGCTTACAGCGAGGGCAAGACCCTGCGCGAGGCGGCCTTGGCATTGAAGTACCTGACCAATGAGCAGTTCGACCAGTGGGTGCGGCCGGAGAACATGCTGGCGCCGGGCGGCAAGGGCTGACTGCTCTGTAGCCTGTACCGGCCCTTTCGCGGGTGAACCCGCTCCTACGACGAGCGGCGATCCGTGGTAGGAGCGGGTTCACCCGCAAAAGGGCCGGTACAGGCAATCGACAGACCTAGTGTGGTGTTTTGCAAATACGGCCAATAACTCGCGAGCGATTTTTGCGCTCAAGCAAGGCGTCGCGACGAGTCGTAGCCCAGCTACGGCGAGGAGCGACAACGCCGCATGAGCGCAAAAAGCGCCGCGCGTTATGGTCGTTATTTGTGAAACACCACACTAGGCCAAACGCGCCCGGCGGGCCCGCCAACCCGCCACCAGCGACGGCCCCAGCGCCACCAGCGCCGAACCGAACACCACCGTGACCGCCCCCACATAGCCCAGGGCATTGATGTCCTCGGCATGCACATACTCAGGCCAAACCAACGCCGCCAGCGCCACCGCAACGAAGGTCACCAGCGGGGTCAGCGCCAGCGTGGCACTTACCCGTGAGGCCTCCCAGTGCGCCAGTGCTTCGGCAAACGCGCCGTATGCCACCAGGGTATTCAGGCAACAGGCCAGCAGCAGCCAGCCTTGCACCGGGGTCAGTTGCAAGGCCTCCAGCGGGTGCACCCAAGGTGTCAGCAGCGCAGCGCAGCTTAGGTAGATCACCATCATCACCTGCTGCGAGTGCCACACGGTCAGCAACTGCTTCTGGCTCAGGGCGTAGAACACCCAGATGCTGGTCGCCAGCAAAATGGTCAACACGCCGGTGGTGTAGGTACCCAGCGAAGTCAGCAGCTCTTCCAGGCGCTGGTTGAAGAACAGGCCAAACCCTGCCAGCAGCACCAACAGGCCCACGCCCTGCCCCACACTGAAGCGCTCGCGGAACACGAACACGCTGGCCACCAGCAACAGCACCGGGCCGATCTGTACCACCAGTTGTGCGGTGCCTGGGCTAAGCAGTTTGAGACCGATCAGGTAGAGCACGTAGTTGCCCATCAGGCCGAGCACGGCCACCAGCACCAGGCCCTTGCCCTTGGGCGCCAGTTTACGCATGGACGGCAAACGCCGCTGAGCCGCCAGCCAGGCGAACAGCAGGCTGCCGGAGACCAGCAGGCGGTACCAGGTGACAGTGATCGGGTCGACCACTTGCAATACCTGCTTGAGCTTGATCGGCAAGATGCCCCAGAGCAGCGCCGTCAGAAGTGCCAGGAACAGCCCATAGCCCCAGCGGCCAGAAGTGGTGTGCATAAAATCCTCGATCAAGCCCGTGGTGGGGGTTGTTGAATTCTACGGGGTTGGAGGACGGGGACGGTGGAGAGTGCCGAGAAAAGAATTCATCAGGTCATTCTTTTGGGGCATGGCTGGGGGGAGGTGTTGCCTGTTCTGGCCCTCTCGCGGGTAAACCCGCTCCTACAAGGGATCGCGTCCCCCTGTAGGAGCGGGTTCACCCGCGAAAGGGCCAGAACAGGCAACATCACCGTCGGCTATTTTTTGTGCTTGGCAAACGCCGCTTCCAGCGCCTGGTTGATGGTGCGCACCACCTTCACCCGCGCCCAGCGCTTGTCATTGGCCTCTACCAGCGTCCAAGGGGCAATCTCGCTGCTGGTGCGGTCGACCATGTCGCCCACCGCCTGGGAGTATTCGTCCCACTTGTCGCGGTTGCGCCAGTCATCCTCGGTGATCTTGTAGCGTTTGAACGGAATTTGCTCACGCTCTTCGAAGCGCTCCAGTTGGGTCTGCTGGTCGATCGCCAGCCAGAACTTGACCACCACCACGCCGGCATCCACCAACTGCTCTTCAAAGTCGTTGATCTCGCTGTAGGCACGCATCCAGTCAGCGGGGCTGCAGAAGCCTTCCACCCGCTCCACCAGCACCCGGCCATACCAGGAACGGTCGAAGATGGTGAACTTGCCCCGTGCCGGGATGTGCCGCCAGAACCGCCACAGGTACGGCTGGGCGCGCTCTTCTTCGGTAGGCGCGGCAATCGGCACTATACGGTACTGCCGCGGGTCCAGCGCTGCCGCCACGCGGCGGATGGCGCCCCCCTTGCCGGCGGCGTCATTACCTTCGAACACCGCCACCAGGGCGTGCCGGCGCATGCGCTTGTCACGCAGCAGGCCGGCCAGACGGGCCTGTTCGGTGATCAACTGTTCCTGATAGTCGGCCTTGTCCAGGCGCAAGGTCATGTCCAGGGCGCCAAGCAGGCTGCGGTCGTCGATGCTGTGGCCCAGCGGGGCCACGTTGCCCTGGTGCTTGCCCTTGGGATTATTGGCCAGCGCGGCTTGCAGGCTTTCCAGCAGAATGCGCCCCACCGCCAGGCTGCGGTAATTCGGGTCTACCCCTTCGATGATGTGCCATGGCGCATAGTCGCGGCTGGTGCGGCGCAGCACGCGCTCACCAAAGCGCACGAAGCGGTCGTAGGTTTGCGACTGCTGCCAATCCAGCGGGCTGATCTTCCAGCTGTGCAGCGGGTCGTCCTTGAGCGATTTCAGCCGTGCCTTCATCTGCTTCTTGGACAGGTGGAACCAGAACTTGATGATCAGCGCACCTTCATCGCACAGCATCTGCTCCAGGCGCTCGGCACCGGTAATGGCCTGATCGAGCACGGCATCCTTGAACACCCCGTGCACCCGCCCCTGCAGCATCTGGCTGTACCAGTTGCCAAAGAACACACCCATCCGCCCCTTGGGTGGCAAGGCCCGCCAATAGCGCCAGGCGGGTGGGCGGGCCAGCTCTTCGTCGGTCTGCTGGTCGAAGGTGAGCACATCGATCATGCGCGGGTCCATCCACTCGTTGAGCAGTTTTACCGTCTCACCCTTGCCGGCGCCTTCAATGCCGTTGATCAGCACGATCACCGGAAACCGCGCCTGCTGCTTGAGTTCGTACTGGGCTTCGAGCAGGGCCTCGCGTAAAGCGGGTACCTCGGCGTCGTAAGCCTCCTTGTCGATGCTGTGGCCGATTTCGGCAGATTCGAACATGCACTGGCTCCTTCAATGGATAAGCAAGACTAGCGGATTTCATTTCGGCCTGTATTGACCTCTTCACCAATGAACGCGCTCCCACAGCTCAGCCGGATGGCATAAAATCCCGCCATCCGCTGCAACCGAGCCCACCATGCCCACCCTCCTCCAGCACGCCCAGATCGACTGGGACGACCAGGGCCGCCCCCATTCGCGGCACTATGACGACGTCTATTTCGCAGTCAACGAAGGCATCGAAGAAACCAAGCACGTGTTCCTCGGCCAGACCCGCCTGGCCGAACGTTTTGCCAACCTGGCGCCGCACGCCTGCACGGTGATCGGCGAAACCGGTTTTGGCACCGGCATGAATTTTTTCTGCGCCTGGCAGCTGTTCGACCAGCACGCACACAGCGACGCGCGCCTGCACTTCGTCAGCGTCGAAAAGTACCCCCTCGACCACGCCGACATGGCCCGCGCAGTGCGCCTGTGGCCTGAACTGGCCGCCTATACCGAGCCACTGCTGGAGCAATACGTGGCGGTGCACCCGGGCTTTCAGCAGTTCACCTTCGCCGGTGGCAGGGTCACCCTGACCCTGTTGATAGGCGATGTGCTGGAACAGCTGCCGCAACTCGATGCGCAGATCGATGTGTGGTTCCTCGACGGCTTCGCCCCCGCCAAGAACCCCGACATGTGGACCCCGGAGCTGTTTGCGCAACTGGCGCGGCTATCGCATCCGGGCACGGTGCTGGGCACCTTCACCACCACCGGCTGGGTACGCCGCAGCCTGGTGGAAGCCGGCTTCGCCATGAAGAAGGTGCCTGGCATCGGCAAGAAGTGGGAGGTGATGAGCGGCGCCTACGTCGGCCCCCTGCCCGGCCCATGCGCGCCTTGGTACGCGCGCCCCGCGGTGACACAGGGGGCGCGCGAGGCGCTGGTGATCGGTGCCGGACTTGCCGGCAGCAGCAGCGCCGCCAGCCTGGCCCGGCGCGGCTGGCAGGTAACCGTGCTGGAGCGCCACGAAGCCCCGGCCCAGGAAGCTTCAGGCAACCCGCAAGGGGTGCTGTACCTCAAGCTGTCTGCCCATGGCACCGCGCTCTCGCAGATGATCCTGTCCGGGTTCGGCTACACCCGGCGTCAGCTGCAGCGCTTGCAGCGTGGCCGTGACTGGGATGCCTGCGGGGTGCTGCAACTGGCCTTCGACAGCAAGGAGGCCGAACGCCAGGGCAAGCTGGCTGCCGCCTTCGACCATGGCTTGCTGCACTGCCTGGCGCGCGCGGAGGCCGAAGCCATCGCTGGCGTGGCGTTGCCTGGCGGCGGGTTGTTCTACCCCGAAGGTGGCTGGGTGCACCCGCCAGCGCTGTGCCAACAGCAGTTGCAGCACCCTGGTATTCGCGTGGTGACCCACCAGGACGTGCTCGAACTGCGCAAAGTGGATGAGCATTGGCAAGCCTGGGCTGGCGACCAGCTGTTAGCCCGCGCTCCAGTGGTGGTCCTGGCCGGTGCGGCGGATGTGCTGCGCTTCGAACCTTGCGCGCAGTTACCACTCAAGCGCATCCGTGGGCAGATCACCCGCTTGCCGGCCACCGCCAGCAGCCAGGCACTGCGCACCGTGGTGTGCGCGGAAGGCTATGTGGCACCGCCGCGCGAGGGTGAACATACACTGGGCGCCAGTTTTGACTTCCACAGCGAAGACCTTGCACCGACGGTGGCCGAGCACCAGGGCAACCTGGCGCTGCTGGACGAAATTTCCGTCGATCTGGCGCAACGGCTGGCTGTGGCTGAACTGGACCCCGAGCAATTGCAGGGACGTGCTGCGTTCCGTTGCACCAGCCCGGATTACCTGCCGATCGTCGGCCCCATCGCCGACGGGCAGGCGTTTGCCGAAGCCTATGCAGTACTGGGCCGGGATGCGCGGCAAGTACCGGATGTGCCCTGCCCTTGGCTGGGCGGGTTGTATGTGAACAGCGGGCATGGCTCACGCGGGTTGATCACGGCACCGTTGAGTGGCGAGCTGGTGGCGGCCTGGGTATGTGGGGAACCGCTGCCATTGCCACGGGCGGTGGCGGAGGCTTGCCATCCGAACCGGTTTGGATTGCGCCGGTTGATCCGGGGGAAATGATTGCAGCGGGTTGCCTGCCCGGCCACATATAACCAAACATTCTAAAACTCTCGAAAAGCACATAGGTCAGTTCCTTAAGGTGCCCTAATCCGGGGCATCACCTCCCCAACGGAAAAACCGGTAAGGACTTATGTGCGGATTAGCAGGAGAGTTACGTTTCACCCCCATCGACCAAGCCCCTCGCCCAGCCGACCTGGCTGCGGTAGAGCGCATTACCCATCACCTGGCCCCGCGAGGCCCGGATGCCTGGGGCTTCCATAGCCAGGGCCCGATCGCCCTGGGCCATCGGCGCCTGAAGATCATGGACCTGTCGGACGGCTCGGCGCAGCCGATGGTCGACAACACCCTGGGCCTGTCGCTGGCCTTCAACGGCGCCATCTACAACTTCCCCGAACTGCGCGAGGAACTGCAGGCGCTGGGCTACAGCTTCTGGTCCGATGGCGACACCGAGGTGCTGCTCAAGGGCTACCACGCCTGGGGCGCGGCGCTGCTGCCCAAGCTCAACGGCATGTTTGCCCTGGCCATCTGGGAGCGCGACAACCAGCGCCTGTTCCTGGCCCGCGACCGCCTGGGCGTCAAACCCCTGTACCTGTCGCGCAACGGCGAGCGCCTGCGCTTTGCCTCGACCCTGCCGGCACTGCTCAAGGGCGGCGACATCGACCCGATGCTCGACCCCGTGGCCCTCAACCACTACCTGAACTTCCACGCCGTGGTACCGGCACCACGCACCCTGCTGGCCAATGTGCAGAAGCTGGAGCCCGGCACCTGGATGCGCATCGACCGCCATGGCGAAGTGGAACGCCAGACCTGGTGGCAGCTGAAGTACGGCCCCAACCCGGACGAGCGTGAACTTGATCTGGAAGGCTGGACCACCCGCGTACTCGACGCCACCCGCGACGCCGTGGCAATCCGCCAACGGGCAGCCGTCGATGTGGGTGTGTTGCTGTCCGGCGGCGTCGACTCCAGCCTGCTGGTCGGCTTGCTGCGCGAAGTGGGCGTTGACGACCTGTCGACCTTCTCCATCGGCTTTGAAGATGCCGGCGGCGAGCGCGGCGACGAGTTCCAGTATTCGGACCTGATCGCCAAACACTACGGCACCCGTCACCACCAGTTGCGCATTGCCGAACACGAAATCATCGACCAGTTGCCGGCCGCCTTCCGCGCCATGAGCGAACCGATGGTCAGCCACGACTGCATCGCCTTCTACCTGCTGTCGCGGGAAGTGGCCAAGCACTGCAAGGGCGTACAGAGCGGCCAGGGTGCCGATGAGCTGTTCGCCGGTTACCACTGGTACCCGCAGGTGGACGGCGCCGACGATGCCTATGCGGCCTACCGTGACGCCTTCTTCGACCGCAGCCACGGCGAATACCGCGACACCGTGCAGGCCCCCTGGCTGCTGGAAACCGACGCTGCCGGCGACTTCGTGCGCGAACACTTCGCGCGCCCCGGCGCACCGGCTGCCGTGGACAAGGCCCTGCGCCTGGACAGCACCGTGATGCTGGTCGACGACCCGGTCAAGCGGGTGGACAACATGACCATGGCCTGGGGCCTGGAGGCGCGGACGCCGTTCCTCGATTACCGCCTGGTGGAACTGTCGGCACGCATTCCCGCACGCTTCAAGCTGCCCGACGGCGGCAAGCAGGTGCTCAAGCAGGCAGCGCGACGGGTGATCCCGCATGAGGTGATCGACCGCAAGAAGGGTTACTTCCCGGTACCGGGCCTGAAGCATCTGGAAGGTGCCACCTTGGGCTGGGTACGCGAACTGTTGACCGACCCCAGCCAGGACCGAGGGTTGTTCAACCCGGCCATGCTCGACCGCCTGCTGAGCAACCCACACGGCCAGCTGACGCCATTGCGCGGCTCCAAGCTGTGGCAACTGGCGGCGCTGAACCTGTGGCTGAGCGAACAAGGAATCTGACCGATGAAAGCCCATGAAATCGCTTATGGTCAGCGCCTGCTGCGCGGCCAGGCGCCGTCCTACGAGCGCCTGCAGGCGCGCCTGGCCGGCGACGGCAGCCAGCCCCACGACCAACCGCGTGCCGTGCACTGCGGCTGGGGCCGGCTGTTGATAGGCCACACCTACCCCGACCCGGCTTCCCTGGCCGAGGATCTGCTCGACGAGCACCCGGGCGAACGCGACATCGCCCTGTACGTGGCCGCACCGCAGCAGGTGCTGGCCCAGGCCCCCCAGCAGCTGTTCCTCGACCCGTCCGACACCCTGCGCCTGTGGTTCACCGACTACCGCCCGGCGCAGCGTGTATTTCGCGGTTTCCGCGTGCGCCGGGCACAGAACCCCGCCGACTGGCAGGCGATCAACACGCTGTACCAGGCGCGCGGGATGCTCCCCGTCGACGCCGAGCTGCTTACCCCCCGGCACTTGGGTGGCCCGGTGTATTGGCTGGCAGAGGACGAAGACAGCGGCGCGATTATCGGCAGCGTCATGGGCCTGAACCACACCAAGGCGTTCGATGACCCCGAGCATGGCAGCAGCCTGTGGTGCCTGGCGGTGGACCCACACTGCACCCGCCCCGGCGTGGGTGAAGTGCTGGTGCGCCACCTGATCGAACACTTCATGAGCCGTGGCCTGGCTTACCTGGACCTGTCAGTGCTGCACGACAACCGCCAGGCCAAGCGCCTTTACCAGAAACTGGGTTTTCGCAACCTGCCCACCTTCGCAGTCAAGCGCAAGAACGGTATCAACGAGCAACTGTTCCTCGGGCCTGGCCCGCAAGCCGACCTCAACCCCTACGCTCGCATCATCGTCGACGAGGCGCTACGCCGGGGCATCGAAGTACAGGTCGATGACGCCGCTGGCGGCCTGTTCACCCTGAGCCTGGGCGGGCGGCGCATTCGCTGCCGGGAATCGCTCAGCGACCTGACCAGTGCCGTGACCATGACCCTGTGCCAGGACAAACGCCTGACCCAGTACGCCCTGCACAACGCTGGGCTGCAGGTGCCCGCGCAACAGCTGGCGGGCAATGCCGATGACAACCTGGCGTTTCTCGAAGAGCATGGCGCGGTGGTGGTCAAGCCGGTCGATGGCGAGCAAGGCCAAGGCGTGGCGGTAAACCTGACCTGCATCGACGACATCACCCGCGCCGTGGCACACGCCCGCCAGTTCGACAGCCGCGTGCTGCTGGAAAGCTTCCATGCCGGGTTCGACCTGCGCATCGTGGTGATCGGCTACGAGGTGGTGGCCGCCGCCATCCGCCACCCAGCGCAGGTGCTGGGCGACGGTAAGCACAGTGTGCGCCAGTTGATCGAAGCCCAGAGCCGTCGCCGCCAGGCCGCCACCGGTGGCGAAAGCCGCATTCCGCTGGACGACGAAACCGAGCGCACCTTGCGCGCAGCGGGCGTTGGCTATGACGACGTGTTGCCCGCCGGCCAGCGCCTGGCCGTGCGGCGCACGGCCAACCTGCACACCGGCGGCACCCTGGAAGACGTCACCGAACGCCTGCACCCGGTGCTGGCCGATGCTGCCGTGCGGGCGGCACGGGCACTGGAAATTCCGGTGGTTGGGCTGGACTTCATGGTGCGCGATGCCGGGCAGCCGGAGTACGTGATCATCGAGGCCAACGAACGTGCTGGCCTGGCCAACCATGAACCGCAGCCCACGGCCGAGCGTTTTATCGACCTGCTGTTTCCCCATAGCCGGCCTTTGGCCTGACAACTGCTCGGCTTTTTGTGGGAGCGGCCTTGTGTCGCGAATGGGGTGCGAAGCGCCCCTAGGATCTCAGCTTCGCTGCCGATATTGCCGGGGCCGCTTTGCGGCCCTTTCGCGACACAAGGCCGCTCCCACAAGGACTGCGAAATTTTAACCCGACCGGAGGCCTGGACATGTCCGAACGACTCCCCGAACCCGATCTCGACTACCTCAAACGCGTGCTGCTGGAAATGCTCGCCATCCCCAGCCCCACCGGCTTCACCGACACCATCGTGCGCTACGTGGCCGAACGCCTGGATGAGTTGGGCATCCCCTTCGAGCTGACCCGCCGCGGCACCATCCGCGCCACGCTGAAGGGCCGGCAGACCTCGCCCGACCGCGCTGTCTCTGCCCACCTGGATACCATCGGCGCCAGCGTGCGCCAATTGCAGGACAATGGCCGCCTGGCCTTGGCGCCCGTCGGCTGCTGGTCCAGCCGCTTTGCCGAAGGTAGCCGGGTCAGCGTATTCACCGACACCGGCGTATTCCGTGGCAGCGTGCTGCCGCTGATGGCCAGCGGGCATGCCTTCAATAC
Organism: Pseudomonas putida group bacterium ESBL64; assembly: GCF_045277175.1. Classification (NCBI taxonomy): domain Bacteria; kingdom Pseudomonadati; phylum Pseudomonadota; class Gammaproteobacteria; order Pseudomonadales; family Pseudomonadaceae; genus Pseudomonas; species Pseudomonas putida group bacterium ESBL64. Next base: position 5,343,780 of record NZ_CP145799.1, on the reverse strand, counting down.
CGCCATCGATCAGATGCCGGTGAGCTGGGAGCATGTGGAAGTGCGTCTGGATGCCTACTGCGCCACCCGCGCCGACTGTGAGGCACTGGGTATCAGCATTGGTGACTTCGTAGCCTTCGACCCATTGCCCGAGTTCACCGAAAGCGGCCACATCAGCGCCCGTCACCTGGACGACAAGGCTGGCGTAGCCGCATTGCTGGCGGCATTGAAGGCCGTGGTGGAAAGCGGTCGCCAGCCACTGATCGACTGCCACCCGCTGTTCACCATCACCGAGGAAACCGGCTCGGGCGCAGCTGGCGCCCTGCCCTGGGACGTCAGCGAGTTCGTCGGCATCGACATCGCCCCGGTGGCGCCTGGGCAAGCTTCCAGCGAGCATGCGGTCAGTGTGGCGATGCAGGACTCGTCGGGGCCTTACGACTACCACCTGTCCCGGCACCTGCTGAAACTGGCCGGCGACCATGACTTGCCGGTGCGGCGCGACCTGTTCCGCTACTACTTCAGCGATGCCCATTCGGCGGTGACTGCCGGGCACGATATTCGTACCGCGCTGGTGGCGTTCGGTTGCGATGCCACCCACGGTTACGAACGCACGCATATCGACAGCCTGGCGGCGCTGAGCCGGTTGTTGTCGGCGTACCTGCTGAGCCCGCCTGTGTTTGCCAGTGATTCGCAGCCGGCCAATGCATCGTTGGAACGCTTCAGCCACCAGCTGGAGCACGATGCGCAGATGGAGAGCGACACGCGGGTGCCAGCAGTGGACAGCCTGGTGGGTAACAAGGGCTGAGGGCTTCGGGGCCGCCATGCGGCCCCAAATTCCCCAAGGTTTCGCGTAGCATGCCTGCACCAATACCAAGACGCCGCCCACCATGCTGATCCCCTACGACCAACTGCAAGCTGAAACCCTGACCCGCCTGATCGAGGACTTCGTTACCCGCGACGGCACCGACAATGGCGACGACACCCCGCTGGAAACCCGTGTGCTGCGGGTACGCCAGGCATTGGCCAAGGGGCAGGCGTTCATATTGTTCGACCTGGAGAGCCAGCAGTGCCAGTTGCTGGCCAAGCACGATGTGCCCCGCGAATTGCTCGACTAGCAGACTCGGCCCCCTTCGCGGGCAAGACTGCGTAGGGATGCTGATGGCAACATCAGGCCTCGCCTTGCTTGGCCTCCTTTATGCGCTTGTACACCTCGGCCCGGTGCACCGGCACCGAGCGCGGGGCGTCCACGCCAAAACGCACCACGCCCTCCCGGACATCCGCCACCATGATGCGGATGTTATCGCCAATCACGATGATTTCCCCCACTTCACGCCCGATTACCAACATGTGCCGATCCTCCTGCCAAATGGAAAACCGGAGACTGCCTGCCAGGCATTCGGCTACTCAATAGTTCCCCTGCAATTCAGAAGAGCCCTACATTTCAGAGTAACTTCTCCTACAGACCATTCCTCTTGAATGGGGCTGAGCGCGCATTTTCACGAGCATATCGGCCTTGTGCTGCGAAGAGGCCGGTACACGCGATACACCAATGGAATCTTTCGCAAGCGGCGCCGGTCCGATTTATCAAGAGGCCTGCAATTCGAGGCCCTTGCCCCTCAACCACGCAAGGACTCCACCATGACCACGATCCTTATCATCATCCTGATTCTGCTGCTGATCGGTGGCTTACCGGTCTTCCCCCACTCGCGTAGTTGGGGCTATGGCCCATCCGGCATTATTGGCGTGGTATTGGTGATTCTGCTGGTCTTGCTGTTGCTCGGGATGATATGACCCGATGCGGACAGCCACTTCAGGCAACTGCTGACGGCGCATGGCAGGCGGGTAGCAACACCCGCTTGTCATCCTAAAGGTCCGCATCGAACACGATCGTCACCACGGCCTGATACTCGGTACCAGGCAACATATCCTGATCCGGGGCGTGGCCGCGAGGGTACACATGAAAATGCAACTGCCCTTGGCTACCGGTCACACCTTCAGGCGGGACTTCCAGGCTGATTGCGTTCCCAGCTCCGCCAAAGGCCATTGCCTGCCGGTAGAGCGAGCGACCGTTGTAGGTAACACCCGGCAAGGTCATTGCCATCGACAGCGGTATGCCATGGCCTTTGGCCGACCGTAGATTGCACGTGCTTCCCAACCCGGTGCTGCACAGGGCCCAAACTTTGAATGGCCCGCTGGCAGTCAGGCTGAACGCCACGTCCTTTTCCAGTCTGTCTGCATTGCCCTGCCCTCGGCGGCCTTGTCCACGGGCCTGAGGCGGTTCCAGCGCCACCTGCTCGGAACCCGGCTCGAAACGCACCTCAAGGTCATGCACCACCTCAAGTGTAACGTTGATCGCGACTGAATCTGCGCTGAGCCCGGAGACCGTTCGGCTCGAGCCAAGGCCTATATCCCTGTCAGGGCCTACCGAATAGACCACCCGCCCGCGGTATACGCCCGACTTCAAGCTCGCCGGCAAAGGCGTCTTCAGCCGATAACCCAGCGTAAGGTGGCTGACATGGTACGTGCCTGCATTCGCTGCGTTGAGGTCGGCCCAACACCCACTGCTGGCCACCGACCACAGAAACAATCGATGCGCCGCGCTCGCCAACGCAACCTGGCAACCACTCGAGTCCAGGCCCGAGCGCGTCGCAAGCGTGGGCGCCCCATCGTCCGAACTCACTGTGCCGCCCAGGTGGGTAATGGCAAAGTCCATGCTGACCTGCTCACCGGTCTGATCACGGACCATCAGCAGCGGCGTCGGCTGAACAGGTGCCGAGAGGTAGAAACCGTCGGCGCCTTCGCCATCGACTGTTTTGGAATATTCAACATTCACATCCAGCAAGCTCTGCAGTGGATCAGCACAAAGCTGCGGCAGCTGGGTGCAAACAGGGGACGACCGCGGTGCCAGGTTTTCGAACTGCCTGGTGTCGCCGCGATAACGCAGGTCAAGCGTGATCTCGGCAGCCTGCGCCCACGATGCGCCAAAGCCGCCGACCAGCAGCGCCAGCATTGCACATTTACCAGCCATGCCTGGACCTCTCACCCTGCTTTCAAATCGATGGCTTTGCGCGCATCGCCTTCCACCAGCTCGAAGCGGTATTCGACACCGGTTTTTTCGATGAACTCGCGCGTGCGCCCAGGGCGAATATGGTGCTTGGCCGGGTGATCACAGTCGTCGTCGCCCCGCACACAGGTCTGGACATTGTCGAGCAGCACCGTGGCATTGCCCTCGTTGCGCACGGTCCACTTTCCGCCCGCTCGCTCGATCGAGGTCTGATACTGCGTGGCAGTAGGCTTGGCGATCAGGATGGTGCCGTAGCCGGCCAGAAACTGCACACCGGCATTGAGTTCATTGCGGTAAGCCTCAAGCTCCGCATCGTCCAGTGCAAAGCTGTCATCCTGTTCCGGTAGTACTGGCACGAAACGCAGCCGGTAGTAACGCTCTTGAGCCCGCTCACCGCGATACAGCAACCGGACTGCCTGCATGCCACGAGCCGGGATGATCATCCGCGCAGGGCTGGCAACAACGCTGCGCTGGTCGAAGGGCAACTCATCGACGTCTACTTCACGCGGCTCGCCTTCGCCGTCGTACACCAGCTCCAGCACGCTGACCTTGACGAACGCGGTACTGTCCCCACGGTTGTAGATGCGTTTGGCATAGGTGCCCTTGCCCGGCTCGAGGTAGTCATACAAGGCCCCGACATCCAGCTGTGGCCCGGCCTTGGCAAACCCTGGCAGCAGCAGCACGGCGAACAACAAGCGTGATAAGTAAAATGTGAACCTTTGCATCTTCAACCTCTGTTTGCACAACATCCAATCCTGGCCCGGGATCAGGCCCTCTAAAGCGAAAGGCTGAAAGCCGGTTCAGCCCATACGCGGTACACAGCGCTGATCACCGACGATCAGCAAGTCATCGTCGCGGTCAAAGTTGTCCGGCGGTAATGTCAGAAGGCAGCTGCCTGCCGTGCCATGGCGAATTTCCAGGGTGGGCCGTGCCTCACTCATTTCGACGCTGAAATAGCCATCCACCTCGACCACCGTGCGGCCGGCGTCATTGATCACATGTGCGCCTTGCAGCGGCTGGCCATGGCCGTCCAGCAGCCGGCCAAACACAGTGACCGTTCGCATGACTTTCACCGCGTGATAGCCCACCCCACCGCGGTTGAGGTGATAGTCGACAGCAAGGGGCTGGATCTGCGCTGGCGGCATGTCCTTCGCGTCGAAGTCGAAGCGCACATGACCAGACTTGAACGCCGTCACCGGCACGATATTGCGCCCGGGGTGGAGCATTGCACTCATGCCCTGGCCATCGTTGGCACGTAGCTTCACACCTTGCAGGTCGCTTTCGACATCGATGATCAGGCCGGCATCGAGCGGTAGGTTTTGGCCCCCCATGGCCAGCTTCCCGGCGCCCAGCGCCAAGGTGCTTTCCAGGTTGAGGCCACCGCTGAGGTTATCGTTGAACGATGAAGTCTGGGCATAGGCATCGCCCTGCAATGCCTGGCTGTGAAAGCGCCCATTGGCGGCAAGGCTGGTGCCATAGCCGTCGAGCGTTGCGCTGCCCCCCAGGCTATGCACTGGGCCCAGGTCGACGTCCTGCCTGTACCACAGCGAAGCGTACGGGTCGTTCCCCCCCTCACGCGAGGCGCGGCTACCGACATCGACCCCAAGCTGCTTGCCGTCGCGCTCAAGCTTCATGCTGACAGCGACGTTAACGCCGCGGCTGCGGACACCGGCGCTGCTGCGCGTGCCGGGCCTGTCGAACAGTGACAGGCGAACACTGCTCTGATGCCCCCGCAGTTTTCCGTAGAACGCCCAGCTGAGGTCGGCTCCCAGCCCGCTGGCCGAACCCGCACTGTGTTCCAGGCGCAGTGTCGCTGAACTGCGCGAGGTTACCCGCTGGTTGATCGAAAAGGCGGTGCGGCTGCGCACCTGCCGCTGTGAACGATCGTCGCGCTCCTGACCGCTGGGCTCGAGCCAGGTCTGGTTGTGGCTTAGCAACAACGAGCCCGAGGGATGGGTATAGGTCAACTGCAGATCACCCCCATTGCCCAGACCTTGGGTTTGATTAAGGCTGGCGTACAGCTTGAAGCGCTCATGGACATCCCAGTCCAGCGACGTGCCCAATTGCAGGTCAGCGCCGACCTGTTGCATCGACAACCCCAGGACCGCAGCCGGGTGCAGCAGATAATTGGTAAGCGCCCCAAGCGCCAGGCCCTGTTCACGATGGCTATCCCAGTTACTCAGCAACTCGAGCTGCTGGCCCAGGTACAGGTTGTAGCGCCAGCGGCTATCGAGGTTCTGCCAGCGGCTGGGCTTGTAGATGGACACTTCGCTACGCGAGGTCTCCAGGCCGTCTTCGAGCAAGCGCAGCTCCACATCGTAGATGCCGCCGGGCAACACCCGCGTGTCGAGTGCCTGTAAACCGGGCTGTACCGGCTGACTGTTGATCAGCGAGCCATTGCGATAGATTTCGACGATACCCGGGCGGTTCGGCGTGACGTAGACAGGGATGGCGCTGGCTTGGCCATTGTCGACCAGCAGGCTGTCACTGCTGCCCAGCATCAAGCCAAGCGTGCTGTCAGGGCGACGCCCCAGGAGCGTTGGCTGGCGCACCAGGCCTTCTGCGCCAGTAGAGAAGTAGCCCAGCCGAAAGAAGTGCTCTTCGTGCATGCGCTCTGCGTAAAGCTGGTTCATGCGGTAACGCACATCGCCTTGCTCAGCTGGACTGCGATCAACGCGTGCCTCGGCCAGCGTGGTCCAGTCATGCAGATTGCCCTGGCCGAGCAGGCCGATTCTGCCCGAGGTCTGTTCACCATCATTCACCAGATTCAGTTGATTACGCAGCAGCAACCCGGTGCTGCCCTGCTCTGGGAGACGGTGATAGCGCGCGTCCTGCTCCAGTTTCTCGGCATTGGAGGTGAGCAGCGACAGCTGCGAATTGGCCAGGCTGTAATGGATAGCCTGCAACCCGTCCGGGCAGTTTTGCAGGCAGTCGCCCAGCATGCGCCCGCCCTCCAGCCGTTGAAGCCATAACTGGCGCACTGTGGCGGGCTCTGTGCTCTGCTCGGTGTCGGTAAATGCCAGTAATTGCACACGGTTATCACGGCTCAGCACGACCATGGCATCACCCAGGTAGCGCTGATCCAGCTCGACTCGCACTGCAAGTGGCACCTCGAAAAAGTGCGCCTCGAAGTCGTCGGGCAAACGCCCGAACGTGTTCAGGCCGTTAGCATCGGGCTCGCGTTCAGCGAACACTTCGAAAGGGAAGAGGCAAGCAGCACCCAGCAACCAAGCAGCGAGTGCACGGCCGGGTGCAGCAAACTGGAACATGATTCAATCCACATCAACACCTGCCCCACCGCGGGACAACATCCGACGGGGTGGAGGCAGGCGGCACTGCATCGATCAAAGGCTGGTGGAGGACGTCTCAAACAACACTTTCACGACCCCGTTATAATCACCCTTCACAAAACCGCCCTCAGGCTTTACAGCTTCAAAGGCAATAGGCAGTTCTTTACCGCCTTTGGCATCTTCGGCGTCCATGACCTCCTGAGGCGCGAGCGACAACGGCTTATCCCCTACCGTGATGACCAGCGCAATCTTCTGGTCAACGTTACTCTGCTCTTGCAACTCTGCGGTTTGCAGCAACTTCGCCTGAATGGCGCCGACATCACTCTGGGCCATGAAATTTTCAGTCACTTTCGTGAATTGCTCGGCCTGCGGCTGATACTGAAGCGTCACGCCGTCTCGAACCCAATCACCGACAGGTTCCACGGAAAAGTCATTGCCGGGAATAACTGCCGTTACAGAAATGTCATGGCTGATCGGATCAGGGACGGAGGCGACAGCGACACCGGCAAACATCGCAAAGAATGGAATAGCCAATACAGAGGATTTCATATCAAATTTCCTTCAACGGTTGCACATTATCAATAACAGGGACGCGGGAGCGCCCGCCTGAAACGGGGATCAGGGCGCACCCGTTTCAAACATCAAAGTGGCGTGGGTGATGTAGGTGCCGGGCATGCGAACCGTGGATGCCTCTGGCATGGGATAAAACCTGAATTCAATGGTTTTTCCTTCAGCGGCTTCAGCAGCACTGACGATTTCAACCGGCGTGGTACCCATGACAAGGCGATTCAGCGAGATATAGTAACGGCGCTGAAATTCAGCACCGCCTACCCGTTTGAACCGGTAGAAGGGACTGTCCGTTTTCGCGTAAATAGGCCCGTAGGTACTTTTTACAAATACATCTTTCTTGATTTGTTTGAAGACGAGCCGGCTCGGGTCATATTCCGCCCGAAGTTCGTCGTCCCACCAATTATCCACCGAGGTCACTTGAAATTCAGGTGTCGAAACGACAGCCTGAACACTGACGTCCTGAGGTATTTCCTTCGCCCCTGCGGCCCCCACCGTCAGCAGCAGGGCGCAGGCGGTAAAACAACGTAACTTCATTGAGCAGTCCCCAAATGTGCCGGCATTTATCGATGCCCGTATGACAGGCGGGAACTTTACGAGTGGGGCATCAATGCGTATGTAGGTGTTTTCTGAGTGACTGCGAAAAATGAAAACGCCCCGACGGTCGGGGCGTTCTTGGATGCTGCGGCTTGACGCATCAGCTGGTTTGGTCTTGTCGGTAGCAGGCCTGTACGCCCCTGCCCCCGGTCAGTGCGTCTACAGAACATTCATCGCGAAGGAGCCTTTGCGCGCATTTTTACCGCCATATCGGCCATCTCGTCGTACAGCCGCTCAGGCGCCTGACGTTTCAGCTGCCACGCCTGGCGCCCGGCCTCATGGGGCAGAATCAGGAACTCGCCCGCGGCAACCTGCTGGTGGATGTATCCGGCAATCTCGGCGGCGCTGATCGGCGAACCCTCCAGCAGCTTGCCCACCTGCGCCTTCATCGCCGGGTTCGGCCCACGGAACGAGTCCAGCAGGTTGGTCTGGAAGAACGACGGGCAAACCACGTGCACCGAAACTTCCAACTGACGTAACTCCACCAGCAGGCTTTCCGAAAGCGCCAGCACGCCAGCCTTGGCGACGTTGTAGTTGCTCATGCCAGGGCCCTGCATCAGTGCGGCCATCGATGCCACGTTGATGATCCGGCCCTTGCTGCGCTCCAGCAGCGGCAAAAAGGCCTTGCAGCCCTTGACCACGCCCATCAGGTTGACCGCGATCTGCCAGTCCCAGTCTTCCAGGGACAGTTCGGCGAAAAAACCGCCAGACGCGACGCCGGCGTTGTTGACGATCACGTCGATGCCGCCGAACTGCTCGGTGCATGCCTGGGCCAGGGCGGTGAGCTGGCTGTAATCGCGCACATCGCAGCGCTGGATGAAGCCATCGCCGCCGGCGGCACGGGCCAGTTCCAGGGTTTCGCGCAGGCCGTTTTCGTTGACATCGGCCAGCGCCAGGCGCCAGCCTTCGCGCGCCCAGCGCAGGGCGATCTCGCGACCGAGGCCTGACCCGGCGCCGGTGATCATGATGCGGTTATGCATGGTGGCTGGCCTTGTTCTGGCAGGTAGTACAGCGAGTCTAATCAAGGGCAAGGGGGCTGGGAGGATTCATCAGGGTAGTGAATGGGCAGACATGACTGTGTGGTCAGTACCGCCCTGGCGGCGGGGAGCATGCTCCCCGAGGTAGCTGGCAAGCCAGCGGTCCAGGCGCAGCATGGTCTCCTCCAGCGCTCTGGCTGCCTGGCGCACCTGTGACGTATCCGCCGGCCGTTGCGTACACTGCGCTTCAAGCCGTTCACATGACGCCACCAACGCTTGTGCCCGCACAATGCGTGCGCCGCCTTTCACCCTGTGCGCCACTTCAACGAGCGCCGAGGGGTTGTCGCTCGAGTATCTGAGCTGTGCCAGATCCGCCAGGTTACTGCTGGCCAGATCGGCCAGCAGGGCCACCAACACAGCCTGGTCATCGCAAACCAGCTTACGCAAATGGGCCAGATCAACGGCAGGCAGTTGCTCGCCTGGCTCACGGCTGACGTACTGGAAAGCTTGCAACGTTTGCATGAGGGTATCCAGGTTCAGCGGCTTGAACAGGCAGTGGTCCATACCCGCAAGCCTCGCGCGACGGCGCTCCTCTTGCAGGGCACTGGCGGTCAGCCCCACCACCCGACAGCGAGGCCTGGCCCGGCGCCGTTCGTGTTCGCGGATTGCCCGGGCCAAGGCAAAACCGCCAAGCCTGGGCATGTTGCAATCGCTGATGACGACGTCGAACGTTTGCTGCAACCAGAGGCGCAAGGCCTGATCGCCATCTTCGGCAACTTGCACCTGGTGACCGAGAAACGCCAACTGGTGCGCGAGCAGCAAGCGGTTGGCCGGGTAGTCATCGACCACCAGCACGCGCAGGGCGGCCAGCCTGGGAGGGTCGCCCTGCGGCGTTGCCGGCTTGGCCAGCACTGGCCGGGCTGCCAGCGCCAGGTCCAGGCGGATTTCAATCCGCGTACCTTGGCCCAGCACGCTGTGCAAGCGTAATTGCCCGCCAAGCATTTCACACAAGCTGCGGCTGATCCCCAGCCCCAGCCCGGCACTGCTGCGTGGCGACTGGCGCTGATTGCTGGCCTGGCGAAAAGGTTGCCCGAGGCTTTCCAGCTCGGCCTGGGCAATGCCTATGCCGGTGTCTGCGACTTCGAGCAATACACTTGCCCGCCCGGCTGCAGCCTGCATATTCAGGCTGACCAGGACCTTGCCCTGCGCGGTGAACTTGATTGCATTGCTGACCAGGTTGGCCAGGACCTGCTTGAAACGCACCGGGTCAAGCATCACCCAGTTTTCCACCGCCCCCTTGCACACCATGTCCAGGGCCAGCCCCTTGCCGCGTGCCTGTTGCTCGAACAGCTGAACCACCCGGGCGACTTGATCGCGCAAGCTCACCGGCACCAGTGCCAGCTGCAACTGGCCGGTTTCGATGCGTGTGATGTCGAGTACATCGCCGATCAACTCCTGCAGCCCGATAGCGGCATCCGCCGCCACTTCGATGGCCAGATGGTCCAGTTCGCCCTGCCCTGCCTTGCGTCGGGCAAGCTCCAACATGCCCAGCACGGCATGCAGCGGCGTGCGGATTTCATGGCTCATGGCCGCGAGAAACTGCGTCTTGGCCTGGTTGGCCGCCTCGGCCTCGCGCTTTGCACGATGCAGTTGCACCTGCATCCGCCGCAGGTAACGAACCCACAGCAGGGCCAGCAACAGCAGGCTGCATGCCAAGGCGATGCCCGCCAGCATGCGCCCGCCATAACGGCGCCATAACCCGTCGCCAACGATCATCGGGTTACGCCAGCGTCGCAGCATGGTCTCCATTTCTGCCGGGGGCAGCGCGAGCAAGGCTTTGTCGAGAATACCCAGCAGCTCTTCGTCGGCATGGCTACTGGCAAAGGCGAAGTGCATCGGTGGCAGCGCCAGGCTGGCAGCGATCCGCAGCCTGCCGGGAAAGTGACGTGCAACCAGCGAGCACGCCTGGTCCAGTGGCAGCACGGCGGCGCCTGCCTTGCCTTGCTCCAGCGCCTGCAGAGCAGCCAATGGATGAGGCACGAGCCGCTGACGGATCCCCGGGTAAGACTTGGCCAGCGTCTGCGCCTGGGCGCTGCCACGCACCAGCGCCAGCGGCCGCCTGCCGAGCTGCGCCAGGCTGCTGAGGGCCACGGTCTCGTTGCGCGTTACCAGGACCAGCGGCAAGCTCAGAAACTGCGGCTGAAACGCAGTTGCCTGGCGTGTGCAGGGCTGTACACCAGCCCGGCAATCAGATCGGCCTGGCCCTGGCGCACTTGCTCGATCATGTGTTGTATGTCTGTGCCCCCCTGCACCTCGAAGTGCAAGCCGGTGAGGCGGCTGATGCGTTGCAGCACGTCCATGCTCAAGCCGCGCACCTGGCCATGCTCATCGCGGTAGCTCAACGGTAGCTGGTGCTCACCGAGCAACACCTTGACCACGGGGTTTTCCGCAATCCAGCGCTGCTGGGCTTCGCTGAGTTCAACCAGGCCGGGTTTGACGGGGCTGGCAGGCTGTGGGCTCCAGTGCCCGCGAAGGCGGGCATGTTGCTGTTCGGTCAGGCTTTGCAGCACGGCATCGACCAACCTGGGTAATGGGCCGTGGTCCCCGAGCATGGCAAAGCCCAGGGGCTGGGCTGCAAAATCGGGCTGGTCGACCCATTCAAGGCCTGGCAGTTGCCCTCGGGCCAACAGATAGCGGCTGCTCAGGGCATTGCCTAGAAACAACTCAGCTTCACCGAGCTGCAACGCCGCCAAGGCGCTGTAGGGGGTGGGGTGCAGCTGGATCCGTGCGTTGGGATAGTTGTGCTGAAGCAGGGCCAACGGTCGATACCCCTCGACCGCCAGCAGCCGAGGGCTTGCGCTGTTGCCACTGACGAACCGCTCACTGGCAAGCAGCAATGGCTGGTCAACGATGTAGGGGCTGGACAGGCGCAGCTTGGCGTCCTGCGCCTGCTGTGCTGTTACCGAGCTGACCAGGTCGACAGTACCCTTGCGCAAGGACGCGAAAGCCGCGTCGTAGGTCTCGAACAGGCTCAGGCGTACTTCCAGGCCCAGCTTCTCGGCCAGCACACTGGCGTACTCGGCGCTGATGCCTTCGTAGGCCTGGCCGGTGCCGAGCATGTCAAAGGGTGGGTTGTCGCGGCCGATTACCCCCAGGTTCAAATGGCGCTTCTCCCACAGCCAGCGCAGGTCGGCGGGGCCCAGCGCCAGCGCAGGCCCCGTTTCCACGCCCCGGGTGTAGAGCTGCGGTGCGGCCAAAACGGGTAGCGGATTCAGGCAATACAGCAGCCACAGCAGCAGGACGCGGATTGGCACGGGTAGCGACTAGATAAGCGCATTGCGACGGGCGAAGTCCGCCAGGTCGATCAACGAGTTGACCCGCAGTTTTTCCATGAGCCGGGTTTTGTAGGTGCTGATGGTCTTGTTGCTCAGCAGCATGGCTTCGCCGATCGCCTTGTTGCTCAGCCCGCGGGCGAGCTGCTGCAGGATCATCAGCTCACGGTCGGTCAGTGAGGCGATGCATTGCGCGTCTGTGAACTTCAGGTCCTGCTTGTGCACCGAACTCAGCGCCACTTCAGGGAAGTACGTATAACCCGACAATGTTGCGCGCACCGCCTTGCCAAGCTCGTCCAGCTCATCGGTCTTGGCCACGAAGCCCATTGCACCGGCCTGCATGCAGCGTAGCGAATAGGCCTCGGGCAATTGCGACGTCAGCACCAGAACCTTGGGCGGCTGCGTCATGGCCTTGATGCGGGCGATTACCTCAAGGCCATCGAGCCCGGGCATGGCGATATCGAGGATGACCAGGTCCGGGCCCAACTCACGCGCCAGCCGCACCGCGTCAATACCATTGTCTGCCTGGCCGACGACATCGAGCCGTTCCTTGCGCAGCAGCATGCACACGGTGGCTCGGATGAACGGATGGTCGTCAACCACCACGACTTTGTACATAGGTTAACCTCGCGCATCATGGCGGTGGGCTAAAGCTCAGCGTCGAAAACGACGGTGACCTGGCCGGCATAGGTGGCGCCAGGGTGTCGAAGCATGGCCTGCACGTCGTTGCGCTCCACCTGGAAACGCAACTGGCCAGGGCGATTGAGCGTGGGCATCGCCGATTCGAACGCCAACGCAGCCGCCTGCCCGCTAGGCAACGCCAGTTGCTGAACCGGCCGGCCCTGGTGCTCGATACCTCCGGGCAAGGTAATGGCCACGGTCACAGGCACCTCGTGGCTGGCGTCGTTACGGATACCGCACGTACCTGCGGTGTAGTGCTGGCACAACTTGTAGGCTTTGAACGGGCCGGTGGACCATAGCCGGAACGGCAGGTCTCGGTAGATGAGCCCAGGGGCCTGGCCGCCGCCCAGCCAGGCCTGCCAACCATCCTTGGGCTCAAGCACGGCGCGCTCCGAGCCAGGCGGGAACTCAAAGATGAAAGCATGCTGCACATCCAGTTCAAAGTTGATCACCAACGTATCGCCGCTCAGGCCGGTGACATTGTTGCCGAAATCAAAGTCGCCCCCAGGGCCTATGGTGTAAGTGAGGCTGCCACGGTACATACCGGCGCGCAGGCGATACGGCGGGGGGATGTCCAGCTCGAAGGAAATACCCGTGTCCAATACCGTCGTGGTATCTACATGATCATCCGGCGCCCATGAGTAGCTGATCACGCAAGGGGTCGGACTCTGCGGGTTGACCAACGAGGTGTAGTACCTGAAGCGGCTTTGGTTGCCGACGGAGTTAATGCCGCGACAACCCTCTGAGAAGCTGCCGTTAAGCGGGTTGTAAGGGCTACCCAACACAGCTTCCTGGCTGATGGAGCGCACCTCGAAGGTCATCTGCCTGGGCTCACCCGTCTGTTGGTGGCGTACCTCCACTTCACGACGCCCCGGCAGTTTGGCGAAATATCGATCACGCAGGTCGGGGGCACGGTTGATGCTTGTCTTCTGGTAGGTAATTGGCAGGCCTACGGTGCCGGTGCTGGCGCACAGGCCAGACCAAACCCTGCAAAATTCAGCAGGCGGCGTGGTGTTTTCGAAACGCCCCGATCCACCGCCACGGTATTGTGCCGAAAGCGTCACCTCCAGTGCGCTGGCCAAGGGGGCGAATGCCAGCAAACCTGCGACCAGCCCGACGCGTAAGTGACGGATGCGGGCCAAGCGCCCTGTGCTACGACTCATCCTTCCACCACCATGCGCTTGCGCGCTTCGCCTTCATGCAACTCAAACTGATGAACCTTTGCCGCCTGCCCTTCGAATTGCCGTGTCCGCCCCGGCAACACATGATGTTTGGTGGCAGTCTCGCAGGCTACGCCAGCCGCCTGGCACTGCCGGAACTGATCCAGCACGACAGTGGCATTGCCCTGGTTGCTGACTGTAAGGCCACCGCCCTTGCGCTGCACAGACGTCTGAAACCGGGTTTCGCCAGGCCGAACGAACAGCAACGTGCCGTAGCCGGCCAGCAAGTTGACCCCAACCTTCAGGCTATTGCGGTACCGCTCAGCCTCGCCCTCATCCACGGCAAACCCATCACCCAGCTCGGGCAGGACCGGGACGAAGCGCAAGCGGAAATAGCGTTCTGTATCGCGCTGCCCGCGGTACACCAGGCGCACCGCCTGCATCCCCTGCGCCGGCACGATCAGCCGCGCCGGGCTGGCCACCAGGCCGCGCTGCTCCAACGGCATGCCCTCGGTGTCGACCTCGCGGGCATTGCCATCGGTGTCGTACACCAGCTCAGCGACACTGACCTTGACGAACGCCGTGGTATCACCGCCGTTGCGCACCCGCTTGAGCAAGGTGCTTTTGCCGGAATCCAGGTAATCGTACAACGCGCCGACATTAAGCTCGGGCGCCCCAATGGCTGCCAGCGGGGTAACCAGACAGGCCAGGGCAAGCAGACGATGGATATTCACGTTTGAAGGTTCCTTGGATAAGTACAGCGATTGGCATACCGTAAAGCGGGAACAATCGCAGGATGTGTAGGAGCCGTCTGAAACGACGGTAGGGCCGCTCTGTTACCGACCCTGAGCTAGCTCTCAACACGCTCCCCCCCCGCTATCAGCGGCCTTGGCCAGGCTTGCGGGCGTGCAACGCTGGTCGCCGGCCAACAGCACATCGTCTTCACGTACCAGCTGCGTAAGATTCAGCGTCAACAGGCATACGACCTGCCCTTGCTGACGCACCTCCAGGCTGGGTGTGGACTCGCTCATTTCCACGGCGAAGAACCCATCAGCCTCACTGACACTGCGACTGGCGTGGTTGATCACCTGCGCGCCCCGCAGCGGGCGACCCTGGCTGTCGAGCAGGCGGCCGATGACGGTCAGCGTGCGCAATACCCGAAGCTGGCGGTAGCCAATGCCGCCACGGTTCAGGTGGTAGTCCACACTGGAAGGCTGAATCACCGCTGCGGTGGCTTGCGCGCCTTCAAGGTCGAATTGCACATGGCCGGCCTTGTAGGCGGCCACCGGGACCAGGTTGCGCCCAGGCCGCAGATTGGCAGTACCGCCATGGCGGTCGTCAGCGCGTAGTTTCAAGCCTTGGATATCGGTTTCGACATCGACGATCAGCCCAGCCTGGTGCGGCAGGTACTGGCCGCTCACGGCCGCCTTGCCAGCCCCGACAGCCAGCATGCTTTCCAGGTTGAGGCCGCCGCTGAACTCACCGTTGTAGGAAGACCGCTGGAAATACGCATCACCGTGCAGCTGCTGGCTCTCGAACTGCGTGTCGCCACCCAGGCCGGCGCCATAGCGGTCGGCGCTGGCGGTCAGGCCAACGCTGCGCAGCGGGCCCAGGTCGACGTCCTGCTGATAGGCCACTGCGGCATTGAGGTCGCGCCCGCCATCGCGCGCTGTGCGGCTGCCGACGCTGGCCGACAGGCGCCGGCCACTCGTGCCGCCCAAGCTCATGCTCAGGCTCAAGTTGACGCCGCGGCTGCGGGCCTCACCAGTACCCGCGTTGCCCGGTCGGTCGAACAGCGACAGGCGCCAGTTGGCCTGCGACCCCAGTAGCTGGCCAAAGTACGACCAGCCCAAATCCACCCCCGTACCGGCGCTGGCCCCACTGCTGTGCGACACACGCACGCTGGCGGTATTGCGCGGGTCGAGGCGATGGTTGTAAGACACCGACGTCTGGGTTTGCCGCGCCTGCCAGTGGCTCGGCTGACGGTCATCACGCAGTGATTCGGGGCGGGTCAGCCAGGTGCTGCTCTGGCTGGCCACCAATGAGCTGTTTTCACCGGCGTGGATCAATTGCAGGTCGTAGCCGTTGCCGTAGCCCTGGGCCCGGAACAGGTTGCCGTACAGTTTGAAGCGGTCGAGCACATCCCAGTCCAGCGACGTGCCGTATTGCAGGGTTTGGTCGATGCGCTGTGCCGAAACGCCGACGATAGCCCGCGGGTGCACCAGGTAATTGGCCAGCACGCCTGCCGCCAGGCTGTCATCTGCGTCGCGCTGCCAGTTGCTCAACAGGCTGCTCTGCCGCCCCAGGTACAGGTTGTAGCGCCAGGGGGCATCGGTGCTGCGCCAGTTGCTGGGTTTGTAAATGAATGCCTGGCTGCGCGAGGTCACCTGGCCGTCCTCGACCAGGCGGATTTCCACTTCATAGATGCCCCCGGGTAACACTTTGCTGTCCAGCGTCTGTAGGCCGGGCTGCACCGGTTGGCTATTGATCAGTACGCCGTTGCGGTAGATTTCCGCCACGGCGGGGCGGTTGGGCGTGACATAGATGGGCGTCGCGCTGGGCGCACCATTGTCGATGGCCAGGCTGTCGCTGCTGCCGAACATCAGGCCCAGGGTGGTATCGGGGCTGGCCCCCATCAGCCGTGGCTGGCGGGTCAGGCCTTGGGCACTGGGGGTGAAATAGCCCAGGCGATAAAAGTGGTCCTGCGCCAGTCGCTCACCGTACAACTGGTCAACCCGGTAGCGCGTGCCCTGTTGACTGTCGCTGCCACGGTCGAGCTGGCCATCGGCCAGGGTCGTCCAGTTACCCAGGCTGCCCTGCCCTTGCAATGCATAGCGGCCGCTGGTGACTCGGCCATCATTGACCAGGTTGAGTTGGTTACGCACCAGCAGGCCGTAGCTGCCCTGTTCGGGAAGCCGGTGATAACGCTCGCCGGCCGTTGACGCTTCGGCCTGGTCGGTAAGCAGTGACAACTGCGAATTGGCCAAGCTGTAGTGCACTGCGCGCAGGCCATCTGGGCAGTTTGCCTGGCAGTCACCCAGCGGGCGCCCCTCGACCAGGCGTTCGCGCCAGCGCCGCCTCAGGCTTTCTGGTTCACGGCTGTCGACGGTTTCGGTGAATTCCAGCAGTTGCACGCGCTGATCCCGGCTGAGCACGACCATGGCATCACCCAGATAGCGGCCATCCAAGTCTACCCTCACGGCCAACGGCACTTCATAAAAGTGCGCTTCAAACTCACTGGGCAGACCTTCGATGCCACCCAGCGCTGCGGTCGCAGCGTGGCCCGTCACTGGCACTGCGGCCAGGCAGGCTGCCAACGGCAAGCTCAGGTACAGCGCGGAAAGGGGAAATTGTAGGGTCATGGGCGTCGCTTGCGGGCAATACCTGCCCGCCCCGCGGCAAGCGCCGAGGGCAGGAACAGGCAACAACGAATGAACGATGGGGGGGTGAATCAAGGCGTGCCAGTTTCGAAGATCATGCTCACCAGGCCTTGGTAGTTGCCTGGCTCATAACCCGCGGCTGGGGCAGGCTGGGCTGCAATTTCGAAGCCGACGATCGCCCCCGGTGCGGCTTGGGTGGCGCTGACCACTTCGACTGGGGTGGTCTGCAACACGGTGTCGCCAACCTTCACATCCAGGCCAATGTTGTGGGAACCGCTGGCAATGACGGCGGGCGAGACCAGGTAGGCGTTGATAGCGCCAACGGTGCTCTTGACCTGCAGCTCCTTGCGGACAGGGTCGAGCTTGGCCTGATTGGGGTTCCAACCCAGCTCTTGCGGGTCGTTCATCCAGTTGCCGCCCACCGGCTCGACGAAGAACGCATCGGTCGGCACCTGGGCAGTGACCTGCACTTGCTTTTCGATCGGGTCCAAGGCGTGGGCGGCACCGGCAAACAGCATGGCCAGAGGGAGGGCGAGCAGCATACGTTTCACGATCAAATCTCCTTGAGGGAATCACTGGCTGAGGGGCGACTGCCCGATCAGTAGTGGCGATTATTCGTGAACGCTGGCGATTGGAAGTTAGGACCGTTCCGAGCGGATTTAGGAAATTTCCCAAGGGATGCAGTTTGCCAGTATTGCCTGGAGCAACCCCTGAATGCACAACGCCCCGGCTAGCGGGGCGTTGTGCATTTCAGCGCGTTATGGCTACAGCTTCAGTGGGAAACCGCCCCGCTGGCACCCAGGCCAGTCTGCGAACGCACGAACTGCGGGAAGAACAGCGCGCGCTCATCCTCAGCCGCCTTGGACTTGTCGGTGACCGAGAAGAACCAGATGCTGACGAAGGCAATGGCCATCGAGAACAGCGCCGGGTACTCGTACGGGTAGATTGCCTTCTCGTGGCCGAGAATCTGTACCCAGATGGTCGGGCCAAGGATCATCAGCGTCACCGCACTCACCAGGCCCAGCCAGCCGCCGATCATGGCGCCGCGGGTGGTCAGCTTCTTCCAGTACATCGAAAGCAGCAGTACCGGGAAGTTGCAGCTGGCTGCAATGGAGAACGCCAGGCCGACCATGAAGGCGATGTTCTGCTTCTCGAACAGAATCCCCAGGCCGATCGCCAGCACACCCAAGGCGACAGTGGTGATCTTCGATACGCGGATCTCGTCCTTGTCGTTGGCTTTGCCCTTGCGCCAGACGCTGGCGTACAGGTCGTGGGACACCGCCGAGGCACCGGCCAGGGTCAGGCCAGCCACCACCGCCAGGATGGTGGCAAAGGCCACCGCCGAGATGAAGCCGAGGAACACACTGCCACCCACCGCATTGGCCAGGTGCACCGCAGCCATGTTGTTGCCACCCAGCAGAGCGCCTGCGGCGTCCTTGAATTCCGGGTTGGTGCTGACCAGCAGGATTGCGCCAAAGCCAATGATGAAGGTGAGGATGTAGAAGTAGCCGATGAAGCCGGTGGCATACAGCACGCTCTTGCGCGCTTCCTTGGCGTCACTGACGGTGAAGAAGCGCATCAGGATGTGCGGCAGGCCGGCAGTACCGAACATCAGTGCCAGGCCCAGGGAGAATGCCGAGATCGGGTCCTTGACCAGGCCGCCGGGGCTCATGATCGCCTCGCCCTTGGCGTGTACCTTGATGGCTTCGGAGAACAGCGTGTTGAAGTCAAAGCCCACGTGCTTCATGACCATCAGCGCCATGAAACTGGCACCGGACAGCAGCAGCACAGCCTTGATGATCTGTACCCAGGTGGTGGCCAGCATGCCGCCGAACAGCACGTACAGGCACATCAGGATACCCACCAGGATCACCGCCACATGGTAGTCCAGGCCGAACAGCAGCTCGATCAGCTTGCCGGCGCCGACCATTTGCGCGATCAGGTAGAACGCCACCACCACCAGCGAACCGGAGGCCGACAGGGTGCGGATTTCCTTTTGCCCGAGGCGGTACGAGGCCACGTCGGCGAAGGTGTACTTGCCCAGGTTGCGCAGGCGTTCGGCAATCAGGAAAAGAATGATCGGCCAGCCAACCAAAAAGCCGATCGAGTAGATCAGGCCGTCATAACCCGAAGTGAACACCAGCGCGGAAATACCCAGGAACGAGGCGGCCGACATGTAGTCGCCAGCAATCGCCAGGCCGTTCTGGAAGCCGGTGATCTTGCCACCGGCAGCGTAGTAGTCCGATGCCGACTTGTTGCGTTTGGAGGCCCAGTAGGTGATGCCGAGGGTGAAGGCGACGAAGGCCACGAACATGGCGATGGCGGAAACGTTCAGCGGTTGTTTCTGCACCTCGCCGGTCAGGGCATCGGCGGCCCACACGGCGGGTGCGAAGGCTCCGCAGGCCAATACGGCCAGGGCTTTGACTTGGCGAATCATTGTTGCGCCTCCTTCAGGATTTCCTTGTTCAGCTCATCGAATTCGCCGTTGGCGCGGCGCACGTAGATGGCGGTCAGGACGAATGCCGAAACGATCAGACCGACGCCCAGGGGAATGCCCCAGGTAATCGATGACTCAGGGCTGAGCTTGGCGCCCAGCAAATGAGGACCGTAGGCGATCAGGAGGATGAAGGCGCAGTACAGGCCGAGCATGATCGCCGAGAGAATCCAGGCGAACCGTTCGCGTTTGGTGACCAGCTCCTTGAAACGGGGGCTGTTTTGTATCGAGAGGTAAATGCTGTCGTTCATTGTTTTTGTCCTAGCAGCACAGATACGGGATGGAACCCACACCCTTACTTTATGCTGCCGATGGACGCCAACCAGACGACCTTAGTCTTAGATGCAACGGTGTTTTACCGATTGCGTAACAAAGTGATGAGCCGTTCGCGGGTGTACCCGCTCCTGTAGGAGCGGGTACACCCGCGAAGAAACCCTATTGGCCCTGGAAGGTGATTACTTGCCAGTCCACTCCTTCACACGATCAGGGTGCTTGGCAACCCAGTCCTTGGCGGCCGCTTCAGGCTTGGCCCCTTCCTGAATCGCCAGCATCACCTCACCAATCTCGTCCTTGGACTGCCAGTTGAACTTCTTCAGGAACTCCGCCACTTCCGGTGCCTTGGTGGCCAGTTCCTTGCTGCCGATGCTGTTCACGGTTTCTGCCGCGCCATATACGCCTTTCGGGTCTTCGAGGAACTTCAGCTTCCACTTGGCGAACATCCAGTGCGGAACCCAACCGGTCACCGCAATCGATTGCTGCTTGGCATAGGCACGGCCCAGTTCCGCCGTCATCGCCGCACCCGAGCTGGCCTGCAACTTGTAACTGGTCAGGCCATAGTCCTCGATCGCCTGGTCGGTCTTGAGCATCACACCGGAGCCTGCGTCAATGCCGACAATCCTGTCCTTGAAGCTGTTATCGGTCTTGAGGTCGGCGATGCTCACTGCCTTGACGTACTCGGGGACGATCAGGCCGATCTTGGCGTCCTTGAAGTTCGGGCCGTAGTCGACCACGTTGTCCTTGTTCTTGGCCCAGTACTCACCATGGGTCACCGGCAACCAGGCCGACAACATGGCATCGAGCTTGCCAGTTGCCACACCCTGCCACATGATCCCCGTGGCCACGGCCTGCAACTTCACGTCATAGCCGAGTTTTTGCTTGATTACTTCGGCGGCCACGTTGGTGGTCGCCACGCTGTCGGCCCAACCATCCACGTAACCAATGCTTACTTCTTTGGCCATAGCCTGTGCAGCGCTCATGGCCATTACCAGGGCGGTGCCCACGCCCAGGAAACGTCGCATTTTCTTCAAAGTTGCCATCAAAGCATCCCCTCGTCAGGTCTTGGAGATTGCATCATCTTCCTGCAACACAAGTCGACCTGATCCACCTGCGACCTGCACCCGCCCCATATGCGACAGCACTGTGCCATTAGCGCCATCGGCCTACCTCGGCCTGCGCGATCCTTGCATGCCAAAGGTTTGGCGCCGGGCTACTATCTAACCTTTTGTGCCAGACGATGGACCGCCACATGCCCAGTTGTAGCCGCTTGTCATTGCCGTTGTACCTGCTTGCCTGCCTGCTGGCCCTGCTCGGGCTGGGGGGGCTCTGGTACGGGCTGGGCAAGCCTGTGCACCTGCCCGATGCGGCCAGCCCTGCGCACAAGCTGCAATGCGCTTCGTACACGCCGTTCGACAAAGACCAATCGCCTTACGACCAGCCGTTTCGCCTGCGCCCAGCGCGGATGGACGCCGACCTGGCGTTACTGGCCGAGCGGTTCCAGTGCATCCGTACCTATTCCATGAGCGGTCTTGAGGCAATCCCCGCGCTGGCACGCAAGCATGGGCTGAAGGTAATGCTGGGCGCCTGGGTGAACGCCCACCCGGCCGACACCGAGAGGGAAATCAACCTGCTGATCGCTGCTGCCAACGCCAACCCTGACGTGGTCAGCGCGGTGATCGTCGGCAATGAGACACTGTTGCGCAAGGAGGTGACCGGTGCCCACCTGGCCAAATTGATCGCGCGGGTGAAGCGCGAGGTCAAGGTGCCAGTGACCTACGCCGATGTGTGGGAATTCTGGCTGCAGCACCCGCAGGTGGCCCCGGCAGTGGACTTCCTGACCATCCATCTGCTGCCCTACTGGGAGGACGACCCGCGTGGCATCGACGATGCCTTGGCCCACGTTGCCGATGTGCGCCGGGTGTTCGGCACACGCTTCGCGCCCAAGGACATACTGATTGGCGAAACCGGCTGGCCCAGCGAAGGCCGCCAACGCGAAACGGCGGAGCCCAGCCGGGTCAATGAGGCGCGCTTCATCCGTGGCTTCGTGGCCATGGCCGAGCGCAATGGCTGGCACTACAACCTGATCGAAGCCTTCGATCAGCCCTGGAAACGCGCCAATGAGGGCGCAGTGGGTGGCTACTGGGGGCTGTACGACGCGGACCGGCAGGACAAGGGTGTGCTCGAAGGGCCCGTGAGCAACCTGCATGACTGGCCGCAGTGGTTGCTGGCCAGCACCGTGCTGATGGTGATCATGCTGGTGCTGGCCGGGCGCCCCGCTACACCGTTGGCCGCTTTCCTGCTGCCACTGCTGGCAGCGTTTGGCGCCGCTTGCCTGGGCCTGTGGGGTGAGTTGATGCGTACCCATGCGCGCTTTGCCGGGGAATGGTTGTGGGCACTGATGCTGGCCGGGCTGAACCTGCTGGTACTGGCCCATGCGTTGTTGGCGCTGGCGCGGCGGGCGGGCTGGCGTGAACGCTTGTTCGCCTGGCTGCAGGAGCGAGCCGGCTGGTTGCTGCTGGCGGCGGGCTTTGCTGCGGCGGTGAGCATGCTGGCAATGGTGTTCGACCCGCGCTACCGCAGCTTCCCCAGCGCGGCGCTGGCGTTGCCGGCGCTGGTGTATGTGCTGTGGCCGGTGCGGGCGCGACGGGCGGAGGTCGCGTTGCTGGCGTTCATCGTCGGCGCCGGGGTGGCGCCGCAGTTGTTCGTCGAAGGGCTGGAGAACCAGCAGGCCTGGGGCTGGGCGGTGGTGAGTGTGCTGATGACAGCGGCGTTGTGGCGAAGCTTGCGGATGCGACAGGCTTGATACTGCATAGTCCTCGAGCCCGGCGCGTACCTTGTGTGAGTAAACTGTCTTGCTCAATTTCCAAAAGCTGGCGCGATCCCTGTGGGAGCGGCCTTGTGTCGCGATAGGGCCGCGCAGCGGCCCCAGGATCTCGGCATCATGTATAGATTGCTGGGGCCGCTTTGCGGCCCTATCGCGACACAAGCCGCTCCCACAGGCTGGTGCTCAGCCTCAGCCCAGCGCGGTATCGAGAAACATCATCACCGCAAAACCACCCATCAACCCCAGGGTCGCCGTTGTTGCCCACAGGTATGAACTGCAGATGATCATGGTGGGGCAGCCGGACTTGGCACGGGTAATGGAACTGGGGGCAGTGCTGGGCATCAAGGTCGAACCGGCGCTGGAAGCCCTGAAAGTCGCCTTCCACATCTAAAGCCTGGCGCAGTCCCTGTGGGAGCGCCAGCTTTTGGAAATTGAGCAGGACAGTTGCTCCCACAAGGTACGCGCAGCTGCTTACAATGGGGGTTGCCTGACCAGGCGCAACCCCGCCAGTACCAGCGCAAACACCGCAATGCTGGCGGTGTACAGCACCAGCGCCGGCACCGCGAACACCAGTGCCAACACTGCCAGCCACCAGCCGGCACGCGCGGAAACGAACTGGGCCAGTAGCGCAAGGCTCAATCCGCCCCAGGCCATGATTTGATGGTGAATGCCCAACCCCAGCAGCGAACGCACCTCGCACTGCCAGTACGCCGTCGGCACTGCGCACAGCCCTACCCACTGGCCATCCTCCATCAGGCCGTAACGCACACCATAGCTGGCCGCGAGCCAAAGCCCCAGAAACAGCACCAGCAGCACCGTCGGCAGCGAACGAGACATCCTGTTCTCCAATAGCGGTAATCGAAAGCATCCATGATCGCTTATGCCCGTTTCTAAGGCAAAATCACACCCCGGCGGCTATGTTGCAGATAGCAAGTACGCCAAAGGCCACCGCAGCGGGCAACTTTGCCCGCCTGGCTGTGGTCCTAGCCTGCACACTGCTCGACCTTGCGTTCTTTTGGGGGATTACATGCTTCGATCTTTGCGCCTCGCTGCCCTGCTCGGCAGCTTGCTCATGGCTGTGGCCGCTTCAGCGCGGGATATCGACGCTGCCAGCTATGGCTACCCTCTTACCAACCCGTTCGAGGCCACCATCGCCACCACGCCGCCGGACAAGCGCCCTGAGCTGCCCAGCGACGATGAAATCACTCAGTCCGACTACAGCCTGAACTTGCGCCCGGAGCGCGAGTTCACGTTGCCCGACAACTTCTGGGCAGTGAAGAAGCTCAAGTACCGCCTAGCCCGCCAGGATCGCGAAGCGCCGCTGATCTTCATCATCGCCGGCACCGGCGCGCCCTACAGCAGCAGCATCAATGAATACCTGAAAAAGCTGTTCTACCAGGCCGGCTTCCACGTGGTGCAACTGTCATCGCCCACCAGCTATGACTTCATGAGTGCAGCCTCGCGCTTTGCTACCCCCGGCATCAGCCAGGAAGACGCCGAAGACATGTACCGGGTGATGCAGGCCGTGCGCGCCCAGCATCCACGCCTGCCGGTCAGTGATTTCTACCTCACCGGTTACAGCCTGGGTGCGCTCGACGCCGCCTTCGTCAGCCACCTGGACGAAACCCGCCGCAGCTTCAACTTCAAACGTGTGCTGCTGCTCAACCCACCGGTCAACCTCTACACCTCGATCAACAACCTCGACAAGCTGGTGCAGACCCAGGTCAAGGGCATCGACCGCAGCACCACGTTCTACGAGCTGATGCTGGAAAAACTCACCCGTTACTTCCAGGACAAGGGCTACATCGACCTGAACGACGCCCTGCTGTACGACTTCCAGCAGTCGCGCCAGCACCTGTCCAACGAACAGATGGCCATGCTGATCGGCACTTCGTTCCGTTTCTCGGCAGCCGACATCGCCTTCACTTCCGACCTGATCAACCGCCGTGGCCTGATCATTCCGCCGAAGTTCCCGATCACCGAAGGCAGCAGCCTCACGCCGTTCTTCAAGCGCGCCCTGCAGTGCGACTTCGACTGCTACATGACCGAGCAGGTGATTCCGATGTGGCGCGCCCGCACCGACGGCAACAGCATCCTGCAGTTGGTCAACCAGGTCAGCCTGTATGCCCTGGAAGACTACCTGCGCAACAGTGACAAGATCGCTGTGATGCACAACGCCGACGACGTCATTCTCGGCCCGGGCGACATTGGCTTCCTGCGCAAGGTGTTCGGTGAACGGCTGACCCTCTACCCCCATGGCGGCCATTGCGGCAACCTCAACTACCGCGTCAACAGTGACGCCATGCTGGAGTTCTTCCGTGGTTAACAAACTCCTCTTCGCCACTGCCCTGCTTGCCGCTGGCCACACCCTGGCCGCCGAAACCGCACCCAGAGCCAGCGTGGTCGAGGCCGACCCGCAGGTGATCGGCACCGCGCCACTGGCGCCCGAAGCCGATGGCTTCCTCGACCCGCTGCGTGAGCTGAAATTCAACCCGGGGCTGGACCAGCGCGAATTCGAGCGCTCAACCCTGCAGGCGCTCAACGTGTACGACCCGCTGGAGTCGATCAACCGGCGCATCTACCACTTCAACTACCGATTGGACCAATGGGTGCTGCTGCCGCTGGTGAATGGCTATCAGTATGTAACCCCAAAGTTCGTGCGCACGGGGGTGAGCAACTTCTTCAACAACCTTGGCGATGTGCCGAACCTGTTCAACAGCGTGTTGCAGCTCAAAGCCAAGCGCTCGGCAGAAATCACTGCGCGACTGATGTTCAACACGATTATCGGCGTGGGTGGGCTGTGGGACCCGGCGACCAGCATGGGCCTGCCGCGCCAGAGCGAGGACTTTGGCCAGACCCTGGGCTTCTATGGCGTGCCGGATGGGCCGTACCTGATGCTGCCGGTGCTAGGGCCATCGAACCTGCGCGATACCACCGGGCTGGTGGTGGACTATGCGGGAGAGCAGGCGGTCAACTACCTGAACGTGGCCGAAGCCAGCACCGATCACCCGGAAATCTTCGCCCTGCGTGTGGTGGACAAGCGCTACACCACCAATTTCCGTTATGGCCAGCTCAACTCGCCGTTCGAGTATGAAAAGGTGCGGTATGTGTATACCCAGGCGCGCAAGTTGCAGATAGCCGAGTAAGCCTGCTGCGGCCCTTTCGCGGGTGAACCCGCTCCTACACAGGTATTGGCGCAACCCCTCGTCGCGAAAGGGCCCGCACAGGCAACATCAAATCCCCAGGAATTCGCAAAGCTCGCGCTTCTTGGCGAGGGCATCGCGCCGCCCCAGCTCGATCAGTTCACTGCAATAGCTGGCCTCGAACAGCAAATAGCTCAACACCCCCGCCCCGCTGGTGCGCGTCGCCCCCGGCCCCCGTAAGAACAGGCGTAACGCCGCCGGCAACTCGCGGCGGTGCCGAGCGGCAATCTCATCCAGCGGCTGGCTGGGCGCCACCACCAGCACGTCGATCGGTGCCAGCCCCAGGCGCCGGGCATCCAGGTGCGCCGGCAACAGCCCGCTCAAGTGGTTGAGGCGCTGCAGCAGTTCGATATCGCCTTCCAGGCTGTCAATGAACGTACTGTTGAGCAGGTGCCCGCCGATCTGCGCCAGGCTCGGCTGCTGCCCGCTGAACACGCGCTGGGGCGGCACCGGTGGCGCTGGCCGCTGCGGGTTTCCGCTGACCCCGACCACCAGCACCCGGCTGGCGCCCAGGTGCAAGGCCGGGCTGATCGGTGCCGACTGGCGCACTGCACCGTCGCCGTAATACTCGCCGCCCAGTTGCACCGGGGCGAACAGCAGCGGGATCGCCGCACTGGCCAGTAGGTGGTCGATGGTCAACGGTGCGGGTACGCCGATACGCCGGTGGCGCAGCCAGGCCTCGATGGTGCCACGGCCCTGGTAGAAGGTCACCGCCTGGCCAGACTCGTAGCCAAAGGCGGTCACCGCCACGGCGCGCAGTTGCTCGGCGGCCAAGGCGTGGCCGATGCCATCCAGGTTCAGGTGCGTTTGCAGCAGGCTGCGCAATGGGCTGCTGTCGAGCAACGCCACGGGGGCCTGGCCGCCCAGCCCCAGCAGGCTGTGGCCGACGAAGCGGCTGGCCTGGCGCACGACCCCGGGCCAGTCGCTGCGGATAACCAGATGGCTGCGGAAGTTCTGCCAGAAGGCAGTGAGCCGTTGCACGGCCTCGTTGAAGTGCACCGCACCACTGGCCAGGGTGACGGCGTTGATGGCCCCGGCGGAGGTGCCGACAATGACCGGGAACGGGTTGTGCGCGCCGGCGGGCAGCAACTCGGCGATGCCCGCCAGCACGCCGACCTGGTAGGCAGCGCGGGCGCCGCCGCCAGAAAGGATGAGACCGGTTACCGGGGGTGGAGCCATGGAGTCCTTCCTGGGGTCAAGGTGCTTTCATGCCCGGCCTCTTCGCGGGTGAACCCGCTCCCACAGGGCCCCGCAATATGCAGAACCCGTGGTAATCCTGCAGGAGCGGGTTTACCCGCGAAGAGGCCAGGCCTGCTTACAAGGTTCAGCGCTTTTTCTTGTCATACAGCCGCGGCGCCCCTTCGGGCCGCGACTTGAACCGCCGGTGCGCCCACAGGTATTGCTCGGGGCACTCGCGCAACACACGTTCAACCCATTGGTTGATGCGCAGGCAGTCGGCTTCCTCGCTCTCGCCGGGGAAGTCCGTCAGCGGCGGGTGGATGACCAGACGATAGCCGCTGCCATCCTCCAGGCGCTTCTGGGTGAACGGAATCACCTGCGCCTTGCCCAGCCGGGCAAACTTGGTGGTAGCGGTGACCGTCGCTGCGGGGATGCCAAACAACGGTACGAAGATGCTCTGTTTGGCGCCGTAGTCCTGGTCCGGTGCGTACCAGATCGCCCGGCCCGAACGCAGCAGTTTGAGCATGCCACGCACGTCCTCGCGCTCCACCGCCAGCGAATCAAGGTTGTGACGCTCGCGGCCGCTGCGCTGGATGAAGTCGAACAGTGCATTGCCGTGTTCGCGGTACATGCCGTCGATCGTGTGCTGCTGGCCGAGCAGCGCGGCGCCGATTTCCAGGGTAGTGAAGTGCACCGCCATGAGGATCGCGCCCTGCCCCGCCTGCTGGGCGGCCTGCAGGTGCTCAAGGCCCTCGATATGAGCCAGGCGCGCCAGCCTGGCCTTGGGCCACCACCAGCTCATGGCCATTTCGAAGAAGGCGATGCCGGTAGAGGCGAAGTTGGCCTTGAGCAAACGCTGCCGTTCGTCGATCGACAGCTCCGGGAAGCACAGCTCCAGGTTGCGCGCGGCGATGCGCCGACGTTCACCGGCAAAGCAATACATGACGGCGCCCAGCGCGGCACCGATCTTCAGCAGCACCCGGTACGGCAACTGAACCACCAGCCACAGCAGGCCCAGGCCCAGCCAAAGGCCCCAGAACTTGGGGTGAAGGTAATAGGGACGAAAACGCGGGCGTTCCATTGAAGCATCCGGAAAGACAAAGGCCGCGCATTCTACAACGGATCAGCGCATGTTGCGGGCAACCGGTGTTCTCGTTATAAGTCAGGGCACTTTTTTCGCAACAAGCCGTCTATGCAGACCATGAGCCCAAACCACACACCCGACACCGCCTCCGTGTTCCAGCTCAAGGGCAGCATGCTCGCCATTACGGTACTGGAACTGGCGCGCAATGACCTTGAAGCCCTCGACCGCCAATTGGCGGCCAAAGTCGCCCAGGCCCCGAACTTCTTCAGCAATACACCGCTGGTGCTGGCGCTGGACAAGCTGCCGGCCAACGAAGGGGCAATCGACCTGCCCGGCTTGATGCGGATCTGCCGACACCACGGCCTGCGTACCCTGGCCATCCGCGCCAACCGCATCGAGGACATCGCCGCCGCGATCGCCATCGACCTGCCGGTGCTGCCGCCCTCGGGGGCCCGCGAACGGCCGTTGGAGCCCGAGCCCGAGGTAGTCAAAAAGCCCGAACCGGCCCCTGCCCCGGCGCCAGCGCCTGCCCCTGAACCCGAGGTGCGCCCGACCCGCATCATTACTTCGCCAGTACGCGGCGGCCAACAGATCTATGCTCAGGGCGGTGATCTGGTGGTGACGGGTTCGGTCAGCCCAGGTGCGGAACTTCTGGCCGATGGCAACATCCATGTGTACGGCGCCATGCGCGGCCGCGCCCTGGCCGGCATCAAAGGCAACACCAAGGCGCGTATCTTCTGCCAGCAGATGACCGCCGAAATGGTCTCGATCGCCGGCCAGTACAAAGTCTGCGAGGACCTGCGCCGGGATCCGCTGTGGGGGACCAGCGTGCAAGTCAGCCTGTCTGGTGACGTGTTGAACATCACCCGTCTTTAACGGATACTTGCCAGCATTTTTAGAGCAACTTTTTTACCGTTGCCTTTATTTAGCTATTTCAGTTTTTTGCAGGGACAAGTGTCCCGACTATTTTTAGGGGTGAAACACCTTGGCCAAGATTCTCGTGGTTACTTCCGGCAAGGGGGGTGTGGGCAAGACCACTACCAGCGCCGCCATTGGTACCGGCCTCGCACTGCGCGGCCACAAGACCGTCATTGTCGACTTCGACGTGGGCCTGCGTAACCTCGACCTGATCATGGGCTGCGAACGCCGCGTGGTGTACGACTTCGTCAACGTGGTCAACGGCGAAGCCAACCTGCAACAGGCCCTGATCAAGGACAAGCGCCTCGAGAACCTGTACGTGCTGGCCGCCAGCCAGACCCGTGACAAGGACGCGCTGACCCAGGAAGGCGTGGAAAAGGTACTGATGGACCTGAAGAAGGACTTCGAGTACGTCATCTGCGACTCGCCGGCCGGTATCGAAAAAGGTGCTCACCTGGCCATGTACTTCGCTGACGAAGCCATCGTGGTGACCAACCCGGAAGTTTCGTCGGTACGTGACTCCGACCGCATGCTGGGTATTCTGTCGAGCAAGTCGCGCCGCTCCGAAAACGGTGAAGAGCCGATCAAGGAGCATTTGCTGATCACCCGCTACCACCCGGAGCGCGTCGTCAAAGGCGAAATGCTGAGCGTGGCCGACGTGGAAGAAATCCTGTCGATCAAACTCAAGGGTGTGATCCCGGAATCGCAGGCCGTCCTCAAGGCGTCCAACCAAGGTATCCCGGTCATTCTCGATGACCAGAGCGATGCCGGCCAGGCCTACAGTGATGCGGTCGACCGCCTGCTGGGCAAAGAGAAGCCGATGCGCTTCATCGATGTACAGAAGAAGGGATTCTTCGAGCGCATTTTCGGGAGCAAATAAACCATGAACCTTTTTGACTTCTTTCGTGGCAGACAGAAACAGACCAGCGCGTCGGTAGCGAAAGAGCGTCTACAGATCATCGTGGCGCACGAGCGCGGCCAACGCAGCGAACCGGACTACCTGCCCGCGCTGCAGAAAGAACTGCTGGAAGTGATCCGCAAATATGTGAACATCGGCAACGATGATGTGCATATCGAGCTGGAAAACCAGGGCAGCTGCTCGATTCTGGAGCTGAACATCACCCTGCCGGATCGCTGATCCGCGTAGTCGACAATTTGGGGCTGCCTTGCAGCCCTTCGCGGGCAAGCCCGCTCCTACAGGGGAATGCATAGCCTTTGTAGGAGCGGGCTTGCCCGCGAAGGGCCGCAAAGCGGCCCCAGCGTTTACTGCTATTTTCGTGAGACCTGTAATGCCGCTGTCGAATGTCCAGATCCTCTTCGAAGACGCCGCCATCCTGGTGATCAACAAACCGACCCTGCTGCTGTCGGTACCTGGCCGTGCCGAGGACAACAAGGACTGCCTGATCACCCGCCTGCAGGAAAACGGCTACCCCGATGCGCTGATCGTGCACCGTCTGGACTGGGAAACCTCCGGCATCATCCTGCTGGCCCGCGATGCCGACAGCCACCGCGAGCTGTCGCGCCAGTTTCACGACCGTGAAACCGAAAAAGCCTACACCGCACTGTGCTGGGGCCAGCCGGCGCTGGACAGCGGCAGCATCGACCTGCCACTGCGCTACGACCCACCGACCAAACCACGGCATGTGGTGGACCACGAGCAGGGCAAACACGCCCTGACCTTCTGGCGTATCGTCGAACGCTGCGGCGATTACTGTCGGGTGGAGCTGACGCCGATTACCGGGCGTTCGCACCAGCTGCGCGTGCACATGCTGTCGATCGGGCACCCGCTGCTGGGTGATCGGCTGTACGCCAACCCGCAAGCCCTGGCGGCCCATGAGCGGCTGTGCCTGCATGCCTCGATGCTGAGCTTTACCCACCCGGTGTCCGGGCAGCGGTTGAAGTTCGAGTGCCCGGCACCGTTCTGATTTCGCAGGGCCTGTACCGGCCTCTTCGCGGCTGAAGCCGCCCCCACAGGGACCGCGCTGCGCTCAGGGGCTGTGTAATACCTGTGGTAGCAGCGTTAGCCGCGAAGATGCAGACACAAATTGTCGACATTCTGCGTTAAACTCGCGCCACTGCTGTCTGGAGTGAGCTATGCGCGACGCACTGAATACCGGCCTCATCGAATTTCTCAAGGCCTCCCCCACGCCCTTCCATGCCACCGCCAGCCTGGTCCAGCGCCTTGAGGCGGCCGGCTACAAGCGCCTGGACGAGCGCGACAGTTGGGACCCCGAGACTGGCGGCCGCTACTACGTCACCCGCAACGATTCTTCAATCATCGCCATCAAACTGGGCAAGCAGTCGCCGCTGCTCAATGGCATCCGTATGGTCGGCGCCCACACTGACAGCCCGTGCTTGCGGGTCAAGCCTCAGCCCGAGCTGCAGCGCCAGGGTTTCCTGCAACTGGGCGTGGAAGTGTATGGCGGCGCGTTGCTGGCACCCTGGTTCGACCGCGACCTGTCGCTGGCCGGCCGCGTCACCTACCGCCGTGACGGCAAGGTCGAAAGCCAGCTGATCGACTTCAAGCTGCCAATCGCGATCATCCCCAACCTGGCGATCCACCTGAACCGTACCGCCAACGAAGGCTGGGCGATCAACCCGCAGAACGAACTGCCCCCTATCCTCGCCCAAGTGGCCGGTGACGAACGCATCGACTTCCGCGCCCTGCTCACCGAGCAACTGGCCCGCGAGCACGAGCTGATCGCCGACGTGGTGCTGGACTACGAGCTGAGCTTCTATGACACGCAAGACGCCGCGCTGATCGGTCTGAATGGCGACTTCATCGCCGGCGCCCGCCTGGACAACCTGCTGTCGTGCTACGCCGGTTTGCAGGCCCTGCTGGCCGCCGACAGCGACGAGACCTGTGTGCTGGTGTGCAACGACCACGAAGAAGTCGGCAGTTGCTCGGCCTGTGGTGCCGATGGCCCGATGCTGGAGCAGACCCTGCAGCGCCTGCTACCCGATGGCGACACCTATGTGCGCACCCTCCAGCGCTCGCTGATGGTATCGGCCGACAACGCCCACGGCGTGCACCCCAACTATGCCGACAAGCATGACGGCAACCACGGGCCGAAGCTCAACGCCGGGCCCGTGATCAAAGTGAACAACAACCAGCGTTACGCCACCAACAGCGAGACTGCCGGGTTCTTCCGCCACTTGTGCATGGCCGAGGAAGTACCGGTGCAGAGCTTTGTGGTGCGCAGCGACATGGGCTGTGGCTCGACCATCGGGCCGATCACCGCCAGCCACCTGGGTGTGCGCACGGTAGACATCGGTTTGCCGACCTTTGCCATGCACTCCATTCGCGAGCTGTGCGGCAGCCATGACCTGGCGCACCTGGTGAAGGTACTGACCGCGTTCTACCGTAGCCGCGAACTGCCTTGATGTAAGCAGGCCCGGCCTATTCGCGGCGGTTCGACGCGAATAGGCCGAGCCTGCTTACACATGCTCAAGGTCAATCACGCCTCGCTTGCCAAGCGCTATGCTTGTTACATGGCCCCACTGCAAAAGGATTGCTGTCCATGTCCCCGTTCCTGTCACTGTTCGTCCCGGTGTTCCTGTTCCTGATGCTGCTGACCATCGGCTTCAGCATGCGCGAACGCAACATCGGTGTACTGATGATGTGGGTCGGCACCTTGGGTATTTTCGGCCTCACCTGTTGGAAGATCCTTGAGAAACTGCCGACATAAACCTCTACACTCGGTCAATCGTTTGACCTGAGGTAGATTTGCCAGTGCCTGCCCTCCTGCGTTACCTGTTCCTGTTGCTTTTGCTGTTCATCGCCCCGGTACAAGCGGCGGGCTTGCCTGGCCTGCTGGGCGGCAGCGCGCCCGCGCAGCCAGAAGCCACCGAGCCGCTGGGCAAGTCGCTGGACGAGGTGATCAAGAACCTCGAAAACGACCAGCAACGGGCCAAGCTGCTGGCCGACCTGAAAAAACTGCGCGACGCCACCCGGCAATCGCAACCCAGCGTTGAACAGGGCGTGCTCGGCCTGATCGGCGGTGCCCTGCATGACTTTGAAAAACAGTTCAGCGGCGATGCCAGTCCATTCCACCGCTGGGCCGCGGAAATCGAACAAGCCCAGGCCGAACTGACCGAGCTGGTGGTGCCCGTGCACCAGTGGCCGCCAATCCTGTTCGGTTTTGCTGCAGTGATTGTCGTGTGGAGTGTGCTGGCCTACGCCTTCAACTGGGTCGGCCATCGGGTACGCCTGCGCTTTGGCCTGAGCGAAGAACTGCCACAGCACCCGCGTACCTGGGACCTGGTGCGCTTTGCCTTGCGCAAGCTCGGCCCCTGGCTGGTAGCGCTGGTGTTCACGGTGTACCTGAGTTTCGTGCTGCCGCCATCGCTGGGCAAATCCCTGGCCATGGTGCTGGCCTACGCACTGGTGGTCGGCACCTGCTTTTCGGCCATTTGCGTCATCGCCTTTTCCTTGCTGGACGGCCCACACCGCCACCGCGCCCTGCACATCCTGCGGCGCCAGGCGTTTCGCCCGTTGTGGCTGATCGGCAGCTTCGCCGCGTTTGGCGAGGCGATGAGCGATCCACGCATGCTGGTTGCCCTCGGTACCCACCTGGCCCACGCCCTGGCTACCCTGGCCAATGTGATTGCGGCACTGTGCACCGGGCTGTTCATCCTGCGCTTTCGCAGGCCGATCGCCCACCTGATCCGCAACCAGCCACTGTCGCGGCGCCTGACCCGACGCACCCTCAGCGATACCATCGAGATCCTCGGCAGCTTCTGGTTCATTCCGGCGCTGATCCTGGTGGCCATTTCGCTGTTCGCCACCTTCGTCTCCGCTGGCGACACCAGCACCGCACTGCGGCAGTCGCTGATGTGCACGGTGCTGGTGGTGGTGTGCATGGTGCTTAACGGCCTGGTGCGCCGCCATGCCGCCAACCCCAAGCGGGCCAGCAAGCGCCAGGCGGTGTACACCGAGCGCCTGCGCAACTTCGGCTACCTGCTGGTGCACCTGTTCATCTGGCTGGTGTTCATCGAGTTGGGCCTGCGTGTGTGGGGCGTGTCGATGATCAGCTTCGCCGAGGGCGACGGCCATGACATCAGCCTGCGCCTGCTGGGCCTGGCCGGCACACTGATCGTGGCCTGGCTGGTGTGGATCCTTGCCGACACCGCCGTACACCATGCCCTGGTGCGCTCGCGCCGGGGGCTGGCCAACGCCCGTGCGCAAACCATGATGCCGTTGATCCGCAACGTGATGTTCGTGGTTATCTTCATCATTGCGGTCATCGTCGCCCTGGCCAACATGGGCATGAACGTCACCCCGCTGCTGGCCGGTGCCGGTGTGATCGGCCTGGCCATCGGTTTTGGCGCCCAGTCGCTGGTGGCCGACCTGATCACCGGCCTGTTCATCATCATCGAAGATTCGCTGGCCATCGACGACTACGTGGATGTCGGCGGCCACCTGGGCACGGTGGAAGGGTTGACCATTCGTACCGTGCGCCTGCGCGACATCGACGGCATTGTGCATACCATCCCGTTCAGCGAAATCAAGAGCATCAAGAACTACTCGCGGGAGTTCGGCTACGCGATCTTCCGCGTGGCAATCCCGCACAGCATGAACATCGACCAGGCGATCACGCTGGTTCGCGAAGTGGGGCAGAAGCTGCGCAATGACCCACTGATGCGCCGCAATATCTGGTCGCCGCTGGAGCTACAGGGGGTGGAGAGCTTCGAGTCAGGGTCGGCGATCTTGCGGGCGCGGTTCAAGACCGCACCGATCAAGCAGTGGGAGGTGTCGCGGGCGTTCAACCTGGCCTTGAAGCGGCAGCTGGATGAAGCCGGGCTGGACCTGGCGACGCCGCGGTTGTCGGTGCAGGTGGTGACAGCCGGTGGGGGTGGGATGACAGAGGCCCGCTCGTAGGAGCGGGTTTACCCGCGAAGAAGGCAACACCTCATCCAGCCTGGGCCCGAATGCGGATCGCATCATGCCGCCAATACTCGAGGTCACAGTCGATCAAGTGCCCATGCTGGTCGCTGTTGACCCGGGTAATGTGCAACCCCGGGCTGCCCGCCGACACTTTCAAAGCGCTTGCCGCCTCCACCGGCAACGCTGTCGGCAGGATCTCGAAGCACACCTGCCCGTACTCGATGCCATACACCCGCCCATAAATCTCGGTCAGTGACTGCGCCAGGTCGTGTTCGAGAATGCCTGGAAAGTACCGGGGGTTCAGGTAATGCTCGGCATACAGCACCGCCCGCCCGTCAATCCGCCGTAACCGGCAGACGCGCACCACGCTGGACAACGCCGGCAGCTGCAAGCGTGCACAGATGGCCGCCGAAGCCGGCTGCAGCCTCGCCGACAGCAGTTCGGTACTGGCCACCCGCCCCTGATCGCGCACCATGGCATGGAAATGGCTGCGCTCGATGAGGTCGTAGGTCAAGCGCTGCGGCGCAACGAACCAGCCTCGGCGCTCTTCGCGGTAAATCAAGCCTTGGGCCTCCAGCTGCACCAACGCCTCACGCAGGGTAATGCGCGTGGTGTCGAACACCTCGCTGAGCCGCCGCTCGGCCGGCAGCTTGCCGCCCGGCGCCAGCAGGCCATGCTCGATCTGCTCCTGCAGGGCATGGCAGATGGCTGTTACCGCACGCGGGGGCGTCGACTGCATCGAAAGGTTACCTATCTGGACTAGTCCAGCCCCATCACAGGGCAGGTTGAGAATAGTGCAAGCCTATGCAGGGCTGATGAACATCCTGTGACAAAGCTTGGGCCAGGCACTGCCAGAAACGCGCCAAGCCAGCAGAACCGGGGCGATTACCTGGTCTACGCTGTAGCTTCAGGGCCCTTGCCGGCCCCCTCCCTACATCAAACTGTCACGCAAGCGGCCTACCTTGGCTCAAGGTTTGCTGACCTAGACCAAAGGTGCCAGTCAAAGGCTTGCAACGGCTTTACCCAGAACAACGATCGCAAAGGCACCCACCCAAAGGAGCTTCGGATGAAAAAGTTCTTCATGGCGTCACTGCTTGGTTCGGCCATCGCGTTGTGCACCACGGCCATGGCCGCCGGCACTGACCTCAAGGCCCTGGAAGACGCCGCCCGCAAGGAAGGCACTGTCAACAGCGTGGGCATGCCCGACGCCTGGGCCAACTGGAAAGGCACCTGGGAAGACCTGGCCAGCAAGTACGGCCTCAAGCACAGCGACACCGACATGAGCTCGGCCCAGGAACTGGCCAAGTTCGAAGCCGAGAAGGACAACGCCAGCGCCGACATCGGTGACGTGGGTGCGGCCTTCGGCCCGATCGCGGTGACCAAGGGCGTCAGCCAGCCTTACAAGCCAAGCACCTGGGACCAGGTGCCGGAATGGGCCAAGGACAAGGACGGCCACTGGGCGCTGGCCTATACCGGCACCATCGCTTTCATCATCAACAAGGACCTGGTCAAGGAAGAGGAACGGCCGAAAACCTGGCATGACCTGGAAAAAGGCAAGTACAAGGTCGCTATTGGCGACGTCGGCACAGCAGCCCAGGCCGCCAACGGTGTGCTGGCTGCGGCCATCGCCTACAAAGGTGACGAGACCAACGTGGCGCCAGGCCTGCAACTGTTTACCAAGCTGGCGCAGCAGAAGCGCCTGTCGCTGGCCAACCCGACCATCCAGACACTGGAGAAGGGCGAGGTGGAAGTTGGCGTGGTGTGGGATTTCAACGGCCTGAGCTACCGTGAACAGATAGACCCAAAACGTTTTGAAGTGCTGATCCCCTCGGACGGCTCGGTGATTTCCGGCTATACCACGGTCATCAACAAGTACGCCAAGCACCCCAACGCGGCCAAGCTGACCCGTGAATACATCTTCAGCGACGCCGGGCAGATCAACCTGGCCAAGGGCCATGCGCGGCCGATCCGGGCCGAGCACCTGAAGCTGCCGGCAGATGTGCAGGCCAAGCTGCTGCCTAACGAGCAGTACGGTGCCGCCCAGCCGATCAAGAATGCCGAAGCCTGGGAAGCCACCTCGAAGAAACTGCCGCAGATGTGGCAGGAGCAGGTGATCATCGAGATGGAGTAAGGGGCTGGGCTTTGTAGCGCCTGATCCGGCCCTTTCGCGGGTAAACCCGCTCCTACACAGGGATACGCGATACATGTAGGAGCGGGTTTACCCGCGAAGGTGCCAACGCGGTTCATGACTGGAGAAAACATGCAACACAACGTCATCCTGGTCCTGCTTGACGGCCTCAACTACCAGGTCGCCCACCATGCGATGGGCCACCTGCACGCCTACGTCGAAGCAGATCGCGCCGCGCTGTACCGCGTGGAATGCGAGCTGCCATCGCTGTCGCGGCCGCTGTACGAATGCATCCTCACCGGCGTGCCGCCGATCGACAGCGGCATCGTGCACAACAACATCAACCGCCTGTCCAACCAACGCAGCGTGTTTCACTACGCACGCGAGGCCAACCTGGGCACCGCAGCGGCCGCCTACCACTGGATGAGCGAGCTGTACAACCGCTCGCCCTTCGACCCGCAGCGTGACCGCCACACCCACGCGCCGAAGCTGCCGATCCAGCACGGGCTGTTCTACTGGGACGACCGCTACCCCGATTCGCACCTTCTGGCCGATGGCGAGTACCTGCGCCGCCGTCACGCCCCCAACTTCCTGCTGGTGCACCCGATGAGCGTTGACGACGTGGGTCACCGCCACGGCCTGGACAGCAGCCAGTATCGCAACGCTGCGCGCAGCGTTGACATTCTGCTGGCCGACTACCTGCCTGGCTGGCTCGAAGAGGGCTATCAGGTATTGGTCACCGCCGACCACGGCATGAACAACGACCGCTCGCACAACGGCCTGCTGGCTGAAGAACGTGAGGTGCCGCTGTTCGTCTTCGGCGACGCCTTCAGCCTGGACCCGGCCGCCAAGCCGCTGCAAACCGAGCTGTGCGGCACCATCTGCGAGCTGCTGGGCGCCGCGCACGACAAGACGGTTTGCCGGGAGTTGCTGAAGTGAATGGCGGCATACGTGGCCGCTACCTGGCCCTGCTCTGCCTGCTGCCGTTCGCCGTGTTCTTCGTCATTTTCCAGGTCGCCCCGCTGGCCTGGGTGGCGATCAACAGCCTGCAATCGGAGGCCGGCTGGGGCATCGATAACTTCAGCAAGGTGTTCGCCTCCAAGTTCTACCTGCAGGCGTTGCAACGCAGCCTTGAAATCAGCTTCTGGTCGAGCGTGTTCGGCATCGTCATCGCTACCCTCGGCGCCTACTCGCTGCGCCAGGTGGACTCGAAGCTGCGCGATTTCGTCAGCGCCTTCGCCAACATGACCAGCAACTTTGCCGGCGTACCGCTGGCCTTTGCCTTCATCATCCTGCTTGGCTTCAACGGCGCGCTGACGCTGCTGCTGAAGCAGGTCGGCCTGCTGGAAGACTTCAGTATCTATTCCAAAAGCGGGTTGATCCTGGTGTACACCTACTTCCAGATCCCGCTGGGCGTATTGCTGCTGTACCCCGCCTTCGACGCCCTGCGCGAAGACTGGCGCGAGTCAGCCGCGCTGCTGGGCGCCAACCACTGGCAGTACTGGCGACACATCGGCCTGCCGGTGCTGGCCCCGGCACTGCTGGGCACCTTCGTCATCCTGCTGGCCAACGCCCTGGGCGCCTACGCCACCGTGTACGCACTGACCACCGGCAACTTCAACGTACTGCCGATCCGCATCGCCGGCCTGGTGGCGGGCGACATCAGCCTTGATCCGAACCTGGCCAGCGCCCTGGCGATGGTGCTGGTGGGGCTGATGACGCTGGTCACGGTGGTGCATCAATGGCTGCTGAAAAGGAGCTACCATGCGCGCTGACATCCGTTCCGGCGGCTGGTACCACCGCCTCGTGGTCTACCTGCTGTTCCTGATCCTGCTGCTGCCCCTGGCCGGCACCCTCCTCTACTCGCTGGCCACCAGCTGGTCGGCGAGCCTGCTGCCCAGTGGCCTGACCCTGAAGTGGTATGCGGCGCTGTGGAGCGAGCCGCGCTTCCTCGCGGCCTTCGGCCAGTCGCTGCTGGTGTGCGTAGGCGCGCTGCTGCTGTCGGTGGTGCTGATCTTGCCACTGCTGTTCGTGGTGCATTACCACTTCCCGCGGCTCGACGCGCTGATGAACATCCTCATTCTGCTGCCTTTCGCGGTCCCGCCGGTGGTGTCGTCGGTGGGGCTGCTGCAGCTGTATGGCAGCGGGCCGATGGCCATGGTCGGCACACCGTGGATCCTGATCGGCTGCTACTTCACCATCGCCCTGCCGTTCATGTACCGGGCCATCACCAACAACCTGCAGGCCATCAACCTGCGCGACCTGATGGACGCTGCGCAGTTGCTCGGCGCCAGCACCTGGCAGGCCGCACTGCTGGTGGTGCTGCCGAACCTGCGCCAGGGCCTGATGGTGGCAGTGCTGCTGTCGTTCTCGTTCCTGTTCGGCGAATTCGTGTTTGCCAATCTGCTGGTCGGCACCCGCTACGAGACCCTGCAGGTGTACCTGAACAACATGCGCAACAGCAGCGGCCACTTCAACAGCGCGCTGGTCATCTCCTACTTCGCCTTCGTGCTGGTACTGACCTGGGTCGCCAACCGCCTGAACAAGGACAAGACCTGACATGAGCTTCGTCAGCGTACAGAAACTGCAGAAAAGCTACGCCGGCAGCCCGGTGTTCGAGCGCATCGACTGCCACATCGAACGCGGCGAATTCGTCACCCTGCTCGGCCCGTCCGGCTGCGGCAAGTCCACCCTGCTGCGCTGCATTGCCGGGCTGACCTCGGTGGACAGCGGGCAGATACTGCTCGACGGCCACGACATCGTGCCGCTAAGCCCGCAAAAGCGTGGCATCGGCATGGTGTTCCAGAGCTACGCGCTGTTCCCTAACATGACCGTGGAGCAGAATGTCGCCTTCGGCCTGCGCATGCAGAAGGTCAAGGCCGATGAAAGCCAGCTGCGGGTACGCGAGGTGCTGGAGTTGGTGGAGCTGGGCAAGTTCGCCGGGCGCTACCCGCACCAGCTTTCCGGTGGCCAGTGCCAGCGCGTGGCCCTGGCACGCTCACTGGTCACCCGCCCGCGCCTGCTGCTGCTCGACGAACCGTTGTCGGCGCTGGATGCGCGTATCCGCAAGCACCTGCGCGAGCAGATTCGCGCCATCCAGCGCGAACTGGGGCTGACCACCATATTCGTCACTCACGATCAGGAGGAAGCGCTGACCATGTCCGACCGCATCTTCCTGATGAACCAGGGGCGCATCGTCCAGAGCGGCGATGCCGAAACCCTCTACACCGCCCCCGTGGACCTGTTTGCCGCCGGCTTCATCGGCAACTACAACCTGCTCGACGCCGACAGCGCCAGCCGCCTGCTGCAGCGCCCGGTGGCCAGCCGCCTGGCGATCCGCCCAGAGTCGATCACCCTAGGCGTGCACGGCGAGCTGGACGCCGAGGTGCGCAGCCACAGCCTGCTGGGCAACGTGATCCGCTACCGGGTGCGGGTGCGCGACGTGGAGCTGGTGGTCGATGTGCTCAACCGCTCGCCGGCCGACTTGCATGCGGACGGAAAACGGGTAAGCGTGTCGATCGACCCCACTGCGCTGCGGGAAGTGGCTTAAGGAGACTCAACACAATGGCACTGGCAATTTTCGATCTGGATGAAACCCTGATCCACGGCGACTGCGCATCACTGTGGAGCGAGCAGATGGCCCGGCTGGGCTGGGTCGACGGCAAGGATTTCCTGCGCCGCGACCATGAACTGATGGAAGCCTATGGCAGGGGCCACCTGCAGATGGAGGACTACATGGCCTTCAGCCTGGAGCCGATTGCCGGGCGTACCCTGGAAGAAGTCGAGCACCTGGTGGCACCGTGGGTCGAAGAAGTGATCGAGCCGATCATCTACGGTGACGCCTGCCGCTGCATTGCCAAGCACCGCAAGCGTGGGGATCGCATCCTGATCATTTCCGCTTCGGGGACGCACCTGGTCGGGCCGATTGCCGCGAGACTGGGCGTGGATGAATACCTGGCTATCGAGCTGGAGGCAGTGAACGGGGTGTACACCGGCAAGACCCACGGGGTGCTGACCTATCGTGAGGGCAAGATCACGCGGTTGCTGGAATGGCTGGATCAGGAGCAGGAGAACCTGGAGGGCGCGAGTTTCTATTCCGATTCGAGGAATGACTTGCCGTTGTTGTTGAGAGTGGATCACCCGCATGTGGTGAACCCGGACGCGGTGTTGCGCGAGCATGCCGAGATCAATGGGTGGCCGATTCTGAGCTGGAGCTGAAGGTATTTATGGGCTGTGCCGGCCCCTTCGCGGGTAAACCCGCTCCTACATCGCACAGTGTTCAAATTGTGGCGATCCCGATGTAGGAGCGGGTTTACCCGCGAAGGGGCCAGGCCTGCTTACACCAGGCTAGGGTCGATCACCATCACCAGCTTGCCCGACACCTGGTTGGTCTCCAGCTCGGCATACGCCGCCTGGGCAAACTCCACCGGGTAGGTATCGACCAGCTGCGGCGACAACCGCCCCTCGGCGAACAGCGGCCATACTTGCTGCTGCAGTTCGCGCAGCAACTCGGCCTTGAAGCCGTCATCACGGTTGCGCAGGGTGGAACCGGTAATTTCCAGACGCTTGCCCAGCACCTGGGCCAGGTCCAGTTCAAACTTGCGTCCGCCCATCAGGCCGATGATTACCCAGCGCCCGTCACGGGCCAGCAGCTTGAGGTTCAGCTCACCGTAGCCAGCGCCTACCGGGTCGAGAATCACATCGAACGGGCCGAAACCTTCCAGCGCGTCCAGGTTCTCGTTACGTACCACACCCCCCGCAGCGCCCAGCGCCTGGCAGTAGGCCAGGCGGTCCTGCGAACCGACGCTGACCCATACCGGGCTGCCGAACGCCTTGCACAGCTGGATGGCGGCCGAGCCAACGCCACTGGCGCCGGCGTGCACCAGCACCTTCTCGCCAGCCTTCACTGCACCGAGCTGGAAGATGTTCAGCCAGGCGGTGGCATACACCTCCGGCAACGCTGCCGCCTCATGCAGGCCAAGGCCTTCGGGTACCGGCAATACGTGACGGGCATCGACCACCACTTCCTCGGCCATGGCGCCGCTGGCCAGCAGGGCGCAAACGCGGTCACCCACGCGCCAGGCGGCACCAGCCCCCACCTCTTCAACCACCCCGGAACACTCCAGCCCCATGTATGGGCTGGCACCTGGTGGTGGCGGGTACAACCCTTTCATCTGCAGCAGGTCGGCGCGGTTCAGCCCCGCAGCGGCCACGCGAATGCGCACTTGGCCCGCGTCACAGGTCGGGCGTTCGGCCTCGACCCACTCCACATGTCCGTCAACGCCTTGCAATGCCTTCACAGTGCCTCCATAGTTGAATCATGACTGGGCCTGAGGTCGCTTACCTCAGGCCTTTTGCAGTATTTGCCCGGCTCCATGGAACCGGCAACGGAAAAGACGGCCTACTATGCGTGATCAATTGCCTCCACGTCGAATCAGCATGAAGCATTTCCTTCCAAGCACCGCACTGGCTGTGATGATCGGCCTGGGCAGCCTCACGCTCGGCGGCAATGCGGCGGCCGCCAACAAGTGGGACAGCCTGCAGCCAGACCGCGACGAGATCGTCGCCAGCCTCAACGTGGTGGAATTGCTCAAGCGCCACCACTACAGCAAGCCACCCCTGGACGATGCCCGTTCGGCCATTATCTACGACAGCTACATCAAGCTGCTGGACCCGGCGCGCAGCTACTTCACCGCTGCCGACATTGCCGAATTCGATAAATGGAAAACGCAATTCGACGATTTCCTCAAGAGCGGCAACCTGGACCCGGGCTTCACCATCTACAAGCGCTACCTCGACCGCGTCAAGCAACGCCTGGACTTCGCCCTGGCCGAGCTGAACAAGGGCGTGGACAAGATTGACTTCACCACCAAGGAAACCTTGCTGATCGACCGCAAGGACGCGCCGTGGATGAAGAACCAGGCCGAGCTCGACGACTTGTGGCGCAAACGCGTGAAAGACGAAGTGCTGCGCCAGAAGATCGCCGGCAAGGAACCCAAGCAGATCCAGGAAACCCTGATCAAGCGCTACAAGAACCAGCTCGCGCGCCTGGACCAGACCCGTGCCGAGGACATCTTCCAGGCCTACATCAACACCTTCGCCCAGTCCTACGACCCACACACCAACTACCTGTCGCCGGACAACGCCGAAAACTTCGACATCAACATGAGCCTGTCGCTCGAAGGCATTGGTGCAGTGCTGCAAAGCGACAACGACCAGGTCAAGATCGTGCGCCTGGTGCCAGCAGGCCCGGCAGCCAAGACCAAGCAGGTGGCCCCGGCCGACAAGATCATCGGCGTGGCCCAGGGCAACAAGGAAATGGTCGACGTGGTGGGCTGGCGCCTGGACGAAGTGGTCAAGCTGATCCGCGGCCCGAAAGGTTCGGTGGTGCGCCTGGAAATCATCCCGGCCAGCAATGCGCCTAGCGACCAGACCAGCAAAATTGTGTCGATCACCCGTGAAGCGGTGAAGCTTGAAGAACAGGCGGCGAAGAAGTCGGTGCTCAAGCTCAAGCAGGACGGGCGTGACTACAAGCTGGGCATCATCGAGATCCCGGCCTTCTACCTGGACTTCAAGGCCTACCGCGCTGGCGACCCGGAGTACAAGAGCACCACGCGTGACGTGAAGAAGCTGCTCACCGAACTGCAGAAAGAGAAAGTCGACGGCGTGGTCATCGACCTGCGCAACAACGGCGGCGGCTCGCTGCAGGAAGCCACCGAGCTGACCAGCCTGTTCATCGAGAAAGGCCCGACCGTGCTGGTACGCAACAGCGACGGCCGCGTCGACGTGCTGGAAGACGAAAACCCGGGGGCCTTCTACAAGGGCCCGCTGGCACTGCTGGTCAACCGCCTGTCGGCCTCGGCATCGGAGATCTTCGCCGGTGCCATGCAGGACTACCACCGCGCGCTGATCATCGGTGGCCAGACCTTCGGCAAAGGCACCGTGCAGACCATCCAGCCGCTCAACCATGGCGAGCTGAAGCTGACCCTGGCCAAGTTCTACCGGGTTTCCGGGCAGAGTACCCAGCATCAGGGGGTGCTGCCGGACATCGACTACCCCTCGATCATCGACACCAAGGAAATCGGCGAGAGCGCCCTGCCAGAGGCCATGCCGTGGGACACCATCCGCCCGGTGGTCAAGCCTGCGGCCGATCCGTTCAGGCCGTTCCTGGCCCAGCTCAAGGCGCAACATGAGGCGCGCAGCGACAAGGATGCCGAGTTCACCTACATCCGCGACCGCCTGGCCCTCACCCAGAAGCTGATGAACGAAAAAACCGTCAGCCTCAACGAGCAGGAACGCCGTGCACGCCACGACAGCATCGAGGCCAAGCAACTGGCGCTGGAAAACACCCGCCGCAAGGCCAAGGGTGAAGAACCGCTGAAAGAGCTGAAGAAAGAGGACGAAGACGCTCTGCCGGTCGAGGATGAAAACACCAAGCCGGAAGACGACGCTTACCTCGCGGAAACCGGTCGCATCCTGATCGACTACCTCAGTGCCAGCACCAAGGTGGCCAAGAAGTAAGGCACCTCAGCAATGATGGCAGAACAATGCGACCTGTCATCAAACAGTCATCGCGCTGTCGTGAAATATGAGGGCCGGGCATGCAGATGCCCGGCCCTCATTTTTCAGGAATCCATCATGACCGTTGCCGAACAGCTCAGTGCCTTGAGTGCCATCCTGGCTCAACGCCGTATTCACAGTCTGTTCCAGCCAATCATGTGCCTGAGTGAACATAGGGTGTTTGGCCATGAGGCGCTGAGCCGTGG
This sequence comes from Pseudomonas putida group bacterium ESBL64, assembly GCF_045277175.1. Taxonomy (NCBI): domain Bacteria; kingdom Pseudomonadati; phylum Pseudomonadota; class Gammaproteobacteria; order Pseudomonadales; family Pseudomonadaceae; genus Pseudomonas; species Pseudomonas putida group bacterium ESBL64. The sequence continues at coordinate 5,298,994 of NZ_CP145799.1, read as the reverse complement.
CCCATCCAATAGCCCGCTGCATGCGCCGCTCAACCTGTTCACCATCGCCCGCCAGGCCGGCCGCCTGACCGAGTTGGAAGCCGCTTGCCGAGAAAGCGCCTGCCGACGCTTCAGCGAGCAGCAACTGCAGGGCAAACTGTTTCTCAACATCTCACCCGAATCGCTGCTGGAGCCGCACTACCCCTCTGGCCAGACCCTGAAACTGCTCGAACAGGTTGGCCTGCCGCCCAACCGGGTGGTGATCGAGTTGACCGAGCACACGCCCACCGACGACTTCCAGCTGCTGTCCAATGCCCTGCACCACTATCGCGACATGGGCTTCTCGATTGCCATCGACGATCTGGGCGCGGGCTATTCCAGCCTGCGCCTGTGGTCGGAGCTGCGCCCCGAGTACGTGAAGATCGACCGGCACTTCATTGACGGCATCCACCGTGACCCGCTCAAACGCGAGTTTGTTGGCTCTATCTTGCAGATCGCCCGGGCATCGAAGGCACAGGTGATTGCCGAGGGCATCGAGCTGGCGGAAGAGCTGGCGGTGCTGGTGGAGATGGGCGTGGACCTGGTGCAGGGTTATTTGCTAGGGCGGCCACAGGAGATGGGGGTACGCGACAGCGGGCTTTTACCAGCACTGACGCAGGTGCCACTCGCTGAACAACCGACAGTGCACTTGAATGCCACGATCGGGCAGCTGCTGGAGCTGTTTGGCCGATACCAGCACCTGGAGGCATTGGAAGTGGTGGATGCCCATGGCAGGGGGTGCGGGTTGATTCACAGGGATGCGCTGCCTGTGCCGGCCTCTTCGCGGGTGAACCCGCTCCTACAACAGCCTGATTCCAACCCCCGACGTGTGGCCACCACCGTGGTAGGAGCGGGTTTACCCGCGAATACGGTAGCGGCAGCAACGGTGAACGGCGGGTGGAGATTGGCCAGCAGGCCCGGCCCTTTCGCGGGTGAACCCGCTCCTACAACAGCCTGATTCCAACCCCCGATGTGTGGCCACCACCGTGGTAGGAGCGGGTTTACCCGCGAATATGGTAGCGGCGGCAACGGTGAACGGCGGGTGGAAATTGGCCAGCAGGCCCGGCCCTTTCGCGGGTGAACCCGCTCCTACAACAGCCTGATTCCAACCCCCGATGTTTGGCCACCACCGTGGTAGGAGCGGGTTTACCCGCGAATACGGTAGCGGCGGCAACGGTGAACGGCGGGTGGAAATTGGCCAGCAGGCCCGGCCCTTTCGCGGGTGAACCCGCTCCTACAACAGCCTGATTCCAACCCCCGATGTGTGGCCACCACCGTGGTAGGAGCGGGTTTACCCGCGAATACGGTAGCGGCGGCAACGGTGAACGGCGGGTGGAGATTGGCCAGCAGGCCCGGCCCTTTCGCGGGTGAACCCGCTCCTACAACAGCCTGATTCCAACCCCCGATGTGTGGCCACCACCGTGGTAGGAGCGGGTTTACCCGCGAATACGGTAGCGGCGGCAACGGTGAACGGCGGGTGGAGATTGGCCAGCAGGCCCGGCCCTTTCGCGGGTGAACCCGCTCCTACAACAGCCTGATTCCAACCCCCGATGTGTGGCCACCACCGATCTGCGTAGGAGCGGGTTTACCCGCGAATACGGTAGCGGCGGCAACGGTGAACGGCGGTTGGAAATTGGCCAGCAGGCCCTGCCCTTTCGCTCAGGGTCACCACCTGTAGCGATAGGCTGGAAGGGGTAACGCTTCAGGCCGTTTCGGGATAGCTGTACTCGAACACCCGAACCACCTCAGAAGCATGCCACGAGGCAGCCTCCATGCCATCGACCGGCCCGGTAAACCGCCCCAGGCGCTCGACACACTCAAAGAAGCCAGTACGCGGCAAACGGCTGGCGCCTTGGCTGATCACCAGCGAACTGCGCAATGGCTGCTCGGCACGGGCATCCAGTACCGCCAGGTATTCCAGCGCGGCAGTCAGCGTCTGCATGGCCGGGCTGGGTAGCTGCAAGCGCTCGATCAGCGCTCGGTATGTCAGCAAGTGACGTTGACGACGGGCCAGGTCAAGCTCGCCCAGCAGGTTATCCCAGTGCTGACGGCTGATCCTGACCTGGCTCATGATGGCTCGCTCCAGCCAGCCACCCCCAGATGCCAGGCCAGGGCGCGGCGGATGGCAGCATCTGGCTGGCGTTCCCCCGATTCGATCATGGCCAGATACGCCGGGCTCACCCCGACATTGCGCGCCAGTTGCTCCGGGGCAATGCCCTTGGCCTGGCGAATCTGGGCGACTTCGCTGAAGGCTGGCAGGGGCGCACTGGCAGCAACGCCCTGCGCCTCACTGGAAACCGCCTCGGCAGGTGCCTGCCCTGCCGCGCGGAGCAACGCCTGGTATTGCTCCCAGGGAACGACGGCGTACTCGGGCTGACCGTCCCGGCTGATGACCTGAATACCCATTACAAACCCCTTTAAAAAGGATTACAGCATGTAATCCGTAGGCATAACCCTTATGCCAATTATATTACCAACTCCGAGGTCTGTGCAGTTGAGGTGAGATTCAGGCCGGTTTCATTACTTGTTGCGCTCCAGCCGCAGCGCTTCCGGGGTAGCCGGCAGGCGCTCGACCACGCGCAGCCGTTCGGGTGCCTGGCTATCGCGCCAGGCCTTGAAGCGCGCCAACTCGTCGGCCACGGTTTTCAGCACCCAGCCCAGCACCGCGATGTCATCGAGGAAACCCACCCCCAGCAACCAGTCCGGGATGGCATCGATGGGGCTGACGAAATACAGCAGGCCAGCCACGACAGTGACCAGTGCCTTGGGGCTGATGGCACGGTACTCCCCCCTCCACCATGCCAGGCACAGCGACTGCAGCAGCTTCACATCTTCACGCAGTTGGCCGAGGCGCGGGCCTTTGCGCGCCACCGCAAACAACAAGGCCGGCAAACGACCGCGGCTGAGCAGGCGCTCAGCCAATGGCAGGAAACGGGCAAAATTCCAGGGTGCGCTCATGGAGCCTCCGAGAGGAAAAGGTTATCCACATTTATTGTGGATAACCTTGTGAACAGGGCGACGTTTCCGACCCCAGGTGCCTGCCAGGCAAGGGGCCCGGTCAGATCGGGCGTTTTTTACACAGTCGTTTCACGCCATGACTACCTGCGCCGCAAACGATTTGCGTCAGAAACATCCTACTTCTTCACGCTGCATTTCCTCGGACAGTATCAGCTGTTGCAGGTTCGTCCAATCGGCACAAACGAAAACGCCCCATCAATGTGGGGCGTTTTCAACAACCAGCCAATGTTACTGGGCAGGTGCTTCTTCAGGGGCTTCGGCCTGCGGCTCGGCGCCTTGCAACTGGGCCGGGTCCTTGATGGCGATCAGTTCCAGGTCGAACACCAGTACCGAGTTGGCCGGGATCAGCGGGCTTGGGCTTTGTGCGCCATAGGCCAGTTCAGCCGGGATGAACAACTTGTACTTCTCGCCGACGTGCATCAGCTGCAAACCTTCGACCCAACCTGGGATCACACCGCTGACAGGCAGGTCGATCGGGCTGCCACGCTCGACGGAGCTGTCGAATACCTTGCCATCAATCAGCTTGCCTTCGTAGTGGACAGTGACCACGTCAGTCGGTTTGGGCTGCGGGCCGTCGGCCTTCTTGACCACTTCGTACTGCAGGCCCGAGGCCGTGGTGACCACGCCTGGCTTCTTGGCGTTTTCTTCCAGGAATTTCTTGCCGGCGGAGGCGGCTTCTTCGCTGGCCTTGGCCAGGCGCTCCTCGGCGCGTTTCTGCAATGCGGTGAAGGCCTCTACCAGCTCTTCGTCCTTGATGCGTTGTTCTTTCTTGCTAACGGCGTCTTCGATGCCGAGGGCGACTGCTTTCGAATCAAGGTCTTCCATGCCTTCCTGAGCCAGGCTCTTGCCCATGTTCAGGCCGATACCGTAGGAGGCTTTCTGCGCCGGAGTCTTCAGCTCGGGGCTGCTGGCTTGTTGATCGCAGCCAGCCAGTACCAGGCCTACCAGGGCAACCGCAGCCGCCAAACGATGCTGTTTCATGCTATTTCCTTGTTCATGCGCCATGAGGGCAATCAGGGTAAAGCCGCGAGCTTATCAGGCGGCCATGACCAATGGCTACCGGCATAGGAGCGGGTTTTCGTAAGGAAGTTCAGTCATTAAAAGCTTCTTCATCGAAGCTTTACAGCCATTGGCCAGTATTGACCCTTTGTGCCGGGTTTGCCGGGCTTTTGTGGCTTTTTATTTCTGCAGGTTCTGAAGTCGGAAACATCGGGGTGATCGGCGCTTTTCACAGGGGCTAAAACAGGTCAGGGAGCCCCCGAAAACCTCAAGGATACCGACCCTCTCGATATTCCCCCGCCACCTCCCGCAGCACCTCTCCCACCCACTGGCCCGGCAAACTCAACGGCAAGGCGGCATTGCGGCAAATCCCCACCGACCCTCCCGGCTCGCGCACACCCAGGTCAAGCTCGACCAGTTCGCCACGGCGCAGGTCGAGCAGCACGGCATCACGCGGCGCCACCCACAGGCCATCGCTGCCCAGCAGGTAGCGCCGGCTCAGGGCCAGCGACAGGGTTTCCAGGCGCTGCGCCGGCATCTGGATGCCGCATTGCACGAACAGGCTGTCGGCGTGCTGGCGGATGGTGGTGCCAGCGGGTGGCAGCACCAGCGGGTAACGCCCCACCTGCCCCCGCTCCACGGGCGTGCTGGCCAGCAGCGGGTGACCCGGGCGCACCACCAGGCTCATCGACTCGCTGTACAGGTGCTCGAACGACAACCCCTGGATTTGCGGACTGTCGGTCATGCGCCCCACCACCAGTTCCAGCTCCCCCAGGTGAAGCTGGCCAAGCAACTGCGCGCTGACCCCGGTGACCACGCTGATCACCAGCGCTTCATGGCGCTGATGCAGGCGGCACAGCACCTCAGGCATGAGCAGGCCTTCGACCGTGGACAGCACGCCGATGCGCACCTGCGACGGCGCCCGCGCTTCACCGCGCAGGCTGCTGACGCCATCGCGCAGCGCCTGCACGCTGGGCCCGGCGTAACGCATGAAGCGGGTGCCGGCCGGGGTCAGCTCGACACCCTGGCGGCTGCGCTCGAACAGGCGCGCCTCGAGCAGGTCCTCAAGCTCCTTGAGGGTCTTGGAAATCGCCGGCTGGCTGATCGACAGGCTATCGGCCGCCCTGGCCAGGCTGCCCTGCCGGGCAATCTCCAGGAAGCACAGCAGGTGGCGGTATTTGATGCGGGTGTCGAGGTTCATGGCAGCAAGCTTACCGCATCGCTACCTGCGGCGTATCCAGGTCTGCCGCCTCGTACTCCCCGTTGCAGCCCAAACTCCAGGACCGGATCGTTATCCATCGACCACCAACGCCTATCATTTTTGCCAGTACCCACAACCATCCGGATCGCATTAAATGAGATCGCAAAAACCACTTCCCCAAGTGACAGGTCATATCATGCATCCAAATATGGTTTTTTTTGCCCAGACTCAACACACCCCCCGTGATTACCAAGGCGAGCGTCAGGAACTCAAGGCGCCCATTGACGTAACCTATGCCGACAAAGGGCACCTTCACATCGGCGAGCCTATCGCGGATCCTAGAAACGCGGTTTCGCAAATCCTGGCAAGCAACTACTATCCCGAGCGATTTTACTTGAGAGGCGTCCACAACGGCACGAAACCTTTCATTGCGCGCACCTTGAAAGATGGCGAGCTGGATACGTCTTTCAACAAAACAGGTCTTGTCTATCTGACTGACCTGAGCACAGTTTTTGATTATCATAGTTACCTGCACATGGCCGAGGATGCGGAGGGTCACATCCTGCTCACTATGAATGATCTCACCCAAGGCTTCACCCACCTGTGGAAGCTTAAGCCAAACGGAAAGCCAGATACTGATTTCGGCAGCAACAACGGCTACATCATCCTAAATAATTTTTTCAATTTTAAAGATATCACGCTCTACCAATTCACCACTTACAAGAACGACTATATCTTCTCAGGTTCCCTTGAAAACGCTCCCATCCTTTTCGTGCTCACCCATGAAGGTGTCCCACGCCAGAGCTTTGGTAAGCTAGGCATCCTCAAGATGCAAGATCTTATTCCGGACCTCCGTTATGTCATTGGGGCGCCTAAGATGCTGGAGGTTGGTGAGAAGGTGCGCATCATCATCTACACGCGCTATTTCAACGATTCGTCGAGCATAAACGGAATCGCAGCACTGACATTGTCCGGAGCGCTCGACCAGCGCTTCGCTGACAACGGGGTCTATTGGTCAAAGCCTGGCATTATCATTTATGATTTCACGCTAAATAACGCCAGTCAGCGCATCACCGTCCACGGCCAGGTGTGGTCCGAAGGGACCAGTACTCCCATGATCTATCGGCTAGACTACACAGGAAAACCTGCTAAAGAATTCAACGAGGGTCGTGTCGTATTATTCCCCATTGAGGGTGCCTGGGACTATATGACAGAGGCCGATGGAAAACTGGTAGGTTATGGTTCATTTTTCGATCGCGGCATGGCGGTGCGTTACCGTCTGGACGGCCAACTTGATACTACATTCGTGCCGCCGAATGGTTACGGTGTTTTTACGGCAATCGGGTCGCAACCAGGATTCTATGGTAACAGCCATTCCGCGACGGTAATGCCAGAAAGCCAACGCCTACTCGTAGCGGGGCGGGAAATACAGACGGGTTCCACCCCTTGTGTCATTGCCGTCTCATTGAAGCAATAAAAATGAGACTAACTGGCACTTCACCAGAGACTGCATAAACGTCTTGAGGCGAAGGTCAGGCAAGGCGAAAACAGCCGAGAAAGCGGAGTTTACGGGCTGTAAACCAACACTCCGAGGCTGTTTTCAACGCAGCATCAACGAGTATCAAGACTTAAATGCTCGAATGACAACCCCTCAATCCGCAGGCTGTCGGTCATGCGCCCCGCCGTCCCAACTCACCCAAGTGCAACTGGCCTAGCAACTGCGCGCTGACGTCGGTCACCACAGCCACGCCTCGAGCAGGTCTTCGAACGCCTTGGGGTCGATGGAAATCGCCGGCTGGCTGATCGACAGGATATCGGCCGCCCTGGCCAGGCTGCTCTGCCGGGCAATCTCCAGGAAGCACAGCAGGTGGCAGTATTTGATGCGGGTGTCGAGGTTCATGGCAGCAAGCTTACCGCATCGCTACCTGCGGCGTATCCGGGTCATGCCGCAACGAATCCTGATTTGGCAATACATGACTAACGACGCAGCTGCACCTCTCATTTCTGCCAGTTGTAGGCGCTCCCAGGACAACATTAAATGGCCCTTCAGCAGCTTCCCTGCATGGAGTTAGAAGAGATGAACCGACCAGTCAAGAGAGCGCCCTTTACCCGACCACAGCGCCCTTTGAGCAAAGCCCCCCAACAACTCCACATAGCCCCCATCGACCTCGCCTATGGCCAAGATGGCCATGCCCACTTCAGCGCTGGGGAAGCAACCAGCGTACTCAAAAGCAAATTTCAGCCAAGCCGTTTTTACGTAACGGGTTTCTACAGCGGTCGCAATCCCTACCATCCCTACCTTGCCTGTCTGGATGCGAGCGGCAAGCTGGATAACACGTTCAATAGCAGCGGCATTGTCGATTTCTCCGAACTGTCCGGGGAAGAATACGGGGCTGCCGAAGCGGTAGCAGAGGACATGACGGGGAACTTGCTGGTTGCCGTGCAGGCATATGCGCTACCCACCACCTATCTGTGGAAGCTGACTCCAAACGGAGAACCCGACACGAGTTTTGGTTATGGGAAGGGTTATGTCGACACGCGTGCCTTGTTCGGCGAACAGCTTATGCTGGAAGATCTGGTCTGCTTCGCAGACATGGTGCTGGCCACCGGCTGGCGTTCCGAAGGCGGGCAGATAAAATCTGCAATCGTCGCCTTGACCCGTGAAGGTGGAAAGTTCGGGCCTTTCGGCAAAGATGGAATGCTGAGTTTGAGTACTCTGATTCCCGATAACTCGGCGTATATCCTTGATGGCATTGCCATTATCTCGCCCGCCGCCAAGCAACCGCGGATCATAATCTCCACCTATGTAAAACGCGACTCGATTGCGTATTCGGTAACCAGTGCCCTGACCCTGGAGGGGCGTCTAGACGAAGCATTTGGCACAGGGGGCTTCCACTGGTCAGACGCATCGGTAATCAATAATGGCTTTACAGTAGAGGACCGAAGCGAACGTATCACGCTATATGGCATGCATACGCTCGACGAATGGGACGGCCAACCGACGCTCTACCGGCTGGACTATGCTGGTAAACCTGCCCTCGAATTCAACCAGGGCCAAGTGGTGCACTTCCACACTGATGGCAAATGGCACCATATTGTAGAAGTCAATGGCCACCTGGTCGGATACGGTACGCACCCCACTTCCTATATGGCGGTGCGCTACGACTTGAACGGCCAGCTCGATCAAACCTTCTTACCACCCCATGGCTATGGCCATTTTGGTGGGGCTTTGCCGCCGGAGCATTTCGAAAGCTTTACCCAATCGATGGCGATCGATGCCGGCAACCAGCGCATGCTGGTGAGCGGGTACGACATTACACCGGAACGCCTCTGGTACTCTTGCCTGGTCGCCATTCCCCTGAAACCGATGTAGCGCGTCATCGAGCGGGCCCTGGGGCACCTGATCGGCTTTGCCACCTGCCTCCCGCAGCCACCCAGCGGCGCCTTCCCCGCGCAGGGAAGGCGCGCCGCTTCGGCGAAAGGCTACTGTACATCGGCCCCGCCCAGCGCAGGATGATCAGGCCACCGCCAGTTCCACTGCCTCTCCATTCATCCGCACCGGCCATACCTGAAGCCGCTGTTCGGTATCCTCCAGGCACTCACCGTTCTGCAGGTTGAAATGCTGCTTGTATAGCGGTGCGGCCACCACCAGCTCACCTTGCAAGCTTCCGACAATGCCACGGCCAATGATGTTGGCCCCGGAGCGCGGATCACGGTTGTCCACCGCATACAGGCTCTGCTCCAGCCCCGGCAGGTAGAACAACGCCACCTGGGCACCGTCGAGCCACACCACGACACCAGAATCGGCCACCAGGTCTGCGGCGTGACACACCGCTTGCCAGTTCACCTCAGTCTTCACAACAGCATTGGACAGGTTCATCAGACAGCCTCCTCGACAGTGGGTATCAGGTGCAATGGCGCAGCAGGCCGGCGTTGCTCGCGTTCGCGCACGAAGTGCACGTCCGGGTCGGCGCGTCGGTCGTTGACGAAGGTGCGGAAGCGCTTGAGCTTCTCCGGGTCGTTGAGGGCATTGGCCCACTCGCATTCATACTGGTCGACCACCTGCTGCATCTGCGCTTCCAGCTCATTGGCCAGGCCCAGGCTGTCGTCGATGATCACCTGCTTCAGGTAGTCCAGCCCGCCTTCCAGGTTTTCACGCCACACCGAGGTGCGCTGCAGCTTGTCGGCCGTGCGGATGTAGAACATCAGCACGCGGTCGATCAGGCGTACCAGGGTTTCGTCGTCCAGGTCGGTGGCGAACAGCTCGGCATGCCGCGGGCGCATGCCGCCGTTGCCGCACACGTACAGGTTCCAGCCCTTGTCGGTGGCGATAACGCCGATGTCCTTGCTCTGCGCCTCGGCGCATTCACGGGTGCAACCCGATACCGCGAACTTGAGCTTGTGGGGGCTGCGCAGGCCCTTGTAGCGGTCTTCCAGGCGCAGGGCCATGGCGACACTGTCCTGCACGCCGTAGCGGCACCAGGTACTGCCCACGCACGACTTCACCGTGCGGGTCGACTTGCCGTAGGCGTGCCCGGTTTCGAAACCGGCCTCGATCAGTTCGCCCCAGATCAGCGGCAGCTCGTGCAACTGGGCGCCGAACAGGTCGATGCGCTGGCCACCGGTGATCTTGGTGTACAGGTCGTATTTCTTGGCCACCTGGCCGATGACGATGAGCTTGTCGGGGGTTATTTCACCACCGGGAATGCGCGGCACCACCGAATAGGTGCCGTTTTTCTGCATGTTGGCCATGAAGGTGTCGTTGGTGTCCTGCAGCGGCACCAGCGCCGGGTCCATGATCGGCTGGTTCCAGCACGAAGCGAGGATATTGCCCACCGCCGGCTTGCAGATGTCACAACCCAGATGGCCCTTGCCATGGCGCTCGAGCAGTTCGCTGAAGGTGCGGATACCCTCCACCCGCACCAACCCGTACAGCTCCTGCCGGGTGTAGGCAAAGTGCTCGCACAGGCTCTTGTCCACCGCCACACCGCGGGCCGTCAGCTCATGCTCGAAGACTTGCTTGAGCAGGGCCGCGCAACCACCGCAGCCGGTCGCGGCCTTGGTGCAGCCCTTGACCGCAGCGAGGTCACTGCAGCCACTGTCGATCGCGGCGCACACCGCCCCCTTGCTGACGTTGTGGCAGGAGCAGATGGTCGCGCTGTCGGGCAGCGCATCGGCGCCCAAGGCCGGCGCACCACCGCCTTGTGGCAAGATCAGCGCTGCCGGGTCGGCCGGCAGGGCGATGCCGTTCTGGGCGTACTGCAACAGGGTGTCGTAATAGCTGTTGTCACCGACCAGCACCGCGCCGAGCACGTGCTTGCCGCTGGCATCCACCACCAAACGGCGGTAAGCGCTGTTGGCTTCATCGATGAAGCGATAGCTGCGCGCGCCCGGCGTGGCACCGTGGGCATCGCCGATCGAACCGACATCCACACCCAGCAGCTTGAGCTTGGTCGACATGTCGGCGCCGGTGAACGCCACCGCCGCCTCGCCCATCAGCAGCCCAGCCAGGTTGCGCGCCATGCTGTAGCCCGGGGCGACCAGGCCGAACACGCTGCCGTTCCACGAGGCGCACTCGCCGATGGCGAAGATGCGTGGGTCGCTGCTGCGGCAGTGGTTATCGATGACCACGCCACCGCGTGCGGCGATGTCCAGGCCGCAGCCCCGGCCCAGTGCATCCTGTGGGCGGATACCGGCGGAGAACACGATCAGGTCGGTTTCCAGGTGCTCACCGCCGTCGAAGTTCATGCGGTAGCGGTAGGTTTCACCGGCACTGACCGACTGGGTGGCGCGCGCCAGGTGCACCCCCACACCCAGCGCTTCGATCTGCGCCTTCAACGCGGCACCGCCCTCGCCGTCCAGCTGTACCGGCATCAGCCGTGGGGCGAATTCCACCACGTGGGCTTCCAGCCCCAGCGACTTGAGGGCGTTGGCCGCTTCCAGGCCAAGCAGGCCACCGCCGACCACCACCCCTCGGCGGGCACCGCCTGCGGCAGCACGAATGCCATCGAGGTCGTCCAGGGTGCGGTAGACCAGGCGGGCATTGCCGCTGGAGCCTTCGATCGGCGGCACGAAGGGATAGGAGCCGGTGGCCAGCACCAGTTGGTCGTAGCCATAGCGACCTTCGGCAGTGACGACTTCGCAGCGCTCGCGGTCGATCTCCAGCACGGCCTCACCCAGGTGCAGGTGCACGCCATTGGCGTCGTAGAAATCGTGCTCACACAGGGCCAGGGTTTCGGCACAGCTGCCGCCGAAGTATTCGGACAGGTGCACGCGGTCATACGCGCGTTGGCGCTCTTCGCCGAATACCCGCACCTCGAAGCGCTGCAGGGCGCCGCGACTGACCAGTTGTTCGACGCAATGGTGGCCGACCATGCCGTTGCCGACGATGACCAGTCGCTCTCGTTGCCCGCTGCTCGCTGTTGCCTTCATAAGCCGATCCTCGATCAAAAAAAAAGCGCCTGGAGCCGAAGCTCCAGGCGCCTTTGCCTGTATTCATCACGGTAGGGGGCCCGGTTGATCGCCGTTGATCAGTGGGCTTTGTTGTATCCAAGGTTAAGCAGGGAGCGTGCCAATTGGGTTGCCTGGGTTGCGTGGGTTGCGTGGGTTGCCTGTGTCGGCCTCTTCGCGGGTAAACCCGCTCCTACACTTGCGCTGGGCGCGCCCAGCCAATGCACATTCAAGGTGCACAACACCCCATCTTGGAGCACTTCAGTAAACATCGCGCCGATAACGCCTGGCCTTGCTCAAGCCTTCGACATAAGCCGCCGCCGCCGCCGCATCCATCCGGCCATGCTCGGCGACGATTACCCGCAACGCCGCATCCACATCCCTGGCCATACGCTGCGCATCGCCACACACATAGAAATACGCCCCCGCCTCCAGCCACTGCCACAACAGCGCACCCTGCTCAAGCATGCGCTGCTGCACATAGATCTTCTCGGCCTGGTCCCGCGAGAACGCCGTGTTCAGCCGCAGGTGCCCCGCCGCCTCCCAGGCCTGCAACTGCTCCTGGTAATAGAAATCGGTCGCTGCGTACTGCTCACCGAAGAACAGCCAATTGTCGCCTTTTGCCCCCCGTGCCTCTCGCTCCTCGAGGAACGCACGGAACGGTGCAATGCCAGTACCAGGGCCCACCATGATCACCGGCACGCTGTCGTCCTCGGGCAAGCGGAAGTGCTTCGACACCTGCGGGAAGATCGCCACTTTCTGCACCTGCGCACGGTCGGCAAGGAAGCTTGAGCACACGCCTTTACGTTCGCCATAACGCACCGTCGATACCGTCAGATGCACCTGGCCTGGGTGCGCCAGCGGGCTGGAACTGATCGAATAGAGCCGCGGCTGCAATGGCTTGAGCAGTTCCAGCCAGCTGGCCAGCGGCAACTGCTGGGGGAAAGCGCGCAGCACATCGACCAGCTGCCGGCCCCACAGCCAATCTTGCAGCTCGGCCTTGCATTCAGGCTGCAGCAACCGCTGCAGGTCAGGCGCATTGCTGGCAAATGCCTGCAGTTGTTGCGCAGTGACCTTGGCAATTTCCAGATGTGCTTGCAGGGCTTCGGCCAATGGCATGGCGCAATGACCTTTAAGCTCGACCATCGCCTGGCCATCGAGCTGCATCAGTGTCAGCAGCTCTTCTACCAGGGCCGGGCAGTTGCGCGGCCATACGCCCAAGGCATCGCCGGCAGCATAACTGAAGCCGCTGCCGCTCAGGTCGAAGACCAGCTGGCGGGTTTCCTTGCTGGCGCCGGGGCCATTGAGCAGGCGGTTTTCCAGCACGGTGGCCATCCAGGGTTGCTGCTTGCTGAAGGCCGATACGGGTGCAGCTTCACTCGCCGGAGGTGGCGCCGCGGCAGTGCCCAGTGCAGGTAATAACGCTTCGAGCCAACTGGCAAAGGCTTCGTCGAAGTCTGGCTCGCAGTCCACCCGTTGCAGCAGGCGCTGCCCTCCCAGCTCGGCCAGGCGCTGGTCGAGCTTGCGGCCAAAACCGCAGAACTGGTCGTAACTGGAGTCGCCCAAGGCCAGTACGGCATAGGGCAGCCCGGCGCAGTGGGCGCCCTCCTCGCCCTGCAAGGCCTGCCAGAATGCCGCGCCGCTGTCGGGCGCGTCGCCATCGCCAAAGGTGCTGGCGATCAACACCACACTGGCAACACCCTGCAGCTGGCTTGGGCTGACCGCCTCCAGACAGCTGAGTTGCACGCTCAGACCAGCATCGCGCAGGCGCGCGGCGCAGCGTTCGGCCAGTTGCTCACCATTGCCGGTCTGCGAGGCCCACAGCACCTGATGCCATGGCGCGGCCTGTGCCGCGATGGGCGCAGTTGCAGGCTGGGCGAACAGCCCGGCCAGCAAACCGTCGACAAACAAACGACGGCTGGCAGCCAGCGGCGCACTGGCCGGCAGGCGGGGTACGCCCTCGGCGCGGGCCTGGTCCAGGCCCAGCAGGAAACCTTGCAGGTAATGACGCTCTTCTTCGGCCAGCACCGGAACCGGCTGGGTGTGCAGGCCAAGCAGACGGGACAGGGTGGCGGTCGGCATGCGGACAGGCTCTACAGTGGCAGTGTTCAGATCAAGGGCGTCGATGCGCTCGCCTGCGACCCGCTCCAGGGCTACGGCGCAGTGTTTGAAGGCAGGCTGCAGCGACAGCGGGTCGACCGCATCGCAGGTCGCGGCATTGATCGCCAATTGCTCGCCGATCAGGTCATTCCAGTGAAACGGCGCAAAGCAGTTGCCCGGCATGACCCGGTCACTGATGCGCGCCGGCAACACGGCGTGCCCCCGGCGTGAGCGAACGGCCACCTGGTCCTTTTCAGCGACACCCAGCCGGGCGGCATCCTCGGGGTGAATCTCAAGGTAGGGGCCGGGCTCCAGCTTGTTCAGTGCCGGCACCTTGCCGGTCTTGGTCAACGTGTGCCATTGGTGCTGCACACGGCCAGTGTTAAGCACCATGGGGTAGTCATCGTCCGGCACTTCCGCTGCCGGCAACCAGGGCCGCGCAAAGAAGCGCGCCTTGCCGCTGGCGGTGGGAAAGGCCAGTGCCGGCCGCCTACCCCAGGCATCGAGCAGGAGCGCCTGGCTGCTGCCGTCGTTGAGGTAGCGCAGCGGGCTACGATGCTGCTCGCTGCCCGGTGCACAAGGCCACTGGCGCGGCTGTGTCCGCAATTCGGCATAGCCGATACCGCGCAGGTCATAACCGGTTGAGGGGTTGTGGAAGCGGCGTATTTCCTCATACACCGCTTCGGCATTGGGGTAGTCGAAGGCGTCGGCATAGCCCATGGCACACGCCACGCGGGCAATGATCTGCCAGTCCGGCAAGCTTTGCCCGGGGGGCTCGACAGCGCGTGGCATCAGGGTCAGGTTGCGCTCGCTGTTGATCATCACACCCTCACCTTCGGCCCACAGCGCGGCCGGCAGGAGGATGTCGGCGTAGCGGTTGGTTTCGGTGTCGAGGAAGGCGTCCTGGGTAATGACCAGTTCGGCCTTGCGCAGGCCGTCGATCACTTGCTGGCGGTTGGCGACACTGGCTACCGGGTTGCTGCAGATGACCCAGCAGGCTTTCACTTCACCGGTTTTCATCTGCCCGAACAGCGCCACCGTACCCTCGCCACCCTCGCTGCGCAGGCTGCCGGGTGGCAGTTGCCACTGTCGCTCGACGAACGCGCGGTCGTCGTCCACCAACGCTGAGCGCTGGCCTGGCAAGCCGGGGCCCATGTAGCCCATGTCGCGGCCGCCCATGGCATTGGGCTGGCCGGTCAGCGAGAACGGGCCGCTACCGGGGCGGCAGATGGCACCCGTGGCCAAATGCAGGTTACAGATGGCGTTGCTGTGCCAGGTACCGTGAATGCTCTGGTTCAAGCCCATGGTCCAGCAGCTCATCCAGTTGTTGGCGCTGCCGATCCATTCGGCGGCCTTGATGATATCGGCCTCGGCCAGCCCGGTGATGGCGGCGACGCGCTCGGGGGGGTAGTCGTCGAGGAAGGCCGGCAGTTCGTCCCAGCCTTCGGTGTGGCGGGCGATGAAGTCGGGGTTGGTGCGGCCATTGCGATGCAGCAGGTGCAAAAGGCCGTTGAGCAAGGCCATGTCGCTGCCGGGGCGCACCTGCAGAAACAGGTCGGCCTTGTCGGCGGTGGCGCTGCGACGTGGGTCGACGACGATCAGCTTCGCACCGGCCTTGACCCGATCAAGCAGGCGCAGGAACAGGATCGGGTGGCAGTCGGCCATGTTGGCGCCGATCACCAAAAATACGTCGGCGTGCTCGAAGTCCTGGTAACTGCCAGGTGGGCCATCGGCGCCAAGCGACAGCTTGTAGCCACTGCTGGCGCTGGCCATGCACAGGCGCGAGTTGGACTCGATGTGGCGCGTACGGATAAAGCCCTTGGCCAACTTGTTGGCCAGGTACTGGGCCTCCAGCGACATTTGCCCGGACACGTAAAGCGCCACGGCATCCGGGCCGTGCTGGTCGATGATGCTGCGCAGACGCTCGGCGGTGGCAGCGATGGCCTGGTCCATGCTGGTGCGCACTGGCGGCTGGCTGCGTTGCTGGCGCACATAGGCGTCGGCCATGCGCCCGCTGGCACTCAGTGGCAGGTGTGCGGTGAGGCCTTTGGTGCATAGGCGGCCAAAGTTGCTCGGGTGCAGCTTGTCGCCGCTGATCTTGCCGACCTTGCCATCGGCAACGCTCATGACGATGCCGCAGCCCACGCCGCAGTAGGGGCAGACGCTGCGTACTTCGCTGTTGGCCATGGGCGGGCTCCTGAGGAAAACGCAAAAAGGCGCCGGCTGCCCCGGCATGCTGATGCAAGCGGGGCAACACGGCGCCTTTGTCGTGAGGTTTTGCGGGCTATCGACGTTGATAGCCCTGATGAGGAGGCTTCAGCAAATAGTGGGCCAGGTGCACTGAACGGCTTTTGTGGGAGCGGCCTTGTGTCGCGAAAGGGCCGCAAGGCGGCCCCCGAATTTCAGCTTTTATCCCTGTATTGCCGGGGCTGCTTTGCAGCCCTCTCGCGACACAAGGCCGCTCCCACGAAGACAGTGCTGCGGCGCGGCTTGCGCACCATGCGGTGGCAACCTCACGCTCCCAGGCGCTATGCTGGGGCAATTTCCAGCATGAGCAACTACCCTCCCCCCATGTCCCAGGTGATCCTCAAGACCCCCGCCCAACTCGACCTGATGCGCCGCGCCGGCCAGCTACTGGCCCAGGTGTTCACCGAACTAGACAGCTTCATCCGCCCCGGCGTGACCACGATGCAGATCAACGACCGCGCCGAGGCGTTCATCGTCGATACGCTCAAGGCACGGCCAGCAAGCAAAGGCCAGTACGGTTTCCCTTACTCGCTCAATACGTCGGTGGACCACGTGGTATGCCACGGCATACCCAAGGCCGATGAGGTGCTCAAGGAAGGCTCGATCATCAACGTCGACATCACGCTGGAACAGGGCGGCTACATTGCCGATTCGTCGAAGATGTATTGCATCGGCAAGATCAGCGAAGAAGCCCGGCACCTGGTCGACACCACCTATGACGCGTTGTGGAAAGGCATCGAGCAGGTGCGCCCTGGGGCAACGCTGGGTGATATCGGCCATGCCGTGCAGGCCCATGCCGAGGCGGCGGGTTACAGCGTGGTGCGCGAGTATTGCGGCCACGGTATTGGCCAGCAGATGCATGAAGCGCCAGAGGTGCTGCACATTGGCCAGCGCGGCATGGGCATGAAGCTGAAACCGGGGATGGTGTTTACCATCGAGCCGATGATCAACCAGGGTGGCCGCGGCACGCGCGAGTTGAAGGATGGCTGGACGGTGATCACCCGGGATCACAGCTTGTCGGCGCAGTGGGAGCATACCGTGGCGGTGACTGAGGGTGGGTATGAGGTGCTGACATTGCGGGAGGAGGAACGGCGTGGCTGAAGCTGCGGCAAACGCGTGCAGGTAGGGGGACAAAATTCAGGCACAAAAAAAGCGACCCTAGGGTCGCTTTCTTTGTTACTTCCGGGTGTTCAGTGGGCCCTGGAAGTGGAATATGGCGCAGCGGACGGGACTCGAACCCGCGACCCCCGGCGTGACAGGCCGGTATTCTAACCGACTGAACTACCGCTGCGCTATACATCGAGTGGTGGGTGATGACGGGATCGAACCGCCGACCCTCTGCTTGTAAGGCAGATGCTCTCCCGGCTGAGCTAATCACCCATGTCTCTCGGTGTGGCGCGCATTCTACGGGCGACTTGGCGCTCTGGCAAGCACTTATCGAAGTTTTTTCACACTTCGGTCAAACACCAAAAATCAGGCACAAAAAAAGCGACCCTAAGGTCGCTTTCTTTGTTACTTCCGGGTGTTCAGTGGGCCCTGGAAGTGGAATATGGCGCAGCGGACGGGACTCGAACCCGCGACCCCCGGCGTGACAGGCCGGTATTCTAACCGACTGAACTACCGCTGCGCTATACATCGAGTGGTGGGTGATGACGGGATCGAACCGCCGACCCTCTGCTTGTAAGGCAGATGCTCTCCCGGCTGAGCTAATCACCCTTCGTCTCGGTGTGGCGCGCATTCTACGGAGCGCCCCGCACCCTGGCAAGCACTTTTTAAACTTTTTTCAAAAAAAACCTCAGGCCTTTCAAAGACCTAGCGTTGTCGGGCGATTCTTTCGTGCATAAGCCACTGCTGGCCCTCTGACAGGGCTGGCCTCAATTCACCGCTCGGAGAATAATGCCCGCCTTATGCATTAAGGAGAGATTGCCCCTCATGTGGTTCAAGAACCTGCTGACCTACCGCCTGACCCAGGAAGTTCCGTTCGAGCCTGAAGCGCTGGAAGCCGCCCTGGCCAGCAAGCCGGCCCGCCCCTGCGCCAGCCAGGAGCTGACCACTTATGGTTTCGTCGCGCCGTTCGGCAAAGGCGAAGACGCTCCCCTGGTGCATGTCAGCGGCGAGTACCTGCTGATTGCCGCGCGCAAAGAAGAACGCATCCTGCCGAGCAGCGTGGTCAACGACGCGGTCAAGGAAAAGGTCGAAGAGATCGAGACCGAGCAAATGCGCAAGGTCTATAAAAAGGAACGCGACCAGATCAAGGACGAAATCATCCAGGCGTTCCTGCCGCGTGCGTTCATCCGCCGCTCGATGATCTTCGCTGCCATTGCCCCGCGCCTGGGCGTGATCCTGGTCAACTCGGCCAGCGCCAAGCGCGCCGAAGACCTGCTGTCGACCCTGCGTGAAGTGATGGGTTCGCTGCCCGTGCGCCCGGCCACGGTGAAGATTGCGCCGGTGGCCACCATGACCGACTGGGTCAAATCGCAGCAAGCCGCCGAAGGCTTCTATGTGCTGGACGAGTGCGAACTGCGCGACACCGCCGAAGATGGCGGTATCGTGCGCTGCAAGCGCCAGGACCTGACTGGCGAAGAGATCCAGCTGCACCTGAGCACTGGCAAAGTGGTGACCCAGCTGGCCCTGGCCTGGCAAGACAAGCTGTCGTTCATTCTCGACGACAAGATGGTCATCAAGCGCCTGAAGTTCGAAGAGCTGCTGCAGGAGCAGGCCGAGCAGGACGGTGGCGATGAGGCTGCGCAACAGTTCGACGCCAGCTTCCAGCTGATGATGATGACCTTTGCCGAATTCCTGCCGGTGCTGTTCGAGGCGCTGGGTGGTGAAGAGATTCCGCAAGGGGTCTGACGGGTATGAGATGCGGTGCTGGCCTGTTTTCTGCCAGCACCGGCCTCTTCGCGGGTAAACCCGCGCCTACGACGGCCTGCGCCCAATCACCAATGTGTGCCCACCACCAATTGTGTAGGAGCGGGTTTACCCGCGAATACGGTAGCGGCCGCAACGGTGAACGACGGGTGGAAATTGGCCAGCAGGCCCGGCCTTGCCCGGAAGGCCGCAGACAGGCACCATGATGCCCACTGTGAGGACGACCTCACGACGCACCGCGTGACCATTCCGGGGACGGCCCCATCATTCAAACGATGGAGACACACTCATGTCCTGGATCATCCTGTTTTTCGCCGGCCTGTTCGAGGTTGGCTGGGCCGTCGGCCTCAAATACACCGACGGTTTCACTCGACCACTACCCACTGTCCTTACCGTCGGCGCCATGGTCATCAGCCTGGGCCTGCTGGGCCTGGCCATGAAGGAGTTGCCGCTGGGCACCGCCTATGCCATCTGGACCGGCGTAGGCGCAGTCGGTACGGTCATCGCCGGGATCATGCTGTTCGGCGAGTCCATGGCCCTGGTGCGGCTGGTCAGTGTGGCGCTGATCGTCTGCGGCCTCGTCGGCCTGAAAGTCAGCGCCAGCTAACCCCCTATCGCAGATGGCCGCGCAGGCGGCTGACCTGTTCGCGCAACACTTCAGGCTGCGCCGCCTCCACCGGGACGGCGGCGCCTGCCACGATGGTCACCCGCGACCACAGGCGCTTGAAGAAGCCCTTGGCCGGGTCGCGGCTGAAGAAGCTACCCCACAACCCCTGCAAGGCCAGCGGAATCACCGGTACCGGCGTTTCTTCGAGGATGCGGCTGACCCCACCCTTGAAAACATCGATTTCGCCATCGCCCGTCAGCTTGCCTTCCGGGAAGATGCACACCAGCTCGCCATCAGCCAGGTACTCGGCAATCCGCGCGAAGGCCCGCTCGTACGTCGCCTGGTCTTCGTTACGCCCGGCAATCGGGATGGCACCGGCAGTGCGAAACACGAAGTTGAGCACCGGCAGGTTGTAGATCTTGTAGTACATGACAAAGCGGATCGGCCGGCGTATGGCCCCGCCCAGCAGCAACGCATCGACGAACGACACGTGGTTGCACACCAGCAACGCTGCACCTTCGTCGGGGATGCGCTCGAGGTCTCGGTGCTGCACGCGGTACATCGAATGGCTGAGCAGCCAGATCAGGAAGCGCATGGTGAACTCGGGCACGATCCTGAAGATATAGGTGTTGACTGCGATATTGAGCAGCGACACCACCAGGAAAAGCTGCGGGATGCTCAGCTTGGCCACGCCTAGCAGGATGATGGTGAGCACCGCCGACACCACCATGAACAAGGCATTGAGGATGTTGTTGGCCGCGATCACCCTGGCGCGCTCGTCCTCGGCCGTGCGGGCCTGGATCAACGCATATAACGGCACGATGTAGAAGCCGCCGAAGACACCCAGGCCGACGATCGACAGCAAGATCCACAACGCCTGGCTCATGCCCAGCAGTGCCAGCCAGTCGTGCGGCGCTGCTGCAGCCGGTACATCACCGGAGTGCCACCACCACAGCAGGCCGAACAGGGTCAGGCCGAACGAGCCGAACGGCACCAGGCCGATTTCCACCTTGCGTCCACTGAGCCGCTCACACAGCAGCGAGCCCAGGGCAATGCCCACCGAGAACAGGGTCAGCACCAGGGTCACCACGGTGCCGTCACCGTGCAGCCAATCCTTGGCATAGGCCGGGATCTGCGTGAGGTAGATAGCGCCGACAAACCAGAACCACGAGTTGCCGACGATCGAGCGCGACACCGCCGGCGGCTGGCCCAGGCCCATGCGCAAGATCACCCACGACTGCTTGAAGATGTTCCAGTCCAGCGGCATTTGCGGCGAGGCGGCAGCCGCCCGCGGGATCCAGCGGCTGGCGAGGTAGCCGAGTACCGCCGTGCCGACCACGCCACCGGCCACCACTGTTGCGTAGCTGTCGGCAGACATCATCACCCCCGCGCCGATGGTGCCGGCGAGGATGGCGAGGAAGGTGCCGGTTTCCACCAGCCCGTTACCGCCCACCAACTCTTCCTCGCGCAGGGCCTGCGGCAGGATCGAATACTTCACCGGGCCGAACAGCGCCGAGTGGGTCCCCATACCGAACAGCGCCACCAGCATCAGCCACAGATGGTTGGTGACAAAGCCCAGCGCACCAATCGCCATGATCACGATTTCGGCCAGTTTGATTGCACGGATCAGCGCATCCTTGGCGAACTTCTCGCCAAACTGCCCGCCCAGCGCCGAAAACAGGAAAAACGGCAGGATGAACAGCAAGGCACACAAGTTGACCCAGATCGATCGGTCACCATCGCCCAGGCTGAGCTTGAACAAAATCGCCAGGATCAGCGACTGCTTGAACAGGTTGTCGTTGAAGGCACCCAGCGACTGAGTGATGAAAAACGGCAGGAAACGCCGCTTGCCGAGCAAGGTGAATTGCGAAGAGTGACTCATCGTCCTTGGTCCTGAGGGCTTTTCAATTGGAGGCTCGCCAAGCGCGCCGGGCCACAAATCTGCATGGGAAATGCGCTGACTGGCAAGCACCGGCTCAGGCATGACCAAGCGAGATTGCGTTCAAGGACCTGCCAGCAGTTGCAGCACTGGCGCTACGTCACTCGAAGCCAAACAACGCCCGCGCGGTATCCACCATCAGTGCCTGGCGCAGCTGCGCTGAACACCCTAAGGCCTCGAACTGTTCGACAGCGGTACCGAAACTGACCTCCGACTCATGCTGGGTATGCGGCCAGTCACTGCCCCACATCAACCGCTCTGCGCCGTAATGGGCTTCCAGTGCGCACAGCGCCTGACGGGCGAATGCCAGGTTCTCTTCCGGCGAGCCCTGCAGCCTGTAGATGCCGGACACCTTCACCCACACCTTGCCCCGACCGCTCAGGGTCAGCAGTTCGGCAAACCCCGGCTGGCCCAGGCCAAGGCGGGCATCCGGGCGGCCGAAATGGTCAATCACGATGTCCAGCCCATAGGGCTGCAATGCCCGCACCAGCACTGGGATGTCCACCACCTGACGGTGCAGTTCCACGTGCCAACCCTGCTCGCCGATGCGCTCCAGCAGGGGCCGCCACTGCGCGCCGGTCAGGTCAGGCATGTCTTGCCCCATGAGGTTGAGGCGTACTCCCCTGACTCCCAACCGGGCCATTTCCGCCAAGGTCGCCCGCTCGACCTCCCGCTCCAGCATCACCACCCCGCGCAGTTGCCCTGGCGCGGTCTGCAAGGCGCTGAGCAGGTAGCGGTTGTCAGTACCCAGGAAGCTGGGCTGGACCAGTACGCCATGGCTGCAACCATGGGCCCGCAGTTGGCCCAGGTAGTCGCCCAGCGGCGCATCGTAACTGGGCGCATAACGCCGCTGGCGGGCCAGGTTCAGCCCACGGCTGAACACGTGGGCGTGGCTGTCGATGGCAGTCAGGTGCAAAGCGGGTGCGTCGGGCATGGTTCTCATACAAACACGTTCAAGTTACTTGGCGACGGCACCGGCCGTTTCCGGCACAGGTGCAGATTCAAGGTTACGGCCACGGGTTTCGGGCAGGCACAGGGCTGCGATCACCGCAACGCCATACGCGATGCCGGCATCGATGCCGATAGCACTGCCCAGCGACATCGACTCGCTCATGTGCCCGACCAGGAACGGGAACACGGCCGACAGCACGCGACCGAAGTTGTAGCAAAAGCCCACCCCGGCGCCGCGCACGTCAGCCGGGTACAGCTCATTGAAGAACGCACCCAGGCTGGCCGGGATGCCGGCGGCGAAAAAGCCCAGCGGGAAGCCGAGGAACAGCATCTGGGTATTGGTCAGCGGGAAAAACACGTAGGCCTGCACGGTCAGTACACAGCACAGGGCGAACAGCAGGATGTTCTTGCGCCTGCCAATACGGTCGATCAGCAGGCCGCTGACCACGCAGCCGCACCAGAAGGCCAGGATGATCACCGCCAGGTAACCGCCCGAGTTCAGCACCGAAAGGTTGCGCTCTGTCTTGAGGAAGGTCGGCAACCAGGTCATCACCGCGTGGTAGCCACCGTGGGCACCCAGGCCGAGCAAGCCGCCCAGCAGGGTCACACGCAGCAGTTCCGGGCGGAAGATGCCAGCCATCGACTGCAAGAAGCTGGAAGGGATGGCCTTTTCCTTTTGCAGGCGCTGGAAGCTGTCCGGCTCAGGCACGTTGCGGCGTACCCAAATGATCAGCAGCGATGGCAGCAGACCGACGAAGAACATCACCCGCCAGGCAAACTCCTGCGGCACCAGTGAGTAAATCAGCGTAAACAGTGCCACCGCCAGCCCCCACCCCACAGCCCAGGCACTCTGCACCGTGCCCATGACCTTGCCGCGATACTTGGGGTTGATGGTTTCGGCCATCAGCACAGCGCCGGCTGCCCATTCGCCACCGATGCCAAAGCCTTGCATGGCCTTGACGAACAGCAACGGGTAGAAGCCGGTGACGAACGCCGAAAGGAAGGTGAAGAACGAGAACCAGAGAATCATCCATTGCAGGGTACGCACGCGACCATAGCGGTCGGACAGTGTGCCACCCAGCCAGCCGCCGATTGCCGAGGTCACCAGGGTCAGGCCACTGATCAGGCCGGCATCGCCCTTGGTCAGGGAGAACGCGGCGATCAGCGCGGGGATGGCCAGGCCGAACATCTGCACTTCCAGCGCATCGAGCGACCAGCCGCCGAAACAGGCCCAGAATGTCTTGCGTTCCCGTGAGGTGATCTCGCGATACCAGCTGAACATGATTGTTATCCTTCTATTCGTGGTGTGACGGGCAGGCGAAGCCACTGCGCCATGGCAGCACGGCGCAGACAGGTAAAAGGGTGAAGCGACTGGTTTAGCGAATGTCGATGCGGTAGCGGAAGTGCTGCGCATGGCCGCGCGAGCGGCGCCATTCCAGAGGTTTGCCGGCATAGTCGCGGGCCAGGCGCTCGATCACGACCACCGGGCTGTCGGCCGGCAGTTGCAGCAAGCGGCCATGCACCGCGTCGACCGCTTCGGCGGTCAGGGTTTCTTCGGCGTAGGCGACCACCTGACCGCACAGCGCTTCGTAGATCGGGTACAGCAGTGGGCCCTTGCTGTTTAAATCCACGTCCAGCAGCGGCTGGAAGGTTTGGCGCGGCAGCCAGATTTCTTCGGCCAGCACCGGCTGGGCGCCAAGCAGACGTGTGCGAACGATGCGGATCACTTCTGCCTCCCCTGCCAGGCCCAATGCCTCGGCCACTGCCGAAGGCGCCGGCAGCGACTCGATGGAAAGAATGCGGCTTTCCGGCACTATGCGCTCGCCATTGGCGGCCTCGAAACGGAAGAAGCGGAACAGCGACGACTGGAACTGTGGGCGGCGAATGAAGGTGCCGCGGCCCTGCTGGCGCTCCAGCACGCCTTCGGCCACCAGGACATCGACGGCCTTGCGCACGGTACCAATCGACATGTCGAACTCGGTGGCCAAGGCTGCTTCGGTCGGGATCGCTTCCCCCGGGCGCCAGCGGTTGTTGGCAATTTGCGCGACCATGTGGTCGCGCAGTTGTTGGTAGCGGGGCAGTCGAGCATCACCGGTCAATGGGTGCATGGGTCTCGCTCTCGTCTTGTTATATAAACATATATATGAATTTTGCGAGAGTATTCCCCGAGCCTGACAGACTGTCAATCCTCCGCCTGTCGCCCTTTGTCCGTGAAGCGGCCTTGTGTCGCGAAGGGCTGTGAGCCAGCCGGAGCATTGCCATCTTCTCTTGAACGTTGCCGGTGCTGCTGCAAGGACCGCATGTGGCTTATGCTTGTGCTCGGCAAACCCGCACAACAAGGACGTGGCAATGCTCGCCGCCATTAAACGCTACCCGCACACCGTTCGCCTGTTGCTCACCACCACCTTCGCGCTTACCGTCGCCCGCGCCCTCACCCTGCCCTACCTGGTGGTTTACCTGGCCGACAATTTCCAGCTGCCGATCAGCCAGATCGGCCTGCTGATCGGTGGCGCGCTGATCGTCGCCTCGCTATTGAGTCTGTACGGTGGCCATCTGGTCGACACCTTGAGCAACCACACGCTGGTCAGCGCCAGTACCCTGCTGTTCGCCCTGGCCTTCGTCGGCGCGGTCGCCAGCCGTTCGGCACTGCCGTTCTTCTTTTGTCTGGTGTTGATCAACCTGGCCCTGGCAGTGGTCGACATTGCTGCCAAGGCGGGCTTCTGCGCGTTACTGCCGGTGGATGAGCGGGCCGAGGTATTCGCCATCAAGTACACCCTCAGCAACGTCGGCTACGCCACCGGCCCGTTGCTGGGCGTGGCCATGCTTGAACTGAACGACCATGTGCCGTTCCTCGCCTCTGCCCTGCTTGGCCTGGCCATGTGCCTGGCTTACTGGCGCCTGGGTGATCGCAGCCTGCAGGCCAGCGCGCCGGACAAACCTGCGGCCGGCTTCGGCCAGGTGGCACTGGGGCTGGCGCGGGATCGTCGGCTGGTGTGCTTTACCGTGGGTGGGGTGCTGAGCGCGGTAGTGTTCGGCCAGTTCACCGCCTACCTGTCCCAGTACCTGGTGGTCACCAGCAACCCGGCCGAAGCGGCACGGCTGATCGGCTATCTGGTCACCACCAACGCCGTGACGGTCATTGCCTTGCAGTACCTGATTGGCCGGCGCATCAGCCGCCAGCGCCTGATGCCGTGGCTGTTGGCCGGCATGGGCCTGTTCATCGCCGGCTTGCTGGGTTTTGCGCTGGCGGACTCGGTACTGGCCTGGTGCCTGGCGATGCTGGTGTTCACGCTGGGCGAAATCATCGTGATCCCGGCCGAGTACATGTTTATCGACCTGATCGCACCGGAGCACTTGCGCGGGGTGTATTACGGCGCGCAGAACCTGTCCAACCTGGGGGCGGCGCTGGGGCCGGTGATGGTGGGGTTTGCACTGGTACACCTGTGGCCAGGGGCAGTCTTCTACCTGCTGGTGTTGTCGGTGATACTGGCAGGGGTGTTCTATGGGTTGGGTACCCGCAGGGGTTGATGTTGCCTGTTCCGGCCTCTTCGCGGGTGAACCCGCTCCTACAACCATCGTCTGCGCTGACGAAGCGGCACTTGCGTGCCAGACTGATTGATCGGGACCGCGTTACCTTTTTGCTTCGGAGTCTTCATGTCGTTGTCCAGCGGGCTGATCGCCGTGGTCGCCCTGGCCTATATGGCCATCATGTTCGCCATCGCCTTCTATGGCGACCGCCGCAGCACGCCATTGCCGCCAAAGCTGCGTGCCTGGGTGTACAGCCTGTCGCTGGCCGTGTACTGCACCAGCTGGACCTTTTTCGGCGCGGTCGGCCAGGCCGCCGAACAGCTTTGGGCATTCCTGCCAATCTACCTGGGCCCGGTACTGCTGCTGATCTTCGCGCCGTGGGTGCTGCAGAAGATGGTGTTGATCAGCAAGCAGCAGAACATCACCTCGATCGCCGACTTCATTGCCGCACGCTACGGCAAGTCGCAGACCCTGGCAGTGGTGGTGGCGCTGATCTGCCTGGTCGGCGTGCTGCCGTATATCGCCCTGCAGCTCAAGGGCATCGTACTGGGCGTGAACCTGTTGATCGGGGCCAACGCCGACGCCACCGGCACCCGCGTGCAGGACACCGCGCTGGTGATATCGCTGGTACTGGCGCTGTTCGCGATCGTCTTCGGTACCCGCAGCCTGGATGTGACCGAGCACCACCGCGGCATGGTCCTGGCGATCGCCTTCGAATCGCTGATCAAGCTGCTGGCGTTCCTTGCAGTGGGCATCTTCATCGTTTTCAACCTGTATGACGGCTTCGACGACCTGTTCAGCCAGGCCCGCCAGTCGATCCACTTGCAGGACTATTGGAAAGAAACCATCAATTGGCCGTCCATGGTGGTGCAAACCGCCGTGGCGATGATGGCAATCATCTGCCTGCCCCGGCAGTTCCACGTTACCGTGGTCGAGAACATCGAACCGCAGGACTTGCGCCTGGCGCGCTGGGTATTCCCCATGTACCTGGCACTGGCCGCGCTGTTCGTGGTGCCGATTGCCCTGGCCGGGCAGATGATGCTGCCCGGCACGGTGATCTCCGACTCGTTTGTCATCAGCCTGCCGCTGGCCGAGGCGCACCCGAGCCTTGCCCTGCTGGCGTTCATCGGCGGCGCCTCGGCGGCTACCGGCATGGTGATCGTCGAGGCCGTGGCGCTGTCGACCATGGTGTCCAACGACATGCTGCTGCCCTGGCTACTGCGCCGCAACAACGCCGAGCGGCCTTTCGAAGCATTTCGCCACTGGATGCTTTCGGTTCGCCGGGTAACCAT
The DNA here is from genome assembly GCF_045277175.1 of Pseudomonas putida group bacterium ESBL64. Lineage (NCBI taxonomy): Bacteria > Pseudomonadati > Pseudomonadota > Gammaproteobacteria > Pseudomonadales > Pseudomonadaceae > Pseudomonas > Pseudomonas putida group bacterium ESBL64. The sequence continues at coordinate 5,271,773 of NZ_CP145799.1, read as the reverse complement.
CGTGGTGATCCTGCTGCTGGCCTATGTCAGCTACCGCCTGCTGGGTTCCACCGCCAGCCTGGCGACCATCGGCCAGATCGCCTTTGCCGCTGTGACCCAGCTCACCCCGGCCATGCTTGGCGCGCTGTACTGGAAGCAGGCCAACCGTCGCGGCGTGTTCGCCGGCCTGGCCGCTGGCATTTTCCTGTGGTTCTACACCTTGGTGCTGCCGATTGCCGCGCACAGCCTGGGCTGGTCGTTGCAGTTGTTCCCTGGCCTGGCGTGGCTGCACGGCAACCCGCTGAACCTGCCGATCAGTCCACTGACCCAAGGTGTGGTGCTGTCACTGGCGGGCAACTTCACCCTGTTCGCCTGGGTTTCGGTGCTGTCGCGCACACGGGTTTCCGAGCACTGGCAGGCCGGCCGGTTCATTGGCCAGCAGACCAGCGCGCGGCCCAGCAGCAAGCCGCTGCTGGCGGTGCAGATCGACGACCTATTGACCCTGGCCTCGCGCTTTGTCGGGGAAGAGCGCGCACGGCAGAGCTTCATCCGTTTTGCCTACCGCCAGGGCAAGGGCTTCAACCCGAACCAGAACGCCGATGGCGACTGGATCGAGCACACCGAACGCCTGCTGGCCGGGGTACTCGGTACCTCCTCGACCCGCGCCGTGGTCAAAGCGGCCATCGAAGGCCGCGACATGCAGCTGGAAGACGTGGTGCGCATCGCTGACGAAGCCAGTGAGGTGCTGCAGTTCAACCGCGCCCTGCTGCAAGGCGCCATCGAGAACATCAACCAGGGCATCAGCGTGGTCGACCAGAACTTGCACCTGGTGGCCTGGAACCGCCGCTACCTGGAGCTGTTCAACTACCCGGACGGGCTGATCAGCGTAGGGCGACCGATTGCCGACATCATCCGCTACAACGCCGAGCGCGGCCTGTGCGGCCCCGGCGAGGCGCAAGTGCATGTGGCGCGGCGGCTGCACTGGATGCGTCAGGGCCGCGCGCACTCCTCCGAGCGGCTGTTCCCCAATGGCCGGGTGATCGAGCTGATCGGCAACCCGATGCCGGGCGGCGGCTTTGTCATGAGCTTCACCGACATCACCCCGTTCCGCGAGGCCGAGCAGGCCCTGCGCGATGCCAACGAACGCCTTGAACAACGCGTGGCGGAGCGCACCCACGAACTGTCGCAGTTGAACCAGGCGCTGTCCGAAGCCAAGAGCCAGGCCGAAGCGGTGAGCAAGTCCAAGACCCGCTTCCTGGCCGCCGTCAGCCATGACCTGATGCAACCGTTGAACGCCGCACGGCTTTTCTCTGCCGCCTTGTCGCAACAGGCCGAGGGCATGAACGAAGAGGCCCAGCAGTTGGTACAGCACATGGACAGCTCGCTGCGCTCGGCTGAAGAGCTGATCAGCGACCTGCTGGACATCTCGCGCCTGGAAAACGGCAAGATCACCCCGGATGCCAAACCCTTCGCCCTCAACGAGCTGTTCGACACCCTGGGCGCCGAGTTCAAGCTGCTGGCGGCCGAGAAAGGCCTGGAGTTCCGCCTGCGCGGCAGCCGCCTGCGGGTGGACAGCGACATGAAACTGCTACGCCGGGTGCTGCAGAACTTCCTCACCAATGCCCTGCGCTACGGCAAGAGCCCGATCCTGCTAGGCGCGCGCCGACAGGGCGAGCGCCTGTGGCTGGAGGTCTGGGACCGTGGCCCGGGCATTGCTGACGACAAGCTGCAAGTGATCTTTCAGGAGTTCAAGCGCCTGGACAGCCACCAGACCCGTGCCGAGAAGGGGCTAGGCTTGGGCCTGGCCATCGCAGACGGCCTGTGTCGGGTGCTGGGGCATCCGCTGGAAGTGCGCTCATGGCCAGGCAAGGGCACGGTGTTCCGCGTCAGCGTACCGATTGCACGCCAGGCCGCCGCGGCGCCAAGCGCGCCCGTGGAACAACAGGGCGGCCAGCCACTGGCCGGGTTGCACGTGCTATGCGTGGACAACGAAGACAGCATCCTGATCGGCATGAACAGCCTGCTGAGCCGCTGGGGTTGCCAGGTATGGACCGCGCGCAACCAGGCCGAATGCGAAGCCCTGCTGGCCAAAGGCATGCGCCCGCACCTGGCATTGGTGGACTACCACCTGGACGACGGCGAGACCGGCACCGGACTGATGGGCTGGCTTCGAGCACGGCTGGGTGAGCCGGTACCCGGTGTAGTGATCAGCGCCGACGGCAGCAAGGAAACCATCGCCCTGGTACATGCATCAGGGCTGGACTACCTGGCCAAACCGGTCAAGCCCGCGGCCTTGCGCGCCCTGCTCAATCGCCATCTGAGCCTGGCTCAGTAACCGCTACGTCGGGCAGCGCCTCGTCGGACAGCGCCCGCTCCAGCAGGTCTGCCGGCAAGCTCTTGCTGGCACGGGCGCCCAGTAGCTTAAGCTGCTCGCTGCGGCTGACCAGGTTGCCACGCCCTTCGCACAGCTTGTTGCGCGCGGCAGCATAAGCCTTGTCTACCTGCTGCAAGCGGCTGCCCAGCTCGTCCAGGTCCTGGATGAACAGCACGAACTTGTCGTAGAGCCAGCCGGCACGCTCGGCAATTTCGCGGGCGTTCTGCCCTTGACGCTCCTGCTTCCACAGGCTGTCGATCACCCGCAAGGTCGCCAGCAACGTGGTAGGGCTGACAATCACGATCTGCCGGTCGAAGGCCTCCTGGAACAGGTTCGGCTCGGCCTGCAGGGCCGCCGAAAAGGCCGCCTCGATGGGCACGAACAACAACACGAAATCCAGGCTGTGCAGGCCTTCAAGGCGGCTGTAGTCCTTGCTCGACAGGCCTTTGACGTGGCTGCGCAGCGACTGCACATGCTGCTTGAGCGCAGCTTCGTCGTTGCCGGCAACGAACTGCTGGTACGCAGTGAGGCTGACCTTGGCGTCCACCACCACCTGCTTGTCGCCGGGCAGCATGATCAGCACATCCGGCTGGAAACGCTCGCCATCGGCGCTTTTCAGGCTGACCTGGGTCTGGTATTCGCGGCCCTTTTCCAGGCCGGCATGCTCCAGCACGCGTTCGAGGATAAGCTCACCCCAGTTACCCTGGGTTTTCTGGCCCTTCAAGGCCTGGGTAAGGTTGGTGGCTTCGTCGGACAGGCGCAGGTTCAGCTGTTGCAGGCGCTCCAGCTCCTTGCCCAGCGAGAAGCGCTCGCGGGCCTCTTGTTGATAGCTTTCCTCCACGCGTTTTTCGAAGGCCTGGATGCGCTCCTTGAGCGGGTCGAGCAACTGGCCAAGGTGCTGCTGGCTGGTCTGGGCGAAGCGCTGCTCGCGCTCGTCGAAGATCTTGGTGGCCATGTCGGCGAACTGGGCGCGCAAGGTGTCACGGGCCTCCTGCAGGTCTTCCAGGCGTTGCTGGTGGCTTTCCTGCTGTTCACGCAGTTCTGCGTCCAGGCGCGCGGTTTGCGCTTCCAGGCGGCGCAGTTCGGCTTCGCGGTTGGCGCGCTCAAGGCTCCAGGCGTGGGCCGCATCACGGGCATTGTCGCGGTCGATCTGCAGCAGCTCCAGCTCACGGCCTTGGGCGGCCAGCTGGGCCTGTTTGACGGCGTTGGCCTCACTGAGGTCGCTGACCTCGTCGCGACTGGCGTCCAGTTGCGCCTGCAGGCCAGCCTGGGCAAGTTGGGCAGCGTTGAGGCGCTCTTCGAGCAAGGCCTGCTCACCTTGCCGTGCGCCCTGGCGGCGCTGCACCTGCATGACCCACACCAGGCAGGGTATTACGCCTGCCACCAAGCCCAGCAGAATGCTGGCCAGATCCACTGTCATGCTTACCCCGAACGCTCTGATGCAAATAGAGTGCAGCTTATCAGCCTGACTGGCGTGTTGCCTGCATCGGCCTCATCGCGGGCCTGCCCGCTGCGCAAGCCTGAAGGCAAAGGTAATGCCTGCACGGTCGCCCGTAGGAGCGGGTTCACCCGCGAAAGGGCCGGCCCTGCTGGCCAACCTCCACCCGCCGTTCACCGTTGCTGCCGCCACCGTATTCGCGGGTAAACCCGCTCCTACCACGGCGGTGGACACACATCGGTGATTGCTCGCGAAAGGGCCCGCGCAGGCAAAAAAGCTCAGACAGAAAACCACTGTCGCAACAAGCGCCGCGCTTCCTGCGACCCCTGCCCTGCCGCAAGCTCAAGCCAATAGCGCGCCTGCTCCGGCTCGTTGTGCTGACACAGCCGAGCGTACTCCAGCTGCGCCCGCCGATCCCCTGCGCGGGCAGCCTGACGCAGCAGCTCATGGCCTATACGCCGGTCACGGGCGTTGCCACAATCGCGGCACAGCATCTGCCCCAGGCGGCTCTGCGCCACAACCACACCTTGGCGCGCAGGCTGCTTCAGCAAGCGCCCGGCCAGGTGCTTGACCTGAGGGTTGTCGCCCAGGCGCGGGCTGTCGAGCAACCACAAGGCCACTTTCAGGGAAAAGCGTTTGGCAGGAGGTGCAGGTGTCGATGCAGCGGGGCTGGAAAGGTGTTTACCGCGAAACTTCATGAGCAACAGGTTTGGTAACTCGAAAGGCGCGCCACTCTACTCTTTTTTTCTCGCCCTGGCCTGTCGATTTCTGGAGGATTGAAAAAAATTTCAATGATCTTTTCTTGACGTTTCCAGGTGGATGACCAACCGGTCTGTTGGAGCATGGCGATTGTCGGACAGTTCATCCCATTGCTGGCACGCCCGTGCTAGAGCAAGCGCTCGGGACAATCCACAGTTCCTGTGGATAACTCGGTGGACAACCCCCTCTCACACCCCTCAAACCCCCGTGAATTGGGGGCTTTGGTCAAACTGACGATTTTTTCACCAGCTAAAAATAGTGTTTTTTTTCATTGACTTAACCACGCAGTCAAGGCATTGGCGAGGCTGCTGGGTGGTGTTGCCAAGCCGTTACAAGCGCTGCCCCGAATGTGAACAAGTGCACCATAAACCTCCATTTGGGTGCACGAAAAGGGCACATCGGACGGCATTCGGGCCATTTACCCCCTCTTCCCAGCAGCGAAAATTCGCGCCATACTGCGCGGCTCACCTGAACAAACGTAGTGCTTGCCAAACATCTTCGCTTCCGGTAAGGTGCCCCTCGTTAGTACCAAGCTGAAAGTCAATTCTGGCCGCAAGCGTCCTTGCAGACTCGCTCCCCCCAAGAGCGTCCCTGCTGAAACAAGGACCGGCCCATTCAATGATTCCCTCGCCAGCCTTACGCTGCGCAAGCACGAATCACATGACAGATTGATCAGGATCCCACCTCGACGGCCTAGAACCTTGGCCCCGGCGTGCTGCCTGCCTTCCGAAGTACCTACCAGTCAGCCCAAGCGCCCACATTTGATTGCGCCCCCTCTGGCTGCCCTGTTCCAGTCAGGTTCGTTCGTCCCTTAATAAAGGCGTCACTGGAACGTTTCTATCATGCACGGATCATATCCCCCGTGTTTAAAGCAGGAACCTCCAACAATATGCAAACTCATCATCAGATTCAGGCTGCCATTGGCACCCTCTCCCAGGCCTTCTCGCCGTTGAAGTGCCTTATCGTTGCCCCACGCAAGGGCAGCTTCAGCTTTACCTTGGTAGACGAACACGGCGTTGCCTGCCACACCGAACGCCTGTACCACGAGCAGTACAGCCGCCATGAACCGCTGCAGGCGGTGATCGCCCGGACGCGTCAGTCGCTCACCGCGTGACCGGCGAATACCGGGGTATTCAAGCGCTGAATCATCCAATCGCAAGACTGCCTGAACGCTTTTGGCGTAATTGCCTTAGGGCATATAGCCCGGAGCATCAGGCAGTAATCGATTTAAAAACAGCTCTTTACACCACGATTATCACACTACACTTCAACTCGAGCGGTGCTTTCCGCTCCCGGCGGGCCTGATCATTCACCAGCTGCCAAGCTCCAGCGCCCGTCCGGCCCTTACCTGCTCGAGGGCATCATGGGTATTGCGGCGAATGAATTGTGTCAGTATGTGATCCGACCCACCCTGGTCTACCTGAACCGTCACTGCGCCAGCGCCGAAGCCTTGCTACTGGGGATCGCCGCCAGCCAGTCAGCACTCGGCTCAGCCCTGCACGACCGACGCGGGCACGGCCTTTACCGCATCGGCGAACATCGTCACCAGGCGCTCTGGGACGAATACCTGGCCCGTGACCCCGACCTGGCCAGCCTGGTCCGCGGCCTGGCCAGCCAGCACGCCTTCCTGGGTGGCCCGCACCTGGAGCTCACCGTCAACCTGCGCTATTCCACTGCCATTGCCTGGATGCTCATCGAAGAGCAGGCCACCCCATTGCCTGCGGCGGACGATCTACTGGCACTGGCGCGAATCTGGCGGCAGATTTTCAACCCCCAGGGTCGTCTGCGCGACTTCACCCACGCCTGGCATGCCTGCATAGATCAGAAATTGCCACAGGCATCTTGAGACGCGTCCTACAAGTAAACCGGAAAAAAGGGAATTTTGGTCGGATTGTCCTACAAAACCGCACTAACTCCTGCGATTGAGCCTATAGCGCGGCGCGTGATTTGTTGGTAGCTTTTCGCCCCGGAGACCCAAGGAGTTTTCTAATAATGAAAAAAGTAATGCTCAAAACCTCCCTCGGCGTAGCTGTTGCGCTTGCTTCCAGCCAACTGCTCGCCGCCGGGTTCGCGCTGAACGAACAAAGTATCAGCGGCATGGGAACCGGTTTTGCGGGGCGCTCGTCCTCTGCCGAAGATGCCAGCACTGTGTATGGCAACCCGGCCGGCATGTCCCGCCTCAAGCGCGAACAATTCACCGTGGGCGGCGCTGCCGTCATCGCCAAGACCGACATATCGGGCCCAGGCAGCAACTTCGGGGGGGAAACCGATGGTGACATGGTGCCTCTCGTTGGCGTACCCATGGGCTATTACGTCAAGCCGATTGATGATCACTGGAGCGTTGGCTTCGGCGTTTACGTGCCATATGGCCTGATCACCGACTACGGCAGCGATGACGCTGCACGCTACTGGGGCAAGAAGAGCAAGGTCGAGGTTGTCACCTTCCAGCCAACCGTCAGCTACGCCTTCAACGACAAAGTGTCGATCGGTTTTGGCCCGACTATCAACCGTATCAAGGGTGAACTGGGTTCGAACCTGAGCAGCAAGGCCCTCCTGGGGCCCAATGGCCCTGACGGCGAGACCAAGATCAAGGGCGACGACACTGCGATCGGTTACAACATCGGCGTTATGGTACAAGCTACGGACCGTACCCGTCTGGGCCTGACCTATCACTCGATGGTCGACTACAAGCTTGAAGGCAATACCCGCGTTTCCTACCCGATTCCACAGCTTGGCCTGAACGGCAAGTTCGACGCCAGCCTGAAAATCAAGACACCAGAGTCAGTGGACTTCTCGGTCACTCATGAACTGGATGACCATTGGACACTGTATGCGGGTAGCACCTGGACGCGCTGGAGCCGCCTGGAAAGCATCGTCGTCGAGAACGAAGCGCCGGCAGGCTACCCGTTGAAGACCATCACCGAAGAGCAGAACTGGCACGACACCTGGGCCCACGCCATTGGTGCGTCCTACAAGGTGAACAAGGAGTGGACCCTGCGCGCAGGCTTCTCCGTCGACCAGTCGCCCACCAACAACCATGATCGCTCGCCACGCATTCCGACTGGCGATCGTAAAGCGGTCAGCTTTGGTGCCGGCTGGAGCCCGAACGATGACATGACCATCGACGTTGCCTATTCGTATCTGTGGGAAGAGGATACCAAGGTCAACAACCTGCCAAGCTCGCAGCAACAAGGGCTGTTGAAAGGCAGCTACCAGGCCAAGTACGAGAACAGCGCTCACGGTATCGGTGCATCCCTCACCTACCGCTTCTGATTCCTGTGCGTGACATGAAAACCGCCCTCGTGGCGGTTTTTTTCATGCCTGCACTTGCCAGCTGTCGCCCAGGCATTCGCGCAGATAGTCCATGAATGCGCGCACCTTGGTGGTCATGGCAAAGCGATCGGCCAGGCACAGGTAGATGTCCATGGGCTCGGTCTGGGCGTAAGCCTGGCTGCTGTCGCAGTATTCGAACAGCGGCACCAAGGCCCCCGAGGCCAGGTGCGGCCGCACGATGAACTCGGCCAGACGGGTGATGCCACCATCGTGCAAGGCCATCTGGGTCAGGGCATCGATATCGTCGCTGATCAATACAGTGCCGAATTCCGCTTCGAAGCGCAGGCCGTCCCGCATGAAGCCCCAGCGCAAGAAGCGGCCATCCACCGGATAGCGAAACACCAGGCAACGGTGCCCGCGCAAGGCCTCGGGCGTGGCAGGTACGCCAGCACTTTGCAGGTATCCGGGTGAGGCACAACAAATGAACGGGATGCGGGCGATGCGCCGGGCCAACAGCTGGTCTTCGAGCTGCGGGGCAATGCGCAGGCTCACGTCAACGTCTTCACGGGCATGGTTGACCCGACGATCAGTCGTTACCAACTCTATCGAAAGTAAAGGGTAGCGGGCACTGAAAGCAGGAATCAATGGCGCCAGCACATGGCGGCCGAAGGCAGAGGTCGAGGCAATGCACAGCCGCCCCTGAGGCTCGCTGTCGGGTGTTGTCACTGCCTGTTCGGCCAGGGCCAGATCACGCTCGATATGCTTTACACGCTCGTAATACTGGGCGCCAGAGGGCGTCAGGGCCATGCTGCGTGTGGTTCGGCTGAGCAGGCGTACTTGCAGGTGACCTTCCAGCCGCGCCAGGTTCTGGCTGACGGCTGCCGGACTGAGGCCGAGAATACGGGCACCAGCAGCGATGCTACCGGCCTCGACCACCTTGATGAAGCAGCGAATGGCGTTGAGCAGGTCCATGGTGAGCGCTTGGATTCGTAAGAGTTTCTTTATAAAGAACTCAATGCTGCCGGTCTACAGCTGCAGGGGGCAGGTTGCTAATCTGCGCTTCCACTCAGCTTTCAGGAGTTCGCATGAGCAACCTGTCCCGGTCGCGCAGTCGACGTAAATTGCACCCCGTCGCTACTCCCTACGTTTTCGCGTTCTACATGTCGTCGATCATGGCGCTGTTGATGTGCTTCGTGATCACGGCGGCCAATGCCGGGTTTACCCCGGAGTATCTGGGCAATGTGCTCAAGGCCTATCAGCTGGCGATGCCGGTGGCATTTGTGTGTGTGCTGGTGGTCCGGCCGGTGGTGGTGCGGTTGGTGGCGATTACCGTGCATGCACGGTGAAGTCACCCGCAGCCAGCCACTTCCTGTTTTTGATCTTGATCCCGCGACTTCAGGAGGACGGCGTAAGGCCTACTGAAGTCGCAATCTGCGTCGCCTGAACTGCCTCGCGCTTAGACGCAAAAGCCGCAGCAAGCACAGCCTGGTTACTGCTGTGAGGCGATGGCCTTTTCGATAGCGGCGCGGAACGCAGGATCATCCGGTTTGGTCAGGCTGGAGAAGTTACCGATCACCTTGCCCTTGCGATCGACAACATACTTGTAGAAATTCCACTTCGGCGCACTGCTCTGGCTGGCCAGCTCCGCAAACAGCGGTATCGCATCCTTGCCCCGCACCGCCTGCGTCTTGGTCATGGTGAAGGTGACACCGTAGTTGGCATAGCAAACCTTGGCAGTCTTCTCACTGTCGGCGTCTTCCTGCTTGAAGTCATTGGACGGCACGCCGAGCATTTCCAGGCCTTGCTCGTGATATTCCTTGTACGTCGCCTCAAGCCCCTCGAACTGCGGGGCAAAACCGCAATAACTGGCAGTATTCACCACCACGAGCGGCTTGCCGGCAAAGCGCTCGCAGAGGTCGACCTGCCCCTTACCGCGCAATTCCGGCAGGCTGCCCTGCAACAACGCCGGGCAATCTGCAGCCCAGCTTGATGTACTGGCAAGCAGGGCCAGCACCGGCACCGTCAACCAATGTGCACGCATGACTCGTCTCTCCTGCATCGCTACCTTTGAACTTGCAGGGTAGCGCCTAACAAACACCCATGCCCAGTTGCATCAACGCCATCCCTCCCTGATGCCAGCCCCACCACACCAGTGCCAGCACCAGCAGCACGGCAATAGCCAACAGCCCGCGGACCAGGTAACGGTTCATGCAGCCTGTGCCTGCAGGCGTGAAACCGGGCGTTCGCGCACCGGCCAGTTAAGGGCAGCGGCCAACAAGCTGAGCAGGATGGAAATCTGCCAGACCAGGTCGTAGCTACCGGTGCGGTCATACACCACCCCACCCAGCCAGCCCCCCAGGAACGCACCCAACTGATGGAACAGGAACACGATACCGCCCAGCATGGACAGGTTGCGCACCCCGAACACCGTGGCCACGGTGCCATTGGTCAACGGAACCGTGGACAACCACAGCAGCCCCATGGCAATGCCGAACAGGTAAGCACTGAACTCGCTCACCGGCGCCCACAGGAACAGCACGATCACCACCGCACGCAGCAGGTACAACCCGGTCAGCAGGCGCGGCTTGGACATGCGCCCGCCCAACCAGCCAGCAGTGAAGGTACCGACGATGTTGAACAGGCCGACCAGCGCCAGCACTGTCGTACCGGTGGCCGCAGCCAGGTGCTGGTCAACCAGGTAGGCCGGCAGGTGAACGCCAATGAATACGACCTGGAAGCCACAGACAAAAAAGCCCAGCGCCAGCAACCAGAAGCCAGAGTGCGTGCACGCCTCGCGCAGCGCCTGGCCCAGGGTCTGCTCGGCACCGTGACTGGGTAACGGGCGATCGCGCAGCAGGCCGACGAAAGGCACGATGAACGCCACCAAAAGGCCCAGGACCAGCAACGCTGCCGACCAGCCCAGCCACTGAATCAGGCCTTGGGTGCCCGGCAACATGGCGAACTGACCGAATGACCCGGCGGCGCTGGCGATCCCCATGGCCATGCTGCGCTTTTCGGCCGGCACGGCACGCCCGACCACACCGAGAATGACCGAGAACGACGTGCCAGACAGGCCGATGCCGATCAGCAAGCCCGCACTCAGCGACAACGACCAAGGCGAATCAGCCAAGCCCATCAAGATCAAACCGACGGCATAGAGAATACCGCCGATGATGACCACCCGCGCCGCGCCAAGCCGGTCGGCCAAGGCGCCGGCGAACGGCTGCGCCAGGCCCCAGATCAGGTTCTGCAGGGCAATGGCGAAGGCAAACACCCCACGCCCCCAGCCGAAATCAGCACTCATCGGCCCCAGAAACAGGCCAAAGCCGTGCCGTACGCCCAGAGACAGCGCCAGTATCAAGGCCGCCCCCACCAACACCCATCCGCTGGTTCGCCACACCGAAGTCATTGTCGTTATCTCCAGCACATCGCAAGGTTTTGCGGGTATATACCCGCTTATAGTCGTTTCACTTCAGGCCAGTTGTTCCAGCAGTCGCACCAGTTCATCCCGCTGCCCCACCCCAAGCCGTTCAACCAGTTCTTTCTGGGCCTGCTCCCAGGCTGGGTGGGCAACGTGCAGCAGTTGCTTACCCGCCTCGGTCAACAGCACCACGCGGTTACGCTGGTCGTCGCCATCGCCCAGTGCTACCAGCCCATCCGCCTCCAGCACACGCAGGTTGCGGCCCAGGGTACTGCGCTCGAGCCCCATGGCTTCGGCCAGGGCTGTGATGCTGGGTCGGTCGAGCCGCTGCAGGTGCCGCAGCAGGGAAAACTGGGCGACATTGACCCCGAAGCCGGCAAGGGCTTCGTCGTAATGCCGGCTCACCCCGCGGGCGGCGCGACGTAGGTGGGTACAGATGCATTCACTGGTCAGCATGGATACGTGTATATACCCGCGTACTGAGTGTTGCAAGAAGTTTCACGAAAGAGTGAGAAGCGTCAGTCCGGGTTCAAGCGCCTGCGGATCGGTTCGAACTCAACCGTGGCCTTGCGCGCCAAGGGGTCTGGCGCGCCCTGCTCGACCGCCTGCCAGTAGCGCCACGGCACCTTCGCCGTGCCCAGCTCGTAGTCCATGCCATCCCAGTTGTCTTCACGAAAGCTATAGAACGCCCAGTGCAACCGGTTACGATCCAGCACGACGAGTACATCTTCAAGGTACTGCCGGCAACCCGGCAGCCTGCGCATGCAGCCAAACTCACCCACCACCAGGCGAGACAGCGGCAGCCCCATGGCCTCGGCCCATGCCAGCGGCTGGCGCAGGTAACGCTCAACTCGCCGCCCATCCCACAGCTGTGTCTGCCCGGCAAAAGGTACGAGGCCTGGATAGGCGATGGGCTGTTTGCGCGCCATATTCGGCGCACTGGTTGCGGCATAGGGCTCGTACATGTGCACGCTGTACAGCACTCGCGGGTCTTCCAGCGGCGCCGACCAGTAGCCGAACGCGTCTGCGCCTGCATACCAGCCGGCATCGACCATGATCGGCGTGTCAGTGTCTTCTTCGCGTATGGCTGCTATCAGTTGCCGGTACAGCAAGGGCAGATCGCGCGCACCGCCCTGCGCTTGCGCATACCACTGCTGCATCTGCCCGAGTTCGGCATGTTCAGCCAGGCCGCCCTGTTTCTCCGGTGCTGGCTCATTGATCAAGTTGTAGGCCGCGATGGCCGGATGACTTTTCAGTTCGCGCGCCATATCTCGCCAGAACGCCGCAGCCTGGGACCAGTAGCGTTTGTCTTGCCACAGGCGATCATCGAACTGGCCCTGGTTGTTTTGCGACCAGCGCATACCCGGTAGCGAGAGTGGCGCGATGACCACCTTGAGCCCCGCCTGGTGCGCCCGGTCGAGGGTGGCACGCAGCACAGCCAGGTCGGCGCCGGGCAGGCCTTCATAGGTATCGGCGCTGCCGAGGAGGAAATCACGTTTCACGGGTTGCCATTTGTCGTACGACAGCCGCACCCATGTGGCGCCGTACCCCCTCAGGGCATCGAAGTAGGCTTGATCGGGTGGCAGCCGGTTGAAGCTGTTGCCGCCGTGGCGTGGGGTGTCCCAGAACGCCATGAGGTCTGCAGCAGTGGCTGGGAGGGTGGACAGGACCAATAGACTGGCAAAGATCCAGTGACGCACGGGAAGCCTACCTGGTTGCTGGGGGGAGGCTGAGGATACGCCGGCAAGGAAGAGGCAGGCGCTTCCGGACCGTTTCTGGAAGTTACTGCCCCTCCACACCTATGGCGTGCTGCGAAAGCACCGCAAAGCAGCCGCTAAAGGGCCGTCCAGATCAAGCGCTCAAAGCCCCAGCGCCAACCCGAGCACGACGGCCAGCTCCAGCAGCTCCAGCAACGCACCGGCGGTATCACCGGTGGTCCCGCCCAGGCGCCGGCACATCAGATGCCGCAACCAGGCAAACACCGCCAGCGCCAGCAGCACGCTCCATCCGCCCAAGAAGAGGCAGAACAGCACACAAACCAGCAACACCCACCCCGCCGCGCGCCGGGGCAAATGTTCGGCCAACGCCTGGCCCAACCCGCCAGGTCGCACATAAGGTGTGCCAAGGAACAGGCCCAACATCGCCGCCCGCCCGATCAACGGCGCCAGCAGTAATTGCGCGCCGATGCCCTGCCCGACCAGCACCCACAATGCGCAAAACTTCAGCAACAACACCAAGACCAGGGTGACCACGGCAATCGGCCCACTGCGCGGGTCTTTCATGATCCGCAAGGTGCGCTCACGGTCGCCGAAACCACCTAGCCAGGCGTCGGCACTGTCCGCCAGGCCATCCAGGTGCAAGGCACCACTGAGCAGTACCCACAGTGTCAGCAGCAAAGCCGCGTGCAGCGGCGACGGCGTGCCCTGAAGCAGATGACTGGCCAACCACAGCAGCAAGCCGAACAGCAACCCGACCAGCGGGTAGTACAGCAGCGAATGCCCTACCTCACGCGGTGCCGGCATGCCCGCCAGGCTCACCGGCAGGCTGCTGAGAAATTGCAGGGCTATCCAGAACGGCAACATCTCAGGGCGCCTCGACCAGTTGCCCATCGCCACCTGGCAACAGCCGCATCAACGCGCCATGGCCCACCTCGACCTGCAGCAACTGCTCCCTGGGCAAGCCACGGGCACGGGCCAGTAACAGCCGCATGACGCCGCCATGGGTGACCAGCAGCACGCGCTTGCCGGCATGCTGAAGGCGCAAACGCTCGACAGCCGCCAGCACCCGTTCGGCAAACGCCTCGACCGGCTCGCCATTGGGCGGTGTGAAGGCGTAAGGGTCGGCCCAGAAACGGCCCAGTGCATCAGCCTGGTGCTCCATGATCTGCGCGGCACTTTGGCCCTCCCAATCACCGAAGTGCAGTTCCTGCAGGGCGGGCTCACGCTGCACAGGCAGGTTCAACTGCGCACCCAGCTCATCGGCAAAACGCCCACAACGTTGCAGCGGCGAGCTGACCAGCACCTGCCATGGGCCGCCGTCGGCCACCGCGCGGCGCATCTGTGCCCAGCCCTTGTCGGTCAAGGCATCATCAAGGCTGCCACGCAGGCCGCCTTGTTCCGTTTCACCATGGCGCAGCAAGTCGAGGATCATGCCGGGCGGTCCGCCACCGCGGCCTCGGCAAAGGTCGCCATCTGCCCATGCAGCGCACAGGCCAGGCGCAACAGCGGCACCGCCAAGGCAGCGCCACTGCCCTCACCCAGGCGCAAGCCCAAGGCCAGCAGGGGCTCGGCCTGCAGTGCAGCAAGCAAGGCCTTGTGCCCGGGCTCAGCGCCCTGATGAGCGAACAACAGCCAGGCCCGACACTGCGGGTTGAGGCGCACTGCCACGAGCGCAGCGACACTGCAGATAAAGCCATCCACCAGCACCGCGACACCCGCCTGCGCACAACCTATGTAGGCACCGACCAACGCCGCGATCTCGAAACCGCCAACACAGCCCAGTACCTGCAACGGGTCTTCAGCACGCAGGCCATGCAGGCGCAGCGCCCTCTCGATGACTTCAGCCTTGTGCTGTACCCCGGCGTTGTCCAGGCCAGTGCCAGGGCCACTCAGCTCCGACGCCGGACACCCCAGCAGAACACTGGCCAAGGCTGCGGCGGCTGTGGTGTTACCAATGCCCATCTCGCCACCGATGAACAGCTGTGCGCCCTGTTCGGCGGCGCGCTGGGCACTGTCGCGACCAGCCTGCAAGGCCGCTTGCAGCTGGTTTTCGGTCATCGCGGGTTGACGGGCAAAGTTGGCAGTACCGGTGCCCAGGCGCAGATGACGCACGCCGGGCAGCTCCAACTGCGCGTCAATGGTGCCCAGGTCGACTACGTCCAGGCTGGCCTGCAGTTGCCGCGCCAGCACACTGATCGCCGCGCCCCCGCCGACGAAGTTACATAGCATCTGCCCGGTTACCGCCTGCGGATAGGCCGAGATGCCCTCTTCGACCACGCCGTGGTCGCCGGCAAAAATGGTGATGGCAACCTGATCCAGCGTGGGTCGTTCAAGCCCCTGAAGGCCAGCCAGCTGAATCGCCAGCGCTTCAAGTTGGCCGAGCGAGCCTGCAGGTTTGGTCAGTTGCTGCTGACGGGCGCGGGCCTGGTCCATGGCGGCGTTGTCGAGGGGTTGGCAGGCGTCACGCCACCAGGCTTGGGTCATAGTGCAGGTCCTTTGAGGATTAAGGGCAGGCCGGCCACGGTCAGCACGACACGCTGACAGCGTTCGGCCACTGCCTGGTGCAGCCAGCCGGCCAGGTCGACATAGCGCCGGGTCAGCTCGCCCATGGGCACGACGCCCAGGCCGGTTTCGTTACTGACCAGGATAAGGGTGCCAGGTAACTGTTCCAGGCACGCCAGCAGGGCATCACGCTCCTCGGCCAGGCGCTGGTCATCTTCCAGCATCAACAAATTGGTCAGCCACAGGGTCAGGCAATCCACCAGCAGGCAGCGCCCTTCGGCCGCTTCGGCGCGCAGTACCGCGGCCAGGGCCAAGGGCTCTTCGATCAACCCCCAGTCATCCGGCCGGCGCTGACGATGCAGCAACACGCGTTCGTTCATTTCGCCATCCAGCGGCTGGCTGGTGGCGATGTAGGTCACCGGCAAGCCGCTGGCACTGGCCAACTGTTCGGCCAGGCGGCTTTTGCCAGACCGGGCGCCACCGAGAATCAGGTTACGCATGTCAGGCTACCCCACACAGTTGGCGCAACTGCGCGGTGTCCAGGTGCTTCTCCACCAGATCGGCCAGGCGCTCGATGTCGTGTTCGCGCAACGCTTCGTAGTCGATAGCCTGCACATCCTCCAGCCCGGCCCAGCGCAATAGCGCGGCACACGACTGGCTGCCTTCGAACAGGCCATGCAGGTAGGTGGCGAGGATCTGGCCATCGACACTGACAGCGCCATCATGGCGGCCATCAGCCAGTTGGACCGCGGGTTGCGCCAGCGCAGGCCCCGTCGTAACGCCAGCATGAATTTCATAACCGGTTACCGTTGCCGCTTCAAGGCTCAGCGTGCCGGCCACATTGCGCAGTTGCTTCTCGGCTTCGAGCACCGTGGCATAGTCGAGCAGGCCGAGCCCCTGGCTAGAGCCTGCGGCCCCCTCCAGCCCCAGCGGGTCATGCACTTCCCGCCCCAGCATCTGCAGGCCACCGCAGATACCGATCAGCTTGCCGCCATAGCGCAGGTGCCGCTCGATGGCCTTGTCCCAACCGCGCTCGCGCAGTTGTGCCAAGTCGCCCCGCACGCTCTTGGAGCCCGGCAAGATGATGAGGTCGGCAGCCGGAATCGGCTGGCCAGGGCCGATGAACTGCAAGTCCACCTGCGGGTGCAGGCGCAGCGGGTCGAAATCGGTGTGGTTACTGATACGCGGCAGCACTGGCACGATCACCTTGAGCACGCGCGCGTGCTTGACGCCTTGACGCACATCGATACCGTCTTCGGCTTCCAGGTGCAGGTCGGTAACGTAAGGCAGTACGCCCAGTACCGGTTTGCCGGTGCGTTGTTCCAGCCAGTCCAGCCCTGGCTGCAGCAGGGCGATATCGCCACGGAAGCGGTTGATGACAAAACCTTTGACTCGCGCCTGTTCAGTGGTCGACAGCAATTCCAGCGTGCCCACCAGATGGGCGAACACACCACCGCGGTTGATGTCGGCCACCAGGATCACCGGGCAGTCCACCGCTTCGGCAAAGCCCATGTTGGCGATATCGCCGGCACGCAGGTTGATCTCTGCCGGCGACCCCGCACCCTCGACCATGACCACCGGGTACGCGGCACTCAGGCGTTGGTGAGACGCCAGCACCGCTTGCATGGCCGTGGTTTTATAGTCGTGGTAGGCCACTGCATTCATGCTGGTGACCGCCCGACCGTGGATGATGACCTGGGCGCCGGTATCGCTGTTGGGCTTGAGCAGCACCGGGTTCATGTCGGTGTGCGGTTGTAGCCGGCAGGCCTGGGCCTGCACCGCCTGGGCACGGCCGATTTCCCCGCCATCAGCCGTCACCGCGCTGTTCAGCGCCATGTTCTGTGGCTTGAAGGGCACCACAGCGACGCCCTGGCGCAACAGCCAGCGGCACAACGCGGTCACCAGTGTGCTCTTGCCTGCGTCGGAGGTGGTGCCTTGCACCATGAGGGTCGTCATGCCGTTTCCTTCTGATAAGCCGCCAGGGCCTGGGCCAGGCGCTGTTCGTCCGCCGCGCAAGCAGGCAACCCCAGGCGCACGGCTGCTGGCTGTTCGAACAGCCGTACCAGGATGCCGCGCCGGGCGAGAAATTCATGCAGGCGTGCAGCGTGCTCGCTACGCACGTACTGGAACAGGTCGCAGCCACCACTAGGCGCCAGGCCGGCAATGCGCAACACGTGCGCAAGCCGCTGGCCGGCAGCAGCACAGCGTTCGGCCTGCGCGCGCTGGGCAGTTTGATCGGTCAGGCTGGCCTGGGCCAGCACCCGGGTCGGGCCGTTGACGGTCCAGGGGCCGAGCAGCTCGGCCAGGCGCAGCAGCAAGCTGTGTTCGGCGGCAACGAAGCCCAGGCGCACGCCGGCCAAGCCGAAGAACTTGCCAAACGAGCGCAGCACGATCAGCCCCGGGCGTTCGGCGCAGTCCACCACGCTGTCCGCCGGGGTGTTGTCCATGAATGCTTCGTCGACCAGCAGCCAACCACCGCGGGCAGCCAGGCGAGCATGCCAAGCCAGCAGACGTTCACGCGACACCCGTTGGCCGGTCGGGTTGTTGGGGTTCACCAGCACCAGCACATCGAGGCCGTCGAGCGCAGCCTCAACTTGCGCCTCATCCAGCGCCAGCAGTTGGTGCCCCGCCCGTTGCCAGGCATAGGGGTGTTCGGCATAGCACGGCGTCAGCACGCCAACCCGGGCCGTTGTACGCAGCAGCGGCAAGGCCTGGATAGCGGCCTGGGAGCCGGCTACCGGCAGCAACTGGCGGGCGCCGTAATACGCGCGCGCGGCGTCCTCCAGGCCGTCCTCGGTTTCTGGCAGGCGGGCCCAGGCGTCGACGGGAATCGGCGGGACAGGAAATGGCCAGGGCGCAATGCCGCTGGACAGGTCGAGCCACTGCTCACGGGCAATACCGTATTGCTGCACCGCGCGTAACAGGCGGCCACCATGTTCAAGCATTGATATAGGCCCCCAGGCAAATCATCAGCAGCCACAGCCACACGCCGCGCTGCACCAGCTGCCAGCCGCGCTCGATGGCATCGGCATCGGCCACTGGCCCCTCGCCCAGACGCGGCCGCTCATGCAGTTCGCCGTGGTACACCGCCGGGCCACCAAGCTCGACGCCCAGCGCGCCGGCGCCGGCAGCCATCACCGGCCCGGCGTTGGGGCTGTCCCACAGCGGGCCCTGTTTGCGCCAGCAGGCCAGGGCCAGACGGGTCTTGCCCAACAGGGCATAAGTCAGGGCCACCAGCCTTGCAGGTATGTAGTTGAGCACATCGTCGATGCGCGCCGCGCACCAGCCAAAGCGCTCGAAACGTTCGTTACGGTAGCCCCACATGGCATCCAGCGTGTTGCTCAGGCGGTACAGCACCACGCCTGGCGCACCGGCCACCACAAACCAGAACAACGCGGCGAACACTGCATCGCTGCCGTTCTCCAGCACCGACTCGGTCGCCGCTCGGGCCACTGCTGGCTCGTCCAGTTCGCGCGTTTCGCGGCTGACCAGGTAGCCAACGCGGTGCCGCGCCTCCGCCAGGTCGCCCTGGCGCAAGGCGTTGGCCACCGGCAGCACATGCTCGCCCAGGCTGCGCAGCCCCACGGCGCAGTAAAGCGCCAGCACGTCAACCAGCCAGCCAATATACGGCAGCCACGAAAGGACCAGCGCCACCAGGGTCAGCGGCACCACCGCCAGAAACCACGCGCTCACGCCGTGGCTGCGCCAGCCGCGCCCGCCCGCATTCAGGCGGCGCTCCAGGGTGCCGGCCATGTTGCCGAACGCCACCAAGGGGTGGCGCCGCTGTGGTTCGCCCAGCAAAGCGTCCAGGGCCACCCCGGCCACGGTCAGCAAGGCCACGCTCATTGACGCTCTCCCCATTGGTTTTCGTAAAGCATTTCACTCAGGGGCCGCTCTTCGGCCCAGCTTTCCTGCACCAACATCGGCACCGGATAGAACGCGGCGACCGGCCCAAGGCACAGTACCGCCACCGGCTTGGCCCCGGCGGGCATGCCCAGCAGCGCGGCCAACGCCTGCGGGTCGAACAGCGACACCCAGCCCATGCCCAGCCCTTCGCCACGCGCGGCCAGCCACAGGTTCTGGATGGCACAGGCCAGCGAGGCCAGGTCCATCTCCGGCAGGGTGCGGCGGCCGAAGATGTGAGGCTCGCGGTTGTCCATCAAGGCCGCCACCAGCAGCTCGGCACAATCGTTTATGCCCTCCACCTTCAATTTCATGAAGGCATCGGATCGCTCGCCCAACGCCTCGGCCGTGCGTACCCGCTCCGCCTCCACCAAGGCCTGGATGCGCCCGCGCAGGTCACGCTGGGTGATGCGGATAAAGCGCCACGGCTGCATAAGCCCGACACTGGGCGCCTGATGCGCGGCCGCCAGCAAGCGGCCAAGCAGCTCGGGCGCCACCTGGCCACCCGCAAAATGGCGCATGTCGCGGCGCTCGCCGATGGCCCGGTAAATGGCGGCGCGCTCGGCGTCGCTATAGGCGTGATCATTCATGGTCGCAACAGTGCCGCCGCCGCATCCGGGCAGGAAGGGAAATAGAAGTGCACGTAAGAGGCCGTGAGCCGGCCCAGACGATAAACCGCCTCGTTGCCACGCCCGCCGTTGGGGCTCAGACCTCGGGCAATCGGTTCCAGCGCAGTGCTGGTCAGCGAATGGTGATAGGTGTGACCGCGCAAGGTCCCCTCCGGCAGCTCCACCGCCTGCAGCGCCAGGGCGGCCAGGCGCTTCTGCATGGTCGCCTCACCCGGCAGCAGGCCGAGCAGTTCGGCACGTTCACCGGCCACGTCAGTCAGGGCATCGAGCAGGTAAAGCATGCCGCCGCACTCGGCCAGCAATGGCTTGCCCTGCGCGTGGTGGGCGCGGATCGCCTCGCACATCGGTGCGTTGGCGGCCAGCGCATGGTGATGCAGCTCAGGATAACCACCCGGCAGATACAGGCTGTCGACCGCCGGCAGTTCGTGGTCGTGCAGCGGCGAGAAGAACACCAGCTGGGCACCCTGGTTGCGCAACAGGTCGAGGTTAGCGCCATACGTGAAGGCGAACGCCTCGTCCCGCGCCACGCCAATGCGCACACCGGCCAGCGTAGCAACACAGGCTTGCGGTTCAGGCTCGGCAAAGCTGACTGGCGGCGGCAACGCCGCATCGCAACTGGCGCCCAACGCTTCGGCGGCAGCGTCCAGGCGGGTGTCCAGGTCATTCAGCTCGCTGGCCTGCACCAGGCCCAGGTGGCGGCTGGGCAGTTCGATGCCGCGTTCGCGGGACAAGCCGCCATACCAGCGCAAGCCCTCGGTCAGGCTGCCTTCGAGCAGTTGCGCATGACGCAGGCTGCCTACCCGATTGGCCAGCACGCCGGCGAACGGCAGATCGGCCTGGTACCGCGCCAGGCCCAGGGCCAGGGCACCGAAGGTCTGGGCCATGGCTGTGCCGTCGATCACCGCCAGCACCGGCACGCCAAAGTGGCGCGCCAGGTCAGCGCTTGACGGGGTGCCGTCGAACAGCCCCATCACCCCTTCGATGAGGATCAGGTCAGCCTCGCCAGCAGCTTCCCACAGCAGCCGACGGCTTTCCTCGGCACCGATCATCCACAGGTCCAGCTGATACACCGGCGCGCCACTGGCCCGTTCGAGAATCATCGGGTCAAGAAAGTCGGGCCCGCATTTGAACACCCGCACCTTGCGCCCGAGGTTGTGGTGCAGGCGGGCCAACGCAGCAGTGACGGTAGTCTTGCCCTGGCCTGAGGCGGGTGCCGCGATCAACACGGCGGGGCAGTGGCGCGATCGACTCACAGTTCGACGCCCTTCTGTGCGCGGATACCGGCCTGGAAGGCGTGCTTGAGCATGCCCATTTCGGTCACGGTGTCGGCCAGTTCGATCATCTCAGGCTTCGCAGCGCGGCCAGTGACAATCACATGCTGCATGGGCGGGCGGGCCTGAATGTCGGACAGTACCTGGTCCAGGTCGAGGTAGCCATGTTTGAGGGCGATGTTGAGCTCGTCCAGCACCACGAACTGTACACCTGGGTCCTGCAGCAACTGGCGCGACACCGCCCAGGCGGCTTGCGCAGCGGCGATGTCACGCTGGCGGTCCTGGGTTTCCCAGGTAAAGCCCTCGCCCATCACGTGGTAGCGCACCTGTTCGGGGAAGCGGCGGAAGAACAGCTCCTCGCCGGTGCTGTTGCGGCCCTTGATGAACTGCACCACACCGCATTGCATGCCGTGGCCCAAGGCGCGCGCGAGCATGCCGAAGGCCGAACTGCTCTTGCCCTTGCCATTGCCGGTCAGCACCAGCAGCAGGCCGCATTCGTTAGGGGAATTGGCGATGCGTTCGTCGATGACCGCCTTCTTGCGCTGCATGCGCGCCAGGTGGCGTTCGTCGCGTTCGGTGGAATCGCTCATCAGGGTTCTCCGCTGGCTGGCACCACGGCAATGCGCGGCGACAGGTAATAGGCAGGCAAACGGAGAACGCGCAGAGGCCATGGCTGGGCGCCACGGTGCACCGCGCATCACCCTCCGTGATGCCGTTGGCAGTATCAGGCCGGTCTCCGGGCTTGTGAGTGGGCCTTGGCCCTGGCCTGCGCGCCTTCCCGGATGCTGGCATCCAGTGGCCCTGCGCGGCCTTTTACTCATCCACCGTTGCGGGGGCAGCGCCGGAATCGCGCCATGCTGGCGCCCACCGGCTTCCCAGTTTCACCCTGCCCAGTCGGGGCTGGCAGGGCACCTGAAACACGCCGCGAAGGTTAGAGGGTTGCACCGGGAGCGTCAATCGAAGCGGGTGATGCCGCCAAAGTATGCGCGACTTCAATGAGGCCGGCGCGAGGCCAACTGAAGCCGGCCAAGGCGGGATACCGGTGGCCGACGATGGCGGCAATGTGATTTTGGCGGGTGGGCGTAGCCCCCTGAATCTCGGCAGCCTGTAGCGGCCCCAAGCTCAACGGGACCGCTTACAGGCATGGATATCAAGGATTCTGTGCCAGATGCCCTTGCGGAATCACCCGCTTGGCCTGCAGGTAGGCCTTGGCCCAGTAGCTGTTCGACAGGTAGTCCAGGCGCACGGTACCACCGGTGGAAGGTGCATGCACGAAGCGCCCGTCCCCGACATAGATGCCGGCATGGCTGACCTGCGAGCCGCCACTGGTGGCGAAGAACACCAGGTCACCAGACTGCAGCGAACTGACATCCACCGTCGGTGCGCGCATGACAATCATCTCTCGCGTCGAGCGCGGCAGGCTGATGCCAGCAGCATCACGGTACACATACTTGATCAGGCCGCTGCAGTCGAAGCCGGAGTCCGGCGTATTGCCCCCCCAACGATAGGGCGTGCCAACCAGACCAATGGCGCGGATCAGTACGTCATCGGCAATCGGTGAAGGACTGGGCTGGCTATAGGTCACCTGCGGCTGTACCACAGGGGCCGGCGCAGGCGCACGGCTGGAGCATGCAGCCAGCAAGGCTGCCAAGGAGAAAAATGCGAAGCGCGCCATCTTTACCATGGCCAGAACATCCTGTCTGAGACCGCTGCGCTGCAGCCGAAAAGAGTTGAGAATTTAGATTAGACGCTTTCTGTAAATGCGCACGGCGGCGAGCTTTTTTTAAAGCATCACCGCCGCGGCAGGGTACATCATTTTGATATCAGTTGCGCGCGATGTTGGTCGGCGCCATGGCCAAGGCTCGCTTGGCTTCAATGAAGGTCTTGCTCCAGTAACGATCACCGAGGCTGTCGATGCGCACACCACCACTGCGGCGGCTGCTGGAGTGGATGAACTGGTTGTCACCCAGGTAGATCCCGGCATGGCTTACCCGGCCACGGCCATTGGTGCTGAAGAACAGCAGGTCACCTGGCTTGAGCTTGTTGCGGGCCACTTTCGGGGCATCGACGTTGATCATTTCACGCGTGGAGCGCGGCAGCGTCATGCCCGCCTCTTCGCGGAACAGGTAACCGATGAAGCCACTGCAGTCGAAGCCGGACTTTTCCGAGGTACCACCGAAGCGGTAGCGGGTGCCGATCAACGACATGCCGCGCTCGAGAATGCTGTCAGCCAGAACCGGCAATTGGTAAGGCTTGCTGCCGGAGAAAGACGCCAGGTCATCTTCGGTGGCCAGCTCTTCCGGCTCGCCGAACACCGACGAAGAAGAGGCTTTGGCGTTGATTGCCGATTGTGCAGTGATCGGCGTGTGATCCTGGGGCTGGGATACCGGGCCTTGGGCCGCGCAGCCAAAAAGCAGGGTCACGAGTGCGAGTGGCACGAGGGGTGCGAAGCGCTTCAGCATGGGCACGACCGTGTCTGTAATCCTTTAGAAGGGTGAAACTATGCCCTCTATCATGGCCATTTGCAAATTTTATCGAAAAAGATGTGACTTTTTTGTTTTACCGCTCTGGCCCAAGGTTTTCAGGGGGTTACCAGCCGAGGGTTTCCTTGAGAAACGGAATGGTGAGCTTGCGTTGTGCCTGCAGCGACGCCTGATCGAGGCGCTCGAGCAAGTCGAACAACGCGCTCATGCTCCGCGCGCCGCGGGTGAGGATGAAATGGCCGACTTCGTCGGTCAGGTGCAGGCCACGGCGCGAAGCTCGCAGCTGCAAGGCGCGCAGCTTGTCTTCGTCGGACAGGCCGCGCATCTGGAACACCAGGGCCAGGGTCAACCGCGACTTCAGGTCCGGCAGCTTGATCGGCAGCTCACGCGGTGATGCCGAGGCAGCCAGCAGCAAGCGTCGGCCGCTATCGCGCAGGCGGTTGAACAGGTGGAACATGGCCTCTTCCCAATCAGCCTTGCCGGCGATCACGTGCAGATCGTCGATGCACACCAGTTCGTACTGGGCCAGGTAGTCGAGCAGTTCGACGCCACGATCGAGCAATTGCGCCAGCGGCAGGTAGACAGCAGGCTCGCCACGTTGCTGGAAGCGATGGGTGGCGGCCTGCAGCAGGTGGGAACGGCCAACACCCTGCTTGCCCCACAGGTAGATAAGGCTCTCGGTCCAGCCGGCGTCGGCTTCGCATAGCCGCTCGACGTAACCCAATGCCGCAGCATTGGCGCCCGGATAGTAGTTGATGAAGGTGGCGTCATCGCGCAGGCGCACACCCAGGGGCAACTGGATCGGTGGTTTCATGCTCGCGGGCGGTCGACGGGACCGCTGGGGGCCTTTGGTGAACAATCTGCAAAGTCTATACCCGCAACGCGGGGCGCACAATCTCGACTGCAGATAGGGCAAGCAAAATCAACAAGTTGCGCTGCACAAGCGAACGACGGATGCAGGACAAACCGTGCTCAGCGCCCGCGAGATCGGGCGCCGCGAGGCGACGCTCAATTTCGCGGGCGCGAAACAGCTCAAGACGAAACACAGGGTGTTCAAAGCTCCGGGTCGATGTTCCCAGCGTACATATCCGATTCCTTGTACAGGGCATGCACATGCCGCAGCAGCACCATGATCACCGCCGCCACCGGCAGCGCCAGCAGCACACCGGTGAAGCCGAACAGTTCACCCCCGGCGAGGATGGCAAAGATCACCGCAACCGGGTGCAGGCCGATGCGATCGCCCACCAGCAGAGGGGTCAGCACCATACCCTCCAGCGCCTGCCCGACCATGAACACCGCAACGATGCCCAGCATCGGATACAGGTCGCCACCGAACTGGAACAGGCCGGCCACCAGCGCGGCACCAATGCCAATGATGAAGCCCATGTAAGGCACGATGGCCGCAAGGCCTGCAAGCATGCCGATCAGCAGACCGAGTTCGAGCCCCACCAGCATCAGGCCGGCTGAATAGATGACGCCCAGGGCCAGCATCACCATCAGTTGCCCGCGCACGAATGCCCCCAGCACTTCATGGCATTCACCTGCCAGGCCCATCACTTGTGGCTCGCGCTGGCGCGGCAGCAGGCCGCGCAGCTTGCCCATCATCAAGTCCCAATCGCGCAGCAGATAGAAGCCCACTACCGGAATCAGCACCATGTTGGCCAACCAGCCCACCAACGCCAGGCTTGAGGCGGTGGCCTGGGACAGCAGCATGCCGACGATATCGGTGGTCTGCCCCATGTGCGCGCCGATGGCGGCCTTGATCTTGTCGAACTTCCAGAAACCATCGGCCAGGCCAAGGCGGCCCTGTACCCACGGCAGCGCGACATGCTCAAGCCAGTCGAGCATCTGCGGCGCCAACTCGTACAGGCGCACCAACTGCTTGGCCAGCATCGGCACAAGCACCAGCAACAACGCCAACAGCAACAGGGTGAACAGGCCGAACACCACCACCACACCCCAGGTACGCGAAAGCCCCAGGCGCTCGAGACGATCGACCAGCGGGTCGGCCAGGTAGGCCAGCATGATGCCGACCAGGAACGGCGTAAGAATATTGTGCAGGCTATAAAGCAGCACAGCGATCAGCAGTGCAGCGCCCAGCCAGATCCAGCGACGCATGTCAGTCACGGTAAGCGCCCCTTACCAGCGAAAACGCAAGCCGTCGAACGGCTTGGGTGCTGGCTGCGCAGGCGCGGGCTGCCCGGCTGCGGCGTCCACTGCCGGTGCTGGCATGGCCGGCACCGCCGGTGCCTGCTCGACCGGCACTTCCTGCAGCTTGGCCAGGCCAAGCTGGGCACGCAGCTGTTCACGATTGCCCGTAACCCCGTAGGTCAGGGTAGTACCTTCAGCCGCCTGCAAGCGTGGGCCATAGGGCTCCAGCACGCGAGCCAGTTCGGCATAGCGCTGCAGGTTCATGCCCTGCACTTGCACCTGCAACTGGCTGCTGGCACCCGGCCGGGTAACGTAGCGCGGCGCCAGGCGGCTGCTTACCGCCATCATCACCGCGTCAGCCAAGGCGGCCTGGTCGGCGCCCTCGGCAGTGCCCTGCTCACGCTGGTCGCCCAGCCACAGCTGCCACTTGCCCTGCCACTTGCCGTCGGCTTCCTGGGCATGTACCGCCAGCAAAGCATCGGCGCCGTAGCGCTCGGAAGCTTCGCGCAGCGGTGCCGGATCGTTGCCTTCGACCTGCTTGGCATTGGCGACCAGCTGCTCCTGCAAGTCGGCCAGCGGCAAGCGCAACGGCAGACCACGGTGCTGGGCGGCGCGGCGCAGGGGTTGGGCACTGGCCTGGCCATCACCGACCAGGTTGCTGCCCTCAACGGTGTCGTTCAGCCACCACCCCAGTATCGAGGGCCGGTTACTGCCCCACAAAGCCAGGCCAGCCTTGCGCAAAGCCCGCTCGGTGCTACCGGGGTCGAACTCGACCACGACCGACTCAGGCGGGCCGGCTTCGCTGCCCACCTGGTTGATGATCTGCTGTGGGTCCTTGCGCAGCTCGGCCAATGCAGGGCTCTGCACGGCCTTTGGGTCACCGGTCAGACGCTGCACCAACGTGTCCAGGGCTTTGACTGTGGCTGCGGTACGGGCTTCGGCGCCCGGCCCGGTGACCGGCTCGCGCACCTGATAAAGGCCGGAGACATTTTCAGCCAGGGCCGTGGCCGAGATCAGGGCCAGGCAACCGGCTGCCAGAATATTGAACAAACGCATGGAGGATTCCTGTCCAGTCGAGCTTCAAGCCGTAAGCTTCAAGCTGCAAGAAAAAGCAGGCCGAGCGCCAGGCTGCATTGTCGTGCAGCCGCAAGCTCGTTGCTTGCAGCTTATACACATGCAACCGCATCAACCACCCTCCCGCTTTTTTCAACAATTACCGCCCTGCCCGTCGGCCTGAGGATGGCCGCTGCCCGGCAACCCTGATAAAATCGCGCGCCTTCACAGACCACTGACGTTTCAGACCGCCGCCGCTTATCAGCCGGCTTTGGCCGTCATGGTCGTTTTTAAGAATCCCTCCCTCCTAAAGGCCTGGATCAATGAGCAAGCAACCCTCCCTGAGCTACAAGGACGCCGGTGTAGACATCGACGCCGGCGAAGCACTGGTCGAACGCATCAAGGGCGTGGCAAAACGCACCGCACGCCCTGAAGTCATGGGTGGCCTGGGCGGCTTCGGCGCCCTCTGCGAGATCCCGGCCGGCTACAAACAGCCGGTGCTGGTCTCCGGCACCGACGGCGTCGGCACCAAGCTGCGCCTGGCGCTGAACCTGAACAAGCACGACAGCATCGGCCAGGACCTGGTCGCCATGTGCGTCAACGACCTGGTCGTCTGCGGCGCCGAGCCGCTGTTCTTCCTCGACTACTACGCCACTGGCAAGCTGAACGTTGACGTGGCCGCCACCGTGGTCACCGGCATCGGCGCCGGTTGCGAACTGGCCGGCTGCTCGCTGGTCGGTGGTGAAACCGCCGAAATGCCTGGCATGTACGAAGGCGAAGACTACGACCTGGCCGGTTTCTGCGTAGGCGTGGTGGAAAAGGCCGAAATCATCGACGGCTCCAAGGTTGCCACCGGTGACGCGCTGATCGCCCTGCCATCCTCGGGCCCGCACTCCAACGGCTACTCGCTGATCCGCAAGATCCTCGAAGTGTCGGCTACCGACATCGAGAACACCCAGCTGGACGGCAAGCCGCTGACCGACCTGCTGATGGCGCCGACCCGCATCTACGTCAAACCGCTGCTGCAGCTGATCAAAAACACCGGCGCCGTCAAGGCCATGGCCCACATCACCGGCGGCGGCCTGCTGGACAACATCCCGCGCGTACTGCCGAAAAACGCCCAGGCCGTGGTTGACGTGGCCAGCTGGCAGCGCCCGGCGGTGTTCGACTTCCTACAGGAAAAGGGCAACGTCGACGAGCACGAAATGCACCGCGTACTGAACTGCGGCGTGGGCATGGTCATCTGCGTGGCCCAGGACCAGGTCGAAGCCGCTCTGAACGAACTGCGCGCCGCCGGTGAGCAACCGTGGGTAATCGGCCACATCGCCGAAGCCGCCGAAGGCGCTGCCCAGGTCGAGCTGCAGAACCTCAAGGCACACTGATGCCGAGCAAGACCTGCAATGTAGTGGTACTGCTGTCGGGCTCCGGCAGCAACCTGCAAGCCCTGATCGACAGCTGCCAAGGGCAGGACAGCCCGGTGCGTATCCGCGCGGTGGTTTCCAACCGCGCCGATGCCTACGGCCTGCAACGCGCCGCAGCGGCCGGTATCGACAGCGTCGTGCTCGACCACACCCAGTTCGACGGCCGTGAAGCCTTCGATGCCGCGCTGATGGCGCGCATCGACGGCTTTGCCCCGGACCTGGTGGTGCTGGCCGGTTTCATGCGCATCCTCAGTGGCGACTTCGTGCGCCACTATCAGGGCCGCCTGCTCAACATCCACCCGTCGCTGCTGCCCAAGTACAAGGGCCTGCATACGCATCGCCGGGCATTGGAAGCTGGCGACGCCGAGCATGGCTGCAGCGTACACTTCGTGACTGAGGAACTCGATGGCGGCCCACTGGTCGTACAGGCTGTGGTACCGGTGGCGTCTGATGACACCGTCGAAAGCCTGGCACAGCGGGTACACCATCAGGAACACCTGATCTACCCACTGGCGGTGCGCTGGTTCGCTGAAGGGCGCTTGCGTCTCGGCGAACACGGTGCATTACTGGACGGCCAGCCACTGGCGGCCAGCGGTCACTTGATTCGATCCTAGGAGAATTTATGCGTCGCGCCCTGCTCTTGGCTCTCGCCGTGCTCGCCCTGCCCCTCCAGGCAGCTGAACTGAAGCCCTTCTCGGCCAGCTACACCGCCGACTGGAAGCAGCTGCCCATGAGCGGCACCGCCGAGCGCAGCCTGGTCAAAAATGCCGATGGTACCTGGGACCTTAACTTCAAGGCTTCCATGATGATCGCCAGCCTGACCGAGCAAAGCACCCTGCGCCTGGACAACGACACCCTGCTGCCGCAGAAGTATCACTTCGAGCGCGGCGGCCTGGGCAAGGCCAAAAAGGTCGACCTGGACTTCAACTGGAGCACCAAGAAAATCACCGGCAACGACCGTGGCGATGCCGTCAACCTGACACTGAACCGCGGCGTACTGGACAAGTCCTCCTACCAGTTGGCCCTGCAGCACGACGTGGCCGCAGGCAAGAAGAGCATGACCTACCAGGTGGTCGACGGCGACGAGATCGACACCTACGACTTCCGCGTGCTGGGCACCGAAAAGGTCACCACCAAGACCGGCCAGGTCGATGCCGTGAAGGTCGAGCGCGTGCGCGATCCCAGCCAGAGCAAGCGCATCACCGAGCTGTGGTTCGCCAAGAACTGGGACTACCTGCTGGTGCAACTGCGCCAGGTGGAGACCGATGGCAAGGAGTACGTGATCGTGCTGCAGGATGGCACGGTCGATGGCAAGCCGGTGAAGGGCAACTGATCGCGCACTGCCTGCAACACCTGAAGCCCCGCCCTGTGCGGGGCTTTTCTTTGCTGCGAAGAAGCCCCCCCAGGCAGCATCCCTTCGAGCTTCATGAAACTTGTTTCATGCCTGTTTTACTTACTTAGTCTGCTAACAAACTCTATAAAGAAGACGTGCGACACACTGTCGCAGCCATCTTGAAGAAGTGGAGTTTACCGATGACTGTCCAAGTAACCGAACGCGACGAATCGAGAATGTCCCACGAAGGCCTGGCCGCTGGCGTGCGGATCTGGGATGTGTACCAGCAAGGCCAACTGGTGGGCATGTTCCATAACGAACACGAAGCACACCAATACCGCGTTGAGCTTGAAGACCTGGAAAACCAGCGCGCCACACAATGACCCTGCGCACTGCGACACCCCCCTGACTCACCTGGGCTCAGAGAGCAACCCCACAATACTGCGACATCGCCGGCGTATTGTGGGGTTGCCATGACAGGGCCTACACCGCCCCGAAACGCACCTCCACCGACAGGCTGCCCAGGTTATCGCTCAGGCCAGCCCCGTAACGCCCGTCCAGGTCGTCATTGATGCACAGCTGCAACTCACCTTGCTGGCCACGCGGCAATTGCACCTGGTTGCCGACCAGGAACGGCGCACCGCCGTTGCCGATACGCCCGATCAACGCCCCTTCCGGTTGACCAGGCAAGGCATAGCCGGGCTTGGCGATCAACCTTGGGTTGCCCGCCGCGCCAACCATGCCGGTGGCCGGGTTCGCCGTCCACTGCCCGCCCGTGCATACCGCCAACTGCCAGCTCTGCCCATTGACCTGCATGCCCGTGCCCTGCCATGCCTGGTTGGCCTGCACCTGCACGGTGCGCTTGAGCAGGTCGCTGGCCACCACGTCGGCGGCCTGGAACGTCAACGCGGTGATGGTCAAGGTCGGGTTGGCGGTGCCGGTAGTGGGGAACACGCCGTCGCCGACCAGGAACAGGTTGGGGTGGTCCCAGCTGCGCTGGTCCTTGTCCACCACCGACGTGGTGCGGTCCGAGCCCATGCGGTAGGTGCCCATCAGGTGGCCAGCGCCGTAGAACGGGTAGTTCTGGCCGTCGTACTCAAACACCGTTTGCGAGCCGGGCTCAAGCTTAGGGTTCAGGTCGGTCAGCTCGGTAGCGCCCATCAGTTCGGTGATGATGTGCGTGGCGGCCAGGCGCGCCTGCTTGAAACCCTCCTTGGTGTAGTCGGACAGTTCGTAGGTGATCTGCGGCCGAGGCAGGCCCAAGCCGTCGGCGAACTCCGTACTCCTCTCCACCCGGCACAGCGCATTATCGGGGTCTTTCTCCACCTGCTCGACCAAGAAGCCCAGACGGAACTGGCGGGTCAGCACGCTGTTGAGCTGCTGCACCAGCGCCTGGCCGGACAACGCCAGCTTGCTGGGGTTAGCGCCGCCGTGGTTGGTCCCGTCGATAAAATCGCAGACCGAGGTGTAGGGGTCGTTCACCGACCAGTTCCAGCCCTCGTTGCCGATTTCGATACGCCAGGCGGCACGCTGGCTGCGGAACGGGCCATCGCGCATGTCCTCAATCCCCGAGGTGGACAACGGCCCCCGGAACGGGAACAGCGGCTTGCCTTCAGGCATCAGGCCCCAGGCCAGGTACACCGGGTGGTCAGCCAATGCCTGGCCGACCTGGCCGCTGCTGTTGGCGACCCCTTTAGGGCTGTTCGGGCCGATGGAGTTGAGCAGCAATTTCGGCGTTTCGATCGCGTGGGCGGCGATTACGTAGCGTTTGCCCTGGGCCGTGCCGTTCTGGCGCGTACCGTTGTTCTGGTACTGGATGAAATCGATGCCCGTGACCCCATTGGCATCGACCTGCACCTGGCTCGCCACGGTCTGGTAAAGGATGCGCACGTTGCCGGTATCCAGTGCCTTGGCCATGGTCACGGTGGCGTCGTACTTGGCCTGGATCGGGCAGATCGGCGTGCAGCTGGTATTGCCAGCGCACACCCGACGGCCGTTATCATTCTGCGAGTTGCGCCCGGCCGGCGTCTGCCGGACGTTGAGGGTGACACCTGGGTACGGCTTGCCGTCAGGCCCCTTCTCCGGGCTTTGGTACACGGTGCCCGTGACGTGCTTGCCCAGGCCCTGGTCAACCAGCGACGGCGGGATGCCATGCATGCTGTATTTGTAGCCCTGCGGGAAGGTCACGCCCAGGTAAGTCTGCGAGGCGACATCCGCGGACACGCCCATCTCTTCCTCGGCGCGGCAGTAGGCAGTCTGCAGGTCGTCGTAACTGAGCGGCCAGTCGACCCCGACGTTGTACGCAGTGCGCATGCGAAAGTCGTTGGGCAACAGGCGCAGGGCCGTGCCCATCCAGTGCCACATGGTACCGCCGCCTACCCGCTCGTAGGTGCTGGCGAACAGGTGCGGTCCCTTCTGCACCAGGTAGCTTTTCTGCGCCTTGTTCGGGTCTTGGCTACCCGCGGTGATCAAGTCCTGGATGGTCGCCCGTGGCGCGAACTGCGTGGCCGGGGTCTGCTCGCTCTGCTCAGGTGGGTACGGCGACTCGGGCGCTTTGAGCACCGCGGTATAGAAGCGCTCCAGGTACTCGCTGCGATTGGGCGGAATGGCCGGGCCCGATTCGAGCACCAGCACTTTCAACCCGGCCAGGCCCAACTGGTAGGCCATGACACTGCCGGCCATGCCGGCGCCCACCACGATCACATCGGCAGTTTCAATGTTCTGGGTTTGTACATTGCTCATGGCTGCTGCCCTTCCTTGGCGTCGACACCGGTGAATTGCTTGAGGGTCGGTGGCTGCTCACCCCAGTACCCGAAGTGGAACTGGCTGTAGCCCATAGGGTGAGATTGGGCGATCTTCCACGCCCAGCTCTCCTTGTAGGCCTGGTCGGAGACCACACGCGTGTCACCCGTGCGGGCGTTGCCCAGGTCGTAGGGTTGGTACCAACTGCCGAGCAGCCACAGCTTCATGATCGAGCGGGCGCCCTGGGCGATTTGCGGGTTCGCGTTAGCGAGCACGGCACTGGCGATTTGCGCGGGCGGCTGGCTCTGAATGCTGGCGTACAGCTCCAGCAGGCTGCTGAACGCCTCAAGGCCCATGCCTTGCTGGGCGGTGGCGAAGAACACCGGCGGCAGGTTGATCGGGTCGACGGAAGGCGCCAGCAGCTTGGCCGACAGGCCAGTGAGTACGGCGGACAAGCCGATGAAGTTTTGCAGGTTCTGGTCGCTCATGGCATCACTCCTTGGCGCCGGTGGATTGGGCACGTTCAAGCAGGAAAGTGAAATCGGCGAAGCTGGTGCGTGGCGACTGGGTCACGCGGGTGGTCGCGTTGTTGTGGCACTCCATGCAGCTGGACGAGGCCTGCGGGGTGGTGCCCTGGTTGTAGGTCTCCAGGGTGGCGTTGGCCAGGAAGTTCGGCGCAGGCGTACCTAACGGGTTGGTCGGCGACGGCACCTGGCAGTCATCGGCCGGGTCGGTGGGCCACTGGGTGCTGATCAGGTGGTAGTTGGCCCACACCGTGCCCTTGAGCGCGCCTTGCCACTGCGCGTTGAGCTGTTGGGTGGCGGCGGTGATGGGAATGTCACGCACGATCTGCGAGGGGATGGCCTTCTTCGACGGATCCCACGGTTGCGCGGGCGGCTCGTTCACCGGGCGGTTGCTGGCCTGGGCGTCGTAGAACAGGTAGGGCCCCTTGCGCTCGTTCATTGGCGTGGTCTTTTCCGGCACGTTGCGCACGTGCTCGAACGTCGACCATACCCACTGCGGAGCGCCCTCGGTCTTGTGCACGATGTGCAGGCCTACCAGCCCGACCTTCTGCGCATTGCACGATTCGGGGATCACCGCCCCCTTGTTCGGGTCGGCGTTGCCGGGGGTGTAGACCAGCGCGTCGACGGCGTGGAACTCCTGCGGGTTGTCGCTGCCATCGAGCACTTTCCAGGCCGACTTGACCATGATCGCGCCGACCTGCTGGGCCTTTTGCGAACCGCAGGCGAAAGCGATGCGGTTGTCGGCCTTGCTCAGGAACGCTTGCTGGCCTTCCTTGCTGTACAGGCCATTGTTGACGATGTCATCGAACATTGGCTGGTTGACCATGATCGCGTTGCGCGTGTAGGTGCCGCTTTGGTCGACCAGCGGGCCGGTCTTGAACGGCTGGATGAACTCATCGAGCACCCCGGCGACCTTGCCCATCTGTTGCAGCACCGGCAAGTCACCCTTGCCTTGGCAGGCCGCGGGCACGGGCGCCTGCTGGTCCCAGGCGACGGGTTTCTGACCCTTGGGCAGAAAAATCTCGTAGCTTTCTTTCCACGACTCCCACACGGTCTTGCCGGGCGCGCCGATCTTCGCCGAGGTGTTGGCACTGCCGTCGGCGTTGGCGGGCCAGTTCAGGGCGACGAAGGTTTGCCACGACAGCACGTCGAAATCGTGTTGCAGGTTGTCCAGGGTGAAGGGGGGATTGGCGGTGACATCGAAGGGAATCGCAGGTGACAGCACCGGCGGGCTGGCCGCATCGGCCATGGCGAACGCACTGGTGAAGCTCGCACCCAGGCACGCCAACCGTTTCAGGGTTATTTTCATTGTCGTCTCCTCAGCAGATAAAGCGTCGGGACGACGAGGCGTACTGGCCCTTCCTGGACCGAATGTTCAGCGCTATCCCTGACGCTAAGCTGGAGGCTAGCCGTTGTGCCGGAACCCTAAGAAATGTCCGACGAACGGAGGGAACCAAGACGATAGTACAAGTGACTAACCGCGCCGGTTCGGTGAGCGGCGAACCCTTTCGCGACGCAAGGCCAGCGTCTTCTTGAGAACGCGCGTGTCGCGAAAGGGCCGCAGAGCGGCCCTGCGATCTTGAATGAACCGCATTAACGCCAAGGCGGGGTTTTCGTGTTTACCACATCAGATCATCAGGGATCTTGTAAGCCGCGTACGGGTCGTCTTCGTCCGTTTCCTCGACATGGCTGTTGAGCAGCAGAATACGGCCAGGGTCGCGCTCCTGGATCTTCAAGGCAGCCTCACGGGGGATAACCTCGTAACCACCGGCATGGGCTACCACGGCCAGCGCGCCGTTGCTCAGCTTGGTACGCATCAGGGCGTTGACGGCAATGCGCTTGACCTTCTTGTCGTCGACGAAGTTGTAGTAATCCTCGGTGCTCAGTTTGGGCAGGCGAGTGGCCTCGATCAGTTGCTTGACCTGCGCGGCACGGGCCTTCTGCTCGGCCTTTTCCTGCTGCTGGCGGTTCAGTTCCTGGTCACGCCGGGCTTTTTCAGCCATGGCTTCCTTGGCCATGCGCTGCTGGCTGTCGTCGACTTCGACCTGGCCTTTGTGCTCCATGCGCTTCTGTTTCTTTTCAGCTTTGTTGGTCTGCGAGACCTGTTTCTGGTTGACCAGACCGGCTTTGAGCAATTGGTCGCGAAGGGAAAGGCTCATGAATATTCACTCACTTATGCAACAGCTCAGCCGCAGCTGGGCAGGTTCTTTTCCTGACGTTTGGCTTCCCCCCAAAGGGCATCCAGCTCGTCAAGGTCACAATCTTCAATGGGGCGGCCACTGTCGCGCAATGCCTGTTCGATAAAACGGAAACGTCGTTCGAACTTGCGATTGGCGCGGCGTAGCGCATGCTCTGGGTCTTGCTTGAGGTGGCGGGCCAGGTTGACCGCAGCAAACAGCAAGTCGCCGACTTCATCTTCCAGCGCATCGGCGTCGCCGTCGGCCATGGCCTGCAGCACTTCATCCAGCTCTTCGCGGACCTTGTCCAGCACCGGCAACGCCGCCGGCCAGTCGAAACCGACCGTGGCCGCACGTTTTTGCAGTTTGGCTGCCCGCGACAGCGCCGGCAAGGTTGCCGGCACGTCATCAAGCAGCGACAGCTGTTCGGGCTGGCTCTTCTCCGCGCGCTCTTCGGCCTTGATTTCTTCCCAGCGCGACTTGACCTGGGCTTCGCTCAGGCTGGGCGTGTCCACCGGCGCGTACAGCTCGCCAGTCGGAAAAACGTGCGGGTGGCGGCGGATGAGCTTGCGGGTGATGCTGTCGACCACACCATCGAACTCGAAACGCCCTTCTTCGCGGGCCAGCTGGCTGTAGTAGACCACCTGGAACAGCAAATCGCCCAGCTCGCCTTGCAAGTGCTCGAAATCGCCGCGCTCAATGGTGTCAGCGACCTCGTAGGCCTCTTCGATAGTGTGTGGGACGATGCTGGCGTAGTTCTGCTTCAGGTCCCACGGGCAGCCGTACTGCGGGTCGCGCAGGCGGGCCATGAGATGCAGCAGGTCGTCAAGGGTGTAGGTCATTCAATCAGGTCCTTTCAGTGGCGCCTTCTTCGCGGGTAAACCCGCTCCCACAGGATGGGTGCAGCTTTCGAAATCTGCACCTTACCTGTAGGGAGCGGGTTTACCCGCGAAGCAGACGCCCCGGTCTCAAGGGGTACGATTACGCCGCGTCTCGATGATGTTCGGCAACTGCGAGATCCGCCCCAGCAGGCGCCCCAGCGCGTCCAGGCCGGGGATCTCGATGGTCAGCGACATCAGCGCGGTGTTGTCTTCCTTGTTCGAACGGGTATTCACCGCCAGCACGTTGATCTTCTCGTTCAGCAGCACCTGCGACACATCGCGCAGCAGGCCCGGGCGATCGTAGGCACGGATGACGATGTCGACCGGGTAGGTCTGCACCGGGATCGGCCCCCAGCTCACCTGGATCATGCGCTCTGGCTCCTTGCCCGCCAGCTGCAGTACCGAGGCGCAGTCCTGGCGATGAATGCTCACGCCACGGCCCTGGGTGATGTAACCGACAATGGCATCGCCCGGTAGCGGCTGGCAGCAGCCGGCCATCTGTGTCAGCAGGTTGCCGACACCCTGGATCTGAATGTCGCCACGCTTGCCGGTACGCGGCCCGGTAGGCTTGCGCGGCACCAGCTCGATCTGCTCGATACGCTCAGGCTCCAGCAACTGCTGGGCAGCGTTGACCAGATGAGCCAGGCGCAGGTCGCCAGCACCGAGCGAGGCAAACATGTCCTCGGCGGTCTTGACGTTGGTCTTCTCGGCCAGGCGCTCGAAATCAACCTGCGGCAGGCCCAGACGACTGAGCTCGCGCTCAAGCAAGGTCTTGCCGGCAGCAACGTTCTGGTCGCGGGCCTGCAATTTGAACCAGTGGACGATCTTGGCCCGCGCCCGTGAGGTGGTCACGTAGCCCAGGTTGGAGTTCAACCAGTCACGGCTAGGGTTGCCGTGCTTGCTGGTGATGATCTCCACCTGTTCGCCAGTCTGCAGGCTGTAGTTCAGCGGCACGATACGGCCGTTGATCTTCGCGCCGCGGCAGTTGTGGCCGATCTCGGTGTGCACGCGGTAGGCAAAGTCCAATGGCGTGGCGCCTTTGGGCAGGTCGATGGCGTGGCCGTCGGGGGTGAACACATAAACCCGGTCAGGCTCGATGTCGACCCGCAACTGCTCGGCCAGGCCACCGATGTCGCCCAGCTCTTCGTGCCATTCCAGCACCTGGCGCAACCAGGAAATCTTTTCTTCGTAGTGGTTGGAGCTGGGCTTGACGTCGGTGCCCTTGTAGCGCCAGTGGGCGCATACCCCAAGTTCGGCCTCTTCGTGCATGCCGTGGGTGCGGATCTGCACCTCCAGCACCTTGCCCTCGGGGCCGATTACCGCAGTGTGCAACGAGCGGTAGCCGTTCTCCTTGGGGTTGGCGATGTAGTCGTCGAACTCCTTGGGAATATGCCGCCACAAGGTGTGCACGATGCCCAGCGCGGTGTAGCAGTCGCGGATTTCCGGCACCAGCACGCGCACCGCACGTACGTCGTAGATCTGGCTGAACTCCAGGCCTTTGCGCTGCATCTTGCGCCAGATCGAATAGATATGTTTCGCCCGACCGCTGATGTCGGCATTTACGCCAGTGGCGAGCAACTCGTTCTGCAACTGGTTCATCACGTCGCTGATGAAGCGCTCGCGGTCCAGTCGCCGCTCATGCAACAGCTTGGCGATCTGCTTGTACTGGTCGGGCTCCAGGTAGCGGAAGGACAGGTCTTCCAGCTCCCACTTGATGTGACCGATACCCAGGCGGTGCGCGAGCGGCGCATAGATGTCGAACACTTCACGCGCGACACGCAGGCGTTTCTCGTCATCGGCGGACTTGACCGCCCGGATTGCGCACGTGCGTTCGGCCAGCTTGATCAGCGCCACGCGCACGTCGTCAACCATGGCCACCAGCATCTTGCGCAGGTTCTCGACCTGCGCCTGCGAGCCCAGCACCAGCGACTGTCGTGGGCTGAGGCTGGCACTGATGGCGGCCATGCGCAGCACGCCGTCGATCAGCTTGGACACCACCGGGCCAAAACGCTGGCTGACCTCGGCGAGGGTGACCTTGCCCTCGCGCACCGAGCGGTAGATGACCGCAGCCACCAGAGAGTCCTGGTCGAGCTTGAGGTCAGCAAGAATTTCGGCGATTTCCAGGCCTGCCTGGAAGCTGGACGTACCATCCGCCCAGGAATGCTTGGCCGGGTTGCCCTTTTTCTCTACCTCAAGAGCAAACTCGCAGGCTTCTTTCAGCGCTGCGCGATCCAGTGCCGAATCGACGCTTACCACATGGTCCAACCATGCTTCGAGATTGATACTGCCGTCGGTGTTGACCGGCTGGTGCACTCTCACCTGTACCATCTTTGTTTTACCTTTCCATGCAGCACACCATACGGGTGTGCTGGCGATCACCGTGCGGCCGCCATTCCGTGGCAACCGCACCAAGGGGCCAGTCAGCTAGCCCGCTTCGAATAACGCCATGGCCTCGACATGCGCCGTCTGAGGAAACATGTCGAGAATCCCGGCCCTTTTTAACCGGTACCCCTGGCCGACCAGCACTTGGGCGTCTCTCGCCAGCGTGGCCGGGTTGCACGATACGTAGACCAGCCTTCTGGCCTTGAGGCGGGCGATGCCTTGCACCACCTCGAAAGCACCGTCGCGCGGTGGATCCAAGAGTACCGCAGAAAAGCCCTCGGCGGCCCATCCGGTGCCTGCCAAAGGCTGCGATAAATCGGCCTGAAAAAACCGTGCGTTATGCACATTGTTGTTCCGGGCATTGGCCGCGGCCCGATCGACCATGGCCTGTACACCTTCCACTGCCACCACCTCACGCGCCTGGCGGGCCAGCGGCAGGGCAAAGTTGCCCAGACCGCAGAACAAGTCCAGCACACGCTCGTCGGCTTGTGGCGCGAGCCAGGCCAAAGCCTGCTCGATCATCGCCGTATTGACCTGGGCATTCACCTGCACAAAATCGCCCGGGCGCCAGGCCAGCTCCAGCTGCCAAGGTGCCAGGGCAAAGCCCAACCGTGCCGCTGGGTCCACGGGCGCCGGCTCACCTTCGCCTTGCAGCCACAGCTGGGCGTTGGCCTGCTCGCAGAACGCTTGCAGCCTGGCCTGGTCCTCGGCCGGCAACGGCGCGACGTCGCGCACCAGAACCGCCTCGGCGGTGCCACTGAACAGCTCTACATGGCCCAGCGCCTGCGGCTTGCTCAACGAACGCAGCACCGTCGGCAAGTGGCGCAAAATGGACTGCAAGGGTTGTACCAGCACTGCACAATCGTCGATGGCAATGATGTCCTGGCTGGCTTCGGCGCGGAAACCCACCTCCAGCTGACGCGCCTTGACGTCCCAACGCACGGCCACACGGGCGCGGCGCCGGTAGCCGAATTCCGGCCCGCTCAGGGGGGCAGCCCACGCCTCGGGTTGCACGCCGGCCACCCGCTGCAACTGCTCGGCGAGGGTGCGCTGCTTCAGCGCCAGTTGCGCGTCGTGCGGCAGGTGCTGCAGGTTGCAGCCACCGCAGCGGTCGTAGTAGCGACATGGCGCCTCACGGCGCTCGGGCGCGGCCTGCAGCAACCGCTCCAGGCGTGCCTCGACCACTTTGCCACGGGCGTTGAGCACCCGCGCCTCCACGGCCTCACCGGCCAAGGCGCCGCTGACGAACCAGGTACGCCCGTCGAGGAAGGCAATGCCACGGCCGTCACCGGCCAGGCGCTCGATGTCCAGGCGCTGCTTCTTGCCCACTGGGACCTGGGGGGTGCGATTGCCGCCGGCCGGCTGGAAGCGCAAGCCGCTGTTGCTTTTTTTCTTGGACATTTAGCGTGGATCAAACAGGCCGGTGGACAGATAACGGTCGCCGCGGTCGCAAATGATCGCAACCATGACCGCATTTTCCACTTCGCGGGACAGGCGCAACATGGCCGCGACCGCACCACCAGAAGACACGCCGCAGAAAATGCCCTCTTCACGCGCAAGGCGACGGGTGGTGTCTTCGGCTTCCTGCTGCGACATGTCGACCACGCGGTCGACGCGGGTGGCATCGAAGATTTTCGGCAAATATTCCTCGGGCCAGCGGCGAATGCCCGGAATAGCCGAGCCCTCCATCGGTTGCAGGCCGATGATCTGCACCGCGGGGTTCTGTTCCTTGAGGTACTGCGAGCAGCCCATGATGGTACCGGTGGTCCCCATGGAGCTGACGAAATGGGTAATGGTGCCCTGGGTCTGCTGCCAGATCTCCGGGCCGGTGCTGTTGTAGTGGGCGATCGGGTTGTCGCCGTTGGCGAACTGGTCGAGCACCAGGCCACGGCCTTCGGCCTGCAGCTTCTCGGCCAGGTCACGGGCGCCTTCCATCCCCTCCTCCTTGGTCACCAGGATCAGCTCGGCGCCATAGGCCGTCATGGCGGCCTTGCGCTCGGCGGTGGAGTTGTCGGGCATGATCAGGATCATCCTGTAGCCCTTGATCGCCGCCGCCATCGCCAGGGCGATGCCGGTGTTGCCGGAGGTGGCTTCGATCAGGGTATCGCCTGGCTTGATCTGGCCGCGCAGTTCGGCGCGAGCGATCATCGACAGTGCCGGGCGGTCTTTCACCGAGCCGGCAGGATTGTTACCTTCGAGCTTGAGCAGGAGGGTATTGCTGGTTTCGCCAGCGATGCGCTGCAGGCGAACCAGTGGCGTATTGCCGACGCAATCGGCGATGGTTGGGTACTGCACGGTCATGGCGTATTTCGCAATCCGGACGGCGGGGGTGCCTATCATACCGGCAAACCCTTCGCGGCCATATCACGCAATCTGTAGTGCATATAGCTACAAGCTATAACGGTGTGACATGTGCTGGCCTCTTCGCGGGTAAACCCGCTCCTACGAGGATTCGCTAGCCTGCAGGAGCGGGTTTACCCGCGAAGCGGCCGGCACATGCAACGGCAACCTCATCCACAAGCGCAACCCGCGTTTGCCATTCTGCGCCCACAAGGTGCCGCCCTGGCGCTGGATGGCACTGCGGGCGATGCTCAGCCCCAGGCCGAAGCCACCATCCCCGGGCCGCGAACCGTCCAACCGCGAAAACGGCGCGAAGATCCGTTCCAGGTCTTCTTCAGCGACACCGCCACCCTCATCCTCAAGCCACAACCACCAATAGCTACCCTCACGCTGCCCACCCAACCGCACCACACCCTCGGCCGGCGAGTGGCGAATGGCATTGCGCAAGATGTTCTCCAGCGCCTGAGCCAGGTGGTTGAGGTTGCCCTGCACCCAGCAGTCGGCCGGTACTTCGCAGCGCAGTTGCGCAGGCGACCAGCCGCTCTCGTAGCTGGCATTTTCGGCCAGCAACTCCCACAAGGCGTGGACCTCGATCGGCTCAAGGTTCATCGGCGCACGCTCGGCGTCCTGCCAGGCCAGTTGCAGGGTGTCTTCGACCAGTTGCTGCATGCAGTCCACTTCACGGATCAGGCGATCACGCAGACGCTGCAGGTCGGTTTCACCATCGCAGGCCACCCGCAGCCGGCTCAGCGGCGTGCGCATTTCGTGGGACAGGTCGCGCAGCAACTGCTGCTGCATAGCCACCGTGCCTTGCAGTCGCTCGGCCATCTGGTCAAAGGCACGCGCCAGTTCGCCCAATTCGTCATGCCGGGCGATGGTGCGCGAGTCCAGGCGGGCCGACAGCTGATCGGCCCGCCAGGCATTGGCCTGCTCGCGAAGTTGATTCAGCGGCACGATCAACATGCGGTACAGGCCCACACACAACAGCAAGGTGAACAGCCCCGGAATGATGCCGTTTGTGACAATGCGCCACAGCAAGCGGTGCTGGCCCGGATTGAAGCGCTGCGGCAGTTCGATCACCAGCATGCCCTGCTCCGGCGCCCCCGGGAACGGTATGCGCACCCACGGCTGGTCGACACTGCGCCGACTCATCGGCCAATCGACACCGCGCAGGCGTGTCAGACGCTGCATGATCTGTGGGTTGAGGGAGGCGCTGTCGAGCGGGCGCAGGTTGATGTCGAGCACGCCGACCCAGCCCCGTTCGCGCTGATGCATGGCCGCCACCCACTGGTCCAACCCTTCCCGCCCGCCGCTGCGCCAGGCCTGCTCAGCTTCGGCGGCATAACCCCGCAGGGTCTGCCGTGCCGACTCCGAGAGGAAGGCATTCTGGGTTTCCATGTGCCGGCCCCAGGTATAACTGAGGCCGATCATCAGCAGGCAGAAGCCCACCAGCAAGATGGTCAGCTTCCAGAACAGCGAATGGCGGTCGAGCATGGTTCACTCCGCCTCGCTGGCACTGAGCACGTAACCCTTGCCCCACACGGTGCGGATCTGCCGTTCGTGATAACCGATGCCCTTGAGCTTGCGACGGATCTGGCTGACGTGCATGTCCAGGCTGCGGTCATGCCGTGAATAGCCGCGCTGCAACACATGCTGGTACAGGAACGGCTTGCTGAGGACTTCGTCGAGGTTGCGGTTGAGGATATCCAGCAGGCGGTATTCGCTGGGGGTCAGGCCTGCCAGGCGGCTATTCAGGCGCACGTCACACAGCCCCTCATCGAACTGCAGCTCGCCGCAGCCGGCTTGCTCCAGCGGGCCCTGATGCCGCCGCTCCAGGGCCACGCGGCGCAGAATCGCCTCGATGCGCACCTGCAACTCGGCCATGCTGAATGGCTTGGGCAGGTAATCGTCGGCGCCGCGCTGAAAGCCGCTGATACGATCCGCCTCGGCCCCCAGCGCCGACATCATGATTACCGGTGTAGCGCTGTGCCTGCGCAACTGCGCCAAGGCGTCCAGCCCATCAAGCCCGGGCAGCAGGATGTCCATGAGCACAACATCGAAAGCCTGGCGGCCAGCCGTTTCCAGGCCCTCCAGGCCATTGCGGCA
The DNA here is from genome assembly GCF_045277175.1 of Pseudomonas putida group bacterium ESBL64. Lineage (NCBI taxonomy): Bacteria > Pseudomonadati > Pseudomonadota > Gammaproteobacteria > Pseudomonadales > Pseudomonadaceae > Pseudomonas > Pseudomonas putida group bacterium ESBL64. The sequence goes on along the minus strand of NZ_CP145799.1, from coordinate 5,228,913 downwards.
CCAGGTGACCTGGCAGCCGCCACGCTGCAGCTCTTCCTGCAGATAGGCGCCAAGCACCGGGTCGTCCTCGATGGCAAGGATGTGGGTGTTGTAAATAGATACAGGATTCATTGGCAACTGCCATGCATTCTCAATTACGCGATTATTGAGCATTCGCCACCTGCCAGGCAACCGCACTGCGACCAATGCCCCGGCAACGGCGCATAACACGTACTAAAGAGATGCAATGGTGCGGCAGGCGGAGTAACTTCGCGGCTTGGCCGTTACCACTTGACGGCATCCAGGCACATCAGAGGAGGCGAGTGTGCTCGATCGCTTGGGAATCCGCAGCCGGGTACTGCTGCTGGCACTGCTACCGGCCGGCTTGATGGCCCTGGTGCTGGGTAGCTATTTCACCTGGCTGCAACAGAACGACCTGCGCACCCAGCTGCTGCAGCGCGGCAAGATGATCGCCGAACAACTGGCGCCCCTGGCCGCACCGGCCATGGCCCGGCTCGCGCCTGCGCAACTGGAGCGAATTGCCGCACAAACCCTGGAGCAGGCCGATGTGCGCGCAGTGGCGTTTCTGGCCCCGGACCGCACGCGCCTGGCCCACGCTGGCCCAAGCATGCTCAACCTGCCGCCCAGCGGCGGTACCGGCACCCAACTCCTGCAGCGCAGTGGCAACGACGCCACCCGCTACCTGATGCCCGTGTTCGGCCACCACCGCGACCTGGCCACCGACGCCGTGCCGGCCGAAGCCGAGCGCCTGCTGGGCTGGGTAGAGATCGAGCTGTCGCACGACGGCACGCTGCTGCGCGGCTACCGCAACCTGTTCACCAGCCTGTTGCTGATCCTCGCCTGCCTGGCACTCAGCGGCCTGCTGGCGCTGCGCATGAGCCGCACCATCAACGACCCCATCGAACGCATCAAGCACGCGGTCAATCAGCTCAAGGACGGCCACCTCGAAGAACGTCTGCCGACCATGGGCAGCCATGAGCTGGACGAACTGGCCCACGGCATCAACCGCATGGCCGAAACCCTGCAAAACGCTCACGAAGAACTGCAACACAGCATCGACCAGGCCACCGAAGACGTGCGCCAGAACCTGGAAACCATCGAAATCCAGAACATCGAGCTGGACATGGCGCGCAAAGAGGCACTTGAGGCCAGCCGCATCAAGTCGGAGTTCCTGGCCAACATGAGCCACGAAATCCGCACCCCGCTCAACGGCATCCTCGGCTTTACCCACCTGCTGCAAAAAAGCGAGATGACACCGCGCCAGCTCGACTACCTGAACACCATCGAGAAGTCTGCTGACAACCTGCTGGGAATCATCAACGAGATCCTCGATTTCTCCAAGATCGAGGCCGGCAAGCTGGTGCTCGACAGCATACCGTTCAACCTGCGGGACCTGGTCCAGGACACCCTGACCATCCTCGCTCCGGCCGCCCACGCCAAGCAGCTGGAATTGCTGAGCCTGATCTACCGCGACACGCCTGCTTCGCTGGTGGGCGACCCGTTGCGGCTCAAGCAGATCCTCACCAACCTGGTCAGCAACGCCATCAAGTTCACCCGCGAAGGCACCATCGTCGTGCGCGCCATGCTGGAAGATGAGCACGAAGACTGCGCGCAGTTGCGCATCAGCGTGCAGGACACCGGCATCGGCCTGTCACCTCAGGATGTGCGCACACTGTTCCAGGCCTTCAGCCAGGCTGACAACTCACTGGCCCGCCAGCCCGGCGGCACCGGTCTGGGGCTGGTGATTTCCAAGCGCCTGATCGAACAGATGGGCGGCGAGATCGGCGTCGACAGCACCCCGGGCGAAGGTTCGCAGTTCTGGATCAGCCTCAACCTGCCCAAGGCTCATGACGATGCCGAAGCGCTGCCACCGCAGCCGTTGCTGGGCCGCCGTGCCGCCATTGTCGATGGCCACGAACTGGCGCGCCAGGCACTGGAGCACCAGCTGGAAGACTGCGGCCTCAGCGTGAGCCTGTTCGCCTCCTACGACCAGTTGCTGCAGGGGGTGCAGGCCGCCAGCCAGGCCGGCCTGCCCTTCGAGTTCGCGGTGCTCGGGGCCAACCTGGGTAACCTGTCGCCCGAGCAACTGGGCCATTATCATCAGCAGCTCGAGCGTTACCACTGCCAATGCGTGGTGCTGTGCCCGACCACCGAGCAGGCGCTGTACCACCCGTACCTGCCCAACGGCCATGGCCAGTTGCTGTCCAAGCCGACCTGCACCCGCAAGCTGCGGCGCCTCTTGCTGGAGCTGGTACAACCTCGCCGTCCACTGGCCGAGGGGAGCAACGCCAACGGCCAGCGACGACCGAAAATACTCTGCGTCGACGACAATGCCGCCAACCTGCTGCTGGTAAAAACCCTGCTCGAAGACTTGGGTGCCGAGGTACTGGCCGTCAACAATGGTTATGCGGCGGTACAAGCCGTGCAGGAAGAGTTGTTCGACCTGGTGCTGATGGATGTGCAGATGCCCGGCATGGACGGCCGCGCCTGTACTGAACAGATCCGCCTGTGGGAAAACACCCAGAGCGGCAACCCGCTGCCAATCGTCGCCCTCACTGCCCATGCCATGGCCAATGAAAAGCGCGCGTTATTGCACAGCGGCATGGACGACTACCTGACCAAACCCATCAGCGAACGGCAACTGGCCCAGGTGGTGATGAAGTGGACCGGCCTGAGCCTGGGCACACCGCAGCAGGCGCAGGCCGAGCTACTGACCAATGGCGACGAACTGAAGGTACTCGACCCCGAAGAGGGCCTGCGCCTGGCCGCTGGCAAGGCAGATCTGGCCGCTGACATGCTGAGCATGCTGCTGGCCTCCCTGGATACGGACCGCGAAGCCATACGCGCCGCCCGCGAAGCCGATGACCGCAATGGCCTGATCGAGCAAGTACACCGTCTGAACGGGGCCTCACGCTATTGTGGCGTACCGCAGTTACGGGCAGCGTGCCAACGCAGCGAGACCTTGCTGAAGCAGGACAATCCGCAGGCGCAGCAGGCCCTGGATGAACTGGACAGCGCGATCAGCCGGCTGTCGGCACAGGCCAGATTGAGCGCTTGAGTGGCTCTGGGCCACGCTGGGTATGCCTTGACAGGCAGCGACCCAACCAAGACATGCATTGCAAAGGAGTTCCACCATGCGCGCCCTGTTGTTCAGCAGCCAGCACTACGATCAGGAAAGCTTCACCAAGGCTGTCAGCGGCACCACCCTGGAGCTGCATTTCCAGTCCGCCCGCCTGACCCTCGACACCGCCGCCCTGGCAGAGGGCTTTGAGGTGGTCTGCGCCTTCATCAATGACGAACTCGACGCGCCGGTGCTGCAGCGCCTGGCCGCTGCGGGCACGCGGTTGATCGCCCTGCGCTCGGCCGGCTACAACCACGTCGACCTGGCCGCCGCCCAGCGCTTGGGCCTGGCCGTGGTGCGGGTGCCGGCCTACTCGCCACACGCCGTTGCCGAGCACGCCGTGGCGCTCATCCTGGCACTCAACCGGCGCCTGCATCGGGCCTACAACCGCACCCGCGAAGGTGACTTCACCCTGCACGGGCTGACCGGCTTCGACCTGCACGGCAAAACCGTCGGGGTGGTCGGTACCGGCCAGATCGGGGCCGCCTTCGCTCGCATCATGGCCGGTTTCGGCTGCCAGCTGCTGGCGTACGACCCCTACCCCAACCCAGAGCTGCTGGCCCTTGGCGCCCGCTACATGCCCCTGCCCGAGCTGTTGCGCGAAGCCCGCATCATCAGCCTGCACTGCCCGCTGACCGAGCACACTCGCCACCTGGTCAACGCGCAAAGCCTGGCCCAGTTGCAGCCCGGCGCCATGCTGATCAACACCGGTCGCGGTGCGCTGGTCGACACCCCGGCGCTGATCGACGCACTGAAAAGCGGCCAGCTTGGCTACCTGGGCCTGGACGTCTACGAGGAAGAAGCCCAACTGTTCTTCGAGGACCGCTCCGACCTGCCCTTGCAAGACGATGTGCTGGCTCGGCTGCTGACCTTCCCCAACGTGATCATCACCGCTCACCAGGCTTTCCTCACCCGCGAGGCGCTGGATGCCATTGCCGCGACCACACTGGACAACATCAACCGCTGGGCGGCAGGCAATCCACAGAACCTGGTGATGGGTTAATGCTAGGATACGCGGCATTTCTGGAGGACCCATGGTCGAACACGATTTTCGCTACACCCTTTTCAACCCGCAACACACCCTGATCGAGTGCCGCGCTTTGGTGCCGGGCCGCTACCAGGTCACGGGCAACGGCGGTTCGATGCAAAAAGGCGACAGCCTGCTGGTCACGCTCAAGGGCAGCAAGGATTTGTCCATGCGCCTGACCGTGGAAAGCGTGCGCCACCTGATCAACCCACGCGGCCAGTGGGTTGCCGTGGCGAGTGGCCCGGTATTCAACGAGCTGGAAATCCTCACCTGGCAGGTCGAGTGCGATAGCTGCGATGCGGTGCTGAGCTTCGAGTTCGCAGTAGACGCCAAGCTCGGCAAGGCAGCTCGTCAACCGGCTGCCAGCGCCCGTATCGCAGCGCTGGGCTGGGCCAGCCGTGGCGAAAAACACCTGTGCCCGCGTTGCCAGGAGAGCGCCGAGTGAAGAATCTGCTGACCGGCGTGCTGATTGCAACCGGCCTGCTCGGCTGCGCCACGCAACCTTCCCGGCTGCAGCAGGAACGCAGCTACGTGCTGGAGTGGATTGGCGAACGACCACTGATCGACTACAGCCACCTGACCTTGACCCTGGCCAGCGACGGCCGTGCCTATGGCAACGGCGGCTGCAACCACTGGTTTGCGCCTTACACGCTCGATGGCGAGCACCTGAGCTTTGGCAAGGTCGGCAAGACCCGCAAGCTGTGCGCACCCGCGCTGATGGAACAGGAAAAACGCTTCCTGCAGGCGCTGGAAACGGTAGAGCGTTGGGATGTGTCACCGGTGGAGCAGATGCGCTTCTGGCCGGCCGAAGGCAAGCCGCTGCGCTTCTGGCCTGAAGAAGGCTGAGGATTGCCTGGGCCGCTTTGCGGCCCTTCGCGGGCGCGCCCGCTCCCACAGTTTGTCGCGTCCCCCCTGTGGGAGCGGGCCTGCCCGCGAAGGGCCGCGAAAGCGGCCCCGAATGCATCAGGCGCCTTTCAGGGCCTTGATCTTGGCCTGCAACCCTTCAAGGGTCTGCTCGCCCATCAACTGCTCACGCACCTTGCCCTTGTCGTCGATGATGTAGGTCACCGGCAAGGCCTCGCTACGCGGCAGGTCATAGCGCTCGGCCGGGTCCTGGGCGAGCACGGTGAAACCGATACCCAGGGTTTCGGCAGCCTGCTTCAGGTCCTGCCCCTGCAAACCGTCGAAGTTCACCCCCACCACCTTGATGCCCTCAGCCGCCCATTGCTTGGCCGCCGCATTCAGTTCCGGGATTTCGGTACGGCACGGTCCGCACCATTCAGCCCAGTAGTTGAGCACCAGCCAGTGCCCTTCGATCTGTTCGGCCTTAACCGTATTACCGTGTTGGTCCACGCCGTAATCGGCACCGCAACCACCGAGCAACAGGCTCGCGGTGATGGCCAGTACTGCTGCCAGACGCCTTGCCATGGGTCAATCCTTCTCGAGTTTTAAAGCAAATTGGTCAGTCGCTGCGGTTAGAATAGCCGCCACACCCAGCTGGATGCGACCCGACATGACTGATCTCACGCTCTATCATAACCCGCGCTGCTCGAAATCCCGCGGCGCCCTGGAACTGCTCGAAGCCCGCGGCTTGGCCCCGACCATCGTGCGCTACCTGGAAACCCCGCCCGACGCGGTCACCCTCAAGGCCCTGCTCGGCAAGCTGGGCATCGCCCCGCGTCAATTGCTGCGCAGCGGCGAGGACGAATACAAAACGCTGAACCTGGCCGACCCGGCACTGACCGACGCGCAACTGATCGAGGCCATGGCCCAGCACCCCAAACTGATCGAGCGGCCGATCCTGGTTGCCGGTGACAAGGCCGTGGTCGGTCGCCCGCCGGAAAAGGTGCTGGAGATCCTGCCGTGAGCGCGCCCTACATCCTGGTGCTGTATTACAGCCGCCATGGCGCGACCAGCGAAATGGCCCGGCACATCGCCCGCGGTATCGAGCTGGCCGGCATGGAGGCACGCCTGCGTACGGTGCCAGCGATTTCCACCGAATGCGAAGCGGTGGCCCCGGATATTCCGGCCAGTGGCGCGCTGTACGCCACCCTTGACGACCTGCGCCACTGCGCTGGCCTGGTACTGGGCAGCCCGACCCGGTTCGGCAACATGGCAGCACCACTCAAGTACTTCCTCGATGGCACCAGCAGCCTCTGGCTAGGCGGCGAGCTGGTCGGCAAACCGGCTGGCGTGTTCACCTCCACCGCCAGCCTGCACGGCGGCCAGGAAACCACCCTGCTGTCGATGATGCTGCCGCTGATGCACCACGGCATGCTGGTGATGGGCCTGCCCTACAGCGAGTCGGCATTGCTCGAAACCCGTGGTGGTGGCACGCCTTATGGCGCCAGCCACCACGCAGGCGCCGATGGCAAGCGCGAACTCGACCCACACGAAATCGCCCTGTGCCGCGCCCTGGGCCAACGCCTGGCGACCACGGCCAAGGCCCTGGAGGCGGCGCGTGGCTAGAAAGCCCAAGGCATTGCCGCCGGTCCAATGGCTGGTACCCCGCCTGCGCCTGACGCGGGCATTGAGCCTGGCATGCTTCTTCGGCCTGATCGCCCTGCTGGTGGTGAACAACCTGTGGTTCGCCAACCTGCATGGGGCCCGGGTCGAGGTGATCCTGGCGATCGAACTGGTGCCGTTGCTGTTGCTGTTGCCCGGCATGCTGAAAGGCAGCGCCCGGGCGCATGCCTGGACCTGCTTCGTGGTGAATATCTATTTCATCAAGGGCGTGCTGGCAGCGTTCGACCCGTCGCGGGCGGTATTCGGCTGGCTTGAAGTGCTGGTGAGCCTGGGGCTGTTCATTGCCGGGCTACTGTACGTGCGCTGGAAGTTCCAGCATGAACGGCGCATGGCAGGCGAAGGCAGTTAGATTTTTCGCGGGCACGCCCGCTCCCACAGGTACTGCACAGGCCTTAAGTGCGGTGCGATTCCTGTGGGAGCGGGCGTGCCCGCGAATGGGAGCAACACAAGGCTCAATGGTTGACGGTATGCGCCAGCATCACCGACAACTGGCACAGCGGCCGCCCGCTCTCTGCATGCCACTGGTTGAACGCCTGCTGCACCAGAGCCAGGTCGCGCTGGCTGGTCGGCTGCTTGTCGATCACCTTCTGCGCAATCAACGCCGCTGCCATGTCATCGGTCGGGATGAACGTGTCCTTGCCGACCATGCGCAAGAACCGTGGTACCGACAACCCGCCCAACTGGTTGCCGTGCTTGGCCAGGTACTTCCACAAGCCGACAATGTCGGTCACTGGCCAGTCGGCGATGAACGCACCAAAACTGCCATGCGCCTTGGCGATGTCCAGCACCATTTGCGCATTGCGCGGCACGCTCTTGAGCTTGCCCAGGTGGCGGATAATGCGCTCATCCTGCATCAACCGCTCCAGATGCTCGGCGCCCATCAGCACCACTTTCTCCGGGTCGAAGCCGAAGAACACCTGCTCGAACGCCGGCCACTTGGCATCCACCAGGCTGTGCTTGAGCCCCGCGCGGAACACGCGCAGGGCCAGTGTCGACAGGTAGCGGTCGTCACTGATGTTGCGCAGTTGCGCCGGCGTGCGCGGCTGCGGCAGGAAAGCCTCCAGAGCCTGGGCCGAACCAAAGCGGTTCAGACAATACTCATGCAACCACGGGTAATCACGCATGGGCTCAGATGTTCAGCACGTCGAGGAAGCGCGGGGTAGCGCTTTCGTCAATCTTCAGGCTGGTGAAGTCAAACAGGTTCCGGTCGGCCAGCTGCGACGGTGCCACGTTCTGCAGGGCACGGAAGATGCTCTCGGTACGGCCCGGGTGCTTGCGTTCCCACTCCACCAGCATGTCCTTGACCACCTGGCGCTGCAGGTTTTCCTGCGAGCCGCACAGGTTGCACGGGATGATCGGGAATGCCTTCATGTCCGAGTAGGCCTGGATGTCCTTCTCGCTGCAGTAGGCCAGCGGGCGGATCACCACGTTGCGGCCATCGTCGGCGCGCAGCTTTGGCGGCATGCCCTTGAGCGCGCCGTTGAAGAACATATTGAGGAAGAAGGTTTCGACGATGTCGTCGCGGTGGTGCCCCAGCGCCATCTTGGTAGCGCCGATTTCGTCGGCAAAGGTGTACAGGGTACCGCGGCGCAGACGCGAACACAGCGAGCAGGTGGTCTTGCCTTCGGGTACCAGTTCCTTTACCACCGAGTAGGTATCCTTCTCGACGATGTGGTACTCGACCCCCAGTTCCTTGAGGTAAGCCGGCAATACGTGCTCAGGGAAGCCCGGCTGTTTCTGGTCCATGTTCACCGCAACGATCTCGAACGTGATCGGTGCCACCTTCTGCAGGTGCAACAGAACGTCGAGCATGGTGTAGCTGTCCTTGCCGCCGGACAGGCAGACCATGACCTTGTCGCCATCCTCGATCATGTTGTAGTCGGTGATGGCTTCGCCAGCGAGACGACGCAGGCGTTTTTGCAGTTTGTTCTGGTTGACCGAGAGGGTGCCCATAGCGCTTGGATCCGCGAGGTGTGACAAAAGCCGGCTATTTTACGCACAAACGCGACGCCGCTGTAGGCATTCCGATAAAGACTTCAATGTAATCAACAGCACGGCTTACAGCGCAATTTGCTCTAAAAAGCGCGGTTTATGTGGGTAACGGCTTCCTATACTGCGACATAAGGCCACATTACCGCTTGCATCGGTGTTAGGGCCTCGGGCCGCTTGCGCTCCATATTGGGGGGCGTTTGGCAACATTGAGAGGAGTGATCGGCATGATTCATCACGTTGTGGGGCTGTTTACCCATCCCGATCAGGAATGGCGGGAGATTCGTGGCGAAGAAGAAACCATCAGCCACATGTACCTGACACACACCCTGATCCTCGCGGCGATTCCTGCCGTTTCGGCGTTTATTGGCACTACCCAGGTGGGCTGGGTGATCGGTGACCGGCCAGCAGTGATGCTGACCATGGAAAGCGCAATCTGGATGAGCATCATGTCCTACCTGGCCATGCTCGCCGGGGTGGCGGTAATGGGCGCATTCATCCACTGGATGGCCCGCACCTACGATGCCAACCCGTCCATGGCGCAATGCATCGCTTTTGCCACCTACACCGCCACCCCCTTGTTCATCGGTGGCCTGGCGGCGCTTTACCCGCACCTGTGGCTGGGCATGCTGATCGGCACTGCCGCCATCTGCTACACGGTGTACCTGCTGTATGTCGGCTTGCCGACGTTCATGAACATACCGTCGGATGAAGGCTTCCTGTTCTCCAGCTCGGTGCTGGCAGTAGGCTTGGTGGTACTGGTGGCAATCATGGCCGCTACCGTGATTATCTGGGGACTGGGCGTGGGGCCCGTCTACACCAACTAGAACAGACCGAACCAACACTGGGGCATCAACCAGGGGCCGCCGCAAGGCGGCCTCTGGCTGTGCACTGACCGGTGACTCGGCAAGCCATCTGCGCTTGCGGCATAATGCCTGGTCAGGAGAACCGCCCCGCCATGCCCGAGCAGCTCAAACAACGCGTCGAAACCTGTTACCAGCAAGCCGAAGCCTTTTTCAAACGCCGCTTCCCGCGCCCCGAAGTCAGCTTCAAACTGCGCGGGCAAAAAGCCGGCGTCGCCCACCTGCACGAGAATCTGCTGCGCTTCAACCTGCAGCTCTACCGCGAAAACCAGGAAGACTTCCTGCGCCAGACCGTGGCCCATGAAGTGGCACACCTGGTTGCCCACCAGCTGTTTGGCGACCGCATCCAGGCCCATGGTGAAGAGTGGCAGTTGATCATGCGCGGGGTGTATGAACTGCCGCCCAATCGTTGCCACAACTATGACGTGCAACGGCGCGCAGTGACCCGCTACATCTACCGCTGCCCGTGCCCGCAAAGCGACTTCCCGTTTACCGCGCAGCGGCACAAGCTGGTGCACCAAGGGCGGCGATACCTGTGCAAGCGGTGCAGGGAAATCTTGGTGTACAGCGGCGAGACGCGGGTCGAATAGATCGGGGGTCGCTTGCACCGGCCCTTTCGCGGGCAAGCCCGCTCCTACGGGGTTTGTGCAATTCCCGGGACGTGCGCTGCACCCGTAGGAGCGGGTTTACCCGCGAAAGGGCCGGAACAGGCAATGCACACATCCCAGGCATAAGAAAGGCGACCCGAGAGTCGCCTTCCTGTACCCGCCTGCGCCTTACTTCTCGACGAAGGCACGCTCGATCAGGTAGTCACCCGGCTCGCGCATGCGCGGGGAGATCTTCAGGCCGAAGCTGTCCAGCACTTCGCTGGTCTCGTCGAGCATGCTCGGGCTGCCACAGATCATCGCGCGGTCGTCTTGCGGGTTGATCGGCGGCAGGCCGATGTCACTGAACAGCTTGCCGCTGCGCATCAGGTCGGTCAGACGGCCCTGGTTTTCGAACGGCTCGCGGGTCACGGTCGGGTAGTAGATCAGCTTGTCGCGAACCGACTCACCGAAGAACTCGTTCTGCGGCAGGTGCTCGGTGATGAACTCGCGGTAGGCCACTTCGTTCACGTAGCGCACGCCGTGCACCAGGATCACTTTTTCAAAGCGCTCGTAGGTTTCCGGGTCCTGGATGACGCTCATGAACGGCGCCAGGCCAGTACCGGTGCTCAGCAGGTAAAGGTGCTTGCCAGGATTCAGGTCGTCGAGCACCAGGGTGCCGGTAGGCTTCTTGCTGATGATGATCTCATCGCCTTCCTTCAGGTGCTGCAGCTGCGAGGTCAGCGGGCCATCCGGCACCTTGATGCTGAAGAATTCGAGGTGCTCTTCCCAGTTTGGCGAAGCGATGGAGTAGGCACGCATGAGCGGACGGCCGTTGTCCTGCTGCAGGCCGATCATCACGAACTGACCGTTCTCGAAGCGCAGGCCCGGGTCGCGGGTGCACTTGAAGCTGAACAGGGTGTCGTTCCAGTGGTGCACACTGAGGACACGTTCGTGGTTCATGTTGCTCATCGATGGGGCTCCTGAAGAAAAACGCGCGCGCAAAGCGCACAGTTGCGCAATAGTTTAGGGGCAGCGACAATATCTGTTAACTGGATTATCAAGATATGTGTTATCGGTTATATCGATATGCGATTCACACTCCGTCAAATGCAAGTCTTCGTCGCCGTCGCTCAGCACCAAAGCGTCTCTCGGGCCGCCAGCCTGTTGGCGCTGTCGCAGTCGGCCGCCAGTACCTCTATCACGGAACTGGAGCGGCAATCGAGCTGCCAGCTGTTCGACCGTGCCGGCAAACGCCTGGCCCTCAATGCCCTGGGCCATCAATTGCTGCCACAAGCAGTAGCCCTGCTTGACCAGGCCAAGGAAATCGAAGACCTGCTCAACGGCAAATCCGGTTTCGGCTCACTGGCGGTCGGCGCCACCCTCACCATCGGCAACTACCTGGCCACCCTGCTGATCGGCAACTACATGCAGACACACCCGGAAAGCCAGGTAAAACTGCATGTTCAAAATACTGCGCATATCGTGCAACAGGTCGCGCACTACGAAATTGATCTGGGTCTAATCGAAGGTGACTGCAATCACCCCGACCTGGAAGTTCAGCCGTGGGTCGAGGACGAACTGGTGGTGTTCTGTGCGCCACAGCACCCACTGGCGAAACTGGGCCGCGCCGATATCGAAAGCCTTTCGCAAGAGGCGTGGATCCTGCGCGAACAAGGCTCAGGCACGCGCCTGACCTTCGACCAGGCCATGCGCCATCACCGCGCCAACCTTAATATTCGCCTGGAGCTGGAGCACACCGAAGCGATCAAGCGCGCGGTGGAGTCGGGCCTGGGCATCGGTTGCATTTCACGTCTGGCCCTGCGCGACGCCTTCCGCCGTGGCAGCCTGGTACCTGTGGAAACACCAGAGCTGGACCTGCTGCGCCAGTTCTACTTCATCTGGCACAAACAGAAGTACCAGACCTCGGCCATGCGTGAGTTTCTGGAGCTATGCCGCAGCTTCACTGCGGGCTTTACCCGCAGTGACGAGATCGTGCTGCCGCCGATCGCTTAAAGCAGGATCACTCCCCACACCAGCGCCACCATGGTCAGTGCCACCAACTGTGCGGCGCTGCCCATGTCCTTGGCATTTTTCGACAGCGGGTGGCGCTCCAGCGAAATGCGATCAATGGCCGCCTCCACCGCCGAGTTGAACAGCTCGACGATCAGCCCCAACAGGCAAACGGCGATCATGATTGCCCGCTCGGCGCGGCTGACCGGCAGCCAGAAGGCGATCGGGATCAGCACCACGTTGAGCAGCACCAGCTGGCGGAATGCGGCTTCGCCCTTGAAGGCGGCACGCAGACCGTCCAGCGAGTAACCAGCGGCGTTGAAGATGCGTTTGAGGCCGGTCTGGCCCTTGAATGGCGATGTCATGTGAGTCACTTCACAGCAGAAAGGCCAGCAGACTAGACCGGCTCGGGTCAAAAAAGCGTGAAGCCATGCGCAGTCAGTTGCTGGCAACCGATTCAAGTTGTTGCAGCAGCAATGCAGCCTGGGTCCGGGTACGCACGCCCAGCTTGCGGAAGATCGCGGTCACGTGGGCCTTGATGGTCGCTTCCGACACGCTCAGCTCATAGGCGATCTGCTTGTTCAGCAAGCCTTCGCAGACCATGGTCAGTACGCGGAACTGCTGTGGCGTGAGGCTGGCCAAGCCTTCGCTGGCGGCCTTGGCCTCGGCCGAAACATCGACCTTTTCGAACGCCTGCGGCGGCCACCAGACCTCACCATCAAGCACCTTGCGCACCGCATCCTGGATCACTTCCAGGGTGCTGGACTTGGGAATGAAACCACTGGCGCCAAACTCGCGGGACTTGACCACCACGGCGGCCTCTTCCTGTGCCGAAACCATCACCACGGGGATCTGCGGGTACTGCCCGCGGAGCAGCACCAGACCGGAAAAACCGTAGGCACCCGGCATGTTCAAGTCCAGCAGCACCAGGTCCCAGTCGGCTTTTTCGCTCAGGCGGGTTTCCAGTTCGGCAATGCTCGCGACTTCGACCAGACGCACATCGGGGCCAAGCCCGAGGGTAACGGCCTGGCGCAGGGCGCCACGGAACAGTGGGTGGTCATCGGCAATCAGGATTTCGTATGTGGCCATCGATCTAAGGATCCTGTTCTGTGCCAGGCACTCGAGTGGAAGGGAAGCGCCCGGCGGGGAATCGGCGCCAAGGATGCCGAGCACGGTCAAGGGAGATCAAGCCAATCGCCCTGCCGTCTCGCCCACCCTGGCTGCCAGCTCCGTCATTATGAACCAAAGCAGGGGTTGTGCCCCTTGGACTATAGGAAGGTATGCAAACGCTGGTGGGTGTCGTCCTGCTCGTCAAGCGGTAGCCGCCGTTTGCCGCTCAGGTAATGCAGGCTGAACACATCAAGGTAAGCATCCAGCGCCTGCGAAGCCTGGCTATCGCCAGCAAGGTCCAGGCACATGGCCGCAACTTCTGCCGTACAGAAATGATCATCGCGCTTGGAGCGCCGCAGGCGGTAGCGCGACATCTGCTCGGCTTGCAGGCTCAACACCGGGAAGCGGTCCAGGTACGGGCTTTTGCGGAACATCTTGCGCGCCTCGGTCCAGGTGGCATCCAGCAGGATGAACAGTGGACGCTTGCCCGGCTCGCGCACCACCTCGCTGACCACCCGCTCCTGGGCAACGAACTCGCCCGGAAAAACGATATAGGGCTGCCAGCGCGGGTCATCGAGCAAGGCCAGCAGGCGCTCGTCAACCGCGGTGCGCAACCAGCCGAAGGCCCAGGTGTCTTCAATCAGGTCGGCAATCAACCAGCCGGTGTTGGTGGGTTTCAGCGGCTCGGTGTCGTGCATCAGCAGGCACACACCTGCGTCAGCCTGCACCCTAGGCTTCCAGGCACACAGGCAATGGGTGGCGATGACCCGGCAATCCGGGCAACGCTCGGCACGCGAGCCACGGGCGATGAAAGGCTTGTTGCTGCGGGCCAGGCGTTCGGCGCGCAGACGCGCTACCGCATGGCTCATGCCGGCAGGCCTCTGGACAGATTGAAAATGGGCACAAGGATGACTCGGAGAAAACAAGGCGACCAGTCTACCAGAACAGGTGGCAATTGCTGTGCAGCCGGCAATGCGCTCCTTATAATCGGGTTTCTACCGTGCCGGTCCTCGCCACGCGTAATTTTACGGAACGCCGTTGACCCGCGCATGTCAAAGCGCCAGTCATCGAACCAGGAGAGATTCATGCTGCGCCTTATCGCCCCCGCCCTGAGCCTGCTGCTCGCCCTGCCTCTGGCAGCCCAGGCGGCATCCAAGCAGGATTACGACCTGAACACCCTGCTGCAGAAGGTCGCCAAAGAGAGCAGCGTCGGCACCCCACGCGCAATCAACGAGGACATCCTCGATCAGGGTTACACCGTTGAAGGCAAGGCGCTGGTCAACCACCTGAGCGTACGCCAGAGCCACGCAGCACGCATGCAGGCCAACCCTGAGCAGGTGCGCAGCCAGCTCGGCGACAGCGTGTGCCGCAACAACGGCTTCCGCAACCTGATGTCCAAGGGCGCCGTCATGGTCTACCGCTTTACGGTCTACAAGACCAACCAGCCAATCATGGACCAGGCCTTCGACAACGCCAGCTGCGTGGCCGGCAACAAGAAGAAGTAAGCACAGCGTTAACGCTACACCTTCTCGTCCTCATGAGCGCGCCAGCGCCCTTCAACGGCATCGGCGCGCATCTCCGCCAACAGCGCCTGCAAGTATCGCGACCGACACTCCAGCCCCGACAGCCTGCGGCGGCACTCGGCTTCAAGGCTCAGGTGATGCACCTGGGCCGCGTTCTCCAGCTGCTGGTAGAGCTGCCAGTCCACTTCGATGACCAAGCGATGCATACCGCCACCTCCTGCATCGACACGTTTGACTCTACCAGTTAACCAAACCCGTGCTGCCGATGGCCGCAGGCCGACAGGCGGCTGCGCCGAACACCTCGGCACGATCGGGCGCAAGGGTCTAGATTGAGGTCAGAGGTATTGGTGCAGAAGGAGACGTCGCATGCCTTACCATTCGAATGAACTGCTGTTCAGCCATTTCCGCGACAACAATATCGACCTGAGCAATATCGAAGCACAACTGCAACTGGTTGCCCCCAACAGCCCTAACCTGCCGCTCTACCGCGACATGATGCTGACCATCCTGCGCATGGCCCATGACGACAGCGACCGCTGGAGCGCCAAGATCACCCTGCAGGCCCTGCGCGAACTGGACCAGTCGTTCCGCACCCTGCAGCGTTACAAGGGCCGACGCAAAGTGACCGTGTTCGGCTCGGCACGCACCCCGCTCGAGCATCCGATGTACGCGCTGGCCCGCGAGCTAGGTGCCACTCTGGCGCGCTCCGACCTGATGGTTATCACCGGCGCCGGCGGCGGCATCATGGCGGCCGCCCACGAAGGCGCCGGCAGCGAGCACAGCCTGGGTTTCAACATCACCTTACCCTTCGAACAACATGCCAACCCGACGGTGAACGGTACCGACAAACTACTGCCGTTCCACTTTTTCTTCATCCGCAAGCTGTTCTTCGTCAAGGAGGCCGATGGCCTGGTGCTGTGCCCTGGCGGCTTCGGCACCCTGGATGAAGCGCTGGAAGTGCTGACCCTGATCCAGACCGGCAAAAGCCCACTGGTGCCGGTGGTGCTGCTGGACTCACCGGGCGGCAGCTTCTGGCGTGACTGCCTGGACTTCATCAGCCGCCAGTTGGAAGAAAACCGCTACATCCTGCCCAGCGACCTGAAGCTGGTGCGCCTGGTACACAGCGCTGACGAAGCGGTTGAGGAAATCAACCAGTTCTACAGCAACTACCACTCCAGCCGCTGGCTGAAGAGCCAGTTCGTGATCCGCATGCACCATGCGCTCAGCGAAGCGGCGTTGTATGACATTCAGGAAGGGTTTGCCGATTTGCGCCTGAGTGGCAAATATCACCAGCAAGCGGATAGCAGTGCCGAGCACGAAGTTGGCAATTACAGCCATCTGACCCGCCTTTCATTCGCCTTCAACGGCCGAGATCAGGGCCGCTTGCGTGAGCTGGTGGATTTCATCAACCTGCCGGAGAACTGGGCCAAGCCGCAACCCATGCATACCACGCAGAGGGCCAGGCAGGCGCTGAAAGTGAGTTGAGGCTTCGCTGTAACAGCTCGCGTGATACCTGCCGGAGCAACCTCAGGCTGCTCCTGCACCGGATTGGTTGTTGGCCGCAGACCGTCGTAGGAGCGGGTTTACCCGCGAAAGGGCCGGACCTGCTGGCCAATATCCCCGGCCATTCGCCGCCGCAGCCGCCACCCTATTCGCGGGTGAACCCGCGCCTACAATGGAATGGAGACAGCCTGGGGCATTTGGCAAAACAGATTATCCGCGACGTGCACGTGCCACTGTGGTTTCGAGCGTCAATAATCGTCGAGATCACGCCCGCTGAGCAGACGGCCGATCATGTCCATGGGGAACCCACGGTAAGCCAGGAACCGGGTCTGCTGGGCGCGGCTGCGCGGATCTTGCGGGCGCTGCCCGGCAAACTTGCGCTGCCACACGTCTCGCATACGCTCGCCCCAATTCACCTCGCTTTCACGCAAGGCCTGGTCGATATCTGCACGCGCCAAACCACGCTGACACAGCTCTTCGCGAATACGCGCAGGGCCATAGCCAGAGCCGGAACGATAACGAATGAAACTCTCGAGGTAGCGGGCTTCACTAAGCAGCCCTTCTTCGGCGAGCCGATCGAGTTCAGGCTCGATCAACTCGTCCGAAGCGCCGCGCTGACGCAACTTGCGCGTCAGCTCGACTCGACCGTGCTCACGTCGTGCAAGCAGGTCCATGGCTGTCCGCCGGATGGCGACGGGGGTGTCGAGTACGGCAGACATATTCGGCTATCTACTGCGCAATCAATAACCGGCGTCAGCGTCGGCCATGTCATCGGCATCAGCTTCGGCAGCAGCAGCTTTGCCGGCTTCAGCAGCAGCACCCGCTTTCAGCAACTTCTCACGAATCTGCTTCTCGATCTCGGCACCAATAGCCGGGTTCTCAGCCAGGTACTTGGCAGCGTTGGCTTTGCCTTGACCGATCTTGTTGCCCTGGTAGGCGTACCAGGCACCGGACTTCTCGACCAAGCCCTGAGATACCCCCAGATCAATGATCTCGCCGTTACGGTAGATACCTTTCCCGTAAAGAATCTGGAACTCAGCCTGACGGAACGGAGGCGAGACCTTGTTCTTGACGATCTTGACGCGGGTTTCGCTGCCGACCACCTCGTCGCCTTCCTTGACCGCGCCGGTACGGCGGATGTCCAGACGGACCGAAGCGTAGAACTTCAGGGCGTTACCACCGGTAGTGGTTTCCGGGCTGCCGAACATCACACCGATCTTCATACGGATCTGGTTGATGAAGATGACCAGGCAGTTCGCGTTCTTGATGTTACCGGTGATCTTGCGCAGCGCCTGGGACATCAGGCGGGCCTGCAGGCCCACATGCATGTCACCCATCTCGCCTTCGATCTCAGCCTTCGGTACCAGCGCGGCAACGGAGTCGACAATGATCACGTCGACCGCATTGGAACGCACCAGCATGTCGGTGATTTCAAGGGCCTGCTCACCGGTGTCCGGCTGCGAAACCAGCAGGTCATCGACGTTGACGCCCAGCTTGCCGGCGTACTCAGGGTCAAGGGCATGTTCAGCGTCGACGAAGGCGCAGGTAGCACCGTTCTTCTGCGCTTCAGCGATGACAGACAGGGTCAGCGTGGTCTTACCCGACGATTCCGGGCCGTAGATCTCGACGATACGGCCTTTTGGCAGACCGCCGATGCCCAGGGCGATATCCAGGCCCAGCGAGCCGGTGGAGATGGCCGGAATGCCTTGACGCTCATGGTCACCCATGCGCATGACCGCGCCTTTACCGAATTGGCGTTCGATCTGACCCAGGGCCGCAGCCAAGGCGCGCTTCTTGTTGTCGTCCATTGAAATCCTCACGTGTTCGACTTGGCCCTGACGGCCGGAATAACTGTATAAGTAGCCAGTATTATTCCACAGGCAGACGCCCGCGCAAACCCCTGTCGTCGATTTACTCGGCACCAAGCTGTAACAAGCCGTCTAACGCAGCGATCACCGTCTGTCGGCGCACCGCCTCGCGGTCACCGTCGAACTGCCGACGCTCGCTGAACACCCGGCTACCGTCACCCCAGGCCAGCCACACAGTGCCCACTGGTTTGGCTGGTGAGCCGCCGTCCGGCCCGGCCACACCACTCACCGCCACGGCAAACCGTGCGCCACTGGCAGCCTGAGCCCCACGGACCATGGCTTCGACCACTTCCTGGCTGACTGCCCCCACCTGACCGAACAACGCTTCAGGCACCCCCAACTGGCGGGTTTTCTGGGCATTGGAATAGGTGACGTAACCGGCTTCGAACCAGGCCGAGCTGCCAGGTATGCGGGTGATGGCTTCGGCAATGCCACCACCGGTGCATGATTCGGCGGTAGTTACCTGCGCATTGAATCGGCGCAGGTGCTCACCCAGGCGGGTGGCGAGCGTGGTGATCGGGTCCATGCAGGGTGCTCCTTGAGGGCGGCTCTCTACCCTACCACCCTGCTTCGGGCTCTGGCTCAGGAAACTTTCAGGCTGGCCCGGGCGATTTCGCTGAACGCCAGTTCGTCACGCTGCCCCAGCCGCGGCAGCCCGTCAGGCCACTCCCGGCTCCAGTCAAAGCCGCCCAGCGTGCGCATGTCCTCGATTGCCGAACGCCACCAGACCACCTTGCACGCGCGCTGGTAGTCATCACCACTCATCACACTGCCGTAGAGCAACTTGCGGCCGATGCCACGCAGTTCCCGGGGTACATGCTTGAGGCTCCATTTCACCGAGAGCCGAGCCAACCACGAGGGCACCGGGCGATGTGCCGGCACCTTCAGGGCCAGAGCTGGCATCTTCGAATGAAAATGCTCGCCATGCCGGGCAAAGAAGATTTCTAGAATGGCATGCACGTACTGCTTCATCGCAAAGTAATGGCTGATCACGCCGCGCGCCTCGTTGATCGGCGCGCTATGCAATTCGAAGGAAAAGGCGATCTGCTCGATCGTATGCAAGTCACGGGCATACGGCGTCCAGTCGTCAATCCGGACGATGGCGCGCTCGGCGATGCCAACGTTGTCGCGGGTAAAGCCCATGACACCGCTGTTACACAGCCGCAAGTCATCGGCCGGTGCTTCGCCCGACTCCGCAAGCCCCTCGACGAAGCTGCGGTAATAGCTGCTGCGCGAGGCCTCGGCCCAGCTCATTTCCACCTCGTCGACCAAGAATTGCCCGGTATCGACCTGGCTGAACAGCTTTTGCGGCGACTGCAGAAATACCGTATCGGTATCGATGATACACGGTCTTGTCCGCCCACTGCCCGGCCTGGGCAATGGCGCAGGCCTTGCGCCGATGGGTGTAGCCGCCGTCGCCGGCCCAGGCCTGCAAGGTCTGCTCGTCCAGTGTGATCACTTCCACCGGCCAGCCGGCAAAGGCCTGTGGCTGGTCGGTAAGCACGCGGATCACCGGCAACTCAGCCGGCTTGCAACGAGCCAGGGCGGTAAGGATGCTAAGTTTTGCCTCCAGCTGATAGATCCGGCACTTGCCATAAAGGAGGTAGATCAGCTGTTGCGTTACATAAGGGACAGGGCTGGACACATTCATCTTGCAGATCAGGGCTAGGGGCATTCGTCGAGGGGCGCGCATTCTAGAGGGTTACGCGGTGCAGCTCCACCATTGCCCGCCAGACTGCGCGCATGCCCCAAAGCACGTGCCTGCATCGCAACGAAAAAGCCTGTACCATTACGGGTTTACCATCGCCAACCAGATCCCCCCTGTAAGGCCCTGAATGTCAGATCTTTCCGCACACACACCGATGATGCAGCAGTACTGGAAGCTGAAAAACCAGCACCCGGACCAGCTGATGTTCTACCGCATGGGCGACTTCTACGAGATCTTCTACGAAGATGCGAAAAAGGCCGCGAAACTGCTGGATATCACCCTGACCGCCCGCGGTCAGTCGGCCGGCCAGTCCATCCCCATGTGCGGGATTCCGTTCCATTCGCTGGAGGGCTACCTGGCCAAGCTGGTCAAGCTCGGCGAGTCGGTGGTGATCTGTGAGCAGATCGGCGACCCCGCCACCAGCAAGGGCCCGGTGGAGCGCCAGGTGGTGCGCATCATCACCCCCGGCACGGTCAGCGACGAGGCACTGCTCGACGAGCGCCGCGACAACCTGATTGCCGCACTGCTCGGTGACGAGCGCCTGTTCGGCCTGGCGGTACTGGACATCACCAGCGGCAATTTCAGCGTGCAAGAAATCAAGGGCTGGGAAAACCTGCTGGCCGAACTCGAGCGCCTGAACCCGGTCGAGCTGTTGATCCCCGACGACTGGCCACGGGACCTGCCTGCGGAAAAACGCCCAGGCGCCCGCCGCCGCGCCCCCTGGGACTTCGACCGCGACTCGGCACGCAAGGCCCTGTGCCAACAGTTCGCGACCAAGGACCTCAAGGGCTTCGGCTGTGACAAGCTGACCCTGGCCATCGGTGCCGCCGGCTGCCTGCTGACCTACGCCAAGGAAACCCAGCGCACCGCGCTGCCGCACCTGCGCAGCCTGCGCCACGAGCGCCTGGACGATACGGTCATCCTCGATGGGGCCAGCCGCCGCAACCTGGAGCTGGACATCAACCTGGCCGGCGGGCGCGACAACACCCTGCAATCGGTGATCGACCGCTGCCAGACCGCCATGGCCAGCCGCCTGCTGAGCCGCTGGCTGAACCGCCCACTGCGCGACCTCAAGGTGCTGCAAGCACGCCAGGACTCGATCCGCTGCCTGCTCGACAGCTACCGCTTCGAGAAGCTGCAGCCGCAGCTGAAGGAGATTGGCGATATCGAGCGGATCCTCGCCCGTATTGGCCTGCGCAATGCCCGCCCGCGCGACCTGGCACGCCTGCGCGATGCGCTGGGCGCGTTGCCAGAGCTGCAGAACGCCATGACCGAACTCGAAGCGCCGCACCTGGCGCGTCTGGCGGCCATTACCGGTACCTATCCGGAACTGGCCAGCCTGTTGGAGCGGGCGATCATCGATAACCCGCCGGCGGTGATCCGCGACGGCGGTGTACTGAAAGCCGGCTATGACAACGAACTGGACGAGCTGCTGGCAATCAGCGAGAACGCCGGTCAGTTCCTGATCGACCTGGAAACCCGGGAAAAGGCCCGCACCGGCCTTGCCAACCTCAAGGTCGGCTACAACCGCGTGCACGGCTACTTCATCGAACTGCCGACCAAGCAGGCCGAGCAGGCCCCGGGCGACTACATCCGCCGCCAGACCCTCAAAGGCGCCGAGCGCTTCATCACCCCGGAGCTCAAGGCGTTCGAGGACAAGGCATTGTCGGCCAAGAGCCGCGCCCTGGCCCGCGAGAAGATGCTCTACGACGCGCTGCTGGAAACCCTGATCAGCCACCTGGCACCGCTGCAGGACAGCGCCGCCGCCCTGGCCGAGCTGGATGTGCTCAGCAACTTGGCCGAGCGCGCACTGAACCTCGACCTGAGCTGCCCACGCTTTGTCGACGAGCCTTGCCTGCGCATCGAGCAGGGCCGCCACCCGGTGGTGGAACAGGTACTGACCACGCCGTTCGTGGCCAACGACCTGGGCCTGGACAACAGTACGCGCATGCTGATCATCACCGGCCCTAACATGGGCGGTAAATCGACCTACATGCGCCAGACTGCGCTTATCGTGCTCCTGGCCCACATCGGTAGCTTCGTGCCGGCAGCCAGCTGCGAGCTGTCGCTGGTCGACCGCATCTTCACCCGCATCGGCTCCAGTGACGACCTGGCCGGCGGGCGCTCGACCTTCATGGTGGAGATGAGCGAGACCGCCAACATCCTGCACAACGCCACCGACCGCAGCCTGGTGCTGATGGACGAAGTGGGCCGCGGTACCAGCACCTTCGATGGCCTGTCGCTGGCCTGGGCCGCCGCCGAGCGCCTGGCCCAGCTGCGTGCCTACACACTGTTCGCCACCCACTACTTCGAACTGACCGTGCTGCCGGAGAGCGAGCCGCTGGTGGCCAACGTGCACCTGAACGCCACCGAGCACAATGAACGCATCGTGTTCCTGCACCACGTGCTACCCGGCCCTGCCAGCCAAAGCTACGGCCTGGCCGTTGCACAGCTGGCCGGCGTACCGACGGCAGTGATCCAGCGTGCTCGCGAACACCTTGGCCGGCTGGAAACCACCAGCCTGCCCCATGAGCAGCCTGCGGCCCACAAGGCCAAGGACGCGCCACAAGTGCCACACCAGAGCGACTTGTTTGCCAGCCTCCCTCATCCAGCCATCGAGAAGCTGGGCAAGCTGCAGCTGGACGACATGACCCCGCGTCAAGCTATCGAAATGCTATATCAACTAAAGAACCTGTTATAACGGCGCCCATTACAAGCTGGTAGAATCCGCCGCGGTTTGCTGGTGCTGCAGGTTATTAGCCTGGCCTGCAGCCACATACCCGTAAACCGCGCGGCCCTGAGAGGAAGGGCCGCCGCCGTCGCCTGAGGAGAGAATTAGAAATGACCTTCGTCGTCACCGACAACTGCATCAAATGCAAATACACCGACTGCGTGGAAGTCTGTCCGGTGGACTGCTTCTACGAAGGCCCGAACTTCCTGGTCATCCACCCGGACGAGTGCATCGACTGCGCCTTGTGCGAGCCGGAGTGCCCAGCGCAAGCCATCTTCTCGGAAGACGAAGTGCCTTCTGGCATGGAAAACTTCATCGAGCTGAACGCCGAGCTGGCGGAAATCTGGCCGAATATCACCGAGCGTAAGGACGCCCTGCCGGACGCTGAAGAATGGGATGGCAAGCCTGGCAAGATTGCCGACCTGGAGCGCTGATAGCGCCCAGACGCGAAAAAGGCCCTTCGGGGCCTTTTTTGTTTTCCTACGGGCAAAAAAAAGGGGCGGTTTGACCCGCCCACATTTTTTTCCGTAGTCCCTGCTTGTCCCAAACATCATCCTGATGAAATCGCTTCTTGCGATGTCCCTGGCCTTCATCCTGAAAGCCTGTGCATGTCCCTGTGCACAGTTCGAATACTAGCGGGTTCAGCCAGGCGAGCAAGCGATGGAGCTTGCAAGGTATTTCCGCGGACACATTTACTCACCGGTGAATAAACCATGCTTTTCAATGGGTTGTAAAAATTCAGCCTTTGGAAACGACTTTGATTTACTGAAGGTTGCATGGAAAGCTTACACAACGAGTAAGTAAAGGCTTACACACGATGTTACTGGGGTAGCGCGGTACACATTTGATAGGTGTCTTGCCAGGTAGCGTCTGGGCGCCATGCGCCCCGGCAATCTGAAAGGGAACCTCGCTTTTCGCCACAAACAAAAACGCCCCGAGATCATCGGGGCGTCTTTTGTTACAGCGCTAGCTACTGGAACAATGACTCGCTGGACAGACCATTCTTTTCAAGGATCTCACGCAAACGCTTCAGCCCTTCTACCTGAATCTGCCGCACCCGTTCCCGGGTCAGGCCAATCTCCAGGCCAACATCTTCGAGGGTACTGCTTTCATGCCCTCGCAGGCCGAAGCGACGCACCACCACCTCGCGCTGCTTGTCGGTCAACTCGCCCAGCCACTGATCGATGCTCTGCGACAGGTCGTCATCCTGCAGCAGCTCGCACGGGTCCGTCGGGCGGTCGTCGGTCAGGGTATCGAGCAGCGTCTTGTCCGAATCCGGGCCAAGCGACACGTCTACCGAAGACACCCGCTCGTTCAGGCCAAGCATGCGCTTGACCTCGGCGACCGGCTTTTCCAGCAAGGTGGCGATTTCTTCCGGCGAGGGCTCGTGGTCGAGTTTCTGCGTCAGCTCGCGCGCGGCGCGCAGGTAGACGTTCAGTTCCTTGACCACGTGGATCGGCAGGCGAATGGTGCGGGTCTGGTTCATGATCGCCCGTTCGATGGTCTGGCGAATCCACCAGGTCGCGTAGGTCGAAAAACGGAAACCACGCTCCGGGTCGAACTTTTCGACCGCACGGATCAGCCCCAGGTTGCCCTCCTCGATCAGGTCGAGCAGCGACAGGCCACGGTTCACGTAACGACGGGCAATTTTGACAACCAGGCGCAGGTTGCTTTCGATCATGCGCTTGCGGCCGGCAGGGTCACCCTTTTGCGACAAGCGCGCAAAATGCACTTCTTCTTCCGGCGAAAGCAGCGGCGAGAAACCAATCTCGTTGAGATACAGCTGGGTGGCATCGAGCGCCCTGCTGTAATCGATGTACTTGTGTTGCTTGAGCGAAGAGCCCGATTTGGCCCTCGTCCGAACCGAAGATACAGCAGGTTCGTCTGACACCACATCCGTTTCCAAAACGATACCCGTCTCCATCAGGAGGACGTCATCGTCGATGTCAAACTCCGGCACTTCTTTACTGAGAGCCATTGTTATAATCCTTTGCTGAGTTCGAACTCAGACTCGAGCGGCACCTTTCTCCCTGGCAGCGCTTGAGCCTGTCCCCTCTACATCACAGGAACAGGCCGGGTACAACGGTCAACGACGTGGCAGGAACTGGAGTGGATCGACGGGTTTGCCCTGGCGGCGAATCTCGAAATGCAGCTTCACCCGATCTGTGCCCGTAGACCCCATTTCAGCAATCGACTGCCCTGCCTTGACCTGCTGCCCCTCCCGAACCAACAGCCTGCGGTTATGACCGTAGGCACTGACGTAGGTGTCGCTGTGCTTGATGATGATCAGCTCGCCGTAGCCCCTCAAACCACTCCCGGCATAAACCACCGCACCATCAGACGCAGCAAAAACAGGCTGTCCCAAATCACCGGCGATATCAATGCCTTTATTCAAACTACCGTTTGAAGCAAATTTTCCAATCAGCACGCCATTGGCAGGCCAGGTCCAACCACCTACCGCGCGCTCTGCGGCTGGTACGGTAGCGACCACAGGGGCAGGGGCGGAAGGCGCCGACGTGGCCGGTTTGCTGGTGCTGGCAGGCGCCGTGGCAGTGCTGCCCACAGGCCGCCGCGTGACCGTGGTGCGGCTTGACGAGGACGGGCTGGACACCACCGTGGTGCGGCTGCTGGAACCGCTGCTGAAACGAATCGCTTGGCCCGGGCGGATGGTATAAGGCGCCTGAATGCCGTTGCGTGCAGCCAGCTCCTTGTAGTCCCAGCCATAACGGAAGGCGATGGAGAACAGGGTGTCGCCTGGCTTGACGATGTATTGCCCAGAAGTCACCGCCGGGCGCTTGGGCACGGTGTTGTTGCGGTCGACCACCCGCGCGCTGTTGCTGCTGGTGCTTGAGCAACCCACCAGAAGCGTGCCCATGGCCAATGCAATCACCAGAAGCTTGAAACCCGACCCGTCCTTGCGCTGCCGAATGACTGTGTGACCCACCCGCGCTCCCCTCATGGTGCCGAAAATCGATATGAAGACAAGAAATGCAATATTGTTGCAATTATAACCAAGCCAGCCGGTAATGGCAGACGGGTTCAAAAGACGGGCATAAAACCCCGGTGCACGCTGTGCGTTAGCGCTTCGCACCGCCTGATAGACAGGGCGAAGCGACAAGAATTCGCCACCGGCACAAAAATACACCGCGCCTCATGCCTGCACAGCTCAGATCAACAGGCCTCAGGCCAGAGGCCCATTGAGCAGCGGCACGAAGCGCACAGCCCCCAGTACGCGACGGGAGAATCCATGCTCCTCGCGCACGATCAGCATCAGTTGCTGCGCTTCGCCGGCCGGCCCTACCGGAATGACCATGCGTCCACCGGGTGCCAGTTGGTCGAGCAGTGCCTGTGGCACTTCCGGCGCCACGGCGGTGACGATGATGCCGTTGTACGGCGCAAGCGCCGGCCACCCCTCACAACCGT
Source organism: Pseudomonas putida group bacterium ESBL64 (assembly GCF_045277175.1). Classification (NCBI taxonomy): domain Bacteria; kingdom Pseudomonadati; phylum Pseudomonadota; class Gammaproteobacteria; order Pseudomonadales; family Pseudomonadaceae; genus Pseudomonas; species Pseudomonas putida group bacterium ESBL64. The sequence goes on along the minus strand of NZ_CP145799.1, from coordinate 5,202,924 downwards.
CACCCCAGCGGAATACCACGTTGCGCAGGTTAAGCTCCACCAGGCGCTCTTTGGCCCGGTCCTGCAGCACCTTGATGCGCTCTACCGAAAACACCCGCTCGACCAGCTGAGCCAGGATCGCCGTCTGGTAGCCCGAACCGGTGCCAATCTCCAGCACCTTGTCCAGCGGCCCGGCCTCGAGCAACAGCTCGCTCATGTGAGCAACCATGAACGGCTGGGAGATGGTCTGGTTGTGGCCGATCGGCAGCGCGGTGTCTTCGTATGCTCGATGCGCCAGCGCCTCGTCGACGAACAGGTGGCGCGGCGTACGACGGATCACGTCGAGCACCTTGGTGTTCGAAACCCCCTCTTCGCACAAGCGCTGTATCAGCCGCTCCCGGGTACGCTGAGAGGTCATGCCGATGCCACGCCGCAGCATATCGTCCTCACGCATCAGAGCAGGCCCTCCAGCCAACCATCGAGCTGCTCGAAGGCATCATTGAAGGTGCGGTCGAGCTGCAACGGGGTAATCGATACGTAGCCTTGCATCACCGCGTGGAAGTCGGTGCCCGGGCCGCCGTCCTCGGCATCACCGGCCACGGCAATCCAGTAGCCTTCCTTGCCACGCGGGTTGACCACCTTGGTGGGCGCCGCCGCCCGCGCGCGGTGACCGAGACGGGTGAGCTGGATGCCACGGATGTGCTCCAGTGGCAAGTTGGGAATATTGACGTTGAGTACAGTGCGTGGCGGCAACACCAGGCGCGACTGTGCCTCGACCAGACGACGGGCGATATAGGCCGCAGTCGGCAGGTTGTCCGGCTGGCGCGACAACAGCGAGAACGCCAGCGAGGTACCGCCGAGAAAGCGGCCTTCGAGCGCCGCAGCGACCGTTCCCGAATACAGCACGTCATCGCCCAGGTTGGCACCGAGGTTGATCCCCGACACGACCATGTCCGGCGTCTGTGGCAACAGCCCATTGAGCCCCAGGTGCACGCAGTCGGTCGGCGTGCCGTTGAGGCTGATGAAGCCATTGGCCAGGGTCTGCGGATGCAGTGGCCGGTCCAGCGTCAGCGAACTGCTGGCGCCGCTCTTGTCTTGATCCGGGGCGATCACCGCGCACTCGGCATAATCCACCAGCGCAGCGTGCAGCGCGGCGATGCCAGGTGCGGTAACACCGTCGTCATTCGAAATCAGAATACGCATGGGCTGTCCGTCTGCCCTGCCGACACCAGATCCACGACTTCACGCACCACCACGGTGGCGAAGCATCCGGCCGGCAGGACGAATTCCAGTTGCAGGATATCAGGCTCGGGATAATGCCACGTCAGGCCGCCAATAGGGAGCCGCAGAATTCGCCGTTCGTGATCCATGCCCGCCTGGGCCAGCCACTGGCAAAGTGCCGGCTGACGTGCGCCGATAGCGTTTTCCAGCTGGGCAGGCGCTGCGCCAGCAGGTGAAGCGCCCTCCCCCCACATCGGGCCGGTTGGATGCAAGTCGAGAATCGCCAGGCGCGGGTCGGCACATTCCGCCTCACCCGCCGGGAAGAAACTGCGGCTGTCGGTGAACGCCAGCAGGTCGCCGACCTGGGCTCGGGCCCAGCTACCATCAGCGACACGCGCAGCCAACAACTGATTGAACAGGTAGCTGCGCCCGGCCGAAAGCAGCCGCGAACGCACGTTGCGCTGTTCAGGCAAAGCCTTGCGTGCGGCCCAATCGAGGGCGTCATGGACGTTGCCACCCCCGTGCCCGAAGCGCTGGGTGCCGAAATAGTTGGGCACACCTTGCTGCCTGAGCTGCTCCAGGCGCGCATCCACCGCCTGGTGATCGGCAGCCAGGGCGGTCAGGCGCAAGGTGAACCCGTTGGCCGAATGCGCGCCGCGCTGCAGTTTGCGCTGGTGACGCACCTGTTTGAGCACACGCAGGCTGGCATCCTCGGCACGCGACAGATCCGGGTCGGCCTTGCCCGGCAGGTGCAGGCTGAACCACTGGCGGGTCAGCGCCTGGCGGTCCTTCAGGCCGGCATAGCTGATGCTGCGCACGGGCACGCCAGCGGCGCGGGCAAGGCGCCGGGCGGCTTCTTCAGTGTTCAGGTCACGCTTCTCGACCCACAGCCACAGGTGCTCGCCTTGGCCGGATAGCGGTATATCCAGAACTTCGTCAACCTGAAAGTCTTCGGCAACCGCTTTGAGGACGGCGGTGCCCAGGGATTCGCCCGATGCGCGCGGGCCCAGCAATTCCAGTTCGGTCATGCTGGCAGCAGCAGGGCGACCGAATGCACGGCAATGCCCTCCTCGCGGCCGGTAAAGCCAAGCTTCTCTGTGGTGGTGGCCTTGACATTGACCTGGTCGAGCTCGACCTGCAGGTCTTCGGCGATCAGCTGGCGCATGGTTTCGATGTGTGGGGCCATTTTCGGTGCCTGGGCGACGATGGTGGCGTCAACGTTGCCGACCTTCCAGCCCTTGGCCTTGACGATGCCGACCACATGGCGCAGCAGCGCGCGGCTGTCAGCCCCCTTGAACTGCGGGTCAGTGTCAGGGAAGTGCTTGCCGATGTCGCCCAGCGCCGCAGCGCCAAGCAAGGCATCGCTCAGGGCGTGCAACAGCACGTCACCGTCAGAATGGGCCAACAGGCCGTATTTGTGGGGGATACGCACCCCGCCCAGGGTAATGAAATCACCGTCGCAGAAACGGTGCACATCGTAGCCGTGGCCAATACGCATAAAAAAACGCCCTGAATGAGTCAGGGCGTGATTCTACCTGCTTTGCAGGGGATTTGTGGGATTGGGGCTGCTGTGCAGCCCTTCGCGGGCACGCCCGCTCCCACAGCAAGCGTTAAACCCGCCCCAGTGCCACCGCATGATGGCGCAGGTGCTCCTCGATGAAGCTGGCAATGAAGTAGTAGCTATGGTCATAGCCCGGCTGCATACGCAGGGTCATTGCATGGCCACCTTTGCGTGCCGCCTGTTCCAGCGCTTCAGGCTTGAGTTGCTTCTCGAGGAAGTCGTCACGGTCGCCCTGATCCACCAGCAACGGCGGGCATTGGCCTGCCGGGGTTTCGGCCAGCAGCACGCTGGCATCCCACTCACGCCAGCGCCCACGGTCTTCACCCAGGTAGCGGCTGAAGGCTTTCTCGCCCCACGGACAATCCATCGGATTGCTGATTGGCGAGAATGCCGACACCGAGCGGTAGCGCCCCGGATTGCGCAAGGCGCACACCAGCGCGCCATGCCCACCCATGGAGTGGCCGCTGATGCTGCGCTCGCCCGACGCCGGGAAGTGGGCCTCGATCAGGGCTGGCAACTCCTCCACCACATAGTCGTGCATGCGGTAGTGCTGGGCCCAGGGTTGCTGGGTGGCGTTGAGGTAGAAGCCAGCACCCAGGCCAAAGTCCCAGGCGCCGTCCGGATCGCCCGGCACCTGCTCGCCACGCGGGCTGGTATCGGGGGCAACAATGATCAGCCCCAGCTCGGCGGCCAGACGCTGGGCGCCGGCCTTCTGCATGAAGTTCTCGTCGGTGCAGGTGAGGCCGCTGAGCCAGTAAAGCACCGGCAGCTTTTCGCCCTGCTCGGCCTGCGGTGGCAGGTACACGGCGAACACCATATCGCAACCCAGCACCTTGGAATGATGCCGGTAACGCTTGTGCCAGCCGCCGAAGCTCTTCTGGCAGGAGATGTTATCCAGGCTCATGGCAGACCTCAGAAGTGGATCACGCTACGGATGCTCTTGCCTTCATGCATCAGGTCGAAGGCCTTGTTGATGTCTTCCAGCCCCATCGTGTGGGTGATGAAGGTGTCCAGCGGGATCTCGCCTTTCTCGGACATTTCCACGTAGCTCGGCAGTTCGCTGCGGCCACGCACCCCGCCGAACGCCGAACCACGCCAGACCCGACCGGTAACCAGCTGGAACGGACGCGTGGAAATTTCCTGGCCGGCACCGGCCACACCGATGATCACCGACTCACCCCAGCCCTTGTGGCAGCATTCCAGGGCGGCGCGCATCAGCTGAACGTTGCCGATGCACTCGAAGGAGAAGTCCACGCCACCATCGGTGAGGTCGACGATCACTTCCTGGATCGGGCGATCGTAGTCTTTCGGGTTGATGCAATCGGTGGCACCCAGTTGGCGGGCGATTTCGAACTTGGCCGGGTTGATGTCGATGGCGATGATACGCGAGGCCTTGGCCTTGACCGCACCGATCACGGCCGACAGGCCGATGCCACCGAGGCCGAAGATGGCCACGGTATCACCCGGCTTGACCTTGGCAGTGTTGAGTACCGCGCCGATACCGGTGGTGACGCCGCAGCCCAGCAGGCAGACCTTTTCCAGTGGTGCTTCTTTCTGGATCTTGGCCACGGAAATTTCCGGCAGCACGGTGTATTCGGAGAACGTCGAGGTGCCCATGTAGTGGAACAGTTGCTGGCCCTTGTACGAGAAGCGCGTGGTGCCGTCCGGCATCAGGCCCTTGCCCTGGGTGGCGCGGATGGCCTGGCACAGGTTGGTCTTGCCCGAGAGGCAGAACTTGCACTTGCCGCATTCTGGGGTGTACAGCGGGATGACGTGGTCACCCACGGCGACCGAGGTCACCCCCTCGCCCACCGCTTCGACGATGGCACCGCCTTCGTGGCCGAGGATCGATGGGAAGATCCCTTCCGGGTCAGCACCGGACAGGGTATAGGCATCGGTGTGGCAGACACCGCTGGCGACCACGCGCAGCAGCACTTCACCGGCTTTTGGCATGGCCACGTCGACTTCGACGATTTCCAGGGGTTTCTTGGCTTCGAAGGCAACGGCAGCACGGGACTTGATCATCAAAGGTCTCCAGACAGTGGATCGATTCAGTCTTGCAGTGTAATTCAGCGTCATTTGATGAATAATCAGGCCAAAGACAAAACATTATTGCCATACAGGGATAATCGATGAGCAGCCGATGGGAAGGCATCGACGAATTTGTCGCCGTGGCCGAATCGGGCCAGTTCACTGCCGCCGCCGAACGCCTGGGGGTTTCCTCATCGCACATCAGCCGGCAGATCGCCCGGCTGGAGGACCGCCTGCAAACGCGCCTGCTGTATCGCAGTACCCGCCGGGTAACCCTCAGCGAAGCCGGGCAGACCTTCCTGCAGCATTGCCAACGCTTGCAGGATGGCCGCGAGGAAGCGCTGCGCGCCATGGGCGACCTGGCCAGTGAACCCAAGGGCTTGCTGCGCATGACGTGCGCCGTGGCCTACGGCGAGCGCTTCATCGTGCCGTTGGTGACGCGATTCATGGCGCTGTACCCGCAGCTGCGCGTGGATGTGGAGCTGAGCAACCACACCCTCGACCTGCTGCATGAAGGCATGGACCTGGCCATCCGCCTGGGCCGCCTGGCCGACTCTCGCTTGGTGGCTACCCGCCTGGCGCCAAGGCGCATGTACCTGTGCGCCTCGCCGGCCTATCTTGAGCGCTATGGCCGGCCACACAGCCTGTCGGAGCTGGCGCGGCACAATTGCCTGGTGGGGAGTTCGGACTTGTGGGCGCTACAGCAGGATGGCCGTGAGATCAGCCAGCGGGTACAGGGTAACTGGCGCTGCAACAGTGGCCAGGCAGTGCTGGATGCGGCGCTGCAAGGGATCGGGTTGTGCCAGTTGCCGGATTACTACGTGCTGGAACACCTGAACAGTGGTGCGCTGGTGTCGCTGCTGGAGGCGCACCAACCGCCGAATACGGCGGTGTGGGCGCTGTATCCGCAGCAGAGGCACCTGTCGCCGAAGGTACGGCGGCTGGTGGATTACCTGAAGGAGGGGTTGGCAGGGTTGCCGGAGTATCGTTTCGGCTGACGGGATGTGCTGCATGTACTGGCCTCTTCGCGGGTGAACCCGCTCCTACGACGGCCTGTGCCCAACCACCGATGCGTATGTAGGAGCGGGTTTACCCGCGAATACGGCGGCGGCGCCAACGGTGAACGCTCAGCGTTTACCCGCCCAGCGCTGGCGCAACCATTCGAGATCTTCGGGCCGGGTTACCTTTATGTTGTCACTGCGCCCTTCCACCAGCCGCGGCGCCTGACCGGACCATTCGATGGCCGAGGCTTCATCGGTCACCACCACATCCGACACCAGGCACTCAGCCAGCGCCCGGTGCAACGCTCCCAGGCGGAACATCTGCGGTGTGTACGCCTGCCAGATCGTGCTGCGGTCCACGGTAGCACTCACCCGGCCATGGCTGTCGGCACGCTTGAGGGTATCGCGCGCCGGCACCGCCAGCAGGCCACCCACCGGGTCGTCCGCCAGCTCCGACAACAGCTTGTCCAGGTCGCTGCGTGCCAGGTTCGGCCGCGCAGCATCGTGCACCAGCACCCAGTCGCTGTCCCCCGCCCCCTGGGCATGCAGCGCCAGCAAGGCGTTAAGCACCGAGTCAGCGCGTTCACGCCCGCCCGCCGCGCACTGGATGCGTGGGTCGCTGGCGTAGCGCAGGCCAGGCCAGTACGGGTCATCTTCGGCAATGCTGACCACCACGCCCTTAAGCGCCGGGTGGCCAAGAAAACAGTCGAGGCTGTGCTCGAGAAGGGTCTGCCCAGCCAGCTCCAGGTATTGCTTGGGGCGGTCGGCAGCCATGCGGGCACCTACACCCGCCGCAGGAATCACGGCCCAGAAGGCCGGCAAGGTATCGATCATTTCTGTGGCAACTGGAAGAGGGTTTCGCCCTCTTTGACCATCCCCAATTCGTGGCGGGCCCGTTCTTCAACGGTCTCCATGCCTTTTTTCAGCTCTAGCACTTCAGCATCGAGCACACGATTACGCTCGAGCAAGCGCTCGTTTTCGGCATGCTGATCGGCAATCTGCTGCTTCAGTTCGGTCACTTGCGCCAGGCTGCCGTTACCCACCCACAGGCGGTACTGCAGGCCACCCAACAGCAAGAGCAGAACGAGGAACAACCAATAGGGACTGCGCATCACGTTATCCAGGTTAAAAAGGCTGCCGCGTTTTTACTTCGGGGCCTCCAATAGCACGAAGCCTGGCCGAGGCCAGGCTTCGTCGACAGAAACCCGTTAGTACGTAGGAAAGTTCAGTACGAACGTTCCTACAACTTCGACTGCTGCCTTTTTACCATCTCTTGCTTAGCCGCGAAACTCGGCACGACCGCGGTAAACCGCTTTGGCGCCCAGTTGCTCTTCGATGCGCAGCAGCTGGTTGTACTTGGAAACGCGGTCGGAACGGCACAGCGAGCCGGTCTTGATCTGGCCAGCAGCAGTACCCACAGCCAGGTCGGCAATGGTCGAGTCTTCGGTTTCACCGGAACGGTGCGAGATCACTGCAGTGTAACCAGCAGCCTTGGCCATCTGGATGGCTTCCAGGGTTTCGGTCAGCGAGCCGATCTGGTTGAACTTGATCAGGATCGAGTTACCGATGCCTTTCTCGATGCCTTCCTTGAGGATCTTGGTGTTGGTCACGAACAGGTCGTCACCGACCAGCTGGACTTTTTCACCGATCTTGTCAGTGAGGATTTTCCAGCCAGCCCAGTCGGACTCGTCCAGGCCGTCTTCGATCGAAATGATCGGGAAACGCTCGGTCAGGCCTTTCAGGTAGTCGGCGAAGCCTTCGGCGTCGAACGACTTGCCTTCGCCGGACAGGTTGTACTTGCCGTCTTCGTAGAATTCAGAAGCCGCGCAGTCCAGGGCCAGGGTCACGTCGGTGCCCAGCTTGTAGCCGGCTTTTTCGACAGCTTCAGCGATAGCGCCCAGGGCGTCTTCGTTGGATGCCAGGTTCGGGGCGAAACCACCTTCATCACCTACGGCGGTGTTCAGGCCACGGGCCTTCAGGACGGCCTTGAGGTGGTGGAAGATTTCGGTACCCATGCGCAGGCCGTCAGAGAAGGTCTTGGCGCCAACCGGCTGAACCATGAACTCCTGGATGTCGACGTTGTTGTCGGCGTGCTCGCCACCGTTGATGATGTTCATCATCGGAACCGGCATCGAGTACTGGCCCGGGGTGCCGTTCAGGTTGGCGATGTGCGCGTACAGCGGCAGGTCCTGGTCCTGGGCAGCAGCTTTGGCGGCAGCCAGGGAAACAGCCAGGATGGCGTTGGCGCCCAGCTTGGCCTTGTTCTCGGTACCGTCCAGTTCAATCATGGCGCGGTCCAGCGCCTTCTGGTCGGAAGGATCCTTGCCCAGCAGCAGGTCACGGATCGGGCCGTTGATGTTGGCGACGGCCTTCAGCACGCCCTTGCCCAGGTAACGGCTCTTGTCGCCATCACGCAGCTCCAGCGCTTCGCGCGAGCCGGTAGAAGCACCGGACGGCGCGCAAGCGCTGCCGATGATGCCGTTGTCGAGCAGTACATCGGCTTCCACAGTGGGGTTGCCACGCGAATCGAGAACTTCACGACCTTTGATGTCGACGATTTTTGCCATTGTTGTAAGCACTCCAGAATTTGACGAAAACAACTTAGCTTAGGAAATTCTTGCCGTTCACCAGGCGAACTTGCTTTGGGCAGGCCTGATGAAGGGAGCCCCTGACCGACTGGTCAGGGGTGGATCGGGCGGTACTTTACCCGAGAAATGAGCTTTACGCGGTTTCTACCGTCGGAAAACTTTTCACCAGGTCGTCCAATTGCTTGAGCTGGACCAGGAACGGCTCCAGTTTATCCAGGCGCAAGGCGCATGGGCCATCGCACTTGGCGTTGTCCGGATCGGGGTGGGCTTCGAGGAAAAGCCCGGCCAGGCCCTGGCTCATGCCGGCCTTGGCCAGGTCAGTGACCTGGGCCCGACGGCCGCCGGCGGAATCGGCGCGGCCACCCGGCATCTGCAGGGCGTGGGTCACGTCGAAGAACACCGGGTAGTCGAACTGCTTCATGATGCCGAAGCCCAGCATGTCGACCACCAGGTTGTTGTAGCCGAAGCTCGAACCACGCTCGCAGAGTATCAACTGGTCGTTACCGGCTTCTTCGCACTTGGCCAGGATGTGTTTCATTTCCTGAGGTGCGAGGAACTGAGCCTTCTTGATGTTGATCACCACGCCGGTCTTGGCCATGGCCACTACCAGGTCAGTCTGCCGCGACAGGAAAGCCGGCAACTGGATGATGTCGCATACCTTGGCGACGGGCTCGGCCTGGTAAGGCTCGTGCACGTCGGTGATCACCGGCACGTTGAAGGTGCGCTTGATCTCTTCGAAGATCTTCAGCCCCTCTTCCATGCCAGGGCCACGGTAGGACGTTACCGACGAACGGTTGGCCTTGTCGAAGCTGGCCTTGAACACATACGGGATACCGAGCTTCTCGGTAACCCGCACGTACTCTTCGCAGACCTTCATCGCCAGGTCACGGGACTCCAGAACATTCATGCCGCCGAACAGGACGAAAGGCTTGTCGTTGGCGATTTCGATGTTACCGACGCGGATGATCTTCTGGGTCATCGATCAGGCCTTGTTCTTCTGAGCCAGGGCTGCCTTGACGAAGCCGCTGAACAGCGGGTGGCCGTCACGCGGGGTGGAGGTGAACTCCGGGTGGAACTGGCAAGCGACGAACCATGGGTGATCCTTGGACTCGATCACTTCCACCAGCGCGCCGTCTTCGGAACGGCCGGAAACCACCAGACCAGCTTCCACCAGTTGTGGCAGCAGGTTGTTGTTCACTTCGTAGCGGTGACGGTGACGCTCGGTGATCACGTCCTTGCCGTAGCAGTCGTGCACCTTGGAACCGGCAGCCAGCTGGCAGTCCTGTGCGCCCAGGCGCATGGTGCCGCCCAGGTCGGAAGCCTCGTCGCGGGTCTCGACGGCACCGGTGGCATCGGCCCACTCGGTGATCAGGCCGACCACTGGGTGGCCGCTGTTACGGTCGAACTCGGTGGAGTTGGCGTCTTTCCAGCCCATCACGTTACGGGCGAATTCGATGACGGCCACCTGCATGCCCAGGCAGATACCCAGGTACGGCACCTTGTTCTCACGGGCGTATTGCACCGCGGTGATCTTGCCTTCCACACCGCGCAGGCCGAAACCGCCCGGTACCAGGATGGCATCGGCGCCTTCGAGCAGGCTGGTGCCCTGGTTCTCGATGTCTTCCGAATCGATGTAGCGCAGGTTGACCTTGGTCCGGTTGGTGATGCCGGCGTGGCTCATCGCTTCGATCAGCGACTTGTACGCATCCAGCAGCTCCATGTACTTGCCGACCATGGCGATGGTCACTTCGTGCTCCGGGTTGAGCTTGGCATCAACCACCTTGTCCCACTCGGACAGGTCGGCACCATTGCACTGCAGGCCAAAGCGCTCGACGACGAAGTCGTCCAGGCCCTGAGCATGCAGTACGCCCGGGATCTTGTAGATGGTGTCGACGTCTTCCAGCGAAATCACCGCACGCTCTTCAACGTTGGTGAACAGCGCGATCTTGCGACGCGACGAAGCATCCACCGGGTGGTCGGAGCGGCAGATCAGCACGTCAGGCTGCAGGCCGATGGAGCGCAGCTCCTTGACCGAGTGCTGGGTCGGCTTGGTCTTGGTTTCGCCAGCGGTGGCGATGTACGGGACCAGGGTCAGGTGCATCAGCATGGCACGCTTGGAGCCCACTTCGACACGCAGCTGGCGAATCGCCTCGAGGAACGGCTGCGACTCGATATCACCCACGGTACCGCCGATTTCCACCAGGGCCACGTCGGCATCGCCGGCACCCTTGATGATGCGACGCTTGATTTCGTCGGTGATGTGCGGGATGACCTGGATGGTCGCGCCCAGGTAATCACCACGACGCTCTTTACGCAGCACGTGCTCGTAGATACGGCCAGTGGTGAAGTTGTTGTTCTGGGTCATGGTGGTGCGGATGAACCGCTCGTAGTGACCCAGGTCGAGGTCGGTCTCGGCGCCATCGTGGGTGACAAAAACTTCACCGTGCTGGAACGGGCTCATGGTGCCCGGGTCGACGTTGATGTACGGATCCAGCTTGAGCATGGTGACCTTCAGGCCCCGCGCTTCCAGGATGGCCGCCAGGGAAGCCGAGGCAATGCCTTTCCCCAATGAAGAAACAACACCGCCCGTGACGAATATGTAGCGCGTCATGAAAAACCCTAGAAGTCTGCGTTAAGGCGGCCAGCGCCGCCGGAGAAAGCGAAGGAAGGCCGAAGCCCCCGATCACCTGCGTCAATCACAGTGCATCTCGAAAAACTGCCGCGTCTGTACAGCCAGGGTATACCCGGCATGGCGTTCGCTCGTCATTTCCAGAATCAGCTCGGCAAAAAACTGCTTGGTAATCGGCAACTCCTGTGTTTTCGCGGAACCCACAGAAGTTGTATCAAGAAGGGAGGGTAGTCTACCGGAATGTACCCTTCAGCTCAAACCTTGCGCGTTCGTCGGTAACTGCCAGTGCAGTTGGCAATCCGCCTGCACCAGCCCGGGCAGGTTGGCCACCGCCAGCAGGCATTCGCCGTGATACAGCAACGGCAGGCGCGAGCGCAGGAAATGCGGCACCTGCTGTTCGTTGAGCAGGCGCTTGAGGTCCCGCCGACCACGGCCGGGAACCTCCAGCATTTCCCCCCCCTGACGGTAGGCAATGCGCAACCCGCTCGGCACGGCTGCGCCAACAAGACGCACGCAACCATTGCCCGGCAACCGCAACGGCCCATCAGGGTCGGGCCAGGCCAGCGAGCCAGCCGGTTGCTGTAGCCAATCACCGCTCAACCACCAGATGCGCCCGTGGCTACGCACCAACCGTCCATCGGCAAGCCGCCAGACTGGCCGGGCATCGGCACCGGCATCGCGCAGGTCTGCCCAGCCGGCCCAGTGCCGGGTATCGGGCAAACGGGTGCGCTGGCTAAGCCAGTACTGCAAGGCATTGCGCTGACGGGCCGGCGATAACGCCAGCAGGGCGGCCAGGTCGAGGGAATCCAGCCCCGGCCAGGCGAGAGGCGCCCCTTTGCGCGCAAGCGCCAGATCCTCCTGGGCCAGCTCGTCCAGCAAACCCAGCGCCTCGCCCAGATGCTCTGCTGCCCGGGCGAAGTTCTGGCTGGCCTGTGGCCAACGTTGCTGCAACTGCGGCATCACTTCGCCGCGCAGGTAGTTGCGGGCGAATTGTGTGTCGACGTTTGACGGGTCTTCGATCCAGGTCAGCCCTTGGGCTTGGGCATAATCCTGCAAATGTTGCCGGGAACAGGTCAGTAACGGCCTGACCAGGCTGCCCTGCCCCAGCGCCCGCTGCCCCGGCATTGCCGCCAGGCCACGCAGGCCGGCGCCGCGCAACAGGCGGAACAGCAGGGTCTCGGCCTGGTCGTCGCGGTGCTGGCCGGTGAACAGGATATCGCCCGGGCCGAGCACTTGCCTGAAGGCGGCATAGCGGGCCTCTCGGGCCGCCTGTTCCAGGCTGGCGCCAGGGGAGACCTGGACGTGGATGACCTGGAGTTCAACGTCGAAATTGTCGCAGATGGCTTGGCAGTGGGTGGGCCAGGCGTCGGCAGCGGCTTGCAGGCCGTGGTGGATATGGATGGCGCGCAGCGGGGGGGAGGCGTGGTTGCGGGCGTATTCGGCCAGCAGGTGCAGGAGGACGGTGGAATCGAGGCCGCCGGAGAAGGCGACGTGCCAGGTGGGGGCGTTGAGCCAAGGAGTGAGGTTGATCATCTAGCCCTCGCTCGATTCCAGAAAGCATTCGCGGGCATGCCCGCGCCCACATGTACGGCGCAAGCCTCAAGGGCAGCGCAATACCTGTAGGAGCGGGTTTACCCGCGAACACCGGCGAAGCCGGTGCCATCAATCACAAGGGCCGTAAAACGGCCCCGGGGCAAATCAGAATCAGAGGCCGTAGCTCATCAGGCGCTCGTAGCGACGGGCCAACAGCGCATCGTTGTCGAACTTGCCGAGCATGTCCAGCTGCTGCACCAGATCGGCACGGATGCTTTCGGACATCTTGGCCGGGTCACGGTGGGCGCCGCCCAGCGGCTCCTGGATGACCTTGTCGACAATGTTCAGGCTCTTCAGACGCTCGGCGGTGATGCCCATGGCCTCGGCCGCGTCTGCTGCTTTATCGGCCGTTTTCCACAGAATCGAAGCACAGCCTTCCGGCGAGATAACCGAGTAGGTGGAGTACTGCAGCATGTTCAGTTGGTCGCACACGCCAATGGCCAGTGCCCCACCGGAACCACCCTCACCGATCACGGTAGCGATGATCGGGGTTTTCAGGCGTGCCATGACCCGCAGGTTCCAGGCGATGGCTTCACTCTGGTTGCGCTCTTCGGCGTCGATGCCCGGGTAGGCGCCCGGCGTGTCGATGAAGGTCAGGATCGGCATCTTGAAGCGTTCGGCCATTTCCATCAGGCGACAGGCCTTGCGGTAACCTTCCGGGCGCGGCATGCCGAAGTTGCGACGCACTTTCTCGCGCACTTCACGGCCCTTCTGGTGGCCAATGACCATGACCGGCTTGCCGTCCAGACGCGCAGTACCACCCACGATGGCGGCGTCGTCAGAGAAGTGACGGTCCCCGTGCAGCTCTTCGAACTCGGTGAAGATGTGCTCCAGGTAGTCCAAGGTGTATGGACGACGCGGGTGACGGGCCAGGCGGGCGATCTGCCAGCTGGTCAGGTTGCCGAAGATGCTTTCGGTCAGGGTGTTGCTCTTGTCTTGCAGACGGGCAATTTCATCGCTGATGTTCAGCGAGTTGTCGTTGCCCACCAGGCGCAGGCCTTCGATCTTGGCTTGCAGGTCGGCAATCGGCTGTTCGAAGTCGAGGAAATTCGGGTTCATAGTCATCCGTCTTGGGTCTACGGCCAGGCGGCCGGCCGGTTGATCCGTTTGGCGCCATACCTTAAGGGATCAGGCGCATTCAGGTCGAGATTAAATTTTTGTCGGTTCAACGATATTGCAGGAAGACGTTCTCACGCCCGAACTGGTCACGCAGCGCCTGAATCAGCCCATCGGCCGGATCGATCGCCCACTGCTCGCCAAACTGCAGCATGGCCTTGGCGTCGCTGCCGGTGTACTCCAGCGTGATCGGGCAGGCACCGCGATGGCGGGTGATCAGCTCGCCCAGCCACTTCAGCCGGTCGCCCTTCAGTGCGTCGTGCGCCACCTTCAGGCGCAGGCTCTCGGCCAGCTTGGTGCGCGCGTCTTCCATGGTCATCACCTGCTTCACCCGCAGGCGCAAGCCCCCGGAGAAGTCGTCATTGCTGACCTCGCCTTCCACCACCACCATCGCATCGGTCTGCAGCAAGGACTGTGCCGCCATGAAGGCATCGGCAAACAGCGATGCCTCGATCCGCCCGGAACGGTCATCCAGGGTGACGAAGCCCATCTTGTCGCCCTTCTTGTTCTTCATCACCCGCAGGGCAATGATCATGCCCGCGATGGTCTGGGTTTCGCGCGACGGCTTGAGGTCGACGATGCGCTGGCGGGCGAAGCGGCGGATCTCGGTCTCGTACTCGTCGATCGGGTGGCCGGTGAGGTACAGGCCAAGGGTGTCTTTCTCCCCCTTCAGACGCTCCTTGAGGGTGAGCTCGCGCACCTTGCGGTGGTTGGCATACACATCGACATCTGCCGCGTCGAACATGCTGCCGAACAGGTCGACATGGCCACTGTCAGCGGTATGCGCAGCCTGCTCGGCTGCCTTGATGGCCTCGCCCAGCGCCGACAGCAAGGTTGCCCGGTTGATGTCGATGTTGGCGTGGTAGGCCTTGATCTCGTCATGGAAGTGCGGGCCAAGGCGGTCCAGCGCGCCACTGCGCACCAGCGCATCAAGGGTACGCTTGTTGACCCGCTTGAGGTCGATGCGTTCACAGAAATCGAACAGGTCCTTGAAGGGACCGCCTTGGGCACGGGCCTCGACAATCGCCTCCACAGGGCCTTCGCCGACACCTTTGATGGCACCAAGGCCGTAGACGATACGGCCGTCGTTGTTGACGGTGAACTTGAAGTCCGAGAAATTCACGTCCGGCGCGTCGAGGCGCAGCTTCATGCTGCGCACCTCCTCCACCAGCACCACCACCTTGTCGGTGTTGTGCATATCCGCCGACAGGACCGCGGCCATGAACGGCGCCGGGTAGTGGGTTTTCAGCCAGGCGGTCTGGTACGACACCAGGCCATAGGCGGCGGAGTGGGATTTGTTGAAGCCGTAGCCCGCGAACTTCTCTACCAGGTCGAAGATGTTACCGGCGAGGTCCGCATCGATATTGTTGGCTACGCAACCTTCGATGAAACCACCGCGCTGCTTGGCCATTTCCTCTGGCTTTTTCTTACCCATGGCCCGGCGCAGCATGTCGGCGCCACCCAGGGTGTAACCCGCCATCACCTGGGCGATCTGCATCACCTGTTCCTGGTACAGGATGATGCCGTAGGTCGGTGCCAGTACCGGCTTGAGGCCTTCGTACTGGTAGTCGGAGTGCGGGTAGGCCAGCTCGGCGCGGCCGTGCTTGCGGTTGATGAAGTCGTCCACCATGCCCGATTGCAGCGGGCCCGGACGGAACAGCGCAACCAGTGCGATCAGGTCTTCCAGGCAGTCGGGCTTGAGCTTCTTGATCAGCTCCTTCATGCCACGCGATTCAAGCTGGAACACCGCCGTGGTTTCGGCCTTCTGCAGCAGCTCGTAAGTCTTGCGGTCGTCCAGCGGGATGAAGTCGATGTTGAGGTCGGGCAGGTTCTTCTTGGCCTGCTCGCGGTTGATGATCTCCATCGCCCACTTGATGATGGTCAAGGTACGCAGGCCGAGGAAGTCGAACTTCACCAGGCCGGCGGCCTCGACGTCATCCTTGTCGAACTGGGTTACCAGGCCACCACCCTCTTCATCACAGGCGATCGGCGAAAAGTCGGTGAGCTTGGTCGGTGCGATAACCACACCACCGGCGTGCTTGCCGGTACCCCGGGTCACACCCTCCAGCTTCAGGGCCATGTCCCAGATTTCACGGGCGTCTTCGTCGCCCTTGAGGAAGTCACGCAGGATTTCTTCCTGCTCGTAGGCCTTCTCCAGGGTCATGCCCACTTCGAAGGGGATCATCTTCGACAGGCGGTCGGCCAGGCCATAGGATTTGCCTTGCACCCGCGCCACGTCACGCACCACCGCCTTGGCGGCCATGGTACCGAAGGTGATGATCTGGCTCACCGCATTACGGCCGTAGGCCTCGGCCACGTAGTCGATCACCCGGTCACGGCCGTCCATGCAGAAGTCGACGTCGAAGTCGGGCATGGAAATACGTTCAGGGTTGAGGAAGCGCTCGAACAGCAGGTCGTAGGCCAGCGGGTCGAGATCGGTGATCTTCAGTACATAGGCCACCAGCGAGCCAGCACCCGAACCGCGGCCCGGGCCAACCGGTACGTCGTTGTTCTTGGCCCACTTGATGAAGTCCATAACAATCAGGAAGTAACCGGGGAAGCCCATCTGGATGATGATGTCCAGCTCGAACTTCAGGCGGTCCAGGTAAACCTGACGCTTTTCTTCATAATTGGGCGTGGTCTCTTTCGGCCACAGCACGGCCAGGCGCTCTTCCAGGCCTTCGTGGGACACATGCCGCAGGTAGTCGTCGATGCCCATGCCGTTGGGCGTGGGGAAGTCAGGCAGGAAGTACTTGCCCAGCTGCACCTGGATGTTGCAGCGCTTGGCAATCTCGACGGTGTTGGCGATGGCGTCGGGCAGGTCGCTGAAGAGCTCGGCCATTTCCTCGGCCGACTTCAGGTACTGCTGGTCGCTGTAGCAACGCGGACGGCGCGGGTCGTCAAGGGTCCATCCCTCGCCAATGCATACGCGGGTTTCGTGGGCGTCGAAGTCCGTCTGCTTGATGAAACGTACGTCGTTGGTAGCCACCAGCGGGGCGCCAAGCTTGTCGGCCAATGCCACCGCCGCGTGCACGTATTCTTCGTCGCGTGCCCGATTGGTGCGCTGCACTTCAACATAGAAGCGCTCGGGGAACATGCCCATCCAGTCTTGAAGAAGCGCTTCGGCTTCGTCTTGCCGACCCGCCAGCAGCGCCATGCCAATGTCGCCTTCCTTGCCCGCGGACAGGGCAATCAGGCCCTCGCTGGCCGGGGCGATCCATTCACGCTGGAGGATGACCAGGCCATTGCGCTGGCCATCGGTCCAGCCGCGCGAGATCAGTTCGGTGAGGTTGCGATAGCCCTTGGGGTCCATGGCCAGGAAGCAGATGCGCGACAGCGGGGCTTCCGGGTCGGCACCGGCCAGCCACAGGTCGGCACCGCAGATCGGTTTGATGCCGGCGCCCATGGCCGTCTTGTAGAACTTCACCAGCGAGCACATGTTGCTCTGATCGGTGATCGCGACCGCCGGCATGTTCATCCCGGTCAGCGCCTTGGCCAGCGGTTTGATCCGCACCAGGCCGTCGACCAGCGAGAATTCGGAATGGACGCGCAGGTGAACGAAGGGAACCGACATGGAAGATCCTGTAGCAGAGCTTAACGACAAGGGCGGGATTGTAGCCTAACTAGGGGCTTTTTTTGGGGCTGCTTTGCAGCCCTTCGCGGGCACGCCCGCTCCCACAGGTACGGCCCCGCTGCTCAGACCGATGAATCCTGCGGGAGCGGGCGTGCCCGCGAAGGGCCGCAAAGCGGCCCCAATAGGTCAGATCAGGGAATCGGTGACGCCTTCGCGCGCTTCCCAAGCCGCCCGCACCGGGGCGAAGGAACGCCGATGAATGGGCGTAGGCCCAAGGCGCGCCAACGCCTCGAGATGCACCGGGGTCGGGTAGCCCTTGTGCCCGCCAATGCCGTAACCCGGGTAGATCAGTTCGAACGCACTCATCTCCCGATCACGGGTCACCTTGGCCAGGATCGATGCCGCCGCAATGGCCGGCACCTGGCTATCCCCCTTGACCACCGGTGCTGCCGGCACCGCCAGCTTCGGGCAGCGATTGCCATCGATCAGGGCCAGCTTTGGCGTAATGTGCAAGCCCTCCACTGCCCGCTGCATGGCCAGCATGGTGGCCTGCAGGATGTTCAGGCTGTCAATTTCCTCGACCTCGGCACGGGCGATGCAGAAGCTCAAGGCCTTTTCGCAGATCTCGTCGAACAGCGCCTCACGCCTGGCTTCGGTGAGTTTCTTCGAATCGTTCAGACCGAGAATCGGCCGCGCGGGATCAAGAATCACGGCCGCCGTTACCACCGCGCCGCACAACGGGCCGCGGCCCACTTCGTCAACGCCGGCGACCAGGTCTTCTACCAGGTTGAAGTCCAGTCCAATTTGCATGTCAGCGGTCCTTGAGCAGGGCCAGTACCGCCTCGGCCGCCTGATTGGAGGCGTCACGGCGCAGGGTGCGGTGAATTTCGTCGAAACGTTCGGTCTGCTGGCTTCCATCGCGCACCAGCGGCGCCAGGGTGTTGGCCAGCGCTTCACTGGTAGCGTCGTCCTGCAGCAACTCGGGCACCAGCTCTCGCTGGGCCAGCAGGTTCGGCAATGACACGTAAGGGCTTTTCACCAGACGCTTGAGAATCCAGAAGGTCAAGGGCGCCAGGCGGTACGCCACCACCATCGGCCGCTTGTACAGCAGCGCCTCGAGGGTGGCGGTACCCGAGGCGATCAGCACCGCGTCACAGGCTGCCAGGGCTTGGTGCGACTGGCCATCGAGCAGGGTCAGCGGCAGTTGGCGCCCTTCAAGCATCTGTTCGATCTGGGTGCGCCGCGTGGCGTTGGCGCAGGGCAACACGAAGCGCACACCCGGCACTTGTTGGCAGAGGCGCTCGGCAGCGTCGAGGAACAGCGCGCCCAGGCGCCCTACTTCGCCACCCCGGCTGCCCGGCATCAACGCCACCACCGGCCCCTCGCCCAGGCCCAGCGCGGCGCGCGCGGCCGGGCGGTCGGCTTCTAGCGGTATGGTGTCTGCCAGCGGGTGGCCGACAAAACGCACTGGCACACCCTGCTCTTCGTAGAACCGCGCCTCGAACGGCAGCAGCGTCAGCATCAGGTCGCAGCCTTCGCGGATCTTCAGCACGCGCTTCTGCCGCCAGGCCCACACTGACGGGCTGACATAGTGCACGGTCTTGATCCCAGCCTGGCGCAGCTTGAGCTCGATGTTGAGGGTGAAGTCAGGGGCGTCGATGCCGATGAATACGTCGGGCTTTTCTTCGATCAGGGTCTGGATCAGCAGCTTGCGGCGCTTGAGCAGCTCACGCAGGCGCCCGAGTACCTCGACCAGCCCCATGACGGCCAGGCGCTCCATGGGGAAATAGGATTGCAGGCCCTCGGCCTCCATCAAGGGGCCGCCAACCCCGATGAAACGCACGTCGGGGTGGCGCGCCTTGAGGGCACGCATCAAGCCTGAACCAAGAATATCGCCACTGGCCTCACCGGCAACCAGCGCTACGCAAAGCTGGGCCATATCAGCGCGTGATGCCGCGAGCGGAGCTCAGGATCGACTGACGGAACAGCTCGACCTCAGGGTGTTGCGTGGCCGGTTCGGCCAGCTCCTTGAGCGCGTCTTCGACGGTCAGGCCCTGACGGTAGACAATCTTGTAGCAACGACGCAGCACATGGATCACCTCGTCGCTGAAACCGCGGCGGCGCATGCCCTCGAAGTTCATGCTGCGGGCTTCGGCCGGGCTGCCGAACACGGTAACGAAGGCCGGAACGTCCTTGCCAATGGCCGTGCCCATGCCGGAAAACGCGTGGGCGCCAATATGGCAGTACTGGTGAACCAGGGTGTAACCGGACAGGATCGCCCAGTCACCCACATGTACATGACCTGCCAACGCCGTGTTGTTGACCAGGATGCAGTGGTTGCCGATGACACTGTCGTGGCCAATGTGGGCATAGGCCATGATCAGGTTATGGTCACCCACGGTGGTTTCCGAGCGGTCCTGAACAGTACCGCGGTGGATGGTCACCCCTTCGCGAATCACATTGTGATCGCCGATCACCAGGCGCGTCGGCTCACCCTTGTACTTAAGGTCCGGGGTGTCTTCACCGATCGAGGAAAACTGAAAGATACGGTTGTGCTTGCCGATGCGGGTCGGGCCTTTGAGCACAACATGCGGGCCGATAACGGTGCCCTCCCCGATTTCGACATCAGGGCCAACGATCGACCAAGGGCCGACCTCGACGCCGTCGGCCAGCTTGGCCGACGGATCGATAATGGCCCGAGGATCAATCGAATTCATAGGGAGCGTTCCGCACAGGTGATTTCTGCCGAGCAGACCGGCTTGCCATCGACAAGGGCGCGGCACTCGAACTTCCAGATCATGCTTTTACGGCTGAGGAACTTCGCCTCCAGCACAAGCTGGTCACCCGGCAGAACCGGCTGACGGAAACGCAGTTTGTCGGAACCGACAAAGTAGTACAGGGTGCCATCGGCCGGCTTGGCATCGAGCATCTTGAAACCAAGGATGCCGGCCGCCTGGGCCATGGCTTCGATGATCAGGACACCCGGCATGATCGGGTGTGCCGGGAAGTGGCCATTGAAAAACGGCTCATTGATGCTGACATTCTTGTAGGCACGAATGCTCTGGGCCTCGAAGTCCAGATCCGTCACACGGTCTACCAGCAGAAACGGGTAGCGGTGAGGCAGGTATTCGCGAATCTCGTTGATGTCCATCATTTCGGTGGGGAAGCCTGTAATAAGAATAGGGAGCGCAGGTGCTGACCACACGCTCCTTTTGCAATCCAAAGAGGAGCCAGCTAGCGACTGTTCACTCTTGCTCAGGGAATGGTATCAGCCTTCTGATGTCGGCAGGCCACCTGAGGTCACGGTATCGACGCGTTTTTCCAGCTGCTGGAGACGCTTGGCCATGTCGTCCAGGTGGCGGATACGCGCGGCGCTCTTGCGCCAGTCAGCCAGCGGCTGCATGGCAGTGCCGGAAGAATAGGAACCCGGTTCAGTGATCGAACGGGTAACCATGGTCATTCCGGAAACGAAAACGTTATCGCAAATATCGATGTGCCCAACCAGCCCCACGCCACCGGCCAGCATGCAGTGCTTGCCGATGCGCGTGCTGCCGGAGATCCCGACGCAAGCGGCCATGGCAGTGTGATCACCGATCTGCACGTTGTGAGCGATCTGGATCTGGTTATCCAGCTTGACCCCGTCGCCGATCCGGGTGTCGGAGAGCGCGCCACGGTCGACAGCAGTATTGACGCCGATCTCCACGTCATCACCAATGGTGACGCCGCCGATCTGCGCAATCTTGCGCCAGATGCCCTTCTCGTTGGCAAAGCCGAAGCCCTCGCCGCCGATCACGGCACCCGACTGGATGACCACACGCTTACCGATGGTCACGTCGTGATACAGCGTGACCCGCGGTGCCAGCCAACCACCTTCACCGACCACACAGCGGGCACCGATGAAGCAGTGTGCGCCGATGCTGACGTTGGCGCCGATGCGCGCACCACTTTCGATGACCGCGAACGGCCCGATGCTGGCGCTGGCGTCCACCTGGGCATCTTCCGCCACCACGGCGCTGGGATGTATTCCCGCCTCAGCCTTGGGTTTGGGATCGAACAGGTGGGAAATCCGCGCGTAAGCCAGGTACGGGTCCGCCACGACCAGGGTATTGCCGGCAAAGCTTTCGGCATCCGCAGCCTTGAGCAGCACCGCGCCGGCCTGGCTGTTATCCAGGTACTTGCGGTACTGCGGGTTGGCGAGGAAGCTCAACTGCGTCGGGCCAGCCTCTTGCAAGGTGGCCAACCCGGTAATCTGCAGCGCCTCGGGCCCCTTGAGGGTAGCTCCGAGTACCTCGGCCAGCTGGCCTAGCGTCATGGTCACACTCATATCAACGGGCTTGGTTCATGCGCTCGATGACTTGGCGGGTGATGTCGTACTGAGGTTTGACATCGATGACCGCACCACGCTCGAGGACCAGGTCGTAGCCGCCCTTCTTGATCACTTCCTCGACAGCACCATCCAGCTTCGGCTTCAGTTGCTTGAGCATGTCGCGATCAGCAACGGCCTTGGCTTCGTTCAGTTCCTTGGACTGGAACTGGAAATCGCGGGCCTTTTGCTTGAACTCGAGCTCCAGGCGCTCACGCTCCTGCTGCTGCATCTTGTCGCCGCCCTTGATCAGGCGGTCCTGGATGCCCTTGGCACTGCTTTCCAGGCTTTTCAGCTTGGTCAGTTGCGGACCGAATTTCTTCTCGGCATCAACCGCATACTTCTTGGCGGCATCCGACTCGAGCAGGGCCATCTGGTAGTTCAGGACGGCAACCTTCATTTCGGCGAAAGCCGGGGTGGCGACCAGCGCCGCGGCCACTACGGCCAATTGAGCCAATTTACGCACGATGCACTCCTGGATAAACCGTTGTCATTAAGCAAGGGCCGACCTTAGAAGGTCTGGCCCAGAGAGAATTGGAACACCTGGGTATCGGCATCGTCCGGCTTCTTGACCGGCATTGCCAGGCTGAAGCTCAACGGGCCCAGTGCGGTAATCCAGGTCACGCCCAGGCCGACCGAACTGGCCATGCCCGAGAACCCGACCTTCTCGCAATCAGGTTTGTTGCCGCAATTGGTGTCGAACACGTTACCCACGTCCCAGAACACGGAAGTGCGCAGTGAACGCTGGTCCTTGACGAACGGCAGCGGGAACAGCAGCTCGGCACCGCCTTGCACCAGCACGTTACCACCAAACGGCAACGGATCCTGATCCGGGTCGGCGATGGTGCCTGGCTTGCCACCTGCGGCCTCGCCGATGCTCGGGGTACTGCGCGGGCCCAGGCTGCTGTCCTTGAAGCCACGGACGGAGTTGAAACCACCCGCGAAATAGTTCTCGTAGAACGGCAGGCCGGAGGTGCTGCCGTAACCATCACCATAGCCCAGCTCGGTATGCAGGCGCAGGGTGTAGTCGCTGGTGATCGGCTTGAACAGCTGGCCACGGTAGTCAAGCTTGAAGAACGACAGGTCGCTGCCCGGAACGGTGGACTCCAGGGTCAGGCTTTGCGAGTGACCACGGGTGGCCAGTACGCCTTTGTTCAGGGTCGACTCGGACCAGCCGATCGAGGCCTTGAAGTTCAGGAAGTTGTCACCTTCCTGCTCGAGGAAGTCGAAGATCTCGTCAACGGTGTATTTGCCGGTCTTGATCTTGTCCTGCTGCACGCTCAGGCCGTAGGTCAGGCGCGAGGTTTCGCTGATCGGGTAGCCCAGGCTGACGCCGGCACCGTAGCTGTCCACCGCATAGCTGGCAACGTCGACGTCGAGGTCGTCGTAATCGGTGCTGCGGTAGAAGGCGTTGTAGCCCAGGCTGACGCCATCGGCAGTGAAGTAGGGATCAACGAAGCCGAAGTTGTAACGGGTCTGGTATTCCGAACGGGTCAGGCCGATGGACACCTTGTTACCGGTACCGAGGAAGTTGCTCTGGCTGATCGAACCACCCAGGATCAGGCCGGCGCTCTGGGCGAAACCGACGCTGGCGGTGATCGAGCCGGAGGCCTGCTCTTCGACGCTGTAGTTGACGTCGACCTGGTCGTCGGTGCCAGGCACCTGCGGGGTCTCGACGTTGACTTCCTTGAAGAAGCCCAGGCGCTCCAGGCGGGTCTTGGACTGGTCGATCAGGTAGGTCGACGCCCAGCCACCTTCCATCTGGCGCATTTCGCGACGCAGCACTTCGTCTTCGGTCTTGGTGTTGCCGCGGTAGTTGATGCGGTTGACGTAGGCACGCTTGCCCGGGTCGACCACGAACATGATGTCGACGGTGTGGTCCTGGTCGTTTGGTTGCGGCACGCCGTTGACGTTGGCGAAGGTGTAGCCTTCGTTACCCAGGCGGCGGGTGATCAGCTCGGACGTGGTGGTCATCACCTTGCGCGAGAACACCTGGCCCGGCTGCACCAGCAGCAACGACTTGACCTGGTCTTCCGGCACCTTGAGGTCACCGGACAGCTTCACGTCGCGAACGGTGTATTTCTCGCCTTCGTTGATGTTGACGGTGATGTAGACGTGCTTCTTGTCCGGCGTGATGGACACCTGGGTGGAGGCGATGTCCATGTTGATGTAGCCGCGGTCCAGGTAGTAGGAACGCAGGCGCTCCAGGTCACCGGAGAGTTTTTCACGGGCGTACTTGTCGTCGTTCTTGAAGAACGACAGCCAGTTGGTGGTCTTCAGCTCGAACAGCTGCCCCAGGGTCTCATCATCGAATACGTTGTTGCCCACGATGTTGATGTGCTGGATGGCGGCGACGGTGCCTTCGTTGATCTTGATCTTCAGCGCCACACGGTTGCGCGGCTGCGGCACCACTTCGGCGTCGACCTCGGCCGAGTAGCGCCCCTGGGCCACGTACTGGCGCTGCAGCTCGTTACGCACACCTTCGAGGGTGGCACGCTGGAAGATCTCGCCTTCGGCCAGGCCCGATTGTTTCAGGCCCTTCATCAGGTCTTCGGTGCTGATCGCCTTGTTGCCTTCAATCTCGATGCTCGACACCGACGGGCGCTCGACCACGTTGATGATGAGCACATTGCCATCGCGGCTCAACTGGATGTCCTGGAAGAACCCGGTCTTGAACAAGGAACGAGTCGAGTCCACCAGGCGGCGGTCGTCGGCCTGGTCGCCAACGTTCAGCGGCAAGGCACCGAACACACTGCCAGCGGAAACCCGCTGCAGGCCGTTGACGCGAATATCGGAGATGGTGAAGGACTCGGCGTGAACTTCAGCGATCATCAGTGCGGACATGACCGCAGTTAGCAGCAGACGTTTCATGAAGTCCTTTTATTCCAACTGGCAATAAACAACCTGCCGTCACAAAACGGCAGGTTCGCAATTGAGCGAAGCTTTATAGTCGACCCAGATCGTTGATCAGGGCGAGCAACATCACCCCTATGACCAAACTGATACCGATCTGAACCCCCCAACCTTGCACCCGATCCGACAGCGGACGACCGCGCGCCCACTCGACCAGGTAAAACAGCAAATGCCCCCCGTCCAGTACTGGAATGGGCAGCAGGTTAAGAACCCCCAGGCTTATGCTCAGGTAGGCCAGGAAATTCAGGAAATCCCCCACGCCGGACTGGGCTGAAGCGCCCGCCACTTTAGCAATGGTTATCGGTCCACTCAAGTTTTTTACCGAGAGCTCCCCGAACAGCATTTTCTTCAGCGATTCAAGGGTCAGGACGCTCATGTTCCAGGTACGCGACAAGCTCTCACCCACCGCATCCAGCGGGCCGTAGCTGATTTCGCGGAGCATGTTGGCAGGCCATTCGCCACCTTTGACGCCAGCGCCAAGATAGCCACCGACGGCCTTACCCTCCCCCTTGCGGGCCAAGGTCACCGGCAGCTCCAGGGCAGCGCCATCGCGCTCCACTCGCACCACGACCTTGGCATCCGGGCGGGCGCGCACGCGGTCGACAACCTGCTGCCATTCAGTCACTGCCACATCGTCCAGAGCCAGCAGCTTGTCACCGGTTTTCAGGCCCGCAGCGGCAGCCGGCCCCTTCGGATCGATCTCGGCCAGCACAGGTGTGATCGCCGGTCGCCAAGGGCGCAGCCCCAGGGATTGAATCGGGTCCGGCTCGTCGGCGCCCTTGAGCCAACTGTCCAGCTTGACCTGCAGCTGACGCTCGGCGCTGGCGCCCTCATCGCGCACACCAATCTGCAAGGTACCGCTCTCGCCCAGACGACGAACCAGCTGCAAATTGACCGCCGACCAACCGTTGGTCGGCTTGCCATCTACAGAAACGATTTCCTGACCTGCGGTCAGCCCTGCAGATGCTGCCAGGCTGCCACTGTCGACCGCGCCGATAACCGGGCGGACTTGCTGGGTACCCAGCATCGCCAGCACCCAGAAAAACAGGATAGCCAGCAGAAAATTGGCGATCGGGCCTGCCGCGACAATCGCAATACGCTGGCGCACCGACTTGCGGTTGAACGACTGCCCGGCCAGCGCCGGCGGCACATCGCCTTCGCGCTCGTCGAGCATCTTGACGTAGCCACCCAGAGGAATGGCCGCAACAACGAACTCGGTGCCGTGGCGGTCATGCCACCGTAGCAGCGGCGTGCCGAAACCCACCGAGAAACGCAGCACCTTGACGCCGCAGCGGCGCGCCACCCAGAAGTGCCCGAATTCGTGGAAAGTGACCAGCACACCCAACGCCACGAGGGTGCCGATAATCATGTAGAGCGCTGTCATGTCCATCTCCGAATGATGTTCAGCGGGCGGGCATTCCTGCCCAGCCCCCTCACGAACCTTGGCGGGGCTGCATCAGCGGCCGTGACGCCTCAGCCACTCACGGGAAAGCTCCCGGGCACGCTGATCGGCGGCAAATACCGCATCCAGCGACGGCAGCGGCACGACCGGTTCCTGGTCGAGTACCTGTTCGATCATACCCGCGATCTCCGGGAAGCGGATGCGCCGTTCAAGAAATGCCTCGACCGCAACCTCGTTGGCCGCATTGAGCACGGCAGGCGCGCTGTTGCCGGCCTCGGCAGCCTGCCGCGCAAGGCGCAGGCAAGGGAAGCGTTGTTCGTCGGGCGCCTGGAAATCCAGACGGGCGATGGCGAACAGGTCCAGAGGCGCAACCCCGGAATCGATCCGTTCCGGCCAGGCCAACGCGCTGGCGATCGGCGTACGCATGTCCGGATTGCCCAACTGCGCGAGTACCGAACCGTCCACGTAGTCGACCAGCGAGTGGATTACGCTCTGCGGGTGCACCACCACCTCAACCTTGGATGGCACGGCATCGAACAACCAGCAGGCTTCGATCAACTCGAGGCCTTTGTTCATCATGCTGGCCGAATCCACGGAAATCTTGCGCCCCATGGACCAGTTAGGGTGCGCACAGGCTTGCTCCGGGGTCACGTCCAGCAGCGCCTCGACCGGCGTTTCGCGGAACGGCCCGCCGGACGCGGTAAGCAGGATCCGGCGCACACCGACGGCACTCAGACCACGGGCGTAGTCGCCTGGCATGCACTGGAAGATAGCGTTGTGTTCGCTGTCGATCGGCAGCAGCACGGCACCCTTTTGCCGCACCGCCTCCATGAACAGTGCGCCCGACATCACAAGTGCTTCCTTGTTGGCCAGCAACACCTTCTTGCCTGCCTCGACTGCCGCCAGCGTGGGGCGCAGGCCGGCAGCACCGACAATGGCTGCCATCACTGCATCCACTTCAGCGGCCGACGCCACCTGACAAAGCCCGGCCTCACCTTCCAGCACCTCGGTGGTGCAGCCGGCCGCAGCCAGACCCGCACGCAACCTCACCGCCGCCTCAGTGCTCGGCACCACAGCGAATGCCGGGCGATGACGCACACATAAGGCCAACAGCTCGTCGATGCGCGAATAGCCAGTGAGGGCAAACGCTTGATAACGGTCAGGATGACGCGCAATCACATCCAGCGTGCTCAGGCCAATGGAGCCGGTGGCCCCGAGTACGGTAATACGCTGCGGGCGACTCACATCACACCCCATTCGGCAGCCCACAACAGGACGGCGAAGATCGGGATTGCCGCAGTCAGGCTGTCAATGCGATCGAGCACACCCCCATGCCCGGGCAACAGATTGCTGCTGTCCTTGATACCGGAGCGACGCTTGAACATGCTCTCGGTCAGGTCACCGACCACCGAGGACATCACCAGCAACGCAGCGCCCAACAGGCCCAGCAGGATCTGACCAAAGCCCCAGTCGCGGCTGATGCCGACACCCAGGGTAATCAACAGGCTGACCGCCAGGCCACCGTACACGCCTTCCCAGCTCTTGCCCGGACTGACCTGCGGAGCCAGCTTGCGCTTGCCGAATGCCCGGCCAGAGAAGTACGCACCGATGTCGGCGGCCCACACCAGCACCATGACGGACAGGATCAGCCAGTTGCCCAGGGGCCAGTGCTTGAGCAGCACCAACCCTTGCCAGGCCGGCAGCAACACCAGCAGGCCGATCAGCAACCGACAGGCAGCACTGGCCCACAGGTCGCTGCTGCGCGGGTAGGTAAGCACCAGCCAGGTGGCCAGCCCCCACCAGATCACCGCAGCGCCCAGTACCCAGGGCGCCAGTTCCGGAAGGATGTACAGCAGCATCAGCGCCCCCGCGACCACCGCTGCATAGGCAATGCGCAGCGGCTGGGCCATCAGCCCGGCCAGGCGCGCCCACTCCCAGGCACCGAGGGTCACTACGAAGCCGATGAACAGGGCGAAATCCCCGCCATTGAGCAGGAAGAAACCACCCAGCGCGACCGGCAGCAGGATCAGCGCAGTAATGATGCGTTGTTTAAGCATTAAGCACGAGCTCCAGCCTCGACCTGCTCGCTGGTCTTACCGAAGCGGCGCTGGCGCGAAGCGAAATCGGCCAGGGCATTGCGCATGGCCTCGTGTTTGAAGTCCGGCCAGTAGAGGTCGGAGAAATACAACTCGGCATAGGCCAGCTGCCACAACAGGAAATTGCTGATGCGGTGCTCGCCACCGGTGCGAATGCACAGGTCCGGTAACGGCAGGTCGCCGGTTGCCAGACAGGTCTGCAGCAGACCCGGGGTGATGTCTTCCGGGCGCAGGTGCCCGGCTTGCACTTCCCGCGCCAGCCGCTGGGCAGCCTGGGCGATGTCCCACTGACCACCGTAGTTGGCTGCTATCTGCAGAATGAAGCGGTTGTTGCCAGCGGTCACTGCCTCGGCCTCGCGCATGGCGGCCTGCAGCTCAGGATGGAAACGCGAACGGTCGCCGATGATGCGCAGGCTGATATTGTTCTCGTCAAGGCGCTTGGCCTCACGGCGCAGCGCCGAGAAGAACAGCTCCATCAACGCACCGACCTCTTCGGCAGGGCGCTGCCAGTTCTCGCTGGAGAAGGCGAACAGGGTCAGTACCTCGACCCCGGACTTGGCACAGACTTCGATGACCGCGCGAACGGCGTCCACACCCGCCTTGTGCCCGGCCACGCCGGGCAGCAGGCGCTTTTTCGCCCAGCGGTTGTTGCCATCCATGATGATCGCGACATGACGCGGCACCGAGGACGGCGCCGCTGGCTTGGTCTTTTCCATTAAAAAACCCCGGCCTTAGACGGCCATCAGGTCCTTTTCCTTGGCTTTGAAGGCAGCATCGACTTCGGCGACGAACTTGTCAGTCAGCTTCTGGATCTCGTCCGCGGCGCGACGCTCTTCGTCTTCGCTGATTTCCTTGTCCTTGGTCAGCTTTTTCAGGTCAGCCAGGGCGTCGCGGCGCACGTTGCGCACGGCTACCTTGGCATCCTCGGCAACACCGCTGGCCTGCTTGGTGTAGCCCTTGCGGGTTTCCTCGGTCAGGGCCGGCATCGGGACACGGATGGTGGTACCGGCGCTGGACGGGTTAAGGCCCAGATCGGAGGTGAGGATGGCCTTTTCGATGGCAGCGCTGAGGTTCTTGTCGTGAGCGACGATCTTCAGGGTGCGGGCATCTTCGACGGTGATCGCGGCGACCTGGTTCAACGGCATTTCGCTGCCCCAGGCGGTAACCTTGACGCTGTCCAGGATGCTTGGGTGAGCGCGACCGGTGCGGATTGCAGCCAGGTTGCGGGACAGGGCTTCGATGGACTTGCCCATGCGCTCCTGCGCGTCTTTCTTGATGTCGTTGATCATGCTTGGCCTTCCTCGATCAGTGTGCCTTCAGCGCCACCCACCACGATGTTCAGCAGGGCGCCAGGCTTGTTCATGTTGAATACCCGCAATGGCATCTTGTGGTCACGGCACAGGCAGATTGCGGTCAGGTCCATCACACCCAGCTTGCGATCCAGAACCTCATCGTAGGTCAGGTGATCGAATTTCTCGGCATGCGGGTCCTTGAATGGATCGGCAGTGTACACGCCATCGACCTTGGTCGCCTTCAGCACCACGTCAGCATCGATTTCGATGGCGCGCAGGCAGGCCGCGGAGTCGGTGGTGAAGAACGGGTTGCCGGTACCGGCGGAGAAAATTACCACATCCCCGGAGTTGAGGTGACGAATAGCTTTGCGGCGATCGTAATGATCGGTGACACCCACCATGGAAATGGCCGACATGACCAGGGCCGGGATGTTCGAGCGCTCCAGCGCATCGCGCATGGCCAGGCCGTTCATCACGGTAGCCAGCATCCCCATGTGGTCACCCGTGACGCGATCCATGCCGGCTGCGCTGAGCGCGGCGCCGCGGAACAGGTTGCCACCACCGATCACCAGGCCGACCTGGACGCCGATCCCTACCAACTGGCCAACTTCAAGCGCCATGCGATCCAGCACTTTCGGGTCGATCCCGAAGTCTTCCGAGCCCATCAGGGCCTCGCCGCTAAGTTTGAGCAAAATGCGTTTATAGCGAGGTTGGCGACCACTCACCTGCTGAGCCATTGCGAGTCTCTCCTGCGGCGTACTTTTAGAAAATTCGTGCGGGCTGTTTGCAGCCTGCTAACTGTAGCGTGGCACCGCTTCGGTGCCAGCGAAGAGGGAGTCGTATAAACCCCTCTCCGTTTTGACAAAGAGGCTGCGCGCGTGAGCGGGCAGCCTCTTTGGGGCGACAGACGGGGCTGTCTTACTGCTTGGCAGCAGCTACCTGAGCGGCAACTTCAGCAGCGAAGTCGTCGACTGGCTTCTCGATGCCTTCGCCTACTTTGAAGTAGGTGAAGGAAACGATTTCAGCACCGGCTTTCTTGGCCAGCTCGCCAACCTTGACTTCCGGGTTCATGACGAAGGCTTGCTCTTTCAGCGAGGCTTCGGCTTTGAACTTGGTGATACGACCGTTGATCATGTTCTCAACGATGTTTTCCGGCTTGCCGGCGATCTTGTCGGCGTTCAGCTGCAGGAAGACATTCTTCTCGCGCTCGATGGCCTCGGCGGAGATTTCCGACGAATCCAGGAACTCAGGGTTCGAAGCCGCAACGTGCATGGCGATGTTCTTCGCCAGCTCCACGTCACCACCTTTCAGAACGACGACAGCGCCGATCTTGTTGCCGTGCAGGTAGGCACCGACAACGTCACCCTCAACGCGCACCAGGCGACGGATGTTGACGTTCTCGCCGCACTTGGCAACCAGGGCTTCACGAGCAGCTTCACGCGAGGCGATCAGCGGAGCGGCGTCGGTCAGCTTCTGGGCGAAGGCTTCTTCGAGGCTTTCGGCCACGAAGTTCTTGAAGTCGTCTTGCAGGGCCAGGAAGTCGGTCTGCGAGTTCACTTCCAGCAGGACGGCGGATGTACCGTCGGTCTTGACGGCGATAGCGCCTTCAGCAGCGACGTTGCCAGCCTTTTTGGCGGCCTTGATGGCGCCCGAGGCACGCATGTCGTCAATGGCTTTCTCGATGTCGCCGCCGGCCTTTTCCAGGGCCTTTTTGCAATCCATCATGCCTTCGCCGGTACGCTCGCGCAGTTCTTTTACCAGCGCTGCAGTAATTGCTGCCATTTCAAAATCCTCTTGGAAAGTTTTTCAACCATTCCACCCGTCAATCACGGGCGTTCAATTCTGCAAATCCGCTGTTTTCATTTCAGCAGGCCCATGATGCGGGGCCGATGCTGACAGCAGGATTTCAAGGTGGCAAAAAGGGGGCAAAGCCCCCTTTTTGCGTGCCAAGTAGACGCTAGCGCCTATTACTCAGCAGCAGGTGCAGCCGCTTCTTCAGCGTAAACTTCGGTGCCGCCGGCAACGTTGTTGCGGCCGCGGATGACTGCGTCAGCCATCGAAGTCATGTACAGCTCGATAGCGCGAATGGCGTCATCGTTACCTGGGATGATGTAGTCAACACCTTCCGGGCTGCTGTTGGTATCGACAACGCCGATAACCGGGATACCCAGCTTGTTGGCTTCGGTGATCGCGATGCGCTCGTGATCAACGTCGATAACGAACAGAGCGTCTGGCAGACCGCCCATGTCCTTGATGCCGCCCAGGCTGCGATCCAGTTTTTCCAGGTCGCGGGAGCGCATCAGGGCTTCTTTCTTGGTCAGCTTGGCGAAAGTGCCGTCTTCGGCCTGGGTTTCCAGGTCGCGCAGACGCTTGATCGAAGCGCGGATGGTCTTGTAGTTGGTCAGCATGCCGCCCAACCAACGGTGGTCAACGTACGGCGAACCGCAACGAGCTGCTTGCTCGGCGACGATCTTGCCGGCGGAACGCTTGGTGCCGACGAACAGGATCTTGTTCTTGCCCTGGGCCAGGCGTTCTACGAACGACAGAGCGTCGTTGAACATTGGCAGGGTTTTTTCCAGGTTGACGATGTGGATCTTGTTACGCGCGCCGAAAATGTACTTGCCCATTTTCGGGTTCCAGTAACGGGTCTGGTGGCCGAAGTGCACACCGGCCTTCAGCATATCGCGCATGTTGACTTGGGACATGATAGTTCCTTGATAAGTCGGGTTGGGCCTCCACGTATCCCAATGACCAACCCGCGAATTCTGCAACTCGGGGCACCCAGGTCATCGTGTCGACACGTGTGTGGGTTAAGTGCTGACGGGGTCGTCCCCGAAAGCGGCGCATTTTATACCACAGACCGCGAGCGAACGGAACCCGGATACTGTTGCGTCTGTCAGCACTTTTTGCAGCACCCCGGCTTTCGCGCCAGAATGCCAGCTGTAGACAACAGCATGGCCGCCTTTATCCCGACCGATCGGCGCCCTGCTCTGCTAGAATCCGGCCTTTCCCGTTTGTTCGCGCCGTGCACGGCGCCGTAGAGAGCCTGTAATGACCGTCACCATCAAGACCGCAGAAGACATCGAGAAGATGCGCATCGCTGGCCGCCTGGCCGCCGAAGTGCTGGAAATGATCGAAGAACACGTCAAGCCCGGTGTCACCACCGAAGAGCTCGACCGCCTGTGCCACGATTATATCGTCAACGTCCAGCAGGCCATCCCGGCACCGCTCAACTACAAGGGCTACCCGAAGTCGATCTGCACCTCCATCAACCATGTGGTCTGCCACGGCATCCCCAACGAAAAGCCGCTCAAGGACGGTGACACGCTCAATATCGACGTCACCGTGATCAAGGACGGCTACCACGGCGACACCAGCCGCATGTTCCACGTCGGTAACGTGCCGGTCTGGGCCGAGCGCCTGTCCAAGGTCACCCAGGAATGCATGTACAAGGCCATCGAACTGGTCAAGCCGGGCTGCCGCCTGGGCGACATCGGTGAAGTGATCCAGAAGCACGCGGAAAAGAACGGTTTCTCGGTGGTGCGCGAGTTCTGCGGTCATGGCATCGGCAAGGTGTTCCATGAAGAGCCGCAGATCCTCCACTACGGCCGCGCGGGCACAGGCATGGAGCTGAAGGAAGGCATGACCTTCACCATCGAGCCGATGATCAACCAAGGCAAGGCCGA
Organism: Pseudomonas putida group bacterium ESBL64; assembly: GCF_045277175.1. NCBI lineage: Bacteria > Pseudomonadati > Pseudomonadota > Gammaproteobacteria > Pseudomonadales > Pseudomonadaceae > Pseudomonas > Pseudomonas putida group bacterium ESBL64. Next base: position 5,169,879 of record NZ_CP145799.1, on the reverse strand, counting down.
CACCAAGGTGCTGGGCGACGGCTGGACCGCCATCACCAAGGACCGCAAGCTCTCGGCCCAGTGGGAACACACTTTGGTGGTGACTGCGACTGGCTACGAGATCTTCACCCTGCGCAAGGACGACACCATCCCGCGCACTTCGGCCTGACCGCACTCCGACAGGCCACCCCACGACAGGAACGTGACGCGATGCCCCAGGTGGATCCCGAGCTGTTCGACCGTGGCCAGTTCCAGGCGGAACTGGCCCTCAAGGCGAGCCCCATCGCCGCCTTCAAGAAAGCCATCCGCCTGGCCGGCGAGGTGCTCGACAAACGTTTTAGCGCCGGCAGCGACATCCGTCCGCTGATCGAGGCCCGCGCCTGGCTCGTCGACAATATCCTGCAACAGGCGTGGAACCAGTTCGACTGGGGCGACCAGAGCGGCATCGCCCTGGTTGCGGTGGGCGGCTACGGGCGCGGTGAACTGCACCCGCACTCGGACATCGACCTGCTGATTCTGCTGGGCGCTGCCGAGCACGAGCAGTACCGCGACGCCATCGAGCGCTTTCTGACCTTGTTGTGGGACATTGGCCTGGAAGTCGGCCAGAGCGTGCGCACCGTAGACGAGTGCGCCGAACAGGCCCGTGCCGACCTGACGGTAATCACCAACCTGATGGAAAGCCGCACCATCGCCGGCCCCGAGGCCTTGCGTCAGCGCATGCTGGAAGTCACCAGCACCGCGCACATGTGGCCGAGCAAGGAGTTCTTCCTGGCCAAGCGCGCCGAACTCAAGGCCCGCCACCACAAGTACAACGACACGGAGTACAACCTCGAACCCAACGTCAAGGGTTCGCCAGGTGGCCTGCGTGACATCCAGACGGTCCTTTGGGTGGCCCGCCGCCAGTACGGGACGCTCAACCTGCATGCACTGGCCGGCGAAGGCTTCTTGCTGGAAAGCGAGAATGAACTGCTGGCTTCGTCCCAGGACTTCCTCTGGAAAGTCCGTTATGCCCTGCACATGCTGGCCGGACGCGCCGAAGACCGCCTGCTGTTCGACCACCAGCGCAGCATCGCCACGCTGCTGGGCTACAGCGATGAAAACCCCAAGCGGGCGATCGAACAGTTCATGCAGCAGTACTACCGGGTGGTGATGAGCATCAGCCAGCTGTGCGACCTGATCATCCAGCACTTCGAAGAGGTTATCCTCGCCGATGAGGAAAGTGGCAGCACCCAGCCGCTGAACGCGCGGTTCCGCCTGCATGACGGCTACATCGAGGCCGCCCATCCGAACGTGTTCAAGCGCACGCCGTTCGCCATGCTGGAAATCTTCGTGCTGATGGCCCAACACCCCGAGATCAAGGGCGTGCGTGCCGATACCGTGCGCCTGCTGCGCGAACACCGCCACCTGATCGACGACACATTCCGCACCGACATCCGCAATACCAGCCTGTTCATCGAGCTGTTCAAGTGCGAAATCGGCATCCACCGCAACCTGCGCCGGATGAACCGCTACGGCATTCTCGGCCGTTACCTGCCAGAGTTCGGCCTGATCGTCGGGCAGATGCAGCATGACCTGTTCCACATCTATACGGTCGACGCGCATACCCTCAACCTCATCAAGCACCTGCGCAAGCTGCAATACACGCCGGTGTCCGAGAAATTCCCGCTGGCCAGCAAGCTCATGGGGCGCCTGCCCAAACCCGAGCTGATCTACCTGGCCGGCCTGTACCACGACATCGGCAAGGGTCGCCAGGGCGACCACTCGGAAATCGGTGCAGTGGACGCGCAGAAGTTCTGCGAACGGCACCAGTTGCCGGCCTGGGACAGCCGCCTGATCGTCTGGCTGGTGCAGAACCACCTGGTGATGTCGACCACCGCTCAGCGCAAGGACTTGTCCGACCCGCAGGTGATCAACGACTTTGCCCTGCACGTGGGCGACGAGACGCGCCTTGACTACCTGTACGTACTGACCGTGGCCGACATCAACGCCACCAACCCCAGCCTGTGGAACTCGTGGCGGGCCAGCCTGCTGCGCCAGCTGTACACCGAAACCAAGCGCGCCCTGCGCCGCGGCCTGGAAAACCCGCTGGACCGTGAAGAGCAGATTCGCCAGACCCAGTCTTCAGCGCTGGATATCCTGGTGCGCGAGGGCACCGACCCGGATGACGTCGAGCAGCTATGGGCGCAACTGGGCGATGACTATTTCCTCAAGCACACGGCCGCCGACGTGGCTTGGCACACGGATGCGATCCTGCAGCAACCGGCCGATGGCGGGCCGCTGGTGCTGATCAAGGAAACCACCCAGCGCGAGTTCGAAGGCGGCACGCAGATCTTCATCTATGCCCCCGACCAGCACGATTTCTTCGCCGTGACGGTGGCGGCCATGTCGCAGTTGAACCTGAACATCCACGACGCACGAATCATCACGTCGAGCAGCCAGTTCACCCTCGACACCTATATTGTGCTGGACAACGACGGTGGCTCGATCGGCGACAACCCACAGCGGGTCAAGCAGATTCGCGATGGCCTGACCGAAGCGCTGCGCAACCCCGAGGACTACCCGACCATCATCCAGCGCCGGGTACCGCGGCAGCTCAAGCACTTCGACTTCCCACCGCAAGTGACCATCCTCAACGATGCCCAGCGGCCGGTGACCATCCTCGAAATCACCGCGCCAGACCGCCCGGGCCTGCTGGCCCGGCTGGGGCGGATCTTCCTGGAGTTCGACCTGTCACTGCAAAACGCCAAGATCGCCACCCTCGGCGAGCGGGTAGAAGACGTGTTCTTCATTACCGATGCCGACAACCAGCCGCTGTCAGACCCGCAGCTGTGCAGCCGCCTGCAGGAAGCCATCGTGCAGCAACTGCAGGCCGGCCAAGGTAGCGACACCAGCCAGACCCGCGTGACCTTTTAACGATTAGACGATTGACGAGACCTTGCGCCGATGAACCATGCCTTGACCCAGCTTCAGCCCTATCCGTTCGAAAAGCTTCGCGCCCTGCTGGGCAGCGTGAAGCCTGCGGCGGACAAACGCGCCATCGCCCTGTCGATCGGTGAGCCGAAGCACGAATCGCCGGCGTTCGTTGCCCAGGCCATGGCCGACAACCTCGACAAGCTGGCGGTTTACCCCAGCACCCTTGGTTTGCCAGCCCTGCGCCAGGCCATCGGCCAGTGGTGCGAACGACGCTTTGGCGTGCCCGCCGGCTGGCTGGACGCCGACCGCCACATCCTCCCGGTCAACGGCACCCGTGAAGCGCTGTTCGCTTTCACCCAGGCCGTGGTCAACCGCGCCGATGACGGCCTGGTGATCAGCCCCAACCCGTTCTACCAGATCTACGAAGGCGCAGCGCTGCTGGCCGGTGCCACCCCGCACTACCTGCCGTGCCTGGAAAACAACGGTTTCAACCCGGACTTCGACGCCGTACCGGCCGAGGTGTGGAAGCGTTGCCAGATCCTGTTCCTGTGCTCGCCGGGCAACCCTACCGGTGCGCTGGTGCCGATGAACACCCTGAAGAAGCTGATTGCCCTGGCTGACGAACACGACTTCGTGATCGCCGCCGACGAGTGCTACAGCGAGCTGTACTTCGACGAGGATGCGCCACCGCCAGGCCTGCTGTCGGCATGCGCCGAGCTTGGCCGTAGCGATTTTGCGCGCTGCGTGGTGTTCCACAGCCTGTCCAAGCGTTCCAACCTGCCAGGGCTGCGCTCGGGCTTCGTCGCGGGCGATGCCCAGATCATCAAGCCGTTTTTGCTGTACCGCACCTACCACGGCTGCGCGATGCCGGTGCAAACCCAGCTGGCCAGCATCGCTGCCTGGCAGGACGAGGCGCATGTGCGCGCGAACCGCGACCAATACCGAGCCAAGTACGATGCCGTGCTGGATATTCTGCAGCCGGTACTGGACGTGCAACGCCCGGACGGCAGTTTCTACCTGTGGGCCAAGGTACCGGGCGACGATGCCGAGTTCACCCGTGATCTGTTCGAAGCCCAGCATGTGACCGTGGTACCGGGGTCGTACCTGTCGCGTGAAGTGAATGGCGTGAACCCGGGTGCCGGGCGCGTGCGCATGGCACTGGTTGCACCGCTGGCCGAATGCATCGAAGCGGCGGAGCGGATTCGCGCCTTCCTGCAAAACCGCTGATCTGGCAGGGGCCTGTGGGAGCGGGTTACCAGCGCGGCACGGCCGGTGCCATTTACCGCGCTGGATTCTTCGCGGGTAAACCCGCTCCTACAGGGGCTGCAACGCAGCCCTCTTGGGATCTACTTGACTGAACCCAGGTTCGCCTCACTCATATCCAGCTCACCCAGTACTTGCCGCACCACCTCATCCCCCACCAGGTGCTGACGATGCAGGTTGTACAGCTCCAGCCGCTGCGCCCTCAGGGCACGCAAGCGTAAACGCCGCTCCAGCAAGTCCATCTGTGCGGCCAGGGCCTTGGCTTCGGCACTGTCGTCGTAGCTTTCCAGCTCATCCCGGTATTCAGCCATCAAGCGCGCCTTCAACTCGGTCGCCAACGTTGCCTGCGCAGCATCCTGCGGTGCGTTGCTGTCGATCACCTCTTCTGCCTCCAAGGCATGAATCGCCGCCTCGGCTGTGCGCCGCCAGGCCTCCTGCACCTCTTGGTGCAAGCGCTCGTCAGGGCTCTTGGTCACCCCGCGCAGTAATATCGGCAGCGCGATGCAGGCGCTGATCAACGACAGCAGGATTACCCCCGCAGCAATGAAGATAAGCAGGTCACGCTCCGGGAACGCTGTACCAGCCCCTATCAGCAACGGGATCGACATGACACCCGCCAGGGTGACAGCGCCGCGCACACCCCCCAAGGTCAGCAACCAGCAGGAACGCGCCGTAGGCATCAGCACCAGTGCCGGCTTGCCGCGCCAGCGACGGACCACACCGATCGAGCGCCAGATACTCTGGACCCAGATGAACCGCAACAGAATCAGTGCGGCAAAGATCGCCACCACGTCCAGGCAGCGGTAGGCCAATGTCGGCCAGAGGGTCGCTTCGTGGCTGACCACAGCCTTGATGATGTCTGGCAACTGCAAGCCCAACAACAGGAAGATCAGGCCATTGAAGGCAAACTCCAGCAACGACCAGACACTGCGGTTGAGCAGGCGGGTACTGGTCTGACGCGGCAGCAGGTCGAGCCAGCTCTGCATCATGCCGGCCGCCACTGCCGAGAGAATACCCGAAACGCCCAGGCGCTCGGCCAGCACGTAGGCTGCGAACGGCAGCAGCAACATGAACACCACATGGGTAGCCGGATCGTCCCAGCCCCGGGTGATCATCCACATGCGCAGGCGACCGATCAACCAGCTCAGTACCACGCCCACCGCAAGGCCGCCCAGTGCGACCAACACGAAGCTGAAGCTGGCGTCAGCCAACGAAAACACCCCGGTGATCGCCGCCGCCAAGGCGAACTTGAAGGTTACCAGGCCCGACGCGTCGTTCATCAGCGCCTCGCCCTGCAGCATGTGCATCAGGGGAGTGGGCAGGCGGTCCTGGGCAATGGCCGAAACGGCCACGGCGTCGGTCGGCGAAAGCACTGCGGCCAGGGCGAAGGCCACCGGCAACGGGATGCTCGGCAGCAACCAGTGGATGAAGTAACCGGCGCCGACCACGGTGAACAACACCAGCCCCACGGCCAGCGCCACTACCGGGCCACGAATGCGCCATAACTCACGCTTGGGGATGCGCCAGCCGTCGGCGAACAGCAGCGGAGGCAGGAACAGGAACAGGAACAATTCGGGGTCAAGGGCTACATGCAGGCCCAGCGTCGGCCACGCCAGCAAGGCACCGGCGGCAATCTGTACCAGCGGCAATGGCAGCGGGATCACACGGCCGACCAGCTTCGACAGGCTGACCAGGGTCAGCAGGATGAGGACGGTGTAGGCGGACTGCATCCGGTAAGGCTTCCTTTGTGAACCAGAAACGACAACGGGGCGAAACATCGCCATTGAAACAATATGTTAGCGGCGATCGGCGAGCTGGGGCCGCTGCACGATAGTCGCAGGTGGCGGTTGAATATGTAACATGATGATACTTAGGTTTGATGGTAGGGGCTGCCTTGAGTCTTGTAGCGCCTTTGAGATCGAGCGCCGCCAGGTTCCCGGCTTAAGAGATTCAGCGCCTGCGAGATCGAGCGCCGCCCGCGCGGCGCTTCGCGGGTAAACCCGCTCCTACGTTTGTTTCGGGCCAGTATCGCCTGTGCCAGACCCGCGCGACCGCCTTGTTTGTACGACGCGATATCGAGGCGTGCGCCAAGAGATCGAGCGCCGCCAGGTTCCCGGCTTAAAAGATTCAGCGCCTGCGAGATCGAGCGCCGCCCGCGCGGCGCTTCGCGGGTAAACCCGCTCCTACGTTTGTTTCGGGCCAGTATCGCCTGTGCCAGACCCGCGCGACCGCCTTGTTTGTACGACGCGATATCGAGGCGTGCGCCAAGAGATCGAGCGCCGCCAGGTTCCCGGCTTAAAAGATTCAGCGCCTGCGAGAACGAGCGCCGCCCGCGCGGCGCTCGATCTCAAAGGCGCTGAATCTCTTAAGCCGGGAACCTGGCGGCGCTCGTTCTCACAGGCGCTGAATATCTTAAGCCGGAACCTGGCGGCGCTCGTTCTCACAGGCGCTGAATCTCTTAAGCCAGGAACCAGGCGGCGCTCGATCTCAAACGCGCTACAAGACTCAAGGCAGACCTAACCACGCCCCACCAAACCCCAAGACTTGCACACCCGTGGCGCTCCCAGTCTCGTTCCCGCATAATCCCGCGACTGACATCGAAAAACGGAGAGATTGGGGCAACCTGTATCCCCAATGTACACAATGACCTACACGCTCTACGGCATCAAAGCCTGTGACACCATGAAAAAGGCGCGTACCTGGCTCGAAGACAAAGCCATCGCCTACGAATTCCATGATTACAAAACCCAAGGCATCGACCGTGACAGCCTGAACCGCTGGTGCGACGAACACGGCTGGGAAGTCATCCTCAACCGTGCCGGCACCACCTTCCGCAAGCTGGACGACGCCAGCAAGGCCAACCTCGACCAGGCCAAGGCCGTCGAGCTGATGCTGGCCCAGCCGTCGATGATCAAACGCCCGGTGCTCGACCTTGGCGCGCGTACCCTGGTTGGCTTCAAGCCCGACCTGTACGCCGCTGCCCTGGCCTGAGCCCCCACCCTATTTCGCACGAGGTAATCACATGTCCAATACCCTGTTCAGCCTGGCCTTCGGTGTCGGCTCCCAGAACCGCCAGGGCGCCTGGCTGGAAGTGTTCTACGCACAACCGCTGCTCAACCCGAGCGCCGAACTGGTTGCTGCAGTAGCCCCTGTTCTCGGTTACGAAGGTGGCAACCAGGCCATCGCCTTCAGCAACGCCCAGGCCGCACAACTGGCCGAAGCCCTGAAGGGCGTGGACGCTGCCCAGGCCGCCCTGCTGACCCGCCTGGCAGAGAGCCACAAGCCGCTGGTCGCCACCCTGCTGGCCGAAGACGCTGCCCTGAGCTCGACCCCAGAGGCCTACCTCAAGCTGCACCTGCTGTCGCACCGCCTGGTCAAGCCGCATGGCGTAAGCCTGGCCGGTATCTTCCCGCTGCTGCCGAACGTGGCCTGGACCAACCAGGGCGCGGTCGACCTGGGCGAACTGGCCGAGCTGCAACTGGAAGCACGCCTGAAGGGCGAGCTGCTGGAAGTGTTCTCGGTGGACAAGTTCCCGAAAATGACCGACTACGTGGTCCCGGCCGGCGTGCGTATCGCCGACACCGCCCGTGTGCGCCTGGGCGCCTACATTGGCGAAGGCACCACCATCATGCACGAAGGCTTCGTCAACTTTAACGCGGGCACCGAAGGCCCGGGCATGATCGAAGGCCGCGTTTCCGCTGGCGTATTCGTCGGCAAGGGCTCGGACCTGGGCGGCGGCTGCTCGACCATGGGCACCCTGTCCGGTGGCGGCAACATCGTCATCAAAGTCGGCGAGGGCTGCCTGATCGGCGCCAACGCCGGTATCGGTATTCCGTTGGGCGACCGCAACACCGTCGAAGCCGGCCTGTACATCACCGCGGGCACCAAGGTGAACCTGCTGGACGAGAACAACGAACTGGTCAAAGTGGTCAAGGCCCGCGACCTGGCCGGCCAGACCGACCTGCTGTTCCGCCGCAACTCGCTGAACGGCGCGGTAGAGTGCAAGACCCACAAGTCGGCCATCGAGCTGAACGAAGCGCTGCACGCTCACAACTGAGAACCCTGCCGGGTTTGAGGTGTTAAGATCGGGTCTGGCGCCAATGCACCAGACCCGATTTTCATTCCAGGCCTCGCAAACATGTTCCAGCCCTCTCCCTGGCGTGCCGACTTCCCCGCCATCGCCGCCCTGCAACGGCAGCACCAGACCTATCTGGACAGCGCCGCCACCACCCAGAAGCCGCAAGCCTTGCTCGATGCCCTGAGCCATTACTACGGCCATGGCGCAGCCAACGTGCACCGTGCCCAGCATTTGCCAGGTGCGCTGGCGACCCAGGCCTTCGAAACCAGCCGCGACAAGGTCGCCACCTGGCTCAATGCCGCAGACTCGCGGCAGATCGTGTTCACCCACGGCGCCACCTCGGCACTGAACCTGCTGGCCTATGGCCTGGAGCACCGCCTCGAAGCCGGTGACGAAATTGCCGTCAGTGCCCTGGAGCACCATGCCAACCTGCTGCCCTGGCAACAGCTGGCGCACCGGCGCAACCTGCGCCTGGTGGTGCTGCCACTGGACGCCCAGGGTCGTATCGACCAGGACCAGGCACTGCAACTGATCGGCCCGCGCACCCGAGTGCTCGCCATCAGCCAGCTGTCCAACGTGCTGGGTACCTGGCAACCGCTGCCAGCGCTGCTGGCCCATGCCCGCGCCCAAGGCGCGCTGACGGTGGTCGATGGTGCCCAGGGCGTGGTGCATGGTCGCCAGGACATGCAGCAACTGGGCTGCGACTTCTATGTATTTTCCAGCCACAAGCTGTACGGTCCGGACGGCGTCGGCGTGCTCTATGGCCGCGCCCAGGCCCTGGAGCTGTTACGCCACTGGCAGTTCGGTGGCGAGATGGTGCAGCTGGCCGAGTACCACAGCGCCAGCTTCCGTCCCGCACCCCTGGGCTTCGAAGCAGGTACGCCGCCGATTGCCGGGGTGATCGGCCTGGGTGCAACGCTGGACTACCTGGCCAGCCTCGATGCCCATGCGGTGGCAGCGCATGAAGCCAGCCTGCACCAGCACCTGCTGCGTGGCTTGGGCGACCGCGAGGGCGTGCGGGTGTTGGGCACACCGCAGACGGCCCTGGCCAGTTTCGTCATCGAGGGCGTGCACAACGCCGATATCGCTCACCTGCTGACTGAACAGGGCATTGCCGTGCGTGCCGGTCACCACTGTGCCATGCCACTGCTGAAGGGGCTGGGGCTGGAGGGCGCGATACGGGTGTCGCTGGGTTTGTACAACGACAGCGATGACGTGCAGCGTTTCTTCGACGCGCTGGACCAAGGCCTGGAGCTGTTGCGATGAGCCTGCCGGAACAGGCGCACCAAGCGCTGGAAGCGTTTCAACAGGGCAAAGGCTGGGAACAGCGTGCGCGGCTGTTGATGCAGTGGGGTGACCGCCTGGAGCCACTGGCAGACACCGAAAAGACCGAGGCCAACCGGGTGCATGGCTGCGAGAGCCTGGTGTGGCTGGTGGCCGAGCAGATCGAGGGCGTGTGGCGGTTCAAGGCCAGCAGCGATGCCCGCTTGTTGCGTGGGCTGCTGGCGCTGTTGCTGGTGCGGGTGCAGGGACTGGCCAGTGAGGAGCTGGCCGGGATTGATCTGCGCGAGTGGTTTACCCAGCTCGGGCTGGAGCGCCAATTGTCGCCGTCGCGCAGCAATGGGCTGCATGCGGTGTTGCAGCGGATGGCGGAGTTGGCGTCCAACCGCTGAATCGGCGCTGGTTGCTTCGCGGGCCTGCCCGCTCCCACAGGTACGGCATCATGCTTGGAAGAGATGCAATACCTGTAGCGGGCGGGCCCGCGAAGACGCCCACGCGGTCTATTCAGGCTTGACCCGTTCCGACGGTCGGCGCGCTCCAGCCACCAGTTTTTCTATCGCCTTGCTCGCCGCTACCATGCCAAAGGTCGCAGTCACCATCATCACCGCGCCAAAGCCACCCGAGCAGTCCAGCCGCACGCCTTCACCGACAAAGCTTTTCTGCAGGCAAACACTGCCATCACCCTTGGGGTAACGCAGCTGTTCACTGGAGAACACGCACGGCACGCCATAGTTGCGGCTGACATTACGCGAGAAGTTGTAGTCGCGGCGCAGGGTGGAACGCACCCGCGAAGCCAATGGGTCATTGAAGGTCTTGTTCAGGTCGGCGATCTGGATCTGCGTCGGGTCGATCTGCCCACCCGCGCCACCGGTAGTGACAATGGCAATCTTGCGCCGCCGACACCAGGCGATCAGCGCCGCCTTGGCCATGACGCTGTCGATGCAGTCGATCACGCAGTCGAGGTGCTCGGTGATGTACTCGGCCATGGTCTCGCGGGTGACGAAGTCGGCCACCGCATGCACCGTACACCCTGGGTTGATCGCCCGCAGGCGCTCGGCCATGACCTCGACCTTGGGCCGCCCCACCTGCCCTTCCAGCGCATGGGCCTGGCGGTTGGTGTTGCTGACGCAGACATCGTCCAGGTCGAACAGGGTAATCTCGCCCACGCCGCTGCGTGCCAGGGCTTCGGCTACCCACGAGCCCACCCCGCCAATACCGACCACAGCCACATGGGCCTGGCCCAGACGTTGCAGCCCCTGGTCGCCATACAGCCGGGCAACGCCGGCAAAGCGTGGATCTTCTGTGCTCATGTTCATACCCCAAAAAACCGGCGCGCATTATATGCCAGTGAACCCTTGGCCTGCATCGTTAGGAAAGAGACTGCCAACCCTGCTTTAATGTCCTATCACTTCCACATGAATGGACGACGATGTCTTCACGTAAATTCGGCCTGAACCTGGTAGTGGTGCTGGCCATCGCCGCACTGTTCACCGGGTTCTGGGCACTGATCAACCGCCCGGTCTCCGCCCCCGCCTGGCCAGAACAGATCTCTGGCTTTTCGTATTCGCCGTTCCGCCTGGGCGAAAGCCCACAGAAGGGTCAGTACCCCACCGACGACGAAATGCGCCAGGACCTGGAGCAACTGAGCAAACTGACCGACAGCATCCGTATCTATACCGTGGAAGGCACCCAGGCTGACATACCGCGCCTGGCCGAGGAGTTCGGCCTGCGGGTGACGCTGGGGATATGGATCAGCCCGGACCTGGAGCGCAACGAGCGCGAAATCGCCACGGCCATCCAGCTGGCCAACACGTCGCGCAGCGTGGTGCGGGTGGTGGTCGGCAACGAGGCGCTGTTCCGTGAAGAAGTCACACCGGAAAACCTGATCAAATACCTGGACCGGGTACGCGCAGCCGTGAAGGTGCCTGTGACCACCAGTGAACAATGGCACATCTGGAAGGAACATCCTGAGCTGGCCAGGCACGTCGACCTGATTGCCGCGCACATCCTGCCCTACTGGGAGTTCGTGCCGATGAAGGATTCGGTCGAGTTCGTCCTCGACCGCGCCCGTGAACTGAAGCACCAGTTCCCGCGCAAACCGCTGCTGCTGTCGGAAGTCGGCTGGCCGAGCAACGGCCGCATGCGCGGTGGTGCCGATGCCACACAGGCCGACCAGGCCATCTACTTGCGCACCCTGGTCAATACCCTCAACCGCCGTGGCTACAACTACTTTGTCATTGAAGCCTATGACCAACCCTGGAAGGCCAGCGACGAAGGGTCGGTAGGCGCCTACTGGGGCGTCTACAACGCCGAGCGCCAGCAGAAGTTCAACTTCGACGGCCCTGTGGTGGCGATCCCGCAGTGGCGGGCCCTGGCAGTGGCGTCGGTGGTGCTGGCAATGATCGCCCTGATGGTGCTGTTCATCGATGGCTCGGCCCTGCGCCAGCGTGGCCGTACCTTCCTGACGTTCATCACCTTCCTGTGCGGGTCGGTACTGGTGTGGATCGCCTATGACTACAGCCAGCAATACAGCACCTGGTTCAGCCTGACCGTGGGCGTGCTGCTGGCCCTCGGCGCGCTGGGCGTGTTCATCGTGTTGCTCACCGAGGCCCACGAACTGGCCGAGGCGGTCTGGATACACAAGCGCCGCCGCGAATTCCTGCCCGTGCAGGCCGACAGTGCCTACCGGCCCAAGGTGTCGGTGCATGTGCCGTGCTACAACGAACCACCTGAGATGGTAAAACAGACCCTGGACGCCTTGGCCGCCCTGGACTACCCCGACTACGAAGTGCTGGTGATCGACAACAACACCAAGGACCCGGCCGTGTGGGAGCCACTCAAGGCCCACTGCGAGAAGCTTGGCGAGCGCTTCAAGTTCTTCCACGTCGCGCCGCTGGCCGGCTTCAAGGGCGGTGCGTTGAACTACCTGATCCCGCACACGGCAAAGGACGCCGAAGTGATCGCGGTTATCGACTCGGACTACTGCGTGGACCGCAACTGGCTCAAGCACATGGTGCCCCACTTCGCCGACCCGAAAATTGCCGTGGTGCAGTCACCGCAGGATTACCGCGACCAGCACGAAAGCGCCTTCAAGAAGCTGTGCTACAGCGAATACAAGGGTTTCTTCCACATCGGTATGGTTACCCGCAACGACCGTGACGCGATCATCCAGCACGGCACCATGACCATGACCCGGCGCAGTGTGCTGGAAGAACTGGGCTGGGCCGAGTGGTGCATCTGCGAGGACGCCGAACTGGGCCTGCGTGTGTTCGAGAAAGGCCTGTCCGCCGCCTACGCCCACAACAGCTACGGCAAGGGCCTGATGCCCGACACCTTCATCGACTTCAAGAAGCAACGCTTCCGCTGGGCCTACGGCGCCATCCAGATCATCAAGCACCACGCCGGCGCGCTGCTGCGCGGCAAAGGCAGCCAGCTGACCCGCGGCCAGCGCTACCACTTCCTGGCCGGCTGGCTACCGTGGATCGCCGATGGCATGAACATCTTCTTCACCATCGGCGCGCTGTTGTGGTCGGCGGCGATGATCATCGTGCCGCATCGGGTCGATCCGCCCCTGATGATCTTCGCCATCCCGCCGCTGGCGCTGTTCTTCTTCAAGGTCGGCAAGATCATCTTCCTGTACCGCCGAGCGGTGGGGGTGAACCTCAAGGATGCCTTCGCAGCTGCGCTGGCCGGGCTGGCGCTGTCGCACACCATCGCCAAGGCGGTACTGTATGGTTTCTTCACCAGCAGCATGCCGTTCTTCCGCACACCGAAGAACGCTGACAGCCATGGGTTGCTGGTGGCGATTTCCGAAGCCCGTGAAGAGCTGTTCATCATGTTGCTGCTGTGGGGCGCGGCGCTGGGCATCTACCTGGTTCAGGGGCTGCCGAGCTCGGACATGCGCTTCTGGGTGGCGATGTTGCTGGTGCAGTCGTTGCCTTATGTGGCAGCGCTGGTGATGGCGTTTCTGTCGTCGCTGCCCAAGCCCGCAGAAAAGGCTGCCGAAGCGCAGCAGGCTTGAAGTTGCCTGGGCTGACCTGTGCAGCCCATTCGCGGGCACGCCCGCTCCCACAGGCCTGGCACAGGCATTCAGAGCTGTGCGGTACCTGATGGAGCGGGCGTGCCCGCGAATGGGCCGTGCTGCCCGAAACCATTTGATATAAGATAACGCCCCTCAGATTTCCCCGCCTTGCCTTGCCCCGGAGTCCCCCATGACGGCCCCTGCCGAGCTCTCGCCTACCCTTCAACTGGCCTGCGACCTGATCCGTCGCCCCTCGGTCACCCCCGTCGACGCCGATTGCCAGGCGCAGATGATGAACCGTCTGGGCGCCGTCGGTTTCCAGCTGGAGCCGATGCGCATTGAAGACGTCGACAACTTCTGGGCCACCCACGGCAGCCAGGACGGCCCGGTACTGTGTTTTGCCGGCCACACCGACGTGGTGCCTACCGGCCCGGTCCAGCAATGGCAGCATGAACCCTTCGAGGCACTGATCGACGCCGACGGCATGCTCTGTGGCCGTGGCGCCGCCGACATGAAAGGCAGCCTGGCGTCCATGGTCATCGCCAGCGAGCGCTTCGTGCAGGACTACCCGAACCACCGCGGCAAGGTCGCGTTTCTGATCACCAGCGACGAGGAAGGCCCGGCTCACCACGGCACCAAGGCGGTGGTCGAGCGCCTGAAAGCGCGCAACGAGCGCCTGGACTGGTGCATCGTCGGCGAACCGTCCAGCACCACCTTGCTGGGTGACGTGGTCAAGAACGGTCGCCGTGGTTCGCTGGGCGCCAAGCTGACCATACGCGGCAAACAGGGCCATGTGGCCTACCCGCATCTGGCGCGCAACCCGATCCACCTGGCCGCCCCGGCCCTGGCGGAACTGGCTGCCGAGCATTGGGACGAAGGCAATGCGTTCTTCCCACCCACCAGCTTCCAGATCTCCAACCTCAATTCCGGCACCGGCGCCACCAACGTGGTCCCGGGCGAGCTGACCGCGCTGTTCAACTTCCGCTTTTCCACCGAGTCCACCGTTGAAGGCTTGCAGGCGCGGGTGTCGGCGATTCTCGACAAGCATGAACTGGACTGGTCGGTCGACTGGGCATTGTCTGGCCTGCCGTTCCTGACCGAACCAGGCGAGCTGCTCGACGCCGTGGCGGCCAGCATCAAGGGCGTCACCGGTCGCGATACCCAGCCCTCCACCAGCGGCGGCACCTCCGATGGTCGCTTCATCGCAACCATGGGTACCCAGGTGGTCGAACTCGGCCCGGTCAACGCCACCATCCACCAGGTTGACGAGCGGATCCTGGCCAGCGACCTCGATCTGCTGACCGAAATCTACTACCAGACCCTGGTTCGGTTGCTCGCCTGATGCTTGCCTGCCCGCTTTGCCAGGCGCCGCTGAGCCGGCTCGACAATGGTGTGGTGTGCCCAGCCGGCCACCGCTTCGACCGCGCCCGCCAGGGTTACCTGAACCTGCTGCCGGTGCAGCACAAGAACAGCCGCGACCCCGGTGACAACCAGGCCATGGTCGAGGCACGCCGCGACTTTCTCGACGCCGGCCATTACGCGCCAGTCGCCCGCCGCCTGGCCGAGCTGGCCGTCGAGCGCCAGCCTGGCACCTGGCTGGACATCGGCTGCGGCGAGGGTTACTACACCGCACAGATCGCCCAGGCCTTGCCGGCCGCCGACGGCTATGCGCTGGACATCTCCCGCGAAGCGGTCAAGCGCGCCTGCCGCCGAGCATCGGCGGTCACCTGGATGGTCGCCAGCATGGCCCGCGTGCCGCTGACCGACGCCAGCTGCCAGTTCATCGCCAGCGTTTTCAGCCCGCTGGACTGGGCCGAGGCCAAGCGTTTGCTCAGCCCCGGCGGCGGCCTGATGCGGGTCGGCCCGACCAGCGGCCACCTGATGGAACTGCGTGAAGTGCTCTACGATGAAGTACGCCCTTACGCCGACGACAAGCACCTGGCCCTGGTCCCTGAAGGCATGGCCCATGCACACAGCGAAACCCTCGAGTTCCGCCTGAGCCTGGCCGCGCCCAAGGCCCGCGCCGATCTGCTGGCCATGACCCCACACGGCTGGCGCGCCAGCGCCGAAAAACGTGCCCGGGTGATCGACCAGCCCGAGCCGTTCGAGGTCACGGTTTCCATGCGTTATGACTATTTCGTGCGCCAAGACTGAGCACACCCGGAGCCCTTATGCGTCAACCTGATATCGAGATCTACCTGAAGGACGCCGACGTCGACCACAAGCAGATTGCCGAGTGGCTCGCCCAGGCAATCGGCCCGTGCACCGAGTGGAAGCAGAAAGGCCAAACCTTCAAATGCCAGGCCGGTAACATTCCGGTCACTTGGTTACCCAAGGCTGTAGGGAAATGGAACAGCCTGTACCTGGAAAGCGACCAGACGCCGTGGGCCGACGACGTTGCCTGCGCCCGCGCCGCATTTGCCGCGCTCGGTGTGGAAGTGCGCTGCGCACCGGGTGGCTGGGTCGAGGAAGACGGGGAAGAAGATGCCGACCGCTGGGTCCGCATCAGCGCCGACGGTGAAGAGGAAATCACCTGGCGTACATCATGAAACGGCAGCCTTGCTCGTTTCTGTAGGAGCGGGTTTACCCGCGAACACGGGCTATGCCCGTGGCAGCCACCGTGGTGGCTGCTTCGCGGGCAAGCCCGCTCCTACGGCTTGAAACCAGAGGCTCAGAGGCCCACTACGTCTTCGGCTTGCAGGCCTTTCTGGCCCTGCACGCAGGCGTACTCCACCCGCTGCCCTTCGACCAGGGTACGATGCCCCTCACCGCGGATCGCCCGATAGTGGACGAACACATCCGCACCACCTTCGCGCTGAATGAAGCCATAACCCTTGGCATCGTTGAACCACTTTACATTCCCAGTCTCACGAGACGACATCTGAACTACTCCGGATTTTTATTGTGAAGATCGCCTTGCAGGCATGAGGTCACCTGCCCCGTGCCAACGCCGCTTGCCGAAATATCCTGCAAGTGGCAGGCCGAGTATATGACACAGAACAAAAAAAATTGATGACGGCGCCGCCGTTGGCCGAATTTTGCTGAACTTACGCCGATACGGCAGACTAAATAGCAGAATACTCACCTGAACATCACACCCAGGGCACACACCCCATGACCCGTTCCCCCCTGCACCGCCTGATCTTCGGCGGCCTGCGTCGCCTGTTGTACCTGTGGGTGCGCTCCGAGACCATCAACCAGTCTTCCATGACCCTCAACCTCGACCGCAGCCGGCCGGTGTTCTATGCGTTGCCCTCGCCCGCGCTCACCGACCTGGCCGTGCTCGACCACGAGTGCACCAAGGCGGGGCTGCCGCGCCCGGTGCTGCCGGTAGCCGTGGGCCCACTGCAGGAACCCGCCGCGTTCTTCTACCTGACCCCCGACCCGGACTGGCTCGGCCGCCAGGACAAAAGCGGCGCCCCGCCCACCCTCGAACGCCTGGTGGCTGCCGTCAGCCAGCATGCTGAAGAAGATGCGCAGATCATTCCTGTCAGCGTGTTCTGGGGCCAGACCCCGGCCAGCGAGTCCAGCCCCTGGAAGCTGCTGTTCGCCGACAGCTGGGCGGTAACCGGGCGCCTGCGCCGGCTGCTGACCGTACTGATCCTGGGGCGCAAGACCCGGGTACAGTTCTCCGCGCCAATCCACCTGCGCGAGCTGGTGCAGCACAACAAAGGCCACGAGCGCACCGTGCGCATGGCCCAGCGCCTGATGCGCGTGCACTTTCGCAACCTCAAGACTGCCGTCATCGGCCCGGACATCTCGCACCGACGCACCCTGGTCAAAGGCCTGGTCCATGCCCCGCAAGTGCGCCAGGCGATTGCCGACGAAGCGCAGCGCGAGAACCTTCCGCTGGCCAAAGCCGAGGCCCAGGCACTGCGCTATGGCAACGAGATAGCCTCGGACTACACCTATACCGCCATCCGCTTCCTCGAAGTGGTGCTCAGCTGGTTCTGGAACAAGATCTACGACGGCATCAAGGTCAACCACATCGAACAGGTGCAGGGTATCGCCCCTGGCCATGAAGTGATCTACGTGCCGTGCCACCGCAGCCACATCGACTACCTGCTGCTGTCGTACCTGCTGTTCCGCAACGGCCTCACTCCGCCGCACGTGGCAGCAGGCATCAACCTCAACATGCCGGTGGTGGGTAACCTGCTACGCCGTGGTGGCGCCTTCTTCATGCGCCGCACGTTCAAGGGCAACCCGCTTTACACGGCGGTGTTCAATGAGTACCTGCACACCCTGTACACCAAGGGCTTCCCGGTCGAGTACTTCGTCGAAGGCGGCCGCTCGCGCACCGGGCGCATGTTGCAGCCGCGCACCGGGATGCTGGCCATTACCCTGCGCAGCTTCCTGCGTTCGTCGCGTACGCCAATCGTGTTCGTGCCGGTGTACATCGGCTACGAGCGCGTGCTTGAAGGCCGTACCTACCTGGGCGAACTGCGCGGCGCCAGCAAGAAGAAGGAGTCGGTGCTGGACATCTTCAAGGTGTTCGGCGCACTCAAGCAGCGCTTTGGCCAGGTCTACGTCAACTTCGGCGAACCCATCCGCCTGGCTGGCTTCCTCGACCAGCAGCAGCCCGGCTGGCGTGAACAGGATCACGGTCCGCAGTACCGGCCGGACTGGCTCAACGCCGCCACCGCCCGCCTGGGAGAAACCGTGGCCCGCCACCTCAACGAGGCGGCGGCCATCAACCCGGTCAACCTGGTGGCCCTGGCACTGCTGTCCACCAGCCGCCTTGCCCTGGACGAGCGCGCCCTGACCCGCGTTCTCGAACTGTACCTGGCGCTGCTGCGCCAAGTGCCCTACTCGCCGCACACCACCCTGCCCGAGGGCGACGGCCAGGCACTGATCGAACATGTGCGCAGCATGAACCTGGTGGCCGAGCAGAAGGATGCCCTGGGCCGCATCCTCTACCTGGATGAAGGCAACGCGGTGCTGATGACCTACTACCGCAACAACGTGCTGCACATCTTCGCCCTGCCGGCGCTGCTGGCCAGCTTCTTCCTCAGCAGTTCACGCATGAGCCGTGAACTGCTGGGCCAGTATGTGCACGCGCTTTACCCCTACCTACAGGCCGAACTGTTCCTGCGCTGGACGCCAGAACAGCTGGACGAGGTCATCGACCAATGGTTGGTCGCGCTGGTGGAACAGGGCCTGCTGCGCCAGGACAACGACCTGTACGTGCGCCCGGCGCCCAGCTCGCGGCAGTTCGTGTTGCTGACCCTGCTCGCCCGCACCATCACCCAGACCCTGCAGCGCTTCTACATGGCCACCTCGCTGCTGATCAACAGCGGGCAGAACAGCCTGAGCGCCGAAGCGCTGGAAGACCTGTGCGTGATGATGGCCCAACGCCTGTCGATCCTGCATGGCCTGAACGCACCGGAGTTCTTCGACAAGACGCTGTTCCGCCACTTCATCCAGACCCTGCTCCAGCAAGGGGTGCTGCACGCCGATGCGCAAGGCAAGCTGGGTTATCACGACAAACTCGGCGAGCTGGCCGAGGGCGTGGCCAAGCGAGTGCTGTCGGCCGAGCTGCGCCTGTCGATCCGCCAAGTGGCCCTGCACCGTGACGACGGGTTGGAAACTTCGACCCTCTAACGGTTCATCGGTCGGCAAAATCCGCTAAAGTCCGTGGGGTTGGCCACAAGCCAGCTCCAAGGACACCGGAGATTCCATGAAAAAGCTCTTTATGCTGTGTTGCGCATCCCTGCTTGCAGCCTGCTCCAGCCAAACCCCACCCAACCAGGCCAGCCTGGACGGTGAAGTCTTCTACCTGCAGCGCATTGCCCTGCCGCCTGCCGCCACCCTGAGCGTGGAACTGCAGGATGTGTCGCTGATGGACGCCCCTGCCGTGACCCTGGCGCGCCAGGCCGGCCCGGTCAAAGGCAACGTGCCGCTGCCGTTCCATCTCACCTATGACCCCGCGCAGGTCAAGCCTGGCCACCGCTATGCGGTGAGCGCGCGCATCGAGCTGAATGGCAAGTTGCTGTTCATCAATACCGAACACCACGGTGTCGCGCTTGATGGCAGTGACCCGCAATCGGTACGCATCAAGGTAGATCAGGTTCGCTGATACCCGCACTCATCCGTTTACAAGGAAAGCTTCATGATCCGCACTTCCCTGCGCTTCACCACCCTGTGCGCCGGCCTGCTACTGTCGGCCAGTGCCCTGGCCCTGTCGCTGGGCGACCTCAGCCAGAAAGACGCCACCGGCGGCCTGAAAGATGCCCTGACCCAAGGTGCGCAGCTGGCCGTCAAGCAACTGAGCACCCCAGGCGGCTTCAGCAACAACCCGGACGTGCGCATCGAGCTGCCAGGCAACCTGGGCAAAGCCGCCAAGGCGATGAAAATGTTCGGCAAGGGTGAACAGGTCGAAGCCCTGGAAACCAGCATGAACAAGGCCGCCGAGGCCGCCGTGCCGCAGGCACAGGCGATTCTGGTGGATGCCGTGAAGAACATGAGCGTGACCGATGCCAAAGGCATCCTCAGCGGCGGTGACGACTCGGCCACCCAGTACCTGAACAAAAGCAGCCGCGAGCAGATCCGCGCCAAGTTCCTGCCAATCGTCAAGCAGGCCACCGACAAGGTTGGCGTGGCCCAGCAGTACAATGCCTTCGCCGCCCAGGCCAAAGGCCTGGGGCTGGTCAAGGATGACGCCAATATCGAGAACTACGTGACCGAGAAGGCGCTGGATGGCTTGTTCGAGATGATCGGCAAACAGGAGCAGAGCATTCGCCAGAACCCGGCAGCTGCGGCTACCAGCCTGGCCAAGAAGGTCTTCGGCGCGCTGTAGGAGCGGGTTCACCCGCGAAAGGGCCGGGCCTGCTGGCCAATTTTCACCAGCCGTTCACCGTTGCTGCCGCCACCGTATTCGCGGGTAAACCCGCTCCTACACGGCGGCGGGGTTGGACACAGGCCGTCGTAGGAGCGGGTTTACCCGCGAAGGGAGGGCTAAGCCCTCCCCCAGCGGTCTTCAGCCCTTCTTCACCCTGAACCAAGCCGCATACAACGCCGGCAGGAACAGCAGTGTTAGCACCGTGGCCACGATCAACCCGCCCATGATCGCCACCGCCATCGGCCCGTAGAACACACTACGTGACAACGGGATCATGGCCAGCACCGCCGCCAGCGCGGTCAGCACGATCGGTCGGAAGCGCCGCACCGTAGCCTCGATGATCGCCTGCCAGCGCTCCATCCCCGCTGCGATGTCCTGCTCGATCTGGTCCACCAGGATCACCGAGTTGCGCATGATCATCCCCGCCAACGCAATGGTGCCGAGCATGGCGACAAAGCCGAACGGCTGGCGGAACACCAGCAGGAACAGGGTCACCCCGATCAGCCCCAGCGGCGCGGTGAGGAACACCATCACCGTGCGCGAGAAACTGCGCAGCTGGATCATCAGCAAGCTCAGGACTACCACGATGAACAGTGGCATGCCGGCATTCACCGACTTCTGCCCCCGTTCGGAATCCTCCACCGTGCCGCCCACCTCCAGCAGGTAGCCATCGGGCAGCTTGGCGCGGATGTCCTGCAGGGTCGGCAGAATTTGCTTCACCAGCGTCGCCGGCTGCTCCTGGTCGTAGATATCGGCACGCACGGTCACCGTCGGCAAGCGGTTGCGGTGCCAGATAATGCCTTCTTCAAAGCCGTACTCCAGGGTCGCCACCTGCGACAGCGCCACGCTCTGGCCATTGTCGGTGGGCAACGCCAGGCTACCCAGGTTGCCCAGCTCGCTGCGTTCCTGCCGGGTGCCGCGCAGCAGGATCTCGATCAGTTCGTTGTCCTCGCGGTACTGGCTGACCGTGGTACCGATCAGCGAGCTTTGCAGGAAGCTCGCCAGGTGCGAAGTGCTCACGCCCAGCGCACGGGCGCGGTCCTGGTCGATTTCGAGGAACACCGCCTTGCTGGGTTCCTCCCAGTCCAGGTGCACGTTCACCACATGCGGGTTCTCGCGCACCTTGTCCGCCACTTCACGGGCCAGTGCACGGGCCTTCTCGATATGCTCGCCAGTGACCCGGAACTGCACCGGGTAACCCACGGGTGGGCCATTTTCCAGACGCGTGACCCGGGCGCGCAGGTCGGGGAACTGCTGGTCCACCGTGCTGATCAGCCAACTGCGCAGGCGTTCGCGGTCTTCCATCGACTTGGCCAGCACCACGAACTGGGCAAAGCTGGCTGCCGGCAGTTGCTGGTCCAGCGGCAGGTAGAAGCGCGGCGAGCCGGTGCCCACATAGGCCACGTAGTTGTCGATACCGTCCTGCTGCTTGAGCAGCGCCTCCAGCTGCTTGACCCGCTCGGCGGTATTGGCCAGCGAGGCGCCTTCGGCCAGCTTCAGGTCAACCATCAGCTCCGGGCGCCCGGAGGCCGGGAAGAACTGCTGGGGTACAAAGCGGAACAGCAGGAGGCTGCCGACAAAAGCGGCAACGGTCAGCAGGATTACCGTCTTGCGCCGCCGTACGCACCACTCCACCAGCCGTCGCACGCGCTGGTAGAACGGGGTGGCGTAGGGGTCGGGCGCATGGCCGTCCTTGCCATGGCGCGCGGCATGCAGCTTGGCCAGGTCGGGTAGCAGGCGCTCGCCCAGGTAAGGCACGAACACCACGGCCGCCACCCAAGAGGTCAGCAAAGCGATGGTGACCACCTGGAAGATCGACCGGGTGTATTCGCCCGTGCTGGAGGCCGCGGTGGCAATCGGCAGAAAGCCTGCTGCCGTGATCAGCGTACCGGTGAGCATCGGGAAGGCCGTACTCGTCCAGGCATAGCTGGCTGCCTTGAGGCGGTCATAGCCCTGCTCCATCTTGATCGCCATCATCTCCACGGCAATGATCGCGTCGTCCACCAGCAAGCCCAGGGCCAGCACCAGCGCGCCAAGGGAAATCTTGTGCAGGCCGATGCCGAAGTAGTGCATGGCGGCAAAGGTCATGGCCAACACCAGCGGAATGGCCAGCGCCACCACCAGGCCAGTGCGCAGGCCCAGCGAGAAGAAACTCACCAGCAGCACAATGACCAACGCCTCGACCAGCACCTGCACGAACTCGCCCACGCCAGCCTTGACCGCCGCCGGTTGATCCGAAACCTTGCGCAGCGCCATGCCGGCAGGCAGGTTATGCGCCAGGCGCTCGAACTCGCCTTCCAGGGCCTTGCCCAGTACCAGGATGTCGCCACCGTCTTTCATCGACACCGCCAGGCCAATGGCATCCTCGCCCATGAAGCGCATGCGCGGTGCAGGTGGGTCGTTGAAGCCACGGTGCACCTCGGCGACATCACCAATCCGGAAGGTGCGATCCCCCACGCGAATGGGGAACTGGCGGATCTGCTCGACACTGTCGAAACGCCCGCTCACGCGCAGTTGCAAGCGCTCGCTGGGCGTCTCGAAGAAACCGGCGGTGCTCACCGCGTTCTGTTCTTGCAACGCCTTCTGCACGGCTTCCAGGGGCACGCCGAGGGTGGCCAGCTTGAGGTTGGACAGCTCAATCCAGACTTTCTCGTCCTGCAGGCCGATCAGCTCGACCTTGCCCACATCCTTGACCCGCTGCAGCTGGATCTGGATACGGTCGGCGTAGTCCTTGAGCACCGCATAGTCAAAGCCTTCGCCAGTCAGCGCATAGATATTGCCGAAGGTGGTGCCGAACTCGTCGTTGAAGAACGGGCCCTGGATCTCCGGCGGCAAGGTGTGGCGAATGTCCGCAACCTTCTTGCGGATCTGGTACCACAACTGGGGGATGTCCTTGGAGTGCAGCGAGTCGCGGGCCATGAAGGTAACCTGCGATTCACCGGGGCGAGAGAACGAGACGATTCTCTCGTACTCACCGGTTTCCATCAGCTTCTTTTCGATGCGCTCGGTCACCTGTCGCGACACTTCTTCAGCGCTGGCGCCTGGCCACAGGGTGCGGATGACCATGGCCTTGAAGGTGAATGGCGGATCCTCGCTCTGGCCAAGCTTGGTGTACGACATGGCGCCAATGACGGCCAGCAGGATCATCAGGAACAGGACGATCTGGCGGTTGCGCAGCGCCCAGGCAGAAAGGTTGAAACCCATCGGGACTTACTCCTTGGCCGTCAGGTTCACTACACGGTTGCTGCGGTCCACGGGGCGTACCTCCTGGCCCTCGCGCAGTACATGGCCACCAGCGGCAACCACCCAGTCACCCGGGTCCAGGCCTTCGAGCACCGGCACGCTGTCGCTGCCATAAGCCCCCAGGCGCACGGTCGCCCGCTCCAGGCGGCTTTCCTTGTTCACCCGCCAGACATAGGCCTGACCGTTTTCCGCAGTCACGGCCGACAGCGGTACCGCCAGCGGGATCAGCCCGTCCTTGGCGATGAACACCCGGGCGCTCTGGCCCAGCTCGGCCGGTACGGCGGCCGTGGTAAAGGCGATGCGCGCCGCGAACGTGCGCGAGCGCGGGTCGGCGGCCGGTGACAGCTCGCGAATGCGCCCCTGAAAACGCGCCTGCGGGTTAGACCACAGCTCCACGCTCACCGATTGGCCCACAGCGAAGCGGGCGAACTGCTGCTCCGGCAGGCCGATGGCTACTTCTCGCTCGCCATCGGCGGCAAGGGTAAACACGGTCTGCCCGGCGGCGACCACCTGGCCCACTTCAACCTGGCGCTTGGCAATCACCCCGGCCTGCGGCGCACGCAATACGGCATATTCGGCCTGGTTGCCCGCCACCTCGAACTCGGCCTTGGCCTGCTTCAGACGGGCAAGGCCGGCGCGGTAGAGGTTTTCGGCGTTGTCGAACTGGGAGTGGCTGACCATCTGCCGTTCCAGCAACTTCTGGTAGCGGTCGCGCTCGGCGCGCACCAATGCCAGATTCGCCTCGGCAGCCGCCAGCTGGGCGCGATTGGCTTCAAGTTGCAGGCGCACGTCCTGCGGGTCCAGTTCGGCCAGCGGCTGGTCGGCCTTGACCCGCTGCCCCTCCTCCACCAGTCGCTTGCTGACCTTGCCGCCAATGCGGAAGGCCAGCTCCGGCTCGAAGCGCGCGCGCACTTCGCCGGGGTAACTGTCGGCAGCGGCTTCGGCAGGCTGTGGCTGCACCACCAGCGCCGGGCGCGGCGCGGCGGGTGGGGCGGCTTCCTGACCACACGCCGCCAGAAGCAGGGCAGCGGCGGCGGGCAGAGCGATGGACAAGGCATGGCGCAACATGATGAATCCTTTCGCGGAGTGCACATTTAATATTTGTACTGGCTGGTATATTAAATCAGCGCAACGATGCCGGGAAGGGTATGCGCGGGTTTTTCGAGGGTGCGGTTTGAGCCCATTACCCCCCGCGTTTCGCGCCTGGGTGCGCAGTGGGTGGTCAACGGCACCTTCGCAACGACATTCTTGTCAATCAACTGTCCACTGGCAGACAGCAGATAATGCAGCCTGGCTTTAGCCGGATGGCGCGTGACCCGTTAAGATGGTGAACCTTCAACCAGATGCAGACCACAATGTCCAACGACGCACCCATCGGCCCGGGCCGGCCCAAGGACCTGGCCAAGCGCGAGGCGATTCTCGAAGCGGCCAAGGCGCTGTTCCTCAGCCTTGGCTACGCCAACACCAGCATGGATGCGGTCGCTGCAGCGGCAGGTGTTTCAAAGCTCACCGTGTACAGCCACTTCACCGACAAGCAGACCCTGTTCTGCTCGGCGGTCATGGCCACCTGCCAGATCCAGTTGCCTGACCTGCTGTTCGAGTATCCCGAGGGGGTGCCGGTGGAAGACGTGCTGCTGACCATTGCCCGCAACTTCCAGGCGCTTATCAGCAGTGACGAAGCGGTCAAGCTCAGCCGCCTGATCATGGCCCAGGGCAGCCTGGACCCGAGTTTTGGCGAGTACTTCTACGAAGCCGGGCCCAAGCGCGTGCTCGCAGGCATGGAAGCGCTACTGCGCGGGGCACATGAGCGCGGACTGCTGCGCATCGACAACCCCTTGAGGGCGGCGGAGCATTTCTTCTGCCTGGTCAAGGGGGCGCCAGATTACCGCTTGCTGCTGGGATGTGCGGGGCCGCTGGAAGGCGATGAAGCCGAGGCGCATGTGCGCGAGGTGGTGGGGGTGTTCTTGAGGGCATTCAAACCCTGATATCTGGATATTTTTGCAGGCCTCTTCGCGAACTTACCCGCGAAGAGGCCTGGGCAGGCCACACAAACGTCAGGCTTTCAACGCCTTCTTCGGATAAATGTCATACCGGCTCGACTTGCCTTCCAGGCTGTGACTGGGCTTCGGCCCGTCGATGATCGGTGCCTTGCGCGGGCGCTTCACCACCACCCGATGGCTGGCCAGCGCCAGGGCGGCTTCGAGCAGGGCCGGGGCATCCAGGTCATCGCCCACCAAAGGCCGGAACACGCGCATTTCCTTTTTCACCAGGGCGCTCTTGTCCCGGTGCGGGAACATCGGGTCGAGGTAGATCACCTGCGGCGCCTCCCCTTCCCAGGCGCGCATGCGCTCGATGGCGTTGCCGGTCAACAGGCGCATGCGCCCGACAATCGGGCCCACCTCTTCATCCGCCCGCGCCCGCGCCAGGCCGTCCTCCAGCAGCGCGGCAATCAGCGGCTGGCGCTCGATCAGGGTCATCTGGCAGCCAAGGCTGGCCAGCACGAACGCGTCCTTGCCCAGCCCCGCCGTGGCATCCAGCACCTGCGGCCGGATACCTTGGGCAATGCCCACAGCCTTGGCGATCATCTGCCCGTTGCCACCGCCAAACTGGCGGCGATGCGCAGCCTGGCCTTCGACGAAGTCCACACGCACCGGCCCAGGCGCCTGCGGGCCCAGTTGCTGAATCTGCAAGCCGTCGGCGCCCACCTGCACCGCGAAGGCGGCGGTATCGTCCTGCAGCGGCAGGCCCAGGCGTTCAGCCCACACCCTGGCCTGTTGCGCATACTCAGCTGCCATCGCCTCGACCCTGATACCCGTGCCTTGCTCTTCCATCGTTCACACCCGAAAAATCAAACCAAGCCCTTAATGAATCGGCAGCCACGGCCGATACAGGCAATATCCCGCTATTCTGCCAGAGCACAGCGCGCACGACTGCCATGTCAGATACTCTTCCCATCGGCTTGACCTATTTGTCGCCTGTCGGCAACTACAGTCAGCACAACACCCAGGCACTCGGGGGCGTCAGCCACCTGTGGCAGGATTTCTTTGCCCGGGCCATGGCCGAGCAGCAGGAAGAGCCCGAAGACGGCGTCAGCCAGTCGTTCGTGCAGTACGACCAGGACAGCGGTGAACCCATCGGCGGCGCCCGTGCACTGGCCTTGATCGACGCCCAGCGCGCCTGCCCGGTGCACGACACCATCGTGGCGCCGCCCGAACCGTTGTTTCTGCCCAAGGCCGAGCTTGAAGCCAAGCTGCTGCCGCCCGCCCCCGAGCCGTTCAGCGCCATGGAACTGATCGAGCAACAGCGCCAGCTCGACATCAACAACAGCTGGCTGCGCCCGGTGGTGATGAACCAGGGTCAGCCGATCGCCGAACCCGGCCCTGGCCCCACGCCACGGTCATTGTTCCTGCCCATTGCCGAGTTCGAGACCAACCTGCTGGACCCGGCGCCCGAACCGTTCGACGACGCCACCCTGGCCAAGCAGCAGAATGACCTGGCGTTCGACATCCACTGGGCGCGCCCAGTGGTGCTGAACAACGTGCGCGCTCACGCCTGAGGCTAGCGGCACACCTGCCAGCGCCCCATGTCCAGGTGAAAGTGATTGTGGTGAGCCGCGTTGTAGTCCGGCCCCAGCACCGTGCTGAAGCTCTCGCAAGCCGCCCGCTGCACCCGACGCAGGAATTCGGCCTTCTGCCCACCCGCCTGCCAGTCACGCGCCAGCACGATCCGCTGGCCGTCCTGAAGGCGGAAACCGCTGATGTCCAGGGCATTGGCCGTGGCGTGCTGGCTCAAACGGCCCTGCTTGCGGTGGTAGACGTTGCGGCAGGCAAAGCTGCCCAGGTGATCGACCTGCGTCACCGCTTGCCCAAACACTTCCTGCGCCGCCGGCTGCAAGCCATGGTTTTCGAACAGTGCATAGGCCACCGCCAACGGGCAACTGGCCAGAAAGCTGCTGCCCAACCGCGCCTGGCCGCCCTCAATGCGCCATACGTTCTGCAGCGGGCAGTTGGCCGACGCCGGGCTGTCGGCTTGTGCCCGGTAACGCAGGTGGCTGGTTTCCAGCGCCTGCCGGCACAGCGCTGGGTCATCGCGCAGGCGCGACAGTTTGTAGGGGGTCAGCAGGTTGGGCGGCTGGCGTACGTCCAGCGGCGCCCAGGGGTTCCATGCGGCAGGCAGGCGCCAGCCGAAGTGCCAGGCCAGGCCGGCCACCGTCAGCAGGCCGGCCAGTAGCGCCAGCAATGCCCGCATCAGCGACGGAACAGGTCGTTCAGCTGGGCAAACGGCATGGTCTGCTCACCGTAGCCGAACGTGCCCTCATCGCGAATTTCCTGCGCGGCCCGGTAGAAGGCCCCGAGCGCAGCACGGGCCAGCGAAGAGCCAACGCTGACGCGGCGCACGCCCAGGTCCTGCAACTGGTTGACGCTCAGCGGCACGCCCGCCATGCCCATCAGCACATTCACAGGGCGCGGTGCGACTGCCTGCACCACGGCACGGATTTCCTCCACGGTGCGCAGCCCGGGGGCGTAGAGCACGTCGGCACCGGCTTCGGCATAGGCTTGCAGGCGCAGGATGGTGTCGTCGAGGTCCATGCGCCCGTGCAGCAGGTTTTCTGCACGGGCGCACAAGGTGAACGGGAATGGCAGGCTTCGCGCAGCCTGTACGGCAGCGCGCACGCGCTCCACAGCCAGCCCGAAGTCATAGATGGGCGCATCACTGCGGCCACTGGCATCTTCGATGGAACCGCCCACCAGGCCAATTTCGGCGGCACGCAGAATGGTCTGGGCACAGTCTTCGGGCAAGTCGCCAAAGCCGTTTTCCAGATCGGCGGCCACCGGCAGCGCAGTGGCATCGACGATCTCGCCGGCATTGTCCAGTGTATCGTCCAGGCTCAAGGCGCCTTCGGCGTCTGGCCGGCCCAGGCTGAAGGCCAGGCCTGCACTGGTGGTAGCCAGCGCCTCGAAACCCAGGCTGGCGAGCAACTTGGCGGAGCCGGCATCCCACGGGTTGGGGATGACGAACGCGCCGTCGCGCGCGTGTAACGCCTTGAAGGCCTCAGCTCGTAGGGTTTGCACATCCATGGTTCAACCTCCGGCAGTCAGGGAAAGGTCAGAGTAGCCCCAATTGTTCGACCTCAGGGGCGCGCGGCAATTCCGGCAAAGGTGCCAGGCCCGGCAGGCGTGCCATCAGGCGCTGATGGAAACGCTGGGCCAGCGCCGCAGCCAGGCGATTGTCCGAGGTGTGCAGGAAGATATAGGGATTGCGGCCTTCTTCGATCCAGGCGGCGACTTTCTCTACCCAAGGGCTAAGGAAGGTGTGATTGGCCTCCAGTTCCGGATGGCCAATGAAGCGAACCTGCGGGTGCTGGCTGAAGGCTGCCGGACGCGGTGGCACCTTAGGCTTCTTCGACTGCGCATGCAGCACGGCAGGGTCGCGCGAGGTACAACTGAACAACGCACGCGGATCGAGGCAGATACGCTCTACACCGCGTTCGTGCAGCAGGCGATTGAGCAGGCGTTCTTCCTCACCCTTGGCAAAAAAGGCCTGGTTGCGCACTTCCACAGCCACGGGTACGGCAATCTGATCGAGGAAGTGACAAAGCTCACCCAGCCGCGCCGGGCCGAACTGGGCCGGCAACTGCAGCCAGTAGGGTGATACGCGCTGGCCCAGCGGGGCCATCAGCCGAGTGAAGTCGAAGGCAGGCTCAAGCTGGTCTCGCAGGTCGCCTTCATGGCTGACATCCCGCGGAAACTTGGCAGTGAAGCGAAAGTGCTCTGGCATGACCTGCGCCCAGCGGGCAATGGTGCCGGGAGCGGGACGTGCGTAGAACGTGGTGTTGCCTTCGACGGCGTTGAATACCTGGCTGTAGAAGCCAAGCATTTGATTACTGTTGGCGTCAGCGGGGTACAGGTAGTCGCGCCAGGCGTTTTCGCTCCACGACGGGCAACCGAGAAAGTAAGGCAGTGGTAGGGGATTCATCCATCAAATGTACAGGTCGAGCCCCAGTACTTCCATGTCCCAGTCAGTAAAGCCTGCAGTGCTCAGGTAGCTGGCCAGTGCGGTGGCGGTGCGGCGGTCACGGGCGCGAGGGAAAACCATGTCCTGCTGGCGGGCTGGCAGGCCACCACCAGGGCGGCGGGCGGTGGCTTCCTGCGGGGCGGCTTCTGCCTCCTCGATCACCTCGGCGTCGTCGATGGCCTCGTCACGCACCGCTGCTTTGCGCGAGAGGCGCTTGAGCGGGTAGGACTGCGATGAGAAACCGTCGATACGCATGGCATGAGCACTCAGGACCAATGATGGCAATTTAGCAGCATCAGAGTTCCGTCGCTAATGCTTGAGTGATAACTGGACCACAGATCGCGCAAAAGGTTTTAGCGTGTTCGGCGATAATCGACGAACAGCACTCAGTGCTTCTTGGGCGTGGCTACATTATCGCGCAGATAAACCGGTTGCGCCTGCTCGGCGACGATTGCCTCGCCACGGGCCCAGGCAAATGTGGCCAGGCTGAGGACGTCGAGGGCGTTGGGCAAGGCACCCGGGTTGCTAGCCGCCACCTGTACCGCCAGGCGCTCGGCATAGCCCCATCCGGTACCGGCACCGAACCACTCGCCATTGCTGCCTGCCGGTAGCGCCACCTGCTCGGGCGGCAACACGGCTTCACGGCCGACCAGGCGCATTTCGCCCGCCGTGGCCTGGTAGCAGCCCCAGTACACTTCATCCATGCGCGCATCGATGGCAGCGGCCACCTGCTGCACGCCATGCTCGCGCAATGCACCCTGGGCCAAAGCGGCCAGGTTGGACACCGGCAGCACTGGGCGTTCGAGGGCGAAGGCCAGGCCTTGCACAACCCCGATGGCAATACGCACGCCGGTGAACGCGCCCGGGCCACGGCCAAAGGCAATGGCATCCAGCGCATTCAGTGCCACGCCAGCGTCGGCCAGCAGTTGCTTGATCATCGGCAGCAGCTTCTGGGCATGCATGCGCGGGATCACCTCGTAATGGCTGGTTACCTTGCCGTCATGCAGCAGCGCGACGGAACAGGCTTCGGTGGCGGTATCCAGGGCCAGCAGGGTGGTCATCGAACGGGTATCCAGATGCGAATGAAAAAGAGCGGCAGTATAGAGCAGCAGCGGCGTTGTGTCCCGAGGGGGCCGCTGTGCGGCCCATCACGCTGATTTCAAAGCCTGCACTGGCCCTGGAGGAGCGACCTTGCGTCGCGAAAAGGGCCGCAAAGCGGCCCCAGGGTTTCAGCGGTACACACCATTGTCTGGGGCTGCTCTGCAGCCCTTTCGCGACACAAGGCCGCTCCCACAGAAGCGGGCCGTTGTCGAGGTGCGTCAGGCGCCGGATCAGCTCAGGGCTGCCAGGACCTTGGCGGTGATGGCTTCAACCGAGCCGACACCTTCGATGTGGCTGTACTTCGGCTTGCCGCCATTGGCAGCCGACAGCTTCTGGTAGAAATCCACCAGCGGCTTGGTCTGGCTGTGGTAGACCGACAGGCGATGGCGAACGGTTTCTTCTTTGTCGTCGTCACGCTGGATCAGGTCTTCACCGGTCTCGTCGTCCTTGCCTTCCACTTTCGGCGGGTTGTACTGAATGTGGTAGGTACGGCCCGACGCCAGGTGCACGCGGCGGCCAGCCATGCGGCCGACGATTTCTTCGTCGTCCACGGCAATTTCGACCACGGCATCAATGTCGACACCGGCAGCGACCATGGCTTCGGCCTGTGGGATGGTGCGTGGGAAGCCGTCGAACAGGCAGCCGTTGGCGCAATCAGGCTGAGCGATGCGCTCCTTCACCAGGCTGATGATCAACTCGTCGGAGACCAGCTGACCGGCATCCATGACTTTCTTCAGCTCCAGGCCCAGCGGAGTGCCGGCCTTGACGGCGGCACGCAGCATGTCACCGGTGGAGATCTGTGGAATACCGAACTTTTCGGTGATGAACTTTGCCTGAGTACCTTTACCGGCCCCGGGAGCTCCCAGCAGAATTACGCGCATCTTGTGCTCCTCAAATTTTTGTATGAAATTCAATGGATTCGGCGACCAGGGCCAAGTCCGGATAATCGGGTATGACCATAAATCGGTCAGAAGGCTGCTCAAGATACACAGCGCCCGGCAGCCAGACAAGCGTCCCAAAGTTGCAGGAATGCGCCACTTGCGGCTGACCGGGCAGGCGGTTGCGCCTGGCGCAACCACCCTCCCCGTCATTGTGCCGGGCCTGTATGGCCGTCACCAGACATGGCCCGGGCTTGCCCTTAGCCGGTGTTGCGCAGCCCGGCGGCAATACCCGCCACGGTCACCAGCAAGGCCTGCTCCAACGGGCTGTCCAGAGCGGCTTCGCGGCTGCGCGAGCGGGCCAGCAACTCTGCCTGCAGGCGGTGCAACGGGTCCAGATAGGTATTGCGCAGGCTAATGAATTCCAGTGTCTCGGGGCTGTGCGCCAGTAGCACCGGCTGCCCGGTCAGACCCAGCACTACCTGGCATGACTGCGACAATAGGTCGCGCAGGTGCGCACCTAAAGGACGCAAGTGCGGTTGCACCAGACGTTCGTCGTAGGCCTCGGCAATTTGTGCATCCGCTTTGGCCAGTACCATTTCCAGCATGTCGATGCGGGTGCGGAAGAACGGCCATTGCTCACGCATTTGCGCCAGCAACTCACCCTGACCACGGGCCAATGCATTGGTCAGCGCCGTTTCCCAGCCCAGCCAGGCCGGCAGCATCAGCCGGGTCTGGGTCCAGCCGAAGATCCACGGGATGGCCCGCAGGCTTTCGATGCCCCCGGCGCGACGTTTTGCCGGGCGGCTGCCCAACGGCAGGCGCCCCAGTTCCTGTTCTGGCGTCGACTGGCGGAAGTACTCGACGAAATCGGGATTCTCCCGTACCACGCTGCGGTAGGCCTGGACACCATCGGCGGCCAACTGGTCCATCACTTCACGCCAGGCCGGCTGCGGGGGCGGTGGTGGCAACAGCGTGGCTTCAAGCACGGCAGCCAGGTACAGGTTGAGGTTTTGCTCGGCGATGCCCGGCAAGCCGAACTTGAAGCGGATCATTTCACCCTGCTCGGTGGTGCGGAAACGCCCCGCCACCGAACCCGGTGGCTGCGACAGGATCGCGGCATGGGCCGGGCCGCCGCCTCGCCCGACCGTACCGCCACGGCCGTGGAACAGCAGCAGCTCGACCTGATGCTCGGCACAGATGCGCACCAGGTTTTCCTGAGCCCGGTACTGCGCCCAGGCAGCAGCCGTGGTGCCGGCGTCCTTGGCCGAATCGGAGTAGCCGATCATCACTTCCTGCGGGCCGCGCAGGCCCGCGCGGTAGCCCGGCAGGCCAAGCAGGCGCTGCATGACCGGGCCGGCATTGTCGAGGTCGGCCAAGGTCTCGAACAGTGGCACCACACGCATGGGGCGGGTCAGGCCGGCTTCCTTGAGCAACAGTTGCACCGCCAATACATCCGAGGCGGCACCGGCCATGGAGATGACGTAAGACCCCAGCGAGGCGGCCGGCGCAGCGGCCACTTCCCGGCAGGTCGCCAGCACTTCGGCGGTGTCCGCTTGCGGCTTGAAATGCGCAGGTAACAGGGGCCGGCGGTTTTTCAGCTCGGCCTGGAGGAACGCGATGCGCTGCTCCTCATCCCAGTCGGCGTAACGCCCCAGGCCCAGGTAATCGGTAATCTCGGTCAGCGCATCACGGTGGCGGGCAGCGTCCTGGCGTACGTCCAGGCGGCCCAGGAACAGGCCGAAGGTCACCGCACGACGCAGGCAGTCAAGCAGCGGCCCCTCGGCGATCACGCCCATGCCGCATTCGTGCAGTGACTGGTAGCACAGCTCCAGCGGCGCGATCAGCTCGCGGTTGTCCACCAGCACGTCGGCACCGGCCGGTTGGTTGCTGGTCAAGGCCGAATGCGCCCATGCGCGTGTCGCACGCAGGCGGTCGCGCAGTTGCTTGAGCACAGCACGGTAGGGTTCGGCACTGTCGCCAACCTGTTTGCGCAGGGCGTCGTTGGCCTGCTGCATGGACAACTCGGCGGCCAGTGCATCGATGTCGCGCAGGAACAGGTCGGCGGCCATCCAGCGCGCCAGCAGGAGTACTTCGCGGGTGACGGCAGCCGTTACATTGGGGTTGCCATCACGGTCCCCACCCATCCACGAGGCAAAGCGAATCGGCGCGGCCTCCAGCGGCAGGCGCAGGCCAGTGGCCTCCAGCAGGGCCTTGTCGACCTTGCGCAGGTGGCTGGGGATGGCATGCCACAGTGAATGCTCGATCACTGCGAAACCCCACTTGGCCTCGTCTACCGGCGTAGGCCGGGTACGGCGGATTTCCTCGGTGTGCCAGGCCTCGGCGATCAGCCGGCGCAGGCGTTCACGCACTTGCTGGCGTTCTGCCGGGGTCAGGTCACGATGGTCCTGCGCGGCCAGTTGGCCGGCGATCGCGTCGTACTTCTGGATCAGCGTGCGACGGGCCACTTCGGTGGGGTGTGCGGTGAGCACCAACTGGATATCGAGCTTGGCCAGTTGCCGGGCCAGGGCATCGTTGCTGTGGCCGGCCTGCTTCAAGCGCCCCAGCAGCTCGGGCAGTACCTGCGCTTCGAACGGCTCGGGCTGGTCAGCGTCGCGGCGGCGGATCAACTGGTACTGCTCGGCCATGTTGGCCAGGTTGAGGAACTGGTTGAAGGCCCTCGCTACGGGCAGCAGGTCTTCTTCGGCCAGGTCCGCCAAGGTTGAGCTCAGCTGCTCACCCGGGCCACGGCGGTCGGCCTTGGCACTGTGGCGGATGTCCTCGATTTTCTGCAGGAACGCATCGCCGTGCTGTTGGCGAATGGTTTCGCCAAGCAGCTCCCCCAACACATGGACATCTTCACGCAAACGCACATCGATATCGGTCACTGGCGCTCTCTCCGTTGCATCCCTCTCAGCCTTGGCGCGCCCTGTGCCAGAGCGGGTTAACCCGTGAAGAGCCCAATGCGGTGCCTGGCACCGGCGTTGCCGGTGTTCGCGGGTAAACCCGCTCCTACAGGGGGGCGGTATCCCCCAAGAGTGCCCACAGCCGGGCGACGATGGCAAGCCGTGATCGGCCAAACCAAACTAAAGTGAAAGCACAGCACTCCCATGCAGTGCAGCCTTTCCAGGCGTCAACAGAGGTCATCATGAAAATCCGTGAACTCGCCCAGCACTGGGAACAGAATGCCGCCGGTACCCTCAGCCGTACCGGCCATGTCCTGCATCTGGACCTGGAGTCCGAAGCGCGCCTGGCCGCGCTGATCGACATGTACCCCAAGCGCACCGCCGAAGAACTGCTCGGCGAACTGGTCGCCGCCGCCCT
Source organism: Pseudomonas putida group bacterium ESBL64 (assembly GCF_045277175.1). NCBI lineage: Bacteria > Pseudomonadati > Pseudomonadota > Gammaproteobacteria > Pseudomonadales > Pseudomonadaceae > Pseudomonas > Pseudomonas putida group bacterium ESBL64. The sequence goes on along the minus strand of NZ_CP145799.1, from coordinate 5,134,945 downwards.
TGAAGAACTGGAAGCCAGTTTCCCCTATGTGCAGGGCCGCCAGGTCATCGCCACCGACGAAGAAGGCGACCCGCTGTACGAAGACGTTGGTCCTACGCCGCGCTTTCTCTCCCTGTCCCGCCAGCACCTGCACAACTTGAGCAACGCGACAGTCGACACCGACAAATAATCCTGCGCCCCAGCATTCCGGGCCTGCTCAAGGCCCGGAATACCGCTCCAGCCTGGGAAAGTTCCAGGTCAATCGCACTGACCGATCAGTCAGAAATAGTTATTCGATTACAGCGCTTTTTTCTGAACTATTCGAAAAACGTTCGAGTCGGAGCCAATAGCCATCACGCTAAAACCCTGCACACTGCCCTCGTGCACCGTTGAGCTGAAGCGCGCGGTTTTGTCAGGGATTGAGCGATGGACTGCTACGGACATCGTCGTTATCAGGAGTGATCCAATGGAGCTGACCACCATGAAGACCCGCACTAGCCAACTGTCATCCACTCATGTGCGCGGGTTCAAGCTGGCCGCGCTGGCGCTGGGCAGTAGCCTGGTCCTGGCCGGCTGTGCGGGCAATCCGCCCACCGAGCAGTATGCCGTTACCCAGTCCGCCGTGAACTCCGCCGTCAGCGCTGGCGGTACCGAGTTCGCCGCCGTGGAAATGAAAGCGGCTCAGGACAAGTTCAAGCAAGCCGAAATCGCCATGCATGACAAGAAGTACGACGAGGCCAAGCGCCTGGCCCAACAGGCCGAATGGGATGCACGCCTCGCCGAACGCAAGGCCCAGGCAGCTAAAGCCCAGAAGGCCGTGCAGGATGCCCGCCAGGGCGTTCAGGACGTACGTGAGGAAGGCCTGCGCAGCGCTCAATAAGCCCTGCCCCGCCAACCTTAGCCTTCGCACACGATCAAAGGATGAACACTATGCGCAAACACGTCATGATTCCCGCCCTGCTGGCCCTGAGCGTCGGTCTTGCTGCCTGCTCGCACGATCCGAATGCCAACCTGGAATCGGCCCGCACCAACTTCTCCTCGCTGCAGAGCGACCCGCAAGCGAGCAAAGTCGCGGCACTGGAGACCAAGGACGCCCAGGACTGGCTGAACAAGGCCGACAAGGCCTACATGGACCGTGAAGACGAGAAGAAAGTCGACCAATTGGCCTACCTGACCAACCAGCGCGTCGAAGTGGCCAAACAGACCATTGCCCTGCGCACCGCCGAAGCTGAACTGAAGAATGCCTCGGCCCAGCGCGCCCAAGCCAAGCTGGATGCCCGCGACGCGCAGATCGCCAAGCTGCAGGACAGCCTCAACGCCAAGCAGACCGACCGCGGAACGCTGGTGACCTTCGGCGACGTGCTGTTCGACTTCAACAAGGCCGAACTCAAGAGCAGCGCTTACCCGAACATCACCAAGCTGGCCCAGTTCCTTCAGGAAAACCCGGAACGCAAGGTGATCGTCGAGGGCTACACCGACAGCGTCGGCTCGGCCAACTACAACCAGACCCTGTCCGAGCGCCGTGCCAACAGCGTGCGCATGGCACTGGTGCGTGCCGGGGTAGATCCGGCGCGTATCGTTTCCCAGGGCTATGGCAAGGAGTACCCGGTAGCGGACAACTCGAGCAACTCGGGACGTGCGCAGAACCGTCGGGTGGAGGTGACCATCTCCAACGACAACCAGCCGGTGGCACCACGCTCGGTGAGCCAGGTTCAGCGCTAAGGCTGGCTAGCTGAAAGGACAAGCCCCGCGATCGACGCGGGGCTTTCTTTTGCCTGTTCGGGCCTCTTCGCGGGCACGCCCGCTCCCACAGGTACGGCGCCAGTTTCGAGTTTTGCGCGACCCTGTGGGAGCGGGCGTGCCCGCGAAGAGGCGAGTTCAGGCAGCAGGGATAATGGCTCACTGCACCTGCTGCGGTGTTTCCTCGCCCATGCAGCGCACCGCGCGCTTGCGGTTGTCCACCAGCACGCCGGTCAGGCCTTTCTGCTGGGTGTCGAACAGCACCAGCACGCCGTCGACGCACTGGGCCACTTGCGGCGCCGGGTCCAGCGATACCTTGTAGTCCTCGCCGGGGATGGTCTTGAGCATGGTGAAATCCTGCAGCAGCAGGGCATCTTCGGGCTTGGCGAAATGCAGGTAACCGTAATACCACAAGGCCCCCACCGTCACGATGATGCTGCCGACGCCGGTCAGGATCAGCGGGATGGCGTTGCGTTCTTCACTCATTGCTTGTTCTTCTCGTCAGGGAAATTGGGCACTTCGGCAAGCCGCCGCAGGCCGTTGAAATGGCTGGGGTCATCGAGGAACCGCAGCATCACCTGGCGCCAGGTAGGGTCGGCGAAGGTCTGCACGTGCCCCCCTCGGGTCAGTTGCAGCACCCGCGGTGGTGGCGCGTGCTGATACAGGCGGATGCCGTTGTCCATCGGCACCAGGTTGTCGTCGATGCTGTGGAAAAACAACTTGGGCGGGCTGCTCAATCGCTCGATCGAGTGGATCGCGCTGTCGCCGTCCGGCACTAGCCACGACAGCGGAACCTGCAATGGCCAGGTCATCCAGGAGGTGCTGAGCGCAAAGCGCCCCACCGCGCGGTAACTGGCCGGCACGCCATCGAACACCAGGGCGCTGAAGCGCTGACGCTGCTCGGGGTGGGCCGCCAGGTAATGAATGGCCATGGCACCGCCCAGGCTCTGCCCCAGCAGTACCAGTGGCTTGTCCTTGACCTCGGGCGCCTGCTCCAGCCAGGCCATGGCTGCAGCAATGTCCTGGTACACCTCCGGCAGGCTCGGCTGGCCCTGAGACAAGCCATAGCCGCGGTAATCGATCATGAACACCTGGTAGCCCTGCTCCGGCAACCAGTAGCTCCCCCCCAGGTGCCCTGGCAGGTTACCGCCGTTGCCGTGCAGGTGCAGCACCGTGCCTTTGACCTCGACCCCGGCCTTGGCTGGCAGCCACCAACCGTGAAGGCGGATGCCATCAGCAGTGGTCAGTGTGACATCGCGGTATTCCAGCTTGGCGCGCTCCGGGGTGAAGGCCTGACCACGCTCGGGGTAGAACAACAGGCTGCTGCAGCCGCCAAGGCTCACCAGGACCAGGCCGAGGACGAGCAGGCGGCAGTGCTCAGAGAATGTTCGCGTAGTCGGCTTCAATGCGATCCAGGCTCAGGTGGTTGAGGAAGTTGGAGAAGCACATCCAGGCCGACAACGCACTCAGGTCGCGGAACTGTTCAGGCAGGTACTTGGGCGGCTCGACCAACCCTTCCTCGACAAGTTGGCGCAGGGTGCGCATGTCTTCCAGCGTGGTCTTGCCACAGAACAGCAACGGGATCTGTTCCAGTTTGCCCTTCTTCACGGCCAACTGAATGTAGTTGTAAACCATGATGAAGCCCTTGAGATAGGACAAGTCCTTGGTGAATGGCAGGCCGTTGGGTACCGACCCGCGGAACACCCGGCTGGCGTTGCTGTAGCTCTGCGCCATCTCGAAGCCCTGCTCGCGGAAGAAACCGTAGACCTGCATGAAGTCTGCACCCTCCTCGACCATGTGGATGGCACGGGTGCGGTTGGTGAGCTTGCGCAGGCGGCTGGGGTAGGAGGCAAAGGCAATCACCTCCATGAGAATCGCCAGGCCCTCCTGGGTTACCGTCGATGAGGGCGGGCCCTTGGCCAGGAAGGTGCAGATCGGCTGGTTCAGGCCATTGAGCGTGGTGCCGACATGCACCAACCCTTCATGCACCTCCAGGGCGCGCACATCGCGGGCGTTGAACATGGCATCGGCACGCACCTTGATGTAGTCGGCACCGGCTGCGGCATCGGCGACGATACCGTCGGACTCGAACACGCGAATGGTCCCTTCAGCCTCGCCGAACACGTTGTTCAGCCGGTGCTGGAGGATCTCCACCGCCTCCTTGGCGGTGAGATTCTTTGGCTCATCCTTGAGGTCACCACGGCCATCGATGTTGTTCAGGTAGTCCGACAGCATCAAGCCAAGGTCGGCCAGGGTCGGATCACCGGCGTGGAAAGCATCCGAGGCGGCGCCGTACAGCTCCTGGGAGATCAGGCCGAAGTCCTCGGTACCGCGCGCTTCAAGCATGCGCACCACCATGCGGTATTCGCGGCACATGCGCTTCATGATCTGCCCGACCGGGTTGAACTGGCCCAACTGGCGAATGATGTCGCGCTCGATGCCCTGGAACTCGGCCTTGACCGCGCTGGAGTCGAACGACAGCGGGCGCGATTGGTAGTAGGCGCGATCAACCGCCGGCGGCTCCTTGCCCTTGGCCTTGAGAAAGCCCTGGCGGATGTTGTCGTCCCACTTCACCGCGTCCAGGACCCGGATAGGCGTCTGTGCTGCGACGATGCGGTCGGACAGGGCGCGGATGGTTTGCTGGTATTCGTCCACCGGGGACTCCTTTCTAGTACACGAAACCTGTACCGGCCTCTTCGCGGGCAAGCCCGCTCCTACAGGGATATCACGGAGCCCAGGCTTGGTAAGGCCCCTGTAGGAGCGGGCCTGCCCGCAAAGAGGCCGGTACAGGCAACTACTTGCCGGAACGCTGGAACCGCGCCACTTCGACGAACAGGTCGGAGTTGGCCGGGTCGTCCAGGTAGGCCAGCACCCTCGCCGCCGGGCTGTCGATCAGCACGCCGTCGCCGTTGTCCTCCGGCACCTCTGTACTGCGACCAATCAGTTCCTTCTTGTCCACCGCCTGCTGTACCTGCTCGACATCCAGGTTGTAGACCACCAGTTCCTTGCCATCGACGATATCGAAGCCGCCAATCAGGAAATTGCCACCCAGGCGCTTGGGCACGCCAGCCGACAAGTACCAGCGGTTGCCGTGGCGTGACACGGTGAACACGTACTCTTCAGGCGCCTTGCCCTTGGCCGTGGCCACTGCCTTGTAGGCGTCGCCACCGCTACGGCTGATCACCAGTTTCAACGGCTCTCCCCAGGCGTCCTTGCTGCTCCACTTGCCGAGCAAGGCCTTGGGCGCTGCCTGGTTGCTGGGCAAAGGCTCATGGAAGGTCACCAGACAACCGCCCAGCAGCAGGAATGACAAAGTCAACAACACCACACGCCAGGCTCTCATCAGGTTCTCCTTGAAAAGGTCGTTCTCGGCTCAGGCCGATGCCAGCACCAGCTGCAGGTATCGGGTAAGCATAGCGAGCATCTGCCCATCGGCTTGCGCATTCGCTTGCTTGAGCAGGCCTTGATATTCCAACTGCTCGATAATCGCCGTCAACATCTGTGCATCCTGCTCCGGCTGCCGCGAGCCCACGACCTGCAGCAATTGCCGGGTGCCGTGCAGCAGGATCTGCTCATGAGCGCACACCAGCTCAGCCAGTCGCGGGCACAGCAATGCTTCCTGGCGGAAAGCCTGCTCGGCCATCAGGAAGTCACGGCGGTTCAGCAGTTGCCGCTGAACGTAGTCGGCGGTCATGCGCGCCACCTCGTCAGCCAGCCGCGCCCGGGCCTGCGGGCTGCCATCGCCCTGTGCCAGCAACTGGCGCAACACCACCTCGGTGTTGGCCCACAGCTTGGCCATGTAAGCCGCACTGCGCTCGACGTACTGGGCAAAGGTATCGGTGAGCAGGTCCTCGATGTCCTTGAAGTAGTAGGTGGTGGCCGACAATGGCACGCCGGCCTCGGCGGCCACTGCCCGGTGGCGCACACCGCGCACGCCATCGCGCACGACAATGCGCATGGCGGCATCGAGAATCAACTGGCGACGCTGTTCGCTGCCTTGGCGGGCAGTCTTGCGGCCTTGGTATTGCACGCTTTCGGCGACGGCGGTGGCGATGCCGGCGGCGCCTTGGTCAGGCATGGCGGGTGTCACGGGGGATACCTCATGGGCGTGTTTCGTCAGTGCTGGCCCCTTCGCGGGTAAACCCGCTCCTACAAGGCCTTTGTAGGAGCGGGTTTACCCGCGAAGAGGCCGGTACTGACAACATAAAGCTTCAGGCAAGAAAAAGCCGCCTCGAAAGGCGGCTCGTTCAGCTCACTCAGGCCTGCGGACGCATGTGCGGGAACAGGATGACGTCGCGGATCGACGGCGAGTTGGTCAGCAGCATCACCAGGCGGTCGATGCCGATGCCTTCACCGGCGGTCGGCGGCATGCCGTACTCCAGCGCACGAACGAAGTCGGCGTCATAGTGCATGGCTTCATCGTCACCCGCGTCCTTCTCGGCCACCTGGGCCAGGAAGCGCTCGGCCTGATCTTCGGCATCGTTGAGCTCGGAGTAGGCGTTGGCGATTTCGCGGCCACCGATGAACAGCTCGAAACGGTCGGTAACGGCCGGGTTGTCGTCGTTGCGACGGGCCAGCGGCGACACTTCGAACGGGTACTCGGTAATGAAGTGCGGCTGTTCCAGCTTGTGCTCGACCAGCTCTTCGAAAATCATCACCTGCAGCTTGCCCAGGCCTTCATGGCCCAGCACCTTGGCGCCGGCCTTCTTGGCAATCTCACGGGCGCGGTCGACGTCCTGCAGGTCGGCAGCGGTCAGCTCCGGGTTGTACTTCAGGATCGAGTCGAACACCGAGAGGCGTACGAACGGCTCGCCGAAGTGGAAGACCTTGTCGCCGTACGGTACGTCGGTAGAGCCCAGTACCAGTTGCGCCAGCTCGCGGAACAGTTCCTCGGTGAGGTCCATGTTGTCGCGGTAGTCGGCGTAGGCCTGGTAGAACTCGAGCATGGTGAATTCAGGGTTGTGACGAGTCGAAACGCCTTCGTTGCGGAAGTTACGGTTGATCTCGAACACTTTCTCGAAGCCACCGACCACCAGACGCTTGAGGTACAGCTCCGGCGCGATACGCAGGAACATGGCCATGTCCAGGGCGTTGTGGTGGGTTTCGAACGGCTTGGCTGCCGCACCGCCCGGGATGGTCTGCAGCATCGGCGTTTCGACTTCAAGGAAGTCACGCTCGATGAGGAACTTGCGGATGTGCGAGATCACCTGCGAACGCACCCGGAAGGTGTGGCGGGTTTCTTCGTTGACCATCAGGTCGACGTAGCGCTGGCGGTAGCGCTGCTCGGTGTCGGTCAGGCCGTGGTGCTTGTCGGGCAGCGGGCGCAGCGACTTGGTCAGCAGGCGCACGTTGGTCATTTCGACGTACAGGTCGCCCTTGCCGGAACGGGCCAGGGTGCCTTCGGCGCTGATGATGTCGCCCAGGTCCCAGGTCTTGACCGCAGCCAGGGTTTCTTCCGGCAGGGTCTTGCGGTTGACGTAGACCTGAATACGGCCAGTCATGTCCTGGATAACCATGAACGAGCCACGGTTGAGCATGATGCGGCCGGCTACCTTGACCGGGATCGCGGCTGCTTCCAGCTCTTCCTTGGTCTTGTCCGCGTACTGCTTCTGCAGGTCGTTGCAGTAGCTGTCGCGACGGAAGTCGTTGGGGAAGGCATTGCCCTTGGCACGCTCGGCGGCAAGTTTTTCCTTGCGCAGGGCGATCAGGGCGTTTTCTTCCTGTTGCAGGTCTTGCGATTCGGTCTTCAGGTCGCTCATGTCGTCATTCTTTCCATCAGGTATTCGTTGCCCGTTCCGGGCAGGGCACGCGCTACCGGCGGCTGGCCAGGTAGCGCGGCATGGGTGTGCGGCTTACAGGCCCTGCTTGAGGCTCGCTTCCAGGTACTGGTCAAGGTCGCCATCGAGGACCTTCTGGCAGTCGCTGCGTTCGACGCCGGTACGCAGGTCCTTGATGCGCGAGTCATCCAGCACGTAGGAGCGAATCTGGTGGCCCCAGCCGATGTCCGACTTGCTGTCTTCCAGCGCCTGCGAAGCAGCGTTGCGCTTCTGCATTTCCAGCTCGTACAACTTGGCCCGCAGCATTTTCATGGCGGTGTCCTTGTTGGCGTGCTGGGAACGTTCGTTCTGGCAGGCCACCACGGTGTTGGTAGGCACGTGGGTGATACGCACCGCAGAGTCGGTGGTGTTCACGTGCTGACCACCGGCACCCGAGGAGCGGTAGGTGTCGATACGCAGGTCGGACGGGTTGATGTCGATCTCGACCTTGTCGTCGATCTCAGGCGACACGAACACCGCCGAGAACGACGTATGACGACGGGCGCCGGAGTCGAACGGGCTTTTGCGCACAAGGCGGTGCACGCCGATCTCGGTGCGCAGCCAGCCGAAGGCGTACTCGCCCTTGATATGCACGGTGGCGCCCTTGATACCGGCGACCTCGCCTTCGGAAAGCTCGATGATGGTGGCGTCGAAACCGCGCTTGTCGGCCCAGCGCAGGTACATACGCAGCAGGATGTTGGCCCAGTCCTGCGCTTCGGTACCGCCGGAGCCGGCCTGGATGTCCAGGTAGGCGTTGTTCATGTCCATCTCGCCGCTGAACATGCGACGGAACTCAAGCTGGGCCAGGTTCTCTTCCAGGCCTTCCAGCTCGGTCACGACGTCGCTAACGGCGTTCTCGTCATTTTCCTCGACGGCCATGTCGAGCAGGTCCTTGCAGTCGGCCAGGCCGCCGGACAGCTTGTCCAGGGTCTCGACGACCTGGGCCAGCATGGCACGCTCGCGGCCCAGTGCCTGGGCGTACTCGGGCTTGTTCCAGACGTTGGGGTCTTCCAGCTCGCGGTTGACTTCGATCAGGCGGTCATGCTTGTGATCGTAGTCAAAGATACCCCCGAATTGACTGGGAACGCTCGGTGAGGTCCTTGATGGTGTTCAGGATCGGTTGGATTTCCATGGGCGGGCTACTCGTGCGAATTCGGTGAAAAGCCCGCGAGTATAACCGAGTCCGCAGCATGGCGGCAGACCCGCCGGGCGGTCGTATGTCGATAGGGCAACCTGCGCTCCCACACAGGCCGCGCCGTCTCCAGGAGCTCAGGCGATGCCGACTTGGTTACGCCCACCGTTCTTGGCCAGGTAAAGACCTTTATCGGCCGCCGAAATCAGCTGCCGGCAATGGCTGCCGATAGCCGGAGTCTGGGTGGCCAGGCCGATGCTCACGGTCAAGAACGTATCAGCCGTCGGCGCTGTATGGGGGATGCCAAGGCCCAGCACGGTCTGGCGCAGTTTTTCAGCCACCAGCCGCGCCCCGCCTGGCGAGGTATTGGGCAGCACCAGGGCGAACTCTTCGCCGCCATAGCGCGCCGGCAGGTCGGTCGGCCGCGAGCACGAGCTACGGATGGCTTCGGCGACCTGGCGCAAGGCCTCGTCACCGGCCAGATGGCCAAAACTGTCGTTGTAGACTTTGAAGTAATCCACGTCGATCATCAGCAACGACAACTGCTGCTGTTCACGCATGGCCCGGCGCCATTCCAGCTCCAGGTATTCGTCGAAGTGCCGGCGGTTGGACAGCCCGGTCAGGCCATCGGAGTTCATCAGCCGCTGCAGCATCAGGTTGGAATCAAGCAACTGCTGCTGGCTGACGCGCAGGGCACGGTAGGCCTCGTCGCGCTGCAGCAGGGTCAGGTAGGAACGCGAGTGGTAGCGGATGCGGGCGACCAGTTCGATGGTGTCAGGCAGCTTGACCAGGTAATCGTTGGCCCCGGCGGCAAATGCTGCACTCTTGACCAGCGGGTCTTCCTTGGTCGACAGGACGATGATCGGGATGTCCTGGGTCACCGGGTTGTTGCGGTACTCGCGCACCAGGGTCAAGCCGTCCAGGCCAGGCATGATCAGGTCTTGAAGAATGACCGTGGGTTTGATGCGCATGGCCTGGGCCACCGCCTGGTGCGGGTCGGCACAGAAGTGGAAGTCGATGTTGTCTTCATTGGCCAAGCCACGCCGCACCGCTTCGCCGATCATGGCCTGATCGTCGACCAGCAGCACCATCGCCGAGTTCTCGTTGGTGGTCGCGAAACCTTCGATCGGTAAATCATTCATCATTGTTCACCCGATCACTACCGGCCTGGCGGCGTGATTCAATACATTTCGTCATTTTGCGAAAAATTCAGTCAAGCGCCCGGCAATGCGTTCCAGCGGGCGGATTTCCACGGCGGCATCAATAGCCGCAGCAGCCTTGGGCATGCCGTACACCGCGCTGCTGGCCTGGTCCTGGGCAATGGTCAGAAAGCCCTGCTGACGCATCAGCTTCAGGCCCTGGGCACCGTCGCGGCCCATGCCGGTGAGCAGCACGCCCACTGCATCACCATTCCAGTAACGTGCCACGCTCTCGAAGAAAACGTCGATCGAGGGCCGGTAGATTTCATTCACAGGTTCGGCAGTGTAGGCCAGTTGGCCATTCTGTAGCAGGCGAATGTGGTGGTTGGTACCGGCCAGGAGTACCTGCCCTGGCTGCGGCGGTTCGCCTTCACGGGCCAGGCGCACCGGCAGGCCTGCTGCGCTGCTGAGCCATTCGGCCATGCCTGCGGCAAACACCTGGTCCACATGCTGGACCAGCACGATGGCCGCCGGAAACGCTGCCGGCAAGCCCTTGAGCAATACTTCGAGTGCTGCCGGGCCACCTGCCGAAGACCCGATTGCCACCAACCCGCGGCGCTGGGAAGCCTCGCGCAGCGGCGCAGCCACCGCCCTTGCAGCAGGTGCTCGCTGCTGGCCGACCAGCCAGCCAATATTGAGGATCTTGCGCAGCAAGGGCGCCGCAGCTTCGCGGGCATCGCCAGCGCCCAGCGCAGGCGTGTCGACCACATCGAGAGCGCCATGGCCCATGGCTTCGAATACCCGGTGTACGTTCTGTTTACGGTCGACCGTGACGATGACAATGGCGCACGGGGTTTCGGCCATGATCCGCCGGGTTGCCTCGACACCGTCCATTACCGGCATGATCAGGTCCATGAGGATCAGGTCCGGTAACTGCTCGGTGCACCGCTGCACCGCCTCGGCACCGTTGCTGGCCACCCACACGACCTGGTGTGCGGGCTCCAGGGCGACCGCCCGGCGCAACGCTTCGACGGCCAGGGGCATGTCATTGACGATGGCGATCTTCATCCCTGAGCACCTCCGATCAGCTCCACCACAGCATCCAGCAACGCATCGTCGTGGAAACTGGCCTTTGCCAAATAGTAGTCGGCGCCAGCGTCCAGCCCGCGCCGTCGGTCTTCCTCACGGTCTTTATAGGACACCACCATCACCGGCAACGACTGCAGGCGCTGGTCGCGACGCACCAGGGTAACCAGCTCGATACCGTCCATGCGCGGCATGTCGATGTCGGTGATCAGCAGGTCGAAGTCCTCACTGCGCAGGGCGTTCCAGCCGTCCATGCCATCCACCGCCACCGCCACGTCGTAGCCACGGTTGCCCAGCAGCTTGCGCTGCAGTTCGCGCACGGTCAGCGAGTCGTCGACCACCAGGATGCGTTTGCGGACTGCGCCACGGGCTCCGCTGCTGCCGCGCTCGATGCGCTCCAGGCTGCCGGTGCTGAGCAGTTTTTCCACCGAGCGTAGCAAGTCTTCGACATCGACAATCAGGACCACCGAGCCATCATCGAGCAAGGCGCCGGAGGAAATGTCCTGCACCTTCCCCAGGCGTGGGTCGAGCGGCATCACGACCAGCACCCGCTCCCCCACCAACCGCTCCACGGCCACCCCGTACAGCTGCTCGCGCTCACGAATCACCACTACCCGCAAGCTGGCTTCGTCGCTTTGCCCCGCCGGGCGATTGAGCAACTGGCTGGCCGCCACCAGGCCAATATGCCGGCCTTCGTGCCAGAAGTGCTGGCGCCCTTCGATCTGCACGATCTGTTCGGCGGTCACTTCCAGCGTGCGTTCGATATGCGCCAGCGGGAAGGCGTAAGCCTCCCCGCCCACCTCGACCACCAGGCTGCGAACGACCGACAGGGTCAGCGGTACCTGAAGATGGAAGCGACAGCCCTGCCCTGCCACCTGGGTCAATTCGATCGAGCCGCGCAGCTCGCGGATCAAGTGCTGCACCGCATCCAGCCCCACACCGCGCCCGGACACTTCGGTAACCTTGTCACGCAGGCTGAAACCGGGCAGGAACAGGAACGTCAGCAGCTCCGCCTCACTCATCCGTGTCACCGTGTCAGCGGGCGACAGGGCGCGCTCGACGATGCTGCTGCGCAGGCGCTCCAGGTCGATGCCGGCGCCATCGTCGACCAGTTCCAGGCTGAGCATGCCCGCCTGGTGCGAAGCCCGCAGGCGGATCACCCCCTCGTCCGGCTTGCCCGCCAGCAGGCGCCGCTCGGGCAGCTCGATGCCGTGGTCGACGGCATTGCGCAACAGGTGGGTCAGCGGTGCTTCGAGCTTTTCCAGCACATCGCGGTCGACCTGGGTCTTCTCCCCTTCCACCACCAGCCGCACCGGCTTGCCCAGCGAACGGCCCAGGTCGCGGACCATGCGGCTTTGCCCGGTCAGCACGTCGGCAAACGGCCGCATCCGACAGGCCAGGGCGGTGTCATACAACAACTGCGCACGCTGACTGGCCTGCCAGCCGAACTCATCCAGGTCGGCTGCCTGCTGCTGCAGAATCTGCTGGGTCTCTGCCAGCAGGCGCTGGGTCTGTGCCAAGGCTTCGAGCACCTCACTGCCCTGCCCCGTGCCTTCCAGTTGCATGCGCAAGCCGTCAAGCGCCTGCATACCTTGGCCGTGCATGCGCTTGAGGCGCTGAAGGGTAGCCAGGTATGGCTTGAGCCGCTGGGTTTCCACCAGCGACTTGCTGGACAGGTCAAGCAGGCTATTAAGGCGGTCAGCTGTGACACGCAGTACCCGCTCAGCACCTTCGCCAGCGCGCTTGCCAGCCTTGCGCCGCAGGGCGGGTTCGGGCTCTGGTTCCCGCGGTCCGGCTGGCATTACCACAGGTGCAGGCGGCAGGGTTGCCAGCGGCGGCTCCGGCGGCACGGATGCAGCCAGCGGCACCACAGGCATGGCATCGGCGCCCGGGTCGAGCAGGCTGGCCATTTGCGCAAGAAACACCGGCAAGGTCGCCTGCGCACCGGCATCGCCGGGCGTGGCAATACGCATCAACAGGTCGGTCCCTTGCAACAGCGCGTCAATATGCTCGGCGGTCAGCCGCAGTCGGCCTTCCTGGGCCGCCACCAGGCAGTCTTCCATCACGTGGGCGACACTGACGCCAGCATCCACCCCGACAATGCGCGCTGCCCCCTTGAGCGAGTGGGCAGCGCGCATGCAGGCCTCGAGCTGGTCGGCCTGAGTAGGGTTGCGTTCCAGTGCCATCAGGCCGGCACTGAGCACTTGGGTCTGCGCCTCGGCCTCCAGGCTGAACAGTTCGAGCAACGATGCGTCGCGCATTTGCTCTGGGGTCATGACAGGCTCCGCTGCACGGCAGACAGTAAATGTTGATCGTCCAGAACCCGCACGCTGCGGCCGCGCCACTGCAGGACTGCGGCGGTGAAGCGAGTGGCGTCCCGGCCACTGCCCAGCAACTGCGGGTCGAGCCGGTGAATACCGTCGATTTCCTCGACAGCCATCACCACCGGCCCACCTTCGGCGGCCAGAATCAGCATACGGGGCATCGCCCGTGCGCTGCGTTGCTCGGTGGAGCCGGCCTGCACGCCCAGCAAATCAGCCAGTGACAGGCACGGCACCAACGCACCGCGCACATTGGCAACCCCGTGCAACAGCCGCGAGCGCTGGTGCGGTAATGAATGCACCGCCTGCAGCGGGGCGATTTCGGCCAGGCAGGCGGTAGCCAGCGCCAGCCACTCTTCGCCCAGACGGAACAGCAGCATGGAGCGACCGGTGTTTTCCGCGTCCGGCTGCACCGCCGCAGCCTGGTGCTCCTGCACCAGCGCATAGCGGTCGAGCAAACGCGTGGCGGCAGCGGCATACACCTCGCAATTGCGGCAATGGACATGCCGCTCCAGCAGTGGGCACTGCTTGTCCCCGCGCACGCCAATGCGGTTCCAGCAGTCGTCAATGTGCGCGTCATCCTCGGCGAGCAACTGCATCGCGGATTCACTGTTCATCGTTCAGACTCCCGGCCAGCCCGCGCCGCGCGCGCCTGAAGGCGCCGAGCGCCGGCCAGGTCACCCTGGGCCGCCAGCAAGGCGGCCAGGTGCACCAGCGCCTCGGGGTGCTGTGGTTCCAGGTACAGGGCCTTGCGATAGTGGCTCAGCGCCTGCTGCGCATCGCCTTCGGTATCACTGAGCAAACCCAGCCAGTAGTACACCTGTGCCGACGGCGGGTACTGGCTCAGGTAGCGTTGGCATTCGCTACGGGCCTGCTCGCTGGCACCGGCATTGGCCAGCCGGGCAATGTCGGCCAGCAATTCGCTGGCCCCCTCGTGCCTGTGCTCGCGGGCTGGCGCTGGCCTGGCCACCACGGGCAGCACACGCAGCGGACGCGGCAACGGCACACTGGGCTGCGGATAAACCGGTGCGGGCAACGTCGTGAACGCACGCTTGGCGGGTTGGGCGGGTGCCGCTGCCAAGGGGGCGCTGTCGCCGTCATGACGCACATACGCAAACGACTGGGCGATCCCCAATGGACGCATGCCCATGCGTGCCAACAAGCTGCCTTCGGCCGGGCCGATGAACAGCACACCCTGCGGATGCAGCAAGCGCTTGAGCACTTCGAACACACGCTGTTGGGTCGGTACGTCGAAATAGATCAACAGATTGCGACAGAACACGAAGTCATACAGGCCGTCGCGGCTGGCCAGCGCCGGGTCAAGTACATTGCCCACCCGCAGGCTGACTTGCTGGCGTACCCGCTCATGCAGGCGGTGGCCTTCGTCCAGAGCATCGAAGTAGCGCTCGCGAAAACCCAGTTCGCTACCCCGGAACGCATTGCGCCCATACACCGCCTGCACGGCCTTGGCTACTGAACTTGGGCTGATGTCCATTCCATCGACAAGGAATGCCCCAGGCGCCATGCCGGCGTCAAACAAGGCCATGGCCAGCGAATAGGGTTCCTCGCCAGTAGAACACGGCAGGCTGAGTAATCGCAGCGGGCGCGCGCCAGCCAGTTTAGCCAGGCGTTTATGGGCCAGGCTGGCCAGCGCAGTGAAGGATTCGGGGTAACGGAAAAACCAGGTTTCCGGGACAATCACCGCTTCGATCAGCGCCTGTTGCTCATCTGCCGACTGCTGCAGGCGCAGCCAGTAATCGTCCAGGTCCATCGCGCCCGCAGCCACGCAACGTTGGCGCAGCGCGCGTTCGACCATGGGCGCGCCCACCGACTCCACGTCCAGGCCAATACGCTCGCGCAAGAAGCGGAAGAAACGCTGTTCGTTCATGTTGGCATCCCTGTCGGGTCTTGCGTGTACAGCAATGCGTGCACGGTGTCGGGCAGCAGGTCATTGACTTCGATGCGCTGCAGCAGCCCCTGGGCATCCTGGCGCACCGGGCCCAGATAAGGCGCTTCACCGGTGTCCACCCCATAGGGCTGGAACTCGTCCGGTTGGCAACGCAGGGTTTCGGTGGCCTGCTCCAGGATCAGGCCAAGCTGCAGGCCGCCTCGGTAGTGCACCAGTACCAGGCGGGTGCTGGTGCGTTGCACCGCCGGCTGGCCAAAGCTCAAGGCGGCAAGGTCGATGACCGGAACCAACTGGCCACGATGGGCGAGGATGCCCGCGACCCAGGCAGGTGCCTGGGCGATCGGCTTGAGCGGCTGACGCGGCAACACTTCGATCACCTCGTGCACGCTCAGGGCAAAACGCTGCGTTCTGATGCGAAACTGCAGGTACAACGCCCCCTCGGTGTTCGCCGCCCGCGCGGTGCGCAGTTGCAAGTCGTTCATCGCGGTCAGACTTTGAAGCGCGACACGCCGCCACGCAGGCCCGCGGCCACCTGGCTCAGCTCATCGATGGCATAGCTGGCCTGGCGCAGCGACTCGACAGTCTGGGTGCTGGCATCGCTGAGCTGGGCCAGTGCCTGGTTGATCTGCTCGGCACCGGTGGCCTGGGCCTGCATGCCTTCGTTGACCATCAATACGCGCGGCGCCAAGGCCTGCACCTGGTGAATGATCTGGCTGAGTTGCTCGCCCACCTGTTGCACCTCGAACATGCCGCGGCGCACTTCTTCGGAGAACTTGTCCATCCCCATGACACCGGCCGACACTGCTGACTGGATCTCGCGCACCATTTGCTCGATGTCGTAGGTGGCCACGGCGGTCTGGTCGGCCAGGCGGCGCACTTCGGTCGCGACCACGGCAAAGCCGCGGCCATATTCACCGGCCTTTTCCGCTTCGATGGCGGCGTTGAGCGACAGCAGATTGGTCTGGTCGGCAACCTTGACGATGGTTACCACCATCTGGGTGATGTTGCTGGCTTTCTCGTTGAGGATACCGAGCTTGGCATTGACCAGGTCGGCAGCGCCCATCACCTGGTGCATGGTCTCTTCCATGCGTGCCAGGCCCTGTTGCCCGGAGCCTGCCAGACTGGATGCCTGGTCAGCAGCCGTCGTCACCTCGGTCATGGTGCGCACCAGGTCCCGCGAAGTCGCGGCGATTTCCCGCGAGGTGGCGCCAATTTCGGTGGTGGTGGCGGCCGTCTCGGTGGCGGTGGCCTGCTGTTGCTTGGACGTGGCGGCAATTTCGGTGACCGAAGTGGTCACCTGCACCGACGAGCGTTGGGCCTGGGCCACCAGGTTGGCCAGTGCCTCGGCCATTTCGTTGAAGCCGCTTTCGATGGCACCGAATTCGTCCTTGCGATCCAGGCTCAGGCGCATGCTCAGGTCACCGGAACGCAGCTTGTCGAGGGCATGCACGATACGCTGCATGGGCGCTGTGATAGCGCGCAGCAGCAACAGGCCGCAGATGCCGGCAGCGACGATTGCCAGCAGCAGTGAGACCACCATGCTGCCCTTGGCCGTGTTGACTGCGTTGACGATATCGTTGGTGGCGGCATCGGCAGAGGCCCGATTATTCTCGATCACTTCATTCAGGTGCTCGCGCCCATCCTTCCAGGCCGGAGTGAGGACCTCGGTGATCAGCCGCTGGGCCTCGTCGTAGTTGCGCTGACCGTACGCATCCAGCACCTGGTTGACGATTTTGAGGTAGCTTTCTTCCAGTTGCACGAAGCTGTCGAAGCGGACCTGGTCGTCTTTGTCCTGGATGGTGGCCTGGTAGCTGGCCATGTATTGCTTCAGCCGGTTATCGAAGCTTCTGAACAGTTCCAGGTCGGCCGAAGTGATTTCACGATGGTTGGACAGGCCCACCAGTTGCTGGCTGGTGACGTAGCTGTCGACCCAGGCGCTGCGAATCATCGAGCTGTAGTAGACGCCAGGAATGCTGTCGGTCCCCACTGCCTCTTCGGCGGTTTCGATAGCCACCAACCGCGAGTAGGCGGCCACAATCATCAGCAGCATGATGGCGATGATCACGGCGAAACTTGCCAGGATCCGTTGGCGCAAGGTCCAGTTCTTCACATTCAGCCCTCAGGAATTCACAACGAGCGGGAAAAATCGCCGAAGTATAGCCCAGAGGTCTTACGGTTTATCGGGCGAAATGCGCGGATTGGGTAAAAGCTGGCAAGGCTTGCCGTGACATTTTCCGCGCTCGGTTCGACAAGCGCAGAAAATGTCCTGATAAGCGCTGCTACTGCGCAACCGCATCCCTCACCTGAGCCTCCAGCGCCTGGCGCAAGCCCGGGTCCAGCCGCAGCTGACGTGCCAGCTCGTCCAGGTAGGCACGCTCCATGAAGTTTTCCTGATCGACCATCATCACGCTGGCCAGGTACATCTCGGCAGCCATCTCCGGTGTTTGCGCAGCACGGGCCACTTCGGCAGGGTCCAGCGGTTTGTTCAGCTCGGCATGCAGCCAGTGCTGCAATTCGCGGTCGCTGTCCAGGCGCGTGAATTCGCCCTCGATCAACGCCCGCTCGCGCTCGTCGATATGCCCATCGGACTTGGCCGCCGCCACCAGGGCGCGCAGTACCGCCTGGCTGTGCTGCTCGGCCTGGGCCGGCGGCAGGCGGTCGAGGGTTTGAGGCTCGGCTGCGGCCCCCCGCTGGTTTGCCTGCCAGTTGCCGTAAGCTTTATAGGCCAGCACCCCCAGCGCGGCGAGGCCGCCGTATGTCAGGGCTTTGCCACCGTACTTGCGGGCCTTCTTGCTACCCAGCAACAGGCCCAGAGCGCCCCCACCCAGCAGGCCGCCCCCTGCTCCGGACAACAACCCGCCCAACCCGCCTGAAGGGTTGCCAGGCTTGGTGGCGCCCCCCTGCTTCTCGAGCAGTTGCTGGCCGGATTTGAGGAGTTGATCAAGCAAGCCCCGGGTATTCATTCGCGTGTCTCCACGTAAGAAGATTCAAACGCCAGAGTAAGGCTTGGCCGAGCACACGCCATGCAGGGATTTGCTTCAGGATGTTGCGTTAGCTGGCAAAAAGCCAACTAGACTCGATATCGCCAATACCTCGCACTCACGCACTACGCTTATAACAATTGCTTCACTGCTTGCCTCATGACTGCCCGAACAAGATCGCCAAGAAGAGGGAACACCATGTCAGTGCACAAGACCGCATTGCTCGGCGCCACCACCTGCGCCATGCTGGCCAGCGCCAGCCTGCAGGCCGCCGAAGCGCCCAAGGCCCTGGGGGCCGGCGAGGGGCGCCTGGACATCGTCGCCTGGCCCGGCTACATCGAACGCGGTGAAAGCGACAAGGCCTACGACTGGGTGACCGGTTTCGAAAAGGAAACCGGCTGCAAGGTCAGCGTGAAAACGGCCGCCACCTCGGACGAGATGGTCAGCCTGATGACCAAGGGCGGCTATGACCTGGTCACCGCCTCGGGCGATGCATCGCTGCGGCTGATTGCAGGCAAGCGCGTACAGCCGATCAACACCGCCTTGATCCCCAACTGGAAAACCATCGACCCGCGCCTGCAGAACGGTGGCTGGTATGTGGTCGACAAGCAGGTGTACGGCACGCCGTACCAGTGGGGGCCAAACGTGCTGCTGTACAACACCAACACCTTCAAGCAGGCACCCACCAGCTGGAGCGTGGTGTTCGAGCCGCAGAACCTGCCCGACGGCAAGCCGAACAAGGGCCGCGTGCAAGCCTACGACGGGCCGATCTACATCGCCGATGCAGCGCTGTACCTGAAGTCGGCCAGGCCCGAACTGGGCATCAAGGACCCGTACGAACTGAACGAGGCACAATACAAGGCCGTGCTGGATCTGCTGCGCCAGCAGCAACCGCTGATCCACCGCTATTGGCATGACGCCACGGTCCAGATGAGCGATGTGAAAAACGAAGGCGTGGTTGCCTCCAGCTCCTGGGGCTACATGGTCAATGGCCTCAAGGCCGAGAACCAGCCAGTGGCCTCGACCATCCCCAAAGAGGGCGCGACCGGCTGGGCCGACACCACCATGCTGCACGCCGAGGCCAAGCACCCCAATTGCGCCTACAAGTGGATGGACTGGTCGTTGCAACCTAAGGTGCAAGGCGATGTGGCGGCTTGGTTCGGCTCGTTGCCGGCTGTGCCGGCGGCGTGCACCGGCAGCGAGCTGTTGGGGGCCGAGGGCTGCAAGACCAACGGCTTCGACAACTTCGACAAGATTGCCTTCTGGAAAACACCGCAGGCCCAAGGCGGCAAGTTCGTGCCTTACAGCCGCTGGACCCAGGACTACATTGCGATCATGGGTGGTCGCTGAGGTTGTCTGAATGCCTGTACCGGCCTTTTCCCGGGCAAGCCCGCGCCCACAGGTTCTTCACCGCCTGCAAGGGTGGCGCTCCACCTGTAGGAGCGGGCTTGCCCGCGAAGAGGCCGGCACAGGAGACATATTCATACCTGGAGTCCACGCATGCCCCTAGCCGTCCAGTTCACCCAGGTTTCCCGCACCTTCGGCGAGGTCAAGGCCGTCGACCAGGTCAGCATCGACATCATCGATGGCGAGTTCTTTTCCATGCTCGGCCCTTCCGGCTCGGGCAAAACCACCTGCCTGCGCCTGATCGCAGGCTTCGAGCAACCCTCCAGCGGCTCGATCCGCATCCAAGGGGTCGAGGCCGCTGGCCTGCCGCCCTACCAACGTGACGTCAACACAGTGTTCCAGGACTATGCGCTGTTCCCGCACATGAACGTGCTGGACAACATCTCCTATGGCCTGAAGGTAAAAGGCGTGGGCAAGGCCGAACGCTACAGCCGCGCCGAAGAAGCCCTGGCCATGGTGGCCTTGGCCGGCTATGGCGCGCGTAAGCCGGCACAGCTGTCTGGCGGCCAGCGTCAGCGCGTGGCCCTGGCCCGGGCGTTGGTCAACCGCCCGCGGGTGCTGCTGCTCGATGAGCCACTGGGCGCGCTGGACCTGAAATTGCGCGAGCAGATGCAAGGCGAGCTGAAAAAGCTGCAACGCCAACTGGGCATCACCTTCATCTTCGTCACCCACGACCAGACCGAAGCACTGTCGATGTCCGACCGGGTCGCGGTGTTCAACCGCGGCCGTATCGAACAGGTCGACACCCCGCGCAACCTGTACATGAAGCCCAGCACAACCTTCGTCGCTGAGTTCGTCGGCACGTCCAACGTGGTGCGGGGCGAGCTGGCCATGCAGCTCAACGGCAGCCCTGCGCCCTTCTCCATCCGTCCCGAACACATTCGCCTGGGCGACCCGGTAGTGACCAGCCATGAGGTACAGGTCAGCGGCGTGCTGCGTGATGTCCAGTACCAAGGCAGCGCCACACGCTACGAACTGCAGCTGGAAAACGGTCAACTGCTGGCAGTAAGCCAGGCCAATGACCGCTGGCAAAAGCAGGTGCAGGCCTGGCAGCCCGGGCAACGCCTGCAGGCGCACTGGCCCCGCGAGGCCATGACGGTGCTGCAGGAAACCGAGGGCCGCTGACATGAGCACACTGCGCGCCCTGTCCAACCTGCTGTACCGGCGCCCCAACCTGTACCTGGCACTGCTGTTGATCCCGCCGCTGACCTGGTTCGGCGCGATTTACCTGGGTTCGCTGCTGAACCTGCTGTGGCAGGGCTTCTATACCTTCGACGACTTCACCATGGCGGTGACCCCGGACCTGACCCTGGGCAACTTCGCCGCACTGTTCAACCCGTCGAACTTCGACATCATCCTGCGCACCCTGGGCATGGCGGTGGCGGTGTCGCTGGCCAGCGCGGTACTGGCCTTCCCCATCGCCTATTACATGGCGCGTTACACCAGCGGCAAGACCAAGGCGTTTTTCTACATCGCGGTGATGATGCCGATGTGGGCCAGCTACATCGTCAAGACCTATGCCTGGACCCTGCTATTGGCCAAGGGCGGTGTGGCCCAATGGTTCGTCCAGCAGTTGCACCTGGACGGCCTGCTGCAGGCGGTGCTGGCCGTGCCGGGCGTGGGCGGCAGCACGCTGTCGACTTCGCACCTGGGGCGCTTCCTGGTGTTCGTGTACATCTGGCTGCCATTCATGATCCTGCCGATCCAGGCCTCGCTGGAGCGCTTGCCACCGTCGCTGCTGCAGGCTTCGGCCGACCTGGGCGCACGGCCGGGGCAAACCTTCGTGCAGGTGATCCTGCCGCTGTCGATCCCCGGCATCGCCGCCGGCTCGATCTTCACCTTCTCGCTCACCCTGGGCGACTTCATCGTGCCGCAGCTGGTCGGGCCGCCCGGCTACTTCATCGGCAGCATGGTCTATGCCCAGCAAGGGGCGATCGGCAACATGCCGATGGCCGCCGCGTTCACCTTGGTGCCCATTGTGCTGATCGCGGTATACCTGGCCATCGTCAAGCGTCTGGGGGCCTTCGATGCACTCTGAAAAAGCGTCTGCAGGGCTGCGCCTGGCGGCCTGGGGCGGGTTGCTGTTCCTGCACTTCCCGATCCTGATCATCTTCCTGTACGCCTTCAACACCGAAGACGCGGCGTTCAGCTTTCCACCCAAGGGCTTTACCCTGAAGTGGATCGACGTGGCCTTTGCCCGGCCCGATGTGCTCGAGGCAATCAAGCTGTCACTGCAGGTGGCTTGCCTGGCCACTTTGATCGCACTGGTGCTCGGTACGCTGGCCTCGGCGGCGCTCTATCGGCGCAGCTTCTTCGGCAAGGAGAGCATTTCGCTGGTGCTGATCCTGCCCATTGCCCTGCCAGGCATCATCACCGGCATCGCCCTGCTCTCGGCGTTCAAGACGCTTGGGATAGAGCCCGGGGTGTTCACCATCGTAGTCGGCCACGCCACGTTCTGCGTGGTGATCGTCTACAACAACGTGATCGCCCGCCTGCGGCGTACCTCGCAAAGCCTGATCGAAGCCTCGATGGACCTTGGTGCCGACGGTTGGCAGACCTTCCGCTACATCGTCCTGCCCAACCTCGGCTCGGCGCTGCTGGCGGGCGGCATGCTGGCCTTTGCCTTGTCGTTCGATGAAATCATCGTCACCACGTTCACCGCCGGCCATGAGCGCACCCTGCCAATCTGGCTGCTCAACCAGCTCAGCCGCCCACGCGACGTGCCCGTGACCAACGTTGTCGCCATGCTGGTGATGCTGGTGACCATGCTGCCGATTCTTGGCGCCTATTACCTGACCCGTGGCGGAGACAGCGTCGCGGGCGGTGGAAAATGACCCTGGAGGAGTCCCCGATGCAAACGCAGATGCTGATCAATGGCCAGCTGATCGCTGGCCAAGGCCCGGCCTGGACCGTGCTCAACCCGGCGCTGGGCACTGCCCTGGCGCAGATCAACGAAGCCACCGAGGCACAGGTAGACAGCGCCGTGCGCGCTGCCGACCAAGCCTTCGACAGCTGGTCGCAAACCAGTCCTAAAGAACGTTCGCAGGCCTTGCTGGCGCTGGCCGACGCCATCGAAGCCCATGGCGATGAACTGGCCCGGCTGGAATCGCAGAACTGCGGCAAGCCCCTGAGCGCTGCACTGAATGACGAGATCCCGGCGATTGCCGACGTGTTCCGTTACTTTGCCGGTGCTGCGCGCTGCCTGGGCGGCTCGGCGGCAGGCGAGTACCTGCCGGGCCACACCTCGATGATCCGCCGCGACCCGTTGGGCGTGGTGGCGTCCATCGCGCCGTGGAACTACCCGCTGATGATGCTGGCCTGGAAGATCGCCCCGGCCCTGGCTGCCGGCAACACCGTGGTGATAAAGCCATCCGAACTGACGCCACTGACGGCCCTGCGCCTGGGCGAGCTGGCCCAGGACTTGCTACCGCCGGGGGTGCTGAACATTCTCTTCGGCCGCGGCCAGACGGTCGGCAACCCGTTGATAACCCATCCCAAGGTGCGCATGGTGTCGCTGACCGGCTCGATCCCCACCGGCGCGCACATCATCAGTGCCACCGCCGACAGCGTGAAACGCATGCACATGGAATTGGGCGGCAAAGCGCCGGTGCTGGTGTTCGATGACGCAGACATCGATGCCGCCATCGACGGCATCCGCACCTTCGGCTTCTACAACGCTGGCCAGGACTGCACCGCAGCCTGCCGCCTGTATGTGCAGGACGGGATCTACGAGCGCTTCGTCGAGCGCCTGGGTGCAGCAGTAGCGAGCCTGAAACCTGGCCTGCAAGAGGCCGAGGACACCGAGCTGGGGCCATTGATCAGTGCCCAGCACCGCGACAAGGTGGCCGGGCTGGTGCAGCGGGCCATCGCCCAGCCACACATTCGCCTGGTGACGGGTGGCAAGGTGATTGATGGCGAGGGTTTCTACTTCGAGCCGACCGTGCTGGCCGACGCCCTGCAGGACGACGAGATCGTGCGCAACGAAGTGTTCGGCCCGGTGGTTTCGGTCACCCGCTTCACAGACGAAGCGCAGGCGCTGGAATGGGCCAACGACTCCAACTACGGCCTGGCCTCATCGGTATGGACCCGCGACACCGGCCGCGCCCACCGCCTGGCGGCGCGCTTGCAGTACGGCTGCACCTGGGTGAACACCCACTTCATGCTGGTCAGCGAAATGCCCCATGGCGGGCAGAAGCATTCGGGGTATGGCAAGGACATGTCGATGTATGGGCTGGAGGACTACACCTGTGTGCGGCATGTGATGATCAAGCATTGAGGGGGCCGGTGGTGTAGGGCTATAGGGGTTTAGCGCCTGTGAGATCGAGCATCGTACGTGCAGCTCGCGATGCGCCGCGCTGGCGGCGCTCGATTTTCGCCACACAACACGACTACCGCCATGCACGGCTAACGTCGACGCCCAGCACCCCTAACTCGCAAGACCACTCCTACAGATAGGGCTCCGCCCATCCTACATACCAACAATCAGCTGGTATCATATTCTGATACCATGAATAATCATCAAAGATCGACCTTTGAAGCCATTTTCAAAAAGCCGGTTCCAAAGTCGCTGGAGTGGCCGCGTTTGGAGTCATTTCTGATATCGATAGGCGCCAAGGCGATCGAAGGCCGTGGATCGCGGGTGCGCTTCGAGCTTAATGAGACCATTGCCACGTACCATCGACCGCATCCCGACAAGGATGCCAAATCCTATCAGGTGCGGAGCGCGCGCCAGTTCCTGGAACAGGCAGGAGTAACACCATGAATGTAATGACCTACCGCGGCTATGCCGCACGCATTGATTACAGCGATGAAGACCAGTTACTGATCGGTCATGTTGCCGGCATCCGTGACGTGATCGGCTTTCACGGTGAATCAATCAGTGAGCTCCGTCGAGCATTCGAAGAAGCTGTCGATGACTACATCGAGACTTGCGAAAAACTCGGAAGGAAACCTCAGAAAGCTTACTCGGGAAAGCTGAGCCTGCGTCTTGAACCTGCTCTTCACGCCAGCGTGGCTGCTAAAGCCGAACTGGCGGAAAAGAGCATTAACCAATGGGTAAGTGACATCCTCAGCCAGGCCGCATTCAGCTGAATGCAGTAGCTTAATCCCGCAAGTCCGACTCATGTATCGGATTGGCGCGGCTGGTCGCCCTTTGGTACTGCGCCGGCCAAGTGGCCTTGTTGCCACCCAGATCATCATCGGCATGCAGCGGCCAGTAAGGATCGCGCAGCAGCTCCCGAGCCAGGAAGATCAAGTCGGCCTGCCCGGTACGCAGAATGTGCTCGGCCTGGGCAGGTTCAGTGATCATGCCGACGGTGCCGGTGGCGATCTCTGCTTCCTTGCGCACGCGCTCTGCAAAGCGCGTCTGATAGCCAGGGCCTGTAGGAATTTCGGCGTTGACCGAGGTACCACCGGAGGACACATCGATCAGGTCGACACCCAGCCCCCGCAGGCGACGAGCCAGTTCGACGGTTTCATCCGGGTTCCAGCCGTCCTCGACCCAGTCAGTCGCCGATACCCGCACGAACAGCGGCAATTCGGCCGGCCAGACCTTGCGCACGGCCTCCACCACCTGCAGGGTCAGGCGGATTCGATTCTCGAAGCAACTGCCGTATTCGTCACGGCGCTGGTTGCTCAGCGGTGAGAGAAACTGGTGCAGCAGATAACCATGGGCGGCGTGGATCTCGACCACCTTGAAGCCGGCCTTGAGCGCCCGCTCGGTCGAGGCGACGAAGGCGTCGATCACATCCTGGATTTCGTCCTTGCTCAACTCGCGTGGCGGTGTGTGCTGCGGGTCGAAGGCGATTTTCGACGGCCCCACGGGCTGCCAGCCGCCGTCTTCGAGCTTCACGCTGCCCTGCTTGCCCAGCCATGGCCGATAGGTACTGGCCTTGCGCCCGGCGTGGGCCAACTGGATACCCGGCACGGCGCCTTGCGCAGTAATGAAACGGGTGATGCGCTGCAACGGGACGATCTGGTCGTCGTTCCACAAGCCTAGGTCTTCGGCGGTGATGCGACCATCGGCAGTCACCGCAACGGCTTCGCTGATGACCAGGCCAGCGCCACCCACGGCGCGGCAGCCCAAGTGAACGAGATGCCAATCGTTGGCCAGGCCATCGATGGCGGAATACTGGCACATCGGCGAGACCGCGATGCGGTTGGGCAGCGTCAGCTGACGCAGGGTGTAAGGCTCAAGCAGCAGGCTCATGAGGGCACCTCCCAAGGACTCCAATGGTGATCCGGCCCGGACACTCAAGTGCACATCCCTGGCCCGGTGCCGGTCATTAATGAGACTAGACCAGATTGGTGGGGGGGAAGGTTCTGTGGGATGGCGAGGGGTTCGCCGAAAGGTTTGCAGCGCCTGTGAGATCGAGCGCCGCCCGCGCGGCGCATCGCGGATAAATCCGCTCCTACATCTGTTTCGGGCCAATCACTCCTGTGCCGCCAACAGGGACCGCCTTGATGCATGGCTGAAGACCGATGAAAAGCAGTGGTGCCCACCTCGATATCGAAGGGAACAAACAAGGCGAACAGCGGTGGCCTCACAGGAGTGACTGGCCCGAAACAAACTGTAGGAGCGGATTTATCCGCGATGCGCCGCGCGGGCGGCGCTCGACTTCCGCAACCCTGCAAGAATCAAGGCAGGCACTTAATGGCCTTAGTACGGCCCCGGGATTTCTGAATGGTCCGACGCATGTATCAGACGTTTCCTACACATATGAGCTGGCGATGCCTAGCTGAGGAAAATATCCTACAGACCCTGTCGACTCGCGTCTGATTGTTCCTGGAAACACCGCCCTTTAGGCTTTTCGTGTCGCTGAAAGCATCAGCGATGCGGGTGTGGAAACCCGGTCAATCTTCAAGTGCCTGTCGTAATGGCAGCTGTACACGGGAGGCCGTATGGCCTACCGGGGTTCCTTGAAGACCGGTTTTCCACCCCGTGTACAGTTGCCGCCCTTCGTGTGGAAACGGCGGTGGCAACTCCTTAAATCTTCAAGGAATTGCTATGAAAAAGATCCTCCCCGACCCACCCCATCATTTCGACCTTCCCTCCGACAAGACCCTCACCAACGCCGTCAGCGATGGCATCGTGCCCATCGATCATGTGGTGAAGATCACCCATTACCTGATGCTCGCCTATAACCATTGCCACCGAACCCTCGATGCCATCGAAGATGACCGCACCCGGGAATCGCTGGTGAATGGGCTGCGTGCCATGCAGATTGCCTGGGGTCAGGCGGATGCGCTGTCACTCGCCTTGGAGCGGAGTACCAGCCTTCATTGAGGTTAGATTTGCTGGCCTCTTCGCGGGTGAACCCGCTCCCACAGGGTCATCACAGGCTCCAAGGCTTACGCCTGACCTGTGGGAGCGGGTTCATCGAGGCGTCGAACCGCCGCGAAGAGGCCAGAACAGGCAATCAGGAAATTTCAGGAGAGGAATCGATGACCACAGACGACACCCAATTCACTGTCGGCAAAACCACCTTCTTCCAAGGCGAACACCAGACCCATCCCCTGTTCCGCATCGAGCCAGGCATTCCCTGCCGGGATGCCCGCGAGCAGGCATCGGAGTTGATGGGCTATGTAAGAGAGCTGACCATCATCGGTCTGATGGATGAAAAACCGATGATGATCTGGGCATCCCATTACCTGAGTGCCATGGCCAAGGCACTGATGGATGATGCCGAGCTGGGCATGACGCATAAACCGTTGGGTGACTGAAACTTCCTTCATTCCGCGGTCTGACTGTAATCAGCAAAAGTCGACCGCCCTTTAAGCGCTAGGGTAGTACCACCCACGACAACCCTTTCCACCCGGCCTACCGGGCATCTTAGAAAAATCCTACAGCCTATTACTTAAAGTTCTACGTTCTCTTGGGAAATTCTTCTCAAGCAACATCTCCCTCCTCCTATCGCTGGTCTGCCTCTCAAATACTATTGTCCATCACGTCACGGCGACCAATGAAGCCAATCACGCAGTTCGCACAAACCCGACCTCCACGCTCGCGAGTTGAGTCAATGACGGATATCCCCTTTACAGAAAAACCGAAAGTATTAGATAAGTTCATTACTGAACACGAGCAAAATTTACTCACAAATTCATTTTCGGGTGCAATATGGAGATATGGCTGGCCCATTAATACAATTCCCCTCGCACGTCCTTGCTGGCACATCTTCATAGCCGGTAGCAAACGTACCTCACTGGAGTGCTGCGAGCATGAACTGGCCAGCGACAGCCATTGGGGCTTTCTACTTGATATTTGGAGGCGCACGCAGCTTGCTCACATGCGTGACTGTTTGCTGCTGGGTGTTTACGCAAACGGCCAGACTTTCGGCCAAGACAGTCCTATTCATAGAGATAACAAATCAATTGAACCTGGAAAAACCGCAGTCCTCTTCTGCAATGCCCAGTGGGAAACCACATGGGGCGGCGAACTGATTCTATTCGATCAGCAGAAGAATGACACCATCGCTGCCATACAACCAAAGCCGGGACGCATAGCGATTTTCGACGGACACATACCGCACAGAGCCAGAGCGCCCACCGTTGACTGCGACAAATTGCGAATCACTATCGCTTTCAAGACCATGAATAAGGATATTAAACAATGAGCACACGCGCCGAACTGATAGTAGCAGTAATAGATAAAACGGCAAAACCCATCAATCAAACTGGGGGAGCAGCAGCAATCCACGACCAATTCAACACAGATAAAACCGGATTTTCACTAGTCATCCAAACAGCACAGACAACTACGGCGATAGCCTCAGTAGTCTCCGTCACTCACCTCCCGATAGGTGCTGTACCCTTCATTAACATTGTTACCAATACCCTTTCTGGCACCGTGACCTTCCTGAAAGTCGCGGCAGACCTCAAAGAGGGCGCGGAAATTAAGAGCGGAGATGTCATAAGTTTGGCAAGCAACGTCGCAGGCATCGTGGCCTCGTTCGCCATTCTGGCCGGAGCACCTTTAATTGCTGGAGGGGCCACAGTCGTGGGCGTAACCGCCACACTCTATAGCATCTTCAATTCTGACCTGGCTAAAGCAGCTTACGACAAGATGGCTCCACTCTTTACCAGCCTGCTGAGTCAAGGTGACCTTACTGGTTTTACCGCGCCACGGATTGCGCCTGACTTCACACTCGCTTCACCTGACCAGATACTTTCCACCCACCAGGGAATGATCACAACCGTTAACTGGAACCCTGACTCTTCAGAAATATCCCTAGGCACCGAACCACTAAGTTTTCCAGATAGCAGCCAGGCTCACACCGCCCCAACAGGGAGCGAGACTTTCAATTCAACGCAACCGCCTCCCCTTAGCGGAAACTCCAGCAGCAACTCAGTAGCGGTGACATCTACCCCTGACACACCTGCCCCTGACGCAACACTGACTATAAGCATAGAAAGTATAGATGGTATAAAGTCACCCGACCAAGCACCATCAATTACCGTACCTATTGACGACAACCAGGACAATCAAGATAACTACATATGCTGTAGCAGTGCGCAGCAGGATCAGTACTTCTAGCCAACCTGTAAAACCCTCCACGCCGTAACGAGCCGATATGAATATCTGGCAGCAATCGCTAAAACTCATACGTGAACTCCCGCCTCACAAACAAGCCAAAGCGCTATTAATAGGCGGACTTATAAATCTCACCCTAGGCACCAGCTTCACATTCATGTGGCGCGAACACAAAAACACCAATGAAGAGTTATGGTCGCGAGTTCCAGCCTTTCTCACCTCCAAGCCTGAAACCTGGGATAGCGACAAATCTCTTTATACGTTCAGCATCAAGTTTAAAACTTCAAATGGAAAGCACCACAACGCTCATCTTTATGCAGAAAAAATATACTATGACGCAGCGAGCCTGGACCTAAATACGCCACTCTTTGTTGACATAGCAACCTCTAAAAGCGCTGCAACGGCTCAGCGCTTAATCGCTCCTAATGGAATGTTTCTTTATGATTCTGCAATGGCGGCACATGTCATCAATGTAAGAAACCGGGAGACCACACTAGCAGTTATCATTTTCTCATTTAGCGGCATCAGCATCTTGATTGCGGCAGCGGCGATCTACTACCGCCCCAGAAAGGAGTGCAACTGAACCTGAGCAGCACCTGGGAGATCGAGCGCCGCGCGGGCGGCGCTCGATTTGTGCCCCAGCGCAAGATCCAAGGCAGGCACCTGACGCTAAACTCAGCGCGGCTCCATATGCGCAATCATCAACTGCACACTCTCATTACCGCGAAACTCGTTCACATCCAGCTTGTACGCCAACTCCACCCAGCGCACCGTCGGGTTTGGCCACACTTCGCGGTCAATGCCGAAGGCAATGCCATCCAGCCGCACCGAGCCACATTCGCTCTTGAGCACCACTTTCAGGTGCCGTTCGCCAACCACACGCTGCTCCACCAACTGGAACACGCCATGGAACAGCGGCTCAGGGAAGTGCTGGCCCCATGGGCCGGCATGGCGCAGGGCCTTGGCCAGGTCGAGGTGGAACTCCTCTACCGCCAGGCTGCCGTCGGACAACAGCCGGCCGGTCAGGTCTTCTTCACGCAGTTGACGCCGCACTTCTTCGTCGAAGGCCTCGGCGAATGCCGGGAAGTTGCCTTCTGGCAACGACAAACCGGCAGCCATGGCGTGGCCGCCGAACTTGCTGATCAGCTGCGGGTGGCGCGCGGCCACGGCATCCAGCGCATCGCGAATATGGAACCCCGGCACCGAGCGCGCCGAACCTTTGAGCATGCCGTCGCCAGCATCAGCGAACGCAATGGTCGGCCGGTGGTAACGTTCCTTCAGACGCGAAGCCAGAATACCGATCACCCCTTGGTGCCAATCGGCATCGAACAGGCACAAGCCGTAGGGCATGGACTCGACCGGCAGGTCCTTGAGCTGGGCCAGGGCCTCGCGCTGCATGCCCTGCTCGATGGACTTGCGGTCCTGGTTCAGGTCGTCCAGCTGCTGGGCCATGTCCTGGGCCAGCGCCGCGTCTTCGCACAGCAGGCATTCGATACCCAGGCTCATGTCGTCCAGCCGCCCTGCGGCGTTCAACCGCGGGCCGAGGATGAAACCGAGGTCGGTCGAGGTGATGCGCCGGTGATCACGGCGGGCCACTTCGAGAATGGCCTTCAGCCCCGGTCGGGCTCGGCCGGCACGGATGCGCTCGAGGCCTTGGTGCACCAGGATGCGGTTATTGGCATCCAGCGGTACCACGTCAGCAACACTGCCCAGCGCCACCAGATCGAGCAGTTCGCCAATGTTCGGCTGTGGCTGCGCCTCGTACCGCCCAAGGCTGCGCAAGCGAGCGCGCAGGGCCATCAACACATAGAAGATCACCCCTACCCCGGCCAGGGACTTGCTCGGAAAGCTGCAGCCCGGCTGGTTGGGGTTGATGATGGCATCGGCATCGGGCAACTGCTCGCCCGGCAGGTGGTGGTCGGTGACCAGCACCTTGAGCCCGGCGGCCTTGGCGGCCGCCACCCCGTCGACACTGGAAATGCCGTTGTCCACGGTAATCAGCAACTGCGGCTGGCGCTGCAGCGCCACCTCGACGATTTCCGGGGTCAGGCCGTAGCCGTACTCGAAGCGGTTGGGCACCAGGTAATCGACATGGGCCGCACCCAGCAGGCGCAGGCCCAGCACCCCGACGGTGCTGGCGGTGGCACCGTCGGCATCGAAGTCGCCGACGATGAGGATGCGCTGGCGCTGGTCGATGGCTTCGACCAGCAGGTCCACACCGGCCTCAATGCCCTTGAGCTGCTGGTACGGCAGCAGGCGTGCCAGGCTTTTGTCCAGCTCGGCCTCGCTCTGCACGCCGCGCGCGGCGTAAAGGCGGGTCAGCAAGGGTGGCAAGTTACCCAGAAATGGCAGGGTCGGCGGCAGCGGACGAGGTTCGATACGCATGGGTTGCTTCAACCACGCTCACCGAGCAGCCACTGCAGTTGTACTTCATGCTGGCCACGGTCGTCAGTCACGAATACCGTACCTTCACTGATCATCACGTCCCACTTGATGCTACGCGGCATGTCGGTCGCCAGGGTTTCCAGCACCTCTTGCGGCACAGCGGCAATGCTCAGGTTTTTCAGGTTCTTGACCGCGCTCACCACTTTGCCTTCCCACACTCGCAGGCTGCCGTAAGCCAGCAAGCTGGTGCGTTCGGTACGACGCGAGCACCAGGTCAGACGATCGGCATCAGGCTGGCCAACTTCAATCCAGTGCAGCACGCGATCGTCCAGGCTCTTTTCCCACAGCGCTGGCTCATCGACATCCGACAGGCCGCGGCCAAACGACAAGTTCTCGTTGTACCAGAGCGCGTACGCCAACAAACGAACTGCCATGCGCTCTTCGGTTTCCGAAGGGTGCCGAGCGATCGTCTGTTTGACGCTTTCGTAGACGTTGCGATCAAGGTCGGTGAGATTCAATTCGAACTTGTAGGTGGTGGACGGCTGGGCCATGGTCGACGGGCTTCGTGCAAAAGAAAGTGGCACAGTCTACCCCATCCGCACCTTCCATGCCCCGCAGCAGTACCCGGCGTAACCGACGTGTGATAAAACCACGGCTCTGCCCAACTGCCACGGACACCCCATGTCGACGCCCAGCAAACCCCTCGCCGGCCTTAAAGTTGTCGAACTCGGTACCCTGATCGCCGGGCCGTTCGCCTCGCGTATCTGTGCCGAATTCGGCGCCGAAGTGGTCAAGGTCGAATCGCCCGATGGCGGCGACCCGCTGCGCAAGTGGCGCAAGCTGTACGAGGGCACCTCGCTGTGGTGGTTCGTGCAGGCCCGCAACAAGCAGTCGCTCACCCTCAACCTCAAGCACCCCGAGGGCCGCGATATCCTCAAGCGCCTGCTGGCCGAGGCCGACATCCTGATCGAAAACTTTCGCCCGGGCGTGCTGGAAAAACTTGGTTTGGGGTGGGATGTGCTGCATGCGCTGAACCCGCGCCTGGTGATGGTGCGCCTGTCGGGCTTTGGCCAGACCGGGCCGATGAAAGACCAGCCAGGTTTCGGTGCCGTAGGCGAGTCAATGGGCGGCCTGCGCTACATCACGGGTTTCGATGACCGCCCGCCGGTGCGAACCGGGATTTCCATCGGGGACTCGATTGCCGCCCTGTGGGGGGTGATCGGCGCGCTGATGGCGCTGCGCCACCGGGAAGTCAATGGCGGCCAGGGCCAGGTGGTGGACGTGGCCCTGTACGAGGCGATCTTTGCCATGATGGAGAGCATGGTCCCGGAATTCGATGTGTTCGGCTTCATCCGCGAACGCACCGGCAACATCATGCCAGGCATCACGCCCTCCTCCATCCACACAAGCGCCGACGGCAAGCATGTGCAGATCGGCGCCAACGGTGATGCGATCTTCAAGCGCTTCATGCAGGCCATCGGTCGCGATGACCTTGCCGACGACCCGACCCTGGCCAGCAACGACGGCCGCGACCTGCGTCGTGACGAGCTGTATGGGGTAATCGACCGCTGGGCCAACAGCCTCCCACTGGAGCAACTGATGCAGGTGCTGACCACTGCCGAAGTGCCGGCCAGCCGTATCTATTCGGCCGAAGACATGTTCAACGACCCCCAGTACCTGGCACGCGAGATGTTCCTGCAGGCCAAGTTGCCGGATGGCAAGCCATTCCACATGCCCGGCATCGTGCCCAAGCTGTCGGAGACTCCCGGCTCTAGCGAATGGGTCGGCCCGGCCTTGGGCGAGCATACCGAGGCGCTGCTCGGCAGCCTGGGCTACGACGCAGCGGCCATCGCCAGCCTGCGCGCAGCGGGCACGGTCTGATCCTGGCGCTGACCGGTTCCATGTGCGCGCCCCGCTGCCTACGCCACCTGGTCCTGCTCTGCGGGCTGCTACCTGCGTTGCTGTTGCAGCCCGCACATGCCAAGGAGCACCTCTTCTGGCTGGTACGCGACCTGCCACCGTTCACCATTTTTGATGGCCCGGAAGAAGGCCGGGGGGTCATCGACCAGTTGTTACCGCTGCTGATAAGGCAGATGCCCGAGTACGAACACAGCATCGTGCGGGTCAACCGCGCCCGCAGCCTGCAGATGCTGCAAGACCGTGACACCTTCACCTGCGACCCAACCCTGCTGTGGACACCGGAACGGGCCAAATATGTGCATTTTTCTGTTCCATCGCTGGGCGTGCTCAGCGGCGGCCTGGTGTTGCGCAAGGAAAACCAGGCGCTGGTGGCACCCTACCTCGACGGCCAGCAGGTGGACCTGCATGGCCTGCTGAGCAAGGCCCCGCTAAAGCTTGGGATTGTCGCGGAACGCAGCTACGGCACGCAGATTGACAGCATCTTGCGCCAGTTACCCGACAGCGCGCTCAGCCGCCACTACGGCAACGAGGCCACCGCCAACCTGCTGCAGATGCAGCAGTTGGGGCGCCTGCGCCTGGTGCTCGGCTACTGGCCTGAAGTTCGCTACCTGATCCAACAACAAGGCGGGTCACTGGCTGACTACCAGTTTCATACTGTGCAGGGCGTGGATCGCTACCAGTTTCTGCATGTGGGCTGTTCAGACAGCGAATTGGGGCGTGCGGCAGTTGCCCACATCGACCAGTTGCTGCCCACCCTGCGCCGGGATGTGTTGCCAGGGTTGTATGCCCGCTGGCTGGACCTGGCATTGCGGGAGGACTATCTGGAGGAAAGCCGGCGTTTCTTTGAGGACAAATAAGCCCAACCGGTCTGCACCGTCGTTGCAGGAGCAGCCGAGGGATACGTGCCTGCCCAGAAAAAGAAACCCCAGGCGCTGGGGAAGACGCCCGGGGCCAAGCGAAAGCCCTTGAGGACTTCCCGTGGCAGCCTTGCCAGCGCCGGAGCAAAGCACTGGCTGGCTGCCCCTACACTGTCTGATAGGCCACTCAGGCAAAGGTTCCCTGCGGTTGTTGGCGATGCTGCAATGCCGCAATCACACAAGGCTGCAACCGCCCCTCAGCTATCTGCAGGTCTCGGTGCAAGCCGTCCACGAGGTCGATCAGCAGGCGTTGCTCCTGCAATTGGCGCTCGCTGACCGTGCGCCGCAAGGTAATACCTGAGAGAGGGTCGTGAACGGTCAGTTGGCGATTACCACTGGGATCGGCGATGCCGAGGTGGGTCTGATAGGGCGTCAGGGCTTCGTTGAGCAGGCTGCAGATTCTTTCCATCCGGATCACTCGCTGCGTGGTGGGACCTAAAGTAACTGACCAGCAGGCGCCGCAGAAAGTTCGTCAAACCGCGCCCGCTTCAGTGAGCATGCGGGGCTGGCATGACAGTTTGAATACGCCTCCCTGGGCGCACCTGCAGTGTTTGCAAGGCATGCTGCAGGCGTGGCATCGACAGCGGCCAGGGCAACTCGTCGAGCACCCACATGCCACATTTTCTGGCCTCCTGGGCAAGGTTTTGACGCGTTGGGGCAGGCTGGCCGACGAACAGCAATGCGCGCACTCGTCGCTGCTGGGCGAGCAAAGCAAGGCCGGCCCGGGCAGGCATGGCGTGGTCAAGGATCAGCAAGTCAGGGCGACGCTCAGCGCAGAGGCAGGCGTCGAGGTCAGCGACGCTTTCGCTGATGCGCACGTTGAAGACGCCTTGGCCATTGAGGGCCTGGTGCAAGAGGATCTGGTGGGATGGGCGAGCCTGGTGAATCAACACATAGGGCTGGTGCATGAGCCGCTCCTGATGGGAGGACCGGCTAATTTATGCTTGGCGCCCGGCAGGCTGAATAGGATGTTTCTGATAGACAGGAGGGAAAGGGCTGAGACGTTGGGGCTGCGCTGCAGCCCCAAACGCCATGCAATTACAGCGGCTTGCCGCGGTTGCCGTGCTGGCTGACAAAGCCCTGTACAGCCTTCAGGTCATTGGCCAGGACCGTGCAACGCTCTTCACGGCTGAACAGGTCGCTGAGGTGCGCGGGTAGCTCCAGCGCCTTGCCCACACCGGCCTTCTCCACCGCGTCCGGGAACTTGACCGGGTGCGCGGTACCCAGCACCACCATTGGCGTGTCCAGGCTGCGGCGGCACTCGCGGGCAGCCTTGACGCCGATTGCGGTATGCGGGTCGAGCACTTCACCGGTGGCGGCGAACACTTCTGCGATGGTCTCGCAGGTTTGCTCGTCGCTGACAGCCAGCGAGTCGAACAGTTTGCGGGCTTCGGTCCAGCGGTCTTGCTCGACGCTGAAGCCGCCACCTTGCTTGAAGTTGGCCATCAGCTCGGCAATCGCACCACCGTTGCGGCCATGCAGGTCGAACAGCAGGCGCTCGAAGTTGGACGAGACCATGATGTCCATCGACGGCGACAGGGTCGCGTGCAGGGTTTCCTTGACGTACTGGTTGCCGCTCATGAAGCGGTGCAGGATGTCGTTACGGTTGGTGGCGACGATCAATTGGCTGACCGGCAGGCCCATGTTGCGCGCCAGGTAGCCGGCGAAGATGTCGCCGAAGTTGCCGGTCGGTACCGAGAACGCCACCGAGCGCGCCGGGCCACCCAGCTGCAAGGCTGCATGGAAGTAGTAGACGATCTGGGCCATGATCCGCGCCCAGTTGATCGAGTTGACGGCGACCAGGCGGGTGCCCTTGAGGAACGACTGGTCGGCGAAACTGGCCTTGACCATTTCCTGGCAGTCATCGAAGTTGCCTTCGATGGCGATGTTGTGGATGTTGTCGCCAAAGATGGTAGTCATCTGACGGCGCTGCACTTCCGACACACGCTGGTGCGGGTGCAGGATGAAGATGTCGACGTTGTCGCAACGGCGGCAGCCTTCGATCGCGGCAGAACCGGTATCACCGCTGGTGGCACCGATGATGACCACGCGCTCGTTGCGCTTGGCCAGCACATGGTCAAGCAGGCGGCCGAGCAACTGCAGGGCAAAGTCCTTGAACGCCAGGGTCGGGCCGTGGAACAGCTCCAGCACCCACTCGTTGCTGTTCAGCTGACGCAACGGGGCGACCGCAGCGTGGGCGAACTCGCCGTAAGTTTCTTCGAGGATCTTCTTGAAGTCGGCGTCGGCGATGCTGCCTTCGACGAACGGGCGCATCACGCGGAAGGCCAGCTCGTGGTAGGGCAAGCCGGCCCACGAGGCGATTTCTTCCTGGGTGAAGCGTGGCAGGTTTTCCGGCACGTAGAGGCCGCCGTCGCTGGCCAGGCCAGCCAGCAGCACGTCTTCGAAATTCAGGGCCGGTGCCTGGCCGCGGGTACTGATATAGCGCATGGGTGCAAACCTTCGATGCTGGGGCCGGGGCCGCGCGGGCGGCCCGTCGGCAATATTTGTTAGTTGAGCTGCTCGACGCGAATGCGCACAACCTTGCCGACCACGTCCTGCAGGGCTTCCAGGGCTACGATGGCGTCATTGATACGCTGCTCGACCACGCCATGGGTCACCAGGATCATTGGCACCAGGCCGTCCTGCTCCTCGGCTTCCTTCTGCATGATCGACTCGATGTTGATACCGCGCTCCGAGAGGATGCTGGCGACCTGGGCCAGAACGCCCGGGTGATCCTTGGCCTGGATACGCAGGTAGTAGGCGCTTTCGCAGGCTTCGATCGGCAGGATCGGGTGGGCCGACAGCGAGTCTGGCTGGAAGGCCAGGTGCGGCACACGGTTTTCCGGGTCGGAGGTCATGGCACGGACCACGTCGACCAGGTCGCCGACCACTGACGAAGCGGTAGGCTCCATACCCGCGCCGGCACCGTAGTACAGGGTGGAGCCGGCAGCATCACCGTTGACCATGACAGCGTTCATCACGCCGTTGACGTTGGCGATCAGACGGTCGGCCGGGATCAGCGTCGGGTGCACGCGCAGCTCGATACCTTCGGCGGTGCGACGCGCCACGCCCAGGTGCTTGATGCGGTAGCCCAACGCCTCGGCGTAGTTCACGTCTGCCGTTGTCAGCTGGGTGATACCTTCGGTGTAGGCCTTGTCGAACTGCAGCGGGATACCGAACGCGATGGACGCCAGGATCGTCAGCTTGTGCGCAGCGTCAATGCCTTCTACGTCAAAGGTCGGGTCGGCTTCGGCGTAGCCCAGCGCCTGAGCTTCGGCCAGCACGTCCGGGAAGGCACGGCCCTTCTCACGCATTTCGGTGAGGATGAAGTTACCGGTGCCGTTGATGATGCCAGCCAGCCAGTTGATGCGGTTGGCCGACAGGCCTTCGCGGATGGCCTTGATCACCGGGATGCCACCGGCTACGGCCGCCTCGAAAGCGACAATCACGCCCTTCTCGCGAGCTTTGGCGAAGATTTCGTTGCCGTGCACGGCAATCAGCGCCTTGTTGGCAGTGACCACGTGCTTGCCGTTTTCGATGGCCTTCAGCACCAGGTCGCGGGCGATGGTATAGCCACCGATCAGCTCGATGACAATGTCGATCTCCGGGTTGCTTGCAACTTCGAACACGTCAGCGGTAATGGGGGTACCGGTAATCTGGCAGTTCGGGTTCTGCGAGCGCATGGCGATCTGTGCCACTTCAATACCGCGCCCGGCACGGCGGGCAATCTCCTCGGCGTTGCGCTGAAGTACATTGAAGGTTCCGCCACCGACGGTCCCCAACCCACAGATGCCTACTTTGACCGGTTTCACTGTGAACTCCCCATTGAACGGCCGACACGTTTGCCGACCGTGAAACTTGCCGTCACCCCATGACGACGGCGTACTGAACTGGATTACTTGGCAAGTGCCAGCTTGGCGACCTGCGGTGCCGGCTGGTAGCCCGGAATGACCTGGCCGCTTTCAAGAACAATGGCCGGCGTGCCGTTGACACCGATCGACTGACCCAGCTGGAACTGCTTGCTGACCGGGTTGGTGCACTTGGCGGCCTTGATTTCTTCACCTTCGACCATTTTGTCCATCGCCCCACGGCGGTCGCTGGAGCACCACACCGCCTGCAACTGCTGGTCACCCGCCGAACCGAGGCCCTGACGCGGGAAGGCGACATAGCGCACTTCGATACCGCGACGGTTCAACTCAGGCACTTCGGCGTGCAGTTTGTGGCAGTACGGGCAGGTAGTGTCGGTGAACACGGTGATGTGCGACTTGGTCTCGCCTTTGGCAGGATAAACCACCATCTCGGCGGCTGGAATGCCGTTGATGAGCTTGGCGATACCTTGGCGTTCGGTTTTTTCGGTGAGGTTGACCGGCTTGCCGTCCTGGATCTGGAACAGGTAGCCCTGCATCACGAACTGGCCGTCAGCGCTGGCGTACAGCACGCGGCCGCCCTGCAGCTTGACTTCATACAGGCCGTTGAGCGGGCTGCTGGCCACGCTTTCCACGGGCACTTCCAACTCGAGGTTCTGCAACGATTTACGGATGGCCTGCTCGGCACCGGCGTTGCTATCGGTTGCCGCGGCAACGGCAAAGGTACTGGCCAGCGCCAACGCGGCGGCGGCGAAAAACTGGGTCACGCGCATGGGAACTCCTGAAGGCGGACAGGGGCCGGAGGGCGCCACCTGCGGAAAATACGCGGTGACCGTGCGGCCCTTGGTGCAAACCGCTCAAGCCTACCACATCACGCTGCCCGTGAAGGGGGTCGCAAGGACCGGTCGGCGGAACATGAAAAACATTCATCCACGCGGGTGGTGCTGGGCGTGCAACTGCTGCAGGCGGGCCTTGGCGACGTGGGTATAGATCTGCGTGGTCGACAGGTCACTGTGGCCCAGCAGCATCTGCACCACCCGCAAGTCGGCACCGTGGTTGAGCAGGTGGGTGGCGAAGGCATGCCGCAGGGTGTGCGGCGACAGCGGCTTGTCGATGCCGGCAACCCGTGCGTGGTGTTTGATACGGTGCCAGAAGGTCTGGCGCGTCATCTGCTCGCCGCGCTGACTGGGGAACAGTACGTCGCTGGGACGGCCATTGAGCAGTTCGGCGCGACCATCGCGCTGGTAGCGCTCCAACCACACCACCGCCTCTTCACCCATGGGCACCAGGCGTTCCTTGCTGCCCTTGCCCATCACCCGCAGCACACCCTGGCGCAGGTTGACCTGGTCGAGGGTCAGGCTGACCAGTTCGGTAACCCGAAGGCCGCACGCGTAGAGCACTTCGAGCATGGCACGGTCGCGTTGGCCAATGGCTTCGCCCAGGTCCGGAGCCTGCAACAGGGCTTCGACATCGGCTTCGGACAGCGACTTGGGTAGCGGCTTGCCCAATTGCGGCATGTCGACCTGCAGGGTCGGGTCGATGGCCACCAGCTTTTCCCGCAGCAGGTAACGGAAAAAGCCGCGCAGACCGGAGAGGAAACGCGCCGTGGAACGTGGCTTGTAGCCCTGATCCAGGCGCCAGGCCAGGTGATCGAGGATCAGGTCGCGGCCGGCGTCTGGCAGCGATACCGAATGCTCCTGCAGCCAGCCATTGAACAGGGCCAGGTCGCTGCGGTAGGACACGCGGGTGTTGTCGGACAGGCCTTTTTCCAGCCATAGGGCGTCAAGGAACTGGTCGATCAGGGGGTGGTCGAGGGCGGGCATGAAATCTCGGTGGCAAACGACGAAATGGCGCTTAGTCTTTCATAACAACGTCGGCATAGGGAGCCCGCATGAGCGAACAGCAGATCCTTCTGAGTGTGGGCGGCATCGGCGCAGCAGCGCTCGCCTGCCAGTGGCTGGCCTGGCGCCTGAAGCTGCCGGCGATTCTGTTTCTGTTGTTGGCCGGGATCCTTGCCGGCCCAGCGCTGGGATGGCTCGACCCCGAGGCGCTGTTCGGCCCATTGCTGATGCCGCTGGTGTCGCTGGCGGTAGCGCTGATTCTGTTCGAAGGCAGCCTGACCCTGCACCTGTCGCAGTGGCGCGAGATCGGCAGCGTGGTGCATCGCCTGGTCACGGTGGGTGCACTGGTCACCTGGCTGGTGATTGCACTGGCAACCCACTGGCTGCTCGGGTTCGACTGGCCGCTGGCGATTCTTTTCGGCACCCTGACGCTGGTGACCGGCCCCACGGTGATCGTGCCGATGTTGCGCGTGGTGCGGCCAAAGTCTGCGATCGCGAACATCCTGCGCTGGGAAGGAATCA
Organism: Pseudomonas putida group bacterium ESBL64; assembly: GCF_045277175.1. NCBI lineage: Bacteria > Pseudomonadati > Pseudomonadota > Gammaproteobacteria > Pseudomonadales > Pseudomonadaceae > Pseudomonas > Pseudomonas putida group bacterium ESBL64. The sequence goes on along the minus strand of NZ_CP145799.1, from coordinate 5,094,455 downwards.
TGATCGACCCCATCGGCGCGCTGCTCGCCGTGGTGGTATACAGCTTCATCATCGCCAGCGCCGAGGGTAACGGCCTGAGCCAGAGCCTTATCACTTTTGCCGGTGTGATCTTCTGCGGTACCGCCCTGGGCGCGGCAGGGGGCTGGGTACTGGGGCAAATCATGCGCGAACAGTGGCTACCAGAATATCTGCACAATCTCGCGTCTTTGGCGGCGGTACTGGGCATTTTCATCGCCGCCAACCAGATCGTGCACGAGTCCGGGCTGCTGGCGGTGACCGTGATGGGCATGTGGCTGGCCAACATGCGCGGGGTTGATGTGCGGCAAATCCTGCACTTCAAGGAAAACCTCAGTGTGCTGCTGATATCCGGCCTGTTCATCCTGCTGGCTGCACGCCTTGACCTGCATGCCCTGCTGGGCCTTGGCCCTGCTGTGCTGGCATTGTTGCTGGTGATCCAGCTGCTGGCACGTCCGCTCAACGTTTGGCTGGCCACACTGGGCTCGACACTCAACTGGCGGGAGCGCGCGCTGCTGGCCTGGATTGCGCCACGCGGCATCGTTGCTGCGGCCGTTTCCGCTATTTTTGCCATCCGTCTGCACCAGGCCGGCCACCAGGATGCCTTGCTGCTGGTACCGTTGACCTTCGCGGTAATCATTGGCACGGTGGTACTGCAAAGCGCCACGGCCAGGCCGCTGGCACGCTTGCTCAAGGTCGCCGAACCGGCACCCAGCGGGTTTCTCATCGTCGGTGCCAACGAACCGGCCCGGGCCATCGCCAAAGCCCTTCAACAATTGGGCTGCCGGGTTTTGCTGACGGACTCCAGCTGGGAAAACATCCGCGCCGCACGCATGGACGGGCTCACGACCTACTTTGGCAACCCGGCCTCGCAGCATGCCGACGCCCATCTGGACCTGGTCGGCCTCGGGCACTTGCTGGGCCTCTCTCCCGCCGGCGAAATCAATGCCCTGGCCTGCGCCAGGTTCCGTCATGATTTCGGCCACAGCCGGCTGTTCGTGCTAGCCAGTGGCCTGGAGAAACAACGTAGCGACAAGCATCGGGCGGCCGAAGAACACCGCGGGCATCTATTGGGGGCCAAGCCGATGACCTACCTGCAACTGGCCAACCGTCTGCATCAAGGCGCCGAGCTGTATAGCACCAACCTGACCGAAGGCTTTGGCTGGGATGCCTACCAGGCACTGCATGGCGAACGGGCAAACTTGCTGTTCGCGCGCGATGGCCATGGCTGGGTCCATGTAGCCAGCCCTGATAACCCGTTGCAGCCACAACCGGGCTGGACCTTGGTGGCATTGATCGAGCCAGCAGCGCAACCGTAATGCTCAGGTGCCTGGTAGCACGGGCACCGGGCGCTTGTCCTCGTCAATGGCGACGAAGCTGAACACCCCATGGATTGCCCGATCACGGCCATCCAGGTACATGTTCTCGACAAACACATCCACCTGCACCTGCAAGCTGGTATTGCCGACCTTGATCACCGTACCCACCAGCTCGACGATCGAGCCCGCCGGAATCGGGTGCTTGAAATCGATACGGTCGGTAGACACGGTCACCAGCGGCAGGCGGCAGAAACGCGTGGCAGCGATGAACGACACTTCGTCCATCCAGGCCAGGGCGGTGCCGCCGAACAGGGTGTTGTGGTGGTTGGTTGTATTGGGGAACACCGCCTTGGTCACGCGGGTAACCGACAGTTCGGTGCGGCGCTGGATTTCCTGGTCTCGGGTCGTCATGGCAATCACATTTTCGGGGTTTCAAAACGCAAAAAAGCAGCCCGAAGGCTGCTTTTTTCTCGCTAGGCGGCCTCGGCCACCGGGCAAACTGCACTCAGGACAGTTTTTCCTTGATGCGAGCGGCTTTGCCGGACAGGTCGCGCAGGTAGTACAGCTTGGCTTTACGCACGTCACCACGACGTTTCACGGCCAGGCTGTCGATTTGCGGGCTGTAGGTCTGGAAGGTACGCTCTACGCCAACGCCGCTGGAGATCTTGCGCACGGTGAAGGCGCTGTTCAGACCGCGGTTACGCTTGGCGATAACGACGCCTTCGAACGCCTGCAGACGGGAACGCTCACCTTCCTTCACTTTAACCTGAACGACAACGGTGTCGCCTGGTGCGAAGGTCGGGATTTCCTTGCTCATCTGCTCGGCTTCGAGCTGCTGGATGATCTTGTTGGTCATGCTGTGCTCCTAAGATGGATACGCGATCCACCATCGATACGTTTAACTATCGTCCCGCTCGCGGAGATATTCCTCGAGCAGCTTCTTCTCTTCTCCAGAAAGCGAGCGACTTTCCAGAAGATCGGCGCGTCGTTCGAAGGTCCTACCAAGGGACTGCTTCATCCTCCAACGCCGGATATGTGCATGGTTGCCACTTAGCAACACGTCGGGAACACGCTGATCCGCATACACCTCAGGCCGGGTGTAGTGCGGGCAATCGAGCAGACCGTCGGTGAAGGAATCTTCTTCCGCCGAGTCCACATGCCCTAAAGCTCCGGGCAGCAGTCGCGTAACCGCATCGATCAGTACCATGGCCGGCAGCTCGCCACCGGAAAGCACATAGTCGCCAATCGACCACTCCTCATCGACATGAGCCTCGATAAAGCGCTCGTCGATGCCTTCATAACGACCGGCGATCAGGATCAACGATTCCTGTTCGGCCAGGCCTTTGACCGCCTGCTGAGTCAGCTTGCGGCCTTGTGGCGAAAGGTAGATCACCTTCGCCGCTGCTCCGGTCGCCTGCCTGGCGCTAACCAAGGCGTCTTCCAGAGGCTTGATTTTCATCACCATGCCCGGACCACCGCCAAACGGCCGATCATCTACCGTGTGGTGACGATCTGTGGTGTAGTCCCGCGGGTTCCAGCAAGTCACCTGAAGCAACCCTTGTTTCACCGCGCGGCTGGTAATGCCGTACTCCGTGATGGCCGAGAACATCTCGGGGAACAACGTGATGACGTCTACGCGAAGGTTACCCATCGTTTAGAAGTCCGCGTCCCATTCGACCCGCATCACGCCTGCTTCGAGGTCGATTGCCAGCACACATTGCTCCGTATAGGGCAACAGACGCTCGCGATCATCCAGGCTGCCTGCGCAGGGCTTGACCACCATTACATCGTTCGCACCGGTCTCCAACAGGTGATCGACCTTGCCGAACAGTTGTTCGTCCTGGTTGATGACCTTCAGACCTACCAACTGGTACCAGTAGTACTCGTCGGCAGCCAGGTTGGGCAAAAGGCTCCGCGGGATGCAGATTTCGTAACCGCTCAGAAGACGGGCTTCATCGCGATCGTCGAGACCTTTCAGCTTCACGACCAGGCCCTTTTGGGAGCCACGACCGCTGACCAGCTCGACCTGCTTTACCTTGCCTTCGTGCCGAAGCGTCCAGCGTGGATAATCCAACAGGTTTTCAATCGGATCGGTAAAGGAATACACCTTCACCTCGCCGCGAACGCCGTGAACCGAAAAAATCTTGCCAACGACGATGAGGTCGTCAGCCTTTTCTGGCGTCGCGTTCATACTATTCAGGCAGCGGCCTTGGCAGCTTCCTTCAGCAGCTGAGCAACACGCTCAGACGGCTGTGCACCCTGGCTCAGCCAGTAGGTGACGCGCTCTTGGTTGACCGACAGCTTAACTTCGGCGCCAGCAGCGATTGGGTTGAAGAAACCTACGCGCTCAACGAAACGGCCGTCACGGGCGTTACGCGAGTTGGTCACGGTCAGGTGGTAGAATGGGCGCTTTTTCGAGCCGCCACGGGCCAGACGAATGGTTACCATGTGAACATCGTTCCTATAGTCGGTGCTGCAGTTGATACAGCAGCTGGTACTGCAAATCTGAATGCCAAATAGGCACACGGGTGCCCAAAAGGCCGCATATTCTCGGGGAATACACGGACATTTGCAAATGACTTTTTCGGCAAGGCCTCGCCCTGCCGTCCAGATTTGCCGGTTGCGCCGCGAAATTCGCGGCTGTTGCCCCGCTACAGCGGGGGTTCTGGGCGCCTGCCCGACAAAAGGCAGGCACCCGAATCAGGGGTTACAGCTTTGGCATGCCGCCACCTGGCAGCATCCCACCGAGGCCGCGCATCATCTTGGCCATGCCGCCTTTGGCAGAAAACTTCTTCATCATCTTCTGCATCTGCTTGTGCTGCTTGATCAGCCGGCCGATGTCCTGCACCTGGGTACCGGAACCCAACGCAATACGGCGCTTGCGCGAACCGCTGATCAGGTCAGGGTCGCGGCGCTCGGCCGGGGTCATGGAGTTGATGATCGCTTCCATCTGCTTGAACTGCTTTTCGGCCGCGCCCTGGGCGTTGCCCATTTGTGACAGGTTGACCCCGCCGATGCTTGGCAGCTTGTCCATCAGGCCGCCGAGGCCGCCCATGTTCTTCATTTGCTGCAGCTGGTCACGGAAGTCTTCGAGGTCGAAGCCCTTGCCCTTCTTCAGCTTCTTGGCCAGCTTGTCGGCCTTGGCCTTGTCGATGGTCTGCTCAGCCTGCTCGATCAGGCTGAGCACGTCACCCATGCCGAGGATGCGCGAAGCGACGCGGTCGGGGTGGAACGGCTCGAGCGCCTCGGTCTTCTCACCCATACCGATGAACTTGATCGGTTTGCCGGTGATTGCGCGTACCGACAGCGCAGCACCGCCACGGGCGTCACCGTCAACCTTGGTCAGCACCACACCGGTCAGCGGCAGCGCCTCGCCAAAGGCCTTGGCGGTGTTGGCAGCGTCCTGGCCGGTCATGGCGTCGACCACGAACAGCGTCTCGATCGGTTTGACGGCAGCGTGCAGCGCCTTGATCTCGTCCATCATGTCGGCGTCGATGTGCAGACGGCCGGCGGTGTCGACAATGACCACGTCGATGAACTTCAGCTTGGCTTCACGGATGGCGGCTTCGGCGATGGCCACCGGCTTCTGGCTGATATCGGACGGGAAGAAGGTGACGCCGATATCGTTGGCCAGTGTTTCCAACTGCTTGATCGCCGCCGGACGATAGACGTCGGCAGACACCACCATCACGCTCTTTTTCTTGCGCTCTTTAAGAAAGCGCGCCAGCTTGCCGGCGGTGGTGGTCTTACCCGCGCCCTGCAGGCCCGCCATCAGCACGACAGCAGGCGGGGCGGCGTTCAGTGCGAGGTCTTCGTTGGCCGCGCCCATCAGGCTTTCCAGCTCGGCCTGGACGATCTTCACGAAGGCCTGGCCCGGGGTCAGGCTGCGCGACACCTCGGTACCGACCGCACGATCCTTGACGCTGTTGACGAAATCCTTGACTACCGGCAGGGCAACGTCGGCCTCGAGCAGCGCCATGCGCACTTCGCGCAGCGTGTCCTTGATGTTGTCTTCGGTCAGCTTGGCCTTGCCGGTGACATGGCGCAGCGTCTGTGACAGGCGGTCGGTCAGGTTTTCGAACATGGTGATCCTTTCAGGCCCAGTAAAGCCGAGGTTTGTCAGGTGCCAGGGGGGAAATACACACCCGCCGGGCACAGCAAGGCGGCGATTATAGCGAAGTGCAGCGGCGACGCACACCTTGGTAGATATTCGGTGGCTGTGCTGGCCTCTTCGCGAGCGCGCCCGCTCCCGCAGGATCTTCACGGCTTGCAGGCCTGGGCCGTACCTGTGGGAGCGGGCGTACCCGCGAATGCCCTGACACAACCCTTCAGTCTTCCTAGAGCGGCAGAATCTATGCCAAACTCCGTCTCTTTAAAGGCTCGCCAACCAGGACTTATGGTCTCCTCTCCCAGCCTCATTCCCAACCTGATCGCCGCCGGCCTATATATAGCAGCGGCCATCTACCAGGGCTCTCACCTGGCCCAGGGCCGCAAGGCCGACAAGCGCCTGCTTTGCCTGCTGGGTGCCTTCGCGGTGCTGGCCCAGGCCGGCGCACTGTTCTTCCAGCTGATCACCCCGCTGGGGCTGAGCCTGGACTTCTTCAGCGCCGCCAGCCTAATCGCCGTGGCAGTCATTACCCTGACATTGCTGGCCTGCCTGCGCATACCGGTGGAAAACCTGCTGGTGCTGCTGTTCCCGCTGGGCGCGGTAACGGCACTGCTGGCGCAGTTCGCGCCCCCCGGTACGGTGCCGCTGATCAATGAAGAACCGGGCATCCTTGCGCATATCCTGTTGTCGATCCTGGCCTACGGGCTGTTCACCATCGCGGTGTTCCAGTCGCTGCTGTTGCTGCTGCAGGACCGCCAGCTGAAGAACAAGCACCCGTCCGGGCTGATTCGCAACTTCCCGCCACTGCAAACCATGGAAAGCCTACTGTTCGGCTTCCTCTGGGCCGGTTGGTGCCTGTTGTCGCTGTCGCTGATCTCCGGCTGGCTGTTCCTCGACAACCTGTTTGCCCAGCACCTGGCGCACAAGACCTTGCTGGCCTGTGTCGCCTGGGTGGTGTTCAGCGTGCTGCTGTGGGGCCGCACCCGCCTGGGTTGGCGGGGCCACATGGCCATCCGCTGGACGCTGGCCGGTTTCTGCCTGCTGATGCTGGCCTATTTCGGCAGCAAGCTGGTTCGCGAATTCATCTTGCATATCTGACGGCCGCCCATGGACACCCTGCCGTACGCACCGCTATTCGGCACTCTGGCACTGGCCCTTTTGTGGTCAGCACTGTTCACCGCCGTGGAGGCTGCCCGCCTGCAGCTCAATGGCGCACTGCGCGCCGGCGAAGATGGCCATCCCGTGCTGCCGGCCCAGGCCTTGGTGCTGTGCGCCAGCCTGGGCAAGCTACTGGTGCTGGGGCTGGCCTGCCTGATGGGCCAGCGCCAGAGCGGCGAGCACGGCTTCTGGCTGGCGGGCCTGGCCGCGACCCTCGCCTTGCTGGTGTTTGCCGAATACCTGCCGCGGCGCCTGGCCCGACGTAACCCGCAGGCGTTCGTGAGCCTTGGCGCCAGCCTGCTGAAAGTGCCTCTCGCACTGCTGCAGCCACTGGCCTGTCTGCTGGACGGCGCCGCCAAGCTCATGCTGCGCCCGTTCCGTGCACAGCCCACCGCTGTGGCCCTGCATACGCAGGATGCCGACGACTTTGATGAGGATGAACAGCACGAAGCACCTCGCCATGGCCTGCTCGACGGCCTGCAGTCGTTGGACAAGATCACCGTCAACGACATCCTGGTGCCGCGCAACGAAGTGGATGGCATCAACCTCGACGAGCCGATCGAACGCATCATCGAGCAGTTGATCGTCAGCCGCCACACCCGCCTGCCGGTCTACCACAACGACATCAACCAGGTCGAAGCGATCCTCAACACCAAGCTGATCAGCCACCTGCTGCCCAAGGCCGAGCTGACCCTGGAAGCGCTGCACAGCGCCTGCTACGAACCCTATTTCGTACCGGAAAGCACGCCCCTGCAAATGCAGTTGTTGAACTTCCACAAGCAGCAACGCCGCTTGGGCGTGGTGGTGGACGAGTACGGCGAAGTACTGGGTATCGTCACCCTGGAAGACATTCTCGAAGAGATCGTCGGCGAGTTCGAGGACGAGCAAAGCCTGGAAAACCCGCATGTGCATCCGCAACCCGATGGCACCTTCGTCATCGATGGCACCGCTTCGTTACGCGAAATCAACCGTACCCTGAGCTGGCACCTGCCCTGCGACGGCGGGCCGAAAACCCTCAACGGGCTGGTCACCGAAGCGCTGGAAAGCATCCCGGAAAGCGCTGTTTGCCTGAAGATAGGCCGCTATCGCCTGGAAATCCTTGAAACAGAGGACAATTGCGCCAGCAAGGTACTGGTGTGGACCGTGACCCGATAGCTATACTCGGGTCACGCTTACCCAGCCCCGCCGTCACGCCTGCTACCCGCACCCGGCGCTCCACGGCCAGTCCGCTCCACTGATACGCCCTGCGGTCCTGCGTCAACACCCCGAACAGTACCCGCCCCCGCCCCTACCCCCCTTGGGCCATCGTCAGTCGGGCGCACACAACAAAACGCTCCGGCGTCCGCGTCACCGTGCCTTCTACAGGGCACGCCACTGCGGGCCAAGCCCATGGAGCCGGACCAGACTGTCAGGGACCTATTCAATGACAAGCAGCACTTACGCCCAAGCGCCTGCCACACCCGTCAACTCGCCTGCGCGGGTCGCCACTGCCAGCTTCATCGGCACCGCCATCGAGTTCTATGATTTCTACGTCTACGCCACCGCCGCAGCCTTGGTGATCGGCCCGGTGTTCTTCCCGTCCGGGTCGGGCACCGCGCAAATGCTGGCCGCCTTCCTCACCTTCGGTATCGCCTTCCTCGCCCGGCCACTGGGCTCGGCGTTGTTCGGCCACTTCGGCGACCGCATTGGCCGCAAGTCGACGCTGGTCGCCTCGCTGCTGCTGATGGGCGTATCCACCACCGCCATTGGCGTGCTGCCGGGCTATGACAGCATTGGCGTGTGGGCGCCGATCATTCTCTGCCTGCTGCGTTTTGGCCAAGGCCTGGGCCTGGGCGGCGAATGGGGTGGCGCGGCCCTGCTGGCTACCGAAAACGCGCCGGAAGGCAAACGGGCCTGGTTCGGCATGTTCCCGCAGCTGGGCCCGTCAATCGGCTTCCTGGCAGCCAACGGCCTGTTCCTGACCCTGGCCCTGGTGCTCAGCGACGAGCAGTTCCGTGAGTGGGGCTGGCGCATTCCGTTCCTGCTCAGCGCCGCACTGGTACTGGTAGGCCTGTACGTGCGCCTGAAGCTCGAAGAGAGCCCGGTGTTCGCCAAGGCCGTTGCCCGCCACGAGCGGGTGAAAATGCCGGTGGTCGACCTGTTCTCGAAATACTGGCTGCCAACCCTGCTGGGCGCTGCGGCCATGGTGGTGTGCTATGCACTGTTCTACATTTCCACGGTGTTCTCGCTGAGCTACGGCGTGACCACACTGGGCTACAGCCGCGAAACGTTCCTTGGCCTGCTGTGCTTCGCGGTGGTGTTCATGGCACTGGCCACACCGTTGTCGGCCTGGCTCAGTGACCGTTACGGGCGCAAGCCGGTACTGATCGTCGGCGGCCTGCTGGCGATAGCTTCAGGCTTTACCATGGAACCGCTGCTGACCTCGGGATCGACTGCGGGGGTGGCGCTGTTCCTGGCCATCGAGCTGTTCCTGATGGGCGTGACCTTTGCGCCGATGGGGGCACTGCTGCCAGAGCTGTTCCCGACCCACGTGCGTTATACCGGTGCCTCGGCGGCGTATAACCTGGGCGGCATCGTTGGCGCTTCGGCGGCACCGTTCTTTGCCCAGAAGCTGGTGAGCATGGGGGGGTTGAGCTGGGTGGGGGGTTATGTGTCGGTAGCGGCGGTGATCAGCCTGATTGCCGTGCTGTGCCTGAAAGAGACGCGCAATACCACGCTGTAAGCCAGTGGGGCCGCTTTGCGGCCCTATCGCGACACAAGGCCGCTCCCACAGGGATCGCGTAAGCCTGGAAGCTGCGCGATCCCTGTGGGAGCGGCCTTGTGTCGCGACAGGGCTGCAAAGCAGCCCCAGCACTCTCGGATCAGAACTCGACCTTGACCGCCTGCGAAGCACGGGTCGCCTTGGCCCGCGCCAGTTCGACCGATTCGTCACGCGCCAGGCACACGCCCATGCGGCGGGTACCGTTGATTTCCGGCTTGCCGAACAGGCGAATGGCGGTATCCGGCTCGCTCAGCGCTGCGCCCAGGTTGGCGAAGCTGGTCTGTTGGGACTGGCCTTCGGGCAAGATCACTGCCGAGGCCGACGGGCCGAACTGACGCACCACCGGAATCGGCAGGCCGAGAATGGCGCGGGCATGCAGGGCGAATTGCGACAGGTCCTGGGAAATCAGGGTAACCAGACCGGTGTCATGCGGGCGCGGCGACACTTCGCTGAACCACACCTGGTCGCCCTTCACGAACAGCTCCACACCAAACAGGCCGCGACCGCCGAGGGCATCGGTGACCGCCTTGGCCACGCGCTGCGATTCGGCCAGCGCCTTCGGGCTCATGGCCTGTGGCTGCCAGGACTCTTGGTAATCGCCCTTCTCCTGACGGTGCCCGACAGGTTCAAGGAAGGTGGTACCGCCCACGTGGCGCACGGTCAGCAGGGTGATTTCATATTCGAAGTCGATGAAACCTTCGACAATCACCCGGCCCTTGCCAGCGCGGCCGCCTTCCTGGGCATAGTCCCACGACGCCTGCAGGTCAGCATCGCTGCGCAGCAAGCTCTGGCCCTTGCCCGACGAGCTCATCACCGGTTTGACCACGCACGGGTAACCCAGGTCGGCTACGGCCTTGGCGTAGTCTTCATAGGTGTCGGCGAAGTGGTACGGCGAGGTTGGCAGGTCCAGCTCTTCGGCAGCCAGGCGGCGGATGCCTTCGCGGTTCATGGTCAACTGGGTGGCGCGGGCGGTGGGCACCACGGTGAAGCCTTCGTTTTCCAGCTCGACCAGGGTGGCGGTGGCGATGGCTTCGATTTCCGGAACGATGTAGTGCGGCTTCTCGGCTTCGATCACCGCGCGCAGGGCAACGCCATCGAGCATGTTGACCACATGGCTGCGGTGCGCCACCTGCATTGCCGGAGCATTGGCGTAACGGTCGACGGCGATTACTTCGACGCCCAGGCGCTGCAGCTCGATTACCACTTCCTTGCCCAGCTCGCCACAGCCGCAGAGCAGTACACGGGTCGCGGTGGGCGACAATGGGGTTCCGATACGGGTCATTTCAGGTCCTCGAAGGCATCCGGGGCCGCGCCAGGCTAGGCGCCACCCGCTGAAAAAGGACCACTATTCTACACCATCAACCGGCCACGGCGGCCCGCCGGGCGCGAAATGCCATGGCCAGCCACACCGCCGTTACACCGGCGAACTTCGAGGCCATCGCGGTGCCGATGACTGCCGGGGTCAAAGCGCCGATCATGCCGAAGAAAATGAAGGTATCCACCGGGATGCTCAGCGCCGAACTGAGCCACAGGCGGTCGCGCAGCGGCCGACGGGTGATGCTGAACACCAGCCAGTCGATCAGCTCGGAAATGAAGAACGCAGTGGCGCTGGCCAGGGCGATGGCCGGCTCCGAGGTGACATAGGACAACACCAGTGCCACCAGCATGGCGAACAGGGCGCCATGACCGAAACGGGTCTGCACCATGTCGCGCAGGATGAACACCAGGCCGCCCCAGGCGGACCAGATGATGTCCAGATGCGGGGCACTGGAGAAGGCGTAGTTGATCAGCACTACGCTGCTGATATAGGCAATCAGATAGAACATGGCGGGCTGTCTGTGGGCAAGCCGTACAGATTACCGCTGGGCCGTTCGCGGGTAAACCCGCCCCTACAGGGTTCGCGTCAGGCCTGCAAGATGAGGCCGGCTTCTACTGCCCGTTCATGGCAACGCTTGAGCACCGCCCGGCGCTCGTCGTTGTCCATCCGCCCCCAGCGGCCAATCTCGGCCACGGTACGCTGGCAGCCGGTGCAGATATCCTGCTCGTCCAGCGCGCAAATGCTCACGCACGGCGATGCCACCGGCCGCTCTGCTACATCACTCATCATCAACCACCAACGCTTGCGCATAACGCTGGGCATTATGCACGTAATGTGCAGCACTCGCTTCCAGCATGCGTTTCTGCTGCTCGGTCAGCTCGCGTACCACCTTGCCCGGCGAGCCCATCACCAGCGAACCGTCCGGGATTTCCTTGCCCTCGGCAATCAGTGCGTTGGCGCCGATGATGCAGTGCTTGCCGATGCGTGCGCCATTGAGGATCACTGCGTTGATACCGACCAGGCTGAAGTCGCCCACTGTACAGCCATGCAGCATGGCATTGTGGCCCACGGTCACGCCCTTGCCCAACGTCAATGGCGAGCCCATGTCAGTGTGCATCACCGTGCCATCCTGCACGTTGCTGCCTTCGCCAATGTCGATCAGCTCGTTATCACCGCGCAACACCGCGCCAAACCACACACTGGAATTGGCTTGCAGGCGCACGTTGCCAATGAGCGTGGCGTTGGGGGCGGCCCAACTGGTGGGGTGGCTCTCGACCCGCAGGTCGCCCAGGCGATATTTCATGCTTGTTCCTCAGGCTGCGACGCAGACGGCGGGGTAGGCCCCGCTCAATTTTCGATGTAACGCTCCGGGGGTTGATGCAGGCTGATACCGGCATCGAACAGCAGGTTGACCAGCTCGACGATCATGATCGCCGACAACCCCCAGATCTTGTATTCACCATAGCGGTAACTTGGCACATACCAGCTACGCCCCTGGTAATCGATACGGTGGGTATGGTCACGCGGGTCCTGGCGGAAGAATTCCAGCGGCACGGTGAATACTGCCGCGATCTCGGCATCATTGGCGCGATACTCGACGAAGTCCGGGATAAGCCCGACGAATGGCGTCACTTTCAGGCCATGTAGCGAAATCAGCGGGCTGAGCGGGCCAATCACCTCCACCAGGCCAGGGGGCAGGCCGATTTCTTCTTCAGCCTCGCGCAGGGCAGTAAAGACCAGGTCCGGGTCTTCCGGGTCGCGGCGGCCACCGGGAAAGGCGACTTCACCACCGTGGGTAGACAGGCCCTTGGCGCGCAGGGTCAAAACCAGTTCGGGCGCTTCGCTGCGGGTAATGGGCAAGAGGACCGCCGCTTCGGGGAACCGCCTGTCGGTTTCCAATGACGCGGGTTGGTGGTTGCTCATTCGGCGAAGTAGCTCGTCCAGCATTGCGCACGCTCGTATCCAGGTCCTGTGTTGCATCATGCACCAAAGCCGCGAAGCACCCAAGCCCCAGCGCTTGCGGCGGCACGGTGGCCGCGCCAAGATAGCCTTGAACATAAGGAACCACACATGAAATTCTGCAGCGCGTGCGGCCAGCCGGTCACTCAGCAGATCCCCGAGGGCGACAGCCGCCTGCGGTATGTCTGCGGCTCTTGCCAGACCATCCACTACCAGAACCCCAACATCGTGGCCGGCGTGCTACCGACCTGGGGCAGCCAGGTGTTGCTGTGTCGCCGCGCCATCGAACCGCGCCGGGGTTTCTGGACCCTGCCCGCCGGTTTCATGGAAAACGGCGAAACCCTCGACCAGGCCGCGCGTCGCGAAACCGTAGAGGAAGCCTGCGCCCGGGTCGGGCCAACGTCCCTGTACCAGCTGTTCGATCTGCCGCACATCAACCAGGTGCATGTGTTCTTCCGCGCCGAGTTGGCGGACCTGGACTTTGCCGTGGGTGTCGAAAGCCTGGAGGTGCGCCTGTTCGAAGAACATGAGATACCGTGGAACGCGCTGGCTTTCCGCACCGTCACTCGCACACTAGAATGCTACTATCGCGACCGCATCGGCCAGCACTACCCCATAGGCCATGAATACCTGCCGCCGATGAACGTTTCGCCACACACCTAAACGCCTTCAGGGATACTGTTACATGCGCTGGTTGCTTGCCCTCTTCTGCCTTTGCGTTACCTCGGTGTCCCAGGCGGCCTTCACCGAAACCATCATCCGCAAGCCCGCACCGGCAGCGCAAACCCCATCGCCTTCGCAGCAAGCCATGCAACCGTTGATCGACAAGGTACTGGTGATCAAGTCCGAGCGCCGCCTGCAGTTGATCAGCCGTGGCGAGCCGCTGAAAACCTACCGCATCTCGCTGGGCAAGCAGCCCAAGGGCGCCAAGGAACGCGAAGGCGACAAGAAAACCCCTGAGGGCTTGTACTGGCTGGACTGGCGCAAGCAGAGCGACCGCTTCAACCTGGCCATGCACATCAACTACCCGAACATCAGCGATGCCGCCCGCGCGACCCGGGCAGGGGTGAGTGCCGGCAGCATGATCATGATTCACGGCACGCCGATCAACGATGAATACCCGGAATGGTACTTCCATACCCTGGACTGGACGGATGGTTGCATTGCCATGCGCAACCGCGACATGCAGGAAGTGTGGGACTTGGTACGGGATGGAACGCTGATCGAGATCAGGCCTTGATATAGGGCCTTTCAGTACAGGTTGTAGGAACCTTCTCACCACTTTGCGAGAACTTGCCTGACAGTTGCTTAGGCAGGGTACTGCATCCAGGCGAGTGACTTAATTTTTAGCATCCACGCAGACGAGTACGAAAACCGTACATCATTTGCGGGGTGCTTCAATGCCGTGCCTGATTCACCGCATCGCCCATTGGCTGTCGGCCAGTTGCCTGTCAGGCGTGCTGTCCATTCCCCAGGTGCTGGCCGACGACCCTGCCAGCCAGCAGTTGCGCGATCAACAGCATGGGCTGCGGCAACTGGAGCAACAGCAGCGGCTGGAGCGCTGGCGGCGCATCTCCGCCCCGACTGAACCGACCAACAGCACTTCCCAGCGACCGCACGATGATCGCTGCTGGGCAGTCGATGGCGTGCGCGTGGCGGGTATGCACCGGCTTTCGAGCTCGGCACTGGCGCCCACCCTCCGTGCGCTCACGCCTGCCTGCATGGGCATCGCCGACATCAATCGGCTGCTCAAAGCCATCACCCAACGTTATGTACAAGCCGGCTACCCAACCAGCCGACCCTACCTGCGACAGCCCCCAGAACAAGGCATGCCGTTGGACATCGTCATTGTCGAAGGCTTTGTCGAAACCATCGAACTGGCAGGGCCCGACCTGCCCCTGTCCCTCTCCAGTGCCTTCCCAGGCCTGCTCGGGCAGCCACTGTACCTGCCCGACCTTGAGCAAGGCCTGGACCAGCTCAACCGCCTACGCGCCTATGAACTGGGCGCCACCTTGCTGCCCGGCGAACTGCAAGGCGGCACCCGCGTGGTCGTGCAGCCGGGCAAGGTTGCTTCACGCTGGCACCTGGACAGCCGCTTCGACAACCGGGGCAGCGAGCTGACCGGCCGCCACCGCGTCAACCTCGGCATTGGCCTGGACAGCCCGCTTGGCCTCAATGATGAGCTGCGCCTGTCGTGGACCCGCACGGTGCTCGATACGCCCGGCCAAAGCCAAGGGATATCTTTGTACTACAGCATCCCCTACGGCGCCTGGACCTTTGCCCTCAGCGCCAGCCAGCTAAGCTATCAAGCCCCACTCCCCTACAGCGACAAGGCTGCCGACGGCAGCAGCAGCTATCTGGGCCTGAGTGTCGAGCGGGTGTTGTGGCGCAACCAGCAAGGCATGCTCAGCGCCAGCGCCCGGCTGGACCGCAAGCAGCTGATCAACCGCAGCGCTGGCGCAGTTATCGTCCAGCAGAGCCCGACGCTGGCCACGGTAGAGGCCGGCCTCAACCTGCTGTGGCTCGAAAATGGCTTGTGGAACGGCTACTTCGGCGTTGCCCAAGGCATTGACGCATTGGGTGCCGACCCCGCGCCCCTGGGTGCTCAACGCCTGCGCCCGGACTTTCGCAAATACCGCGCCAACCTGCTGCACCTGCGTCAGGGCCCGGCACCCAGCCCTTGGCGCTGGCAGAGCGAGCTGGCCCTGCAGTACAGCCGCGACCTGTTGCCTGCCGTCGAACAACTGCTGGTCAGCGACGATTCGGCTGTCCGCGGCTTTCGTCTGCACACTTACTCCGGTGCCAGCAGCGCCGTCTGGCGCAATACGTTCAGCCAAGCGCTGCCACTGACCTGGGCCCACCCCTTCGAGATACGCCCCTACATCGGCCTGGACCAGGGCTGGGTTCGCACCGCCGAAGGCAAACCGTCACAGCGCCTGGCCGGGGCCGCCGCAGGGTTGGAACTGAGCCTGCCCGGCAGCCGCCTGCGCCTGGACTACCAACGCGCCTTGTACACCAGTGACCTGCCCCGCCCGCTGCTGGAGCCCGGCTTCTGGGTGCTGGACTGGACCCTGAACATCTGATTCACCCACAACAAAGAGAACGAGAAAATGCAAACACTCTCGCAGTTACCGCCTGTTCGCCCGGATACCTTGCGCTGGGCAATCTTCCTCGCCGTGCTCGGGCCCAGCGCCGCACTGGCTCAGACAGGACTGGAAGCAGCCAGCGGCCCCGGGGGGACCCCGGTCATCCACAATGGCCACGGGGTGCCGGTGATCGACATCGTGCCGCCCAACGCCAAGGGGCTGTCACACAACCAGTTCATCGACTACAACGTGGCCACCCCTGGCCTGGTGCTGAACAACGCCACCGCAGCCGGGCAGTCGCAACTGGCCGGTGCCCTGGCGGCCAACCCGCAGTTCCAGGGCCAGGCCGCCTCGACCATTCTTAACGAAGTGGTCAGCCGCAACGCCTCGCTGATCGAGGGGCCGCAGGAAATCTTCGGGCGCCCGGCCGACTACATACTGGCCAACCCCAATGGCATCACCCTCAATGGCGGCAGTTTCATCAACACCACCCGCGCAGGCTTCGTGGTGGGCACCCCGCAATTCGAGGAGCAACAGCTCAGGTATCTCGATACGCTCACGGCCAGTGGCACCCTGCAGGTACTGGAGCATGGCCAGGGCAATGCCGGTGGCGCACTCGAACTGATCGCACCACGCGTGGACAGCAAAGGCCTGCTCATGGCCAGCGAAACGCTCGACATCACCGTCGGTCGCAACCGTATCGACAGCCGCAGCGGCGAGGTGGTCGAACACCTGCCCAGCCCCTCGTCGAGCATTGATGCCAGCCTGTTCGGCGCCATGCGCGCCGGGCGTATCCGTGTGGTAAGTACCGCCGAAGGCGCGGGTGTGCGTGTGGGGGCCTCGCAGATTCTGGGCGCCGAGGGGGTCGACATCAGCTCGGCCGGGGGCCTGCATGTCAGTGGCAGTGCCGACCGCCCGACCGAGCTGCGCAGCGAGCGCGGCGTGCTGAAACTCACCGCTGCCGATGACCTGATGCTTGAAACGGTCGACGGCCAGGCCCCGCGAATCGAAGCAAGGGCGGGCAAGAAACTCACACTGGACGCCAAGACAATCGAGCACATCAAGCACGACAGTGACAGCTGGAACAAGAAGTTCTGGTTCGTCACCCGCGAAACCTACAACAGCAAAACCACCACCACCCACCAGCAGCAACAGGGCAGTCAATTGCTGGGCACTGACAGCGTGCTGTTGCAGTCCGGCGACGACATGCGCATGACCGCAGCGAAGGTGGACGCCGGTAGCGAGCTGACGGTCGACAGCGGTGCCGGCCTGGACATCCTCGCCGGCATCGACAGCAAACGCACCGAACAGCAGGTGCGTCATCGCAAGGATTTATGGCGCGGTGACAGCGATAGCGACCAGCTCAAGGAAACCGCAAAGGGCAGTACCCTGAGCGCCGGGCACATGTCGATAAAGGCAAGCGACAACCTCAACGTGCAGGGCAGCAGCCTGCACAGCCGCGGCGATCTGGCTATCCAGGCAAAACAGGCCGACATCGGTACCACCACCTTGCAGGAACACGGTACCCAACGCGATTACCGAGGCGACCTGGTATCCGGTACATTCTTTGGCGATCGAAAAGGTAACGACACCGAGGGCCAGGTCGTCGCGGGCAGCACCATAACCAGCGATGGCGAGCTCACAGTCAGAGCCGACCAGGTCGCCATCAAAGGCAGTACCGTGTTCGGTAAAAAGGACGCGGTGCTCTACAGCGAGAACGGTTCGCTGGCCATCGCGGCGGACCATGGCAGCACGACCTCCACCCAGCGCACCAGTGACAGTAAGCTGTTCGGCCTGATCGGCAGCACGCACGAAAGCACGGACCGCAAACAGCAGGTACTGGTCAGCGACGTCAGCTCGACCAGCAACCTGCGCCTGGCCAGCGCCGAAGAGATGCGCATCCAGGGCGCCAAGGTCGAAGCGGGCAAGCATCTTCAAGTCGAAGCCAAAGGCGACCTGCTGATTGGCAGTGCGCAATCGGTCGATGAACGCGAAACCCGCGACCAACAACGCGGTTTCACGGCCAGCGCCAGACAGACCCAGGAAGCCGAGGATGGCAAGCCCGAGTCTCGCCAATACGCGGCTGGCGTGGCGTATGAGGTCGTGACCACCACCAGCAAGCAGCGCGCGACCAGCCAGGTTGCCAGTGAGCTCAAGGGTGCCTCGGTGGGCATGAGCAGCAGCGCCCACCTGCAGGTCAACGGCAGCAAGGTCCAGGCCACTGCCGGCGACCTCGATGTGCAGGCGCGGGAAGTGACACTGGGGGCGACCCGCAACGACCGTGACGTAGTCACCAGCACCACCGAAAGTGGTGGCGGGCTGACGGTAACCGGTGGCATCGACCGCCTGGGCAGTTTGTTCGAAGGCCATCACAACCGCGAGGTGCAAGCCGAACGCGAAAGCAAGGTGCAGCGCAGCGAGTTGCAGGCCAGCGGCGATCTGAAATTGCGCAGTGATGCACTGCTCACCGAGGCCGTGCACGTCGAGGCCGGCAACACCCTGCAGGTGACCGCCGAACGCATCGACAACCGTGCAGTGCAGGATACCCATGAACATGAACAAAGCCGTGACGACTGGTCGGGTAGCCTGGGCGCCAGTATCGAATACCGCGACCTGACCCGCCCTATCGAACGCCTGGTGCTGGGTGAGGAAGCCGCGCGCTTCCAGCAAGCCTCGCCCGAAGACGCCATGGCACCGCCCAGCGTGGGTGCCGACATGACGGTTGAACACCTCAAGCGCCTGGAAAACCAGCGCCGTGGCATTGCTCAGGTCAGCGAGTTGTCCGCAGCAAAGGTCGAGGTCAAGGCTGACACACTGGCCGACCAGGGCACAGCCTGGCGGGCCAATGCCGGCTCGCTGAAAATCGAGGCGCAGCAGCACCAGGTGAGCGCCGCCGAAAATACCCAGGAAACCACCGTTCAACGCCTGGCCTATGGTGGCGACGCGCGCCTGGACACCAGCACCGGCGAGGACTTGAATGTACGCGCCGCCGGCAAAGGAGGGTCGCTGGATAAAAAGGATATCGCCAGCACCGCCGTGCCCGGCAGCCTTTACGGGCAACAGGGTATCCAGGTACAGCTGGGCAGCGATGGCCGCTACGAAGGGGCCCGCATCGATGGCGGTGAAGGCAGCGTGGTCATGCACAGTGCAGGGTCGTTGGCCCTACCCCAGGCGACCGACCAGGCCGAACAGCAGTCACGCCAGCTCGATGGCAATGCCTGGGCCAAAGTCGGCAACCGCCCGGGCAGCACCGGCGTCGATGGCCGGGGCTATCTGGACCATGGCCAGAAGCTGAGCACGCAGAGCAAGGCACAAGTGGCACAAATCGACGCCAAGGGCGAAGTTCAACTGACCAGCGCCGGCGACCTGTTGCTCGAAGGCACCCGCATTGGCAACCGCGAGGCCAAGGCCGGCGACATACGGGTGCAAAGCGGCGGCCAGTTGCAGGTCAAGGCGGCCAGCAACACCCAGCAGGCCACAGGCGCCAACCTGGGTGGCGGCATGGAGCTGGCGGCCAAGGCTGGCCAGACCCAGGGGGGAGCCATAGGCGGCCACTTCAGCCACGGCAAGCAGGACGAACATGCACGTCAGGCGGTCGATGCCCAGTTTGCCAGCAACGGCACACTGACCCTGACCAGCAGCGCCCGCGAGGACATCGCCCTGCACCTGCAAGGCCTGCAGGCCTCGGCCGAACAGATCACCCTCGACGCCTCGAATGGCGGCATGCTGGTTGAAGCCTCTTCCAGCCAGGAGCGACGCGACAACCTCGACATCTCGGCCGGCGCCGGTTTCAACATGGCCAAGGGCGCGTTGGACACCCGCGGCCTGCATGGCCGGCTCAAGGTAGAGCTCGACAAGCGCGACAACCTCACCTGGAATACCAGTGACCTGCGCGCCGAGCGCATCGACCTGCAAAGCCGCGGCGATACCCGTATCGAGAGTGCCACCCTGGATGCAAAGCATATTGGCGGCACAATCGACGGTGACCTGCGCATCGCCAGCCTCAAGGACAACGTCAACACCCTGAGCGTGAAGGGCGATGTCAGGCTGAGCCAGGAGAAAAACCCGCAGGGCTATGTCAACGCGGCCAAATCGGTGGCAGGGCCGCTGGGAGGCAAGGTCGAGAAAACGGCCGGTTCTGCCCTGAGCAAGGCAGACCCAGGGTTCTCGCCGACCGTCAGCCTCGACGTGTCGCATGCACAGCGCGACAACGTGACGCGTCAGACCACGCTTAAAAGCAGCGACGGCATCGACCTGCAGGTCGGTGGCAACGCTCATCTGGTAGGGGCACGCTTGCAGTCGGCCAAAGGCGACGTGAGGCTCGACGCCAACTCGGTCACCCAGGAAACGCTAAGCGGCAATGACTATCGCCGAGACCTGTCGCTCGATGCGTCCAACTCACCGGTGGATCTGGGCACGGCAATCGCCGAGATAGCCAAAAGCAAAATGGCGGCGGATGGGGAAAATGCGCTGGACCTGGGTGTGTTGAGAACCAGTGGGCATAGTCGCAGCGAGCAATGGGCTTCGAGCATGCAAGGGAAGAAGCACTAAGACGCAATCGCGGCCCTGGCAATTTGGGGGCATCAGAAATCTTGTGCCCTGCTGCTGATACCCAGGCACCGCGTGTCCCCCGCTTCCACAGCGAATACCACAGCCCCCTGGGCGTGTGATTGCTCTGTGGGAGCGGGCTTGCCCGCGAAGAGGCCGGTACAGGTCAAGCCAACCTGTGCAGCCCCCGCCACCGATCCAGCCCAAGCAACACCAGCCCTATCCCCCAGAAACCCGCCAGCACCCCAAGGGCGTTGAGCATCACCTGCCCATACCCCAGACTGGCCACATCGATGAACGGATAGGCATACACGCCAATCTCGCTCCCCCGCCACAACGCATAACCAAAGTAGACCGCCGGGTACACCGCCCACACCAGCAAATGCCATAGCCGCAACCTGCCCTTGGGCACCTCGCACCACCAGTACAGGGCATACAGCACCGGCATCACGTCGTGCAGCAACTCGTCCGCCAGCCATTGCCAACCCTGTGGTTGCCACAAATGACGCAGCAGCACGCTGTAGGCCAGCGCCACCAGCACGATACTGGCGGCCACTGCCGAGCTTACCGAGGGCGACAGGAAAAAGCGTTTGCCACGGCCTTCCCGGCCGAATGCGGCATAGCTGAGCACCGTCGCCACCAGGGTATTGGTCAGCACGGTGAAATAGCCAAACACATTGATCAGGCCGCCAATCAGGCTGGCCTGTTCCTGCCAACGCGCCAGCAGTACCAGGTTCACCTGCACGGCCAGGCCGAACCAGCCAAGCACAGCCATGCCGGTCAGCCAAGGGCGACGCGACATGTCAGGCCTGACGCTGCAGCTTCACGTACAGCTGCTCGACCTTTTCCCGCGCCCATGGCGTTTTGCGCAGAAAAGTCAGGCTCGACTTGATGGTCGGGTTGCTCTTGAAACAGCGCACGTCTATGCGCTCGGCCAGGCCCTGCCATTGGTAGTGCGCCACCAGCTCGGTGAGGATCTGTTCAAGGGTCTTGCCGTGCAGCGCGTTGTGTTGGGCCGTGCTCATGCTGTGCTCCGTAGGAAAGATGCGCACCTTACACGAGTGTAGTGGTGGGAGGGATCCGTCAAGTCGACAGAAAAATCGCTGGTCAGAGGCAAAACCTCTGTGATGGAATAGTTATGTTATGTTGTAACACTATAAAAGCCTCTGCCAAGGAACGCCCCATCCCCATGCTGTACACACCGCTTCGCCTCTCCCCCCTTGCCGTCGCACTCTGGCTGGCTGCATCCCCCAGCCAGGCCGTAGAACTTGAGCCACAGGTCATCACCGCCAACCCGCTGGGCAACCGCCAACTGGCGGCTCCCAGCACCGTGCTCGAAGGCGACAACCTGCTGCAACAGCAGCACGGCAGCCTCGGTGAAACCCTGAACAAGCAGCCCGGTGTCGCCTCTACCTGGTTCGGCCCTGGCGCCAGCCGACCGGTCATTCGCGGCCTGGACGGCGACCGCATCCGCATTCTGCGCAACGGCGTCGGCGCCCTGGATGCCTCGTCGCTGTCCTATGACCACGCCGTGCCCCTGGACCCGGTGACGGTCGACCGCGTCGAAATCGTCCGCGGCCCGGCCGCCTTGCTGTATGGCGGTAACGCCATCGGCGGCGTGGTCAACACCTTCGACAACCGCATCCCGGACTCGCCGATCGAGGGCATCCACGGTGCCGGTGAACTGCGTTACGGCGGCGCGGACACCACCCGCAGCAGCGCCGGCAAGCTGGAGGCCGGCGACGGCGCCTTCGCCCTGCACCTGGACGCCAACAGCCGCCAGTTCAACGACCTGCGCATCCCGGGCTACGCACGCAGCGCCAAGGTGCGCGATGCCGACGAGCCCGGCAGCAAACACCGCCTGGAAAACAGCGACGGTCGCCAGGACGGCGGCGCAATCGGTGGTGCCTACCACTGGGACCACGGCTACGCCGGCCTGTCGTACAGCCGCTACGACAGCAACTACGGCTCGGTGGCCGAGTCCGGCGTGCGCCTGGACATGAAACAGGATCACTACGCCTTCGCCTCCGAACTGCGCGACCTCGACGGCCCTTTCAGCTCGGTCAAGGTAGATGCCGGCTACACCGACTACGAACACAGCGAAATCGAGGAAGGCGAGGTCCATACCACCTTCAAGAACAAGGGCTACGAAGCCCGCATCGAAGCCCGTCACCAGCCGCTCGGGCCGATTGAAGGGGTGATCGGTGCCCAGGTCAGCCGCAACGAATTCTCCGCCCTGGGCGAGGAAGCCTTCGTCCCGCACACCGATACCGACAGCCTGGCGCTGTTCATGCTGGAGCAGTGGCAAGCCACCGAACGCCTGAACCTGAGCCTGGGCGCGCGCATGGAACACACCCGCGTAGACCCGGACGCCAAAGGCAACGAGAACTTCGTCGACGCCGACAGCGCCAGCAGCTTCAACGCCTTCAGCCTGTCATCGGGGGCCGTGTACCAACTCGACCCGGTCTGGTCGCTGGCCGCCAACCTCGGCTACACCGAGCGCGCCCCTACCTTTTACGAGCTGTACGCCAATGGCGCGCACGTAGCCACCGGCGCGTTTGAAGTCGGTGACGCCAGCCTGAACAAGGAAAAGGCGATTTCCGCCGACCTGGCGCTGCGCTTCGACAACGGCACCCACAAGGGCAGTGTTGGGGTGTTCTACAGCCACTTTCGCAACTACATCGGCCTGATCGGCACCGGCAACCTGCGTGAGGGCGGGCATGATCACGACCATGACGAGGATGACCACGACCACGATCATGACGACGGCTTCCCGGAATACCAGTACCAAGGCGTGCGGGCGCGCTTCTACGGCATCGAGGCCCAGGACCGCTGGCAACTGGTCGAGAACCGTTACGGCAGCTTTGCGCTGGAGTTGTCCGGTGACTACACCCGGGCCAAGAACCTGGACAGCGGCGAGCCACTGCCCCGCATCGCCCCGCTGCGCCTGAACAGCGGCCTGGTCTGGGAACTGGACCGCTGGCAGGCGCGAGTAGACGTGCAGCACGCTGCGTCGCAGCACCGCAAACCCGCCAACGAAACCGGCACCGATGGCTACACCACCTTGGGGGCCAGCGTTGGCTACCGCTTCGACATTGGCCAGAGCCAGTGGCTGGCGTTTGTACGCGGCGAAAACCTCACCGACCAGACCGTGCGCTACGCCAGTTCGATCCTGCGCGATATCGCACCGGCGCCGGGGCGCAGTGTGGAAGTCGGGTTGCGTACCACCTTCTGAACCACAAGCGACGAAGATCGGTGTAGGAACGGGTTCACCCGCGAAGACGATGGTAGGTCAACCGGCGCATTCGCGGGTGAACCCGCTCCTACACCGGCCTCGATTAATGACGACTGTTGCCCGTTCAACAACAATCCTCTGCGACAATTTGTCTTTTTTTCTTACAACTTCCCCTATATCCTCCCCGCCGCAAGCTGAAACGCTTCATCGAACAACCTTGTCGCCATATCCATTGAGGGGCTCGCCCTTCGATGCGCTTGCCGTTTTTTCAATAATCAAAAGATAGCGCTATCTCATGTTCCAACTGCCTAAAACCTGTTACATCGGCCTCGCCCTCAGTGCCTTGGCAACCCCCGCCAGCGCCAGCGAAATGTTCGCCAGCGACTCCCCGTGGATGCTCGGCGACTGGGGTGGAACCCGCAGCGAACTGCTGGAAAAGGGCTACGACTTTACCCTTGGCTACACCGGCGAGATGGGCAGCAACCTGCACGGCGGCTACGACCACGACCGCACAGCGCGCTATAGCGACCAGTTCACCTTTGGCAGCCACCTGGACCTGGACAAGATCCTCGGCTGGCACGACACCGAACTCCAGCTGACCGTCACCGAGCGTCACGGCGACAACATCAGCAACGACCGCATCAACGACCCGCGTGTCGGCGGCTTCACCTCCGCCCAGGAAGTCTGGGGCCGCGGCGAAACCTGGCGATTGACGCAGATGTGGATCAAGCAGAAGTACTTCGACGGTGCGCTGGATGTGAAATTCGGCCGCTTCGGTGAAGGCGAGGACTTCAACAGCTTCCCTTGCGACTTCCAGAACCTGGCCTTCTGCGGCTCGCAGGTGGGCAACTGGGTAGGTGGCATCTGGTACAACTGGCCAGTCAGCCAGTGGGCCCTGCGCGTGCGCTACAACCTTACCCCTGAGCTGTACGCACAGGTCGGCGTCTTCGAGCAGAACCCTTCCAACCTTGAATCTGGCAATGGTTTCAAGCTCAGCGGCAGCGGCACCCAAGGTGCGGTAATGCCGTTCGAACTGGTATGGACCCCACGTATCCAAGGCTTGAAAGGGGAATATCGTGCCGGCTACTACTACAGTAATGCCAAGGCACAAGATGTTCTCAAGGACAGCAACGGTCAGCCGGCCGCCATCAGCGGCGCCGCCTACCGCAGCAGCTCGAGCAAGCACGGCTTGTGGATTGGCGCCCAGCAGCAGGTCACCTCGCTGGCGTCCGACCAGTCACGCGGCTTGAGCGTGTTCACCAACGCCACGGTGCATGACAAGAAGACCAATGCCATCGACAACTATGTGCAGGCAGGACTGGTATTCAAAGGGCCCTTCGATGCCCGCGCCAAGGACGACATCGGTTTCGCCCTGGCCCGCGTGCACGTCAACCCTGCCTATCGCAAGAACGCCCGCCTGGCCAACCAGGCCGCCGGCCTCTACGACTACGACAACCCAGGCTTCCTGCCCGTGCAGGACACCGAGTACAGCGCCGAGCTGTACTACGGCATCCATTTGGCCGACTGGCTCACGGTACGCCCCAACCTGCAGTACATCCGCCACCCGGGCGGGGTGTCGCAGGTGGATGGCGCCCTGATCGGCGGCCTGAAGATCCAGAGCAGTTTCTAACCCCTTTTTTGACCTGACGGAGAACCTACGATGAGCACTGAAGGTGCGAACCAAGGAAGCCGCTGGCTACCGCGCCTGATTGGCGCGCTGCTGTTGCTGATGGGCCTGGCCCTGCTGGCCGGCGGTATCAAGCTGAGCCAGCTGGGCGGATCGCTGTACTACCTGATCGCCGGTATCGGCTTTGCCCTTTCGGGCATCCTGCTGCTGGCCCAACGCCAGATCGCCCTGGGCCTGTATGGCCTGGTGCTGCTGGGCAGCACCGTTTGGGCCCTGCTCGAAGTGGGCCTGGACTGGTGGCAACTGGTGCCCCGTCTGGCCATCTGGTTCGCCATCGGCGTGGTGCTGCTGCTTCCGTGGGCACGTCGCCCGCTGATCGGCCCGGCCAGCAAAGCCAATACTGCACTGCTCGGCCTGGCAGTGGTCGCTTCGGGCGCTTGCGCGCTGGGCAGCCAGTTCACCCATCCCGGTGAAGTGTTCGGCGAACTGGGCCGCGACAGCAGCGAAATGGCCAGTGCCGCACCGGCCATGCCCGACGGCGAATGGCAGGCTTACGGCCGTACCGAGCATGGCGACCGCTACTCGCCGCTGCACCAGATCACCCCGCAGAACGCCTACCGCCTGGAAGAGGCCTGGCGCATTCGCACCGGTGATCTGCCGACCGAAAACGACCCGGTGGAGCTGACCAACCAGAACACCCCGCTGAAGGTCAACGGCATGCTGTACGCCTGCACCGCGCACAGCCGCCTGCTGGCGCTGGACCCGGACACTGGCGCGGAAATCTGGCGCTACGACCCGCAGGTCAAGAGCCCGACCGGCACCTTCAAAGGCTTTGCCCACATGACGTGCCGTGGCGTCTCGTACTATGACGAAAATCGCTACGTCAGCCGCGACGGCAGCCCGGCGCCGAAAATTACCGACGCAGGCCAGGCGGTGGCCCAAGCCTGCCCGCGTCGTCTCTACCTGCCGACTGCAGATGCCCGCCTGATCGCCATCAACGCCGACAACGGCAAGGTCTGCGAAGGCTTCGCCAACCAGGGCGTGATCGACCTCACCACCGGCATCGGCCCGTTCACCGCCGGCGGCTATTACTCCACCTCGCCTGCTGCGATTACCCGTGACCTGGTGATCATCGGTGGCCACGTCACCGACAACGAGTCGACCAATGAGCCGTCCGGGGTGATCCGCGCCTACGACGTGCACGACGGCCACCTGGTGTGGAACTGGGACAGCAACAACCCGGACGACACCAAGCCATTGGCTGCCGGCAAAATGTATAGCCGCAACTCGGCCAACATGTGGTCAATCGCCAGCGTTGACGAAGACCTTGGCATGATCTACCTGCCGCTGGGCAACCAGACCCCGGACCAGTGGGGCGCCGACCGCACCCCAGGCGCCGAGAAGTACAGTGCCGGCGTGGTCGCCCTTGACCTGGCCACCGGCAAGGCACGCTGGAACTATCAGTTCACCCATCACGACCTGTGGGACATGGACGTCGGCAGCCAGCCGACCCTGGTACACCTGAAAACCGACGATGGCGTGAAACCGGCAATTATCGTACCGACCAAGCAAGGCAGCCTGTACGTGCTCGACCGCCGCGACGGTACGCCAATCGTGCCGATCCGCGAGATCCCCACCCCACAAGGCGCAGTGGAAGGCGACCACACCTCGCCAACCCAGGCCCGTTCCGACCTCAACCTGCTCGGCCCAGAGCTGACCGAACAGGCCATGTGGGGCGCCACGCCTTTCGACCAGATGCTGTGCCGCATCCAGTTCCGCGAACTGCGCTACGAAGGCCAGTACACCCCGCCATCCGAACAAGGTTCGTTGGTCTACCCCGGCAACGTAGGTGTATTCAACTGGGGCAGCGTGTCGGTCGACCCGGTGCGCCAGTTGCTGTTCACTTCGCCCAACTACATGGCGTTCGTGTCGAAGATGGTCCCGCGTGAGCAGGTTGCCGAAGGCAGCAAGCGCGAAAGCGAGACCAGCGGCGTGCAGCCGAACACCGGTGCACCGTATGCAGTGACCATGCACCCGTTCATGTCGCCGCTCGGCGTACCGTGCCAGGCACCCGCCTGGGGCTACGTCGCCGCCATCGACCTGTTCACCAACAAGGTGGTGTGGAAACACAAGAACGGCACCACCCGGGACAGCACTCCGGTGCCGATCGGCCTGCCGGTTGGCGTGCCAAGCATGGGTGGCTCGATCGTCACCGCCGGTGGCGTCGGTTTCCTCAGCGGCACGCTCGACCAGTACCTGCGCGCCTATGACGTGAACAACGGCAAGGAATTGTGGAAGGCACGCCTGCCAGCGGGTGGCCAGGCTACGCCGATGAGCTACACCGGCAAGGACGGCAAGCAGTACGTGCTGGTGACTGCCGGCGGCCATGGCTCGCTGGGCACCAAGATGGGCGATTACATCATCGCTTACAAATTAGCTGAGTAAGCGACACCGCTCCCGCAGGCTCAACCCTGTGGGAGCAACTGTCTTGCTCAATTTCTGAAAGCTGGCGCGATCCGTGTGGGAGCGGCCTTGCGTCGCGAAAGGGCTGCACAGCAGCCCCGGGGTTTCAGCGTCGATGCAAATAATGCCGGGGCCGCTTCGCGGCCCTTTCGCGACGCAAGGCCGCTCCCACAGGCCGGTGTTCAGCTTCAGCCCAGCGCAGTGTCGAGAAACATCATCACCGCAAACCCGCCCATCAACCCTGGGTAATGGAGCCGGGTGCAGCGCTGGGCATCAAGGTCGAGCCGGCGCTGGAAGCCCTGAAAGTCGCCGTACACATCTAAAGCCTGGCGCAGTCCTTGTGGAGCCTTGTGTCGCGATTGGCTCGCGCAGCGGCCCCAACGCTCTAGAATGCTGGATGGATGCTGGGGCTGCTGCGCAGCCCAATCGCGACACAAGGCCACTCCCATACCATTGAAACCCATCCCCTCCCGCCCCATCTAAGCACCATAGTCATTCACGCAGGTGCCCCATGAGCGACCAGCAGGATTTCCCGGAACACCCGGACGAACACAGCGAAGTCGAACACACCCTCCAGGCCGAAACCGGCCACGCCCTCGCCCTGCCCGGCCAGCAGCTGCCGGACAAGGTCTACGTCATCCCGATCCACAACCGCCCGTTCTTCCCGGCACAGGTACTGCCGGTCATCGTCAATGAAGAACCCTGGGCCGAAACGCTCGATCTGGTGGCCAAGTCACCGAACCACTGCCTGGCGCTGTTCTTCATGGACACCCCGCCAGAAGACCACCGCCACTTCGACACCTCGGCACTGCCGCAGTACGGCACGCTGGTCAAGGTGCACCATGCCAGCCGCGAAAACGGCAAATTGCAGTTTGTCGCCCAGGGCCTGTCCCGGGTGCGCATCCGCAACTGGCTCAAGCACCACCGCCCGCCCTACCTGGTCGAAGTCGAATATCCGCGCCAGCCCGCCGAGCCGACCGACGAGGTCAAAGCCTACGGTATGGCACTGATCAACGCGATCAAGGAGCTGCTGCCGCTCAACCCGCTGTACAGCGAAGAGCTGAAGAACTACCTCAACCGCTTCAGCCCCAACGACCCCTCGCCGCTCACCGACTTCGCCGCCGCGCTCACCTCGGCCACCGGCAACCAGTTGCAGGAAGTGCTCGACTGCGTGCCCATGCTCAAACGCATGGAAAAGGTACTGCCAATGCTGCGCAAAGAGGTGGAAGTCGCACGCTTGCAGAACGAAATTTCGGCCGAGGTCAACCGGCAGATCGGCGAGCACCAGCGCGAGTTCTTCCTCAAGGAACAACTCAAGGTCATCCAGCAGGAGCTGGGGCTGACCAAGGACGACCGCAGCGCCGACCTCGAACAGTTCGAACAGCGCCTGGAAGGCAAGACCCTGCCGCCCCAGGCACGCAAGCGCATCGATGAAGAGATGGGCAAACTGGCCATCCTGGAAACCGGCTCGCCCGAATACGCCGTCACCCGCAACTATCTGGAATGGGCCACCGCCCTGCCGTGGGGCGTGTACGGCAAAGACAAGCTCGACCTCAAACATGCGCGCAAAGTCCTCGACCAGTACCACGCTGGCCTCGACGACATCAAGGAGCGCATCCTCGAGTTCCTCGCCGTGGGCGCCTGGAAAGGCGAGATCAGCGGCTCGATCGTGCTGTTGGTGGGCCCGCCCGGTGTGGGCAAGACCAGCATCGGCAAGTCCATCGCCGAATCGCTCGGCCGGCCATTCTATCGCTTCAGCGTCGGCGGCATGCGTGACGAAGCCGAGATCAAGGGCCACCGCCGCACCTACATCGGTGCCCAGCCCGGCAAGCTGGTGCAGGCCCTGAAAGACGTCGAAGTGATGAACCCGGTGATCATGCTCGACGAAATCGACAAGATGGGCCAGAGCTATCAGGGTGACCCGGCATCAGCGTTGCTGGAAACCCTCGACCCCGAGCAAAACGTCGACTTCCTCGACCACTACCTCGACCTGCGCCTGGACTTGTCCAAGGTGCTGTTCGTGTGCACTGCCAACACCCTCGATTCGATACCCGGGCCGTTGCTCGACCGCATGGAAGTGATCCGCCTGTCCGGCTATATCACCGAAGAAAAAATGACCATCGCCAAGCGCCACCTGTGGCCCAAGCAGCTGGAAAAGGCCGGCGTTTCCAAGACCAGCCTCAGCATCAGCGACAGCGCCCTGCGCCTGGTGATCGACGGTTATGCCCGCGAGGCCGGTGTGCGCCAGCTGGAGAAGCAACTGGGCAAACTGGTGCGCAAGGCTGTGGTCAAGCTGCTGGAAAACCCCGAAGCCAAACTTAAGATCGGCACCAAAGACCTGGAGACCGCACTCGGCATACCGGTGTTCCGCAGCGAGCAGGTACTGGCTGGCAAAGGCGTTATCACCGGCCTGGCCTGGACCAGCATGGGCGGCGCCACGCTGCCGATCGAGGCGACCCGCATCCACACCCACAACCGCGGCTTCAAGCTGACGGGCAAACTGGGTGACGTGATGAAGGAGTCTGCCGAAATTGCCTACAGCTACATCAGCTCCAACCTCAAGCAATTTGGCGGGGATCCAGGTTTCTTCAACGAAGCGTTCATCCACCTGCACGTACCCGAAGGCGCCACGCCCAAAGACGGCCCCAGTGCCGGCATCACAATGGCCAGCGCGTTGCTTTCACTGGCCCGCGACCAGCCTGCCAAAAAGGGTGTCGCCATGACGGGCGAGCTGACCCTCACCGGTCAGGTACTGCCGATTGGCGGCGTGCGCGAGAAGGTGATTGCGGCGCGGCGGCAGAAGATTTTCGAACTGATCCTGCCGGAGCCCAACCGCGGCGACTTCGAAGAACTGCCGGACTACCTGCGCGAAGGCCTGACAGTGCATTTCGCCAAGCGCTTTGCCGACGTGGCGAAAGTGCTGTTCTAGCCTGTTCCGGCCTCTTCGCGGGCAAGCCCGCGCCTGCACGGGTACGCTATCCCTGCAGGCGCGGGCTTACTCGCGAAAGGGCCGGCACAGGCAACACAAATGTCCTCGATCATCGGTTATCCTCAGGCCATCGCCAGCCTTCGGAGCCACCATGACCTCTCCTCGTCTGCTCGTTCCCCTGAGCTTCGCCCTGCTTTCTGCCTGCGCTCAAACACCCTCGCAGCCTGTTGACCTGGACGCCGAAAGCGAATGCCCAAAGCGCCTGCAGGTCGGTCAGGTCCTCACGCTTACCCTGCCCAGCAACCCCACCACCGGCTACCGCTGGCTGTTACAGAACCCGGCGCCCAACGTATTGCAAAGCCTTGGCCCCGAGGTTTACAGCGCGCCTGAAGACACCGGTATCGTCGGCAGCTCGGGCATGTCGACCTGGCGCTTCCAGGCCCGCGCTGCCGGCGAAGGGAACCTGGTATTGGTCTACCAGCAACCCTGGGCCCCGGAAGTGCGCCCGGTGCAGACCTTCGATTGCGCCATTCGGGTCAATTGAACGCACAGCGCTGGTCAGCCAACCATGCATCCCGGCTGCGGTTTGGCTAGAATGCGCCCCCTGCCTATCACCAGCCGCCTGGATTCGCCGTGAGCAAACAACCCGACCGCCTTTTCTCCCAACCCCTGGAGCAGGTGCCCGACTTCGTCTTCAACGAAGACGTCGTACGTGTGTTCCCGGACATGATCAAGCGCTCGGTGCCCGGTTACCCAACCATTGTCGAGAACCTCGGGGTTCTGGCCGCCCGGTTCGCCCAGCCAGGCACCGCACTGTACGATCTGGGCGCATCGCTGGGCGCCGTTACCCAGTCGCTGCGTCGCCATGTGCGCAGCGACGGCTGCAGGGTAATCGCGGTGGATAACTCCGCTGCCATGGTCGAGCGCTGCCGGCAGTACCTCACTGCACAAGATTCGATGTTCCAGGAGTTGCTGCCGGTGCACGTGCTGGAGGCCGATATCCTTGCCCTGCCCTTCGAGCCGGCCTCGGTAGTGGCGATGAACTTCACCCTGCAGTTCATTGCCCCTGACCAGCGCCTTGAACTGCTCGGGCGAATCCGCCAGGCGCTGCTGCCCGGCGGCGCGCTGATTCTGTCGGAGAAGCTGCGCTTCGCCGATGAGCAAGCGCAGGACCTGCTCAATGAACTGCACCTGGATTTCAAACGGGCCAATGGCTACAGCGAACTGGAGATCGCCCAGAAGCGCAGTGCCATCGAAAACGTGATGAAGCCCGATACACTCGAAACCCACCAGGAACGCCTGCGCGCAGCCGGCTTCTCGAAAGTGGTGCCTTGGTTCCAATGCCTTAACTTCGCCTCGTTGATAGCCCTGCCATGATCGATCTGTCTCCCCTCGTCCGCCGCCTGGCGGGCACGCCCCTGGCTTCCTGGTCGCAAGGCCTGCAAGCGCAACTGGACGCCAAGCTGGAAAAGGGTCACGGTGACCTCGACCGCTGGCGCGGGGCGCTGGAAGCCCTGCCCGCCCTGCAACCCAGTGAAGTCGACCTGGTCAACGGGTTGCGTCTGGATTGCGACTGCGACGACGCCACCCGCGCGCAGATGCGCCAGGCACTGATGGGCCTGTCGCCCTGGCGCAAGGGGCCATTCGACCTGTTTGGCGTGCACGTTGACACCGAATGGCGTTCGGACTGGAAGTGGTCGCGGGTCGGCCCGCACCTGGACCTCAAAGGCAAGCGCGTACTCGACGTGGGCTGTGGCAATGGCTACTACCAATGGCGCATGCTCGGCGCCGGCGCCGACATGGTGGTTGGGGTCGACCCCAACTGGCTGTTCTTCTGCCAGTTCCAGGCCGTGCAGCAATACCTGCCGGAGTTACCGGCCTGGCACCTGCCGTTCGCCCTGGAAGACCTGCCCGCCAACCTTGAAGGTTTCGATACCGTGTTTTCCATGGGCGTGTTCTATCACCGCCGCTCGCCCATCGAGCACCTGTTGGCGCTCAAGGACTGCCTGGTCAAAGGTGGCGAGCTGGTGCTGGAAACGCTGGTTATCGAGGGCGACGAAAACCAGGTGCTGGTGCCTGAGGACCGCTACGCGCAGATGCGCAACGTCTGGTACCTGCCGTCGGTACCGGCGTTGGCCCGCTGGTTGCGCCGTGCCGGCTTCAGCGATGTGCGCTGCGTCGACGTGAGCGTGACCAGCGTCGAGGAGCAGCGCAGCACCGATTGGATGCGCTACCAGTCGCTGAGCGACTTCCTCGACCCGAACGACCACAGCAAGACCGTCGAAGGCCTGCCTGCCCCACGCCGCGCCACCCTGCTGGCGCGCAAATAAAAAAGGCGCCCGCAGGGGCGCCTGAATACACCTGCGGCGAGGAGCCGTCGCGGCGCAGGTGTCGTTACCTCAATCCTTGGCCACCTCACGCGCCTTCTCTTGCGCCTTGCGCTCGCGCTCGGCAACAGCCTGTTGCTTGTCGCCATGCAGACGCTGCTGGTCTTCGCGGAAGGCTTGCCAGAACTGCTTCGAGCGCTCCGCACCGCCCTCGGCATAAACACTGGCGCTGCCCAGGGCAAGGGTGGCCAACAGCAGGTATTTGGTCAGGTTCATCGTGTTTGCCTCGTAATAACCGATCAGACACGGCCATCCTAGCGAGGGCTGGCTAACGGCAAGGTGAGGCGGGGATTACAGTCCTGCAATGTGGCCTTGTGTGGACTGTTCGAACCTCTTCGCGGTTAAACCCGTTCCTACAGGCGCGGGTTTACCCGCGAAGAGGCCCGAACAGACAGCCAGATAACAGCAGAATTACAAATCCGTTATCTGCACCGCAGGCCTTTTTTCATGCCGTAACATTGGAGCGCTTGACCCTGATGTCACTACAGGGTCAAGAATCGCCCCCCTTTCAATACACCGAGCCCCCCATGCGCCTACTGATCATCGAGGACGAGCTGCGTACCGCCGACTACCTGCAACAGGGCCTTCGCGAGAACGGTTACGTGGTCGACTGCGCCCACACAGGCACCGACGGCCTGCACCTGGCACGCCAACAGGCCTATGACCTGGTCATCCTCGACGTCAACCTGCCCGAAATCGATGGCTGGACCGTGCTGCAGCGGCTACGTGCCGAATCGGCCACGCGTATCATGATGCTGACCGCCCACGGTCGCTTGGCCGACCGGGTAAAAGGCCTGGACCTGGGCGCGGATGACTACCTGCTCAAGCCCTTTGAGTTCCCTGAGCTACTGGCGCGCATCCGCAGCCTGCTACGCCGCAACGACCAGCAACTGCAGCCCAGCACCCTGCGCGTCGCTGACCTGGAACTGGACCCCGGCCGCCACCGCGCCTACCGCGCCGGGCAGCGCATCGACCTGACCGCCAAGGAGTTCGCCCTGCTGCACCTGCTAATGCGCCAGACTGGCGAAGTGTTGTCGCGCACGCAGATCATCTCGCTGGTGTGGGACATGAACTTCGACTGCGACACCAACGTGGTCGAGGTCTCGATCCGGCGCCTGCGGGCGAAGATCGACGACCCGTTCGACAACAAGCTGATCCATACCCTGCGTGGTGTGGGCTACGTACTTGAGGCTCGCCTTTGAAAAAT
This sequence comes from Pseudomonas putida group bacterium ESBL64, assembly GCF_045277175.1. Taxonomy (NCBI): domain Bacteria; kingdom Pseudomonadati; phylum Pseudomonadota; class Gammaproteobacteria; order Pseudomonadales; family Pseudomonadaceae; genus Pseudomonas; species Pseudomonas putida group bacterium ESBL64. Next base: position 5,060,335 of record NZ_CP145799.1, on the reverse strand, counting down.
GCCAGCCTGTCGTTACGCCTGGGCCTGAGCGTGACATTGATGGGCGCCGCACTGGTGCTGCTGCTGGCCTGCCTGGCCGTGTTTGCCCTGGATCACGAACTGGACAGCCGCGCGCGCAAGGATTTGGCGCGCAAGATGCTTCAGGTCGAGCACAACCTGCGTGTCGACCTGCGCAGCGAGGACCTGGGCAGCCGCGCCCATCCACTGCTGGACCTGGTGATGGGGCATGACAACCTAAGCCTCAGTGTGCTGGCTCTCGACGGCCGCCACCCCCACCTGCTCAGCCTCGGCCCGGCCCTGGAATCGCGGGTCGGTGAACTGCACACCGATGCGCGCCTGACCTTTCACGCCTGGCGTGACAGCGGCGGTAACCAGATCCTCACCGTTACCCGGCTGATGCGCCTGCGCGACAACACCCCTGTCAAGGTGATGATGTCGCTCAACCGCGCCGACGACAACGCCCTGCTGCAAGCCTACCTGCACTCGACGTTGCTCGCCTTGCCACTGCTACTGATTTTGATTGGTGCGGGGGCATGGTGGCTGATGCAGCGCGGCCTGAAACCATTGCGGCACTTCCGGCGCATTGCCGGGCAGGTGTCGGCCCAGGACCTGCAGCATCGCCTGCCCGCTACCGCCCTGCCGCAGGAACTGGCAGACCTGGCCGGCAGTATCAACGTGATGCTCGATCGACTCGACCAAGGTGTCAGGCAGCTGTCGCAGTTCTCTGACGACCTGGCCCATGAACTGCGCACACCGTTGAGCAACCTCATGGGCAAGGCGCAGGTGACACTGGCCCGTGAGCGGGACAACGCCAACTATCGGGAAGTGCTTGAAGACAGCATCGAAGAGCTGACCCGGCTCAACCGCATCATCAACGACATGCTGTTTCTTGCCCAGGTCAGCCAGCCGCATACGCAGGTTGCGTTGAAACCCTTGGCGCTGTCCGACGAGGCAGCGCGGGTTGTCGAGCTGTTTGCCTACAGTGCCGAGCTGAAAGAAATTGAGCTACGTGTTCAGGGCTGGGGGACAGCGCTGGGAGACCGGCTGATGTTTCAGCGGGCACTGTCGAACCTGTTGAGCAACGCCATACGGCACAGTCCCGAGAGTAAACCCGTGGCTCTGCGCATCGAACGCTCGGGCAGCGAAGTCAGGCTATCCGTGGAGAACCAGGGGCCGGGTGTGCCTGCAGAGCACCAGTCGCGCTTGTTCGAGCGGTTTTACCGGGTAGGTTCGGGGCGTTCGCGGCTGGAGGGCGGGACCGGGTTGGGGTTGGCGATCGTGAAGTCGATCATGCAGTTGCATGGCGGGCGGGTCGAGGTCAGCAGCTGCCCCCTGGGGCCTACCCGGTTTACCCTGGTGTTTCCTGCCGAGTGATCGGCCGCCTGTACCGGCCTCTTCGCGGGCTTGCCCGCTCCCACAGGGGCTGCACAGCCTCAAGGCCTGCGGGGGTACCTGTGGGAGCGGGCAAGCCCGCGAAGAGGCCGGTACAGGCGGCCAACAATCAGCGCGAAGCCGCCACGATCAGCGCCTTCATCTCGGCCACAGCAGCCTTGAAGCCGACAAACAAGGCATGCGCCACCAGCGCATGGCCAATGTTCAGCTCATTGATACCCTTGATCGCCGCCACCGCCTCGACGTTGTGGTAGTGCAGCCCGTGACCCGCATTGACGATCAGCCCATGCCCCACGCCAAACGCCACACCCTCGACGATCCGCTGGAGCTCTTCAGCCACTTCGGTGGGGGTTTCGGCATCGGCATAACGGCCGGTGTGAAGCTCGATGGCCGGTGCGCCAACCCGACGCGAGGCCTCGATCTGCCGTTCGTCGGCGTCGATGAACAGCGACACCTCGGCACCGGTACGCGCCAGCCGTTCGACTGCAGCCTTGATCCGCGCTTCCTGCCCTGCCACATCCAGGCCACCTTCAGTGGTCAGTTCCTGACGGGTTTCGGGTACCAGGCAGATGTGCGCCGGGCGAATTTTCTCGGCAAAGGCCATCATCTCTTCGGTGACGCCCATCTCGAAGTTCATGCGGGTCTGCAGCACATCCTTGAGCAGCACAACGTCACGCTCCTGGATGTGCCGGCGGTCTTCACGCAGGTGCACGGTGATGCCATCGGCGCCTGCTTCCTCGGCGTCCAGGGCAGCCTTGACCGGGTCAGGGTAGCGCGTGCCACGGGCCTGGCGCAGGGTCGCCACGTGGTCGATGTTTACGCCAAGAAGCATGCGGTTGCTGTGAGTCACGAAAGGCTCTCCTGAAGATTGAGCCCAACAGCATACGTCCTGATCAGCGCTTGCGAAACAGTTCCCGGCTGACCAGCGGTTTTGCCCCCAGGTGAACTGCCAGTGCCTGGCGCATCAGCCGCTTTGCAGCGAGCAAGGCGCCGGGTGCGTCCCAGTCGGCTTCAGCCAGGGCCAGCAACTCGATCCCACGAAACAGGCCGGGCTGCAACAGCTCGACCCGCTCCAGGCCGGCATCCACGCGCAGGCGATACAGGCCGTCGGCGGCGATCGGCTGGTCGTTGACGTCTTGGCGCAATGAAAACGCATACCCGAGCTCATCAAGCAGCCGCCATTCGAACGAACGCAGCAGAGGTTCCAGCGGGCGGCCTTCAGCCAGGGCCTGCAAGGTCAGGGTGTAGTGCTCGAAAATGGCCGGAAACGGTGCTTCGGCGGGCAGCAGCCGCATCAGCAACTCATTCAGGTACAACCCGCTGAACAGCGCATCGCCATGCAGCCAGGCGGCGATGCCGTTGCTGTCCATGCGGCCGACATTCTTCAGCTCGCCGCGCCCCCGCAGCTCTAGCTCCAGGAGGACGAACGGCCGCACCAGGCTACCGCCCTTACCCCGCGCGCGACGCAGCACGGCGCGCATGCGGCCCTGCGGGGTGAAAAAGTCCACCAGCGCGCTGGTTTCCTTATAGGCACGGCTGTGCAGCACGTAGGCTGGCTGGCCGACAGGTTGTTCCATTAAAAATCACTCGCGCCGAGGGTTGCGCTGGCCCTTGTGGGAGCGGCCTTGTGTCGCGAAAAGGGCCGCAAAGCGGCCCCAGATTTTTAGCTTCGCAGCATAAGTCGCCGGGGCTGCTGCGCAGCCCTATCGCGACAAAAGGCCGCCCCTACAGGGACCAGCGCGCGGCTTACAGGTCGCCGTAGCCCAGCGAACGCAGGGCGCGCTCGTCGTCGGACCAGCCGCCCTTTACCTTGACCCACAGGTTGAGCATGACCTTGGAATCGAACAGCACTTCCATGTCCTTGCGCGCCTCGGAACCGATGCGCTTGATGCGCTCACCCTTGTCACCAATGATGATTTTTTTCTGGCCATCGCGTTCAACCAGGATCAACGCGTGAATGTGCAGCACATGGCCCTGCTGCTTGAACTCTTCGATCTCCACGGTGATCTGGTACGGCAACTCCGCACCCAACTGGCGCATGATCTTCTCGCGCACCAGTTCGGCGGCCAGGAAGCGGCTGCTACGGTCGGTGATCTGGTCTTCGGGGAAGAAATGATCGTTCTCGGGCAGGTGCTTGGCGATCTGTGCTTCCAGCGCCTCGAGATTGTGCCCCTGCTGTGCGGAAATCGGCATCACCTCGGCGTTCGGCAGCTGCTCTTGCAGCCACTGCAGGTGCGGGATCAGCTCGGCTTTCTCTTCCATACGGTCGGTCTTGTTGACCGCGATGATCAGCGGGCCGGTCACATATTGCACGCGCTCCAGCACCAGTTGGTCCTCGTCGGTCCACTTGGTACGGTCGACCACGAAGATCACCACGTCGACGTCCTTGAGGGCCGCCGAGGCATTGCGGTTCATGTAACGGTTCAGGGCCTTGTCGTTGGCCTTGTGCATACCGGGGGTATCGACGTAGATGGCCTGCACATCACCTTCGGTCTTGATGCCGAGCATGTTGTGGCGGGTGGTCTGCGGCTTTCGCGAAGTAATCGCCAGCTTCTGGCCCAGGATGTGGTTGAGCAGGGTCGACTTGCCGACGTTGGGACGGCCAACAATGGCTACGTAGCCGCAGCGGGTCGGGTTGCTATCAGTCATTGCCATTCTCCACGCCCAGGGCGATCAGTGCAGACGCGGCGGCGACTTGCTCGGCAATACGCCGGCTAACGCCTTGACCACGGCTCTTGTTGTTCAGCAGTACCACTTCGCATTCGACGAAGAAGGTCCGGCAGTGTGGTTCACCCTGGATATCCACGACTTCGTAACGCGGCAGCTCACAGCTGCGCGACTGCAGGAACTCTTGCAGGCGGGTTTTCGGATCTTTATTGGTGTCGACCAGTGTCAGGCCTTCAAACTCATCGGCCAGCCAGGCCAGAATGCGCTCCCGGGCGGTGTCCATGTCAGCGTCCAGGTAGATGGCACCAATCAGTGCCTCCAGGGCGTCGGCCAGGATCGACTCGCGGCGAAAGCCGCCGCTCTTGAGTTCTCCGGAACCCAGGCGCAGGTAATCGCCCAGATCAAAACCACGGGCCAGACGGGCCAGGGTCTCCCCCTTGACCAACCGCGCACGCAGCCGCGACAACTGGCCTTCGCGAGCCTGCGGAAAACGCTCGAACAGCGCTTCGCCGGCAACGAAGTTGAGAATGGCGTCACCGAGGAACTCCAGGCGCTCATTGTTGCGCCCGGCGTAACTGCGATGGGTCAGTGCCAGGAGCATCTGGTCCTGGTTCTTGAAGGTGTAACCGAGCTTTCGCTCCAGACCGGCAAGGGAAGCACTCATGCGGCCACCCGATCGTTGTTCAACGCGTTGTTCAAATCAACATCCTGAAAGACTGTTTGGCTGTGGTCCGCCGATTGATGTGTGGCGAATCTCCCGATCCCTGAGAACACAGCCTATGTCAGAAATGCATTCGGCGCTGTCTGCTGGACAGCGCCGATGGGTATCAATGGATCAGGCCAACCCGCGACAGGTTGGGCAAGTGGCTGAGTTTGGGCTCTGGCCAGCTCATCCACACCGCGAAGGCCTTGCCGACAATGTTCCGGTCCGGAACCATGCCGTGCAGTTCCTTGGGAATGTTCGGGTCATCCCAGAAACGGCTATCGTTGGAGTTGTCGCGGTTGTCGCCCATCATGAAGTAATGGCCCGCAGGCACGGTCCACTGCTGGTCCGGCGGCATGCGATAACGGCTCATTTCCTTGCGGATCAGGTGTTCGGCCGCGCCGAGCTTTTCCTTGTACAGCTGAGCACTGCCCAGGGTACCCGGCTCGCTGCCCACCAGTTGTTCGGCAACGGGCTGGCCGTTGACGAACAGCCGCTTGTCGTTGGTGTAGCGGACTACGTCGCCCGGCAGGCCAACCACACGCTTGATGTAGTTGACATTCGGGTCGCTCGGGTAGCGGAACACCATCACATCCCCGCGTTGCGGGTCACCGACCTCGATGACCTTCTTGTCGATCACCGGCAGGCGAATGCCGTACGAGAATTTGTTCACCAGGATGAAGTCGCCCACTTCCAGGGTCGGTTTCATCGATCCCGAAGGGATCTGGAACGGCTCGACCAGGAACGAACGCAGCACCAGCACGATGAACAGCACCGGGAAGAACGACTTGCCGTACTCGACCAGCAACGGCTCCTTGTTCAGCCGTTCGACCACCGCCATCTCAGGCTGGCTGACGCTGCCCTGATAGTTGGCGATTGCCGCACGCCGGCGCGGGGCCAGGAACAGCAGGTCGATCAAGCCCAGCAGACCGCAGATGAAGACGGCGATGACTAGCAACAGCGGGAAATTTAGCGACATAGGACCTAGCTATCCAACCTGAGCACGGCGAGGAAGGCTTCTTGTGGAATTTCCACATTGCCCACCTGTTTCATGCGTTTCTTACCGGCCTTCTGCTTCTCCAGCAGCTTCTTCTTACGGCTGACGTCACCGCCGTAGCACTTGGCCAGTACGTTCTTTCTGAGCGCCTTGACGGTTGTCCGCGCAATGATCTGGCCGCCAATGGCTGCCTGGATCGCTACGTCGAACATCTGCCGAGGGATCAGTTCCTTCATCTTCTCGGTCAACGCACGGCCTTTGTAGGCCGCGTTGTCGCGGTGCACGATCAATGCCAGGGCATCGACCTTGTCGCCATTGATCAGTACGTCCAGCTTGACCAGGTTGGCCGACTGGTAGCGATCGAAATGATAATCCAGCGAAGCATAGCCGCGGCTGGTGGATTTGAGGCGGTCGAAGAAATCGAGCACCACTTCGTTCATCGGCATGTCGTAACGCACCTGCACCTGGCTGCCGAGGAACTGCATGTCGCGCTGTACGCCACGCTTCTCGATGCACAGGGTGATGACGTTGCCCAGGTGCTCCTGCGGAACCAGGATGGTCGCGGTGACGATCGGCTCGCGGAAGTCGGCTACAGCCGAGACGTCCGGCAGCTTGGACGGGTTGTCGACGACGATGGTTTCGCCGGTTTTCAACTCCAGCTCATAGATCACGCTGGGTGCGGTGGTGATCAGGTCCAGGTCGTATTCGCGCTCCAGGCGCTCCTGGATGATCTCCATGTGCAACATGCCCAGGAAACCGCAACGGAAGCCAAAGCCCAGCGCGTCGGAGCTTTCCGGCATGTACTGCAGCGAGGAGTCGTTCAGGGTCAGCTTCTGCAGAGCGTCGCGGAAATCCTCGAAGTCGTCGGAGCTGACCGGGAACAGGCCAGCGTAGACCTGCGGCTGAATCTTCTTGAAGCCTGGCAACACCTCGACCTCAGGGGTCGAGGACAGGGTCAGGGTGTCGCCAACCGGGGCACCGTGGATGTCCTTGATGCTGGCGATGATGAAGCCTACTTCGCCGGCTTTCAGATCAGCGGTCTGGGTGTGCTTCGGGGTGAAGACACCGACGCTGTCGACCAGGTGCACCTTGCCGGTGGACTTGACCAGGATCTTGTCGCCTTTCTTGACGCGGCCCTGGCGCACACGCACCAGCGAGACCACACCCAGGTAATTGTCGAACCAGGAGTCGATGATCAGCGCTTGCAGCGGTGCATCGATCTCACCTTCTGGCGCGGGGATGGTGTGCACGAGGCGCTCGAGCACCTCGTCAACGCCCATACCGCTCTTGGCGCTGCAGGCCACGGCGTCGGTGGCATCAATACCGATGATCTTCTCGATCTCGTCCTTGACGCGGTCCGGGTCGGCCTGGGGCAGGTCCATTTTGTTCAGGACCGGCATGACCTCCAGGCCCTGCTCGATGGCGGTGTAGCAGTTGGCTACGGACTGGGCCTCCACGCCCTGACCGGCGTCAACCACCAGCAGTGCCCCTTCACAGGCCGCCAGCGAACGCGAAACTTCGTAGGTGAAGTCGACGTGGCCGGGGGTATCGATGAAGTTCAGCTGGTAGGTCTTGCCGTCCTGCGCCTTGTAGTGAAGGGTGACGCTGTGGGCCTTGATGGTGATACCGCGCTCACGCTCCAGGTCCATGGAATCGAGCACCTGGGCTTCCATCTCGCGCGCCGACAGGCCACCGCACATCTGGATGAAACGGTCAGCCAGCGTCGACTTGCCATGGTCGATGTGGGCGATGATGGAGAAATTGCGGATATGACTCAAATCACTCACGGGTCAACACTCGAAAAGGCTGCGAGCCGGACGCCCGCCGAAAAATAGCCGGGAATTGTACCTTAAGCTGCTGGGTTATGGGAGATTCCTCTGTCCGACTGTACACAGCAATCATTCCGGCAATTGTGAAGATTCATGAAAAAGGGCAGCCGAAGCTGCCCTTTCGCCTAGCGAAACCGCTTATTCAGCAAGCTTGAAGGTGATGAAGCTGGCGCGGCCCTGACGCAGCACGCGCATCGACACAGAACGGTTCTTCGGCAGTTCCTTGGCGATTTCGGTGAATTCCTTCGCCGAACCGATAGCCTGGTTGTTCAGATGGCTGATGACATCACCCGGGCGCAAGCCGATCATGGCTGCCGGGCCATCCTGCACTTCCTTGATGACCACGCCACCTTTGAGCTCCAGAGATTTTTTCTGCTCGGCGGTCAGGTCGGCGACCGATACACCCAGGCGGTTGCTGCTGCGCTCGGCGCCACCTTCGGTGCCAGCGCCAATCTCAACGTCGTCATCCGGCAGTGCGCCGACGCTGATGTCCAGGTTCTGGCGCTTGCCATTGCGGATGATTTCCAGCTTGGCCTTCTCGCCATCCTTGAGGCTGCCAACCAGGTGCGGCAGATCGGCCGACATGACGATTGGCTGGCCGTTCATGCTGAGGATCACGTCGCCCACCTGCAGGCCGCCTTTGGCTGCCGGGCCGTTTTCCAGCACCTGGGCCACCAGGGCGCCCGCCGGCTTGTCCAGGCCAAACGATTCAGCCAGGTCCTTGTTGACCTCCTGAATCACTACGCCCAGCCAGCCGCGGCTGACCTTGCCGTCTTTCTTCAGCTGGTTGGAGACATCAATCGCCACGTCAATCGGGATGGCGAACGACAGCCCCATGAAACCGCCAGAACGGGTGAAGATCTGCGAGTTGATCCCCACCACTTCGCCTTTCATGTTGAACAGGGGGCCGCCGGAGTTACCCGGGTTGATGGCCACGTCGGTCTGGATGAACGGTACGTAGGTGTCATTGGGCAGGGTCCGGCCCTTGGCGCTGACGATACCTTTGGTCACCGAATGGTCGAAGCCGAACGGCGAACCGATGGCCAGTACCCACTCGCCCACCTTGAGCTTCTCGGAGTCACCCAATTTCACCGTTGGCAAATTCTTGCCATCGACCTTCAGCAGCGCCACGTCAGTACGCGGGTCGGTACCCACCAGCTTGGCCTGGAGCTCGCTACGGTCCGACAGGCGGACGATGATCTCGTCGGCATCGGCCACCACATGGTTATTGGTGAGCACGTAGCCATCACTGGAGATGATGAAACCCGAGCCCAGCGACTGCGCCTCGCGCTGGCGGTCGCCGCGCGGCGAGCGCGGCTGCTGGGGCATGTTGCGCTCGAAGAACTCGCGGAACATCGGCGGCAGGCCTTCCAGGTCCGGCATCTGGCCTGCGGCGATTCGGCGGTCAGGCAGCTTCTGCTTGGTACTGATGTTGACCACCGCCGGCGAAGCCTGCTCCACCAGGGTGGTGAAGTCCGGCAGGGCTTCCTCGGCCTGGGCGGTGAGGACTTGGCCGAGCATCAGCACAGCAGCGAACATCATTAGGTAGGATTTCAAGCGTGGTATTGACATACGACTCCCGTCACAACGAGCGGTAGTTTGGAAAGACCCCTGCACAACGCAGAAAGGCCAGGCTCTTCAAAGCCTGACCTATAGAAAATTTGCCGATGGATTGCAAATGACAATGCTTTAATTTCATTTCAGCCGTATACCCGCCCACCTTGGCTCGGCACGCAAAAGCGCGCCATTACTGGCGCGCCTGGGCATCCTGGGGGCGCATCGACAGGGCAACGCGCTCTGCCGTACCCAGCGGAATTTCGCCAACCACGGTCACCATCACCTTGCCCTTGGGTGTATTCAGGCGACGCGAGACTGCCGAGGTCGGGCCTAACTGGGTGCGCATGTCGGTGCCGCCATCATCGCTCACTTGCTCGATGAACACCGAAAAACGCGCCAGGCCGTCGTCATACATCAAGCTGCTGACCGAACTGTTGCGCTTGGGATCACGGCGTACCGAGCTGTTGACCAGCTCGAAACCGGGTGGCAGCCAGTCCGAACGCCAACCCGCGACGGTATCATTGCTGCCGGCCGCCACATGTTGCACCGGCTTGCAGCCAGCACCTGGGCGCAGGTCTGCGTCGCTGGGGACATCATCGGTATCGAGACGGGTCATCTGGAAGCGTTCCAGCAACTGCCCCTTGTCGTTGAGCATCAACGAACGCAGCGGCAAACCCGAGTGACGGTCCAGATGCAATTCGAATGCATAGCGATGCTGGTCGCGTGGCGAGAGCGTAATGATCACGGCATCGCGCCCGGCGACCCGTGACTTGCCTGCCACACTCAAATCGTACCAGCCCATCAGTTTCAGCGGATCAAGCACACGCGGCGCGGTATCCGGCGGCGCCGTGACACCGCTGGCCAAGGCCCCGCTGACGCACTCCACCTTACCATCCACGCGCACGATTTCCTGGGCGGCGCCATCAAGCTGCAACAGCCGCTCGCTGACCTTGCCGTTGTCGACCCTGTGCCAGATGTCGTGGGAGGAGAAACTGCCGTTGCGTTCGTAGACGAACGACCCTTGATAGCTCTGTTTTTGCTCGGCCTGTGCCAGCTTGTTCAACCACTCACTCGCCTCAGGCGAAGAATTGGCCGCCAATGCTGGCACCGTCATGCAGCTGCCAATCAGCAGCGACAGGAGAGGTAGCGCGCGCATGATCCTCCTTACTTAACGGTTTTCCAGGCTGGCGGCGCGGGCATACGGCAATGCGGTTTCAGTGCCCTTGAGCGCAGATTCCTGGGCATGCTGGCGCAGGTAGCCTGGCAGACGCTGATCCCAGCCGGCCTGGTTCTGCAGCACGCCATTGGCCATCGGCCCGGTCGGTTGCTCACTGCTCTCACTATAGCCTGCCAAAACGGCCGGGCCTTGCGCTTGTGGCACACTCAGGCCCTGCTGGACAGGCTGCTGGGCAGCAAGCTGTGCACCCGTGATCTCATCCTGGTTGTACATACGCACACCCGCCAGCACCGCCACGGTAACCGAGGCGGCAACCGCCAGGCGGCCAATGCTGCGCCAAGGGCCTTTCTTGACCTTGGCTGGCACGGCTTCGTCGGCCAGCGCAGCGGACACCGCCGAGGCGATATCCAGGTTAGGCAGCAGCAGCTCCTTGTGCATGGCTGCTCGGGCAACCTGGTAACGCGACCAGGTGGCACGGGTTTCGGCGTCGTCGACGGCGTTCAACACCCGACGCAGTTCCAGTTCATCCGCTTCGTTATCCATCACCGCGGACAGCGATTCCTGCAAAGCTTCACGACTCATGGCGGTTCCTCTCTTGGCGCTGTCGCCGCTGTCTCAGGTTTCCTGCAACAACGGCTGCAGGGCTTTATCTATGGCCTCCCGAGCGCGGAAGATTCGAGAGCGCACGGTACCCACCGGACATTGCATGACACTGGCAATGTCTTCATAACTCAGCCCATCGAACTCGCGCAGCGTCAATGCCGTACGCAGGTCTTCGGGCAGTTGCTGGATGGTGCGATGGACAGTGCCTTCGATTTCATCCCGCAACAACGAGCGCTCTGGGGACTCGAGATCCTTGAGACCATGATCGCCGTCGTAAAACTCCGCATCCTCGGAGCTCACATCACTGTCTGGCGGCCGTCTTCCACGGGACACCAGGTAATTCTTCGCCGTGTTGATGGCGATGCGGTACAGCCACGTATAAAACGCACTGTCGCCGCGGAAGTTGCCAAGCGCACGGTAGGCCTTGATGAAGGCTTCCTGTGCTACATCCTGGGCCTCGTGGGTATCGTGTACAAACCGCACGATCAACCCGAGAATCTTGTGCTGATACTTCAACACCAACAGATCGAAAGCTCGCCTGTCGCCGCGCTGAACGCGCTCGACAAGCTGCTGATCCTCTTCCTGGGTTAGCATGAACACTCCTCAGTGAACTCGAAGGAGCGTTGCATCAGCCATCGCTCAGGCTTGCAAACATAGACTCGGGCTTTGCGCAAAAGTTCTCCCCTCCAAGCAAGTTTCCTGCAGCCCTTGGTCGGCTTGCACGGAAGACGCGGCGCGGTCACGGCCGGCTACGTCGATAATCAGGTTTCAAATACGCAGGGGTAAAGCCCGGAAAGGCCTGCCGCCCTGCGTCGCCGCGGCAAATTGTGGCGTACGGGCAGCCTTCATAGGATTTCCGGCCATGTCGGAAAGTTCCCACAAAGGTCGTCGCAACCTGGCAGGTGGCATGGAAATTGGCCACCCGGGGCTGCTATAAAGGCATCCCGGCCACGTTTAACGATAGTTTCACAATGCCATCCGCGCGTGACCATTGTGCCGTGCCCCTCCCAAAGATTACTAGTGTCCCGACATGAGCCAACAATTCCAACATGATGTCCTGGTGATCGGCAGCGGTGCCGCCGGTCTCAGCCTGGCACTTAACCTCCCCAGCCACCTTCGCGTTGCCGTATTGAGCAAGGGCGACCTGTCCAACGGCTCGACCTTCTGGGCCCAGGGCGGCGTCGCTGCAGTGCTGGACAACACCGATACTGTGCAGTCGCATGTCGAGGACACCCTCAATGCCGGCGGCGGGCTGTGCCATGAAGACGCCGTGCGCTTTACCGTCGAGCACAGCCGCGAAGCGATCCAGTGGCTGATCGAACAAGGCGTGCCCTTCACCCGCGATGAGCACTACAGCGTCGACGATGGCGGTTTCGAGTTCCACCTCACCCGTGAAGGGGGCCATAGCCACCGGCGCATCATCCATGCCGCCGACGCTACCGGCGCGGCAATTTTCACCACGCTGCTGGAACAGGCTCGCCAGCGCCCGAACATCCAGCTGCTGGAACAGCGGGTGGCGGTCGACCTGATCACTGAACGCCGCCTGGGCCTGCCCGGCGAACGCTGCCTGGGCGCCTACGTGCTCGACCGCAACACCGGCGAGGTGGACACTTTCGGCGCGCGCTTCACCGTGCTGGCCACGGGCGGTGCGGCCAAGGTCTACCTCTATACCAGCAACCCCGATGGTGCCTGCGGCGACGGTATCGCCATGGCTTGGCGGGCCGGCTGCCGAGTGGCGAACCTGGAATTCAACCAGTTCCACCCGACCTGCCTGTATCACCCGCAGGCCAAGAGTTTCCTGATCACCGAAGCCCTGCGCGGCGAGGGCGCCCTGCTGCGCCTGCCCAACGGCGAACGTTTCATGCCACGCTTCGACCCACGCGAAGAGCTGGCCCCACGGGACATCGTGGCCCGCGCCATCGACCACGAGATGAAGCGCCTGGGCGTGGACTGCGTATACCTGGACATCACTCACAAGCCAGCAGATTTCATCAAGAGCCACTTCCCCACCGTGTACGAGCGCTGCCTGGCCTTTGGCATCGATATCACCCGTCAGCCGATCCCGGTGGTGCCTGCGGCGCATTACACCTGCGGCGGGGTGATGGTCGACGACTGCGGCCACACCGATGTGCCTGGCTTGTATGCCATCGGCGAAACCAGTTTCACCGGCCTGCACGGCGCCAACCGCATGGCCAGCAACTCGCTGCTGGAATGTTTCGTATACGGTCGCGCCGCCGCTGCCGACATCCAGGCGCACCTGGGGCAAGTGGCCATGCCCAAGGCCCTGCCCGGCTGGGACGCCAGCCAGGTGACCGACTCGGACGAGGACGTGATCATTGCGCACAACTGGGACGAACTGCGGCGCTTCATGTGGGACTACGTCGGCATCGTGCGCACCAGCAAGCGCCTGCAGCGGGCCCAGCACCGCATTCGCCTGCTGCTGGATGAAATCGACGAGTTCTACAGCAACTACAAGGTCAGCCGTGACCTGATCGAGCTGCGCAACCTGGCGCAAGTGGCCGAGCTGATGATCCTGTCCGCCATGCAGCGCAAGGAAAGCCGTGGGTTGCATTACACACTGGATTATCCAGGGATGCTGGACGAGGCCAAGGACACCATCCTTAGCCCGCTCTGATAGCGGCGTCGCGGCCTTCGCGGGCTCGCCCGCTCCCACAGGGGTTTAACTGCCTTGCAGTTTTGCGCAGTACCTGTGAGAGCGGGCGAGCCTGCGAAGAAACTGACCCGGTGCTGATCTATGCCCGGCTCACCGCAGCCCAGCGCCGCCGGCTGAACTTCAACCGCACCCGCAATCGCCGATGCTCATCCGGCCCCAGCGCATCCCGCGGTACGCACTGGCTCTGCCCCAACCACCGCCCCGCCCGCTCAAAGCGCAACACCACCAGCCCAGGCAACGCCACACTATCCCGACACAAGCGCACTGACTGCCACCCACAAGCACGGCTGAACACCTGCCAGCCCCGCACATCACGGCGCAGGCCGACAACAGCATGCTCATGGGTCAACAGAATACGTCGGGGAATGGCCCAGCCAGCGTGGGCCGTACAGGCGGCGACAACAGAAAAGGCCAGCCACCCGGGCAGCGGGCTCGCCCACACGGCAAGCCACGCCAGTACCTGACAAGCCAGGTAGGCCGTCAGCAGCAGGCGCGAGCCTTGCCAACGGCACTCGAAACACTCACTTGGGCTGGACACGGTCCAGAATGATGCGGACCATACGCTGCAGTTCCGGGTCTTCGGACTCGGTGCGCTCCATGAACCAGCCGAACATGTCCTGATCCTCGCAGCTCAAGAGACGCACGTACAGTTCACGGTCGGTCTCATTGAGGGTGGGGTAGACTTCCTGGGTGAAAGGCACCAGCAGTACGTCCAGTTCCAGCATGCCGCGGCGGCTGTGCCAGAAAAGCCGGTTGAGTTCAGTTTGTTCGACCATGGGGCCCTCCTCGAATGGGCCGCCAGTATACAGCCCGGCGCGCGAAGCGACACCGGGCGTTGGTCTAGTCACCTACCTATTTTGTTACCGGCGTTCTATGATGGCCGCCAGTCTTTAGCCACCGCGATGACCCATGGCCGATTCCGCTTTCTTCTGCCCCCTGTCCCACGAGGGCATCCTCGCCGTCCGCGGCTCCGATGCAGGCAAGTTCCTGCAAGGCCAGCTGACCTGCAACATCAACTACCTCAGCCAGGAACACGCCAGCCTCGGCGCCCGCTGCATGGTCAAGGGGCGCATGCAGTCGAGCTTCCGCATAGTGCCCGAGGGCAACGGCTACTTGCTGGCCATGGCCAGCGAACTGCTCGACGCGCAACTGGCCGACCTGAAAAAGTACGCCGTATTCTCCAAGGCCACGCTGACCGACGAAAGCACCGCATGGGCACGCTTCGGCCTGCAAGATGGCGACACCGCGCTGCAGGCGCTGGGGCTTGTCGTGCCCGCAGCCGCCGGTAGCACCGTGCGCCATGACGGGCTGATCGCGATCGCCGTGTCCGCCGGCCGGGTTGAGCTGTGGGTGCCGGCGGCTGACGCCGAGCCTGTACGCCAGGCCCTCGCCGCAGCGCTGCCCGAAGGCACGCTCAACGACTGGCTGCTGGGCCAGATTCGCGCAGGTATCGGCCAGGTCATGGGCCCGACCCGTGAACTGTTCATCCCGCAGATGATCAACCTGCAGGCCGTCGACGGCGTCAGTTTCAAGAAAGGCTGCTACACCGGCCAGGAAATCGTCGCCCGCATGCAGTACCTGGGCAAACTCAAGCGCCGCCAGTACCGCCTGGCTCTGGACCAGCAGGCCATTCCGGCCCCGGGCGCCGAGATCTTCTCGCCCACCCATGGGTCGTCGGTCGGTGAAGTGGTCATTGCTGCCGGCAACGGCGCCGGCTGCGAACTGCTCGCAGTGCTGAGCGCCGAGGCGGTGGAAGACGGCAACCTGCACCTGGGCAGCCTCGAAGGCCCGCGCCTGCAGGTGCTGACCCTGCCTTACGAACTGGACCGCGACCGGGAAATCCAGCGCTGACCAGCCTGCCCCACCCCTGTGGCGGGGCCGCACCACCACTGCGGTAGACATGCCCATGAACAAGCTGGCCGAGTTGGTTCAAGCACAATTGCTCGACGCCATCGAAAAGGATGACCTGGTCCTGCCAACCCTGCCCGAGGTTGCCTTGAGCATCCGCGAAGCAGCGGAAGACAACGAGATCAGCGTAGCGGCCCTGAGCAAGGTGATCGGCCGCGACGCGGCCCTTTCAGCGCGCCTGATCAAGGTCGTCAACAGCCCACTGCTGCGTGCTGCGGTCGAGGTGACCGACCTGCATACCGCCATCACGCGGCTAGGCATCAACTACAGCTGCAACCTGGCCATCGGCCTGGTGATCGAGCAGATTTTCCATGCCCGCTCGCCGGCAGTCGAGCAGAAACTGCGCGATATCTGGGCCAGTAGCCTGGAAGTGGCGGGCATCAGCTACGAAATCTGCCGTCGCTTTACACCTCTGAAGCCTGACCAGGCCACCTTGGGTGGGCTGGTCAACCAGATTGGCGCGCTGCCGGTACTCATCTATGCCGAAGAGCACAACGAACTGTTGTCCGACCCGGTTTGCCTGCATTACGTGATCGAGCAACTCCAGCCGGTGCTGGGGGACAAGATCCTCAAGGCCTGGGAGTTTCCGGAGCAGTTGGTCAACCTGCCGAGCCAGGTTCATGACCTGGACCGCCAGACTGACAAGATTGATTACATCGACATTGTGCAGATCGCCCGCTGCATCAGTCAGCGCGGGCGCCACCGGCCATTGGCTGCGCTGCCGGCTTACCGCCATCTGGGGCTGCCGTTTGGCACCGAGCTGGAGGTCGATGAACTGCTAGAGGCGCGGAGCATGTTGCGCTGAGCTGTAACAGCCTGCCAGGGCCCTTTCGCAGGTGAGCCCGCGAAAGGGTCGACACAGGCAAACCCTCAATCCGCAATAAAACTCACCCGCACCCGCAACCCGCCCTTCTCGCCATCATGCAGGCTCACCTGCGCCAGGTGCGCCCGACAGATCTCGCCAACGATCGCCAGCCCTAATCCACTGCCCTGCGCACTTCGCCGGTAGAACCGCTCGAACACCCGTTCGCGCTCGGCCTCGGGAATACCTGGCCCATCGTCTTCCACTTCCAGCACCGCCGGCGCCATTACCCGCAAAATCACATTGCCACCCGCTGGTGTATGCGCCAAGGCATTGTCCACCAGGTTGCTCAACAACTCATTGAGCAACGTCGGCTCCCCCTTCAGCCATACCGGCGCCTCGGCCTCCAGCGCCAGCGACACCCCGCGCTTGTGCGCCAATGGCGCCATGGCCATGCCCAGTTCACGGGCCAGCTGGCTCAAATCCAGACGCTGCGCACCGCCCTCGGCAATGGCCCGTGCGCCATTCTCGACCCGCGCCAACGACAGTAGCTGGTTGGCCAGGTGGGTCAGCCTGTCGGTGCCCTGGGCTGCAGACTCCAAGGTCTGCCGCCACTCCTGTGGCTCGGCCGAGCGCAAGCCCAACTCGACACGTGCCTTCAACGCCGCCAGCGGCGTTCGCAGTTCGTGGGCCGCGTCGGCAATGAACTGCGCCTGGCGCTCGAACTGGCCACGCAAGCGCTCGGTAAAGTGGTTCAAGGCGCGCACCAGCGGGCCCAGCTCGCGCTGTACCTGCACCACCGGCAACGCTCGCAAGTCGTCCGGCTGACGTTCCTCCACCGCTGTGCGCAGGCGCTCCAACGGCCGCAACGCGGCACTCACGGCAAACCACACCATCACCAACGCCCCCAGTGCCAGCATGCCCAGGCGCAGCAGGGTATCGGCCATCAACCCTCGGGCCATACGCACCCGCGCTTCCTCGGTTTCGGCTACGCGGATTTCTGCCATGCCGTTCATGTTCGGCTCGCTGACCGGCTTCAGCAGGCTGACCACACGAACGTCCTGGCCCAGGTAAGTGGCATTGTAGAACCGTGCCAATGCCGGATAGTCGTCGGTGCGCGGCGTGCCAGGCGGCGGTGGCGGCAGGTTCTCGTAGCCAGAAATCAGCCTTTGCTGGATATCCAGCACCTGATAGTAAATGCGCCCCGCACTGTCATAGGCGAACGTGTCCAGCGCCACGTAAGGCACATCCGCGCTCAACGAACCATCGCGCTGCGACAGGCCCGCGGCGATGGTTCTCGCCGAAGCCAGCAGGGTGCGGTCGTAGGCGGTGTCGGCGGCCTCGCGGCCATTCCAGTAAGCGCTAAGGCCGCTGGCCAGCATCAGCACCACCAGCAACAGCGCCAAATTACCCAGCAAGCGCCCGCGCAGGCTGCCGTTGTCACGCATCGCGGTGCTCAAGCAAATAACCCAGACCACGGAACGTGACGATGGCTACGGAGTGCCCGTCGAGCTTCTTGCGCAGGCGGTGAATGTAGATTTCGATGGCGTCAGGGCTGGCTTCTTCGTCCAGGCCAAACACCTGGGCAGCCAGCTGCTCCTTGCTCATCACCCGGCCCGGGCGAGCGATCAGCGCTTGCAGCACACTCTGCTCGCGGGAGGTCAGCGTCAGGTTGTCATCACCGAGGGTGAAGCGCCGGGTGTCCAGGTCATACACCAGCGGCCCACAACGTTGCTGGCGCTCGCCACCGAGCACACTGCGGCGCAGCAAGGCCTTGACCCGCGCTTCCAGCTCGGTCAGCTCAAACGGCTTGGCCAGATAATCGTCGGCGCCCAGGTTCAGGCCATGGACCCGGTCCTTGACGTCGCTGCGCGCAGTCAGCATCAACACTGGCAAGGTTTTGCCACGGCCTCGCAAGCGCGCCAGTACCTCAAAGCCGTCCATGCGCGGCAGGCCGACATCCAGCACGGCCACGGCGTATTCCTCACTGGCCAGCGCCAAGTCGGCAGCCACGCCGTCATGCAGCACATCTACGGTCAGGCCATGGCTTTTCAAGGCCAGGGCCACGCTTTCGGCCAGTTGCAGGTGGTCTTCGACCAGTAGCACACGCATCGGATTCTCCCGGCTCGGGTGGGGCGGTGGCGCGGAGTGTACCGCTGTCACCACGCCTGTGAAGCCCCTCGTGACAAACCTTTCACGCTGAAAGGTTAGCGAAAGGTTCGTTGCCTAGCATCGCACCACGGTCGCCCTTCGCGCCGAAAAAAGCACCAGCAAGGTGCAACGAATAAGAACAATAAACGGAGTCATCGACGATGCTGTCATTGCAGCCGCAGGCGTTCGCGCCTACCCGTTCCTTTGCCGCACGCCCCTCAGCCATCGCCAGCGCCCTCGCGCTTGCCGGTGTCGCCCCGATGAGCCAGGCCGCCTTCTTCGAAGACAGCACGGCCACCTTCGAAACCCGCAACATGTACTTCAACCGCGACTTCCGCGACGGCACCAGCGCGCAGCAATCCAAGCGCGATGAATGGGCCCAGGGCTTCATCCTCAATTTCGAGTCTGGCTACACCGATGGCACCGTGGGCTTTGGCCTGGACGCATTGGGCATGCTCGGCATCAAGCTCGACTCCAGCCCCGACCGTACCGACAGCGGCCTGCTGCCGACCCACGATGACGGCAAGGCTGCCGACGAATACTCCAAGCTGGGCCTGACCGGCAAGGTGAAGATCTCCCAGACTGAACTCAAGATCGGCACCCTGATCCCCGAACTGCCGACCCTGCAGCCCAACGACGGGCGTATCCTGCCGCAAACCTTCGAGGGCGGCCTGCTCACCTCCAAAGAGATCAAGGGCCTGACCTTCACCGGTGGCCGCCTGGACAAGGCCAAGGACCGCAACGACACCAACTGGGAAGACCTGGCGCTGAACAACAAGAACGGCCGCTTCGGTGGCAGCTTCAGCGCTGACAACCTGGCCCTGGGCGGGCTCGACTACCAGTTCACCGACCGCATCACCGGCAGCTACCACTTCGCCCAGCTCGACGATATTTACCGCCAGCACTTCATCGGCATGGTCGCCACCCAGCCATGGGGCCCGGGCACCTTGGGTGCCGACCTGCGCCTTGCCATCAGCGACGACGCCGGTGCAGCCAAGGCCGGCAACATCGACAACACCACCGTCAACGGCATGCTCAGCTATGCCCTGGGCGGGCACAAGGTCAGCGCCGCCTGGCAGCAGCTGTCTGGCGAAAGTGCCTTCCCGTATGTGGATGGCGCCGACCCGTACCTGGTCAACTTCGTCCAGATCAACGACTTCGCCGGTGCCGACGAACGCTCCTGGCAGGCGCGCTACGACTACAACTTCGCCGCGCTCGGCGTACCGGGCCTGACCTTCATGACCCGTTACATCAGCGGTGACAACGTCAGCCGTGCTGCCGGTGGCGAAGGCAAAGAGTGGGAACGCAACACCGAACTGAAGTACGTGGTACAAAGCGGCCCGTTGAAGAACGTCGCCGTGCGCCTGCGCAACGCCACCTTCCGCTCCAACTTCGCCCGTGACGCGGATGAAGTGAGGCTGTTGGTCAGCTACAGCGTGGCGCTGTGGTAACCCCATAGCGGTAATCCAATAACAACAACGCTCACGGAGATCGACGATGACCTTTTCACTGCGCCGCCTCGTCCTCGCTACCGGCTGCCTGCTGTTGGCCGGCAACGCCCTCGCTGCAGAACCGAAACGCCCCGAATGCATCGCACCCGCCTCCCCTGGCGGTGGCTTCGACCTGACCTGCAAGCTGGTGCAAAGCGCACTGGTACAAGAAAAAATCCTCAGCAAGCCGATGCGCGTCACCTACATGCCCGGCGGTGTCGGCGCGGTCGCGTACAACGCCGTGGTCGCCCAGCGCCCGGCAGACGCCGGCACGCTGGTGGCCTGGTCCAGTGGCTCACTGCTTAACCTGGCTCAGGGCAAATTCGGCCGCTTCGACGAAAACGCAGTGAAATGGCTGGCTGCCGTCGGCACCAGCTACGGTGCCATCGCGGTGAAGAGCGACTCGCCCTACAAGACACTTGATGACCTGGTCGCAGCGCTGAAGAAAGACCCGAGCAAGGTCGTGATCGGTTCCGGCGGTACCGTCGGCAGCCAGGACTGGATGCAGACCGCGTTGATCGCCAAGGCCGCAGGCATAAACCCGCGCGACCTGCGCTACGTGGCCCTGGAGGGCGGCGGCGAAATCGCCACGGCATTGCTGGGCGGCCATATCCAGGTCGGTTCTACCGACATTTCCGACTCCATGCCGCACATCCAGAGCGGCAACATGCGCATCCTCGCGGTGTTCTCTGAAAACCGCCTGGACGAGCCGGAAATGAAAGACATCCCTACTGCCAAGGAGCAGGGCTACGACATCGTCTGGCCGGTGGTGCGCGGTTTCTACCTGGGGCCAAAAGTGAGCGACGAGGACTACGCCTGGTGGAAGGCCTCGTTCGACAAGATGCTGGCCTCCGAGGACTTCGCCAAGCTGCGAGACCAGCGCGAGCTGTTCCCGTTCGCCATGACCGGCGAAGAGCTGGACGGCTATGTGAAGAAGCAAGTGGCTGACTACAAGGCACTGGCCAAGGAATTCGGCCTGATCCAGTAAGCCTGTCGAACTCACCACCACCCCTGTGGGAGCGGCCTTGTGTCGCGATCGGGCGCGAAGCGGCCCCTGGCACAGCCGATACGATGCTTCGGACAGATCGCATCGGCAGGTTTAGCGGCCGCTTCGCGCCCGATCGCGACGCAAGGCCGCTCCCACAGGATGTGCATCTCACTTGAGCAATCCCAACGAGGATTCCCCAATGATCCTTCAACGCATTTTCGCCCTGGCTCTGCTAGTGGTGTGTGCCGCCCTGGCCGTGATGGCCTGGCCCTATCAGGCTGCATTTTCCTATGAACCGGTGGGCCCGCGCGCTTACCCGTTGTTAGTGCTAGGCCTGATGGGGCTGGGCCTGCTGTACCTGTTGTTCCGCCCAACGCCCATCGTGCGCAAGGATGACGAACCGGAACTGGACCGCGAGACCCTGATCAAGATCACCGCCTGTGTCGGCCTGCTGATCGTCTTCGCCGCCACTTTTGAAGCGCTCGGCTTCATCCTCAGCGCCATCCTGGTCGGCCTGCCCATGGCTCGGCTGTACGGTGGCCGCTGGCTGCAAAGCGCCATTGTGGTGGCCGGCATGAGCATTTTCCTCTACTGGCTGTTCGACCGTGTGATGGACGTGCCACTGCCCCTTGGCCTGCTGAGCGTACTGGAGAACTGACATGGATACCTTGAGCTACCTGGGCCAGGGCTTCGGCATTGCCCTGTCCCCTTACAACCTGGTCACCGCCCTCTCCGGCACCTTGATCGGCACCGTGGTCGGCCTGCTGCCGGGCCTGGGCCCGATCAATGGCGTGGCCCTGCTGATCCCCATCGCCTTTGCCCTCGGCCTGCCGCCGGAATCGGCGCTGATCCTGCTGGCGGCGGTGTACCTGGGCTGCGAATATGGCGGGCGTATCAGCTCGATCCTGCTGAACATCCCGGGCGAAGCCTCGACCGTGATGACAACCCTGGACGGCTACCCAATGGCTCGCCAAGGACTGGCAGGCGTCGCGCTGTCGCTGTCGGCCTGGAGTTCGTTCATCGGCGCCTTCATTGCCACCTGCGGCATGGTGCTGTTCGCCCCGCTGCTGGCGAAATGGGCCATCGCCTTCGGCCCGGCGGAGTACTTTGTGCTGATGGTGTTCGCCATCGTCGCGCTGGGTGGCATGGCCGGTGACAAACCACTGAAAACCTTCATTGCCGCTCTCATCGGCCTGTTCCTGTCGGCGGTCGGCATCGACGCCAACAGCGGCGTGTACCGCTTCACCGGTGACAGCGTGCACCTGGCCGACGGCATTCAGTTCGTGGTCCTCGTGCTGGGCCTGTTCTCCATCAGCGAAATCCTCCTGCTGCTGGAAAAGACCCACCATGGCCACCAGGCGGTCAAGGCTACCGGCCGCATGCTGTTCAACTTCAAGGAAGCGGCCTCGGTGTTCCTGGTCAACATCCGTTGCGGCCTGCTCGGTTTCATCATGGGTGTTCTACCCGGTGCCGGCGCAACGCTGGCCAGCGCCGTGGCCTACATGACCGAGAAACGCATGGCCGGGGAAAGCGGCAAGTTCGGCAAAGGCGATGCCCGTGGCCTGGCAGCGCCGGAAACGGCCATTGGTGCGTCCTGCTGTGGCGCCCTGGTCCCGATGCTGACCCTGGGCGTACCGGGCTCTGGCACCACAGCTGTGATGATCGGCGCCCTGACCCTGTACAACATCACCCCTGGCCCACTGCTGTTCGAACAGCAGCCAGATATTGTCTGGGGCCTGATCGCCTCGCTGTTCGTCGCCAACATCATGCTGGTGATCCTCAACATCCCGATGATCCGCATCTTCACCCGCATCCTCGCCGTGCCAAACTGGGCGCTGGTGCCGGTGATCGCCATCATCACCGCGATCGGTGTGTACGCCGTGCATGCCACCACCTTCGACCTGTTCCTCATGGTCGGTATCGGCATCATGGGCTACATCCTGCGCAAGCTGGACTTCCCTCTGTCGCCGATTCTGCTGGGCTTCATCCTCGGCGGGCTGATGGAGCAAAACCTGCGTCGGGCGCTGTCGATCTCCAACGGTGAACTGGGCATCCTCTGGTCCAGCCCGATCAGCATGGGCGTCTGGGCGCTGGTAGTGCTGATGCTCGCCCTGCCGCTGCTGCGCATCTGGCGCAAACGCAGCCTGCAGCGCCGGGCCCTGGCCGATGCCTGATCGGTCGTTGCCATTGTTCGTCGCGACCGGGCTGGTCGGCCTTGCTGGCGGTTTTGCCGCCAGCAAGGTCGGCTGGCCTTTGCCATGGATGGTCGGCTCATTGCTGGCGATCATCCTGGTGCGCTGCCTGACGCGTTGGCAGCTGTCGGAAATCCCCAACGGCCGCAAGTGTGGGCAGTGGATCATCGGCATCGGTATTGGCCTGCACTTCACCCCCGCGGTGATCGATCAAGTGGCCAGCCATTTCGCGCTGATCTGCTTCGGTGCGTTGTTCACCACCCTGTCCAGCGTGATCAGCGTATGGCTGCTGCGGCGAACCGGCGAAGACCGCGCCACCGCGTTCTTCGCCAGCATGCCTGGCGGTTCGGGCGAGATGGTCAACCTTGGGGCGCGCAATGGCGCGGTGCTCAGCCAGGTGGCGGCAGCGCAAAGCTTGCGTGTGCTGGCAGTGGTGCTGTGCGTGCCGGCGCTGTTCAAGTTTCTGCTGGGTGACGGGGTACCACTGAACCACACCGGTAGCGTGAGCTGGGGCTGGCTGGCGTTGATTGCGCCCTTGGGCGTTGCCGTTGCCTTGCTCTGGCAGCGCTTGCGCCAGCCCAACCCATGGCTGTTCGGGCCATTGCTGGTCGCGGCTACGGTCAGCCTGGCCGGCAACCTGCAGATCGCCCTGCCCAACGGCGCCAGCCAGATCGGCCAGTGGCTCATCGGCAGTGGCCTGGCCTGCCACTTCAACCGCGCGTTCTTCCGCCGCGCACCGTCGTTCCTGGGACGCACCTTGATGGCCACGGCGTTGTGCATGGCGATTGCCGCCAGTGCCGCGTGGGTGCTGAGCATGATGACTGCACTGGACTTGCGTTCGCTGACACTGGGGATGATGCCTGGCGGGATCGCCGAAATGAGCCTCACGGCCGAAACGTTGCAATTGTCAGTGCCGCTGGTGACCGCGCTGCAGGTGATGCGCCTGATCCTGGTGTTGTTTCTTGCAGAACCGCTTTTCCGGTGGTGGGACAACAGGTATTCAAGCGGCAAGCCCCCTGAAGATAGATAGTTACCACTTGCCCAATGCCCGGATGAATAGAGTCGGATTGCTGCCCTGATCGCCAGCAAACCCACACTTCCCGGCATTCAAGAGGTAATGATGAAAGTCCGTCTTTCTTGCAACTATCGCTCGGCTATTGCCTGGGCATGCCTTGCCATCAGCGCAGGCAGCCTTGCCGCACAGCCACCTGCCCCCGTCCAGATCAACGTCGTGGCTATCAATGATCTTCACGGCTACCTGGAGCCCAACCCCCAGGACTACGCCGGCGCGCAAGGCGCTACCCGCCTGACCTACGGCGGCATCGCCACACTCGGCGCCATGCTCGATGAACTGCGAACGCAGGACCCCGATCTGCTGTTCATCGGGGCTGGCGACTTGATAGGGGGCAGCCCCGCCATTTCTGCGCTGTGGGCTGACGAGCCTGTGCTTGAGGCCTTGAACGCGATGGGCATGATTGTCAGCGCATCCGGGAACCACGAACTGGATGCAGGCAAGGCCGAGTTTCTTCGTCAGATCCACGGAGGATGCGAGTCAACGCGCCCTGAAAAGGCCTGCACGTTTCGCGGCAATTATCCAGGAAGTGGCTTCCCTTACATAGCGTCCAACCTGATCGATACCACCACGGGCAAGCGCTTGCTACCGGCCTATCACATTGAGCAGGTAAAAGGGGTCAAGATAGCGTTCGTCGGAGCTGTGCCGCGCAACATGGAAAAAGTGGTCTCGGCCAGCGCATTCGCAGGGCTCAAAGCCACGGATGAAGCGCAAGCCATCAATGACGTGATTCCAGAGCTCAAGGCCAAAGGCGTCAATGCAATCATTGCGGTCATGCACCAAGGAGGGGATACCGTCGAGCCGTTCGACACGCAGGATTGCAGCCAGCTGAGTGGCGCGGTCGTCGACGTGGCGAAGCGGCTGGATCCTGCGGTAGATGCTGTCATCAGCGGTCACTCGCATGCCAGCTATCAATGCAAGGTGGGTGACCTGAGCATCACTCAGGCTGGCAAATACGGCCACTTCCTGACTCAGTTGAAGTTGCAGGTAACGCCAGGCACCCATCACGTCACGAACATCACCGCCCGCAATATTCCTGCTGACCCACAGAACTACCTGCCGAATGCCAAGTTGACGAGTTTGCTGGAGGAAGTGCGTCAGCGGTCCGGGGAAAAATTGCTCGAACCCATAGGACGCATCTCGACGGCAGAACTTGACCGCAAAGAAAATGCCGCCGGTGAAACAACCTTGGGGAACCTGGTCACGGATGCCCAATTGGCCATGACCCAAGCGTTTCAGACACAAGTTGCCTTTCTCAACCTGGGTGGGCTGCGCAGTGATCTTATCCAGCCTGCCGATAGCGACCTGACCTACGAACAATTATTCGCCGTACAACCGTTCAATAACCCACTGGTGGTTCAGGAACTGACAGGCAAGCAGATTACCGAACTGCTCAACCTTCAATGGAACAGGGGCAGTTTCAATCCGCTGCAAGTATCGAAGGGTTTTCATTATGAGTGGGATGGTTCACGGCCTGTCGGCAGCCGTGTCGTCGAGGGCAGTGTGCGTCTTCACGGCAAACCCGTTGAGCCGTTGACCC
Source organism: Pseudomonas putida group bacterium ESBL64 (assembly GCF_045277175.1). Lineage (NCBI taxonomy): Bacteria > Pseudomonadati > Pseudomonadota > Gammaproteobacteria > Pseudomonadales > Pseudomonadaceae > Pseudomonas > Pseudomonas putida group bacterium ESBL64. The sequence continues at coordinate 5,034,593 of NZ_CP145799.1, read as the reverse complement.
ATTATCGCGTCGTCAGCAACCTGTTCCTGGCCGATGGTGGCGGTGGCTTGGCCACTTTCAAAGAAGGAAGGCGACGCCAGGACACCGGCATCTCCGACCTGGAAGCCTTGGTGGCGTATGTACGCCAGAACCATGAGCGGGGTATTGCAATTGGCCAGCGCAGCGAGCCGCGCATCAGCATGACGCCCTGAGCGATTGCGTACCCCACCCCGGTTTCTCACAGCGGGGGCAGTGCCCAGTCGATGGGCCCGAGCCCCCGCTGCTCGAGGAAGCTGTTGGTACGGCTGAAATGCCCGCAACCGATGAACCCGCGATACGCCGACAGCGGCGAAGGATGGACCGACTTCAGTACCAGGTGCTTGGTACCGTCGATCAGCTTCTGCTTGCTCTGTGCATGCGCCCCCCATAGCAGGAATACCACGTTCGGGCATTGCTCACTGACCACTTGAATGATCCGGTCGGTAAACAATTCCCAGCCTTTCTTGGCATGCGACGCGGCATTGGCGCGCTCGACGGTCATGGTCGTGTTGAGCAACAGAACGCCTTGTTCTGCCCAGCTCTGGAGGTAGCCGTGGCTGGGGATCGGGATGTTCAGGTCGCGCTGCAGCTCCTTGTAGATATTGACCAGCGACGGCGGCGTGGCCACGCCCGGTTGCACCGAGAAGCACAAGCCATGGGCCTGCCCCGGCCCGTGATACGGGTCCTGACCGAGGATGACCACCTTCACCTGGTCCAGCGGTGTCGAATTGAGCGCATTGAAGATCAGCGGCCCTGGCGGGTAGATTTCCTTGCCAGCAGCGTACTCGCCACGCAGAAACTCGCGCAGCTGGTGCATGTAAGGCTGGTCGAATTCACCGCGCAATGCGGCCTTCCAGCTGGGTTCGAGTTTGATGCGATCGTCGTCAGTCATGGGGCCTTCCATAAACAATGGCGCGACACTAGGTAAGCCCTTCGCGCTTGTCAAACGATCCGACCGACGACCGGCATGATTGGCCAGGCAAGCCATACTTGAGCGATGACTTGCGAGAGGTAGTCCATGACCATTCACTGCGAGGTACTCACCGGCGTCGATGGCGCCCGCATCGGCATCGCCACCCTGGATGCGCCCAAGGCGCTCAATGCCCTGACCCTGCCGATGATCGAAGTGCTGGGCGAACAACTGCATGCCTGGGCCCGCGACCCGGGTATCGTCTGCGTGCTGCTGCGCGGCAACGGGGCAAAAGCCTTTTGCGCAGGCGGCGATGTCCGTGCGCTGGTGCAAGCCTGCCGCGACCACCCCGGCAGTGTCCCGCCGCTGGCGGCCTCTTTCTTCGCCGCCGAATACCGCCTGGACTTTGCCCTGCACACCTACCCCAAACCGTTACTCTGCTGGGGTCATGGGCATGTGCTGGGTGGCGGCATGGGGCTGCTGCAAGGCGCCAATGTACGTATCGTCACACCCAGCAGCCGGCTGGCCATGCCGGAAATCAGCATCGGCCTGTACCCTGACGTAGGCGCCAGTTGGTTCCTGGCCCGGCTGCCGGGCAAGCTGGGTTTGTTCTTCGGCCTGACCGGCGCGCCGATCAACGCCCGCGATGCCCTTGACCTGGGCCTGGCTGACCGTTTTCTGGGCGAGCACCAGCAAGAGGCCTTGATCGAGGAGTTGCTGCAACTCAACTGGCAGGAGCAGACCGCCGTACAACTGAACAGCTTGCTCAAGGCCGAGCAGCATCGTGCTTGCGCCGAGCTGCCTGATGCCCAGTGGCTGCCACGACGGCATGTGATCGATCAGTTACTCGACGTGGCGGATGCGGCTTCAGCCTGGCGCGCGCTGGAAAGGCTCAAGCAGCATGACGACCCATTGCTGGCAGATGCCGGCCAACGCCTGCATGAGGGTTGCCCGCTGACGGCGCATCTGGTCTGGGAGCAAATCCGCCGGGCGCGGTACCTCTCGTTGGCGCAAGTGTTCCAGATGGAATACAGCATGAGCCTGAACTGTTGCCGTCACCCTGAATTCAGTGAAGGCGTGCGCGCTCGCCTGCTGGACAAAGACAACCAGCCGCGCTGGCACTGGCCTGATGTGGCGCAAGTGCCGGCGGCGGTAGTCGAGGCGCATTTTGCCAAGGCATGGGAAGGACGGCACCCATTGGCGGATGTGGGTTAGCCTGCTGATGCGGGGGCTGCTTTTCAGCCCCCGCCTCCGCTCAGCTAGCGCTGCCAGTTTCCTCCTCGCCCCTGCCCGCCCCGCCCGTCCCAGCGCCCGCGGTCGTCAACCTGCCGATTGGAGTGCCGGTCGCCCTGCCGGTAACGCTGGCTGTCATTGCGATAGTCATGGCGATCCCGGTCCTGCCGGTAGTCTTGCCGCTGGCGATTGCCGTAGTCATAGCGCGGGTTGCCATGCCACTGGTTCATCCTCGGCTGCGAATAGGGCCGGTAATGGGGCACAGGGGCCGACCGATTGTAGTAACGGGGAGCAGGCTGATAGTAGTAGCGCGGCGCAGGCGCTACATAGTACCGGTCATAGCGGTAATACCCCGGCGCCACATAGCGGTCGGTGGAGTAGTAGTCCGAACGGTAGTAGCCCCCGCGTTCATAGTACGGGGCGCAGGCCGAAGTCATCAGCCCCAGCAGGGCGATCAACAGGATTCGATAGGACATGGCGGCCTCCTGGACCGCTGGAGTGCCCGAACAGCGGCGCTGGCGAGCGTCGATACGAGATGCGTCAATCGACACTGACTAAGACAGCGGCGCGCAGGTGCAGTGCCATTTCTGCAATAACTTGATACAGCTGAAATAACCCTGAAAAACTTGCAGTCATTTGTCGGCCATCTCACTAGAATAAGCGGCTCGGCACACATCACGGGAAGATCATGCCCTTACGTTCCGCTCTGTTCTCGCAACGCTCGCTGATCGTTACCCTGCTCGTGTTACTGGCCTGCGGCTTCCTGGCCACCTCGCTGCTCAGCTACTTCTCCTCTCGCAGCGCCATCCGCGACGGCATCATCAATACCGAATTGCCGCTGACCTCCGACACTGTCTACTCGGAAATCCAGAAAGACCTGATCCGCCCGGTGCTGATCGCCTCGATGATGGCCCAGGACACCTTCCTGCGCGACTGGGTGCTGTCAGGCGAGCAGGATACCGAACGCATGACCCGCTACCTGGGCGAGGTCATGGGCAAGCAGGATATCTTCACGTCCTTTTTCGTGTCCGATCGCACGCGGACCTACTACCAGGCCAAAGGCGTGCTCAAGCACGTCGAACCGGGCACCTGGCGTGATGCCTGGTATTTCCGTCTGCGTGAGCTCAAGGCCCCTTATGAGATCAACGTCGATCTGGACATGGCCAACCAAGACAGCCTGACCGTGTTCATCAATTACCAAGTGCACGACTACCAGCAGCGCTTCATCGGCGCGGCAGGCGTAGGGCTGAGCGTATCGTCGGTGGTCAAGCTGATCGATCAGTACCAACGCCGCTACCAGCGCGCGGTGCTCTTCACCGATGCCAAAGGCAAGGTGCTGTTGACCGGCTCCGAGGGTGGCCCGCATGGTTTGCAAGTTGGCCAGTCACTCAGCGACAACCCTGAGCTGAAGGCCATGTTGGCCGAGCAGTGGGTGCCGGGCGAAGGCAGCCACGAGTACCATGACAGCGAAAACCACAGCCACTTTCTCAATGTTCGCCACCTCCCCGAACTGGACTGGTACCTGTTGGTGGACAAACGCGAAACCGGCGTCCTCGACCGCATTCGCCACGCGCTGTACCTGAACCTGGCGATCTGTACGATGATCACACTGGTGGTGCTGGCACTGGTGCATGCCATGGTCCGCCGCCACCAGGCCAGCACCGAAGCCTTGGCCACGCTCGACAGCCTCACCGGCTTGCACAACCGGCGCAGCTTCGACCTGCTCGCCGCCCAGGCGCTGCGAGAAGCCCGGCGCGACAATAGCCCTCTGGTGGCCTTGCTGATTGATCTGGACCACTTCAAGGCACTGAACGACAACCACGGCCACCTGGCAGGTGACGAAGTGCTACGCCAATTCGCCAATGTGCTGCAAGGCAGCCTGCGTCAGTCAGATATACTGTGCCGCTGGGGCGGTGAGGAATTCATCGTGCTGCTGCGCGAAGCTGAAGGCCGCCAGGCCATCGAGGTGGCGGAAAAGATCCGGCGACGCACCGAACAGCTGACCTTCAGTTACGACAACCAGCCGCTGCGACTGACCACCAGCATCGGCCTGAGCAGCCTGCAACCGGGGGATACCCTGCACGCCCTGCTGACCCGCGCCGACCGAGCGCTTTATCGTGCCAAGCAGGCTGGCCGCAACCGCGTCTGCAGTGATACCCGCCATGAATGACAAGCAACACTGCCCCGCTTGCGGTGCCCTCAACCAGTGCAGCCTGGCCGACCCACGCCGTGCCACCCAGGCATGTTGGTGCTACAGCGTGACCATCGACCCGGCCGTGCTTCAGGCCCTGCCCGATGAACTGCGTAACAAGGCCTGTCTGTGCCCGCGCTGCGCCGCCGTTGAAGAACAGCTCCGTCCATCCGCTGCCCACTGATCGTTGCCATGCGCCTTGACCGTTTCCTCGCCAACCTGCCCAGCTACAACCGCCAGCAAGTTCGCCTGATGCTGGCGCAACGCCGCGTGCGGGTGGACGGCAAGGTCGCCAGTGACCCGCTGACCGACGTGCGTGAATTCAGCCGCGTAGAGCTGGACGAGCAACTGCTGCAGACCGGCCGGCCGGCCCGCTACCTGATGCTGTACAAGCCCACTGGCTGCGTAAGCGCCACCCACGATCCGCAACACCGTACCGTTCTCGACCTGCTGCCCACGGCGTTGCGAGATGACCTGCACATAGCCGGGCGCCTGGATTTCAACACCACCGGCCTGATGATCCTGACCAACGATGGCCAGTGGTCACGGCGCCTGACCCAGCCTGCCACAAAGCTGCCCAAGCATTATCTGGTGGACACCGAGGACGAGATTGGCGAGCACTATGTGGCCAAGTTTCGCGAGGGTTTCTATTTTGCCTTCGAAGACCTCACCACCCAACCAGCCCAGCTGGACATCCTCGGCCCCCACCGAGCCCGGCTGGCGATCGTCGAGGGGCGGTACCACCAGGTCAAGCGCATGTTCGGGCACTTCAACAACAAGGTGGTGGGGCTGCATCGGGAGAGCATGGGAGCGATCCGGCTGGATCCGGGGTTGGCGCCGGGGGAGTATCGTGAACTGACGGCCAATGAGATAGCCACTGTCCAGGCGTGACAGACAGCCGGTGTCGTCACACGACCGCTCAGCGACAAAAGTCACATTACTTACCGAACGGCACTTGCGCGATCCCCAACCCACTGCTTGAATCCAAATCGTCAGTCTGCATGTGACTACCAAGTCACACCTGCAGCCAATGACACTTTTTGCCGGCCACCCAAAGCCTAGATGCCTTGGGGCACGGCAAATTGCCCGCCAAAAACAATACCGTCGACGCAAGTGCCAAGGATCGACACAGGGCCCCCGGATTATCTTCAGGCAAATGCCTACCTGTCATAAAGAACGTGCACCCTAGGTGACGCGAATACCCTTTTTGCGCCAGGAGTCGATGACATGAGGCCAGAAATCGCTGTACTTGATATCCAAGGTCAGTATCGGGTTTACACGGAGTTCTATCGCGCGGATGCGGCCGAAAACACGATCATCCTGATCAACGGCTCGCTGGCCACCACGGCCTCGTTCGCCCAGACGGTACGTAACCTGCACCCACAGTTCAACGTGGTTCTGTTCGACCAGCCGTATTCAGGCAAGTCCAAGCCGCACAACCGTCAGGAACGGCTGATCAGCAAGGAGACCGAGGCGCATATCCTCCTTGAGCTGATCGAGCACTTCCAGGCAGACCACGTGATGTCTTTTTCGTGGGGTGGCGCAAGCACGCTGCTGGCGCTGGCGCACCAGCCGCGGTACGTGAAGAAGGCAGTGGTGAGTTCGTTCTCGCCAGTGATCAACGAGCCAATGCGCGACTATCTGGACCGTGGCTGCCAGTACCTGGCCGCCTGCGACCGTTATCAGGTCGGCAACCTGGTCAATGACACCATCGGCAAGCACTTGCCGTCGCTGTTCAAACGCTTCAACTACCGCCATGTGAGCAGCCTGGACAGCCACGAGTACGCACAGATGCACTTCCACATCAACCAGGTGCTGGAGCACGACCTGGAACGTGCGCTGCAAGGCGCGCGCAATATCAACATCCCGGTGTTGTTCATCAACGGCGAACGCGACGAGTACACCACGGTCGAAGATGCGCGGCAGTTCAGCAAGCATGTGGGCAGAAGCCAGTTCAGCGTGATCCGCGATGCGGGCCACTTCCTGGACATGGAGAACAAGACCGCCTGCGAGAACACCCGCAGTGTCATGCTGGGGTTCCTCAAGCCAACCGTGCGTGAACCCCGCCAACGTTACCAACCCGTGCAACAGGGGCAGCATGCATTTGCCATCTGAGCGGCTCGGCGCCTTGTAGCCAATACCCGCAGGTCACAGGGCGCCGACAAGCTTTTTTATAACTTGGGCTTCTAATTCGCTGAAGGTTCTGGTAAAAAGTCGAGCTCAGATGCGGGTATAGTTTAGTGGCAAAACGAAAGCTTCCCAAGCTTTAGTTGAGGGTTCGATTCCCTCTACCCGCTCCACATCGCATTCCCGCATGGCGTTCCAGCAACGTCATCGCAGTCAAAAGGAGCCTTGGCTCCTTTTTTCGTTTTTCATCCTGCCTTGACCTGGCCCATGGCCATTTACCCACCGATCCGCTTCAATGCGCATCGGGCCTTTGCGTGCGCAAGCAAAACGGCTTGTGGCGGATAGGCTCAATGGATTCGTGAAACCATTCGAAAGGACAACGCATGTTTCTCTCCCGCTGGCTACCGGGCCTTGCCAACCTGCTGCACTACCGCCGTGAATGGTTCCACGCCGATCTGCAAGCGGGCCTGTCGGTAGCCGCGATCCAGATTCCCATTGCCATTGCCTATGCGCAGATCGTCGGGCTGCCGCCGCAATATGGCCTGTACGCCTGTGTGCTACCGATGATGGTCTATGCGCTGATCGGTAGCTCGCGCCAGCTGATGGTCGGCCCCGACGCCGCCACCTGCGCGATGATCGCCGGTGCCGTGGCACCGCTGGCCCTGGGTGACCCGCAGCGCATCGTCGAACTGTCGGTGATCGTCACCGTGCTGGTCGGCGTGATGCTGATTGCCGCGGGCCTGGCGCGCGCCGGGTTCATCGCCAGCTTCTTCTCGCGGCCGATCCTGATCGGCTACCTCAACGGTATCGGCCTGAGCCTGATCGCCGGGCAGCTGTCCAAGGTGGTGGGCTTCCAGATCGAGGGCGACGGTTTCATCCTCAGCCTGATCAACTTCTTCCAGCGCCTGGGGGAAATTCACTGGGTCACATTGATCATCGGCCTGGCCGCCCTGGGCCTGCTCATCTGGCTGCCACGGCGCTACCCGCGCCTGCCCGCAGCCCTCACGGTAGTGGCGCTGTTCATGCTGCTGGTTGGCCTGTTCGGCCTCGACCGCTTCGGCGTTGCCGTCCTTGGGCCGGTACCTGCAGGCATCCCGCAGCTGGCCTGGCCACACAGCAACCTGGCGGAAATGAAGAGCCTGCTGCGCGACGCCCTGGGTATCGCCACCGTCAGCTTCTGCAGCGCCATGCTTACCGCACGCAGCTTTGCCGCCCGGCATGGCTATGCGATCAACGCCAACCACGAATTCGTCGCCCTGGGCGTGAGCAACCTGGCGGCCGGGATTTCCCAGGGCTTTGCCATCAGCGGTGCCGACTCGCGCACAGCAGTCAACGACATGGTCGGTGGCAAAAGCCAGCTGGTAGGCATCATCGCGGCACTGGTGATTGCCCTGATCCTGCTGTTCTTCACCGCACCCATGGCCTGGATCCCGCAGGCTGCGCTGGGCGCCGTGCTGCTGATGGCAGGCTGGGGGCTGATCGACATCAAATCGCTGGGGCATATCCGGCGTCTAAGCCGCTTCGAGTTCTGGCTGTGCCTGCTGACCACGGCGGGCGTACTGGGCCTGGGCGTGCTGCCCGGCATCGTGTTTGCCGTTACCCTGGCGATCCTGCGCCTGCTTTACAGCATCTACCAGCCCACCGATGCCGTACTGGGCTGGCTGCCGGGCACCGAAGGCCAAGTGGACATCCGCAAGTTCAAAGACGCCCGCACCGTACCTGGCCTGGTGGTGTACCGCTTCGACGACGCCATCCTGTTCTTCAATGCCGACTACTTCAAGATGCGCCTGCTAGAAGCCGTGCAAAGCCAGGACCAGCCTAAAGCCGTGCTGTTCGATGCCGAAGCGGTAACCAGCATTGATGTCAGCGGCATCGCCGCCCTGCGCGAAGTGCGTGACACCCTGGCGGCTCAAGGCATCCTCTTCGCCATCGCCCGCGCCCGTGGCACTTTCCTGCGCATGCTGGTGCGCTCGGGGATGGCGCGGGACATGGAAGAAAAACTGCTATTCGGCTCGGTACGCGCGGGGATTCGTGCGTACCGCGTGTGGCGCAACCGAAACCGCAGTGTGCAAGTGACCGAACAGGGTTAGCGGCTTTCATCCTGTTCAACGTGCTGCGCCTGTGCTGGCCCTTTCGCGGGTAAACCCGCTCCTACATGGACTTGTAGGCGCGGGTTCACCCGCGAAAGGGCCAGCACAGGCAACACAAAACCTCGCCTTGACACCAACCCTCGCATACCTCGCATGACATGCTAAAGTCGCCCCGTTCCCCGCACCACCCAACGGATCCAGCATGCCCGCACTTGATGCCACCCTTACCCCCTGGCCAGAACTCGCCGCCCGCCACCCCTGCGACGCCCTGCTGCTGGGCAATGGCGCAAGCCGCGCAGTATGGAAGCCGTTCGGCTACTTCTCGCTGTTCGAGCAAGCGCAACGCGCAGGCCGCAAGAAAGGCCTGGCAGTCAGTGACCAGGCACTGTTCAAGTCCTTGGGCACGGAACTGTTCGAGCCGGTGCTCAGCGCCCTCAACACCACCGTGCGTACCAATGCCGCACTGGCCATCAACTCCACCGCGCCGCTGAACCGCTACTACTCGATCAAGGAAGCGTTGATTCACGCCGTGCGCACGGTGCATCTGCCCTGGCCGCTGATGCCGAAGGCCACACTGGCAACCCTCAATCAGGCGCTGCGCGCCTATCGAAGCGTCTACACCAGCAACTACGACCTGGTGCTGCCATGGGCCGTGCAGCACGCCCCGAATGGCTTCGCCGAACTGTTCGACGAACAAGGCTATTTCGACGTGCGACGCACCGGCAGCGAAGGCACCCGGGTGCTGCACCTGCATGGCGGCCTGCACCTGCTCAAGTTGCCCGACGGCACCACCCGCCAGCGCAGCGCTGAAAGCGCCGAACTGCTCGATGGGTTTGCCGTGAATATCCCGGGTGAAGTACCGCTGTTCGTCAACGAAGACCGCAGCGACGAGAAACTGCGCGCTATCCGCAACTCGGACTATCTGAGCTGGTGCCTGGGGCAGCTGGCGCAGGAAAACCAAGGGATATGCCTGTTCGGGCAGCATCTGGACAGCAGTGACCGGCACCTGCTCGACGCTGTGCGCCAAGCCCGTCCGCAACAGCTATCCATTGCCATTCGGCCGCTGGGCGAGGCGTCGGTGATCAATCAGAAGCAGCATTTTGCAGATCGTTTCGGAGATTTGCCGGGAACGGTGCTGCATTTCTTCGATGCCAGCACCCATCCGTTGGGGCAGGCAGCATTGGCTATCGAAGTGCCCTCTGCTCAGCGCTGACAAGGTGCCCGGCAGGCGTAACGGTGGGTGGCGTCAGAGCAACCCATCCGCGCGCAACAACGTTTCCAGGCAATGCTCCTGCACCCCATAGAACGCCTTGAGCTGGGCAATCTTCTCCAGCAACGCCCCGTTATCCCCCGCCTGCCGACGCTTCACCGCAAGAATCATCTTGTTCTTGTTGGTGTGTTCCAGCGAGATGAACTCGAACACCTTGGTTTCATAGCCACAGGCTTCCAGGTACAGCGCACGCAGGCTGTCGGTCAGCATCTCGGCCTGCTGGCCCAGGTGCAGGCCATACTGCAGCATGGGTTGCAGCAACCCTGGGCTGTGCAATTGCGGGCGGATCTGCTTGTGGCAGCACGGCGAGCACATGATGATCGCGGCGTTGCAGCGGATACCGGTGTGGATGGCGTAGTCAGTGGCGATGTCACAGGCATGCAAGGCGATCATCACCTCGATGGCCTCAGGCACCACGCTGCGTACGTCACCACACTGGAACTCCAGGCCCGGGTGGTCGAGGCGTGCGGCCGCGGCGTTGCACAGGTCGACCATGTCCTGGCGCAGCTCCACGCCGGTCACCTGTGCGTCACGGCCCAAACTGTTGCGCAGGTAGTCATGCATGGCAAAGGTCAGGTAGCCCTTGCCCGAACCGAAGTCGGCCACCCGCAGCGCCTGTTCCGTCGACACCGGTGCATTGGCCAGGGCGTGATCGAAGACCTCGATGAATTTGTTGATCTGCTTCCACTTGCGTGACATGGACGGGATCAGTGCGCCTTGTGCGTCGGTCACACCGAGGTCGCGCAGAAACGGCCGCGACAGCTCCAGATAACGCTTCTTCTCGCGGTCATGCCCGCTGCCCGCATCGGCCACGCGCGGTGCCTGGGCACCGTGGCGCTGGAGCATCGGTTTGCCCTTCTTGCTGAAGGTCAACTGCACTTCGCCGTCAGCATCGAACAGATGAGCATTGCGGAAGCTGTCCGGCAGCAGTTCGGCAACCAGCACCTGGGCCTGGTCCAGCGGCAGGTTGCGGGTGATGTCGCGGGTCTGGTGGCGGTAGACCAGCGACAGGCACGGCTGGCCCTTGACCTGCAACGGCTTGGCAATGATCCGTTGCAAGGTCTGGTCGGCACCGACATGGCGCGCCAGCACCAGCTTGACCAGGGTTTCGCCGTACAGGGCGGCGTTCAGCAGGTCGAGAAACTGAGCGCGCGCATCCGGCGCGCAAGAGGCAGAAGTACTGGCGGACATGAAAAGGGGGCCTTGGGTCGCGGAACGCCTATTCTAACGTGCCGCAGGCACCCTGTGGGAGCGGGCTTGCCCGCAACACCGGCAAAGCCGGTGGCAGACACCGTGTCGCCTGATTCGCGGGCAAGCCCGCTCCTACAGGGAATCCAGCAAGGCTGGGCGCGCCTTCAGTCGAGAATCACCAAGCGGTTGGGCAATTCGTTGCGTGCATGGGTTGGCGGCACGTGCTGGCTAAGCAGCTCGCCACACGCTTCGATGCACTCGACAAAGCCCTGCAAGGTGCGGCCCTGGCGCACCTGCTCGGCCAAGCGGGCACCGATGGCCGCGCGGGCTTCGGCATCCAGGCAGTGTTCGATACCCCGGTCGACCAGGATCTCCACATGCCGCTCCGCCTCGCTGACGAAAATCAGCACGCCCGTGGCGCCTGCTGTGCGCTGCAGGTTCTGCTCGCGAAACTGCTGGCGGGCCAGGCGCGCGGCACGCCAGCGGCGCAAGGCACGGGGGATCAGCCAGTCGGCCAGGCGCGGGTTGCGCAGCAGCAGGCACAAAACGACGAACAGCAGCACGTTGCCCATCAGCACGCCACGCACGCTGGGCCAAGCCAGCAGCCAGTGCAACAGACCGGGCACGGTCAGTGCCAGCACGGCGGCCCACAACAACGGCCAATACGCATAATCGTCGGCACGACGGGCAAGCACCGTCACCAGTTCGGCATCGGTACGCCGTTCGGCACGGGCAATGGCTTCGGCAATCTGCCGTTGATGGTATTCGTCGAAGGGGGTCATGCCGTCGGTCTCTTGAGCATTCTTATAGTTGTTATCCCGGCATTCGGGGCTTCATCCGCAGGCGACATATTCAGGCATAATCCGCCGCTGGAAGAATTGCCTGCAAATCGTACAACAATAGCCGCCTGAAAACTTCGGTCGCGCACGTATCACCGTGGATACGGCAGAGGCCCCAAAACGGAATTGATGATGAAACTGTCTTTGCTGGGCCTGGCCATGGGCCTTGCCAGTCAGGCGGCCCTCGCCGCCCCCACCGCCCCGCCCCTGCAGGACAAGCAGGCATTCATCGAGCATCTGATCAGCCAGATGACCGAAGCCGAGAAAATCGGCCAGTTGCGCCTGATCAGCATCGGCCCGGAAATGCCCCGCGACAAGATCCGCGAGGAAATCGCCGCCGGCCGTATCGGTGGCACCTTCAACTCCCGCACGGCCCCCGAAAACCGGCCGATGCAGGACGCGGCCATGCGCAGCCGCCTGAAGATCCCGATGTTCTTCGCCTACGACACCGTCCACGGCGAGCGCACCATCTTCCCGATCGGCCTGGGCATGGCCGCTACCTGGGACATGGAGGCCGTCGCCAAGGTCGGCCGCACCGCCGCGATCGAAGCCTCGGCCGACGCCCTGGACATGACGTTCGCGCCAATGGTGGATATCGCCCGTGACCCGCGCTGGGGCCGCACCAGTGAAGGTTTCGGCGAAGACACCTACCTGACCTCGAGAATCGGCCAGGTAATGGTGCGCTCGTTCCAGGGCAGCAGCCCGGCCAACCCCGACAGCATCATGGCCATCGTCAAGCATTTCGCCTTGTATGGCGCCGTGGAAGGCGGGCGCGACTACAACACGGTCGATATGAGCCTGCCGAAAATGTACAACGACTACCTGCCACCCTATCGCGCCGCGCTCGATGCGGGTGCCGGTGGCGTGATGGTGGCGCTGAACTCGATCAACGGCGTACCGGCCACCTCCAACACCTGGCTGATGAACGACCTGCTGCGCAAGGAGTGGGGCTTCAAGGGCGTGACCATCAGCGACCACGGTGCCATCCAGGAGCTGATTCGCCACGGCGTCGCCCGTGATGGCCGTGAAGCCGCCAAGCTGGCGATCAAGGCCGGCATCGACATGAGCATGAACGATACCCTGTACGGCGAAGAGCTGCCGGGCCTGCTGAAGTCCGGTGAGGTGACCCAGCACGAGCTGGACCAGGCGGTGCGTGAAGTGCTGGGTGCCAAGTACGACATGGGCCTGTTCAAAGACCCGTACGTGCGCATCGGCAAGGCCGAAACCGACCTGAAGGACTACTACGGCAACGACCGCCTGCACCGCGAAGCTGCGCGTGACGTGGCACGCCGCAGCCTGGTGCTGCTGGAAAACCGCAACCAGACCCTGCCGCTGAAAAAAGCCGGCACCATTGCCTTGGTCGGCCCGCTGGCCGATGCCCCGATCGACATGATGGGCAGCTGGGCCGCCGACGGTAAACCCGTCCACTCGGTGACCGTGCGCGAAGGCTTGCGCCGCGCCGTGGAAGGCAAGGCCAAGCTGGTCTACGCCAAAGGCTCCAACGTCACGGGTGACAAGGCGATACTCGACTACCTGAACTTCCTCAACTTCGATGCCCCGGAAATCGTCGACGACCCACGCCCGCCTGCCGTGCTGATCGATGAAGCAGTCAAGGCGGCGAAGCAATCCGACATCGTGGTCGCCGTGGTCGGCGAGTCCCGCGGCATGTCCCACGAGTCGTCGAGCCGTACCACCCTGGAGATCCCGGCCAGCCAGCGCGAGCTGATCAAGGCGCTCAAGGCCACCGGCAAACCGCTGGTGCTGGTGCTGATGAACGGCCGGCCGCTGTCGATCAGTTGGGAGCGCGAGCAGGCCGACGCCATCCTCGAAACCTGGTTCGCCGGCACCGAAGGCGGCAATGCCATCGCCGACGTGCTGTTTGGCGACTACAACCCCTCCGGCAAGCTGGCCATTACCTTCCCACGGTCGGTGGGGCAGATCCCGATGTACTACAACCACACCCGCATCGGCCGGCCGTTCACGCCGGGCAAGCCGGGCAACTACACCTCGCAATACTTCGAAGAACCCAACGGGCCGCTTTATCCGTTCGGCTATGGCTTGAGCTACAGCAGCTTCGAGCTGTCGGGCCTGAACCTGTCGAGCAAGGATCTCAAGCGCGGCGATACGCTGGATGCCAAGGTAACGGTCAAGAACACCGGCAAGGTTGCAGGCGAGACGGTGGTGCAGCTGTACCTGCAGGATGTGTCGGCGTCGATGAGCCGCCCAGTGAAAGAGCTGAAAAACTTCCAGAAGCTGATGCTTGAACCGGGTGAAACCCGCACGTTGACCTTCCGCATCAGCGAGGACGACCTGAAGTTCTACAATGGCCAGTTGCAGCGGGTTGCCGAACCAGGGGAGTTCAATGTCCAGGTAGGGCTGGACTCCCAGGCGGTGCAGCAGCAGAGCTTTGAATTGCTTTGACTGAAAAAGGCCGCCTGTTCCGGCCTTTTCGCGGATAAAACCGCGCCTACAGGTGCTGCAGAGTACCTGTAGGCGCGGGTTTACCCGCGAAGAGGCAGGCCCCGATCTCCCACCACCGGATCCGCCCCCGATGCCCTTTTCCTTTCGCGCCCTGCGTTTGGGGCTGATCACCCTGCTGATCGTGCTGGGTACCGCACTCAGCGCCGGCTGGGCCATGCACCAGGCCAAGCGCCAGGCCATGGAAGACGACGCCAAGCGTGCCAGCCAGCAACTGGGCCTGTACGCCAACGCACTGCACACCCTGATCGATCGCTACCGTGCCCTCCCCGCCGTGCTGGCGCTGGACCCTGAGCTGATCGCAGCCTTGCGCGGCCCGGTCGACGAAAAGGTTCAGAACGCCCTGAACCTCAAGCTCGAACGCATCAATGGCGCCGCCAATTCCTCCACCCTCGAGCTGCTCGACCGCACCGGGCTGGCCATTGCCGCCAGCAACTGGCGGCTGCCCAGCAGCTACGTCGGCTCCAACTACGGTTTCCGCCCCTACTTCAAGCAAACCCGCAACCAGGGCAGTGGCCGCTTCTATGCCGTGGGCGTGACCAGTGGCGTGCCGGGCTACTTCCTCGCCAGCGCGGTGAACGACGAGCATGGCCGATTCCTTGGCGCCATGGTGGTGAAGCTGGAGTTCCCCGAGCTGGAACGCGAATGGCGACAGGGCAACGATATCCTGTTGGTCAGCGACGCCCGCGGCATCACTTTCATCGCAAACCAGGATGGCTGGCGCTACCGCGAACTTCAGCCGCTCAGTGGCGCCGACCGTGCCGAGCTGGCCGAAACCCGTCAGTACGACAAGCAACCGCTGGTGCCGCTACACCATCAGGTGCTGACGCGGTTTGCCCCCTACAGCACCCTTAGCCGCGTGCAAGGCCCCGAGGGCATTACCGAGTACCTGTGGGAAAGCCTGCCGCTGGAAGGCGAAAACTGGACCTTGCACCTGCTGCGCAAACCGCAGGTCGCTGCCGACGGCCGTAATGCCGCGCTTGGCGCCGCCGCCGTCTGGCTGAGCCTGGTGTTCGCCGCCCTTTTCGTCAGCCAACGCCTGCGCCTGGCACGCCTGCGCCAGCGCAGCCGGCAAGAACTCGAACGCCAGGTCGAAGAACGCACCCGTGAGCTGCGCACTGCCCAGGAAGGCCTGGTGCAATCAGCCAAGCTCGCCGCTCTCGGGCAGATGTCGGCGGCCATGGCCCACGAAATCAACCAACCGCTGACCACCCAGCGTATGCAACTGGAAACCCTGCGCCTGCTGCTTGACCATGGTCGCCATGACGAAGCGCGGCAAGCGCTGGAGCCACTGGAACAGATGCTCACGCGCATGGCAGCACTTACCAGCCACCTGAAAACCTTTGCCCGCAACAGCCCAATGGGCCTGCGCGAACGCCTTGACCTGGCAACCGTGGTCGACCAGGCCTTGCACCTGCTGGAAGCGCGCCTTCGCAACGAAGAAGTGGAAGTGGCGCTGTACCTGGCACGCCCGGCCTGGGTACGCGGCGATGCCATCCGCCTGGAGCAGGTGCTGATAAACCTCCTGCACAATGCACTCGACGCCATGCTCGACAAGCGTTACAAACGCCTGGAGATCCGCATCGAACCCGACGGGGAGCTATGGCGCCTGAGTGTGCTCGACTCGGGTGGCGGCATTGCCGAAGCCGACCTGGCCAAGGTCTTCGACCCGTTCTTCACCACCAAACCGGTGGGGGAAGGGCTAGGGCTGGGCCTGGCCATTTCCTACGGCATCGTCCACGAGGCCGGCGGCCAGCTGCGGGCCGAAAACCTGCCTGGCGGCGCGCGCCTGAGCCTTACCCTGCCCCGTGACCTGGAGCCTGTATGTTGAATTCGGTGATCGTCGTCGATGATGAAGCCAGTATCCGCACTGCTGTCGAGCAATGGCTGAGCCTGTCTGGCTTCAGCGTGCAGTTGTTCGCTCGCGCCGAAGCGTGCCTGGCACACCTGCCGCAGCACTTCCCTGGGGTGATCATCAGCGATGTGCGCATGCCGGGCATGGATGGCCTGCAATTGCTCGAACGCCTGCAGGCGAACGACCCCGACCTGCCCGTGATTCTGCTGACCGGTCACGGTGATGTACCGATGGCGGTAGAAGCCATGCGCATGGGGGCCTATGACTTCCTGGAAAAACCCTTCACGCCGCAAGACTTGCTGGGCAGCCTGCGCCGCGCCCTGGAAAAGCGCCAGCTGGTACTTGAGAACCGCCGGCTCCACGAGCAGGCCGACCTCAAGTCACGCCTGGAAGTCACGCTACTGGGCATGTCCCAGGGCCTGCAACAGCTGCGCCGGCAAGTGCTGGACCTGGCCGGCCTGCCGGTGAACGTGCTGATCCGCGGTGAAACCGGCAGTGGCAAGGAGCGGGTGGCCCGCTGCCTGCACGACTTCGGCCCCCGTGCTGCCAAGCCCTTTGTAGCCCTTAACTGCGCAGCCATCCCCGAGTCGTTGTTCGAGGCCGAACTGTTCGGCCATGAGAGCGGCGCCTTCACGGGCGCCCAGGGTAAACGGATCGGCAAGCTGGAATATGCCAACGGTGGCACCGTGTTCCTCGACGAAATCGAGAGCATGCCACTGGCCCAACAGGCCAAGCTGTTGCGGGTGATACAGGAGCAGAAGCTGGAGCGCCTGGGGGCCAACCAGAGCATCAGCGTGGACCTGCGCATCATTGCTGCGACCAAGCCCGACCTGCTCGAGGAGGCGCGTGCCGGGCGCTTCCGCGAAGACCTGGCCTACCGCCTGAACGTGGCCGAATTGCGCCTGGCACCGCTGCGCGAGCGGCGGGAGGACATTCCGCTGCTGTTCGAACACTTTGCCCGTGCTGCAGGTGAAAAGCTGGGTCGCACCGCCCCGCCGCTATCGGCTGCACAGCTGGCGCAGCTGCTGTCACATGATTGGCCTGGCAACGTGCGTGAGCTGGCCAATGCGGCGGAGCGGCATGCGCTGGGGCTGGGTTCGCCAAACATCGAGGTGGCACCTGCCGGGCAGTCGCTGGGCGAGCAGATGGAAGCATTCGAGGCGCAATGCCTGCGCGCGGCCTTGCGTCAGCATGGGGGCGAGATCAAGTCGGTGATGGAGGCGTTGCAACTGCCGCGGCGCACCCTTAACGAGAAGATGCAACGGCATGGGCTGGTGCGCGAGGATTTTGTTGGGCAGGAATGAGCGGAAATCCGCTTATGACCTACACCTGGTAGGCAAAAAACCGCTTATCACCTCGAGATTCCGGGCTGCTTTGCAGCCCTTCGCAGGCAAGCCCGCTCCCGCAAAGGGCAGCGCAAGCCCCACTACTGTGCCGGTTTTGGGGTATTGGATGCCCTGAAATGAATCAGCCCGCCCCCATTTGGCACACCTTCTGCAATTGCCTTGGCAAGCTGCGCCACGGCGCGCTCCACAAAAACAACGAGAAGGTATCCCTGATGGATAACGCCACCTCCCTGCCCGCCGGGGCGGCCACCGCGCCTGCCGCAGAAAAAACCACCGCCAGCCGCCTGAAGTCGATTTTCAGCGGGTCCATCGGCAACATGGTCGAATGGTACGACTGGTACGTCTACGCCGCATTCTCGCTGTACTTCGCCAAGGCCTTCTTCCCCGCCGGCGACTCCACCGCACAACTGCTCAATACCGCTGCGATCTTCGCCGTGGGCTTCCTCATGCGCCCGATCGGTGGCTGGCTGATGGGCCTGTACGCCGACCGCAAGGGCCGCAAGGCCGCGCTGATGGCGTCGGTATTGCTCATGTGCGCAGGCTCGCTGGTCATCGCCCTGACCCCGGGTTACGAAACCATCGGCGTCGCCGCACCTGTCCTGCTGGTCATCGCGCGCCTGCTGCAGGGCCTGTCGGTGGGTGGTGAATACGGCACCTCGGCCACCTACCTCAGCGAAATGGCCAGCAAGGAGCGCCGTGGTTTCTTCTCCAGCTTCCAGTACGTGACCCTGATCTCCGGCCAGCTCATCGCCCTGGCGGTACTGATCGTCCTGCAACAGACCCTGACCACCGAGCAGTTGTACGCCTGGGGCTGGCGCGTGCCGTTCGTGATCGGTGCGCTGTGCGCGGTGGTGGCCCTGTACCTGCGTCGCGGCATGGAAGAAACCGCCTCGTTCACCAAGAAGGAAAAGGCCAAGGAAAGCCTGATGCGCACCCTGCTGCGTCACCCCAAGGAGCTGATGACCGTCGTCGGTCTGACCATGGGCGGCACCCTGGCCTTCTACACCTACACCACCTACATGCAGAAATACCTGGTCAACACCGTGGGCATGAGCATCAGTGACTCGACCACCATCTCGGCCGCCACGCTGTTCCTGTTCATGTGCCTGCAGCCGGTGATCGGTGGTCTGTCCGACAAGATCGGCCGCCGTCCGATCCTGATCGCCTTCGGTGTGCTCGGTACCCTGTTCACCGTCCCCATCCTCAGCACCCTGCACACCATCCAGACCTGGTGGGGTGCGTTCTTCCTGATCATGGCCGCACTGATCATCGTAAGCGGCTATACCTCGATCAACGCCGTGGTCAAAGCCGAGCTGTTCCCTACCGAGATTCGCGCCCTCGGCGTGGGCCTGCCGTATGCCCTGACGGTGTCGATCTTCGGTGGCACCGCCGAATACGTGGCCCTGTGGTTCAAGAGCGCTGGTATGGAGAGCGGCTTCTACTGGTACGTCACCGCCTGTATCGCCTGCTCGCTGCTGGTTTACGCGACCATGAAAGACACCAAGCAGCACTCGCGGATTACCACTGAGTAACGCTGGCCTGGCAGTACTAAAAGGGGCGCTCCATTGCATGGAGCGCCCCTTTTCTATTCAGACTTTTCCTTCTTAACGCCCTATTAATTCCACCTTATCAAGCTGCAATGGCTGGCAGAACGTTGGCGCCCGTGCGAACGCTCCCAAGCCAGCCTTGCGGCGTGAAGGACGACATAGGTGCCCAAATACATCGAACAAATAGATTATTAAGCACTGTTTTTTGCGCTTTTTAATCAAATTATTCGGCGTAGGATTAAACCCATAGAAACAAACAACTCACAAACCCCTGGAGCAACGACCATGAAAAACAAACTGATCCTCACCTTGGCCCTTTCGGTTTTCGCAGCTGGCGCCTTCGCCGAAGATGGCTTCGACCGGACCGACGCTCACACCTTTGCCGCGGTTCAAACCCAGTCAGCCAGCTACGCTGAAGACGGCTTCGACCGCACCGGCGGCCAACGCTTCGCCGAAGACGGCTTCGACCGCACCGGCGGCCAACGCTTCGCCGAAGACGGCTTCGACCGCACCGGCGGCCAGCGCTTCGCTGAAGACGGCTTCGACCGCACCGGTGGCCAACGCTTCGCTGAAGACGGCTTCGACCGCACCGGCGGCCAACGCTTCGCTGAAGACGGCTTCGACCGCACCGGCGGCCAACGCTTCGCTGAAGACGGCTTCGACCGCACCGGCGGCCAACGCTTCGCTGAAGACGGCTTCGACCGCACCAACGCGCACCGCATCAGCTGATACCTGATTGCGAGCACCCAGCCCGGCTTCGGCCGGGCTTGATCATTTGCACACGAGCTCAGGCTTGGCACACTAGGCACCTTGTCCACCAGGAGGTAGGGCCAACAAGCCCAGCACAGATGTATTACTACGAACCCGCCAAAGGCCACGGCCTGCCGCACGACCCGTTCAATGCCATCGTCGGTCCCCGCCCTATCGGCTGGATCTCCTCTCAGGACCGCGAAGGCCGCCTGAATCTGGCGCCTTACAGCTTCTTCAATGCGTTCAACTACATCCCGCCGATCATCGGTTTCTGCAGCGTCGGGCGCAAAGACAGCCTGAACAACATCGAGCAGACCGGTGAGTTCGTCTGGAACCTGGCCACCCGCCCACTGGCCGAGCAAATGAACCTGAGCTGCGCACCGGTTGCTGCCGAAGTGAACGAATTCGAATTGAGCGGCCTCACTGCCGCACCGTCTAGCATCGTCAAAGTGCCGCGCGTGGGTGAAACGCCGGTAGCCTTCGAGTGCAAGGTCAGCCAGATCGTCCAGCTCAAGCGCGCCGACCAGCAAGAGGTGCCCAGCTGGCTGATCCTTGGGGAAGTGGTGGCGGTGCACATTGCCGAGCACCTGTTGAACAACGGCATCTACGATACCGCTGCCGCCGAGCCGATCCTGCGTGGGGGTGGCCCGGCGGATTATTTCGAGCTGGGCAACCTGTTCAAGATGGCCCGGCCGCCGGCCTGATCACCAGACCAGCTCACCCTCTTCGCTGACGCCCTGCAGGCGTTGCAGCTCGGCGGTGGCCGCTTCGTCGGCGGCCACAGCGCCCTTGAACACCTGCCCGTCGAGAACCTTGTGAAAACGCGGCGCACCGCCCATGCCCAAGGCTTTGACTGCGATGGCCGCGTTGTAGCCGCCACCTTCCACCGGCACCATCGCCGATACCGCTTCGAAATGAGTGAATTCCCTACGTGCCATGTTGCTGTCCGCGTGATTGAACAAGGGCGTCACTTTACCTCATCCACGCTCAATCGAAGGTATGCAAGTCCAGGCTGCTGACCACCTGAGCCTGCACCAGCTCACCGAACACCTCCAGTGTCGGTGAAGCAAAGTAGCCACTCATCGCCTGCTGGTCCTGCCAGCTTCCGCTGAGCAACCACAGGTCAGCATCAGCCTGAGAACGCTGCACGGTGAAACTCAGGCATCCCGGTGCACGCAGCGAGGGCTCGAGCAGGTCACGCAGGCGCGCGCCCAGCTCTGCCGAGCGCCCGCTGCTGGCACGGATGAAAGCAAGGTGGGTGACCGGTTGTTTAAGGGTCATTGCACAATCTCCTTGAAGCAGGCGGACGGAAAGGCCAGGCTGCCAAGGTTAGGCGCTCACCCGCGCGGCGCGTTAGGCCATTACTGCATGTCGATTGCCTGATCCTGCAGCGCGGCAGGATCAGGCAATCGACATGCAGCTTTCGACTAGCGCCCGTCTTTGCCCAAACCTATGCTGCGTCGGTCAGCAGAGGAAAGCCATCATGACCACCGCCACGTCCACCGAACCGACCCTGGAACTGCAGCGCCTGGAGCTGGCCGAGCTGATCAACCGCCACGCGGGCGAGCCCTATGGCCCAGCATCGGCCATCGATGACCTGTACCTGGTGCGTTACACCGAAAATGTGCGTTCTGTACCCACCCTGGCGCAGCCTGCCCTGTGCATCCTTGCCCAGGGCAGCAAAAGCCTGTTCCTGGGTGACGAGCAGTACGCCTACGACCCACTGCATTACATGGTCGTTTCGGTGACCTTGCCACTCAGTGCCGTGAGGCTGGATGCCAGCCCCGAGAACCCAAGCCTGGGCCTGCGCATGGACCTGGACCCGGCCGAGATCAGCCAGCTGATCGCCGAGAGCGGACCGATGCTGGTACCCAATCGACCTTCCGGCCGTGGTTTGTATGTGGAAAGGACTGATGCTGCGTTACTCGATGCCCTGCTGCGGTTGCTTCGGCTGCTGGACACCCCCCGCGACATCGCAATGCTGGCGCCGCTGTTCCGCCGCGAGATTCTCTACCGCCTGCTGCGTGGGCCGCAGGGTTACCGGCTGTATGAAATTGCCTTGGCCAACAGCCAGACCCACCGGGTTTGCCAGGCCATCTCCTGGCTCAACAACAACTTCCAACAGCCGCTGCGTATCGAGGACCTGGCCCGTGAGGTCAACCTCAGCACCTCGACCTTGCACCACCGCTTCAAGGCCGTGACCTCGATGAGCCCGCTTCAGTACCAGAAGCAACTGCGCCTGCAAGAGGCGCGGCGGCTGATGTTGAACGACGGGCTGGAAGCGGCGGTGGCGGCTTATCGGGTGGGTTATGAAAGCCCGTCGCAATTCAGCCGTGAATACAGCCGGCTTTACGGCGCGCCGCCAATTCGCGATGTGGCTCGGTTGCGGGCTACTGCGGTCTGAAGCTCGACACTCGCCTGCCCCGGCGCTTTCGCGGGTAAACCCGCACCTGCAGGTTTTTGCACACATGCGAAAATTGCGTGGCACCTGCAGGAGCGGGTGAACCCGCGAAGCGGCCGCTACAGGCAATCGCAATGCTTCAACCCAACACCGCGGCCTGCCACTGATTCTGGTCCACCTGAATCAAGGTCGGCCCCTTGCGCTCCACCGCTTGCCCGAGCGCGGCCTGCAATTGGGCGATATCGGCCACGTTCTCTGCTGCCGCGCCCAACGCCCGCGCCACGCCGATGAAATCCGGGGTATGGATATCCACCCCGACCGGCTCGATCGCCCGATTGACCATGTATTTCTTGATTTCCTCGTACCCCTGGTTATTCCACAGCAGCACGATCAGCGGTACCTGTGCCTCCACTGCACTGGCCAGTTCCGGCAGGGTGAACTGCAAACCACCATCACCAATCAGGCACACCGCCGGAGCGCGTTCGACGGCCTGCTCGGCACTGCCCAACCAGGCGCCCATGGCTGCTGGCAACGCGTAACCCAAGGTGCCGTAACCGGTCGAGGCGTTGAACCAGCGGCGTGGCTGCTCCATGTCGAGTGTCAGGTTGCCGGTGTACACAGGTTGGGTCGAGTCGCCCACCAGAATCGCATCAGGCAGGCGCTCCAGTATGGCCCTCAGCAAACGTGTCTGGCTCAGGGTTGGCTGGTCCCAGTCTGCCGCCAGGACCTTGCGCAGGTCGGCCACGCGGGCCATGCCCCAAGTGCTTTCGTGCACTGGCTGCGGCTGAGCTTGCAGGGCACCGAGCAGCGCTTCGGCTGCCAGCTCGGCATCGGCTACCAGCGCCAGCTCCGGCAGATAATTGCGCACGGTCTGGTCCGGGTCGATGTCAATGCGCAGCAGCCTGCCCGGGATCTCGAAGCCTCCCTTGAAGGTCACGTCATAATCGGTTTCAGCCAGTTCGGTACCGATCGCCAGCACCACGTCGGCCTCGGCCACCAGCGCCCGTGTGGCGGGTAACGACTGGGTCGAGCCGATCTGCAATGGGTGGCTGGCTGGCAGCAAGCCTTTGGCATTGATGGTCAACGCCACCGGGGCCTGAAGGTGTTCGGCCAGGCGTGCCAACGCAGCGCCCGCAGCCAACGCCCCGCCACCGGCCAGAATCAGCGGCCGACGTGCACTGGCCAGTCGCTCAGCCATCTGCGCCGCGGCCTGCGGTGCAGCCCCTGCCCGACTGCCCCGTACAGGGCGGCCCGGCAGCAGGAAGTCGGCCGGTTCAACCAGCACATCGAGCGGGATTTCGATATGCACCGGGCGTGGCCGGGCACTGTCGAACACGGCAAATGCCCTGGCCAGCACCTGCGGCAAGTCGGCTGCACTCATCAAGGTGTGGGAAAACGCCGCCACACCCGATACCAGCGCGGCTTGGTTGGGCAGTTCGTGCAGCTTGCCACGGCCACCGCCCAGCTGATCACGGGACTGCACGCTGGAAATCACCAGCATCGGGATCGAGTCGGCATAGGCCTGGCCCATGGCAGTGGTGATATTGGTCATGCCCGGGCCGGTGATAATGAAGCACACCCCGGGTTTGCCGCGGGTACGCGCATAGCCGTCAGCCATGAACCCGGCACCTTGCTCATGACGCGGGGTGATGTGGCGAATGGAAGAGCCCGCCAGGCCACGATAGAGCTCCACGGTATGTACACCGGGGATGCCGAAGACATGATCGACGCCATAGCCTTCAAGGAGTTTGACCAGTACTTCGCCGCAGGTTGCCATCAGGGGTCACCATGAATCGTGTTGGGGTATGCCCTTATTGGACCCAAGCCACGGCTATCGCCACAATGTAAAAAAACACATACTAGCCATGTCCTGTGATCATGGCTTACTGCAATGAAACGCCTCCCGCCCCTGCCTGCCCTGCACACGTTTCTGGTCACCGCCCAGCACTGCAACTTCACCCGCGCCGGGCAGCAGTTGCACATCACCCAGGGCGCTGTCAGCCGCCAGATTGCAGCCCTCGAAGAACACCTCGGTTATGCCCTGTTCAAGCGCGAGGCGCGTGGGTTGAGCCTGACCCGTGAAGGCCTGGACTGGCTGCCACGGGTGCAGCAGGTGTTCGCCCTGATCGAACAAGGGGTGCGCGAGGTGGGTGAGCACAGCACTACCTTGCAGCTGAAGGCACCAACCTGCGTAATGCGCTGGCTGCTGCCGCGCCTGATGGAATGGCAGGCACTGCGCCCGGATGTGCCGGTTGAGCTGACAACGACCGTGCAGCACGGGGTGGATTTCCGTCGCGAGGGCTTCGATGCGGCAGTGGTCTACGGCGATGCGCCGAACCACGGGCTGCAGGTGCGCAAGCTGTTCGATGAGCAGCTGACACCGGTGTGCGCACCGTCACTGCGTGAAGGGCCAGTGCCGTTGCAGCAGGCGGAAGACCTGGCCCGACATATGTTGCTGCATCCCTCGCGGGATGAACACGACTGGCGGTTGTGGTTGCAGGCGGCTGGAGTGACGCTCGCCACGCATGGGCCTAAACAACATTTCGAGACACTGGACATGGCGATGGCCATGGCCTCGCAGGGGACAGGGGTGGCAATCGGTGACTGGTCGCTGATTGGCGATGACCTGCGCGGTGGGCGGTTGTGCATGCCGTTTGCGCTGAAGGTGCTGACAGGCAAGGGGTATTACCTGGTGAGCCAGGCCAGGAGCTTGCCGCCGGGGCTGCTGGAATTGCTGGACTGGCTGGAGGGCCAGGCCAGCCTGTGACGGCCCTTTCGCAGGCTCGCCCGCTCCCACAGGTTTGCACAGGCCTTGGTAGCTGTACGGTACCCATGGGAGCGGGCATGCCCGCAACGCAGGCGACTCAATAGCCGACTGTGAACCGTTGCCGCGAGTGCTGCGGCTTCTCCAGCTCATCCAGCATGGCAATCGCATAGTCGGCAAACGTGATCCAGCTCTTGCCGTCCGCACCGATCAACAGATGATCCTTGCCCAGCGTATAGTGACCTCTGCGCTCACCCTCAACGAACTCAGCCGAAGGCGAAAGGAAGGTCCAGTCCAGGTTCGGCTCGCGCCGCAGCGCCTCCAGAAAACGCACGCCGGCACTGGCCTCGGCTTTATACGCCTCCGGGAAATCCGGGCTGTCGATCACCCGGTGCCCTGACGGCAGCAACAAGCTACCGGCGCCACCCACCACCAGCAGGCGCTTGACCCCGGCGCGCTTCACCGGCTCGATGATGGCGTGCGGCTCCATTGTCGAGAAATGCGCGGCACTCAACACAGCGTCCATACCTGCGACCGCTGCCTGCAGGGCCGCGCTGTCCGTGGCATCCAGCGACTTGACGGTCACACCCTCACGCCCTTCAAGCGTGGAAGGGTCGCGGGCTATGGCCAGTACACGGTGACCACGGCGCAGGGCCTCTTCCAGTAACTGGCTGCCAGCACGGCCGGTGGCACCGATGATTGCGATCTTGCTCATGAAATACTCTCCATCAGTTGAACGGAATGACCGCCCTTGGTGACCTTCGCCGCCAGCGCCAAGGCTCTCGTCTGCCGGCTTCGGGTAACGCCTTCTACCAAACAATGCGCATAGCTTAGTTACCCGATTCGTCACAAAAAATGCGATGCTCAGACATAGTTTGTTTCTGAAATCGGGCAAATCATGGACCGTCTCAACGCCATGCGTGTATTCGTCACAGTCATCGACCTGGGCAGCCAGTCGGCGGCGGCGGATTATCTGCAATTATCGCGGCCGGTCGTGTCGCGCTACCTGGCAGAGTTGGAAGACTGGGTTGGCACGCGGCTGATGCAGCGAACCACGCGCAAGCTCAGCCTCACGGCAGCCGGCCAGGAAACCCTGCCTCGCTGCCGGCAACTGCTGGAACTGGCCGGCGACCTGCAGGCCGCCGTGCAGCAGCCGGAAGACGCACCAAGGGGGGCACTGCGTATCAGCGTCAGTACCTCATTCGGCCAGGCACAGCTGGTGGATGCAGTGGCCGCCTATGTGCGGCGCTTTCCTGACGTGAAGGTAGAACTGCAGATGCTCGACCGCACCGTCAACCTGGTGGACGAGCGCATCGACCTGGCCATTCGCACCAGCAATGACGTGGACCCCAGCCTCATCGCCCGGCGCCTGAGTGTGTGCCGCTCGGTCGTGTGCGCGGCACCCGCCTACCTGAATGAGCGAGGCACGCCGCAACGGGTTGAGGAACTGAGCCTGCACAACTGCCTGACCCATGCCTACTTCGGACACAGCTTGTGGCATTTCGCGGTAGCCGGCCAGCAGGTCGCCGTGCCCGTATCCGGAAACATCAGTGCCAACGAGGTGATGACCCTGCAAAGGGCTGCGCTGGCTGGCGCAGGTATCACCATGCTGCCAACCTACCAGGCCGCAGACGCCATACGCCGGGGTGAACTGGTGCGTCTGCTGCCCGAGGCCAAACCGCGGGAACTGAACCTGAATGCGGTGTATACGTCGCGCAAACACATGCCCGCGACCTTGCGCAGCATGCTGGATTTCCTGGTGCAGCATTTCAAGGACGAACCGGCGTGGGATCGGGATCTATACTAGTGGCGTACACCCCTATCGCTGTCACGGGAGGTGAGCACCATGGGCATCAAATCCAGAAGAGTCGCCCTTGTCATGGCCCTTACCGCTGCCGCAGGGCTGTATGGCTCAGCCTGCTGGCGCGCCGAACTGCTAGGCAGCCAGCCCAGCGTCGCCAATAGTTGCGAGCAGGCACATTGCGTGCCTCACAGTGCAACCTTGAGCGCCGTCCGTTGAATGGACGGCGTCCTGCTGATCACTCTTCGACGCTCATGTATTCCTTGGCCCAGCGAATGTAGTCTTCAGGCTGGGTGTAGGTGTGCGAGAGTTCGGTGGCACTGAGGTTTTCCGACTTGTTCTGCCGACCACGCTGCAGCCGCAGGCAGTCGTAAGTGGCCTTGATCGCGGCAAAGTAAGCCGCATGGCCATCGACCACGATGCGCACGCCCAGACGCGCCAGGCGCTCGTCATCGCGCAGGTTCGGGTTGCCATAGGTAACTAGCATCAGCGGCACAGTCAGGTGCTCGGCAATCTGTTCGAGCTGCTCGAAGTCTTTGACCCCGACCATGCAGATGCCATCAGCGCCCGCCTTCTGGTAGCTCTGGGTACGCACGATGATTTCTTCGGTGCTGAGTACGCCCGCGTTGGTACGGGCAATGATCGACAGGGACGAATCGACTCGTGCCTCCAGCGCCGCGCGGATCTTGCCAACGCCCTCCTCGACCGGGATCAGGTCAGTGGACTTGCGCCCGAACTGGGCAGGCAGCAGGGTGTCCTCGATGGTCAGTGCGGCCACACCGGCGCGCTCCAGTTCGATCACCGTGCGCATCACGTTCAGTGCGTTGCCATAGCCATGGTCGGCGTCGGCCAGTACCGGCAGTTGCGCGACCCGACCAATGCGGGTGGCCTGCTCGACGAACTCGCTGAGGGTGATCAGAGCGAAGTCTGGAGCAGCCAGTACCTGCAACGAAGCGACCGAACCGCCGAGGATACCGACTTCGAAGCCCAGGTCTGCGGCAATGCGTGCCGACATCGGGTCGAACACCGAGGCAGTGTGGAAACACGAACCCGAAGCGAGCAGCTCGCGGAAGGCAAAACGCAGATCTTGGTGGGAAGCCTTGGGCATGATCACTCCGCAAAAAAGTTGAAATTTGAACGGTAACTACCGACCCCTGTAATCGGGTCTACCTGACCTGTTCCAACCGTCGCCATCTGGGCGGTCATGCTCGACATGCAGGCAGAGGAATAAAAGGTGTGGGAGACAGCGGACTGAAAAACCTGAGTCAATATGCTGCACCAACCTGGTGCAAGCCCCGGATTTCAGCCTCTGTGGCATACCAACGATATCACGCAGCCATGCAGCACTGGATGAATGCGCCAATGCCGATCTTGCATAGGGGATGCAGATAGTACATAGGAAGCTACCTAACTCAGGTTACAATCCGAGGGCTTCTGTGAGAGCAGGCTTGCCCGCGAAGGGGCCGCCATAGACAAACAAGGTATTCCCGTGACCGCCGCCCTGCCCCCCACCGCCCTGCGCAACGTGCTCACCGCCCTGATGCTGGCCATCTTCCTCGGCGCACTGGATCAGACCATCGTCGCCGTCTCGCTGCCCGCCATCTCGGCGCAGTTCAGCGATGTCGGCCTGCTGGCCTGGGTCATCTCCGGTTATATGGTGGCCATGACCGTGGCCGTGCCGATCTACGGCAAACTGGGCGACCTTTACGGCCGGCGCCGGATGATCCTCACCGGCATCAGCTTGTTCACCCTGGCCTCCATTGCCTGCGCCATGGCCCAGGACATGCCGCAACTGGTGCTGGCCCGGGTACTGCAGGGTATCGGCGCAGGCGGGATGGTCTCGGTGAGCCAGGCAATCATTGGCGACTTCGTGCCCCCACGCGAACGCGGCCGCTACCAGGGCTACTTCAGCAGCATGTACGCTGCGGCCAGCGTGGCCGGGCCAGTGCTGGGCGGCTGGTTGACCGAGTACCTGTCGTGGCGCTGGGTGTTCTGGATCAACCTGCCGCTGGGGCTGGTCGCCTTGTGGGCCATTCGCCGTGCGCTCGCTGATATGCCGGTGCAGCGTCGCGAGGCACAGGTGGACTACCTTGGCGCCATGCTGTTGATTCTCGGCCTTGGCAGCCTGCTGCTGGGCATCACCTTGGTGGGCCAGGGCCACGCCTGGGCCGACCCGGCCGTGCTGGCGCTGTTCGGCTGCGCCCTACTGGGCCTGGCGCTTTTCATCGCACACGAACGCCGCTGCCCAGAGCCGCTGCTGCCGCTCAGCCTGTTTGGCAACCGTGTGGCAGTGCTGTGCTGGGCGGTGATCTTCTTCGCCAGCTTCCAGTCCATTTCCCTGACCATGCTCATGCCCTTGCGTTACCAGAGCATTACCGGCGCCGGTGCCGACAGCGCCGCCCTGCATCTGCTGCCGCTGGCCATGGGGCTGCCCATGGGCGCCTTCACAGGTGGTCGCATGACCAGCCGGACCGGGCGCTACAAGCCACAGATCCTGGCCGGTGCACTGCTGATGCCAGTGGCCATTTTCGCGATGGCACTGACTCCGCCGCAATCAGCGTTGCTCAGTGCGCTGTGCATGCTGCTGACCGGTATAGCCTGCGGGCTGCAATTCCCGACCTCACTGGTGGGCACACAAAGCGCGGTGGCCAGCAAGGACATCGGCGTGGCCACCAGCACCACCAACCTGTTCCGTTCGCTGGGCGGAGCCATGGGCGTGGCGTGCATGTCCAGCTTGTTGCTGGCACTGCTGCATCAGGGTGGTTTCGAACTGTCGGGTAATCCGTTGCTGGGGAGCTTGAAGGCCGCAGAGGTGGACCCGGTGACTCAGGGGCGGTTGCTGGAGACGTTCCGGCAGCTGCTGATGGGGAGTGCGGTCGTCGCGGTGCTGGGACTGTTCGCGGCATTTGCTTTGCCTGACCGGCAATTGCGCGGCCGCTGAAGGTTGCACACGCGCTGCCGCCTTGTGGTGCGAACAGCTGCAAGGCGGCGGTGACCTTAATCTCCCCTTAACACAAAGGGGAAACACTCCCTCACAATCCTTAACAAAGTGTCATTTGCGCAGAGCCGGGCTCAAGCGCAGCATATCCAGCCCGGTGTCGACCCATTTTTCGACATCACCCAACAGATCGACACTGTCAGGCAGCAATAGCCAGCGCCTGATCAGGCCATCGACATAGGCAAACATGGCCACCGCCGCGCGCTCGACATCCAGCTCGCCAGGCAACTGGCCCCGGCGTACGGCATTGGCCAGCGCCAGGGTGATGCCCTTGTGGCAATCCAGCACCGCACTCTGGCGCTGCTGGCGAATTTCACACATGTCATCGGTGAACTCGCACTTGTGATGCAGGATTTCATTGATACGACGGGTTCGGGCATCGAGCACCAGCTCGTTGAACACTTGCAACAGCAGCTTGCGCATGCAGCCAAGCGGGTCGACTTCATCCTCGCTTTCGCTCGCCCGCGCCAAATGGTCATGGGTCTCGTGCAGGCTGTCGAGCAACGCCTGCACCAGCTCGGCCTTGTTGTTGAAGTGCCAGTAGATCGCCCCCCGCGTCACACCCGCCAGTTCGGCGATGTCGGCCAGGGTGGTTCGCGCAACCCCGCGCTTGTAGAAGGCCCTTTCCGCCGCCTCGATGATCTGGGCACGGGTTTCCTGGGCTTCTTCTTTGGTTCGACGGACCATGGCAGTACAACCTCATCTGGCCCGAACGCGCAGCGCGTGCGGGGAACGCTCCGGGGGCACCTCTGCCGGGGCCTCTCGGATAAGCTAATCAAGCGCTGAGGCTGTACCTGAGTACCACCCAGCAGTATTTACAAACAACCATGAATGTAAGTATATTCCTTAGCAAGCTATTTATCCACCGGATAGCATTTTTTCCAGATCAAGATCTCTTCCATTACTCTTGAGCGTCTCCCTGCTCCAGCGACCCGAGGATCCTCATGCAATTCAAGCCAGCCGTTACCGCTCTGGTTTCCGCCGTCGCCCTGGCAACCCTGCTCAGTGGCTGTAAGAAAGAAGAAGCAGCGCCAGCGGCGCAGGCTCCTCAGGTCGGCGTCGTGACCATCCAGCCGCAAGCCTTCACCCTCACCTCGGAATTGCCGGGGCGAACCAGTGCCTACCGCGTCGCCGAAGTGCGCCCGCAGGTCAACGGCATCATCCTCAAGCGCCTGTTCAAGGAAGGCAGTGAGGTCAAGGAAGGCCAGCAGTTGTATCAGATCGACCCTGCCGTGTACGAAGCCACCCTGGCCAATGCCAAGGCTAACCTGCTGGCTACACGCTCACTGGCCGAACGTTACAAGCAACTGATTGACGAACAGGCCGTCTCCAAACAGGAATACGACGACGCCAATGCCAAACGATTGCAGGCTGAGGCTTCGCTCAAGAGCGCACAGATCGACCTGCGCTACACCAAGGTTCTGGCGCCGATCAGCGGCCGTATCGGTCGCTCTTCGTTCACCGAAGGTGCACTGGTGAGCAACGGTCAGACCGACGCCATGGCCACCATCCAGCAGCTCGATCCTATTTATGTCGACGTTACCCAGTCCACCGCCGAGCTGCTCAAGCTGCGCCGTGACCTGGAAAGCGGCCAGTTGCAGAAGGCTGGCAACAACGCCGCCTCGGTTCAGCTGGTGCTGGAAGACGGCAGCCTGTTCAAGCAGGAAGGCCGCCTGGAATTCTCCGAAGTCGCGGTTGACGAGACCACCGGCTCGGTGACCCTGCGCGCGCTGTTCCCCAACCCCGATCACACCCTGCTGCCAGGCATGTTCGTGCATGCGCGGCTCAAGGCCGGGGTCAACGCCAACGCCATCCTGGCACCGCAACAAGGCGTGACCCGCGACCTCAAGGGCGCACCCACCGCCCTGGTGGTCAACCAGGAGAACAAGGTTGAACTGCGCCAGCTCAAGGCCAGCCGTACCTTGGGTAGCGACTGGCTGATCGAGGAAGGCCTCAACCCGGGTGACCGCCTGATCACCGAAGGGCTGCAGTACGTGCGCCCAGGCGTCGAGGTGAAGGTCAGCGATGCCACCAACGTCAAGAAGCCGGCCGGCCCTGATCAGGCCAACGCGGCGAAAGCAGACGCCAAAGCGGAGTAAACCATGTCGAAGTTCTTTATCGATCGCCCGATCTTCGCCTGGGTGATCGCCTTGGTGATCATGCTGGTCGGGGCCTTGTCTATCCTGAAGCTGCCGATCAACCAGTACCCCAGTATCGCGCCGCCGGCCATCGCCATCGCCGTGACCTACCCGGGCGCCTCGGCGCAAACCGTGCAGGACACCGTGGTGCAGGTGATCGAGCAGCAGCTCAACGGTATCGACAACCTGCGTTATGTGTCGTCGGAAAGTAACTCCGACGGCAGCATGACCATTACCGCCACCTTCGAACAGGGCACCAACCCCGACACCGCGCAGGTCCAGGTACAGAACAAGCTGAACCTGGCCACCCCGCTGCTGCCGCAGGAAGTGCAGCAGCAAGGTATCCGCGTCACCAAAGCAGTGAAGAACTTCCTGCTGGTGATTGGTCTGGTCTCCGAAGACGGCAGCATGACCAAGGACGACCTGGCCAACTACATCGTCTCGAACATGCAGGACCCGATCTCGCGTACCGCCGGTGTGGGTGACTTCCAGGTGTTCGGTGCGCAGTACGCCATGCGTATCTGGCTCGACCCGGCCAAGCTGAACAAGTTCCAGCTGACCCCGGTCGACGTCAAGACCGCTGTGGCTGCACAGAACGTGCAGGTGTCTTCCGGCCAGCTCGGCGGCCTGCCAGCCTTGCCGGGCACCCAGCTGAACGCCACCATCATCGGCAAGACCCGCCTGCAAACCGCCGAGCAGTTCGAGAGCATTCTGCTCAAGGTCAACAAAGACGGTTCACAGGTGCGCCTGGGTGACGTCGCCCAAGTAGGCCTGGGGGGTGAAAACTACGCCGTCAGCGCCCAGTTCAACGGCAAGCCGGCTTCCGGCCTGGCGGTAAAACTGGCAACCGGCGCCAACGCCCTGGACACCGCCAAGGCACTGCGCGAGACCATCAAAGGCCTGGAACCGTTCTTCCCGCCGGGGGTCAAGGCGGTATTCCCGTATGACACCACCCCCGTGGTCACCGAATCGATCAGCGGCGTGATCCACACCCTGATCGAAGCCGTGGTGCTGGTGTTCCTGGTGATGTACCTGTTCCTGCAGAACTTCCGCGCCACCATCATCACCACCATGACCGTGCCGGTCGTATTGCTGGGTACCTTCGGTATCCTTGCCGCCGCGGGCTTCAGCATCAACACCCTGACCATGTTCGCCATGGTCCTGGCCATCGGCTTGCTGGTGGACGACGCCATCGTCGTGGTGGAGAACGTCGAGCGGGTCATGTCCGAAGAAGGCTTGCCGCCCAAGGAAGCGACCAAGCGCTCGATGGAACAGATCCAGGGCGCCCTGGTGGGTATCGCCCTGGTGCTCTCGGCCGTACTGCTGCCCATGGCGTTCTTTGGCGGCTCCACGGGTGTGATCTACCGGCAGTTCTCCATCACCATCGTCTCGGCCATGGGCCTGTCGGTGCTGGTTGCGCTTATCTTCACCCCGGCGCTCTGCGCGACCATGCTCAAACCGCTGAAGAAGGGCGAGCACCACACCGCCAAAGGCGGCTTCTTCGGCTGGTTCAACCGCAACTTCGACCGCAGCGTCAACGGCTACGAGCGTAGCGTAGGCACCATCCTGCGCAACAAGGTGCCATTCCTGCTGGCCTATGCGCTGATCGTGGTCGGCATGATCTGGCTGTTCGCCCGCATCCCTACCGCGTTCCTGCCAGAAGAAGACCAGGGCGTACTGTTCGCTCAGGTGCAGACCCCGGCCGGTTCCAGTGCCGAGCGCACGCAGGTCGTGGTCGACCAGATGCGTGAATACCTGCTCAAGGACGAAGCCGATACCGTATCGTCGGTGTTCACGGTCAACGGTTTCAACTTCGCAGGCCGCGGCCAGAGCTCAGGCATGGCCTTCATCATGCTCAAACCCTGGGATGAACGCTCGAAGGAGAACAGCGTGTTCGCCCTGGCCCAGCGCGCCCAGCAGCACTTCTTCACCTTCCGTGATGCGATGGTGTTCGCCTTCGCCCCGCCAGCGGTGCTTGAACTGGGTAATGCCACCGGCTTCGACGTGTTCCTTCAGGACCGCGGCGGTGTCGGCCACGCGAAGTTGATGGAGGCGCGCAACCAGTTCCTGGCCAAAGCTGCGCAGAGCAAGATCCTCAGCGCCGTGCGCCCGAACGGCCTGAACGATGAACCGCAGTACCAACTGACCATTGATGACGAACGTGCCAGCGCCTTGGGCGTGACCATTGCCGACATCAACAACACCCTGTCGATTGCCTTGGGTGCCAGCTACGTCAACGACTTCATCGACCGTGGCCGGGTCAAGAAGGTGTACATCCAGGGCGAACCCAGCGCGCGGATGAGCCCGGAAGACCTGCAAAAATGGTACGTGCGCAACGGCGCAGGCGAGATGGTGCCGTTCTCCTCCTTCGCCAAAGGCGAATGGACCTACGGTTCGCCGAAGCTGTCGCGTTACAACGGTGTCGAAGCGATGGAAATCCTCGGTGCACCGGCGCCTGGTTACAGTACCGGTGAAGCCATGGCCGAGGTCGAGCGCATTGCAGGCGAGCTGCCGAGCGGTATCGGCTTCTCCTGGACCGGCATGTCCTACGAGGAAAAACTCTCCGGCTCGCAGATGCCGGCGCTGTTCGCCCTCTCGGTGCTGTTCGTGTTCCTGTGCCTGGCGGCCCTGTACGAAAGCTGGTCGATCCCGATCGCTGTGGTGCTGGTGGTACCGCTGGGCATCATCGGTGCACTGATCGCCACCAGCCTGCGCGGCCTGTCCAACGACGTGTACTTCCTGGTTGGCCTGTTGACTACCATCGGTCTTGCGGCGAAAAACGCCATTTTGATCGTGGAATTCGCCAAGGAGCTGCACGAACAAGGCCGTAGCCTGTACGACGCAGCGATCGAAGCGTGCCGCATGCGTCTGCGCCCGATCATCATGACCTCGCTGGCGTTCATCCTGGGCGTGGTGCCGTTGACCATCGCCAGCGGCGCCGGCGCCGGCAGCCAGCACGCCATCGGTACTGGCGTGATCGGCGGTATGATCAGTGCGACCGTGCTGGCTATCTTCTGGGTACCACTGTTCTTCGTCGCAGTGTCGTCGCTGTTCGGCAGCAAAGAGCCGGAAAAAGACGTCACCCCTGAAAATCCACGTTATGAGGCTGGGCAATGACCAAGTCTTTGTTGTCCCTGGCGGTAACCGCTTTCATTCTTGGCGGTTGCTCGCTGATCCCTGACTACCAGACCCCAGAGGCGCCGGTGGCTGCGCAGTGGCCGCAAGGCCCTGCTTACTCGCCGACGCAATCGGCGGATGTTGCCGCTGCTGAACAGGGCTGGCGCCAGTTCTTCCACGACCCGGCGCTGCAACAGCTGATCCAGACCTCGCTGGTCAATAACCGCGACCTGCGCGTCGCGGCGTTGAACCTCGACGCCTACCGTGCGCAATACCGCATTCAGCGCGCCGACCTGTTCCCGGCGGTTTCGGCCACCGGCAGCGGCAGCCGCCAGCGTGTCCCGGCGAACATGTCGCAAACAGGCGAATCTGGCATCACCAGCCAGTACTCGGCCACCTTGGGCGTCAGCGCCTACGAGCTGGACCTGTTCGGCCGCGTGCGCAGCCTGACCGAGCAGGCCCTGGAAACCTACCTCTCCAGCGAGCAGGCGCGTCGTTCCACGCAAATTGCCCTGGTCGCCAGCGTGGCCAACGCCTACTACACCTGGCAGGCCGACCAGGCCCTGTTCAAGCTGACCGAAGAAACGCTGAAGACCTACGAGGAAAGCTACAACCTCACCCGTCGCAGCAACGAAGTCGGCGTGGCCTCGGCCCTGGACGTCAGCCAGGCGCGTACCGCCGTGGAAGGCGCCAGGGTCAAGTACTCGCAGTACCAGCGCCTGGTCGCCCAGGACGTCAACAGCCTGACCGTGCTGCTGGGCACCGGCATTCCTGCCGACCTGGCCAAGCCGCTGGAGCTTGATGCCGACCAACTGGCCGAAGTACCGGCCGGCCTGCCATCGGATATCCTTCAGCGTCGCCCGGACATTCAGGAAGCCGAGCACCTGCTCAAGGCTGCCAACGCCAACATTGGTGCAGCCCGCGCAGCGTTCTTCCCGAGCATCAGCCTGACCGCGAACGCCGGCAGCCTGAGCCCCGACATGGGCCACCTGTTCGCGGGCGGCCAGGGCACCTGGCTGTTCCAGCCGCAGATCAACCTGCCGATCTTCAACGCCGGTAGCCTGAAAGCCAGCCTGGACTACTCGAAAATCCAGAAGGACATCAACGTCGCCAAGTACGAAAAAACCATCCAGACGGCCTTCCAGGAAGTCTCCGATGGCCTGGCGGCACGCAAGACCTTCGAAGAGCAGTTGCAGGCCCAGCGCGACCTGGTGCAGGCGAACCAGGACTACTACCGCTTGGCCGAACGCCGTTACCGCATCGGGATTGACAGCAACCTGACCTTCCTCGATGCCCAACGCAACCTGTTCAGTGCCCAGCAAGCGCTGATCGGCGACCGCCTGTCGCAGCTGACCAGCGAGGTCAACCTGTACAAGGCGCTTGGCGGTGGCTGGTACGAGCAGACCGGGCAGGCCAACCAGCAGGCATCGGTGGAAACACCGAAAGGCTGATCGGCCTTGTTACAAAAGTAGAAAGCCCACCCTTAGCGGTGGGCTTTGCTTTTTTACTGCCTGTGCCGGCCAGTATCCCCTGGCGATTCACCGTCGCAGCCACCACCGTATTCGCGGGTGAACCCGCTCCTACACGGATCGTGTGGCGGACACATACGGTGGTTGGGCGCAAGCCGTTGTAGGAGCGGGTTTACCCGCGAAGAGGCCGCCCCAGGAGAGTTATTAACCAAACGGAACATTCCGTTCGATTATCGCCCCGTTCCGTTTGCGGCGAATTGCCTCACCCCCGCACTACCCCGCACCATCCCCCCACGCAACGTTACCCAAGTTCATCAAAAACACCCGCACCTGCAGGCCCGATCCCGCAGTGCACCGGCTCGACCATAAAAACAAGAGATCCACGACAGATGAGCATTTCGCTACCCGCACGTCAGCTGCTGCCTGGCCTGTTGGCCATGTCCTGCGCCCTCCCCGCATTCGCCGCCAACGAAGGTGGTTTCATCGAGGACGCCAAGGCCACCCTCAACCTGCGCAACTTCTACATCAACCGCAACTTCGTCGACCCGGCCCACCCACAGGGCAAGGCCGAGGAATGGACACAAAGCTTCATCCTCGATGCCCGTTCCGGTTTCACCCAGGGCACGGTCGGTTTCGGCGTGGACGTACTGGGCCTGTACTCGGTCAAGCTCGACGGTGGCAAAGGCACCACCAACACTCACCTGCTGCCCGTGCATGGCGACGGCCGCCCGGCCGATGACTTTGGCCGGCTGGGTGTGGCGCTGAAGGCCAAGCTGTCCGAAACCGAGCTCAAAGTCGGTGAATGGATGCCGGTACTGCCAATCCTGCGTTCGGACGATGGCCGCTCACTGCCGCAAACCTTCCGCGGTGGCCAGCTGACCTCCAGGGAAATCGCCGGCCTGACCCTGTACGCCGGCCAGTTCCGCGGCAACAGCCCGCGCAACGATGCCAGCATGGAAGACATGTCGCTCAACGGCAAAGCCGCCTTCACCTCCGACCGTTTCAACTTCGCCGGCGGTGAGTACACCTTCAACGACAAGCGCACCATGATCGGCCTGTGGGATGCCCAGCTCAAGGACATCTACCGCCAGCAATACCTCAACCTGACGCACAGCCAGCCGCTGGGCGACTGGACGCTGGGCGCCAACCTGGGCTATTTCATTGGCAAGGAAGATGGCGCCGAACGGGCCGGCAAGCTGGACAACCGCACCGCCTCCGCCTTGCTTTCGGCGCGCTACCAAGGCCACACCTTTTACGTTGGCCTGCAGAAGGTCAGCGGCGACGATGCCTGGATGCGGGTCAATGGCACCAGTGGCGGTACCCTGGCCAACGACAGCTACAATTCAAGCTTCGACAATGCCAAGGAGCGTTCCTGGCAGGTTCGCCATGACTTCAACTTCGCCACCGTCGGCGTACCCGGCCTGACCCTGATGAACCGCTATATCAAGGGTGACAACGTCACCGTGGGCAGCGTGGACGATGGCAAGGAATGGGCGCGGGAAACAGAGCTGGCCTATGTCGTGCAGTCGGGCAGCTTCAAGGACCTGTCGGTGAAATGGCGCAACTCGACCATGCGTCGCGACTTCAGCACCAACGCGTTCGATGAGAACCGCTTGATCGTGAGTTATCCGCTGAATCTTCTGTGAATCAAATGGCCTCTTCGCGGATAAACCCGCGAGGAGGCCAGACGCCTCCTCAAATGAACTGAAGCCATAAAAATCCATGCCCCTTTTTTGAAGGCATGATTTGCAACAGCTTGATGAAATCCCTGCCATGAATTTGCCAGTGCACGCTGCCGCCATTCGCTGAGCTGATGATAGTGGTGACTGCAGGCTATCCTGATCACTATCTGGTACAGGTGAAGCAAAGCAGAACAGGGAGGCACAACAATGAAAACCCTCGTCGACCACCTGAGCCAATACGCCAACTACCACCGCGATCCGCGCAATATCGCCACCCACTTCGTCGGCATCCCCATGATCGTGCTAGCAGTCACCATCCTGCTTTCACGCCCAGGCTGGGAGATAGCTGGCATGTGGCTGTCCCCTGCCCTGGTGGCAGCGGCGGCGTCTGTGTGGTTCTACTTGCGCCTGGACCTGCGCTTCGGGCTGGTGATGGGGCTGTTGCTGGGCCTGTGCCTGTGGGTCGGTGAGGCGCTGGCAGTGCAGTCGACAACGCTATGGCTCGGCGCCGGGCTGGGAGCGTTCGTGGTGGGCTGGATCATCCAGTTCATCGGCCATTACTACGAAGGCCGCAAACCGGCATTTATTGACGACGTGAGTGGCCTGATCATCGGGCCGCTGTTCGTGGTGGCGGAAGCTGCGTTCATGCTGGGCCTGTGCCCGACCCTGAAGCGCGCCGTGGAAACCAACGCCGGCCCGATTGCCATGCGGCAAAAAAAGGCATCGGTGTAAAGGCCATTCGCGGGCAAGCGCCCTGTTGCAGGGGGCTTGCCCGCGAACACGGTTTACTGGCGCGACTCTACGCCAAGTTCATCCCACACCGACTCAGCCATGTGGAACGTGGCATTGGCCGCCGGAATGCCGCAGTAGATCGCGCTCTGCATCAGCACTTCCTTGATCTCGTCACGGGTCACACCATTGTTGGCCGCCGCACGCAGGTGCAGCTTCAGCTCGTCGTTGCGGTTCATGCCAATCAGCATGGCGATGGTGATCAGGCTGCGGGTATGGCGCGGCAACCCCGGGCGGGTCCAGATGTCACCCCAGGCGTGGCGGGTGATCATTTCCTGGAACTCGCCATTGAAGTCGTTGAGCTTCTCCAGGCTGCGGTCCACGTGGGCATCACCCAGCACTGCGCGGCGCACTTGCATGCCAGCGTCGTAACGTTGTTTCTCGTCCATGGCGTTGTCCTCAGTGAGCCAGCAGGAAATCGAGCACGCGGCGGCTGAAGGCCTCGCCAATCTCGACATTGGACAGGTGCGCCGCCGGGAAGTCGACGTACTCGGCACCTTGGATACCGGCCTGCATGAAGCGGCCATGCTCAGGGGTGGTAACCACGTCTTCCGTACCGGCAACGATCAGCGCGGGCACCTGGATGCGGCCCAGTTGCTCACGATAATCAGCGTCACGTACCGCTGCACAGTTGCCTGCGTAGCCTTGTGGGCTGGTTTGCGCCAGCATCTGGCAGATACGCTGAGCCTGCTCCGCCTGTGCCTGGGCAAAGCCCGGGGTGAACCAGCGGGCGATAGAGGCATCGCGCAGGTCGACCATGGCCTGCTGGCCGCCTTTGAGTACCGTGTCGATACGGGTGTTCCACACCTCGTCGTTGGCGATCTTGGCGGCCGTGTTGCACAGGGTCAGGCTGTGCAGGCGCTCACCTGCATGGATACCCAGCCACTGGCCGATCAGGCCTCCCATCGACAGGCCGACGAAGTGAGCCTTTTGAATGTCCAGGCCATCGAGCAGGGCCAGCACGTCGCGGCCCAGCTGTTCGATGCTGTAAGGGCCTTCAGTGACCAGCGATGCGCCGTGACCACGGGTGTCATAGCGCAGCACCCGGAAGTGCTGGCTCCAGAGCGGAATCTGGGTGTCCCACATGCCCAGGTCGGTACCCAGCGAGTTGGACAGGACCAGCACCGGGGCGTCATCCGGGCCATCGATCTGGTAATTCAAAACGCCATCGGCCAGTTGCAAGTGCGCCACAGCGGTCTCCTTCAGGCAGTAAAACGTTGATGTTCGGACACGGCGCGCGCCACCCAGACGCGGGCCTGGCCCAGGTAATGGGCAGGGTCGAGCAGGCGATCGAGTTCTTCGCCAGACAGCTCGGCGCTGACCTGCGGCTCGTCACCCAGCACGGCACGCAGGTGCCGCTGTTCGGCCACCGCGCGCTGGCAGCATTGTTCCAGCAGGTGGTGGGCACGGTCGCGACCCAGACGCTGGGCGAGGACGATGCTAACCGCCTCAGCCAGCACCAGGCCTTGTGTCAGGTCGAGGTTACGGCGCATGCGCGCGGCATCCACCTCCATGCCCTCGGCAATCACTTGAGCCTGGCGCAGGGCACCCGAGACCAGGCAGCAGATATCCGGCAGGGTTTCCCACTCGGCATGCCATAGGCCCAGGCTGCGTTCGTGCTCCTGAGGCATGGCTGCAAACAGCGTCGACAGCAGGCCCGGCACGCGGGTTGCGGCACCGATCAACACGGCGGCACCCACCGGGTTGCGCTTGTGTGGCATGGTCGAAGAACCACCCTTGCCCGGCGCAGACGGCTCAAATACCTCCCCCGCCTCGGTTTGCATCAGCAAGCTGATATCACGGCCGAACTTGCCCAGGCTGCCGGCAACCAGGCCCAGCACCGAGGCAAACTCCACCAGGCGGTCGCGTTGGGTGTGCCAGGGCTGCTCGGGCAGGGACAGCTTGAGCTGTTCGGCCAGCGCTTCGGCCACCGGCATTGCCTTGCTGCCCAGGGCCGCCAGGCTGCCCGAGGCACCGCCGAACTGCAGGACCAGCAGGCGCGGGCGTAGTTCCTGCAGGCGCTGACGGTGGCGGGTCAAAGCCCCCAGTACACCGGCCAGTTTCATGCCCAGGGTCACCGGGGTGGCGTGTTGCAACCAGGTACGACCCACCAAGGGCGTATCGGCGTGCTTCAAGGCCTGCTGCGACAGGGTATCGGCCAGCTTGCCGAGGTCGGCCTCGATCAAATCGAGGGCATCGCGCAGCTGCAGAACCAGACCCGTGTCCATCGCATCCTGGCTGGTGGCGCCAAGGTGCACATAGCGCTCAGCCTCAGGCACGCCGGTGGCGATCACCTTGCCCAACGCTTTCACCAGCGGAATGGCCGAGTTACCGGCGGTGGCGATGGCATTGGCCAACGCACCAACGTCATAGCGCTCGGCCTGGCATGCCGCCTCGATGGCTGCTACCGCG
Organism: Pseudomonas putida group bacterium ESBL64; assembly: GCF_045277175.1. Classification (NCBI taxonomy): domain Bacteria; kingdom Pseudomonadati; phylum Pseudomonadota; class Gammaproteobacteria; order Pseudomonadales; family Pseudomonadaceae; genus Pseudomonas; species Pseudomonas putida group bacterium ESBL64. Next base: position 4,993,177 of record NZ_CP145799.1, on the reverse strand, counting down.
CTGTGCGGGACCAAACCGGCAGAGGCTTCGGCACGGGCAAGCGCTGCTTCGAAATCCAGCATGCCCTGCAGGCGGCCACGGTCGGAGAAAATCTCGCGCATGGCCGGCGCGGTGAAATAGGCGTCGAACAGTTGGTTGCTCATGCAGCGTCCTTAGTCATCATGGTGCAGGTACGCCGCCTGCTTCGGCAGGCGCAGGCTGAACAGGAAGGCAATCGCCATCATCGCCGTAACGTACCAATAGAAAGTGTTTTCCATCCCCAGGGTTTTCAGGCCCAGGGCCACATACTCGGCCGAACCGCCGAATGCTGCGTTCGCCACCGCATAGGCCAGGCCAACACCCAGTGCACGCACCTGTGGCGGGAACATCTCAGCCTTCACCAGACCGCTGATCGAGGTGTAGAAACTGACGATACACAGGGCCAGGCTGATCAGCACGAAGGCCATGAACGGGCTGGTCACAGTTTTCAGTGCCATCAGCAGCGGCACGGTGCACAGGGTACCGAGGCCGCCGAACAGCAGCATCGAATTGCGCCGACCGATACGGTCGGACAGCATGCCGAAGAACGGCTGCAACACCATGAACAGGAACAACGCCCCGGTCATCACGTAGCTGGCGTTCTTGGCTGTCATGCCCGCGGTGTTGACCAGGTACTTCTGCATGTAGGTGGTGAAGGTATAGAAAATCAGCGAGCCACCCGCGGTGTAGCCCAGTACCGTGATGAACGCCGCTGCGTGATTGCGGAACAGGCCTGCGATAGAACCTGCATCCTTGTCATTGCGGGCTTCGGCGCTACTGGTCTCGTGCAGCGAACGGCGCAACATCAGCGAGATCAGGGCGGCGATGGCCCCCACCACGAAGGGAATGCGCCAGCCCCAGGCCCGCAGTTCATCTTCAGTCAGCAGCTGTTGCAGGATCACCACGACCAATACCGCCAGCAACTGGCCGCCGATCAGGGTGACGTACTGGAACGAAGCAAAGAAGCCGCGCTGCCCACGCAGTGCCACTTCACTCATGTAGGTGGCCGTGGTGCCGTATTCGCCCCCTACCGACAGCCCCTGGATCAGGCGGGCCAGCAATAGCAGCGCCGGGGCCCAGGTGCCGATGCTGGCATAGGTGGGCAGGCAGGCGATCATCAGGGAGCCGAAGCACATCATCAGCACCGAGATCATCAGGGAGTTCTTGCGACCGTGGCGGTCGGCGAGGCGGCCGAAGATCCAGCCACCAATGGGGCGCATCAGGAAGCCTGCGGCGAATACACCTGCCGTGTTCAGCAACTGCACGGTGGGGTCGTCGGAGGGGAAGAAGGCCGGGGCAAAGTAGATCGCGCAGAAGGCGTAGACGTAGAAGTCGAACCATTCCACCAGGTTGCCTGACGAGGCACCGACAATAGCGAAGATGCGCTTGCTGCGTTCTTCGCCGGTGTAATAGGTTGAGGTCATGAGGGTTTCACTCCTGGAGGGTCCTAGGTAAGTCTAGACATACCTAGTAACACACTCGTTCCGCTATCTGCCTGGCAATTGGCCTTGTGTCTCACAGGACAGACCTCTTCGCGGGCAAGCCCGCCCCCACAGGTGATTGCGTGGATCCCTGTAAGAGCGGGCTTGCCCGCGAAGCGGCCGGTACAGGTCAAACCCGCTCGATGGCCAGTGCCAGACCTTGGCCAACGCCCACACACATGGTCGCCAGGCCTTTACGCCCACCACTCTTCTCCAGTTGGTGCAGCGCAGTCAGCACCAGGCGTGCACCGCTCATGCCCAGCGGATGGCCCAGGGCAATGGCGCCACCATTAGGGTTTACTTGTGGTGCATCGTCAGCGACACCCAGCTCACGCAGCACCGCCAGGCCTTGACTGGCAAACGCTTCGTTAAGCTCGATCACGTCGAAATCGCTTACCGCAACCCCCAGACGCTCGGTCAGCTTGCGCACCGCCGGCACCGGGCCAATGCCCATGACACGTGGCGCAACGCCGCCGCTGGCCATGCCCAGAACGCGGGCACGCGGGGTCAGGCCGTGTTTCTTCACCGCTGCGGCCGAGGCCAGGATCATCGCTGCAGCACCGTCGTTAACGCCCGAGGCGTTGCCGGCGGTGACCGTCTTGTCCGGGCCGTTGACCGGTTTGAGCTTGGTCAGCGCCTCCAGCGTGGTTTCCGGGCGCAGGTGTTCGTCACGTTCGACGATGATTTCGCCCTTCTTGTGAGCGATACGCACCGGCACAATTTCTTCGGCAAAGAAGCCGGCAGCCTGTGCAGCGGCAGCCTTCTGCTGGCTGCGCAGGGCGAAAGCGTCCTGGTCGGCACGCGAAACCTGATAGTCGTCAGCCACGTTGTCGGCGGTTTCCGGCATGGAATCCACACCGTACTGGCTCTTCATCAGCGGGTTGATGAAACGCCAGCCAATGGTGGTGTCTTCCAGCTTCATGTTGCGCGAATAGGCGCTTTCAGCCTTGCCCATGACGAACGGGGCGCGCGACATCGACTCGACGCCACCGGCAATCACCAGTTCCATCTCGCCGCTGGCGATGGCGCGGAACGCGGTGCCGATGGCATCCATACCCGACGCGCACAGGCGGTTCAAGGTGACGCCCGGGATGCTTTCCGGCAGGCCGGCCAGCAGCAGTGCCATACGGGCCACGTTGCGGTTGTCTTCACCGGCCTGGTTGGCGCAGCCGAAGAACACTTCGTCTACCTGGTCCCACTGCACGCCAGGGTTGCGCTCGATCAGCGCCTTCAGCGGCACGGCTGCCAGGTCGTCGGCCCGCACGCTGGCCAGGGCGCCGCCAAAGCGGCCGATCGGGGTACGGATGGCGTCACAGATGAATACGTCGTGCATCAGGCTTCTCCTGCCAGCTGGCCATGCTCAGCGGCGGTACGGGCGTCGAGGTCACGCATGGCGGACGGCTCGATTGGGGTGGGTGTGGAAATGGTCTGCGCGTGGCATTTGGAGGCTCCTGGTCAGGGTGCTTCGATGAACCCAGATTAAGGAGACTGGTGGGCACCTTACAATCCGATAATCGACTATTTGTGCGATTAACGAACCATTTGTTGCGCAACTGCCCACGCCCACCACAGGGCAGCTGTGCGCCCTGATCGCAGCACAATGCCGCACCAGTCGGCGCGGCGTTGTGCTGCGAATGGGCCGTAACGCGGCCCTCACCCTCAGGTTGCGTCGGCGTGGCTGACCAGCCCCTTGACGACCACACCCACAGTCGCCAGCGCTGCCGGCACCAGCAACGCCGTCAGCACCTGCTCGAAAGTCCAGCCCAGGCCCAGCAGCGTTGCACCACTCCAGGCCCCAAGAATCGCACCAAAGCGGCCAATACCCAGCATCCACGATACACCTGTGGCACGGCCCTGAGTGGGATAGAAGCGCGCCGCCAGCGATGGCATTGCCGACTGCGCACCGTTCACACACATACCGGCAACGAGTACCAGCGTAGCTAGCACGGTGATGTTGCCCAGGCTCTGCCCCACTGCGTAGGCGAACACCCCGGCCAGCAGATAGAAAATGCCAATCACCTTGTGCGGGTTGAAACGGTCCATGGCCCAACCCACGCCGACTGCACTTAGCACTCCGCCAAACTGGAACAGCGCGCCGATGAACGCCGCCTGCTCCATGCTCGCGCCGCTGTCACGCATCAGGGTTGGCAGCCAGCTGGTCAGAAGGTAGACGATCACCAGGCCCATGAAATAGGTCAGCCACAGCAACACGGTGCCCAAGCCATAGGTGCCAGAGAAGATCACCGCGAACACGTTGCGCGCAGCCACCGCCTTTTGCTCAGGCACACTGAAACTGCCTGCCTCGGCCACCACTTGCGGGGCGATTGGCGACAAGGTCTTGCGCACCTTGTCGGTGCCGCGGTTGCGCACCACCAGGAACCGCGCCGACTCCGGCAGCCAGACCATCAGCACCAGCGCCAGCAGCAACGGCAGCACGCCACCGATGACCAGCAGGCTGTGCCAGCCGTAGGCCGGGATCATCTTGGCGGAAATGAAGCCACCACCCGCCATGCCCAGGTTGAAGCCACAGAACATGCTGGTCACCAGCAGCGACTTGAGGCGCTCCGGGGTGTATTCGGACAACAGCGTGGTAGCGTTGGGCATGCCTGCACCCAGGCCCAGGCCAGTCAGGAAGCGCAGTACCAGCAACTGGTCGACGTTGGTGGCATAGGCCGAGGCCAGGCTGAAACCACCAAATACCAGCACCGCCCCCACCAGCACGCCTTTGCGGCCGAAACGGTCAGCCAGCGGCCCGGAGCCCAGGGCGCCGAACACCATGCCGATCAACGCGGCACTCATGACCGGCCCAAGGCTGGCGCGGTCGATTCCCCACTCTTGCGACAGTGCCGGGGCGATGAAACCCATGGCAGCAGTGTCCAGGCCATCGAGGAAGACGATCAGAAAGCACAGCAGCACGACTCGCCACTGATAGCGGGACAGCGGCTGCTGATTGATGAACGACTGAACGTCGAGGCTTTTGCCGACGTTGGTTTGCGCTTGATTCATTATTGTTATCCAGAATGTGGGGCACAGTCAGGCCATTGCACGCGGGTAACCGGTACAAAGGCGATGATTGGGGTATATGGCCTGGGTCAGCCTGGATACAACGGTACTGCATGCGGGTGCGGCCGCAGCAGCGAGGTGACAGTATTCATGCGTAAGTGCCTCTTATGTTTTTCTTGTTCGGTCGGCTAGCCGACCGTTGCGAGAGACATTAATCAGCGGGCCGGGGTGAAGCAATTCACCCGGCACGACACTGTGCGTTTATCGCACAAGAAACGGTTTTGCCTGTTCTGATCCGGGGCCGCAACGTGCTCCCTGCGGTCTCAACCAAACAACTGATGGCAAAGGTCTCGACTGGCTGCCAGTAAAATCGGCAAGAACCGCTGCTCCAGTTCACTGCGGGTCACCCGCCCAACATGGGTACTTACGTTCAAGGCAGCCAACACCTGCCCCGAAGCGTCATACACCGGCACTGCAATCGATCGCAGCCCCTGTTCCAGTTCCTGGTCCACCACGCACCAGCCCTGGGCGCGCACCTGCTGGATGCAGGCGAACAACGATTCGGGATCATTCAGGGTGCGGCTGGTGCGCGCTTTGAGATCAGCACGTTCCAGATACTCACGCAGGCTGGTGTCGTCCATGGCCGCCAGCAGAATACGCCCCATCGACGTGCAGTAGGCCGGCAGGCGTCCGCCCACCGAGAGATCGACCGAAATCAGCCGCTCGACCGTGGCCGAACGGGCTATATAAAGGATGTCGTCGCCTTCGAGGGTGGCCATGTTGGCCGCCTCATGCAACTGGTCGCTGATGCGATCCAGGTACGGCTGGGCAGAAATTGCCAGTGGCGTCGACGACAGGTAAGCATGCCCCAGGGTCAGCACTTTGGGCAGCAGCGAATAGGTACGCCCGTCGGTGGTGGCGTAACCCAGCTTGATCAACGTGTGCAGGCAACGGCGCACCGCTGCGCGAGGGATTTCAGTACGGTGGCTGATCTGGGCGATGGTCAGGTGGCGCTTGCGCTCCTGGAATGCCTGGATCACGGCCAGGCCACGTGCCAGCGAGGTCATGAAGTCCGGGTCACCGGTAAAGGCCTGGATGCGCTTGGCCGGGGAAGCCACGATCGGCGGCGCCATGGCAGCCGAAGCAGGTCGCGCCACCTCTGCATTGCCGGAATCGTTGCCCAGGGTTTCGTCACTCATCGCACACCTCAAAAAAAACACCGGTTCGTGCGATTATCGAACAAACGGCCGATAATCGCAATTGACCGCCGACACTTTTGCTTATACCTTTCTCATGCCACTTGTGGCTTCTTTGGAGAGACTGGTCAGGTACCCACCGTAGAAGTCCCCAGGCAACGGCCTCGCCTTTCGGCGAGGCCGTTTTTCATTACGGCCCGCCCTGACATTGCAACGAACTTCTATCCGTCATTCCTTTCTAACTTGTACGAAAGGTCCAAACTGTTGGCGGGCACATCCTGCTATTTACGCCAGATGATGTCAGGGCTGAGTAAATTAACGATGATCGGCGAATTATCGGTTGCTATAATCGATTGCGCAGGCCCTCCGCTTATCGTGGTCATGGAACCTTCCGCTTTATCAAGCCGTTGCGGCCAGCAAGGCAAAATGCATGTTGCACAATGCATAACAACAGTCATTACACTTATTTCAGGTACTGCACGTGACGAAAGATGAACTGCGCGCGGAACTCGAGCGCCAGGCTGAACGTTACAAGGATGTTTATGGTGGCGAAGTCACCACTTACGCCGCACAACCGGATCCGGAACGCAAACCCTGGCGCAAGCGTGCCAGCGTTCGTGACCAGGCCTTCAGCCAGGAACTGGAACGCATCGAAAAAGAATTGCGCAGCGACAACCCCTGAGCCTCGGGGGCGCCCTCTGCGTGTCGTCGCCCGGTGTACCCGGGCGAGGTCGATCTTTACGGTCTGGCCGATGATGAAATGGAATCACACAAATTTCATACGGCCGTTTGAATTCTAGAGAAATGGCCATTTCTCCACATTTCGGCCTTATTTCGCCATATTTTGTGATTTTTTACCGCCATTTACCGCCTTGATCGCCCCCCTCCGCACGACACGGCTGCACCATGAAGGCGGTCATCTGTCTGTTGCAGGTGCATCGATTGCCAAGGTTTTCTGGCATAATCCCGCCCCCCTATGACCCGCCAGACAACCTTCATGATCGATTTATTCAGCGGACTGGATGCCTGGGTGTTGGTGAGCCTGCTGCTCGCCTTGACCTTCGTACTCGCCTTCGAGTTCATCAATGGCTTTCATGACACCGCCAACGCGGTAGCTACCGTCATCTATACCAAAGCCATGCCGCCACACCTCGCCGTGTTCTTCTCCGGCGTGTTCAACTTCCTTGGCGTTCTGCTCGGCGGTGTAGGGGTGGCCTATGCCATCGTGCACCTGTTGCCGGTAGAGCTGCTGATCAATGTGAACACCGGACACGGCCTGGCCATGGTCTTCTCGTTGCTGGCCGCGGCCATCACCTGGAACCTGGGCACTTGGTACTTTGGCATCCCTGCCTCCAGTTCGCACACGCTGATCGGCTCCATTCTCGGTGTCGGCCTGGCCAACGCCCTGATCAACGACATTCCGCTAGGCGACGGCGTCAACTGGCAGAAAGCGATCGATATCGCCATGTCGCTGGTGGTCTCGCCAATGGCCGGTTTCGCCGTTGCTGCCCTGGTGCTGATCGGCCTGAAATGGTGGCGCCCGCTGTCGAAGATGCACAAAACCCCGGAACAGCGCCGCAAGCTCGATGACAAGAAGCACCCACCCTTCTGGAACCGTCTGGTCCTGGTTGTTTCCGCCATGGGCGTGAGCTTCGTGCACGGCTCCAACGACGGCCAGAAAGGCATCGGCCTGATCATGCTGGTGCTGATCGGTATTGTGCCGGCCAAGTTCGTACTCGACCTGAACAGCACCACCTACCAGATCGAACGTACTCGCGACGCTACCCTGCACATGAGCCAGTTCTACCAGCGTAACGCCGCCACCCTGGGCGAGTTCCTGGCACTGGGCAAGGCCAAGGCCAGCGATCTGCCGGAGCAGTTCAGTTGCAACCCGCAGCAGACCGAGCCGACCATTGCTGCGCTGCAGACCTCGCTGAAAGGCGTGACGGACTACCACAGCCTCGATGCCGAGAAGCGCGTTGAAGTGCGCCGCTATTTGTTGTGCCTGGATGACACGGCAAAGAAGGTTGGCAAGCTGCCAGGCCTGGACGCCCGTGAAAAGTCCGACCTTGAAAAACTGCGCAAAGACCTCACCGCCACCACCGAATACGCCCCGTTCTGGGTGATCGTGGCCGTCGCCCTGGCCCTTGGCCTGGGCACCATGGTTGGCTGGAAGCGCGTGGTGTTGACGGTGGGCGAGAAGATCGGCAAACAAGGCATGACCTACGCCCAAGGCATGTCGGCACAGATCACCGCAGCCTGCGCCATCGGTATGGCCAACGTATTCGCCCTGCCGGTGTCGACCACCCACGTGCTGTCGTCCGGCGTGGCCGGCACCATGGTCGCCAACAAAAGTGGCCTGCAAGGCGGCACTGTGAAAACCATCCTGCTGGCATGGGTCCTGACCCTGCCTGCCTCGATGGGCCTGGCGGCCGGCCTGTTCTGGCTGGCGTCCAAAGCCATTGGCTGAGTGACACCGCAATGAATAAAGGCGCCCTCGGGCGCCTTTTTCATAGCCGTTATGTCTGCCGAAGCAGCCTTGTGCTACCAAGGGTATGGGCGCGGCGCCGGAAGACTACCTTTTCTTGCCCCCTAACAACGACCCCATCAACCCGCGCACCAACTGCCGCCCCAACTGGTTAGCGGCCTGGCGCACTGCTGACTTGATCGCCTGCCCCGCTGCACTCTGCAAGAACTCACCCGCCTTGTCGGCAAAACTCTCTTCATCCGCCTTCGGTTGCGGCGCCGGTTCCACCGGCTCGCCCTTACGCTGGCTCAGCATTTCATAGGCTGACTCACGGTCCACCGGTTTGTCATAGCGCCCAGCCAATGGCGACGCCGCAATCAGCGCACTGCGCTCAGCCGCACTCAGTGGCCCGATACGCGACTGCGGTGGTGCAACCAGCACCCTCTGCACGATGGCCGGTGTGCCCCTTTCTTCCAACGTTCCCACCAGCGCTTCGCCAATACCCAGTTCGGTAAGCACCGCCAGGGTGTCGAATGTTGGGTTGGGACGGAAACCATCGGCTACCGCCCGCAGCGACTTCTGCTCCTTGGCCGTGAACGCCCGCAAGCCGTGCTGAATGCGCAAGCCCAACTGGGCCAGTACCGCGTCAGGCAAGTCACCCGGCGACTGGGTAACGAAATAGACGCCCACCCCCTTGGAGCGGATCAGCCGGACCACTTGCTCAAGACGGTCCTGCAGCGCCTTGGGCGTGCCGTTGAACAGCAAGTGTGCTTCATCGAAGAACAGCGCCAGCACCGGCTTGTCGGCATCACCGCGCTCGGGCAACTGCTCGAACAGTTCGGCCAGCAACCACAACAGGAACGTCGCGTACACCTTGGGTGCCTCGTGCACCAATCGGCTGGCATCTAGCAGGTGGATACGTCCACGGCCATCCGGATCAGGGCGCAGCAGGTCCTCCAGTTGCAATGCCGGCTCGCCGAACAGTGCCTCGGCGCCCTGCTGCTCCAAGGTAGCGAGCCGGCGCAACAAAGCCTGGGTGGAGGCCGTGGTCATCAGCGCGCTGTCTTCGCCAAGCAGATGCGGGTTGTCCTTCAGATGCGCCAGCAGGGCCTTGAGGTCTTTGAGGTCCAGCAGCAGCAGGCCTTCGCGGTCGGCCACCTTGAATGCTGCATACAGCGCCGCCTGCTGGCTGTCGGTCAGTTCCAGCAAGTTGCCCAGCAGCAGCGGCCCCATTTCACTGAGGGTGGTGCGCAGCGGGTGGCCCGACAGCCCGGCGATATCCCACAAGCTCACCGGGTAGGCCTTGGGCGTATGCCCCAGCCACGGCATGCCGGCGATGCGCTCAGCCACCTTGCCTTGTGGCGCACCAGCAGCCCCCAAGCCACAGAGGTCGCCTTTGACATCGGCGGCGAACACCGCTACCCCCGCGTCGCTGAACACCTCCGCCAGGTGCTGCAGGGTGACGGTCTTGCCAGTACCGGTTGCGCCAGCCACCAGACCGTGGCGGTTGGCCAGGCGCATTGCTTGCCCGACTGGCTGGCCATCCGGGCCCGCGCCTACAACGATGGTCGAAAATTCCGACATCTCTTTAATCCTCTGCTCAAGCTTTAGCTTAATTCGGCCGATACCTGTGGGTGTTATTCGCCTTAATTAGAGAGGAACAGCCGAAAAGGGACTTTTCGGGATGTTGCACAACCTACGGCTCCCCTCGTGCGAACGCCTGATATAAAACCTTAGCGGAACCGATTACGCCATGAACAAAAGCCTTCGTTTCAGCCACAAGATTCTTTTGGCAGCATCACTGATCGTGATACTCGCCTTCAGCCTTTTCACCCTCTACAACGATTACCTCCAGCGTAATGCGATCCGCGAGGACCTGGAAAACTATCTGGCTGAAATGGGCACCTCCACGTCGACCAACATTCGCAACCTGTTCGAGGGCCGGATAAAACTGGTGGAGAACCTGGCGCAGAACATTGCCCAGGACCCAGCCAACGCCGAAACCCTGATGGGTCAGAATGCGCTGATATCCAGCTTCCTCACGGTCTACCTGGGCAAAGTCGACGGCGGTTTCAGCGTACGCCCGGACGCGAAGATGCCCGACGGCTACGACCCGCGCACCCGCCCTTGGTACAAGGACGGCATGAACGCCAGCGGCGCGACGCTGACCGAACCCTACATCGACATGACCACCAACAAGATGGTCATTGGTATCCTCAGCAAGGTCTCCAGCAGCGTGGGCGTGGTCGGCGGCGACCTGGCCCTGGACGGCCTGGTGCAGATCATCAACTCGCTGAACTTCGGCGGCATGGGATACGCCTTCCTTGTCAACGACCAGGGCAAGATCCTGGTGCACCCGGATAAAGATCTGGTCATGAAATCGCTGTCGGACCTGTTCCCGCAGCGCACGCCGAAACTGACCGGTGAGCTGACCGAAGTGCAAAGCGAGGGCCAGACCCGCCTGCTGACCTTCAGCCCGATTACCGGCCTGCCGTCGGCAAACTGGTACATCGGCCTGTCGGTGGACAAGGACAAGGCCTTCTCGATGCTCAGCACCTTCCGCACCTCGGCGGTGATCGCCACGGTGGTGGCAGTGGTGATCATCATCGGCCTGCTCGGCTTGCTGATCCGCGTGTTGATGCAGCCGCTGCACACCATGACCCGTGCCATGGAAGACATTGCCGAAGGTGAAGGCGACCTGACCAAGCGCCTGCACATCCACAACCACGACGAATTCGGTGTCCTCGGCAACGCCTTCAACCGCTTCGTCGAGCGCATTCACAGCAGCATTCGCGAAGTGTCCTCGGCCACCGAGCAGGTCAACGAAGTAGCCCTGCGGGTGATCAGCGCTTCGAACTCGTCGATGACCAACTCCGACGAGCAGTCCAACCGCACCAACAGTGTCGCCGCCGCCATCAATGAATTGGGCGCTGCGGCTCAGGAAATCGCCGGCAACGCCGCCCAGGCTTCTCAGCACGCAAGCTCCGCGCGCCTGTTGGCCGAAGAAGGCCAGCAAGTGGTCGAGCGCAACATTGCCGCGATGAACCGCCTGTCCGACCTGATCGTCACCTCCAGCGCGCACATCGAGACACTGAACAGCAAGACCGTGAATATCGGCCAGATCCTGGAAGTGATCACCAGCATTTCCCAGCAGACCAACCTGCTGGCGCTGAACGCCGCCATCGAAGCGGCCCGCGCCGGTGAGGCCGGGCGTGGCTTTGCCGTGGTCGCCGATGAGGTGCGCAATCTGGCGCACCGCACCCAGGAGTCGGCGCAGCAAGTGCAGACCATGATCGAAGAACTGCAGGTCGGTGCCCGCGAGTCGGTCGACACCATGGACCAGAGCCAGCGCCACAGCCAGGACAGCATGCAGATCGCCAACCAGGCGGGTGAGCGACTGGACAGCGTTACCGTGCGCATTGGCGAGATCGACGGCATGAACCAGTCGGTGGCCACTGCCACCGAAGAGCAGACCGCCGTGGTCGAGGCGATCAACATGGACATCAACGAGATCAACATGCTCAACCAGGAAGGCGTGGAGAACCTGCAAGCGACCCTGCGCGCCTGCTCCGACCTCGAGCAGCAGGCTGGCCGCCTGAAGCACCTGGTGGGCAGCTTCCGTATCTGATAAAGGCTACACCTTCACCTGGAGCAGCCTTGTGCTGCTCCAGGCATTGCGCACTCCCCCTCTCAAACTGATCGAACAAACTATCCTTCTGATAGGTCCACCTTTAGGCGTTTCATCGCCGGCCATTCAACGCCGGATGACAGACCCGAAGACGATCCCGGAGGGATGCTGATCGTGCACATCGCCGACATCACCATGTTCTACGCCCCGGCCAGCGGTGGCGTACGTACCTATCTTGATGCCAAACATCACCGTCTCGACGCCATTCACGGCGTACGCCACAGCCTGTTGATTCCCGGTGCCAGCGCCCAACACGGCGATGGCATCTATCAGGTACCTGCGCCGCCCTTGCCGTTTGGCAAGGGCTACCGCTTTCCGGTACGCCTGGCCCCCTGGTGCAATACACTGCGCACGCTCAAACCCGACCTGATTGAAGTTGGCGACCCCTACCTGACCGCCTGGGCGGCGCTGGAAGCGCGGCGCCAGCTCGACGTGCCCGTGATCGGTTTCTACCATTCCGACCTGCCGTTACTGGTCAGCAACCGCATGGGCAACTGGTTCGCACCCAATGTCGAGGCCTACGTCAGCAAGCTATACGGCAATTTTGATCGGGTACTGGCCCCCAGCCAGGTGATGGCCGACAAATTACGCCGCTTGGGCGTGCGTGATGTCCATGTGCAGCCGCTGGGCGTTGACCTTGCCACATTCCACCCCTCCCGGCGCGACCCACATGTGCGTGCCGAACTGGGCATTCCCGACACCAGCCGCCTGTTGATCTTTGCCGGCCGCGGCTCGCGGGAGAAGAACCTGCCGGTGCTGCTTGACTGCATGCAGCAACTCGGCGCCCCCTACCACCTGTTACTGGTAGGCTCGAACATGCCGGCCAGCGTGCCGTCCAACGTCAGCGTCATCGATCACTTCTGCCCGTCTGCAGAGGTGGCCCGGCTGATCGCCAGCGCCGACTTGCTGGTGCATGCTGGCGACCAGGAAACATTCGGCCTGGTCATTCTCGAAGCGATGGCCAGCGCCACCCCCGTGGTAGCCGTGCGCGCCGGTGCGTTCCCTGAAATCATCAACGAACAGAGTGGCCGCCTGTGCACGCCCAACGACGGTCGGGCCATGGCGTGCGCCGTGCGCGAGGCGTTCGAGGCGGGTACCCGCGAGCTCGGCCTGCAGGCCCGCCACCATGTAGAGCAACATTATTCATGGGATAACGTGGTAGCTGGCCTGCTCCAGCACTACCAGGCCGTGCTCGGCCACCAGCCGCAGGTGCGCGCCCATGCTTGAGCCCTCCGCCAGCCAGCGCAGCCTCATGCTGGTGTTGCACGATATTGCCCCGGAAACCTGGCCGGACTATGAACCGTTCGTAAGGGCTGTGGACGCGCTGGGCCACGTGCCAATGACATGGCTGGTGGTCCCGGACTTCCATCGACGCAATCCGCTTCACCAGGCACCTTCGTTCTGCCGCCTCCTGGACGAACGCCTTGCCAAAGGCGACGAACTGGCGCTTCACGGCTATGCCCATGCTGACGAAGGCCCCGCACCGCGCAGCCCCATCGACTACTTCATGCGGCGCATTTATACCCATGAAGGCGAGTTCTACGGCCTTGATGAGAACGAAGCGCTTACCCGGCTACAGGAGGGCCTGGCGCTGTTCGAGAGCCAAGGTTGGCCTGTGGCAGGCTTTGTCGCACCGGCCTGGCTCATGAGCCAGGGCACGCGGCAAGCCCTGTGCCGCCTGCCACTCAAATACACCAGTACACCGCAGCATCTGTACCGGCTGCCAGACTTTACAGCCATTGATGCGCCAGGCCTGGTCTGGAGCGCACGGAGCGCATGGCGTCGCACATTGTCCCGCACGCTGTGCGACTGGCAATGCCGGCGCTGGCGAGGCGCGAGCACATTGCGCTTGGGGCTGCACCCTATAGACATGCGTCATCGCTCATCCCGAGACTATTGGTTGCGAACGCTGGAAACACTGGTGAAGGATGGCCGCGAACCGCTGACCAAATCTGCCTGGCTGGAGCGCCAGGGGGCAGCATGAAGCGTTGGGCCTGGCTGGCGCTGGCACTGCTGGGGGCAGCGCTGGTGCCAGCGTTGCTGGGTGGTAGCGAGCTGCTGCCGAGGCTGAGCCGGTTCGACCCGCACCTGCTGCTCATGCTGCTAGGCATGATTCTGTTGTGCTGGGTCATCAATGCGCTGCGCCTGCGCCTGTTGCTGGGTGAGCAGGCAAAACAGTTGAGCCATGCTCGCAGCCTCGGCGTGGTCATGGCCACCGAGTTTGCCATCTGCACCACCCCTGGCGGCAGTGGTGGGCCGCTGACCCTGATGGCGCTGCTGGCGCGAGACCGCATCCGCCCGGCGCGCAGCGGCGCCGTTTTTGCCATGGACCAGCTGAACGACCTGGTGTTCTTCTTCTGCGCAATGCTGGCGATTGCCGGCTACGCGCTGTTCCACAGCCTGGGCCGCAGCCAGGAAAGCATGTTGCTTGGCAGTGCGTTACTGCTGTGCACAGCGTTGGCCGGGGTGATCGGGCTGTTGCGCTACCGGCGCCCGATAATGCGCATGAACGGCAGGCTGTTGCAGCGCATGGGGATGGGCCAGCCGCGCAAACGTCGCTGGGCGCGCAAACTGCTGCACTTCGTTGCAGCACTGGCGCAGACCTGGCGCCTGCCCAAGCGCAGGCTGAGCCTGGTGTTCACCCTGACCTGCATCCACTGGGGGCTGCGCTACAGCGTGCTGTACCTGGTGTTGCGGGGCTTGGGGGTAGACCTGCAGTGGATTCCCAGCTTCCTGGTGCAGATGCTGTCGCTCAGCGCCGGCCAATTCAGTCTGTTGCCTGGCGGGGCCGGGGCCGCCGAGCTGACGTCTGCCAGCCTGTTGACACCCTTGGTGGGCAGCTCGACCGCAGCTGCGGCAATCCTGATATGGCGGGCAGTTACTTACTACTTTTATCTGCTGGCTGGGGGGCCGGTGTTTGTGTGCCTGCTGGGACGTCCGTTGCTGGAGCGCTGGCGGCGTCAGGCGGGTTGAGCTGTTGCCAGAGTTCGGCGGCGCCGGGGAAGTCGGTGCCATCCGTGTCATCCAGGGCTTCAGGGTCGTAGCGGGCCAGGCAGCCTTCGCCAAGGATCGGTGGAGGTGAGGCGACGGGGTTGTTGCGTTGCTTGGTCATTGCCGTTTCACCCAAGATTGCCGGGGCGCTCTGCGCCCCTGTCGCGACAGGGCTGCGCAGCAGCCCAGCACCTCACAGCAAGCCGGACGGTGTCAGTCGAACACCACAGTCTTGTTACCATGCACCAGCACACGGTCTTCCAGGTGATAACGCAGGCCACGGGCCAGCACCATCTTCTCCACATCACGGCCAAAGCGGACCATGTCCTCGATGCTGTCGGCATGGCTGACACGCACCACATCCTGCTCGATGATCGGGCCGGCATCCAACTCTTCAGTGACGTAGTGGCACGTCGCGCCAATCAGCTTCACCCCACGCAGGGCAGCCTGGTGGTAAGGCTTGGCGCCGACGAACGACGGCAGGAAGCTGTGATGGATGTTGATCACCTTCTCGGCATAGTCCCGGCACAGTTGTGGTGGCAGGATTTGCATGTAGCGGGCCAGCACCACGACGTCGGCGGCATGCTCCTGCACCAGGCGCGACACTTCGGCAAAGGCCGGGGCCTTGTCTTTGGGGTCGACCGGAACATGGAAGAACGGAATACCGTGCCACTCGACCATGCTGCGCAGGTCGTTGTGGTTGGAAATGACGCAAGGGATCTCGCAGTCCAGCTCATCGGTGTGCCAGCGGTGCAGCAAGTCTGCCAGGCAGTGCGACTCACGGCTGGCCATCAATACCACGCGTTTTTTCTGAGCCGAGTCGGTAATGCGCCAGGTCATGGAGAACTCTTCGGCGATCGGCGCAAACGCCTCACGGAAGGCTTCGATACCGAACGGCAGCGATTCAGCGCGGATTTCATGACGCATGAAGAACCAACCGCTCTGCTCATCGGAGTGGTGGCTGGCTTCGTTGATCCAGCCATTGTACAAGGCCAGGAAATTACTGACTTTCGCCACGATGCCTACACGGTCGGGGCAGGCGATCACCAGACGATAGGTGCGCATGAATGAGACTCCAGAACTTCGCAAAGGCGCCTATTCTAGCGGCCCGCCAGAAAAAACGCAGTATTGATCGCTGCCGCGATTGCATATGCAGGCCCGAAAACGCCACACGGGCGCTGCCTGACAGACAAGAGGAAACGCACGGGGCATATGTAAAAATTTGTTCACGTAGAGAAATGCTGTCACAGCTTAATTAACAGTTAATTGCCCAATCTTATGTTTACTTGCGAGTAGGGGCTGTCTATTATTGCCCCACACATTTCTGAACACGCATTAAGGAACACTCCATGTCCCTGATCAACGAGTACCGCGCTACCGAAGAAGCCATCAAGGAACTTCAGGCCCGCCTGGCCAATCTGTCGCAGGATGACAAGCTGAAGAAAGAACTGGAGTTCGAAGGCAAACTGCGCACACTGATGGGCGAGTACTCCAAGTCGCTGCGCGACGTGATTGCCCTGCTCGATCCAGAATCGAAACTGAGCAAGGCACCTCGTGGTTCGGTCAAGACTACCGCCACCAAGCGCGCACGCAAGGTCAAGCAATACAAGAACCCGCACAACGGTGAAGTGATCGAAACCAAAGGCGGCAACCACAAGACCCTGAAAGAGTGGAAAGCCACTTGGGGCGGCGATGTGGTTGAAAGCTGGGCAACCCTGCTGGACTGATTATCCGCATACGCCTCTTGCTTCGCACAACAAAAACGCCGGCACACTGCCGGCGTTTTTGTTTACCGGCCATCAGCCGATTGAATAGTGCTCCTGCAATTGTCGAGCATGCAATTGCCAGGCCTCCAACACTCGCCTGCCCGCCTCGTCGGCGCCCTCCCAGGCTTGCTGGCGTGCCTGTTCGAAGTCGCCCAAGGTATTCGGCGCGCCCCACTGCGGGTCGCTCAGGCGTTGCTGGCAGAAGCCATACCAACGTTGCCGCTCTTCGGGGGTCAAGGTTTCAGGGAAGTTACGTGCCCGGTAGCGGAACAACAGCTCCGGCAAACGCGGATCATCGAACATCCAGTGGCCATGGCTCAACTGCGCCGGTTCCAGCGCACGAACTTGCTCGCATAAGCGCCGGTCGCGGTCACCTATAAAACCCTCATACAACTGCTGTTCCGGGTCCTCGCTCGGGGCGAACTCGTCCTTGCCATAGATGTGCTCCAGCTTTTCTTGCCATTGCGCCTGTTGATTGGCCAATTGTTCGCCGCGCAATTGTAACAACGTCAAGTCCAGGCCCAATCGTTGTTGATCGACCGGGCGCAATACCGACAGCGGCGCCACTACCGGGCAACGATTGATCTGCACCAATTTGAGCGGTACCGGTAATTCACCTTCGGCCAATTCATCATGCCGGGTGTACAAGCGCTGACGCAAAACTTCAGCACTTTCCCGCAGTAACGGTAGGGTTTCCTTATGCAGGTCGCAGACAATCAGTGTATTGCGATTACGCGGGTGCCAGGCCAGTGGCAATACGACCCCCAGGTAATTGCGCGCCGCCGAAAAACGCCCGGATATATGCACCAGTGGCTGCAACAGACGGATCTGCTCCATCACTTTATGCTTGCTGCGCAGTTGAAACAGCCAGTCATACAACTTGGGTTGTTTCTGCCGAATCAGGCGAGCCAAGGCAATGGTTGCCCGCACGTCGGAAAGCGCTTCGTGGGCATGACCGTGGTCAATGCCATTGGCCTTGCTCAGCAGCTCCAGACGCAGGCTGGTGCGCCCGTCCTGCTGCGGCCATGCAATGCCTTCCGGGCGCAGGGCATAGGCGGTGCGCACAATGTCGATCAGGTCCCAGCGGCTATTGCCTCCCTGCCATTCACGGGCATAGGGGTCGAAAAAGTTGCGGTAAAGGCTGTAGCGGGTCACTTCATCGTCAAAGCGCAGGGTGTTGTAGCCGGCACCACAGGTACCCGGTTGCGCCAGCTGGGCGTGCACGCGAGTCATGAACTCGGCTTCGCACAGGCCCTGCTCCGCCAACAGTTGTGGCGTGATGCCTGTCACCAGGCAGGCCGCCGGGTGCGGCAGGATGTCGTCCGACGGTCGGCAATAAAGGCTGATTGGCTCGTCGATTTCGTTGAGGTCGAAGTCAGTGCGCACGCCGGCCACCTGCAGCGGCCGATCGCAGCGCGGGTTGATGCCGGTGGTTTCATAGTCGTGCCAGAAAATGCTGGAGGTCACGGGGTCGTCCTGTATCGAGGTCGACCCGATTCTAGCGCGATTCTGAAAAATGAACGTTCAGACGGGAGCGTTCGCGGGGCGGAAACTGAAATAGTCGCGCAACGAACGTACGAAATCATCGTACTCGCGTGGAGACTGCAGCAGCATGAAGCCCGAATCGTAGTGCCCAGGCGTCTCGTCCTCGCGGCACCACAGGCAACTGGCCGTGAGGTTGACGAACTGGTGCCCGCCGCCAGGCAGGGGCATACGCAGCTGCAGCTCGTAATCAGGCCCGACCAACACGGGCAGCTGGCTGATGACCATCAACCCATTTTCAGAGGCATTGCCTAGCTGACCGATCTCCTGACCGGTAAAGCGGTTGAACACCTTGAGGACACAAGGTAGCTGATGACGTTCGATGTGGCGCTTGTTAAACATGATCGCGAGTGTATTCCGTACCTGATGCCAGGAATACTAGGTACTGGCGGTTGTTGTAACAGCTGAGTTACAGATTAGCGCAGCACGCGCAGCAAATCCCGTGAAATAAACCACACCTTTGTGTTAGCGCCAAGGTACGGTCGTCACCGGGTTGGCCACGGCCGTTTCTGCGCCGCGCAAATGGCCAAGTTTTTCCAAGGTCTGCAGGCGCGCTCGGGCGCGATAGGCATATTCGTTGCCCGGGTACTGCTGGATCAGGTACTGATAGGTCTGCGCCGCGTCCACGTACAACGCCTGGCGCTCCAGGCACTGGCCGCGCAGCAGTGATACTTCGGGGTGGATGAACGGCCGGGCACGGCTGGTGCGATCAACCTGCGACAGTTCGAGCATGACCCGTGCGCAATCGCCGCGGTCGTAGGCGCGGTAGGCATTGTTCAGGTGGTGGTCCATGGACCAGCGGGTACAGCCGACGGCGCTGGCGGCCAAGGCTAAAACGATCAGGGCTCGCATGGGGATCTCCTTTGATGCCAGTGTATCGGCGTTTGCCTGCAAATCTTCACACCCTTTTGCAAGGATACCCTGCCCCGTTCAAATGCCACCCTGCCTTGGTCGCAGGTAGTGCAACGGAACAATGACTACAGCGAGATTCAGGAGTAGCCTTTCGCTGCGCTTCACTATAGGAGTCTGTGCATGAGCATCCGCCGCACCAAAATCGTCGCCACCCTTGGCCCCGCCAGCAACTCGCCGGAAGTGATCGAACAACTGATCCTCGCCGGCCTGGACGTGGCACGTCTGAACTTCTCCCACGGCACGCCGGACGAGCACAAGGCCCGCGCGCGCCTGATCCGTGACATCGCCGCCAAGAACGGCCGCCATGTTGCACTGCTGGGCGACCTGCAGGGTCCGAAGATCCGCATCGCCAAGTTCGCCAACAAGCGCATCGAACTGAAGATCGGTGACAAGTTCACCTTCTCCACCGCCCACCCGCTGACCGAAGGCAACCAGGACATCGTCGGTATCGACTACCCCGACCTGGTCAAGGACTGCGGCGTTGGTGACGAACTGCTGCTCGACGATGGCCGCGTGGTCATGCGCGTCGAAACCGCCACTGCAGACGCCCTGCACTGCGTGGTGATCATCGGTGGCCCGCTGTCGGACCACAAAGGCATCAACCGTAAAGGTGGTGGCCTGACCGCACCGGCCCTGACCGAAAAAGACAAGGCCGACATCAAACTGGCTGCGGAAATGGACCTGGATTACCTGGCCGTTTCCTTCCCGCGTGACGCCAGCGACATGGAATACGCGCGCAAGCTGCGTGACGAAGCCGGCGGCAGCGCCTGGCTGGTGGCCAAGATCGAACGCGCCGAAGCAGTTGCCGATGACGAGACCCTCGACAAGCTGATCGCCGCCTCCGACGCTGTGATGGTTGCCCGTGGTGACCTGGGCGTGGAAATCGGCGACGCCGAGCTGATCGCTATCCAGAAGAAGATCATCCAGCACGCCCGCCGCAACAACAAGGCCGTGATCGTGGCGACTCAGATGATGGAGTCGATGATCCAGAACCCGATGCCGACCCGCGCGGAAGTGTCCGACGTGGCCAACGCCGTGCTGGACAACACCGATGCGGTGATGCTGTCGGCCGAAAGCGCCGCCGGTTCCTACCCGATCGAAGCTGTCCAGGCCATGGCACGCATCTGCCTGGGTGCCGAAAAGCACCCGACCAGCCAGAAGTCCAGCCATCGCCTGCACACCACCTTCCAGCGCTGCGACGAAAGCATCGCCTTGGCGGCCATGTACACAGCCAACCACTTCCCGGGCGTAAAGGCGATCATCGCCCTGACCGAAAGCGGCTACACCCCGCTGATCATGTCGCGCCTGCGTTCGCATGTACCGATCTTCGCCCTGTCGCCGCACCGCGCCACCCAGGCACGCGCCTCGATGTTCCGTGGCGTGTACCCGATTGCCTTCGACCCGGCCGCGCTGCCGGCCGACAAGGTGAGCCAGGCAGCGGTCGACGAACTGCTCAAACGTGGCCTGGTGGAGCAAGGTGACTGGGTGATCCTGACCAAGGGTGACAGCTACCACACTATCGGTGGCACCAACGGCATGAAGATCCTGCACGTGGGTGATCCGCTGGTCGGTTGATCCACGCTTTTCACAGCACAAGGCTCAAGCGCAGCCTTGTGCTGTGAAGATGGCCCGACAGGAATAACAAAAAGCCCCGGTTCTCGCGAACCGGGGCTTTTTAATGGTGCAGGGGGTAAGGCTGGCTTACATCATGCCGCCCATGCCACCCATGCCGCCCATATCAGGCATGCCAGCAGCTGGCTTGTCTTCCGGCAGGTCGGCAACCATGGCTTCGGTGGTGATCATCAGACCGCCGATCGAAGCAGCAGCTTGCAGCGCCGAGCGAGTAACCTTGGCTGGGTCCAGGATACCCATCTCGATCATGTCGCCGTATTCACCGGTAGCGGCGTTGTAGCCGAAGTTGCCCGAACCTTGCTTGACCTTGTCAGCAACCACGCTTGGCTCATCACCGGCGTTGGCAGTGATCTGGCGCAGCGGGGATTCAACAGCGCGACGCAGCAGCGCGATACCGACGTTCTGGTCTTCGTTGTCGCCTTTCAGGTCGACGATGGCCGCCAGGGCGCGAACCAGGGCAACACCACCGCCAGGCACCACGCCTTCTTCAACGGCTGCACGGGTAGCGTGCAGGGCGTCTTCAACGCGGGCTTTCTTCTCTTTCATTTCAACTTCAGTGCCGGCACCCACCTTGATCACGGCAACACCGCCAGCCAGCTTGGCCAGACGCTCTTGCAGCTTCTCACGGTCGTAGTCCGAGGAAGTTTCTTCGATCTGGGCACGGATCTGCTTGACGCGTGCTTCGATCTCGGTGTCAGCGCCAGCACCGTCGATGATGGTGGTGTTTTCCTTGGACAGGATGACACGCTTGGCGTTACCCAGGTGCTCCAGGGTAGCGGTTTCCAGGGACAGGCCGATTTCTTCGGAGATGACCTGGCCGCCAGTCAGGACGGCGATGTCCTGCAGCATGGCCTTGCGGCGATCGCCGAAGCCTGGAGCCTTGACTGCAGCAACCTTGACGATGCCGCGCATGTTGTTGACTACCAGGGTAGCCAGCGCTTCACCTTCAACGTCTTCGGCAACGATCAGCAGTGGGCGGCCGGCCTTGGCAACGGCTTCCAGAACTGGCAGCAGCTCACGGATGTTGGAGATTTTCTTGTCGACCAGCAGCAGCAGCGGGCCTTCCAGCTCGGCAACCATGGTGTCCGGCTTGTTGACGAAGTACGGCGACAGGTAGCCGCGGTCGAACTGCATGCCTTCTACGACGGACAGTTCGTTTTCCAGGCCCGAGCCTTCTTCAACGGTGATCACGCCTTCTTTACCGACTTTTTCCATGGCTTCGGCGATGATTTCACCGATGGAGTTGTCGGAGTTGGCAGAGATGGTACCTACCTGGGCGATGGCCTTGGAGTCGGCGCATGGCTTGGACAGGTTCTTCAGCTCGGCAACAACGGCAGCAGTGGCCTTGTCGATACCGCGCTTCAGGTCCATCGGGTTCATGCCGGCAGCGACGGCTTTCAGGCCTTCGTTGACGATGGCCTGAGCCAGAACGGTAGCGGTGGTGGTGCCGTCACCGGCAGCGTCGTTGGCCTTGGAAGCAACTTCCTTGACCAGCTGGGCGCCCATGTTTTCGAAAGCGTCTTTCAGCTCGATTTCTTTGGCGACGGAAACGCCGTCCTTGGTGATGGTCGGCGCGCCGAAGCTCTTGGCCAGTACCACGTTACGGCCTTTCGGGCCCAGGGTCGCTTTTACCGCGTCAGCCAGAACGTTGACACCAACCAGCATTTTCTTACGGGCGGAATCACCAAATTTTACGTCTTTAGCAGCCATGATCGTTTAATCCTTGAAAAACTTTGGAGTAACGGGAAGTCGGGGGGAAATCAGCCTTCAACAACGGCGAGGATTTCGTTCTCGGCCATGACCAGCAGGTCTTCGCCATCGACTTTCACGGTGTTGCTGCCCGAGTACGGGCCGAAAACCACTTTGTCACCCACTTTCACGGCCAGCGCGCGAACTTCGCCGTTGTCCAGGACGCGACCGGTGCCGACGGCTACAACTTCGCCGCGGTTTGGTTTTTCAGCGGCCGAACCCGGCAGGACGATACCGCCAGCGGTTTTCGATTCTTCTTCGCTGCGACGGATGACTACGCGGTCATGCAGAGGACGAAGTTTCATTGTCGATCTCTCCCAAATTGTGGTTTTCATCGGCCGGTTCGACACCGGCGGTTTTGATGCTGTCCGGCGTTGCCGGGGGCGGCCCGCTGTGAGCGAACCACCTGTGTAATGTCTGGTGTTACCACCAGAAACCTTGCGGTGACCACATACATGAGGCCGCCACATCCAATTACAAGGCTCGAGATAGAAAAATTTTCATCAGGCCAAAAAAAACCGGGGCCGCTTGTGCGGCCCCGGTCCTTTTTACTTGTCGCGGCGCTCGTACTCGCCTTCGATCACGTTCGGGCGGTGGCCGCCATCACGCGGCTGCGCCTGGAAGGGGTCATCCTGGAATGCACGCTGGCGCATGGCCTGGGCCTCGGCACGCTCGCGCATCTTGCGCGCCGCCAGGCGGCGGGTGAATGGCAGCAGGCACAGCACACCCAGCACGTCGCTGATGAAGCCGGGCAGCAACAACAGGCCACCACCCACGGCCAGCATCATGCCCTGGAACATGTCCTCGGCGGGCAATTCACCGCGCTGCAGGCTTTCACGGGCGCGCAATGCAGTCGCCAGGCCGGCCACCCGCATGACCAGTACGCCCAAGGCGGAGCCGGCGATGATCAGCAGCAACGCCGGAAAGAAACCGATTGCCGCGCTGACCTTCACGAAGACGAACAGCTCCAGCACAGGAAAAATCAGAAACAGCAGTAGAAAAGCACGCATCAAGGGTTCCTCGACGGAAGATAACCTTCCAATAAGACCTCACATGGATGCCTGCGCTCCGGATTTCAACCCTCGGCTTGCATCACAAGCGGCCAATGGTCGGCGCGAGCCAGCAAAACCAAGGCCTCGCGGACTTGTGTCGGCGTGTTGCAAGTAGTGGGGAAAGGCAACCAGTGCACGGCCTGGCCGATGCGCAGGTGCATGCCTTCACTGTCTACACCAACCATCTGCGCCGGTACGTGCCGTGGCAACCCGGTCAACTCGACGTAGTGGGCAATGGCACTGGCGTGATCGCTGTTCATGTGTTCGATCATGCTCCCCTCGGCCTTGCCCGCGAACGGGTTGGCCAAGGTGACATGGTCAAGCCAGTGGATCGCACCGAAGCCGCCGATGTAACGGTGGCGCACCGGTTGCAGCACCCAGAAATCGAAGTCGTGGGCCTTGTGGTAATTGGCCGCATCCGGGAAATAGCGGTAATAGCGCTCGGCGGCGGCCTCGATGACGGCCTCGTCGACCAGCTTGTGCGCTTCGGCCATCACCGTCAGGCGCCCTACCGCCTGCACATCCTCAGCCTCGCGCTCACCCACCAACAGCGAACACTTGGGGTCCTTCTGCAGGTTATGGGTGTGCTGGGCAATGCGGCTGATCAGGATCAGCGGGTTGCCCTGGGCGTCCAGGCAGTACGGCACGACCGAACCGAAGGGGTAGCCAGGCATCGACCTGGAATGTGTCGAAAGCACGCCGCGGTATTCCTTGAGCAGCAGTTCCCGGGCGGGGCGGATGGCGTTGGTACTCACTTGAGGGCGGCTCCTGGCGGACGGGTTGGGGACAAGATAAGCATTATCAGCTGCCTGTGCCACTGACCTGCATCCAGACGCCTTACCAGGTAACGCCGAAGCCCGCGGTATAGCGTGTCTTGTCCAGGTCACTTTCACGCGTGCCGGTGATGATGTCCTTCTCCGCCTTGAGGTTCAGCGAGGCCCACTCGGTGACCTTGTAGCGCAGGCCAACCTCGGCATCCAGCGAGTAGTCGGCCACGCCACCCAGCGGCTTGGCGAACTCGCCGTTGGTGAACAGCTGCACGTTCTTGCCGATCAGGTATCGGGTGTAATCCCACTTCACGGCCGCAGAATAGAAATTATCCTTGCCACCATCCTGATACTCGAAGTCAGTACGGTTGATCAGTGAGCCCAGCGAGAACGCGCCCAGCTCATCGTCCCAGAACTGGTAACCCGGGCCGGTACCCACGGTGCGCTGGCGGGCCAGGTCTTCGATGCGATCACGTTTGTATTCCGCACGCCCCTGCCAGAACCACTTCTCGGTAATGAAGCGGTCCAGCGCGTACTCGGCGCTCCAGTTGTCGGTGGTGGTGACGTCGTCCTTGGTCTCGCGGTTGTACTCACCCTCGGCGTTGTGCCGCCAACGGCCATGACGGGCGGTGGTCTTGAAGCCCACGTCGTAATCGTCGGTGTCGTTCTCGGCGCGCTTGTAGTCCAGCGCTACGTCGACATTGCCTTTCCACACGAAATCCTCGACCAGCGGCTTGGGCTTCATGATCTGCTCGATACTGGCCAGCTCCACCGTCTTCGGTGCCTCGCCATTGGCCAAGGTCACCTTGCCTGGCTCTGCCGCCTTGAGCGACTTGGCTTTCTCTCCGCTGTAGGCGTCCTGCTTGACCAGCATCTCCTGGTCGCTTTCCAGCGTCTGGACCTGTTTCCAGTCCAGGGCGATGGACCCACCATAAGGGGTTTCCAGCAGCAGCTTGCCGCCATCGAATACCTTGATCTTGCCACTTAGCCGGTCACCGTTCTTCATCCACACAGTGTCGGCGAACACCGGAGAGGCACACAGGGAAACAGCAAGAAGGCACAACAAGGATCTAGAATTCATAAACGGGCTTTGTTTGCGGACTATGGGTTCGATTTGACGAAAAAGCCGGGCATTATCCAGATACCCAAGACCAGAGCAAGGACAGACCGGGAGTATGCCGTTGAGTTCAACTCTCATTTACCAGACCACCGGTCCGGTTTCATCTGCAGCCCAAGGCGGGCGAGATGTCTGATGGATATGAGCACGCCCTCGATTCGGCCGAGGGCCGACGAACGGCGCTGTATTCAGTACTGGGCCAAGTGCCACCCGGCAAGGTCGTGAGCTATGGCCAACTGGCCGAACTGGCTGGGCTTGGCCGTGCGGCGCGCTGGGTTGGGCGCACCCTGGGGCAGTTGCCTGCAGACACACGCCTGCCTTGGCACCGGGTGCTCGCTGCGGGTGGCCGGCTGAGCCTGGCGCTGGGCACCCCGTCGGGCGATGAACAACGGGCGCGGTTACGCGCAGAAGGTGTGAATGTAAGCAACAATCGTGTGGATATGACGCGCCATGGCTGGCGCCCAATGGAGCACAGCGGTTAGAGTGCGCGCTTTGTTTTCGAAAACTTGAGGCAGATGTTGGCCCATGCCCCGTAAAACCTGGCGCGCTGCGCTTGCTGCCTATGCCAGCCCGTCAACATTGGTACTTTTGCTACTCGGTTTCGCCGCCGGCCTACCCTACATGCTGGTGTTCTCGACCCTGTCGGTATGGTTGCGCGAAGCCGGCGTTGCCCGTGAAACCATCGGTTATGCAAGCCTGATTGGCTTGGCCTACGCCTTCAAGTGGGTCTGGTCACCGCTGCTCGACCAATGGCGCTTGCCGCTGCTTGGCGGCCTCGGGCGCCGGCGTTCGTGGCTGCTGTTGTCGCAAGCGCTGGTGGTGATCGGGCTGGTCGGCATGAGCCTGTGCGACCCGCAACAGCATCTCTCCTGGCTGATTGCCATGGCCGTACTGGTGGCTTTCGCCTCGGCTACCCAGGACATTGCAGTCGACGCCTACCGCCTGGAAATCGCTGACGACCAGCGCCAGGCCGCGCTCGCTGCCAGCTACATGGCCGGCTACCGGGTGGCTGCCTTGCTCGCCACGGCCGGTGCCCTGTTCTTCGCCGAGTGGTTCGGCTCTACCGGCTTCAGCTACCTGCACAAGGCCTGGGCCGGCACTTACGTGATGTTCGGGGTGATGATGCTGCCCGCCCTGTTCACCACGTTGGTCATGCGCGAACCGCCAGTGCCCATGCGCACCCAACTGTCGGCAGCGCGCTACGGGCTGGTGCACCAGATGGCTTCGGTGTTCGTGCTGATCATCCTGCTGGTCTCGGTACCGGCCAGCTTCACCCAGATGTTCAATACCGGCTGGTCCAGCGTGGTCTCCGGTGATGCCACGCCGCTCGACCTGCTGCTGGAAGACCGCGCCTTCCTGCGCCTGATCCTCTACGTGCTGCTGACCTGGGCCTGCCTGTCGAGCCTCGGCCGCCGCGGCCTGGCTCCCGTGCTGACCCCGATCAACGACTTCATCACCCGCTACCGCTGGCAGGCTCTGCTGCTGCTCGGCCTGATCGCCACCTATCGCATGTCGGACACGGTGATGGGGGTGATGGCCAACGTGTTCTATATCGACATGGGCTTCACCAAGGACCAGATTGCCAGCGTCAGCAAGATCTTCGGCCTGATCATGACCCTGGTCGGCGCCGGGGTTGGCGGCCTGCTGATCGTACGCTTCGGCATCATGCCCATCCTGTTCATTGGCGGCGTAGCCTCTGCCGGCACCAACATCCTGTTCCTGATGTTGGCTGACATGGGGCCGAACCTGGAAATGCTGGTGGTGACCATCTCACTGGACAACTTCAGCTCCGGCATGGCTACCTCGGCCTTTGTCGCCTACCTGTCCAGCCTGACCAACCTGAAGTTCTCGGCGACCCAGTACGCGCTGCTCAGTTCGATCATGCTGCTGTTGCCGCGGCTGATCGGCGGGTATTCGGGCGTTATTGTGGAGAAGTTCGGCTACCACGACTTCTTCCTGATCACGGCGCTGCTGGGGGTGCCTACGCTGATCCTGATCGCCCTGCAGTGGCATCAGGAAGCCGGGCGGGGAACGCCGGTGGCCGAGGATCACTCTGTGGCTGAGCGGCCCTGAAGTTTTGTATTGCCTGTGCTGGCCTCTTCGCGGGTAAACCCGCTCCTACACCGGGCCGCGCTGCCTTGTAGGAGCGGGTTTACCCGCGAAGAGCCCGGGCCGCGTTGCCTTGTAGGAGCGGGTTCACCCGCGAAGAGGCCGGCCCGCGTTGCCTTGTAGGAGCGGGTTCACCCGCGAAGAGGCCGGCCCGCGTTGCCTTGTAGGAGCGGGTTCACCCGCGAAGAGGCCGGCCCGCGTTGCCTTGTAGGAGCGGGTTCACCCGCGAAGAGGCCGGCCCGCGTTGCCTTGTAGGAGCGGGTTCACCCGCGAAGAGGCCGGCACAGGCAATACCACTTATCAAGCTACAGCCCCTTCCCCAGGCCGCCCCCCCACCACAAACCACAGCGGCCACAGCGCCAACGCCCCCGCCACCCCCGCCGCCAGGGCAAAATGCAGCAAGCTGGCACCGGCGCCAATCATCGCCAGCAGCGCACCGCCGAGCCCCAGCAAGGCAATGGTGATCATCCCCAGCATGGCCGAAACCAACCCCTTGCTCTGCTCACTGGAGAACAGCGTCATGCGGTACAGCACCGCATTGGCCACGCCCAACCCCAGCGCATACAGCGACATGCCAGCCACCACACTGGTCACACTCGGCCAGTACCAGGTCGCCAGCACCATCAGGCACAGGCCCGCCAGGTATGGCCAGAGCGCACCACGCACCAGGGCTGGCAGCGGGTAGCGATCGGCAATGCGGTTGATGATCAGGTTACCGAGGATCAGGCCGCCAAAGACCGGCAACTGCCACAAGGCATACTCCAGGGTACTCAATCCCTCATCGTGAATCAGCAGCACCGGCGACAGGCCAATCCAGCCAATCAGCGGCAAGCCGACCAACCCAAGGGCAGCGCTGCCTGCAACGAAGGGGCGGTTGCCCAGCAGCTGGCCATAGCCCGCCAACAGTGGCAGCAGGTGAATCGGCGTGAACGCCAGCCGCGAACCGTCACGGCGCTCCACGCCCAGGGTTTCCGGCATCAGCCGGTACAGCAGCAGCCAGGCCAGCACCGCGCCGATGGCGAACGCCACGAACAGCCAGCGCCAGTCCAGCCATTGCAGCAGCAAGGTGCCCACCAGCGGCCCGAGCAGGGGCGACAGCAAGGCGATGTTGGCCAACAGGGCCATCATGCGTACGGCATCAGCCTCGCTGAAAGCCTCGTTCAGGGCTGGGTAGCTGACGGTGACCACAAAGCCCAGGCCAATGCCCTGCAACAGACGCAACAGGTTGAACAGGCCGATGTCCTGGACCCAGAAGGTAGCCAGGCAGGCCAGGCCAAAGAATGCGCAGCCGACCAGCAGCAACGGGCGCCGTCCATAACGGTCGGCCAACGGGCCGATCAGCCATTGCAGTACCACGCCCCCCAGCAGGTACAGGTTGAGGGCATGGGGTATGTATTCGGGGCTGGCGTCGAGGTCGTTGACCACGACAGGCATGGCCGGCATGACCGCGTCGCTGGCCAGGTAGGTCAGCAGTTCGAACAGGGCCAGGGTCAGGCCGAACAGCAAGGCACGCAGAGGGGTGATATACAGCAGTGGTTTCATGATGGCGTATCGGGTGTGGCGGGCGGGGTCACGCTATATGCCAGAAATGGCTGGAAATTGCTGTGAGCAAGTGTAATCAGGGTCGGAAAAAACTGGGGCCGCTTTGCGCCCCTTCGCGGGCAAGCCCGCTCCTACACAGAACACGCATGTCCTCGTAGGGGCGGGCTTGCCCGCGAAGGGGCGCAAAGCGGCCCCGGCTTTAACGCGGTATTACTGCGTTGCAGTCTCCTGCACCACGCGAATAACCCGCTGCGGAAACGGAATATCGATCCCTTCGGCCTTCAACCGGTCACGCGCATACTCGTTGAGCATGAACATCACGTCCCAGTAATCGGAGGTCTTGGTCCACAAGCGCAGCGATACGGTGATCGAGCTGTCGCCCAGCGTCGACACGACCGCCTGCGGTGCAGGGTCTTGCAGAACACGCGGGTCCTTTGCCAGCTCCAGCAGCACATTGCGGGCCTTCTGCAGGTCGGCCTCGTAGTCAACGCCCACATCGAACACCACCTTGCGCGTCGGCTGGCGGTTGGTGTTGGTAATGATGCCGTTGGACAGGCTGCCATTGGGCATGATGACCGTCTTGTTGTCACCGGTGCGCAGCACAGTGTGGAAGATCTGGATACTGTCGACGGTGCCGGAAACGCCCTGCGCCTCGATCCAGTCACCGATACGGAACGGGCGGAACATCAGGATCAGCACACCACCGGCGAAGTTCGCCAGGCTGCCCTGCAAGGCAAGGCCGATGGCCAGGCCTGCGGCACCGATGGCGGCGACGAACGAGGTGGTCTCGATGCCGATCATCGAGGCCACGCTGACCAACAGCAGCACCTTCAGCACGATGTTCGCCAGGGTGCTGATGAAGCCCTGCAGCGCCAGGTCGGCGTTGCGCAGGCCAACCAGCTTGCCGAGGCGGGCGCTGACCTTGTTGATGATCCACCAGCCAACCGCCAAGGTCAGCAGTGCCAGCAGCACACGGCTGCCGTATTCCATGATCAAAGGGATCCACGTCTGGGATTGGCGGACGAGCTGGTCGACCTCAGCGTTCAAATCCATATTCATCTCCTGATGCCGAGCGGCAAGTACACGGTAGAACAGGCCGCGCGTGTTATTACGCAACCCCGGCCCCCATGGACATCATTTGGCCATCGGGGTTCCGGGCCACCCCCACATCAGTCGCGGAAGTTGTTGAACTGCAGCGGCATGTCGAATTCCTTGGTGCGCAGCAGGGCAATGGCTTCCTGCAGATCGTCACGTTTCTTGCCGGTTACCCGTACCTGCTCACCCTGGATGGCGGCCTGTACTTTCAGCTTGCCATCCTTGATGGTGGCAACGATCTTTTTTGCCAGGTCCTTGTCGATGCCTTCGCGGAACTTGGCTTCCTGTTTCTTTTCCTTGCCGGAGGCGTAGGGGTCCTTGGTTTCCAGGCACTTCACGTCGATCTTGCGCTTGACCAGTGCAAGGCGCAGGATCTCCAGCATCGCCTCGAGCTGGAACTCTTCCTCAGCAGTGAGCATCACGGTCTGCTCTTTGTCCTTGAACTCGAAGGTGCCTTTGCCCTTGAGGTCGTAGCGGCGGTCCAGTTCCTTGATGGCGTTGTCGACCGCGTTCTGCACTTCGTGCTTGTCCAGTTCCGATACCACGTCGAACGAAGGCATGGTTGTTCTCCCAAAATAAAAGCGCGCTCAGGCTGAAGATGGAGCGCGCTGGGTTTGAAGGTTAAAATGCGGACTCATTATAACGGGTTGCGAAACGCATATGAGCAGCACCTGGCATATTCTCGGCGCCGGTAGCCTTGGCAGTCTGTGGGCCTGCCGGCTGGCACGCGCCGGCAAGGCTGTGCGCCTGATCCTGCGTGACGGACAACGGCTGCAGGCCTATCAGCAGGCCGGTGGCCTGACCCTGGTCGAGCAGGACCAAACCCGGCGCTACGCCATACCGGCCGAAACGGCGCAAGCGCAAGGCCCGATCCACCGGCTGCTGGTGGCCTGCAAGGCCTATGACGCTGCCCCGGCGATTGCCGGTCTAGCACCTCGGCTGGCCGAGAGCGCCGAAGTGCTGCTGTTGCAGAATGGCCTGGGCAGCCAGGATGAAGTCGCCGACCTGGTGCCGCACGCTCGCTGTATCTTCGCCTCCAGCACCGAAGGCGCCTTCCGCGAAGGGGACTGGCAAGTGCGTTTTGCCGGCCATGGCTTCAACTGGCTAGGCGACCCACGAAGCCCCCTGCTCCCCGCCTGGTTCGATGACCTGCACGAGGCCGGTATCCCCGCTGAGTGGACAGTAGACATACTGACCCGCCTGTGGCGCAAGTTGGCGCTCAATTGCGCCATCAACCCGCTGACCGTGCTTCACGATTGCCAGAATGGCGGGCTGCTGGGGCACCTGGGTGAAGTGCAAGCCCTGTGCGTCGAACTGGCCCGACTGCTGCGCCGTTGCGGCCAGCCGCAAGCAGCCGAGGGGCTGGACGAAGAAGTTCAGCGGGTAATCCTCGCCACCGCAGCCAACTACTCTTCCATGTACCAGGACGTGCATGCAGGACGGCGCACCGAGTTGCACTACCTGCTCGGCCATGCTTGCCGCGCTGCGGGCCGTCATGGCCTGCAACTGCCGCAGCTGGAACACCTGCTGCAGCGCTTGGTCGAAAACCTGCGCGTGCGTGGCTTGCCTTGCGACTGACGCGGCCCTTCCACCGGATACGGACATTGCCTTGCCCATGACCTTGCGCCAACGCCTGGAAAACCTCCCGGTCGGGCAGAAGCTGCTGGCGGCCCTGCTGGTTTTGCTGGTGACCATCTTGCTGATGGCCAACCTCACCTTCATCAGCGCCGCCTACTGGATCACCCAGGAAAGCATGGCGCCCCAGGCCATGCACACCATCGGCCGGCTGGTGGCCAATCCACAGCTTGCAGCCCGCGCCGGCGACACCCCGGACACGGCCCGTGCCCTGCTCAAGGAACTGGACAGTTACACACCGCTGCGCGCCGCCGCCATCTACGGTGGCGATGGCCGAATGCTGGCGCAGTTGCAGCATGGCGAGCCGCTGGCCCTGCCCAAGCGTTTTCGCAACATCGACGGCTGGCGCCTGATGGAGTTTCGCAGCACTCAGTTGATCCGCATCCCCCGCGATGCCAACCCACCGGCACATTTGCTGTTGGTAGCCAGCAGCGAACTGCCCACGGCCTTCTACACCGGCACACTCAGTGCCAGCCTGGGCATCCTGGTGTTCAGTGTCCTGCTATGGATCGTCATCGCCCGGCAGATCAAACGCCTGATCACCCAGCCGATCAACCGGCTTGAGGAGCTCAGCCGCCAGGTTACCCGCGAAGAGAGCTACGCCTTGCGCGCCCAACGCGGCAATGATGATGAAATCGGCAGCCTGGCCGAGGCCTTCAACACCATGCTGTCGCGCATCGAGGCCCGCGAGCAGCAGCTCAAGAGCGCCCGCGACGAGTTCCAGAGTGCCTACGACCAGGCTCAGGGCCTTGCCGAAGAAACCCGCCACACCAACCGCAAGCTGGAACTGGAAGTACAGGTACGCAGCAAGATCGAGAAAAAGCTCACCGGTTTTCAGAACTACCTCAACAGCATCATCGACTCGATGCCCTCGGCACTGATCGCCCTCGACGAACAGCTCTACGTGACCCAATGGAACCACGAAGCCACGGTGCTTTCCGGCACGCCACTGGACGAGGCACTCAACCAGCCGGTGTTCATTGCGTTCGAGCCGCTGAAGCCGTTCCTCCCGCAACTGAAGGAAACCGTGGAAAAACATCGAGTGGCGAAGATCGAGCGGGTAACCTGGCCCAAGGGCGACGACCTGCGCCACTACGCCCTGACCTTCTACCCACTGACCGGCGGCGGCGGGCGCGGCGTGGTCATTCGTATCGACGACATCACCCAGCGTCTGTCATTGGAAGAAATGATGGTGCAATCGGAGAAAATGCTCTCGGTCGGGGGTCTGGCTGCCGGCATGGCGCACGAAATCAACAACCCGCTGGGCGCTATCCTGCACAACGTGCAGAACATTCGCCGACGCCTGTCGTCCGACCTGCCGCGTAACCAGGAACAGGCCGAAGAGCTGGGCATCGACCTGGCCACGATCAACCGCTACCTGGACAGCCGCGAGGTGCCGCAACTGCTCGACGGCATTCAGCAGGCCGGCGCCCGGGCGGCGAAGATCGTCACCCACATGCTCAGCTTCAGCCGCCGCAGCAACCGCCAGCTGGTGCCATGCGAGCTGCCGGCACTGATCGATCAGGCGCTTGAAATTGCCGGCAATGACTTCGATCTGGCCATCGGCTTCGACTTCAAGGGGCAAGCCATCGTGCGCCAGTTCGACCCCGACCTGGGGCCGGTGCCATGTACCGCCAACGAGCTGGAACAAGTACTGCTCAACTTGCTGAAGAACGCAGCCCAGGCCATCCACCAACGCCCGCAACCCAGCGAGCCCGGACGCATCACACTGCGCACCCGGCTAAACCCGCCATGGGCGGAAATCCAGGTCGAAGACAACGGCGTCGGCATGCCCGAGGCGGTGCGCAAGCGCACCTTCGAGCCGTTCTTCACCACCAAGGAAATCGGCCAGGGTACCGGGCTGGGCCTGTCGGTCTCGTACTTCATCATCACCAACAACCACAAGGGGCAGATGGAAGTGCAATCCACGCCAGGCCAAGGCACCTGCTTTACCCTACGCCTGCCCCTCACCCAGCCGGCAGCGGCGGTGCCGGCCAGAACGGAGCAATGACATGGGCTACCGCCTTTCGAAGATCTATACCCGCACCGGCGACAAAGGCGAAACCGGCCTGGGCGACGGCCGTCGGGTGCCCAAGGACCACCCGCGGATCGAAGCGATTGGCGAGGTGGACAGCCTGAACAGCCAGTTGGGGTTGCTGCTGGCGGGGCTCGCCGAGCACGGGCTGAATGAAGTGACCACGGTGCTGGCGCCGTGTCAGCACCGCTTGTTCGACCTGGGTGGCGAGCTGGCGATGCCCAGTTACCAGGCATTGACCCTGGCGGAAGTGGAACGCCTGGAGGCGGCCATCGATGTGTGGAACGAAGAGCTGGGGCCGCTGAAAAACTTCATTCTGCCCAGTGGTTCGGCGCTGGTGGCGCAGGCGCACGTGTGCCGCAGCCTCGCGCGCAGTGCAGAGCGCCGGTGCCAGCAGTTGAATGCCATGGAGCCGCTGGAAGGCGTTGGTTTGGCGTATATCAACCGGCTTTCCGATCTATTGTTCGTGGCGGCGCGGATCATCGGGCGGCGCCAGGGGGTGGCTGAGGTTTTGTGGCAGCCCGCCGAGAAACCCAAAGGCTGATACTTCTGGGGCTGCTTTGCAGCCCATTCGCGGGCTTGCCCGCTCCCACAGGCTTCGAGCAGGCTTGAAGCGCCTGTGGGAGCGGGCAAGCCCGCGAATGGGCCCCGCAGCGGCCCCTGTTACAAGGGACTCAAACCTCGGGCCAGAACGCCCGGATCCCGGCTACACCCTGTGCCCCGGCTTCCCAGGCCTGCTCGCGCTCACCCGGCCCTACCCCACCCAGCAGGTAAACCGGCTTGTTGAACCCGGCAATCAACCGCTGCGCCTCATCCCATCCCAACGGCACCGCCTCTGGGTGAGTCTGGGTCGCCTGCACTGGCGACAAGGTGACAAAGTCCACGCCCATCTGTTCAGCCAGCGCCAGCTCTTCGGCACTGTGGCAGGATGCCGCCAACCAGCGCTCCTTGGGGAACGGCCGGCCCCTGGCGGCGTACTTGCGCAGCTGCGCGGCCGTCAGGTGCCAACCGGCCGCCGGGAAATCACCCAGCCATTCCAGTGGCCCTTTAAGCATCAGCTGCGCCTTGCCCGCACACAGCCCGACCGCATCCACCGCCACGTCGCGGTACTTGGGGTCGTACATGTCCGGGGCACGCAACTGGATCAGGCGAATACCATTGGCCACCGCCTTCTGGATGCCCTTGAGCATTTGCGGCACTTCCAGGCCGTCCGGGGTGATCAGGTACTGGTCCGGCAGGCGCGCAGCGGCGACGATCGGCTTGTTGGCCTCGGGGAATTCGTACTGCGGCAAATCGCGCGGGGCAACCCATTCCAGCGGCTGGCCTTCGGCACCATGGGGTTCGCCAGTGAACGCTTCGACCTCGCGCACGTCCAGCAGCACCTGCTTGTCCGGGTAGTCATGGCTGACCTTGATCAGCGCACGCGACCGGCTTACCTCGATGCCCAGCTCCTCGCGCAGCTCGCGGGCAAGCGCCGCTTCGACGCTTTCGCCTTCTTCCACCTTGCCACCGGGGAACTCCCACAAGCCGCCCTGGTGCTGGGTATCGGCACGACGTGCGATCAGAATACGGCCATCAGCGCCGCGAATCACGGCAGCTACTACATGAATCCGTTTCACGCTTCACGCTCCTCCAGGCCTGCCTGTTGCCATGCCTGGAAGGCTGGCCATTGATAAATGGTCTCGATGTAGGCTGCCGCCTCGGCGGGGACTTCTATGCGGTAGGTGCGCAGGCGCACGGCCACCGGGGCAAAGAAGGCATCGGCCAGGCTTACCTTGCCGAACAGGAACGGGCCGCTGTCCTTGGCCACCAGACGGCATTCGGACCACAGCGCAACGATACGGTCGATGTCGATTTGCACGTCCAGCGGCACGCTGTCCAGCGCCTGGTCGCGCGACAAGTCGAACGGCATGGCGCCGCGCAGGGCAAAGAAGCCGCTATGCATCTGCGCACAGGCCGAACGGGCCTGGGCACGCGCCGCCACATCGGCAGGCCACAGCTGGGCTTCGGGGTGGCGTTCGTTGAGGTATTCGGCAATGGCCAGCGAGTCAGCGATCACACCGTGCTCGCTCTTGAGCAGCGGCACCTTGCCGGTGGAGGAGAAAGCGAGGATGCGCTGGCGGGTATCAGGCTGGTTCAGCTTGATCAGGGTTTCTTCGTAGGGCACGCCAGCCAGCTCGAGGGCCAGGGCGCCACGCAGCGACCAGGAGGAGTACAGCTTGTCGCCGATGATCAGGTGATAGCTCATGGTTCGGCTCCATCAGGTTTGTCTTGCAAAACCCGCAGGCCGCTGCGCGGCCTTTCGCGGGCAAGCCCGCTCCCACAGGGACCGCACCGCTCCTGCAGGCATTGCAACACCTGTGGGAGCGGGCGTGCCCGCGAAGAGGCCTTCGGATCAGTAGATCAGGTACGGTACTCGGCGTTGATCTTCACGTACTCGTGGGACAGGTCGGTCGTCCAGATGGTTTCGCTGCACTGGCCACGGCCCAGTTCGATTCGGATGGTGATCTCTTCCTGGGCCATCACTGCCGAACCCTGCGCTTCGGTATAGCTCGGGCTGCGGCCGCCTTTGCTCGCAATGCAAACGCTGTCCAGGTAAACATCGATCAGGCTCACATCCAGCTCCGGTACACCGGCACGGCCTACCGCAGCGAGGATACGGCCCCAGTTCGGGTCGGAAGCGAACAGCGCGGTCTTGATCAGCGGCGAGTGGGCCACGGCGTAGCCGACGTCCAGACACTCCTGGTGGTTACCACCACCGTTGACTTGCACGGTCACGAACTTGGTCGCGCCTTCGCCGTCACGGACGATGGCCTGGGCCACTTCCATGCACACTTCGAACACGGCCTTTTTCAGCGCTTCGAAGAGCGCGCCGCTGGCTTCAGTCACTTCCGGCAAGTCGGCCTTGCCGGTAGCGATCAGCATGCAGCAATCGTTGGTCGAAGTGTCACCATCGATAGTGATGCGGTTGAACGACTTGTTGGCGCCGTCCAGCATCAGGTCCTTGAGGACGCTTGGCGCCACCTTGGCGTCGGTAGCGATGTAGCCCAGCATGGTCGCCATGTTCGGGCGGATCATGCCTGCACCCTTGCTGATACCGGTAACGGTGACGGTCACGCCATCGTGCTGGAACTGGCGGCTGGCCCCCTTGGGCAGGGTGTCGGTGGTCATGATGCCGGTAGCGGCCTCAGCCCAGTTGTTCTCCGACAGGTTGTCGAGGGCGGCCTGCAGCGCGCCTTCGATCTTTTCGACCGGCAGCGGCTCGCCAATCACGCCGGTGGAGAACGGCAGTACCGACTCTGCCGGTACGCCAGCCAGTTCGGCCAGCTTGGCGCAGGTGCGCTCGGCGGCGGCCAGGCCTGGCGCGCCAGTACCGGCGTTGGCGTTACCCGTGTTGGTCAGCAGGTAGCGCACGGTGCCCTGTACACGCTGCTTGGACAGGATCACCGGCGCTGCGCAGAAGGCGTTGAGGGTGAACACGCCAGCCACGCTGGAGCCTTCGGCACAGCGCATGACCACCACATCCTTGCGCCCCGGGCGCTTGATACCGGCAGAAGCGATACCGAGTTCAAAACCCGGAACCGGGTGCAGGGTGGGCAAAGGACCAAGACCAACAGCCATTAGAGCGCTCCTAGAAAAAACGATGATGTCGAAAAAGGGGCCGCTTCGCGCCCCATCGCGACACAAGGCCGCCCCCACAAGGATCGCGCCCGTTCATGGACGAGCGCGCTACCTGTGGGAGCGGCCTTGTGTCGCGAAAGGGCCGCAAAGCGGCCCCAGGCTTGTACAACGTAAGGTTCAGATCACTCGATCTGACCATGGCAATGCTTGAACTTCTTGCCCGAACCACACCAGCACGGCTCGTTGCGGCCCAGCTTCTGGTCATTGCGTACTGGCGCCGAGGCTACCGCTACTTCGGCACCCTCCTCGCTCAGTTGCTCACTTTCCAGGCCCGGTGCAGCGGCGTGCTGGAATTGCATGCGACTCGCCAGCTCTTCGGCCTCGCGGCGCAGGCGGGCTTCTTCTTCGGCCGGGTCTTCGCGGCGAACCTGTACGTGCGACAGCACGCGGATGGTGTCGCGCTTGATCGACTCCAACAGCTCCTGGAACAGGCTGAACGACTCGCGCTTGTACTCCTGCTTCGGGTTCTTCTGCGCATAACCACGCAGGTGAATACCGTGACGCAGGTGGTCCATGGTCGACAGGTGGTCTTTCCACAGGTCGTCCAGTACGCGCAGCAGAATCTGCTTCTCGAAGGTTCGCAGGGCGTCGAGACCGGCCTGGTCTTCCTTCTCGGTGTAGGCAGTGGTGATCTCGTTCAGCAGCTTCTCGCGCAAGGTCTCTTCGTAGAGGTGATCGTCCTCGTCGAGCCATTGCTGAATCGGCAACTTGATGGCGAAATCGCTGGCCAGCGAAGCCTCCAGGCCGGCTACGTCCCACTGCTCTGGCAGCGACTGCGGCGGAATGTGCTGGCTGATGGTAGCGTCCAGTACTTCCTTGCGGAATTCGACGATGGTGTCGCCAATGTTCTCGGCGGCCAGCAGGCTGTTGCGCATGTGGTAGATCACCTTGCGCT
Organism: Pseudomonas putida group bacterium ESBL64; assembly: GCF_045277175.1. NCBI lineage: Bacteria > Pseudomonadati > Pseudomonadota > Gammaproteobacteria > Pseudomonadales > Pseudomonadaceae > Pseudomonas > Pseudomonas putida group bacterium ESBL64. The sequence goes on along the minus strand of NZ_CP145799.1, from coordinate 4,954,804 downwards.
GCTCGTTGGCGACGTCGTCATATTCGAGCAATTGCTTACGAATGTCGAAGTTGCGGCCTTCGACCTTGCGCTGGGCTTTCTCGATAGCGTTGGTGACCATGCGGTGCTCGATGGCCTCGCCCGACTGCATGCCCAGTGCCTTCATGAAGTTCTTCACCCGGTCAGAGGCGAAGATGCGCATCAGGCTGTCTTCCAGCGACAGGTAGAAGCGGCTGGAACCCGGGTCGCCCTGACGACCGGAGCGGCCACGCAGCTGGTTGTCGATACGGCGCGATTCGTGACGCTCGGAAGCGATTACATGCAGGCCACCCGTCTCGATCACTTGCTGGTGACGCTTCTGCCAGTCGGCCTTGATCTGGGCAATCTGCTCGGCTGTCGGGTTTTCCAGGGCAGCCACTTCGGCTTCCCAGTTACCGCCCAGCAGGATGTCGGTACCACGGCCAGCCATGTTGGTGGCGATGGTCAGTGCACCTGGCGCGCCTGCTTGCGCGATGATCTCGGCTTCCTTCTCGTGATACTTGGCGTTGAGCACCTTGTGGTCGATCCCTTCCTTTTTCAGGAGGTTGGACATGTGCTCGGAAGTCTCAATGGTCGCGGTACCTACCAGCACCGGCCGGCCCAGCTTCATGCTTTCCTTGATGTCGGCGATGATCGCGGCGTATTTCTCGTCAGCGGTCAGGTACACCAGGTCGTTGTAGTCCTTACGCGCCAGTGGCTTGTTCGGCGGAATGACCATCACGTTCAGGCCGTAGATCGACTGGAACTCGAATGCTTCGGTGTCGGCGGTACCGGTCATGCCGGACAGCTTGGTGTACAGGCGGAAGTAGTTCTGGAAGGTGGTCGAAGCCAGGGTCTGGCTCTCGGCCTGGATGTTCAGGTTCTCTTTGGCTTCGATGGCCTGGTGCAGGCCCTCGGACAGGCGACGGCCCGGCATGGTACGGCCGGTGTGTTCGTCGATCAGCAGAACCTGACCGTCCTGGACGATGTACTCGACGTTGCGGTGGAACAGCTTGTGTGCACGAAGACCGGCGTAGACGTGTGTCAGCAAGCCCAGGTTGTGCGCGGAGTACAGGCTCTCGCCCTCAGCCAGCAGGCCCGCCTGGGCCAGCATCTCTTCGATGAACTGGTGACCGGCTTCATTCAGCTCCACCTGGCGACTCTTCTCGTCGATGGTGAAGTGGCCTTCCTGGGTGACCTGGCCTTCGACCTCTTCGATGTGCTGGGTGAGGCGCGGGATCAGGCGGTTGATCTCGATGTACAGCTTGGAGCTGTCCTCGGCCTGACCGGAAATGATCAGCGGGGTACGCGCTTCGTCGATGAGGATGGAGTCGACTTCGTCGATCACGGCGAAGTTCAGTTCACGCTGGAACTTCTCGTCCTGGCTGAACGCCATGTTGTCGCGCAGGTAGTCGAACCCGAATTCGTTGTTGGTGCCGTAGGTGATGTCGGCTGCATAGGCGGCGCGCTTTTCTTCCGGCGGCTGGAAGGCCGAGACGATACCGACCGACAGACCGAGGAACTCGTACAGCGGGCGCATCCAGTTGGCGTCACGGCGCGCCAGGTAGTCGTTGACGGTGACCACATGCACGCCCTTGCCGGACAATGCGTTGAGGTAGACGGCCAGGGTACCGACCAAGGTCTTGCCTTCACCGGTGCGCATTTCTGCGATCATACCCTCGTGCAGGGTCATGCCGCCGATCAACTGCACATCGAAATGGCGCATGCCCATTACACGCTTGCCGGCCTCACGGGCCACGGCGAAGGCTTCGGGCAGCAATTGGTCCAGTGTCTCGCCTTTGGCCAGGCGTTCCTTGAACTCTGCAGTCTTGCCCCGCAGTTGCTCGTCGGAGAGGGCCACCATCTTCTCTTCGAAGGCATTGACGATACTCACCGTCTTGAGCATGCGTTTGACTTCACGCTCGTTCTTGCTTCCAAAAAGTTTTTTTAACAAAGGCGCAAACATATCGGCAGGATCTTCCACACGTAGGGATGGAGGGCGGCCCCATGAGTCGCCCGTGCAGCCCATAGGCCGCATGCGAACGAGCATTCTACCCGGAAACGATGGTGAGGAAAGTGGTGGATTTCCACGATGCTGATACAGCGTTTTGGCAGGGGCCTGTTTTAGATAGGGGCATTTTCACTGAGTTCAAGGCTTGGCAACATGAAAGCTATCGAGAACCAGTCTTGTCTTTGGCTGCCTGTGCCCACGTCACCTCACGCGTACCCCCATGGCCTACAAACCCTCCCCCGCCCAGCCACCTTCCGCCCTGCTGCGCCAGGTGCGCCCGCTGCGCCTGCTGCTGAACCAGGCCGAGCGCCTGGAGCACCTGCAGCGCCTGCTGGAAAGCCAGTTGCAACCGGCTGCCCGCGAGCACTGCCATGTGGCGTCCTGGCGCGATGGTACTTTGTTGCTGGTGGTTACCGACGGCCATTGGGCAACCCGCCTGCGCTACCAGCAGAAGCGCTTGTTGGCGGCCCTGCAGGCCATGGAAGCATTCGGCAACCTCAGGCGCATCCTGTACAAGGTACAGCCGCCGCTGGTACCGGCCAAGCGTGGCGGGCATGCGGCCGAGCTTTCGAACAGCGCGGCCGAGAGCCTGCGCGACACCGCCGAGGGCATTACCGACCCCAAACTGCGTGCCGCACTGGAACGGTTGGCCGCCCACGCCCAGGGCAAGCCATAAAAAAGGCCACCCGAAGGTGGCCTTAATGAACTAGAGAGTGTTCGAACTTACACGGCCGCAACAGGGCGCATGTACGAGATCGGTGCCGTGCTGGCATCTTCGAAAGTGACCACTTCCCAGGCATCGGTTTCAGCAATCAGCTTGCGCAACAGCTGGTTGTTCAGCGCGTGGCCGGACTTGAAGCCCTTGAACTCGCCAATCAGGCTGTTGCCCAGCAGGTACAGATCGCCGATGGCGTCGAGGATCTTGTGCTTGACGAATTCGTCTTCGTAACGAAGGCCGTCTTCGTTGAGCACGCCGTCCTCATCGACCACGATGGCGTTCTCGACACTGCCACCCAACGCAAGGTTGTGCTTGCGCAGGTACTCGATGTCACGCATGAAGCCAAAAGTACGCGCGCGGCTGACTTCCTTCACGAACGACGTGCTGGAAAAGTCGACGCTGGCGCTCTGGGTCCGGTTGCGAAGCACCGGGTGATCGAAATCGATCTCGAAGCTCACCTTGAAACCTTCGAAAGGCAGGAACGTGGCGCGCTTGTCGCCCTCTTCCACGGTTACCTCACGCAGGATGCGGATGAACTTCTTGGCTGCGTCCTGTTCTTCCAGGCCGGCAGACTGAATCAGGAATACAAAAGGACCGGCGCTGCCATCCATGATCGGCACTTCCGAGGCGGAGAGCTCGACGTAGGCGTTATCGATGCCCAGGCCCGCCATGGCGGAGAGCAGGTGCTCGACCGTATCGACCTTGACGTCACCGTTGACCAACGTCGTCGACATGGTTGTCTCGCCGACGTTGGCCGCACGCGCAGGGATCTCGACCACAGGGTCGAGGTCGGCGCGGCGGAAGACGATGCCGGTGTCAACAGGTGCAGGCTTGAGGGTCAGGTAAACCTTCTCCCCGGAGTGCAGACCGACACCTGTGGCACGGATGGTATTCTTCAGGGTGCGTTGTTTAATCATGGCATTGGCCGCTTCAGCGCAAATTGCGAACAGGTATCAACAAAGGCTGGGGATGATAACAGACCCAACCTTTGATGAATACCAATCACCTTTATACCCCTGATAAATTCCATTAATCAGCCTGACGACGCAGGAATGCCGGGATATCGAGGTAGTCCAGGTCATCCTGAGGGTTCAGTTTAGCGGCTGCGGCAGCACCTGCATGCGCCTGGTTGCGCATGACGGTCGGGCGCTCCAGGTCACGGTAGTTGACCGCTGGCTGCTCCTGGCGCACCGGCGCAGGATTGGACGCTTCGTACGCCTGCTGGGCAGTCTGCAGGGTATTGTCGACCACCTTCACAGGCTTCTCGATGCGTGCGCCCAGACCAGTGGCCACCACGGTCACGTGCAGTTCGTCACGCATGTCCGGGTCAATCACGGTGCCGACCTTGACCATCGCGTGGTCGGAGGCGAAGGCTTCGATGATGCTACCCACGTCGGAGTACTCACCCAGCGACAGGTCCGGGCCTGCGGTGATGTTCACCAGGATACCGCGGGCGCCCTGCAGGTTGACGTCTTCCAGCAGCGGGTTACGGATAGCTGCCTCGGTGGCTTCACGTGCACGGTTCGGGCCGCTGGCGCAGCCAGTACCCATCATGGCCATGCCCATTTCACCCATCACGGTGCGCACGTCGGCGAAGTCGACGTTGATCATGCCTGGGCGCTTGATGATGTCGGAGATACCGCGTACGGCACCGGCCAGTACATCGTCAGCCTTGGCGAAGGCAGACAGCAGGCTGGCATCCTTGCCCAGGATGGTCAGCAGCTTCTCGTTGGGGATGGTGATCAACGAGTCGACGCTTTCAGCCAGCATGCGGATGCCTTCATCGGCGATCTGCATGCGCTTGCGGCCTTCGAACGGGAACGGACGGGTCACCACTGCAACGGTGAGGATACCCATTTCCTTGGCCACTTCGGCAATGATTGGCGCTGCACCGGTACCGGTACCGCCACCCATGCCGGTGGTGATGAACACCATGTTGGTGCCCTGCAGCACTTCAGCGATGCGCTCACGGTCTTCCAGCGCGGCCTGACGGCCGACTTCCGGATTGGCACCGGCACCCAGGCCCTTGGTCACACCCGTGCCCAATTGCAGGATGGTGCGCGCGCCAATGTTTTTCAGCGCCTGGGCATCGGTGTTGGCGCAGATAAATTCCACGCCTTCGATGCTGCTCTTGACCATGTGATTGACGGCGTTGCCGCCACCACCACCAACGCCGATCACTTTGATGACCGGACTTTGCGGGACGTTGTCTACGAGCTCGAACATTTTCCCTCTCCTTACAGTTCTCTAGTTGTTGCGCCTACCACTACTGCTTTGAAACTTAGAAGTTGCCCTGGACCCACTTCTTGAAGCGTTCAAGCACTGGGGCCTTCGGTTCATCGCCATAGCTGTTGCTGCTGCTGTTGCTGTTACCGGTCAGGGCCAAATCCTCGGACTGCTTCAGCAGGCCGTAGGTGAGCAAGCCCACACCGGTGGAATAGATCGGGTTGCGCACCACGTCGCTCAGCCCCCGAACGCTGTGCGGCACGCCCAGGCGTACCGGCATGTGGAAGATTTCCTCGGCCAGTTCCACGGCGCCTTCCATCTTCGCGGTGCCGCCAGTGAGGACGATGCCGGCGGGCACCAGGTCTTCGTAGCCGCTGCGGCGCAGTTCGGCCTGGATCAGGGTAAAGAGCTCGTCGTAACGTGGCTCCACCACCTCGGCCAGGGCCTGGCGCGACAGCTCGCGCGGTGGGCGATCGCCCACGCTCGGCACCTTGATGGTCTCGCCAGCGCCAGCCAGTTTGGCCAAGGCACAGGCGTAGCGGATCTTGATTTCTTCGGCGTACTGGGTCGGGGTCCGCAGGGCCATGGCGATGTCGTTGGTCACCTGGTCGCCAGCAATCGGGATGACCGCCGTGTGGCGGATGGCGCCCTCGGTGAAGATGGCGATGTCGGTGGTGCCGCCACCGATGTCCACCAGGCACACGCCCAGTTCTTTTTCATCATCGGTCAGCACCGAGTAGGCCGAAGCCAGCTGTTCGAGGATGATGTCGTCGATTTCCAGGCCGCAGCGGCGCACACACTTCTCGATGTTCTGGGCGGCGTTGACGGCGCAAGTGACCACGTGAACCTTGGCTTCCAGACGCACGCCAGACATGCCCAGCGGCTCGCGCACGCCTTCCTGGTTGTCGATCACATAGTCCTGCGGCAAGGTGTGCAGCACGCGCTGGTCGGCCGGAATCGCCACGGCCTGGGCAGCGTCGAGTACGCGCTCCAGATCCGCCAGGCTGACCTCGCGGTCACGGATGGCAACGATGCCGTGGGAGTTCAGGCTGCGGATGTGATTACCGGCCACACCGACGAACGCCGAGTGGATACGGCAGCCGGCCATCAGCTGCGCCTCTTCCACGGCGCGCTGGATCGACTGCACGGTGGACTCGATGTTCACCACCACGCCTTTTTTCAGGCCACGGGACGGATGGGTGCCGATCCCGACGATTTCCAGGGTGCCGTCTTCGCCCACTTCGCCCACCAGCGCCACCACCTTGGAGGTGCCAATGTCCAGCCCGACGATCATTTTGCCGCTATGCGCGTTTGCCATGGTCCTGCCTCTCTCTAATTCTTCGCAACGGCGGGTTGGGCCGTCGTCGGTGCAATCGGTTCCCGCCAACCAACGGCAAGTCCGTTGGAATAACGCAGATCAATGCGGGCGATAGTGGTGATCTGGTCTTTGAGTGTCTTGTCGTAAATGGCAATGAAACGGCGCATCTTCTCCACCAGATGATCGCGCCCCAGCAGCAACTCGATGCCTGGCCCGGCACTGCTCGCACCGGTGGTCAGGAACCAGCTGCCTCGCTCGCGCAGCTCCAGGCGAGCGATGGAAAAGCCCAAGGGGCGCAGCATCTGGCTCAATACCTGATACTGCTGCATGACTTGTTGCTGAGCACGCTGCGGCCCGGCCAGCTGCGGCAGGTGCTCATAGTTGGCCAGCTCGCGCGGGGTGAAAGCCTGACCCTGGTTGTTGAGCAGGGCTGCGTCCCCCCAGCGTGCCACCGGCAGCTGCTCTTCAAGGCGGATCACCACCTCGTCGGGCCACACCCGGCGCACTTCGGCGTGGGCGATCCACGGCATCTGCTCGAGCTCGGCCCGCATCGCCGGCAGGTCGACGCTGAAGAAGCTCGCCGCCACGTAGGGCGCGATACGCTGCTGCACCGACTGCTGACTGATGTAGCTGAGGTCGCCCTGCACATCGATCTTGGTGATCGGGCGGTCGGCGTACGGCATCAGGCGAATGGCGCCCTCGTAGGCACCAAAGCCGGCCGCCACCAGCAACACCGGCCACAGCAAGCGCTTGAGGCCGCCCAGGCTTGGCCGGGGCAGGCGCGCCGATACGGGCTCGTCGGCCACCAGCCGGCTGGCACCACGCGGCACCGGCTTGCTACGGCCGGTAACGGGTTGCTGCTGACGTATCATCGCGCCTTGCATGGTTATTAACCTCGCGTCGCCACGCTTTCGGCCAGGATTGCCAGCACCAGTTGCTGGAAGTCCAGGCCAGCCGCGCGGGCCGCCATGGGCACCAGGCTATGATCTGTCATGCCTGGTGCGGTGTTGACTTCGAGCAGCCAGAACTGGCCCTGCTCGTCCTGCATCACGTCCAACCGCCCCCAGCCTTCGATGCCAATGGCATCGCAGGCGCGCGCGGTCAGGTCGATCAGTTCCTGTTCCTTGACGCTATCCAGCCCGCACGGGATGCGGTACTGGGTATCGTTGGCGATGTACTTGGCGTCGTAGTCGTAGAACACGTGCGGCGTACCCAGGGCGATCGGCGGCAGCACCTGGCCGCGCAGTACCGCGATGGTGAACTCCGGACCGTGGATCCACTGCTCCACCAGTACCTGGGAATCGTATTTGGCGGCGTCCTGCCAGGCGGCGACCAGTTCCTGGGCGCTGTTCACCTTGGCCATGCCGATGCTAGAGCCTTCATGGGCGGGTTTGACGATAAGCGGGAAGCCCAGTTCCGTACTGGCCTGCAAACAATCGCTTTCGCTCGCCAGCACCGCGTGGCGTGGCGTGGGAATGCCCAGGCTCTGCCACACCTGCTTGGTGCGCAGCTTGTCCATCGCCAGCGCCGAAGCCAGGATGCCGCTGCCGGTGTAGGGGATGCCCAGGCACTCCAGCAAACCTTGCATGCTCCCGTCTTCACCGCCACGGCCGTGGAGGATGATGAAGGCGCGGTCAATCTTCTCGCTCTGCAGGCGTGCGAGCAGGTCGTCACCGACGTCGATGCCAACCACGTCGACGCCGGCAGTGCTCAGCGCATCGATCACTGCGGCGCCAGATTTCAGCGACACCTCACGCTCGGCGCTCTTGCCACCGTACAGCACGGCGACGCGGCCGAACGCCTTGACGTCCAGGGTCGACTGCAGCTTGTCGTAGGCGCTGGTCATTTCGACTTCTCCTGCTTGGCGCCTGCGAACAGCGGGCTTTTCATCAACTGCGGGGCCAGGCCGCCGACATCACCGGCACCCTGACAGATCAAAATGTCGCCAGCGCGCAGCAGTGGCTTGACCAGCGGTGCCAGCTCGACGCCGCGCTCGATGTAGATCGGGTCCAGCTTGCCGCGCTGGCGGATGCTGTGGCACAGCTGACGGCTGTCGGCACCGGGGATCGGCTCTTCGCCGGCCGGGTAGACCTCCATCAGCAGCAGCACGTTGGCATCGCCCAGCACCTGGACGAAATCGTCGTACAGGTCGCGGGTGCGGCTGTAGCGGTGCGGCTGGTAGACGATCACCAGGCGGCGGCTTGGCCAGCCACCGCGCACAGCCTTGATCACCGCCGCCACTTCGGTGGGGTGATGACCGTAGTCGTCGACCAGCATCACACTGCCGCCTTCGACCGGCAGCTCGCCGTATACCTGGAAGCGACGACCGACACCCTGGAAGCCGGACAGGCCCTGGACGATGGCCTCGTCAGTAATGCCTTCGTCAGTGGCGATGGCGATGGTCGCCAGGGCGTTGAGCACGTTGTGGTTGCCGGGCATGTTCACCGAAACCTCCAACGGCTCGCGATCACGGCGCAGCACGGTGAAGTGGGTCTGCATGCCCTGCTGACGCACATTGATGGCGCGGATGTCGGCCTCTTCGCTGAAGCCGTAAGTCACGGTAGGACGCTTGACCTGCGGCAGGATCTCGCGAACCACCGGGTCGTCCAGGCACATCACCGCCAGCCCATAGAACGGCAGGTTGTGCAGGAACTCGACGAAGGTTTTCTTCAGCTTGTTGAAGTCACCTTCGTAGGTCGCCATGTGGTCGGCGTCGATGTTGGTGACAACCGCGACCATCGGCTGCAGGTGCAGGAAGCTGGCATCGCTTTCGTCTGCTTCAGCGATCAGGTAGCGGCTGGTGCCCAGCTGCGCATTGGTACCGGCAGCGGTAAGACGGCCACCGATAACGAAGGTTGGGTCCAGGCCACCGGCGGCGAACACTGAAGCCAGCAGGCTGGTCGTGGTGGTCTTGCCGTGAGTACCGGCAACGGCCACGCCATGGCGGTAACGCATCAGCTCGGCGAGCATCTCGGCACGCGGCACCACCGGAATGCGCCGCTCCAGTGCGGTGGCAACTTCCGGGTTGGCCGGGTTGATGGCGCTGGACACCACCAACACATCGGCGGTGGCAGCGTTCTCGGCGCGGTGGCCGACGAAGATCTCAGCGCCAAAGGACTCCAGGCGCTCGGTCACCGGCGAGGCTTTAAGGTCCGAACCGGACACTTCATAGCCCAGGTTCAGTAACACTTCGGCAATACCGCACATGCCCACGCCGCCGATGCCGACGAAATGAATGCGGCGAATACGGCCCATCTTCGGCTGGGGCATGGCTTTCTGGCTCTCAACCATGGGCCACCTCCAGGCAGATATCGACCACGGTGCTGGTTGCAGCAGGTTTGGCCAGGCGCCGTGCGGTGCCAGCCATGACGTTGAGTTTCTCGGGTTGCATCAGCACCTCGTTCAGGCGTTCAGCGAGTTGCGCTGCGCCAGTTGTCGCTTGTGGCATCAGGAAGGCAGCGCCTTCGCGGGCCAGATATTGGGCGTTGTGGGTCTGGTGATCGTCGATCGCGTGGGGCAAAGGCACCAGCATCGAAGGCAGGCCTGCTGCCGCCAGTTCGCTGACAGTCAGGGCACCGGCTCGGCACACCACCAGGTCGGCCCAGCCATAAGCTTGAGCCATGTCGTTGATGAAGGGCTCTACCTGAGCCTCGACGCCCACCTCGTGATAACGCTCGGCGGTGATCGGTGCGTGCTGCTTGCCTGCCTGGTGGAACACCTCTGGCCGCAGCGCCGCGGGCACTTCAGACAGGGCCTTAGGCAACAATTTGTTCAATGGTTCCGCACCCAGGCTGCCACCGAGCACCAACAGGCGTGCGCGGCGCTCGCCCAAGGGCACGCGTTGCGCGTCCATGAAGAGTTCCGGGCGCACCGGGTTGCCGGTGGTGCGACGCTTGTCGCTGGCCTCGAAGGTGTTCGGGAAAGCTTCGCAGACCCGCGCCGAGAGTGGCACCAGCAACCGATTGGCGGTACCGGCCCTGGCGTTCTGCTCATGGATCACCAGTGGCACGCCGCACAGCCGCGCAGCCACGCCGCCCGGGCCGGTCACATAGCCGCCAAAGCCCAAGACACATACGGGCTTGAGCTGGCGAATGATGCGCCGTGCCTGCAGCACGGCCTTGACCAACGTGAAAGGCGCCTTGAGCAACGACAGCTTGCCCTTGCCGCGCAAGCCGCTGACCTGAATCAGGTGCAATGGCAAGCCTGCCTGTGGCACCAACTCGTTCTCGATGCCACGCGGGGTGCCCAACCAGTGCACGCTGTAACCGCGCTTCTGGAACTCACGGGCGCAGGCCAGCGCCGGGAATACGTGCCCCCCGGTGCCGCCGGCCATGATCAATACATTTTTGCCTTCAGCGGCCATGACTGGTCTCCTCGGCAAAATCGCTTTCGCTGAATTCGTGCTCCTCACTGCCCAGATGCGTGCGGCTCTCCCACTCGATGCGCAGCAACAGGCCTACGCAGGCGCAGCAGATCACCAGCGAGCTCCCCCCGTAACTGAGAAACGGCAGGGTCAGGCCCTTGGTCGGCAGCAGGCCGACGTTCACACCGATGTTGATCAGGAACTGGCCAATCCACAGGAAAGCCAGGCCGAACGCCATGTAGGCGGCAAAGAACTGTTTGGCTTTTTCGGCCCACAGGCCGATGTACAGGGCGCGCACGGTGACGAACACGAACAGCGCGACGGTCAGCAGCGAGCCGACCACGCCCAGTTCTTCCGCCAGGACCGAGAACACGAAGTCGGTGTGCGCTTCAGGCAGGTAGAACTGCTTCTGCACGCTGTTGCCCAGGCCAACGCCCAGCCACTCGCCACGGCCGAAGGCGATCAGTGCCTGGGTCAGCTGGTAGCCGGAGCCGAACTGATCGGCCCAGGGGTCGGTGAACGTAATAAGGCGCGCCATCCGGTAGGGCTGCGCCTGAACCAGAACAAATACCGCCAGCACCGCCAGCACCACCATCAGGCTGAAGCGGAACAGCCCCACCCCTCCCAGAAACAACATGGCCGCCGCCGCGCCCATCATGACCACGGTGGCGCCAAAGTCCGGTTCCATCAGCAGCAAGGCGGCCATGGGCAGCAGTACGATGAACGGCTTGAAGAAGCCCATCCAGGTTTCGCGCACCTCGGTCTGTCGGCGTACCAGGTAGCCGGCCAGGTAGATGACCACGAACACCTTGGCGATTTCCGAAGGCTGCACGTTGAAGAAGCTGAAACCGATCCAGCGCATGGAGCCGTTAACCTCACGGCCGATACCCGGCACCAGGACCAGGACCAGCAGGCCGAAGGCGCCAAGCAGCATCATGAAGCCCATGCGCTGCCAGGTGGCGATCGGCACCAGCATGGTTGCACCGCAGGCCACCAGGCCGAGGAACACGTACACCAGGTGGCGGAACATGTGATACAGCGGGTTGCCGGACTGTACAGCAGCCACTTCCGAGGAGGCCGAAGTGATCATCACCAAGCCCAGGCCCAGCAAGGCCAGGCAACCGGCGAGCATCGGGAAGTCCAGGTCGACGCCACGGCCGCTGATCAGCGGCGACGGGTAGGGTTTGAAGATGCCGAAGATCATGCGAGACCTCCCGCTGCCTGGGCGAACAGGCGCCCCCGTTCCTCGAAGTTCTTGAACATGTCGAGGCTGGCGCATGCTGGCGACAGCAGCACGGCATCGCCGGCCTGGGCCAGTTCGGCACACTGCTGTACGGCATCGTCAAGCGTCTTGACCCGAACCAGTGGCACGGCATCGCCCAAGGCCTCGGCCAGGCGCTCGGCATCACGGCCGAGCAATACCACGGCGCGGCAGAAACGCTTGACCGGCTCGCGCAGCGCAGTGAATTCAGCACCTTTGCCGTCACCACCGGCGATCAGCACCAACTTGCCTTCGATATCGGCGCCCAGGCCTTCGATGGCGGCCAGGGCAGCACCGACGTTGGTGGCCTTGGAATCGTCGTACCAGTTCACGCCATTACGCTCGCGTACCCACTGGCACCGGTGGGCCAGGCCACCGAACTCGCGCAGGGCCGCGAGCATGGGCTCGAACGGCAGGCCGGCAGCATGCCCCAGGGCCAGCGCCGCCAGGGCGTTGCTCTGGTTGTGAGCACCGCGAACCTTCAGTTCACGCGCCGGCATCAGCGTCTGGAACTCGAACGCCAGGTATTTTTCACCGTCCACTTCACGCAGGCCAAACGCTTTGAAGTCGGGCGAGTTGAGGCCGAAGGTCCAGCATGGTCGGCCTTCCACCGGCAGCGGCCGGCTCAGGGCGTCCTGGCGGTTGACCACAACCTGGCGGGCACCGCGGAAAATCCGGTGCTTGGCCAGGTGGTAGGCCGGAAGGCCGCTATAGCGGTCCATGTGGTCTTCGCTGATGTTCAGAACAGTCGCCACTTCGGCGTTGAGCTGGTCAGTGGTTTCCAGCTGGAAGCTGGAAAGCTCCAGCACGTACAGCTCGATGTCATCGGCCAGCAGGTCGAGCGCCGGGGTACCGAGGTTACCGCCCACGGCCACTCGCTTGCCGGCCTTGGCGGCCATTTCACCGACCAGCGTCGTGACGGTGCTCTTGGCGTTGGAACCGCTGATGGCAATGATCGGCGCCTTGGCATGGCGAGCAAACAGCTCTATGTCGCCAGACAGCTTCACGCCACGCGCGGCCGCCTGCTGCAAGGCCGGCGTGGCCAAGGCCAGACCGGGGCTCACGTACAACTCGTTGGCGCGGCACAGGAAGTCCACGTCCAGTTCACCACAGCGCACTTCCACCTGCGGGTAATCACGGCGCAGGGTTTCCAGTTCCGGCGGTTGCTCGCGGGTATCGGCGACCGCAAAGGCAATGCCCCGGCTCGCCAGGAAGCGAACCAGGGACATGCCGCTCTTGCCGAGGCCGACAACGATGCGGAATTGGTCGGAAGCGATCAAAGACACGCTCATCTACCTCAGTTTCAGGGTTGCAAGGCCAATCAGTACCAGGATCACGGTGATGATCCAGAATCGGACGATCACCCGGGGCTCTGGCCAGCCCTTGAGTTCAAAGTGGTGGTGGATCGGCGCCATGCGGAACACGCGCTTGCCGGTCAGCTTGAAGGAAGCGACCTGGATGACCACCGACAGGGTTTCCACCACGAAGATGCCGCCCATGATGAACAGCACGATTTCCTGGCGCACGATGACGGCGATGGTGCCCAGCGCGGCGCCCAGCGCCAGCGCGCCGACGTCACCCATGAACACTTGCGCCGGGTATGTGTTGAACCACAGGAAGCCCAGGCCGGCACCGATCAGCGCGCCGCAGAACACGATCAGCTCGCCCGAGCCCGGCACGTAGGGGATCAACAGGTACTCGGCAAACTTCACGTTACCCGACAGGTAGCAGAAGATGCCCAGCGCGCCGCCGACCATCACCGTCGGCATGATTGCCAGGCCGTCAAGGCCATCGGTGAGGTTGACCGCGTTGCTCGAGCCGACAATGACGAAGTAGGTCAGTACGACGAAGCCGACGCCCAGTGGAATGGTGACATCCTTGATGAACGGCAGGATCAGCGTGGTCTCGACGCTGGTTGGCGCCGTCTTGTACAGGAACACTGCCGCCGCCAGGCCGAACACCGACTGCCAGAAGTACTTCCAGCGGCTTGGAAGGCCACGGGAGTTCTTTTCGATCACCTTGCGGTAGTCATCGACCCAGCCAATGGCACCGAACGCCAGGGTGACGATCAGCACAACCCAAACATAGCGGTTGCTCAGGTCGGCCCACAGCAAGGTGCTGACGGCGATGGCCGACAGGATCAGCGCACCACCCATGGTCGGGGTGCCGGACTTGGACAGGTGCGATTGCGGGCCGTCGTTACGCACGGCCTGGCCGATCTGGCGAATTTGCAGGGTACGGATCATCCAGGGGCCCAGCCACAGCGCCAGGGACAATGCGGTCAGTACGCCAAGAATCCCGCGCAGGGACAGGTACTGAAAGACCGCAAAGCCTTTGTGGAACTGTTGCAGATACTCGGCCAACAGCAGCAGCATTAATGTTTCTCCCCGCTGGCACCGCACAATGCCGCTACGACGTTTTCCATCGCAGCGCTGCGCGAGCCCTTGATCAAGATAGTGGTGTCACTGGCATTCTCGGCGCTAACCGCATCGATCAGCTCAGCTTGAGTAGCGAAATGGCGGCCATTGGCGCCGAACGCCTTGACCGCATGTGTCATGTTGGAACCCACTGCGTACAGGGCGTCGACCTTGCCACGCGCGTAGTCACCCACCTGACGGTGGCCTTCTTCCGCCCATTGCCCCAATTCGCCGATATCCCCAAGCACCAGAACGGTGCGTCCGGAAAAGCCGGCGAGTATATCAATGGCTGCGCACATAGAGGTGGGATTTGCGTTGTAACTGTCGTCGATTACCCGTACCCCGTTCGGCGCGATCTGCGCCACGGTGCGCCCCTTGACCGGTTGCACCGCCGCCAGGCCGGCGGCGATGCCGCTCAGGCTCAGACCAACGGCATGTGCAGCGGCGGCGGCGGCCAAGGCATTGCTGACGTTGTGTTCACCCAGCACATTGAGTTGCACGTCTACCGTTTCACCGGCGCCATGCAGGGTGAAGGACGGGCAGCCACGGGCATCGCGACCAATGTCTGACGCGTGGAAATCGGCCTTCGGGTTGCTGCGTGCGAAACTGACAACCTTGTGCGCACCGGCACGCGCCTTCCAGATATCAAAGGCTTTGTCGTCCAGGTTGAGAATGGCAATACCGCCTTCGCCCAGGCCTTCGAGAATCTCGCCCTTGGCTTCGACGATCTTGTCCGGGCCGCCGAATTCGCCAACGTGGGCAGTACCGGCATTGTTGATGATGACCACCTGCGGTTGCGTCAGGCCCACGGTGTAGCGGATTTCGCCAATGCGCGAGGCACCCAGCTCAATCACTGCTGCGCTGTGCTCCGGTGCGATCTCCAGCAGTGTCAGCGGTGCACCGAGGTCATTGTTCAAGTTGCCGCGGGTAGCGTGCACCAGGCCACGGGTACGCAGGATGCTGGCGAGCATTTCCTTGACCGTGGTCTTGCCGCTGGAACCGGTAATGGCCACTACAGGCTTGTCGAAAGCCGCGCGGTTCAGGGCGCCGAGCTGACCCAGTGCTACCCGGCAATCCTTGACCAGCAACTGCGGCAGGTCGACACCGGCCACTTCACGCTCGACCAGGGCAGCCACTGCGCCTTTGGCTTTCACATCCGCCAGGTAGTCATGGCCATCGAAACGCGGGCCGGCCAGGGCGACGAACAGCTGCCCGGCGCTGACACTGCGGCTATCGATGCTGACGCCGGTGAACGTGGCGTCGCCACCGATGTGTTGACCCTTCAGTGCTGTGGTCAGCTGGCTGAGTGACAACGGCTTAAGCATGTGGAGCCTCCCAGGCTGCAAGTGCCTTTTCGGCTTCGGTCAAATCGGAGAAATCATGGCGCTCGCCATTGATCTCCTGGTAATCCTCGTGCCCCTTGCCAGCCAGCACGATCACATCGTTGGCAGCGGCGGTGGCAATCAGGTGCGCAATGGCTTCGCCACGCCCGGCGACGAACTCGACGTCGTCAGGCCTGGTGAAACCGGGGCGAATGTCATCGAAGATGCGCGACGGATCTTCAGTACGCGGGTTGTCGTCGGTGACCAGTACGCGGTCGGCCAGGCGCTCGGCCACTTCGGCCATCAGCGGGCGCTTGCCGCGATCACGGTCACCGCCGCAGCCGAACAGGCACAACAGTTTGCCATGAGCGTGCGGGCGCAGGGCCTCGAGTACTTTTTCAAGTGCATCCGGTGTGTGTGCATAGTCGACCACCACCAGCGGCTTGTCGCCGCCACCCAGGCGCTGCATGCGGCCTACCGGCCCCTGCAGTTGCGGCGTGACCTTGAGGATCTCGTCCAGCGCATAGTCCAGCGCCAGCAGGGTCGCGACAGCGGCCAGCATGTTGCTCAGGTTGAAGCGACCCAGCAGTTGGCTGCGCAAGATACGCTCACCTTGGGCGGTGACGAGGGTGGCGCGCACGCCATCGTCACTGAATACGGCTTCGCGGCAGAACAGCGAGGCTTCAAGGTTTTCCAGGCTGTAGCTCAGCAGCCGGGTTTCGATATGGTCGACACTCGGGCGACGCGCGAAGTCGGCCGCCAGACGACGACCAAAGTCGTCATCCAGGTTGACCACCTGGCAACGCAGGCTCGGCCAGGCGAACAGCTTGGCCTTGGCGGCCTCATAGGCTTCCATGCTGCCGTGATAGTCGAGGTGGTCGCGGGACAGGTTGGTCATCACCGCGATGTCGAATTCCAGTGCGGCAACCCGGCCTTGCTCCAGGGCATGGGAAGACACTTCCATGGCCACGGCCTTGGCGCCGCCTTTCTTGAGGTCGTTGAGGGTCGATTGCACGGCAATCGGGTCGGGCGTGGTCAGGCGGCCGCTCTGCAACTCGCCGTAGAAACCCGTCCCCAGGGTGCCAATCAGACCGCAGCGCTGGCCAAGCAGGTCGAGCGCCTGGGCTACCAGTTGGGTAACGCTTGTCTTGCCGTTGGTGCCGGTCACGCCGACCAGATTCAACTGGCGGCTCGGTTCACCGTAGAAGCGCCCGGCGATGTCTGACAGCTGAGCGATCAGGCCTTTGACCGGAATCAGCGGCGCATCGGTCAGCGGCAGCACGCTGGCACCCTGCTCTTCGTAGGCCACGGCGGCAGCGCCACGGGCCAGGGCATCGGCGATATGCTCGCGGCCATCGACCTTGGCACCCGGCACCGCCAGGAACAAGTCACCCGGGCGCACATTACGGCTGTCCAGGGTCAGCTCACGAATCAATGGATCACGGCTGGCGTGGGCGAAAAGTTTGCTTAGTGGCATTGTCATCATCCACGCCCTCCCTTGGCGGCTGCTGCATTGACTTGCGATTGCACGGCGGGTGCAGGTGCAGGTGGCGGCAGGTTGTCTGGCGGCACGTTCATCAGGCGCAGGGTGCCGGACATGACCTTGCTGAATACAGGCGCCGATACCAGACCACCGAAGTAGCCGCCCTTGCCCGGCTCGTCGATGACCACAACGATGGCGTAGCGCGGGTCGCTCATTGGCCCGAAGCCGGCGAACAGCGAGCGGTAGGCGTTTTCGGTGTATCCCTTGGCACCCACGGTGGCCTTACGCGCGGTGCCGGACTTGCCGGCCACGTGATAGAACGGCACCTGGGCACGGAAGACGCCGCGCGGCGCTTCGATCACCTGCTGCAGCATGCCTTGAACGGTTTCGGCGACATCCTTCGGAATGGCCTGCACGGCTTCCGGCGCCTTGTCGACCTTGATGATCGACAGCGGCACCATCTTGCCGTCGTTGGCCAGCGCCGCGTAGGCATGCACCAGCTGCAGGGCAGTCACCGATACGCCGTAGCCATAGGACAGGGTTGCGGTCTCGGCCTTGCGCCACTCACGGTGGTTGGGCAGGTTGCCGACACGTTCGCCCGGGAAGCCAAGACCGGTGTACTGGCCCAGGCCGACCTGGGACATGACGCGGTAGATGGCCTCGCCGCCGATGTCGAAGGCGATCTTGCTCATGCCAACGTTACTGGAGTTGATCAGGATGCCGGTCAAATCAAGAATCGGGCCCTCGCTGCGCGACACGTCCTTGATGGTGTAGCGCCCGATCTGCAGGCTGCCAGGGTACACCTCGACCTTGTCGGTAGGCTTCCAGCGGCCGCTCTGCAACGCCGCACTCATGGAGATCGGCTTGACCGTGGAGCCTGGCTCGAACACGTCGATGATCGCCCGGTTACGCATGGCCGCCGGGAACATGCTACGGCGGTTGTTGGGGTTGTAGGTCGGCTGGTTGACCATGGCCAGGACCTCACCGGTCTTGACGTCCATGATCACCAGGCTGCCGGCCTTGGCGTCCTGTTCGGCAATGGCATTGCGCAGCTCGCGGGTAGCCAGGTACTGCAGGCGCAGGTCTATCGACAACGCCAAGGTCTTCCCGGCCTTGGCGTTCTTGGTTACCTGAATGTCCTTGATCAGCCGGCCGCGCCGGTCCTTGATCACCTGGCGCTTGCCGGGCACACCGGCCAGCCACTCGTCATAGGCCAGCTCCACCCCTTCACGACCGTGGTCGTCGAGGTCGGTAAAGCCGACCATGTGTGCAGTCACATCACCGGCCGGATAGAAGCGGCGGAATTCTTCCAGGCCGTACACACCAGGCACTTTGAGGTCGAGCACGTGCTGGCCCTGCTCGGGGGTCAGCCCCCGGACCAGGTAGATGAACTCTTTGTTGGCCTGCTGGGTCAGGCGCTCGATCAACTGCTGCGGGTTTTGCCCCAGCGCAGCGGCCAATTGCGGCCAGCGCTCCTTAGAGGCCTGCATCTCTTTGGGGTTGGCCCACAACGTGGTGACCGGGGTACTCACGGCCAACGGCTCACCGTTGCGGTCGGTAATCAAGCCGCGGTGCGCGGGGATGGGGATGTGACGCAGGCTGCGTGCATCGCCCTGGCCCTTGAGGAAGTCACGGTCAACCACCTGGAGGTCGATGATGCGCCAGCAAATGGCGCCGACCATGATCGCCAGCAAACCGATCACTACGCGGAAGCGCCACGGGTAGAGTGCGCCTTCGAGCTTCATCATGGCGCCACCATCCGGACTTCGTCAGCTGATGGCACGCGCATCTTCAACTGCTCGGAGGCCAGGCTCTCGATGCGGCTGGCAGCAGTCCAGGTACTCTGCTCAAGAATCAGCCGGCCCCACTCGGCCTGAGCCTTGTCGCGCTCGTTCAATTCACCGTACAGGGTGTTGAGCAGTTGACGGTTCCAGTGCGCACTGTAGGACACGGCAATGGCCGAAACCAGCACGCCGACAAACAGCAGAAGCATCAGGAAGCTTCCGCCTGGCAAGGGTTTGGCAAGTAGCCTGCTCACCGCAGCTTCTCCGCCACGCGCATCACGGCGCTACGCGACCGCGGGTTGGCCTTGAGCTCGGCCTCGGAGGCGAACTGAGCCTTGCCGATGAGCTTGATTTTCGGCTCGAAGACCTTGTGCTGAACCGGCAGGTTGCGCGGCAGGTTGTCGGCCTCACCCTTCACCAGCTTGCGCATGAACAGTTTGACGATACGGTCTTCCAGCGAGTGGAAACTGATGACCGCCAGGCGACCACCGACTTCGAGCGCATCGAGCGCAGCCTCAAGGCCAGCCTCCAGGTCGCCCAGCTCGTTGTTGACGTGAATGCGAAGACCCTGGAAGGCACGGGTAGCCGGGTTCTTGCCCTTTTCCCATGCCGGGTTGGCCACTTTGAGTACCTCCGCCAGGTCGGCGGTACGGGTGAAGGGCTGTTTTTCACGGCGCTCGACCACTGCACGCGCCATGCGCCCGGCAAAGCGTTCTTCGCCGTACTCCTTGAAGACGCGGGCGATTTCTTCCACGGGCGCAGTGGCGATGAACTCGGCGGCACTGATGCCCTGGTCCGGGTTCATGCGCATGTCCAGCGGGCCATCATTGAGGAAGCTGAAGCCACGCTCTGGGTCATCCAGCTGCGGCGAGGACACGCCCAGGTCCAGCAACACACCACTGACCTTGCCGTGCAGGCCGCGCGCTGCGACTTCCGCACCCAGCTCGGCAAAACTGCGCTGCACAATGACAAAGCGGCCGTCTTCGGCCGCCAGCGCTTGCCCCGTGGCAATCGCCTGTGGATCTTTGTCGAAGCCCAAGAGCCGCCCTTGCGGCCCGAGCTTGCTGAGAATCAGACGGCTGTGTCCGCCACGGCCGAAAGTGCCGTCCAGATAGCAACCGTCGGCGCGCAGGGCCAATGCCTCGACAGCTTCGTCGAGCAGGACGGTAATGTGGTTGAAGCCGCTATCTATGGTCACAGGATCAGGTCACGCAATTCGTCGGGCATGGCGCCCGGTTGTTGAATAGCTGCAAGGTCAGCTGCCGAAACCGCGTTCCAGGCATCTTCATCCCACAGCTGGAATTTGTTCAGTTGCCCCACCAGCATCGCCTTCTTGTCGAGCTTGGCGTATTCACGCAGGCGGGGCGGCACCAGGAAACGCCCGCTGCCATCGAGCTCCAGGTCAACCGCATTACCGATCAGCAAACGCTGCAGGCGGCGGTTTTCCTCACGCAACGATGGCAAGGCACGCAACTTGGCTTCTATCTGTTCCCACTCATCGAGGGGATAAACACACAAGCAGGGGTCTACGGCGTCAATGGTCACGATCAGTTGACCATTGCAACGTGAGTCGAGCTCGTCACGGTACCGGCTCGGCATGGCGAGACGGCCCTTTGCATCGAGGCTGACGGCGTTGGCTCCGCGGAACACGGCTGTGATTCCCCACAATGTTAGCTTTTTTGTGTCAGAAAACCCACTTCATCCCACTTTCTGCCACTTGCGCACACTATAGGAATCCGCCCGCAGCACCGTCAAGGCACGTTCATAAGGAAAAGCCTTACAGGACCGAGATTTAGCGCAACAACGGAATGTGGAAGGACTGCCAGAGAGAGAAAAACACGAGAAAAATCAAACCCACGCAAACGAATGGAGTTCGAAGTTAAAGTAATTTATTAAGAGTAAGATTTTTTCGGTATTACCAGAGAGGATCTGCTATCGATTCAAGCAGGGAAAGAAAGGTGGAGAGTCGATCTGTAAGCCGGGTTTTGTCGAGGACAGTCATTCCTCTACGACGGCCATCACTGGACGCCTCTAGCAACCTACCCGGTTCCGACGCGGGCCACGCCTGATGGAACCCTATTTGGTCTTGCTCCGAGTGGGGTTTACCTAGCCACGAACTGTTGCCAGCCGTGCGGTGCGCTCTTACCGCACCTTTTCACCCTTACCGGCACCGAAGTGCTTAGGCGGTTATTTTCTGTGGCACTTTCCGTAGGCTCACGCCTCCCAGGCGTTACCTGGCACTCTGCCCTATGGAGCCCGGACTTTCCTCCCCCTGCTGCTCACACAACAAAAAGTTGCGGAACAAAAACAGGCAGCGACTGTCCGATCGACTCTCCGCCGCCAAGGTTACCGGCACGCGCGCGCAAGAACAAGCGCCACCGACATTTATATCAAAATGCCACTACTCGGCTTTCTGCTTTTCCAGGGCAAGTTGATACAAGAGGTTCTTGCGCACCCCGGTAATTTCCGCTGCAAGCGCCGCCGCCCGCTTCAGTGGCAACTCAGCCAACAGCAGGTCGAGCACGCGCTGTGCTTCGGCACTGATGGCCTGCTCGCCCTCCGGCGCACTCCATCCGCCGACCAGCACCACGCACTCACCGCGCTGCTGATTGCTGTCGCCGGCTACGAACGCACGCAACTCAGCCAGCGGCAAGCCCTTTAGGGTCTCGAAGGTCTTGGTCAGTTCGCGCGCCAGCAACGCCGGACGATCGCCACCAAATACCGCCTCCATGTCTTCAAGACACTCCAGGATGCGATGCGGGGCTTCATAGAAGATCAACGTGCGCGGCTCTTCCCTCACCTGCTCCAGGCGCGCCCGGCGCCCTGCCTGCTTGGCCGGCAGGAAGCCTTCGAAGATGAAGCGGTCCGATGGCAGGCCTGCCGCCGATAGCGCGGCGATCAAGGCACAGGCGCCCGGCACCGGCACCACGCTCACCCCCGCGGCCCGCGCCTGACGCACCAAGTGGTAGCCCGGGTCGGAAATCAGAGGCGTGCCGGCATCAGAGACGAGCGCCACATTTTCACCCGCCAGCAGCTTGGAGAGAAAACGCCCGCCCTCGTCACGCTCGTTGTGCTCATGACAAGCGGCCAACGGCGTATCAATGCCAAAGTGTTGCAGCAGGCGGATCGAATGACGGGTGTCTTCGGCGGCGATCAGCGCCACATCCGCCAGCACCTTCAGCGCCCGGGCGCTCATGTCGTCGAGGTTGCCGATGGGGGTTGCCACCACATACAGCGTCCCCACCGCGGATTTCGAAGCCCCTGCCACATCAGTCACTGCGCACA
The DNA here is from genome assembly GCF_045277175.1 of Pseudomonas putida group bacterium ESBL64. Classification (NCBI taxonomy): domain Bacteria; kingdom Pseudomonadati; phylum Pseudomonadota; class Gammaproteobacteria; order Pseudomonadales; family Pseudomonadaceae; genus Pseudomonas; species Pseudomonas putida group bacterium ESBL64. The sequence continues at coordinate 4,932,619 of NZ_CP145799.1, read as the reverse complement.
CCTGTCATTCGGATCAAAGGCGCCATTGTAGCCCGAGCGCCTGCAACAGGGCGCAAAGAAACTCGCCGGCGATCAGGAACACGCCGCCTATAGTGAAGGATCGACACAGCAACATCGCGCCCCGGCCAGTGCTTGGGTACAATTGCCGGCCAACTTGATCGAGTAACAGGACCTTTACATGATCGCTTGCCTGCGGCTGCTCACAGCCCTCTGCCTCGCCGCCCTGCTGGCAGCCTGCGCCAGCTCGCCCTCATCCAGCCTGGGCGAACTGCCACGCACCCCGGATGCCAGCATCGAGCAACTGCTCGAAAAGGCCGCTTCCAGCAAGTCTGCAGAAGACGCCGCCCTGCTGCGCCTGAGCGCGGCCGACCTGGCCTACAAGCAGAAGGACTTCCCACGCGCCGCACGCATTCTCGAGCAGGTCCCGCTGGACACGCTCAAGCCGGCCCAGCAAGTGTTCGCCAGCACCCTCGCGGCGGAACTGGCCATGAGCCGCAACCAGCCCAAAGCAGCGCTGACCGCCCTGGCCCACCCGAGCCTGCAGCGCCTTGCCGAGCTGCCGACAGAACAGCAAGTGCGCACCTACAGCGTGCACGCCGCCGCGCTCGAAGCCGACGGCCAGGCCCTGGCTGCCGCACAGCAGCGCACTCTCCTGGCCCCGCTGCTTGGCGGCCAGGCCGCCAGCACCAACAATGACGCCATCTGGGCCTTGGTTGCATCGCTTCCGGCAGAGCAACTGCAGCAGCCAACCAACGATCAGACCCTGGCTGGCTGGACCAGCCTGGCCTTCGCCGTGAAAAGCGCCGGCACCCTGGAGCAGCAGCAAGCGGCCATCGAAGCCTGGGTCAAACAGCACCCGGACCACCCTGCCGCCCAGCAACTGCCGCTGGCCCTGACCAAACTCAAGGAACTGGCCAGCCAGCCGCTGACCAAGATCGCCCTGCTGCTGCCTCAGGAAGGCCCACTGGCCGGTGTAGCCCGCGCCCTGCGCGATGGCTTCATGGCCGCCCACTTCCAGGCCCAGCAAAGCGGCCAGCCAGCGCCTGCGGTGCAGGTGTTCGACAGCTCGCGTATCGGCTCGCTGGACGACTTCTATCGCCAGGCGCAAGCCGCCGGCGTGCAACTGGTCATCGGCCCGCTTGAAAAACCATTGGTCAAACAACTGGCCGCCAAACCACAGCTGCCGATCACCACGCTGGCCCTGAACTACGCCGACGCCGGCCAGAAGGCGCCGCCACAACTGTTCCAGTTCGGCCTGGCGGCCGAAGACGAAGCCCGTGAAGTGGCCCGCCGCGCCCGCGCCGATGGCATGGTCCGCGCCGTAGCCCTGGTGCCGAGCGGCGAATGGGGTGACCGTGTCCTGGCTGCCTTCCGCCAGGACTGGGAAGGCAATGGCGGAACCCTGCTCGCCGCCCAGCGCATCGCCCAACCGGTCGCCCTGGCCCAGCAGATTGCCGACCTGTTCCAGCTGCGCCAGAGCGAAGGCCGCGCCAAGAGCCTGCAAAGCACGGTGGGCGGCAGCATCGCTGCACAACCGTCGCGCCGCCAGGACATCGACTTCATCTTCCTCGCCTCGACCCCACAACAGGCGCAGCAGATCAAGCCGACCCTGAACTTCCAGTACGCCGGTGATGTGCCGGTCTATGCCACCTCGAACCTGTACAGCGCCAGCGGTGACATCAACCAGTACAATGACATGAACGGCATCCGCTTCTGCGAAACACCGTGGCTGCTCGACACCAGCAACAGCCTGCGTCAACAGGTTGTACAGCAGTGGCCGCAAGCCGCTGGCAGCCTCGGTCGCCTGTATGCCATGGGCGTCGACGCCTACAGCCTGGCGCCGCGCCTGGGCCAACTGAAAGCGCTACCAGACAACCGCATCCTGGGCCTTTCGGGCAGCCTGAGCATCAATGCCAACCAGCGCGTCGAGCGCCAGCTGCCATGGGCCGAGTTCACCGGCGGCCAGGTCAAGCGCCTGCCTGACACCGCGCGCTGATGGCCGCAGCATCGCCTACCCGTGCCGGGCAAGCGGCAGAAACCCAAGCCCTTGAGTACCTTCAGGGGCAAGGGCTGCAGTTGCTGGCGCGCAACTGGCGATGCAAAGGCGGCGAGCTTGATCTGGTCATGCTCGACGCCGATACAGTAGTATTCGTCGAAGTCCGCTACCGGTTGCACGCGGGCTTCGGAGGCGCCCTCGACAGTATCGACGGGCGCAAGCAGAAACGGTTGGTGCTTGCCGCCAGCCTGTTCCTGCAGAAGGAGGCCCACTGGGGCAACTACCCCTGCCGCTTCGACGTAGTCGCCCTGCAGGGTAGCCACCATGCAGGCAGACCGCTTCAATGGCTGAAAAACGCCTTCGAATGCTGAACCCACTTCGTTTTTTTTGCTCTATGTATCGCGGGCTGGTCGTTGTTGCGCGTAGCAAAGGCCACCGCCCCATTTAAGGTCACCAGATGGACATGCAATCCCGAATTCGCCGGCTGTTCGAGGCCAGCATCGAAACCAAGCAACAGGCAATGGACATCCTGGCACCGCACATCGAGCAGGCCAGCCTGGTCATGGTCAATGCGTTGCTCAACGAGGGCAAGATGCTCGCCTGCGGCAACGGCGGCTCGGCCGGCGATGCCCAGCACTTTTCATCGGAGCTGCTCAACCGCTTCGAGCGCGAGCGTCCCAGCCTGCCAGCCATCGCGCTGACCACCGACAGCTCGACCCTGACCTCGATCGCCAACGACTACAGCTACAACGAAGTCTTTTCCAAGCAGATCCGCGCCCTGGGCCAGCCCGGTGACGTTCTGCTGGCGATCTCCACCAGCGGCAATTCGGCCAACGTAATCCAGGCAATCCAGGCCGCACATGACCGTGAAATGATTGTCGTAGCATTGACGGGTCGCGATGGCGGCGGCATGGCTTCGCTGCTGCTGCCCGAAGACGTGGAAATCCGCGTGCCTTCGACAGTTACCGCGCGTATCCAGGAAGTCCACCTGCTGGCGATCCACTGCCTGTGCGATCTGATCGACAGCCAACTGTTCGGGAGTGAAGAATGACCCCTATGCGCCTCGGCCTGATGGCCCTGACCCTGTGCCTGAGCGTCACTGGTTGCAGCTCGGTACTCACCTCTACCCGCAATTCGCCGATCGAGGACGATCGCGGCACGCGCACCATCGGTAGCAAGATCGACGACTCGCTGATCGAGACCAAGGCTGCCGTGAACATTTCCAAAGCCAACCCAGACCTGGACAAGGGCTCGCACATCGTTGTCAGCAGCTACAACGGTATCGTCCTGCTGGCCGGGCAGACCCCACGCGCCGAGCTCAAGAGCCTCGCGGAGCAAACGGCCAGCCAGGTCCAACGGGTCAAGAAAGTACACAATGAGCTGCAAGTGATGCAGCCCTCCTCCATTCTGGCGCGCAACAACGACGCCTGGCTGACCACCAAGATCAAGACCCAGATGCTGACCGACAACGCCGTGCCCAGCTCGCGCATCAAGGTGATTACCGAAAACGGCATCGTCTATCTGCTGGGTCTGGTCACCCGCCAAGAAGCCAACTCGGCCACTGCCGTGGTGCAGGGCGTGTCGGGCGTGCAGAAGATCGTCAAGCTGTTCGAGTACATCGATTGACTCAGTGATTGCCTGGACAGGCCAAACAAAAAAGGCGATCCATCTGGATCGCCTTTTTTGTTACTTGACCACTTTCAGGCTTGGCCGGCCAGTCGGACGCGGCGGCTGCCCTCCATCGTCTGGCGGGCCATCGTCATCCGGCTGCACATCATCGTCTTCCAGCTCGTCGCCATCCATCGAAGACGGCTCCAGCTCGAAGACCATACCCTGGCCATTTTCGCGGGCGTAGATACCCAGGATTGCACCAACCGGCACGAACAGCGAGTGAGCCACACCACTGAAGCGGCCCTCGAAGCTGACTGCGTCATTGTCCATGTGCAGGCTACGCACGGCACTTGGCGAGATATTCAAGACGATCTGGCCATCACTGGCGAAACCATCCGGCACCTGAACTTTCGGGAATTCGGCATTGACCAGCATATGGGGCGTGCAATCGTTGTCGACGATCCACTCGTACAGTGCTCGAACCAGATAGGGGCGACTGGAGTTCATCAACGGCTCCTTAAAGCTTGCGCATTTCACGTTCTACGGAGGACAGGCTCGCCTGAAAAGGCTCGCGGGCGAACTGGCGCTCCATGTAATCCAGCAGCGGCTTGGCTTGCCGCGGCAATTCGATACCCAACACCGGCAAACGCCAGAGTATGGGCAATAGACAGCAATCGACCAGGCTTTGCTCATCACTCATGAAGCAGGCGAACTCGCCAAACAACGGCGAGACCCCGGTCAGGCTTTCGCGCAAGGCCTTGCGCGCTTCGGTTCGGGCAGCTTCACTGCTACGCGGGTCAAGCACGGTATCGGCCAAGGCACACCAGTCGCGCTGGATGCGGTGCATCAGCAGACGGCTGTTGCCACGCGCAACCGGGTATACCGGCATCAGCGGCGGGTGCGGGTAACGCTCCTCGAGGTATTCCATCACCACGGTCGATTCATACAACGCCAGGTCACGATCGACCAAGGTCGGCACGCTGCCATAAGGGTTGACCTCGGCCAGCTTCGGCGGCAGGCGGGCGGGATCGACATCGATCAACTGCACGCTGACGCCCTTCTCGGCCAGAACCAGGCGCACCCGATGAGAATAGTGATCAGCGGGATCGGAATAGCAGGCTAACCTGTTGGTTGCGCCCATGTAGCGGCTCCTCGCACGGATGCTTGTGCAACTTTAAATGAAAACGCGCCCGGGGTGGCCTGGCAATACTGCTAGGCCACCCCGGGCGCGTTCAACAACCAGAAACTACTGCGTGATCAGTGCACGTCCTTCCAGTATTCACGCTTGAGCAAGTAGGCGAATACGAAGAAGAAAGCCAGGTACAGCAACACATAGGTGCCGATGCGCTGGCTTTCCAGTTTGACTGGGTTGGCCGAATAGGCCAGGAAGGTCACAAGGTTCTTGACCTTCTCGTCGAACTGCTCGGTCGTCAGGGTACCGGAATTCGGCGTAATGGTCAGCTGATCGCAAGCTTCATGGGTCAACGGGCTGCCGGTCAACGGGTCGAATTGCTTCTTGCCCTCGACCACCGTCTGCACCTGCTTGCAACCCACCACCTGGTTACCTTGCAGACCCACCAGCACGTTAGGCATGCCGACGTTCGGGAACACCTTGTTGTTCACCCCGTAAGGGCGCGATGGGTCCTCATAGAAGCTGCGCAGGTAGGTGTAAAGCCAATCGGTACCGCGCACGCGGGCGACCAAGGTCAGGTCGGGCGGCGCGGCACCAAACCAGGTCTTGGCGTCGCTGGGCTTCATGCCGATCTGCATGTGGTCACCAATCTTGGCGCCCGTGAACACCAGCTTCTCGAGCATCAATTCATGCGGGATACCCAGGTCATCAGCCACCCGCTCGTAACGCTGGAACTTGGCACTGTGACACCCCATGCAATAGTTGGCGAAGGTACGCGCACCGTCCTGCATGGCGGCCTTGTCAGTCAGGTCGATATCGACCTTGTCCAGCTCCAGGCCAGTTTCGGCAGCGAAGGAAAAGGCAGGCATCACTGCCAGCAAAAATACTGCAATCAACTTTTTCATCAGCCAGTCACCCTTTCCGGAACCGGTTTGGTCTTCTCAAGCCTTGTGTAGAACGGCATCAGCAGGAAGTAGGCGAAGTACAGCACCGTGCATACCTGCGACAACAAGGTACGCCCAGGTGTCGGTGCCAGTACGCCCAGCACGCCGAGGATGACGAAGGCCACGCAGAACACCAGCAGGAAGACCTTGCTGATCCAGCCCTTGTAACGCATGGAACGCACTGGGCTGCGGTCGAGCCAGGGCAGTACGAACAGCACGGCGATGGCCGCCCCCATGGCAATGACGCCCATCAGCTTGTCAGGCACCGCACGCAGGATTGCGTAGAACGGTGTGAAGTACCACACCGGCGCGATGTGCTCTGGGGTCTTGAAGGCGTTGGCCTGCTCGAAGTTAGGTTTCTCGAGGAAGTAACCGCCCATTTCAGGGAAGAAGAACACCACAGCGCAGAACACGAACAGGAACACCACCACGCCGACAATGTCTTTGACGGTGTAGTACGGGTGGAACGGAATACCATCCAGCGGAATACCGTTTTCGTCCTTTTTCTTCTTGATGTCGACGCCATCAGGGTTGTTCGAACCCACTTCGTGCAAGGCGAGGATGTGCAGTACCACCAGGCCAAGAATCACGATTGGCAGGGCAACCACATGCAGGGCGAAGAAGCGGTTCAGGGTGATGCCCGAGATCAGGTAGTCACCACGGATCCACTGGGTAAGGTCATCACCGATCACCGGGATGGCACCGAACAGCGAGATGATCACCTGGGCGCCCCAGTACGACATCTGCCCCCATGGCAGCAGGTAGCCCATGAACGCTTCAGCCATCAGCGCCAGATAGATCAGCATGCCGAACAGCCAGACCAGCTCGCGTGGCTTCTGATAGGAGCCATAGAGCAGGCCGCGGAACATGTGCAGGTAGACCACGATGAAGAACGCTGACGCCCCCGTGGAGTGCAGGTAGCGCAGAATCCAGCCGTATTCCACGTCGCGCATGATGTACTCGACCGAGGCGAACGCCTCTTCCGCCGAGGGCGTGAAGCTCATGGTCAGCCACACGCCGGTCACGATCTGGTTGACCAGCACCAGCAATGCCAGGGAGCCGAAGAAGTACAGGAAGTTGAAGTTCTTGGGTGCGTAATACTTGCTGAGGTGGTCTTCCCACATCTTGGTGGCGGGGAAGCGAGCATCAATCCAGTCCATGAACTTGCTCATCATGCGTTCTCCTGGTCGACGCCAATGACGATGATCTCGTCCGACTCATAAGAGTGCGGTGGCACGGGCAGGTTGAGAGGCGCTGGCTGGGACTTGTAGACACGGCCAGCCAGGTCATAGTGAGAGCCGTGGCATGGGCAGAAGTAACCACCTACCCACTTCGGCCCAAGGTCGGCGGGCGCCACCTCTGGTCGGAAGGTGGGCGAGCAGCCCAGGTGCGTGCACAGGCCGACGAGAATAAGAATTTCCGGCTTGATCGAGCGAACCTCAGGGTCGACGTACGCTGGCTGTACCGAGGCCTTGGACTCGGGGTCGGACAGGTCACCCGTGATTTTTTTCAGATTGCCAAGGATTTCCTCCGTTCGCCGCACGATGAATACGGGCTGGCCACGCCACTCGGCCACCATCTGCTGCCCCGCCTCGACCTTGGCGATGTTGACCTTCACCGGTGCACCCGCGGCTTTCGCCTTGGCACTGGGAAACCATGACCCCACGAACGGTACCGCAGCCCCCACTGCCCCCGCCGCCCCGACCACGGATGTCGCGGCTACGAGGAAGCGGCGCCGGCCTGCGTTGACGCCGTCATTGCTCATTCAGTCCTCTCCCATCAGCTTGCTTGGCCAGTTGGACCTGGCCTGTACTTAGGTTGTGTCAATGGCACTAAAAATTGGCCGCCATGGTAAGAAACAAATCCACACACTGACAAGGTGATTACCCCGGCAAGGGCGACAACCCACGCTTTGCTTGATCTACGTCTATGCGACAAGCGGCCACTGACTGCTGACAGGTTAGTTCAAGGCTAAAAAAAAAGCCCGGTTCCAAGGAACCGGGCTTTTTTCGACTGCCGAAGCGGTATTAACGCTTGGAGTACTGAGGACGCTTACGCGCTTTACGCAGACCCACTTTCTTACGCTCAACTTCACGAGCGTCGCGGGTGACGTAGCCAGCACGACGCAGAGCGCCACGCAGGGTTTCGTCGTATTCCATCAGAGCGCGGGTGATACCGTGACGGATCGCACCGGCCTGACCGCTGACACCACCACCGGAAACGGTGACGTAGATGTCGAATTTCTCAACGGATTCAGTCAGCTCGAGCGGCTGGCGAACAACCATGCGAGCGGTTTCGCGACCGAAGAACACGTCCAGAGAACGGTTGTTGATGGAAATGTTACCAGTACCCGGACGCAGGAATACGCGAGCGGTTGCGGTCTTGCGACGGCCAGTGCCGTAATTTTGAGTCGCCGACATAATGAACTATCCCGTTAGATCTTCAGTTCTTGAGGCTGCTGAGCAGTGTGTGGGTGAGCAGCACCCGCGTACACTTTCAGCTTGCGGTACATGTCGCGACCCAGCGGGTTCTTAGGCAGCATGCCTTTGACCGCAGTTTCGATAACACGCTCAGGGGCCTTGGCGATCAACTTCTCGAAGTTGATTTCCTTGATACCGCCTGGGAAACCGGAGTGGGAGTAGTACATTTTGTCGGAAGACTTGGCACCAGTCACACGAACCTGCTCGGCGTTGATAACGACGATGTAGTCGCCGGTGTCAACGTGAGGGGTGTATTCTGGTTTGTGTTTGCCACGCAGACGGGTAGCGATTTCGGTAGCCAGACGACCCAGGGTCTGGCCAGCGGCGTCGACTACGAACCACTCGCGCTTTACTGTTTCCGGTTTAGCAGTAAAAGTTTTCATTCTCTAAAGCCTCAGAGGCCGCCCAGCGAAAAATAGACGGCGAATCTTACTGGATAGTGCACAGCTTGCCAAGGGCAAGCGCGCAGCCGAACACAGACGCTTTTGGGGGCTCGGGTCGGGCACGCCAATGTTCGACGGGGTTCTTCCTGCGTGATGGTGCATCACTTCCGCCACGCGGAGAGGGGCTGAATTATCCAGATTGCGCGAAAAATTTCAACCTGCTTTGATTGGCTTCTATCGCCAAGGAGTGAATAACCGATGGAATACCGCCAGCTCGGCCGTACCGACCTCAACGTCAGCGCCCTGTGCCTGGGCACCATGACCTGGGGCGAGCAGAACATCCAGGCCGAGGCCTACGAACAGATTGCCCGGGCCAAGGCCGCCGGGGTCAACTTCATCGACACCGCCGAGATGTACCCGGTCCCTCCCCGCCCGGAGACCTACGCGGCCACCGAGCGCATCATCGGCAACTGGTTCCGTGACCATGGCGACCGCGACGCGTGGATCCTGGCCAGCAAGGTTGCAGGCCCGGGCAACGGCATCAGCCATATCCGTGACGGGCAGCTCAAGCACAACCGTCAGCACATCGTCGCGGCGCTGGACGAAAGCCTCAAGCGCCTGCAGACCGACCGCATCGACCTGTACCAGTTGCACTGGCCAGAGCGCAGCACCAACTTCTTCGGCAAGCTGGGCTACCAGCACCTGCCGCAGGATCACTTCACCCCACTGGAAGAAACCCTCGAAGTGCTCGACGAGCAGGTGCGTGCGGGCAAGATCCGCCACATCGGCCTGTCCAACGAAACGCCGTGGGGCACCATGAAGTTCCTGCAACTGGCCGAGAGCCGTGGCTGGCCGCGGGCGGTATCGATCCAGAACCCGTACAACCTGCTCAACCGCAGCTTCGAGGTGGGCCTGGCAGAAGTGGCCATACGCGAGCAGTGTGGCCTGCTGGCCTATTCGCCGCTTGCCTTCGGCATGCTCTCGGGCAAGTACGAGAACGGCGCACGGCCGGACAATGCACGCCTGACCCTGTTCAGCCGCTTTGCCCGTTACTCCAACCCACAGACCGTGGCGGCCTGCAGCCGCTACGTGCAGCTGGCCCGCGAGCACGGCCTGGACCCGGCGCAAATGGCCCTGGCGTTCGTCACCCGACAGCCGTTCGTGACCAGCAACATCATAGGTGCCACCAGCCTGCAGCAGCTGGACAGCAACCTGGCCAGCCTTGAACTGAACCTGAGCGCCGATCTGCTGACAGCGATCGAAGCCATTCATCAGGAGCAGCCCAACCCTGCGCCTTGAGCCAAACACTGCGCCCCGCTTCGCGCCGCTGTTACATGGGGTAGACACAATCGCCAAAAAATAAGACGATCCAGCCGGTGATTGACCACTCTACCCTATAAGAACAATGACAATGATGTTTACCCAACCCTCAGCGTCGCTGCGGCGCGTCAGCATCCTGGCCATTGACAAGGTGTTCGCTTCGACCTTGATGCAGGCCAAGGACTTCTTCCACCTCGCCAGCCTACGCTATAGCAAGCAGCTGGGCCTGGGCTTGCAGCCCATGTTCGACATCCGCCTGGTGAGCCCCGACAGCCAGCCCGTGGACAGCTTCAGCAATGTGCAGTTACCGGTTGACGGCGGCCTGGACGACGCCGATGTGATCATCCTCCCGGCCTACTGGGATGATTTCGACAACTTGCTGCAGCGTTACCCACAGGTGCTGCCGTGGTTGCGTGAACAGCACGCGCGTGGCGCGGTGCTGTGCGCCGAGGCCAGTGGTGTGTTCTGGCTGGCCGAATCCGGCCTGCTCGATGGCAAGGAAGCGACCACCTACTGGCGCTTCTTCAACAGCTTTGCCGAACGCTTCCCGAAGATTCGCCTGAACCAGGACAAGCACCTGACCGATGCCGACAATATCTATTGCGCCGGCGGTGCAACCTCGGCCTGCGACCTGTACATCTACCTGATCGAACGCTTCTGCGGTGCCAACGTGGCCCGTGCGGTGTCCCGCGACATCCTCTACGAAGTGCAACGCAACTACACCCCGGGGCGCATGGGCTTTGGCGGACAGAAGCTGCACCAGGACCTGATCATCCTGCAGATCCAGCACTGGCTGGAGGAACACTTCGCCGACAAGTTCCGCTTCGAGGATGTGGCCCGCAACCACGGCATGAGCATCCGCAACTTCATGCGTCGCTTCCAGGGCGCAACGGGTGACAAGCCGCTGCATTACCTGCAGCGGTTACGCATCGAGACAGCCAAGGGGTTGTTGTCGAGTACGCGCAAGAGCATCAAGACCATCAGTTACGAGGTGGGGTATGACGATGCCAGTTTCTTTGCGCGGCTGTTCCGCCAACACACCGAGTTGTCGCCGAACCAGTATCGGCAGCAGTTCATGCAGGAAGCCTGAAAGGCTTCCAGAGCGGCAGGTTTCGAGCTTGAAGCGACAAGGAAAAACCAGAGCGGATCGCGCATTGCCCTGAACTTTCCTTGTCGCCTGACGCTTGCCGCTGCCGTCAGGGCTTGTGTGCGCGCGCCAGGAATTCGTGCGATTGCATCTCCAGCAACCGGCTCAGGGTACGCTGGAACTCGAAGCTCAGACGCCCACCGGTATACAGGTCCTTCAACTCCACCTCGGCCGAGATGATCAGCTTGACGTTGCGATCGTAGAACTCGTCCACCATGTTGATGAAACGACGGGCGATGTCGTCGGTGGTGACGCCCATCTGCTCCACGTTGCTCAGCAATACGGCGTGGAAGATCTTGCCCAGCTCAATGTAGTCGTTCTGGCTGCGCGGCCCGTCGCACAGGGCGCGGAAGTCAAACCAGGCGACGTCGTCGCAAGTACGCAGGGCATTGATCGGGCGGTTCTCGATCATCAGCACGTCGTTTTCGATCGCCTGGGTGCACTCAGGGGTGAGCGCCTTGAAGCTGGCGCGCATGCTCTGGTGCGCCGCGTCATCGAGTGGGAAGTGGAACAGTTCAGCCTGCTCCAGGTGACGCAGACGGTAGTCGACCCCGCTATCGACGTTCACCACGTCGGTGTACTGCTTGATCATGGCGATAGCCGGCAGGAAGCGTGCACGCTGCAGGCCGTCCTTGTAGAGGCCGTCCGGCACGATGTTGGAGGTGGCCACCAGCGACACGCCATTCTTGAACAGCTCTTCCATCAAGGTGCCGAGGATCATGGCGTCGGTAATGTCCGACACGAAGAATTCGTCGAAGCAGATCACCTTGGCTTCTTCGCTGAAGCGCTTGGCAATGAGGGTCAGCGGGTTCTTCTCGCCCTTGAGGGTTTTCATCTCCTCGTGCACACGCTTCATGAAGCGGTGGAAGTGCGTACGCATCTTCTGCTTGAACGGCAGCGCTTCGTAGAAGGTATCAACCAGGTAGGTCTTGCCTCGCCCCACCCCACCCCAGAAGTACAGGCCCTTGACCGGGGTCTGCTCCTTCTTGCCGAACAGCTTGCCGAACACGCCCGGCTTGTTGTTCTGCGCGTGCACCAGGTCGTCGTACAGGCGCTGGAGGTGACGCACCGCAGTTTCCTGCGCCGCGTCATGGAAGAAGTCGGGACGTTTCAGATCTGCTTGATAGCGTTCTAAGGGAGTCATGATTCGTTAGCGAGGCAACAAAAAACGGGCCGTCACTGTAGCGACAGGCCCGCTTAATGGCAATCAGTCTGTGGGAGCGGGCGTGCCCGCGAACACCGGCAAAGCCGGTGCCATGCACCGCGGCGCCTGTTTCGCGGGCACGCCCGCTCCCACACGGATCGCGCCAGCTTTCAGAAATTGAGCAAGACAGTTGCTCCCACCGTTTGGCGGCCTCAGTCCTGCTGTGGTGCCAAGGCTTCGTTCAGGCTCTGAATGGCCGCATCACGGGCTTCAGCGTTGTCGAACTGCGGCCCGTCGGCAACCTGCTCGCCATTGAGCCACAGGCCGAAGCTCAGGCCTTCGATGCGGACATCGGCCTCGCCACCCTGCTGCAACTGCTTGCTCACGGCGCCCGCACTCTTGCCGTCGGCGAAGCTGCGCGACAGCAGCAGTTGCTCACCGTCGGCGGCCAGCAGGCGGAAACGGAAGCTGCCGTCTTCGTCACGGAAGCTGACGAAGCGTGCGCTCTTGGCAGCCTTCTTCTTCACCTCGGTGCTGGCCTGCACGCTGCTGCGGAACGAACGCAGGCCAACGGCCTCGCGCAGCTGCTCAAGGAACGGCGTGGCGATCTTGCGGGCCTTGGCAGCGCCGGCCAGCAGGATGTCTTCCAGGTCCGCCGGCCGGGCGATCAGCTGGTGATAGTACTCGCGCTTCTCGGCCAGTTGGCCGTCCAGCAGCTGGAACAGGCGCTGTTTGGCATCGCCCCAGCCCAGGCCCTGCAGCAGCTCTTCGCGGAAACTGGCGCACTGCTCAGGCGTCGAGAAGGCCTGGTACAGGGTGAACAGGTGCGCGTTGTCCGGGTCTTTCGCCTCACCCGGCGCGCGCGAATCGGTGACGATGCGCGAGATGGCGTCTTTCATGTCCTTGGCGCTGGTGAACAACGGGATGGTGTTGTCATAGCTCTTGGACATCTTGCGCCCGTCCAGGCCCGGCAGGGTCGCCACGCTTTCTTCGATCACAGCCTCCGGCAAGGCGAAGAAGTCCTTGCCTTGACCGAACAGATGGTTGAAGCGCTGACCGATATCGCGGGCCATTTCCACGTGCTGGATCTGGTCACGACCGACCGGCACCTTGTTGGCGTTGAACATCAGGATATCGGCGGCCATCAGCACCGGGTAGCTGAACAGGCCCATGGTCACGCCGGCGTCCGGGTCTTCGCCGTTCTCGACGTTCTTGTCCACCGAGGCCTTGTAGGCATGCGCACGGTTCAGCAGGCCTTTGGCAGCAACGCAGGTCAGCAGCCAGGTCAGTTCGGGGATTTCCGGGATGTCGGACTGGCGATAGAAGGTCACCTTGTCCGGGTCCAGGCCACCGGCCAGCCAGGTGGCGGCGATTTCCAGGCGCGAGCGCTGGATGCGCAGCGGGTCGTCGCACTTGATCAGGGCGTGGTAGTCGGCCAGGAAGTAGAACGAGTCGACACCGGGCTGCTGGCTGGCACGGATCGCCGGGCGGATGGCGCCGGCGTAGTTGCCCAGGTGCGGAGTGCCGGTGGTGGTGATACCGGTAAGAATGCGCGTGGTCATGGGTGTTCGCTTATTCAGGCTTGGCTCAGTTCGAAAGGCGCGGCAGCAGCAGATCCTTCAGATCGGTCAGCTTGCCATGGAAGAAGTGTCCGCATTCTGCCACTTTCAGCAGCTCATGGGGACGCGACAGGCTGTCGGACCATTCGTAAACCAGCTGCGGCGCGACGACTTCATCGGCGTCCGGCTGCACCACGGTGAGCGGGCAGCGCTGCGGCAGCGGGAATTCGGCGGTCAGGCGCATGACCGCCGGGGCGATCATGAACAGGTGCTGCAACTCGACGCCTGCCGTTTCAAGGCGCCCGGCCAGGCTGGTGGCAACGAAACCACCGAACGAAAAGCCCATCAGCACCAGCGGTAGCCCGGGGTGCCTGGCACGCAGCCATGCTGCAGCGGCCTCGGCATCGGCCACTTCGCCAGCGCCCATGTCGTGGCTGCCGGCGCTCTGGCCGACGCCACGGTAGTTGAAACGCAGGGTCACATAACCGGCATCACGTGCAGTGCGCTGCAGGGTCGAGACCACCTTGTTGAGCATGGTGCCGCCCTGGACCGGGTTAGGGTGGCAGATCAGCACCGCGCCACGGGCTTGCGCCACGTCCAGGTACAACGCTTCCAGCTGGCCGCTGGGGCCATCGATGAACAAGGGGGTTTCGCGGACAAGCAAGGCACTACTCCGTGACCTCGAGAAGGGTCGATTCGTCTAGGTGTGAAATTCTGTTCTGATTTGCGATCGCTCGCGGTATACAGCGCAGGTCTGAGCCGTTAACGTAAAGCAAAGCCGTTTATAGAGGAAGGACTCGTGGAACTCTCGCTCCTTGTTTGGTTGTTGCCAACCCTGGCCCTGGTCATCGGTGTGGCAGTCGGTTTCATTGTTGCCCGCCTGCTGCCCAATGCGGCCCCGAGCAACACCCAGCGTCAACTGGATGACATCCAGAAGCGCTTCGACAGCTACCAGAACGAAGTGGTCACCCACTTCAACAGCACCGCCATGCTGGTCAAGAAACTGACCCAGAGCTATCAGGACGTACAGGATCACCTGGCTGAAGGCGCCAACAGCCTGGCCCTCGATGACGTCACCCGCCAACGCCTGCTGGCTGCGCTGCACTCCGATGCACCGCAAGGCCCGCGTGACCGCCTGACCCCACCTAAAGACACCGCCGAAGTGCCGCGCGACTATGCGCCGAAAGTGCCTAACTCGCCGGGCATGCTGGATGAGAGCTACGGGCTCAAGCGTTGATCTGCTGAACATGCAAAAGGCCTCGCAAGAGGCCTTTTTTATGGGCTGGATTCACTGGCCCCCTTCGCGGGCACGCCCGCTCCCACAGGTCCACCACAGCATTTGAAACCTGTGAAACACCTGTGGGAGCGGGCGGGCCCGCGAAAGGGCCAGTGCAGGCAACCTAACAGCAGGCCTGCAATGCCTGTTCGACATCTGCCAGCAGGTCCTCCACATCCTCCAGCCCCACCGACAGACGCACCAACCCCTCCGATATCCCGTGATGCGCCCGCTCCTGCGGCGTATAGCTGGAATGCGTCATGCTCGCCGGATGCTGCGCCAGCGACTCGGCATCCCCCAGGCTCACCGCCCGGGCAAAGAGCTGCAGCGCATTCATGAAGCGACGCCCCGCCTCAATGCCACCCTTGAGCTCAAACGCAATCATCCCGCCAGGCAAACGCATCTGTCGCTGGGCCAACGCGTACTGGGCAAAAGACGGTAGCCCCGGGTAATGAATCAATTCCACCTGCGGCTGCCGAGCGAGAAACTCGGCCACCTGCTGGGCATTGGCGCAATGCCGGTCCATGCGCAGGGCCAGGGTCTTGATACCACGCATCAGCAACGCCGCGTCATGCGGTGACAGCACCGCGCCGGTCATATCCTTCAGCCCTTCCAGGCGGATACGGTCTACCAACGCCTTGCACCCCACCACCAACCCGGCAGTGATATCGCCATGCCCACTGAGGTACTTGGTTGCCGAGTGCACCACCAGGTCCGCCCCCAGCTCCAGTGGCCGCTGCAGGTACGGCGTACAGTAGGTGTTATCGACCACCACATGCACATCATGCCCCCGCACTGCCTCCACAACCGCCGCAATATCCACAAGCTGCATGTTGGGGTTGGCCGGTGTTTCGAAGTAGATCATCCGTGTTTTGCTGCTGATCGCCGCTTTCAGGGCCTTGGCATCGTTGAGATCGACATGGCGAACTTTCACCCCGAACTCACCAATACCGTGGTGCAGAAAAGCGAAGGTACAGCCATACAAGGTGCGTCCGACAATCAGCTCATCCCCAGGCCTTAGCAGGGTCCAGAGGGTTGAGGTAATGGCGCCCATCCCCGAGGCCAACGCCAACCCCGCTTCACCGCCCTCCAGCGAAGCCATGCGCTGCTCCAGCAAGGCCAGCGTGGGGTTGGAAATGCGGCTGTAGAAATGCCCAGGCTCCTCCCCGGCGAAGCAGGCAGCACCGTACTCGACAGTGGGAAAGGCATAGGTAGCCGTCTGGTACACCGGTGGCACCAGGGCGCCACCATGGGAAAGCGGGTCATAGCCATGATGAATGGCCCGCGTGGAAAAACCGGTGTTGTGGTGGGAGTCGCGCATGGCAACAGCCTCTTGTGGTTTGCTATAAGCTTATGCCACCGAGCTGCCCGATTTTTTCCAAAATAGCCTACGCATACACGTGCTTGCTGGAACAAAAACAATAATCAACGGACCAGGAGGGCAAAAAATGCCTTCAAGCCTCGACCGCACCGACCGCGCCCTGCTCGCCGCCTTGCAGGACAATGCCCGTCTCACCGTTGCCGAACTCGCCGACCAGGTGGCACTGACCACCTCGCCCTGCTGGCGACGGGTCAAGTTACTGGAGGAAAACGGCTACATCACCGGCTACCAGGCCATCCTCTCGCCCAAGTCGCTGGGGTTTGGCGTGACCGCGTTCGTCAGCATCATGATGGACTCGCACACCAAGGACATGGCGCTGGCGTTCGAACAGCGCCTGATGGAAATCCCCGAGATCGTCGCCTGCCACAACATCTCCGGCCGCTATGACTTTCTGCTGGAGATCCTGGCACGGGACCTGGAGTCGTTTGGCGAATTTACCCGGGAAGTGCTGCAGCGGTTGCCGGGGGTGAAGGAGATCTATTCGAGCTTTTCGTACAAAGCGGTGAAGGAAAGACGGGTGATACCGGTGTCGGAGAAACATATCTGAGACGGATCTTTCCGAGTATTGAGAAGGATCCTGAACGCGAGACAAAAAACCCCGCCGAAGCGGGGTTTTCCTTGCAGGCTAGCGCTTAGATCGCGCCACGCTGACGCAGCACGTCCAGCACCTGTTTCACGCCCTCGTCCACGCTGGTGGCCTGGGTGTCGATCACAAGATCAGCATCCAATGGCACATCGAACGGGAAGCTCTCACCCGGGATGTTGTCGCCACCGGCAGCGTACAGGCCTTGCGGGTCACGCTCGCGGCAAACCAGCGGCGAGGCCTGGACGTAAACGGTCACCAGGCGTTCCTTGCCGATCAGCGCCTTGGCCTGTTCGCGGCCTTCGGCATCCGGGGCCACAAACGCAGCCAGGGTGAGCATGCCGGCCTCGTTGAACTGGCGCGCCACTTGGGCGGCGCGGCGCCAGTTCTCGGTACGACCAGCGCGGTCCTGTGGCAGGCCCTTGTTCAGGTCGTGACGCAGGTTCTGGCCATCGAGCACGTACACCGCACGGCCCATGTCGAACAGCTTGCGCTCCACGGCATAGGCCAAGGTGCTCTTGCCAGCACCCGACAGGCCGCTGAACAGCACGGTGGCTGGCTGCTGGCCGAAGCGAAGGGCGCGCTCTTCGGTGGACACGTGGGCCTGCTTGCCATGATGGCCGGTGCTGCCGTGTGGCAACACGGGCGGGGCGATGATCATGCCGGCGCCAACGGTGCCGTTGGTCAGGCGGTCGATGACGATGAACGCACCGGTGGTGCGGTTGCTGTCGTAACCGTCGAGGGCGATCGAGGTGTCCAGGGCTACCTTGACGCGGCCGATCTCGTTCAGCTGCAGCGCGCTGGCAGCGCCCTGCTCCAGGGTGTTCACATCGACCTTGTGGGTGATGCTGGCAATCGAACCTGGCACGTAGCTGGTGGCACGCTTGATGTCGTATTTCTTGCCCGGGAGCATCGGCTCCTCGGCCATCCACACCAGCATGGCGTCGAACTGGTCGGTGACCGGCGGGACGTTGTCGGCATGTACCAGCAGGTCGCCACGGGAGATGTCGATCTCGTCTTCCATGGTCAGGGTCACGGCCTGGCCTGGGCCAGCGTTTTCCAGTTCACCTTCGTAGGTGACGATGGACTTGACCCGGCTGCTCTTGCCCGACGGCAGCACGACAATCTCGTCACCTTTGTGCACCACGCCACTGGCGATGGTGCCCGCGAAGCCGCGGAAGTTCAGGTTGGGACGGTTGACGTACTGCACCGGGAAACGCAGGTCGGTGAAGTTGCGGTCGGCCGAAACCTCGACGGTTTCGAGGATTTCCATCAGCGTCGGGCCGGCGTACCACGGCGATTGCTCGCTGTGGTTGACCACGTTGTCACCCTTGAGCGCCGACATCGGCACGAAGTGCAGGCTGCTCGGGGTCAGGTTGATGGCTTCGGCGAACTTCAGGTAGTCGGCCTTGATCGACTCGAAGACGCCTTCATCGAAGCCCTTCAGGTCCATCTTGTTGACCGCGACCACGATGTGCTTGATACCCAGCAACGACGCGATGTAGCTGTGGCGGCGGGTCTGGGTCTGCACGCCGTAGCGGGCATCGACCAGGATGATCGCCAGGTCGCAGGTGGACGCACCGGTGGCCATGTTGCGGGTGTACTGCTCATGGCCCGGGGTGTCGGCGATGATGAACTTGCGCTTGGCGGTGGAGAAGTAGCGGTAGGCGACATCGATGGTGATGCCCTGCTCGCGCTCGGCCTGCAGGCCATCTACCAGCAGCGCCAGGTCGACTTCTTCGCCGGTGGTGCCGACTTTCTTCGAATCACGGGTGATGGCCTCGAGGTGGTCCTCGTAGATCATCTTGGAGTCGTGCAGCAGGCGCCCGATCAGGGTGCTCTTGCCGTCATCCACGTTGCCGCAGGTGAGGAAACGCAGCAGTTCTTTACGCTCGTGCTGAGCCAGATAAGCGAGGATATCTTCGCTGATCAAATCGGATTGGTGCGACATGGAGTAACCCTGAAAATTAGAAGTAGCCCTGACGTTTTTTGTCTTCCATGGAACCGGCGCCATCGTGGTCGATGACCCGGCCCTGGCGCTCGGAAGTGCGCGTCAGGAGCATTTCCTGAATGATGTCGGTGAGCGTCTCGGCTTCCGACTCGACAGCGCCCGTCAGCGGGTAGCAGCCGAGGGTACGGAAACGCACCTTCTTCTTGACGATGCGGGCTTTCTCTTCCTCGGAGAGGTGCTCGAGGATACGTTCGTCGTCGATCATGATCAGGGTGCCGTTCTTCTCGATGACTTCACGCTCGGCGGCGAAGTACAGCGGCACGATCGGGATGCCTTCAAGGTAGATGTACTGCCAGATGTCCAGTTCGGTCCAGTTCGACAGCGGGAAGACGCGGATCGACTCGCCCTTGTTGACCTTGCCGTTGTACACGTTCCACAGCTCGGGGCGCTGGTTCTTCGGGTCCCAGCGGTGCTTGCTGTCACGGAACGAGTACACACGTTCCTTGGCCCGCGACTTCTCTTCGTCGCGGCGCGCACCACCGAAGGCAGCGTCGAAACCATGCTTGTCCAGCGCCTGCTTCAGGCCCTGGGTCTTCATGATGTCGGTGTGCTTGGAACTGCCATGGGTGAACGGGTTGATGCCTTGCGCCACACCCTCAGGGTTGACGTGGGTGATCAGCTCCAGGCCCATTTCCTCGACCATCTTGTCGCGGAAGCTGTACATCTCCTGGAATTTCCACTGGGTGTCGACGTGCATCACCGGGAACGGCAGCTTGCCCGGGAAGAAGGCCTTGCGCGCCAGGTGCAGCATCACGGCGGAGTCCTTGCCGATCGAGTACAGCATCACCGGGTTGTCGAACTCGGCGGCCACCTCGCGGATGATGTGGATGCTCTCCGCCTCCAGCTGTTTCAAGTGCGTCAGTTTGTCGACCATGGCTACTCACGAAAAACGATCTTATGGACGGCCTGCGGGCCGTGTTCGAGCGAGCCACTTTATCACAGCGGCTGCTTCTATTTAGGAGGCTGGCTAGATCGAAAAAGTCTAACGATATGACTGGGGGTTTGGGCTGGCAGGACCGGCCTCTTCGCAGGTGATTCCGCTCCTACGAGGCCCGCGCGTAGGAGCGGGTTCACCCGCGAAGAGGCCGACACCGCCTTCAGATGGGATTCGGGCAATCGATGAACAAGTGCTCCACGGCAAACCGTCGTGCCAGGTAATCGCCCAGCGCCTGCACCCCGTAGCGTTCAGTGGCATGGTGCCCGGCCGCAATGAAGCTGACGCCATTCTCGCGAGCACTGTGGTAGGTCTGCTCGGACGCCTCGCCAGTCAGGTACAGGTCGACCCCGGCGGCAATCGCCGTGTCGATATAGCCCTGCCCGCCGCCGGTGCACCAGCCCACCCGGCGGATCATTTCATTGCCTTCGACCAGCAACGGCTCACGCCCCAGCACCTCTTGCACCCGCCGGGCAAAATCGCGCGCGGTCATGGATTCGGCGAGCGAACCAATCAGCCCGACCACTTTGGGGTTTTCCGGGTCTAGCGGCCCTTCGACAGTGATCTCCAGTTGCCGCGCCAGCTGCACATTGTTGCCCACGTCCGGGTGCACGTCCAAGGGCAGGTGGAACGCCAACAGGCTTATATCGTTATTCAGCAAGGTCTTCAGGCGACGCTGGCGAATGCCGGTGATGCACGGGTTCTCGCCCTTCCAGAAATAACCATGGTGCACCAGCACCAGATCGGCCTCGGCCTCGACGGCGGCATCCAGCAATGCCTGGCTGGCGGTAACACCACTGACAATACGGCTGACCTGCGGCCGGCCTTCGACCTGCAGGCCATTTGGGCAATAATCCTGGATCTTCGCGCTGCCCAGGTAACGCTCGGCTTCCTCGACCAGGGTGTTTAGAGCGACGGCCATGAAAATCTCCTCGAAAACTGCGCTTTTCTCGGGCACAACGCCTGACGAACGCCCGTATAATGCCGGCCATTATGGGCCGTCGCTGTCACTGGGGGAACCGGTGTATGATCGCGCGCGCTCATGCCCCACTGCCAGGCCGCTGGCCCCTGCTCTTTTCAGGATTCGTTCATGTTCAAGGCTTTGCGTTACTTCGGCTGGCCCCTGCTTACCGGCATACTGATCGCCATGCTGATCATCCAGCGTTTTCCGCAATGGGTCGGGCTGCCCAGCCAGGACGTCAACCTGCAGCAAGCGCCACAGACCACGCGGATCATGCAAGGCCCGGTGTCGTACGCCGACGCCGTGACCCTGGCCGCCCCGGCGGTGGCCAACCTGTACACCACCAAGGTGGTGAACAAAAGCGCCCACCCGCTGTTCGAAGACCCGCAGTTCCGCCGCTTCTTCGGCGATAACCTGCCCAAACAGCGCCGATGGGAATCAAGCCTGGGCTCGGCGGTAATCATGAGCCCAGAGGGCTACCTGCTGACCAACAACCACGTTACCAGCGGCGCCGACCAGATCGTCGTAGCGCTGAAGGATGGCCGCGAAACCCTGGCCCGCGTGATCGGCAGCGACCCGGAAACCGACCTGGCGGTGCTGAAGATCGACTTGAAGAACCTGCCGGCGATCACCATCGGCCGTTCCGACACCATTCACATCGGCGACGTGTCGCTGGCCATCGGCAACCCGTTCGGCGTCGGCCAGACGGTGACCATGGGCATCATCAGCGCCACTGGCCGCAACCAGCTGGGGCTGAACAACTACGAAGACTTCATCCAGACCGACGCGGCGATCAACCCGGGCAACTCCGGTGGCGCGCTGGTGGATGCCAATGGCAACCTGATCGGTATCAATACCGCGATCTTTTCCAAGTCCGGTGGCTCGCAGGGCATCGGCTTCGCCATCCCGGTAAAACTGGCACTCGAGGTGATGAAGTCGATCGTCGAACACGGCCAGGTGATCCGTGGATGGCTGGGTATCGAAGTACAGCCACTGAGCCAGGAGCTGGCAGAATCGTTCGGCATGAAGGACCGCCCAGGCATCGTGGTGGCGGGTATCTTCCGCGAGGGGCCAGCGGCCAAGGCCGGGCTGCAACTGGGTGACGTGATCCTGAGCATCAATGGCGAGCCGGCCGGCGACGGGCGCAAGTCGATGAACCAGGTAGCGCGGATCAAGCCCAACGAGAAGATCACCATCGAGGTGATGCGCAACGGTCAGCAATTGAAGCTGATCGCCGAGGTGGGGCTGCGGCCGCCGCCGGCGCCGGCTGTAACGCAAGAAGAAAAGTAGGGTGAGGCCTTAAGCCGTTCCGCAACCCTGTGGGAGCGGCCTTGCGTCGCGATGGGCCGCCTAGCGGCCCCAAAATTTCAGCTTCGCAGGGCATATGCCCGGGGCCGCTTTGCGGCCCATCGCGACACAAGGCCGCTCCACAGTTGGCCGAGTCTGCTGCCGCTACTGCATCAATGCAGGATCTGGCTGAGGAACAACTTGGTCCGGTCACTGCGCGGCCGGTCGAAGAAGTCATCCGGCGCGGCCTGCTCCACAATCTCGCCCTTGTCCATGAAGATAACCCGGTTCGCCACGGTACGGGCAAAGCCCATCTCGTGGGTCACGCAGAGCATGGTCATGCCATCCTCGGCCAGGCCCACCATGGTATCGAGCACTTCCTTGACCATTTCCGGGTCCAGTGCCGAGGTCGGTTCGTCGAACAGCATGATCTTGGGCTTCATGCACAACGCGCGGGCAATGGCCACACGCTGCTGCTGGCCGCCAGACAACTGACCAGGGTACTTGTGTGCCTGCTCCGGAATCCGCACACGCTCCAGGTAGTGCATGGCAATTTCCTCGGCCTTGCGCCGTGGCATCTTGCGCACCCACATCGGCGCCAGGGTGCAGTTCTCCAGGATGCTCAGGTGCGGGAACAGGTTGAAGTGCTGGAACACCATGCCCACCTCGCGGCGGATGGCCTCGATCTGCTTGAGGTCGTTGGTCAGCTCCACGCCATCGACCACGATGCGCCCTTGCTGGTGCTCTTCCAGGCGGTTAAGGCAGCGGATGGTGGTGGACTTGCCCGAGCCGGACGGGCCGCACAGCACGATGCGTTCGCCCTGGCGCACGTTCAGGTTGATGTCCTTGAGCACATGGAACTGGCCGTACCACTTGTTCACACCCTGCATCTGGATGATGCCTTCGGGGCCAGCAGGCTGCTTGATCGCTTCACTCATTTCGAAACTCCTAACGCTTGTGGCCAGTGTCCAGCTTGCGCTCCAGATGCATGGAGTAGCGGGACATACCGAAACAGAAAATCCAGAACACCAGGGCGGCGAACACGTAGCCCTCGGTGGCCATGCCCAACCAGGCGGGGTCTGCGGCTGCTTGCTTGACGCTGTTGAGCAGGTCGAACAGGCCGATGATGATCACCAGGCTGGTGTCCTTGAACAGGGCAATGAAGGTGTTGACGATGCCGGGGATCACAAGCTTCAGCGCCTGCGGCAAGATCACCAGCCCCATCGAGCGCCAGTAGCCAAGGCCCATGGCCGCGGCGGCTTCGTACTGGCCCTTGGGGATGGCCTGCAGGCCGCCGCGCACCACCTCGGCGATGTACGCCGACTGGAACAGGATCACACCAATCATCGCCCGCAGCAGCTTGTCGAAGCTCATGCCTTCTGGCAGGAACAACGGCAGCATCACCGACGACATGAACAGCACGGTGATCAGCGGTACGCCTCGCCAGAACTCGATGAAGGTCACGCACACCACTTTCACGGCCGGCATCCTCGAACGCCGGCCCAGTGCCAGCAGGATGCCCAGCGGCAAGGCGCCGACGATGCCCACGGTGGCGATCACCAGGGTCAGCATCAACCCGCCCCACTGGCTGGTCGGTACGCTTTCCAGGCCCAGGTACCCACCGTGCAGCAGGGTATTGGCCAGTACCGGGTACAGCACCAGGAAGCCCAGGCCATAGAAGGCTTTGCGCGGGAAACGCTTGATGAACAACGGCGCGGCGCCGAGCACGGCAAGCCACACGGTCAGGTCCACACGCCAGCGCAGCTCAGTCGGGTAATAGCCGTACATGAACTGGCCAAAGCGCTGCTGCACGAACACCCAGCAGGCGCCGTCCTTGGTGCAATCGGCGCGCGTGGTGCCGACCCAGTTGGCATCGATCAACGCCCACTGCAGCAACGGCGGTACGATCAGCCACACCAGGTAGAGGGCGAACAGGGTCAACAGCGTGTTGAGCCAGCTGGAGAACAGATTGGCACGCATCCATGCGAGCACGCCGACGGTTTTCACCGGTGGCGGCATATCGGGTTTGAAAACATGGGCATTCACGGGCGTATCCTCACCGCTCGATCAGCGCAATGCGCTTGTTGTACCAGTTCATCAGCAGCGAAATACTGATGCTGATGGCGAGATAGACACTCATGGTGATGGCGATCACCTCGATGGCCTGGCCGGTCTGATTGAGCACGGTGCCGGCGAACAGCGAGACCATCTCCGGGTAGCCGATACCGGCCGCCAGCGAAGAGTTCTTCGCCAGGTTGAGGTATTGGCTGGTCAGCGGCGGAATGATCACCCGCAGTGCCTGGGGAATGATCACCTTGCGCAGGGTCGGGCCCTCGCGCAGGCCCAGCGAGCGCGCGGCTTCGGTCTGGCCATGGCTGACCGAACGGATGCCGGAACGCACGATCTCGGCGATGAAGGCTGCCGTATAGATAGTCAGCGCCAGGGTCAGCGCCAGCAACTCGGGGATCAGCACCCAGCCACCGACAAAGTTGAAGCCTTTGAGCTGCGGCACTTCCCAGCTGACCGGGCTGCCGAACAGCAACACGCTCAGCCCTGGGATGGCGATGAACAGCGCCAGGCCCACCCAGAATTTGTGGAACGGCACGCCGGTCTCGTCGAAGCGCTTGTTGGCAAAGCGCACCATCAGCACGATCGCGACAATCGCTACTGCCAGGGCCACCACGAATGGCCAGAAACCGTCGGCCATCGACGCACCCGGCATGTTCAGGCCGCGGTTGCTGATGAAGAACATGTCGTCGATGTTGATGCTGCCCCGCGGTCCCGGCAGGGTCAGGAACACGGCGAAGTACCAGAACAGAATCTGCAGCAACGGCGGAATGTTGCGGAAGGTTTCCACATACACGGTTGCCAGTTTGCTGATCATCCAGTTCGGTGACAGGCGCGCTACACCGATGATGAAGCCCAGTATCGTCGCCAGAATGACGCCGATGAAGGTCACCAACAGCGTATTGAGCAGGCCGATGACGAACACCCGCGCATAACTGTCGGATTCCACATAGGGGATCAGGTGCTGGGCGATGCCGAAGCCGGCACTGCGGTCGAGGAAGTCGAAGCCCGAGGTAATGCCCCGGTGTTGCAGGTTGGTTTGCGTGTTGTGAAACAGGTACCAGCCCAGGCCGACCACGAAGACGATCGTGAGGATCTGGAACAGCCACGCGCGCACACGCGGATCGTTAAGGGACAAGCCCTTGGGTGCGCCGATTTGATTTTGCATGAAGTGCCCCGGACAGTAGGGATTCGAACAGCCTGCGGCGGCGGAATGCCGCCGCAGGATGCAGCCATCAGCGCACTGGAGGCGCGTACTGGATGCCGCCGTTGTTCCACAGGGCGTTCATGCCACGGTCGATCTTCAAGTCAGTGCTCTGGCCCAGGTTCTTCTCGAACACTTCGCCATAGTTACCCACTTGCTTGACGATCTGCACTACCCAGTCTTTGGGCAGCTTGAGGTCCTTGCCATACTCGCCATCCGCACCCAGCAGTCGGGCGACATCCGGGTTCTTGGTGGCCTTGGCCTCGGCCTCGACGTTCTTGGAAGTGATGCCCGCTTCTTCGGCATTGAGCATGGCGAACAGGGTCCACTTGACGATGCTGAACCACTCCTCGTCGCCTTTACGCACTACCGGGCCCAGTGGCTCCTTGGAGATGGTTTCCGGCAACACCACGTAGTCGGTCGGCGCAGCCAGCTTGGAGCGCTGGGCGAACAGCTGCGATTTGTCCGAAGTCAGCACGTCGCAACGGCCAGACTCCAGCGATTTGGCGCTCTCGTCAGAGGTGTCGAAGGTAATCGGGGTGTACTTCAGGCCATTGGCACGGAAGAAGTCCGACACGTTCAGCTCGGTGGTGGTACCGGCCTGGATGCAGATGGTCGCGCCATCGAGCTCTTTGGCGCTGGAAACGCCAAGCTTCTTGTTGACCAGGAAGCCGACGCCGTCATAGTAGGTGACACCCGCGAACACCAGGCCCATGCCGGCATCGCGCGAGCTGGTCCAGGTGGTGTTACGCGACAGCACGTCGACCTCGCCCGACTGCAGGGCAGTGAAGCGTTCCTTGGCGTTGAGCTGGCTGAACTTGACCTTGGTGGCATCACCGAACACGGCGGCGGCCACGGCGCGGCAGACATCGGCATCGATGCCGACGATCTTGCCCTGCGCATCAGGTACCGAGAAGCCTGGAAGACCGTCGCTCACGCCACACTGGACGAAGCCCTTCTTCTTGACCGCATCATAGGTGGCGCCGGCCTGGGCAGTGCTCACTGCGCCCAGCGCGGCGGCAGCGGTCAGGACTGCCAGGGTGGTTTTCAACATCTTCATTCACAACCTCCAAATCGCTCTTGTTGTATCGAGCCGGAATTGCACCGCACCCTTTTGAGGCGTATCCGACCCGTATTGGCTTGTTATTGGGTCAATTGGCGCAATGGACTGTTCTGTGACAGCCTTCGCGTGCAGAGGGTGTTACCGTCACGGCCTGCCCTTTGCATCACAGGTTGAGTTGCAAACCGCGTACCAAATTTTCTGGCTGTAGCGTTTAAGCGCTCGTCAAGTAGGAAAAGTTGTATCGTTGCGACATTCTTTTTCCGACAATCATTTCCGGTGCTTTCTTTTCACGCACGCCATAACAAGACCCGCACACTTTCGGAGCAGTCATGACCAACCCGCTGATTCTCGAACCACAGAAAACCGCTGACGCCTGTGTGATCTGGTTGCACGGTCTGGGGGCCGACCGTTACGACTTCCTACCTGTGGCCGAATTCATGCAGGAGCGCTTGCTCAGCACACGCTTCATCATGCCCCAGGCACCGACCCGCCCCGTGACCATCAACGGCGGCTATGCCATGCCCAGCTGGTATGACATCAAGGCCATGACCCCGGCCCGAGCCATCGACGAAGCGCAGCTGGAAGCGTCTGCCGAGCAGGTGGTTGCGCTGATCAAGGCCGAGCAGGCCAAAGGCATCAACCTGTCGCGGATCTTCCTGGCCGGCTTCTCCCAGGGC
Organism: Pseudomonas putida group bacterium ESBL64; assembly: GCF_045277175.1. Taxonomy (NCBI): domain Bacteria; kingdom Pseudomonadati; phylum Pseudomonadota; class Gammaproteobacteria; order Pseudomonadales; family Pseudomonadaceae; genus Pseudomonas; species Pseudomonas putida group bacterium ESBL64. The sequence continues at coordinate 4,905,459 of NZ_CP145799.1, read as the reverse complement.
GGCGCGGTGGTGCTGCACACTGCCTATATAAAGTGGCAGGAAGCACTGGGTGGGGTGATCGCCCTGTCCACCTATGCCCCCACCTTCAATGACCAGCATCAGTTGAGTGCCTGCCAGCAGCGCACACCGGCCCTGTGCCTGCATGGCGTGCATGACCCGGTGGTCATCCCGTCCATGGGCCGTACCGCCTTCGAGTACCTGAACACCTGGGGCGTCGCTGCCCGCTGGTACGAATACCCGATGGAACACGAAGTGGTGGTCGAAGAACTGAACGATATCCACGACTGGCTGAGCAAGCAGCTGCAATAGGCAGCCTCGCTTGTAGTTGTGGGCGTATTCCGCTACGCCGCGCCCGGATCTTGCATTACACTGCCCGGCGTACATTCCTTAATCAGTTGATGAGACGACCGTGCTCAAAGCACTCAGAAAAATATTCGGCAAGGGAGAGGCCGCGCCACAAGCCGCCGCTCCTGCTGCCAGCGTGACGCCGGAAGCCCGGCCCGCGGCAAAACCGGCCGCACCCCATGCCAACCCCGCCCCCAAGGCTGAGCAACCTGCCGCCGCGACGCCACCTGCCGAACAACCGGCCAAGGAAAAACCGCGCCGCGAACGCAAGCCCAAGCCGCAGGCCAGCCTGTGGAAGCCCGAAGACTTCGTGGTCGAGCCGCAGGAAGGCAAAACCCGCTTCCACGACTTCAAGCTGTCCAACGAGCTGATGCACGCCATCCACGACCTGGGCTTCCCGTACTGCACGCCAATCCAGGCGCAGGTCCTGGGTTACACCCTGCGTGGCCAGGACGCTATCGGCCGGGCCCAGACGGGCACCGGCAAGACGGCCGCCTTCCTGATCTCGATCATTTCCCAGTTGCAGCAGACGCCACCGCCTAAAGAGCGCTACATGGGCGAGCCGCGCGCGCTGATCATCGCCCCCACCCGCGAGCTGGTGGTGCAGATCGCCAAGGACGCCGCTGCCCTGACCAAGTACACCGGCCTGAACGTGATGAGCTTCGTCGGTGGCATGGACTTCGACAAGCAGCTCAAAGCCCTGGAAGCGCGCCACTGCGATATCCTGGTGGCCACCCCGGGCCGCCTGCTGGACTTCAACCAGCGTGGCGAAGTGCACCTGGACATGGTCGAGGTGATGGTGCTTGACGAAGCCGACCGCATGCTCGACATGGGCTTCATCCCCCAGGTCCGCCAAATCATTCGTCAGACACCGCCGAAAAGCGAGCGCCAGACCCTGCTGTTCTCCGCCACCTTCACCGACGATGTGATGAACCTGGCCAAGCAGTGGACCACCAACCCGGCCATTGTCGAGATCGAGCCGGAGAACGTGGCCAGCGAAACGGTGGAGCAGCACGTGTATGCGGTGGCCGGCAGCGACAAGTACAAGCTGCTGTACAACCTGGTAACCCAGAACAAGTGGGAACGGGTGATGGTGTTCGCCAACCGCAAGGACGAAGTGCGGCGCATCGAGGAAAAGCTGGTACGCGACGGTATCAATGCCGCCCAGCTGTCGGGCGACGTGCCGCAGCACAAGCGCATCCGAACCCTGGAGAGCTTCCGCGAAGGGCGCATCACCGTGCTGGTGGCCACCGACGTGGCCGGGCGCGGGATCCATATCGATGGCATCAGCCACGTGATCAACTTCACCCTGCCGGAAGACCCTGACGACTACGTGCACCGCATTGGCCGTACCGGCCGTGCCGGCACCAGTGGTGTGTCGATCAGCTTTGCCGGTGAAGATGACTCGTATCAGCTGCCGGCGATCGAAGCGCTGCTAGGGCGCAAGATCAAGTGCGAGATGCCGCCGGATGAACTGCTCAAGCCGGTGCCGCGCAAGCATCACTGACTTCAGCAGGCTACATGCGCCCTGTGGCAGCGGCCTTGTGTCGCGATTGGGCCGCGCAGCGGCCCCGGGATTTCGGCTTTGATGCGGAGATTGTCGGGGGCCGCTCCGCGGCCCTTTCGCGACACAAGGCCGCTCCCACACGGCGCCAGCTTTCAGGAATTGAGCAAGACAGTTGCTCCCACAAAGGATCAGCGGCGCCTTGATTACCAGCGGCCCGCCGCATCCTGGTCACTCTGCTTCCCCTCCACCCATCCAGTGGTGTGTCAATCAGCTTTGCTGGTGAAGATGACTCGTATCATCACTGACCTTCAGCGGGCTACAAGCGATCAATCTGTGGGAGCGGCCTTGTGTCGCGATTGGGCCGCACAGCGGCCCCGGGATTTCGGCTTTGATGCGGAGATTGTCGGGGGCCGCTACGCGGCCCTTTCGCGACACAAGGCCGCTCCCACACGGATGGCGCCAGCTTTCAGAAATTGAGCAAGACAGTTGTTCCCACAAAGGATCAGCGGCGCCTTGATTACCAGCGGCCCGCCGCATCCTGGTCACTCTGCTTCCCCTCCACCCATCCAGTGGTGTGTCAATCAGCTTTGCTGGTGAAGATGACTCGTATCATCACTGACCTTCAGCGGGCTACACGCGATCAATCTGTGGGAGCGGCCTTGTGTCGCGATTGGGCCGCGCAGCGGCCCCGGGATGTCGGCTTTGATGCGCAGATTGTCGGGTGGAGATTGGCCAGCAGGGCCGGCCCTTTCGCGGGTAAACCCGCTCCTACAGGCGACCGGCGGCGCCTTGATTACCAGCGCCCCGCCGCATCCTGGTCACTCTGCCGCCCCTCCACCCACCTTGGCCCTTCCTGAGTATTCTCCTTCTTCCAGAACGGCGCCCGGGTCTTCAGGTAGTCCATGATGAAGTTGCAGGCATCGAACGCCGCCTGCCGATGGGCACTGGCCACCCCCACGAACACAATCGGTTCGCCCGGTTCCAGCGCACCGATGCGGTGCAGCACCTCCACTTTCAAGAGCGGCCAACGCTGCTCGGCCTCGACCACGATCTTGGCCAGGGCCTTTTCGGTCATGCCCGGATAGTGTTCGAGGAACATCCCCGCCACTTCGCGGCCATCGTTGAAATCCCGCACATAGCCGACAAAACCGACCACCGCGCCCACGCCCACATTGGCTGCATGCATGGCATTGGTCTCAGCCCCCGGGTCGAACGCGCCTTCCTGCACTCGTACAGCCATGTTCAGCCTCCGGTCACCGGTGGGAAGAACGCCACTTCATCGCCCTCTTCCAGCGGTTCATCGAGCTTGCACAGCTCTTCGTTGCGCGCGCACATCAGGTTCTGCTCGGCCAGCACTTCATACTGCCCGCCCTTGGCAACCAAGGCCTGGCGCACATCATCGAGCACCTTGAACGCCCCCTCCACCCGCTCGGCATCCACGCCCAACAGTTCGCGGTAACGGGCGAAGTACATCACGTTGACCTTCATCACGCCTCCACCTTGTAATGGCCACTCTTGCCACCGACTTTTTCCAGCAGGCGCACCTGCTCGATGACCATACCTTTATCCACAGCCTTGCACATGTCATAGATCGTCAGCGCGGCCACGCTGGCGGCGGTCAGCGCCTCCATCTCCACACCGGTCTGCCCGGCCAGCTTGCAGCGGGCGACGATGCGAACGGCGTCCTGCCCCTCGGCGCTGAGCTCGACCTTGACGCTGGTGAGCATCAGCGGGTGGCACAGCGGGATCAGGTCGCTGGTTTTTTTCGCCGCCTGTATCCCGGCAATGCGCGCCACGGCGAACACGTCACCCTTGGGGTGCTCACCGTCGACGATCATCTGCAAGGTCTGCGGCAACATGCGCACCCGCGCCTCGGCGGTAGCCTCGCGCTCGGTCACGGCCTTTTCAGTGACGTCGACCATGTTGGCCCGCCCCTGGGAATCAAGATGTGTCAGCACTGCTCTGCTCCTGTGAAGGGATTTCGCAGTGTAAACCTGTGGGTCAGGTTTGAGCAGAGGTATGTGTCGGCAGGTTTTGCCTCTTCGCAGGCACACCCGCTCCCACAGGAGCTCCATGGCCTCGAATCAAGTGGAGATCCTGTGAACGGGCGTGTCCACGAAGAGGCCGGGCAGTAATCTGCCCGGCTACAGGGTTTACAAATGAGACTCGGCGTACTCGGCCAGCACCGAGCGAGGCACGCCCTGCAGGGTGATGTGCACGCCGTGGGGGAAGTCCTTGAAGCGCTCGGTCAGGTAGGTCAGGCCCGAGCTGGTCGCGGACAGGTAGGGGGTGTCGATCTGCGCCAGGTTGCCCAGGCAGACCACCTTGGACCCGGAGCCGGCACGGGTGATGATGGTTTTCATCTGGTGCGGCGTCAGGTTCTGGCACTCGTCAATCAGGATCAGGCTCTGCTGGAAGCTGCGGCCACGGATGTAGTTCAGCGACTTGAACTGCAGCGGCACGCGCTCAAGGATGTATTCGACGCTGCCATGGGTGCTTTCGTCATCCATGTGCAAAGCTTCGAGGTTGTCAGTGATGGCGCCCAGCCACGGCTCCATCTTCTCTGCTTCGGTACCCGGCAGGAAGCCAATCTCCTGGTCCAGCCCCTGCACGCTGCGGGTGGCGATGATGCGCCGGTAGCGCTTGCTGACCATGGTCTGCTCGATGGCCGCAGCCAGTGCCAGGATGGTTTTACCGGAGCCGGCGGCGCCGGTCAGGTTCACCAGGTGGATATCCGGGTCCAGCAGGGCAAACAGCGCCAGGCTTTGGTGAATGTCGCGTGGTTTCAGGCCCCAGGCTTCCTGGTGCAGCAACGGCTCCTGGTGCAGGTCGAGCAGCAGCAGTTCGTCGTCACGAATGCCCTTGATCCACCCGACGAAGCCCTGCTCATCGATGATGAACTCATTGACGTGCACAGCTGGCAGGTTGTCGATCATCTGCACCCGATGCCAGGTGCGGCCGCGCTCCTGGCGGGTATCGACCTTGCTCACGCGGTCCCAGAACGAGCCGGTGACCGAATGGTAGCCCTTGGACAGCAAAGACACGTCATCGACCAGTTGGTCGGTGCTGTAGTCCTCAGCCGCTATACCGCAAGCGCGCGCCTTCAGGCGCATGTTGATGTCTTTGGTGACCAGCACGACGTCCAGGTCGGTGCGCCGGGCCCGGACTTCGAGCAACTGATTGATGATGATGTTGTCGTTGAGGTTTTCCGGCAGCAGCTTGTTCGGCTCGTTGCGCGGGGTCATCAGGATGGACAGGAACCCCTTGGGGCCGCTCTTGTTGCGCTGGATCGGTACGCCCTGCTCGACATCGCTGGGCGAAGCGTCACCGAGGGTCTGGTCTATCAGGCGGATGGCTTGGCGGCATTCGGCGGCGATGCTTTGTTTGCCGGTCTTGAGCTTGTCGAGTTCCTCCAGCACCGTCATCGGGATGGCGACATGGTGCTCCTCGAAGTTCAGTAACGCGTTAGGGTCGTGAATCAGGACGTTGGTATCGAGCACATACAGGATTGGCTTGCTGGAGGAAGGGTTGCGTCCTTGGTCATCCATACTCGGTCACCTTATGTCGAAGCCACACGGCGTGGTCTGTTACGCCGCAGAGTGACTGCCGCTGTTCCCGTATCCGCGTTGTTACGGGCGGGAAGCGAACCTGGCTAGGTGGGCCTGGATGACGCCACCTGTGCTGCAGGAATCGGCTGTCTGGTTTCTTCATACCGCAAAAACCATGACCGAAAAAAGCATTTTTACGCATTTTTGAAGTTTATTTTTCCGATTGACGAAGAGGCCTTGGCGCCAGCGTCAGAGGGGACTACGCTCAAAAGTCATACCCTCTATTCGCGGTATCCATATTCCCGGCAATCCTCCCAGCCGATGCCGCTTTGCGCGGTATTGTGCAGCAACCATTCCACCGCCGGCTGCGCCTTGGGAAGGCTGTCATGAAACTGGATCACGCCCTTGCGCCACAACAGCATCAGGGTCAATACGCGCTGTGCGGACGCCTCTGCGCTCAATGCACCGTCATCCTGGGCATCGATGTCCCACAACGATACCCGCAACTGCTGGCGGGCCATGAACGCTTCGCCGTCAGCCCGGCGCTGGCCATAAGGAGGGCGGAACAGCGGCACATACTGCTCGGGCAGATCAGCCTGCACCCGCGCCTGGCTGCGCCGCAGCGAATCCTGCCAGTCGGCCCACTGCGCATGGGAGCGGTATTCCCACCCCTGGATACCCACGCACTGCCCGCTATAGAGCTGGCGCAAGGCATTTGCCGCCGCGCCATCACGGCGTTGCTGCAAGCGGTTACCGAGCGTGAAGAACGTGCCTTCGAGCTTTTGCCGGCGCAGGTAATCGGTGAGTAGATCCGTACTGCCCCCCTCGGGCCCAGGCCCGCCGACAAAGGTCAGCAGGAACATGCGGTCGTTCAGTTCGTCACCCTTGCGCTCACGCGAAGACAACCGCTCGATTTCGCTGCTGGTCTGCGGCAGCAACGCCGCCTTGCGCAGTTGCTCGTCCAGGTAGCGGACATGGAACTGGTGGCTCGGTTCGATCCAGCCGGTATAGAACGCACCGACATCGGCAGCGAACGTCGCCGCTTGTGTACGCAACTCCGCCATGGACGTAACCGGGTAGCAGAATGATGCATCCTGCTCACAACTGCGCTGCGCCTGTTGATAACCCTCCCACAACCGCTGCCACATGCGCGCCCGAACCTGGCGCACCTTCTGCAGGTTGATCTGCCGCAGCCCCAGCCGGGCCGCCAGGCTTGCGTCATCCAGCAACTCGCTTTCGTGCAGCACTTGGGCGAACGATAGGATTTCTGCCCGAGAAGCCACATCGAACAGCGCTGGGCTGTCCAGCTGTTCGGGCCACAGGCTGCGGTCCAGGCTGACCTGAGGTGAAGGGGCGGCTTGCACGGCCAGGCTCAGCAGGCCGGCCAGCAAGGCAGAAGCAATGCGCACAGTGGAAGGCTCCGCAACGGCAAAACGCGAACTATAGCGCCTGCACCGACCATGGGCTGTGACTATCGTCGCCATAGTTTGGACTTGTACCGCCCACCCCGTAGAATCCTCGGCCAACGATGCCAGGAGCCGACCCGATGCTGACGGTGATTTCCCCCGCCAAGACCCTCGACTACGACACCCCGCCAGTGACCGAGCGTTTCACCCTGCCCCAGTACCTGGATGAATCCCAGGCCCTGATCCAGCAACTGCGCGAACTGTCGCCGGCGCAGATCAGCGAGCTGATGCACCTGTCCGACAAGCTCGCCGGCCTGAATGCGGCGCGCTTTGGCAGCTGGACCCCAGACTTCACCCCGGCCAATGCCAAGCAGGCGTTGCTGGCGTTCAAGGGTGACGTGTACACCGGCCTCGATGCCCAGAGCCTGAGTGAAGACGACTTCAGCTACGCTCAGGACCACCTGCGCATGCTCTCGGGCCTATATGGCCTGCTGCGCCCGCTCGACCTGATGCAGCCCTACCGCCTGGAGATGGGCACCAAGCTGGCCAACGCCCGCGGCAAGGACCTGTACGCCTTCTGGGGCACGCGCATCAGCGAATGGCTGAACCAGGCCCTGGCCGACCAAGGCGATGACGTGCTGTTGAACCTGGCCAGTAACGAGTATTTCAGTGCAGTGAAACGCAGTGCACTGAAGGCCCGGGTGATCAACGTCGACTTCAAGGACCAGAAAAACGGCCAGTACAAGATCATCAGCTTCTACGCCAAGAAGGCCCGCGGCATGATGAGCCGCTTCGTCATCCAGCAGCGCATCAGCACCCCGGAACAGCTCAAGCAGTTCGATGCTCAGGGGTACTACTACAGTGCCGAGCAGTCCAAGCCGGACCATTTGGTGTTCCTGCGCGATCACCCCTCGGAGTGACCCTGTAACGCCCCTTCACGGCCAAACCCGCTCTTACAGGTAATGCGCTACCCGTAGGAGCGGGTTCACCCGCGAAGGGGCCAGCAGCCCACACCCCCTCTCCGCCCTGCAACAGGGCACGCTGCAAACCGCCATAACGCCATTAATCCGACGCCAAAAATCCAGCACGCCCACCTTTATCGCCAAACGACATAAGACCGTTCATACCTTTTTTGACGAATTCTGAAAAAAATTTTCAGATGCTGGCATAAAAATATCTCGCAACAGTTACGTCCTTCATACACGGGGGTGAAACACCCGCGTGCTATCAATTTGAAACTGTCCGCAACTGAATAAATATTTAGAAATCTTTCATTCGAGCGAAACCGGCTCAGGAACTTCTACCAAAGGCAATCGCTCATAGTGCCGTAACGATTGTCCTGCCTACGGGCTGTGAGAGATGACTTACAGATGACAACGGCGGGTATCCACTGCCCGCCATAAGAAATTCGACAGGTATCACGGAACCCCCCGAAGACCTTGTCCATGCAGGAGAGACGCGTCCCTTACAAATCGTCCTAGTGGTTGATTTCAAAGGATTTATTCACTTGAAAAAACAAGCACAGCAACGCGCCAAGTAGCGCATTGCAATAAAGACGGCTGCATTTCAGGGCACGTTTTTTAATGAATGGCTATTGAGTGCCAACTTTGAGCGCATAACTTTTTGCGTTCCGGATTTATTTTGCCTGCGCTCGGCGAAGTGTGCATTCGCCATGGATCCGTGCGCCCGAAAACTGTTGTTAATCAACCCAGCCCGGCTCTCTGCGGAGGCGTCGGCGTGATAAACACATGAGGTGATAGCGATGCGTATCAGCATCTTTGGTTTGGGTTATGTGGGTGCAGTCTGTGCAGGCTGCCTGACGGCGCGTGGCCATGAAGTGATCGGTGTGGACGTGTCCAGCACCAAGATCGACCTGATCAACCAGGGCAAGTCGCCCATCGTCGAACCTGGCCTGGAAGCACTGCTGCAACAGGGCATCGCCAATGGCCGCCTGCGCGGCACTACCGACTTCGCCGAAGCCATCCGTGCCAGCGATGTGTCGATGATCTGCGTGGGCACCCCCAGCAAGAAAAACGGCGACCTGGGCCTGGAGTACATCGAGTCCGTGTGCCGCGAAATCGGCTACGTGCTGCGTGACACCACCCGCCGTCACACCATCGTGGTGCGCAGCACCGTGCTGCCTGGCACCGTCAAGAACGTGGTCATCCCGATCCTGGAAGATTGCTCGGGCAAGAAGGCCGGCGTCGACTTCGGTGTGGCGGTCAACCCGGAATTCCTGCGTGAAAGCACCGCCATCAAGGACTACGACCAGCCACCGATGACGGTCATCGGCGAACTGGACAGCGCCAGCGGTGACATCCTCCAGGCCCTGTACGAAGAACTCGACGCCCCGGTCATCCGCAAGCCGATCGAAGTGGCCGAGATGATCAAGTACACCTGCAACGTATGGCACGCCACCAAGGTCACCTTCGCCAACGAAATCGGCAACATCGCCAAGGCGGTGGGCGTCGATGGCCGCGAGGTGATGGACGTGGTCTGCCAGGACAAGGTCCTCAACCTGTCCCAGTACTACATGCGCCCTGGCTTCGCCTTCGGCGGCTCTTGCCTGCCCAAGGACGTACGCGCCCTCACCTACCGCGCCGCCAGCCTCGACGTGCGGGCACCGCTGCTCGACTCGCTGATGCGCAGCAACGAATCGCAGGTGCAGAACGCCTTCGAGCTGATCGAAGCCCACGACAAGCGCAAGGTCGCCCTGCTGGGCTTGAGCTTCAAGGCCGGCACCGACGACCTGCGCGAAAGCCCGCTGGTGGAACTGGCCGAGCGCCTGATCGGCAAGGGCTACCAGCTGGACATCTACGACGAGAACGTCCAGTACGCCCGTGTTCACGGTGCCAACAAGGACTACATCGAGTCGAAGATCCCGCACGTGTCGTCGCTGCTCAACGCCAACTTGCAGCAGGTGATCGACAACGCCGACATCATCGTCCTCGGCAACCGTGACGAGCAGTTCCGTGCGCTGGCCCTGCAAGCGCCAGCCGGCAAGCAGGTGATCGACCTGGTCGGCTTCATGAACAAACCGACCAGCACCACCCACCGTACCGAAGGCATCTGCTGGTAAGTGCCCGGCCGGGCAGCGATGAGGCACTCGACAAGAGCCGCCTCCTCGCTGCCCACCCTTTCCCGAATTCTCGACGGATGCTGAACATGCAAAGGCTCCAGACAGTGCTGTTGCAGTGCGCCGGGTGGCTGCTCTACATGAGCCTGCTCATGCTGATCGCCCTGGCCCTGCCAGCTGATATCTTCGACTCGCAGTCGAAGCACTTCATCTTCCTGGTCGGCGCAGTCGGCATCTGGCGCTACTCCATGGGCGCCACCCATTTCATCCGCGGCATGATCTTCCTCTACGGCGTGTACCCGTACCTGCGCCGCAAGGTGCAGAAAATGGGTAACGCCACCGACCCGTCGCATGTCTACCTGATGGTCACCAGCTTCCGTATCGAAGCGCTGACCACCGCCCAGGTGTACAGCTCGGTGATCCGCGAGGCGATCAACTGCGGCTTCCCCACCACCGTGGTCTGCTCGCTGGTGGAAATGTCCGATGAACTGCTGGTGAAAAGCCTGTGGGCCAAGTACAACCCGCCGGCCCACGTGAAGCTGGACATCGTGCGTATCGCCGGTACCGGCAAGCGCGATGGCCTGGCCTACGGCTTCCGCGCCATCTCGCGCATGCTGCCGGACGAGAACGCCGTGGTGGCGGTAATCGACGGTGACACCGTGCTGGCCGACGGCGTGGTGCGCAAGACCGTGCCGTGGTTCAAGCTGTTCCCCAATGTGGGCGGCCTGACCACCAATGAATTCTGCGAAGTGCGTGGCGGCTACATCATGAGCGAGTGGCACAAGCTGCGCTTCGCCCAGCGCCACATCAACATGTGCTCGATGGCCCTGTCCAAGCGCGTGCTTACCATGACCGGGCGCATGTCGATGTTCCGCGCCAGTGTGGTGACCAACCCCGAGTTCATCGCCGACGTCGAAAGCGACTCGCTGATGCACTGGCGCCTGGGCCGCTTCAAGTTCCTTACCGGAGACGACAAGTCCAGCTGGTTCAGCCTGATGCGCCTGGGCTACGACACCTTCTACGTGCCGGACGCCGCCATCAACACGGTCGAGCACCCGCCGGAAAAAAGCTTCCTCAAGGCCAGCCGCAAGCTGATGTACCGCTGGTACGGCAACAACCTGCGGCAGAACTCACGGGCACTGGGCCTTGGCCTGCGCCGCCTGGGGCTGTTCACCAGCATCGTGTTGTTCGACCAGCGCGTGTCGATGTGGACCAGCCTGCTGGGCCTGACCGTGGCGGTGATCGCCAGCCTCAAGTTCGGCATGGCCTTCTTGCTGGTGTACCTGCTGTGGATCGGCATCACGCGCCTGATCCTCACCATCATGCTGCTGTGCTCAGGCCACAACGTAGGCCCAGCCTACCCGCTGATTCTCTATTACAACCAGATCATCGGCGCGCTGATGAAGATCTACGTGTTCTTCCGCCTCGACAAGCAGTCGTGGACGCGTCAGCCCACTGCCCTCAAGCGTGACCTCGCCAGCTTTCAACAATGGTTCAACACCTGGTCCTCGCGGACCATGACCTTCTCGGCTGCCAGCATCTTCGTTGCTGTGCTGTTCATGGTCGTGTGAGCCCAACCCGGATCGGATCTAACAGGAACAAACCACCATGAATACCGCCGTGAACGTCAATGTCGTGCATGAGTCCGAAGCCCAGCGCCAACACGCCCGGGTACGCATTCCCGCCAAGCTGCGGTTCCTGGACGCCCAGCGCCAGGTCCACGAGGTCAAGGTCGAAGACCTTTCTGCCGGCGGCCTGAGCTTCCACGCCAAGCAACCGCAGTCGGTGGGCGATGTGCTGCGCGGGCGCCTGCAGTTCGTGGTCGACAACCTGGGCCTGTCGATCGACATCGAGTTCCAGGTGCGCTCGTACAACCCGGACAATGGCCGTATCGGTGCGCAGTTCCAGAACCTTGAACCTCGCGACATCGCCACGTTGCGGCACATCATCACCAGCCACCTGTCGGGTGAGCTGATCAGCATCGGCGACGTACTCAGCACCCTGCAGCGCGACAACTTCACCAAGGCGCGCAAGCAGAAGGACGGTGGGTCGGGCCTGAGCGCCTTCGGCCGTTTCAAGGCAGTCACCGTCACACTGGGCGTGTTCGTGGTCGGCGTTGCGGCCTTTGGCTTCGTCGCCAAATCGTTGTATGGCATGTATTTCGTCAGCCATGCCGAAGCCGGTGTGGTCGCAGTGCCCACCACCAACGTCACCATGCCGCGCGACGGTACCGTGAGCAGCCTGGTCGAAAGCGGTGGGCAGATCGCCAAGGGCGCGCCACTGGCCAGCTTCACCACCAGCATGCTGGACATGCTCAAGGGCAACCTTGAAGACGCACAGCTGGAGCCGGCGAAAATCGAGGAGCTGTTCGGCAAGCAACTGTCCGGCACCCTCACCAGCCCCTGCGATTGCGTGGTCGCGCGCCAGTTGGTGGACGACGGCCAGTACGCAGCCAAGGGCCAGCCGATCTTCCAGCTGATCCCACGCACCACCAACCCGATGGTCGAGGCGCGCTTCAGCTACCGCCAGTTCGACGAGGTCAAGCCGGGTACCCGGGTCAACTTCCAGGTGGCCGGCGAAGACGAAGTGCGCACCGGCCAGATCGTCAGCAGCGCCAGCCTCAACAGCGAAGACCTGTCCTCCGACATCCGCGTGCAGATCAAGCCAGACAGCGGCCTGCCCGCCGAACTGGCCGGCCGCCCGGCCTCGGTCAACAGCGACCGTGGCCCCTCGCTGAACTGGCTGATCGACAAAGCCGTGGCCCGTGGCCTGTGAGGGACGGACAATGATCTCTGATACCTACAAGGTCCGCGTGAACCTGGGATTGTGTGCACTGGCCGCCGCCATCACCCTGGCCGGCTGTGCCGGCCTGCCCGACCAGCGTCTGGCCAACGAGGCCATGAAGCGCGGTGACACGGCATTGGCCGAGCGCAACTACAAGGCGCTGGCCGACCTGGGCTACAGCGAAGCGCAAGTCGGCCTTGCGGACATCAAGGTGGCCACCCGCGACCCCTCGCAAATCAAGGAAGCCGAAGCCACCTATCGCGCTGCAGCCGCCACGTCGCCACGCGCCCAGGCGCGCCTTGGCCGCCTGCTGGTGGCCAAGCCGGACAGCACCCAGGCCGAGCGCGAAGAAGCAGAGACCCTGCTCAAGCAAGCGGCCAGTCAAGGCGAAAGCAACACCTTGATCCCACTGGCGATGCTCTACCTCAGCTACCCGCAGAGCTTCCCCAAGGTCAACGCGCAGCAGCAGATTGACCAGTGGCGCGCCGCCGGCAACCCGGAAGCGGGCCTGGCCCAGGTGCTGCTGTACCGCACCCAGGGCACCTATGACCAGCACCTGGGCGAAGTGGAAAAGATCTGCAAGGCGGCGCTCAACAGCACCGACATCTGCTACGTCGAACTGGCCACCGTGTACCAGAAACGCGGCCAGGCCGACCAGCAAGCCGCCCTGCTCGGCCAGCTGAAGGCCGCGTACGCCCGTGGCGCAGTGCCGGCCACCCGGGTTGACAGCGTGGCCCGTGTGCTGGCCGACCGTAGCCTTGGCCAGACCGACGAAAAAACCGCCAAGGACCTGCTCGAGCAAGTAGCCCCGGCCAACCCGGCGTCCTGGGTCAGCCTGGCACAGCTGGTATACGACTTCCCCGAACTGGGCGACACCGACCAGTTGATGGCCTACATCGACAAAGGCCGCGAAGCTGAACAGCCACGCGCCGAACTGCTGCTGGGCCGTCTGTACTACGAAGGCAAAACCCTGCCAGCCGACGCTCAAAAAGCCGAGCAGCACCTGCAAGCCGCTGCCGAAGCCGGTGAGATCAGCGCCCATTACTACCTGGGCCAGCTTTACCGCCGCGGCTACCTGGGCAATGTCGAGCCGCAGAAAGCCGTCGACCACCTGCTGGCCGCCGCCCGTGGCGGGCAGAACAGCGCCGACTATGCCTTGGCTCAGCTGTTCAGCGAGGGCCACGGCATCCGCCCGCAACCGGGCAACGCCTGGGTGTTCGCCCAGCTGTCGCAGGCCAACCCGACGCCGCAATCAGCCGAACTGCTGCAGCAGCTCGACCAGCAACTGACACCTGATCAGCGCAACCAGGCCCAGCAACTGCTGGACCAGGAAAAGCGTGCACGCGGCAGCCTGGCGCAGGGCGCGAATAGCACCCTGGCCCTCGAAGCCCTGCAAGACGACGAAAAAGAAGTAGACGGTGAGGACTCGCTATGACGCTCAATCCCTTCGTGAAAGCCGGCATCGGCCTGAGCTTCGCCCTGCTGTGGTCCTGCCCGACCCTGGCGGAAATGACCGCTGAAAAAAACTTCGGCCTGGACGTGAAAATCACCGGCCAGTCGGAAGACGACCGTGACCTGGGCACCCGCTCTGGCGGCGACGTCAACGGCCTGGGCCTGGATCTGCGCCCGTGGGTGTACGGCGAGCGCGGTAACTGGAGTGCCTACGCCATGGGCCAGGCGGTCGCTGCGACCGACACCATCGAAACCGACACCTTGCGCCAGAACGACGATGGCACCAGCACCGACACCGGCGACGACAGCCGTCAACCAGACAAAAGCTACCTGGCCATGCGCGAGTTCTGGGTCGGCTACAGCGGCCTTACCGCCTACCCAGGCGAGCAACTGCGCTTCGGTCGCCAGCGCCTGCGCAGCGACGATGGTATGTGGCGCGATACCAACATCGAAGCGCTGAACTGGACCTTCGATACCACCTTGCTCAAGGCCGACCTGGGCGTCGCCCAGCGTTTCAGCGAATACCGCACCGACCTCACCGAACTGGCGCCGGAAGACAAGGACCGCACCCACATCTACGGCAACGTCGCCACACAGTGGACCCCTGGCCACTGGGTTGGCCTGCGCGCTCACCACACACATGACAGCGGCAGCCTGAAGAACCCCGGCGAAACGGTCGACGCGCTGGACAAGACCCGCACTGGCGACCTTACCTGGCTGGGCCTGGAGGCCAACAGCGACGCCTACAACTGGCGCAACGACCACACCGTGAATTACTGGGGCAGCGTCACCTGGCTGACCGGTGACCGCGACAAGCTGAGCACCCAGCAGGTGGGTGACGACCAGGTCGCCACCGGCAAGCAGAGCGGTGACGTCAACGCCTGGGCAACCGACCTCGGTATCCGCCTGCGTCTGGACCCGCAATGGCAGGTCGGCGCTGCGTACGCCCGCGGTAGCGGCGGCGGCGGCGATGACGGCTCGAACAACTTCGAGCAGACCGGCCTGGAGAGCAACCGCTCCAACTTCACCGGCACCCGCTCGCGTGTGCACCGCTTCGGCGAAGCGTTCCGCGGCGAGCTGGGCAACCTGCAGGCCGCCACCCTGTTCGCTTCGTGGCAGCTGCGTGACGATTATGACGCGAGCCTGATCTACCACAAATTCTGGCGGGTCGATGGCAACCAGAACATCGGTTCCAGTGGCATCAACGCGGTGGTCAACGACAACGGCGTGAATCGCCCGCTGGTCGATGGCGAAAAAGACCTAGGCCAGGAAATGGACGTGGTCGTGACCAAGTACTTCAAGCAAGGCCTGCTGCCGGCTTCGATGAGCCAAGCCATCGACGAGCCGTCAGCCCTGGTGCGCCTGCGTGCCGGTGTATTCAAGCCGGGCGACGCCTACGGCAAGGAAGCGGACTCGTACATGCACCGCGCCTTCGTCGACGTCATCTGGCGCTTCTGAGGCCGGTAGGGGACTGACCGTGATGAACCTTCACCCGCACTTACGTCACAGCCTGTTGGCCAGTGCCTTGCTGCTGGCAAGCGGCCTGGCCACTGCCGCAGAGCCCCAGGTGATCGCCAAGGAGCTGCAGCAGGCCAAGACCTATACGGTGGCCAGCGCACCGATCGAGCCGCTGCAGATGGACCCGCCAAAGTTGCCCGACCTCACCGGTTTCACGGCCGAGGCGGTGCAGAAGAAAATCGACCGTCGCCACAAGGGCAAGGTCAGCCTGCGCCGTATGTTCCAGGAGGACACCCTCAAGGAGTTCGTCGGCGGCGACAACAAAGCCGCCGAGTGGGTGCAGCGCCAGCACGGCATCCCGCAGGCGATTTTCGTCGATGACGGCCATGTCGACCTGACCGAGCTGAGCAAGAAGGTACCCAAACAGTACTTCAGCGAAGTCGAGCCTGGGGTTTACCTGGCACGCCTGCCGATCGTGGTCGGGCAAAAGGGCATCCTCGAGATCGACGGCAAGGTCAAACAGCTGCGCCTGTCCCAGGAGGGCGGCGCTTTTCTGGTCAATGACGGCAAGCTGTTCGTAACCGACACCCAGGTGACCGGCTGGCGGGAAAAGGACAACGGCCCGGCGACCTTCCGCTCGCCCAAGGAATTCCGCCCGTTTCTGCTGTCTTGGGGCGGTACCGAGACCTATATCGTCAATACGAAGATGGCCAGCTTCGGCTACGCCAAGTCCAAGTCGTATGGCGTGAGCATCTCGCAGTACACGCCGAACATGGCCAAGCGCATGGGCCGCCCGGAGCCCACCGGCTGGATCATCGGTTCGGAGTTCAGCGACATGTGGTACGGCTTCTACTGCTACGAAACCCAGGACTTCGTGATCAAGGACAGCACCTACCGCGACAACATCGTCTACGGCATCGACCCGCACGACCGTTCGCATCGCCTGATCATCGCCGGCAACACGGTGTACGGCACCAAGAAGAAGCACGGCATCATCGTTTCGCGTGAGGTCAACGACAGCTGGATCATCAACAACAAGAGCTACGACAACAAGCTCTCGGGCGTGGTGATCGACCGTAACAGCGTCAACAACCTGGTGGCCTACAACGAGATCTACCGCAACCACACCGACGGCATCACCCTGTACGAAAGCGGCGACAACCTGATCTGGGGCAACAAGCTGGTCAACAACCGCCGCCACGGCATCCGCGTGCGCAACAGCGTGAACATCCGCCTGTACGAAAACGTCGCCATGGCCAACGGCCTGGTCGGCGTATACGGCCACATCAAGGACCTGTCCGACACCGACCGCGACATCGCCCTCGACCCGTTCGACACCAAGGTGTCGCTGATCGTGGTGGGTGGCGAGCTGTCGGCCAACGGCTCCGGCCCGCTGTCGATCGACTCGCCGCTGTCGGTCGAGCTGTACAAGGTGTCCATGCTCGCCCCGCGCAAGGCCAGCGGCATCAGCCTCAATGGTGTGCTGGGCGAGCGCCAGGACGAAATCCTCGACCTGCTGGTACGCCAGCAGAAGGCTGTGCTGATCGACCCGGTCGAACGCCAGACCGAAATGATCGATTAAGGAAGCCCAGACCATGACTCCACACCTGATGAAACTGCTGGGCCTGTCCGCCGCCCTTCTGGCAATCAGCCAGGGCGTGCGCGCCGAAGACGTCAAGGCCCCGACCTTCAACGCCGAGCCCTGCTGCCAGTTGTGCCCTGAAGCGCACGATGCCAGCCGCTACACCACCCGCTATCAGCAAAACTTCACCACGCTGGTGCAGGCCCAGGGCGACTGGCTGTTCCGCACCCGCGAAGACCTGCGCACCGAGTTCAACACCACCCCAGCCGGCTACAAACGCCTGCAGCAAGTGCACGACGCGTTCAAGAAACGTGGCGTGGAACTGGTGGTGGTGTACCAGCCGACCCGCGGCCTGGTGAACCGCAACATGCTCAACCCGGCCGAAAAAGCCGCGTTCGACTACCAGAAGGCCCTGGGCAACTACCAGGCCATGCTCAAGCGCTTCGCCAGCATGGGCTACAACGTGCCCGACCTGTCACCGCTGACCAACGAGCAACTGGCCGCCGCTGACCAGGGCAAGGACTTCTACTTCCGTGGCGACCAGCACTGGACGCCGTACGGGGCCGAGCGCGCGGCGAAGATCGTGGCCGACACCGTGCACAAGATGCCGGCCTTCGAAGGCATCCCACGCAAGGCATTCGAGACGAAGAAGTCCGGGCGCATGGGCAAGACCGGCACCCTGCACAACGTTGCCGGCCAACTGTGCGGCACCAGCTACGCCGTCCAGTACATGGACCAGTTCGCCACCGAGCCGAAAGGCTCGAGCGGTGGCGACGACCTGTTCGGTGACAGCGGCAATGCGCAGATCACCCTGGTCGGTACCAGCCACAGCGGCAAAAACTACAACTTCTCGGGCTTCCTCGAGCAATACATCGGCGCCGACGTGCTCAACGTCGCCTTCCCAGGCGGCGGCCTGGAAGGGTCGATGATCCAGTACCTGGGCAGCGAGGAATTCCAGAAGAACCCGCCGAAGATCCTGATCTGGGAATTCTCCCCGCTGTACCGCCTGGACCAGGAAACCATCTGGCGGCAAATCCTTGGCCTGCTCGATGACGGCTGCGATGACCGCCCAGCCCTGATGAGCGCCAGCGCCACCCTCAAGCCTGGCAAGAACGAGCTGATGGTCAACGGCAAGGGCGGCGTGATCAAAGACCTGATCAACCGCAACCTGCAGATGGACGTCAAGTTCGAAGACCCCTCGGTGAAGGTGTTGCAGGCCACCCTCTGGTACCTCAACGGCCGCCATGAGGACATCAAGCTGGAAAAACCGGAAACCTCCGACACCGACGGCCGCTTCGTCTTCCAGATGCGCGAAGACGAGGACTGGGCCAGCCAGAGCCTGCTGGCGTTCGAGGTACAAGGGCCGGAAAGCGGCACCCAGAAGGTCGAAGCCAAGCTCTGCAAACGCAACAACTTCGCCGTGCCTGCGCAGACCGCGCAGGCTGGCCAGTGAGGCGACCCATGACCATTTTCAAGCGAATTTCCAGCCCCGCCCTGCTCGCGTTGGCCTTGTTTGGCGGTGCCGCGCACGCCGCGCTGGTACCGCCGCAGGGTTACTACCAGGGGATCGAAAAGCTCAAGACCGGTGAGGGTAACTTCCGCTGCGAAGCGGCGCCCAAGCCATACACCGGCCCGCTGCAGTTTCGCAGCAAGTACGAAGGCTCGGACAAGGCACGGGCAACGCTCAACGCAGCCTCGGAAAAGGCCTTCCGCACGTCGACCGAAGACATCACCACGCTGGAGAAAGGCGTGAGCAAGATGGTCGGCCAGTACATGCGCGACGGCCGCCCGGCGCAACTCGACTGCACCCTGACCTGGCTGGGTACCTGGGCACGCGCCGGTGCATTGCTGTCCACCGACTACAACCATACCGGCAAGTCGATGCGCAAATGGGCGCTGGGCAGCATGAGCGGTTCATGGTTGCGGCTGAAATTCTCCAACTCGCAACCGCTGGCGGCACACCAGGCCGAGGCCGACCTGATCGAAAAATGGCTCAGCCGCCTGGCCGAGCAGACTGTGCGTGACTGGAGCGACCTGCCGCTGGAGAAGATCAACAACCACAGCTACTGGGCGGCCTGGTCGGTCATGGCTACCGCCGTCGCCACCGACCGTCGCGACCTGTTCGACTGGGCCGTGAAGGAATACAAGGTGGGCGCCAACCAGGTGGATGACCAAGGCTTCCTGCCCAACGAAATCAAGCGCAAGCAGCGCGCGCTGGCTTATCACAACTACGCCTTGCCGCCGCTGGCGATGATTGCCAGCTTCGCCCAGGCCAATGGCGTCGACCTGCGCGCCGAGAACAACTTCGCCTTGCAGCGCCTGGGTGAAGGCGTGCTGGCCGGCGCCCGCGATCCCAGCCACTTCAAGGCGCGCGCGGGCAAGAAACAGGACATGACCGACCTCAAGGTCGACAGCAAGTACTCCTGGCTCGAGCCCTGGTGTGCGCTGTACCACTGCGTCGGCGACACGCTTGAGCGCAAGCACGACATGCAGCCGTTCAACAGCTTCCGGCTGGGGGGCGATGTGACCCGGGTCTACGACCCGAGTGCAGAGAGCAAGAAATGAATTGACCCCCATTGCGGGGGCGGAACCTGTGGGAGCGGGCATGCCCGCGAAGAAGCCACCGCGGTGCATGGCAAGGGCTTGCCCGCTCCCACAGGAATCTAAGTTGCCTTCCAGTCTTGCACTGGGGGGTTTGGGGGGCGCTTTGCCCTGGATGCTGTGAACAAATTAGGAGAACCGGGATGGTCTTCTCGTCCAACGTGTTCCTGTTCCTGTTCTTGCCGATCTTCCTCGGCCTGTACTACTTGAGCGGGCAACGTTATCGCAACCTGCTGCTGCTGGTCGCCAGCTACATCTTCTACGCCTGGTGGCGGGTGGACTTCCTGGCACTGTTCGCCGGCGTCACCCTGTGGAACTACTGGATCGGCCTGAAAGTCGGTGCCGCCGGTGTGCGCACCAAGCCGGCGCAGCGCTGGCTGCTGCTCGGCGTGGGTGTCGACCTGGCGATCCTCGGCTACTTCAAGTACGCCAACTTCGGCGTCGACAGCCTGAACGCGATCATGACGTCGTTTGGCCTGGAGCCATTCATTCTGACCCACGTGCTGCTGCCGATCGGTATCTCGTTCTACATCTTCGAGTCAATCAGCTACATCATCGACGTATACCGCGGTGACACCCCGGCTACCCGCAACCTGATCGACTTCGCAGCGTTCGTGGCGATTTTCCCGCACCTGATCGCAGGCCCCGTGCTGCGCTTCAAGGACCTGGTCGACCAGTTCAACAACCGTACCCACACCCTGGACAAGTTCTCCGAAGGCTGCACCCGCTTCATGCAGGGCTTCATCAAGAAAGTGTTCATCGCCGACACCCTGGCCGTGGTCGCCGACCACTGCTTCGCCCTGCAAAACCCCACCACGGGCGATGCCTGGCTCGGCGCCCTGGCCTACACCGCACAGCTGTACTTCGACTTCAGCGGCTACAGCGACATGGCTATCGGCCTGGGCCTGATGATGGGCTTCCGCTTCATGGAAAACTTCAAGCAGCCCTATATCAGCCAGTCGATCACCGAGTTCTGGCGGCGCTGGCATATCAGCCTGTCGACCTGGCTGCGCGACTACCTGTACATCACCTTGGGCGGTAACCGTAAAGGCACCTTCAATACCTACCGCAACCTGTTCCTGACCATGCTGCTGGGCGGCCTGTGGCACGGTGCAAACTTCACCTACATCATCTGGGGCGCCTGGCACGGCATGTGGCTGGCCATCGAGCGCGCGCTGGGCCTCGACACCAACCCGCAGCGCTTCAACCCGGTGAAGTGGGCCTTCACCTTCCTGCTGGTGGTGGTCGGCTGGGTGATCTTCCGCGCCGAAAACCTGCAGGTGGCCGCCCGTATGTACGGCGCCATGTTCAGCTTCGGCGACTGGCAGCTGTCGGAGCTCAACCGCGCCCAGCTCACCGGTCTGCAGGTGGCCACGCTGGTCATCGCCTACCTCACCCTGGCGTTCTTCGGCCTGCGCGACTTCTACCGCAATGCCAGACCGACGCCCAAGGTGGCCCCGGTGCAGGTCAACGCGGACGGCTCGATCGGCCTGGACTGGACCCGGGTGATGACCCGCGCACTGATCCTGCTGCTGTTCGTCGCCTCGATCCTCAAGCTTTCGGCGCAAAGCTACTCGCCGTTCCTTTACTTCCAGTTCTGAGGTTGATGACCATGACCCGGACATTACGCATCACCTACTCCCTGTCGTTCCTCGGCCTGCTGGTCGGCATGGGCGCCTGGTCCACCGGTGGCCTGCAGAGTTTCCAGCGCACCGAGCAGATGACCCTGCTCAACGGCAAGCTGGCCAAGGCCGCCGAGACCCACTACGACGCCGAGTTCCCGATCAAGCGCCTGGGCACCAACTTGTGGGCGGCCATGGACTTCAAACTGTTCAACGAAGGCCGCCCTGGTGTGGTACTGGGCCGCGACCAGTGGTTGTTCAGCGACGAAGAATTCAAGCCCACCGCCGGTGCCGAGCAATTGATGCAGGAAAACCTGGCACTGATCCGTGGCGTACGCGACACCCTGCAGCAACACGGTAGCCAGCTGGTGCTGGCGATCGTGCCGGCCAAGGCACGGGTCTACGCCGAGTACCTGGGCAAAGAGCGGCCTTCCAGCCTGCATGACGACCTGTACAACCAGTTCCATGCCCAGGCACGCCAGGCCAACGTGTTCGCACCGGACCTGATGGCACCGATGGAGCAGGCCAAGGCCCGCGGCCAGGTATTCCTGCGTACCGATACCCACTGGACGCCTATGGGTGCCGAAGTGGCGGCGCAGGCGCTGGCCGAAGCGGTCAGCCGCCAGAGCCTGCTCAATGGCGACCCACAAGCCTTCATCACCGAAGCGGGCAACACCGCCCCCTACAAGGGCGACCTGACCAACTTCCTGCCACTGGACCCCTTGTTCAGCAACCTGCTGCCGGCCCCGGACAACCTGCAGAAACGCACCACCCGGCCGGTCGATGCCGAGGGTGACGCCGGCGACGCGTTGTTCGCCGACAAGCAGATCCCGGTTGCACTGGTAGGCACCAGCTACAGCGCCAACCCGCACTGGAACTTCCTCGGCGCGCTGCAGCAGGCCCTGCGCAGTGACGTCGCCAACTACGCCGAAGACGGCCATGGCCCGCTGCTGCCGATGCTCAAGTACCTGCAAAGCGATGCCTTTAAAAACGCCGCACCACAAGTGGTGGTGTGGGAATTCCCCGAACGTTATCTGCCAATGAAAAACGACCTCAGCAGCTTCGATCCGCAGTGGATCGCGCAGCTGAAAAACTCCCGTAAATCCGAAGAAAACCTGGCCTTGTCGTCCACCCGGACAGACCACTGACTGATAGAGAGGAAACGCACATGACTACCAAGACTTCCATTGCCAAAGCCCTCACCCTCGCGGCCGGCCTTTCCCTTGCTTCGATGCAGGCCTTCGCCGGTGCCGACGCCGCACTGTATGGCCCAAGTGCGCCGAAAGGCTCGACCTTCGTACGCCTGTACAACGCGACCAGCGCACCCGCCGCCGCGTCGGTCGGCAACACCCAGATCAAACAGGTTGGCGCACAGGCCAGCAGCGATTTCAGCTTCCTGCCAGGCGGCGACTACACCGCCCAGGTCGGCGGCAAGAGCGTGCCGGTCAAGCTGGCCTCGGACAAGTACTACACCCTGGTCAACAGCAACAGCGGCAGCCCGAAGCTGATCGAAGAACCACCGTTCAAGAACAAGCAGAAAGCCCTGGTGCGCGTGCAGAACCTGAGCGACCAGCAACTGACCCTGAAAACCGCCGACGGCAAGACCGAAGTGGTCAAGCCGGTGGCCGCCAACGGCCGTGGCGAACGCGAAATCAACCCGGTCAAGGTCAACCTGGCGCTGTACCAAGGAGACAAGAAAGTGGGTGACGTGAAACCCGTCGCCCTGGAGCGCGGCGAAGCCGCAGTGCTGTACGTAACGGGTTCCGGCAACGCCTTGTCGCCGGTGTGGGTAACTCGCCCCGTGGCTAGCAACTGATTCCCCTGCCTCTCAACGACTATTGGAGAAACATGATGATCCCGGTAATTCTTTCTGGTGGTAGCGGTTCCCGTCTGTGGCCTCTGTCGCGCAAGCAGTTCCCCAAACAGTTCCTGGCCCTGACCGGTGAGCACACGCTGTTCCAGCAAACCATCGAGCGCCTTGTATTCGAGGGCATGGACACCCCGATCGTGGTCTGTAACAAGGACCACAAGTTCATCGTCCAGGAGCAACTGGCCGCACTGAAGCTGGAAACCCAAGGCATCCTCATGGAACCGTTCGGCCGCAACACCGCGCCGGCCGTGGCCATGGCTGCCATGAAGCTGGTCAACGAAGGCCGCGACGAGCTGATGCTGGTGCTGCCTGCCGATCATGTGATCGATGACCAGAAAGCCCTGCAACGTGCCTTGGCCTTGGCCACCGTGGCCGCCGAGCGTGGCGAGATGGTGCTGTTCGGCGTGCCGGCGACCAAGCCGGAAACCGGCTACGGCTACATCCGTTCCAGCCAGGATGCGCTGCTGCCCGAAGGCGTGGCGCGGGTTGCGCAGTTCGTCGAGAAGCCCGACGAAAAACGCGCGGCCGAGTTCGTCCAGGCCGGTGGTTACTTCTGGAACAGCGGTATGTTCCTGTTCCGCGCCAGCCGCTTCCTCGAAGAGCTGAAAAAGCACGACGGCGACATCTACGATACCTGCGTACTGGCGCTGGAGCGCAGCCAGGAAGACGGCGATGTGCTGAGCATCGACGAAGCCACCTTCGCCTGCTGCCCGGACAACTCCATTGACTATGCGGTGATGGAGAAAACCCAGCGTGCCTGCGTGGTGCCGATGTCGGCCGGCTGGAGCGATGTAGGCTGCTGGTCGTCGCTGTGGGAAGTGCACGAGAAAGACGACAACGGCAACGTCACCAAGGGCGACGTGGTGGTTCAAGACAGCCGCAACTGCATGATCCACGGCAACGGCAAACTGGTGTCGGTGATCGGCCTGGAGAACATCGTGGTGGTCGAGACCAAGGATGCCATGATGATTGCCCACAAGGACAAGGTCCAGGGCGTCAAGCAGATGGTCAAGACCCTCGACGAACAGGGCCGCACGGAAACCCAGAACCACCTGGAAGTGTATCGCCCGTGGGGCTCGTACGACTCGGTGGACATGGGCGGCCGCTTCCAGGTCAAGCACATCACCGTCAAGCCGGGCGCCAGCCTCTCGCTGCAGATGCACCATCACCGCGCCGAGCACTGGATCGTGGTATCCGGTACCGCAGAGGTGACCTGCGACGAGAACGTGTTCTTGCTGACCGAAAACCAGTCGACCTATATCCCCATCGCTTCGGTGCACCGTTTGCGCAACCCGGGCAAGATCCCGCTGGAGATCATCGAAGTGCAGTCCGGCAGCTACCTGGGCGAGGATGACATCGAGCGCTTCGAGGATGTGTATGGGCGCACGTCCACCCCCATCGAGCGCGGCGTTTCGGTGAAGACCATCGCGCAGTAAATGCTGACTCGCCCCTGGGCTGACCAGGGGCGGGCTGCTCATTCAAGGGTCGGGGCTATGACGTAGATGTCGAATGGGCCACCCATCACCCTGAAAGGTCGCTGCAAATCATCCTCCCCTTCAAATTCGAAGGATTCAGCCCTGATGCTTGTGGCGGTCATCTCGAGTTTCCGGATACGTCCGGATTTCGCATAGCCGCCATAGGTTGTGCCGCGCTTGTGAACAAGCGCCCGGTTCGCCTCACCCCCGATAACGACATCCCGCACGCCCTCCTGTAGTTCCAGATCGAAGTCAATGTAGACGTCCGCATCTTCGGCCTGCCCCTTGTACGCATACAACCACGCTGATTTTTCAGCGCTCCCGTAGTCCACGCCCTCGGAAACGAAATCCTCCTTTTGACCCGCAAGGCTGATGACAGCCGTAACAGTGCCCTTGGCAGGCGCTTTTTTCATTTCTTGCACAGGTTTTTGCTCAACCGATGTGTCACTCATGGCCATGCTCCTTTTGAATAGGCATGGCGGAATCTAGAATGGATGTACCCTTTCCACTACTCGCAGTATTGCCAGGTCTGGCTTCTGGCATAGTTGCTCACCGGTTACCTGACCGCTGGGTTTTAGATAGGCTGTAGCCATCCCTGCGCGCGAATGAGGCGATTACGCGATGCTGATCGGTGCCCTGCTGATCCTCACCTGGCTGGTGTTGTTGTTGCGTTACCCAGCCAAGGCTCTTCCCATCTCCCTGGCGGCCGTGTTTGGCCTGGGCCTGGTGGCCTTGTTCGTGGTCTGGCAAGACAGCCGTGAAAGCAGTCGACTGGCACGCCTGGACCTGCGCCTGACCTACGCCCCCGAACACTGTCCCGCCGACCGTGCCCTGCAGGTACGCATGAAGAACGGCAACGACGTGCCGCTGACCGAACTGCGCTGGCGCGTGGCAGCGTACGCACCGGGCGATACCGTGAACCTGGCCGAGAACACCTACAATGCACCGCGATACCGAGGGCCAGGTGAATTGCAGCCGGGGGCCGAGTGGCATGACTGCCTGCCATTGCCGCCGCTGCGTTCCGGCTATCGGCCGCAGACCCTGGAATTCCGGGCAGAGCACCTGCAAGGTACATTTGCCAATTGATGTGATGCCTATGCCGGCCTCTTTGCGGGTCAACCCGCTCCTGCAGGGTGTAGGGGCAGGTTGACCCGCGAAGAGGCCGGCACAGGCAACAACCAATCCTCCATGACAACAGGCCCCTACCATGCCCACCGTCCTGATCACCGGTTGTTCCAGCGGCATCGGCCGCGCCCTGGCCGACGCCTTCCGCGATGCGGGCCACCATGTCTGGGCCACCGCCCGCAAGCCTGAGGATGTCGAGCAACTGAGTGCCGCCGGCTACACGGCCCGGCAGCTGGATGTAAACGACGGCGAGGCACTGGCCCGCCTGGCAGAGGAACTGCAAACCCTCGATATCCTGATCAACAACGCGGGTTACGGTGCCATGGGCCCACTGCTCGATGGTGGCGTCGACGCCCTGCGCCAGCAGTTCGAAACCAACGTCTTCGCCGTGGTCGGCGTTACCCGGGCGCTGTTCCCGCTGCTACGCCGCTCACGCGGTCTGGTGGTGAATATCGGCAGTGTATCGGGCGTGCTGGTCACGCCTTTCGCCGGCGCGTACTGCGCCTCGAAGGCGGCTGTGCATGCCCTGAGCGATGCCTTGCGCCTGGAGTTGGCGCCGTTCGGTGTGCAGGTGATGGAAGTACAGCCGGGTGCAATTGCCTCGCAGTTCGCCAGCAATGCCCAGCGCCAGGCTGAGCAGGTGCTGGCGGTCGACTCGGCGTGGTGGCCTTTGCGTGAGCATGTGCAGGCGCGGGCGCGGGCATCGCAGGACAAGCCAACGTCGGCGGCGGTATTTGCCCAAGGCGTGCTGGCAGCAGTCGGCAAGTCGCCGGCGCCCGCAGTGGTACGTTTGGGGAATGGCAGTACAGCCTTGCCGCTGATGGCACGGTTGCTGCCGCGGCGGTTGCTGGACTGGGCGCTGCGCAAGCGCTTTGGCCTGCTGCGCCCGCTCTGAGTGATCGCCTGCCTGTACCCGCGAAAGGGCCGGGCCTGCAGGCCAATTTTCACCCGCCGTTCACCGTTGACGCTGCTACCGTATTCGCGGGTAAACCCGCTCCTACACAGATTGGTGGTGGACACACATCGGTGGTTGGACACAGACCGCCGTGTAGGAGCGGGTTCACCCGCGAAGAGGCCGGCCCTGCTGGCCAATCTCCACCCGCCGTTCACCGTTGCTGCCGCCACCGTATTCGCGGGTAAACCCGCTCCTACACAGATCGGTGGTGGACACACATCGGTGGTTGGACACAGACCGCCGTGTAGGAGCGGGTTCACCCGCGAAGAGGCCGGTGCAGCCTGCAAAGAATAAAGCCATGGACCGCAATCCACCCCTTCAGACTCTGTGCTTCCTCCCTAGCTGTGAGCATTCGGCAGCTGCTCGTCAAACGCCTGCCAGCCACCGCCCAGTGCCTTGTAAAGCCCCACCAGCGCCTGCGACACCGCCGCCGAGCTGTCGATCCATTGCTCCTCGCTGGCCAGCAGCGCGCCTTGCACCGTCAGCACATTGAGAAAGTCCACCGCCCCTTCCACATACTGGCGCTGGGCGGTTTCCAGGGCGATACGGTTTTGCTGCACGGCCTCGGCAAGGTGATCACGGCGCAACTGACTGGCGTTGTACAGGCGTAGCACATCGTCGATTTCATGCCAGGCCCCCAGCACCACCTTGCGATAGTTCAGCGCAGCTTCCTGCTGTTGCGCCTCGCGCAGCTCCAAGGTGCCCTTGAGCCGGCCGCCCTCGAAAATTGGCAGCGACATCTGTGGACCGAAGGCGAACCGGCGCGAATCCCAGCCACCGAAATCCGACAGCTGCATCGCCTGGAAGCCGACACTGCCCGACAGGCGGATACTCGGGTAGAAATCCGCCTTGGCCACGCCAATGCTGGCAGTGGCGGCATGCAGGCGGGCCTCGGCCTGGCGGATGTCCGGGCGGCGCTCGGCCAGTTCGGACGGCAAGCCAATGGCAAACTTCTGCTGCGGCGCAGGCAGCTCGCCGCCTGGCAGCAATTCGGCCTGGAGGCTGCGCGGCGGCTCGGCAGCGAGCAGGCTGAGGGCATTGATCAGGTCATCACGCCGCGCTTCCAGGCTTGGCAGGCGCGCTTCGATAGAAGCGACCTGGGCGCTGGCCTGGGCCACATCCAGGCGCGTGGCAACGCCTTCGGCCTGGCGGTCCTGGGACAGCTTCAGGCTGTGCCGGGCGACCCTGAGGTTATCCTGCGTCACATCGAGGGTGTGCTGCACGGCACGCAGCTGGATGTAATTGCCGGCGGTTTCCGAAAGCAGTGCCAACAGCACACCGCGGCGGTCATTCTCGGCCACTTCGACCGTGGCATCGGCAGCCTCGACCTGACGCCGCACACGGCCCCACAGGTCCAGTTCCCAACCAGCCACCAGGTCGCCCTGCCAAAGGTTGAAGGCTTCTTTCCCGGCTTTGCCGGACGGATCGCTCAAGCCATCGGCGCTGTTACGAGCGCGGCTGTAACCGGCGTTCACGTCCACCGACGGTACTTCGTCGGCAGCCAAGGTACTGCGCAGGGCACGGCTTTGCAGCAGCCGCGCGCTGGCCATCTGCAGGTCGAGGTTGCGTTCAGCAACGCGCTGGATCAAAGCGCTCAGGCGGGCATCGTGGAACGTTTCCCACCAGCGCAGTTCAAGCGGTTCGGCCTGCGGCTGGCTGGCCGCCGCCTCGCCTTGCAGCGGCGCCCACTGCTGCGGGGCCTGGCTATCTGGGCGCAGGAAATCCGGGCCCAGGGTGCAACCGGTCAGCAGCACAGCCAGCAGCAAAGGGCTCAAGCGTAATCCCGGTTTCATCGCGCGCTTACCTCTTTGCCGTCCAGCTTGTCGCCACGCGTGTCGATGGTGGCTTCGACCGACATGCCCACACGCAGGCGGGTGAGCAGTGGCTGGCCATCATCGAGAACGATCTTGACCGGAATGCGCTGCACCACCTTGGTGAAGTTGCCGGTGGCGTTGTCTGGCTTGACTGCGGCAAAGGTTACGCCGGTAGCCGGGGCAATGCTTTGCACATGGCCTTGCAGGGTTTCGCCGGAGAAGGTGTCGACGCTGATGCGCACCGGCTGGCCCGGCTGTACGTGGGTCAGCTGGGTTTCCTGGAAGTTGCCGACCACATAAGCCTGCTGCAACGGCACCACCGACAACAAGCGGGCGCCCGGGTTGACGTAGGCCCCCACGCGCAGGGCGCGTTCGCCGACCATACCGTCCACCGGCGCTGTGATGCGGGTGTAGGACAGATCGAGCTGGGCCTTTTCCAGGCCTGCTTCGGCACGCTTGAGCTGGCCATCGGCGCTGGCCACTTGAGCCGTGAGGATGTCCACCTGCTTGCGCGCCGCCACCCGCGCAGCTTGAGCGTTGGCCAGGCGAGCACGGGCTTGATCGACCGCGCTGCGCGCCTGCTGGGCGTTCTGCACGGTACCCGCGCCCTGCTCGGCAAGGCGGCTGTAGCGGTTGACTTCATGGTCGGCGAACGCCGCTTCAGCCTGGGCCGCCTTCACTGCCGCTTCGGCCTGGGCAATCAGCGCGTCCTGGCGTTCAAGCGTGGCGCGGGCATCGGCGCTTTGTGCCTGGGCTACCAGCAACTGCGCCTGCGCAGCATCCAGCGCGGCCTGGTAGTCACGCGCGTCGATGGTCGCCAGCAACTGGCCAGCCGTGACCTGCTGATTGTCTTCCACCAGCACTTGCTTGATGAAACCGGCGACTTTGGGCGCGACCACGGTGTAGTCGGCGGTCACATAGGCGTCATTGGTGCTCTGGCGGTGATCGCTGCCAAACATCCAGGGGCCGACGATGCCGGCCAGGACGGCCACGGCCAGCACCGAGCCGATGAAAAGGGTTTTGCGGTTGTTGGTCATTTCAATGGTTCTCGAAATCATCCAGGGCTCAAGCCACCGCACGCGGCGGATAGACCCGGGTAGGCACGAAAGGAATCAGGCAGATCAGGGCCACGGCGATACAGGCCAGCACCAGATAGAGGTCAGCTGAGGTCAATACCTGCGCCTGGTCGTGAATGCGCTTGGCCAGGCCGGCGGCGTTGCCGTCGACCAGCGGGGCGTTGCCCAGGCTGTCCACCAGGTGATTGGAATGGAAGTGCCGGCGCAGGGTGCCAAGAACATCCAGCAGGCCACCGGCGATGACGGCGGCCAGGCCCTTGACGGTGTTGAACCAGCTGGAGGCGAACGGGCCCTCCTGCGGGGTCATGCCATTGGTGGACAGCATCAGCAACGGCAGCACTGCCATCGGCTGGCCGAACACCTGCAGCAGGTAGAACGGGTAGAAGTCGCCACGGATCCACTCGCTGGTTAGCAGGCTGCTGCCAACACAGGACACCGCCAGCATCGCCAGGCCAATGCCCAGCACCCAGCGGCAGTCCACTGCGCGGATGTTGCACAGCGCCGCCGTCAGCGGCAGGGCGATCAGTTGCGGCATGGCCACCAGCATCATCAACGGGCTGGTCTGCGCTGGGCGGTAGCCCTGGATCTGCGCAAGGTAGGCCGACGGGATGCTGCCCACACCCGAGAGCACGATCAGCACACCGGCCAGGGTCACCAAGGCGAAACTCAAGTTGCGCCGCTGCAACAAGCGCAACTGGAAAAACGGCAACGGCTCGGACCACTCGTTGTACATGAACAACACCAGCAACAGCAGGCCACCGCCCAGCAGCCAGCAGATCAGCGGCGAGTCGAACCAACCCCAGCGGTCGCCCAGCGACAGGCCCAGCACAGTGCAACTGATGGCGGGCAGGCCCAGCAGTACGCCCCGCCAGTCGAACTGTTTGAAACGCTCCAGGCGCAGCGGGTCCTGCGGCAGCCCCCAGCCTACGCAGACCATGGCCAGCAGCGAGGGCAGGATGATCTGCCAGAATGCCCATTGCCAACCGACGTATTCGGTCCACAGCCCCGCCAGTGGCGTGCCGAGGTTGGGGCCGAAGGTGGCGGTCAGGGCGTAGCAGGCCAAGCCATAGACCTTGATACCTGGCGGCAAAAAGCGCAGGGCCACGCTCATCAACATCGGCGGCAACGCGCCAGCGGCAAAGCCCTGCAGTACACGCAGCAACATCAGGCTGTGCAGGTTGGGGGCGAACGGTTGCAGCAGGCCAAGCACGGCGAACAGACCAATAGCGCTCATGGTGAAGCGGCGCAGCGAGAAGGTCGTCGCCAGCCACGGCGCAAAGGCCATGGCCGAGACCGAAGCGGCGCTGTACACCGCCAGCAACCAGGCACCTTCGTCGGCACCGATGCCCAGGGCGCCGCGGATATCGGCCAGGGAAATCTTGGTTACCGACTCGTTGAGGCCGGCGCACAGCACAGCCAGCAATACACCGAACAACCCGACCACTACCTGCAGGCCGAACGCCGCCTGCACGGGCGCAGCCGGCGCGGGGGCGGCGGCAATGGCGGCAGACGGGGCGGACAGGGAACTCATGGGCAGACATCTCCGGCAACAAATTTGCGACCGGAGCAAGTCTAAAAAGGTCGAATGCTTACGAAAACTGACTTGTTGGCAGTTTTATATTGCGTCAAACGCAATCGGGCAACAGATGCGCACGTGCCGCCCGCCTCAAGGGTCCATCCTGCCGCACGCCTTCAACGTCTGCCGCAGCCAGCGATGGGCCGGGTCGTTATCGAACCGCGGGTGCCATGCCTGCATGACATTGACCTTTTCCAGTGGCACGGGGATCTCGAAGGACCTCAATGGCAGTTTCAGCCTGTTCACACTGTTCAGGATATTGGCGGGTATCGGCAAGATCAGGTCCGAGTCCGGCAGCGAAAACATCGCGGAGTGAAAACTCGTCGTGATCAGCGCTACCCGGCGCTCCACCTTGTAATTGGCCAGTGCCACGTCGATAGGCCCATTGGCACGGCCACGGCGTGACACGCTGATGTGCGGGTAGGCGGCGAAGCGTTCAGGGGTGATCTCGTCATCGAAAACCGGGTGCCCTTCACGCGCCAAGCCCACGAAGTAGGTGTTGAACAGGCTCTGAACCTTGATTTCGGGGCCCAGTTCAATGGCTGAACTGATGATCAAGTCGATTTGCCCATTGCGCAACACCGCATCATCGTCGCCGCTGCCCTCCGGCACAAAACGCAGCACCGTATGCGGTGCCTGGGCCAGCATCATGCGCAACAGCTGAGCGCCATACAGGGCGATGAACAGGTCATTGGTGCGGATGTTGAAGGCACGGTCCAGGTTCACCAGGTCGACATCGTCGCGACTGCGAAATACCTGCCCGGCCTGCTCCACCAGGCCATGCACCTGCTCGCGCAAGGCCAGCGCACGCGGCGTCGGCACCAGGCCACGGCCGGCCCGCACCAGGATCGGGTCACCCAGCGCTTCGCGGATACGCCCCAGGGTCCGGCTCATGGCGGCCGGGCTCAGGTTCATGCGTTGCGCCGCACCAACCACGCTGCCCTCGTCGAGCAAGGCATCGAGGGCGACAAGCAGGTTCATGTCCGGAAGTTGCATGGCCGTTTTCCGTTACAGCTTTGGGGAATGCGATGGTAGCAGGTTGATGGATTGCACCGGACGCAATGCGCTTGTGCGTGGTGGGCCATTTATTCAGGGAAAGGATTGGGTGAAGAATGATGCATGGCAGGTTCGGCCCTTTCGCGGGTAAACCCGCTCCTACGTTGATCTAAGAAAAGGCCGCCTCAGCCCCCCCCAAATACATCAAGGATCCCGCATGCCCAGCCCCGTCCTGATCGCCATCGACGCCTCCCCCGCATCTGCCGCCCTGCTTGCCCTCGCCCGCCGCTACTGCCGCCCGGGCGAGCACGAACTGCACGTGCTGCTGGCCATCGATTCGACCTTCGCGGTGCACGAGCAACCCGCGCCCTACACCGCCGAGGAACGGGAAGAATACCCCGCCGCCTGCGAAGAACAGCAACATGCCGACCACGCCGTAGCCGAGGCCGTGCGCGAACTGCAGCAAGCCGGCTTCGCCAGCCAGGGCTGCATGGTGGCCGGGCTGCCGGTTGAAGCGATTGTGGCCAAGGCGCAGGAATTGAACTGCGAGCTGATCATCATGGGCCACCGCCACCTGTCGCGGCTGGGGCGGTTGCTCGACCCGTCGATCAGCGCGAAGGTGATTGATCAGGTCGAAGTGCCGGTGTTGGTGGGGGCGGCGAGTGCATGATTGGAGCGATGTGCCGCCTGTAAGATCGAGCACCACGCGAGCGGCGCTCGATCAGTCTGGCGACCTGCCTCTCAAGGCGAACTCGGCTTCACCACCACCGTACAGGTCGTCCCCGCCGCCAGCAAAAACCCTTCCGGCACTTCATCGATGTGAATGCGCACCGGCACCCGCTGTGCCAGCCGCACCCAGTTGAAGGTCGGGTTCACGTCGGCGATCAGCTCGCGGCTCTGTGGGTTGTCGCGGTCATAGATGCCGCGGGCGATGCTCTCCACATGCCCCTTGAGACGCTCGCCGCTCATCATCTGCAATTCGGCCTGATCACCCACCTTCACATGCGGCAGCTTGGTCTCCTCGAAGAAGCCGTAAACCCAGAACGAGTGCTCGTCGACCACCGCCATCACCGCTTCACCGGTACGCGCATAATCGCCCTTGTGGATATTCAGGTTGGTCACGTAGCCGTCCACCGTGGCCACGATGTGGGTGCGCTTGAGGTTCAGTTCGGCAGCAGCCAGTTCGGCCAGGGCCTGCTGGTAGTCAGCCTGGGCGGAATTGGCGATGTTGCTGGCGTCGTCGCGGTTTTCCTTGGAGATCACCAGGTTGTCCATGTCGGCACGGCGCTTGGCATTGACCTTGCGCATTTCCCAGGTGGCCTTGCGCGAGGCGACCAGCGCCTTGGCCTGGTCGACGGCCAACTGGTAGTGCTCAGGGTCGATCTGGATCAGCAGGTCGCCCTTCTTCACCCGCTGGTTGTCCTTGACCGGTACATCCACCACGTAGCCGGGCACGTCGGCTGCAACGTTGATGATGTCGGCACGCACACGGCCATCACGGGTCCATGGCGTGGTCATGTAGTGCAGCCACAACTGGCGACCGATGGCCACGGCAGCGACCAGCACCAGCAGGGTGGCGATCAGGCTGAAGAACTTTTTCATCGAAGGATTCTCACCAGTAGACAGACAGCGCCATGGCGCCGAACAAGCAGACGAACAGGCTCAGGCGCAGCAACGCCGGGTGCCAGAAGAAGCGGTAGCCATCATGGCTGGCAATGAACCGGTCCAGGCCCCAGGCCAGGCCCAGGGCAAACAGGAACATCAAGGTCATGGTGGGCATGTACACGCCATGGAAGGCGATCTCACGGGGCATGGTGCAGTCCTTTCGCCGGTGCCAGTGGCGACTGTGGGTCCAGCAGGGAAGTACGGATGAAGTGCAGGTAGCTTTGCACGCGGCGCAGCACCGAGGTGTCGAAGTGCCGGGCGAATGGCTCGTCGGTGGCCTGCACGCGGGCGATGGCGTGGTCCACTGCCACCAGTGCGCGTTCGTGGTTGCTGGCGCTGGGCTGCAGGAACAGCCGGGTCAGCGCACGGCCCATGACACGGATTGCCTGGCGCCACGGCTGCGACTCGGCATAGGCCGGGTGCACCGGGGCGCGGGCTTGCTCCTTGCGCAGCTCGATGACGGCGTGGCCGATCTCCAGCACGGTGAACATCCAGCCCATCAGCTGGCTCTGCACCTGCGGCTTGCCGGCCGCCAGGCCATAGGCCTGGTGCAGCAGGTCGCGGGTGCGGCTTTCGAAGGCCGAGCCCAGGCCGCGCAGGCGGCCGCTGATCGCGAACAGCACCTGCTCGCGCAACGCCTGCTCAAGGCGGCTCCACAACCAGCGGCTGTTGGGCGGCAGGATGATCGCCCCGGCGGCGGCACAGACGAACATGCCGATCACCATGCCGATGTAGTCGTTGATGAAGGTGTACGGGTCATAAACGGTGAGGTTGTTCGGCACCGAGCCAATCGCGAAGAACACCAGCAGGCCGATGCCATAACCGGCGTAGGCAGGGCGCGACGAAAGAAACGCGCCCAGCACGAACACAGGCGCCAGCACCATGCACAGCAGCGGAAAACCGTCGATCCAGGGGAACACGAAGAAGGTTTCGAAGAAGCCGACAAAAGCGCCGATGGCCGTGCCGCAAGCCATCTGGAACGACATGCGCTTGGGGTTGGGTGACGCCGCCGAAAGGCATACGGTGACCGTGGCGATCAGGGTCATCATGGCGCCACTGGGCCAATCGCTGAGCAGCCAGTAACTGCCCAGCAGCAACAGCACTGCCGAGGCGCGCACACCGGCCGCCAGCGATACCAACCAGCTGGTCTGCGCCACGTAGGGCTCGTCCCACTGCTCGCGCTCGTGCTTGTGCGCGGCCAGCGAGGCATGGGTTTCGGCGTAGCTCAACATCTCGTCGACGAAGCGGTACAGCAGCTCGAACGCGGTGTGGAAATCGAGCAGGTCGGATTCGCTGGGGTCCGTTGCCAGGTACTCAGCCCGCAGCCCCCGCACCTGGGCCTGCAGGCCTTCCTTGTAGGCGGCCAGCTCCAGGGTCAGGCGCAGCGCATCGGCGTCAGTCAACGCCCGGCCCACATAGGGCTGCAGCAACTCCACCAAGGTGTTCAGGCCCGGTTCGATGGCACTGACGATCTGCAGCGGGCCACGGGCACGCAGGCGCTCCAGCAAGCGGTGCAAGGCATTGAAGCGGGTGGTGATGGCCATGAACTCGCTGTTCATGCGCACCAGCCGGCCACTGCGACGGCGCATGTGCGGGTCTTCGAAAGCGGTGACGTTGCGCAGGCTCTCGAGGCCCACGGCCTCTGCCACGAAGCGCACGTTGCTGCTCTCGAAGCGGTCCTTTTGACTGTCGCCACGCAGGGCCTCGACCACCACCCCGGCAAACACGCCAAAGCGCTGGTACAGGGCGTTGCGCATTGCGGCGCTGGCCGACTGCGGCAGGATCGCGGCACTGACGAAGGTCGACACCAGAATACCCAGGGCGATTTCCAGCGCCCGCCATACCGCTGCCATGAACGCCTGGTCGGGGTGTTGCAGCACCGGCAGGCCGATCATCGCTGCGGTGTAGCCAGCCAGCACGAAACCATAGGCGCGGAAGGTGCGGTAGCGCATGGCACCGGCTGAGCACAGGCCCACCCACAGGGCCAGGCTGGGCAGAAACAGCTCGGTGTTCTGCGGGAAGATGGCGATCAGCGCCACCATCATCGCCGAGCCGGCCAGGGTGCCCAGCACCCGGTAGAAGCTCTTGGCGAACACATGCCCGCTTTGCGGCTGCATGACGATGAACACGGTGATCATGGCCGTGCGCGGTTGCGGCAGCTCCAGGCGCATGGCCAACCACAAGGTAATGAACGCGGCGGCCAGCACCTTGAAAATGTACACCCAGGTCACGCCGTCGGTGCGCGCCCAGGCAAAGAAGCCCCGGCGCCATTCCAGGCTTTGCAGCCAGCGCACGGGCAAACTGGAAGTGCTCATTCGGCGTTATCCGGCTTCTTGTCGAAAATGGCCAGGGTGGCCGGGGTCTTCGGCGCTGCCTGGCGTTCCTCTTTCGGCGCATCCTGACCGGCCTGCAGGCCACCACCCAGGGCGGTGACCAGCTCGGCATGGGCAATCAGGCGGGCGGCCTGCACCTGCTGCTGCACCTGCTGCTGGCGGAACAGCAAGGTCTGCGCGTTGAGTACGTTCAGGTAGTCGGTAAGGCCGCGCTGGAACGCGACCATGGCGATGTCGTAGGTTTTCTGCGCGGCAGCAACCGATTCGGCGGCGAAGTGCGACTGTTCTTTCATCGACTCGCGGCGGATCAACTGGTCGGAGATGTTCTTCAGTGCACCAACCACGGTCTGGTTGTAGCGGGCCACCGCCACGTCATACCCCGCCGAGGCCACGCCCAGTTCTGAGCGCAGGCGCCCACCGTCAAAGATCGGCAAGCTGATGGCCGGGCCGACGTTGTAGTTGAACTTGCGCCCGGTCAGGAATTCCAGCGGGCCACCGCCGGTGGCCATGAAGCCCAGGCTGCCGACCAGGTCGACGTTGGGGAAGAAGCCGGCGTGAGCGACGTCGATGCCACGCGCCTGGGCAGCCACCTGCCAGCGGCTGGCAACCACATCAGGCCGCTGGCCAACCAGTTCGGCGGGCAGGTTCGAAGGCAGTTTCAGCGGCGCGGCCAAGGCCAGGGCCGGGCGCTGCAACTGCGCGCCTTCCCCCGGGCCCTTGCCGGCCAGTGCGGCCAGCTGGTTGCGGGTCAGGGCAATTTCTTCGTCGAGGCTGTCGAGCTGACGGTGGGTTTCCGGCAGCGGCGCTTCGGCCTGGCTGACTTCGAAATGGGTGCCGATACCGGCATCCAGGCGACGCTTGGCCAGGGCCAGGATCTGCTCCTGCTGTTCCAGTTCAGCCTTGACGATATCGCGCTGGGCAAAATGCAGGCTCAGCTGGATGTAGGCACGCACCACATTGTTCTGCAGTTCCAGCTGCGCCTGACGGGCTTCGGCCACGCTCATGTGCGCCTGGTCCACGGCCTGCTCGCTGGCATTGCGCTCGCGCCCCCACAGGTCAAGGGCGTAGCTGAAACCGATGGCGGCGTTGTTGTCCCAGGTGTTGGCACCCGACAATGCGCCGGGGCCATAAAACTGGTCTTCAGGCCAGTTGTGGCGCTTGAGCGTTGCCTGGCCGTTGGCCTGGAGCTTTTCCGCCGACTCGACCACACCGGCCATGGCCTTGGCTTCGCGCACCCGCGCAGCGGCCATGGCCAGGCTTGGGCTACCGGCCACGGCCAGGGTAACCCAGCGGTCCAGCTGTGGGTCACCATAGGCGTGCCACCACTGCTGGTCGGGCCAGTGAGCGTCGGTCGCGGCTTCGCGAATGGCCGCGTCGGTGGTCAAGGTATTGGCTTGCAGCGTCTTGCTTTGCGGGGCAATGCCCCAGGTTCCGATACAGCCGCTCAAGGTGAGGGCAAGGGCACAGGCACTGAACGCCTTGAGCGTTCTGATGATGCGACGCGGCACAGCTGCGATTTCCCGAGGAAGAGGTGAAGGGGCCGGGCAATTCTAGGGGGCGGCAGCACTGGCGATAAGCACAGATTCCTGCGAATCTTTGTTACCAAAACAGCGATAATCCGCCTTTGGTCGAAGGCAACTTTTTCTCTTTTCTAAGTTACTTCGTGACACAATTTTGTCCTCTACCTCGAGAGTGACCCATGGACACCCTGCAAAACATGCGTGCTTTCAGTTGCGTAGCCCAACTCGGCAGCTTCACTGCCGCTGCGGCGCAACTGGATACGACCACCGCGAACGTGTCGCGGGCGGTCTCCAATCTGGAAGCCCATCTGCAAACAAGGCTGCTCAACCGTACCACCCGCCGCATTGCGCTGACCGAAGCCGGCAAGCGCTACCTGATGCGTTGCGAACAGATTCTTACCTACGTCGAAGAAGCCGAGGCCGAAGCCAGCGACGCCCATGCGCGCCCGGCCGGGCAGTTGAAGGTGCATTCGATGACCGGGGTCGGCCAGCACTTCGTGGTCGATGCCATCGCCCGCTACCGCGAAACGCACCCGGACGTGACCTTCGATTTGACCATGGCCAACCGCGTGCCCGATCTGCTCGACGAGGGTTATGACGTCTCCATCGTGCTGGCCACCGAACTGCCCGACTCAGGGTTCGTTTCGCAGCGCCTGGGCATCACCTACAGCATTGTCTGTGCCTCGCCCGCCTACATCGCCCAGCATGGCGTGGCGCACAAGCCTGCCGACCTGCTCAAGCACGCCTGCCTGCGCATGGTCAGCCCGGTCATACCGCTGGAGAAATGGCTGTTCGATGGCCCGGAAGGCCAAGAGATGGTCAACATCACCAGTTCGCCGTTCATGGTGAACACCGCCGATGCCATGAAGACTGCGATCCGCAGTGGCATGGGCGTAGGCGTGCTGCCGATCTATTCGGCTATCGAGGGCCTGCGGGACGGTAGCCTGGTACGGGTGCTGCCGGAGTATCGCCTGCAGGAGCTGAACCTGTATGCCATCTATCCATCGCGGCAGTATTTGGATGCCAAGATCAAGACCTGGGTCGAGTACCTGCGCAACTCGCTGCCAGAGATTCTTGCCGCGCATGAGGCAGACCTGAAAACCCATCAGGTGCTGATCGCCAACTAAAAAGCTGCTGCATTGCGGGGGCTGACAATGGTAGGTTGCTAACCATTGATTTCGCCTGTTCCGCCCCTTTCGCGGGCAAGCCCGTTCCTGCAAGGCACCGCGCCCCTGTAGGCGCGGGCTTGCCCGCGAAGAGGCCGGCACAGCCCCACCCCGCCTAGCAGAGAAGTTGCCCGATGAAAAAGACCGTCCTGGCCTTCAGCCGTATCACCCCGGCCATGGCCGAGCGCCTGCAGCAAGACTTCAACGTGATTCTGCCCAACCCCAAGCTCGGCGACATCAACGCCCAGTTCAACGAAGCCCTGCCTGAAGCCCATGGTCTGATCGGCGTTGGCCGCAAGCTCGGCCGGGCGCAGCTTGAAGGCGCGGCCAGGCTGGAGGTGGTGTCCAGCGTGTCGGTCGGCTATGACAACTACGACCTCGACTACTTCAACGAGCGCGGCATCGCCCTGACCAACACCCCCGACGTGCTGACCGAAAGCACCGCCGACCTGGGCTTCTCGCTGATCATGGGCTGCGCCCGGCGCACCGCCGAGCTAGATGCCTGGACCAAGGCCGGCAACTGGCAGGCCACCGTGGGCCCGGCCCACTTCGGCAGCGATGTGCATGGCAAGACCCTGGGTATCGTCGGCATGGGCAACATTGGTGCAGCAGTGGCACGCCGTGGCCGCTTTGGCTTCAACATGCCGATCCTGTACAGCGGCAACAGCCGCAAGACCGCACTGGAGCAGGAACTGGGCGCGCAGTTCCGCAGCCTGGATCAGTTGCTGGCCGAAGCCGACTTCGTGGTGATCGTGGTGCCGCTGTCTGATGCCACCCGCAAGCTGATTAGCAGCCGCGAGCTGAAGCTGATGAAGCCGAGTGCGTTCCTGATCAACATTGCCCGTGGGCCGGTGGTGGATGAGGCGGCGCTGATCGAGGCGCTGCAGGCGGGCACCATTCGCGGCGCAGGCCTGGATGTGTACGAGAAAGAACCGCTGAGCGACTCGCCGCTGTTCAAGCTGCCCAATGCGCTGACCTTGCCGCACATTGGCTCGGCCACTGCCGAAACCCGTGAGGCCATGGCCAACCGGGCGATCGACAACCTGCGTGCGGCGCTGCTGGGCGAGCGGCCGCGGGACCTGGTGAACCCGCAGGTGTGGAAGGGTTGACCGTTTTGGAGTGCCTGGGCCGGCCTCTTCGCGGGTAAACCCGCTCCTACAATTTGGAATGCCTGTGCTGGCCCCTTCGTGGGTAAACCCGCGCCTACAATTTGGAATGCCTGTGCTGGCCTCTTCGCGGGTAAACCCGTGCCTACAAAGGGTGTGCACTGCCCTGTAGGAGCGGGTTTACCCGCGAAAGGGCCGGCCCAGGCAACCCATCACCTATTTGGCTACCACAACACCCCCAGCCACCCTGGCCCGGGGCTTGCGAAACACCAGCACATTCCCCGCCATCACCGCCACCAAGCCGAGCAAGGCCGGCGCCGTCCATTGGTAACCCTCAGCCACCGCCGACACATTCAACGCCACCAACGGGAACAGCACCGTGCAGTAAGCTGCCCGCTCCGGGCCCATGCGCCCGACCAACGTCAGGTAGGCAGTGAAGGCAATCACCGACCCCGGCACCACCAGGTACAGCAGCGAACCGATATAGCGCGCATTCCACTCCATGCTGAACGGCACGCCGCTGACCACACAGAACACCGCCAGCATCACCGCCCCATAGACCATGCCCCAGGCATTGGTGGTCATCGGCTTGAGGCCGGCCTTCTGCTGCATGCTCGACAGCAGGTTGCCCGCCGAGAAGCACAGCGTGCCGAACAGGGCTAAACCAAGGCCGTACAGGGTTTCTCGGCTGGCTGCGTGATGCGACAGCTCCGGCCAGAACAGCAGGCCAAGGCCAAGCAGGCCCAAGGCACCACCGCCAAGCACATTGCTGGCGATTTTCTGGCCGAAGAAAATGCGAGCGTTAAGCGCGTTCCACAGTGTGGCGGTGGAGAACACCACCGCGATCAGGCCGCTGGCGATCCACTGGCTGGCGCTGAGGAAGCAGATGAAGTTGACGCAGAACAGGCACAGGCCCTGGGCCAGGCAGATCTGGTGGCCACGGCGGTTCATGGGTTGCAGCCGGCGCGTAAGCAACAGGAAAGCAAACAGGATCAGCCCGGCCAGGGCGAAGCGGTAGACGATCGACACCGGGATCGCGACCACGCCTAACTGGAGTTTCAGGGCGATCCAGGTGGTGCCCCAGATCAGGACGGTGAGCAGGTAGAGTGACAGGTTCATGGTGGCGGTTCCTTGGGCCTTTGGAAATCGGTGCCCGGCGCTTCGCGGGTAAACCCGCTCCTACAGGGATCACCAGTGTTCTTTCGATCAGCCTCTGCCTGCTTGCACGAACTTGCGCTTTTCTTGCGCCGGTAGCTGTCACTCGATCCAGGGCGCAGTAGGATGGCAGGCAAGAGGACCCGCCAATGACGCCACTCACCCAGTTGCAAGTGTTCAACGCCATGCATGCCTCGCCCAACGCCAGGCTGGAGCTGAGCGCGCACCTGGGCGACGGACTGGCGGCGGCGTTGTGGAGCAACCGTGACGATGCGCGCGACTACCAGGCGCCTAGCCATCACACCCTGTCGTGCTACATCGCCGACGGCACCGGCACCTTCCGCCGCCAGCGCCCGGCCGACAAAGGTGCGCCCGACAAGCTGTGCGTGATGCCGGCCGGGCAGGAATCGAACTGGGTCGTCAATGGCGCGATCCGCCTGGCACACCTGTATGTCAGCGAGGCGCAGTTCGCCCTGGGCTGTGTACGCCTGCTCGACCGGGAACCGCGCGAGCTGCAACTGCAGGAAGCGACCTTTCTGGACGACCCGCAGCAGGCTGGCCGCTTTCGTCAATTGATCCAGCTGGACTGGGACGAGCCCGGCGAGCGCCTGCTGGCCAGCAGCCTGGCGCACGAGATCGTTGACCATGCGCTGCTCAGCCAGGTCGGGTTGCGCCAAGGCCTGCGCCTGAAAGGCGGGCTGGCGCCAAACCTGCGCCGACAGCTGGTCGACTACCTCGAGGCACACCTGGACCAGCCCATCACCCTG
Organism: Pseudomonas putida group bacterium ESBL64; assembly: GCF_045277175.1. Lineage (NCBI taxonomy): Bacteria > Pseudomonadati > Pseudomonadota > Gammaproteobacteria > Pseudomonadales > Pseudomonadaceae > Pseudomonas > Pseudomonas putida group bacterium ESBL64. The sequence goes on along the minus strand of NZ_CP145799.1, from coordinate 4,863,479 downwards.
GAAGAGCTGGCGCTGCGCTGCAATCTGTCCGAATACCACTTTGCGCGCATGTTCCGCGCCAGTTTCGGGCTCCCGCCGCACCAGTATCTGCTGGCCCGGCGGCTGCACCGGGCGTGCCAGTTGTTGCGGCTGGGAGTAATGCCGCTGGGGGAGATTGCCTTGTTGTGTGGGTTTGCCAGTGCCAGCCATTTCAGCAACCGGTTTCGCCAAACCCTGGGGGCCACACCTGGCGAATACCGCAAGGCCTTTTTCATCTGAAACCGGGGCCGCTCTGCGGCCCCATTTGCCTAGAACTCGAAGGTGCTCGACAAACTGACCTGCCGCGCATCGCCAATCGCCACAAAGTACTGGTTCACCGCCGAGCTGTAATACACCTTGTCGAACAGGTTCTTCACGTTCAGTTGCAGGCGCACGTTGTGTTCGTCGAGTTTGGTTTCATAAGTGGCAAACGCATCGGCAACGGTATAGCTCGGCAGGTCGAAGGTATTGGTCGCGTTACCCGAACGCTCGCCCACATAACGGGCGCCGGCACCGAAGCGCAGCCGGTCCCCCCCAAACAGGCTGCCAAAGTCATACACCGCCGACAGCGAGCCGCTGTGGCGGGCCACGTTCTGCAGGCGGTTGCCCTCAAGATCAGGGTCCTTGGTGACCTTGGCATCGGTCAGTGCATAGCTGCCGATCAGGCTCCAGCGCTCGCTGAGCTGGCCGGTCACGTCGAGTTCTACACCGCGTGAACTGACCTCACCCGCATTGCTGTAGACCGTCTCGCTTGTGACGGCGTCAAAGTTCGAGACCAGTACATTGCGCTTGGTGATATCGAACAACGCCAGGGTGCCCGTGATGCGGCCTGGCATGTCGAGCTTGGCGCCCAGCTCCCACGCCTTGCCCTCCTCAGGTGCTACCGAGGAATCGAGCACGACATTGCCGGTCAGCGGCGCAATGGTCGAGTTGGGCTTGAACGACTCGCTGTAGCTGCCATAGAACGAGAGCTGGTCGTCGACTTTGTAAACGATACCGGCGTGGGGCACCCAGGCCTGGCCACTGATGTCGGTATTGGCCTTGAACGGGCGACCGCGGCCAGCGTACTGGTCGTACTGCTGGAAACGCGCACCTGCAACAAGGATCCAGTGCTCATCGAGGTGCAGCGCGTCCTGCACGAACAGCGCATCGGTGCGCAGCTTGTCGGTCTGGTCGCTGTCGCTGGCTCGCACGTTGGTGCCCTCCACTTCCTGTCCGTAGACCGGGTCCAGATAACTGAACGTGGACTGTGGCGTCTGGCGAATCAGGTCACCGCGAAAGATCTTGCGGTCTTCATGGTCGATGCCGAACAGCAGGTCATGCTGCATCCCCGCCAGCTCGACATTGCCATTGAGACTCAGGGTCACGAACTGGTCACGGCTCATGGCGTTGTGGGTGCCGTCGATGCTGCGTGTCAGCGTGCCTTGGGTTTCGTTGACGCCGGTCACGCGAACCTGGCTGGCATCGTAGGTCTCACGATTGAAGCTGTAGCCGAAGTGCAGCTTCCAGTCATCGGCCAGCTGATGGTCGACTTCCAGGCGATACAGGTCGGAGCGCCCTTCCATGTCGTTGAACGGCTCGTCCAGGCGGCGCGTGGCAGGGATGTTCAGCGGGTGGCCGTTATTGCCGAACGCGGTGCCACGGTCGAAGGGATAGAGAAACTCACGGTGCTCGTAGGCCAGCACCACCTGGGTGTCTTCGCCCAGCCAAGCCAGCGACGGTGCCACCAGCGATTCGCGGTGCACACCGTAGTTGCGCCAGTAGTCCTCGTCTTCGTGGTCGACGACCAGGCGGTAGGCGAAGTTGCTGTCACCCAGTGCGCCCGTGCTGTCGAGCCCGCCACCGCTGCCGTTCTTGCCGCTGCCATAGGTCGAGCCGCGCACCGTCAGGGCGTTGTACTGCTGCAACTGCGGACGCTTGCTGACCACGTTGATGACCCCACCTGGGTCCTGGATACCGTACAGCAGCGAGGCAGGCCCCTTGAGCACTTCAACCCGCTCGGTGCTGGCATTGAGGTTGCGACCCTGCACCACGGGCATGCCATCGCGCATGATCGAGCCGTCGCGGTTGTCGCCAAAGCCACGTTTCATCACCGTGTCGGATGTGCCGCCGAAGTTGTTGCCCTGGGTAATGCCGCTGACGTTGGCCAGGGCATCATCGAGGTTGCGCGGGGCCTGGTCGCGGATGACCTGGGCCGGTACCACGTTGATTGCCTGGGGGATGTCCTGGTTCGGGCCCTGCCCGCGCATGATCGAAGCGCTGGCGGGGGGCTGGTAGCTGTAGTCGTCCAGTTGCGAGGTCACGGTGGTGGCCTGCAGGCTGAGGGCACCGGAAGTGTCTGCAGGTTCGAGGGTCAGGGTACGTGCGTCGACGCGGCGCCAGGCCAGCCCAGCGTTGCCCAGCAGTTGTTGCAGCGCTTGCTCGGCGCTGAACCGACCCTTCAGCGCTGGCGCTTGCACGCCCGGCAGCTCGAGGGTGTAGACCACGCTCTGGCCAGTGGTGCGGCTGAAGGCGTTCAGGGCCTGGGCCAAGGGTTGGGCCGGCTGGGCGAAGGCATAGGCCTGCAGCTGCTCGGCCGCGCTTGCCAAGGGGGCGACAGCGAAGGCCGGGAGCGCAGCAAGGCCGAACCAGAGAGGGACGCAACGCGGGGAGAACTTCATGGACGCTGACCTGTGAGGGGTGATTATTGCGAATCAATCGCACTTTCACTCATTACACGGATGCCACGTGCTGTTACCTCACCTGTGCCTGGAAATATTTTTTGCTGTGCCGGCCTCTTCGCGGGTGAACCCGCTCCTACAGGGGGGCGCGCAACGCTGTAGGGGCGGGGTTACCCGTGAAGAGGCTGGCACAGGCAACTACCGAATCAGGGTCAAACGCCCCAACACGGTCTGCCGTGAAAAACCCATCACCTTGCCCAGCGAATCCAGCGCCAGCAGCGGCTCGGCCACCGGGAAGCTGCCGCTGACCTTGCGCTGCCCCAGGTCACCATCGAGCAACAGGATACGCCCCGGGTAATATCGCCCAAGGTCTTCGATCACCTGCGCCAGCGGCACCTGGTAATAGTTCAGCCACCCCTGGCGCCAGGCCAGGCGGTTGTCACTGTCCACCGCCAGGGTGTCGCCTACCCTGCCTGCGCGGTAGGTCAGCTGCTGGTTGGCAGTCAGTTCTCGCGCCACAGTGCCCTGCGCGGGGCTGACGCCCACACGCCCACTGCGCACCGTCACCTGGGCACCCTCGCCTTGCTCACGCACCTCGAACTGGGTGCCAAGTACCCGCACTTCGCCGCCGGCAGCTTCCACCAGGAACGGCTCACCGGTATGGGTAACCTCGAAGAACGCCGCGCCATGCAACAACCGCACACGGCGCTCACCCTGGGCGAAATCGACCGCAATGGCGCTACCTGCATCAAGCGTCACCTGTGACTGGTCGGCCAAGGTCACCTGGCGAATCTGCCCGGCACTGCTGTAGTCCGCCTGCAGGTCCTGCAACCAGTACCCCGGGTGCCAACCACCAGCGACGCCCACGGCCAGCACCAGGCAGGCTGCCAACGCCAGCCCTGCCACCCGCCGCCACCCGCCACCAGCCGGCGGTCTGGCCATGGCATCGAGGTAGCGCTGCAGGGCGTCCTGTTCTTCGTCCGCCAGCCGCGCCGCCGGGGCGGCGCTTTTCTGCCACAGCACCTGGGCCTGTTCATAAGCTGCGCGGTGCGCGGGGTCGGCCAGCAACCAGCGCTTGAATGCCGCCCCCTCGGCTTGCCCGGGTTGCTCGTTGATCCGGTTGAACCATTGCAGGGCAGCCTGAAACTGCGCTTCGGTGATCGGCGGTAAACGGCTCATCGACGGGCGCTCCCTGGCCGGCGTGGGGTGGACGCGGGCTCGGCAACACTCGCCTTGCACGCTTCAAGGGCGCGCATCATATGCTTTTCCACGGCGCTCTGTGACAGCTGCATGGCTTTGGCGATCTCGCTGTACTTGCAGCCGTGAATGCGGTTGAGCAGGAAGATCTGCCGGGTGCGTTCGGGCAAGGCACGCAAGGTGGCCTCGATACGCTGCAAGTCGTGGTCGACCTCCACGGCCTGCTCAGGGGCCTGGGCCAGGCTCGCCTCGCTTACCGGCACAGCCGCTTCGGCCACGCGTTCGCGGCTACTCTCGCTGCGCAGGTGGTCTATGGCCAGGTTGCCCGCGCAACGCAGCAGGTAAGTGTCCAGCGCCTCGACCTTGACCTCGGGGCGACGCCAGAAACGCAGGAACAGCTCTTGGACCAAGTCCGAAGCGGTGGCGCGGCAGCCGACCCGACGGCTTACCAACGCCTCCATACGCGCACGCTGGGCCTGGAACACCTGGACGAAACGTGCACGCGCGCCTGCGCTGTCAGCGTCAGGTTCGATGATATCCCTCGGCTCGCTCACAGGGATCACGCAGCAGATACGGCCAGCATGGGGCCCAGCACCACGCTGACGGCAGCCAGGCCCAGCAGCAGACGAGGCTGGTACGGCAGGCCGAACACCCACAGTGTTACCCCGGCCATCATCACTGCGGTCCACTCCACCAGGCCGAGGGCCCAGCCACGCAGGTACACGCTGAGCACCAGCGACAGCATCAGCAGCAGCCAACCTGCAACACGTAACAGGAGCAAGTGCCTGGGGCTCGGCTTGCGCCCGAGCAAGTCGCTGAAGTGCTTTTCCATCGCCAGGCACAGGGCAACGAAGCCCGCAAAGGCAATCAGTGCGTTACCCAGCATCAGCTCACCTCCACCGTTTCAATGCTCGACTTTTTTGTCGCACGCGCCGCGCGCTTGGCTACGGGGGTTGGGCTGGCCAGCATCTTGTGGGCCAGCCAGGCCAGAAACAGGCCAGTCCCCAGGGCTGTCAGATCGAAGCCGGCCATGGCCCAGTCACCCTCCAGTACCGAATGGTTCAAGCCCCGGTCAGTCGTCAGGCCATTGAGCAACGGCAGCAGGGAGAAGGCCAGCGCGCCCAGCGCCAGTTGCTCGCCCCAGGCCTTGCGCCCGCTACGCAGCACGGCGTGCACCAGCGACAGGCCCCAGGCGATGAAGAAAGCATTCACCTCCCAGTCGGCCCGGCCTTCGACAGCCATGGGCACCAGGCGGTTGGCCCAGAAGAAGCTCGCCACCGCCAGCAACAAGCCACTCATGCTGGCCATATTGAGCACTTCGACCAGGCGCAGCTCCCCTGGCACAGCTCCGCTCTTGGCGTGCTTGAGCTGGCGCTTGCCCAACCACATCACCAACCCGGTACCAATCACCGCCGTACCGGCCACACCAAAGAAGAAATACAGCCAGCGCAGCCAAGGCCCGGCAAAGTTACCCATGTGCAGGCCGGCGAAACTGAAGGCGGTCATCATTAAACCGCTCTCCGGCTTGCCCTGGCTCAACAGCGCACCACTGGCCCCATCGAATGTCCAGTTGGCGCTACGCCGATAAGCCACGTGGTCGGCTGCCGATTGGGTGAAGGTGACGCGGGCATTGCTGTCGCCCGGGTTTTGCACCTGGATGCTGCCAACACGCGCCCCCGGCTGCAGCGCCTGCACCTTGGCGTACAGGCTCGGCAGCGCTACCAGCGGCGTGGCCACCTGGGCCGCCTTGGGCGCATCGTTGCGGCCAAACAGGTCGTTGAAGTACTTGTCGGTGTCATTGCCGTAGCTGGCCATGATGCCCGCCGGCATCACCATGTACATGAACAGCACCAGGCTGCTGTAGCTGATCATCAGGTGGAACGGCAGCACCAGCACGCCGATGGCATTGTGCCCGTCCAGCCAGGAACGCTGCCCCTTGCCAGGGCGGAAGGTGAAGAACTCCTTGAAGATCTTCTTGTGGGTAATGATGCCGGTGACCAACCCCAGCAGCATGATGAAAGCGCAGAACGTCGAGAGCCAACGGCCAACCGGGTAAGGCATCTGAAGCTGGAAGTGGAAGCGGTAGAAGAACTCACCACCGCGGCTGTCACGTGCGTCCACCGGCTGGCCGGTCTGGGTATCGAGGGTTTTCCTGACAAAGCCACGCGGGCCGCCACTGGGGTCGCGGTAGCCCACACTCAAGGCGGCCTCCCGTTCGTTCGGCATGCGAATGAACCAGGTACTCGAATGCCCTGCATTGTCCTGCAGGTAACGTTGAGCTACCGCCAGGCTATTGATCGGGTCCAGGGCATGGCTGCGCACTTCAGGCTGTGACCAATGAGTGATTTCTTCCTTGAAGTACGACAGCGTGCCGGTAAGGAAGATGGCGAACAACAGCCAGCCGAAGATCAGGCCGGTCCAGGTGTGCAGCCAGGCCATGGCCTGGCGGAAGCCTTCTTTCATGCGTTTTTCATCCAGTAGGCAACGCCGCTGATCACGCCCAGCAGCAGGCTTGGCGCCAATACGCCCAACCAGGCACGCCAGGCGCTGCGGCAGGCGAAACACCAGATGAACGCCAGCAGGTAGAAGACGAACGACAGCAGCAGGCCGGTGAGCGTGGCATCGACCTTGGGCAGTGGCGCCAGCAAGGCAATACAGACGCTCGCGAGGGACGCCAGCAGATAGCCGCCCAGCAGCGCGGCCAGGCTACGGGATGTCACGGCCAGGCGATAGCTGAGCGGGAGGCCGGCGGTTTTGCGCGTCATGGCGAGGTCCGGGCGTTCTTGGGGCTGCAATAATAATGATTTCAATTCTCATAAGCAAAGCCCAGCCCCTCTACCCATTTGGCCGTACGAGCCACGCGTCACGGTAAGCCCATTTGCAACAAGAAATTTATTTTCAAAAAGGGCTTGAATTCATTCCGCAGTTGCCTGACCTTAGAGTCAAGAGGCGCAGAAATTCCAAGGGTCTCAAGGGCCTAGGCGCGTCTCCATGCGAGCAAGCTGAATAAGGATTGAATCATGCAAATCCAGGTCAACAGCAGCAACGATTTCGACGGTAACGCCCGGCTCGACCAGTGGGTCCGCAGCACACTGCAGAACTCGCTGGAACGTTACGAAGAAGACCTCACCCGCATCGAGGTTCACCTGCGCGACGAGAACGGCGTCAAGCCCGGACCGCATGACAAACGCTGCCAGATGGAGGCTCGCCCGAAAGGCCACCAACCGATTTCCGTGACCCACACCGCCAGTTCGCTGGACCAGGCAGTCGACGGTGCCGCCACCAAGCTCAATCACGCGCTGGAGCACTTCTACGGCAAGCTGCGCAGCAAGCGCGGCGTCTTGGAACTGAGTGACCCGGACGCCTGATCGGCAATGCAAAACGCCCGGCCTTGAGCCGGGCGTTTTCGTTTGTGCCGATCAATGGCGCTGAACCAACGTGCGAACGTCCCGGTCAACCTCTGCATTCACTCAACGCAGAAGCAAGACCATGAACAACCCATTCGAACGAATCAGTGCTGCATTCGCCCCCGAATACCGGGTGAACCTGAGCATTGCAAACCTCGACGGCAGTATCATGCTGACCCTGTCCGACGACGCCGGCGTGGTCGCCAAGCGCCTCATCACCCCGGCCCAACGCAACGACCCGGTGCGCCTGCAACGGGTGATCGACAGCATCCGCCTGGGCCTTGCGATCGAACTCAGCCAGAACCCCCTGCAAGTGCTGGCCGCGCTGACCCGTGACGCCCGCCACGAGCCGCGCCATTTCATTGCCAACTGAGGGCTACTTGCCCTCCTCCACTGCCTTGCCGTTGGCGTCCAGCACCTTGGTCGAGGGGTAGCGGTACGAAGCGTAGCGCACCACCAGGATCGAGAACGCCAGCAGCAGGATGCCGCCGCACAGGTACAACAGCCCTTCATCGGGTGCCTTGTGGTGCGAAACATCGCCGATCAGCAGGCGAGTGAGCGCGGTGATTGCCACGTACAGCAGGAAGCGGATCGGCATGTGGTTGGTCTTGAAGTAGATCCCCACCATCGCCCCCAGCTCCAGGTAGATGAACAACAGCAGGATGTCATCGACACTGATCCCGCCCTTGCCCAGCATGTCCAGGAACGTCACCACCGCCGCGTAGGCGGTGATCGCGCCAATGCCGAACAGCGCCAGGTAATGGAACGCCTCGACGCACAGGTTGCCCAGCGAGTCGGCCGAGCCGTGCAGGCCCTTGCGCAGTTTTTCTGCCCATTTGATGTTCACGATGTTCCATTCCCCGATACGTCTTTAAGGATGATGCGTCGCTGATGTGACGCTTGTGCCATGCAGTTAAAGGGCCAAGCCCCTGTCTTGGAAGGCGACCGATTGCCTCAAGGCACCTTGAGGCGTGGCGCATTGCAAAAAAGCACGCCGTGCTTGGGGAAAAATCAGATTTAACCCCTTCCTTGTAGGGCATTTCCCAAAGATACTCCCTGCCATTGTGGCGTTCGGGCATGCGCACTAGTCTGGGGTCGTCGCTGCCAATCAGCGACCGGCTTTGACAGGCCGCCCTGAACTAACCACATGGCTTTGCCTTTATGGCAGCTGTCATGGGGCACCTCGTGTGCGCCGGCTTTTGGTTCTGTTCACCGGTCTGTCAACCCATGTACAGCTGCCGCCTCATTGTTTGACAGCAGGAGGTGGTGGCCCCAACTTTGAACAGGCCTTCACCATGCTGAAAGTAGTTCCCGATCCACCCCATAACCCCCATTCCCTCGAAGACACCCTGATCCAGGCCACCGACTACGCGTTGTGCGCAGCCACCGTGGTGCATCAGGCGTTGCTGCTTCAGCCCAAGTCACCGGTTTCGATCCTGATGATGACCTCGATGCATGAGCTGGAGGCGCTGCGGGCTCTGCTTGAGTCGGCACTGGTTCAGGTGCAGATGCACGCTGAGCCCAGGACTTCGCACTAAGGCTGGTTAATGTGCCGGGAGGGCCGGCCTCTTCGCGGGCTCGCCCGTGAAACGGGCGGCCAGGCACTCGAGAAACTTCAGGGGATTGAACAATGACAACAGAAGACACCCAATTCACCGTCGGCAAGACCACTTTCTATCAAGGCGAAAACAGCACCCATCCACTGTTCCGCATCGAGCCCGGCATCCCCTGCAGGGACGCCCGCGAGCAGTCGTCGGAATTGATGGGCTATGTGCGTGAATTGACCATCACTGGCCTGATGGAGGAGAAGCCCATGATGATATGGGCCGCCCATTATCTGAGTGCCATGGCCAAGGCGCTGATGGATGATGCCGAGTTGGGCATGAAGCAATGAGGATTTCGCTTCAGGTTGGATGAAGGCCTCTATGTGTTTGCCGCAGCAGTTTCAGCGCCTGTGAGATCGAGCCCCGCCCGCGCGGCGCACCATTGTAGGAGCGGGTTTACCCGCGAATAGGCCGGACCTGCCGGCCAATATCTCCCGGTCATTCACCGTCGCAGCCGCCACCGCATTCGCGGGCAAGCCCGCTCCTACATCTGTTTGGCCAATTGTTCCTGGCAAAGGTGCGCGCGCAGCGCTCGGTCTGTGCCACGCTACAATTTCTGCTTGCGAACCAACCAGCATTGCCATTACTGTATATAGATACAGTAAATCGCAAAGCAACCAGCAAAAAGGCATAGAGGTGATGAATGGCCGTCGAAGTGGTGTACCGCAGCAGCCGCGACCCGGAGCGCTTGTTCATGGATAAGGCCGAAGCAGACCGTCACGACAAAATGCTCGAACTGGCCGAGCGCCTGGCCGAAGTGCTGCACAAGGCGGTGCCGTCGCTGACCGAGCAGCAGGTCGAGGAAGCCGGTATCTACATGGCGAAGAACCGCGATGTGTTCGCCCGGGCGTTCAAAAGCCAGCCGGATGCGTTGGCTGAATTGCTTGAGGGTACTGCTGCCGAATGATATCGCTGGAGGTGTGCGGGTTTACCCGCGAAGTGGCCCACCACGCCATCATCAACCTTCAGCCATACAACAACCGCTCCGCCAACATCTGCGCCACCCTTGCCGGCGAACGCTTCTCCGCCTGCGCATGGCCAAACACTTCGGTCAGGCGTGAAGGGATCCGCGCCAGGTGCGCAGTAATGGTGCGCTGGTCTTCGCCACGGTGGGTGAGTGCCACATAGATCAGCCCACCGGCATTGATCACGTAGTCAGGTGCATACAATATGCCGCGCGACTCCAGCTGGTCTGCCACCTGCAAGGTCGTCAGCTGGTTGTTGGCCGCCCCTGCCACTGCCGCACAACGCAGTTGCATCACGCTCTGCCCGTTCAGTACCGGGCCCACGCCGCAGGGTGCAAAGATATCGCAAGGGGTACTGATCAACGCATCGTTGGTCACCGGTTTGGCATCGAACTGCTCCATCGCCAGCCGCACCCGCCCCGGGTCCAGGTCGCTGACCAGCAGCTCCGCGCCCACCGCATGCAATTGCTCCGCCAGTGCATAACCGACATTGCCCAACCCCTGCACCGCTACCCGCAAGCCTCTCAGGTCATCGCTGCCCAGCCGGAACGAGGTTGTGGCACGTATGCCCGCGAACACACCCATCGCCGCATGTGGCGATGGGTCGCCCGACGCAGTGGTGCTGGTCACGTAGGGCGTGCTGTGGGCAATGCAGTCCATGTCCAAGGTCGAGGTGCCACTGTCCACGGCGATAATGAAGCGGCCATGGAAGGTATCGATGAAGCGGCCAAAGGCCTCGAACAGCGCGGCGCGGTTTTCCACATGCGGGTTGCGCATGATCACCGCTTTGCCACCCCCCATCGGTAAGCCGGCCAGTGCTGCCTTGTAGCTCATGCCCTGGGCCAGGCGAATCGCGTCGGTCATGGCGCTTTCGTCATCGGCGTAAGGCAGGTAGCGGCACCCCCCCATGGCCGGGCCCAAATGCTCACTGTGGATTGCCACAACGGCTTTCAGGCCCGTAGGCGGGTCATTGAACAGGTGCAGTGACTGGGTACGGGTGCTTTGCATCAGCGCGAACATCGACCGGCTCCCCTACGAGGTGCTCCTTCCAGTATAGGCACGGCCTCGGCGTTGACGCCGCCGCCGGACCACTGGACGAAACCACGCGCCACGGCTAATACTCAAACGTGTGTGGAGATACCCCATGAAGCCACGTCAAGCCTGCCTGGCCTGCCTGGAACGCGAGCCTGTCGACCTGCTGGAAGCCGCATTGTGGATTGCTGCCGAGCACGACCCGGGTGTCGAGCCCGCGGCCAGCCTTGCTGCGCTGCACGACCTGCAGCGCGAGATAAGCGCCAACCTGCCGATGCTTCCACTATGCGAACTGGCCCAGCCACTGCTGCGCCAGCTCAATGCGCTGGGCTTTCAGCAGGATGAATATCACCCCTTGCGCCCCCACGCGGCGATGATGGACAAGGTACTGCAGCGCCGCCGCGGCCAACCACTGACCCTGGCCATCCTCGCGTTGGAACTGGCCAGGCGCCTGTCCATACCGCTGGAGGGTGTGGGCTTCCCTGGCCATTTCCTGCTGCGCGTGCCGGGTGCCGACCACCTGCTCGATCCCTGCGGTGGCCGGCGCCTGTACCCCAGCGACTGCCGCGAATTGCTGGCGCGCCAGTTCGGCCCGCACCTGGCGCTGACCGCCGAGCACCTGCGCAGCGCCAGCCCGCTGCAGATGCTGCAACGCCTGTCACGCAACCTGCGCCAACTGCACATCAGTAACGACAACCACCTGGCGGCGTTGATCGACGCAGAGCGCATCATGCAGTTGGGCCCGGTGCAGGTGAGCGACTACATGACCCGCGCCTCGCTCTACCATCATCTGGATTGCCCACAGGCCGAGCGCTTCGACCTGGAGCATGCGTTACTGCTGACGGAAGACCCGGTCCAGCGCCTGAAGCTGTCCGAGCGAATCGGCAAGCTTCCGGCGACGAACCGTTCACTTCACTGAGCCGGGCTGTCCGGCTGCTGGGCGGGGTGGGCCTTGGCGAACGCCGGGTGCGCGGCCGCCAGTGCGGCAACCCGCAGGATGCGCGGGAAGCTGTCGAGGTCGATGTTGAAGCGTTCGGCCGCGTACAACTGCGGGATCAGGTACACATCCGCCAGCCCTGGCGTGTCGCCAAAGCAGAAACCGTGATCGCCAATCAGTTGCTCCACTGCCGCGAGCCCTTGGCTGATCCAGTGGCCGATCCACTGGTTGACCTGCCCCTCATCCTGACCGGCCTGGCGCAGCCGGTTGAGCACACTGACGTTGTGCAGCGGATGAATGTCGCAACCAATGATGGCCGCCACCCCACGTACCTTGGCCCGTGCCTCGGCGGTGGCCGGCAGCAACGCAGGCTGTGGATAAACCTCTTCCAGGTACTCGATGATCGCCGGCGACTGCACCAGCACCTCACCACCGTCGGTGCGCAAGGCCGGTACGCGGCCCTGCGGGTTGACGGCTACATAGCCCTCGCCGCGCTGCTCACCCTGCAGCAGGTTGACCGGCAGGGACTGGTAAGCCAGCCCCTTCAGTGCCAGGGCAATGCGCACCCGGTAGGACGAGGTGGAACGGTAATAGGTGTACAGCTCCATACCCCTGCCTCCTCAGTTGGCTGCGATGACCGTGCCGCGGCATTCACCGAAACCGATGCTGGCTACGCCGTCACGTGTGCAGCGGGCACGCAGGATGATTTCGTCGCCGTCTTCGAGGAATTTGCGCACTTCGCCGCTGGCCAGCTCAACCGGCAGTTTCCCGCCTTCGGTGATCTCCAGCAGGCTACCGAACGATCCCGGCGTGGCGCCCGACAGCGTGCCCGAACCGAACAGGTCACCTGGCTGCAGTTGGCAGCCGTTGACGCTGTGATGCGCCACCAGCTGCGCCACGGTCCAGTACATGCTGCGGGTGTTGCTCAGGGTCAGGCGGTGCGGGGCAATGCCCTGCTCACGCATGCGCTCGGTCAGCAGCAGCACTTCGAGTTCGATATCAAATGCACCACTGGCCTGGTCGCGCTTGTCCAGCAGGTACGACAGCGGCTGCGGGTCACCTTCGGGGCGTGCCGGCTGAGCACAGCGGAACGGCTCCAACGCTTCGGCGGTGACTACCCAAGGCGAAATGGTGGTGATGAAGCTCTTGGACAGGAACGGCCCCAGTGGCTGGTATTCCCAAGCCTGGATATCGCGCGCCGACCAATCGTTGAGCAGGCACAGGCCGGCTACGTGCTCGGCGGCATCGCCTACCGGAATTGCCTGACCCATGTCATTGCCCTGACCAATCCAGATACCCAGTTCCAGTTCGTAGTCCAGACGAGCGCAAGGGCCGAAGCTCGGCTCGGTGTGCCCGGCCGGCAGGGTTTGGCCCTTGGGCCGGCGCACGTCGGTGCCGGACGGGCGGATGGTGGAGGCGCGGCCGTGATAACCGATCGGCACGTACTTGTAGTTGGGCAGCAGTGGGTTGTCGGGGCGGAACAGTTTGCCCACGTTCTTCGCATGCTCGATGCCAACGTAGAAATCGGTGTAGTCACCGATCTGCGCCGGCACGTGCAGCTGGCAGTCACTGGCCAGGAACAACGCCGGCTTCAAGGCCGCCTGGTGTTCGCTGTGCTCACCAAGCAGCACCTGCAAACGCTCGCGCAGGGCTACGCGGGCATTGCGGCCCAAAGCGAAGAAGGCGTTCAAAGCCCCGCCGCGGGTGGCTTCAACGGCGGCCTTGGCCGCCCCGTCGAACAGGCCGGCGGCCAGCACCGCCTCCAGGTCGAGGATCGCGTCGCCGATCGCCACGCCACAGCGCCTGGCTTCACCCGGCCGGCTGAAGATGCCCAAGGGCAGGTTCTGCAGCGGGAAGTCGCTGTGCCCGTTGGCGTGCTCGACCCAACTACGGGCATTGGCAGTGTGGTTCATGGGTTATCTCCGGTTCGGGTTGAAGGTGCTCGGCAAGGTCGCCCAGCAACTATCGTAGTCGGCCTGCAATTGCGGGCATTCAAGGGCTTGCAGGCTCGGGCGCAACACCTGGCTGGTCTCGAACATGAAGGCCATGGTGTTGTCGATCTTGTGCGGTGCCAGGTCAGCGGCAATGGCCTTTTCACAGGTTTCAGCGTCGGGGCCATGGGCACTCATCACCCCGTGCAACGAGGCACCACCCGGCAGGAAGCCCTCGGCCTTGGCGTCGTAGGCGCCATTGATCAGGCCCATGAACTCGTTCATCAGGTTGCGGTGGAACCATGGCGGACGGAAGGTGTTCTCGGCCACCATCCAGCGTGGCGGGAAAATCACGAAGTCCATGTTGGCCATGCCATGCACGCTGGTTGGCGAGGTGAGCACGGTGAAAATCGAGGGGTCCGGGTGGTCGAAGCTGACCGTGCCGATGGTGTTGAAGCGGCGCAGGTCATACTTGTACGGCACGTTGCTGCCATGCCAGGCCACAACGTCCAGTGGCGAGTGCTGCAGCTCGCAAGCCCAGTGTTCACCCAGGAACTTCTGTACCAGTTGCACCGGGCCTTCGGCTTCTTCGTAGTGGGCCACGGGCGTGAGGAAGTCACGGGGGTTGGCCAGGCCGTTGCTGCCGATCGGGCCCAGGTCCGGCAGGCGCAGCGGCGCACCGTGGTTTTCCGCGATATAGCCACGGGCCTGGCCGTCGAGCAGTTCGACGCGGAACTTCATGCCACGTGGGATCACCGCAATTTCCAGCGGTTCGACCTCCATCACGCCCAGTTCGGTGGCGATGCGCAGGCGGCCCTGTTCCGGCACCAGTAGCAGTTCACCGTCTGCGTTGAAGAACACCCGCTCCATGGACCGGTTGGCGCAGTAGATGTAGATGCTCACGCCAGCCGGTTTTTCCGCTGCGGCGTTGGCAGCCATGGGCAGCCAACCTTCGATGAAATCGGTCGGTTCAGCAGGAATCGGCTGCGGGCTCCAGCGCAGGCGGTTGGGGTTGATGCCACCCAGTGGCCCGCCGAGCGGCTGGCGCGCCAGGCGCTCGAAGCGTGGGTGCAAGGCAGAGGGACGAATGCGGTACAGCCAGGTACGGCGCAGCTCGCTGCGGGCCATGGTGAACGCCGTGCCCGACAGCAGCTCGGCATACAGGCCATACGGGGCCTTCTGCGGGGAGTTCTGCCCGACAGGCAGCGCCCCGGGCAATGCTTCGCTGGCGAATTCGTTGCCGAAGCCGCTCAGGTAGTGAAGGTCGGGCGACGTGTCGCGGTTCATCGATGCCTCCGGATTTTGTTTTTATCGTAATCAGATTACGAATAACGTAATTTGCTCCGCTCAAGGCGTCAAGCTATAAAGGCGACACGATAAATCCGGAACCTCCCCTCCCATGGCCAAAGCCAGCTCCCCCACCGACACCGGCAAGCAGAAGGTCCGCTCGGCGGAAGTCGGCACCGACATCCTCAAGGCCCTCGCCGAACTCTCACCCTCGACTTCACTATCACGCCTGGCCGAGCACGTGCAGATGCCTGCAAGCAAAGTGCATCGCTACCTGCAGGCGCTGATTGCGAGTGGTTTTGCCGAACAGGATGCGGCCACCAACCATTACGGACTGGGGCGCGAGGCATTGCGGGTGGGGCTGGCGGCGCTGGGCAGCATCGATGTGCTGAAGGTGGCGGCAATGCCGTTGTCGCAGTTGCGAGATGAGCTCAACGAAAGCTGCTTCATCGCTGTGTGGGGCAACCAGGGGGCCACGGTGGTAAGCATCGAACCTGCCGTGCGCGCAGTCACCGTGGTGACCCAGATCGGTTCGGTGCTGCCGTTGCTCAGCTCGTCCACCGGGCTGGTATTCGCCGCCTACCTGCCCGAGCGAGAAACCCAGGAGCTGCGCGACAGGGAACTGGCCGCTTTGCAACAAACCGCCAGTGACTACGACACACTGCTGGCCGGCATTCGCGAGCAGGGCCTGCACCATGTGCATGGCCTGCTGATGCCGGGGGTGGATGCGCTGTCGGCGCCAGTATTCAACGCCCTGGGGCAGATTGCGGCGGTGATGACTGTGGTCGGGCCGACGTCGATCTTCCATGCCGATGAACATGGGCCGGCGGCGCAGCGCCTGCTCACGGCCGCACGAACCGTGAGCTGGCGCATGGGTTACGCGGGCAACCCACACTGCGCTTCGACGTCTTGTGTTTCCTCCTCGACGAGCCAGAGCAGTTCCTGAGAGAAGCCGTCATAAAGGGCGGGTGCCACCTCGCTCACCAAATCGCCGTAGTCATCGCATAGCCGCCCGATCACACGCGAGAAGGCCGTGGGCTGCGACACCTCTGCCCGGGAAAGTACGGTGATGTATTTCTGCGCGGCACCGAACAGCCGCGCCAAAACCCCCGTGGAGGCCACCGTTCCTGCAACCCCCGCCGCGAACGACAGCAAGGCGGCGGAACGGTCGCCATCGCTCCACGCGATGGCCCCGGTGACAAAGGACCTGGCCGCACAGAACAGCCCGACGGCCATAGCCGCCGGCGGAAACGGCACGGTGAGGATGCCGGCCAGTACGATCCCCCACTCCACCACCACGGCCGAAATACGCTCGGCAGCGTCGGCGCTGTCTTCAGCGGCTTCGTTGATCATCCGCCTGATACGTTTCTCCAGGTCCTGGACAGGATCCCCGATACGCCCGGTCTCCCCTATCGGCGGCCGCACGCCCCTGCCTCGGGCAACGGCGTCCAGCACCAGCTCAATGCCATCCCCGGCGCGCAGTTGCTCTTCGATCCATGCGTTCAAGCGCGACTGGTTCGATAACGGCACGCGGTCTTGGCAATAACCTGCCAAGTCGTGCTCACGCCAAGTCCTTGCCAGCTCGCTGAGGGTCCGCAGCGTGGGGCCTTGCTCGATTTCTGGCAGATAGACCAAGGGCTCAAGCTCGCGGTCACGAGCATGCTTCAGCAGGTAGGCACCTTGAACAGGGCAATCGTCTATCCACAACGGATAAAGGTTGCACGTCGCGTCGATCGAGGTTCCCGAAAAAGTGTCGATCACCGATTCCAGCCACTGCGCATGGCGGCCCGACAAGCTTCCCTGAAGTTTCTCGCTGAGCACGGCACGCCTGATCTTCAACGCAAAGAGCGTGCGATAACACTGCCTGAGCCTTTCATATTCCGGCCTGGAGCGGTCGAGTAACTGCGCTTTCACTTCTTCGATGTACTTGTTGCCCAGGTCGGCAGCACGAATGTAGCTCCCCAGCAGCGCCGGGCTCAGGTGCGAGATATCCTGGCCGGTAGCCGAGGTGATGCGGGCAAAGTCGGAGAAATTGTAATACGTGGGATAACCTTTGATGACAGTCTGTGTCAGTGTGCGAATGGCATCCTCTTCCAGCGTTATCAATACCTGATCCGGGTTGATTGGGCCGCCGCGATTGCCCGGGTATGAGTTGATCTTTTCCGTCACCTGTCGATGGGCGAAGGTGCGAAAACTCGGCATCTTCATCAGCGACTGGTACCTGGCCTGCGCAAGCTTGAGCAGTTGATCGATATCAACCAGTGCCTGCTGCTCGGCACGACTGGCGTTGATGAACCAGCTTGGCGTGGTGGCCTGTTGATCCTCGATCAGGGCAATGATCTTGCGCCTGGCCAGAGCTTTGAGCACAGCCGGCCACTGCTGCGACTTGATCGGCGCGAGCGTCACGCTGTGCATGGTCCAGTCGGTGGGTAGCATCTCGACCTTGCGCAAATGGCGCTTGAGCGAATCATGCTGGGCCCGCGAGCATTGCCCCAGCAGGTACTCACTGCCTACCGGCCACAAGGTCCAGCTACCGATTTCGAGCGCCATTTCCTGGAGTGAATCGAAAAGATGAAAATCGCCTCCGGGTGCTCCAGGGGCGTAGAGCAAGTACTGATCGCCCTGCACCAGACACAGCAGATCCTTCAAGGGCGTTTGCGCACCATTGAGGCAAACCAGGCCGGCGCTGATGGCATTGGCCTGCATGTTCCCCTGGCGTGCGTGGTGCAGCAGATCGAACCCAGCCGGGTGAAACCCTTGATGACGAGCGGCCTGATTGGCCAGCGCCAGCCGCGCATCAAGCACCTCGCACAGTGCGGCCATGGTCAAAGCGTCGTCATAGAGCGTACGGATCTGTTTGACGTAGTTCACGCGCAAATCCAGTTTTTCGATCACGCTCTGGATAGAGGTACTCCCCAACAATGAACGGTGCCGCTCCCCCAGGACTTCGACCTTGAGCTGGCCCCCGCTGTAGCCACCACTCAACGCCCAATCGAGCAGGGTGTGTTTCATCACCTGCTCAGGGTCATCGACGTGACTGACACACACGCGTACCTGCTCGGGGTCGATATCCAGGCCAAG
Organism: Pseudomonas putida group bacterium ESBL64; assembly: GCF_045277175.1. NCBI lineage: Bacteria > Pseudomonadati > Pseudomonadota > Gammaproteobacteria > Pseudomonadales > Pseudomonadaceae > Pseudomonas > Pseudomonas putida group bacterium ESBL64. The sequence goes on along the minus strand of NZ_CP145799.1, from coordinate 4,845,360 downwards.
GGCTTGCTTGACCTGTTTCTTGGCGAAGCTGCGCAGGTCGCGCCATTGCGCCAGACGCTCGGTGCAACGCTGCTCCTTCACCTGCAGGTCATCTTCCAGTTGTCGATAGGCTTGCAGTTCCTCGCCCTGCATGAATCGCCGCCATTCGGGAAGCAGGCTGGTGCGGTACGCTCGCACATGCCGCGTCGCACGTTTCTGCAGCGCAGCCACCAGAGGCTCAAGCCGAGCCGCACTGTCGAGCTGGGCCAGACGCCGCGCGTCATCGACCTTGATCCGCAGGCTGCGCTGGGTGGCCTTAAGCTGGATAGCCCGCAGATCACGGATGAAATACCTGTGAAGTGGTACTTGCAGCGGCACGAAATCGAGTGTCAAACCCTCTGTAGACAACGCCGCCCGCTCTTGCGAAGACAACAGCCAACGCAACGGGCTGCCTTCAGCAAAGGCTGGGGCGAGTGCGCTGGCTGCGCGCGCGCGTTCAGTGTCGAACCAGCAACCGCTGGCCAAGCTGTAAATCAGAAAATCCGCAGGTGCGTCCGGGTTCTGTTCGAGGTCATGACGGCTGGCAACGACACCCGGCAAGCGAAAGCGCAAATCTCCGGCAACCAGATACACCTCATGCTTGTTTATGTCCCCGTCCTGCTCAAGGGCCTCGATACCGGCTTCCCAGGCCTTGAACGTAAGAGCCTTGAGGCGCGTTTCAGCAAACATCAGCTGGATCAAATGGGACGCCAGGGTAAGTGGTTTCAAACTTAATCTGGACTGTTGCTCCCACCACTGGTCAAGAACCGCCTGCCTTTGCGGCACAAGCGACTCGACAACCGCCAACGGCAAACGCTTCTGCTCGGTGAACTGTTGTCGATGCGCCTCCGGTATCAGGCTGCCCAATTGCGCAACCGCAGCCATCAGCTGTTGCAGCTCCTGGGCGTGGGCCATCATGGCCTTCACCTGTTCTTTCACAGAGCGTGCACCTGGGCACCCTTCACCGAAATCGGGGCTGCCGAGATTGAAATCGAAAGACATGAACTGCGCTCCAAAATACAAGGAGGCAGCAGAGTGAACGGACGATAAAGGCAATAGCGCAGGGAAGCTTACCCCGCACTTGGCACTGTTGCCTGAAACGTAAAGGTGAATGTCGGCAGAAGCTATTTTTCCTAACGGATCAAGCGCTTATTCTTGACTCACTGGCCGGCTTGAAGGGCTCTCCCCCCCCGCCTTTCAAGCCTGCGAGGTTCACCGACGTAGATTTTGAAGCTCCTTGATCTGACGTCTCGATTGGCCGCTGCGGCTTGCAGCGGCCTTTTTTTTGAAATCTGAAAATGCATCCTGGCGGTCAGGTGACCGTCAAGACTTTCAGCGCCGTTGAGATCGGGCGCCGCCCGGACGGCGCCCGACCTCATCGGCGCTGAAACCTCGTCATGACCACGCCACTTTCGGCGGGTAGAAGCTCAGCGGCTGCTCACGAAAGGCCAGGTAGTGGCGCAGCACCTGCACTGGCGCTTCGGTATGCGGGTAATGGCCAATGCCCAGTAACTGCACAGTGTCCGGCTCCGGCACCAGTTGCCGGTAGCGCTCAAGCATGTGCGCGCCGGAAAGCGGGTCGACCACGCCATTGATCAAGCGCAGCGGCACGCCTTTACGTTGCATCGCCCCGACCCAGCGTTCGCGGTGCAACCTGCGCTCCGGCATGTAGCCCACCAGCTTGTGCAGGATGCGCGTGCCCCGGTTGGCAGCGATCAGGCTCCAGAAATCATCCAGCGCGCTTTCACTGGGATGGGTGCAGGGGCCGTAGACCTGAATCACGTTACGCACCAGGTCGTCACGCCCGAACGAGCGCCCGACCAGCCAGCCAAACCGGCTGAGCAGCAGCTTCTGGATCAGTAGCATGCGGCAGCTTTCGGGGAACAGCCCGCTGTTGAGGAACACGCAACTGGCAATGTCGGCACGCTGCTCATGGTGTCGCGCCAGCAGTTCCTGAGCCACGCTGCCGCCGTAGTCGTGGGCCAACAGGTGCACGGGCTGCGCGACCTGCAGATGGGCAAGCAATGCCTGCTGCAGGTCTGCTTGCTCCATCAGGCTGTAAGTGTGATCGACGGGCTTGTCCGAATCACCAAAGCCAAGCATGTCGCAAGCGATCACCCGGAAACGTTGGCTCAGAGGGCCCCACAGGTAGTGCCAGTCCCAACTGGCGGTGGGGAAACCGTGTAACAGAAGCAGAGGCTCTCCTTGCCCTGCGGTCCAGTAGCGGATGCTCTGGCCCCGGAACATGAAACGCTGTGACCGGGTACGCCAGACGCACAATGGAATCTCGGCCATAGGCATCAGATGGGTCCCGGTGTAGTGGTGTTGGCGGAATAGGGCAAGGCTGCGTTCATTGCATGTCACCTCGGCACTTACATGTGCTCTCTATGTCGAGGCAAAGTCTAGCCAGCAGCCCATTGGCTGGAACTTGCGTTGCCAGCCAGCTTGATGACTGAGCGAGTCAGTGGCACGAACGGTCAGAGCAGCAAGGCCAACAACGGCGCCGCGAACAGGTTGAGCAGCCCGGTCAGGACCATCACCAGGCCGGCCACCGAGCCTTCCTCACGGCCCACTTCCTGCGCCCGGCTGACCCCGGCACCATGAGCGCCAACACCGAACAGCGCCCCCCGTGCCAACGGCGTGCGCAGCGGCAACCAACGCAACAGCACACCGCCGAACATGGCACCGAGCACGCCGGTGAACATCACGAACACCGCTGTCAGTTCTGGCACCCCACCCAAGTCATGGGCCAGCGGCATGGCAAAGGGCGTGGTGATCGAGCGCGGCACCAGCGACAGGCTGGTTGCGCTGTCCAGCGCCAACAGGTGCGCCAGCCCCCAGGAGCTGGCGATCGAGGCACTGCTGCCGGCTACCATGCCCACCATCAGGGCCGGCCAATGGCGCGCCAGCATGGCCCGCTGCTGCCAGATCGGCACTGCGAAGGCTACGGTCACCGGGCCGAGCACGCCCATCAACCAGTGGGTGTTGCGCGCATACTCGGCATAGGCCGTATGCAGCGGCACGGCCACAGCCAGCAGCAACACCGGTACCAGGATCAACGGCGACAGCAGGTAGCGCTTGCTACGCCGGTACAACCAACGGCTACCCAGGTAAGCCAGCAAGGTCAAGGCCAACCAGAACAGCGGCATGGGTTCAAGGCTCACGGCGCAGCCTCCAGCGGCACACCAGCTCCACGGTCATGGCGGTCACTACCATCACCATCAGCGTGCTCACGGCAATCACCAGCAAGATGCGCCAGCCCTCTTCACGGATCAATGCGCCATAGTCGAGCAGGCTCATCAGCGCCGGGATGAAGAACAACAGCATCTCAGCCATCAGCCAGCCGGCCCCCAATTGCAGCATGGCCGGTTTGAGCACACCCGAAGCGAACAGTATCAACAGCAGTGCCAGGCCCATCACACCGCCGGGGATCGGCCAGCCCAGCCAACTGGCAATCTGGCCACCGAGCAGGAACAGGGTACAGAGAACCGCCAGCTCGACGAGCAGGCGCAGGGCTTTTTTCAATGATGCAGGTTTCATGGCGGGGTTCCTCGACAGGCCCTCATTTTAAGATTTGGCTGCCTAGGCCAGAAGCGAATTGTTAGACTGCCTGCCATTCCAGAATGGAATCGAAGCAATGGAATTCAAACAGCTGCGCAGCTTTATCGAAGTGGTCCACCGCGGCGGTTTTACCCAGGCGGCACAGACCCTGCACATCAGCCAGTCGGCAGTGAGCAAGCAGGTGGCCCAGCTTGAGCAAGATGTGGGCCAGCCGCTGCTGGAGCGCCAGGCGTCGCACCTGCACCTGACCGCTGCCGGGCGCATCGTGCTGGAGCGTGGCGAAGCCCTGCTGCGCCAGCGCCAGGCGCTGCTCAACGAGCTGGACGACCTCAGCCAGATGGAGCGTGGCGAACTACGCCTGGGCTTGCCGATGCTTGGCAGCGACACGTTGTTCGCCGGCTTGTTCGCCGAGTACCGGCGGCGCCATCCGAACATCGCCATCCAGCTGCTTGAAGGCGGCAGCCGCAACGTCGAACAGGCCGTCAGAAGTGGCGAACTGGAATTGGGCGGCTGCTTGACGCCCACCGACGAGGCATTCGACTACCAGCCCTTCTGCAACGAACCGCTGGATGCCTTGCTGCCGGCTGGCCATGCCCTGGCGGGCCTGGACGCCGTGGGCCTGGGGCAACTGGCCGATACACCGTTCCTGCTGTACCAGCGCAGTTTCGTGCTCAACGACCGGCTGCTGAAGGCGTGCCAGCAGCAGGGCTTCACCCCCAAGGAAGGCGGGCGCAGCGGCCAGGCGGATTTTTTGGCGGCGCTGGTGGCGGCGGGCCAGGGCGTGGTGATGCTGCCCCGGGTGGTGGCAAAAGCGCTGGAGCGCCCCGGTGTGGTGCGTGTGCCGTTGCATGCGCAGGAGGATTTGCGTTGGGATATCGCGTTTATCTGGCGACGCGGTGCCTACCTGTCACGGGCGGCGCAGGCGTGGTTGGACTTGTTGCGCGAGCCCCATGGCTAACACGCCTGCGCAGATGCCAGGTCAGGCGTTCAGTGCGCTCGCCAACTCAGCCAGCCAAGGCTCGGCATCCGCCTCCGGGGTCACGGTCTCGCTCGCATCCAGGCGCAGCATTGGCTGCACCTCGCGCACGCCCAGCTCGGCGAACAGCTCACGCATCTGCTCGCCACCCCCGCAATAGGTATCGCCATAACTGGAGTCGCCCAGCGCGATCACCGCACCAGGCAGGCCGCGCCAGGCCGCGGGCAGTGTGTCACGAAGTGTGCTGTACAGCGGCATGAGGTTGTCCGGCAACTCACCCATACCGGTGGTCGAGGTCACGGCCAACAAGGCGTCGGGGGCAAAACCCTGAAGATCCTGAAGGGTGGCACGTGCAGCATGCCAGGCCTCGAAACCCGCCGCCTTGAGTAGCGATTCAGCGTGACGGGCGACTTCTTCGGCGGTGCCATAGACCGAGCCGGAAATAATGGCGACTTTCATCGGGTAGAGGATTCCGAAACTGAGTGAAAACGTAGGATACTAGCATTCAACGCTGGCAAAAGGCCGCCGTTACCAAAGTCGCCATCTTCCGTTTTCCTTCACCTATGGCCCGGACATGATCAACGCGCAATTGCTGCAATCGATGGTCGATGCGTCCAATGACGGCATCGTGGTTGCCGAAAAGGAAGGCGACGACACTATCCTGATCTACGTGAACGCCGCTTTCGAATGCCTCACTGGCTACAGCCGTGACGAGATTCTCTATCAGGATTGCCGGTTCCTGCAGGCTGACGACCGTGACCAACTTGGCCGCGCACGCATCCGCAAGGCCATGGCCGAAGGCCGCCCCTGCCGCGAAGTACTGCGCAACTATCGCAAGGATGGCAGCGCCTTCTGGAACGAGCTGTCGATCACGCCGGTAAAGAGCGACTTCGACCAGCGCACCTACTTCATCGGCATCCAGAAGGACGTCAGCCGCCAGGTCGAACTGGAACGGGAGCTGGCGGAACTGCGCGCTCGTCCGAAACCCGACGAACGCGCCTGAACCAAGTCCGCCACGCACGGTCAATTCCGTTGAAGAAATCGCCACCACCGAGTTCGATCATGCAAGCAGACGCGCTCCTGACCCAGGACGAGCTGGATTTCATACAGAACATGCAGCATTCGCCACAACTGAACCTGGCTGACACCATGTCGAGCCTGCTGGTCAATGGCGACCGCCGCATTCAAAGCTTGCTTACGCGGCTGGTGGCTAACGAGCAGGTGACCTTGCAGGCCCAGTTCAACAACCAGCAGATCAGTTTCCCGCTGCAGCTGGTAGAGGACGAGTTCCACGCCCTGCACCTGCAGCTGGGTTCACCGGAAATCTACGAAGACGGCCCCATGCTGCGCCCATGGCGCTTGTCGCTCGACCAGCCCAGCGCTCTGCTCAACGCCCATGACGAGGCAAGCGGCCTGTGGGTGCGCGAGATTTCCTTCAAAGGCGTGCTGCTGGAAGTCCGTGATTTGCCAACAGCACCCGCCCGCTTCGAGCTGCGCTTCGCCCCGGGCGGCATCACCCCGATCGAACTGCATGGTGTGTTGGGCCGGCGCATCGGCACGGACCTGGCTGCCTACGACCTCGGCCAAAGCCCAGCCGAAGAAATCGAACGCCTGCGCGACTACATCCTCCAGGCCCACCGCCACGCCCACCCTGAGCTGCACACTCAAGTATCGAGCTGACGGGCCAGAAACTGCCGCAAGCGCTGGCGCATCACACTGCCCTGCGCGCCCAGGCAGGCTACAGGGCTGCCAGCCAGGCTGTCCTGTACCGCTTCCGCCGCCTCACCGGCCAGTAACAACGGGCATTCCAGCATCGACGCCAGGCGCTTGAGGTGCCGGGTGAGTTCTACTGTGGGCGACGGATGGGAAAACAGCACCAAGGCGTCCGGCTTCAGCCGTTCGCAGACCAGCGCAAGCTCTTGCAGCGGCTGCCCGTTCGCCAGCGGGATCACGCGTATTTCATCGCTACCCAGGATCAGACTGGTTACCAGTAACTCAAGCTCATGGCACTGCCCCGGCAATGGCGCCACCAGCACGGTGCGGCTACTCGGCACACGGGCCAGCTGCAAGCGGGCGAAAACCCGACCGCGCAGGAACTGATCATAGAACAGCCATTCGCTGGCCTGCCCATAGCCGCCTTGCCGGACTACCATGTCATGCCACACCGGCATGAACACATTGGCGAAAACCTGGTCCAGGGTGCTGGCCGCGAACACCTCGTCATAAAGGCGATCCAGGCCCGCCACGTCGAAGTGCTGTACCGCCAGGCGAATCTGGTTGTGCCAGCGCAAGCAGGGGTCCACCGCGCCGCCAGCCTGCCCGGAGAGGGCATGGCCGCGAGCGAGAATGCTGCCCACCTTGCTGACCGCCACGCCACGCTCCAGCCAGCCGAGGATACGGCGGATTTCATCGATATCAGCCTGGGAATACAGGCGGTGACCACTGTCGGTACGGATGGGCTGGATCAGCCCATAACGGCGTTCCCAGGCACGAAGGGTCACGGCGTTGACACCGGTCAAGCGTGACACTTCACGAATCGGAAACAGCTCCTGCTGCTCGAAACTCGCATCGATCACCGGTTTACGTCCCTGTTCGTTCATGTGCACGAAGTACCCTGAGTGCGAAGAAACTGAGCACATAGCTTACTACGACTGTATCGGTCTGTTGGTGCCACCGTTTGCCAGCTGAAAGTTGCCGAAGATCGCAACTGCGCGATAATGCGTGCCCGATTCTTGCATGCACGACTGCGTCGCCCACCACCCCGGGCCACACAGCCAAAAGGGCCAGCTACCCGCCAGCCCCGTTGCCAGGAGATACACAATGTCTACCCCACCCGTCACCCTCATGGTGTCGCGCCGCGCCGCCCATGGCCGCTACCAGGACCTGCTGGCCTGGCTGCACGAAGGCGAACAGCTGGCCACCGACTTCCCTGGCTACCTCGGCTCGGGCATCCTCGCCCCGCCCCGGGATGGCGACGAATTTCAGATCATCTTCCGCTTCAGCGACGAGCCGACCCTGCATGCCTGGGAGCACTCCGCCTCGCGTCGCGCATGGTTACAACGCGGCAACGGTCTGTTCGAGCGCCCCAAAGAGGCGCGCGTTAGCGGTATCGACGACTGGTTCGGCACCAACAGGGTGCAAAAACCGCCACGCTGGAAGCAGGCCGTGGCCATCTGGCTGGCGTTTTTCCCTGTCTCGCTGGCCTTCAACCTGGTGTTCGGCCACTGGTTGACGGCACTCGACCTCGTGCCCCGGGTACTGCTCAGCACCCTGGCCCTGACGCCGGTGATGGTGTACCTGTTCATCCCGCTGTCCACCCGCCTGCTGGCCAGTTGGCTACAGGCCTCCCCGCCCGCTGCTGGCGCCTTGCGCAGCCGCTGAGGCCAGGCCATACAACAGGTAAACAGTTCGGGTATGCTGGGTGGCAATCAAAGGACAGACAAGTTGACCACCCCGAACATGAACAGCCCCATTCTCGTTACCGGAGCCAGCCAGCGTGTCGGGCTGGCCCTGGCCCTCGAACTGGCACAGGCCGGCCATACGGTGGTCAGTGCCAGCCGCAGCATCCAGCCGCAGGCAGCCCACCCCAACATCGTGCAGTTTCAGGCCGACCTGTGCCAGGCGGGCGACCGCCAGGCGCTGATCGATCACCTGCACGATCGTTACGACGGACTGCGCGCCATCATCCACAATGCTTCGCTATGGCTCGACGACGGCCTCGACAACCTCGAGACCATGTTCCGCCTGCACGTCGAAGCGCCCTACCACCTCAACCTGGCCCTGGGCGACCTGCTGGCCAAGGTGGAAAAGGCCGACATCATTCACATCTGCGACGAAACCTCTTCGCGCGGCAGTAAAAGCCACATCGGCTACGCCGCCACCAAGGCCGCACTGCAGAACATGGTGCTGTCATTCGCCGAAAAATATGCGCCCAAGGTGCGTGTGAACGGTATCCTGCCCGGGCTGCTGATCCTCAAGGAAGGGGGTGACGAAGCCTACCGCCAGCAAACCCTGAAAAAGGCCCTGCTGGAATTCGAACCCGGCGCCGGCCCGCTGATCGAGACCGTCAAGTACCTGCTCGCCAGCCAGTACAGCACCGGCAGCCAGGTGGTCATCAACGGTGGCCGCCACCTGAAGAACCGCATGACTTGAGAGAAGACCATGACCCCACAACAACAGCTCGAGCTCGAGGCCGCCGCGTTCCGGCGCCTGGTCGAACACCTGCAAAAGCGCACCGATGTACAGAACATCGACCTGATGAACCTGTCCGGTTTCTGCCGCAACTGCCTGTCCAAGTGGTACAAGGCCGCCGCTGACGAGCGTCAGCTGGACCTGAGCCTGGATGATGCCCGCGAAGCGGTGTACGGCATGCCCTACGCCGAGTGGAAAGCCCAATACCAGAAAGAAGCCAGCGCCGAACAACAAGCGGCGTTCGAAAAAGGAAAAACCTCGTGACTGACCTGAATACCCTGCGCGCAAGCCTGGCCAGCGGCCAACATGTATTTGCCGATACCTTGGCGTTCATTGCCGACAACTACAGCTACCAGCCGCAGGCCTTCAACAACGGCGGCGTGGAGAATGCGGCAGGGCAGAACGAAGGTTCGTGCAAAACCCTGGGCCTGGCCTTGCTTGAAGGGCTGAGCGACCAGGAAGCGCTGCTGGCCTTCGGCGAGCACTACCGTGATGTGGTGGCCACGCCTGAGGGTAGCGACCATGGCAACATCCGTGCGCTGATCAAACACGGTCTGGCGGGTGTGAAGTTTGCTGCGCAGCCGCTTGCGCGCAAGGCTTGATATTGCCGGGGCCGCTTTGCGGCCCCACGATCCTGCGCCCACCATCAATCGATAATGGTGCCAGGCCCCCCACCTTCCAGCCTCCCCTGCCGCAACCACTGCAAGGCCACCGGCCACAGGTTTTCGCGAAACCGGTCATGGAAGAACGCGAAATGGCCAATTTCCTCGACCGAGATATCCACAGGCGCAATGCGCAGGTGCTGGCGCTCGGCACTTTGCAGATAACCCAACAAACGCTCGGTTGCCGCTACGGTCCCGAAGGGGTCGTCCGTCAGACTGATGGCCAGCGTCTTCGCACGCACCTGGGCGAACGGTAGCGCCGCCAACGCCCGCCCGCTGGGGCGGTGCTCATAACGTGGGGTACGCGTGGTCCAGTCGTGCACCACGCCGGATGGCGTGTCTTCCAGCCAACCCAGGCGCTTGCCGGGAAAGTAGCCGAATACCCGGGTCAACAGCGGCATGACCACATGCCACTTGCCGAACAGCTGCCAGCGCTGGTTGGCCGCGTAGTCGCGCCAGTAGGCGAACTGCGCGCCAACCATCACGACCCGACGGATCTGGCCAGCCGACGGTGCCAGGCCTACTGCACAACCGCCGAAACTGTGCCCCACCACGTCCACCGGCTGATCTGGGAAATGCGCTGCCGCATGCGCCAGCATGGCTTCAAAATCCAGCCGGCCCCAGTCGCTCCAGGAGGCCTGGAAACCACGCAGCGACGCCGGCCGGGATTCGCCGATGCCACGGTAGTCGTAGGTCAGCACATCGCAGCCGTGGGCGAACAGGTAGTCGGCAAAGCGGGCGTAATAGCGGCAGCGTACCGACGTGGCAGCGTTGATGATCACCAGCGGGCGCTGGGGGTCAGGTTGGGCGTGGCGCCAGCAGAAGCCGCCGAGGCTGTATCCGTCGGCCGCGGGGTGGCGAAATGGGGTAGCGGGTTGGATGAGGCTACTCATGGCGCATTTCCTGTTGTTGTGCGCCAAAACTAGCAAAGATTTTGTAGCTTGTACTGGCCTCTTCGCGGGTGAACCCGCTCCTACAGGGGGAGAACCTGTGGGAGCGGGCTTGCCCGCGAAGAGGCCGGTACAGGCTTACCCGATTACAGCTCGACGCAGTCGAACTTCACATCGGTGGCCACGTCTTCGTCGTAGTTGACGTCAGCGCGCTCGAAGCCGAACAGGTTGAGGAACTGCTTCTTGTAACCGGCGTAGTCAGTCAGCTCGAACAGGTTCTCGGTGGTCACCTGTGGCCACAGGGCCTTGCAGGCGTTTTGCACGTCGTCACGCAGTTCCCAGTCGTCCAGGCGCAGGCGCCCCTTCTCGTCGACCTCTGCCGGCGCACCGTCGGTACGGTACATACGGTCGCGGTACATGCGGTCGAGCTGGTCCTGGGTGCCTTCGTGAACACCTTTCTCCTGCATGATCTTGAAGACCATCGACAGGTACAGTGGCATCACCGGGATGGCCGAGCTGGCCTGGGTAACCACCGACTTGAGCACCGCCACATTGGCGCCGCCTTTCACTTCACCGGCCAGCTTCTGGTTCAGACGCAGGGCAGTTTCGTCCAGGTCCTGCTTGGCCTGGCCCAGTGCACCGTGCCAGTAGATCGGCCAGGTGATATCGCTGCCGATATAGCTGAAGGCCACGGTGCGAGCGCCTTCGGCCAGTACATTGGCGCCAGCCAGCGCATCGATCCACAGCTGCCAGTCCTGGCCACCCATGACGGTGACGGTATCGGCAATTTCCTGCTCGGTGGCCGGCTCGATGCTGGCCTCGATGATGGTGTCCTTGTTGGTGTCGATGGCGGTCGACTTGTATGGCTGGCCGATCGGCTTGAGTGCCGAGCGAATGACTTCACCGGTCTGCGGCAGCTTGCGCACGGGCGAAGCCAGCGAGTAGATGACCAGGTCGACCTTGCCACCCATTTCGTTCTTGATCAGCTCGATGACCTTGGCGCGGGCTTCGTCAGAGAAGGCGTCACCGTTGATCGACTTGCTGTACAGGCCCTCGGCCTTGGCGAACTTGTCGAAGGCGGCAGCGTTGTACCAGCCAGCAGTGCCGGCCTTGGTCTCGGTGCCTGGTTTTTCGAAGAACACGCCCAAGGTGTCGGCCTTGAAGCCGAAGGCCGCCGTGATGCGGGCAGCCAGGCCGTAGCCGCTGGAAGCACCGATGACCAGGACCTTCTTCGGGCCATCCTCGCGTACGCCCAGCTTGCGGGTGGCTTCGATCTGGTCACGGACGTTGAGCTCGCAGCCCTTCGGGTGAGTCGTGGTGCAGATGAAACCGCGAACCTTAGGATGAATGATGGCCAATGTCTGTACCTCGTCAGGTTTATGCCAGGAAAGCGCCGCTTGGGGCGATTCCGATTGATCAGAGGGTGAGACTACCCCCGCAGGTTATCCGACACATATTACGGGGTGATCAGAGGGATGCAAAACCAGAGTTCTTCTGTGCAGGAAGGACATGGCTGCTTGAAATCCAGATTGGCGGGTTAGAACGCCGGGCACCCATTGATTTGCTTTTCACATCAATCCGAAAGAAAAACAAACTTAACAAATAAGCCAAACCCGCCGATGCTGGCGGCACTACGCCCATTGCACGGAGAACAACAACATGAACGACGTGGTGATCGTCGCCGCAACCCGCACCGCCATCGGCAGCTTCCAGGGCGCCTTGGCCACTGTGCCTGCGGTCGACCTCGGCGCCGCCGTGATCAAGCAACTGCTGAAACAAACCGAGCTGGACCCGGCGCAGGTCGACGAAGTCATCCTCGGCCAAGTGCTCACTGCCGGTGCCGGTCAGAACCCGGCACGCCAGGCAGCGATCAAGGCTGGCCTGCCCTTCAGCGTACCGGCCCTGACCCTGAACAAGGTCTGCGGCTCGGGCCTCAAGGCCCTGCACCTGGCCGCCCAGGCGATCCGCTGTGGCGATGCCGAGGTGGTGATTGCCGGTGGCCAGGAGAACATGAGCCTTGCCCCCTACGTGATGCCCTCGGCCCGCACCGGCCAACGCATGGGCCATGGCCAACTGATCGACAGCATGATCACGGACGGCCTGTGGGATGCCTTCAATGACTACCACATGGGCATCACTGCCGAAAACCTGGTGGACAAGTATGGCCTCAGCCGTGAGCAGCAGGATGCCTTCGCTGCCGAATCGCAGCGCAAGGCAGTGGCAGCGATCGAGGCCGGCCGTTTCGACGCTGAAATCACCCCCATCGTGCTGCCGCAGAAAAAGGGCGAGCCCAAGGTTTTTGCCCGTGACGAGCAACCACGCCCGGACACCACCGCCGAGTCCCTGGCCAAACTGCGCCCGGCCTTCAAGAAGGACGGCAGCGTCACCGCAGGCAATGCCTCCAGCCTGAACGACGGCGCCGCCGCCGTGCTTTTGATGAGCGCAGCGAAGGCCAAGGCGTTGGGCCTGCCGGTGCTGGCGAAGATCGCCGCCTACGCCAGTGCCGGGGTAGACCCCGCGATCATGGGTATTGGTCCGGTTTCGGCGACCCAGCGTTGCCTGGACAAGGCCGGTTGGCAACTGGCCGAACTGGACCTGATCGAAGCCAACGAGGCCTTTGCCGCCCAGGCGCTGGCCGTGGGCAATGCGCTGGCATGGGATGCCGCGCGGGTTAACGTCAATGGAGGGGCGATTGCCCTGGGCCACCCGATTGGTGCTTCCGGGTGCAGGGTGCTGGTGACCCTGCTGCACGAGATGATCAAACGGGATGCCAAAAAAGGCCTGGCGACCTTGTGCATTGGTGGTGGGCAAGGGGTGGCGCTGGCCATCGAACGCTGATTGATTCAAGCAGGCCCGGCCTCTTCGCGGGTAAACCCGCGCCTACACTGATCGGTGGCTGACACACATCGGTGATCGGGCGCAGGCCGTTGTAGGAGCGGGTTTACCCGCGAAAGGGCCGGACCTGCTGGCCAATTTCCACCCGCTGTTCAATGTCGCAGCCGCGATCGTATTCGCGGGTAAACCCGCTCCTACACTGATCGGTGACGGACACACATCGGTGATATGGCGCAGGCCGTCGTAGGAGCGGGTTTACCCGCGAAAGGGCCGGGCCTGCTGGCCAATTTCCACCAACCGTTCACTGTTGCAGCCGCCATCGTATTCGCGGGTAAACCCGCTCCTACACTGATCGGTGACGAACACACATCGGTGATTGCGCGCAGGCCATTGTAGGAGCGGGTTTACCCGCGAAGAGGCCCGTACAGGCAGCAAATGATCAAGCCGCGACTCGGTCCTGCTCCAGCGAAGCGGCCAGCACCGCCACTTCCTGGCACTTCTGCACGGCCAGGTCCACTGGGCTTTCCAGCAACGAACAGGCCGGCGCCAACCACAGCCGCTCACCCAGGCGTTCATGGGCCTCGTGCAGCAGCCCCAGGGTCTTGCCCAGATCACAAGGCGAGGCGTTGCGACCATCGACCAGGCCCAGCGACAGTACCTTGTAGGCCGGCAGGCGGTCGAGAATGCTCTGGTACTGCTCGGGGGCCTGGACCAGATCGACGTGCAGGCCATCAACCGGCAGGTTGGCGGCCAGGCCGAGGTTGCCTTCCAGGCCACCGAAGTACGTGGCGATCAGCTTCTTCAACGGTGCGCGCTGAAGGATGTTGTAGACACGTTCATAGGCATTTTTCCAATCCTGGGGCAGGTCCTGGGCGAGGATGGGTTCATCGATCTGCACCCATTCAACGCCGTGGTCGGCCAGGCGGTTGAGGAGTTGGTCATACACGGGCAGCAGGCGGTCAAGCAGCTCCAGCTTGTCGAAGTCACCGCCCACGGTCTGGCCCTGCCACAGGTAGGTCAAGGGGCCGATCACCACCGGCTTGACTGCAAGGCCCAGGGCCTTGGCGTGCTCCACTTCTTCGAACAGTGGTTCCCAGTTCAGAACCAACGGCTGATCGCCTGCGCTAAGCACGTGGCTGTCCCAGGCGAAGTCGCCGACCGGCACCAGCTCGATGCCGGCGTCTTTCTGCACCTGCCAGTGGCGGGCACGCAGCTCGCGGTCACGGCCGATGTGTGGAAAGCCCAGGTTATGTGCCAGTGCCATGTCTTGTCCCTTCAGCATGCTTGAATGAATAAGGGGGATTCTCCGGCTGACGGGGTATTGAGACAAACTCATTAAATTTGAGATGAACCCAAGAAATCTTCATGATCATGCTGTCATGATCTTCGCGCCCCCATGTCTCATTCAGATCACCATCCTGCGCATCCGGACATGACCCGGCTCGCCTTCTGCCGCACAATGCCACCCTGACCAAACCAGGTGCCCGGCCAACATGAGCCTGCTGAAAACCGCCCTGCGCGAACAGAACTTCGTCTGTGTCATGGAGTTCGTCCCCAAGCCTTCCGCAGAACGCTTTGCCGCCATGGAAGCGATCATGGCCCGTGCGCACCTGTGCGGCTGGCCGATGACCGTGGCCATCGGTGATCGTGTCGGCAGCCCGCTGGACATGTCACCGCTGGACGCCCTCGCCTCGTTCAGCAACCCGGTGCCTGCCCTGCCGCATTTTTCAGGCAAGGATCGCGAACGCCACCACCTGCTCGCCCAACTGCAGCGCATGGACGCCGCCGGCCTCGACCAGCTGTTACTGCTGACTGGCGACCGCCTGCCCGGCCATGAACCTGGCCAGCGCCCGGTGCGTTATCTGGAATCGGTCGCCGCCCTGCAGGTTGCTCGCCAGGCCTGCCCGCACTGGCTGCTGGGCGCGGCGCTGAACCCGTTCAAGTACCACGAGGAAGAAGGCGGCGCCCAGTATTTCAAGGCCGAGAAAAAGCTGGCAGCGGGGGCTGACTTTCTCACCTTGCAACTGGGCTTCGATGCCGCCAAGCATCAGGAAGCCATACACTGGATGCGCCGCCAGGCCTCACCCAAGCCTATGCTGGCCTGCCTCATGAGCCTCACCCACGGGCGCGCGGCGATGCTCGACCACGTGGCCGGCGTGACTGTCACGCCCTCCATGCGCGACATGCTCGAAGCGGAAACGGCGCAGTCCAAGGCCTTTGCCCAGGCGCGCAGTGTTGACCGCCTGGCCTTGCAGATCATCGGTACAAAGCTGATGGGGTACGCCGGTGTGCACCTGTCAGGGGTTCACACACTCGAACAGTTGCTGGCCCTTGAGACCCGTATCGAGCACTGGCAATCCCAGGTTCAGTCCCTGGAGCAATGGGCACCGGCCTGGCACGCCAGCTGGCAGATGCCTGGCCTGCCGGCGGTGACCTTCCATCCGCCACAGGCTGGCTGGCGCCTGGACGAGTCACGGGTCGATGCCTCATTCAAGGAAAAAGCCCGCTATCACCTGATGCATGGCATGCATTCACTGCTGTTCAGCCGGCGCAACGGCCTGAGCAAGGCCTTCGGCTGGGCAGTGCGCCAGCCTCTGTGGGCAACACGCGCTGGCGCACACGTGCTGCACACGCTGGAGCGCAGTGTGAAGCGCCCGCTGGTGGGTTGCGACACCTGCGGCCGTTGCCGCCTGGAAGACACCTTGTATATCTGCCCGGAAACTTGCCCTAAAGGCCTGGCCAATGGCCCTTGCGGCGGAACCGCCCTGAATCGCTGCGAGTTCGGCGACCGCGAGTGCATCCACAGCGTCAAGTACCGCACTGCCAAAGCCGTGCGGCAAACCGCTGTGCTGACCGAGCGCCTGATCCCGTGCATCGAGGTCGAAACCCGCCACCGCAGCTCATGGCCGCAGTGGTTCGCAGGGCAGGCGCCGCAGCGGCTCAGCCCGCAGCCATTGCCTCGAAGCCAGCCCGAATCGTAGCCTCGGGCAGTTCATCGGCAATGAACACCATCACGCTCTCGCGCGCTTCGCCTGCAGCCCACTCGGCGTCCCAGTCGAAGCCATACAGCTTGAGCACGCCCTGAAACACCAGCTTGCGCTCCTCGCCGGCAATGTTCAGCACGCCCTTGTAGCGCAGCAGCTGTTTGCCGTGGGTTTCCAGCAGCTCGTTCATGAAGCTGCTGAGGCGGTCGATATCCAGCGGGGTTTCGGTACGCAGCACCATCGTGGAGATACGGTCCGGGGTGGCAGGCTTGAGCACGGGTTGCAACATCGGTTTCAGGTTCACCCCAAGGTCGGGGTTGAGGTTGAAACCGCGCACATCCAGTAGTTCAGCCAGGTCGATGCAGCCGTGTTCGACCACACGGATCGCCGCCCTGCTATTGATGCGGGCCAGGCGTTCGCGCAGGGCTTCAACCGCAGTTGGCTCGACCAGGTCGGTCTTGCTCAGCAGCAGACGATCGGCAAAGCCGACCTGGGCCTGAGCGATGGTCTGGGTCAGGTGCAGTTCGGCATGCGCGGCATCGACAAGGGTGATGATGCCGTCGAGGATGTAGCGCTCACGCAGCTCCTCGTCGATGAAGAACGTTTGCGCTACCGGCGCCGGGTCGGCCAGGCCGGTGCATTCGATCACCAGGCGATCGAAGGCGATTTCCCCTGCATCCAGGCGTTCAAGCAGCAGGTAAAGCGCGCGAGTCAGGTCGCCATGGATGCTGCAGCATACACAACCGTTGGCCAAGGTCATGACCTGCACCGGCTGGTCACCCAGCAGTTGGCTGTCGATGCCGGCCTCGCTGAATTCATTTTCGATCACGGCGAGCTTCAGGCCATGCTCGGCCTTGAGCATGTGCCTGAGCAAGGTGGTCTTGCCGGCACCGAGGAAGCCCGTGAGGACGGTTACGGGAATGGGCGTCTGCACGCAAAATACTCCTGAATCTGAAAATGACTGTGGGAGCCGGTTACCCAGGCTCCCACAGGTTTACACGTACCGCAGGCTCAACAGCACTTGGGCCCGGACTTGCCACCGTAGCGTGCTTCCTGGCGTTCGCGGAAGAACGCCTCGTAGCTCATCACCGGCTTGTCCGGATGCGTTTTCTGCATGTGTTCGACATAGTTGTCGTAGTCGGGCATGCCGACCATCAGGCGGGCTGCCTGCCCCAGGTATTTGCCCAGTCGACCCAAGTCGTTGAACATGATTGCAGTCCTCTCGATTACGCGTCAGGCAACGCCTGGAACGGGGTTTCCTTGTCGCTGCGTTCTTTGCGGCCCAAGGCGGCGTAGCCGACCTTGATGGCGAAGAACAGAATGCTGAAGACCACCAGCAGGAACAAGATCGTCAGGCCCGCGTTGGTGTAGGCGTTGAAGATCACGTGCTGCATTTGCCCGATGTCCTTGGCCGGGGCCAGTACCTGGCCGGCGTCCAGCGCAGTGCTGTACTTCTTGGCCAGGGCCAGGAAGCCGACAGCCGGGTTGGGGTCGAACAGCTTGATCAGGCCTGCAGCCGTGGTGCAGATCAGCAGCCATACGGCCGGCAGCAGGGTGACCCAGATGTAGCGCTGACGCTTCATCTTGATCAGCACCACAGTACCGAGCATCAAGGCGATACCGGCCAGCATCTGGTTGGAGATACCAAACAGCGGCCACAGGGTGTTGATGCCACCCAGCGGGTCGATGACGCCCTGGTACAGCAGATAGCCCCAGAGTGCCACGCAGCCAGCAGTGGCAAGCAGGTTGGCCCCCCACGATTCAGTGCGTTTGAGTGCAGGCACGAAGCTGCCCAGCAGGTCCTGCAACATGAAGCGCCCGGCACGGGTACCAGCGTCTACCGCAGTGAGGATGAACAGCGCCTCGAACAAGATTGCGAAGTGGTACCAGAAGGCCATGGTGTTTTCACCTGGCAACACCTGGTGCAGGATCTGCGCGATACCGACCGCCAGGGTGGGCGCACCGCCGGCACGGGCCAGAATGGTGTGCTCGCCGATGTCACGGGCAACGGCTTCGAGCTGCTCAGGTGTAATCAGGAAGCCCCAACTGCTGACGGTCTGCGCCACCGACGCGACATCGGTACCGACCACTGCAGCCGGGCTGTTCATGGCGAAGTACACGCCCGGTTCGATCACCGAGGCCGCAACCATGGCCATGATGGCGACGAACGATTCCATCAGCATGCCGCCGTAGCCGATATAGCGGGCGTTGGTTTCGTTATCCAGCAGCTTGGGGGTGGTCCCCGAGGAAATCAGCGCGTGGAAGCCGGACACCGCACCACAGGCAATGGTGATGAACAGGAACGGGAACAGGGTACCCTTCCACACCGGGCCCGTACCGTCGGTGAACTGGGTCAGCGCCGGCATTTTCAGCTCGGGAGCGATGATCAGGATACCGATGGCCAGGCCAAGGATCGTGCCGATCTTGAGGAAGGTCGACAGGTAGTCACGCGGCGCCAGCACCAGCCACACTGGCAGCACGGCGGCGACAAAACCGTAGCCCACCAGCATCCAGGTGATCTGCACGCCGGTGAACGTGAACGCCGGGCCCCACACCGGGTCCGCAGCGATCACGCCCCCCAGCCAGATCGAGGCCAGCAGCAGTACCACGCCAACGACCGAGATTTCGCCAATACGGCCCGGACGGATGTAGCGCATGTAGATGCCCATGAACATCGCGATCGGGATGGTCGCCATCACCGTGAACATGCCCCAAGGGCTTTCAGCCAGGGCCTTGACCACGATCAGTGCCAGCACCGCGAGGATGATGATCATGATCAGGAAGCAGCCAAACAGGGCGATGGTGCCCGGGATTCTGCCCATTTCCTCGCGCACCATGTCGCCCAGCGAGCGCCCATTGCGGCGGGTAGACAGGAACAGGACCATGAAGTCCTGCACCGCACCGGCCAGCACCACGCCGGCAATCAGCCACAGCGTGCCGGGCAGGTAACCCATTTGCGCGGCGAGCACCGGACCCACCAGTGGGCCAGCGCCGGCGATGGCGGCGAAGTGGTGACCGAAAAGAATGTGTTTGTTGGTAGGGACGTAGTCCAGGCCATCATTGTTGAGCACCGCCGGGGTGGCACGGCGCGGGTCGAGTTGCATCACCTTGGTGGCGATGAACAGGCTGTAGTAACGATAGGCGACCAGGTAGATGGCCACTGCCGCGACCACGATCCACAAGGCGTTGATCGCCTCGCCGCGACGCAGGGCAACCACACCCAGTGCGCAGGCACCTATGACTGCCAGCGCCAGCCACGGAATATGGCGTAGCAGGCTATTATTGTTGTTCATGGTTAGCTTCCAGCTGGTGGATTGGAAAGACCGCCCACCGAGTCTAGGGCCAGTCAAGCGGCATTGCCACACTTGCTTTGTTCTAGAGCCTCTGCGGCCTGATTGCAGTACCTGATGCACATGCAACTCTAACTATAGTCAGGATGACACCTGATGACCTATTCGAGGATCCAAGCCATGAGCGATCATGACGAACGCCGCCGCTTTCAACGCATCGACTTCGATGCCCCCATCGAGCTGCGCCAGGGGCTGAAACGCTGGCCTGCAAAACTGCTGGACCTTTCACTCAAAGGCTTGCTGATCGAACGCCCCGCAGGCTGGGATGCCGACCTGACTCAGGACTTCGACGCCATCATCGAGCTGAACGAGGATGCCCGTGTGCAGATGCAGGTCGAACTGCGCCACGAAGAACCGGACCGCCTGGGCTTCATCTGCCTGTACATCGACCTCGACTCGATGAGCCATTTGCACCGTCTTGTGGAATTGAACGTGGCTGACAGCACCGAAATGATGCGTGAGCTGCGCGAACTCATCGAATAATAAAATCTCTTAGCTAGCTAATAGCCTTCCCGCCTGGTGTTTCTTGTCTACCCAGACAGCTTTAAGCCTGGGTAGCGATGCTTTGTACACACCCTTCTAATACAGCTTCTGCCAAGTTGGTACGCCTTCTGCATTGGGTTTTAACACACCCTGCGGCCGGATCTGTTCGCGCTCCGATCAAAATATTGTATACAATTTTTGTGGCAATCATTTGTAGGAAGTGTCTACAGTAGCGGCACAACAATAAACAGAGAGCCTGCTCCATGACTACGTCCCCTAGCACGTCTCCCGCCAAGCGACCCGAGGATGAAAACCTCGGCCTTGGTGCCAATCTGGCCTATGGTCTGCAGCATGTGCTGACCATGTATGGTGGGATCGTCGCAGTACCCCTGATCCTGGGGCAGGCCGCGGGCCTGAATGGTGCCGAAATCGGCATGCTGATCGCCGCCTCGCTGTTCGCCGGTGGCCTTGCCACCCTGCTGCAGACCCTTGGCCTGCCGTTCTTCGGTTGCCAGTTGCCACTCGTGCAAGGCGTGTCGTTCGCCGGTGTGGCGACCATGGGTGCGATCCTGAGCAGCGAGGGGGGCGGTGGCCTGCCTGGGGTGCTCGGCGCGGTCATGGCTGCGTCGCTGATCGGCTTTCTGATCACACCGGTGTTCTCGCGCATCACCAAGTTCTTCCCGCCGCTGGTGACCGGTATCGTCATCACCACCATCGGCCTGACCCTGATGCCGGTTGCCGCACGCTGGGTAATGGGTGGCAACAGCGCCTCGCCGGAGTTCGGCAGCGTGGCCAACATCGGCCTGGCCGGGCTGACCTTCGCCATCGTGCTGCTGCTGAGCAAGCTTGGCAGCGCAACCATCTCACGCCTGTCGATCCTGCTGGCCATGGTGGTCGGCACGCTGATCGCCTGGGCATTGGGCATGACCGATTTCAGCAAGGTCAGCGAAGGCCCGATGTTCGCCTTCCCCACGCCTTTCCACTTTGGCATGCCGGAGTTCCACATCGCCGCGATCCTGTCGATGTGTATCGTGATCATGGTCACCCTGGTGGAAACGTCGGCCGATATCCTCGCCGTGGGTGAGATCATCGACACCAAGGTGGACTCCAAGCGCCTGGGCAACGGCCTGCGCGCCGACATGGCATCGAGCATCCTGGCGCCGATTTTCGGTTCTTTCACCCAGAGCGCGTTCGCCCAGAACGTTGGCCTGGTGGCCGTGACCGGGGTCAAGAGCCGCTACGTGGTGGCTACCGGCGGCGTGATTCTGGTGGTACTCGGCCTGCTGCCAGTCATGGGCCGGGTGATTGCCGCCGTGCCTACCCCGGTACTGGGCGGCGCCGGTATCGTGCTGTTCGGCACCGTGGCGGCCAGCGGTATCCGCACCCTGTCCAAGGTCAGCTACAAGAACAACGTCAACCTGATCATCGTCGCGGCCTCGCTGGGCTTCGGCATGATCCCGATTGCCGCGCCGACCTTCTACCACCACTTCCCGAACTGGTTCGAGACCATCTTCCACTCCGGCATCAGCTCGGCGGCGATCATGGCCATCCTGCTGAACCTGATCTTCAACCACTTCACCACCGGCAACTCGGAAAACCAGTCAGTGTTCGCTGCAGCCTACGAGCGGACCATCCAGTATTCGGACATTTCCGCGCTGCGTGATGGGGACTACTTCAAAGATGGCAAGCTGTTCGATGCCGAAGGTAACGAAGTGCCGATGCTGGAACTGGACGAGCATGGCAATGAAACGGTCAGGCGCACGGCCGTTGCCGAACACTGACTGATTGCAGGAGCGAGCTTGCTCGCTCCTGCACACTATTCGAACAATGCATCCAGCGCCTGTTCCAGGCGGGTAACGGCAATCACCTGCAAACCCGCAGGCGCTTCTTTCGGCGCATTGCCCTTGGGTACGATGGCACGCTTGAAGCCGTGCTTGGCCGCTTCCTTCAAGCGCTCCTGACCACTGGGCACCGGCCGTACCTCGCCCGACAAGCCAATCTCGCCAAACACCAGCAAACCGTGGGCCAGTGGCCGGTTACGCAAGCTGGACATCACCGCCGCCAGCAGCGCCAGGTCCGAAGCCGTTTCCAGCACCTTCACCCCGCCGACCACGTTGAGAAACACATCCTGGTCATGGGTCGGGATACCGCCATGGCGGTGGAGCACCGCCAACAACATGGCCAGGCGGTTCTGGTCCAGGCCCAAGGTTACCCGCCGCGGGTTGGCCAGATGGCTATCGTCGACCAGCGCCTGCACCTCGACCAGCATTGGCCGGGTACCCTCCCAGGTTGCCATCACCACGCTACCCGGCACCTCTTCCTGAGTACGGTTGAGGAAGATCGCCGACGGGTTGGATACCTCCTTGAGGCCACGATCGGTCATGCCGAACACGCCCAGCTCGTTGACCGCGCCAAAGCGGTTCTTGACCGCCCGCAGCAAGCGCAGCCGGCCATCGGACTCACCTTCGAAATACAGCACCGTGTCGACCATGTGCTCCAGCACCCTTGGGCCAGCCAGCGAGCCTTCCTTGGTCACGTGGCCGACCAGAAAGATTGCCGTACCGCTTTGCTTGGCATAGCGCACCAGCAACGCTGTGCTTTCGCGCACCTGGGCCACGCCGCCCGGGGCCGATTGCAACTGCTCGGTGAAAATGGTCTGGATCGAGTCGATCACCATTACCCGCGGCTTCTCGACCCGCGCTGTGGCAATGATCGTCTCGATGCAGGTTTCGGTCATCACCTTGAGCTGGTCCTGGGGTAGGCCCAGCCGCCGCGAGCGCATGGCCACCTGCTGCTGCGACTCCTCCCCCGTGACATACAGTGCCGGCATGCCCACGGCGATGTTGCACAAGGTCTGTAGCAAAATGGTCGACTTGCCGATGCCGGGGTCACCGCCAATCAGCACCACCGAGCCATCCACCAAGCCGCCACCCAGCACGCGGTCCAGTTCGGTGCTGCTGGTCGTGAAACGCGGGATTTCCTCGACACTGACTTCGGCCAGGGTCTTGATCTGCGCCTGCTGCCCTGTCCAGCCAGCGCGGCCGCTACTGGGTGCAGCAGCGCCGCCGCTTTCGATCATGGTTTCGACCAGGGTGTTCCAGGCCCCGCATTCGCCGCACTGGCCGGCCCATTTGGGGAAGGTCGCGCCGCATTCGGTGCAGCCATACAAGCGCTTGGCCTTGGCCATGGGTGGGGTCTCCTGGAAAAATTCGCCATGATAACTGAGCAGGACGTGTCTCGAACGCCTCGAGATGCGACAAAACTATTCGTTCTAACTGCAGTCAGTAGCCCTGAACACAACGCATGAAGCGTTTAAGTGGCTTACACTGCGTTAACCTCACCTTTTGTTACAAGGAACCAAACATGGGCGTGCTCAACGAGTTCAAGGCTTTCGCAGTCAAAGGCAATGTCGTCGACATGGCGGTCGGTATCATCATCGGCGCGGCCTTCGGCAAGATCGTCTCGTCCTTCGTCGGCGACGTGATCATGCCGCCACTGGGCCTGCTGATCGGTGGCGTCGACTTCAGCGACCTGGCCATTACCCTGAAGGCTGCCGAAGGTGACGTGCCAGCGGTGGTGCTGGCGTATGGCAAGTTCATCCAGACCGTGATCGACTTCGTGATCGTGGCCTTTGCCATTTTCATGGGCGTGAAGGCGATCAACAAGCTCAAACGTGAAGAAGCCGTGGCGCCGACTACGCCGCCTGTGCCTTCGGCTGAAGAGACGCTGCTGACCGAAATCCGCGATTTGCTCAAGACGCAGAACCAGAACCGCCTGCCCTGAAATTGCCGGGGGCGCTGTAGGAGCGGGCATGCTGGCGAAGAATCCAGTGCGGTGGATGGCACCGGCTTCGCCGGTGTTCGCGGGTAAACCCGCTCCTACACGGCGGCCTGTGTCCAACCTCCGATGTGTGTCCACCACCAATCCGGTGTAGGAGCGGGTTTACCCGCGAATACGGTGGCGGCAGCAACGGTGAACGGCGGGTGGAGATTGGCCACCAGGCCCGGCCCTTTCGCGGGTAAACCCGCGCCTACAGGCCCGCAACGGCCGCAATGGACTTACCAGTAGTTCTCGACTGCCACCTGCCCCGGCCGCTTGCTCAGGCTCAATTGCAGGTCGCGCGCCTTGAGGACCTTGCGGGTTTCGTCGATCATTTCCGGGTTGCCGCACAGCATCACACGAGAATGCTCCGGCGACAGTTCAAGCCCTGCCGCCCTCTCCAGCTCGCCATTCTCGATCAACGTCGTAATCCGCTGATTCAACGCCCCAGGGTGTTGTTCACGGGTCACCACGGGAATGAACTGCAACTTGCCCGCGTACTCGGCCAGATAATCGCGCTGTTCCAGCCCGGCAATTTCATCCACATAGGCCAGCTCCTTCGCTTCGCGCACTGAATACACCAGCTTGATGCTGTCGAAGCGCTCCCAGGCCTCGAAGTCCTGGAGGATCGACATGAATGGCGCAATGCCGGTACCGGTAGCCAGCAGCCACAGGTCACGACCACCGACGAAGCGGTCGAGGGTGAGGAAACCGAACGCCTGTCGGTCGATCAGCAACGTATCGCCTGCACCCAAACGGCTCAGCTCACTGGTGAACTCACCACCTGGCACCACGATGGAAAAGAAATCCAGGTGCTCGTCATGGGGGGCGCTGACCATGGAATAGGCGCGCCACACCACACTCCCATCGGCCTTGGTCACACCTAGCCGGGCGAATTGGCCGGAACGGAAGCGGAACCCCGCATCGCGCGTAACCCGCAGGCTGAAGAGGTTCGGCGTCAGTGGCTGAACATCAAGCAGTGTCTGGCGAGTGAACTTTTCGGCGCTAGCGGTCATATCGGGCTCCAAGGTTGGCGTGTGCACAGTGTCGCCTAAAGTGGCCAGGATAAAAACCACCGCTTTGTAGGGCCTCATCAAGGGTGATCGTGCCGAACTCGCAGAAAATCCTGTTCGCTATAACAAAAAAATCCCAACAAGATGGTAGGTCTTTTCCTACAATCATCCGGGTACTCAAACGGATTGGATCCTGTGCACCCGAAGGAGTGTTTCAGATGCTTCACTGGAAACCCGAGTATCTTCATGCGTTCGTCAGCGAACGCAGCCCGCAGAAGCTATTCGACATTGCAGTCCATCTGGCTCAGGACCTGGACATGGATTACCTTGGGCTGAACATCCGCATTCAGATCGCTACGCAAACGCCAAGGCTGTACCTCTACAGCAACTACCCAAGTGAGTGGATCGAGCGCTACCAGCGCGACGACTTCTACAAGCAGGACCCGGCAGCGAACCTGAGTCACAGCTCGACGATGCCGGTGCTGTGGACCGATGACCTGTACAAGGAAGCCCCGCAATTTCGCGAAGTGGCCTGCCTGCATGGCTTGCGCCACGGCTGGACACAGTCGCTTCACGATCAGCAGCACAACGAGAGCCAGATCAGTGTCGCTCGGCCAAACGGCCACATCGATATGCTCGAACTGTACGACAAAGCCGGCAGTGTGCAGTGGCTGTGCCACACCCTTCACGCGGTACTGGGCGAGCACCACCTGAACGCGCTATGCCCACCCCAGCCGAAAATGAGCGAGCGCGAACTGGAAGTGCTGAAATGGTCTGCCGCCGGCAAGACCGCTGCCGATGTTGCCTCCATCCTCTCGCTGTCGCAAAGCACGGTCAATTTCCATATCCGCAGCGTGATCACCAAGACCAACGCAGCCAACAAGGCCGGAGCCATTGCCATTGCCGCCTTGCGTGGCTGGATCTGATCTTCGAACCTGCGACCTCGGGCAAAGCCCTGTAGAATCGCCCGGCAAAGCCCGGAGCGAACCGCAACGGGCAGTTTCGTACCCGAGCCAGACGCCATGCCCCTGTTGACCACCCCCTACGCCGAACTCGACCTGATCCGCCAGCCGGAGCAGGCCAACGACCCGTTGCAGGCCTTCGATGCCGCCGACGAGTACCTGCTTGCGCAGCTACACGATCAGGCACCCGACGCCAATTGCCGGGTCCTGGTGCTCAATGACAGCTTCGGTGCCTTGGCCGCAAGCCTTGCGGGCCAGCTGCAGGTGGTCAGCAGCGGTGACTCGCACCTGGGGCACCTGGCCCTGGAAAAGAACCTGGCGCGCAATGGCCTGCCGTTCGACAGTGTGCCGTTCGTACCGGCCAGCGAACACTGGCAAGGCCCGTTCGACCGGGTGCTGGTGCGTGTACCCAAGACCTTGGCCCTGCTCGAAGAACAACTGATCCGCCTGCAAGGCCAGCTGGCACCCGGTGCGCAGGTGATTGCTGGGGCAATGATCAAGCACCTGCCACGGGCGGCCGGCGACCTGATGGAGAAGTACATCGGCCCCGTACAGGCTTCGCTGGCACTGAAAAAGGCCCGTTTGCTGACAGCAACGGTTGCCGAGCGGCCGCTCGCCAAGTCCCCCTATCCCAGCTGCTACCGCCTCGACGCGCCGGCACTTGACTTGGTCAACCACGCCAACGTGTTCTGCCGTGAAGGCCTGGATATCGGGACGCGGGCGTTCCTCCCGCATCTACCACGCGACCTTGGCCGTGCGCGGGTGGCAGACCTGGGCTGCGGCAACGGCGTACTCGCGATCGCCAGCGCCCTGGCCAACCCGGATGCCGAGTACACCCTGGTCGACGAGTCGTACATGGCAGTGCAATCGGCGCAGGAGAACTGGCTGGCAGCGTTGGGCGAGCGCCCGGCGACCTTCTTCGCGGCCGATGGCCTGGCCGGGCTGGAGAAGCAGTCGCTGGACGTGGTGCTGTGCAACCCGCCGTTCCATCAACAGCAGGTAGTGGGCGATTTCCTCGCCTGGCGCATGTTCCAGCAGGCGCGTGAAGCGCTGGTGGTAGGTGGGGCGCTGTACATCGTGGGTAACCGGCACCTGGGCTATCACAGCAAGCTGGCGCGGTTGTTCCGGGGGGTGGAGCAGGTGGCGGCAACGCCCAAGTTCGTCATTCTGAAAGCCCGCAAGTAGGCGCGCCACCGCCCCCGTAGGAGCGGGCTTGCCCGCGAACACCGGCAACGCCGGTGCCATCTAGCGCGTTGCCTGCTTCGCGGGCAAGCCCGCTGCCGCTCTTTATCAATGTGTGGTCAGGCCCGCCGCCCCCATGAACAGCCGCATCACCCAGGCCGCCACACCCAGCGCTGCGACGCTCATTGCCCAGATCAGCAACAGCCAGCCCAGTCGCTGCCACAGCGGTTTCTTGTCTTCCAAACCATGTTTGCCAGCCATCATGCGGCCCTCCTAGTGGTAGCCGTCTTCGTGGGTGACCTTGCCGCGGAACACATAGTAGCTCCAGAAGGTATACATCAGGATAAACGGCAGGATGAACAGGGTACCCACCAGCATGAAGCCCTGGCTTTGCGGTGGCGCTGCGGCATCCCAGATCGAAATCGACGGCGGGATGATGTTAGGCCACAGGCTGATTCCCAAGCCGCTGTAGCCAAGGAAGATCAGTACCAGCGTGAGCAGGAACGGCGTGTAGTGCGCGTTGCGTGCCACCGCTTTGAGCAACCCGTAGAAGGTCACCAGCACCAGCAGCGGTACCGGCATGAACCAGATCAGGTTGGGCATGCTGAACCAGCGGTCGGCAATCTGCGGGTAGGCGATGGGCGTCCACAGGCTGACGATACCGATCACCACCAGCAGCACCAGCGCCAGCGGCCGGGCCATATCGTGCATCTTCTGCTGCAGCGGCCCTTCGGTCTTCATGATCAGCCAGGTGCAACCCAGCAAGGTGTAGGCCACGATCAACCCCAGCCCGCAGAACAGGCTGAATGGTGTCAGCCAGTCCAGGGTGCCACCGGCAAAATGCCGGTCGACAACCTTGAACCCCTCCAGGAACGCGCCCAGCGCCACACCCTGGAAGAAGGTGGCGATCAGCGAACCCCAGATAAAAGCCTTGTCCCAGATGTGCCGCTTGTCGGCCTTGGCCTTGAAGCGGAACTCGAAGGCCACGCCTCGGAAAATCAGGCCGATCAGCATCAGGATCAGGGGCAGGTACAGGGCCTCGAGGACCACGGCATACGCCATCGGGAAGGCACCGAACAGTCCGGCACCGCCCAGGATCAACCAGGTTTCGTTGCCGTCCCATACCGGCGCGACAGTGTTCATCATGACATCACGGTCCTGCTCGCCCTTGACGAAGGGGAAGAGCATGCCGATCCCCAGGTCGAATCCGTCCATCACCACGTACATCATGACGCCGAAGATGATGATCACGGCCCAGATCAGTGGAAGGTCGATACCCATGGTTCAGTTCCCCTCGTTCAGGCTGGCAGAGGTGGCCTCGCGGCCATCATCGGCGGCGGACAAAGGCCGTGCCGGCGTGCGTTTCTGGCCTGGGCCTCCCGGTGTGTGCTCGTCACCCTCGCCGGTCTGCGGCCCTTTGCGTACCAGGCGCATCATGTAGCCAAGGCCGGTGCCAAACAGGGCGAAGTACACCACCACGAACGCCACAAGGGTGAAGCCGAGCTGGGCGTAGCTGTGGTTGGAAACACCGTCCGCCGTGCGCATCAGGCCGTACACCACCCAGGGCTGGCGGCCAATTTCGGTGGTGAACCACCCGGCCAGCAGCGCGACCAGCCCCGATGGGCCCATCCACAGGGCCACATGCAGGAACGGGCGTGAACTGTACAGCGTGCCGCGTTTGCGCAACCACAGGCTCCACAGGCCAACGAAGATCATCAGGAAACCAAGCCCGACCATGATCCGGAACGACCAGAACACAATGGTCGAATTAGGCCGGTCCTCAGGCGGGAACTCCTTCATCGCCGGCACCTGCTGGTCCAGGCTGTGAGTCAGGATCAGGCTGCCGAGCGCCGGGATCTCGATCTTGAACCGGGTAGTCTCGGCCTCCATGTCGGGAATGCCGAACAGGATCAGCGGCGTCGGCTCACCGGGCACGTTCTCCCAGTGGCCTTCGATCGCGGCAATTTTCACCGGCTGGTGCTTGAGGGTATTGAGGCCGTGGAAATCGCCGATCACTGCCTGAATCGGGGCGACGATCAGTGCCATCCACATGGCCATCGACAGCATCTTGCGCACGGCCGGGTTGTCACGCCCGCGCAGCAGGTGCCAGGCCGCCGAGGCACCGACGAAGAACGCGGTGGACACGAACGCGGCAGTGGCCATGTGCATCAGGCGGTAGGGGAAGGAGGGGTTGAACACCACCGCAAACCAGTCCACCGGCACCACCCGACCATCGATGATCTCGTGACCTTGCGGGGTTTGCATCCAGCTGTTCGAGGCGAGAATCCAGAAGGTCGAGACCAGCGTACCGAGCGCTACCATCACCGTGGAGAAGAAGTGCAGACCACGGCCGACGCGGTTCCAGCCAAACAGCATGACGCCCAGGAAGCCGGCTTCGAGGAAGAACGCAGTCAGTACTTCGTAGGTGAGCAGCGGGCCGGTGACGGCGCCGGCAAAGTCGGAGAAGCGGCTCCAGTTGGTGCCGAACTGGTAGGCCATGACCAGGCCGGAGACGACGCCCATGCCGAAGTTGACGGCGAAGATCTTCGACCAGAAGTGATAGAGGTCACGGTAGACCTGGTTGTGGGTCCGCAGCCATAGGCCTTCGAGGACTGCCAGGTAGCTGGCCAGGCCAATGGTGATGGCCGGGAACAGGATGTGGAACGACACGGTAAAGGCAAACTGCATTCGGGCGAGCTCTAAGGCTTCTATTCCGAACATGGTGCTTCCTCTTCAGATAATCCGGCGGCCGGGCTTGTGGCCCCGTCGCCCACTGCCCCCACTGGGTCGAGTACGGCGTGTTTGAATTGTTCTGTTCGATCGCAGGGATTCCGGCCAGGCGGCCATTTCATTGATCTGGAACGATTGACCCAGATCAATTAATGCTAGGAAGCATAGTCCCGAATGGCCCGGTGGGCCGTGTGGTGGATTGCCGCGTGACCTGTTGCCTCACCCTCTTTAATTAACAGTGGAAAAGTGCCGACCCGAGCAAACAGTAACCGTTTGTTACAAACAGGTGATACGCTGCGCACCCCCTCTACTGCGCCGAGGCCCCTGGTTTCCGATGTCCGATTCCGCACCGCAGTTGTTGCGTCACCATCGTCCTTTTTTGGCCTTCTGGCTGGCCCGCGTGTTCACCGCCAGCGGCTTCCAGATGCTCACCGTGGCCATCGGCTGGCACCTCTACCAATTGACCGGCAACGTCCTGGACCTGGGCCTGGTCGGCCTGGTCGAGTTCGCCCCACGGGTGCTGTTCATGCTGCACACCGGCCATGTCGCCGACCGCTATGACAGGCGCAAGGTCGCCGCCCTGTGCCAAAGCCTTCAGGGGCTGATTGCCCTGGCGCTGGCAGTGGGCAGTGCCACCGACAACGTCACCCGCGAACTGATCTTTGCCCTGGCCTTCCTGCTCGGCGCCACCCGCTCATTCGAAATGCCGGCAACCCAGGCGCTGCTGCCCAACGTGGTACCGGCCGGGCTGTTCCCGCGGGCAGTGGCGGCGTCGGCCTCGGCCACCCAGTCGGCGACCATCGTGGCGCCGGCGGTGGGCGGCTTTCTGTATGCCTTTGGCAGCATGTGGGTGTATGGCCCGACGGTGGCCCTGTACGCCATTGCCTGCGTGCTGACCCTGAGCCTGCAGGCGCACGGCCAGGTCGCCCAGCGCGGACGCGCCAGCATCGAATCGCTGCTGGCTGGCATCCGTTTCATTCGCAGCCGGCCCGACATCCTCGGCGCCATCTCGCTGGACCTGTTCGCCGTATTGTTGGGCGGGGCCACCGCGTTGCTGCCGGTATTTGCCAAAGACATCCTGCTGACCGGTCCGATGGGGCTTGGCCTGTTGCGCTCGGCGCCAGCGGTGGGGGCGTTGCTGATGTCGCTCTGGCTGGCGCGCTTCCCGTTCCAGCGCAACGTCGGGCGGACGATGTTCACTGCGGTCGGCGTGTTCGGCGTGGCAACCATCGCCTTCGGCCTGTCGACCTCGTTCTGGTTCTCGCTGGCGGTACTGGTGGTACTGGGTGCGGCAGACATGATCAGCATGGTCATTCGCAGTTCGTTCGTGCAGCTGGAGACACCGGATGAAATGCGTGGGCGGGTGAGCGCAGTGAACGGCTTGTTCATCGGTGCCTCGAACCAGCTCGGTGAGTTCGAATCGGGGGTGACCGCGCACTGGTTTGGTACAGTGCCGGCGGTAGTGCTGGGCGGGGTGGGCACCTTGGTGGTGACCGGGGTGTGGATAAAACTGTTCCCTACCCTGGCCAAGCGGGATCGGTTGCATAACGGGTAATGCGTCACCCGTGCCGGCCTGTTCGCGGGCAAGCCCGCGCCTGCAGGGGACGTTACCCGCGCAGGGCCAGAAAAACCCATTCCCCAACGGCCATAGGCCCCCGCCATGCATGCTGGTATCATGCGCGGCTTTTTTCCTCCCCACACAAAACCACAGCATCCGGTACGGTCTGTGCTTTGCTGATGGGGTCGATACATTCATGGCGCCGGGGGCGCCTTGGGGAGCGGGCATGCTGGAAAGGCTGTTTCAACTAAGAGCACACAACACCAACGTGCGCACCGAGATTCTCGCGGGCGTCACCACCTTCCTGGCCATGGCCTACATCCTGTTCGTCAACCCGAGCATCCTCGGCGAGACCGGCATGGACAAAGGCGCGATCTTCGTTGCCACCTGCCTGGCAGCGGCCATCGGCTCCGCCACCATGGGCCTGATTGCCAACTACCCGATCGCCCTGGCACCGGGCATGGGCCTGAACGCGTTCTTCACCTACACCGTGGTGCTGCACATGGGCCACACCTGGCAGGTGGCACTGGGTGCCGTGTTCCTGTCGGCGGTGATGTTCTTCCTGCTGTCGATCTTCCGCATCCGCGAGTGGATCGTGAACAGCATCCCGCTGCCGCTGCGTTCGGCGATTGCCGCCGGTATCGGCCTGTTCCTGGCACTGATCGCCCTGCATAACGCCGGTATCGTCGTCGATAACCCAGCCACTTTGGTGGGCATGGGCGACCTCAAGCAGCCGTCGGTGATTCTCGCCACACTGGGCTTCTTCCTGATCGTCGGCCTTGAGTCGCTGAAAGTGCGCGGCGCGGTGCTGATCGGCATCCTGGCCGTCACCGTCGCGTCGATCGCCATGGGCGTCACGCCGTTCGGCGGGATCGTGTCGATGCCACCTTCGCTGGCACCCACCTTCCTGCAGCTGGACATCGCCGGTGCCCTCGATGTGGGCCTGATCAGCGTGATCTTCGCGTTCCTGTTCGTCGACCTGTTCGACAACTCCGGCACCCTGATCGCCGTGGCCAAGCGCGCAGGCCTGATGGGCAAGGACGGCCACATGCCGAAGATGGGCCGCGCCCTGATCGCCGACAGCACCGCCGCCATGGCCGGCTCCCTGCTGGGCACCTCGACCACCACCAGCTATATCGAGTCCGCTGCGGGTGTGAGCGCCGGTGGCCGCACCGGCCTGACGGCCATCGTGGTTGCCGTGCTGTTCCTGCTGGCGCTGTTCTTCGCCCCCCTGGCCGGCAGCGTGCCGGCGTTCGCCACCGCTCCGGCACTGCTGTTCGTCGCGGTGCTGATGGCCTCGGGCCTGGCGGAAATAAACTGGGACGACGTCACCGAAGCCGCACCGGTGGTGGTAACTGCCTTGGCCATGCCGCTGACGTACTCGATCGCCAATGGTATCGCCTTCGGCTTCATCGCCTGGACCGCCGTCAAACTGATTTCCGGCCGCCGTCGCGACCTGAACCCGGCCCTGGTGATCCTTTCCATCCTGTTCGTCATCAAGCTAGGCTGGTTCAACGCATGAGTGCTGCTTTCGACCCCTCCTCCTACGCCACCCAACTGGACGCCAAGGTGGCCCGGCTGCGCGAGCTGCTGGCGCCGTTCGGTGCGCCGGAACCGGCTGTTTTCGACTCGCCACGCGAGCATTACCGCCTGCGCGCCGAGTTCCGCCTGTGGCGCGAGGATGGCCAGCGCCACTACGCCATGTTCGCCCCGGGCGAGAAGCACAAGGCAATCCTGATCGACGATTTCCCCATTGCCAGCGAACGCATCAACGCGTTGATGCCACGCCTGAAGGCAGCCTGGCAGGCCAGCGAAGAACTGGGCAACCGCCTGTTCCAGGTGGAGTTCCTCACCACCCTGGCTGGCGATGCGATGATCACGATGTGCTATCACCGCCCGCTGGACGAGGCCTGGGAAGTGGAAGCACGGCAACTGGCTGAAGCGCTGGGGGTGAGCGTCATCGGCCGTTCCAAGGGCAAGCGCCTGGTTATCGGCCGCGACTACGCGGTGGAAAAACTCGATGTGGCTGGCCGCGTGTTCAGTTACCGCCAGCCGGAGGGTGCGTTCACTCAGCCCAACGGCGCAGTGAACCAGAAGATGCTCAGCTGGGCCTTCGAGGCCATGGGCGAGCGTGAGGATGACTTGCTGGAGCTGTATTGCGGCAACGGCAACTTCACCCTGCCGCTGGCCACGCGTGTACGCCAGGTGCTGGCCACCGAAATCAGCAAGACGTCGGTCAATGCCGCACTGAGCAACCTTGACGAAAACGCTGTGGATAACGTGCGGCTGGTACGCTTGTCGGCAGAGGAGCTGACCCAGGCACTGAATGAGGTGCGGCCGTTCCGTCGCCTGGAAGGCATCGACCTGAAGAGTTATCAGTTCGGTACCGTGTTCGTCGACCCACCGCGTGCGGGGATGGACCCGGATACCTGCGAGCTGACCCGGCGTTTCGAGCGCATCCTGTACATCTCGTGCAACCCGGAAACGCTGGCAGCGAACATTGCCCAGTTGCAGGACACCCACCGCATCGAGCGCTGTGCATTGTTTGACCAGTTCCCGTATACCCACCATATGGAGAGTGGGGTTCTGCTGGTTCGGCGCTGATCGTTGTATTGCCGGGGCTGCTTTGCAGCCCATTCGCGGGCAAGCCCGCTCCTACATTGATCGGCGTCGGCGTACGCAGATCGTTGTAGGAGCGGGCTTGCCCGCGAATGGGCCGCAGAGCGGCCCCAAGCGTCACCTCAGAAGTCGAAGAAAACGGTCTCCCCTTCCCCCTGAATACGGATATCAAAGCGGTACGCCGTCTTCCCATCCACTTCGCAACGCTTGGCAATCAAGGTTTCACGCCGCTGCGGCTGCTCGATCAGGTTGAGCACCGGGCACTTGGCATTGGCCTGGGCCTCATCATCGAAATACAGGCGCGTGTGCAGGTGGATGTTGATGCCACGGGCAAACAAGCTGATGTTGATGTGCGGCGCCATCGGCACGCCCGCAGCGTTGTTCACCACACCCGGCTTGACCGTGTGCAGCGTCCACTCACCGGCATCGAAGGTCGTGGCGGTGCGGCCGAAGCTGTTGAAGGCGTTTTCCAGGTTGTAGGCATCCTGGTACTCGCCGTTGGCGTCGGCCTGCCACACTTCCAGGAACGAGTCGCGCACCAGGTGGCCGTTACCGTCATACACCTGGCCGAGCAGCAGAATGTGCTCGCCTGGTGCGTCTGGCTTGGCCAGGCGGTTCCAGATTTCCTGATCGCGGGTCGGGTTGCCGGCCGCTTCCAGGGCCAGGCCGATGTGCACATAGGGGCCGGCAGTCTGCGAAGGGGTTTCCGGCAGCAGTTCGATTGGCATGGCGGGGTCCTCAGCAGTTTTCGAAGTGGGTCTTGCGCTGGCCGCGCAGCACGATGTCGAAGCGATAGGCCAGGCAGTCCATCGGGTTGGCGTTGCTCATGTCGAGCTTGGCGATCAACTGCTGCACGGCTTGCGGGTTGGCGATCGACTTGACGATCGGGCACATCGGAATCAGCGGGTCACCTTCGAAGTACAGCTGGGTGATCAACTTGGTGGCGATCGATGGGCCGCTGATGGCGAAGTGGATATGCGCCGGGCGCCAGTCGTTCGGGCCGTTGCGCCATGGGTACGGGCCCGGCTTGATGGTGCGGAAGCTGTAGTAGCCGTCACGGTCGGTCAGGCACCGGCCAACACCACCGAAGTTCGGGTCCAGCGGCGCCAGGTAGCGGTCGTTCTTGTGGCGATAGCGGCCGCCGGCGTTGGCTTGCCACATCTCCACCAAGGTGTTCGGCACAGGCTTGCCGTACTGGTCGACGACACGGCCGGCAACGATGATGCGCTCGCCGATTGGCAGGCCACCGTTATTGAAGTTCAGCAGCAGGTCATGGTCATGGGCGCCGAAGCCCAGGTGGGAAAAATCCGGACCAGTGGTTTCGCTGATCGACTGCGGAATACTGACCAGTGCCTGGCGCGGCGAGCGGGCAATGGACGTCTTGTAGTCAGGCGTAAGGGCTTTGGGGTGCCAGTTGCGATCACGGATCACGAAGCGGCTGTTGTCCTGGGCGGGCATGCCGGTTTCCTCTCTTGGAATTATGAGAACGCCTGAGTGTGGCAGGCGGACTTACAGTTTCCGGCAGGTCGCGGGCGATGAACATTGAAATCGACCCCTTGATACATAACTAAATGGTTATGGATAAACACCTCGGCCTGACAGGTTCCACCTTCGTGAACTAATCTTTGTCTTCTTGTTTCACGCTCGGAGAGCATTCATGGAATGGCGAAAAGGCCGACGCAGCGACAACGTGGTCGATGCCCGAGGCGAAGGTGGCGGCGGCGGCATGCGTTTCGGCGGCGGCAAGGGGCTGGGGCTTGGGGCAATCCTGCTGATCGTCGGCATCGGCTGGCTCACCGGGCAGGACCCGTTGCAGATTCTTGGCCAGCTTGCCGGGCAGATGGAGCAGCAACAACAGCAGACGGCGCCCAGTGGTGCGGGCGGCAAGGCGCCACCGGCCAACGACCAGCAAGCCGAGTTCGTCGCCTCGGTTCTGGGTGACACCGAAGACACCTGGAAAGCCCTGTTCGCCGAGGCCGGCAAACAATACCGTGACCCCAAACTGGTCCTGTTCAGCGGCCAGGTCAATTCGGCCTGCGGATTTGCCTCGGCAGCGGTTGGGCCGTTCTATTGCCCGGCGGACCAGCGGGTGTACCTGGACATGTCGTTCTTCCGTGAAATGGAAACCCGCTTCGCTGCAGCTGGCGACTTCGCCCAGGCCTACGTGATCGCCCATGAAATCGGTCACCATGTGCAGACACTGCTGGGCGTTTCGGCCAAGGTCGACGCCGCACGACGCGCCGGCCAGCGCATGGAGGGCGACAACGGCCTGTTGGTGCGCCAGGAGTTGCAGGCCGACTGTCTGGCCGGGGTATGGGCATACCAGGCGCAGAAACGCCTGAACTGGCTGGAGCCAGGCGATGTCGAGGAAGCGCTGAATGCGGCCAATGCCATTGGCGACGACCGCCTGCAGCAGCAAAGCCGCGGGCGCGTAGTGCCAGACTCGTTCACCCACGGTACCTCGGCGCAGCGGGTGCGCTGGTTCAAGGCCGGGTTTGCCGAAGGTGAAGTGAACCGCTGCGACACCTTCAGTGCACGCACCCTCTGATACCCGGTGCAACAGGGACCGAGTGAGACCGCTTGCTGACATTTTGCTGAAAAAGCGTTTCAGCTTCCCCAATCATGGCCGATAACCCCTGCACGAATCAGCGGGCATCCAGAACAAAAACGCCTGGCGATCGAAGATCAAGAGAGCGAAATCAACTTCTGGAGAGCGTGCATGAACAGCTGGTTCGCCAACATCAGCGTCAACCTTAAACTCGGCCTGGGCTTCGGCCTGGTGCTGGTCCTCACTGGCCTGCTGGCCCTCACCGGCTGGACCAGCCTGGGCAGCCTGATCGACCGTAGCAACTGGATGGGCGATATTGGCCAGTTGAACAAGGACCTCACCGATCTGCGCATTGCGCGCCTGCAGTACATGATCGCCAACGGCGACGATACCGCCGCCGCCAACACCCTGGCCAAGCTGGACGCATTCAGCAAGCAGCAGGCCTACCTGGCCACCACCTTCAAAAGCCCGGAGAACGTCAAGCTGCTGGGTGAGCTTGGCGATACCATCAGCGCCTACAAGCTGTCGCTGAACAAGATGCGCCAGGGCTACGACGCCACCCGCGCAGCGCGCGTTTCCATGGACAGCTCGGCCATCCGCGCCGACCAGGCCATGGATGCGCTCAGCCAGGAGGTGATGGCTCGCCCCGAGGCTGACAGTGCGCGCCTGGCCCAGTACCAGCTGATCAGCAAGGCCCGCCAGCAATTGCTGCAGGTACGCATCGATGTGCGTGGCTACATCGCCGAGAACAGCAGCGCCAACGAGCAGGCCGCCCTGCGCCAGCTGGATGCAGCACTGGCCGATATCGACAACCTCAAGCGCCAGCTGCCTAGCGAAGACGCGCGCCTGCAACAGTTCGAAAACGCAGTACTGGCCTATCGTGACGCCGTACGCCAGTTCCGCGACGCGGTTGCCAACATCACCACCTCGCGCGCCGAAATGACCGTGCAGGGTGCCGACATCGTCAAGCGCAGCGACGCGTTGTACCAGATCCAGCTAGAGCGCCGTGACATCGAGAGTACCCAGGCCCGCAGCCTGCAGGCCATCGCCACACTGCTGGCGCTGCTGGTCGGCGTGCTGGCGGCGGTGCTGATCACCCGCCAGATCACGCGCCCGTTGCAAGACACCCTGGTGGCCGTGGAAAAAATCGCCAGTGGCGACCTTACCCAGCACATGCGCGTCACCCGCCGTGACGAACTGGGCGTGCTGCAGCAAGGCATCGCGCGCATGGGCACCACCCTGCGCGAGCTGATCAGCGGCATCCGCGATGGCGTCACCCAGATTGCCAGCGCCGCCGAAGAGCTGTCGGCAGTCACCGAACAGACCAGCGCGGGCGCCAACAGCCAGAAAGTCGAGACCGACCAGGTGGCCACCGCCATGCACGAAATGGCCGCTACCGTTCAGGAAGTGGCGCGCAATGCCGAGCAGGCCTCACATGCAGCTACAGGTGCCGATGACGAAGCCCGTGCCGGCGACCGCGTGGTGGGCGAAGCGATTGGCCAGATCGAACGCCTGGCCGAAGACATGCACCGTTCCACCGAGGCCATGAACCTGCTGCAGCAGGAAAGCCAGAAAATTGGTAGCGTGATGGACGTGATCAAGTCGGTGGCCGAACAGACCAACCTGCTGGCGCTCAACGCAGCGATCGAGGCGGCGCGTGCCGGCGAGGCAGGCCGTGGCTTTGCCGTGGTTGCCGACGAAGTGCGCGGCCTGGCCCAGCGCACGCAGAAGTCTACCGAAGAGATCGAAGAACTGATTGCCAGCCTGCAGCACGGTACCCAGCAAGTAGCGAATGCCATGCAGGGCAGCCGTACCCTGACCGACAGCAGCGTCGAACTGGCGCGAAAGGCCGGGTCATCGCTGGAGAGCATTACCAGTACGGTATCGAGCATCCAGTCGATGAACCAGCAGATTGCTGCGGCGGCAGAGCAGCAGAGTGCGGTGGCTGAAGAGATCAGCCGAAGCATCCTGAATGTGCGTGATGTGTCAGAGCAAACCGCAGCAGCCAGTGACGAGACGGCAGCGTCGAGTGTGGAGCTGGCGCGGTTGGGTGGGCAGTTGCAGACACTGGTCAGCCAGTTCCGCGTCTGACCTTTGGAACCTGGGGCCGCTTTGCGGCCCTTTCACGACACAAGGCCCCAACGCAGGTCCTCGTGGGAGCGGCCTTGTGTCGCGATAGGAGGGCAAAGCCCTCCCGGCGTTCTGACAGGTACTACTTGACGATCATCCCTACCCCACGCCCACGTGGGTCGGAAGCGGTCTCAAGCTTCGCCCCATCGACCCGGATCGCCTGGATGTCGCCCATCTCCCAGCCCTGGTCCTCCAGCACATAGCCCATCTTCTTCAGCTCATCAGCTACCGGCCCGGTCAGTGGCGCATAGCTGTCGAAGTAGATGGTGTCCTTGGGCAGCAACTGATGGTGCACGCGCTGCGCCGCCACCGCCTTGTCCAGCGGCATGCCGTAGTCGTACAGGTTGTTCATCACCTGGAAGATCGAGGTAAAGATCCGTGAACCACCCGGGGTACCGATTACCAGCTCGACCTTGCCATCGCGGGTCATCAGGCTGGGGCTCATCGACGACAGCATGCGCTTGCCTGGTTCGATCGCGTTGGCATCACCGCCGACCACGCCAAAGGCGTTTGCCGCCCCCGGTTTGGCGCTGAAATCATCCATCTCGTCGTTGAGCAGGAAACCAGCGCCCTTCACCACCACACCACTGCCATAGTCGAGGTTGAGGGTGTAGGTATTGCTGACCGCGTTGCCCTGCTTGTCGACGATCGAGAAATGCGTGGTCTGGTGCGGCTCAAGGCCCGGCTTGACCTTGTCGGTGTCGGAAATGGCCTTCGGGTTGACTTGGGCTGCGCGCTTGGCCAGGTAATCCTTGGCCACCAACTGGTCCACCGGCACCTTGGTGAAGGCCGGGTCGCCCAGGTAATCGGCGCGGTCGGCGAACACCCGCTTCTCGATCTCGGCCAGCAGGTGGATGTACTGCGCCGAGTTATGCGCCACCCCTTTGAAGTCGGCCGCGCGGTCTTCCTTGATGCCCAGCAACTGGGCAAGCGCCACACCGCCTGAGCTCGGCGGTGGCGCGGTATACACCACATTGCCACGCCAGCTCACGGCCATCGGTTCACGCCATACCGCCTTGTAATCCTTGAGGTCATCTTTGGTAATCAGGCCTTTGTCAGCCTGCATCTGCGCCACCAGCAAATCGGCGGTCTTGCCTTGATAGAACTCGCTCACGCCCTTGGCGGCTATACGCTCCAGGGTCTGGGCCATTTCCGGCTGCTTGAACAACTCGCCGACCTTCATGTTGCCGAAGTAATCGTTGAAGTTGGTCGCCGTCTTGAACATGCCTTGGGCATCGTTGCGGTACTGGTACTGCTTTTCCGCGACCTTGAAGCCATTTTTCGCATAGCCGATGGCCGGGGTCAGCAACTCGCTCCAGGGCAGCTTGCCGAACTTCTGGTGCGCCTCCCACAGGCCCATTACCGTACCGGGTACGCCTGCGGCGCGTGCCCCAACCAGGCTGAGGTTCTCGATGACCTCGCCCTTGTCGTCCAGGTACATGTTGCGCGTGGCGGCCTTGGGCGCGACTTCGCGGTAGTCGAGGAAGTAAGGCTTGCCATCGACAAACAGGGTCATGAAGCCGCCACCGCCGATATTACCGGCCTCTGGGTAAGTCACCGCCAGGGTGAAGGCGGTCGCTACTGCCGCGTCCACCGCGTTGCCGCCCTTTTTCAGAATATCGGCGGCCACCTGTGCACCATATTGATCGGGGGCGGCCACCGCGCCGCCCTCCAGGGTGGCGGCGTAAACTGAGGAACAGCTCAGGATCGCGGCTGCGAGAGCCAGATACTGGAAAGGGACAATACGCATGACACTTCCTTGGTGTTGTTTTTGTTGAGCAGTCAGTAAGGCCGAAGCGCTTCGACTGTGCAATCAACCGTCGGAAGTTTCGCCGCCTGTGGACAGGATTTGTCGCGATCAGGCAACTCAGCAGGCGTACATCGCCAGCTTGCGCTGGATGAAATCCAGGAAGCACTGGATGCGCAGTGCCAACTGGGTGTTGCGGTAATACACCGCGTGGATCGGCTGACGGTAGCCATTGTTGGCCTCGCTCAGCAGCACCTGCAGGCGCCCTGTGCGGATATCTTCGTGGGTCATGAAGTGCGACAGGCTGACGATGCCCTCCCCGGCCAACGCCAGCTGGCGCAGGGTTTCGCCGCTGGAAGCAACCAACGCCGGGCGGATGCTCCAGCGATCGCCCTGAGCGTGACGTAGCGGCCAATGATTGAGCGACTCCGGTTGGCTGAAGCCGAGCAGACAGTGGTTGGCCAGCTCCTCGACCTGCCGTGGCGTGCCGTGCTGCTCCAGGTAGGCCGGACTGGCCAGCACCTGCACCGGACTACAACCCAGGCTGCGCGCGTGCAGGCTGGAGTCGGCCAGCTCTCCGATGCGGATCGCCACATCAGTGCTCTGCTCCAGCAGGTCGATGATCAGGTCGTCGGTGTTGAGCTCCAGTTCGATGCCCGGGTACTGGCGGCGGAACTCGCCAATCCACGGCAGGATGGCATGCAGCATGAACGGCGCAGCGGCATTGATGCGCAATCGCCCGGTCGGGGTCTGGCGGTTCATCGACAGACGCTCTTCCATCTCGTCCATCTGCTGCAGGATCAGCCGCGAGCGCTCAAGAAAGTAGCGCCCCTCTTCGGTAAGGTCCATGCGCCGGGTGGTGCGGTTGACCAGCGTGGTGCCCAGCTTGCCCTCCAGGCGCGACAGGGTGCGGCTGACGGCAGACGGGGTCTGGCCCATCTGCTCGGCAGCAGCGGAAATCGAGCCGCAGTCGATGACGGCGACGAATACCTGGAGTTCTTCGGATCGGGTTTTCACGTTCAGGCCTGCGGCTGATATCAATCCGGATTAGATCGCCTTGCCGAACACCTTGTCCAGATGCGCCTCGTAGGCCGCCAGTGCCGCCGGCACATCCGGGCGCTTCATCACATCCACAGCCAGGAAGGTCGGCAGGCCGGTCATACCCAGGAACTGGTTGGCCTTGTGGAACGGGAAGTACACGGCATCCACCCCCTTGCCTTCAAAGAAATCGCTGGGGTCATCGAACGCCTGCTGCGGCGCGTTCCAGGTCAGCGACAACATGTATTGCTTGCCGTGCACCAAACCACCGCTGCCGTATTTCTGCGAGTGGTCCGAACGGGTACGGCCATCATTGGCATACAGGCTGCCGTGGCCGGCAGTGAACACGTCGTCGATGTACTTCTTGACGGTCCACGGCGCGCCCATCCACCAGCCGGGCATCTGATAGATCACCACATCGGCCCAGAGGAATTTCTCCACCTCTTCCTGGACATCGTAGCCGCCATCGATGAACGTCTGGCGCACATCGAAGCCGGCGCGGTCCAGGTGAGCGATGGCCGCTTCGTGCAAAGTCGCGTTGAGGCGGCCTTCGGAGTGAGCGAACTGTTTACCACCATTGAGCAGAAGGATCTTTTTCATGCTGGCCTCCACGGCCGAGTCAAAAATTGATGCCAGCAGGTTAGAGGCTCGCGGGGGCGGGATACAGCGGTGACGGGGCAAAATACAATTGACCAGAAGTCACGAATGAGCAATACATTATTGCCGTAGAATAGCGTCACCCCCCATCACCGAGTAGCGCCCCATGAGTGAGCCGTTCGCCTTTATCCTCAAAGCCAAGACCCGCCCGGAAATGGCTGATGCGTTCGAAAACCTGTTCCGTCCCTACGTCGAGCCAAGCCGCCAGGAACCCGGCTGCATCGAATACCACATGCTGCGCGACCAGCAGGACCCGAGCCTGTTTGTGTTCTTCGAAGTGTGGGCCGACAAGGCCGCGCTGGACGTGCACTCGGCCCTCCCGCACATGGCTGCCTTCTTCGAAAAACGCATGGATTACCTGGAGCGCGATTTCGATATCCAGAGGGTCGACATGCTCAGCGCTTCGTCCGCTAGCCGTTGATCAGCAGATGGACGCCGAGTGCGGCCAACCCGATGAAAAAGCAACGCTTGAACAGCAGCGCGCTGATCCGCTGACGCAGCCACTGGCCCGCCAGCATGCCGAGCAAAGCCGGCGCCAGCATCAGCAGCGACGCCCCCAACGCCTGGCCCCCCAAGGCATCCTGCCCGGCCAGGCCTAGGGCCAAGGCCAGGGTCGACACCGTAAACGACAGGCCCAGGGCCTGGATCAACTGCTCGCGGCTCAAGCCCAGGCTCTGCAGGTAAGGTACCGCTGGCATCACGAACACTCCGGTCGACGCCGTGACCACACCCGTGACCAGCCCGCAAAGCGGTCCCAGCCAGCGCTCGTGTCCCGGGCCCACCTGCAGGCCCGGGCCGACCACCCCATACAACGCGTAGACCAGCAAGGCGGCCCCCAGCGCGTGCACAGCCCAGGGGCCACTGTTGATTCCCAGCCAGGCGCTGCCCAGCAAGGTGCCGACAACGATCAATGCCAGCATTGGCCCCAGGCGGACCAACAACCCTCGCAGATGCCCGCCGCTGGCCAGCTGCCACAGGTTGGTGAGTGTCGAGGGCACGATCAACAACGCGGCAGCCTGCGCAGGTGGCATAGCCAGGCCCAACAGGCCCATGGCAATGGTGGGCAGGCCCAGGCCGATGACCCCCTTCACTGCGCCCGCCAGCAGAAAGGTCAGTACAACCAGCAACGACAGTGCCGGGCCAATGTTCTGGTAAAACGCGAGCAAGGTAGTCATGGGCCGATGATGCCGTGCCCCGGGCAACGTGAGAATCTGCCATATACTCAGCCAGCCTCTTGCCAGGACAGAGCCACATGCATTTCGACCTGATCGACCTCAAGCTGTTCCAGCACACCCTGGAGTGCGGCAACATCACCGCCGGCGCCAGCCGCAGCCATCTGTCACTGCCAGCAGCCAGTGCGCGCATCCGCGCCATGGAAGCATCGCTGGGCATTCCCTTGCTGGAACGTAACCGCCGTGGCGTCCAACCAACGCCGGCTGGCCAGGCACTCTTGCAGCATGCACGGCTGATAACACAGCAAGTCGAACGCCTGCAGTTCGACCTGGGCCTGTACGCGCAAGGGCAGCAAGGCCAAGTGCGCCTGCTGTGCAACACCGCAGCGCTGACCGAATACTTGCCCGAACTGCTGGCCAGCTATCTGGCTGAAAACCCTGGAGTCAGCGTGGATGTGCAAGAACTGCCAAGTTTGCGCATCGTGCAGGCAATTACCCAAGGCATGGCCGACCTGGGCATCGTGTCCACAGCCGCCCCCAACGAGCACCTGCAGACCCGGCCGTTTCGAGACGACCCGCTGGTGCTAGTGACGCCACAGGGCCACCCCCTGGCCAGTGCGCTGGCGCCAAGTTTCGTCGACAGCCTGGCCCATGGCTATGTCGGCCTGGGGGCCGGCAGTGCATTGGGGTTGTACCTGGAAGAGCAAGCGCTGCACGAGGGGCAGCGCATGCAGGTTCGGGTACGAGCAGAGGGGTTTGATGGGGTGATCCGCATGGTCGCGGGCGGGGCCGGAATCGGGGTGGTGCCGCTGGCAGCGGTGCAGCGCTGGCAAGGGATGCTGCCGTTGCACTGGGTGGCGCTGCAGGAGCCATGGGCCAACCGCCGGCTGCTGGTGTGCGCGCGGGATTTCGCGGCATTACCAGGCTATGCCGCCGGACTGGTATCCGCCCTTATCCACTGACAGCCTTCGCTGGCACGCCTGCTTCCACAAACTCGTTCGCGTACCGCTCGGACCGTGAAGGTATTGATACCCCCCTGGGGTATTCGTGAAAGGGTACGGCGACCTCCTACTTCAGATAAGAACGCAGCAACGCCGCCACCTTGTCTGCCTCGTCCTGCCGTTCCTCGGCACTCAGGCCGTCCGCCACAAGGTGATCGCGGATGTGCCCTTCCATCACCTCGGCCATCAGCCCGTTCACCGCGCCGCGCACGGCAGCGATCTGCTGCAGGATCGCCAGGCAGTCCTTGTCCTGCTCCAGCGCCGTCTCCAGGGCGGCGGCTTGGCCTTTGATCTTGCGCACCCGGGTCAACAGCTGCTTCTTGCTCTTCAGGGTATGTGCCATTGGGTTTCACGCCATGCTAGGTATACTGGGGTATAGTATTTTTTCTCGATCTTCCGGGAGCATGATAAACCATGGCGACACAAACCTCAGACCGCTGGCAGCACAGCCACCAGTTCCACACCAGCAACCTGGGCGCTGAGCGCAAAACCCGCCTGGCGGTTTGGCTGACCGCAGTGATGATGGTG
This sequence comes from Pseudomonas putida group bacterium ESBL64, assembly GCF_045277175.1. Taxonomy (NCBI): domain Bacteria; kingdom Pseudomonadati; phylum Pseudomonadota; class Gammaproteobacteria; order Pseudomonadales; family Pseudomonadaceae; genus Pseudomonas; species Pseudomonas putida group bacterium ESBL64. The sequence goes on along the minus strand of NZ_CP145799.1, from coordinate 4,800,706 downwards.
GCGGAGGTTGCCGGAGGCTGGTACTTCAACTCCATGGCGCTGCTGGCCGACGGCTGGCACATGAGCTCCCACGCCCTGGCACTTGGCCTGTCCTTGCTGGCCTACGCTGCCGCTCGGCGCTATGCAGGTGACCGGCGCTTTGCCTTCGGCACCTGGAAGATCGAAATTCTCGGCGGCTACTCCAGCGCATTGCTATTGCTGGGCGTGGCCGGACTGATGGCGTTCCAGTCGGTGGAACGGCTGTTGGTGCCGGGACAGATCCACTATGACGAGGCGATCTTGATTGCCGTGGCGGGCCTCGCCGTCAACCTCATCTGCGCCTGGCTGCTACGTGATGACCATCATCATGACCATCACCCTCACAGCCACGATCATCACCATCACCATCACCACCACCACCACCACGACCTGAACCTGCGCTCGGCCTACCTGCATGTGATGGCCGATGCCGCCACTTCGGTGCTGGCCATTGCTGCCTTGCTGGCCGGCAAGTTCTGGGGCGCCAGTTGGCTCGACCCAGCGATGGGCCTCGTCGGTGCGCTGCTGGTCGCGCTGTGGGCCCGTGGCCTGCTGCGCGATACCGGGCGAGTGTTACTGGACGCCGAGATGGACGCCCCGGTTGTGGCGGAAATCCGCGAAGTGGTCGCGCAATTGCCGGCGCCGGCCAGTATCACCGACCTGCATGTCTGGCGGGTGGGCAGGGACCAGTACGCCTGCATTCTTGGCCTGGCCACCCAGGCCACACTGAATGCCGACGGCGTGCGCCAGGCCCTGGCCGTGCACGAAGAGTTGGCGCACATCACTGTCGAGGTAAACCGCCTGCCATAGCGCGACCAGACACCTGGACGTCGAGCCCAGGCAACTGCTGCGCGGCCGTTGGGCCTATGGTGACCCGTCATTCAGCCAGTCACCAGGAGTTGTGCCATGTCCGATTTCATCACCGTCCTGCGCGAAACCTGCCCGACGCCGGTCGTGGACGCCACCAAGTGGAAGCGCATTGGCGGCGATCCGCACACCGTCAACCTCAATGCCTACCTGTCGGCCGACGGCAGCAAGATCATGGGCACCTGGATCTGCACCCCGGGCAAGTTCGAGGTCAACTACGATAAATGGGAGTTCTGCCACTTCCTCGATGGCTATTGCATCATCACCCCGGAAGGCGAAGAGCCCAAGCACCTGAAGGCGGGTGATGTGTTCGTGATCGAACCGGGCATGAAAGGTACGTGGGAAGTGGTCGAGACTGTACGTAAGTATTTCGTCTTCGCCTGACCTGCAGGCGCGGGTTTAGCTGCGAATGCGGCGGTGAGGCTTCTGCAGCATTCGCGGGTGAACCCGCGCCTACAACGGCCGCGCAATACCTGTAAGCGTGGACAAAAAAATCGCGGAGCAGACGCCCTTCCCTCTGGTGCGCAGTTACAGAGGGAAGGCCACCTGGCCCGCGATGAAGTCCACCTCTTGCATCAATCCTTCTTGCGATAACCCTCGACGATGGCCGAGAAGTCCTTGCCACCCTCGCCTCGCAGGCTCATGGCCTGGTACAACTGCTGGGCCACGGCACCGAGAATCACCGGTTGGTGTGCCTGGCGTGCCGCTTCGGTAGCCAGACCGAGGTCCTTGAGCATGAGTTCGGCGCCAAAGCCACCGGTGTAGCCACGCGATGCCGGTGCGGTTTCGATGACGCCCGGCCACGGGTTGTAGGTGTCCGAACTCCAGCAACGCCCGGTCGAACTGTTGATGATGCCGGCCAGCACCTTGGTATCGATACCCAACGCGTTACCCAGGGCCATGGCCTCGGACACGCCGATCATCGAAATGCCGAGCAGCAGGTTATTGCAGATCTTGGCGATCTGGCCGGTACCGACTTCCCCGCAGTGCACGATGTTGCGGCCCATCTGCTCCAGTACCGGCTTGAGGCTGGCGAACAACTCGGTACTGGCGCCGACCATGAACGTCAGGGTGCCGGCCGCCGCACCGCCAGTACCACCGGAAACCGGCGCATCCCCCATGTCCACACCCTTTGCCGCTGCGGCCTTGGACACATCACGTGCGGTCTGCGGGTCGATGGTGCTGCAGTCAACGGTCGGCGTGCCAGGGCGAATGCCGGCCAGTACGCCGTCCTCGCTCAAGTACACGCTGCGCACATGGGCTGCGGCCGGCAGCATGGTGATCACCAGCTCGCTGTTGGCCGCCGCGTCCTTGGGCGAGGAGCTGATCTGCCCGCCCAGTTCTGCCAGCTCGGCCAGCACGGCCTTGTTCAGGTCGAACAGGTTCAGCTGATGCCCGGCCTTGATCAGGTTGCGGGCCATGGGCGCGCCCATGTTGCCCAGGCCGATGAATGCGATACGCATGACGTACTCCTTAGCGCAGGCTAATGGTGGTGTTCACACCGTCGTTGACGCTGTCGTCATCGAACCAGCGAGCCGTGACGGTCTTGGTCTGAGTGTAGAACTGCACCACTTGCTTGCCGTAAGGCCCGAGGTCACCGAGTTTGGAACCCCGCGAGCCGGTGAAGCTGAAGAACGGTACGGGTACCGGGATCGGGATGTTGATGCCGACCTGGCCAATATCGATTTCGCTCTGGAACTTGCGGGCCGCAGCGCCGCTCTGGGTGAACAGGCCGGTGCCGTTGCCGAACGGGTTGGCGTTGACCAGGGCGATGGCCTCGTCGAGCGTATCGACTTCCAGGGTCACCAGCACCGGGCCGAAGATTTCCTGGGTATACACCTGCATGTCGGTCTTCACGCCCGAGAACAGGGTTGGGCCGACGAAGTTGCCTTGCTCGTAGCCCGGCACCTTGACGTCACGGCCGTCAAGTTCCAGCTTGGCGCCTTCCTTGATACCGCTTTCGATCAGGCCCAGCACACGCTCCTTGGCACGCTTGGATACCACCGGGCCAACGTCGGTGCCCGGTTCACAGCCAGCATTGACCTTGAGCTTGCTGGCAGCCTCCTTGATATCCGGCAACCATTCGCGGGCCTTGCCCACCAACACCGCCACCGAGGTCGCCATGCAGCGCTGGCCCGCCGCGCCAAAGGCAGCACCCACCAGCGCATTGATGGTTTGTGTGCGGTTGGCATCAGGCAACACCACCGCGTGGTTCTTGGCACCCATCATTGACTGCACACGCTTGCCATGCTGGCTGCCAAGGTTGTAAACGTGCGTGCCGACTTCAGTAGAGCCCACGAAGGAAATCGCCTTGATGTCCTGGTGGGTGCAAATGGCATCCACCACCTGCTTGCCGCCGTGCACCACGTTCAGCACACCGGCCGGCACGCCGGCTTCCAGCGCCAGCTCGACCAGTAGCATGGTCGACAACGGGTCCTGCTCGGACGGTTTGAGCACAAACGTGTTGCCGCAGACAATGGCCATAGGGAACATCCACAGCGGGATCATTGCCGGGAAGTTGAACGGGGTGATGCCAGCGCATACGCCGATCGGCTGGCGCAGGGTGTAGGTATCGACACCGCCGGCGACGTTCTCGGCAAATTCGCCCATCTGCAGGGTGCCAATGGACGCCGCGTGCTCGACCACTTCCAGGCCGCGGAAGATATCGCCTTCAGCGTCGGCCAGGGTCTTGCCCTGCTCGGCGCTGAGCACCTGGGCAATGCGTTTGGTGTGTTCGCGGATCAGCGCCTGCAGCTTGAGCATGATGCGCATGCGCGCGCCGATCGGGGTGTTACGCCATGTCTGGAAAGCGCGGTGAGCAGCGGCCACGGCTGCATCGACTTCCTCGACGGTGGCGAACGGTACGCGCGCCAGCACCTCTTGGGTGGCCGGGTTGACGATGTCACGCCATTCGGTGGTTTTGGACTCGACCCACTGGCCGTCGATCAGCAGCTTGACCTGCTCGACCTTGGTGCTGTTAGGGGATTGCGGTGCGTTCATCTGCGTTCTCCTTGGAATTGTTGTCGGGACGAGATCGCCAGCGCCGGGCAAACGCGGGGTGGCGTCCTGAGGCTTGTTTCGAGTATAGATGTGCAAACATCCAACAAGAACGCACAAAAAAACCGGATCATCATGCAAAAAGACCTCACATCCCTGAGCGCGCTCAACTGGGACGATTTGAAGTTCTTCCTCGAAGTGGCTCGCACCCGCAAGGCCAGCAGTGCCGCCAAACGGCTGAGCGTGGACTACACCACCGTGTCGCGACGCATCAGCTCGCTGGAGGGTGCGCTGGGCACCTTGCTGTTCGAAAAGTCGCGCACCAACGGCTTTGTGCTGACCGCCGAGGGCCAGCGCCTGCTGGGCTATGCCGAATCGATCGAGAGCACGCTGCACATGGCGTGCGAGCAGGTGTCCGGGTCGGGGGTGGCGTTGTCGGGCCATGTGCGCATGGGCTGCACGGAGGGCTTTGGCAGCTTTTTCATCACGCCGCAGCTAAGCCACTTCGTCGACGCCTACCCGGCGATTTCGGTGGACATCCTGCCGCTGCCGCACTTCATCAGCCTGTCCAAGCGTGAGGCGGACATCGTCATCGCGCTGGAGCGGCCCGAGCACGGGCCTTATGTGTGCTGCAAGCTGTGCGACTACCGCCTGCGGCTGTATGCCACCCAGGGCTACCTGGACAGCCACGCGCCGATCCGCCAGGTGACGGACCTGGCCAAACACCCCTTCATCAGTTACGTGGATGACCTGGCGTTCAGCTCCGAGCTGCTGTACCTGGCCAACCTGATCCCCAACGCCAGCGCACATTTGCGCAGTACCAGCGTGATCGCGCAGTACACGGCAGCGCTGCAGGGGCGTGGGCTGGCAATATTGCCGTGCTTCCTCGCCGCGCAGGACCCGCGATTGGTCACGGTGTTGCCGGAGGAGATCGAGGTGACGCGGCAGTTCTGGATGTATTGCCGGGAGGACTTGCGCAAGTTGAAGCGCATTACCCTGCTGTGGGATTACATCCGGGCGGTGACCGAGGCGAATGCGCCGTTGTTGATGGGTGAGACGCGGGAGATGCGCTTTGCGTAGCCGGATCGACAAGGAGTAAGGGTGCCTCATCCTACTCACCGCAACAGGGCCATGGCAACGACTTGTGACAGGGGTTATGACAGCATTTGTGACACTTCGGAACGGCCCCTCCCACACAGGTAGTAGCGTGAACTCGGACACCAGCAGTCTTCGCGTGCTTCATCTGCATCCTGCCCTGCTCGACTTGGGCAGGCTTCAGGATGGCGAGTCAGTCAGGGCCAATGGCGCTTTCTTTCAAGAAACCTGTTGACAGGCCGGAAGAACCCACGTAATGTGCCGCTCATCGCCAAGTCAACGGTGATAAATCAGGCCCGCATTGGCCAACTGCAACACCAACCTCCCTGCAGATTCGTCAGAACGATGAATGGTTAGCACGGAGGTTTTGTCGTGTCCGAGATTTAACCATCTCAGCCGCATCAGCCCTAGTTTAAATTATTCGAGCAACTGCCATGCCATGATCGCAAGATAAGTCCGTGCCCGTAAAACGCCGTAAACCACCACTAGAGAACAACTATATGACCTAAGAGAAAAGCCCAGCACAGCTGGCTTAGTATAGAGCCAGTACCCCAACTCGGCCCACTTACACTATAAGTCCGACGAAACTCACAGTTTACGTTACGGCACCCTATTGCCCAAAAAACGCCCACAGGAAAGATAAATGAATTAACTTAGCACTAGAACCCTACTTCAGCACCACCAATGTTTATCAATAGGTGCACACACTTGCACTAGCTCTCACATAAGAGCGACGGCCACCTATTGCCTGAAATCCGCAAAGGAAGACAACTAGATGAAACACCAAGCCAACAACGAACTCGTAGAACTCGGTAGCATTTACCGCCCAAAGAACATAATTGCCAAGCAGCGAGCTTCGACACAGTACGTCGTACCACTCACCGGCCCTATTGGCGAAATCCAAGAGTATGGCGAGTTAGTCCACATCCTCGCCCATGCGGGAGAGGAAGACCAAGTATATGTCCAACTCTCATCACCTGGCGGAAGCCTGGAGACTTGCGACTATCTTTGCCGCCGAATGGATGAATGCGAAGCCCACATCACTGTAGAGATTGGCATGACTTGCGCCTCAGCTGCGTCTGCCATAGCCCTACAAGCCGATGACTGGGTAATTTACGACAGTAGCACCATGATGGTTCATGCCTGCTCCTACTCCCCAGGCTACGGCAAAGAGTCTGACATCCGGTCGAGAGTGGAATACACGGAGCGACTCAACCGGGAATGGCTCGAACGGACATACCAAGGCTTTCTCTGGGAAGATGAAATGATCGAAGCCTTAGACTACGGCAAAGACTTGTACCTCTTTGCAGATGATCTGCGGGAACGCATGCCGCTACTGAAGGAATACCGCAAGACCTCTAAAGCCCGAAAGATTGAAGAAATCTTGCAGTATTGGGAACAACAGGAAGCCGCTTAACAGCCACACAAGGAAACATGTCAGCCCTAGCTGACTTTTAAGTAAAAAGGAACGCAATATAAAATGAGCAACGTAATCAGCATCACAGACTATCAGACCACAACAGTTCACATCGGCGACATTGTTGTACGCCGAGACCATGAAGGACGATACTGTCTAAACGACTTCCATAAGGCTGCTGGCGGTGAACCCCGCCACAAACCGACACTATGGGTACGCCAAGCAGAAGAGCTAATCAGCGAGTTAGCTAAAGGTACAGAATCGTACCCTTTGCAAACCAAGCCCGGTCGCAATGGCGGCACCTATGTAGCAAAAGAACTAGTGTACGACTACGCAATGTGGATCAGCCCCGAGTATAACTTGAAGGTAATCCGGGCGTACGACCTCCTTGCGACAAACGGCGTAGCAGTACATGAGAATGCTGCCCAATACGTGCTGGGCAATCCAGGCACCTACCTGGAAACCATCATTGAGCAAGCTCACTGCATGGCAGGTAACTACGCACAGTTGATCCACAAAGTCGAAAGGGACGCGCCAAAGGTCGAGTACCATGACGCAGTTGCAGGCTCTTCTAACTTGCAGACGGTAAGTGAGGTAGCTAAGAAGTATGGCATTGGTCGCAACACACTTTTCAAACTATTACGACATAGCAACGTACTGATGGCGGACAGGCATCACTCGCCTTACCAGCGGCACATCAACTCGGGACACTTCGTGGTTGTGGGAAAGGTACATATCACCCCTAGCGGTATTCACCGAACCAATAAGACCATGGTAACCGGTAAAGGTGAAATTTACATCGGCAAGCTGCTTCGCCGAGAAGGACTGTTGCCGAACAAACTCGCTGCCTAACAAAAGCCAACTGAGATTTGATCAAGTAAGGCTGAGCATGACAGACACCAAGTTTATTCTAGGCACCTTGGCACATGTTTAAAAATGGCTAGCGTCGCGAAGCTAGCCATCTCACGCTCTTATTCTCGAAACCCAACGCTATACACTCAAATCGCATACAAGGAAGTGACCCAATCAATACATACGTCAACCCCGACCCACAAACCACGTGCTCTCTTGACCTACTCCGCAGCAAGGTGGCAGAAGCTCGTACTAGAATAATCGAAGGATACATATACGACACCGCAACCGGAGAGTGCTACGGTGGATACACCACAACTCCTTATCTATCAACGCCAACTCATTACAGTGCAGGCACACCAGTAAAGCTAAGTGAAAACTGGTTCTCAGAACACGATGGCACTGTCTCACCGCTGGCACCTTTCAACAATTTGCACAACTCAACTGAGCTCGCCCCAGTTTTCGAGCTATTCCCTCAGGAAGAAGTGGTAGAAACCAGCCATAGTTCCACTCGCGGCCCCAAGCCACAAGTTATACAAAACCTGCTAGCACCTGCCTTGTGCATTCTAAAGTTCGAGGAACGCTCAACCCCTTGGCTAGATGACATCGTATTCGGAGCTATATATACAGGGCCAGGGGTCATCAGCGGAAAGCACAGCGTCTCTCTTTCTGACGTAAATAAAGTGCTGCGCCTCTCTGTCATCTCGACAGCGGCAGCAGCAAATTGCTTGCTCAACCATGAGCTTCGACCAATGAGCATTCGACAACTACAACGAGTAATTGAAGCAGCGAGAACAGCTTTACGAGGCATTGCCCTGTACCTTGAACGGCACCCGCAGATTCTTCAATCCATCGACGTACAAGTGGATTTCAATGCGTTATGGTTGCCACAGCAGCCAACGACTGCAAGCGTTGTTAGCAATGAACACCCGATGAAGCAGCAGGCACTGATGATGATCAAGGCTGAGGTTCCGATTAAGAACATCGCCAACGCGCTTGGCATATCCAAGAACACGGTCAAGAAATGGAAGCAAGTCCCCCGAACAAATGAAATAGAGGGGTCAGTCGAGGGTAATTAGCGACAGATATATATAAGGGATAACCTTACCTCTTAACGCATATAACACCGAAGTCTCGATACCTGACCATTTTCCCATTAGTGGCGTAGACGCCACAGTAGGAGAGACCGTGCCCGAGGCACGGATAACAACTCTATGAAGCAGAGAAGAGAAGGGGCAAGAAAGCCCCTCCTGCTCTTGATCTTTCTTTAACCTTGCTGAGAACAATAGAAATTATTACGACGTGACGGAACGTCACCATATATCTGCAAGGTGAAAATCAAAAGCTTGGGGCTTTCCGCCCTGCCCCCTGCTACAAACATGCCGTGAGGCAAGAATAAAAACTCTATGCAGAGGGGAGGAACAAGGGCGAGCAGAGCCCCTCCCCCACTCTTGCCCTTGCTTTAACCATGCCGAGCGGCATAGGTGTATTATCGTGTGACGGTGCATCACCATAGAACTCAGCAACTCAATACTCTATACAGGCGTGAGTGCTAGCAGAGTTGCTAATACCCCGCTAGCGGGTGTGAGTGCCAGGCCAAGATAACTCACTTATACATCATCTCCCCGGCAGGTGTAGCCTACGGTTACTAATCACAGAACTAACCACTATCTAACCCCCATCGGGCGACAGTGTCGGTGCTGGCATACCCTTACACCCGGTGAAGCACCTATTTTCGCGGGATTGCTGGTGGCGGTGCTAAGCGAATCACGCCCTTGATATAATATCTGACTAATTAGTCAGGATTTAACTACAGTGCCCTGCCGTCCGGTGTATGCCAGTTTCACTACAGCCCTTGGAGGGGTGCCAGCAAATCTGCTGATACACCACTCCGTATTGCTTTCAAAGCCGGAATTCCGGCTTTGCCAAGTTCCTGATAACAAGCTTGCCCGGCGTACTGCCTCAAACCTGAAGCGGTCCAGGGATAGGGTAAGGAGCCTACGTCCGTTGATGGATCGAAAGTGAGCCATCCTCGAAGCCCTTAAGAGCCAAGCTATCTCCTTCAACCCGTCACTGTGCGTGCTGAAAAGCTCCCGGTGGGTCGGGAGCAGCCAGAGCGACCCTCTCATTTGGCTATAGCTATCCGAGATGGCGCTAGAGAGCCGCCCTAACCTATCATTCATCAGTTGATCACTGGTTAAATGATAGTTTATCATTAGGCTATCGAATGTCGTGGCAAAGGATAAAACCATGATCAAGGCCCACCTCTACCTTCGTGCTTCAACTACTGATCAGGACGCAGAGCGAGCGAAGCAGTCTCTTCTGGACTTCGCCCAAGGCAAGAGCCTGCAAGTAGCCGACGTGTATGCAGAGAACATCAGTGGGACCAAGCTGGAGCGTCCTGAGTTGTCGCGCCTACTGGCCACTGCCTCTGTTGGTGATGTACTGCTAGTGGAGTCGGTAGACCGCCTGTCTCGCCTGACGATGGCCGAGTGGGATTCCCTGAAAACCACGATCAAGTCCAAGGGACTGCGTCTGGTTGTAGCTGATATGCCGACCACTCACCAGATGTTAACTCTGCGCGATGACGGTGATATCGGCACCCGCATAATGCTGGTTATCAACGAGATGCTGGTGGACCTAATGGCAACGATGGCCCGCCTGGATCAAGAGAAGCGAGTGGAGCGTATCAAGCAGGGTCTGGACAACAAGCGTGCCCGTGGCGAGAAGGTGGGCGGCAAAGGCCGTAACCAGAAGAAGTGGGATCAGGTAGCTGCCCTGCTCAAGCGTAATGGCAACACCATGGAAGAGATAGCCAAGCTGGCTGAGGTGGGAGTAGCCACGGTGTACCGGATCAAGAAAGAAATCTCCTCCAAGGCGTCGTAATCCCCTACGCTTCGATAACTACCATACTTCGAGGACGCCACATGGACGATATGAACGCTACTGCAGCCGATGCCCTTGAGCTACTGCATCTCAATCAGATTGCATTAAGAGCGGCCATAGAGGAAGTCAGTACGTGGGTACGTCAACGTGGCTCCGTGACCACGCACGACAGCGTGCTAGGAGCGCTTCAGACGCTAGACGGCAACTCACAAGCCATATCCTCAGCGATAGAGCGATTACGCTCATAGCCGGTCGTTAGCGGGGCTTATTGCTGCCTGCGATATTTTGAAATCAGCCACGGGGACGGGATGCAAGTCAGCATGGGGGCGTTAGGTACCGAGCCAGCCTAAACAGTACGCAGCGGATTTTCTGCCTATTAAGCAACGCCAGAAGGCCGAACCAGGAGGCCAAGACCTCCTAGCACATTAGCCAGCAGAAATAGCTTAACGCCCTATACCGTTGAACTGGCCTTTCAATATTTTGTTAAAGTATGCGTCATCACGGAAGTGCATAAACCCCATATTTATACAAGTTTTAAGTCGACTCTCAGCGTCCGTATTGTGATTAGGAATACGCACGACTTTCTGCAGAAGGGAAATCATAGTAGTGCAAGGGTACGCATCCGAATCCCCCCTACTGATACGTTCTTGGTCTAATAACAAAACGCCCTCTTCATACGCTTCAGTTTCACAACCGTTAGACGCGATGAAGCTTTCAAGTAGTGCCGTGCCAAGAGAATGCCGAGTTTGGAACGAGTCATAATAAGAAAGACCAGTTCTGAAGCAAACTATCGCATCATCGAGTCGCCCAGTCTTTCGATAGTACCGTCCAAAATGCAACCAGAAAATTCCATCGCGATTGAAGTACTTCTGCACCTCATGATAAGTACGCTCAGTATCGGCGTCTCTAGTTGAAGCTGGATAGTAGCTTTCGTACAGGAAATTATATGATATAAGATCCTTATAAACCCTATATGCAAGGGGATGGAACTTAATATCATCAACCGTAAACTGCCTAGACAAGAATATTAGACTGTCGACAATTAAATCCAACTTTCCTTTTTTAGCAATGCAATTTTTGTAGTAAAACTCAGAAATAATACGATGACGCAACTTCAGAGTCTTGTTGTTATTTGAAACTATTCCTGCAAGGCCAGAATCGACTTCTGCCAATACGGAATCCACTGAAACATCTAGAGCCCCGGCAACGTAACTTATCGGGAGCAGATGACCTAAGTTGTTAGTAATTACAATTAAATCCAATACCCTTTTCGCCAGACCTTCTGGTACAGTCTGGTAGTCACGAAAAATCTTCCGCTCAAAGTTCTCATTGGACGTAAGTGAGAACAACGTAGTCAAGAGGTCACCCGAGTAACCCTTTTCTTTATCGTAGATTATTCTAGATCTAGCAGCAATAGACTTCTTAGAGAAGTTATCGAACTCAAAACCATGCTCCTCAATCTTCAAGGCGATTCGCTCAGCATCTAGCATACTGAGATTCCCCATATGGAAATAAGTAGCATCTTCCCTTAGGATCAATTGCCTTTTATTTCTCTCATGGTCATGATTACGCTCTTCAAGCACAAACAAACAGTAGGGCTTATTTTTATCACCTAGTGCTTCTGACAGATAGGTTGCGGCAAAATAGTATTCAGCAGCCGAATAGAATACAAATATCGACTTATTACCAAGGTTCTCAATCACAGACCGTAAATATGAAGTTGACAGTTCAGAGCTATCATTAAATTCATATATACATTCATAAGAATTAGAAAGACTTTGCAATGCCACTTTGATAGCGGTAGATTTACCCGAACCACTTGGCCCGATTACGTGAATCACACCGAAACCACTCTTACCTTCTCTAAGCATGCCACCTAAAGTTGCAGTTAAACTTTCATGCTTACCTATCAAAGCCTGAGCATTATTATAAAGATAGAACCACTCAGGATCAGCACCGGTTATAAAGTGCCGGACAATACCCGCTTGAGTTTTCGCCTCCTCAATTTCAGAAGGCACATGTTTAAAAGCTCCTCTAAACCAAGTTAGTGACTGGACGTTGCTTATCACCTTCTTGATTTGAGGGACAGTATCAGCCATTATTTCACCAATGCTTTTTGGTGAAGCGACAGAAAACAACTGATTGAAGAATTCTTCTGCTGTGCAGTCGATTACTCGAAACCCGTTAGCTTCATAATTCGATGCTTTAATTGGGTCAGGATTTGGCATTACTATCCAGTTCTTGGCCGGAACTTCAGAATTGGGGTAATCACTTATTCGAGCCGCAAGATAAGTATCAATATCGGTCTCTTCGAGTTGATTACCAATGACAACTAAGCCACCAGTCAGTAGGTTTGCCGCCAAATCACGATGCCAATCGTAAACCCTCGTTGAAGCTTTCGCATACTCTAACGTAGAAAAAATAAACCCTTGATCGAGCTTTAAGCATGTCCCGTGGATAGTAACAATTGGAATACTGCCAATAGTTTCAGACAAAACCCCTTGATCAGCGTAATTGAAGAATTTAAAGTCTCCACCAAGCCTGCCAGTCTTGTTCTGTCTGTCAAGTGCAACGTTTAGAACGTTATCTATATTCGTCGTATAGATTCTACTCCAAGCATACTGAAACATTTTTGCTTGCCAAGGCTCAACATCATCAACAATAAAGCAAGAAGAAAGGAAGGTATTAAAGTCGTTGATTTCTCGACCACCTAGGACATATGCGTCTTTCAAGGTGGTTTTGGGGCCTGCAGCGCGAGAGCATTCTTTTAATATAAGATCCCGCAACCCCTCTCCGCCCGGCAAAGGACCTCGGTTGGTTCTATTCGTAAACGAAAACCCAGCTCCCAATAATAGTGAAATTTCACCGCTATTAACTGCTGGGGCTATTTCTTCTTTTATTGCATCTATGTCGGCCTGCTTCACTCTAGCATCCCTGTTATGGCATTTTTTGGATCATAGCATTTTGCCCAGACGCCGCAATCCTTACTGAAGCTATTAGAAGCCTTTCGCTTTATGAAGGTGGCCGGCTCGGCCATTGGCTCAGGGAGTTTCATCGAGGGTACAGTCCTTTTAGCAGCTCTGACAATGTCTCGACAGGCACGCTAGAGCCGTAGGTGTCGAATGTAACCGTTCCTGACGCATGCCCCATCACTGCCTGAGCATGAGTAACAGGAACCCCCTTGGCTTGCATCAATGAAGCTAGAGAATGCCGCAATGAGTGGAATACTAATCCGCGTTCATACGTACCCTCTAAAGCCGCAGGGATAGCATGCTGGTTGACCCATTCGCCCGACGGCCTATAACCAATCTGGGCTAGCGATTCGCTCCCACTGCAGCGGATCACATCGACGTACCTCAAGAACGCTGCTAGGTCGAAACCATAGGCACCGTCAGTAAGCGGCACCAGTCGCTCGCTCCGCTTGTTCTTGATGGACTTGCCCTCACCTGCCTCGTTGATGTGAATGGCAATAAGGCCAGACTTCATGGTTACAACGTCACCCAGAGTCAGCTGGCATATCTCCTTCAGCCGCCCGCCAGTGATGATTCCCAGGCTGAGCAGCCATCGCTTCCACGAAGTCTCTGGGAGGCCGTTTGCATAGTCCATCAGTTTGCTCACCTGGTGCTGGGTAAAAGCCTTACGGGTCGATTCAACCCCCTTTGTGAGCTTCAACTTCTTGTCGTAGGTCTTGCTCAGGTGCCCGTTCTCGACGGCCCAGGTAAAGACAGCCGAAAGCTTCACGATCAGTTTGTTCACTGTCGAAGGCATCCGACCTGCTGACAGGCGTTCCCGGAACGCTACTAGGTCTGCCCTGGTATGGTTCCTCAAATCCACCCCAACCAAATTCTCGGAAATCACCTTGTGGCACAAGGTCGTCTCCTTCAAGGTCGTGGGCTTCTGGTCCCCGCCACGATCAGCCATGTAAAGCTGCGAGAGCATATCGAAGGTCATCGGGGTTGCCACCGGCTCCTTTGCCGTACTCATCACCTCACCATGCGGTGCCGATACCGGCATCGAGTTAACAGCCACGTTCCGGTACAAGTCTCCCCAGTGACGAAGTGGGGGGCCTTCGTCAGCAGACACCAGCGTACTGCTCACCAATTTCAACAGCTGCTCCCGCAGCTCGTTCCATGAAGCATCAGGACGATCCAAGTGGAACGATTGAAGTGATGCCGTGAGACGGCCAGATGCCTGCATTGCCCATCTGCGATCAGTGGTCTTCAGAGAGACAGACACCGCCCTGTTCACGCTGCCAGTCACGCGAAGGCGTAGGTAGTAGATTCCGTGTCGTCGGTAGTGATACGGACTCGCCAACCGGCAATTTGGCCTCAAGGGAAGCGTGCGGTTTGTGACAGCACTTGTGACAGGGTGCTCCTGTGGAGAGGTGTTCATGGTGGTTAAACCCCCGTAGTCATTGGGTTAACCCTTCCCCTCTTTGTCGTTCTGGATGTATTGCCGGGAGGATTTGCGCAAGTTGAAGCGCATTACCCTGCTGTGGGATTACATTCGCGGGGTGACCGAGGCGAATGCGCCGTTGTTGATGGGGCAAACCCGCGAGACGCGCTTTGCCCAGGACTGATGGGCCTGCGCATTTCCGAAGGCAACACAGCCCCTGTAGGAGCGGGCTTGCCCGCGAACACCGGCAAAGCCGGTGCCAGACAGCGCGTTGCCTGCTTCGCGGGCACGCCCGCGCCTACAGGGGATATGTGACAGCCCGAGCGGCGACGATCAGTAGGATGCGACCACGATGGACACTCGACGGTTCTCGGTACGCCCGGCGCTGGTGCGGTTGTCCGCCACCGGCTGGCTGCTGCCCAGGCCACGGCTCTGAATGTTCTGCGCCTGCATGCCAATCCCCACCAGCGCCTTGGTCACGCTTTGCGCGCGGCGCTCGGACAGCTGCTGGTTATACGCCGCCTTGCCCGACGAGTCGGCATGCCCGTCCACCCGCACGCCCTGGATACCAACGCCGAGCAGCGCCTTGCCGATGCGCTCGACAATCGCCTGGCTCTGGCCATTGAGGCTGTCCAGATCGCTGCCGAACAACACTTTGCCAGACAAGTCGTAGGCCCAACCTTCATCGGTCGGGGTGAAACCTTCGCGCTTGAGCACGGCAATCTGTTCTGGGGTAAGGCCTTTCGGGGGGGCGCTCTGGCAACCCGTCAGCGCCAGCATGGCGAGCAACAAGGCCCAAAGCGGAAAACGTAAAGCTTGCATCACGGGTTCAACTCCTGTTCCTGATTTCGTTGGCGGACCGTTCCGTCTGCGCCAGTTGCCAATGGCCACGGCGTTCGCGCTTGGCCTGGTACATTGCCGCATCGGCGGCATTGAGAAGACTGGCGGGGTCAGCGCCGTCATCCGGGTAATAGGCAATACCGACACTCAGCGAGGTGGAGATACTGCGGCCACTGTCCAGTTGCACCGGCAGCTTCATGCTGGCAACGATCTTCTCGGCAATGTGTTCGGCGTCCTTGCGCGTATGCAACGGCGTCAACAGCACGGCAAACTCGTCGCCCCCCAGGCGCGCCACCAGATCGTGCTCGCGCAGTTGGGCGCGCACACGTTCGGCCACGCTGATCAACACCTCGTCACCCACGGCGTGGCCGAGGGTGTCGTTGATCTGCTTGAAGTGGTCGCTGTCGAGGAACAGCAGTGCCAGGTGGTCCTGCTGACGCGCCGCATTCCGCACGCTGCGGCTCAGGCGTCCTTCAAAGAAGGCGCGGTTGGGCAAGCCGGTCAGGCTGTCGTGGCTGGCCTGATGGGCAAGGGTCTGGTTTTCGCTCTGCAGGTGGCTATGCCACACCTCCAGTTCATCCAGCAGGGCATTGAAGTCATTACCCAGCTCGTTCAGCTCGGCAATCGGCGCTTCTGGTACGCGCCGGTCGAAGCTGCGCTCGCGGCGGGCGGCATGGGCGACACTGGCCAGGCCACGCAGCGGGCGGGTGATATCGCTGAGCAGGCGCCGCGACAGATACTGGGCAGCCAGGGCGCTGAGGACCGTGCAGAACAGGATACCGGCCAAGCCACTGAGCAGGAACAGCAACAGGCTCCTGCCCTGGCCTGCCAGTTCGATATGCCCGACCTGCTGTTGCTGGTGCACGATCGGCAGAATGACCGGCTCATCCAGCAAGGTGCTGGCAACCTGCACCTCCAGCTGCGCGAGCATGCCGGTATTGTCGCGTTGCCAGTGCGCCAGTTGCTCGCCCTCGTTGTTGAAGACCTTGGCCTCGGCCACTTCTTCGGTACTGGCAATCAACGCCAGCGACTCATTGGCAGCGGCGCTGTCATCGAACACCACCGCCGCCTCTACCGTGTAATTGATCGAGCGGGCGATCAACTGCAGGTTATGGTTGGCATAGACACGCAGGGCGAGCACGCCCAGCAGGGTGAGGGAGATACCCGCCAGGCCAACGGCAAGCAAGGCGACGCTGAGGTGGCCACGGCCCAGCACCGAGCGCAGGGTCGGGCGCACGGTACGCTTGCGGGTCGGCTTCATGGCTGCTCCGCCCGGCGCCGCGACAATTGCAGCACGCTGGGGTGAATACGCACGCCAGAGCGTGCCACCGAGTCGAGATTGACTTCAAAGGCCACCTGCTGGTCGCTGACCCGCAGGCAGAACAGGCTGCCGACCGTACAGGGGTCATCCGCCTCGCTGATGCTCAGCACCGGGTGGCCGCCGATACGCTGAAACAGCCGATCCCGCTGGCCCTGGTCAAGCTTGCCAATGTAGAGGGCATCGCAGGCCTGGGCGACCTGGGTGTCTTCTGCCAGCAAGCGCCGCACCTGCAGCGGCCGGCCGGACTCCTGGACATGGCCCTTGATGAGATCGTCGGCGTACTCGGTCGGGCCGACCAGGCACAGGCGCAAAGGAGAGGGTTCCACGGGCCAGCGGGCGTAACTGAAGATACCCAGTACTACCTGGGTGACTGCCTTGGCGCGTTGCTGTGCCTGGGCGGCGGTTGTGCCGGGGTCTGCCCGGGCAGCGCCTGCAGAAAGGAGCAGGACGGCCAGCAATAGCGAAAGCGCACAGCTTGTCACTCGCCTTGCGGCCACGTTCATGTGGGAAATCCCTTTAAGCCCCTTCCGATATCGGCGCAACGATAGCACATGGCCGCTTTAATGTATGAGCCTGCAGCCACGTGTAATGGGTGTCATGGCCCTAGACCTGCTCGAGCATCAACCCGGAAATACGCCGTACTTTGCGCGCCACCGCTTCTTCGAAAATGCCTTGGCGTGGCTCGACCAGGCTGAAGCAGTGCTTGGCCCGAGTGATGCCGGTGTACACCAGTTCCTTGGTCAGCACCGGGTTGAGCGCATCCGGCAGCACCAGGGCAGTGTGGCTGAACTCCGAGCCCTGGGACTTGTGCACGGTCATGGCGAATACCGTTTCCACTTCGTTGAGCCGGCTCGGCAGAACGAACCGCACACCACCACTGCCGTCGTTGCGCGGGAAGGCCACACGCAGCAGCGGCTGGCCCTGCTCATCCGGCAGGCGCAGGGCTATACCGATGTCACCGTTCATCAGGCCCAGGCCGTAGTCGTTGCGGGTCACCAGCACCGGGCGCCCTTCGTACCAGGGCTGCTGGCTGTCGATCAGACCGGCATTGTGCAGCACCCGCGCCACCCGTTCATTCAGGCCTTCGACCCCCCAGGCGCCCCGGCGCACCGCGCACAGCAACTGGAAATCCTCGAAACTGCGCAACACCTTGCCCGCCCATTGCTCCCAGGCGGGGTCGTCAAAGGCGGTATCAAGTGCTGGCCGGTAACGCCCAAGGGTGCGCAGGTAGCTGCGGTAGCCTTGCGGTCCATCGGTACCGCGGTTCAGACCGTCCAGTAACAGGCGGTCGAAAGCACGATCCTGCTCGTGCTTGAGCGACAGGCTGTGCACGTCAGCAGGCGGCGCGGCCAGCAGGTTGCGCGCCGCGTGAGCATCCTGACGATTGACCAGTCTGGCCAACTGGCCAATACCGCTGCCTTCACCGAAACGCCGTGAAAACCGCAGCATCACCACTTGCTGAGCCAACGGGTGGCGCTGCTCATCGCCGG
The DNA here is from genome assembly GCF_045277175.1 of Pseudomonas putida group bacterium ESBL64. NCBI lineage: Bacteria > Pseudomonadati > Pseudomonadota > Gammaproteobacteria > Pseudomonadales > Pseudomonadaceae > Pseudomonas > Pseudomonas putida group bacterium ESBL64. The sequence continues at coordinate 4,782,528 of NZ_CP145799.1, read as the reverse complement.
CCTTGAGGCCACTGCCGGCCAGCGACTCGCCACTGACCTGCTGAAGCCACGCTGCAGTCGCCGGCGAGTAAAAGCCCTCCTCAGCATCCCGGCACAGGTCACCCAGTACCGCGCCGGCCTCGACCGAGGCCAACTGGTCCTTGTCGCCCAGCAGCACCAGACGCGCCCGCGGCGGCAAGGCATCGAGCAGGTTGGCCATCATTTCCAGGTCGATCATCGACGCTTCGTCGACCACCAGCACATCCAACGGCAACGGGTTGCCAGCATGATGGCGGAAGTGCCGCGAGCCTGGGCGGCTGCCGAGCAGGCGATGCACGGTGCTGACTTCAGTAGGGATTTGCCCGCGTACTTCGGCGCTGACTTGCAGGCGCTCGACTTGCTGGCCAATGGATTCGGTCAGGCGCGCAGCGGCCTTGCCGGTCGGTGCAGCCAGGCGGATGCGCAGTGGCCTGCCCTGCTCCACTGCCGGCGCCTGCAGCAACGCCAGCAGGCGCACCACGGTGGTCGTCTTGCCGGTGCCGGGGCCACCCGTGATGATGCTGAAACCGGCACGGGTGGCCAAGGCACAGGCGAGCTTCTGCCAGTCCAACTGGCCAGCTGGCGCGCCGCCCTCGAACAGTTGCGCCAGGCGCTCTGGCAGATCCGCAGGCGGTGCTTCGGCCTGACTCAGGCGCTGGCGCAGGGCATGGTCGATGCGCCGTTCGTAACGCCAGTAACGGCGCAGGTAAAGGCGCTCGCCACTGCGTACCAGTGGCCGCGCTTGCTGGCCAGGCGTATCACCTGCGGCCACCAGCGGGCTGGCGCTGATGCGCTGAAGCCAGGCATTCAAGTCAAGGTTGGCCAGCAGTTGCGATGGCAGTAGCAAAGGGCCGATAAGGGCGTCACCTTCCGGCGGCAACGACAGGGCGAAATCAGGCTCGGCCAAGGTTTGTTGCAGGTCGAGGCAGACATGTCCGTGCCCCAGTTGGTGGCTGGCCAGCGCCGCTGCCAGCAATAGCAAGGGATCACTGCCGGGGGCACGCTCTTCCAGGAACGACACGAATGCGCGGTCCAGGGCACGTAGCCAGCCCCGCTCAACCCAACGGTCGAGTAATTGCAGCAGGTCAGCGCTGTTGTGCTGCGGTGCCAGCGCCAGCAGGTGCTCTGCGTGCAACGGGGTGGGCAACAGGTCGACAAGGCTTCGGCTCATGGCGCAACTCCGGCAAACAGGTCCTGCTGTACCGGCGCGTGCTCGCCACGGAACAGTGCATCGAGGCTTTCGATCAGCTCACGCGGTGGCTTGGCGTGGTACACGCCGTGGCCGCTGCTGCTGGCACCGCGCAGGAAGATGAACAGGGCGCCGCCAACATGGCGGTCATAATCGTAGTCCGCCAGCCGCGCGCGCAACTGGCGGTGCAGGGCCAGCAGGTACAGCACATACTGCAGGTCGTAGCGGTGCTCAAGAATCGCCTTTTCCATGGCCATGGCATCGTAGGCCTGGATGTCCGCACCCAGCCAGTTGGACTTGTAGTCGGTCACGTAGTAACGCCCGTCCAGCTCGAACGCCAGGTCGATGAACCCTTTGAACATGCCGTTTAGCACGGTCGGCTGCGCAGCTGGGCGCGCCAGACCGGGGTGGGTGTGGCGTGCCACCAGGCGATCGAGTTGTTCTGCGTCGACCCGGTGGCTGGCGAACCAGAATTCCATTTCGATCTGGTAATGACGCAGTTGGCCCAGCGTTACGCTCTGGTCGCTGCCCGGCAGCGGCAACGCCTCGCTCAGCAAACGTTGCATCCAGTGGCTCAGGGTGGGGATCCAGCCGGCCCAGTCACGGCGGTTGCAGCGCTGGCCAACGGTACGCTCGATCAGTTGAGGGTTACCGCTGACCTCGCTGAAGCCCTCACGGCCTGCCCACTCCAGCAAACCATGGAGGAAGGTGCCGGGGTTAGGCCCCCGTGGGAAGCGATGGATATCGCCGCTGTCGGCCGGGACCTCGCGCAACACCTGGGCATCGGGCACCTCGTCATCCAGCAGTTGCTGGGCCTGCGAGCTGTCGGCGCCGAGGGTCTGATCGCCGACACGAAGGGCACTGTACGAAGCGATCCACCAGTGCTCGGCAGCCGCATGGCGTGGCCTGCGTGCTGGCAGCAGCTCACGTTCGGCGTGTGGCATGCGATACATCTGCTCATCCGCCTGCGGCAGGCCCGGGCAAGTGATGTGCGGGCAACTTGCCGCCAAAGCCTGCAACCAGTCCGTCAGCTGCGCCGAGCCAGCCAAGGCAAGGCCGCCCCCCAGCAGGTAGCCAAACGCCGAGCGGTGCAGCTGCGAGCTCTTCAGATTACCGCGCTTGAGGTCGGCGACACCCAGCCAGCAAGCATGCTGGGCGCGGGTCAGGGCCACGTAGAGCAGGCGCAGGTCTTCGGCCAGGCGCTCGTCGTCAGCGCGCTCGATCTGCTCCTGGTCAGGTGTGAGGGTGAGGTGGGCGTTACCTTCGCTGTCATGCCAGGCCAGCGGTAGACGGCTACCATCCACCGGTTTGCTGGTGCAGATGAATGGCAGGTAGACCAAGGGATATTCCAGGCCCTTGGACTTGTGGATGGTCACCACCTTGACCAACTGTTCGTCGCTCTCCAGGCGCAGGATCTGCTCTTCACCGGCCTGACCGGAACTGGCCAGGTGCTCGGCCAGGTGGCGGATAAGCGCCTGTTCGCCGTCCAGCTCGCCAGCGGCCTGCTGCAGCAGCTCGGCCAGATGCAGCAGGTTGGTCAGCACCCGCTCGCCATCACTGCGGCGGATCAGCGTGCGCGGTAGCTGGAAGTCATGCAGCAGGTGGCGCAACATCGGCAACACCCCTTGGCGCTGCCAGGTGTCGCGGTAAAGGCGAAAGCGCATCACCCAGCTCTCCCAGACCCGCTCGTCCTGGTTAAGCCGGTCCAGCGCAGCCAGCGACAGGCCCAGTGTAAGGCTGGCCAGAGCAGCCTTGAGCAGGCGCTCCGAGTCAGGCTCGGCGCAGGCCTTCAGCCAGGCCAGCAGGTCGTGGGCTTCCTGGGCGGCAAACACCGAGTCCTTGTCGGACAGGTAGACACTGCGCACCTCGCGTGCGGCCAGTTCGGCGCGGACCATCTGCGCCTCATGGCCATCGCGCACCAGGATGGCGATGTCCGAGGGCAGACAGGCGCGCAATTCGCCTTCGGCATTCTGGAAGCCCGCCGTGCCCTGCTGGCCGCCATTGAGCAAGGCCACAATATGGCTGGCGCAACTGGCGGCCAGTTGCTGGCGGTAAACGCTGCTGGAGACTGGCTCTTCACTTTCCAGCTGCCAGCATTGCAGGGCTGCACTGACTTCACCGTCAATCAGCAGCTGTTCGCCACGCCCCTTGGCGCGCACCTCGATGAATGGCAGCGGGTTGTCATCGGCCTCGCGGAACAGGAATGCACCCCGCCCCGCTTCACGCCCCTCGGCCTGCAGGAACACCTGGTTGACCGCCGCCACCATGGCTTTGCTGGAGCGGTAGTTGGTGTCCAGGCTGTGCAGACGGCCGCTGGTGGCGCGCCGCGCCGCAAGGTAGGTGTAGATGTCGGCACCGCGGAAGGCGTAGATCGCCTGTTTGGGGTCCCCGATCATGAACAGACCGGTTTCGGCGCGGTTTTCACTGATCTGGTAGATGCGCTCGAAAATGCCGTACTGAACCGGGTCGGTGTCCTGGAATTCGTCGATCAGCACAACCGGGAACTGTTCACGGATCAGGCTGGCCAGGCGCTCGCCGGCCTCGCTGGCGAGTGCGTGCTGCAAGCGCACGAGCATGTCGTCGAAGCCCATTTCTGCACGCCGGCGCTTCTCCACTTCAAAACGTGCCGATACCCAACTGGCCGCGTGCTCGAGCAGAGGGGCATCCGGGCTATCCAGGGCCTGCAGTTGTTGCTGCAAGTGCTGCATGGCGTTGAGGGCTGGGTGCTCGGGAGGCTCTCCCTTCCAGGCCTCGGCCATGCCCGCCGGGGTCAGCCGGGTAAAACCGGTGCCCAAGTCGAGCTCTACCAGTTGCTCATCGCTGGCCCAAGCGCAGAGCTTGTCGAACCAGGGCTCGAAGTAACGGGCTTGCATCTTGCGGCCGTCGACCTGCTTGGCGGCTAGCGCCTCGCGGCAGATTTGCCGCAGTTCCTCGGCCCACTGTGCCCATGGTGCCTTGATCCGGGCCAACTGTGCGCCACGTTGCTGCAGCGATGCCTGGATCAATGCAGCGGGCTCTGGCCCATCCTGCTGGGCGCGCACACGGCCGAACAGTGGGCGAATGCGTGGCAGCAAAGCGTCGGGGCTCCCCCAGTTGCCGCGCACCCAGGCCAGTGCGTCCCCTTGCATCCCATAGCAGAAGCGCCGCCAGTAATCGCGCATGACCTGGCCCAACAACTCGCTGTGGTCGGTTTCCAGGGTCTGGGTGAACAGGCTGCCGCTGTCGAAGGCATGCTCGCGCAGCATGCGCTGGCACCAGCCATGGATGGTCGATACCGCAGCCTCGTCCATCCACTGCACGGCGATTTCCAACCGGCCGGCGCAACGCGGCCAGTTCTCTTGTGGGTAATCGTCACGCAGTTGGTGCAACAGCGGATCGGCCCCTTCCAGTTCGCCACGGAAGAACCGTGCGGCTTCAGCCAGGCGGGCGCGGATACGCTCGCGCAGCTCTTTGGTGGCGGCGTCGGTGAAGGTCACCACGAGGATCTGCGGTGGCAGCAGCTCGCGCTCGAAGCCCTGTTCGCCACCGTGACCGAGGATCAGGCGCAGGTACAGCGCCGAAATGGTAAAGGTCTTGCCCGTGCCGGCGCTGGCTTCGATCAGCTGGCTACCGTGCAGGGGGAAACTCAGTGCCAGAGGACGGTCCTGGGTCATGCGCCTTTCTCCGGGTTGCCCAAGGTCTGCCAAGGGGCGGTGAACAACGGGCGGTACAAGGTCTCGCACCAGCCTTCAAACGTTTCGTCAGCGGTGAGTGCTGCAAAATCTCGGAACTGGCGAACCAGCGCAATGCTTTCACTTCGCTCGCCAAAACTGGTGCGTTCGTCGCCTTCGTAGGCGCGAGCTGCTGCGGCCATGGCTTTATCGGCATCGTCCTGGGCCAACCAGGCGAACGCGGTCTTGGCCGCGACTGGCAACGGCGCATTCATTGCCGCCTGACGGGCCACCAACAGGTCGCCCAGCAGTTGCGCGGACAGCGCTTGCGGCAGCGGTGCAAGCAACAGGGTCAGGTCACTGGCTACCAATGCACTGTTATAGGGGTAGCCCGCTGCACAGGCCGCCAGGTGCGTAACCCAGGGCGCGATAAGACGGTGCCACTTCAGGTTGTTGCGCCCGGCACTGATGGTGTTGGGTACTGTGGTGATACTGAGAAGGCTCTGATCTTCCGCCTGGAACACCCGGCCCAGCCAGCCCTCCAGACGGTGCTGACCGTGCTCGAAATGCACCGGTAAAGCGCCCTCGACCAGCTGTGGCCAGCGTTGCAGCAATTGTTGGTGACGTTGCAGCAGGTCCGGCAGCGGTTCGATCAATTCGTTTTGCAGCAGTTCGCCGAAACCGGCTAGCGGCAGCAAACCGCAGGCCTGCAGGCGTCGGGCCTGGGCGCGCAAGGCCTGTTCAGCGTTGTCCGGTTCGGCCAAGGCGGCGCCAAGCAGGCTTTCACTGGCGCCGTAACGTTGCAGGGTATCGAGGACGAAGGGCTCTTCGTCCGGGGTCGGCGCTTCCAGCGCCTCAAAGTACACCTTCAAGCGCTGGCTGAAGAAGTGCCGTACCGGGTGGCGCAAGAAGTCATTCAACTGGTGCAGACTCAGGGCTTCAGCGTCCTGATAAGGCGGCAGGCCCGGCTCGCTCTGCTCGTCTGCCTCACCTTGCTGGTGCAGCACCTGCCATTCATGGGCATAGCTGAACAATGGGCTGCCCTTCTGGAAGTACCGAGGGCTGAACGGCTGCAGCGGGTGCTCCTGGGTCAGTGCGTGCAACAGTTGCTCGCCCGGTTTCGCGAGCTGGCCCTGCTGCGCGTCGGCCAAATGCCAGCCCGCAGCGATGTGATCGCGCAACTGGCCGATCAGCACCGAGGCCGGGCGTTCGCTATTGTCGCGGATACTGCGCCCGACCCAGCTGACATACAGTTGGTCACGTGCTGACAGTAGCGCTTCAAGCAACAGGTAACGGTCGTCTTCGCGGCGTGAGCGGTCGCCGGGGCGATAGTCGCTGGCCATCAGGTCGAAGTCCAGCGGTGGCTGCGCACGCGGGTAATCGCCATCATTCATGCCCAGCAGGCAAACCACCCTGAACGGGATCGCGCGCATGGGCATGAGTGTGCAGAAGTTGACCGAGCCGGCGAGGAAACGTTGTGACAGCTTGCCCTGATCGAGGCCCGACAGCCAGGCTTCACGCACCACGGTAAGCGGTAGCGGGTCGTGCAGGCCGACGGTCTCGCACACCTCAAGCCAGCTATCACGCAGATCCTGCAACTGCATCAACAGGAATTCATCACCCTCGTCCTCGGCGAGGAAGAACACGTGCAGCAAGGCATGCAGTCGCTCGCCCCACTGGCTGACGGTGGCAGGCTCGGACAAGGCCTGGCAGGCGACTTCGAGCGCATCGAGCAACGCGACCAGCGGGCCGATCAGTGCCGCGTCCAGGCCACCGATTTCATCGTAGGGCTCAATACCATCACAGGCCTCACCCACCCCCACGGCATAACCCAACAGCATGCGGCGCAAGCCGAAACGCCAACTGTTCTGTTCGAGCCCGGCGGGCAAGCCCAGGCTCGCCCGCTGCGCGGCGTCAAGGCCCCAACGAATGCCAGCGCCCTCGATCCAGCGGTGCAGCGTGGGCAGATCGTTTTCGCGGATGCCGAAGCGGGCGCGGACTGCCGGCACGTCCAGCAGGTCGAGCACTTCGCTGACCGCGAAGCGGCTGTCAGGCAGTTTGAGCAGGTGCTCAAGCGCGATCAGCAAAGGTTCGCGACCACGCTGGCCCTGGTCTGTCAGGGTGAACGGGATGTAGCGCGGGTCGTTGCGCTGCAACTGGCCGAAGACGGCGCGGATATGCGGCGCGTAAGTGTCGATGTCCGGCAGCATGACGATTACGTCGCGCGGGCGCAAAGTCGGGTCGGCGCTGAAGCGGGCCAACAGCTGGTCGTGGAGGATTTCCACTTCACGTTGCGGGCTGTGCGCGATATGGAAGCGGATCGAGCGGTCTTTTGTGGTGTCGACTGGCGGCCACCGTTCGCGGCTCTCGGCGAGCGGGCGCAATTCCAGGATGTCGTCCTGCAGTTCGTTGAGTAGCGTGGTGGGCGAACCGTCGCTGAACAGGTCGATACGGCCGTCGCTGAACACGCCCTGGTAGCTGCCTGGGTCATCATAGCTGTCGAGCAGGTTGATGTAGTCGCGGCCTTGTTTACCCCAGGCAGCCAGCAACGGGTGGGCATGCTGGTGCAGCGTCTGGTCGTCCAGTTGCAGGGGCATGCCTTGCTTGCGTTGCTGGCGTTTGTACTGGTGGCGCAACAGGTCCTTGTCGGCGACGATATCGGCCCAGTGGTGGCGGCATGGGTTGTGTACGCACAGCAATACCTGACTGAAACGCGACAGGCCTGCCAGCGCTTCCAGGGCCTGGGCCGGCAGCGAAGAGATACCGAACACGATCACCCTCGGTGGCAGCCCTGCAGGCGCCTGCTCCAGGCTGTTGATGCGCTCGATGAAACGTTGGTGTACTCCGGCGCGGCTCTGCGCCATGCCTTGCTCGCCAACATCCTCGAGCAATGCTCGCCACAACTCGGCTTGCCAGCGGTTGCCTGGCGGCAGTACTTTGCGCTCGCCGCGGGCCGTGTTGATGACGTGCTCGCCACTGGCCCAGTCCTTGAGCCAATCGGCACGGTAGACCTGGTACTGGTCGAACAGGTCGGCCAGGCGCTCGGCTAGCTGGTAGCGCTTGCGCAAGTCACTGTCGTCGGTGAGGAAGCGCCGCAGTGGCTCGAAATGCGGACGCTCGATGAGCGCTGGCAACAGACGCATCAGCCGCCAGGTCAGTGGTGCCTTGTCGAGCAGAGACACTTCGGGAATTTCGCTACGGCCAAGCACGCTGCGGTAGAGCTGCCACATAAAGCTACCGGGCAGTTGCACATCGATGGCAGCGGCGATGCCGCAGCCGCCTTGGTCATCTTCCAGCGGATCTTCAGCCAGGGCCAGCTTGAGCCATTGGGCGATGCCATTGCTTTGCACCAGGGCAATTTCGTTTTCCAGAGGCGCCAGCGGGTAGCGACGCATCCAGCTCACTACCAGGCTACGCAGGTCGTCGAGGCGGTTGCCGTGGACGATCATGAAGCCTGGGTGGAGATGGGCGGTGTTGGGCATCGGAAGGTCTCTGGAGGCGCTGATGGCTGAGAGGGGAACGATATCACGCGCACATGAAACGGCCGAATGCCATCAGGCTGTGGGAGCGGGCACTTCAACGCGGTGCCATCCGCAGCGTGGCACTCCCGATCCATAGGGGAGGTGACGTTGGTGGCCTGGAGAGTGTGCGCCCCTGCCTGGCGTTGCCCCCTTCCCCGTAGGAGCGGGTTTACCCGCGAACACCGGCGAAGCCGGTGCCATCTCCGCTCTCGAGCAGGTCCAGTTTTTTTGCCCACAGAGACAAAACCCCTACCTGCATGCGCAGATAGGGGTTTTGCGAAATGAATCTTGACGATGACCTACTCTCACATGGGGAAACCCCACACTACCATCGGCGATGCATCGTTTCACTACTGAGTTCGGGATGGGATCAGGTGGTTCCAATGCTCTATGGTCGTCAAGAAATTCTGTTGCCAGAATGTCCAGTTGGACAGCCCAGCGAATCCGGATATGCGATATTTGTGGTCTTACGAATTTTCGGGTCTTTCGTCTTCACCACCACAATCTGCGTAGCAAATTGCTTGGGTGTTATATGGTCAAGCCTCACGGGCAATTAGTATTGGTTAGCTCAACGCCTCACAGCGCTTACACACCCAACCTATCAACGTCGTAGTCTTCGACGGCCCTTTAGGGGATTCAAGATCCCAGTGAGATCTCATCTTGAGGCAAGTTTCCCGCTTAGATGCTTTCAGCGGTTATCTCTTCCGAACATAGCTACCCGGCAATGCCACTGGCGTGACAACCGGAACACCAGAGGTTCGTCCACTCCGGTCCTCTCGTACTAGGAGCAGCCCCTCTCAAATCTCAAACGTCCACGGCAGATAGGGACCGAACTGTCTCACGACGTTCTAAACCCAGCTCGCGTACCACTTTAAATGGCGAACAGCCATACCCTTGGGACCGGCTTCAGCCCCAGGATGTGATGAGCCGACATCGAGGTGCCAAACACCGCCGTCGATATGAACTCTTGGGCGGTATCAGCCTGTTATCCCCGGAGTACCTTTTATCCGTTGAGCGATGGCCCTTCCATACAGAACCACCGGATCACTAAGACCTACTTTCGTACCTGCTCGACGTGTTTGTCTCGCAGTCAAGCGCGCTTTTGCCTTTATACTCTACGACCGATTTCCGACCGGTCTGAGCGCACCTTCGTACTCCTCCGTTACTCTTTGGGAGGAGACCGCCCCAGTCAAACTACCCACCATACACTGTCCTCGATCCGGATAACGGACCTGAGTTAGAACCTCAAAGTTGCCAGGGTGGTATTTCAAGGATGGCTCCATGAGAACTGGCGTCCCCACTTCAAAGCCTCCCACCTATCCTACACAAGCAAATTCAAAGTCCAGTGCAAAGCTATAGTAAAGGTTCACGGGGTCTTTCCGTCTAGCCGCGGATACACTGCATCTTCACAGCGATTTCAATTTCACTGAGTCTCGGGTGGAGACAGCGCCGCCATCGTTACGCCATTCGTGCAGGTCGGAACTTACCCGACAAGGAATTTCGCTACCTTAGGACCGTTATAGTTACGGCCGCCGTTTACCGGGGCTTCGATCAAGAGCTTCGCTTGCGCTAACCCCATCAATTAACCTTCCGGCACCGGGCAGGCGTCACACCCTATACGTCCACTTTCGTGTTTGCAGAGTGCTGTGTTTTTAATAAACAGTCGCAGCGGCCTGGTATCTTCGACCGGCATGGGCTTACGGAGCAAGTCCTTAACCCTCGCCGGCGCACCTTCTCCCGAAGTTACGGTGCCATTTTGCCTAGTTCCTTCACCCGAGTTCTCTCAAGCGCCTTGGTATTCTCTACCTAACCACCTGTGTCGGTTTGGGGTACGGTTCCCAGTTATCTGAAGCTTAGGAGCTTTTCTTGGAAGCATGGTATCAACCACTTCGTCGCCTAAAGGCAACTCGTCATCAGCTCTCGGCCTTGAAATCCCGGATTTGCCTAAGATTTCAGCCTACCACCTTAAACCTGGACAACCAACGCCAGGCTGGCCTAACCTTCTCCGTCCCTCCATCGCAATAACTGGAAGTACAGGAATATTAACCTGTTTTCCATCGACTACGCTTTTCAGCCTCGCCTTAGGGACCGACTAACCCTGCGTCGATTAACGTTGCGCAGGAAACCTTGGTCTTTCGGCGTGCGAGTTTTTCACTCGCATTGTCGTTACTCATGTCAGCATTCGCACTTCTGATACCTCCAGCAAGCTTCTCAACTCACCTTCACAGGCTTACAGAACGCTCCTCTACCGCATCATCATACGATGATACCCGTAGCTTCGGTGCATGGTTTGAGCCCCGTTACATCTTCCGCGCAGGCCGACTCGACTAGTGAGCTATTACGCTTTCTTTAAAGGGTGGCTGCTTCTAAGCCAACCTCCTAGCTGTCTAAGCCTTCCCACATCGTTTCCCACTTAACCATGACTTTGGGACCTTAGCTGACGGTCTGGGTTGTTTCCCTTTTCACGACGGACGTTAGCACCCGCCGTGTGTCTCCCATGCTCGGCACTTGTAGGTATTCGGAGTTTGCATCGGTTTGGTAAGTCGGGATGACCCCCTAGCCGAAACAGTGCTCTACCCCCTACAGTGATACATGAGGCGCTACCTAAATAGCTTTCGAGGAGAACCAGCTATCTCCGAGCTTGATTAGCCTTTCACTCCGATCCACAGGTCATCCGCTAACTTTTCAACGGTAGTCGGTTCGGTCCTCCAGTCAGTGTTACCTAACCTTCAACCTGCCCATGGATAGATCGCCCGGTTTCGGGTCTATACCCAGCGACTAAACGCCCTATTAAGACTCGCTTTCGCTACGCCTCCCCTATTCGGTTAAGCTCGCCACTGAATATAAGTCGCTGACCCATTATACAAAAGGTACGCAGTCACCTAACAAAGTAGGCTCCCACTGCTTGTACGCATACGGTTTCAGGTTCTATTTCACTCCCCTCTCCGGGGTTCTTTTCGCCTTTCCCTCACGGTACTGGTTCACTATCGGTCAGTCAGTAGTATTTAGCCTTGGAGGATGGTCCCCCCATATTCAGACAAAGTTTCTCGTGCTCCGTCCTACTCGATTTCATTGATAAGAGATTTTCGTGTACGGGGCTATCACCCACTATGGCCGCACTTTCCAGAGCGTTCCACTAATCTCAAACCAACTTAAGGGCTGGTCCCCGTTCGCTCGCCACTACTAAGGGAATCTCGGTTGATTTCTTTTCCTCAGGGTACTTAGATGTTTCAGTTCCCCTGGTTCGCCTCTTGCACCTATGTATTCAGTACAAGATAACCAGCTTATGCTGGCTGGGTTCCCCCATTCAGAGATCTCTGGATCACAGTCTGTTTGCCGACTCCCCAAAGCTTATCGCAGGCTACCACGTCTTTCATCGCCTCTGACTGCCAAGGCATCCACCGTATGCGCTTCTTCACTTGACCATATAACCCCAAGCAATCTGGTTATACTGTGAAGACGACATTCGCCGAAAATTCGTACGTTGCTCTTTCGAGCAGAACTCACAAATTTTACCTTAGCCTGATCCACCAGCAGTGAAACTGGTGTTCAGTCTATATCTATCACATATCCGAATTTTTAAAGAACGATCTGACAAAAGCCAGAAATCAACATTCGACGCGAATGCTCATTTCTGAGTTTGATCAAGGTACAGCAAGTGGTGGAGCCAAGCGGGATCGAACCGCTGACCTCCTGCGTGCAAGGCAGGCGCTCTCCCAGCTGAGCTATGGCCCCGCATATTGGTAGGTCTGGGCAGATTTGAACTGCCGACCTCACCCTTATCAGGGGTGCGCTCTAACCAACTGAGCTACAGACCTATATAGGGTCTTGATCGTCTTCGACAATGAATCAAGCAATTCGTGTGGGAGCTCATCAGCAGGCTGATGTCGTCGATTAAGGAGGTGATCCAGCCGCAGGTTCCCCTACGGCTACCTTGTTACGACTTCACCCCAGTCATGAATCACACCGTGGTAACCGTCCTCCCGAAGGTTAGACTAGCTACTTCTGGTGCAACCCACTCCCATGGTGTGACGGGCGGTGTGTACAAGGCCCGGGAACGTATTCACCGCGACATTCTGATTCGCGATTACTAGCGATTCCGACTTCACGCAGTCGAGTTGCAGACTGCGATCCGGACTACGATCGGTTT
>NZ_CP145799.1:3777500-4767500 GCF_045277175.1 Pseudomonas putida group bacterium ESBL64 | reverse complement strand
AAGAACCCCAGCGCCCCCACAATAATGTAGGGGCGCTTGCGCAACTCCACCGCCAACTGCCCCCAATCCAACCCTAGAATGAAAAACAGGTAGGCCAGAATATGCAGCACTATATAGGCGAACACCCATAACCCCAGCTGCCGGCGAACCACGATCCAGCCAGACCAGCCCGTCAGCTTCTGCAGTGGCGTCATGCTCAAGGTCACCAACAGGAAGGTAAGCGCCCCAAGCCCAAGGCGATCCATCATGATCTTCCCGGGATCAGGCCCCAGCAGGTTCATCGCCGCTTCATATAGCCACCACACCGGGAACAGGCAGCCTACGACAAAGATGGCCAAGCGAAACCAGGGGTAACGCATCAGTAGTTCTTCCGCAGATCGAGCCCGGTATACAGCGACGCCACTTCATCAGCATAGCCATTGAACATCTGCGTCTCCCGCACATTGGGGCTGAACAACCCGCTGGGCAAGCGACGTTCGCGCGCCTGGCTCCAGCGCGGGTGGTCGACTGTCGGGTTCACATTGGCGTAGAAACCATATTCATCCGGCGCCAGCCCTTCCCAGGTAGTGCCGGGCTGCTCCGCTACCAGGCTGATGCGCACAATCGACTTGATGCTCTTGAAGCCATACTTCCAAGGCACCACCAAACGCAACGGCGCACCGTTCTGGTTGGGCAGTTCCCGGCCGTACATACCCACTGCGAGAATTGCCAGCGGGTGCATCGCCTCATCCAGGCGCAACCCTTCTCTATAAGGCCAGTCGATCAAGGCGAAGCCAGAACGCTGCCCCGGCATATGCTGCGGATCCTTCAGCGTTTCGAAACGCACATAACGCGCACTGGAAGTCGGCTCGACCTGCTTGAGCACCTGAGCCAAAGGGAACCCCAGCCACGGAATGACCATCGACCACGCCTCTACGCAGCGCAGCCGATAGATCCGCTCCTCAAGCTGATAGGGTTTGACGAAGTCCTCCAATGCATAGCGTCCGGGCTTGCCAACCTCACCATCCACCACAATGGACCACGGTTCGGTCTTCAGGCTGTCGCCATTGGCCGCCGGGTCGCCCTTGTCGGGCCCGAACTCGTAGAAGTTGTTGTAGTGAGTGGCATCCTTGAACGGCGTGATCGCCTCGTCCTTCACCGTCACCGCCTGCCAGCGCGTGGCCGCGAGCTTGTCAGTGAACCAGGCCGGCGCGGCCCCAGCCTGCACATCGGCATAACGCGACATTTGCGCCGCGCCCACACCGCCCGGCAATGCGCCTAGCGCCAAGCCAGCCAATGAGCCACCCAGCAGGGCTCGACGGGAAAGGTAAATGCCTTCGGGGGTGATCTCCGACGCCTTGCACTCGGAAGACCTGGGAAGCTTGATAAGCATGAACGGCTCCATAGCACTGAGTAACGGATGTACCAGTAAGACTATGGAGCCGTGAGGTTATTCCAGCGTTAAGTGATTTTCACGCTTTGCGACGGCGCGCCTTCAGCAGGAACTGGATCGGCCCCGATGCTGCATAGGCAAGGAAGATCAACAGCAGGATACGCGGCGGGTCGCTGAACACGACGGCAAACACCAGCACCACCGCCAGGATCGCCACGAACGGGACGCGCCCCTTGAGGTCCAGCTCCTTGAAACTGTTGTACTTGATGTTGCTGACCATCAGCATGCCAGCAGCAGCCACCAGCAGCGCCACCAGGAACGACAGCTTGGAGCCCTGGATGCCATAGTCGCTGAACGCCCATACGGTGCCCGCCACCACACCTGCGGCAGCCGGGCTGGCCAGGCCGATGAAGTAGCGCTTGTCGGCGGTACCGACCTGGGTATTGAAGCGCGCCAGGCGCAACGCGGCACCGGCCACATAGATGAAGGCAACCATCCAGCCGACCTTGCCCATGTCACCCAGCGCCCAGCCGAAGGCCAGCAAAGCCGGGGCCACGCCGAAGGCGACCATATCCGACAGCGAGTCATACTCGGCACCGAAGGCACTCTGGGTATTGGTCATGCGCGCAACGCGGCCGTCCAGGCCGTCGAGCACCATGGCCACGAAGATGGCGATAGCGGCAAAAGCGAAGTACTTGCTCGCCTCGCGCGGGTCGCCGGCACTCAGGGCGCTCTGTGCGCTCATCGAGCTGATGATGGAATAGAAACCGGCAAACAGGTTGGCGGTGGTAAACAGGTTGGGCAACAGGTAGATGCCGCGGTGGCGCACCTTGCGGCCTTCGGCGTCATGCCCTTCTTCAACGTGCTCATCGACAGGTAGCAGGCTTTCGGCGTCGGAGGGCTTGTTCGGCTCTTCGGGACGTTCGCTCATGGAGGGTACCTTGCAACAGGATGGAAAATGTTCGACACGGGCCCGCGAAACAGGTTCTGACAGCGAGCCACTGGTCTGCTTTATACCAGAAGCTGGATGCCAGAACGAAAAAACGCGGCCGAAGCCGCGTTTTTCATCTTTCGATAAGACTTAGTTCTTGGTCTTGTCGACGATTTTGTTAGCCGAGATCCACGGCATCATCGAGCGCAGCTGCTCGCCGATGATTTCGATGCCGTGAGCGGCGTTGTTGCGGCGCTTGGCGGTCATCGATGGGTAGTTGGTAGCACCTTCGGAGATGAACATCTTCGCGTACTCGCCGTCCTGGATGCGCTTCAGGGCATTGCGCATGGCCTTGCGGGATTCTTCGTTGATGACTTCCGGGCCAGTGACGTACTCACCGTATTCGGCGTTGTTGGAGATCGAGTAGTTCATGTTGGCGATGCCGCCTTCGTACATGAGGTCTACGATCAGTTTCAGCTCGTGCAGGCACTCGAAGTAGGCCATTTCCGGCGCGTAGCCAGCTTCGACCAGGGTTTCGAAACCGGCTTTGACCAGCTCGACGGTACCGCCACACAGAACAGCCTGCTCACCGAACAGGTCGGTTTCGGTTTCGTCCTTGAAGGTGGTTTCGATGATACCGGTACGGCCACCACCCACGCCCGAAGCGTAGGACAGTGCGACGTTCTTGGCGTTGCCGGAAGCGTCCTGGTAGATAGCGATCAGGTCAGGGATGCCGCCGCCTTTGACGAACTCGGAGCGAACGGTGTGGCCCGGGGCTTTCGGCGCGATCATGATCACGTCGAGGTCGGCACGCGGAACAACCTGGTTGTAGTGGATCGAGAAACCGTGAGAGAAGGCCAGGGTAGCGCCCTTCTTGATGTTCGGCTCGATTTCGTTCTTGTACAGAGCGCCCTGGAACTCGTCCGGGGTCAGGATCATGACCAGGTCAGCCGCAGCGACAGCGGTAGCAACGTCGGCAACTTTCAGGCCGTGGGCTTCAGCCTTGGCAACGGTAGCCGAACCTTTACGCAGACCGACGGTAACGTCTACACCGGAGTCTTTCAGGTTGCACGCCTGAGCGTGGCCCTGGGAGCCGTAACCGATGATGGCGACTTTCTTACCCTGGATGATGGAAAGGTCGCAGTCTTTATCGTAGAAAACTTTCATGAAAATACCCCTGGTTATATCTCGGCCCCTGCGGAGCCATCGCTAATTTTTTGGATTTAGATGCTGAGCACTTTGTCGCCACGGGCAATGCCGGTAACGCCGCTGCGCACGGTTTCCAGAATCGATGCAGTGCCGATCGCCTGGATGAAGCTGTCCAGTTTGTCGCTGGTACCGCTCAGCTGCACGGTATACACGCTGGCGGTCACGTCGACGATCTGGCCACGGAAGATATCCGTGGTGCGCTTGATCTCGGCACGCTGGGCACCGGTGGCCTTGACCTTGACCAGCATCAGTTCACGCTCGATGTGAGCGCTTTCCGACAGGTCGACAAGCTTGACCACTTCGACCAGCTTGTTCAGGTTCTTGGTGATCTGTTCGATCACTTCGTCATGGCCAACGGTGGTCAGCGTCAGACGCGACAGGGTCGGGTCTTCGGTTGGCGCTACAGTCAGGCTTTCAATGTTGTAGTTGCGCTGGGAGAACAGGCCGACCACGCGGGACAACGCACCTGGTTCGTTTTCCAGCAGCAGGGAAATGATGTGCCGCATATCAGGTACGCTCCGTCTTGCTCAGCCACATGTCACGCATCGAGCCATCCTTGATCTGCATCGGATAGACGTGCTCACTGCGGTCAACCGCGATGTCGATGAACACCAGACGGTCCTTCATCGCAAATGCTTCTTCCAGCTTCGGCTTGAGGTCCTTCAGGCTGGTGATGCGGATACCCACATGGCCATAGGCCTCGGCCAGCTTGATGAAGTCAGGCAGCGACTCGACGTACGAGTGCGAGTGACGACCGTTGTAGGCCATGTCCTGCCATTGGCGGACCATGCCCAACACACCGTTGTTGAGGTTGACGATCTTCACCGGCAGGCCGTATTGCATGCAGGTAGACAGCTCCTGGATGTTCATCTGGATGCTGCCTTCGCCGGTCACACAGGCCACGTCCTGATCCGGGAAGTTGAGCTTGACGCCCATCGCCGCCGGGAAGCCGAAGCCCATGGTGCCCAGGCCACCGGAGTTGATCCAGCGGTTTGGCTTGTTGAAGCGGTAGTACTGCGCGGCAAACATCTGATGCTGGCCCACGTCGGAAGTGACGAAGGCATCGCCATTGGTCACTTCACACAGTGTCTCGATGACTTTTTGCGGTTTGATGACGTTGCCATCGCCCTTGTCGTAAGGGAACAACTCGCCATTGCCACGCCATTCGTCAATCTGCTTCCACCAGGCATCCAGCGAAGCCTTGTCAGGCTGCTCGCCGATTTCCTTGAGGATGCCGAGCATTTCGCTGAGCACGCTGTCGACCGGGCCGACGATTGGCACGTCGGCCTTGATCATCTTCGAGATCGACGCCGGGTCGATGTCGATGTGGATGATCTTGGCGTTCGGGCAGAACTTGGCCGGACCGTTTACAACGCGATCGTCGAAACGCGCACCGACGGCAAAGATGACGTCGGCATTGTGCATGGCCATGTTGGCGGTGTAGCTGCCATGCATGCCGAGCATGCCGAGGAACTGGCGGTCGGTACCCGGGAAGCCACCCAACCCCATCAGGGTATTGGTGACCGGCAGGTTCAGCGACTTGGCGATTTCAGTCAGGGCTTCGGAGCCACCGCCGAGGATCACACCGCCACCGGAGTAGACGACCGGGCGCTTGGCCGCCAGAAGCATCTCGGCAGCCTTGCGGATCTGGCCGGAGTGACCACGGACCGCCGGGCTGTAGGAGCGCAGCTTGACCTTTTTCGGGTAGACGTATTCGAACTTCTCAGCCGGGTTGGTCATATCTTTTGGAATGTCGACCACGACTGGACCTGGACGACCGGATTGCGCCAGGTAGAAAGCTTTTTTCAGAACTTCAGGGATCTCGGTCGGATTCTTGATCATGAAGCTGTGCTTCACGATCGGCCGCGAGATACCGATCATGTCGGTTTCCTGGAAGGCATCGGTGCCCACCATGGTGCTAGGCACCTGGCCGGACAGAATGACCATCGGAATCGAGTCCATGTAGGCGGTGGCAATACCGGTAATGGCATTGGTTGCGCCAGGACCGGAGGTTACCAGCACCACACCGGCCTTGCCGGTGGCGCGAGCGTAACCGTCCGCCATATGGGTGGCCGCCTGCTCGTGACGAACCAGGATGTGTTCCACTTCCGGTTCTTTGAACAGTGCGTCGTAAACATGCAGGAGAGCACCACCAGGGTACCCGTAGATGTGCTTAACGCCTTCGTCACGCAAAAAGCGGACGACCATCTCAGCGCCAGATAAAAGCTCCACGTTGTTCACCTCTAAAACGCCAGAATACCGCCCTCACTGGACGGGTCTTAATAGGTTTACTGCCAAGCAGAGCATGAGCGAACGTCAGCACTGACTGAGCAAGTATTGGGAAATCCCCAGAGTGTTGCGGGGGTTTCCCACCCAGCGCGAGGTAACGCGTTGCGGGGTGTAACAGGTCGGCGCGGGTGTGCACCTCATGATCTGCTTAGCGGGTCTGCTTCTGGCAGTCCCTCTACAGCGGAAGTTGGATTCTTGTGATTCGGCGCCAACAAGTCAAGAAAAATTATTGCCAATTTTTCCCCAAGATGAATTCCTGCCACCACTAAAAATCGCTTCAGCAGCAGAATTAAGAAGATTTCCAAAAAAAAGGGCCACAATCTGCGGCCCTTGACGGAAAAACTGAAGAAATCAGGCGGAAGGAGCGATCAATTGGTCAAAAGCTGCCAACAGGCGGCGTAGCTCACGACTTTGCTCCGGCCGGTCGGTAAACACGGTTTCGGCCATGACAAGGATGCTCGATGCGTTGGGCAGCGGGTGGCCCAGCTCGATGATGATCTTCATGCGTGGCAGGAAGATCCATTGCAGCCACTGCTCAAAACTGAGGGTATCCACGGCGAACGGCACCGTACTGGCCAGTGCCTCGTCGCTTGGCGGCTCGTCATCCCACCAGCCTTGCACCTGCAGCTCGCGCTCGATCAAGAGCAGGTGGTCGGCAATATCCAGCACGCGTTGCTCGATCATCACGAATTGACCCGCGCCTTTTGCCGGGCCAGCGCAGCGCCGGCGCTGTCACCCTGCTTTTCACGGGCCTGGGCGATCGTGTTCCAAAGCTCTGCCTGCAGGCTTGGGCGGCCGTTGGCGTAGGTCAGGGCGCGGCGCGCCAACTGCTCGGCCTGCGCCGCATCACCTTGCGAGAGGCGCACCTGGGCCAGGCGATACAGTACCTGCGGCTCACGCGGAGCAATGCGCTGGGCACGCTCCAGGCTCGAGGCGGCACCGTTGAAGTCGCCACTGCCCTGCTGCGTCTTCGCAGTGGTCAGCAGTGCCAGCACAGGACCGTCCAGCTGCTCGTCGGCCGACAGGCCACCGGCGGCGGCGCTGCGCGGAATACCGGTTGGCGCACTGGCGCTTTGCGGGGTGCTGTTCATCGCAGCGATGTCGAAGGGTTCATCGGCAATCGGGTTGGGATTGGTGGTCATCGGCGCCGAACTGACAGGCCCTGCACTGATCGGCCCCGGGGTGATCGGCGAGGTACTGATCGGCGCAGCGCCATTGCCCGCCGGGAATGTCTGGATGCCCGATGCGCCTGCGCCCTGCGGGATCATCACGGTGACACCGGAATCCTCCGGCAGCGTCTGCGCCTGGGCGGTGCCGGTGTTATAGCCACCCGCCGAGCGGTTGGCCGTCACGCGTTCGCTGTTGGACACGCGGGTGCTCGAGTCGACCACCGGAATATTGCCACGCGGGACGCTGGAGCACCCCTGGAGCACAGCCAACGCCGTCACGGCAGGAAACAGCCACTTGTTCACGTCACACCTCATCAATGCAGCCTGTGCTTAATTCATCCAGCCCTTGACCCAGTCCATTACCGATTCGACTGGGTCCTGCTCGCCGCCACAGGTTGCGCCGGCCGGCGGCTCACTCCCGCGAATATACGGCATCTGCACCGCTCCCGGACAGCTGGCATCAGACCCATGGCCTGTGTAAGGGTCGATCCAGGCCTGCACCACGTTATCCGGTTGCGGCATATCCAGCGGCAGCGGGTCGGCTTTCTTCATGAAGCTGGTCCACACCTGCAAGGCGCCGGTGGCGCCGGTAAACGGTGTCTTGCCGTTATCGTCACGGCCCATCCACACCACGGCCAGCAGATCCTGACTAAAGCCGGAGAACCAGCTGTCACGCGAGTCGTTACTGGTACCGGTCTTGCCCGCCAGGGTCAGCGAGCGTGGCAAGGTGTTGTACACAGAACGCCCTGTACCTTCGCGCATTACACGCTGCATGGCGTTCTGCACCAGGTAAATGGCACCCGGGTCGAAGGTTTGCTGGATCTGGAACGGGTAGCGCTTGAGCGGCTCGCCCTCGGCGGTGAGCACGCTGCGGATACCGCGCATCGGCGTGTTGAAGCCGCCGTTGGCGATGGTCTGGTACATGGTTGCGACCTGCATCGGCGACATGCCACCCGCCCCCAGCAACATGGCCGGAAACGCTGGCCAGTCGACATTCACGCCCAAGCGACCAATGGTCTTGATCACGTTCGGCACACCCACTTCCAGGCCGAGCTTGGCGGTCGACAGGTTGTAAGAGTTGGCCAGCCCCTGGTACAGGTAGATAGTGCCATGCGGGCGGCGGTCATAGTTTTGCGGGCGCCAGACCTGGCCGTCAGCCCCTTTGACCGAAAATGGCTCGTCCTGCACCCAACTGGTCAGGGTGTACTTGCTCGGCTGCTCCAGCGCAGTCAGGTATACCGACGGTTTGACCAGGGAGCCGATCGGCCGTACAGCATCGATGGCCCGGTTGAAGCCGGCAAAACCTGCCTGGCGGCTACCGATCAGCGCCTGTACTTCACCGGTTTCAGGGTTGGTCACGACCATTGCCGCCTCGACATCGTCTGCCCCCTTGCGGCCCGCCAGGCGCTTGAAGGTCTCGCTCATCGAGGTTTCGGCCTTCATCTGCAGGATAGGGTCGAAGCTGGTAAAGATGCGCAGGCCTTCTTCGGTCAAGTCTTCGTCACGATAATCCTGGCGCAACTGTCGCTTGACCAGGTCGAGGAAGGCAGGGAACGAGCTGTCGGCCAGGCTGCCACGCTTGGTCACGCCCAGCGGCATTTTCTTCGCCGCATCAACTTCTGCCTGGCTGGCCACGCCCTGCTCGGCCACCAGGTCGAGCACCAGGTTGCGGCGAGCCAGGGCACGCTCGGGGTGACGCCGTGGGTTGTAGTAGGACGGGCCTTTGACCATGCCCACCAGCAGGGCGATCTGATGCAGTTTCAGCTCAGACAGCGGCTGGCTGAAGAAGAACTGGCTCGCCAGACCAAAGCCGTGCACCGCGCGTTGACCGTCCTGGCCGACGAACACCTCGTTGAGGTAAGCCTCAAGGATTTCGCGCTTGTCGTAGTGCAGTTCGAGCAGGACCGCCATCATCGCCTCGGTCAGCTTGCGGCTGAGGCTGCGCTCGCTGCTGAGGTAGAAGTTCTTCACCAACTGCTGGGTCAGGGTACTGCCACCCTGGCGCATCGAGCCGGACGACGTGTTGACCCACATGGCCCGGGCGATGGACTTTGGCGACACACCGTAGTGGCTGTAAAACTCGCGGTCTTCCGTGGCCACCAAGGTTTCGAGCAGATATTTGGGTACCTGATCAATCTTGATCAGGATGCGATCTTCGAGATTTTTCGGGTAGATGCCACCGATCATCAGCGGCTCCAGCCGCACCACGTCAAGCGCCTTGCCATTGGCACCGGAAAGGCCTGCAACGTAATCGCCAGAAAAGCGTACACGGACGAACTGCGCCGGCTCCATGCCCTCGTAGAACTGGAAGCCACGGGTATTGAGGTCGACGGTATTGCCGCTGACGGACGCAGCGCCCGGGCCGTTGGCCGCGCTTTCGCGACGGTAGCCGAGCGCATCGAGCTCGGTGAGGAAGTCGTTCTTGCTCAACTTCTGGCCGGTGAACAGCTCCAGCGGTCGGGCATACACTTTGGCCGGGATGGTCCAGCGCTTGCCGGAGAACTTTTCCTGGACGACGGCATCGAGGTAAACCGCGAAGCCGGCGACGATCACCAGGCCAACCAGGCTGAGCTTCAAAGCCCAGCCCAGCCAGGCGCGGGAGCGGCCGGTCGGGCGTTTCTGAGGGGTGCGGGGATTTCGGGTTCGGGTCATGGCGGCGGATTATACGCACTTTATAAAGGCTGGGCAGACGGCCCGGCGGTAGGCAGGGACGGCACCATTGACCATAATGGCGCATTCGAATTCCCTTGCCCCGGAAGGATTTGCCGTGAGCCAAGCTCTTATTACTGCGTTGCAGAACCCTGCCCTGTACCCTCACCCCGTGGAGGGGTTTCAGCTCATCGAGACGCATATCTCCTGGGTCCTGCTCACTGGCGAATACGCCTACAAGATCAAGAAACCGATGAATTTCGGCTTCCTGGACTTCACCGGACTGGACCAGCGCCAGCATTTCTGTAACGAAGAATTGCGCCTGAACCAACGCCTGACCGAAGGCCTGTACCTGGAAGTGTTGCCCATCACCGGTAGCGTCGACGCACCGCAGATCGGTGGCGAAGGCGTAGCCATCGAGTACGCGCTGAAGATGCGCCAGTTCCCCCAGGGGCAGATGCTCAACACCCTGCAGGCCAATGGCGAACTGAACGCCACGCACATCGACCAGATGGCCCGGCAGATTGCCGATTTTCACCTTCAGGCTCCGCGTGTGCCGATGGAGCACCCGCTGGGCACGCCAGACAGCGTGATGGCCCCGGTGGAGCAGAACTTCGAGCAGATTCGCCCATTCCTCAGCGACAAAGCCGATCTGCAGCAACTTGACGCCCTGCAGGCCTGGGCCCGCAGCAGCTTCGAGCGCCTGCAAGGGCTGCTGGAAAAGCGCAAGGCCAATGGCTTCATCCGTGAGTGCCACGGTGACATTCACCTGGGCAACGCCACCTTGATCGATGGCAAGGTGGTGATTTTCGATTGCATCGAATTCAACGAGCCTTTCCGACTGACCGACGTCTACGCCGACACCGCCTTCCTGGCCATGGACCTGGAAGACCGCGGCCTGAAATGCCTGGCCCGGCGCTTCATCAGCCAGTACCTGGAACTGACGGGGGATTACGAAGGCCTGGAACTGCTCAACTTCTACAAAGCCTACCGTGCGCTGGTGCGGGCCAAGGTCGCACTGTTCAGCATGCCGGCCGACGCCGATGGCGTGCAACGTGCCACCACCCTGCGCACCTACCGCAACTACGCCAACCTGGCCGAAAGTTACAGCGCCATCCCGTCGCGCCTGCTGGCCATCACCCATGGTGTTTCGGCGGTGGGCAAAAGTCACGTGGCCATGCGCCTGGTCGAGGCCTTGGGTGCAGTGCGCGTGCGTTCGGACGTAGAGCGCAAGCGCCTGTTCGGCGAACAACAGCAGGCCGACGCCGGCCAGCTGAGTACGGGCATATACGACCAGGACGCCAGCGCAGCGACCTATCAGCGCCTGCACGAGGTGGCAGCGACCGTGCTGCGCGCCGGCTTCCCGGTGGTGCTGGACGCCACCTACCTCAAGCGTGAGCAGCGTCAGGCTGCGGCAGACGTTGCCAGCCAGACCGGCGTGCCGTTCCTCATCCTCGACTGCCACGCGCCAGAGGCGGTCATCGCCAGTTGGCTGGAGCAGCGCCAGGCTGAAAACAGCGACCCCTCGGATGCCACGCTGGAGGTGATCAAGGCCCAGCAGGCCAGCCGTGAGGCGCTGGATGCGCAGGAGCTGGTGCACAGCACCCGCGTCGATACCCAGGCTGCCGGCAGCATGGATCAGGTGATCGAGCAGATTCGCCAGCGGTTGCCTGGCCTGTAAGTTCGTCATCTTCCTGTGCCTGCCCGCGAAGGGGCAGGCACAGGCCGCTCATCACCCGATGGCAAAAAGCCGCATATTTCCCAACGCCCGCTACACTCCTCTCAGACCTGCTCGCGATTTATCCCCCATTCCCGTTCAGCCATCGCAAGGAGGCTCGATGAACGATGAATTGCAGCATCTGAAGAACCTTGGCAAGACTTCTGCGCAGTGGCTGCATGCAGCCGGCATCCACAGTGCATCGGATTTGCGCCGCCTGGGCGCGGTGGGTGCGTACCAGGCCGTGAAGACACGAGGGTTCCGTGCATCGAAGGTGCTGTTGTATGCCATTGAAGGCGCCCTGCTGGACATGCACTGGAACGATTTGCCGCTCGAACGCAAGGAAGCACTCAACCAACAATTGGATGCGAAAAACCCTGCGCAAAAAAAACCAAAATAATCGAGGTAAAGGGATTGACGCCTAAATGAGAATTGTTATGATTATCACAACTGGTCGCGAGACTGGTTGGATAAGCTAAGAGCCCCTGGTTCGGACTCTCAGATTATCTCCTCATCAGGCTAATCACGGTTATTGACCCGGCAATTTGCCGGGTCTTTTTTTTGCCTGTGCTTTTTCAGGATCAACGCCGCAGCTGCGCACAATAATCCTGCTCCGGCATCGCCGCCGTGTACCACACATAATCAGCCTCGCCAGGCTCGACTCGCTCGCCCACCTCAGCCAGCAGCAAAACCTTGCTCTCCGCCGACGCCCCCAGGTCAGCCAGATGCAAGGGTATGCCCAGGTCCTTGCGCACATGGTAAGCCCCGGCAAACAGCAGCGCCGGCTGCGGTGCCGCCTGCAAGCGCTCGGCCATGCGCCGGTCGCGCTGCTGCTGAACGGCCAGCATCGCCGGTAACTGGTTTTCCGGCAGCATCCCGCAATGCCCGGCGCGCACCTGTTCCAGCAAGGCAGCCTTTACCGCGGGTGCATTGGACTTTTCGCCCTGCACCGGAGCCGGCTGTCGATAGGCCTGACGCATCTCGTCGGGCGAAAGGTTGGCGGCCAGCAACGTCACCCGATGCTGCAAGGCTTCGGTGACAATCGGCCCGTACAACTGCCAATCCCAGCCCTCCTGCCAGGCCAGTGCCTTGGGCAAGTCTTCCGGCAAAGGCTGCCCCACCAGCTTGTCCACCCGCGATTGCTGGCTGGGCTGCAGCATCTCCAGCAACAGGCTGCCCTGAGTGCGCTGGCCTTGAAGAGCGCGCAGCAGCCACAGTTGCAGCGCGTGATGGTCAGGGTTGTCATGCTTCTCGCCGACAAGCACTCGGGGCGCATCAGCCAGGCGCTGCACCAGCGTTTCAGGGCTTATGACCTGCTCATTGGACAGGTCGACAATCTTTCCCAGCTCGGCGTGCGTGCGACCTTCACTGCTCTGCCAGGCGGGCAACGGCGGCAGGCTGGCCTGACAGCCGCCTATCGCCAGTACCAGGCACAGCGAGAAACCGGACAGCATCGGGTGTCGCATCGGCAGTTACTCCATGTCATCCACACTTTAAATGGCCTGCACCGGGGGCGGGCCGGTCGCAAGACAAGGCCACTTTCACAAAGGCCCTGCACGCGTTGAGAACATCAACGGGTGATGATCAGCGGGTGCCCGCGCTCGGGGTGCGCCTGCACCAATACGTCAATACCGTACACCGCCTTCAGTGCCGCTGGGGTCAGTGCCGCTTCGGGCGTGGCAAACGCGTGGCAGCGCCCCTGTTCCAGCAACAGGATACGGTCACAGTAACGTGCTGCCAGGTTCAGGTCATGCAGGATCACCAACACTGCAGCACCGCAGTCGGCGAAGCGGCGTACGGCTTCCAGGGTGGTGTGCTGATGCAGCGGGTCGAGCATCGAGGTCGGTTCGTCGAGCAACAACGTGCTGCCCTCCTCCCCCGGCCATAGCTGCGCCAGCACGCGGGCCAGGTGTACCCGTTGCCGCTCGCCACCGGAAAGCGCCAGGTAGCTGCGCTCCACCAGGTGCCAGGCATCTGCCGCCCGCAACGCCGCTTCGACAATTTCCGCATCGCGCCGCTGACCGGTGCCATGAGGCATGCGCCCCATGCCTACCACTTCCTCCACCCGAAACGAGAAACCCAGGCTGGACACCTGCGGCAACACTGCCAGGCGCCTTGCCCGGTCCTGTCCGGCCCATTCGGCCAGCGGGCGGCCCTGCAGCGTTACCCGCCCGCGGTCGGGCGCCAGTTCACCGCACAGCACACTCAGGAGGCTGCTCTTGCCGGCACCGTTGGGACCGAGCACACCCACGACCTGCCCCGGAGGCAACTGCAGGTGAATGTCGTGCAGCACCTCATTGCTGCCCCTGCGCAGGTACAGGCCCTCTACATGCAACATCAGCCGCGCCCTCGCATCAGCAGGAACAGGAAGAACGGCGCACCAATGAAGGCCGTGACGATACCAATCGGCAGCTCGGCAGGCGCCAGCAGCAGCCGCGCCGCCAGGTCGGCGAACAACATCAGTACACCGCCGGCCAGCAGCGAGGCAGGCAGCACCACACGGTGATCAGGCCCGGCCAGCAGACGTACCAGGTGCGGCACTACCAGGCCGATGAAGCCGATCAACCCGGCCGCCGCCACTGCCGCCCCCACGCCCAGCGCCGTGCAGAACACCAGCTCACGCTTGAGCCGCTCCACGTCAACGCCCAGGTGACGGGCCTCCGACTCACCCAGCAACAGGGCATTCAGCGCCTTGGCCCGGCGCGGCAACCACACCGCTACCCCTGTCGCCACCAGCAACAATGGCCACAGCCGCTCATAGCTGGCGCCATTGAGGCTGCCAAGGTTCCAGAACGTCAGCGTGCGCAAGGTGGCGTCATCGGCCAGGTAAGAGAACAGCCCCACGGCCGCGCCCCCCAGTGCGGTCATGGCCACGCCAGCCAATAGCATC
Organism: Pseudomonas putida group bacterium ESBL64; assembly: GCF_045277175.1. Lineage (NCBI taxonomy): Bacteria > Pseudomonadati > Pseudomonadota > Gammaproteobacteria > Pseudomonadales > Pseudomonadaceae > Pseudomonas > Pseudomonas putida group bacterium ESBL64. The sequence goes on along the minus strand of NZ_CP145799.1, from coordinate 4,753,274 downwards.
GTGGCGATGTTGGTCTGGCCATCGCGGCGCCCCAGGCGGTAGACCAGCGCAGTTACCCCAAGCCCGCCGACAAACGCGCAGAACGACAGCAGATAAGGCGCGAAAGCATCCGGCATGCCGCCAAACCAGGCGCCGCCAACAATGGCAACCGCTGCCCCCATCGCGGCGCCGGCGGCAACCCCTACCAGCCCGGGGTCGGCCAGCGGGTTGCGGAACAGCCCCTGCATCGCCACCCCGGACAGCGCCAGCACCGCGCCCACCGCCAACCCCAACAGGGTGCGCGGCAGGCGGATCTGACCAAGGATCATCTCGGCCTGCTGCAGGCCATCTTCGGAGACAGGCAATCCCAAAAGGCGCAGGCCAGCGCGCAGGGTATCGAACATTGGCAGGCTGACTGGCCCCAGCGCCAGTGACAGCCAGATCGCCAACAGGCACAGCAGGCTCAGGCTAATGAACAACGTACGTGGCGAGACCCGCTGTTTCATTGCGCGAAGCTGGCCTGAGCAGCCGGGTAGAAGGTGGCTGCCAGCGACTGCAAGGTCGCCGGTAGCCGAGGCCCGAGCCCGCCGACCAGCAGCGTCGGGTCCAAGGAGACCAGGCGTTTCTCACGCACGGCCCGCGAGGCAGCCAGCGCGGGGTTTTCTTTCAACAGCGCCTGCAAGGCCTGTTCATCGGCCAGCGCCCGGTCGGAAAACACGATCACATCCGGGTCAAGCGCCGCCAACGCTTCGTTGGAGAAGTTCTTGTAGCCTGGGTGCGCGGCCAGGTTACGCCCACCCGCCTGGCTCAGCAGCCAGTCACCGGCAGTGCCTTGCCCGGCGATCAGCGGCTTGGCCCCGGCATGGCCGACCAGCAGCAACACCCCGGGAGCCTGCTGCCCGGCCTGGGCCAGCTTGACGTTGGCCTGCAACGCATCGAGCCGCTGGCGGTAGTCCGCTGCAAGCGCGGACGCTTGCTGCTCTGCACCGAGCAACTGCCCCAGGTGCCTGAGGTTTTCATCTACTGCCGGCAGCTCGGCCTTGCTGGAGAACAACTCGACCCGCACGCCGGCCTTGCGGATTTGCGCCAGTACCGGTGGCGGCCCCATTTCCTCGGTGCCCACCAGCACATCCGGGCGCAGGCTGAGAATGCCCTCGGCCGACAGTTGCCGCTGATAACCCACACTGGGCAAGGCTTTCAACGAGGCCGGGTGCTGACTGGTAGTGTCCACTCCGACCAGGCGCGCTTCCCCCCCCAATGCGGTTATCCACTCGCTCAAGGCGCCACCCGCGCTGACCCAGCGTTGCGGCAGCTCGGCTGCCAAGGCTTGGGTAGAGAGCACAAGGCTTGCACACAGAGCGAGAAAAGCAGCTGGACGGCGCATCATCGGGTTCCTTCTGAAGACGGGCTACACGCCTTGTGGCGAGCAGCGGAACTGCGCACCATAGGCAGCCAGGCGCAGCGAATGCGATCAATTTGATAATTATTCGCATTGGAGCGTCAAGCCATCACGTGTTTCACGGGTCATCCTCGCCATGCACTTCCTTTGTACATCCCTCGGCCTGGCCGAGGGCCAAAGCCGCGCCTTCAGCGTAGACGGCCTCGAACTGTTCGGCGTGCGTCGCCAAGGCCAGGTGTACCTGTACCGCAACCGCTGCCCGCACCGGGACATCCCGCTGAACTGGGCAGAGGACGCGTTTCTGGATGACAGCGCCAGCCTCATCCACTGCGCCCATCACGGTGCGCTGTTCCTGATAGAAAGCGGCGAATGCGTGGCAGGCCCCTGTGAGGGTGAGCAGTTGCAGCCCCTGGGCTGCCACGAAGACAGCCAGGGCATCTGGTTCAAGGGGTCAGCAGCACCGGCAAGCGACGATCGATGACGATACCCTCGGCGTCCAGCCGAGTGCCATAGGCCAGCACCTCCACCCCGTCCGCTACGGCAGCGCGCAGCGCCTGGGCGTAGGCCGTATCGATTTCTTCAGCCGGGCGCACAGCGTCGATACCGGTCAGGTTCACGCAATACAGCTGCACGGCCCGCACGCCCTGCCGGGCCAGCTTTGCCAGCTCGCGCAGGTGTTTCGCACCGCGTTGAGTCACCGCATCAGGGAAGGCCGCAACTGCCGTGTCGGGGTAGCCCAGCGTCACACTCTTGACCTCGACATAGGCCGGGGCACCCTCGAACTCCAGGCGAAAGTCGATACGGCTGCCTTCCTCGCCATAGGCCACTTCGCGCTTGAGTGCAGTGAAACCGGCCAGTTCAGTGATTGTGCCGGCGCGCAGGGCCTCTTCGACCAACGCATTGGCCCGCCCGGTATTCACGCAGGCCAACCGCCCCTGGGGGGTTTCGCTGATTTCCCAGGTCCCTGGCAGCTTGCGCTTGGGGTCGTTGGAGCGGCTGAACCACACCTGCCCACCTTCACGCATGCAGTTGAGCATGGAGCCGGTATTCGGGCAGTGGATAGTCATCTGCTCGCCGCTGGCCAGTTCGATATCAGCCAGAAAGCGCTTGTAGCGACGCAACAGGCGGCCCTGCTCGAGTGAAGGAGAGAAACGCATCAGCCTTGCCAGCTCTGCAGGCCACGGGCAATACGCTGCACCGCTTCTTCCAAGCGCGGCAGGCTCTGGGTATAAGCGAAGCGCACATGGTGCCCGGCCAGGTGGCGACCGAAGTCCAGGCCCGGCGTGAACGCCACGTGCTCGGTTTCCAGGAAGTGTCGGCAGAATGCGAACGCGTCCCCGCCAAAAGCGCTGATATCGGCATACAGGTAGAACGCGCCTTGCGGCTCGACGGCAATGCGGAAGCCCAGTTCACGCAGGGCGGGCAGCAGGTAGTCGCGACGGCGGGCGAATTCGGCGCGGCGCTCTTCGAAAATGGCCAGCGCCTCGGGCTGGAAGCAGGCCAGCGCGGCATGCTGGGCCATGCTCGGCGCACTGATGTACAGGTTCTGCGCCAGTTTCTCCAGGTCGGCGACCGCACCGGGCGGGGCCACCAACCAGCCAAGGCGCCAACCGGTCATGCCGAAATACTTGGAAAAACTATTCAGGACGAATGCCGAGTCGTCGACTTCCAGCACGCTCGGCGCGTCCATGCCATAGGTGAGGCCGTGGTAGATCTCGTCCACCACCAAGTGGCCATGCCGCTCATGGGTGGATTTGGCCAGGCAGGCCAACGCATCGCGCCCCAGCACGGTACCGGTCGGGTTGGCCGGCGAAGCGACCAGGGCACCGACGGTGTCCTTGTCCCAGTAGCGCTCAACCAGGTCGGCAGTCAGCTGGTAGTTCACATCCGGGCCCACCGGTACCAATTGGGCCCCGCCCTCGACCAGACGCAGGAAGTGGCGATTGCACGGGTAACCCGGATCGGCCAGCAGCCAGTGCTTGCCCGGGTCCACCAGCAGGCTGCTGGCCAGCAGCAGCGCGCCGGAGCCACCTGGGGTAATAAGGATGCGTTCCGGGTCGATGTTCAGGCCATAGCGCTGCCCATAAAAGCCGGCAATTGCCTCACGCAGTGCCGGCAGACCGCGTGCAGCGGTGTAGCGCGTGTGCCCGGCGGCCAGCGCGGCCTGGCCGGCCGCAACGATGGGTGCGGCCGTGGTGAAATCCGGTTCGCCGATTTCCAGATGGATCACGTCGTGCCCGGCCGCCTGCAGCTCGTTGGCCCGGGCCAGCAGCGCCATGACGTGGAAAGGTTCGATGGCGCGGCTGCGCGCACTGTAGGGTTGGGCCATGACCTTCTCTCAATTGGGTCTAAACTGGAGATTCTACCTCTGCACACCACCGAACGTACCGCTCAGGCCGGTGTCAATTAGCAGGATCGGGCGGGGTAGCGCACCCCCGATCTATCTGGTAAGTTCGGCGGCTCGCAGTCGCAGGGCCGGCGGTCGCCGGAGATGGAGCATCCTGCGCATTGGATCAGATGAGTGAGAGGCGGTCTATTCATGTCCACCCTAGAAAAGCAAAAAGCCAACCAGAATCTTTATGGGGTTGCACCCTATCAGGAGACCAAGGGTGAGGAGTACATGGGTGAGCCCATGCGCAAGCACTTCACCAAGATCCTCACTGGCTGGAAGCAAGAGCTGATGGTCGGCGTCGACAAGACCGTTGACCATATGAAAGAAGAAGCAGCCAACTTCGCAGATCCCGCAGACCGCGCATCCCAGGAAGAGGAGTTTGCCCTCGAACTGCGCAACCGCGACCGCGAGCGCAAGCTGATCAAGAAAATCGATAAAACCCTGCAGAAGATTCAGGACGAAGAGTACGGCTGGTGCGAGTCGTGCGGCATCGAGATCGGCTTGCGCCGCCTGGAAGCCCGCCCAACCGCCGACCTGTGCTTCGACTGCAAGGAAATTGCCGAGAAAAAGGAAAAAACGGTCGGCAAAGGCTGATCTTTCTTCCACCTGAACGGGGCGCATCATGCGCCCCGTTTCATTTATATGCCCAGCCTGACCATGACCGACTCCAGCTACATCGGGCGCTTCGCCCCCACCCCCAGCGGCTTCCTGCACTTCGGCTCGCTGGTCGCCGCCCTCGCCTCCTGGCTCGATGCCCGCGCCGTCAACGGCCGCTGGCTGCTGCGCATGGAAGACACCGACCCGCCCCGGGAAATGCCCGGCGCCCGCGATGCCATCCTCCAGACACTGGAACGTTATGGCCTGCACTGGGATGGCGAGGTGGTATTCCAGAGCCAGCGCCACGATGCCTATGCTGCCGTGGTAGACCGCCTGTTCAACATGGGCCTGGCGTATGCATGCACCTGCTCGCGCAAGCAACTGGAACGCTACAACGGCATCTACCCGGGCTTTTGCCGTAACGCCGGGCATGCCCGTGAAGGGGCGGCCATCCGCTTGCGGGTGCCAGAGCTGATCTACCGCTTTACCGACCGGGTGCAGGGTGAGTACCAGCAACACCTGGGGCGTGAGGTGGGCGACTTCGTCATCCAGCGTCGTGACGGGTTGTACGCCTACCAGCTGGCCGTGGTGCTGGACGATGCCTGGCAGGGTGTTACCGACATCGTGCGTGGTGCCGACCTGCTCGACAACACCCCGCGCCAGCTGTACCTGCAGGAACTGCTGGGCTTCTCACAGCCGCGTTACCTGCATATTCCGCTGATCGTGCAGCCGGATGGGCACAAGCTGGGCAAGTCGTACCGTTCGCCGCCACTGCAGGCGGAGCATGCTACCCCCCTACTGCTGCGGGCATTGCGGGCGCTGGGGCAGGAGACAGACCCGGAACTGCTGTTGGCGACACCGGCAGAGGTGCTGGCAGTCGCGCGCACGCAATGGCGGCCGGAAGCGATCGCGCAGCGGACCACGGTGCCAGAGGCTGATCTGCGCTGAACCTTTACCGGCCTCTTCGCGGGCGCGCCCGCTCCCACAAACCTAGAAGCAACGCTTTACCTGTAGGGGCGGGTTCACCCGCGAAGAGGCCGGCACATTCATTCCACCTCTCAAAAACAAAAGCCCAGTAAATTCAAACCCTTGGCGAACGCTGTGGATTCCCGCTAGCATCCCCCCTGCCATTTGCGCCAATAATAAGTTCAAGCCCGCAGCGCCCAACCATCGAGGCCAGCATGTACATCTATCGTTTGGTCCTGCTTCTGGTCGTGGGGATCTACCTGTTCTCCCCGGCCATCATGGACTGGTGGATCGAACCGACCGGAGCCTGGTACCGCCCCTACCTGCTCTGGCTGATCCTGATCGTCGTCACCTTCATCCTGCAGAGCCAAAGAGATGCCGATGAGCTTTAGCCTGACCCAGATGATCCTGATCAGCGCCGGGTACCTCATGGTGCTGTTCGGCGTGGCCTGGATCAGCGAGCGCGGGCTGATCCCGCGTTCGATCATTCGCCACCCACTTACCTACACCCTGTCGCTGGGCGTCTACGCCAGCGCCTGGGCCTTCTATGGCTCGGTTGGCCTGGCCTACCAGTACGGCTACGGTTTCCTTGCCTGTTACCTGGGGGTGTCTGGCGCATTCCTGCTGGCGCCGGTGCTGCTCTACCCGATCCTCAAGATCACCCGCACCTATCAGCTGTCATCGCTGGCCGACCTGCTGGCCTTCCGCTTCCGCAGTACCTGGGCCGGGGCCTTGACCACCATCATCATGCTGATTGGCGTGCTGCCATTGCTGGCCTTGCAGATCCAGGCGGTGGCCGATTCGATCAGCATCCTTACCGGTGAACCGGTCAAGGCCCGGGTGGCCTTTGCCTTTTGCACGCTGATCATTCTGTTCACCATCTTCTTCGGCTCGCGGCACATCGCCACGCGCGAGAAACATGAGGGGTTGGTATTCGCCATCGCCTTCGAGTCGGTGATCAAGCTGCTGGCCCTGGGCGGTATCGGCCTGTATGCCTTGTATGGCGTATTCGGCGGCCCGCACGAGCTGGAAGTCTGGCTGCTGCAGAACCAGACCGCCCTCGCCGCCCTGCACACACCCCTGCAGGAAGGCCCATGGCGCACCCTGCTGCTGGTGTTCTTCGCCTCGGCCATCGTCATGCCGCACATGTACCACATGGCCTTTACCGAAAACCTCAACCCGCGCTCGCTGGTCAGCGCCAGCTGGGGCCTGCCGCTGTTCCTGCTGCTGATGAGCCTTGCCGTGCCGCTGGTGCTGTGGGCCGGCCTGCGCCTGGGCGCCAGCACCAACCCCGAGTACTTCACCCTGGGCCTGGGCATCGCCGCCAACAACCAGGCATTGGCACTGCTGGCCTACATTGGCGGCCTGTCGGCAGCCAGCGGCCTGATCATCGTCACCACCCTGGCGCTGTCGGGCATGGCCCTGAACCACCTGGTGCTGCCGCTTTACCAGCCGCCGGCCGAGGGCAACATCTACCGTTGGCTGAAGTGGACCCGCCGTGCACTGATCGTCGCCATCATCACCGCCGGCTTCATGTTCTACCTGAGCCAGAACTACCACCAGAGCCTGGCCAACCTGGGTATCGTCGCGTTCGTCGCCACCTTGCAGTTCCTGCCTGGGGTGCTGTCGGTGCTCTACTGGCCAACCGCCAACCGCCGCGGTTTCATCGCCGGGCTGCTGGCCGGCACCCTGGTGTGGATGGTGACCATGCTGCTGCCGCTTCTCGGCAACTTGCAGGGCTTCTACATCCCGCTGCTGGACATGATCTATGTGCTGGACGACACCAGCTGGCACATGGCAGCCATCGCCTCGTTGGCGGCCAACGTGCTGCTGTTCACCCTGATCTCACTGTTCACCAACGCCAGCACCGAAGAGGTCAGCGCGGCCGAAGCCTGTGCCGTGGATAACGTGCGCCGCCCGCAGCGCCGCGAGCTGCACGCCGCCTCGCCGCAGGAATTCGCCACCCAGCTGGCCAAGCCGCTGGGCGCCAAGGCCGCGCAAAAGGAAGTCGAGCAAGCACTGCGCGACCTCTACCTGCCGTTCGACGAACGCCGCCCCTATGCCCTGCGCCGCCTGCGCGACCGCATCGAAGCCAACTTGTCCGGCCTGATGGGGCCGAGCGTCGCCCAGGACATGGTCGAGACTTTCCTGCCGTACAAGTCCGGTAACGAAAACTACGTGACCGAAGACATCCACTTCATCGAAAGCCGCCTGGAAGACTACCACTCGCGCCTGACCGGGCTGGCCGCCGAACTCGATGCCTTGCGCCGCTACCATCGCCAGACCCTGCAGGAATTGCCCATGGGCGTCTGCTCACTGGCCAAGGACCAGGAAATCCTGATGTGGAACAAGGCCATGGAAGAGCTCACCGGCATCGCCGCCAAGCATGTGGTCGGCTCGCGCCTGGTCACCATCGACGAGCCTTGGCGCGGCCTGCTGCAAGGCTTCATCAACGTGCCCGACGAGCACCTGCACAAGCAGCGCCTGGCGCTGGACGGCCAGCCGCGCTGGCTGAACCTGCACAAGGCAGCCATCGACGAGCCACTGGCCCCCGGTAACAGCGGGCTGGTATTGCTGGTGGAGGACCTTACCGAAACCCAGGCACTGGAAGACAAACTGGTGCACTCCGAGCGCCTGGCCAGCATCGGCCGCCTGGCCGCCGGCGTGGCCCACGAGATCGGCAACCCGATCACCGGCATCGCCTGCCTGGCGCAAAACCTGCGCGAGGAACGCGAAGGCGATGGCGAAATCATCGAGTTGTCCAGCCAGATCCTTGACCAGACCAAGCGCGTATCGCGCATCGTCCAGTCGCTGATGAGCTTCGCCCATGCTGGCGGCAGCCACCAGAACAGCGAGGAACCGGTGTGCCTGGCCGAAGTGGCACAAGACGCCATCGGTCTGCTGGCGTTGAACCGGCGCAATTTCGAAGTACAGTTCTTCAACCTTTGCGACCCGGACCATTGGGCCGAAGGTGACCCGCAGCGCCTGGCCCAGGTGCTGATCAACCTGCTCTCCAACGCCCGCGATGCCTCGCCGCCCGGCAGCGCCGTGCGCGTGCGCAGCGAGGTTAACGAGCACACCGTCGACCTGATCGTCGAAGACGAAGGCAGCGGGATTCCGAAGAACATCATGGACCGCCTGTTCGAACCCTTCTTCACCACCAAGGACCCGGGCGAAGGAACCGGACTGGGGCTCGCTCTGGTCTATTCCATCGTGGAAGAGCATTATGGGCAAATCACCATCGACAGCCCGGCCGATATCGAACGGCAACGTGGCACCCGGATCCGCGTGACCCTGCCCCGGCATGTCGTAGCGACGTCCCCTGAAATTCGAGACCGTCGAGAGAATTGAATCAATGCCGCACATTCTGATCGTCGAAGACGAAACCATCATCCGCTCGGCCCTGCGTCGCCTGCTTGAGCGGAACCAGTACCAGGTCAGCGAGGCCGGCTCGGTGCAGGAAGCCCAGGAACGCTTCAGCATTGCCACTTTCGACCTCATCGTCAGCGACCTGCGCCTGCCAGGCGCGCCCGGCACCGAGCTGATCAAGCTCGGCCAGGGCACCCCGGTGCTGATCATGACCAGTTACGCCAGCCTGCGCTCAGCGGTGGACTCGATGAAAATGGGCGCGGTGGACTACATCGCCAAGCCCTTCGACCATGACGAGATGCTGCAGGCCGTAGCGCGTATTCTGCGTGACCGGCAGAACGCCCCCGCTGCTGCACCGCCTGCCGAGCCACGCGCCAGCAATGGCAAGGCTACAGCGCCCGACAAAGGCAGCGCGGCAACGGCCAATGGCGAAATCGGCATCATCGGCTCGTGCCAGCCCATGCAGGACATGTACAGCAAGATCCGCAAAGTCGCGCCTACCGACTCCAATGTGCTGATCCAGGGCGAGTCCGGCACCGGTAAAGAGCTGGTGGCCCGCGCCCTGCACAACCTGTCTCGCCGGGCCAAGGCACCGATGATCTCGGTGAACTGCGCGGCCATCCCCGAAACGCTGATCGAATCCGAGCTGTTCGGCCACGAAAAAGGCGCGTTCACCGGCGCCAGCGCCGGGCGCGCCGGCTTGGTGGAGGCCGCCGATGGCGGTACGCTGTTCCTCGATGAAATTGGCGAACTGCCGCTCGAAGCCCAGGCTCGCCTGCTGCGTGTGCTGCAGGAAGGCGAGATACGCCGGGTAGGTTCGGTGCAGTCGCAAAAGGTCGATGTGCGCCTGATCGCCGCGACCCACCGTGACCTGAAGAACCTGGCCAAGGCCGGCCAGTTCCGTGAAGACTTGTATTACCGACTGCACGTCATCGCCCTGAAGCTGCCGGCTCTGCGCGAGCGTGGTAGCGACGTCAACGAGATCGCCAACGTCTTCCTCGCCCGCCAAAGCGCTCGCATCGGCCGCGACGACCTGCACTTCTCGGCCGAGGCCGAGCAAGCCATTCGTCACTACAGCTGGCCCGGTAACGTGCGTGAACTGGAAAACGCCGTGGAGCGCGCGGTGATTCTCAGCGAGAGCGCAGAAATTTCCGCCGAGCTGCTGGGCATCGACATCGAGCTGAGCGACCTGGAAGAGGATGACCTCCTCGACAATGCCCTGGTGGTGGCCAACGCGGGCAATGCCAGCCACGAGCCGACCGAAGACCTGTCGCTGGAAGACTATTTCCAGCACTTCGTGCTTGAACACCAGGACCACATGACCGAGACCGAACTGGCACGCAAGCTCGGCGTCAGCCGCAAGTGCCTGTGGGAACGCCGCCAGCGCCTGGGCATCCCACGGCGCAAGAGCAACGCTACCAGCGAATAACCGACCTGCGCACCGTACGCCGCAGCCTATGCGGCGTCGGTGAGATCGAGCGCCGCCCGCGCGGCGCTTCGCGGCTAAAGCCGCTCCTACATTTGTTTCGGGCCAGTCCCTCCTGTGCCACGCGCGCGCGACCGCCTTGTTGTACGACGCAATCTCGAGCCATGCGCCAAGGCGTTCGCGCGCAAATCCCACAGAAAAAATTGGCCCGAACACATGTAGGAGCAGCTTTAGCCGCGAAGCGCCGCGCGGGCGGCGCTCGGTCTCACAGGCGCTGAACGTGTCACGGCGAACACCCCAGGTAACACCTCACCTCCCGTAAAAATCTGTTACCCAAGCTTTCCGCCGTAACAGTCCCCGAGGCGTACGGTAACGAAATTGCGACATTTTCGACCTGCCAAAAATTGCAGAACCCGCTCAACCCCTTGATTTTACTGAGTTTTGAAAAGTTGGCACGGCACCTGCTATATGTTTGGTACAAGAACAATAACAAGCACTGCAACTCAGAATAAGAACAAGACGAAACGGCTCACGCACAATAAAAACAAGATGGCGGAGGCGCAGCTAACTGATTCTTTTGGAGAGGATGCGTGTTTGGGGCTTGCCCCACAACCAGGCAGAGAACAACAAAAACTGCACTAAAAGCAGCGCCTGAACTGGTTGGATCGACAGATCAACGTGTCATCAGCGGCCAAAGCAATCCGTTTGCTCTTTACCCCCGGTTTGGGGGTCGTCCACAAGCTTCGAGATTTGTGGACAGGGCACTCAACAAAAACAAGAAGCCCAGCAAAAAAACAATAAGAGCACGCAACGACTTCTTGGGGAGCTTAGGCTCCCCTTGTCGTTTCTACCCTTCTGGCAGGCATCCTGCTACCCGCCTACACCATTCCCCGAGTAAATGCTAGAATCCCCGCCCATCATGCGGCCATTCTCCTATTCTTGGCCGAACATTCCTTCACACAGTGCATCCCATGCTGAAGAAGCTGTTCCAGTCTTTCCGCCCGCCCGTACCGGGCCCGCACCACAGGCGCACCACGCCCGAGGTGATCAACAAGAGCCAGCACTCGCTGCAGCGCCACCAGTTCAGCCGTCATGCGGTGAACATCGTGGAGCGCCTGCAAAGCGCCGGCTACCAGGCTTACCTGGTCGGTGGCTGTGTCCGCGACCTGATGCTGGGCATCACGCCGAAGGACTTCGACGTCGCCACCAGCGCCACCCCCGAACAGGTCCGTGCCGAGTTCCGCAACGCCCGCATCATTGGTCGTCGCTTCAAATTGGTCCATGTGCATTTCGGCCGTGAGATCATTGAAGTCGCCACCTTCCGCGCCCACCACTCCGAGGACGACCAGGGCGATGCCCACCGTTCGTCGCATAACGCCAGTGGCCGCATTCTGCGAGACAACGTGTACGGCACCCTGGAAGAGGACGCGCAACGCCGCGACTTCACCATCAACGCCCTGTACTACGATCCGGTCAGCGAGCGCATTCTCGATTACGCCAACGGTGTGCACGACGTGCGCAATCGCCTGCTGCGGCTGATCGGGGACCCGACCCACCGCTACCAGGAAGACCCGGTGCGCATGCTGCGCGCGGTGCGCTTTGCCGCCAAGCTCGACTTTGGCATCGAAAAGCACACCTACCTGCCAATTCGCGGCCTGGCCCCGATGCTGCGCGAAATTCCACCCGCGCGCCTGTTCGAGGAATGCCTCAAGCTGTTCCTCAGCGGCCAAGGTGCCATCGCCTTCGAAATGCTGGTTGACCTGGAGTTGTTCGAACCGCTGTTCCCGGCCAGTGCCCACGCGCTGGATGAGCGGCCGACCTACACCCACACGCTGATCAGCCAGGCACTGAACAACACCGACCTGCGCGTGAAGCAGGGCAAGCCGGTGACGCCAGCCTTCCTGTTTGCTGCTCTGCTCTGGCCAGCTCTGCCGGCCCGTGTGCTGCACCTGCAGAATCAGGGCGTGCCGCCGATCCCGGCCATGAACGGTGCAGCCCACGACCTCATCGCCGAGCAGTGCGCGCGCATTGCCATCCCCAAGCGTTTCACCCTGCCGATCCGCGAGATCTGGGACATGCAGGAGCGCCTGCCGCGCCGCAGCGGCAAGCGCGCCGACATGCTGCTGGACAACCCGCGTTTCCGCGCCGGTTACGACTTCCTGCTGCTGCGTGAAAGCGCCGGGGAAGAAACCGACGACCTGGGCCAGTGGTGGACCGATTACCAGGAGGCAAACGACAGCGAGCGCCGCGAGATGATCCGCGAGCTTGGTAGCCGTGACGACAGTGCCGGCCCGCGCAAGCGCAAGCGCAGCGGCAGCAAACGCAAGCGCAGTGGCGACGAGGCGTTCGAGTGACCATTCGCGCCTACGTAGGTCTGGGCAGCAACCTGGACGCACCTGCCGAGCAGTTGCGTAGCGCCTTGCAGGCGCTGGACCAGGTCGAAGCCACGCGCCTGGTAGCCGCCTCGGCCCTGTACACCAGTGATTCGCTGCTGCCCGGCCAACCGCGCTACACCAACGCTGTCGCCGCCCTGGACACCACCCTGGCGCCACTGGCATTGCTCGATGCGTTGCAGGCCATCGAAAACGACCAGGGCCGCGTGCGCAAGGAACGCTGGGGCCCACGTACGCTGGACCTGGACATCTTACTGTTCGGTGACCAGGTGCTCGACCAGCCACGCCTGAAAGTGCCGCATTACCACATGCATGCCCGCCCCTTCGTGCTGTATCCGTTGGCCGAGCTGGTACCGGGCGATTTCCGCCTGGCCGATGGTCGTGCCCTCGCGCAACTGCTCGACGAATGCCCATTCGTCGGCCTGGAACGCCTGTAGACCGGGCGTTCCAGCCTGCATTACCACCTCGGTAACGCCAGTAACACCCTGATCGTAACAATGCGGTAACAGGGTGATTGACTTCCCCCACCTCGCTCACGACTATAGGCGTCCCGTGTGGCACCAAAGTGCCGCATACCCGTATTTAGGCCCGGACGGACCTGTGCCCGAACATCACGCGCGATGATGTGCCGCTCCGGAAGATGACTACACGCGTTGAATGCAGTCGTTTTTTACAGCGCCTGAACGAGGAATTTCCTACATGCCTGAAGTAACCCTTACCACCCTTAACGGCCTCAAGGCCAAGGGTGAAAAAATCACCATGCTGACCTGCTACGACGCGACCTTCGCCAAGGCCGCCAGCCAGGCCGGCGTTGAAGTGTTGCTGGTGGGCGACTCGCTGGGGATGGTCCTGCAGGGCCACGACAGCACCTTGCCGGTCACCACGGCGGAGATGGCCTACCACACCGCCAGCGTCAAACGCGGCAACGACGGCGCGCTGATCCTCACCGACCTGCCGTTCATGGCCCACGCCACGCCGGAGCAGGCCTTTGCCAACAGCGCCACACTGATGCAGGCCGGCGCCCACATGGTAAAAATCGAAGGCGCAGCCTGGCTGGCCGAAACCATCCGCTTGCTGGCCGAGCGTGGTGTGCCGGTGTGCGCGCACATGGGCCTGACCCCGCAAACCGTCAACGTGCTGGGCGGCTACAAAGTGCAGGGCCGCCAGGAGGCCCAGGCCCGGCAGATGCGCGCCGACGCCATTGCCCTGGAACAGGCCGGTGCGGCCATGCTGCTGCTCGAGTGCGTACCCAGCGAGCTGGCAGCGGAAATCACCAATGCCGTTGGCATCCCGGTAATCGGCATTGGCGCCGGCAGCGCCACCGATGGCCAGGTACTGGTACTGCACGACATGCTCGGCCTGTCGCTGAGCGGCCGGGTACCGAAGTTCGTGAAGAACTTCATGCAGGGCCAACCGGATATCCATAGCGCCCTCGTCGCTTACGTTGAGGCGGTCAAGCAAGTCAGTTTCCCAGGCAGCGAACACGGGTTCAGTGCATGAATACAGTCAAGACCGTCCGCGAACTGCGCGCGGCAGTGGCCCGCGCGCGCGGTGAGGGCAAACGCATCGGTTTCGTGCCGACCATGGGCAACCTGCACAGCGGCCATGCAGCCTTGGTGACCAAGGCTGCCCAGCGCGCCGACTTCGTGGTCGCCAGTATCTTCGTCAACCCGCTGCAGTTCGGCGCCAACGAAGACCTCGACAAATACCCACGCACCCTGGCAGCCGACCAGGAGCGCCTGGTGCAGGCCGGCTGCAACCTGCTGTTCGCGCCCACCGTGGAAGAGATGTACCCCGACGGCATGAGCGTGCAGACACGCGTCAGCGTGCCGCAGCTTTCCGAAGGCCTGTGCGGCGCCAGCCGGCCTGGGCATTTCGAGGGCGTGGCCACCGTGGTCAACAAGCTGTTCAACATGGTCCAGCCAGACCTTGCCGTGTTCGGCGAGAAGGACTATCAGCAGTTGGCGGTGATCCGCGCCATGGTGCGCGACCTGAACATGCCGATCCAGATCATCGGCGAACCCACCGTGCGTGCCGAAGACGGCTTGGCGCTGTCGTCGCGCAATGGCTACCTCACGCCAGAGCAGCTTACTGTTGCGCCAGCGCTGTACCGCACACTGCAGCACATTGCAGCGGGCATCGGTCATGGCCAGCGAGATTTTGCCGCGCTGGTCGCTGAAGGCCAGGCGCAACTGAGCGCAGCGGGTTTCCGCCCGGATTACCTGGAAGTACGCCATGCCGTAAGCTTGCGCCCGGCAGTGATCGATGATCGAGACCTGGTGGTGATTGCGGCGGCTTACCTGGGTAACACACGCTTGATCGACAACCTCTACCTGCATGTGGAAGAGAAGACCGCATAACGGTCTTGGGCTGCCTTGCAGCCCATTCGCGGGCAAGCCCGCTCCTGCACGTTTACCTGTAGGGGCGGGCTTGCTTGCAATGCCCCACCAAAATCCCCCTGCCATACCCATTCCCAGCACGTGGCCTTTGCCTATAATGGTGCCAGCCTGAACCCGGCAACGACTGCCGTGTCCAAGCCCTCACCACGCACCAAGGGAACCCCGCGCAATGGCGTATTACCGTACACCCCACGATGTGACGGCCCTGCCCGCCTGGCAGGCGCTTCAGAAACACCGCGACGCCATGCAAAGCTTCAGCATGCGCGAAGCCTTCGCCGCCGATGCCAAACGCTTCGACCAGTTTTCCCTTAGCGCTTGCGGCCTGTTCCTCGACTACTCAAAAAACCTGATCACCGAGCAAAGCCGCGAGCTGCTGGTCAGCCTGGCCAATGAAGTGGGCCTGCAAGACGCCATCAAGTCGATGTTCAGCGGTGAGATCATCAACGCCTCCGAAGGCCGCCCGGTGCTTCACACCGCCTTGCGCCGGCCCGTAGGTGACAAACTCAGCGTCAACGGCGTGAACGTCATGCCGGAAGTGCACAAGGTGCTCAACCAGATTACCGAACTGGTCGGCCGCATTCACGATGGCCTGTGGCGCGGCTACAGCGAAAAACCGATCACCGACGTGGTCAACATTGGCATTGGCGGTTCGTTCCTCGGCCCCGAGCTGGTGTCCGAAGCGCTGCTACCCTACGCCCAGCGCGGCGTGCGCTGCCACTACCTGGCCAATATCGACGGCAGCGAGTTCCACGAGCTGTCGGCCAACCTGCGCGCCGAAACCACCCTGTTCATCGTCTCGTCGAAGTCGTTCAACACCCTCGAGACGCTGAAAAACGCCATGGCCGCGCGTACCTGGTACCTGGCCCAAGGCGGCTCGGAAGCCGAGCTGTACCGCCACTTCATTGCAGTGTCCAGCAACAAGGCCGCTGCTGTAGCGTTCGGTATCCGCGAAGAAAACATCTTCCCGATGTGGGACTGGGTGGGCGGGCGCTACTCGCTGTGGTCGGCCATCGGCCTGCCGATCGCCCTGGCCATCGGCACTGCCAACTTCAAGGAACTGCTGTCCGGCGCCTACACCATGGACCAGCACTTCCAGACCGCACCGTTCGACAAGAACATGCCGGTGCTACTGGCCCTGCTGGGCGTGTGGTATGGCAACTTCTGGGACGCAAACAGCCACGCGATCCTGCCGTACGACCACTACCTGCGCAACATCACCAAGCACTTGCAGCAGCTGGACATGGAATCCAACGGCAAGAGCGTGCTGCAAGACGGTACCCCGGTGAAGACCGACACCGGGCCGGTGATCTGGGGCGGCGTGGGCTGCAACGGCCAGCATGCCTACCACCAGTTGCTGCACCAGGGCACCCAGTTGATTCCGGCCGATTTCATCGTGCCGGTGGTGAGCTTCAACCCGGTGGCCGACCACCACCAGTGGCTGTACGCCAACTGCCTGTCGCAGAGCCAGGCGCTGATGCTGGGCAAAACCCGCGAGGAAGCCGAAGCCGAATTGCGCGCTAAAGGCCTCAACGAAGCAGACATCGAAAAGCTGGCCCCGCACAAGGTAATCCCGGGTAACCGCCCGAGCAACACGTTGGTGGTCGAGCGCATCAGCCCGCGCCGCCTGGGCGCGTTGGTGGCGATGTACGAGCACAAGGTGTTTGTACAGAGCGTTATCTGGGGTATCAACGCCTTCGACCAGTGGGGCGTCGAGCTGGGCAAGGAACTGGGCAAGGGCGTTTACCAGCGCTTGGTCGGCAGCCTGGAAGACAGCGCCGAAGACGGTTCCACCCAAGGCCTGATCAACTACTTCCGCGGCCGTCACCGCGGTTGATCCGAAGCCTGTACCGGCCTCTTCGCGGGTAAACCCGCTCCTACCAGGCAACGCGTTACCTCGTAGGAGCGGGTTTACCCGCGAAGAGGCCGGCCCAGGTTGAACACCGCTCCCAGCTACACTGTCCTATCGAATAGCCGTTGCAGTCCATCGCCCCTTACAAGAGCAGGACCACCCGCCATGTTCGATATCCGCAAATACCCCCAGGCCCTGGCCGTCAGCCAGTCCGCCGCCCTCACCCCCGAAGACTACCGCCGCCTCTACCGCCAGTCGGTCGAAGACCCAGACACCTTCTGGGCCGAACAGGCCAAACGCCTGGACTGGATCAAACCGTGGTCAAGCGTGCAGCAATGCGACCTGCATACCGGCAAGGCCCGCTGGTTCGACGGCGCTCAACTCAACGTCAGCTTCAACTGCATCGACCGCCACCTGGCCCAGCGCGGCGAGCAAACGGCCCTGCTGTGGGAAGGCGACGATCCCAAGGACTCCAAGGCCATCACCTACCGCGAACTGCACCGTCAGGTCTGCCGCCTGGCCAATGCAATGAAAGCGCGCGGTGTGAAGAAAGGCGACCGGGTGTGCATCTACATGCCAATGATTCCCGAGGCCGCGTTCGCCATGCTCGCCTGCACCCGCATCGGCGCCATCCACTCGGTGGTGTTTGGCGGTTTCTCCCCCGATGCCTTGCGAGACCGTATTCTCGATGCCGACTGCCGCACCGTGATCACCGCCGATGAAGGCGTGCGTGGCGGTAAACGCATCCCACTGAAACAGAACGTCGACAAAGCCTTGGCCAGTTGCCCAGCGGTCAGTAGCGTATTGGTGGTGCGCCGCACTGGCGGCGATGTTGCCTGGGCCGAGGGCCGCGACCTCTGGTATCACGAAGCGACGAAAGAGGCCGGCGACGACTGCCCCCCTGAACCGATGGAGGCCGAAGACCCGCTGTTCATCCTCTACACCTCCGGCAGCACTGGCAAACCCAAAGGGGTGCTGCATACCACCGGCGGCTACCTGCTGCAGGCAACGATGACCTTCAAGGTGGTGTTCGATTATCGTGACGGCGAGGTGTTCTGGTGCACCGCCGATGTCGGCTGGGTGACTGGCCACAGCTACATCGTCTACGGCCCGCTGGCCAATGGCGCAATCTCGCTGATGTTCGAAGGCGTGCCCAACTACCCAGACACCTCGCGCTTCTGGCAGGTGGTGGACAAACACCAGGTGAACATCTTCTACACCGCCCCGACCGCCCTGCGCGCACTGATGCGCGAGGGCTCTGCGCCACTGAAGAGCACCTCACGCAAAAGCCTGCGTCTGCTGGGCAGCGTCGGCGAGCCGATCAACCCGGAAGCCTGGGAATGGTATTTCGAAGAGGTCGGGCAGAAGCGCTGCCCGATTGTGGATACCTGGTGGCAGACCGAAACCGGCGGCATCATGCTCACCCCACTGCCCGGCACACAGTCACTCAAACCCGGCTGCGCCACCCAGCCAATGTTCGGCGTGCAACCGGTGCTCCTGGACGAAAAAGGCAAACTGATCGAAGGCCCAGGCGCCGGCGTGCTGGCGATCAAAGCCAGCTGGCCCGGGCAGATCCGCAGCGTCTACGGCGACCACCAGCGGATGGTCGACACCTACTTCAAGCCCTTGCCCGGCTACTACTTCACTGGCGACGGTGCCCGCCGCGATGCCGATGGCGACTACTGGATCACCGGGCGCATCGACGATGTGATCAACGTGTCCGGGCACCGCATCGGCACCGCTGAAGTGGAAAGCGCACTGGTGCTGCATGACAGCGTGGCCGAAGCCGCGGTGGTCGGGTACCCCCACGACCTCAAGGGCCAAGGCGTCTACGCCTTCGTCACGACCATGAATGGCGTGACACCAGATGACACGCTGAAGGCCGAGCTGCTGGCCCTGGTCAGCAAGGAAATCGGCAGCTTCGCCAAGCCTGAGCTGATTCAGTGGGCGCCAGCGCTACCCAAGACGCGCTCAGGCAAGATCATGCGGCGTATACTGCGCAAAATCGCCTGCAATGAGCTGGAAAACCTGGGCGATACCTCGACCCTGGCCGACCCAAGCGTGGTACAGGGCCTGATCGACAAACGCCTCAACCAGTAACCGGCGGCCGCAAATCTGGCCGCCCTGTACAGCAGGTCGCCATGGAAGCCCTTCGTCGCCGTATCGAAACCCAGGTCATGAGCCTCACTGGGCTGGCCCTCGGCCAGCTCGACCTGGAATCGCCCAAGGGCGACCCCGGCCTGTTCGGCCCGCACAGTATTAGCTGGCGGGTACATGGCGACTTCCCGAGCATGCTGGTCGGTGGCATCAGCGCGCTGATGCTGCAGTTGTTGCATCCCCTGGCCTTGGCCGGTGTGTGGGACCACTCCAATTTTCGTGAAGACCTGCTCGGCCGCTTGCGCCGCACCAGCCAGTTCATTTCCGGCACCACCTTCGGCGCCACTGGCGATGCCGAGTGGCTGATCGACAAAGTGCGCACCATTCACCTGCAGGTCACCGGCACTGCACCCGATGGCCGCCCTTATGCGGCCAGCGACCCGGATCTGTTGACCTGGGTGCATGTAGCGGAGGTCAGCCGTTTCCTCGCCGCCCACCTGCGTTACCGCAACCCACACCTGCCACGCGCCGAGCAGGATGCCTATTACAACGAAATCGCCCTGATCGCCGAGCGCCTCGGTGCCCGTGACGTGCCGCGCTCGTGCCAGCAAGTTGAAGACTATCTGCAACACATACGCCCACAGCTGCACTGTGATACGCGCAGCCATGAGGTCATGCGAATCCTGCTCGACGCCCCTGCACCCAGCCGCCTGGCACAGCCGGTTGGCAAACTGATGCTGCACGCGGGTATCGACTTGCTGCCCGGCTGGGCCCAGGCACTGCTCGGCCTGCAGCACGGGCCCCTGCAGCAGCGCCTGATCCGCCTGGGCCTGCGCCGCACCGCGCCGGTATTGCGCTGGGCAATGCGCGACGGCTCGGCACACCGGGCCAAACGGCGCATGGGCATTGATTGAGCGAAAAGGTTGGCCCCTGCGGAACTGATTTAACGTGCCATACTCCAAGCACTCCTGCTTAGACAGACGAAGCGACACATGTACAAAGGATTGACTCGCGCCGCTGGCGCAATCGTGGCCTTGGTAGCCCTGTATAGCCTGCTCGGCTTTCTCATTCTTCCCGGTGTCGCACTGCGCATCGCCAACCAGCAGTTGGCCCAATACGCCACCGTGCCGGCCCACCTCGAACGGATCGAACTCAACCCCTTCAGCCTCGAGCTGACGCTGTGGGGCCTGCAGATCGGCGAGCCGGGCAAGGAACAGGTCGGTTTCGAGCGTCTTTACGCTAACGCCTCGCTCGACAGCCTGTGGACAAAAGCCCTGCATCTGGAAGCGGTGGAGCTCGACAAACCGCGCAACGAAGTGCTGTTCGCCAAGGACGGTACCCTCAACCTGACCGGGTTGTTCAAACTACCGGCCAGCGAAGCCAAACCCGAAGAGCCGCCCAGCGACCCGTTCCCGCTGCGTATTGGCAGCATCAAGCTCATCGACGGTTACCTGCACTTCGAGGACCTGCGGCCCAGCGAGCCGATCGAGTTCCTCTACGACAACATGAATCTGGAGCTGAAAAACCTCAGCACCCTGCCCAACGACAACGCCGACATGACCTTGGTGGCCAGCGGCCCCAATGGCGGACGCATCGACTGGAAGGGCACGCTGAGCCTGTCGCCGATCGCCTCTGAAGGCACACTGAAGGTCACTGACGGCAAGATGAAGCTGTTCTGGCCCTACGTGCGCGATGCCGTGCCACTGGTGCTGGAAGACGGCGTGGTAAGCCTCGATACGCACTACAAGCTCAACCTCGCCAAACAGACCGAGCTGCTGCTGGATAACGTCTCCGTGCGCATCGCGCCATTCGCCATCAAGGCGCCGGATGGCCGACCGTTGGCACGCCTGGCCAGCCTGGAGGTTAGCGAAACCTCCATTGACCTGGTCAAGCAGCAGGTCACGGTGGGCAAGGTTCGCAGCGAAAAGCTCGAAACCTGGGCGGCGCTGGAAAAAGATGGCCAGCTCGACTGGCAGAAGCTGTTCGCCAGCCAACCCGCCAAGGCCACGCCGAAGGAAAAGGCCGAGCCGGCGGCCGCAGCACCTACGCCTGAAGAGAAAGCGGTCAACGAGCCAAGCAAACCCTGGCAAGTGCTGCTCAAGGACGTGCAGTTGCGCAACTACCTGGTACACCTGGAAGATCGCAGCCAAAAGGCACCGGTAGCCTTGGACATTGGCCCTCTCAATGCCGACCTGCAAGGTTTCGACAGCCTCAACCAGTCGCCCTTCACCCTCAAACTCGATACCGGTGTGGGTAAGCAAGGCAAGCTGCAGGCTGCAGGCCAGGTCAACCTGGCACCGATATGGGCAAAGCTGGATGTGAGCACCCGCGACATCGACCTGCGTGTAGCCCAGGCCTACATCAGCCCGTTCATCCTGCTGGAGCTGCGCAGCGGCATGCTCTCGAGCGACCTCAAGGTCGACCTGAAGAACACCGCGCCGCTGGCCTTCAATGTGACCGGAAAGGCGCAGGTCAGCCAGTTGCATACCCTCGACACCATCAAGAGCCGCGACTTCGTCAAATGGCAGCAGGTGAACGTCGACGGCTTGTCCTACGTGCACGGCGATGCTCTGTCGATCGACAAGGTGACCCTGCTGCAGCCCTATGCACGCTTCATCATCAACGAAGACCGCACCACTAACGTGAATGATCTGCTGATCCCGCAACCGGCCGACGCCCCGGCGAGCAGCCAGCCCAAGCCGACCACGGCCAGCAGCAACAAGCCGCTTGGCATCCATATCGGGCAGATCGACATCAACGACGGCTCGGCCAACTTTGCCGACCTGTCGCTAACCCCCAACTTCGCCACAGCCATCCAGCAACTCAACGGGCAGATCGGCACCATCGACAACCGCAAGCCACAGCCGGCCAAGGTCGACGTCAAGGGCAAGGTAGACCGCTACGCACCGGTTACCATCAAGGGCGCACTCAACCCGTTCAACCCACTGGCCAGCCTGGACATTGCCACCAGCTTCAAGCGCGTCGAACTGACCACGCTGACGCCCTACTCCGGCAAGTTCGCCGGCTTCCGCATCCGCAAGGGGCGGCTGAACCTGGACCTGCACTACTTGATCACCAACGGCCAGCTCAAGGCCGAGAACAAGGTAGTAGTGGAGCAACTGCAGTTGGGCGAGAAAGTCGACAGCCCGGATGCGGTCGACCTTCCGATCCGCCTGGCGGTGGCATTGCTGAAGGATACCGAGGGCAAGATCTCGATCGAGCTGCCGGTGTCTGGCGACCTCAACAACCCGCAATTCAGCGTGATGCCGATTGTTTGGCAAACCCTGCGCAACCTGGTGCTGCGCGCGGCGCAGGCGCCATTCAAATTCATTGGCGGGCTGATCAGCGGCGGTAGCTCGGAAGACCTTGGCAACGTGGCGTTCGCCCCCGGCTCCAGCGAACTCAGCGGCGAGGCCCAGTCGTCCTTGGACAAGCTGGCATCCGCGCTGAAAGAGCGCCCGGAACTGCGCCTGGAAATCGAAGGCACCAGCGCCCAGGCCAGTGATGGCCCGCTCATCGCGCAACAACGCCTGGAGCGTGAGTACCAGGCCACCTGGTACAAGATCCTGCAGCGACGGGGTGACAAGGTGCCGGCCAATGCCTCGATGCTGGTGGTTGACGACAGTGACAAACCGGCGATGCTCGAAGGCATCTACCGCACCCGCCTGAAGCAGCAGCCGCCTGCCGAATGGGAGCAGTTGGGCCGTGACGAGCGCGCCGCCAAGCTGCGCGAGGCCGTGATCAAGTCGTGGGCCGAGAGTACCGCCTTGCTGCGTACCTTGGGGCAGGAGCGGGCCAGCAGCATCAAGGACTACCTGGTCGACAAGGGCAAGCTGGAAGACGACCGGGTGTACTTCATCGATACCAGCCTGGGGCAGCCTCAAAGCGATGGCCGGGTGGTGACACCGATGCACCTGGATGCCGAGTAATCCCCTCTGGCAGGCCTGGCCTGTTCGCAGG
This sequence comes from Pseudomonas putida group bacterium ESBL64, assembly GCF_045277175.1. Classification (NCBI taxonomy): domain Bacteria; kingdom Pseudomonadati; phylum Pseudomonadota; class Gammaproteobacteria; order Pseudomonadales; family Pseudomonadaceae; genus Pseudomonas; species Pseudomonas putida group bacterium ESBL64. Next base: position 4,730,448 of record NZ_CP145799.1, on the reverse strand, counting down.
CACGCCTGCCCCCACAGGCCTGCGCACTACCTGTGGGAGCGGGCGTGCCCGCGAAGAGGCCAGCACGGGCTTTAAACCAAGCGCTGCCCCGACACCGCCGGGTGATACAACGGTTGAACCTTGTTCCCGGCCGGGTCCAGCAGGTGGAAGCTGCGTGCGCCGTCACCATGGTTGAACGGCCGGTCGAGCAAGGTCACGCCACGGGCCTTGAAGTAGGCATACCAGGCCTCCAGCTCCTCCACACTGTCGACAACGAACCCGTAGTGATCCAGGGTCTGCAACCCGTTGGCCGCCCCTGCCCCACGCCCCAATGACAGGTTGTCGTTACCGCAAGTGAGGTACACCAGGTCCTCATTGGCGCGATTCAGCACTTCCATGCCCAGCACATCGACGTAGAAGCGTTCACACTCTTCCAGGTTAGGCACCAGCAGGGCGATGTGGCGCAAGCCATTCAGGCGGCCAGGGCGTGCAGGCAATTCGGACATTGGCGAAGCTCCATTTTTGTATACAATTCATTATTGAATTTAAAACAAAAGGAGAGATTTGTGTATAGCCTGTTCATCAAGACCCGAGTGAAGCCTGGATGCGCCGACGCTTTCCTGAGTGCAATCAAGGTCAATGCTGCAGCTTCCGTGGCGAGTGAGCCTGGCTGTCTGGTGTTCGATGTGTCGCAGGACCGGGTTGATCCGGAGGTGATCTACCTGTACGAAATCTACCGCGATGATGCTGCGTATGAAGCGCATACCCAGACCGCGCATTTTCGCGACAGCCGCCCATTGGTGGAGCCTCTGATCCTTGAGCAGGAATGCTTCGAAAGCGATGTGATCGCGCGCAACCCAGTGTATTGAACTCAAGAAAAAGCCCTGGCACGGGCCAGGGCTTTGCTGAAAGTGGCCAAATCCATTTGGCCGACGGGACATTCCTTTACTCGGCTTTCAGGCCGTCAGACATTACGCTCTTGACGCCTTTGATGTTCTTGGTGATGCGCACCGCTTCTGCTTTCTGCGATTCGGTAACCTTCACATCAGAAGACAGCGAAACAACACCTTGGCTGGTCTCGACTTTGATGTCGCTGCCTGGGATGCCTTTTTCAGTCAGCAGATCAGCTTTGACCTTGGTAGTGATCCAAGTGTCGGAGCCTTCTTGCTTGGCGTTGTCGACGGTGTTGGCCGCCAACATGACTGGAGCCTGGGTTGGCTCAGCGGCGAATGCACCGTTAGCCATGGTCAGGGTCAGAGCGGTAGCAGTAGCGGCAGCAATGGCGAACTTCTTCATGTGGGTCACTCCTGTTTTTCGAAGGGTCTGCGCCGTATGTCCTGGCGTCAGGTATGAAGGTAGTTGCATGGGCTGTGCCAGCTTGGCTTCTCCGTTTATTTCCTTTTAAATCAAACAGTTAGCAAAACACCATCGCTGCTGCGGTCGTGCATTTTGCAATCTGCGCGGTAAACCTGCATGCAAGATGCAAGTCCGCAAAAGGTTCCCGTCCCCATGAAAAAAGGGCCCCGAAGGGCCCTTTCTCTATTGCGTGACGGTCGCTTAGACGCCCGAGGCCTTGGCCGCAGCGACGTCTTTGATCGACAGCTTGATACGGCCGCGGTTGTCCACGTCCAGTACCAGCACTTCGACTTCCTGGCCTTCTTTGAGGATGTCGGTGACTTTCTCGACGCGAGCATCGCTCAGCATGGAGATGTGCACCAGGCCATCCTTGCCAGGCAGGATGTTGACGAAGGCGCCGAAATCGACAATGCGCTCGACCTTGCCGACGTAGATCTTGCCGATCTCGGCCTCGGCGGTGATGCCCAGGATGCGCTGCTTGGCAGCATCTGCCGCTTCCTTGGTTTCGCCGAAGATCTTGATCGAGCCGTCGTCTTCGATGTCGATCGAAGCCTTGGTCTCTTCGCAGATGGCGCGAATGGTGGCGCCGCCTTTACCGATGACGTCACGGATCTTGTCGGTGTCGATCTTCATCGCGATCATGGTCGGGGCGTTGGCCGACAGTTCGGTACGCGACTGGCCAATGATCTGGTTCATCTGGCCGAGGATGTTCAGGCGCGCTTCCAGGGCTTGGCCCAGGGCGATTTCCATGATCTCTTCGGTGATGCCGTTGATCTTGATGTCCATCTGCAGCGCGGTGACGCCTTTGGCGGTACCGGCTACCTTGAAGTCCATGTCGCCCAGGTGGTCTTCGTCACCCAGGATGTCAGTCAGGACTGCGAACTTGTCGCCTTCCTTGACCAGGCCCATGGCGATACCGGCAACTGGCGCCTTCATCGGCACACCGGCGTCCATCAGGGCCAGGGAAGCACCGCAGACCGAAGCCATGGAGCTGGAACCGTTGGATTCGGTGATTTCCGAAACCACACGGATGGTGTACGGGAACACGTCAGCAGCAGGCAGCATGGCCTGAACCGAACGGCGGGCCAGACGGCCGTGGCCGATTTCGCGACGGCCAGCACCGCCCATGCGGCCACACTCACCTACCGAGAACGGTGGGAAGTTGTAGTGCAGCATGAAGGGGTCTTTCTTCTCGCCTTCGAGGGTGTCCAGCAGCTGGGCATCACGGGCAGTACCCAGGGTCGCAACGACCAGGGCCTGGGTTTCGCCACGGGTGAACAGTGCCGAACCGTGAGTTTTCGGCAGCACACCCACTTCGATGTTCAGCGGGCGTACAGTCTTGGTGTCGCGGCCGTCGATACGTGGCTTGCCGTTGACGATGTTTTCGCGAACGGTGCGGTATTCGATTTCGCCGAAGATGTCTTTTACTTCGGAAGCCGAAGGCTGGCCTTCTTCACCGGAGAACTTGGCAACCGCCTGGTCACGCAGCTCACCCAGACGCGCATAGCGGTCGGCTTTGACGGTGATGGTGTAACCCTGCGAAACCGCTTCGCCGAACTCGGCGCGGATAGCATTGAACAGCTCGGTGTTGGCAACGGCAGGTTTCCAGTCCCAAGTCGGCTTGCCAGCTTCGGCAGCCAGCTCTTTGACAGCCTGGATAACAGCCTGGAATTCGTCGTGGGCGAACAGTACGGCACCCAGCATCTGGTCTTCGGTCAGCTCTTGAGCTTCCGATTCAACCATCAGTACGGCGTCGGAGGTACCGGCAACGACCATGTCCAGGCTCGAGGCAGCCAGTTGCTCGTAGGTCGGGTTCAGCAGGTAGCCAGTGCTTTCGTGGAAGGCAACGCGGGCAGCGCCGATCGGGCCTTCGAACGGAATGCCGGAAATGGCCAGGGCAGCCGAGGTACCGATCATCGCGGCGATGTCCGGGTCGGTCTTCTTGCTGGTGGAAACCACGGTGCAGACGACCTGCACTTCGTTCATGAAGCCTTCCGGGAACAGCGGACGGATCGGACGGTCGATCAGGCGCGAGGTCAGCGTCTCTTTCTCGGAAGGACGGCCTTCACGCTTGAAGAAGCCACCTGGGATCTTGCCAGCGGCGTAGGTCTTTTCCTGGTAGTGAACCGACAGCGGGAAGAAACCCTTGCCTGGATCAGCCTGTTTGGCGCCTACCACAGTCACCAGCACGGTGACGTCGTTGTCGACGGTAACCAGCACGGCGCCGGTTGCCTGACGGGCAATACGGCCCGTTTCGAGAGTGACGGTCGATTGACCGAACTGGAAAGTCTTGATTACCGGGTTCACGGTTTCCTACCTTTTTCAGTGGCTCTTGGGGGAACTGGTTTCTTGCGAATTCTTGGGCAGAACGGGGAATCGGCCCCATTGACCGTCCAGATACAACACGAGGCTGGGAGCCTGGCACCAAGCGGAAAAACCGCTCAGCATTGCCAGGCTGCCAACCTCGGAGATACGCGTGAAGTGCCCAACGGCAGCGCTGCAAAACAGCCCTGCCGAAGCCTGCGACACCCCACGCACACCACTGACCAGGCCGCTATTAGCGACGCAGGCCCAGGCGACCGATCAGGGCGCTGTAACGAGTGGTGTCTTTGCCCTTCAGGTAATCCAGCAGCTTACGACGCTGGTTGACCATACGGATCAGACCACGACGGGAGTGGTGGTCTTTATCGTTGGCCTTGAAGTGGCCTTGCAGCTTGTTGATGTTGGCGGTCAGCAGAGCAACCTGCACTTCCGGGCTACCGGTATCGCCGGCGGCTTGCTGGTATTCGGCAACGATCTGAGCTTTTTCTTCAACGCTGAGGGCCATTTGGCTTCTCCTGATAACGGATCCCGCATGCGGGGTCCAATAGGCCAGGGACAAATCCCTGTATTAATAAAAAAGGTGTGACCGTGCCTACTGACAGCCACCCTTGATGCCGTGGGGCTCGGCAACTGCCTGACCCCGCGGTTTCGGTCATTCCGACCGAATCAGCCGACGCGGCGCAATGCGCCCGTCTTCGCTCACTTCACCGATACCGATGAAGCGTGCGTTGTGATCCTGTACCCGCACCATGCCAAATTGTGGCGCGTCCGGCGCGCGTACCGCCTGGCCATGCAGCCAGTAGAACGCACTGTGTTCCGACAGGCTGACCAACGGCCAGTCCTGCAGCCCGCTGTCCGATGGCATCAGGAAGCGGTCGAGCGCTTCGTTGCCACCTTCGGCATGGGCCTGTTCGAGTTCCTCGAGGGTGACCGTCTGTGCCAGCGCAAAGGGCCCTGCCTGGGTCCTGCGCAGCTCGGCGACATAGGCGCCGCAACCAAGGGCTTCACCGATATCCTCCACCAGCGTGCGGATATAGGTGCCTTTGCTGCATCCTACACTCAACCGTGCACGGGTGCCTTCGCACTCGAGCAACTCCAAGCGGTTAATAGTAACAGAACGCGCCTCGCGCTCCACTACCTCTCCTGCACGTGCCAGTTTGTACAACGGCTGGCCGTCACGCTTGAGCGCCGAGTACATAGGCGGTATCTGGCTGATCGGGCCGCGAAAACGGGGCAGCAGTGCTTCGATGTCGGCGCGACCAACGGTCACGTCGCGGGTCTGCAGCACCTCACCCTCGGCATCGCCGGTGTTGGTAGTCTGCCCCATCTGCATGACGGTTTCGTAGCCCTTGTCGGAATCCAGCAAGTACTGCGAAAACTTGGTCGCTTCACCGAAGCACAGCGGCAACACGCCGGTCGCCAGCGGGTCGAGGCTACCGGTATGGCCGGCCTTTTCCGCGTTCAGCAGCCAACGCACTTTCTGCAAGGCGGCATTGGACGTGAAGCCCAGCGGCTTGTCGAGCAGGATGATGCCGCTGACATTGCGGCGGATACGTTTGACCTGGGCCACCGCTTACTCCTTGGTGTCCGACTCGTCGGCATCCTTGTGCAGGCGGTCTTCGGCCACTGCACGCTCGATCAGCGCCGACAGGTGCACACCACGGCTGACACTTTCATCGAAATGGAAGTGCAGCTGCGGCACGCTGCGCAGTTGCATCGAACGCCCCAGGTGCAGACGCAGGAAGCTGGCGGCGCTATTCAATGCCTTGAGCGACTGCTGCACGGCATCCGGGGTTTCCTCGCCCATGACGGTGATGAACACCTTGGCATGGCCCAGGTCACGGCTCACGTCCACGGCGGTGATAGTCACCAGACCGACACGCGGGTCCTTGACTTCGCGACGGATCAGCTCGGCCAGCTCGCGCTGCATCTGATCGCCAATACGTTGGGTACGGCTATATTCTTTGGCCATTCTTGCTACCTGTAACTTAAAGCGGCAAACGCCCGGACAGACGAATGCCTGACCGGGCGCTACCTGAAGAGGTACCGCAAGCCGCCCTGTAGCAGGCGCTTGCGGCTCGCTCGCCCTTAAAGGGTACGAGCCACCTGGACTTTCTCGAAGACTTCGATCTTGTCGCCGACCTTGACGTCGTTGTAGCTCTTGACGCCAATACCGCACTCCATGCCCGAACGGACTTCGGAAGCATCGTCCTTGAAGCGACGCAGCGATTCCAGCTCGCCTTCGAAGATCACAACGTCATCACGCAGTACGCGAATCGGACGGTTGCGGTACACGGTACCCTCGATGACCATACAGCCAGCGATGGCGCCGAACTTCGGCGAACGGAACACGTCACGTACTTCGGCGACACCCAGGATGTTCTCGCGAACATCGCTGCCGAGCATGCCGGTCAGGGCCTTCTTGACGTCTTCGATGATGTCGTAGATCACGTTGTAATAACGCATATCCAGACCTTCCTGCTCGACGATCTTGCGCGCACCGGCATCGGCACGCACGTTGAAGCCGAACAGTACTGCATTCGAAGCCAGCGCCAGGTTGGCATCGCTCTCGGTGATACCACCGACGCCACCACCAATCACGCGCACTTGCACTTCGTCGTTGCCCAGGCCGCCGAGCGAACCCTGCAGCGCTTCCAGAGAACCACGCACATCGGTCTTGAGAACGATGTTGAGGGTTTTCTTCTCTTCCTGACCCATGGTCTCGAAGATGTTTTCCAGCTTGCCGGCGTGAGCACGGGCCAGCTTGACCTCGCGATACTTGCCTTGACGGAACAGGGCAACTTCACGGGCTTTCTTCTCGTCGGCAACCACGGACAGCTCGTCACCGGCTTCCGGAGTACCGTCCAGGCCGAGGATTTCGACCGGGATCGACGGGCCAGCTTCCTTCACAGGCTTGCCGTTCTCGTCGAGCATGGCGCGTACGCGGCCATAGTTGGAACCGCACAGGACCATGTCGCCCTGACGCAGGGTACCGTCCTGAACCAGGATGGTCGCCACCGGGCCACGACCCTTGTCCAGGCGCGATTCGACAACCACACCACGACCTGGCGCGGTTGGGGTAGCGGTCAGTTCGAGGATCTCGGCCTGCAGCAGAACGGCTTCGAGCAGCTCGTCGACACCGGTACCCATCTTCGCCGAAACCTTGACGAACGGCGTGTCACCACCCCAGTCCTCGGAGGTAACGCCTTCGACGGACAGCTCGTTACGGATGCGATCGAGGTCAGCACCTGGCTTATCGATCTTGTTCACTGCAACGACCAGTGGAACACCGGCTGCCTTGGCATGCTGAACGGCTTCGCGGGTTTGCGGCATCACACCGTCGTCCGCCGCCACCACCAGGATGACAATGTCGGTCGCCTTGGCACCACGGGCACGCATCTGGGTGAACGCAGCGTGACCTGGGGTATCGAGGAAGGTGACCATGCCGCGGTCGGTTTCCACGTGGTAGGCACCGATGTGCTGGGTGATACCACCGGCTTCGCCAGCGGCAACCTTGGCACGACGGATGTAGTCGAGCAGCGAGGTCTTACCATGGTCAACGTGACCCATGACGGTAACCACCGGCGCACGCGACTCGGTCTGGCCTTCGAACTTCAGCGATTCGGCCAGGGAGTCTTCCAGGGCAGTGTCGCTGACCAGCGTGACCTTGTGGCCCAGCTCTTCTGCGATCAGCTGAGCGGTTTCCTGGTCGAGCACCTGGTTGATGGTGACCGGGGTCCCCATCTTGAACATGAACTTGACCACTTCAGCGCCCTTGACGGACATCTGGTTGGCCAGCTCGGAGACGGTGATGGTCTCGCCGATGGTCACGTCACGGATGACGGGGCCGGTCGGGTTCTGGAAGCCGTGCTGATTACGCTTTTTCAGCTTGCTCTTGCCACCACGGCCACGACGAGCGCCATCGCTCTCTTCGTCGGTAGTGCGCGGAGCAGCACGCGGAGTCGGCGCCTTTTCCTTCTCCTTGACCTTGACCTTGATCGACACACGAGGCGCTTCGCCACGACGACGGTCGTCATCACGGGTACGGCTTTCGTTGCGACGGGTCTCGTCTTTCTTGCGCTCGGCAGCACGGGCTGCGGCGTCTTCAGAGGCCGGGGCGTCTGCGACTACCGGGGCCGGAGCAGCGACCGGAGCAGCGGCAGGAGCCGGCTCTGGCTTGGCAGCAGGCGCAGGGGCGGCGGCGGTGGAGCCGGCCGCCTGACGGCGAGCCTGCTCTTCGTTGCGCTGGCGAACTTCGGCCTCGACCTTGTCGCGAGCGGCATTTTCAGCCGCGCGGCGCTCTTCCAGCTCACGCTTCTGCTCAGCCTGGATTTCTTCAGGGCTGCGCTGAACGAAAACTTTCTTCTTGCGTACTTCTACGCTGATGCTCTTGCTACCGGCGACACGCAGGGTGCTGGTGGTTTTGCGCTGCAAGGTAATCTTGCGCGGCTCTTCCGCCTTGCTCTTGTGGCTGCTTTTCAAATGAGTCAGCAGGGTCTGCTTCTCATTGTCGGTCACTACCTGACCGGCGTCGGTGTGCGGCAGACCTGCCTCACGCATCTGCTGCAGCAGGCGCTCTACCGGTGCCTCGACCTCTTGGGCCAGTTCTTTCACCGTGACTTGCGTCATGCACTTCTCTCCTCAGGCCGCGCCTAATTACTCGAACCAGTGGGCTCGGGCGGCCATGATCAACTTGCCGGCACGCTCTTCGTCGATGCCGTCGATGTCGAGCAGATCGTCGATCGACTGCTCGGCCAGGTCTTCGCGGTTAACCACGCCGCGCACCGCCAGTTCAGCCGCCAGGTCTTTGTCCATGCCCTCAAGGGAGAGCAGGTCTTCGGCCGGGTGGGCGTCTGCCAGTTTTTCTTCGGTAGCGATGGCCTTGGTCAACAAACGGTCCTTGGCTCGAGCGCGGAGCTCATTGACGATATCTTCGTCAAAGCCATCGATGTTGAGCATTTCTTCCAACGGTACGTAGGCAATTTCTTCAAGGCTGGTGAAGCCTTCGTCGACCAGCACTTGGGCCAGCTCCTCGTCGACTTCCAGTTCCTCGATGAAATTGCGCAGGATGTCACCGGTTTCGGCCTGTTGCTTGGCCTGGATGTCCTTCTCGGTCATCACGTTCAGGGTCCAGCCGGTCAACTGACTGGCCAGGCGAACGTTCTGACCGCCACGGCCAATGGCCTGGGCCAGGTTGTCCTCGGCGACGGCGATGTCCATGGCATGGGCATCTTCATCAACGATGATCGCCGCGACTTCAGCCGGCGACATGGCGTTGATGACGAACTGCGCCGGGTTATCGTCCCACAGGACGATATCCACACGCTCACCACCCAGCTCCCCGGATACGGCCTGGACGCGCGAACCACGCATGCCGATACAGGCACCTTGCGGATCGATACGCTTGTCCTTGGAGCGGACGGCAATCTTGGCTCGCGAACCCGGATCACGGGAAGCAGCCATGACTTCGATGAGGCCCTCGGCAATTTCCGGCACTTCAATGCGGAAAAGCTCGATCAGCATCTGCGGCGCGGTGCGCGACAGAATCAGCTGTGGGCCACGGTTTTCGGTGCGAATTTCCTTGAGCAGCGCACGCAGGCGCACACCAACACGGAAGGTTTCGCGCGGAATGATGTCTTCGCGAGCCAGCAAGGCCTCGGCGTTGTTGCCCAGGTCAACGATGACGTTGTCGCGGGTAACCTTTTTTACGGTACCGGAGATGATCTCGCCAACGCGCTCACGGTAGGCATCGACCACCTGGGCACGCTCGGCCTCACGGACCTTTTGCACGATGACCTGCTTGGCGGTCTGGGCGGCAATACGACCGAACTCGATGGACTCGATCTTCTCTTCGATCACGTCACCAACCTTGGCTTCAGGGTGGGTGTCCTTGATCTTGTCCAGCCAGGTCTCGATCGCCGGATCATCAAGATCGGCTTCGTCGACCACGGTCCAGCGACGGAAAGTCTCGTAGCTACCGGTGTGGCGGTTGATTTCCACACGTAGGTCGACTTCGTCTTCAAAACGTTTTTTGGTTGCAGTGGCCAGGGCCACTTCCAGCGCTTCGAAAATGACGCCGGGCGGTACACCTTTTTCGTTGGATACCGATTCAACAACCAGCAGTACTTCTTTGCTCATCGTACGCCTCGCCTTGCGCAAGCCATTGGGCCCGGATAGTCCGCCGGGCCCGGCACGTCTCAGTCAAAACTGGGAATAATATTGGCCTTGTCGATCGAGTCGATCGGTAACAGGAACTCCTGGTTGTCCACCTGGACCACCACATCCTGCTCCTCCACACCGCGGAGAAGGCCCTGGAAGTTACGACGACCCTCGAAGGGTGAGCGCAGCTTGATCTTCACTTGTTCGCCGGCATGCGAGGCAAACTGTTCCAGCGTGAACAGTGGGCGATCCATGCCTGGAGAAGACACCTCGAGGGTGTACTCACTGCTGATTGGATCTTCCACATCGAGGATTGCGCTGGCCTGACGGCTGACTGCTTCGCAGTCGTCCACCAGAATACCGCCTTCCTTGTCGATGTAGATGCGCAGTACCGAATGCTTACCCTGGGAAACGTATTCGATCCCCCAGCACTGATAGCCCAGACCCTCGACAACCGGGGCCAACAAGGCCTGCAACTGTTCTAGCTTGCTCGACACCTGAACCCCCTCGTGCATGCTGTGCAAATAAAAAATGGGCGAAGCGCCCATCCCTGAAAGCGCCGTAGGACAACGACGCCGAAACTGTTCGGTTAGCAAAAAGCCCCTGAAAAGGGGCTCCGCTGAAGCTGGTTGCGGGGGCTGGATTTGAACCAACGACCTTCGGGTTATGAGCCCGACGAGCTACCAAGCTGCTCCACCCCGCGACAAAGCTGGGGCAAAAGTATAAGACCGAACCCTGTTGAGGGTCAAATCCAAACATTCACCTACAAGAAAGCCCGCTAAAGCGGGCTCTCAAGCTTTAATTGGTACCGAGAAGGGGACTCGAACCCCTACACCCTATGGGCACAACCACCTCAAGGTTGCGTGTCTACCAATTCCACCACCTCGGCAATACTACTACTTGAAACCCGTTACTTCTGCTCTTGAGCCGGAGGAGGTACATCACCCGTATTACTGGTGGTTTCGCTCTTCTGCTGCTGGAGCACCGGTACATCATCATTAACTGCCGGCTTTTGCGGCTCTTTCACTTCTAGCACTGCTGGATCTGGAAGACCTGCTTGGCTAAGCTGGTGAGCTTGTTGCTTCGCGAAGTATCCTAACCCAAGTGCTGTCAAAAAGAAAGTGGCAGCGAGTATAGCAGTTAATTTACTTAGGAACGTTGCAGAGCCTTGGCTCCCGAACACGGTATTTGAAGCCCCCGCGCCGAAAGATGCACCTGCTTCAGCACCTTTACCCTGTTGCAACAGAACCAGCACTACAAGCGACAGCGCTGCCAACAGATGAAAAACAACGATGACTGTTTCCAGCATTTGTTCAGTTTCCTGCGGCGCGACAAATTGCACCGAATTCGTCTGCGTTCAGGGAAGCCCCACCAATGAGCCCCCCATCGATATCCGGCATGCCGAACAGTTCGGCCGCATTGGCCGCCTTCACGCTGCCGCCGTATAGCAACTGCACCTTCGCAGCCACTTCAGCATCTTCTGCCGCCAACTGGCCGCGGATGGCGGCGTGCACATCCTGGGCCTGCTGTGGCGTGGCCGTAAGGCCCGTACCGATGGCCCATACAGGCTCATAGGCAATTACTGCATCGGCAAAAGCCTTAACACCGAATGCTTCGATGATACTGCTTAGTTGACGCCCGACAACTTCGAGCGTTTTGCCAGCCTCGCGCTCCTCAAGGGTTTCCCCTATGCAAAGCACTGGCTTCAAGCCTTTGGCCTGGGCCGCTGCAAACTTGCGATTGAGCACTTCGTCGGTTTCACCAATAATCTGGCGACGCTCCGAGTGACCAATCAACACCAACTTGCAACCTGCTTCAACCAGCTGCTCCGGAGCAACTTCCCCGGTCAGCGCACCCTGTTCGGGTTGTACAGCAGAATTCTGTGCGCCGACAGTAATTTCTTTACCTGCCAGGCCATCAATCACCTGATTGATGAACAAGGCCGGTGGAAACACGGCGACTTCCACTCCGCTCGGCAAGGCGAGATTGCTCAAGCCTTTGGTCAGCTCAGCGACGCTAGCGCGGGTACCGTGCATTTTCCAGTTACCAGCTACCATAGGGCGACGCATGCTTTACCTCGTCGGTCAAAGTGGGCGCAGATCTTACCCAACCAGATCTGCGCTGGCAAGCGCCTTCAGACACAAACTTCGCCGACCAGTTTGGCCAGTGCTTCAGCATGGGCCCGCACCTGGCTTTCGTCTTCGCCCTCAACCATGACCCGCACCAGCGGCTCGGTACCGGACTTGCGCAACAGCACGCGACCACGCCCCGCCAGCGCATCGGTAACCTTTGCACTGGCTTCCTTGACGGCGGGGTGCTCCAGCGGGTCGACCTTGCTGGCGCCAAAGCGCACATTGATCAGCACCTGCGGGCACTTGCGCAGGGCCTGACGGGCCTGGGCCAGGGTTTCACCCCGGCGCTTGAGCGCCATCAGCACCTGCAGCGCGGCAATGATCGCATCGCCGGTTGTGGTGTGGTTGCAGCACACGACGTGACCGGAGTTTTCACCGCCGACCAGCCATTCACGCTCCAACAGCTCGGCCATGACGTAACGGTCGCCGACCTTGGCTCGCACAAACGGGATGTCCAGGTCCTTGAGCGCCAGCTCCAGGCCCAGGTTACTCATCAGCGTGCCGACCACCCCGCCTTGCAGCTTGCCATGTTCCTGCAGGTCGCGAGCAATGATGAACAGCAGCTCGTCACCGTCGACGATGGCGCCCGTGTGGTCGACCATCAGCACGCGATCGCCGTCACCGTCAAAGGCAATGCCGAGATCGGCATGCCCGACCAGTACAGCGGCCTGCAGCGATTCGATGTGTGTCGAGCCGCAACCTTCGTTGATGTTCAGGCCGTCCGGTTGCGCATGCAGCACGGTCACGTCGGCACCCAGCTCACGGAATACGCTGGGCGCAACCTTGTAGGTCGCACCATGGGCGCAGTCGACCACCAGCTTGAGGCCTTCGAAGCTGGTGCTGCTCGGCACGCTGCTCTTGCAGAATTCGATGTAGCGGCCGGCGGCATCGTTGATACGCGAAACCTTGCCCAGCTTGCCCGACTCGACAACGGTCATCGGTTGGTCGAGCAGCTCTTCGATCATCAGCTCGACCTCGTCCGGCAGCTTGGTGCCCTGGCCCGAGAAGAACTTGATGCCGTTGTCATCGTGCGGATTGTGCGAGGCACTGATGACGATGCCGGCTTCGGCGTGGAAGGTACGCGTGAGGTAAGCGATGGCCGGTGTCGGCATCGGCCCGAGCAGCATCACATCGGCACCTGCCGCGGACAGGCCGGCTTCGAGTGCGGACTCGAACATGTAGCCGGAAATACGCGTGTCCTTGCCCACCAGCACGCGGCAGTGCCCTTGCTTGCGGAAGGCCATGCCGGCCGCCCAGCCAAGCTTCAGCATGAAGTCAGGCGTGATCGGGTATTCGCCGACGCGGCCACGAATGCCGTCGGTACCAAAGTATTTTCTGCTCATAGGGACTCCAATGTTCTTATTCGGCGTTTTGCACCGCAGCGATCATGCGTACCACATCAACGGTTTCGGCCACGTCATGTACCCGAAGGATGCTCGCCCCTTTGGTCATGGCCAACGCCGCCAGCGCAAGGCTGCCGTACAAGCGCTCGCCGACCGGACGTTCCAGCGTCAGGCCGATCATGCTCTTTCGTGAAACGCCCACCAGCAGTGGACGCCCAAGGCGATAGAGCGCTTCCATGTGCTTGAACAGGCTCAGATTGTGCGCCAGTGTCTTGGCGAAACCGAAGCCCGGGTCAAGGATGATTCTGTCAGCGTCGATGCCCGCTGCGGCGCAGGCGGCCATCCGCTGTTCTAGATAACGGGTGACGTCGGCGGTCACGTCCTGGTAATGCGGATCGTCCTGCATGTTACCTGGCTCGCCACGCATGTGCATGAGGCACACCGGCAGACCGGTGTCCGCCGCAGCGTCCAGGGCACCATCGCGCTCCAGGGCCCGCACGTCGTTGATCAGCCCGGCACCCAGGCGGGCTGCTTCACGCATGACAGCAGGCGTGGAGGTATCGACCGAAATGACCACGTCGAGGCGACTGTTGATGGCCTCGACCATTGGCGCCACACGCTCCAGCTCCTCGGTCACCGACACTGCACGCGCACCCGGGCGCGTGGATTCGCCACCGATGTCGATCAGCGTTGCGCCAGCGGCCACCATCGCTTCGGCATGGCGCAGGGCCTCGTCGCGCTGACTGAAGCGACCGCCATCGGAGAAGGAATCGGGGGTGATATTGAGAATACCCATGACATGGGTATGTGACAAATCAAGAACCCGGCTGCCGCAAGGCAACCGGGCGGGGTACTGCACTGAGCTCATAGATGCCCTTAGTGTTCAGCCGCTGGGCCGCCGATTGGCGATTCCGGACGCTCATCCTGGGCCGCAGGCGTGCCCGAGTGCTTGTCATCGTCCCAATCACGCGGCTCACGTGGTGTGCGCCCAGCCATGATGTCGTCAATCTGATCGGCATCGATGGTCTCGTACTTCATCAGCGCTTCGGTCATCGCCTCGAGCTTGTCGCGGTTGTCGATCAGCAACTGCTTGGCAGTGGCGTAGCACTGATCGATGATGCTGCGCACCTCGGAGTCGATCAGTTTGGCCGTCTCACCGGACACGCTGGCATGCTGGCTACCGGCACTGCGGCCAAGGAACACCTCGCCCTCTTCCTCTGCATACATCAGCGGGCCAAGCTTCTCGGACAGGCCCCATTTGGTCACCATGTTACGAGCAAGCTGGCTGGCGCGCATGATGTCGTTGGACGCGCCGGTGGTCACGCCATCGAAGCCCAAGGTCATCTCCTCGGCGATACGGCCGCCATACAGCGAGCAGATCTGGCTGATCAGCGCACGCTTGGAGAGGCTGTAGCGGTCTTCTTCCGGCAGGAACATGGTCACACCCAAGGCACGACCACGCGGGATGATCGAAACCTTGTAGACCGGGTCGTGCTCAGGCACCAGGCGACCGACAATGGCGTGGCCAGCCTCGTGATAGGCCGTGTTTCTCTTTTCCTTCTCGGACATGACCATGGTCTTGCGCTCAGCGCCCATCATGATCTTGTCCTTGGCCAGCTCGAACTCTTTCATTTCGACCAGGCGCTTGTTGGAACGCGCGGCAAACAGCGAAGCCTCGTTGACCAGGTTGGCCAGGTCGGCGCCGGAGAAGCCTGGGGTACCCCGCGCGATGACCGCCGGGTTGACGTTCTCGCCGATCGGCACCTTGCGCATGTGCACCTTGAGGATCTGCTCGCGACCACGAATGTCCGGCAGGCCAACCACCACCTGGCGGTCGAAGCGGCCGGGGCGCAGCAGCGCAGGGTCGAGCACATCCGGACGGTTGGTGGCGGCGATGACGATGATGCCATCGTTCATCTCGAAGCCGTCCATCTCCACCAGCAACTGGTTGAGGGTTTGCTCACGCTCGTCGTGACCGCCGCCCATGCCGGCGCCACGATGGCGACCAACGGCGTCGATTTCGTCGATGAAGATGATGCACGGGGCGTGCTTCTTGGCCTGTTCGAACATGTCGCGCACACGGCTGGCACCGACACCCACGAACATTTCCACGAAGTCCGAACCGGAAATGGTGAAGAACGGTACTTTCGCCTCGCCCGCAATGGCCTTGGCCAGCAGGGTCTTACCGGTACCGGGTGGGCCAACCATCAGCACACCGCGCGGGATACGGCCGCCCAGGCGCTGGAACTTGCCCGGATCGCGCAGGAACTCGACCAGCTCGCCAACCTCTTCCTTGGCCTCGTCACAGCCCGCAACGTCAGCCAGCGTGGTCTTGACCTGGTCTTCGGACAGCAGGCGTGCCTTGCTCTTGCCGAAGCTCATCGGCCCGCCCTTGCCGCCCGCGCCCCCTTGCATCTGACGCATGAAGAACATGAACACGGCAATGATCACCAGGATCGGGAAGCTCGCCACCAGCAACTGCGTCCAGATGCTCTGTTGCTCAGGCTGCTTGCCTTCGACGACCACGTGGTTGTCGACCAGATCGCCGATCAGGCCATTGTCGGTGATGGCCGGGCGCACAGTCTTGAAGTTGTCGCCATCGGTGCGCTTGCCAGTAATGATGTAGCCATCGACGGTCACACGCTCGACCTTGCCATCCTTGACCTGCTGGATGAAGTCGGAGTAGTTGAGGGTCTGCGGCTCGTTAGGGCTGGAGAAGTTGTTCATCACTGTCACCAGGACAGCTGCGATGATCAACCACAGGATCAGATTCTTTGCCATGTCGTTCAATTAGCTACCCTCTGAGGCCGGCGCACGACGCAGCCGTGCCTCGCATGATATTCATCGCCCTAACTTACTACATTACCTACGCAGCCGCAGGCACCGTCTGTAACCCTTTGTGAAAGCTAGACTACACGAAGTTCGGACGATCCTGACGCAGTGGCCGATTGGAATTAACTATCGACCACCCCGCTTCACACCTTTCATTACCCTTTGAAGCCCCTGCCCAACAGGTATTGCTCGCGGGAACGGTCCCGTGACGACGATGGCTTGCGCATTTGCACCTTGTCGAACTTGCTGCGCACATCCTTCAGGTACACGTCAAAACCTTCGCCCTGGAAAATCTTGATCAGGAAGTCGCCCCCGGGCTTGAGCACGCGGGTCGCCAGATCGAGGGCCAGCTCGCAGAGGAACATGGCACGCGGAATGTCCACCGCGGGCGTACCACTCATATTGGGGGCCATGTCGGAAATCACAAGGTCTACATGCGAATCGCCCACCGCTTCGAGAATGCGCTGCAGCACTTCGTCGTGGGTGAAGTCACCTTGAATGAAGGTCACGTCGGCGATCGAGTCCATTTCCAGAATGTCGGAAGCGATCAGGCGACCCTGGCCACCAATCAGACGACTGGTCACCTGGGACCAGCCACCAGGGGCCGCGCCGAGGTCGATCACGCTCATGCCTGGGCGGATAAGGCGGTCCTTCTCCTGGATCTCCAGCAGTTTGTAGCTCGCACGCGAGCGATACCCATCCTTCTGCGCCTGCTTAACAAAAGGGTCGTTGAAATGCTCTCGCAGCCAGTTTGCGCTGCTTTTGGAACGTTGTACCACGGGGCACCTCGATGATATGCGTCGTGATTGACTGGGCGGAGCCGGTGGCCCTCGGGTAAAATGCCGGTCAATTTTACAGAATCAGACGGAAAGGGTCAGATTATGCCGCTCAATAACGAGCAGAAGAAGCAATACAAGTCCATTGGTCATGACCTGAAGCCGGTCCTGATCGTTGCTGGCAACGGTTTGAATGAAGGCGTGATCGCCGAACTGGAGCGCGCACTGGTCGACCATGAGCTGATCAAGGTCGAAATTCGCTCGGAAGACCGCGAGGAACGCGCCGAGACCATCGCCGAGCTGTGCAAGGCCGGCCGTGCCGAGCTGGTGCAGACCATCGGCAAGAAAGCCCTGATCTACCGCAAGAACCCACAGCCGAACAAACAGCTGTCCAACATCCACCGTTACAAGTAACGGTGGCTCCGATCAGTGGCGCGGTGAACGCGCCCTGACCGGTACCGGCTGGGCCACCAGCACGATGCCGGAAAAGCCCAGCACCAGGAAGCAGAACATCTGCCAGCGCTCGCCCACGGAAATACCGTAGCGCAAGGTGTAATACCCCACGCAGGCACCAAAGCCGAGCAACAGCATCTGGCCGCGGAACTGCCGCCACCAGGCCGCCAGGCCGTCCACCCTCGCCAGCACTGCCAGCTGAGTCAACAAGCCAAGCAACGCCACGCCGATCAACCAGCGGTCGATCTGCCCGGCGATATCCTGCACCAGCAGCGGGGCCAGGCCACTGACCTTGAGCGCAGGCACCAGCCCTACATGGAACACCCACAGGCCACCGACCCAGAAAACCTGGGCCAGTTGCCAGAGGATCCCCTCAAGGGACGGCGCCCGCAGGCGTCGGTCAGATGTGCTTGACTTCGACAATCTCGTACTCGACCGTGCCACTAGGCGTCTTGACGACGACAGTATCACCTTCTTCCTTGCCGATGATGGCACGGGCAATGGGTGCACCGCTCGACAGCTTGCCCTGCTTCACGTCAGCTTCATCCTCACCAACGATCTGGTAGGTCACCTCTTCATCGGTTTCGGTGTTGGCCAGTACCACGGTGGTACCGAAAATCACCTTGCCGGTGTGAGGGATGGTGGTCACATCGATGACCACCGAATTCTGCAGACGGCCTTCGATATCACGGATACGCGCTTCGACCATGCCCTGCTCCTCACGGGCGGCATGGTATTCGGCGTTTTCCTTGAGGTCACCCAGCTCACGCGCTTCACCAATGGCCTGACTCAGGCGCGGACGCTCAGTCTTGCTCAGGAACAGGTGCTCTTCTTCCAGGGCGCGAGCGCCCTGGACGGTCATCGGGTATTTGGTAATGCTCATGCTTTCAGTCCTGCATGCAGATCCTGCAAGCGACGAACGGTCTTTTCCGGACCGAATTTCAGCGCTTCGCAGATGGCTTCACCAGCCGCAATGGTAGTGGTGCAGTAAATCTTGTGCTGCAGCGCATTGCGACGAATCGAGTAGGAGTCGGCGATCGACTGGCGACCTTCGGTGGTATTGATGATCAGCGACACTTCGTCGTTCTTGATCATGTCGACCACATGAGGGCGACCTTCGGTCACTTTGTTCACACGGCGCACTTTCAGGCCAGCCGCCTCGATAACCTTGGCGGTGCCGGCAGTGGCAACCACTTCGAAGCCCAGGGCGATCAGGTCGCGGGCAACGCCAGCCACTTGCGGCTTGTCGTCGTCGCGCACGCTGATGAACGCAGTACCGCCCGTCGGCAGCACTTCGCTGGCACCCATCTGGGCTTTGGCGAAGGCTTCACCGAAACTGTCACCGACACCCATGACTTCACCGGTCGATTTCATCTCAGGGCCGAGGATCGGGTCAACCCCTGGGAACTTGGCGAACGGGAAGACGGCTTCCTTCACGCTGTAGAAGTTCGGGATGATTTCCTGGGTGAAGCCCAGCTCTTTCAGGGTTTTACCCGCCATGACGCGGGCCGCGATCATCGCCAGGGACGTGCCGATGCACTTGGACACGAACGGTACGGTACGCGAGGCACGCGGGTTGACTTCGATCACGTAGATCTTGTCGCCCTGCAGGGCCAGCTGCACGTTCATCAGGCCGACCACGCCCAGCTCCAGCGCCATTTTCTTGACCTGAACGCGGACTTCGTCCTGCACTTCCTTGCTCAGCGAGTAAGGTGGCAGCGAGCACGCCGAGTCGCCGGAGTGTACGCCGGCCTGCTCGATGTGCTGCATGATCGCGCCGATGACCACGTCGGTGCCGTCGCACACCGCATCCACGTCCATCTCGATGGCGCAGTTGAGGAAGTGGTCGAGCAGTACCGGGCTGTCGTTCGACACTTGTACCGCTTCACGCAGGTAGCGCTTGAGCTCGTCCAGCTCGTAGACGATCTCCATGGCACGGCCGCCCAGTACGTAGGACGGACGCACGACCAGCGGGTAGCCGATGCTGCCGGCAGCACGGATAGCCTCTTCTTCGCTGCGCACGGTGGCGTTTGGCGGCTGCAGCAGGTTCAGGCGCTGAACCATCTGCTGGAAGCGCTCACGGTCTTCGGCGCGGTCGATGGCGTCAGGGCTGGTACCGATGATCGGAACGCCAGCTTCTTCCAGAGCGCGGGCCAGCTTCAGCGGGGTCTGGCCGCCGTAGTGAACGATCACGCCCTTCGGCTTCTCGACGCGGCAGACTTCCAGCACGTCTTCCAGGGTCAGCGGCTCGAAGTACAGGCGGTCGGAAGTGTCGTAGTCGGTGGAGACGGTTTCCGGGTTGCAGTTGACCATGATGGTCTCGTAACCGTCGTCACGCAGCGCCAGGGCGGCGTGTACGCAGCAGTAGTCGAACTCGATACCTTGGCCGATACGGTTCGGGCCGCCACCCAGGATCATGATCTTGTCGCGGGTCGACGGGTTGGCCTCGCACTCTTCCTCGTAGGTGGAGTACAGGTAGGCGGTGTCGGTGGCGAACTCGGCGGCGCAGGTGTCGACGCGCTTGTACACCGGGAACACTTCCAGCTTGTGGCGGTGGCGACGCAGGTTCTTGTCGGTGATGCCCAGCAGTACTGCCAGACGCTGGTCCGAGAAGCCCTTGCGCTTGAGGCGCAGCATGTAGTCCTTGTCGATTGCCGACAGGGCCAGGGTCTTGACCTTCTCTTCTTCCTTGATCAGGTCTTCCATCTGCACCAGGAACCACATGTCGATGCCGGTCAGATTGAAGATTTCTTCGCAGGTCATGCCCGAACGCATGGCGTCAGCCACGTACCAGATACGCTCGGCACCCGGCACGGTCAGTTCGCGCTTGAGGATGCTGGCGGCTTCCGGGCTGGCCAGGTCGACTTTCGGGTCGAGGCCGCAGGCGCCGACTTCCAGGCCGCGCAGGGCTTTCTGCAGGGATTCCTGGAAAGTACGGCCGATGGCCATGACTTCACCCACGGATTTCATCTGGGTGGTCAGGCGGGCGTCGGCTTTCGGGAATTTCTCGAAGGCGAAGCGTGGCAGCTTGGTGACGACGTAGTCGATCGACGGCTCGAAGGACGCAGGGGTGCGACCGCCAGTGATGTCGTTCTGCAGCTCGTCGAGGGTGTAACCAATGGCCAGCTTGGCGGCGATCTTGGCGATCGGGAAGCCGGTGGCCTTGGAGGCCAGGGCGGACGAACGCGATACGCGCGGGTTCATCTCGATGACGACCATGCGGCCGGTGTTCGGGCAAATGCCGAACTGGACGTTGGAACCGCCGGTTTCCACACCGATTTCACGCAGCACCGCCAGCGAGGCGTTGCGCATGATCTGGTATTCCTTGTCGGTCAGGGTCTGTGCCGGGGCAACCGTGATCGAGTCACCGGTGTGCACACCCATCGGGTCGAAGTTCTCGATCGAGCAGACGATGATGCAGTTGTCCTTCTTGTCGCGGACCACCTCCATCTCGTATTCCTTCCAGCCGATCAGCGATTCGTCGATCAGCAGCTCTTTGGTCGGCGACAGGTCCAGACCACGGGTGCAGATTTCTTCGAACTCTTCACGGTTGTAAGCGATACCGCCGCCGGTGCCGCCCATGGTGAACGACGGGCGAATGATGCATGGGAAGCCGAGCTTCTCGAGGACCGCATTGGCCTCTTCCATGCTGTGGGCGATACCGGAGCGCGGGCACTCCAGGCCGATGTCCTTCATGGCCTTGTCGAAGCGCGAGCGGTCTTCGGCCTTGTCGATGGTGTCAGCGTTGGCACCGATCATCTCTACGCCGAACTTCTCCAGAACGCCGTGGCGCTCCAGGTCCAGGGCGCAGTTCAGGGCGGTCTGGCCACCCATGGTCGGCAGGACGGCGTCCGGGCGCTCTTTCTCGATGATCTTGGCCACCGATTGCCACTTGATCGGCTCGATGTAGGTGGCGTCGGCCATGGCCGGGTCGGTCATGATGGTGGCTGGGTTGGAGTTCACCAGGATGACGCGGAAACCTTCCTCGCGCAGGGCTTTACAGGCCTGGGCGCCGGAGTAGTCGAATTCGCAGGCCTGGCCGATCACGATCGGGCCAGCGCCGAGAATCAGGATGCTTTTGATGTCTGTACGTTTTGGCATGGTGGTCACTCAAATCCGGGGTCAGTCGGCAAGCCGCTTTGAACAATCTGGGTCAGGCGCTGCCGGGCGCGGCAGGTGCCGGCCCGGGGCCTTGAAGCAGGATGCTCAGCGGCGCTTGGCCATGGCATCGGTGAAACGATCGAACAGAGGCGCGACGTCGGTCGGGCCAGGGCTCGCTTCAGGGTGGCCCTGGAAGCTGAACGCGCTCTTGTCGGTACGCTCGATACCCTGCAGGGTGCCGTCGAACAGCGACTTGTGAATGGCGCGAACGTTACCCGGCAGGGTCGCCTCGTCAACGGCGAAGCCGTGGTTCTGGCTGGTGATCATGACCACACCGGTATCCAGGTCCTGGACCGGGTGGTTGGCACCGTGGTGGCCGTGGCCCATTTTCACGGTCTTGGCGCCGGAAGCCAGGGCCAGCAGCTGGTGGCCGAGGCAGATGCCGAATACCGGGATCTCGGTTTCGAGGATTTCCTTGATCGCCTGGATCGCGTAGTCGCACGGCTCAGGGTCACCCGGGCCGTTGGACAGGAACACGCCGTCCGGGTTGAGTGCCAGCACTTCGCTGGCCGGGGTCTGGGCTGGCACCACGGTCACGCGGCAGCCGCGGGCCACCAGCATGCGCAGGATGTTCAGCTTGACGCCATAGTCGAAGGCAACCACGTGGTACGGCAGGTCGGCAGCGTCGATGGTCGGGTGGCTGTCGGTTTTCAGCTCCCACACACTGGAGCGCCACTCGTAACGCTCCTTGGTGGAGACGACCTTGGCCAGGTCCATGCCCTTCAGGCCCGGGAAGCCGCGGGCAGCGGCGATGGCCGCTTCTTCGCTGATGTTGTCACCCGCCAGAATGCAGCCGTTCTGGGCGCCCTTTTCACGCAGGATACGGGTCAGGCGACGGGTGTCGATGCCGGCGATGGCGACGACGTTGTTGGCCTTGAGGTACTCAGGCAGCGACTGGGTGTTACGCCAGTTGCTGGCCAGCAGCGGCAGGTCACGGATGACCAGGCCAGCGGACCAGACGCGGTTCGACTCGGCGTCTTCCGGGGTAGTACCGGTGTTGCCGATGTGCGGGTAGGTCAGGGTAACGATTTGCTGCGCGTAGGAAGGGTCTGTAAGGATTTCCTGGTAGCCGGTCATAGCGGTGTTGAATACCACCTCACCAACGGTCTGACCGTCGGCACCGATGGCTTCACCGCGGAAAATACTGCCGTCGGCAAGGGCGAGTATGGCTGGCTTTGTCAAGAAGACCTCCCGTAAATCAAGCATGAAAGGGCGATCGCAGGTTGCAAAAAAGCGGAGTGACGTATGGACACGTCACCCCGCTTTCATGTGCTGAATTCAATTCGCTGCGCGCTTTTAGTGGACACACTAAAGCTGTAGCTTACAGAAAAGTGTGTTTTCGGTCTACTGGATATGTGTCTCTAAAACACATCGATGCGACAGGCTGACATCCACGCCAGCCTCTTCGCGGGCTCGCCCGCTCCCACAGGGATCGCACCAACCCAAGAGCAACGCTGTACCTGTGGGAGCGGGCAAGCCCGCGAAGCAGCCAACACCCCACTCACGGCTTAGCGCAGCTCAAGCACATCCTGCATGTCGTACAGACCAGGCTCGCGCCCATCCAGCCACAGCGCCGCACGTACAGCACCCTTGGCGAAGGTCATGCGGCTGGAGGCCTTGTGGGTGATTTCCAGGCGCTCGCCTTCAGCAGCGAACAACACGGTGTGATCGCCCACCACATCGCCGGCACGCACGGTAGCGAAACCGATGGTCTTGCGATCGCGCGCACCGGTCTGCCCTTCACGACCATACACGGCCACTTCCTGCAGATCACGGCCCAGCGCATTGGCAACCACTTCACCCATGCGCAGTGCAGTACCCGACGGCGCATCGACCTTGTGCCGATGGTGCGCCTCGATGATTTCGATATCGACATCATCGCCCAGCACCCGCGCAGCCATATCCAGCAGCTTGAGGCTAAGGTTGACCCCCACGCTGAAGTTGGCGGCGAACACGATTGGAATGTCCTTGCCAGCCTCAGCCAACAACTGCTTCTCTTCGACTGTAAAACCGGTCGTGCCGATGATCATCGCCTTGCCGTGCTTGCGGCAGAACGCGAGGTTTTTCAGGGTCACCGAGGGGTGAGTGAAATCGATCAGCACATCGAACTCGTCGGCAACCTTGGCCAGGTCGTCGGACAACAGCACGCCAATTCGGCCAAGTGCCGCCAGCTCTCCGGCATCAGCCCCGACCAACGAGCTGTCAGGGCGATCGATCGCCGCAGTCAGCCCCGCGCCCGGGGTTTGTTGCACGGCTTCGATGAGGGTTTTGCCCATCCGCCCCGCCGCGCCCATCACTGCAATACGTCGCATAACCTGTTCCTTGTCAGAGATCGCCGAAGAAGCGCTTCACACCATCGAACCAGCCGCTGGCCTTGGGCGAGTGGGAACTGTCACCTTCCAGCGAATCACGCAGCTCTTCGAGCAGCTCACGCTGACGGCGACTGAGATTGACCGGGGTTTCTACGGCCACACGGCACAGCAGGTCACCCGCACCACCACCACGCACCGGGGCAACACCCTTGCCACGCAGACGGAACTGCTTACCAGTCTGGGTGCCTTCCGGAATCTTCAGCTTCACGCGACCATCCAGGGTCGGCACTTCCAGCTCGCCGCCCAGGGCAGCATCGGTGTAGCTGATCGGCACTTCACAGTACAGGTGCTTGCCATCGCGCTGGAAGATTTCGTGCTCACGCACGCTGATCACCACGTACAGGTCGCCAGTCGGGCCACCATGAGTACCGGCCTCGCCCTCACCCGACAGACGGATGCGGTCGCCGGTATCGACACCTGCCGGCACCTTGACCGACAGCGTCTTGTATTCCTCGACACGCCCTTCACCATGGCACGAAGTGCACGGGTCGGTAATGATCTTGCCTTGGCCATGGCAGCGCGGGCAGGTTTGCTGCACCGAGAAGAAGCCTTGCTGCATGCGCACCTGGCCGATACCACCACAGGTCGGGCAGGTCGACGGGGTCGAGCCCTTCTTGGCACCGGAACCGTCGCAAGGCTGGCAGTTGACCAGGGTAGGCACGCGGATGCTGACCGTGGTGCCACGCACCGCTTCTTCCAGGTTCAGCTCCAGGGTGTAGCGCAGGTCGCTGCCGCGCTGGGCACCGCCTCGACCACCACCGCGACCGCCGCCGAAGAAGTCGCTGAACACATCGCCGAAGATGTCGGAGAAATTGGCACCACCAAAGCCGGCACCACCGCCACCCATGCTTGGGTCGACACCCGCATGGCCATACTGGTCGAAGGCCGCACGCTTGCTCGCGTCTGACAGTACTTCGTAGGCCTCGTTGGCCTCCTTGAACTTGTCTTCCGATTCTTTATCGCCCGGGTTGCGGTCCGGGTGGTACTTCATCGCCAAACGGCGGTAAGCCTTCTTGAGGTCCGCTTCAGTGGCGCCGCGCTCGACACCCAGGACCTCATAATAATCACGCTTGGACATAGGTCATTTGCACCTTGTTGGGCGTGTGGCATCTGCGCCACGCCATCAGCACCCGCGTGCGACCCTCAAGAGCCGCTGACAGATGCTGTAAAAATTCTCGAATTCCAGATACGCCAACGCGGGAGCAAGCCCCCGCGCGGCGACATCCTACCAGCTCACCGGCAAACGACGGTGAACCGGCCGACAACATGCAGGGATTACTGCTTGTTGTTGTCTTTCACTTCTTCGAACTCGGCGTCAACCACGTCATCGTGCTTGGCTTCCGGCTCGGCCTGCTGCGCGCCACCCTGAGGCTGTTCAGCCGACTGCTCGGCGTACATCTTCTGGGCAACCGGGGCAGAGACCTTGGACAGCTCTTCAACCTTGGCGTCGATGGCAGCCTTGTCGTCGCCTTTGACAGCGGCTTCCAGGGCAACAACGGCGGCCTCGATGGCGGTTTTCTCTTCAGCGGTAACCTTGTCACCTGCGTCAGCGACCATCTTGCGGGTCGAGTGCACCAGCGCGTCACCCTGGTTACGGGCAGCCGCCAGCTCTTCGAACTTGCGGTCTTCCTCGGCGTTGGCCTCGGCGTCACGCACCATGCGCTCGATCTCTTCGTCCGACAGGCCGGAGTTGGCCTTGATCACGATCGACTGAGTCTTGCCGGTGGCCTTGTCTTTCGCACCTACGTGCAGGATGCCGTTGGCGTCGATGTCGAAGGTCACTTCGATTTGCGGAACGCCACGCGGTGCTGGCGGAATGTCAGCCAGGTCGAACTTGCCCAGCGACTTGTTCTGCGCAGCCTGCTTACGCTCACCTTGCAGCACGTGAATGGTCACGGCGCCCTGGTTGTCGTCGGCAGTCGAGAACACCTGCGACTTCTTGGTCGGGATGGTGGTGTTCTTCTCGATCAGCGCGGTCATCACGCCGCCCATGGTTTCGATACCCAGGGTCAGCGGGCTGACGTCCAGCAGCAGGACGTCCTTCACGTCACCGGCCAGTACCGCACCCTGGATGGCAGCACCCATGGCAACCGCTTCGTCCGGGTTCACGTCCTTGCGCGCTTCTTTACCGAAGAAGTCGGCCACTTCTTTCTGTACCAGCGGCATGCGGGTCTGACCGCCGACCAGGATCACGTCGTCGATCTTGCTGGCGTCGATGCCGGCGTCTTTCAGGGCGATGCGGCAAGGCTCGATGGTACGCTTGACCAGGTCTTCGACCAGCGACTCCAGCTTGGCGCGGGAGATCTTCACGTTCAGGTGCTTAGGACCGGTGGCATCTGCAGTGATGTACGGCAGGTTGACGTCGGTCGACTGAGCGGACGACAGCTCGATCTTGGCTTTTTCTGCGGCTTCTTTCAGGCGCTGCAGGGCCAGAGGATCGTTCTTCAGGTCCATGCCCGACTCTTTCTTGAACTCGTCGACAAGGTAGTCGATCAGGCGCATGTCGAAGTCTTCGCCACCCAGGAAGGTGTCGCCGTTGGTAGCCAGTACTTCGAACTGGTGCTCACCGTCGACTTCGGCGATTTCGATGACCGAAACGTCGAAGGTACCACCACCCAGGTCATAAACGATGACGGTGTGGTCGCCCTTGGCCTTGTCCATGCCATACGCCAGTGCAGCGGCAGTCGGCTCGTTGATGATGCGTTTTACGTCCAGGCCAGCGATGCGGCCGGCATCTTTGGTAGCCTGACGCTGGCTGTCGTTGAAGTAGGCCGGAACGGTGATGACCGCTTCGGTGACTGGCTCGCCGAGGTAGTCTTCGGCGGTCTTCTTCATTTTCTTCAGGACTTCGGCGCTGATCTGCGGCGGAGCCATTTCCTTGCCAGCAGCCTCGACCCAGGCGTCACCGTTGTTCGCCTTGACGATTTTGTACGGCACCAGCTTGATGTCTTTCTGCACGACATCTTCTTCGAAGCGGCGGCCAATCAGGCGCTTCACTGCGAACAGGGTGTTGTGCGGGTTGGTGACAGCCTGGCGCTTGGCCGACTGGCCAACCAGGATTTCGCCATCGTTGGCGTAGGCCACGATCGAAGGGGTAGTACGCGCACCTTCGGCGTTTTCGATGACTTTGACGTTACCGTTTTCCAGAATGGAGACGCACGAGTTGGTGGTCCCCAGGTCGATACCGATGATTTTGCCCATGTTAACTCTCCCGAAACTTGAATTTGGTAGCAGCGACTACTTTGGCCAACTGCGGTAATACTTGAAGGCTTGACACCTAGATGGGGATGCCCCGAAGGATTTCAAGCCTTTTCATTGATCGAGGGTTGCGCCGCACTCGGCGCCTTGCTGACCACCACCATGGCGGGGCGCAGCAGGCGGCCGTTCAGCAGGTAACCCTTCTGGAACACGTTCAGCACGCTGTTTGGCTCGACCTCGGCGTTTTCCTGCATGGCCATGGCCTGGTGATGCTCAGGGTTGAACGGCTGGCCGTGCGGGTCGACAGCTTCAAGGTTGTAGCGCTTGAGGGTGTCCTGGAACATCTTCAGGGTCAGTTCGACACCTTCGCGGATCTGCTTGACGTGCTCATCGTCGGCACTGGAGTGAGCCAGGGCCAGTTCCAGGCTGTCGATCACCGGCAGCAAGTCGCCGGAGAACTTCTCCAGGGCGAACTTGTGGGCTTTCTCCACATCCTGCTCGGCACGACGGCGTACGTTCTGCAGGTCGGCAACGGCGCGCAGCGCCTGATCCTTGGCTGCGGCCAGCTGTTCCTCGAGCTCCAGAACACGGGTATCAGCTGCATTGCCTGCACCGGTTTCTTCCACGTTAAGGTCTTTCTCGTTCAGCTGCTCATCAGCCATGGGGTCTCTCCTGCGCAATTTTGTGGACTGCGAGCCAGGCTCGCCTTGGATGTCGGCTATATGGGGCCGGAAAAACCAGGTTCAAGGGGCAAGGTGGTTTTCAAGGCTGCAACAGAATCTGCGAAGGGGCATTGGCAGGCCTGAAAAAAGTACTGTATAAATAACCAGACCTGATTTCCGGGAGCCGCCCCCATGCTGGTGCACCTGTCCATTCACAACTACGCCATCGTCGAGCACCTCGACCTCGAAATCGCCCGTGGCATGTCCGTCATCACCGGCGAGACCGGTGCCGGCAAATCGATCATGCTCGACGCCCTCGGCCTTGCCCTGGGCGACCGTGCCGACAGCGGGGTGGTGCGCCCCGGCACCGACAAGGCGGACATCCTGGCCACCTTCGACCTGGTGGACATTCCCGAAGCCCACACCTGGCTGGCCGAGCGCGACCTGGACAACGAAGGCCTGTGCATCTTGCGCCGGGTGATTACCGCCGAAGGCCGCAGCCGCGGCTACATCAACGGCACGCCCTGCCCCCTCGGCGACCTCAAGGCGCTGGGCGAACTGCTGATCGATATCCACAGCCAGCACGAGCACCAGTCCCTGCTCAAGACCGACACCCACCGCCGCCTGCTTGACGAGTATGCCGGCGCCGTCGACCTGGCCCGCCAGGTACAGCTTGCAGCCAAGCGCTGGAACCAGACCCGCCTGGAGCTGGAGCGCCTGTCCAACTCGGGCGACGAGCAGCGCGCCCGCCACCAGCTGCTCAGCTACCAGCTGGAAGAACTGGACAACCTCGGCCTGGGCGAGCACGAACTGGAGCAGCTGGAGCAGGAACACAAGAACCTGACCAGCGCCGAAGCCCTGTTCGGCATCTGCCGCCAGGTCATCGACCAGTGCAGCGAGAGCGATTCGGGCAATGTGCTGAGCGCCCTCACCTCCAGCCTCAACCGCCTGGGTGCCGCCACCAACTCGCCCAAGGCACTGAACGAAGCAGCCAACCTGATCGCCAGCGCGCAGATTCAGGTCGAGGAAGCCGTGGGCGAACTCAACCGCTTCCTCGACAACTTCGACGCCGACCCGATGCGCCTGCAAGCCCTGGAAGAGCGCCTGGACACCATCTACACCCTGGCGCGCAAACACCGGGTGCACCCCACCGAGCTGCCCCACCTGCAACAGCAACTGATGGAGGAGCTGGAAGGCCTTAACGCCAGTGACGAGTCGATCGAGCGGCTGGGCGAAGAGCTTGCCGCCTACGCCCAGCACTATAAAGAGAAGGCGCGCGAACTCAGCGGCCTGCGCCAGCAAGCAGCGCAGCAGCTGGCAGGCGCGGTGGAGCAGGAAATCCAGCGCCTGGGCATGCCTGGCGGGCGCTTCTGCATCGAACTGACAGCGAACGAAGGCGCCGAACTGTCACCCCATGGCCTGGAGCAGATCGAACTGCTGGTCAGCGCCAACCCTGGCCAGCCGCTCAAGGCCCTGGCGAAGGTGGCGTCGGGTGGCGAACTGTCGCGTATCAGCCTGGCGATCCAGGTCATTACCGCGCAGACCTCGCGCATTCCTACCCTGGTGTTCGACGAAGTCGACGTGGGTATTGGCGGGCCAACGGCAGAAATCGTCGGCCAACTGCTGAGGCGCCTGGGCGAGCGCGGCCAGGTACTGACCGTGACCCACCTGCCGCAGGTGGCGGCGCAGGGGCATCACCATTTGTTCGTGCACAAGGTGCGCAACAGCGACACCACCCACACCGCCGTGGCTAGCCTTGGCAAGCGTGAGCGCGTGGAAGAAGTGGCGCGGATGCTCGGCGGGATTGACCTGACCAAGGAGTCCCTGGCCCATGCACGCAAGATGGTGGTGAGCGGCAAGGCCTGAGCCCCTACCAGGCTGACGCGGTCATTGTGGGAGCAACTGTCTTGCTCAATTTCTAAAAGCTGGCGCGATCCCTGTGGGAGCGGCCTTGCGTCGCGAAGGGGTCGCAAAGCGGCCCCAGGATTTCAGCTTCAACCCACCTATCGCTGGGGCTGCCCGGCAGCCCTTTCGCGACGCAAGGCCGCTCCCACAGGAATCTCACACTCTTTCTAGCCCGGCTATAAAGCACAAAGGCGACCCGAAGGTCGCCTTTGCTATCCATAACGAAAAATCGTTACTTCTTCTTACGCACGTACAGGACCAGATTGTGGTCCACCAGCTCGAAGCCATGCTCGGCTACGATTTCGCGCTGGCGCTTCTCGATTTCGGCATCCATGAATTCGATGACTTCACTGGTATCAACGTTCACCATGTGGTCGTGGTGACCGCCATCGGCCAGCTCGAACACTGCATGACCGCCGTCGAAGTTGTGGCGAACCACCAGACCCGCCGCCTCGAACTGGGTCAGCACGCGATAGACGGTGGCCAGGCCTACATCCTCGCCAGCCTCCATCAGCGCCTTGTAGACATCCTCTGCACTCATGTGACGCTGCTCGGTAGAGTCGAGCATCTGAAGGATCTTGACTCGAGGCAGGGTCACCTTGAGACCGGCTTTGCGCAATTCGCTATTTTCAACCATGGTCAGCTTTCTCGCCGATGCTGCTTCGCAGCTTCTCTTAATACGGGTATGATCGGGGTTTACGTTGTCCAGCCAAGATAGTGGAAGTCGCCCACCGATGCAAAACACCAAGCTCTTGCTAACCAGCCTCACCCTAGTGGGACTGCTCGCACTCGCCGGTTGCTCGTTTCCCGGGGTTTACAAAATCGACATCCAGCAGGGCAATGTCGTCACGCAAGACATGATAGACCAATTACGCCCGGGAATGACCCGCCGGCAAGTAAGGTTTATCATGGGCAACCCGCTGATTCAGGACACCTTCAACACCAATCGTTGGGATTACCTGTACAGCCTGCAGCCTGGTGGCGGTAAGCGCCAGCAAGAACGCATGAGTGTATTTTTCAACGAAAGCGATCAACTGGTCAGCCTGTCTGGCGACTTCATGCCAGGCGTCAGCCGCGATCAGGAAATCCTCGGTGGCAGCAGCGACACCACCGTCAGCCCGGCCACCGAGCCAGGCCAGGCCGAACAGCCGGCAGCGCAACCTGTAGAAAAACCGGCCAAGCCTGGTTCGACCGAAGAGTCCATCCAGCGCGAGATCGACACCATCGAGACCACCCCGGTCCCGACCCCGGCACCGCTGGAAACCCGCTAAGCGGGAACAGCAGATGCAAAAAAGCCCGGACTTGGTCCGGGCTTTTTGTTTGCGCCTTATACGTCAGGCATTCAATTGCTTGGCACGCTGGCAGAACGCATCGACCAGCGTATTCGCCGCCTGATTGAATAGCGGGCCCAACGTGGCGCGCACAATCGGCCCGGCGTAATCGAAGGACAGGTCCAGGCTGATCTTGCAGGCTTTTTCACCCAGCGGCTTGAACACCCAAACACCATGCAGCTGGGTGAATGGCCCTTCTTCGAGGTTCATCTCGATGGACTGCCCCGGCACCAGCACGTTACGCGTCACGAAGTGCTGGCTCATGCCCCCCTTGGCCACTTCGAGCTTGGCACGCATGTGTGTATCGCTGGTTTCAATCACCGTCGAGGCCGAGCACCACGGCAAAAACTCAGGGTAGCTGGCCACATCGTTGACCAGATCGTAAAGCGCCTGGGCGGGGTATGGCAGCAGGGCGGAGCGTTGAATATGGGTAGTCATCCAGGCGTCACTTCCAAGGCTGGGTGGCGGCGCTTCGCAGCGTGCCGAAAACAGGTTCTGTGCGTATGACAGGGTTTGTATTGTCCGGTATTCATTCCAGTGGCTCAAGCACACCGAAATCCCATAGCGGACGACGCGCGGACTTGCCTATAATGCCGCCCCTATGGCTAAGCAAAAAAAACATCCGACCGGGACCATCGCGCAAAACAAGAAAGCGCGACACGATTACTTCATCGAACACAAGTTCGAGGCCGGGCTGGTCCTGTCCGGCTGGGAAGTAAAAAGCCTGCGAGCCGGCAAGGCGCACCTGACTGACAGCTACGTGCTGCTCAAGGACGGTGAGGCCTGGCTGTTCGGCAGCCACATCACCCCGCTGACCACGGCCAGCACCCACGTCATCGCCGACCCTACACGCACCCGCAAGCTGCTGCTGAACAAGCGCGAGCTCGAGCGCGTGGAAGCGGCTGTGGCGCAAAAAGGCTACACCTGTGTGGCTTTGGCGCTGTACTGGAGCAAGCACCTGATCAAGTGCGAAATCGCACTGGGCAAGGGCAAGAAGGAATTCGACAAGCGCGACACCATGCGCGAACGCGATTCCAACCGCGAGCTGCAGCGGGCTGTGCGGAACAAGGGCAAGGAAGAGTAACCAGCCTGCCTGGCCGCTGTGGGAGCGGCCTTGTGTCGCGAAAGGGCTGCGAAGCAGCCCCAGCAATCTGCGCATCGACGCCGATCCTGGGGCCGCTCTGCGACCCTTTCGCGACGCAAGGCCGCTCCCACAGGGCCCGCGTTACAGCTCAAAGAGCGTGCCCTCAGCGCCCGCTGCGCCGCTCCGCCCGTGCCACCCGCTGCGCTTCTTCGTGCGCCTCATGCAGCACCTCCTGCACATACAAAATGTGCCGGCTGGACACCTCTCGCGCATCCTCCGCCCTGCCCTCGACAATCGCCAGGTACAGTTCCCGGTGCTGGCTGATCAGCATGTCCCGGGTTTCGGTGCGCTGCTGGTACATGCCGCCGATGTTGGTCACCACGTTACGCTTGAGCAGATCGAACAAACCCCGGATGGTGTGCAGCAACACCGCGTTATGGCTGGCCTCGGCGATCGCCAGGTGGAAGCGCGCATCAGCCGCGCCCTCCTCCGCACGGGTCACCTCATCGACCCTGGCATAGCAGTCCTGCAGCGTATCGAAGGCCGCCTTCAACCGCGCCCGGTCCGGCTCGGTGGCACGCTGGGCAGCGTAATAGGCGCAGGACGCCTCCAGGGTATGGCGGAACTCGAGCAGGTCACGCTGCGCTTCAGCACTGTGCTCGAGCAACTGCAGCAACGGGTCGCTGAAGGTGGACCCCAACGACTCCGCCACAAAATTGCCCCCGCCCTGACGGCTAACCAGCAGCCCCTTGGCCACCAGCTTCTGGATCGCCTCACGCAGTGACGGGCGGGACACACCAAACTGCTCGGCCAGGACGCGCTCGGCCGGCAGCCGCTGCCCCGAGGTCAGCGTGCCTTCCAGAATCATCCCTTCCAGCCGATCGACAATGTCGTCGGACAGGCGCCGTTGGCGTACCTGATCAAAAACCATCACATGCTCTCCACAAACCCCCGGCAAATTTCAGGGGGTGCCTATTCTCGCCGATCCAGGCCACGCAAACACCCATCAAGCCGCGATTTTCCGAGCACATCAGACGCCCGCTCATCGGCACGCGACCAAAGTTTTGCACGGGACAAATTGACACACCCACGGCAGCGCTTTTAACCTAGCGTCCAGCCATTGTAAATTGGTCTTACCAATTATCCAATGCCAGTGCCTGACCAACAACAATTAGGGGCCACCCCATATGCAAACCTGGCAACAACTCTATAGCCCGCTTGGTAGTCTTGGCCTGTCCGCACTGGCGGCGGTCATCCCTATCGTGTTCTTCTTCCTGGCCCTCGCCGTGTTCCGCCTCAAGGGCCACGTAGCGGGCAGCATCACCCTCGCGCTGTCGATCCTGGTGGCGATCTTCGCCTTCCAGATGCCTGTCGACATGGCCCTCGCCGCCGCAGGTTACGGCTTCCTCTATGGCCTCTGGCCAATTGCCTGGATCATCGTTGCCGCGGTGTTCCTGTACAAACTCACGGTCAAGAGCGGCCAGTTCGAAGTGATCCGCAGCTCGGTGCTGTCGATTACCGAC
The DNA here is from genome assembly GCF_045277175.1 of Pseudomonas putida group bacterium ESBL64. Lineage (NCBI taxonomy): Bacteria > Pseudomonadati > Pseudomonadota > Gammaproteobacteria > Pseudomonadales > Pseudomonadaceae > Pseudomonas > Pseudomonas putida group bacterium ESBL64. The sequence goes on along the minus strand of NZ_CP145799.1, from coordinate 4,696,860 downwards.
GACCAGCGCCTGCAAGTGCTGTTGATCGGCTTCTGCTTCGGCGCCTTCCTCGAAGGTGCGGCAGGCTTTGGCGCACCGGTGGCCATCACGGCCGCCCTGCTGGTGGGCCTGGGCTTCAACCCGCTGTACGCTGCCGGCCTGTGCCTGATCGCCAACACCGCGCCAGTGGCCTTCGGCGCCCTGGGCATCCCGATCATCGTGGCCGGCCAGGTCACCGGTATCGACGCCTTCCACATCGGCGCCATGACCGGCCGCCAGCTGCCGCTGCTGTCGCTGTTCGTGCCGTTCTGGCTGGTGTTCATGATGGACGGCCTGCGTGGCGTGAAGGAAACCTGGCCTGCCGCCCTGGTCGCCGGCCTGAGCTTTGCCGTCACCCAGTACTTCACCTCGAACTTCATCGGCCCGGAACTGCCAGACATCACCTCGGCACTGGCCAGCCTGATCTGCCTCACCCTGTTCCTGAAAGTCTGGCAGCCCAAGCGTGCGTTCAGCGAGGCCAAAGGCAGTGTCGGCGCAGCCGTTGTGCAGCCAAGCGGCAGCCAGCCTAGCCCGTACAGCTTTGGCGAGATCTTCAAGGCCTGGTCGCCGTTCCTGATCCTCACCGTGCTGGTCACCATCTGGACCCTGAAGCCGTTCAAGGCGGCTTTCGCTCCGGGCGGCGCTATGTACAACTTCGTGTTCAACTTCGCCATCCCGCACCTCGACCAGCTGGTGATCAAGACCGCACCGATCGTTGCCGCGCCGACCGCCATGCCGGCGGTGTTCAAGCTCGACCCGATCTCCGCCACCGGCACCGCGATCTTCCTCTCGGCGCTGATCTCGATGGCGGTGCTGAAGATCAACTTCAAAACTGGTCTTACCACTTTCAAAGAAACCTTCTGGGAACTGCGCTGGCCAATTCTGTCGATCGGCATGGTGTTGGCTTTTGCCTTCGTCACCAACTACTCGGGCATGTCCTCGACCATGGCCCTGGTGCTGGCCGGTACCGGCGCCGCGTTCCCGTTCTTCTCGCCGTTCCTCGGCTGGCTGGGCGTGTTCCTGACCGGCTCGGACACCTCGTCCAACGCCCTGTTCAGCTCGCTGCAGGCCACCACCGCGCACCAGATCGGGGTCAACGACACCCTGCTGGTGGCAGCCAACACCAGCGGCGGCGTAACCGGCAAGATGATCTCGCCGCAATCGATCGCCGTGGCCTGCGCCGCTACCGGCCTGGTCGGCAAGGAATCCGACCTGTTCCGCTTCACCGTCAAGCACAGCCTGTTCTTCGCCACCATCGTCGGCCTGATCACCCTGATCCAGGCTTACTGGCTGACCGGCATGCTGGTTCATCACTAAAGTGAAAGGGGCCGGGCGCCGTCGCGCGCCCGGCACTCCCACAAGCAACGCTGCGAGAATCCATGATCATTTCTGCCTCTACCGACTATCGCGCCGCGGCCCAACGCAAGCTGCCCCCCTTCCTGTTCCACTACGCTGACGGCGGCGCCTACGCCGAGCACACCCTGCGCCACAACGTCTCGGACCTGGCCAGTATCGCCCTGCGCCAGCGCGTGCTGAACAACATGTCCGAGCTCAGCCTGGAAACCAAGCTGTTCGACGAAACCCTGAGCATGCCGGTGGCCCTGGCCCCGGTCGGCCTCACCGGCATGTACGCCCGCCGTGGCGAAGTGCAGGCCGCACGCGCGGCCGCCGCCCATGGCATCCCGTTCACCATGTCGACTGTGTCGGTGTGCCCGATCGAAGAAGTGGCGCCCGCCATCAACCGGCCAATGTGGTTCCAGCTGTATGTGCTCAAGGACCGCGGCTTCATGCGTAATGCCCTGGAGCGGGCCAAGGCCGCCGGCGTCAAGACCCTGGTGTTCACCGTGGACATGCCCGTACCCGGTGCCCGCTACCGCGACGCCCACTCTGGCATGAGCGGCAAGAACGGCCCGCTGCGCCGCGTGCTGCAAGCCATGACCCACCCCGAGTGGGCATGGGACGTGGGTGTGATGGGCCGCCCGCATGACTTGGGAAACATCTCCAAATACCGTGGCAACCCCACCGGCCTTGCCGACTACATTGGCTGGCTGGGCAACAACTTCGACCCGTCCATTTCCTGGAAAGACCTGGAGTGGATCCGCGAGTTCTGGGACGGCCCGATGATCATCAAGGGCATTCTCGATGCCGATGACGCCCGCGATGCGGTCAAGTTCGGTGCCGACGGTATCGTGGTGTCCAACCACGGCGGCCGCCAGCTCGACGGCGTGCTGTCCAGTGCCCGTGCCCTGCCGGCAATTGCCGACGCAGTCAAAGGCGACCTGAAGATTCTGGCCGACTCGGGCATTCGCAGTGGCCTGGACGTAGTGCGCATGATCGCTCTGGGTGCCGACACCGTTCTGATCGGCCGAGCCTTCCTCTACGCCCTTGCCGTGCATGGCCAGGCCGGCGTGAAAAACCTGCTTGAGCTGTTCGAAAAGGAAATGCGCGTGGCCATGGTGCTGACCGGTGCCAAGTCGATCAGCGAGATCACCCGCGACTCGCTGGTACGCGAACTGGGCGCCTGAACGCCTGCAAGAACCACCGCCTGAATGACCCGGGGCATGTAGCGCACAGACGCCACAGCCCCGCGAGGAGACTGCATGAGCCTGCCCGCCGCGTTCCTGCGTGATGCCGAGCGCCTGATCCCCGCCGAACGCCGCTTCGACGACCCCACCTCCACCCTGGCCTTCGGCACCGACGCCAGCTTCTACCGCTTGATCCCCAAGCTGGTGGTGCGCGTCGAGTCCGAGGACGAAGTGGTCGGCCTGATCAAACTGGCCCAGCGCGAGCGGGTGCCGGTCACCTTCCGCGCTGCCGGCACCAGCCTGTCTGGCCAGGCCATCAGCGACTCGGTGCTGATCGTGCTCGGCGATAACTGGAACGGCCGCGAAATCCGTCGCCAGGGCGAGCAGATTCGCCTGCAACCCGGCGTGATCGGCGCCCAGGCCAACGCCTGGCTGGCCCCCTTCGGGCGCAAGATCGGCCCCGACCCGGCCTCGATCAACGCCTGCAAGATCGGCGGCATCGTCGCCAACAACGCCAGCGGCATGTGCTGCGGCACCGCGCAGAACACCTACCACACCCTGGCGGGCCTGCGCCTGGTGCTGGCCGACGGCACCCGCCTGGACAGCGAAGACCCGGCCAGCGTCGCCGCCTTCGAAAGCAGCCACGCCGAGCTGCTGGAAGCATTGGCCCGCCTGGGCCGCGAAACCCGCGCCAACACCGCGCTAGCCGAACGCATCCGGCACAAATACCGGCTGAAGAACACCACAGGCCTGTCACTGAACGCACTGGTGGACTACGACCAGCCGCTGGACATTCTGCAGCACCTGCTGGTCGGCTCGGAAGGCACCCTGGGCTTCATCAGCGCCGTCACGTACGACACCGTGCCCGACCACCCGCACAAGGCCAGCGCCCTGCTGGTGTTTCCCAGCGTCGAAAGCTGCTGCCGCGCGGTACCCGTGCTCAAGCAGCAGCCGGTTTCGGCTGTGGAACTGCTCGACCGCCGCAGCCTGCGCTCGGTGCAGAACATGCCCGGCATGCCGCTGTGGGTAAAAGGCCTGTCGGACAATGCCTGCGCCCTGCTGATCGAATCCCGCGCCGCCAGCCAGAGCCTGCTGCACGAGCAACTGCAGCAGATCATGGCCTCGATCGCCGACTTCCCGCTGGAACAGCAAGTGGACTTCAGCGAAGACCCGGCCGTGTACAACCAGCTGTGGAAAATCCGCAAGGACACCTTCCCCGCCGTCGGCGCCGTGCGCCAGACCGGCACCACGGTCATCATCGAAGACGTGACCTTCCCCGTCGAGCAACTGGCCGAAGGCGTCAACCGCCTGATCCAGCTGTTCGACAAGCATCACTATGACGAAGCGATCATTTTCGGCCACGCGCTGGAAGGCAACCTGCACTTCGTCTTTACCCAGGGGTTCAACAGCGCCGAAGAAGTCGCCCGTTACCAGGCGTTCATGGACGACGTGGCGCAACTGGTGGCGGTGGAGTTTGGCGGCTCGCTCAAGGCCGAGCACGGCACCGGGCGCAACATGGCGCCCTTCGTGGAGCTGGAGTGGGGCCACGATGCCTACCAGCTGATGTGGAAGCTCAAGCGCCTGCTCGACCCCAACGGCATCCTCAACCCCGACGTGGTATTGAGCGACGACCCGGATATCCACCTGAAAAATCTCAAGCCGCTGCCTGCCGCCGACGAAATCGTCGACAAGTGCATCGAGTGCGGCTTCTGCGAACCGGTGTGCCCGTCCAAGGGCCTGACCCTCAGCCCGCGCCAGCGCATCGTCATGTGGCGTGACATCCAGGCCAAGCAGCGCGCCGGCATCGATACCCGTGAACTGATGCAAAGCTACCAGTACCAGGGCATCGACACCTGCGCCGCTACCGGCCTGTGCGCCCAGCGCTGCCCGGTCGGCATCAACACCGGCGAGCTGGTGAAGAAACTGCGCAGCCAGGCCGCCGACCACGCTAAAACCGCCGACTGGCTGGCCGAGCATTTCCACACTGCCCTAAGCGGTGCGCGCCTGACCCTGACCGCCGCCAACACCGCACGCAAGCTGCTAGGCGCCCCGCGCCTGGGCCGCCTGAGCGCCTCGCTGAGCAAAGCCAGCAAAGGCCGCCTGCCCCAATGGACCCCGGCCATGCCGCAACCGTTGCGCCCCTTGGCCTTCGGCGCCACCAGCAACGACGCACGCCCCCGCGTGGTGTACCTGGCCGCCTGCGTCTCCCGGGTCATGGGCCCGGCCTATGCCGACCGCGAGCAAAGCTCGCTGCTGGACAAAACCCGCGCCCTGCTGGAAAAGGCCGGTTACCAGGTGGTGTTCCCCGACAACGCCGACAGCCTGTGCTGCGGCCAACCGTTCGCCTCCAAGGGCTACCCCGAGCAGGCCGAACACAAACGCCAGGAACTGATCACCGCCCTGCTGCACGCCAGCCGCGGCGGCCTCGACCCGATCTATTGCGACACCAGCCCCTGCACCCTGCGCCTGGTACAGGACCTGAGCGACACCCGGCTGGACCTTTACGACCCGGTGCGCTTCATCCGCACCCACCTGCTTGACCGACTGGAGTTCACCCCCCAGGACGAACCGGTAGCCGTGCACGTAACCTGCAGCACCCAGCACCTGGGCGAAAGCCAGGCCTTGATCGACCTGGCGCGGCGTTGCAGCAAACAGGTGGTGATACCGGAAGGCATTCACTGCTGCGGGTTTGCCGGTGACAAAGGCTTTACCACCCCCGAGTTGAACGCCCACTCGCTGCGCAGCCTGAAGGACGCCGTGCAGTATTGCAGCGAAGGTATTTCCACCAGCCGCACCTGCGAGATAGGCCTGTCGAGCCACAGCGGCATCGACTACCACGGCCTGGTCTACCTGGTGGACCGCGTCACCCGGCCACGCAGCCTCTAACGCGTTGATATAGGTGGGGAGCGCTGTGTAGGAGCGGGTTTACCCGCGAAAGGGCCGGCCCTGCTGGCCAATCTCCACCCGCTGTCCACCGTCGCAGCCACCACCGTATTCGCGGGTAAACCCGCTCCTACGCAGATTGGAGGTGGACACACATCGGTGGTTGTCCACAGCCCCCCCGTAGGAGCGGGTTTACCCGCGAAGAGGCCGCCCCTGCTGGCCAATCCCTACCCGTCGTCCACCGTCGCAGCCACCACCGCATTCGCGGGTAAACCCGCCCCTACACCGATTGGTGGTGCCCACACATCGGTGGTTATACACAGCCCGCCGTATCCGCGGGTAAACCCGCGAACACCGGCAACGCCGGTGCCATCCCCACCTCAATATCGCCCCGCCACCATCCCGATTGAACCCCCGCCAATCCCCCGCAGTCCACCTTACAGGCCCACCTTCCAGAGGCCCCAGAGGAGACACCCATGAAAGGTACCGCACTTTCGGCCCTGTTCGCGGCCGCCACCCTGCTGGCTTCGCCGGTGTTCGCCGCCGATGACCTCTGCGCCGCCAACCTGCAAAAGATCGACGACAGCATGGCCACCGCCGGCGCCACTTCCGAAGGCCTGGACAAAGCCATCACCGAACACGTCGACAAAGCCAAGGCCGCCCAGGCCTCGGGCGACACCAAGGAATGCATTGCCATTACCAGCAAAGTGCTGGAGCGCCTGGAAAAAACCGAGAAAGGCAGCGGCAGTAGCAGCGGCGGCGCGTGAGCCCAAAAGCGGGCGACTGGACCGGCTGTCGACGTCGCCCGCGCAATGGCGTATACTCCGTCCCACGTACCGTAAGGTGCGGTAGCGTAACGCTAGCGTGGGGCCGATTAGGATTCGACGCCGGTAGCGAAACTCTAGGTGCATGCCGAGTTGGTAACAGAACTCGTAAATCCACTGTTGCAACTTTTATAGTTGCCAATGACGAAAACTACGGCGCGGAGTACAAGCTGGCTGCGTAAGCAGTCCTCTTGACCCGTTGCTTCTGGTAGCTTCGGCTCCAGCAATCACTAGGGGATGCCTGTAAACCCGAACTGATTGTCATACAGAACAGGATCGTCGCGTAGCACGTTGTGGGCGAAGTGACTAAAACTTACACAACTCATCCAAAGCACCCTGCCCGTCGGGCGGCTGCGGATTAAATCAGTAGACACGGCTAAGCATGTAGTACCGACAGCGGAGTACTGGCGGACGGGGGTTCAAATCCCCCCGGCTCCACCAAATCCAAAGAAGAAGGCGCCCTCGGGCGTCTTTTTTTGTGCCTGGCATTCGGGCGCTGCGGGTCGAAAAAATCGGATTTAATCCCTTTCTTGTAGGGCGTTTCCCAAAGATACTGCCTGTGCCTGTTTTCCGTTGCGGTCATTTTTTCAGGGTTTTAGTCTCGGTGGGTCGTTGCTCATCAACGACCGGCTTTGACAGGCCGCAACGATACACAGCGCGCATAACCGTTCATGGCGGTTGTGCATGGGGCACGCTTGCGTGCGCCGGTTTCTGTGTTCGCCGGTCTGTCAACCCATGCACAGCTGCCACCATTCCGTTTGACAGCGGGTTGGCGGTGGCCCCTATCGAGAACACAGTAAAATGCTAAAGATCGTTCCTGACCCGCCTCACCACCTCCACTCCCTGGAAGACACGATCATGATGGCCTCGGACTACGCGCTCTGTGCAGAAGCCGTAGCCCAGCAGGCAATACTGATGCAGCCCAAGTCACCCGCATCGGTTTTGATCATGGCCTCGATGCACGAGCTTGAAACCCTGCGGCGATTACTCGAATCCGCGCTGACGCAAATACAGCAAACAGCCAATCCTCAACCGATGCATTGATTCGCATACCGAGCGGAAAAACTGTGGAAGCCCGGCTTACCGGTGCATTAGCACAACCAGGGAAACTGAACAATGACAACCGAAGACACCCAATGCACAGTCGGTAAAACCATCTTCTTTCAAGGTGAAAACCAGACCCACCCACTGTTCCGCATCGAAGCCGGCATTCCTTGCCAGAACGCCCGCGAACAGGCCTCGGAACTGATGGGCTACGCACGGGACCTGACCATCGACGGGCTGATGGAAGACAAGCCCAAGCTGATCTGGGCGGCGCACTACCTCTGTGCTTTGGGCAAAGCGCTACTGGATGATGCCGAACTCGGCATGATGCGTTGAATCACGTACCTCGAGGCTTCAAGGGGTCAGCGTCAGCCGCTTGACCCCTGTTACTCCAATCGATCAACGCCGAGGGATGCGGTCTTCCTCCGCAACCGTCGCATTGATGCGCCGCAACATTGCCATCAACCCACTATGCAACCCGGTGCGCATCGGCTTACGTCCCGCCAGTTGCTGCTCGATGAGCGCTCCCGGTCCGTTGTAGATCTCTTCGAATGTACCGTCACGGTTCATGCGAATGCCCAGGTAATAGTCAGGCACATGGTGTACCGGGAAAGTCAGGCTCGTGCCAAACGTGGTCTTGATCTGGACATTACGCCCCTCGTTGCAGACCGCATCGTGGTGCTTCGTCAGCCCGTCGTTCAGCGTCAGCTTGTAAGCCAAGCTTGCAAACACTTCCCCGATATTCACCGACTAAACGGCCGTCCAAGGTGAATGGTTTGCCAGAGTAGGCAGACTGTAGCTGGGAGACGGCTGCGAACAGCCCATCCCAAGCGCTCTGGATTTTCGACTCAATCTTTGGGTCCATGTAATCCCTTGATGCTTACCGAACCTTTGCTCCATGCCGAACAGATCGGCGCAGGCTCTCGGTTTGAAATTCCAGCTACTCAAACGATAACAAATTGATGTCCAGAGGCCTATTTACGAAGCCGATGCCACTAATACTTCTGAAGAGATAGTCGCGGATAGGTTTGCGGATATTCCTCTCATGGCAAGCGTCGATGTGACCAGCAACAGCGCTGTAGATGATGGTGCCGCAGACCAGGGAATGGACTGCACCTGACTGACAGTCAGGCATGCCCCGGTCATAGCATTGCTGCTTGCTTGTGGCTCAGGATCTCGCGGCGCTGGTCTCGTCAGCCAGTGCAGCCTCCACCCGCCCACCGGTAACGGTGTTCAGGAGGCCAGTTCATGAGATGCCCTTGCTCCTGGTCGTAAGGAGCCGCCAGTCCCGCGTCAGTGGACACCCTCACAGGTCGCAGGGGCCTTGATCCCTGATAACACTCAGCATTCTTGGCGGGATGACGTGAGGGAGAGATCGGTAATTTATGGAGGAAGGCTATGCAACTGCGCGAAGTACAAGGGCCACCACGCCCCTTGTTGGAACAGCAGGTTACGCCCCTACCCTACCCGGTCGCGGCGCTGGGCGATCTATTGGCGCCTGCCGTGGAACGCATGGCCGATGTGATCGGCGTGCCCCGCGCCATGGCCGCGCAATCCGTTCTGGCCACGGCAGCTTTGGCGAGCCAGGCGCACGCCAATGTTCACCTCGACGGCCGAATTTATCCATTGTCGCTGTACTTGCTGACAGTGGCTTGCTCGGGTGATCGCAAAAGCGCGGTGGACCATATTGCGCTGCAGGCCGTACGCGACTGGGAAAGACAGCAGTGAATCGCCTATGGCGAACAGCTCAAGGCGCACCGAGCTGCAATGAGCCTCACCGCGAAGTCACCGACCTCGAAAAAGTCAGCACAGCTAGCCCTGGACGCCCAACCTGAACCCGTCCAACCGAGACTCCTCAGTGCTGAGCCGACCATTGAGGGCCTGGTCAAAAGCCTGTGCCACGGCTTGCCCAGCATGGGTCTGCTCAGCGATGAAGGCGGCCAGTTCTTGGGCGGCAGCACCATGAGCAAGGACAACATGATCAAGGCGATCACTCACTTGTCGACGCTGTGGGACGGCAGCCCGATTGATCGGTCCCGCGCGATGGCAGGGGAAAGTCTGCGTGCCTATGACCGCCGTCTCAGCATGCATTTGATGCTTCAACCCCGCCTGGCCGACCGCTTACTTCAGGACGCGGATATCAAAGACCAACGCATCCTGGGGCGCTGCCTGATCAGTTGGCCGGAGCGTCTGGTTGGACAACGGCTGTACAAAGCCATCGATCTGACCCGAGATCCAACGGTGCACCGGTACCAACAGCGCATTGCCGCGCTGATGCAGAAGCCTTGGTCACGGCATACTGATGGTGGCCTCACACCTGCGGTCATAGAGTTGAGCCCCCACGCCCGTGAAGCATGGATTGCCATTCACGACACCATTGAATGCGAGTCAGGGGAGTTCGGCGAGCTGGTCAACGTCCAAGCTGCAGCGAGCAAAGCCGCCGCGAACGTACTACGCATGGCTGGTGTGATGGCGGTGGTTGAGGAATCGACTGTATTGGAAGACATGCAAATTCAGCGCGCCTCCACGCTGATGGATTACTACCTGGCCGAGAACCAACGACTGACTGAACAGGAACCACTGAATAAGCTCCGCGCAGAGGCTGATTGCCTGCTGCGCTGGTTGATAAAGAAGAACTGGCCACCGTTTCGCCTCCGCGATCTAACGCGGAACGGCCCTCGCTTTGCCCGTAAAAGCACGCGGCACACCTTCGAGTTATTGCTGCAACTGGTTGCCCATAACTGGCTGGACAATGACGGGGACACATTCGAGGCGCGCCATGTTCCGACTCAATGACGCCGTGCGCCGCTATCGAGCGCAACATCGCTCGCCGACCGAGTTACAGTGTGTCGCCGCCACTGCCACCACTTTGTCGCCACGTACCAATCCAGATGCAGCGGGGGTTGTCGCCAGTGTCGCCGCTGTCGCCGCTCCAACCTCTGAGTCAACCGACCCCGCTCGGCTTATCGAGCAGTTGCAAGAAGAAGGGGCTTTGCTGCAACGCAGCGAAAATGCCCTCCTCATCCGCCCAGCGCACTGGGGACAGTTGGACACCATCGGCCCGCACTGGAAAGCCCTGTTGCTGCTCCTACAGACCAACGATCAAGGTGAAGACAATGGCGCTGGTCGGCCGGCGTGATGGTCGCAATTTTGGCTACGGTCGCCAACTGAGCTACGCCGGTCGGCAGGCCCTGGAAGATCTGTTTGCCGGCGGCCACTTCGCCACCGTCAAAGCACACAGCGATCGCTGGCAAGCCTTCGTGCGCTGGTGCCGATCGGAGGACGGCCCCGGTTACAACGATGCACGTCAGATTGATCGACAGACGCTGGAGGATTACGTCGCATACCTGCGCCAGCAGATCCAGCAAGGCGAACTGTGCATCGCCACCGCGCAAAACCGCCTGAGCAGCGTTAACCGCACCCTCGCCGCGTTGCGCGGTGATCAGGACGTGAGAGTTATCAGCCCGAGCCTGGCGTTGGGGCTGCAGCGCTCCAACGTACGCTTCCGAGCTCCAGATGGCCAAGAGCATGAACAGGTGCAGCGAGTAGTGCAGATATTGCTCGAACAACAGTACGAGCGAGTGGCCGCGATTGTCAGTTTGAGCCGAGCAACCGGTATGCGCCTGCGCGAAGCGATCCTGGCGGACCTGTCACGCTTGCACCGTGAGGCCAAAAAGCTGGGCCGTATCAACATCCAGGATGGCACCAAGGGCGGCCGATCAGGGGCATCAGCATCGCGTTGGATCATCGCCACTAAACAGGTTAACGCTGCGCTCCAGCTGGCGCGTGATGCGTCGCCCTCCCATAGCAGAAACCTGCTGGCCCGCGACGAAAGCTATGGTGAATTCCTGCAACAGACCGTACTTCCCGCCCGCGAAATGCTACATGAATACGGACTGAAGGGATTCCATGAGCTACGAGCAGCTTTCGCCTGCGAACGTTATGAGCATCTCACACACCATAAAGCACCAGTCAACGGTGGCCAATGCTATCGCGCTGACTGCAGCCTCGATCAACTGGCGCGCAGACAGATCAGCTATGAGCTGGGTCATAACCGAATCGATGTAGTTTCATCTTATATCGGAGGTTGGACATGACCAATCCATACGACATCGCGCTGTTGCTGAGTGGCGTACTGACTGGGTCACAAGCCACGCGCCAACGGCACTTACGACAAGCTCGAATCATGCAAGCGGCTATTCAACAGCGCTGGCATCGTGCTAATCCCTGGACATGGCAGATTAAACATGTCCGCTGGTTTCTCACACAACACTTGAAAGGCCACTCTGATGCAAGCAGATATTACTATCACCTAACGGCCTCATTGATCTGGAAGCGAGTGAGACCCAACGGTGTCTGTAAGCAAGCTCCAAGACTGATAAGCATGAGTACGAATAGGTAGAACAGATTCATCTCCATCCTGACGCCTTCCTGACCAGGAACGTGAAATCCGGCACTCTGCCGGTTGCGGGCGATCTCGAAATGCCAGTATCCTATATCGGTTTACGTGTTCAGTGCGGAGATCCGGTCCCTCGCTTGGCACAGCCACAATTCATGAGAAGTAAATCAGGCTTACCAGGAAGGTCTCGCCTATGCAGGCTAAAACAGTAGACAAGGAAAGAGCTTTTCTCTATAGCTCACTGCACAATGCTTTTCATTCAAAACCATTGATTATTTATATGATAATTCTTCACGCCAAAAATATTGGTATTTAGAGCCAATACCAAACAGCGGCAGACACAAAGAAGCTGAGATCCACTGCGATGCTTGACAACAAAGCCAAAACCAGCAATACATTTAGTTTTTATGAGTTTTTCGCTGGCGGCGGCATGGCGAGAGCTGGCCTCGGTACTCAGTGGCAATGCCTTTTCGCCAACGACATGGACAAAGTGAAGGCCTCAACCTATGTCAACAACTGGGGAGGCGATCACTTTGACAGTCGTGACATACGAGAGGTAAGGATAACAGACTTAAATGGAAATGGTGATTTGGCTTGGGCATCATTCCCATGCCAAGACCTATCTGTTGCTGGTAATGGCTTGGGAATTGGAAGCTCTAGCACCGAAGAGTTTACGAGATCTGGCGCGCTCTGGCCATTTTTAGATTTAATCGAGGACCTGCGTCAAGATTCACGTCAACCGCCCATTATAGTATTAGAAAACGTAATTGGACTGCTAACGCTTGAACAAGGGCGTGACTTTTCTGCAATTTGTCTCAAGCTTGGAGAATTAGGCTATCGCTACGGCGCGGTTATTATTGACACCAAGCATTTCCTACCCCAATCTAGACCACGTGTATTCATTATAGCCATTCAACGCGAAGTTGAAATTCCAAGCGAACTATTGCACGGCATGGCAACAGCGTCTTGGCACACGCCAACGCTACTTCGCGCATATAAGTCGATACCAAATCTAGCGCATGATGACTGGTTATGGTGGAACCTGGGCTCTGCCCCTATCTTAAGGGAGCATGCCCTAGAAAGCTTCATTGATCCCGAGGGTGGCGATTGGCACTCTCCCGAGGAGACCGCTCGCCTCATCAACATGATGGCACCCGCGCACCTTGCTCGTCTAGAACAAGCGAAATCTGAAAAAAATATAGCCGTTGGCAGCCTGTATTTGCGTATGCGTCGAGAGAAAGGAATCAACAGACAACGTGCGGAGATTACTTTTTCCCCTATATTAGGGTGCCTGAGAACACCAAAAGGAGGTGCGTCTCGCTCAAGAATTATTGTTGTAAAAGACGGTAATGTCAGAACTCGATTTCTATCCATTCGAGAGGCGGCGGCTCTGATGGGTTTGGAGGAAACTTACAAACTTCCTGAGATTTACCATCACGCATTCAAAGTGATAGGAGATGGAGTTGCAGTTCCGCCCGTACGTTTCCTCGCCGATCGCTTACTTGAGCCGCTAGCCATAGCGGCTAGGGAAAAGTTAGCCTTCAAAATCCAGAGGGTATGCATGAGATGACTTGGGAACCACCAAAAACAATTAACGCTTGGGAGAAACTTTTAGTACGATATTTTATCTGCATCGGCCCGGACGGAGATGCCAGTGACATTCAATCATTTGAAGTCACGCCAACCACCCTTGCCTTAGCATGCGGAGCAGAAAGTAACCAGGAAGCGACCGTAGAAGAAGCTTTTAGAAGCTTCATGTCTCAGATACCTGATCTATCGCAACGGCTGAGTGGAGGCATGCAGGCAGCGTCAACGCAAGAGTGGCCTAACTTTTTCGTATACTTGGCCATGACACTGCTCATAGACAGTCAACTAGATACGCATGACGAAAGCAATGAGTTTCGCAGCAAATTACGTAAATGGCTTGGCGTAACCAATGGATTCCAACAGCTCCCCGGCGTCAACCAAATGTGGGAAACGTTGGCGCAGTGGCTTGATCTGCGTATTAGAAACGGCCAACCCTTCAGGCGCCTTATTCTTCCAGCGATACCCAAAAGCTGGCGACATATAGGCTATACACTTCGACTAACTTTCCCGAACAAAACTGACCTACGCCTCATGGAGGACTTTCTCACTAAGCATCCGCAGGCTCACACAGATCCGAGATTGTTAATAAAAAAATTCCCAATCATCCTGCTCGATGAAAGAGCCTCCGACTCACTTAAGTTAGCCTTTACAGAGTTCCGCGAAGCCTACTTGCTAGGACGACGCGCTCTAGCAGATCTGCGCTTCTGGCGTTTACTCCATCGTGCTCTTACTCGCACTAGCCAATCCATGCGAAGCAGTGTGACAGTTGAAATGATATTCGACGCCGATGGAAGTCGCGGCTATCAGTCTCATTTTGAGCAGGTTCTGGAAGCAGAATTTCATTCTAGTTTGTTTATGGCATTAGCCTGCGTATCAGCACATACGAGTCTGAATTTGAGTGTGGGAATATCCTCAGGCCTTTTATTCTTTCGCCAGATCGGAATAGGCAGTTGGCGTGCAGAAACAAGCCCGACCAGTGCACCACAAGGCCTTCATGTTGCTCTCGCCAGACGAAATGAGCGATACGTTAGCAATCGATTGGGTAAGCTTATAGATGACGGTGAATGGCTTCTAACGAGTAATCCACTTAGTTATCAGGCAGTCTGCGATGCCCTTCTCCCTACGAAGCTGCTACCTCCCTTATTCAGCGAACAGATTGTGCGCCCACGGCTGTCCGGTGGGATACGCATGCCTCACGGGTGGCTGGCACGGCCTAGTTTCTTGCCCCATATCGAGTCTGATACAACGGACTATGTGATCCATCCAGTTGCCGCGAATCCTAGCAATGTACCTTTTGCAATTGAGTACGGACAGCTGACTGCACCGGACCAATTTGAAGGTTCCTTTCTGGTAGAACCAGCGCGAGAAATCGGCGAAAAAAAATCGCCCTGGAGGCTCCATGTTCAGTTTTTCCAAAATGCTTTGCCCCACCACGAGCTCGGTGGGAGCGCACGATACCGGTTGGAACCACTTAGTGACTGGTATCACTTGTCGCCCACCCGCGTGACCTTCGAAGGGCACGACACTCTGACCTGGGAGACGGACTCAGTCGATTGCGAGCACCTACTTGAAGCGCTGTACGCGAGCGGAGCTTACGGGTGGGAGGAAGCCGAGCTCGTAACGATTTTGCGGCGCACGAATGCTAGCCCGTGGACCTTGCTCCGATGTCTTCGAGACGCTGGCATCGTTGAGCCCCGCCTGCGGAGCGGCTGGAAAGGACGCTCATGGACACTGGTCGAACCAAGATTGATTCGCATCGCACATTCCGGACGGGATCTCGTAGTGCTCGAAGGCGCACTATGTAATCAGCTAGTGAAGGACTTTCGTAAAGCTGTTGAAGGGCTAGGCGGCCAATGTTTCAGGCGCCTGGGAGTAAGCCCTTGGTCTCCCCCATTGATTGGCGCAAAACTCGTAGCAGTCGATGCACTGGCCAAAATACTAGGCTGGCCGCTCATTACAGAACCACTCATGCCAGACGAATTACCTATGGCACTTGCCAGAACCGAGAGGATGGAAACTCTGCATGAAATTGTTTCAACTTGGGACTGGAGCTGTGGCGGGTTCAGGGATAGCCCAGCGAGGCATAATGCCATTACACTAACCCGTCGTGTTCATCCAGGAGGACGGGATCATGATCTGTACTGCCTCACCACCCGCCACAGCACGACTAACTGGCATTCACGCACTGCGGCCATTGTCGCTGCACATGCTCAAAATCGCACTCCGCTGTTTGAGCAACGCGAAAGCGGACAGCTAATGTGTCTTACTCGTGACGGGGGGCTCCCTGATGCGTTAGCCATCGGACTGAAACGCAGAATGCTGCGAAATGGGGGCCCTGTAGGAACCGAGTACGTTTATCCGGTAGATACACTATCCCTAAAATGGCTTAAATCGCTGCTACCTAAATATCTATTCGGACCGGTGCGAGCCAACAATCTCTCTCTTAACGGGATTATTTCTGAGGCGCGCCGCTCCGGAGGTCAACAACGATTGCAGTGGCGAAATGGACAATTGACGCTGATGCGTCATGACTAAGGAACAATTGTGTTATGGCTGCAATCACTCCATGGTACGCTGGTCGATGCGTTAGACGAAATGACAAAGTCGCCCATATCGAAGTACTGGCGAGTAAAACAGACGATGAGTGGTCGCCAGTAGAAAATCCGCGCAGACTATTCCCTAAAATGGGAGAAGTTGAAATGAGAGGCTTAGACAGCCTACCGCTTCGACTTGGCGAATGGATCGCATTTCAGGTAGTGCCAGGTGATCGCAAAGGTCACTGGAGAGCAACCCGCTCTAATCGACTATATAATTATTACGATCTACACGATACCGAATCAGTGGAGGAAATACGTAAAAAGCTAACCTTAGAAGGACTACCTGAACACTGCACGCAGGGCACCTGGATGATTCGCACAAACGAAGAGAACATCATTCAGGTAGAGCTGATAGAATCAAACGAAAACACGCTGGTCATTTCCAAAGTTGGTGCGATACCTGCTTACGAGTTTGAGCTAGATGGCATTGTATTTATGCCGACCGGCGTAGCTAATGAAGTATTTTATGAATTAAAGGCTGACAGCAAACCCTCGCACATCTATGACTGGACACCCGACAAGGGTTACATAGAGCGAGTTGCCCGCTGGATTTCCGGAAGTAACTCGGCAGAAATGACGCAGATCACGTCTTGGCTGCAACAACACGCTGATGAAAAAACTAGCAGCCTCACAATTAACCCTAATGATTTATTGGCAATCCAACATGCATTACGGTCCGGAGAACTCGCTAAGCGGCTACATGCTGACCAAACAACCCTTCGTAAACTCACAGAAGCCCTAGCGACCGACTCCAAAGTAGCCGGCCTTGTCGAGCAAGAGATGAAGTTTATCTTTGAGGAGGAGCGTAACTCCATCCGAAGGCAGTTAGAGTCTCAGCTAATTGAAGAAACAAAAAATGAAAAAAACATCCGCAAAGCAGAAATTGAGTCCGAGCTAAAAAATTATGCAGAATTAATGCGAGCTGAGCTAGCGCAAACAATTGAACAAAAAAAACAACAGAGCGAAGCAGCCCTAGCAGAACATGAGTCAAAACAAAAATCCGAAATCGAGCGGACACTTGCTGCACAACTGAAATGCTCGGAGGAGAAAAAAGCGGCTCACGAGCAAACTTTATCAAAGCTTTTACAGCATCGAAATTCACTAACTATCGAACTGGAGGAACTTGAGGAAAGCGCTGTAAACATCAAGGTATTTATCAAGGATCTAGAGGAGCAAAAGGCACAGAGAATAACTGAGCTCGAGGAACTAAAGGCTACCACTGCGTCCCAAAGGCGTGGAATCACATCAGCAGGCGTCGTGCCATTTGCTCGTCCAGAAAACGCCCTTGTATGGGTTTGCTCGGAAGCAGGACAGATCATTAAAGATTGTCCCCTGCTGACAGGTGAAGGCAAGAAATTGATGGAGCAATTTTTAGCGCTAACCCTAGCAGGTGAAACCCCATTGCTCATCGGCCCCGACGTTTCAGACTTTTTATTGATCGCAGAATCACTCATAGCGTCAGGAAGATCCGCACGTTTAGAAGCCGACCCTACGGTTCTCACATTCGAAGATCTTTGGGTACGAGCAGGGACAGGATTGCCCACTTCACTTTCACAAGGGCTGGAGCTGGCCAGCGGCCCTAGCCCCTGCTCTATCCTCGCAGTGATTGAGAGAGTAGAGCGTTCTGGGGCTCGGTACTGGCTGCCTGCGCTGAATGATCGTGCTCGCCGAGGCGATTTGCCCCGACGCTTTTTCCTTTGCGCGACGGTTGAGGATGCTGACTGTGAGGAAGCGGAAGCGCTGAGGGCACGCCAAATCTGGCTACCGGTCAAAGATGCCATCGCCAAAGATACGGCAGCAGTTGCCCCCCTGTGGTTGTCTTCTCGGCACCTCCGCGAACTTGACCCAGGTGATTATCCTACCGAAAACATCGAGAGTGGACTGCATGTCGCCCAACAACTGGCTAATCGCCTCGGCCTCGTCAATACGCTACGGACAGTGCGCGCAGCGACGGAAGTCGCTGCATTCCACACGGGCAAGAGTGCTACGGAAGCCATGGCTCGCCTGGTAACTCTGTTTCTTGATACTGCCGTAAGAAAAGAATCCACAGGTTCATCTCACTAAGGAAGGCAAATGATGCTGGACCCTATCGGTGGTTTCCGCCGCATCCAAGATTTTTTCATCTCTTACGTCGAAACTAGCTTTCGCATTTCTAATCCCTCCGCAGCAGATGCTCGGCGCAGGCTACTGAACACTAGTGGCGTGCTGGCCACGGAACCCTATATTGAGCCAGTACTTCGCTACGAGTCCTCTGAAAAATTACTAGAGGATATGGTCGGTGACGATGACGGGCCGCTTGCCCCCCTGTCTTTGAAAGGTCAGGAAGCGTTCGTGGAATTATCCCTGTCTGGCCTGTTTGATGGTAAACCCAGCGACGGCCCCCTGGCTCGAAAATCTGCGTATGCCCCATATCGCCACCAAGTTTCAATGCTAGAGCGGGGCATACGTTCAGGCCAACCAGGTATCGTCACATCCGGCACCGGTTCTGGCAAAACTGAAAGTTTCATGCTGCCAGTACTAGCAGCACTTGCGAACGAGGCCGTTACCTGGCCATCACCAAGCTTAAACTACCTGAAAGAGCATTGGTGGACAGTCCCAAGATCCAAGTGGTCCCCCCGGCGTGCGGGCGAATTAAGGCCCAGCGCGGTAAGAGCCTTAGTGCTCTACCCTATGAACGCATTGGTAGAGGACCAAATGGTGCGTCTGCGAAAAACTCTGGACTCCGATGACGCGCACTCAGTAATGGATAAGCGGTTCGCAGGGAACCGCTTATTTTTCGGACAGTATACAAGTGCGACGCCGGTAACTGGATACGAACAGCACCCACGCCTTGCAGGTGAAAAGCAGGAAGCGAAACGCCGCGCTAGACGCATTGCCGAGTTACGTAAAGCAATGCGTGACATTCAAAGCGATCAAGATGCAGCACGTGAGTTTGATTCAAACTCCAAGCTCGTAGATGGGGCCTCTCCCGATAGAACTCGCTACATATTCCCTTCTATAGACGGAGGCGAAATGGTGTCGCGCTGGGACATGCATGCAAACCCGCCAGACATCTTAGTTACCAACGCCTCCATGCTGGGAGCAATGTTGTCGCGTGAAGTCGAAGATACAATTTTCGAGACCACTCGAAAGTGGCTCATGGAAAACGATGATGGATATTTCTATCTTATATTTGACGAGCTTCATCTGATTCGCGGTTCGGCGGGCACCGAAGTTGCTTTTCTTATAAAATCCCTTATAAATCGCCTCGGGCTGGACCAGCCAGAGCATCGCTATAAATTGCGATTATTAGCCTCATCTGCCTCCCTGCCAATGGAAGGAGACGGTGGCATACAATCCCGGACATATTTACGCGACCTCTTTTCCCCCTTTGGAACTAGTTCTGGACCAGATGACCAAGGCTCCATCTGCCCGGAATTCTGGAAAAACTGTGTCGTTCAAGGCACCGCATATATCCCCCAGAAACAGCAAAACCTAATTTCGCCCGAGCCATTTATCCAATTGATGCAAGTTGCGCTTGAGGGGAAAGACGGTTTTGTCGGGAAGCTGGCTATATCACCAGCGCTAGACACCGCTATTCTCGAAGCGGCTAAGGCACTAGCCATAAAAGAGAAACAACACGACAAGCTCGTAATCCAACTCGCCGAAGCTGCCGCCAGCCTACTAACACATGCATGTGCTGATGGCGCAAATGTCCGAGCGGCAACACCAAAGTCGATTTCAGCGCAGATCTTTGCGCGTGGATCAGGCAACATAGAGTTAGCACTTCGCGGACTAATGTTGTTGCGAGCATTGCCAGAGTTCATCAATTCACCTTTAAAAATCGGTGCAACTACACCCGCCTTTAGAATACATACCTTCATCCGTAATATTGAAGGCCTATTCGCCAGCGCTACTCGAAGTGATCACGGGGTGATATTCGACGACTTTTCTGTGGAGCGCGGCACCTCCCACGCATCTCCCGCACTCGGGGAGAAACGTGGGCGCCGACTTTTTGAACTTCTTTATTGCGAGGCTTGTGGTGACCTTTTGATAGGTGGGCAGCGGGGTCAAAGTAGTGGTTCAATGAGCGCAACTGAGTTACTGCCATCCGCTTCAAATCTGGAAAATCTGCCGGAGCGCCCCGGTGCCGAATACTACGATGATATGACGTTGGATGAATTCGCAGTTTTCTGGCCACAGCGCGGCGACTGGACCGGATCAGAAAAAGGATATGATAAATGGCAAGCGGCACACCTAAACCCTGATACCGGTGTCGTGGAGATTGGCCATGAGACACCTAAATCCAACATCGCCGGATATCTTTACTATCAAGATCAGAGTGCAATTAAAACAGAGAAAGGTAAGCCGCCTCAAAAGCCCTCTGCCCAGCCTTTCTGCTGCCCAAAGTGCGGTACTGACTACTCCAACAGACCGAGTACGAACCGATCGCGCTCTCCGATTCGTGCTTTCCGCACTGGCGTAACCAAATCCTCACAACTGGTTGCAACAGAGCTATTTGAGTTGTTGCATGCTATCGGTGCCGAACCCAAGGGTATTGTTTTCTCGGACAGTAGGCAGGATGCCGCCTCCCTTGCCATGGAAATCGAGCGACTCCATCTGCGTGACCTACGCCGAGAAGTGCTCGTTACAGCAGCACGCGCTTATGTAAGTAATTCTTCCCGAGCGGCCATGACACCCGCCGAGATAATTACCGAATTAACTAAAGCCCAGTCAGCTGGAGAGCATGAGGAAGTCAAAAGGTTATCGGCGCTCCTAGTAAAAGTGGCCCATGACGATACAGAAAATGGAAGAGTTCAGCTTGACAAACTGCTGCAGCTCGGCAAAGACGAATCCATTGGCAGAATTACTTCTGAACTTGTACGCCTCGGAATTTCTCCTTACAAAAATCCCGACCCTAGCATCAATAAAGACCGCCACTGGCATCAAGAATTCACAAAAAACGAAAACATAATCACCTATGACCACACCCTCTCATATGCTCAAATAAACGAGCTAAACAAAGACATCATTGAAGACCAATACGAACTTATTGACGACGTCATTTTCTCCAACACTTTTTTTGCCATGGAGGAGACTGGACTCGCATATACTTGCATTTCGAAAGCCGACACCGATCAAGCGTTAGACTCTTGGCTACGCGTTTTTGCTAGCGCCTATCGGGTAAAGGACAACAAATATTTCGACAAGAACAAGGTCAGACTTTGGCAAAAAGGGTCCGACATTACAAACGAGCGCATCAAGAAAATCGCACGCGCACTTCATGGTGAAGCTCGGTCTACCGAAGAACTTACAAAAGTTTTGTTAAGGTTTGAGGAGCTAGGACACCCAGGCGGTCTATTTAACATTGGTAAGCTTTCCCTGAAGGTAGCCGAACCAGCGGATAATTTCTGGCGCTGTCACAACTGCGAGCGTGTACACCTACATAAAGGCCTTGGAATTTGCACCCGCTGTGCAGCAGTCTTGGGTGATCCAAGCGGAAAAGTCGAAGAACTCTGGGAGAGTAACTTCCTCGGACGACGCATTGTACGAAGCGAGCGAGATGGTGTCGGACGCTTCCGCTTGCGCGTGGAGGAATTGACAGGCCAGACTGACGATTTCTCTGATCGCCTGCGCAAATTCAAAGGTATTTTTGTAAATAAAACAAGTGATCTGGAGAAACTCGCGTCCGAAATTGATATGCTGGCCGTTACAACAACAATGGAAGTCGGTATCGACATTGGCGCCCTACAAACTGTATACCAGGCAAACATGCCTCCACAGCGATTCAATTATCAGCAGCGTGTGGGCCGTGCGGGTCGTCGGGGACAAGCATTTTCTTTTGTAGTTACTTTCTGCCGCGGTCGCAGTCACGATGCGTACTACTTCGCACATCCGCAATCCATCACTGGTGACGCCCCTCCCCCACCGTTCTTGGCGATAAGTCATGACGCAATACCCTTGCGCCTTCTACGTAAAACTTGGCTGCGCGCCGCATTCAAGCAGCTACGTGACCAGTGTTCGAATGAAGGAATTTTATTCCCCGGAGACCTACTCATGCCCCCAGATGTGCACGGGGAGTATGTCACGACGGAAGACTATTACTTTGATCAAAAAAATAATTGGCCTTCCCGCCTTCGCACAGCTCTAAAACAGACTGAACAGGTGCGCGACCAATTCATTGAGACAGCAGCCTTTGATCCAGATCAGCGCCAGCGTCTGCGAGATCAGGCGGACATTAATAAGCTATTGAAAGAGATAGAAGATCAACGCGAGCATGCCCCTCGCGATGAGTTTGGTCTCGCTCGATTCCTAGCTGAACGAGGCCTACTGCCCATGTACGGGATGCCTACACGCGTTCGTAATCTCTATCTGGGCCTTCGTGAGACCAAAGTAAACGAAAATCAGACAGAGTATGAATGGTCCACGATGGATCGTGATCTCGACCTAGCAGTATTTGAGTATGCGCCGGGCGCAGTTTTGGTCAAAGACAAAAAGAAGCACCGAATTGTTGGATTCACTGGAAACTTAACTGATCCACAGAAGCAGGGGCACAAAATTACAGGACTGCGGACAGTCACTGACTGGTGCGAGTCAAAAAAATATGTGGCAATTTGCCCTAATTGTGGATCGGCACAGCAGAGTAAAGAGGCAACTGAAGTTCCTTTGGACTGTGATGATTGCCACGTCCCGATTCCACCGGAGGCCTTTTTGTTCTACGTTACCCCTGCAGCGTTCCGGACAGATTTCATACCGAAAGATGAGCTCGATGAGTTTGAGCGAATGTCCCTACGTACGATGGCAACCGTGCTGCACGAGGGCGATCGAGTCACGTGTGACGCACTAACTGTTCGTCGTGGAGCAGGCGTGACCATTTTGCAACTGAATGATGGACCAATCGATGGCGATAACGACGGTCAGCGCTTCACTGTGGACCTAGTGCAGGATCAAAAAGTACCACTTCCACTTTCATCCCAGAAAGCGGTGATTGAGGGCATTCAAGCTGTCGAAGCAGCCTGGCGGCGATCACATATTGCTCTACACGGAAGCCAACCGCTTGGTCAACAACAATTTGGTCTAATATCCACAAAGGAGACTGACTCAGTTCACCTGGAGCTAACGAACTTTGATCAACGCCTTAATTTAGACATGGTGGCTCGAAAAGGGGAGTTCATGCATTTGCCAACGCGTGCAGCCGCCATCAGCGCGACGCAAATTTTGGTGCAGAAGGCCGCGCTCGCACTCGACGTCGCCCCCGATGAATTTGAGGCACTGGAGCCTCGACTCCGCGCTGGCCAACCAATGCTGCAAATAGCAGACGCGCTGATCAACGGTTCAGGTCTCTGCCGACGCTTAGGTGAGCCGGCTGCTGGGGGCCCTAAACCACTAATAGTCGACCTCTTGCATGAAATTCTAGAAGAAACTGATAAATGGCCTCTCCAAGACTTTCTCAGGAACAGTGTGGAAGGTCCTCATGCAGCTCAATGTCAGACATCTTGCTACCGCTGTATTCAACGCTATGGCAATCGGAGATATCACGGTTTATTGGACTGGCGACTCGGGCTAGCCTACCTTCGCGCAATGACCACCTCAAATTATGCCTGTGGTCTGAACTCCAGCGATGAAAAATATCCGGAGATGCAGGGATGGCGAGACAGGGCGTATCAGCTGGCAGAGGATGTCGAAGCTATGCGTCCGAGTACAATTAGTAGAGGACATTTCTCCTATTCCGGACTCCCTTATCTATTTGAGCGGAGAGATGGCGTCGAATTGTGGCGCGCCGTTGTCATTCACCCGTTATGGAGACACTCTGACTCCAGTGTAATGCGCGATCTGCTGGGGCCAGACTGGCTACCTTCGCTACGAACCTTGGATACGTTCGAATTGGAACGGCGCCCATTGCGTGCTTTGACTGATCTCAGACAAAAGCTTTCATAGCGTTGCATCTCCCCCCGGGCAAAGCCCCGGGGGGCACCTTGCTACACCACTCATAATTGCTCCGCAGAAATCACTCACGTATTCCATATAGCATTCCACAAGAAAAATTAGTTAGCCAATTTATATATAATTCAGATGGTTATCCGCCGCTTTCAACTTCCCCCGGCACCTGCAGTCCGAACACGCCGACCTGCTAGGCATCAAAGACTCTTCCAACGTAACCGCTGCGCTTAGCGTTTTCTTGCACGGCCGCCATTAGCAAAGTGTGTAACTATCCCTCCCGCACCCCAAACGCATCGTACGCTGCTACCGGCAAGCTGATCCCCTCACGAACCGCACGAGCATAAGCTTGCTCTTTACCCTTCCCCGGCAAGTAAACGCCCAAGCCTTCAAGCCGAGCCATCTGCTCGCCCAACCTTAAAGCAAAGCACTCATCCAGCAACCTGGGCGCAATACCAATCACCAGCATCCCAGCCCCAGGGGATTCGCTACCAGCACGGAAATCCGCTGCATCCAACGACCAATTGGCCCCCGTCACCCCCGCCGCAAGCACCTCAACCATCAACGCAATATTAGCCCCACGACCGCCCCCAAACGCCAGCAACGTCCCATGCAGTGCCTCCCGCGCGCTGCGCGTTTCATTGCCTTGTGCATCAACCGCCCAGCCTGCCGGTATCGCCTCCCCCGCTTCAGCGGCCCGCAGCAGGTTTACGTAAGCAGTGGCGCTGCTGGCTTGGTCAATCGCCAGTAACCGCCCAGTGTCACTGGCGGCGGCAAATGCGATGGGATTGGTGGAGTACAGCGGTCGGCTTTGGCCGGCCACGGTGAGCAGCGGTGAGCCATTGGTGAACGCCAACGCAACCAGGCCCTCGCGCGCCAGGCGACGGGTGTAATAGCCCAACTCGCCGCAGGTGAAGGCGTTGAACTGCGCAAACAGGGCGATACCCAGTTGATGCGCATTGCTGCACAGCGCTGGGAAGGCGCGATCGAACCCCAGTTGCGCGATGCCTCGGGCCGCGTCGCAGCGAATCATGGCCGGCGCGACCTGGGTCACGATGGGCTCGGCCGCCTTGGCAATTCGGCCGCTGGCAAAACCGCTGAGGTAGTCAGGCAAATGGCCGAAACCGAGTTCGTGTTGGCCATGGGCCTGGGCTGATACCGTGGCGGCGGCAAGCGCCGAGGCCACGGCGTGGCTGGCGCCGTGGGCCAGGCAGAGCTGTCGGGCGAAGGTGGTGGCATCGGTCAGGGACAGGCGCTTTTCGGGGTTTTCGTCGTCCATGGTTTCAGTGTTCCCGGATAGTAGGTGTGCCGCAGGCTGAAAACCTGCAGGGGCGGGCTTGCCTGCGAACACCGGCACAGCCGGTGCCAACCACCGCGTTGGATTCTTCGCGGGCACGCCCGCTCCCACAGGGTATGCGGCGCGCTCACGGGCCTTGTTCTCTGCGCGACAGCGCTGCCCGGAGGGCTGGGTAATCTCCCACAGGATTTGGGTCGTTCAGTTAGTCATCTTTACTGAATCATCCTCGGCTCACCCACTTTTGCAGCCTCGCGGTCCAGGCCAAACGAGGCGAGGATTTCTGCGATTTCGCCTGAGGCATGCAAGGCCTGGATGTTCTTGCCCAGCGCCTCGCCCAGGGCGGCGTTGGCCTTGGTGTACGGGAAGGCGCTCTGCCCGGGCTCAAGCGTGGCCTTGACCCGTTGATCAGGCTCGGACACCTTGATGCTCTTGCCGGGGTAGCCGCCCTTCTGCTGCGAAGACACGGCCACCGCGAAGCTGTCCGCGCCAACCTGGATGCGCCTGGACGCCAGGTCCTGGGCCATGGCCACGGGGTTCGGGTAGAGCACCAGGTTATCGCCAAAGGCTTTCTTCAAATCGTCCACCCACAGGTAGCCTTGCACGGTGCCGATACGCTTGCCATCCAGTTCAGAAATCTTCGTGTAACCCTCATCCGAAATGATGCCCATCACGTCCAGGTACAAGGGTGCCGACAAGCCCAACGCCTTGCTGCGCTCTGCCGTGCGATACCAATCGCCGATGCCGACATCGGCGCGCTTTGCCACCACTGCCTGGACGACGGCTGCCGTGTCCACCACCATGGTTTTGACTTTGAGGCATTCGCGCTCGGCGATGCGCTTGATGATCTCGCCGTCCACGCCGCTCAACTGGTTGTTCGGCCCCGGTATCGAGTAAGGCGGGAACACATACGCCGCCACGGTCAGCACACCCGGGGTGATGGTTTCAAACTGGTTCGCGGGGGTGCATTCGGCCAAGGCGTACGGGGCGCCGGCCAAGGTCGAGCACAAGAACATCCAACGGGTAAAACGCTTGAATGAGCGAGTCATGACGTCACCTTTGCAATAAGAGAGCAGCAGCCGAAATCGGCGCGAGTGGATTTGTTGTTATGGCTGGCTGGGGGCCAGTCTTTTTTCCAGCGCTGCCACACCCAGGGTCGCCGGGGCGCAGACAGCGGCATACATCAAACCGGCCAGTATCAGCACCGGCATGTACTCGAACGTGGAAGAGCCAATGGAGGACGCCCGGCTGACAATTTCTGGCAGGGCGATGGTGAAACACAGCGACGAGGCCTGGAACATCATGATCGAGAACCCCAACAGCGATGGCAGCGCCACCCGCAAGGCCTGAGGCAGGATCACAAAGCGCAGCGCGTCGAACCGGTTGAGGCCGATCACTTCGGCGGCCTCGGTTTGCCCTGCGGCCACCGACTCGATGCCACCGCGAATGATTTCACTGGTGTAGGCCGCCGTGCAGTAAGCCATGGCCAGCGCAGCAGCCCAGAACGAGGTCAGGGTGAGGTTGACGCTGGGCAGGCCAAAGTAGAAATACTGCAGCAGGATCAACGCCGGTGCGCCACGCCCCAGTTCCACCACCACCAGGGAGGGGTAACGCAACCAGCGGCTCGGCGACGAAACGCCCAGTGCCAGCAACAGCCCCAGCACAACGCCCAGGCCCAGGCTCACGGCCGTGACCTGCATGGACAACACAAAGCCCTTCCACAACTCCGGCAACCATTGCATCCACATCGTCAGCAGTTCGCTCATCGGGCAATCCTCTGTTTCAACGTGGCCGACAGCCAACGAGAGAACAAGGCCACTGGCACGCTGAGCACCAGGTACACCACCGCCGCCGCGCTGTAGACGCTCAGGCCCTGAAAGGTTTGCTGTGAAACCTGGTAAGCCTGAAAGCTGATTTCACCAACGCCAATCGTCGAGGCCACGGCCGAATCCTTGAGCAGGCCAATGGCGTAGGTGGCTGAGGTGGGAATGGCGATACGCACCAACTGCGGCAATACCACATCGAAAAACCGTTGCGGCGCCGACAGGTTAAGCACATAGGCGGCTTCGAACTGGCCGGCGGGAATGGCCGCGAACGCACCGCGGTACACCTCGGACATATGCGCCGCCGTGATCAACCCCAGGCCAACCACCGCTGCGGTAAACGGCGACAGGCTGATATAGCCGCCACCGATGCCGAAGAAGATGAAAAACAGCCAGACAATCGGGGGGATTGAGCGCAGGGTCAGCACCAGCATGGCAGCCAGAATGCTCAGCACCTTGAACCTGGACATGCGCAGGGCACAGATGGGAAACCCCAGCACTACGCCGACGCAGAATGCGAGCACGGTAACGGCAATGGTCCAGGGTATGCCGTTCAACAGCATCATCAGGATGTCTTTCATCAGCGATTCCTCACTGCCTGGAGGAACTGGATCACCCGTTCATGCTCGGGCTCGCGCATCACTCGCTGGCTCGGCCCGTGCTCGATGATGCGCCCGTCGGCCATAACCACCACCCGGTCGGACACGGTTTCGGCGAAGTGCATCTCGTGAGTCACGACAATCATCGACATGCCTTCGCCGGCCAGCTCTTTCATCACCGCCAGCACCTCCAGGCCCAACTCGGGGTCCAGCGCCGAGGTCGGCTCATCGAACAGCATCAGCTCAGGGTCCAGTGCCAGGGCGCGGGCGATGGCGATCCGTTGCTGCTGACCACCAGAGCAGCGGGCCGGATAATGCTGGGCCTTGTCAGCCAGCCCAACGCGTTCAAGCAGTTGCAAGGAGCGTGCGTCGGCTTCTTTGGCGCTGCGGCCCAAGGTGCGGATTTGCGCCAGGCTGACGTTGCGCAGCACCGTCAGGTGCGGGAACAGGTTGAACGACTGGAACACCATACCAATGCGCCGGCGCAACTTCAGCAGCTCTGTACGGGGCAACGCCTTGCCAGCTTCGATGTGCACGCCATCCATGCTGACCCGCCCCTTGGTCGGCGGCTCCAGTTGGTTGATGCAGCGCAGCAAGGTACTTTTGCCCGACCCACTGGGGCCGATAATGGCCACAACCTCGCCCTTGTTCATTTCAAAACACACGTCGTGCAAGACGGGGTAAGGGCCAAACTGTTTATGAATGCCTTCCAGGCGCAAGAACGGTTCGGCGCTGGCCACCGGGCGCGGCGCCAAGGTGGGTGCGGTTTCGATCACAGTCATGCTGCTCATGGTTTTGCTCCAGCTATCGATCGCCGTCGACCAAGGGTGTGCGCGAGAGTTTGATCGGCCCGTTGGCGCTGATCAGCACCTGCTCTTCGAGCTTCACCCCTTCCCCACCCCCTTGCTCACCGATGTAACTTTCCACCGACACCACCATGTTTTCCTCGAACAGGCCGTCGTACCCCCACTCGGCGAAATCCACCGCGTAGGCGACGCTGGGGTACTCGTCCACCAGCCCGACGCCGTGCAGCATCATCATGTAGCGGTTGTGCTCAAAGCGCTGGGGCACCGGCCAGCAGCGCTCGGCGAACTCGCGAAAGGACAGGCCCGGGCGCAGCAATTCGACGTTGTGGTTGATCTGCTGCGAGGCGATGTCCAGCAAGTCGCGTTGGGCCATGGTCGGTGCCTTGCCGGGGCAGATGAAGCTGCGCGAGATGTCTGAAAGGTAACCGCCGGGCCCGACCATGTCGGTGTCGAAACAGACCATCTCACCGGCCTTGATGACCTTGTCGGTGGCGTCCTGAAACCACGGATTGGTGCGCGGCCCGGAGCTGAGCAGGCGGCTTTCGGCCCACTCTCCGCCGTGCGCGACGTTGGTGCCGTGCATGATGCTCCACAGCTGGTTTTCAGTAACCCCCGGCACCAGGCTTGTGCGCATCCGGGCAATGGCCAGGTCGCAAACGCCCATGGACACCCGGTGGCTGGCCACTTCTTCAGCCGATTTGATCAAGCGTGCCTGCTCCATCAATGGCTGCGCATCGAACAGCTCAATGCCTTGGTGTGTCAGGCGCTGCGCGCCCCAAGGGTCGCAGCGGTCGACCGCCAAGCGGCGATTGCCGCCACCGTGACGGGCCATCAGGTCCGCCACCTCCTGTGCCCAGCGCTCGGCTTTTTCCTGCACGCGGGGGCCGGCGAGGAAATACAGCCAGGGAATCGCCGGGCGAATTTCATCGATGGTTTCAACGTGCTCGCTGTTGTGCCGGCTGCTGGTGAACTCGAACAGCACCACCGGGCCGTCGGTGGCCACGAACACATAGCGGCTGGGCGAGTGCATCACCCACAAACCAAGGTTATTGGTGTCGGTGGCATAGCGAATATTGATCGGATCGGCCAACAGAATGCCGGCGTAATCCTGGGCGCGCAGTTGCTCGCGAATGCGCTCCAGGCGGTAATGGCGCAAGGCTTTGCGATCGATGGCGGCATACGCATCGAGTAACGCCGTGTCGACCGGCGCGATGGCATGTTCAGTGACCTTGGCATCGCTGCGAAAGCGCAGGTCGCGTTCGGTTAACGCCGTGAGCAGCTCAATGGAATCAGAACCCGTTTGCATGTAACAACCTCCGCTGAGTCAGACCAAACTTCGGGGCAGTAACTAAAAGGTTTCTAAATCTGGTGACGGCTGTCTTTATTGTTGTGGGCGACGCAGGGCGGCTAGAGGTCCTTGACCAGCCGCAGGGCATCGTAGATGGCCGCATGGGTATTGCGCGACGCCACTGCATCACCAATGCGGAACAGCTGGAAGCGCCCTTCGGGGTTGCTGACAACGGTTTGCGGCTTGCCGACAATCAGGTCCATGTACTCCAAAGCACCTTCGTTGCTGGCCAGGGGTTTGAGGTCGAAATACAGCTCGTCCAGCGGCCGGGTGCCGTGGTTGACCACCACCTGATCCACCAGGCGCGTTTTGGTCAGGTCGCTGTAATCGGTGCCGATCGTGGCCAGCAATTGGTCGCCTTGTTTCTCCACGGCCTTGAGCCGGTAGGTGACGGTAAAGGTGGTGTCCAGGTGCTGTAACGCGCGCATGTAGGGCACCAGGTTCATGCCCATGACTTCTGGCGCGAACGAGCGGTCGGGGGTCATGATTTCCGTCTTGGCGCCACTGCGGGCTATGAATTCGGCGGCTTGCAGGCCGGCGTGGTCGCCCGCATCGTCGTACACCAGCACATTGCGCCCAGGCTTCACGTCGCCAGAAATGATGTCCCAGCTTGAAACCAGAAACTGATTGCCGTGCTCCAGCACTTCGGTGTGCGGCATGCCCCCAGTCGCCACGATCACCACGTCGGCATTTTCATCGAGCACAATCGCGGTGTCTGCCCAGGTGTTGAAGTGGAACCTCACGCCAAGGCGCTCGCATTGCGCCATGCGCCAGTCGATGATGCTGATCATTTCCTTGCGCCGCTCGGACTGTGCGGTCAGGCGAATCTGCCCGCCGGGTTTGTCCGCCAGCTCGTACACCACCACCTCGTGGCCGCGCTCGCCTGCCACACGTGCCGCCTCCAGGCCACCAGGGCCGGCGCCGATAATCACCACTTTGCGCTTTTGCACAGCCTTGGGTATTTCATGAGGCATGGTGGTTTCACGCCCGGTCGCGGCATTGTGGATGCAGTAGGCCGCGCCTGCGTTGTAAATGCGGTCCAGGCAATAGTTGGCGCCTACGCAAGGGCGGATATCGTCTTCACGGCCTTCAATGATCTTGCGCACGATGTGCGGGTCGGTCATGTGCGCGCGGGTCATGCCGACCATGTCCACCAACCCCGATGCAATGGCATGACGCGCCGTGGCCACGTCGGGAATTTTTGCTGCATGGAAGGTCGGGAAGCCGGTCAGCGTCTTGATTTCACCGGCAAAGTCCAGGTGCGGGGCATTGCGCATGCCCTGGATCGGGATGATGTCGGTCAGCCCGGCGTCGGTGGCGATGTTGCCGCGAATCACATTGAGGAAGTCGATCATGCCACTGTCTTTCAACAGTTGAGAGATCTGCAAGCCCTCCTCTTTTTGCAGGCCACCGGCGAGCACTTCGTCCCCGGTGTAGCGAATGCCGACAATAAACTCCGGGCCCACGCGCTTGCGAATGGCCGTGAGCACATCGAAGGTGAAGCGCAGACGGTTTTGCAGCGAGCCGCCGTACGGCCCTTCCAGTTCGTTGGTCAATGGCGACCAGAACTGGTCCATCAAGTGGCCGTAGGCTTGCAGCTCGATGCCATCCAGGCCGGCGGCCTTCATGCGTTCGGCGGCATCGGCATAGTCGCGAATGATGCGGTCGATGTCCCACTGTTCAAGCTGCTTGGGGAAGGCGCGGTGTGCGGGTTCTTGATTGTGGGAGGGCGACACCACCGGTAGCCAGTCGCCTTTGTCCCAGCGGGTACGCCGGCCCAGGTGAGTGAGCTGGATCATCACCGCTGCACCATGTTCGTGGCACTCGTCGGTCAGCTCTTTCATCCAGCCGACCACTTCGTCCTTGTAGGCCAGAATGTTGTTGAACACGGGTGGGCTGTCACGGGAGATCGCGGCGGAGCCTGCGGTCATGGTCATGGCTACGCCGGCTTTGGCACGTTCAACGTGGTAGGCACGGTAGAGCTTTTTCGGCATCCCGTCTTCCGGGTAGGCCGGTTCGTGGGACGTGGTGATGATGCGGTTGCGCAGGGTCAAATGCTTGAGGCGATAAGGCTGAAGTAGCGGATCGTTTTTCATATCGGTCTCGCAAACAGGTCATCAGGCACGCCGACAATATGCCCCTGTGTACACAGGTGTCAATACTCTTGACGATGGTGTACAGTTGCCACGAAGCGCACATTGAAAAGGGAAGAAATGCCCATGAAAGAAACCACCTCAAAGGCGGAAGCAGCAGGCCGAGGCTCACTGGAAGGCTGGCTTAATGCGGCCTATGAAAGCCTGACCGAGTCAGGTGTTGATGCCGTGCGAGTGATGCCGCTGGCCAAAAAGCTGAATTTGTCGCGCACCAGCTTCTACTGGTTTTTCGAAGACCGCGATGCCTTGCTCGTGGCCTTGATCGAGCAATGGAAAAACAAGAACACCTTCAACCTGGTGACCAAATCCCAGGCCTATGCCGAGTCCATCACCGAGGCAATTCTCAACGTCTTCGACTGCTGGCTGAACAGCGAATTGTTCGACTCGCAATTCGAGTTCGCCATGCGCAGTTGGGCGCTGCAGTCGCCGGAGGTGGCGCAGGAAATCGGCCAGGCAGACGCGCAACGCGTCGAGGCATTGCGGCAGATGTTCGACCGTTTCGGCTTTGAACACGATGCTGCGATTACCCGCGCCCGCTCCATCTACCTGACGCAAATCGGCTACATCAGCATGAAAACCCGGGAGCCCCTGGCCCAGCGCATGCGCTACATCCCCGAGTACCTGAAGATATTCACCGGCAGGGAACCGGAAGCCCGTGAGCTGGAGCGCTTTTATCAGCGCAACGGTTTTAGCGGCGCCGATTTGAAGGTCTAAAAACACCGGCTCAAAAGTGAGTCTCTTTGAAGATACGGGGGTTCATTGCAAGCTTCAGGATCTTGCGCACCTGTGGGCACGGGTTTACCCGCGAACAGGGGCGCAACCCGTGCCATCCCCTGGCCGCCTTACCAGCTATAACTCACCTTCGCCGTCACCTCCCGCCCCGGGTTGTAGTAATTCGCCGTCCCCGACCCCACCACATGCTGCTCGTCAAACAGGTTGCTCACATTCAGCGCCAGGTCGGTCCCTTTGGCGATCTTGTAGTTCAGCGCCGCATCAAACAACGTGGTCCCATCGCTCTTCTTGGTATTGGCAGCATCCATGTAGTACGCCCCCACATACCGCGCGCCCAGGCCGACGCTCACGTCAGTGCCCGGTATGTCGTAGTAGCTCCACAGCGATGCGGTGTGTTTGGGCGCCGTGGTGAACTCATTGCCCTTCAAGGAAGAGCCGTCATACAGCGACCCGCGCAGCACCTCGGACTCCATGTAGGAGTAAGCACCAATCACGCTGATGTCTTGCGTGACTTGTGCCTTGGCTTCCAGGTCAAGGCCACGCACGCGTGACTCGCCCACCGTCTGCTGCTCGATGATGCCGCTTGGCAACACCACGGCAATGGTGACGTTCTCCTGGGTCAGGTCATAAACAGCGGCGGAGAAGAGTGCGTCCATGCCCATGGGCGAATACTTGATGCCCACTTCGTATTGCTTGCCGGTCTGCGGGGTAACGCCCACTTGCGGGGGCGAGACGGACTCCACCATGCTCACGTAGGTCGACACTTCATCGTTGACGATATAGGTCAGTGCCGCGCGGTAGGAGGTTTCGGAGAAGTTGTCCTTTTCCGTCTGCTCGCCACCGATGTATTCCTTGCTCGACAGGTCCATCGAGTCGTTACGCACGCCTGCGGTCGCGATGACGCGGTCAAAGAACGACAGGTTCTGCTGCAGGAAAACCGCCTTGGTGGTGGCGTCATTCTTTTTGCGGGTATAGGGCGTGATGCCGCCAGGCACGCCGGTGAATACCGGGTTGGCGATGTCGATGGAGGGCGCCAGGCCGTAGACCGAGCTCTGTTTAGTCGTCGAGTCGAGGTACTCGACGCCCACCAGCGTGCTGCTGTCGATGTGCTCGAACTGGGCATCGTACTGCAGCATCAAGTTGCCATTGAGCTGGTCGGCATCGCTGTCGGTGCCGAAGACGTAGCGTGGAATGGTGGTGCCAACACGCGAGGCGTTGTCGCTCAGGTAGACATAGCCGAAGTCATCGGTCAGCTCGCTGTAGCGCAGGTTGCTGCGCAGGGTGAAGCCGTTGTCGAAGTCGTGGGTAATGTTGCCGCTCAGGCTGGTGCGCTCGACATCGTGGAAGTTGTAGCCGGGCTCGCCGTAGAAGTCGCTGCGGTCGTACTCCTTGTCCAGCGGGTAGCCACCGCTGTTCGGCGAGCTGTTGGTCTTCAGGTAATCCAGCACCACCGTGGCCGAGGTGAAGTCGGTCGGCGCCCAGGTCAGGCCGCCCATGACGAAGCGGTTATCGTCCTGCGAATGGTCGTACTCGCGGTCGCTGTTCTGCATCTTGGCCGTGAAGCGGCCGGCCAGGGTTTGTTCGTCGTTCAGCGCATCGCCTACATCGATCCCGGTTTCGGCATGGTCGTAGGAGCCGTAGGTCACGTAGCCTTGGCCAAACTTCTCGAAGCGTGGTTGCTTGGTCACGAAGTTGACCGAGCCACCCGGGTCTGCCGGGCCGAACAGGGTGGAGTTGGCACCCCGCAGAATTTCGATACGCTCGTAGGCGTAAGGGTCTTCGCGCACACCGCGCATCGAGCTGAGGGTCAGGCCGTCTCGGTAGGTGGTGGCCTGGAAGCCGCGGATCAGGAAGTAGTCGTTGCGGTCGTCCGAACCGTAGTAGTCGCTGACCACGCCAGGGGTGTACTGCAGCGCCTCTTCGGTGGTGCTGACGCTGCGCTGCTGCATTTCCTTGTTGGTCACCACCGACACGGACGCGGGCGTGTTGAGGATGCTGGTCGCCACCTTGCCGCCAACCCACAGCTCCTTGGCAACCACCGAGTTGGCGTCATCGTCGGCGCTGGCCTTGACCTTGGCATTGATGATGACTGGCGCCAGGCGGTAGTCCTCGGTCGCGCCCAGTTCCAGCGGGCCGGCAGGCTTAAGCTGCGGTATTACCAGGTACGCATTGGGGCCCTGCGGCTCAAACTGCAACTCGGTTCCGCGCAGCAGCGACGACAGTGCCGACCGCGTATCCAGCGCGCCCTGCACCCCGTTGGTATTGCGGTTGGCCACGTTCTGCGCATCGAACGAAAGGCTGATGCCCGCCTCGCGCGCAAAGCGGTCCAGTGCCGGCGCCAGCGGGCCCGAAGGAATGCTCCACTGCTTGAGCGGGTTGTTGTGATCAGCGCTCAAAGGCTGTGCAAGCGACGGCAGTGCGTAGGTGCTGACTGCCAGGCCCAACAGTGCAGCATGCAGGGCACGACTCAAGGGGTGGCGCTGTGGAACCGGGGTAAAACTCATTCTCTCGCTCCGTGTCGGGGGTCGGCGGGCTGGCCTGTAATCCGGCCTTCTCTACATGCCGAACGAGAATGAGAAAACACCTCATTTATTTTTACACTGGGCATCTTGCGCGAACCACCCGCCTACCCCGATACGAAACCGCGTGGTGGATGGCCTTGCGTTGACCCAATCGTTGCAGGGAATGGACGGCACACGGGCTGCGAAGCGAGCTTACCCCGATCGACCCGCTTGACCTCAGGGCGCATGGCGTTCTTGGCCATTTCGCCAAGTCGTCCCGCAACGCCCAGCGCTACGAGAGGCAGCAATACCCCGCCCAGGTGTGCGCGGCCTGGGTCTGTATGCCTGTCGAGGCCCTGGCTGCTGGCGCCACGAGTCCCCCAACTGCCTCCGACAGCCCCGCCAGCGGAACAGCCAGCACCCTGGCCCCTGAGGGCTGATCAATTACATCTGGCGCAATCCCTGTAGCGGCCTTGTGTCGCGCATGTCATTCATGGCGCCGGGGCAGATTCGTCACCATCCTGTTCGGGAGCAGCCGACTGCAGCATGTCCATGATGAACCGCTGCGTTTCCGGCAGCTGCTTGCCGAACACCTCATCCAGTTCAGGGGCGACCTGGATTTCGCCTGCACGCAAATCCCTTGCAACCTGGTCCTGGTAACGCTTCACAAAGCGTTGCCGGATGTCCCGCGCTTCGGGGTTATCGCCGCGAACCAGTTCTTCCAGTAGCCCTTGCACCGCCCGCATGAAGACCAGGCTGCGCTTGTATTGCAGCTGCCTCAGCCTGGACTGCTCGAGCGCAGCTGCATAATGCATGTCCATCACCTCGAGCCTTGCCTGCAGCAACTCATTACTGCTCTGCAAGGCTGCAAATGCTTCGGACTCGCTAGCCGTCGGTTTAGCCTCAGCGCGCTTGGCCGCGCCGGCGACCTGGGACAATTGCTGGTACATCAGGTCGATGATGGTTTTCTGGCGCTGCACAACAGCCCGAAGCTGCACCGCCTCCTCGAAGTACTGCCTCACGTACCCCCTGAGCGGCTCCAGTTTCTGGTTAGCACATGCCACCCCTGCGTCCCAGCCTTGCGCATAGCCTTGAGAGCGCCCCTCGTCGAAGCCCTCTTTACGACCTTGCTGGCGCCCCTGACTGCGCCCGACATGCAGGTTGGAGATTGCATGATCGAGCGACCCGGTATATCCACCATCCAGGCCGCCGCCCGCTCTACCCGTACCCCAGTTATTGTCCATTTCGCCATCTCCCTGGTTCGACGCGTCCCTAAAAAATGCGCCGCTAGATTCTGGTCAATGCCAAACCCGATACTGTCGACCGGGTTCAACGCATGATCTTTACCTCGCTCCCAACTGCTTGCTGGGCCTCGGCCTGAGGCAAGGCAAAATTGCCCAGCCGAGTGCCACGCAGTAACGCCACGCAAACCTGTATGCGCTGAAAGGCGTCACGCCATGAGCTTCAGGACACTGGCTGCAAGTTTCTGAAAACGGTCAAGGACGCCCTGGGTATCCCTGCCCGTTTACGCCAGGTCATCGCCGCCGCCCCCAAGCTACGCATGCAGGTGCATAACACCGCCCGTCATCGCCTCATCACCCATGGTGCGCTGGCAGGTGTGGTCGCAGCGTATCGGTTTCGACCAGGGCAGCGAGCGCAACGGTGAGGTCAGGGACGGGCGTGGTAGTGACGGACACTACGAGGGTGAACATCGGCAGATCATCAGCCCTGATTCAACTTCAGAATATGCGTCTTTATGGCCTGCCCGGCGGCATCGACAAGGCTCATATAGAACGCCTTGCCCAGGCCGAGCAACGGTGATCCCTTCAATGATTCAGCCGTTGCCTTCAGCGTGATGACGCCGAATTGCTCTGCGATGGTCTCAATACTGCGCTGGCGCTTCCCAGGCTGGTCGTACGGCTTTTGATACCACGTGGCAATCTGGTACTGGGCGTCCTCTCTTTCGAATGCCGCGTACAAGTGCTGGGCCAGCGCAGTAACCGTTTCACGAATCAGCCCAGGGTCGGTATCGTGATTATTCAGCAATGCCTCGAAAGGGGCATTGGCTACCGCCAGAAGATCTCCGATGGTGTAGCCCACCATCGGTGGAAACACACCAGGCGGCAACTCGACGGCTGCGCCATTCGCTATAGTTGAACTGCCTTCGTCGTGCATAAAAAGCTCCTTTCTCTTAGCGCGAAGCGCTCTTGTATCCGTGCAAAGCATCCCTGCACGAGAGTGACGAAACGGTGAAGCGAACCACATACTGCATAAAGTCACCAGGCGCAATATTGGCCGGGCGCGCGCCTCTGTCGACAGCCGAACCGTGGGTAAGTACGGCATCACAACTCTCCACGGCGGCCAGCACGGGCAGGATGAGTTTACACGTGGTCATGCCAGTTTCCTTACTTGAAAAGTCTGCTGGAGCACACCAGGAGAACCGCCCCATGTCTTGCTGCTGAACCTTCGTCTGGCCCAAAAAAACAAAGGGCACCCATCCTCGGGTGCCCTTTGCCTTACAGCCAGGTGAACTGAATCACCCCATCGATCGCGCTGCCACCGGTTGCGCATGGCCCCTCGACGTCACGATCCCCAGGAAGGAAATCACGATCGCCAGGCCCAATGTCGAGCTCACTTCCGCCCGATGCTCAGGCGTGTACATCATCACCGCCAGCGCCCCGGCAATGAAAATGATCACCGCCCAGGTCAGGTACGGGAACAGCCACATGCGGAACTTCAGTTCGGTGTTCTCGCGCTCCAGTCGGCGGCGCATGCGCAGCTGCGAGATGGCGATAACCATGTACACCAACAGGGCGATGGCGCCGGAGCTGGCCAGCAGGAACTCGAAAACGCCCTTCGGCGCGAAGTAGTTGAGGACTGCGATGGCCGCACCGATCAGGGTGCTGCCGAACACCGCAGCACGCGGTACACCGACCTTGGAGGTCTTGTTGAGGAAGGCCGGGGCGTCACCGCGCTTGGCCAGCGAAAACATCATCCGCGAAGCGATGTAGATGGACGAGTTCATGCAGCTGGTAACGGCTACCAGCACCACCAGGTCGACCATGAACGCGGCGTTGGGGATGTTCATGATTTCCAGCGCACGCTGGTACGAACCCACCACCGCCAGCTGCGGGTCGTTCCACGGCACCACCGAAATGATCACGAAGATCGACAGGATGTAGAAGGTGCTGATACGCCAGATCACCGAGCGGGTGGCCTTGGCGATGTTGCGCGACGGGTCGCTGGACTCGGACGCGGCAATGGTCACTGCCTCTGTACCGATGAAGCTGAACATCACAGTGATGAACGCGCCGACCACCGCCGACCAGCCCTTCGGTGCAAAGCCGCCGTATTCGGCCATCAGCCCGCTCAGCCCACTGACCTCGCGGTTGGGCAGCCAGCCCATCAGCGCGGCGAAGCCCAGGCCGATGAAGCCCAGGATGGCGGTGACCTTGAGGATGGCAAACCAGAACTCGAACTCGCCGTACTTGGCCACGCTGAACAGGTTGGTACCGGCCAGCAGCAACACCGAAGCCAGGGCGAAGATCCAGCTGTCCACCTGCGGGAACCAGGCGTTCAGCACATGCCCGGCGGCCAATGCTTCGATAGGAATCACCAACACCCAGAACCACCAGTACAACCAGCCGATGGTATAGCCGGCCCAGCGGCCAATGGCCTGGTCGGCATAGGTGGAAAACGATCCGGTGTCGGGGTGTGCCACGGCCATTTCGCCGAGCATGCGCATGACCAGTACCACCAAGGTCCCGGCCACGAAATAGGAAATTATGGTTGCTGGGCCAGCTGCCGCGATGGCATGGCCAGAGCCGACGAAAAGTCCGGCGCCGATGATGCCGGCGATGGACAGCATCGTTACGTGACGTGGCTTGAAACCTTGTGCAAGGTTGCCATCAGATCCCACGGTGTTCATTGATGTTGTTCTCTTTTTGCTGACACAAGGAAGGACGGGCAGGCGTAGGCGAAAAATATCTCCTTTGAAATCAATAAGTCGACACGTTGTTCGCGCGCTGTTGTTGATATTTGGCACGCGTCACAGAGCAAGGTGTCAGTGCGGTTCGGGGTTCATTTAATCCCCGCATGGCTGTGGGGAATTACACGAGAACGCCACGGAACTGTTCGATCACGACAGGGCATTTCCATCAACGCCAGATGTCGCGAATGGCATATCCGATCGCGCCACAGGCCCAAATGGAGCTTTTGTTTTTCATTTGAATGTGTGTTGCCTGTGCCGGCCCTTTCGCGGGTGAACCCGCTCCTACGATGGTGCGTGGCGACGTTACCGATTGGTGGATGCGGTGGCGGGTGCGGCGGTGAATGACTGGGGGGATTGGGCGGCAGGTCCGGCCTATTCGCGGGTGAACCCGCTCCTACAACGGTACGGGGTGACGGTACCGATTGGTGGATGCGGTGGCGGGTGCGATGGTGAATGACTGGGGGTATTGGGCGGCAGGTCCGGCCTATTCGCGGGTGAACCCGCTCCTACAACGGTACGCGGCGATGGTACCGATTGAGGAATGCGGTGGCGGGTGCGGCGGTGAATGACTGGGGTTATTGGTCGGCAGGTCGGGCCTATTCGCGGGTGAACCCGCTCCTACGATGGTGCGTGGCGACATCGCCGATTGATGAATGCGGTGGCGGGTGCGGCGGTGAATGACTGGGGTATTGGGCGGCAGGGTCGGCCTATTCGCGGGTGAACCCGCCCTACGACGGTGCGGGGCGACACCACCGGTTGATGTAGGAGCGGGCTTGCCCGCGAAGAGGCCAGCAGCCTCAACGCACCAGGCAGGGCCGTTTGTTATCGAAGCTCCAACCCGGAATCAGGAACTGCATCGCCACGCTGTCATCCCGCGCACCCAGCCCCATGTTGCGGTAGCACTCATGGGCCTTCGCCAGCTGGTCTTCATCCAGTTCCACGCCCAGGCCCGGTCGCGCCGGCACTCGCACATGCCCGTCGACAATGCGCAGCGGCTCACGGGTCAGGCGCTGGCCATCCTGCCAGATCCAGTGGGTGTCGATCGCCGTGATTTCACCCGGCGCCGCAGCCGCCACCTGGGTGAACATCGCCAGCGAAATATCGAAGTGGTTATTGGAATGAGACCCCCAGGTCAGCCCCCAGTCGTTGCACATCTGCGCCACCCGTACCGAACCCTGCAAGGTCCAGAAGTGAGGGTCGGCCAGCGGAATGTCCACCGACTGTAACTGAATGGCATGGCCCATCTGTCGCCAGTCGGTAGCGATCATGTTGGTCGCAGTGGGCAGCCCGGTGGCCCGGCGAAACTCGGCCATCACCTCACGGCCCGAGTAACCGTTCTCGGCACCGCAGGGGTCTTCGGCGTAGGCCAGTACATCGTGCTTGTCACGGCACAGGGCGATGGCTTCCTTGAGTGACCACGCGCCATTGGGGTCGAGCGTGATGCGCGCTTCGGGGAAGCGTTCGGCCAGGGCGGTTACCGCTTCCATTTCTTCCTCACCCCGCAGTACGCCGCCCTTGAGCTTGAAGTCGCTGAAGCCATAGCGCTGCTTCGCCGCTTCGGCCAGGCGCACGACCGCCTCAGGGGTCAGGGCCTTTTCGTGGCGCAGGCGAAACCAATCGTCATCGCTATCGGCTTCGTGACGGTAAGCCAGGTCGGTCTGCTGGCGGTCGCCGATGTAGAACAGATAACCGAGCATCTTCACCGCATCGCGTTGCTGGCCCTCGCCCAGCAGCGCCGCCATCGGCACATTCAGGTGCTGGCCGAGCAGGTCGAGCAATGCCGACTCGATGGCCGTCACCGCATGCACGGTAATGCGCAGGTCGAAGGTCTGCAGGCCGCGGCCCGCCGAGTCGCGGTTGGCGAAGGTATGGCGCATGGCGTTGAGCACACGCTGGTAATGGCCGATCGGCTGGCCGACCACCAGGCTGCGGGCGTCCTCTAGGGTCTGGCGAATCTTCTCGCCACCGGGCACTTCACCCAGGCCAGTATTGCCGGCGCTGTCGCGCAGCACCACCACGTTGCGGGTGAAGTACGGGCCATGGGCGCCACTGAGGTTGAGCAGCATGCTGTCATGGCCGGCCACGGGGACCACGCGCAGGTCGGTGACCACCGGGGTGCTGGCATGTACGGCGGGATTGGTCTGCATATTCATGGTTGTTGTCTCGCAGTCATCAGTGGGTCTGGCCCAGGGCCGAAGGGGCCTTGAGGTCATCGGAAGGGACGCCCTTGGGGCGAGTGCGTACGAAGAAGATGGCAATCGCCGCCAACACCGAGGTCACCGCCAGGCCGTACAGCCCGCCCTGGATCGAGCCAGTCTGCTGCTCCAGCAAGCCGAAGGTGGTGGGGGCAACGAAGCCGCCGAGGTTGCCGACCGAGTTGATCAGGGCAATCACCGCCGCAGCGATGCGGGCGTCCAGGTAGCCTTGGGGGATTGGCCAGAACAGTGACGACGCTGACTTGAAGCCGATCGCGGCGAAGCACACGGCGACGAAGGCGAACACCGGCCCACCCGTGGTGGACATGAACATGCCCGTGGCAGCGACCAGCAGGGCGCCTGCCACCCAGGCCTGCTGGAACTTCCAGCGAGCGGAACCGGCAGCGAAGGCGTACATGGCCAGGATCGAGATCAGCCAAGGGATCGAGTTGAAGAAACCGACCTGCATGTCACTGAGGTCGCCCATGCGCTTGATGATGCTGGGCAGCCAGAAGGTGGCGGCATAGATGGTCAGCTGGATACAGAAGTAGATCAGGCAGAACAGCACGATCTGGCGGTCCTTGAGCAGGCTCCAGGCCGACGGCCTGACCGCGCCGATGGCCTCACGCGCTTGCTGCTCGCGGTCGATGGTGGCGACCAGCGCGTCCTGCTCGGCCTTGCTCAGCCACTTGGCGTCCTGCGGCTTCGAGTCGAGCCAGAAGAACACAAAGAAGCACAGCGCCACCGAGGCCATGCCCTCAATGAACAGCATCCACTGCCAACCATGCAGGCCCAGGCCCTGGATCTGCATCAACGCCCCGGCCAGCGGCCCGGAAATCAACGAAGCCAGCGCCGAGCCACTGAGGAAGATGGCAATGGCCTTGCCGCGCTCTGCCGCCGGCAGCCAGCGGGTGAAGTAGTAGATCACGCCAGGAAAGAAGCCTGCTTCGGCCACCCCGAGCAGAAAACGCAACACGTAGAACTGGGTTTCGTTCTGCACGAAGGCCATGGCCGTGGCCACCAGCCCCCAGGTGAACATGATACGGGTCAGCCACAGCCGGGCACCGACCTTTTGCAGCAGCATGTTCGAAGGGACTTCGAACAGCGCGTAACCGATGAAGAACAGCCCGGCACCAAAGCCAAAGGCCGCAGCGCTGATGCCCAGGTCGCTTTCCAGGTGCGGACGGACGAAGCCGATGTTGACGCGGTCGAGGTAGTTAACGATGAACATGATGACGAACAGCGGCAGGACGTGGCGCTTGACCTTGGCCACGGCGCT
Source organism: Pseudomonas putida group bacterium ESBL64 (assembly GCF_045277175.1). Taxonomy (NCBI): domain Bacteria; kingdom Pseudomonadati; phylum Pseudomonadota; class Gammaproteobacteria; order Pseudomonadales; family Pseudomonadaceae; genus Pseudomonas; species Pseudomonas putida group bacterium ESBL64. Next base: position 4,654,345 of record NZ_CP145799.1, on the reverse strand, counting down.
GGCCAACGCGTCGCCTTCATGCCGGGCAGACGGAGCGAGGGTGTCGTTCACTTGCGGATCTCCCACTAATTGTTTTTGTGCGGGTCGGGTTGTCTGACATGGCAGTGGGGAGGAGCTTATGCGCAGCGAGGTTGTACGACAAGATCACAAACGTCGGCAAAACAGCAAAATACAAGCTGTCACAATGCAAATTTGATCAGAACATGCAAAAACACATCAACTACATGCTGAATTGGATGCGCGAAAAATCGGCAAAAAATATTTCTATCGATTAACTTGTCGTACAAGCTAATCAAGAAGCGGATCACACATGGAACCGGAACACGCTCGCAAACGCGGCCATAGCCGCGCCCATGACCTGGTTTCCAGCCTGACCCAGCAGATTCTGCTGGGCACCTTCAAACCAGGCGACAAACTGCCTTCGGAAAACACCTTGGTGCGCGAGCACGGGGTCAGCCGCACGGTGGTTCGCGAAGCCTTGTCGAAGCTGCAGGCCTCTGGGCTGGTGGAGCCGCGCCACGGGATCGGTACGTTCGTAATGGAGCGCCAGGCCCAGGCCGGCCTGCGCGTTGCAGCGGAGAGCGCGGCGAATGTGCGCGATCTGCTGGAGCTGCGTATTGGCCTTGAGGGCCAGGCTGCCGCGCTGGCCGCACTGCGTCGTGACGAGGGGCATCTGGCGCGCATGCGCCAAGCGCTGGATGACTATCAGGACCTGGCCGCTGCCGGCGACAGCTGCATCGAAGCCGACCGGCGCTTTCACCTGCTGATTGCCGAGGCCACCGGCAATCTGTATTTCACCGAGATGCTGCTGCAACTGGGTAACGGCCTGATACCGCGCAACCGCATGGCCCTGGCCGAGCGCGCGGGGGCCAAGCTGGCGCGGCAAGCGTACCTGGCCAACCTGGAGCATGAGGCGATCCTCAATGCCATCCGCCGACAAGACCCGGATGCCGCACGGGCGGCAGTGTGCCTGCACCTGTCCAACAGCCGCGACCGGCTATTGCCGGACTGACTGTGAGGCAGTGCAAGGCCTCGGGCTTGATGCTACGAACAGCATGCAGGGTGGCCGTTACAGCCAGCTACCCTGCCCTCACTTCACCAGGTCAGGCAGATCTTGCCGAAATGCCGGTTGCTCTCCTGGTACCGGAACGCCTCGACGATCTGTTCCAGCTCGAAATGCTTGTCCACCACCGGCCGCAGGCCGTTGGCGTCGATCGCCCGCACCATCGCCTGCTGCTGCGCTCGGCTGCCAACCAGCACCCCTTGCAGCCGAATCTGCCGCACCAGCGCCTGCACCAACGGCAACTGCCCGGCCACCCCGGTAAGGATGCCGATCAGCGAAACATGCCCGCCAATGCGCGCAGCTATCATCGACTGCTCCAGCGTCGCCGGGCCGCCCACTTCAATCACATGATCGACACCACGGTTGCCAGTCAGCTCGCGCACCTTCTCACCCCAGGCCGGGGTGCTCTTGTAGTTGATCAGGTGGTCGGCACCCAGGGCCTTCAGGCGCTCCAGCTTGGCATCGCTGGACGAGGTGGCGATCACGGTCGCGCCCGCCAGCTTGGCGAACTGCAGGGCGAAAATCGACACACCGCCGGTACCCTGCACCAGCACCGTGTCGCCGGGCTTGAGGTGATCATCGCTCATCAACGCGCGCCAGGCGGTAAGGCCGGCGGTGGTCAGGGTGGCAGCCTCGGCATGGCTGAAACCCTGGGGCGCCAGGGTGAAGGCGGTGGCGCGGGCAGTCACCTGCTCACGGGCGTAGCCATCGATGCCGTCGCCGGGCACCCGGGCAAAGCCCTCGACATTGGCCTGGCCATCGAGCCAGTCGGGGAAGAAGGTGCTGACCACATTGTCGCCGACCTGGAACTCAGTGACGCCAGCCCCTACCGCAACCACCTCGCCGGCGCCATCGGCCATGGGGATGCGTCGCTCGCTTGGGCCCCACATGCCGCTGACCACGGCGAAATCGTGGTAGTTGAGGGAACTGGCGTGCAGGCGCACGGTAATCTCGCCGGCCTGGGGGGCCTGGGCCTCGCAGGTGCCGACCTGGACCTTGTCGTAACCGCCGCCGGGTTGTACGTAGATGGCCTTGCTGCTCATGGGTGGGTCTCCGTATCAGAGCAAAGAATGGGGTTCAGCATAGACAGATCCGGCCCTTTCGCGGGCACGCCCACCCCCACAGAGGCACCACAGGCCCCGAGACGTGCGCAATACCTGTGGGAGCGGGCATGCCCGCGAAGAGGCCCGCATTGCCAACAAAAGCGTCAGCCCAGCATCACCTTCAACGCTCGGCAATCCGCCGCATGCCAATCCACCAGTTCCGGCCAGGGATTGTCCGGCAGGTTCACCAGCACCGTGCGCGCCCCCGCCGCCCGCCCACAGTCCAGGTCAAAGCGGTAATCCCCCACCATCACCAGTTCGCTCGGCGTCACGCCCCAGGCGCTGGCAATCTTCAGCAGCCCATCCGGGCTCGGCTTCGGCGCAGCCTCGTCACGCCCGAGAATGTGTTCCACCGGGAAGCAGTCCGCCAGGCCGATGGCCTCCAGCGTTACATGCGCCAGCTCACGCGCATTGCGGGTCAGAATACCCAGCCGGCACCCGCGCCCGGCCAACTCGCGCACCAGTTCCACCGCCCCGGTGGCCGCCGTGGAGGCCGTTGCCAGGTCCCTTTCGTGCTCCAGCAACCAGGCATGCTTGGCCGCCGCTTCCGCCGCCGGCAAGGCCGCCAGGTGGGTGAGGATGTCGTGTTCGGCCGGGATGTCCAGCGCCACCCGAATGGCGGCGAAGTCGTGCACGGCCACGGTCAGGGTGCCGTCCATGTCGAACACCCAGTTGCGCACCTCGCCCAGGCTCATGCCCAGTCCTTGCGATGGCGAATCAGGCCTTCCTGGCTCGACGATGCCACCAGTTGCCCGGCCTGGTTGAAAATGCTGCCGCGGCAGAAGCCACGGGAATTGCCGGCCCAGGGGCTATCGGTGGCGTACAGGAGCCACTCGTCGGCGCGCAGGTTGCCGTGAAACCACAGCGAATGGTCGAGGCTGGCGATCTGCATGTCGCGCTGCCACACCGATTTGCCATGGGGCAGCAACGCCGTGGTCAGCAGGCCGAAGTCCGAGGCGTAGGCCAGCATGTACTTGTGCAGGGCAGGCACGTCCGGCAGGTTGCCGTCGGCGCGGAACCAGGCGTATTTCACCGGGTCGCCCGGCTTGGGGTTGAACGGGTCGCGCTCGGTGACCGGGCGGATCTCGATCGGCTTGGCACACAGCACCTTGTCGCGAATGCGCTCGGGCAACTGGTCGGCCATGGCACGGGCCAGTTCGACTTCGGTAGGCAGGTTTTCCGGGCCGACCACGTCAGGCATCTGCGCCTGGTGCTCGAAGCCTTCCTCGTCGTACTGGAACGACGCGCTGCAGGTGAAGATGGTCTGGCCCTTCTGGATCGCCGTCACCCGCCGTGTACTGAAGCTGCCGCCATCGCGTACGCGGTCTACCGAGTACACCACTGGAAGGCTGGCATCGCCCGGGCGCAGGAAGTAGCCGTGCAACGAATGCACATGGCGCGCGTCCTCGACTGTCTGGCTGGCAGCCGACAACGACTGGCCCAGCACTTGGCCACCGTAAAGCTGGCGGAAGCCCAGGTCCTGGCTACGTCCACGGAACAGGTTCTCCTCGATGGATTCGAGGCTCAACAGGTCGACCAGGTCGTCCAACACATGACTCATCGGCGGTTCTCCGTAGGAGCGAGCCTAGCTCGCGATGCGCCGCCCGAGCGGCGCTCGATTTCACAGGCGCTGAACGTGTTACGGGCAAGCGCCTTCCAAGTAGGCAAATGATACAGCGTTTGTCATTCGCGCCGGGCATGGCAGTGCATTCAGGCGCGCAGGGTGCGCTCCCAGTGCGCGCGATCGATCCGGTACAGCACATGCGGGCGCAGCGGGTGGCCGATGGGCAGGCGGGGGTGTTCGAAGCTGCCGTGCAGGTCCTGCTGCATGCCGATGGCTTGCATCACCTTTTGCGACGGCAGGTTGCATTCGCTGGTGAACGACACGACCTCCTCCAGGCGCAACTGGGCGAAAGCACAACGCAGGCAGGTCCACGCCGCTTCGCTGGCAAAGCCCAGGCCCCAGTGACGGCGTGCCAGACGCCAGCCGATCTCCACCGCCGGGGCAAAAGGCGCGTCGAAGTTGACATTGAGCAACCCGGTCATGCCGATGAACGCGCCACTGTCCTTGCGCTCCAGGGCCCACAAACCAAAACCGTATTCATTGAAATGCCCACGCACGCGGCCGATCAACGCAGCCGCCTCAACGCGCGTCAGCGGCGCCGGAAAGTAGCGCATTACCTGTGGGTCGGCGCACAGTGCGGCGAACTCGCGCAAGTCATCGTCATGCCATTGGCGCAGCACCAGCCGTGCGCTTTCCAGTTCGAGGATGGGGGTCATCGGGCCTGCTCCGGTTTACCGCCTTGCAGTTTACAGCGTAGGCGCGGGCGCGGGTTTCACCCAGCCGGCAGCCGCCAAATGCAATTTTCACACGCCCTTCACCGGCCCCCGACAGGCCGCTTGGCAGGATGCCGCCATCCACCACCGCGCCAGCCGCGGCACTGCCAACGGAGCAACGCATGCTATCGAGCAACACCCTGGGGCACCCCGCCATTCATGCCCGGCGCAAGCGACGCCTGACTCGCAAAGCCGTCGGAGCCGCCCTGGGCCTGTGCATGGTCGTGGCGGCGTTGACCACCTGGCTGGCGACGAGGACGCATATCGTGGACCTTGGCAACGAGCAACAACTGACTGACAGTGGCCTGCTGCAGGACTGGGCCGACGGTGCGGTGATCGTGATGATCCGCCACGCCGAACGCTGCGACAGCGCCCCCGGCCCCTGCCTGGATGACCCCACGGGGATCACCCTGAGCGGCAGCCAGGCCGCTGCCCGCGTTGGCCAAGGGCTGCACCAGCTGGGCCTGAACAAAGCCGACCTGCTCAGCAGCCCGAAACTGCGCACCCGGCAAACCGCACACTTCATACTGGGTCAGGCGGTGGCCAGCGAGGACTGGCTCGAAAGCTGCGACAGCCAGTTCGCCAACGAAGCGCTTGCACACAAACGCGCGGGCCACAACCTGGTGCTGGTGACTCACAACGGCTGCATCGACCACTTTGCCCGCCAGCAGCACGTTGCTGGCGGCGAACGTCAAAGCAACTATGCCAGCGCCCTGTTCGTATCGGTGGATGGCAATGGCAAAGCACGTATCCTGGGGCGCTTGAACGAACCGGACTGGCAACGCGTATTGGCCAGCACAGGAAAATAGCCTCTGTGGGAGCAACTGTCTTGCTCAATTTCTGAAAGCTGGCGCGATCCGTGTGGGAGCGGCCTTGCGTCGCGAAAGGGCTGCACAGCAGCCCCGGGGTTTCAGCGTCGATGCAAATAATGCCGGGGCCGCTTCGCGGCCCTTTCGCGACGCAAGGCCGCTCCCACAGGCCGGTGTTCAGCCTCAGCCCAGCGCAGTGTAGAGAAACATCATCACCGCAAACCCGCCCATCAACCCTGGGTAATGGAGCTGGGTGCAGCGCTGGGCATCAAGGTCGAGCCGGCGCTGGAAGCCCTGAAAGTCGCCGTACACATCTAAAGCCCGGCGCAGTCCTTGTGTGGCCTTGTGTCGCGATTGGGCTGCGCAGCAGCCCCAAAATTTCAGCGCAGATGCACACATTGCTGGGGCTGCTGCGCAGCCCAATCGCGACACAAGGCCGCTCCCACAAAGGGCCGGTACCGGCGCAAGAAATAGGTACTCCCATTGCAGTCACCCGTCATGGCAAGATCAGCACTGGCCCAGATTGCGACCCCATCCATGCCGTTGCCGTTGATCTACCACGAAGATTACAGCCCGGAGTTCCCCGCTGAACACCGCTTCCCGATGGACAAGTTCCGCCTGCTGCACGACCACCTGGTCGGCAGCGGGCTGACCACCGACCAAGCCCTGCTGCGCCCGGACATCTGCCCCAACGACATCCTCGCCCTGGCCCATGACCGCAGCTACATCGCGCGCTACATGAACGGCGAGTTGTCGCGCGAGGACCAGCGCCGCCTCGGCCTGCCCTGGAGCGAGGCCCTGGCCCGGCGGACCGTGCGCGCTGTCGGGGGCTCACTGCTGACTGCCGAGATGGCGCTGCAGCACGGCATCGCCTGCCACCTCGCCGGTGGCACCCACCACGCCCATTACGACCACCCCGCCGGCTTCTGCATTTTCAACGACCTGGCGGTCATCAGCCGCTACCTGCTGGAAGCAGGCCGGGTACACCGGGTGCTGATCTTCGACTGCGACGTGCACCAGGGTGACGGCACCGCGCGCATCCTGCACGACACGCCCGAGGCCATCACCGTGTCGCTGCACTGCGAGCAGAACTTCCCCGCCCGCAAGGCACAAAGCGACTGGGACATCCCCCTGCCCCGAGGCATGGGCGACGCGGCCTACCTGAAGGTGGTGGACGACGCCCTCAACTACCTGTTGCCGCTTTATCAACCCGACCTGGTGCTGTATGACGCCGGTGTCGATGTGCACAAGGACGATGCCCTGGGCTACCTGCAGCTGACCGACGCAGGCGTTGCCGCCCGTGACGAAGCCGTGCTGCGCCACTGCCTGGGCCGCGACATCCCGGTGATGGGCGTGATCGGCGGAGGCTACAGCAAGGACCGCACAGCCTTGGCCAGACGCCACGGCATCCTTCACCACAGCGCGGCACGTGTCATAGGTTGTTCACAATGACTGTGGAACCGCTTGTGGATAACCTGCGCGAAAGGCGCTGTAGCCCTTTACTGGCAAGGCCTGCATAACACTGGCTATTTTTTGATCAGTGCTTCCATGGGCAGCGCTGCGGTAGAATGCGCCTCTTTTCCACAGCCTGCTGCCCACCATGCCCGATCTGACCCCCGCATCCCCTCCCCCCGCTGTCGTCATCGGTGGCGGCCCCGCCGGCCTGATGGCTGCCGAAGCACTGGCCAATGCAGGCCTGACGGTCGAGGTGTTCGATGCCATGCCTTCAGTGGGCCGCAAGTTCCTGCTGGCAGGTGTCGGCGGCATGAACATCACCCATTCCGAGCCCTACCCGGCGTTCGTAGCACGCTATGCCGAACGCCAAGGCGAAATCGAGGCCCTGCTACGAGACTTCGATGCTGACGCGTTGCGCCAGTGGATTCATGGTTTGGGCATCGAAACCTTCGTCGGCACCTCGGGCCGGGTGTTCCCCACCGACATGAAAGCCGCACCGTTGCTGCGTGCCTGGCTCAAGCGCCTGCGCGACAACGGGGTAGTTATCCACACCCGCCATCGCTGGTTGGGCTGGAACACCGATGGCAGCTTGCGAATTGCTTATCCACAGGGCGAACGTCAGGTGAAAGCCTCGGTCGTGGTGCTGGCGCTGGGTGGCGCCAGCTGGGCGCGCCTGGGTTCTGACGGCAGCTGGCAACCGCTGCTGGCAGAACGGGCTGTGGATATCTCGCCTTTGCAGCCGAGCAACTGCGGTTTTGAAGTAGAGGGCTGGAGCGCGCTGCTCAAGGACAAGTTCGCGGGCGCACCGCTGAAGAACATCGCCCTCAGCGTTCCGGGCAGCGCACCGCGCAAGGGCGAGTTCATCCTCACCGCTCAAGGCGTGGAAGGCAGCCTGGTGTACGCCTGGTCGGCACCGGTACGCGAGGCCATCCACCGTGAAGGCCGCGGGGTATTGTTGCTCGACCTGCTGCCGGACAAGCCTGTGGACAAGATTGCCCAGGCATTGGCCAAACCACGCGGTTCACGCTCCATGGCCAAGCACCTGCACAGCCAGCTGGGGATTGATGGGGTCAAGGCCGCACTGCTGCGCGAACTGACCGATCAGGCGACCTTTGCCGACGTTGATGCTTTGGCCCGGGCCATCAAGGCATTGCCTATCACCCTGGTACGCACGCGGCCGCTGGATGAAGCGATCAGCAGTGCCGGCGGGGTCCGCTTCGAGGGGCTGGATGAGGGGTTGATGGTCAAGGCCGTGCCGGGGGTGTTCTGTGCCGGCGAGATGCTGGACTGGGAGGCGCCGACCGGGGGTTATCTGCTCACGGCGTGCTTTGCCAGCGGCTTGCGCGCCGGGCGGGCAGCGGCGGACTGGGTGCGGGCTTCCTGACAGCTTGCCGGGGCGGCTTCCACAAGTACTGCGTCAATCCAGATTGCGCAGCCCATGTGGGAGCAACTGTCTTGCTCAATTTCTGAAAGCTGGCGCGATCCGTGTGGGAGCGGCCTTGCGTCGCGAATGGGCTGCACAGCAGCCCCGGGGTTTCAGCGTCGATGCAAATAATGCCGGGGCCGCTTCGCGGCCCTTTCGCGACACAAGGCCCCTCCCACAGGCCGGTGTTCAGCCTCAGCCCAGCGCAGTGTCGAGAAACATCATCACCGCAAACCCGCCCATCAACCCTGGGTAATGGAGCTGGGTGCAGCGCTGGGCATCAAGGTCGAGCCGGCGCTGGAAGCCCTGAAAGTCGCCGTACACATCTAAAGCCTGGCGCAGTCCTTGTGGGAGCGGCCTTGCGTCGCGAATGGGCCGCAAAGCGGCCCCAAAGCCTCAAGGCTTGCGCTTGCGCGGCCCACCATTGAAGCTCGGCACCTTGCGTACAGCCTTCACCGCCGGTTCCGCACTGCCAGCTTCACTACTGTCCATCCAGCGCCCCAGCCCGCGCTTGGCGCTGTTTTCTTTCGGCTTCTTGGGTTTCTTCGGTTTCTTGATAACCTGCCCACTGGCATCGGTCATCGGCACCCGGTGCTCGGGGATGAAATCCGGCTCTTCATGACGCGGCAGGGTTTGCCGGGTCAGCACCTCGATAGCCGCCAGCAGTTGCACTTCATCCGCACACACCAGCGAAATCGCCTCGCCCTTATTGCCCGCCCGCCCGGTACGCCCGATGCGGTGCACGTAGTCTTCGGCAACGATCGGCAGGTCAAGGTTGACGACCAGCGGCAAGTCATCGATATCCAGGCCACGGGCCGCCACATCGGTCGCCACCAGCACTTGCACCTCACGGGCCTTGAAGCTGTCCAGCGCACGCTGGCGGGTCGCCTGTGGGCGATCACCGTGGATGCCGTCGGCATTCACGCCTTCGGCCAGCAAGCGCTCCACCAGCTGATCGACGCCATTGCGGGTCTTGGCGAACACCAGCACCTGCTTCCAGCGCTGCTTGCGTAGCAGGTGGCAGAACAGGTCGGCCTTGCGCTTCTTGTCCACAGGCACCAGCCACTGCTTGACGCTGGCGGCCGTGGCGTTGCGCGGGCTCACTTCGATACTGAGCGGGTCATTCAGCGCCAGCCCCGCCAGCATGCGAATCTGATCGGAAAAGGTGGCGGAAAACAGCAGCGTCTGGCGCTTGCGCGGCAGTGCCGCATACACCGACTGCAGCTCTTCGGCAAAGCCCAGGTCAAGCATGCGGTCGGCTTCATCCAGCACCAGGGTCTGCACCTGGTTGAACTTCACGGCGTTCTGCCGGAACAGGTCGAGCAAGCGGCCAGGGGTAGCCACCAGCAGGTCGACACCCCGGCGCAGGCGCATCATCTGTGGGTTGATACTGACCCCGCCATACACCGCGTAAGTACTCAGCGGCAGGTTCTCGGCGTATTCGCGCACGTTGTTGTGCACCTGCTCGGCCAGCTCGCGAGTGGGTACCAGCACCAAGGCGCGGATCGAGTTGCTGGCCACCTTCTCGCCCTCCAGCGCCAGGCGCTGCAGCACAGGCAGGGCAAAGCCTGCGGTCTTGCCGGTACCGGTCTGGGCTGCGGCCATCAGGTCGCGGCCGGCCAGCACGGCGGGGATGGCTTTGGCCTGCACCGGGGTCGGGGTGGTGTAGTCCAGTTTCTGCAGCGTGCGCAGCAGCGGTTCGATCAGGCCGAGTTTGGCGAAATTCATGGCAATACCGTCAGGGGGTTCAGCGAAGGCGGCAAGTTTACCGCATCGCCCCTGCCTACTTGCAGATTTCACCTTTCAACGGTTGCACAGGTTCAGGCGCCTTGCGCCACTGCGGCAGGCCGATCAGCACCACCGCACCGATGATCACTGCCATCGCCACACACTCTTCAGCGCCAATCTGCTCACCGGCAAAGACGATCCCCAGCAGCACCGCCACCGCCGGGTTGACGTAGGCGTAGCTGGTGGCCGCTGCCGGACGCACGTGCTTGAGCAGGTACATGTAGGCACTGAACGCCAGGATCGAACCGAAGAACACCAGGTAGGCCAGCGCCCCCCAGCCAGCGGCGGTCGGCAGCTGTGTCATGCGTTCGCCCGATAGCACACTGCCCAGCAACAGCACCGCACCCCCGACCAGCATTTCCGCTGCGCTGGCCATCGGCCCCTGGGGCAGCGGCAAGGTCTTGCTCCACACCGAGCCGAACGCCCAGGACGCCGCCGCGAAGATGATCAGCGCCGCACCTATCGGGCTTGCCTGCAGGTTGGAGCCCAGGTTCAGCAGGCCGATGCCCACCAGCCCAAGGGCTATCCCCGCCCATTCCAGCTTCGAATTGCGGTGCCCGAACAACAGGCCGAACAGCAAGGTGAACAGCGGCACCGTCGCCACCGCCAAAGCCGCCACGCCCGAAGCCACGCCGGCATGCTCGGCCACGGTCACCCCGCCGTTGCCACAGCTGAGCAACAAGAAACCGATCGCCCCTGCCGCCCGCCATTGTGGCCAGGTAGGGGCCGGCACGCCGCGCCATCGCAGGAAGCCGTACAGCAGGCCACCGGCGATCAGGAAGCGCACACCGGCCATGAGCATCGGAGGCCAGCTCTCGACGCCGATGCGAATGAACAGGTAAGTGGAACCCCAGACCAGATAAAGGGCCAGGAAGGCGCCAATCAGCAGCAGCGGGAAACGACGGGAGGCAGGCATGGGGAAAACTCGAAATCCGTTTACGGGTGCCTCAGTTTAACGGCCTGCCTGGGTGAAGGGACGTTACAGAACGGGTTCAAATGAGCGGCACAATTCTGGTGCATTCGACGTAGGCGACACTCCCCCAGACGTTCACTGGCTAATCCCTGCAGTACTTGGCCAGCGCTTCGTGCAGCTTCGCAGCCGGGGTTTTCTGCAGCCGGCAAAGCAGCTCGTGCGACAGTTGCTGAACCCCGTGGTCCTGGCGCAACACACCCGCCAGATGCTGCAGCAGGTTGGCGGCCATTTCGGCATCGGCCATGGCCCGGTGCGCAGTCCCCGTGTCCGGCAACCCAGCCCAGCGTGTCAAAGTGCCCAGCTTGTGGTTCGGCGCGGCGGGCAGCAGGCGCCGTGACAGCAACAGGGAACACGCGAAGGGCTGGCTGCGGCTGCGGCCAATACGGCTTAGCTCGTAGTCCCAGAACTTCTGGTCGAAAGCAGCGTTGTGCGCCAACAATGGGGTGCCACCGACGAACTCGGCCACCTCGTTCATCACTTTCTCCACCGGCGGCGCACTGCGCAGCATGGCGGTGGTGATGCCGGTCAGCCCTGCGACGAAGGCCGGCACCGGCACACCAGCGTTCATCAGGCTCTGGTAGCGCTCGACAATGCGCCCACCCTCGAGCATTACCACCGCCACCTCGGTGGCACGGCAGCCGGTACCGGGGGAAATGCCGGTGGTTTCAAAGTCGATGACAGCGATACGTTCCATGAAAAGACCTTAGTGTTTGAGCAACAGCGCGCCTTCGATGGGCACGTAGCGGGTGGCAGCACGGATCAGTGACAACGCCGTCAGCCCCGGCACGCCATACACCACCGCTTCGGTGCCATGGCGCTGGATTACCCGCTCCAGCAGCAGGTCGAAGTCACCGTCACCGGAGGCCAGCACCACCTGGTCGACCCGGCTGGCCGCGTCGATCACATCCAGGGTAATGCCCACATCCCAGTCACCTTTGGCCGAGCCATCGCTGCGCTGGATGAACGGTTTGAGGCGCACCTCGAAACCGAGGTTGCGCAAGATCTGCTGGAACTGCTGTTGTTTGCTGTCGCCACGGTCGATGGCATAGGCCACCGCCTCGACGATCTGGCCTTCGCGGCTGACATCGGCCCACAGGGCGGTGTAGTTGAAATGGCAGCCGTGGGCCTGGCGCACGGTGTAGTAGAGGTTCTGCACATCGGCGAACAGCGCGATCTTTTTCACCTGGGAACCTCATTTTTGGCCTGGAGTGCTAGGGGGGCTGCTGCGCAGACCTTCGCGGACACGCCCGCTCCCACAGGTATCGCGCGTACGCCTGTGGGAGCGGGCGTGCCCGCGAAGGGGCGCAAAGCGCCCCCGGAAATGCCAGCAGTATGCCAGACCTGTCAGACGTAAGAATCGTCGTCCGAGAAGAACCCACCGTCATCGCTGCCAAAACCACCGTCGGCGTATCCGCCCTGGTCACTGCCCCAGCCACCGTTGTCAGCCACTTGCTGCTGCCCGCCCTGGTCGTTCCAGCCGCCACTGTCGCTGGCTGGCGCCGGCTCTTCCTTGATGACCTCGACCACTTCTTCCGGTTGCGAGTTGTGGTTGAACAGGCTGCTGATACCCTGCGCCAGCAGCACACCACCGGCCACACCGGCGGCGGTCTGCATAGCCCCGCCAAGGAAGCTGCTGGCCCCGCTGCGCGCAGGCGCGGCGCCATAGCCAGGCTGCGGCGCCTGAGGTTGGCCAAAACCAGGGGCCGACGGCTCGCGCCAGCCACCACCGGACGCTACAGGGGGCGCCGAAGGGCGCTGTGGCTGCACCGCCGGCGCTGCGTTGCGCCCACCCGAACCAAAGATGCTGGACAAGAAACCACCCCCGCCATTGCTCGGCGCACTGCTGGTGGCTTGTGCCGCCTGAGCCTGGGCACGGGCCTGCTGCAGCTCGGCTTCCAGTTGCTTGTTCTGTTCGTCGAGGCGCTTGATTGCGGCCTCCTGCACCAAAATCGCCTGGGCCATGTAGTAAGGCGCCGCCGGTTGCTGACGCACGTGCTGCTCGATGCACGCCTGGGCTTGCGCGTCACGCGGCTGGCTCGGGTCTTCGGCTTGCTTGAGGCGGCCGAACAGGCCGTCAATCAGGGTTTGTTCTTCAGTGTTCATGGGGCGACCTCGTGGGGTAGCGGGACATCGGACAGCGTCAAAGATGGGGCGTACAGGCGCGGGATTCAATCACTGCTGCGGTGAAACTTTTTTCAGCAAGTGACAGCCCCAGGCCTGCTTTGGGCTAAAGTTAGGCCCCTGTTTTTACTGCCATGCGATGTTGACTGATGAATCCGCTGAGCGTTTTGCGCGACTCCTTGTACTTCTTCCGCCGTCACCTGCCAAACATCCTGCAGCTGTGCCTGCCGCTGGTGGTGGTGGAAGCCCTGGTTACCCAATTGCTGTACCGGCAGCTGGGCGACCAGGCATCACCGGCCTACGGCATGCTGGTCAGCCTGTTGTTCTACCCGCTGTACAGCGCAGCCCTGATCCTGTACCTGGACACGCGCAGCAACGGCCAGGAAATCGCCAAGCGCGACCTGTTCGCCCGCGCCCTGCAGCTGTGGCCGCAACTGGCCCTGCTGATCCTGATCAGCTCGCTACTGATCATGGCCGGCCTTGCGCTGTTCATCTTCCCGGGGGTGTGGATCATGATCAACCTGGTGTTCGCCGAGTACCTGCTGGTGCTGCGCGGCCGGCCGGTGGTACAGGCGATGCGCGACAGCGCAAGCATGACCACCGGGCATTTCATGCGCATCATGGTCTGCGTGGTAGGCGTGCTAGCACCGATCTGGCTGATCGACGGGCTGCTGCTGATGGCCTTCCCCGAGCCATCACCCGGGATGGAACTGGCCATGGACAGCCTCAGCGGCTTCCTGCAACTGTTCAGCACCGTGGTGCTGTATCGCCTGTTCATGTTGCTGGAAGGCGAAGCCAGCACCTGAGGCCACCGGGGAATGTTTTCGGCCTGCCGGGCTGCCCAGCCTTGGCGCCAGAGTGCACATCCTCAATGCTGTTCTAGGAGTGCACCATGAACGAAACCATTCAGGCCAGGTACGCCAGGTCTTTTCGCGGCAAGCTGTACATGCGCGCCGTCGACCGGGACATCCCACTACGCCTCAGCCGCAGTTCAGACAAGTTCAGCTGGGGCATTACCCCAGAGGATGACTGGTTGCAGGCGGGGGGAAGGCAGGACTCGCCGGTGATGGACTTTCATTACCACTCGCGGACCAACGATCGCCTGCACTACCGCATCAGCATGCCTGGGCGCCCGGAGACCAAGAAACTAGGGGTCAGCCGCAATGGTTATCTGGGCTTTTACTGGCATGCAGACGTTAGCGAATACTGGAAAATCGAGCCGCTGGCGCTGACAGATGAAGGCCTTGTCTGCCATCTGCGCGACCAGCGGGGCTACAGGGTCGGCGCCCTCACGGATACGCCGCACAGGAGTGGGGAGTGGGTAGCCTTGCTCAACGTCGAGGAAGGCGAAGTGATCACTTTCCTATTGAGGCAAGCAGATCAAGCTTCTCTGGCGGGTGCAATACGATGAATGGCACGACCACTGACACGTCGTGCCCAGCACATGATTTTTTCGGCCTGCCGCACTCGGTGCTGTGCATCAGCGCCCTCTCGGCTTGGCCCGCGCCGTAGCCTCGGCCACCAGAGGGTCGTCCGGCCAGTAATGCTTCGGATAGCGCCCTTTCAGGTCTTTCTTCACCTCGGCATAGGTCGTGCGCCAGAAGCTGGCCAGGTCCTGGGTCACCTGCACCGGCCGACGTGCCGGTGACAGCAGGTGCAGCTTGACCTGCTGCCGGCCGTTGGCGATGCGCGGGGTATCGGCAAGGCCGAACAGTTCTTGCAGACGCACGGCGAGAATCGGCGGGGTTTCGCTGTAATCCAGGCGGATGTTCGAGCCGGACGGCACGGCCAGATGCGCCGGGGCCTGTTCTTCCAGGCGTTGCGGCAGCGGCCAGGGCAGCAGGTTGCGCAGCATCGACGGCAAGTCCAGCGCGGCAAAGTGGCTGAGGCGCGATACTTTGCTCAGGTAAGGCTGCAACCAGTCTTCCAGGCTGGCCAGCAGGGCTTCGTCCCCCAGGTCAGGCCATTCGCTGTGGCCATCCTTCTGCAGGTCGAGCTGACGCAACAGCGCCACACGTGCCTGCCATTGCCGCAGTTCCGGCGTCCAGGTCAGCAGGTTCAAACCTTTGCGCCGGACCAGGCCAAGCAGCGCTCGGGCCCTGGCTTCATCATCCAGCCCGGGCAGCGGCTCGCGGCTGAGGACCAGTTCGCCAACCTTCACCTGGCGCTCGGCGCGCAACACCTGCTCGCGCTCGTCCCAATCAAGGATATCGACCCGCTCGACCTGTTCGGCCAGCACACCCTCGAGCAACGCCGGATCGAATTCGGCGGCCAGATAGATCCGCTCCTCACGCTGCCCCTGGCGGCTACCCAGGTCGGCGATCACCAGCCATGGGCACTTCATCAATGCATCGACTTCGCCAAACAGGGCCGCACGGCCGTTGGCGAGCCGATACTCCGCCCCGCCCGCCCGGCGCTGCTGGGCGACCCGGTCAGGGTAGGCCAGCGCCAACAGGGCGCCCAGCCAGCGTGGGTGGTCCGGGTCGGCAACCGGTGCACCGACCTTGCCACGCAACAGGCCACGGTATTGCCGGGCCAGCTGACGAGCACGCTGCACACCCCCCTGGCCGCCACGCGCAGCCTTGCTCTCACCGCTGACCAGCGCAAGCCGGCTGTGCAAGTCGGCACCACCGCCACGCTGGATGTCCCGCTCCCCCAGCAGTGCAGCCACATCGCAGGCCATCTGTGCCAGGCCCAGGTCCTGACCCCGCAGCAACAAGTGCGCGATGCGTGGGTGAGCCGGCAGTTCGGCCATGGCCTGGCCATGTTCGCTGAGGGTGTCGCGGCTGCCCGGCCGGAAGGCGCTGAGTCGCGCCAACAGGTCCTGTGCCTGGGCGAACGCTGCAGCTGGCGGCTGGTCGAGCCAGCGCAACTGCTCGGGGGTTACACCCCAGCGCGCCAGCTGCAGGGCCAGCCCGGCCAGGTCGGCCTGGAGAATCTCGGCACTGCCATGGGCGGCCAGCTGGTCATGCTGGGCCTCGGACCAAAGGCGGTAGCACACGCCGGGCTCCAGGCGGCCGGCACGCCCAGCGCGCTGGGTGGCACTGGCGCGGGAAATGCGCTGGGTGTCCAGGCGGGTCATGCCGCTGCCGGGGTCGAAGCGCGGCACCCGGGCCAGGCCTGCGTCGATCACCACGCGCACGCCATCGATGGTCAGGCTGGTCTCAGCGATGTTGGTGGCCAGCACCACCTTGCGCAACCCCTTGGCCGGCGGATCGATAGCGGCACGCTGGGCATTGAGGTCGAGTTCGCCATGCAGCGGGCACAGCAGAATCTCGGGTCGCGCCCCCAGGGCGTCCTGAAGGCTTTGGTGAACCCGGCGGATCTCGGCTTGCCCAGGCAGGAACACCAGCACGCTGCCGGTCTGGTCAGCCAGCGCATGCAACACGCTGTCCACCACCCGTGGCTCGATGAACTCGCCTGGCTGGAACGGCCGCCCCCAGCGGATATCCACCGGATGCATGCGCCCTTCGCTGCTGACCACCGGGGCGTCGTCCAACAGCCGCGACAGGCGCTCACCTTCCAGCGTCGCCGACATCAGCAGAATCTTCAGGGGCGGGTCGTCACGCAGCAACTCGCGGCCGTTAAGGCTCAGCGCAAGCGCGAGATCGGCATCCAGGCTGCGTTCGTGATATTCGTCGAAAATCAGCAGGCCCACCCCTTCCAGCGCCGGGTCGGCTTGCAGGCGGCGTGTGAGGATGCCTTCGGTCACCACTTCAATACGGGTTTTCGGGCCGACCTTGCTGTCCAGACGGATGCGGTAACCCACCGTTTCCCCAACCTGCTCGCCCAGCTCACTGGCCAGCCGTTCGGCCGCTGCCCGCGCAGCCAGGCGCCGTGGCTCGAGCATGAGGATGCTCTGCCCGGCCAGCCACGGTTCGTGCAGCAGCGCCAGTGGCACGCGGGTGGTCTTGCCAGCGCCAGGCGGCGCTTCAAGCACCACTTCGTCACGGTTTTCCAGAGCCTGGCGCAGGGCGGGCAAGGCAGCATCAATGGGTAATGAAATCATGGTGGTCCTCGAACAGTCTCGCGAGTATAACGGCGAACCCAGCCTGCTCTATCATGGTCTTAGCATCAGGCGCAGGCGCTTCGCTTGCCCTGCTGAATACTTTTCGGAGATTTACATGCGTATCTCGACCCGCGTCATCGGTGGCGCCCTCATCGCCACCCTGCTGACCCAACTGACGGCCTGCGGCACCATTTTCTACCCGGACCGGCGCGGCCAGATCGGCGGCAAGATCGACCCTGTGGTTGCCGCCATGGATGCCATTGGCATCCTGTTCTATGTAATCCCGGGGCTGATTGCCTTCGGTATCGACTTTGCCACCGGCGCCATCTACTACCCAGGTGGCCGCACTGCCCAGGTTGACCCGGCCAAACTGCAAGAAGCCGTCAGCCCGGATGGCAAGGTCGACAACCTGAAGCTGCAAGCCATTCTGGAAAGCGAACTGGGCCAGCGCCTGCCGCTGAACGACCCACGGCTGATCCAGCACCGCGGCAGCATCGAACAACTGGCCAGTATGGGCCTGGTTCCGGCAGCCTGAGCCACACGGACACTGACCACGGATGATCACTACTCCGGCTGAACACCAGCGCCTGCTCCGCCTGGCCACGCGCGCGTCATTGGCGGTGGCCAGCATCTTGGTGCTGAGCAAGGCGCTGGCCTGGTGGCTGAGCGGTTCGGTGAGCCTGCTGGCCGGGCTGACTGACTCGGCACTGGACGCAGTGGCCTCGTTCCTCAACCTGCTGGCGGTGCACTACGCCCTGCGCCCGGCAGACGACGATCACCGGTTCGGCCATGGCAAGGCCGAGGCCTTGGCCGGTATGGCTCAGGCGCTGTTCATCGGTGGCAGTGCGGTGCTGATCGGGGTGCAGGCGGTCGAGCGCCTGTCCACCCCGCAACCGCTGGGTGATACCTCAATCGGAATCGCGGTGATGCTGCTGTCGCTGGTGCTGACGGTCGCCCTGCTGGCACTGCAGTACAAGGTCATCCGGCTCACCGGCTCTACTGCGGTACGGGCAGATTCCCTGCACTACCGTTCTGACTTGTTGCTCAACGGCAGCATTCTGCTGGCCCTGTTGCTGGCGCGTTTTGGCTGGCCGCAGCTGGATGCGCTGTTCGGCCTTGGCATCGCCTTTTACATCCTTTGGAGCGCGCTGCAAATTGCCCGCGAAAGTACGGCGATCCTGATGGACAAAGCGTTACCCGGCGACGTTGGCGAGGACATGGCCGCGCTGGTGCTGGCCGTTGCAGGCGTGAAAGGCGTGCATGACCTGCGCACGCGCGTGTCGGGCAACCAGTGGTTTGTGCAACTGCACCTGGAACTGCCGGGGCAACTGCCGCTGCATGAGGCGCACAGCTTGTGCGTGGAGGCCTCGCGGGTGATCCGCCAGCGTTACCCACAGGCAGACGTGATGGTGCACGCCGACCCGGTATGAGGTAATTAATCCCTACCCCTGCAGGGTTCAGTTGATGCTGTAACCCCGACCACTGAAACAGGCCCCCAGCGCCCGCTGGTAGTGGCTGAGCACAGTGGCCGCCGGTGCGTACGTCGCCGTCGCCGGGTCGAAGCCTGACTGGCTCACCGCCCAGCGATGGCACTGGTAGCGGTCCTGCTCCTGCTGCTCCTGACCCTGGCCATACATCGGATAGGCCACCACGTCATACCCACCATTTGCCGGGGCCACCGGCACGGGCGACGGCACGCCGACCGGCGGATTGACCACCACATATTCCTGGCTGTCTGCCAGGTACTGGTAATAGGTATCGGCCACCAGAAAGAACAGCGCACCACCCAACCACACTTCCCGCGCATAAGGCGGCAGGTAATTGACCCGCACGCCGTACGGCGGGGTCACCACGATGTAACTGCCCCCGTGCGGGCGGTACCAGTAACCCCCCGAGTAGAAATAATCAGCCCCCCGGTAGGGTACTTTCCAGTAGCGGTCAGAAAAATGGTCCACCGTGTGCCCGGGGCGATACTGCGGCCCAGGCCCCCAGCCATTGCCGTGGCCATCCGGGCGCCCGTGCCAGTCGCCACCGGGCCGTTGCCCCGGGCCACCGGCTTGCCAGTGGTGATCATCACCGTGGCGGCGGGGAATGTCCTGGTAATACCCCTGGCGCGGCGGTTGGGTCTGGCGCACTTCGTCGCGCGAGTTGAGCGAGCGTCCCGGCCCACCCTCACCTTGCACCTGCTGACCACGTTCACCGGGCCCTTCGCCGGGCCCTTCAGCCAAGGCCCCAAGGCTGATGCTCAAACCCAGCAAACCAACACCTGCCAACTGCCAGATGCGCGACGTCATGGTGTTCCTCTCGGTAGAAAAAACTGCAACCAACGCCAGTCTACCGCGCCCACCACACAGGCCAATTAAAATTCCCGACATGAAAAAAGGGAGGCCACAGGGCCTCCCTTCAGGAATTGTCGTCCGTGCTCGGCACTTGTGGCGCCGGCTCACCTCACACCGTCTTCTGGAAGGTGTGTAGCCCGGGGGCCTGCAGATCCTGTTGGATGGCTGGCCGCAACCGCCCGCCTAGGGCGCGTCGCCGTGGACTGATGTCCGGGCAGTGATTCTGGTGATAAAGATACCGGACGGGTTGCGACAGAGGATTGCGAAGATTGCTCAGATAAATAGCACTTGCGCAATTTTTCACCCTGGATTGATAATTCGCAGCAATCCGAACAGAAAAGGCAAATGCCATGAGCAAACTTGACCGCTACGACCTGAGCATCCTCGCCGAATTGCAGCGCGATGCGCGCATTTCCAACCAGGAATTGGCCGAACGCATCGGCCTGTCGCCATCGCCATGCTCGCGTCGGGTCAAGCAACTGGAGGACGACGGCTACATTTCGCGCCAGGTGGCCCTGCTCGACCGCAAGAAGCTGGGCCTGAGCCTGACCGCCTATGTATTGATAGGCATGGACCGCCACACCCCGGAACGCTTTGAAACATTCGAGGCCGCCATCCGCAACCTGCCACAGGTGCTCGAATGCAGCCTGGTCACCGGCATGGATGCGGACTATCAGTTGAAAGTGGTGGTGCCGGACATGGACCACTACCAGAAACTGCTTCTAGGCAGCCTGACGCGTATCGAAGGCGTCACCAGCGTGCGTTCGAGCTTCGTGCTCAACCAGGTGTTGGCCAGCACCGAGCTGCCATTGACCCACCTGCGTTAAATGCTCACGCCAGCCGGCGTATAATCGGACGTTCAACCCGCCTGGAGAACATCGATGGATCCCGCCGTATTCGAAGAATGGATGATGATCATCCTGGTCACCGTGTTGATCGGGTTCATGGGCTTCATCGTCTGGGACCTGGCAAAAAAGTCCAAGGCGGGTAAGTTCGGGACGCTGATCCTGTTCTTCGTGCTGGGCCTGGGAGTGCTGGCCTTCATCATCAAAAGCGTGGTGGTGGGGTTTCTGGAAGGCGTATAAAACATTTCAGGGCCATTCGCGGGCGTGCCCGCGAACAGGCCCCTGACCTGAACTAAAGCTTGGCAGGGACCTCCCGCCAGCAACCCTGCTCCAGCCCATCCAGCGCCCAGTCACCAATGCGCACGCGCACCAGGCGCAAGGTCGGCAGCCCCACCGCCGCCGTCATGCGCCGCACCTGGCGGTTACGCCCTTCGCGAATCACCAGCTCCAGCCAGCTGGTTGGCACGCTCTTGCGAAAGCGTACCGGCGGGTTGCGCGGCCACAGCTCGGGTTCTTCCAGGTGCCGCGCCTCAGCCGGCAAGGTCGGCCCATCATTCAGCGCCACACCATCGCGCAAACGCTGCAACTGCTCGTCACTCGGTTCGCCTTCTACCTGGACCCAGTAGGTCTTGGCCAGCTTGTGCTTCGGGTCGGCAATCCGCGCCTGCAACCCGCCATCGTTGGTCAGCAACAGCAAGCCTTCACTGTCACGGTCCAGCCGCCCGGCCGGGTATACGCCCGGGATGTCGATGAAGTCCTTGAGCGTCGCGCGCCCTTCACCGTCGCTGAACTGGGTCAGCACGTCGAACGGTTTGTTGAACAGGATCAGGCGAGGCTCGGCAGGTGGCGCCTTGGCCTGGCGACGCGGGCCGGCGGCAGGCCGCGCCTGGGGGCGGCGCGGCTTGTTACGGGGTGGCAGTGACATGGATCCTCAGCGGAACGGCGGCTCATCGAAGCTGCGCAGTTTACGCGAGTGCAGCGAGTTCAGCTCGGTGCGCAGCAGGTCGAGGGCAGCAATGCCGATCTTCAGGTGCTGGCTGACCGCTCGGTTGTAGAAGGCGTTGGCCGAACCTGGCAGTTTGATCTCGCTGTGCAGCGGCTTGTCGGACACACACAGCAAGGTGCCGTAAGGCACGCGCAAACGGTAGCCCTGGGCAGCAATGGTGCCGCTTTCCATGTCCACCGCCACGGCACGCGACAGGTTGATCAGCGGGCGTTCCTGGGCCCAGCGCAACTCCCAGTTGCGGTCGTCGTAGGTCAGCACGGTGCCGGTGCGCAGGCGCTTTTTCAACTGCTCGCCACGCTCGCCAGTGACCTGTGCGGCAGCCTCCTGCAAGGCCATCTGCACTTCGGCCAGGGCCGGGATCGGGATATTCGGCGGCACGACCCGGTCGAGAATGCCGTCACGGCGCATGTAGGCGTGTGCCAGCACGTAGTCGCCGATGGTCTGCGACTGCCGCAGGCCGCCGCAGTGGCCGATCATCAGCCAGCAATGCGGGCGCAGCACGGCCAGGTGATCGGTGATGTTCTTGGCGTTGGACGGGCCGACACCAATGTTGACCAAGGTAACGCCATTGCCGTCGGCGGCGATCAGGTGGTAGGCCGGCATCTGGAAGCGGTGCCAGACCACGCTGGCCACCAGAGCCTGGGTTTCGCCATGGTCCATGCCCTTTTCGATCACGACGTTGCCCGGCAGCACCATACGCACGAAGCGCGAGTCGTCACGCAGCTGTTCCAGGCCATGGCTGATGAACTGGTCGACATAGCGGTGGTAGTTGGTCAGCAGGATCCACGGCTGTACATGGCGCCAGTCGCTGCCGGTGTAGTGCACCAGGCGGCGCAGCGAGAAGTCGACCCGCGCGGCATCGAACAATGCCAGTGGCATGATTTCAGCATGGTCCCAGTCGTACAGGCCATCAGCGATGTTGTCGGTGGCCGCCGACAGGTCGGTGCTGGGGAACACCCGCGCCAACTGCGCAGCAGTAATGCCGCTGCCAGCCAATTCGTCGCCCTGGTCGACCACATAGGGGTAAGGGATGTTCTGCTCGCTGACGCCGACTTCTACCGTAACGGTGTAGTCATGCATCAGCGGGCGCAGTTGCTCCAGCAGGTAGCCACGGAACGCAGCGGGCTGAGTGACGGTGACGCTGTAGGTGCCGGCAACCTGGACCTTGGCATAAGCGCGGGTGGTGGCGGCGACTTCGCCATGGCTGTAGTAGGTCAGGCGCAGTGCCGGGTAGCGGAACAGGTCGCGCTCATCGGTATCGGGCTCGGTACGGTCCTTCAGGTAACGCTTCAGGGCCTGACTCAGGGCACCTGTGGCCTGTTCATGCAAGGCCGCCAGACGGTCGACGGCCTGTTCGGGGGTATCAACGACTACAAAAGCGTGGCTCACACTGTGCTTCCTGTCTGGACATGCATGTGATCCATCTTGCCTGCCTTCTTGGTTAAATACACCCCCATTGATCGGTGTTGGGTGCATTCGCGGGCAAGCCCGCTGCTACAGCGGCCAGACAGGCGTAGCCCTGGTTACCAATGCCATCACATCCACACCTCGCGGCAGCGCCCCGTACACCCGGCCACCACCGGCCAAGCGGCTGCCGATAAACGCATCACTGACCTCCGTATTCCCCGCCTCCAGCAGCAGCTTGGCCTGCAACGCCAGGGCAATATCCTCGGTCAGTTGCCGCGCGCGGTACTGCATGTCACCGGTGTCGGCAAATGCCCCCTTGAGGTTGCCGATATGCGCTGCCAGGCGCGGGTCGCCATGCCCGTCACCCAGCTCGACAAACAGTGCATCGAGTACGCCCGGCTCCTTGGACAAGGCCCGCAGCACATCCAGGCACTGCACGTTGCCCGAGCCCTCCCAGGTCGAGTTGACCGGTGCCTCGCGGTACAGCCGTGGCAGAATGCTGTCTTCCACATAACCCGCGCCACCCAGGCATTCGGCGGCCTCGTTGATCATGGCCGGCGCACGTTTGCAGATCCAGTACTTGCCCACCGCCGTGACCAGCCGGGCGAAATGCGCCTGCTGCGGGTCGTCCAGTTGCTCCAGCGCCTGGCCCATGCGCAAGCTCAGGGCAAGCGCAGCCTCGCTTTCCAGGGCCAGGTCGGCCAGCACGTTCTGCATCAGAGGTTGCTCATTGAGCACCCGCCCGCCGACCTTGCGATGCGCGCAATGGTGGGCCGCCTGCGTCAACGCCTGGCGCATCAGTGCGCTGGAGCCGACCATGCAGTCGAACCGGGTCATGGCGACCATCTCGATGATGGTCGGCACGCCGCGTCCCTCTTCGCCAATCATCCATGCCAGCGCACCGCGGAACTCCACCTCGCTGGAGGCGTTGGAGCTGTTGCCCAGCTTGTTCTTCAGGCGCTGGATATAGAACTGGTTGCGGTTGTCATCGGGGCGGTGGCGCGGCAGTAGGAAGCAGCTCAGGCCTTTTTCGGTTTGCGCCAAGGTCAGAAAAGCGTCGCACATCGGCGCCGAGCAGAACCACTTGTGGCCAACCAGCTCATAAGCCTGCCCCGGGCCTGGCGCACCGACCGGATAGGCCCGGGTAGTGTTGGCGCGCACATCGGTGCCGCCCTGCTTTTCGGTCATGGCCATGCCCAGGGTGACCCCGGCCTTGTGCCGGTCGCCAATGTTGCGCGGGTCATATTCGCAGGCAAGGATTTTCGGCAGCCAGTATTCAGCCAGCTCAGGCTGCAGGCGCAATGCCGGCACGGCGGCAAACGTCATGGTCAGCGGGCAGCCGGTGCCGGCCTCGGCCTGGCTGTGCAGGTAGGTCATCGAAGCCCGTGCAACATGGGCGCCAGCACGGGGTTCGGCCCATGGCAAAGAAGGCAGGCCATGTTCGACGGCGGTACGCATCAGCTCATGGTAGGCCGGGTGGAACTCGACCAGGTCGATGCGATGGCCATAGCGGTCGTGGCTGCTGAACTCGGGTTTGTGCGCGTTGGCCAGGAAGCCTGCTTGCATCAGCGGGCCGCCGGCCAGGGCACCATAGGCGTCGATCCGCGACTCGGCCCAGCCCGCGCCAAAACGCCTTGACCATTCTTGCAATGGCAGGTCGAGGCGGTACAGGTTGGCACCGTCGAGCGGCGGCGGCTGGTTGGTGACTTCGTGGGTTTCAGCGTACTGGTGCAGGCTCATCGGGGGGCTCCTGGATCCGGGTAGGCTTGAGAGACCCAGTGAAGCACTGCTTGCGGGGTAGTCAAAGGGGTATTAATGACTAAACGTGTGGTTGCAGGCGTGCGCGCGCGCGTAGGAGCGGGTTTACCCGCGAATACGGTGGCGGCGGCAACGGTGAACGGCGGCTGGATATCGGCCAGCAGACCCGGCCCTTTCGCGGGTGAACCCGCTCCTACAGCGAGCGCCTCACCTGCAGCAGGTTCGGGCTCATCTGCACCTGCGAAATCGCTACATTCAAACTCAACTCGAAGCGGCTGCCCAACCCGCGCGTCGACTCATGCGCCAATCTGGCCCCCAGCAACTCTCCCATCTGCCGGCAAATCGACAACCCAATCCCCAAACCGCCATACCGCCGGGTCATCGAACCGTCGACCTGGAAGAACCGCTGGTACAGGGTCGACTGCTCCAGATCATCGAAACCGATACCGCTGTCGCTGACGGTAAAGGTCAACGCCAGATCATCCGGCCCCACCCGGCGGCCGCGCACTTGGATCATCACACCGCCCTGATGGGTGAACTTCAAACCGTTGTCCACCAGGCAACCCAGGCAGTGCGCCAGCTTCTGCCCGTCACCGAGCAACCCGTCCGGCAGGTCGGCCGGAATATCCAGGCTCAGGTACAAGCCTTTGCCCAGCGCCTGCCCGGCATAACCGGCGCGCAAGCCCTGCAACAGGGCGCGCAGGCTGAACGGTGCCGGCTGCGCCCGCAGGCGGCCGGCCTGCAGTTCGGACAGGGTAAGAATGGCATTGACCATATCCATCATGCCTTGGGCAGACCCCACTGCCGTGTGATGGTACTGAGCCATTTCGGTATCCATCGGCAGGGTGTGCATCAGCTCGAGCGAGCCAATCACTCCGTTCATCGGGGTACGCAGCTCATGAGTCACGCTGGCGAGGAACTCGTCCTTCAGGCGATTGCTCCTGGCCAGTTGCAGGTTCAGTTGCTCCAGCGTACGCCCAGTGTCGCGCAAGGTCTGCGCCTGCTGCTCGCGCAGGCTGTTGATGCGGTCGGCCAACGCCAGCGACAGCAAAGCCACTTCCAAGGCCGAACCCAGCTGGCTGGCATACATGGTGATGAACACGTTCGGCAGGTAGCCCAGCACCATCAAGGTGTTGACCAGGCCGCCAAGCAGGAACGCCGTCCAGGCGATGATGAACCAGCGCGCCACTCGCAAGCCGCGCCACCAGGCATACAGGCCGGCGCTGAAGACGCTTATGGTGAACAGCAGCGCCAGCAGCGTGGCCATGCGCAGCGCAATGCCGTAGGGCATGCTCACCGCCAGTACCATGACCAGCGCGCCACCCAGCATCAGCAGTTGCAACAGGCGATCGAAACCACGGTTGATGCTGCCCAATTGCAGGAAGTGGCGGGCGAACTGGCAACCGAACAGGCCGGCAGCACCGATGAACAATGGCGTGGAGGCATTCGCCCACCAAGGGCTGTCTGGCCAGAAATAAGCTACACCGGCGCCGTTCACCGAGACCTGGTAAAGGCCGAACGAAGCGATGTAAAGGATGTAATAGAGGTAGCTGACGTCACGCACGCTGAGGTAGATGAACAGGTTGTACACCAGCATCACCAGTAAAACGCCGTAGATCATCCCCAGCACATACAGGCGCGTGGGCTGCTCTTCCAGATAGGCTTCAGGGGACCACAGCGCCAGCGGCGCTTGCACCGAACCCTGGCTTTGCAGCCGCAGGTACGCAGTGGTCACCTTGCCAGGTGGCAGTTGCAGTTCGAACAAGTAGTTGTTCTGCCGGATCTGCCGGCTGTCGTAGGGCAAGGCATCGCCCGTGCGCTGCGCCAGGCGGTACAAGCCGCTGCTGTCAGGCAAATACAGTTCGAGGTGATCCAGTGGCGGATAGGCCAGCTCCAGCAGCCATTGCCGCGGGGCAGCGCTGGGCGCGGCAACGGGGCGCAGCTCGACCTTGAGCCAGAACACCGAGGTGGAGTAACCGGCGTTCAGCACATCCTCATGGTGGGGCTGAAAGTATTTGGCAAACCCGGGGGCACTGACCTGAGCGATGCTGGCATTGCCATCGGGGTCTTCATAAACCTGCATGGCCTTGCCCAGTGGGAGATGCCGGGTAGCGTCGTCGAAATCGACCGCTCCGGCCAGCACGGGCAGCAAACCCATAAGCACAATCAGCAAATAGCGCATACAGCCCCAGCATGGCCTGCCCGGTCGCGTCGCGGTAGCCTCCCATCCGTTTGAGACGACGTGATCCTGCAGCACCCGTTTGTCGAGTTATCCGAGCACTCTAGCATAGCCTCACAACCTGGCAATCGGCCACATAAAAACACAAAGAAAAGGCTCTAAATCAATGCTTTCAATAGAAAAACAAACGACAACCTGACCGATCGATCAGTAAAACTCGTTTGTCGGACGATCCGCCCAAACAGGTTTGGTGGTAAGCTCGCCGACCATGAATACCTACAGCTCCCGCCCCGTTGTCCTCTGTCTCTCCGGCCACGACCCCAGTGGCGGCGCCGGCTTGCAGGCAGATATCGAAGCCCTGATCGCCCAAGGCTGCCACGCTGCACCTGCAGTGACCGCCCTGACCGTGCAGGATACCGTCAACGTTTCCGACTTCCGCGTGCTCGACCGCGAGTGGGTGCTGGCCCAGGCCAACGCCGTGCTGGCCGACTCCACGGTGGCCGCCGTCAAGTTGGGCATGCTCGGCTCGATCGAGATGGTCGACACCGTCGCCGAACTGCTGGCCGCCCACCCCCACCTGCCGCTGGTCTGCGACCCGGTGCTGCGTGCCGGTGGCGGTGGCCGCCTGGGCAAGGACGAAGTGGGCTATGCCCTGCGCGAACGCCTGCTGCCGCTGGCGACCATCGCCACGCCGAACCTGCCCGAAGCACGCATCCTCGCCGAACTGCCCGAAGGCACCGCGGACGAATGTGCCGAGAAACTGTTGCCGTTCTGTAGACACCTGCTGATTACCGGCGGTCACGGCGACGAAGACGAAATCCACAACCGCCTGTACACCCAGGACGGCCAGCACTTCACCTGGACTTGCCAGCGCCTGCCAGGCAGCTACCACGGCTCGGGCTGCACCCTGGCCAGCGCCCTGGCCGGCCGCCTGGCGCTCGGCGAGCAGCTGGAAAGCGCCGTGCGCACCGCCCTGGACTACACCTGGCGCACCCTGCGTGACGCCGAGCAACTGGGCAAGGGCCAATACGTGCCGCGCCGCCTGCCCCTGGACTTCTGCTCCTGATACGAGGCCTTCAATGAAGCTACGCGGTCTGTACGCCATCACCGACAGCCAGCTGCTCGCCGGCCGTTTCCTGTCCCATGTCGAGGCGGCCCTGGAAGGCGGCGTGTGCCTGCTGCAGTACCGCGACAAGAGCGACGATGCAGCGCGCCGCCTGCGTGAAGCCGAAGGGCTGATGAAGCTCTGCGAGCGTTACGGCACCCAGTTGCTGATCAACGATGACGCCGAACTGGCCGCCCGCCTGGGTGTCGGCGTGCACCTGGGCCAGACCGACGGCCCGCTGACCCCGGCCCGCGCACTGCTCGGCCGTCAGGCAATCATCGGCTCCACCTGCCACGCCAGCCTCGAACTGGCCGCCCAGGCTGCCAGCGAAGGCGCCAGCTACGTGGCCTTTGGCCGCTTCTTCAATTCTGTCACCAAGCCGGGCGCGCCCGCTGCCAACGTCGGCCTGCTTGAGCAGGCCCGCGCCCAGGTGAAACTGCCGATCGCCGTGATCGGCGGCATCACCCTCGACAACGCCGCCCCGTTGGTCGCCCACGGCGCCGACCTGCTGGCGGTGATCCACGGCTTGTTCGGTGCCGACAGCGCGCAGGAAGTCACCCGCCGCGCCCGCGCCTTCAACGCCTTGTTCGCATCCTGATTCGAGAGATACTTCCATGTCCCGTTCCGAAGCCCTGTTCGCCCAAGCCCAGAAGCACATCCCTGGCGGCGTCAACTCGCCAGTCCGCGCTTTCAAGAGCGTTGGCGGCACGCCGCTGTTCTTCAAGCATGCCGAAGGCGCCTATGTCGTTGACGAGGACGACAAACGCTACGTCGACTACGTCGGCTCCTGGGGCCCGATGATCCTCGGCCACGGCCACCCGGACGTGCTGGACTCGGTACGCAAGCAGCTGGAGCACGGCCTGTCCTACGGCGCGCCGACCGCCATGGAAACCGAGATGGCCGACCTGGTCTGCTCGATCGTACCGTCGATGGAAATGGTGCGCATGGTCAGCTCGGGCACTGAAGCCACCATGAGTGCCATCCGTCTGGCCCGTGGCTACACTGGCCGTGACGCCATCATCAAGTTCGAGGGCTGCTACCATGGCCACTCCGACAGCCTGCTGGTAAAAGCCGGCTCGGGCTTGCTGACCCAAGGCGTGCCAAGCTCGGCAGGCGTGCCAGCGGACTTCGCCAAGCACACCCTGACCCTGCCGTTCAACGACATCGCCGCCGTCGAGAAGACCCTGGCCGAAGTTGGCCAGACCGTGGCCTGCATCATCGTGGAGCCGGTGGCCGGCAACATGAACTGCGTACCACCGGCACCGGGCTTCCTCGAGGGCCTGCGCGAGCAATGCGACAAGCATGGCGTGGTGCTGATCTTCGACGAAGTGATGACCGGTTTCCGCGTCTCGCTCGGCGGCGCCCAGGGCCATTACGGCATTAAGCCGGACCTGTCGACCTTCGGCAAGATCGTCGGTGGCGGCATGCCGGTAGGCTGTTTCGGCGGCAAGCGTGAAATCATGGGCTGCATCGCCCCGCTCGGCCCGGTCTACCAGGCCGGCACCCTGTCAGGCAATCCGCTGGCCATGGCCGCCGGCCTGACCACCCTCAAGCTGATCAGCCGCCCAGGCTTCCACGCCGAGCTGACCGACTACACCAGCCGCATGCTTGACGGCCTGCAGCAACGCGCCGATGCCGCTGGCGTGCCATTCGTCACCACCCAGGCCGGTGCCATGTTCGGCCTGTACTTCAGCGGCGCCGACGATATCGTCACCTTCGAAGACGTGATGGCCAGCGATGCCGAGCGCTTCAAGCGCTTCTTCCACCTGATGCTCGACGGTGGTGTATACCTGGCACCGAGCGCATTCGAGGCGGGCTTCACCTCCATCGCCCATGGCGACAAAGAGCTGCAGATCACCCTGGATGCGGCTGAGAAAGCCTTTGCTGCCCTGAAGTGATGGCCAGCCTGTACCGGCCTCTTCGTGAGCAACCCCACGCCTACACTCATGAAAGCGACCCCCCCTTGTAGGCGCGGGTTCACCCGCGAAGAGGCCGGCACAGGCAATAAATACGCACGCACAATCAGCTGACTTCCCCAACCAAGCAGAAATTCGAGTAAAACTTTGTAAGGTTGGCGCTGCTTATCCCATAATGTGCCACCAGAGACATTGGCCGCAGCTTTGCAGAGGTAAGTCGATCCCCATGAACCGCACCGGCCGCGCCCTGACCCTGGGCTGCCTGTTGCTTCTTCAGCCCCTGCTGGCCCTGGCGGAGGGCGGTAACTCGTTGCTGATTCCGGCGACGGGCCGCTGCACCTTGAACGTTCAGCCTGAAGACCTGGCAAACGCCCTCAAGGCCTGCGAGCAGACGGCGACTGCGGGGGATGCCCAGGCGCAATTCGAACTGGGCGAGTATTACTACACGCAAACGCCAAAAAACCTGGGCAAAGCCCTGGACTGGTTCCAGAAGGCATCGCTGCAAGGCCAAGCCGACGCCCAATACCGTCTGGGTGCCATGTTCTTCCATGGCGAAGGGGTCAAGGCCAACAACGTGCAGGCCTACATCCTGCTGAAAATGGCTGCGGTCAATGGCGCCGAAGATGCGCTGGACATGGCCGACGAAGTGACCGAGCAAATGCCCCGTGACGAACTGGAGCATGCCACCCAGGTGCTCGGCCAGATTTTCCGCAAGTACCTGCTCGAACTGCAGAACGCCGAAGGGCGCACGCCGTTCTCGCCGCTTCCCTGAAGGTCACTTTTCCGGCATTGGCATCGGGAACGGCATCACATTGCCGCCGCCCTTGGCCTCGCTGATCTTCGCCGTGCCCAGGCGCTCCACCTCATCGATGCGCACAATCGAGTGCATCGGCACGAAACTGCGGACCACTCCGTCGAACTGGCTCTTGAGCTTCTCCTCACTCGGGTCCACGACCAGTTGCGAGCGCTCTCCGAACACGAACTCCTCGATTTCCAGAAAACCCCACAGGTCACTCTGGTAGATCTGCTTGGCGTACATCTCGAAGACCTGACCCTGGTTCAGGAAGATCACTTTATAGATGGCGGGTTCGCGTTTGCTCATGTTCGGCCAGATAACACATGCGTAAGAAAAGGTGGGCATGATACCTGTTCTGGCCTGTTCACGGGTGAACCCGCGCCCACAGGATCCCCACCGGCCTTGCAGGAGCGGGTTGGCCAGGGGGAAGCCAGAACAGCCCGTACATACCGTTGAACGTTTCAGTGCTTTCGCCACTGCCATTCAAGGGTTATTCTTGAGTTCAACTCCATCGCCGTCGAGCGGCTAAAAACGACCTTGAACGCACCCATAGAACCCCATCGTTTCATCCTCGAACCCTTCGAGGCCCACCGTTTCGCCAACTTGTGCGGCCAGTTCGACGAGCACCTGCGCCTGATCGAACAGCGCCTGGCCATCGAGATCCGCAACCGCGGCAATCAGTTCGAACTGATCGGCGAACCCAGGACCACCTCCGCTGCCGAACAGCTGCTGCGCCGTCTCTATCGCGAGACCAAGGCCACCGACCTGTCACCGGAAACCGTGCACCTGTACCTGCAGGAGTCGGCTGTCGAAAACATCGACAACCCGGCCGTCAACGAGGTCAGCGTGTCGCTGCGCACGCGCAAGGGCAACATCCGCCCGCGCGGGCTCAACCAGCAGCGCTACGTCAAGGAAATCCTGGCCAACGACATCAATTTCGGCATCGGCCCGGCCGGTACCGGCAAGACCTACCTGGCCGTAGCCTGCGCCGTGGACGCGCTGGAACGCGAACAGGTGCGCCGCATCCTGCTGGTGCGCCCGGCGGTCGAGGCGGGTGAAAAGCTCGGTTTCCTGCCTGGCGACCTGGCACAGAAAATCGACCCGTACCTGCGCCCGCTGTACGACGCCCTGTACGAAATGCTCGGCTTCGAACACGTGGCCAAGCTGATCGAACGCCAGGTGATCGAAATCGCCCCTCTGGCCTACATGCGTGGCCGCACCCTGAACAACAGCTTCATCATCCTCGACGAAAGCCAGAACACCACGCTCGAGCAGATGAAGATGTTCCTGACCCGCATCGGTTTCGGCTCTACCGCGGTGATCACCGGTGACATCACCCAGGTCGACCTGCCCCGTGGCACCAAGTCGGGCCTGGCGCACGTCATCGAGGTGCTGAAGGACGTTCCGGGGATCAGCTTTACCCATTTCCAACCCAAGGATGTGGTTCGTCACCCACTGGTTCAGCGTATCGTCGAAGCCTACGACCGCTTCGAAGCCCGCCAGCCCAAGCCCGAGGCGCCCGGCAAAGATGCTTGAACTTGATATCCAACGAGCCACGGATGCTGCCACTCCAGAAGACGCCGCCTTGCGCCGCTGGTGCGAATTGGCGTTGCGCCAGCGCAGCGCCGACTCGGAAATGACCATTCGCCTGGTCGACGAAGCCGAAGGGCGGGAGCTGAACCACACCTACCGGCACAAGGACTACGCGACCAATGTGTTGTCGTTCCCGGCCGATGTGCCCGATGAGCTGCTCGATATCCCGCTGCTGGGCGACCTGGTGATCTGTGTAGCGGTGGTCGAGCGCGAAGCGGCCGAACAAGGCAAATCGCTGGAAGCGCACTGGGCGCACCTGGTCATCCACGGTTGCCTGCACTTGCTCGGCTATGACCACATCGAAGATGAGGAGGCCGAGGAAATGGAAAGCCTGGAACGGGAATTGCTGGCAGAACTGGGTCACCCTGACCCGTATGCCGATGATGAAACCGACTCAATCACACACTGATACACGAAGGATCACGAGAACCGCCATGAGCGAAGATCGATCGAGCAACGGGCAGAAGTCCTGGCTGGGTAAACTGACCCAGGCTTTTGCCCATGAGCCGAAAAACCGCCAGGAGCTGCTTGAGCTGCTGCGCGAAGCCCATCAGAACAAATTGCTGGACAGCGAAGCGCTGACCATCGTCGAAGGCGCCATTCAGGTCGCCGACCTGCAGGTTCGCGACATCATGGTGCCGCGCTCGCAGATGAACAGCATCAAGGCCGGCCAGTCGCCTCGCGAGTTCCTGCCGGCGGTGATCGATGCCGCGCACTCGCGCTACCCGGTAATCGGCGAAAGCCATGACGATGTGCTCGGGATCCTGCTCGCCAAAGACTTGCTGCCGTTGATCCTCAAGGAGAACGGCGACAGCTTCAACATCAAGGACCTGCTGCGCCCGGCCACCTTCGTACCCGAGTCCAAGCGCCTGAACGTGTTGCTGCGTGAATTCCGCGCCAACCACAACCACATGGCCATCGTCATCGACGAATATGGCGGCGTGGCGGGCCTGGTCACCATCGAGGACGTGCTGGAACAGATCGTCGGCGATATCGAAGACGAGCACGACGTCGAGGAAGACAGCTACATCAAACCACTGCCCAGCGGTGATTTCCTGGTCAAAGCGCTTACCCCGATCGAGAACTTCAACGAGTTCTTCGACAGCGAGTTCTCCGATGACGAGTTCGACACGGTCGGCGGCCTGGTGATGAGCGCCTTTGGCCACCTGCCCAAGCGCAACGAAACCACTGAGATCGGGTCTTACAAGTTCCGTATTCTCAACGCCGACAGCCGGCGGATACACTTGCTGCGCCTGACCCCGATCACCCGTTAAGGATAAACATGCGTTGGATCACCCGCCCCGGCTGGCCCGGTAACCTGCTGGCCCTGGCGGCCGGTGCTTCCACCCTCCTGGCCCTGGCGCCGTTCGACATCTGGCCGTTGGCGGTGTTGTCCATCGCGGTGCTCTACCTTGGCCTGCGCGAGCTCAGCCCGCGTCAGGCCATGTGGCGTGGCTGGTGGTTTGGGTTTGGCCTGTATGGCGCCGGCACCTGGTGGATCTATGTCAGCATGAACACCTACGGCGGCGCCTCGCCGCTGCTGGCAATCGTGTTGCTGCTGGCGTTCTTCGCCGCACTGGCCTGGTTCTTCGCCCTGCCCACCTGGCTATGGGCGCGCTGGCTACGCCGCAACGAAGCACCACTGGCCGACGCCTTGTGCTTCGCCGCCCTCTGGTTACTGCAAGAGGCCTTCCGCGGCTGGTTCCTGACCGGCTTCCCCTGGCTCTACGCCGGCTATAGCCAACTGGACGGCCCGTTGACCGGCCTTGCGCCGCTGGGCGGCGTCTGGCTGATTTCCTTCACCCTCGCCCTCACCGCCGCCCTGCTGTGCAACCTGCACCGCCTGCGCACCCGCCCCTCGTTCCTGGCCGTGGCCAGTGTGCTGTTGCTGGCCCCCTGGGGGCTGGGCCTGGCGCTCAAGGGCCATGCCTGGACCATTCCGGCAGGCGAGCCGCTGAAAGTGGCAGCGATCCAGGGCAACGTCGAGCAGGACCTGAAATGGGACCCCGCGCACATCGACGCGCAACTGGCGCTATACCGCGACCTGAGCTTCAGTTCCAGGCCGGTGGACCTGCTGGTGTGGCCGGAAACCGCCGTTCCGGTGCTCAAGGACCAGGCCCAGGGCTACATCGACGTGATGGGCCGCTTCGCTGCCGAGCGCCATTCGGCACTGATCACGGGCGTACCGGTGCGTGAAGAAGTGCACCACCAGCGCCGCTACTACAACGGCATCACCGTCACTGGTGAAGGCGATGGCACCTACCTCAAGCAGAAGCTGGTGCCATTTGGCGAGTATGTGCCGCTGCAAGACGTGCTGCGTGGGGCCATCGAGTTCTTCAACCTGCCCATGTCGGACTTCGCCCGCGGCCCCGAAGATCAGCCGCTGCTGCAGGCCAAGGGCTACCAGATTGCGCCTTACATCTGCTACGAGGTGGTCTACCCCGAGTTCGCCGCCGGCCTGGCTGCGCGTAGCGACCTGCTGCTGACCATCAGCAATGACACCTGGTTCGGCAAATCGATCGGCCCCTTGCAGCACCTGCAGATGGCGCAGATGCGCGCGCTGGAAGCCGGCCGCTGGATGATCCGCGCCACCAACAACGGCGTGACCGCGCTGATCGACCCGTTTGGCCGCATTACCACGCAGGTTCCGCAGTTCCAGCAGGCCGTGCTGTATGGCGAGGTGGTGCCGATGCAGCAGCTGACGCCTTACCTGCAATGGCGCTCATGGCCGCTGGCAATTGTCTGTGCGTTGCTGCTGGGCTGGGCGTTGCTGGCAGGGCGTATTGCAAAAACCGTCTGATTGGCGATACGCGGCCACTGTAGGAGCGGGTTTACCCGCGAATACGGTAGTCGCGGCAACGGTGAACGGCGGGTGGAGATTGGCCGGCAGGGCAGGCCCTTTCGCGGGCAAGCCCGCTCCTACAGGGGATTATGTAAGCCGGTGAATCAGTAGAACACCCGATACCCCACCAACCCCACCACTTCATTGAACAACTGCCCGCTCTGCCACATCGCCCGGCTCTCTGGCAGCAGACCGCCAAACGGCCGCGCATGATCGCGCCCAAGGAACCCCACCGGCGCCGGCACCACCTCAAAACCCGCCTTTTCAAAACTCCAGCGGGAACGCTGCATATGCCAGGCCTGGGTCACCAGCACCACCCGGCGAAATCCCAGAGGCTGCAGCACTTTGGCCGTGAGCTGAGCATTTTCCCAGGTCGTGCGGCTGGCCTCTTCGCGCCATTTCACCTCGACCGCGAAATCTTCATGCAAGCGTTCCGCCATCAGCCTCGCCTCGCTGGGCGGCGTGCCGTAATGCAACCCACCACTGGTCAACACTGGCAGGCCCGAGGCCTTGGCCAGCCGCGCGGCAAAGCGCATACGTTCCAGTGCCGTGGCCGTGGGCTGGTCACTGCCACCCCAGGCCGGGTCCCCGCGCTCGCGCCCGGCGCCCAGCACCACAATGGCATCCGCCCGGCTCGCCAGGCCGGCCCAGTCGCTCACGGCCAGCGGCGGCTCACTTTCCAGCACACGGGCGGTTTCCTGCACCACCAGCGGCAGGCTCATCAACCACAGGCCACCCAGCCCTACGCTAAAGCAAAGCGCCGCCAACCGTGGCCGCCGCGTACGCAGCCACCATGCCGCAAGCAGCAGCAAGAACAGCACGCCCGGCGGCATCAGCCATTGTTTGATGAAGAATCGGATCGGCATCGGCCACACCTCCTTGGCAGGCGTGCAGCCTAGAAGGATCGACGCCGGTCAACAAGTGTGTACCGGCGTCGATCTTGAGTTGTGTGATAGTGAAGAACCGGCGCGCGATAGCCTGCGCCTGGCGTCCTGAACGGCTAGCGATGTGGCAGCGTCCTGGATCTCGCCGTACTGGCGGGGCGTTTCTTGTCCTTGAGCCAGATGATCTTGGCCGATGTCGGCTCCGCTTGTGGGTAACTGCCGACAGCGGCATTGTGGCGCTCCGGGAGGGAATCCAGGTAGGCCTTGATCACTTCGAACTCTGCGTGGCTCAAGCCACGCAACTCAAGCTCAGCTGGCATCTCGTCGCGCAATCGCACCGAGGTCCTGGCCGTTTCCAGTGCCAGGCCAAGCCGGTCGATCAGGCGCTCGTAAAGCTCCGGTCTGATTGCGGGTAGCTGCGTCTCTCCCATCCGTTCACCTCATTGAAGGTAAGAATATCTCCCCCCACACCTGAGCTTAGCGTCGCTGCAAAAAGCAGCCGTGCGCCGCGACCAGCGGCCATTCGCAACGAAGGTTTCCCACGATGCGCGGCGCTGCTGTATGCTACGGCGTTCACTCTAAACGACACCGGAGTGCCGGACGCAGCGAGGTTCCGCTGCCTGGAACAAGGTCTCTTCTCTCTCAGCCAAAAGTAGCCATGCACGAACAATACACGCCCCGTGATATCGAAGCCGCCGCCCAGAAGTTCTGGGACGAGCAACAATCGTTCGCTGTTACCGAACAGCCAGGCAAAGACACCTACTATTGCCTATCGATGTTCCCGTACCCGAGCGGCAAGCTACACATGGGCCACGTGCGCAACTACACCATCGGTGACGTGATTGCCCGCTACCAGCGCATGCTGGGCAAGAACGTCCTGCAACCGATGGGCTGGGACGCTTTCGGCATGCCCGCGGAAAACGCGGCGATGAAAAACAACGTCGCCCCGGCCAAGTGGACGTACGAAAACATCGACTACATGAAGACCCAGCTCAAGAGCCTGGGCCTGGCCATCGACTGGGCACGTGAAGTCACCACCTGCAAACCCGACTACTACCGTTGGGAGCAGTGGCTGTTCACCCGCCTGTTCGAAAAAGGCATCATCTACCGCAAGAACGGTACCGTGAACTGGGACCCGGCGGACCAGACCGTACTGGCCAACGAACAAGTCATCGACGGCCGTGGCTGGCGTTCGGGCGCGCTGATCGAAAAGCGCGAAATCCCGATGTACTACTTCCGCATCACCGATTACGCCGACGAGCTGCTGGAGAGCCTCGACGAGCTGCCGGGCTGGCCTGAGCAGGTCAAGACCATGCAGCGCAACTGGATTGGCAAATCGCGCGGCATGGAAGTCCAGTTCCCGTACGACCAGGCCAGCATCGGCCACGAAGGCACCCTCAAGGTCTTCACTACCCGTCCGGACACGCTGATGGGCGCCACCTACGTCGCCGTCGCCGCCGAGCACCCGCTGGCCACCCAGGCTGCGCAGGGCAACCCGGCGCTGCAGGCGTTCATCGATGAGTGCAAGAGCGGCAGCGTTGCCGAAGCCGACATGGCCACCCAGGAGAAGAAAGGCATGGCCACTTCCCTGCTGGTCGAGCACCCGCTGACTGGCGAGAAGCTGCCAGTATGGGTCGCCAACTACGTGCTGATGCACTACGGTGATGGCGCGGTCATGGCCGTGCCGGCCCACGACGAGCGCGACTTCGAGTTCGCCCACAAGTACAACCTGCCGGTCAAGGCCGTGGTGCGCACCAGCGCTGGCGATGAAGTCGGCAGCGAGTGGCAGGCCGCCTATGGCGAGCACGGCCAGCTGATCAACTCCGCCGAGTTCGACGGCCTGGACTTTGCTGGCGCCTTCGACGCCATCGAAGCGGCCCTGATCCGCAAGGAACTGGGCAAATCGCGTACCCAGTTCCGCTTGCGCGACTGGGGTATCAGCCGCCAGCGCTACTGGGGCTGCCCGATCCCGATCATCCACTGCCCGTCCTGCGGCGACGTCCCGGTGCCGGAAGACCAGCTGCCGGTCACCCTGCCGGAGAACGTGGTGCCGGACGGCGCCGGTTCGCCACTGGCGCGCATGCCTGAATTCTACGAATGCAGCTGCCCGAAATGCGGTGCTGCGGCCAAGCGCGAAACCGACACCATGGACACCTTCGTCGAGTCGTCCTGGTACTTCGCCCGCTACGCCTCGCCAAACTACGACAAAGGCCTGGTCGACCCCAAAGCCGCCAACCACTGG
The DNA here is from genome assembly GCF_045277175.1 of Pseudomonas putida group bacterium ESBL64. NCBI lineage: Bacteria > Pseudomonadati > Pseudomonadota > Gammaproteobacteria > Pseudomonadales > Pseudomonadaceae > Pseudomonas > Pseudomonas putida group bacterium ESBL64. The sequence goes on along the minus strand of NZ_CP145799.1, from coordinate 4,616,352 downwards.
CTGCCGGTAGATCAGTACATCGGTGGTATCGAACACGCGATCCTGCACCTGCTGTACGCGCGCTTCTTCCACAAGCTGATGCGTGACGAAGGCCTGGTCACCTCGAACGAGCCATTCAAGAACCTGCTGACCCAGGGCATGGTGGTCGCCGAGACCTACTACCGCGTTGCCAGCAACGGCGGCAAGGACTGGTTCAACCCGGCCGATGTCGAAATCGAGCGTGATGCCAAAGCCAAGATCATTGGCGCCCGCCTGAAGACCGACGGCCTGCCGGTGGAAATCGGTGGCACCGAGAAGATGTCGAAGTCGAAAAACAACGGCGTCGACCCACAGTCCATGATCGAAGCCTACGGTGCCGACACCTGCCGCCTGTTCATGATGTTCGCCTCGCCGCCCGACATGAGCCTGGAATGGTCCGACTCCGGCGTCGAAGGTGCCAGCCGCTTCCTGCGCCGTGTCTGGCGTCTGGCTCAGGCTCACGTCAGCCAGGGCCTGCCAGGCAAGCTGGATGTTGCCGCCCTGGACGACGCGCAAAAGGTCATCCGCCGCGCCATTCACGCGGCCATCAAGCAAGCCAGCACCGACGTGGGCCAGTTCCACAAGTTCAATACCGCCATCGCCCAGGTGATGACCGTGATGAACGTGCTGGAAAAGGCCCCGCAAGCCACCGAACAGGATCGCGCCCTGCTGCAGGAAGGCCTGGAAGCCGTCACCCTGCTGCTGGCGCCGATCACTCCGCACATCTCTCACGCGCTGTGGCAGCACCTGGGCCACGCAGGCTCGGTGATCGATGCCGCCTGGCCAAGCGTCGACGAACAGGCGCTGGTGCAGGACTCCATTACCTTGGTGGTTCAGGTCAACGGTAAGCTGCGCGGCCAGGTCGAGATGCCTGCCGCTGCCAGCCGCGAAGAAGTCGAAGCCGCTGCCCGCAGCAACGAGAATGTCCTGCGCTTCATCGATGGCCTGACCATCCGCAAGGTCATCGTGGTACCGGGCAAGCTGGTCAACATCGTCGCCAACTGATGAAAACGCCCACCCGCATTGGCTGCGGGTGGGCGGAACAGGCCCAAAAGGGAGCAACAACATGATCAAACGCAATTTGCTGGTAATCGGCCTGGCGGTCATGCTCAGCGCCTGCGGTTTCCAGCTGCGCGGCACCGGCTCCACCGAGCTGAGCGTAAAGGAAATGGACGTCAGCGCGCGCAATGCCTATGGCCCGACCGTGGTCCAGCTGCGTGAAGTGCTGGAACGTAGCGGCGTCAACGTGCACGCCGGCGCACCGTATCGCCTGGTGCTGACCAACGAACAGGAGCGCGAGCGCTCGGCTACCTACAACAGCGGCAACCGTACCGCCGAGTACGAGCTGACCACCAAGCTGGATTACAGCATCCTGGGCCTGAACAACCTGGAGCTGATGAGCGACAAGCTGGAGGTGCGCAAGGTCTACGTGCGTGACGGCTCGAACATCACCGGCTCCGAGCAGGAAGCCAAACGCGCCCGCGAAGAAATGCGCCGCGACCTGATCAACGCCATGGTCGTACGTTTGCAAATGCTGTCCCCATCCCAGCTGGATGAGCTGCAGCGTAAAGCCGACGAGCGCGCCAAAGCCGAAGCTGCCGCGCTGGAGGCTGCCCGCCGCCAGCAAGCCGAGACGCCTCAGCAATCGCCACTGGAAGTACCGGGCAACTAAGCCCGCGAGGGGCGCCCTCGGGCGCCCCACCTGTTCCCCATGAAACTTGCCCCCGCCCAACTCAACAAGCACCTGCAAGGCGCCTTGGCACCGGTCTACGTGGTCAGCGGCGACGACCCGCTGCTGTGCCAGGAAGCCGCCGACGCCATCCGCAATGCCGCGCGTCAGCAAGGTTTCGATGAACGCCAGGTATTCAGTGCCGACGCCAACTTCGACTGGGGCACCCTGCTCCAGGCCGGTGCCAGCCTGTCACTGTTCGCCCAGCGTCGCCTACTGGAACTGCGCCTGCCCTCGGGCAAGCCCGGTGACAAGGGTGCCGCCGCCCTGATGGAATACTGCGCCAACCCCGCCGAAGACACGCTGCTGCTGATCAGCCTGCCCAAGCTCGACAGCAGTGCGCAGAAGACCAAGTGGGGCAAGGCATTGATAGAAGGCGCCCATTGCCAGTTCATCCAGATCTGGCCGGTGGATGTGCACCAGCTCCCGCAGTGGATCAACCAGCGCCTGCAACAGGCCGGCCTGTCGGCCCAGCGTGATGCCGTCGACCTGATTGCCGCGCGCGTGGAAGGCAACCTGCTGGCAGCCGCGCAGGAAATCGAAAAACTCAAGCTACTGGCCGAAGGCAGCCAGATCACCGTGGAAACCGTGCAGGCTGCCGTCGCCGACAGCGCTCGCTTCGATGTCTTCGGCCTGGTCGATGCCATTCTCAACGGCGAGGCTGCGCATGCCCTGCGCATGCTCGAAGGCTTGCGCGGTGAAGGTGTGGAGCCGCCAGTCATCCTCTGGGCCTTGGCCCGTGAGCTGCGCCAACTGGCGGGGCTAGCCCAGCAGTTCAGCCAAGGCGTGCCATTGGACAAGGCGTTCAGCCAGGCCCGCCCGCCCATCTGGGACAAACGCCGACCGCTGGTCAGCAAAGCCCTGCAGCGCCTCTCGGCGCAACGCTGGGCGCAATTGCTGCAGGATGCCCAGCGAATCGATGCGCAGATCAAAGGGCAGGCTGAAGGTTCGCCGTGGATTGGCCTGGCGCGGCTGTCGCTGTTGATGGCTGGCCAGCGCCTGGCCCTCCCTCCCGAGTAACTGCGGCCGTCGTAGGAGCGGGTTTACCCGCGAAAGGGCCGGGCCTGCTGGCCAATCTCCACCCGCCGTTCACCGTCGCCGCCACCACTGTATTCGCGGGTAAACCCGCTCCTACACACGCATCGGTGGTTGGACGCAGGTCGTCGTAGGAGCGGGTTTACCCGCGAAAGGGCCGGGCCTGCTGGCCAATCTCCACCCGCCGTTCACCGTTGCAGCCGCCACCGTATTCGCGGGTAAACCCGCTCCTACACACGCATCGAAGGTTGGGCGCAGGCCGTCGTAGGAGCGGGTTTACCCGCGAAGAGGCCGGACCTGCTAACCAATCTCCACCCGCCGTTCACCGTTGCAGCCGCCACCGTATTCGCGGGTAAACCCGCTCCTACACATAGGCACCAGCGCCTCGACCATATACACAATCAATTGGCCCCCACCCTTCGGGGAGCCTACAGTGCGCCCGAAACTCACCCAACCCGGGAAGCCCACCATGAGCAAAAAGCCGAAAAAGCACGGCCCCAACAAGGCCAAGTCCATCGTTGCCCAGCCACTGTTCCGCTGCCGCCAGGAACAACCGAACAAGGGCAAAGGCAGCTACCGCCGCGAAGCCTTCCAATCGAGAGATTGGGAGGCTTCCTACTTTTTGGCTGCATGAAAGCATCGCAAGCGCAGGCATGATATGGTCGTCACCTGACCTGCAACTCTGGATCTGTGCATGCTCTTCCGTCTTATCCCCCGCTGGGAAACCCGCCAGCTGATCGCGGCCTCCAGCTTCATTCTGCTCGTGGCCTGTGCGGAAAAGCCCACCGCCGCCGACGCGCTGCCGCTGGCCCCTGCCCAACCCAATCCCGTGGTGACCGTGCCCGGCGCAACGCCCGACGTCAGCACTGACATCCAGCCCCTGCAAACCTTCGCCCAATGGCAAGCGGGCTTCCGCGAGCAGGCCCTGCAAGCCGGCATTTCGCCGAGCACCTTCGACCGTGCCTTCCTCGGTGTCACCCCCGACCTGGACGTGATCAAGGCAGACCGCAGCCAGCCGGAGTTCACCCGCCCGGTGTGGGAATACCTCGAAGGCGCCCTGTCGCCCCTGCGTGTGCGCAACGGCAAGAAGCTGCTGGAGCAGAACGCCGAGCTGCTGACTCGCCTTGAGCAGCGCTATGGCGTGGACCGCCAGGTGCTGGTCGCGGTGTGGGGCATGGAAAGCAACTTCGGCCAGTTCCAGGGCAACAAGTCGGTGATCCGCTCGCTGGCCACTTTGGCCTATGAGGGCCGCCGCCCACAGTTCGCCCAGGATCAGCTGATTGCCGCGCTACAGATCATCCAGCACGGAGACATCCAGCCTGAAGCCATGCGTGGCTCGTGGGCCGGCGCCATGGGCCAGACCCAGTTCATCCCGACCACCTACAACACCCATGCCGTGGACTTCGACGGCGATGGCCGCCGCGACATCTGGAACAGCACACCAGACGCCCTGGCCTCAACAGCGCACTACCTGCAGAGTTCGGGCTGGAAACGCGGCCAACCGTGGGGCTTCGAGGTACAGGTGCCGGCTGGTTTCGACTTCTGGCAGGCCGATGGTGCACTGCGCAAACCGGTGAGTGAATGGCTGGCGATGGGCGTGAAACTGCCAGCGGGTACCCAGCTGCCGGCAGGTAGCAACCAGCTGTCTGCCGCCCTGCTGCTGCCGGCCGGTGCACGCGGCCCGGCGTTCCTGGTGCTGGACAACTTCCGCGCCATCCTCAAATACAACAACTCGTCGTCCTATGCCCTGGCGGTGAGCCTGCTCGGGGATCGCTTCAGCGGCTGGGGCTTCATTGCCGGCAGCTGGCCGAAAGAGGACCTGCCGCTCAGCCGCAGCGAGCGCATGGAGTTGCAGAACTTGCTGAACAGCCGCGGGCATGATGCGGGTAATGCCGATGGCATTATCGGGGCCAATACCCGCAAGGCGATCCGCAATGCCCAGCAAGGGCTGGGATGGCCGGCGGATGGCTACCCGACCCATAAGCTGCTTGAGAGCCTGCGGCAGCAGTAGGCATTTCGGGGCCGCTGCGCGGCCCCGGTAATCTCACGCCCTGAACAGATCCTGCTCCAGCACCAGTGTTTGCTGAACACTGTCCAGCCTCACCCGAGCCCCCAGGGGCAAGCATACATTCGGGTCACAGTGCCCGCTGCGCCAACCCGCCAGCACCGGCACACCCAGCGGTGCAAACGTATCCTCCAGCAACGGCGTCAGCGCCGCTGTGGTAATCCCGGCAAAGTCGCCCACCAACACGCCTTTGATCCCCTCCAGCTTGCCTGCCAGGCGTAACTGGGTCAGCAGCCGATCCACCCGGTACAACGGCTCGTTGACGTCCTCGATGAACAGGATGCAGCCCTGGGTATCCAGCTCGGCAAGGGTCCCCATGGTCGCCCCCAGCATCGACAGGTTGCCACCCAGCAGCGGTCCGCTGGCCACCCCCGGCAGCACGCAGTCCAATGCGAAGCCCGCCGGGTGCGCGACCTGCTCGCCTGCCCTCACATGCCCACCCAGTTGCGCCAGCAACGACGACTCGGTCGGTGGCAACTTGGCCCCCAACAGGTCGGCATTGAGCATCCCCCCATGGAAGGTCAGCAGCCCGGCATGCCGGTAGATCGCCGTATGCAGCGCGGTGATGTCGCTGTAGCCGATCAGCGGCTTGGGGTTGCGCCGGATCAGTTCAAAGTCGAGCTGGTCAAGCAGGCGCATGCTGCCGTAGCCCCCACGCATGCACAGGATGGCGTCCATGGCCGGATCGGCAAACGCTGCATGCAAGTCCTGCAGGCGCTGCTGGTCCGGCCCCGCCAGGTAGCCCTGCGCTTGCAGGGCACCCGGGTAGATATGGCAACGGTAGCCGCGGTCAACGAACCACTGGCTAACCTTGTGCGCATCAAGCCGCGCCGCGCCCGCCGGGGCGACAATGGCAAAACATGCATTGGCCGGCAGCGCGGCTGGCAGGGTGGGTTGGAAGGTTTTGGCGCAGTACATCGCGGCTCCTTGCAGCGCATGGGACACAAACAAAAATGCCGATGCCGCCCTTGGGCGCGCATCGGCATCTGTGGCTCCGCTCTAGGCTAGAGCATAGCTCAGAGCTTGATCTTGGCTTCGTGGGCCTGCTGGTCGGCGTGGTACGAAGAACGCACCAGCGGGCCAGAAGCAACGTTCTTGAAGCCCATCTTGTAACCTTCCTCGGCGAACCAGGCAAAGGTGTCCGGGTGAACGAAACGCTGCACCGGCAAGTGGCTGCGCGACGGCTGCAGGTACTGGCCGAGGGTGAGCATGTCGATGTCATGCTCGCGCATGCGGTGCATCACTTCGATCACTTCCTCGTCGGTTTCGCCCAGGCCGAGCATCAGGCCCGACTTGGTCGGTACGTGCGGCACCAACTGCTTGAACTTCTGCAGCAAGTCCAGCGACCAGTCATAGTCCGAACCCGGGCGCGCGGCCTTGTACAGGCGCGGTACGGTCTCGAGGTTGTGGTTGAACACATCTGGTGGCTCTTGCGCGGTGATTTCCAGGGCAACGTCCATACGGCCACGGTAGTCCGGCACCAAGGTCTCCAACTGCACCCCCGGTGACAGCGCACGGATTTCCCGGATGCAGTCAGCAAAGTGCTGGGCACCGCCGTCACGCAGGTCGTCGCGGTCCACCGAGGTGATCACCACATACTTCAGGCGCAGGTCGGCAATGGCAACCGCCAGGTTTTTCGGCTCGTCCAGATCCAGCGGCTTCGGTCGGCCGTGGCCAACGTCGCAGAACGGGCAACGACGGGTGCAGATGTCACCCATGATCATGAAGGTGGCGGTACCACCCGAGAAGCACTCGCCCAGGTTCGGGCAGGAGGCCTCTTCGCATACGCTGTGCAGTTTGTGCTTGCGCAGCAGTTGTTTGATGCGGTCTACCTCGGGCGACACCGGGATACGCACGCGAATCCAGTCGGGCTTCTTTGGCAGCTCATCGGTAGGGATGATCTTCACCGGGATGCGCGCGACTTTGTCGGCACCACGCAGCTTGACCCCAGCTTCCACCTTCTTCGGCGCTGGGCGCGGGGTGGCATCCTGGGTAGGTATCAGGTTCGGCACGGCTTCTTGCACAGTTGTCATATTCAGTCGATTCCGCCCGTGAGGGTCGTCTGCTCAGCGTAGTCGAGGTGCTTGACCAGCTGTCCGCGCAGCCTTGTCCTGACCTCGTCGAGTTCGATCGGACCTGCCAGATCGCGCAGCTGGGTCATCGCCAGCCCCGCATAGCCGCAGGGGTTGATTCGGCGGAATGGCGCAAGGTCCATGTCCACGTTCAGGGCAAGGCCGTGAAACGAACGGCCGTTGCGAATTCGCAGGCCGAGGGAGGCGATTTTCGCTCCGTCGACATAGACACCCGGGGCATCGGGCTTGGCAGACGCCTGAACAGCATAGCTGGCGAGCAGGTCGATGAGGGCCAGCTCGATACGGCTGACCAGCTCACGCACGCCAAAGCCCAGCCGGCGCACATCCAGCAGCAGGTAGGCCACCAGCTGCCCGGGGCCATGGTAGGTGACCTGGCCGCCGCGGTCGGTCTGCACCACCGGGATGTCGCCCGGCACCAGCAGGTGCTCGGCCTTGCCGGCCTGCCCCTGGGTGAAGACCGCAGGGTGCTCGACCAGCCAGATTTCATCCTGGCTGTCCGGGCTGCGCTGCTCGGTAAAACGACGCATGGCCTCCAGCACCGGTTCATAGGGCTGCAGGCCAAGCTCGCGAAAACCGAGGCAGGCGGACATCAAAGCACCATTTTCACGATGCCGGTAGCGCGCAGGGCGCTGTTGATATCGTGCAACTGGTTCTCGCTTTCGGCAACGATGTGCAATTGCACGGTGGTGTACTTGCCTTCCTTGCTCTGGCGTTCGGCCAGGGTGGAAAGGTCGACTTTGGCGTGCTTGCTGAGAATCTCGATGACCGTGTCCTTGAAACCGACAACGGTGTCACCGATGACCTTGATCGGGTAATCGTCGCAAGGGAATTCGATCTTGTGCGACTTGACGTCTGGTTCGCTCATGGCGGAAACGGCCTCGTAAGCCGTGGCAACAACAACACCCCCGCGGTAGGCGCGGGGGCATGCAGGTCACGTATCAGTTGAACAACCCGTAGAAGAATAGACGGATGCTATCCCACATACGGCGGAAGAAACCACCTTCCTCGACGCCATCAAGGGCAATCAGGTCGGCGCTGTGAACCACTTTCTCGTCCAGTTTGACTTCCACTTTGCCGATCACGTCACCTTTGGCGATCGGTGCGGTGAGCTGCGGGTTCATGGTCATCGAAGCCTGCAGGCGCTTCAATTGGCCTTTAGGCATAGTCATGGTCAGGTCGTCAGCCAGGCCAGCCTTGATCTGGCTGGTAGCGCCCTTCCAGACCGGGGCCTGGGTCAGCTCGGTGCCCTTCTGGTAGAAGGTCTGGGTTTCGAAGAAGCGGAAACCGTAGGTCAGCAGCTTCTGGGTTTCGGCAGCACGCGATTGTTCGCTGTTGGTACCGAACACCACGGCGATCAGGCGCTGGCCGTCACGAACGGCCGACGCCACCATGCAGTAGCCGGCTTCGTCGGTGTGACCGGTTTTCAGGCCATCGACGGTCTTGTCGCGCCACAGCAGCAGGTTGCGGTTAGGCTGCTTGATGTTGTTCCAGAAAAACTCTTTCTGCGAGTAGATGGCGTAGTGGGCCGGGTCGACATTGATGATCGCACGGGCCAGGGTTGCCATGTCGTGCGCCGACGAGTAGTGCTCGGGGTTCGGCAGGCCGGTCGGGTTCATGAAGTGGCTGTTGGTCATGCCCAGGTCGGCAGCCGTCTTGTTCATCATGTCGGCAAAGGCGTCTTCGCTGCCGGCGATGTGCTCGGCCAAGGCGACCGAGGCGTCGTTACCGGACTGGATGATGATGCCGTGCAGCAGGTCGCTGACCGTGACCTGGCTGCCAACCTTGATGAACATGCGCGAACCGCCGGTACGCCATGCGTTTTCGCTGACAGTAACCGGGTCGCTTTCACCGATCTGGCCGCGGCGGATGTCCAGGGTGGCGATGTAGGCGGTCATCAGCTTGGTCAGGCTGGCTGGCGGCAGGCGCTCGTCACCGTTGTTCTCGACCAGCACGTTGCCGCTGGACGCGTCCATGAGTACGTAGGACTTGGCTGCCAGTTGGGGTGGCGCAGGCGTCATCTGCTCCGCCGCGAAGGCGGCAGGCGTGATCAGCAGCAGTACAGGCAGGCAAAGTCGTTTGGCAAGGTTGGTGATGTTCATCCGTCTCTCGAAAATCGCTAATGGTCTGAGATGTTCCCTGGGCAAGATCATGTGCCCAGCGCCAGTCAGTCTAGTTTTATGGCCGTTGGCCTGGCCCGCGAACGTGCGGCTTTATGTCGCTGCGGGCAAAAGCGGTCATTGTACATGGCCGCGACCGGCAATTCATGACAAAACCGACAGTTTGGTGTTGCCGTCTTCGCAGGCGCGCCCGCCCCCACAGTCAGTCTGCTGTGACCAGCTTTGCCTGCCCCAAGTTCGCCAGGCGAATGCTGTCCTGTGCTTGCTGGATCTCGCCCTGGCTGCCGATCGGCCCCAGGCGCACGCGGTGCAGGGTCTGCTGGTTACGCACGATCGAGCTGATGAACACGGGTGCATTGACCATGGTGCTGAGCTTGGCGCGCAGCAACTCGGCAGCGTCCGGGTTGGCGAACGCGCCTACCTGCAAGAAACTGCCACCGCTACCGCCGGGCACGTTATTGCCACCCACCTGCACCGGTACCACGGGCGCGGCGTGCTGCTGTGGCGGCGGGGTCCATTGCTCGACACGCCCGGTACTGGCCGGTATTGCCTGGGTCTGCGCCACTTGCGGCTCTTTCAGCACCATAGGTGGGGTCTGGCCACGCTGGGCCCACCACTGCTGCGGGTCGATGCCCTCGACGCGCACGTGCGCGGTACCGATCTCGGCATAACCGAGCTTTTTTGCCGCAGCATAGGACAAATCGATGATGCGGTCGGAATAGAACGGGCCACGGTCGTTGACCCGCAGGATCACGCTGCGGTTATTGGCGAGGTTGGTCACCTTGACGTAGGCCGGCAGAGGCAGGGTCTTGTGAGCCGCGCTCATGCCATACAGGTCGTACAGTTCGCCATTGGCGGTGTTCTGCCCATGGAACTTGGTGCCGTACCACGACGCCGTACCCTCGGCGCGGTAGTTGCGCGAGTCCTGCATCGGGTAGTAGGTCTTGCCAAGCACCGTGTACGGGTTGGCCTTGTAGTTACCGGTGTGCACGGTCGGGGTGGCATCGGGGATCTTGTTCACATCCACGTCCCACCACGGTGCGCCGTCCTTGTGCGCCCGGTTGATGTCCAGGCCCGGCTGGCTGCGCACGACGTTACCACTGCTTTTCGGGGCCGGGCGGTTGGAAGAGCAGCTGGCCAGCGCCACACCGACGGCGAGGCAGGTGAGCAGCTTGAAAGCGTTGCCAGAGATGATTGCGCGCATTACTTGACGCCCCGTACTTGAACCAGCTGTTCCGCAAGCTGATGCACCGCCATGGCATACATCACGCTGCGGTTGTAGCGAGTGATCGCGTAGAAGTTCTTCAGGCCCATCCAGTACTCGGGGCCGCTCTCGCCCTCGAGACGGAAGGCGGTAACCGGCAGATCATCGCGCAGCGAATCATGAACCGACCAACCAAGCGTACGCAACTCCCCTACCGTTTTCACCGGCTCGATGCCGGTGGTCAGGCCTTCGTCGGCGCGCTCACCTTCCACCCAGGCGCGACTGACCACACCCTCGCCGGCCACCCAGCCGTGGCGCTTGAAGTAGCTGGCCACGCTGCCGATGGCATCGTCAGGGTTGTTCCAGATATTGATATGGCCGTCCCCGTCGAAGTCCACCGCGTAGTTGCGGAAGCTGCTTGGCATGAACTGCGGCAGCCCCATGGCGCCAGCGTACGAGCCCTTGAGCGTCAAGGGGTCGAGCTGCTCATCCCGGGCCAGCAGCAGGAACTCACGCAGCTCCTTGCGGAAGAACTCGGCCCGTGGCGGGTAGTCGAAGCCCAGCGTCGACAGGGCGTCGATCACCCGGTAGTTGCCGGTATTGCGGCCAAAAAAGGTTTCCACGCCGATGATTGCGACAATGTACTGCGCAGGTACGCCGTACTCCTGCTCGGCACGTGCCAACACAGCCTCGTGCTGACGCCAGAAATCCACACCGCGAGCGATACGTGCATCGGTGATGAACATCGGCCGATAGTCCTTCCACGGTTTGACCCGCTCGGCCGGGCGCGATATGGCGTCGAGGATCGACTGCTTGCGCTGTACCTCACGGAACACACCCATCAGTTGCTCAGGCGCAAAACCATAGTCGCGGCTCATTTCGCCAACGAACGCGGCTACCTGGGGCGAGCCGTCGTATTCGCCGGCATGGGCCAGCTGTACAGCGCCGAACAGGCCCACCGCACCGATCCAAGGCGCACAACGGGCAGCCCAGTTACGCACTGCTTGCATGAAATTGTTCACCTTATTCAAACCTGCGCGATCCATTTGCGGTGCGTATGGATCGACATCAAAACGCCAAACGCTGACAGCAGCGTCACCAACGATGTTCCGCCATAGCTGATGAAAGGTAGCGGCACGCCCACCACGGGCAGAAGGCCACTTACCATTCCGATATTGACGAACACGTATACAAAAAAAGTCATGGTCAGGCTGCCCGCAAGCAGCTTACCGAACAGGGTCTGCGCCTGGGCGGTGATCACCAGACCACGGCCGATCAGCAGCAGGTAGACAATCAGCAGCAGGCAGATGCCAACCAGGCCGAACTCCTCGCCGAGCACGGCGATGATGAAGTCGGTGTGGCTTTCCGGCAAAAAGTCCAGGTGCGACTGCGTGCCAAGCAGCCAGCCTTTGCCAAACACCCCGCCCGAGCCGATCGCCGCCTTGGACTGGATGATGTTCCAACCGGTGCCCAACGGGTCGCTTTCAGGGTCGAGGAAGGTCAATACCCGCTGCTTCTGGTAGTCGTGCATGACGAAGAACCACATGGCCACCGCGACGGGCACGGCTGCCGCCAGCACGCTGAGGATCCAGCGCCAGCGCAAGCCGCCCATGAACAGCACGAAGGCACCGGAGGCCAGGATCAGCAGCGCAGTTCCCAGGTCGGGCTGACGTACGATCAGCATGAACGGCACGCCGATCAGCACCAGGCTGATCGCCACGTGCTTCAAATGGGGCGGCAAGGTGCGCTTGGACAGGTACCAGGCGATGGTCGCCGGCATGATGATCTTCATGAATTCCGAGGGCTGGAAACGGATCACCCCCGGAATGTTGATCCAGCGCGTGGCACCCATGGCGTTGTGGCCCATCACATCCACCACTACCAGCAACAGCACCCCGGCCAGGTAGGCCAGCGGCACCCAACGCGCCATGAAGCGCGGCTCCAGCTGGGCGATGACGAACATCGACACCAGACCGATGCCAAACGAGGTGGCTTGCTTGAGCAGCAGGTCCCAGTTCTTGCCACTGGCCGAATACAGTACGAACAGGCTGCCGGCCGCAAGGGTCAGCAGAATAATCAGCAAGGGGCCGTCGATATGAATGCGTTGCAGAAAGCTCGCACGCCGACGCATCACATCCTCGCTGGAGAGCATGCGATCGAAATTGTTCATCACAGGGCCGATTCCTGGGTAACGGTGGCGGGCGCGAACTCGGGTTTGAGCCGGCCGTTTTCGTCGAGCAGCCAGGCGTCCATGATCTGGCGAACCACCGGAGCGGCGACACCCGAGCCGGACTCACCGTTCTCGACCATCACCGAAACCACGATTTTCGGGGCTTCGGCTGGGGCAAACGCGACGAACAAGGCATGGTCGCGGTGGCGCTCCTGGAGTTTGTTGCGGTCATACTTCTCGCCCTGCTTGATCGCCACCACCTGGGCGGTGCCGCTCTTGCCGGCAATGCGGTACTGGGCACCGGCTGCTGCCTTGCGCGCGGTACCGCGGGCGTTGTGCATCACCTGTTCCATGCCATGGGTGACCTTGGCCCAGTCGGACTTGTCACGCAGCACGATGTCTTCCATGGGGTTGTCGTCCACCGGCGGCAGGCCTTCGATGGTCTTGGCCAGGTGTGGGCGATTCCACACACCTTTGTTGGCGATCAGTGCAGTGGCCTGGGCCAGTTGCAGCGGCGTAGCCTGCATATAGCCCTGGCCGATGCCGAGAATCAGGGTTTCGCCAGGGAACCAGGCCTGGCGACGGGTGGCACGCTTCCATTCGCGCGACGGCATCAACCCGGCAGATTCCTCGAACATATCGAGGGAAACCCGCTGGCCGATACCGAACTTGTTCATGTAGCTGGACAACCGATCGATGCCCATCTTGTGCGCAAGGTCATAGAAGTAGGTGTCGTTCGAGCGCATGATGGCGGTGTCCAGGTCGACCCAGCCATCACCGGAACGGTTCCAGTTACGGTATTTATGGTCGTAGTTGGGCAACTGGTAGTAGCCAGGGTCGAACACCCTGCTGCTGGCATTCACGACGCCACTGTCCAGACCGGCAATAGCCACCGCCGGCTTGATGGTCGACCCCGGCGGGTACAGGCCACGCAGCACGCGGTTGAACAGCGGCCGATCGATCGAATCGCGCAATTCGGCATAGGCCTTGAAGCTGATGCCGGTGACGAACAGGTTGGGGTCGAAGCTAGGCTGACTCACCATCGCCAGTACCTCGCCGGTGCGCGGGTCGAGCGCAACCACTGCACCACGCCGGCCTCCCAGGGCGGCTTCAGCGGCCTCCTGCAGCTTGATGTCCAGGCTCAGCACAATGTCCTTGCCCGGCTTCGGGTCGGTGCGCTTGAGCACCCGCAGCACACGGCCACGGGCGTTGGTCTCGACTTCCTCGTAACCCACCTGACCGTGCAGGGCGGCCTCGTAGAAGCGCTCGATGCCGGTCTTGCCGATATGGTGGGTACCGCTGTAGTTCACCGGGTCGAGCGTTTTCAGCTCTTTCTCGTTGATCCGCCCTACATAACCCACCGAATGGGCAAAATGCGCACCCTGCGGGTAATGCCGCACCAGCTGGGCCACCACCTCGACACCCGGCAGGCGGAACTGGTTTACCGCCACGCGGGCAATCTGCTCTTCGTTGAGCTCGAACAGAATCGGCACCGGCTCGAATGGCCGGCGGCCTTGGCGCATGCGCTTCTCGAACAGGGCACGGTCGTCAGCGGTGAGCTCAAGCACTTCGACGATGGTATCCAGCACTTCCTGCCAGTTACCCGCACGTTCGCGGGTCATCGACAGGCTGAAGCTGGGCCGGTTGTCGGCAACGATCACCCCGTTGCGGTCGAAGATCAACCCGCGGGTCGGCGGGATCGGCTGCACATGCACCCGGTTGTTCTCCGACAGCGTGGAGTGGTAGTCGTACTGGATGATCTGCAGGTAGTACAGCCGTGCGATCAACACGCACACAAGCAGCATGATCGCGACTGCGCCGACCACGACGCGGTTGCGCACCAGGCGGGCGTCTTTCTCGTGGTCCTTGAGACGGATCGGCTGCGACATCGGACTGCTTACAGGCTCATTTGTGGTAAGGGTGCCCGGACAACACGGTCCAGGCGCGGTAGATCTGCTCGCCGATGAGTATCCTTACCAACGGGTGCGGCAAAGTCAGCGGCGACAGCGACCAACGTTGCTCGGCGCGTGCGCAAACCTCAGGCGCCAGGCCCTCCGGGCCACCCACCATCAAATTCACCGTGCGCGCATCCAGGCGCCAGCGGTCCAGCTCGGTGGCCAGCTGTTCGGTACTCCAGGGCTTGCCATGGACCTCGAGGGTGACAATGCGTTCCCCAGGCTGCACCTTGCTCAGCATGGCTTCGCCCTCCTGACGGATCAGGCGGGCGACGTCGGCATTCTTGCCACGGGTATTCAGCGGGATTTCCACCAGCTCCAGCGACAGCTCGGCGGGCAGGCGCTTGGCATATTCATGCCAGCCTTCCTCGACCCACTTCGGCATGCGCGAGCCGACCGCAATCAGGCGCAGACGCACAGCGCTTTCCTTATTCGCGGTCTTTGAGCTTGTCGGAGTACTCGTGGGCATGGTCCGGGCTGTGGTGCTTGCCATCGGCGGCACGGCTTTGCTCGGCACCCTGCCACAGGCGCTCAAGGTCGTAGAACTGGCGGGCAGCGGCGGTCATCATGTGCACGATGACGTCGTTCAGGTCCAGCAGCACCCAGTCGCTGTCGCCCTTGCCTTCTTCACCCAGTGGCTGGGCGCCTTTGGCCTTGACGGCTTCACGGACCTTTTCGGCCATCGCGTTGATCTGGCGGTTGGAGGTACCGGTGGCAATGATCATGTAGTCGGTCAGGCTGTGCTTCTCGCGCACGTCGATGACCTGGATGTCCTGGGCCTTGACGTCTTCCAGCGCTGCCTTGGTCACTGCGACCAGTTCTTCGCCGTAAATTTTCTGCTTGGTCATATAAAACTCGTTCAACTCGTTGGATGAGGCGCCAGAGGCACCGTCAGTTGGGCGCACGATACAGTTCGTGCGCCTCGATATAGGCCAGTACGGCGTCCGGCACCAGGAACCTCACCGATTTGCCGCTGGCCAGCAGCTGTCGGATCTGTGTAGCCGACACCGCAAGCGGCGTCTGCCAGACGAACGAAATATTTCCCGCCGGGCCGGACATGGCGGTGGGATCGCTCTCCGAGCGCGCAGCCAACAGGTTGCGCAACTCGTCAGGGGGTTCTACGTCGGCATCCGGACGTTGCAGTACCAGGATGTGACAGTGTTGCAGCAATTCTTCCCAGCGATGCCAGGCGGGCAGACCACAGAAGGCATCCCAACCCAGCACCAGGAACAGCTGGTCGTGGCCGGACAGCTCGGCGCGGATCGATTCCAGCGTATCGATGGTGTACGACGGCTTGTCACGTTCCAGCTCGCGGGCATCGACGCTCAGGCAAGCGACGCCCTGCACCGCTTCACGGACCATGGCCAGGCGATCCTGCGCGGCCACCTGTGGCGTGTCGCGGTGCGGCGGCCGGGCATTGGGCAACAGGCGTAGCTCATCCAGCCCCATGAACTCGGCCACTTCCAGCGCGCTGCGCAAGTGGCCGATATGCACGGGGTCGAAGGTACCACCTAGAATGCCGATACGCCGGACTGCCTGGGCCTTGCTCAACTCAGCAGGACCCCTGGCCGCGCAACTGGCCATCGCCGATCACCACGTACTTCTCGCAGGTCAGGCCTTCCAGGCCGACAGGGCCGCGGGCATGCAGCTTGTCGGTGGAAATACCGATTTCCGCACCCAGGCCGTACTCGAAGCCATCGGCAAAGCAGGTCGGGGTGTTGAGCATGACCGACGCCGAATCGACCTCAGCCATGAACTGACGGGCTTCACCCTGGTGTTCGCTGATGATCGAGTCGGTGTGGTGCGAGCCATAGTGGTTGATGTGGTCGATGGCCTGGTTCAGGCCGTCGACCACGCGAATCGACAGGATCGCATCGAGGTATTCCGTGTGCCAATCGGCTTCGGTGGCCGGTTTGGCGCTGATGATAGCCTGGGTACGCTCGCAACCGCGCAGCTCCACGCCCTTCTCCACGAAGCGGCGGGCCATTTCTGGCAGGAAGCGCTCAGCCACTTGCTGGTCGACCAGCAGCGTTTCCATGGCACCGCAGATGCCGTAGCGGTAGGTCTTGGCGTTGAAAGCCACATTCCAGGCCTTGTCCAGGTCGGCATGCTGGCTGACATAGATGTGGCAGATGCCGTCCAGGTGCTTGATCACCGGCACGCGGGCATCGCGGCTGATGCGCTCGATCAGGCCACGGCCTCCGCGCGGTACGATGACATCGACGAATTCCGGCATGCTGATCAGCGCGCCCACCGCTTCGCGGTCGGTGGTTTCGACCACCTGCACCACCGCCGCCGGCAGGCCGGCTTCGGCCAGGCCACGCTGAATGCAGGTGGCAATGGCGCGGTTGGAGTGGATGGCTTCGGAACCGCCCCGAAGGATGGTTGCATTGCCCGACTTGAGGCACAGGCTGGCGGCATCAATGGTCACGTTCGGGCGCGATTCATAGATGATCCCGATCACCCCCAGCGGGGTACGCATCTTGCCTACCTGAATGCCCGATGGGCGGTAGCTCATGTCGCGAATGGCACCGACCGGGTCCGGCAGGCTGGCCACCTGGCGCAAGCCGGTGATCATGCCGTCGATACGCGCCGGGGTCAGCGCCAGACGGTCGAGCAGTGCGGGCTCCAGGCCACTGGCGCGGCCAGCGGCAAGGTCCAGCTCGTTGGCAGCGGTGAGTTCGGCACGGGCAGCGTCCAGCGCGTCGGCGGCGGCTTGCAGGGCGCGGTTCTTCTGCGCGGTGCTGGCACGGCCAATCACCCGGGAAGCCTCACGGGCAGCGCGACCCAGGCGGGTCATATAGTCAAGAACGGACTCAGTCATGGGTTCGGTGTCTTGGCGAAGGGGAAATCGGCTGATTATAACTGCCGCGCAGGTGTACGCCCAGCGGCGGGTGGCGGATGGTCGAAAATGGATGGGGCAATGTGTAGGAAAGATGTAACCGGGGTTATCGAGATTTCCATCGCCTGTTGCGGCCCTTTCGCGGGCGCGCCCGCTCCCACAGGGATTTCACAAGGCCTGGACCTATGCACCACCAGTGGGAGCGGGCATGCCCGCGAAAGGGCCGGCACTGCCAACATCACCCTCCGATTCAGCCTCGATTAAGCCATTCATTGCTATCATCCCCGCCTCTCCAGCCACGAACTGCTCCGCATGCCAGCCCTGCCCGACAGCTTTTTCGACCGCGACGCCCAGACCCTGGCCAAGGCCCTGCTGGGCAAAGTCATCCGTCACCGCCACGGCGACCTTTGGCTGGCCGCGCGGATCATCGAGACCGAGGCCTACTACCTTTCCGACAAAGGTAGCCACGCTTCGCTCGGCTATACCGAAAAACGCAAGGCGCTGTTCCTGGATGGGGGGCATATCTACATGTACTACGCCCGCGGCGGCGACTCGCTGAACTTCAGCGCCCACGGGCCGGGCAACGCGGTGCTGATCAAGTCTGCCTATCCTTGGCAGGACACCCTCTCGGGGCCCGACAGCCTGGCGCAGATGCAACTGAACAACCCCGATGCAAGCGGCAGTATCCGCCCGCAAGAGCGTCTGTGCGCCGGCCAGACCCTGCTATGCCGGGCCCTGGGCCTGAAAGTGCCGCATTGGGACGCCCAGCGTTTCGACGCCGAACGCCTGTACGTCGAGGACTGCGGCAACGCCGTGCCCCGGGTGATCCAGGCCGCTCGCCTGGGCATCCCGCACGGGCGCGACGAGCACCTGCCGTACCGCTTCGTCGATGCCGGGTACGCCCGTTTCTGCACACGGAACCCGTTACGCCGCGGCCAAGTCGAAGGCCGTGATTTCTTCATTCTCGAACAAGGAAGCTGAACATGGGCCAATGGCTCGACAGCCTGACCGGCTGGCTCAGCGCCAACCCACAGTGGCTTGGCCTGGCGATTTTCCTGGTGGCCTGCATCGAATGCCTGGCCATCGCCGGCATTATCGTGCCGGGCACCGTACTGCTGTTCGCCGTGGCGGTACTGGCCGGCAGCGGCACGTTCAGCCTGGGCGAAACGCTGCTCCTCGGCTTTCTCGGCGGCCTGCTGGGCGACGCCTTGTCTTACACAGTGGGCAAGTACTTCCACCAGAACATTCGCCGGCTGCCGCTGCTACGCCACCATCCGGAATGGATCGGCAGCGCCGAAAGCTACTTCCAGCGTTATGGCATCGCCAGCCTGCTGGTAGGCCGCTTCATCGGCCCGCTGCGGCCGATGCTGCCAATGGTCGCCGGCATGTTCGACATGCCCCTGCCGCGCTTCATCGCCGTCAGCCTGTTGGCGGGCGCCGGCTGGTCGGTCGCCTACCTGCTACCCGGCTGGGCCACCGGCGCCGCCATGCGCCTGCCCCTGCCGGAAGGCTTCTGGCTGGACGCCGGGATCATCGCCGGCGCCCTCGCGGTGCTGATCGGCCTGAGCCTGAATACCAGCCTGCGTGACCAGCGCCACGGCACCCGGCTGGTTGCCGCGCTCAGCTTCATCGCCCTGGCCGGTGTATTCCTCGGCTGGCCCTACTTCCATGAGTTCGACCAAGGCGTGATGACACTGGTCCAGGAGCATCGCAGCCAGGCCATCGACAGCACCGTGGTACTGGTGACACGGCTAGGCGATTTCCGCACCCAGTTGTTCCTCGGCGCTCTGCTGACCGGCCTGCTGCTGCTTGCCCGTCAGTGGCGACACGCATTTTTCGCGGCGGGCGCGTTGATGGGCACGGCGATCGCCAACGGCACACTGAAATGGCTATTTGCCCGGGCCAGGCCGGAAGTACTGACCGACCCACTGACCAGCTACAGCATGCCCAGCGGGCACAGCTCGGCATCGTTCGCGTTCTTCCTGGTCATGGCCGTGCTGGCAGGGCGTGGCCAGCCACCACGGATGCGCCTGACCTGGGTGATGCTGGGGTGCATTCCGGCGCTGGCGATTGCCCTGTCGCGGGTGTACCTGGGGGCGCACTGGCCAACCGATATCCTGGCTGGGGCCCTGCTGGCCTGTTGCGTATGCGCACTCAGCCTGACATTGGTACAACGCCAGCAGACCCTGCCAGCCCTGCCGCTGCGGGTGTGGTGGCTGGTGTTGCCGGCATGCGTGGCGCTGCTGGCGTTCTTCGCCATGCATGCGTTGCCGCAGGCGTTGGTCAGGTATCAATATTGATGTTGCCTGTGCCGGCCTATTCGCGGGTGAACCCGCTCCTACGCAGGGGATCGCGCTTGTCGTAGGAGCGGGTTTACCCGCGAATAGGCCGGCACCGGCAATACAGAACCATCAGGCGAACAACTCACCCTGAATCCGCTCCAGCAGCTTCTGGATTTCCCCCAGCCGCTGCTGCGGCGAATCGAGGGTCAGCAGGTCCAGCTTGTCTTCTTCCATGAACGGCAACAGGTACGCCAGCTGATTGGCCAGCGCCTGACGCCCGTCCACCGGGCGCGGCATACCCAGCGCTTCGACCATGGGGTGCTCACCCAGGGCCACCAACAGCGCCAGCAGGTCGTCATCGGCCTCCAGCAACGGGCTGTCGGCCTGCTCCGGCAGCCATTGCACCTGGCCCACCAGCAACTGGTCCTTCTGCACCTCGGAGCTTTCCAGATTGAAGCGCCGCACGCCCTCGACGCGGATACCCAGCAAGCCGTTATCCTGCTGCACGAAGTCGCGGATCACCGCTTCACAGCCGATCGAGGCGACCACCGGCGGCGCCTTGCCGACTTGTTCGCCCTCAAGGATGCACACCACACCAAACCCTTCGCCCTGCTTCATGCAGCGCCCGATCATGTCCAGGTAGCGCGCCTCGAAAATCTGCAAATCGAGGAAGCAGCCAGGAAACAGCACGGTATTGAGCGGAAACAGCGGTAGCGTCATCACAATTCCTCAAGCCACCAGGCTGACTGCCAGCGGCAGGAACACCGCTGTAGCCACCCCCATCAGGCTCATCGCCAGCGCGGCAAAGGCGCCGCATTCGTCACTTTCCTGCAGGGCCACCGAAGTGCCCACTGCGTGTGCGGTCACGCCCAGCGACATGCCGCGCGCCTCAGGGCTGTGCACGCCGAAGCGGCTCAGCAACGCCGGGCCGAAGATCGCCCCGATCACCCCGGTAATCAACACGAACACTGCCGCCAGGGCCGCCACGCCGCCAATCTGCTCAGCCACCAGCATGGCGATCGGCGAGGTGACAGACTTCGGCGCCATGGTCATCAGGATCATGTGCTCGGCACCGAACCACCAACCCAGCACCAGGCAGCAGAGCGTGGCAAACAGGCCTCCGACTACCAGCGTAGTAAATGTCGGCCAGAACAGCTGGCGGATACGCCGCAGGTTGAGGTAGAGCGGCACAGCCAGGGCCACCGTAGCGGGCCCCAGCAGGATGTTCATGATTTCGGTGCTTTTGCGGTATTCGCTGTAATCGATACCGCACAGCAGCAACACACCGATCACCAGCAGCATCGACACCAGTACAGGTTGCAGGAAGATCCAGCGGGTTTTCTCGTAGGCTGCCAGCACTACCTGATAGGCCCCCAGCGTGATGCCAATACCGAACAATGGGTGGTGAATGACCGCATCGAGTGCGCCCTGCCAGTCGAGCATCATGGCTGCTCCTCACGCTTGCCCTGGCGCTGGATGAGCTTTTGCATCAGCACACCGACGAACACCAGGGTCAACAGACAGGAGATCAGCAAGGCCCCGGCAATCGCCCAGAAGTCGGCGGCAATGTCCTTGGCATATACCATCACCCCGACTGCCGGCGGTACCAGCAGCAGCGGGAGATAGCGCAGCAAGCTGCTGGCGGCCTCGTTCAGCGGCTTGCCGACCTCACCGCGAGCCATGAGAAAGAGCAGCAGCAACAACAGGCCGATGATCGGCCCGGGCAAAAACGGCACAAACAGGTGATTGATCGCCGTCCCCAGCAGCTGGAACAGTACCAGCCAGGTCAAACCACGCAACAGCATAAGCATCTCCCTCGGGCATGGCCGCCATTATAAGCACGCTCAGCTATAGACCGATATTCGCCGAAAAGCGGGCAACTTGACTGAAACGGTTCGCCGTGCTGATCTTGTACTTTCGTACCAACTGACAACCCGGAGAGTCCGCGATGCCCCATGTACCGGTTACAGAGCTTTCGCAGTACGTTGGCAAGGAGCTGGGCCACTCGGAGTGGGTGAAGATCGACCAGCAGCGCATCAACCTGTTCGCCGAGGCGACCGGCGACTTCCAGTTCATCCATGTCGACCCCGAGAAGGCAGCAAAAACCCCGTTTGGCGGCACGATTGCCCATGGTTTCCTGACCTTGTCGCTGATCCCCAAGCTGATCGAGGACATCCTCGTTCTGCCGCAAGGGCTGAAGATGGTGGTGAACTACGGGCTGGACAGCGTGCGCTTCATTCAGCCGGTCAAGGTCGACAGCCGGGTTCGGCTGAAGGTAAAGCTGGGCGAGGTGACCGAGAAAAAACCGGGGCAGTGGCTACTCAAGGCGATTGCCACGCTGGAGATCGAGGGTGAAGAGAAGCCTGCTTATATAGCCGAGTCGCTGTCGCTCTGTTTTGTCTGATACATGCCCGGGGGCTGCAGTGCAGCCCCCGATCCACAAATCCCCCGCACTCGCGTAAACTGCCAGCCTTCGCGCAGCCTAGGGCTGCCCCTGTCGATTTATCAAAGGTGCCCGCCATGCCCTGGCTGCAAGTACGCCTGGCCATCAGCCCGGAACAAGCCGAAACCTATGAAGATGCGCTGCTTGAAGTAGGCGCCGTCTCGGTCACGTTCATGGATGCCGAAGATCAACCGATCTTCGAACCAGACCTCAACACCACCCCGCTGTGGTCGCACACTCACCTGCTGGCACTGTTCGAGGCCGATGCCGACCCTGAACAGGTGTTCGCCCACTTGCGCCTGCTGACCGGCGCCGAGCTGCCCGAACACCAGGCCGAGGTGATCGAGGACCAGGACTGGGAGCGCAGCTGGATGGACAACTTCCAGCCGATGCGCTTCGGCCGCCGCCTGTGGATCGTGCCCAGCTGGCACGATGCCCCGGAAAAGGACGCCGTGAACCTGCTGCTCGACCCGGGCCTGGCCTTTGGCACCGGCACCCACCCCACCACGGCCCTGTGCCTGGAATGGCTCGACGGCCAGCAGCTTGAAGGCACCCAGGTGCTGGACTTTGGCTGCGGTTCGGGCATCCTGGCCATCGCTGCGCTGCTGCTGGGCGCCCGCGAAGCGGTAGGTACCGACATCGACGTGCAGGCCATCGAGGCTTCGCGCGACAACGCCCAACGCAACGGCATTGCCGACGAGAAACTGGCGCTGTACCTGCCCGAACACATGCCGGCGATGCAGGCCGACGTGCTGGTTGCCAACATCCTCGCCGGCCCGCTGGTGTCGCTGGCGCCACAGTTGTCCGGCCTGGTTCGCCCAGGTGGCCTGCTGGCGCTGTCGGGCATCCTCGCCGAGCAAGGTGAAGACGTGGCCGCCGCTTATGCCGCCGACTTTGAACTGGACCCGATCGTCGTGCGCGACGGCTGGGTGCGCATCAGTGGTCGGCGTCGCTAAGCGGGCCTAGAATACTTTTCTGCACAGCTCCCGGATCGCCGCATGACCGACAGTTTCGTCACCCAGTGCCCGCATTGCCAGACCAGCTTTCGCGTCACCCACCACCAGTTGGGCGTGGCGCGTGGCGTGGTGCGCTGCGGTCACTGCCTGCAGGTATTCAATGCCGCCAAGCAGCTGCTGGAGCAAAACCGCGCCGCTACCACAAGCGCCCCCGTGGTGCCGGCACCGGTACCTGCAGTGCCTGCCGAGCCGCTGGCCGAGCTGGCGCCAGAGCCTGCCATCAGTGTACGCGGCACCCCTCCTGACCAGGACTGGGCGCTGACTGCCCAGGCGCTGGACGAGCTCGACCTCGACAAGGAACTGGAGCGCCTGGAGCGTCGCGGCCAACCGGCCCCGACCCACCCGGCCAGCCAGGATGACAAGCTGCAGGCACGGCGCGATGAACTTCACCCGGACGAGCACGCAGAAGACCTTTTCGGTACGGCTACCGATGAGCCCTACGCGCCGCAGGAACCGGCAGAGCCTACCCCGGTGCTACTGGAACCGGAACCTTTGGAGCTGGACCTGGAGCCTGCCCCCGGCGAGCGTACCGAGCCTACCCTGGGCAGCAACCTTGACCTGGACATCGATGGCGAGCCGCCTGTGCACCGTGCGGCCGAACGCGATGACCAGCCCGCATTCAGCGAACCGCTGCGCATCAGCGATGACGAAACCCCGGAAACGGGCCTGAGCGCCCGCGACGACGAGCCACTGGCGCTGCGCCTGTCGGCGCATGACGACGAGCCCGTCGAGCCGCTGCCCGGAGAGCGCCTGGAACCAGGCCTTGCCGGCAAACCCGAGCGCCCCTCGCGCAAGGAGCCGCTGGTCGATGTGGTCGATGACCCGCTGCAGCTAGGCTGGGAAAAACCCGCACCCAACTGGGGCAAGCGCCTGCTGTGGGGCTTTCTGACCCTGCTGGCTGCCGGCCTGCTGGCGTTCCAGTACGTGTGGTTTCACTTCGACGAAATGGCCCGCCAGGACCAGTATCGGCCGATTTTCCAGCAAATCTGCCCGATGCTCGGCTGCCAGGTCCCTACCCGCGTCGATATTGCACGCATCAAGAGCAGCAATCTGGTGGTGCGCAGCCATCCGGACTTCAAGGGCGCACTCATTGTCGACGCGATCATCTACAACCGCGCACCGTTCGCCCAGCCATTCCCATTGCTGGAGCTGCGCTTCGCCGATCTCAATGGCCAACTGATCGCCAGCCGTCGCTTCAAGCCCAGCGAGTACCTGTCGGGGGAACTGGCAGGGCGTGGCGAAATGCCCAGCCAGACGCCAATCCACATTGCCCTGGACATCCTCGACCCTGGGCCGAAGGCCGTGAATTACAGCCTGAGCTTCCGTTCGCCGGAGTAGGCGACAAGCGGCCAGCAGCAAGCGACAAGACAAGAAGCCCCAACCGCGACCGCTTTTTGTCCTGTCGCTTGCTGCTTGAAGCACAAAGGCATAAGCCGACAACTGTTCAGATTTTATCCAAATCCATCTTTATCCAGTCATCGAGAGCGGGTATCATGCCAACCCTTTTTCGAACTCCAAGATTCGGCCCCACAACAGGGATCACCTATGTCGGCGGTACGCATCGGCCAATACACACTACGTAACAACCTGATCCTCGCGCCCATGGCCGGGGTCACGGACCAGCCTTTCCGTACACTTTGCCAGCGCCTGGGCGCCGGCATGGTGGTGTCGGAAATGGTAAGCAGCGACATGAGCCTGTGGAACAGCCGCAAGTCGAGCCTGCGCCGCATCCATGAAGGTGATCCCGAGCCACGCTCGGTGCAGATCGCCGGCGGTGATGCGCAGATGATGGCAGCGGCGGCAAAGGCCAATGTCGAAGCGGGTGCCCAGATCATCGACATCAACATGGGTTGTCCGGCAAAAAAAGTCTGCAACAAAGCCGCAGGCTCTGCTTTATTGAGAGATGAAGCCTTGGTCAGCGAGATCCTCCACGCCGTAGTCAGCGCTGTGGACGTACCGGTGACCCTGAAAATCCGCACCGGCTGGGACCGGGCGAACAAGAACGGCCTGAACGTGGCGAAGATCGCCGAACAGGCTGGCATCCAGGCGCTGGCGGTGCATGGCCGCACACGTGCCGACCTGTACACCGGCGAAGCCGAATACGACACCATCGCGGCCATCAAGCAGGCGGTGTCAATCCCGGTTTTTGCCAACGGCGATATCACCTCGCCAGAAAAGGCCCGGGCGGTGCTGGAAACCACCGGGGTCGATGGCCTGTTGATTGGCCGGGCTGCCCAAGGGCGGCCATGGATCTTTCGCGAGATCGAGCATTACCTGCGCACTGGCGAACATCTGCCAGCGCCGCAACTGGACGAAGTGGAACGCATCCTGCTGGAGCATCTGGCCGCGCTGCATGCCTTCTATGGCGATGTGATGGGCGTACGTATCGCCCGCAAGCACGTTGGCTGGTACCTGGCAACACGACCCGGCGGCAAGGAGTTTCGCTCCCGGTTCAACGCTTTGGAAGACACACAAGCGCAGTGCGCCAACGTTCGCGCGTTTTTCAGCGAACGTCGACAGAGCCTTGAGACAGAGGACGGACAAGGGGTGGCCGCATGACGATGATGACCGAGAATTTTGTGAGTGGAACAACGCCCGTGAGCGACAACGCCAACCTGAAACAGCACCTCAACACGCCGAGCGAAGAGGGCCAGACCCTTCGCGACAGCGTCGAGAAGGCGCTGCACAACTACTTCGCCCACCTGGAAGGCGCGACCGTGACGGACGTGTACAACCTGGTGCTCTCCGAAGTCGAGGCGCCCCTGCTCGAAAGCGTGATGAACTACGTGAAGGGCAACCAGACCAAGGCCAGCGAGATGCTCGGGCTGAACCGAGGCACCCTGCGCAAGAAGCTCAAGCAGTACGACTTGTTGTAAGCCAGAATCCCATCCAGAAAAGGCGACTCCCTGAACAGAGGCGCCTTTTTTGCTGACTCCACCGCGTTATTGGAACCCGAAATGACCGACCAGACTACCCGCCTGCCAGTCCGCCGCGCCCTGATCAGCGTCTCCGACAAGACCGGTATCCTCGAATTCGCCCGTGAGCTGCAGCAGCTCGGTGTCGAGATCCTGTCCACCGGCGGCACCTACAAGCTGCTCAAGGACAACGGCGTAAACGCGGTGGAAGTGGCCGACTACACCGGCTTCGCCGAAATGATGGATGGCCGGGTCAAAACCCTGCACCCGAAGATCCACGGCGGTATCCTCGGCCGTCGTGGCACCGACGACGCCATCATGAACGAGCACGGCATCAAGCCGATCGACCTGGTTGCGGTCAACCTGTACCCGTTCGAAGCCACCATTTCCAAGCCTGGCTGTGACCTGCCGACCGCCATCGAGAACATCGACATCGGCGGCCCGACCATGGTCCGTTCGGCAGCCAAGAACCACAAGGACGTGGCCATCGTGGTCAACGCCAGCGACTACGCCGGCATCGTCGAAGGCCTCAAGGCCGGTGGCCTGACCTATGCCCAGCGCTTCGATCTGATGCTCAAGGCGTTCGAGCACACTGCTGCCTACGACGGCATGATCGCCAACTACATGGGCACCATCGACCAGGCCAAGGACACCCTGAGCACCGAGGCGCGCAGCGAATTCCCGCGCACCTTCAACAGCCAGTTCGTCAAGGCACAGGAAATGCGTTATGGCGAGAACCCGCACCAGAGCGCGGCGTTCTATGTAGAAGCCAAGAAAGGCGAAGCCAGCATTTCCACCGCTGTCCAGCTGCAAGGCAAGGAACTGTCATTCAACAACGTGGCCGACACTGACGCCGCGCTGGAATGCGTAAAGAGCTTCGTCAAGCCGGCCTGCGTCATCGTCAAGCACGCCAACCCGTGCGGCGTGGCGGTAGTACCGGAAGACGAAGGCGGCATCCGCAAAGCCTACGACCTGGCTTACGCGACCGACACCGAATCGGCGTTCGGCGGCATCATCGCATTCAACCGTGAACTGGACGGCGAAACCGCCAAGGCCATTGTCGACCGCCAGTTCGTCGAAGTGATCATCGCCCCGAAAATCTCCCAGGCCGCCCGCGACGTAGTGGCTGCCAAACAGAACGTACGTCTGCTGGAGTGCGGCGAGTGGCCAGCCGAGCGCGCTGCCGGTTGGGACTTCAAGCGCGTCAACGGTGGCCTGCTGGTGCAAAGCCGCGATATCGGCATGATCACCGCCGATGACCTGAAGATCGTCACCAAGCGTGCCCCGACCGAGCAAGAGATCCACGACCTGGTATTCGCCTGGAAAGTGGCCAAGTTCGTCAAGTCCAACGCCATTGTCTACGCCAAGCAGCGCCAGACCATCGGCGTCGGCGCCGGCCAGATGAGCCGCGTCAACTCCGCCCGCATCGCTGCAATCAAGGCCGAGCACGCTGGCCTGCAGGTGCAGGGCGCGGTCATGGCGTCGGATGCATTCTTCCCGTTCCGTGACGGTATCGACAATGCAGCTAAAGTGGGTATCAGCGCCGTGATCCAGCCGGGTGGTTCGATGCGTGATGCTGAAGTCATCGCTGCTGCCGACGAGGCCGGCATCGCGATGGTCTTCACTGGCATGCGCCACTTCCGCCACTAATTACGCGGGTCCCGAGGCGAGTCGAGATCCTGTGGGAGCGGGCTTGCCCGCGAATACGATGGTGGATTCACCGCCGCATTCGCGGGCAAGCCCGCTCCCACAGTGTTCGGCGCAAGCCACGGGATCACTTGAATCGAGGTTTTGACATGAAAGTTTTGATCATCGGCAGCGGCGGCCGTGAGCACGCCCTGGCCTGGAAAGTCGCCCAGGACCCACGCGTCGAGAAAGTCTTCGTTGCCCCGGGCAACGCCGGTACCGCCATTGAAGCCAAGTGCGAGAACGTCGCCATCGACGTGTGTGCCCTGGAGCAATTGGCCGACTTCGCCGAGAAAAACGTCGACCTGACCATCGTCGGCCCGGAAGCACCGCTGGTTATCGGCGTGGTCGACCTGTTCCGCAGCCGCGGCCTGGACTGCTTCGGCCCAACCAAGGGCGCGGCCCAGCTGGAAGGCTCCAAGGCCTTCACCAAGGACTTCCTGGCGCGTCACAAGATCCCGACCGCCGACTACCAAAATTTCACCGAGATCGAGCCAGCCCTGGCCTACCTGCAGGAAAAGGGCGCGCCGATTGTGATCAAGGCCGACGGCCTGGCTGCGGGCAAGGGCGTAATCGTCGCCATGACCCTGGAAGAAGCCGAAGCCGCCGTGCGTGACATGCTGGCCGGTAACGCCTTCGGTGAAGCCGGTTCGCGTGTTGTGATCGAAGAGTTCCTTGACGGCGAGGAAGCCAGCTTCATCGTCATGGTCGACGGCCACAACGTGCTGCCCATGGCCACCAGCCAGGACCACAAGCGCGTCGGCGACCAGGATACCGGCCCGAACACGGGCGGCATGGGCGCCTACTCCCCTGCCCCGGTGGTTACCGCCGACGTGCACCAGCGCGTGATGGACCAGGTGATCTGGCCAACCGTGCGCGGCATGGCCGAGGAAGGTAACGTCTACACCGGCTTCCTCTACGCCGGCCTGATGATCGACAAGGCGGGCAACCCCAAGGTCATCGAGTTCAACTGCCGCTTCGGCGACCCGGAAACCCAGCCGGTCATGCTGCGCCTGGAGTCGAGCCTGGTACTGCTGGTGGAAGCTGCGTTCGCCAAGGCACTGGACAAGGTCGAAGCACAGTGGGACCCGCGCCCGAGCCTGGGCGTGGTCCTGGCAGCGGGCGGTTACCCGGGCGACTACGCCAAGGGCGACGTGATCAACGGCCTGGACGCTGCCGCCAAGATCGAAGGCAAGGTATTCCATGCCGGTACTGCGCTCAAGGATGGCAAGGTAACCACCAACGGCGGGCGCGTGCTGTGTGCCACCGCCATGGGCAGCACCGTTGCCGACGCGCAGCAGCAGGCTTATCGCCTGGCCAAGGAAGTCAGCTGGAACGGCAGTTTCTACCGTTCCGACATCGGCTATCGGGCCATCGCCCGCGAGCGCGGTGAGCACCAGCAGTAAGTACTACCGGTATGCCGTAGCGGTTTCAGCCTGCGGCATCCGGCTCGTCGACAGGGCCCGGAATGGGCCTTGCCTTCGACTTCGCGCGCCGCGCATAGTGAGTACCCGGCACATCGGCCAAGAAGGGATTTCGTAGTGCGTCGGCTTCGGATTGCCTCAGCTCTGATCGTCAGCTTGCTGACCCTGCTCTGCATGTTTCCGGCTGCGGCCGAACATGACGGAGGCTGGACCGTTCTGCTCGACGAACAGGCCAACCTGCAACTGAGCGATGTACGCTCCGAGCGCTATCGCAACCAGTTCAGCCCACTGCCTCTCGCCGACCTTGATGCTGCCCCGGCTGGACAGGCCTTGTGGCTGCACTATCGTCTGGCACCAGGTGACCAGGAGCAGCTGCTGCGGGTATTTGCCCCAGACCTTTCTGGCCTGGACCTCTACGCCCTCGAAGGCGAACAACTTCTGCGTCAGCTGCACCACGGGCGCCAGACCGGCAATGCCAGCCCGACCCTGCGTGGCAGCGACCATGTATTGCCCCTGCCCAACAGCAGGCAACCGCTGGACATCTACTTGCGCCTGGCCTCAGAGCACCAGCTGCGTCCGGCCATCAGCCTTGAACCTGCGGCCGAGGCAGCCTCGGATCAACGCCAGCCGCTGTGGTTCGGCATGCTGTTCGGCGGCCTGATCATGCTGATCATGCACAACCTGATCCGCTTCCTCTACACCCGCTCCAGCACCACCCTGATCCTGGCGCTGTACCACGGCCTGATGCTGCTCAGCGGCCTGATCCTGCTGAACCTCAGCGGCCCTTGGTGGCATGTGTGGCACAGTGCGCAAACGCCTGCCGCCTATCTGACGCTGGTCCTGGCCGGCCTGTCCGGGTTGTATTTCACCCAACATTTCTTTTCGCCGTGCAATTCGCCACGGCTTAACCGCCTGCTGCAGGGTGAGATGCTGATTGTCGGGCTCAGTGGCCTGGTGCTGCTGTTCGTCGATACCCTGCCACTGAACCTGATGACCTACGCCCTGATGGCGCTGGGCAGCGTAAGCATGCTGCTGGTCAGCAGCTACCACTGGTACAAGGGCTATGCACCCGGACGCCTGTTCAGCCTGGCCATGGTGGTGTTCAACCTCGGAGGCCTGGTCCTGCTGCCAGCCCTGCTGGGCCTGACACGCACCTCGACACCCTGGCTGCTGTGCATCCTGCTGGGCCTGACCGTGGTCAGTGGCCTGCTGCTCAACCTGGCAGTCAGTGAACGGCTGCGGCGCATAAGCGAGGAGCGTTTCAGCGCCAGCCGTGCACTGGCCGCCAGCGATGCAGAAATCAACGCCAAAGCCGAGTTCCTGGCCAAGATCAGCCACGAAATCCGCACCCCGATGAACGGCGTGCTCGGCATGACTGAACTGCTGCTGGGCACACCGCTGTCGGTGAAGCAACGTGACTATGTGCAGACCATCCACAGCGCGGGCAACGAGCTGCTGACGCTGATCAACGAAATTCTGGACATTTCCAAGCTGGAATCCCGGCAAATCGAGCTGGATGATGTGCAGTTCGACCTTAACGCGCTGATCGAGGATTGCCTGAACATCTTCCGCGCCAAGGCCGAGCAACAGAACATCGAGCTGATCAGCTTCACCCAGCCACAAGTACCGCGGGTTATCAGCGGAGACCCGACGCGCCTGCGCCAGGCCTTGTCGAGCCTGCTGGAAAACGCCCTGAAAAACACCGACCAGGGCGAGATCCTGCTGGTGGTGGCGCTGGATCAACGCGGCGAGGTGCCACGCCTGCGTATCGCCGTGCAGGACAGCGGCGAGCCGTTGCCCGCTGCCGACCGTGAAGCCTTGCTGCAGGCCGAGTTGCACAGCCACCACTTCCTTTCCAGCAACAAGCTGGGTGGCCACCTGGGGCTGGTCATCGCCAAACAGTTGATCGGTCTGATGCAGGGCGAGTTCGGCATCAAGAGCAACACCGGCATGGGCAACACCCTGTGGCTGACCTTGCCGCTGGACCCTTCACGCCTGGAACAGCCACCGGCGGACCTCGACAGCCCGCTGCGCGATGCCCGCGTGCTGGTAGTGGACGACAACGACACGTGCCGCAAGGTGCTTGTACAGCAGTGCAGCGCCTGGGGCATGAACGTCAGCGCAGTGCCGTCGGGCAAGGAAGCTCTGGCCCTTTTGCGCACCAAGGCGCACCTGCGCGACTACTTCGACGCGGTGCTGCTGGACCAGAACATGCCCGGCATGACCGGCATGCAGCTGGCCGCCAAGATCAAGGAAGACCCGAGCCTGAACCACGACATTCTGGTGGTGATGCTCACCGGCATCAGCAATGCGCCGAGCAAAGTCATCGCGCGCAACGCCGGGGTCAAGCGAATACTGGCCAAGCCGGTGGCCGGTTATACGTTGAAGACCACCCTGGCCGAGGAGCTGGCCCAGCGCGGCCGCGAACAGGCGATACCTGCCAGCCTGCCTGGCATCCCGCAGGCGCTGGACCTGCCAGGCGACTTCCGCGTGCTGGTCGCCGAAGACAACAGCATCTCGACCAAGGTGATCCGCAGCATGCTCGGCAAGCTCAACCTCAAGCCCGATACCGCCTGCAATGGCGAAGAGGCCTTGCAAGCAATGAAAGCGCAGCATTATGACCTGGTGTTGATGGACTGCGAGATGCCGATACTGGACGGTTTCTCGGCCACCCAGCAGTTGCGGGCCTGGGAAGCTGACAACCAGCGCCAGCGCACGCCGGTGGTGGCACTGACAGCGCACATACTGGCCGAACACAAGGAGCGCGCGCGGCTGGCAGGCATGGACGGACACATGGCCAAGCCGGTGGAGTTGTCGCAGTTGCGCGAGCTGATTCAATACTGGGCCAATCACCGGGAAGCCAAGGTGGACCCGGCACATACGTCCTGACCGATATCCAATGCTCTTGCAGGAGCGGCCTCGCGACACAAGGCCGCGCCGGCATAAACCCAAGGAACACTGCTCATGCTCCATGAGTTGTTCAGCGTCTACCTGAAAATGCTCGTGCTCTACAGCCCGTTCTTCGTGCTGTCGTGTTTCATCAGCCTGACCCGCGGCCACTCCAGCAAGGAGCGCAAGCAACTGGCCTGGAAGGTCGCGTTCGCAGCCTTGGTCGCCAGCGTGATGCTCTACCTGTTCGGGCGCGCGATCTTCGGAATTTTCGGCATCACCGCCGATGCCTTCCGCATCGGTGCCGGCAGCGTGCTATTCATTTCGGCCCTGGGCATGGCCCAGGGCAAGCCGGCGGTACAGGCCGACAACGTGCAGCAGGATGTGACCATCGTACCGCTGACCATTCCGCTGACGGTTGGCCCCGGCACCATCGGTGCGCTGTTGGTGATGGGGGTAAGCCAGCCGCACTGGGATGAAAAACTGCTGGCCATCGTCAGCATTGCCCTGGCCAGTTTCACTGTCGGCCTAGTGCTTTACCTGTCCCACGGTATCGAGCGAATCCTGGGCGACCAGGGCCTGCAGATCGTCAGCCGTTTGATGGGGCTGTTCGTCTGTGCCCTGGCGGCGCAGATCATTTTTACAGGGATCAAAGGGTACCTGGTGCCTTAGATGGCATAGTCATGAATGCGCGCCAGGGATACCTTGACGACGCTTTCCTGCACTTTTGGCATTACGCTGTTCTCGAAGGCCAGAATATTGAACCGGACCAGCTCCGCACGCACATTCTTGTAACTGCGCTTGCGGCTGATGAACCCTGCACTGAAAACAGACTGCTTGTCCGTTTCGTGGTAAATCACCATGTCGACACGGTTATTACCGGCCGGCGCACAGGCCAACACTTGAAAGTGCTGCATCTCGAATGCCTTTTTCTCAAGTTCCTTCAGCACCGACGGCTTGGTCAGCAACGCTTGAATGGACACTTTGACCGACGATGCAAAGCTGTCCCCGGCAGTTTTGGACAGGGTCTGCAGCACCTGATCCGTCTGTTGCGTACGCGTCTTGTCCGGCCAATGGATCTGCTCAGCCGTTACCGCATCCCACCCCATGAATTTGAGTTGGTTACGGTAATAAGCGAACCAGTCTTTAATCAGCCCCTCTTTGAAAGCGGCCTCGGTGGCTCTTTCGGCCATTGCCAAGGCCAGCTTCACCTTGTTTTTCTGCGCGGCGTCGACGCCCGGCAAGAACGAAACAATCCCAGCGCCGATCACGGCAGACGTGGCTTCACTCATGATGCTGCTCCTGTAGGTTGTGCGTAAGGGTCGAACCGGTAAACGGCCTGTGCATCCTTGGTTTTCATCAAGGCCTGCAATTCATCACGCTGGCGTTGGAAGCGTCCTTCATCCAATGCCAGGGAAACGCCGTTGAACTCGGCCTCGCCCTCAAGTACTTGTTCGCCCAGAAATGTCTCCAGCGAAACTAGCGAGAGTGGCTTGTCGATTTGCAGCGAGATGCTGCACAAGTCCAGCGCCGGGCCCGGCTTGAGTACGCCAAGTTCGATGACCAGGGTGGAGCACTGCGCCTGATCATGCGCGCAGAAACTCAGCAAGTGCCGGAAGCCTTCAGCAGACTGGCCAAGGCCCGTCTTTATCGCCGCCAGCACGGCCTCATGGCGAAGCGAACGCATCTTCAGCCACGCTTCAAGTGGCTGTATATGCGCGTTGCGCACAGGTCGCCCCAACGGTTTCAGGTCATGAGTACTGGCCAGCTTGATCCAGCCCAGTTGGCGGTAGGCCTCCCGATACGCGGCATACCAGTTTTCATAATTGTCCACGCGTGAACCGGCGTGCTTGTTGGCTACCAACTGCGCGTACAGGACTGAATCGAAAGCGGCCTGGCGTTGTGCCTCGACTGCACCTGGCGAATACAGCAATGCTGTTCCGCCAATCAACATCAGTTGCTCATCTGCTCTATCCATCGTGTTACCTCGTCACAAAGAACCGAACAAGGCGGCGTTGCGACTACGCCGCCGAGCAATCAGATGTCGTACTCGAGCACGTTCTCGACACTGCGCACGCCGAGTTTGTTTTCTACGGTTTCGCGGACTTTGTCGTAGACAAAGTTATTGAGGGTGAGCACTGCCGTGCCGGCGTAGTAAGCGGACCTGTCCAGCTTCCACTGGATGCCGAGCACATCGTCGTCCAGTGCTGGGGCAGATGCCTGGATGCAGCTCACCACCATGACCACATCGTTTTTTGAGGTTTCAATGCAGGAGGCCAGGCCGACCAGGCCCCTGGCTTTGTTCTTGCGCTTGTGGTGGAGCACCTTGGCGTCGTTTTCGACTGTGGTCATTTTGTCAAACGCCCGCTTTGCCACTTCACCCAGCTTGGTGCCGCCCAGCATCGCATTGCCGACCACACCTATCGCGCGGATGGCCACGGCGCCTACGGTGACGGACAGTTCCACCGAGGTTTCAAGTTCGAAGGTACGGCGTGGGATGGTAAAGCCAAGGTCTCGCATGACATCGATGAATTTGTCGTACCACTCCCGGCTCTGCTTTTCGGCGTCAAAAGCTTTGTCGGCGACCAACGTGGCGAAGTGGAAGGCATTCTTCACATCATGACGGCTTTGCGCAGACATGCCCGCGCCGAAGGCAAGCAGGTTGCCGTCTACCAGGATGGCGGCATCGGTGGTGGTGATTTGGGTTGCATCGGACATTGGAAACTCCTTGATGGTTGCCCCTTGAGTCAAGGGCAATCACCTTAGCCAGCGCGCTGGCCACAAAGCGCGCTGAAGAGTTTCCGACGCAACTAGTTGGCGGTGGGGTACCAACGCGGCGTGTAGGCCCACACCCCACCCGACAGGCGAGGGAATACACAGGTTGTAGAGGAGCCAACCAGAACCATGGTGCGCATGTCGACCATTTCTGGCAGCAGTTCGGCCAAGGTGACTACCTTCAGTGTCTGCCCCGGCCTACCGATGTCACGGCCAAGGACTACAGGCGTGTTCCCGTCACGGTGGCGGCGCACAACCTCCAGGGCCACACCGAGCTGGTGCGGCCTGGCCTTGGAGATCGGGTTGTAGAAGGCCAGCACCAGGTCGGCCTGGGCAGCCAGGTCCAGGCGCTTTTCAATGATCGACCAGGGCTTGAGGTTGTCCGACAGCGACATCACGCAGAAGTCATGCCCCAGCGGTGCACCTGCCTGGGCGGCGGTTGCCAGCGAGGCTGAAACCCCTGGCAAGATCTGCAGGTCGACGCGATGCCAGGCAGGGTCACTGGATTCGTGCAAAGCTTCGAGCACCGCAGCGGCCATGGCGAAAACGCCCGGGTCGCCTGACGACACCACCACCACCGAACGGCCTTGGGCCGCCAGCTCGAAGGCATGTCGGGCGCGCTGCATCTCTTCGCGGTTGTCGGTGCAGTGCAGCACCTGGTCGCTGCGGAACGGGCCAGCCATGCGCACGTAGGTTTCGTAACCGAGCACCTCTTCGGCCTGCGCAAGTTCGGCCTTGACCGCCGGCACCATCAGGTCCGCCGCACCTGGGCCAAGGCCGATGACCGCCAGGCGACCGCGACGGCGGCCGACCTGCGCTACGTCGATCGGGGCAGGCGCCACCGCGACCACGACCTCTTCAAGCGCTATCAACTCGGCATCGGGCACCGCCGCAGCGACCATGCTGGCCACATCGCCAAGGCCGGTGGCGAAGCGCAAGGGGACCCCCAAGGCCTGCGCAGCTTCGTGCAAGGCGCTGTCGGCCATGGTTCGCTCGTCGGCCAGCACGCAGGCTACCGAGGGCTCGGCGATGCCGGCCTGCTGCAGTGCTGCGCGAATACTGTGCAGATTGCCACCTGCAACGCCCACGACCACCAGGCGCGGGTGGATCAGCAGCTCGTCGCGGTTGGCCGGGCGCGCCTGATGCCCCACATGAATGGTGCGCTGCGCCGCTTCGCTGGCGGGCAACTGCGCCAGCTGCAGCCACGGGGCGTTACCTTCGATGCGCACAGACTCACCCGCCAACAGGTCGGATACAAAGCGCTTGCCTTGCTCGATGTCCGCCAATGCATAGCCCTGCGGCGGGTTCAGCAGGCAAGTCCCGAAGCGCAACTCGCCACTGGTGGTGATGGCGGCGGAAACGCCCAGCGCGTCAGCGATTTCGCGCGCCATCACGTTCACCCCGCCGAGGCCGCCGAGCAACGGCACTACCGCGCTACCATCCTCGGCCACGGCCAGTACCGGCGGCTCGCTGCCCTTCTCGCTGAGCAGGCTGGCCAGGCTGCGGATGACGATACCCGCGGCGCACAACGCGATGATCGGCGTGTCTTGCTGGTACAACCCCCGCAGGGTATCGCCAAACGACGCGTACGACTGGTCCGCACCCTCGACACGCCCCTCGAGGCCATGGATCGTGGCCTGTGGATAACAGGCCTGGATACGCTGCGCCGTCGCCAGGCTGCCCGGGCCGAGAATGACGATGGCTGGTGCCTTGTGCATGTTCAGCCCTGCCATTTTTCCCCCGGCACGATGATCAGCGAGAAGTAGGGCGACGACTGCGGGTCGACCTGGTCCAGCGGCACGATCTTCTGGTTGGCCATGGTCGCCCGTTCCACATACAGCGCACGCCCGTCCAGGCCCAGTTCGGCCAGCACTTCGCGCACCTTGGGGAAGTTGCGCCCAAGTTTCATGATCACCGCTGCATCGGCGTCGGCCAGACGGCGCTTGAGCTCTTCAGCGGGCAACACGCCGGACAACACCGACAGGCTCTGGTTACGGTACACCAGCGGTGCCCCTAGCACCGAAGCGCCACCGAGCATGGAGCAGACACCGGGAATCACTTCTGCCTCGTAGCGCTGCGCCAGGCGGTCATGCAAGTACATGTAGGAGCCATAGAAGAACGGGTCGCCTTCGCAAATCACCGCCACGTCGCGGCCGGCATCCAGGTGCTCGGCCACCTGTACGCTGGCTTCGTCGTAGAAGTCGCTGATCACTTGCTCATAGGACAGCGGCGCCGGCAGCACTTCGGTGGTGACCGGGTAGACCAGCGGCAGCAAGGTCTGCTCGGGCTGCAGGTGCGCCTCGATAATGCCGAAGGCATTGCCACGCTTGCCCTTGGCCACGAAGTAGCCGACCACCGGCGCCTCACGCAACAGGCGCAGGGCCTTGAGGGTAATCAGTTCAGGATCGCCAGGGCCCACGCCCAGGCCAAGCAGTCGTCCGCGCGGGGCCATCATTCCACCTCCGTGGCCAGGGCGTTGACCGCCGCGGCGGCCATCGCGCTGCCGCCCAGGCGGCCTTGCATGATCACGAACGGCACGCCACGGCTGTCGGCGGCGAGCATGGCCTTGGACTCGGCAGCGCCGACGAAACCGACCGGGAAACCGAGGATCAGCGCCGGCTTGGGCGCACCGGCGTCGAGCATTTCCAACAGGTAGAACAACGCGGTAGGGGCATTGCCGATGACCACCACGCTGCCCTCCAGGTAAGGGCGCCACAGCTCCAGGGCTACGGCGGAGCGTGTGTTGCCAGCGTCTTTGGCCAGGCCCGGCACGCTGGGGTCACGCAGGGTGCAGATGACTTTGTTGTCAGCTGGCAAGCGGGCCCGGGTGATCCCTTCGGCCACCATGTGCGCATCGCACAGGATCGGCGCGCCGTTGAGCAGCGCCTCGCGCCCGGCCCGGCCGGCACCGTCGGAGAACTGCAGGCCATCGATGGCGTCGACCATGCCACAGGCGTGGATCACGCGCACGGCGAGCTTTTCAAGGTCTGCGGGGATCCGCTCGAGTCGGGCTTCCTCACGGATGATCCGGAAGGAATTGCGATAGATCTCCTGACCATCGCGGATGTAGTCAATCATCAAGGTGCTCCGTCGGCAGGTCGAGCATGGCGCCTGCTTCATTCAAGGTAAGGTCGGTGGCGCGCAGGGCACCGAA
The DNA here is from genome assembly GCF_045277175.1 of Pseudomonas putida group bacterium ESBL64. NCBI lineage: Bacteria > Pseudomonadati > Pseudomonadota > Gammaproteobacteria > Pseudomonadales > Pseudomonadaceae > Pseudomonas > Pseudomonas putida group bacterium ESBL64. The sequence continues at coordinate 4,578,540 of NZ_CP145799.1, read as the reverse complement.
ACCCGGCTGGCGCGCATCACGCAGGTACAAGTCGTAACGGCCCGGCGAGCGGGCCAGCAAGGTGGCCGGGGCAACATGGGCCACAGCACAGGAACGGGGGCAGCCAGACAGGTGCACGCTGGCCGGCACGCCAGGGCCCAGCAGCGCGGCCAGGACAACGGCGTCAGCCTTGGTCTCGGCAAGGGCCTTGGCGCAGCCGCTGGCACCGGTGCAGGCGCTGATACGCGCCAGGGGTTCACGGTCGTGGCACAGCAACCCCAGCGCAGACAGTTCGGCCAGGGCCTGATCGATGTGCTGCGCTTGCAGGTTGGTCAGCACCAGGCTTTGCCAGGGGCTAAGGCGCATGCTGGCATCGCCCAGTTCACGGGCAATACGTGCGGCGCCACGCAGCATCGCGGGGGTCAGGCGGCCTTGCGGCGGGGCAACGCCAAGGGCAACGCCCTGCGCCTGGGGCAACCTGCCCAACCACGAGGCGCGGTGCTGTTCACGCCGCCACGTGAGCACGGCGGCATCGCGGCGGATGTCCAGGCCGAGCCCAGCGACAAAATCAGCTGGCGGGTACACCTCAAGCAGCTGGCGCATGCGCGTCTGCGTCGGGGATGCCAGATAGAGGAAGCGCTCCAGCACGGCGCGCACCAGCATCAGGCCCTGCGCCAGCGGCACCGCACCGAGCGCCTGGCCCTCTGCCGGGCAACCTGCCAGGCCAAACGCCAGCCAGGTCTGCTGATCCAGGTGCAGGGGCGACAGCCACAGGTCATGGGGGTGTTCGAGCATCGCCAGGCGCTCGCCGGCATCCAGCTGCACAGCGAACTTGGCCGACAGCTGGTGAAAGCGCGGGGTGCCTTCCAACAGGTCGAGGATCTGCCCGGCCAGCGGCCGGGCGTCCAGCAGCATGAGCGGGTCATGCCCGGCCAGCGGGCTGAGCATCACGTTGCGCACATCGTCACCCGCGGCATCGCGTGGTCCCAGGCCGGCTGCGAGCAGTGCCTCGACCAAAGCGCGATGCTCGCTGCCAATGCCGCGAATCTGCAGGTTGCCACGGTTGGTGGCCTCGATCACGCCGCCAGCAAAACGCTCCGCCGCCGCCGCCACGGCTTCAGCCTGCTCGGCCAGCAGCAGGCCACCCGGCAGCTTGATGCGGCAGATACCGCCATCACGGGCACTGACAATGCGCCACAACCCCGGGCAGGCCGAGGGGCGGGGCGATACGTGGGGGGCATGGGCCTGCGTCAAAGGGGCATCCGGCAGTCTGTGAAAATGCGCTTGAGTGTAGAAGGCGCGGTATTATGCCTGCTTTGTCCGGCGGCATGAAAAGCCGGTGGTCGAGCATCCTCGGCGATTAAGTAGAATTTCAGGACCGCGTCGCCTTCTTCGCGGGCTCGCCCGCTTCCACAGGATCACTGCAGGCTGCACAGGCTGCCCTGTATCTGTAGGAGCGGGCTTGCCCGCGAAGGGGCGCGAAGCGGCCCCAAAAATGGCGGATCGAAATACATGACACCCTGGCTGACAGTAGTAGGCATCGGCGAAGACGGCTTCAGCGGCCTGGGCAAACAGGCCCGGCGCGCCCTGCTGGGCGCTGGCCGGGTCTTCGGCAGCCCGCGCCAGCTGGCCTTGCTGCCACGTTGCGTGACCGCTGAACAGTTGGCCTGGCCCAGCCCGTTCTCGCTGGCCCCGGTGCTGGCCCTTCGCGGCGAGCCGGTGTGCGTGCTGGCCAGCGGTGACCCTATGTTCTACGGCGTCGGTGCCAGCCTGGCGCGCCAGGTGCCTGCTGCAGAAATGCGCGTGCTGTCGATGCCCTCTTCCTGCGCCCTGGCCGCTGCCCGCCTGGGCTGGCCGCTGCAGGACCTGCAGGTGGTGTCGCTGGTGGCCCGCCCCCTGGCAGCGCTCAATGCCCACTTGTACAGCGGCATGCGCCTGCTGGTGCTGAGCAACGATGGCGACAGCCCGGCGGCAATTGCCGCGCAGCTGCGCGAGCAAGGCTTCGGCCCAAGCCGCCTGCAGGTGTTCGAGCACCTGGGGGGTGTGGACGAACGTGCACTGGCCGGCACCGCCCAGGACTGGCCGCACACCGGTATCGCGGCGCTCAACCTGGTCGCCATCGAATGCCTGGCTACGCCCGATGCGCCCCGCCTGCACCGGCTGGCCGGGCTGCCAGACGCCGCATACCGGCACGATGGCCAGTTGACCAAGCGCGATGTCCGCGCCATCACCCTGGCGCGCCTGGCACCGCAACCCGGCGAACTTTTGTGGGATGTCGGTGCGGGCTGCGGCTCGATCGGCATCGAATGGATGCGCGCCCACCCGGCATGCCGCGCCCTGGCCATCGAGGCCGACGAAGGCCGCCAGGGTTTGATCGAGCATAACCGCGATGCACTGGGTGTACCCGGCCTGCAACTGATTCGCGGCAAGGCGCCAGCGGCGCTGCAAGGCCTGGAACAACCGGATGCAATCTTCATCGGAGGCGGCGTTACCCGCGCAGGTGTACTGGACCTGTGCTGGGCAAGCCTGCGCCCCGGCGGCCGTTTGGTGGCCAACGCCGTCACCCTGCAAAGCGAACTGGCCCTGGCACATTTTCGCGAACAGCACGGTGGTGAGCTGACCCGCATCCATGTCGCTCATGCCCAGCCCTTGGGTGCGTTCGACACCTGGCGCCAGGCGCTGCCGATCACCCTTCTGGAAGTACTGAAACCCGCCGATGCGTGAAGAAACCCGCGAACAGCCCGCGCCTCTGCGCAGCGGCCTTACCACTGGCAGTTGCGCCACCGCCACCAGCCTGGCAGCGGCCAAGCTGCTGCTCACCGGGCAGCGTGATGATGCGGTGGACATCACCTTGCCCAAAGGCAAGGTCGTGCAGATGCGCCTGGAATTCTGCCGCCTGATCGGCGAGTGCGCCGAAGCCGGCACCCTCAAGGATGCGGGTGACGACCCGGACGTGACCCACGGTGCCCTGCTCTATAGCCAGGTGCGCCTGCTGGCGGAACCTGGCATTGGTTTTGTCGCTGGCAGCGGCGTGGGCACGGTGACACGCCCGGGGCTGGTGCTGGCGGTGGGTGAACCGGCCATCAACCCGGTGCCTCGGCGCATGATCAGTGAACACCTGCAACGCCTGGCCGACGCGTGCGGCTACCTTGGCGGCTTCGAGGTCACGGTCAATGTGCAAGGTGGTGAGCAACTGGCCCTGAAAACCATGAACCCGCGCCTGGGCATCCTCGGCGGGCTGTCGATCCTCGGCACCAGCGGCATCGTCCGGCCGTTCTCTTGCGCGGCCTACATTGCCTCGATCCACCAAGGCATCGACGTGGCCCACACCAACGGCTACACGCACATAGCCGCGTGCACCGGCAATGCCAGCGAAGACACCATGCGCCGCGTCTACGGCCTGCCGGAAATCGCCCTGATCGAAATGGGCGATTTCGTCGGCGCGGTGCTCAAGCACCTGCGCAAGGTACCGGTGCCGCGCCTGACCCTGTGCGGCGGCTTCGGCAAGATCAGCAAACTGGCCGCCGGGCACATGGACCTGCACAGTCGTCACTCCAGCATCGACTTGCCGCAACTGGCAGGTTGGGCCGCAGACATTGGCGCTGACGAGGCGTTGCAGGCTGCCATCAGCGGCGCCAACACCAGCCAGCAAGCGCTCGCCCTGGCTCATGCGGCCGGCATTGCCCTGGGTGACGCGGTGTGTGCCCACGCCCTGGCCTTCGCCCGTAGCGTCGTGCCGGCGCAGGTGCACGTGGAGGTGTTCGCCATCGACCGCCAAGGCGGCATCGTCGGCCAGGCGGGTGTGCAATGACTGCGCGCATCCTGTTGCTGGGGGGGGTCACTGAAGCCCTGGCGATGGCCCGCCAACTCGGGCCTCGACATGTCTACAGCCTGGCCGGTATCGGCCGCGTGCCGCAGGGCTTGCAATGCCAGGTGCGGGTCGGGGGCTATGGCGGTGTCGAGGGCTTGACCCGTTACCTGCGCGAAGCGGGCATCACCCTGCTGATCGACGCCACCCATCCCTATGCCGCGCAAATCAGCCGCAATGCCGCCAACGCCGCACGCAACGCCGGCATCCCGTGCTGGGCCTTGCGTCGCCCCGCCTGGCAGGCGCAAGCAGGGGACGACTGGCGAGAAGTCGAGGATTGGGCAGGGTTGATCGAAGCACTGAAGCCGTTCCGCAGGCCACTGTTCACGCTAGGACGCGAGCCGCTGCAGCACCTGGACGAGATTCCGCCAGAGCAGTTCTGGACCTTGCGTGCGCTGGAGGCGTGCCCTGGCAACGAGCGCTGTGAAGTGATTGGCGCACGTGGGCCGTTCCATATCGAAGATGAGCGGGCGTTGTTCCAGCGCCGCCACATCGATGTGCTGATCAGCAAGAACAGCGGCAGTGTGGCGACCGAGCCGAAGCTGGAGGTAGCGCGGGAGCTTGGCGTGCCGGTGCTTGTCCTGAAACGTCCGGCACTGCCGGAGGTGGACCGGGCATTCGACTCACTGGCGGACCTGGCAACAGCACTCGCCCTCTAGGCGCTGCCCTTTCGCGACACACAGGCACTCCTACAACGATTTCAGACTTTTCTTCCAACTAACCCAGTGGCCCGTTGCCGCTCTGCTGCCTTAAACTCGACGCCCCTCCCCCGGAAGGTTTCACCCATATGGAAATGCAATGGTGGATCTGGCTGGTCTTCGGCATCGCGCTGATCCTGCTTGAACTGGTCCTCCCAACGTTCTTCATACTCTGGTTCGGCATCGGCGCCGTGCTGGTCTCGCTTATCTCGCTCGCCGCACCCAGCCTGCAACTGGACATGCAGGTCCTGCTGTGGGTACTGCTGTCGTCGGCCACCACTGTGCTGTGGTTCAAAGTGTTCCGGCGCAAGCAGCCGGATGTGCGCTGGACCGCCGACAGCGTGATCGGCGAAGTGGGCCTGCTGACCGCTCCCGTGTCGGAGTTCCAGAAAGGCCGCGTACGCTTCCAGAAGCCGATCCTCGGCAACGAAGAATGGACCTGCATCGCCGATAGCCAGATCGCCGCCGGCGAGCGGGTACGCCTGACCGCCATCGAGGGGAACACCGCCCGCGTTATCCGGGCCTGAATCCGCATTAAAAGGAATTTTGCAGCATGACCAGCCTCATCGTCGTCGGCGCCATTGCCCTGTTCGTCCTGATCACCGTGTTCAAGGGGGTGCGCATCGTGCCCCAGGGCGAGGAGTGGATCGTCGAGCGCCTGGGCCGCTACCACAGCACCCTCAAGCCGGGCCTGAACATTGTCATCCCCTACATGGACGTGGTCGCCTACCGCCTGCCGACCAAGGACATCATCCTCGATGTGCAGCAGCAGGAAATCATCACCAAGGACAACGCGGTAATCGTCGCCAACGCCCTGTGTTTCGCCAAGGTAGTCGACCCGCAGAAAGCCTCGTATGGCGTGCAGGACTTCTCGTTCGCCGTCACCAGCCTGACCATGACCTCGCTGCGCGCCATCGTCGGTGCAATGGACCTCGACGAGGCGCTGTCCAGCCGCGAGCAGATCAAGGCCCGTCTGCGCGATGCAATGTCCGAGCAGACCGAAGACTGGGGCGTGACCGTGCGCTCGGTGGAAATTCAAGACATCAAACCTTCGGAAAACATGCAGTTGGCCATGGAACGCCAGGCCGCAGCCGAGCGTGAGCGCAAGGCCGACGTCACCCGCGCCGAAGGGGCCAAACAGGCGGCGATCCTTGAAGCAGAGGCGCGCCTGCAGGCGGCCAGGCTGGATGCCGAGGCGCAGATCAGCCTGGCCGAGGCCTCGGCGCGCTCGATTTCGCTGGTGAAGGAAGCGGTGGGCAACGAGACCGTACCGGCGATGTACCTATTGGGCGAACGCTATGTGGGCGCGATGGAGAACCTGGCGGGCAGCAGCAATGCCAAGGTGGTGGTGTTGCCGGCTGACCTGCAAGAGACCGTGCGCGGGTTGATGGGCCGCAACAAGGTTTGAGAGTGTCGGGGGCGCTTTGCGCCCCTATCGCGACACAAGGCCGCTCCCACAGGACAGCGCAGTATTCGAGGCTGCCGCAATTCTGCGGGAGCGGCCTTGTGTCGCGATGGGCTGCACAGCAGCCCCCATTACCAGGCCACCTGCGTCACTTCACCGCACCCTGCCATTTTTACCTATACTCCGCCTTACAATAGCCACCACGATTCCTGACCGGATCTCTCCATGCCCCCACGTCGGCACATTGCCTGGATAGCCTGCCTTGCAGTGCTATTCAACTTGCTGGCCATGCCGCTGTCTTCTGCTGCGCCCAAGGGCCCGGCCGAGCAGCTGCTGTGGGGGGCTTTCTGTTCCAGCATGGCCAACAAGGCCAACGTCGACGTTCAGGCCCTGGCCAAGATCGACCTCGGCCCGCAAAGTGACGACAGCGCCGGCATGATGAACTGCTGGTGCTGCTCTGGTGCCGTGCCGTTGCTGGCCCTGCCCGGCTACCCGCCACAGTTGCACAACCCGCCGACACTGCTCAGCGGGCTGCTGCCGCCACCTGCCAAGTACACACCCACGCCCCGCCAGCTCTGGCCTGGGCTGAATCCTCGTGCCTCTCCGCTAGCCTGAGTTCATCACGCTGTCTGCCTGAACCAGAACGGAAACGGAGATTCACCATGCTCAAGCACGCCCTCGTCATGGCCGCCCTGCTGCTGCCTGGCGCCTTTGCCAATGCCCACGAATACAGCGTGGGTGACCTGCACATTGCCCACCCGTGGTCGCTGCAATTGCCACCCAACGCGCCTAACGTCGCCGCGTACTTCGTGGTGCACAACAATGGCCAGGCTGATGACCGCCTGCTCAGCGTCGACAGCCCCATCAGCGATGACGCGCAACTGCACGAGCATGCCATGAGCGCCACTGGCGCCATGAAGATGCAACAGGTGCCCAGTGTGGTAGTGCCTGCCGGCAAGGACCTGACCTTTGCCCCTGGTGCCTACCACGTGATGCTGATGCAGCCCAAGGACCGTAGCCTGCTCAGCGACGGCAAACGCTTCCCGTTGACCCTGCACTTCGAAAAGGCCGGCGACATCACCGTTGAAGTGGCCGTGCAGAAGCAGGCGCCAGCGGACCAGCCGCAAGCCCACGAACACGCGCACTGATACCTGCTGACAGGCACGCGCCATGAGCCTGCCGCGCCACAGCATCGGCCGTACCACCCGCCCTGACCTCAGGCGCGCCGGTGGCGGATGGCTGAGCCTGTTCGCCATGTGGATGATCTTCATCGGCCCGCTGATTTCCCAGTCGATGCCGATGGACCACCACGCGGGCATGAACATGCCGATGGACATGCCGATGGCGGCTGCCCATCAGCATGGCGGCGACGCCCATCACGGCCACGGCGGCGATGGCCAGTTGCATGTGATGTGGGAAAAGTGCGGTTACTGCAGCCTGTTGTTCAACTGCCCGGCCCTGCCCCAGGCCCTCAGCCCGCTCAGCGCCGGCAGCATCGTCCCCACCACCCACCTGCTTGCGCCAACGCACCAGGGCCATGCCCGGCAGGCTGTATTCCCTGGTGCGCGCAGCCGCGCCCCGCCTTCTTCGATCAACGTCTGAAACCACATTTTGCGCACGAAGCCAGGAGGCTTCGCGCTAACTCATGACTGATCGACTGGAATCATTATGTCCGGCTGCACCCCTGTTTTTGCCTTGTCCCTGCGTGGGACCATCGCCGCCCTCTGCGGTTCGCTGCTCGCACCCATGGCCCTGGCCGCCGACCCTGGCCATGAAGGCCATGTGCACGACGCACCCGAGCTGAGCCCGACGGTGATCACCGCCGTGGCCCCGAGTTCACCGCTGACCGTGGTCACCAACCCGAAAGACCCGCGCCAGCCAGTGCCGGCCAGCGACGGCGCCGACTACCTGAAGACCATCCCCGGCTTCTCGGCAATCCGTGCTGGCGGTACCAACGGCGACCCGGTATTGCGCGGCATGTTCGGCTCGCGCCTGAACATCCTCACCAACGGCGGCTTGATGCTTGGAGCCTGCCCCAATCGCATGGACGCGCCCACGTCCTATATCTCGCCAGAAACCTACGACCGCCTGACCGTGATCAAAGGCCCGCAGAGCGTCATCTGGGGGCCCGGCGGCTCGGCCGGCACCATCCTCTTCGAACGCGAACCAGAGAAGTTCGGCACCCTCGGCAGCCGCATCAACGCAAGCCTGCTGGCCGGCTCCAACGGCCGCTTCGACAAGGTGCTGGATGCTGCGGCCGGCAACAGTCAGGCCTATGCCCGCTTCGTCGGCAACCAGTCACGCTCGGACGACTACCACGACGGCAACAACGACACCGTGCCGTCGCGCTGGGAAAAGTGGAATGGCGATGTCGCCCTCGGCTGGACACCCGACCAGGACACCTTGCTGGAGCTGACTGCCGGCAAGGGTGACGGCGAAGCCCGCTATGCCGGGCGCGGCATGGACGGTTCGCAGTTCAAGCGCGAAAGCCTGGGCCTGCGCTTTGAAAAGTCCAACCTCGGCGAGGTGCTCGACAAGGTCGAGGCGCAGGTCTACTACAACTACGCCGACCATGTGATGGACAACTACAGCCTGCGCACGCCGTCGGGTAGCGGCATGATGGGCATGCCGATGGTCAGCAACGTCGACCGCCGCACCATGGGTGCACGCATCAAAGCCACCTGGCGCTGGGCCGACGTGCAGCTGATCAGCGGGATTGACGCGCAAACCAACGAACATCGCCAGCGTGGCGGTATGGGTGTGGACGCACACAAGGGCCAGGCCTGGACCAAGGACGCCGACTTCCACAACTACGGCGCCTTCAGCGAACTGACCTGGTACGTCAGCGGTGAGGACCGCTTGATTACCGGCGCCCGCCTGGACCGCGCCTCGGCGCGTGACTTCCGCAAAACCAGCGCCACCGAAGGCGACACCCGTGCCGACACCTTGCCGAGCGGTTTCATCCGCTACGAGCACGACCTGGCAGCCATTCCGGCCACCACCTACATCGGCCTCGGCCACGCCCAGCGCTTCCCCGACTACTGGGAGCTGTTCTCACCCAAGCTGGCACCCGCCGGGGCAGCCAACGCCTTCGACGGCATCAAGCCAGAGAAAACTACCCAGCTCGACTTCGGCATCCAGTACCGCACCGAGCGCCTGGAGGCCTGGGCTTCGGGCTATGTCGGGCAGATTCGCGACTACATCCTGTTCGACTACCGCACCGGCATGATGGGCATGAGCACCTCCCAGGCGCAGAACATCGACGCCCGCATCATGGGTGGCGAACTGGGCGCCGCCTACCAGCTGACTGAAAACTGGAAGGCCGACGCCACGCTTGCCTACGCTTGGGGCAAGAACAGCAGTGACGGCAAAGCGCTACCTCAAATGCCTCCCCTGGAAAGCCGCATGGGCCTGACCTACAGCCGCGACGTGTGGAGCGTCGGCGCACTGTGGCGGCTGGTGGCGGCGCAAAACCGCATTGCCGAAAACCAAGGGAACGTCGTCGGCAAGGACTACGACAAGAGCGCCGGCTTCGGCGTGTTCTCCCTGAACGGCGCCTACAAGGTGAACAACAACCTCAAGCTCAGCGCAGGGGTCGACAACCTGTTCGACAAAACCTACGCCGAGCACTTGAACCTGGCCGGGAACGCCGGGTTCGGCTACCCGGCTACAGATCCACAGCCGGTCAACGAGCCAGGCAGGACCTTCTGGACCAAGGTCGACTTCAGCTTCTGACAACAACGGGCGCAGCTTCGGTTGCGCCTTTCAGCTGGTCAAAAAAGGAGGTTCCCATGAGAGGAACACGCGTCTCTTTCTATAACCTGGCCTGGCGTTGGCATTTTTATGCGGGGCTGTTCGTGGCCCCGTTCATGATCCTGTTGGCAATCACCGGGATCATCTACTTGTTCAAGCCCCAGCTCGACCCGCTGCTGTACCGCGAGCTGATGGTGGTCGAGGCCGGCCAGCACCGGCAGGGCGCAGACACGATGCTGGCTGAAGTGCGCCAAGCCTACCCAAAGGGCCACATCGCCCAGTACTTGCCGCCACTGAACGCCGCGCGCAGTGCGCAGTTCGTGGTGCATGACGGCGGGCGCGAACTGAACGTGTTCGTCGACCCATACAGCGGCAAGGTCCTCGGCGAACAGGACGGCAAGCAGAACCTGCAGGCCATCGCCCGCGCCCTGCATGGCGAGCTGATGGTCGGCACGGTCGGTGACCGGCTGGTGGAACTGGCGGCGGGCTGGGGCATCGTGCTGGTGGTATCGGGCCTGTACCTGTGGTGGCCGCGCGGGCGCAGTGGCGCAGGCGTGCTTTGGCCGCGGCTGTCGGCGCGCGGCCGGCTGTTCTGGCGTGACCTGCACGCGGTAACCGGTTTCTGGGGTTCGGCCTTGCTGTTGTTGATGCTGATCAGCGGCATGACCTGGACCGGCTTGTGGGGCAAGCAGTACGCTGATTTGTGGAACCGCTTCCCGGCAGCCATGTGGAACGACGTGCCCAAGTCGGACCAGCAGGCGCGTGAGCTGAACAGCGCACACCGCCAGACCGTACCCTGGGCCATGGAAAACACGCCGATGCCACAGTCCGGTGCACACGCCGAGCACGGCGGGCACCACATGATGTCGGACCTGCCCGCAGCGCCCCAGGTGAGCGTGCAGCAAATCGAAGACATTGCCACTTCGCGTCAGGTCGAGCCGGGCTACAGCATTACCCTGCCCACCACTGCCGACGGGGTGTTCACCATTGCCGTGTTCGCCGACGACCCGCGCAACGACGCCACCCTGCATGTCGACCAATACACCGGCAAGGTTCTGGCCGATGTGCGCTGGCACGACTACAGCCCAGTCGCCCGCGCCACCGAGCTGGGCGTGATGCTGCACGAAGGCAAGATGTTCGGGGCGCTGAACCAGATCATCATCCTGCTGGTGTGCCTGATGATTCTGCTGGGTTCGGTGAGCGGGCTGGTGATGTGGTGGAAGCGCCGGCCTGAAGGCGGCCTGGGCGTACCGCCTTTGCGTCATGACCTGCCACGCTGGAAGGCGGCAGTGGCAGTGATGCTGGTGCTGGGGGTGATGTTCCCGCTGGTGGGGGTGTCGATGGTGGTGATGTGGGGGGTGGATAGTTTGGTGGTGAGGCGCCGCCGGGTCTTGGCCAGCGCTTGAGCCTTGTGTTGCCTGTGCTGGCCTCTTCGCGGGTAAACCCGCTCCTACAGGGGACCGCGTTGCCTTTGTAGGAGCGGGTTTACCCGCGAAGAGGCCGGTACAGGCCAAATGCTGAGCTGCAAATGGAGAGTCGATCTGTCGCGCCCCGATCTGGAACGCGCGTGTTAGCCTAGCCGGCTACCTCTGACAAGAAGACTGGCCTTTACAAGGGAATGCAGCCTATGACGCAAACCTCACCCATAGCGACAGATGAACCGCACCTGCAACGCAACCTGACCAACCGCCACATCCAGCTGATCGCCATCGGCGGCGCGATCGGTACCGGCCTGTTCATGGGCTCAGGCAAGACCATCAGCCTGGCCGGGCCATCGATCATCTTCGTCTACATGATTATCGGCTTCATGCTGTTCTTTGTCATGCGCGCCATGGGCGAACTGCTGCTGTCGAACCTGAACTACAAATCGTTCATCGACTTTTCCGCCGACCTGCTCGGCCCCTGGGCCGGCTACTTTACTGGCTGGACCTACTGGTTCTGCTGGGTGGTCACCGGCATTGCCGATGTGGTCGCCATCGCCGCCTACACGCAGTTCTGGTTCCCTAACTTGCCGCAGTGGATACCGGCGCTGACCTGCGTAGGGCTGCTGCTGTCGCTGAACCTGGTCACCGTAAAAATGTTCGGCGAAATGGAGTTCTGGTTCGCCCTGGTCAAGATCGTTGCCATCCTCGGTCTGGTCGCGACCGGCCTATACATGGTCATCACCGGCTTCACCTCGCCCAGCGGGCGCACCGCCCAGCTGGCCAACCTGTGGAATGACGGCGGCATGTTCCCCCATGGCCTGATGGGCTTCTTCGCCGGTTTCCAGATCGCCGTGTTCGCCTTCGTCGGCATCGAGCTGGTGGGTACCACCGCCGCCGAAGCGAAGAACCCGGAACGCACCCTGCCGCGGGCGATCAATTCGATCCCGATCCGCATCATCGTGTTCTATGTGCTGGCGCTGATCGCGATCATGGCCGTGACCCCGTGGCGCGACGTGGTGCCAGGCAAGAGCCCGTTCGTTGAGTTGTTCGTGCTGGCAGGCCTGCCGGCGGCAGCGAGCATCATCAACTTCGTGGTGCTGACCTCGGCAGCCTCCTCGGCCAACAGCGGCGTATTCTCCACCAGCCGCATGCTCTACGGCCTGTCGCAGGAAGGTGACGCGCCCAAGGCCTTTGAAAAACTGTCGAGCCGTTCGGTGCCGGCCAACGGCCTGTACTTCTCGTGCACCTGCCTGTTGCTCGGTGCGGTGCTGATCTACCTGGTGCCGAACGTGGTCGAGGCATTCACCCTGGTCACCACCGTGTCGGCGGTACTGTTCATGTTCGTGTGGACGCTGATTCTGCTGTCATACCTGAAGTACCGCAAAGACCGCGCGGCGCTACACCAGGCATCGAACTACAAGATGCCGGGCGGGCGCTTCATGTGCTACGTGTGCCTGTCGTTCTTCGCTTTCATCCTGGTGTTGCTGAGCCTGGAAGCGGATACCCGTTCAGCGCTGGTGGTGACGCCGATCTGGTTTGTGGTGCTGGCGGTGACCTACCAGCTCGTACGCAGCAGGCGCCATCCCCGCACGGCCGTGCGTAACGGCTGATGGCCTCGGGGGCTGTTCCCACGAAGGCACGGTGTACGCCGTCCGATGTGGGAGCAACTGTCTTGCTCAATTTCTAAAAGCTGGCGCCTTACCTGTGGGAGCGGCCTTGTGTCGCGATGGGCCGCACCGCGGCCCCAATCCTGTGCACACAATTCCATCAAGCACCAACCTGGATCCAACCAACGCCCCAACACCTCGCACAGCCCCTCTAAACCGTACCTTTTGCCACTAGGCACACCCCTTGCAACGCCCTCCCCGCTTGCCCAACACCATAAAAAACTCAGCGGAGAGAGCACATGAAGCGTCGCAGTCTGATCAAGGCCCTTACCCTCAGCGCATCGATTGCGGCGATGGGCCTGAGCTGGAGTATCCAGGCCGCCGAGACCATCAAGGTCGGTATCCTGCATTCGCTTTCCGGGACCATGGCCATTTCCGAGACATCGCTCAAGGACATGGCGCTGATGACCATCGAGCAGATCAACGCCAAGGGTGGCGTGAACGGCAAGATGCTGGAACCGGTGGTGGTCGACCCGGCGTCCAACTGGCCGCTGTTCGCTGAAAAGAGCCGCCAACTGCTGACCCAGGACAAAGTGGCCGTGGTGTTCGGCTGCTGGACCTCCGTGTCGCGCAAGTCCGTTCTACCGGTGTTCGAAGAACTCAACGGCCTGCTGTTCTACCCGGTGCAGTATGAGGGCGAAGAGATGTCGCCGAACGTGTTCTACACGGGCGCCGCCCCGAACCAGCAGGCCATCCCGGCCGTGGAATACCTGATGAGCGAGGACGGCGGCAGCGCCAAGCGCTTCTTCCTGTTGGGCACCGATTACGTCTACCCGCGCACCACCAACAAGATCCTGCGCGCATTCCTGCACAGCAAAGGCGTGGCCGACAAGGACATCGAAGAGGTGTACACGCCGTTTGGCCACGCTGATTACCAGACCATTGTCGCCAGCATCAAAAAGTTCTCCGCCGGCGGCAAGACCGCTGTCATATCCACAGTCAACGGTGACTCCAACGTGCCGTTCTACAAGGAACTGGCCAACCAGGGCCTGAAGGCCACCGACGTGCCGGTGGTGGCCTTCTCGGTGGGCGAGGAGGAACTGCGCGGCATCGATACCAAACCGCTGGTGGGCCACCTGGCGGCATGGAACTACTTCGAATCGGTGGATAACCCGGTCAACCAGAAATTCGTCGCCGACTGGAAGGCCTACGCCAAGGCCAAGGGCCTGCCGGGTGCCGATAAGGCCGTGACCAACGACCCCATGGAAGCCACCTACGTGGGCATCCACATGTGGGCCCAGGCTGTCGAGAAAGCCAAGTCCACTGACGTTGACAAGGTCCGCGAAGCACTGGCCGGGCAGAGCTTCGAGGCGCCGTCGGGCTTCACCCTGACCATGGACAAGACCAACCACCACCTGCACAAGCCGGTGATGATCGGCGAGATTCAGGATGACGGCCAGTTCAGCGTGGTGTGGGAAACCGAGCAGCCGCTAAGGGCGCAGCCTTGGAGCCCGTTCATTCCAGGCAATGACAAGCGGCCAGATTACGCCGTGAAAGGTAACTGAGTGCATGGGGCTGCTTTGCAGCCCATTCGCGGGTGAACCCGCTCCTACAAGGACCGCGCAGGTTTCAAACCTTGCACCGTTTCTGTGTAGGCGCGGGTTCACCCGCGAAGAATCCAACACCGATTTCCAGGATTGCCCGCATGCTCAGACTCCTGCTCACACTTCTCCTGCTAATCCCCCTGGCAACCCACGCCAGCGAGGGCGAATTCTTTCTCACCGCCAAGCCCGCCGAGCAGGCCGGCCTGCTCGAAGGCTGGGCAGCACAACCCGATGCCGCGCGCCTGCCGCTGCTGGAAAACCTGCGCCAAGGCCGCATCGCCACCGATGACACGCGCAAGGTGCGCCTGAACAACCGCCTGCGCGGCCTGATCGACAACGCCCTGGCCAGCCACCAGTTGCTCAGCGACAACAGCGACACCCGCCTGGCCGCAGCCCAGCAATTACAGAAAAGCGCACAGCCCGCGCAAATGGCCTTCCTCGACCGGCGCTTCGCCGCCGAGCCGGACGCCGCTGTAAAGGCCGCCCTCGGCCTGGCCCTGGCCAACCTGCAACTGGGCGCCAGCGAGCCCGCAGTGCGCCTGGCCGCCGTGCGCCTGCTGGGTGAAACCGGCGACCCGCTGGCCCGCACCCGCCTCGAAGCCCTGCTGCAGCCCGATGCAGAACTAGACCCGGGCGTGCGCACAGCCGCCGAAACGAGCCTGGCCCAGGTCAAGCGCAAACTGCTGGTAGGCGAACTGCTCGGCCAGGCCTTCAGCGGCCTGTCGCTGGGTTCGGTCCTGCTGCTGGCAGCGCTGGGCCTTGCGATCACCTTCGGCCTGCTTGGGGTGATCAACATGGCCCATGGCGAGATGTTGATGCTCGGCGCCTACAGCACCTACATGGTCCAGGTACTGCTGCAGCGCTTCGCCCCAGGCGCCATCGAGTTCTACCCGCTGATTGCCCTGCCGGTGGCGTTCGCCGTCAGTGCCGGGGTAGGCATGGCGCTGGAGCGCACGGTGATCCGCCACCTGTACGGCCGGCCACTGGAAACCCTGCTGGCCACCTGGGGCATCAGCCTGATCCTGATCCAGGCCATCCGCCTGCTGTTCGGCGCGCAGAACGTCGAGGTGAGCAACCCAGCCTGGCTGTCTGGCGGCATCCAGCTGCTGCCCAACCTGGTGCTGCCATACAACCGCCTGGTCATCATCGGCTTCGCCCTGGCCGTGGTGCTGCTCACCTGGCTGCTGCTCAACCGTACCCGGTTGGGCCTGAACGTGCGCGCAGTCACCCAGAACCGCAACATGGCCGCCTGCTGCGGCGTGTCCACCGGGCGCGTCGACATGCTCGCCTTTGGCCTTGGCTCGGGCATCGCAGGGCTCGGTGGCGTGGCCTTGAGCCAGGTGGGCAATGTCGGCCCGGACCTGGGCCAAAGCTACATCATCGATTCATTCCTGGTGGTGGTGCTCGGCGGCGTCGGGCAACTGGCCGGTAGCCTCTGGGCCGCGTTCGGCCTGGGCATCGCCAACAAGCTGCTGGAGCCGCAGATCGGTGCCGTACTCGGCAAGATCCTCATCCTTGCGTTGATCATTCTGTTCATCCAGAAACGCCCGCAAGGCCTGTTCGCCCTCAAGGGACGGGTAATCGACTGATGAACCAGCCACTGCTTGTCACTGCTACGCAAAAGGCCGGCCCACGCCTGACCCTTACCCTCGGTGCCGTCGTCGTCCTGCTGCTGGTGGCTTTGCCACTGTGCTCACTACTGCCGGCAGACCATACCCTGCACGTGTCGGCCTACACCCTGACCCTGGTCGGCAAGATTCTTTGTTACGCCATCGTCGCCTTGGCCCTGGACCTGGTTTGGGGCTATGCCGGGCTGCTGTCACTGGGCCATGGCCTGTTCTTCGCCCTGGGCGGCTATGCCATGGGCATGTACCTGATGCGGCAGGCCGCCGGCGACGGCCTGCCCGGGTTCATGACCTTCCTGTCGTGGACCGAGCTGCCCTGGTACTGGGCCGGTACCCAGCATTTCGCCTGGGCCCTGTGCCTGGTGGTGCTGGCGCCCGGGCTGCTGGCGCTGGTGTTCGGCTGGTTCGCTTTCCGCTCGCGGATCAAAGGCGTGTACTTCTCGATCATGACCCAGGCCCTGACCTTTGCCGGCATGCTGCTGTTCTTCCGCAACGAAACCGGCTTCGGTGGCAACAACGGCTTCACCAGCTTCCGCACCATCCTCGGCTTCGACATTGCAGCCCAGGGCACCCGCGCGGTGTTGTTCCTGCTGACCGTGGCCCTGCTGCTTGCCAGCCTGTACCTGTGCTGGCGCCTGACCCGCAGCAAGTTCGGCCGCCTGCTCACCGCGGTGCGTGACGCTGAAAACCGCATGATGTTCTGTGGCTATGACCCGCGCGGCTTCAAGTTGCTGGTGTGGGTACTGAGCGCCGTGCTGTGTGGCCTGGCCGGTGCGCTGTACGTGCCGCAGGTGGGCATCATCAACCCCAGCGAGATGTCGCCGACCAACTCGATCGAAGCCGCCGTCTGGGTAGCCTTGGGCGGGCGCGGCACGCTGATCGGCCCGCTGCTCGGTGCCGGCCTGGTCAACGGTATGAAAAGCTGGTTCACCGTGGCCTTCCCCGAGTTCTGGCTGTTCTTCCTCGGCGCGTTGTTCATCCTCGTTACCCTGTACCTGCCCAAGGGCGTGGTCGGCCTGTTGAAGAAAAGGAGCCAGCCATGAGAGGCGTGCCCCCAGTCCACCCGGAGTTCATGCTGGAACCGGTATTCGACAACCTCGGCGCCGGGCGCGATGCCATCGGCCTGGGCCACAGCCGCAAGGCCGGCCTGGATATCCGCCACGGTACGGTGCTGAGCCTGGAAGACATCAGCGTCAGCTTCGATGGTTTCAAGGCGCTCAACGCGCTGAACCTGTACATCGGGGTGGGCGAGCTGCGCTGCATCATCGGCCCCAACGGTGCCGGCAAGACCACGATGATGGACGTAATCACCGGCAAGACCCGCCCCGACAGCGGCACGGCTTACTTCGGCGATACCCTCGACCTGACCCGCATGAGCGAATACCAGATCGCCCAGGCCGGCATTGGCCGCAAGTTCCAGAAGCCCACAGTGTTCGAAGCGCTGACCGTGTTCGAGAACCTGGAACTGGCGCTGAAGACCGACAAGTCGGTGTGGGCCAGCCTGGCCGCGCGCCTGAGCGGTGACCAGCGCCAGCGCATCGAGGACGTGCTGACCACCTTGCGCCTGCTGCCGCTGGCCCAGCGCCAGGCCGGCTTGCTGTCGCATGGGCAGAAGCAGTTTCTGGAGATCGGCATGCTGTTGGTGCAGGAGCCGCAACTGCTGCTGCTCGATGAACCGGTGGCCGGCATGACCGATGCCGAGACCGAATTTACCGCCGAGCTGTTCAAGGGCCTGGCTGGCAAGCATTCGCTGATGGTCGTGGAGCATGACATGGGCTTCGTCGGCAGCATTGCCGACCATGTGACCGTGCTGCACCAGGGGAGCGTGCTGGCGGAAGGCTCGCTGGAGCAGGTGCAGGCAGATGAGCGGGTGGTCGAGGTGTATCTGGGCCGGTGACCGGATTTGAAATTTTTGGCGCCTGTGCCGGCCTCTTCGCGGGTAAACCCGCTCCTACAGGGGGCGTAATGCCATGGGGCGGTTCCCGTCGTAGGAGCGGGCTTGCCCGCGAAAAGGCCGGCTTAGGCACAGCATCCCTTTCAGGAACTCTCACATGCTCAAGATCGACACCCTGCACCAGTACTACGGCGGCAGCCACATCCTGCGCGGCCTGTCCTTCGAAGCCAAGGTCGGCGAAGTGACCTGCCTGCTGGGCCGCAACGGCGTGGGCAAGACCACCTTGCTGCGCTGCCTGATGGGCCTGGTGCCCGCCCGCGACGGCAGCATCGAATGGGAAGGCAAGCCGATCACCGCGTTCAAACCACAGCAACGGGTGCAGGCCGGCATCGCCTACGTGCCCCAGGGCCGCGAAATCTTCCCGCGCCTGACCGTCGAGGAAAACCTGCTGATGGGCCTGTCGCGCTTCCCCGCCCGCGAAGCCCGCGAGGTACCAGCCTTCATCTACGAGCTGTTCCCTGTGCTGGAGCAGATGAAACAACGCCGCGGTGGCGACCTGTCTGGCGGCCAGCAGCAACAGCTGGCCATCGGCCGCGCCCTGGCCAGCCGCCCGCGCCTGCTGATTCTCGACGAGCCGACCGAAGGCATCCAGCCGTCGGTGATCAAGGAGATCGGCGCGGTCATCCGCCGCTTGGCCGAGCGTGGCGACATGGCAATTTTGCTGGTGGAGCAGTTCTACGACTTTGCCGAAGCGCTGGCTGACCAGTACCTGGTCATGGCCCGCGGCGAAATCATCCAGCGCGGCCGCGGCGAAAACATGCAAGCCGAAGGTGTACGCGGGCTGGTAACCATTTAATCTGCGAGCAACGACCTTGCGAGACGCTGTCATGAGCTACGAAATCCGCGATGCCCGGCCCACCGATGTGCCGGGCATACTGGACATCTACAACGACGCGGTGCTCAACACCACGGCGATCTGGAACGAAACCCCGGTGGACCTCGGCAACCGCCAGGCCTGGTTTGAAGCGCGGGCGCAGCAGGGCTACCCGATTTTGGTAGCTACAGATGAGACGGGCGTGCTGGGGTATGCCTCGTTTGGCGACTGGCGGCCGTTCGAGGGCTTTCGCCTGACCGTGGAGCACTCGGTGTATGTCCGTGGCGACCAACGGGGCAAGGGATTGGGGCCGGTGTTGATGGCCGCGCTGATCGAGCGTGCGAAGGGGTGCGGCAAGCATGTGATGGTGGCGGCCATCGAGAGTGGCAATGCGGCGTCGGTTCGCCTGCATGAGCGGCTGGGCTTCGTGGTGACCGGCCAGATGCCGCAGGTGGGGGTAAAGTTTGGCCGCTGGCTTGATCTGACCTTCATGCAACTGGTGCTGAACCCGGGCGCCGAACCGACCTGAAATACGGTCCATTGTGGGAGCGGCCTTGGGTCGCGAACGGGCTGCAAAGCAGCCCTGGCAATGTTGCGGTGAAGCACAGATCTGGGGCTGCTGCGCAGCCCATCGCGACACAAGGCCGCTCCCACAGGGAAGGCGCCAGCTTTTAGAAATTGAGCAAGACAGTTGCTCCCACAGATACCGGCAAGGCCTGATCGTCAAACAGCCAGTACTCCGGCGTTCGCCCGGAAGGTTGAACCCGGGCGCCGGACCGACCTGAAATGCGGTCCATTGTGGGAGCGGCCTTGTGTCGCGAACGGGCTGCAAAGCAGCCCTGGCAATGTTGCGGTGAAGCACAGATCTGGGGCTGCTGCACAGCCCATCGCGACACAAGGCCGCTCCCACAGCCGGCAAGGGAACCTACATCTGAATAAACCGGCCCAGCCGCTGCTTCAGCATGTTGTTCTCACTGCGCAACTGCTGCACTTCCTGCAGTAGCTCCAGCGCCAGCGCCACCCCTTCCCACTCCAGTTCCAGCTCCTGGTGCAGCTTCACCGCTCGTTTGGTCACCAGCGGCGCCTGATCGTCAAACAGCCAGTCCTCCGGCGTTCGCCCGGAAGGTTCGACAATGCCATGTTCGACGATTTCGATCACGCATTCAGCCGTGACATCGGCTTCCTGACACAGGGTACGCATGTCCAGTTGAACGATCAGGGTGCTGCTCATGATCACTTACTCCATTGTGTCCTCGGGTTGAACGCAGCTTTCTCGGAAAGCTTGGTCCAGAGTTCGCGGGCAGATTCGTCCGACGCAGGCGGCATCACCACCTTGAGCTGCGCATAAAGGTTGCCGCGCTCTCCCTGCTTGTTGACCAGGCCCTTGCCCGGTACACGCAGGCGCTGGCCGCTCTGGCTGTCAGGACGGATGGTCAGGTTGATCTTGCCATCCAGGGTCGGAACCGCCACCTTGGCGCCCAGGGCCGCCTCCCACGGTGCCAACGGCACAGTGATGATCAGGTCATGACCTTCGACATCGAACAGCGGGTGCGGTGCCATGCGGATGGTCAGGAACAGGTCACCGTTTGCCCCGCCACCGCTGCCCGGCGCACCCTGGCCCTTGAGGCGGATGCGCTCGCCGTCGGTCACCCCAGCCGGAATCCTCACGTTCAAGGTCTTGGTGGTGAAGCCGGTGCGCTGGCCCATGGCATTGGTTTGCGGCACCTGGAAGCTGATCTGCTTGGACTCCTTGCTCAGGGTCTCCTCAAGGAACACTGCCAGTTCAAGCTCCACGTCCTGCCCCCGCCTGCCGGCACTGCGTTGCTGCTGCCGGGCGCCACCGAAGGGGTTGCCACCCGCACTGCGCCCACCGAAGATCGAGCTGAAGAAGTCGGAGAAGTCGCCGCCTTCGAAGCCGCCGCCACCGCCACGGTTTTCCCAACCCGGTGGGGCCTGGAACGGCCGGCCATGCTGGCCGCCGTATTTGCGGATTTCATCGAACTCGGCACGTTTCTGCGCGTCGCCCAGCACCTCATAGGCCTCGTTGGCCTCCTTGAATTTCTCCTCGGCGTCGCGCTCCTTACTGACATCGGGGTGATACTTGCGCGCCAGTTTGCGGTACGCGGCCTTGATCGCCTTTTCGTCCGCAGTGGGCTCTACGCCGAGTATCTTGTAATAGTCTTTGAAGTCCATTTGTGGATCACCAATGTGAATGTGCGTGTTGCAACTGAAGATAGGGGTCAAGCATAGCCTTTCAAGACCGACTTGGGTTTGCCTCAAGGCAGACGACTGGTCTTGATTCTGTAGCCAACTGGCATACACTGCGCGGCCGTTTTGCCTCCGGAAGCCCATTTCCCATGTCTGACGTATCCCCGGCCCGCGCCCTGGGCATCGACTTTGGCACCTCCAACTCCACGGTCGGTTGGCACCGGCCTGGCGTCGAGTCGCTGATTGCCCTGGAAGACGGCAAGATCACCTTGCCCTCGGTGGTGTTCTTCAATATCGAAGAGCGGCGCCCGGTGTATGGCCGCCTGGCGCTGCACGAGTACCTGGAAGGCTACGAAGGCCGCCTGATGCGCTCGCTGAAAAGCCTGCTGGGCTCGAAGCTGATCAAGCACGACACCAGCGTGCTGGGCAGCGCCCTGCCGTTCAAGGACCTGCTGGGCATGTTCATCGGCGAGCTCAAGAAGCGCGCTGAAGCGGCCGCTGGCCGTGAATTCGACCAGGTGGTGCTGGGCCGCCCGGTGTTCTTCGTCGACGAAGACCCGGCTGCCGACCAGGAGGCCGAGGACACCTTGGCCGAAGTGGCGCGCAAAATCGGCTTCAAGGACGTGTCGTTCCAGTACGAACCGATTGCCGCAGCCTTCGACTATGAATCGAGCATCAGCCGCGAAGAGCTGGTGCTGATCGTCGACATCGGCGGTGGTACCTCGGACTTCACCCTGATCCGCCTGTCGCCCGAGCGCCACCTGGTCGCCGAGCGCCAAAGCGACATCCTCGCCACGGGCGGTGTGCACATTGGCGGTACCGACTTCGACAAGCAACTGAGCCTTCAGGGCGTGATGCCGTTGTTTGGCTACGGCAGCCGCATGAAGAGCGGTGCGCTGATGCCGACCAGCTACCACCTCAACCTGGCCACCTGGCACACCATCAACGCCTTGTATTCGCAGAAATCACAGTTGGCGCTGGGTAGCATGCGCTATGACATCGAGGACAGCTTCGGCATCGATCGCCTGTTCAAACTGATCGAGCAGCGCGCTGGGCACTGGCTGGCGATGGAAGTAGAAGCCAGCAAGATCGAGCTGACCGAGCATGACAGCCGCCACATCGACCTGCGGCGCGTCGAGCCCGAGCTGACTGCGGAACTGACCCGCGCGCTGTTCGAAGAGGCGATCGAAGGCCTGCTGGAGCGCGTGCGCGGTAGCGTGACCGAGCTGCTGGCCAAGGCTGGGGTAAGCGAAGACCAGGTCGATACGGTGTTCTTCACCGGTGGTTCAAGCGGCATTCCGGCGCTGCGCAACAGTGTTTCGGCGATGCTGCCGAATGCGCGGCATGTGGAAGGCAACATCTTTGGCAGCATTGGTAGCGGGCTGGCCATCGAGGCGCGCAAGCGTTACGGCGCGGCCTGATTTGTCGTTTAGCCTGTAGCCGCGAACGGGCCGGCCCTGCTGGCCAATCTCCACCCGCCGTTCACCGTTGCCGCCGCTACCGTATTCGCGGGTAAACCCGCTCCTACGCACCGATCGGGGGTGGACACACATCGGTGATTGGCCACAGGCCCCTGTGTAGGAGCGGGTTTACCCGCGAAGAGGCCGGGCCTGCTGGCCAATTACCACCCGCCGTTCACCGTTGCCGCCGCTACTGCATTCGCGGGTAAACCCGCTCCTACGCACCGATCGGGGGTGGACACACATCTGTGATTGGCCGCAGGCCGCTGTAGGAGCGGGTTTACCCGCGAAAGGGCCAGTACAGGCCACTACATGATCAGACCAGCTCCGCCCGCTTCAGCTCACTCTTCAGATAGGCATAGTAGATGGGCCCCGCCACGACACCGGGCAGCCCGAACGCCGCCTCGAATACCAGCATCGCCAGCAGCAATTCCCACGCCTTGGCACTGATCTGCCCACCCACGATCCGCGCGTTGAGGAAGTACTCGACCTTGTGGATGACGATCAGGTAACCCAGCGCCGCCGCCGCCACCCAGATCGACAGCGACAGGCCGACGATGGTGATCAAGGTGTTGGACATCAAGTTGCCGATCACCGGCAGCAAGCCCAGCAGGAAGGTCAGCACGATCAGCGTCTTGGTCAGCGGCAGGTGCACGTCGAACAGTGGCATCACCACGGCCAGGAAAATGCCGGTGAAGATCGTGTTGAGCAGCGAGATCTTGATTTGCGCGAACACGATGTTGCGAAACGCCTTCACCAGCAGGCTAAGACGTTCGAACAGCGCCGCCGCCAGGGGCTTGCGCCGGGAGATATCGGGAATACGCTGCAAAGCGATGATGGCGCCGAGGATCATGCCGATCAGCATCGTCACGAACATGTGCGCCATACCCTTGCCCACCAGCTGCAAATCGCTCAGGTGGCTCTTGATCCAGTCACCGATGGCCACCTTGAACTCTGCGGCACTGGCAGGCAGGTAGCCCTCGATGAAGGGTGGCAGCTGACCGCGAGCACGCTCGACCAAGGCCATGAACTTGTCCAGCGAGGCGCCGGGGTTTTCCGCCTCGTGCAGCAGGAAGCTGAAGGCACCGGCAATCAGCAGTGTCAGGGTGCTGACCACCAGCGTGCCGAGCAGCGCCACGGCCAGCCAGCGCGCGCGTTGGCCAGCAAGCAGCGGTTGCAGGCGCGGGGTCAGCATGTTGACCAGTTCGAACACCAGCAGACCGGCCAGCAGGCTGGGCAGCAACTTCAGGGGCAAAGCCAGCAGCAGCCCAGCCATGACGATGATCAGGCTGGCCAGGGTGATCTGACGGGGGGTAAAGGTCATACAGCCTCGACGGCAGACAGCGGGAATGCCGCAGTCTGCCAGCCTTGGCGGCGCAGGCATAGGCGCAGGTCATTTCTTCTTCAGGCAATCGCTCATGAAGGCCTTGCGCTCATCCCCCTTCAGGGCTTTGGTGGTGGCGTCAGCATTGCAGGTCTTCATTTTGTCTTGCTGGGTTTGGGGCACATCCTTTTTCAGGCAGGTGCTCATGAACGCTTTGCGTTCATCGCCCTTGAGGGCCTTGGCAGTGGCGTCGGCGTTGCAGGTTTTCATCTTTTCCTGCTGCGCGGTATTGGCAGCGAAACCTTGGGCACTGAACAACACCGCCAGCGCCAGTAACGGGATTTGCAGCACTTTCATGGAGTGGTCTCCTTGGCTCCGCGCCCGATGCACGGGGATCGAGCTGAGTGTAGCCAAGAATGTTCAGTGCCCCGCCCGCGCCTGCCGGCGGTACTGCTCGGGCGTACACCGGGCCTGACGCTGGAACATGGCGATGAACGCCGAAGCGCTGCTGTAGCCAAGGTCGAAGGCGATGGCCTGAATCGGCAGGCCGGCTTCCAGCGCTTCGATGGCACGCAGAAAACGCAGGCGCAGGCGCCATTCGCCAAAGCTGATGCCCAGCTCGCGCAGAAACTGGCGGGCCAGGGTGCGTTCGCTGACGTGCACGCGGGCGGCCCAGTCGGCCAGCGGGCGGTTGTCCCCCGGCTCGGCGCTGAGCGCGTCGAGCACCTGGCGCAAGCCATCGCTGTGGGCAAACGGCAAGTAGCAGGCCAGAGTGGGCGCCAGCAGCAACTGGTCAAGCAGTACCTGTACCAGGCGCTGGTCACGCTCGTCCTCGGCCACCTTGAGATTGCGCCGGGCGAAGTCACCGAGGATAGCCTTGAGGATGTCACTGATCATCAGGCTGCACGGGTGCGATGGCAGCGCTGCGCACAGGCTGCGGTCGAGGTAGATGGAACGGTAGACGATGGCCTGGGGGTTGTAGCAGCCATGCTCGGTGTCGGGCGGCACCCAAACGGCGTAGTGCGGCGGCGACAGGAAGCGCTGGCCGGCCACATCCAGATGCATTACGCCGTGGGCGGTGTAGTTCAGTTGGCCCCAGCCGTGTTGGTGCACGGCGCTGTGGGTGTCGGCAACGAACTCGTCGTGGCGGAAGTACACCGAGGCCGGCAGTTGGGTGAACTGGGGGATATCAAGGTATTTGCGCGGCATGCTGTCTGCTTTGCAGGGTCGATTGTCTGGATAGAAGTATAGGCTTGTTAACAGACATTCGATAATACAGGCCTATCGAGGGCCTGCCTTGCAGGCCTTCGCGGGCTCGCCCGCTCCCACAGGATCTGCGCCAGCCTCCAGGCCTGTGTATCCCCATGGGAACGGGCAAGCCCGCGAGGGCGGCAAGGCAGCCCCAATCCAGGCCCCAATGAGTGACCCGCTACATGAATTACCTGTTCCCCCTCACCGCCATCCTCATCTGGGCCGGCAACACCGTGGTCACCAAGATGTCCGCCGGCGCCATCCACCCTGCGGAGATCGGTTTCTACCGCTGGTTGCTGGCCGCCTTGCTGTTCACGCCGTTCATGCTGCCCGCCGTGTGGCGCAACCGCGCAGCCATCCGCCCGCACCTGACCCAGGTGTTCGTGCTCGGCGTGCTGGGCATGGCGATGTACCAGAGCCTGGCCTACTTCGCCGCCGGCATCACCAGTGCCACCAATATGGGCATCATCCTCTCGCTGATGCCGCTGATGTCACTGGCGCTGTCCATCGCCTGGCTGGGCCAGCGCCTGAGCTACGGTGCCCTGCTGGGCGCGGTGGTGTCATTCTTTGGCGTGCTTGAAGTGGTCAGTGCCGGCCACCCCGCCAGCCTGCTGCAGCAAGGGCTGAACAGCGGCGACCTGTTGATGCTGGTGGCTACATTGGCCTATGCGCTGTACAGCTTCCTGCTGAAGAAATGGCAGCTGCGCCTGCCGCCGATGCAGCTGCTGTACCTGCAGGTTCTGGTGGCCATCGTCGTGTTGCTACCGCTGTTCTTGCTGTCGGACAAGACCGGCCTGAACAGCCACAACATCGGCCTGGTCCTGTACGCCTGCGTACTGGCCTCGATGATCGCGCCACTGGTGTGGATGCAGGCCGTGCACCGCCTGGGGCCCAGCCGCACCACACTGTTCTTCAACTTGCTGCCGCTGGTCACCGCGCTGATCGCCGCCGTGGTGCTCGATGAGCAACTGGCCAGTTACCACCTGGTCGGCGGCCTGCTGACCCTGGCCGGGGTAGTGCTGGCCGAACGCTGGACCACGCCGATCCGCCGCCAAGGCACTTGAGCTAAAGCCCCGCCGCCTTGAGCCGGGCGGCATGTTCGGTGAACAGCCGCACCGGCTCCGCGCCTTTGCCCACGGCACCGAGCGACTGGTTGACGATGTCCAGGTGATCGAGCGGGTAATCGTCGCCGATCACCTGCCCCAGGTGCGAACTGAAACGCCCGACCATGCCGTCGCAATGGCCCTTTTCCTTGATGAAACTGCGTGCGAACAGGCGGCAGAAGCGGCTGCTGCCGTCAAAGCGGTTGCGCCCCTGGTCTGTCAGGCCGGGTTGCAAGGTGCCGGACCAGGAGTAATAGCGGACGCCATTGACCTCATAGGCCCCTTCCCCACCCCAGGTTTGCGGAAGGCCCTGTGGATAAGCCTGGTTGAACAGCGCCACCCCGGCGCTGGTCAGCGACTGGTGCGAGGCGTGCACATCTACCGGCAGCGGGTCACGACGCCAGCCGGTTTCCAGCCACACCAGCAGCACGGCAAACCCATGCAGCACGGCCTTGAGGACGCGCCCCTGGGGTGAATGGCCCGGTGCCGTGCGTTCCAGGTGGTCGGCCAGCTCAGAACCATGGTTGGGCCCCGCCACCGAGGTGACCGACGCCACCCGCTCCGGCCGTTTGGCCGCTGCGTAACGCGCGCTCAGGGCGCCCTGGCTGTGGCCGATGAGGTTGACCTTGTCGACGCCGGTACGTTGGCAGATATCGTCGATGATCGCCAGCAACTGCTCGCCGCGCACCTCGCTGGAATGCAGCGGCGAAACCTGCACCGGAAACACCTGCGCCCCGCCCTTGCGCAAGGCCGGCACAATGCCGAACCAGTAGGGGTAGAGCACCATCCGGACAAACCCGAGCATGCCTGGCACCAGCACCAGCGGGTATCGCGTTGCCAAATCCTGCTGCATTGCCGCAGCTCCTTTGCGTGTACGACGGGCCAACACTACAGCGGCCATCATGACCATCGCAATCGAACTCCTGGCGCGCGCTGTGGTTCAAAACCACACAGACCCTTTGCAAGGAGCGGGACCATGTACAAGCAGACCCTGGCAATCCTTCTGGCAAGCGCCACCCTGGCCGCCTGCGGCAGCCGCCCGGAAAACCCGGTGGATTACGTCACCTACCGCGATGAGCCGCTGGTCAAGCAGGTGGAGAACGGTATGACCATGCAGAAGGTCATCGCCATTGGCGGCAGCCCGTCGAACGTGATCGACCTGCCGCATGGGGGTACCTGCAACGACTACATCCTTAACCGCGACGGCAAGCAGCAGCCCTATTACGTGCGCTTCGACGCCACCGGCCATGTCGATGCCAAAGGCTTCAAGACCTGCAAGCAACGCCAAGAGGACAGTGACGCCCTGCATGGCGCGTAAGCCTGCGCCCCAACCTGACCCTGACCCCTGCTGGAGATAACCCATGAGCAATGTTGAACTGACCGATGTGAAGACCCTGCGCGAGCGTGCACGCCAGCATGTGGAGCAGGGCGCGGTGACCGAGGGTTACCACGCTGACCGTGAGCAGATCCTGCGCCTGCTTAATGAATCGCTGGCCACCGAGCTGGTCTGTGTTCTTCGCTACAAGCGCCATTACTTCATGGCCAGCGGCATCAAAGCCAGTGTGGCTGCCGAGGAGTTTCTGGAACATGCCAACCAGGAAGCCGAACATGCCGACAAGCTGGCCGAACGCATCGTGCAACTGGGCGGGGAGCCGGACTTCAACCCCGACAACCTGACCAAGCACTCGCATGCCCAGTACGTGGCCGGCAATTCGTTGAAAGAGATGGTGCTGGAAGACCTGGTGGCAGAGCGGATAGCCATCGACAGCTACCGCGAGATCATTCAGTACATCGGGGATAAAGACCCGACTACCCGTCGTATCTTCGAAGACATCCTGGCGCAGGAAGAAGAGCACGCGGACGATATGTCCGACCTGTTGCAAGGCCTTTGATTTCTGACACCCTCATGGGGCCGCTTTGCGGCCCCTTGCTATTTCCGCGCTTTCACCGCTGCCGGCGCCTTGCCTGCCTTCATCTGCTGCAACAACGGTGTGCACTGGTTCGGGTCATCCCCGCTGCTGGGCGCAATCAGCGCCAGCAACCCCGCCGCCGGCCCAGCCACCACACCCAGCGCAACCATGCCTGCGCCACGCAACGCCAGCGGCAATGCCTGCACACCGGCGTTCGGTTTGGCAAACGGTCCGCGCACATACAGGGGTGAACGCAGCGAGAACAACCGCAGCCCTTTCGATTCCGGGGTGATGTTCAAATCCAGTTGCTCGGAAGCGAAATTCGCCGTGCCGTCGATGTAGATGATCGCGTTCTCGGTATCGAAGATGAACAGCCGCGTAGTCGCCAGGCCATCCTTGATGCCCACATCGGCCGCCGCACAGTTGATCTTCACGTCCTCATCACCAAACAGCTTGCCGACCACATAGTTGCCCACGTTCAAGCCGGCAATTTCCATCAGGCTGCGGCTGATGGCGCCATCGTTGATCAGCATGCGCAAGTCGCCATTGGCTGTACCCAGCAAGGCGGCTACCGAGTTGCCACGGCCGCTGATGTCGGCGTCGCCATTGAGCTCACCAAAGCTGGTCTGCATTGGCGCGAAGGTAGGGAACAGTTGCTTGAGCTTGAAGCCACGCGCAGTCAACTTCGCGCGCCCCTGCAAGGGCACGCTGCGCCCGTCCAGGCGGATGTTGGAGGCCAGGCTGCCGCCGGCCACGCCAAAGCGCAGGGGCTCCAGGCGTAACAGGCCGTCTTCGAGCACCACATGGGCCGACAGGTCAGTGAACGGCAGTTGCGCGCTGTGCACGATGCGCTTGCCAGCAAAGGTGACATCAGCGTCCATTGCCCGCCAACGCTCGGTGCGAAACGCCTCCACTGGCAGCACCTTGCCTGCAGGCTGCTTGCTGGCACCGCCGCGGGCCTTCTGTTCGGCATTGGAGTCGGCACCGATCAGCGGCGCCAGGTCCTTGAACAGCAACTGGTTCGATACCAGGTTGCCGGACAGTCTGGGCCGTGGCTGGCTGGCAACGAAGGCCAGGTCCCCATGGATATCGCTGTCGCCGATCTTGCCGTTGAAGCCCTGGTAATTGAACGACGCCCCTTGCGCCGCCTGCAGGTTGGCGCTTAGGCGGCCGTCGGTGGAATAGGCCGGGGTGTCAGGCAAGGTGACGCCGGTCAATGGGTAGAGGTTGCCCAGGCTGGCACCCGACAAACGCAGGCGCAGGTCGAGGGCACCAAGGTTGCGCGGGTCGGTGAGGGTGCCGGCGAGCACCACATGGGTGTCGGCGATGCGCACGTCGGCCTGCAGCGGGAACGGCTGGCTGGCGTCCTGCAGGGCCAGCAGGCCGCCGATCTTGCCGGTGCCGGACACTGGCTGGCCTTTGTAGCGGCCCTGGGCCTTGAGGCCGAAGGCATAGTCCTGCGCACCACCGGCCTTCTCGGCGCTGGCCTTGCCGACAATCTCACTGAACGGGATTGGCTTGCCAAGCGGGTCAATCTGCACCTTCATGCTGGTTTTGAGGGTCTGGTCGTCGAAGCTGACGTTGCCTTGGTCAAAGCCGATGGCGCCGATGTCCAGCTGCCATTTGGAAGGTTCAGCGTTTTCATCCTTGGGGCCGAAGTCGAAGACCCAGTTGGCGCGGCCATCGGCCAGGCGAGTGAGGCTGGCAGTGGGCTTGGTGAGGTTGATGCGGGGTATGCTGATCTGCTGGAACACCAGCGGTAGCGGCGCCAGGCGAAACTCCACGCGCTCAAGGCCGACCATCTTCGGCTCCTTGAGCCACTCGGGGTTGCCCAGCGTCAGGTCTTCGGCAATAAAGTGCGGCCAAGGCACCCAGGCACGCCAACCGCCCTCTTCGGGCTCGGTACGCCAGTGCACGGCGAGGTTGCCGTTGATCGCGAAGGGCCGATGCAAGGCTTCGGAGACCTTCTCGTTGAGCAGTGGCTTGACGCGGTTCCAGTCGAAGGTGGCAATCACTACCACCAGGATCGCCAGCACGGTAAGCAGGCTGGCGAGGGTCCAGACGAGGATTCTGGCGGGACGCGTCATTGCGTATTTCTCCTTGCGGCATGACAGAAAACAGGCGCAGCGATAGCCTCAATAACTCCGACTGATGAAAACCCGTGAGGTTTTATCGGTGGCGCCATGATAGCGAAGTTTTTCCTGGCCTCTTGCTCAGAAATTTGTCTTACCAGACTGCACATGTTACCCACCGCCAACCGGGCAAGGGGATTGCCTGCATGGCTGCAATGGCCGGAATAGACGCCCTGAAAACCTCTATCAATATGGTCGATTGTTACCATTACCCGTATGAACTTCTCTCTGGCGTTACGCGGCGTAGCATTGGCTTCGTACCCACTTTCCAGCCCCCGAGAGGAGCACCGAAATCATGAAACGCCATCTGCTGACCCTGACCCTGTCCCTTCTGGCCGCCAACGCTTTCGCCCTGCCGGCGTCCGAGCAACACCTGACGTCCGAAGCGCGCTCCAGCGCTGCCGAAATCGCCCAGCCGCTGAAAACCGTCGCTGAAGGCGGCTCCGATCGCCTGATCGAACGTTCTGGCCGTGTTGCCGAAGGTGGCGCTGATCGCCTGATCGAACGTTCCGGCCGTGTTGCCGAAGGTGGCGCTGATCGCCTGATCGAACGTTCTGGCCGCGTTGCCGAAGGTGGCTCGGATCGCCTGGTTGAACTCAGCCGTGTGAGCTGATCGCCATGGCCGAAAAGAACAACTTCTGTCACAACACTTGCTCCCCTCCAGGCCCGGTCCATTGACCGGGCTTTGTTTTTTTATCTAGAGTGCCCAGCCTGACCGTTACAGAAGCCCGCATCATGCTGCCGCGCGCCGAACAGAAGCTACAGACCCGCCAGGCCCTGCTCGATGCCGCCTGCCTGCTCATGGAGAGTGGCCGTGGTTTCGGCAGTATCAGCCTGCGCGAAGTGGCGAAGACAGCTGGCATCGTGCCGACCGGCTTCTATCGGCATTTCTCCGACATGGACGCTCTGGGCCTGGCCCTTGTCGCCGAAATCGACACCACCTTCCGCCAGACCATCCGCCTGGTGCGCCAGAACGAATTCGAACTGGGCGGCATCACCGACGCCTCGGTGCGCATCTTCCTCGACGTGGTCGCCGCCCACCGCGCGCAGTTCCTGTTCCTGGCCCGCGAGCAATACGGCGGTGCGCAGGCCGTGCGCCAGGCCATTGCCCGCCTGCGCCAGGATATCAGCGACGACCTTGCCACCGACCTTGCTCGGATGAAGCGCTGGCAACACTTGGACAGCGCCGCACTTGCGGTGATGGCCGACCTGGTGGTGAAAACCGTGTTCGCCACCCTGCCCGAGCTTATCGACAACCCGGAAGCGGGTTATCCACAGGCCCTGACGCCCCAGGAAAAGATCACCCAGCAGTTGCGCTTCATCTTTGTCGGGGCGCGGCATTGGCAGGGGCTCGGCAACCCAGGCTACTGAAAACCCCACTTCTGCTACCATGGCGCCCTGCCCGACAGCGACGAGCGCCGAAATGTCCGACCCCCGCCCCACCCTGCCCGAACTGGCCCGCTTCAACCAGCACTTCGCCGAACGCATCGTGCCGCTGTGGCAAGGCCCGGGCTGGAACGCCGACATGGCTCTGCCCTACGAAGCGCTGGACGCCCAGCACCATCCGTTGCCGGTGCAGCGCTACCGGGCCATGGCCTGTGCACGCCAGCTGTATGTGTTCAGCAGCCGTATCGGGCAACCGGGCGCTGCGGAGCGTGCCGCAGCCCTGTTTCGCTCGCTGCAAAAGCACTTCCACGATGCCGAGCACGGTGGCTGGTTCTACAGCATCGACGCCCAAGGCAAGCCGCTGGACCGGCGCAAGGACCTGTATACCCACGCCTTCATCGTGTTCGCCTGCGCGCACTACTGGGGCAAAGTGCGCGAAAGCCTGGTGGAGTCCACGTTGAATGCCGCGCTGGACATCATCGACCAGCAGTTCGCCCGTGACGATGGCCTGTACGAAGCCTGCCTGGGCGAAGACTGGGCCGACCTCGGCAGTGGCCCGCTGCAGAACCCGCAGATGCACCTGGCCGAAGCGTTCCTGCAAGTAATGGCTGTGCGTGGCGACGAACATGTCCGCCAGTCACTGCTGCAATTGTGTCAGGCGCTCGAGGCACATTTCATTGAACCGGCCCATGGCCTGATGCTGGAAAAGCCACGCGGGGCTGTGGATAACTGGTTCGAGCCGGGCCACCAGTTCGAGTGGTTCTATCTGCTGCATACCTCCCCGCTGCTGCGTGACACGCCGCTGCATGCGTCGATAGACCGTGCCTTCGGTTTTGCCGAGCAATTCGGGGTGAAAAATACGGCAGTGCTGGCAATGCTGAACGTGGATGGCCGGGTGCTTGATGCCTCCCAGCGTATCTGGGCGCAGGCCGAGTACCTGCGGGCGCTTACATTGCGTGAAGGCAGTGAAGCAAAGCTCGCGGGGCAGTTGGGCGCCCTTTCAGCGCGGTTCCTGCGTGACGCCGGCTGGTATGAGTGCCGAGGGGGTGACGGCGCGGTGAGCAGAGATGACATGCCATCGACCACGCCTTATCACTTGGCTACCTGCCTGGAAGGGCTGAATCAGGCGAACTCCTGACTGTCCATACAACGAACCTGTCAGGGGTGAGCGTTTCCCTCTGCCGGAAGCATCTCCCCACGCCTATGTTGGTGCTCCTTTCTCGAACATTCAGGAGTAACCAACATGGAAGCAGAAGCCTTCAAGGCATTTGTCGAAGAGCAGATCAACCGAGCGGCACAGAAGATAATCGATCACGGCCACCGCTATGACGAGCACTCCCATGGCAAACTCAGCTACCTGCTAAGCCTGCGCCGTGTCATCAATTGCAAAGCAACGGCCGAGGACATGGGCCGGCATGACGCCATCAACGATGTCCTTCAAGCGTTAGGCATCATTCCTAAAGAAAGAACCAGCTTTTACTATATCAACTGAGCGATGCGTTGCTTCGCGAACCGGATCTTTCCGGTTCGCGCCTCTTGCTTAGCCTTTTGATCGGTCGATCGAGAACCCTGCCCAGTCCTGGCTCACCGGCATCAGTTCCAGGCTGTTGATATTGATGTGCGCCGGCTGGTTGAGGATCCAGAAGATGGTCTCGGCAATATCCTGTGGCTGGATCGGCTCCGCACCCGCGTAGGTAGCATCGTACTTGGCCTGGTCACCCCCGAAGCGCACCAGCGAGAACTCGCTCTCGCACAGACCCGGCTCGATGTTGCTCACACGCACGCCGGTACCGCGCAGGTCGCAACGCAGGCTCAGCGAGAACTGGCCGACGAAGGCCTTGGTGCCGCCATACACGTTGCTGCCCGGGTACGGGTAGTTGCCCGCCACCGACCCGACGTTCAGGATCGACGCGCCGCGGCCATGGGCGATGAGCCGTGGCAGCAGCAGGCGAGTGGTGTACATCAGGCCCTTGATGTTGGTGTCGACCATGGTTTCCCAGTCGTCCAGGCTGCAGTTCTGCGCAGCATCCACACCCAGCGCCAAGCCGGCGTTGTTGACCAGACCGCGAATTTTTTCAAAGCCGGCCGGCAGATTGGCAATAGCCTGCTCCATGGCTTTGCGGTCACGCACGTCCAGCACCAGGCCATGCACTTCGGTCTTGGCCGACAGTTCAGCGCACAGGGCGTCCAGGCGCTCTTTGCGGCGCCCAGTGAGTACCAGCTTCCAGCCGGCTTCTGCGAAGCGGCGGGCAGTGGCCTCGCCAAAACCGGAAGTCGCGCCAGTGATGAATACGGTGGACGTCATGCTGTGTTCCTCACGGTAGGTTGTCATGGCAGCTTTGCAGCATGCCCGCGCCTGGCCTTGGCAGCAAGTCGTTCAGGGGCTGTTCATTTTTTGTTCATATTCTGCAAACCCTTGCGGCAGAGGGCTCGCCGCCAGGTATACGCATGTTATCCACAAGGCTTTCCCCACGGATTGGGGGCAACTTGTCCACCGCACGGAACCCTTTCAGCGGGTTGTGGTCGGTGGATATCTTGGCGGTGATGGCGCAAGGCTTTCAAACATGCCGCCTGCAGCGGTCTGTCCAAGGTTTTTACACAGAGTTATCCACAGGATTATCGCAACACTTCAAGTGCATGCAGAGATCTTGAAAGCTTGGGGAAATCATCCACAACGGGGATATGAACAAAAAATGATCAAATCGCTACAGGGCTTGATACTCAAGGGCTTGAGCGATATGCCACCATGTTTTCCACAGGCGGCTCCACACTATCCGTGGAAAAGAGTTGGCCTGTGGAAACAATGGCTTGCGAAGGAATATGGGTGTGTTCGGGAGAAGGGAACGACAAGTTTTCCACATTGAGAAGGGGGCTGCATTGCAGCCCCTGCATACAACTCAGTGCCCGCCCAGATAAGCGTTACGCACTTCCTCATTGACCAACAGTTCCTGCCCGGTCCCGGTCATGCGAATCTGCCCGTTGACCATCACATAGGCCCGGTCCGACAGTTTCAGCGCATGGTTGGCGTTCTGTTCCACGAGGAAGATGGTCATCCCGGTCTTGGCCAGTTCTCGCAGGGTCGAGAAAATCTGCTTGACCACGATCGGCGCCAGCCCCAGCGAGGGCTCGTCCAGCAACAGCAACTTCGGCCGGCTCATCAGCGCCCGGGCAATCGCCAGCATTTGCTGCTCGCCACCCGACATGGTCATGGCCCGCTGGTTACGCCGCTCCTTCAACCGCGGGAACAGCTCGTACATACGCTGCATGTCTTCGTCGGCATGCTTGTCGCCGATGGGGATGGTACCCATCATCAGGTTTTCCTCGACGGTCATGTCGGGAAACACCCGGCGCCCCTCCGGCGACTGGGCAATGCCGTTGGAGGCGATGTAGTGCGAGGATTTGCGGGTAATGTCGGTGCCGCGGTACACGATATGCCCGGATGCCGCCCGCGGCTGGCCGAAAATCGACATCAGCAGGGTCGACTTGCCGGCACCGTTGGCGCCGATCAGGCTTACCGTCTCGCCCTCGTTGATGTGCATCGAAACTTTCTTCAGTGCCTGGATCGGCCCATAGAACACGTCCAGGTCTTTCAGCTCGAGAATGGGTGCACTCATACCAGTTCCTCTTCGTCTGCACCCAGGTAGGCGGCAATCACCGTCGGGTTGTGGCGGATGTCCTGCGGCGCACCTTCGGCAATCACATTGCCGTGGTCCAGCACCACGATATGGTCGGAGATGCTCATGACCATGCCCATGTCGTGCTCGATCAGCACCACAGTGATGTCGTGCTCGTCACGCAGCACACGGATCATGCGGCTGAGTGCTTCGGTTTCCTGCGGGTTCAGGCCCGCCGCCGGTTCGTCCAGGCAGATGATCTTCGGCCGCGTGCACATGGCCCGGGCAATTTCCAGGCGGCGCTGCTGGCCGTACGACAGTTCGCCGGCCAAGCGGTTGGCACAATCGACCAGGTCGACCACTTCCAGCCAGTAGAAGGCGTGGTCCAGCGCATCGCTCTCCGCCTTGCGATAGGCCTTGGTGTTGAACACACCTGCCAGCAGGTTTCGGTTGACCCACATGTGCTGCGCCACCAGCAGGTTCTCCACCACCGACATTTCCTTGAACAGCCGGATGTTCTGGAAGGTGCGTGCCAGGCCGGCGCGGTTGACCAAATGGGTACCGCCGAACATCTTGTAGTACATGCGGTTGGCAAAGCGCGCAGGCGAAACGAAGTCGGCCGGCTGGAAGCGCTCACCGAGCAGCTGGATCACGTTGGTATGGCTGCCGCGCACGTTCAGCTCGATGCGCCCGCCACTGGCCTTGTAAAAGCCGGTCAGGCAGTTGAACACCGTAGTCTTGCCGGCGCCATTGGGGCCGATCAGGGCGAAGATCTGGTTGCGCCGGACCTTCAGGCTGACATCGCTGAGCGCCTTGATGCCACCGAACTGCATCATCAGGTTGTCGACCGAGAGAATGATATCGTCGCTCATGGCGCCACTCCTTTACGCGGGGTCACACCGGTACGGCTGATGCGGATCAGCCCACGCGGTCGCCAGATCATCATCAGCACCATCAGCACGCCGAACAGCAGCACCCGGTATTCGGAGAAGCTGCGTAGCAGCTCTGGCGCCACGGTCAGCACGAACGCCGCAATGACCACGCCCACGGTCGAGCCCATACCCCCCAGTACGACAATGGCGAGGATCAACGCCGACTCGAAGAAGGTGAATGAAGACGGGTTGACGAAACCCTGGTAGGTGGCAAAGAACACCCCGGCCAGGCCGGCGGTAGAGGCGCCAAGGGTAAACGCCGAGAGCTTGACCAATACGTGGTTCAGGCCCATCGAACGGCAAGCGATCTCGTCTTCGCGCAGCGCTTCCCAGGCCCGGCCGACCGGCATGCGGGTCAGGCGGTGCTTGATGTACAGCACCGCCAGCACGACCATGAACAGCACCGCATAGATGAACACGAACTTGAGGTTGGCGTTGTATTCGAAGCCGAAGAACTCATGGATCGGCACCCCACCGTCCTTGGCGCGGCGGCCGAACTCCAGGCCGAAGAAGGTTGGCGATGGCGCCGGCATGCCGTTGGGGCCACCGGTGAACGACAGCCAGTTGTTCAGCACCAGGCGAATGATTTCGCCAAAGCCCAGGGTCACGATCGCCAGGTAGTCACCGTGCATCCGGAGCACCGGGAAGCCCAGGATGCACCCCGCCAACGCCGCCGCGATGGCCGCCAGCGGCAGCACGCTCCAGAAGCCCAGGCCAAGGTATTGGTACCCCAGCGCCAGGCCGTAGGCACCGATGGCGTAGAACGCTACATAACCCAGGTCGAGCAGGCCGGCCAGGCCCACCACGATGTTCAGGCCCAGGCCCAGCAGTACGTAGATCAGGCCAAGAATGACCACAGTCAGCAGGTACTTATTGGCGAAAATCGGGAAGACGATGGCAATCACCACCAGCGCCGGGATGATGTAGCGTAGCCGCGACACATAGTTCGGCGCGCGCACATGCACGCCCGAGCCGCCACTGTCGAAGCCCTCGAGCATGCGCCGCCCGGCAGCGGTCTGCACGTACAGGCTGAGCAGGAAACGCCCGAGCATCACCCCGCCGACCAGCCAGGCAACCCGACGAGGTTCGGCGTTGAAGGTATAACCGTCGAGCACCACGCCGACGATCGGGCCGAAGACAATCAGCGCCAGCAAGCCGGCAACGATGGTCTCGAGCAGGCTGCGCTTGATATCGAAACCTTTGGTTTCAGAGGCAGAGGCAATTTTGGCAATCGACATGTTCACACCTTAGCCACGAGCGGGCGACCCAGCAGGCCTTGTGGGCGGAAGATAAGGATCATCACCAGCAGCGAGAAGCTGAACACGTCCTTGTAGTCGGAGTTGATCAGGCCGGAGAACAGCGACTCGGAAATACCCAGGATGATACCGCCGAGCATCGCGCCAGGCAGCGAGCCGATGCCACCGAGCACAGCAGCAGTGAACGCCTTGATACCGATGATGAAGCCGGCGTAGAAGTCGAAGGTGCCGTAGTTCATGGTGATGAGCACGCCGGCCAGGGCGGCCATCACTGCACCGATGACGAACACGTAGGAGATTACCCGGTCGGTGTTGATACCCAGGATCGAGGCCATCTTGCGGTCTTGCTGGGTAGCACGGCACATGCGGCCGAGCTTGGTGTACTTGATCACGTAGGTCAGCAGGCCCATGCCGACAAAGGCCGCCACCAGGATGAAGATCTTGGTATAAGTCAGTTGCACGAAGCCGGACCCGACTTCGACACGCATAGCACCTTCCAGCAGGGTTGGCACGCCTTGCTGGCGGGCGCCCTGGCTGATCTGTGCGTAGTTCTGCAGGATCAGCGAAATGCCGATGGCACTGATCAGCGGTGCCAGGCGGGTGGAGTTACGTAGCGGTTTGTAGGCGATGCGCTCGATGGTGAAACCATAAACGCCGGTGACGACGATGGTGAACAACAAGGTGCCCAGCATCAGCAGGGGGAACGATTCGACACCGAAGTAAGCCAGCAATGCCAGGCTGATCGCCGCGAGGTAAGCGGAGATCATGTACACCTCGCCGTGCGCGAAGTTGATCATGCCGATAATGCCATAGACCATTGTGTAGCCGATGGCGATCAGGCCATAGACCGACCCGAGGGTCAGGCCGTTGACCAGTTGCTGCAGGAAAATACCATCCATAACGCAATCTCACCTGATTGAGATTGCACGAGCGCCGACCACGGCGGGGGCCACCTGTGCGGGGCCCTCGCAGCGCAGAACTGTGCAGATCTACGAATAAAGACAGGTACCGCGGGGCTTGGGCCCGAGCAACCGCCCGGGCCGCGGGCCGTTGTTATTTTTGTTTTTCCAGCTGGTGGTATTTACCGGTCTTGTCCCACTGGTAGACCACGTAGTCGGACACGGTCAGGTCGCCCTTGCTGTCCCACTTCTTCTCACCCATGACGGTCTGCACCGGGTTGGCCTTGAGCCACTTGGCAGCGTCTTCGCCCTTGTTCGACTTCGCGCCATTGAACGCGGCAGCCAGAGCCTGCAGCGAAGCGTAGGCGTACAGGGTGTAGCCCTCAGGTTCGGTGCCAGCCTTGCGGAACTCCTCCACCACCGCCTTGCTGTCTGGCAGCAGGCGCGGGTCGGCACCGAAAGTCATGTACACGCCGTCAACGTATTGCGCGCCGCCGGCGGTAGACACCAGTTCGTCGGTGACGATGCCATCATCGGACATGAACTTGACGTCCTTCAGGCCCTGCTCGCGCAGCTGGCGTACCAGCGGGCCGGCTTCCGGGTGCAGGCCGCCGAAATAGACCACGTCGGCACCGGTAGAGCGGATCTTGGTGACCACAGCGCTGAAGTCTTTCTCGCCCCGGGTGAGGCCTTCGTACAGCACAGGCTCCACGCCGCGTTTCTTCAGCTGAGCCTTGGTCGCGTCAGCCAGGCCTTGGCCGTAGGTGTCCTTGTCGTGCAACACCGCGACCTTCTTGCCCTTGAGCACGTCGACGATGTAGTCGCCAGCGACGATACCCTGCTGGTCGTCACGGCCGCACATGCGGAACATGGCGCTCAGGCCGCGCTCCGTGACCGCTGGGTTGGTGGAGCCTGGGGTGATGGCGATCACGCCCGCCTCGTCATATACCTCGGACGCCGGGATCGTGTTGGAGGAACAGAAGTGGCCCACTACGCCGATCACCTTGTCCTGGTCGACCAGTCGGTTGGCCACGGCCACGGCTTGCTTAGGCTCACAGGCGTCATCGCCTTTGACCAGGACGATTTTCTCGCCATTCACGCCACCGGCGGCGTTGATCTTGTCGGCCGCTGCCTGCGCACCTTTCATGTACTGCTCGCCAAACGCTGCGTTGGCACCGGTCATTGGGCCCGCTACACCGATCTTGACGTCGGCCTGAACATACGAAGAAACACCCAGCGCCGTAGCTACGGCCAGAGCCAGGAAACCTTTCTTGTAAAACGTCTGCGACATGAGGTGGTGCTCCTAGAGTTTTTTTGGTTGGCACTACAACTACTCAGCCCTGTGCTCAGAGCAAGGGCCGTGCCATCGGTTTTGTCTTCCGGGAAAACACACTGTGCAGGGTGCCTGTAGGCGACGGGCGGCCTTTTCTTTATTGAGCGTGCAACCGTCTGCCACGCGGCAGGCGCCACCACACGTACAGACAAGGAGCAACCGTCGAGTGCCATCATTGCAACCCTGGCAAGTGTTTACGTGCAACCGCCCTGTAACAGCGGACGTCACCGAACTGCACACCGCTGGTGCGCGACTGCTACAGGCGGCACCGTTTCAAGGCTAGCTGGTGCACGGAAAAACACCTCTGTTTTGGCTGTTTCGGCCTCTTCGCGGGCACGCCCGCGCCTAAAATAGGAACAAGTCCCCGCACCGTGTAGGGGCGGGCTTGCCATGAAGAGGCCGGAACAGCCACACAAGGGGTAAAAGGCTGGCACAATGGCCGCCAATCGCCGCTTCCGGAGCCCCCTTGATGAGCGAAAGCGCATTCGCCGAGCGCATCGTGCACAACTTGCTCGACACCGACTTCTACAAACTCACCATGATGCAGGGAGTGCTGCACAACTACCCGGACGCCGACGTCGAATGGGAATTCCGCTGCCGCAACGGTGAGGATCTGCGCCCCTACCTCGGCGAAATTCGCAATGAGCTCGAGCGGCTTGGCGACCTCACCCTGGACGATGGCCAGCTGGCCTTCCTCGAACGCATCAGCTTCCTCAAGCCCGACTTTTTACGCTTTCTGCGACTGTTCCGCTTCAACCTGCGCTACGTGCACGTCGGCATCGAAAACGACCAGCTGTTCCTGCGCCTGAAAGGTCCGTGGCTGCATGTGATCCTGTTCGAAGTGCCGCTGCTGGCCATCATCAGCGAAGTACGCAACCGCAATCTGCACCCGCACATGCGCCTGGCCGAGGCGCGGGATCAGTTGTACCGCAAGTTTGACTGGCTGCGTGCACATGCCAGCGACGACGAGCTGGCCGAACTGCAGGTGGCCGACTTCGGCACCCGCCGGCGCTTTTCCAGCCGCGTGCAGGAGGAAGTGGTAAGGGTGCTGCGCGACGACTTCCCCGGCCGTTTTGTCGGCACCAGCAACGTCGACCTGGCATGGAAACTGGATATCAAACCGCTGGGCACCATGGCCCACGAGTGGATCATGGCCCACCAGCAGCTCGGCCCCCGGCTGATCGACAGCCAGATCGCCGCGCTGGACTGCTGGGTACGCGAGTACCGCGGCTTGCTCGGCATCGCCCTGACCGACTGCATCACCATGGATGCCTTCCTCGGCGATTTCGACCTGTACTTCGCCAAGCTGTTCGACGGCCTGCGCCATGATTCGGGCGAGCCGGTAGCCTGGGCGGAAAAGGCCATTGCCCATTACCAGAAACTGGGTATCGACCCGATGACCAAGACCCTGGTGTTTTCCGACGGCCTCAACCTGACCCGCTCGCTGGAAATTTTCCGCGCCCTGCGCGGCCGCATCAACGTCAGCTTTGGCATCGGCACCAACCTGACCTGCGACATCCCTGGTGTGGCACCCATGAGCATCGTGCTTAAAATGACCGACTGCAACGGCGCGCCGGTGGCCAAGATCTCTGACGAAGCCGCCAAGACCCAGTGCCGCGACGAGAACTTCGTCGCCTACATGCGTCA
Organism: Pseudomonas putida group bacterium ESBL64; assembly: GCF_045277175.1. NCBI lineage: Bacteria > Pseudomonadati > Pseudomonadota > Gammaproteobacteria > Pseudomonadales > Pseudomonadaceae > Pseudomonas > Pseudomonas putida group bacterium ESBL64. The sequence continues at coordinate 4,537,354 of NZ_CP145799.1, read as the reverse complement.
CGTATTCAATGTCCCCAGCAAGGAGTAACCCATGCAAGCGGTTCAGCAAGAGATTGCCCAGGCGCTGAAGGTACAGCCGCCGTTCGCCGACGCGGCAGCGCTCGAGGCCGAAGTCGCCCGACGGGTGGCGTTCATCAAGGACTGTCTGGCCAATGCTCGACTCAAGACCTTGGTGCTGGGCATCAGCGGTGGCGTCGACTCACTGACTGCCGCCCTGCTCGCCCAGCGCGCCATCAACGAGCTGCGCGCCGAGACCGGCGACAAGGCCTACACCTTCATTGCCGTGCGCCTGCCGTACCAGGTACAGCATGACGAGCATGACGCCCAGGCATGCCTGGATGTGATCAAGGCAGATGAAGTTCACACGGTGGATATCGCCCCGGCAGTGCGTGCATTGGCAGCTGAAGTGGCGGCGTTGAAGAATGGCTCGCCGACGTTGGTGGACTTCGTGGTTGGCAACGTCAAGGCACGTACCCGAATGGTCGCCCAGTACACCATCGCTGGCGCCCGCGCAGGTCTGGTGATCGGAACCGACCACGCCGCCGAGGCGGTGATGGGCTTCTTTACCAAGTTTGGTGATGGTGCCTGCGACCTGGCGCCGTTGAGTGGGCTGGTGAAGAATCAGGTGCGGGCGATTGCGCGCAGCTTCGGTGCGCCGGAGTCACTGGTGGAAAAGGTGCCAACGGCCGACCTGGAAGACCTGGAGCCGGGCAAGCCGGACGAGGCGTCACATGGCGTGACCTACGCGCAGATCGATGCCTTCCTGCATGGGCAGCCGGTTGACCAGGCAGCGTTCGACATCATCGTCGCCACCTACCGCAAGACCCAGCACAAGCGCGAACTGCCGTTCGCTCCTTGATAAGTGGCCTGCAGGAGCGGGTTCACCCGCGAATACGAGGGTGAACCCACCGACGCATTCGCGGGTGAACCCGCTCCTACAGGGTTCGCCGTCAGCCTTTGATTACTTGACGATGACCTTGCCTTTCATCATCGAGATGTGGCCCGGGAAGGTGCAGAAGAAGCTGTAGTCACCACCGGCTTCCAGCTTGGAAGTGTCGAACTTCACTTCGGTTTCTTTCTCAGGCGCGCCGATCATCTTGGTGTGGGCGATGATCGCGGCGTTGTCAGCCTTCAGGTAGTCCTTATCCAGACCCTGGCTCATGCCTTCGGTGGCAATGGCCTGCATGTCGGCAGTCTTGCTGATCACCAGGTTGTGGCCCATGACGTTCTTCGGCAGGTTGCCAGAGTGGGTCAGTTTGACGGTGAATTCCTTGCAGCTCTTGTCGACAGTGAATTCCTTGCTGGTGTAGGACATCTGGTCAGTCGAGTCGACAGTGACCGAGCACTCGGCGGCGAAGACAGAAGCGCTGGCGAGGGTCAGCAGGGATACCGCTACAGCTTTCGCAAACATCATGAATCTCCTTGGCAGGGTTTTATCAATTGCGAGACTGCCTGAAACCGTTCAGCCCCTTGCTGATATGGGTCAAGGGGGTGTCAAGCGGTCAGCCAGTAGAATTGTTCAATGGATTGTATACAACCAATCTAAGGGCACATCATGCCCTTTTATTAGACGATGGGACAACCTCTCATTTAGGAGCAATACCAAATGCCCATCTCCAACTTCCTCAATAGCCTGCTCGCTGCCTACGCCCACGGCGCCACAGGAGCCATCTGCGAATTCTCCCGACCAGAATGAACCCGGCCTTGGAAGCGACGGGCATGCGCCGTACCCTGTGCGCCTGAGTGACAGGAGATGAGCAATGCCCGTACGTTCCGTTTGTGTGTTCTGCGGCGCCAGCATGGGCGCCAACCCTGCCTACCGTGAAGCAGCCGTCGCGCTAGGCCAGGCCATTGCCCGCCGTGGATTGACACTGGTGTATGGCGGTGGCGCGGTCGGCTTGATGGGCGTGGTGGCCGACGCGGCCATGGCGGCCGGCGGCGAAGTGGTCGGGATCATTCCGCAGAGCCTGCTGGACGCTGAAGTCGGCCACAAAGGCCTGACCCGCCTGGAAGTGGTGGATGGCATGCATGCGCGCAAGGCCCGCATGGCCGAGCTGAGCGATGCCTTCATTGCCTTGCCGGGAGGGCTGGGTACGCTGGAGGAACTGTTCGAAGTGTGGACCTGGGGGCAACTGGGCTATCACGCCAAGCCACTCGGGCTACTGGATGTGAACGGTTTTTACGACAAGCTGGGCGGGTTCCTCGACCATATCGTCGAAGAAGGCTTCGTGCGCCCGCAACACCGGGCGATGTTACTGCTGGGGCAGCAGCCGGACGAGCTGCTGGACGGGATGGACAGCTTTGTGGCGCCGGTCGCGCCTAAGTGGGTCGACAAGCAGCCTGATTGAAGCTGAGACTTTTGGGACCGCTTCGCGGTCCTTTCGCGACACAAGGCCGCTCCCACAAAAGCACTGCGTACAGCCGATCAATATGGGAGCGGCCTTGTGTCGCGATGGGCTGCAAAGCAGCCCCAATAGTCGATCAGTTAACGCGGAATGACAGGCTGACGCGGCTTCTTGTTGCCCTTGCCGCCCTTGCTCGCCTCTTTGCGCTCCTTGGCCGCCTGCTGGTTACGCGCAAACGCTTCGGCCTTGGCCTTCTCGCGCTTGTCCCACGGCTTGCTGCCATCGCTGCCACGCGGCGGCAGGCCGGTGTGCTGGGTCAGGATCTTCTGGTCCTTGCCCACCTTGTGGCTCCCCGCCGGGGTCGAGTTCTTGCGGCGCGCGCTCTGGTAGCTGTCGGTCTGCGGCTGGTGCGCCGGAATCAGCTGGTGCTTGCCCGGCCCGATCAGGTCGGCGCGACCCATACGCTGCAGCGCTTCACGCAGCATCGGCCAGCCCTTCGGGTCGTGATAGCGCAAGAACGCCTTGTGCAGACGGCGTTGCTCGTCGCTCTTGACGATCTCCACCCCTTCGCTCTTGTAGGTCACCTTGCGCAGCGGGTTCTTGCCTGAGTGGTACATGGCCGTAGCCGAGGCCATTGGCGACGGGTAGAACGCCTGTACCTGGTCGGCACGGAAGCCATTGCCCTTCAGCCACAGGGCCAGGTTCATCATGTCTTCGTCAGTGGTACCGGGGTGCGCGGCAATGAAGTACGGGATCAGGTACTGCTCCTTGCCCGCTTCTTTCGAGAACTTCTCGAACATGCGCTTGAAGCGGTCGTAGGTGCCGATACCCGGCTTCATCATCTTGTCCAGCGGGCCACGCTCGGTGTGCTCCGGGGCAATCTTCAGGTAGCCACCAACGTGGTGGGTGACCAGTTCCTTGACGTACTCCGGCGATTCCACCGCCAGGTCGTAGCGCAGGCCGGAAGCAATCAGGATCTTTTTCACCCCCGGCAAGGCACGGGCCTTGCGGTACAGCTCGATCAACGAGCTGTGGTCGGTATTGAGGTTTTCGCAGATACCCGGGAACACGCACGACGGCTTGCGGCAGTGCTTCTCGATTTCGGGGCTTTTGCAGGCGATGCGGTACATGTTGGCAGTCGGCCCGCCAAGGTCCGAGACCACGCCAGTGAAGCCCGGCACCTTGTCACGCATCTCTTCGATTTCGTGCAGGATCGACTCATGCGAGCGGTTCTGGATGATGCGGCCTTCGTGTTCGGTGATCGAGCAGAAGGTACAGCCACCGAAGCAACCACGCATGATGTTCACCGAGAAACGGATCATCTCGTAGGCCGGGATGCGCTCCTTGCCATAGGCCGGGTGCGGCACACGGGCGTAAGGCATGCCGAACACGTAGTCCATTTCCTCGGTGCTCATGGGGATGGGTGGCGGGTTGAACCACACATCCACTTCGCCGTGCTTCTGCACCAGCGCGCGAGCGTTGCCTGGGTTGGTCTCCAGGTGCAGCACGCGGTTGGCATGGGCATAGAGCACCGGGTCGTTACGCACCTTTTCGAACGATGGCAGGCGGATCACCGACTTTTCCCGGGTCACGGCCGGGCTGTCGAGAATCTGCACCACCTTGGCTTCGTTCGGGTCTTCCTGGTCGCCCTTGGCCTGCTCGATGGCGCAGGCCTGGGTGTCCTGGGTGTTCACGTACGGGTTGATGATCTTGTCGACGCGCCCCGGGCGGTCGATACGGGTGGAGTCGATCTCGTACCAGCCCTGCGGGGTATCGCGGCGCACGAAGGCGGTGCCGCGCACGTCGGTGATGGTCTCGATCTTCTCCCCGTTGGACAGGCGCTGGGCCACCTCGACCACCGCACGCTCGGCGTTGCCGAACAGCAGGATGTCGGCGCTGGCGTCGATCAGGATCGAGTGACGAACCTTGTCCTGCCAGTAGTCGTAGTGGGCGATGCGACGCAGCGAAGCCTCGATGCCGCCGAGCACGATCGGCACATGCTTGTAGGCCTCCTTGCAGCGCTGGCTGTACACCAGGCTGGCACGGTCCGGACGGCTGCCGGCCAGACCACCCGGGGTGTAGGCATCGTCGGAACGGATCTTCTTGTCCGCGGTGTAGCGGTTGATCATCGAGTCCATGTTACCGGCGGCCACGCCGAAGAACAGGTTCGGTTCGCCGAGCTTCATGAAGTCGTCTTTTGACTGCCAGTTCGGCTGGGCGATGATGCCCACGCGGAAGCCCTGGGCCTCCAGCAGACGGCCAATGATGGCCATGCCGAACGACGGATGGTCGACGTAGGCATCACCGGTCACGATGATGATGTCGCAGGAATCCCAGCCGAGCAGATCCATCTCCTCCCTGCTCATTGGCAGGAAAGGTGCTGGCCCGAAGCATTCGGCCCAGTACTTGGGATAGTCGTAGAGTGGTTTGGCTGCTTGCATGTCAGTGACCGGTTCTGGTGTGCAGGGAAATCGCGGGCGCGGAATATAGCACAAATTTTGACCAAATCCGACTGGATTCGTGGGGATTGGTGGGCGGGGCGACGGTTGGGGGATGGACGTGGCAGGTGGTTGGCTTGAGGGGTGTAGTGGGGTTGCCAGGTGTTCGACAGAATCCTTGCAGCGCCTGTGAGATCAAGCACCGCGCGGGCGGCGCTCGATCTCACAGGCGCTGAAACTGTTGCGGCGAACTCCTGGCGGCCTTCATGCAACCTGAAGCCAACCCCTCACTGCCTCATCCACAGCTCAGCATCATCCATCAGCGCCTTGGCCATCGCACTCAGGTAATGGGCAGCCCAGATCATCATCGGCTTCTCATCCATCAACCCAGTGATGGTCAGTTCGCGCACATAGCCCATCAACTCCGAAGACTGCTCGCGGGCGTCTCTACACTGGATCCCGGGCTCGATGCGGAACAACGGGTGGGGTAAACCCGCTCCCACAGGTACGGTGCAACTCTTGAAGCCTATGGTGAACCTGTAGGAGCGGGTTCACCCGCGAAAGGGCCAGCCCAGGCAACACATCAACGAATCTTTACAGCAGGCCCCTGCCCCTGCATCGGGTTGTCTTCAAGAAAAGGGGATCGTGGGGTGGATCGGGGCAAGGCGATTACTCACAGGAATACCTGAGCCTGCTTACACCAATGGCGATCGCGCCCCCTGCTGAGCGATCGCAATTCCTTCAGATTTTTACTGAATGTTTAGCCTATCCAACCCTGAGAAAGTGCTAACCAGCTAATTATTGGTGCTTTTTTCTTTATCTCTTAAGAATTGTAGGAATCGACCTTCTAGTCTTAGTAAAAAATCCTACATTAACTTTCCTCAACAAATCCCGAGAAGTTCTTGAACCCCAAAAAAAACAAGTGCTACAACAATGACGCGCTGAAAGGCGCACTCAAACCAACTCTATAGGAGCACTAGCCATGGGACGTCGTCGTTCTGAAATCCACACTCTGCAGATCCCACGCGTGATGAGCTACACATTCACCGAGTCCGAGGTTGAATTTCTCAATCTTCTGTAAGTGACAAACCAGAAGGGGCTTAGCCCCTTCTGGCTCTACCAAGGAGCAGAACATGATTACCGAACGCGAGCTGAACATAGAAGAGGCCTACAACCGGCTGACAAGGCTGCATCATCACTTAGGGCTTCAATCGAAAACAGCACTATCAAAAAAGAGTAGCCTGGTCGCCACATGCCACTTATACGACAGCGCCTACAAAGAAGTTTCTTGCGGGGCAGGAAAAGGGGAACATTGCGAACTAGGAGCCCTTGCTGAGAGCCTAGAGCACTACTTCGTCGACAAGAGCACTCCACCACTCATCGAAAGCGACCAAATTTTGCAATCGATAGCCCCATTTGACGATTGGCTCCTAAAATCCATTCCCCCGGATTGCCGAATACCTTATTTCAGTCTTCAGGCATTGAACAGCTACGACGAAATAGCCATTCCCGCGATATTGATAGCATCTTCCTCCAGAAACATTGATGAAATCGAAAAAACTGCAGCGGGCTTTCTTTCCAAATATTCGACCAACTCTGGTACAGCACTTGGCTGCACGGAGAACGAGGCTCTGCTCCACGCCATCAATGAAGCTATCGAACGTCACGCACTTTCTATGTACTACCTATCACTTTGTGGCCTGACTTCCCCACCCAAACTTTACCAACCTTCGAGTTCTTTTCTGGAAGAAACATTTGCCCATGATACCGAGCTTCTCCGCCGGGCCAAAAAACTAGAAATATACTTGACGCACGACTTTTACGAAGTTTCATTTTGCATTGCTGTTTCTCGTAGTAAAAAAGAAGGTGCACTCAGCAGCATTGGCTCCGGCAGCTCCATCAACCCCTTCATTGCAATGTACCGCGCCGTAACGGAGCAGGTTCAGTGCGAGCAGCTTTCTGGGGCCACAGAAAAACAAGAAGATCTCTCTGCTGAAAAAATGCTTACTCATTCAACCCGCCTTTCAGCACTTATACACCCATGCCCCACATATGCTGTACCCGCCTTTCACCCTCCGCATACCGATCTCAGCGTGCGCGGGCAAGTCAAGCGAACACTGATCAACTTGGAAAAACATAATAAGGTCGCATTCTATCGCACACTTTATGAGCACCCGAATCTCGCTACGGTTGTTCAGGTGTTCATACCCGGACTTGAACGCTTCCACCTGATCAGATCAGGTATTCCAGTCGCGCCACAGCGTGCACTCAAAGGCATAAGGCAATGACATGCAAATTTATAGAGGAATTCTCGCCGCCCTCGGCGCGACACTGCTCCTGAAAATCGCGACCGTCGTACCTGCTCTAGTCTTGGCCGACATCATTGACAACCTGGCCACCTCAGCCGCGTCTTCCCAGCTTCTGCTCGGAGCTTTCATATGCCTCGTCGCATTACAAGCCTCAATGACCCCTCTACAAGCCTGGTGCCTGGCGCGGCTTTGCCAGGAACGCGTGAAGCAACTTTCCATCCGCTGGTGCCGCGAATTGCTGGACAAGCGCTTCGAGGCCTATGGACAACTCCATGGCGGAACACTGGTAAAAGTACTGGATAGGGGCATTACTGCACAGGAGCGGTGGTTAGGCTTTTTGATTGGCTCGGCATGGCCGGTGCTAGCCGAAGCTGCAGTGCTGATAACGCTCTTCGCTTACCTGGGGGCTACTTCGGTATTGATCGGCCTCATCCCTTTGAGCCTGGCCTACCTGTGGGCCAACGATCGCCTGGTGCGCTGGCGCCGGCCACATATCGAGGCAGTGAACGCGCGCGAGGATGAACTGGCGGAACAATGGGTGGATACCTTCGCCAGCGCGGCAACGGTCAAACTGGAAAAGGCCGAGGATGCCGCAATGCTCCCGGTCAACCAGACACTTTCGCACTATGCCGACTCAGCAGTGCAGGTAGCTCACAGTGGGGGTTGGATTCAGAGCCTGCGTACCCTGTTCATAGGCCTGGGCAGTGGCGGTTTGCTCATGTGGGGTATCCATGATCAGGCTCTGGCAACACCGCAATTGAGCCTGGGCGAGCTGGTTGCTCTCTTCACCTTGGTGAGCGGATTGCTGGCAGGGGTTGCGCAACTTGCTGAGGCCTGGCGATTGCTAGACCAGTTTCGGCTAGACAAACGCAAACTCGAACACTGGCTCCAGCTCCCCTCGTTCGGCCCAGCATGCACTACTGAGGCGAAGTCCCAAGACAAGGACGCTGGCCTAAGCATCGCCCCGTGCCAGTTGAGCGCTCGAGATACTGTACAACTTCACATCGAAGAACCCTTGGTACTGCACAAAGGAGAACGGGTCGCACTGATCGGGCCCAGCGGATGTGGTAAATCGACACTTCTGCATACGCTGGCGGGAACGATATTCCCGTTGCGCAAGGATGTGCACCTGCACGGCAGGTGCCTGGCGTCGCTCGACGCTAGTGAACAATTCAGTCGATTACGACTCTGCCCTCAGGATGCGCATTTCATACCCGGCCCCCTGCCCCGCGCGGTGCTGTTCGAGCAAGCTCATGATCGCGCTCAAATCGAACGATGGCTTGAACGGTTGGGCCTGAGCAAAGACTGGTACGAACTTGATCTGGATGCACGCGCAGAATCGATATCGGGCGGCGAAGCACGCAGGCTGACGCTGCTACGCCTTCTTAATCAGCCTGGGGAATTCAATTTCTTTGACGAACCCACAGCTGGGCTCGATGCCGCGTCGGCAGAGCGTACCTGGGACCTGTTGTTCGAAGCATTTAAAGGGCGAGGGCTGATTTGCGTGACGCATGATCAGAGCGCACTGTCGCGGTTTGACCGGGTGATCACCCTGAGCGAGGGGCGGATCATCAGCCAAGGGCAAACGAACATCGCTCAGATTTCAGAGCTAGTAGGCGCACCGCAAACCTTGTAGGAGCGGCCTTGCTAGCTCAATGGGTTATTCATCATCATCGAAGTTGTACATCCCCGGCGCCAAGTTCTCGAACCGGGTGTACTTGCCGATAAACGCCAAACGCACGAAGCCGATGGGGCCGTTACGCTGTTTGCCGATGATGATTTCCGCCACGCCCTTGTGCTCGGTCTCGGGGTGGTACACCTCGTCGCGGTACACGAACATGATCACGTCGGCGTCCTGCTCGATTGCACCAGATTCACGCAAGTCGGAGTTCACCGGGCGTTTGTTCGGGCGCTGTTCCAGCGAGCGGTTCAGCTGCGAAAGGGCAATGACCGGGCAGTTGAATTCCTTGGCCAGAGCCTTGAGCGAGCGGGAAATCTCGGAAATTTCGTTGGTACGGTTGTCACCGGCCGACCCCGGAATCTGCATCAGCTGCAGGTAGTCGACCATGATCATGGCGATTTCACCATGCTCACGGGCCAGGCGGCGGGTACGTGCGCGCATTTCCGAGGGGCTGATACCCGCTGTATCGTCGATGAACAATTTTCGGTCGTTGAGCAGGTTCACTGCCGAGGTCAGGCGCGGCCAGTCGTCGTCATCCAGCTGGCCGGAACGGACCTTGGTCTGGTCGATACGCCCCAGAGACGAGAGCATACGCATGATCAGCGACTCACCTGGCATCTCGAGGGAGAACACCAGCACCGCCTTGTCGGTCCGCAGTACGGCGTTTTCTACCAGGTTCATGGCGAAGGTGGTCTTACCCATCGACGGACGGCCGGCGACGATGATCAGGTCGGCTGCCTGCAGGCCGCTGGTCTTCTCGTCCAGGTCGGTGTAACCGGTGGAGATACCGGTGATGTCACTGTCGGAGTTGAACAGCGTATCGATGCGGTCGATGGCCATGGTCAACAGTTCGTTGACGCCCACCGGGCCGCCGGTTTTTGGCCGCGCCTCGGCAATCTGGAAGATCTGCCGCTCGGCATCGTCGAGAATCTCGGCAGCGTTGCGCCCCTGCGGATTGAACGCGTTGTCGGCGATGTCGGTACTGATGCTGATCAGCTGGCGCAACGTGGCACGCTCGCGAATGATCGCGGCGTAGGCCTTGATGTTGGCCACCGAAGGGGTGTTCTTGGCCAGCTCGGCCAGGTAAGCCAAGCCGCCGATCTGCGAGGACAGGCCTTCCTTGTCCAACTGCTCGTGCAGGGTCACCACGTCGAATGGCTGGTTGGCGTCGGCCAACTTGTGCACAGCGCGGAAGATCAGCCGGTGGTCATGCCGGTAGAAATCGCCGTCCGACACCTGGTCCAGCACCCGCTCCCAGGCATTGTTGTCCAGCATCAGGCCACCGAGCACGGCCTGTTCGGCCTCGATGGAATGCGGCGGTACCTTCAGGGCTGCGGTTTGCAGGTCAAGCTGTTCGGAGGTGGTGATCTCGTTCATGGCCACGAAAGAATTCTGGAGGATGAAAAAGACAAAGGGCACGGCCTGTCAAAAACAGGACCGTGCCCGATGTTAACCGCCTGACTCGCAAGGAGCCAGCCAGTTAGCGCAGCTTAGGCAGCTACGACGACCACGCGTACGGTGGCTTCAACGTCGCTGTGCAGGTGCACGGCTACGTCGTATTCGCCAACCTGACGGATGGTGCCGTTCGGCAGACGAACTTCAGCCTTGGCCACTTCAACGCCGGAGGCGGTCAGGGCGTCAGCGATGTCGTGGGTGCCGATCGAACCGAACAGCTTGCCTTCGTCGCCAGCGGTGGCAGTGATGGTCACTTCCAGCTCGGCCAGTTGGGCAGCGCGGCTTTCAGCCGAAGCTTTCTTGTCAGCGGCTGCTTTTTCCAGCTCGGCACGACGCTCTTCGAACGCAGCCAGGTTGGCGGCGTTGGCAACGGTGGCCTTGCCGAATGGCAGCAGGAAGTTACGGCCGTAACCAGCCTTAACTTTTACTTTGTCGCCCAGGTTGCCCAGGTTAGCGACTTTTTCCAGCAGGATCAGTTCCATTTGGTAAAACCTCTTAACTTTTAACCTTCACCGTTCGCGGAGTCTTTCCCCGGAGGGGACTTGCGACCGCGAAAATCAATCAGGCTGTCGACAATGGCCAAAACCATCAGCAACGGATAAATCAGCTGCATGATCAGCGGTAGCGTCACGTACATCCCCACCAGCCAGAAACCGGCCAGTCGGCCCTGTGCCACCAGCCCGTGCATCAAGGCGATGCCGGCCAGCACCAGTACCAGGCTGGAAGCCGATGCCAGGATGATGAACTGCGGGCCGATAAACGGCGCCACCACCATCACTGCCACCAAGACCGCCATGGTCTGTTTCGGCAACTTCAGTTCGCGAAACTCGCGACCGAAGCCTCCAGGGTTGTACAACGCTGCCTGCCAATAGCGCGCCAGCATCAACGCCAGCACACTGAACAATTGCACCGTCACTGCTGTGGAAGCGACCAGCACAGGGCGGATCAGCTCACCGGAGAGCACCGGTTGCCCTTCGATTTGCGGCATGGCTTCGGCAAACGCCTTGGCCAGCACATCGAAGGTTTGCGCCAGCGCCAGATCAAGCACGAGGCTGAAAGCCACGGCGAACACGGCACTGGCGAGCAACACCCGGCTCCAGGGATGCTCGGCACGCAACATGGCGGCCAGGGCCAAGGCACCCGCAATCACCAGAAAGGTGATGGGATCGCCCATGACCCACACGGCCAGCCCGGCCAGCAAGCCGCCGGCGATGACCGATGTAGCATCCTTGAACCCACGCCGCAGCAGCACAAGGCTGCCGGCAGCGGCACTCAACCAGAACAGCAGCGGCAGTACCGCGCTGATGACCACCACCAGGGTGGCCTGCACACGACCGCGCATGATGAAACTTGCTAACGCTCGCATGCTAATCCCTTACTGCTTGTCGACGACCCGGTCTCAGCGGCCGTGGCTGTCGGTGTAGGGCAGCAGGGCCAGGAAGCGGGCGCGCTTGATAGCGGTAGCCAGCTGACGCTGATAACGAGCTTTGGTACCGGTGATACGGCTTGGAACGATCTTGCCGGTTTCGGATACGTAAGCTTTCAGGGTGTTGAGATCTTTGAAGTCGATCTCTTTCACGTCTTCAGCAGTGAAGCGGCAGAATTTACGACGACGGAAGAAACGTGCCATTTAATAGGCTCCTCTAAAGGTCCGTGGATTACTCGTCAGCGTTATCGCTGGAGTCGCTGTCATTGCTGTCGTCGCCTTCGGCGGAGTCAGCATGCTCAGGACGCTCGCGACGCTCACGGCGCTCGCTGCGGTTCTCTTCAGCCTTCAGCATCTCGGACTGGCCGGTAACGGCTTCGTCGCGACGGATGACCAGGTTACGGATAACGGCATCGTTGTAGCGGAAGTTGTCTTCCAGCTCGGCCAGGGCCTTGCCGGTGCATTCAACGTTCAGCATCACGTAGTGAGCCTTGTGAACATTGTTGATTGCGTAGGCCAGTTGACGACGGCCCCAGTCTTCCAGGCGGTGGATTTTGCCACCATCTTCTTCGATCAGCTTGGTGTAACGCTCAACCATGCCGCCGACTTGTTCGCTCTGGTCCGGGTGAACCAGGAAGATGATTTCGTAATGACGCATGAATGCTCCTTACGGGTTAGTAGTCTGCCAGTGAATCTGGTCAGACAAGGAGTGAATGACACTGTATGTCTTGCACGGAGGGGAGGCACATGAGCGCCTGCCAGCTCGGCAAGGGGCGCAATTGTAGAGAAGCCGGGGCGCACAAGCAAGGTGATTGGTGAATATTTGAACAGCCTGAAACATATTTACAGGCTGCGGGCCCTTTCGCGGGTGAACCCGCTCCTACAGGGGAACGCAATCACCCTGTAGGAGCGGGTTCACCCGCGAAGAGGCCGGAACAGGCCTGAGAATCAGCGCTTGGCCTGACGCTGACGCACGGCTTCGAACAGGCAAACCCCGGTCGCCACCGACACGTTAAGGCTGCTGACGCTACCTGCCATCGGCAACTTCACCAGGAAGTCGCAATGCTCACGGGTGAGCCGACGCATGCCCTTGCCTTCCGCCCCCATGATCATCACCAGTGGCCCGGTCAGGTCTTGCTGGTAGATCTCCTGCTCGGCCTCGCCAGCGGTACCCACTACCCACAGGCCACGCTGCTGCAACTTCTCAAGCGTACGCGCCAGGTTGGTCACAGCCACCAGCGGAATGACTTCTGCTGCACCACAAGCCACCTTTCGCACAACCGGCGTCAACGTTGCGGACTTGTCCTTGGGCACGATCACTGCCGTGGCACCAGCCGCATCCGCGGTACGCAGACAAGCGCCGAGGTTGTGCGGGTCGGTCACGCCGTCCAGCACCAGGATCAGCGGCGGCGTTTCTGTGCGCTCAAGCAGCTCTTCGAGCATCAACTCGCCCCACACCTGGCTCGGACTGACCTCGGCTACAACGCCTTGGTGCACACCTTCGACCCAGGCATCCATCTCACGGCGCTCGGCCTGGCCGACCGGCACGCGGTTTTCCGCGGCCAGCGCCAGCAAGGTTTCGAGGCGTGGCTCGCTGCGCCCTTCCGACAGCCAGATCTGCTTGACCCGCTTTGGATGGTGCTGCAGCAATGCCTGCACGGCGTGTACGCCGTAGATCTTTTCCAGCTGACTCATGAATTGCTCTTGTTTTTGCGTGGTGCGCCGGACTTCGGCGGGCCTTTACGGTGCTTGGTCGGTTTGCCGGACGGCTTGCCACCTTTCTCCGATTTGCTGCCAGCACTGCTGCGCGCGTCGGTCATCAGCGCTTTTTTCATCTCGCGGCTTTTACGCACTTCAGCGTTTCGCTGCACAGCATCCTTGGGGAAGTACGCTTCGGACGCTTCGCTCTTGCGGCTGCGCGGCTTGGGCGTGGCTTTCGCTTCGGTTGCTGGCTGCTGCTCGGCTTTTTCGGTAACTGGCGCGGCGCCACGCTGCTTGCGGCCGATCGGTGCGGCGAGGGTCTTTTCCGACACTTCGAAGTCGATCTTGCGCTCATCCAGATCAACACGCATGACCTTGACTTCGATGGTGTCGCCCAAGCGGAAGCTGCGACCGGTGCGCTCGCCAGCCAGGCGATGGTGTACCGGGTCGAAGTGGTAGTAGTCACCCGGCAACGCACTGACGTGCACCAGGCCCTCTACATAGATATCGGTCAGTTCGACGAACAGGCCGAAACCGGTCACCGCCGTGATCACACCCGGGAAGGTCTCGCCCACGCGGTCTTTCATGAACTCGCACTTGAGCCAGTTGACCACGTCACGGGTGGCTTCGTCGGCCCGGCGCTCGGTCATCGAGCACTGCTCGCCGAGTTGCTCCAGGGTGTTTTCGTCGTACGGGTAGATACGCGCCTTGGGAATGCTCATGGCGCCTGCACGCTTGACGTGCGGGGTATCGACCTTGGAGCGGATGATGCTGCGAATGGCGCGATGCACCAGCAGGTCCGGGTAACGACGGATCGGCGAGGTGAAGTGGGTGTACGCCTCGTAATTCAGGCCGAAGTGGCCGTTGTTCTCGGTGCTGTACACGGCCTGGCTCAGCGAGCGCAGCATCACCGTCTGGATCAGGTGGAAGTCCGGGCGACCGGCAATGCTCGCCAGCAGGGCCTGGTAATCCTTCGGCGACGGGTCCTTGCCCTTGTGCAGGCTCAGGCCCAGCTCGCCTAGGAAGGCGCGCAGTTTTTCCAGGCGCTCCGGCGGCGGGCCGTCGTGCACGCGGTACAGGGCCGGTACGCCGTGCTTCTGCAGGAACTCGGCGGTGGCCACGTTGGCCGCCAGCATGCATTCCTCGATCAGCTTGTGAGCATCGTTGCGCACGGTCGGGCGGATTTCGGCGATCTTGCGCTCGTCGCCGAAGATGATGCGGGTTTCCTGGGTCTCGAAGTCGATTGCACCCCGGGTGTGACGCGCCTCCACCAGCACCTTGTACAGGTTGTACAGGTTCTTCAGATCCGGCACGACCTCCTTGTACTCTTCGCGCAGCGCCTTGCCCTCACGGGTACGCGAGTGCTCGAGCATGCTGCTGACCTTGTTGTAGGTCAGGCGGGCATGGGAGTGGATCACGCCTTCGTAGAACTGATAGTCGACCATCTGGCCGGCTTTGTTCATGGTCATTTCACAGACCATGGCCAACCGGTCGACATGCGGGTTCAGCGAGCACAGGCCGTTGGACAGCTCTTCGGGGAGCATGGGCACCACGCGCTCGGGGAAGTACACCGAGTTACCGCGCTGCTGGGCTTCGACATCCAGGGCAGAGCCCAGACGCACGTAGCTGGAGACGTCAGCGATGGCCACGTACAGGCGCCAGCCACCGGAGAACAGACGCAGCTTGCCCAGCGGTTCGCAATAAACGGCATCGTCGAAGTCGCGGGCGTCTTCACCGTCGATGGTGACGAACGGCAGATGGCGCAGGTCGACACGCTTCTCTTTGTCCTTCTCCTCGACTTCGGAGCGGAACTTGCGTGCCTCCTTGACCACATCATTGGGCCAGACGTGCGGAATGTCGTAGCTGCGCAGGGCAACGTCGATTTCCATGCCCGGCGCCATGTAGTTGCCGATGACCTCGACCACATCGCCTTGAGGCTGGAAGCGCGGCGTTGGCCAGTGGGTGATCTTGATCTCGACGAACTGGCCGATCTTGGCACCGCCGTTACGCCCGGCGGTCACCAGCACTTCCTGCTGGATCTTCGGGTTGTCCGGGGTTACGTAACCGATGCCGCCTTCTTCGAAATAGCGGCCGACCACGCTTTCATGGGCACGGGAGATGACTTCGACCAGCACGCCTTCACGGCGACCACGGCGGTCCACACCGGAGACGCGGGCCAGGCCACGGTCGCCGTCGAACACCAGTCGCATCTGCGACGGGCTGAGGAACAGGTCTTCGCTGCCGTCATCGGGAATAAGGAAGCCGAAGCCGTCGCGGTGGCCGGAGACGCGACCACAGATCAGGTCCAGCTTGTCTACCGGGGCATAAGTGCCGCGCCGGGTATAGATAAGCTGGCCATCGCGCTCCATGGCACGCAGGCGGCGGCGCAGGGCTTCGATCTGGTCTTCTTCATACAGACCGAACTCTTTTGCCAGCTCCTCGCGGGCAGCAGGTTCGCCTCGGTCGGCGAGACGCTGCAGGATCAGCTCACGGCTGGGAATGGGGTTGTCGTATTTTTCCGCTTCGCGAGCGGCCTCGGGATCGAGGGATTGCCAATCGGCCATCAGAAGGGGTTCACCTTGGGGTATATAGATATGAATTCTGGCATAGGCGTATTGAAACCGGAAATGTCTGCCTTGGACAGCCCCCGCTGCAGTGCATAAACAGCAGAAATAGGCTTGTGGAATCAACAAGTTGAATTTTTTGAATTTTTTTTCGATTGGGGGCTTTACAGCCTTGGGGAGCGTCCGTATAGTGCGCACCACAACGACGGACAACCCCGAAGTTGTAGTAGAGATGAACGACGCTGTAAAGCATCAAGTAACCTCGAATGTGTGCCCAGGTGGCGGAATTGGTAGACGCGCTGGTTTCAGGTATCAGTGACCGCAAGGTCGTGGAAGTTCGAGTCTTCTCCTGGGCACCAAGTATTTTCAAGTAGCAGATGACCAAGGATCTGTTACTACTGTGTGAAAGCGAACGATAGTCGCCTTCTGCAGATGATGTAAAGCTTTGCCCAGGTGGCGGAATTGGTAGACGCGCTGGTTTCAGGTATCAGTGACCGCAAGGTCGTGGAAGTTCGAGTCTTCTCCTGGGCACCATACAAAAACCCACTAGCTTGCTAGTGGGTTTTTTCTTGCCTGCGTTTTTTGTGCCCCCTCCCCCCGATACGCGCACGTCGTAGGAGCGGGTTCACCCGCGAAGAGGCCCGTACAGGCAACACACGCCCAGCCCCCCCTCCTTGCACCATGGTCTGACCATGAATTTCTCGTCACCCGGCCACTTGAGAAACAATTTCGTTTACCATTGTTTCCAAATATGTAGCCGTAAGCGAGGAAGTACCCGCATGACGATCCGCCCGCAACCGCTGATGCGTACCCTGGCCGCCGCAGTGCTGAGCCTGGTCATCGGCGCTCCGGCCGCCATGGCAGACGCACCGGTCACGCTGACCATGTACAACGGTCAGCACAAGGAAATCGGCGAAGCCATTGCCAAGGCCTATGAGGCCAAGACCGGCATTCACATCGACATCCGCAAAGGCAGCAGCAACCAGCTGGCCAGCCAGATCATCGAGGAAGGCGACCGTTCGCCAGCCGACATCATCTATACCGAAGAGTCCCCGCCCCTGAACAACCTGGGCGAGCTGGGCCTGCTGGCCAAGATTGACGACGCCACGTTGAACATGATGCCCAAGGAGTACGTTGGCGCCAACGGCACCTGGATGGGTATCACCGCCCGTACGCGCATCGTCGTGTACAACCCGAAGAAAGTCGACGAGAAAGACCTGCCGACCACGGTGATGGACTTCGCCAACCCTGAGTGGGAAGGCCGCGTCGGCTACGTACCTACCAGCGGTGCGTTCCAGGAGCAGGCCGTGGCCATTCTGAAGATGCACGGGCGTGAAGCCACCGAAGAATGGTTGACCGGCCTGAAAGCCTTCGGCAAGACCTACACCAACAACATGGTCGCCCTGAAAGCCGTGGAAAAAGGTGAAGTGGCTGCGGTACTGGTGAACAACTACTACTGGTACGCGCTTGAACGCGAACGCGGCAAGCTGGACACCAAGCTCTATTACCTGGCCGACGGCGATGCTGGCAACCTGGTCACTATCTCCGGCGCAGGCGTGGTCAAGGCCAGCAAACACCCGAAAGAAGCCCAGGCCCTGCTCAACTGGATGGCCAGCGAGGAAGGCCAGCGCGTGATCACCCAGACCACCGCCGAGTACCCGCTGCACAAGGGTATGGTTTCTGACCGCGGCCTGAAGCCGTTCGACGAACTGCGCCCGCCGAAGATCTCGCCAGCTGACCTGGGCAATGCCGAGGAAGCCATCGAACTTGAGCGTGAGGTCGGCCTGCTCTGATGACTGCCGCCCTGTCCGAACCGGTGCCGGTACGCTTCGTACCGCGCCGCAAGCGCCCTTCCATCTGGGTAGTGCTGCCTGTGCTGTTCCTTGTGGCAATGAGCTTGCTGCCACTGGCTTATGTCGCCATCAAAGCCTGGGAGGCCGGCTGGCGCGAAGCTTTGCACCTGCTGTGGCGGCCCTTTGTCTGGGGGCTGATGCGCAACACCCTGATGCTGATGGTCGGGGTGACGCTGACCTGCATGGTGGTCGGCCTGGCACTGGCCTGGCTGCTGGAGCGCAGCAACCTGGCCGGCCGCCGGTTGTGGGGCGTGGTGCTGTGCCTGCCATTCGCCGTGCCGTCGTTCGTCAGCAGCTTCACCTGGGTGTCGCTAAGTTCGGACTTTGAAGGCCTGGGCGGCGCGATCATGGTCATGGCCCTGTCCAAATACCCACTGGTGTTCCTGCCCGTTGCCGCGACCCTGCGCAACCTCGACACGTCGCTGGAGGAGTCGGCACGCACCCTGGGTTGCAGCCGCTGGGGGGTGTTCAGCAAAGTCACCCTGCCGCTGCTGTGGCCGTCGATGCTCGGCGGTGCGCTACTGATTGCCCTGCATATGCTGGTGGAGTTTGGCGCGCTGTCGATACTCGGCCTGCAAACCTTTACCACGGCGATCTACCAGCAGTTCGAACTGGAGTTCAGCAACGCCAACGCGGCCATGCTGTCTGCCGTGCTGCTGGCGATGTGCCTGGCAATGCTGTGGCTGGAACTGCGGGTGCGCGGCAAAGCCCGCCATGTACGCATCGGCCAGGGCGTAGCCCGGCGTGCGCAACCGGTGCGGCTGCGCGGCTGGGCGGTGCTGGCGCAACTGTTCTGCGTGGGCCTGGCGGTGCTGGGCAGCGGCATTCCGCTGGCGATGCTCGGTTACTGGCTGAGCGTGGGTTCGTCGGCGGCATTCCCGGTGGGGGCCATCTCGAAGGCGTTGTTCACCTCGCTGTCGGTATCGCTGGGCGGTGCCGGCTTCTGTGTGCTGCTGGCTCTGCCTATCAGCTTCCTGGTGGTGCGCTACAAAGGCCGCCTGGCGATTTGGGCCGAGCGTCTACCCTATCTGCTGCACGCCCTGCCCGGCCTGGTGATTGCCCTGACGTTGGTGTTCTTCGCCCTGCACTACGTGCCGGCGCTGTACCAGACCACGGCCTTGCTGCTGTTGGCCTATGCGCTGCTGTTCCTGCCGTTGGCGCAATCACCGGTGCGCACCGCGCTGAACAAGGCTTCGCCGACGCTGGAAGAAGCCGCGCGCACGCTTGGCGCGAGCAGCTTTGCCGCGTTCTGCCGGGTGACCTTACCGATCATCTTCCCGGCCATGGCGGCAGCCTTTGCGCTGGTGTTCCTGGATGCCATGAAAGAGCTGACGGCTACCCTGCTGCTCAGCCCGACCGGCATGACCACCTTGGCCACCGAGGTGTGGGCACACACAGCCAACGTCGAGTTCGCGGCAGCGGCGCCTTATGCTGCGTTGCTGATCGTGGTGTCGGGGTTGCCGGTTTACTTGCTGACTACGCGGATGTATCTGAACAAGGCATGAACTTCTTCGCGGGTTTGCCCTCAGGTACATCACCGGTCTCAGGGCCTGCGCTTTACCTGTGGGGGCTCGCCGGTGATCAGGCCATCAGATGTTACGCAGCATGCGCCGCACAATTGGCCCATGGGCCTTGCCGACCGGCAACATGTAAAGCCGGCCGAAGGTGTTGAAGCACTGCACCGAGGTGGTCACGCCCAAGCGCTGACACCCCTCCCCTTGATCATCTAGATCCACACTCACCATTACAGCCAGGTGCGTATCACGCGAGGTCAGGACCAGTTGCTGGTCGCTGATGGCCTCGACAGTGAAGAAGTCCAGGCGCTCACCGACGGCTGGCACATGCGTTGGATCGCCGCGAGTGAAGCCGTGGATATCGGCGACATTGAAACGGCGTGAGATAAAGTCGCGAATGCGGAAAGCCCGGGCCAGCCAGCCGGGGACGTCCGAGGTCATGGCGCAGTAGGCTTGCAGGGCGGTCATCGGGTCAGTGAGCTGTACGCTGTCACTGTGCAGGAAATTCAGGTCGGCCTGGGCAGCGATTAGTTGGGCGGACATGAGCAACTCCTTTTGTCATGTGTCGCCGACAGCATAGCAACGCCGCTCAGGTGTGGGAGCGGCCTTGTGTCGCGAAAGGGCCGCATAGCGGCCCCGGCAATTTCCGCGTTTATGCAACAAACTTGGGGCTGCTATGCAGCCCTTTCGCGACACAAGGCCGCTCCCACAAAGAACCGCCCAGGATTCAGGCCCGGAACTGGCCCAGGCTGGCGCGCAGCTGAGCCGCCAGATCATCCAGCACCTTGCTGCTGGCCGTGGTCTGCATCACCACCTCAGCCGAGCGTTCGGCCTGGGCATGGATGTTTTCCACCCGCCCCCGCACCGCCTGAGCGCCATGGGCCTGTTGTTCGGCAGCGCGAGTCGCCAAACCAATGGCCGCGTGCACCTGCTCCACCGCAGCCTGCACCGACTGCTGGCGACGCTCGTTGTCACGCAGCACCAACAACCCTTCACTCGCCTTGAGCCCAGCCTGACTGATGGTGGCCACTGCTTCCTTGGCACCTTTTTGCAGCGCGGTAATGTGCGCCTGAATGTCGCCGGTAGAGCTTTGCGTCTTGCTCGCCAGCGCCCGCACCTCATCGGCCACTACAGCGAATCCGCGGCCAGTTTCACCAGCGCGCGCGGCTTCGATTGCAGCGTTGAGGGCCAGCAGATTGGTCTGCTCGGCAATGCCATGGATGACAGTCAGCACCACTTCAATCTGTTCGCTCTGCTTGGCCAGGCGCTCGATCACCTGAGAGCCCGTTTCGACCTGCCCGGCAAGGTTCTCGATCAGGCTCGCCAGTTGCGTAGAGGAACGGCTGTTCTCATCGGTCGCCTGGCGAATGTCCACCACCTGCTGCAACGCCGCCTGCATGGCATGGCTTTCAGCCTGAGCCTCGTCAGCCATGCTCGACAGGTCGCGCAGGCTGGCGGCCACTTCGTCACGCTGCAACGCCGCCGCGGCATCGGCACCGGCATTGCGCTGGGCCATGGCGCCGATCTCGACGCCGGTACGTTGGGCCACCTCGCCGGCCTCGCGGACGATGGGCTGCAGCTTGTCGACAAAGCGATTGACCGCCGACGCCATGTCGCCGATCTCGTCGCGGCTGTCGAGGGTCACGCGCTTGGTCAGGTCGCCTTCGCCAGCGGCAAGGTCGTTGAGCGCTGCGATCAGCAGGCGCAGTTTGCTGAGCACCCGGCGGCCTAACACTAAAGCGACCACCAGCAGCACACCCAGGCCCACCAGCACCAGGCCCAGGCCAATCCGCCAGCGCAACTCGGCAGCCGCATCGCGCACGGTCTGTGCAGTGTTGGCCTGCATCGCGGTGGCGCTGGCCTGCGCAACTTCCAGGCGCTCGCGCAGGGCCTTGCCACTGTCGGCAGCCGCCGCGCCCAGGCTATCGCCAACCAGTTGCTCGCCACTGGCGATCAGGGCACTGAAGCGCTGGTCGAGCGCCTTGAGCTCCTGGTCAATGCCGGCTGTAGAAACCCCCATCAGGACTTTGCCGATCTCGGCGCCATTGGGGTTGATAGAGGCTTCGACGAAGTACACCGACGGATCACGACGCGCGGCATCGAGCACCTTGTCCAGCGCTCGTTCGCCCTGGCCCTTCTCGATGAGCGTCTGGTTGATCGGGTTCTGCCGGTTCAGGTAACGGGTCAGGTGCTGGCCCTGGGCATCGTCATAGATCACGAACAGCACGTTGGGGTTACGCTGAGCGCGTCGGGCGAAGTCTGAGAGCACTGGCACATCGTTGTCCCAGATCGCTCGCGGCGCAACCGAAGCCAGCAGCTCGGCCATGTCGTTGGCGGAGTCCTTGAGGTTCTTCTCCAGGGTGCTGCGCAGTTGCTGCTGTTCGCTTTGCAGGCGCTCCGACAACCCTGCGCTCAGGCGCTGGCGGGTACTGCTGGACAGGCCGTCGAGCCCAGAGCGCACATCTTGCCCGGCTTGCTCCAGATCGCTTGCGAGTTGGCGACTGTCATTACCCAGTCGCTCGCCAAGGTCAGCCTCCAGGGCGGTGACTGTGCTTCGGGTGAGCGCAACGGCAACCAGCACCTGCACCAAAAGAGCGATACCAAGGGCAACAAACACAGGCCGCAAGAGGCGGCTTCGTAACAGTGAGAGGATGGCAGACACGGTGTAACCCTCGTGTTTTCTGGCGCCACTATTTTGATGGCATCTACAGAAACTTCTTACAGCAAGGGTTGTGCCGTAGGCAGCGGGGAAATGCGCCAAGGTCTAGCAATGGGGTTTCGTGTGCCGGCCCTTTCGCGGGTGAACCCGCGCCTACAACGGCCTGCGCCCAACCGCCGTTGTGTGCCCACACCCAACCAGTGTAGGAGCGGGTTTACCCGCGAATACGGTAGCGGCGGCAACGGTGGATTGCCGGTGGATTGGCCAGCCCCGGCAACCCACAAATGAAAACGCCGCGGCCCTTCTCAGGGCCGCGGCGTCAGATCAGCCTGGAGGGCAGATCAGGCGAACGGATGACGCAGCACGATGGTCTCGTTGCGGTCCGGGCCGGTCGAAATGATGTCGATCGGCGCGCCAACCAGCTCTTCGATGCGCTTGATGTAGTCACGCGCAGCTTGCGGCAGCTCTTCCAGGGTTTTCACACCCAGAGTCGACTCGCTCCAGCCTGGCATCTCTTCGTACACAGGCTCCAGGCCAATGTAGCTGTCGGCATCGGAAGGCGCGTCGATGACGGCACCGTTCTCGTTCTTGTAGCCAACGCAGATGTTGATGGTTTCCAGGCCGTCCAGTACGTCCAGCTTGGTCAGGCAGATGCCCGAGATGCTGTTGACGTCGATGGCGCGACGCAGGATCACGGCATCGAACCAGCCGCAACGACGGGCACGGCCGGTGGTGGAACCGAACTCGTGGCCACGCTTGGCCAGGGTAGCACCAGTCTCATCGAACAGTTCGGTCGGGAACGGACCGGAACCTACGCGAGTGGTGTAGGCCTTGGTGATGCCGAGGATGTAGTCGAGGTACATCGGGCCGACGCCGGAACCGGTGGAAATACCGCCAGCCGTGGTGTTGGAGCTGGTGACGTACGGGTAGGTGCCGTGGTCGATGTCCAGCAGCGAGCCTTGGGCGCCTTCGAACATGATGTCCTTGCCGGCGCGACGCAGGTTGTGCAGCTCGGCGGTGACGTCGAGCATCATCGGCTTGAGCTGTTCGGCGTAAGCCATGCACTCGTCCAGCGTCTGCTGGAAGTCGATGGCTGGCTCTTTGTAGTAGTTCACCAGCTGGAAGTTGTGGTAATCCAGCAGCTCACCCAGCTTGGCGGCGAAACGCTCGCGGTGGAACAGATCACCCACGCGCAGGCCGCGACGTGCCACCTTGTCTTCGTAAGCTGGGCCGATACCACGGCCGGTGGTGCCGATCTTGGCTTCGCCACGGGCTTTTTCGCGGGCCTGATCCAGGGCCACATGGTACGACAGGATCAGCGGCGCAGCCGGGGAAATGCGCAGGCGCTCGCGCACCGGTACGCCTTTCTCTTCCAGCTTGGTGATTTCACGCATCAGTGCATCCGGGGCAACGACCACGCCGTTACCGATCAGGCACTGTACGCCTTCACGCAGGATGCCGGATGGAATCAGGTGCAGAACGGTCTTTTCACCGTTGATCACCAAGGTGTGACCCGCATTGTGGCCACCCTGGTAGCGCACTACGGCGGCAGCATGTTCGGTCAGCAGATCGACGATCTTGCCTTTGCCCTCATCACCCCATTGGGTGCCCAGGACGACGACATTCTTACCCATTACATTGGTCCTCATTCACGCAAACTTGGTTGCCGGCCTGTTGCCGACGCAGAAACTCACTGGGCCAGCGGCAGAACCTGCCAGCGCCCGTCTTGCTGAATCAATTGCCGATCACAATCCGCCTCGAGAGCAGCACTCAACGGCTGGCCAGGCAGAGCCTGAACCACACGCTGGCCCTCGTTGCGCAACTGGCAGACTTGCTGCCAGAGGGCCGCATCGCCACTGTCCGGCATCCAGATGCCGCCAGTTGGCAATACGACCTCCGCTCGCCCCAGTGTGACCAGGGTCTTCAAATCCGTGGAGAAACCAGTGGCCGGGCGCGCCCGGCCAAAGTCGGCGCCGATATCGTCGTAGCGCCCGCCCTGGGCGATCGATTGGCCTTCGCCTGGCACGAACACGGCGAACACCACGCCCGTGTGATAGTGGTAACCACGCAGCTCGCCGAGGTCGAAGTACAGCGGCAAGTCCGGGTAGCGCGACGCCAGGCGATCAGCGATCGCCAGCAGGTCGTCCAGCGCCACCAGCACGCTGGCCGGGGCGCGACCGAGGCGCACGCGGGCTTCAGCCAGTACTTCACGACCACCGCACAGCTCGACCAGGGCGCGCAGCATGTTGCCCAGGTCTTTCGGCAGGTCGGCGGTCAGCGCCTGCACTTCATCGACAGCCTTGCGTTGCATGGCGTCGAACAGCTGCTGTTCGACCGCGCCAGACAGGCCGGCGGCACGGGCCAGGCCGCGGTAAATACCGACGTGGCCCAGGTCCATGTGCACATCAGGCACATCGGCCAGTTGCAGCGTGGCGAGCATCAGGCTGATGACTTCGACGTCGCTGGTAGGGCTGGCATCGCCGTACAGCTCGGCACCCAGCTGGATCGGGCTGCGCGAGGTGGACAGGGCACGCGGCTGGGCGTGCAGCACGCTGCCGGCATAGCACAGGCGGCTCGGGCCCTCACGGCGCAGTGTGTGCGCATCGATACGCGCTACCTGCGGGGTGAAGTCGGCGCGGAAGCCCATCAGGCGGCCGGACTGCGGGTCCACTACCTTGAAGGTGCGCTGATCCAGGTCCTGGCCGGCGCCGGTAAGCAGCGACTCCAGGTACTCGATATGCGGGGTGACGACCAGTTCGTAGCCCCAACTCTGGAACAGGTCCAACACCTGGCGGCGCGCGATTTCGATGCGCGCAGCCTCAGGTGGCAGTACTTCCTCGATGCCATCTGGCAGCAGCCAGCGGTCTACCGTTGCCATTACGCCATTTCCCCTCTGGTCCGGGCGGCTTGCCAGCAGGCAAACCGTCAGAAAAGCCGGTATCGCGCACAGCAGCGGGCAGCACTGATCCCAGCGCAGCCACCGTACCCGACACCCTCAAATTGCCTTGCGAGCTGACCAAACTGTCGACCGGCGCTGTGCCAATCAACCTTGCAGACGCAAAAAAGCCGGGAAATTTCCCGGCTGCCTCATCATACACCCCTTTTCATTCAGGATGCACCCCGCCTGGTGCATTAGCTGCCAGGCGGGGTGCCGCTGCATGAAAATCAGGGCCTGAGCATCACGGTCTGCTCTTGTCCAGGTAACGGAAGAATTCGTTCTTCGGGTCCAGGACCATCACGTCGCTCTTGCTCGAGAAGCTCTCGCGGTATGCCTGCAGGCTACGGTGGAACGCATAGAAATCAGCGTCCTGGCTGTAAGCCTTGGCATAGATAGCGGCCGCTTGGGCATCGCCATCACCACGGGTTTCTTCTGCTTCGCGATAAGCCTCGGCCAGCAGCACACGGCGCTGACGGTCGGCATCGGCACGGATACCCTCAGCCAGCTCGTTACCCTTGGCACGGTGCTCGCGGGCTTCACGCTCACGCTCGGTGCTCATGCGGTCGAACACGCTGCGGTTGACTTCCTTCGGCAGGTCGATGGCCTTGACGCGCACGTCGACCACCTCGATGCCCAGTTCCTTGCTCGCCATGCGGTTCAGCGATGCAGTGATGTCAGCCATCAGTGCATCACGTTCACCGGAAACCACTTCGTGCAGGGTACGTTTACCGAACTGGTCGCGCAGGCCACTTTCCAGACGACGCGACAGACGCTCGTCGGCGATCTGCTTCATGCCGGACGTGGCGGTGTAGAAGCGTTCAGCGTCCTTGACGCGCCACTTGGCGTAGGCGTCGACCATCACCGCTTTCTTTTCCAGGGTCAGGAACCGCTGGGTAGGCGCGTCGAGTGTCATCAGCCGGGCGTCGAACCTGCGCACCTGGTTCACGTACGGAATCTTCACGTGCAGGCCTGGCTGAACATCCGCCTGGACCACCTTACCGAAACGCAGCAGTACCGCCCGCTCGGTCTGGGACACGATGTAGAAGCTGTTCCAGGCCACAATGGCCAGGACCACGGCGGCGATCAGGGCGATCAGCGATCTATTGCTCATCAGCGGCTCTCCCTAGTACGCAGCGGCTGCTGTTGCTGTTGCATGTCCTGCGCGGCACGAGCGGCCGCATCGTTAGCCGATGGCGACGCGCTGGTGGTTGGCACGGACGGCTTGCGGCTGCCTTCGACCATCTTGTCCAGCGGCAGGTAGAGCAGGTTGCTCTGCCCGTCCTTGGTTGCCACCATGACCTTGCTCGAGTTGCTGTAGACCTCTTGCATGGTCTCCAGATACAGACGCTCACGGGTTACGTCAGGTGCCTTGCGGTACTCGGCAAGCAGCTTGGTGAAGCGGTCTGCCTCACCCTTGGCGCGGGCAATGACTTCGTCGCGGTAACCATTGGCATCCTCGATGATGCGCTGGGCCTGACCACGGGCTTCCGGCACCACGCCATTGGCATAGGACTCGGCCTGGTTGCGGGCACGCTGCTCGTCTTCGCGGGCGCGGATCACGTCGTCGAAGGCTTCCTGCACTTCACGCGGGGCTGCCGCGCTCTGTACGTTGACCTGGGTAACGGTGATACCGGTGCGGTAGTTGTCGAGGAAGCGCTGCAGGCGTTCGCGGATATCCACGGCCATCTGCTCACGACCTTCGGTCAACACCTGGTCCATCGAAGTGGAACCCACCACGTGGCGCAGGGCGCTGTCGGTCGCGTGCTGCAAACTCACCTCAGGCTGGTCGACGTTGAGCACGAAGTCCTGCAGGTTGCTGATCTTGTACTGGACGGTCAGCGGCACCTCGACGATGTTCTCGTCTTCGGTCAGCATCTGGCCCTGCTTGGTGTAGGCACGCTCACGCGTGACGTTTTCCATGTACTTGCGATCAATCGGCGGGAAGTAGATGTTCAGGCCGGGACCGACCGTCTCATAGTACTTGCCGAAGCGCAGCACAACCGCCTGCTCCTGCTCGTCGACCACATACACGGCGCTGTACAGCCAGATTGCAGCCAGCACCGCCAGGCCGATGCCCAGCAGGCCCAGGCCACCGCCCTTGCCGACATTGCGATCACCGCCGCCACGTTTCTTGCTGCCGCCGAACATGCCATTCAGGCTGTCCTGCAGTTTGCGGAAGGCCTCGTCCAGATCCGGTGGACCTTTCTTGTCACCACCGCCGCCACCGCCACCGCGGCGGCCGCCCCAGGGATCCTGATTGTTCGAGTTGCCACCCGGCTCGTTCCAAGCCATAGCGCTCTCCATCTGATAAAGCAAAGACGCGCCCACGGCGCGCCGTCCAATGCTACAGAATGCCTGTCACTGCTGCCCGGCGACCTCGACGAGCATTTATTGCAAAGTGTGTTGCTGGACAAACACTTGCGGCTCCATGCCTTCGCGGCTGACCAGGCGATTCAGTTCGACCATGGGCAGTCGCACGCTCAGCAGGCTGCGCCCTTCTTCATCATGCTCTTCACTCTGCACGGCACCCAAGGCAAAGAATTGCGCGCGCAAGCGGGCAAAACGCTGCTCCAGGCACAGGGTACCGACAAACAGATCATCCCCCAGCAACTCGGCAACCGCCTGGCCAACCAGCTCCAGGCCACGCCCATCGCGTGCCGATACCCAGACCCGTTCCGGCTTGCCATCGGCATTGCGCTGGATCTGTGGCTCGACATCTTCGAGCAAGTCGAGTTTGTTGTACACCTCCAGGATCGGCAACCCCTCGGCACCAATCTCACCCAACACCGCCAGCACCTGCTCGATCTGCTCCATGCGCTCTGGCTCATGGGCGTCGATCACATGCAGCAGCAGGTCGGAGTTGCTCGACTCTTCGAGCGTAGCCCGAAATGCCTCGACCAGCTTGTGCGGCAGGTGGCGAATGAAGCCTACGGTGTCGGCCAGCACGATCGGCCCCAGGTCGTTGAGCTCGAGCCGGCGCAGGGTCGGGTCGAGGGTGGCGAACAACTGGTCCGCGGCATACACCTCGGATTCGGTCAGGGCGTTGAACAGCGTGGACTTGCCGGCGTTGGTATAACCCACCAGCGACACCGAGGGGATATCCGCGCGCTTGCGCCCGCGACGCGCCTGCTCACGCTGGCTGCGCACTTTCTCCAGGCGTGACTTGATCTGGCGTATACGCACCCGCAACAGGCGGCGGTCGGTTTCCAGCTGGGTTTCACCCGGGCCGCGCAGGCCGATACCACCTTTTTGTCGCTCAAGGTGAGTCCAGCCGCGCACCAGCCGCGTGCTCATGTGCTCCAGCTGGGCCAGTTCGACCTGCAGCTTGCCTTCATGGGTACGCGCCCGTTGGGCGAAGATATCGAGGATCAGCCCGGTACGGTCGAGCACACGACACTCGAACACACGTTCAAGGTTGCGCTCCTGACTGGGCGTGAGGGTGTGATTGAAAATCACCAGGTCTACCTGTTCGGCATGGACCAGGTCGTGCAACTCTTCGACCTTGCCACTGCCAATCAGGTATTTGGCGGAAGGCTGATGCCTTGTCACCGTGACCAGCGAGACGATGTCGGCACCGGCCGACAATGCCAACTCCTGAAACTCCTGCGGGTCTTCGCGCGCCTCAGGGTTCTGACCTTCCAAGTGAACGAGCAACGCCCGCTCACCACCACCGTGGCGCTCAAAGAACAATGCAGGCTCCTATCAGGCGTTGCCTGGCTCGCTGTCGCCGTGCTCGCTGTCGGTCGGGCTTGGCAGGCGGACCGGACGGGCCGGAACTACGGTCGAGATGGCGTGCTTGTAGACCATCTGGCTGACGGTGTTCTTCAGCAATACCACGAACTGGTCGAACGATTCGATCGAGCCCTGCAGTTTGATACCGTTGACCAGGTAAATGGATACCGGGACCTTTTCTTTTCTCAAGGTATTCAAGTAAGGGTCTTGTAGCGAATGCCCTTTTGACATATGCCGCACTCCTGTAAGGATAAATAATAGAAAATCAATAAAAACGATAAATTAGGCCGCCCCTTCGCAAGAATAGACGGCAATCAGCAGGGACTCAGCTCAATATGGAGATGGCCCCAAGGTATTTCAAGGTGCGGGACAGATTGTCGCAGGCCAGGCTGTCAAGCCAGTGCACGTCAGGCCAGCCACGCAACCAGGTGAACTGCCGCTTGGCCAGCTGCCGGGTAGCAATGATACCGCGTTCACGCATCTCATTCTCAGTCAGCTTGCCATCCAGGTAATCCCACACTTGCCGATAACCCACTGCCCGTATAGACGGCAGCCCGGCGTGCAAGTCACTTCTGGCTCGCAGCGATCGGACCTCGTCAACGAAGCCCTGTTCCAGCATCTGCGAAAATCGTAACGCAATTCGCTGATGCAAAATGTGACGATCTGTAGGAGCAATCGCCAAACTGGCGACAGTATAGGGCAAATGTCCGCCGGCGCCTGCGTCTGCGCCGCGACTTTCCGCGAATTGACGCCGACGATGAGCTGTCATGCTCTCGCCGCTCACCCGGTACACCTCCAAGGCCCGGATCAACCGCTGCGGGTCATTGGGGTGGATACGTGCCGCGGACTCCGGGTCGACTTCGGCCAACTGGCGGTGCAGCTCGGCCAGGCCCAGGGCTTCAGCCTGCGCTTCCAGCTCGGCGCGCACCGTCGCATCGGCGGCCGGCATATCGGCCAGGCCATCGATCAACGCCTTGTAATAGAGCATGGTGCCGCCGACCAGCAGCGGGATCTTGCCGCGCGCGGTGATCTCGGCCATGGCCTCCAGCGCGTCGGTACGGAACTGCGCGGCGGAATAGCTCTGGGCCGGGTCGCGAATGTCGATCAGCCGGTGCGGGTGGGCAGCGAGGACTTCTTTCGACGGCTTGGCCGAACCGATATCCATGCCACGGTACACAAGTGCCGAATCGACGCTGATCAGTTCACACGGCAGCACCGTGGTCAGTTCGATGGCAAGGTCGGTCTTGCCGGCCGCCGTCGGACCCATCAGGAATATTGCAGGGGGCTTGCCGCTCATTTCATCGACCGCGCAGGAAAAGTTTGTCCAGATCATCCAGGCCCATCTGAGTCCAGGTAGGACGGCCATGGTTGCACTGGCCGCTGCGCTCGGTGTTTTCCATGTCGCGCAGCAGGGCGTTCATCTCGGGAATTGCCAGGCGCCGGTTGGCGCGCACGGCACCGTGGCAGGCCATGGTACCGAGCAGTTCGTTGAGATGCGCCTGAATGCGATCACTGGTGCCGTACTCCATAAGGTCGGCAAGCACGTCCTGCACCAGGCGGTTGGCTTCAGCCTGCTTGAGCAAGGCCGGGATCTGGCGAATCGCCAGGGTCTCAGGGCCCAGGCGCTGCAATTCGAAGCCCAGCCGCTGAAACCACTGTGCATGCTCTTCGGCACAGTCGGCTTCACGCTGGCTAAGGGCCAGGGTCTCCGGCACCAGCAGCGGCTGGCCACTCAGGCCCTCGCTGGCCATGGCCACCTTGAGGCGCTCGTACATTATCCGCTCGTGGGCAGCGTGCATGTCCACCAACACCAGGCCAACAGCGTTCTCGGCCAGGATGTAGATACCCTTGAGCTGCGCCAGGGCATAGCCTAGCGGTGGAATGTCGCCTTGGCTTTCGTGCAGTGCCGTCGCAGGCGCAGCACCGGTTTCCAGCGGCTTATAGAACTCGCGGTACACCGCCTGTGCCTCTGCGGCCGGCAGCGGCTGTGAGGGACGTGGGGTGTATTGATACTGGTAACCGGCGCCACTGCCACCATTGGAAAACGACTGTTGCGGGGCTCGAGGCTGTTCAAGCACCGGCGAGGCCAGGCGCATTTCACCCTGAGGCCCGAACTCACCGGCCTGCTGGCCCGTGGGGCGAACCAGCTCAGGTACGGCAGCAGGTGCGGCCAGCTGGTCTTCCGGACGTACATCGGCCAAGGCACGGTGCAAGGTGCCATACAGGAAGTCATGCACCGAGCGCCCTTCACGGAACCGTACTTCATGCTTGGTAGGGTGCACGTTCACATCGACGCCGTTGGGCTCCAGCTCCAGGAACAGCACGAACGTGGGGTGGCGACCGTTGAACAGCACGTCCCGGTAGGCCTGACGCACGGCATGGGCGACCAGTTTGTCGCGCACTGCCCGGCCATTGACGAAGAAGTACTGCAGGTCTGCCTGGCTGCGCGAGAACGTCGGCAAGCCGACCCAGCCCCAAA
The DNA here is from genome assembly GCF_045277175.1 of Pseudomonas putida group bacterium ESBL64. NCBI lineage: Bacteria > Pseudomonadati > Pseudomonadota > Gammaproteobacteria > Pseudomonadales > Pseudomonadaceae > Pseudomonas > Pseudomonas putida group bacterium ESBL64. The sequence goes on along the minus strand of NZ_CP145799.1, from coordinate 4,506,260 downwards.
GGCGCAGGCCGTTGCGCTCGACGTCGATCGGCAGTGCCTGCTCCATGAAGCCCGGGCCGCAGATGGCACCCACCCGCCGTGCACGGGCGGTTTCGTCGTGGGCCTCGTGCAGGCTGAGGATGCTCTTGCCATTGTGGCGCAGGTGGAAGCCGACATCGAAACGGGCCAGCGCCAGCCGCCGGATCACTTCCTGCAAGTGATCGAATTCGGTTTTCTCGGCTTTGAGGAACTTGCGCCTGGCCGGGGTATTGAAGAACAAATCGCGCACTTCCACCGAGGTACCGACCGGGTGCGCCGCCGGCTGCACGCGCGGCGTCATGTCACGGCCTTCGGTTTCGACTTGCCAGGCCTCACTGGCACTGGCGGTACGCGAGGTCAGGGTCAGGCGCGCCACCGAACTGATCGAGGCCAAGGCCTCGCCACGGAAGCCCAGGCTCAATACCCCTTCAAGGTCTTCCAGCTCGCGGATCTTGCTGGTGGCGTGTCGGGCCAGGGCCAGCGGCAGGTCGTCGGCAGAAATACCGCTGCCATCGTCCCGCACCTTCAGCAGTTTGACGCCGCCCTGCTCGACTTCGATATCGATGCGCCGGGCACCGGAGTCCAGGCTGTTTTCCAGCAGTTCCTTGGCTACAGACGCCGGCCGCTCGACAACCTCGCCGGCGGCAATCTGGTTGGCCAGCCGCGGGCTGAGCAGCTGAATTCGCGAACCGCCACTCATCATTGCGCGGCCAAGGTTGTGGCGGGTACATCGAGGCGCTGGCCAACCTTCAGCTCATCGGTCTTCAGGCTGTTGATGCTGCGCAGGCTGGCCACGCTGACCTGGTAACGCACGGCGAGCATCGCCAGGGTTTCGCCAGGGCGCACGGTGTGTTCACGCGGGCCGGCGGCGATCTTGCCGGTGTCACGCAACCAGGCGATGTAGGTGCCAGGTGGCGGGTTCTGCTGGAAGTACTGGTGCACCCCAGTGCGGATCGACCGGGCCAGCGCCTGCTGGTGGCTGGAGGAGGCCAGTTTGGCTGCTTCGTTGTTGTTCGAGATGAACCCGGTTTCAACGAGGATCGACGGAATATCCGGCGACTTCAGCACCATGAACCCGGCCTGTTCCACACGCTGCTTGTGCAACGAAGTGACACGCCCCATGTTGCCCAATACCTTTTGCCCCACGTTGAGGCTGGAGCTGAGCGTAGCGGTCATCGACAGATCAAGCAGCACGCCCGCGAGCATGCGGTCCTTGTCGTCGAGGCTGACATTACCCGCACCACCGATCAGGTCAGAACGGTTTTCCGTGTCGGCCAGCCAGCGCGCCGTCTCGGAGGTGGCGCCACGATCGGACAGGGCGAACACCGAGGCGCCAAAGGCTGCGCGCGACGGGGCCGCGTCGGCGTGAATCGAAATGAACAGGTCGGCGCCTTTCTTGCGGGCGATTTCCGTACGCTTGCGCAGCGGAATGAAGTAATCACCGGTGCGGGTCAGCTCTGCACGGAAACCTTTTTCGCTGTTGATCTGACGCTGCAGCTCCTTGGCGATCTGCAACACGATGTCTTTTTCGTGCTGGCCACGCGAGCCGGAAGCGCCAGGGTCTTCGCCACCGTGCCCGGCATCGATGGCAACCACAATGTCACGCTTGCCACTGGGTACCGGTGGCAGCTTGATCGCCGGCTGGGTCGGCGTCACTGGCACCGCGGGCGTTGTCGCAGGCGTTTGTACCGGGGCCGGCGCAGGTGGCGGCGTGCTGGCCGCGATAGCGTCAGCCTCCTGGTCATACAGGTCGACCACCAAGCGGTTGCCGTACTGTGCGTTGGGCGCCAGGGTGAAGCTTTTCGGGGTAACCGACTTTTTCAGGTCGACCACAACCCGAAGGTCGGTTGGCGTACGCTGAGCCGAACGCACACTGCTTATCGGCGTGTTGGAGGTGGCCACATTCAGTGGCGCGGCCAGTGTTGCGCCATTGATGTCGATGACCAGGCGATCGGGTGCGCTCAGGGTGAAGACACTATGCTGCACGGGGCCAGACAGGTCGAAGACCAGCCGCGTGTTGTCCGGTGCGCGCCACAGGCGCATGCTCTTGACTTGAGTGACGGCCAGAGCCTCAACGGTCACCGTTGTCAGCAGCAGCCCAACGATGGCGACCAGTGCGCGTATGCGCATACCTACCCCACTTACTGTTTATAGTGTTCGGCCAGTGCCACGCACCAGGCCTCGCCGCGAGCCCCCTGCGGCGAAAGGTTCAGCGAGCGTCCACTCGCTTGGGGGCTTATGGTAATGGTCAGGTCAGGCTTTGGCAAAACGCCCGCACCCTTTTGTGGCCATTCGAACAGGCACAGCGGGTCGCCCTCGAAATAGTCACGAATGCCCATGAACTCAAGCTCCTCCGGGTCGACCAGGCGATACAGGTCGAAGTGAAAGGCTCGGACCTCGCCGATTTCATAGGGTTCGACCACGGTGAACGTCGGGCTTTTCACAGCCCCAGTATGGCCCAGACCGCGGATCAGGCCACGCGACAGGGTTGTTTTACCCGCGCCCAGGTCGCCCTCAAGGAAAATCACGCCGCGACCGCCGGTCACCTCGGCCAGTGCTGCACCGAATTTGACCGTGGCCTCTTCATCGGCCAGAAACAGATTTAAGCCAGACACGCAGAATGCTCCTCCAACAACTCACGAATGACCGGCGCCAGATCACTGGCCGCCAGGCCTCTACCTTTTTTCCCAAGGCGCTCGCCGGCACAGGCGTGCAGCCACACCCCCAGGCAGGCTGCGCCCCAGGCATCCAGGCCTTGGGCCAACAGGGCTGCCAGCACGCCAGTCAGCACATCGCCCAGGCCGGCGCCGGCCATCGCCGGGTGCCCGCGCTCGCACAACGCCAGCTGCCCGCTCGGGGCTGCCACCAGTGTGCCAGCCCCTTTGAGTACACAGACGCTGTTATAACGCCGCGCCAGCTTGCGCGCAGCGCCAGGGCGGTCGGCCTGCACGGCCTCAGTGGCAATGCCCAGCAGCCGCGCCGCCTCCCCCGGGTGCGGAGTAAGGATGCTGCCACTGGGCAGGGCCAGCGGGGTTCGCGCCAGCAAATTCAAGGCATCGGCATCCCACACTTGCGGCCGCTCGGCGTTGGCCACCGCCGACAACAGGCTGCAGCCCCACGCCGCCTGCCCCAGGCCGGGCCCGACCACCAGGACCGAGGCGCGCTCCAGCACACCCATCAGTTGGTTGGCCGAACGGACACCCAGGCACATGACCTCGGGCAGGCGCGCCAGGCTGGCCGACACGTGCTCGGGCCGGGTTGCCACGCTGACCAGCCCGGCGCCGCAACGCAGGGCGGCTTCGGCACTGAGCAACACAGCGCCTCCGGTACCCAGGTCGCCACCGACCACCAGTACATGGCCGAAGTCGCCTTTGTGGGCATGCGCCTGCCGCGCCGACAGGCGGGCAACCGTCACGCTGCTGAGCAATTGTGGGGCATTACTGGGGTGTTTGGTCTGCGGCATGGGGTCAAAGGCTCCAATGTCTGGCAGAATTATACGCACCTGAGCCCGTATTGCCTTGCCCATCCATGTCCGCCTCTATACCTGACCTCGCCCAACTGGCCCAATCGATCAAGATTTGGGGCCAGGAACTCGGTTTTGCCCATGTTGGCATCGCCGGGGTCAACCTTGGCGAACACGAACACCACCTGCAGCGTTGGCTCGACGCCGGTTATCAGGGTGAAATGGAATACCTGGGCGCCCACGGCAGCAAAAGGTCACATCCCGACCAGCTGATCCCCGGCACGGTACGCGTGGTCTCGCTACGTATGGACTACCTACCCGGCGATACGCAGATGGCGCAGCGCCTTGCCCAGCCCGAGAAGGCCTACGTGTCACGCTACGCGCTTGGCCGGGACTACCACAAGCTGGTGCGCAAGCGCGTGCAGTTCCTCGCCGACCGCATCCAGGAAGCCATCGGCCCGTTCGGCTACCGCGCCTTTGTGGACAGCGCCCCGGTACTGGAAAAAGCCCTGGCCGAACAGGCTGGGCTGGGCTGGATCGGCAAGAACACGCTATTGCTCAACCGCAAGGCGGGTAGCTACTTCTTCCTTGCCGAACTGTTCGTCGACCTGCCGTTGCCGGTGGACGAAGCCACCACCAGCGAGCACTGCGGGCGTTGCCAGGCCTGCCTGGACATCTGCCCGACACAAGCGTTTGTCGGGCCCTATGTGCTGGATGCGCGACGCTGCATCTCGTACCTGACCATCGAGCTGAGGGGCGCGATCCCTGTCGAGTTACGCGCAAAGATGGGCAACCGCGTGTTCGGTTGCGACGACTGCCAGATCGTCTGCCCCTGGAACCGCTTTGCCAAGCACAGTCAGGAGCAGGATTTCCAGCCACGGCATGGGCTGGAAAATACCGACCTGGCGGCGATGTTCCTGTGGGATGAACGCACCTTCCTGCGCAAGACCGAGGGCGGGCCTTTGCGGCGTGCGGGGTACGAGCGGTTCTTGCGCAACCTGGCGGTGGGGTTGGGCAATGCGCCCTCCACGATTCCGGTGATCGAGGCGCTGAAGGCCAGGCGTGACGATGAATCGGAATTGGTGCGCGAGCATGTGGAGTGGGCGCTGGCCCGACACGGAGCTCAATAGCGACCAGCCTCAGAGCATGCGCCATCCTTGTGGGAGCGGGCGCGCCCGCGAAGCAGGCAACACAGGGAATGGCACCGGCTTCGCCGGTGTTCGCGGGCACGCCCGCTCCCACATGGGCCATGTTGCGCTTGTAAATTGCGTCACTGCTGGTCGTTGTAGTGGAACTTGGGCATTTCCCAGTGGAAGCGTATCGCCAACAGGCGCACCAGGAAGCCGCCAAACAGAGTCAGCAACATCGCCTGCTCCGCCGGCACCTTGAAATACACGCATCCCAGATAGAACCAGGCCGCCGCAAATGACACACTGGCATACAGCTCGCGGCGGAACACCAGCGGGATGTCGTTGCAGAAGATATCCCGCAGGATCCCGCCAAACACCCCAGTGATCACCCCGCTGATCGACGCCACCAGCATGCCCTGCCCCATCTCCAGCGCCGTCATGCAACCTATCAGGGTAAACGCCACCAGCCCCAGGGCATCAAGCACCAGGAACAGCGAGCGAAGGCGGCGCATCATTGGCGCGATGAAAATGGTCAGCAGCGCCGCAAAACTGGTCAGCACCAGGTACTCAGGGTGCTTCACCCAGGTCAGCGGGTAGTGCCCGAGCAGCACATCACGCACCGAGCCACCCCCAAGCGCAGTGACGCAGGCGATCAGCACCACGCCAAACCAGTCCATGCCGCGACGCCCGGCAGACAGCGCGCCAGTCATGGCTTCGGCGGTAATGGCGATAAGGTAGAGCATCAACAACATGGTGCGGGTCCGTGCGGGAAAGGCGCGCAGTCTAACCAGTTGCCCAAGGCACCAAAAGGGGGCGCAGATACAATATCTGCGCCGTTTCGACTCACAGCTTGATGAAGTGCTCGCGATAGTGACGCAGTTCGGCGATCGATTCGCGGATATCGTCCAGCGCCAGGTGGGTATTGCCCTTCTTGAAGCTGTCACGCACGTCCGGCGCCCAGCGCGCGGCCAGCTCCTTGAGGGTGGAGACATCCAGGTTGCGGTAGTGGAAGTAGTTTTCCAGGTTGCGCATGTGGCGGTAGAGGAAACGACGATCCTGGCAGATGCTGTTGCCGCAGATCGGCGACTTGCCTTTAGGCACCCACTGCTCGAGGAAGGCGATGGTCTGTGCCTCGGCTTCGGCCATGCTGACCTTGCTCTCGCGCACGCGCTGGGTCAGCCCCGAAGCGCCATGGGTGCGGGTGTTCCACTCGTCCATGCGCGCCAGCACTTCGTCACTGTGGTGGATGGCGATCACCGGGCCTTCGGCCAAGGTATTGAGCTCGCTGTCGGTGACGATGGTGGCCATTTCGATGATGACGTCGCTGTCCGGATCCAGGCCGGTCATTTCCAGGTCGATCCAGATCAGGTTCTGTGGGTTTTGCATGCAGGGGCTCCTCATATAGGCGGTCATATTAGCCTAGTGGCCAAGGCACGCCCATTCACGGCACAAAGGTGAGCAGAATAGTCCAGCGGCTGGCGTGCTAAACTGCCTGCCGTTTTCAATGCCCCACGCCGGGCCTCTCTTACGGTACCTTCATGGCCAAACGCCAGCTCAATCGCCGCCAAAACTGGCGGATCGAAAAAATCCAGGGCGAGCGCGCCGCTCGCGCGGCCAAACGCGAGCAGCATGCACTGCAGGAACTGGAAGGTGGCGACCTGGGGCCGGAGCAACTGGGCCTGGTGATCGCGCACTTCGGCGTGCAGGTAGAAGTTGAAGCTCAGGATGGCGAAACCGCAGGCCAGGTGTTCCGCTGCCATTTGCGCGCAAACCTGCCAGCACTGGTCACCGGCGACCGTGTCGTGTGGCGTGCGGGTAACCAGGGCATCGGCGTAATCGTGGCGCAGATGCCGCGCAGCACCGAGCTGTGCCGGCCGAACAACCATGGTCAACTCAAGCCGGTGGCAGCCAACGTCGACCTGATCGTGATCGTGTTCGCCCCGGCGCCGGAGCCGCACCCGAACCTGATCGACCGCTATCTGGTAGCGGCCGAGCACGCCGGCCTGCGCCCGCTGCTGCTGCTGAACAAAGCCGACCTGATCAACGACGAGAACGGCCCCGGCCTGCATGCGCTGCTGGAGGTCTACCGCGAACTGGGCTACCCGCTGCTGGAAGTTTCGGCACACCACGGCGACGGCATGCAGCGCCTGCAGCAACAACTCGACGGCCATATCAGCGTGTTCGTCGGCCAGTCGGGGGTGGGCAAGTCGTCGCTGGTCAACAGCCTGCTGCCAGACGCTGGCACCCGCGTCGGCGACTTGTCGGAATGGTCAGGCCAGGGTACCCACACCACCACCACGGCGCGGCTTTACCACTTCCCCAACGGCGGGGACCTGATCGACTCGCCGGGTATTCGCGAGTTCGGCCTTGGCCATGTCAGCCGCGACGACGTGGAGGATGGCTTCATCGAGTTCCGCGACCTGTTCGGCACCTGCCGCTTCCGCGACTGCAAGCATGACCGCGAACCGGGCTGCGCCCTGCTCAAGGCACTGGAAGAGGGGCGCATCAAGCCGCAGCGCATGAACAGCTACCGCTCGATCATCGCCAGCCTGGCAGAAGACAGCTACTGAAACGCTCGAAATGAAAGTTGCCGCGCCCCCTTGTAGGAGCGGGTTTACCCGCGAATACGGTGGCGACTGCAACGGTGAACGGCGGGTGGAAATTGGCCAGCAGGTCCGGCCCTTTCGCGGGTGAACCCGCTCCTACGACGGCCTGCGCCCAATCACCGATGCGTATGTAGGAGCGGCCTTAGCCGCGAACACCGGCAACGCCGGTGCCATTCACCGCACTGGCGGCTTCGCGGGTAAACCCGCTCCTACAGTGATCGCGCCAGCGTTCAGGTGGTGGGTAGCACAGTTGCCCACCCCAAAAAGCCGCTTACTGATCCTTGGCTTCATCCATCTTCAGCGTGCCATCTTCAAAGATGTTCAGCTTCTGGCGCAGCTCGCGCGGTTGCATCGGTGCCTGTTCAGTTGCCCCTGGGTCAGCCGGTGCCGAAGCCCCTGGCGCAGCACCACTGGCTGGCGCTGCAGGTGCCGTTGGCGCAGCTGGCGGTGTTTCCGGCGCACCCTGCTCACCTTCGATATTGCGCTGGGCTTTCTTGGTCAGCACGATGATGTCGATACGGCGGTTGACCGGGTTGAACGGGTCCTTGCGGTCGAACAGTGACGACGAGGCGTACCCCACCACCCGTGCCACCTGGCCGTCCGGGTAGCCACCCGCCACCAGGGCACGCCGCGCGGCGTTGGCGCGGTTGGCCGACAGCTCCCAGTTACCGTATTCGCCAGTGCCAGCATACGGCTTGGCATCGGTATGGCCGCTGATGCTGATCTTGTTCGGCACCGCCTTGATGGTGTCGGCCATGGCCAGCAGGATATCTTCGAAGTAAGGCTGCAGGCGCGCGCTACCGATGTCGAACATCGGTCGGTTCTCAGCATCCATGATCTGGATGCGCAGGCCGTCCTGGGTGATCTCGAACAGGATCTGGTCCTTGAACTTCTGCAGCTGCGGGTTCTCTTCCACCTTGTTCTGCAGTTCCTGCAGCAACAGCTCCAGACGCTCGCGCTCGACCTGCTCGGCCATGGTCTCGACCTGGTCCTTGTTCAGCTGAGTGGGGGACTGCTGCGTCGGCTCGGTCTTCACTTCCGGATTGATGGTTTTGTCCGGCGCCATCTCCGGGGAACCCCCCAGGTCGATGACATAAGGCGTGCCACTCTCGGAGAAACCAATAGGGTCCTGGAAATAGCCGGCAATGGCGATCTTCTGCTCAGGCGTGGCCGTGGACAACAGCCACAGCACCAGGAAGAACGCCATCATCGCCGTGGCGAAGTCGGCAAAGGCGATTTTCCAGGCGCCACCATGGTGGCCGCCGCCAAAGCGCTTGACGCGCTTGACGATGATGGGCTGATTGTTCTCCATGACTCAGCGACCGCGAACCGCTTGTTCCAGTTCGGCGAAGCTTGGGCGGTGCTTGGGGTACAGCACCTTGCGCCCGAACTCGACCGCCAGCGAAGGTGGCATGCCCGACGCCGAGGCCACCAGCGAAGCCTTGATCGATTCGTAGAGGTTCAGTTCTTCCTTGGCATCGTGCTCCAGGCACTTGGCCAAAGGGCCGAAGAACCCGTAAGCCGCCAGAATACCGAAGAAGGTACCCACCAGTGCCGCACCTACGTGCATGCCGATGGCCGCCTGATCGCCATCGCCCAGCGAGGCCATGGTCACCACGATACCCAGTACCGCCGCAACGATACCGAACCCGGGCATACCGTCGGCGATGCCGGTCACCGCGTGGGACGGGTGCTCCAGCTCTTCCTTCATGCTCAGCAGTTCCATGTCGAACAGGCCCTCGAGCTCGTGCGGGGCCATGTTGCCGGTGGACATGATGCGCAGGTAATCGCAGACGAAGGCGGTCATGCGCTCATCGGCCAGTACCGTCGGGTACTTGGCGAAGATCGGGCTGGCTGCGGCGTCCTCGATGTCGGCCTCGATGGCCATCATGCCTTCGCGACGGCTTTTGTTGAGGATTTCGTAAACGAGGCCCAGCACCTCCAGGTAGAAGGCATGGCTGAAGCGCGAGCCGAACATCTTCATCGACTTCTTGATGACGTGCATGGTCATGTGGCCAGGGTTGGCCTGCAGGAATGCACCAAAGGCCGCACCGCCGATGATCAGTACTTCGAACGGCTGGATCAGCGCTGCGATCTTGCCGTGGGAGAGCACGTAGCCGCCGAGCACGCTCGCGAATACGACGATGATGCCGATAATTTTAGCCATAGGTTCAAAGCACTTGCTGTCGTGGTCAGGGGAAGAGACGGGAGCTTTAAAACTCTTCTTCTACTTATCGGCAGAACTGCGCCAGACTATAGCCACTCAATGCGAAAAGCCAGTTCGGACTGATGTCAAAATGCCAATTGAAACCAAGGTGCCCACTCAGGCCCCGCGTACGCTAGAGGCCTGGGTAAAGCTGCTCGAGAGTGTTCGCATCCCCGTGCCGAAGCACAGCTACGACCGGGTCATGGCTGCCATCCACGATAGCCGTCGCTCGCTGCGCGATATCGCCGAACTGATGCAGGATAGCCCGGCACTGGTGCTGTCAGTGATGCGCGAAGCCAATCACCCCACCAATGCCAGCCTTGCCGAACCCGCCGAAAGCCTGGAGGTCGCTCTCAACCGCCTGGGCCTGGAGCGCAGCGAGCAGCTTCTCAAACGCCTGCCGGCGCTGCCCGTGGAGGAAATTCCGCCGGTACTGTGCCAGTTCCAGATGATCAGCCAGCATGCGGCACAGCAGGCCAGCGGCCTGTTCGCCAGCCGCCTGGCACGGCTGTGGCAAGAGATTCACTGGGGCAGCCTGCTGTTCCTGTCGCCACTCTGGCCACTGGCACTGGCCTACCCCAAGCTGCTCGACACTTGGGAGCTGCGGGTTATCCACAAAGGTGAAGACGCCGCCCACGTCGAGGAAGAACTGTTTGGCGTGCGCATCATGGCGCTGTGCCAGACCATGGCCGAGTATTGGCGCCTGCCCCAATGGGTCACCCAGGGTTATCGCCTGCTACTGGAAGAGCGCGAACAACTGGCCCAGGTGCTGAATATCGCCCGCGACGAAGACCTGCTCAGCCAGCAACACCGCCTGGACGCCGAGCCCGGCCTGCGGCGCTGGTTCAACCAGCCGGCCAATACCGTACTGCTGGCCAACAACCTGGCCCTGGCGGCACAGGTCGGCTGGGACAACCCGCACCTGCTGCGCTGGCAACTGCTGACCGCGCTGTACCTGCAAACCTCGCTGGAAGACGTGCAGCAGCAGGTGCACCAGCAGGCTGCCGCCAGCGCCCGCCGCCACGCCCGGCATGCCCTGTTCCACCCGGCCGAGGCCTTGATCTGGCCGTGGCACCAACGCCGCCCTCACCCGGACATGCTCGCACCGCCACCGCCCAGCAGCGACGACCTGGCACGCTGGCGCACGCTGTGCCAGCACCTGCTGGCCCAACCCAGCCCGTTCACCAACACCGTGCACCTGGCCACGCAGGCCCGTGAGGCCCTGCTGGCCTGCGGCATGCAACGCATCATGCTGCTTAGCCTGGACAAGGCCAGTGACTACCTGCGCGTGCAGCAAATTGCCGGCCTGCCCAAGGAGGCCGGGGCTCTGGCTCTGCAGGTATCGCAGAACAAGCTGCTGCAAAAGCTGCTGAGTCAGGCCGGGCAGTTGCGCATCACACCTGAAAACCACAGCCAGTTCTCGGCGCTGTTGCCCGCCCCGCTGCGCACCTTGTTCCGCAGCGAACATGTACTGCTTCGCTCGCTGGCTGCGAACGACCAGGTGCTGATGCTGTTGGTGGCCGAGCAGGGCTGCCGGCCTTTGGCGGATATCAGCGTGCAAGCCTTCGGCAAGACCGCACAATGCATCGAGCGGGCCTTGTCGGTGTTTACCAACCGCAAGGGTTGAGCCTTGCGCTACAATCGCCCCTCTTTCCACACTGGAGACCGTGGATGACCGACTTTTCCGGCCTGCCCCTGGTGATCGAAGCTGCAGACCTGCTGCCACGCCTGGATTCGCCGCAGCTGATCCTGGTCGACCTGAGCAGCGCCAACCGCTATGTCAGCGGGCATATCCCCGGCGCGCGCTTTGTCGAAGGCAAGCGCACCCAGCTCGGCCAGCCCCCGGCGCCCGGCCTGCTGCCAGCCCTGGGCGAGCTCGAAAAACTGTTCAGCGAACTCGGCCACCGCGCCGATGCCGTGTATGTGGTGTACGACGATGAAGGCGGCGGCTGGGCCGGGCGCTTCATCTGGCTGCTCGATGTCATCGGCCACGAGCGCTACCACTACCTCAATGGCGGTATCCAGGCCTGGCCGGCAGACAAGCTGTCCACCGCAGTGCCTGCCATTGGCAGCGCCCCGGTGCACCTGCACGTAGACAGCGCACCCACTGCCACCCGCGAGTACCTGCAAAGCCGCCTGGGCGCCGATGACCTGGTCATCTGGGACGCACGCGGCCCGCAGGAATTCAGCGGCGAAAAAGTGCTGGCAGCCAAAGGCGGCCACATCCCCGGCGCGATCAACTTCGAGTGGACCGCCGGCATGGATTTCAACGACCACCTGCGCATCCGCCAGGACATCGCTGAAGTCCTCAAGCAACTGGGCATCACCCCTGACAAGGAGGTGATCACCCACTGCCAGACCCACCGCCGCTCCGGTTTCACTTACCTGGTGGCCAAGTCCCTCGGTTACCCACGCGTCAAGGCCTACGCCGGCTCGTGGGGCGAATGGGGCAACCACCCGGACACGCCTGTAGAAGTCTAAGGAACCTGCATGAAATCCCGTCTGTTCATCATCAGCCAGTACCTGCTGCCGCACCACCTGCTGTCGCGGCTGGCCGGCTGCATCGCCGAGTGCCGCGTGCGCTGGTTCAAGAACGCCTTCACCGCATGGTTCGCCAAGCGCTACCAGGTGAACATGAGCGAGGCGCTGGTCGAAGACCTGAGCGCTTACGAGCACTTCAATGCGTTCTTCACCCGCGCCTTGAAACCTGGTGCCCGTCCGCTGGACGAATCCCCGGGCGCCATCCTGTGCCCGGCCGACGGTGCGGTCAGCCAGCTTGGCCCGATCGAGCACGGTCGTATCTTCCAGGCCAAAGGCCACGGTTTCAGCGCGCAAGAGCTGCTGGGCGGTGATCCGGCCATGGCCGCGCCGTTCATGGGCGGCGAGTTTGCCACCATCTACCTGTCGCCCAAGGACTACCACCGCGTGCACATGCCGCTGGCCGGCACCCTGCGCGAAATGGTCTATGTGCCGGGCCGCCTGTTCTCGGTCAACCAGACCACCGCAGAGAATGTCCCCGAGCTGTTCGCTCGCAACGAGCGCGTGGTCTGCCTGTTCGATACAGAGCGTGGGCCAATGGCTGTGGTACTGGTCGGCGCGATGATCGTCGCCTCGATCGAAACGGTATGGGCCGGGCTGGTCACGCCGCCCAAACGTGAGCTGAAGACCTTCCGCTACGACGAAGCCAGCCGCACGCCGATCCACCTGGAGAAAGGTGCCGAACTAGGCCGCTTCAAGCTGGGTTCGACCGCCATCGTGCTGTTCGGGCCGGAGCAGGTGAAGTGGGCTGAGAGCCTGGGTGCGGGTTCTGCAGTGCGCATGGGGCAGCAGCTGGCGGCGCCTGTGCAGGCTTGATTCGAGCCATATGAAAAAGGCCCTGCATATGCAGGGCCTTTTTCGTTGGGCCGCCATGCGGCCCCGGATTCACGGATCAGCCGCGGGCGTCGCGATCACGCAGGCCCAGCAGATACAGCACCCCGTCCAGCCCCAAGGTGGAAATCGCCTGCTTGGCCGACTGGCGCACCAGCGGCTTGGCACGAAACGCCACGCCCAAACCGGCCAGCGACAGCATCGGCAGGTCATTGGCACCATCGCCCACGGCGATGGTCTGCTCCAGTTGCAAGCCTTCGTCACTGGTCAGCTTCTTCAACAAATCGGCCTTGCGCTGGGCATCGACAATCGGCTCAACAGCCACGCCCGTCACCTTGCCATCGACCACTTCAAGTTCGTTGGCGAACACATAGTCGATACCCAGGCGCGCCTGCACCTGACGAGCGAAATAGGTAAAGCCACCGGACAGAATCGCGGTCTTGTATCCCAGGCGCTTGAGCTCGGCAAACAGGTTCTCGGCACCCTCGGTCAGGCGCAGCGATGCCCCGATCTCGTCCAGTACCCCCACATCCAGGCCCTTGAGCAGCGCCATGCGCTCTTTGAAGCTGGCGCGGAAGTCCAGTTCACCGCGCATGGCGCGCTCGGTGATCGCCGCCACCTGCTCACCCACACCCGCCGCCTTGGCCAGTTCGTCGATGACTTCGGCCTCGATCAGCGTGGAGTCCATGTCGAACACCGCCAGGCGGCGGTTACGGCGGAACAGATCGTCCTTCTGGAAGGCGATGTCGACGCTCAGCTCTTCAGCCAGGGCAAAGAAGTCGGCACGCAGGGCCTGGGCATCGCTCGGCACACCGCGCACGGAGATCTCGACGGCTGCCTTACCCTTGTCGGTTTCGGCATCCAGTGCCACCCGGGCCGACAGGCGCTCGATACGCTCGATGGTCAGGCCGTACTGGCTGATCACCGCACTCACCCGCTGCAGTTGCTCGGGAGTAATCTTACGGCTGAGCAGGGTAACGATGTGGCGCGCTTCGCCATGCCCATCAGCCCAATGCTGGTAGTCCGCCTCGGAAATCGGCGTGTAACGGGCCTGCAGGTTCAGTTCGTGGGCTTTAGCCTGCACGCTTTGCAACAGCGCGGTAGCCACTTCGTTGTCCGGGATGTCGACCAGGATGCCAAACGACAAGGTGCCGTGCATGACCGCCAGGCCGATGTCGAGGATACTCACACCGCCCTGTAGCAGGACGCCGGTGATAGCCGCAGTGAGACCGGGACGGTCCTCACCGGTGATGTTGATCAGGACGATTTCGCGCACAACCTGGCTCCGACTTCGATGAAAAATGCGCATTCTACCGATTTTCCATGACCATCGGGCGCCAACGATACTTTGCCGACAAAACCCGGCTCGCTATACTCCCCCCACTTTCATGCCATTAAGAGCCGAGCTCTGTGAACCGGCCCACGCCAGTCAAACCAGACAATTTCTTCCTGATGATCTATCGCGCCCTGAGTCAACGTCGCGTGCCGCTGGCACTGCGCATCGCCTGCACCAACATTTTCCTGGTGGCGCTGGCGCTGGTGATCTACGCCTGCGTGATGGGCCTGCAGTTCAAGCAGGCCATGCATGAGCAGGCCGATGCCTTGGGCCAGAGCCTGACCACCCAGACGGCCACATCGGCCACCGAGCTGCTGGTGTCCAATGACATCCTCAGCCTCAACGTGCTATTGGGCAACCTGGTTAAAAACCCGCTGGTGGCCCATGCCGCAATCTACAGCGTGGATAACCGCATCCTCGCCGAAGCGGGCCAGCGCCCGCGCAACAGCCTGCTGGGCGAGGCCGAAGGCCTGTACCAGACCAAAATCACGTTCCAGGACGTGACGGCCGGGCAGCTGCGCATCAGCCTGGACATGAGCCAGTTCCAGCAACCGATGCTGATCAGCCTGCAGAGCATGGGCATTCTGGCCGCTATCCTGCTGGCCCTGGCCTTGGCCCTCAGCTTGCGTCAGGGCCGCTTCATCACCCTGCCACTGCTGCAACTGCGGGTATGGCTGCGCGACCCGCAGCCCTATACCCCGGCCACCGACCGCCAGGACGAAATTGGCGACATCGCCCGCCAGCTGCATGCACGCCTGGCCCCGCCTCCGCCCCCGGAGCCGGAGCCTGAGGAAGAAGACGACGAGCAGTTCGACGACCTGCCCGCCGCTGCCCCGGCACCCAAGGCCGTACCGCGCGCCAAGGCTGCCCTGGAAGACGAGGATGACGACGAGGCCTTCGCCGGCCTGCTGGACGACGACACTGCACCCAAGGCCGCCGCAGAGGTCGAGTCCGACGAGCCGCAGTACAGCGCCGTACTTGCCGTGCAGCTGGGCTCGCAGGAGCAACTGCGTCGCCTGCCACGCACACGCCTGGCCGAGCTGACCGAGCGCTACCGCGATTGCCTGGAGCACGCAGCCTCGCTCTACGACGGTGAAACCCACACGCTGAACGACGGCAGCACCTTGGTGCTGTTCCACAGCCGCGAGTGTGGCGAGGACTACCTGACCAACGCCATTTGCTGTGGCGAACTGTTGCGCGCCCTGGGCCACGCCCTGCAGATCGAGGTAGCCGACAGCGGCATTACCCTGCAACTGCAGCTAGGCCTGGTCTTGGGCAACGACCTGCATGGGCTGGAACTGGTTGACCTGTTGATGGCCGAGAAGGTCCAGGATGCCCTGGCACTGTCGCAGCACAGCCGTAACCTGTTGCTGGTAGAGCGGCAGATCAACGATGACGCCCTCATTCGCCAGCGTGCGCGTATTCGCCCGATCGCCAGCCCCGAAGGCGCCTGCTGTGTGGAGCGACTGATGGAGCCCTACCCGTCAATGCTGGAACGGCAACTGGCACGCATGCATGAGCACCGCGCCTGACAGGCATACGCTGCATCTACAGCGCATGTCTTGAGCCAGGCTCGTTTCCTTGCGATCACGTGCCTGGCGCAAGATCCAGCCAATAGCGCCCCCGGTAGGAGCGGGTTTACCCGCGAATACGGTGGCGGCGGCAACGGTGAACGGCGGGTGGAAATTGGTCAGCAGGGCCGGCCTCTTCGCGGGTAAACCCGCTCCTACAGCGGCCAGTATCAACCCCCGATGTGTGTCCACCCCAATCAGATGTAGGAGCGGGTTTACCCGCGAATACGGTAGCGGCGGCAACGGTGAACGGCGGATGAAAATTGGCCAGCAGGGCCTGCCTCTTCGCGGGTAAACCCGCTCCTACGAAGACCGGCAGATACAAAAAAGCCCGCAGCGAATGCGGGCTTTGTCGTATCTGGCCGTTTGATCAGAACCGATAAACTTCCATATCGGTGCGAATCGGCGAGGCCATCGGGATTTTGGGTTTCTCCGGCCCCTTCTTCACCTGCGTCGGTGCAGCGGGCTTTTTCGGTGCTTCTTCGGCAATCGCCGGCTGGTTGGCCAGCGGCTTCACCGCCGTGCTCAGCTGTTCCGCCAGCTTCTGCAGCAGTTGGCCCTGAGCCTGCACCTGCGACGACTCACTGCCCTCGTGCTGCTGCTCGAGGTGAATGATACGGTTGTCACGCACACGGCCACGGCGGTCAAGCAGACGCCACTGGGCATCCAGGATGGCCGGCTGGTTCTTGCCCGAGTCCAGGCGTGTAATCGACAACAGCACTTGCACGTCCGGGCTGAAGCCTGCGGTCGCCGGGGCCAGTACTACGCGTTGGCTGTCCAGGCGCCAGGCCAGTTGACGCACCAGCAGCTGGTCGATATCCGATGAAAGGCTGCCAGCCCAACGACCGTCGGTCGCCGCGCTCAGGCTGCCATCAGGTTGACGCTGCAGAAACGTCTCACGCTGAAGGTAATCGGCCACCGATACCGGGCCGAGTACCACGGCCATGCCCGCACTCTGCGACGGCTGGCCAGGATCACCACTGTCGAGCTGATACAGGGCAACCGGCTGATGCATGGTGCACCCGCCAAGGCCCAGCAGGCCAGTCATCAACAGCGCAAATGGAAGGCGCAGAAATTTCATCATCCCATCCAGGCGGCTGCCACAAGGCACACCGCAGTGATACATGTAGATTCAAACGGGCACACGGCCACGCCGGCACCGCAAGGGGCATATCATCCGCGAAATAACCGTCCGACTCCAGCATTTCTGCCCGAAACGGCGTTGAAATTGCCGTTCCAGACATTACAACCGGTTATGTCGGCACTTCCACCTGCAACCCATCGACGCGCTGGAACCCGCGTGGCAGCTTGCTGCCGCGCCGACCGCGCTCGCCCTTGTAGTGCTCCAGGTCGTCCGCCTTCAAAGACAGGGTACGCTTGCCGGCTTGCAATACAAGGGTCGCGCCTTCGGGAATCACCGCCAGATCGGTAACAAATTCTTCACGGCTGGCCACCCGGTCACCCGGCACGCCAATGATCTTGTTGCCCTTGCCTTTACCCAGCTGCGGCAAGTCGCTGACCTTGAACACCAGCAAGCGGCCTTCGGTGGTCACCGCCGCCAACCAGTCCTGCTCGCGATCAGCCACTGGACGCGGGGTCATGACCTTGGCCCCGTTGGGCAAGCTGAGCAAGCCTTTGCCGGCCTTGTTCTTGGCCTGCAGGTCTTCACCCTTGACCACGAAGCCGTAACCGGCATCCGAAGCCACCACGTACAGCGCATCGTCGTCAGGCAACAACACACATTCGAAAGTCGCCCCCGGTGGCGGCGTCAGACGGCCAGTCAGCGGCTCGCCCTGGCCACGTGCCGATGGCAGGCTGTGGGCCGCCAGCGAGTAGCTGCGGCCGGTGGAATCGATGAGCACGGCAAACTGGTTAGAGCGCCCGGCCGCGGCGGCCTTGAATCCGTCGCCGGCCTTGTAGGAAAGGCCAGTGGCGTCGATATCGTGGCCCTTGGCGCAGCGCACCCAGCCCTTCTCCGACAGCACCACGGTGACGGGCTCGGTCGGCATCAGCTCGTTTTCCGACAGGGCCTTGGCTTCGGCACGCGCTACGATCGGCGAGCGACGATCATCGCCATAGGTTTCGGCATCCTTGATCAGCTCGCTGCGCACCAGCTTGCGCAGTTTGGCCTCGCTCCCCAGCAAGGCCTGCAGCTTGGCTTGCTCCTTCAGCAACTCATCCTGCTCACCGCGGATCTTCATCTCTTCCAGGCGCGCCAACTGCCGCAGGCGGGTCTCGAGGATGTAGTCAGCCTGGATCTCGGTCAGCTCGAAACGTTCGATCAGGGCCTGCTTGGGGTATTCCTCAGTACGGATGATGTGGATCACTTCATCCAGGTTGAGGAATGCGGTGAGCAAACCGTCCAACAGGTGCAGGCGCCTCTCGACCTTATCCAGACGGTGCTGCAGGCGGCGACGAACGGTATTGGTGCGGAACTCCAGCCACTCCACCAAGATGGTTCGCAGGTTTTTCAACTGCGGCCGGCCGTCCAGGCCGATGATATTCACGTTGACCCGATAGGTGCTTTCCAGGTCGGTGGTAGCGAACAGGTGCTGCATCAGCTCGTCGACATCGACGCGGTTGGATCGCGGGATGATGACAATACGGCACGGGTTCTCGTGGTCCGACTCGTCGCGCAGGTCGGCGACCATCGGCAGCTTCTTGGCCTGCATCTGCGCGGCAATCTGCTCCAGCACTTTGGCCCCGGAGACCTGGTGCGGCAGCGCAGTGACGACGATGTCGCCATCCTCGACGCGGTACACGGCACGCATGCGGATCGAGCCGCGGCCGCTTTCGTACATCTTGAGAATTTCAGCCCGCGGCGTGACGATCTCTGCCTCGGTCGGGTAATCCGGCCCCTGGATGTGCTCGCACAACTGCTCGATGGTTGCCTTGGGCTCATCGAGCAGTCGCACACAGGCACTGGCGACCTCTCGCAGGTTGTGCGGCGGCACGTCGGTGGCCATGCCCACGGCGATACCGGTGGTACCGTTGAGCAGGATGTTGGGCAGGCGCGCAGGCAGCACGGCCGGCTCCTGCAATGTGCCGTCGAAGTTCGGCACCCAGTCGACGGTGCCCTGGCCGACTTCGCTGAGCAGCACTTCAGCGTAGCGTGACAGCCGCGCCTCGGTGTAGCGCATGGCGGCGAACGACTTCGGATCATCCGGCGCACCCCAGTTGCCCTGGCCATCGACCAGGGTGTAGCGGTAGCTGAACGGCTGCGCCATCAGCACCATGGCCTCGTAGCAGGCCGAATCGCCATGGGGATGGAACTTGCCGAGCACGTCACCGACGGTACGTGCCGACTTCTTGTGCTTGGCATCGGCATCGAGCCCCAACTCGCTCATGGCGTAGACGATGCGGCGCTGCACCGGCTTCAGGCCGTCGCCGATATGCGGCAAGGCACGGTCCATGATCACGTACATGGAGTAGTTGAGGTAGGCCTGTTCGGTGAAGTCAGCCAGCGAGCGGCGTTCTACGCCGTCCAGGCTGAGTTCCAGTGAGTCGCTCATGCGGGCCTCGTCATTTCAGGTTCTGGCGCAGCAGCATGGTGCCACCGCGCTGGGTAAATTCAAGTTGTTGCAGGGCACTCATGCCCAGCAGTACGGTGGCCCCATCCAGGCCCGGCACCACGATGGCGCGTACGTTCTGCAGGCGGATATCGCCCAGTTGCAGGCTGGTCAGGCGCGTGCGGTAACCTTCAGTACGGCCATTGGCGGTGCTCAGTAGCACCGGGCTACCGCGCTCCAGGCTCAGTTCATGAGCCAATGCCTCCGGGATCGCCACATCGGTGGCGCCGGTGTCGAGCATGAAATGCACCACCTGGCCGTTGATAGCACCATCCACCACGAAGTGGCCCTGGCCATTACTCAGCAGGCGCACTTCGATAAAGCCTTGACCATGTTCGGATTGCACCTGGCTGTTGGGATTACGCTGGCTGTCTTCCCACTGGCCGAAAAAACGCGTGGCAAGAAACAGCGCCGCCGCCCAAGCGACGATCATCAGCAACTTGCCCGCGCGCTTGCCCGGCGCCTGGCTCATGGTTTGGCGCTCCAGCCACCTTCCGGTGCGTCGAAGCGCCAGACGACTGGGCGGGTTTCACCGTCGGCACGGGCGCCGTTGTTGTTGTCCAGGCCAATCCAGGCGCCCTTGGCATCGATCACCAGTGCTTCGGCCAGGCCAAACGGCTGCGCGTAGCGCCGTGACTCGACCAGCGCATCAGCAGCGAACGACCAGCAACGCTCGACCTTGCCACTGTCGACATCACGTCGGCACACCCGGTAGGCGTTGCGTTCGAGGGTAAACAGTTTGCCCTCGAACCAGGCCAGGTCAGCGAAGTCGCGCGACAGGGCCCTGGCATTGGGCATCTGCGCGGGTTGCATTTCGACCCCCGCCTCGCTCAGCAGCACGCAACCACGCCCGCAGGTCCAGACCGACTGCTGGCGCTCGATGGCCAGCAGGCCACGGCGCTCACGCTCGGCAGCCAGCCACAGGCGGTCACCCGCCGGGTTGATCGCCAGGCCTTCGAACAGGGCATTGAAGTTCAGCAGCATGCCGCTTGCCCGGGCCTGGCGCACCATGGCCGAGTCGATCCTCAACCAGTCCGGCTCGCCTTCCAGCGGCAATTGCAGCACCGCGGCATGCGCCTCGCTGACCAGATAGAGGTTACCCGCCTGATCACAGGTGATACCTTCGAAATCCAGCTCGCCACCGCGAATGTACGATGCCGCCCAATTGCGCGACTTCAACCCCCATGGCAGGCCGCTTTCCGGGACAGCCGGCGGGGTGAAGGTAAGCGGCTGCGCGCGCCAGGTGGGGTTCTGCTGATCGAAGCGGTAGATACGGTCGTCGTCACGGTCGGACACGCCCCACAACCCGCCCCGGCATTCCACCAGCCCCGACAGGTTGCCACCGCGCATACCGTCGATCGGGTGCTCGGCTGTCATCTTCAGCTCTGGCCAGTTGCCCGCCAGGCAAGGCAGGGCGACCAGCGCCAGGCAAACGGCAAGTACTTGCCGAATCAAACCATGACCTCGGCCAGGTTGCCCTTGGTTTCCAGCCAACTCTTGCGGTCACCGGCGCGCTTCTTGGCCAGCAGCTTGTCCATCAGCTCGCAGGTGGCTTCTACGTCGTCCAGGGTCAGCTGCACCAGGCGCCGGGTGTTCGGGTCCATGGTGGTTTCGCGCAACTGCGGCGGGTTCATCTCGCCCAGGCCCTTGAAGCGTGTTACCTGCGGCTTGCCGCGCTTCTTCTCGGCCACCAGGCGGTCGAGGATGCCGTCACGCTCGGCTTCGTCGAGGGCGTAGTAGATTTCCTTGCCCAGGTCGATGCGGTACAGGGGCGGCATGGCCACGTAAACGTGCCCAGCTTCGACCAGTGCCCGGAAGTGCTGAACAAACAGCGCACACAGCAATGTGGCGATGTGCAGACCATCGGAGTCAGCGTCGGCGAGGATGCAAATCTTGCCATAGCGCAGCTGCGCAAGGTCGGTTGCCCCCGGATCGACGCCAATGGCCACGGCAATGTTGTGCACTTCCTGGCTGGCCAGGACTTCGCCACCATCTACTTCCCAGGTGTTGAGGATCTTGCCGCGCAGCGGCAGGATGGCCTGGAATTCCTTGTCCCGCGCCTGCTTGGCCGAACCACCGGCCGAGTCACCCTCGACCAGGAACAACTCGGCACGCATCGGGTCCTGGCCCGCACAATCGGCCAGCTTGCCGGGCAATGCCGGGCCCTGTGTGATGCGCTTGCGCTCGACCTTCTTGCTGGCCTTGAGGCGGCGACCGGCGTTGCTGATGGCCAGTTCTGCCAGTTGCATGCCCAGCTCGGGGTGGGCGTTGAGCCACAGGCTGAAAGCGTCCTTGACCACACCGGAGACGAACGCGGCGGCCTCGCGCGATGACAGGCGCTCTTTGGTCTGCCCGGAGAACTGCGGGTCCTGCATCTTCATCGACAGTACGAAGGTGATGCGCTCCCAAACGTCTTCCGGCGCCAGCTTCACCCCGCGCGGCAGCAAGTTGCGGAACTCGCAGAACTCACGCATGGCATCCAGCAGGCCCTGGCGCAGGCCGTTGACGTGGGTGCCGCCCTGGGCGGTGGGGATCAGGTTGACGTAGCTTTCCTGAATGCTGTCGCCGCCTTCGGGCAGCCACAGCAAAGCCCAGTCAACCGCTTCCTTGTTACCCGCCAGGCTGCCACAGAACGGCTCGTCGGGCAGGCGCTGGAATTCGTTGACCGAGTCGACCAGGTAGGAGCGCAGGCCATCCTCGTAGTGCCATTCCACCTTTTCGCCGCTGGCCTTGTCCTCGAAGCTGACCAGCAGCCCCGGGCACAATACCGCCTTGGCCTTGAGCACGTGCTTGAGACGGCTGATGGAAAACTTGGGCGAGTCGAAGTACTTCGGGTCTGGGCTGAAGTACACGCTGGTGCCGGTGTTGCGCTTGCCGACCGAGCCGACCACTTCCAGCTCGCTGGCCTTGAAGCCATCGGCAAAGGTCATCTGGTATTCATTGCCGTCACGCTTGACGCGCACACGCACCTGCGTCGACAGGGCGTTGACCACCGAGATACCCACCCCGTGCAGGCCACCGGAAAACTGATAGTTCTTGTTGGAGAACTTGCCGCCGGCGTGCAGCTTGGTGAGGATCAGCTCGACCCCGGACACGCCCTCTTCCGGATGGATGTCCACCGGCATGCCGCGGCCGTCGTCGCTGACTTCCAGCGAGTGGTCGGCATGCAGGATGACCTGCACCGAACGCGCGTGGCCGGCCAGTGCTTCGTCGACACTGTTGTCGATGACTTCCTGGGCCAGGTGGTTGGGGCGGCTGGTATCGGTGTACATGCCCGGCCGCTTGCGGACCGGATCAAGGCCCGAGAGGACTTCGATGGCGTCTGCGTTATAGGCGCTAGCGCTGGGATTGGCCATAGGGTCTCGTCGTCAGTCTGGTGAATGCAAAAAAGTCAAAATACAGAAAAATCGAGCGCCGCATACTGCCCACGGGCAATGCCGGCGAAGGCCAGCAGTGCCGGCAGGCGCTCGGCGAAGCCCTGGAAGCTGTGGTCGCCACCGGCCTGGATACGCAGGGCACAAGCACGGTAATAGCGCTCGGCGTGGCGATAGTCCAGGGTTTCATCGGCGGTCTGCAGCCACACTTGATAGCGGTCGGCATCGGCCGGGGCCGCGACTTCCAGTTCGGCCAGGGCCTGAACGTGATCGTGGGTCAGTTCCCAGGTTTCACCGCTGTAATGGTTGCGCTGGGTGCCCAGGTAACCGTCGAAATGCTTGTGCGGGGTTACCGCCGGGTTGACCAGCAGGGCCTTGAGGCCATGGCGCTCGGCCAGATGGGTGGCATAGTAGCCGCCGAGCGAACTGCCCACCAGCAGTGGCGCACCCAGTTCGGCGATGGCCGCTTCGAGCTGGACCATGGCTTGCCGTGGGTGGTGGTGCAGGGCCGGCACTCGCAGCTGGTCGGCCAGGCCGAGCTGCTGCATGACTGCCTCCAGCTGACGCGCCTTGGTCGAAAGCGGCGAGCTGTTGAAGCCATGGATATAGAGGATGGAACCCGACATGCTGCCCCCGGAATCTGTGGCTTCGCGCCTGATAATGCGGGCGCAGGGACGCGCAGTGTAGCGCGTTCGCCGGGTTTTGGCGCCGCACAGGGGTTTTAGCAACACATTCTTCAACAGCTTTGAGAGTGCCGGGGGCGCTTTGCGCCCCTATCGCGACGCAAGGCCGCTCCCACAGGGGTACGCGATCTCCTGTGGGAGCGGCCTTGTGTCGCGATAGGGCTGCGCAGCAGCCCCAAAATCATCAATAGCCAGGGCTATCGAAGTCAAGCTGCACCTCGAAATCCAGCGCCCGCTCCACCCCGGTCTCCAGCCGCCCGTCGGCATGCAGGCGCAACCAGCGGTACCCCGGATGCTCTTCGCTCACCTGGAAGTCTTCGCTGCGCGCCGCGAACTGAATGCAGGTCGACGGCGTGGCCAACAGGCGCCGCCCCTCTCGGACCTCATCCCATTCCTGATGCACATGCCCCCATAGCAAAGCCCGTACCTGTGGATATCCTTCAACGATATCGAAAAGCGCCTGGGCATTGCGCAAGCCGATCGGCGCGATCCAGGCGCAGCCGATGTCCACTGGCTGATGGTGGAAGCACACCAGGCAATGCCGCTCGCCGGCCTCTTTCAAGGCGGCTTCCAGTACGGCCAGCTGGTCATCTTGCAAAAACCCGTGGGTAGCACCCTGCACGGCGGTGTTGAGCATGACCACCCGCCACGCGCCGATATCGGTCACCGCCTGCACCAGTTCCGGCGCCACCTGCGCCATCACCTGAGCCTCGTCATGGTTGCCCGGCAGCCAGCGAGTGGGTACGGCAAACGGTGCGGTCAGCTCCCGAAACGCTTCATAGGATGCCACGCTGGAATCCTGGGACAGGTCGCCCGTGCACAGCAGCAAGTCGACAAGCGGCTGCTCGCGCCGCACCTGGGCTACCACGTGGCGCAGGCTGTCTCGGGTCTTGAGGCCCAGCATGCTGCCAGCCGGGTCGGCGAACAGGTGGGCATCGGTCAGTTGCACCACATGCACGGGGCGGGATTGGTCTGGCGGCGACAACGGCCATCTCCTCGAATGGATTCAGCGGGAATTATGGCTGTGCGACGGTGACGAGCAAACACCCGCAACCGACTCACGTCACAATTCAGCGAACACTTGCCAGTTCGTGGCCGCAGGCCAGGCAGTGGCTGAGCCATTCACCCAGGAACAGGTTGAGCTGGGCCTTTTCGTCCGGCTGGTGCATGGCGTCGTTCGGATACGGGTAGATGCTGCGCAGGCGCCGAGTGTGTTCGGCACTGACCACTTCGGCCATGCGCGCATCGTGATACACCTGCACTTCCAGGTGTGGCACTGGCAACCAAGGCAGGCTGTGTTCCTGGCGCACATGCAGGGTGGTGGTGTACGGGCAGGCCAGCACCACGTCGAGCACCAGCACGCCAAGCATCTGGTCACCCTGGGTCATGCCGATGCGGCGCGAGCTCTGGGTGGTGCGCATGTCGGGCAACAAGCGCATCAGCCGGGCGTAGTTGGCCTCGCAGGCCGCCTGCAGCCCGACCAGGTCGACTCGATAGCGCTCGCGCAGCAGGTTCACTTCCACATACCTCTTACTTCGTCACGGTTCAGCGCCAGCCATTGCAGGCCAATGATGGTGGCCGCATTGCAGATGCGCCCGTCGCGCACCGCCTGCAGGGCATCCTCGAACGCCCACACGCGTACGCGAATGTCTTCGCCCTCTTCCTCCAGGCCATGCAGCCCTCCCGCGCCCTCGCTGCTGCAACGGCCGAGAAACAGGTGAACGTATTCGTCACTGCCGCCAGGCGACGGGAAGTAGCGGGTCATCGGCCAAAGGGCGCTGAAGGTCAGGCCTGCTTCTTCTTCAGCCTCGCGATGGGCGACTTCCTCGGGCTGCTCGTCTTTGTCGATCAGCCCGGCAACCATCTCGATCAGCCAAGGGTTGGCGACCTTGTCCAGTGCGCCCACGCGGAACTGCTCGATCAGCACCACTTCGTCGCGCGCAGGGTCGTACGGCAGCACGCATACCGCATCGTGGCGCACAAACAGTTCGCGACTGATCTCGCGCCCCATGCCCCCGGCAAATAGCTCGTGGCGCAGGCGTAACTTGTCGAGCTTGTAAAAGCCCTGGAAGCAATTGGCCCGCTCGATGATTTCGAAGCCCTTGGGCACAGCGTTCAACGCGTCTGACATGGAAATCCTCATTACCTCGAATACTGCTTCGCGCCATCCTACTCCGCACGCCTGTTGGTTTCACCCCTTTCCAGCAACCGCTGGCGCACTCGGGACAGCAGCCCTTCACTCTGTTAGCTTAGTGGCGAACTGAAGGCCGCGCAGACGGTCAAAGGCCGACTTTTCCCTGTTCTGCAAGGATCATCATGACACTTGTCAAACTGACTTCCGTGGCCGTGCTGGCACTCGCTCTGGGCGCCTGCCAGAGCCTGTTCACGCCCAACTACCGGGCCCCGCTCGAGGTCAAGCGCGACGCCTGGGAGCATGTCAAACCCGGCTGCAGCGAGAGCGACTGCCCGCTGGTGAACATCGATATGATCCACTTCCCGGCCCTGCCCAAGCTCGACGGCATCGTCGAAAAACGCCTGCTGCAACTGACCGAAGACAATCAGCATGGCACCGCACCAGCCACCCTGCAGGCCTACGAACAGCAATATCTGGCCAGTGCCGACAAACGTAACAGCAGCTACTTGCAAGCCAAGGTACGCGAGCAGCATGACGGGCTGGTGATCATCGAGTTGTCCAGCTACCTGGACAGCGGTGGCGCCCACGGCATGCCCGGGCGCGGCTTCATCAACTATTCACGCAAGCTGGACAAGGTGCTGACCCTGCAGGACATGCTGGTGCCCGGCCAGGAAGACACCTTCTGGAAAACCGTCGAAGAATCGCACCGTGCCTGGCTGATGAGCGTGGGAATGGACAAGGATGCCGAGTTCGTCAAGACCTGGCCGTTCAAGAAATCGCCGCACGTCGCCCTGACGTACGGCGCGGTAGTGGTCAAGTACGAGGTCTATGCCATCGCGCCCTATTCCATGGGCCACGTGGAACTGAAGATCCCCTACCCGCGCCTGAATGGCGTACTCAAGCCTGAACTGTTTCCCGGCCGCGGCTGAGGCTTAGCAGCCCATGCAGCACACCTGCCAGCAGCAATGCGGGCAGGGTAGCGCCCAGTTCCGGCGCCTTGGCGGCAATCAGGTGATAGGCCACCGCCCCGGCAAACCAGGCCACCAACGCCTGCCAGTGCAAGCCATTGACCTGCGCTGGCAGACGGCGTCGACGGACCACGTAGTGGTCCATCAGCACCACGCCGAACAGCGGTGCGAACACCGAGCCGATCAGCAACAGGAAGTTTTCGTACTGTGCCAGTGGCGCCAACAGGGCGATCAGGGTGCACAACACGCCGATGGCCAGCGCCAGGTGCTCGACCTTCAGCGGTAGCAGCACACCGGTGGAAACCGCCGCCGAGTGAATGTCGGCGAAGGCCTTTTCCGACTCGTCCAGCAGAATAAGCAGCAGCGGAATCCCCATGCCGGCGCCTGCCAGGGCCAGCAGCAGGGCATTGACTTCGCCACTGGCGGCGAACGCCAGCGTGTACGCCACGCCCAGGCTCATCAGCCAGGTGTTGCCGATGAAGTAGCCAACGACCGTGCCGCCGAACACATGCTTGCCATTGCGGGCAAAGCGCGAGTAGTCCGCGATCAGCGGCAGCCAGGACAGCGGCATGGCGATGACGATATCGAAGCCAACCGCCAGCGACATCGAACCATCCCCGGCACGGTTCCACAGTTCGGCCAGGTCGGCCTTGGCGAACAGGTTCCAGGTCAGCCACAGGCAAGCGCCCAGCAACAACCAGATCCCCCAGGCGCGCAGCACCTTGCGCACGAAGGCCAGTGGCCCGCTGACAGCCAGCAGGGTGGCCAGGGCACCGAAGCACAGCGTCCAGAGCATGGGGCTGTTCCAGGCACTGTCCTCACCGAACGCTCGCGCCCCCAGCAAGCTGGCAGCATCGCGCATGACGATAATCTCGAAAGCACCCCAACCCACCAGTTGCAGCAAGTTGAGCAGCGCCGGCAAGCGCGCGCCATGGCTGCCCAGGCTGAGTTTCAGGGTGCCCATGGCGGACAGGCCGGTGTCGCTGCCGATAACCCCCGCCGCACCCAGCAACAGCACACCGACACCGGTGCCCAGGGCGATGGCCAGCACGGCGCCAGCAAGGCCCAGGCCTGGCGCCAGCATGGCGCCGACCTGCAGCACCATCAGGCCGATGCCGAGGGAAAACCACAGTGAAAACAGGTCGCGAGCACCGAAGATGCGCTGCTGGATGGGGATTGGATGGTCGGGAGAGAACTGGCTGGGTGATGTCATGGTTGGCGCTCGCCGGCAATATTGTTGGTGTTCCTGGCGAGGACTTCGTCCTCGTATCGCGACGCAAGGCCGCTCCCACAAAAACCACGCAGGCTTCGAGGCTTGCGCGGTCCTTGTGGGAGCGGCCTTGCGTCGCGAAAGGGCCGCAAAGCGGCCCCAGCGTGCTTAGACTTTGTGGTACAGCTGGCTGCCTTCCTGGCGGAACCGCTCGGCCTGCTCACGCATGCCTTGCTCGACCGTCACATCCACGGCCTCGATCTTGGCAGCGTACTCACGCACTTCCTGGGTGATCTTCATCGAGCAGAACTTCGGCCCGCACATCGAGCAGAAGTGCGCGACCTTGGCCGATTCCTTCGGCAGGGTCTCGTCGTGGAAAGCGCGGGCGGTGTCCGGGTCGAGGCCCAGGTTGAACTGGTCTTCCCAACGGAACTCGAAACGCGCCTTGGACAAGGCGTTGTCGCGAATCTGTGCACCCGGGTGGCCCTTGGCAAGGTCGGCGGCATGCGCGGCGATCTTATAGGTGATGATGCCGGTCTTGACGTCGTCCTTGTTCGGCAGGCCCAGGTGCTCCTTCGGCGTGACGTAGCAGAGCATGGCGCAACCGAACCAGCCGATCATCGCCGCACCAATGCCCGAGGTGATGTGGTCGTAACCCGGCGCGATGTCGGTGGTCAGTGGGCCGAGGGTGTAGAACGGCGCCTCGTCGCAGCACTCCAGCTGCTTGTCCATGTTCTCTTTGATCAATTGCATCGGCACGTGGCCGGGGCCTTCGATCATGCATTGCACGTCGTGCTTCCAGGCAATCTTGGTCAGCTCGCCGAGGGTTTCCAGCTCACCGAATTGCGCGGCGTCGTTGGCATCGGCAATCGAGCCAGGGCGCAGGCCGTCGCCCAGCGAGAAGCTGACGTCGTAGGCCTTCATGATTTCGCAGATTTCGTCGAAGTGGGTGTACAGGAAGTTTTCCTTGTGGTGCGCCAGGCACCACTTGGCCATGATCGAGCCACCGCGGCTGACGATGCCGGTGACGCGCTTGGCGGTCAGGGGCACATAGCGCAGCAACACACCGGCGTGAATGGTGAAGTAGTCCACGCCCTGTTCGGCCTGCTCGATCAGGGTGTCGCGGAACAGTTCCCAGGTCAGGTCCTCTGCCACGCCGTTGACCTTTTCCAGGGCCTGGTAGATCGGCACGGTACCGATCGGCACCGGCGAGTTGCGAATGATCCACTCGCGGGTTTCGTGGATGTGCTTGCCGGTGGACAGGTCCATGACCGTGTCCGATCCCCAGCGGATGCCCCAGGTCAGCTTGGCCACCTCTTCCTCGATCGAGGAACCCAGGGCGCTGTTGCCGATGTTGCCGTTGATCTTCACCAGGAAGTTGCGACCGATGATCATCGGCTCTACTTCCGGGTGGTTGATGTTGGCCGGAATGATCGCGCGGCCACGGGCGATTTCCTGGCGAACGAATTCAGGGGTGATTTCTTTCGGGATGTTGGCACCGAAGCTGTGGCCGGCATGTTGCTCATTCAGCAGGCCGGCGGCGCGGGCCTCCTGCAGCTTCATGTTTTCGCGGATGGCCACGTATTCCATTTCGGCGGTGATGATGCCCTGACGGGCATAGTGCATCTGCGAGACGTTGGCGCCGGCCTTGGCACGACGCGGGTTGCGCACATGGGCGAAACGCAGCTTGGCCAGCTCTGCATCGTTCAGGCGCTGCTGACCGAAGTCGGAGCTCAGGCCTTCCAGGCGCTCGGTGTCACCGCGGGCTTCGATCCACGCCGAACGCACATCGGCCAGGCCTTTGCGCACGTCGATGATCACGTCGGGGTCGGTGTACGGGCCAGACGTGTCATACACCAGCACCGGGGCGTTGGACTCGCCGCCGAAATCGGTCGGGGTGTCATCCAGGCTGATTTCACGCATGGGGACGCGGATGTCCGGGCGCGAGCCTTCGACATACACC
Organism: Pseudomonas putida group bacterium ESBL64; assembly: GCF_045277175.1. Classification (NCBI taxonomy): domain Bacteria; kingdom Pseudomonadati; phylum Pseudomonadota; class Gammaproteobacteria; order Pseudomonadales; family Pseudomonadaceae; genus Pseudomonas; species Pseudomonas putida group bacterium ESBL64. The sequence goes on along the minus strand of NZ_CP145799.1, from coordinate 4,476,660 downwards.
TTGCGCGAACGCGGGAAGGGTTGCACGGACTGCTGATCGACTTGTGCCGATTCGCTGAGGTTGATCGCTTTTTCTTGTTTGGTCATCACAGGCTCTCCTGACGGCTTCCTAGCAGTGGAATGTCGGGGTGAACCTGAAACGCGCGGACGCACCCTCTTTGGGTGCAGTGCCGGACATGGGGGGTGCCTGAAGCTGTATGCAGCTGTGACAATCCCGGACCTGGCACAAGAGGCTCCCCGGGAAGGCGAGCAATCTTGTTCCCTACGCAGGCGCTAACCTGATCAGGTTCAACGGGATCCGCACCTCTGCGATCTCAGCCTTTGCTTCAAGGCACCCCGACAAGAACATGCGCAGTCTAGACTGGAGTGGTCAGCAAAGCCAAGCAGGTAAATGCGCGGATGATGAAAGGCACACCGAGCGATTGTTGCCGGGTGCGCATGGCACTACACTGGCCCATCGCTCGATACTCAACAGTTCAGTAATTAAATTTCGTACAAGGATTGCCTCTATGCTGCGCAAACTCTCACTGGCGATAGCCGTGTCTTGTGCGTCCAACGGAGTGGTCTGGGCAGCGGACGTGCCTTCGACAGTCAAAACCGATCTGGTCAGCGTCTACCAGGAAGCAGTGGACAACAACGCCGACCTGGCTGCAGCACGCGCCGATTACGGGGCACGCCGCGAAGTGGTGCCGCAGGCCCGCGCCGGGTTGCTGCCAAACCTGTCGGCCGGTGCCGAGATGATGAACACCCGCACCAAGCTGGACGAGCCGTCCATGACGTCCAATCGCAGCGGCAACGCCTGGAGCGCGACCCTGGCTCAGCCGATCTTCCGCGCTGATCGCTGGTTCCAGTTGCAAGCCGCCGAAGCAGTCAACGAACAGGCAGCACTGGAGCTGTCGGCGACCGAGCAAAACCTGATCCTGCAAACCGCGCAAAACTACTTCGCCGTCCTCCGCGCCCAGGACAACCTGGCCGCCACCAAGGCAGAAGAAGCCGCCTTCAAGCGCCAGCTGGATCAGTCCAACGAGCGTTTCGACGTGGGCCTTTCGGACAAGACCGACGTGCTGCAATCCCAAGCCAGTTATGACACTGCACGGGCCAACCGGATCATCGCCGAACGCCAGGTGCAGGATGCCTTCGAGGCCCTGGTAACCCTGACCAACCGTGAGTACACCTCTATCCAGGGCGTGGTGCATAGCCTGCCGGTACAAGTGCCAACGCCCAACGATGCCAAAGCCTGGGTCGAAACCGCCGGGCGCCAGAACCTCAACCTGCTGGCCACCAACTACGCGGTTTCTGCCGCAGAAGAGACCCTGCGTCAGCGCAAGGCCGGGCATGCACCGACCCTGGACGCCGTGGCCAAGTACCAGAAGGGTGACAACGACAGCCTTGGCTTCACCAACCCATCGCAACTGGGGGTGCGCTACAGCGGCGATGTCGAGCAGACCAGCGTTGGCCTGCAACTGAACATACCGATCTACAGCGGCGGCCTGACCAGCTCGCAGGTACGCGAGGCTTACCAGCGCCTGAGCCAGAGCGAGCAACAGCGTGAAAGCCTGCGCCGCCAGGTCGTGGAAAACACCCGCAACCTGCACCGCGCAGTGAACACCGATGTGGAACAGGTACAGGCGCGCAAGCAGTCGATCATTTCCAACCAGAGCGCGCTGGAAGCCACCGAAATCGGCTACCAGGTCGGTACCCGCAACATCGTCGACGTGCTTGATGCCCAGCGCCAGCTGTACACCTCGGTGCGCGACTACAACAATAGCCGTTACGACTACATCCTCGACAACCTGAGCCTGAAGCAGGCAGCCGGCACCCTGAGCCCGCAAGACCTGCAGGACCTGAAGCGCTACCTGAAACCTGACTACAACCCGGACAAGGACTTCCTGCCGCCGGACCTGGCGGCAGCAGCGGCCAAGAACTTCGAGCGCAGGCCTTGAGGTAGGGGCTGGACCATTCGCGGGCAAGCCCACTCCCACACGTACCGTGCCAGGCCTGAAGGCATGATGCACCTGTGAGAGCTGGCTTGCTGGCGATAGGCCTCCAATATCACTCCAGCCCTGAACGACAACGCCTAGGCGGCTACGGCAATCGTCGAGTCGATGCGTTGAGCCGACATATCGCCGATTAGCACAGGTCCCGCAGGTTCAGGGGCGAACGCAGCCATTGCATCAACAAGATTCCCCAGGCTCGGTAGCGAGTGCTCGACAGCAAACAGCGATGACCCTGCTGAAAGGGCGGAAATCTCTGGCACGGCAACCGCTTCAGATGTGACCATTGCCGGCTGCGCGAAGATAAAGTCCTCCGCTGTCACCTGCGCAACTTCGAGCGCATCCAGGTACAGCATCTTCACAATACCTTCGTGCCCCGGCACTGCCTGGGTATCAACGGCTACACCGTGAATCTGCGCAAAGTCATTGAGTTTGAAGCGCTGGACTTTGCTGACGTGCAGATCCTCGAAGCGACTGATGCCTACCTGGGTCAGGTCAATCTTGTCGATACCGTGTCGGAACCCCCGAAGGGTGTTCTTGTAATCGCTCACACCTTCTTGTTTTGTCACCAGAAACACGCTGGGCGCAACCGTCGGCGGGGAATATACCGTGCCTGCCAACGAAGCCACCAACTGCCCGGATGCGTCACTGGCAAGCGACACGCCACCTGCACCACCGGTAAGCAGAACATTCGCGCTGACAGGCGGGGTCGTCTGCCCTTCAGGGCTGCCCTCGAAATAACCTGGCGCAGCGGTGAAAGCGTCAAGGAAACGGAAGTTCGCTGACCGCAGTTCGGCAATCGTAGTGTCCGCAAGCGTCAGCTTCTGCCCACTGCCAAGGTCGAGCACAGTCGAATTGCCGTCCTGTTGCATCTGCAAGTCAGCAAACCCTGAACCACCAAAGCCGACCAGGTCGATCACCTCACGCGAAGTCTCGAACTGCTTGACTACATCGTTACCACCTGCACGTCTGTGGATGACAAAGCGGTCGGTACCCTCACCCCCCTTGAGGAGATTGTACCCACGGCCACCATCCAGTAATGCCCCGGCGGGCCCGGCGATCAAGGTATCGTCGCCATCACCACTGATAAGGTTTTGCACCGAACCAGGGGCTATGGTGAGCGCCGCACCGGCAATACTGGCGCTGCCGCTGGCCAGATCCACCGAGATACTGCGACTTACTGCAGCCGCATTCAACGTATTGCGCCCGCCAGCGGTGCCGCTGATGGCATCGTCAAGCTTCGCGCGCCCTGGGTTTTCTGCCACCAGGTTCGCGTAGTCGTCGGTAAAGTAATAGACATCATCGGTGGTGCCGGGGCTGCCGACGAGGCGCAGCGTCCAGCGATCAAGCGTTAGCGGTAAGCCAGCAACAGCATTACGCACCTCAAGCTTCCACTCCCCAGCCGAGCGCTCTGCGCGATGATGGGTCGACATGAACCCATATTTGAACGCCCCTGAACGCGAATCGCCCAGATCGTCATCACCCGAGCCCGGCGCCTTGCCTGTGCGATCGAGCAGTACGCTGCGCGTGCCGCCAGGCGACACCAGCGTGAGCGTCATGTCGCCAAGGCGGCCGACCATCGAGTGGACATCGACCTCCACATGCTCCACCAGCAAATCAGCCGGCAGGGTCAAAGACAAAGTCGCAACCTGCCCCGCCGCAACCTGTTGAGCCACTGGTGCACTGCTGGCTGTCAGCAGCCGTTCATTGGCCTTGGTCGCCCGGCTCCCCCAGGACTCGGCAAGGCGCACCGCGGCGCGGGCGTCGATCATGCCAAAGCCGTAGTCGTGGCTGGCGTGCATGCCACCGCCATTCCAATTGCGCCCTGCGTTGTAAGCCCATTGGGTTGATGCGTCATCCACTTTGCGCGCAGACAGTGCGAGGATCTGCTGAACATCCCGATAACCCAACCCCGGGTTGGCCTGCAACATCAACGCCACCACGCCTGAGACGATCGGCGCGGCGAAGCTGGTGCCCTGAGTCGTGCTGTAGGCGCTGCCGACCGACGCACCGCGCTCCGCTTCAAGGCTGACGCCACTGGATAGAACATGGCTCCCCGGTGCAGCGACCAGCAAGCTGGAGCCTGGATTGGAAAAGGGTGCCGTGGCAGCTTGCAGTACCGAGAGGTCTGCCTTTGCGTTGATGGCCGCCACTTCAATGGCGTGGCGGTTGTTGTTGGTCAGCGAGCCCTGTGCATTACCGCCTTTATGGCGCTGGTTGCCACCAGAGGCGACGACGATGGTGCCTAGCCCACCACGGCCGTTGGTGGCGGCAAGCGTAGTGCTGAACGCCAGCGCCAGAGCAGTATCGACTTTTCCTTCTGGAACATTTGTAAGTCCGAAGTCCGTTTTGAAACCCCAACTGTTGTTGGCTATGTCGTAGTTGACCATTTGCCCCAGATTGGTCAGGTCATCGCCTTTGTTGGCCAGGTAGTGCCCGCCGATCTTCGCCTCATATGCGATGCCGATCCCTCCTTGATCATTGCGCGCGCCAACCATGACCCCAGCCACTTGAGTGGCATGATTGGACGCCAGAGCGGGCAGCGTGCCATTGGTGCGTTGGGTTTGCAGCCAGATGGGATCGATATTCGGCTTGAGATCGGGGTGCCCGATGTCGAAGATTTCCGGCGCCACGGCAAACTCCCCACCCGGCTCGAACTGCCCTATCCTCACCCCCTTGCCCGTGAAGTCACGCCATACCGGCGCGACATTGATCTCGTCCAGATACCACTGCCGCCCCGACAGCGGGTCAGCGGGGGATTGTTCATGGCGCAACGTTACCGTTGCCCGCAAGGGTGCTGATGCAGCACTGCCCACCTCGGTCACACTCATGGAGGCGTTGCCGGCAGCATCGACCAAGTCGTAGCGGAAACTGACATCACCGTCATGGCCTGGCAACGGCGTGACCTCCACATCACCCTGCTCATTCAGCCGCACTGTTGCACCCTTGCCAGCGCTGACTGAGGCGATGCGCAATGGCCCGCTGCTGCCAAGTGGCTGGTCATTGCCCAGCAGCGCCGTTGCAGGGACTATCAGCGCCGTGTCAGTGGTGGCGAATGTAGCCAGTTGCTCAGGCGAGAGCCTGTCGCCGATTGGCATGGCGCCCCGGCCGAGAAGATCGATGGCAGCAATGTCGGCGAAGCTGAGTTTCTGGATGTTGCTCAGGCTCAGGCGGCCATCTCGTCCCGCCACGGTGTCGGTGATCAGGTGGCCCGATTCGGTACGTGTGATCAGGTACTCGTCGTGAGCACCATGCAAACTGACCAGGTTGGTGCCCGCGCCTCCGTCGATCGTGGCATCGCCGCGTCCGGCCTCGATCACGTCATCGGCAGCACCGCCCGTAATCCGATCAGCGCCACCACCGGCGTAAATGATACTTCCGCCCGCCGAGGCCCGGATGCGATCCCCCTTGGGGCCCGCATAGATCACCGACTTGCCGGTACCACCGATGATGTCGTTACGGCCTGTACCGCCAACCAGCACATCGTTGCCGCCACCGCCAATCAGCAAGCTGTCGCCCGAGCCGCCCTTGATGAAAACTCCGCGTTGACCGCCGCTGGCGATGATGTCCTTACCCCGCCCGCCTTGCGCAATGGTCAGCCCGGCCTTGGCCATGTTCAGCCCAACGCCATGCTCCCCCACGATCAGTGCCGTGTCGCGCCCACCATTGCCCTGCATGTTCGCCCAATCGTCGCTGGCACTGATCACGAATACATCGTCGCCCGCCCCGCCGTGATAGGTGTTGCTGCCACCGCCACCAACCAGCCAACTGCCCTCTGGGGCCGCGGTCAAGACATCATCGCCCGCGCTGCCGTAAAGCGTCTGTACGCCGAGCGCTGCGGCGTCCAGCGTGCTGCCTTGAGCACTCTGGCTGATGTAGGCCCTTCGGGAAGTGGGCCCGCTTGACGAAGTCAGTAGAGTGCCACCCTCCTGGGCCTCGATCCGATTACCGACGGTATCGGCGAGAAACCTCACCGCCAGTACTTCCCGGTCCTCACCATTAACAGTGAAAGCGCCTCGGGAAATGACCTCGTTACCCTGACGCACCTCTCCTACCGGCTCGACCTGGCCGAGCTTGATCTGGCTAATGCCATGCTCCTGCAATGCCCTCAGCTCACCGGCATCGGCACGCCCGTCGTGGTTGCCATCGACCCACACTTTCAATTGCGCCCAGACGGCGTCTTCAACGTTGATGACGCCATCGGCGTTGGCGTCAACACTTGCCAGGGCGGCGAAGCCATCCTTGAACGGTGTTTCACCAGAGCTGCCGTCGCTGCCTGCCTTGCCGCCGTAGTATTCGGAGAACAGCTGGCTGACGTTGCTCACCTGGCCGGTACCGTTGTCATGCACCAGCATGCCGCTCAGCCGGTCTGCCCAGCCGGTGCGGCGCAGTGAACCACTGTTATCGATATCGAACAGTACGCCTTCCTCGATACCCGTCAGGCCAACGCCCTTGCCGCTCAGGTCGAGCAAGAGCGGGTCGACAAACGTGTTCAGCGTAGTCATTGCTGCCAACCCGTTGAGTACCACGGCATTGCGCAGGCTGAAATCCGGTTGTTCATTGCCATCACGATAGAACTGAGCCAGATGCTGATTGGGTCGCACGTTGGGGTCGATCTGGAGCTCGCCGGGGCGAACACCACCGCTGGCCAAACTGCCCAACTGAGCGGAGGTGAAGTCGGTGTTGTCGAGGGTGCTGTCGGTGAATGCGATACTGTGGGTCAGGCGACGATCGACGTAGCCGTTGGAGACGTCATTGCGGATATCGTCCTGGCCTTGGAGGTCGCGGCGGGATTCGGTTGTGGGGGTGATTTCGATGTTCAAGGATGGATCTATAGCCCCTGGGTTCTCAGAATCTACGAGTTCGGAGATCACACTGGCCGAGCCATTTCCCGCAACTTCTCCTATTGAATAAAGAAAAGATGCAATGGCGGTCGGCGAATCAATACGAGATTTCCAATACTTGGCCATGCCACGCATATCATCCGGAGCCACTACAGTGCTATTAGCCATTCTACTATCAGTCTGAATGGACAACCAAAACTCACTACCCGGGCTTCCCGCCGCATCCAGTACCTTTTTCCAATATGACTCGCGATACTCCGGATCGGTTAACTCAAACACAGAATTCAAAGTCCAGGCATCTTTCGACCTACCCAAGCTTTTAAATACGTCACTATGGAAATCCCAAACCTCCATATGATTTGGATCACCATCTAACGTACCATCCATCACCCTGCGCTCTTGAAGCTCCAAATAAGCTTTCCCCATTTCCAATCTTACTTCTTCAACATCTGCCTCGCTCATGGGGCGCCCGGCATCTGCCTCAGTTCGTTTCATGAAATTTATAGCAGCCAACCCTGCTATGGAGTTGCCTTTAGCAACGCCATTGGCAAGCACGGCATATCGATCCCCCTTCATAGCCATGTAGTCATACATATCACCAACACCTTTGGACTCAAAAATGCTACGTGCAGCCGCTATATCCTCTTTGGTCAACCCCGACATTTGCCACCTCATCTTCTGCTATTAATTAAAAAATCGACCACTGAGCGCCTCACTTCCAACCACCGCATTAACTTATCAGGGCGCATTATCACCTTGACGAGTACGTCTCCAAACACTACAAATGTCATTCTGCACGAATAGTAATTCGGAACTTTCGGACGCCAGCTGCAATACCCTACAGCAGCCAAGTCATCGAGCTCACCCTGCCAATAGATAAGCTTCTTGTGATTTTCAAAAACCGTGTCACGCGCCTCTACACGATAGAGGCTGCTTGACTCATCGTACTCAGCAAGCGTTATTGTTTCTGCTGGGCTTTTCCGCAAAAGAAACTCGAGTTGACGCCGTAAATCCCCCTCTCTTGCAGTTATCGGGGCCACTGCGACCAACAGCCCCTCATGCTCCAAGCCCTGCCGGAACACTAAACTGTCATCCGCCGGGTCGAGCTCTGGCCAGGTCATTGACAAAAATACAGATACTAGGTTTGCGTCACAGCCTTTTTTGTTATAAATAAAGCCAGGATCAAAAGAGCTTTTTCCCTCATATTCTGGCCAAAATGGAAAGTACAACCTCGAGAACCTATACACTTCCCCTGAAATTCTGCCGCACACGAAAGGATCAAACGTTACCTTCTCCCCTGGCTTCCAAGGTTCGCTCTTCCAGGCCACAACTATCATCATCAGCACGGGAATCAACAAGAGTACAGCGGAGCAAAGCCTCAAAAAACTCCAAGCCCATAGGAAAAACAAACATGGTATTTTTCTCATAATGACTTAGCGCTCCTTCAAGCTTTCTCGGACATACAACCAAAAGGGGCAGAATCTAACTTTGATCATTTTCCTTCTCCTTGCCTTACACCTCGCCTTGCAACTCTTCAACTCCACTAACCACACACCTCAACTCACCTCGCAAAAAATCAACACTCACGAGAGCCATCCCTCTTATCACGCTAAGCCTGACGCGCCTCCTCCACATCGGACATTTCCATCCTGATCATTTATCGACCCGATACCTAGCAGCATTCATGAAAAACTCACCCACTGCCAAAGCAATGTTATGGCACTCCCCAAGCCTCTCCCATAAAAACTCCACATTAACAATTGCATCCCCTCCGGGTATCAAAAACTTCAAATAGCAACGCGAGTAATTGACCTTGGGTTCCACCCAGTTGCAATAACCGATGTATTGCATACGTCCCTTGGCCTCCAGCCAGAAAAAGCCCTTGCGCCGATTAGGGAATTCACTATCAACACCCTCGAGAAAATTTAGGCCGAGATCTTCGTTCAGCTTGCTAGCCTTAACTAGAGCCGCGGGTGTTTCACGAAGATAATGCTGGAGCTGTTTTCTCAACCCTGCTTCCCCATGCAGCCAAGGCCCAATTGCGACCGATATCCCATCAAAGCGAAAAGACGTCGCCTCACCGTAAGAGACGGGCTGCATCTCCGGCCAACTCATTGCCATATAGAGTGACGCCAAGTTTGCACCACAGCCTTTTTTGATATTTATAAATACCGGCTCCCAAGAACTCTTGCCCTCATCCTCAGGCCAATAGATCACATACCTCCTAGGGAGCTCATAAACAACACCCGAGACCTTTCCACACACCATTGGATTAGGGGTCGTCAGCTTCTTCGGCGCCCAAGTCGGGGCAATAACAATGGAGACCAACAACCACACCACACTTAGCAACAACAACAATTTGCTAGAACCCCACAGCACCAAACCAAATCTTCTACACAGCGCAATTAGCTTTCCGAACAGCACCTTCACAAAGAGAAAGATATACCTGAAACTAATCATCACCCCTCCCTAGAGCCAGACTGCCCATATCAGGCACTAAGCAAACTGCGCTTCAGACAACGCATAAACTTTTCCAAAATTTCTCTCGCACAACACGGAAATGCTGCTCCCAGCCCCAAACGCATCTGAACCACTGTGCCGCTGCAGGGGGTTCAAGAAGAAACTGATAACTCTGCGCCCATCCACAATCACTTCTGCACGCACAGCCATACATATTGTCAGCGGTGCGTCTTTATCCCCTACGCGTAAAATATCCTTGGCCAGTTCTATTTGAGCGCTATACATCAGCGCCGCGCCGCTCATCTTCAATATCGTCATCAGAAATACTCTCCCCCTTGGACATCCCCGTACTTGGCAAACGTTAACACCTCAACTTTAATTTCCACTTACTGCCCCTAATCAGAAGAGGTTAACTTCATCATTAAAAAATCACCCTTACACCCCATTAGATGCCAAGAATTTCTTGACACGCGACACCATCTCACCCCACTCGCTTAATTTGTCCCATCCAAAATCAATCTTTACAATAGTTTTACTGCCCTCCAGCAAATATCTAAAATGACACCGATGGTATTTAGACCTATACTTACTCCAACTACACCTTCCAATTTGCTCCATATGCCCATTTCTTTCAGACCAGAAAATCATCCGTGGTGAATTGGGGAAAACGCTATCAACACCTTCCACTCGATTCAAACCTAATTGTCTATCAAACACCTTGGCCTCTCGCTGCTTATAAGTTGCCTCGGAAATGAAAAAATCAAAGGTTTCGCGCAGTCCCCTCTCACCAGCGGGCCATGGTTCAAGCGTCACTACGATTCCACTAAACGTCTCTGAGAAATAGTTTCCCGGCGTTAACTCAGGCCAGTTCATGGCCAGACTTAAAGAATATAAATTTGATTCACACCCTCTATCAACGCCGCCAGAACCTCTCTTATAATTTCCTTCATCCTCATATTCCGGCCAGAAAGGAACATATTCGCTTGAAAACTCATACATAACACCGGACACCACACCACATACTTTTGGCGCAGGGGGTGCGACCGGCTTCGATTTCTCGCTTAAAGCAACAGTCGCCACTGCTAAAGCAACACAGCTTGCGGGAAGACACAACGCGACCGCTGCGCTAACCCTCAGTGCATTCCATATAATTTCGTACAGCATTCTCCAGCCGCTTTTTTCTCGTAGCCGATTCGCGTCCATCTGTTATCACCCTCACCAGTAATCACTTAGCGCTCCGTTAAACTTTCCTGCACATGTCGCCGCAAAGGCCTTAGAAAATAACTTATAACCTTGCGCTTATCCGTAATAACCTCCGCACGCACTGACATACCCGCCGTCAACGGAACATCCTGTTTTCCTACACGCATTATTTCCTTACCCAGGCGGACTCGAGCGCTATAAACCAACCCTCGCTTCTCATCTTCAATGGCATCGTCAGAAATACTCTCCACCACCCCCGGGACAACCCCGTACTGGGTAAACGTGAACGTCTCAACTTTCACTTCCACTGGCTGCCCCGGATATACAAAGCCGATATCTTTGTTCTCGACTTTCACTTCCACTTCCACCGGCTCGCCCGTCGGCACAATGACCATCAGTGTCTGCGCGGGTGTAACCACCCCGCCCTGTGTATGGATCGCCAACTGCTGGACGGTGCCGTCAACGGGGGATGTCAGTACCTTGAGGCGATGCCGCTGCTCGGCCTTGTTCAACTCCTGCTCAAGGGTTGCAATGCGCCGTTGCGCCTCACCGTGAAGGTCGAGCATGGCTCTGCGCAATTGGGCAATGGCACCGCTACGGCGGTGCTGAGCAGCAAGCCGTGCAGCGTTCAGTTCGTCTATGCGCGAGCGCTGGAGTGCCAGTTCGCGTTCCTGCTCCAGGCGGGCCTGCTCCTTTTCCAGGTAGGTGTGCTTGGCCACGGCCGATTCGCTGAACAACAGCTTGTAATCCGCCGTCAGTTGGCGGGTGATCACCAACAGTTGCCGGAGCGCGTCAGCCCGGCCCTGGGCGGAACGGATTTCGGCAGCGCGTTGACCGATTTCGGCATCGGCCTGTTCCAGCGTGGCCTGTAACTCCAGGTATTGCCCCTCCAGCCAGCGCTGCGCGCCTGCCTGCTGCGCGGCCGTGGCCTGCGGTATCAGTGGTGCCAGGGAGGCAGGTGCCACATCGCCGTCCAGCGCACTCAGCAGTGTGCTGGCGCGGGCCTGGTCGATCTGCGCAGCCAGCAGTTCGCTGCCTAGGCGCTTGATATCAGCCTCGGTCAACTGCCCTTCCAGCTCGACCAGCACATCGCCTTTGCGCACCGGCTGGCCATCGACGACGTGGATCGACTGCACCACCGCGACCTCGCTGGCCTGTATCAACTTGCTCCTGCCACTGGGCACGATCTTGCCTTCGGCACTGGCGATGACATCGATCTCACCGATGCAAGCCCAGGCAAGCGCCAGCCCGATGAACATCAGCAGGCTCCACTGCAGGTAGCGCGGCAAGGGATGCACTGGCGTTTCCTGCAAGGACAGTGCCGCAGGTAAAAAGGCCAGTTCGTCGGGCTCATGTACGGGGCCGTCCATGCTCCGGCGCTTTCGCCATGCCGTCCTCCACGCATCCCGGTAGCGCTCGGCAAGGTCTTTGAACGCCACACTCATACGGCGGCCCCGAGCTGCAGTTGATGCAGGTAGGCATAGGTGCCCTGTGGATAACCAAGCAGCTCATCATGAGTCCCTTGCTCGATGATCTGCCCACGCTCCATGACCACGATGCGGTCGGCATGGCGTACTGCCGAAAGCCGATGGGCAATGATGATGACCGTGCGCTGCGCGCAAATCCGCGCCATGTTCTGCTGGATGATCCGTTCGGACTCATAGTCCAGCGCACTGGTGGCTTCGTCGAAAATGAGGATGCGTGGGTTGCCGAACAGCGCTCGGGCGATGGCTATGCGCTGTCGCTGCCCACCCGACAGGCTGGCGCCGTGCTCACCAATCAGGGTTTCGTAGCCATCCGGTAATTCGAGGATGAACTCGTGAGCACCCGCCAGCGTCGCTGCGGCGATCACTTCTTCAAGCGGTGCTGCTGGGTTGCCGAGGGCAATGTTCTCGCGCACGGTGCGCCGAAAAAGCACGTTGTCCTGCAACACCACGCCGATCTGCCGACGCAGTGACGCCACATCGGCTACCGCCAGGTCAGCACCGTCGAGCAATACCCGCCCCCGCTCAGGTGAGTACAGCCGCTGAATCAAGCGTGTCAGCGTGCTCTTGCCTGACCCCGAGCGACCTACAACGCCTATCACTTCTCCGGCGGCGATCTTCAGGCTGACATCGCGCACCACTTCGCCCCCGTCCGGCCGATAGCGAAAACACACACGATCGAGTTCGATCTGCCCGACAAGTGTGGGCAGCACCGTGCCCTTGCCTTGGTTGACCTCGGTACGGGTGTTGAGAATGTCACCCAGGCGTTGAATCGATACCCCTGTCTGCTGGAAGCTGGTCCAGAGTTGGGCCAGGCGGATGATGGGCTGCGACACGCGCCCTGCGAGCATGTTGAAGGCGATCAGCTCGCCCACCGTGAGTGCGCCTTCGATGACCAGCCGGGCCCCCAGCCACAAGGTGGCTACCGTGACCAGCTTGCCGATCAGGCCGACGCTTTCATTGGCCAGACTGGAAAGGTTCTGGGTCTTGAAACTGGCAGATACATAAGCGGCCAACTGATCATTCCAGCGCCGGGTCACCTGAGGTTCCACGGCCATCGACTTCAGTGTGTCGATGCCGTTGACCGCCTCGACCAAAAAAGCCTGGTTCTCGGCGCCGCGTTGGAAGCTTTGATCAATCAACGCCCGCAGTAGCGGAGTAACGACCAGGGATACGAGAAAGTAGAAAGGCAGCGAGCCAACGACGACCAGCGTCAACCATCCGCTATAGAGGAACATGACAGCGATGAAGACCACCGAGAACAGCACATCCAGCACTAGCGTGATGCTGTTGTTGGTCAAGAAACTTCTGATGTTCTCCAGTTCTCGCACTCGGGCAACCGAGTCACCGACTCGCCTGGCGTGAAAGTAGGCGGTTGGAAGATCGATCAAATGCCTGAACAGTTTTGCACCCAGTTCGACATCGATTCTTGACGCTGTATGAGCTGCCACATAGGTACGCAACCCACTCAGCAATGTTTCAAATAGAACGACGACCAATAAACCCAAGGCGATAACATCCAGCGTGGTCAAACCGCGATGCACCAGGACTTTGTCCATTACCACCTGAAAGAACAAAGGCGTCAGCAAAGCCAGTATCTGAATGACCAGGGAAACCACGAGCACTTCGCCAAATAGCCGCCTGTACTTCACCAGGGCAGGTATGAACCAGGTAAAGTCGAAGCGTGACAGCCCAAGGGGCAACTGGGCATCGGAGCGAACCAGAATGAGTTCTCCCGACCAGCGCACCACCAGTTCCGCGAGGGTCAGCGCTTGCGGTGCGCGGGAATGGGGGTCCTGCACCAGAACCTGCTCGCCCTCCACGCGCGCGATGATGAAGTATTCACCACGCGTATCCACTGCAATAGCGGGCAAGGGCGTATGCTGCAGCCGGGCCGGATCGATGCTACGGTGTTTGGCCTTGAGGCCCAGTTGCTGAAATGCCCGAAGTAGTGTGCAGGTGGAGAAACGCTCACCCGCTGCTGCATGATCGTGCTGCAACTGCTCGGCAGAGACGGCAACACCATGGTAACGCGCCAGCGTGATAAGACACACCAGCCCACTTTCAATAGTGTTGGCATTGCCATCAGATAAATCAGCCATCACGCCACCTCTTATGAAAACCGGACATGAGGCGATACTAGCCCGAAGCAATAGGACAAACGTCCTACAAGCTTCCGACGCAAGCGTGTGACACTTCTGACTTTTAAAGTCTATTCGTAGGAAGTTTCCTAACGGCGAGAAATCCAGTGTAGGAAGTTATAACTTACGCCGTAGGAATAAATAACCAGAATCAGACATATCCACTCTAGACCGGGTCTTTGAGTGGATATGTCGGTTATCAGCGGATCAAGGCCCCCAGACCCTCGAGCAATCGCTGCAAAGCCCCCTGATTGGCCCGCATCACCGCCCTGCCCGCCTCGCCGATGCGCTGGGCGTCCTGCGGCAGTTCCACCAGACGGCGCACCGCACCGGCCAGCCCGTCAGCATCATCCACCTGCTGCAACGCCCCCGCCTCGCGCAGCATCGCGCTGATTTCGAGGAAGTTGAACACATGCGGCCCCATGAGCACCGGCAAGGCCAGCGCCGCAGGCTCCAACGGATTGTGCCCACCGGTCGGCACCAGGCTGCCACCGACGAAGGCAATGTCGGCCAGGGCATACAGGAACAGCAGTTCGCCCATGGTGTCGCCCAGCAATACCCGCGTTTGCGCATCGACCAGCGTGCCGGCAGAGCGGCGCACGGTGGTGAACTGCTCGCTGCACAACGCATGCACTGCATTGAAGCGCTCGGGATGGCGCGGCACCAGAATCAGCAAGGCATCGCCATGCACCTGCAACAACTGCCGATGCGCCTGCAGGATCAAGTCATCTTCACCGTCGTGGGTGCTGGCGGCGATCCACACAGGGCGCTGGCCGCCCCCCCACTGTTCACGCAATGCCCTGGCGCGCGGCAGCAGCTGTTCGTCGATCGTCAGGTCGAACTTGATCGAACCGGTGACTTGCACGCGCTCAGGGCGTGCACCCAGGTCACGGAAGCGCTGGGCCTCGGTTTCGGTCTGCACGGCAATCAGGCTCATCTCGGCCAGCATCGGCCGGGTCAGCCTGGCAAAGCGCCCATAGCCACGGGCCGAGCGCTCGGACAAGCGCGCATTGGCCAGCGCCACCGGAATGCCGCGCCTGGCACACTGGTGAATGTGGTTGGGCCAAAGCTCGGTTTCCATGATGATGCCCAGCTTAGGCTGCACATGATCGAGAAAACGCCCCGCCGCCCAAGGCAGGTCGTAGGGCAGGTAGCAATGCTGCACGCGTGGTTCGTTGGCGAACAGGGCGCGAATGCGTTCAGAGCCGGTAGGGGTCATGCAGGTCAGTGTGATCGGCAGCTCCGGGTAAGCCTTGAGCAAGGCACGCACCATGGGTGCGGCAGCAATGCTCTCGCCCACCGATACCGCGTGTACCCAGATACCACCCTGGCGCATGGCCGGCAGCTTGAAAGCAAAGCGCTCGCCGATACGCTGGCCGTAGGCCGGTGCCTTGCGCGCGCGCAGGTACAGGCGCAGCGCAACCAGCGGCAGGCCCAGGTGAAACAGCAAGGTATAGAGAGTTCTGTTCATGGCGGCTAAGTCTACCCGATCGCGCGAAGGTGCACTGCAAAGCGCTCGGCCAGCCACTGCGCGGCCGGGCCCAGAGGTTCATCGCGGCGCCAGGCCAGCTCTGCCACCAAGGCCGGGGGCCGCCAGTCGCTGTCCAGTTCGACCATGTGCGCCTGGTAGGTCGGGTACTGCACCACATGCCGGGGTAACCAGGCCCAGCCCAGGCCGCGCATCAGCAGTTCGGCCATGGCGTAGAAGCTGTCGGCACGCCATACCTGCGGGCTAATCGCCTCGCCGCCGGGGTAACCGCTTTGTTGTGGCGTGATCAGCAACTGCCGGTGGCGGGCCAATTGTTGGCGAGTGACCCGGCCTTCGCCCGCCAGCGGGTGGCCGACCGCGCACACCGTGACCATCTCCACGCTGCCCAAGGCACGGCGTTCCAAGGAAGCCGGGATGCTTTCGTGGAGGAAGAACAGGCCCAGATCGGCGCGCCGCTCCACCAGCTTGCGCGCCACATCGCCCTGGGCTCCGCTGGCCAGTTGCACCTCCAGGAACGGGTAGCGGCTCGCCAGTTCGTCGAGGCTGTCGATCACCGGCTGATACGGCATGGCTTCGTCCTGCGCGACCCGCAGCAAGGCCTCCTGCCCGCGCATCAGGGCCAGGGCGCGGCCATCCAGGCGTTCGCACTGGCGTAACAATTCGCGGGCGTCTTCCAGCAAGGCGCTGCCGTTTTCAGTCAATTTCGGTTGCCGGCCGCTGCTGCGCTCGAACAGGGTGACCCCTAGGTCGGTTTCGAGCAGCGCGATGGCACTGCTGATCGCCGACTGGGCTTTGTGCTGCTCACGTGCCACCGCGGAGAACGAGCGCAGTTCTGCAACGCGCAAAAAGGTACGCAATTGTTCAAGGTTCCACTGCTCGGCCATCAACCTATCTCCCACATTGATAGGTAATGACTTTACCCCATCCAGGCAACGTCTAGAATGCCCGCTCAGTAACGGAGGATCCCGCCATGAATGCCTACACCTACCTCGCCATTGCCATCTGCGCCGAAGTCATCGCCACCGCCTCGATGAAAGCGGTGAAAGGCCTGAGCACGCCCTTGCCACTGCTGCTGATGGTGGTTGGCTATGGCATTGCGTTCTGGATGCTGACGCTGGTAGTCCGCAGCATTCCGGTGGGGATTGCCTACGCCATCTGGTCGGGCCTGGGGATTGTGCTGATCAGTGTGGCGGCGCTGGTGATCTATGGGCAGAAGCTGGATATGCCGGCGATGCTTGGCATGGCCATGATCGTGGGTGGCGTGGTGGTGATTCAGCTGTTCTCGAAGACCGCTGGGCATTGAGAGCCCGTGTGCGGGGCTCGCCGACGATAGGGCCATCTCAGGTATAGCCTGTATACTTGCCAGCTGTCCCAGTCTTCGAGGTACCGCCATGCCATCTGCCATTTCCACTGACGTGCTGATCGTCGGCGCCGGGGTCGCAGGCCTCTGGCTCAATGCCCGCCTGCGCCGCCTGGGCTACTCGACAGTGCTGGTGGAGCGCGCCAGCCTTGGCGGCGAGCAGACCATCAAGTCGCAGGGCATCATCCACGGCGGCACCAAATACGCCCTGCACGGCGCCCTGACCGGTGCCTCGGAAGCCATCGCCGACATGCCGCGCCGCTGGCGCGAAGCCTTGGCCGGCAACGGCGAACTCGACCTCGGGCGTACCCGCCTGCTCTCCGATGCCCACTACCTGTGGTCGCCGGGCACCTTGGCCGGCAACCTCACAAGCTTCTTCGCCAGCAAGGCCGTGCGCGGCCGGGTCGACCAGGTCAAGGGTGACCAGCTGCCACCGGCACTGCAGGACCGCGCGTTCAAGGGCAAGGTGTATCGCCTGGCGGAACTGGTGATCGATGTCCCGAGCTTGCTGGCCAACCTGGCCGAGCTGGCCGGCGAGTCCTTGCTGGCAGGTGAACGCATCGAACCCTTGCGTGAAGGTAATGCGTTGGTCGGCCTACGCGTGGACGACCGGGAAATCCGTGCCCAGCGCATCGTATTGAGTGCCGGAGCCGGCACCGAAGGCTTGCTGCAGGCGCTGGGCCTGGATCAGCCGGCCATGCAAACCCGCCCGCTGCACATGGTCATGGCCAAGGGCCCGAACCTGAAACCTTTGTACGCCCACTGCCTCGGCGGCGGGCCCAAGCCGCGGGTAACGGTGACCACCCATCCGGCAGCCGATGGCCAGTGGGTCTGGTACCTCGGTGGGGACCTGGCCGAAGCCGATGGCGTGGCGCGCGAGCCTGCAGCGCAGATTGCCGCAGCGCAGAAGGAAATCGCCAACCTGCTGCCCTGGGTCGATCAGAGCCTGGTGCGCTGGGCCACACTGCGCGTCGACCGCGCTGAGCCTGCACAATCCGGCCTGGCACGCCCGGACAACGCCTTCCTTGCCGACCAGCAGCGCCTGCTGGTGGGCTGGCCAACCAAACTGGCACTGGCACCGGACTTCAGCGACCGGGTAATCAGCCACCTGGAGCGCGACGGCATTCGTCCACAAGCACAGGCCGACCTGGCCGACCTCCCACGCCCTCCACTGAGCGTACCGGCCTGGGAGCAGTTGCTGCCATGAGCCTGCCAACCCTGCACGCATTCCATCGCCCGCTGGGCAGCACCGGCCTCACGGTCTCTCCACTGGGCCTCGGCACGGTCAAGCTGGGCCGCGATCAGGGCGTGAAGTACCCCACTGGCTTCACGATCCCCGGCGATGAGGAAGCCCGCCTGTTACTGGCCCAGGCCCGCGAGCTTGGCATCAACCTGATCGACACCGCCCCGGCCTACGGCCGTAGCGAAGAACGCCTGGGCCCGCTGCTGCGCGGCCAACGTGATGAATGGGTAATCGTCAGCAAGGTTGGTGAAGAGTTCGAGGAAGGCCTGTCGCATTTCGACTTCAGCGCTGCCCACACCCGCCGCTCGGTGGAGCGCAGCCTGCGCCGGCTCGAAACCGACCGCATCGAACTGGTGCTGGTGCATTCCGACGGCAACGACCTGGCCATCCTCGAACAGCAGGAGGTCTACCAGACCCTGGCCGAACTCAAGCAGGAGGGCAAGATCCTCGGTTTCGGGCTGTCCGGCAAGACCGTCGCCGGCGGCCTGAAGGCACTGGAGCAAGGCGACTGCGCCATGGTCACCTACAACCTCAACGAACAGGCAGAACGCCCGGTGCTGGACTACGCTGCCGAACACGGCAAGGCCATCCTGGTAAAGAAGGCCTTGGCGAGCGGGCATATCTGCCTGGCCCCGGGCGTCGACCCGGTGCAGGCCAGCTTCGAGCTGCTGTTCGCCCACCCGGGCGTCAGCAGTGCTATTGTCGGCACCATCAACCCGTTGCACCTGGCCCACAACGTGGCCACCGTCGCCCGTATCCTGGGCCAGCATTGAGTTACCTCAGGCTCCCGATTCAGGGACTGGAGACTGACCCGACGCAAGGAGGAGCCTCGTGGCGCGAACGCTGATCCGCAAGAACCCGAGCAACTTCAAGACACTGCCACTGCATGTCGAGGCCACGCCCGAAGGCTTGATTTACCAAAGCATCGGCATGCCGCTGAACTTTGCCCAGACCCAGCAACGGCGCAAGGCCATCCAGTTACCCGATACACAACACTTCGTGGTCGAACTGGCCAACCTGGGCGTGTCAGTGCGCCTCACGCTGCATTGGCAGAACCGCGATTACTGGGTACTGGTGCGTCAGCGCCGACAAGACCGTGGCGATGTGGTACTGAAACTGATTTCCGGTTATGTACCGGCGCAGGAGCTGAACCTGCCGCTGCACACGGCCGTACAGGAAGTGGCCGAGGAGTGCCTGCTGGAAACCCCGGAAGGTTGGCTGGGCGGGCGCTTCAACGACACCTGGCTGCCCATCCCCTACGCCGCCGCCCTGCACTACCGCGAAACACCCCACTTCGTGCTGGCTCCGGAGTCCGGTGCCGCACGCCCGGTGCATTGCGGCAAGCTGATGCTCCTGGAGCGCCCACGGGCCTATGTGCACCTGCCCACCGCTTCGCTACAGCTGATCTATGACATGCGCCTGCAAGTGCCCCGGGACGCCAAGAAACTCAGCTTGTTCCACGTTGACGAGCGGCTGGAGGGCGACCAGCTGGTGGCGCGGCTCAACCGCAAACGCCCCGACCTGTACCTGATGCCATTGAAGGACGGCCAGCCACTGGCAGAGCTGTACACGCTGAAAAAGGATGAGCTGGTGCCGGCGAGTACGCGTGGGCTGTACCTGGCAGAAAGTTTTGCCCGGCAGGAAGGCTGGGTGGTGGCAGATGAACGGGTACGCTGGAAGGATTGGGTGAAGCAGCAGGGGTTGGTGGAAAGCAAGCCCGCAAGGGCGTCGCACTTGCAAAGGTTTGGCGACAAGGCGCGAGCGCTGCTGGAGCGGGCGCGGACCTCGCTGAACAAGTGACATCCCGGGAGCTTTCGCCTGCTTGCTGGGGCGGGTAAACCCGCCCCAGCCGAGGGCCGCCACAACGGCCCCAAGGTCAGATCAGTTCTTGCGAATTTTCTCGACAATCGCCGTGGTCGAGCTGTTCTCGACCAGCCCCAGCACCTTCACGGTGCCGCCATAGCCCTTGACGATATCAGCGCCAACCACCTGGTCGATGCCATAGTCTCCACCCTTGACCAACACATCCGGCTTGACCTGGCTCAGCAGGTTTTCCGGGGTGCCTTCCGGGAAACTGATCACCCAGTCCACCGCGCCCAAACCGGCCAGCACGGCCATACGCCGGTCAACGCTGTTGATCGGCCGGCCCGGCCCTTTCAGGCGGCTGACCGAGGCATCGTCGTTTACCGCAACGATCAGGCGATCACCCTGGGCCCGCGCCTGTTCCAGGTAGGTGACATGCCCGGCATGCAGGATGTCGAAGCAGCCATTGGTAAAGACAATCTTCTCGTTGTGCGCCCGCGCGTCATCAATGGCCAGCAGCAGTTGCTCAAGGCCCAGCACGCCGCGTTCGGAGCCTTCCTCACGCTGGATGGCCCGACGCAGCTCAGGGGCGCTGATGGCAGCCGTACCCAGCTTGCCGACCACAATGCCCGCCGCCAGATTGGCCAGGGCCACCGCATGGGGCAGGTCCTCACCCGCGGCAATGGCTGCGGCAAGGGTGGAGATGACAGTATCGCCGGCACCGGTCACATCGAACACCTCGCGTGCCCGTGCAGGCAGGTGCAACGCAGGCTGACCAACGCGCAGCAGGGTCATGCCATGCTCGCCGCGGGTGACCAGCAGGGCGCCCAGGTCCAGGTCCTGCAGCAACTGCAAGCCCTTGGCGACCAGTTCGGCCTCATCGACGCAACGGCCAACGATGGTCTCGAACTCGCTGAGGTTCGGGGTAATCAGGCTGGCGCCACGGTAGATGGAAAAGTCCTTGCCCTTGGGGTCGGCCAGCACCGGAATGCCCTTGGCCCGCGCCGCCTGGATCAGGTTTTGGTGGTTCTTCAATGCACCTTTGCCGTAGTCGGACAGGACCAGCACCTTGACGCCTTCGAGCAGGCTGTCGACCTCCGCGCCCAGCGACAGTGGGTCGGTGGCGAACGGCTCTTCGAAATCGATACGCAGCAGCTGCTGGTGACGGCTCATGACCCGCAGCTTGACGATAGTCGGCTGGTGCGCGATGCGCTGGAATACCGAACGGACACCGGCAGCCTGCAGGCTGTTGGCCAGGCTGTCAGCAGCCTCATCCTGGCCGGTGACGCCGATCAGCGAAGCCGGCGCGCCCAGCGCAGCAATGTTCAAGGCAACGTTGGCCGCGCCGCCGGGGCGATCCTCGATTTGATCGACCTTGACCACCGGGACTGGCGCTTCAGGCGAAATACGCGAAGTACCGCCATGCCAGTAGCGGTCGAGCATGACATCGCCGACCACCAGTACCGGGGCTTGATCGAAACGCGGCATGGACAACTTCATGGGCAACCCATATGGAAATAATGAACAGGGGCAGGATATTAGCACAGGGTAGTCAATGGCTTTATGGCCAGATCATCCCTGGAAAATTCCCGTGACAATCGGGGCCATAACGGCCCCGATCAAGGAGGGTTCAGGTGATATCGGCCTTGGCCGGCTCATCCAGCCCCATGGCATGCAGACGGGCATAATGGCCATTAGCCGCAAGTAACTCGGTGTGAGTACCGCGCTCGACCAGGCGGCCCTGGTCCATCACCAGGATCTGGTCGGCCTTCTCGATGGTCGACAGGCGATGGGCAATCACCAGCGTGGTACGGCCTTGCATCACGTGGTCCAGGGCGGCCTGGATATGCCGCTCGGACTCTGTATCCAACGCCGACGTCGCTTCGTCGAGGATCAGCAACGGCGCGTTTTTAAGCAGCGCACGGGCAATTGCCAGGCGCTGGCGCTGGCCCCCGGAAAGCAGTACACCGTTCTCACCCACTTCGGTATCGAAGCCCTTTGGCAGCCGGTCGACGAATTCCTTGGCATAGGCATCGGCCGCGGCGGCTTCGATGTCTGCGCGCGGCGCGCCGGCCAGATCGCCATACGCGATGTTGTTGGCCACGGTGTCGTTGAACAAGGTGACATGCTGGGTGACTTGCGAAACATGGCGACGCAGGTTGCGCAGGCGATAGTGCTCGATCTCCACGCCATCGAGCAGGATCTGCCCCTTGTCGTGGTGATAGAAGCGTGGAATCAGGGCCGCCAGGGTAGACTTGCCACTGCCGGAGCGGCCGACCAGGGCAATCATCTGCCCGGGCTCGGCGACAAAACTGATGTCGCTCAACACTTCACGCTCGGTACCCGGGTAAGTGAAGCTCAGGTTGCGCACTTCCAGGCGCCCTTCCACGCGCTCCTTCTCGACCGTACCAGTGTCCACTTCAGGCGCTTCGTCCAGCTGCTCGAAGATGCTTTCGGCACCTGCCAGGCCCTTCTGGATGGTCGAGCTGACTTCCGACAACTGACGAATCGGCTTGGGCAGCAGGCCGGCAGCGGTGATATAAGCCACCAGGTCACCGGCAGTGGACTCACCGCGCAGGAACAGTACCAGGAACATCAGCGCAGCCATGGCGCTGTAGATCACCAGCTGAAGCATCGGCGTGTACAGCGAGCCGGTCTTGGTCATGCGCAGTTGCTTGTCGGTGTTGCTCTGGCTGGCCTGGCCGAATCGCTGCTGTTCGTAGGCCTCGCCACCGAAGCTACGGACCACGCGGTAACCCTGGATGGTTTCCGAGGCAACGTGGGTGACGTCGCCCATGGCTACCTGGATCTTCTTGCTCTGCTTGCGGAATTTCTTGCTGGCGATGCTGACCATAACCGCGATCACCGGCAAGATGGCAACCATCACCAGGGTCAGGTGCCAGTTCATCCAAAGCAGGTAGGCAAACAGGAACACCACGGTCAGGCCTTCGCGGATTACCACCTTGATGGCGTCGGTAGCGGCGCCAGTGACCATGGTCACATTGAAGGTAATGCGCGAAATCAGGTGCCCGGAGTTGTGGTTGTCGAAGTAGCGGTTGGGCAACACCAACAGCTTGTTGAACAACGCCACCCGCAGGTCATGCACCAGGCTCAGAGAGACCTTGGCCAGGAAGTAGTTGCCGAGGAACGAGCCCAGGCCCTGCCACGCAGCGATCAGGATGATCAGCAGCGGCACCGCCTGCAGCAATTGCAGGTCACGCAGGTAGGGGACGTTGGGGAACAATACCGCTTCGGGGTTGCTCAGCCCATCGACGAAGTACTTGAGAATGCCGGCCAGCATTGGCTGGGTCGAGGCAAAGATCACGAAACCGACAATGCTCAGCAGGAAAATGCCGACATAGGGTTTCACATAGCTCAACAGCCGGAAGTAGATCTTCAGGCTGGAGGTGTGCTCCGCTGGTCGCGGTGTTTCGGCCATTATCGAGCTCGCTGTTCAGGTTGAACCGGCAATTTTACCACAGGCGTCATTTTCGGCACGCCCCCATGGCAGCAACATGGCAAGGCCCACCGGCAGCCAGCTGATGAACCATTCGGCACGTGGCGTACCGGTGAGGCTGGCGGCATCGAACTGCATGGCCAGGGTCGAATAGACCCAGAAGCCCAGCAGGACCTTGCCGAGCAGGGTGCCACGGGCGCGCACGATTTCGCCCAGCGTGAACAGCCACACCATTACCCACAGCAACATGCCGGGCAAGCCCATCTCAACGGCAACATGGGTGAACATGTTGTGGGTGTGATCGAAGTGCATGCCGACGGCGCTCACTTCGTAAGCAGCCCCCAGACCAAGACCAGTCCAAGGGTGCGCAGCTATCATCTGGACCACGGCATGGAAAATTTCCGGCCGGTAGGACGAGCCCCGTTGGGCGATAACGTCGTACACGGCCAAAAAGGCCAGGCCGGTGGCAAGCAGTGCCAGAACAGAGAACACCCGGCTGTGGCGGTCACGGAACCACAACGGCGCCATCACCACGGTAATCACCAGTGCCAGAACCGCACCACGGCTCTGGCTGAGCATGGCGAAGGCCCCCAGGCAAGCCAGTGCCGCCAGCCACAACACCTGCAAGCCACGCCGCCGAGGTGGCTCGTAGAGCATCAAGAGCACAGCCGAACCAATGACATAGGCCCCCAGGATGGGGTGGGATATTTCGCCGATACCCGCCAGCCTGAACAGCAGAGGCGCACGCTGCACCCCATAGAACTTGATGATGGAGACTAACGCAGCGATGGCCAGCAGCGCGCTGCCAAGCAGCAATAACTGACGAATGCGGGCTTGGCCAAGCTGGGCCAACAGCGGAAACGCCAGCAGGAACACCAGGATGTAGAGCAAGCGCTTGAGCTCGCGCATGGGCTCCTCGGCGGGCGACCATGCCAGGCTCAGGCCGCTCCAGGCCAACAGCAGCAGCACACTCCCCCACAGCGCCGGTTGCCGCCTCCAGGCTTGCACCAGCACACCTCGGGCCGACCAAGCCAATACCAGCGTTGGCAGCCACAAGAACAACACCAGACCTTGCTGATAAACCTTGTTGCTGGGTGCCAGGGCAATCGCCGCCAGGAACCAGACCAGGCCCAAACCTAACCACGCTTGTGCCCAGTTTTTTTGATACAACATCCTTTCCCCCGATGAATCAGAAACACCATCCATGGTGCTACAGCATTATTTTCGGCATTATTGCCGGTCATTTTGATCGCCAGACGACAAGGCTCTATTCATGCAATGCTCCCGGCTCACCCAGGTCGACTTCGATCAGCTGACACTCGGCGCACAGGTGCTTGAGGCAGACAGCCATGGCGCCAAAGTCTACCTGCTCACAGATGGAAATTTCCTCAAGGTTTTTCGTAGGAAGCGGCTGATTTCATCTGCACTGCTACGTCCTTACTCGCAGCGTTTCGTCGATAACGCCGCACGCCTGGCGCAACTGGGCATCCCTACCCTCGAAGTGATCAGCCAGCACAAGCTCGACCTGCCGGGCCGCACTGCGGTGCTGTATCGCCCGCTACCTGGGCGGACGCTGCTGCAGATGTCGCGCGATGACGGCTTCAGCTGGGACACTTACCTGCCACGCCTGATCGAACTGATCCGCCAGTTGCACCGCAGCGGCGTTTATTTCCGCTCGCTGCACTTGGGCAACGTGGTGGTCACCCCCGACCAGCGTCTGGGCTTGATCGACGTGGCCGACATGCGCTTTCTGCGCCCGCCACTGTCAGCCCGCATGATTCGACGCAATGTGCAGCACATGGTGCGCTATATCGAGCGGGAGAACCTGGGCGACCGGTTCCCCCTTGCCGCCTTCGAGGCAGCCTTGCTGACACGCTGAAGGTCAGCTGCGCAACAGGCTCTGCGAGCCGCTGCAGAACGCCTGCCAGGCCTGCTCCGGTGCCAGTGCCTGGCGCTGCTTCGCGGCGATCGTCGATGCACTGAGCGCCGCACAGCGCTCAATCGCCTCAGCCCAGGCGCTTTCGTCGGCAACCGGCAGGTAGCCACCCGTGTCGCGCAACTGCTCGCGAAACACTTCCAGGTCGCTGCACACCACCGGTACATCGGCCATCACCGCCTCTTGCACCACCAACCCCAGGCCTTCGGAACGCGAAGGTACCAATAGCCAGTCGAATGCCCGATACAGCTGCTGCAGGTCTTCGCGGTGACCGCGCAGATGAACGCGCTCGGCCAGGCCCAACGCGTCGATACGCTGCTGCAGCACGGCATGCTGCGGCCCCTCGCCAATGATCGCCAGCTGCAAGCCCGGTTGCCGTGCACTGGCCCTGGCGAATGCCTCGATCAGCATTTCGAAGCCTTTGCTCTCTACCAATCGCCCTACCGCACCCAGCATCACCTCGGCGCCCTGAGGCAACTTCAGCGCCTGCCTGGCCTGGTCCCGGTTCAGCAAAGGCTCGACGAATGCAAGCGGGTCGAGCGCCATGCGCAGCGTCTGCACCGGCCTGCCCAAGTCACGCTCCAGCGACTCGGCCAACGTCTGTGATACCGCCGCGATACTCAGACGCTCGGACGGAAACATCTGCAACAAGCGGATATCGCTGGCATGCAGACGCGTCTTGCCATGGAACAGTACCTTGGCACGCACGTGCGTGATGCGCTGCAACAACGGCAGCACCAACCGGGCGACACCAATACCGTCGAGCAGCACCACTTCTGCCCCGGCCTCGGCCAATGCCTTGCGCAAGCGCATGCGCAGCCACGGACGCAGCAAGCGCCACAAGTGCCGCCCTTTGAGCGCACGTGAGGGCATATGCCATTCCCGGGTCGAACCGAGCCCACAGCAGAGCCCGCTCCCCAGCAACAGCCAGTTACTGATCCGGGCATCGGCACCCGCATTCGACAAGACCTGCCGATGCACCTTGTGGATGGACATGTAAGGCGTTCCACCCGCCCACATCATATTGACGATGTTCATGGGCCCTCTCCCGCTCAAGTCAGGTGGGACAGCGACTTCATTGAACAAAAATGGTGATTCCCATGCCGATCAAGGCACCCGCAACCAGCGTCAATGCCAGCTTCATCCGATCACGTTGACGGCGCTTGGCCTTACGCTCCACCTCGATAGGCAAGGTCACGTGATTGCCAAAACCAGTGTGCAATACTGCATCACCCTCCAAGGTGACCGCTGTCAGATTTAACTCAGCGTAGCGGCGGGAAAGCGCCTTTTCTCCAGCATAGGCGGCAAATGGCGCACAGCGCTGGTAATCGCTCAATCGGCGCAGCCCAGGGTTGAGCGAGAACGCCTGCCACTCGGCCTTGTCGGACAGCAGCGGATAGCACGGCACCCCGGCGATCACCTGGCGATCGCCCAAGTGGATGTACGGGCTGTGGATGGCCAGGTCGTGGGCATGGCTGCGCAACCAGACCTGCAAGATGTTGGGACTGACATCCAGGATGGCCTGCGAGTCTTCGACAAAGCCTTGGCGATAGAATTGCCAGTCGTCTTCGCAGTGAAAAATGTACGGCGTCTTGACCTGGCTGTAGGCCAGGTCGATAGACGGCAACTGGCCAAGTTTGGGCCGGTTGACGAACACCTTGCAGTGCGGCTTCCAGTGCGCCGGCACAGCGGCATGCACAGCATCGTCGCCAGAGTCTTCGGTGATGAATACCTCGCGAATGGGCGCGGTGTTGTAGCGATCGAAACTCTCAAGGGTGTCTTTGAGCAGATCGAACCGCCCACAACTGGTCACGACAAGCGTGACGTCACTCTCATTTGAAAAGCGCACCGGATTCCCTCCGCATTACGACTATCGGCCTTCAACAACCCGCTCCTGGGCGTGAAAGCTCTTATTTAGATGCCCAGCTTCAGACGCAGCCGCTGCCATGCAGACAGTGGCGGATGGGGCCTGAGCGCAGGGCGCATGTGGTCGACGATGCTACGTCCAACTGCGCCGAAACTAAAACGGGAAACCGCCAGATGGCGGCCATTTTCTGCAATCTGCCGTGCTAGCTCGGGGTTGGCGCGCAAGCGACGGAGTTTTTCCTGAAGGGTCGGGATGTTGTCATAGAACACCACGTTGTGCATGTCTTGCAGGCCCAGCGCACGGTTCTCTTCCTCGCCCTGGTCGTATGCCAGCAACACACAGCCACAGGCCATGGCTTCGAAGTTCTTGATCATGTACTCGCCCATGCCGACATCGGCACTGACGAAGAAACGAATACGGTTGAGCGTGTTGCAGTAGTCCTCGCCCGACTTGGTACGGGTTACCAACAGGTTCTCGACCTGCCCCAACTCGTCCAGCAGTGCCTTGCGGCCGCTGTAGGCCACGCTGTTGACGCTGCCGACAAAGGCCAATTCGATATCACGCTCACGCCCTTGGTCAGCCAGCAACTGCTCGTCATAGCCCTTGGGCACGAACACCGCGTCGAAACCTTCCTGGCGCAAGCGCTCGCTGACCATGTAGCCGGAGCTGATCACCCGCGCCCATGGCAACTGGCGGTAATGAGCGCTGAACTTGCCGGTGTACTTGCACGGGATGTAGTTCTGGTAGGCGTCGTGCTCGAGAATCACCAGGTTCGGCACAGTGCGGATGAAGGCCACCTGACGGATCTCTTGCTTGAAACGCAGGAAGAACACGATGCGGTCATAACGCTCGACCTGCACTTCACGCTTGAAGTAACGGCGCAGGTTGCGCTGATCCTGGCTGGTCAGCCAGCGCAGGTCGCACTCGCAGTTGGCCGCGACGCCATCGTACAGGCGGTCAAGAATCGCCCGCTGTTCCTTCTGCACCAGAAATAGGACTTTCATTGCTTTCCTTGGGCGCTCTGCGCCTTCGCGGTCAACCATGGGGCGTGCTTACAGCTCACGCCGCCAGAACAGTTCGTGTCGGCGCACGGCCTTGCGGAAGAATTCGTTCTCCCCATAAGGCGATGGCTGTCGCCCGGCAAGCCAGCGTTGCAGCAGGCGGCGCAGGCGGCGCTTGAACGGTGCCGGCGGCTGCAGGTCGTGCATCATGCCCAGGGCCATGGCCTTGTCGCGCTGGGTCGCGCAGTCCAGCACCAGGCTGCAGGGTGCCCAGGCCTGGGCAGCGCTCAATTGCGGCGGCAAAGCCACGCCATCGCCACTGTCGCCCATCGGCCAGCGGTCGTTATCGTGCAGGTGGTTGGCGTAGCACAGCAAGGTTTGTGGCTGCCAGGCCATGCCTTGCAAGGCTTCCAGCACCGCCGCCTGAGCGCAGATATGGTCCGGATGGGGGTCTAGCTGCGGGTGCGGCATCACCAGCACCTCTGGCTTGGCCCGTTCCAGCAAGGCTCGCAGGTCGGCCAGCAGGTTGTGCCAGGTGGGTGCGCCATCGCGGTCGCCCGGTAACGGGAACGGGTTGAACTGGCGGAACACGCGGATATCGGCCAGGTCGGCTTCACGTGAGGCGGCCGGCTGGTCGGGGGCGGCCTGCATGGCAGGAAGCTGCAGGCAAAAGTAGCCCAGCTGTATGCAATGCGACTCCGGCACCCCGGCCCAACGCGGCACGGCGATGCTGTCCCAGGCACGCAGGCGCCCCTTCAGGCGCGCGGCCTCGGCCTTTGCCAGGCCCATCTGCTGGTAGTGCTCGGCCTCTATCTCACCGGCGGTCAGGGTCACCACCCAGCTTTCGTCGGCCTGGCTGTACAAACCATACGCGGCCAACTCGGCGTCGTCGGCATGTGGCGCGATCACCATCACTCGGCGCCGCTGCAGCTCGACCGAGGGGGTTATCCACAGACGCAGCTGACCCTGCAGCCGGCAATGCCGGCCGCGCAGTCGCAACGTTCCGGCCTGCAGTGGCGCAGCAAGGCCGGTCAGGTTAAGGAAGCGCACCCCATCGACGCCACGCTCGAACGTTTGCCGATCGGCCTGTTCGCCAGCCAGCAGCTCGACCCGAGGGTCGAGAAAGCGCCCCAACCAGCTGCTCTTTAGCCGCAGCTCAAGCACCAGGGTTTCGTCGCCCTGCAACGTGCAATCAGCCTTGAGCCAGCCATCGTGCAGGCTGGCAGGAACCTGCCGCACCTGATCGCCGAAGTCGTAGGCATAGTCCTCACCCGGTGCATAGAACAGGTGGTCGGCAAACCAGGCCTCATGGGCAGCCCAGAGCAGCGGCAACAACAGCAGTGGCAACCACCACCAACTGAATACACCGAGGGCGACCAGCGCAACCAGGCCCGCCAGCAGCCCCAGGCGTTTGTTGCGCCGGTGGCGCTTGAGCAACTGCTGCTTGCGGCTCACGCTTGATACACCGGCACAGGGTTGCACCAGCGGTCCTTGTACTCACGGTCAGCACGGCCGAATGAGAACCGCAGCGGCTTGTTGCGCGCCCGGGCGTCTTCCCAGGCGGCCTGGGTATTGAGGAAGCTCAGCACGCTGCCTGGGCTGAAGGCCTTGGTTTCAGGGTCGACACCGCCATTGATGTACTCGACGCTAATCCATTCCGGCGCTTCGACGCGGTACACCAGCTGGATGGCAATCGGTTTACCGTCCAGCAGCAGCACCGAGCCGATCAGCAGCTCGCGCAAGCGGCCCAGCACATCGGCCATACGCTCGGCACCGGTGGCAGGGAACCCCCAGCGGCGCAGGAACAGGTCGCAGTACATGCTGGCGATTTCCTGAGCACTGAAGTCGCTGATCGGGCGTACCACACCACCCGCTTCTTCCAGCAGGCGAAGTTCACGGCGCTGGTTGTAGCGGAACTTCTTCGACAGGTCTTCAGGCGCCCGGGCCATGGCCAACTGCTCCTTCTGCGCCTTCAGGCCGCTGAAGCGGCCCTGGTTCAGTTCGGACAGGTAACGCATTGTATGGCGCAACGGCGCAGCGGCATCAGACGCCGCCGGCAGAATGATCTCGGCATTACCGAGGTCGAACAGGGCCTTCTTGCCAGCACGCTTCAGCACGTCCTTGGACAGCGCCAGGTGACGCCCCCAGACCGGGATGGCGGCTTTCAGCTCGCCAGCCTGGTGCCAGCCCAGGTAACGCACCGGGATCTGTGCCAGGTCCGCCAGTTGCTCGACCACCAGCGGATGGGTGGCAACACTGCCGCCAAAGCGCGCCCATGCCTGGGCATAAGCCTTGGCATCGATAGCTTGCCAACCGTGTTCGCGGAAGGCCTGGATACGATTGAGCATCAGGCCTGCCCCACCAACGCGCGCACCTGCGGGAGTTGCCAGAAGGCCTCGCGCACCGCCTGGTCAGAGAAACGCTCGCGCAGGCGCTGCAGCATGTGCCTGGCACAGGCCTGGCGCTGCTCAGCGTCCAGTACGGCCATGTGCTTCAGGCCCTGAGCCAGCTGCGCGGCGTCGCCCAGCGGGAACAGCACGCCAACGCCCTCGACCACTTCGCGGGCACCGCCACAGGCCGTGGCCAACACCGGTACACCGGCAACCATCGCTTCGAGCAGGACCATGCCGAACGGCTCGTGATCGGAACTCAACGCGAACACGTCGAACGCCTGGAAATAACGGCGCGCATCCGGTACCTGGCCAAGAAAGTCGACTTGCCCGGCAATACCAAGTTCGGCGGCCAACGCCTTGAGCTTGGCCTCCAGGCGCCCCTTGCCGAGGATTGCCAGGCGGGCGCCAGCCGGCAGCCCCGGCAATGCCTGGGCAAAACCGCGCAACAGGGTGGCCTGGTCCTTGTCCGGGTGCAGGCGCCCGACATTGCCGACGATCCACGCCTGAGCATCCAGGCCCAAGGCCTGGCGTGCGTCAGCGCGCGGCACCAGGGCTGCTTGCAGGGCGTCGATGTCGATGCGGTTGTACAGGGTCTGGATGCGTTCGGCCGGCCACTGCGGCAAGCAACGGCGCATATCGTCACGTACCGCGTCCGAAACACCCAACAGGCTCAGACGCTTGCCGAACAGGTTCGCGAACAGGCGGCGGCCTTTGCGCTGGTAGTCGCCAAAGGCATGGTGCACACCAATCACCGGCAGGCCGGTCCCCAGCAGGGCAACGTAGATCGGCTTGAAGCGATGGGCGATGCAGAAAGCGAAATTGCGCTCGGCCGCAATGCGCCGCAATGCGCGGATGGCGCCGAGTTTCAGGCCACGCACGGCCTTGGAGCTGAACTCAAGGAACAGCACCTCGTCCGACGCACAGCCAGCCGCCACCTGCGCATCGGCGGCGCCAGTGAGGAACACCGTGGTCACCTGGTACCCACGCCCCTGAAACAGGCTGGCGTACTGACGGGCGCAGTCCAGGAACGGCCCGTCATAGCCATGGCAGAACTGCAGGATGCGCGGTTCAGAGCGGCTGGTCATACGGGGCCGCGCCGTCCTTCACAACCAGGATGTCTTCCATGATCAGGTACTGCAGGTCCGAGCCGAAGAACATGTTCAGGGCATCGGTCGGCGAGCAGATCATCGGTTCACCACGACGGTTCAGCGAGGTGTTCAGCGACACGCCGTTGCCCGTCAGGTCTTCCAGTGCCTTCATCATGTCGTAGTAGCGCGGGTTGTACTCGCGCTTGAGCACCTGGGCACGCGAAGTGCCGTCCTCGTGCACCACTTCCGGCACGCGGGTTTTCCACTCTTCAGCAACTTCGAAGGTGAAGGTCATGAACGGCGCGGGATGGTCGACCTTGATCATCTGCGGGGCGACAGTGTCGAGCATCGACGGGCAGAAAGGTCTCCAGCGTTCGCGGAACTTGATCTGGTGGTTGATGCGGTCAGCCACGCCTTCCACGCTTGGGCAGCCGATGATCGATCGGCCACCCAGGGCACGCGGCCCGAACTCCATGCGGCCCTGGAACCAGGCAACCGGGTTGCCATCGACCATGATCTGGGCGATCTGCTGCGGCATGTTCTCGAGTTTGCGCCACTTTGGCTGGTTCGGGTGACGGGCGCAGGCGGCGATCACGTCTTCGTTGGAGTACGACGGGCCGAGGTAGACGTGCTCCATCTTCTCGACCGGAACGCCACGGGCGTGGGACACATAGGCAGCGGCGCCAACGGCAGTCCCGGCGTCGCCGGAGGCCGGCTGAACGAACAGCTCTTTCACGTCCGGACGGGCGATGATCTTCTGGTTGAGCTTGACGTTCAGCGCACAGCCGCCGGCGAAGGCCAGCTTGCCGGTTTCACGCAGGGTGTCGCCCAGGTAATGGTCGATCATCTGCAGCGCCAGTTTCTCGAACAGCGCCTGCATGCTGGCGGCGTAATGGATGTACGGTTCGTCGGCGATGTCGCCTTCGCGCTTGGGGCCCAGCCATTCGATCAGCTTTGGCGAGAAGTAAAAGCCCTTGCCCTTCTCTTTGTAACGGCGCAGGCCGATAACGTTGGCGTACTCGGTGTTGATGACCAACTCGCCGTTTTCGAAGCTGGCCAGACGCGAGAAATCATACTTGCTGGCGTCGCCATACGGCGCCATGCCCATGACCTTGAACTCGCCATCGAGCATTTCGAAGCCCAGGAACTCGGTGATGGCACCGTAAAGGCCACCCAGCGAGTCCGGGTCGAAGAATTCCTTGATCTTGTGGATCTTGCCGTTTTCGCCGTAGCCAAAGAAGGTGGTGGCGTACTCGCCCTTGCCGTCAATGCCGAGGATTGCGGTTTTTTCCTTGAAGCCCGAGCAATGATAAGCACTGGAAGCGTGGGCCAGGTGGTGCTCGACCGGCTCGATCTTGACCTTTTTCGGGTCGAAGCCCAGTTGCTCCAGGCACCAGACGATCTTCTTGCGATAGCGCTTGTAGCGACGGTTGCCCATCAGGATGGCATCGAGTGCACGATCCGGGGCGTACCAATAGCGCTTGGCATAGTGCCACCGCGCCTTGCCGAACAGGCTGATCGGGGCGAACGGGATGGCTACCACGTCGACGTCGGACGGCTTGATGCCTGCCTGTTCCAGGCAGAACTTCGCCGACTCGTAGGGCATGCGGTTCTTCGCATGCTTGTCACGCACGAAGCGCTCTTCTTCGGCGGCGGCAATCAGCTTGCCGTCAATGTACAGGGCCGCGGAAGGGTCATGGCTAAGGGCGCCGGACAGGCCAAGAATCGTCAATGCCAAGGGATTAGCCTCTTCATTCGGTAAAAATGCGCCAGCGGCCTCTTGGGCGGATGGCGGCTAAAGGGCGGGATTATAACGCAAACATTGGAGGCACACCGCCCCCTTGTAGGAGCGGGTTCACCCGCGAAGCAGGCAACGCGGTGGATGGCACCGGCGTCGCCGGTGTTCGCGGGTAAACCCGCGCCTACAGGTTTACTCGGCGATCAGCCAGTCCATGCGATAACTGCCGGCGGTCTGTGCCAGCTCTTTGGCCAGCCATGGCAGCAGCTCCTTAAGTTCATCCTCCAGCCCCCACGGCGGGTTGGCGATGGCCAGGCCAGAGCCGTTCAGCCCCTGAGGGCTGTCCTGGTGATGCACATACAGCTCAACCCGCAACAGTTTCGGCGCGCCAGTGCTGGTCAGGTCCTGGTAATAGCGGGTCAGCGAACGCTGGTCTTTGATCGGGTACCAGATGGCCACAACCGTCTGGCGCATGCGGCCGATCGCCTCTTTCATGGCAGTGGTGCAGCGCTTGAGCTCATCGGCCTGCTCGAACGGCGGGTCAATCAGCATGATCGCGCGCTTTTCCTGCACCGGCAGCAAGGCCCGCGGCACATGCCAGCCTTCACCCAGGTGCACGGTCACGCGCGGGTCTTTTTTCATGTTTTCTTTAAGGAGCGGCCCGTCTTCGGGGTGCTTCTCGTTGAGCAGGGCGCGGTCCTGCTGGCGCATCAGGCGACGGGCCAGTTCGGGCGACCCCGGGTAGTAGCGCAGCTCGCCATCGGCATTCAGGCGCTTGATGATGCGCAGGTAGTCGTCGGCCATGGCCGGCAGGTCATCGCGATTCCACAGGCGGGCTACGCCTTCCAGGTACTCGCCGGTACGGCTTGCCTGATCGCCCTGCAGGTCGTACAGGCCGAGCCCTGCGTGGGTATCGATATAGGCGAACGGCTGCTCCTTGCGCGACATCAGGGCGATGAGGCGGGTCAGCACGATGTGTTTGAGGACGTCGGCGTGGTTGCCGGCGTGGAAGGCGTGACGATAGTTCATGGCAACTCCTGCGAAGGCGGCAAGTTTACCTTGCCTTGCAGGCGGAGTCAGGCCTGGCTGCTGATTGGCGGCACCCGCAAAGCAGGCACCGCCAATTCAACGGGTGTTACTTGTCGGCGTGATACGCCGCATCAGCTGCTTCGAAGCGCTTGACCATCGCCTGCGAAGGGCTGCCCAGCTTGCTCACCAGAACAATGGCGATGCTGGCGAACAGGAAGCCCGGGATGATTTCGTACAACCCGAGGGTGTCGAAGTTCTTCCACAGGATCACCGTCAGCGCACCCACCACGATACCGGCCAGCGCACCGTTACGGGTCATGCCTTTCCACAGCACCGAAATCAGCACCACCGGGCCGAAGGCGGCACCGAAGCCGGCCCAGGCATAGGCCACCAGGCCCAGCACGCGGTTTTCCGGGTTGGAGGCCATGGCGATGGCGATCAGGGCCACGGCCAGCACCATCAGACGGCCGACCCACACCAGTTCGACCTGCGAAGCATTCTTGCGCAGGAAGGCTTTGTAGAAGTCTTCGGTCAGGGCGCTGGAGCACACCAGCAGCTGGCAGCTCAGGGTACTCATGACTGCGGCCAGGATGGCCGACAGCAGGACACCCGCAATCCATGGGTTGAACAGGATCTTGGCCAGCTCGATGAACACACGTTCGTGGTTCTCGCTAACCGGGCCTGCCAGTTCAGGATGAGCCGAGAAGTAGGCGATGCCGAAGAAGCCAACGGCGCAGGTACCCGCCAGGCACAGGATCATCCAGGTCATGGAAATGCGGCGCGCCTTGGCGATGGACTTCACCGAATCAGCGGCCATGAAGCGCGCCAGGATATGCGGCTGGCCGAAGTAACCCAGGCCCCAGCCCATCAGCGAGATGATGCCGATGAAGGTGGCACCCTTGAGCATGTCGAAGTTCGCCGGGTTCACCGCCTCGATAGCGGCGAAGGTCTGGTCGAAGCCACCGGTGGAGATCAGCACGATTACCGGGGTCAGGATCAGCGCGAAGATCATCAGCGAAGCCTGTACGGTATCGGTCCAGCTCACCGCCAGGAAGCCACCAACGAAGGTGTAGGCGATGGTCGCCGCTGCACCAGCCCACAAAGCGGTTTCGTACGACATGCCGAAGGTGCTCTCGAACAGACGGGCACCGGCCACGATGCCGGAGGCACAGTAGATGGTGAAGAACACCAGGATGACGATGGCGGAAATGATACGCAACAGCCCGGTATTGTCTTCGAAACGGCTGGAGAAGTAGTCCGGCAGGGTCAGCGCGTCACCATTGTGCTCGGTCTGCACGCGCAGCCGGCCGGCCACGAACAGCCAGTTCAGGTAGGCACCCACCGTCAGACCGATGGCGATCCAGGCCTCGGACAGGCCCGCGAAGTAGATGGCACCGGGCAGGCCCATCAGCAGCCAGCCACTCATGTCGGAGGCACCGGCAGACAGCGCGGTAACCACGCTACCGAGGCTGCGACCGCCCAGAATGTAATCGGAAAGGTTGTTGGTAGCGCGATAGGCGGCGAAGCCGATCAGCACCATTGCTGCGATGTAGATCACGAAGGTGATCGTTAGTGGATTGCCCATGCGTGTGCCCTGGCGTTTGTTTTTATCATGCGCAACCACAGCGATGGCGGTTGCACCCAGGCGGCGAATGCTATGCAACAACGCAAAGAAGGTGCAACCATTTTTCTTTTGCAAGTTGCACCTGCCCGTGCATTTTCCGACAAAGCCCACTTCTTGCTCCTTTCGGGAGCAAAAAACCGCTTTTTCAGAATAAATCGCACCGAAAGCGCCCCTTTTCAGGGTATGGGAATAGCTGTCGGACGAGTTGCACCTTTCACACGAAAAAATCGGGTTGCACCTGGTTGCACCCGAATTGTCCTACAGATACTCTTGACGCCAGCTTAGGCCACAACCGTGGCAATAACGAGGATAAGAAATGGCGACTACCACCCTTGGGGTCAAACTCGACGACCCGACCCGTGAGCGACTCAAAGCAGCTGCGCAGTCCATTGACCGCACGCCGCACTGGTTGATCAAGCAAGCGATCTTCAACTACCTGGAGAAGCTCGAGGGTGGCGCCACCCTGACCGAACTCAACGGTCATGTCAGCAACCTGGCCGACGATGCCGGTGAAGTCCAGGCCGACCACAGCCACCAGTGCTTCCTCGAATTTGCCGAAAGCATCTTGCCGCAGTCGGTACTGCGCTCGGCGATCACCGCTGCCTACCGCCGACCGGAGCAGGAAGTGGTGCCGATGCTGCTGGAGCAGGCGCGCCTGAGCGCGCCACTGGCCGAGGCCACCAACAAGCTGGCCGCGGGCATTGCAGAAAAGCTGCGCAATCAGAAAAGCGCCGGCGGCCGTGCCGGTATCGTCCAGGGCCTGCTGCAGGAGTTCTCGCTGTCGTCTCAGGAAGGCGTGGCGCTGATGTGCCTGGCCGAAGCCCTGCTGCGTATCCCCGACAAAGGTACCCGTGATGCGCTGATCCGCGACAAGATCAGTACCGGCAACTGGCAGCCGCACCTGGGCAACAGCCCGTCACTGTTCGTCAACGCCGCCACCTGGGGGCTGCTGCTGACCGGCAAGCTGGTCAGCACCCATAACGAAACCGGCCTCACCTCCTCGCTCACCCGCATCATCGGCAAGAGCGGCGAACCGATGATCCGCAAGGGCGTCGACATGGCCATGCGCCTGATGGGTGAGCAGTTCGTCACCGGCGAGACCATTGCCGAAGCCCTGGCCAACGCCAGCCGTTTCGAGGCCAAAGGCTTCCGTTACTCCTACGACATGCTCGGCGAAGCCGCACTGACCGAGCACGACGCGCAGAAGTACCTGGCGTCCTACGAGCAAGCCATCCACTCGATCGGCAAGGCCTCGCATGGCCGTGGCATCTATGAAGGCCCAGGTATCTCGATCAAGCTGTCGGCACTGCACCCGCGCTACAGCCGCGCCCAGTACGAGCGCGTGATGGAAGAGCTGTACCCGCGCCTGCTGTCGCTGACCCTGCTGGCCAAGCAGTACGACATCGGCCTTAACATCGACGCCGAAGAAGCCGACCGCCTGGAGCTTTCGCTGGACCTGCTCGAACGCCTGTGCTTCGAGCCATCCCTGGCTGGCTGGAACGGCATCGGCTTCGTTATCCAGGCCTACCAGAAGCGCTGCCCGTACGTGATCGACTACGTCATCGATCTGGCCAAGCGCAGCCGCCACCGCCTGATGATCCGCCTGGTAAAAGGCGCCTACTGGGACAGCGAGATCAAGCGTGCCCAGGTCGAAGGCCTGGAAGGCTACCCGGTCTATACCCGCAAGGTGTACACCGACGTGTCCTACGTCGCCTGCGCCCGCAAGCTGCTGGCCGTGCCAGAAGCCATCTACCCGCAGTTCGCCACCCACAACGCCCACACCCTGTCGGCCATCTACCACATTGCCGGGCAGAACTATTACCCGGGCCAGTACGAGTTCCAGTGCCTGCACGGCATGGGCGAACCGCTGTACGAGCAAGTGGTCGGCAAGATTGCCGATGGCAAGCTGAACCGCCCGTGCCGCGTGTATGCACCGGTCGGCACCCATGAAACGCTGCTGGCCTACCTGGTGCGCCGCCTGCTGGAAAACGGCGCGAACACCTCGTTCGTCAACCGCATTGCCGACCACTCGATTTCCATCCAGGAACTGGTCGCCGACCCGGTGGCCAGCATCGAGCGCATGGGTACCCAGGAAGGCAGTATCGGCCTGCCGCACCCACGCATTCCCCTGCCGCGCGACCTGTATGGCACCGAACGGGCCAACTCGGCCGGTATCGACATGGCCAACGAACACCGCCTGGCATCGCTGTCCTGCGCCATGCTGGCCACCGCTCACAATGACTGGAAGGCTGTCCCGCTACTGGCCTGCGCCGCCAGCGAGAGCGCTGCCGCACCGGTGCTGAACCCGGCAGACCACCGCGACGTCGTCGGCCATGTGCAGGAGGCCACCGTTGCCGACGTGGACAACGCCATCCAGTGCGCACTGAACGCCGCGCCGATCTGGCAGGCCACCCCGCCAGCCGAGCGTGCTGCCATTCTGGAGCGCACCGCCGACCTGATGGAGGCCGAGATCCAGCCGCTGATGGGCCTGCTCATCCGCGAGGCCGGCAAGACCTTCGCCAACGCCATTGCCGAAGTGCGTGAAGCCGTGGACTTCCTGCGCTACTACGCGGTGCAGGCACGTAACGACTTCAGCAACGACGCCCACCGCCCACTGGGCCCTGTGGTGTGCATCAGCCCATGGAACTTCCCGCTGGCGATCTTCACCGGCCAGGTGGCCGCAGCCCTGGCTGCCGGCAACCCGGTACTGGCCAAGCCTGCCGAGCAAACCCCACTGATCGCCGCCCAGGCCGTGCGCCTGCTGCTGGAAGCTGGCATCCCAGAAGGCGTGCTGCAGCTGCTGCCTGGCCGCGGTGAAACCGTCGGAGCCGGCCTGGTCGGGGACGAACGCGTCAAAGGTGTGATGTTCACCGGCTCCACTGAAGTGGCCCGCCTGCTGCAGCGCAACGTCGCTGGCCGTCTGGACAACCAGGGCCGCCCGATCCCGCTGATCGCCGAAACCGGCGGCCAGAACGCGATGATCGTCGACTCCTCGGCACTGACCGAACAGGTCGTGATCGACGTGGTGTCCTCGGCCTTCGACAGTGCCGGCCAGCGTTGCTCGGCCCTGCGCGTACTGTGCTTGCAGGAAGACTCCGCCGACCGCGTAATCGAGATGCTCAAGGGCGCCATGGCTGAAAGCCGCCTGGGCTGCCCGGACCGCCTGGCCGTGGACATCGGCCCGGTGATCGATGCCGAAGCCAAGGCTGGCATCGAGAAGCACATCCAGGGCATGCGCGAGAAAGGCCGCCCGGTCTACCAAGTCGCTATTGCCGATGCTGCCGAGATCAAGCGTGGCACCTTCGTCATGCCAACCCTGATCGAGCTGGACAGCTTCGACGAGCTGAAGCGCGAAATCTTCGGCCCCGTGCTGCACGTGGTGCGCTACAACCGCCGCAATCTGGACCAGCTGATCGAGCAGATCAACAACTCCGGCTACGGCCTGACCCTCGGCGTGCACACCCGTATCGACGAGACCATCGCCAAGGTGGTGGAAACCGCCAACGCCGGCAACATGTACGTCAACCGCAACATTGTGGGTGCAGTGGTGGGCGTGCAGCCGTTCGGTGGTGAAGGCCTGTCGGGTACCGGCCCGAAAGCCGGCGGCCCGCTGTACCTCTACCGCCTGCTGTCGACCCGCCCGGCCGACGCCATCGGCCGCCACTTCCAGCAGCAGGACGGCGAAGGCAAGC
The DNA here is from genome assembly GCF_045277175.1 of Pseudomonas putida group bacterium ESBL64. Taxonomy (NCBI): domain Bacteria; kingdom Pseudomonadati; phylum Pseudomonadota; class Gammaproteobacteria; order Pseudomonadales; family Pseudomonadaceae; genus Pseudomonas; species Pseudomonas putida group bacterium ESBL64. The sequence continues at coordinate 4,436,815 of NZ_CP145799.1, read as the reverse complement.
CGGATCGCACCCTGCACGAACAGCTGGTCAAGCCACTGCACGGCCTGAAGGCCTGGGCCGAGAACAACCAGCTGGCCGACCTGGCCGCGCTGTGCAGCCAGTTCGCCAGCCAGTCGCAGAGCGGCATCGCCCGCCTGCTGCCTGGCCCGACCGGCGAGCGCAACAGCTACACCATTCTGCCGCGTGAGCACGTGCTGTGCCTGGCCGACAACGAAACCGACCTGCTGGCGCAGTTCGCCGCAGTACTGGCCGTTGGTAGCTCGGCGGTGTGGGTTGACGGTGAACCGGGCAAGGCCCTGCGCGCCCGCCTGCCACGTGAGCTGCAGGCCAAGGTGAAGCTGGTCGCGGACTGGAACAAGGATGAAGTGGCATTCGACGCCGTGATCCACCATGGCGACTCGGACCAGCTGCGCGGCGTATGCCAGCAGGTGGCCAAGCGTGCCGGGGCGATCGTTGGGGTGCACGGGCTGTCCAGCGGTGATCACCAGATTGCGCTGGAGCGCCTGGTCATCGAGCGCGCGGTGAGCGTGAACACTGCAGCGGCAGGCGGTAACGCCAGCCTGATGACCATTGGCTAATGGCTGAGGGTTGTTGAAGAAGAAGGAGAGCCTCGGCTCTCCTTTTTTATGCGTGCATGTCCTGAAGCAGGGGCTGGACTAACAGGCGCTCACCAGAACGTGGTCATGCCAACGGTGACTTGGGTGTCTTCTGTTGTTACCGTTTATCCCCTGGAAATTCTCGGCTGCCTGGGCCGGTCCTTTCGCGGGTAAACCCGCTCCTATACACATGCACAGGCCGTCGTGTAGGAGCGGGTTCACCCGCGAAGAGGCCGGACCTGCCGGCCAGTTTCTACCCGTCGTTCACCGTTGCCGCCACCACCGTATTCGCGGGTAAACCCGCGAATACACCGGATCAGTGCCGGACACAGGTCGGGGGTTGGACACAGGCCGCTGTAGGGTTTACCCGCGAAAGGACCCGTCCAGACAGACATATAAAATAGCCTTGCAGGAGGCTTCTACCCCAGCATCGTATTGTCTTCAAGGAAAGCGGAAGCGCGGTGTGGATCGGGGACTATCCGGAGCTCCCCTCCGACAGAGCTTCGGCCAAAAATTGCTCAAACCATTGGTGAAAGCGCAATCAAAGCAAACAGCTGTGCTGCCATAAGCGCAATACCCAGCAGCATCCAAAGCCAATTGGCCAGCGCGAACCGGCTGTTGGCCTTCCCTTCTTTGTCACCCGCACAGAAATTGATGCCCTTCTGCATGAACACCAGAATGATCAGCCAAGCTGCCTGAATGGCTAAGCCCGCAAAATAGGCCGGCCACAGCTGGCCTTCCAACACGACGCTGGCAACCACCCAGACAACGCAAAAACCGTAATAGCCCAGCGTGAGCCCCAGGATGGACCACGGATAGGTTTTACCTGAGTCGCGAATATGGTCATTTACCCTTCTCAATAATGGATAGATGAAGAACACTGCAAAAGCGCTTCGCCAGAACGGACTTACGCGCTCTCCCGTTTTCTCTCTATGCAGACTCCAACTTTGATAGAAGCAGTAAACCCAGTAGAAGCCCAAGGTAAAGAAATTCATTACACCAAATTTCATGGGTGAGACTACGAAGAAGGGAACCTGGTTGCCGTTGGCCTCAGCCAAGTCAGCGTGGTGGGCATCACTCATCTGAAACGTTTCCTTGTGAACACCAAAACGCACATTCAAGGCCAACTGATATTCGATCCGCAGCAGTCCATTTCCGATCTGGATTGTGGGAAACGTCTCCATATTCTCCCGAGCAGGCATTACACGACCTGACCTTGCGTTGGTTTCACCAATAACCGGCAGGCTTCCCGGCGTTCTCAACCCATATCACGCAAACCTATTAACCTGTCCCCAGTCTCACCACGCTCCTACACTCGCAGCATCCCGCCTCAGGACCGCCACCATGCCCGAGACCTTGCTCAGCCCCCGCAACCTCGCCTTCGAGCTCTACGAAGTCCTCGACGCCGAAGCCCTGACCCAGCGCCCGCGCTTCGCCGAGCACAGCCGTGAAACCTTCGATGCGGCACTGACCACCGCCCGCACCATCGCCGAAAAGTATTTCGCCCCGCACAACCGCAAGGCCGACGAAAACGAACCACGCTACGTGGACGGCCGCGCCGAGCTGATTCCCGAGGTGAAGCCCGCCGTCGATGCCTTCCTCGAAGCCGGCTTCCTCAACGCCAACCGGGACTTCGAGGTCGGCGGCATGCAGCTGCCCAGCCTGGTCTCGCAAGCCTGCTTCGCCCACTTCCAGGCCGCCAACGCCGGCACCACGGCCTACCCGTTTCTGACCATGGGCGCGGCCAACCTGATCGAGAGCTTCGGCTCCGATGAACAGAAGCGCCTGTTCCTGCAACCGATGATCGAGGGCCGCTACTTCGGCACCATGGCGCTGACCGAACCCCACGCCGGCTCGTCGCTGGCCGACATACGCACCCGCGCCGAACCAGCAGGCGACGGCAGCTACCGGCTCAAAGGCAACAAGATCTTCATTTCCGGCGGCGACCACGAACTGTCGGAAAACATCGTGCACATGGTGCTGGCCAAGCTTCCGGACGCCCCGCCCGGGGTCAAAGGCATCTCGCTGTTCATCGTGCCCAAGTACCACGTAAACCCGGACGGCAGCCGTGGCCCGCGCAACGATGTGCTGCTGGCCGGGCTGTTCCACAAGATGGGCTGGCGCGGCACCACCTCGACCGCGCTGAACTTCGGCGACAATGGCCAGTGCGTCGGCTATCTGGTCGGCCAGCCGCACCAAGGCCTGGCCTGCATGTTCCAGATGATGAACGAGGCGCGGATAGGCGTAGGCATGGGCGCGGTGATGCTGGGTTACGCCGGCTACCTTTACTCCCTGGAATACGCTCGCCAGCGGCCGCAGGGCCGGCTGCCAGACAACAAGGACCCACACAGCCCGGCGGTGCCGATCATCGAGCACACGGATGTGAAGCGCATGCTTCTGGCGCAGAAGGCCTACGTAGAAGGCGCCTTTGACCTGGGCCTGTACGCCGCGCGCCTGTTCGACGACACCCATACGGCCGCTGACGAAAACACCCGCAAACTGGCGCAGGACCTGCTCGACCTACTGACCCCGATCGTCAAATCCTGGCCCTCGGCGTTCTGCCTCAAGGCCAACGAATTGGCGATCCAGATTCTTGGCGGCCACGGCTACACCCGCGAATACCCGGTGGAGCAGTACTACCGTGACAACCGCTTGAACCCGATCCACGAAGGTACCGAGGGTATCCAGTCGCTCGATCTGCTCGGTCGCAAGCTGGCACAGCACAATGGTGCCGGCCTCAAGCAGCTGATCCGCCTGATCGCCACCACCTGCGAACGTGCCAGCCATCACCCGAACCTTGACCCACTGCGTCAGCCGCTGGAGCAACTGGCCAACCGCCTGCAGGGGGTCACCCTGGTCCTGCTCGGTGACCTCGCCCACGGCAAAGTCGCTGGTGCCTTGGCCAACTCTGCCTTGTACCTCAAGGCCTTCGGCCACTGCGTGATCGGCTGGCGCTGGTTGGAGCAGGCGGTTCACGCCGAACTTGGTCTGCTCAAGGGAACCGCTGCTGATCGCGACTTCTACCTCGGCAAGCTGCAAGCTGCGCGTTTTTTCCTGACCTGGGAAGTACCGGGCTGCCACCACGAACTGGCTCTGCTCGAGGCGCGCGACAACGCCTGCCTGATCATGCAAGAAGCGTGGTTCTAAGGGGTGTCTCCATGTTCGACGCCCGCTTCCTGCCCCGACCTGCGTGGGTTACGCGTAATAGCGAGGCCTGTCGCGACCACTGCGATGCCCACATAGGTCGTCCAGTGGATTGCGTCGCCGAACATCAGCGCGGCCCACAGCAGCGTGACCGGAGGCTCCAGATAAACCAGCGCCGACACGCGGGTCGCCGACAGTTTTGTCAGCAATATCCAAAGGCTCAAGTAGGCGATGAAAGTCGAGAACAACGTCAGCCAGGCAACTGCCGCCCACACCTGCGTACTGGCAGGCACTTCGATCAAGCCCAGCGGCAAGCCTGTGGCAGTGAGCAATACCAGCGTCGCAGTGGACTGCAGAAACAGCGGCATCAGCAAGCCATCCTTGCTGTGTTCTGTTGCCATGACCGATTGCCGCCGCTGATAGAGAGTGGCGATGGACAGCGTGATCGCGGCGACCAGCGGCAGCGCGTACTGCCAGAGGTCCAGCCGGGTGGTGGAGAGGTTGTACTCACCGAAAATGACCACGCTCACGCCAGCAAAGCCAACCCCAAGCCCCACCCACTCCTGGCGGCCGCTGCGTTCTTGCTGGCCCCTGTTGCTCATGGATGCCGTGATCAATGGCTGGAGCGCGCAGATGATGGCGGCTATTCCTGCCGGCAGCCCGCTCCGGATGGCGATATATACGCTGACCAGATAAGCGAACTGGGCTAAAAAGCCTATCACCGTGTTGTAGCGCACCTGCGCCCACGACAGCGTACGCAAGCGATGCACCACGAAAGGCAGCAGGCAGATGCTGACCAGCAGAAACCGCCAGAACAGCAGGTTTATTGCGCCAGCCTCCTCCGTGCCCAGGCGGGCACCAATGAAGCCTGAACTCCACGAAAGAACAAAGATGACTTGCAGCAGAATCAGGTATGGCGCACTGCTTGGCATGATCACGCCCCTGTGTTGTGCAGTTCCTCGAACGTGATCGGCTCGATACCGATACGTGCATATTGTCGGGCGGCCGACCGCCGCAAGGCCCAGTGCAACCCCAGCCAGTTGGGGATGGTCGTCGCAATGCCATCGTCGGAGGCCAGGTGCCAGAAGCGGTTGGAATCGTCACTGAAGCAGGGGCAGTGGAAGGACAGCACCAGCGACATGCGTCGGCCACTGAGGACAGGGCGAACACCGTGGAACAATCGACTGCCGTAGATGAACAAGGCATCACCCGGCTGGTCCAGCCGGGCGGTTTCAAAAGTTCGGTAATCCAGGGCGTCAAAGGTATCGACGGTACCGTTATGGAACAGAAACTCTCCCCCGCTGTAGTCGGAGCGATCCGATAGCACGATGTTCAATACATAGTTGGTGCCGTCTGTGTGCCACATACCCAGTTGCTGCTGTTGCTCGGCTGGCTTTGGATAGAAGTAGTTGATCTGCGAGCGGGCATTAAGCATGGGGTAAGGTACAAGCGGCACGCCCGCAATACGCGAGACCGCCAGCAGGAATGCGCGGCTGCACATCATGTCGTTGAGAAACGGCGACAGTGCGGTCACCCCTCGCGTACGCCGGGATATGATCCAGTCACTGTCCCCGGCCCCCTGCTCCAGACGAGAACAGATGTCTTGCAACACCGCGACACCCTCGGCAGTGAACAAGCGTTGGACCACTGCCACCCCGGTGATGGTATCCACCGCAATTTTTTTGTGCGGGCTGTGGGCATAGCCCAGCTGATCAAGTGTCCTGGTGCCGCTGACGTTGCAGCCTTGACTTAGCAGGTCGTCACGCCAGGCTGGCTGCTCGCCCAACCAGGTCAGTGAAGACCTTGGTGCGCGTTTCAACGTCGACTTGAGTGCCAGCTTCACGCGGCCAAAGCCGCGTTCGAACAGGGGTAAGCTGTCTGAGTGATTCATGATCTGTGTGTCCCCGTGAAGTTGCTACTGGAGGTACTTCGCGATCTGGTAGCGCACCGAGCCATCACCACTGGCGAACTCGTCCACCACACGGCAGTTGCAGTGCCGGGCTCGAATGCGACGAAACTGTTCGGGCGTGTATTTGAGGCAGATGTTGGTCAGCAGGTAACCCTGCTCCTGCAGGCGCTGCACAGGCTGGAGGGTCACGGCCACGTGAACCGACTCATCCAGAATGCGAAGGGGGACGAGGATCGCCTCGTGATCGCCCGAAGGTACGAACCCTTGTTGAAGCGCGACCATCCTGGAGAACTGGAGCATATTGCGGTTGGCATAGAACGCGAGAATGGCACCTTCCAGGCCTTGTTCGTATACCTGCATTTCCGAAAGGATGTAGGTCGAGTCACCCGCCAGGCTGCGTATCAGCCTGCCCGTGCTCACTGGCAGCTCGTTGCCTTCCTGGAAACCCAGCAGTGTGATCAGGGTGACCTCCTGATCGTGCCGCAAAGCCTCGTGAGTCACTGTGCGATAGTCGGCGGCGATGTAGTTGAAGCTGCCATCTGCTTGCACGATGGGCCGCAAGGCATCTCTCATGGCAGCTTCGGAAGTCTGGTTGATATCGATCGCGGTGTAGCGAATGGAGCTGGAGGTCTCTGCCATGCGCTTGAGCAAGCAGGTGCTTTTGATCGGCTCGGGGCCCAGCTCGACATAATGCACGCGGCGCCCGCTAGCTAGCGCCGCCAACCGCTCGGCAACGTTGGCGATGACGCTTTTGAGCGCTCCGTGCCCTCGCGTGTCGGCACATAACCCCTCCTCACCAATACCTTGCTCATTCAAGGCTCGCATGAGCAGAAATATCTCGTGATTGAAATGATGCTCACCGTCTGGCCCAGAGTCAGGCTGAAGCAGGGTCGAGTACTTCTCATGGTTCTCGACAGTCCAAAGCCGTGCGTTCTGGTAGCTGGGGGTGTGTACAAGTGCATCTACAACGAAGTCGTTCAGGCTCATCCGTATCATTCCATTGCATTTTCGAAGGGCAACCGTGCTGTAGCCACACAGTAGGAGGGGGTATAAAGCCTGTACAGTTGATTAAATCGAAGTGCTGGTTCGATCCGACCAAATCAGGTGGTTACATGGGTAAAGCCCTCGACATAGACGTATTGAGAACCTTCCAGGCAGTCGCCCGGCTTGGTCGCTTCAAGGATGCAGCCGACTACGTACACCGCAGCCCATCGGCAGTGACGACGCAGATCCAGAAGCTGGAGGAGAAGGTCGGCCAACAATTGTTTGCCCGCAGCAACCAGTCGGTGGAGCTGACCCCGGCAGGCCGGCACTTGCTGGGTGAGGCAACCCGCTTCTTGATGGCCCATGACCGGCTGCTGGCTACGCTGTCGTCGCAGCAGATCACTGGCAAGGTCCGCCTGGGTGTACCGGACGGTTATGCCGCCAACCTCATGAGCGATTTCTTACCGGTGTTCGTCGCCAGCAACCCGAAACTGGAACTGGAAGCGGTGGCATGCTCCAGCGCAGAACTCATCGACCTGTTTGCGCGACAACGACTGGACCTGGCAGTGGCGGTCAGCAGCGAACACTGGCAGCAAGGTGAATGGCTTCGCACCACCCAGCCGCGCTGGGCCGCTGCGCCTGGGTTCGAGTACGATGCCAGTCGCCCCTTGCCGCTGGCACTGCAGCTGAAGGGCTGCCCATATCGAGAAGCGGCCCTGCAGGCGTTGAAGGCTCACGGCATTGCCTACCGTATCCTGCTTGAAAGTGCCAACTGGCATGCGGTGCTGGCATGCATGCGCAGTGGCCTGGCCGTCGGCATTGTCGAAGGGCTGGAAAGCGGCGATACATCGCTCGCGTTCATGGAAGGGAGTGACCTGCCCGCCCTCCCCGAGCATCACCTTTACCTGCTGACGGATACCTCCCACCATGTCGCGTTGCAACTGAACGAAATGTTGAAAGCCGCCATTCAGAAAGATGGGCTGTGAGCAACCGGCGTTATTTCCTGACCTGGGAAGTACCGGGCTGCCATAATGAGCTGGCATTGCTCGAGGCACACGACGATACCTGCCTCGGCATGCAAGACGGGTGGTTCTAGGGGGAGCCACCGTGTACACGGAGGCATCCGCATGTTCGATTCCAGCGCCCTGCTGCGCCAGCGCTTTGCTGCGCTGCGCAGTACGGCCGAGTTGTTTTCCCTGCGCCATGTGAAACAGTCGCACCAGGCGCTTTCGGTTCGCCGCAACGTCGCCGAACCACCCTTCTTCAGCCAGGATGAGGGCGCCATGCTCACCGTGCGGGTCAATGGCGTGGAGGCCTACGCTGCCACCGCCGACCTGTCCCAGGCTGGCCTGCAGCGCGCCCTTGAGCAAGCCGAGGCGCTGGCGCGGCAGATCGCCCGGCACAGCCTGCTGGACCTGCGCGAACAAGCCGTGACCAGCGCACGCCACGACCATGTTTCGCCCAACTTCGACCAACCCGTGCCCAGCCTCGCCGACTGCCTTGGCCTGCTCGCCGCCGAATCGGCCAGCGTGCCCAAGGACAGCCGTTTGGTGGACTGGCAGGCCAGCCTGGGGCTGAGCCTGGTCGAGCAAACCTACCTGAACTCGGCCGGCGCCGAACTGCGCCATGCCCAGCGCTTCCTGTTCCCGGGCCTGGGGGTGACCGCCAGCGACGGCCAGGACAGCCAAAGCCGCAGCCTGGGCCGCGACAACTTCGGCCAACAGGGTGGTTTCGAGATCATCGAGCGCTGCGGCCTGGTCGGCGCGGCCAGCCGGGTGGCCGACGAAGCACTGCAACTGCTGCTGGCACCGAACACCCCCAGTGGCCCGCGTGACCTGCTGTTGATGCCGGACCAGATGATGCTGCAGATTCACGAATCCATCGGCCACCCGCTGGAGATGGACCGCATTCTCGGCGACGAGCGCAACTACGCCGGCACCAGCTTCGTCAAAACCAGCGACTTCGGCCACCTGCAGTACGGCTCCAGCCTGCTGAACGTGACCTTCGACCCGACCATTGGCGAAGAGCTGGCCAGCTACAGTCATGACGACGACGGCACCCCGGCCAGCAAAGCGTTCCTGATACGCGACGGCCTGCTGCTGCGCCCGCTGGGTGGCGCGCTGTCGCAGTTCCGCTCTGGCCTGGACGGCGTGGCCAACAGCCGTGCCTGCGGCTGGAACCGCGCGCCGATCGACCGCATGGCCAACCTCAACATCGAGCCGGGCGACCAGTCTTTCGAGCAACTGATCGGAGGCATCGAGCACGGCATCCTGATGCGTACCAACCGTTCCTGGTCCATCGACGATGCACGCAACAAGTTCCAGTTCGGCTGCGAATGGGGCCAGTTGATTGAAAATGGCGAGCTCAAGGGCATCGTCAAGAACCCCAACTACCGCGGCATCTCCGCGCAGTTCTGGCGCAACCTGTCGGCGGTTGGCGACCACAGTACCTTCCAGGTGCTGGGCACGCCCAACTGTGGCAAGGGCGAACCCAATCAGGTGGTGCGGGTCGGCCACGCCTCGCCGGCCTGTGTGTTCCGCCAGATCGATGTATTCGGAGGAGACGCCTGATGAAGCACGCGTTCGAAACCCTGGTCGGGGAGGTGCACGCCGCCCTTCAGGCGGGCGAGCAGTTCACCCTCGGTTACAGTGCCGAGCAATCGCAGTTCGTGCGTTTCAACCATGCCAAGGTGCGACAGGCCGGCGAAGTCAGCCAGGCCAGCGCGCAACTGCGGCTGGTGCGCGATGGGCGCCAGGCGGAGCAGCAGGTAACCTTGAGTGGCGACCTGCAACTGGATCGCCAGCGCCTGAACGTTGCGCTCGAGCAGCTGCGCCAGACCTTGCCGCTGCTGGCACTCGACCCTTACCTGCGCCTGGACGAAAATGCCTGGCACAGCCATAGCCTGCAGAAACACCCCCTGCCCGCACTGAACGAAGTACTGGCCCTGCTCGAGCGTGAAGCAGGCGACCTGGACCTGGTCGGCATCTACGCCGCCGGCCCGGTCTGCCGTGGTTTCGCCAGCTCGTTCGGCGCCTTCGGCTGGCACCAGGCCAACAGTTTCAACGTCGACTGGAGCCTATTCCACGATAATGGCCAGGCAGTGAAGGCCAACTATGCCGGCCAGGTCTGGAGTGCCGACGACTTCGCCGCACGCCTGCGCCAAGCACGAGAGCAGTTGGGTTTCCTCGGCCGCCCGGCAGTTACCCTCAAGCCCGGCACCTACCGCGCCTACCTTGCACCTGCGGCCATGGACGAAGTCGCCGGCATGTTGTGCTGGGGCGGCTTTTCCGCGCAGGCCCTGGCCACTGGCAACAGCGCTCTGCAGCGCCTGTACAACGGCGATGCACGGCTCAGCCCGCTGGTCAGTTTTACCGAGCAGGTCAGCGGCTCGCTTAGCCCGGCGTTTTCCGATGAAGGTGCGCCGCGCCTGGATGTGCCGCTGATCCAGCAAGGCGAGGCCCGGCAGCGGTTGATCAGTGCGCGCAGTGCGGCCGAGTTCGAGCTGCAGGCCAATGGCGCCGACGGCTACGAATCGCCCTGTGCGCTCAGCCTGGCGCCGGGCAGTCTGGCCAGTGCGCAGATCCTTGAGCGTCTAGGCACCGGGCTGTACATCAGCAACCTGTGGTACCTGAACTACTCAGACCTGCCAGCGGCGCGCATGACCGGGCTGACCCGCTTCGCCACTTTCTGGGTAGAAGACGGGCAGATCCAGGGGCCGGTGAGTACCATGCGCTTCGATGACAGCCTGTACAGCTTGCTGGGCAGCCAGCTGGAGGACCTGACCCAGGAGCGCGAGATGATTCTGTCGACCAGTACTTATGGACAGCGCAGTACCGGGTCGAGTCATTTGCCCGGAGCACTGGTCAAAGGCCTGACCCTGACATTGTGACTGGACTTGCCGGCCCTTTCGCGGCTAAAGCCGCACCTACAAGGAACGCGTAACCCTTGTAGGAGCGGCTTTAGCCGCGAAAGGGCCGGCACTGACAAACGAGGACGTCATGCCCGAACGCACCCCGCTGGACCCCGTCACCGCCCGCTGGATCCCTTGGGTGGTGGCCATCGCCTTCTTCATGCAGTCCCTGGACGGCACCATCCTCAACACGGCGCTGCCGGCCATGGCCCGCTCGTTGGCCGAAGACCCCTTGCGCATGCAAGGTGTGATCATTGCCTACATGCTCACCGTGGCCCTGCTGATCCCTGCCTCAGGCTGGATCGCCGACCGTTTCGGCACCAAGCGCATCTTCTTCAGCGCTATCTTGCTGTTCAGCTTTGGCTCGCTGCTGTGCGCCGCAGCCAACAGCCTTGGCTTCCTGATCTTCGCCCGCGTGGTGCAGGGGCTGGGCGGTGCGCTGATGCTGCCGGTCGGGCGGCTGGTGGTGCTGCGCGCCTACCCACGCAGCGAGCTGGTGCGGATCATGAGTTTCATCACCATCCCCGGCCTGCTCGGGCCATTGCTGGGCCCAACGGTCGGTGGCTGGCTGGTGGAAATCCTCAGCTGGCACTGGATCTTCCTGCTCAACCTGCCTGTCGGCCTGCTTGGCTGCATTGCCGTGTGGAAGTTCATCCCGGACTTGCGCGGCGCCGAGCGCACCACCTTCGACGGCCCTGGTTTCCTGCTGTTCGGCGCAGCGATGGTACTGATCACCATTGCCATGGAAGGCCTGGGCGAGCTGCACCTGCCGCACTTGCGGGTAATGTTGCTGCTGTTCGCTGGCATGGCCTGCCTGGCCGCGTACTGGCTGCGCGCCGGGCGCGACCCGGAGCCGCTGTTCTCGCCAAGCCTGTTCCGCGTGCGCACCTTCGCCATCGGCATCCTCGGCAACCTGTTCGCCCGCCTGGGCAGCGGCGCGCTGCCGTTCCTGGTGCCGTTGCTGCTGCAGGTTGCGCTGGGCTACTCACCCGCCCAGGCAGGCATGAGCATGATCCCGCTGGCGGCGGCGGCCATGCTGGCCAAATCCATTGCCCGACCGCTGATCGAACGGTTCGGCTATCGCATCATCCTCACCGGTAATACCTTGCTGCTGGGCATCCTGCTGGCAAGCCTGGGCCTGGTGGACGAGCAGACCCCTTATTGGCTGCTGTTGGTGCAACTTGGCCTTCTGGGGGCAGTGAACTCCATGCAGTTCACTGCGATGAACACAGTGACGCTCATCGATCTCGACGACGCCAGCGCCAGTAGCGGTAACAGCCTGCTGTCGGTGGTCGCGCAACTGTCGCTGAGCCTGGGTGTGGCCTGCGCCGGCGCACTGTTGGGCGGCTTTACTGCGGCAGGCAGCGCCGAGGGCGTGGAAACCACCCTGGGCGCGTTCCAGCTGACCTTCGTCACCATCGGCGTAATGGCCATGCTGGCAGCGGCGATCTTCCTGCAGCTGGCGCCGACGGACGGAAGGCGTGCCCGTCGTCCGGAACAACACATGGAGTCGTAGGGCGAATGGCCGCGAGGCTGGTAGACTATGCGGCATTTTTCGCTTCGCACCGCAGGCCCGCCTCGTGACCACCGAATCCACCGCCTTTGCCACCTTGCCGCTGTCCACTGCCATGCTGGCCAACCTGGAGGCCCTTGGCTATGCCTCGATGACGCCGATCCAGGCCCAGAGCCTGCCTGTCATCCTCAAAGGCCAGGACCTGATCGCCCAGGCCAAGACCGGTAGCGGCAAGACTGCCGCCTTCGGCATCGGCCTGCTCAACCCGATCAACCCGCGCTATTTCGGCTGCCAGGCGTTGGTGCTCTGCCCTACCCGCGAACTCGCCGACCAGGTGGCCAAGGAGCTGCGCCGCCTGGCCCGTGCCGAGGACAACATCAAGATCCTGACCCTGTGCGGCGGCGTTTCGCTGGGCCCACAGATCGCTTCGCTGGAGCACGGTGCGCACATCATCGTCGGCACCCCAGGGCGCATCCAGCAGCATCTGGACAAAGGCACCCTGGTCCTGGACGGGTTGAACACCCTGGTGCTGGACGAAGCCGACCGCATGCTCGACATGGGCTTCTTCGACGCCATCGCCAGCATCATCGGCAAGACCCCGTCGCGCCGCCAGACCCTGCTGTTCTCGGCCACCTACCCGGCCGGCATCAAGCAACTGGCCGCCGACTTCATGCGCAACCCGCAGCAGGTCAAGGTCGAAAGCCTGCACACCGACAACCAGATCGAGCAGCGTTTCATCGAGATTGACCCGCAGCAACGCCTGGAAGCCGTCACCCGCGTGCTCGGCCACTACCGCCCGCAGTCGTGCGTAGCGTTCTGCTTCACCAAGCAGCAATGCGAGGACGTGGTCGCCCACCTGACCGCAAAGGGCATCGTCGCCCAGGCCCTGCACGGCGACCTGGAGCAGCGCGACCGTGACCAGGTGCTGACCATGTTCGCCAACCGCAGCAGCTCGGTGCTGGTGGCTACCGACGTGGCCGCGCGCGGCCTGGACATCGATGGCCTGGACATGGTCATCAACGTGGAGCTGGCGCGTGATGCCGAAATCCACGTGCACCGCGTGGGCCGTACCGGCCGCGCCGGCGAGAAAGGCGTTGCGGTCAGCCTGGTGGCACCGGCCGAAGGCCACCGCGCCCAGGCCATCGAAGCGCTGCAGAAGAGCCCGCTGCGCTGGGACCAGCTGGACAGCCTGAAAAACAAGGGCGGCGAGCCCCTGCTGCCGGTGATGACCACACTGTGCATTGCCGCTGGCCGCAAGGACAAGCTGCGCCCTGGCGACATCCTGGGGGCCCTGACCGGTGATGCCGGCATCCCGGGCAAGCAAGTGGGCAAGATCGCCATCTTCGACTTCCAGGCGTTTGTGGCCGTGGAGCGGGCGTTGGCCAAGCAAGCCATGCAGCGACTGAACAGCGGCAAGATCAAGGGTCGCGCCCTGAAAGTCCGCATTCTCTAAAGCCAGGCAAAGCCCCCTGTAGGAGCGGGTTTACCCGCGAACGCGGCAGTAAATGCATCGTCGCATTCGCGGGTGATCCCACTCCCACAGGGTTCAGCATTTCAATCTGAAGGTTCATACCGTGCACTCCACCGACGTGATCATCCTTGGCGCCGGCGCCGCCGGCCTGATGTGCGCCCAGCTCAGTGCCCGTCGCGGCCGCCGGGTGCTGCTGCTCGACCACGCCAACAAGCCAGGCAAGAAAATCCTCATGTCCGGCGGCGGGCGCTGCAACTTCACCAACCTGTACACCGAGCCGGCCAACTTCCTTTCGCACAACGCGCACTTCTGCAAGTCGGCCCTGGCCCGCTACACCCAGTGGGACTTCATCGAGCTGGTGTGCAAGCACGGCGTGGCGTACCACGAGAAGAAGCTCGGCCAGCTGTTCTGTGACAACAAGGCCAGCGACATCCTCGACATGCTGCTGGCCGAGTGCGACGAGGCCGGTGCCGAGATCCGCATGCACACCAGCATCGAACAGATCGAGAAGACCGAAAGCGGCTACCTGCTGCAGACCAGCGGCGGCCAGTTCGCCTGCCAGTCGCTGGTCATCGCCACCGGCGGCCTGTCGATCCCGACCCTGGGCGCCACCGGTTTCGGCTACCAGGTGGCCCGCCAGTTCGGCCACACCCTGCTGCCAACCCGCGCCGGGCTGGTGCCATTCACCATCACCGAGCCCCAACTCAAGGCGATGTGCACCGAATTGTCCGGCACCTCACTGGACTGCACCGCCAGCTGCAATGGCACCAGCTTCCGCGAAAACCTGCTGTTCACGCACCGCGGCCTGAGCGGCCCGGCGATCTTGCAGATCTCGTCGTTCTGGGAAGCCGGTGACACGGTCGAGATCAACCTGCTGCCCGACCGGGATGCGCTGACCTGGCTGCAACAGATGCAGGCCGAGCGCGCCAATGCCGAACTGAAGACCGTGCTGGGCGAGGTGTTCACTCGCAAGCTGGCTAACTTGCTGGCCGAGCAGTGGTTCGAATCGAAGCCGATGAAGCAGTACACACCGGCGGAACTGGCGCACATCGCCGAAAAGCTGGCGAACTGGCAAGTGGTGCCAGCCGGCACCGAAGGCTACCGCACCGCCGAAGTGACCCTGGGCGGCGTGGATACCCGCGAGGTGTCGTCCAAGACCATGGAATCGCTGAAAAGCCCCGGCTTGTACTTCATCGGCGAAGTGCTGGATGTCACCGGCCACCTGGGTGGTTTCAACTTCCAGTGGGCTTGGGCATCGGCGAACGCCGCCGCGCAGTTCGTGTAGAGTAGAATCCTTTCAGCAGCACGGAACGCTTCTTGCTGGCCCGTGCTTGGCGCCGTTATTGGGGCCGCTGCGCGCCCCTTCGCGGGCGCGCCCGCTCCCACAGGGGCCTGTGTCGTACGTGTGGGAGCGGGCGTGCCCGCGAAGGGGCGCGCAGCGGCCCCAATAACCGGCCCTGAAAGGTATTCTTCTGATCACCGCCTGGCAGGCCATCATGTCATCGAGCTCGTTCCGTCAGTCACTGCGTCGCCTGTGGGGCCAAGACAAGTTCAGCTACAGCATCCGGGTCACCATTGCCCTCACCGGCAGCCTGGCCCTGTGCTGGTACCAGAACGAGATGGCCCTGCTGATTCCGCTGTTCCTCGGCATCATCGCCAGTGCCCTGGCCGAAACCGACGACAGCTGGCAGGGCCGCCTCAGCGCCCTGGCCGTTACCCTGGTGTGCTTCGCCATCGCTGCACTGGCAGTCGAGTTGCTGTTCCCCTACCCCTGGATCTTCGTCATTGCCCTGGCCCTGGCGGCCTTTGGCCTGACCATGCTCGGGGCGCTGGGCGAGCGCTACGGCGCCATCGCTTCGGCCACCTTGATCACTGCGGTCTACACCATGATCGGCGTGGACCAGCGCGGCGGCCAGGTCACCGACTTCTGGCACGAACCGCTGCTGCTGGTGGCAGGTGCGGCCTGGTACGGGCTGTTGTCGGTGCTGTGGCAGGCGCTGTTTTCCAACCAGCCGGTACAGCAGAGCCTGGCCAGACTGTTCTTCGAGCTGGGCAGCTACCTGAAGCTCAAGGCCAGCCTGTTTGAACCGGTCCGCACGCTCGACGTCGAGGCACGGCGCCTGGAACTGGCCCAGCAGAACGGCAAGGTGGTAGCCGCGCTGAACGCAGCCAAGGAGATCATCCTGCACCGGGTGGGCAACAGCCAACCAAACTCGAAGGTAAGCCGCTACCTCAAGCTGTACTTCCTGGCCCAGGACATCCACGAGCGTGTCAGTGCCTCGCACTACCCCTACAACGCACTGACCGAGGCGTTTTTCCACAGCGACGTCATGTTCCGCTGCCAGCGCCTGTTGCGTAAGCAGGGTTCATCCTGCCAGGAACTGGCCCGCTCGATCCGCCTGCGCCAACCGTTCGTGCTGGCCAGCGGTTATCCAGAAGCCCTCGAAGACCTCAACGCCTCGCTGGAGCACCTGCGCATCCAGAGCAACCCGGCCTGGCGCGGCCTGCTGCGCTCACTGCGGGCACTCGCCGCCAACCTGGCAACGCTGGACCGCCTGCTCAGTGCCGCCAGCAACCCGGATAGCCTGGCCGACGCCAGCGACAGCAGCCTGCTCGACCGCTCGCCACACTCGCTGAAGGACGTGTGGACGCGCCTGCGCACTCAGCTCACACCGACTTCGCTGTTGTTCCGCCATGCCTTGCGCCTGCCGCTGGCGCTGTCGATCGGCTATGGCATGGTGCACCTGATTCACCCGACCCAGGGCTACTGGATCATCCTCACCACGCTGTTCGTGTGCCAGCCCAACTATGGGGCCACGCGGCGCAAGCTGGTGCAGCGAATCTTCGGCACTGCCGTTGGCCTGACCGTGGGCTGGGCCTTGTTCGACCTGTTCCCCAACCCGGTCATCCAGTCGTTGTTCGCCGTGGTTGCCGGGGTGGTGTTCTTCGTCAACCGCACCACCCGCTACACCCTGGCCACTGCCGCGATCACCCTGATGGTGCTGTTCTGCTTCAACCAGATCGGCGATGGCTACGGCCTGTTCCTGCCACGCCTGTTCGATACGCTGGTGGGCAGTCTGATTGCCATTCTTGCAGTGTTCCTGTTCCTGCCTGACTGGCAGGGCCGACGGCTGAACAAGGCGCTGGCCAATACCCTGGCCTGCGCCAGCGTGTACCTGCGCCAGATCATGCAGCAGTACGCCCACGGCAAGCGCGACGACCTGGCCTACCGCCTGGCCCGGCGCAATGCCCACAACGCTGACGCGGCGCTGTCCACCACCTTGGCCAACATGCTGATGGAGCCGGGACATTTCCGTAAGGAGGCCGACGTTGGCTTTCGCTTCCTGGTGCTGTCGCACACGTTGCTCAGCTACCTCTCGGGGTTAGGCGCGCACCGCGACACGGCGTTGCCAGCGGAGGTGCAGGAGCAGTTGATCGAAGGCGCCGGGCAAAGCCTGGCCAGCAGCCTGGACGAGATTGCCAACGGCCTGGCCGCACGGCTGCCGGTGGCGATTCACAGTGATGCCGAAGAGGCGCTGGCCAATGCCCTGGAGCAGATGCCGGAAGATCTGGATGAGCATCAGCGGCTGGTGCAGACGCAGTTGGCGTTGATATGCCGGCAGCTGGGGCCATTGCGGACCCTGGCGGCACACCTGATCAAGGAAAATGCCCCGGCCTGATCGTTTTATTGCCTGTGCTCAAAAGCCATACTGACGCAGCAGCCGGGCATAGCTGCCATCGGCCTTCATCGCCGCTATCGCCTGCTCGAAGCGCTCGACGATCCGCTTGTGCTCCGGGTGCTTCAGGCTGACCAGGACATGCAGGGTGTTCTCCCCCAGCGGCGGATCCACCAGCATCACCCTGTCACGCACTTCCTGCGGTTCGCGCTGCAGGTTGTAGCGGGCCACGTACTCGTCTTCCACCGCCAGGCTTACCCGCCCTGCCGCCAACATGCGTACCGCAGAAGAAAAGTTGCGCACCGGCACTTTGTTCAGACGCGGATCCCCGTCGAATTCCGGTGAATAGGCGTAATCACGCACTACCGCAATGCTGTAGGCATAAAGGTCAGACAGACGCGTGTAGCTGAACGCCTCGCCCTTACGTTGCAGCAGGCGAATACGATTACTCAGGTAGGCGCTGGAGAATTGCCCGATATTGGCGCGCGAGTCGTTGTACCAGGCATTGATCAGCACGTCGTAGCGCCCTTCACCTACCCCCAGCAACGCCCGCGCCCACGGCACCTCTTCATAGCCGCTGGCGTAGCCGGCACGCGCCAGTGCCGTGGTAACGATGCTGGTCGCAAGGCCGCCGCCCGGCATCTTGGCATCGGTGAACGGTGGCCAGTTGTCGGCCACCAGGCGCAGCTTGGCGTGACCCGGGGAAGGTGTTGCCAGCATCGTTGCCAGTAAACCCAGAACACAAAGCAGTGGCCGCATGCTCACGTCCTTTCGCAATGGAGGGCAACACTGCCAGTGAGATTACACAAAGCGCTTGCCGAGGGCAGCGGCCAATAGTGTCATTTAGCCTCTATTTTGGCCGAAGCACGTGCAGCATGCGATGATCGAGCCTCATCCAAGGAGTTCGTGCCCATGTCAATCGACTGGCTCTGCAAGCACCACACCGACCTCGGCAAGGAGCAGCTCTATGCCATTTTGCAGCTACGCACTGAAGTACTCGTGGTGGAGCAGCGCCACACCTACCAGGAAGTCGATGGTCAGGACCTGACAGGTGATACCTTGCACCTCATGGCCTGGCAGGAAGACAAGCTGGTGGCCTACCTGCGCCTGCTGGATCCGCAGTCACAAGGTGGGGATGTGGTGATCGGACGAGTGGTGACATCACCGCAGGCGCGAGGTTTGCAGCTCGACGAAAGCTTGCTGCTCAAGGGGCTGGAAGCGGCGGAGCATTGTTGGCCGGGGGTGCCGGTTTATCTGTCGGCTCCGGCGCATTTACAGGCGTTTTATGCCCGCCATGGGTTTGCGGTGGTGGGCGAGGAGTCTTTGGAGAACGGCATCGCGTCCATTGGAATGCGCAAGGGATGAGCCCACCCTGTGCGGGCTTTGCACATCAGGGGTAACCCAGCACTTCGCGGATCTGCCGCAAGTGACGGATGATCCACTGCTTGTCGATCGCCCCCCAGTCATGAATGCGATAATGCCCGGCGTGGTTGCGTGCGCCTTCCTGCTGCTCGAACTCGCAGACGATGTCCAGGTCGGCCAGCGCGGCGATAGTGTCCTGAGCTGTGCGACGGGGCATGCCGGTGGCCTCCATCAGGGCGGGCACGCTGGTCGCGGTCTGGCTATCGATCAGCCAGGCCACGTACAGGCGGCGGTAGAAGCTGCTCTTGGTCTTGCTCACTTCCATGCTGCATGTTCCTTAGAGGTTGCCCGGCAGCTCCCGGTAGGTCAGGTAGACGCGCAGGTCGAATTCCAGTTGGTGATAGTCCGGCTCCATGTGCTGGCAGAGCTGGTAGAACGCTTTGTTGTGATCTCGCTCGCGCAGGTGCGCCAACTCGTGCACAACAATCATGCGCAAGAACTGTGGCGCGGCCTCCTTGAACAGCGAGGCAATGCGGATTTCCTTCTTCGCCTTGAGCTTGCCACCCTGCACCCGCGACACCGCCGTGTTCAAACCCAGGGCCCGATGCGTCAGATCGAGGCGGCTGTCGAACAATACCTTGTCCAGGTTTGGCGCACTTCGCAGGTACTGTTGGCGCAGATCCTGGGCATAGCCATACAGCGCCTTGTCGTTTTGCACGTCATGGCGGTCAGGGTAACGGCGCTGCAGGTATTCACCCAGGCGGTCGCTGTCGATCATCTGCCGCACCTGCGCCTGCAGGTGCGGGGGGTAGGCTTGCAAGTAACGTAGTACGGTCATGGCGCTGTATTCGGCGTAACGAATGCCGATTCTAGCCAATCACGGCCCTGGCCAGGAGAAAATTGCCGGGAAGCCGCTAGCGTCAGCAGCGGTCATCGGATAAGCCACCAGGAAACCCTGAACGTATTCGCAACCATTGGCCTTGAGCCAGGCTGCCTGCGCCGGGGTCTCCACCCCCTCGGCGATCACCGTGATACGGTAGTCGGCGCACAAGCCGATCACGCTGCGAACCAACGCAGCATCTACCGCCGAATCGGGCAGACGTGCCACCAGATGACGGTCGAGCTTGAGGGTGTCGATAGGCAGGTCGCGCAGCATGCGCAACGAACAGTCACCCGCACCAAAGTCATCCAGGGCCACCCTCACACCCAGCTCACGCAAGCGGTGTATCTGTTTGACGGCCGCGTCGATGTTATACATCAGCGACGTTTCCGCCACTTCCACCTCCAACTGCGTCGGGACAAGCTGGTAAAGCTGGATGACCCGTTGCAGTTCTTCGACCAGGCCAGGCATGACGAACTGCGCGCGGCTCAGGCTGATGCCGAGCACAAGGTCAGCCGGAAACCTGTCGTACCAGGCCTGCCGCTGGGCGGCCCCCTGGCGGTAGATCCAGCTGGCCAGGCGGTTGATCAGACGCGCTTCTTCCAGCAACGGGATGAACAGCCCCGGCGGCACATCGCCAACGCTGGGGTGCTGCCAGCGCAGCAAGGCCTCGAAACCACGCAGGCGGCCATCGTGGAAGGCGACCTGTGGCTGGTACACCAAGGTAAAGTCCTGCTGCTCGATGGCCATGCGCACGCTATCCTCGAGCATCAATCGCGAGCGCGCCCGTCCGTTGAGTTCCTGGTCGTAGAAGCGGTATTGCTGACGCCCCGCTTGCTTGGCTGCGTACATCGCTGCATCGGCCGAACGCAGCAGGCCTTCAACATTGGCGCCGCAGTCCGGGTAGGTGGCAATGCCGATGCTGACCCCAAGGCATACATCGAGCCCGTCGACCTCATGGCTGATGGAAACACGCTCGAGCAACCGTTCGGCATAACGCCCGGCCTGCTCCGGGTAGGGCAAGCTGTCGAACAGTGCAGTGAACTCATCCCCGCCCATACGCGCCAGCAAGGCCTCACTGCCCAGGCAGTCCTTGAGCTGCTCGGCCACCCAGCGCAACACCCGGTCGCCCGCGTCGTGGCCGAGCGAGTCGTTGATGCGCTTGAAGCCATCCAGGTCCATGTACATCAGCGCCTGCGCCTTGTCCGAGCGCTCGTTGCGCAACAGAGCACCTTCAGCAGCCTGGTAAAAACCACGGCGGTTGAGCAGGCCGGTGAGCGGGTCGGTAATGGCCTGGTATTCCAGCTGCTGGTGCAAGTTACGCACCACCGACATGTCCAGCACGGTCACCACCATGGCGTGTTGGTCGGCCGGCAACGGCGCACAGGACAGCGCCACCGGCACAAGCTCCCCCCCTTGGGTCCGCAGTTGGGCATCATGTACGCGGAAGATCTGCCGCCCCTGGTAGGCCTTGTAGAAGTCCGACTCGCGCCACAGGCTGGTACTGGTCAGTTGCACAACGTCGAGCAATTGGGTGCCCTGCAATTGTTGCACCGGTGCCGCCAGCAAACGGGAAATGGCCGGATTGGCAAAACTGATGATGCCATGGGCATCAACCACCAGAATGCCTTCGGCGGCATTTTCCAGGATGGACGCATTGAATGCCCTGGCCGTCTCCAGCTCGCGACTCAGCTGCTGCAGCATGCGCCGGTTGCGCTGCTGGTCGAGCAGCGCCTGGACCTTGGGCTTGAGTATTTGCGGGTCGAACGGTTTGAACATGTAGTCCACGGCGCCGCTGGCGTAGCCTTTGAGCACGGCCGCGTCGGACTGTTCGTTGGCGGTGAGGAAAATGATCGGGGTCAGTCGGGTACGCTGATTGCCGCGCATCAGCCGGGCGACTTCAAAGCCGTCCATTTCCGGCATCTGTACATCCATCAACACCAGGTCGACTTCGTACTCAAGCAACGCGCTCAAGGCTTCTATCCCAGAGCTTGCCGTCAATACTTGCCAATCCTGCCGGGCTAGCAAGGCCCGCATGCTGATGAGGTTCTCGGGGTAGTCGTCTACCACCAGAAGAACTGAGCTGCCATCCAGTGGCTGCTGCTGTTGAGGGTGAGCGCCATCCATGCTGCTTCTCTGTTATGTGACCGACTTCAAAATACGGTTGGATCCATTAGTACTCTAGACCTGAGGCTGCAACACGCAATGCAATCAGAACGCTATCAATGGTCAAACTGTACGGTAGCCGACTAACGGTCGGTCTGCCGGAATTATGTACAGGTTTCCATCGCCCATAAAAAAACCCGCATCGCTGCGGGTTTTTCAGGGTTACCTGTCGATCAGTTGACCTTGGCGGCCAGATCACCTTTCAGGTAGCGCTGGTACATACCGTCCAAAGAGATCGGCTTGATCTTCGAAGCATTGCCCGCGGTGCCGAAGGCTTCATAACGTGCGATGCACACGTCGCGCATGGCCTTGATGGTTTCACCGAAGAACTTGCGTGGGTCGAACTCGCTCGGGTTCTGCGCCATCAGACGGCGCATGGCACCGGTAGAGGCCAGACGCAGGTCGGTATCGATGTTGACCTTGCGCACGCCGTGCTTGATGCCCTCAACGATTTCTTCGACCGGTACACCGTAGGTTTCTTTGATGTCGCCGCCGTACTGGTTGATGATCGCCAGCCACTCTTGCGGTACCGAGGACGAACCGTGCATCACCAGGTGGGTGTTGGGGATGCGCTTGTGGATTTCCTTGATGCGATCGATGGCCAGCACGTCACCGGTTGGTGGCTTGGTGAACTTGTAGGCACCGTGGCTGGTACCGATGGCGATCGCCAGGGCGTCGACCTGGGTCTTCTTGACGAAGTCGGCGGCTTCTTCCGGGTCGGTCAGCATCTGGCTGTGATCCAGCACGCCTTCGGCGCCGATCCCGTCTTCTTCACCGGCCATGCCGGTTTCCAGCGAACCCAGGCAGCCCAGTTCGCCTTCAACCGAAACGCCGCAGGCGTGAGCCATGGCAACGGTCTGCTGGGTAACGCGGACGTTGTACTCGTAGTCGGTCGGGGTCTTGCCGTCTTCACCCAGCGAACCGTCCATCATGACCGAGCTGAAGCCCAGCTGGATCGAGCGCTGGCAGACGTCAGGGCTGGTACCGTGGTCCTGGTGCATGCACACCGGGATGTGCGGGAACTCTTCGATGGCAGCCAGGATCAGGTGGCGCAGGAATGGCGCACCCGCGTATTTGCGGGCACCGGCCGAAGCCTGAACGATCACCGGGGAGTCGGTCTTGTCGGCCGCTTCCATGATGGCGCGCATCTGCTCGAGGTTGTTGACGTTGAAAGCTGGTACGCCGTAGCCGAACTCGGCGGCGTGGTCCAGCATCTGGCGCATGCTAATGAGTGCCATTGTGTATCTCTCTCCCGACAAGCGTCGTTTGTTTCGTGCAAGCCTGCCGCAGGGGCGGTTGCTGTTCAAGTAGTGTGGGCCACCCTCGCGGCCCGGCCAGTCACGGTGCCTTGCAGCCCCGCCCAATCAGATCGTTGGTTGCCACCCAGTACACCAGGCCTTCTTCGCCCTTGGTGTGGAAGGCCAGCATGCCATCGCTGTACAGCGCACCCGAGGCACCCGGTTCAGCCTTGAGCCGGTACACCTGGTCGCCGCCGCCAAGGCGCACGTCAACCTGGTCACGTTGCGCATCGGCGAAGCGCCAAAGCACCTCAGCCTGGGTGTCGCAGACCCAACGGGTCCAGTTGTCTGCCGGGGCCGGTTGCGCCGGCTGCAGCAGTGAGCATCCTGCCAGTGTCGCCAGGGCCGTCACGGCCAAAAGCGCTTTCATTCAGTTTCCTCGATTTGGGGCTGCTGTGCAGCCCTTCCTCAAGACCACAAATCAACGTTCAGGTTGCCTATTACCCGATCAAGGGCAACCCGGCGCCTTGCGCTGGTGGTCTTCGTCGTACTTTTCCAGGCCTTCCGGGCCCACGCGCTTGCCGATGACCGGCACAGTCTCGGCCTGCCAGTCGGACTGATAGCAACCGCCCTTGTGCGACTGCGCCGGGTCGGCATCCGAGGCCGGGCTGCCCGCGCAAGCGCTCAGCAGACCGGCCAGCATCATCACAGGCAATTGTTTGACCACCAGGCCACTCCCTTTGCCAAGCGCCGACGTCATCAGGCCTTGGCCCGCTCTTCCAGGATTGCCACAGCTGGCAGGACCTTGCCCTCGACGAACTCGAGGAAGGCGCCACCACCGGTAGAAATGTAGGAGATTTCCTTGCTGACGCCATATTTGTCGATGGCGGCCAGGGTGTCACCGCCACCGGCGATGGAGAATGCGGCGCTGTCGGCGATGGCCTTGGCCAGTACCTTGGTGCCGTTGCCGAACTGATCGAATTCGAATACGCCCACCGGGCCGTTCCACAGAATGGTTTTCGACGATTTCAGCAGCTCGGCGAAGTTGGCCGCGGTTTGCGGGCCGATGTCCAGGATCATGTCGTCGGCAGCTACGTCGGCAATGGCTTTGACGGTAGCTTCGGCGCTCTCGGCAAACTCCTTGGCAACCACCACATCGACTGGCAGCGGCACGCTGACCTTGGCGGCAATGGCCTTGGCGGTGTCGACCAGGTCAGGCTCGTACAGCGACTTGCCCACCGGGTGGCCAGCAGCGGCCAGGAAGGTGTTGGCAATACCGCCGCCGACGATCAGCTGGTCGCAAACACTGCTCAGGCTGTTCAGCACGTCCAGTTTGGTGGAAACCTTGGAGCCGGCAACGATGGCCGCCATTGGTTTGGCCGGGGCCTTCAGGGCCTTGCCCAGGGCGTCCAGTTCGGCAGCCAGCAGCGGGCCTGCAGCAGCGACTTTGGCAAACTTGGCTACACCGTGAGTGGAACCCTCGGCGCGGTGGGCGGTGCCGAAGGCGTCCATGACGAACACGTCACACAGGGCAGCGTACTTCTGCGCCAGCTCGTCGGCGTTCTTTTTCTCGCCCTTGTTGAAGCGCACGTTCTCGAACAGCACCAGTTCACCGGCCTGTACCGCGACACCGTCCAGATAGTCGGCAACCAGCGGCACGTCACGGCCCAGGGCCTTGCTCAGGTAATCGGCGACCGGCTTGAGGCTGTTCTCGGCAGAGAATTCGCCTTCGGTCGGGCGGCCCAGGTGCGAGCAGACCATTACCGCTGCGCCCTTCTCCAGGGCCAGCTTGATGGTCGGCAGCGCTGCCAGGATACGCGCGTCGCTGGCTACCACACCGTCCTTCACAGGCACGTTGAGGTCTTCGCGGATCAGTACGCGTTTACCTTGCAGGTCGAGGTCGGTCATCTTCAACACGGTCATGAATGCAGTCCTTCAGGGCTGTTTGTTGCGGGTTGGGTGAACGACGTGCAGAAAGTGTTCGGCAACGTCGAGCATACGGTTGGCAAAACCCCATTCGTTGTCGAACCAGGCCAGCAGGTTTACCAGGCGGGGCCCGGAAACACGCGTCTGGCTGGCATCGACGATCGCCGAATGTGGGTCATGGTTGAAATCACAGCTGGCGTGCGGCAGCTCGGTGTAAGCCAGCAAGCCTTTAAGCGGACCTTCCAGCGCAGCCTCGCGCAGCACTCGGTTGACTTCGGCCGCACTGGTGTCGCGGGCAGTCTGCAGGGTGATGTCCAGGCACGAGACGTTGACGGTCGGTACACGTACCGCTTTGGCCTGGATTCGCCCGGCAAGTTCCGGAAGCAGGCGCTCGATGCCACGCGCCAGGCCAGTGGACACGGGAATCACCGACTGGAAGGCCGAACGCGTGCGGCGCAGGTCTTCGTGGTGATAGGCATCGATCACCGGCTGGTCGTTCATCGCCGAGTGGATGGTGGTGATCTGTACATATTCGATGCCGAACGCCTGGTCCAGCACACGCAGCAGCGGCACGCCGCAGTTGGTGGTGCAAGAGGCGTTGGACACCAGGCGCTCGCTGCCGGTAAGGCAGGCCTGGTTGATGCCGTAGACCACCGTGGCGTCAACGTCGGCCTCGCTGGCCATGGGCTGCGAGAACAGCACCCTTGGCGCACCGGCGTCGAGGAAACGCTGGCCATCGGCACGGGTGTTATAGGCACCGGAACACTCCAGCACCAGGTCGATGCCCAGCGCAGCCCAGTCGATGCCTTCGGGGGTGGCACTGCGCATTACCTTCACGCAATCGCCATTGATGTGCAGACAGTCGCCGTCGACCTTGACCTCGCCGGGAAAACGCCCGTGGGTGGAGTCGAAGCGTGTCAGGTATTCCAGGCTGGCCTGATCGGCCAGATCGTTCAGGGCGACGATCTCGAAACCGGCCTTTGCCCCCCGCTCGAACAGCGCGCGCAGGACACAGCGGCCGATACGGCCATAACCGTTGAGTGCAACTTTGTAGGGACGCGGGTGGGGCATTGGTTGGCTCGCTAACGCATGATGGCTTTGGGGCCGCGTTGCGGCCCATCGCGACGCAAGGCCGCTCCCACAGGGACCGCGCCATCCGGAGGACAGCACCGTTTCTGTGGGAGCGGCCTTGCGTCGCGATGGAGGGCAAAGCCCTCCCCTTGCACGACCTGGAGGGCGTCACTGCCCTCCATTTGTTACATCAGTCTTCCAGCAGCTCTTCGGCAGTACCGAGGATGTTCTCCAGGGTGAAGCCGAACGCTTCGAACAATGCCGAAGCCGGCGCCGACTCACCGTAGGTGGTCATGCCGATGATACGACCTTCCAGGCCGACGTACTTGTACCAGAAGTCAGCGTGGGCAGCTTCGATGGCGATGCGTGCACCGACTTCCAGCGGCAGCACGGACTGCTTGTAGGCAGCGTCCTGGGCATCGAACACGCTGGTGCACGGCATGGAAACCACGCGCACCTTGCGGCCTTGCTCGGTCAGCTTGTCGAAGGCCTGAACAGCCAGGCCCACTTCGGAACCGGTGGCGATCAGAATCAGTTCAGGCTCGCCAGCGCAATCCTTGAGCACATAGCCGCCGCGGCTGATGTCGGCGATCTGCTGGGCATCGCGCGCCTGGTGCTGCAGGTTCTGACGCGAGAAGATCAGTGCCGAAGGGCCGTCCTTGCGCTCCAGGGCGTTTTTCCAGGACACGGCGGATTCCACCGCGTCGGCCGGGCGCCAGGTGTCCAGGTTCGGGGTGCTGCGCAGGCTGGTCAGCTGCTCGATCGGCTGGTGCGTCGGGCCGTCTTCGCCCAGACCGATGGAGTCGTGGGTGTACACGTGGATCACGCGCTGCTTCATCAGGGCCGACATGCGCACGGCGTTGCGGGCGTATTCCATGAACATCAGGAAGGTCGCGCCGTAAGGCACCAGGCCACCGTGCAAGGCAACGCCGTTCATGATGGCGGTCATGCCGAACTCGCGCACGCCGTAGAACACGTAGTTGCCGCTGGCGTCACCGGCTTCGACGCCCTTGCAACCTTTCCACAGGGTCAGGTTGGAGCCGGCCAGGTCAGCCGAACCGCCGAGGAACTCGGGCAGCAGCGGGCCGAAGGCGTTCAGGGCGTTCTGGCTGGCCTTGCGGCTGGCGATGGTTTCGCCTTTGGCAGCCACTTCGTTGATGTAGGCCTGGGCCTTTTCGCTGAAGTCGGCCGGCAGCTCGCCGCTGGCACGGCGCTTGAACTCGGCAGCCAGCTCCGGGTAGGCCTTGGCGTAGGCGTCGAAGCGCTGATTCCACTCGGCTTCAGCCTTGGCACCGGCGGCCTTGGCATCCCACTCGGCGTAGATGTCGGCCGGGATTTCGAACGGGCCGTGGTTCCAGTTCAGGGCCTGGCGGGTCAGGGCGATTTCGTCGTTGCCCAGCGGGGCACCGTGGCAGTCTTCCTTGCCCTGCTTGTTCGGCGAACCGAAACCGATGGTGGTCTTGCAGCAGATCAGGGTCGGGCGATCGCTCTTGCGGGCGGTCTCGATGGCCATCTTGATTTCTTCGGCATCGTGGCCGTCGACGTTGCGGATCACCTGCCAGTTGTAGGCCTCGAAGCGCGCGGGGGTGTTGTCGGTGAACCAGCCGTGCACTTCGCCATCGATGGAGATGCCGTTGTCGTCATAGAAGGCGATCAGCTTGTTCAGGCCCAGGGTGCCGGCCAGCGAGGCGACTTCATGGGAGATACCTTCCATCATGCAGCCGTCGCCGAGGAACACGTAGGTGTTGTGGTCGACGATGGTGTGGCCGTCACGGTTGAACTGGGCAGCCAGTACTTTTTCGGCCAGGGCGAAGCCCACGGCGTTGGCGATACCCTGGCCGAGCGGGCCGGTGGTGGTTTCAACGCCTGGGGTGTAGCCGTACTCCGGGTGGCCCGGGGTGCGGCTGTGCAGCTGGCGGAAGCCTTTGATGTCATCGATGGTGACGTCGTAGCCGGTCAGGTGCAGCAGCGAGTAGATCAGCATCGAACCGTGGCCGTTGGACAGCACGAAGCGGTCACGGTCGGCGAACTTCGGGTTGCTCGGGTTGTGCTTCAGGTAGTCGCGCCAAAGCACTTCGGCGATATCCGCCATGCCCATGGGGGCACCTGGGTGGCCGCTGTTGGCCTTTTGCACGGCATCCATGCTGAGGGCACGAATGGCGTTGGCACGTTCACGACGGCTGGGCATCGCTGATCTCCTAGGGGGCTTGAATAGGTGGTGTCACGAAAAAGGCGGCCATTTTCGCCCACTGGGGGCGCTTGGGGCAAACATTTAAGCGCCAAGCGCCAGCTTTAAGCCGCAACTGAAGAAGCAGAGCGCGACTCGGGGCGCCCCAAAGCGTGTCACTTGAGGCTTTCGGCTTGCAGCTCATCGCCAATATCAAAACTTTTTGATATTGGCCTTGCTAGGGCATCGATGCCTGTCTAGACTGCCGCCCCATGAACCTGCGTGCGCAATCGATCCCCGAGCAACGCGAAACATTGGCCGCCCTGTGCAAAGCCAGTGGCGATGCGTTGCGCCTGAACGTATTGCGCGCCCTGGCCAACGACTCGTTCGGCGTGCTGGAGCTGGCGCAGATCTTCGACATCGGCCAGTCGGGCATGAGCCATCATCTCAAGGTGCTGGCTCAGGCCGACCTCGTGGCAACCCGCCGCGAAGGCAACGCCATCTTCTACCGTCGTGCCCTGCCCGATGGCCTGCGCCTGGGGGGGCGGCTGCACGCGGCGCTGCTCGAAGAAGTCGACGAGCTGGCCCTGCCGCCCGATGTGCAGGCGCGCATAGCCCATGTCCAGCAGCGCCGGGCCGCCACCAGCCAGGACTTCTTCCTGCGCGTGGAAGAGAAGTTCCGTGCCCAGCAGGACCTGATCGCCGGCCTTCCGCAGTACCGCGACAGCCTGCTGGCGCTGCTCGACAAACTGCATTTCGACCCGGCCGCCAGCGCGCTGGAAGTCGGCCCCGGCGACGGTGGCTTCCTGCCCGACCTGGCCCGGCGCTTCGCCCAGGTCACCGCCCTGGACAACAGCCCTACCATGCTCGAGCTTGCGCGCCAGGTGTGCCAGCGCGAAGGGCTCGACAACGTGAACCTGCAGTTGGCCGATGCACTGGGTGCAACGGATGTGGCCGCCGACTGCGTTGTGCTGAACATGGTGCTGCACCATTTCAGCGACCCGGCCTTGGCCTTGCGCCAGCTGGCCAAACGGGTGAAGGCAGGCGGCAGCCTGCTGGTCACCGAACTGTGCAGCCATGACCAGGGGTGGGCGCGCGAAGCCTGCGGCGACCTCTGGCTGGGCTTCGAACAGGACGACCTGGCGCGCTGGGCCAACGCTGCCGGGCTGGCCCATGCGGACAGCCTGTACGTGGGCTTGCGTAACGGTTTCCAGATCCAGGTCCGCCATTTTCAGCGGACGGCTGGCGACATACACCATCGGTAAATTTCAGGAACCTTCGAGATGAGCGAATACTCCCTTTTCACCTCCGAGTCCGTGTCCGAAGGGCATCCGGACAAGATCGCCGACCAGATTTCGGACGCTGTCCTTGATGCCATCATCGCCCAGGACAAATACGCCCGCGTAGCCTGCGAAACCTTGGTCAAGACCGGTGTCGCCATCATCGCCGGCGAAGTCACCACTTCGGCCTGGGTCGACCTGGAAGACCTGGTGCGCAAAGTCATCATCGACATCGGCTACAACAGTTCCGACGTCGGCTTCGACGGCGCCACCTGCGCCGTGATGAACATCATCGGCAAACAGTCGGTAGACATCGCCCAGGGCGTGGACCGCTCCAAGCCGGAAGACCAGGGTGCCGGTGACCAGGGCCTGATGTTCGGCTACGCCAGCAACGAAACCGAAGTCCTGATGCCTGCACCGATCTGCTTCTCGCACCGTCTGGTAGAACGCCAGGCCGAGGCGCGCAAGTCCGGCCTGCTGCCATGGCTGCGCCCGGATGCCAAGTCGCAGGTCACCTGCCGCTACGAGAACGGCAAAGTGGTCGGTATCGACGCCGTGGTGCTGTCGACCCAGCACAACCCGGAGGTTTCGCAGAAAGACCTGCAAGAAGCCGTGATGGAGCTGATCGTCAAGCACACCCTGCCGGCCGAACTGCTGCACAAGGGCACCCAGTACCACATCAACCCGACCGGCAACTTCATCATCGGTGGCCCGGTGGGTGACTGTGGCCTGACCGGCCGCAAGATCATCGTCGACTCCTACGGCGGCATGGCCCGCCACGGTGGTGGTGCGTTCTCCGGCAAGGACCCGTCCAAGGTCGACCGCTCCGCCGCCTACGCCGGCCGCTACGTGGCCAAGAACATCGTCGCCGCCGGCCTGGCCGAGCGTTGCGAGATCCAGGTGTCGTACGCCATCGGCGTGGCCCAGCCGACCTCCATCTCGATCAACACCTTCGGCACCGGCAAGGTCTCCGACGACAAGATCATCCAGCTGGTGCGTGAGTGCTTCGACCTGCGTCCATACGCCATCACCACCATGCTCGACCTGCTGCACCCGATGTATCAGGAAACCGCTGCCTACGGCCACTTCGGCCGCACCCCGCAGCAGAAGACTGTCGGCGACGACACCTTCACCACCTTCACCTGGGAGCGCACCGACCGCGCCCAGTCGCTGCGTGACGCTGCCGGCCTGTAAGTCTCCTACAGCGCCAGACGAAAGCCCCTGCCGAGCAATCGGCAGGGGCTTTTTTATATTGCGCGCAGCAATCTGACCCCAAATGCTGGATTAAATCCTGAATGGGGTCGAGCGCTGCTTTTCAACGCTGAGCGAGAAATACGACAAGCGACAGGCACATGCAAGTATCAAAGATCAGGGAGACGTGTTGGCGAGACGAGCCTTATAAGTGTGCGTAGCGGCACCTGATAAAAATGCTAGTTGTGGTGAATTTTTTCGGTGTGTAGAGTCAAAAAGCTTCTGCAGTTCTTCTACTTCTGGAGGTTACCATGAACAAACACGAGCTGATTTTGCCTAATGAATGGCTGGTACATGCTGTCGAAATTAACCTTTTAGCTTACAACTCCTCCCGGGAGGGCTATCAAGATCTTCTGTTCCTTTTCGCAACCGACAAAGATGGCACAGCACATGAATTCACCGTGACGGCGCCAGCGATGCGGTACGTGGCAATGGAGGCATACAATGCTCTTAAAACCGGCTCGGTAGATGAAGTCGTGTTACGCATTACGGATATCGATAACCATCTGTACGCGCTATATATTTGATAGTTAAAGTTTTGCAGATCGCGCCCTAGAATGTGGCGTAACAGAACCAGCCAAATGTACCCTGCGGACGAAAGACGATGGTCATCGTGGTCCTTGGCTAATATTGAGTTTGCGGCCTTAAACTTAACGGAGAAAACCACGATGACCAGGCCCACTATCGCATTGAATGAGTGGGTTTTATAAAGCGGCAGACGCTGGCCTTTCTCACGCATTGACGTGGTCGTCGAAAACAACTTCCATCACTTCACCTGTATCACTCAGTCACGCCCAAATAAAAAATGGGCGTATGTTTTGAAAATTGGGTGGCTGCCAGGAGTTCGCCACAGCAGTCCCAGCGCCTGTGAGATCGAGCGCCACCTCAATCCTCAAGACAGCCCCTCGGACATATCACCTGACAACCTCGCACTTCACCCACCGCACTACCTGCCTACGCTGAGGACTCACCCCGCCAAGCAAGGATGCTGGCCATGCCGCTGATGCTGTTACTAACTCTGATGCTGTTGCTAAACGCCCCCCAGGCCTGGGCCACCTCATGCCCCGACTGGACCCCGCAACAGGCCAAGGCCGAAGTTGCGCAACTGCGCGCCACGCTTGCCCGATGGGACGAGCACTACCATCGCCAGGGTGTTGCCCTGGTCGCCGATGAACTGTACGACCAAAGCCGCGAGCGCCTGAACCACCTGCAGCAGTGCTTCGCGGTTGGCACCAGCCCCTCCCCCCTGGCCAGCGCTCGCGGCCCGGTCCCCCACCCCGTGCCGCATACCGGCGTTGACAAGCTGGCAGACCGCCAGGCCGTGGCGCGATGGATGGCTGGCAAGAGCGGCGTGTGGGTACAGCCCAAGGTCGACGGCGTAGCCGTTTCCCTCACCTACCAACAGGGCCGATTGGTGCAGCTGACCAGCCGGGGGGACGGTGTACACGGCCATGACTGGAGCCGACACATCCCACAGCTCGGCGCTGTCACCCGGCAGTTGCCCGAGGCGGTCGACCTGCACTTGCAAGGTGAGCTGTATCTGCGCCTGGACGACCATGTGCAAGCCAAGGCAGGCAGCGCCAACGCCCGGGGTACCGTGGCAGGGCTGCTCGCACGCAAGCAACTGACCGGCGCACAAGGCAACGCTATCGGCCTGTTCGTGTGGGGCTGGCCGCACGGCCCCGAGCAACAGGCCGAACGCCTCGCCCAGCTGGCACGGCTGGGGTTTCCGGACAGCCAGCTTTACAGCATCGCCATCGACACGCTGGAGGATGCAGCACACTGGCGCGAGCACTGGTATCGCTCTGCTCTGCCCTTCGCCACCGACGGTGTAATCCTGCGCCAGGGCAGCCGACCACCTGCCGAGCGCTGGCAGGCCAAGGCGCCCTACTGGATCGCGGCCTGGAAGTATCCCTATGCACAAGCCTTGGCCGAAGTACGCGACGTGCGCTTTCGGGTTGGCCGCACCGGCAGGGTCACGCCCGTGTTGCACTTGCTGCCGGTAACCCTGGACGACCGACGGATTACCCAGGTAAGCCTGGGTTCGCTGGCGCGCTGGCACACCCTCGACATCCGCCCCGGCGACCAGGTGGCCATCACCCTGGCCGGGCTGACCATTCCACGCCTGGAGCAAGTGGTGCATCGCACGGTCGAACGCCAGGCGATCATCGCGCCTGCGCCCGACCGCTATCATGCCCACAGCTGCTGGCAAGCCAGCGAGGGCTGTGATGAGCAGTTCATTGCCCGCCTCACCTGGCTTGGCGGTAAACAGGGCCTGGCTTTGCCCCGCACCGGGCCCGGCACATGGCGTCGGCTGGTCGAAGCTGGCTTGGTAACGTCCATGACCGATTGGCTGCAGCTCGATGCCGAGCGCCTGCAGCAGGCCCCCGGCATCAGCAGACTCACCGCGGCACACCTGCTGGGCAGTTTCGACGAAGCCCGCTCACGCCCCTTCGATCAATGGCTGCGCGCCCTTGGCGTGCCCATTGGCAAGCATTTGCCACTGGCTGGCGACTGGCAGGCGCTGGCTTCACGCAGCGCCGGGCAATGGCAAACCGTGCCCGGCATCGGCGCAAAACGCTCGCGCCAACTTGTGGAATTTTTCGCAGCCTCCGAGGTGCAAGCCATTGCCGCACAGTTGGCCGAAGCCGGCATAGAAGGTTTCCGGACCCCACCCCAGCGCATTGAGCAATGATTTTTTACCAAATAGTGCGTAGGAAAAACCCGAGACTCCGGCAGAAAACCTCATCAAGGGTTTCTAAATGGGCAAAACCAAGGCAGGATTTCCCCCAACTTTTGCTGCCCCGCCCCGTTAGGGAGGCTTTTCATGAAACGTATTTCGACTCTTTTCCTGCTCGCAACACTGGGCCTGGCCGCGGGTACTGCTCAGGCTGCCCAGCCGGATGCCGGCCTGACCGGTTGTGCCGCCAAGCGCAGCGCCATCGAAAACCAGCTGAAAATTGCCCGTGACCACGGTAACAGCGACCAGGTTGCAGGGCTGGAGGAAGCCCTGCGCGGTGTGGACAACTGCACCGACGCCAGCCTGCGCAAGGAACGTGAGCAGAAGGTGCTCGATGCGCGTCACGAAGTGGCGCAGCGGGAAAAGGACTTGAAGAAGGCAGAGAAGAAAGGCGACGCCGAGAAGATCAACAAGCGCAAGGACAAGCTGGCCGAGTCGCGTAAAGAGCTGCAGGAAGCGGTCGACGATCTCGACCGCTAAGGCATCTGGCCGGCAAGCCTGGTCTTTGTGGGAGCGGCCTTGTGTCGCGATAGGGCCGCGCGACGCCTCCAGCTATGCATGCATTCTTGCTGAAATCCTGGGGCCGCTGAGCGGCCCTATCGCGACACAAGGCCGCTCCCACAGGAATTTGTACAAGCCCCGAAGGTTTGCGCAAGCACAGCCATTCAATGATTACGAAATTCGCTATGACAGGCCTTGCACGCAGCCTCGACCTTGTCCATCGGTGCCTTCAGTTGCGCAGCATCCAGTGGCTGATTGCGGGTGGCATCAACCAGTTCGCCGGTGACGCCTTCAAGCTGCCGAGCCAGGTCATGAAACCGCGCCTGGCGCTCCCACACGTCGGCGCGGGCGGCGCTGTCACCACCATCGCGCGCCTGTGGAAAATGCTGCCACGGCTGATGCGACAGGCTGTCCAGCTTCAGCGCACCGTCGGCAAACTTTACCCCGTCGAACGGCAACCGGCCACGCAGCATGCCCCCCAGGTCTTCGCTTGTCTTGAGCATGTCCTTGAAGATCACCTTGCGTTTACCCAGCGGCGAGTTCGGGTCAACCCGGTCACACCCCGTCAAAGCCCCTACCAGGGCAAGTGCAGCCAGCAGAACAACGGTCAATCGCTTCAACATCACGCTCACTTCGGCCTACGCAAATGGGCGGCCAGTATCGCTGCCACTGGGCCAAACACCAATAGCCACATAAAAGACAGGGGCGAACCTTCATGTTCGCTCATGACAGGAATGCACACATGAAATCTGCCCTGCGCCACCTGGCCTGGACACTGCCGGTGCTGGCTTTGCTGGCCGGCTGCAACGGCGGCGAGAGCGCCAAGCCCGAGCCCCACGCTGTCGCCACCTATGCCCCGGCCACTTGGAAAGACTTGCCGGCGGTCAGCGATGAAGACCTGCTGGCCGGCTTTTATGCATGGCGCAACGGCTGCGAAAAACTCAAGCGCGACCCGGTGTGGGCCGCCACCTGCGAAGCGGCCGGCAGCGCCACAGCCAGCGCCGCCCAAGTGCGTACCTTCCTTGAACAGAACCTGCAGGTGTACGGCCTGCGCTCTGCAGAGAACAATGCCAACGGCCTGATTACCGGCTACTACGAGCCGGTCTACCCAGGCAGCCTGAGCCAATCGGCAACCAACCATGTGGCGGTCTACGGCATCCCTGATGACATGATCGTGGTCGACCTGGCCAGCGTGTACCCCGAACTGAAGGGCAAACGCCTGCGCGGCCGTCTGGAGGGTCGGGTGCTCAAGCCCTATGACACGGCCGAGGTCATCAACCGTAACGGCGTCCAGGCACCGGTGCTGGCCTGGCTGACCGACCCGATGGATCTGCAGTTCCTGCAGATCCAGGGTTCTGGCCGGGTGCAACTGGAAGACGGTCGTCAACTGCGCCTGGGCTACGCCGACCAGAACGGCCACCCCTATCGGCCGATCGGCCGCTGGCTGGTGGAGCAGGGTCAGCTGAAAAAAGAAGACGTGAGCATGGGCGCCATTCATGCCTGGGCCCAGGCCAACCCGCAGCGCGTACCAGAGCTGCTGGCCAGCAACCCCAGCTACGTATTCTTCAGCACCCGCCCGGACAGCAACGAAGGCCCGCGCGGCTCGCTGAACGTACCGCTTACCGCCGGCTACAGCGTGGCCATCGACCGCAAGGTGATTCCCCTGGGCAGCTTGTTGTGGCTGTCTACCACACGCCCGGACGGCTCGCCGGTGGTACGACCGGTTGGCGCGCAAGACACCGGCGGGGCGATTACCGGCGAAGTGCGTGCCGACCTGTTCTGGGGCACTGGGCCGGAAGCCGGCGAGCTGGCCGGGAACATGAAGCAGCAAGGGCAGATCTGGATGCTGTGGCCCAAGGGCCAGCCACTGCCTGAGGTGCCCAAGGTACCTTGATCGTTGTGGCCATCTTCGCGGGGGCTGCCCGCGAAGATGGCCAGCCGGTTTCAGATGGAAACCACGAAGAACGACACGATCAGTGCCAAGCCGGCAAGCCACACCAGCGACCGCAAGGCAGCCCAGTCGGCCAGGTAGCAGATGATGTAAAGCAAGCGGCTGGTGATATACATCACCCCCAGTACATCCTGGGTCACCTGCTCGGCATTGCCGACGATATCCGCCACAAGCACCGCCGCAGCAAATGCCGGAAACGCTTCGTAGCCATTCTGCTGCGCAGCATGGGCACGCCGTGGCAGGCCCGACAAGGTATCGAGGAAGGCTCGCGGATCGTGATTGTCCTTGAGGCCGAAGCGGCCGCTGCTCGCCTTGGCGATCAAGGCACAAAGCGGGTTCAACAGCAGGGCAATCAGGATGCACCACAGGGCAACAGTCATGGACAGGACTCCTTGTTCAGTCTTCAGGTCAAAGCTTCATTACCAGCATGCCGGCCAATACCAGCCCGCAAGCTAGGAGTCTCGGCCCGCCAAAAGGTTCTTTGAGGTAGCGCATACCCAGCAGCACCACCAGGATCACGCTCAATTCCCGCAGTGCCGCCGCTTCGGCCACAGACCCCAGGTGCATGGCCCACAGCACCAGGGCATAGCTGAACAATACGCAGAACCCTACCGCCAACCCAAGGCGCCATTGGGTTCGCCAGAACAGTACGAATGGCGCCCGCCGCGCTACGCTCGCCAACAACGGGAATTGCCAGGCGCTGAGCAGGGTCAGCCAGACCAGGTAATCCCACGGTTTGCCCCACAGGCGCACGGCCTGGCCGTCGAACCAGGTGTAGCAACCAATGCACAGGCCAATCAAGGCAACCACCGGCAGCATCGACCATGGTAGCCGGTCACCGCCGCCGCCCTGCCACAACAGACAGGCCATGCCACAGGGGATCAACAGGATACCGATGATCTGCTGCTGGCTCAGCGATTCCCCGGCAAAGGCCAGGGTCAGCCCCAGCACCACCAACGGCGACAGCCCGCGCATCAGAGGATAGACCAGCCCCAGGTCGCCCACGCGGTAGGCCTGGATCAGCAAATAACGGTACAACTGCTCAGCCAGTGCCGAAGCAACCAACCAAGGCCAGATTTCAGCAGGCGGAACATCCACGAAGGGCACCGCCAGCACCGCGAAGGCCAGCGCTACCGTGTCCATGCTGGCAATGACCAGCAAGCGCTCGCCGCTGAATTTGATCAGGGTATTCCAGGTTGCATGCAGCAGGGCGGCAACCAGCACCAGAGATGTTGCCAACACGCCTTCTTGTCCTTATGGCTTTTCATGGCTGTGAATATATAGCGTTCAGGGGGGCTTTGTGGGAGCGGGCATGCCCGCGAAGAATGCAACTCGGTGTATGGCACCGGCTTTGCCGGTGTTCGCGGGCACGCCCGCTCCCACAGGGTAACCAGTGCAGACTGTCACGGGAACGATTTGGACTAATTCGGTCAAACCCTGTGCCCCGAACCCCGTGCCAGGTCATCAAAGAACTGCCCGAGTCACTCGGGTAACGACTTGGAAGCCACTGTTACAGGATTCGGGATGCTTGAATTAGTTGCCGCGTTTATCTGCCTCACCACACTTCTGACCTATGTGAACTACCGTTTCATCGGCCTGCCCCCCGCCATCGGCGTGATGGTTACGGCGCTGCTGTTTTCCCTGATGTTGCAGGGCCTGAGCCTTATCGGCTTCCCTGGCCTGGAAGAACGCGTCGAAGGGCTGATGAACCAGATCGACTTCAACGACCTGCTCATGCACTGGATGCTGGCGTTCCTGCTGTTTGCCGGCGCCCTGCACGTCAACCTCAGCGACCTGCGCAGCTACCGCTGGCCGATCGGCCTGCTGGCCACCTTGGGCGTGCTGATCGCCACCGTGGTCATCGGCTACCTGGCGCATTGGGTGTTTGCCCTGTTCGGCTGGCAGGTCCCCCTGATCTACTGCCTGCTGTTCGGTGCACTGATCTCACCAACCGACCCGATTGCCGTGCTTGGCGCGCTGCGTACTGCCAATGCGCCCAAACCGCTTAAAACCACCATCGTCGGCGAGTCACTGTTCAACGACGGCACGGCAGTCGTGGTATTCACCGTGTTGCTGGGCATCATCCAGCTGGGTGAAACACCGAGCATGACCGACACGGCGATCCTGTTCGCCCGCGAGGCCATTGGCGGCGTGGTGTTCGGTGGCCTGATCGGCTACGCCACCTACCGGATGATCAAGAGTGTCGAGCAGTACCAGGTGGAAGTCATGCTGACCCTGGCGTTGGTAATCGGTGGTTCGGCGATGTGCTACGAACTGCATGTGTCGGCACCGATCGCCATGGTGGTGGCTGGCCTGATCATCGGCAACCTGGGGCGCAACCTGGCGATGAATGACATGACCCGCCGTTACATGGACGGTTTCTGGGAACTGATCGACGACATGCTCAATGCGCTGCTGTTCGCATTGATCGGCCTGGAGCTGTTGCTGCTGCCGTTCAACTGGATGCACCTGGCGGCCGGCGGCGTGCTGGCGCTGGCAGTGCTGCTGTCGCGCCTGCTGACGGTGGCCCCGGCGATCGTGCTGCTGCGGCGCTGGCGCCCGGTGCCCAAAGGCACGGTGCGGGTGCTGACCTGGGGTGGCCTGCGCGGTGGCGTGTCGGTGGCACTTGCACTGTCGCTACCGCTGGGCGAGGAACGGGACCTGCTGCTGTCGATCACCTACATCGTGGTGTTGTCGTCGATTCTGGTGCAGGGGTTGAGCATTGGGCGCGTGGTGCGCAAGGTCAGCGCCCAGCCTTGAGAATGCCGGGGCCGCTTTGCGGCCCATTCGCGGGTAAACCCGCTCCTACAGGTTTGCGTAACCCTGGAGGAGCGGGTTCACCCGCGAAGAGGCCGGCACAGGCAACCAGAATCTATTCGACTGCCGAATCCGGGAACTGGTCCTGCACATACTTGATCTCGGTGCGCCCATGGGCTGCCGGCAAGCCATCCTCACCCAGGTTGACGAACACCATCTTGTCGACAGTCAGAATGCTCTTGCGGGTGATCTTGTTACGCACTTCGCACTTGAGGGTGATCGAGGTGCGGCCGAACGCGGTAGCGGTGATGCCCAGCTCGATGATGTCACCCTGACGCGAAGCACTGACGAAGTTGATTTCCGACATGTACTTGGTCACCACACGCTGGTTGCCCAGCTGGACGATGGCGTAGATCGCAGCCTCTTCATCGATCCAGCGCAACAGGCTGCCACCGAACAGGGTGCCATTGGGGTTGAGGTCTTCGGGTTTAACCCACTTGCGGGTGTGAAAGTTCATCTGTACTCCTGACCTGCTTGGCTAACGTGTAGCAATGATGGCAGAGCGGCTGCCTTCGCTCCATTGAACATCGACTATCGTCGCGATTAATCGACGGAAAACCTTGGGCAAGCCGGCGGGGGCAGCTATAATCTGCGCCGTTTTACATGGTTGCCCACAGCGGTGCCATGCCCGCCACCTGTCCGAGGGGCGCTGCAGCAGGCTAGGCCTGTCAGGCTCGGATGGGGCGTTGCTCGCTCCCGCGAGCGCTTAACGCACAACGGCGCCCATTCGCACATTACGAATGGAGGCTCTCATGAGCGCTGCAAACATGCCTGCTGGTTTTACCGATTACAAAGTCGCTGACATCTCCCTGGCCGCCTGGGGCCGTCGCGAAACCATCATTGCCGAATCGGAAATGCCTGCGCTGATGGGCCTGCGTCGCAAGTACCTGGCCGAGCAACCGCTCAAGGGTGCGAAGATCCTGGGCTGCATCCACATGACCATCCAGACTGCCGTGCTGATCGAAACCCTGGTTGCCCTGGGTGCCGAAGTGCGCTGGTCGTCCTGCAACATCTTCTCGACTCAAGACCAGGCCGCCGCCTCGATCGCCGCCGCCGGTATCCCGGTGTTCGCCTGGAAAGGTGAAACCGAAGAAGAGTACGAGTGGTGCCTGGAGCAGACCATCCTGAAAGATGGCCAGCCATGGGACGCCAACATGATCCTCGACGACGGTGGTGACCTGACCGAACTGCTGCACAAGAAGTACCCGCAGGTACTGGACCGCGTGCACGGCGTGACCGAAGAGACCACCACCGGTGTACACCGCCTGCTGGACATGCTGGCCAAGGGCGAGCTGAAAGTCCCGGCGATCAACGTCAACGACTCGGTCACCAAGAGCA
The DNA here is from genome assembly GCF_045277175.1 of Pseudomonas putida group bacterium ESBL64. Taxonomy (NCBI): domain Bacteria; kingdom Pseudomonadati; phylum Pseudomonadota; class Gammaproteobacteria; order Pseudomonadales; family Pseudomonadaceae; genus Pseudomonas; species Pseudomonas putida group bacterium ESBL64. Next base: position 4,396,923 of record NZ_CP145799.1, on the reverse strand, counting down.
AGAACGACAACAAGTACGGCTGCCGTCACAGCCTGAACGATGCCATCAAGCGTGGTACCGACCACCTGCTGTCGGGCAAGCAGGCCCTGGTGATCGGCTACGGTGACGTGGGCAAGGGCTCGGCCCAGTCCCTGCGTCAGGAAGGCATGATCGTCAAGGTCTCCGAAGTTGACCCAATCTGCGCCATGCAGGCCTGCATGGACGGCTTCGAGCTGGTCTCGCCGTTCATCGACGGTATCAACGACGGCACCGAAGCCAGCATCGACAAGGCTCTGCTGGGCAAGATCGACCTGATCGTGACCACCACCGGTAACGTCAACGTCTGCGACGCCAACATGCTCAAGGCCCTGAAAAAGCGTGCCGTAGTCTGCAACATCGGCCACTTCGACAACGAGATCGACACCGCCTTCATGCGCAAGAACTGGGCCTGGGAAGAGGTCAAGCCGCAGGTTCACAAGATCCACCGTACCGGCGCTGGCAGCTTCGACCCGCAGAACGACGACTACCTGATCCTGCTGGCCGAAGGCCGCCTGGTCAACCTGGGCAACGCCACTGGCCACCCAAGCCGCATCATGGACGGCTCGTTCGCCAACCAGGTTCTGGCACAGATCTTCTTGTTCGAGCAGAAGTTCGCTGACCTGTCGGCCGAAAAGAAAGCCGAGCGCCTGACCGTGGAAGTGCTGCCGAAGAAACTCGACGAAGAAGTGGCCCTGGAAATGGTCCGCGGCTTCGGCGGCGTGGTCACCCAGCTGACCAAGCAGCAAGCCGACTACATCGGCGTGACCGTCGAAGGCCCGTTCAAGCCGCACGCCTACCGCTACTAAGCGGCAAGCTTGAAGCTGCAAGTGGCAAGCAAAGGCATACCGTGCCATTGCCACTTGCAGCTCCAGAAACACAGATCTTGAACGACGCCCAAGCCAGACCGGCCATCACCGATCTGGCTTTTACTTGCAGCTTGCCGCTAGACGCTTGTTGCCAGAGGAACGCCTGATGTCACAAGAACGCCGCTACAGTTTCGAGTTCTTCCCGACCAAGACCGACGCCGGTCACGAAAAGCTGATGGGCGTCGCCCGCCAGCTGGCCACCTATAACCCGGACTTCTTCTCCTGCACCTACGGTGCCGGTGGCTCGACCCGCGACCGCACGCTCAATACCGTGCTGCAGCTGGAAAGCGAAGTGAAGATACCTGCCGCGCCGCACCTGTCGTGCGTGGGCGACACCAAGGCCGAATTGCGCGCCCTGCTGGCCGAGTACAAGGCCGCCGGCATCAAACGCATCGTCGCCCTGCGCGGCGACCTGCCGTCGGGCATGGGCATGGCCAGTGGTGAACTGCGCTATGCCAGTGACCTGGTCGAGTTCATTCGCCAGGAAACCGCTGATCACTTCCACCTGGAAGTGGCTGCCTACCCGGAAATGCACCCGCAGGCGCGCAACTTCGAGGCGGACCTGGCCAACTTTGTGCACAAGGTCAAGGCCGGTGCCGACAGCGCCATCACCCAGTACTTCTTCAACGCCGACAGCTACTTCTACTTCGTCGAGCGTGCACAGAAGCTGGGCGTGGACATTCCGGTGGTGCCGGGCATCATGCCGATCACCAACTACAGCAAGCTGGCCCGCTTCTCCGATGCCTGTGGTGCCGAGATCCCGCGCTGGATCCGCAAGCAGCTGGAAGCCTATGCCGACGACACTGCCAGCATCCAGGCGTTCGGCGAAGAAGTGATTACCCGCATGTGCGAACAGCTGTTGCAAGGCGGCGCGCCGGGCCTGCACTTCTATACCTTGAACCAGGCTGAACCGAGCCTGGCGATCTGGAACAACCTGAAGCTGCCGCGCTGAAATCTTTTGGCAAAGTCTGTTTAAGAAATGATTAAGGCTTTGGTCATAGACTAAAGCCTTATTCAATTTCGGGTTAAACAGGTCTCGCCTGCCATGCAGCACCCCCAACCTTCGCGCCCACAGCTTGTTTACCTGGCTTTTGGCTCGGCAACCTACCATCAGGAAGCCTGCTTCAGCATCGTCAGCGCCCTCGCCCAGTTGGGCAGCGCAGCCGGCGAGGCCATGGACATCCAGGTTTACACCGACAATGCGCAGCCCTACGCCAAGCTGCCCGTCACCGTCCACCTGCTGGACGAGGCCACGCGCCAGGCATGGAATGCCCCGCACGGTTATCACTTTCGCAGCAAGCATGTGCTGTTGCGCCAGGTACTGCAGCAACACCCGCTGGCAGTACTGATCGATACAGACACCTTCTTCCGCACTTCACCGTTGCACCTGTTCGCCCGTGTGGCGCCCAACCGCCTGCTGTGCAACGCCATCGGCACACGCTACGGCGCTGACCAGAAGTGCCTGTTGTACAAAAACCTGCTGACCCTTCTCGAGTCCCGGGGACTGGCCGACTGCCAGATGCCGCTCGTCAATTCCGGCGTTATCGGCCTCACTGCCGAGGACTGCGGCACCCTGGACCGCTCCATCGCCATGATGGACGAATTCTACCCCTTGGCTCGCGAGGCCTATACCCTTGAGGAGTTCTGCCTGGCAGTGGCGGCCTACCGCAACCTGGAGCTGGCCGAGTGTACCGATGTCATCCATCACTACTGGAGCCGGAAGGCGCAGTTCCGCGCCAAGATTCAGGCCTGGCTGCGCAAGCACGACCACGACCCACTCAGCCCCTCGGCCCTGGCCGACGTTGCGCGGGTCAACGACCAACTGCCGCGACCACCCACCCTGCACCGTCTGGGTTACAAAGCGCTGAGCCTGACCCTGCCCAGCCACGAGCGCCAGTTCGCCCGCGAATTGCTCTATGGCTGCTACCCCTACCCCAATGAGTTCGACCGCGCCTGCGCGTCCGCCTGGTGGGACAAGGCCCTGGAAAACCTCAATGACCGCTACGGCTACATGGAGCCCGAGCGGCTGCGTCAGTGCCTGCGCCATCCGGGGCTACGGCTATCGCTGGGCGAGCGGCGCAAGGATATCGAGGCGCATCTGCTGCGAACCACTCAAGCCTGATGTGCCCGCAAAATTCATTGTCTTGCGCGGCTTTGTGGGAGCGGGCGTGCCCGCGAAGAGAGTAACCCGATCGTTGGCACCGGCTTCGCCGGTGTTCGCGGGCACGCCCGCTCCCACATCGATCGTGCATGCCTTTACCGTACACCGGCCGAGCGCGTAATCTCCGGCCATGCCACATATCGCCCGTCTGTTCTGGATCCTCCTGCTCGTTTGCCTGAGCCCGTTGGCTCTGGGCGAACGCTTGCGCCTGGTAACCGACGACTGGGCACCTTATGTGTTTCAGCACAACGGCCAACCGCGCGGCATCGACTACGAAGTCGCCAGCCAGGTCTTCGCACGCCTCGGCGTCGAAGTGGAGTGGCAATTCCTGCCTTGGAAGCGCTGCTTGGCGATGGCTGAGCAGGGCCTGGCCGATGGCATTCTCGACATCTTCCAGACGGACGCGCGCCAACCCTACATGGTGTATGGCTCCGAACCTATGTCGGAGGTCGAATTCGTCCTGTTCCAAAGCCGCTCGCGCCGCCATGCCGTCACCCACCTGGACGACCTCGCCGGCCTCACCGTCGGCACCTCGCCCGGCTACGCCTACGGTAAAGCGTTCACCGAGGCCCCGCACTTCAAGCGCGAAGCCGCACCCACCCACGAAGCCAACTTCGGCAAGCTGGTGCTGGGCCGTATCGACCTGGCGATCACCGACCGCAGGGTCGGGCATTACCTGCTCCGCCAGCTCGGCCTGCAACAGCAAGTCGAAGAACTGCCGCTGGTAGTCAGCCGCCAGGCGCAGTATTTGGGCCTGGTGCGCAAGCCTGGGCGCGAGGCACTGGCCGTGGCCTTTGCCGAAGAGCTGCAGCGGTTCAAGCAGGAACCGGCCTATGCAGCGATCAGCAACCGCTATACAAGCGACACTGGAAACATTCTCAACGCCGTTGAGCAGCAGGAAAGCAGCACAGCGCGATAGCTCTGTTATACTCGGGCCTTCCCGCCCGGCTCACGCCCGGACGCTCGGCCTCGCAACAGGCATCCCGATCGGCACCGACGCCCCTTCGCGTCCAGCCTCCGTTTCCCGGATGTGCAGTGAAAGCCCAGCTGGACCGGACGCGATCGCATTTCACCGATGCCCGTCGCGCCAGGCAGAACATCCCAACGGGCCCAGCCCACACGAGAACAGGATCGCCCATGTCCTTTGCTTCCCTCGGTCTCTCCGAGGCTCTTGTCCGCGCTATCGAGGCTGCGGGCTACACCCAGCCGACCCCCGTGCAACAGCGGGCCATTCCCGCCGTGTTGCAAGGCCGCGACCTGATGGTTGCCGCACAGACAGGTACGGGTAAAACCGGCGGCTTCGCCCTGCCGATTCTCGAGCGCCTGTTCCCGGCCGGCCATCCCGACAAATCGCAGCGCCACGGCCCACGCCAGCCTCGCGTACTGGTCCTGACACCGACCCGCGAACTGGCAGCCCAGGTGCATGACAGTTTCAAGGTCTATGCCCGTGACCTGCCACTGGTCAGCGCCTGCATCTTCGGCGGCGTTGGCATGAACCCGCAGATCCAGGCCATTGCCAAAGGCGTTGATGTGCTGGTCGCCTGCCCAGGCCGCCTGCTGGATCTGGCCGGCCAAGGCAAGGTCGACCTGGCCCACGTGGAAATCCTGGTACTTGATGAAGCCGATCGCATGCTCGACATGGGCTTCATCCACGACGTCAAGAAGGTGCTCGCCCGCCTGCCGGCCAAGCGGCAGAACCTGCTGTTCTCGGCCACCTTCTCCAAGGACATCACCGACCTCGCCGACAAGCTCCTGCACAACCCGGAGCGTATCGAGGTCACCCCACCGAACACCACCGTCGAGCGTATCGAGCAGCGGGTGTACCGGCTGCCTGCCAGCCACAAGCGTGCCCTGCTGGCGCACCTGATCACCCTGGGCGCCTGGGAACAGGTGTTGGTGTTCACCCGAACCAAGCACGGTGCCAACCGCCTGGCCGAGTACCTGGAAAAGCAAGGCCTGACCGCTGCCGCGATCCACGGCAACAAGAGCCAGAACGCTCGCACCAAGGCTTTGGCCGACTTCAAGGCCAACAGCGTGCGCGTACTGGTCGCCACCGACATCGCTGCCCGCGGCCTGGACATCGACCAGTTGCCCCACGTTGTCAACTTCGAGCTGCCGAATGTCGAGGAGGACTACGTCCACCGCATTGGCCGTACCGGCCGTGCCGGTCGTTCGGGCGAAGCTATTTCCCTGGTCGCGCCAGATGAAGAAAAGCTGCTCAAGAGCATCGAGCGGGTGACCAAGCAACGCATCGCGGATGGCGACCTGATGGGCTTCGACGCCAGCCAGGTCGAAGCCGAGAAGCCTGAAGCACGCGAGCGCCCGCAAAACAACGGCCGCGGTGGCCGCAACCAGCAAGCCCGTGGCGAAGGTGCTAAAGACAGCAACGGCGGCCGCAAGGACAAAGGCAAGGACAAAGGCAAAGCCAGGCAGCCAGCTGCGGCCAAGCCGGACGAAAAGGAAAAGAGTGGCGACAAGCAGCAGCCGCGCAAGCCGCGCGACAAGAAGCCACGCCCACAGCAGGCCAGCAATAACGGCGTGCCGAAACCGCCAGCAGACCGCGACCCGGAAGAGTTCCTGGACGACGAGGTCGATAACTTCGGTAACCGCGCCGACTATGTCAGTCCGTACCAGGGCAAGAACCAGGGCCGCAACCGTCGCCCAGGTGGAGCTGGCCAAGGTCAGGGGCAAGGCAATGGTCAACGCAGCAACGCTGGCGGCCAAGGCCAAGCCCGCAATGGCGGCCAGCCACGCAGTGGTGGCAGTGCCGGCGGAGAGAAACGCCCGCCCCGCGCCAACAACGGTGGCGGTGCCCGTCGTGATGGCGGCGGTGGCCGTGGTCGCCCTGCGCGTGACGATGCTGCCCGGCAAGAGCCGGCCGTGCGCAACCCGCGTCAGCCGGAAAAACAGCCAGTGATCATTCGCAAGGAGTCCAAACTGGACCGCTTCCCGACGCCTGAGCAACTGGATGACCTGCCAAGCCGCCCACGCGGTGAGCGCCCGGCGCTGCTGACCCGCAAGGGCTGATAGAAGTACCGAGGGGGCTGCTTGGCAGCCCTATCACGACACAAGGCCGCTCCTGCAGAGAATTTCTTGATCTCTGCAGGAGCGGCCTTGTGTCGTGATAGGGCCGCAAAGCGGCCCCCTCGGTCTTCAGCCAGCAGAAATTACTTCTGCTTCACACCTTCGACACTGATATCCAGGTCCAGGGTCTGCGAAGTAGCGCCTGGGCCTTTGATGCCGAAGTCGTTCAGGTTCAGCGTGGTGGTGGCGTTGAAGCCAGCGCGCTCGCCACCCCATGGGTCCTTGCCTTCACCGTTGAAGGTAGCCTTGAACGTCACCGGTTTGGTGACACCGTGCATGGTCAGGTCGCCGGTCACGTCAGCCGTCTTGTCGCCAGTCGACTTGACGCTGGTGGAGACGAATTTGGCGTCCGGGTACTTCTTCACGTCGAGGAAGTCGGCGCTGGCGATGTGCTTGTCACGCTCGGCGTGGTTCGACCACAGGCTGGCAGTTTTCAAGTCGACGCTAATCTTGCTGGCTTCAGGCTTGGCACTGTCCCAGCTGAAGTTGCCGTCGAAATCCTTGAAAGTACCGTGGATGAAGCTGTAGCCCAGGTGGCTGATTTTCCAGTCAACGAACGCGTGCTGGCCTTCCTTGTCGATCTTGTACTCGGCAGCCATGGCCTGGCCAGCAGAGAGCAGAGCGGTACCGAGCGCCAGAGCGGCAAAAGTCTTTTTCAACATCCTGTTCCTTCCTGTGTAATTGAGGTTGAGAGTCAAGCTTTGCGGCCCAGCATGCGAGTCAGGGTCGCGTCACGGTCGATGAAATGATGCTTGAGCGCGGCAAGGGCATGCAGCACGGCAAAAATCACCAGCCCCCAAGCCAGCCACAAATGAACCACACCCGCCACATCTGCCTGGTCAGGCAGGTCGCTGATCAGTGCCGGCACTTCGAACAGGCCGAACACCGGAATGCCGACGCCGTCGGCGGTGGAAATCAGGTAACCGGCAGCCATCACCGCAAACAGACCAAGGTACAGGGCCAGGTGGCCCAGCTTGGCCGCCAGGCGTGTGATTGCGCCGTGGTTGGTGGGTGCCGGTGGTGGCGGGCTGATGAAACGCCAGACTACCCGCAGCAGCATCACCGCCAGCAGCACCAGGCCGATGCTCTTGTGCAGGTCCGGGCCAGCTTTGCGCCATGGGCTGTAGTAGTCGAGGCCGACCATCCACAGGCCCAGGCCGAACAGGCCGAAGACTGCGAGTGCTACGCCCCAGTGCAGGATGATGCTGACCACGCCGTAGCGAGAAGGTGAATTGCGCAGTTGCATGTTGCGTGTTTCCCCGTGAAAGCTATGCACAGACTAACGCGTAACGTATCGAAGAAAAGCGGAAAAAATTGCTTTGGATTATCGAGGAATCCGATATTTATTCTGTTAGCTGACCATTAAGAAAACATTAACGATAGTCGGAGAGTTGGGGTTGCAGTGCCGGCCCTCAGGCTGCGAACAGGCCGGCACTGTCGATCGATCAGCCCGCCTTGGCCTGGGTATTGGTTACAGCCTTCTTCGCAGGCTCCGACTTGGCTGTCGCCTTCTTCGTCTCGGCAGCCTTGTGGGCTGGCTTGTGCGCGGGCGCATGCTTGGCGGGAGCGGCTTTGGTTGCCGCAGGCTTGGCAGCCGTTTCCTTGGCCAAAGGCGCAGGCGCTGTAGGAGCCGGAGCTGCCTGTGGAGCGGGCGCAGGTGCAGGCGCCACTTCCTCAGCCTTGGCAATTGGCTCAGCCTTCGCCTCTGGCGTTTGCGCCCCGCCAAACAGGCGCTTGAAGAAGCCTGGCTTGTCCTGCTTGGCCTCTTCGGCCTGCTTAGGCTCAGCTTTGGCCGGCGCCTTGTCAGCCTTGTCGCCCTTGTCGGACGAACCGCCGAACATATTGGAGAAGAATCCGCCCTTGCTCTCCTTGGCGGCCACCGCACCTGCCGCCGCCGCAACCGGCAGCGCCTTGGCCGGGTCGAACGACTTGCCGGCCAACAGGTCCTGTGCCTGGCTAGCCGCACGCTGGCCACTGCGCAGGGCGCCTTCCAGAGTGCCCGGATACAGGGCATCCGTGTGCTCACCGGCAAAGGTCATGCGCTGCACCGGACGTTCCCACAGGCGCCAGTATTTGCTGATCTGCCCCGGACCGTAGGCCAGGTAGGCACCACCCGTGCCAGCGTCCGCGCTGTATCGCTTGACCTCGTAACCGGTGAAAGCACCACGGGCCTGTGGGTAGAACGCATGCAGACGGATCAACACCTGGTCGACCATCTGCTTTTCACCAAACGCCTGCAGCAGGCGAGCGTTATCGCCGGACAGGTTGATCACCACATTGGCACCACCCTTGAGCGCCGGTTCGACCCACAGCATGCCGAGGCCGGCGTTACTGAAGATTTCGCCCGACATGCGTGCGCGGCTTTCCCATACGGGTTTCTTGAACTTGAGCATGATCTGGTCGCGCCAACCATAGTTGGTGCCCTTGAGCGCCGCCAGGTGTTGGCTGTCCAGGCCAGGGGTCATCTGAATCTTGGCCAGCGCGCGCAGGGGCACAGCCATGACCAGATAATCCGCCTTATAGCCGACGCTGCCGACTTTTACCGTGACACCATCCTTGTCCTGGACAATGGCGGTAACCGGCGAGCTGGTCTTGATGGTTTTCAACTGCTTGACGAAAGCCTGGGCCAGCACCGGGCTGCCACCGGGCAGGCGCGCGGCGCGCAGGTCGCGGTCGCTGACGCCGCGGTACACGCGGTTCTGCTGGGCGAAGTACAGCAGCGACAGGCGCGACGGTTCATCGTAGCGGGTGCGGATCTGCTGATTGATCAACTGACGGGCGGTGGCCGGCAGTTGCAGTTTGTCCAGCCAGGTGGAGACGTTGATCTGGTCAAGGGCGAACAGCGTGCTGGTTGCCTGCGGGTTCAGCGGATCATCGATCGAACGGGCCAGGTCATCAAGGGTTTTCTCGTAACGCTTGAGCGCCTCAGCAGTGGCCGGTTGCTTGGTGGCCAGGTCGCTGGCGCTGAAGTATTCGCCGTCAATCAAGTAACCCGGGGTACGCACGAACTCGGGCGCCGGCAGTGTTTCAAGCTTGAAACGGTCGAGGTACTGGTTGAGCACCGGCTGTGCCTTGGCGTTGCCGATCCACTCGCTGGTGGCCAGGCCCGAACGCCCGCCCATGCCCGCCTTGGCCTCCAGCAGGGTCACCTGCCAGCCTTTGTTCTGCAGCTCGTAGGCTGCCGTCAGGCCTGCCAGGCCACCCCCCACGACAATCGCCGTGGGCGTCTTGTCTTTTGCCAGCGCAGCGCCGCTGGACACACCAATCAATACCAACGCGCACAGGCGCACCCAAGCAGCAGCCATGTCGGCGAACTCCGAGTCAGAGGTTACAGAAACGGGGAGAGGCAGGAATGCCCCGGGAAGATGCGTTAAGAATACGTCAGGTCCGGTCACCCTGCCAGCGCAGTGACATCAAGTCCTTTTGGCAACTGACATTTTTGCCAGTAGCCACGTCACAGGGTGGTAGGCGAAGCTGGCGAAGATGGCCAAAAGCCCGCCAGGGGGTGCTGCGCATGATCTTCGAGGAGCGTTTCAACCAAGTGGAGCGGCAGCTTCTGTTACACAGGCAGACACTTCGCACAGCCTCAGGCCTGAGCTTCCACGCCAGCAGCACGTCCTGGATCGGCTTTCACGAAGCCTTCAAGGGCGAGGACGGTACCGAGCTGGTCATTGGTGAACACAGCGAAATTTCGATTGCGTTCGCTCAAGAGGTCGAGTCCCTGCGGCTGGAATACTACGTAGTCAGCGACTTTCTGAGCGAAGACCTGCACATGTTGTTCGATGCCGAGAACATCGACTATGACCTGGTTGCGCCATCCCCTCGCATTTTTTACTGGCTCACCCTCGAAGGTAGCGGCTTCCGGGACGCTCGCCCGGGCCCGATCGCTACACACCCCTACTACCAGGTGATTGACGGCCCCTTTCGGCGCCTGACCATCTCCACCTCGCACGCCGGCACCGTGCATATCCGCAAGCTCGAATGGACCGGCACCCACCGCCATTGAACGGCAGCGGTTGTCCTGCCCTGCGGCATTGCTTAGGCTTACGCGGTCGAACCACGCCGCAAAGCCAGGAGAAGTGCCCATGGGCCTCAATGATCAGTGGATGCAACGCGACCTCAAGGTCCTGTGGCACCCCTGTACCCAGATGAAAGACCACGAGCAGCTGCCGCTGATCCCGATCAAGCGCGGCGAAGGCGTGTGGCTGGAAGACTTCGAGGGCAAACGCTATCTGGATGCGGTGAGCAGTTGGTGGGTCAACGTCTTCGGCCATGCCAACCCGCGCATCAACCAGCGCATCAAGGACCAGGTCGACCAGCTCGAGCACGTGATCCTGGCCGGTTTCAGTCATCAGCCAGTGATCGAGCTGTCCGAGCGCCTGGTCGCCATGACCCCGGCCGGTCTCGACCGGGTGTTCTATGCCGACAATGGCTCGTCGTGCATCGAGGTGGCGCTGAAGATGAGCTTCCACTACTGGCAGAACATCGGCAAACCGGACAAGAAGCGCTTCGTCACCCTGACCAACAGCTATCACGGCGAAACCATTGCCGCCATGTCGGTGGGTGATGTGCCGCTGTTCACCGAAACCTACAAGGCGCTGCTGCTCGACACCCTCAAGGTGCCAAGCCCTGACTGCTACCTGCGCCCCGAGGGCATGAGCTGGGAAGAGCACTCGCGCAACATGTTCCAGGCCATGGAGCAGACCCTGGCCGAACACCACGCCTCGATCAGCGCCGTGATCGTCGAGCCGCTGATACAGGGTGCCGGTGGCATGCGCATGTACCACCCGGTGTACCTCAAGTTGTTGCGCGAGGCCTGTGACCGCTACGACGTGCATCTGATCCATGACGAGATCGCCGTGGGCTTCGGCCGCACCGGCACGATGTTCGCCTGCGAGCAAGCCGGCATCCGCCCGGATTTCCTGTGCCTGTCCAAGGCCCTGACCGGCGGCTACCTGCCGCTGGCCGCCTGCCTGACCACCGACAAGGTGTACCAGGCGTTCTACGACGACTACCCGACACTGCGCGCGTTCCTGCACTCGCACAGCTACACCGGCAACCCGCTGGCGTGCGCTGCAGCGCTGGCGACCCTGGATATCTTCGAGCAGGACAACGTGATCGAGGCCAACAAGGCCCTGGCCACGCGCATGGCCACAGCCACTGCACATTTGGCCGATCATGCTCATGTTGCCGAAATACGCCAGACTGGCATGGCCCTGGCCATCGAAATGGTTCAAGACAAGGCAGGCAAGGTTGCCTACCCCTGGCAGGAGCGCCGTGGCCTGAAGGTGTTCGAGCACGCCCTGACCCGCGGCGCCCTGCTGCGACCGCTGGGCAGCGTGGTGTATTTCCTGCCGCCGTACGTGATCACCCCCGAGCAGATCGACTTCCTTGCCGAAGTGGCCAGCGAAGGCATCGATATCGCCACCCGCGACAGCGTCAGTGTCGCAGTACCGGCCAACTTCCATCCCGACTTCCGCGACCCGGGCTAGGCCCGGCAATTCGCCACACCACTTTTCCTGTGGGAGCGGGCGAGCCCGCGAACAAGGGCGAAGCCCTTGCCAGGCACCGCGGCGCCTGATTCGCGGGCACGCCCGCTCCCACAGGGGATCTGCGTCTCTCTATTTACCGAGCAAACCCATGAGACTGTCCCGCTTCTTCATCGACGCCCCCCTGAGCCTTGGCGAGCACGACCTGCCCGAGGCCCAGGCCCATTACATTGGCCGCGTGCTGCGCATGGCACCCGGCGACGCCGTGCAGCTGTTCGATGGCAGCGGCCAGGAATTCCGTGGTCAGTTGCTCGAGGTGGGCAAGAAAACTGTCCGCGTCAGCCTTGACCAGGCCTTTGCCGGCCAGGCCGATTCACCGCTGCATGTGCACCTGGGCCAGGGCCTCTCCCGTGGCGAGCGCATGGACTGGGCGATCCAGAAGGCCACCGAACTTGGCGCCAACGAAATCACCCCGATCGTCAGCGAACGCTGCGAAGTGCGCCTGAAAGACGAACGCGCCGACAAGCGCCTGGTCCACTGGCGCCAAGTGGCGATCAGCGCCTGTGAACAATGCGGGCGTTCTACCTTGCCAGTCATTCACCCACCCGTGCCTCTGGCGGAATGGTTGAGCAGCACCAAGGCTGACCTGAAGCTGGTCCTGCACCCGGTGGCCGAGCCGCTCACCAGCCATGCAAAGCCCGCAACCCTGGCCTTCGTGATCGGCCCCGAAGGCGGCCTGAGCGAAGCCGAAGTCGAGCAGGCCAAAGCCGCCGGCTTCCACGCAGCACGCCTTGGCCCGCGCGTGCTGCGCACCGAGACCGCGCCGGTGGTGGCGCTGTCGGTGGCACAGCAGTTGTGGGGCGATTTTTAACTAGCGCACGTAGAACGACACCGCCACGAAGTGCATCAGGCTGCCAGCGATCACGAACAGGTGCCAGATGCCATGCCAGTGGCGGAAACGGCTGTCGAAGGCGAAGAAAATGATGCCGACGGTGTAGAACACGCCGCCGGCAGCCAGCCAGGCGAAGCCGGCAGTGCCCAGCGAGTTCAGCAGTGGTTTGACTGCAACCAGCACGATCCAGCCCATCACTGCGTAGATGATGATCGACAGGATACGCGCCTCGGAGCGCGGCTTGATCTCTTGCAACATGCCGATGATCGCCAGCCCCCAGACCACGCCGAACAGGCTCCATCCCCAAGGGCCGCGCAGGCTGACCAGGCAAAACGGCGTGTAGCTGCCGGCAATCAGCAGATAGATCGACAGGTGGTCGAGCTTGCGCATGATCACTTTCGCCCGCCCACGGGTGCTGTGGTACAGGGTGGAGATGCTGTACAGCAACAGCAGCGTGCCGCCGTAGATGGAGAAGCTGACGATCTTCCACGGGTCGCCTTGCAGGCCCGCGACCACGATCAGCCAGATGGCACCAATAGCAGCGAGGACGGCACCGACCAGGTGGGTCCAGGCGTTGAAGCGTTCACCGTAATACATGCAAACACAGACCTCCTGAGGTGGGCTGGGTTCCTGTTGTGATGATGATGACCCCTTCGCGGGTAAACCCGCTCCTACAACTGAGCGCGCAGCCATTGTAGGAGCGGGTTTACCCGCGAAGAGGCCCTGCGCCTCACATCCTAACCAAGGTCAGGTTGCAGATCCGCGTCACGCACCAGCCTTTCCAAGGCGACCAGGTCCGGTACCCGCGCCACCTGCTCACCCACCTGCACCGCCGCCAGCTCCAACCTGCCCAGCGCCACATCCACGTAGTTCAGCTGGCTGTCGAGCTTGCACGAGCGCGGAATGTCCTGCAGCAACAGCGCCAGGTACCGCAAGCCGGTATCGCCCAAAGCATTGAGCACCACCACGCGAGCCCGCTCCCCGCACGGCGTCTCACCACCGCACGCGGCCTCGAAACCGATCAACGGCAGGCGTTGCTGACGCCAGTCAATCCACCCCAGGTGCCAGGCGGGGTCGCCATGCTGGCACACCAGGTTACGCTGCCCGCTCAACTCGGCCACCGCCACGTTGGGCAACACCAGCGTGCGGTCCCCCAACGGTAGCAACAGCCCGGTCAGGCTGCTGCGCTGGCCGGAAATCAGTTCAAGCATGGGCCTGGCTCCAATGGGCGATGCTCTGCAACAGCAGCGACTCCTGGTACGGCTTGCCCAGGTATTCGTTGACGCCGATGGCCATGGCGCGGTCCCGGTGCTTCTGCCCAGTACGCGAGGTGATCATGATGATCGGCAAGTCTTTCAACCGTGCGTCACGGCGGATGCGTGTGGCCACCTCGAAGCCGTCCATGCGCGGCATTTCGATGTCCAGCAACAACACGTCGGGCCGGTGCTCTTCCAGCAGGGCCATGGCATCGACGCCATCCTTGGCCGTGAGCACGCTCATGCCGTGGCGCTCCAGCAGGCGGCTGGTAACCTTGCGTACGGTTACCGAATCGTCCACCACCATCACCAGCAAGGCACGGCGCGGTGCCGGGCCAAGCAACTGGCGTTGGCTACCGCCTCCGGGCAGGCGGGCCAGCCGTCGCTGCTGGCCGCGCAGCTGGCCCAGCAGGTCAAGAATCAGTACCACCCGGCCATCGCCCAGCAGTGTCGCCCCCGATAACCCGGCAACCGCGGCAAACTGCGGCCCCAGGCTTTTCACCACGATCTCACGGCTGGGCGACAGGTTGTCGGCCTGGATGGCGAACGACTGCTCCTTGGAATGCACCAGCAGCACCGGCAACGGCACACTTTGCCCCAGCAGCGCCGGGCGCGGCAGGCCTTGCAGCAACTCGCCCAGGTAGCGCAGCTCGTATTCGTGGCCGGCATAGACATAGCGCGGCGAGTCCAGCTGGTAGCACGCCGCAAGCTCGGCAGGTGGCACGCGGACGATGCCCTCGATGGTATTGAGCGGAATGGCGTATTGCTCTTCGCCCAGGTGCACCATCAGCGCACGGTTGATCGACACGGTGAACGGCAGGCGGATCAGGAAACGCGCCCCCTTGCCCTGCGCCGACTCGATACTCATCGAGCCACCCAGTTGCTTGACCTCCTCGTGCACCACATCCATGCCCAGCCCACGCCCGGAAATCTGTGTAATCTTTTCGGCGGTGGAAAAGCCTGGCCGCAGGATGAACTGCAGGATCTCGTGGTCACTCAACTGCGCCTGCGGGTCCAGCAGGCCGCGCTTGATGGCCTTGCGCCGCACCGCTTCCAGTGGCACGCCAGCACCATCATCCGTCATTTCGATGACGATATCGGCGCCCTCATGCAGCAAATTCAAGTGAATGGTACCCTGCTCCGGCTTGCCGGCGGCCAGGCGCATTGCGCGGCTTTCCAGGCCGTGGTCAACGGCGTTGCGCAGCATATGCTCCAGCGGCGCCACCATACGTTCCAGCACGCTGCGGTCCAGTTCGCCCTCGGCATTGCCAACCACCAGTTCCACCTGCTTGCCCAGCTCGCTGGCCACCTGCCGCACCACGCGCTGCAAGCGCGGCACCAGGCGCTCGAACGGCACCATCAGGGTGGCAGTCAGGCCCTCCTGCAACTGGCTGTTCACCCGCGCCTGCTGTTGCAGCAGGCTGTAGGCCTCCTGAGCACGCTGAGCCAGGGTTTCCTTCAGGTCCAGCAGGTCCGAGGCAGACTCGAAGAGGGCCCGTGACAGCTGCTGCAGCTGGGAGTGGCGGTCCATTTCCAGCGGGTCAAAGTCGTCATAGGCATCGCCTTCGAACTGCTGCCGGCTGGAGATTCGCCCCTGGGTCTCGACATCCAGACGCAGCAACTGATCACGCATGCGCTCGAGTGTGGTTTCCATCTCGTTGAGGGCGAACTGCGCGTCGTTGACCTGCTGCTCGATGCGCCCCCGGATGATCGAGTGCTCGCCGGCCAGGTTACCCAGGTCGTCGAGCAGCTCGGCGTCGACCTTGACCATGTCACCCGGTGCCCGCTCTGGTGCTGCTGCCGGAACTTCGGCGGTTGCAGCTTCTGGCGGCCCCTGGCCTGCGGCAGTGTCTGTCAGTGCGGCGCTGCTGAAGTTGCGAATGTAGTCGATCAGCGCCGTGGCGGCATGCAGCGGCTGCCCCAGGCGCACAGCGTCAAGCATATGCGCCAGCCGGTCGTGGCAGTTCTGCAGCAGTGCGAACAGTGGCGCGCTTGGCGGCAATCTACCCGCAGCCAACAGCTCGTAGAGGAACTCCAGTTCGTGGGCCAGGTCGCCGATCGGGGTGATTTCGACCATGCGCGCCACGCCTTTGAGGGTGTGCAGGTCGCGCATCAGGTTGTCCACCTCGACGCTGCTGCGCGGGTCGGCCTGCCAGCGCGCCAGGGCCGCTGCGGCGCTCTCGACGATGTCCGAGCTTTCTTCCAGGAACACTTCCAGCAGCTCTTCGCCGGGGCTTTCCGGCGCCTCGGCAAGCGGCTCTGCCACCTGCGGCTGCAACGGCGGGTGTGGCAGCCCCAAGGTATCGGCCAGGTCCATGTCCGGGTGCAGCGGTGTGACCGTGTCGATGCCCACCAGGCCGGTGGCATCCGGCGCCAGGGCCTGGTCCAGCAGGTTGCGCAGGCTGTCGACCAGCTCCGGGCGCGGTGGAATATCCTGCCCGGCCGCCACTTCGTCCAGCATGTCCAGCAAGGCCTCATGGGCCCGCTGGGCCTGGCTGAAGAAGCGGGAATCGGCAGGCAGGCTGCCCTCCTCCACCGCGCCATACAGGTCCAGCAACGCCTCGCACACCTCATCCATCTGCCACAGGTCGGCCAGGTGCGCAGCGTGCCCCAGGGTGGTCATCTGGTCGAGCAGGTTATCCAGTGCGTCACGCTGGCCGGGCTGTTGCTGCCAGCGCGACAACAACGTCTCTGCATCGAGCAGAATGTCCATGGCCTGCGCCAGGAAGCTGGCGACCAACTGCGGATCACGCTTGCTGCGGCCGGCAGGGTGCGAGTCTTCATGCAGACTGGCCAGGCGGCCGTCCACGGCCTGGCCCACCTGCTCGATCAGTTCCGCGGCGCCGGGAATGGCGGCCAGCGGTGTGCTATCGAGTTGCGCCAAGCCCAGATGGAACAACGACCGCGCAGCTTCCAGCCACTCCATCTCGGCCATTTGCAGTGGCAGTTGATGACCCTTGTATTCACGGGCCAGGCGGTCGAAGGCGGTGGCCAGTTCGGCGACCGGCATCACCCCGGCCATGGCGGCACTGCCTTTGAGCGTGTGCAAGGCACGCTGCAAGTCATCGCTGACCGGCGTGTCGTGGCCACCGGCGCTTTGCAGATAAACCTCAAGGCTGGCCAGATGGCCCTGCGCCTCGGTACGAAAAATGCCCAGCAACTGCGGATCGAGGCCATCGACACCGGCAGCCGCCGGGGCATCGTTTTCGGCCAGGCTGTGCAGGTGCCCGGCCAATTGCTCGATTTCAGTCAGTTGCGGCAACTGGCCGGCGGCAAAGTCGGCCAGCAAGTCAGGCAGGTGAACGAACACCTGCTGCAGCGCTACAACCCCTTCCGGGGTGAGCACGCTGCGGCCCTCGAGCACCCGGTTCAGCAGGTGCTCGGCGCCCCAGGCCAGTTCAGCCACCGCCTCGGCATGCACCATGCGGCCACTGCCTTTGAGTGTATGCAGCGCGCGACGCACTTCGCCCAGCGCCTCGCGCTGTTGGTTGTCGGCACGCCAGCGCAGCCAGTGGCGCTCGATTTCCGGCAGCAGCTCGCCCGCTTCATCAAGGAACACCTCGCGAAGCTCGTCATCGATGCCGTCGCCACTGCCGTCCAGGTCTGCGCTGACCCCAACCACCGCGCACTGCACACCCAGCGCCGCCAAGCTGGCCCGCGCCATCTCGATAAAGGGTTGGCCATCGGCCAGCGGGTCGGCCGCCCGCCATTGCAGGTAGCATTCGGCAGCGCTCAGCGCCTCAGCCAAGTGCGTCAGCTCATCAACCGGCGGCTCTTCCTCCAGGTGCTGCAACCAACGCTGCACATAGCTTGCGCAGCCGACAAACAGCTCGGCCACGGCGGGCAGCATCAACATGGCCAGTGCCCCGCGGATCTGCTGCAACAGCCCCGGCAAGGGTTGCAGGCGTTGCCGGGGCCAGTCGGACTCCAGGTAATCGCCGATCAGATCCTTGGCCTGCTGCAACACGTTCAGCGCTTCATGCAGCACCAGCTGGCGTATCTCCGCCAGGTCCGAGCCTGGCAGGCTGCCTTGGCCGCTTTCCTCCAAAGGGCCGACCATGCCGTTCAAGGAGGCCTCCACGTACAGCAGGGCCCCCGCCACGTCCATCAACACCGCGTCGTCCACCGCCCGCTCGCCCTGAGCCAATGCCTGCAACGCCAACACCTGGTCGATGATCACCCGCCGCGGTTGCTGAAAGCCCAGTACCGCCAGGGTGTCAGCCACGTGGCGCAACGGTGCCAGCAGCGCATCGAGCTGCTCGCTGTGCTGACGGTCGCCGCGGCCGTACTGGTCCAGGCGCTCCTTGATGCGCATCAAGTCGTCGCACAGTGCAGTCACCACCGAACGCAGCGCATCGCGCCCTGACCCGGCCTGCAACTGGTCACGCCAGTTGCCCAGCGACAGGTCGAGGTTGGCAAGGTCATCGTCACCCGCAAAGCGTTGGGCGGCACCGGTCATCAGGCTGGCCTGGGCCAGCGGTTCCTCCCCACGGCAGGCACGCAGCTGGTTGAGCAACGGCAGCATGACCAGTGGCAGGTCGTGGCGGGCACCGCGCAACCGCTCCAGGTACGAGGGCAACTGCTCCAGGCCGCGGAACAATGCGCCCAGGCAATCACCCCGGGGGCTGACCTGGCCGTCGGCCAATGCCTTGGCGAACAGCTCCAGCTCCTCGGCCAGGCGCGTGGCGCCGCGCAGTTCGAGCATGCGCAGGCAGCCGTGCACCTGGTGCAGGTTGTCGACCACAAAAGCCATCATCGACAGGTCACCCGTCTCGCCGGCAAAGCGCTCCAGCGCCTGCCGTGCCTGGCCCAGGCAATCGAGGATGGCGGCCTTGGTCCAGGCCAGCGCCACTGTTTCGTGACGCTCGGGGCTTACTGCAGAAGCCATGGTCACTATTCCTTAACGCGGCTCGGTCGGTGGTGGCAGGGTGAAACCGGACACCGAACGGCGCATCTCGCTGGCCATGCGGGCCAAGTGGCGGATGCTGTCGGCGGTGGCACCGGAGCCGGCAGAGGTTTGCGCGGTAATCTGCTGGATCACCGCCATGGTGTGGGAGATCTGCCCGGCCGACGAGGTCTGCAACTGGGCAGCGTCGGAGATGCTGTGGATAAGGTCGGCGAGGTTCTGCGATACCCCTTCGATCTCGGCCAGCGCCACCCCGGCATCCTGGGCCAGGCGTGCGCCACGCACCACTTCGGCGGTGGTCTGCTCCATGGAGATCACCGCTTCGTTGGTATCGGCCTGGATGGTACGCACCAGCGCCTCGATCTGGCGGGTGGCAGACGATGAGCGCTCGGCCAGGCGCTGCACCTCGTCGGCAACCACGGCAAATCCGCGGCCGGCCTCACCGGCCAGCGAGGCCTGGATAGCGGCGTTCAGGGCAAGAATGTTGGTCTGGTCGGCAATGTCGTCGATCAGGCTGACGATATCGCCGATTTCCTGTGAGGACTCGCCCAGGCGCTTGATCCGCTTGGCGGTGTCCTGGATCTGCTCGCGAATGTTGTCCATGCCGTTGATGGTGTTGTGCACCACCTCGTTGCCCTTGTTGGCGATGGCCACCGAACGCTCGGCCACCTTGGCCGATTCGTAAGCATGCGCCGAAACCCGATCGATCGACTCGACCATGTCACCCACCGCCTCGGACGCCTCGCTGATCTGTGCAGCCTGGTGCTCGGAGGCCTTGGCCAGCTGCCGCGCAGTGTTCTGCGTGTCCTGCACGGCGGCAGCGACCTGCATTGCACTGTGGTTGATGGTGGCGACCAGGTCGCGCAACTGGTCCACGGAATAGTTGATCGAGTCGGCAATGGCGCCGGTAAAGTCTTCAGTCACCGATACGGTCACCGTCAGGTCGCCATCTGCCAGCTCTTCGATTTCGTCGAGCAGGCGCATGATGGCCTGCTGGTTGCGTTCGTTCTTTTCTGCGGTCTCGCGCAGTTGGCGGTTGGTGGTGCGCACCATGACCAGGCCGATGAGGATGATCGAGGCCAGCGCCAGCAGCCCCAGGGCATAGCCGCCAACGGTGTCGAGGGTGCGCCCGCCAGCCAGGTTCTCGAAACCGTTCGCCAGGTGCGACGCTTCGTCGAGCAGGGTTTGCGAAAGGCTGAAGATGTTGCCCGCAGCCTCCCGCACACGGAACAGTTCGGGCGAGGTTTCGAGGATTTCATCCACCGAACCGGCAACGAACTGGAACAACTCGGCGATTTCGGCCAGCCGCGCACGCGCGTCGGCGTCCTCGACGCGGGTTATCTGGATTGTCGCATTGCCATTGAGCATGCCCTCCAGCACCTGGCCAAAGCGCCCGGCGTCACGACCGAAGGCATCGGCCGCCTGGGCGGCGCTGTCGTCACCGGCCAGCACGGTGTTGACCGAGCCAAGGATACGTTCGGCCAGCAACAGCTGGCGCTGGGCCACCGCAACCTGATTGGCCGGGGCACCGCTCTGCAGCAGGATCTCGACCACTTTTTCGTATTCCACCTGCAACTGCGGCACGGTCTCGGCCAGGGTCGCTGCCACCTGGTGCAGCGACAGCACGGTCTGCTCGCTGGCCAGGATGATGTCGGTGTTCTTGCGCAGGTTTTCCCAGTCGCGGCGTACCGATTCCATCTCGTCACGCACCGAAGGTGGCGCAGGCGGCAGGCCAGTGGACTTGTCACCCTGGCGCAGGTAGCCCCAGCGTCGTTCGAAATCATTGCGTGCATCCGACAGCAGCTTGAAAGCCAGGGCCTTGCCGGTGGCCGCCTCGGTGGCGTTCTTGGCGATACGCTGCGACAGCACGCGCAGCTCGCCGGCATGGCCGATGTACTGCTTGTCGTAGTTGGATTGGGTATTCAGGTAAGCAAAGTTGGCGAACAGCAAGATGATCGAAAGGATCAGGATCAGGAACAGCACGGTGATCTGCGCGATGCTGCGGGTACGTGGGCTCACGGTGGTGGCAGTGACGGGGGTGGCAGGCTTGTTCACGTTCGCAGGTCCTATAACGCCACATCGAGAAAGCCTGGCGCCTGGGCCAAGGCAAAGGGGCTGAAGATCGCCCAGTTACGTTCACGCGGAAAATACCCCTGCACAAAGCGCGCAGCGGCAAGGATCAGAGGCTGCGGCGGCGACAGCTGCAGGCTGTCGAGGGCAAAGTGCTGAAGGCCCAGCACCTCGTCGACCAGCAAGCCGACGAACAGGTCGTCGTGATCCAGCACCAGCACTCGCCGCTGCTTGCCCGGTGCGGCGTGGCCCAGGCCGAAGAAGCAGCTCAGGTCCATCACCGGCAACAGCCGGCCACGCAGGTTGGCCACCCCGCACACCCACGGCTGCACGCCGGGGACGCGGCTACTGCGCGGTTCGCGCAGCACCTCGGCCACTTCGCCCATGGGCGCGACGAACCACTGCCCGGCAATGCGAAAGCCAATGCCGCTCCACTGCTGCACGCGGTTGTCCTGCGGCGGCTGGTCGGCAACCAGCAGGCGACAGCGCCGGTCGATGTCCAGCAACAACTCAAAGGCGGTCAGCGACGCGCCTTGCGGGCGGGTGGTCAAGCCCCCAGCACTTCTTTGAGCTTGGCGATCAGCGCCTCCTCTTCCACCGGTTTGGTCAGGAAGTCACGGGCACCCTGGCGCGTGGCCCAGATACGGTCGGTTTCCTGGTCCTTGGTGGTTACCACGATCACTGGAATAGCGCTGGTGTCCGGGTCCTTGCTGAGCTGGCGGGTGGCCTGGAAACCGTTCATGCCAGGCATGACGATGTCCATCAGCACCGCGTCAGGCTTGTCCTGCCGGGCCAGGGCCACGCCGTCGGCACCGTTGCTGGCCTTGAGCACCTGGTAGCCGTGCTTTTCCAGCCATTCGGTCAATCTGTACATCTCTGTCGGCGAGTCGTCGACAATCAGAACTCGGGCCATGCTGTTTCCCCATCAGGAAAGTAGGACCGCGCCATGGCGGGGCTCGGTCAGGGTGCGTGTTGTTGAGGTGCGGCAAACCCGGGCACATGGGCGCGGATCGCGTCGAGCAGTTCTTCCTTGCTGAACGGTTTGGTCAGGAACTGATCGGAACCGACCACCCGGCCGCGGGCCTTGTCGAACAGGCCATCGCGGGACGACAGCAGGATAACCGGGGTGTCCTTGAAGGCACTGTTGTGCTTGATTACCGCGCAGGTCTGGTAGCCGTCCAGGCGTGGCATCAGCACATCGACGAAAATGATACTGGGCTGATGGTCGACGATCTTGGCCAGGGCATCGAAGCCATCGCTGGCGGTGATCACCTCGCAGCCCGCTTCACCGAGCAACATCTGCGCGGTGCGGCGGATCGTGCGGGAATCGTCGATCACCATCACCTTCAGGGGTTGTTCCATAGACGCCTACCAGTAGGATTGAAGCCGCAAGTTGCAAGCGGCAAGCTGCAAGAAAGCAGCTCGGCGCATGGATGCTCTTTTCTTGAGGCTTGTAGCTCAAGGCTTGCAGCTGCATTTTTAGCATACTCCGGATGGCCATTCCATCTGCCGCGCCCCTTGACCGTCGGCGTTCGCGGCGCCACCCTGAGCCACTTTTCTTTCGATCCACCGCGGCCACCTGCCGCCAAGAGGACCCCCCATGAGCGTTCGCCTCGGCATTGTGATGGACCCCATCGCGTCCATCTCCTACAAGAAGGACAGCTCGCTGGCCATGCTGCTGGCCGCCCAGGCACGCGGCTGGAGCCTGTTCTACATGGAACAGCAAGACCTGTATCAGGGCGAAGGCAAGGCCCGCGCCCGCATGCGCCCGCTGACGGTGTTTGCCGACCCTGCACGCTGGTTCGAACTGGGCGAGGAGCAGGACAGCCCGCTGGCCGAGCTGGACGTGATCCTGATGCGCAAGGACCCGCCCTTCGACATGGAGTTCGTCTACAGCACTTACCTGCTGGAACAAGCCGAGAACGACGGCGTACTGGTGGTAAACCGCCCGCAAAGCCTGCGCGACTGCAACGAGAAGATGTTCGCCACGCTGTTCCCGCAATGCACCACCCCGACCCTGGTCAGCCGCCGCCCGGACATCCTTCGCGAATTCACCGCCAAGCATGCCGACGTGATCCTCAAGCCACTGGATGGCATGGGCGGTACGTCGATCTTCCGTCACCGGGCGGGCGACCCCAACCTGTCGGTGATCCTGGAAACCCTGACCGCACTGGGCACCCAGCAGATCATGGCCCAAGCCTACCTGCCGGCAATCAAGGACGGCGACAAGCGCATCCTGATGATCGATGGCGAGCCAGTGGACTATTGCCTGGCACGCATTCCGGCCAGCGGCGAAACCCGTGGCAACCTGGCCGCGGGCGGGCGTGGCGAAGCCCGCCCACTGACCGAGCGCGACCGCTGGATCGCCGCCCAGGTCGGCCCGACGCTGCGCGAGAAGGGCCTGCTGTTCGTTGGCCTGGACGTGATCGGCGACTACCTCACCGAAATCAACGTCACCAGCCCCACCTGTATCCGCGAGATCGATGCCGCCTACAACACCGATATCGGTGGCAAGCTGATGGATGCCATTGATCGCAAGCTCAAAGCACGCTGACAGCCAACGCGAAGTAAAGCCGTAGAGTGGGGTATGATGCCGGTCCTATTCGACTGAGCTGCTGCCCCGCCCTGCGGTTGCTGGATACCTGATGACGCTGCCCGCTGACGTCCCTGCCGACCTGCTGCCTCCCCGTGTTCGCCCTGCGGACCGGCTTGGCTTCACCCTGTTCCTGGCTGCGCTGGTGCACCTGGCGCTGATCCTTGGCGTCGGCTTCACCGTGGTCAAGCCTGCCGAAATCCGCCACACCATGGACATCACCCTGGCCACCTTCAAGAGCGAGAAACCGCCCGAGAAGGCTGACTTCCAGGCCCAGGACAACCAGCAAGGCAGCGGCACCCTGGACAAGAAAGCGGTGCCCAAGACCACCGAGCTGGCGCCGTTCCAGGACAGCAAGATCAACAAAATCACCCCACCGCCTGCGGCCAGGCCCGAGGTGGTCCCACCCCCTCCCCCGAAAAAGTCGGCGGTGGTGACTACTGCGCCCAAGCCGCACAAGGTCGAACCCAAACCCAAGGAAAGCAAAGCACAGCCCAAGCCAGCCACACCGGCGCCGGACTTCGACAGTTCGCAATTGTCCAGCCAGATCGCCAGCCTGGAGGCGGAGCTGTCCAACGAGCAGCAGATGTACGCCAAGCGCCCGCGCATCCATCGCCTGAACGCCGCGTCGACCATGCGCGACAAGGGTGCCTGGTACAAGGAAGAGTGGCGCAAGAAGGTCGAGCGCGTGGGTAACCTCAACTACCCCGATGAAGCACGCCGACAGCAAATCTACGGCAACTTGCGCATGATGGTGTCGATCAACCGCGATGGCTCGCTGTACGAGGTGCTGGTGCTGGAATCGTCCGGGCAGCCCGTGCTGGATCAGGCGGCGCAGCGCATCGTGCGGCTGGCCGCGCCTTTTGCACCGTTTACCGGTGATCTGGCCGAGTTCGACCGGCTGGAGATCATCCGCACCTGGCGCTTTGCCCGTGGGGACCGTTTGTCCAGTAATTGAGTTCAGCCTTGGTGTAGGGCTTTCGGTGCGTGCTAGCGCGGATATCGAGCGCCGCGCGGGCGGCGCTCGATCTCAAAAGCGCCAAAAACCTCAAGCCAAGCGCCAACCTGACGACACAAATCCGCACCTTGTCAGTCTCGCCACCTGGCGCCACACTATCCCCCATGAAAACCCTCGCACCCAGCTACCTCAAGCACCAGTTCCTGATCGCCATGCCGCACATGGCCGATCCGAACTTCGCCCAGACCCTCACGTATATCGTCGAGCACAATGAGCATGGCGCCATGGGCCTGGTGGTCAACCGACCACAGGAACTGAGCCTGGCCGACATCCTCGAGCAGCTGCGCCCGGACGAAACGCCGCCGGCCAGCACCTTGCAGGTGCCGATCTACCAGGGTGGCCCGGTACAAACCGACCGCGGCTTCGTGCTGCACAGCAGCGAGTGCAGTTTCCAGGCCAGCGTAGCGCTGGAAGGGCTGTCGCTGACCACGTCACAGGACATATTGCTGGCGATCGCCGCCGGTGTGGGGCCGAAACAGAGCCTGATCACCTTGGGCTATGCCGGTTGGGAAGCGGGCCAACTGGAAGCGGAACTGGCCGACAACGCCTGGCTGAACTGCCCGTTCGACCCGGAAATCGTCTTCGGCATGGCCAGCGACCTGCGCCTTGAGGCTGCGGCCGCCAGCCTGGGGATCAACCTGCACCTGCTGACCAGCCAGGCGGGCCACGCCTGATGGCTGAACTACGCCTGCTGCTGGGCTTCGACTATGGCAGCAAACAGATCGGCGTGGCCGTCGGCCAGGTGATTACCGGCCAGGCCCGCGAACTGTGCACCCTGAAGGCGCAGAACGGCGTACCGGACTGGGCCCAGGTGGAAAAGCTGATTGCCGAATGGAAGCCAGATGCCATTGTCGTCGGCCTGCCGCTGAACATGGACGGTACGCCCAGCGAGATGAGCGCCCGCGCCGAAAAGTTCGCCCGCCGCCTGAACGGCCGCTTCAACCTGCCCGTGCACACGCACGACGAGCGCCTGACCACCTTCGAGGCCAAAGGCGAGCGCATGGCCCGTGGCGGCCAGCGTGACAGCTACCGCGACAATCCGGTCGATGCCATTGCCGCTGCCTTGCTGCTGCAAGGCTGGCTGGAGGCCAATACCTGATCATCTTTGCCGCCGGGTCCACCCGGCGCACCCTTCCAAGGAGCCCGCAATGAGCCTACCCAATCCCGCCGAGCTGATCCGGCAGATGGCTGTCGACCTTCGTGCCCACCTGGCGCGCCGGGCAATCACCGAGCCCCGTTATATCGGTATCCGCACCGGCGGCGTCTGGGTTGCCCAGGCCCTGCAGGATGCCATGGGCGACACCAGCCCAATGGGCACCCTGGACGTGTCGTTCTACCGCGACGACTTCAGCCAGAACGGCCTGCACCCACAAGTGCGCCCGTCCGAGTTGCCGTTCGAAGTCGAAGGCCAGCACCTGGTGCTGGTGGATGACGTGCTGATGAGCGGTCGTACCATCCGCGCGGCGCTCAACGAACTGTTCGATTACGGCCGCCCGGCCAGCGTCACCCTGGTCTGCCTGCTGGATCTGGATGCCGGCGAACTGCCGATTCGCCCGAACGTGCTCGGCGCCACCCTGTCGCTGGGCGCCCATGAACGGGTAAAATTGACCGGACCCGCACCGCTCGCCCTCGAGCGCCAGGACCTCGCCTCCGCTTCCGCCCTTTAAGAGTCCCCCGCGATGACGCCAATCGACGCCAAGCGCCCGCTGCAGCTCAATGATCAGGGCCAGCTGCGCCACTTCCTCTCGCTTGACGGTTTGCCTCGCGAACTGCTCACCGAGATCCTCGACACCGCCGACTCCTTCCTGGAAGTCGGTGCCCGGGCTGTGAAAAAAGTCCCGTTGCTGCGCGGCAAGACTGTGTGCAACGTGTTCTTCGAGAACTCGACCCGTACCCGTACCACCTTCGAACTGGCAGCCCAGCGCCTGTCGGCCGACGTGATCAGCCTGAACGTGTCGACCTCCTCGACCAGCAAGGGCGAAACCCTGTTCGACACCCTGCGCAACCTCGAAGCCATGGCCGCCGACATGTTCGTCGTACGCCACTCCGACTCCGGCGCCGCGCACTTCATCGCCGAGCACGTGTGCCCGGAAGTGGCCGTGATCAACGGCGGTGACGGCCGCCACGCGCACCCTACCCAGGGCATGCTCGACATGCTCACCATCCGCCGTCACAAAGGCAGCTTCGAAAACCTGTCCGTGGCGATCGTCGGCGACATCCTGCACTCGCGTGTGGCCCGTTCCGACATGCTCGCGCTCAAAGCGCTGGGTTGCCCGGACATCCGTGTGATCGGGCCGAAAACCCTGATCCCGATCGGTATCGAGCAGTACGGCGTAAAGGTCTACACCGACCTCGCCGAAGGCCTGAAAGACGTCGACGTGGTGATCATGCTGCGCCTGCAGCGTGAGCGCATGGCCGGTGGCCTGCTGCCCAGTGAAGGCGAGTTCTACCGCCTGTTCGGCCTGACGACCGCACGCCTGGCCGGGGCCAAGCCTGACGCCATCGTCATGCACCCGGGCCCGATCAACCGTGGCGTAGAAATCGAGTCGGCGGTTGCCGATGGCAAGCACTCGGTGATCCTCAACCAGGTCACCTACGGTATCGCCGTGCGCATGGCCGTGCTGTCCATGGCCATGAGCGGGCAGAACGCGCAACGTCAATTGGACCAGGAGAACGCCCAGTGACCATCAGTATTCTTGGCGCCCGGGTGATCGACCCCAACAGCGGCCTGGACCAGGTCACCGACCTGCACCTGGACGGCGGCCGCATTGTCGCCATCGGCGCCGCACCGGCCGGTTTCAGCGCCAGTCGCACGATCCAGGCTGATGGCCTGGTCGCTGCGCCCGGCCTGGTCGACCTGGGCGTGTCCCTGCGCGAGCCGGGTTACAGCCGCAAAGGCAACATCGCCAGTGAAACCCGCGCTGCCGTTGCCGGCGGTGTCACCAGCCTGTGCTGCCCTCCACAGACCAAGCCGGTGCTGGACACCTCGGCGGTAGCCGAACTTATCCTTGACCGCGCCCGCGAAGCCGCCAACAGCAAGGTCTACCCGGTCGGCGCCCTGACCAAGGGCCTGGAGGGCGAGCAACTGGCCGAACTGGTGGCCCTGCGTGACACCGGTTGCGTAGCGTTTGGCAACGGCCTGAAGGAAATCCCCAACAACCGTACCCTGGCCCGCGCCCTGGAGTATGCCGCCACCTTCGACCTGACGGTGGTGTTCCACTCCCAGGACCGCGACCTGGCCCAGGGCGGCCTGGCCCACGAAGGTGCCATGGCCAGCTTCCTCGGCCTGCCGGGCATCCCGGAAAGCGCCGAAACCGTGGCCCTGGCGCGCAACCTGCTGCTGGTGGAACAGAGCGGCGTGCGTGCGCACTTCAGCCAGATCACCAGCGCCCGTGGCGCGCGGCTGATCGCCCAGGCCCAGGCCTTGGGCCTGCCTGTGACCGCCGATGTAGCGCTGTACCAGCTGATCCTCACGGACGAGTCGCTGCGCGAGTTCTCCAGCCTGTATCACGTGCAGCCGCCGCTGCGCACCGCTGCCGACCGTGACGGATTGCGTGAGGCGGTGAAGTCGGGGGTGATCCAGGCCATCTCCAGCCACCACCAGCCGCACGAGCGCGACGCCAAGCTGGCCCCGTTCGGCGCCACCGAGCCGGGTATCAGCAGCGTCGAGTTGCTGCTGCCACTGGCCATGACCCTGGTGCAAGACGGCCTGCTCGACCTGCCAACCTTGCTGGCCCGCCTGAGCAGCGGCCCGGCTGCCGCCCTGCGCCTGCCGGCTGGGGAACTGAAAGTGGGTGGCGCGGCCGACCTGGTGCTGTTCGACCCGCAAGCGTCCACCGTTGCTGGCGAACAATGGTTCTCCCGTGGCGAGAACTGCCCGTTCATCGGCCACTGCCTGCCAGGTGCAGTGCGTTATACCTTGGTCGATGGCCACGTCTGCCACGAGGCGTGAGTAACGTCTGTGGGAGCGGCCTTGTGTCGCGATAGGGCCGCATAGCGGCCCCAGCAATCTATGCATGATGCCGAGATCCTGGGGCCGCTGCGCGGCCCTTTCGCGACGCAAGGCCGCTCCCACATTGACCGCGTACAACCTTGAGCCTGTACCAACCATTTATCGGCCGCTGCCTGCCGGGTGCAGTGCGTTATACCTTGGTCGATGGACACATCTGCCACGAGGCCTGAGTAACGCCTGTGGGAGCGGCCTTGTGTCGCGATAGGGCCGCATAGCGGCCCCAGCAATCTATGCATGATGCCGAGATCCTGGGGCCGCTGCGCGGCCCTTTCGCGACGCAAGGCCGCTCCCACATTGACCGCGTACAACTTTGAGCCTGTACCAACCATTTATCGGCCGCTGCCTGCCGGGTGCAGTGCGTTATACCTTGGTCGATGGGCACATCTGCCACGAGGCGTGAGTAACGTCTGTGGGAGCGGCCTTGTGTCGCGATAGGGCCGCAAAGCGGCCCCAGCAATCTATGCATGATGCCGAGATCCTGGGGCCGCTGCGCGGCCCTTTCGCGACGCAAGGCCGCCACACATTGACCGCCTGCAACCTTTAGCCTGCACCAACCATTCATCCCCCCCGGTTGAAATCCTTCCCCCCACCCCCATATGAGTCTGCATCAGGCACTTTCGCCCCGCTGCGTGGAGACTCTCCCCTTGACCACAATCGTTTCTGTCCGCCGTAACGGCAAAGTCGTCATGGGCGGCGACGGCCAGGTATCCCTTGGCAACACCGTGATGAAAGGCAACGCCAAGAAGGTGCGCCGCCTGTACCACGGCCAGGTCATCGCGGGCTTCGCCGGCGCCACTGCCGACGCCTTCACCCTGTTCGAGCGCTTTGAAGGTCAGCTGGAAAAACACCAGGGTCACCTGGTACGCGCCGCCGTCGAGCTGGCCAAGGAATGGCGTACCGACCGCTCCCTGAGCCGCCTGGAAGCCATGCTGGCCGTGGCCAACAAGGATGCATCCCTGATCATCACCGGCAACGGTGACGTGGTCGAACCCGAAGATGGCCTGATCGCCATGGGTTCCGGCGGCGCCTATGCCCAGGCCGCAGCCCGTGCCCTGCTGAACAAGACCGACCTCTCGGCCCGCGAAATCGCCGAGACCGCCCTGAACATCGCCGGCGACATCTGCGTGTTCACCAACCACAACCTGACCATCGAGGAGCAGGACCTGGCCGACTGATTCAGCTGTTCTGGCGCCCCTTCCCGGTGAAGGGGCTTTTCCACGCTGACTCACCTGCCCAAGGACCGTATTGATCATGTCCATGACCCCCCGCGAGATCGTCCACGAACTCAACCGCCACATCATCGGCCAGGACGACGCCAAGCGCGCCGTGGCCATTGCCCTGCGCAACCGCTGGCGGCGCATGCAGCTCCCAGCCGAGCTGCGTGCCGAAGTTACCCCCAAGAACATCCTGATGATCGGCCCTACCGGCGTCGGCAAGACCGAAATCGCCCGCCGGCTGGCCAAACTGGCCAACGCGCCGTTCCTCAAGGTCGAAGCCACCAAGTTCACCGAAGTGGGCTACGTGGGCCGCGACGTCGAGTCGATCATCCGTGACCTGGCCGATGCCGCGTTGAAGATGCTGCGCGAGCAGGAAATCATCCGCGTGCGCCACCGCGCTGAAGACGCCGCCGAAGACCGCATCCTCGACGCCCTGCTGCCCCAGGCACGCGTCACCAGCTTCAGCGAAGAAGCCGCGCAGACCAGCAGCGACTCCAACACCCGCCAGCTGTTCCGCAAGCGCCTGCGCGAAGGCCAGCTGGACGACAAGGAAATCGAGATTGAAGTGGCCGATGCCGTCGGTGTCGAAATTGCTGCGCCGCCCGGCATGGAAGAAATGACCAACCAGCTGCAGAGCCTGTTTGCCAACATGGGCAAGGGCAAGCGCAAAGCGCGCAAGCTGAAGGTGAAAGAAGCGCTGAAGATGGTTCGCGATGAAGAAGCGAGCCGCCTGGTCAACGAGGAAGAACTCAAGGCGAAGGCCCTGGAAGCGGTCGAACAGCACGGCATCGTGTTCATCGACGAAATCGACAAGGTTGCCAAGCGCGGCAACGTTGGCGGCGCCGATGTGTCCCGTGAAGGCGTGCAGCGCGACCTGCTGCCGCTGATCGAAGGCTGCACCGTCAACACCAAGCTGGGCATGGTCAAGACCGATCACATTCTGTTCATTGCCTCGGGTGCATTCCACCTGAGCAAGCCGAGCGACCTGGTGCCCGAGCTGCAAGGCCGCCTGCCGATTCGTGTCGAGCTGAAGGCACTGACCCCGGAAGACTTCGAGCGTATCCTGCAGGAGCCGCACGCGTCGCTGACCGAGCAGTACCAGGCATTGCTGAAGACCGAAGGCCTGAACATCGAGTTCCTCGCCGACGGCATCAAGCGCCTGGCCGAGATTGCCTACCAGGTCAACGAGAAGACCGAAAACATCGGTGCCCGCCGCCTGCACACCCTGCTCGAGCGTTTGCTCGAAGAGGTGTCGTTCAGTGCGGGCGACCTGGCCAGCACCCATGACGAAGCGCCGATCCAGATTGACGCGGCGTATGTGAACAGCCACCTGGGTGAGCTGGCACAGAACGAAGACCTGTCGCGTTACATCCTGTAAGACCGTTTTCGACAGTTTCGCGGGCAAGCCCGCTCCTGCACATGTCACCCCATCCCTTGGGCCTGTGGTGATCCGTGCAGGGGCGGGCTTGCCCGCGAAGAGGCCCTTGAATCCCTCCCCCATAAGCTGGAAGCTGTGCTTCATCAGCTCCCGAGAGATTCTGCCCATGGCCCGCCTGCCTACCGCCATCAACCTGCACAAAGCCTCCAAAACCCTCAGCCTCACCTACGCGCCCGGCGAGGTCTACCACCTGCCCGCCGAGTTCCTGCGCGTGCACTCACCCTCCGCCGAGGTCCAGGGCCACGGCAACCCCATCCTGCAGTTCGGCAAGATCAACGTTGGCCTCAGTGGCCTGGAACCTGCCGGCCAATATGCACTGAAACTGACCTTCGACGACGGCCATGACAGCGGCTTGTTCACCTGGGAATACCTTGAGCAACTGTGCCTGCGCCAGGAACAACTGTGGGCGGAATACCTCGACGAGTTGCACAAGGCCGGCAAATCTCGCGACCCAGCCGAATCTGTGGTCAAGCTCATGCTCTAGCGCAAGGCCTGAGGGGTTTAGAGCGCATTTTCTAAATTCATCTGTTTGAATGACTTGCAGACAGCCCAGTGAAGGGCTGTCTTGCGCATTACACGAAAGTCGGGTAACCAATGGGTGTGGCAAGTTCCCTGCATCACTTTGCAGGTCGTCAGCACCCACGCAGCACCGCTGTTCCTTATCACTGGTCACCCGAGTAGCAGTACCGGGCTCAGGGCTGTGCACCCACCACAGCAACCGGTACTCGTCTCAGGACAACGGAGCGTCGTAGATGAGTAACAAGAACAACGATGAGCTGCAGCGGCAGGCCTCGGAAAACACCCTGGGGCTGAACCCGGTCATCGGCATCCGCCGCAAGGACCTGTTGAGCTCGGCACGCACCGTGCTGCGCCAGGCCGTGCGCCAACCGCTGCACAGCGCCAAGCATGTGGCTCACTTTGGCCTGGAGCTGAAGAACGTGTTGCTGGGCAAATCCAGCCTGGCCCCGGACAGCGACGACCGTCGCTTCAATGACCCGGCCTGGAGCAACAACCCGCTGTACCGTCGCTACCTGCAAACCTACCTGGCCTGGCGCAAGGAGCTGCAGGACTGGGTGAGCAGCAGCGACCTGTCCCCCCAGGACATCAGCCGCGGCCAGTTCGTCATCAACCTGATGACCGAGGCCATGGCGCCGACCAATACCCTGTCCAACCCGGCTGCGGTCAAACGCTTCTTCGAAACCGGCGGCAAGAGCCTGCTCGATGGCCTGTCCAACCTGGCCAAGGACATGGTCAATAACGGCGGCATGCCCAGCCAGGTGAACATGGATGCCTTCGAAGTGGGCAAGAACCTGGGCACCAGTGAAGGCGCGGTGGTGTACCGCAACGATGTGCTGGAACTGATCCAGTACAGCCCCATCACCGAACAGGTGCATGCCCGCCCGCTGCTGGTGGTGCCGCCGCAGATCAACAAGTTCTACGTGTTCGACCTCAGCCCGGAAAAGAGCCTGGCGCGCTTCTGCCTGCGCTCGCAGCAGCAGACCTTCATCATCAGCTGGCGCAACCCGACCAAGGCCCAGCGCGAGTGGGGCCTGTCCACCTACATCGATGCGCTGAAAGAAGCCGTCGACGCGGTACTGGCGATTACCGGCAGCAAGGACTTGAACATGCTCGGCGCCTGCTCCGGCGGCATCACCTGTACCGCTCTGGTCGGCCACTATGCCGCCATTGGCGAGAACAAGGTCAACGCCCTGACCCTGCTGGTCAGCGTGCTGGACACCACCATGGACAACCAGGTTGCATTGTTTGTCGACGAGCAGACCTTGGAGGCCGCCAAGCGCCACTCTTATCAGGCGGGCGTGCTGGAAGGCAGCGAAATGGCCAAGGTGTTCGCCTGGATGCGCCCCAACGACCTGATCTGGAATTACTGGGTTAACAACTACCTGCTCGGCAATGAGCCCCCCGTGTTCGACATCCTGTTCTGGAACAACGACACCACGCGCCTGCCGGCCGCCTTCCACGGCGACCTGATCGAAATGTTCAAAAGCAACCCGCTGACCCGCCCCGATGCCCTGGAAGTGTGCGGCACCGCGATCGACCTGAAACAGGTCAAATGCGACATCTACAGCCTCGCCGGCACCAACGACCACATCACCCCATGGCCGTCATGCTACCGCTCGGCACATCTGTTCGGTGGCAAGATCGAATTCGTACTGTCCAACAGCGGGCATATCCAGAGCATCCTCAACCCGCCGGGCAACCCGAAGGCACGTTTCATGACCGGTGCCGACCGCCCGGGGGACCCGGTGGCCTGGCAGGAAAACGCCACCAAGCATGCAGACTCCTGGTGGTTGCACTGGCAAAGTTGGCTGGGCGAGCGTGCCGGCGCGCTGAAAAAGGCACCGACCCGCCTGGGCAACCGTGCCTACGCGGCCGGCGAAGCCTCCCCAGGCACCTACGTTCACGAGCGTTGAGTTACAGCGCCGTGGCGGCCTGCGGGGCGCCACGGTGTTTACTTCACCCAAGAGTCACGTGCATGCCGCAACCCTATATTTTCAGGACCGTCGAGCTGGACCACCAGTCCATCCGCACCGCTGTTCGCCCCGGCAAACCGCACCTGACGCCGTTGCTGATCTTCAACGGCATCGGCGCCAACCTCGAGCTGGTGTTCCCGTTCATCGATGCACTTGACCCGGACCTGGAAGTCATCGCCTTCGATGTGCCTGGGGTCGGCGGCTCGTCCACACCACGCCACCCGTATCGCTTCCCTGGGCTGGCCAAGCTGACCGCACGCATGCTCGACTACCTCGACTACGGCCAGGTCAACGTCATCGGCGTGTCCTGGGGCGGCGCCCTGGCCCAGCAGTTTGCTCACGATTACCCCGAGCGCTGCAAGAAACTGGTGCTGGCCGCCACCGCTGCCGGTGCGGTAATGGTGCCAGGCAAGCCCAAGGTGCTGTGGATGATGGCCAGCCCCCGGCGTTACGTGCAGCCGTCGCATGTCATCCGCATTGCACCGATGATCTATGGCGGCGGCTTCCGACGTGACCCCGACCTGGCCATGCACCATGCTGCCAAAGTGCGCTCCGGCGGCAAGCTGGGCTACTACTGGCAGCTGTTCGCCGGGCTGGGCTGGACCAGCATCCACTGGCTGCACAAGATCCAGCAGCCCACCCTGGTACTGGCCGGTGACGACGACCCGCTGATCCCGCTGATCAACATGCGCCTGCTGGCCTGGCGGATTCCCAATGCCCAGCTACACATTATCGACGACGGCCATCTGTTCCTGATCACCCGTGCCGAAGCCGTCGCCCCGATCATCATGAAGTTCCTGCAGGAAGAACGTCAGCGTGCGGTCATGCATCCCCGTCCGGCCTCGGGGGGGTGAAACAGCTGCGGCCTGACAGGGGAAATGGATCAGACGAGGGAGTGTTGCCATGAAAGACAAACCGGCCAAAGGATCGACAACGCTCCCCGCCACCCGCATGAACGTGCAGAACGCCATCCTCGGCCTGCGCGGCCGCGACCTGCTTTCCACGCTGCGCAACGTCGGCCGCCACGGCCTGCGCCACCCGCTGCATACCGCGCATCATCTGCTGGCGCTTGGCGGGCAGTTGGGGCGGGTGATGCTGGGGGACACGCCCTACCAGCCGAACCCGCGTGACGCACGCTTCAGTGACCCGACCTGGAGCCAGAACCCGTTCTATCGCCGCGGCCTGCAGGCCTATCTGGCCTGGCAGAAGCAGACACGCCAGTGGATCGATGAAAGCCATTTGAACGACGATGATCGAGCCCGCGCCCACTTCCTGTTCAACCTGATCAACGATGCGCTGGCGCCCAGCAACTCACTGCTCAATCCGCTGGCGGTCAAGGAGCTGTTCAACACCGGCGGCCAGAGCCTGGTACGCGGCGTGGCCCACCTGCTCGACGACCTGCGTCACAACGATGGGCTGCCGCGTCAGGTGGACGAGCGCGCCTTCGAAGTAGGCGCCAACCTGGCTGCGACCCCTGGCGCAGTGGTATTTCGCAACGAGCTGCTGGAGCTGATCCAGTACTCGCCGATGAGCGAAAAGCAGCACGCACGCCCACTGCTGGTCGTGCCGCCTCAGATCAACAAGTTCTACATCTTCGACCTCAGCGCTACCAACAGCTTTGTCCAGTACATGCTCAAAAGCGGCTTGCAGGTGTTCATGGTCAGCTGGCGCAACCCCGACCCACGCCACCGTGAATGGGGCCTTTCCAGCTACGTGCAAGCCCTGGAGGAAGCGCTCAATGCCTGCCGCAGTATCAGCGGCAACCGCGACCCCAACCTGATGGGCGCCTGTGCCGGCGGCCTGACCATGGCCGCACTGCAAGGCCACCTGCAAGCCAAGCAGCAATTGCGCCGGGTACGCAGTGCCACCTATCTGGTCAGCTTGCTGGACAGCAAGTTCGAAAGCCCGGCCAGCCTGTTCGCCGATGAGCAGACCATCGAAGCGGCCAAGCGCCGCTCTTATCAGCGCGGCGTGCTGGACGGTGGCGAAGTGGCGCGGATCTTCGCCTGGATGCGGCCCAACGACCTGATCTGGAACTACTGGGTCAACAACTACCTGCTCGGCAAGACGCCGCCGGCGTTCGACATCCTGTACTGGAATGCCGACAGCACGCGCCTGCCCGCCGCGCTGCATGGCGACCTGCTGGAGTTTTTCAAGCTCAACCCCTTGACCTACGCGTCCGGGCTGGAGGTGTGCGGTACACCGATTGACCTGCAGCAGGTCAATATCGACAGCTTTACCGTGGCCGGCAGCAACGACCACATCACGCCATGGGACGCGGTGTACCGCTCGGCCTTGCTACTGGGTGGCGAGCGGCGCTTCGTGCTGGCCAACAGCGGGCATATCCAGAGCATCATCAACCCGCCAGGCAACCCCAAGGCCTACTACCTGGCCAACCCCAAGCTGAGCAGCGACCCACGCGCCTGGTTCCACGACGCCAAGCGCAGTGAAGGCAGCTGGTGGCCGTTGTGGCTGGAGTGGATCACCGCACGCTCCGGCCTGCTCAAGGCGCCGCGCACTGAACTGGGCAACGCCACTTACCCACCGCTAGGCCCCGCGCCAGGCACCTACGTGCTGACCCGATGAGCTGCTGACTGGATGAAAACCCGCGACCGTATCCTTGAATGCGCCCTGCAGTTGTTCAACCAGCAGGGCGAACCCAACGTATCCACCCTGGAAATTGCCAACGAACTCGGCATCAGCCCAGGCAACCTGTACTACCACTTCCATGGCAAGGAGCCCTTGGTACTGGGCTTGTTCGAGCGTTTTGAAGAAGCGTTGATGCCGTTGCTGGACCCGCCGCTGGAGGTGCGCCTGGACGCAGAGGACTACTGGCTGTTTCTGCACTTGATCGTCGAGCGCATGGCTCAGTACCGCTTCCTGTTCCAGGACCTGTCCAACCTGACCGGGCGCCTGCCCAAGCTCGCCCGAGGCATGCGCAGCCTGATCACTGCAGTCAAACGCACGCTGGCGGCGCTGTTGGCCAGCCTGAAGAGCCAAGGGCTGGTAGAGAGCGATACCCAGGCGCTGGGGCAACTGGTTGAGCAGATCACACTGACGCTGATGTTCTCGCTGGATTACCAGCGCGTGCTGGGGCGCGAGGGGGATGTGGGGATCGTGGTGTACCAGGTGATGATGCTGGTGGCGCCGCATCTGCAGGCCCAGGCCCGGGCGGCGGCGGAGCAGCTGGCAGTGAAGTACCTGGAGGGGTAGGCCTGCTGGAGATGTTGTGTTTCAGCCGACGCAATCGCGGGTAAACCCGCTCCTACAAGGTTTGGCGCATCTTGTGGGAGTGGGTTTACCCGCGAAGAAGGCGACGCGGTATCAGATCAGGGTACCGGTGCCGGTAGGTGCCGATGGCGTGCTGCTGGCCGGGGTAGCGGCAGGTGCCGGTGCAGTGGTCGCAGCAGGCGCAGCGCTGGCCGCTGGGGCCGCCGGCTTGGCGGCTGCCGGTTTGGCCGGCGCCTTCTTCACCGCAGGTTTCTTGGCCGCTGCCGGCTTCGCCGCAGGCTTGGCTGCTGCAGGCTTGGCTGCAGGTTTTTCCGCTGCGGTTTTGGCTGCGGGTTTTGCCGCTGCGGTTTTAGCAGCAGGTTTGGCCGCCGCCGTTTTCGCCGCAGGTTTGGCTGCCGCTGCCTTGGCCAGTGGCTTGGCCGCAGCCTTGCTCGCAGCCGGCTTGGTTGCTGCAGTGCGCGACGAAATCGGCGTAACCGAAGCACCGGTCAGCTTCTCGATCTGCTTGGTCAGGCTGTCCACCTGCTGGTGCAGTGCCTTGATCTCGTTGCGGCTCGGTACACCAAGGCGCGAGATGGCACTGTTAAGGCGCTTGTCGAAGGCTTCTTCAAGTTCGCTCCACTTGCCCAGCGCACGGTCCTTCACGCCCGACACCCGCGAAGTGGTCGAGGACTTGGCAGTCTCGGCAACATCTTCAGCCGTCTTTTTCGCCTGCTTCTCGGCCTTCTCGCCATCCTTCACCAGCGAGTCGAACAGCTTCGGGCCGTCCTGGTCGATCTTCGAATAGATACCCAGCCCCGCCAGCCAGATCTTGCGGGAGTATTTCTCGATCCCGCCGACCCAGGAGCTGCTTTCTTTTTCGGTGTTCTTCTTGCCAGCCATCCTGCTCTCCTTATGGTTTGTGCGCGACGCGCTCAAGCAGCTCATGCAACTGTTCAAGCTTGATCGACAACGCCTCAACGTCATGTTTAGACGGAATACCCAGGCGATTCAAGGCGCGACCGACCCGTGCGTCGAAAGCTTTTTCGATCTTGTCGAGTTGAATTTCTACCTTGCCGCGTACGCGGTTCACTTCTTCACCGACTTCGTCAAGCTGGTGGTTGGCGGCATCGAGCTCTTTGTCGATGCGCTTCTTGCCGCGCGTCTCGACACCTTCACCCGCCCTGACCAGCTCTTTGAAGTAGTCAGAGCCTTCCTGACCGACGCGGGCGTAGGCGCCGATACCGGCCAGCCAGATCTTGCGCGCATAGCCGCGCACCTCGCCAAGCGTGCCCAGGGCTTCGTCTTTTTTCTTCACAATCACTTTGGCCATGCTGTGTACCTCATGCTCATGAGTGGTGGAAAACCGCCCATGGAGGCTGGGCTTGAGCATAAGGTAGGGAAGAAAATTAGAAACCTCACCCTAAGGTCTTCGTTGTCACATCTATATACCGCAAGCCCCTTTGACCATAGCGCTAGCGTCGCAGGCTTCACCTCACGGACATCGACGCTATGACTGCTGCAGCAATCCCACCCAGGCTGACGTTCAAGCAACGCGTGGCAGCCTGTTTCTCCAAACGACCCAGCCTGCGGGACGTTTTATCAAAAGAAGCATTCCAGATTTTCAGCGACCGGTATCCATGGGTGCACCGTAACCACCCTCACATCACATCGCTCGATCCTTTCGTCATCCTGCATGCACCGGCCAGCACCGATGACCTCTCACGTCAGAGCGGGCTGGTGGACGAGCTTCTGAGGCATTTTCTGGCCAAGGAACGTGTGCAACTGGGCGCCGCAGACAGGCTGAGCATCAGCCCTCCCCATGTGTTTCAAATTCAGGAGCAAGACCAGGACAACCTTCGCCAGCCCGAAATCATGCCGGACCTGACAAAGCTCAACGAAGACTTCGATACAGTGCTTGGCGCGTTGATACCCGCCTTCCAGCAAGCCCAGATCGGCTTCTGGAACGGGCTCGACGAAGACAGCCAAGTCTCGCGCATGCTCTGGCTGGAGCACACCATCAAGGCTGCCTTGCTCGAGAACCTCCCTCGTCAAGGCCTTGAAGATGATGCAAAAGCTGCAATGTACGCACTGCTCGACGGGGTACACGACAGCCTGACTGTCGAGGCGATACAAGTCACGCTCGGAACGGATGGCGGGACACACACCGTTACCCTACCGGATCTGTTGCTCATCACCACAAGCGGCACCCGCAGCCTGGTTCTGCAATGCAAGCCCTGCGGTTCGGTTCATCGCCATGTCGACCTGCCCAGCTTTGCCACCGCGCTGCAACGGCAGCTAGCGCAACGTTATCGCTTCGAAACGTTGTCCTGGGCACACACGCCAGTAATCGGACGCCCTTTCGCCTTCCAGGCCAGGCAGCTACTGAACGATATCCTGGACGACATCGGCCGCCTGCGTATTGGCGGCCTGACAACCGTCGACGAAATGGAGCGACAACTGCGCCAGGTGAGCGACCCGTCAGCTTACTTCTTCGACCTGCCTTCGCAGGAACGAACTGCACCCGCCGTCAGTCCGCCGCGATGGCTGCTCAATGCCAGCGCTGAGGACCGCTATGCCTATCACACTGCACTGCTCGATCTGGCGGCGAACCAAGGTCGGTCGAAGGGTCGCACATCGCTGGGCGATGTCGAGGATATCCGTGATTACGCCGCTCGCCGCTTGCGTGAGACCCTGCAGACCAGCTACCCAGACAAGGCGGTGCACGACCCGAACGAGGTGCACATCCGCATTTCCCAAGCCATCATCGGCGCCGGCACACAAGGGCAGTCACTGTTCTTGCGCACGGTGCCCCTGACCGACTTGGCAGTTTCACGCCTGCGGCTGGAGGCTGGCGAGGTGATGAGCGGGATGAACTTCGAGGACGGCTCGCCTGTGACCGACTGGCTGAGCATCGACCAGATCAGGGGCCTGATTCATCAGGTCGACATCGGCGGTCACTACCCCTCCTACCTGAAGGACCAAGTCAACACCCAGCCGCGCAGGGCCGAGCGAATCCGCCAGCATGCCAGGGAATGGCGTTACGCCCTTCGGTTCAGCACGCTGAAGGCCAAGATCGAGCGACAGCTTGGCGAAGCGGCAAGCCAGGCAATGCTCAGGTTCTGCCAGGGCATGGACAATGGCGCGGACCTTCTGCGCATCGCCCCCCTGGCGTTCCTTTGCGCGCCTGGCGCTTCAGCAAGCGATGTGGCGCACGGGATGTTCATTATCGAAATACCGGCAAGCGGCACCTGGGTCTTGTACCGCCCCTTCTATGCCGACAGGGCGTTGCAGGAATTTCCGACCCTCGAGTTGCTGATGGACGCAATCCGCAGCAGGGGCGAACTGCAAGAGAGCGTATTGGCCTGGCTCGACGATGACGCGCGCCCGATTTACCAGAACGACGGGTTCAAGCACCCGCACTTGCACCCGAACATTAAAGCGCTGACGCACCTGCTCAATGTGCCGGTCGAGCTACTGGACGGCCTTTTGCAACGCCTCAGACGCCCGGTCCAGGTCTCGTTCGAGGCGTGGACGGAAGATCTGGACACCCACCTGTTCAACGCCCGCATCGAGACCATGTTATTGGCCTCGGCCAGCAACAGCGTTTCCAATGCCCAGGAAGTGCGGGCTTTGGTGAAGGAGGCTGCCTGGGCGATCTTCAATACCGTCACCCAGCTTTGGCATGGCCCGGTGACCACCCTGGTGTGGCTGGTCGTGGCGCTGTCGGCGGCCAAGGAAGACGTGGAAGCGCTGATCAAGCGCAGCGGTGACGATAAGATCGTCGCCGCCATAGACCTGCTCACCAACCTGGCCTTGCTCCTTGCCCACCGCCCCGCAACGCCACCTGCCAACAGCGAAGCGGCCGTTACGTTGCGTTTTTCAGGCCCTGCACCGAAGGAAGAATCCCCGCCCCCAGCGTTCGAGCAGCCACAGGAGAAACCGTGGCAGGCCCCCGTCGAGGCGCCGCAGCCCACGCGCGTGCGTGTAGAAAGCTGGCATGACGAACAGCGCCTGAGCAACCTGTCGGTACAGGAACGCCAGTCACTGGCCCAACTGCAAGCCTCGCAGCCACTCGAAGGGCACGCGCCACTGACAAGGGGCCGTTTGCGTGGGTTGTTCAATATCGCCGGCCGTTACTACGTCAAGCTGGGCGATGACGTCTATGAGGTCATCGAGACCTGGAACGGCATGCAGATCATCGGCCCAGAGCCGAGCAGCAGCGAATGGGTGTCCCATTGGGATGGTGCCCCGGACGGCTACCATATCGTTGGTCGTGAACGCCAAAAAGGCCCCTGGTTGACGCGCTGGCATGGCCAATGGACTTTGAATCTGACCCTCTTTGGCGGCATGCCAAGGAACAGGCAATCCATCAACGCGGAAAACCGCCAGCGGTTCGACACGTTGAGCGCAACCGCCACGGCTAACCAACACGCGCTGAATCAGATGGCACCACTGATGGAACGCAGCCAAGTACAACTGCAGGCTTATGACGACCTCGCGCTGGAATACAGCCTTGCTATCGATGCATTACCTGCACATGAGCGCGCTACACCGCCGCCAGCCTTGCAGCTTCAGATGCAGGCACTCAAAGCCCAGCGCCTACGCCACTTACCGGAAATCAGGGCATCCGCGCTGTACCTGGAACGGCAGAGCACGCTGCTGCACGGGAATATCGAAGTATTCAAGGAGATGGCCGAACCTCGGTTCAGCAAATTCGACACCCGAGCCCCGAACCGACGCCGATACGGCAATTGGTACGGTGCAGCCATCGAAAACGACATGCTGCTGTGCCGCCGCTTGCTGGAGCAGGTCGACCACCAGGCGCTGAGCGCACAGTCCATCGGGCTGCCCCGCGTTCCAGAGACTGCCGAGCAGATACAGCAATACCTCGATTATCGCGAACGGGTCCGCGATTCTAGCCAGGCCAGCCGCCGCCTGCTTGTCGTCAGCCAGCGACTGGACCGGACCCTGGCGGAAGCACTGCAGGACCCCAAGATCGATTTTGCCAATAAAGCCACGAAACTCGCCCAGACCATTCGACGCAGGACGTATTCGACACTGGTCATTCGGGCCCAGTTGCTCAGTGACCTGGCCTACCTCGCCGTGGACAAGACCCGGCTCTCTGCGGACACGGCCGAGCATTTGCTTGCGATGCGCGCGCCGCTCAGCGGCATCGAATTCAGCCGAACGGTTTGGAGCCACGACGGGCTGGCCGCGACCGAAGAGACGGCCCAGGTCAAAGCCGAACTGCTTGAGGATATCCTTCAGAAATACCGTACCGTGCTGGATCGCGCCCAATACATGAGGACACTGGACTCGCCTGCGCTGGTCGCTGACGTGCTGGACGAATACATACGCGAACTGTCCAGCATTACCCAGATCACGGAGCAGCAACTGAGCGCGACCCTGACCAACCTCGACAGCGGCATCAGTCCCCCCTCGCCAGCGCCCTACCATCGCCCCGCAACGATCAGGCGCCGGGTCATCCGTGTTGACCGAGGTCGACCGCTGCTGGTGGAAATCGACCAAATGGGCAATCGGGCCATCCAGCGCAGTGCATTCAACCAGGAGCCTGCAGGCAGTTTTGCGCAACGCGACGGGGTGTGGCATGCCGTGCCTGAGCAAGCGCGGCCGGCCCAGCACGACCGGGCACAGCTGCGCCAGCGAGCAAGCCGCCTGCTGGCAGAGGTGGATGGGAAAATTGCCTTCGCCGCGCACTATGCCGATGAGCCCAACAGCCTGGCCGACTTTCTGGAATGGCCAGCAGGTGACATGCGCGACGTGCAGCAGCAACTGACCGAGCTGAACAATCCACTGGATGCCAGCTTGGTCGATCTCCTTCGGGCAGCGGTAGACCGCGTCCATCACGAAAGGCTTCGGCTGCTCACCGACGCGTATCTGAACACCCGCCATCCCGACGGCAAGGCCCTTCGCTTCCTGGCTGAGCAGAAGCGGATTCGGATCAGGCAGACCGTGATTCGCCGGCAGCTACGTCACGCCAATGATTACCTCGACGTCTACGAGATTCGCGATGTGCAAGCGCCACAGCGGGTACTGTGGGAGGCACATTTTCACTATCCCAACCTCGAAGCGAGGGGGCATGACTTCGTCAAGGGCCACCTCAAATTCTGGGATGCAGGCGTAAGGGGCCGCAAGGCCCTGCTCGAGCACGCCGCAAGCGCACGGGAGCGCATCGCGATCTACCGCGGCGATCTGCGCCTGGAGCAGGTGATTGGCATCATTCCCTTCCCGGCGGACGCGCCGCAGTAGCCAGAGAGCGGCCCTGGCTCAGGCCAGGGCCTTGTCCAGCGCCCGCTCGATCTCACCCTTGATGGTGCCGCTCATCATCGACAGCATCATGCCCAGCTTCAATTCGACACGGATGCTGTCGTCGCCAATGTGCACACTGCCATTGGCGCCACTGCGCGCAACGTCCACGCGGTCACCGTTCCAGGTGGCCTTGAGGTCGTACTCGCGGCTGAGCTTGTCGACCAGCGCTTCGGCCTTGGCGCGGGCGGCATCACGGCCGAGGGAGTGTTTGCGTTCGACGCTGATCTGGGTCATGCGGGCGTTCCTGAAGATGTAGACATAAT
The DNA here is from genome assembly GCF_045277175.1 of Pseudomonas putida group bacterium ESBL64. NCBI lineage: Bacteria > Pseudomonadati > Pseudomonadota > Gammaproteobacteria > Pseudomonadales > Pseudomonadaceae > Pseudomonas > Pseudomonas putida group bacterium ESBL64. The sequence goes on along the minus strand of NZ_CP145799.1, from coordinate 4,353,605 downwards.
GAGCATTATGCCCGCCCCTGCCGACTGGCACACCCCGCCAAGACAAATCCGCCCGTTCGCCCTAGAATGGCGGTAATTTTTTCCGGTGAAGCGATATGAACGACCAGCGCAAAGGCGACCACGCCGAACCCACCACCCATTTCGGCTACCAGGACGTGCCTGAAAGCCAGAAGGCGAAAAAAGTCGCCGAAGTGTTCCACTCGGTAGCAGCCAAGTACGACCTGATGAACGACGTGCTTTCCGGCGGCATGCACCGCCTGTGGAAGCGGTTTACCATCGAGCTGTCGGGCGTGCGCAGCGGCAACCGCGTGCTGGACATCGCCGGCGGTACCGGTGACCTGGCGGCCAAGTTCTCGCGTCTTGTCGGGCCGACCGGGCAAGTGGTGCTGGCCGACATCAACGATTCGATGCTCAAGGTTGGCCGTGACCGCCTGCTTGACCGTGGCGTGGCCGGCAACATCGAGTTCGTCCAGGCCGACGCTGAAAAGCTGCCGTTCCCGGACAACCACTTCGACTGCGTGACCATCGCTTTCGGCCTGCGCAACGTTACCCACAAGGACGCCGCCATCCGTTCGATGCTGCGCGTGCTCAAGCCCGGTGGCCGCCTGCTGATCCTGGAGTTCTCCAAGCCGACCAACAAGCTGATGTCCAAGGCCTACGACGCCTACTCGTTCGCCTTCATGCCGCTGGCTGGCAAGCTGATCACCAATGACGCCGAGAGCTACCGTTACCTCGCCGAGTCGATCCGCATGCACCCTGACCAGGAAACCCTGAAGAGCATGATGGTCGAGGCCGGTTTCGACCGCGTCACCTACCACAACATGACCAGCGGCATCGTTGCCGTGCACCGGGGAATCAAGCCCTGATGTTGCTGGCCGGGCTGCTCGCCAGCGTCGAACATGGCCTGAACCGCATCCTGCGCCTGGACAGCACGGCCCTGCCGCGGCTGGCCGCGCTGGAAGGCAAGGTCATCGAGATCGACTGCCGCCAACCGGCCCTGCAGGTGTTCATCCTGCCCGATGAAGAGGGCCTGATGCTCGCCGCCCATTGGCAGGGCGAGGTCGACTGCCGCCTGCGCGCCCCCGCCGGTAGCCTGGCGCAACTGGCCTTGGTCAAGGACAAGACCGCTGTGCTGCACAGCCCGCAGGTCGAGCTGCACGGCGACAGCGCCGTACTGCTCGACCTGTTCGGTGTGCTGCAGGACCTGGAGCTGGACTGGGAGCACGAGCTGCAACGCTGGCTTGGCCCGGTCGCCACGGCAATGCTGGCCGGCCATATCCGCCTGCGCGCTCGCTGGACTCGCCAAGGCCTGGCACGGTTCAGCCAGATCCTGTCCGAATACCTGGCCGAAGAATCCCGTACCCTGGTCGGCAAGCGCGAAGCCGAAGCCGCCTTCAGCGAGCTCGATGCCTTGAAGCTTGATACAGAACGCCTCGAAGCGCGCCTCAGGCGCCTCTCCCGATCCCTTGATACCAGCGATAACGCATGAAGCTGCTCGCCGTCCGACGTCTTTTTCGCATCCAGCGTGTGGTAATCCGCTACCGCCTCGATGACCTGCTGTTCGACCAGCCCTTGCTGCCCTGGTGGCTGGCCAGCCTGCGCCTGTTGATGCCGTGGCGCTGGCTGCCACGCAAGCCCACCGAACTCAGCCGTGGCGCGCGCCTGCGCCTGGCACTGCAGGACCTGGGGCCGATCTTCATCAAGTTTGGCCAGCTGCTGTCCACCCGCCGCGACCTGCTGCCCCCCGACATCGCCGACGAGCTGATGCTGTTGCAGGACCGTGTGCCACCGTTCGACCCGAAAAAAGCCGTGGCCTTGATCGAGGAACAGCTCGGTGCAAAGGTCGGCGAGGTGTTCAGCCGTTTCGACGTCGAGCCTCTGGCCTCGGCCTCGGTGGCCCAGGTGCACGCCGCACGCCTGAAAACCGGCGAAGAGGTGGTGGTCAAGGTGGTGCGCCCGGGCCTGAAGCCGGTCATCGCCCAGGACCTGGCCTGGCTGTTCCTGATCGCCAAGGCCGCCGAACGCGCCTCGGCGGATGCCCGTCGCCTGCACCCGGTGGAAATCGTCGGCGACTACGAAAAAACCATCTACGACGAGCTCGACCTGCTGCGCGAGGCTGCCAACGCCAGCCAGCTGCGGCGCAACTTCGAAGACTCCGAGCTGATGTACGTACCCCAGGTGTACTGGGACCTGTGCCGCCCCAAGGTGCTGGTGATGGAGCGCATCTACGGCGTACCGGTGACCGACATGGCCACCTTGGCCGACCAGCGCACCGACATGAAGCTGCTGGCCGAGCGCGGCGTGGAAGTGTTCTTCACCCAGGTGTTCCGCGACAGCTTCTTCCATGCCGACATGCACCCTGGCAACATCTTCGTCAGCACGGTCAAACCGTGGAGCCCACAGTACATTGCCATCGACTGCGGCATCGTCGGCAGCCTCACCGCCGAGGACCAGGACTATCTGGCGCGCAACCTGTTTGCCTTCTTCAAGCGTGACTACCGCCGCGTCGCCCAGTTGCACATCGACTCGGGCTGGGTGCCGGCAAACACCAAGGTCAACGAGTTCGAAGCAGCGATTCGCACCGTGTGCGAGCCGATCTTTGAAAAACCGTTAAAAGATATTTCCTTCGGCCAGGTGCTGATGCGCCTGTTCCAGACTGCACGGCGCTTCAACATGGAAGTGCAGCCACAACTGGTATTGCTGCAGAAAACCCTGCTCAACATCGAAGGCCTGGGCCGTCAGCTGTACCCCGACCTGGACCTGTGGAGCACCGCCAAGCCGTACCTCGAACGCTGGATGCGCGACCGCTATAGCCCCAAGGCGGTGTTCGGCAACCTGCACAGCCAGGTAGAGCAACTGCCGCACCTGGCCGGCATGACCCGCGACCTGCTCGAGCGCCTGTCGCAGCCTCACCTGCACGATCCACAACTGCCGGAACGGCGCCGCCAGGGCGACCGCTGGGCGCTGCGCCTGCTGGGCGCCGGCCTGCTTGGCGGTGGCGCAGTTTTGGCTGCAGGCGCTGCCGAAACCGCCAGCCTGGCCGCCCCGGCCGCCTGGCCAGCCTGGTTGATGCTGGCTGCGGGCCTTTACCTGATCGTGCGCCAATAGCCAGCCGCGCCTGTGGCTGGCACACTAGCGCAAAGGGCCCGGCACAGGAGCGGGCCCGCTTTGGAGTCGACGATGAAAGACTGGCTGGACGAGATCAAGTGGAACAGCGATGGCCTGGTACCGGCGATCGCCCAGGACCACAAGACCGGACGCGTGCTGATGATGGCCTGGATGAACCGTGAATCGCTGGCCCTGACGGCCGCCGAGCAGCGTGCCATCTACTGGTCGCGTTCGCGTGGCAAGCTATGGCGTAAAGGCGAGGAGTCCGGGCATGTGCAAAAACTGCATGAGTTGCGCCTGGACTGTGACGCCGACGTGATCATCCTGATGGTCGAGCAACTGGGCCATATCGCCTGCCATACCGGTCGTGAAAGCTGCTTCTACCGCGTCTATGAAGACGGCCAGTGGAAAATCGTCGACCCGGTCCTGAAGGACCCGGATGCCATCTACAGCGCAGGACATTGACATGAGCGACACCCTCAACCGCCTGGCCGAAGTGCTTGAAGAACGCAAGCAAGCGGCGCCTGACAGCTCCTACGTGGCCAGCCTGTACCACAAGGGCCTGAACAAGATCCTTGAAAAGCTCGGCGAAGAGTCGGTCGAAACGATCATTGCTGCCAAGGATGCCCAGATCAGCAAGGATTACAGCGATGTCATCTACGAAACCGCCGACCTGTGGTTTCATAGCCTGGTGATGCTCAGTGCGCTGGGCCAGCATCCGCAAGCCGTGCTGGATGAGCTGGAACGCCGCTTCGGGCTTTCCGGGCATGATGAAAAGGCCGCACGCCAGCCATCTGCCTGATGTTTTATCGAGGACGCCCGCTCCCACAGGCGCCGGGTTGCCGCATCGATATGCTGTACACACAATTTTCAGGAGTACGAAATGGGTATCTTTGACTGGAAACACTGGATCGTCCTGCTGGTCGTCGTGGTCCTGGTGTTCGGCACCAAGAAGCTGAAGAACTTCGGCAGCGACCTGGGCGAGTCGATCAAGGGCTTCCGCAAGGCCATGAACGAAGAAGAGAGCAAGCCGGCCGAGCAGACTCCGCCGCCTGCCCAACCTGTGCCACCGGTGCAAAGCACCGCGCAGCCGCAGCAAGGCCACACCATCGAAGGCCAGGCCCACCCGGTCCAAGAGCCGCAGCGGAAAGACTGACCCATGTTCGGCATCAGTTTCAGCGAGCTCCTGCTCGTCGGCCTGGTCGCCCTGCTGGTGCTCGGCCCCGAGCGCCTGCCGGGTGCCGCGCGCACGGCAGGCCTGTGGATCGGCCGGCTCAAGCGCAGCTTCAACAGCATCAAGATGGAAGTGGAGCGCGAAATAGGCGCCGACGACATCCGCCGCCAGCTGCACAATGAGCACATCCTGCAGATGGAAGAGGAAGCCAAGCGCATCCTCAACCCGCTAGCGCCACCCGCACAGCCGCCAGTGACCACGGCCAGTGTGCAGCCACCTGCCGGGCTCGAAACCAGGCCGGTTGTCGAGCCAGCTGCCACCCCGGCCGCTTCTTCTGAACCGCCTCAACCGCCGCGAGCCCCATGAGCGAGAATCCGGAACACGACCAGCCGATGCCGCTGGTTTCGCACCTGACCGAACTGCGCACCCGCCTGCTGCGCTGTGTTGCCGTCATTTTCCTGATCTTTGCCGGGCTGTTCTCCTTCGCCCAGCAGATCTACACACTGGTTTCCGCGCCGCTGCGCGAGCACTTGCCGGCCAACGCAACGATGATCGCCACCGATGTGGCCTCGCCGTTCCTCACGCCGTTCAAGCTGACCATGATCGTCTCGCTGTTCCTGGCCATCCCGTTCATCCTTCAGCAGATCTGGGGGTTTATCGCGCCAGGGCTGTACCGCCATGAAAAGCGCATCGCCATTCCACTGTTGGTGTCGAGCATCTTCCTGTTCTATGCCGGCATGGCATTCGCCTACTTCCTTGTATTCCCGCTGATCTTCGGTTTCTTCGCCAGCGCCACGCCAGAAGGCGTTTCGATGATGACCGACATCGCAAGCTACCTCGACTTCGTGATGACGCTGTTCTTCGCCTTTGGCGTGGCCTTCGAAATCCCGGTGGCGGTCGTACTGCTGGTGTGGATCGGCGTGGTCGACGTGAAGTACCTGAAGAAAGTCCGCCCGTATGTGATCATCGGCTGTTTCGTGGTCGGCATGGTTCTCACCCCACCGGACATCTTCTCCCAGACCCTGCTGGCCGTGCCCATGTGGCTGCTGTTCGAGATCGGCGTGCTGTGCGGCAGCCTGATCCGCAAGCGCAGCGCCCACGACGAAACCGCCGACGACCATAACGACCAGCCACCAGCGACCCAACCGTGAACCTGCTGCTTCTTGAAGAGGCCGACTTCGTCTCGGCCAACCGCGTCGTTCTTGCTGATCGGCGCTTCACCCATATGCAGGATATCCACCGCGTGGCAGTGGGCGACAACCTGCGCGTGGGCCGTATCAATGGCCTGATGGGCAAGGCCACGGTGCTGCGCCTGGAAAAGCACGAAGCCGAACTTGAAGTGGCCTTCGACCAGCAGCCACCGGCCAAGCTGCCGCTGACCCTGGTGCTGGCAGTGCCTCGACCAAAAATGCTGCGACGGCTGTTCCAGACCGTGGCCACATTGGGCGTGCCGCGGCTGATCCTGCTGAACAGCTACAAGGTCGAGAAAAGCTTCTGGCAAACACCTTTTCTACAGCCCGAGAGCATTCGCGAAAACCTGATCCTGGGCCTGGAACAGGCACGCGACACCGTGCTGCCCGAGGTGATCATCGAAAAGCGCTTCAAGCCTTTTGTCGAAGACCGCCTGCCCACCATCGCCGCCGGCACCCTGGGCCTGGTCGGCCATCCCGGCCCCTACCCAGCCTGTCCGCGCGCCGTAGAACAAACCGTTACCCTGGCCATTGGCCCCGAGGGTGGCTGGATCCCCTACGAGATCGACCTGCTGGGCAAGGCAGGCCTGGCGCCGGTACAGCTGGGTGATCGCATCTTGCGGGTGGAGACCGCCGTTACTGCGCTGCTTTCGCGTATTTTCTGACACAAACACCACTTTTTCGCCCATCAAGTTTCCCTCTCCCGGGCCGATGGCCTTGGCAACAATACAATTATTTGTGCTGCCAAGCCGCCGGGGAGTCGAACATGTATCAATGGTTAGCCCAATCGCTGGGCGATGTGAGCGTCAATCGCAAACTGGGGCTGGGTTTCGGCCTGGTGCTGCTGTTTACCCTGGCGATTACCCTGACCGGCTGGCACGGCATGGACAGCATCATCGACCGTGGCGACAAGCTGGGAAACATCTCTGTTATCCAGCAATACACCCAGGAATTGCGTATCGCCCGCCAGCATTACGATCGCCGCCGCGACGACGCTTCGCTGGCAGAACTGGAAAAAGCCCTGAGCAACCTCGACCGCCAGGTGCAGCGGATGCTTGGCCAGATCGAACAACCCGCCGACCGCCAACGCCTCGAACAGCAACGCGAGGCAGTGCGCACCTACCAGCAGGCATTCAACGAGCTTAAGCAAGCCGACCAACGTCGCGAAGCCAGCCGTGATGTACTGGGTAGCAGCGCCGATAAAGCCGTGGAGTTGATAGGCCGCGTACAGCGTAGCCTGCTGCAAGGCGCAAACATCAACCAGTACCAGCACGCGGTGGACGTCAGCGCCCTGCTGCAACAAGCGCGTTTCCAGGTGCGTGGCTACACCTACAGCGGCAATGCCGATTACCAGCAAACGGCACTGAAGGCCATCGACCAGGCCTTGGCCGAGCTGCGTGCACTGCCGGCCAAAGTGCCAGCCGAACATGCTGCCAGCCTGGATGATGCCGCCACGGCCATGGGCGGCTACCGCGATGCGGTGACCCAATTCGGCAATGCCCAGCTTGCCAGTGAGCAAGCGCTGCAACGCATGGTTGAACAAGGCACGGTACTGCTGCAGGCCAGCCAGATGATGACCACCTCGCAAACTGAGGTGCGCGATGCCGCGGCCGCGCAGGCCAAAACACTGCTGGCAGTTGCCACCGTGCTGGCACTGGCCCTTGGCCTGCTGGCCGCCTGGGCCATTACCCGGCAGATCATCATCCCTCTGCGCCAAACACTGCGCGCCGCAGAGCGTGTGGCCAGCGGAGACCTGACCCAGAGCCTGCAGGTGCAACGCCGCGACGAACTGGGCCAATTGCAGGCCAGCATGCATCGTATGACCCAAGGTTTGCGTGAACTGATCGGCGGTATTGGCGATGGCGTGACGCAGATCGCCAGCGCTGCCGAGGAGCTGTCGGCGGTCACAGAGCAGACCAGCGCCGGGGTCAACAACCAAAAGGTCGAAACCGACCAGGTGGCGACCGCGATGAACCAGATGACTGCCACCGTGCACGAAGTGGCACGCAATGCCGAGCAGGCTTCGGAAGCCGCCTTGATGGCCGACCAGCAGGCCCGCGAGGGCGATCGCGTGGTGGGCGAGGCAGTGGCACAGATCGAGCGCCTGGCAAGCGAAGTGATCAACTCCAGCGAAGCGATGAACCTGCTCAAGACCGAGAGCGACAAGATCGGCAGCGTACTCGACGTAATCAAATCGGTGGCCCAGCAAACCAACCTGCTGGCCCTCAACGCAGCAATCGAAGCCGCCCGCGCCGGAGAGGCCGGGCGTGGCTTTGCCGTGGTTGCCGACGAAGTACGCAGCTTGGCCCAGCGCACACAGCAGTCGACCGAAGAGATCGAAGAGTTGATTGCCGGCCTGCAAAGCGGCACCCAACGGGTGGCCAGCGTGATGGACAACAGCCGCCAACTGACCGACAGCAGCGTCGAGCTGACCCGCCGCGCCGGCAGCTCGCTGGAAACCATCACCCGCACGGTGTCGTCGATCCAGGCAATGAACCAGCAGATTGCCACAGCGGCCGAGGAGCAGACGGCGGTGGCCGAAGAAATCAACCGCAGCGTGATGAATGTGCGTGATATTTCCGACCAGACCTCGGCGGCGAGTGAGGAGACGGCCAGCTCCAGCGTGGAACTGGCGCGGTTGGGTACCCATTTGCAAGGGTTGGTTGGGCGGTTCCGGCTGTGATCTGAACCAGCGGTCGCCCGGTCGGGCCTCTTCGCGGGTAAACCCGCGCCTACACACATGCACAGGCCGTCGTAGGAGCGGGTTCACCCGCGAATGGGCCGGCCCTGCTGGCCAATTTCCACCCGCCGTTCACCGTTGCCGCCGCCACCGTATTCGCGGGTAAACCCGCGCCTACACACACGCACAGGCCGTCGTAGGAGCGGGTTCACCCGCGAATGGGCCGGCCCTGCTGGCCAATTTCCACCCGCCGTTTACCGTTGCCGGCACCACCGTATTCGCGGGTAAACCCGCTCCTACACGCATGCACAGGCCGTCGTAGGAGCGGGTTCACCCGCGAATGGGCCAGGCCGGCTGGCCAATTTCCACCCGCCGTTCACCGTTGCCGCCGCCACCGTATTCGCGGGTAAACCCGCTCCTACACGCATGCACAGGCCGTCGTAGGAGCGGGTTCACCCGCGAATGGGCCGGCCCGGCTGGCCAATTTCCACCCGCCGTTCACCGTTGCCGCCGCCACCGTATTCGCGGGTAAACCCGCTCCTACACGCATGCACAGGCCGTCGTAGGAGCGAGTTCACCCGCGAATGGGCCGGCCCTGCTGGCCAATCTCCACCCGCCGCTCACCGTTGCCGGCACCACCGTATTCGCGGGTAAACCCGCTCCTACACACATGCACAGGCCGTCGTAGGAGCGGGTTCACCCGCGAATGGGCCGGCCCTGCTGGCCAACTTCCACCCGCCGTTCACCGTTGCCGGCACCACCGTATTCGCGGGTAAACCCGCGCCTACACGCATGCACAGGCCGTCGTAGGAGCGGGTTTACCCGCGAAGAGGACGGCACAGGACGAAATATATCCTACTGTTCGCGGCGAACTTTCCTACCTGTTTATCAGGTCAAGTCCTACAGCTCCGCTGCCGATGGGCAGAGATGTGATGCCAGCCATGCGCCTGCATCCTTTCTCTCACTCGCTCGGAGATTCCCCATGCTTGGCTCCCTCAACCGCAAGCTCGGCAACATCAGTGTCGCCGCCAAGCTGGCCCTCGGCTTCGCCGTGGTCCTGCTGCTCACCCTGGCCACCACCATCAGCGGCTGGCGTGCCCTGGATGGTGCCATCGTGCGCTCACAGCAACTCAGCGAAATAGGCCTGATCAACGACCTGACAAAAGACCTGCGCGCGGAACGCATCACCTACCGCGTGCTCAACGACGATGCCAGCAGAGCACGCATCAGCAACATCCTCGACCAGCTCAACAGCATGCTGACCACCCTGCAACAACGCAGCAACGTCGATGAGTCACGGCAGTTGCTGACAGAAAAAATGGCATTGTTGCAGAACCTGCGCGACACCTTCAGCGAACTGCAGCGCAGCGTCGTCAGCCGTGTAGCCCTGCGCGAAGCCCTGCAGTCACAGGAGCATGCACTCAGCGAGGCGATTGACCAACTGCAGACCCAGGCCTTGCTGAAAATGCCTGACAACAGTCAGCAAAGTGGTGTGCTGGGCCTGATGGATACCCTCAGCCGGCATGTCGAAGGTGCCAACCAGCAAAGCCTGGTTCCCGCCTACACCTTCGCCCCGGTCGAGGATTTTGCCAAAGTCGGTGATAACGCCCTGGATGCCGCCGACAATAGCCTTGCGCAACTGCTTGAAGGCCTTGCGCCGTTGGGCTTGCCACGCGCCATCACTGAGCAACCGGGTGTCGAGCTGAGCAAGTACCGCACCAGCCTGGATCAGTACCGCCGCGCCGCCGTACGTGTGGAGCAGTTGCAGAACAACATGGAAAACATGGGCAACGAGCTGCGAACGGTGAGCCTCGAACTGGGCAAACGCAAGGTCGAACAACGCGACAGAGAGGCCTTGGCCGCCCGGTCGCTGCTGACCAGTGTGGCGCTGCTGGCCATGGTGGTAGGGGCGCTGGCCGCTTGGCTGATCACCTTGCAGATCACCCAGCCGTTGCGCCAGACACTGGCCGTGGCTGCCCGCATCGCCAAGGGTGACCTGAGCCAGGTCGACACCGTGCAACGTCGCGACGAAATGGGCCAGCTGCAAACCAGCATGCGCGAGATGACCTTGAGCCTGCGCGAGCTGATCGGTGGCATTGATCAGGGTGTCGGCCAGCTGTCACAGGCCGCGACGCAGTTGGCGGCCAGTAGCGAAGACACCAAGCTGCGCATCAATCAGCAGCGCGAGGAAACTGACCAGGTGGCCACTGCCATGAACCAGATGAGCGCCACCGTGCAGGAAGTGGCACAGAACGCCGAGCAAGCCTCCCTGGCCGCGACCAGCGCTGACCAGCAGGCACAGGTGGGTGACCAGGTCGTCGCCGAAGCCATCGGCCGTATCGAACAGCTGGCCGGGCAGATGGACCATTGCCTGGCGGCCATGCAGCACCTGGCAGGCGAGAGCCAGCGGATTGGCAGCATTCTCGATGTGATCAAGTCGGTGTCCGAACAGACCAACCTGCTGGCGCTGAACGCAGCGATCGAAGCGGCACGGGCCGGTGAAGCCGGGCGTGGCTTTGCCGTGGTGGCCGATGAGGTGCGTGGCCTGGCACAGCGCACGTCGACGGCGACCGAAGAGATCGGCCAACTGATCGACAGCCTGCACAACGGTACCGACGAAGTGACCCGCTTGCTGGACAGCAGCAAGAGCCTGACCGAACAGAGTGTGGAGCTGAGCCGCAGGGCCGGGCACGCACTGAGCCAGATCACCGACACGGTGTCGAGCATTCAGGGCATGAACCAGCAGATCGCCACCGCCAGTGAAGAGCAGAGCGTGGTGGCCGAGCAGATCAACCGAAGTGTGATCAATGTGCGGGATGTTTCGGATCAGACCAGCGCGGCCAGTGAGCAGACGGCAGCCTCGAGTGGAGAACTGGAGCATCTGGGGCAGCAATTGCGGGGGATGGTGGGGCGGTTCAGCCTCTGACTTCGCCTCGCCCTCTTCGCGGGCAAGCCCGCTCACACAGGTACATCACCCCCCTCAAGGCAGTGGTGGACATGCAGGAGCGAGCTTGCCCGCGAAGAAGCCAGCGCGGTTACAGCACCTGGCGCAGGAATGCCTGCGCACGCGGGTCTTTCGGCGCAGCGAAGAACGCGGCCGGGGCCGAATCTTCCAGCAGTTTGCCGTGGTCGAAGAACAGCACGCGGTCAGCCACTTCGCGGGCGAAGCCCATTTCGTGGGTGACGCAAACCATGGTCATGCCTTCCTGGGCCAGGGTCTTCATCACGTCCAGCACCTCACCGACCATTTCCGGGTCAAGCGCCGAGGTAGGCTCGTCGAACAGCATCACTTTCGGGTCCATCGCCAGGGCCCGGGCAATCGCGACCCGCTGCTGCTGGCCGCCAGAAAGCCGGGACGGGAATTCGTTGGCCTTCTGCGCGATACCGACCTTTTCCAGCAGCGCCCGGGCCTTGGCCTCGCGGTCAGCCTTGTTGCGCTTGCGCACCACCTTCTGCGCCAGGCACAGGTTTTCCAGCACAGTCATGTGCGGGAACAGGTTGAAGTGCTGGAACACCATGCCAACTTCGCGGCGGTAGGCATTGATGTCGGTCTTGGGGTCGGCCAGTTGCAGGCCATCGATGGCCACATGGCCTTGGTCGAAATGCTCCAGGCCGTTGAGGCAGCGCAGGAACGTCGATTTGCCCGACCCCGACGGGCCGAGCACGACCACCACTTCGCCCTTGGCGACCTGAGTGGTGACGTTATCCACAGCCCTTACCACCTGGCCACGGGTGTCGAAGACTTTCAGCAAATCACGGACTTCAATCACTTTGCGCGAGCCTCCGCTCGAGCCGGCTGGCAATGTGCGACAGCGGCAGGTTGATCAGCAGGTACAGGCCTGCCACGCAGAACCAGATCTCGAAGGTAGAGAACGAGGTGGTGATGGCCTCACGGCCACTCTTGGTCAGTTCGGTGATGGCGATCACCGAGACCAGCGAGGTGTCCTTGACCAGGCTGATGAACTGGCCGGCCAGGGGCGGAAGCACGCGCTTGAACGCCTGCGGCAAGATCACATGGCGCATCGACTGGCCAGCGTTCAGGCCCAGCGACCGGGCAGCCTCGTTCTGGCCCTTGGCGATCGACTGCACGCCTGCACGGACGATTTCGGCCACGTAAGCACCAGTAAACAATGCCAGCGCCGCTACCCCGGCAAACTCGCGGGACAGGTTGAGCACGGTGCCGATGAAGAAGTAGAAGATGAAGATCTGCACCAGCAGCGGCGTGCCGCGCACCAGCTCGACATAGACGGTCGACAGGTCGCGCAGGGTCGGGTTGTTCGACAACCGGCACAATCCTGCGAACAGGCCGATCACCAGGCCCAGCGCCCCGGACACCACCGAGATCCACAAGGTGGTCCACAGGCCCCATGCCAGCGGGCCAGCGGCCCAATGGCGGGTTACCCCAATCTGGTCGCCTTCGGCAACATCGTCGCCGCGGCTCAGTTGCAGGCTGTCCTTGGCCACATCGAGCACTTGCTCGGCACCACTTTCGTCCTTCAGCGTGACGCGGGCGTTGTCACCGGAGATGACGATTTCCTGCACAGTGCCGTAGCCGGCAGCGCGTTGTGTTTCCTCGGCCTTGTAGGCGAAGTACTGCGGTACGCGGTTCCAGCGCCACTCGTAGGAAATCATCGAGGTGGCCATGTAAAGGCTGAGCGCCAGGCCTACCAGGACCAGGGCAGTCAACCCATGCCAAGGCCACTGGGCTTTCTTGTGTTTGATCACGTGGGGTACTTCCGTAAATGCGAACGCGCAGGGTTTGCCTGCGCGTCGGGGTCATAAAGCCGGGCTTGTGGCCTGAGCCTTATTCCATTTCCTTCAGCCAGTCCTTGTTCTTGAACCACTTGTCGTGAATACGATCGTAGGTCCCGTCGTGCTTGATCTGGTGCAGGAAGTTGTTGATGAAGTTGATGCTGTCGTAGTCGCCTTTCTTCAGGCCGAAGGCCAGCGGCTCGTAGGTGAAGGGTTCTTCGAGGAACAGCAGCTTGCCGGCGCCGGCTTTCTCTACCGCCACCACGTTGTACGGCGCGTCATAGACAAAGGCGTCGGCCTTGCCATTGACCACGTCCATCACCGCTTCCTGCTCGTTGTCGTAACCGTGGTACTTGGCTTTGCTGATCAGCTTCTTGGACACCATTTCGCCGGTGGTGCCAAGCTTGGAGGTCAGGCGATACTTCTCGTTGTTCAGGTCCTTGTACGACTTGATCTCGCCAGCCAGTTCCTTGCGGATCAGCAGGGTCTGGCCAACCACGATGAAGGGTTCGCTGAAGTTCAGACGCAGGTTGCGCTCCTGGGTCAGGGTCATGCCGCTGCCGATCATGTCGAACTTGTCGGTCAGCAGGGCCGGGATGATGCCGTCATAGGCGGTGGACACGGCCTCGAACTTCACGCCCATGGACTTGGCCATGGCTTTGAGGATATCGACTTCGAAGCCGATGATCTCGCCACGTTTGTTGGTCATCTGGAACGGCATGTAGGTTGGGTCCATGCCCACCCGCAAGGTGCCGCGCTTGACCGCGTCATCGATGGCGCCCGCCTGGGCCGCGGTCACGGCGACCAGGGCGGTCACACCGACCAGCAGTCGCGAAAGGTATTTCTTGATCATCACCAAGTCCCCTAGCAAGAAAAGTAGCGAATCTTATTGTGTTGGCACGGCCGTACTGGCCGAAGCGTCGTATCGGAGAGGGATGCTAACGCATGGCGGCCCGTGGACCTAGAGCCGCGGGGGGACTTTGTTGGCCAAAATGAGGGGGCTAGGCCAAAAAGCTTCGCGGGTGAACCCGCGCCTACAAGGGAATGTGTATCCCTGGTAGGAGCGCGTTCACCCGCGAAGAGCCCCGATCAGGCGCCCCGTAGGAGCGGGTTCACCCGCGAAGAGGCCCTGTCAGGCGCCCCGTAGGAGCGGGTCCATCGGGGCGCCGAACCGCCGCGAACAGGCCCGATCAGGCGCCGACGAGTGCCGGTTGGCCTGCGTTTTCCGGGTGCAACGGCAACAGCGGCGAATGCGGGTCATTGTTGATCGACGCACGCCACACATCGATCCAGGCCGCATTGTGCTCGGCCCACACCTGCTCGTGCAGGCGGCTCAGTGCCACCGGGTCGCTGAGCAGGGCCAGGCGAGTATTGAGGTCCAGGCCTTTTGGCCCGACTTCAATTGCCTTGGCAACGCGCTCGGCACGCAACGCTTCGATCGGTGCCGCCTGGCCATGGCGGGCAGTGGCCATGGCGCAGGCCAGGGCGTTCTGCCGCGGGTCGACCACGGCCCGCACGAAACCATCATGCAAGGCATGCCAGCGGTTTTCGTGGGTGTACTGGTCGGTAGCCAACAGCTCTTGTGGGGTGGCGTATTCCTCTGGGATGAGGAACAGCTTCTCGTCCTTGGCCGCCAGGCCCAGGCGGGTGCGGCTGGAAATCACCGATACAGGGATCGACAGCACCAGCGAACCGACGATAGGCGCCAGCCACCACAGGAAGCTCGGGTTCAACCACGCCACCAGTGCGGCCCAGGCAACGCCCAGCAGCGTCTGCGGGCCATGCCGGCGCACGGCTTCGCCCCACGGCGTGGAGTCGTCGTCACGCTGCGGCGAGTTCCAGGTCGCAGCCCAGCCGAGGAACGCGGCCAGCACGAAGCGGGTGTGGAAGATCATGCGTACCGGTGCCAGCAACATGGAGAACAGCATCTCCATCAGCATCGACAAGGTGACCTTGACGCGTCCACCGTACTCGACGGCGCCCTTGGCCCAGATCAGGATGACGCTAAGCAGCTTGGGCAGGAACAGCAGCACAATCGTGGTGGAGAACAGCGCCACAGCCTTCTCCGGGTGCCATTGCGGCCACAGCGGGTAAAGCTGGTAAGGCTCGATGAAATACTGCGGCTCCATCAGCGTGTTGGTCGCCAGCAGCGCGGTCGACAGCACCAGGAACAGGAACCACAGCGGCGCCGACAGGTAAGACATCACCCCGGTGAGAAACACCGCACGGTGAACCGGGTGCATGCCCTTGACCAGGAACAGGCGGAAGTTCATCAGGTTGCCGTGGCACCAGCGGCGGTCGCGCTTGAGCTCGTCGAGCAGGTTTGGCGGCAGTTCTTCGTAGCTGCCCGGCAAGTCGTAGGCAATCCACACACCCCAGCCGGCACGGCGCATCAGCGCGGCTTCGACGAAGTCGTGGGAAAGGATGGCACCGGCGAACGCGCCCTTGCCCGGCAACGGCGCCAGGGCGCAGTGCTCGATGAACGGCTTCATGCGGATGATCGCGTTGTGGCCCCAGTAGTGCGACTCACCCAACTGCCAGAAGTGCAAACCGGCAGTGAACAGTGGGCCGTACACGCGGGTAGCGAACTGTTGCATGCGTGCATACAGGGTATCCATGCCCGAGGCTTTCGGCCCGGTCTGGATGATGCCGGCGTCCGGGTTGGCCTCCATCAGGCGCACCAGGCTGCTCAGGCACTCGCCACTCATGACGCTGTCGGCGTCGAGCACAACCATGTACTTGTACTCGCCACCCCAGCGACGGCAGAAGTCATCGAGGTTGCCGCTCTTGCGCTTCACACGGCGCCGACGGCGGCGGTAGAAGATGCGGCCAAAGCCTTTGGTTTCGCGGCACACATCCAGCCAGGCCTGTTGCTCGGCCACGGCGATGTCGGTGTCGTTGGTGTCGCTGAGCACAAAGAAGTCGAACCGGTCGAGGTTGCCGCTGGCGGCCACCGACTCGAACGTTGCGCGCAGGCCGGCGAACACCCGCGGCACGTCTTCGTTGCAGATCGGCATCACCAGCGCGGTACGCGCCTCGGGCGCGATCGGCTCGTTGCCTGCGCTGCTGCCGGAAATCTTGTATTTGTCGCGCCCGGTGAGCAGCTCGAGGAAGCCCATCAGCGCGGTCCAGAAGCCCGCCGACACCCAGCAGAACAGGATGCCGAAGAGAATCAGGATGGAGGTTTGCAGGGCATACGGCCACACCTGCACCACCGTGTCCCACAGCGGCTGGTTGACGATTTCGTCAAAGTCCACGAACGACCAGCCCTGGTACGGCAGGATGCCTTTCATGTACCAGCCAGCGACGATGGTCTGGCCGATCATGAGCGTCAGCAGGATGTAACGGCGGATCGAGCCAACCGTGCGCCAGCGGGCCGGCGGCAGCTCGCGCTTGGGCGGCTGCGGGGCGTTGGGGCGGCCGGTCATGCGTCGCCACATGCGGATCAGCACATTGGTGCGCCATGGCTCGGGCACGACCTTGGTGCGCTTGATCGGCGGGGCGATCTTCAGGCACAGGCGACCGCTGCCGTCGACGCCGAGCATTTCAGCATCTTCCAGCTCGGCGGCGCTGCCCACGGTCAGGCGCGGGCCCACCGAGGCCTGCACGGCCTCGGCAGAGCTGGCGGCCGGGTTGGCCGCCAAGCGTTGGTGTAGCTCACTGAACGAGGTGCAGCTGGCAAGTTCAGCCCGCTGCTCGTCGCTCAGGGGTAGGTGGGCCAGGTACTCGCCAAGCGATTCCGGCCTTGCGCTTGAGTTACTCATCGGCAGGCAACTGATAGCTCCAGGTCTCGGTCAGCACCTTCTCGGTGGTGGCCGGGGCCCCGTTGGTGGGCGCCGCATCGGCGGCAGGTTGTTCGGCCTTGGCAGATTGCTCAGCCTTGACGGCTTTCTCGGCCTTGGCATGCTTGGCTGCGGCCTTGTCCTGCTTGGCGTCCTGGGCAGGCTTGGCGGGCTCGACCGGTACATCACGCACCAGTGCGGCGCGCATTTCGGTCGACTTGTTGGCTTCCTTGACCTTCAGGCGCAGGGTCAGGCGCCAGCCCTTGGTCTCAGGGTTATAGCGCAGATTGTTCTCGACCACCTCAGCGTTGTCGCCCACGCTGATCTGGCTGCGCACGGCGGTGTCTTCCGGCAGGGCGGCAAGCGCCGGGCCGGCGAAGTCGACCAGGAATGCCACGCTGCCATCTGGCTGGCGGATCAGGTTGGACTGCTTGACGTCACCCGTGGAACGCAGGGTCTGCTTGACCGAGCCCAGGTCAGGGGCCTGGAACTTCGGCTCGTCGATGGTCCAGTGCAGGCGGTAGGCGTACTCGAACGGTTTACCTGGCTCCGGCAGTTTCTCCGGGCTCCAGAAGGCCACGATATTGTCGTTGGTCTCATCGGCGGTCGGGATTTCGACCAGGTCGACGCTACCCTTGCCCCAGTCACCCTTCGGCTCGATCCAGGCGCTTGGGCGCTTCTGGTAGTTGTCGTCGAGGTCTTCGTAGTCGCTGAAAGCACGCTGACGCTGCATCAGGCCGAAACCACGCGGGTTCTCGACGCTGAAGTTACTTACAGCCAGGTGTTTCGGGTTGTTCAGCGGGCGCCACAGCCACTCGCCGTTGCCGGCATGGATCGACAGGCCTTCGGAGTCATGCAGTGCCGGGCGGTAGTTGAGCACCTTGGACGGCTGGTTGGGGCCGAACAGGTACATGCTGGTCAGCGGCGCAATGCCCAGGCGGCTGACATGGTCACGTAGGAACACGCGGGACTGCACGTCGACCACGGTGTCGTTGCCTGGACGCAAGGTCAGCTTGTAGGCGCCGGTAGAGCGCGGCGAATCCAGCAGCGCGTAGATCACCAGGTGCTTGTCGGCTGGCTTGGGCTTTTCAACCCAGAACTCGGTGAAGCGCGGGAATTCTTCGCCCGACGGCAGGGCGGTGTCGATGGCCAGGCCACGGGCAGACAGGCCGTACACGTGGCCCTTGCCGACAACGCGGAAATAGCTGGCGCCAAGCAGGGTCATGATCTCGTCCTGCTTGTCGGCCTTGTTGATCGGGTACAGCACGCGGAAACCGGCATAACCGAGGTTTTTGGTGGTTTCCGGGTCGTGCGGCACGTCACCGAACTCGAAGCGGTCCGGGTCGTACTTGATTTCCTCGACCTTGGTGGCGGTGACCTCGTTGATTTTCACCGGGGTGTCGAAGTGCATGCCCTGATGATAGAACGACAGTTTGAACGGGGTCTTGTCCTTCGCCCACTCGGCCTTTTCCTGCAGGAAACGGATTTTCTGGTAGTCCGCGAACTTCATGTCGCGGAACACGGCCGGCAGGTTGCTTTTGGGCGCGTCGTACTTCTGGCCGGCCAGATCCTTTGCCTTGGCAGCAACATCGTCAAGATTGAATGCCCACAGCTGGCCCGCGCTCATCAGGCCGACCAGAGCCACACTGGCCATCAGCGCCTTGCGTAGCCCGACGCTGGGGATTCTTGATGCTTTTTGGGGACTAACAATCACGAGCAACCCTCGCCGAAAACAGATCATGAAACCAACGGCCAGCGACAAATGCCGGGTTGGCGAGCACTGTTCGGACCCCGCGAGGGCGTAATGATTCCCCAAACGGATCCAGACAATGCTCGAGTCAGAGTGAAACGGACCTACGAACGCAGGTCCATGCAGCGCGCGATTATCCAGCAGGTTGCGTGACAACGCATCAGGCTGGAGCAACTATTTATCGTACAAAACCCCTTGTTTTCCTGTGAACAAAGGGTTTTTTGACCTCATATTTGTAACATAAATGTTACCGGGCCATCATTGACCAGGTGCACCTGCATATCTGCACCAAAACGGCCGCTGGCTACGTCGGCGTACTGTGCTTTTGCCTGTTGCAAAAGATAGTCGAACAACTCGGCGCCGAGGGCCGGTGGCGCTGCGGTCGAGAAGCTTGGGCGCATGCCGTTGCGGGTGTCGGCCGCCAAGGTGAACTGTGACACCAGTAGCAGGCCACCCCCGACATCCTTGAGCGACAGGTTCATTTTGCCCTGCTCGTCACTGAACACACGGTAGTTCAGCAGCTTGTGCAACAGCTTATCGGCCTGTTCACGGGAATCTTCAGGCTCGACCGCGACCAGCACCAGCAACCCTTGGTCGATGGCGCCGACCACCTCCCCCGCCACTTCAACCCGCGCACCGCGCACGCGCTGCAGCAGGCCCCTCATGCTTCTTCCAGGGGCAGGTCGAGCAGGCGCCGGGCCATCTGGTCGGCGGCACGCACCAAGGCATCGGTGATGCCAGGCTCGGAAGCCGCGTGACCGGCGTCACGGATCACTTTCAACTCACTGTTCGGCCAGGCCTGGTGCAACGCCCAGGCGTTGTCCAAGGGGCAGATCACATCGTAGCGCCCATGCACGATCACCGCCGGCAGGTGGGCGATTTTGGGCAGATCACGGATCAGCTGGTCCGGTTCGAGGAAGGCGTTGTTCATGAAGTAGTGGCATTCGATGCGGGCGATCGACAACGCCCGCTGCGGTTCGGAAAAGCGGTCGACCACCAGCGGGTTGGGGCGCAGGGTGGCGGTACGGCCTTCCCAGGTGGACCACGCCTTGGCGGCGTGCATCTGGGCGATCTGGTCGTTACCGGTCAGGCGCTTGTGGAAGGCCCTGACCAGGTCGCCGCGTTCCTCCGGTGGAATCGGTGCGATGTAGTCCTGCCAGTAGTCGGGGAACAGGCGGCTGGCGCCTTCCTGGTAGAACCACTCGATTTCCTGCGGCCGGCACAGGAAGATGCCGCGCAGGATCAGGCCGTGCACGCGTTCTGGGTGAGCCTGAGCGTAGGCCAGGGCCAGGGTCGAGCCCCAAGAGCCACCAAACAGCACCCACTTGTCTATGCCAAGGTGTTCGCGAATGCGCTCCAGGTCTTCGACCAGGTGCCAGGTGGTGTTGTTCTCCAGGCTCGCATGGGGCGTGGAGCGGCCACAGCCGCGCTGGTCGAAGGTGATGATGCGGTACAGGTTGGGATCAAAGTAGCAGCGGCTCTGGGCGTCGCAGCCAGCGCCTGGGCCTCCGTGGATGAACACCACGGGCAAACCTTCCGGCGAGCCGCTTTCGTCGACATAAAGCACATGCGGCGCTTCCACGGCCAGATCGTGCCTGGCGTAGGGTTTGATCTGCGGGTAGAGGGTCTGCATTGCGCACTCCGTGTGAGGATTATTCGGCCGTGGGCCATCATAAACCTGAATTGCGCTTTCAGCACCGTCCTTGCTGACGCGTTCGAACGGCGCGAATGGGCCATTGCGCAGATTTCCGGCAACTGCCCCCCACGGTGCCTGGCGACGCCGTTAGCGTCGCCGCCTCCACTCAACGCTTGTAACGCGCGTCGCCCCAGGCCAGCAGCGCTTGCAGAAGCTGCCTCAATACCGCTTGCGTCGGTTGCGCCAAGTCTTCCCGGTAGGCAAACGGCTCGACTTCCTCCATATAGGTGCTTTGCGCCAGCTCCAGTTGCACAGCATGGATATGGTTGGCCGGGTCGCCATAATGCCGGGTGATGTGACCGCCTTTGAACCGACCATTAAGCACATGGCTGTAACCTTGCACCTCGGCGCACACACCCTGCAGCCGCTCAGCCAGTGCCGGATCGCAACTGGCGCCGTTGAAAGTACCTAGGTTGAAGTCCGGTAGCTTGCCGTCGAACAGGTGCGGGATCAGCGAACGGATCGAATGGGCATCCCACAGCAGCGCATAGCCAAACTGCTCACGCAAGCGGTCCAGTTCACGACGAATGGTCGCGTGATAAGGGCGCCAGATTTGCTCCAGATAGCGTTTGCGCTCTTCGCCAGACGGCGCCAGCCCGTCTTTGAAGAGGGGTTCGCCGCCGAACAAGGTCGCCGGGTACAAGCCCGTGGTGGCGCCGGCGTACAGCGGCTTGTCGTCGTCCGGACGGTTCAGGTCGATGACGAAGCGTGAGTACTCTGCGGCCACCACGCTGGCACCCAAGTCACGGGCAAAGTCGTACAACTGCGGGATGTGCCAGTCGGTGTCCGGCAAGCTTTGCGCCTGGTCGACCAGGCCGTCGCGCACGGCGTCGGTCAGACGCAAGCCAGCGTGCGGCATGCTGATCAGCAGCGGCAGGCGACCTTGGTGAAAACTCAATACCTTGTCCATCGTGCCTCGCTCAGTTGGAGATTTCGTGGCCCATGCGCACTACGCGCTTGGGCAGGTCGCCACCCAGCCAGTAGGCCAGGTCGGCGGGGCGTTCGATTTGCCAGGCAACGAAGTCGGCCACCTTGCCCACTTGCAGCGAGCCGTGACTGTCACCCAGGCCCAGCGCCGTGGCGGCGTGCACCGTAACGCCTGCCAGGGCCTCTTCTGGTGTCATGCGGAAGCAGGTGCAGCCCATGTTCAGCATCAACCGCAGCGACAAGCCTGGCGAGGTGCCGGGGTTGAGGTCGCTGGCCAGGGCAATCTTTACCCCGTGGCGGCGCAATGCATCCATTGGCGGCAGCTGGGTTTCACGCAGGAAGTAGAACGCACCCGGTAGCAGCACGGCGACCGTGCCGGCGTTTGCCATTGCCACTGCGTCTTCCTCTGTCATGAACTCCAGGTGGTCAGCCGACAGTGCCTGGTAACGCGCGGCCAGGCTTGAGCCGTGCAACGATGACAGCTGTTCGGCATGCAGCTTGACCGGCAGGCCCAGTTCGCGCGCCTTGATGAACAGCCGCTCGACCTGGGCCGGCGAGAACGCGAGGTGTTCGCAGAAGGCATCCACCGCATCTACCAGGCCTTCGGCGGCCAGGGCCGGCAACATTTCATCGCAGATGTGCGCGATGTAGTCATCGGCCCGGCCTGCGTACTCCGGGGGCAAAGCGTGCGCTGCCAGGCACGTGGCACGCACCGTCAGCGGCAGCTCGTCGGCCAGGCGCCGGGCCACTCGCAGCATCTTGCGCTCATTGGCCAAGTCCAGGCCGTAGCCGGACTTGACCTCGAGGGTGGTCACGCCATCGCGCATCAGTGCCTGAACGCGCTGGCGAGCACTGGCGAACAGCTCGTCTTCGCTGGCCGCCCGGGTAGCCCGCACGGTACTCGCGATACCCCCACCCTGCGCGGCGATTTCGGCATAGCTCACGCCCTGCAGGCGCTGCTCGAACTCGCCGCTGCGGTTGCCACCGAACACCGCATGGGTGTGGCAGTCGATCAGCCCGGGGGTGACCCAGGCCCCGCCCAGGTCAACCGTGCGGTCAGCTTCGACGGGCGCCAGCTCGGCGCGTGGGCCTATCCACTCGATCAGCCCGGCGCTGGTGACGATCGCCGCGTCCTCGATGGCCGAGTAACGGCCATCGGCCATGGTTGCAACATGGCAATGCTGCCAGAGGGTTCTCATGCACAATCTCCTTTGCTAGCGGTGCAGCTCGGCCGGCTCCGCTACCGGCTGGCCCTGCCCTGCGCGCGGCTTGCACCACAGCAGGTAGGACGCCACCAGGAACACCACCCAGATCACGCCGACGATCAATGCCGCCTGGGTGTCCGGGAAGTAACCGAGCACGCCAAAGATGAACACCATGAACGCAATGGCCATGGCCGGGCCGTATGGCCAGAACGGTACCGGGAACTTGAGCTGGGCCACTTCCTCGCGGCTCATGCTGCGGCGCATGGCTACCTGGGTGAGCAGGATCATCAGCCACACCCACACCGTGGCGAAGGTGGCGATCGAGGCAATCAGCAGGAACACATTTTCCGGGATCAGGTAGTTGAGCAATACGCCGATCAGCAGCGCAGCCCCCATCACCACGACGGTCATCCACGGTACGCCATGTTTCGACAACTTGCTGAAGCCGCGCGGGGCGTGGCCTTGCTGGGCCAGGCCATACATCATGCGGCCAGCGCCAAAGATGTCGCTGTTGATGGCAGAGATGGCAGCGGAAATCACCACGACGTTCAGCACAGCAGCGGCAGAACCAATGCCCAGGTTGCTGAAGATCTGCACGAACGGGCTGCCCTGGCTACCGATCTGCGGCCATGGGTACAGGCACATCAGCACGAACAGGGTGAGCACGTAGAACAGCAGGATACGCAGTGGCACCGCGTTGATCGCTTTGGGAATGACGCGCTGCGGGTCTTTTGCCTCACCGGCGGTGACGCCGATGATCTCGATACCGCCGAAGGCGAACATCACCACGGCAAACGACGCAATCAAGCCCCCCACGCCGTTAGGCATGAAGCCGCCGTGGTCGAACAGGTTGCTCATGCCTACGGCATGCCCGGTACCCACCTGGCTGAAACCGAAGGCCATGATGCCGAGGCCGGCCAGGATCATCGCCACGATGGCGCCGACCTTGAGCAGCGACAGCCAGAATTCCATTTCGCCGAATACCTTGACGTTGCACAGGTTGAGGCCGCCGATCAGGAAAACGATGCCCAGCACCCAGATCCAGCGGGCTACCTCCGGGAACCAGAAGCCCATGTAGATACCGAACGCGGTGACGTCGGCGATGGCGACGATGACCATCTCGAAAGCGTAGGTCCAGCCAAGGATGAAACCGGCCATTGGGCCGAGGTAGGTCGTGGCGTAGTGGCCGAAGGAGCCGGCCACCGGGTTGTGCACGGCCATTTCGCCAAGGGCGCGCATGACCATGAACACGGCGGCGCCGCCGATCAGGTAGGCCAGCAGCACGGCCGGGCCTGCCATCTGGATGGCCGAGGCAGAACCGTAGAACAGGCCGGTGCCGATGGCGGAGCCGAGGGCCATGAAACGGATGTGGCGGGCACTTAGCCCGCGCTTGAGACCTTGAGCTTGTTGCATGTCACGTCCTTGAATTGTTTTTGTGGTCGTGAGATTGAGCGGCTGCTGCGCAGCCCCTTCGCGGGCAAGCCCGCTCCTACATGGATAGCGTTTGCAGATCGCAATCTGTGTAGGAGCGGGCTTGACCGCGAAGGGCCGCCAAGCGGCCCCAAGGGGCATTACAGGCTTGGCAGCACACCCGCCGGCAGCAAGCCGGTCAGACTACCCTTGGCCAACAGGTCCACGGCCTTTTCGATATCCGGCGCGAAGAAACGGTCACGGTCGTAATGCGGCACCTCGCTGCGCAGCGCCTGGCGCGCCTGCTCCAGCTTGGCCGAAGTCTTCAGGCCTTTGCGCAGGTCCAGGCCCTGGCACGCGCCCAGCCATTCGATGGCCAGCACGCCACGGGTGTTTTCGGCCATTTCCCACAGGCGCTTGCCGGCAGCCGGGGCCATCGACACGTGGTCTTCCTGGTTGGCCGAAGTTGGCAGGCTGTCGACACTGTGCGGGTGCGACAAAGCCTTGTTCTCGCTGGCCAGGGCGGCAGCGGTGACCTGGGCGATCATGAAGCCAGAGTTGACCCCGCCGTTTTCCACCAGGAACGGCGGCAATTGGGACATGTGCTTGTCCATCATCAGCGAGATGCGGCGCTCGCTGAGCGAACCGATTTCGGCGATGGCCAGGGCCAGGTTGTCGGCGGCCATGGCCACCGGTTCGGCGTGGAAGTTGCCGCCGGAGATCACATCACCTTCGGCAGCGAACACCAGCGGGTTGTCCGACACGGCGTTGGCTTCGATGCCCAGTACCTCGGCGGCCTGGCGCAGCTGGGTCAGGCAGGCACCCATGACCTGCGGCTGGCAGCGCAGCGAGTACGGGTCCTGGACCTTGTCGCAGTTCTTGTGCGACAGCGACACTTCGCTGGAGTCGCCCAGCAGGTCGCGGAAGCAGGCAGCGGTGTCGATCTGGCCGCGCTGGCCACGCACTTCGTGGATACGCGCATCGAACGGCGAACGCGAGCCCAGCGCAGCTTCGACGCTCAGGCCACCGCAGGCGATGGCAGCGGCATACAGGTCTTCGCCCTGGAACAGGCCACGCAAGGCATAGGCGGTGGAGGCCTGGGTACCGTTGAGCAGGGCCAGGCCCTCTTTGGCGGCCAGGGTCAGCGGCTCGAGGCCGGCAATCGCCAAGGCCTCGGTGGCCGGCAGCCACTGGCCCTTGTAGCGTGCCTTGCCTTCACCCAGCAGCACCAGCGACATATGCGCAAGCGGCGCAAGGTCACCGGATGCGCCGACCGAGCCTTTCAGCGGGATGTGCGGGTAGACTTCGGCGTTGACCAGGGCAATCAGCGCGTCGATGACTTTGCGGCGGATGCCGGAGAAGCCACGGCTGAGGCTGTTGATCTTCAGCACCATGATCAACCGCACCAAGTCGTCATCCAGCGGCGCGCCGATACCGGCGGCGTGGGACAGCACCAGCGAACGCTGCAGGTTCTCCAGGTCATGGCTGGCGATGCGGGTCGAGGCCAGCAGGCCGAAGCCGGTGTTGATGCCGTAGGCAGTACGGTCTTCGGCAATGATCTGTTCGACACAGGCGACGCTGGCGTCGATGGCCGGTGCGGCGCTGGCATCCAGTTGCAGGCGCACGGGCGCGGCATGGATCGCGCGCAGCTGGGCCAGGGTCAGGGTGCCAGGCTTGAGGGTGAGTTCGGTCACGTTACTACTCCAAATCGCGTGGAGCCGCAGGCCCGCTTGTGGGTGCCTGCGCGCTCCTTCTTGTTGTTCAGTATCACCCCTTGCAGGGTGCGATCCAAAGCGTGGTGATCAGCCGGTGATCATCGGCAGGTCCAGGCCCTGCTCCTTGGCGCAGTCGATGGCGATGTCATAACCGGCATCGGCGTGACGCATGACGCCAGTCCCTGGGTCGTTGGTCAGTACCCGGGCGATGCGCTCGGCGGCCTCATCGGTACCGTCGCAGACGATGACCATGCCCGAGTGCTGCGAGAAGCCCATGCCCACGCCACCGCCATGGTGCAGCGATACCCAGGTGGCGCCGCCTGCGGTGTTCAGCAGGGCGTTGAGCAGCGGCCAGTCGGAAACAGCGTCCGAACCATCACGCATGGCCTCGGTTTCGCGGTTCGGGCTGGATACCGAGCCGGAGTCGAGGTGGTCACGGCCGATCACCACCGGTGCCGACAGCTCGCCGCTGCGGACCATTTCGTTGAAAGCCAGGCCCAGCTTGGCGCGAAGGCCCAGCCCCACCCAGCAGATACGTGCCGGCAGGCCCTGGAAGCTGATGCGCTCGCGGGCCATGTCCAGCCAGCGGTGCAGGTGGGCGTCGTCGGGGATCAGTTCCTTGACCTTGGCGTCGGTCTTGTAGATGTCCTCGGCTTCACCGGACAGCGCCGCCCAGCGGAACGGGCCGACCCCGCGGCAGAACAGTGGGCGGATGTAGGCCGGGACGAAGCCTGGGAAGTCGAAGGCATTGGCCACGCCCTCTTCCTTGGCCATCTGGCGGATGTTGTTGCCGTAGTCGAAGGTCGGGATGCCCTGCTTCTGGAAGTCCAGCATGGCCTGCACGTGCACGGCCATCGACTGCTTGGCAGCCTTGACCACTGCAGCTGGTTCGGTCTGCGCACGGTCGCGGTACTGTTCCCAGGTCCAGCCGGCAGGCAGGTAGCCGTTCAGTGGGTCGTGGGCGCTGGTCTGGTCGGTGACCATGTCCGGGCGCACGCCACGTTTGACCAGCTCTGGGAGGATTTCGGCGGCGTTGCCATGCAGGGCGATGGAGATGGCCTTGCCTTCGGCGGTGTACTTGGCGATGCGTGCCAGAGCGTCGTCGAGGTCAGTGGCCTGCTCGTCGACGTAGCGGGTTTCCAGGCGGAAGTCGATACGGCTCTGCTGGCATTCGATGTTCAGCGAGCAAGCACCGGCCAGGGTCGCGGCCAGTGGCTGGGCGCCGCCCATGCCGCCCAGGCCAGCGGTGAGTACCCACTTGCCTTTCAGGCTGCCGCCGTAGTGCTGGCGACCGGCTTCGACGAAGGTTTCATAGGTGCCCTGGACGATGCCCTGGCTGCCGATGTAGATCCAGCTGCCGGCGGTCATCTGGCCGTACATGGCCAGGCCTTTGGCGTCCAGTTCGTTGAAGTGTTCCCAATTGGCCCAGTGTGGCACCAGGTTGGAGTTGGCGATCAGCACGCGCGGTGCGTTGCTGTGGGTCTTGAACACACCGACCGGCTTGCCCGACTGCACCAGCAGGGTTTCGTCGTCTTCCAGGCGGGTCAGGGTTTCGACGATCTTGTCGTAGCAGGCCCAGTTGCGCGCGGCGCGGCCGATACCGCCGTATACCACCAGCTCTTTCGGGTTTTCCGCGACCTGTGGATCGAGGTTGTTCATCAGCATGCGCAGTGGCGCTTCGGTCAGCCAGCTTTTGGCGGTCAGCTTGTTGCCACGTGGGGCACGGATTTCAACGTCACGGTATTTGTTGTTGTCGGTCACGGGAAAGGTCCTCTGCGGTCGTCCGCGGGCGGGTATGTCGTGGTCAATATACAAACACACCTTTACTTGTATGTACAAGCATGGACAACCAAAATAATTGGACCTGTTGTTCCTGCTTTGATTTTTTTTTGGGGGGGGGTGAAGCGAGCGTCGGTCCGGCTTGAGTTTTGCGGCGGCGCATAAATCGAGCGCCGCCCGCGCGGCGCATCGCGACGCAAGGCCGCTCCCACATTTGTTTCGGGCCAATTACTCCTGTGGGATTCGCGCGCGAGCCCCTTGGCGCATGGCTCAATATCGCGTCGTACAAACAAGGCGGTCGCGCGCGCATGGCACAGGAGGGACTGGCCCGAAACAAATGTGGGAGCAACTGTCTTGCTCAATTTCTAAAAGCTGGCGCCTTCCCTGTGGGAGCGGGCTTGCCCGCGAACACGGGCGAAGCCCGTGCCATCCACCACGGTGTTGGCTTCGCGGGCAAGCCCGCTTCCACGCGGCTCACGCTGCGTTCTGGATTTACGTTGTACTTTCAGGCTGCGGTAGCACTAGATCGAGCCATGATGTACCCGTTCTGAGCATGGCATTTAACCGCACGATGAACGTTCTCATGCAGGCCACGATAGCGACTTTGGGAAGTTTTCCGCGCTCCCGCAGTGACTGATAACGAGCCTTGAGTGCTGGGTTGTATCTCATCGCCACAAGGCATGCCATGTACAGCGATCGCCTGACCGCAAATCGTCCGCCAGAGATAGAGCGCTTGCCCATGAATTTCCCGCTGTCGTGGTTGAAGGGCGCCACTCCGACCAGGGAGGCAATTTCTCTGGATTCAACCCGACCCAGCTCCGGCAGCAGCGCTACTAGCTTGCCCGCTGTCACCATCCCAATGCCTTTCACTTTAATCAGTTGGGTAACCCGTTCGTCGTTCAGCATCGCGGTTTGCTGTTCGATCTCACGCTCAACCAGTTTGATCTGCGCTTTGAAGTGTTTCAGGTTGGCATTCAGGTAGTTAGCAACTGCAGTCGATTGCACCTGCTTCAGGCGCCGCAGGTCGTCATCTCGCTGTTGAACCAACCGATCACGTTGCTGAAGCAACTCTCGCAGAAGCGCTCGTTCGGGGCTGATTCGCAGGGAGGGTTGATCTGGAATGACTTCGGCATAGTGCGCCAGAACCTCGGCGTCGATGGCGTCAGTCTTGGCCTTGATGCCTAGAGAGTCAGCGAATGACCTGGCTCGCCTGGGATTAACGCGTATGACCTTGTAGCCAGCGTCCTGTAGAAAACGCATGACATCTCGCTCGTAGCCACCCGTCGCCTCTAACAGGACGCGCTTGATACTGAGCTTGCGAAGGCTCTCCAGTAGCGCCTCAAAGCCTGTGGGATCATTGCTTAAATGCATTTTGATGCCCTGTGGCCGCACCGCAGCATCAAGGGAGAGACTGGAAACATCGATACCCAAGAAGGAAGCCATCACCAAAACCTCCTAAACTCAACACAGTGAGAGGACTTTGGCTTGGCCCACGCTTGTGATTCGAGATCAGAGCCGCATCCAACTGTTCGGGCTCTCGCCAAAGTGGAACGGTGAATGGCAGCTTGTGCTCCCACACGTGCTCAAGGCACCTACGGCATTCAGCTTGCCATTCACCGCTCTCACTCCAGATTCTAATCCCCCATCAAGACACAAGCGGCCTTGCGTCGCGATGCGCCGCGCGGGCGGCGCTCGATCTCACAGGCGATGAAAATGTATCGCCAAGCCCATCAGCGAGAAATGAGCTCAATCAAGCAAAACCGCCCCTGGACCTCCAGCCCAAGCAACTCATCGTTGCCCTCCAGCCGCAGGCAGTCATACAACCCCAACCGCTGCACCTCACGCCCCGCCATGGACACTTCCACGTGACTGCTGGCAGCAAACAACAGCACTGTCGACGCCGAGCTGTACAAACGGCTCGTGCCATCAAACCACTGCAACCTCGCCCGGTACCGTTGCGGTGCATAGATCAGGTTGAAATCGCGGATCGCCCCGCCCAGCAACTTGCAGCTGACCTGGCTCTCGCCGCTGAACGCAAACGCATCGAACGCCAGCAATGGCCGACTGGCCTGGCCGTCGACCAGCAGGCGCATGCCGTCGCCCTGCAGCACGGTGATGATCCGCTGGTAGCCGGCAAAGGTGGAAAACCCGCCCGACTCTTCGATATCGGCAATCGACAGACGCCAGCCAAAACCGTCCAGGCCCTCGCCACTGTCGCGGGTAATCTCTTCGGTGAAACCGCCACCGTTCTTCCACGGCATGCGCGGGTAATCGTGCGCACGCAACAACTGCAGCTGACTCATTTGCTGAAACGTCCTTCCAGGCGATGACGGGAACCGGGGTGGATCAGCCGTGCAGCGGTCACCGGCTGGCGGCCGGACCAGGTGCGACGACGAATCAGCAGGCAAGGCTCGCCCCGCTCGATCTGCAACAGGCGGCATTCTTCCGGCTCGGCCAGGATCGCCTCGACCACATGCTCACCTTCGGTCAACGGCGCCACCTGGGACAGGTAGGCGTAAGGCGTCTGCCGGGTGAAATCCTGCTTGAGGTAATCGGGCGCAATGGCCGCGTTGACGTAACGGTCCTCGATCTGCACCGGCACACCGTTCTCAAAATGCACGATCAGCGAATGGAACACCCGCTGACCTTCACGCATGTCCAGAGCCAGCGCCCGCTCGGAGCCGGCCGCTTCTTCGGCAAGCGTGATCACCTGGCAGCTATGCTGGTGCCCGCGCGCGGCAATTTCGTCGGCAATGTTGTTGACCTCGAACAGCGCCGAACGGCCCTTGGGCTCGGCCACGAAGGTGCCGACCCCTTGCATGCGCACCAGCAGGCCTTCGGCGGTGAGTTCACGCAGGGCGCGGTTGATGGTCATGCGGCTGAAGCCCAGCTCGTTGACCAGCTCGCTCTCGGAGGGTACCCGGTGATGCGGTGGCCAGCTGCCGTTGTCGATCTGCTGGATGATCATCTGTTTGACCCGGGCGTAGAGCGGCGCCGGGCCCTCGCCCATCTGGGCAACCAGCACGGAGACAGGAGGTGTCGGCACGGCGATGGATCCTTGTGCAAATGAAATGAGCGGTAGCTTGCCGCAGTTTACCCGGCAGGCAAACGCCTGTATATGTATATACAAGTTAACAATAACAGGATTCCACCGATGTCAGCCTACTTCGTCGAACGCGCCCTGCTACCTACGGGCTGGGCCAGCCATGTGCGTATCGAGGTCGCCAGCGATGGCCGTGTGGCCAGCATCGAGCCTGGCGCTTCGGCCGAAGACGCCGAGCGCCTGGCCGGCCCGCTGCTGCCCGGCATGCCCAACCTGCACTCGCACGCTTTCCAGCGCGCCATGGCAGGCCTGGCGGAAGTTGCCGGCAACCCCAACGACAGTTTCTGGACCTGGCGAGACCTGATGTACCGCCTGGTCGGGCAGATCAGCCCAGAGCAGCTTCAGGTCATCGCCCGCCAGCTGTACATCGAGATGCTCAAGGCCGGTTATACCTCGGTGGCGGAGTTCCACTACGTGCACCACGACCAGGCCGGCAAGCCCTACGCCGACCCGGCCGAGCTGTCGCGACGCATCAGCGCGGCCGCAGCCGACAGCGGCATCGGCCTGACCTTGCTGCCGGTGCTGTACAGCCATGCAGGCTTTGGCGGCCAGGCGCCGAACGACGGGCAGCGGCGCTTCATCAACTCCACCGGGCAGTACCTGCAGCTGCAAGCCCAGCTCGCCCCGCTGCTGGCCGCGCAACCGGCGCAGCAACTGGGCCTGTGCTTCCACTCACTGCGGGCGGTAACGCCTGGGCAGATCGCCGAAGTGTTGGCGGCCAGCGACAGGCAGTGCCCAGTGCATATCCACATCGCCGAACAGCAGAAGGAAGTCGACGACTGCCTGGCCTGGAGCGGCCTGCGCCCGCTGCAGTGGCTGTACGAGCACGTGGACGTGGACCGCCGCTGGTGCCTGGTACACGCTACCCATGCCGAACCGGACGAAGTCACTGCCATGGCCCGCAGCGGCGCAGTGGCCGGGTTGTGCCTGACCACCGAAGCCAACCTGGGCGATGGGATCTTCCCGGCAGTGGACTTCCTGGCACAGGGCGGACGTATGGGCATTGGCTCGGACAGCCATGTGTCGTTAAGCGTGGTGGAGGAGTTGCGCTGGCTGGAATATGGCCAGCGCCTGCGGGACCAGCGGCGCAACCGCCTGTATCGCGGCGACCAACCGATGGTCGGGCGCACGCTGTATGACGCGGCGTTGGCCGGTGGTGCACAGGCGCTGGGGCAGGCGGTCGGCGAGTTGGCGGTGGGCAAGCGTGCCGACTGGCTGGTGCTCGATGGGCAGGACCCCTACATCGCCATGGCGGAGGGTGATGCCATTCTCAACCGTTGGCTGTTTGCCGGCGGCGATCGCCAGGTGCGCGATGTGATGGTGAATGGGCAGTGGGTGGTGCGCCAGGGGCGGCATGCGCAAGAAGAAGAAAGCGGGCGGGCGTTTGCCGAGGTGTTGCGCCAGCTTTTGGGCTGAGTGTACCGGGGCTGCGTTGCAGCCCTTCGCGGGCAAGCCCGCACAGGTTGGACTGCCCCACAAAATCTCTTGGGGGCAGCCCAGGGTTCAGCGCAGAACCTGTGGGAGCGGGCTTGCCCGCGAAAGGTTGCAAACCAACCCCAAAAAACTCAGTGCATTTTTACTATTTGCTGATCGGACGCCCGCCAGATCAAGCGGCTGGTGTCATACCCCTGCTGCCGCGCCCTGGACAGCAGGTTCTCACGCTCCCAGGCCGGCAGTGTCGGTGTGCGCGACAGAATCCAAAGGTATTTGCGGTCCGGGCTGCCGACGATGGCCGTACGGTAGTGGTCGTCCACATAAAGAATCCAGTACTCACCCCGCGCCACGCCTGGCACCAGCCTGGTGAACCAGTTATCGAACTCGACCCACAGCTTGTCGGTGTGCCCCGGCTCCTGGATATTCGCATGCCCTTCTGCGCGAAGCCATTCATCACCCATGGTGCGGCAGCGGTTGAGCACGCCATAACTGCCATCAGGCCTGAGGTTGTAATGGGCCTCGGACTGCTCGCAGCCTTCCTGGAAGCGCATGGGCAGGCGCGCCAGCTCGTACCATTTGCCCTGGTAGCGCTTGAGGTCGACATGGCCGGCGGTTTTCGGCGCCAGCGGGTCGTGCACGGAACCTGCACAACCGCCCAGCAGCAACGCCAGGCATACCCCCATCAGCAGGTACGCACGCCTCATTTGAGGCCCTGCCCGGAATACATCAGCACCTTGTCAGCTGCGTACTGCACGCTTATGAAGCTCTTCTCGTCCCCCCAGGTGCAGCTGCTCATGCCCAACGCGCCAGAACACTCGGTCGGCGTGCCGAGCAACTGCTCGACCTCGGCCTTGTTCATACCGGCCTTGATCTTGGAATAGTTTTCCTGATTGATCTTGCTGCAGGCAGTCAGCACGACGCACAGCGACAACAGGGCGAGGGAACGCAACGACATGAAGGGACACTCCTGAAAGATGATACAGGCGAGTGGCCTGCAGTGACCTTCGACGTGAAAATCCCTCCCAGGTTCCCTGCCCCACCCCCTATGTCCCTACACCATTGGTCGGATGGCCACTACTGTGCGATTAATCACAAAGCACTAATCATGCGCCCAATAAAAAAGGCCGCCCCCAATGGGAGCGGCCTTGCGTCGCGATGCCTGCACAGCAGGCCCCTTGGGCCTCAGAACCGGGACCCAGGCTCCAGCAAAAAGTCCATCTCTTCGCTGGTGCTCGGCCGCTCCAGCACCAGGTTGCGGTGCGGGAAGCGCCCGAAGCGAGCAATTACCCGCTGGTGCTGCTCGGCATAGTCGAGGAAGCCTTCAAACAGCCGGCGGTTGGCCTCGGGCTGTTCGTCCAGCAGCATTCGATAACGCTCCACGCACAGGTTCTGCCAGTCCAGCACTTCGGCATGCTCCAGTACCAGCAGCACGAACACGCGCTGGATCGGCAGCAGCTGGTAATCCCAGCCCTTCTGCAGGCCCTGCATGGCCACCACCTGGGCACGCCGGTCGCCCTCGAAGGCACGCTGCGTGTCGCGGTAGATCATGCGTGGCAGCTGGTCGAGCAAAATCAGCAGGCCCAGCCAGCCCTGCGGGCTTTGCTGCCACTCTTCGAGCCCACCCGCCAGGGCATGCTCGACCAGGTCGCCAAACAGCGCATGGGCCTCGGCATCGTAATGTTTGCCGAACCACAGCGTGCTCTTCTCGTCAGCCACGGCCTGGGCACTGGTGCCCCAACCGAACCACCACTCCAGCAACGGCTGCCAAGGTGCGAGCATGACTTACTCCTTGTGGTAAGCGGTGACGCGCTCGACCTCTTCCTTCGAGCCGAGAATCACCGACACGCGCTGGTGCAGGCTTTCTGGCTTGATGTCGAGGATGCGATCGTAACCGTTGGTGGAAGCGCCACCGGCCTGTTCGATGATGAACGACATCGGGTTGGCTTCGTACATCAGGCGCAGCTTGCCCGGCTTGCTTGGTTCGCGGGCGTCACGTGGGTACATGAACAGGCCGCCACGGGTCAGGATGCGGTGCACGTCGGCCACCATCGAGGCGATCCAGCGCATGTTGTAGTTCTTCTTCAGCGGGCCGGTCTCGCCTGCCAGCAGTTCGCCCACATAGCGCTGTACCGGGGCTTCCCAGTGGCGCTGGTTGGACATGTTGATGGCGAACTCGGCGGTGGTCTCCGGTACGCGGATGTTTTCGTGAGTCAGCACGAAGCTGCCCAGTTCGCGATCCAGGGTGAAGCCCTTGACGCCGTTGCCCAGGGTCAGGATCAGCATGGTCTGCGGGCCGTAGATGGCATAACCGGCAGCAACCTGCTCGGTACCTGGCTGCAGGAACGCTTCTTCGTTGAGGCTTTCGTTCTGGCTCAGGTACTGGTTAGGGCAACGCAGAACCGAGAAGATGGTACCGACCGACACGTTGACGTCGATGTTCGACGAACCGTCCAGCGGGTCGAAGACCAGCAGGTAGGCGCCTTTCGGGTACTTGCCCGGGATCTGGTACGCGTTGTCCATTTCTTCGGAAGCCATGCCAGCCAGGTGACCGCCCCACTCGTTGGCTTCCAGCAGAATATCGTTGGAAATCACGTCCAGTTTCTTCTGGACCTCGCCCTGCACGTTTTCAGTGCCCATGCTGCCCAGCACACCACCGAGGGCGCCTTTGGACACGTGATGGCTGATTTCCTTGCACGCACGCGCTACCACTTCGATCAGGAAGCGCAGATCGGCAGGGGTATTGTTGCTGCGGGTCTGCTCAATCAGATAGCGACTCAGGGTAACGCGGGACATGTATGGCTCCGAACGGATTGGGGGGATGAAAAACCCCCGCAGTTTACAGGGAGAGTGACGGGCTAGCGAGTGATGAGACTCGCCACGGCTCTCAGACGGCACAATAGGTCGGTAGTTCAGCCTTCGCCAGGCCGGTGGTCTGGTTGTGGGGCCATTCGCGGACGCGCCCGCGCCTACAGGTGGATAAGGGCCCTGTAGGCGCGGGTTTACCCGCGAACAAGCCAGCACAGGCCCGCCTCAGTCCAGCGCCTTCCAGATCTCGGTCGCATACTCGCGAATGGTCCGATCCGAGGAGAACCAGCCCATCCGCGCGGTATTGAGCACCGCCTTGCGCCACCACTCCTGCGGTGTGTGCCACAGATCCTCGACCCGCCGCTGGGCATCCCAGTAGGCATCGAAATCGGCACACACCAGGAAGCGATCGTAGGCCACCAGGCCGTCGATCAACCCGGTGTACCGAGAAGGGTCGTCTGGCGAGAACACACCACTGCGGATGGCCTGCAACACATCGGTCAAGCGGTTGGAAGCAGCTATGGCGGCATTGGCGCCAAAATCACCGGCACGCTTGCGCGCTTCAACCTGCTGCGCGGTCAGGCCAAAGATGAACATGTTGTCGGCCCCCACCTGTTCGCACATCTCCACGTTGGCGCCATCCAGGGTGCCGATGGTCAGCGCACCATTGAGGCCGAACTTCATGTTACTGGTACCGGAAGCTTCGTAACCCGCGGTGGATATCTGCTCGGAAAGGTCCGCCGCCGGGATGATGCTCTCGGCCAGGCTGACGTTGTAGTTGGGCAGGAACACCACCTTCAGCAGGCCGCGCACCGTCGGGTCGTTGTTCACCACCCGGGCGATGTCGTTGGCCAGCTTGATGATCAGTTTGGCCTGGTGGTAACTGGCCGCAGCCTTGCCAGCGAAGATCTTCACCCGCGGCACCCAGTTGGTGCCAGGGTCGTTGCGTATGGCCTGGTACAGTGCAACGGTGTGCAGCAGGTTGAGCAACTGGCGCTTGTATTCGTGAATACGTTTGACCTGAACGTCGAATAGCGCCTCGGGGTTGACCGTGACGCCGATACGATCCTGAATGATGCTGGCCAAGGCGCGCTTGCTGTGCAGCCGCTGGGCAGCGAACTGCTTGCGGAAACCGGCTTTTTCGGCGAACGGCACCAGGCCCGCCAGACGCGTCTGTGGGTCGTCCTTGAGTTCCGGCCCAAGCGCCTCGACCAGCATCTCGGTCAGTTGAGGGTTGGACTGGTACAACCAGCGGCGGAAGGTAATGCCGTTGGTCTTGTTGTTGATCCGTTGCGGGTAGAGCTTGTGCAGTTCGGAGAACACCGTGCTTTTCATCAACCTGCTGTGCAGCGCCGACACGCCGTTGACGCTGTGCGAGCCGAGAAACGCCAGGTTGCCCATGCGCACCCGTCGGCCGTTGTCTTCCTCAATCAGCGAAACCGCGCGCAGCACGTCGAAGTCGTGCAGGCCTTTGGCCCGCAACGCATCGATATGGTAGGCATTGATCAGGTAGATAATCTGCATGTGCCGTGGCAGCATGCGCTCCATCAGCGCTACCGGCCAGGTTTCCAGGGCTTCTGGCAACAGGGTATGGTTGGTGTAGGCGAGCGTGCCGACGGTCAGCTCCCAGGCCTTTTCCCAAGGCACTTCGTGCTGATCCACCAGCAACCGCATCAGCTCCGCCACCGCAATCGAGGGATGGGTGTCGTTTAGCTGGATGGCCGCTGCATCAGGCAGGTTGAGCAGGTCCTTGTGCATGTTCAGGTGGCGCCGCAGCAAGTCCTGCAGCGAAGCCGAGACGAAAAAGTACTCCTGGCGAAGGCGCAGTTCCTGACCGGCCTCGGTACTGTCGGCGGGGTAAAGCACACGCGAAATGCTCTCGGCACGCGCCACTTCAGCCACAGCCCCCAAATGGTCACCGGCGTTGAAGCGCTCCAGGTGCAGCTCTTCCAGCGCGCGCGCGCGCCACAGGCGCAGGGTGTTGACGCTGGATCCGCGCCAGCCGACTACCGGCGTGTCGTAGGCCACCGCCCGCACCGTCTCGCCAGGCCACCATACCTGGCGCTGGCTACCGCTTGCATCGTGCACCGTTTCGACACTGCCGCCAAAGCTGATCGGGTAGATCACCTCGGCGCGCTCGAACTCCCAGGGGTTGCCGAAATCCAGCCAGTTCTCGGTCTGTTCCTGCTGCCAGCCATCGACCACGGCCTGACGGAACAGCCCGTGCTCGTAGCGGATGCCGTAACCATGGGCAGCGATACCCAGGGTAGACATGCTCTCCATGAAGCACGCAGCCAGACGGCCAAGGCCACCATTGCCCAGCGCGGCGTCCGGCTCGAGCAGGCGAATGCGTTCGAGGTCCACATTCAGCCCTTCCAGCGCATCGCGGGCGACGTCCAGCAGGCCCAGGTTGCTCAGGCTGTCGTACAGCAAGCGGCCGATGAGAAACTCCAGGGAAAGGTAGTAGACACGCTTCTGGCTGCGCCGATAGGCCTGCCGGGTGTGATCCATCCAGTGGTCGACCATGTGATCGCGCGCAGCCAGGGCAATGGCTTCGAACCAGTCATGGTCGAAGGCGTGCTCGGGATCCTTGCCGACCGCGTAGGTCAGCTTGTTCAGTACAGCAGCGCGAAAATCCGCGACTTCGGCGTCACGTGCTTTGGGTTCCTGGGACATGCGGCATCCTCGGGCAAGTTGACGAAAGCGGAGGGAGAGTGTTGAGACTAGACCCTTCGACAGAGAGCGACAGTTACGGTTCGCAGTTTTCATGCCCACTCTGCGATTCCGGCAAAAGGTTGTTCATAAATTGAACAATTCCGGTATCATCGCGCGCCCCAAGACCGTGATCCACCCTATAAAGATGAAAACGACCCTGATCGCCGCGGCCGAAGTCGACCGCCTGGAGACCTGGCAGCGCTATACCAGCAACATGTGCCATGGCTGCCATTCGACCTGCTGCACCCTGCCGGTGGAGGTGAAGATCAAGGATCTGATCCGTATCGGCGTGGTCGACGAGTTCGAAAAAGACGAACCCCCCAAGAACGTGGCCAAGCGCCTGCAAAAAGAAGGCATCATCGAGCGCTTCAACCAGAAGTCCGGGATCTTCACCCTGACCCGGATGAGCAACGACGACTGCATGTACCTGGATCGTAAAAGCCGGCTGTGCACCATTTATGACAAGCGCCCGGATACCTGCCGCAACCACCCCAAGGTCGGGCCGCGGCCGGGGTATTGCGCCTACAAGCCCAAGGTGGTTGGGCGTTGAGTCTTGCGCCGGGGCATAAATCGAGTGCCGCGCGGGCGGCGCTCGATTCTGTGGCGATGCCGAGTTGGGCATGAAGCACTGAACCCACCGCTCCCATTTCAACCAGCGGGGAAGCTCCGGCAAGCACCCCCCTGATCCGCTGGTGGATGCTCAGGATAAGTCTGCGGCAAAACGCTGACCGGGCTGGTGACTACGAAACCATCAGCAAACCGCGCCTCTACGAACCGCGCCTGCCAGCCTTGCGCCGGCGGCGCCCAGTCAAGGCTGAAGGCCTCACTGGGGATGATCGTCTGCGATGTGTAGCGTACCCCACAGGCATGGCGGAAGTCCCGATCCAAGGGGTTAGCCGCAGTCCACACCTTCACTGCTACAGGCATTTCCGAAAGCCGTACCAGCACATGCGCAGCTCCTTCGCCCGGAGCCACTTGCACGCGAGGCATGGGCAGGCTGGCCTGGATACGCTGAACCATCGGCACGAGGGTAGTGACAACATGCGCACGCACGCCCCCATGGTCCGAGTTCGGCAGCACCCTGAGGCTGGTCTGGCCAGGCAGGCGCTGCAGGTAGTCCGTGGCGTGATCAGGGGCGAAGAAATCATCCCCGCTGGCGGACACCAGGTATTTCGGTATCTTCAGGCGAGCACCCGGCTCATCCAGGTACTGCATCGGGTCCATCAGTGCCATCAACCGAGCGAAGGCCGGGCTGCCCAACTGCTGCAATACTTCCGCAGCCTGATAGGGCCAGAGCGCCAATGGCCATGAACCACCGTACCGCTTGCGCAAGCCCTCCAGCATGCTGGAAGTGTCGGCAACATCGATGACGCTGGGCACGATGGCAACTACCCGATCATCAGCCATGGCCGTCAGCCATGCACTCCAACCGCGTTTCGAGGCACCGGTGATGATGAACTGCTCGAGGCGTAGCTCGGGCAACGCGTCAGCCATGAGGTCCATGCCCCTGCTGGCGACAGCGGCCATTGGCACATGCAGCGGCAGCTCCGGGGCAGCCGCTTCGTTACGCAGCCAATGCGCCCAGGTGTGAGCCACGGCATCATCCTCGCGCATCGGCGCTTGTGCATCACGGAAGGTCACATACTGGTTGGGCACATCGCTGATCGACGCCACAACAGTCTGTGTCTGCACGGCAATGGCACTCAACGCCTCGGACGAGTAGTCAGGGATTTGTTGTTCCTCACCAAACCTCACACCGTTATTGACCACTACCAACGCTTTCTCCGCCAATGCCACGTCTGGCACGAACAGTTCGACGCGGTGCTCCCACAGGCGGGGCTCAACAACGGGCTCAGGCGACCAGGTCTGTGAGGTCATCCGGTATTGATACAGCGTATAGCCCTGTGCGGGCGTCTTCTGCTCCAACTGGTACTGCAAGGGTGCCTGTCTCACCTTCTCGACATGACAGCGGGCTAATTCCTGCGGTCGCAGCGCGCTACACGCCTGCTGGGCACTGGCCTGAAAACTGACGGCGAGACACGGAATAAACAACAGGTAACGACAATTCATGTTCCAAGCTCCAAAGCAAGAGCCAGCCAACCTAGGCAGGGCCTCTGATTGTCACAAGGCTCCTCGGTTTGCCGTCGAACAAGCACCTGCAAAACACCGTCGCTTCCTACTGGAGCTTTCCACAAGGCAAACAAAAACGCCCCCGGCCTTTCGACCGGGGGCGTTTTCATTCAGCCTGAGCTAACTCAGTTCTTGGCTTTCTTGGCTGCGCGGGTACGCTCGCCTTCGTCCAGGATCTTCTTGCGCAGACGGATCGACTTAGGCGTCACTTCGCACAGCTCGTCGTCCTGGATGAATTCCAGGGCCTGCTCGAGGGTGTGGCGAACTGGTGGTACCAGGGCGATGACTTCGTCTTTGCCCGAAGCACGCATGTTGTCGAGCTTCTTGCCTTTGGTCGGGTTCACGCCCAGGTCGTTGTCACGGCTGTTCAGACCGATGATCTGACCGTTGTAGATCTCCTGGCCGTGTTCAACGAACAGCTTGCCGCGAGCCTGCAGGGTTTCCAGCGAGTAGGTCAGTGCCTTGCCGGTCTCGACCGAAACCAGTACGCCGTTGAGGCGGCCGGACATCTGGCCCGACTTCATGGTGTCGTAGCGATCGAAGATCGAGGTCAGGATGCCTGCACCGTTGGTCAGAGTCAGGAACTGGTTACGGAAACCGATCAGACCACGGGCTGGAATGTTGTACTCCAGACGAACGCGGCCCTTGCCATCCGGAACCATGTTGGTCAGGTCGCCTTTACGCAGACCCATCTCTTCCATGACCTTGCCCTGGGATTCTTCAGGGATGTCGATGGTGACGTTCTCGAACGGCTCCTGCTTCACGCCGTCGACTTCGCGGATGATCACTTCAGGACGGCCCACGGCCATTTCGAAGCCTTCACGACGCATGGTTTCGATCAGCACCGACAGGTGCAGCTCACCACGGCCCGAAACCTTGAACTTGTCAGGGGAGTCGGTCTCCTGAACGCGCAGGGCAACGTTGTACAGCAGCTCCTTGTCCAGACGGTCCTTGATGTTACGGCTGGTGACGAACTTGCCTTCTTTACCGCAGAACGGCGAGTCGTTGACCTGGAAGGTCATCGAAACGGTCGGCTCGTCAACGGTCAGCGGCTTCATCGCTTCTACCGCATCCGGGGCGCACAGGGTGTCGGAGATGAACAGCTCATCGAAACCGCTGATGCAGACGATATCGCCAGCCTGGGCTTCTTCGACGTCAACGCGGTGCAGACCGTGGTGACCCATCAGCTTCAGGATACGGCCGTTACGCTTCTTGCCGTTGGTGTCGATGGCGACAACCGGGGTGTTCGGCTTGACGCGGCCACGGGCGATGCGGCCAACACCGATAACGCCGAGGAAGCTGTTGTAGTCCAGTGCGGAGATCTGCATCTGGAACGGGCCGTCGCGGTCAACAGACGGTGCTGGTACGTTGTCGATGATCGACTGGTACAGCGGGGTCATGTCTTCGGCCATGGCAGTGTGGTCCAGGCCGGCAATGCCGTTCAGGGCCGAGGCGTAGACCACTTTGAAGTCCAGCTGTTCGTCGGTGGCACCGAGGTTGTCGAACAGGTCGAAGATCTGGTCCAGAACCCAGTCAGGACGTGCGCCCGGACGGTCAACCTTGTTGATCACGACGATTGGCTTCAGGCCGGCTTCGAAAGCCTTCTTGGTCACGAAGCGGGTTTGCGGCATCGGGCCGTCTTGGGCGTCGACCAGCAGCAGCACGGAGTCGACCATCGACATTACACGCTCAACCTCGCCACCGAAGTCGGCGTGGCCGGGGGTGTCGACGATGTTGATGTGGTAGCCGTTCCAGTTGATGGCGGTGTTTTTCGCCAGAATGGTAATACCGCGCTCTTTTTCCTGGTCGTTGGAGTCCATGACGCGCTCGTCATTGAGCTCGTTACGCTCCAGAGTGCCGGACTGACGCAGGAGTTTGTCGACCAGAGTGGTTTTACCATGGTCAACGTGGGCGATGATGGCGATGTTACGCAGATTTTCGATCACAAGTGTATCTCGATCAGAGGATTCGGTTGCCGCCCAGTGTAGGCGGCCAATATGTACTGTTTAAGGCTCAGCGGGCCCGGCGGTCGGGAGGGCGATGGCGGATACTGCCGCCATACAGCCCCGGCGTCTTATGTCGGACGATAAACACGCACATTGGCATGTCCCTCACTGAGCAGGTGGTGTGCGTGCAAACGGCTCATCACACCCTTGTCGCAATACAGCAAGTACTGGCGCGTGGGGTCCAGGTGCTTGAACTTGCTGTTGATGGCGTAGAACGGCATGGCCTGGACTTCGATACCTTCCAGCACCAGAGGTTCGTCCTCCTGGGCATCGGGGTGGCGAATGTCGATGACGATCTGGCCTGGCAGCGCCTCGGCCACTTCCTCGATTTCGATGTCCTTGCCCAGCTCATCGATCACATGGTCGATGGAAATGAACTTGGCGCGCTCAAGAGCGCGCTCCAGCACGGCCATGTCGAACTGCTTTTCTTCGTGCTCCATGCGGTGACGCTTGGCATGGGTGGTCGGGTTTACCGAGATCACGCCGCAGTATTCCGGCATGTGCTTGGCAAAGTCCGCGGTGCCGATTTCGGTGGCCTGGTCGATGATGTCCTGCTTGTGGCTGGCCAGCAGCGGGCGCAGCACCAGCTTGTCGGTGGCCGAGTCGATGATCGACAGGTTCGGCAGGGTCTGGCTGGACACCTGGGAAATCGCTTCGCCGGTCACCAGCGCGTCGATCTGCAGGCGGTCGGCCATATGGGCGGCGCCGCGCAGCATCATGCGCTTGAGGGTCACGCCCATGTAACTGTTGTCGACCTTGTTGAGGATCTCGCCAACCACTTCTTCGAACGGCACGCTGATGAACAGTACGCGCTGGCTGCTGCCGTACTTTTTCCACAGGTAGTGGGCCACTTCCATCACGCCCAGTTCGTGGGCACGGCCGCCGAGGTTGAAGAAGCAGAAGTGGGTCATCAGGCCGCGGCGCATCATCTGGTACGCCGCAACGGTGGAGTCGAAACCACCGGACATCAGCACCAGGGTCTGCTCCAGGGCACCCAGCGGATAACCGCCGATGCCGTTGTGCTGGTTGTGGATCACGTACAGGCGCTGGTCGCGGATTTCGATGCGCACCAGCACTTCAGGCTTTTTCAGCTCGATCCCGGCGGCGCCACACTGCTGGCGCAGCTGGCTGCCGACGTAACGGTCGACGTCCATCGAGGTGAAGTCATGGTGGCCACCGCGCTTGCAGCGCACGGCGAAGTGCTTGCCGGCCAGCAGGTGGCCGAAGTGGTGCTTGCACTTGGCGACGATGTCGTCGAAGTCACCCAGCGGGTATTCCTCTACCTGCAGGAAGTGGGTGATACCCGGGGTGCAGGTGAGGCGTTCGATCATCTCGCGCTGGACTTTTTCGTCTTCGACGCGGGTGACCACCTCGAGATTGTCCCAGACACCATCGACCGCGAGCTCAGGGTCGAGATCCTTGAGCACGTTGCGGATGTTCTTGCCAAGCTGGCGGATGAAGCGCTTGCGCACCGGCCGGCTTTTGATGGTGATTTCTGGGAAGACTTTGACGATAAGTTTCATTGGTTAACAGCGCGCGCAGGGCCTGCCGAAAATGAGGGGCGCGAATTATATCGGAAATTGCTCAGGATTTGACCAACTTTTGATCAGAAGCTTTGAGATAAATGCAGAGGCCAGGTTTTGCAGTGCCTGTTACGGCCCTTTCGCGGGTAAACCCGCGCCTACAGGCGGTGCAAAGCCCGTAGGAGCGGGTTTACCCGCGAAGAGGCCCTAGAACCTGGCACACCACTCACGCAACGCACCCTATTGGTGCGATACGATCAAAAAACGCATCGTAAGGGTGCACTTTTACCCGCCAACCCAACGCCAAATGCCCGCAAACGCCCCCTTTTATCCCACCCTCGCCA
This sequence comes from Pseudomonas putida group bacterium ESBL64, assembly GCF_045277175.1. NCBI lineage: Bacteria > Pseudomonadati > Pseudomonadota > Gammaproteobacteria > Pseudomonadales > Pseudomonadaceae > Pseudomonas > Pseudomonas putida group bacterium ESBL64. The sequence goes on along the minus strand of NZ_CP145799.1, from coordinate 4,310,377 downwards.
TTTTCGGGCACTGGCATGCAATTTGCTCCCTTGTGAGGCAGGTAAGCTTGGCCGACTATCCGCGCCCGGCAACACCCTTTTTCCAGGGCAGCGGCCCACCGCGCTCTAGACCATCCGGAGGACAACATGTCGAAGTCGGTTCAACTCATCAAAGATCATGACGTCAAGTGGATTGATCTGCGTTTCACGGACACCAAAGGCATTCAGCACCACGTGACCATGCCGTCGCGTGATGCGCTGGACGAAGACTTCTTCGAAGTCGGCAAGATGTTCGACGGTTCCTCCATCGCTGGCTGGAAAGGCATCGAAGCTTCCGACATGATCCTGATGCCGGTCGACGAAACCGCCGTTCTGGACCCGTTCACCGAAGAACCAACCCTGATCATCACCTGCGACATCGTCGACCCGTCGAGCATGCAGGGCTACGACCGCGACCCACGCGCCATCGCCAAGCGTGCTGAAGAGTACCTGAAGAGCACCGGCATCGGTGACACCGTATTCGCCGGCCCAGAGCCTGAGTTCTTCATCTTCGACGAAGTGAAGTTCCACTCGGACATCTCCGGTTCGATGTTCAAGATCTTCTCCGAGCAGGGCTCGTGGATGACCGGCGCTGACGTGGAAGGCGGCAACAAAGGCCACCGTCCAGGCGTGAAAGGCGGCTACTTCCCGGTTCCGCCGTTCGACCACGACCACGAAATCCGTACTGCCATGTGCAACGCCCTGGAAGAAATGGGCCAGACCGTTGAAGTTCACCACCACGAAGTGGCGACTGCCGGCCAGAACGAAATCGGCGTCAAGTTCAACACCCTGGTGAAGAAGGCTGACGAAGTACAGGCGCTGAAATACGTCGTGCACAACGTTGCCGACGCTTACGGCCGTACCGCCACCTTCATGCCGAAGCCACTGTACGGCGACAACGGCTCGGGCATGCACGTGCACATGTCGATCTGGAAAGACGGCAAGAACACCTTCTCGGGTGAAGGCTATGCCGGCCTGTCCGACACCGCCCTGTACTTCATCGGCGGTATCATCAAGCACGGTAAGGCCCTGAACGGCTTCACCAACCCGTCGACCAACTCGTACAAGCGTCTGGTCCCAGGCTTCGAAGCCCCGGTAATGCTGGCCTACTCGGCTCGCAACCGTTCCGCCTCGATCCGTATTCCTTACGTTGGCAGCCCGAAAGCCCGCCGTATCGAAGCACGCTTCCCGGACCCATCGGCCAACCCGTACCTGGCGTTCGCGGCCCTGCTGATGGCTGGCCTGGACGGCATCCAGAACAAGATCCACCCAGGCGACGCGGCCGACAAGAACCTGTACGACCTGCCGCCAGAAGAAGCCAAGAACATCCCGCAAGTGTGCGGCAGCCTGAAAGAAGCTCTGGAAGAGCTGGATAAAGGCCGTGCGTTCCTGACCAAGGGCGGCGTGTTCTCCGATGACTTCATCGACGCCTTCATCGAACTGAAGAGCGAAGAAGAAATCAAGGTCCGTACCTTCGTACACCCGCTGGAATACGAGCTGTACTACAGCTGCTGATCTGATTGGCGCCTCGCGCCGATGACATGATCACAACGGCCTCCCTCGGGAGGCCGTTTTTGTTTCTGCGCACCTTGCAGAAGCACCACTGATTCGCCTGCCACGCTATGCTCTATCTTGGTGCACTAATTCACGCCATGCCCTCAATTGCTCCCCAATCTGGTTCAGATTAAACGTTTCACCAAGACTTTCTGATCCGAATTTGCGCAGATTCAGGCCTTTATCGGTAAATCCCGCTTCTTTTCGGAGCTTTGGTTTGTTTCTTGCATTTTCTTATCCAGAGTCTCGCATCAGTGGATCCACCCCGCGTCCGGCCCTGACCAAAGCAGTGCCAGGCAAGCGCCAAACGAGGTCAACGACGCCTTATGACCATCAGCGATGCACAGCACCGTCTGCTTCTGGACAACCTGACCACCGCCACGTTGCTGCTCAACGCCGAGCTGCGCCTGGAGTACATGAACCCGGCCGCAGAAATGCTACTGGCCGTCAGCGGCCAGCGCAGCCATGGGCAGTTCATCAGCGAGCTGTTCACCGAATCGACCGAGGCGCTCAGTTCGCTGCGCCAGGCGGTCGAGCAGGCGCACCCGTTCACCAAGCGTGAAGCGCAGCTTACATCGCTGACCGGGCAGACCATCACCGTCGACTACGCGGTAACGCCGATACTGCATCAAGGCCAGACCCTGCTGTTGCTCGAGGTGCATCCGCGGGACCGTCTGCTGCGCATCACCAAGGAAGAGGCCCAACTGAGCAAGCAGGAAACCACCAAGATGCTGGTGCGCGGCCTGGCCCACGAAATCAAGAACCCCCTTGGCGGCATCCGCGGAGCGGCCCAGCTACTGGCCCGCGAACTGCCCGAGGAAGGGCTGCGCGACTACACCAATGTGATCATCGAAGAGGCCGACCGCTTGCGTAACCTGGTCGACCGCATGCTCGGCTCGAACAAGCTGCCGTCGCTGGCCATGACCAATATTCACGAAGTGCTGGAGCGGGTGTGCAGCCTTGTCGATGCCGAAAGCCAGGGGTGCATCACTTTGGTGCGCGATTACGACCCAAGCCTGCCGGACGTGCTGATCGACCGAGAACAGATGATTCAAGCCGTACTCAACATCGTGCGCAACGCCATGCAGGCGATCAGCTCGCAGAATGAGCTGCGCCTGGGTCGCATCACCTTGCGCAGCCGTGCCCTGCGCCAGTTCACCATCGGCCACGTGCGTCACCGCCTGGTAGCGCGGGTAGAAATCATCGACAACGGCCCGGGCATCCCGCCGGAACTGCAGGACACCCTCTTCTATCCCATGGTCAGTGGCCGCCCGGACGGTACCGGGCTGGGCCTGGCCATTACCCAGAACATCATCAGCCAGCACCAGGGCCTGATCGAGTGTGAAAGCCACGCTGGCCATACCGCCTTCTCGATTTACCTGCCTCTGGAACAAGGAGCCACCGCCTCATGAGCCGAAGTGAAACCGTATGGATCGTCGACGATGATCGTTCCATCCGCTGGGTCCTGGAAAAAGCCCTGCAACAGGAAGGCATGACCACCCAGAGCTTCGACAGCGCAGACGGTGTCATGGGACGCCTGGCACGCCAGCAACCCGACGTGATCATTTCCGACATTCGCATGCCTGGCACCAGCGGCCTCGACCTGCTGGCGCAGATCCGCGAGCAGCACCCGCGCCTGCCGGTCATCATCATGACCGCCCACTCCGACCTGGACAGCGCCGTGGCCTCGTACCAAGGCGGTGCCTTCGAGTACCTGCCCAAGCCATTCGACGTCGACGAAGCGGTATCACTGGTCAAGCGCGCCAACCAGCACGCCCAGGAGCAGCAAGGCCTGGATGTGCCACAGAACCTGGCGCGCACCCCGGAAATCATTGGTGAAGCCCCGGCGATGCAGGAGGTGTTCCGCGCCATCGGCCGCCTCAGCCACTCCAACATCACCGTGCTGATCAATGGCGAGTCCGGCACCGGCAAAGAACTGGTGGCCCACGCCCTGCACCGGCACAGCCCACGCGCAGCATCGCCGTTCATTGCCCTGAACATGGCCGCCATCCCCAAGGACTTGATGGAGTCGGAGCTGTTCGGCCATGAGAAAGGCGCCTTCACAGGTGCTGCCAACTTGCGTCGCGGCCGTTTCGAGCAGGCCGATGGTGGCACGCTGTTCCTCGACGAAATCGGGGACATGCCTGCCGACACCCAGACCCGCCTGCTGCGTGTGCTGGCCGATGGCGAGTTCTACCGCGTGGGCGGCCATGTGCCGGTCAAGGTCGACGTGCGCATCATCGCCGCCACCCACCAGAACCTGGAGTCACTGGTGCAGGCCGGCAAGTTTCGTGAGGACTTGTTCCACCGCCTGAACGTGATCCGCATCCATATTCCGCGCCTGGCCGACCGCCGCGAGGATATCCCCGCCCTCGCCCGCCACTTCCTTGCCCGGGCGGCCCAGGAGCTGGCAGTCGAGCCGAAGATCCTCAAGCCGGAGACTGAAGAGTTCATCCGCAACCTGCCATGGCCGGGCAATGTGCGGCAGATGGAGAACACCTGCCGCTGGATCACCGTGATGGCCTCCAGCCGCGAAGTGCTGATCGGCGACCTGCCACCCGAACTGCTGAACCTGCCACAAGACGCCGCGCCGGTAACCAACTGGGAGCAGGCCCTGCGCCAGTGGGCCGACCAGGCATTGGCGCGCGGGCAGACCAGCCTGCTGGACAGTGCAGTGCCGAGCTTTGAACGGATCATGATCGAAACGGCACTCAAGCACACCGCCGGCCGCCGTCGCGATGCCGCGCTGTTGCTGGGTTGGGGGCGCAATACCCTGACGCGCAAGATCAAGGAGCTGGGGATGAATGTGGCCGGGGGGGATGATGAGGAAGGTGATGACCACTGAGCTCTGAATTAGCTTTTTAGATTGCTGGGGCTGCTTTGCAGCCCATCGCGACACAAGGCCGCTCCCACAGGATCACCTCTGCCCCCTGGCTGATGCGATCCTGTGGGAGCGGCCTTGTGTCGCGATGGGGCGCAAAGCGGCCCCAGTCATTTCAGCCTTCTGAATGCACCGTTCCTGTGCCGGCTGCACCTCTCGAAGGCACAAATCCCCTCAAAATCCGGCCAAATCACCCGCAAAGCCCAGTATTCACGGCTTTTGCAAAACTGGCACGCCCCCTGCAATAAGCAATACATCTCCAGTTTCGGGGGCCCTGGTACAGGCAGGCCGGGTGAACCCCTCTTTTATTTGCAGCACCGCCGCTTTTGGGGACCTCGGTACAGGCAGGCCGGGACATCCCCCCTTTATACGCAGCACCCCTTTTGGGGACCCTGGTACAGGCAGGCCGGGATATCCCCTCTTTTATTCGTGCAGTTTCACTTGCACACGCCAGCGTCCAGCGTCCTCTGCACCGGCCCATTCGCCGTGCAGGGGGCGCGCGGCCACCACCGTCAACAACAAACCTTCCTTGCTGTGCTGTACCCGCCAGCTCACCGGCTTGCCCTGCAGGCTGAGCTGCCCTTGCTGAGCCTTGCCCTGGGCCTGAAACAGCAACGCCACCGTCCCTTCCACGTTCTCGCCATGCAGCTTGGGCTCTTCGTTGAACCACAGCTCCAGGCCATCCTGCGTCGCTTGCACCTGCTGCAGCTCACGCTCGTCCGGCGTAGTCAGGCGACCGATCATCAGCCCTACCATCAAGCCAACGATCGCCAATGACAGCATCACCCGTGGGAAGGCCTTCGAACGCACGTCCGGTTCAGGGGTAGAATGCCCGTCATCTTCACGTTTGGAGCCGTGCATGTTTCACGTCATCCTTTTTCAACCAGAAATTCCGCCGAATACCGGCAACATCATTCGTCTATGCGCCAACAGCGGCTGTGCCCTGCACCTGATCGAACCCATCAGCTTCGAACTGGATGACAAGCGCCTGCGCCGCGCAGGGCTGGACTACCACGAGTATGCCACGCTCAAGCGCCACGAGAGCCTGGCCGGATGCCTGGAAAGCCTTGGCAACCCACGGTTGTTCGCCTTTACCACCAAGGGCTCGCACCCGTTCCACGAAGTGGCCTTCCAGCCGGGCGACGCCTTCCTGTTCGGGCCAGAGAGCCGCGGGTTGCCGGCCGAGGTGCTGGACAGCCTGCCGGCCGAGCATCGCCTGCGCCTGCCGATGCGGCCAGGGTGCCGTAGCCTGAACCTGTCCAATACCGTGGCGGTGACGGTGTATGAGGCGTGGCGGCAGAACGGGTTTGCCGGCAGCTGATGTGTTGCCTGTGCGGGCCTCTTCGCGGGTAAACCCGCTCCTACGCAGGCCGAGAGAACGGCGCAATCCCCTGTAGGAGCGGGTTTACCCGCGAAGAGGCCCGCACAGGCAACAAAAAAGCGCCCCGAGAGGCGCTTTCTTGATACCGGCAGTAATTACTGCACAGTAGGCGCTTCACCCGCTTCCTGCATACGCTGCATTTCTTGCGCGTACAGGGCGTCGAAGTTGACCGGCGACAGCATCAGCGCCGGGAACGAACCGCGGGTCACCAGGCTGTCCAGGGCCTCACGGGCATAAGGGAACAGGATGTTCGGGCAGAACGCACCCAGGGTGTGGCTCATCGAAGGCGCATCGAGGTTGGCGATCAGGAAGATACCGGCCTGCTGCACTTCAGCAATGAAGGCCACTTCATCACCGTTCTTGACGGTAACCGACAGGGTCAGCACGACCTCGTGGAAGTCACCTTCCAGGGATTTCTGCTTGGTGTTCAGGTCCAGGGCAACGCTCGGTTCCCAGGTCTGACGGAAGATCTGTGGGCTTTTCGGGGCCTCGAACGACAGGTCGCGCACATAGATGCGCTGCAGGGAGAACTGAGGGCTGTTGTCTTCTGCAGCAGCGCCGTTGGTCTGTTGGTCAGTCATGTCAGATCCTTATCCTAATGTTTTTGAATGCAGTGCAAATCAGGCCGCCAGCAACGCGTCGAGCTTGCCCGCGCGCTCCAGGGCATAGAGGTCATCGCATCCACCGACATGGGTACTGCCGATCCAGATCTGCGGCACCGACGTACGGCCGGCTTTCTGACTCATCTCGGCGCGAACCTGCGGTTTGCCGTCGACCTTGATTTCCTCGAAGGCCACGCCCTTGCTCTCGAGCAGGTACTTGGCACGCATGCAGTAGGGGCAGTAGTCGCTGGAATAGACGATGACAGGCTTCATATCACTTCACCAGGGGCAGGTTATCGGCTTTCCAGCTGGAAACGCCACCGCTCAGTTTGGCGGCGTTGTAACCAGCTTTGAGCAGCTCGCGGCAAATGGTGCCGGACTGCTGGCCCATCGCGTCGACGACGATCAAGGTCTTTTCTTTATGCTTGTCCAGCTCGGTCATGCGGTTGGCCAGCTTGTCCTGCGGGATGTTCACCGCGCCGACGATGTGACCGGCGGAGTATTCCTTGGCCGGGCGAATATCGATCACCAGGGCCTTCTCAGCATTGACCAGGGCTGTCAGTTGGCCATTAGTCAGGCTCTGGCCACCACGACGGATTTCATTGACGAGCAGCAGGACCAGCAGAATGAGGAAGATCGCAACCAGGATGTAGTGATCTGTCGCGAATTGAATCAGGTGAGCAACCATCAGCGGTGTTCCAGGCGATTGAAAATGCCGGCCAGTATACACAGCCCCTTGGTGCCACCAAAGCCCGACGGGCCGGCCACAAAACCACCTTCATGTTGCTACCACAGGTGCGCCGGTCGGTGGAATGGGACGAATATTCGCCGCAGGTGGCGTATTTGCCCTAAAATGCGTGTCTTTATCATCTTTGAACAACCGTGAGTTTGATTGATGACGAGCACGCCCAAACCCCTGGTCCTGATTATCCTGGATGGCTTCGGCCATAGTGATATCCCCGAACACAACGCCATCTTTGCCGCCAATAAACCGGTCTATGACCGCCTGTGCGCCACCCAGCCGCATGGCCTCATTTCCGGCTCGGGCATGGATGTCGGCCTGCCGGACGGGCAGATGGGCAACTCCGAAGTCGGTCATATGAACCTCGGCGCAGGTCGTGTCGTCTATCAGGACTTCACCCGGGTGACCAAGGCCATCCGCGACGGCGAGTTCTTCGAAAACCCGGTACTGACAGGTGCTGTGGACAAGGCAGTCGGTGCTGGCAAGGCCGTGCACATCCTCGGCCTGCTGTCCGATGGTGGCGTACACAGCCACCAGGAGCACTTGGTGGCCATGGCCGAACTGGCCGCCCAGCGTGGCGCTGAAAAGATCTACCTGCACGCCTTCCTCGATGGCCGGGACACCCCGCCACGCAGCGCGCAGTCGCCCATCGAACTGCTCGACGCCACCTTCGCCAAACTGGGCAAGGGCCGCATTGCCAGCCTGATCGGCCGCTACTACGCCATGGACCGCGACAATCGCTGGGACCGCGTCAGCGCCGCCTACAACCTCATCGTCGACAGCACTGCCGAGTACACCGCTGACACGGCCCTGGCAGGCCTTGAAGCGGCTTACGCCCGCGACGAAAGCGACGAGTTCGTCAAGGCCACGCGCATTGGCGAAGCCGTCAAGGTCGAAGATGGCGATGCCGTGATTTTCATGAACTTCCGCGCCGACCGCGCTCGCGAACTGTCGCGTGCATTCGTAGAGCCAGACTTTACGGAGTTCGCCCGTGCGCGCCTGCCGAAGATGGCGGCGTACATCGGCCTGACCCAGTATTCGGCGAAGATCCCGGCCCCGGCAGCCTTTGCCCCGTCCAGCCTGAACAACGTGCTGGGCGAATACCTGGCGAAAAACGGCAAGACCCAGCTGCGCATCGCCGAAACCGAGAAATACGCCCACGTCACCTTCTTCTTCTCGGGTGGCCGTGAAGAGCCGTTCGAAGGCGAAGAACGCATCCTGATCCCGTCGCCGAAGGTCGCCACCTATGACCTGCAACCGGAAATGAGCGCACCAGAGGTGACCGATCGCATCGTCGAAGCCATCGAACAGCAGCGCTTCGACGTCATCGTGGTCAACTACGCCAACGGCGACATGGTCGGCCACACCGGCGTGTTCGAGGCGGCGGTCAAGGCCGTCGAAGCACTGGATACCTGTGTAGGGCGCATTGTCGATGCACTGGACAAGGTCGGCGGCGAGGCCCTGATCACCGCTGACCACGGCAACGTCGAGCAGATGGAAGACGAGTGCACCGGCCAGGCGCACACCGCGCACACGACCGAGCCGGTACCGTTCATCTATGTGGGCAAGCGCAACGTGAAAGTGCGTGAAGGCGGCGTGCTGGCAGACGTGGCGCCGACCATGCTGAAGCTGCTTGGGCTGGAAAAGCCGGTGGAAATGACCGGTACCTCGATTCTGGTCGACGCCTGAATGTCGAAAGGGGCTGCGTTGCAGCCCCAATTGCACATGAATTCCAGACAAACGCCCCCCGGCATCCGCAGCGAGGCGTTTTTTTTGCCTGCCCAGGCGGGCATACTAGGCCAGTCTCCATCCTTGGTACGCCAAACCCCATGCTTCGCGCCCTGATCCTCCTAGCCCTGTCTTGCCTGCTCAGCCCGGCCTTCGCCGATGAGCGTGCGCAGACCCAGCAGCAACTGGATGCCACCCGCCAGGACATTGCCGAGCTCAAGAAAACGCTGAGCAAGCTCCAGGAAGAAAAGGCAGGTGTGCAAAAAGACCTCAAAGCCACCGAAACCGATATCGGCAACCTCGAAAAGCAGGTGGAGGCCCTGCAGCAAGAACTAAAAAAGACTGAAGGCGAGCTGGAGCGCCTTGATACCGAGAAAAAAAAACTCCAGAGCGCCCGCGTTGAACAACAACGACTGATCGCCATTCAGGCCCGTTCGGCTTACCAGAACAACGGTCGCGAGGAATACCTCAAGCTGCTGCTCAACCAGCAGAACCCCGAGAAATTCGCCCGCACCCTCACCTATTACGACTACCTGAGCAAGGCGCGCCTGGAGCAATTGCGCACCTTCAACGAGACCTTGCGCCAACTGGCCAACGTCGAACAGGAAATTTCCAGCCAGCAACAACAACTGCTGGCCCAGCGCACCGACCTCGATAGCCGCCGCCAGGCCCTGGAAACCGAGCGCGCCAAGCGCCAGCAGGTACTGGCAAAGCTCAACAGCGATGTAAAAGACCGCGATCAGAAGCTGCAAGCGCGCGAACAGGACCAGGCCGACCTGGCCAAAGTCCTGAAGACCATCGAGGAAACCCTCGCCCGCCAGGCGCGTGAAGCTGAAGAGGCACGCAAGAAGGCCCTGCTGGCACAGCAGGAAGCAGAAAAACGCCGCCAGCAGGAAGCGCTGGCCGCCGCCGCTGCCCGCGACCGGGCCCGTGAGCCCGCAGAGCCAGTGGAACCGCCGAAAAAGGCCCGCACCACCCTCGGGCCGATGGTTTCCAGCGATGGCGCGAACTACGGCGGCGCATTTTCTGCTGCGCGGGGCAAACTTCCATGGCCAGTCAATGGTCGATTGCTGGCACGCTTCGGTGATGCCCGCGGTAGCGACGCTCGTGCCAAGTGGGACGGGGTTATGATCAGCGCCAACCCAGGCACCCAGGTACGTGCCGTGCACGGCGGGCGTGTGGTATTCGCGGACTGGTTGCGCGGCGCCGGGCTTCTGGTCATTCTCGACCATGGCAACGGTTACCTGAGCCTGTACGGCCACAACCAGAGCCTGCTCAAGAATGCCGGTGATATCGTCAAGGCCGGTGAAGCCATTTCCACCGTTGGCGACAGCGGTGGCCAGGACGCGGCAGGCTTGTATTTCGCTATCCGCCAGCAAGGCCGGCCTGCCGACCCTTCGCAGTGGTGCCGGGGCTAGTCAAATTTCTACGGCGCAGCCTGAGTGCTGCGCCGATGCTCCCCAGGGAGCGCTTACAGGATCAGGAGTTCGTTCGACATGCTGCACTCGCCTCGTCTCACCCAGCTGGCCCTGTCCATCGCCCTGGCGGTCGGCGCGCCCCTGGCCACCGCCGCAGAGCCGGCCAAGGCCGCCGCAGTGCCAGCCACCGAGGTGACCGCCAAGGCGCCACTGCCGCTGGAAGAACTGCGCACCTTCGCCGAGGTCCTGGACCGCATCAAGGCCGCCTACGTCGAACCGGTAGACGACAAGACCCTGCTGGAAAACGCCATCAAGGGCATGCTCAGCAACCTTGACCCGCATTCGGCCTACCTTGGCCCCGAGGACTTCCAGGAGCTGCAGGAAAGCACCAGCGGCGAGTTCGGCGGGCTGGGTATTGAAGTAGGCCAGGAAGACGGCTTCATCAAGGTGGTTTCGCCAATCGACGACACCCCAGCCTCGCGGGCCGGCGTGCAGGCCGGTGACTTGATCGTCAAGATCAACGGCGCCCCGACCCGCGGCCAGACCATGACCGAAGCGGTCGACAAGATGCGCGGCAAGGTCGGCGAGAAAATCACCCTGACCTTGGTACGCGACGGCGGCAACCCGTTCGACGTGACCCTGACCCGTGCAGTCATTCAGGTCAAGAGCGTGAAGAGCCAGCTGCTGGAGAACGATTACGGCTACATCCGTATCACCCAGTTCCAGGTCAAGACCGGTGACGAAGTGGGCAAGGCCCTGGCCAAGCTGCGCAAGGACAACGGCAAGAAGCTGCGCGGGGTGGTGCTGGACCTGCGCAACAACCCAGGCGGCGTGTTGCAGTCGGCAGTGGAAGTGGCCGACCACTTCCTGACCAAAGGTCTGATCGTCTACACCAAGGGCCGCATCGCCAACTCCGAGCTGCGTTTCTCGGCCGACCCGGCCGATGCCAGCGCAGGCGTGCCGCTGGTGGTACTGATCAACGGTGGCAGTGCATCGGCATCGGAAATTGTCGCCGGCGCCCTGCAGGACCAGAAGCGCGCCGTGCTGATGGGCACCGACAGTTTCGGCAAAGGCTCGGTGCAGACCGTGCTGCCACTGGCCAACGACCGCGCCCTGAAGCTCACCACTGCGCTGTACTACACCCCCAACGGCCGCTCGATCCAGGCTCAGGGCATTGTCCCGGACATCGAGGTGCGCCCGGCCAAGCTCACCGCCGAAGCCGACACCGAAAACTTCAAGGAAGCCGACCTGCAGGGCCACCTGGGCAACGGCAACGGCGGAGCCGACCGCCCGACCGGCAGCAGCAAGCGCAAGGAGCGCCCGCAGGATGACGACTTCCAGCTGAGCCAGGCACTGAGCCTGCTCAAGGGCCTGAACATCACCAAGGGCGACTGAGCCACCCTATGCGTTTTCTGCTGTGTCTGTTGTTTTGCCTGATGGCCGGAATCGCGCAAGCGGCACCGGCCAACAAGGCCTACATGAGCATCATCATCGACGACCTGGGCCAGAGCCCCGAGCGCGACAGCCGTACCCTGGCCCTGCCTGGGCCGGTGACCATGGCGATCATGCCCGACACCCCGCATGCCACCGACTTTGCCCGCCAGGCGCACAAGGCCGGCAAGACGGTGATCCTGCACATGCCCATGGACCCGGCCACCGGGCCCTATGCCTGGCACCCGGGCATCGCCATCGAAGAGCTGGCGCGGCGCCTGGACGCAGCATTGGTCAAGGTGCCCTACGCCGCCGGCATCAACAACCACATGGGCAGCCGCATGACCGCACAGCGTGAACCCATGGCGTGGTTGATGGGTGAGCTGCAGCGGCGCCATCTGTTCTTTGTCGACAGCCGCACCAGTGCCGCCACGGTCGCCGCAGCCGAGGCTCAAGCACACGATGTCGCGCATGTGTCACGGGATGTATTTCTGGATGACGTGCGCACGCCGGAAGCCATCGACGCTCAGCTGCAACAGGGTATTGCACTGGCCCGCAAGCAAGGCTCGGCCGTATTGATCGGCCACCCCTACCCGCAGACGCTAGCGGTACTGGAAAGTCAAATTCCACGGCTCAAGCAATTGGGGATCGAACTGGTCACGCTGCCACAGATGATCGCCACACGTGGCAACCAGGCCATGCCTGCACACGGCAAGCATGGCCGTTACAGCAACCGCTAACATTCGCTGATCGCGGCGCTGGGCCACCCGGGCGAAGGTTCAGAGGTTGAACGGAATGACATCCTTGGCCTGTGCGTAGGTCAGGTTACCCCGATAAATGCTCAGTACCTGCCCCTCGCTCGCCGCCTTCATTTGCTCGCGATACCCCATCTTGCGCTGGCTCCACAGCTTGAGATGGCCTTTGCCAAACGCCGTCGGCGCCGCCTGCGAGTCGGCAAAATGGAAATGTGCGGCCCACAAGGGTTTACCTCGACCCTCACCGGGAGCACGCAACAGGCTGATCCGGTACTCGTCCAGATAGCCATCGGAGACCACCTGCCGAGGCCCGACATATTCCACGGCGAGCAGCCCCTGTTGATGGAGAAAATTGAGCCCTCTGGAACCTGGATAGCGCGTCTTGCTGTAAAGCGCTACCAAACAGTCGCGGCGGGCCTGACGCAACTGAATCAACGCATCGTCCATGCCCGCCAGCAGCGCGTGCTCGGCGTCGGCATCGCTGAGCTGTTCACGTAGCTCGGCCACTTCGTTGATCTGGCCGTCCAGCATCGACATCAGGCCCATGTCGTCAGCATCCTTGGCAACCAGGGCTCTGGCTTGAGCGATGACATTTTCGTTCTGTGCCAGCATGGCCTCGGCCAGCTCCCGGTTGTTCCTTTTGGACTCCGGCGTAGAAGTCCGCGATGGCTGTTCCGGTTCGCCCGAGGCTACCTCTTCAACCCAGGTGTTTCCCTGTTTCTGGAAGCGATGCAACGCGCTCTTGTTGAAAGCCGCTACAACTTGCAGCACAGCCTGCCCCTCGACCACCGATTCGCTGCCGATGACTATCTGACCAGCCCGCGTATGGGCCACCTGCAGGCTCTTTCGTGAATAAACCGCACGACGTGTGCCACGGACCTGCCCGTCCGCCTGCTCGCGCATGGCCTCGACCAACGCCTCACCGGCTATGGTTTTCAGTTCCACCATCTGTTGCTTGTAGGCCTCAAGGCGCTGGACATCGATGAGCTTGCTGCCGAGTGTCTTGATCCGTTCGGCGTTGAGAATCGCCGCGAGGTATTCGTCCCACGCACTTTGCAGCACCTCGATTCGTTCGGCGACAGGCAAGTCACAGAACATCAGCAGATGATGCGTTTGTGCGGCCACCCGCAGACGCTGACTGGCGAGTGCATGGCGGAAGATCATGTAGTGCTGGGTAGGCGTGCCTTTGTGCCACTGCAGGGCCAGCTCGACCAGGCCCATGGCCTGGAAAAACCGGATGTTGATCGTGGTCGTCTTACGGCTCGCGATAATGCTCGAGACGGTCAGAGTGGAATTGATGTAAGGCACTTGCATGTCGATATCGGTGATGGCCAACAGGCGATCCAGCTGGCTGGAGACATTGATGATCCTGGGCTGCTCTTCAAGCAACTTCTCCAACATCGTCCGGAACCTGACATACAACTCGGCCTGTTTCTCTGGCGGTGCGTCATTGAGCGCATTGGTGAGTTGGTCGTATTCCCTGAACCCTCCCAAGGCCAGGAGCTCATCAATGAAGAACATGCCAAAGCTGATCAGGTTCTTTCGGACCTGGCCCAAGAGTATCCGTTGATCTCTCACGCTGCCGACGTGCGTCGAGGCGCTCGACTTGTCAAGCACGTAGGTAATGTTGCGTTCGGCCTCGAGATAACCAAGGAACAATCTCTCGTTCAAGGGCAGGCGCTGGTTGCGCAGCTTACTCGTCTGCTCTTGCAACTGCTGGAACTTGAGCTTGAACAACGCGGTAGCCTGCTCGAATTGCGCACGTTCGCCCGGCTCGGTGGGAGGCGCCTTTTGCAACCGTTCCTCGACTTTTTTAACCGGATCACGCAAACCGACAATCTGCTCGCTCAACGCGTTGAAATCCTCCGTGGCAGCCTCTGCTGCCAGGATAAGCCGCTCTATCTCGGCCTGAGCCTTGGCGATCGGCCCGCTAAGCTTCTTGCGCAGTCGCTCGCGGGCCAACTCGCCGGAGCGATCATTGCCACCGTGCAAGCGCGAATTATTGAGGTGCCAGACATCGCCGTCGCGCATCAGGTAGGGCCCAACCGTGCCGTCCGGACCGATGATGCGAAACGCTGCGTTATCAAGGCTGACTCGGTAGACATTACCGCCCAGAGACACGTAGAAATCATCCCCAATCCGCACCAGCCCCGCAGCCACGCCCTGCGTCTGCGGTTTACGCCCCTCCAGCGAAACGCTGGCCGCCAACGCCCGCATTTGGCCGCGCTGGGCACTCGACAGGCCGTTGAGCCCCCCAGCCCCACGCCAGGAAAAGTCGAGGTGGGTGTTGGCCATCGCCTGCAGGCTGTCGACCGAGACGCTGGGCTCCCGCGTCGCGGTGGAAAGGTTCGCCAACTCGATCCCATCGCCTGCAGCTGGCCCCTGGAGCAGCGATGGCAGCAGGTCGCCAGAGACGGGCGGCGCTGCCAGTTTCGGCGTCTGCAGGTGTATCAGCGCCAGCAAGGTGTTGTTCAGCACATCGACCATCGCCTGGATGCGCTCGTCGAAATGCGAACTGGCCAGGCCATGCACATCGTTGATCAAGCTGCGCATGCCGATGTAGAGCCAGGCAACCGAGGTGAGCGGCCCCGGTAACACTGGAAACACAACATTCAGCAGTTCCCAGGAAAATGCCGTGACCAGCCGCCAGCGCACCTCGCTGTTGCTCATGGCGCTGCGATCCGCCAGCTCCAGCAACATCCGGCCCTTGGCTTCGAACATTTGCCGATCCACATCCTGCGCCCAGAATTGCAGCGCCAACTGAACAGGCTGCGGTTTCTCCGGGAGGGTGTAAGGGTCGAGCAGCCATTGGGGCAGGTGCGGCTCCCGGAAGCCGCCATTATCGTAGACCGCGCGCTGAGATTGCTCGATCCACAGCAGCACACTGTCCTGCAACGCCCCCGGGCGGCTGATCGCATCCAACAGTGCCTGAGCGCTGCCGAACTGAATCAGCGCCTTTTCGGTGTACAGCGGGCAGTACAACAGATGAACACCCAACTCGATGATTTCGATCACGTAGAAACCATGCGCCACGTCGACCCTCTCTGATGTCGGCGAGCGTTTGAACGCCAGCGGTGCAATCCGCACAGCGGCTGCACCTTCTTGGCCGCTACGGCAGAATTCTGCCAGGGCGCCGTAGGCAAATTTGTCGAGCCGTTTGACGGCACGCGCCCGCGCAGCATCGAACATCAGTGTGATACGCCAGCGTATGGCAAATGCCGAGATGTGTTCGGCCCGGCTCGCCGAGCGATCGATCATCGACTGTACATGACGTGGATAACTGCCGCCGATGTCGACTCGCTGTACCAGCTCACGGACGTAATCAATGGTCATCCACTTCATGATCAGCTGGTTTTCACGGTGCGCGATGTGTGTCACCACCCCTCCTGCGGTGGCATCCAGGCGGCCGATCGCCAACTGCGTCAAAGTCAGCTTCTTGTCGCCGGTCTTCTGGCCGAAGCCCAGCCCGTGACCGTCACTGACAAAGCGCTCGACAGTGAGGATAAGGTCATCAGGAAAGTAATTGGCGTCTACCGGGTGGTCATGCAGCATCTCCTCGCGCAGGCGCGTCGCCGCATAGGTGTGCAAGTCCGGTAGACCGTCCTGAATGCCCTGGGCTGGGGTGCGCTGTTGCAGTAGCGACAAGTCGAGCATGGCTTGTAGGTAGGCGGTCTGGCTATCCGTATCGGCTCGCGACAGGCCCTTGGGGAGCGCCAAGCCCAGCCCACCGGAGCCATAGTCACTGAACTCGGCAAAAAAGGACGCGGGGTCGCAGGCCAAATGGCAGTAATGCTCCAGTTGGTCGACGCTGTCGATCGCACTCCAGCGCAGGCGGGCCACGCGCTCGAGCAAGATTTCCAGCAACAAGGCGCTGTACAGGGCGAAAGCGTCGCCCTCCACCGTCAGGCCTTGCCAGCTCAACTCATCAAACCGGTAACGTCCCGCCATCTGCATTTGCAACGCCGAGCCGAACGCAGCCTGGGCGTCGAAACTGCGGACCAGGCCTTCGGGAGAACACCAGAGTGTCAGTTCGCGAACTTCACTGGAGGCGGTAATCAGCAAACCGGGCAACAGTTCATGGAAAGTGTCTTCGCCCTCACGTAACGCTACCCGCACCAGCTGCACATCGAGCCCGGTACGGTTGCCCATCATCAGGTCACGCAGCAGCTTGCGTTGTTCGTCATCCAGCGCTTCGTCCTTCAGGCCATCGAGCAGGTTGGCGCGCAACAACTGCTGCAACCACAGGTCCCGGTCGATCGTGGCGTCGCCGTTCCAATAGCCGATCTGCGCTTGCTGGAAGTGCCAAAGCAGTATCGGCAGCAACGCGTTGAGGCCATCGGTCAGGCGCGCGGGCTCGATCAAATCGCCCTCAGCAGTTTCGAAGCTCGACTCGATGGCGAAAAAGCGCCGAGGCGGGTTCAGGCTAAGGCGGTAGTCACTTGCTGGGGTGAGGTCCAGTGGTTTAGCCGCAAGCAGGGCCTGCAGCACAACATCCACCAGCGGCTGAGGGTGCCAGACACCATCCGGCTGCAGGGACATCAGGTATAGCGGTGCAGCCGAGGTCATTTCAGGGCGATGCACGCCAACCAGAGGATAGTGCTCCAGAATCACCTTCATGATCTGTTCACCTGCGACCTGCCGGAATGTAGGACGGCTGGCGAACTGGGCGGCGACTGCGTGATTGAGGTTGTGCGCGTGAGTGGCGGGCATGACCAGGACTCGTTGTGGAATGAACCACAAAGCGTCCTGGAGATGTTATCGAATGAGGTGCTACATATTGCTGCTGGCAAGCCGCGACACCTGGCAGTGCGGCGGCCTGCCGGGAAGTCAGCTATAGACGCGGCCAAGCACCTGGCGATGGCTCTCGAACTGATCGAGCACATCACGCACGATCTGGTCTGGGGCAAAGCCCATCAGGTCGTACTCCTGACTGCCGTCATGCAGGTAGACCTCGGCGCGGTAGAAGCGCTGGCGCAGTTCAGGCTCACCCTCGACCGGCGGCTCGCTCGACGCGGCCATATAGCCGTCAAGGCTCACTTCGTAGACGAAAGGGTTGCCTTCTTCCATCATCACCCGCAAGCCCATCAGGTTGCGCGACTGGCCAACGCGGGTTTCCACCTCGAAGCCCTGCGTCTGCAGCTGTGCAGCGGCTTCTTTCAACGCCGGGCTGACCTGCTTGTCCATGAAGCGCTGTACCACGGCCTGGGTCGGCTGCAGTTCCAGCTGGGTCAGGCGCTCGCTAAAGCCGCGACGGCCACGGGCGGCCAGTTCGGCGCGCTCCTGCTCGATCACCACGTCCTGCTTCATGGCCTTGTACAGGCCGAACATGAACAGCACCAGCACCACCGAGAATGGCAGGCCCGCCAGCACGACCATGGTCTGCATGGCTTCGAAGTTACCGGCAAACAGCAGGCCGATCGTGACCAGGGTGATCACCACGGACCAGAACACCACCATCCAGTGCGGGGCATCCTCGTCGACCTTGCCGCCTGTGCACGACAGGTTGGCCATCATCACCGCGCCGGAGTCGGCCGGGGTGAGGAACAGCACGAAACCGACGAACACTGCCACACCAATGACGATCTTGGCTGCCGGGAAGTATTCCAGCAACTGGTAGATCGACATCGATGGCTGTTCCAGCGCAGTCTTGCCCAGCTCCACGGCGCCCTGGTTGATCACCAGGTCCAGTGCGGTGTTGCCGAAGATCGACAGCCAAGCCAGGGTGAAGCCCAGCGGGATCAGCAGCACACCCATCACCAGTTGGCGCACGGTGCGGCCCTTGGAAATACGCGCAATGAACATGCCGACGAACGGGCCCCAGGAGATCCACCAGGCCCAGTAGAACACGGTCCACAGGCCCAGCCAGCGCTCCGACTTGCCGGCTTCGCCTTCATACACATAGAGGTCGAAGGTTTTCAGCACGATGCCGTTGAGGTAGTCGCCAACGTTCTGCACGAAGCCGTTGAGCAGGTGCAGGGTCTCGCCGCCCAGCAGCACGAAGATCAACAGGCCACTGAACAGCATGATGTTCAGGTTGGACAGGCGGCGAATGCCGTTTTCCACACCCGATACCGCTGCCACGGTAGCCACGCCAGCCATGACCAGGATCACCACCAGCAGGTTGGTCTTGCTGTGGTCCATGCCGAACAGGTATTCCAGGCCGGACGACACCTGCATCGAGCCGATGCCCAAGTTGGTCACCAGACCCAGCAGGGTGACGAACATGCCGAAGATGTCGACAGCGTTGCCGGCAGCGCCCTTGACCCAACGCTCGCCCACCAGCGGGTACAGCGCCGAGCGCAGTGCCAGCGGCTGGTTGTGGCGGTAGGCAAAGTAACCCACCGCCAGGCCCACCAGGGCATAGATCGCCCAGCCGTGCAGGCCCCAGTGCAGGAAGGTCAGCTGCAGGCCCTGGCGCGCGGCCTCGAGGCTGGCCGGGGTGCCCTCCGGTGGGTTGAAGTAGTGGTCCAGGGGCTCGGAGGCGCCGAAGTACAGCAGCGAAATACCGATACCGGACGAGAACAGCATGCCGGCCCAGGCGCCGTAGCTGAAGTCAGGCTGGTCGTCCTTGCCACCCAGCTTGAGGCTGCCGTAGTCGGAGAAAGCCAGGTAGACGACGAACAGCAGGTATCCGCAGATGACCAGCATGTAGTACCAGCCAAAGGTGCGCGTCAGCCACTTCTGGGCCACGCCCAGCACCTGGCCGGCGGTTTCGGGTACAGCGATCAGCAAGGCAGTCAGAACAAGGATCATCAGCGCGGAGGTGAAAAACACCACGCGGTTGACCCGTACCCTCTCGGCGGGGGGCTTGGTAAGTGAGGCAGAACTCATTGCACGAATGCTCCGGGCAGTGCGGCTGTGGAGGCTAATCAGTCTTTCCCGAGCAATTGGTGGAATATCCCCACTGCATCAGGTGTTATAAAAGAACCCTGGAAACCGTGATCCCGAATCGATACGTTGCCAAAAACAGACAGGTGGCCTGCTGAAAATGCCACGCCTCAACGGAGGTGCGCGCATTCGTCACAGATCACCCCGCCCGCTCCAAGGGCCTGTCGCAGGGCCAATGGCCGTACGGCAGAATCTGCATTTCGCATCGCTCATGCCCGTCAACACCTTGTATTCCGGGGGTTACGCGATTTCCTGGGGTGTCAATCCGTGCCGTCTCGACCGCCTGAAAAACTGTCAATGGCACAAATTGTCGCAGAGCTTATTCTTTATTGATTGAACGTTCAATCAAAACAAAATAGACTGGCCTTCGCCGAGTCAGCCGCCTGTCGTCTGCTCGCAGGCCTGAGGAGATAGCAAGATGCCCAAGGTCGGTATGCAACCCATCCGGCGCCAGCAGTTGATCGAAGCCACATTGCAGGCGGTCGATCAGGTCGGACTGGGGGACGCCAGCATTGCGCTGATTGCCCGTTTGGCCGGTGTGTCGAACGGCATCATCAGTCACTACTTTCGGGACAAGAACGGCCTGATCGCAGCGACGATGGGTTACATCATGAGCATGCTCAACGAAGGCGTCAGAGCACGTCGCCAGGCCCTGAAAGACGACAGCCCGCGCGCTCACCTGAAAGTGATCATCGAGGGCAACTTCGATGCCAGCCAGGTAAACGGCCCGGCAATGAAAACCTGGTTGGCCTTCTGGGCTTCCAGCATGCACCAGCCCGATTTGCACAGGTTGCAGCGGATCAACGACCACCGCTTGTATTCCAACCTGTGCTGCCAGTTCCGCCGCGCCCTGCCGCTTTACCATGCGCGCAAGGCAGCCCGCGGCCTGGCAGCCCTGATCGACGGTTTGTGGCTGCGTGGTGCCCTGTCGGGTGATGCATTCGACACCGATCAGGCAATACGGATTGCTTACGAATACATGGATCTACAACTGGCTAAGCAGCACACCCTGGGCACCAACGACCAGGCCGCTGAACAAGCGCGCACGGCACTTGCCAACCCGGCAGGAGCGTGACGCGCAAGCCAAACCACACACTGCACTTGCGAGGACACTATGGCCCGTTTCGGAACGCAAAAACTCTACATTGATGGCGCTTACGTCGACGCTGGCAGCGATGCCACGTTCGAAGCCATCAACCCGGCTACCGGCGAAGTCCTCGCCCACGTGCAACGTGCTACCGAGGCTGACGTCGAGAAAGCCGTCGAAAGCGCCGAGCGTGGCCAGAAAGTCTGGGCTGCGATGACTGCCATGCAGCGTTCGCGCATCCTGCGCCGCGCCGTCGACATCCTGCGCGAGCGCAACGACGAACTGGCCATGCTGGAAACCCTGGACACCGGCAAGTCGTACTCCGAAACCCGCTACGTCGACATCGTCACCGGTGCCGACGTGCTGGAGTACTACGCAGGCCTGGTACCGGCCATCGAAGGCGAGCAGATCCCGCTGCGCGAATCGTCCTTCGTCTACACCCGCCGCGAGCCGCTGGGCGTAACCGTGGGTATCGGTGCCTGGAACTACCCGATCCAGATCGCCCTGTGGAAATCTGCCCCGGCCCTGGCCGCTGGCAACGCGATGATCTTCAAACCGTCGGAAGTCACCTCGTTGACCACCCTGAAACTGGCCGAGATCTACACCGAAGCCGGCCTGCCAAACGGCGTGTTCAACGTTCTGACCGGCAGCGGCCGCGAAGTCGGCACCTGGCTGACCGAGCACCCGCGCATCGAAAAAGTGTCTTTCACCGGCGGTACCACCACCGGCAAGAAAGTCATGGCCAGCGCCTCCAGCTCTTCGCTGAAGGAAGTGACCATGGAACTGGGCGGCAAGTCGCCTCTGATCATCTGTGCCGACGCCGATCTGGACAAGGCCGCTGATATCGCCATGATGGCCAACTTCTACAGCTCGGGCCAGGTGTGCACCAACGGCACCCGCGTGTTCATCCCGGCTGAAATGAAGGCGGCCTTCGAAGCCAAGATCGCCGAGCGCGTTGCCCGCATCCGCGTTGGCAACCCGGAAGACGAAAACACCAACTTCGGCCCGCTGGTCAGCTTCCAGCACATGGAAAGCGTGCTGGGCTACATCGCCAAGGGCAAGGAAGAAGGTGCCCGCGTGCTGTGCGGTGGCGAGCGCCTGACTGCCGGTGACTTCGCCAAAGGTGCCTTCGTTGCGCCGACCGTGTTCACCGACTGCACCGACGACATGACCATCGTCAAGGAAGAGATCTTCGGCCCGGTGATGAGCATCCTCACCTACGAAACCGAAGAAGAAGTGATCCGCCGTGCCAACGACACCGACTACGGCCTGGCCGCCGGCGTCTGCACCAACGACATCACCCGCGCCCACCGCATCATCCACAAGCTCGAAGCCGGTATCTGCTGGATCAACGCCTGGGGTGAATCGCCAGCCGAAATGCCGGTAGGTGGCTACAAGCAGTCGGGCGTCGGCCGTGAAAACGGCGTCAGCTCGCTGGCTCAATACACTCGCATCAAGTCGGTCCAGGTCGAGCTGGGCGGCTACAACTCGGTTTTCTAAACCCTGTCTAGCCCCGCCCGTGCCACCGCGCACGGGCGTACCCGCTCCCCGATCACCGCCAACACGAGGGTACTTTCATGTCCCAAGAATTCGATTACATCATCGTCGGTGCCGGCTCGGCCGGTAACACCCTGGCGACCCGCCTGACCGAAGACGCCGGCGTCACCGTATTGCTGCTGGAAGCCGGTGGCCCCGACTACCGCTTCGACTTCCGCACCCAGATGCCAGCCGCCCTGGCCTTCCCGCTGCAAGGCCGCCGCTACAACTGGGCCTACGAGACCGACCCGGAGCCGTACATGGACGGCCGCCGCATGGAATGTGGCCGTGGCAAGGGCCTGGGTGGCTCGTCGCTGATCAACGGCATGTGCTACATCCGCGGCAACGCCATGGACTTCGACGGCTGGGCAGAACTGCCAGGCCTGGACGACTGGACCTACCTCGACTGCCTGCCGTACTTCCGCAAAGCCGAAACCCGTGATATCGGCCCTAACGACTACCACGGAGGTGACGGCCCGGTCAGTGTCGCCACGCCAAAGGCTGGCAACAACCCGCTGTTCCACGCCATGGTTGAAGCAGGTGTGCAAGCCGGTTACCCGCGTACCGAAGACCTCAACGGCTACCAACAGGAAGGCTTCGGCCCGATGGACCGTTCGGTGACCAAGAACGGCCGCCGCTCCAGCACCGCCCGTGGCTACCTGGACCAGGCCAAGAAACGCCCGAACCTGACCATCGTCACCCACGCCCTGACCGACCGCGTGCTGTTCGACGGCAAGCGCGCCGTAGGCGTAACCTACCTGGTCGGCGACAGCGAAGAACGCGTGGAAGCCCGCGCCCGCAAGGAAGTGATCGTCAGCTCTGGCGCCATCGCTTCGCCGCAGCTGCTGCAGCGCTCCGGCGTCGGCCCGCGCGCCCTGCTGGAAAGCCTCGACATCCCGGTTGTGCACGACCTTCCGGGCGTTGGTGAAAACCTTCAGGACCACCTGGAGCTGTACCTGCAGTACGCCTGCACCCAGCCGGTATCGCTGTACCCATCGCTGCTGTGGTGGAACCAGCCGGCCATCGGTGCCGAGTGGTTGTTCAATGGCACCGGCATCGGCGCCAGCAACCAGTTCGAGGCTGGCGGCTTCATTCGTACCCGCCCTGAGTTCAAGTGGCCGAACATCCAGTACCACTTCCTGCCGGTTGCGATTAACTACAACGGCTCCAATGGCGTTAAGGAACATGGCTTCCAGGCGCACATGGGCTCCATGCGCTCGCCTGCCCGTGGCCGCATCCAGGCCAAGTCGAAAGACCCGCGCCAGCACCCGAGCATCCTGTTCAACTACATGTCCACCGAGCAGGACTGGCAGGAATTCCGTGACGGCATTCGCCTGACCCGTGAAATCATGGCCCAGCCGGCGCTGGACCCGTACCGTGGCCGCGAAATCAGCCCAGGCGCCGACGTGCAAACCGACGAACAGCTGGACAAGTTCATCCGCGAGCACGCCGAAACTGCCTTCCACCCATCCTGCTCGTGCAAGATGGGCACCGACGACATGGCGGTGGTCGACGGCGAAGGCCGCGTGCACGGCATGAAGGGCCTGCGCGTGGTCGATGCCTCGATCATGCCGCTGATCATCACCGGCAACCTCAACGCCACCACGATCATGATCGCCGAGAAGATTTCGGACAAGATCCGTGGCCGCAAGCCACTGCCGCGCAGCACCGCCAAGTACTACGTGGCGGGCGATGCGCCAGTGAAAGGCAAGCCGATGCGTGAAGTGAAGCAGGGCTGAGGCCTTGATCAGGGGCCGCTCAGCGGCCCCTTTCACGTGCGCTCAGGAGGGCAGCGCAAAGAATGTGCGCATCAACGAATCATCCTCCGTGCCCAGCCGCATCGCCAGTGCCTGGCGATCGAACAGCTTGCCTGTGCGCATATCACGCACTGCCTTCCCGCTTGGCGCCTGCGCCAGCGCCTTCAGGCACACCTCGGTAAAGCGATAATTGTGCCCTTGAACGGCCGCCACCTTTTCCACTTGCAGGTAGCGCCCGGGCATCATCAAAGACTCCGCCTCATCCGGTCGCCTTGAGAAGGGCCCGATAGGCGTCGCCTGCATATCCTCGCCCGGCTCCAACACATAAACCAACGCGTTTTCATCAAAAACATCCCTGCCACTGATTTGAGCCTGCGGGTCGTTGAAAACCTCCCAGAGGGCATAGGGGTTTTCAGTGAATGACGTGAAGTCGGTGGTCACCAGCACGTCACCCACTTCAACGGCGCCCTCACCAACTGCCTGAAAACCCGTGCCCCGCAGGCTGGAGGCAGCCCGATACAGCCTCACTTGATTAGTCACGCCGATTTGCCCAAGTGCGTGAGAAAGCGCATGGCTGCGCTGGATATGCGCGGCGCGCGTGCCCTCTAGCGGCATACCCCGCCACAGGTTGTTGTAACGCTCCGGCGAGCTGGTGTACTCGGCAATGGCGGGCGAGCCAAAGCCGTGCTCATCGCGAAAGACGGGGTAGGGTTCACTGAAGGCATCCAGATACTCGCCATTGGGCCCCAAGGCATCGAGATCAGCCCACGGTACCGCGCCCAACAGAGCTTGCTGGCGGGCCAGCGCCTGATCCGACAACGCCAGCAATTCATCCGCCGCCGGGGCCATGTAAAGCCCCCAGTCGACCTTGGCGGCAGAGGCTTGCGCCTGACCAGCCACCCGCGGGGGGACGTGACCATCGGTAAACAGCTCGCTGGCTCGCAGCATGGCTATATCAAGCAGGATGAACAGGATATCCGTCAGTACTGACCACCATGCTGCTGTGCGCCAGCCCTGCTTGCCATTGATTGCCCGGTCCAGATGCAGCGCCAGGCTGGCGGTGCCTAGACCGAGCGATGCCAATATCACTGGCCAGCCAAATGGCGCCATCGGTGCTATCACGAAGCTCGCCGCTTGCACGCCCGCCAGCCACTCGGCCTTTCGCAGCTGGGCATTGGTGGTCAGCCGTTCATGAGCGTCGCGGGTCAGATCATCCATCACCGCATCACGTAGACGAACGAACAGGTCCCCTTCAATGGACTGCCCCAAGATGGCGGTGTCACCTCGCGACTGAGCGAGCAACTTGAAGTAATTGCGTAGTCGCGGGCGTAGCGACTGCGCCAGTACCCCGTCCCCGACGAACAGCCTGACCAGCCGCTCTCGCCCCACCGTCGTGGCGGCCTGGTCAGCCATCCACTCCTGAAACGCATGACGATCGTCGAACACCTGCACCACAGCCTGAACATCGGCAAGATAGAGGCACAACCTGCCAGTCTTCAGCTTGCGCAAGAACATCAGCTTGGCGCTGATACTGCCAATGACAAGCGTGTTCCACCCAGATTGAGCACTCGCTTGCCGGGCGAGTCGCAAGGCTTTTACGGTAGTCGGCAGTGCGGGTGCAGCGAGCGTCACCCCCATTAGCTCCTGGCGCTCATGTTCGCTCAACCCAGATTGGCCCACAGCAGCCATGAAGCGGGCACGAGCCAGCACACAGTAGTCTTCGCCATGCCGTGCCCGAAACGTGCTCAGCGCCTCGGTGTAGCGCCCTGCAAAGTCCAACCGCCAGAACGCCGTCAGTACTTGCTGAGGGTCGAGCCGCACTTCGTTGCGCTCGTCGTAAACTGCGTGGCTGGCATCCACCCGGTAGAAGCCACCATAAATACTCAACTCGTCAGCACTGGCCTGCTGCTGCGGGCTGAATCGCTGGATGACCAGTTCGGTAAGGCTCAAAGAGCGTCGTGGCGGCCCACTGTGGCGCCAGCCGGTGAAGCTCAACGAACTGCTGGCCGCCGACTGGAACTCGTGCCAATAGAGCCCGTCCGGATCCAGCCAGTACCCCAGTTGGCGGCGAAGCACATGGCCCGCCGCCTGGCGCGCCAAACTGTGCAAATCAGGAAATTGCCCGAGCAGGCGCTGGGCCACCTGGGCGAGAGAAATGGTTTCTTTGACATTCATGTCACTTGGCTGCCTGACAGTGGGCAAACCATTACAGCCGCAAGCCGCAGCGACGATGCGGTATCGCTTTACAGCCTGCGTCGGCCTCAGGTTAGAATCGATTGGCACGCGACCTGCTAGCTTTTGCTGGAAAATGCGCTACCACGTCCCTTCCCCGCTGTCTCGGAGTACCTGCCTTTGGATGCAAGCACCATCAACAGCCTGTTCCTGATCGGCGCATTGCTGGTGGGTGCAAGTATCCTGGTCAGCTCGCTATCGTCGCGCCTGGGCATCCCTATTCTGGTCATCATCCTCGCCGTCGGCATGGTCGCCGGTGTCGATGGTGGCGGCATCATCTTCAACAATTACCCAACCGCCTACCTGGTGGGCAACCTGGCACTGGCCGTCATCCTGCTTGACGGTGGCCTGCGTACGCGGGTGGCAAGCTTCCGCGTGGCGCTGTGGCCGGCGCTGTCGCTGGCCACGGTCGGGGTGATGATCACCACCGCCCTCACCGGCCTGGTTGCCGCCTGGCTGTTCAACCTGAGCCTGATTCAGGGTTTGCTGATCGGTGCGATCGTCGGCTCCACCGACGCCGCTGCAGTGTTCTCGCTGCTCGGCGGCAAAGGCCTGAACGAGCGGGTTACGGCTACCCTCGAGATCGAGTCGGGCAGCAACGACCCGATGGCGGTGTTCCTCACTGTCACCTTGATCGACATGATCGCCAGCGGCCAGACCGGGCTGCACTGGGGCCTGCTGGGCCACTTGTTGCGTGAGTTCGGTATCGGCGGGCTGCTGGGCTTGGGCGGTGGCTGGCTGATGCTGCAACTGGTCAACCGCATCAACCTGGCCGGCGGCCTTTACCCCATTCTGGTAGTGGCCGGCGGCCTGGTGGTGTTCTCGCTGACCAACGCCCTGCATGGTAGTGGCTTCCTCGCCGTTTACCTGTGCGGCCTGGTGCTGGGCAACAAGCCTATCCGCAGCCGCCACGGCATCCTGCACATGCTCGACGGCATGGCCTGGCTGGCGCAGATCGGCATGTTCCTGGTGCTGGGGTTGCTGGTCACGCCGCACGACCTACTGCCCATCGCCCTGCCGGCACTGGGCCTGGCGCTGTGGATGATCCTGGTGGCGCGGCCACTGTCGGTGGTCGCGGCCCTGCTGCCGTTCAAGGCTTTTCACGGCCGCGAAAAGGGCTTCATTTCGTGGGTCGGCCTGCGCGGCGCGGTACCGATCATTCTGGCGGTGTTCCCGCTGATGGCGGGCCTGCCAGACGCCCAGCTGTTCTTCAACCTGGCGTTCTTCATCGTGCTGGTGTCACTGCTGGTGCAGGGCACCAGCCTGCCGTGGATGGCCAAGCTGCTGAAAGTGACCGTACCGCCAGACCCGGCGCCGATTTCCCGCTCCGCCCTGGAAGTGCACATCACCAGCGAGTGGGAAATGTTCGTCTACCGCCTGGGCGCCGAAAAGTGGTGCATCGGTGCCGCCCTGCGCGAGCTGAAAATGCCCGAAGGCACACGGATTGCCGCGCTGTTCCGTGGCGAGCAACTGCTGCACCCGTCGGGCAGCACCGTGCTGGAAGTGGGCGACATGCTCTGCGTGATCGGCCACGAGCACAACCTGCCGGCCCTCGGCAAATTGTTCAGCCAAGCGCCACAGCGTGGCCTGGACCTGCGTTTCTTCGGCGACTTCGTGCTCGAAGGCGATGCCGAACTGGGGGCGGTGGCAGCGTTGTATGGCCTGAAGCTCGATGGCCTCGACGCGAAAATGCCGCTGGCGCAGTTCATCCGACAGAAGGTCGGAGGCGCTCCAGTAGTGGGGGACCAGGTCGAATGGCATGGCACGATCTGGACCGTGGCGACCATGGACGGGAACAAGATCCAGAAAGTAGGCGTCAGATTCCCCGAAGGAACGCGACCCGGACCAGGATTGTTCCTCTAAACTTCGTTTCAGCCGGATCCACAAGTAGTCTGCCTATGTCCCTGCGCGTGTACCTTCGCACAACCCTGCTCGGGTTGTGCCTGTCCCTTTCTTTTGCCGCTAGCGCGGCAGAAGCCCCGACCACCGCCAGTATCCAGAACAGCCTCGACAAGATCGCCGAGCGCAAGCTGCCCGAGGCAGACCAGAAGGCGCTGCAGCAGGTGCTCGAACAAACGTTGAGCCTGCTTGCTGCCAAGGAAGACAACGAA
Source organism: Pseudomonas putida group bacterium ESBL64 (assembly GCF_045277175.1). Lineage (NCBI taxonomy): Bacteria > Pseudomonadati > Pseudomonadota > Gammaproteobacteria > Pseudomonadales > Pseudomonadaceae > Pseudomonas > Pseudomonas putida group bacterium ESBL64. Next base: position 4,282,256 of record NZ_CP145799.1, on the reverse strand, counting down.
AAGAAACTGGCTGCACTCAAGCAGCAGCTGAGCAGTGCCCCCAAGGAGACCAGCGACAGCCAGAAGGAGTTGGCCAGGCTCAAGGAAACCAAGGCACAACCGGTGGCACAGCGCTACGCCAACCTCACCGTGCCACAGCTTGAACAGATGCTCAGCGAACGCAACACGCTGCAGGGCGAGCTGCAAAAGGCGTTGTCTGAAGCCAACAGCCTGATCATCAACTCGCAAACCCGCCCCGAGCGTGCCCAGGCGGAGATCAGCAGCAGCCAGACCCGCACCCAGCAGATCAACAACATACTCAAAACCGGCAAGGACGGTGGCAAAGCCATCAATGCCGACCAGCGCAATCAGCTCAACGCCGAGTTGGCTTCGCTCAACGCGCTGACCCTGCTGCGCCGCCAGGAACTGGCCGGCAACAGCCTGCTGCAAGACCTCGGCAATGCGCGTCACGACCTGCTGGTCGAGCGCGCTGCGCGCCTGGAGCAGGAAATCCAGGACCTGCAGACGCTGATCAACGCCAAACGCCTGGCCCAGTCCCAGGAAGCCGTCACCCAGCAGTCGATTGAGGCTCAGAAGGCTGGTGGCAGCAGCCTGCTGGCCACTGAAAGCGCGATCAACCTCAAGCTTTCCGACTACCTGCTCAAGAGCACCGACCGCCTTAACGAACTGACCCAGCAGAACCTGCGCACCAAGCAGCAACTCGACAGCCTGACCCAGGCCGACCAGGCGCTTGACGAGCAGATCAACGTGCTCAAGGGAAGCCTGCTGCTGTCGAAGATTCTCTACAAGCAGAAGCAGACCCTGCCGCACCTGAAGGTCGACCGCGACCTGGCCGACCAGATCGCCGACACCCGCCTGTACCAGTTCGAAGTCAACCAGCAGCGCGAGCAGATGAGCAGCCCGGTCACCTACGTCGACAAGCTGCTGGCGGCGCAACCGCAGGAAGATGTGACCCCGCAGCTGCGCAAGGCACTGCTGGAAGTGGCCATCACCCGCAGCGACCTGTTGGAGCGGCTGAACCGCGAGTTGTCGGCGCTGCTCAACGAATCGATCACCCTGCAGCTCAACCAGAAGCAGCTGCTGGGCACCGCGCAGAGCCTGCGCACCACCCTCGACGAGCAAATGTTCTGGATCCCCAGCAACAAGCCGCTGGACTGGGACTGGCTGCAATACGTGCCGGAGCGCCTGGCCGACCAGGTCGCCAACCTGCCGTGGGGCTCCAGCCTGAAAGAGCTGGCCGATGGCCTGAGCCAGCGCCCGTTGCTGTTCCTGCCGCTGCTGTTGGTGATCGGCGCGCTGTTGTGGCGGCGCAAATACCTTTACCAACGATTAGGCAAAGTGCACCAGGATATCGGCCACTTCCGCCGTGACAGCCAATGGCACACGCCCCAGGCAATCCTAATCAACATTCTGCTGGCGATGCCGGTCAGCCTTGGTCTGGCGCTGTGCAGCTACGCCCTGCAGATCGACGCCCGCGGGCAGAATGCCAACCTGGGCGCCGCACTCTGGCAGCTGGCCCAGGCCTGGCTGGTGTTCTATACCGCCTACCGTATCCTCGCACCCGGTGGCGTGGCGGAAGTCCACTTCCGCTGGCACAAACCGCAGGTCGAGTTCCTGCGCGGCTGGGTTCGCCGCCTGGGCACCGTTGTGCTGGCACTGGTCGGCGTGGTGGCGGTGGCCGAGCACCAGCCTTCGGCATTGGCAGACGACGTGTTGGGCATCGGCGTGGTGCTGACCTGCTATGCGCTGATGGCCTGGCTGCTCAGCCGCCTGCTGCTCAGCAGCCCGGCACACCGTGACACCTCGCTGTTCCGCAGGGCGGTGGGGGTAGCGTTCACCGCCCTGCCCATCGCCCTGTTCGTCGCCGTGTGCTTCGGCTACTACTACACGGCACTGAAGCTTACCGACCGACTCATCTACACCCTGTACCTGCTGCTGTTCTGGCTGGTGATCGAGGCCGCCTTCGTGCGCGGCCTGTCGGTGGCTGCACGACGCCTGGCCTACCAGCGTGCGTTGACCAAGCGTGCGGCAGCCAAGGAAGGGCTGGATGGCGAAGTCATCACCGAAGAGCCAACGCTGGATATCGAACAGGTCAACCAGCAGTCGCTGCGCCTGATCCGCCTGGCCCTGCTCGGCGGCTTCATCGCCGGCCTGTACTGGGTGTGGGCCGACCTGATCTCGGTGTTCGCCTACCTCAACAATTTCGTCCTCTACGAATACACCAGCGGCACCGGCGCCGCCGCCAGCATGGTACCGATCAGCCTCGGCGACCTGCTCGGCGCGCTGGTGATCGTCGGCATCACTTTCGCCCTGGCCGGCAACTTGCCAGGCTTGCTGGAAGTACTGGTGCTGTCTCGCCTGAACCTGGCCCAGGGCAGTGCCTACGCCACCACCACGCTGTTGTCGTACACCATCGTCGGCATCGGCATCGTCAGCACCCTGTCGACCCTGGGGGTGAGCTGGGACAAGCTGCAATGGCTGGTGGCTGCGCTGTCAGTAGGGCTGGGCTTCGGCATGCAGGAAATCTTCGCCAACTTCATCTCCGGCATCATGATCCTGTTCGAGCGCCCGGTACGGATTGGCGACACCATCACCATCGGCAACCTGTCGGGCACGGTAAGCAAGATCCGCATCCGTGCCACCACCATCACCGACTTCGACCGCAAGGACATCATCGTCCCCAACAAGACCTTCATCACTGGCCAACTGATCAACTGGTCGCTGACCGATACGGTCACCCGGGTGACGCTGAAGCTGGGCATCGACTATGGCTCAGACCTCGACCTGGTGCGCGACCTGCTGCTCAAGGGCGCGCATGAGAACCCACGCGTGCTCAAGGATCCGGAACCGATCGTGTACTTCCTCAACTTCGGCGAGAGCTCGCTGGACCACGAACTGCGCATGCACGTGCGTGACCTGGGCGACCGCAACCCGACGCTGGACGAGATCAACCGCTACATCAACCGCGAGTTCAAGGCCCACAACATCAAGATCTCGGTACGCCAGGTAGAGGTATTCCTGATGGACGCCAAGGGCAGCAAACAGCAATTGATTCCGATGGAACAGCCAAAATCGGATGGCACTGCTTCGGCCTGAATAGGCTCGAATACTTTATTGTGTGCAAAATGGCTGCGAGGGCTTCGCCCTCGTTCGCGGGTAAACCCGCTCCTACATCGGGCGCTGGCCGCTGTGGGAGCGGGTTCACCCGCGAAAGGCCGCCAAGCGGCCCCATTGGCACCGATTCCAAGGAGCAGTCCCGTGAAAGCCCTCGACCAACTCACCTTCGACAACCGCTTCGCCCGCCTGGGCGATGCGTTCTCCACCCAGGTGCTGCCCGAGCCCATTGCAGACCCGCGCCTGGTGGTAGCGAGCGAGTCGGCCATGGCCTTGCTCGACCTCGACCCCGCCCAGGCCGAGCTGCCGGTGTTCGCCGAACTGTTCAGCGGCCACAAACTGTGGGAAGAGGCCGACCCTCGGGCGATGGTTTATTCCGGCCACCAGTTCGGCTCGTACAACCCACGTCTGGGCGACGGCCGTGGCCTGCTACTGGCCGAAGTGCTCAACGACGCAGGCGAACACTGGGACCTGCACCTCAAGGGCGCCGGCCAGACACCCTACTCCCGCATGGGTGACGGCCGCGCCGTGCTGCGCTCGTCGATTCGCGAGTTCCTCGCCTCCGAAGCCCTGCACGCTCTGGGCATCGCTACCAGCCGGGCACTGTGCGTGATCGGTTCCAGCACCCCGGTGTGGCGCGAAACCCGTGAAAGCGCGGCCATGCTGACGCGCCTGGCGCAGAGCCATGTGCGTTTCGGTCATTTCGAGTACTTCTACTACACCAAGCAGCCCGAGCAGCAGCGCGTGTTGATCGACCATGTGCTGGAACAGCACTATCCCGAATGCCGTGACGCCGAGCAGCCTTACCTGGCCATGTTCCGCACCATCGTCGAGCGCAATGCCGAACTGATCGCCCGCTGGCAGGCGTATGGCTTCTGCCACGGCGTGATGAACACCGATAACATGTCGATCCTCGGCATCACCTTCGATTTTGGCCCCTATGCGTTCCTGGATGACTTCGACGCCAACTTCATCTGCAACCACTCCGACGATCGAGGCCGCTACAGCTACGCCAACCAAGTGCCCATCGCCCACTGGAACCTCAGCGCGCTGGCCCAGGCACTGACCACCGTGATCGAAGTTGAGCCACTGAAGGAAGCGTTGGGCCTGTTCCTGCCGCTGTACCAGGCCCATTACCTGGACCTGATGCGCCGGCGCCTGGGGCTGACCAACGCCGAAGATGATGACATGGCGCTGGTCGAGCGCCTGCTGCAGTGCATGCAACGCGGTGGCGTGGACTACAGCCTGTTCTTCCGCAAACTGGGTGAGCAGCCGGTGGCCGAGGCGCTGAAGGCAGTGCGCGATGACTTTATCGACCTGGCCGGCTTCGATGCCTGGGGCGCAGACTACCTGGCCCGCTGTGGGCGTGAACCCGGCAATGCCGAAGGCCGCCGTGAGCGGATGCATGCGGTAAACCCGCTGTACGTGCTGCGCAACTACCTGGCGCAGAAAGCCATCGAAGCGGCCGAGGCGGGGGATTACAGTGAAGTTCGACGGCTGCACCAAGTCCTGACCAGGCCGTTCGAGGAACAGCCCGGGATGCAGGCCTACGCCGAGCGACCGCCGGAGTGGGGCAAGCACCTGGAAATCAGCTGCTCTTCCTGATTAGCGCCGAATCCTGAGCGGTTTTACCGGCGAAGCCGGTGCCATGCACCGCGTCGCATTCTTCGCGGGTGAACCCGCTCCTACAGGGAACCGCGATAGACCTACTGGAGATGAAATGACCGACCCACTGGTAATCCCCTGCCCCCACTGCAACGGCCTCAACCGCCTGCCCGCCGAGCGCCTGGGCGATGCGCCGAAATGCGGTCGCTGCAAACAGGACGTGCTGTTGAGCACCCCTTTCGAGCTCACCGAAGCCAGCTATGCCAGCCAGATCAAAGGCGACCTGCCGCTGCTGGTCGACATCTGGGCCAACTGGTGCGGCCCGTGCAAGTCATTTGCCCCCACCTTCGAAGAGGCCGCCCGGAAGCTTGCAGGCCGCTGCCGCCTGGCCAAGCTCGACAGCGAAGCCAACCGTAACCTCGCAGGGCAACTGGGCATACGCTCGATCCCCAGCCTGCTGCTGTTCAAGAACGGCCGCGAAGTCAGCCGGCAGGCCGGGGCGTTTCCACTCCAGTCCCTGCTGGAGTGGCTGCGTAACCACGGGGTTTAAGCATTCTCCTCAAGCAGCGAATGCAACTCGACAAACTGCAGAGTCAGCTTGTGCCGCGGCTCCAGGTGAATCAGCGGCAGGCTGGCGTGGTGCGATTCGCGCATTTTCACCGAGCTGCCCAAGTACACCGGCAGCACCGGTAACCCTTCGGCCAGCAGTTCGTCGAGCATCTGCTGTGGCAGGCTGGCACGTGACTGGAACTGGTTGACCACGATGCCTTCGACCACCAGGTCTTCGTTGTGGTCTTCCTTGAGGTCTTCGATCTCGGCCAGCAGGCCATACAGGGCCTGGCGCGAAAAGCTGTCGCAGTCGAAGGGGATCAGCACGCGATCGGCAGCGATCAGCGCAGAAACCGCATAGAAATTAAGCGCCGGCGGGGTATCGATGTAAATACGCTCGTAATCCTCGTCCAGCTCGTCGAGCAACTTGCGCAGCTTGTTGATCTTGTGTTTTGCCTCCAGCTTTGGCTGCAGGTCGGCCAGCTCGGCAGTGGCGGTGACCACATGCAGGTTGTCGAATGGGGTTTCGTAGATATCGACCTTGTTCTTCTTGCTGAACGGCCCGCTGGAAAGGCTTTGCTTGAAGAAGTCGGCGATGCCCATGGGGATGTCCTCGCCGGTCAGGCCGGTGAGGTATTGGGTCGAGTTCGCCTGGGCATCCAGGTCGATCAACAAGGTCCGGTAGCCTTCATTGGCACTGACCGCCGCCAGGTTGCAGGCAATGCTCGACTTGCCCACGCCACCTTTCTGATTGAACACCACGCGCCGCATGATTGACCTCCGTGTATCAACGAATGCCCGAGTATGTGGCGGCAGTGGGGCAATGACCAGTGCCAATTGACCGGCATCACGACTGACCGACCACCTGCCCTGTCAACAACTCGGCAAATGCCTTGGCCATGACCGAATGGCCGCGCTCACGCTGCACCAGCCACACCGCCGACATCGCCTCTTCATCGAGCAAGGTGCGGTACACCACACCTTCTATACGCATGCGCTGGAACGACGCCGGCAGCACCGACACCCCCAGCCCCGCCGAGACCAGGCCGATGATGGTCATCGCTTCCCCTGCCTCTTGCGCAAAATGGGGGCTGAAACCCGCATGCCGCGCCAGGCTCAGCAATTGTGCATGCAAGCCGCTGCCATAACTGCGCGGGAAGAACACGAAGGGCTCAGGGGCCAACGCCGCCATGTAGACGCCTTGCTCAGTGCCCTCAGCCAGCGGATGCGAAGCATTGATCACCGCCACCAACGGTTCTCGGAACAACTCGGTGGCCACCAACCCCTCCGGCAGCGGCATCGGCCGCATCAACCCCACCTCGATGGACTCGTCGAATACCCCTTCGGCAACATCACGGCTGCTCATTTCCTTGAGGTTCAGGTGCACCGCCGGAAAGCGCTGACGGAAAGCATGAATGGCCTTGGGGATTTTCGAGGTGAACGGGGCCGAGGAAGTGAAACCGATTTTCATCTCGCCCAGCTCGCCCAACTGCGCACGCCGGGCTACATCCGCGGCCTTCTCCACCTGCGCCAATACCTGGCGCGCTTCCTCGAGGAACAATCGCCCGGCCTCGCTCAGTTCGACACGACGATTGGTACGGTCGAACAACCGGGCCCCCAACTCCTGCTCCAGAGCCTGGATCTGCTGACTCAAGGGCGGCTGGGAAATACCCAGCTGCTGGGCGGCGCGGCCAAAGTGCAGCTCTTCGGCCACAGCAATGAAGTAACGCAGATGACGCAATTCCATGATCCGCTCCAAACAAGTCGCCAAACATCTCAAATAGGTCGAACAATATATTGGATCTAATCGTTAGCCAGCTATATGCTTTTTTTCATTGCGCCAGAGGTACCCGCCCGTGAAAACTGCAGTAGCCCCCCTCCTCCTTGAGCCACAACCTGCCATCCTGACCGAAATGTGGATCGAAAAAGGCACACCCGCTTTCATGAAAACCGTGCTGGCCTTGTTCAGCGGCGGTTTCGCCACCTTCGCCTTGCTGTACTGCGTACAGCCAATGATGCCTCTGCTATCCAACGAGTTTTCCATCAACGCGGCGCAGAGCAGCCTGGTACTGTCGGTGTCCACCGCCATGCTGGCGTTCGGCCTGCTGATCACCGGCCCCATTTCTGACCGCATAGGGCGCAAACCCGTGATGGTGTTCGCGCTGGTCTGCGCCGCCCTGTCCACCTTGGCCAGCGCAGTGATGCCCAGCTGGGAGCTGGTACTGGCCACCCGCGCCTTGGTCGGCCTGTCGCTGAGCGGCCTGGCGGCAGTGGCGATGACCTATCTGAGCGAAGAGATTCACCCGCAACACATTGGCCTGGCCATGGGCCTGTACATCGGCGGCAACGCGATTGGCGGCATGAGCGGGCGGCTCATCACTGGCGTACTGATCGACTTCGTCAGCTGGCACACGGCGATGCTGACCATTGGCGGCCTGGCCCTGGTGGCCGCGCTGGTGTTCTGGAAGGTGCTGCCGGAATCACGCAATTTCCGCGCACAGACGATGAACCCACGCAGCCTGCTGGACGGTTTTGTCATGCACTTCAAAGATGCAGGCCTGCCCTGGCTGTTTCTTGAAGCCTTCTTGCTGATGGGCGCCTTCGTCACCCTGTTCAACTACATCGGCTACCGCCTGCTGGCCGAGCCCTACCACATGAACCAGGCGCTGGTCGGCTTGCTGTCGGTGGTTTACCTGTCGGGTATCTACAGTTCGGCACAGGTCGGCGCGCTGGCGGACAAACTGGGCCGGCGCAAGGTGTTCTGGGCCAGTATCGTGGTAATGGCAGGTGGCTTGCTGATGACACTGGCCAGTCCGCTGGTGATGGTGATCCTGGGCATGCTGGTGTTCACCTTCGGCTTCTTTGGTGCGCACTCGGTGGCCAGCAGCTGGATCGGCCGCCGGGCGCTGAAGGCCAAGGGGCAGGCGTCGTCGCTGTACCTGTTCTGCTACTACGCTGGCTCCAGCGTGGCCGGTACGGCGGGCGGGGTGTTCTGGCACCAGTGGGGCTGGAACGGGATCGGGCTGTTCATTGGCAGCTTGCTGGCGGTGGCATTGCTGGTGGCGTTGCACCTGAGCAAGTTACCACCCAAATCGGTGTGAGGCATTCGCGGGCATGCCCGCGAACAAGCCCTTGGATTAGTTGATGATCTCAACCATATCCACATCAACCTCGCGGCTCATCAGGTGTTTCTCCACCTCACCGGTCAGCTTGACCTTGGTCTTTTCGTTGAACGGCGTCGGCGGCAAGTCTTCATCATCAATTTCTACGCTGATGGTGCCGGTGTTGTCCTTGAATTCGTACTTGTCGTCGTTGTTGATCTTCTTGGTCACGAAGCCCTGCAGCACCACCGGAGTGTCATCGGCGGCATCGTTGGCCGTGGCAACGGTGGTAACCGGCTGGGCACCGGGGCCGGTATAGCCCGCAGCCAAGGCGGCAGTGCTGAACAGCGGGGCAAGGATCAGGGCGAGGTAGCGAGCTTTCATGGTGGCAGGTCCTGTTTCGTTTTCGATGGGAACAGCCTACCCAAGCTGGCTGAAGCGAATCTTAATCGGCTCAGACTCCATCCAGCTCCAGTGCCAGCTGCGCTTGCAACTGTTCGCCGCTCACCTGCAACTGCAAACTGCGGAACTGCACGCCATCACGTTCCAGCGCGTGCAGCCAAACCAGCAGTTTCGCAGGCTCGCCCTCCAGGCTGACGTCCACCTGAGCGGCACGCGTCTGCAGCCCGGTGATTCGCAGCCCAGCAACCAGCGCTCGCTCATTCAGCCCGGCGGGCGTCAGTGCCTGCACAGCGTCCAAGGCCATGGCCGGGCCTGCCGAAACCCTCTGCAGGTGCCCGGCCAGCTCCAGGGCTCGCGCATGATCAAGCTCGGCCTGCTGCAAGCGCTGCTTGCCGGGGCTCCAGGCAACTTGCCAGAGAACGACCAAGGCCAGGCTCCAGAGAGTGGCCACAATCACTCCCCGCCGGGCGCCGGGTATCGATTGCCATTGGCGTAGCCAGGCCTGCCCAAACCACCGCATCATCGAGCCCCCAGCCAAGTCAGGGTCGCCCGCACGCCTTGCCCGGCCTGGCGCGCCTGGTCCATCAGCACCGCAGGCGCCTGTTGACGCAAGCGCTCAAGGTCAGCGAACCCTTGCGCTACCACCTCCATGCGCCACCCTTCGGTGGGGCTGAACACAGCCCGTTCAACGGTGATGTTCCCGGCTTCAACCAACCGCTCGCTGAATACTGCCAGTTCGTCGACAGTGGTCACTGCCTGGGGACGGAACTCCAGCGCCCTGACCTGCGCAACCAGGTTGCCAGTGACAGGCTGCCCAGGCGCCCAGCGCTGAAATACCTGAACGTTCTCGGCATCCAGCTGTGCCGTGCGTTGCATCAACCACGCGATGCGCAGATGATCCGCCAGGCACACCATTGCCAATGCCAGCAGCACCCCGCCCGCCAAGGCGGGCCAAGGCAAGGCCGATCCGCGTCTCCGGAATGCCCCCTGGCGCAGGTCCAGGGCCGTGGCTCGCCCTTGCACCAGGGTGTGGACGGCGCTATCGACAGTTTGGTTGCAGAGCGCCTCCCCTGCATGAGCAAGCTCAGCCTGCCATGCCATCGGCGGCAACTGCTGCGCCAGGACCTCGGCGGCCTGCGGACTGGCGACCAGACATAGGCCATTCGGGCCGCCCAGCAGCCAGCGGCCCTCGAACCACAATGCGCAGGGCTGCCCGGCCCCCAGCAAGTCGGCATCGGCGTAGATGCCAAGCGGGTCGATACCCTGGGCTTGCAGCAGCGCCACCAGGTTGGCCATGACCTGAAGCTCTATCACCAACGCGCGGCGATACCCTTGTGTACAGGGCGGACCAAACACCAAGTGCAACGTTTCCAGCGGCGCTGCCAACTGATCCTCGGCGGCGTACGCCAGTGTTTCCGGTTTCGGCCGTTTACCCGGTACAGGGCCGATCTCACAGCTGCCCAGCATTTCCATGGGCACCACCACGATCACTGGGCCGGACAGGGTCGAGGCCAGCTCACCCAGGCGCGCCTTGCTCAGGTTGCCGTCCCCCGAACGCAACCACACCGGCCACTGCGCATCAGCTGCCGCAATGCCTTCGGGCAACAGGTACAACCAGTTCTCACTCATCTGCACTTCGCTCCCGCCTTGCCGAAAACACACGCCGCACCACACGAACCTGGTGCGTGTTCAAATCGATCTCCAGATCGCTGTACAAGTACATGCGCCGACCTGCCAGCTCCGCCTGTACCTCCAGGCGAAACCAGCGGCTGCTCACTGCCAGCCCACGCCTGTCCAGGCCCTGGCCCTCCAGCTGGGGCTGGGCAAGAAAGCGCTCCACGGTGGGGTATCCCGCCTCGGGGCGCGTCCTTGCGAGCTCCGCGGCTACCGTCGGTGACAGCTCGGCGAACGCCGCCAGCAAGCGCGCCGGGGCCGTATTGATGTTGAGCCGCGCCTCCTTGGGCAATACCACCACCCACGGCTGCAACCGCGTCATCACCTCGGCGGTGACCCCCGGCAATGCGCGCAACTGCGTTGGGTCGAGCATCGGCTGGCCAACGAGCCCGTCCAATGCCGGTGGCTCCAGCTGCAATGAATGGCACAGGCGTTCCCAGCGTTCGAGCAGCAACGGGTCGGGTGCCTTTCCGGCCATCAGGGCTCCCAGGTTCAGCCGACCCGAAAGGTCTTCCAACTGCAGGCTTACCTGCCCTTGATCGAGGTTCAACACCCGGGGCTGGGCCCAGGCTTGCCGATCATGGGTGACCTGCAATACCTCGCCCAGCTCGCGGCGCAGGGTCACCAGACCCTGCTGCTCGCCTGCCTGGGCCAGGCGCATTAAACGCGTACCCTCGATCTGCCGGGTAACCCCGCCAACCAACAGTTGATGGCTGTGCAACATGCCGGCTACCAGCATCGTGAGCAGCGCCATGACCAGCAGCACGGTAACCAATGCGAGCCCCCTTTGCCGTTGCCACCTCACTGGCTGGTGCCCCCCAGTGGCAGTACCCGCCGAACCTGCTCAAACCGCTTGGTCGACAGCGTCACCTCCAGCGCCTGTGGGGGCACCGGCCGCCGCTGGGTCATGGGCCAGCGTGCCTGCCAGCCGCTTCCGGGCACATGCACCCGCCAATGCAGCTCGCTTACACCTTCGAGCAAGCGCTGCGGCCGAGGCTGGTCTTGCCCCTGCGTGCGCCGTTGACGCCACAGCACGCCTTCCTCGAGCCAATACTCGACAACCCTCAACTCGCTGCGCTTGAGCGCCTGGTTGTCTTGCTCCCTGGCCAACCAATGCGCCCGTGCGCCGTGCAGCAGTACACCGTAACCGCCCTTGCCGAGACTCGCAGGCTGATAACCCAGCAGGGCATCGCGTTGCATCAGGCTCATGGCCCTGCCCAACGCTCGCAGCTCATTGGCCTGCATCTGACGTGCGCTTTCGGCACGCATGAACACATCGAGCACGCGTGCGCTGCCCACCGCCAGCGAGGCAAAGATGGCGATCGCCAGCAGCAGCTCGATCAAGGTGAAGCCCCGCTGACCGGTCAACCTGCCTGGCCTAGCGTGGCGCATCGACCAGCCCCAACCACCCCGTAGCCTGGTGCAGTACTTGGCGGTCCGAAGCAAGGCCTACCCGTACGTGTACTTCCAGCAGGGCACCCTCACCCAGGCGGCGGCGGGTTTCCTGCAGGGTCCAGCGACGCTGGCCGAACATGACATCCAGGGTGCGCTCGCCAGGACCCGGTGCAGGTTGCAGGCGCATCTCCATCAAGTGGTTGTCCGCGACCCAGCTGGCAAGCAAGCGCTTCTCAAGCCCCTGCGATTGCACCAGCACATGCTGGCTGGCCGAGGTAACCGCCACGGCCAGTACCGCGAAGATCACCAACGCCACCAACACTTCCAGCAAGGTGAAGCCGCGTTCAGCGCAGGAAACTGGGGTCATTGATGCCATCACTCGACACAGAAACAAGGCGTACATCGTTCACCCCGAAATGAAGGGCAAACGGCGTGTGCTCGTCGTTGCCATACATCACCAGTTGCGGTGCCCTCCCAGGCACACCGGGAGGCACCGGAACCCCATCGATCTCCACGTGCAGGTCCAGGTCGATATCTCGATGCTTGCCCGCAATCTCCCAGCGGTGTCCGGCGGCTCTAAGCAGTTGATAGCCCCGGGCATCAATGCGGATACCCAGTGCCAATCCTTCCAGCACCGCCTGGTGCCGCGCGTGCTGTACCAACTGGAAAAAAAGGCTGGCTTCCTGATTGGCCATACGTTGCGGGTCACGCCCGAACATGACCCCTGCCATGCTCATCACGATGCCCAGCAGCAGCATGACCAGCAGCAGCTCCAGCAGCGTAAAGCCTTGAGAGCGGCGCTGTTTCATTCAGGCCAGTTACCGATATCGGCATCCATCTCCTCGCCACCCGGCTGACCATCGGCCCCCAGGGAGTAAAGGTCATAGCCTTGGGCCGAACGGGTGCCTGGGCTTGCAAACCGGTAAGGCGAGCCCCAGGGGTCGATGGGTGTGCTCTTGAGATAGCCTTGGGCACTCCATTGACGCGGGAGTGGCGCTACGGTTGGTCGTGTCACCAAGGCTTCCAGGCCTTGCGAGGTGGTCGGGTAGCGGCCGTTATCCAGACGGTAGATTTCCAACGCGGTAGAGATCGACTGGATATCGGTGCGGGCTGCAGTCAGCTTGGCATGGTCAGGGCGGCTCATCACGTTGGGCAGCACCAGCGCACCAAGCACCCCAAGAATGATCACCACCACCATGATTTCGATGAGGGTGAAGCCGCGTTGCGCGCGGCGTGCTGAACGTATGGACATATCAGTTGACCAGTTGGTTGAGGTTGAGAATCGGCAGCAGGATCGCGAGCACGATGAACAGCACGATGCCGCCCATCACCAGCAGCATCAGTGGCTCGCACAGGCTCACCAGCAACGAGATGCGCCCCGCCAGTTGCTTGGCCTGAAGATCTGCGGCACGTTCAAGCATGGTGTCCAGCTCACCGGCGCGTTCGCCACTGGCGATCATGTGCAGCATCAGCGGCGGCAAGGTGTCGCTACGTGCCAGGCAATTGGCCAGCGAGCAGCCCTCGCCCAGCTCGCGGGCGGCCTGCAGCAAACGCTCGCGCAGGATCTGGTTGCCGATCACCGCTGCGCCGATGTTCATTGCCTCGACCAGGGCTACCCCGCTGCGCCCCAGGATTGCCAAGGTACTGATGAACCGTGCCGCTTCACTGGCGCGGACAAACTCGCCATAGCCCGGCAGGCGCAGTGAAAAGCCATGCCATTGCCTGCGCAGTGCCGGCTGGCGAAGTGCCCAGGCAACCAGCGCAGCGGCTACCACCAACAGCGCCAGCGCTGCCAAGCCGTAATGTTGGGTGGCATCGCTCAGGGCGATCAGCACTTGCGTTGCCAGCGGCAGCTGCGCCTGGTCGCGCGAAAAGGCTTGCACCACATCGGGCACCACATAACCGAGCAGAAACCCCACCACCAGTAACGAAACAACCAGGAGGATCACCGGGTAAACCATGGCCAGCTGTACTTTCTGGCGCAGGGCCTGCTGGTTCTCGCCATGCTCGGCCAAGCGCTCGAGTACACCCGCCAGGTGGCCGGAGCGTTCGGCGGCGGCCACGGTGGCCCGGTAAACCATGGGGAACGCCTGAGGGTAGTGCGCCAGAGCCTGGGCCAGGGCGAGGCCTTCGGCAACCCGCTCAACAACACCTCCCAGCACCAGCCGTACCTGGCGCTGGGTGCTCTGGCCGGCGACTGCCTGCAAGGCCTCGATCAACGGCACCCCGGCATGCAGCAGCGTCGCCAACTGGCGGGTCAGCAACGAGCGTTGGGCCAGGCTCATGCCTTTACCTGTGCGCCAGCCGGCCATTGGCGATGTCCCTACGGGGGCCAGCTTCAGCACCAGCAAGCCTTGCTCGCGCAAGGTTTGCCGGGCCTGACGCGCCCCCGGTGCCTCCAGCGTTCCTCGCTGGCGCGCCCCCTGCGCATCCTGGGCCTGGTAGCGGAACATCGGCATGTCAGCCCTGCCCCGTCACACGCAGCAGCTCTGCCAGGCTGGTCTGCCCCAGGCAGACACGCTGGACGCCATGCTGGAACAGGCTTGGTGTGGCCGCGCGGATCACTTCGGACATGTCAGCCAGGTTCGCACGGGCGTGGATCGCCTGGGCCAATGCGGGCGTCACCACCACCATCTCGTGCAAGGCCAGGCGCCCGCTGTAACCCTGCAGGCATTCGCTACAGCCCTGCGCTTCGTAGAGCTGCGACGGCAACCCGGCGGGGTGGCCCAAAGCGCTGGCCGTGGCCTCGTCCACCTCATAGACGACCTTGCAGTGGTCGCAGAGCCGCCGCACCAGGCGCTGGGCCATCACCCCGGCCAGCGATGAGGCAAGCAAACAGGTGTCGATACCCATGTCGGCAAGGCGCGTGATGGCCCCCAGCGCACTATTGGTATGCAGGGTGGACAGCACCAGGTGGCCGGTCAGCGAGGCCTGCACCGCGATGTCCGCAGTCTCCCGGTCACGGATTTCGCCCACCATGACCACGTCCGGGTCCTGACGCAGGATGGCGCGCAGGCCACGGGCGAAGGTCATGTCGACCTTGGTGTTCACCTGGGTCTGGCCGATGCCGGGCAGGTGATACTCGATCGGGTCCTCGACGGTGAGGATATTGCGGGATACCTGGTTTAGGTATGACAGCGCGGTATACAGCGTCGTGGTCTTGCCGGACCCGGTGGGCCCGGTGACCAGAAAAATGCCGTGCGGTTTTTCCAGCATGTGCATGAAGCCAGCTCGCACCGAGCTGGGCATCTGCATGTGGTCGATGTCGAGGCGTACTGCCTGCTTGTCCAGCAAGCGCAGCACGACCCGCTCGCCATGGGCGGCAGGCAAGGTCGACACCCGCACGTCCACTTCATGGCCGGCAAGACGCAGGCTGATCCGGCCATCCTGGGGCACGCGCTTTTCGGCGATATCCAGGCGCGCCATGACCTTGATGCGCGAAACCAGCAGGGCAGAAAGTCCCCGCGGCGGCGTCAGTACTTCGCGCATGACGCCGTCGATGCGCATGCGCACGCGCAGCTGCTGCTCGAAGGTTTCCAGGTGGATATCCGAGGCCCGCGATCTCACCGCCTCGCTGAACAAAGCGTTGAGCAAGCGAATGATCGGCGCGTCGTCTTGTTGCTCAAGCAGGTCGCAGGTCTGCGGCAAGGCTTCGGCCAACCGCGACAGGTCGATTTCCTGGTCAAGGCCCTGGACCACCGCCTGCGCGGCATCTTGGCCTGGACCGTAGCATTGGGCCAGGCGCTCGGCAAAGTGGGCGTCGCTCACGCGACGCAGAGGCCAGGTACTGCCCACTCGCCTGCAGGCCTCAGCCATGGCGGCCAGTGAAGCGCCTTCACGCATCAGCAAAGCAGGCTCGGCTGCCTGGCGGTCGAGCAGGATGCCGTGACGTCGGGCAAAGCTGAACGGCAGGGCGATGCTCATGGGCGCGGCCGGTGCGCGTCAGGCAGACGCCGCGTATCGAACATCCGCCGGGCATCTTCCGGCAAGGTCGAATCATCCGCATTGCGCAACCCTTCGTAGGCACGCCCCCCCGCCTCGACCCGCTCGGCCTGGCTGCGCAAGATGGTCGGACGCAGGAACACCATAAGGTTGGTTTTTTCCTGGGTGTCGCTGCGCCACCGGAACAAGCCACCCACCCAGGGAATACGGCTGAGCAGCGGCACGCCGCGCTCCACCTGGCGCACGCTGTCCTTGATCAGGCCACCAATCACGATGATCTCGCCATCGGAGGCCAGGATGGTGCTCTTGAGCGTGCGCTTGTTGGTGATCAGATCATTCTCGGCCGCGCTGGGCGCAATTTCCGAGCTTTCCTGCTCGACCTCGAGGCGCAGGCTGTTGCCTTCGTTGATGTGCGGGCGCACCTTCAGGCTGATACCGATGTCCTTGCGCTCGACCGTGGTGAAGGGGTTTTCCGAACCACTGCCGGGGGTCACGTAAGAGCCTGTCTTGAACGGCACGTTCTGCCCAACCAGGATCTGCGCCTCCTGGTTATCCAGCGTCAGCAGGCTAGGCGTGGACAACAGATTGCTGCGGCTGTTGCTGGCCAAAGCCGATACCAGGGCGGCAAAACGATCAGAGCCGATGGCCAGGGCGGCGCCCCCCGGCAGTTTGGCCTCTTTGCCCAGCAGGTCGGCCAATGTAGCGCCGCTTTCGCTGTAGGTAATGCCACCTTTGAGGCCACCCTTGTCCATGCCCCATTGCACGCCCAGTGCCTCCTCGATGCTGCCGCTGACTTCAACGATTGCCGCATGAATAAGCACCTGCGCCCGCGGCTGGTCCAGTTGCAGGATGATCTGTTCCACACTGGCCAACGTCTGCGGCTCGCCCAGCAGCACCAGCGCGTTCTGGCTGGCATCGGCCTTGACGATGGCCTCGCCGGTAATGTCGACGCCCGGAGTGTTTGTGCCCTGCGTGCCATCCAGGCGTTTGCCCACCTCGCCCAGCACTTCGGCAAGCTGCTCGGCATTGCTGTGTTGCAGGCGCACCACCCGCCAGTTCTGCGAGGTAGCGGGTGCTGGTACATCCAGCGAGCGTGTCAGTTGCGCCATGCGTTGCCTGGACTTGGCCGGGCCAAGGATCAGCAGGCGGTTACCGCCCGTATCAACCAGCACCCGCACGCCGCTGTCGGGCCCTCCGGCGGCTGCTTCGACCACCGGGAACACCGCATCGGCCCGGGCTTGGCGCAAGCTCACCAGCTCATGGTCATGCCGCTGGCCGCTGTCGAGTTGCAGAACCAGGTGCTCCAGGCGATCAAGGTTGGCTGCGGAGTCGGTCACCACCAAGGCATTGGCCGAACTGGACGGCCCGATGTAGCCACTGCTGGAAACCAACGGCCGTAACAGCCCGGCCAGGTCAGCAGCCACACTGCCCGACAGGTTGAAAACACGCGTCGTGAACGCTGCCGGTATCGCCTCCACCTGCTGGTTGGCCCAGGCCTTGGCCTCACTGGCCGGCAGCACCAGCAAACGGTCGCCGTCGTTCACAGCGGCAAAGCCCTGGGCATTGAGCACCGAGTAGAACAGCCGGCGGATCCCTTCGCGGTCCAGCGCTTCGCTGGAAAGGACTGTGATACGGCCTTGCACGCGCGGGTCGAGGATGATCGTCTGGTCAAGGATCGCGCCCACTTCGCGTACCACCTCGCGTACATCGGCATCGCTCATCGCCAGCTGCCAGGTGGGCGCCTCGGCCAGCGCCAGGGAACAGTTCAGGGTAAGACAGGCGCCGAACGAGGCGACGCGCAGATATCGCTTGAGAGTCATTGCACCTCCCGCAACAGGCGGGATGAAGGGGCGGGAGTGTGGTGCGGGCGAACGGCAGCACCTGCAGGCAGGAACACGGTTGGAGCGGGCGCGGACATCGACACGACTTCCTCGCGGCCTCCGGACCACAACACGATGGAACGCACATCGATGTGGCGCAGCACGCCGCGGCCCGGTATGCGGTCACCGACGCGGTAGATAGCCTCACCGCCATGGCTTTTCACCAAGGCGCGAGCCTCGCCCTGGCTGGAAACAAAACTGGCCTTGAGGGCGACATCCGCTTGGCCCGACTGCTGCGGGCGCGTTGCCTGGAAGCCGAACGCCAACGCCACGGTGGCCGCCGGCAACGGTTTTGCCGGCAGCTGGGGTGTCTCCACCGGCACTGCCGGAACCACCGGCGGGGCAGCGACGGGATAAGTCCTTTCCCGCCATGCCAGCCAGGCAAGCGTTGCCACCACGCACGCCAGCCAGATCAAATGCGAAGTGCGCTTCATCCGGGTCAGGGCAGCATCCGCCGTAGCACGCGTCGCCCGCTCAGTTCATGCAACACCACGGCAGCGATATGCAGCGCTACCCCCGTGGCCAGCAGCAGGCAGGCAGCAATGTGAATGTAGAACCAGACGCGGTGCCAGAACGGCTCGCTCAGCACTGGCGCGATGGAGAACCAACCGAACACGTCTATAGCCCTGTCCATCATCAGCAGGCCGGACGCCAATACGATCGCCGTGGTCCAGTACAAGCCTTCGTGCACGACATGTGCAATGCGCTGGCCCTTTGGATCATCGTGCAGGCTTCGTGGCTTGAGACGGGTCATACGCAACAGCCAGCGCAGCAAGAATACGGGGATGAACAACGTAGTCATGGCGACATTGATGAAGGCGACCCGGTGGAGCGTGGCGGGGGTGACATCCATGTGCGCCACGTAAAAACCGCTGATCAGCGCCCAAAGGATGACCATTGCAGAGACCCAGTGCAGGAGGATCTGCTGCCAGCAATACTTTTGTACTTGCATTTGGAGTACTCGAAGAGCCTGGCCCCCTCAAGGGCCAGGTTTGATGCCTTATTTCTCGGTCCAGGCCATGTTCCAGTGAGAGCCAGTGCCTGGCTCGAACTGGCCAGCGGCTGCGGAGTACTGCACGCAATAACCCGAGGCAGGGAATGGCTGGCACTCGTAGACCTTGCCATTCTTGGGCTGCAGTACTTTGGTACCCGCTTTGTAGTTCGAGAGCGATTCAGGGAAGACAAAGTCATAGGAGGCATCGCCCGCCGCTTTGAGCTGCAGCGTCTTCTGGTCCTGGAGCAGCACCCGATCAAGCTTGTCTACGCCCACGACCTTGAGGGTGTGCATACCTTCACCACTCACAACATTCAGCGCGAACGGTTCCGTACCGTTAACGTTCTGGCGCGAGTAAGAGACCTGCTTGTTGTTGCTGTCGAACAGCCGCGCCGTCACGGTCAAGGCCTTGTTGGTCATGACGGAGAAGTCCACGCCACCTGTGCCGTCCACGATCGTGTACTCGGGTTTCACATCGTGCAGGTGCATCGTGGTCGGATCGCCAGCGGCGGTTTCAAAGTCCAGAATGTAGTTGGTCAGGCCGCTTTCGGCTTTGGCGAAGATGCTGTTGGAGCCCTGCACGGGCTCGATGTTGCCGTCCGTGTCCATCTGACCGGCACGTACCAGCGTCTGGGTTTCATTGATCTGCCTGGCCAGCTTGTAGGCCCAGTTGGCAGCGATGCCCTCTTCGGCGCTATCGACCGTGATGCTCACATGGTGCGACGTACGCTCGCCATTGGCATCGAATGCGCGTGCAGTGACTTTATCGCCAACTTCAAGGTCACGATTGGCACTGATTTCAGCCAGGCGCGGCCACTCAGGGGCTGGGCCGCCATCGAGCTGGATATCGACGTCAGCAACGCTATGGAAAGCCTTGTCGGTATCGCCAACTTTCCAGACGCCAAGAATCACGTGCTGGCCCGTGCGGTCAGTCGGCAATGTGCAGCTGTGCTTCGGGTTGGTACCTGTACCAGCAGCGGGTATCTGATGCTTGCCATCTACCACGCAGAACGGGGTGGCATCGAAAGCGGCACGCGTCAACGCTGCGTTGGGGTTCCAATCCGCCTTGGTAATGAAGTACTCCCACGAGGTAACCGGATGCGGGGCTTCATAATGCCAGTCGAATTGCATGTTACGGTCAGTGACCGGGGTCAGGTGCCAGCGGTTGGCTGATTGCTCATCCAGGGCGCCGAAGTCGCCACGCGCACCGCCACTGGCAATTTTTCCATCAACAGGGCCAGCACCTGGGAAACGCCCTATCGCCTCACCGACTGACCACGGTTCGTACTGAGCGCCACCACAGTTGGTGTTGAGGTTTTTCTGGTTCGCATGGCAGAGCGCCGCGCGAGAAGGTGGATCTGCCAGGTTGCCATGCGCATTGGCCATTTGAGCTTGTAAAGCTGTGCCTGCAATCGCCATCCACACACCGGTGGCGACAACGCTTTTTCGCAGGGTCTTTGTTGTATTCATCACGAACTCCGAACGCATTGCTGGTGAAATGCGCAAGGGCGCATTTACTGGAAGCGAATGCGCCTTCTGCGCAAGGGGAGTCCGGACTTTAGAGAAAAGCAGTTTGCCTATATGTAGGAATAAACCTGTCTAGCTCCCCGATTCGCAACCTTTGCGCTCGGGGAGCTTCGAATCAGCCGTGATACTGCGCAGAAAGCTCGTGAACGGCATTGATGAATACGCCGGCATGCTCCGGGTCGACTTCCGGGGTAATGCCGTGGCCCAGGTTGAACACATGGCCAGTGCCGTGGCCATAGCTGGCCAGGATGCGCGCCACTTCCTTGCGAATGGCCTCGGGCTTGGCGTACAGCACGGTCGGATCCATGTTGCCTTGCAAGGCTACTTTGTCACCCACGCGGCGGCGGGCGTCGCCAATCTCGCAGGTCCAGTCCAGGCCCAGTGCGTCGGCACCTGCGTCGGCGATGCTTTCCAGCCACAAACCACCATTCTTGGTGAACAGGATCACCGGCACCTTGCGCCCCTCGTGCTCGCGGATCAGGCCGCTGACGATCTTGCGCATGTAGGCCAGTGAGAACTCCTGGTAGGCCGCCGCCGACAGGTTGCCGCCCCAGGTGTCGAAGATCTGCACGGCCTGGGCGCCGGCCAGGATCTGACCGTTAAGGTAGCTGGTGACCGACTGGGCCAGCTTGTCCAGCAGCAGGTGCAGGGCTTGCGGATTGTCGTAGGCCATGGCCTTGGTCTTGCGGAAGTCCTTCGACGAGCCGCCTTCGACCATGTAGGTGGCCAGGGTCCACGGGCTGCCGGAGAAGCCGATCAACGGCACACGGCCATTGAGCTCACGGCGAATGGTGCTGACCGCGTCCATCACGTAGCCGAGGTCTTTCTGTGGGTCCGGGACTGGCAGCGCTTCGATGTCGGCGGGGGTGCTGATGACCTTCTTGAAACGCGGGCCTTCGCCGGTTTCGAAGTACAGGCCCAGGCCCATGGCATCGGGAATGGTAAGGATGTCCGAGAACAGGATCGCTGCGTCCAGCGGGTAGCGGTCCAGCGGCTGCAGGGTGACCTCGCAGGCGAACTGCGGGTTCATGCACAGGCTCATGAAGTCACCGGCCTTGGCGCGGCTGGCGCGGTACTCCGGCAGGTAGCGGCCGGCCTGGCGCATCATCCACACCGGGGTGACGTCTACGGGTTGCTTGAGCAGTGCACGCAGGAAACGATCGTTCTTCAGGGCAGTCATGTCGGCATCCGGAAAAATAGTGCGGGCATTTTCTCAGACACCAGCGCAAAAGGCACGGCCATGACCATGTGTTTTGTCTATTGGATGCCACAGATCAAGCGTTTTTGTATACAAAAGCTTCGCGGGCATGCCCGCTACCACGGGTTCTACGCTTAACCCTGTGGGAGCGGGCATGCCCGCGAACAGGCCGAAAATCAGACTTCGAGGTAGTCCAGGATACCCTCGGCGGCCGTACGCCCTTCGAAGATCGCAGTCACCACCAGGTCCGAACCACGCACCATGTCGCCACCGGCAAACACTTTCGGGTTGCTGGTCTGGTGCTTGAACTTGCCCTTCTCCGGGGCAACCACACGGCCCTGGCTGTCCAGCTGAATGCCATGCTGCTCAAACCACGGCGCCGGGCTCGGGCGGAAGCCGAAGGCGATTACCACGGCGTCTGCCGGCAGGATCTCTTCGGAGCCCGGGATTGGCTCAGGGCTGCGGCGCCCACGGGCATCAGGCTCGCCCAGGCGAGTCTCGACCACTTTGACGCCTTCGACCTTGTCCTCACCCACAATGGCGATGGGCTGGCGGTTGTAGAGGAACTTCACACCCTCTTCCTTGGCGTTCTTCACCTCTTTGCGCGAACCCGGCATGTTGGCTTCATCACGACGATAAGCACAGGTCACTGCCTTGGCACCCTGACGGATCGAGGTACGGTTGCAGTCCATCGCGGTGTCACCACCACCCAGCACCACCACTTTCTTGCCCTGCATGTCGACGAAGTCTTCCGGCGACTTCTCGAAGCCCAGGTTGCGGTTGACGTTGGCGATCAGGAAGTCCAGTGCGTCATGCACGCCCGGCAGGTCTTCACCCGGGAAGCCGCCCTTCATGTAGGTGTAGGTACCCATGCCCATGAACACCGCGTCGTACTCGGCGAGCAGCTGTTCCATGGTCACGTCCTTGCCCACCTCGGTGTTCAGGCGGAACTCGATGCCCATGCCGGTGAACACTTCACGGCGGTTGCTGAGCACGGTCTTTTCCAGCTTGAACTCGGGGATACCGAAAGTCAGCAGGCCACCGATCTCAGGGTTTTTGTCGAACACCACCGGGGTTACCCCAGCGCGCACCAGCACATCGGCGCAGCCCAGGCCAGCCGGGCCTGCGCCGATGATGGCGACGCGCTTGCCGGTGGGCTTGACCTTGGACATGTCCGGGCGCCAGCCCATGGCGAAGGCGGTGTCGGTGATGTACTTCTCCACCGAGCCGATGGTCACCGCGCCGAAACCGTCGTTCAGGGTGCAGGCACCCTCGCACAGGCGGTCTTGCGGGCAAACACGGCCGCATACTTCCGGCAGGGTGTTGGTCTGGTGCGACAGTTCCGCCGCGGCCAGGATGTTGCCTTCGGAGACCAGCTTCAACCAGTTGGGGATGAAGTTGTGTACCGGGCACTTCCACTCGCAATACGGGTTACCGCAGCCCAGGCAGCGGTGCGCCTGCTCCACGGACTGCTGCGGCTTGAACGGTTCGTAGATTTCCACGAACTCCTTCTTGCGCTGGCGCAGCAGCTTTTTTTTCGGGTCCTTTCGGCCCACTTCGATGAACTGGAAGTCGTTGTTCAGACGTTCAGCCATTTT
Source organism: Pseudomonas putida group bacterium ESBL64 (assembly GCF_045277175.1). Classification (NCBI taxonomy): domain Bacteria; kingdom Pseudomonadati; phylum Pseudomonadota; class Gammaproteobacteria; order Pseudomonadales; family Pseudomonadaceae; genus Pseudomonas; species Pseudomonas putida group bacterium ESBL64. The sequence continues at coordinate 4,259,277 of NZ_CP145799.1, read as the reverse complement.
TCAAAACCTCTTTACAGCAGCTGCAAGCTACACGCTGCAAGCCGCAAGACGATCACTTAAGCCGGGCAAACCTCTCACTGCCATTACGTGCAGCTTGAGGCTTGCCACTTGCAGCTGTTTTTACTGCGGGTTGGCACGGGTGCTGGACAGCAGCTGCTTCAGGTTGGCTGCCTTCGGCTTGACCAGCCAGAAGCGCCGCACGTAGTCGTCCAGGTTCTCCGAGAGCTCACGCCCCCACTCGCTGCCGGTCTCATCCACATACTCGGCAAGGACACGCGCCAGGTGGCTACGGTAGGCCTCCATCGCTTCGCCACTGATACGCTGGATTTCCACCAGCTCGTGGTTGAGCTTATCGACGAAGCTATTGTCCATGTCGAGCACGTAGGCAAAGCCGCCAGTCATGCCAGAACCGAAGTTGTAACCGGTCTTGCCCAGAACGCAGACAAAGCCGCCGGTCATGTATTCACAGCAGTGATCGCCAGTGCCCTCGACAACAGCATGGGCGCCGGAGTTACGCACAGCGAAGCGCTCGCCCGCAGTACCTGCGGCAAACAGCTTGCCGCCAGTGGCACCGTACAGGCAGGTGTTGCCGACGATGGCGCTGTGCTGGGTTTCGAACGGGCTGCCGGCTGGCGGCACGATGGTGACCTTACCACCGGTCATGCCTTTGCCGACGTAATCGTTGGCGTCGCCTTCCAGGTGCAGGTTAAGGCCACCAGCGTTCCACACGCCAAAGCTCTGGCCCGCAGTCCCCTTGAAGCGGAAGGTGATCGGCGCCGCGGCCATGCCCTGGTTGCCGTGCAGGCGGGCGATTTCGCCCGACACACGCGCACCAATGGAGCGGTCGCAGTTGCAGATGTCGAGGCTGAACTCGCCACCCGCCTGGTCGCGGATGGCCGGCATAGCCATATCAACCATCTTCTCGGCCAACTCGCCCAGGTCGAACGGCGGGTTCTTGTCGACTTCGCAGAACTGCGGTTTGTCCGCCGGAATGTGCGAGCTGCCCAGCAGCGGCGACAGGTCCAGGTACTGCTGGCGTTCGGTGTCACCTGGCAGCACTTCGAGCAGGTCGGTACGGCCGATCAACTCGCCAAGGCTGCGCACACCCAGCTTGGCCAACCACTCGCGGGTTTCTTCGGCGACAAAGGTGAAGAAGTTGATCACCATGTCGACGGTGCCGATGTAGTGGTCCTTGCGCAGCTTGTCGTTCTGGGTGGCCACGCCGGTGGCGCAGTTGTTCAGGTGGCAGATGCGCAGGTACTTGCAGCCCAGGGCAATCATTGGCGCGGTACCAAAGCCGAAGCTTTCGGCGCCGAGAATGGCCGCCTTGATCACATCCAGGCCAGTTTTCAGACCACCATCAGTCTGCACCCGCACCTTGCCACGCAGGTCGTTGCCGCGCAGGGTCTGGTGGGTTTCCGCAAGGCCCAGCTCCCAAGGGGCGCCGGCGTATTTGATCGAGGTCAGCGGCGAAGCACCGGTACCACCGTCGTAACCGGAGATGGTGATCAGGTCGGCATAGGCCTTGGCCACACCTGCGGCGATGGTGCCCACGCCCGCTTCGGCTACCAGCTTGACCGATACCAGCGCCTGCGGGTTGACCTGCTTGAGGTCGTAGATCAGCTGCGCCAGATCTTCGATCGAGTAGATGTCATGGTGGGGCGGTGGCGAGATCAGGGTCACGCCCGGTACCGCATAACGCAGCTTGGCGATCAGGCCGTTGACCTTTCCGCCCGGCAACTGGCCGCCCTCACCCGGCTTGGCGCCCTGGGCAACCTTGATCTGCAGCACTTCGGCGTTGACCAGATACTCCGGGGTCACACCAAAACGGCCGGTGGCCACCTGCTTGATCTTCGAGCTCTTGATGGTGCCATAGCGCGACGGGTCTTCGCCGCCTTCACCCGAGTTGGAGCGTGCGCCCAGGCGGTTCATGGCCTCGGCCAGCGCTTCGTGGGCTTCCGGCGACAGTGCACCCAGCGAGATACCCGCCGAGTCGAAACGCTTGAGAATTGCCTCCAGCGGCTCGATCTGCTCCAGCGCCAGCGGCTGGTCGGCCACTTTCACCTTGAGCAAGTCACGAATCATCGACACCGGGCGCTGGTCCACCAGCGTGGTGTATTCCTTGAACTTGGCGTAGTCGCCCTGCTGCACGGCGGCTTGCAGGGTGTTGACCACATCCGGGTTGTAAGCGTGGTATTCGCCACCGTGGACGAACTTCAGCAGGCCACCTTGCTGGATCGGCTTACGCGCGCTCCAGGCTTCGGCCGCCAGCAGCTTCTGGTCGTTCTCCAGGTCTTCGAAGCGCGCACCCTTGATGCGGCTGGACACGCCCTTGAAGCTCAGGCCGACCACTTCCTCGGCCAGGCCAATGGCTTCGAACAGCTGTGCACCGCGGTACGAGGCGATGGTGGAGATACCCATCTTCGACAGGATCTTCAGCAGGCCCTTGGAGATACCTTTGCGGTAGTACTTGAACACTTCGTCCAGGTCGCCCAGCACTTCACCGGTACGGATCAGGTCAGCCAGTACTTCATACGCCAGGTACGGGTAAACGGCCGAGGCACCGAAGCCCAGCAGCACGGCGAAGTGATGCGGATCACGGGCGGTAGCGGTTTCCACCAGGATGTTGCTGTCGCAGCGCAGGCCCTGTTCGGTCAGGCGGTGGTGCACTGCACCAACGGCCAGCGAAGCATGCACCGGCAGCTTGCCCGGGGCGATATAACGATCGCTCAGCACCAGCTGGGTCTTGCCCCCACGCACAGCTTCTTCGGCCTGGTCGGCAATGTTGCGGATGGCCGCTTCCAGGCCGACGCCCTGCTCATAGTTGAGGTCGATCAGCTGGCGGTCGAAGCCTTCGCGCTCCAGGCTCATCAGCGAACGCCACTTGGCGGGCGAGATGACCGGCGAGCTGAGGATTACCCGCGAAGCGTGCTCCGGGGACTCCTGGAAGATGTTGCGCTCGGCACCCAGGCAGATTTCCAGCGACATCACGATCGCTTCGCGCAGCGGGTCGATCGGCGGGTTGGTTACCTGAGCGAACTGCTGGCGGAAGAAGTCGTACGGCGAACGCACGCGCTGCGACAGCACGGCCATCGGCGTGTCGTCACCCATCGAGCCAACGGCTTCCTGGCCCTGCTCACCCAACGGGCGCAGTACCTGGTCACGCTCTTCGAAGGTGACCTGGAACATCTTCATGTATTGCTTGAGCTGGTCAGCGTCGTAGCTGGCCACACCCTGGTCGTCGGTCAGCGTCGCCTGGATGCGGGTGGCGTGCTGACGCAGCCAGCGCTTGTACGGGTGGCGCGACTTCAGACGGTTGTCGATGGCATCGGTGTCGAGGATCTGGCCCGTTTCGGTGTCCACGGCAAGGATCTGACCTGGGCCGACCCGGCCCTTGGCCAATACTTCCTCAGGCTGGTAACCCCATACGCCGATTTCCGAGGCGATGGTGATGTAGCCATTGGTGGTGGTGACCCAACGCGCCGGGCGCAGGCCGTTGCGGTCAAGCAGGCACACCGCGTGGCGGCCTTCGGTCATGACGATACCGGCCGGGCCATCCCACGGCTCCATGTGCATGGAGTTGTATTCGTAGAAGGCGCGCAGGTCGGCGTCCATGGTCTCGACGTTCTGCCACGCTGGCGGTACCAGCATGCGCACGCCGCGGAACAGATCGATGCCACCGGTGACCATCAGTTCCAGCATGTTGTCCATGCTCGACGAGTCGGAACCGACGCGGTTGACCAGCGGGCCGAGCTCTTCGAGGTCGGGGATCTGGTCATTGGCGAACTTGGTGCGACGAGCAACGGCCCAGTTACGGTTGCCGGTGATGGTGTTGATCTCGCCGTTATGGGCGAGGAAGCGGAACGGCTGCGCCAGCGGCCATTTCGGCAGGGTGTTGGTGGAGAAGCGCTGGTGGAACACGCAGATCGCGGTTTGCAGGCGCTCGTCACCCAGGTCTGGATAAAACGCCGCGAGATCGCGCGGCATCATCAGGCCTTTGTAGATGATGGTCTTGTGCGAGAAGCTGCAGATGTAGTGGTCGGCGTCGTGGGCGTTGGCCACCGACGAACGACGACGGGCACTGAACAGCTTGATGGCAAATTCCTGGTCGCTCAGGCCTTCACCGCCAATGAACACCTGCTCGATCTGCGGCAGGCGCTCGAGGGCCAGGCGGCCGAGTACGCTGGTGTCGATCGGCACCTTGCGCCAGCCAACCAGTTTCAGGCCAGCGGCGACGATCTCGCGGTCCATGTTGGCGCGGGCAGCTTCGGCTTTGACCGGGTCCTGGTTGAAGAACACCATGCCGACGGCGTACTGCTTGGGCAGCTCGACAGCAAAGTGCTCCTGGGCCATGGCACGCAGGAATTGATCGGGCTTCTGCATGAGCAGACCGCAACCGTCACCGGTCTTGCCGTCAGCATTGATGCCACCGCGGTGGGTCATGCACGTCAGCGCCTGCATGGCGGTTTGCAGAAGGTGGTGGCTCGGCACACCCGTCATATGGGCGATCAGGCCAAAACCACAGTTGTCCTTGAATTCTTCGGGATGGTACAGACCTGTTTTCATAGACACATTCTCACCAGGTTCACCTCTCAACGGAGGTAAATCTCTTTTTTAACAACCACTTACCATCCACGCCGATCAAACGCCAGCTTTTTTGCGGTGGTCATGGAAAACCATTGTTGCACAGCGACAGCGAAGCCCACAAATTTTCATGTCTCATCATTGAAAATTTATGTCGCAATTTTGAATGTTTTTGCGCCATGCGCCGTGATAGCGGCTTGGCTCGAGTCTGAAGCGTTTCAGCCATGACTGCAACTAGGGGCTTGTGGCCGGCAGTCCGGGACAGAAAAGCCTGCCGCGCTCGGGCGCAGCAGGCTAGTCGAAAGCTAGAATTCGCTTAGCTACTGGGCGGCGGGGTGATGCCGCCCGGAAGGTATCAGCGGGCCGTGGCCAGCTCTTGTTGGACGCTGCCGACGGTACGTGGCCAAGGTTTACCAGCCTGGACCTTCGCTGGCAAGTTCTTGATTGCCGCTACCGCTGCGTCGCGGTTGGCGAAACTGCCGTAAGTCACGACGTACAAGGGTTTGCCCTGCAGGTTTTTCTTGAAGTAGCGATAGTCGCCACCCTGGGCCTTGACGTAAGCCTGGGCCGACGCCTCGGAGCTGGTACCGAGGATCTGCACCACGTAATTGCCCGGCTTCTGTCCGGCATACCAGCCGCTGTTGCCAGCGCTAGCGGGGGCTGGTTTTTCAGCTGGTTTTTCGGCCGCTTTGGCGGCCGGCTTGGCCACGGCGACCTGGGTCGGCGCTGGTGCTGGCTTGGCCGGCGCAACCGGTTTCGCGGGCTGGGTTGCAACAGGCTTGGGCGCAGGCGCAACCGACTGAACTGGCTGGGCCGGCGCAGGCGCCGGGCCAGCTGGCACACCTTGTGGCGGAGCGATGGTGGTCACGGTGGGTGGCGGGTTGCCAGGCTGCAGCGCGGTGTCGACAGCCGGGCCTCCCTCTTCACCCTCGCCCATGCCTGCGGCTTGGGCCAGCGGCTCGCGCATCACCGGCTGCGACTGGCCAACCAGTGGCAGCGGCATTGGCTGGGACGAGCCAGAGAACTCGATGGCAGCACCCTGCTTGCCGTCACCCAGCGGCAACTGGGCCTGGGCGGCCGGCGCTTCGGCAGGGGCCTTGTCGCCTTTCTTGGGCATCAATACCGCGGCCGCAACGGCAACCACGACCACAGCGGACAGTGCGAGCACATGTTTTTTAGGCATCTTGAACCCCATGGTTGGTCGCTTGGCCGTCGAGCGGCTGGCGATCATGGCTTCGATCAAAGTGTCACGGGCGACCTGATTGATGTTGCCAGGCCAGCCGTCGGAGTTTTCATGGATATCGGCGATCTGTTCACGGCTGAACACCTCGATGCCCCGACCAGCCCCTTCCAGGCGCTGTTCCAGGTACTCGCGGGTTTCTTCTTCACTGTAGGGCGCAAGCTCGATGATGTGGAAACGTTCTTCCTCGACATTGAGCTCATCCAGCCCGGCAATCAGCGATGGCTCACCGAACAGAAACACGTGCGGACGCCCTTCAGGAACCCCCGCCGCCAACTCCAGCAACGCTTGGAGTGCCGACTCGTCGAGTTGTTCCGCATCGTCCACCAGCAAATACACTTCCTGCCCGGTCAGTGCCAGCTGCACCACCTTCGACAGGATCGCCTGCACCTCGGGCTGGGCCACACCCAGCTCCTGCGCGACCTGCGCGAGCATACTGGAGGCGTCGCTGGCGCTGCGGGCCGACACCACCACACTTTGCACAGTCTGCTTGTTGGTGCTGGCCACCAGGGCCTGGCGAAGTAGCGACTTGCCGCTGCCCAACGGGCCGCTGACCACCAGCATCAACTGGCTATAGCGCGCCAGGTGGTGCAGTTGACCAAGCACCGGTTTGCGCTGGGCCGGGAAGAACTTGAAGCCAGGTACGCGGGGCGCGAACGGATCATGGCTCAACTGGTAATGGTCGAGAAAGGCCTCATCGGCATGCAAACTTGTCATTGCGCTGTCACAACCTCAAAGCTGGGCCACGATCGCGCGGTAATCCGCCGACAGCGTGGCCTGAAGAATCTCTTTCGAATAGTCGTCGGTCACCACGGCCTCGCCCATCTGGCGCAGCAGCACCAAACGCAAACGACCGTCGAGCACCTTCTTGTCGACCGCCATGTGCTCCATGAAGTGCGCCGGGGTCATTTCCTGTGGTGGCACCACCGGCAAACCTGCGTCCTGCAACAGGCGGATTCCACGATCGCGCTCAGCCTGGTCGATCCAGCCAAGGCGCATGGACATTTCCAGGGCCATCACTGTGCCCGCCGCGACAGCCTCGCCGTGCAGCCACACGCCATAGCCCATGTGGGTTTCGATAGCATGCCCGAAGGTATGCCCCAGGTTCAGCGTGGCCCGTACGCCCGACTCGCGCTCGTCAGCACCCACCACTGCGGCCTTGGCCGCGCAAGAGCGGCGGATGGCCTCGGTCAGGGCTGCCGAATCGAGGGCACGCAGTGCCTGCATATTGTCTTCGAGCCAGGCGAGGAACGGCTTGTCGCAAATCAGGCCGTACTTGATCACTTCGGCCAGACCTGCGGACAGCTCGCGCGCTGGCAGGGTCTTGAGGCTGGTGGTATCGATCAGCACCGCATTGGGCTGATAGAACGCACCGACCATGTTCTTGCCCAGCGGATGATTGATGCCGGTCTTGCCACCCACGGAAGAGTCGACCTGGGACAACAGGGTAGTCGGCACCTGGATGAAGTCGACGCCGCGCTGGTAGCAGGCGGCTGCGAAACCAGCCATGTCACCAATCACGCCACCACCAAGCGCGACCACAGTAGTACGACGATCATGCCGAGCTGTCAGCAGGCCATCGAAGATCAACTGCAATGTTTCCCAGTTCTTGTGGGCTTCCCCATCGGGCAACACCACTGGCAGTACCGAGTAGGCTCCGAGGGCCTTGCTCAGGCGTTCGAGATACAGCGGCGCGACGGTCTCGTTGGAAACGATGGCTACCTGCCGACCCGCAATGTGCGGCGCCAGCAGCTCAGGCTGGTCCAGCAGGCCTTCGCCAATGTAGATCGGGTAGCTACGCTCGCCCAGGTCGACCTTTAGTGTCTGCATGTATCCCCACAATGTACTTGGGCGCGGCGCCATCCGGCGACCTGCGCGGTAACGTTGAGCCTCGCCTCGGCGCTGGAGGCCGAGAATAGTCCCGGGTTAACGGGGCGGCAACTGCTGCAAGCGCTCGAGAATATCGATCACCACCATGCGTGGTGGCCGCTCGTCGGTTTCAACCACCACGTCGGCGATCTCGCGGTAGAGCGGGTCGCGGGTTTCCAGCAAGGTGCGCAAGGTCGCCTCCGGATTGGCTGTGCGCAGCAGCGGGCGATTGCGGTCGCGCGCGGTGCGACCGACTTGCTGCTCGACCGAAGCATGCAGGTAGATCACCCGGCCACCCTGATGCAGCGCCTGCCGGTTGGCTTCGCGCATCACCGCGCCACCACCGGTGGCCAGCACCACACCGTCGAGCGCGCACAACTCGGCAATCATCGCTTGCTCGCGATCACGGAAACCCGGCTCGCCTTCCTTGTCGAATATCCACGGGATGTTTGCGCCGCATCGCAGTTCGATTTCCTTGTCGGAATCCTTGAACAGCAGGCGCAGCTCTTTGGCCAACAGGCGTCCGATGGTGCTTTTACCAGCGCCCATGGGCCCCACAAGTATCAAATTTCGCACAGAATCAACGACTCACAGCAATCGCCTGGTCACTCATGATACGCGGAGTCAGGAAGACCAGCAGCTCGGATTTTTTCTCTTGTAATGCATCGCGTCGAAACAGCCGCCCAACATACGGCAGATCGCCGAAAAATGGCACCTTGTCGACCACATTGTTTTGCGAAGTCGAGTAGACGCCACCGATCACGATCGTTTCGCCGTCAGCCACACGAACCTTGGCATTGACCTCGTTCTTGCGGATCGGCGGTACGTTGTTCAAGGCATTGACGTAATCCGGCTCGTCCTTGGTCACCCGGACGGTCATGATCACCTTGTTGTCCGGAGTGATCTGTGGCGTTACTTCCAGCGACAGCGAGGCTTCGCGAAACGATACCGAGGTAGCGCCGCTTTGGCTGGTTTCCTGGTAAGGCACCTCGGTACCCTTGAGGATCCTCGCCGTTTCCTTGTCAGCCGTGACCACCTTGGGCTGCGAAATGATCTCGCCGTTGCCGCTTTTTTCCATGGCACTGAGTTCCAGATCCAGCAACACGTCACCGCGCAACAAACCCAGGCCGATACTGCTGCCGGCTCGCTCCAGACCGAGGTCGACGAACAGCTCCTTGCCGGGCCGCAGTTTCTCGCCGTACAGCGGCCCACCCCAGCGTACCCCCAGGCTTTTCTCATAATCGACGTTGGCCTCGACGATACGCGCCTCAATCGCTACCTGACGCACCGGCACGTCCAACTGCGCCACCAACTGGCGCATCTCGGCCAGGCGGTCAGCGGGCAGGTACACCACCAGCGTATTGGTGCGCTCATCGACACTCAGGCTACCCGTGGAGATGCTGCCACCCTCCAGACTTGCCAGCAGCAACTGCGCCAAATCGGCGGCCTTGGCGTGGTGAATGGTCAGCAGCTCCCGACGCAATGGCTGCAGCTGCGCATCCAGCACTTGGCTCACCCGGGCGTCTGCCGATTGCGCGGCAAACTCGGCCGCAGGCGCCACCAACAGCACATTGCCCTCCTGGCGCCGGGACAGGCCCTTGCTGCGCAGCACCAGGTCGAGCGCCTGATCCCACGGCACGTCCTGCAAGCGCAAAGTGACGCTGCCTTGTACCGCATCACTGGCGACCAGGTTGACGCCGGCGTAGTCAGCCAGCACCTGCAGCACCGCACGCACCTCTACATCCTGGAAGTTCAGCGACAGGGGTTCACCCTGGTAAGGCGTCGCCGAAGCCAGCGGGATCGACAGCAGGGTTGCCAGCAGGTATTTCATCCACGTTTTCATTCGGGTCCGAGGCCTCCTTGCCCTGGCGCTTGGCGAGGGTGATGAACGCCGTGCGCTCGTGCCACACCCCCGCCATGAACAGCCGCTCACGCACTTCGACCTGACGTTGGTCTATATGCATCACTACCCCCTGATCACGCCCTACCCGGTCGCCCGGACGCACGCGATAGAGCTTGCCAGCCGCCATCAGCAGTGCCTCGCGTGCCGCCCCGCGCGCCAGGCTGCCGACCATTTCCAGCTGCGCCAACGGCACGCCGACCAGCCCGGCACTGGCCACTCGCGCAGCAGCCGGCGCAAACGGGTCCACTTCAGGTGCAACCATTGCGGCCCTTGCCGGCAGGTCCGCCAGCATTGCAGGTGCCTTCAGGGGCGTAGCCGCGTGATAGGCATCAACCCGCAACTGCAGGCGCAACAGTCCAGGCTGGCGATCAACGGTTGCCAGGCTCATGTCACCGCTGCGCAGAATCCGCGCCTGCCCCAACCAGTCGCCCAGCCACAGCCGCAAGGCCGAGTAACGCCCTACCACTTGCACCACCAGCGGTACCTTACTGAATCCGGCCTGTTGCTCGCCCTCACCTACATCGAGGCGCTCGACAAGCAAGCCGTGCGCATGCCCCGACACTGCCAGACGCTCAAGCAGGTCGCTCATGCTCTCCCCGGCGGCCAGATACCAGTGCGCCGCTTGCAACCGCTGTTCGGCAATCACCGTTAGAGCCTTCAGCCGCTCCAGTTCGGCCAACTGCGATGAACTGGCTGCCTGCAGCTGGCTCAACTCGACATGCCTGGCATCCTCCCGCGCCTGCTGCTGCAACAGGGCGGGCAGGCGCATCGCGCAGCCCAGGCTGAACAACACAACAGCCACCAGCACTGGCGCCAGCCGTCGGAAGCGCCCTGAGCCCTCGACCACCGCCAGCCAAGCGAGCATCTGCGCAGTACTCACGACCAGAACGCCGCAACGCGAGCGGTCAGCAGAAACTCATCGCCGTCCGGCAGGCTCTTGATGCGTTTGAGTTCCAGATCGAGCAAAACGCTCGAGCGGTTCAAGTCGCGCATGAACTGAGCAACCACAGCACCGGACGCAGCCACCCCTGTCATCTGCAAGCGGCCACTATCAAGGCTCAGGTCAAGTAACTGCACACCTTCAGGCAACGCCCCTTCAAGGTCGGCGAAGACACCGGCCAATACTCCCTGATGGGCGCGCAGGCCTTCCAGGGCCACCGCCCGGGCAAGTAGCGCTTCATGCTGCGCACGCACGTCGGCCAGCGACTGCAACTGCTCATCCTGTGCATCAAGGGTCGCTTGGCGCTGGGTATTGGCCAGCACCTGCTGATGCCCGCGTTGGCGGGCCAGCTGATCGACCAGCATCACGGCGCACAAAGCCAAGAGTGCACCACCCACCAGCTGGCCTCGAAAGCGCCGCAGCGCCGCCTGACGCTGCCGTTCGCGCCAGGGCAGAAGGTTCAGTCGCATCATGGGCGCAAACCTCCCAAGGCCAAGGCGCAGGCCAGGAGCATCGCCCCATCAACATGCTCAAGCCCTGCCAGCCCAGGCAGGTACGTGCACCGCACATTCAGCCGGCTGCCAAGGCCTTGCAGCCAGCCCGGATTGATCGATGAGCTGCTGGCAACCCACAACCCCGCAGGCAGGCTCTGCCTGGCAAGTAAAGCCTGCAGGCGCTCTGACCATTGCCCGTTCATATCCGGGCCAGTCGTTTGTAGTTCACAGCGCTGGTACACCCTGCCTGGCTGCCAGTCATGAAGCGTTACACTGCGGGTTTCGACACGCAGCAGCGCTGCTCCCTCAAGGCCACCCTGTGGCAACATGCGGCACAAGGCAATGGTGTCGACCTCGACGGCTTCCAACTGCAAGCCCGCCTCCTCGACGACGGATTCGAGTGACGCCAGCGCACTCTGTCGACAGGCAGCAACCATTACCTCTGAGCAACCTGGCTGGTCATGGGAAGCCCCCATGACCTGAAAATCCAAGGCCAGGTCTTCCAGCGGAAACGGAAACAGCCGCTCTGCATCGGCAAGCAGTTGTGCCTCCAACTGCGCCCCGCTCTGCTCCACCGGCAGATGGCACAACTTGCAGATAACCTGACTGGCCGGCAGTGCCAGCGCTACCCGGCGTTGCCTGAGGCCGCTGCGCCGGTAAGCGCGCTGCAGCGCAGCCACCACCCCGCCAGGCGCCTCAGCCCAGTCATCGGCCAGCGGCGCCTGAAACAGCTCTTGTGCCGACCCCATCACACGCCAGCGTCGATTGCGCTGCTGCAGTTGCATTATCCGAACGGCGTCGGGCGTGATTTCCACCCCCACCAGTGAACCGGCATCCTTGCCGAAGCGTCCAAACATCGCGACTCCTTTGCTGTCTGTTGCAGCTGCCAAGCGCAGCCACCTGTCGCAACCCCGCGGCAACACTGAGCCGGGGCTACTCATCGAGTCGACGGGTAGCCTGGCCGGTCACCCGGAGAGGCGAAAAATGCTTATAATGCCCAGCGTTTTTTGGTCCACCGGACCTGCGTGCAATCCACTCCCAACCTGGACACCGAAAAGCCTTGATACGTCTGCTGAAGTTCTTCTGGTGGTCTTCCGTCGCAGTCATCTGCGCGCTCGTACTCGGTGTGAGCGGTGCGTTTCTGTATCTTAGCCCCAGCCTGCCCTCGGTCGAGTCCCTCAGAAGCATCCAGTTGCAGATCCCCCTCCGGGTGTACAGCAGCGATGGCAAGCTGATTGCCGAATTCGGCGAAATGCGCCGCTCGCCGATCCGCTTCGCGGAAATTCCCCCACAATTCATTCAGGCGCTGCTGTCAGCCGAGGACGACAATTTCCTCAACCACTACGGTGTCGACCCCAGCAGCCTGATGCGCGCCGCGACCCAGCTGGTGAAAACCGGTCATATCCAGACCGGCGGCAGCACCATCACCATGCAGGTGGCGAAGAACTTCTTCCTCACCAGCGAACGCAGCTTCTCACGCAAGACCAACGAAATCCTGCTGGCCCTGCAGATCGAGCGTGAGCTGACCAAGGACGAAATCCTTGAGCTGTACGTGAACAAGATCTACCTGGGCAACCGCGCCTACGGTATCGATGCAGCAGCACAGGTGTATTACGGCAAGTCCATCCGTGACGTGAGCCTGGCGCAGATGGCGATGATCGCCGGCCTGCCCAAGGCACCGTCGCGCTTCAACCCGCTGGCCAACCCGGTGCGCGCCAAAGAGCGCCGCGACTGGATCCTTGGGCGCATGTACAAGCTAGGCAAGATCGACCAGGCCAGCTACGAGGCCGCCCTGGCCGAGCCGCTCAACGCCAGCTATCACGTGCCGACGCCTGAGGTGAATGCCCCGTACATCGCCGAAATGGCCCGCGCGGAAATGGTCGGCCGCTACGGCAGCGACGCCTACACCGAAGGCTTCCGCGTCACGACCACCGTGCCTAGCGACATGCAGGAAATGGCCAACAAGGCCGTCCTCAAGGGCCTCTCCGATTACGATGAGCGCCACGGCTACCGTGGCCCTGAAGCACGCTTCCCGGGCCGCACCCACGCAGCCTGGCTGCAGGAGCTGGGTAAGCAACGCACCCTTGGCGGCCTGGAGCCAGCCATTGTCACCCAGGTGGAACACACCGGCCTCAAGGTGCTGACCCGTGACGGCCAAGAGGCGCAGGTTGCCTGGGACACCATGAAATGGGCGCGCCCGTTCATCAACAACAACGCCCAGGGCCGTTCACCGCAATCGCCGGCCGACGTGGCCCAGGTCGGTGACCTGGTGCGCCTGCAACGCCTTGACGATGGCACATTGAAGTTCAGCCAGGTGCCCGTTGCGCAGAGTGCCCTGGTCACCCTCGACCCGAACAACGGCGCCATCCGCGCCCTGGTCGGCGGTTTCTCGTTCGAACAGAGCAATTACAACCGCGCCGTGCAGGCCAAGCGCCAACCGGGCTCGAGTTTCAAACCCTTCATCTACAGCGCCGCGCTGGACAGCGGCTACACCGCTTCCAGCCTGGTCAACGATGCGCCGATCGTGTTCGTTGACGAGTCGGTGGATAAAGTGTGGCGACCGAAGAACGATACCAACACCTTCCTCGGCCCTATCCGCATGCGTGAGGCGCTGTACAAGTCACGTAACCTGGTGTCGATCCGCCTGCTGCAAGCCATGGGCGTGGACCGCACCATCGACTACATCGCCAAGTTTGGCTTCAACAAGCAGGACCTGCCGCGCAACCTGTCGCTGGCCCTGGGCACCGCCACCCTGACCCCGATGGAAATCGCCACCGGCTGGAGCACCTTTGCCAACGGTGGGTACAAGATCACCCCGTACCTGATCGAGCGCATCGAGAGCCGCAGCGGCGAGACACTGTTCACCGCCAACCCGGCCCGCGTACCGCAAGGTGCCCAAGACCAGGCGGGCCTGGCCGCACCCGAGCAGCCAATCAGCACTGCGGTCATGCCGGGCGAAGCACCTTCTGCCTTGAGCCAGGTGGCCGCGGCACCGCAAGCGCCGGCAGTGGCCGAACAGATCATCGACGGGCGTACCACCTACATCCTCACCAGCATGCTGCAGGACGTGATCAAGCGCGGCACCGGCCGCCGGGCGCTGGCCTTGGGCCGCACCGACCTGGCGGGCAAGACGGGTACGACCAACGAATCCAAGGACGCCTGGTTCTCCGGTTACAACGCCGATTACGTGACTACCGTTTGGGTCGGCTTCGACCAACCGGAAACCCTCGGCCGCCGCGAATATGGCGGGACTGCGGCACTGCCGATCTGGATGAACTTCATGGGCGCGGCGCTCAAGGACAAGCCTGCGCATGCCCCGGCAGAGCCGGAGGGCATTCTCAGCTTGCGCGTCGACCCGGTCAGCGGGCGCGCGGCATCGCCGAGCACACCGAATGCCTACTTCGAGCTGTTCAAAGCCGAAGATTCGCCGCCGTCGGTGGACGAGCTGGGCAATGGCGCGGCACCGGGCAGCCCGCTGCCAGCCGATGAAGCGACGCCGATGGATTTGTTCTAAGGCAGGGCGCCTGACTCAGGTTTTGCGTGGGCGCGTGAATCGAGCGCCGCCCGCGCGGCGCATCGCGACGCAAGGCCGCTCCCACATCTGCTGCAACGTGCCGAACCTGCCAGGCCATGGTTGCCCGCCTGGGTGCATGCCTTGAGACAGGCGGGGCGGCATCAATGCCCACCTCCAAATCCAGTCATGCCAGCAAGGCTGACAACCATGGCCGCACAGGCATGGCCACGTTGCAACAAATGTGGGAGCGGCCTTGCGTCGCGATGCGCCGCGCGGGCGGCGCTCGATCTGATAGGCGCCACAAGTGCCCTGACGAACACCTTGCAGCCCTGACACATTCCCAAGCCCCAACAAAAAGCCCCGGCTCATGCGAGCCGGGGCTTTTTATGTCGCTTGCAGCAATCAGCCGTTGAACACTTCATCCACGCTGGTCAGCGGGTAGTGCTTCGGATATGGCAGGGTAGCCACGCCGGATTCGATGGCAGCCTTGGCCACAGCATCGGAAACGACGGTGATCAAGCGTGCATCCAGCGGCTTCGGAATGATGTACTCACGGCCGAACTCCAGGCCTTCAACGCCATAGGCTTCGCAAACTTCCTTCGGCACTGGCAGCTTGGCCAGGTCTTTCAGGGCGATAGCGGCAGCGATCTTCATCTCTTCGTTGATACGCTTGGCGCGAACGTCCAGAGCACCACGGAAGATGAACGGGAAGCCCAGTACGTTGTTGACCTGGTTCGGGTAGTCGGAACGACCGGTCGCCATGATCACGTCGTTGCGAGTGGCGTGCGCCAGCTCTGGCGAGATTTCCGGGTCCGGGTTCGAGCAGGCGAACACGATCGGGTTGGCAGCCATCGACTTCAGGCCTTCTGGGCTCAGCAGGTTCGGGCCAGACAGACCTACGAACACGTCGGCACCGTCAAGGGCGTCGGCCAGAGTACGCTTGTCGGTCGCGTGGGCGAACTGCGCCTTGTACTGGTTCAGGTCGTCACGGCCAGCGTGGATCACGCCACTACGGTCGATCATGAAGATGTTCTCGACCTTCGCACCCATGCTTACCAGCAGCTTCATGCAGGAAATGGCAGCAGCGCCGGCGCCCAGGCAGACGATCTTGGCTTCTTCCAGTTTCTTGCCAGCGATTTCCAGGGCGTTGATCATGCCGGCGGCAGTCACGATGGCAGTACCGTGCTGGTCATCGTGGAACACCGGGATGTCGCACTGTTCGATCAGGGTACGTTCGATTTCAAAGCACTCAGGCGCCTTGATGTCTTCAAGGTTGATGCCACCGAAGGTGATCGAAATGCGGCGAACGGTGTCGATGAACGCTTGCGGGCTTTCCGATTCGACTTCGATGTCGAACACATCGATACCGGCGAAACGCTTGAACAGAACACCCTTGCCTTCCATGACCGGCTTGGAAGCCAGTGGGCCGAGGTCACCCAGACCGAGGATGGCAGTGCCATCGGAAATCACCGCAACCAGGTTGCCTTTGCCGGTGTATTTGTAAGCCAGCTCTGGATCACGGCCAATTTCGCGCACCGGCTCTGCAACACCTGGGCTGTAGGCCAGGGCGAGGTCACGGGCGGTGGCAGTGGGCTTGGAGAGTTCAACGCTCAGTTTCCCCGGACGAGGTTGAGCGTGATATTCGAGAGCGGCGGTTTTCAGGTCTGACATGGTGGGCATTCCGCTATTTACTGTTCTGACGGACCGCCGAGGATACGCAAAGAGCCGGGGAGCCACAAGACTGGCCGGTCACTTGTGTCAAGGCCTTTAGCCTACGACTTTACGCTACAACCCACGGGGCATACGACCAACAGTGTGTACAATCTCGTAGCGAAATGTCTACATCTTTTAACCTGAAATGCGCTCCAACATGCTTGGATCGGTCAATGGCAACACCCAACGTCGCTGCCCGGGCTTGAGGCCACCCCTGCGGGAACGATCCAGCACCCAGCCGCGCGCTTCGACCTGGCGTCCCTTGAGATTATCGAAGAAGCTGGCGGGGAAGTTGCGCTGCAGACGAGCGGGAACCTGCAGTACCAGGGTACCGCCCAGGGTAAGCCAGACCCCACCACGATTTCGCTCGATGCCTTCGATACGACCACGCACAACAGCGAAACCTGACTGCCTGACATCGCTTGCAGCCACTACGGGCGAACGCCGCCACAGGCCAACGCCAGCCTGGCGCGCTACTTGTTCGGCAAGCTGCTGGCAACCACTGAAACGCACATTAGGGGCAATGGCCACGCGGTAGCCCAAGCCCTCGCTAAGCAATTGTGCTTCCAGATTGTCGCCATTGCGGCTGTAGATGTGCGCCAGTGTGCGACCGTACTTGTCCTTACCTTCAACACCAGGCACCAGCCCGACACGATCGTCATTGGCCTTTACCAAGGCCTGCAATCGCCGCCTGGCAGCTTCGGCATAGGGCTCACTGGTACGCCCCTTGCGGCCTATTTCCGGGGCATTGATACCGATCAGCCGCACACTGCGGCCATCGACCAGACGCAAGGTGTCGCCATCAACCACCTGTCGTACCGCTACCCATTGGGGCTTATCCGGCTGTGGGCAGAACGCCAGGACCGGGAAATGCCAGATAACGCCCACAAAAAAGGCGCCCACAAGGGACGCCTTCTTCAGCAACAATGCGAAGCCCGAAGGATTCGCCCTGCGCATGATTACTTCTTGGCACCGAACATGCCGAAGCGATCGGCGAACTTCTGTACGCGACCACCGGTGTCCAGAACTTTCTGCTTACCGGTGTAGAACGGGTGGCACAGGTTGCAAACGTCGATCGACAGGACGTTGCCCAGGGTCGAACGAGTTTCGAACTTGTTACCGCAGCTGCAGGTGACTGCAACTACTTCGTAGTTCGGGTGGATACCTTCTTTCATGGTCACTTCCTCGAGCTGCGTGCCGCCACCCAACACCAATTGTTGAATACCGCACGTAATTAGGCGGCAAATAATACCAGAGCACACCGTCAGCGCAAGATGTCGCTTGCACCGACCGTCGTCTGCTAGGCTCGCCAGTCCTTGTAACGCCCTCCGAGACTTTCCGCGTGTCCGACGTCATCCTGCGCCTTGCCCTGCCCTCTCCGCTGCGGCGCCTGTTCGACTACAAGGCGCCGGCGAGCATGGCGCGCCAGACCTTGACCCCTGGCATGCGCATCCGCGTGCCCTTTGGCCGCCGCGAAATGATCGGTGTGCTGATAGAGGTGTGCACGCAGAGCGAAGTGCCCGCCGACAAACTGAAGCCGGCCACTGCCCTGCTCGACCCGGTGTCCCCCATCCCCGCGTCGCTGTTCAAGCTGTGCCTGTGGACCGCCCAGTACTACCAGCACAGCCTGGGCGATACCCTGAGCTGGGCGCTGCCCACGCTACTGCGCCAGGGCGAAGCTGCCGAAATGCGCCAGGAACGCTTCTGGCACATAGCCCCTGGCGCCCGCCTGGAGGACCCGCGCATCGCCCGCGCGCCGCGCCAGCGCGACGCCCTCAAGACCCTGGCCCAGCACCCGCACGGCGTGGCCCACAGCCTGCTGGCCAAACTCAACCTGAACAAGGACAGCCTCGACCTGCTGCTGGCCAAGGATCTGGTGCAGATCGAGACGCGCCGCCACTTGCCGGCCCTGCGCCATGAGCACTGGCTGGCACAGCCGGAACTCCCCCTCAACGAAGAGCAACGCGATGCCTTCGACGCCGTGTGCGAGGGCTTTGGCGGTTTCGGCGCGTTCTTGCTGGCCGGCGTCACCGGCAGTGGCAAGACCGAGGTCTACCTGCAACTGATCCGCGAAACCCTGGAAGCCGGCAAGCAGGCGCTGGTGCTGATCCCGGAGATCAACCTCGGCCCGCAAACCCTGGCGCGCTTCGAGCAACGCTTCAACGCGCGCATTGCCCTGCTGCACTCTGCGGTGAACGACCGCGAACGCCTGGATGCCTGGCTGGCGGCACGGGACGGCGAGGCCGATATCATCATCGGCACCCGCTCGGCATTGTTCACGCCGATGAAAAACCCCGGCCTGATCATCATCGACGAAGAGCACGACGGCTCCTATAAACAGCAGGAAGGCCTGCGGTACCACGCCCGCGACCTGGCACTGGTACGCGCTCACCAGGAGAACATCCCGATCCTGCTCGGCTCCGCCACACCGTCGCTGGAAACCCTGCATAACGCCCTGACCGGCCGCTACCGCCTGCTGCGTATGAACCAACGCGCAGGGGGGGCACGCCCGCCGCGCATGCTGCGCCTTGATGTGAAGAGCCTGCCACTGGACAGCGGCATCAGTGGCCCGCTGCAGCAGGCTATCCGACAGACCCTGGAAGCTGGCCAACAAGTGCTGGTGTTCCTCAACCGCCGCGGCTTTGCCCCAACCTTGCTGTGCCACGATTGCGGCTGGCTGTCCGAATGCCCACGCTGCGATGCGCGCATGACCGTGCACCAGCGCTCCGGCGTGCTGCGCTGCCACCACTGTGGCTATGACGAACGCCTGCCGCACCAGTGCCCGCAATGCAACCACGTCGACCTGCGCCCGGTCGGTGCCGGTACCGAGCGCGCCGAAGAGCGCCTGAAGGTGCTGTTCCCGGATTACCCGATCCTGCGCGTGGACCGCGACAGCACGGCGCGCAAGGACGCCATGCACAACCTGTTCAGCACCATCCAGCGCGGCCAGCCAAGCATCCTCGTCGGCACCCAGATGCTCGCCAAGGGCCACCACTTCCCGCGGGTGACCCTGGTGGCCATCCTTGATGCCGATGGCGGGCTGTTTTCCGGTGACTTCCGCGCCAGCGAGCGCATGGCACAACTTATCGTACAGGTGGCCGGGCGGGCCGGGCGGGCCGAAGAACCCGGCAAGGTCATCATCCAGACCCACCTGGCCGACCACCCACTGTTGGTCCAGCTAACCGAGCAAGGCTACTTCGCCTTCGCCGAACAGGCCCTGGACGAACGCCGAGCCGCCGGGCTGCCGCCCTACTCGCACCTGGCCTTGCTGCGTGCCGAAGCACACAAGCCGGGGCAGGCCGAAGGTTTCCTCGACGAAGCCTGTGCCGCCGCCGAGCGCCTGGTGGCCGAACAGCACCTGCCGGGCATCGAACTGCTGGGCCCGGTACCGGCGCCCATGGAGCGCCGCGCCGGACGATTCCGCGCACAATTGTTGATACAGGCCAATACCCGGGCGCCGTTGCATCGACTGATCAGCGCCTGGTTGCTAGTGTTGGAACAGTTGCCGAGCGGGCGCCAGGTGCGCTGGTCGCTGGATGTCGACCCGGTAGACCTGTATTGAGCTGCAAGCTGCGAGTGACCAGCGGCAAGCAAGCGCCGGGCGGGTGCGATGCCGCTTTTTCTTGCCGCTTGTGGCCCCCAGCTTGCCGCCCAAAGGTTGGCAACCTGCTCCCGGCAACGGATAATGCCCAGTTTTTCCACCTGCGCATCCAGGCGCTCACCGCGCTTGCGGTCGAAAAGAGATCCCCATGAAAGACACCATTCGCCAGCTGATCCAGCAAGCCCTCACCCAACTCGTCACCGACGGTGTGCTGCCTGAAGGGCTGTCGCCGGCGATCCAGGTGGAAAACGCCCGGGACAAGACCCACGGCGACTTCGCCAGCAACATCGCCATGATGCTGGCCAAGCCGGCCGGCATGAAGCCGCGCGACCTCGCCGAAAAACTGATCAACGCCCTGCCGGCCAGCGCCGACATCAGCAAGGTCGAGATTGCAGGCCCCGGCTTCCTCAACTTCTTCCAGAACACCGACGCCCTGGCCAACCGCCTGGATGCCGCTCTGGCCGACGCCCACCTGGGTGCACGCAAAGCCGGCCCGGCGCAAAAGGTGGTGATCGACATGTCGGCGCCCAACCTGGCCAAGGAAATGCACGTCGGCCACCTGCGCTCGACCATCATCGGCGACAGCGTTGCGCGCGTGCTGGAGTTCCTGGGCGACAACGTCATCCGCCAGAACCACGTCGGCGACTGGGGTACCCAGTTCGGCATGCTGATGGCCTACCTGCAGGAAAACCCGATCACCAGCGACGAGCTGTCGGACCTGGAAAACTTCTACCGCGCGGCGAAGAAACGCTTCGATGAATCGGAAGAGTTCGCCACTCGCGCCCGCGGCCTGGTGGTCAAGCTGCAAGCCGGTGACCCCGAGTGCCTGGCCCTTTGGACACGCTTCAAGGACATCTCGCTGTCGCACTGCCAGAAGACCTACGAGCTGCTCAACGTCAAACTGACCATGGCCGACGTGATGGGCGAAAGCGCCTACAACGACGACTTGGCCAACGTGGTGGCCGACCTCAAGGCCAAGGGCCTGCTGGTCGAAGACCAGGGCGCCCAATGCGTGTTCCTCGACGAGTTCAAGAACAGCGAAGGCGACCCCCTGCCGGTGATCGTGCAGAAGGCTGACGGCGGCTATCTGTACGCCACCACCGACCTGGCTGCCGTGCGTTACCGCAGCAACGTGTTGAAGGCTGACCGCGCACTGTACTTCGTCGACCAGCGCCAGGCCCTGCACTTCAATCAGGTGTTCGAAGTGGCCCGCCGCGCTGGCTTCGTCGGCCACCCGATGCAAATGGAGCACATGGGCTTCGGCACCATGAACGGCGCCGACGGCCGCCCGTTCAAGACCCGTGACGGCGGCACCGTGAAGCTGATCGACCTGCTCACCGAGGCCAAGGAGCGCGCCTACGCGCTGGTCAAGGAAAAGAACCCGAGCCTGGCCGACGACGAACTGCGCCACATCGGCGAGGTGGTGGGCATTGGCGCGGTGAAATACGCCGACCTGTCCAAGCACCGCACCAGTGACTACAGCTTCAACTTCGAGCTGATGCTCAACTTCGAAGGCAACACCGCCCCTTACCTGCTGTACGCTTACACCCGCGTAGCCGGCGTGTTCCGCAAGCTGGGCAAAGGCTTTGACGAAGTCGACGGCAAAATCGTGCTGCACGCAGCCCACGAGCAGGACTTGGCCGCGCGCCTGGCGCAGTTTGGCGAAATCCTCAACAACGTCGGCGAAAAAGGCACGCCGCACGTATTGTGCAGCTACCTGTACGACTTGGCCGGCCTGTTCTCGAGCTTCTACGAGAACTGCCCGATCCTCGCTGCCGAAACCCCTTCGCAGCAGCAGAGCCGGCTGCGCCTGGCCGCCCTGACCGGCCGCACCCTCAAACAAGGTCTGGAACTGCTCGGCCTGGAAACCCTGGAGCGCATGTAAGTTGGCTGCCAAGAAAAAACCTGCCCCGAAACGCGGCGCCAGCCGCCAGACGGCACCGGCCAAACAGCCGATCCCCGGCTGGGTATGGCTGGCGGTCGGCCTGACCGTAGGCGCGTTCATCGTGTTCCTGATGAAGCTCGAACCCGGTGGCGATGACATCAAGCGCACCAAGCCCGAGCAGGAGAAACCGGCGAAAACGGCCGAAGCCGGCAAGCCCGCGCAAGCTACCCCGCAACAGCCGGTGAAGCCGAAGTACGACTTCTACACCCTGCTGCCGGAGTCTGAGGTGATCGTGCCGCCGGAAGCCGTACCGGAGAAAACGCCACCGGTGCCGGCCCAGCCGGTAACCCCGGTGACACCAGCAGAAGCGGCAAAAATCGACACGGCGAGGGCCCAGGCAGCGCTGCTCGGCCAGACCCCGCCGCCGCCACCGCCTGTGATCAAGCCGGCGGCGACCACGCAGTACTTCCTTCAGGCCGGCTCGTTCCGCAAGCAGGCCGATGCTGACAAGGTACGGGCACAGATCATCCTGCTGGGCCAGTCCGTGAAAGTGGAGTCGGGCACGGTCAAGGATGAAACCTGGTACCGCGTGCTGGTCGGGCCGTTCAGCAACCGCGAGCAGTTGACCGGGGCACAGAAGCAGCTGGCTGGGGCCGGATTCAGCAACCTGTTGCTGCAACAGCGGCAGACCCGCCAGTAAAAAAGAAGGCCTTGCCGCGGCGACGCGACAAGGCCTTTTTCATGGGGGGCTGGCTTGCCCCTGAATGGGCTCTAAAACAGCCCCGGTACCGTCAGCCCCGCCCCGCATTCCTCTCGGACACCTGGCTGTTCAACGTCCAGAAGTCATACAGCACCCCCACCAGGAACAACCCGCCGGTAAAGAAGTAGATGATCGCGGTGATCCATTTGCCCTGATACAGCCGGTGCAGGCCAAACACCCCCAGGAAGGTCAGCAGAATCCAGGCGATGTTGTAGTCGATACGCCCGGACTGAAACCTCAGGTCGGCTTCACGGTCCATGGACGGGATCAGGAACAGGTCGATCAACCAACCAATGCCCAGCAAGCCGAAGGTGAAGAACCAGATGGTCCCGGTAATCGGCCTGCCGTAATAGAAACGATGGGACCCGGTGAAGCCGAAAATCCACAGCAGGTAGCCAATGGTTTTGCTGTGGGTGTCGTGAAAGGGCACCCCCTGTTGATAACTGTTCATTCATAGCCCCCGTGGGTTATCCGAAAATTTTCTAAGAAAAAATGTGACTTTCTCGTCGCTACCCGACATACGGCGCCTAAGCAATCGACCAACGGATCAATAACTGATCAAAAAGCTGTTATAAAGTTGCGCGCCCAACACATAACTATTCATAAGAGCTTCATCTATGCCGCCTTTGATCAAGACATGGCTGACCCTCTGCCTATTATTGCCCCTGGCCGCCCACGCCACCAATCGTGAGCAACGTCTTCCCAATGGTTTCACCGGCTACACGACCAACGCGTCGGTGAAACACGCACCCGCCAAGCAGACCGCGCTGCGCGCCCGCCCAAGCAATGCCGTCAGCAACCGCGGTGCGAATGTCGCCGCCATGTCGCCTAAGCAAAGCAGCGATGTGCTGAGCCGTGCGGTAAATGTGCTCGGTACCCCTTATGTTTGGGGCGGCAGCAGCCCGAAAAAAGGCTTTGACTGCAGCGGGCTGGTCAAATACGCCTTCAACGACGTCGCCGACGTCGACCTGCCGCGCACCTCCAATGCCATGGCCCAGGGCCACGGGGTGAAGGTGGCCAAGGGTGATCTGAAGCCTGGCGACCTGATCTTCTTCAACATCAAGAGCCGTCGGGTCAATCACGTCGCCATTTACCTGGGTAACGACCGCTTCATCCACGCGCCACGCCGTGGCAAGCGGGTGAGTATCGACACCTTGAGCAAGCCTTACTGGCAGAAGCACTACGTGGTGGCCAAACGGGTGCTGCCGAAAGAGCAGCAGCAGCTGAGTCTGGCCAAGCGTTAATCTGATCGGCGCTATCCGGTACCGGCCCCTTCGCGGGCACGCCCGCTCCCACAGCTACCGCGTCGCTCTCGCGGGCAGCGCCATACCTGTGGGGGGGGGCGCGCCCGCGAAAGGGCCTTTGCAGGTACTACAAGCCTTTGATCAACCCTCGCTCCCTCAGCCTCCGCAACGCCCCCTCCATCGTCAGCATCCCCTCCGCCGCCCCGCCCTGCATCACCGAAGACAACTGCGCCAAGCGCCCCTCCCGAATCAGGTTACGCACCGCCGGCGTCGCCACCAGCACTTCCCGCGCCGCCACCCGCCCGCCCCCCACGCGCCTGACCAGCACCTGCGCGACCACCAGGCGCAGCGACTCGGCCAGCATCGCCCGCACCAACGGCTTTTCCTCGGCAGCAAAAACCTCCACCAACCTGTCGATGCTGCTGGTCGCCGAACGCGCATGCACGGTTGCCAGCACCAGGTGCCCGGTTTCGGCCGCGCGCAGGGCCAGGCGAATGGTTTCAAGGTCGCGCAACTCGCCGATCATGATCACGTCCGGGTCCTGGCGCAGCGCACTGCGCAGCCCCTGAGCAAAGCCGCGACTATGGCGCCCCATCTCACGCTGGTTGACCAGGCTGCGCTGGCTGGCATGGATAACCTCGACAGGGTCTTCCAGGGTGATGATGTGCAGCGCCCGCTCGCGGTTCAGCTGGTCGAGTAGCGTTGCCAGGGTACTGGACTTGCCACTGCCGGTCGGCCCGCCCACGAGGATCAAGCCATCCCGGCATTGCGCAACAGCTTGAAACACATCCGCAAGGTCCAGCTCACTCACCGTCGCAATGCGCCCCGGAATCAACCGAAAGGTAACCGCCGGGCCATTCAACTGGCGAAACAGGTTCAGCCGAAAGCGCCCAAGCGCCGGCAACTCCAGCGCAAGGTCCATTTCATCGCCTTGGGCCCACTGCCGGCGCTGGTCGTCATCCAGCACGCTCGCCATGCCCTCGTTCAAGGCACCCTGGCTCAAGGGCGGCAAGCCCATACGCTGCAACTCGCCATCCAGGCGCAGCATCGGAATCTGGCCCGTCGCCAGGTGCAGGTCTGAAGCCCCCGCATCCACAGCTCGGGCCAACAGGTCGGTCACATCCATGAGACTCCCCAAAGGCCTTCAAGCAGGTAGAATGCCGCAGACCCTACAGCTGCCGGCATCGATCCATGTCCACCCTAGCAGACAACCTTTCCGCGATTTCCGCCCGTATCGCCAGTGCTGCCCAGGCAGTCGGGCGTGATCCGGCCAGCGTCCAGTTGCTGGCCGTGAGCAAGACCAAGCCCGCCAGCGCTATCCGCGAGATCCATGCCGCCGGTGTGCGCGACTTCGGGGAGAATTACCTACAGGAAGCACTGACAAAGCAGCAGGCCCTCAGCGACTTGCCCTTGATCTGGCACTTCATCGGCCCCATTCAGTCGAACAAGACCAAAGCCATCGCCGAGCATTTCGACTGGGTGCATTCCGTGGACCGCCTGAAAATTGCCCAACGCCTGTCGGAACAGCGCCCTGCCGGGTTGGCGCCGCTGAACATCTGCCTGCAGGTAAACGTCAGCGGCGAAGACAGTAAATCCGGCTGCACCCCGGTCGACCTACCCGCGTTGGCCAAAGCCGTAGCCGCACTGCCCAACCTGCGCCTGCGCGGGCTGATGGCAATCCCGGAACCCACCGAAGACCGCGCCACCCAGGAGGCCGCCTTCGCCAGCCTGCGCAAGTTGCAGGAAGGCCTGGGGTTTGGCCTGGACACCCTGTCCATGGGCATGAGCCACGACCTGGAAGCGGCTATCGCCCAGGGCGCGACGTGGGTACGAATTGGCACGGCCCTGTTCGGCGCCCGCGACTACGGCAACACCTGATTCCATGCTTCACTCACTCTTTTCCACAAGGACCTGACATGAGCAAGACACGTATTGCCTTTATCGGCGCCGGCAACATGGCCGCCAGCCTGATCGGTGGTCTGCGTGCCCAGGGCCTGGACGCCTCGCAGATCCGCGCCAGCGACCCGGGCGCCGAGACCCGCAGTCGCATCCAGGCCGAGCACGGCATTGAAGCCTTCGAGGACAACGCCCAGGCCATCGATGGCGCTGACGTCATCGTGCTGGCGGTCAAGCCACAAGTCATGAAAACCGTATGTCAGGCACTGCAACCCAACCTGCAGGATGGCCAGCTGATCGTTTCAATCGCCGCCGGCATCACGTGCGCCAGCTTGCAAAGCTGGGTGGGTGCTCGCCCGGTGGTGCGCTGCATGCCCAACACCCCGGCATTGCTGCGCCAAGGCGTGAGCGGCCTGTACGCCACCGCTGAAGTGTCCGGCGAACAGCGTCAGCAGGCCGAACAACTGCTGTCGGCCGTGGGCACCGCCCTGTGGCTGGAGCAGGAACAGCAACTGGACGCCGTGACAGCTGTGTCCGGCAGTGGCCCGGCGTACTTCTTCCTGCTGATCGAGGCCATGACCGCGGCAGGCGAAAAACTCGGCCTGCCACGCGAAACGGCCTCCCAACTGACCTTGCAGACGGCCCTGGGCGCCGCGCGCATGGCAGTTGCAAGCGATGTCGATGCCGCTGAACTGCGCCGCCGCGTCACTTCGCCCGCCGGCACCACGGAAGCGGCGATCAAGTCGTTCCAGGCCAGCGGCTTCGAAGCCATCGTCGAGCAGGCGCTGCAGGCTGCAGCCACGCGCTCCGCCGAGCTGGCCGAACAACTGGGCAAATAAGGAGCTTTAGATGAATGCACTGTCAGGCGCCGCGATTTTCGTGGTGCAAACCCTGGTCAGCCTTTACCTGGTCATCGTCCTGCTGCGCTTCGTGCTGCAACTGGTCAAGGCCAACTTCTACAACCCGCTGTGCCAGTTCGCCGTTCGTGCCACCCAACCGCTGCTCAAGCCGATCCGCCGGATCATCCCTAGCGTTGGCGGGCTGGATACCTCGTCGCTACTGCTGGCGGTAGTCATCCAGGCCTTGCTGATGGGCTTTGTGCTGATGGTCACCTACGGTACCTTCGGCGACGTCCTGCACCTGCTGATGTGGGCGATCATCGGCATTACCTCGCTGTTCCTGAAGATTTTCTGGGTGGCGATGATCGTCATGGTGATCGTTTCCTGGGTTGCCCCCAACAGCCACAACCCGGCGGCCGAACTGGCCTACCAGATCAGCGAGCCCGTGCTGGCGCCGTTCCGCCGCCTGGTGCCAAACCTGGGCGGCATGGACATCTCGCCGATCTTCGCCTTCCTGGCGATCCAGGTGATCCAGTCGTTTGTCATGCCTCCGCTGGCCGCCTACGCGGGCATGCCTCAAGAGCTGTGGCGAATGATCTGAGGCTCGCCAGAGCCAGCGTGCCCCCAGTCGCAAGCCTTTGCTTGCCGCTGGGGGTAGCGCTCTTTAGACTTACGCCTCCGTCAAGCGTGAGCAGGGTCGATGTCAACTGTCTTTCCCGAAGATTCCGTCGGTCTGGTAGTACCGCAAACCGCCCGGTTCGATGAACCGCTGGCACTGGCCTGTGGCCGTTCACTGGCCAGTTACGAACTGGTCTACGAGACCTATGGCACCCTGAACGCCAGCGCGAGCAACGCCGTGCTGATCTGCCATGCCCTGTCCGGCCACCACCATGCCGCTGGCTACCATGCCGCCACCGACCGCAAGCCGGGCTGGTGGGACAGCTGCATCGGCCCTGGCAAACCGATCGACACCAACCGCTTCTTCGTGGTCAGCCTGAACAACCTCGGCGGCTGCAACGGCAGCACCGGCCCCAGCAGTGTCAACCCGGCCACCGGCAAGCCATATGGAGCCGAGTTCCCGGTATTGACCGTGGAAGACTGGGTGCACAGCCAGGCACGGCTGGCCGACCGCCTGGGCATCCAGCAGTGGGCAGCTATCGTCGGCGGTAGCCTGGGGGGCATGCAGGCGCTGCAATGGACGATGACCTACCCCGAACGCGTACGCCACTGCGTCGACATCGCCTCGGCACCCAAGCTGTCGGCGCAGAACATCGCCTTCAACGAGGTGGCGCGTCAGGCCATTCTTACCGACCCCGAGTTCCATGGAGGCTCGTTCCAGGACCAGGGCGTGATCCCCAAGCGCGGCCTGATGCTGGCACGCATGGTCGGCCACATTACCTATCTGTCCGATGATTCGATGGGTGAAAAATTCGGCCGAGAGCTGAAAAGCGACAAGCTCAACTACGACTTCCACAGCGTCGAGTTCCAGGTCGAAAGCTACCTGCGCTATCAGGGCGAGG
The DNA here is from genome assembly GCF_045277175.1 of Pseudomonas putida group bacterium ESBL64. NCBI lineage: Bacteria > Pseudomonadati > Pseudomonadota > Gammaproteobacteria > Pseudomonadales > Pseudomonadaceae > Pseudomonas > Pseudomonas putida group bacterium ESBL64. The sequence goes on along the minus strand of NZ_CP145799.1, from coordinate 4,231,275 downwards.
AGTTTTCCGGCCGTTTCGACGCCAACACCTACCTGCTGATGACCAAGGCACTGGACTATTTCGACCCGGCCGCCACGCACGGTGGTGATCTGGCCGCCACCCTGGCCCACGTCAAGGCAGACTACTGCATCATGTCGTTCACCACCGACTGGCGCTTCTCTCCGGCCCGTTCGCGCGAGATCGTCGACGCGCTGATGGCCGCGCGCAAGAACGTCTGCTACCTGGAGATCGATTCGCCCTACGGGCACGATGCCTTCCTGATCCCCACACCTCGCTACATGCAGGGTTTCTCGAACTACATGAACCGCATTGCCATCTGAGGACAGCATGAGAGCCGATCTGGAAATCATCCACGACTGGATCCCCGCCGGCAGCCGGGTACTCGACCTGGGCTGCGGTAGCGGCGAACTGCTGGCCTCGCTGCGTGACCGCAAACAGGTCACCGGCTACGGCCTGGAAATCGACGCCGACAATATCGCCGCCTGCGTGGCCAAGGGCGTCAACGTCATCGAACAGGACCTGGACAAAGGCCTGGGCAACTTCGCCAGCAACAGCTTCGACGTGGTGATCATGACCCAAGCCCTGCAGGCCGTGGAATACCCCGACCGCATCCTCGACGAAATGCTGCGAGTAGGCCGTCAGTGCATCATCACCTTCCCGAACTTCGGCCACTGGCGCTGCCGCTGGTACCTGGCGACCAAAGGCCGCATGCCGGTATCGGACTTCATGCCGTATACCTGGTACAACACGCCGAACATCCACTTCTGCACCTTCGCCGACTTCGAAGAACTTGTGCACGAACGCCGAGCCAAGGTACTCGACCGCCTGGCGGTCGACCACTTGCACCGCAACGGGTGGGGTGGCCGGCTATGGCCTAATCTTCTAGGTGAGATCGGCATCTACCGCGTCAGCAGTCCGGGCCTGCAAGAGCATCAGCTCGCGGTCTGACGCCCACCGGAGGAATCGCACCATGCGTCGCCTAGCCCTGTTCCTGATCAGCCTGTGCCTGGCCCTGCCAGTATTGGCTGCCGATGCCGCACGCCCCGAGCGCAAGGAGGTATTTGGCGACGTGACGGTGCACTACAGCGCATTCACCTCGAGCATGCTCCCACCCGAGGTGGCCGCGGCCACCGGCCTGGTGCGCAGCAAGAACCAGGGCGTGCTCAACATTACCGTGCTCAAGGCCGGCAAGCCCACCCCAGCACTGGTCAGCGGTAAGGTCAGAGACCTGACCGGGCGCATCAGCCCGCTGTCGTTCAAGCAGATTACCGAACCGGGCGCGGTGTACTACATCGCCCAGTTCAAGATCGAACAACCAGAAACCGTCACCTTCGACCTGACCATCGAAACCGGCGGCATCAGCAACTCTCTCCGCTTCAACCAGGAAGTGTTCCCAGGCGAATGATGAATTTCCAGCAACTCGTATTGGCCAGCCACAATGCCGGCAAACTGAAGGAACTCCAGGCCATGCTCGGCCATTCCGTGCAACTGCACTCGATTGGTGAGTTCAGCCAGGTGGAGCCGGAAGAAACCGGCCTGTCGTTCGTCGAGAACGCCATCCTCAAAGCGCGCAACGCCGCCCGCATTTCCGGCCTGCCGGCCCTGGCCGATGACTCTGGCCTGGCGGTGGACTTCCTCGGCGGCGCGCCGGGCATCTACTCGGCGCGCTATGCCGATGGCAAAGGTGACGCGGCAAACAACGCCAAGCTGCTCGAAGCCTTGAAAGACGTGCCTGAAGCTGAGCGCAGTGCACAGTTCGTCTGCGTTCTGGCGCTGGTGCGCCACGCCGACGACCCATTGCCGATCTTGTGCGAAGGCCTGTGGCACGGGCGCATCCTGTTCGAGGCCAGCGGCGAGCAGGGCTTTGGCTACGACCCGCTGTTCTGGGTACCGGAGCGCAACTGCTCCAGCGCCGATCTAGCCCCAGCAGACAAGAACCAGCTCAGCCACCGCGCCCGTGCCATGGCCCTGCTGCGCAAACGTCTGGGCCTGGCATGATCGAAATGCTGTCGCCCCCCGGCGCGGCAGGCTTTAGCAGCCTGCCGCCGCTGGCGCTGTACATCCACATTCCGTGGTGCGTACGCAAATGCCCTTATTGCGACTTCAACTCCCACGCAGCCGGGCCTGAACTACCGGAAGATGCCTACGTCACAGCCCTGCTCGACGACCTCGACCAGGAACTGGCTGCCGTACAAGGTCGCCCGATCAGCTCGATCTTCTTCGGTGGCGGTACGCCAAGCCTGTTCAGTGCCAACGCCCTTGGCCGGCTACTGCGTGGCATAGAGCAACGTATTCCGTTCGCGCCAGACATCGAGATCACCCTCGAAGCCAACCCGGGCACCTTCGAGCAGGACAAGTTCAAGGCCTACCGGCAGACTGGTATCAACCGTCTTTCGATCGGCGTGCAGAGCTTCCAGCCAGCCAAGCTGGAGGCACTGGGGCGCATCCACAATGGCGACGAAGCGGTGCGGGCCGCCGACATGGCGCGTGCGGCCGGTTTCGACAATTTCAACATGGACCTGATGCACGGCCTGCCCGACCAGTCGCTGGACGACGCGCTGGGTGACCTGCGCCAGGCCATCGATCTGGGGCCGACACACCTGTCGTGGTATCAGCTGACCGTGGAGCCGAACACGGTGTTCTGGAACCAGCCGCCAGAGCTGCCCGAAGACGACATCCTCTGGGATATTCAGGAAGCCGGCCAAGCGCTGATGGCCGAGCACGGCTACCGCCAGTACGAGGTATCGGCCTACGCCCAGGCAGGCCGCGCCGCCCGCCACAACCTCAACTACTGGCGCTTCGGTGACTTCATCGGCATTGGCGCTGGCGCTCACGGCAAGCTCACCTTTGCCGACGGGCGCATCCTGCGTACCTGGAAGACCCGCCTGCCCAAGGATTACCTGAACCTGGCCAAGCCGTTCAAGGCCGGCGAGAAGCTGCTGCCAGTCGATGAACTGCCGTTCGAGTTCCTGATGAACGCCCTACGCCTGACCGATGGCGTGGAAGCCGAACTGTTCACCCAACGCACCGGCTTGCCACTGTCACAGCTGCAGGAAGCACGCCGCGCCGCCGAACAAAAGGGCCTTTTGCAGGTCGAACCGGATCGACTGGTAGCCACGCCGAGGGGCCAGTTGTTCCTCAATGACCTGCTGCAGTATTTCTTGACCTAAGGATGACCCATGGATCTGGTACTTGATCTGCTCGCGACGGTTTCCCGCTGGAGCCGCAGCAACCTGTCGGAGATTTCACTGGCCTTGGTAGGCTGCCTGCTGGTGCTGTTCGGCACCGATGTCAAAGCCTGGGCCGAGCAGCGCCTGGGCGGCCTCGCGGGCGCCCTGCGCGTGCCGTTCATGGCGCTGATGGTCATGATCGGCAGCGGTGCTGCGCTGATCTATGCCACACCGTGGGTGGTGAAGGGGCTCAGCCAGTTCAACAACTATGCGTTGGCGCCTGTGTTGCTGGTGGTGCTGGTATTGATTGGCGTGGTGGCGGATCGCCGAGGCTGAGCCAATGGCCCCGGGCCCTTGTAGGAGCGGGTTCACCCGCGAAAGGGCCGGCCGTGCTGGCCAATCTCCACCCGCCGTTCACCGTTGCCGCCACTACCGTATTCGCGGGTGAACCCACTCCTACAAAGAAAAAACCGCCCTTCTCAAGGCGGTTTTTTTCGCCTGCATTCCTGCAAGCATCGGCACATCGAGAAGCCGTATCAGCCGCTCAATCGACCTTCTCGAACTTCAAGTCCCACACCCCGTGCCCCAGCCGCTCACCGCGGCGTTCGAACTTGGTGATCGGGCGCTCTTCGGGGCGCGGCACATAGGTGCCGTCTGCCGCACGGTTGCGATAGCCAGGAGCTGCGCTCATCACTTCCAGCATGTACTCGGCATACGGCTCCCAATCGGTGGCCATGTGGAACACACCACCAGGCTTGAGCTTGCGACGTACCAGCTCGGCGAACTCCAGCTGGACGATGCGGCGCTTGTGGTGACGCGCCTTGTGCCATGGGTCTGGGAAGAACAGCATCAGCCGATCAAGGCTGTTATCCGCCACGCAGCGGTTCAGCACTTCGATAGCATCGCAGTCATACACCCGCAGGTTTTTCAGCCCCTGGGTCAGCACGCCATTGAGCAGCGCGCCAACACCCGGGCGGTGCACTTCCACACCGATGAAGTCCTGCTCAGGTGCGGCAGCGGCCATTTCCAGCAGGGAATGGCCCATACCGAAGCCGATCTCCAAGGTGCGCGGGGCCGAACGGCCGAACACCTGGTCGTAGTCCACCGGGCTGTCAGCCAGTGGCAGGATGTACAGCGGGCCGCCTTGGTCCAGGCCGCGTTGCTGGCCTTCGGTCATGCGCCCGGCACGCATCACGAAGCTCTTGATGCGGCGGTGTGGGCGGGCTTCGCCATCGGAGGTGATCGGCGTATCGTGCGATTCAGTCATCAGTTGCTCTTACTTGATCAGACCATCCAGCGGCGAAGAGGCGCTGGCATAGAGTTTCTTCGGCATGCGGCCGGCCAGGTAGGCCATGCGACCCGCGACAATGGCGTGTTTCATGGCCTCGGCCATCAGCACCGGCTGCTGGGCGTGGGCGATGGCCGAGTTCATCAGCACTGCCTCACAGCCCATTTCCATGGCGATGGTGGCGTCGGATGCGGTACCCACGCCAGCATCGACCAGCACCGGCACCTTGGATTCTTCCAGGATGATCTGCAGGTTGTAGGGGTTGCAGATACCCAGGCCGGTGCCAATCAGGCCAGCCAGCGGCATGACCGCGATGCAGCCGACTTCGGCCAGCTGACGGGCGATGATCGGGTCGTCGCTGGTGTAGACCATGACGTCGAAACCTTCCTTGACCAGCACTTCGGCGGCCTTGAGGGTTTCGATCACGTTGGGGAACAGGGTTTTCTGGTCGGCCAGCACTTCCAGCTTCACCAGCGTCCGGGACTCGTGCGATTTGCGCCCATCGAGCAGTTCGCGGGCCAGACGGCAAGTGCGTACCGCTTCCACCGCGTCAAAGCAGCCTGCAGTGTTCGGCAGGATGGTGTACTTGTCGGGCGACAGTACATCGAGCAGGTTCGGCTCGCCCGCGTTCTGGCCAAGGTTGGTGCGGCGCACAGCGACAGTGACGATTTCGGCACCCGAGGCCTCGGTGGCCAGGCGGGTTTCTTCCATGTCACGGTACTTGCCGGTACCGACCAGCAGGCGCGACTGGAAAGTACGCCCGGCCAGGGTGAAGGGCTTGTCGCTACGAACGTTGCTCATCGTTGTTCCTCGGGAAAAGGTTGCAGGGCTTGCTTGTGAACCGCCGGGCTGCTGTCAGCCGCCACCGATGGCGTGGACCACTTCGACCTGGTCGCCGTCATTCAGCAGCGTGCTGTCGTGCTGGCTACGCGGCACGATATCCAGGTTCAGTTCCACTGCAACACGGCGCCCGGTCAGTTCCAGGCGCGCCAGCAGGGCTGCAACGCTTTCGCCGGCAGGCAGTTCGTAAGGTTCACCGTTCAATTTAATGCGCATGCGCACGGCCACCATTGTTCTTTGGGGCCAGCATTCTAGCGCCGAACCGCCCTGCAACCCAAGGGCGGTGCGCGCCATTAGTCGTGATTGTGGACCACTCGGTCAGCCCAGCCGCCAGGCTGCCAGGCCCAGGCACAGCCAGCCGACAAGGAAGCACAAGCCACCAATCGGGGTGATGATGCCAAGCTTGCCAAGGCCACTGAGGGTCAGCAGGTACAGGCTGCCGGAGAACAGCACGATGCCCAACGCAAACAGGCCGCCAGCCCACCCGACCAGGCGCCCGGGCAGGTGCGCCGAGAGCACCGCAACGCCGAAGATCGCCAAGGCATGGACCAGTTGGTAAGTCACGCCGGTATGGAAGATTGCCAGGTAGTCAGCCGTCAGCCGGTTTTTCAGGCCATGAGCGGCGAAGGCGCCCAGGGCGACACCGGTAAAGCCAAAAAAGGCGGCAAGCATCAGGAAGCTGCGAAGCATGGGACGACTCCTTGTATCGGGTCTGTATAATGGCCCCTTCCACCCTTAGGGCCAAGCCATCGACATGCTGTCAACGCTTATCCGTCGCCTCTCCCGCGCCCTGCTCTGGTTCGTTGCCGGCAGCATCGTGCTGGTGCTGGTGTTCCGCTGGGTACCACCGCCCGGCACGGCGCTGATGGTCGAGCGCAAGGTACAGTCTTGGGTGAATGGTGAACCGATCGACCTGCAGCGCGACTGGGAGCCATGGGAGAACATCTCCGATGAGCTCAAGGTTGCAGTCATTGCTGGCGAGGACCAGAAGTTCGCCAACCACTGGGGCTTCGACCTCCCGGCCATTCAGGCGGCGCTGGCCCACAACGAGCGCGGTGGCAACATTCGCGGCGCCAGCACCCTGACCCAACAAGTGGCCAAGAACCTGTTTCTGTGGTCAGGCCGCAGCTGGTTTCGCAAGGGGCTGGAGGCCTGGTTCACCGCACTGATTGAGCTGTTCTGGTCGAAGGAGCGGATTCTCGAGGTCTATTTGAACAGCGCCGAGTGGGGCAAGGGCGTGTTTGGTGCCCAGGCGGCGGCGCGTTATCACTTTGGTGTCGACGCCAGCCGGCTCAGCCGCCAGCAGGCGGCGCAGCTGGCTGCGGTGCTGCCTAGCCCCATCAAATGGAGTGCCAGCCGGCCGAGTGCCTACGTGGCCAGCCGGGCCGGCTGGATTCGCCGGCAGATGAGCCAGCTGGGCGGGCCCAGCTACCTGATGCAGCTGGACTCATCCAGAAAGCTTTGAATGCAGGCCCGGCCCTTTCGCGGGTAAACCCGCTCCTACGGGCAACCGCGTGCCCGGCCTCCTCGCGGGCAAACCCGCGCGTACAGGCAACCGCATCCCCAGCCTCCTCGCGGGCAGACCCGCGCCTACGGGCAACCGCATCCCCAGACTCCTCGCGGGCAAACCCGCGCCTACGGGCAACCGCATCCCCGGCCTCTTCGCGGGCAAACCCGCGCCTACAGGCAACCGCATCCCCTGTAGGAGCGGGTTTACCCGCGAAGAGGCCGGCAAAGCCAGCACAAACAAAAAAGCCGCTCACCCCATAGGGCCAGCGGCTTTTCTTTACAGCCCAGACTCGATCAGGCAGCGATCAGAGCCTTGACCTTGTTCATCGCATTCTTCTCCAGCTGGCGAATACGCTCAGCCGATACGCTGTACTTGTCTGCCAGTTCATGCAGCGTAGCCTTTTCTTCCGCCAGCCAACGCTGGTAGAGAATGTCGCGGCTACGCTCGTCCAGGCCCTGCAGCGCTTCGTGCAGGTTGCTGGTGGAATTGTCACTCCAGTCGGCATCCTCCAACTGCACCGCCGGATCGTAACGGTGGTCTTCCAGGTAATGCGCAGGCGACTGGAAGGCGCTGTCGTCGTCAGCTTCCGCTGCCGGATCGAAGGCCATGTCCTGGCCGCTGAGGCGGCTTTCCATCTCGCGCACTTCGCGCGGCTCGACGCCAAGGCTTTCCGCCACGCGATGCACTTCGTCGTTGTTCAGCCACGCCAGGCGCTTCTTCTGGCTACGCAGGTTGAAGAACAGCTTGCGCTGAGCCTTGGTGGTAGCCACTTTGACGATGCGCCAGTTGCGCAGAATGAACTCGTGGATCTCTGCCTTGATCCAGTGCACAGCGAACGACACCAGGCGCACACCCATTTCAGGGTTGAAGCGCTTGACGGCTTTCATCAGGCCGACATTGCCTTCCTGGATCAGGTCAGCCTGGGCCAACCCGTAGCCGGCATAACTACGGGCGATATGTACGACGAAACGCAGGTGGGCCATCACCATCTGACGAGCGGCCTCGACATCCTGCTCATAATAGAGACGCTCGCCCAGATCACGCTCCTGCTCGACCGTCAGCAGCGGGATGCTGTTGACCGTGTGCACATAGGCTTCCAGGTTTGCACCGGGTACCAGGGCATAGGCAGGTTGCAACGATGTGGTCATTCAAGAACCTCCGACTTACAAAACTCGCACCTTGTGGGCGCTGCCAACATTGACCTGGAACGACGGTACAAGTTCCGCAGTGAAGAAAATGTCAATGCTGGCACGTAAAAACTATCGCGGCGCCAGCTCGTTCAAGTGGCGGGCGACTGCAATCCATGCACCGATATACCCCAACAACACTGCTCCGATCAAGAGCGACAGACCATCGGAAGCCGGAACGCCGCCCAGGGCGAAGTCACTGCCATACAGCCCGGAAAGCCCTACCACCGCCTCGTTCAGCCAGTTCAGGCCAAACGCCAGGATACCCCACGCCAGCAGGCCTGCGCCCAGGCCATACAGGGCGCCCATGTACAGGAACGGCCGGCGCACGTAGGCGTCAGTGCCGCCGACCAGCTTGATCACTTCGATCTCGATACGACGGTTTTCAATGTGTAGACGAATTGTGTTACCGATTACTAACAGCAGGGCAGAAATCAGCATCACGGCCAGGCCGAAGACGAAGCGGTCACCCAGCTTGAGGATGGCTGCCAGGCGCTCGACCCAGACCAGGTCCAGTTGCGCCACGTCCACCCGCGGCAGCTCCGCCAGGCGCTGACGCAAGGCGTCCAGGGCCGGCTTGTCGACCTCGGTCGGGGTTACCACCACCACACCCGGCAGTGGGTTGTCTGGCAGTTCGCGCAAGGCCTCGCCCAGTCCGGACTGCTGCTGGAACTCCTCCAGGGCCTGCTCGCGGCTGACATACTGGGCGTCCGCCACGCCAGGCATGCCCTTGATCTCGTCGCGCAGCGCTTCGCCATCGCGGCTGCCGGCATCAAGCTTGAGGTACAGCGAAATCTGCGCAGCGCGCTGCCACGAACCGCCCAGCTGCTCGACGTTCTTCAGCAACAAGGACAGGCCCATCGGCATGCTCAGCGCCACTGCCATGACCAGGCAAGTGAAGAAGCTGCCGATCGGCTGCTTGCCCAGGCGGCGCAGGCTGTCGGCCAAGCTGGCACGGTGGCTTTCCAGCCAGGCATGCAGCAGGGTGCGGAAGTCCGGGCCATCATCGTCTTCACCGCGCTTTTTCTTCGCAGGTTGCGGATCGGCCGGTTTCGGTGCGACCCGCTCGGAAACCTTCGGCGTGCGTGTAGTGTTCATTGCCCGGCCTCCCCATCGCCGATCAAGCGGCCGCGTTGCAAGGTCAGCATGCGGTGGCGCATGCGCGCGATCAGTGCCAGGTCGTGGCTGGCGATCAATACCGTCGTGCCCAGGCGGTTGATGTCCTCGAACACGCCCATGATCTCTGCAGCCAGGCGCGGGTCGAGGTTACCGGTGGGTTCGTCGGCCAGCAGCAGAGCCGGCTGGTGAACAATGGCGCGGGCGATACCCACCCGCTGTTGCTGCCCGGTGGAAAGGTCGGCCGGGAACAGCTCGCCCTTGTCGGACAGCGACACGCGCTCCAGCGCCGAGTCCACGCGCTTGGCGATCTCGACCTTGGACAGGCCGAGAATCTGCAGCGGCAAGGCAATGTTGTTGAAAACGGTGCGGTCGAACAACAACTGGTGGTTCTGGAACACCACGCCGATTTGCCGGCGCAGGAATGGGATTTGCGCATTGCTGATCTGGCCCAGGTCCTGCCCAGCCAGCATCAGCTTGCCGCTGGTCGGGCGCTCCATGGCCAGCAACAGGCGCAGCAGGGTGCTCTTGCCTGCGCCCGAGTGGCCGGTGACGAACAGGAATTCGCCCCGGCGCGCCCGGAAACTCAGCTCATGCAACCCCACATGACCGTTGGGATAGCGCTTGGCAACCTGCTCGAATCGGATCATGGTCAATCTCGCTCGGCGAACAGAGCCTTGACGAACGGCTCGGCTTCGAAGGTACGCAGGTCGTCGATGCCTTCACCGACGCCGATGAAACGGATCGGGATGTTGAACTGCTTGGCCAGGGCGAAGATCACCCCGCCCTTGGCAGTGCCGTCCAGCTTGGTCAGGGCCAGGCCGGTCAGCTCGACGCTCTGGTTGAAGTACTTGGCCTGACTGATGGCGTTCTGGCCGGTGCCGGCGTCAAGCACCAGCAGCACCTCGTGCGGCGCCTCAACGTCGAGCTTGCCGATGACCCGGCGGACCTTCTTCAGCTCTTCCATCAGGTTGTCTTTGGTGTGCAGGCGGCCGGCAGTGTCGGCGATCAGCACGTCGACGCCACGGGCCTTGGCGGCCTGCACGGCATCGAAGATGACCGAAGCAGAGTCGGCCCCCGTGTGCTGGGCGATCACCGGAATCTGGTTACGCTCGCCCCACACCTGCAACTGCTCGACCGCGGCGGCGCGGAAGGTATCACCGGCAGCCAGCATGACCTTCTTGCCTTCCAGTTGCAGCTTTTTCGCCAGCTTGCCAATGGTGGTGGTCTTGCCGGCGCCGTTCACGCCAACCACAAGAATCACATAGGGTTTGTTCTGGGCCTGTACGTTCAGTGGCTGCTCGACCGGGCGCAGCAGCGCAGCCAGTTCTTCCTGCAACGATTTGTACAGGGCATCGGCATCGGCCAACTGCTTGCGCGCGACCTTCTGGGTCAGGTTCTGGACAATGGCCGAGGTAGCCTCCACACCCACGTCGGCAGTCAGCAGGCGCGTCTCGATTTCGTCGAGCAGGTCGTCGTCGATGACCTTCTTGCCGAGGAACAGGCTGGCCATGCCCTCGCCGATGCTGGCACTGGTCTTGGACAGGCCTTGCTTGAGGCGCGCGAAGAAGCCGGGCTTGGCCTGTTCGACGGGTGCAGCAACAGGGGCGGGTGCCGCGCGTTCCGGGATTGCGGGCGGTGCCTTCGGCTCCAGGTCCGGCACCAGGGCCACGGGCTCTTCGGCAACCGGTAGCACCAGGTTGCTGACCGGCGCTGCGGCCTCGACAGGGGCAGACTCGACAGGGGCCGCCTGCAAGGGCATGGACGCAACCGGCTGCGGTGCAGGTGCCACCAGCGGCTGGGATGCGACCAGCTCTGGCTCAGGCGCCTGCAACGGCTGCGAGGCAACCGGTTCAGGGACGGGGGCCTCGACTACCGGGGGCCGGGCCGGTGCGGCGACCGGCTGCGGCTCAGCCAGCTGTGGGGCAGCAGAGGCCTGAACGGGTTCGGGGGCCTGTGGCGCTTCGGCGGCAGATCCCTCGACCGGAGCGGCTGCAGAATGCTCGACAGCGGGGGGTTCATGCGCGGGCACGCCCGCTCCCGCAGGTGGCTGCGGCTTCTTGCGAAACCAGCTGAACAGGCCTTTCTTCTCACCAGCCTCGGCCGGCGCTTTTTTGTCGTCGTTGGAACCAAACATGGAAGACGGCTATCTCAGGGTAGCGATAGGCCAGCTATGGCCAATCGGGAATTCTCTCTACGCAGAACAGACTATCTTGAAGCCGGCTGGTTCATGCGCAACGTTTTGACTTAGTGTCCTGTGGGCCAGAACGGCGACAGGCATGGTCGCCAGGCAACCGGATCAGTATCCTAGCACCTCCTGGCCCGCCGACGCTAAACCCAGCGGGCCGCCGAACAGGTTAAACACCGTATGAACGCTCTAGCCCGCCGCGCCGCTGGCCTGTTGCTCGGCACGCTCTGCCTGCCGCTCGCGGCCTTCGCCGCCGATGTGCAACCCACCCATGAATTCATCCTCGACAATGGCCTGAAGGTCGTGGTCCGCGAAGACCATCGCGCCCCGGTGGTGGTCTCGCAGATCTGGTACAAGGTCGGCTCCAGCTACGAGACCCCGGGCCAGACCGGCTTGTCCCATGCGCTGGAACACATGATGTTCAAGGGCAGCGCCAAGGTCGGCCCCGGCGAGGCCTCGCGCATTCTGCGTGACCTCGGCGCCGATGAAAACGCCTTTACCAGCGACGACTACACCGCCTATTACCAAGTGCTGGCCCGCGACCGCTTGCCGGTAGCCCTGGAACTGGAGGCGGACCGCCTGGCCAGCCTGCGCCTGCCTGCCGACGAGTTCAGCCGCGAAATCGAGGTCATCAAGGAAGAACGCCGCCTGCGCACCGACGACCAGCCCAATGCCAAGGCATTCGAGCTGTTCCGCGCCATGGCCTACCCGGCCAGCGGCTACCACACGCCGACCATTGGCTGGATGGCCGACCTGGAGCGCATGAAGGTCGAGGAACTGCGCCACTGGTACGAGTCCTGGTACGCCCCCAACAACGCCACCCTGGTGGTGGTCGGTGATGTCACCGCCGCCGAGGTCAAGGGCCTGGCGCAGAAGTATTTCGGCAATATTCCCAAACGCGCCGTACCGCCAGCCAAGCTGCCACTGGAACTGGCCGAACCTGGTTGGCGCCAGTTGACCCTGCACGTACGAACCCAGCTGCCAAGCCTGATCTACGGCTTCAACGTGCCCGGCCTGCCCACCGCCAAGGACCCTCGGACGGTACATGCCCTGCGCCTGATCTCGGCACTGCTCGACGGCGGCTACAGCGCCCGCATGCCGGCCCGCCTGGAGCGTGGCCAGGAACTGGTGGCCGGCGCGTCGTCCAGCTACAACGCCTTCACCCGCGGCGACAGCCTGTTTCTGATCTCGGCGACGCCGAATGTGCAGAAGCAGAAAACCCTCGCCGACGTCGAGAAAGGCATCTGGCAGCTGCTTGAAGAACTCAAGAGCACGCCGCCCAGCGCCGAAGAGCTGGAACGCGTACGCGCCCAGGTCATCGCCGGCCTGGTCTACGACCGCGACTCCATCAGCAGCCAGGCCACCACCATCGGCCAGCTGGAAACCGTCGGCCTGTCCTGGAAGCTGATCGACAGCGAACTGGACGAGCTCAAGCGCGTCACCCCGCAGGACATCCAGAACGCCGCGCGCACCTACTTCACCCGCGAACGCCTGAGCGTTGCCCATGTACTGCCCGAGGAGTCCGCCCATGAGTGATCGCCGCGCACCACGCCCAACCCTGCTGGTCACGGGCATTCGTGCCCTGGCGCTGGCGGCAGTGCTGGCCGCTCCGGCCATGGCCGATAACGCTGCCAAGGCCGACAGCAGCGCAGCCCGCCCGGCCAACACCTTGCAGTCGCTGGCCGAACTGAATGGCAAGGCACCCAGCCGGCGTCAGCTGAACATCCAGCACTGGAACACCGCCGAAGGTGCCCGGGTGCTGTTCGTCGAGGCCCGCGAACTGCCCATGTTCGACCTGCGCGTCACCTTCGCTGCCGGCAGCAGCCAGGACGGCGGCACGCCAGGCCTGGCCGCTCTGACCAACGCCATGCTCAACGAGGGCGTGGCCGGCAAGGACGTCACCGCCATCGCCGAGGGCTTCGAAGGCCTGGGCGCAGACTTTGGCAACGGTTCCTACCGCGACATGGCCGTCGCATCGCTGCGCAGCCTCAGTACCAAGGACAAGCGCGAACCGGCCCTCAAACTGTTTACAGAGGTGGCGGGCAAGCCAACATTCCCCGAGGATGCCCTCAAACGCATCAAGAACCAGATGCTGGCTGGCTTCGAATATGAGAAGCAAAACCCCGGCAAGATCGCCGGCAAGGCCCTTTTCGGCAAGCTCTATGGCGACCACCCCTACGCCCACCCAAGCGACGGCACCGCAGAGAGCATCACGGGCATAAGCCTTGCCCAGCTGCGCGCGTTCCACGCCAAGGCCTATACCGGCGGCAATGCGGTAATCGCCCTGGTCGGCGACCTCAGCCGTGCAGAGGCCGAAGCCATCGCCGCCCAGGTGTCGGCTGGCCTGCCCAAGGGCCCTGCGCTGGCCGCACCGGCCCAACCCACAGACGCCAAGGCCGGCCTGACCCACATCGACTTCCCGTCCAAGCAGACCCACCTGATGCTGGCCGAACTGGGGATCGACCGCCAGGACCCGGACTGGCCAGCCCTGTCGCTGGGCAACCAGATCCTTGGGGGTGGCGCCTTCGGTACCCGGCTGATGAGCGAGGTGCGAGAGAAGCGTGGCCTGACCTACGGCGTTTACTCGGTATTCAGCCCGATGCAGGTACGCGGTCCGTTCATGATCAACCTGCAAACCCGTGCCGAGCTCAGCGAAGGTACGCTCAAGCTGGTGCAAGGCATTCTCGCCGACTACCTGAAGACGGGCCCTACCCAACAGGAACTGGACGATGCCAAGCGCGAGCTGGCCGGCAGCTTCCCGCTGTCCAATGCCAGCAATGCCAGCATCGTCGGCCAATTGGGCGCGATCGGCTTCTACAACTTGCCGCTGACCTGGCTAGAGGACTTCATGCAACAGTCCCAGGCCCTTACCGTCGAACAGGTCAAGGCAGCCATGAACAAACACCTGTCAGCCGATAAACTGGTGATCGTCACCGTTGGCCCGAAAGTGCCACAAAAACCGCTGCCAGCACCCACTGACAAGCCCTCCGAGCAACCGCTCGGGGTACCGGAGCACTAATGCCAAGATCCACCCCTCCCGCCCGCCCGCAAGCGGGCCAAAGCAAGGGCCAGGGCCACCTGCGCATCATCGCCGGCGAGTGGCGCAGCCGCCGCCTGGCGGTGCCGGAAGGCGAAGGCCTGCGGCCAACGCCTGACCGCGTACGGGAAACCGTATTCAACTGGCTGGCACCCTACATCGAGGGCGCCCGCGTGTTGGACGCCTTCACCGGCAGCGGTGCCTTGGTGCTCGAAGCCCTGTCCCGTGGGGCCGAGGATGCCGTGGCGCTGGACAGCAACCCTGCGGCCATCGCCAACCTGAAGAACAACCTCGAAATCCTGCGCTGTCCCCGCGGGCAAATTCTGCAAACCGACGCCCTGCGCTACCTGCAAGGCCCGGCCAAGCAGCAGTTCGATGTCGTGTTCCTCGACCCGCCGTTCCACCAGGACCTGCTGGCCAACACCTGCAACATGCTGGAGCAGCATCAGTGGTTGAGCGAGCAGGCTTGGGTCTACACCGAAAGCGAAGCGGCACCCTCGACCTTGCAACTGCCAGGCAACTGGCGCCTGCACCGCGAGAAGAAGACCGGCCAGGTGCACTACGCACTCTGGCAGCGGGGCTGATTACCCGCCGGGTGGGGTGTAATGGGTTGCCACACCCCATCTGTGCCATGCTTGGAGCTGCACCTTCACTCCCACCAATGGCGCAGGTACTGTGGCGCTGTTTCGTGGCAAGCTAGCAAGGCACATCATGAGCCACCCAGCATGCCCAGCCCCAACGCCACATTCCGTCCGGCCATCGGCCTGTCCAATCCCCACCTGCAGACCTTGTGGGGGCCACTCTGGCGCAAGCTGCCTGAGCTGCAGCGTGACCGCGAACGACTGTGGCTGGCTGACGGCGACTTCATCGACCTGGACTGGCATGGCCCGCACCAACCCCATGCGCCACTGGTACTGGTGCTGCATGGGCTGACCGGCTCGTCTCACTCGCCCTACGTGAAAGGCTTGCAGCAAGCGCTGCAAGGTCGCGGCTGGGCCAGCGTGGCAGTGAACTGGCGGGGTTGTTCAGGCGAGCCCAACCTGTTGCCGCGCAGCTACCATTCCGGCGCCAGCGAAGACCTGGCGGAAATTGTCAGCCATCTTCGCGCCCAGCGCCCGCTGGCGCCGCTGTATGCAGTGGGTTATTCGCTGGGTGGCAATGTATTGTTGAAGTACTTGGGTGAGAGCGGCGTCGCCAGCCAACTGGAGGCAGCGGCTGCAGTTTCGGTACCCTTTCGCCTGGACCACTGTGCCGACCGTATCGGCCAAGGGTTCTCCAAGGTGTATCAGGCGCATTTCATGCGCGAGATGCTGGCGTATGTTCAGCTCAAGCAGCGGCACTTCCACGACCAGGGCCAGCATGAACAGCTGGCGACACTGGAGCGCCTGGGCCAACTCACCAACTTGCGCACATTCTGGGACTTCGACGGTAAAGTCACTGCACCGCTCAATGGCTTTCGCGATGCGCACGACTACTATCGTCGCTCATCCAGCCACTTCTTCCTTGGCCAGAACCGCACGCCAACGCTGATCATCCATTCCAGCGATGACCCCTTCGTGTCCAGCCACAGCCTGCCGACGGCCCGTGAACTGTCACCACAAACCCGCTTCGAACTGCATGACCGCGGTGGGCATGTGGGCTTTGTCGATGGCAGCCTGCGAAATCCGGGGTACTACCTGGAACGACGGATTCCGCAGTGGCTGGTGGACGGCAGCTAGCGCTCGAATGCGTAAAGGCTGCGCGCTCCCACAGAGATTTAACCCGATCTGCTTACTCGCCGGTGGCCACAGCATGCTGCGGATTGTTGATCCACTCGCTCCACGACCCCGCATACAGCTTGCCCAGCGGGTACCCCGCCAGGGCCATTGCAAACAGGTTATGGCAAGCGGTTACCCCAGACCCGCAATAAGACACCAACTGCTCCGGCCCCCGTCCACCCAGCTTTTCGGCAAAACGCTGCTTTAGCTGATCCGCCGGCAAAAAACGCCCGTCAGCCCCCAGGTTGTCGGTAAACGCCGCGCACTGGGCCCCGGGAATATGCCCTGCCACCGGGTCGATCGGCTCCACTTCACCGCGAAAACGCGGCAAGGCACGCGCATCGATCAAGGTCAGGTCTGCACTACCAAGGCGCTTGCCCAGATGGTCGGCATCGATCAGCAGCTTCGCGTCAGGTTCACCACTGAAAGTGCCCTCACGTTTGGGCGGCGGGTCCAGGCTCAACGGCAGGTGCGCCGCGTGCCAGGCCTTCAGGCCACCGTCCAGAATCGCCACACCGCTGCGCTTGCCCAGCCAGACCAGCAGCCACCAGGCGCGAGCGGCAAAGGCGCCGGGGCCGTCGTCGTACAGCACCACCTCGCTGTCGTTGTTCAGCCCCCACTCTCGCAGGCGCTCGACCAGCCGCTGGGCATCGGGCAACGGGTGGCGCCCGGTGCGCCCCTTGCTCACCGGCCCGCTGAGATCCCGGTCCAGGTCGGCAAAATGCGCCCCCTCAATATGCCCCTGGGCATAGCTGCGCTGGCCATAGTCCACATCCTCGAGGGCAAAGCGGCAGTCGAGGATCACCAACTTGGGCGAGCCCAGACGCTCAGCCAACTGCTGCGGGGTGATCAATTGCGCAAGGGGCATGACAATCTCCTGATCGATGGCACTAGGGCCCTGGGCTAGTGCTCCAGGGCCTGGTTGAACGGTACATGGAATTCCTGACACAGCGCGTCCACTGCAGGACGGGCATTGTCGGTGACGAAACCGAGCTCCAGCACCAGCACCTGATAGACGCCGCGCTTGAAGGCTTCTTCACCCAAGTGCGCAGAATGTTCACGCGTGGTGCTGAGAAAACGTACCCATGATGTCAGCACGATCCAGGCGTTGATGGTCAGTGACTCGATCTGCGCCGGCACCATGGCCAGGATGCCAGCCTCGACGAAGCCGCGGTAGATCGCCTGGCCCTGGCGCAGGCAGCGCTCGGAAAAACGCCGGTAACGGGCGGCCAGTTCGGCGTCGCTGTCCAGCAGATGCTCCAGGTCACGGTGCAGGAAGCGGTAGTTCCACATCGCCGCCAGCAAGGCCTTGAGGTAGAAGCGTTTGTCTTCCACGGTTGCCGCGCGGCCCTGCGGCGGGCGCAGAAAGCTGTCCACCAGCGCTTCGTACTGGCTGAACAACAGGGCAATGATCGCCTGCTTGTTGGGGAAGTGGTAATACAGGTTGCCGGGCGAGATTTCCATGTGCGCGGCAATGTGGTTGGTACTGACGCTGCGTTCGCCCTGCTGGTTGAACAGCTCCAGGCTGTTCTGCACGATGCGCTCTCGGGTCTTCATGCGCGGGGCCATGCTCAGCTCCCAGTCTGCGGGCTTTCATCAAAGGTTTATCTTACGGCGTATTACAGATGGAATGCACCGTTGAGCGGCATGGAAAAATTCGCACCATGGTACAAATTAGAGTATAGGCTCTAGGCAACCCCGGCCCGGACTCGACACCACCATGAACTCGCCCAGCGCCTTGCCCCCTCTGCAATTCGACCTCGACCTCGCAACGACGTTCGCGGCCCAGCGCCAGGCCTTTGCCGGTAACCCGCTGCCACCAGCGGCGCAGCGGCGCCAGTGGCTGAAAAGCCTGCGTGAAGCCTTGTTGAGCAGCCAGGCAGAACTGATCGAAGCCATCAGCCAGGATTTTGCCGGGCGCAGCGCCGATGAGACCTTGCTGGCCGAACTGCTACCGTCGGTGCAGGGCCTGCGCCACGCCGAAAAGCACTTGCAAAGCTGGATGCGCACCCGCCGACGCCGCGTCGGCCTGGCGTTCCAGCCGGCCAGCGCACAGGTGCGCTATCAACCCTTGGGCGTGGTCGGCATCATCGTGCCGTGGAACTACCCGCTGTTCCTCGCCATCGGCCCGTTGACCTGCGCCCTGGCCGCCGGCAACCGGGTCATGCTCAAGCTTAGCGAGGCCACGCCCGCGACTGGCCTGGCCCTACAGCAACTGCTCGAGCGTGTGTTCCCCACAGACCTGGTCAGCGTTGTGCTCGGTGAGGTCGAGGTGGGCCAGGCCTTCGCCCGCCTGCCGTTCGATCACCTGCTGTTCACCGGTGCCACCAGCGTGGGCCGCCAGGTGATGCAGGCTGCCGCACACAACCTGACCCCGGTCACCCTGGAGCTGGGTGGCAAATCCCCCGCTATTGTTTCTGAGGATGTGCCGCTGGACAGCGCCGCCGAGCGCATCGCCTTCGGCAAGACCCTCAACGCCGGCCAAACCTGTGTCGCCCCCGACTACGTACTGGTGCCGCGCGAACGGCTGCCCGCCTTCAGCGACGCCTACCAGCGCGCCGTGCACCGCCTGTACCCGCGTATTGCCGACAACCCCGACTACACCGCCATCATCAACCCGCGCCAGTTGCAGCGCTTGCAGCACCTGCTGGACGATGCCCGCGCCAAAGGCGCGCAAGTACTCGACTTGTACCCAGGCGAAGCCCCTCAGGGCCGGCGCCTGCCACCACACTTGCTGCTGGACGTGAACGACAGCATGCAGGTGATGCAAGACGAAATCTTCGGCCCGCTATTGCCGTTAGTGCCTTATGACGGCCTCGACCAGGCCTTGGCCTACATCAACCAGCGCCCACGCCCACTGGCGCTGTACTTCTTTGGCTATGACCGCCGCACCCAGGAGCATGTGCTGCGTCACACCCACTCCGGCGGTGTGTGCCTGAACGACACCTTGCTGCATGTTGCCCAGGACGATCTGCCCTTCGGCGGCATCGGCCCTTCAGGCATGGGCCACTACCATGGTCATGACGGCTTCCTCACCTTCAGCAAGGCCAAGGCGGTACTTGCCAAACAACGCTTCAACGCCGCACGGCTGATCTACCCGCCTTATGGCAAAGCCTTGCAGCGCCTGGTCTACAAACTGTTCATCCGCTGAGGATCGCACCATGCACCGCCGCGACCTGCTGCGTTTCAGCCTCGGCGCCAGTGCTTTTCTGGCGGGTGCCAGCCTGGTGGGGTGCAGCGTGCAAACAGCCGCGACCGGCTTTCAGGTACTCCGTGACGACGACCTGCCACTGCTGCGTGCGCTGATCCCGGTGGTCCTGGCCGGTACACAGGCCACCGAGGCGCCGGTTTTGCGCAGCCTCGACAACAAGCTGGCGGCGTTGTCGCCGGAAATGCTCAAGCTCACCCGGCAATTATTCGACGTGCTCAGCCTGCCGCTGACTCGCGGCCCGCTGACCGGCGTCTGGGGCAGTTGGGGCCAAGCTGGCGCCACACAAGTCACGGCGTTCCTGCAACGCTGGCAGGACAGCTCGCTGAACCTGCTACGCATGGGGCACGCCTCGTTGCTGCAACTGCTGCAAATGGCCTGGTACGAACGCCCCGAATCCTGGGCAGACTGCGGTTACCCGGGCCCACCGAAAATCTGAAAACAACAAGAGCATCGCCAATGCCTGTCCCCGACCCGTTTCGCCAAGGCCTCGAACGCGGCTGGATCACCCACGATGCCTCGCGCCTGGAGCACGACCTGTTTCTGGAGGCCGACATTGCCGTGATCGGCAGCGGTGCCGGCGGCGCCACCAGCGCGCAGATCCTCAGCGCTGCCGGTTTCAAGGTATTGCTGATCGAAGAAGGCCCCCTGAAAACCAGTGGCGATTTCCACCTGCTGGAGAGTGAGGCCTACGCAAGCCTGTACCAGGAAGGCCTGGGACGCATGAGCAAGGATGGCGCCATTACCATCCTGCAGGGCCGCGCCGTGGGCGGCACTACGCTGGTGAACTGGACCTCGAGCTTTCGTACCCCGCCGCAAACCCTGGCGCACTGGGCGTCGGTCCATGGCGTGAACGGTTTGGGCGAGGATGAACTGCGCCCCTGGTTCGAGCGCATGGAGCAGGAACTGGGCATCAGCCCTTGGGCCTTGCCGCCGAATGCCAACAACGAGGTGCTGCGCCGGGGCTGCGAACAGCTGGGCTACCGCTGGGGGGTGATCCCGCGCAATGTGCGCGGCTGCTGGAGCCTGGGCTACTGCGGCATGGGCTGCCCGGTGAATGCCAAACAATCGATGCTGGTGACCCGTATACCTGCCACCCTCGAGCAAGGCGGCGAACTGCTGTACCTGGCGCGGGCCGAGCGCTTCACCCACAACGGCGAACGCATTCAGAGCCTGACATGCCAGGCTCTGGACGCCCAGGGCATACACCCTACTGGCCGGCAGGTCGGCGTGCGGGCACGTCATTACCTCCTGGCCGGTGGCGGTATCAACAGCCCGGCCCTGCTGCTGCGCTCTGCCGCGCCCGACCCGCATGGTCGCCTGGGCAAGCGAACCTTCCTGCACCTGGTCAACTTCAGTGCGGCACGCTTCAGCGAGCGTATCGACCCCTACCATGGCGCCCCGCAATCGATCTACAGCGATCACTTTCAGTGGCAAGGCGACGTAGACGGCCCGGTTGGCTACAAGCTGGAAGTACCGCCGCTGCATCCGGCCCTGGCCAGCACCCTGCTGGGCGGGTACGGCCACGAGAGTGCCCAGCGCATGGCCGAGCTGCCACATACCCATGTGATGCTGGCGCTGCTACGCGATGGTTTTCACCCCGAAAGCCAGGGCGGGGCCGTGGAACTGCGCGGCGATGGTTCACCCGTGCTCGATTACCCGGTCACCGACTACCTGCGGGATGGCTTGCGGCGCGCCTACCGCAGCATGGCGCACATACAGTTCGCCGCTGGCGCCACCCAGGTAACCCCGGTGCACAGCGACGCCAGCGCCGCCTCTCGCCTGGAACAGGCCCTGACCATGATCGACAAACTGCGCCTGGAGCCCTTCCGCACGCGCTTGGGCAGTGCCCATGTGATGGGCGGCTGCGCCCTCGGCGAAGATCCGCGTCAGGCGGTGTGCGACAGCCTGGGGCGCCATCACCAGCTGGAAAACCTGTCGATTCACGACGGCTCGCTGTTCCCCACCAGCATCGGCGCCAACCCGCAATTGTCGGTGTATGCCATCAGCGCCAGGCTCAGCGAAGCACTGGTCAGCCGCCTGGCACACAGCGCATGACAACGAACATGGCCCCTGTCTATAGTGCCATCAGTCGGCCGCATGACTTGGCCGGGGCGCCGTCGCTGCGCTACCATCCGACTCCCCAACGCACTCCAGCCAGGATGACGCGATGAACCGAGTGTTGTACCCGGGTACTTTCGACCCCATTACCAAAGGCCATGGCGATCTGGTCGAGCGCGCTTCGCGGCTATTCGACCACGTGATCATCGCGGTGGCGGCCAGCCCCAAGAAAAACCCCTTGTTCCCACTGGAACAACGGGTTGAGCTCGCCCGTGAGGTCACCAAGCACCTGCCCAATGTCGAAGTCATCGGCTTCTCTTCCCTGTTGGCGCATTTCGCCAAGGAACAGGGCGCCAACGTCTTCCTGCGTGGCCTGCGTGCGGTGTCCGACTTCGAGTACGAGTTCCAGCTGGCGAACATGAACCGGCAACTGGCACCCGATGTCGAGAGCCTGTTCCTGACGCCGTCGGAGCGCTATTCGTTCATTTCCTCGACCCTGGTCCGGGAGATTGCTGCGCTGGGCGGTGATATCAGCAAGTTCGTCCACCCGGTGGTGGCCGACGCACTGACTGAACGCTTCAAGAAGTAAGCCTGACGCCTGATTGTCGCGCCCGCGTGCACTGCGGGCGCGAATGCGGCACAATTGTGCCCATTGCGTTGAACATGCCCGGGCTGTGAGCCCCGGCCGGAGTCCCCATGTCCCTGATCATCACCGACGATTGCATCAATTGCGACGTCTGCGAACCCGAGTGCCCGAACGAGGCTATCTCCCAAGGCGAAGAGATCTACGTGATCGACCCTAACCTGTGCACCCAGTGCGTAGGCCATTACGACGAGCCGCAGTGCCAGCAGGTCTGCCCGGTCGACTGCATCCCGCTGGATGAAGCGCACCCGGAAACCGAAGAACAGCTGATGGCCAAGTATCGCCGGATCACTGGCAAGGGCTGATCACTGCCCTTCGCTGCACGGTCCCTGTGGGAGCGGGCATGCCGCGAACACCGGCGTAGCCGGTGCCATTCATCGCGTCGCCTGCTTCGCAGGCTTGCCCGCTCCCACAGTTACCGCGCCAACGTTCAGGTTTTGCTTCAACAGGTTTGCAGCGAACGTTTCATCGTTGGCAGCGCGGGCAGTACACGCTCGCCCTCTGCCCCAGCTTCACTTCGCGCAACTCAGTGCCGCATACCTTGCACGGCTGCCCGCCACGCCCGTACACAAACAGTTCCTGCTGGAAGTACCCCGGCTGCCCGTCGCCACCGATAAAGTCGCGCAGGGTGGTACCGCCCTGCTCGATGGCCGCCGCCAGCACCCGTTTGATCTCGGTCGCCAGCTTCAGGTAGCGCGCCCGGGAAATCCCGCCCGCCTCCCGGCGTGGGTCGATACCGGCGGCAAACAACGCCTCGGTGGCGTAGATGTTGCCCACCCCTACCACCACCGCGTTGTCCATGATGAACGGCTTGACCGCCATCGACCGCCCGCGGGACAGCTGGAACAGCCGTTCACCATCGAACAGGTCGGTCAGCGGCTCAGGCCCCAGGCGCAGCAGTAGCTCATGGTTCAGAGGGTCCAGGCTCCACAGCATGGCACCAAAGCGGCGTGGGTCGGTGTAGCGCAGCATCAGCCCGGACTCCAGCTCGATGTCGACATGCTCATGCTTGGCCGCCGGCAAGCCCAGCTCGACCAGCCGCAGGTTGCCCGACATGCCCAAGTGGCTGATCAGCGTACCCACTTCGGCATTGATCAACAGGTACTTGGCACGTCGCTCCACGCTGACGATGCGCTGCCCTGACAGGCGCACATCGAGGTCTTCCGGAATCGGCCAGCGCAGACGCCGGTCGCGTACCACCACACGGCTGACGCGCTGGCCTTCCAGGTGTGGCGCAATACCGCGCCGGGTGGTTTCTACTTCTGGCAATTCCGGCATGTGTCAGTGTCCGCCCAACTCGCGAATGTTCTGCTTGAGGTTTTCGAAATCGTATTCCGACAAACCAATGTAATCGAGCACCAACGGGCCGACCACATTCCATTCGTGGTCCACCGCCTGGTTGCCCAGCACACGGTAGGACGCGCAGATATGCTCGGCCATCTTCAGCACCGCCAGCAGGTTTTTCAGCTGGCTCTGGGTATTGCGCGAGGTATCGTCGCGGAACACGGCCAAGGCATTGTGGTGGTTGGCGATGGCCGCACTGAGGTGCTCGGGCAAGCGCCAGGATTTGGCTGTGAAGTAGCCAACCACTGAATGGTTGGTGTTGAACGTGCGGTTTTCGGTATCGACCACGCGTGTTTCTTCGTCGGCCTTGGCGTATGCCTCTTCCAGCACGTCCATGTAATTGGGGAAGCGCTTGAGCATCAACGGCACGCCACAGTCATGGAAGAGGCCAAGGGTATAGGCCTCGTCCGCCGCCTGTATGCCGGTACGCTTGGCCAGCGTCAGGCAGGTCATCGCGACGTCCTGGGCGGTATCCCAGAAGCGGTTGAGGGTAACGATGGTCTCGTCACTCATCTCGCCCTTGATCGACTGGGCGTTGATCAGGTTGATGATCGAACGGCTCCCCAGCAGGTTCACCGCACGCTGGATCGAACCGATCTTGTTGGACAACCCGAAGTGCGGAGAGTTGACCAGCTTGAGCAAGGCGCCGGAGAGGCCCGGGTCCTGGGAAATCAGCTTGGCGATGGTTTCCAGGTCTGGGTCAGGCATGTACTGCTCGAACTGCAGATCGACCATGATCTGCGGTTGAGGCGGGATGGTGATGCCTTGCAAGGCTTGCTGGATCTGTTCGGCGCTGAGTTCTTGGGACATACGTACACACTCGTTTAGGACGGGGGATTTTAACCCTCTAAGCGCCCCCGGGCACCACACCTGTAAAAGCTAAAGCACTGCAGACACGCTATAATCCCGCTCTTTTTCCCGGAGCGACGTCATGTCCCTGCCCAGCCTTCGCCTCAAAGCCAATGCCGACCGCCGCCTGCGCGCCGGCCACCTGTGGGTCTACAGCAACGAAGTCGATGTCAGCGCGACCCCTTTGCAAGGCTTCCAGGCGGGTCAGCAGGCCATTCTCGAGGCAGCCAACGGCAAGCCGCTGGGCATCGTCGCACTGAGCCCGAACAACCTGATCTGCGCCCGCCTGCTGTCACGCGACATCAAGCTGCCGCTGGACAAGTCGCTGCTGGTACACCGCCTGAACGTCGCCCTGTCGCTGCGCGAGCGCCTGTTCGACCAGCCGTGCTACCGCCTGGTCTACGGTGACTCCGACCTGCTCCCAGGCCTGGTGGTCGACCGTTTCTTCGATATCCTCGTGGTGCAGTTGGCCTCGGCCACCATGGAAGCGCACAAGGATGACGTGATCGCCGCACTGGTGCAGGTGCTCAAGCCCAGCGGCATCCTGTTCAAGAACGATTCGGCCGCGCGCGACGCCGAAGGCCTGCAGCGCTATGTCGAGACCGTCTACGGCGAAGTACCGGACTGGGTGCCGCTGGAAGAGAACGGCGTCAAGTTCGAAGCCCCGGTGCGCGAAGGCCAGAAGACGGGCTGGTTCTACGACCACCGCATGAACCGCGCCCGCCTGGCACCGTACGTGAAGGGCAAGCGTGTACTCGACCTGTTCAGCTATATCGGTGGCTGGGGCGTACAGGCCGGTGCCTTCGGCGCCAGCGAAGTGTTCTGTGTCGATGCCTCGGGCTTTGCCCTGGACGGCGTGGAGCGTAACGCTGCACTGAACGGCATCAGCGAGAAGCTGACCTGCATCGAAGGCGACGTGTTCGAAGCCCTGCGCGAGCTCAAGGCGGCCGAAGAACGCTTCGACGTGATCATTGCCGACCCGCCTGCCTTCATCAAGCGCAAAAAAGACCTGAAAAACGGCGAAGCGGCCTACCGCCGCCTGAACGAACAGGCCATGCGCATGTTGAACAAAGACGGCATCCTCGTCAGCGCCTCGTGCTCGATGCACCTGCCCGAGGACGACCTGAACAACATCCTGCTGACCAGCGCCCGCCACCTGGACCGCAACATGCAGCTGCTCGAGCGAGGCGGTCAGGGCCCGGATCACCCGGTACACCCGGCCATCGCCGAAACCCGCTACATCAAAAGCATCACCTGCCGGTTACTGCCAAACAGCTGATATCTGCCAAAAAGGGCCGCCCAGCGGCCCTTTCCTGCCGCAATCCCCCCGCCAACCATCCACATCTGCATTCCCTCACCGCGCCAGCGGTGTAGAATCGGCCTATTCATCGCCAGTCATCCCCGGCGGGTTTATGAGCTCTGGTCAAGCACGCGGCGATCCCGCGCGGTCTTGGCCCCATCCGTGCCAGTGGCAACCGGCCTGCGGCGCAAAGGACAAGAGAAGCTCACTCCCCTATTTGTGACCTGATTAAGCCGCCAGGAGTGTTTCATGCCTGATTATCGTTCCAAGACTTCCACCCAAGGCCGCAACATGGCCGGCGCCCGTGCCCTTTGGCGCGCCACCGGGATGAAGGACGAAGACTTCAAGAAACCGATCATCGCCATCGCCAACTCGTTCACCCAGTTCGTACCGGGCCATGTGCACCTGAAGGACCTGGGCCAGCTGGTGGCTCGCGAAATCGAACGCGCCGGTGGCGTGGCCAAGGAATTCAACACCATCGCGGTCGATGACGGCATCGCCATGGGCCACGACGGCATGCTGTACTCGCTGCCAAGCCGCGAAATCATTGCCGACGCGGTGGAGTACATGGTCAATGCGCACTGCGCTGACGCCATCGTCTGCATCTCCAACTGCGACAAGATCACCCCCGGCATGCTGATGGCCGCCCTGCGCCTGAACATCCCGGTGATCTTCGTTTCCGGCGGCCCGATGGAAGCCGGCAAGACCAAGCTGGCCAGCCACGGCCTGGACCTGGTCGATGCCATGGTCATCGCGGCCGACTCCACGGCCTCCGACGAAAAAGTCGCCGAATACGAGCGCAGCGCCTGCCCGACCTGCGGTTCGTGCTCCGGCATGTTCACTGCCAACTCGATGAACTGCCTGACCGAAGCCCTGGGCCTGGCCCTGCCGGGCAACGGTTCGACCCTGGCCACCCACTCCGACCGCGAGCAGCTGTTCCTCACGGCCGGCCGCACCATCGTCGAGCTGTGCAAGCGCTACTACGGCGAGAATGACGAGTCGGTCCTGCCACGCAGCATCGCCAACTTCAAAGCGTTCGAAAACGCCATGATGCTGGACATCGCCATGGGCGGCTCGACCAACACCATCCTGCACCTGCTGGCCGCAGCACAGGAAGGTGAAGTGGCGTTCGACCTGCGCGACATCGACCGCCTGTCACGCAAAGTGCCGCAGCTGTGCAAAGTGGCGCCAAACATCCAGAAGTACCACATGGAAGACGTCCACCGCGCCGGCGGCATCTTCAGCATCCTCGGTTCGCTGGCCCGTGGTGGCCTGCTGCACACCGACCTGCCGACCGTGCACAGCCGCAGCATGGAAGAAGCCATCGCCAAATGGGACATCACCCAGACCGATGACGAAGCGGTGCACACCTTCTTCAAGGCCGGCCCGGCCGGTATCCCGACCCAGACCGCATTCAGCCAGTCGACCCGTTGGGAAACCCTCGACGACGACCGTGAAAACGGCTGCATCCGCAGCTTCGAACACGCCTACTCGCAAGAGGGCGGCCTGGCCGTGCTGTACGGCAACATCGCACTGGATGGCTGCGTGGTCAAAACGGCCGGTGTGGACGAATCGATCCACGTGTTCGAGGGCACCGCGAAGATCTTCGAAAGCCAGGACAGCGCCGTGCGCGGCATCCTCGCCGACGAGGTGAAAGCCGGCGACATCGTCATCATCCGCTACGAAGGCCCGAAAGGCGGCCCGGGCATGCAAGAAATGCTCTACCCGACCTCGTATCTCAAGTCCAAAGGCCTGGGCAAGGCCTGCGCCCTGCTCACCGACGGTCGCTTCTCGGGCGGTACCTCGGGCCTGTCGATCGGCCACGCCTCGCCAGAGGCCGCGGCGGGCGGCGCCATCGGCCTGGTGCGCGACGGCGACAAGGTACTGATCGACATCCCTAACCGTTCGATCAACCTGCTGGTCAGCGATGAAGAGCTGGCGGAACGCCGTGTCGAACAGGACAAGAAGGGCTGGAAGCCAGCCGAGGTCCGTCCACGCAAGGTGACCACCGCGCTCAAGGCCTATGCCCTGCTGGCCACCAGTGCCGACAAAGGCGCAGTGCGTAACAAGGCAATGCTCGAAGGGCTGTAAGGGCTTTTCTGGCATTTGCACAACCGGCGTCTCGTACGCCGGTTTTTTTTGCCTGTGGATAAAGGCCGGATCAAAGCTCTCCCTTCGCGACACATTGGCGTAATTGCGCCAGCAGCAGGGCAGCCGAGCGCTTCGGTGTCGCCGCCGACGTCAGCACGAACTGTGCTTGAGGCAAGGCTGGCAACGTCGACACTTCTACAAGGCCGGCAGCCAGAGCAGACGATCGCGTGACAGGCGTTACCCCAAGCCCCCCACTTACGGCGGTCATCAGCCCCCCGACACTCGGGCTCTGGCAAACGATGCGCCATTGCCGCCCGGCGCGTACCAAGGCCTCGATAGCTGCGGCCCGATAAGGGCATTGATCAGAAAATACCGCCAAGGGCACAGGCGTGGTGACCTCATCGCTGCCCAGCGCAATCGGCCCTCTCGCCCACACCAATGGTTCGGACCAAAGCACCTCGCCCCGTTCTTCATCGCTGCAGCGGCTGCCCAATACGATATCCAGCCCACCCGAGTGGACGAGCGAGAGCAACTCCCCAGTCAGGCCGACGGTCAGGGACACCTCTGCATCGGGATGTGCCACCGAAAAACGACGCATGCAGTCGATGATCGGGGCTTTCACCATTTCCTCGCTCAACCCCACGTACACCGTGCCTGACACCCGCCGCCCTGCTCCAAGGCTTGCGCGGGCATCATCGTGCAACGCCAGGATGGTGCGGGCATAGCCTGCCAACCGAGCGCCTGCGGGTGTCAGGCTGACCGAACGGGTCGTACGCTCCAGCAATTTTTGTCCAGCTTCGCGTTCAAGCCGCCGAATATGAGCGCTGATCGCCGACTGCGTAAGGTGCAGCCTGTGCGCAGCGCGGGTGAAACCACCGGTGTCGGCAACGGCAATCAAGCTCCGCAAAAGCACAGTATCGAACACAGATTCATCACCTATCTCACTCAATCTCGCGAGCATACGTCATTTCTATAATGAATCGCCCTGAATCAGACTGTGCGCCGAACGCCTGGGCGGTGAAGCGTCAGGCAAGGCTCATCCACACTACCTGGGAGAAGCCCCGTGGTTGAACGTATCTTGTATGTCTGCGCCTCACCCAGAGGAGAGCGGTCCGTTTCCGCTCAGATTACCGACGCATTCCTGGCGGCATTGGCCGAGCGCAAAGCGGTGGAAATCGACCACCTGAATCCTTGGGAATGCGACCTGCCTGAAGTAGATGGCGCCTTGCTCGCGGCGAAATACGCAGGGCTTGGCGATGCCCCGCTGTCAACCGCACAGGCAGCTGCATGGGATCGGATCAAGACCCTCGCTCAACGGTTCCACCGGGCGGATACCTTGGTGTTCAGCGTACCGTTGTGGAATTTCGGCATTCCGTACAAGCTCAAGCACCTGATCGACGCAATTTCGCACAAAGACGTGCTGTTCACCTTCGATGAACACGGGCTGAACGGCATGCTTGGCGGGCGTCGAGCGGTTGCCATCTACACCCGTGGTTTGGGGTACGGGCCCACCTCACAGACACCCGACCAGTTTTTTGGCCTGGAAAAAACCTTCATCGACACATGGTTTCGCTTCGTTGGGATTAACCAGGCGCACAGTGTAGTGGTCGAACAGACCCTCGGCCCTGAGGGCGCCAGGATTCGTGAAAATGCCATTGAACAAGTGACCCTGTTGGCACAGAACATTGACCAGAAAGCGGCCCAGACCCTCATTGTGGGCCGCGATGGTTGATATTCCCGTTACTGGATCTGCTCCGGCGTGACGATCACCCAGTTCTTGTCTGCCGTCACCGGCAACCCTTCCTTGGCCTGCGCCGCTGCATTTTTGGCAATCATCCCGTTGAGCTGGTCCATGTACTTGGCCTTGCGGTTTATCCACAGGTGGATACCACCTTTGCCTACATCCACCCCGTGGAACTGCATGTAGCCATCGCTAGTCGGCGTGTCGCCGCCCACCAGCACCGGTTTCTTCCACTCATCGATGTAGGTAAGGATCGCCGCCTGCTTGCCCGCCATCCAGGTGGCCGGGGTCCACAGGTAAGGGGTCAGCTCCAGGCCCTCGTTAGCCTTGGCATCGTAGTGCCCGGCGCTGATCTGCTTGCGCGCAGTGGTCAGCTGTCCGCTGGCGCGGTCCTTGAGCAGCAGGCTCACGCCAATCACGTTCTGGGGCTTCACGTTGTAACCATACTTGGGGTCCGAGGCGACCATGCGCACCAGCTCCTCGGAGGCCGCCGAAATCACATAGACCTCGATGCCGTTCTCCATCAGCTTGTTGTACAGCTCGGCCTGGCCCTTGAAGACCTTGGGCGGCTGAACCTCGATGGCCTTGACCTGGTCGCCTTCGTAATAGGTGCTGGGGATCGGCTTGGTCGAAGCCATCAGCTCATCCACCTGCACCTTCAGCTCCTGCAAGGTAAAGCCGGAGAACACCTGGGCTACCCACGGGTAGCAGACCATGTCATCGATTTCACACAGCCGGTAGTAATAACTGAACAGGCTTTCCTTGTGCTCGGCAGTGTCCTTGAACGGCATCAGCTTCAACGAAGGGTCGAGCTTGTCGCGGCTTAGCAGGCCTTTGTTTTCCATGAACGGAAGCAAGGCTTCTTCCAGGTCATAGCGGTAACTGGTGTTGTCCATGTCGAATACCGCGTAGTTACCCTTGTTGGCATTGGCGGCGATCATGCTGTCGAGCTGTTTGGCCGCGTCGGCGGGCCAGTGTTTGAGCTCCGTGGCGAAGGTTTCGATACTGAACAGCAGGGACAGGCCAATTGCGGCGGCTTTCACAGCGACTTTCATGTACGAATCTCCTGAAATGACCCAGAAACGCTAGTGCAACATTCCCCACTGCAAGCCCCCGATAACGACCTCCAGGCAGCCGCAAACGCCTTGTTCATTGCAATCTGCGACATCCCGTTATTCCATAAACGACTATGCAAATTCCATTTGGGTATAAATTCGTTTGTTTTCAGGCTGTTAGCATTTCCGTTCGCAATCGCTCACAGAGGCGATGCCACTTCTGCTTTTTTCTGCTGGAGCTTCAATGAATCTGCCGCTGTCACTCAACCTGCTGGCGTTCCTGGCCCTGTTGCTGGGCCTGGCACAAACCCGCCGCACCGACTGGAGCCTGGCCAAGAAGGTACTGCTTGGCCTGGTGCTGGGCGTGGTCTTCGGCCTTGTGCTGCACACGATCTATGGCGCTGGCCACCCCGTGCTCAAGGCAACCATCGCCTGGCTCGATCTGGTCGGCAACGGCTATGTCGGCCTGCTGCAGATGATCGTCATGCCGCTGATCTTCGCCTCGATCCTCAGTGCCGTGGCACGTTTGCACACTGCCTCTTCGCTGGGCCGCATCAGCGTGCTGAGCATCGGCACCCTGCTGCTGACCACGGCCATTGCCGCCCTGATCGGCATTGTGTTGACCAACCTGTTCGGCCTCAGCGCCGAGGGCCTGGTGGCCGGCGCCCAGGAAAGCGCACGCATGCAGGTTATCCACAGTGACTACGCGGGCAAGGTTGCCGACCTCAACATCCCGCAACTGCTGCTGTCGTTCATCCCCAGCAACCCGGTAGGCGACCTGGCGCGGGCCAAGCCGACCTCGATCATCAGCGTGGTGATTTTTGCCGTGTTCCTCGGCCTGGCCGCGCTCCAGTTGATCAAGGACGACGCCGAGAAGGGCGAGCGCGCCCTGTCGGCCATCGACACCCTGCAGGCCTGGGTAATGCGCCTGGTGCGGGTCGTGATGAAGCTGACCCCCTATGGCGTGCTGGCGTTGATGACCAAAGTAGTGGCCAGTTCCAACACAGAGGACATCCTCAAGCTGGGCAGCTTCGTGGTGGTGTCGTACCTGGGCCTGGGGTTGATGTTCGTGGTGCACGGCATCATCCTCGCCGCCACCGGCGTGAGCCCGCTGCGCTTCTTCCGCAAGGTGTGGCCGGTGCTGACCTTCGCCTTCACCAGCCGCTCCAGCGCCGCCAGCATTCCGCTGAACATCGAAGCACAAACCCGCCGTCTGGGCGTGCCGCAATCGATCGCCAGCTTCAGCGCATCGTTCGGCACCACCATTGGCCAGAACGGCTGTGCCGGGCTCTATCCTGCCATGCTGGCGGTGATGGTCGCGCCAGCGGTGGGCATCGACACCTTCGACCCACTGTGGATCGCTACCCTGGTGGCCATCGTCACGCTGAGCTCTGCAGGGGTTGCCGGCGTGGGCGGCGGTGCCACCTTTGCCGCGCTGATCGTGCTGCCAGCCATGGGCTTGCCGGTGGAACTGGTGGCGTTGCTGATTTCGGTGGAGCCGCTGATCGACATGGGTCGAACGGCGTTGAACGTGAACGGTTCGATGACGGCGGGCGTTGTCACCAGCCAGCTGTTGAAAGAGACTGACAAGGAAGTGCTGGCCGGTGATGAACATGCCGAGCTGAGCCACACCTGATAGATTGCCGGGGGCGCGTTGCGCCCCTTTCGCAACAAGGCCGCTTGTATCTTGCTCAAAATCTGAACACCCTGCGGTCCCCCGTAGGAGCGGGTTCACCCGCGAAAGGGCCAGGCCTGCTGGCCAATTTTCACCCGCCGTCCACCGTTGCCGCCGCTATCGTATTCGCGGGTAAACCCGCTCCTACAGGGTGGTGGATACACATCGGGGGTTGGACACAGGCCGCTGTAGGAGCGGGTTCACCCGCGAAGGGCTGCAGAGCAGCCCCCAACAATCTCACCCCTTATCCCAAACCTCGAAGTGATACACCGGCTTACCTTCCTCAGCCTGTGCCTCGCTAGAAGTCAGCCTCCACTGCCCTTCATCAAACGCCGGGAACCACGCATCCCCCTCTGGCGCCAACTCAACCCGCGTCAGGTACATGCGGCTGACCAGCCCCTTCTCCAGCGCCTGCCCATACAGCTGCGCGCCCCCAATCAGCATCAGCTCACCGACGCCCTGCTCGCGCGCCCACTGCTCGGCCCGCACCAACGCCTCTTCAAGCGAGGCGAACACTTCGGCACCCGCCAGTTCAAGCCCCGGCTGGCGGCTGACCACGATGTTCAGCCGCCCAGGCAGCGGCCGCCCCAGCGAGTCCCAGGTCTTGCGCCCCATGATGATCGGCTTGCCCAGGGTGGTGGCCTTGAAGTACTTGAAGTCCCCCGGCAAATGCCAGGGCATGGAGTTGTCGATGCCGATCACGCGGTTCTCGGCATAAGCCGCGATCAGGCTGAGGGGGAGTGATGTATTCATGCCAGCGAGGATAGCACCGGGCGTGTGGGTTATGCTTCTGCCTTGACCTGTGCAATGGAAGACCTTGTGACTGCACCCACGCCACTGGACAAGCGCTGGCTCACCGAAGCGGTACGCCTGCGCGAAGAACATGCCGGCCCGCTGGAAGACCAGGAAGCCAACCGCTACGCCCGCCAGCTAGGTGGCGACCTGGCCACGCGCATCGAAACACGTGCGCTGTTCCTGGCCGAGCGCGATGACATGACCGGCGCCCTGCGCCATTGGAAGCAGGGCGCGCGCCTGGCGCTGCTGGCCTTGTTGCTGATGGCCGTGCTCAGCGGCGCGGGCCTGGGGCTGGCCGCCCTCGGTGACGGGCAGCGCCCGGTGAATGTGTTCTGGGCGCTGGGCAGCCTACTCGGGCTGAACCTGCTGATGCTACTTGGCTGGGGCATGGGTTTTGCCCTGAGCGGCGAGCATGGCGCAGGGCTGGGCCGCTTGTGGCTGTGGCTAAGCGAACGCTTTGCCCGCGATGCCAAGGCCGCGCACCTGGCGCCAGCGCTGCTGGTGCTGCTGCAACGTCAACGCCTCAACCGGTGGCTGCTCGGCCTGTTGGTACACGGCCTGTGGCTGCTGGCGATGCTCACCGCGCTGGGCATGCTGCTGGTCTTGCTGGCGACCCGACGCTATGGCTTTGTCTGGGAAACCACCTTGCTCGCCGCCGACCCGTTCATTCACCTGACCCAAGCGCTGGGCGCCCTCCCCTCGTTGCTGGGCTTCGCCGTGCCCGACGAAGCCATGATCCGCGCCAGCGGCGACAGCCTGCCGGCCCTGGACATGGCACGCCAGGCCTGGGCCAGCTGGCTGCTCGGCGTGGTGCTGGTATACGGCCTGCTGCCCCGCCTGCTGCTGGCCGGGCTATGCCTGTGGCGCTGGCGCCAGGGCCGTGAACGCCTGACGCTGGACCTGGGGTTGCCCGGCTACGCGCAACTGCGCGAGGCACTGATGCCGCGCAGCGAACGCATGGGCGTGCAGGATGCTGCCCCGCAAGCCTTGCCGCAGTTTGCCGCCGGGCAGCTGGAAAGCGGCAGCAGCGGTGCCCTGCTGGTGGGCCTGGAGCTGGACGACCAGCGCCCCTGGCCACCCGCCCTGCCGAAAAGCGTGACCGATGCCGGCGTGCTCGACAGCCGCGAATCACGCAACCGGCTGTTGGAGCAGCTCAGCCGCTTCCCACCGGCACGCCTGGCCATCGCCTGCGACCCACGCCGCTCGCCGGACCGCGGCAGCTTGGCGCTGCTCGCCGAACTGGCGCGCAATGCCGGCGCAACCCGTATCTGGCTGCTGCAGGCTGCACCAGGCCAGCCCCTCGATGCCGAGCGCCTGGGCGATTGGCACG
The DNA here is from genome assembly GCF_045277175.1 of Pseudomonas putida group bacterium ESBL64. Lineage (NCBI taxonomy): Bacteria > Pseudomonadati > Pseudomonadota > Gammaproteobacteria > Pseudomonadales > Pseudomonadaceae > Pseudomonas > Pseudomonas putida group bacterium ESBL64. The sequence goes on along the minus strand of NZ_CP145799.1, from coordinate 4,197,090 downwards.
AAGCCCTTGACCGCCTTGGCCTGCAACATGCCGACACCTCACCGCTGACCTGGCTGGAGCATGGCCATGACTGAGCCACTGAAACTGGCCGTGGTCGGCCATACCAATGTTGGCAAAACCTCGCTACTGCGCACCCTGACCCGCGACGTCGGTTTTGGCGAAGTGTCCCACCGCCCCAGCACTACCCGCCATGTGGAAGGTGCGCGGCTGTCTGTGGACGGTGAACCCTTGCTGGAGCTGTACGACACGCCCGGCCTGGAAGATGCCATCGCCCTGCTCGACTACCTTGAACGTCTGGAACGCCCGGGCGAGCGCCTGGACGGCCCGGCCCGGCTGGAGCGTTTTCTGCAGGGCAGCGAAGCGCGCCAACGTTTCGAGCAGGAGGCCAAGGTATTGCGCCAACTGCTGGCCAGTAATGCCGGGCTGTATGTGATCGATGCGCGCGAGCCGGTGCTGGCCAAGTACCGCGACGAACTGGAAGTACTGGCCAACTGCGGCAAGCCGTTGCTGCCGGTGCTCAACTTCGTCGCCAGCAGCCAGCACCGCGAACCGGAATGGCGTGAAGCCCTTGCCCGGCTTGGGCTTCACGCATTGGTGCGGTTCGACAGCGTGGCCCCGCCGGAAGATGGCGAGCGCCGTTTGTATGAAAGCCTGGCGCTGCTGCTGGAAAACGCCCGCCCGGCGCTGCAACGGCTGATCGACGACCAGCAGGCGCAGCGCTTGGCACGCCGGCACAGCGGCAAGCGCCTGATCGCCGAACTGCTGCTCGATTGCGCTGCATGCCGGCGCAGTGTCGAGGCCGAACCGGCGGCAGAAGCCCGGGCCATCGCGGCGCTGCGCCAGGACATTCGCCAACGTGAACAACGCTGCGTCGAAGCCTTGCTCAAGCTGTATGCCTTCCGACGCGAGGATGCCCATGCCAGCGACCTGCCGTTGCTGGACGGCCGCTGGGGCGATGATTTGTTCAATCCAGAGACGTTGAAACTGCTGGGCGTGCGCCTGGGCAGCGGTGTGGCGGCGGGTGCTGCGGCCGGTGCCGGGGTCGATTTGCTGGTTGGTGGCCTTACCCTCGGCGCAGCGGCGCTGGCCGGGGCGATTGCCGGTGGCGCGCTGCAGACGGCGCGCAACTATGGTTCGCGGTTGATGGGCAAGCTCAAGGGCAAGCGCGAACTGACCGTGGACGACACGGTATTGCGTTTGCTGGCCTTGCGTCAGCAGCAGTTGATGGTGGCGCTGGATAACCGCGGGCATGCGGCGCAGGACAGCATTCGCCTGGGCGAGCTGGATGAAAAGGCCTGGCGCGAGGGCAAGTTGCCGGAGGCGTTGGTCAAAGCGCGGGCGCACCCGCAGTGGTCCACCCTGAATCCCGGGGCGAAGCTGAATCAGGCTGAGCGGCAGGAGCAGCTGGAGGCGCTGGTTTCACAGATTTGAGCCAGCAGGGTCGGCCCTTTCGCGGGTATACCCGCTCCTACGGCGGCCTGTGTAGTGTGCCCACCACCAATCTGCGTAGGAGCGGGTTTACCCGCGAATACGGTGGCGGCGGCAACGGTGAACGGCGGGTGGAGATTGGCCAGCAGGGCCGGCCTCTTCGCGGGTGAACCCGCACCTACACGGCGGCCTGTGTCCAACCCCCGATGTGTGCCCACCACCAATCTGTGTAGGAGCGGGTTTACCCGCGAAGAGGCCGGCCCTGCAATAGTGAATCGTTACTGCTGGGCCACCTTCTCCGACTTGCCGTCATAGCGCTCGCGCCATTCGGCCAGAATTTGGTCACGGTTTTTAGAAGCCCAGACAAAGTCGTTCTTGATCAACCGCTGCTCATAATCCGCCGGCAGCTCGGTCTGCGGCTTGGCGATGCCCGGCGCGGCCAGTACGGCGAAGTTTTCCTTGTACAGTTCCATGGCCGCCGGGCTGGCCGAGAAATCGGCCAGGCGCTTGGCCGCATCGGCCTTGGGCGAGCCTTTGATCACTGCGGTTGCCTCGATCTCCCAGCCCAAACCCTCCTTTGGCAACACGATGTCCAACGGCGCGCCTTGGCGCTTGAGCTGAACGGCCGGGTATTCGAACGAAATACCAATCGGGAACTCGCCCGCCGCCGCCAACTTGCACGGTTTGGAGCCGGAATGGACGTACTGGCCGATGTTCTGGTGCAGCGCATCCATGTAGGCCCAGCCCTGCGGCTCGCCAAAGGTTTGCAACCAGGCACTGACATCCAGGAAGCCGGTGCCGGACGAGGCCGGGTTGGGCATGACAATCTTGCCTTTGTACTCAGGCTTGGTCAGGTCCTGCCAGCTCACCGGTTTGCTCAGGCCCTGTTTCTCGGCCTCGATGGTGTTGAAGCAAATGGTGGCGGCCCACACGTCCATGCCGACCCAGGCTGGCGGGTTGGCGGCGTCACGATAATTGCCGGAAATCTTGCCCAGGTCCTTGGGCGCATAAGCTTCGAGCATGCCGTTCTGATCGAGGATGGCCAGGCTCGATGCCGCCAGCCCCCACACAGCGTCGGCTTGCGGGCGCTCTTTCTCCGCCAGCAGCTTGGCAGTGATGATGCCGGTGGAATCACGCACCCACTTGATCTCGATATCCGGGTTGGCTTTCTCGAAGGCCTGTTTGTAGGTTTTCAGCTGCTCGGCTTCCAGGGCGGTGTAGACCGTCAGCTGGGTAGCAGCGGCCGAAGCCTGCAGGCTGAACACGGCGGAAACGGCAGCGGCAAGGGCAAGGTGCTTGTGCATGGGTAGGTTCCTTTCAGGTCAGACGGTCGCGGCGCGTTGGCGCCAGGCTTGGGAGCGGCGCAGCAGGCCGCGCGAGGCTGCAGCCAGCAGCAGTGAAGCGCCGGCACTGGTCAGCAGGATCAAGGTGGACATGGCAGCGGCCCCGCCAACGTTGCCGGCGTCGTCCATGTTCAGCACGGCAACGGCAGCCAGGAGGGTGTCGGGGCTGTACAGGAAAATCGCTGCCGACACGGTGGTCATTGCCGATACGAACAGGTAGCGGATGATATCCAGCAGTGCCGGCAGGCAGATCGGCACGGTCACGCGCAGGAAGTGCCTGTACAGCGGCGCTTTCAGCGACATCGCGGCAGCCTCGAACTCGCCGTCGAGCTGGCGCAGGGCGGTGGTCGCGGTCATCTGCGCGGTGGTCAGGTAATGGGCAATGGTGCACACCACCAGCAACCCCATGCCGCCGTACAGCACATGCAGCGGGTTACCGTTCAGGTTGAAGAAGAATACGTAGCCCAGGCCCAGCACCAGGCCCGGCACGGCCATGGGGATGAAGCTGAGCAGGCGCAGCGCATGGTTGAGCAGGCGTTGGCCCTGGGTCTTCTCCATTAGGTAGGCACCGGTGAAGATCACGATGCTGCCGATCAGTGCGGTGCCAATGGCCATGGTCACGCTATTGCGGTAGGCCAGCCAGCCGCCACCGGCAGTGTCTTCGAACAGGTAGTGGCGCAGCGACAACGACAGGTTGTAGGGCCAGAAAGTGACCAGCGAGGAGTACACCGCCATACCGATCACCACCAGCAACGCCGCGCACACCAGCAGCACAATGGTCAGGAAGCAGGCATCACGACCGCGTGATGGCTTGGGTTCGAACACCTGCGCACGGCCACCCATGGCCTCGCCCTGGCGTCTACGCAGCCAGGCGTCGACGGTAAAGCTGAACAGGGCCGGCAACAGCAGCACCATGCCGATCAGCGCACCACGGCCGAACTGTTGCTGGCCCACCACCGCCTTGTAAGCTTCCAGCGCCAGCACTTGATAATCGCCCCCCACCACGACCGGTACACCGAAGTCTGTGATAGTCAGCGTGAATACCAGGCAGAACGCCGCGAATACTGCCTGGCGCGAGGCTGGCCAGGTGATGCTGGTGAACGCCCGCCACGAGCCTGCCCCCATGCTGGAGGCCACATCGAACAGGCGAGCATCGGCCAGTGACAGTGCCGACAGCAGAATCATCAGCGCATGCGGGAAGGTGTAGATGGCCTCGCCCAGCACGATGCCCCAGAAGCCGTAGATATTGTCGCTGAGCAACCCACGCAGCAGGCCCTGATTGCCAAACAGGTAGACCAGGGCGATCGCCGGCAGCATCGACGGTGCCAGCAATGGCAGCAGCGAAATCCCCCGCCACAGGCCCTTGGCCGGGATCAACGTGCGTTGCAGGGCAAAGGCGAACAAATAGGCCAGCGGTACCACAATGGCCGCGACAGTGAAGGCCACCGACAGGCTGTTGCCAAGCAACCAATGGAAGCTGGCGCTGGTGAACAGTTCACGGGCCGCCAGCAAGCCACCGCCCTGGCCCGCTTCACCGCTGAAACCACGCCAGAAGATCGCCAGCAACGGCATCAGCACGGCCAGCACCAACAGAATCAGCAGCAGGCTCTTGCCGCCGATGACGAACAGCCGGTCACCCAGGGCGATGCCAGCACGCGGCGCGACGTTGGCCTGGCTCAACGGCAGGGACATTGGCGCGGCCATCTCAGGCAAACACCTGCAGGCTCTGCGGCGGCAATGCCACCCAGATGTCCTGCGAACCCAGGCGCGGCATGGCCTCGGGTGCCAGTTCGGCCAGCAGGGCATGGCCTGGCAGGGCCTTGAGTTCAAAGCTCATGCGGCAGCGGTTACCGAGGAAGGTGATTTCGCGGACCATGGCCGGGAACAGGTTCTCTTCGTGCACCACCGGGTTGACCGTGATCGCTTCCGGGCGGCAGAACAGCCGGCCACTGCTGGCCTGGGCTGAACCCGGCGCCAGGCGCATGTTCATGTCGCCGACCAGGGCATGGCTGTCGCTGCGGCGCTGGAACGGCAGCCAGTTGCCCTGGCCGACGAACTCGGCCACGAACGGCGTGGCCGGGTGGTCGTAGATTTCCTGCGGGGTGGCGTACTGCTCGACCTGACCGTTGTTCATCACCGCAATGCGGTCGGCCATCAACATGGCCTCGTCCTGGTTGTGGGTAACCATCAACGTGGTGATGCCCAGTTGGCGCTGCAACTGACGCAGTTCGGTGCACAAGTGCTCGCGCACCCGGGCGTCCAGCGCCGACATCGGCTCATCGAGCAGCAGCAGCGATGGCGACGGTGCCAGCGCGCGGGCCAGGGCCACACGTTGCTGCTGGCCACCGGAGAGCTGGCCTGGGTACTTCTTCTCGCTGCCAGACAGGCCAACCAGTTCGAGCATTTCGGCCACCCGCTGACGGGCCTGCTCGCGACCACTGCCCGTCAGGCCATAGGCGATATTGGCTTCGACGGTAAGGTTGGGAAACAGCGCATAGGACTGGAACAGGATGCCGTAGTCCCGCGCCTGGGGTGACAGCTTGGAGATATCGCGTTCGCCGATGTACAGCGTACCGCGGTCCTGGCGCTCCAGGCCGGCAATGCAGCGCAGCAGCGTGGTCTTGCCACAACCGGACGGGCCGAGCAGGCACACCAGTTCGCCCGCGGCGATGTCCAGCGAGACATCGTTGAGCGCCGTAAAGGCACCGAAGCGCTTGTGGATGTTGCACACTTTTATCTGTGCGCCGGAGGTGGTGTGGTTCATGGCATGGCCTCATCGAAGAGATGGGGCCATGCTAGGCAGGCTGTGCGAAGGTTCTGTGGCTTTAAGGCAAAAGCCGGTGATAGTGGTATAGGCAGATTTAGTAGTGGCCTGTGCCGGCCTCTTCGCGGGTAAACCCGCTCCTACAACGGCATGCATGTTCGCGGAAAATGCAGGCACGCGGGTACGCTGAAATGTAGGAGCGGGTTTACCCGCGAAGAAGCCAGCAAAAATCTAGAACTGCGAACCGGCCACTTCCTGCGCCACCCCCAGGAATGCCGCCGGCAACCGGGCCTGGCGCCGTTCCTTCAGGCAATACAGGTACTCGTGCATCACCGGCGCATTCTCCAGCGCCAGCACCCGGAGTTCGGGGTTGTGCGGCACCTCATGACGAGCAATCACGCTGATGCCGATATTGCGCAGCACCGCTTCGCGGATCGACTCTCGGCTGCCGATTTCCATCAGGGCGCCGGCCTTGACCCCGGCCTCCTGCATCATCTGCTCGGTCAGCTTGCGTGTGGTCGAGCCCTTCTCGCGCATCAGCAGGCAATGCCCCGACACCACCTCGATCGACACCGTCTGGCGTTGGGCCAGAGGGTGGTTGCGGTGCACCGCCACCACCAAGGGGTCAGTGCCCAGTATCCGCCGCACCAACCGCGCGTCCTCCACCCATTGCGACGACGCGGCAATATCCACCCGGTAATCCTCGAGCATTTCCAGCACCTGCTGCGAGTTGCCGATCTCCACCGCCACTTCAACCTGCGGCAAGCGTTCGCGATAGATCTTGACCAGGTCGAGGATGTAGTAAGGCGCAGTGGCCGCAATGCGCAGGCTGCCCTGGGCCTGACCACTGTTGCGCAGCTCAAACTCGATGTCGGCTTCCTGCTGCAGCAGCGCCTTGACCATCGGCAGCAGGCGTAAGCCCTCCTCGCTCAACACCAGGCGCCGCCCGCCGCGGTAGAACAACTCCACGGCGTACTGGCCTTCCAGGCTGCGGATCTGCGTGGTCACCGTGGGCTGGCTGAGGCCTAGCTTCTTCGCCGCCTGGGTAATGCTGCCCAGACGGGCCACCATGTAGAAGGCCTTCAGCTCGGAACTCAGCATGCACGTCCTCTATTTGCGCAAAAGGCGCAAGCCGTTGAACACCACCAGCAAGCTCACGCCCATATCAGCGAACACCGCCATCCACATCGTGGCCATGCCGGCAAAGGTGATCGCCAGAAATATCGCCTTGATGCCCAACGCCAGAACGATGTTCTGCATGAGGATCGCCGCACTTTGGCGCGACAGCCTGACGAAGGCCGGGATTTTGCGCAAGTCATCGTCCATCAGTGCCACATCAGCCGTCTCGATGGCGGTGTCGGTGCCGGCAGCAGCCATGGCAAAACCGATTTCGGCGCGGGCCAGCGCCGGGGCGTCGTTGATGCCGTCACCGACCATGCCTACCCGATGGCCTTGGGCGTACAACGCCTCAATGGTTTTCAGCTTGTCGGCCGGCAACAGGTTGCCCTCGGCGCGGTCGATCCCCACCACGGCGGCAATGGCCTGCGCAGTATGCGGATTGTCACCGGTCAGCATGACAGTCTTGATACCCAGTTGATGCAATTCGGCGATCGCCTGACGGCTGCTGTCCTTGACCGTGTCGGCCACGGCGAACAGTGCCAGAGGGCCGGATCGGTCGAGCAGCAGGACCACGGTCTTGCCCTGGCGCTCCAGCGCATCCAGTTGGGCCTCCAGCGCTGGCGAACACAGCCCCAGCTCCTCGACCAGGCGGTGGTTGCCCAAGTGGTAGACCTCACCGGCGATGACACCACGCACGCCACGCCCGGCCAGGGCGGCGAAGTCACTGACCTCGCTCAAGGCCAGGCCTTGCTGCTTGCCGAACTCGGCAATGGCGCGGGACACCGGGTGGTCCGAACGCTCGCCCAGGCTGGCCGCCAAGGCTTGCGCACGGTCTTCGAACAGCGGCGCCAGCACCTTGGCGTCGGTCTGCACCGGCTTGCCATGGGTGATGGTGCCGGTCTTGTCCAGGGCCAGGAAATCCAGGTGGCGGCCACCCTCCAGGTACACGCCACCCTTGATCAGGATGCCTTTGCGCGCAGCGGCGGCCAGGCCACTGACGATGGTCACCGGAGTCGAGATCACCAGCGCGCAGGGGCAGGCCACCACCAGCAGCACCAAGGCGCGGTAAACCCAGTCGAACCAGGCGCCAGCCATGAACAGCGGGGGTAACAGCGCCACGGCCAGGGCAATGGCGAATACCACCGGGGTGTAGATACGCGAGAAACGGTCGACGAAGCGTTGGGTAGGCGCCCGCGCGCCCTGCGCTTCCTCCACAGCCTTGATGATCCGCGCCAGGGTCGACTGCCCGGCAGCGGCGGTGACGCGAAACTCCAGCGCCCCCGCCTGGTTGATGGTGCCAGCGAACAGCTTGTCACCCACCCCCTTCTCCACAGGCAGGCTTTCACCGGTAATCGGCGCCTGATCGACGCTGGATTGCCCGCTGGTCACTTCACCGTCCAGGCCGATGCGCTCACCGGGGCGCACCCGCACCAGTGCGCCGATGGCCACCTCACGCACTTCCAGCTCGCGCCACTGGCCATCGGCCTGCTGCACCGTAGCCATGTCCGGGGTCAGTTGCATCAACCCGCCGATGGCATTGCGCGCACGGTCCAGCGAGCGCGCTTCGATCAGTTCGGCAACGGTGAACAGCACCATCACCATAGCCGCTTCCGGCCACTGGCCGATCAATACGGCCCCCGTCACGGCGATACTCATCAGCGCATTGATGTTGAGGTTACGGTTTTTCAGGGCAATCCAGCCCTTCTTGTAGGTACCCAGGCCGCAACCGAGGATCGCGGCAAGCGCCAGTCCCGCTACCACCCACTCAGGGGCCAGTGCAGCAAAGTGCACGATTTCGGCGGCGATCGCGGCGACGCCCGACAATGCCAGTGGCCACCAGCGGGCCTTGGCCGGTTGTGGCACGCTGGCGCTGCCGTCGTCCTGGGCGGCAATCGGCTCGGCCTTCATGCCCAGGCTGTCGATAGCCCGCTCGATATCGGCGGTGCCGTCCAAGGTGTGGCGCACGCCAAGCACGCGGTTGATCAGGTTGAATTCCAGCTGTTCGATACCGGCCAGCTTGCTCAGTTTGTCCTGAATCAGGGTCTGCTCGGTGGGGCAGTCCATGGCATCGATGCGGAAACGGCTGAGTTGTGCCTGGGCACTGGCCGTTTCGCTCAGTTGCACCAGCGGCGGCGCGGCTTTGGCGCCGCAGCAGCTGTGGCCGTGGGCAGCATGGCCATGGTCGTCATCACCATGAGCGTGATCGTGCGGATGCTTGTGTTCGTGGCTGACAGGCTGGTTCATGGGGTCATCCTTAAATTGAGCCTGTTGCCAAGTGAACACCCTGTAGCCACTATAGGGTCAAGCCACTTGCTGGAGATTTCGTGATGAAGATCGGAGAACTGGCCAAAGCCACCGACTGCGCGGTGGAAACCATCCGCTACTACGAGCGTGAAAACCTGCTGCCAGAGCCGGCGCGCAGCGAGGGCAACTACCGGTTGTACACCCAGGCCCATGTGGAGCGGCTGACCTTCATCCGCAACTGCCGCACGCTGGACATGACCCTGGACGAAATTCGCAGCCTGCTACGCCTGCGCGACAGCCCCGACGACGCGTGCGGCAGCGTCAATGCGCTGATCGACGAGCATATCGAGCATGTTCAGGCGCGGATCGATGGCTTGGTGGCATTGCAAGAGCAGCTGGTGGAGCTGCGGCGGCGCTGCAACACGCAGGGGAGTGAATGCGCGATCTTGCAGCAACTGGAGACAAACGGGGCGGTATCGGTGCCGGATACCGAACATTCGCATGTGGGGCGGAGTCACGGGCATTGAGCCAAAAGCTTCGCGGGTGAACCCGTTCCCCCAGGGACCGCGCACGACTTAGGCCTGTGCAGTACCCTGTGGGAGCGGGTTCACCCGCGAAGAGGCGAGTTCACACAATGGAGATCTATCAGACCGCCATCGGCGCTGTCATCGGCGCATGGTGCTCATAGCCTTCCAGCCAGAAATCACTCGGTTCGATCTTCTCTAGCCACTCCGGCTCGTATTTACCAGTCTCGGCAAACGACGGCACACGGTCGCTGATGACCAGCTTCGGCGCTTCCAGCGGCTCGCGCTTGAGCTGCTCGTTGAGCATGTCCAGGTGGTTTTCATACACATGGGCATCGCCGATGAAGTAGGTGAACCAGCGCGGTGTATAGCCGGTCAGGCGGCCAAACAGCGACAGCAGCGCCGCGCCTTCGGTGAGGTTGAACGGCGTGCCCAGCCCCAGGTCGTTCGAGCGGATGTAGAGGGTCAGGGAAATTTCCCTGGTCTCGACATTCGGGTGGAACTGGTACAGCAAGTGACACGGTGGCAGTGCCATTTCGTCCAGTTGCGCGCAGTTCCAGCCGTGGAACAGGATGCGGCGGCTACCCGGGTCGTTGGCGATGGTGTCCAGGCACTGGCGCACCTGGTCGATTGCCTTGTACAGGATGACGAACGCGACGCCGTCCTCTTCGTCCTGGGCAATACGGCGGAAACCGGCTTGCTCGGCCATTTCGATGGCCGCCGGGTTGCTCAGCGGGATGCGCTTGTAGCCCGGCCACTGGCGCCATTGCACGCCATAGATCTCGCCCAGGTCGTCATGGCCCTGACGGAACGGGTTGGCCAGCCACTGGGCGTTTTCGTTGGCGTTCTGGTCCCAGACCTTGCAGCCCAGCTCGCGGAACTCACCGGCGTTCTTCACGCCACGCAGGAAACCGACCATTTCACCGATCGCCGACTTGAACGCCAGCTTGCGCGTGGTAATGGCCGGAAAGCCCTTCTGCAGGTCGAAACGCAGCATCGCGCCCGGCAGGCTGATGGTGCGGATGCCGGTGCGGTTTCCCTGCAACGTGCCGTTATCAATGACGTCGCGGACCAGGTCCAGATACTGTTTCATGGCTTACCTGTAGCAAAAACGGCAGGGGGATCGCCCCTGCCGTGGGATTAATCAGGCGGGTTTCGCCGTGGGCTTGCGATTATAAGCCCACCAGATCAGACCGAGGCCAGCCAGGATCATCGGCACACAGAGAATCTGACCCATGGTCAGCCAGCCCCAGGCGATGTAACCCAGCTGAGCATCCGGCACCCGCACGAATTCGACGATGAAGCGGAAGATACCGTAGAACAGCGCGAACATGCCTGACACCGCCATGGTCGGCCGTGGCTTGCGCGAGAACAGCCACAGGATGACGAACAGCGCCACGCCCTCAAGGGCGAACTGGTACAGCTGCGACGGGTGGCGCGGCAACTGGGCCGGGTCGCTGAACGGCGGGAAGATCATCGCCCATGGCACGTCGGTGGGTTTGCCCCACAGTTCGGCGTTGATGAAGTTGCCGATACGCCCGGCACCCAGGCCAATCGGCACCAGCGGGGCGACGAAGTCCATCAGCTCGAAGAACGACTTGTTGTTGCGCTTGCCGAACCACAAGGCCGCCAGCATCACGCCGATGAAGCCGCCGTGGAACGACATACCGCCTTTCCACACCTCGAAGATCAGCGTCGGGTTGGCCAGGTAGGCGTGCAAGTCGTAGAACAGCACATAACCCAGGCGCCCGCCGACAATCACCCCCATCGACAGCCAGAACACCAGGTCGGACAGCTTCTCGCGGCTCCAGGTGGGGTCGAAGCGGTTGAGCCGGCGTGAGGCCAGCAACCAGGCACCGCCGATGCCGATCAGGTACATCAGGCCGTACCAATGGATTTTCAGCGGCCCGATGGCCAAGGCCACGGGGTCTATCTGCGGGTAAGGCAGCATGGAACTTCCTCTCGATTCAAATCAAAAAGCTGAGGCCAACACAGAACAGCAGGGCTGCGAACAGGCGTTTCAACAAACGGGGCGACAGCTTGTGCGCCAGGCGCGCGCCGAAGCGGGCGAAGAACATGCTGGTCACGGCAATGCCGACCAGCGCCGGAAGGTACACGTAACCCAGGCTGTGGGGCGGCAGGTGCTCCTCGTGCCAACCCAGCAGCATGAAGCTCAGGGCACTGGCTACAGCAATCGGCAGGCCACAGGCCGATGACGTGGCCACTGCCTGCTGCATGGGCAGGCTACGCCAGGTAAGGAACGGCACCGTCAGCGAACCACCGCCAATGCCGAAAATGGCCGAGGCCCAGCCAATCACGCCACCTGCACCGATCAGCCCAGGTTTGCCGGGGACGCCGCGGCTGGCCTTGGGTTTGAGGTCAAGGGCCATCTGCGCGGCGATGACCAGGGCGAACACACCGATGATCTTCTGCAGCAGTGGCCCCTGGATCAGCGAAGCGGTCTTGGCACCGACACCGGCCCCCAGGAGGATGCCGATGGTCATCCAGATGAAGATCGGCCATTGCACCGCGCGCTTGCGGTGGTGCTCCCGCACGGCGTTGATCGAAGTGAAGACGATGGTGGCCAATGACGTGCCGACGGCCAGGTGGGTCAGCACCGAAGCGTCGAAACCCTGCAGGGTAAAGCTGAACACCAGCACCGGCACGATGATGATGCCGCCGCCCACGCCGAACAGCCCGGCCAGCACACCGGCACAGGCGCCCAACAACAGATAGAGCACGAATTCCATTCGGCGTCCCCTAGAAATCAATCCGGCATGGTAACGGAAGCCGGGCTCGGGGCTCTAGTGAACTCTGTGTCAGGATGGATCCGCATCGTTCCTGTGGGTACAGTGACAAAAAAACACAGAGGCCCAACCTATGTGCCTGATCGTATTTGCCTGGCGGCCGGGGCACGCCCTGCCGCTGATCGTGGCGGCCAACCGCGACGAATTCTATGCCCGCCCCACTCAGCCCCTGGCGGCCTGGGAGGATGCACCTGGGGTGCATGCCGGGCGCGACCTGGAGGCAGGCGGTACCTGGCTGGGCGTAGGCCCACAGGGGCGCTTTGCCGCGCTGACCAACATCCGCGACCCGGGCCAAGCGCCGGGGCCTCGCTCGCGGGGTGAGCTGGTGGCGGCGTTTCTGCAGGGCGAGCTAGGGGTCGAGGCTTACTTGGACCAGGTGGCCAGCCGTAGCGGGCATTACTCGGGGTTCAACCTGCTGGTGGGTGATGGGCAGCAACTGGGTTATCTGCATGCCCGTGAGGCCACGCCGCGCCTGCTGAAGGCTGGGGTTTACGGGCTTTCGAACGCCGGGCTGGATACACCGTGGCCGAAGCTGGTGAAGGCACGTGACGGGCTGGAAAACCTGCTGGACACGCCGGAGCCGCACAGGCTGCTGGCTTTGCTCGCGGATAACGAGCCCGCAGCTGATGGTGACCTACCCGAAACAGGCGTGGGGTTGGCAACCGAGAAGTTGCTGTCGAGCGTCTTCATCGCCAGCCAGAATTACGGGACCCGGGCGAGCACAGTGCTCATTGTGGATGATCAGGGGCAAAGACGGCTGGTTGAGCGCAGTTTCGGGCCTTTTGGCGGGCATTTGGGGGAAATTGAGTTGTTGGCCTGAACATTTGATGTTGTCTGTTCGGGCCTCTTCGCGGGTAAACCCGCTCCTACCACGTACACACCTCTGGGGATGGACCCAGGCCGTTGTAGGAGCGGGTTCACCCGCGAAGAGGCCGGGACAGGCCACATCACCCTCACAAGGTTTTGTTAGCCCCAGGCCCAATCATCCGCGCCAACCCAAGGTTCTTCAGGGCCAGCTGCAGCGAGCTGTGGATAACCTGCGGGTTGTCATGGCTCAAGGCCTCGGCCAGCAGTTCCTTGGCCTTGCCCATATTGATCTGGCGCAGCATCCACTTGACCTTCGGCAGGTTGGTGGCGTTCATCGACAGGCTGTCGAAACCCATGGCCATCAACAGGACCGCTGCCGCCGGGTCACCGGCCATCTCGCCGCAGATGCTCACCGGCTTGCCTTCGCCATGGGCGTCGCGCACCACCGTGTTCAGCGCCTGCAGTACCGCCGGGTGCAGGTAATCGTACAGGTCGGCGACCCGCGGGTTGTTGCGGTCCACCGCCAACAGGTACTGGGTCAGGTCGTTGGAGCCTACCGACAGGAAGTCCACCTGCCGCGCCAGCTCCTTGGTCTGGTACACCGCCGCCGGAATTTCCACCATCACACCCACGGGCGGCATCGGTACATCGGTACCTTCGTCACGCACTTCACCCCAGGCACGGTGGATCAGGTGCAGCGCCTCTTCCAGCTCGTGAATGCCGGAAATCATCGGCAGCAGGATGCGCAGGTTGTTCAGGCCCTCGCTGGCCTTGAGCATGGCGCGGGTCTGTACCAGGAAGATTTCCGGGTGGTCGAGGGTGACGCGAATGCCGCGCCAGCCGAGGAACGGGTTTTCTTCCTTGATGGGGAAGTACGACAGAGCCTTGTCGCCACCGATGTCGAGGGTACGCATGGTCACCGGCAGCGGGTGGAAGGCCGCCAGCTGCTCACGGTAGATGGCCAGCTGCTCTTTCTCACTGGGGAAGCGCTGGTTGATCATGAACGGCACTTCAGTGCGGTACAGGCCTACCCCTTCGGCACCGCGCTGCTGGGCACGAGCCACGTCAGCGAGCAGGCCAGTGTTGACCCACAGGGGCATGCGGTGGCCGTCGGGGGTGACGCACGGAAGTTCGCGCAGTGCATCCAGCCCTTGGGCCAGCTGGCGTTCCTCCTCGACCACTTCGCTGTACTGCTTGCGCAGCACTTCGCTGGGGTTGGTGAACACCTCGCCCTTGTAGCCGTCGACGATCAGTTCAATACCGTCGACTTTGGAGTATGGCAGGTCGACCAGGCCCATCACCGTGGGGATGCCCATGGCCCGCGCGAGGATGGCGACGTGGGAGTTGCCCGAGCCGAGTACCGAGACCAGGCCGACCAGCTTGCCTTCCGGCACTTCACCGAGCATGGCCGGTGTCAGTTCCTCACTGACCAGGATGGTGTTGTCGGCATACACCAACGACTGCGAGCGCGCTTCCTGCAGGTAGGCCAAAAGGCGGCGCCCCAGGTCCTTGACGTCGGAGGCACGCTCACGCAGGTAGTCGTCGTCCATCAGCTCGAAGCGGTTGACGTGCTCACCAACCACCTGGCGCAGGGCGCCCTGGGCCCACTGGCCGGTCTTGATGACCTCGGTCACCTCACCGCCCAGGGCTGCGTCTTCTAGCATCATCAGATAGACGTCGAACAGCGCACGCTCTTCCGGGCGCAGCTGGGTGGCCAGTTTGGCCGACAGCTTGCGCATGTCGTCGCGCACACCTTCCAGGGCGTTCTGGAACAGCTTGAGTTCGGCGTCGATGTCATCGACAGTCTTGTCCGGGACCACTTCCAGGTCGGCCGGCGGCAACATCACCACCGCACGCCCCACCGCGGCACCAGGCGAACCCGGCACACCCACGAAGCGCGCTTCCTGAATACCTTTGCCCTGACGGCCCAGGCCACGGATCGAGCCGGTAGCCTCGGCGTGGGCGATAACCCCGGCAAGCTGGGCGCTCATGGTGACCAGGAAGGCTTCCTCGCCCTCGTCGAACTGGCGGCGCTCCTTTTGCTGGATGACCAGTACCCCGACCACACGGCGGTGGTGGATGATCGGCGCACCCAGGAAGGAGGCGAATTTCTCTTCGCCGGTTTCGGCAAAGTAGCGGTAACGCGGGTGGTCGGCGGCGTTTTCCAGGTTCAGCGGCTCTTCCCGGGTACCGACCAGGCCAACCAGGCCTTCGTTGGGGGCCATGCTGACCTTGCCGATGGAGCGCTTGTTCAGGCCTTCGGTCGCCATCAGCACGAAGCGGTTGGTTTCCGGGTCGAGCAGGTAGACCGAGCAGACCTGGCTGCCCATGGCTTCCTTGACGCGCAAGACAATGATCCCCAACGCCGACTTGAGATCTTTGGCGGAGTTTACTTCCTGGACGATCTTGCGCAGCGTATTGAGCATGGCTCGGGGTCGAACTCCGTCGTCAGTCGCGCGTCAACAGACGCGGTGCTAGCTCTTTCAGGGCGCGCCGGTACACCTCGCGCTTGAATGTCACAACCTGGCCCAGCGGATACCAATAGCTCACCCAGCGCCAGCCGTCGAATTCCGGCTTGCCGGTCAGGTCCATCCGCACCCGTTGTTCGTTGCTCACCAGGCGCAGCAGGAACCACTTCTGCTTCTGGCCGATGCACAGCGGCTGGCTGTGGGTACGTACCAATCGCTGGGGTAAACGATAACGCAACCAGCCACGGGTGCAGGCAAGAATTTCTACATCGTCGCGTTCAAGGCCAACTTCTTCGTTCAGCTCGCGGTACAGGGCGTCTTCCGGCGTCTCGTCAGGGTTGATACCACCCTGGGGAAATTGCCAGGCATCCTGGTTGATCCGTCGAGCCCATAGCACCTGCCCGGCATCATTCGTGAGAATGATCCCGACATTGGGGCGAAAACCATCCGGGTCGATCACGGCAGCAACCTCGCAAACGCATGTCAACGCATTGTTCCACAAAGCTTGCGAGCGCAGCAACGCGCCCGCCAAGCTTATGTGCAGCTGCGTGAAAACTCCGTATTCTGCGGGCCTACCCTGTGGCTGATGCGAGTGACCGCGATGCGCCTGGCTTTATTCGACCTGGACAATACCCTCCTCGGTGGCGACAGCGACCATGCCTGGGGTGACTATCTTTGCGAGCGCGGCATTCTCGACCCGGTCGCCTACAAGCAACGCAACGACAGCTTCTACCAGGATTACCTCAATGGCACCCTGGACCTGCAGGCCTACCTGGCCTTTTCAATGGAAATCCTGGCGGCAACACCCATGCCCCAGCTCGACGAATGGCACCGCGACTTCATGCGCGACTGCATCGAGCCCATCGTCCTGCCCAAGGCCCTGACCCTGCTGCAGCAGCACCGCGAGGCGGGCGACCAGCTGGTGATCATCACCGCTACCAACCGCTTCGTCACCGCACCGATCGCCCGGCGCCTGGGGGTGCGGGTGTTGCTGGCAACCGAATGCGAGGTGCGCGACGGCCGCTACACCGGGCGTAGTACCGATATACCGTGTTTCCGTGAAGGCAAAGTGACGCGGCTGGAACGCTGGATGCTGGAGAACGGCTTTGATCTTGAGGACAGCTACTTCTATAGCGACTCGATGAATGACCTGCCGTTGTTGCAGCGGGTGACGCATGCAGTGGCAGTGGACCCGGCCCCGGACCTGCGGGCCGAGGCGGATAAGCGTGGGTGGCCGGTGATCTCGCTGCGGGATTGAGGTTTTCCGTGCCGGTCTTTTCGCGGGCACGCCCGCTCCCACAGGAATCACCACAGGCCTTGAGGGCTGCGCTGTACCTGTAGGAGCGGGTTCACCCGCGAATAGGCCGGCACAATCAGCACAAGGCTGTCAGACCGGCTTGGCCCCCATCAGCCCGGCAATGGACAGGAAGCAAACCCCACTGAACACCGCCAGCGCCAAGGTAAACCGCAACCCCACTACCTCGGCCTTGCGCAGCCGGTTCAGCCGCACCAGCAGCCACCACACGGCAAACGCACCGAAGGTATAGATGACACTGGATGCCAACACCCAGGTCTGCCCCAGTGGCCAGCCCACCAGGTGTACCAGCCACCAGCCGGTGAACGGCATGCTCACCAGGCACAGGCCCATCATCAGCCAGACGAACACCAACGGCCGGCGTAGCAGCTTGGCGTAGGCTTCGGCATCGCCCTGGCGGCGGGCGCGCCAGGTCCATATCGCCAGGCCCAGGGCGCCCAGAAGCAGCAGCGCGGTGGCGATGATGTGCAGGGTCTTGAGCGTGGTCAGGTGTTCCATGTCTCGGTCGTCCTTAAACGGGCATTTTGCGGTCGCTTCTTCGCGGGCTTACCCGCTCCTGCCAAGGTATCTCAGGCCTTGAGGCCTGCGCGTTACCTGTGGGAGCGGGCAAGCCCGCGAACGGGCCATCAGCCCTAGCTTAGCCGCTCAGCCCAGGAACAGTTTGTAGGCCGGGTTTTCGGTCTCGTCCCAGTACGGGTAACCAATCTTGGCCAGCGCTGCCGGCACCAGGTGACGTTCGTCCTCCGGCACCTGCAGCCCCGCCACCACGCGCCCGTCAGCCGCGCCATGGTTGCGGTAGTGGAACATCGAGATGTTCCAGCGCCCGCCCAGCTTGTTGAGGAAGTTGAACAGCGCCCCCGGCCGCTCGGGGAATTCGAAGCGCAGCACCATTTCGTCGCTGGCACCGGCCGAGTGGCCGCCGACCATATGACGAATATGCAGCTTGGCCAGTTCGTTGTCGGTCAGATCGGTAACCGGGAAGCCCTGCTCGGTCAGTTGCTGCACCAGCGCTGCGCGGGGGTCGTTTTCCGGGTGGGTCTGCACCCCAACGAAGATATGCGCTTCGTCAGAGGTGTGCTTGCGGTAGTTGAACTCGGTGATCTGACGCTTGCCGATAGCCTCGCAGAAGGCCTTGAAGCTACCCGGGCGCTCAGGGATGGTCACGGCGATGATCGCCTCGCGCTTCTCACCCAGCTCGGCACGCTCGGCCACATGGCGCAGGCGATCGAAATTGACGTTGGCACCGGAGTCGATGGCCACCAGGGTCTGGCCGCTGACGCCGTATAGCTCGACGTACTTCTTGATGCCCGCCACACCCAGCGCGCCAGCAGGCTCGGTGATCGAGCGGGTATCGTCGTAGATATCCTTGATTGCTGCACAGATCTCATCGGTACTGACAGTGACGACTTCGTCCACATGGTGGCGGCAGATATCGAACGTGTGCTGGCCAATCTGCGCCACCGCCACGCCATCGGCGAACAGCCCGACCTGCGGCAGCACCACGCGCTCACCGGCAGCCATGGCCGCCTGCAGGCAATTGGAATCGTCCGGCTCGACACCGATTACCTTGATTTCCGGGCGCAGGTACTTCACGTAGGCAGCAATGCCAGCGATCAGGCCGCCACCGCCCACCGGCACGAAGATCGCATCCAGCTGGCCAGGGTGTTGGCGCAGGATTTCCATGGCGACGGTGCCCTGCCCGGCGATGGTGTGCGGATCGTCGTAAGGGTGAACGTAGACGAAGCCCTTTTCATCGACCAGTTTCAGCGAATAGGCCAGTGCCTCAGGGAACGAGTCGCCATGCAGCACCACCTTGCCACCGCGCGAGCGCACGCCTTCGACCTTGATCTCCGGAGTAGTCTTGGGCATCACGATGGTGGCCTTGATGCCCATTTCACGCGCGGCCAGGGCCAGGCCTTGGGCGTGGTTGCCGGCCGAGGCGGTGACCACGCCACGGGCCAGTTCTTCCGGGCTCAGCTGGGCCAGCTTGTTATACGCGCCGCGGATCTTGAACGAGAACACTGGCTGCAGGTCTTCGCGCTTGAGCAAAATCTGGTTGCCCAGGCGCTTGCTCAGCTGCCCGGCGCTCTGCAACGGGGTTTCGACGGCAACGTCATAGACGCGCGAGGTGAGGATCTTCTTGACGTACTGTTCGAGCATCGGGAAAGCATCACTGGGCCGCGGGACGAGGGCTGGGAGTCTACCCTAGCGCTACGTCGGGCGACCACAGCAAAGCCGTGCGAGCCGTTATACTAGGCAACTTTGAAACCGCCCTGCCCCTTCCGGAGCCCGCATGACCCAGGACCAACTCAAACAGGCCGTCGCCCAGGCCGCTGTCGACTTCATTCTGCCCAAGCTGGATGAAAAGAGCGTCGTAGGCGTCGGTACCGGTTCGACCGCCAACTTCTTCATCGATGCCCTGGCTCAGCACAAGACCGCGTTCGACGGTGCAGTCGCCAGCTCCGAAGCCACTGCCCAGCGCCTGAAGGGCCATGGCATCCCGGTCTACGAACTGAACAGCGTCAGCGAGCTTGAGTTTTACGTGGACGGTGCTGACGAGAGCGACGCACACCTGCACCTGATCAAGGGCGGCGGCGCAGCCCTGACCCGCGAAAAGATCGTCGCGGCCGTGGCCAAGACCTTCATCTGCATCGCCGACGGCAGCAAGCTGGTGCCGGTACTGGGGGCCTTCCCGCTGCCGGTCGAAGTGATCCCCATGGCCCGCAGCCACGTGGCACGTCAGCTGGTGAAGCTGGGTGGCGATCCGGTGTACCGTGAAGGCGTGGTCACCGACAACGGCAACGTGATCCTGGATGTGTACAACCTGCAGATCACCAACCCGGTGGAACTGGAAGCGCAAATCAACGCCATCGTCGGCGTGGTCACCAATGGTCTGTTCGCGGCGCGGCCGGCGGATCTGCTGCTGCTGGGTACCGCTGAAGGCGTGAAGAGCCTGAAGGCCGAGTAAAACCCTTCGCGGGTAAACCCGCTCCTACAAGGTACCCCACCGGCCTGGAACCGTGGCGATCCCTGTAGGAGCGGGTTTACCCGCGAACAGGCCCTGACAGGCGATCAGTCAGTCGGCTGCTTGAACACATAGAACAGGTTCGGCTCACTGACCAGGTAAATGGTCCCCGCGTCATCCATCGCAATCCCCTCCGCCTGCGGCACCGTCGCCTGCAACCCCTGGAAGCCCTTGCGCAACGACAAGGTACTCAGCGGCTGGCCCTGTACATCCAGCTCCAGCACCAACCGCGACTCGTCCGACAATGCCAGCAAATGCCCGCTGCGTTCATCGAACTGCAAACTCGACAAATCCCGCACAAACAACCGTGAATCGCGCTTGCGGTCCTGCACCACATGCACGGCATAGGGCTTTTCCGGATTGTCATGCGGGAAGCCATGCACCTCATAGATCAGCATCGGGTCACGCTCTTTCGCCACGAACAGGCGCTTGCCCGCCGAATCGTAGGCCAGGCCCTCGAAGCCTTTGTTGCCATTGAGACCAATACCCAATGTCAGCTGTTCGGCATCACCGGCATCGAGAAACATCGTGTCGTCTTCCAGCCGTACGCGAATCAGCCGTTGCTGACGCTCGTCGGTGATCACATAGCTGTTAGGCCCAACGTACTCCACAGCCTCCGGGTCGCCGAAGCCAGTCAGCGGCACACGCCGCAGGATACGGCCATCCAGCGACAGCTCGATCAGCTCCGAACGGGCGTTGGTGACCGTGAAGAGGGTTTTGCGGTCGGGGTCGTAGGTCAGCGCCGAAATGTCATCATCCAGCCCTTCGATCGGCTGCGCCTCCAGCACCACCCGGTAGCGATCCAGACCAATGCTGCGCTCCACAGGCTGCCACCAGGTCTTCAGATTGAACCAGCCACGCTCGAACAGGCGAAACTCCTGCCCGGCCCAGCCAAGCAGGAGCAGACCAAGGGCAGCCAGAACAAGAAACAGGCGAACAAAACGACGCATAGGGACAGACTCGACACAGGGGTGGCGAATCTAATCATGAATGGCTGAAGCAAAGCTTAATGCAAGCGTCAGGCAATTCTGATGATGTTGTCAGTTCTTTTTGAATCGATAGAAAAGCGCCGGCTCGCTGACCATGTACAAGGTGCCCTTGTCGTCCATGGCCACCCCTTCAGCCCGCGGAATGGTGCCTTCAAGCCCGTTGAAGCCGCCCAGCAGCGTCATGAAGCTGACTTGCTGGCCCTGCTCGTCCAGCTCCAGCAGCATGTTGGAGTCGGCCGAAAGCACCAGCAGGTGGCCAGTACGCGGGTCGACACCCAGCGCAGACAGGTTGCGCAAGTCGAGCTCATCGCTAGGCAACGGCTGCTTCTCACCCTTGAGCGGGCTGCGGCCATCGGTGTTCCAGGTGTACAGCTTGGGCGGGCGCTCCTCACCAATGATCAGGCGCTGGCGCAGCGGGTCCCAGGCGACGGCCTCGAAGCCCTTGTTGCTCTTGGCCGAAGGGCCCAGGTCATGGCTCGGGAAGTCATCGTGGTTCAGCGCGGTGGTCTGCGCGTTCACCTTGACCACGGTCAGGTCATGCAGGCGCTCGTCGGTGATGGCCAGGTTGCCGTCTTCCAGCACCGCGATGCCTTCGGGGTTGTTCCAGCCGTTGAGCGGGATCTTGCGCAGTACATCGCCCTCCAGGCTCAGCTCGACCAGGATCGGGTTCTTGCCCATGACCGCGAACAGGGTACGGGTTTGCGGGTTGAAGGCAACGTCCGAGGCTTCGTCATCCTCCATGCCTGGCAACGGCTTGGCGTCGATGTCCACCTGGTAATCCGGCAGCCACACGCTTTCGCTGCGCTCGGCGGTGCTTTCGAAGCCTTCTTTTACCCACAGTGCACCGCGGTCATCCCAGTGCATGGCCACGGCCACGCCATAGCCGATCACCGCCGCCACGGCCAGGCCGAAGGGCCAGCGCAGGTAGAAACGACGCTTGGGGGTTACCGGGGCGCTGGAGGAAGACGGCATGCGGTGATCCTGGGGAAATGGGCGTAGGTACGCGCATTATCCGGATTGGGTGTGAAAAATCGGTAAACAGTGCCTGCCTCTTCGCGGACATGCCCGCTCCCAAGGTGCTGCAATCCCTGTAGGAGCGGGTTTACCCGCGAAGAAGGCGACGCGTTCCCTGTAGGAGCGGGTTTACCCGCGAAGAAGGCGACGCGGTTTCGAGTTAAAGCACCCGGCTTTCGAAGCGGCTCACACCCGGCAGTTCCAGCACCAGCTCGTCACCGACATTGAACGGCCCAACACCCGCCGGGGTACCGGTGAGGATTACATCCCCCGCCTGTAGCGAGAAATGCGCTGCCATGTACTGGATCATCGGCACGATCGGGTTCAGCATCATCGCGCTGCTACCCTCCTGGCGCACTTCGCCGTTCACGGTCAGGCGCACCGGGATGTCTGTCACGTCCTCAAAGCTGGCGGCCGAAACGAACGGTGGCAGCACGCAAGCGCCGTCAAAGCACTTGGCCAGCTCCCAAGGCAGGCCCTTTTCCTTCAGTTTGGCCTGCACGTCGCGCAGGGTCAGGTCCAGCGCCGGTGCGTAACCGGAAATGGCG
The DNA here is from genome assembly GCF_045277175.1 of Pseudomonas putida group bacterium ESBL64. Lineage (NCBI taxonomy): Bacteria > Pseudomonadati > Pseudomonadota > Gammaproteobacteria > Pseudomonadales > Pseudomonadaceae > Pseudomonas > Pseudomonas putida group bacterium ESBL64. The sequence goes on along the minus strand of NZ_CP145799.1, from coordinate 4,174,695 downwards.
TCCAGCACCTCTTCCTCGCTCGGGTGGGTCGACAGCGGCTTGCCCAGCAGCACGGCAATTTCAACTTCATAGTGCACCGACCCACGCTCGGCCGGGATCTTGAAGCCACCTTCGGCCGGCACCACGCAGCTGCCTGGCTTGATGAACAGCAGCGGCTCGGTGGGGATCGGGTTGTCCAGTTCCTTGGCGTGCTCGGCATAGTTACGGCCGATGCACACCACCTTGCCCAGCGGGAAGTGAATGCGCGTGCCGTCTACGTACTGGTGCTGGTAACTCATGGCCGACTCCTTCTGGATACTGCTTTTTATTCAGGTGCGAAGATCTTACCCGGATTCATGATGCCGTTAGGGTCGAACACGGCCTTTATTGCCTTCATGCAGGCGATTTCTTCGGGGGAGCGGCTGTAGCCCAGGTAGTCACGCTTGGTCATGCCCACGCCATGCTCGGCAGAAATCGACCCGTTGTAACGCTCGACGATCTCGAACACCCACTTGTTGACCTTGGCACACGAAGCGAAGAAGTCGTCCTTGCTCATATGCTCAGGCTTGAGGATGTTCAGGTGCAGGTTGCCGTCACCAATATGGCCGTACCACACCACTTCATAGTCCGGGTAATGCGCTGAGACAATGGCATCGATATCGCGCAGGAACGCAGGCACTTTCGAGACGGTGACGGAAATATCGTTCTTGTACGGTGTCCAGTGCGAGATGGTTTCAGACAGGTACTCGCGCAGCTTCCACAGGTTTCTCAGCTGGCTTTCGCTCTGGCTCATCACCCCATCCAGCACCCAACCCTGCTCGACGCAGTGCTCGAAGGTAGCCAATGCTTCATTGGCAACCTCTTCAGTGCTGGCCTCGAACTCCAGCAGCGCATAGAACGGGCAATCCGTCGCGAAGGGCGCAGGCACATCGCCGCGGGCGAGGATCTTGGCCAACCCCTTGTCGGAGAAGAACTCGAAAGCGGTCAGGTCCAGCTTGCCCTGGAAGGCGTGCAGCACCGGCATGATAGCGTCGAAGTCCGGTGTGCCCAGCACCATGGCGGTGAGGTTGCGCGGTGCGCGGTCCAGGCGCATGGTGGCCTCGACCACGAAGCCCAGCGTACCCTCGGCACCAATGAACAGCTGGCGCAGGTCGTAGCCGGTGGCGTTCTTGATCAGGTCTTTGTTCAGCTCCAGCAACTCGCCCTTGCCGGTGACCACTTTCAGCCCGGCCACCCAGTTGCGGGTCATACCGTAACGAATCACCTTGATCCCGCCGGCATTGGTGCCGATATTGCCGCCAATCTGGCTGGAACCGCTGGAAGCGAAGTCCACCGGGTAATAGAGACCTTGCTCTTCGGCGTAGGTTTGCAACTGGCGGGTGACGACCCCTGGCTGGCAAACCACAGTACGGTCGAAAGCATTGAAGCCAAGGATCTGGTTCATGTAGTCGAAGGCGACGACAACCTCGCCATTGGCCGCCACGGCGCCGGCAGAAAGCCCGGTGCGCCCGCCAGAGGGCACCAGCGCCACCTTGTGCGCATTGGCCCAGCGCACAATGGCTTGCACCTGTTCTATCGTTTTGGGAAAGACGATGGCGCTGGGCGCTGGCGGGTAATGCTTGGTCCAGTCCTTGCCATACGCTTCGAGGGAAACCGGGTCAGTCAGGACCTTGCCAGGGTCGACAAGGGTCATCAGTTCTTCAATAACAGCGGGGTGGGTCATCGCTGGAACTCTCGACTTATTCATGGTCACCCTGAGCACTCTTCACCTGTCGGGATAAGCTCAGATTGTGTCGCGTATGCTAGCATAGCCCTCCCGCTGTTCATGCTAAGGCTGCCCTCGCGCCTGGCATCACCCCTCGCCAATTTATCTCCGGGATACAGGTTTACGCAGATGAGCAAGACTTCTCTCGACAAGAGCAAGATCCGGTTCCTTCTTCTTGAAGGTGTGCACCAGAACGCGGTCGATACCCTCAAGGCCGCCGGCTACACCAACATCGAATACCTCACTGGTTCGTTGCCGGAAGCCGAGCTGAAGGAAAAGATCGCTGATGCCCACTTCATCGGCATCCGTTCGCGTACCCAGCTCACTGAAGAGATCTTCGACTGCGCCAAGAAACTGGTCGCTGTTGGCTGCTTCTGCATCGGTACCAACCAGGTTGACCTGGAAGCTGCCCGCGCGCGCGGTATCGCCGTGTTCAACGCACCGTACTCCAACACCCGTTCGGTGGCCGAGCTGGTGCTGGCCGAAGCCATCCTGCTGCTGCGCGGCATCCCTGAGAAGAACGCCTCCTGCCACCGTGGTGGCTGGATCAAGAGCGCGGCCAACTCGTTCGAAATCCGCGGCAAGAAACTGGGCATCGTCGGCTACGGCTCGATTGGTACCCAGCTTTCGGTACTGGCTGAGAACATGGGCATGCAGGTGTACTTCTTCGACCCGCTGACCAAGCTGCCACTGGGCAACGCCGTGCAGGTCACCAGCCTGAACGAGCTGCTGGGCCTGGCTGACATCGTCTCGCTGCACGTGCCTGAGCTGCCCTCCACCCAGTGGATGATCGGCGAGAAGGAAATCCGCTCGATGAAGAAGGGCGCGATCCTGATCAACGCCGCCCGTGGCACCGTGGTCGAACTAGACCACCTGGCCGCTGCCATCAAGGACAAGCACCTGATCGGCGCCGCCATCGACGTGTTCCCGGTCGAGCCACGCTCCAACGACGAAGAGTTCGAGAGCCCGCTGCGCGGCCTCGACAACGTGATCCTGACCCCGCACATCGGTGGTTCCACCGCCGAAGCCCAGGCCAACATCGGCCTGGAAGTGGCCGAGAAACTGGTCAAGTACAGCGACAACGGTACTTCGGTGTCCTCGGTCAACTTCCCAGAAGTGGCCCTGCCGGCTCACCCAGGCAAGCACCGTCTGCTGCACATCCACGAAAACATCCCGGGCGTGCTCAGCGAGATCAACAAGGTCTTCGCCGAGAACGGTATCAACATCTCCGGTCAGTTCCTGCAGACCAACGAGAAAGTCGGTTACGTGGTAATCGACGTTGACGCAGAGTACTCGGACCTGGCGCAGGAAAAACTGCAACAGGTCAAAGGCACCATCCGTTCGCGCGTCCTGTTCTAAGGTCGCTGGCGGTATGAAAAAGGGAGGCCCTGGTGGCCTCCCTTTTTTTATTTCACTTCAACCGTGATCTTCGTCGACTCGACGCTAGGCTTGAACGGCACATGATACTGGTCACCCAGAATCAGTTGCAGGGTGTGCTTGCCCGGGGTCAGGGTAATGCTGGTTTCGGTCTGTGCCTTGCCGAAGTGCAGCACTTGCGGCCCCTTCGGCAGTGCGACGCCGGCCTCTGGCATCAGGCTGGTCGGCAGCGGCATGTCAGCCACCGGCTCTTTGTCGACATCCACCAGCAGATGGTGGTGCCCGGTGTGCGGGGTTTGGTCACCCGCAGGTTTGAGGCCCATACCCTCGATACCGAACTTGACGGTGAAGGTCTTGTCGACCGTGGCACCATCGGCGGGGGAAACGATGAAGACCTTCGCCTCCTTGGGCGGCTCCTGGCTCTTCAGGGCGTCTGCGGCACTGGCGAACACCGACGCTCCCATCAGCAGACCGGCAACGGCAGCACGCGAAAATAGGCTGTTCATTCACTTCTCCTGTGGTTCACTTATTGACCGCAGCCTGTCATCCAAACGCGGCGGTAGTTCACCTTAGTTGAAATAACCGCCAAGGTGTTCACATTGCCTGGCAGAAATATTTCAGTCAGGGTTAAACAATGCCGAGGCTTGAAGGTCATAGGCTGCGCTCGATTACGGCGAGGAAGAAAGCCGTGGCGATCGATTTCAAACTGCTAAAAGAAAAGGGGCATACATGCGTTCGACCATAGGGGTACTGCTGGCAGTACTGATCAGTCCATTGGCTCAGGCAGAGCTGATCGACGAAATCGCCGACCGGGGCGAACTGCGCATTGCCGTACAGGCCGAGAACTCGCCATACGCCTTCAAACAAGACGACCACCTGACAGGTTTCGACATCGAATTTGGCCAGGCCCTGGCCAAGGAACTGGACTTGCGCGCCGAGTTCGTCGAAGCCCCGTCTGCCGAAGTGCTGGCGGGTGTCGAGAGTGGCAAGTACGACATCGCATTCACCCCATCGAGTGAATCGCTCACAGACGACGGCCCGCTCGATGTGAGCCTGCCGATTGGTGATAAGAAGCTGGTGATCCCGTTCCAGAAGGACAACCCGGCGTTTGAAAGTGCCGTAAACAATGCGTTGCAGCGTTTGAAAGACAGTGGCCGGACTGCCGAGCTTGAGCAGAAGTGGTTCAAGGGTGTGCAGGAGACTGCAGGCGGGCAGTGAGGTCTTCTTTGCAACCTGTACCCGCTAATACAGTGGCGGCGGCAACGGTGATCGGCGGGGGGAGATTGGCCAGCAGGACCGGCCTCTTCGCGGGTGAACCCGCTCCTACACGACGGGCTGTGTCCAACCACCGATGTGTGTCCACCGCCAATCTGTGTAGGAGCGGGTTTACCCGCGAATACGGTAGCGGCGGCAATGGTGGACGCCGGGTGGAGATTGGCCAGCAGGGCCGGCCTCTTCGCGGGTAAACCCGCTCCTACACGACGGTCTGTGTCCAACCACCGATGTGTGTCCACCACCGATCTGTGTAGGAACGGGTTTACCCGCGAATGCGGTAGCGGCGGCAATGGTGAACGGCGGGTGGAGATTGGCCAGCAGGGCCGGCTTCTTCGCGGGTGAACCCGCTCCTACACGACGGGCTGTGTCCAACCCCCGATGGGTGTCCACCACCGCGGTAGGAACGGGTTCACCCGCGAAAGGGCCGGCACAGGTTCAAACAGATCTATCAGCCAAAGCCCGCTGCGCCTGGTCCAGCTCCAGCTCGCTGAACACCTGCACGCCCGCCCGCCGCAGCAGCGCCGTGGTTACCCCTTCCCCCGCCACTTTCACACCCCTGAAGGTGCCATCATAGGTCAACCGGTTGCCACACGAAGGGCTGCCAGACTTCAGCACCGCTACGCGAATGCCATGCCGCCGTACCAGCTCCAGCGCCAACTGCGCACCCGCCAGAAACGCGGCACTGACATCTTCACCCGTCACCGTCAGCACCTGCGTGTCGCCATCGAGCACTGCGCTGCCCTGCCCTCCCGGGATCTCCGCTGGTGGCCGCGGTGTCGGCAAGCCGCCGGCTACCTCCGGGCACAACGGCACTACGCGCCCTTCGGCCTGCCACTGCTGCAACAAATCAGGATGACCGCTTGCCCGGCCGTCATAGCGTACTGGCTGCCCCAACAGGCAGGCGCTCACCAGCACCTTGGGCCTCTCAGAACGGGTCATTGCCACGCCGCCTGAACCAGCCGGTCAACGACAACCGCTCACGCCCGGCCGGCAGGACTTCGTGAGGCACTTCGCCCGACAGGAATACCACCAGGCAACCGGCCACTGGCTCGACATCGTGCTCGACACCGTCGGCCAGGAACATACGCAACTGGCCACCGTCATGCGATTGCCAACCTTCATTGAGGTAAAGCACCGCTGAGACCATGCGACGGTCATCGTCGCGGAAGCGGTCCAGGTGCCGGCGATAGAACGCCCCCGGTGGGTACAGGGCAAAGTGGCACTCAAAGTCTTCCAGGCCCAGGAAAAGGCCTTGGTTGATTGCCAGGCGCAGCTGATCCATCGCCGCCAGGTACTGGTCGCAGGCCTCGGCCTGCCCCGGGTCGATCCACTGGATCTGGTCACCGCGAATGGCTTCGCGCACCTCCTGGGTAGCACCCCGCCCAACCCCTGCGGGGTTCAGTTCGCCTTCGGCATCACGCCGCCGGCACTCGGCTGCCAGCGCGCGCACCAGGTCGGCAGGCAGAAAGTGCGCCTGCTGGGACCAGCCATGGGTGGCCAGATCGTCGACGACGGCCGCAAGCATCGGGTGTTCAGGGGATATGTGCATGGCGCGCATCATATCCATTCGCCCTGTCGCCGCACAGCGCCACTTGGCCGAGAAACACGCGGGTATCTCGACAAACCGGCGCCGGGCCAAGGACAATAGCCACCTGCCGACAGGAGTCCTGAATGCGCCGTCTGTTTTCCCTGATTCTGCTGATGATCTGCACCATGCCTGTCTGGGCAGACAACCTGGATCAACTGTACAAGGCCGCCGGCTGGCCCGACCAGCGCGCCCACTTCAACGATGCCCTGACCGCTGCCCAGGAGCGCTACCGCAACAGTTTGCCACCCGCCGTCTACCAGGCGCTGGTCAACAACAGCAACCAGCGCTTCCAGGCCCAGGCGGTGGACCGTCGCGCCCAGGCAAAGCTGCGCGCCACCCTGGCCAACCCGGCACCGGCCCTGGCCTTCTTCCAGTCACCGCTAGGGCGCAAAGTGGTGGCGGCCGAGCTCAAGGCCACCCGCAAGGACGAACTGGCCAAGAACGCCAAAGGCCTGCCCAAGATCCAGGCCAGCGACGATCGCCTGCTGGTCATCGGCCACCTGGCCCAAGCCCTGCCTGCGCGTGAAGCCGGCGCCGAAGTCAGCCTTGCCATCGCCGGTGTAGCCGCCGACAGCCTCAGCTCGATGATCCCCGGCCTGTTCGGCGGCGGCCAGGCCCAGAACCTGCTGGATGGCCAGCGCCAGCGGTTGATGGGGCAGATTGGCGAAGACCTGAACAACACCCTGCTGTACGTCTACCGCGACCTGTCCGATGCCGAGCTGGAAGCGTTCGCCACCTTTGCCGAGTCGCCCGAGGGCAAGGCTTACTACCAGGCGGCCCTGGCCGCTGTACGCGCCGGCCTGGCGGTTGGCCAAAGCACCAACGACCTGAAGTGATCAGCCCAGGCGCTGGTCGATGAAGTCGAAGTAGCGCTGGCGGATACCCGGCAACTCGTTGGCCAGGTGGTGACGGGCCTCGGGCAGCATCAGGATCTGCGGCTCGGCAAACTTGGCCTTGAGCACTTCGAGGTTGTAGGGCCAGTCCACCGTGCCATCCGCCTCCCCCTGCACGATCAATGGCCGACGCGCACTGCGCGGCGCGGCCTCGATGCGTTTGACCCAGGCGATCAGTGCGCCCACCCAAGCCGTTGGCAGGCGGCGCGGTTGCAGCGGGTCGGCCTCCAGGAACGGCAGGAAGGCCGGGTCGTTGGTGTTCTCACTGAAGCGCCGTTCGATGCCATTGACGAAGTGGCGCAGCACGCAATAACTGAACTTCGACCAGCGCCAGGAACTTGGCCGCACCAGCGGGGCCAGCAGGATGACCTGGCCATCGACGGGGCTGCGTGCGCCCTGGTGCAGCAGATGGTCCACGGCAATCGCCCCCCCCGTGCTCTGCCCACAAAGGTGCCACGGGTGCGGCAGTTGCAGCGTGTGCGCCTGTTCGAACAAGGCCTCCAGCACCTGCTGGTACACCGCAAAATCATTGATGCTGGCCCGCTCACCGCTGGACAGGCCGTGGCCGGGCAGGTCACAGCTGATCACGGCGAAACCCTGCTTGAGTGCCCACTCGATCACATGTCGGTAGAGGCCCATGTGGTCGTAATAGCCGTGCAGCAGGAACAGCGTCGCGCTTGGCTGCTCGGGCAGCCATGCCTGCCCGACCAGGTCGAACCCCGCTGCCTGAAAGCTGCCCAGCCAGCTGTGTGCCGGCAGGTTCAGGCCATAGAAGCGCTGGTAGTCCTGCGCTTGTGCCGACAGTGGCTGGCGAGTGGTGAACGGCGCCAGGCTGGTGCGCAGGCGGTCGGGGTGAAAGGCAGGGGGCATCGGGTACATCCACATTGATGCAAGTATTGATCTGGAATCTTCAGCTTTGGCCGGCGCCATGGCAAGCTTGCTCACCTCGAACAACCAGCACCGAACTAATTGTGGGAGCGGCCTTGTGTCGCGAGCGGGCCGCAAAGCGGCCCCAGCGATCTGTGCATGATGCCGAGATCCTGGGGCCGCTGCGCGGCCCTTTCGCGACGCAAGGCCGCTCCCACAGGGATCGCGCCAGCTTTTAGAAATTGAGCAAGACAGTTGCTCCCACAAGGGCCACCGACTCTTCATGAATAGCCGAATCATCAAACCGCTGTGCACGGTCATCGCCTTGTTGGTCGGCGCCGTAATTCTCTGGCAGGCCTACAGCGCCTTTCAGGCTCGCTACCTGCGCCCGTTCGACAACCAGGCCACGCTGTTCGACGGCAGCCAGTTACAGTTACCTGCAGAGCTGGCCGGTGCTGGCCCGATCCGCGTCGTGCATTTCTGGGACCCGGCCTGCCCATGCAACGTTGGCAACCAACAGCACCTGGGCGACCTTATCAGCCAGTTCGCTGGCCACGACGTTACCTTCCATGTGCTGCAAAAGCCCGGCAGCCACGGCCAGCTACCGGCCAATATCGGTAGCTTGCAACCCATCACCCACCTGCCCGGCAGCGAGCACCTGCCTGCGTCCCCGGCCGTGGCCATCTGGGACCGGCAAGGCCGCCTGGCTTATTTTGGCCCCTACAGCGAAGGCGCCGTGTGCAACGCCAGCAACAGCTTCATCGAGCCAATCCTCAAGGCTTTGCTCGACGGCCGCCCGGTCAACGCCTCCAATACCCTGGCGGTAGGCTGCTACTGCCCTTGGTCGGGCTGACGGACCCTCGCCGGGTTACCCACCACCGTCGCGCCCGCGGGCACATCCCGGGTCACCACACTGCCGGCGCCGACGATGGCGTTATCACCGATGGTCACCCCCGGCAGGATGATCGCCGCACCGCCGATCCACACGTTGTCGCCGATGGTCACCGTCCGCCCACTCTCCAGCCCGCTGCGCCGCACTTCAGGATCGAGCGGATGGTCGGCGGTATAGATCTGCACGTTGGGGCCGATCTGGCAGTCCTCGCCGATACGCACCGGCACCACGTCGAGGATCACGCAGTTGAAGTTCATGAACGTATTACGGCCGACGCTGATGTTGTAGCCGTAGTCGCAATAGAACGGCGGGCGAATCACCGCGCCTTCGCCAACCTGGCCAAAGTGCTCCATAAGCAGCCCGTGGCGTGCGTCGTTGAGCAGTTCGACACTGTTGTTGTAGCGGTGCATCCAGTGCTTGTTGGCGATCTGCTCGGCCTGCAGTTCAGGGCAGCCAGCATGGTAGAGCTGGCCGGTGAGCATTTTGTGTTTTTCGCTGAGGGACATGGAAACTCCTTCCTGGGGCTATGCTCTGTTCGCGAATCCACCGATGATCGGACCACATTTTTCGTTTGAATGCACAAGGAGTCTGAATGAAGCGCAGCCTGACCCTGCTGGCGGTGGTAGTCACCGTTTCCGCTGGCGCCGCCGGTTACTGGTACGTGCAGGGGAAGCTGCCGCAGCGCGAGGGCGAGGTCGCCATTACCGGCCTGCAAGCACCGGTCAGCGTGCGCTACGACGCCCGCGGCGTGCCACACCTGCAGGCACAGAGCGAGCCGGACCTTTACCGTGCACTGGGCTACGTGCATGCCCAGGACCGGCTGTTCCAGATGGAGATTTTGCGCCGCCTGGCCCGTGGCGAACTGGCTGAGGTGCTCGGCGACAAGCTGCTGCCCACCGATACCCTGTTCCGCAGCCTGCGCATACGCGAGCAGGCCGCGCTGATGGCCAAGCGGCAGGATCCGCAGGCGCCGGCATGGCAGGCCCTGCAAGCCTACCTCGAGGGGGTCAACAGTTGGCAGGCCAGCCACCCCAAGCCCACGGAATTCGACCTGCTCGGCATCACCCCGCGCCCGTTCACCGCCGAGGACACGCTGAGCATCGCCGGCTACCTGGCCTACAGTTTTGCCGCCGCGTTCCGCACCGAGCCAGCGCTGACCTACATCCGCGACCAGCTGGGGCCTGACTACCTGAAAATATTCGACCTTGGCTGGCAACCCGAGGGCGCACTGGGCACGCCACTGGCCGCTGCCGACTGGCAAAGCCTGGAAGCACTTGCGCGCTTAAGCAATGAGGCACTGGGCGACGCCGGCATCCCGCAGTTCGAAGGCAGCAACGCCTGGGCGGTCGCGGGTAGCCGCACCCGCAGTGGCAAGCCGTTGCTGGCTGGCGACCCGCACATCAGCTTCGCCGTACCTGCGGTGTGGTACGAGGCCGAACTGTCAGCGCCCGGTTTCAATCTCTACGGCTATTTCCAGGCACTCAACCCGTTCGCTCTGCTCGGCCACAACCGTGATTTTGGCTGGAGCCTGACCATGTTCCAGAACGATGACGTCGACCTGATCGCCGAAAAGACCAACCCTGCCAACGCCGATCAGGTGATGGTCGATGGCCAGTGGCGCACACTGGAAAAGACCGAGCAGACGATTGCCGTCAAAGGCGAGCAGCCGGTCACCATCAGCCTGCGCCGCTCGCCCCATGGCCCGATCGTCAACGACGTACTGGGCAGCACCACTGGCCCCACGCCAATCGCCATGTGGTGGGCATTCCTAGAAACCGAAAACCCGATCCTCGACGGCTTCTACCAGCTCAACCGCGCCGATACCTTGGGCAAGATGCGCGAGGCCGCCGCCAAGGTTCACGCGCCCGGGCTCAACCTTGTCTGGGCCAATGCCCGTGGCGACATCGGCTGGTGGGCGGCGGCAAAGCTGCCAATCCGCCCCGACGGGGTCGACCCGGCGTTCATCCTCGACGGCACCCGCGCACAGGCCGACAAGCTCGGTTTCTACCCCTTCAGCGTCAACCCACAACAGGAAAACCCGGCCCGCGGCTATATCGTCTCGGCCAACCACCAGCCACCGGCGGCGGTGCCGATACCGGGTTACTACAACCTGCCCGACCGTGGCCGCCAGCTCGATCACCACCTGGCCAACCCAGAGGTGAAATGGGACACCCAAAACAGCCAGGCCCTGCAGTTGGACACCGCCAGTGACTATGGCCCGCGCACGCTTGCCCCGCTTCTGGCAACCCTGCGGGCGGTGGCAGAAGGTGATGAAGAGCAAGAGCTGGTCGAGCAACTGGCGGCTTGGGCTGGGGACTACCCGCTCGACTCGACCAGCGCCACGCTGTTCAACCAATTCCTTTATGAACTGGCATTCGCGGCCCTGCATGACGAGCTGGGCGATACCTGGTTCCCGGTGCTGATCAGCACCCGCGCCATCGACGCCGCCCTGCCACGCCTGGCAGCACAAGCCGATTCACCCTGGTGGAACACCCGTGGTGGCAGCCAGCGAACGGACCGTACCACCGTCGTGCGCACAGCGTGGCAAAGCAGCTTGAAGCACCTGCGCGACACCCTGGGCAGTGATCCGACCAGCTGGCAATGGGGCAAGGCCCATACCCTGACCCACAACCATCCGCTTGGGGTGAAAAAGCCGCTGAACCTGCTGTTCAACGTTGGGCCGTTCGCCGCACCTGGTACCCACGAAGTGCCGAACAACCTTTCGGCGAAGATCAGCGCTGCGCCATGGCCGGTAACCTATGGGCCGTCGACGCGGCGGCTGATCGACTTTGCCGATGCCGGGCAGGCCCTGACCATCAACCCGGTCGGGCAGAGTGGCGTGCCGTTTGACCGGCATTACGCGGACCAGGCTGAGGGGTATGTGCAGGGGCAGTATCAGCGGGCGCAGATGGGGGTAATCCCGGCGCAGACTACCTTACGGCTGGTACCCCCAAGGTAAGGGGCTGCTTTGCAGCCCGTTCGCAGCACAAGGCTGTCTCTACAGATGCTGCGTGTGCCTGCCCGTGCAGGGCAAAAAAAAAACGCCGACACTAAAGGTGTCGGCGTTGGCGCATACCGGGGTTGCAAGCGAAATCAGAACGCCGGCAGTACGGCACCTTGGTACTTCTTGGCAATGAATTCCTTCACTTCAGGGCTGGTCAGGGCCTTGGCCAGTTTCTGGATGGCTTCGCTGTCCTTGTTGTCCGGGCGGGCAACCAGGAAGTTCACGTACGGCGAGTCGGCACCTTCGATCACCAGCGCGTCCTTGGCCGGGTTCAGGCCGGCTTCCAGGGCGTAGTTGGTGTTAATCATGTCCAGGTCGACCTGGTCCAGCACACGCGGCAGCATGGCCGATTCAAGCTCGCGGAACTTCAGCTTCTTCGGGTTCTCGGCAATGTCCTTTGGCGTGGCCAGGGCGTTTTTCGGGTCTTTCAGGGTGATCAGGCCAGCCTTCTGCAGCAGGATCAGGGCGCGGCCGCTGTTGCTGCCTTCGTTAGGGATGGCAACGGTGGCGCCCTCCTTCAGCTCGGACAGGTTCTTGATCTTCTTCGAGTAACCACCGAACGGCTCGACGTGCACACCGATCACGGTTTCCAGGTGGGTGCCCTTGCCTTCGTTGAAGCTCTTCAAGTACGGCAGGGTCTGGAAGTAGTTGGCGTCCAGACGCTTCTGGTCCACCTGCACGTTCGGCTGTACGTAATCGGTGAAGACCTTGATCTGAAGGTCCACGCCTTCTTTTGCCAGGGTCGGCTTGATCAGTTCGAGAATTTCGGCGTGCGGTACCGGGGTAGCGGCAACCACCAGTTTCTCGGCAGCAGCGGCCAGGCCGGAGAACGACAGGGCAGCAGCCAGGGCAGTGGTCAGCAGGGTCTTCTTCATGGTGGTCCTTGTTCTGAATCTGGGCCATCGACGATGGCAAATCGGGTGCCCAACCGGTTCACCAGTGGGCTTGAGGCGGACGATACCCAAATTTTTTATTCCGCAACAATATCTTTTACTTAGCTGCTTATTCCAAAAACACAATACCATCAGCCTCTTTACCCATGAGCGATGTCTAACGCGCGGGGTCAGGCAGTTCGAGGTCTTCTGGCAGGATCTCTTCGCCGTCATTGACCAGCAAGGCAAAGTGGATGACGTTCTCCAGTTCGCGGGTATTGCCCGGCCAGAAATGCGCCTCCAACACCCGCTGCGCCGCCTCGCTCACCAAGGGCACAGGCCGTTGCAGGCGCACGCTGTAGATGCCCACGAAGTACTCGGCCAGCGGCAGGATATCGCCCGGCCGCTCGCGCAGCGGCGGCAGTTCCAGCGCGCCCTCGCGCAGATACTGGTACAGGCGCTCGTTGAAGCGCCCTGCACGTACTACACGGGCCAGGTCGATGCTGGTGGCGGCTACCAGACGCACATCCACCGGCTGTGGCTGCTGCGCGCCCACCCGAGTGACCTCGCGGTTTTCCAGGGCCGCCAGCAGCTTGCCTTGGATGGCCAACGGCAAGTCGGCAATCTCGTCCAGGTACAAGGTGCCGCCGCTGGCCGAACCGAACCAGCCGGCGCGGCTGCTGGCCGTACCGCCATGGGTGCCCGCGCTATAGCCAAACAGCTCGGCATCGGCGTAGGTGGGGCTGATGGCCGCGCAGTTGACCGACACGAACAACCCTCCACGGTCGCTGGTACGGTGGATCTGCCGAGCCAGCAGCTCCTTGCCGGTGCCGGTCTCGCCTCGGATCAGCACCGGCAAAGGTTGTGGCGCCAGGCGCTCAAGGTCCTCGCGCAGCTGCTGCGAGCGCGGGTCGATGAACACCAGCGCCTTGGCACGAATGCTCAGCGGGCTCTTGTCCAGCTCGGGGAAGGTCAGCAGCGGCTGGCCGAACGGGTTTTGAAACGTCATGACGAACTCCCGCCCCAGGCCCGTAATGGCCAGGCGTCAGGCAAAGGGTGAACAGTAAGGGCGATCAGGCGCGGCGCAGTGCGCGCTGCTCGATCCGGCTCTGCAAGCGATACAGGTAGGCGAAGCCTTGTTCCCAGCGCTCATGACCGGACTTGACGTTGATGTGCCCGGCATTGCTCAGCAAACCCGCTTCGGCGCCCCATGCCTGGGCCAGGTACAGCGCCCGTGGCACGTTCACGGCCGGGTCGTTGTCCGAGCTGACGACCTGGCTAGGGAACGGCAGCACCTCGGTAGGGATCGGCGCAAAGTTGCGCAGCACGGGTGCACAAGTGGGCCGTTCGACATCTGCCGGCGCCACCAGCAGTGCACCACGCACCTGCCGCAGCAAGGCTGGGCTTGCCTGCGCTGCCCAATGGGCGACAGTGATGCAACCAAGGCTGTGGGCAATCAGGATCACCGGCGAGCGCTCGGCGGCAATCGCCTGCTCCAGCGCGTGCACCCAGTCCTGCCGCTGCGGGGTGAGCCAGTCTTGCTGTTCAACCCGTGCACTGTTGGGCAGGGTGCGCTGCCAGTGACTCTGCCAATGGTTGTCTGGCGATCCTTGCCAACCCGGCACAATCAGGTAGCGAATCGACTCATTGCGCATGGGGACGCCTCCAGTAAGTTTGCGTGCTTGGAGACAAGTATAGGGAGGGCGAAATATTCGTAAAGGAATAAGAAGATATTTATTAATACCCATAGGGCATAACAAGTGCGCTACCGCCACTCGCTTGTAAAAGGCTGTAAAGCTGCCCTGTCAAACGTTCAGGCAAGAAAAACCCGGGACCATGCCCGGGCTCTCTTTTCCTTGTGCGACTCAGATATCCGCCACCTTCTGCCATACCTTCGGCCGGAAGAACAACGTCTCTCCCCGCGCCAGCCCGGTCAGGCTGTCATGGTCTTTCACCACCTCGGCCTCGATCAGCTCGCTCTGCCCTTCCACCTTCAAGGTCACCCGCGTGGTCGCGCCCAACGGCCGAATGTCGCGCACCTCGGCCGCATGGTGCCCTTCGGTCTCATGCCGCGACAGCGACACCTCGTGCGGGCGAAACAGCACGTGATGCCCTTCGCTCAAGGCCAGGCGGTTGGAGTCACCGAGGAAGTGATAGACGAAATCGTTGGCCGGCTGATCGTACACCTCACCCGGCGAGCCGATCTGCTCGATCACGCCCTTGTTCATGACCACGATGCGGTCGGCTACTTCCATGGCTTCTTCCTGGTCGTGGGTAACGAACACCGACGTCAGGTTGATATCCTCGTGCAGCCGCGCCAGCCAGCGCCGCAGCTCTTTTCGCACCTTGGCATCCAGCGCACCGAATGGCTCGTCCAGCAGCAGCACCTTCGGCTCCACCGCCAGGGCACGGGCCAGGGCGATACGCTGACGCTGGCCACCGGAAAGCTGCTCGGGGTAGCGGTCGGACAGCCAGTCCAGTTGCACCATGTTCAGCAGCTCATGCACCTTCTCGGCAATCTTGCTCTCGCTTGGGCGCTCGCCCTTGGGCTTCATGCGCAGGCCGAAAGCAACGTTGTCGAACACGCTCATGTGGCGGAACAGCGCGTAGTGCTGGAACACGAACCCGACGTTACGGTCACGCACGTCATGGCCGGAAACGTCCTCGCCATGGAACACGATGTTGCCCTGGTCCGGGGTTTCCAGGCCGGCAATGATGCGCAGCAGGGTGGTTTTGCCACAGCCGGACGGGCCGAGCAGAGCCACCAGCTCGCCGCTGTTGATGTCCAGGTTGATTGCGTTCAGGGCCTGGAAGCTGTTGAAGCGCTTGCTGACGTTACGAACTTCGATCGACATGAATCATTCCTCCGCGGCGCTATGGCGCAGGCGGTTAATACGGTTCTCGCTCCACTGCTTGAGCAGCAGGATGAAGAGCGCCAGGATCAGCAACAGGCTGGCCACGCTGAAGGCTGCGACGTGGTTGTACTCGTTGTAGAGAATCTCCACATGCAGCGGCAAGGTGTTGGTCACGCCACGGATGTGGCCCGACACCACCGACACCGCACCGAACTCGCCCATGGCCCGCGCGGTACACAGCACCACGCCGTAGATCAGCCCCCATTTGATGTTCGGCAGGGTCACGTGCCAGAACATCTGCCAGCCGTTGGCACCGAGCAGCCGTGCAGCCTCCTCCTCCTGCGTGCCTTGCTCCTGCATCAGCGGGATCAGCTCACGGGCCACGAACGGTACGGTAACGAAAATGGTCGCCAGGACAATGCCCGGCAGGGCGAACACGATCTGGATATCGTGGTCCTGCAGCCACGGACCGAACAGGCCCTGCGCGCCGAACATCAGCACGTAGACCAGGCCGGCGATCACGGGTGACACCGAGAACGGCAGGTCGATCAGGGTGACCAGGATGCTCTTGCCACGGAAGGTGTACTTGCTCACGCACCAGGCAGCGCTTACGCCAAATACCAGGTTCAGCGGCACCGAGATAACCACGGCGAGCAGGGTCAGCTTCAGCGCCGACAACGCATCGGGTTCGAAGATCGCCTCGAAGAAGGTGCCAAAACCGTTCTTCAGCGCCTGCGATACCACGATCACCAGCGGCAGCAGCAGGAACAGGGCGAACACCAGCCAGCCAAGGCCGATCAGGATACGCCGTGACGTGGCGCTGCCACGGCGGGCGGCGTTGGCTGCGGCACTTGCACTCAGGGATGAACTGGACATGCCGGCCTCCTTCAAGGGGTTTCGATGCGGCGCTGCAGCAGGTTGATCAGCAGCAGCAGGATGAAGGAAACCACCAGCATCAACACGCCGATGGCGGTCGCGCCGGTGTAGTCGTACTGGTCGAGCTTGACCATGATCAGCAGCGGCAGGATCTCGGTCTTCATCGGCATGTTGCCAGCAATGAAGATCACCGAACCATACTCGCCCACGCCACGGGCGAAGGCCAGGGCAAAGCCGGTGAGCCATGCCGGCAGCAGGGCCGGTGCCAGGATGTGGCGGAACACCTGCAATGGCTTGGCCCCCAGGCAGGCTGCGGCCTCTTCCACTTCACGCGGGATGTCGGCCAGTACCGGCTGCACCGTGCGCACCACGAACGGCAGGGTCACGAAGGTCAGTGCCAGGGTGATGCCCAGCGGGGTGTAGGCGATCTTGAAGCCCAGGTCGGTGGCGAACTGGCCGACCCAGCCCTGCGGCGCGTACAGGGCAGTCAGGGCGATACCGGCAACCGCGGTCGGCAAGGCGAACGGCAGGTCGATCATCGCATCGATGATCTTGCGCCCAGGGAAGGTGTAACGCACCAGCACCCAAGCCAGCAGGGTACCGATCACACCGTTGATGATGGCGGCGAACAGGGCAGTGCCGAAGCTCAGCTTGAGCGCAGCGATCACCCGCGGCGCACTGATGATGGTCCAGAACTGCTCGAAGGTCAGCTGCGAGGCATGGATGAACATGGCCGCCAGCGGTATCAGCACGATCAGGCTGAGGTACACCAAGGTGTAGCCCAGCGTCAGCCCGAAGCCGGGTATGACGGGGGAGATGCGACGCGACATAAATATCCCTGGTTGAACGCACTAAGCCCGGAAACAATCCCGGGCCGGTGCAAGCTTTTGTATCCTGGGGCTGCTTGGCAGCCCATTCGCGACACAAGGCCGCTCCCACAGGGGACTATGGTTCCTTGTGGGGGCGGCCTTGTGCCGCGAATGGGCCGTAACGCTGCCCCGCGTTCCTTTGGCCCTTACTGTGCCTGATAGATCTGGTCGAACACACCGCCATCATTGAAGAATTTCGGTTGTGCAGTCTTCCACCCACCAAAGTCCTTGTCGATGGTCACCAGGTCCAGTTTCGGGAACTGCTTGCCGAACTCCGCAGCGACTTTCTCGTCACGCGGGCGGTAGAAGTTCTCGGCGGCAATCTTCTGCCCGGCCGGGCTGTACAGGTGCTTGAGGTATTCGGTGGCAATCTCGGTATTGCCCTTCTTCTCGGCGTTCTTGTCGACCACGGCCACTGGCGGCTCGGCCAGGATCGACAGCGACGGCACGACGATGTCGAACTTGTCGGCACCCCCGTCTTCCTTCAGGGCCAGGAAGGCCTCGTTTTCCCAGGCCAGCAACACGTCGCCCTGGCCATTGTTGACGAAGGTAATGGTCGAACCACGGGCGCCGGTATCCAGCACCGGTACATGCTTGAACAGTTCCTGCACATAGGCCTTGGCCTTCTCTTCGCTACCGCCGGCCTTCAGGCCGTACGCCCATGCTGCGAGGAAGTTCCAGCGCGCACCGCCGGAGGTTTTCGGGTTCGGAGTGATGACCGACACGTCCTTCTTGATCAGGTCGCCCCAGTCCTTGATGCCTTTCGGGTTGCCCTTGCGCACCAGGAACACGATGGTCGAGGTGTACGGGGTGCTGGCGTCAGGCAGGCGGGTCTGCCAGTTCTCGGGCAGTGTCTTGCCAAGCTTGGCCACTTCGTCGATGTCACCGGCCAGGGCCAGGGTCACCACGTCAGCGCGCAGGCCGTCGATCACCGCACGGGCCTGCTTGCCCGACCCCCCATGGGATTGCTGGATTTTCACCTTGTCACCCGGATGGGCCTGTTGCCAGTGTTTGATGAACTCAGCGTTGTACTGCTGGTACAGCTCACGGGTCGGGTCGTAGGACACGTTGAGCAGTTCGTAGTCCTTGGCGATGGCGGAACCGGCAAAAACAGCACTGGCCAGGGCGGCGAGCGCATAACGGCGGATGGACATGGTGAAGCTCCCGATTGGCATTTTTCTAGTTTTGGATGTTGTGGCGCCGATCAGCCGGGCTTGTTGCCGGGCTGTTGCAGGCGGAACTTCTCCTTGCGCTCGATCTGTACGACCTGAGCGTTGTGCACGGTGATCTCCACCGCACCGAAACGCAGGTCGCGCAAGGCGCTCTGGATTTCACGCAAGATGGTGGCTTCGTCCTGACCGTCGATGCTACGCAGAGATGCACTCATGCTCGTTCTCCTTGGAGTGAGGGCGCCGGGCAGAGGTTTGAAGGGGATTTGCGCCTGGCTTGAGGGCAATAGTAGTGAGGCGGGATTATTCTTAAAAATACTGTTTAAGAATTTTTATATAACCATTTAAAAGCACACGCCCCTTGTAGGAGCGGGTTTACCCGCGAATACGGTGGTCGATGCACCATCGCATTCGCGGGTAAACCCGCTCCTACAAGGGGCCATATGGGCCTTCAGGCGTGTTTCTGCGGCTCGCGGATCTTGTACCAGGCCACGTACAGCGCCGGCAGGAACAGCAGCGTCAGCAAGGTCGCCACGATGATCCCGCCAATCATGGCGTAGGCCATGGGGCCCCAGAACACCTCGCGTGCAATCGGGATCATGCCCAGGCTCGCCGCCGCCGCGGTCAGCAGGATCGGCCGGCGCCGATGGTTGGTGGCCTCCACCACCGCATCCCACGGCGACAGGCCCTGGGCTTCGAACTCGTCGATCTGGGTCACCAGGATCACCGAGTTACGAATGATGATGCCCGCCAGCGCAAGGATGCCGAGGATCGCCACAAAGCCCATCGGCGTACCCGTAGGCACCAGCGCCAACACCACGCCAATCAGCCCCAGCGGCGCCACGCTGACCACCAGGAACAGCTTCTGCACGCTGTGCAACTGGATCATCAGGAAGGTCGCCATGAGGAACAGCATCAGTGGGATGACCTTGGCGATCGGCCCCTGGGCCTTGCTGCTTTCTTCAACCGTACCCCCCGTGGCCACTTCGTAACCGACCGGCAGCTTGCTGGCGAACTCGTCAATTTTTGGCTTCAGCTGGGCCACCAGGTCAGTGGGCTGGATCTCGCCATTGACTGAGGCCTTGATGGTGATGGTCGGCTTGCGGTCGCGGCGCCACACCAGCGGCTGTTCCAGTTCGTAGCGCACGGTGGCGAACGACAGCAGCGGGATCGACGTGCCGTTAGGGGTGAGAATTTGCAGGTTCTGCAGGGTATCAGGCGAGCCACGCTCGCTGTCTTCGGCGCGCGCGACCACATCGACCAGGTAGATGTTGTCGTTGACCTGGGTGATCTGCACGCCACTGACGATGCTGTTCATCACATTGGCAACATCTTCGGACGACAGCCCCAGCTGGCGTGCCTTGTCCTGGGCAATTTCCACGCGCAGCACCTTACCCGGCTCGTTCCAGTCGTAGATCATCTCGCCGATGTGCTCGTTCTGGTCGAGCAAGGTGGCCAGCTCGATGGCGTGTTTGCGCACCTGGTCGATGTCGGCACCGCTGACCCGGTACTGGATCGGCCGGCCTACCGGCGGGCCCATCTCCAGCGATTGCACGTTGGTGCCGACGCCGACGAACTCTTCGTGCAGGATCTTCTGCAGGCGGTCCATCATGGCCTCACGCTCTTCGAAGCCCTTGCTGACAATCACCAGCTGCGCGTAGTAAGGGTTCTGCAACTGCTGATCGAGGGGCAGGTAGAAGCGGATCGCGCCCTGGCCGATGTAGGTACTCCAGTGCACCAGGTCCGGGTCGTCCTTGATCCGTGCCTCGAAGCGGTCGACCACCTTGCGCGTCTCCTCGATCGAGGCGTTCTGCGGCAGGTTGAGGTCGACGAGAATTTCCGGGCGGTCCGAGGACGGGAAAAACTGGTTCTGCACAAAACGCATGCAGAAGATCGCCAGGGCAAACAGCACCACGGTGCCGATGATGGTCAACCAGCGGTTGCGCATGCACCACAGCAACCCGCCTTCAAATGCCCGCCCGACCCGGCCAGGCTCAGCCTCGTGAGCCTTGAGCTTGTCGCCTTTGAGAATATGCACGCCAAGCACCGGCGCGAAGAACACAGCCACCACCCACGACACGATCAGGGCCACGGCAATCACCGCGAACAGGGTGAAGGTGTATTCACCCGCAGAGCTGGCGTTGAGGCCGATAGGCACGAACCCGGCCACGGTCACCAAGGTGCCGGTAAGCATGGGGAAGGCTGTGGAGGTGTAGGCGAACGTCGCCGCCTGCTCCTTGCTTTCACCCATTTCCAGCCGCGTGACCATCACCTCCACGGTAATCATCGCATCGTCCACCAGCAGGCCAAGCGCAATGATCAGCGCCCCCAGCGAAATACGCTGCATGGTGATGCCGCTGTACTCCATGAACACGAACACCATGGCCAGCACCAGCGGGATCGAGCAGGCCACCACCAGCCCGGCGCGCACGCCAAGACTGACAAAGCTCACGGCCAGCACGATCACCACCGCCTCGAACAGCGCGCTGGTGAAACCGCCGACCGCCTGCTTGACCACCACGGCCTGGTCAGAAACGGTGTGTACACCGACACCCACCGGCAGGTCCTGGACCACCTGGTCCATGCGCTTTTTCAACGCCGCACCGAACACCTGGATGTTGCCGCCGGCCTTCATGCCGATGGCCAGGCCAAGGGCTGTCTGGCCGTTGTAACGGAACATTGGCGAGGGTGGGTCGACATAGCCGCGCTCGATGTCGGCGATATCAGCCAGGCGGAAGAAGCGGTCGTTGATCCTCAAGTTGACGGATTGCAGGTCTTTTTCCGAGGCAAACTGCCCGGACGTGCGCACCGAGATGCGCTCCGGGCCGGCCTCGATCATGCCGGCCGGCGTCACCGCATTCTGCGCTTGAAGTGCCTGCATTACCTGGCGCTGGTCAATGCCCAGGGCAGCCAGCTTGCGGGTGGAGAAGTTCAGGTAAAGCACTTCGTCCTGGGTACCGACCAGCTCGATCTTGCCGATGTTGGGTACATCGCGGACCTCGGCCCTTGCCTGTTCCACGTAGTCCCGCAGTTGGCGCAGCGTCAGGCCGTCGGCGGTAAAGGCATAGATCGAACCGAATACATCACCGAATTCGTCGTTGAAGCCCGGCCCCTGGATACCGGCAGGAAATTCGCCACGAATGTCCTGGATCTTCTTGCGCACCTGGTACCAGATTTCCGGGATGTCCTTGGCCTTGGTGGTGTCGCGAAGGTACACGTAGACCGTGGACTCGCCGGGGCGGGTGTAGCTTTTGGTGTAGTCGAGTGAATCGAGTTCCTCGAGCTTCTTCTCGATACGGTCGGTGACCTGGTAGAGGGTTTCGTCCTGGGTTGCACCGGGCCAGCGGGTCTGGATGACCATGGTCTTGATGGTGAACGACGGGTCTTCCTCACGGCCCAGGTTGAAGTAGGAAAAAATCCCCATCAACAGGCCAACGAACATCAGGTACCAGACGAACGATTGATGCTTGAGCGCCCAGTCGGACAGGTTGAAGCTTCCTTTCATTGCGCATCCTCGTCGAAGATGACCTTCTGGCCAGGCTTGAGGCTGTTGACGCCGGCAGTGACCACACGCTCACCGGGCTGCACGCCGGCGCTCAGTACGATGCTGTCATCGGTGCGGTCGATCAGCGCCACGTCACGGGTGGCCACGGTCTTGTGCTGCGTATCGATCACCCACACCTGGGTCTTGCCGTCGCGCTCGAGCAAGGCACTCAAGGGCAGTTCGCTGCGCGGGGACACTTCCGAGCTAAGGGTCACACTGATGGCGGTGCCAAGGTGAAAGGCCGCCGGTGTGCTGGCCAGGGTCAGGCGAGCACGGCGGGTCCGGGTGGTGGCATCGGCCTGGGGCTCCAGTTCGCGCAGGCTGGCCGTGGTGTTGATGGTCGGGTCCAGTTGCGAAGCAACGGTGAAGGTCAGGCCTTTGCTCAACTGCTCGGCCAGATCGATCGGCAGGTCGATTACCGCTTCCTTCACGTCCGGCCGGGCCAGGGTCACCACGGCTTGCCCGGCGGTAACGGTTTGCCCGGCTTCGGCCTGCCACGCGGTAATCACGGCAGCGTGGTCGGTACGCAGGGTGCTGTAGTCGAGCTGGTCGCGGGCCTGGCTGACGGCGGAGCGCGCCTGCTCCAACGCCGCGCTGGTGGTTTTCAGGTTGGTCTGGGCAATATCCAGCTGTGCCTGGGCGCCTACCCCACGGTCATACAGCTGCTGCTGGCGACGGGCATCGGCCTGGGCGTTGATCCACTGTGCCTGCACCTTGGCCAGATCGCCTTCGGCGGCGCGCAGCTGGTTCTGCTGGTCGGTGGGGTCCAGGGTGGCCAAGGTGTCACCCGGTTTCACCTGGGCGCCCACGTCCAGCCAGCGCCGGGCAATGCGCCCGGAAACCCGGAAGCCCAAGGTGCTTTCGAAGCGCGCCTGGATACTGCCGGCGAAGCGGCCCAGCTGCGACTGCACCTGGGGTTCGACCTTGACCGACAGCACTGGCCGGATCGCCTCTGGTGCCTCTTCTTCGCTACTGCAACCGACCAGCAGCACCCCGGCCGACAGCATCAGCAGCAGACGCTTCATAGCTCACCCCCTGGGCCCTTGGCGTCGACCTTCTGTACCTGCATGCCGGGGTGCAGCAACTGGCCGCCATTGACCACTACGGTCTCGCCGGCTTTCAGGCCGCTGGCGACCACGATCTTGCCGGTGAGGTAACGGCGGATTTTGACTTTGCGCAGTTCCACCTTGTCGCCCTCGCCCACCACCCACACGGCAGGCTCATGCAAGGCCTTGGTCAGCGCCGACCACGGCAGCTCGATGCTGGGCCGGCCCTGGGCATTGGTGGTGGCAGTAACCGGTGCCCCCAATTGCATCCCGGGCGGCACGTCCTTGAGCCCCACCTTGACCTGCACGGTGCCGCTTTGCGCCGACACGGTGGGGGTTATTTCGCGCACGAAGCCACGGGCCTGGACCTTGGGATCGTCCAGCAGGCTCACGACTACCCCGGCATCGCTGGGCGGCGCCACCAGCAGCGACTCGTAGACGTTGAACACCGCATCGCGGTCGCCATCGACGGCCAGGCTGAAGATCGGCATGGTCGCCTGCACCACCTGGCCGACCTCGGCCTGACGCTCGGTGATCACCCCGGCGGCCTCGGAGACCAGTGCGGTGTAGCTGAGTTGCTCGTTGGCATTGGCCAGTTGCGCCTGGGCGGCCTTGAGTGCGCTCTGATTGCTGCGCAGCGCGGCCTCGGCAGCATCGTACTCGCTCTGGCTGGTGTAGCCCTTGGGCAGCAGTTTTTGCTGGCGCACGAAGGCCGCACTGGTCTGGGTGACCCGCGCCTGCGCGGCGAATACCTCGGCCTTGGCCGAGTCGACATTGTTCTGCAGGTCTTTCGGGTCAAGCCGGGCCAGCACCTGGTTGGCCTTGACGTGATCGCCTACGTCGACGCTACGCGAAATGATCTTGCCGCCGACGCGGAATGACAAATCGGTCTGCACCCGTGCCTGTACGTCGCCGGTCAGGGTGACCCTGGCAGCGAAATCGGTGGGTTGTACCTGCTGCACCCCCACCCGAGGCAGCGTCTTGGGGACCTCTTCCTTGCTACAGCCGGTGAGCATGTACAACAACACCAGACAGATGACCGACAGCGGACGCATCAACGCCATGCTGGCTCCTTGCTTGCGCACAAATGATTTGTGGGATGCGACTGTGAGCGTAGTTCAGGGTTCGATAAACATCACTGGCGGGGGCCATGCTGGCATTTTTGGTGCCTGTGGGGGCCTCTTCGCGGGCACGCCCGCTCCCACAGAGAGAGCGCACTATTTGAGACCTGCGCGGTACCTGTGGGAGCGGGCGAGCCCGCGAACAGGCCTCCACAGCCAGGTATCAGTATCTGCCATATCCAGAAACCATCGGTCTTCTGCCATCCCCGCTCCAACCGCTACCTTTCACAGGGAGGTTCACATTCAAGGAAGATCAAAATGCCGTTAGCCGAATCCCACCGACTGCGCCGCGGGCGCTTCTCCGAGCCTGGCAGGCTCTACATGCTGGCCACCATCACGCATCAACGCAAACCACTGTTCCGCGACTTCCACCATGCCCGTCTGGTGGTCAAACACCTTCGGGTCTCAGATGACATTCAGGACTGCCAATCGTTGGCCTGGGTAGTGATGCCGGACCATCTGCATTGGCTGATCGAGCTGAAAGAAGTGACATTGGGAACGCTGATGCACAAGTTCAAATCACGCACAGCGATTGCCTTGCGCAAGGCCGGTGTCGGGCACAAGCCGATATGGCAATCGGGTTACCAGGACCATGCGCTGCGGCGCGAAGAGTGTGTGGTTCATGTAGCCCGGTACATTGTTGCCAATCCCTTGAGGGCTGGATTGGTCAGAAGTATCAGGGACTATCCACATTGGGATGCGGTATGGCTTTGAATCGGTGCTGGAGCCTTCGCGGGCATGCCCGCTCCCACAGGGCTCACCACAACCCTGAAGGCTGTGAGGTCCCTGTGGGAGCGGGCGTGCCCGCGAAAGGGCCAGGTCAGGCCGACGCAGCCACCTGCGCCGGGCGCTTGACCTGCGGCTGCGAAGCGTTGGCTGCAGCACCCTCTTCGATCGCCTGCTGAATCGCCTTGCGACGACGCTCTTCGGCCTGGCGGCTGAAGTACCAGACGAAGAAGGTCACCAGCGATACCGACAGCAAGATCAGGCTGGCCACGGCGTTGATCTCCGGTTTCACACCCAGACGCACCGCCGAGAACACTTCCATCGGCAAGGTGGTCGAGCCAGGCCCGGAGACGAAGCTGGCCAGTACCAGGTCGTCCAGCGACAGGGCGAACGACATCATGCCGCCCGCCGCCAGCGATGGCGCGATCATCGGGATGGTGATCAGGAAGAACACCTTCCACGGCTTGGCACCCAGGTCCATCGCCGCTTCCTCGATCGACAGGTCCAGCTCACGCAGGCGAGCCGACACCACCACCGCCACATACGCCGCACAGAACGTTGTATGGGCGATCCAGATGGTGACGATACCCCGCTCCTGCGGCCAGCCGATCATCTGCGCCATGGCCACGAACAGCAGCAACAGCGACAGACCGGTGATCACTTCGGGCATTACCAGCGGCGCAGTGACCAGGCCACCGAACAGCGTGCGGCCCTTGAAGCGGGTGACGCGGGTCAGCACGAAGGCCGCCAGGGTACCCAGCGCCACTGCCGCCACCGCCGTGTAGCAGGCGATTTCCAGCGAGCGCATCACCGAACCCATCAGCTGGGTGTTGTCGAGCAGGCCGACGTACCATTTGATCGACCAGCCGCCCCACACCGTCACCAGCTTGGAGGCGTTGAACGAGTAGATCACCAGGATCAACATCGGCAGGTAGATGAACAGCAAGCCGAGCACCAGCATCAGCTTGGAGAAACTGAAGCGTTTCATGCGCGGCCCTCCATCTCTTTGGCCTGGCTACGGTTGAACAGCAGGATCGGCACGATCAGGATCGCCAGCATCACCACTGCCAGGGCGGATGCCACCGGCCAGTCACGGTTGTTGAAGAACTCCTGCCACAGCACTTTACCGATCATCAGGGTTTCCGGGCCGCCGAGCAGTTCCGGGATCACGAACTCGCCCACCACCGGGATGAACACCAGCATGCAGCCGGCGATGATGCCGTTTTTCGACAGCGGTACCGTGATCTTCCAGAAGCTGTTGAAGGTGCTCGAACCCAGGTCGGAGGCAGCTTCGAGCAGGCTCGGATCATGCTTCACCAGGTTGGCGAACAGCGGCAGGATCATGAACGGCAGGTACGAATAGACCACGCCGATGTACACCGCCAGGTTGGTGTTGAGGATCTGCAACGGCTGGTCGATCAAGCCGGTCCACAGGAGGAAACCGTTGAGCAGGCCGTTGTTGCTGAGGATACCCATCCAGGCATAGACGCGGATCAGGATCGCGGTCCAGGTTGGCATCATGATCAGCAACAGCAGGACCGTCTGGGTCTCCTTCTTGGCGTTGGCAATGGCGTAGGCCATCGGGAAGCCGATCAGCAGGCACAGCAGGGTGCTGAAGAACGCCATCTTCAACGAACCCAGGTAGGCCGAGAGGTACAGCTCATCCTCGGTCAACAGCCCGTAGTTGGCCAGGTTGAGGACCAGCTGGATCTTGTCTTCGACGTAGGTGTAGATCTCGGTATACGGCGGGATTGCCACATCAGCTTCGGCAAAACTGATCTTCAGGACGATGAAGAACGGCAGCATGAAGAACAGGAACAGCCAGATGAACGGCACGCCGATCACCAAGTGCCGCCCCTCCGGGACCAGACGCTGGAAGGCTCGCTTGAGCTTGCGCAGTTTCATGACCGCAGTACCACGCCGCTGTCGTCTTCCCACCATACGTACACTTCATCGCCCCAGGTCGGACGGGTACCTTGGCGCTCGGCGTTGGCAACGAACGACTGCACGATCTTGCCGCTCGGCAGCTCCACATAGAACACCGAGTGGCCGCCCAGGTAGGCGATGTCGTGGATCTTGCCGCGCGACCAGTTGTGCTCGCAGGTTGGCTGCTGGGTGGTGACCAGCATCTTTTCCGGGCGCAGGGCGTAGGTGATGTGCTTGTCTTCCACCGAGGTGGTGATGCCGTGGCCCACGTAGATCTTGCGCTCCAGCTCCGGGCTGGCAATGATCGCGTAGCCTTCGGCGTCGTCGACCACGTCACCTTCGAACAGGTTGACGTTACCGATGAACTCGCACACCAGGCGGCTGGTAGGTGTCTCGTAGATGTCCACTGGCGAGCCGATCTGGGCGATCCAGCCCAGGTGCATGATGGCGATGCGCTGGGCCATGGTCATGGCCTCTTCCTGATCGTGGGTCACCATCACGCAGGTTACACCCACGCGCTCGATGATCTCGACCAGCTCCAGCTGCATCTGCGAACGCAGTTTCTTGTCCAGCGCACCCATCGGCTCGTCGAGCAGCAGCAGTTTGGGGCGCTTGGCCAGCGAGCGGGCCAACGCCACACGCTGACGCTGGCCGCCCGACAACTGGTGCGGCTTGCGCTTGGCGTACTGGGTCATGTGCACCAGCTTGAGCATCTCGGCCACGCGGGCATCGATCTCGGCCTTGGGCATCTTGTCCTGCTGCAGGCCGAAGGCGATGTTCTGCGCCACGGTCATGTGCGGGAACAGCGCGTAGGACTGGAACATCATGTTGATCGGCCGCTCGTACGGCGGCATGTCGGTGATGTCGACGCCATCGAGGAAGATCCGCCCTTCGGACGGGCGCTCGAAGCCGGCCAGCATGCGCAGCAAGGTGGACTTGCCGGAACCGGAGCCGCCCAGCAGGGCGAAGATCTCGCCCTTGCGGATTTCCAGGGACACATCGTCCACGGCTACCGTTTCGTCGAACTTTTTCGTGACCCGGTCGATCTTGACCAGCACCTGCTTGGGTTGCTGGCCACCCTCGAGGGCTTTTTTATAGGCACCGGAGGCAACTGCCATGAGTGAAACTCCCAACAAGATTTTTGTGCCCGCGTGGCCTGTTCTACGGTGCCGTCGCGGGTCTGGATTTTTACTTGCCCGACTTGACCTTGGTCCAGCTGCGGGTCATCAGCCGTTGCACCTTGGGTGGCAACTCTGAGTTCACGAACATCTTGTCCAGCACTTCCTGCGGTGGGTAAACCGCGGCGTCAGTCCTTACGGCCTGGTCCATCAGGGCGCCAGCCTTGGGGTTCGGGTTGGCGTAACCGACGTAATCACTGACCTGGGCGATAACCTCAGGTTTCAGCAAATAGTTGATGAAGGCATGCGCCTCTTTGACGTTCTTGGCGTCCTTGGGGATCGCCAG
The DNA here is from genome assembly GCF_045277175.1 of Pseudomonas putida group bacterium ESBL64. NCBI lineage: Bacteria > Pseudomonadati > Pseudomonadota > Gammaproteobacteria > Pseudomonadales > Pseudomonadaceae > Pseudomonas > Pseudomonas putida group bacterium ESBL64. The sequence goes on along the minus strand of NZ_CP145799.1, from coordinate 4,146,587 downwards.
CACGTCGAACCAGAGGTTGCCGCCTTCCTTGGGAATGGCGTAGGCCAGGTTCACGCCCTTCTTCGCTTCTTCAGCGCGGGCCTTGGCCTGGAACACATCACCCGAAAAACCTGCCGCGACGCAGATGTCGCCGTTGGCCAGGTCGGTGATGTACTTGGACGAGTGGAAGTAGGTCACATACGGGCGCACCGCCAGCAGCTTCTGCTCGGCCTTGGCGTAATCCTTGGGGTCGGTGCTGTTGGGGTTGAGGCCCATGTAGTTGAGCACCGCGGGCAGCATTTCGTCTGCCGAGTCGAGGAAGGCCACACCGCACTTGGAGAGCTTCTTCATGTTTTCGGGCTCGAACAGCACGGCCCAGGAATCGATGGTATCCACGCCCAGCGCAGCCTTGACCTTGTCGACGTTGTAACCGATGCCGTTGGTACCCCACAGGTAAGGCACCGCGTACTGGTTGCCCGGGTCGTTCTTTTCCAGGCGCTTCATCAACGCCGGGTCGAGATTGGAATAGTTGGGCAGCAGGTTCTTGTCGAGCTTCTGGAAGGCGCCCGCCTTGATCTGCTTGCCCAGGAAATGGTTGGACGGCACCACCACGTCATAGCCGGTATTACCGGCCAGCAGCTTGCCTTCCAGGGTTTCGTTGGAGTCGAACACGTCTTGCACAGGCTTGATGCCCGTAGCTTTCTCGAAGTCCGCGAGTGTAGTCGGGCCGATGTAGTCGGACCAGTTATAGAAGTGCACCGTCGGCGCCGCTTGGACGCTGCATGCCAGCGTCAGGCCCGCGCTGGCCATCAAGGCCTTGCGGAATACAGAAATAGACAAGTGGGGGTCCTCACAATCAGTGCCTGGGTAGCGACAATGCTGCCGCACACGCAAAACCGGCGCGCAACTTAACTTCGCAGCTTCGATGCCGCAATCATCAATTACCTTTCAATGGCTCTGGGCCGGCAAACCCGGCCCAGAGGTGTCGCATCAGGCTTACTTGCCCGACTTGATCTTCGTCCAGCTGCGGGTGATCACTCGCTGCACGGAAGCGTCAGGCGCAGCGATCGCGTACAGCTGCTTCTTCACTTCGGCAGGCGGGTAGATGCTTGGGTCGCTGGTGATGTCTTTGTCCACGAACGGGGTGGCAGCAGCGTTACCGTTCGGGAAGCGCACGGCGTTGGTGATTTCAGCCATGATTTCCGGCTGCATCAGGAAGTTCATGAACTCGTAGGCCGCGTCTTTATGCTCGGCATCTTTCGGGATGGCGACCATGTCGTAGAAAGTACCGGCACCTTCCTTCGGAATGACGTAGTCCACTTTGACCTTGTCGCCCGCTTCATGGGCACGGGCCTTGGATTGCTCCAGGTCACCCGAGTAACCGACGGCTACACAGATGTTGCCGTTGGCCATGTCGCCGATGTACTTGGACGAGTGGAAATAGGTGATCGAAGGACGGATCTTGAGGAACAGGTCCTCGGCGGCCTTCAGGTCTTCTTTCTTGGTGCTGTCGGTCGGCTTGCCGAGGTAGTGCAGCGCAGCCGGGAGCATTTCGGTCGGGGCGTCGAGGAAGCTCACGCCGCAGCTCTTGAGCTTGGCGATGTTCTCAGGCTTGAACACCACATCCCACGAATCGATCTTGTCCACGCCCAGCGCAGCCTTGACCTTTTCCGGGTTGTAGCCAATGCCGATCGAGCCCCACATGTAAGGGAAGGCATGCTTGTTGTCCTTGTCGCTGGCATCGCCAACGGCCTTGAGCAGGTCGGGGTCGAGGTTCTTCCAGTTCGGCAGCTTGGACCGGTCCAGCTCCTCGTACACACCCGCCTTGATCTGCTTGGCCAGGAAATTGTTCGAAGGCACGACGATGTCATAACCCGACTTGCCTGCCAGCAGCTTGGCTTCCAGGGTTTCGTTGCTGTCGAAGACGTCGTACTTGACCTTGATCCCCGTCTGCTTCTCGAACTTGGCGATGGTGTCCGGAGCGATGTAGTCCGACCAGTTATAGACGTTCAACACTTTGTCTTCAGCCTGAACAGCGGAGGCCATGGCACCCATCAGGGCGGCGGCCAGCAACGTCTTGCCCATTTTATTCATGCGTAATGCTCCAGAATTTTTATTTAGCAACTGTCCAGCAGCCAGAACCCACGGTGCAGAGCGCGCGGCGACTGAAACAGTCGCTAGTCTGGCAAGTTACAAGGCCCTGTATCAAGGAAAGCAGGGCCATGTAACGACTTAATGTCACAACGCTAGCCTAGCAAACGCTTATCGAATCGCCTCAAGGGTCAGGTCCAGGCACTTGCGCGCCTTTTCCACTAGTTCGTCGATCTCCGCATGGCTGATTACCAGCGGCGGCGCGATGATCATGGTGTCACCCACCGCACGCATGATGAGCCCGTTCTCAAAGCAGAAGGTGCGGCAGATCATGCCCACGCCCTTGCCCTCGTAACGGCTGCGGGTGGCCTTGTCCTTGACCAGCTCGATCGCACCCAGCATGCCCAGGCCGCGCACTTCACCCACCAGTGGATGGTCCTGCAGCTCACGCAAACGCTTTTGCAAATACGGTGCCGCTTCCGTGCGCGCCTTCTCGACAATTTTCTCGTCACGCAGGATGCGCAGGTTTTCCAGGCCCACCGCGGCCGCCACCGGGTGACCGGAGTAGGTGAAACCGTGGTTGAAGTCGCCGCCTTCGCTGATCACCTTGGCCACGGTGTCACGCACAATCACACCGCCCATGGGGATGTAACCGGAGGTCAGGCCTTTCGCGATGGTCATCAGGTCAGGCTTGAGGTCGTAGTAATCAGAGCCAAACCACTCGCCGGTACGGCCGAAGCCGCAGATCACCTCGTCGGCGACGAACAGAATGTCGTACCTGGCGAGGATCTCCTTCACCTTCGGCCAGTAGGTTTGCGGCGGGATGATCACGCCACCTGCGCCCTGGATCGGCTCGGCGATGAAGGCAGCGACGTTGTCTTCGCCGACTTCGAGGATCTTCTTCTCCAACTGCTCGGCGGCCCAGACACCGAATTCGTCAGGGGTCATGTCGCCACCCTCGCCGAACCAGTACGGCTGAGGGATGTGCACGATGCCCGGGATCGGCAGGCCACCCTGCTCGTGCATGCCGCTCATGCCGCCCAGGCATGCACCGGCGAAGGTGGAGCCGTGGTAACCGTTGATGCGGCCGATGATGGTCTGCTTGTGCGGTTTGCCCTTCAGCGCCCAGTAGTGGCGCACCATGCGCAGCACAGTGTCGTTGCCTTCGGAGCCGGAGCCGGTGAAGAACACATGGGTCATACCTTTCGGCGCCACGTCGGTGATCGCCTTGGCCAGCTCGAGCGCAGGCGGGTGAGCGGTCTGGAAGAACAGGTTGTAGTACGGCAGCTCGCGCATCTGTTTTTCCGCCGCCTGCACCAGCTCTTCACGTCCGTAGCCGACCGCCACGCACCACAGACCGGCCATGCCGTCGAGGATCTTGTGCCCCTCGCTATCCCACAAATGCACACCCTGGGCCTTGGTGATGATGCGCGGCCCCTTCTCCTTCAGTTGCTTGTAGTCACTGAAAGGTGCGAGGTGATGCTCCCCGCTCAGGGTTTGCCATTCACGGGTTTGCGGGTTGTTGACGCTCATGTGCTTCTCCGTTATTGGACCGCCGCGCTCCTGCGGCACCAGGGTTGATCAGACAGCGAACAGCAGGAACTCACGCTCCCACGAACTGATGACACGCTTGAAGTTTTCGTGCTCGGCGCGCTTGGTAGCGACATACCCGGTGATGAATTTCTTGCCCAGGTACTGCACCAGCGCACGGCTGTTTTCCATGCGTTCCAAGGCGTCTTCGATGGTCAGGGGCAGGCGCAGGTTGCGGCGTTCGTAACCACGGCCCTGCACTGGCGCGCTGGCCTCGATGCCTTCGACCATGCCGATGTAGCCACACAGCAGGCTGGCGGCGATGGCCAGGTATGGGTTGGCGTCGGCGCCCGGCAGGCGGTTTTCGACGCGCCGGCTTTGCGGGCCGGCATCCGGTACACGCAGGCCGACGGTGCGGTTTTCTTCGCCCCACTCCACGTTTACCGGCGCCGAAGTGTCGGGCAGGAAGCGGCGGAACGAGTTGACGTTGGGCGCGAACAGCGGCAGCGCCTCGGGGATGAACTTCTGCAGGCCACCAATGTGGTTGAGGAACAGCTCGCTCATGCTGCCGTCTTCATTGCTGAAGATGTTCTTGCCGGTGGCCACGTCGACCACACTCTGGTGCAGGTGCATGGCACTGCCCGGCTCGCCGGTCATCGGTTTGGCCATGAAAGTGGCAGCCACGTTGTGCTTGAGCGCCGCCTCGCGCATGGTGCGCTTGAACACCAGGATCTGGTCGGCCAGGTGCAGAGCGTCGCCGTGACGGAAGTTGATTTCCATCTGCGCCGTGCCGTCTTCGTGGATCAGCGTGTCGAGGTCCAGCTGCTGCAGCTCGCACCAGTCGTAGACGTCTTCGAACAGCGGGTCGAATTCGTTGGCAGCTTCGATCGAGAACGACTGACGGCCGGTTTCCGGGCGACCGGAACGGCCTACCGGGGGCTGCAGCGGGAAGTCCGGGTCTTCGCTGCGCTTGGTCAGGTAGAACTCCATCTCCGGTGCGACGATCGGCTGCCAGCCCTTGTCAGCGTATAGCTTGAGCACTTTCTTCAGCACGTTGCGCGGCGACAGTTCGACCGGGTTGCCCTTCTTGTCGTAGGTGTCGTGGATGACCTGTGCGGTTGGCTCGATGGCCCACGGCACGAGGAACACGGCGTTCTCGTCAGGGCGGCAGATCATGTCGATGTCTGCAGGGTCGAGCAGTTCGTAATAGATGTCGTCGTCGACGTAGTCGCCGGTCACGGTCTGCAGCAGCACGCTTTCGGGCAGCCGCATGCCTTTTTCAGCGATGAATTTGTTGGTTGGCGAAATCTTGCCGCGCGTGATGCCGGTCAGGTCGCTGATCATGCATTCGACTTCGGTGATCTTGTGCTCTTTCAACCAATCGGTGAGCTGGTCGAGGTTGTTACTCATAAATACCTCAGGAGGTAAGGTGGTCCGCGACTTGATTCTGGATGGAGTCGATTGCTAAAGCAAAAACCCACGCGCAGAGCCACAGTGGATACACTGAAATCAGCTGTGTCCGTAATGAGTTCAAAAGGCAGGAAGACGAAGCGAAGGGCGGCAAGCCGCTACGAGGACGGGTCCGGGAACGCCAAACGTCAATTATTGCGGCCAGGGCGACCACGCCATTGACGAAGCTTGCAAAAACGACGGAAGTACCCGATTGCACTGCGCACGCAGTACTTTCAGGTCGCGGCAAGCGGACCATGTGACCCTCGTATTATTGTGTTCTGGGTTGTGACCGAGCTTAGCCTTGTTCATTTTTTTACACAACACTTCCGTAAAAAATAAAACACGGCACGTTTGAGATCACCCTTTCAGGCAGAAATAGCGGATAATGGCCTGCCCCGATATGCAGCAAATCTGCCGTAGATGTGCCATTTCAGGGCGTCATGGGGTTGGCTTGACATCAGTATGGCTTTTCGGTTGACTGGTCCTGCAAGCCCCCCTTGATTGATATTTTTAACAACAAAGGTGTTGCATCATGTCGGTACCCCCGCGTGCCGTTCAGCTTAACGAAGCGAACGCGTTCCTTAAGGAACATCCTGAGGTTCTCTACGTTGACCTTCTGATTGCAGATATGAATGGTGTGGTGCGTGGCAAGCGCATAGAGCGCACCAGCCTCCACAAGGTTTACGAGAAAGGCATCAATCTGCCGGCCTCCCTCTTTGCCCTGGACATCAACGGTTCCACCGTCGAAAGCACCGGGCTGGGCCTGGACATCGGCGATGCTGACCGCATCTGCTATCCAATCCCCGACACGCTCTGTAATGAGCCGTGGCAAAAACGCCCTACCGCCCAGCTGCTGATGACCATGCACGAGCTGGAAGGCGAGCCGTTCTTCGCCGACCCGCGTGAAGTGCTGCGCCAGGTGGTGAGCAAGTTCACCGATATGGGCCTGACCATCTGCGCCGCATTCGAGCTGGAGTTCTACCTGATCGACCAGGAGAACGTGAATGGCCGCCCGCAGCCGCCGCGCTCGCCAATCTCGGGCAAGCGCCCGCAGTCGACCCAGGTGTACCTGATCGACGACCTCGACGAGTATGCCGACTGCCTGCAGGACATCCTCGAAGGCGCGAAGGAGCAAGGCATCCCGGCCGACGCCATCGTCAAGGAAAGCGCCCCGGCGCAGTTCGAAGTCAACCTGCACCACGTGCCCGACCCGCTCAAGGCCTGCGATTACGCGGTACTGCTCAAGCGGTTGATCAAGAACATCGCCTACGACCATGAAATGGACACCACTTTCATGGCCAAGCCCTACCCGGGCCAGGCTGGTAACGGCCTGCATGTACACATTTCCGTGCTGGACAAAGATGGCAACAACATCTTCACCAGCGAGGATCCCGAGCAGAACGCCGCGCTACGTCACGCTGTCGGCGGTGTGCTCGAGACCCTGCCCGCGTCCATGGCGTTCCTCTGCCCGAACGTCAACTCGTACCGCCGCTTCGGCGCGCAGTTCTACGTACCGAACGCGCCAAGCTGGGGCCTGGACAACCGCACCGTGGCCCTGCGCGTACCGACCGGCTCGCCGGACGCCGTGCGCATCGAGCACCGCGTGGCCGGTGCCGACGCCAACCCGTACCTGATGATGGCTGCGGTGCTGGCGGGCGTGCACCACGGCCTGACCAACAAGATCGAACCGGGCGAGCCGATCGAAGGCAACTCGTACGAGCAGCTGGAGCAGAGCCTGCCGAACAACCTGCGCGATGCCCTGCGCGAGCTGGACGACAGCGAAATCCTGAACAAGTACATCGATCCGAAGTACATCGACATCTTTGTCGCGTGCAAGGAAAGCGAGCTGGAAGAGTTCGAGCACTCGATCTCCGACCTCGAGTACAACTGGTACCTGCATACCGTGTAAACGAAAACGCCGCCCCCCATTGTGGGAGCGGCGTCGCGATAGGGGCGAAAGTGCCCCCCAATATTTGCGCATCAAGCTGATAATGTCGGGGCCGCTTTGCGGCCCTTTCGCGACGCAAGGCCGCTCCCACATGAGCTGCGGTACAGGCTTACAGGGGCTTCTCGAAAATCTTCGAATTGCGCTGGTAGTTGTACAGCGAAGCCCGCGCCGCCGGCAGCCGCTCCACGCCACTGGGCGCAAAGCCGCGCTCGCGAAACCAGTGCGCAGTGCGCGTAGTCAGCACGAACAAAGTACTCAAACCCATCTGCCGTGCCCGGCTCTCGATGCGTTCCAGCAGCTCATCGCCACGTCCGCCATGGCGGTACTCCGGGTTCACCGCCAGGCAAGCCAGCTCCCCGGCCTCGGAATCGGCAATCGGGTACAGCGCCGCACAGGCGATGATCATGCCCTCGCGCTCGACCACGCTGAACTGCTCGATCTCTCGCTCCAGCACTTCGCGCGAACGGCGCACCAGGATGCCCTGCTCTTCCAGCGGGCTGATCAACTCCAGCAGGCCACCGACGTCCTCGATGGTCGCCTCGCGCACCACTTCGAACTGCTCCTGCGACACCAGCGTACCGCCACCGCCCCGGGTGAACAGCTCGGTGAGCAGCGCGCCGTCCTCGGCATAGCTGACGATATGGCTGCGCGCCACACCGCCTTTGCAAGCCTCGGCCGCAGCATCCAGCAGTTCGCCCTGGTAGTCGCTGCCTAGACGCTGCAGATGCGGAGCAACCTGCTGCGGGCGCAGTTCACGCACCAGCCTTCCGTCAGCGTCCAACAGGCCCGGCTCGGCGCCGAACAGCAACAATTTGTCGGCACCCAGTTCGATGGCCGCGCGGGTAGCCACGTCTTCGCAGGCCAGGTTGAAGATTTCACCGGTAGGCGAGTAGCCCAAGGGCGACAACAGCACGATAGAGCGCTCGTCGAGCAGGCGGCTGATGCCCTTGCGGTCGACGCGGCGCACTTCGCCAGTGTGGTGGTAGTCCACGCCTTCGAGCACGCCGATCGGCCGCGCAGTGACCAGGTTGCCGGAGGCCACGCGCAGGCGCGAGCCCTGCATGGGCGAAGCGGCGATGTCCATCGACAGCCGCGCTTCAATGGCCAGGCGCAGGGCGCCGACGGCATCGATCACGCAGTCCAGGGTGGCCGCATCAGTAATACGCATGCCCCGGTGATAGTGCGGCGTCAGGCCGCGATCGGCCAGCCGGCTTTCGATCTGCGGGCGCGAGCCATGCACCAGCACCAGGCGCACGCCCAGGCTGTGCAGCAGCACCAGGTCGTGGACGATATTGCCGAAATTAGGGTGTTCCACCCCATCGCCAGGGAGCATGACCACAAAGGTGCAGTCGCGATGGGCATTGATATAGGGGGATGCATGACGCAGCCAGTTGACGTAATCGGGCATGACAGGGCCTGTGGATAAGTGGACGGAGAACGGCGATGCAGGGGGCGTTCAGGATCATCGTCGGAACAGGCTTGCGGTCACGCGCGGTCTCCTCTAGGCAGGAACGAATCAGTTCGATTGACGTTTAGTGCAGGCAATAGTGCCGGATCAGGTCACGCAATAGACGCACGGTAGGCTCGATTCGTGACATTTCAAGGTATTCGCCGGGCTGGTGGGCGCAGGCAATGTCGCCAGGGCCCAGCACGATGGTCTGGCAGCCCAGTTGCTGAAGATAAGGTGCTTCGGTGCCGAACGCCACCGCTTCAGCGCGATGGCCAGTCAGGCGCTCCGCGACCTGAACCAGTTCGACATCGGCAGCCTGCTCGAACGGCGGCACCTCCGGGAACAGCGGCGCATAGTCGATGCGCACCTCATGGCGCTCGGCCACGGGTACCAGCTTTTCGCGAATGGCCGCGCGCAGTTGCTCCACATCCATGCCCGGCAGCGGCCGCAGGTCGAATTCCAGGGCACACTGGCCGCAGATGCGGTTGGGGTTGTCACCGCCGTGGATGCAGCCGAAGTTCATGGTCGGGGTTGGCACGGTGAATTGCGGGTTGCTATAGGTGTTTTGCCAGTGCTGGCGCAGGCCCATCAGCTCGCCCATGACTGCGTGCATGGCCTCCATGGCGCTGCGGCCCAGGCTTGGATCCGACGAATGGCCACTGCGGCCGAGGATGTCGATGCGGTCCATGAGGATGCCCTTGTGCATGCGAATTGGCCGCAGCCCGGTAGGCTCACCGATGACCGCTGCACGCCCCAGTGGCTGGCCGGCCTCGGCCAGGGCACGGGCGCCGGACATGGAGCTTTCTTCGTCGCAGGTGGCAAGGATCAGCAGTGGCTCCTTGAAGTCGTGCTCCAGCAGCGGGATGACCGCTTCGATGACCAGGGCGAAGAAGCCCTTCATGTCGCAGCTGCCCAGGCCGACCCAACGGCCATCGGCTTCGGTCAGCTTCAGCGGGTCGCTGGCCCACAGCTGTTCGTCATAGGGCACGGTATCGCTGTGCCCGGCCAGCACCAGCCCTCCTGGGCCGGTGCCACGGCTGGCCAGCAGGTTGAACTTGCCGGGGCTGACCTGCTGGATATCGCACTTGAAACCCAGGTCGCCGAGCCAACCGGCCAACAGGTCGATAACCTGGCGGTTGGACTGGTCCAGCGCAGGTTGGGTACAGCTGACCGAAGGCGCGGCGATCAAGGCGGCAAACTGGTCTTTCAGCGTCGGCAACGGCATGCGCGTACTCCTCGGAAACGTTGCCCATCATAGGACTATCCGCTGTCTGGAATAAACCGTTGAGGGCTGACTGCTGTAGACTCTCTGCCAACCACGCCCCCTCTTTCGAGTCTGTGATGCACAAAGAAACCGAACTGAAGCTCCGCGCCAGCCGCGAGACCCTTGCCGCACTGCGCGAGCACCCTCTGCTGAAAAAGCGCAACAAGTCCGGCTGGCAGACCCGTGAACTGCTCAACCAGTACTTCGACACCCCCGAGCGTGAGCTGTCCGCCGCCCGTGTCGCCCTGCGCCTGCGCCGCGATGGCGACGCTGTCATCCAAACCCTCAAGTGCCGCGGCCAGAGCGTGGCTGGCCTGTCCGAGCGCAACGAGTACGAATGGAACCTGGACAAGGTCAAGCTCGACCTGAAGAAGCTGGACGCCACCTGCTGGCCCGAGCAACTGGCCAACTTGGACAAGAAAACCATCAAGCCGCTGTTCACCACCGACTTCAGCCGTGAATACGCCGAAATCGCCTGGGGCCGTGGCAAGAGCAAGGTGGTGATCGAGGCCGCGCTGGACCAAGGCTTCGTGATCGCCGGCAAGCGCAAGGAAGAGATCTGCGAACTGGAGCTGGAGCTGCGTGAAGGTGAACCGCAAGCACTGCTGGAACTGGCTGCAGAACTGGCCGCCAGCCTGCCGCTGATGCCGTGCGACATCAGCAAGGCTGAGCGCGGTTACCGCCTGCTGGAACCGGACAGCTACGAGCTGGACCTGCCGCACACCGCGCTGGAAGCCGAAATGGCCTTGGACGACGCCTATGCCGCCCTCGCCTGGCAACTGCTGGGCAGCAGCCAGCGCCTGGCCGAGCAGTACCGCCACAACGGCCACTGGCGCCTGCTCCAGGACTGGGTCGAGTGCCTGAGCGAGCTGCGCGCAATCACCGCCAGCCTGGGCCAGGCAGCACCGCGCGCCACCACCCGCGACCTGCGCGCCAGCCTTGATGCCTTGCTTGAAGACTGGCGCCCGCTGGTTCAGGCCGGCAACGATGACGAAGACATCCGTCGCGCCGCGCCCGAGCAGTTCGCCGAAGAGCTGGAAGACGTACGCTGGGGCCAGTTCTCGCTGGAAACCTCACGCTGGCTGATGGCCCGGACCTGGACCGCTGAGCGCAAGGGCCGCGGCGAACGCCAGGGCAAGGCGCAGTTGGCCAGCTGGCTGGGTCACCTGCTGGGTGAGGAAGGCCGCGCGCTGAAGCTGCCGCTGTACACCCAGCGCCCGGAAGACCTGGCTGAGCAGCTGCCACGTATCGAGCAACTTCTGGCCTGGCTGCACCACGCCCGCCAGGTGCTGGAAGCGCCGCAAATGGACCGCTTGTACGGCGACCTGAAAAAGCTGCACGAGCTGGCCGAGCAGCCTATCAGCGATGAAGTGCTGGAAGCGCGTATCGAACAGGCTCGGGCGGTGGACCAGAGCCGCGGCTGGAAGCACCTGCTCAAGGCGTGATACCGCGTCGCCTGCTTCGCGGGTAAACCCGCTCCTACGTACGATCCGCGCCAGGCGTGGGGCCAGTGTAGGAACGGGTCCACCCGCGAATGGCCTCACCGGTGTAGGAGCGGGTTTACCCGCGAATGGCCTCAACGCGATAGCGGCAGGCTAGTGGTGGACTTGATCTCGGAAAGCGCCACAATCGAATTCACCTCCTGAATCCCCGGCACGTTCGACAGTTTTTCGAAGAAGAACCGCTCGTAGGCCTCGATGTCAGACGTGACGATGCGCAGCAGAAAGTCCACAGCCCCCATCAGTACATAACACTCCAGCACCTCAGGGAACCCGCGGATCGCCTCGGTGAACTCGGTGAAGTTGGAGCGCCCGTGGGCGTTCAGTTTCACTTCGGCGAAAATCTGCGTGTTCAGGCCGACCTTCTTGCGGTCCAGCAAGGTCACCTGCCCACGAATCACCCCCTCTTCCTTCAAGCGCTGAATGCGCCGCCAGCACGGCGATTGCGACAGCCCGACGCGCTCGGCGATCTGTGCACTGGACAGCGAAGCGTCCTCCTGCAGCAGTTCGAGGATGCGACGGTCGTAGGCGTCCAGCTCGCTGTGCATTATCTATTCTCCACATCAGATTTTTTTGAATAAAAGAATTCACCAATAAGGTGAAATCACCCAATCATAGCGAAAAAATACCGCCACCAACGTGCAAGAATTTCTCCCTCATTTGCGGAGACCAGCATGAACGCACAGCCCCGTACCGACGCCTGGGCCGCCACCAACGCCCACAGCACCGTGCACTATCGCCTGCAGGCCGAGGCCGAGCCCGATAGCCTGTGCCGGGTACTCAACCTGTTCGCCTTGCAGTTCCTGACCCCGCATAGCGTGCAGGTCAGCCAGCAGGATGACTGGCTGGATATCGAAATCGGCATTGGCGGGTTGAGCTGGCACCGGGCCGAGGTCATTGCACAGAAGCTGCGTAACCTGGTGTGTGTGGGTGAGGTGAGCCTGACCAACTTGCAGCGAGTGGCGTTGGCAGTGGTCTGAACTCCCTCTCTGCCGGGCCTGTACCGCATAGCACTCAAGGCCCGTGCGATCCCTGTAGGAGCGGGTCCACCCGCGAAGCGTCCGGTACAGGCGCAGCAAAATCCCGAAACCTTTCACCCCCGATAGCCTCCCACCGCCCGGCTAGCCTTGATCAGCACTACCCGATCAGGCACGGACGCCACCCATGCATACCCCCGACAACCCCGCACTCGACCTCAAGCGCGTGCTCCAGGCCCTGCTCGCTGACCAGCACCTGCACGCCAGCGATACCCTGCAAGTACTCGAACACGCCGCCGCCCACCCCGCTAGCCACCCGCTGGAGCACATTGCCGCCTGCAGCCTGGAAAGCCGCCAGCACCCCGGCCAGCCCCTGGACCTTGAGCACCTTTGCCAGTGGCTGGCCGACAAGGTCGGCCAACCCTACCTGCGCATCGACCCCATGCAACTCGACCTGCCCCAGGTCACCGGCCTGATCTCCCCAGCCTTCGCCCAGCGCCACGGCATCCTCATCGTCGCGGCCGATGCCTCCAGCGTCACCGTCGCCAGCGCCCAGCCTTTCCAGGATGACTGGCAGGCCGACCTGGCCCGTAGCCTCGGCCGATCGATCCGTCGCGTACTGGCCAGCCCGCAGCAGATCCGTGAGTCAGCGCAGTCGTTCCACCGCCTGGCCCAGTCGGTAAAAGGCGCGCAATACCAGCAGTCGGCCAGCCTGGGGGAACTTGAGCAATTGCTGGAGCTGGGCAAACGCCAGGCCGAGGCCAGCGCAGACGACGCACACATTGTGCATATCGTCGACTGGCTGCTGCAGTACGCCATTGAGCAACGCGCCAGCGATATCCACTTGGAACCGCGCCGCGAACAGGGCCAGCTGCGCTACCGCATCGATGGCCTGCTGCACACCGTCTATGCCTTCCCCGCCGGGGTCACCCTGGCCCTCGTCAGCCGCCTGAAACACCTGGGCCGCATGGACGTTGCCGAGAAACGCCGGCCGCAGGACGGCCGGCTGCAAAGCCGCCTGCCCGGTGGTGGCGAAGTGGAGCTGCGGCTTTCAACCCTGCCCACCCCGTTTGGCGAGAAACTGGTGCTGCGCCTGTTCGACCCGCACCAGTTGCAAGAGGGCTTCGACCGCCTTGGCCTGCACGGCCAGCAACTGGCCCAATGGCAGCGCCTGCTACGTCAGCGCCAAGGCATCATCCTGGTCACCGGCCCCACCGGTTCCGGCAAAACCAGCACGCTGTACACCAGCCTCAAACTGCTGGCCACCCCACAGGTCAACCTGTGCACCATCGAAGACCCGATCGAGCGCCTGGAGCCTGCCTTCAACCAGCTGCAGGTGCAGCCCGCGCTGGACCTGGGGTTTGCCAACGCGGTCAGGGCCATGCTGCGCCAAGATCCCGATATCATCATGATCGGTGAAATTCGCGACCGCGAAACCGCACTGGTGGCAGTTCAGGCAGCGCTGACCGGGCACCTGGTACTGTCGACCCTGCATACCAACGACGCCTGTGCAGCAATTACCCGCTTGCAAGAGCTGGGTGTGGCCGACTACCTGATCAAGGCGACGCTTATCGGGGTGATGGCCCAGCGCCTGGTGCGAACCGTCTGCACCGACTGCCAGGCAGGTTCATCAGCCACCTGCCGAGCCTGCCGCGGCACCGGTTTTCAGGGGCGCACAGGATTATTCGAACTGCTCGAGCCCAGCGACACCTTGCGTGCATTGATCGGCCCTGATGCCGACCTGACCCGATTGCGGCAACAGGCACTGGCCGATGGCCTGGTTGACCTGCGCCATTGCGGCGAGGCCAAAGTGGCCGCTGGGCAGACCCGTGCCGAGGAAGTGCTGCGCGTCTGCAACTGACGAAAAGTCCTTTGTATTCAAGGAACTTGCCTCGCCCGAAAAGATCCAAGCGCGCATCTTCAACCATCACCCTTCGAGGTGTTTCAACATGCGTCTCAAAACCGCCATTGCCGCCGCTACCTTGCTTTCGCTGCCTCTTGGCTCGGCCATGGCCGATACCTTCTGGCGTAACGTGATGACTTCCGGTGCTACCACGGCATCGAGCTACCTGACCTCGCGGGATCACAAGCTGGTAGTGGCCGCGCAGGATGACGCCAGCAGCTTCGTCGCCAGCGAAGGCGCGATCCGCGGGCCGTTCCTGGAAGCGGCCATGCGCGAGGCACGGGCAGAGAACCCAGGGATGCAGGCTTCCGACATGGAGTTGGCCAATGCCATCCTGGCCAAAAATGCAGTAGCCGAGTAACTGCGTCGCCTGCTTCGCGGGTAAACCCGCTCCTACAGGCACCCGCGAAGCATCCAACACCTACCTCAGCGATAAGCCTCCACCGGCACACACGCACAGAACAGATTCCTGTCCCCATACACGTTGTCTACCCGGTTCACCGCCGGCCAGTATTTGTGCTGGCGCACGTGAGCACTGGGGGCCACCGCCTGCTCCAGGCTATACGGCCTGTCCCACCCCCCCAGCACATCAGCCAAGGTATGCGGTGCATGCTTCAGCGGGTTGTTCTCCGCTGGCCAGTTGCCCTGCTGTACTTCGTCAATTTCCGCCCGAATCGCCAGCATCGCCTCGACGAACCGGTCCAGCTCGGCCTTCGATTCACTCTCGGTCGGCTCCACCATCAGCGTGCCCGGCACCGGGAACGACATGGTCGGTGCGTGGAAGCCATAGTCCATCAGGCGCTTGGCCACGTCCTCTTCGCTGATGCCTGTCAGCGCTTTCAACGGCCGCAGGTCGAGGATGCATTCATGCGCCACGCGCTGGTTGCGGCCGCGGTAGAGCACCGGGAACGCCGCGCCCAACTGGCTGGCCAGGTAGTTGGCCGAAAGGATGGCCACCTCGCTGGCGTCGGCAAGCTGCGGGCCCATCATGGCGATATACATCCAGCTGATCGGCAAGATGCTTGCGCTGCCCCAGGGCGCGGCGCTGACCGCGCTGTTGTTCGGGTCCAGCCCAGGCACCGGCACCACCGGGTGGCTGGCGACGAACGGCTTGAGGTGCGCGCGGATACCGATCGGCCCCATACCGGGGCCGCCACCGCCGTGGGGAATGCAGAACGTCTTGTGCAGGTTCATGTGTGAAACATCGGCCCCAATGTCTGCGGGGCGCGCCAGGCCCACCTGGGCGTTGAGGTTGGCACCGTCCATGTAAACCTGGCCGCCGTGCTGGTGCACCACATCGCAGATTTCGCGTATCCCCTCTTCGTACACGCCGTGGGTCGAGGGGTAGGTAATCATCAGGCACGACAGACGCTCCCCGGCCGCGTGCGCCTTGGCTTTGAGGTCAGCCAGGTCGACGTTGCCATCGTTGTCGCAATCGACGATCACCACTTCCATGCCGGCCATCTGTGCCGACGCCGGGTTGGTGCCGTGGGCCGACGAAGGGATCAGGCACAACGTGCGCATCGGCTGATGGCGGCTGCGGTGATAGCGCGTAATGGCCATCAGGCCGGCGTATTCACCCTGAGCACCGGAGTTGGGCTGCATGCAGATCGCATCGAAGCCGGTGATCGCGCACAGCCAGCTTTCCAGTTCGTCGATCATCGCCTTGTAGCCTGCCGCCTGGGCCGCCGGAGCGAACGGGTGCAGCTGGGCAAAACCGGGCCAGGTGATGGGGATCATCTCACTGGTGGCGTTGAGCTTCATGGTGCACGAGCCCAGCGGAATCATCGACTGGTTCAGCGCCAGGTCCTTGTTCTCTAGCTGCTTGAGGTAGCGCAGCATCTCTGTTTCGCTGTGATGCAGGTTGAACACCGGGTGGGCGAGGAATGGCGTGCGTCGCACCAGGCTGGCGGGGATGCCTTCAGGCAGGGCCAGCTGGTCGAGGGCGGTGATTTCCAGGCCATGATCCACCCCCAGGAAGATGTCGAGCAGGCGCAGCACCGTCTGTTCGTTGCAGGTTTCGTCCAGGCTCACGCCCAGGTGCCCGCGACCGAGAATGCGCAAATTGATGTGCGCGGCCTCGGCGCTTTCAATGATGGCCGCCTGGGCACCACCAACATTCAGGGTAAGGGTGTCGAAGAAGTGCTGATTGAGGCGTTTGATGCCTTTGGCCTCAAGGCCGGCAGCCAGGATGAAGGTCAGCCGGTGCACACGCTGAGCGATGCGTTGCAGGCCTTCCGGGCCGTGGTACACCGCGTAGAAGCCGGCGATGTTGGCCAGCAGCACCTGGGCCGTGCAGATGTTGGAGTTGGCCTTTTCGCGGCGAATATGCTGCTCGCGGGTTTGCAGGGCCATCCGTAATGCGGTGTTGCCACGGGCATCGCGCGACACGCCGATGATGCGCCCCGGCATGGCTCGCTTGTAGTCATCGCGACAGGCGAAATAGGCCGCGTGAGGCCCGCCATAGCCCATCGGCACACCAAAGCGCTGGGTCGAGCCCAGCACCACATCGGCGCCCAGCTCTCCGGGCGGTGCCAGCACCACCAGGCTCAGCAGGTCAGCGGCTACGCAGGCCAAGGCCTGCTGGCTGTGCAGCTGGTCGATCAGCGGGCGCAAATCGCGCACTTCGCCGTGGGTGTCGGGGTACTGCAGCAAAGCGCCGAACACCGAGTGTTTGGCAAGGTTATCCACAGAATCGACGATCAGCTCGAAGCCGAACCCCTCGGCGCGGGTCTTGAGTACCGATAGGGTCTGCGGATGGCAGTGCTCGTCAGCAAAGAAGGCGTTGCTCTTGTTGCGTGCCACCCGCTTGGCCAGGGCCATGGCTTCGGCGGCAGCGGTGGCTTCATCGAGCAGCGAGGCATTGGCCAGAGGCAGGCCAGTGAGGTCGATGACCATTTGCTGGAAGTTCAGCAGCGCCTCCAGCCGGCCTTGGGCAATTTCGGGTTGGTAGGGCGTGTAGGCGGTGTACCAACCGGGGTTTTCCAGCACGTTGCGCAGGATGACCGTGGGGGTGATGGTGCCGTGGTAGCCCATGCCGATGAGGCTGGTCCAGACCTGGTTCTGTTCGGCATAACCGGCCAGCTTGGCCAGGGCGGCTTGCTCGTCCAGTGCCGCTGGGAGGTCGAGGGGGCGATTGAGGCGGATGTCTGGGGGAACGGTCTGCTCGATCAGCTCGTTGCGGCTGGCGATACCCAGCGCGTTGAGCATGGCCTGCTGCTCTGTGGCATCGGGGCCCAGGTGGCGGCGCAGAAATGGGTTGAGCTCTTGCAGTTGATGCAGGGATGGCGACTGGGACATGACGACGCTCTCTTCCTAGACCAGGCCTCATGGAGACTTACAAGTCTAGGAAGGGATTGCCGATTGTGCGGGGAAACTTGTCTGCAGGCCCGGCCTCTTCGCGGCTAAAGCCGCTCCTACAGGGGCTGCACCGGTCTCGAATGCAGCGCTGTACCTGTGTAGGAGCGGCTTTAGCCGCGAAGCAAGCGACGCGGTCTTACTCGCCAATCAGCGCCTGGTAGCCAGCCGCATCCAGCAAGTTGTCCAGCTCGGCCGGGTTGCTTGGCTTCAATTTGAAGATCCACGAACCGTAAGGCTCTTCGTTGAGCAGTTCCGGGCTATCGGCCAGCTCTTCGTTGACCGCAATCACTTCGCCACCGACCGGGGCATAGATGTCCGAAGCGGCCTTGACCGACTCCACCACACCTGCAGCGTCGCCAGCGCCAAACACTTTGCCGACTTCAGCCAGTTCGACGAACACCACATCACCCAAGGCTTGCTGGGCGTGATCGCTGATACCCACGGTCACGCTGCCGTCGGCTTCCAGGCGAGCCCACTCATGGCTTTCGGCAAAACGCAGTTCGGCGGGGATATTGCTCATGTCTTGAATTCCTCGATTGGCTCAGCGGTACGCCCGCCGGTTATAAATTGTTCAGATCAGGATCTTGCCGTGGCGCACGAAGGTCGGTTTGACCACCCGCACCGGGTACCACTTGCCGCGAATTTCCACCTCGGCCCGATCACCGGTAGCCATAGGCACGCGCGCCAACGCAATGGACTTGCTCAGCGTAGGCGAGAAACTACCACTGGTGATCTCCCCTTCGCCAATGCCGGCTACACGCACGACCTGATGGGCGCGCAGTACACCGCGCTCTTCCAGCACCAGACCCACCAGTTTTTCCTGCACGCCGTGCTCGATTTCCGCAAGCAGGCCGACACGGCCGATGAAGTCGCGCTCGGCCGGTTCCCAGGCGATGCTCCAGCCCAGGTTGGAGGTGAGCGGGGTGTGGTTTTCGTCGATGTCCTGGCCGTACAGGTTCATGCCGGCTTCCAGGCGCAGGGTATCGCGGGCGCCCAGGCCGCTTGGGGCGATACCGGCGCCGACCAGGTCGTTGAAGAAGGCCACCGCCTGATCGCCCGGGAAGATGATCTCCAAGCCGTCCTCACCGGTATAGCCGGTGCGGGCAATGAACCAGTCGCCGTCAGCAACGCCCTCGAACGGGCGCAGTTCGCGGATGAGTGCAGCGCGCGCGGGGCTGAGCAGGGCCGCGACCTTTTCGCGGGCCCGCGGCCCCTGGATGGCAAGGATGGCCAGATCAGGGCGGACCTGGAAGTCCACGGAAAACCCGGCACGCTGCGATTGCAGCCAATCGAGCACCTTGGCACGGGTGGCGGCGTTGTTGACCAGGCGATAGCCGGTTTCCGTGCGGTAGACGATCAGATCATCGATTACACCGCCCTGTTCGTTCAGCAGTGGGCTATACAGCGCCTTGCCGGTGTCGTCGAGGCGGGCCACATCGTTGGCCAGCAAGCGCTGCAGCCAAACAGTGGCATCAGTGCCGTCGACATCGATCACGGTCATATGGGAGACATCGAAGACGCCGCAATCGCTGCGCACCTGGTGGTGCTCCTCGACCTGCGAGCCATAGTGCAGGGGCATGTCCCAGCCACCGAAATCGACCGTCTTGGCGCCTAGCGCCAGGTGCAGGTCATACAAAAGCGTGCGCTGTCCCATGGGTTTCTCCTTCCGGGCGTGGCGAAGCGGCGGCGGTCGATGACGTTGGGTCGTCAGCTTTTCTTGTTACTCACACCCGCCGCGCGAATGCCGCGCATTGTAGCCGCAAGGTCGCAAACTGACATCCTCAGTGACTGTGACCGGGTCGACGTGCCGAACGGCGAATCAGGCCGATGACCGGCAGCAGCCCCACCAATACCAAGGTCAGTGCCGGCAGCGAGGCGCGCGCCCACTCGCCTTCGCTGGTCATCTCGAACACCCGCACGGCGAGGGTGTCCCAGCCGAACGGCCGCATCAGCAAGGTGGCGGGCATTTCCTTGAGCACATCGACGAACACCAGCAGCGCGGCGCTAAGTGCCCCCGGCACCAGCAGCGGCAGATACACCTTGAAAAACAATCTTGCGCCGCCAACACCCAGGCTGCGCGAGGCTTCAGGGAGTGACGGGCGGATGCGCTCCAGGCTGCTCTCCAGCGGCCCGTAGGCCACCGCGATGAAGCGTACCAGGTAGGCCAGCAGCAACGCCGAGAGGCTGCCTAGCAGCAGCGGCTTGCCGGCGCCGCCCATCCAGCTGGACAGCGGGATGACCAGGTGGTTGTCGAGGTAACTGAAGGCCAGCATGATCGATACCGCCAACACCGAACCGGGCAGGGCATACCCCAGATTGGCCAGGCCAACCCCGGCGCGGATTCCGCCCGTCGGTGCCTGGCGCCGGGCGAAGGCCAGCAGCAGCGCCACGCATACCGTGACCAGCGCCGCCATGCTGCCCAGGTACAGGGTGTGCAGCACCAGGCCGACGTAACGCTCATCCAGGTCATGCCGACCGCGTTGCCAGAACCACACCAGCAACTGCGCCAGCGGGATGACGAAAGCGCAGGCAAACACCAGCAGGCACCAGCCACTGGCCAACAGCGCCTTGAGGCCGCGCAGGTGATACAGCGCCTGCGCGCGCGGCCGTTCGTTGCCGCTCCGGCTGGCACCGCGGGCGCGGCGCTCACCGTACAGCACCAGCATCACCGCCAGCAGCAGCAGGCTGGCCAGCTGGGCCGCACTGGACAAGCTGAAGAAGCCGTACCAGGTCTTGTAGATGGCCGTGGTGAAAGTGTCGAAGTTGAACACGGCCACTGCACCGAAGTCGGCCAGGGTTTCCATCAGCGCCAGGGCGATACCGGCACCGATCGCCGGCCGAGCCATGGGTAAGGCCACCCGCCAGAAAGCCTGCAGGGGCGATAACCCAAGTACCCGCGCCGCCTCCATCAGGCCCTTGCCCTGAGCCAGAAAAGCCGTGCGCGCCAACAAGTAGACATAGGGATAGAAGACCAGCACCAGGACGGTGATTACCCCACCAGTGGAACGCACACGAGGCAGGCGCATTGGCCCGAACACCTCGCGCAGGGCGCTTTGCACCGGGCCGGCAAAGTCCAGCAGGCCGACGAAGACGAATGCCAGCACGTAGGCCGGGATGGCGAACGGTAGCATCAGCGCCCAGTCCAGCCAGCGTCGACCGGGGAAGTCGCAGAGGCTGGTGAGCCAGGCCAGGCTGACGCCCAGCACGGTGACACCCACACCCACACCCACCACCAGGGTCAGGGTATTGCCGAGCAGGCGCCCCATCTGGGTGTCGAGCAGGTGGGACCAGATCTGCAGGTCGATGGATTGCCAGGACAACAGCAGCACGCTCAGGGGCAGCAGCACCAAGGCGGCGATCAGGGAGACCGGGAGGTACCAGCGGCGTTGGGAGGTGTGGGGCAAGGCTGAAATCTCGAGTGCGATTGCTACCGCTGCGCGGTCGTTCGCGGGTAAACCCGCTCCTACGGGGACCGCGCAAGGCAGTGCAGATCCCGTAGGAGCGGGTTTACCCGCGAAAGGGCCCTAACGGGCCCAAAGAGGATAAGGCCTGGCGCTTAGTTGTAGCCAGCCCGATCCATCAGGCGAATGGCTTCAGCCTGGCGCTTGCCGGCAATTTCCACCGGAATGCTGTCGGCCTTGAAGCTGCCCCACGCCGCCACTTCCTCCGATGGCTTCACCTTCGGGTTGGCCGGGAACTCCTGGTTGATATCAGCAAACAGCTTTTGCGCTTCTTCGCCGGTCATCCATTCCACCAGTTTCTTCGCGGCCTCCGGGTGTGGCGCATGCTTGGTCAGGCCAATGCCCGACAGGTTCACGTGCACACCACGGTCACCCTGGTTGGGCCAGAAGATCTTCACCGGCAGGTTCGGGTTCTGCTTGTGCAGACGGCCGTAGTAGTAGGTGTTGACCACGCCCACATCACACTGCCCGGCCTCGATGGCCTGGATCACCGCGTTGTCGTCGGAGAACACATCGGTGGACAGGTTGTTGACCCACCCTTTGACGATTTGCTCGGTCTTGGCCTCACCGTGGGTTTCGATCAGGGTGGCGGTCAGCGACTGGTTGTACACCTTCTTGGCCGTACGCAGGCACAGACGGCCTTCCCACTGTTTGTCAGCCAGGGCTTCGTAGGTGCTCAACTCCTCGGGTTTGACCCGCTCGGTGGAGTAGATGATGGTGCGGGCACGCAGGCTCAGGCCGGTCCAGTCATGGGACGAGGCGCGGTACTGCGACGGGATGTTCTGGTCGATGACGTCGGACTTGATCGGCTGCAGGATGCCCATCTGCTCGGCCTGCCACAGGTTGCCTGCATCGACGGTCAGCAGCAGGTCGGCCACGCCGTTGTCGCCCTCGGCCTTGATGCGCTGCATCAGCGGGGCTTCCTTGTCGGTGATGAACTTGATCTTGACCCCGGTCTTGGCGGTATAGGCATCGAACACCGGCTTGATCAGCTCGTCGATGCGCGAGGAGTACACCACCACTTCGTCCGCTGCCTGGGCAGTGCCGCCGAACAGGGTCAGGGCCAAGGCGGCCAGTAGGGGCTTGCGTGGCAACATGAAATGCACTCCTCGATCGTATGAGAGGTGCGAATGGTAGTGAATCCCATTTTCTGGCTCACCTACCTAGGCGTTACCGGATGTTGCAAAGGGCTGCCACAGGTGATTGCGCCACGCTGTGGGAGCGGCCTTGTGTCGCGAAAGGGCCGCAAAGCGGCCCCGCCACTCTCAAGCCTTGGCCAGATCCGGCAGGTCACCACTCAAACCCAACGCCTGGCGCACAAACAGCGCCTTGGCCTCCGGCATCTGCTCCACCAGTTTCAACCCGCTGTTGCGCAACCAGCGCAACGGCAGCGGATCGGCCTGGAACAACCTCTCGAAGCCCTCCATCGCCGCCATCAACGCCAGGTTGTGTGGCATGCGCCGGCGCTCGTAACGGCTCAGCACCTTCACATCGGCCAGTCTCTCGCCGCGCTCGCAAGCATTGACCAGCACCTCGGCCAGCACCGCCGCGTCGAGGAAGCCGAGGTTCACACCCTGCCCGGCCAGCGGGTGGATGGTGTGCGCGGCATCGCCAATCAATGCCAGGCCTTCACCCACATAGCGCTTGGCGTGGCGCTGACGCAGCGGCACGCATACCCTTGGGTCGGCCTGCAACACGTCGCCCAGGCGGCCCTCGAAGGCACGCCCGAGGGCTTGCAGGAAGGCCGCTTCATCCATCGCCATCAGCTGCTCGGCATGCTCCGGAGTGGTCGACCATACGATTGAGCACCAGTCTTGCTGGCCATCGCGGCTCAAGGGCAAAAAGGCCAATGGCCCTTCGTCAGTGAAGCGCTGCCAGGCCGTGGCCTGGTGCCCGGCGCTGCAACGCACGCTGGTGACAATGGCATGGTGCAGGTAGTCCCATTCGCGGGTTTCGCAGCCGGCCAGACGCCGCACCGCCGAATTGGCACCGTCGGCGGCGATCACCAACGGTGCACGCAGTTGCCGGCCATCGGCCAACGTCAGCAGCCACTCATCGCCAGAGCGGCGTAATTGCTCCAGCCGCGCATTGGCCAGCAGGCCGATGTCGCTGTCGTGCAGGCGCTCCAGCAGGCCGTCCTGCACCACCCGGTTCTCGACGATATGGCCGAGCACCTGGGCATGCACACTGGCCGCCGAGAAGTGAATCTGACCGGTGCCGCTGCCATCCCACACATGCATGTCGGAATACGGCGTGGCGCGTCGCTGGGCAATGCCGTCCCAAGCGCCAAGGCGCTCGAGGATGCGCTGGCTGGCCGCCGATAGCGCGCTGACACGCGGCTCGAACGGGGCCTGGGCATCGAAAGGTACGACCGTCAGCGGGCCACCGTCGAGCAACAAAATTTGCAGGCCACTGTGGCGCAACGCCAAGGCCAGGGCGCTGCCGACCATACCGGCACCCACAATCAACAGATCTGCGCGCATGTCCATGCCTTACGCCAGCCTCGCTTGCGGCTTGAGCCGCACGTATAGGGTTTTATCGACCCGCGCCACCAACTCGCCGGCGCCATCGCGGATATCGACCTGCAAACGCGGCAGGCATTTCTTGCCGGTGGCGGCCTGCTGGCGGATTTCCTGCAGCAGCGCATCATCGACGTGGAATTCGGCATACACCGGGCCTTTGCCCGGCGAGATGAAATCGATGCTGGCGGCCTTGTCCCAGACGATGTAGTCACGCCCCAGCTGCTCGATCAACAGCAGCATGTAGAACGGATCGACCATGGCATACAGGCTGCCACCGAACTGGGTACCGACGTAATTGCGGTTCCAGCGAGTCAGTTTCATCGCCACCTTGACGCTACGCAGGTCCGGGCTGATGTGCTGCACACGGATACCGGCACCCAGGTATGGTGGGTAGAGGTTCAGCATCCAGCGCAGCATGCGCGCCCGACGCGCCAGTTTACGCGGGTTGCTCATGCCTGGCCCCGCGGATCAGGGCGGGTGCCCAGGCCCATGGCCTGGCGGGCGAACCAGCTTTTTGCCGGTGGCAGCAGGTCGAGCCCAAGCAGGCCAAGGTTGCGCCCGGCAGCCAGCAACGGCTGATTGCTGCCAAACAGGCGGGTGACCTGGTCAGAGAAGCCGATGGTCATCGCCTGGTCCAGGCGCTGGCGCTGGTGATAGGCCTGCAGCGTGGTCAGGTCGCCAGGCTGCTGTGGACCCGCCAGCAGCGCCTCGGCCAGGGATTGCACGTCACGCAACGACAGATTGAAACCCTGGCCCGCGATGGGGTGCAGGCTGTGTGCTGCGTTGCCCAGCACCACCAGGTGCGGCCGCACCTGCTCCTGGGCCTCGATCAAGGACAGCGGGTAGAGGTGCCGTGCGCCTACCTGGCGCAGCGCGCCCAAGCGGTAGCCGAACACACCCTGCAGTTCGCGCAGGAAGCTGCGCTCGTCGATGTCGGCCAGGCGCCGCGCATCCATGCCCTGGCGGGTCCACACCAGTGCGCAGCGGTTTTCCGGCAACGGCAGCAAGGCCATGGGGCCCTCTTCGGTGAAGCGCTCGAAAGCCTGGCCGCCGTGGGCCTCACCCGGGGTAATGTTGGCGATCAACGCGCTCTGCTGGTAAGGCGTGTGGCGTACATGGATACCCAACTGCTCGCGCAGGCCAGAGCGGCCACCATCGGCCAGTACCGCCAGGTCACATTCCAGCTGGGTGTCGTCGTTCAGCCGCAGGCGGTAACCGCGTTCGATGGCCTGCATCGAGGTCACTTCGGCCGGGCAGCGCCAGCTCACCACCTCGCTGTCCAGCCCTTGCCACAGGCACTGGCCGAGCCAGGCGTTTTCCACCACGTAACCCAGCGCCGGTACGCCCTCTTCCAGGGCATCCAGGCGGGTGGCGCCAAAGCGACCACGGTCGGACACGTGAATCTGGCGAATAGGCTCGGCGCGGCGGCCGATGACCTGCCACAGGCCCAGTTGCTGATAAATCTGCTGGGTGCCGAAGGACAATGCCGACGAGCGCGCATCGTAGCTGGGCTGGTAGCTGTCGCCGGGGGCGAACGGCTCGATCAGCAGGATCTTCCAGCCGCGCGCCTTGGCGCCGGCCTGCAGGGCCAACGCCAGGCTTGCGCCAACCAGGCCACCGCCGATAATCGCCAGGTTTACCCGGCTCATGCCACGGCCTTGCGGGCAGCCTGCATCAGCGCCTCGATCTCGGCGACGGTACGCGGCACGCCCGAAGTCAGGATTTCACAACCTTGCCTGGTCACTACCACGTCGTCCTCGATCCTTACCCCAATGCCGCGCCACTTTTTGGCCACGGCCTGATTGTCGGCGCCAATGTAGATACCCGGCTCCACGGTCAGCGCCATGCCGGGTTCCAGCACCCGCCACTCGCCGCCCACCTTGTACTCGCCCACGTCATGCACATCCATGCCCAGCCAGTGCCCGGCGCGGTGCATGTAGAAGGCGCGATAGGCTTCGCTGTCGATCAGCGCCTGCACATCACCTTCGAGCAAGCCCAGCTCCACCAGGCCCGCGGTGATGACCCGCACGGTCGCCTCATGGGCGTGGTTCCAGTGCTTGCCGGGGGCTATTTCGGCAAACGCCGCCGCCTGAGCCTTGAGCACCAGCTCGTAGATGGCCTTCTGCTCGGGCGAAAACCGCCCACTGACCGGGAAGGTGCGGGTGATGTCGCTGGCATAGCAGTCGATTTCGCAGCCGGCGTCGATCAGCACCAGGTCGCCATCCTTGAGCGGCGCATCGTTCTGTTGATAGTGCAGGATGCAGCCATTGCGCCCGGCCGCAACGATCGAGCCGTAGGCCGGCATCTTCGCCCCGCCCTTGCGGAATTCGTAGTCCAGCTCGGCTTCCAGGCTGTACTCGTGCAGCCCGGCGCGGCAGGCCTGCATGGCCCGCACATGGGCACGCGCAGAAATGTCTGCAGCAGCACGCATCACCTTCACTTCCGCCGCCGATTTATACAGGCGCATATCATGCAGCAGATGATCCAGCGCAACGAACTCGTTCGGTGGCTGGGCGCCCAGGCGTGCCTTGGAGCGGATCACGTTGATCCAGTCCATCAGCCGGCGGTCGAACTCCGGGTTGCTGCCCATGGCGCTGTAGACCCGCTCGCGGCCTTCGATCAGGCCAGGCAGGATCTCGTCGATATCCGTGATGGGGAAGGCATCGTCAGCGCCGAAATCGCGCACCGCCCCTTCCTGGCCGGCCCGCAGGCCGTCCCACAGCTCGCGCTCGGGGTTGCGTTCACGGCAGAACAGCACGTACTCGCCATGCTCGCGCCCTGGAATCAAAGCAATCACCGCCTCGGGCTCCGGGAAGCCGCTGAGGTACTGGAAGTCGCTGTCCTGGCGGTACACGTGCTCGACGTCGCGGTTGCGGATGGCAACCGCGGCGGCGGGCAGAATGGCGATGCTGTTGGGGACCATCTGCGCCATCAGCGCCTTGCGCCGACGGGCATACTCGGCCTTGGGAATGTGGCTCATGGGCAGACTACCCCTGGTTGATCAGTGCAGCGAGGGCTTGGGTGCGGGTGCGGCCGGCTTGGCCAGCTCGGAGAACAGCAGCAGGGGCGCCACACGCAGGTATTCCATGACTTCCATGTAGTCGCTCTCGCCGTCTTCGGACTCTTCGAGCGCTTCCTGGACCTGCGAAATGGCCACCAGGTCCTGCAGCACTTCCTTGGCCTCATCGGACAAGTCCTTACCGCCAGCGTTCAGGCCGAAACCGGTCACGAAGCCTTGGCACCACTGGCCCAGCGCGGTGGCGCGGTCGCTCAGTGGAGCATCATCGGAAGGCAGCAGCAGGACGATCGCCATGTCGTCGCTGGTCAGCTCGCCCTTGACCATTTCCTGCAAGCCGACCAAGGCGTTGCGGACACTGTCACCAGGCTCGATTTCCAGCAGTTGGGCGGCATCGGCCAACCAGGCATCGGCATCGAAGCCGGCGCCGGCGCAGCTGCGGCCAATCAGCAGGCCGTGCAGTTCGGCCGGGGTGACAGGATGGCCATTGCTCGAGAGCAGCATGGCGAAAGCGTTGTAGGGCGATTGAGTATTGGGCATGGGCAGCTAGGCGCCAGACGGCGCAATGTCTAGAATGAAGACCTTGTATCCTAGCACCGGCAGGCGCGCCAAGACCATCGGCACTGGCCGTTGCCGCCCAGGGAGAGGCATCATCGCCAGGTGACTCAACGACGGAGCGAATCGAGTGCAACCCACGCAAGAGAACGACCTGCAGGCACTGATGAGCCGATTCGAGTTGCTGATCGAACGCGTCGAGCAACTAAAACGGCAAAATGCACTCCTAGTAGCTCAGGAAAAATCCTGGCGCGAAGAGCGCGCCCACCTCATCGAAAAGAACGAGATCGCCAAGCGCAAAGTCGAGTCGATGATTTTACGCCTCAAGGCTCTGGAGCAAGACTCATGAGTTCAAGCAATAGCGTCACCGTGCAGATCCTCGACAAGGAATACTCGATCATCTGCCCGCCGGAAGAGCGCAACAACCTGGTCAGCGCTGCGCGCTACCTGGACGGCAAGATGCGCGAGATCCGCAGCAGCGGCAAGGTGATCGGTGCCGACCGCATCGCGGTGATGGCGGCGTTGAACATTACCCACGAAATGCTGCACCGCCAGGAAGACCGCAACGATGCGCCGGTCAGCGGCACAAACCGCGAACAGGTGCGCGACCTGCTGGATCGGGTAGATAAGGCTTTGTCCGACGACACGGATACCAAAATCGGCTGAGATTGGTATACTGGCGCCACTCCCTGGGGGATGCGCCAGTCGGTTATGTCCCTGAGCCGATACGCACAACCACGGGGGTTGCACGCTGGGGCCGGTGTGCATGTCCGCCCGACGGAAAGCCTTAACGCCCCCTGCAATCTCCACCTTGAACTTTCGGGTTCAAGGGCTACACCGATAGCGGTCTTATCGGGGAGCCTGAATTTTCTTGCCCGCCCCCCAAGGCGGGCAATTCGTTTTGGCCGACTTTATTCAAGCTTTGTACGACGATTCACCGCGCAGGCACTGTTCGTACCAAGCCAGCACATCTGGGATTGCCCGTGCCATGACCGAAAACGTGCCGCTCACCCGCCCCCAGCTTCGTCGCCTGCTTCGCAATGCCCGCCGCGCCCTTACCCCTGCCCAGCAACGCCAGGCCACCCTCGGCCTGTACCGCCAACTGGCGCAACACCCCTTGTTCCGCCGCGCCCGCCACATCGCCCTGTACCTGCCCAACGACGGTGAAATCGACCCTCGCCTGCTGATGCGCGAAGCCCAGCGTCGCGGCAAGTGCACCTACCTGCCGGTGCTGCACGCCTGGCCGCGCACGCGCATGGTGTTCCAGCGTTTTGAGCAGGGTGAGAAGCTCAAGCCCAACCGCTTCCGTATTCCAGAGCCGATCATCGATCGCAAACGCCAGCGGCCGATCTGGGCGCTGGATCTGATTCTGCTACCGCTGGTCGGTTTTGACGAAGTGGGCGGCCGCTTGGGTATGGGCGGTGGCTTCTATGATCGCAGCCTGGCCTACCAGGCGCGTCGGCAAACCTGGAAAAAACCGTTGCTGCTGGGGCTGGCGCATGAATGCCAGAAGGTCGAGCGGCTGGCGCAGGCCAGTTGGGATGTGCCGCTGAAGGGCACGGTCTCGGACCGTGGCTGGTACCTGGCGCCACGTTGAGCGGCGCCAGCGGGGGTATCAACGTTGTGGCTGGCTGGCGTCGACCGGCATCTGATAGGCGTTGTCCAGCTTGCGCTCCCAGAACCCTTGCGCATAACCGGTAGTGACCACACCCAGGCCAAAAATGAACACCAGGATCCACAGCAGATCCGGCTTTTTACGTTGATTCATCGAAGATTGCCCCCCAGGCAAACTGTTCAGTACTCGGCGATATTCTGGGTACCGCCGGCGCACGCGCTTTAAACGGGGCGCATTTTCCGACAACATGCGTCCGCACGCAAACCTTGACGCCAACCGGCTGTCGGTTTCGTGCAACAGGTTATTTCAAACCTTTTCAGGAGCAGCATCCATGGCTTACTGGCTGATGAAATCCGAGCCCGACGAGCTCTCCATCGAAGCCCTCGCACGCTTGGGCGAAGCGCGCTGGGACGGCGTGCGCAACTATCAGGCGCGTAATTTTCTGCGGGCCATGAGCGTGGGTGACGAATTCTTCTTCTACCACTCCAGCTGCCCGCAACCCGGCATCGCCGGCATTGCCAAAATCACCCGCGCGGCCTACCCGGACCCGACCGCGCTGGACCCGGAAAGCCATTATCACGATGCCAAGGCCACGATCGACAAGAACCCGTGGAGCGCGGTGGATGTGGCCCACGTACAAACCTTTCCAAGGGTGCTGGAACTGGGGTGGCTGAAACAGCAGGCCGGTCTGGTCGAGTTGCCCCTGGTGCAAAAAGGCAGCCGCCTGTCGGTCATGCCGGTAACGCCCGAGCAATGGGCGGTGATTGTCGCGTTGCGCTGAATACGCAGCTAAGGTCAAGGGCTTGACCGATATCAACACGCCACACATGGCCGCCAGGCATGATGTACTGTGCATGACCGCAAGGATGCAGAACGATGAACCGATACGCCCCTAGAATCTTCGCCACTGCACTGATCGCACTGCTCGCTGCAGCCGGCGGGCTGGGGTACTGGAAGTCGCTTCACGACCAGTTGCCCGAAGGCCTGAGCATGGGCAACGGCCGCCTTGAAGCCACCGAAGTGCAGATCGCCAGCAAGATCCCCGGTCGCCTGGCCGAAGTACTGGTCGATGAAGGCGACAACGTGACCCGTGGCCAGCTACTGGCACGCATCGACACACGCACCATGGAAGCCCAGCGCAGCCAGGCCGAAGCCGAAGTGCTGCGCGCCCGGGAAAACTACGCCGCCGCCCAGGCCACCGTGCAACTGCGCCAGAGTGAACTGCTGTTGGCCAGCCAGGAGCTCAAGCGCGTACGCGAAATCTTCCAGCGCAAGTTCGCCAGCCAGCAGTTGCTCGACCAACAGCAGGCGCGCTTTGACACGGCCAACGCAGCAGTAGTCGCTGCCCGCGCCCAACTGGCAGCGATCAAGGCCGCCATTGGCGCCGCCGAAGCCCAAGTGGCGCAGCTCACCAGCGAAATCGACGACAGCAGCCTGCGTGCGCCCATCAACGGCATCATCCAGCTGCGCCTGGCCGAACCCGGTGAAGTGCTGGGTGCCGGCGGCCGTGTGCTGATGCTGATCGACCCCAGCGACCAGTACATGAACCTGTACCTCCCGGCCTCTACCAGCGGCCGGCTGACCGTAGGCGATCAGGCGCGCATCGTGCTCGACGCCCTGCCCGAGCGCGCACTGCCGGCCAAGGTGGCCTTTGTCGCAGCCAAGGCCCAGTTCACCCCCAAACAGGTGGAAACCCGCGACGAACGGCAAAAGCTGGTGTTCCGGGTCAAACTGCGCCTGAGCGACCCAGGCGCCGTGCCGCAAGCCAAACCAGGCATGCCAGGCGCCGGCTATGTACGCACGGCTGAGGTGGACTGGCCGGCCAACCTGCAATGAACGCCCCGGCACTGCTGGCCGAAGGCATCAGCCACCGTTACGGCGACGTGATAGCCCTCCACCCACTAGGCTTCAGCCTCCCTGTGGGTACCCGCTGCGCGCTGATAGGCCCTGACGGGGCTGGAAAGTCGACCCTGCTGGGGCTGATCGCCGGCGTGAAACGCCTACAGCAGGGAGAGCTGCAGGTGCTGGGTGGCTCGATCCGCCAACGCCGCCATCGCACGGCGCTCTACCCCAAAGTGGCGTTCATGCCGCAAGGGCTGGGCAACAACCTGTACCCGGAACTGTCGATCAGCGAGAACATCCGTTTTTTTGCCACCCTGTTCGGGCTGGGCCGCCGTGAGTGTGAACAGCGCATGGCCAATCTGTTGCAGGCCACCGACCTGCAGCGCTTTGCCCAGCGCCCGGCCGGCAAGCTGTCGGGGGGCATGAAGCAGAAGCTGGGCCTTTGCTGCGCGCTGATCCACGAACCAGACCTGCTTATCCTGGACGAGCCGACCACCGGCGTCGACCCACTGTCGCGGCGGCGCTTCTGGGAGCTGGTTGAACAGGTTCGCGCACAACGCCCGCAACTGACCTTGCTGGTGGCTACCGCCTACATGGAAGAAGCCGAACAGTTCGAGCATTGCCTGATGCTCGATGGCGGCCGGCTGCTGGCCGCCGGCCCTAGCCACGAACTGGCTGCAGTCACCCCGAGCGGCAAACTGGATGATGCCTTTACCCACTACCAGGGCGCGGGCAAGGCGCAGCATCAACCACTGGCAATCCCGCCGCGCCAAGCCACGGACGGCCCGGTCGCCATCGAGGCACACGACCTGACCCTGCGCTTTGGCGACTTCACAGCGGTGAACAAGGTCAGTTTCGCCATTGGCCGCGGGGAGATCTTCGGCTTCCTGGGTTCCAACGGTTGCGGCAAGACCACCACCATGAAAGTGCTCACCGGCCTGATGCCGGCCAGCGAGGGCAGCGCCAGCCTGCTGGGGCGCCCGGTGGACGCCAGCGACCTGGCCACACGCAAGCGGGTCGGCTTCATGTCGCAGAGTTTCTCTCTGTATGGCGAGCTCAGCACCCGGCAGAACCTGGCCCTGCATGCCCGCCTGTTCGACTTGCCCAAAGCCGAGAGCGCCCAGCGCATCGATGAGCTGATCGAGCGCTTCGACCTCGCCGCTATCGCCGACCAACCGTCTGGCGCCCTGCCCCTTGGTTTGCGCCAGCGCCTGTCGCTGGCAGTGGCGGTTCTGCATCGCCCGGAAGTCTTGATCCTCGACGAACCGACCTCCGGCGTCGACCCGGCCGCCCGCGACGACTTCTGGCGCCTGCTGGTAGAACTGTCCCGCGAGCAGGGCGTGACCATTTTCCTCTCCACCCACTTCATGAATGAAGCCCAGCGCTGCGATCGTATTTCGCTGATGCACGCCGGGCGGGTGCTGGCCTGCGACACGCCCGATGCCCTGCAGCACCAGTACCAGGGCGACACGCTGGAAGACGCGTTCGTCCGCTGCCTGGAACAGGCCCAGGAACTGGCGCCAGCCGCCACCGACAGCAGCGTGCTGGAACAGGCGTCCACCCCCACCCTACCGCTGCGCCAGGGTTTCAGCCTGCGTCGCCTGCTCGCAGTGGCCGGCCGTGAGGGCAAGGAGCTGCTGCGCGACAAGGTGCGCCTGGCCTTCGCCTTACTGGGTGCACTGTTCATGATGGTGATCTTCGGCTACGGCATTTCACTGGATGTGGAAAACCTCGCCTTCGCCGTGCACGATCAGGACCAGAGCCCGCAAAGTCGTGCCTACCTCGAAGCCTTCCGTGGCTCACGCTACTTCGCCGAACAGGCGCCGATCCGCGACAGCAGCGAGCTGCACCAGCGCCTGCAACGCTCGGAAATCAAACTGGCACTGGAAATTCCGCCCGGCTTTGGTCGCGACCTGTACGCAGGACGCCAGCCGGTGGTGGCTGCCTGGCTCGACGGTGGCATGCCGTTCCGCGCCGAAACCAGCCGCAACTACGTGGAAGCCGTGCACCAGGCCAACCTGGAGCAACTGGCAAAGGCCAGCCCACAACCGCAGCCACGCCAGGACCCGGTGCGCCTGGAAACGCGTTTCCGCTACAACCAGGATGTGGTCAGCGTGAACGCCATCGGCCCGGGCGTGATGGCACTGATACTGGCCTTCATTCCGGCCATGCTCACGGCACTGGGCATCGTGCGCGAGAAGGAGCTCGGCTCCATCACCAACTTCTACGCCACACCCCTCACCCGCCTGGAATTCCTGCTTGGCAAGCAGATGCCCTACCTGGCTGTGAGCCTGGTCAACCTGGCGCTGCTGGTGGCGATGAACCGCTGGCTGTTCGCCGTACCGCTCAAGGGCAGCGTACTGGCTTTGGCATGTGGCGGCGTGGCCTACCTGCTGGCAACCACCAGCCTGGGCCTGCTGATTTCGGCATTCACCCGCACCCAGATCGCCGCCATTCTCGGCACCATGATCATTACCAGCCTGCCGACCATCCAGTTTTCCGGGCTGATCGTGCCACGCTCGTCGCTGGACGGCGCGGCAGCGGTGATGGGCCAGTTGTTCCCGGCGGGCTACTTCCTCGACATCGCAGTCGGCACCTTCACCAAGGCGTTAGGCCTGCGCGAGTTGTGGCCGCAGTGCCTGATCCTGCTGAGCTTCTTTGCCGCATTCACCGGCCTGAGCCTGGCAATGCTGAAAAAGCAGGAGGCCTGACATGTCGCGCCTGAACCACACCCTGCGCCTGGGCCTGAAAGAACTGACCAGCCTGCGCCATGACAGCGTCCTGCTGCTGTTCCTGCTATATGCCTTCAGCGTGGCGATCTACATGCCGGCAGCCGGCTCGGTGATCGGTGTACACAACGCCAGCGTGGCGGTGGTGGATGAAGACCATAGCCTGCTCTCGCGCAAGCTCAGCGAAGCCCTGCAACCGCCCGAGTTCCAGCCAGCCGTGCCGCTGCCTCCGCAGCGCCTGGACCAGGCCATGGACAGTGGCCAGTACACCTTCGTCATCAACATACCGGTGAACTTTCAGAGCGACCTGCTGGCCGGGCGCTCGCCGGAGCTGCAGATCAACGTCGATGCTACAGCCATGAGCCAAGCGTTCATGGGCGCCGGCTACATCGGCCGCATCTTCGAGCGCGAGCTGCTCGACTACAGCCAGCGTGGTAACGAGCAAAGCCCGGTGCTGATCAACCCCAAGGCGCTGTTCAACCCCAACCTGGAGGGGGGCTGGTTTCTGGCCGTGATCCAGATCGTCAACAACATCACCATCCTGGCGATCATCCTCACCGGGACCGCGCTGCTGCGCGAGCGTGAGCATGGCACCCTCGACCACCTGCTGGTGCTGCCGTTGACCGCGCTGGAGATCATGCTGGCCAAGATCGGCAGCAACGCGCTGGTGGTGGTGATCTGCACCTGGATTTCGTTGGTGGTAGTCGTCAAAGGTGCACTGGGCGTGCCGCTGTCTGGCTCGATGGGGCTGTTCCTGGCCGTGACCGCGCTGTACCTGTTCGCCAGTACATCGCTGGGCATTTTCCTCGCCACCCTGGCGCGCTCGACGCCGCAGTTCGGCCTGCTGGCGATCCCGGTGATCATCCCGATGCTGTTGCTGTCCGGCGGCAGCACACCTCTGGACAGTATGCCGCAGTGGCTGCAGTGGGTGATGCAAGGGTCACCCTCAACGCACTTTGTCAGCCTGAGTGCCGCAATCCTGTTCCGGGATGCCGGGTGGGCGGTGGTATGGCCGGATATCCTGGCGCTGACGCTGATCGGCCTGGTGTTCTTCAGCGTGGCGCTGGCACGGTTTCGTCGGAGCCTGGCGTCTTGAAGGCATGCGCGAGCGTCCGCCGAAAATTGGAAAACTGGCACAAAGACAAAGGGCGCCTTTCGGCGCCCTACTCACAGACAGGTCGACTTGTCATCGCCATATACCTGCCCGGCTCTGTAATTGCTGGTCGAACCAGGATCCTCAGAGTCTTACAAGCCCCTTGCGGGAACAGGCTGATTATCACGCATCGAGCGTAACATTGACAACAGACCGCTCTGTTGCTGGATATGTGAAACCCAGCGTAAAGCCAACTGCAGCCCTCACGGCGGCGAAATGCTCTGGCCGCATTGTAAAGGTCATGTATTCCCGACCACTTCCTTGCCGCGATTTGACCCGACATCTGTCCAATCTGGAGGTAGCCACCGTGTAGATCATGTCGCACTTGGCCCAGCATGTCAGGGCCGAACCAGGCAGATAACTCGGCAGCACAACGTGATGCCCTGCCATGTGATCCGGTGCCGTGGTACTCAACGGGACTATCGTCACTAACTGGCGATTTTGACTGTGCTTGTGAAGAACGACCACGGGACGCACCTTGATCATTTCAGGCACTTGAAAGCCTGAAAAGTCGCACATCAGTACAGTCGCCTCTTTCGGCTGGTACTTCAAAGCCATTGCCAACACTCTCGAGCAACTGAAGACAAGGCACAATCTAGCTTGGCCATGGCCCCAAAAACTGAAAACTGGCGGGCTTACAGGAAAGACAGAAGGGTCCTACACACGGGGTAAGCCTGAATTCAATCCGACTTACCAGTGATGGACCTCACCCTGTTTCAGGTCACTGCACGATCAGGTTGTTGAATAGCAAGTCTTCAACGATCGGCTTGCCCTCTTCCGCCTCCAGCACCTGCTGCACCTGTTTCAGCGCCTCTTGGCGAAGGTGCTCCTTGGCCTCGACGTTGCTCATGCTGTCCACCGTCTGCTGGGTGAACAGTGCCACCAGCTGGTTACGGATCAGCGGTTCGTGGTGCTTTACCGTCTTGGCCGCTTCGTCGCCCGTCACGCGCAGGGCCACGTCAGCCTTGTACACGCGCAGCCGCGGGCTGCCGTCGAGCGCATAGTTGCCAACGAAGGGCGGGCTCAGACTGATGTAGGCGACCTTGGGCACCCCTTCCTTGGCTTCCTCGGCCATGGCCGCAGCCGGCAGCAGCAGCGCCAGCACCATCAAGATCCACGCTTTCACGAATTCGCTCCTCAATACAGTTGGCGCCAGCTTACCCAGCACACCGCTCAAACCCAAGCCCGGGCTTATGCCGGCCCATCAGGGCGGGCCATGCTCGTTGACCTGCCAAGCGGCCCTCCTACGCTTATCGGCCACTACCCGCAAAGGAATAGCCCCGATGAAAGCTGTGTTGTGCAAAACCCTGGGTCCGGCGCGCAACCTGGTGCTGGAAGAGGTGGCCAGCCCACTGCCGAAGAAGAACGAGATCCTGCTGGACGTGCAGGCTGCCGGGGTCAACTTCCCCGACACCTTGATCATCGAAGGCAAGTACCAGTTCCAGCCACCGCTGCCGTTCTCTCCAGGTGGCGAGGCAGCAGGCGTGGTGGCCGCCGTTGGCGAAAAGGCCGGCGCGTTCAAGGTCGGCGACCGGGTCATGGCGCTCACCGGCTGGGGTGCGTTCGCCGAGCAAGTGGCGGTGCCGTTCTATAACGTTCTGCCGATCCCGGCGAGCATGGACTTCACCACCGCTGCGGCCTTCGGCATGACCTACGGCACCTCGATGCACGCCCTGCGCCAGCGTGGCCAGTTGCAAGCCGGCGAGACCCTGCTGGTACTGGGCGCTTCCGGCGGGGTGGGCCTGGCGGCGGTGGAGATCGGCAAGGCCATGGGCGCGCGGGTGATCGCGGCGGCCAGCAGTGCCGAGAAACTGGCCGTGGCCAAGGCTGCCGGGGCGGATGAGCTGATCGACTACAGCCAGGCCAACCTGCGCGAAGAAATCAAACGCCTGACCGGTGGCCAGGGCGTGGACGTGATCTATGACCCGGTCGGTGGCGAGCTGTTCGAACAAGCGGTGCGCGGGTTGGCCTGGAATGGCAGGCTGCTGGTGGTGGGTTTTGCCAGTGGCAGCATTCCACAGCTGGCGGCCAACCTGGTGCTGCTCAAGGGCGCGGCGGTACTGGGCGTGTTCTGGGGGGCATTTGCCCAGCGCCAGCCGGAGGACAACGCGGCCAACTTTCACCAGCTGTTTGCCTGGCATGCCGAGGGCAAGTTGAAGCCGCTGGTGTCGCAGACTTATCCACTGGAAGAAGCCGGGGCTGCTATCGAGAAGCTGGGGCAACGGCAGGCGGTGGGTAAGTTGGTGGTGCTGGCCAGGTAAGGCAGTACCGGCCTCTGCGCGGTCGCCTGTAGGCGCGGGTTTACCCGCGAAAGGGCCGGGCCTGCCGGCCAATTCCACCCGCCGTTCACCGTTGTCGGCACCACCGTATTCGCGGGTAAACCCGCGCCTACAGGGATTACCCGCGAAGAGGCCGGAACAGGTTGCTCACACTTCGCGCAGATTGTGGCAACGCCTGAATCGCGCTTCCAGGTTGCGATCGGGCATCTGGTGACTGCGCAGTGCATTCAAGGTCTGCTCGACATAGTCACGCGTGGTGCCATAACGCCCCTTGGCACTGGCCAGGATCTGGCTGAGCAACGTATCCGGCAAGTTACCGGCATAGCACGGCAGATGCCGCTCCAGTACAAAGCCCAAGGCCTGCACCTTGCTACCATCGCCCAGGCGGCAGTTGAGCCAGTGCGGCCGGTATGCCGGATAGGGCATCTCGCGTTGCCACAGGGCCATCAGTGAGTCGTCCAGGTTGCGTTCATCCAGCCGGTAGGCAAAGCCGCTGCAGGAGCCACCGCGGTCCAGGCCAAACACCAGCCCGGGCGTTTCCGGGGTACCGCGATGTTCATGCGACCACAGGTACAAGCCACGGTGATAACCATGTACCCGCGCGCGCTGGCGCTCCACCGAATTGCACTCCGGGCGCCAGATCAACGAACCATAGGCAAACAGCCACACCGGCCCACCCTGATGCCTGGACATGGTTGTTTTCATGGAGCTGAACAACTGTTCGCGAGTATGTTGCTGACCGAAATCAAGTGCCGGAGGGTATGAAACTTCCCAAGACATACTTTCAAGTGCCGACATAAGCTGCCGCCATTATTCCTGTGAACTACGGATGTAGCGAGCTTCGATTACGCTGCGGCCCCAGGCCGCTTTACCAAGGGCGCTTGCAGTAACCATAGGCCAGAATTGCAGGAATACTCAAGCCCTTGAGCACGTGTTTCATACACGGCTCCGACGACTGGGAAGTACTGTTTCAGCAGCGGTGAAAGTTATTGGCCAAGGCGGTAACAATTACCGCCTTATACCGACACTTTCAAACTTCGGTTATTAACCGCGCGGCGCGTAGGCGAACACATCGGCACGCATGCGGTGCGCATCCATACCGGCTTCGACCAAGGCGTCGAGCGTGGCGTAGATCATGTTCGGTGAGCCGCTGGCATACACATGCACGCTATTGAGGTCGGCAATGTCGTCGCAGACCGCTTCATGCAGCATGCCGCAGCGGCCTTCCCAGCCACACAGGTCGCTGACCACTTGATGCAGGAACAGATTAGGCAGACGCTGCCATTCGTCCCAGTGCTCGATCTGATAGAAATCCTCGGGCCGGCGCACCCCCCAGTACAGGTGTACCGGGTGCTTGAAGCCCTGAGCCCGGCAGTGCTCGACCAGGCTGTGCATCTGGCCCATGCCAGTGCCGGCGGCAATCAGCACCAGCGGCCCGTCGGGCAGCTCGGCCAGGTGGGTGTCGCCAAACGGCATTTCAATGCGCGCCAGGCCATCTCGCCTCAGCTGGTCGATCAGTTGCACCGCACTGGGCTCACGCGCCAGCACATGCAGCTCCAGTTCACGCCCGGCATGTGGCGCGGACGCCAGCGAAAAAGCTGCCTGCTTGCCGCCCTCACGTTCGATCATCAGGTATTGCCCCGCGTGATAACGCAGAGGTTTACCGGCAGGCGCACGCAGGCGCACCCGCCAGACGTCGCCGCCGACGTCGACGCACTCACTGACGCTGCACGCCAGCTTGCGCACTGGCAGCTCGCCCAAGGCAAGCACACCGTCCCAGAGCAACACGCAGTCCTCCAGCGGTTCGGCAATGCAGGTGAACAACTCGCCATGGTCGCGGACTTCGCCATCCTGGCGAACCCGTCCTTCAACCAACAACGCGGCGCAAACATGGCAATTGCCATTGCGGCAGCTGTTTGGGCAGTCATAGCCCAGCCGCCGTGCTCCATCCAGGATCCGTTCCCCGGGTTCAAGCGCCAGCACCGCCCCGGACGGCTGCAACGTTACCTGCATCAATCTATTCCCAACTGATCCCACAGCTCATCGATACGGCGGGTGACGGCCTCATCCTTGACGATGACCCGGCCCCATTCGCGTGTAGTCTCGCCCGGCCACTTGTGCGTAGCGTCCAGGCCCATCTTCGAACCCAGCCCCGACACCGGTGACGCAAAGTCCAGGTAGTCGATCGGGGTATTGTCAATCATTACCGTATCACGCTTGGGGTCCATGCGCGTGGTAATGGCCCAGATCACATCGTTCCAGTCACGAGCGTTGATATCGTCATCGGTGACAATAACGAACTTGGTGTACATGAACTGTCGCAGGAACGACCACACACCCAGCATTACGCGCTTGGCGTGGCCTGGGTACTGTTTCTTCATGGTCACCACCGCCATGCGGTACGAGCAGCCTTCCGGCGGCAGGTAGAAGTCGGTGATTTCCGGGAACTGCTTCTGCAGGATCGGCACGAACACTTCGTTCAGCGCCACGCCGAGAATGGCCGGCTCATCAGGCGGCCGGCCGGTGTAGGTGCTGTGGTAGATCGGTTTTTGCCGGTGGGTGATGCGCTCAACGGTGAACACCGGGAAACTGTCCACTTCGTTGTAGTAGCCCGTGTGATCGCCGTAAGGGCCTTCCGGGGCCATTTCGCCTGGGTGGATCACCCCTTCCAGAATGATCTCGGCGGTTGCCGGTACCTGCAGGTTGCTGCCACGGCACTTGACCAGCTCGGTGCGATTGCCTCGCAGCAGGCCGGCGAAGGCGTACTCGGAAAGGGTGTCCGGGACCGGGGTCACCGCGCCGAGAATGGTCGCTGGGTCAGCGCCCAGGGCCACGGCGACCGGAAACGGCTGGCCGGGGTTCTTCTCGCACCACTCTCGGTAGTCGAGGGCGCCGCCACGGTGGCTGAGCCAGCGCATGATCACCTTGTTGCGGCCGATCACCTGCTGGCGGTAGATGCCCAGGTTCTGGCGGTCCTTGTTCGGACCACGGGTCACGGTGAGGCCCCAGGTAATCAGCGGCGCCACGTCGCCAGGCCAGCAGTGCTGAATCGGCAGCGTGCCAAGGTCGACATCGTCACCCTCGACCACCACTTCCTGGCACACCGCGTCCTTGACCACTTTTGGCGCCATCGACACGACCTTCTTGAAGATCGGCAGCTTCGACCAGGCGTCCTTCAGGCCCTTGGGCGGCTCGGGCTCCTTGAGGAAGGCCAGCAGCTTGCCGATTTCCCGCAGTTCGCTGACCGACTCGGCGCCCATGCCCATGGCCACCCGCTCCGGAGTACCGAACAGGTTGCCCAGCACTGGGATGTCGAAGCCGGTGGGCTTTTCGAACAACAATGCCGGGCCCTTGGCGCGCAGGGTGCGGTCGCAGACCTCGGTCATTTCCAGGACGGGGGAGATCGGTACCTGGATGCGCTTGAGCTCGCCGCGCTGTTCCAGGCCACGGATGAAGTCGCGCAAGTCGCGATACTGCATGCAGAAGCCTCGTGTTGGCCGTATCGGTCGGGGTGCAGAGTGTAGCGCCGTTCGGGCCTTGTTTGGGGGTGAAAATGCATTGGGGCCGCTTTGCACCCCTTCGCGGGCAAGCCCGCTCCTACAAGGGCCGCAGTGACCTGTGTAGGAGCGGGCTTGCCCGCGAAGGGCCGCAAGGCGGCCCCAATCAATCCAGCCTGAAACGCTCGCTTACTTGCGCTTCATCGACAGGAAGAACTCATCGTTGGTCTTGGTCTGCTTGAGCTTGTCGACCAGGAACTCGATGGCGGCGATTTCGTCCATCGGGTGCAGCAGCTTGCGCAGAATCCACATACGCTGCAGTTCGTCGTCAGCGGTCAGCAACTCTTCGCGGCGGGTGCCGGAACGGTTGATGTTGATGGCCGGGAACACACGCTTCTCGGCGATGCGGCGGTCCAGCGGCAGCTCCATGTTGCCGGTGCCCTTGAACTCTTCGTAGATCACTTCGTCCATCTTCGAGCCGGTTTCAACCAGCGCAGTGGCGATAATGGTCAGCGAACCGCCTTCCTCGATGTTACGCGCAGCACCGAAGAAGCGCTTGGGCTTCTCGAGGGCGTGGGCGTCGACACCACCGGTCAGCACCTTGCCGGAGCTCGGGATCACGGTGTTGTAGGCACGCGCCAGTCGAGTGATCGAGTCCAGCAGGATAACCACATCTTTCTTGTGCTCGACCAGGCGCTTGGCCTTCTCGATCACCATCTCGGCAACCTGCACGTGGCGGGTTGGCGGCTCGTCGAAGGTGGAAGCAACGACTTCGCCACGCACGGTGCGCTGCATTTCGGTCACTTCTTCCGGGCGCTCGTCGATCAGCAGGACGATCAGGTGGCACTCAGGGTTGTTGCGAGTGATGTTGGCCGCAATGTTCTGCAGCATGATCGTCTTACCGGCTTTCGGCGGGGCAACGATCAGGCCGCGCTGGCCTTTGCCAATCGGGGCGCACAGGTCGATGACGCGACCGGTCAAGTCCTCGGTGGAGCCGTTACCGGCCTCCATCTTCAGGCGCTTGTTCGGGAACAGCGGCGTCAGGTTTTCGAACAGGATCTTGTTCTTCGCGTTTTCCGGGCGGTCGAAGTTGATGGTATCGACCTTCAGCAGGGCGAAGTAACGCTCCCCTTCCTTCGGTGGGCGGATCTTGCCGACGATGGTGTCGCCGGTACGCAGGTTGAAACGGCGGATCTGGCTGGGCGAGACATAGATGTCGTCTGGGCCGGCCAGGTAGGACGCATCAGCCGAACGCAGGAAAC
Organism: Pseudomonas putida group bacterium ESBL64; assembly: GCF_045277175.1. NCBI lineage: Bacteria > Pseudomonadati > Pseudomonadota > Gammaproteobacteria > Pseudomonadales > Pseudomonadaceae > Pseudomonas > Pseudomonas putida group bacterium ESBL64. Next base: position 4,105,203 of record NZ_CP145799.1, on the reverse strand, counting down.
CGAAACCATCCTGGAGAATCTCCAGCACGCCGTCACCCGAGATCTCTTCGCCGCTTTTCGCATGCTTCTTCAGCAGGGCGAAAATCACGTCCTGTTTGCGCGAACGGGCCATGTTTTCGATGCCCATCTGTTCGGCCATTTCCAAAAGATCGGTAATCGGCTTTTGCTTGAGTTCAGTCAGGTTCATAAGGGGAATGACGTAATCATGTAAGAAGGGAGAATTAAGCTTCTGGCTTAATGAGGCCGCGCCGCTGGATGGCGACAGGATCGCGTACTGATTCGAATTAGGGATGCTTCGGCGACGGCATGTAGAGGGCACTGGAAAAGCAGTGCGAGGCCGAATGTAACACTTGCTTTTTTCTGCGTCTAGTGCTCTGAAAAAGAAAAGCCCCGCATTTGCGGGGCCTTTTCACATCACAGGTGGGCGTCGAGGAATGCGGCCAGCTGCGATTTGGACAGTGCACCAACCTTGGTGGCTTCGACGTTGCCGTTCTTGAACAGCATCAGCGTCGGGATACCACGCACACCGTGCTTGGCCGGGGTTTCCTGGTTCTCGTCGATGTTCAGCTTGGCGACGGTCAGTTTGCCCTCGTAGGTGGAAGCGATGTCGTCCAGAACCGGAGCGATCATCTTGCATGGACCGCACCATTCAGCCCAGTAGTCGACCAGTACCGCGCCTTCGGCCTTCAGGACATCGGCTTCGAAGGAGGCGTCGGTGACATGTTTGATCAGATCGCTGCTCATGGATATCTCCAGGGTCGTAAGCAAAAAACGTGGCCCATGATAGCCGCACCTACGCCGGACAGGAAGCCACGGACGATTGAGTGTAACTATAGTTGCGCAAGACGCCGCGAATCGAAACTGTCATATGGCCGTCATAGAATCGAATGGCACATTGCCTTGCATCAAGGCCAGTACAACGGCTGAGTGTCACGCGTTGGCGATAGCCTGCTATCGTGGCACGATTGCCAGGTTAACGACCGAGAACAACCAGATCATGCCGCATACCATCGCGAAGAACCTGTCCCTGATCGCCGCCATCGACCTTGGCTCCAACAGTTTTCACATGGTCGTGGCCAAGGCCCACCATACCGAAATCCGTATCCTTGAGCGGCTCGGCGAGAAGGTTCAACTGGCCGCCGGCATCGACGAAGAGCGCATGCTCAGTGAAGAGGCAATGGAAAGGGGCCTGGATTGCCTCAAGCGCTTTTCCCAGCTGATCAACGGCATGCCGGCAGGCGCCGTGCGTATCGTCGGTACCAACGCCTTGCGCGAAGCGCGCAATCGTAACGAATTCATCCAGCGCGCCGAAGCCATCCTCGGCCACCCGGTGGAGGTCATCTCTGGCCGTGAAGAGGCGCGCCTGATCTACCTGGGCGTGTCGCACACCCTGGCCGACACCCCCGGCAAGCGCCTGGTGGCCGACATCGGCGGCGGCAGTACCGAGTTCATCATCGGCCAGCGCTTCGAGCCGCTGCTGCGCGAAAGCCTGCAGATGGGTTGCGTGAGCTTTACCCAGCGTTACTTCCGCGACGGCAAGATCACCCCAGCCCGCTATGCCCAGGCCTACACGGCCGCGCGCCTGGAACTGATGAGCATCGAAAATGCCCTGCACCGCCTGACCTGGGATGAGGCCATCGGCTCATCCGGCACCATTCGCGCCATCGGCGCTGCCATCAAGGCCGGTGGCCTGGGCAATGGCGAGGTCAACGCCGAAGGCCTGGCCTGGGTCAAACGCAAGCTGTTCAAGCTGGGCGAGGTCGACAAGATCGACTTCGACGGCGTCAAGCCAGACCGCCGCACTATCTTCCCGGCGGGCTTGGCGATTCTCGAAGCGATCTTCGATGCCCTTGAACTGAACCGCATGGACCACTGCGACGGCGCCCTGCGCGAAGGTGTGCTGTTCGATCTGCTTGGCCGCCACCACCACGAAGACGTGCGCGAACGCACCCTGAACTCGCTGATGGAGCGCTATCACGTGGACCAGGGCCAGGCTGCGCGCGTCGAGCGCAAGGCGTTGCACGCATTCGACCAGGTGGCCGACGCTTGGAACCTGAAAGACGGAAACTGGCGCGATCTACTGGGCTGGGCCGCGAAAGTGCACGAAATCGGGCTGGACATTGCCCATTATCACTACCACAAGCACGGCGCCTATCTGATCGAGCACTCGGACCTGGCAGGCTTTTCCCGGGAAGATCAGCAGATGATGGCCCTGCTGGTACGCGGCCACCGCCGCAACATCCCCAAGGACCGTTACGCCGAACTGGGTGATGAAGGGGTCAAGCTGCTGCGCCTGTGCGTGCTGCTGCGCTTTGCCATCCTGTTCCACCACATCCGCGGCACTCAGCAAATGCCAAAGGTAGAACTGCACGGCGGGGACAACAGCCTGGATGTAGCCTTCCCTGACGGTTGGCTGGAGCAGAACCAGCTGACCCAGGCCGACTTCGCCAACGAGGCGGAGTGGCTGGCCCGGGTCGGCTTCGTCCTCAGCGTACGTTGAGGACCGGGTTGCTCAGGCGCTCCAGCAAGGTCGCCTGAACGCTGCGCGGGTTCTGGTTGCCGGTCGGGGTGCTGCGCACGTAGCGCCCGTCCGGCTGCAAGGTCCAGGCGTGGGTATTGTCGGTCAGGTAGCCTTCCAGCTCCTTCTTCACCCGCAGCAACAGTTTCTTGCCTTCCACCGGGAAGCAGGTCTCGACACGCTTGTCGAGGTTGCGCTCCATCCAGTCGGCGCTGGACAGGTAGATCTGCTCTTCGCCGCCATTGAGGAAGTAGAACACCCGCGTGTGCTCGAGGAAGCGGCCAATGATCGAGCGCACCTGGATGTTGTGCGAAACCCCCGGAATGCCCGGGCGCAGGCAGCACATGCCACGCACCACCAAGTCGATTTTCACGCCCGACTGGCTGGCCTTGTACAGCGCCTTGATGACTTTGGCGTCGGTCAGCGAGTTGAACTTGGCAATGATGTGCGCCGGCTTGCCTTCAAGGGCAAACTGGGTTTCCCGCGCGATCATGTCGAGCATGCCCTTTTTCAGGGTGAACGGCGCATGCAGCAGCTTCTTCATGCGCAAGGTCTTGCCCATGCCGATCAACTGGCTGAACAGCTTGCCGACGTCTTCGGTGAGCGCATCGTCAGAGGTCAGCAGGCTGTAGTCGGTGTACAGGCGGGCGTTGCCGGCGTGGTAGTTACCGGTACCCAGGTGCGCATAACGCACGATCTCGCCCTGCTCGCGGCGCAGAATCAGCATCATCTTGGCGTGGGTCTTGAACCCGACCACACCGTAGATCACTACCGCACCGGCCGCTTGCAGGCGGCTGGCCATCTGCAGGTTGGACTCTTCGTCAAAGCGCGCACGCAACTCGATCACCGCAGTGACCTCCTTGCCGTTACGCGCTGCGTCCACCAGGGCGTCGACGATTTCCGAGTTAGCCCCCGAGCGGTACAGGGTCTGGCGCACGGCGAGCACGTGCGGGTCCTTGGCGGCCTGGCGCAGCAGGTCGACCACTGGCGTGAAGGACTCGAACGGGTGCATCAGCAGGATATCCTGCTTGCTGATCACACTGAAAATGTTGTCAGCGTTCGCCAGCAGCTTGGGGATCGCCGGGGTGAACGGTGTGTATTGCAGCTCCGGGTGGCTGTCCAGGCCGGTGATGCTGAACAGGCGGGTGAGGTTGACCGGGCCATTGACCTGGTACAGCTCACTTTCGCTGAGGCTGAACTGCTTCAACAGGTAGTCCGACAGGTGTTTCGGGCAGGTGTCGGCCACTTCCAGGCGCACGGCGTCACCGTAGCGGCGCGAGAACAGCTCGCCGCGCAGCGCGCGGGCCAGGTCGTCGACCTCTTCAGAGTCAAGCGCCAGGTCGGCGTTGCGCGTCAGACGGAACTGATAGCAGCCCTTCACCTTCATGCCCTGGAACAGGTCGTCGGCGTGCGCGTGGATCATCGACGACAGGAACACATAGTTTGCGCCCGGGCCGCCCACCTCTTCCGGCACGCGAATAACCCGCGGCAGCAGGCGTGGCGCCGGAATGATCGCCAGGCCCGAGTCGCGACCGAAGGCGTCCACCCCCTCGAGCTCAACGATGAAGTTGAGGCTCTTGTTCACCAGCAGCGGGAACGGGTGAGTCGGGTCGAGGCCAATCGGGGTAATGATCGGGGCAATTTCGTCGCGGAAGTAGCGGCGTACCCAGGTCTTGAGCTTGGGTGTCCAGTAGCGGCGGCGGATGAAGCGGATCTGGTGCTTTTCCAGCTCTGGCAGCAGCACGTCGTTAAGAATCGCGTACTGGCGCTCTACCTCGATGTGCACCAGTTCGCTGATACGCGCCAGCGCCTGGTGCGGTTGCAGGCCATCGGCGCCGGCCTGTTCACGGGCGAAGTTGATCTGCTTCTTCAGGCCTGCGACACGAATCTCAAAGAACTCGTCGAGGTTGCTGGAGAAGATCAACAGGAACTTGAGGCGTTCCAGCAGCGGGTAGCTCTCATCCAGTGCCTGCTCCAGCACCCGGATATTGAACTGCAGTTGCGAGAGTTCGCGATGAATGTACAGGCTGCTGTCGTCCAGGCCAGGGACGGCGATGGCCGGGGACGGCGCAGGCACCGGAGCTACAGGCTCGGCCACCGGCTCCGCTACAGGCTCAGCCGCCGGAGGCAGGTCTGGCGGGGTCTGCAGCATCTCTTCTGGGAGCTCCTGAGCATCCTTGATCGCGACAGGGCTTAGCACTTCATTATTCATCTGGCGTTCCTGAGGACGTTAACGCCCTATCATCTATTGAGCGGCAAGATAAGCGCCCATTATGACGCCCGTGTTACACATATGGGCAAGCCGTGGCAAGGGGCCTCTGGCATTGTCTGCGCTGGAATTGTTCACGTCGAGACACATTTGGACACTTTCACGAACGCGCGCGAAGGGGTAGGCTGCGCGTTCATTTCGCCAGCACCTCAGAAAATGCTTCAACAATTCCTGCAGGATTTCGGCTACTTCGCCCTTTTTCTAGGCACCTTCTTTGAAGGCGAGACCATTCTGGTGCTTGCGGGGTTCCTTGCGTTCCGCGGTTACATGGATATCAATCTGGTGTGCCTGGTGGCCTTCTTCGGCAGCTACGCGGGCGACCAGTTGTGGTACTTCATGGGCCGACGCCACGGGCGCAGGATCCTGGCGCGCAAGCCGCGCTGGCAGGCAATGGGCGACCGGGCGCTGGACCATATCCGCCGCCACCCCGATATCTGGGTGCTGAGCTTCCGCTTTGTCTATGGTTTGCGCACGGTCATGCCGGTGGCCATCGGCCTGTCGGGTTACCCGCCACGTCGCTACCTGCTGCTGAACGGGATTGGCGCGGGCATCTGGGCAGTGGCCCTGGGCGCCGCCGCCTACCACTTCGGCGCCATCCTCGAAGGCTTGCTGGGCAACGTCAAACGTTACGAGCTATGGGTGCTTGGCGGCCTGGTGGCGCTGGGCGGCCTGCTGTGGCTGCGCCGGCGCTTCCGTACTCTGCGCGCGGAGCGCAGGGCGGCGAGCCAGGCCCAGCCCCCAGAGGCTGAGCAGGCTGTAAGCCACGAGCAGAAACCAGGCCAGCGGCGCGACCACCGCTAAGCCCAAGGCGCCGGCCAGGTACAATGCCGGCGCATTCAGACACAACCGCGCCAGCTCCAGGCGTGCAGACCAGGGCCGGTTCTCCAGCAACGCGCCCAGCACGAACAAACCAAACGCCATCAGTGACCAGCCGAGCACCAGCGCGGCGGCCGGCACGCGGTCGGCCACGTCCATCAGGTAGCTGCCCAAGGCCACATAAACCACGAACTGCGCCGCCACATAGGCTTGCTGCCCGCGCCCCAGGGCAATCTCGAACTTGCGAAACAGCGCCAAGTCCTGTTTGGCCTGTGGGTAGCGTGCGGCCACATCGGCCGGGCGCCAGCCGGTAGGCATGAACCAGATACGCAGCTTGTCCCACAGGCTGGTGGTGCGCCGGGCGTCGTGCCAGAGCTGGGCATAGAACTGCAGGTTGGCCCATAGCGGGTTCCAGCTGGCCAGCGGCGTGGTCACCCCGAACACCACCGGCTCGGCCGGGTCCTCCTCCTTGAACGTGCCGAACAGACGGTCCCAGAGAATGAACACACCACCGTAATTGCGATCCAAGTAAGCAGGGTTTTGCGCATGGTGGACGCGATGATTGGACGGCGTGATCAACACCCACTCCAGCCAGCCAAGTTTAGGTATATGCCGGGTATGCACCCAGAACTGATACAGCAGGTTGAGCGAGGCGACGGTGATGAACACCAGTGGCGGCACACCCAGCAGCGCCAGCGGCAGGTAGAACAACCACGAGAAGAGGAACCCGCTACTGGTCTGGCGCAGCGCCGTGGTGAGGTTGTACTCCTCGCTCTGGTGATGCACCGAGTGCGCAGCCCACAGTACGTTGCGCTCATGCCCCAGGCGGTGCAGCCAGTAGTAGCAGAAGTCGTACAGGACAAAGGCCAGCAACCAGACCCACCCTGCCTGCGCCGGCAATTGCAACAGCGCCAGGTGCTCGAAGACCAGAGCATAGGTGACCAGCCCTACGCCTTTGGTCAGCAGGCCGGTACTGGTCGACAGTGCGCCGGTACTCAGGCTGTTGATCGAGTCGGCCAGGGTGAAGTTGTGCTGGCCGCGCACGCGGTCGGCGACCAGCTCGACGGCTATCAGCACAAAAAAGAACGGCACGGCCAGCAGTATCAGGTCCATGGGCGCGACCTCAGGCGTTATCCACCAAGATTAGGCCGCCCCCGCAGGAATCCCTATGGCGACATCTGCCAAACTAGAGGACATTTAGCGCCTCGACACTGGAGTAATGAGCATGACAAAAAAAGTAGCGGTGATTCTTTCCGGCTGTGGCGTGTATGACGGCGCCGAAATCCACGAAAGCGTGATCACGCTGCTGCGCCTCGACCAGCGCGGTGCGCAGGTGCAGTGCTTCGCGCCGAACATCGCACAGATGCATGTAATCAACCATCTGACCGGCGAAGAAATGCCCGAATCGCGCAATGTGCTGGTGGAGTCGGCGCGCATTGCCCGCGGCGAGGTCAAGGATATCCGTGAAGCCAAGGCCGAAGACTTCGACGCACTGATCGTGCCGGGCGGTTTCGGGGTGGCTAAAAACCTGTCCAACTTTGCCGTGGAAGGCGCCAACTGCAGCGTGAACCCAGACGTGCTGGCCTTGGCCGAAGCCTTTGCCGACGCCTGCAAACCCGTTGGCCTGATCTGCATCTCGCCGGCGCTTGCGGCGAAGATCTACGGGCCGGGCGTGGTCTGCACCATCGGCAGCGATGCCGGCACTGCGGCGGCTGTCGAGAAGATGGGCGGCACCCATGAAGCGTGCGATGTACACGACATTGTCGAAGACACCCAGCGCAAGCTCGTGACGACCCCGGCGTACATGGAGGCCAAGTCGATCAGCGAGGCGGCGGGCGGGATCTACAAGCTGGTAGACCGAGTGCTGGAGCTGACGCACGAGTAAGTTATTGCGTTGGCTTCTTCGCGGGCATGCCCGCTCCCACAGGTCCAGCACAGGCTTCAAGGTCACGCGGTACCTGTGGGGGCAACTCATGAAAAGCCTGCGCGATCACCTGTAGGAGCGGGTTTACCCGCGAACACCGGCAAAGCCGGTGCCATCCACCGCGCCACGCTGGGCTGTCGCCGACAGGAACCGTGTCAGCGCTCAGCTTTTCGAGAGGCGGGCAATGATCCGGTCCAGTGCATTGGCAAACGCCTGTTTCTCGCGTTCGCCATAGGCCGCCTGCCCGCCCCCCACCTGCCCCTGCTCACGCAGCTCGGTGAACAGGTTGCGCGCCGCCAGGCGGTCGCCCATGTTGCGCTCGTCGAACTCACGCCCACGCGGGTCCAGTGCGGCCACGCCCTTTTTCACCAGGCGGTCGGCCAGCGGCACATCACTGCAGATGACCAGCTCGCCAGGCACGGCGTGCTCCACTATGTAATCGTCGGCCGCATCCATGCCGCTGGGCACCACGATCAGACGCACGATCGCGAACGCCGGCTTGGCCACCGCCTGCCCCGCCACCATCACCACCTCGAACTTGCGCTTGAGGGCGAACTTGACGATCAGATCCTTGGCCGCCTTGGGGCAGGCGTCGGCATCGATCCATACACGCATTGGACACTCTCTACATGAACTCAATGCGCCCATCATGCCTGAAGCGCAGCGAAAGCTGGAGCAGGCCAGCGCTGGAAAAATGGCGCCAGAATTTCAATTACCGCTTATCCGACCCCGCCACTCAGGCTAAACTCGCCACAGCTTCAATGGCCTGCCCGAGCGCGCAATGAACCACCCTCACGAAATCCGCCCTGACCTGGACGAAGGCATCGACCGCAAGGTCCTGGCGACATTGCGTGCGCGCTTCCTGCATCTCAACCAGGGCCGACTGCAGCGGGCAAAGGAAGGCCTGTCAACGCGCCAGCAACAGGTACTGTCGTTGCTGCCGCTGCTGTTTCACGTGAACCACCCGCTATTGCCGGGTTACGTCTCCGGCAGCACCCCTGCGGGCGTATCGGCTTACGAGCCAAGCGCCGAGCTGGTGGCCGATGCCCAACGCCTGGCCCGCTCGTTCACTTACAAGGCCCAGCATGGCAACCCGCCACGCCCGATCCACGGCCTGTTCCTGATGGGCAGCCTGGGCTCGCTGGCGCAGGCCGAGCACAGCGACATGGACCTGTGGGTGTGCCATGCACCCGGCTTGCCCGAACAGCTGCTGGGTGAGCTGCGCCGCAAGTGCCAGCTGCTGGAGGCCTGGGCGGCAAGCCTGGGCGCCGAAGCACACTTTTTCCTGATCGACACACAGGGCTTCGCCCAGGGTCAGCGCGATGGCCAGCTCGGTTCCGACGACTGCGGCACCACCCAGCACTACCTGCTGCTGGACGAGTTCTACCGCACCACCCTGTGGCTGGCCGGGCGTACGCCGCTGTGGTGGCTGGTACCGGTGTACGAGGAACACAACTACTACAGCTACACCCAGACGTTGCTGTCCAAGCGCTTTATCCGCAGCCAGGAAGCCCTTGACCTCGGCAACCTGGCGCACATTCCGCCCGGTGAGTTCGTCGGCGCTGGCCTGTGGCAATTGTTCAAAGGCATCGACTCGCCCTACAAATCGCTGCTCAAACTGCTGCTGACCGAAGCCTACGCCGGCGAACACCCTGCGGTGCGCTGCCTGAGCCTGGACTACAAGCAGGCAGTATTTGCCAACCAGCTCGACCTCGACGAGCTGGACCCCTACGTGATGGTCTACCGGCGCATCGAACGTTACCTGCTGCAACGCGGCGAACCCGCGCGCCTGGAGCTGGTACGGCGCAGCCTGTACCTGAAGGTGAACAAGAAGCTCAGCGACCAGGGCCGCAGCCATGGCTGGCAACGCCGGCTGCTGCAGCGCCTGACCGACGAGTGGGGCTGGGACCAGCGCCAGTTGGCCCTGCTGGACAGCCGCAGCCAATGGAAAGTGCAGCAGGTTGCCGTCGAGCGGCGTGAGCTGGTGGCCGAGCTTAACCTCAGTTATCGCTTCCTCAGCCAGTTCGCTCGCACCCAGAACGCCAGCAGCCGCGCCGACCAGCGCGACCTCAATGTGCTGGGCCGGCGCCTGTACGCAGCCTTCGAGCGCCGCGCCGGCAAGGTCGAAGTGATTAACCCCGGCATCGCCCCTGACCTCGCCGAAGGCACCCTGACGCTGGTCCAGGCACCCAACCGCAAGGAGCCGGGCAGCTACCACTGGGAGCTGTACAGCGGCAACCTGAGCACCCATGAGGTGCAGCACTTCAGCCCGATCAAACGCTGCCGCGAGCTACTCGAACTGCTGACCTGGGCCCATCGCAACGGAGTGATCGACAGCAGCACCCGCATGGCGCTGCATCCAGGGGCCAGCGACCTTGGGGAATTCGAGCTGTTCAACCTGCTGGGCTGTCTGCGGCAAAGTGTCCCCCTGCCCTTGCCGACCGTCAGCGAAGTGCGCCTTTTGCAGCCCAGCGTTGCCGATGAGGTGTTGTTGCTGGTCAACGTCGGCGTCGACCCGCTGCGCCACCACCGCGAGCTGAACGTTTTGATGACCACAGAGCGCACCGACGCGTTGAGCTACGCTGGCGTGCGCGAAAACCTGGTGCTGACCCTGGACCAGGTCACCGTCAACAGCTGGAACGAGGTGCTGGTCCAGCGCTACGACGGTGAACACGCGCTGGTGCGCTGCCTGCGCGACTTCCTCAACAGCCCGGCGCAGCGCGGCCACCGGCCAAGGGTGCGAGTACGCTGCTTCTGCCAAAGCCGCGCCCAGCCGATCGGCCAGCGCGTAGAGGAAATTTTCGACACCGCCCAGCTGCTGCGGGATCAAGGGCTCCACCACCGCTACCTGCTGCAAGTGGCCCACCACACCCATGTGCTGGAGCTGTTGCCCGAGCATGTCAGCCTGACGACCCTGGCCGAGCATGAGGCGCTACTGGCCTACCTGGGCGAAGAGCGAGGCACCTACAGCCCGCTGTACCTGGATGCCAATGCGCTGCAGGACCACGACCTGCGCCTGGTGCTGGAGCAAGGCCGGCCAGCCTGCATTCAGGTGTTCTACCGCCTGCAGGGCGGCTGGGCCGATGTGTATGTGCTGGATGAATACAACGCATTGTGGCAACAACGCCTGCCGCTGCATGACGAAGCGCATCTGCTGTTGCCACTGCAACGTTTTCTGCGCTCGGTGGTGATGCGCCGCGATGCCCGCCTGCCCCTCGATAGCCTGCGACCCGCCTCGCTGGATATCCACTACGCGCAGCTGCTGCCCACCGGCCCAGGCAAGGCACGCAACATCGAGCCGCGCCTGGCCCCGGCCGAGGGCAGCGACCAGCCTTACTATGAGGTACAGGCGATTATCCAGGCGGGTGTAGCGGGCGTGGCGCATGTGACGCTGTACTGCGACCAGCAGGAGTTTTCCGAGCTGGAACATGGTGAGCAGCTGTATGCGGTGGTGGCCAGGCAGATCATCGGTCAGCGCCGTGGCACAGCGCAGTACCGGTGCTATATCACCGACCTGGATTTGTCCGAGTTGCTGGATGACCGGCTGGGGGCAACCCAGGCCTACCTGAGCTACAAGCGGGTGCTGGAGCAGGCTTTGAATGAGGGGTTGGAGCAGGTTTTGGCGGAGGGCGCCTGAACTCGCAGCACAAGGCGGCGACAAAAGAGTGCATCTCTCTGTAGCAACAGCCTTGCGCTGCAAACGGGCCGCGAAACGGCCCCCTGGCCCTTACAGGTCGTAATCGCCCGCCGCCTCCGGCTGGTACTCCACTTCCAGCAGCTTCAGCTTGAGGGTCTTGCCCCCCGGTGCCGGCCAGTCGATCTGCTCGCCCACCGACAGCCCCAGCAAAGCGCAGCCAATCGGCGCCAGGATCGAGACCTTGCCTTCCGGCCCGGCATCCTTGGGGTACACCAGTGTCAGGTGGTAGTCCTTGCCGCTGGCTTCCTCACGGCAGTGCACCCGCGAGTTCATGGTCACCACGCCCGCCGGCACTTCCTCGTGACCGACCACCTGCTCGGCGCGGTCAAGCTCGTCCTGCAGGGCGAGCACACCCGGCGTACTCTCGTCGAGGCTGTCGATCAGACGCTCCAGACGTTGTACGTCCAATCGGGTGAGGATGAGGGAAGGCTTGGTGCTCATGATCCAGTCAGACTCCTTTGAACAGGCAGTTTTCAATGTGCAAATAAAGCAAAACCCCGCCCAAGGGCGGGGTTTGAGAAGGCTTTGGCGTCACCGACGCAGAACCCGACACTACCACAGCCGGGCAAATACTCAAGCCCCTGCGCTCAGTGTGCCTTAGCCTGCTCGCGCAAGACCTGGGCCTCGCGGCAGATCTGACGGCGCCGTTCGTCATCGGCCGAGCGCCATTCGCGAATGTGCTCGACATGCCGATGGCAACCGGTGCACACCCGCTGTTCGTCCAGCCGGCATACGCTGATGCACGGTGACGGCACTGCAGGGCTGACGTTGCTGTAAAGCGGCTTGGGCGGCCGGGCCTGGGCGCTACTCATGTCAGATTTCGTCGAAGTCCAGCTTCTCGCCGGCCCGCTCCCAGACGATACGCTCGAGCATTTCACCCAGCAACTCTTCGCTCTTTTCGCACACCCACTTGCCGCTGTCTTCGTCGTAATCGAAGTGGAAACCACCGGAGCGGTCGGCAAGCCACAGCTGGCGCAATGGCTCCTGACGGCTGAAGATCAGCTGGGCGCCGCCCTCGAACTTGACGGTCAGGACACCGGCGGAGTTCTCCATGTCCAGGTCCAGACCGCTCTCGTCGAACAGATCTTCCAGGGCCTGTTGGGTCGCGTCGACCAGATCATGGAAACGCGCTTCACTCAAACTCATTGCAGGAACCTCGAAATTGGCTGCGTTACAGGCAAGCCGGGCAAGATACGGGCGCTTGCCGCCGAATGCAAAGGTTTAGCCGTTGCGTTCACCGGCCTCTTCGCGGGCGAGCCCGCTCCTACGGGGGGCTGCGCAGAGGCTAAGCATAGCCCGCCCGGCGGACCGGTCCTTGCATAGGCAAGCCGCCGGTCGCTCGGTATACTCGGGCGCAATACTGCATTTTTCTAAGGATTTCACCCATGAAGCGCCTGATTTCCTCCTTCGCGGCGCTGGTCGCTGTTGCCTGCCTCGTTTCGGCCTGTGGCCAGAAAGGCCCGCTGTATCTGCCTGAAGATGGCGATAACGGCAAAGCGCACACGTCGCACCAGCACCAGCCAAAAGCCAAGCCGGCCCCGGCACAAGAACAGCAGCCCGAGCTGCAGTCCGAGTCCGAGTCCGAGCAGTCGCCAGCGCAGTAAGGAAACCAGATGAACGCTTTCAACTACCGCGACGGTGAGCTGTTCGCGGAAGGCGTGGCCCTGTCGGCCATTGCTGAACGTTACGGCACCCCCACCTATGTGTACTCGCGCGCCCACATCGAGGCCCAGTACCGTAGCTACGCAGACGCCCTGCAAGGCACCGAGCACCTGGTGTGCTTCGCGGTCAAGGCCAACTCCAACCTTGGCGTGCTGAACGTGCTGGCGCGCCTGGGCGCAGGCTTTGACATTGTCTCCGGTGGTGAACTGGAGCGTGTATTGGCCGCTGGCGGGCGTGCCGACCGCGTGGTGTTCTCCGGCGTTGGCAAAACCCGTGAAGACATGCGCCGTGCCCTGGAAGTTGGCGTGCACTGCTTCAACGTCGAATCCACCGACGAGCTGGAGCGCCTGCAAGTAGTCGCCGCCGAAATGGGCAAGGTTGCCCCGGTGTCGCTGCGGGTCAACCCGGACGTCGATGCCGGTACTCACCCGTACATCTCCACCGGCCTTAAAGAAAACAAGTTCGGCATCGCCATTGCCGATGCCGAGGCCATCTACGTACGCGCCGCACAGCTACCGAACCTGGAAGTGGTCGGTGTCGACTGTCACATCGGCTCGCAACTGACCACCGTCGAGCCATTCCTCGACGCCCTCGACCGCCTGCTGGTGCTGGTCGACCGCCTGGCCGAGTGCGGCATACACCTGCGCCACCTGGACCTGGGTGGCGGTGTCGGCGTGCGCTACCGCGACGAACAGCCACCATTGGTGGCCGACTACATCAAGGCCATCCGCGAACGCGTGGGCGAGCGCGACCTGGCCCTGGTGTTCGAGCCTGGCCGCTACATCGTCGCCAACGCTGGCGTGCTGCTGACCCGCGTGGAATACCTCAAGCACACCGAACACAAGGACTTCGCGATCATCGATGCAGCGATGAACGACCTGATCCGCCCAGCCCTGTACCAGGCCTGGATGGGTGTCAGCGCGGTCAAGCCACGTGCAGGCGAAGGCCGTGCCTATGACCTGGTCGGCCCTATCTGCGAGACTGGCGACTTCCTCGGCAAGGACCGCGTACTCAACCTGGCCGAAGGTGACCTGCTGGCCGTAGAGTCCGCGGGCGCCTATGGTTTTGTCATGAGCTCCAACTACAACACCCGCGGCCGTTGCGCTGAAATCCTGGTCGACGGCGACCAGGCGTTCGAAGTACGCCGCCGCGAGACCGTCGCCGAACTGTATGCTGGCGAAAGCCTGCTGCCGGAGTAAGCCCATGCTGCTGCGTTTTACCAAGATGCATGGGCTGGGCAACGACTTCATGGTCCTGGACCTGGTCAGCCAGCACGCGCACATTCAGCCCAAGCACGCCAAGCAATGGGGTGACCGTCACACCGGCATCGGCTTTGACCAGTTGCTGATCGTCGAGGCGCCGAACAACCCGGAAGTGGACTTCCGCTACCGCATCTTCAACGCCGACGGCTCCGAGGTCGAGCAATGCGGCAACGGTGCGCGCTGCTTTGCCCGCTTTGTGCTGGACAAGCGCCTGACCGCGAAAAAGCGCATCCGCGTGGAAACCAAGAGCGGCATCATCGTGCTGGACGTGCAGAACGACGGCCAGGTGAGTGTCAACATGGGCCCGCCGCGCTTCATCCCTGCCGAAATTCCCTTGGTCGCCGACGCACAAGCGCCAAGCTACCCGCTGGAAGTTGACGGCCAGTTGTACTCGATTGCCGCCGTGTCCATGGGTAACCCGCACGCCGTGCTGCGTGTCGACGACGTGTCTACTGCGCCTGTGCATGAGCTGGGCCCGAAGATCGAAAACCACCCACGCTTCCCACAGCGGGTGAATGCCGGCTTCATTCAAGTCATCGACCGCCACCGCGCCAACCTGCGCGTGTGGGAACGCGGCGCCGGCGAAACCCAGGCTTGCGGCACCGGCGCCTGCGCCGCAGCCGTGGCGGCGATCAGCCAGGGCTGGATGGATTCCCCGGTGTCCCTCGACCTGCCCGGTGGTCGCCTGCACATCGAATGGGCCGGCCCCGGCAAGCCCGTGATGATGACCGGCCCGGCCGTACGCGTCTACGAAGGACAGGTTCGTCTCTAAACGAGTAACCGCCATGACCGATCAGCCCAAGGTTGTACCCAAGCAGTCCGCCGAGCTCGATGCCGAAGCGGTGGTCGCCTACCTGCGCGCCCACCCCACCTTCTTCGCCGAGCACGACGAGCTGCTGATCGAACAGCACATCCCGCACCAGCGAGGAGACAGCGTGTCGCTGGTGGAACGCCAGCTCAAGCTGCTGCGTGACCGCAACATCGAAATGCGCCATCGCCTGTCGCAACTGATGGACGTGGCCCGCGACAACGACCGGCTGTTCGACAAGACCCGCCGGCTGATCCTTGACCTGCTTGATGCCGGCAGCCTGGAAGAAGTGGTAATGGCGGTCGAAGACAGCCTGCGCCAGGAATTCCAGGTGCCCTTCGTCAGCCTGATCCTGTTCGGCGACAACGTCGCGCCGGTGGGGCGCTGGGTCAGCAATGCCGAGGCGCAGCAAGCCATCGGTGCCCTGCTGGGCGGTGGCAAGACCGTCAGTGGCAACCTGCGCGAGCACGAGCTGGCTTTCCTGTTCGGTGAAGAACAGCGCCGGGAAGTAGGCTCCAGCGCCGTGGCAGCTCTTGAGTACCAAGGGCTGCATGGGGTTCTGGCCATCGGCAGCCGCGACCCGCAACACTACAAGAGCAGCGTCGGCACCCTTTTCCTCGGCTATATCGCCGAAGTGCTCGGCCGCGTTGTGCCACGCGTTACCCAGACACTGCGCTCGGTACGCTGATGAAACGCCAGCTGGAGGCTTATTGCGCACACCTGCGCAACGAGCGCCAGGTGTCGGAGCACACCTTGCTGGGCTACCGTCGCGACCTGGAAAAAGTCATCGCCTACTGCAAAGAACACGGCATTGCCGAGTGGCAGGCGCTGCAAATCCAGCAACTGCGCCAGCTGATCGCCCGCTTGCACCACCATGGCCAGTCCCCGCGCAGCCTGGCACGCCTGCTGTCGGCAGTACGCGGCCTGTACCGTTACCTCAACCGCGAAGGCCTGTGCCAGCACGACCCGGCCACCGGCCTGAGCGCACCCAAAGGTGAGCGTCGGCTGCCCAAGGTACTGGATACCGATCGCGCACTGCAGCTGCTCGATGGTGGCGTCGACGACGACTTCATTGCCCGGCGTGACCAGGCGATCCTCGAGCTGTTCTATTCCTCAGGCCTACGCCTATCGGAACTGACCAACCTCGATCTTGATCACCTCGACCTCGCCGCCGGCCTGGTGCAGGTACTGGGCAAGGGTGGAAAAGCCCGCGTACTGCCGGTGGGTCGCAAGGCTCGCGAGGCGTTGCAGGCCTGGTACCGCTTGCGCGGCATCGGCAACCCACGCGACCGTGCAGTGTTCATCACCCGCCAGGGCAATCGCATCAGCCCCCAGGCAGTTCGGCTGCGGGTAAAGGCCGCCGGTGAGCGTGAGCTGGGCCAACACCTGCACCCGCACATGCTTCGCCATTCCTTCGCCAGCCATGTGCTGGAATCATCCCAGGACCTGCGCGCGGTGCAGGAGATGCTCGGCCACGCCGACATCAGCACGACGCAAATCTACACCCACCTGGACTTCCAGCACCTGGCCGCGGTGTACGACAGCGCCCACCCTCGGGCCAAACGCAGCAAAGGCACAGACTCATGAGCATCAAGCTGATCACCTTCGACCTCGACGATACCCTGTGGGACACCGCGCCGGTGATTGCTACCGCGGAAGTCGTGCTGCGCGACTGGCTCGAGGCCAACGCACCCACCCTCGGCAGTGTGCCGGTGGAACACCTGTTCGCCATCCGCGAGCGCCTGGTGCAAGCAGAGCCCGGCCTCAAGCACCGCATCAGTGCCCTGCGCAGGCGCGTGCTGTTTCATGCTCTGGAAGAGGTCGGCTACAGCGAGCAGCACGCACAGGCGCTGGCCAACGAAGGCTTCGAAGTGTTCCTGCATGCCCGCCACCAGGTGGAGATCTTCCCAGAGGTGCAGCCGGTGCTCGAAATCTTGCGCCATCAATACATCCTGGGCGTGGTCACCAACGGCAATGCCGACGTCAGCCGGCTAGGGCTGGCGGATTACTTCCGCTTTGCCCTGTGCGCCGAGGACCTGGGCATCGGCAAACCAGACCCTGCACCATTCCTTGAAGCGTTGCGCCGGGGCGAGGTGGACGCGGGTGCGGCAGTGCACATCGGCGATCACCCTGGCGATGACATTGCCGGTGCCCAGCGCGCCGGGTTGCGGGCGGTGTGGTTCAACCCGCAAGGCAAGGCCTGGGCTGGCGATCAGGCGCCGGACGCCGAGATCCAGCGCCTGTCGCAACTACCTGACGTGCTTGCACGCTGGCGCTGACGGGGCCGCTTTGCGGCCCATTCGCGGGCACGCCCCCTCCCACAGGGACCGCGCAGGTCCTGAACCCTGTGGTGAACCTGTGGGAGCGGGCATGCCCGCGAAGAGGCCGGCACGGGCAACACAAAACCCACAGGCGTAAAAAAGCCCGCAGCGACGGCGGGCTTTTTTGCGATCAGCCACTCAGATAGGGCGGCTGCCGTACTTGTTGTCCGGCTTCTTGGGCGGGTCAGCGACCACGTTGGCCTCGACTTCCTGCACCTTGCCACCACGAGAAAGGAATTCTTCCATCGCCTTGGCCAGTGCATCACGCTCTTTCTGCTTGGCTTCCATGCTCGGCATCTCGTCTACCGAGACTGCGGCCTTGGATTTGCCCTTGGCAACGGGTGCCGGGCTGCTGTCGTCATCGCCAGCGTCTTCAACGCCGTCATCAGCCGCCCCTTCAAGGACCTCATCACCCTCGTCTTCGTCGCCTACTTCGAGGTCATCATTTTCCAGATCGTCGTCGCTCATGTTCTACCTCATGACTTGCGAAAAGCAGGTTGGTTATAGACCAGTGCAGCCGTAGACCGGCAGCCACCAGTGAAAATTCAACTGGCCGTGGGTTAGGCCACTGCCCTTGGGTCGGCACTCCTGATGGGAGGCGGCACCCAGCAGGCCCTGCTCCTGGCAGGACCTGACAAATCCATTAGCCCCTGCTGGCCACACGCTATTGGCAAGCCTAGCAAAGGCTGGCGAAGTGTGTGGACTACTCGTCAAACACCCTTCGGCGCGCATTCTAGCGCGCCCGTGGAAAAAGCAAAGCACCATAAACGCCCTGTGGCTTGTAAGTTTTTTACCTACGTCACGAACGTGTCGAATAAACCGTTTGCCGTGCGGGAAATGCTGAAAAACTGGCAAAAAAATGCCCGGCAAGCCGGGCAATTTTTTACCGCGTCGCAGTTACAGGTTGTAGCCGCGTTCGTTGTGCTGAGCCAGGTCGAGGCCGACCGACTCTTCTTCTTCGTTGACCCGCAGGCCCATCACCACATCCAGCACCTTGAGAATCACGTAGGTGACGATGGCGGTGTAGACCACGGTGAAAATCACACCTTTGGCCTGGATCCAGACTTGCATGCCGATGTCGGTGACGGTACCGAAGCCGCCCAGCGCCGGGGCCGCGAACACACCCGTGAGGATGGCACCGATGATGCCGCCAACACCGTGCACGCCGAAGGCATCCAGGGAATCGTCATAGCCGAGTTTGCGCTTGAGCGTGGTGGCGCAGAAGTAGCAGAGCACACCCGATACCAGGCCGATAATCAGCGCGCCAATCGGCCCGACGGTGCCCGCAGCCGGGGTGATGGCAACCAGGCCAGCAACCACGCCCGAAGCGATGCCCAGAGCACTTGGCTTACCGTGACCGACCCACTCGGCGAACATCCAGCCCAGGGCGGCGGCAGCGGTCGCGATCTGAGTGACCAGCATGGCCATGCCGGCAGTACCGTTGGCGGCAGCAGCAGAGCCTGCGTTGAAACCGAACCAGCCGATCCACAGCATCGCTGCGCCCATCAGGGTATAGCCGAGGTTGTGCGGGGCCATCGGCGTGGTCGGGTAGCCCTTGCGCTTGCCCAGTACCAGGCAGCAGACCAGGCCTGCGATACCGGCGTTGATGTGCACCACGGTGCCGCCAGCGAAGTCCAGTACGCCCCAGTCCCACATCAGGGCACCGTCACCGCTCCACACCATGTGTGCGATCGGCGCATACACCAGGGTGAACCAGATGCCCATGAATACCAGCATCGCCGAGAACTTCATGCGCTCGGCAAAAGCGCCGACGATCAAGGCCGGGGTGATGATGGCGAACGTCATCTGGAAGGTGATGAACACCGCTTCAGGGAACAGCGCGGTGGCCGAGGTCAGGCTGTTGGGCGTGACGCCGCTGAGGAAGGCCTTGGAGAAGCCGCCAACGAAAGAGTTGAAGTTGAGCACGCCCTTTTCCATACCGGCGGTATCGAAGGCCATGCTGTAGCCGTAGACGACCCAGAGAATGCTCATCAGGCCGGTAATTGCAAAGCACTGCATCATCACCGACAGCACGTTCTTGGAACGCACCATGCCGCCATAGAACAGGGCCAGGCCTGGAATGGTCATGAACAGCACCAGCGCCGTTGCGGTCAGCATCCAGGCGGTGTCGCCGGAGTTCAGCGCTGGGGCAGCTTCCTCTGCCAGGGCAAGCCCGGGCATTACGAGGGACAATAGGGCTCCTAGCCCTGCGATCTTACGCAGAGTCATGTTGTTTTCTCCTGGGGCGTTGGGTTTGGTGAGGCTTTGTTGCTGCTTAAATCGCGTCGGTATCGGTTTCGCCGGTACGGATGCGGATTGCCTGCTCCAGATTCACCACGAAAATCTTGCCGTCACCAATCTTGCCGGTGTTGGCTGCCTTGGTGATGGCTTCGATTACCCGATCAAGGTCCTTGTCATCGATGGCGACATCGATCTTCACCTTGGGCAGGAAATCGACCACATATTCAGCACCGCGATACAGCTCGGTGTGGCCCTTCTGCCGACCGAAACCTTTGACTTCGGTGACGGTGATGCCCTGCACGCCGATTTCCGACAACGACTCGCGCACGTCGTCCAGCTTGAACGGCTTGATGATGGCTGTGACTAGCTTCATGAAACTCTCTCCCGATTTGGTGGACTTGCCCCAGGAAAACAAACCCGTCTCAAGTCTAAGCGCAGCGGTTGGCTTTGTAACGCGTCGTCGGCATCCGGCTCCGCGTGCGCACTGCCTGGTCACAAGGAACTGCTTCAGTGCATGGCTCGTACAGGTCTTTGCAGAAACCTTGCCAGTTCGGACAAAGCGCCGAAAAACAGAGCGTTATGTGATTTGGTCGGGATTGGCCAGTCGCCAGCATTGGAAACATGCACAATTTCGGTGCGCCGAGGCGGGGCAAGCTGCGCGAAAAATGTGCAACTGATTGAAAACCGCACGCGCTCTTTGTGGGGGCGGCCTTGCGTCGCGATGGGGCTGCGAAGCGCCCCTACGATTTGTGCCTTGGTGCCGATATTGCCGGGGCCGCTGTGCAGCCCAATCGCCACGCAAGGCCATTCCCACAAAGGCCAATGTGCACTCAGGCGCCAGGTTTGTGCGTGCTACACTGGCGGCCATTTCTCCGTTTCAGTGGACAGCCCCATGCTCGCGCCCAAAGCCCTTCTCGATGCCCTGAGCGACCAGGCCTCGCGCCTGTTCAGCAGCGATGCCGCCCAGCCCCGTGCGGAACTGGAAAGCCAGTTCAAAGTGTTGATGCAAGGTGCCTTCAGCAAGCTGGACCTGGTCAGCCGCGATGAGTTCGACAGCCAGATGGTCGTACTGGCGCGCACCCGCGCACGCCTCGAGGCCTTGGAAAAACAGGTAGCCGAGCTGGAAGCGCGGCTGAACCCAACTTCACAGGATGAGTGAATGCAGCCCTCCAGCGCATACCCGGTACTGTTGTTTTCCTACGGCACCTTGCAGGATAAAGCCGTGCAACTGGCCAACTTTGGCCGTGAGCTGAACGGCCAGGCCGACCGTATGCCGGGCTACCGCCTGGACTGGGTCGAGATCACTGACCCGGACGTACTGGCGACCAGCGGCAAGTCCCATCATCCCATCGTTTCCCCCAGCAGCCAGGCCAACGACAGCGTGGCCGGTATGGTCTTCCAGATCAGCGAAGACGAACTGGCAGCGGCGGACCGCTATGAAGTTGCCGACTACAAGCGTGTCGCCGTCACCCTCGCATCGGGCCTGACAGCCTGGGTTTATGTGCGCGCCTGAGCCCCTCCGATGCAGGTTGAACCCGTAACGACTCGGCGTGGGTAAAGGCCTGTTTCGGTGGTAGCTCGCTTGCATGCAAGGTGCCGCGGAACAACGCCGCCCCGCACTGAGTAAACAATGTCTTCACCCGGTTGTGCGAATTGAGGATCTGGGCCTGGATATCACCAATGGCCGTATCCCTTGGTTGCAAGCTGGCCGCTCGGTTGACCCATTCGATGGCGGCAAAGCGGCTTTGCTTGCGGGTGCCACGCCCCTGCATCCAGGCCAGCCCCAGTTCGGCGCTGGCACGCCCTGCAAGCCACGGGTCCGGGTGCTCGACCAGGCTCAGCAGGTAAGCAACCGCCTCGGTCCGCTCCTGCACCTCACCAAACCGGCGCAACAAAATCCCCAGATGCAAACGCGCACGCGCGTTGATCTGCGGGTTGCCCAGCGCGTCGACAAGCAGGCGCCTGACCGCCAGCATGGCACTGCGCTCGTTCAAATCCTCATCGCCGTCCATGCGCAGGCAGGCCAGGTTGTATTTGGCCTGACTGCTGCCCGCCTCCACCGCACGCTGCAGCCAGTACCCGGCGGCCTCGTCATCCAGGTAATGCGCCGGGGTGTTGGCCAGGCCGCCATGGTGCAGCTCGTACAAGGCCAGGGCAGCACCCGGCAGGTTCAGTTCGGCGAAGCGTTCGTACAGGTAGCAGGCCACTTCATGCCGGTTGGCTGCCCACAGCACCCGTGCCACTTCAAGCACTTCGAACCCCGGTGCCTGGCCCGCGCACTGGCGATTCACCGCCCGTTGCAACCATAGCCTTGCCTGCTCGGCCGAGCGTGGCAGCGCCCACAGCCCAAAACGGTGCCCAGCCGCGCGTAATGCACAGGCAGCAGCATGTGAACGGCCGTCACACAGGCGCTCAATAGCGCCGTGTAGCAGTTGCCTCTCATCTACCATGCCATCGCGCAGTATCAGCTCGACCAAACAGCGAAACGGCACGCCCATGGCGCGGATGGCACCAAGATCGGCATTGCACGCCACGCTCGCGGCAAAGTCGCGCATAGCGCCAGCATGGTCGCCCGATGCCCTGCTGCGCAGCGCCCCCCGCCATGCCAGAACGACAGCATGTTCCCTGGGCCTCAACGGGCGTTGTGACCAGTCTTCGAACACGTGCTGCCAGTCGGCGACAGACTGCACCTTGTCAGCCTGTGGCAGCTTCAGCCGGCCTTCGACAGCCATCCAACGCAGCGCATTACGCAAACGCTCGTCCCAGGTTGCGCACAGCGGGCCATTGACCAACAGCTCCAACGCATCGAGGCTGCCGCCCCAGCGGGGCAGCAAGTACACAGCAAGGGCCTGGATCGCTTCGAAGCAACCGGGGCGGGCGATCAGCGCATGGCGCAGCCAGTAATAGCGAGGGTCCTCGTTTTCATGGTCGACCCGCTTGCCCAGGTAGTGCGGTAGCGCCTGTGGCAGCTCGGCCAAGGGCAACAACCCATGCCTCACCAGCAACGGCGCTGCAGTTTCCTGTACCTCTACATCGGCATGGGCACTGGGCCTGAAGCGTGCAGGCTCCCCCTGGAACAGTTGGAGCAACCAACCAGGCTCATGGAGCTGCGCACTGATGCGCAGCATGCCAATGGCCGCTGCCACGGGGTGCGCAGAGCGGTCCATTGCACGCAACAGGTGCGCGGTGGCGGATTCACAAATTTGCGCGACCGCCAGCAAGCGTGCAGCGTTGCGTGGGCCATCAACCTGCACCTGGCAGGCCCGGTGGAAGCAGTGCATACCCATTACCACTTGTGGGTGGTAAGCCCTGGGGCACGCGTCAATCCAGGCTCTGAGCACTTGGCTCTGGGCCCTGTCGCCCTGGTTTTCCTGATCGAGCAGCATGTGCCCTTCAATGGCCGCCAGGTAGGCCGGGAACTCGCCGGGCGGGGCTTGGCGCCATTGAGCCTCAAGCGTGTCGAAAAAGCGGTTGAGTTCAACGAATGCACTGGCCTGCACCAGTTCGCGAATTGCCTGGTGCGTGCGGGTGAGCATTTGCACGGTGCAATACCTCAAGTCCATTTGAAAGAAGACGCAGTGCCATCCCATGGCAACTGCGGTTGCCCAACAACACTAAGTCATACCTGACGACTGCGCAAAGCCTATTGGATCCATTTTTGCCGAAGCGCATGAAAGCGCAGGGAAAACCCCTGCCCTGAAAAACCACGACGCACACTTGTTGCGCCTGCCATGGCAGCACTGGCTATTCTTTGCCCAGCCGCAGGAAGCGGCATTTTCCAGCAACAACGGAGTGTTCATGTCTCTAGCTCTCGTCCACAGCCGCGCCCAGGTAGGCGTGCAGGCACCGGCGGTCAGCGTCGAAACCCACCTGGCCAACGGCCTGCCTCATCTCACCCTGGTCGGCCTGCCGGAAACCACGGTCAAGGAAAGCAAGGACCGGGTGCGCAGCGCCATCGTCAACTCCGGGCTGAAGTACCCGCAGCGGCGCATTACCCAGAACCTCGCCCCCGCCGACCTGCCCAAGGATGGCGGCCGATATGACCTGGCCATCGCCCTGGGCATCCTCGCCGCCGACGGCCAGGTGCCGATTGCCACCCTGGCCGATATGGAATGCCTGGGCGAACTGGCGCTGTCGGGAAAATTGCGCCCGGTGCAGGGCGTGCTGCCTGCAGCACTGGCGGCACGCGAAGCAGGCCGGGCGCTGGTGGTACCACGGGAAAATGCCGAGGAAGCCAGCCTGGCCGGCGGGTTGGTGGTGTATGCGGTGGGCCACCTGCTGGAGTTGGTCGCCCACCTGAACGGCCAGGTGCCGCTGCCGCCCTACGCAGCCAACGGCCTGATCCTGCAGCAACGCCCCTACCCGGACCTGAGCGAAGTGCAGGGCCAACTGGCAGCCAAGCGTGCCTTGCTGCTGGCTGCGGCCGGGGCGCACAACCTGTTGTTCACCGGGCCGCCCGGCACCGGCAAGACCTTACTCGCCAGCCGCCTGCCCGGGCTGCTGCCACCGCTGGACGAGCACGAAGCGCTGGAAGTGGCGGCAATCCAGTCGGTCAGCGGGAAAGCGCCGCTGAACAGCTGGCCACAGCGCCCCTTTCGCCATCCCCATCACTCTGCGTCCGGCCCGGCGCTGGTCGGTGGCGGTAGCCGACCGCAACCAGGTGAAATCACGCTCGCCCATCACGGCGTGTTGTTTCTCGACGAACTTCCGGAGTTTGAGCGGCGCGTACTGGAAGTGCTTCGCGAGCCACTGGAGTCAGGTGAAATCGTGATTGCCCGTGCCCGCGACAAAGTGCGTTTCCCCGCGCGCTTCCAGCTGGTGGCGGCGATGAACCCCTGCCCTTGCGGCTACCTGGGCGACCCCACTGGCCGCTGCCGTTGCAGCACCGAGCAGATCGCGCGCTATCGCAACAAGCTGTCCGGGCCACTGCTGGACCGCATCGACCTGCACCTGACCGTGGCTCGCGAGAGCACTACATTGAACAACCAGCCTTGCGGTGAAACCAGTGCCGATGTCGCCGTCAGGGTGGCTGAAGCGCGGGAGCTGCAGCACAGGCGACAAGGGTGTGCGAATGCATTTCTCGACCTTGAAGGTTTAAGGCATCACTGTGGGTTGGTAGCGGCGGACCAAGTCTGGCTGGAAGGGGCCTGCGAGCGGCTGACCTTGTCGCTACGCGCGGCGCACCGGTTGTTGAAGGTGGCGCGGACGTTGGCGGACCTGGAGGGATGCGAGACGATTGGCCGGACGCACCTGGCCGAGGCCCTGCAGTACCGGCCGGGGAGCAGTTAGATTGCCAGGGCTGTGATGCCCCCTGCAGGCGCGGGTTTACCCGCGAAGAGGCCGGAACAGCCATACCTCACTGACCGCCAGCCAAAGCCTCTTCAACCACCTTCAGCAGCACCTCTTCAGAAAATGGCTTGCCCAGGCAGGCCAGTGCCCCAAGGCCCATCGCTGCCCGTACCGAGCCATCATCCCAATGTGCCGACATGCAGATCACCGGCAAGCGCCTCCCCCGCTGTGCCAACTCACGCTGTACCTCCAGCCCGCTCATTCCCGGCATCTTCAGGTCCAGCAACACACAACCCGCCTCGCCCGCCAGTGGCGAGGCCAGGAAGGCGTGCCCGGCGGAAAACGACAAGGTCTCGAACCCCGCCGAGCGCAGCAGGTTGGCCAGGCTTTTGCGCACCGAGGCATCGTCGTCGACGATGCACACCCCTCTGCTCATGCGCCGCCCAGGCTCGCAGACCGCGCTCCGAGGAGGTTGTGCATGGCCGCAAGCTCCAGCAGCGAGCGGGACTGCATCTTGTTCATGATGTTCTTCTTGTGCACCTTGGTCGTCACCTCGCTGGTGCCGATCTGCCTGGCGATCTGCTTGTGCGACAAGCCGCCTACCACCAGCGAGAAAACCTGGCGCTCACGCTGAGTCAGGCGCTGGTACTTTTCCTCGACCTGCCGCGCCTGCAG
Organism: Pseudomonas putida group bacterium ESBL64; assembly: GCF_045277175.1. Lineage (NCBI taxonomy): Bacteria > Pseudomonadati > Pseudomonadota > Gammaproteobacteria > Pseudomonadales > Pseudomonadaceae > Pseudomonas > Pseudomonas putida group bacterium ESBL64. The sequence continues at coordinate 4,079,721 of NZ_CP145799.1, read as the reverse complement.
CCACTTGCGGCCTTCGGCCACGGCACGGGCGCGCACTGCCTGCAACAGGGTCAGCAACTGGTCTTCATCGAACGGCTTGGTCAGAAACTCCACCGCCCCGGCGCGCATGGCCTGGACGGTCATCGGGATGGTGCCGAAGCCGGTCATGAACACGATCGGCCAGGGCAGCGCCAGCCGGCACAGCGCATCCTGTACCTCCAGGCCGCTTGTACCCGGCAAGTGCATGTCCAGCAGCAGGCAGGCACAGGGGGTTTCCAGGCGGGCCTCGAACAGCGCCTCGGCACTGGCAAACAAGTGGTGCGGGATGTCCTGCGAGCGCAACAGCCGGCCCAACGCGGTGCGCACCGACGGGTCGTCATCCACCACCAGCACCGGCACATTCACGCGCTCATCGAGCGGCTCGACAGTCTCGGCCAGGCTGCGCAGCAATGACCTGCCCAGTGCCTGACCAGGCACCTCGAGGCTGATCTGCGCGGCCAGGCGATAGCCCCGGCGCGGCACGGTCTGGATCAGGCTACGGTCGCCAAAGGCCTTGCGCAGCAAGGACACCTGAACCTGCAAGTTATTGTCCTCGACCACCGTGCCGGACCACACCTGGCTGAACAACTCGTCCTTGCCGACCACGCGGCCCTTGGCCCTGATCAGCGTGGCCAGCACGTCGAAAGCACGCCCACCCAACAGGATCGGCTTGCCGTCGACAAAGACTTCGCGCCGCTCCAGCGACACCTGGGCATTGCCTATTCGGATCATGGCTTCCTCGCGCGGGCACAGGCGTTTTCGCTGTCCGGGGCAGCCTAGGCCAGCGTACGCGTTCAGACAATTATCCCGAGGGATAGGTTGGCCAAAGGACTATACAAAAGCCCGCCAGCCCTCAGGGGACGATAACGGACAACAGCGTGCCCGTTCCTGCCAAGCAGGCTGTAACCCGCATCCACGCTGGGCCCGCTGCGTATACTCGCGCCTCAGGATGTCGCTAGCGGGGGTGCTTTATGCTCGATGAACGCCTTGCCCACAGGCCCATCGATTACGACCAGTCAATCGACGAGGGCTGGCTGAACCGGTGCGAGATCAGCGCGCTGGGCCAGGAAGGTGAGCTCAGCTATTTCCGCCTGCGCGACCCCGCTTCACACCAAGCCTGGATCGCCGTGCGCGCGCCGCTCGAGGCACCTTCCGCCTGTCAGCGCCTGGAGCGTGACTACCGCCTGCAACTGGACCCGCAGTGGGCGGTGATCCCCTCGGCGTTCGTGCGCTCGGCCGAAGGCCCCTTGCTGGTGTACCCGGCCGGCCTCTCAGTCGCCGACCTGATCGCTGAAGGCCCTGCGGCGCTGGAGCCGTTTCTCGACATCGCGGTGAACGCTGCCCATGCGTTGGCGCAAGCGCACGAACGCAATGCGCTGCACGGTACATTGCAGCCCGAACATGTGTACCTGCGCGCCCACCAGCGGGTGCGCCTGGGCTTCTTTCGCGCCGACCCAGCAGAACGGATCAGCGAACAGGGCACCCCGCTCGGCAACTGGGCCTACCTGGCGCCGGAGCAGGTTTGCCCGCACGGAAGCAGCAGCGACCGACGCAGTGATATCTATGCCCTGGGGGCAATCCTCTACCAGTTACTGGTAGGCGAACTGCCGCTGGCCGGGCGCGACACCCAGCACTGGCGACAGCTGCATGCTGGTGTGCAGCCGCGGGCGGCCAGCGAAGTGGACAGCAAGGTGCCGCCCCCCCTCAGCCTGGTCCTGGCAAAGGCCTTGGCCAAAGAGCCGGACGCCCGCTACCAGAGCGCGCGCGCCTTTGCAGTGGACTTGGCTCACTGCCAGCGGCAGTGGGCCGCCCACAAAACCATGGCACCCTTCACCCCAGGCTGCGCCGACCCGGTAGCGCCCGACCACGCACGCCTGTATGGCCGCAGCGCCGAGCAAAAGGCTATCGCCCTGCTGCTCAAGGCCTTGCATCGCGACAGCAAACCACAAGCCCTGGTCATCTACGGCGCTGCTGGCATGGGCAAGTCGAGCCTGGTCAAAGCAGCTCTCAAGGCCAACGCCGAAGGTTACTGGGCCGTCGGCACGTGCAACAGCCACGCCCAAGCAGTGCCCTACACGCCCTGGATCGAAGTACTCGGTGCCCTGACTACCCAGTTGCTGGCCAAGAACAGTCAGGACCTCGTCACCCTGCGCCGCGAAATCCAGCGCCGCATCAAAAGTCATGGCCGTCTGCTTGGCAAGCTGGCCCCGGACCTGCAACTGATTCTCGGCCCCTTGCCCCAATTACCCGCCAAGCCCACGCGCCTTGCGTTGCACAAGGAACTGCACGCGATCATTGAATTCCTGCAGGTTTTCAGCCGGCCTGGCCAACCGCTGGTGCTGTTCTTCGACGACTTGCAATGGGCCGACGACGCCACCCGGCAACTGCTGGCCCAACTGCTGGCTAACGTGCCGGCTAACCTGCTGCTGATTGTCACCCAGTGCAACGATACGCCCACCACCAGCGCACCGTTGGCCATACCCGCAACGGTGCGAAGCACCACGCTGAACCTGCGGCCACTGGCCGTGGGGGCAGTGACCGAGCTGATTGGCGAGCGCTTCCATGTTGCCCCTGAAGACGCATATCAGCTGGCCGAACGGGTGCACGGCAAGACGGCGGGCAACCCGTTTTTCATCAACCAGATCCTCAGGGCCATGGTCGAAGACCAGCTGTTCATCTTCGACACCCAGGCCATGCGCTGGTCATGGTGCCTGCAGGCCGTGGCCCGGCACTGCTATTCCGACAATGTCGCCGACTTGATGGTCCACCGCCTGGAGCGCCTGACGGCACCGCAACGCGACCTGTTGCGGGTCGTCAGCGCGGCGGGCAGCCACTGCGATGAACGCCTGCTTCGGCAGGTACTCGCCCAACCGCCGGGCGAACCGTTGAAAGCCTTGATTCGCGCCGGTTTCCTGCAACCGGGCCAGAATGGCTTAGGCTGCACTCATGACCGGGTGATGGAGGCCGCTTATGCACTCACGCCCGTGCACGAGCGCGCCTCGCTGCATGCACGCATCGCCCTGGCCATGCGCCAGGCTTGGCCAGGGCGAACGCACGAGGTGTTGTTCGAGCTCGCCAGCCAGCTGCAACGCGCCAGCCCATGCGGGTTTGCAGCGGATGACTGCGAAGCGTTCCTGCAGCTTTTACGCGAAGCCGCATCCCGCGCACGCGACACCGGCGCCTTCGAACAGGCCGCTGGCTACCTGCACACCGCCGAGCAGTTGCTGCACCACAGCGCCACGCTGGAAAGCCGCGCCACGCATGGCTTTGCCGTCGCCTGCATGGCGACGGAGTGCGACATGCAACTGTCGCGAACGATCGCAGCGCAGGCCCGCCTCACTGAATGCCGCCAGCGTGCCCGCACGGTGTTGGACCAGGCGCGGGCGTGCCGGCTGCAGGCACTGCTGTACACCTTGCACGGTGACTATCAGGCGGCTATCGACAGCGCCCTGGACGGCCTGGACTTGCTGGGCATAAGCCCGGTGCGGGGCGTCGACTGGCAAGAGGTCGAGGCCAGTCATGCCCATGTGCAGGCGTTGATCGAACAGAAGGACCGGCATTGCCTGGAGTCACTGCCGCGCACCGATTCGGAGGAAGTGACGGTTGCCATCAGCCTGCTGGCCACTCTGTCATCATCCTTCTTCGTGAAGGACGACATCTGCTTCCTGCACCTGGCCAAGCTCATGGAGATGTCGCTACTGCACGGCGTTGCCCCTGGCAGCACCTACGGCATGGCCTGGTACGGCGTGATGATTGCCGAGCGTTTTGGCGCTTACCATGATGGCCATGCCTGTTGCCTGGCCGCGCTCAAGCTGATCGAGCGGCACGGTTTCGACGCTGATCTGACCAGCGCGTTGCTGGCCCTGGACCAGGTCAGCGCCTGGACCTCGCCCATGGAATTCGCCCGACGTACCGCGCTGGACGCGGTCGACTCGGCGCGCCTGAGCGGTGACCTGGCGATGAGCTGCTATGCCTGCAACCACCTGGTTTCAGATTCGCTGTTCATGGGCCGCTACCTGCCGGACGTGGTCGAGGAAGTGGCGCAAGGCCTGGCCACTGTGCGTCGCCACGGCTACGGCGATATCGAGCAGATCCTGCTGGCCCAGCAAGCGTTCGTCGCCAACCTGAGCGGCACGCCCTGCCCCGCCCCGGCCACCGCCTCGAGGTCGCCCACCACGCGGTTCTTCCAACACCTGTTCGCCGCCATGTGCGCCTTCTACATGGGCAATATCCCGAAGGCCATGCGCGACCTGGCATTGGCCGGTGACAACAGCTGGGCGGCACCGGCGCACATCAACCTGGCTGACTATCATCTGTTCCGCGGCCTGGCCCTGGGCAGCCCCGAGGCCCCGGGCAGTCTTGCCGACAAGCTGCGCCAGTTGCAGGCCCTGCGCGAGCGCTTCAGCCGCTGGGCCGGCTTCAACCCGGCCACCTTCCGCAGCAAGCAGTTGCTGATCGAGGGCGTCATCGCCAAGCTCGAAGGCGACGGCCTGGCCGCGATCCGCTGCTTTGACCAGGCGCAAATCGCCGCCACCGCTGCCGGTTTCATCCACGAGCAGGCACTGGCCCACGAACAGCTGGCCGAGGTGTGCATCCCCAGCGGCCTGATCTCCGGCGCCAACCTGCACCTGCGTATCGCCCGCGACTGCTTCCATATCTGGGGCGCGACCGGCAAGGTGCACCAGCTTGAGACGTTGCATCCGTTTCTGCGCACCCAGCCGATTCAGGAGACCTACCGTGCCACCCACCAGGCCAGGCTGGACCTCGAAGCCGGCATCGAAGCCGCGCGGGCGCTGTCCGAAGAAGTGCTGCTCGAAGGCCTGATCGAAACCCTGATGGGCCACCTGACCCAGCACTCCGGCGCCGACCATGGCGCGCTGCTGATTGTGAGCGGCGCCGAATTCCAGATGGCCGCCCTGGCCTACATCGACGATGCCGGGCTGCACGTGAGCATGGACAACTGCCAGAAGTTCATGACCCAGGCACCGCTGTCAGTCATCAACACCACCATGCGCACCCGCAAACCGCTGGTGCTCAACGATGCCCTCAGTGAGTGCCCGGAGGCCTTCCGCCAACAGCTGCAGGCGCGCAACGCCCGCTCGGTGCTGTGCCTGCCGCTGGTGATCCAGGGCGTGCTGATCGGCCTGGTGTACCTGGAAAACCGCCTTGTGCCCAACCTGTTCGGCGGTCAGCGCCTGGCCATGCTGGAAATCCTCGCCTCACAGGCAGCGGTGTCGCTACAAACGGCCAAGTTCTACACACGCCTGGCCGAAGAAAACCAGATCCGCGCACAGATGGAGGCTGAGTTGCGCCGCTCGCGTGCGGAACTGGCGCGCAGTGCGCACTTGCAGGCGATGAACGAGCTGTCAGCGTCCATCGCCCACGAGATCAGCCAACCGCTACTGGGCATCGCCTCCAATGCCGCGGCCAGCCTGCGCTGGTTGAAACGCCCCAATCCCGACCTGGAAGAAGCAATTGCCGGCCTGGAAGACATCCGCAACGACAGCGAACGGGCCGGCAACATCGTGCGGGCGCTGCGGTCCCTGGCCAAGCAGTCACCGATGCAACTCAAGGCGGTGAAGCTGGACGAATTGATCCGCGAGGTGGTGCGCCTGACCTCGGCCGACGCCGCCAAGGGCAAGGTGGATGTGCAGACGCAGCTGAAGGCCGGGGTGTGCGTGACAGCCGACCCGGTGCAGTTGCAGCAGTTGGTGTTCAACCTGATTACCAATGCCCTGGAAGCGTTGTCGGGGTATCGCAGTGACGGGGTGCTGAAGATTGCGTCGGCGGTGGTCGAGGATGGGGTGGAGGTCTGCGTGGACGACAACGGGCCGGGGATCGCAGCGGACGAGCGGGAGCGTGTATTCGATGCCTTTCACTCCACCAAGACCGGTGGCATGGGGATGGGCTTGGCGATCTGCAGTTCGGTGGCTCAGGCACACGGCGGGCAGTTGCAGGCGCTGGTGTCGCAGTTGGGTGGATGCCGGATTCGTTTCAGTCTGCCTGTGAGTCACGCATAGCCTGTGCCGGCCTCTTCGCGGGTTTACCCGCGAAGAGGCCGATTCAGGATTACATCAACGCGAGGCCAGCGCCGCGTAGCTGTTCATCAGGTTGCGGTAGTTGGGAATACGCTGCGACAGCAGGTTGCCCAGCCCTTCGATGTCGTTGCGCCAGTCGCGGTGCAGTTCGCAGGCCACCGAGAACCAGTTCATCATCTGCGCACCCGCCTGGGTCATGCGCACCCAAGCTGCTTGCTGCACGGTTTCGTTGAAGGTGCCCGAGGCGTCGGTCACCACGAACACTTCAAAACCTTCCGCCAGCGCCGACAGGGTCGGGAATGCCACGCACACATCGGTCACCACACCGGCGATGATCAGTTGCTTGCGGCCCGTGGCCTTGATTGCCTTGACGAAGTCTTCGTTGTCCCAGGCGTTGATCTGGCCCGGACGGGCAATGTACGGCGCATCCGGAAACATTTCTTTCAGCTCGGGCACCAGCGGGCCATTCGGGCCTTGCTCGAAGCTGGTGGTGAGGATGGTCGGCAGGCCAAAGAACTTGGCCAGGTCGCCCAAGGCCAGCACGTTGTTCTTGAATTCGTTGGGCGAAAAATCCTGCACCAGCGAGATCAGACCGGTCTGGTGGTCGACCAGCAGCACCACGGCGTCGTCTTTGTTCAGGCGCTTGTAATCGGGTTGGCTCATGGGGGTGACTCCTTGGGTTGGGATAACGGGCCGGCACTGTCCGCAGGGGGTTATACCGGTGGATAGCTTCGGCTTATGAAAGTACCTGCGCCTGCCGCCAGGCCTTGGGTGGCTGGCCGACCAGGCGGCTGAAAGCGCGGGTGAAATGGGCCTGGTCGCAAAAACCGCATTCCAGGCTCACATGGGTGATAGGCGCCTCGGTGGCGAGCAAGCGCTTGGCCTTTTCCATGCGCGCCAGCAGGCGCCAGGCCTGCGGCGAAAGGCCGGTGTTGACTTTGAAGGCGCGGGAAAAGTGGCTGCGTGTGAGGTTGCATACCGCAGCGATCTCAATGATCGACAACGGGCTGTGCAACATCAGCTCCTTGGCCCGGCGCAGCCGCGCGGGCGTGAGTGCGCCGGGGGTTTGCAGCGGCGCTTCGGGCGTCCCAGGGTACATGGCGACTCTCCTGTTCAATGCAGAAAGTCTCGCCCCCGGCACATGACGAAGTCCTGAGCCAAACCTGAATTGTTGTTAATTGTGCGCTGCTGGCCCTGGGCGTTTTGCCGATATCTTAAGATGCGTTTCGTATTCAGCTTCTGGCCGCTACCTGCGGCCGGCATTCAAGGCGACAGAGGCATGCAGGAAAAACCCGCCCACCGCACCGTGGCCATGGTGCTGTTCAACGATGTGCTACTGCTGGATGTCACCGGCCCCATGGATGCATTCGCCATCGCCAACCGGTTCTTGCCTGCAGCACGGCAATATCGGCTGCTGACCTTGGCCGAGGGGCAAGCAGTGGTGCGCGGCTCATGCGGCCTGAAGGTGGTGGCAGACCAGCGCCTGGAAGACTTGCCGGAGGCCGTCGACCTGTTGCTGGTGCCGGGCGGCCCAGGGGCCTATGACACCGCCCTGCCAGGGATCGAGCGCTGGCTGCCCAAGGCCGCACGCCAGGCGAAGCGCTTCGGCGCCATCTGCACCGGGGTGTTCCTGCTGGGGCGGGCCGGGTTACTGAATGGCTATCGCTGTACCACCCACTGGAACTACGTGGAGCGCCTGGCACAGGCGTTCCCCGAGGCCAAGGTGGAGACCGAGCAGATCTACGTGATGGACCGCTGCCTGATCACCTCGGGCGGTATCACTGCTGGGATCGACCTGGCATTGGCGGTGGTCGCCGAGGACCATGGCAAGGCGCTGGCCCTGGAAGTGGCCAAGGTACTTCTGGTTGCCCGCCACCGTCAGGGCGGGCAGACACCCTACGGGCCGTTGCTGGCTGCGGTACCACGCGATGACTCGCCGATTGCCCGGGTACAGGCCTATATCGTCGACCACATCGAGCAGGCGTTCACCGTGCAGAAAATGGCCGAACTGGTGGCCATGAGCGGGCGCAACTTTGCCCGGACGTTTCAGCGTGAGGTGGGCATTACGCCGCTGCAGTACCTGCAGAATGCGCGCATCGATCGCGCACGCAAGCTGCTCGAATGCGGTGACCTGCCGATGAAGGTGGTGGCGGCGCAGTGCGGGTTTGGCAGTGACCGACACATGCGCAAGGTATTCTTTGAGCGAATTGGCATGACGCCGGCGCAGTATCGGGCACAGTTTGGTGGCGGTGAACAGTCGGATTAGCGCTGCCTTCCTCGCGGGCGCGCCCGCTCCCACAGAGACAGCACAGGCCTTGAAGCCTGGGTAGGCGCCGGCACCGATTGTCACCCTGAACAGGACAATGTTTCTTCCCGTCAGATGATTGTCTGACCCCACCCCACCCCTCAGAATTGTCCGTCAAACTGTTCGAACGCTGCCCCGGCAGCTCATGGAGTACGAGCCAATGCCACACGAAGGCAGCCTTCTACAAACCGCGGTGATCTTCCTGCTTGCCGCCGTCCTCGCCGTCCCCCTGGCCAAGCGCCTGCAACTGGGTGCCGTGCTCGGCTACCTGCTCGCCGGTGTGGTCATCGGCCCGCAAGCACTTGGCCTGATCCGCGACACAGAAAGCGTGGCGCACATTTCCGAACTGGGCGTGGTCTTGCTGCTGTTCATCATCGGCCTGGAACTGTCGCCCAAACGCTTGTGGCTGATGCGCAAGTCGGTGTTTGGTGTCGGCACTGCCCAGGTGGTGCTGACCGGTGCAGTCATCGGCGCCATCGCCCTGTTCGGCTTCAGCCAGACGCTGCCAGCAGCCATCGTGCTCGGCCTGGGCCTGGCGCTTTCGTCCACCGCCCTTGGCCTGCAGAGCCTGGCCGAGAGCAAGCAGCTCAATGCACCGCACGGCCGTCTGGCGTTCGCCATCCTGTTGTTCCAGGACATCGCCGCGATCCCGCTGATCGCCTTGGTACCGCTGCTGGCCGCCAGTGGCCCGGACACCAGCCAAGGCGACAGCCTGCAACACGGCCTGAAGGTATTCGCCAGCATCGCCGTGGTGATCATCGGCGGTCGCTACCTGTTGCGCCCGGTGTTCCGCACCGTGGCCCGCACCGGCCTGCCGGAAGTGTCTACTGCCACCGCACTGCTGGTGGTGATCGGCACCGCCTGGCTGATGGAAGAAGCGGGTATCTCCATGGCCCTTGGCGCTTTCCTCGCCGGCCTGCTGCTGGCCGACTCGGAATACCGTCACGAGCTGGAATCGCAGATCGAACCCTTCAAGGGCCTGCTGCTGGGGCTGTTCTTCATCAGCGTGGGCATGGGCGCCAACCTGCGCCTGCTGCTGGAAATGCCACTGGTGGTGCTGGGCCTGACCCTGTTGCTGGTGGCCGTGAAGCTGCTGTTGCTGATAGGCGTCGGCCGCTGGGTCGGCGGCCTGAACAGCGCCAGCGCCCTGCGCCTGGGCATGGTGCTGGCGGCCGGTGGCGAGTTCGCCTTCGTGGTGTTCAAGCTGGGCAAGGACCAGGGCCTGTTCGACACCCAGACCTACGACCTGCTGCTGATGACCATTACCCTGTCGATGGCCATCACCCCGCTGCTGATGCTGGGTTGCGCCCGCGCCCTCAAACGCCCGCAACCGGCGCGTGAAGTGCCCGAGCAATACAAGCAGATCCAGACGGATACGCCGCGGGTGGTGATCGCCGGCATGGGCCGCATGGGCCAGATCGTCGCGCGCATCCTGCGGGCGCAGAAGATCCCGTTCGTTGCCCTGGAAACCTCGGTGGACACCATCGAGATGACCCGTATGTTCGAACAGGTGCCGGTGTTCTACGGCGACCCGCTGCGCCCGGAGGTGTTGCACGCCGCCAAGGTGGGTGAAGCGGAGTACTTCATCATCACCATTGATGACCCTGAAGCCGCCATTCATACCGCCGCACGGGTGAAGCGCCTGTACCCACACCTGAAGGTGCTGGCCCGGGCGCGCAACCGCCAGCATGTGCACAAACTGGCGGATGTGGGCGCCGAGCCGATTCGCGAAACGTTCTACTCCAGCCTGGAAATGACCCGCCGGGCACTGGTGGGGTTGGGCCTGAGCGATGAACAGGCGGCGGACCGCATTGCACGGTTTACCCAACATGACGAAGAGGTGCTGGAGGCCCAGGGGCAAGTGCGTGATGACCGGGCCAAGGTGATGCAGACGGCCAAGGAGGCGCGGGTGGAGTTGGAAAGGTTGTTTGATTCGGATGCGGATTGAGGCCTTTTGGCGCATGCCTTGAGGGTTGTAGTGCCTGTGAGATCGAGCGCCGCCGCGCGGCGCTTCGCGGGTAAACCCGCTCCTACATTTGTTTCGGGCCAGTTATTCCTGTGGGACGCGCACGCGAGCCCCCTGGCGCACGCCTCGATATCGCGTCGTACAAACAAGGCGGTCGCGCGCGCCTGGCACAGGAGGGACTGGCCAGAAACAAACGTAGGAGCGGGTTTACCCGCGAAGCGCCGCGCGGGCGGCGCTCGATCTCATGGGCGCCCAAAAACTATCGCCAGGCACCTGGAAGCCATCCTGCAATGTCCTGACGATCACCTCGCCGCCATTACGCGAACACACAAAAACCATCACAAAATCGTCTAATTCTCAGCTGGGTCCTACTTCCCCGCGAACCATTTCCTACGTTCACGCCAATCCCAAGGAATTATCCTACACACCGTGTCGACGCCCGTCTGATTGTCCAGGGAAGGCCTGCTCTCTAGGCTAACCGGGTCGCTGTCGGTTCAGCGATCGGGTGTGGAAACCCGGATGTGATGAAGGGCTGCCGTTATGGCAGTTGTGCGCGTGAGGCCGTTTGGCCTACCGGCTTGCCTTCTCACCGGTTTTCCACCCCGCGCACAACTGCCGCCTTCTGCGTGGAAACGGGTGGTTGCAGTTCAATCCTGGAGAAGGAATTGCCATGAAAAGAATCGTCCCCGATCCACCCCTCCCCAACACCACACAACGCTCTTTCAGCCGCTGCGATGCCGGCCATCCCCCATTGTTCACCGTAAACCCCGGCGTTTCCGCCAACGATGCCCTGGTGCATGTCGCCCAATACCTGCGCGGTGCCTACGACTGTGGCTACAAAGCCTTGGAGCATCTGGATGACACAGGCAAGAGCCTGTTCTGGAGCAACCTGAACGCACTCGAAATGGCAGAAGGGTTGGTTGAGGCATTGCTGGATGGGATTGAGTCACAGCCCATGAACTGAGTCGCCTGTATCGGCCTCTTCGCGGGTGAACCCGCTCCCACAGAGTCCTCGTCGACACGGGTGTCAGTACCAACCACAGAAAAGGGCCACTGTTTCCAGTGGCCCATCAGATGCTCGATATTCATATGCACACCTCAAGCCGGGGTGTGGAGGTCTCACCCTACACTGATGATTCAGCCATCGATGGGGTTCCTGATCCAGTTACTGCCGCTGAATGACAACTGGCTTCGCGCTCGGGTGAAACGCTAACAATGCCGCCAATACAGGTCAACGACTGGAACAAAGCGCAACAAAAAAACCGGCTCCCTACAGAGAGAGCCGGCCTTTGTGCGCGTTGCTGATGGTTGATTACTTACCCGCAGTCAGCGCGTTATAGCTGGTCATCAGGTTGCGATAATCCGGAATGTGGTTGGAGCAAAGTGCAGCCAGCCCTTCGACATCGTTGCGCCAGTCGCGGTGCAGCTCGCAAGCCACGCCGAACCAGGTCATCAGTTGGGCACCCGCCTGGCTCATGCGGTCATGGGCAGCATCGCGGGTCATTTCGTTGAAGGTGCCGGAAGCATCAGTCACCACGAACACGTCAAACTCTTCTTCCAGGGCAGACAGGGCCGGGAAAGCTACGCACACTTCAGTCACAACGCCGGCGATGATCAGTTGCTTCTTGCCAGTGGCTTTCACGGCCTTGACGAAGTCTTCGTTGTCCCAGGCGTTGATCTGGCCAGGGCGGGCAATGTACGGGGCGTCCGGGAACAGGGCTTTCAGTTCTGGCACCAGTGGGCCGTTGGGGCCTTGCTCGAAGCTGGTGGTGAGGATGGTCGGCAGGTTGAAGAACTTGGCCAGGTCAGCCAGCGCCAGCACGTTGTTCTTGAACTTGTCCGGCTCGATATCGCGCACCAGCGACAGCAGGCCAGCCTGGTGGTCAACCAGCAGTACGGCAGCGTCGTCTTTGTTCAGGCGGTTGTAGGTGAATTTGCTCATGGTCTGTGCTCCCAAGGGTTATGAATTTTTCAGCAATCCGGGGTGTTTCGCGTTGATGGGCACAGATTAAAATCATCACCTTTGCGGCGGTAGTTAGCAGAATCTGGCTTTAGCGTTCTGATTTATGAACGATGGATTTGTTGGGGCTGTGCCGGCCTCTTCGCGGCTAAAGCCGCTCCTACAAGCGAAGAGGCCGGCACAGGCAACCAAATACCCGGAGACCGATCATTGGAAGACCTCAACTCCCTCTACTACTTCACCCAGGTCGTCGAACATGGCGGCTTCGCCCCGGCCGGGCGGGCGCTGGACATGCCCAAGTCAAAACTCAGCCGGCGCATCGCCGACCTTGAAGACCGCCTGGGCGTGCGGCTGCTGCACCGCACCAGCCGGCACTGCTCGCTGACCGAGATCGGCCAGGCCTACTACAACCGTTGCCTGGCCATGCGCGTGGAGGCCGAGGGCGCGGCGGAAATCATCGAGCGCAACCGCAGCGAACCGCGCGGCTTGGTCCGCATCAGCTGCCCGACCACCCTGCTCAACTCCTGGGTCGGGCCGATGCTGACCCGCTACATGCTCAAGTACCCGCAGGTGGAGCTCTTCATCGAAAGTACCAACCGCCGTGTCGACCTGCTGCATGAGGGCTTCGACATCGCCCTGCGGGTGCGCTTTCCGCCGCTGGAGAACACTGACATGGTGATGAAGGTGCTGAGCAACAGCACCCAGTGCCTGGTCGGTCAACCTCAATACCTGGCGCAACTGCCCAAAGGCTTTGATCCGCAGCTGCTGGGCACACTACCCAGCGTGCATTGGGGCAGTGCCCAGCGCGAGTACCAGTGGGAACTGTTCCAGGGTGAGGACAACAGCCGCAGCATCGTCATCCCGCATACACCACGCATGGTGACTGATGACCTGTTTGCCTTGCGCCACTTCGTGGTAGCCGGAGTGGGGATTGCACACTTGCCGCGGGTGGCGGTGCGTGAGGACCTGGCGGCAGGACGCCTGGTTGAGCTGATTCCGGACTGGCACCCGCGTTGCGGCATCGTGCATGCGATCTTCCCATCGCGACGTGGGTTGCTGCCTTCGGTGCGAGCGCTGATCGATCATCTGGCTGAGGAGTTCGCCATCAGCGACATGGCTTGAGTGCCTGGCTGGCTGAGCCGGCCTCTTCGCGGGCCTGCCCGCGCCCACAGGTATTGCACAAGGCTCGGGGCCGGTGGTGGCCCTGTAGGAGCGGCTTTAGCCGCGAAAGGGCCGGTACAGGTAATGCAAATCCCCACCCAGCACACCCTTACAAGACCTTGGGTCTACTCTTCCTCCACACTTCCGGATCATCCCCCGGAGCCCCTCATGATCCGCGCCACTCACGGACCAGGCCGCGCCCTGCTCGCCACCCTCGCCCTGTGCCCGGCGCTCAGCCACGCCGAAGCGCCCGGCTGGTCGCTGCTCAGCCGCAACTATTTCCTGCACAGTGACTTCCGCTCGCCCTCCGGCAGCGGTCAGAACTACCGCCAGGAATGGGCCCAAGGCTTCATCGGCGAGGTGCGTTCCGGTTTCACCGAAGGCACTGTCGGCGTCGGCATCGATGCCCATGGCTTTCTTGGCCTCAAGCTCGACGGCGGCCGCGGCCATAGCGGCACCGGCCTGCTGCCACGCGACAGCGATGGCCGCGCCGAGTCCGAGTACTCCAGTGCCGGTGCCGCGCTCAAAATGCAGTTAGGCAACACCCAACTGCGCTATGGCGAGATGATGGTGGAAACCCCGGTGTTCGACACCGGTGACAAACGCCTGCACCCGGAATACGCCACCGGCTGGTGGGTGGAAAACACCGACCAGCCCGACTGGCGCCTGCAGGCCGGGCGTTTCACTGCCTTCAACAACCAGGACAACAGCTCCACCCACGACGACTTCAGCGGCTACGGCGCGACCACCCACAACCGGGCCATCAGCCTGGCCGGTGCCACCTTCGCACCCAACGGGCCGTTCGGCGCCGCAGTGTATGCCGGGCAGCTGGAAAACACCTGGCGCCAGGCCTACCTCAACCTGAACGTGGCCGAGGGCAACTGGCGCCTGGACGGCAACCTGTACAAAACCCGCGACACCGGCAACGCCAGCGCCGGGGCGATCGACACCCTCGCTTACAGCCTGCTGGCCAGGTACAGCTTCGGCGCCCAGGCGCTGAGCCTGGCCTACCAGAAGGTCGAGGGCGACACCCCGTTCGACTTCGTCGGCGGCGACTCCATCTACCTGGCCAACGCGATCAAGTACGCCGACTTCAACGGCCCTGGCGAGCACTCGTGGCAACTGCGCTATGACCTGAACTTCGCCACCCTCGGCGCACCTGGCCTGAGCCTGATGGGCCGCTATGTCAGCGGCCGCGGCATCGACGGCAGCCATGCGCCTGCGGGCGGCGCCTATGTGAACCAGTACGGCGACGGCGGCAAGCACTGGGAACGCGACATCGACCTGAAATACGTGGTGCAGTCGGGGGCTGCCAAGGACCTGAGCCTGTCGTTCTCCCACGTCAGCCACCGCGCCAACCAGGCCCAGGCGGGCAATGATATCGACCGCATCTACCTGATCATCGAATACCCACTCAAAGGCAGCTTCTGACATGAGCACATCCCCTTCAGGTGCCTGGAGCCCGTTGCGTAACACCACCTTCCGCATGCTGTGGATCGCCACCATCGCCTCCAATATCGGCACCTGGATGCACGAGGTGGGCGCCGGCTGGCTGATGACCACACTGTCGGCCAGCCCGCTGCACGTGGCGTTGATCCAGGTAGCCGGCTCGCTGCCGATGTTCTTCCTGGCCCTGCCGGCTGGCGCAGCGGCGGACATCGTCGACAAACGCCGCTACCTGTTGCTGGTGCAGCTGTGGATGTCTTGCGTAGCGGTTGTGCTGGCGGCCCTGACCTTGCTCGGGATGATGAACGTCACCTTGCTGCTGGTGCTGACCCTGGCACTGGGCATTGGTACAGCGCTGATGATGCCGGCGTGGAGCGCACTGACACCGGAACTGGTGGGCAAGGAGGACCTGGCCAACGCGGTGGCGCTTTCCAGTGTCGGCATCAACGTGTCACGGGCCATCGGCCCGGCACTGGCGGGGTTGGTGGTGAGCATGGTCGGCCCGTGGCTGACCTTTGCCCTGAATGCCATCTCGTTCGCGGGTGTGATCCTGGTGTTGTTCCTGTGGAAGCGCGAGGTGAAGGAACCACTGCTGCCGGCCGAACGCTTCGTTGGCGCCATGCGCACTGGGCTGCGCTTTGCCCGCAGCGCCAAGCCTTTGCAGGCCGTGATGCTACGCGCGTTGGCGTTCTTTTTCTGCGCCAGCGCCGGCACTTCGCTGCTGCCGCTGATCGTGCGTGGCGAGATGCGCGGCACCGCAGCGGACTTCGGCCTGCTGCTGGCGGCCATCGGTATTGGCGCAGTGGCGGGTGCCACCTTGCTGCCGCGCCTGCGTGAGCGCATCAGCCGTGACCGCCTGGTGTTACTGGCCAGCCTGCTGTATGCCCTGTTCCTGCTGGCCCTGGCGCTGGTGCGCAACTTCTATGCGCTGCTGCCCGCGATGCTGCTCAGTGGCGCGGCGTGGATCGCGGTGCTGTCCAACCTGCAGGTGGCTGCGCAGACTTCGGTGCCCGCCTGGGTAAGGGCGCGGGCTTTGTCGGTATACATTCTGATCTTCTTCGGCGCCATGGCCTGTGGCGGCCTGCTGTGGGGCACGCTGGCCAGCCATGCAACGATCACCTTCAGCCTGCTGCTGGCCGCAGGCGGCCTGGCGCTGGGCACCTTGCTGACCTGCAAGGTGGCGCTGCCGGAAACCGAGGCAGAGGAGCTGACGCCGTCGCTGCATTGGCCGGTGCCGGTGCTCAGCGATGACATGGACAAGGAAGTCGGACCGGTGATGGTCACCGTCGAGTACCACATAGCCCCCACCAAAGCCGAGGCCTTCCAGCAGGCGGCGCGGGAGCTGGAAGCGATGCGCAAGCGCAATGGCGCATTGTCGTGGGGGTTGATGCGGGACAGTGCTGATCCGGCGTTGTGGCTGGAGTTCTTCTTCGAGGAATCGTGGCTGGAGCATCTGCGGCATCACCACCGGGTGACCCGTGGTGAACTGAAGATCGAGGCGCGGGTCAGGATGCTGCAGACCGATGGGGTTGAAGTGCGGATTCGGCATTTGTTGGCTGGCGGGGAGCATAAGGCTCACCATTGATGCTGGCCTTTGCGGCCCTTTCGCTACAAGGACCGCGCAGCCCCCGTATGCGCGGGTTTATCCGCGAAAGGACCACAAAGGCCCCGTAGGTGCGGGTTACCTGCGAAAAGGCAGCAAAGGCCCTGTAGGAGCGGGTTTACCCGCGAAAGGGCCGGCACTGAAGACACAAGAAAGGGGCCAGATATTGGCCCCCGTTCTTCAAATCAGCTCAGCTTAGAAAGCGAAGCACGAACAGCCCAGCGCCCCCCAGAATCCCTGGAAGTCATTGACCGGAACACTCGATTTGCGCGCCTTGTCATGGCTGTGTGCATGCACCCCGCACGGCCCCGAGCACTGGTGCACAGCGGCTGCCAACGATGGCGTACCAACGCGCCAGTGCCCAGGCACCTTGGTCACCGGCGACCACTCTGGCAGCACCGGCACCTGCGGCGGGCCAAGCTTGTCGAACTCGCCAGCACCGTACACCACCTTGCCATCAACGATGGTCAGCACCGACTCGATGCCCTTGATCGCCTCTTCATCGACACTGAAGAAGTCCAGCGACAATGCTGCCAGGTCAGCCAGCTGGCCCACCTTGATCTGGCCCTTCTTGCCTTGCTCGCTGGAGAACCAGGCACTGCCTTGGGTAAACAGCTGCAAAGCAGTGTCGCGGCTGAGGCCTTCCGGGTACAGCTCCATGCCACCAACGGTCTTGCCGCTGACCAGCCAGTACAGCGAAGTCCACGGGTTGTAGCTGGACACCCGGGTGGCATCGGTACCGGCACCGACCGGCACGCCCATGTCGAGCATGCGCTTGATCGGCGGGGTCTGTTCGGCAGCCTTGGCGCCGTAACGATCGACGAAGTACTCACCCTGGAAGGCCATGCGATCCTGAATGGCAATACCGCCACCCAGCGCCCGCACGCGCTCGATGTTCTGGGGGGTGATGGTTTCGGCGTGGTCGAAGAACCACGGCAAGCCATTGAACGGGATGTCCCGGTTGACCTTTTCGAACACGTCGAGCATGCGCGTGATCGACTCGTTGTAGGTGGCGTGCAGGCGGAACGGCCAGCGCTGCTCGACCAGGTGGCGCACCACCGGCTCCAGTTCTTCTTCCATGGTCTGCGGCAGGTCCGGGCGCGGCTCGAGGAAGTCCTCGAAGTCGGCGGCAGAGAACACCAGCATTTCGCCCGCGCCATTGTGGCGCAAGAAATCGGTGCCGCTGTGCAGCTTGACGCTGGAGGTCCACTTCTTGAAGTCGTCCAGTTCTTCCTTGGGCTTCTGGGTGAACAGGTTGTAGGCGATGCGCACGGTCAGCTGGTTGTTGTCGGCCAGCTCCTGGATCACCGAGTAGTCATCGGGGAAGTTCTGGTAGCCGCCACCGGCGTCGATGGCGCTGGTCAGGCCCAGCCGGTTGAGCTCACGCATGAACTGGCGAGTGGAGTTGACCTGATACTCCAGCGGCAGCTTAGGCCCCTTGGCCAGCGTGGCGTAGAGGATCATCGCGTTCGGGCGGGCGATCAGCATGCCGGTCGGGTTGCCGAACTTGTCACGCTGGATTTCGCCACCTGGCGGGTTCGGGGTGCTCTTATCGTAGCCGACGGCCTTGAGCGCAGCGCGGTTGAGCAGCGCGCGGTCATACAGGTGCAACAGGAATACCGGGGTATCGGGCGCAGCCTGGTTGATTTCTTCCAGGGTGGGCATGCGTTTTTCGGCGAACTGGAATTCGTTCCAGCCACCGACTACCCGCACCCACTGCGGGGTTGGCGTGCGCGCAGCCTGGTCCTTGAGCATGCGCAGGGCATCGGCCACCGACGGTACCCCTTCCCAACGTAGCTCGAGGTTGTAGTTCAGGCCACCGCGGATCAGGTGCAGGTGCGAGTCATTGAGGCCCGGGATCACCGTGCGCTGCTTGAGGTCGATGATTTGCGTGGCGGCGCCCTTGTGGGCCATGGCCTCGGCGTCGCTGCCCACGGCGATGAAGCGGCCGTCCTTGATGGCGACGGCGGTCGCGGTGGGCTTTTCGCGGTCAACGGTGTGCAGTTTGCCGTTGAACAGAATCAGGTCGGCGGTCATGGAACCTCCTTGCGTGGATGCGTGAGCGGAACCGGCTTGGCCGGTAAAAGGCAATGCGGACCAGAGCGCGCCAGCGGCACCGAGCACAGTGCTGGTGGCGAGGAACTGGCGACGGGTCTTGTCGTTGCGATCCTGGGACATGGGCTTCTCCGACTAGGGGCCGGCAGGGGGACTGCGAAGCATGCCGGTTGATGCAAGGCCTGGGCTTGAATGGATGTGCGGTGGGTTGAAGAAGGTTAGTCCTGGTCAAGCTTTTTGCTGCCTGGGCCGGCCTCTTCGCGGGTAAACCCGCTC
The DNA here is from genome assembly GCF_045277175.1 of Pseudomonas putida group bacterium ESBL64. Classification (NCBI taxonomy): domain Bacteria; kingdom Pseudomonadati; phylum Pseudomonadota; class Gammaproteobacteria; order Pseudomonadales; family Pseudomonadaceae; genus Pseudomonas; species Pseudomonas putida group bacterium ESBL64. Next base: position 4,060,893 of record NZ_CP145799.1, on the reverse strand, counting down.
CTACAACGTCTGTAGGAACGGGTTTACCCGCGAATGTTTTCCACCATTACCGCTGAAGGAACGCCAGCAAGTCCTCATTCAGTTGCTGTGCATGGGTCACCGCAAACCCGTGCGGCGCCCCGGCATACACCTTCAGCTCGGCGCCGCGAATCAGCTCCGCCGCCTGCTTGCCGGTGGTCTCGAACGGCACGATCTGGTCGTCATCGCCATGGATCACCAACGTCGGCACATCGACCTTGGCCATGTCGGGACGGAAATCGGTCTCCGAGAAGGCCGTCACACAGTCCAGGGTGCCTTTGATTGACGCCATCAGCGCAATGTTCAGGGTCTGCGTCTGCACACCCTGGGACACCTGCTGCCCATGGTTCAGGCCGTAGAACGGCGTGGCGAAATCGGCGATGAACTGCGCGCGGTCGGCACGCAGGCCGGCCTGGATGCCCTCGAACACCGACAGGTCGACACCGTCAGGGTTGTCCTCACGCTTGCCGAACACTGGCGTCACCGCGCCCAGCAACACCAGCCCGGCCACCCGCTCGCTGCCGTGGCGGGCGATGTAGCGGCTGACATCACCGCCCCCCATCGAGAAGCCCACCAGGGTGACGTCGCGCAGGTCGAGGTGCTCGATCAGCTGGGCAATGTCATCGGCGAAGGTGTCGTAGTCGTAACCGTTCCACGGCTGGCTCGAGCGGCCGAAACCCCGGCGGTCGAAGGCGATGGCGCGGTAACCGCGGCTGGCCAGGAACTCCATCTGCGAATCCCACATGTCGGCATCCAGCGGCCAGCCGTGGCTGAACAGCACGGGCTTGCCGCTGCCCCAGTCCTTGAAATAGATCGAAGTGCCATCGCGGGTAACGAACGTGCTCATAGCGGTATCTCCTTGAACGTTTCGAGGTGAAGGCGTCGGCTCAGCCGCGCAGCCAGTTGGCGCAGCGACGGGTTACCCAAGGCATGATGTAGAACACCACGGGCAGGATGACGAACAGGTTGACGATCAGGTTGCCGGTGATCACGCCGCCCAGTTGCGGGAAGCGTGCAAACAGCGGCGCCAGCAGTTGCGGGATGACCATGGTCATCGGGCAGATCACCAGGTAGGTCAGCAGCGCCTGTTTCCAGCGCGGCGGTTGCGCTGCGGGGGTGCCCGGCGAGCTATCAAGCACCTTGTGTTGCAGGCATACGGTCACCACTTCGCGGTTGTCATGGAGTGCGGTGTTCATCGGCGTTCCTTGGGATGAGCTTGCCCGCATCCACTGTGCAACGGCGGACGGGCGCTGGATTGGATAGGTGTGCTGCCCTGGGCGGGCACCGATTGGCGGTGCCCGCGGCGTTTGCGCTTACTTGTTGGCGTTGAAGGCGTTGTAGCTGGTCATCAGGTTGCGGTAATCCGGGATGTGGTTGGAGCACAGCGCGGCCAGGCCTTCGATGTCGTTGCGCCAGTCGCGGTGCAGCTCGCAGGCCACGCCGAACCAGGTCATCAATTGCGCACCCGCCTGGCTCATGCGGTCGTGGGCGGCGTCGCGGGTCATGGCGTTGAAGGTACCGGAGGCATCAGTGACCACGAACACGTCGAACTCTTCTTCCAGGGCAGACAGGGCCGGGAAAGCTACGCACACTTCAGTCACAACGCCGGCGATGATCAGTTGCTTCTTGCCAGTGGCCTTCACGGCCTTGACGAAGTCTTCGTTGTCCCAGGCGTTGATCTGGCCAGGGCGGGCAATGTACGGGGCGTCCGGGAACAGGGCTTTCAGCTCTGGCACCAGTGGGCCGTTGGGGCCTTGCTCGAAGCTGGTGGTAAGAATGGTCGGCAGGTTGAAGAACTTGGCCAGGTCGGCCAGGGCCAGCACGTTGTTCTTGAACGCGTCCGGCTCGATGTCGCGCACCAGGGACAGCAGGCCAGCCTGGTGATCGACCAGCAGTACGGCGGCGTCGTCTTTGTTCAGGCGGTTGTATTTGAAGTGGGTCATGGGGGTAGCTCCTAAGGGTTTTGATATTCAGTAAGTTGGGTGTTTCGCGTTGATGGGAGAAGATTAAAACCATCACCTTTGGAGCGGTAGATAGCGGTTTTTGCCTTTAGCGTTCTGTTTTAGGAACGATAGATTGGCGTTGGTTTTGCTGGCCTCTTCGCGGGCTCGCCCGCTCCCACAGGGATCGCACAAGGTTCAAAACCAGCGCTTTACCTGTGGGAGCGGGCAAGCCCGCGAAGGGGCCAGCACAGGCTTGCATTGCCTGCCCGGCAAACCTGCTCTATTACTACCCACAGCCCTCCCCTCACCCCCGAGACCACCATGCTGGCGTTCATCCAGTCGTCCCCGTTGTTGCTCGGTTGCGCCCTGATCCTGCTCGACCTCGTGCTTTGGCAACTGATCCCCATTCAGCGTCATGCCTGGCGCATCAGCGCGCGCCTGGTGATCTTCCTGCTGTTCAGCGCGGTGCTGATGGCCGCCGGCATGAGCCCGCTGCAACCACCGCCGTGGCCCGACGATGTCTCGCGCAACCTGATGGCCACGGTATTGGCCATCGGCTGGTGGCTGTTCGGTGCGCGCACGGTAACCGTGGTATTCGGCCTGTTGCTGGTGGCCCGTGGCAGCCATGGCGGGCGCTTGCTGCAGGATGTGCTGGGGGCGTTGATCTTCCTCGCCGCCGTGGTCGCGGCCGCAGGCTACGTGCTGCAACTGCCGGTGAAGGGCCTGCTGGCCACCTCCGGGGTAATGGCCATCGTCATCGGCCTGGCGCTGCAGAGCACACTGGCTGACGTCTTCAGCGGCATCGTGCTGAACACCACGCGGCCCTATCAGATTGGCGACTCAATCTCCATCGACGGCACCGAAGGCAAGGTCCTGGACATCGACTGGCGCGCCACGCGCCTGCTGACCGGTACCGGCAGCCTGGCGGTAATCCCCAACTCGGTGGCGGCCAAGGCGCGGCTGCTCAACCACAGTCGCCCGGCCGATGTGCACGGGGTATCGATCAGCGTGGTGGTCCCGGCCAAGGTGCGGCCCAAGCGTGTGTTCGATGCGCTGGAAAAAGCCTTGCAGGGCGTCAGTGCCATCCTTGCGACCCCGAAGCCGAAGGTGACGGTAAAGGCCTCGACTCTGGAGTCGGTGGAGTACGAGGCCAGCGGCTTCGTGGCCGATGCGGGCACCAAGGGCGATGCACGTAACCAGTTGTTCGACCTGGCGCACCGGCACCTGGAGGCCAGCGGGGTGATGTGGAACGTCGACCTGGCTGTGCCGCCGCGCAGTCGCCAGCGCGAGGTGCTGGATGAGGTTCGAGTGTTCCGCTCGCTAAGTGATGAAGAGCGCGATGCGTTGAGCCAGCGCATGACTGCAGTCGAGTACCTGGCGGACCAGGTGATCCTGGGGGTGGGCGAGCATTCCGATCATCTGCTGGTGATTGGCAGCGGTGTGGTGTCGGCCTCGGTGCGCGACGGAGACAAGCGGCTGGAGGCCGGGCGCATGGGGCCGGGAGAGGTGCTTGGGATCGAGGGGATCATCGACGACGAAGACTCGCTGGCCGAATTCCGCACGCTGACCAGTTGCGTGCTGTACCGGATCGACAAGGAACAGGTGAAGAGCTGTTTGCAGCAGCGTGGCGAAGTGCAGACGGCGTTGAGCAAGTTGCAGCGGTTCCGGCGGCAGAGCCGGGAGTCGTTGTTGCTGCAAAAGCCGGCCCTGATCAAGAAAGGTGGCTTCCTCAGCTGGCTGCACAAGTAAGCCTGTGCTGGCCTCTTCGCGGGTAAACCCGCGCCTACAGGTTCACCACAGCCCTCTCAGGCGGTGAACAATTTGTAGGAGCGGGTTTACCCGCGAATAGGCCAGTACTTACAACACAACCCTCAGGCACTGCCCCGCGTGGTACAGCGAGAAGCCGGACTCATAGAACGCCGTCCGCAGCGAAGGCGCGCTCACACCGCTCATCGGCGAAAACGGAATCGGCAGGCTGTCCGCCTCGCCCTTGAGCAGGAACTCGGCAAACGCCCGGCCAATCACGGTGCCGGTGGTATTACCGCGCCCGTTGTACCCGGTCACCGCCACCAACCCAGGCGCCGGCTCGAACAGGCGCATCAGGTGGTCAGGCGTGAAGTCGATGCAGCCGGTCCAGTGCATTTCCCACTCGACCTTGCCCAGCTCCGGGTAGTAATGGCCCTGGATGCGGTCGGCCCAGCTGCGCACGAACCACGCCGGCTTGTTGTCGACCCGGCCCAGGCTGCCGAGCAGCAGGCGGCCCTGATCGTCGCGGCGGATGCTGCTGAGCACGGTGCGGGTGTCCCACGAACCTTGGCCATGTGGCAGCACCTTGTCGGCTGCGGTGCCCTGCAGCGGTTTGGAGGCTACCTGATAGTAATAACCGCGGAAGAACTGCTTCTGCAGGTTGCTCCAGTCGCCTTCGGTGTAGGCGCCGGTGGAAATCACCACCTTTTCGGCGCGCACAGCGCCACGCGCAGTCTTCACCCGCCAGCCATCACCTTCACGCTCCAGGCCTTCGACCGAAGACTGCTGGAAAATCTTGCCGCCCAGGCGCGTTACAGCAGCCGCCAGGCCCTGGGTGTAGCCCATGGGGTTGATGGTGCCAGCACGGCGATCAAGCAGCGCAGCGGAAATCTTGTCGGTACCGCAGTATTCCTGGCACTGGGCACCGGTCAGCAGCTCGACGTCGGCACCTCGGCGGCGCCATTGTTCGTGACGCGCTTCGAGGTCGGCGATACCGGTGGCGTTGTGCGCCATGTGCAGCGTGCCTTTGTGCTGGGCCTGGCAGTCGATGCCGAGGCGCTCGATCATGGCGAACACTTCAGCCGGGGCTTCGCCAAGCACCTTATTCAGGCGGCTGCCCTGCTTCTGGCCAAGGGTGGCCTCGACGTCGTCGGGGCGGATCCAGGTACCGGCGTTGACCAAGCCGACGTTGCGCCCGGAGCCACCGTGGCCGATCTTCCAGGCCTCCAGCACGATCACCGACTTGCCCTGTTCGAGCAGGTGGATGGCCGCCGACAGGCCGGTAATACCGCCGCCGATCACACAGACATCGGCCTTGTGCTCACCGGCCAGGGCCTGGGCGGCGACGGTCGGTTTGCTGACGTGTTCCCACAAGCATTGTTGACGCAGTTCGGACATGGCCGGCTCCAGCAATTTGTTCTTGTTGGGGCCGCAGGGCGGCCCATTCGCGGGTAAACCCGCTCCTACAAGGATCGGTGTCGCTTGGACGAACCCTGTAGGAGCGGGTCTACCCGCGAACCGGGGGCCAGGCCCCCGGCCATGCAGCATCAATACATCAGTCGAACACGATACCCTGCGCCAGCGGCAGCTCGCGCGAGTAGTTCACGGTATTGGTCTGGCGACGCATGTAGCCTTTCCAGGCATCCGAGCCCGACTCACGGCCACCGCCGGTTTCCTTCTCGCCACCAAACGCACCGCCAATCTCGGCGCCGCTGGTACCGATGTTGACGTTGGCGATGCCGCAGTCGCTGCCCGAGGCGCTCTGGAAGCGCTCGGCTTCACGGATGTCGGTGGTGAAAATGCACGACGACAGGCCTTGTGGCACTTCGTTGTTCAGGCGCAGGGCCTCCTCGAAGTCGTCGTAGGCCAGCACGTACAGGATCGGTGCGAAGGTTTCGTGGCGCACCACGTCACTTTGCGCCGGCATTTCAGCAATGGCTGGCGAAACGTAGTAGGCGTTCGGGTACTGGTCGGCCAGCTGACGCTCGCCACCAAATACCTGGCCACCTTCGTCACGGGCCTTGGCCAGTGCACCCTGCATGGCGTCGAACGACTGCTTGTCGATCAGCGGGCCGACCAGGTTGTCTTTACGTGGGTCGCCGATACGCACTTTGCCGTAGGCGGCTTTGACGCGGGCAACCACTTCGTCCTTGATCGAGCGGTGCACGATCAGGCGGCGCAGGGTGGTGCAACGCTGGCCGGCAGTGCCGACAGCCGAGAACAGGATGCCGCGCACGGCCAGGTCCAGGTCGGCGCTCGGGGCCAGGATCATGGCGTTGTTGCCGCCCAGTTCCAGGATGCTGCGGCCGAAGCGGGCAGCAACGCGTGGGCCGACTTCGCGACCCATGCGGGTGCTGCCGGTGGCGCTGACCAGCGGTACGCGCGGGTCGTCGACCATGGCTTCGCCAGCTTCACGGCCGCCGATCACCAGTTGTGCCAAGCCAGCCGGAGCATCGCCGAAGGCTTTCAGGGCTTTTTCGAACAACGCCTGGCAGGCCAGGGCGGTCAGCGGAGTCTTCTCGGACGGTTTCCATACCACCGAGTTGCCGGCCACCAGGGCCAGGGCGGTGTTCCAGGCCCACACGGCAACCGGGAAGTTGAAGGCGCTGATCACGCCGACCACACCCAGCGGGTGCCAGGTTTCACGCATGTGGTGGCCCGGGCGCTCGGAAGCGATGGTCAGGCCGTACAGCTGGCGCGACAGGCCAACGGCGAAGTCGCAGATGTCGATCATTTCCTGCACTTCGCCCAGGCCTTCCTGGGTGATCTTGCCGGCTTCGATCGAGACCAGCTCGCCGAGGTCGGCCTTGTGCTCACGCAGCACTTCGCCGAACAGGCGCACCAGTTCGCCACGGCGCGGAGCAGGCACACTGCGCCAGGCTTCGAAGGCGCTCTGGGCCTGATCGATGCGGGCGATGGTCTCGGCCTTGCCGAGCAGTTTCACCGAGGCGATCTGGCTGCCGTCGATCGGCGTGTGAACAGGGTAGTCGCCCTGGGTGTAAGCCTCGGCGGCAACGCCAAGGCGCTCGAGCAATCCAGCAACCATTTGTGCATCTCCTACATCGGTGATGGGGTGGAAAAATGATGTGGATCAGTATTAATCCGATCACATAGGTACAACAAACGACCTTTATTCCGCATATCATTCCGTCAGGTAATGATTTGAGCCGCAGAGACCGCTATGTCAAAACGCCTGGTACCCTCCATGACCGCCCTGCAGTGCTTTGAAGCTGCAGCCCGCCATCTGAGTTTTACCCGTGCCGCCGAAGAACTGCACCTGACCCAGAGCGCGGTCAGCAAGCAGGTGGCGCAGCTGGAAGACATGCTGCGCCACCACCTGTTCCTGCGCATCCGCCGGCGCTTGCAGCTGACCCCAGCCGGCAGCCTGTACCTGGCCGAGGTCAACAAAATCCTCACCCAGGTGGACATGTCCAGCCGCTACGTACTCACCTACGGCGAGCAGACCGAGATATTGAAGGTAGCCACTCAACCGAGTTTTGGCGTGCGCTGGTTGATCCCGCACCTGAAGGGGTTTGGCAAACGGCACAGCAATATCCACCTGGACATTCGCAACGAAATGGAGCCGTTCGCCCTGCTGCAAGGCTCGGCTGACGTGGTGTTCTTCTATGGCCAGGGCACCTGGCCGGGTGCCACTTGCGTGGAGTTGTTTCGCGAAGAGGTGGTGCCGGTGTGTGCGCCAGAGCTGCTGGCAGGGCGCGAGCTGGCCGGTGCCGAGGAGCTGGCCGAACTGGTGCTGCTGCAAAGCACCTCGCGCCCGGAGGCCTGGCATGAGTGGTTCCTGGAGCAGGACCTGCAGAGCGTCAGCGCCTACCACGGGCCGCGCTTCGATACGTTCTATATGGCGTTGAGCGCAGCACAGGCCGGGTGCGGGGTAGCGCTGGTGCCGCGCTACCTGGCGGCGAAGGAACTGGCCGACGGTAGCCTGGTGGTGCCGTGGAACCATGCGATGCGCAGTGCCGGGGCGCACTATCTGGCGTACGCTGAACATGCGGCGGAGGTGCCCAAGGTGCGGGCGCTGGTGGAGTGGATCCACGAACAGCTCCAGGCTTGAGGGCCTCTTCGCGGCTAAAGCCGCTCCTACGGGGCCCTGCGCAAGACCCCAACCTTGCACGGTCCCTGTAGGAGCGGCTTTAGCCGCGAAAGGGCCGTCGAGGTCGATCAAAAAAGGAATGACACACTCACTTTTTTTCGCTTGTGAGCAAAGTGCATTCCCAGCTTTCATGTAAGCGTCCGAACCCAACCAGGAAGCTAGCGATGCCCGCCAACGATTTCGTCAGCCCAGACAGCATCCGCGCGCAGTTCTCTGCCGCCATGTCGCTCATGTACAAACAGGAAGTGCCGCTGTACGGCACGCTGCTGGAACTGGTGAGCGAAATCAACCAGCAGGTCATGGCCCAGCACCCCGAAGTGGCAGAGGCCCTGCGCTGGACCGGCGAAATCGAGCGCCTGGACCAGGAACGTCACGGCGCCATCCGCGTCGGCACCGCCGAAGAACTGGCCACCATCGCCCGCCTGTTCGCCGTCATGGGCATGCAGCCGGTCGGCTACTATGACCTCAGCTCCGCTGGCGTACCGGTGCATTCCACTGCCTTCCGCGCGGTGCACGAGCAATCGCTGCATGTCAGCCCGTTCCGTGTGTTCACCTCGCTGCTGCGCCTGGAGCTGATCGACAACCCGCAGTTGCGCGAGCTGGCACAGAGCATCCTGGCCAAGCGCCAGATCTTCACCTCCCGCGCCCTCGAACTGATCGCCCAGTGTGAGCGCGAGGGTGGCCTTGACGCCGCGGATGCAGAGACGTTCGTGCAGGAGGCGCTGCACACCTTCCGCTGGCACCAGGACGCTACCGTTACGGCCGAGCAGTACCAGCAGCTGCACGACCAACACCGCCTGATCGCCGATGTGGTGGCCTTCAAGGGCCCGCACATCAACCACCTGACCCCGCGTACCCTGGATATCGATGCAATCCAGCTCGGCATGCCTGCCAAGGGCATCCCGCCGAAGGCCGTGGTTGAAGGCCCGCCCACCCGCCGCCACCCGATCCTGCTGCGCCAGACCAGTTTCAAGGCCCTGCAGGAAACGGTCGCCTTCCGCGACCAGCAAGGCCGCGAAGGCAGCCACACCGCGCGCTTTGGCGAAATCGAGCAACGCGGCGCGGCGCTGACGCCGAAAGGTCGCCAGCTTTACGACAAGTTGCTCGACGCTACCCGCGCTGCGCTGGGTGGCGCTCCGGCCGAAGCCAATGCCGAGCGTTACATGGCGCTGCTGCAGGCAAACTTTGCCGAATTCCCGGATGACCTGGCGCAGATGCGTGAACAGGGCTTGGCGTACTTCCGCTACTTCGCCACCGAGAAAGGCCTGGCCGCACGCGACCAGGAAGGCCGCCCGACCACCCTGCAAGGCTTGATCGACGCGGGCCACGTGCACTTCGAGGCGCTGGTGTACGAGGACTTCCTGCCGGTGAGTGCGGCGGGGATCTTCCAGTCCAACCTGGGTGACGATGCGCAGGCCGAATACGGCAGCAACGCCAACCGCGAAGCGTTCGAAGCGGCGCTGGGGTTGCAGGTACAGGATGAGCTGGCGCTGTATGCGCAAAGCGAGCGCCGGTCGCTGCAGGCCTGCGCACAGGCGTTGAACCTGGGCTCGATGTAAATCTGCACCGGCCTCTTCGCGGGCGAGCCCGCGAAGAGGCCGGTGCAGGTGATCAAAGAGGCGGCAGGATTTCCACATCCGGCAAATCCATTGCCGCCACCTCGCCTTCCAGGAACGCACTCAACCGCCGCAACCGCTCGCCGCCTCGCCGGGTGCGCGGCCACACCAGGTAGTAATCCATGCCGCTGGGCACCGCCGTCGGCCATGGCAGGCTCAAGCGCTTCTGCGCCACATCTTCGGCCACCATCAGCAAATCGCCCATGGATATTCCATAGCCACGCGCCGCGGCAATCATGCCCAGCTCAAGGGTATCGAACACCTGGCCGCCCTTGAGCGACACCTCGTCGCCAAGCCCCATACGCTCCAGCCATTCCCGCCAGTCACGCTTGTCCACCGTAGGGTGCAGCAGCTCGATAGAGGCCAGCCTACGTACATCCCAAGGTTCCTCGTCGAGCAGGTCCGGCGCACCGACCGGGATCAGTAACTCAGGGAACAGCTTGCGCACCTCCCACTCCGCCGGGAACACCCCATCACTGAGCAACACCGCGCAATCGAACGGCTCCTGGTTGAAGTCCACATGGTCGACATCCATCCAGGCACTGGTCAGTTGCACCTCATTGCCCGGCTGCAGGTGGCGAAAGCGGCTGAGGCACGCCAGCAACCAGCGCATGGTCAGGGTCGAGGGGGCTTTCATGCGCAATATGTCGTCTTCACCGCACAAGGTTTCACAGGCCCGCTCAAACGCCGCGAAGCCCTCGCGCACGCCCGGCAGCAGTACCCGCCCCGCTTCGGTAAGTTGCAGGCTGCGGCCACTGCGCACGAACAGGCGGCAGGCAAAATGCTCCTCCAGCGTACGGATATGCCGGCTGATGGCGCTTTGGGTGATAGAAAGCTCTTCGCCCGCACGGGTGAAGGAGCTTAGCCGCGCGGCAGCTTCGAATGCGCGCAGGGCATACAGCGGTGGTAGCTGGCGTGGCATGAGGCACCTGCAATATGGGCGTGTGAGGCAAATCACCGAGAAGCCTATATACATGAGTTCAACTCATGCCAACTATCGCTTTTATCCTTTTGTGCAAAGTTGACCGAAGCCTCAGAATCGCCCTTCGTTGATCACCCCAGAATGAAGGACTGCCCCCATGCACGTCGCGCCCACCACAGAACTCAAGGCTTTGCTGCGCCTGGCCGGGCCGCTGATTGCCTCGCAGTTGGCGCACATGCTGATGGTGCTGACCGACACCCTGATGATGGCCCGCATCAGCCCCCAGGCCTTGGCGGGGGGTGGCCTGGGGGCAGCCAGCTATTCGTTCGTATCGATCTTCTGCCTGGGCGTGATCGCCGCAGTCGGCACGCTGGTGGCCATTCGCAAGGGTGCCAACGACATCGAGGGCGCCACCCGGCTGGCGCAGAACGGCCTGTGGCTGGCCTGGGCCTTGGCGCTGTTCGCCGCGCTGGTGCTGTGGAACCTTGAACCTGTGCTGCTGCTTTTCGGGCAAAAGCCCGAGAACGTGGCCTCGGCCGCCGAATTTCTCACCCTGCTGCCACTGGCCCTGCCCGGCTATCTGACCTTCATGGCCTTGCGTGGCTTCACCAGCGCGCTGGGCCGCTCGACCCCGGTGATGGTCATCAGTTTGTTCGGCACAGTGCTTAACTACCTGTTCAACGTGGCACTGATCGAAGGCATGTTCGGCCTGCCCAAGCTGGGCCTGATGGGTATCGGTCTGGTCACTGCAGTGGTGTCGATGGGCATGGCCGCTGCCTTGGCGTTGTATATCCGCTGGCATTCGGCCTATGCCGCCTACCCGCTGCGCAAGGGCCTGTCACGCCCATCACTGGCGGCCCTGCGCGAGCTGTGGCGGCTGGGCCTGCCGATTGGCGGTACCTACATGGTGGAAGTGGGCCTGTTCGCCTTCGCCGCGCTGTGCATGGGCGTGCTGGGTAGCACCGAGTTGGCGGCGCACCAGATTGCCCTGCAGATCGTGTCCACGGCATTCATGGTGCCGACGGGCTTGTCCTATGCGGTGACCATGCGCGTCGGCCTGTACTACGGCGCTGGCAACCTGCTGGCGGCGCGCAGCGCCGGGCGGGTGGGCATCGGGTTCGGGGCCATGATCATGTTTGCCTTCGCCGCGCTGTTCCTGCTGCTGCCCGAAGCACTGGTAGGGCTGTTCATCGACCGTAATGACCCGGCCTTTGCCGCGATCTTCCAGGTGGCCGTGCAGTTGTTGATGGTGGCGGCGTGGTTCGAACTGTTCGACGGCATGCAGACGATTGCCATGGGCTCGATCCGTGGCCTGAAAGATGCCAAGACCACCTTCCTGATCGGGCTGGTGTGCTACTGGCTGGTGGGGGCGCCGAGTGCCTGGCTGTTCACCTTTACCCTGGGTGGTGGTGCAGTAGGGATCTGGTGGGGGCTGGCGCTGGGGCTGGCATGTGCGGCGGTGGCGCTGACCTTTGGCTTTGAGTGGCGGATGAAGCGGTTGTTGGGGAAGGCTTGGGCTGCCGGGAAGGCGACGGCTTCGGCCTGACGTGGGGGCCTCTTCGCGGGTAAACCCGCTCCTACAACGGCCTGTGTCCAACGCCGGTGTGTGTGTCCACCGCAGATCAGTGTGTAGGAGCGGGTTTACCCGCGAATACGGTGGTGGCGGCAACGGTGAACGTCTGGTGGAGATTGGCCAGCAGGCCCGGCCCATTCGCGGGTAAACCCGCTCCTACAGGACAGCCTCCAACTGGCGTCCGGGCGCCTGCAGCAAATACGCCATCAATTCCCCTATCGGTAGCGGTTTGCTGACCAGGAAGCCTTGCACCTGGTCGCAGCCAAACCCGCGCAGCAACGCCAGTTGCTCTTCACTCTCCACACCCTCGGCCACCACCTCGAGGTTGAGGTTGTGCGCCAGGTTGATCATGGCGTGTACCAGCTTGCGGTTCTCTTCACGCATTTCCATTTCCGCAACAAAGCTGCGGTCCACCTTGAGCAAGGTGATCGGCAGGCTGTTGAGGTGCACGAACGAAGAAAACCCGGTGCCGAAATCATCGAGCGAGAAGCGCACGCCCAGGCGACCCAGCGCGTCCATGGTCTGACGCACCACCTCGTTGCGGCGCATCACCGCCGTCTCGGTCAGCTCGAACTCAAGCCAGCGGGCATCCACACCGTGCTCGAGGATCAGGCGACTCAACGTGGCCAGTAGCTGGCTGTCCTGGAATTGGCGAAAACTCAGGTTGACCGCCATGTGCAGCGGTTCCAGGCCGCGCTCGCACAATGCCTGCATGTCACGCAGGGCACGGGAAATAACCCAATAACCCAAGGGCACGATCAGGCCGCTCTGCTCGGCCAGTGGCACGAACTCACTGGGTGGCAGCAGCCCGCGCTCGGCATGGCGCCAGCGCACCAGCGCCTCCAGGCCAACAATGCGCCCGTCAGCCAGGTTCAGGCGGGGCTGATAGTGCAGCTCCAGCTCATCGCGGCGCAGGGCGCGGCGCAACTCGCTTTCCAGGTCGGCAAGGCTGCGGGCGTTGCGGTTGATGCGTTCGTTGAACACATGGAAGGTGCAGCCCTGGCTGCCCTTGGCCTGACGCATGGCGATGTGCGCGTGCCACATCAGCGGATCGGCGCCGCTCTGCGCGCGAGCATGTGCAATGCCCAGGCTGCAGCCCAGCAGCAGGCTTTCGCCGTCGATCCAGTAGGGCTCTGCCAAGGCCTCGACGATGCGTTCGGCAATCCATTCGGCGCGGTTGGCATCGCGACGGGTGTCGATCAGCAGGGCGAACTCGTCGCTACCCAGACGTGCCAGCTGGTCGCCCGCCTCCAGCTGATGCTTCAGCCGTGCCACCACCTGCAGGATCAACCGGTCACCGCTCTGGTGGCCCAGGGCGTCGTTGACGTGGCGGAAGTTGTCCAGGTCCAGGTGGCCAAGCGCGACACCACGGCCTTCGTTTTCGGCCAGGCGTGCATTGAGCAAAGCCTGGAAGCCCTGGCGGTTGGCGATGCCGGTCAGCGGGTCCTGCTCGGCAAGGCGCTGCAAGGTGGCGACCAGCACCCCTCGCTCTCGCACATGGCGCAGTGAGCGGCGCAGGGTATCGGCGTTGAGCTGGTCGCGCACCAGCCAGTCACTGACAGCGCTGGGCGCTGCCTCAGGCTCGTGTTCAAGCAGCAGAATAGTCGGCAGCTCGCAACGCCCGGGGGCGGGCTGCAAGGCGGGTGTTGCCAGCACGACGGCCTGACGATCATGGCTGAACAGGCTGTCGACCGCCTCCCAGTTTGGCGCAGTCAGTAACACGGCGCTGCCACCCAGTGCGGGCATGCACGCGTGCAACGAGGCAGCCCATTCCGGCTCATCGGCCAACAGCAGCAAACGCAAAGGTTCGACAGGCGTGGACAAGCGGGCTCCTTAGGGCTTGACGGTGCAACGAGATCTGGAGGGGATGCTACTGCATTCAATGAAAATGATTTTCACTTTTATACATGGTTTTTTCGAGCGTAGCATTCCGACGTATTTTGTCGTGCATCCTGCGCGAAACGAGTCAAACCGGCAAATATGATTTTTTCAGCTACTAGCATTAGTGACACTAATAATTAGGCGGACAAAAGTCTGACTCAGACGTCAGACGGTCGCGCCACAACGGCCCCATGCCTGTTAGAATGCGCGGCTATTTTCTGGCGACCCCCGGTTTCTAGCATGTCCCGACTCAATCCCCGGCAGCAGGAAGCCCGTGACTATGTCGGCGGCCCTCTTTTGGTGCTCGCCGGTGCAGGTTCGGGCAAGACCAGCGTGATCACGCGCAAGATTGCCCACCTCATCCAGAACTGCGGCATCCGCGCCCAGTACATCGTGGCGATGACCTTCACCAACAAGGCCGCGCGCGAGATGAAGGAGCGGGTCGCCACCTTGCTGCGCCCGGGGGAAGGCCGTGGCCTGACCGTGTGTACGTTCCACAACCTGGGCCTGAACATCATCCGCAAGGAACACGAGCGCCTGGGCTACAAGCCGGGTTTCTCGATCTTCGACGAGTCCGACATCAAGGCGTTGCTGTCGGACATCATGCAGAAGGAATACTCCGGCGACGACGGCATCGACGAGATCAAGAACATGATCGGTGCCTGGAAGAACGACCTGGTCCTGCCGCCAGAAGCCCTGGAAAAGGCGCGCAACCCGCGCGAGCAGACCGCCGCCATCGTCTACACCCACTATCAGCGCACGCTCAAGGCGTTCAACGCGGTGGACTTCGACGACCTGATCCTGCAGCCGGTCAAGCTGTTCCAGGAGCACCCCGAGGTGCTGGAGCGCTGGCAGAACCGCGTGCGTTACCTGCTGGTGGACGAATACCAGGACACCAACGCCAGCCAGTACCTGCTGGTAAAAATGCTGATCGGCATGCGCAACCAGTTCACCGTGGTGGGCGACGACGACCAGTCGATCTACGCCTGGCGTGGTGCACGCCCCGAGAACCTGATGCTGCTCAAGGAGGACTACCCCTCCCTGAAGATCGTCATGCTCGAACAGAACTACCGCTCCACCAGCCGCATCCTGCGCTGCGCCAACGTGTTGATCGCCAACAATCCGCATGCGTTCGAAAAGCAGCTGTGGAGCGAAATGGGCGTGGGCGACGAGATCCGCGTGATCCGCTGCAAGAACGAGGAAGCCGAGGCCGAACGCGTGGCCATGGAAATCCTCACCTTGCACCTGCGCACCAACCGCCCGTACAGCGACTTTGCCATCCTTTACCGCGGCAACTACCAGGCCAAGCTGATCGAACTGAAGCTGCAGCACCACCAGGTGCCGTATCGCCTGTCGGGCGGTAACAGCTTCTTCGGCCGCCAGGAGGTCAAGGACCTGATGGCCTACCTGCGCCTGCTGGTGAACCCGGACGATGACAACGCCTACCTGCGGGTAATCAACGTGCCGCGCCGCGAGATCGGCTCCACCACCCTGGAAAAGCTCGGCAACTACGCCACCGAGCGCGGCATTTCGATGTACGCCGCCAGCGAAGAGCTGGGCCTGGGCGAGCACCTTGACGCGCGCTACACCGAGCGCTTGCAGCGTTTCAAGCACTGGCTGGACGGGGTGCGCCACAAGGTTGCCCTGGAAGACCCGATTGCCGCACTGCACGAGATGATCCGCGACATCGACTACGAGAACTGGATCCGCCAGCAGACCGCCAGCGACAAAGCTGCCGAGTTCCGCATCAGCAACGTCTGGTTCCTGGTCGAAGCGCTGAAGAACACCCTCGAGAAGGACGAAGAGGGTGACATGACCATCGAGGACGCCATCGGCAAGCTGGTGCTGCGCGACATGCTCGAGCGCCAGCAGGAAGAAGAAGAGAACGCCGAAGGTGTGCAGATGATGACCCTGCATGCCTCCAAGGGCCTGGAATTCCCCTACGTGTTCATCATGGGCATGGAAGAGGAAATCCTCCCGCACCGCTCCAGCATCGAGGCCGACACCATCGAAGAGGAACGCCGCCTGGCCTACGTGGGTATCACCCGCGCGCGCCAGACCCTGGCCTTCACCTTCGCCGCCAAGCGCAAGCAGTACGGTGAAATCATCGACTGCACGCCCAGCCGGTTCCTCGACGAACTGCCACCGGACGACCTGGCCTGGGAGGGCCTTGACGATGCGCCGGTCGAGGTGAAGGCCGCTCGCGGCAACAACGCCCTGGCCGATATCCGGGCAATGCTCAAACGCTGATCAACCATTACTCTTTAACTTTGCCGCCTCCAGCGGCAACCTTTGTTACATCGAGGAAATCACAGTGGAAGCACTGCATCAGAAGATTCGCGAAGAAGGCATCGTGCTTTCCGATCAGGTTCTCAAAGTCGACGCGTTTCTCAACCACCAGATCGATCCGGCGCTGATGCAGCTGATCGGTGACGAGTTTGCCCGCCTGTTCGCCGATGCCGGCGTGACCAAGATCGTCACCATCGAAGCCTCGGGCATTGCCCCGGCGGTGATGACCGGTCTGAAACTGGGTGTGCCGGTCATCTTCGCTCGCAAGCACCAGTCGCTGACCCTGACCGAAAACCTGCTGACCGCCTCGGTGTATTCCTTCACCAAGCAAACCGAGAACACCGTGGCCATTTCGCCGCGTCACCTCAACAGCAGCGACCGCGTGCTGGTGATCGATGACTTCCTGGCCAACGGCAAAGCCTCGCAGGCGTTGATCTCGATCATCAAGCAGGCAGGTGCCACCGTGGCGGGCCTGGGTATCGTGATCGAGAAGTCGTTCCAGGGCGGCCGTGCCGAACTGGACAGCCAGGGTTACCGCGTTGAATCGCTGGCCCGGGTGAAGTCGCTGGAAGGTGGTGTGGTCAGCTTCATCGAATAAGGCCTCACCGCCCCGGCGTAGGAACGGGTTTACCTGCGAATGCGATGGCAGATTCAATATCGCATTCGCGGGTAAACCCGCTCCTACACGGGGCCAGTGTGCGCAAGCGATTAACTTGTAGCCTGTAACCCTGCCAGCAGTAGCCGCTGATAAAGCTCCTCTTTCAACCCTTGCGGAACCTCCAGCCCCATCCGCGCCAGATGCCGCTCATACCCTTCCGGCCCCGGTGCATCCAACGCTGCCTTCCCCAGCTCCAGCACCTCGCTCAGCTTGAACTTGCTCTTCAACCAGTTCAGCGCCCGCAACAGATCCCGCTCCTCGGCCGTAAAGTCGGTGCCCATCGGATACTCCGGGAACAGCCGCGCATGCTGTGCCCTGATCGCCTCCAGGCGTTGCGGGGTATTGTCGGTAAAGCGCGCCTCCAGCTGAAAGTCGTCGGCTAGCTTGCCAGCGTCTTTGGCCTGCTTGATCAGGCCCGGCTGGAACCGCGAATCGCTCACCGCCAACAACCGCGCAATCACTTCGCTGTCAGTCTGCCCACGCAAGTCCGCAATGCCGTACTCGGTCACCACGATATCGCGCAGGTGCCGGGGAATGGTGCAGTGGCCATAGGTCCAGAACAGGTTCGAGGTCACCTCCCCGCCTGCCTCGCGCCAGCTGCGCAGTAGCAGGATCGAACGCCCGCCCTCCAGCGCATGGCCCTGGGCAACGAAGTTGTACTGCCCGCCCACGCCACTGAGCACGCGGCCGTCTTCCAGCTGGTCGGCCACCCCAGCGCCGAGCAGGGTCATGCCGAACGCGGTGTTGATGAAGCGCGCATCACGACGTTGTCGGCGCTTGAGTGCCTCCTGCCCATAGAGCTCGTTGATGAAGCTGATACGGGTCATGGCAAACTGCGCGCGCTGCTCCAGCGGCATCTCGCGCAAGCGCTGGTAGAACGCTTGCGGGCCTAGGAAAAAGCCGCCATGCAGTATTGCGCCTTGCTCGTCCGCCGGGCGTCGTAGCAGCCCTGCTTCGGCCAGCACCAGCAGGCCGTTGACGAACATCTCGCTGCAGCCGTACAAGCCATGGGCAAAGGTGTCCAGGCCCCCTTCTCGCTCGATCAATGTCTGCCACGGTCCGACATCCAGCGCCTTGAGCACCGCTCGGTAACCGGCGTTGTCTCCCTGACGTGCCAGCAATGCCGCCGCAACCGCATCGCCCATGGCACCAATGCCGATCTGCAGGGTGCCGCCGTCACGCACCAGGCTGCTGGCGTGCAGCCCGATGCAGTGGTCCTGAATGCCAACCGGCATGTTTGGTGTGGAAAACAGCCGACGTTGCTCGACTGCATCGAGCAGCAGGTCGAAGGCATCGATGGGCAGCTCGGCATCGCCTGGCATGTAGGGCAGTTCGGCATGCACCTGGCCCAGCATGAGGATGGTTTCGCCTGCAGCGCGGCGCTTGGCGATCATCGGCAGCAGGTCGAGGGTGATGTCTGGGTTGCAGGCCAGGCTCAGGTGCACGGGCTTTTCGGGGGTGGCGGCCACCAACTGGGCGACCAGGTTCAGGCCCTTGGCGTTGATATCACGTGCGGCGTGGCTGTAGTTGCTGCTGACGTAGTCCTGCTGGGCCAATTCGCTGTGCAGCAGGCTGCCGGGCTGCATGAAGAACTGTTCGACCCGAATATTGGGTGGCAACGTGTCGTTGCGCAGGTCTGCGAGGTAACTGAGCTCTTCGTAGTCAGCGAAGACACGCTCGACGAAGGGTTCGAGAAAGCGCCGCTGCAGGCCATCGCCCAGTGGCGGGCGGCCGAGGGAAAGTGCGGTATAGATGGTCAGGCGCCGTTCGGGCAGCTCGCGTACGCGGGCGTAAAGCGCGTTGACGAAGGCATTGGGTTTGCCCAGGCCCAAAGGTAGGCCCATGTGGATATGGGCTGGCAGCCGGGACAAGACCTGCTCGACAGCCTGGTCGATGGAGCAGAGGTGCATCTGGGCCTCCTGAAACATCCATGGGTTCAGGAGTTGGACATAGGGCTGAAGTAATTGGTTGCCTGTACCGGCCCTTTCGCGGGCAAGCCCGCTCCCACAGGATTAACACAACCTTCAGGTCCTGTGGGGTACCTGTGAGAGCGGGCTTGCCCGCGAAGAGGCCGGCCCAGGCAACAAAAAAACAAAGCCCGCCATCAACGGCGGGCCTCATGCAATTCAGCTGTAAATCACAACCCGGACATTTTCTTGATCGCCCCTTTCAGGTCTTCATCCGAGCAGTCTGCACAGGTGCCCTTTGGCGGCATGGCGTTGATGCCTGTAATGGCCTTGGCCAGGATGCCATCCAGGCCGCCCTGGTGGTCGGCGCGTTCTTTCCACGCGGCGGTGTCACCAATTTTAGGCGCGCCGAGCAAGCCGCTGCCATGGCAGGCGTTGCAGTGCTTGGCGATGATTTCATCCGGCGTCTTGGCTCCCCCGCCACCCGCTGCAGCGGCCACTTCCATGCCTTTGCACTCCTGGCCCTGGACGCACACCTGGCCAACCGGCTCCAGGCGCTTGGCAATGTCGTCATTGGTCGCAGCGGTTGCGCTCATTGCCCAGAGGGCGAATACGGCTGCTGGTACGGCCAGCATCTTCTTGATTTGATTCACGCGAACACCCTCATGGTGGCTAATCACGCTCGCGGCCACGGATCGGCGAGCGTTGAAAAGTATAGCGGGAACCCAGAGGCCGTGAAACGACCCCACACAGGAAAGGGGTATTGCCGAATCAATGCACTGCGCTGGATCAAAAGTTTGAAGGCGTCGCCGCACTGATCAGCCGCGCCGGCTGGTCGAATGGGTTGCGGAAGCGGTGCGGGCGGGTGCTTTCGAAGTAGTAGCTGTCGCCTTCTTCGAGAACGAAAATCTCGTTGCCGACCACCAGTTCCAGGCGGCCTTCAAGCAGGATACCGGTCTCCTCGCCGTCGTGGGTCAGCATCTCGGCACCGGTGTCCGCACCTGGCGGGTACACCTCGGTCAGAAAAGCGATGGCACGGTTGGGGTGCGACTTGCCCACCAGCTTCATGGTCACCGCACCGTCCGAGATATCGATCAGCTCGTGGGCCTTGTAGACGATCTGAGTCGGGCTTTGCGGCTCCAGCTCGACCGAAAAGAATTCGACCATGGACATGGGAATGCCGCTCAGCACTTTGCGCAGCGAGCTGATAGAGGGGCTTACGCTGTTCTTCTCGATCATCGAGATGGTGCTGTTGGTCACGCCAGCACGCTTGGCGAGTTCGCGCTGCGACAGGCCCTTGAGCTTGCGGATGGCTTGCAGTCGTTCGCCGACGTCCAAAGCTGGAGCCTCCTGAAACGGTGAAAGGGGGGTGGATGTGAACGATATCATGGCAATGCCGTTCAGTATTTACAACACACCGCCCCCAACCTGTCCGCTTCAGCGTCTCATTCGCCGACGTAGTCCCGTGGTACTCGCTTCAGGTTGCAGAAGATCTGGTACGGAATGGTGCCCGCCTGCGCGGCCACTTCACTGGCCAGCACCTGCTTGCCCCAGAGTTCGACCGGGCTGCCGACAGTGGCTTGCGGTACGTCGGTGAGGTCGATGCTGAGCATGTCCATCGACACCCGGCCGATCAGGTGGGTACGCTTGCCGGCGACCAGCACTGGGGTGCCGTTGGGCGCCTGGCGCGGGTAGCCATCGGCATAGCCCATGGCGACCACACCCACGCGGGTCGGCCGAGGGCTGACGAACTTGGCACCATAGCCCACCGGCTCGCCGGCAGGCAGCTCGCGCACGCTGATCACCCGCGATTGCAGGGTCATCACCGGTTGCAGGCGTGCGGCCTCGGCCTGCGCCACTTCGAACGGCGTGGCGCCGTACAGCATCAGGCCTGGGCGTACCCAGTCGCTGGGCGCTTGCGGCCAGCCCAGCACGCCGGGTGAGTTACGCAGGCTGCATTCGGCGGCCAGGCCCTGTCGGGCAGCTTCGAACACGGCAATTTGCTGGGCGGTAGCGTCAGCGTCCAGTTCGTCGGCGCGAGCGAAGTGGCTCATCAACACGATGCGCGAAACCTTGCCACTGGCCAGCAGTCGCTGGTAGGCATCGTGGTAGTCCTTGGGATGCAGGCCAACGCGGTGCATGCCACTGTCCAGCTTCAGCCAGACGGTGAGCGGCTTGTGCAGCGGGGTTTTCTCGATGGCTTCCAGCTGCCACAGCGAGTGCACCACGCACCACAGGTCGTGCTCGGCGATCAGTGCCAGTTCGCTGGCTTCGAAAAAACCTTCCAGCAGCAGCACCGGGGCATTGATACCGGCGGCGCGCAGTTCCAGTGCCTCCTCGATGCAGGCCACCGCAAAGCCGTCGGCCTCGGCCTCCAAGGCCAGGGCGCAGCGCACGGCGCCGTGGCCATAGGCGTCGGCCTTGATCACGGCGAGGGCTTTGGCACCGGTCAGTTCACGGGCCAGACGGTAGTTGTGGCGCAGGGCCTGGAGGTCGATCAGGGCGCGGGCGGGACGCATGGCGGCTGCCTTATGGTGGTTCGGGTTGAAATCGGTGGTGGATTCTTCGCGGGCTTGCCCGCTCCCACAGGTCGTGCACAGCTTTCAAAAGCGGTGGTGTTCCAGCGGGAGCGGGCAAGCCCGCCAATGGGCCGGCACAGGCTATTACTGCTGGTGAGCCGGCGCGCTTTGCCCGTGCTTGGCCACTTCCCGGCTGTTGCCATACCGGGAGATATCCAGGCCTTCGGCACTGATCTGCGGCTTCTTGCGCGCAATCAGGTCGGCCAGCAAGCGACCGGAACCGCACGCCATGGTCCAGCCCAAGGTACCGTGACCGGTGTTCAGGAACAGGTTGCGGAACGCCGTGGCGCCCACGATCGGCGTGCCGTCCGGGGTCGCCGGGCGCAGGCCGGTCCAGAAGCTGGCCTGGCTCAAGTCACCGCCGCGAGGATAAAGGTCGTTGACGATCATCTCCAGTGTTTCGCGCCGGCGCGGGTTCAGCGACAGGTCAAAGCCGGCGATTTCAGCCATCCCGCCAACGCGGATGCGGTTATCGAAACGGGTGATCGCAACCTTGTAGGTCTCGTCGAGAATGGTCGAGGTCGGAGCCATGTCGGCGTTGGTGATCGGCACGGTCAGCGAATAACCTTTCAGCGGGTACACCGGAGCCTTGATGCCCAACGGCTTGAGCATCTGTGGCGAGTAGCTGCCCAGCGCCAGCACGTAGCGGTCTGCCGTCTCCAGCTTGCCGTCGATCCACACGCCATTGATGCGGTCACCGGCGAAGTCCAGGCGCTGGATGTCCTGGCCGAAGCGGAACTCCACGCCCAGCTTCAACGCCATGTCGGCGAGCTTGGTGGTAAACAGCTGGCAGTCGCCAGTCTGGTCGTTCGGCAGGCGCAGGGCGCCGGCCAGGATATCTTTCACGCCGGCCAGGGCGGGTTCGACGCGGGCAATGCCGTCGCGGTCGAGCAACTCGTAGGGCACACCGGACTGTTCGAGTACGGCAATGTCCTTGGCCGCAGCATCGACCTGGGCCTGGGTGCGGAACAGCTGGGTGGTACCCAGGCTGCGGTTTTCGTAGTTGATGCCGGTTTCGGCGCGCAGCTCGTCGAGGCAGTCACGGCTGTACTCGGACAGGCGCACCATACGCTCCTTGTTCACCGCGTAGCGGCTGGCGGTGCAGTTGCGCAGCATCTGTGCCATCCACAGGTACTGGTCGACATCGCCCGTGAGCTTGATGGCCAGGGGAGCGTGACGCTCCAGCAGCCATTTGATGGCTTTGAGCGGTACACCAGGGGCAGCCCAGGGCGAGGCATAGCCGGGCGAGATCTGGCCGGCGTTGGCAAAGCTGGTTTCCATGGCCACCGCCGGCTGGCGGTCGACCACCGTGACTTCGAAACCTTGCCGGGCCAGGTAGTAGGCACTGGCGGTTCCGATTACACCGCTACCAAGTACCAGAACTCGCATCGTTTTATCCCTCACACGCGGCGCGCCGCACACTTTTATTGAAATGGCATGAATGGGCGCAGTATAGGAATTTGAGACCAGTGCAATTCACTATATAAAAGCCTATTATTGGCGAGAATTCTCGGCAAAATCGCCTTTCACGGAGGGGCATCCCCTATGAGAACCCAGCACCAGACCAAGCGTGAACTGGACAAGATCGACCGCAACATCCTGCGTATCCTGCAGAATGACGGGCGTATTTCCTTCACCGAACTGGGCGAGAAAGTTGGGCTGTCCACCACCCCTTGTACCGAGCGGGTTCGCCGCCTCGAGCGCGAGGGCATCATCATGGGCTACAACGCCCGCCTGAACCCGCAGCACCTCAAGGGCAGCCTGCTGGTGTTCGTGGAAATCAGCCTGGACTACAAGTCAGGCGATACCTTCGAGGAGTTCCGCCGCGCGGTCTTGAAGCTGCCCCACGTGCTGGAATGCCACCTGGTGTCGGGCGACTTCGACTACCTGGTGAAAGCGCGTATTTCGGAAATGGCCTCGTACCGCAAGCTGCTCGGGGACATCCTGCTGAAACTGCCGCACGTGCGCGAATCGAAGAGCTACATCGTAATGGAAGAGGTGAAGGAGAGCCTCTGCCTGCCGATCCCGGACTGAGGCTAGACCAGCACCTGGCGGGTGGTGGCAATGAACTGGTGGACCAACTGTTCAGCGGCGGGGTCGATCATCGGTTCAGGGCCACGACCCCGCGGGCAGGCCATGCGCGGGGTGGTACCGAACAGCCGGCAGATCATCGGCCGCTCTTCATACACCGTGCAGCCGTTGGGCCCCAGGTGCACGCAGTCCAGACGCTCCAGAGCAGCGTCCTGCTCGGCCTGGGACTTGCGCGGCAGGCGGGCCATTTCCTCCGCCGAGGTGGTGACCGGGCCGCAGCAGTCGTGGCAGCCGGGCTCGCACTCGAAAGAGGGGATGAGTTCGCGCAGGAAGTGGATCTTGTGGCGGTTACAGGACATGACGGGATACAAGCTGACAAAGTGATTGGATTATAGGCTTATTCGCGGGTTCACCCGCGAACGAGTATGAAGCCCTCGCTGGTTGCCCGGCCGCGATGGCACAGCTTATCCTCGTCCCCCCTCCATTTTTCAGGGCCGCCCCAATGATCCACAGCGCGCAGCACGCCG
The DNA here is from genome assembly GCF_045277175.1 of Pseudomonas putida group bacterium ESBL64. Classification (NCBI taxonomy): domain Bacteria; kingdom Pseudomonadati; phylum Pseudomonadota; class Gammaproteobacteria; order Pseudomonadales; family Pseudomonadaceae; genus Pseudomonas; species Pseudomonas putida group bacterium ESBL64. The sequence continues at coordinate 4,037,092 of NZ_CP145799.1, read as the reverse complement.
CCTCCTATTACGCCGCCAGCAGCGCGCCACACCCCGACCACGCCTACCTGCAAGGCGAACACAACGCCGACGTGTGCATCATCGGCGGCGGCTACTCGGGCCTGAACACCGCCATCGAGCTGGCCGAGCGTGGTTTCTCGGTCATCCTGCTGGAAGCGCGCAAACTTGGCTGGGGCGCCAGTGGGCGCAATGGCGGGCAACTGATCCGAGGGGTCGGTCATGGTCTGGAGCAGTTCCTCCCGGTCATCGGAGAAGAAGGCGTGCGCACCATGAAACTGATGGGCCTGGAGGCCGTACAGATCGTGCGCGAGCGGATTGAAAAGCATGCCATCGCCTGCGACCTGGCCTGGGGCTACTGCGACCTGGCCAACAAACCCGCCGAGCTGCTGGGCTTTGCCCAAGACGCCGAGGACCTGCGCAGTCTGGGCTATGCACATGAGCTGCGGCTGGTCGGCAAGGACGATATCCACAGCGTGGTCGGTGCCGATTGCTACGTGGGCGGGTTGGTCGACATGGGCTCCGGGCATCTGCATCCGCTCAATCTGGCACTGGGTGAAGCCGCCGCAGCCGCCCGCCTGGGCGTGAAGTTGTTCGAGCAATCCGAAGTCACCCGCATCGACTACGGCACAGAAGTGCAGGTGCATACTGCCCAAGGCCGGGTACGCGCCAAGACCCTGGTACTGTGCTGCAATGCCTACCACAACGACCTCAACCGCGAACTGGGCGGCAAGGTGCTGCCGGCCGGCAGCTACATCATCGCCACCGAGCCGCTGGGCGAAGAACGCGCACGCGCATTGCTGCCGCAGAATATGGCGGTGTGTGACCAGCGCGTGGCGCTGGACTACTACCGCCTGTCCGCCGACCACCGCCTGCTGTTTGGCGGTGCCTGCCACTATTCAGGCCGCGACCCGAAGGACATCGCCGCCTACATGCGGCCAAAGATGCTCAAGGTGTTCCCGCAGCTTGCCGACGTGCGCATCGACTACCAGTGGGGTGGCATGATCGGCATTGGTGCCAATCGCCTGCCGCAGGTTGGCCGCCTGGCCAGCCAGCCGAACGTGTATTACGCCCAGGCCTACTCGGGCCATGGGCTCAACGCCACCCACCTGGCCGCACGCCTGCTGGGTGAAGCCATCAGTGGCCAGGAAAGCGGGCGCTTCGACCTTTTCAACAAGGTGCCGCACATCACCTTCCCTGGCGGCAAGCACCTGCGCTCGCCACTGCTGGCGCTGGGGATGCTGTGGCATCGCCTCAAAGAGCTGGCCTGAAAGTCCCCATCCTTGTGGCAGCAACTGTCTTGCTTAAAATCTAAGAGCTGACTAGCCCCCTGTGGGAGCGGGCGTGCCCGCGAACACGGGCGAAGCCCGTGCCATCCTCCGCGACGCTTCGCGGGCATGCCCGCTCCCACAGGGTCGGAGCAAGTTTCAAGTCTGGGGCACAACAGGCCCTTCAGCGACCACCGTGTCAGTCCTTCCAGAAGGGTTTCTGCCCTTCGATCCGGGCCTGCTCCCAGCTCAGCCCAACATCGCGCAACTCGTCATCGGTCAGCTGCAGCAACGCCCTGCGGGTATGCCAGCGATGCAGCATCAGCCCCCAACGCCCCAAACCCTCTGGCGCGTTGAACACCTTGGCCTGCTGCCCGGCTTCCAGTTCCTTGGCCAACAGTTGCAAGCGCACATCGCTCATGCCACCCATCACCGCATCCTCCCGTTCAGTGGTTACCGTGGAGAAAGCATGCGCGTCGGCACCCTCGACAATACAGATCCAATACAGCCTTATTATTCCCATACAGAATTGGCCGCTGGCAGACTGAATGCTGTATTTTCGGGCCAACTGTACCGGTCGCTATGCCAATGCAGCGCAGGAGTATGCCGTGACCCTCTACCTGAATCTCGCCGAAATACTCGGCGCCCGCATCGAGCAGGGGCTCTATCGCCCCGGCCAGCGCCTGCCGTCCGTGCGCGCACTGAGTGAGGAGCACGGGGTCAGCCTGAGCACCGTGCAGCAGGCCTATCGCATACTCGAAGACAGCGGTATGGTCTCGCCGCGGCCCAAGTCCGGCTACTTCGTCAGCGACCAACGGCAGTTGCCGGCACTGCCCGCAGTTAGCCGCCCGGCCCAGCGCCCGGTGGACATCTCGCAGTGGGAACACGTGCTGGAGCTGGTGCGCAGTACGCCGCGCCAGGATGTGGTGCAACTCGGCCGCGGCATGCCCGACATCGACAGCCCTACCCTGAAGCCGCTGCTGCGCAGCCTTGCCCAGTTGAGCCGGCGCCAGGACATGCCTGGCCTGTACTACGACAACATCCACGGTAACCTGGCCCTGCGCGAACAGGTGGCCCGGCTGATGCTCGACTCCGGCTGCCGCCTGGGGCCGGCCGACCTGGTGATCACCACCGGCTGCCATGAGGCGCTGTCATGCAGCATCCGCGCGGTCTGCGAGCCAGGCGACATCGTCGCGGTCGACTCGCCCAGCTTCCACGGCGCCATGCAAACCCTCAAAGGCTTGGGCATGAAAGCGCTGGAAATCCCCACGGACCCGGTCACCGGCATCAGCCTGGAGGCGCTGGAACTGGCCCTGGAGCAGTGGCCGATCAAGCTCATCCAGATCACCCCCAACTGCAACAACCCGCTGGGCTACATCATGCCCGAGGCACGCAAGAAGGCCCTGTTGAGCCTCGCCCAACGCTATGACGTGGCAATTCTGGAAGACGATGTGTACGGCGACCTGGCCTATACCTACCCACGCCCACGCACCCTGAAGTCGTTCGACGACGATGGCCGCGTGCTGCTCTGCAGTTCGTTCTCCAAAACCCTCGCGCCCGGCCTGCGGATCGGCTGGGTGGCGCCCGGGCGCTACCTGGAGCGTGTGCTGCACATGAAGTACATCAGCACCGGCAGCACCGCCAGCCAGCCTCAGCTGGCCATCGCTGACTTCATCGCCGGCGGCCACTACCAGCCCCATGTGCGGCGCATGCGCAGCCAGTACCAGCGTGGCCGCGACCTGATGGGCGACTGGGTGACCCGCTACTTCCCGGCGGGCACCCGGGTGAGCCGGCCCCAGGGCGGCTTCATGCTGTGGGTGGAATTACCCGAACATCTCGATACGCTTCGGCTGAACCGCGCTTTACTGGAGCAGGGCGTGCAGGTTGCCGTGGGCAGCATCTTTTCGGCCTCGGGCAAGTTCCGCCACTGCCTGCGCATGAATTTCGCCGCCAGGCCAACGCCGCAAATCGAAGCCTCCGTGCGTAAGGTAGGTGAAACCGCCCTTCGTCTACTGGATGACGAAAGCGCCGACGCGTAACTTTGCGCCGCCCGTCACGGTCAAACCCCTAAAGCCCTTGCTGCACAGGACGGTCCACCCTTGAGACTCCAGCGAGCCTTGCCTCTGCTGCTGGTGTTGTTGCTCGGCCTTGCCGGTTGCACAAGCATCAGCGCGCCCCGCGAAACCAGTCAGGCGTTGCCTGCCCACGATTCGGCCTTTGGCCGCTCGGTGCTGCGCCAAGCCGCGCCCTATGGCGGCCGCTCGGGCTTTCGCCTGCTGCCCAACAGCAACGAGGCATTTCGCGCCCGCGCCGAACTGATACGCAACGCCCAGGCGAGCATCGACCTGCAGTACTACATCGTCCACGACGGCCTCAGTACCCGCGCCCTTGTGCATGAACTGCTGCGCGCTGCCGACCGTGGCGTGCGCGTGCGCATCCTGCTCGACGACACCACCAGCGACGGCCTGGACACCGTCATGGGCACCCTTAATGCCCACCCGAACATCCAGATTCGAGTGTTCAACCCACTGCATCTGGGGCGCAGTACCGGCGTTACGCGCGCCGTGGGCCGGCTGTTCAACTTGTCGCGCCAGCACCGGCGCATGCACAACAAGCTGTTCCTGGTGGACAACAGCATGGCCATCGTCGGCGGGCGCAACCTGGGCGACGAGTATTTCGATGCCGAGCCCAACCTCAACTTCACCGACATCGACCTGCTGGGCGTGGGCCCGGTAGCCGAGCAGTTGGGGCACAGCTTCGACCAGTACTGGAACAGCGCCCTCAGCCGGCCGATCACCGACTTCCTCTGGCATGACCCGGATGCCAACGACCTGCGGGCCAGCCGCCAGCGCCTGGAAGTGTCGCTGGCCAAAGCCAGGACCCAGCGCAAGGCCCTGTACGACCGCTTGATGGCCTACCAGTCGCAGCCGCGCCTGGATGTGTGGCGCAACGAGCTGATCTGGGCTCACGCCCAGGCGCTATGGGATGCGCCCAGCAAGGTGTTGGCCGAAGACGAACCGGACCCGCAATTACTGCTGAGCCAGCAACTGGCACCGGACCTGGCTAACGTGCACCGCGAGTTGGTCCTGGCATCGGCCTACTTTGTACCGGGCGAACCGGGGCTGCTGTACCTGACCGGCCGCGCCGACGCTGGCGTTTCGGTGAAGCTGCTGACCAACTCGCTGGAAGCCACCGACGTGCCGGCAGTGCATGGAGGCTATGCACCCTATCGTCGTGCCTTGCTTGAGCACGGGGTGCAGCTTTACGAGCTTCGCCGCCAGCCAGGCGACCCCAGCGCGGGGCGACTGAGTTTCCGTGGCAGCTCGGATTCGAGCCTGCACACCAAGGCGATCGTGTTCGACCGGCGCAAGACCTTCATCGGCTCGTTCAACTTCGACCCGCGCTCAGTATTGTGGAACACCGAGGTCGGGGTACTGGTGGACAGCCCGGAGCTGGCCGAATACACCCGCGAGCTGGCCCAGCAGGGTATGGCGCCTGCGCTGAGCTATCAGGTGAAACTGATAGGTAACAAGCTGGTGTGGGCGACCGAGGACAATGGCCGCCGGCACGTGCTGACGTCTGAGCCGGGTGGGGTCTGGCGGCGGCTCAATGCCTGGATCAGCAAGGCGGTTGGCTTGGAGAAGATGCTGTAGCTGCGATTCCGGGGGCCTTGCGGCCCCCAACAATCATCAGGCAGAAACCGGCTCAAAGGCTCCGCGCCGCCGGGTCAATACCACCAACCCCGCAGCCCCGGCCGCCATCAGGAACAGCAACGCATGCCCGCTGATCCACTGGCTCCCCGCCCCCGCCAACAACGGCCCGAGCAAACAGCCAATACCCCACAGCTGAGCCACGTGGGCATTGGCCCGTACCAACTCATCATCGCGGTAGCGCTCACCGATCAGCACCAGCGACAAGGTGAACAGGCCGCCGGCACTGGCGCCGAACAACACCCACAATGGCCAGATAACCGGTGTGTGCAACAGCAGCGGGATCGCCAGGCTGGACACCAGCAGGGTCACCGCACAGCCAGTGAACAAGGTACGTCGCGACATATGGTCGGCCAGCGCGCCGATGGGCAACTGCAGCACCGCATCACCCACCACCACGGTACTCACCATGAACAAGGCGATTTCGGTACTGAAGCCCTGCTGCAGGCAATACACCGGCAGCAACGTGAGGATCATCGCCTCGAACGAGGCGAACAGGGCAATGGCCCAGGCAATTACCGGCAAGCGTCGGCAGAAAGCGAACAGGTCGCCAAAGGTGACACTGCAGGCTTCCGTGCTCGGCGCCCCACCACGCCCCAGCAGAACCAGCGGCGCGGCCAGCAGCAGGCCGGTCGCCGCCCAGAAGCCGAAGTCGTCATCAGAGCCAAGGAAACCCAGCACCAACGGCCCGGCCAACTGGCTCAAGGCGTAGCTGCTGCCATACAGCGCCACCAACCGGCCACGCCACTGTTCGACCACCAGTTGGTTGATCCAGCTTTCGCCGAGGATGAACACCACGGTCAGGGACATGCCGATCATCAGCCGCAGCAGCAGCCATAACGGGTAACTAGGCAGCAACGCGAGCAGGCCAATCGACAGCGCCCCGCCCCACAGGCACAGGCGCATCGCCGACGGTACGCCAACCCACCCTGCCAGGCGGCTGGCCAGGCTGGCGCCGGCCAGTACGCCCAACGCCGGCATTGCCGCCATCACGCCGATGGCGAAGCTGCCGTAGCCCCAGGCCTCCAGGCGCAGGGACACCAGCGGCATGCTCACGCCGAGCGCCAGCCCGACACTGAGCACCGATGCCAGTACGGCGAAGTAGGTACCCCAACGCATTGCAGCCTCCCAGCCAATATTTCCAGGGGCCCATTTGCGGGCAAGCCCGCTCCTGCATCGGTCGCGAAGACCTGCAGGAGCGGGCTTGCCCGCGAAGAGGACCTACCGGGTTACAGCTTGATCCAGGTCGCCTTCAGCTCGGTGTACTTCTCCAGTGCGTGCAGCGACTTGTCACGGCCGTTGCCCGACTGTTTGAAGCCACCGAACGGCGCGGTCATGTCGCCACCATCGTACTGGTTGACCCAGACGCTGCCCGCACGCACGGCACGGGCGGTCTTGTGGGCTTTGGAAATGTCCGAAGTCCAGATACCAGCGGCCAGGCCATACGGGGTGTCGTTGGCAATGGCCACGGCTTCTTCGGCGGTGTCGAAGGCAATCACCGACAGCACCGGGCCGAAGATTTCTTCCTGGGCAATGCGCATGGCGTTAGTCACGCCGTCGAAGATGGTCGGCTCGACGTAAGTGCCGCCGGTCTCTTCCAGGGTGCGCTTGCCGCCGGCCAGCAGCTTGGCGCCGTCCTTGTGGCCAGCCTCGATGTACGACAGCACGGTGTTCATCTGCTGGGTATCGACCAAGGCACCGACAGTGGTCTGCGGGTCCAGCGGGTTGCCTGGCTTCCAGCCCTTCAGGGCCTCTACCACCATCGGCAGGAACTTGTCCTTGATCGAACGCTCGACCAGCAGGCGGGAACCTGCAGTGCACACTTCGCCCTGGTTGAAGGCGATGGCGCTGGCGGCGGCCTCGGCGGCAGCTTGCAGGTCCGGGGCGTCGGCAAAGACGATGTTCGGGCTCTTGCCACCGGCTTCCAGCCAGATGCGTTTCATGTTCGACTCGCCCGCGTAAACCATCAGCTGCTTGGCGATCTTGGTCGAACCGGTGAACACCAGGGTATCGACGTCCATGTGCAGGGCCAGTGCCTTGCCCACGGTGTGGCCATAGCCTGGCAGCACGTTCAGCACGCCAGCCGGGATACCGGCTTCGATCGCCAGTTGGGCGATGCGGATGGCAGTCAGCGGCGATTTTTCGGACGGCTTGAGCACGACCGAGTTACCGGTGGCCAACGCCGGGCCGAGCTTCCAGCAGGCCATCAGCAGCGGGAAGTTCCAAGGTACGATGGCACCGACCACACCTACCGGCTCGCGAGTAACCAGGCCAAGCTGATCATGCGGGGTCGGGGCAACTTCGTCGTAGACCTTGTCGATGGCTTCGGCAGTCCAGTGGATGGCTTGGGCCGCACCTGGGATGTCGATACTGGAGGAGTCGCCAATCGGCTTGCCCATGTCCAGCGTTTCCAGCAGCGCCAGCTCTTCGACGTTCTTGCGCAGCAGGTCGGCGAAACGGATCAGCTTGGCCTTGCGCTTGGCCGGGGCCAGCTGCGACCACACGCCGGAGTTGAAGGTGGCACGGGCGTTTTCAACAGCGCGGTTGGCATCGGCCAGGTCGCAGCTGGCAACCTTGGCCAGGAAGCGTCCGTCGACCGGGCTCAGGCACTCGAAGGTTTCACCGGATGCGGCATCGGTGTATTCGCCGTTGATGAAGGCACGGCCTTCGATCTTCAGTTGCTGGGCACGTTGTTCCCAGTCCGCACGGGTCAGGGTGGTCATACGAAACTCCTCCTCTTGTTTAGGTGCAACGCCGCACTGAGGACTCACAGGCGTTGTCAGAATTCTGGCCGGGCGCCAAGCGCACACTGGCAAGCGATACCCTAAACCAGCCGGTGTAAACTATCAATATATTTGACACGAGAGGCTCAAAAGCCTACTGATGTTCATTTTATTAAACAACAACAGGAGCCGAACCATGAGTATCGATAGCATCATCGACTTCGCGCAGGTCCTCACCGAAGCCGAACGCTACCGCCCGGCTGCAGAGAAAATTCTCAAGGGCGAACCGGACCAGGCGGTCTACAACCATTATTCCAGCCCGTGTGGGCAGTTTGCCGCTGGCGTATGGGAAGGTGAGGTGGGCCAGTGGACAGTGAACTACACGGAGCACGAATACTGCGAGATCGTCCAGGGCGTTTCGGTGCTGCGCGACCAGGACGGTGGGGCTAAAACCCTGCGTGCCGGCGATCGGTTTGTCATCCCCGCCGGCTTCAAAGGCACTTGGGAGGTGCTGGAGCCGTGCCGCAAGATCTATGTGATGTTCGAGCAGAAATAATTATGTAGCGCAGGGAGTTTGCAGGCATGCGTGAGGATGACCCTGCCCGTTTCGGGCCATTCAGCCTCACAAGGAAAATCAGCATGACCAACGAAGAAGTTCTGCAAACCCTCGCTCACCTGGTCGGCACCCGCTACGTGCCGGAACTGAAAGGCACCATCTGCGCCCTCACCGGGCGCACTCGCGTGGTTGGCCCCAACGAGATGTCCACCCGCGACTACGACGCCGAGCGCATCCAGATCAAGGCCGACGCCGACCTGATGATCCAGAGCTTCGCCTTCAACTGACCCTGCTGCAGCCCAAAAAAAACCCGCGTCCTTTCGGATGCGGGTTTTTTTTCAGGTCGCCGATCAATTACTTGATCTTGGCTTCCTTGTACACCACGTGCTTGCGAACAACCGGATCATATTTCTTGATCTCGATTTTGTCCGGGGTGGTGCGCTTGTTCTTGTCGGTGGTGTAGAAGTGGCCGGTACCGGCACTCGAAACCAGACGGATCAATTCACGCATGATGCTCTCCCTTAAACCTTGGCGCCAGCTTTACGGATGTCAACCAGAACGGCGTCGATGCCGCGCTTGTCGATGATACGCATGCCTTTGGCGGAAACGCGCAGACGCACGAAACGCTTCTCGGATTCAACCCAGAAACGGTGGTGCTGCAGGTTCGGCAGGAAACGACGACGGGTTTTGTTGTTTGCGTGGGAAATGTTGTTCCCGGTTACTGGACCCTTACCAGTAACTTGACAGACTCTCGACATGACTCAGCCCTCTAAAACCACATGCCCAACCCGGCATGGGTTGGCCGCTTAATCTCTCAGTCTTTGGCGCCTGGGCGCCGTGATTCTGGAGGCCTTATCGACCGGATCCGCTGATGCGACAGGCCGAGCCCCTAGAAAAGAGCGCTGCTTTATACCAGAAAGACTTGGCCGCAACAACAGTAGATGCACATTACCGCTAGCCAGAACGCGCCGGGCCAGCATAGCGGCAGGCCCCGCCAGTCGTCGACCGCTCGTCGCAAGATTTGCAAAAAAGGGTGTGGTCATTTGCCGGCGGGCGCACTAGGGTAGGCCTTTTACAGACTGCACTGGCAGATGGGCCACTGACAGCCAAGGAGCCACCATGCGTGCCGCCGCACTTTCCTTATTGTTCACCTCCCTGTTCGCCGCCGGCGTTGCCCAGGCCGCTCCGCTGAGCGTTTGCAGCGAGGCCAGCCCCGAAGGTTTCGACGTGGTGCAGTACAATTCGCTCACTACCACCAACGCCACCGCCGACGTGCTGATGAACCGCCTGGTGGAGTTCGATGCGGCGCAAGGCAAGGTGGTGCCGAGCCTGGCGACCAGCTGGACGGTATCGGCCGACGGCTTGGTGTATGACTTCACCCTGCGCGATGACGTCAAGTTTCACAGCACCCCCTACTTCAAGCCAAGCCGCAAGCTGAATGCCGACGACGTGCTGTTCAGCTTCCAGCGCATGCTCTACCCGGCCCATGCCTGGCACAAAACTGCGCCGGGCGGCTACCCGCATGCCCAATCGCTGCAGCTGGGCAGCCTGATCAAGGCGATCGAGGCACCGTCGCCGAACACCGTGCGCTTCACCCTCAGCCACCCGGACGCCACCTTCCTGGCCACCCTGAGCATGGGCTTCGCCTCGATCTACTCCGCCGAATACGCCGACAAGCTGCTCAAGGCCGGCACACCCGAAAATCTCAACAACCAACCGATCGGCACCGGGCCGTTCGTGTTCCAGCGTTTCCAGAAAGACGCCGTGGTGCGCTACCGCGCCAACCCGGACTACTTCGCCGGCAAGCCCGCGATCGACCCGCTGATCTTCGCCATCACCACCGATGCCAACGTGCGCCTGCAGAAGCTCAAGCGTGGCGAGTGCCAGGTTGCCCTGTCGCCCAAGCCGTTGGACATTGCCGAAGCGGGCAAGGACGGTAACCTCAAGGTGGCCACCACCCCGGCATTCATGACTGCCTTCGTCGCCATCAACAGCCAGCACCCGCCGCTGGACAAGCCGGAAGTGCGCCAGGCGATCAACCTGGCCTTCGACAGGCAGGCCTACCTCAAGGCCGTGTTCGAAGACTCTGCGGTGGCTGCCAACGGCCCCTACCCCCCTAACACCTGGAGCTACGCCAAGGACCTGCCCGGCTACCCGCTGGACCTGAAGAAAGCCAAAGCCCTGCTGGCCAAGGCCGGGCTGGCCGAAGGCTTCAGTACCACCATCTGGACCCGGCCCTCGGGTAGCCTGCTCAACCCCAACCCCAGCCTTGGCGCGCAGATGCTGCAAGCCGACCTGGCGAAGATTGGCGTGAAAGCGGAGATCCGCGTGATCGAGTGGGGCGAACTGATACGCCGCGCCAAGGCCGGCGAGCATGACTTGCTGTTCATGGGCTGGGCGGGCGACAACGGCGACCCGGACAACTTCCTCAGCCCGCAGTTTTCCTGTGCGGCGGTAGAGTCAGGGACCAACTTCGCACGCTTCTGCGACAGCCGCCTCGACCAGTTGATCAGCGCCGGGCGCACCACCAACGACCAGAGCGTGCGCAGCCGGCTGTACCAGCAGGCGCAGACACTGATCCAGCAGCAGGCGCTGTGGGTGCCACTGGCGCACCCGACGGCGGCGACCTTGCTGCGCCAAGGCGTCGAGGGGTACCAGGTGAGCCCGTTCGGGCGGCTGGATTTCAGCAAGGTGACGGTGACCAAATAAGCCTGTACCGGCCTCTTCGCGGGTAAACCCGCTCCTACAGGACAGCGCCAGCCTGGCAGTTGACGCTACCCCTGTAGGAGCGGGTTTACCCGCGAAAGGGCCCGTACTGACCCTATAAGGCTCTCAGTAGTCCCTCAGGCCACAATCCACCCATGCTCGACCATCGACAACGGCTCCCCATCACCAATGATGATGTGATCCAGCACCCGCACATCAATCAACGCCAGCCCCCGCTTCAACGACAGGGTCAAATGCACATCGTCCTGACTCGGTTCACTGATCCCTGAAGGATGGTTGTGGCACAGGATCAATGCCGCAGCGTTGTGCACCAACGCCCGTCGCACCACCTCTCGCGGATAGACACTCGCCCGATCTATCGTGCCCCTGAACAGGATCTCAAATGCCAGTGGCCGGTGCTTGGTATCGAGAAACAGACACCCGAACACCTCGCTGGCCTCATGCCTGAGCATGGCTTTCAGGTAGCGTCGCACCGCTGCCGGGCTGTCCATGGCAGACTCGCGCTCAATCGACGTTGCAAGGTGCCTGCGGCCGATCTCAAGCAGTGCCTGCAGCTGGCTGTACCTCACCGGGCCCAACCCAAGCTCGCCGACGAAGGCCTCGCGGTCGGCCTCCAGCAACCGGCGCAAGCTGCCGAACTTCACCAACAAGCCTCGCGAAAGCTCCACGACATTACGCCCACGTACGCCTGAGCCGAGAAAAACGGCCAGCAGCTCCGTATCTGTCAGGCTCCCTGCCCCTCGCTGCAACAACTTCTCCCTAGGCCGTTCTTCCGCCGGCCACTCCCTGATGTTCATTCCACCCCTGCCTTTGCTGCGGCCCATTTCGGCCCTGTGTTAATCTATTTCGCCTCGTACATGCGACGTTCCGCCGCAGGCATTTCAAACGTCGTCGCCCGCTCTCACTGGAAAAAGGCAAGCCTATGCAGCGGCTGTATCGCAAGCGCATCGTTCTCGGCGTGGGTGGCGGCATTGCCGCCTACAAAAGCGCCGAGCTGATTCGCCGTCTCCTCGAGCACGGCGCGCAGGTGCGCGTCGTCATGACACGGGGTGGTGCCGAATTCATCACCCCGCTGACCCTGCAGGCGCTGTCGGGCCACCCCGTGCACATGGACCTGCTCGACCCGGCCGCCGAAGCAGCCATGGGCCATATCGAACTGGCCAAGTGGGCGGACCTGGTGTTGATCGCCCCTGCCACCGCCGACCTCATGGCACGCATGGCCCAAGGCATGGCAGACGACCTGCTGACCACGCTGGTGCTGGCCACTGACGCCACCGTCGCCGTGGCGCCGGCGATGAACCAGGCCATGTGGCGCGACCCGGCCACCCAGGCCAACCTCGAGCTGCTCAAGAGCCGTGGCATTCAGGTGTTCGGCCCGGCATCCGGCAGCCAGGCCTGTGGCGACGTCGGCCTGGGGCGCATGCTAGAAGCCACCGACCTGGCCTGGTGCGCCGCGGAAAGCTTCAAGCGCCAGGCACTGACCGGCAAGCACGTGCTGATCACCGCCGGGCCGACCCAGGAAAACATCGACCCGGTGCGCTACATCACCAATCATAGCTCCGGCAAGATGGGCTTCGCCCTGGCCGAAGCGGCCGCCGAAGCAGGGGCTCGGGTGACCCTCGTCACGGGCCCTGTGCACTTGCCAACCCCTGACCGGGTCAGCCGCATCGACGTCGTCAGCGCGCGAGACATGCTCGCGGCCTGTGAAGCGGCCATGCCGTGCGACCTGTTCATTGCCTCGGCAGCGGTTGCGGACTACCGCCCCGAAGTGGTTGCCACACAAAAACTGAAGAAAGATCCTACGACCGGCGACGGCATGCTGCTGCAGATGGTGCGTAATCCCGATATCCTTGCCACCATTGCTGGCCGCGCCGACCGCCCGTTCAGCGTCGGCTTTGCCGCCGAAACCGAGCACCTGCTCGATTACGCCACGCGCAAGCTCAAGGACAAGAACCTCGACCTGATCGTCGCCAATGATGTGGCCAACCCCAGCATCGGCTTCAACAGCGAAGAAAATGCCTTGACCGTGATCGACCGCCAGCAGCACCAGACCCTCTTCGCGCAGACCAGCAAGGGCAAGATTGCCCGGCAACTGGTCGCCTTCATCGCCGAACGGCTTAACCAGGTTCAATAAGTTACATGCACGCTCTTCAAGCCAAGATCCTCGACCCACGCCTGGGCAGCGAATTCCCGCTACCCGCGTACGCCACCCCCGGCTCCGCCGGCCTCGACCTGCGCGCCCTGCTCAAGGAAGACACCCTCCTCGAGCCGGGCCAGACCATTCTGATTCCTACCGGTCTGTCGATCTACATCGGCGACCCGGGCCTGGCGGCAGTCATCCTGCCGCGCTCGGGCCTGGGCCATAAGCATGGCATCGTGCTGGGCAACCTGGTCGGCCTGATCGATTCGGACTACCAGGGCGAGCTGATGGTGTCGTGCTGGAACCGCGGCAACACGCCGTTCACCATCGCGGTGGGCGAGCGCATCGCCCAGCTGGTGCTGGTACCGGTGGTGCAGGCTCACTTCGACATCGTCGAAGCATTCGACGAAAGCCAGCGTGGCGCTGGCGGCTTCGGTCACTCCGGCAGCCACTGAGCCGGCAAATGACCGTTCAGGCCAAGGATGGCGAACTCTCTGGCGAAACCACCGTCCAAGCGTTCAGTTTGCGCCTGCCCAGAAAGCCTTTGACTAATGGAGCTTCCAGAGATGAACGACATGGCCCACCTGGTCCCCGCCGCATTGCCCGACAGCATTTTCCGCGCATATGACATACGCGGCGTGGTCGGCAAGACCCTTCACGCCGAAACCGCCTACTGGATCGGCCGCGCCATCGGCGCGCAAAGCCTGGCCCAGGGCGAACCGCAGGTTTCGGTAGGGCGCGATGGCCGCCTGTCGGGCCCGATGCTGGTGGAACAGCTGATCAAGGGCCTGGTCGATGCGGGCTGCCACGTCAGCGACGTCGGCCTGGTGCCTACCCCGGCGCTGTACTACGCAGCCAACGTGCTGGCCGGCAAGTCCGGTGTGATGCTGACTGGCAGCCACAACCCTTCGGACTACAACGGTTTCAAGATCGTCATCGCCGGTGACACCTTGGCCAACGAACAGATCCAGGCCCTGCTGACCCGCCTGAAAACCAACGACCTGACCCTGGCCCAAGGCCGCGTGGAAAAGGTCGAGATCCTCGACCGCTACTTCCAGCAGATCGTCGGCGACGTAAAGCTGGCGAAAAAGCTCAAGGTGGTGGTGGACTGCGGCAACGGCGCCGCTGGCGTGGTTGCACCGCAATTGATCGAAGCCCTGGGCTGCGAAGTGATCCCGCTGTTCTGCGAGGTCGACGGCAACTTCCCCAACCACCACCCGGACCCGGGCAAGCCGGAGAACCTCGAAGACCTGATCGCCAAGGTCAAGGAAACCGGTGCCGATATCGGCCTGGCCTTCGACGGTGACGGCGACCGCGTCGGCGTGGTGACCAACACCGGCAGCATCGTCTACCCCGACCGCCTGCTGATGCTGTTTGCCCAGGACGTGCTGTCGCGCAACCCAGGTGCCGAGATCATCTTCGACGTCAAATGCACCCGCCGCCTGACCCCGCTGATCGAACAGCACGGTGGCAGCGCCTTGATGTGGAAAACCGGCCATTCGCTGATCAAGAAGAAGATGAAGCAGACCGGTTCGCTGCTGGCAGGCGAGATGAGCGGTCACATCTTCATCAAGGAACGTTGGTACGGTTTTGACGACGGTATCTACAGCGCCGCGCGCCTGTTGGAGATCCTCAGCAAGACCCAGCAGAGCGCCGAAGACCTGTTTGCCGCCTTCCCGAATGATATTTCCACGCCGGAAATCAATATTGATGTGACCGACGAGGGTAAATTCAGCATCATTGATGCACTGCAACGCGACGCCGACTGGGGCGAAGCCCACCTGACCACCATTGACGGTGTGCGGGTCGACTACGCCAATGGCTGGGGCCTGGTTCGCGCCTCCAACACCACCCCGGTGCTGGTGCTGCGTTTCGAGGCCGACAGCGACGCCGAATTGCAACGTATCAAGGATGTTTTCCGCACCCAGTTGCTGCGGGTAGAGCCTGAGCTGCAACTGCCGTTCTGACCGACTATCTGTTCCTTACAGGAGCCCTGCATGACCCTCGATCGCGATGCCGCTTCCCATGTAGCCGAGGTTTTGTCCGAAGCACTGCCTTACATCCGCCGCTTTGTCGGCAAGACCCTGGTGATCAAGTACGGCGGCAACGCGATGGAGAGCGAGGAGCTCAAGACGGGCTTCGCCCGTGACATCGTGCTGATGAAGGCTGTGGGCATCAACCCGGTGGTGGTCCACGGCGGTGGCCCGCAGATCGGCGACCTGCTCAAGCGCTTGTCGATCGAGAGCCACTTCATCGACGGCATGCGCGTCACCGACTCGGCGACCATGGACGTGGTGGAGATGGTGCTGGGTGGCCAGGTCAACAAAGACATCGTCAACCTGATCAACCGCCACGGCGGCAGCGCCATCGGCCTGACCGGCAAGGACGCGGAGCTGATCCGCGCCCGCAAGCTGACCGTCAGCCGCCAGACGCCAGAGATGACCACTCCGGAAATCATCGACATCGGCCACGTCGGTGAAGTGGTGAGCGTGAACACCGACCTGCTGAACATGCTGGTGAAGGGCGACTTCATCCCGGTCATCGCGCCAATCGGCGTGGGTGCCAACGGTGAGTCGTACAACATCAACGCCGACCTGGTGGCGGGCAAGGTGGCCGAGGCGCTGAAGGCCGAGAAGCTGATGCTGCTGACCAACATCGCCGGCCTGATGGACAAGCAGGGCCAGGTGTTGACAGGCCTGACCACCGAGCAGGTCAACGAACTGATCGCTGACGGCACCATTTATGGCGGCATGCTGCCGAAGATCAAGTGCGCGCTGGATGCGGTACAGGGCGGCGTGAACAGCTCGCACATCATTGATGGCCGCGTGCCGAATGCAGTGCTGCTGGAGATTTTCACCGACAGCGGCGTGGGCACCCTGATTACCAACCGCAAGCCGCGCTGATTGATCGGTTAGCCTGCACTGGCCTCTTCGCGGGTAAACCCGCTCCTACAAAGGAAATCCCCGTGTAGGAGCGGGATTACCCGCGAAAGGGCCAGATCAGGCGGCACAAAAAAAGGCGACCCTCTGAAGAAGGTCGCCTTTTTCATTCCTAGGCCAGGATCAGATCCCGTACTGCGCCCGATAGGCCTCCACAGCCGGCAGGTGCTGCTTCAACTGTGGATCGTCAGCCAGGAACTCCAGCACCTGGGTCAGCGAAACAATGCTGACCACCGGGATACCGAAGTCGCGTTCCACTTCCTGAATCGCCGACAGTTCGCCATTGCCGCGCTCTTCACGGTTCAGCGCAATCAGTACACCAGCGGCCTTGGCCTGCTGGGCGTTGATGATCTGCATGACCTCACGAATGGCGGTACCGGCAGTAATCACGTCGTCAATGATCAGCACTTCACCGGCCAGCGGCGCGCCGACCAGGCTGCCACCTTCGCCGTGGTCCTTGGCTTCCTTGCGGTTGAAGCACCATGGCACGTCGAGCTGATGCTGGTCGGCAAGGGCCACGGCGGTAGTCGCTGCCAAAGGGATACCCTTGTAGGCCGGGCCGAACAGCACATCGAAGGGGATTTTGCTGTCGACGATGGCGGCGGCGTAGCAACGGCCCAGTTCAGCCAGGGCGGAACCGGTGTTGAACAGGCCGGCATTGAAGAAATACGGGCTGGTACGCCCCGATTTCAGGGTGAATTCACCGAAACGCAGTACCCCGCGATCGATGGCAAAACGGATAAAGTCGCGCTGATACGGCTGCATGAATAGTCCCGGACACCACGGATTTAGCTAAATGGGTTGAGCTCGGGTATCATACACGCACGAGATTTATGGGGCCATTTATGCGGATCATCAGTGTGAACGTAAATGGCATTCAGGCTGCGGCCGAGCGTGGTTTGCTCAGCTGGCTGCAAGCCCAGAATGCCGACGTCATCTGCCTTCAGGATACCCGCGCCTCGGCCTTTGAACTCGACGACCCAGCTTTCCAGCTCGATGGCTATTTCCTTTATGCCTGCGACGCGGAGGTGCCAGCCCAAGGTGGTGTGGCCCTTTACTCGCGCATGCAGCCCAAGGCAGTCATCACCGGCCTGGGCTTCGAGACAGCCGACCGCTACGGGCGTTACCTGCAAGCAGATTTCGACAAAGTCAGTATTGCCAGCCTGCTGCTGCCTTCGGGCATGAACGGCGACGAAGACTTGAACCAGAAGTTCAAGTTGATGGACGACTTCGCCAAGTACCTGGACAAGCAGCGTCGCAAGCGTCGCGAATACATCTATTGCGGCTCGTTCTACGTGGCGCAGCAGAAGCTCGACATCAAAAACTGGCGTGACAGCCAGCAGTCGCCAGGCTTCCTGGCGCCAGAACGCGCCTGGATGGATGCAATCACTGGCGAGATGGGGTATGTCGATGCCTTGCGCGAAGTCAGCCGTGAAGGCGACCAGTACAGCTGGTGGCCAGACAACGAGCAGGCCGAGATGCTTAACCTGGGCTACCGGTTCGACTACCAGATTCTCACCCCGGGCCTGCGCCGCTTCGTACGCAACGCTCGCCTGCCGCGTCAGCCACGCTTCTCCCAGCATGCGCCGCTGATCGTCGACTATGACTGGACGCTGACCATCTAAATAGCCATTGGGGCTGCGTTGCAGCCCCAGTGGCTATTTGATCGGCCGCCAGATCATCGGGTAGCGATAAGGCTTGCCCTCATTCGCCCGCACCGCCGCAATGATGATCAATATCATCACTGCCACCGTGAGCATGGCAAACAGCACCAGCCCGATAAACACGAACATCAGCAGAAAGCAGATGAACCCGGCAATGGTCACGCTGATTTGAAAGTTCAGCGCCTCTTTGCCCTGGGCGTCGATAAAAGGGTCTTGCTCGCGCTTGAGGTGCCATAGCACCAGCGGGCCCAGCAGGTGCCCGAGCGGCACTACCAGGCCCAACAGCGCGGAGAGGTGGCAGAACATCGCCCATTGCCGGATTTCGGCATTGGGCGGGGTGATCGACAGGTTCGAATCGCTCATGCCCCGCACCTCCGTGGCTGGCTTCAGTCAGCCAGTGCTGCCTGCTGCAGCTCGAAAATCTCGTTCATGCCCTTCTGCGCCAGAGCGAGCATGGCGTTGAAATCTTCCGGCTGGAACGGTGCGCCTTCGGCAGTACCCTGCACTTCGATGAAACCACCAGCGCTGGTCATGACCACATTCAGGTCGGTTTCGGCTGCGGAGTCTTCCAGGTAGTCCAGGTCGAGCACCGCTTCGCCTTGGTACATGCCGACAGATACCGCTGCGATCATGTGCTTGAGCGGGTTGCCGCCCTTGAGGCCGCCGCGCTTCTTGATGACTGCCAAAGCGTCGCACAAGGCAACCATGGCGCCGGTGATGGACGCGGTACGGGTACCGCCATCGGCCTGGATCACGTCGCAATCGACGTACAGGGTGATGTCACCGAGCTTGCTCATGTCCAGCGCGGCGCGCAGCGAACGGCCGATCAGGCGCTGGATTTCCAGGGTGCGGCCACCCTGCTTGCCACGGCTGGCTTCACGCTGGTTACGTTCGCCGGTGGAGCGCGGCAGCATGCCATACTCGGCGGTCAGCCAGCCTTGGCCCTGGCCTTTGAGGAAGCGCGGTACACCGTTTTCAACGCTGACCGTGCAGATGACTTTGGTGTCACCGAACTCGACCAGTACCGACCCTTCGGCGTGCTTGGTGTAGTTGCGGGTGATGCGGATCGAGCGGAGCTGATCGGCAACGCGACCACTTGGACGTTTCATCTGGGATACCTGTACTGGGACTTTGAATCTGCCGAGCATTATAGAGCCCGCAGCCCGGGGAAGACATGCCTATTGTCGCGCCCGGCACAGCCCGTCGCCTTTTCCTACCGCAGTAGCCACCCGTCGGTAACATAGGCGGATTGGGCGCCACGGCGACACTGCGCTACAATCCTGCGCCTTGCAGCCGAGAGGCTCCCACCGTTCATTCATCTACGCGAGGTACTCCCCATGGTGCACAGCATGACCGCTTTTGCTCGTGTCGAGCGCGCCGGCAGCCAAGGCACCCTGGTCTGGGAGCTGCGTTCGGTCAACCACCGTTACCTGGAGCCGCACCTGCGCCTGCCCGAGGCCCTGCGCGACCTCGAAGGCGGTGTACGTGAAGGCCTGCGCCAGGGCCTGTCACGCGGCAAGGTGGAATGCACCTTGCGCCTCAACGAAGACAGTAATGGCAAACCGCTGAAAGTGGACCATGAGCGCGCAAAGCAACTGGTTGCCGCCGCCGAAGAAGTGGCGGGCCTGATCAAGCAGCCTGCCCCCCTGAACCCGCTGGAAGTGCTGTCATGGCCAGGCGTGCTGGTGGCCGACACCAGCGACCCACAGGCACTGAACGCCGAAGCCATGGCGCTGTTCGACGAAGCGTTGGCCGAACTCAAGGCCGGGCGCCAGCGCGAAGGCCAGGAACTGGCGCGGCTGATCAACGAACGCCTGGACAACATGGCCAGCGAAGTCACGACCCTGCGCGCCCTGGTGCCGCAGATGCTGGCGGCGCAGCGGCAGAAGATTCTCGACCGCTTCGGCGACATGCAAGCCGAGTTGGACCCACAGCGCCTGGAGCAAGAGATGGTACTGCTGGCCCAGAAAAGCGACGTGGCAGAGGAGCTCGACCGCCTCAGCACCCACGTCACCGAAGTGCGCCGCGTGCTCAAGGGTGGCGGCGCCGCTGGCCGGCGCCTGGACTTCCTGATGCAGGAGCTCAACCGCGAGGCCAACACCCTTGGCTCCAAGGCCTTCGACCCACGCAGCACGCAAGCGGCGGTCAACCTGAAGGTACTGATCGAACAGATGCGTGAACAAGTACAGAACATCGAGTAAGGCCACCCCTACCATGAACCACAGCAGCGGCACCCTCTACATCGTTTCGGCCCCCTCGGGTGCCGGCAAGACCAGCCTGGTCACCGCCCTGACCAAAGACGACCAGCAGATTCGCGTCTCGGTCTCGCACACTACCCGCGCCATGCGCCCGGGCGAGCAGCACGGGGTGAACTATCACTTCGTCGTCCACGAGGAGTTCAAGACGCTGATCGCGCAAGGAGACTTTCTGGAGCATGCCGAAGTGTTCGGCAACTTCTACGGTACTTCGCGCAGCGCGCTGCAGCACACCTTGGACCAAGGCTACGACCTGATCCTGGAAATCGACTGGCAAGGTGCCCAGCAAGTGCGCAAGCTGATGCCACAGGCGCTGTCGGTGTTCATCCTGCCTCCAAGCCAGGAGGCGCTTCGCCACCGCCTGGACGGACGCGGGCAGGACAGCGAAGAGATCATTGCCGGGCGCATGAAGGAAGCGGTCAGCGAGATGGTGCACTACGACGAGTATGACTACGTGATCATCAATGATGATTTCGACGCGGCGCTGGCAGACTTGAAAGCGGTGTTCCGCTCGAATCGGCTGCTGTTGAAGAAGCAGCAGCAGCGTCATGCGGCGCTGCTGAAGCAAATGATCGGCTAAAGATCGATGGGGGCTGCATTGCAGCCCTTCGCGGGCACGCCCGCTCCCACGGGTTAATCACTGCCTTGAGGCTTGTGCCACACCTTTGGGAGCAACTGTCTTGCTCAATTTCTAAAAGCTGGCGCGATCCGAGTGGGAGCGGCCTTGTGTCGCGAAAGGGCCGCGAAGCGGCCCCCGCATTATTTGCATCGACGCTGAAATCCCGGGGCTGCTGTGCAGCCTTTTCGCGACACAAGGCCGCTCCCGCAAGGACTGCGCCAGGCTTTAGATGTGGACGGCGACTTTTAGGGCTTCCAGCGCCGGTTCGACCTTGATGCCCAGCACTGCCGCCAGTCCATTACCCGTGCCAGGTCCTACTGCCCCACCATGACCATCTGCAGTTCATACCTGTAGGACACAACGGCGACCCTAGGGTTGATGGGTGGGTTTGCGGTGATGATGTTTCTCGATACCGCGCTGGGCTGAGGCTGAGCACCGGCCTGTGGGAGCGGGCGTGCCCGCGAAGGGCCGCAGAGCGGCCCCATTGGTTTATTCCTGCAGTGGCAAGGTAGCCTGCTGACGCAGGGTAGCCCCGAGGAAGTACGCCGGCGCACGCATGCGCGACAGCATCATCAGGCCGATACCAAGCACCGAGATGATCGCGGCAATCACGAACACCAGCCCCAGACCGCCCACATGCGAGCCGCTGCCGAAGTCCGGCGACGCGCTGTCGATGGCGGTACGCACGAAGATCACCGACAAGATCACCCCACCCACCAGCGGGCACAGGCCGCGCATGATGAAATGGCGCAAGCTGTCGAACAGGCTGCCTCGGAAATACCAGACGCAGGCAAACGCGGTCAGCGAATAGTAGAAGCAGATCATCATGCCCAATGCCGTGATGGTATCTGCCAGCACGTTCTCGCTCAGCGTACGCATGGTCACGTAGAACAGGCCTGCGGCCAGGCCGGCGCAGATGGTGGCATAGCGCGGCGTTTGCGAGCGCGGGCAGACGCTGGCGAACTTCTGCGGCACCGCGCCGTAATAACCCATGGCCAACAGGGTGCGCGCCGGCGCCACGAAGGTGGACTGCAGCGACGCCGCCGTACTGGCCAGCACAGCGATGGACATCAGGATCGCCAGCGGCCCCATGACCGGGCCGGCCAGGTGGGCAAAGACGTTCTCCTGGATGCGCGGGTTGTTCAGGCCCAGACCCGTTTCACTGATACCGGCAAACTGCAGGGTGGCGATGGCGGTGAACAGGTACAGGCCGAGAATCAACATCACGGTCCAGGTAGCGGCCTTGCCCGGCACCTCTTCGCTGCCCACCGATTCTTCACTGACGGTCAGGCAAGTGTCCCAGCCCCAGAAGATGAAGATCGACAGTGACAGACCAGCGGCAAAGGCCGAGAACGACTCGACACCGAACGGGTTGAACCAGGCGAAATCGAACGCCAGCGGTGGCGGCGCGGTGGTGCCGCCGAAAGCGGCGAAAGCAAAGCCGATCAACACCAGCAACTGCAGGGCCACCAAGCCGTACTGCACAGTCATTGTGGTGGCGATACCCCGACAGCAGATCCACACTGCCAAACCAATGAACACGCAACAGGTAACGATGTTGATCAACAGGTTGTCGGCCAACGCTGCCAGCTCATGCTTGCCGGTGATCTGGCCAAGGAACAGGTAGAAGAAGTCCACCGCCACACCTGCCAGGTTCGACAGCACGATCGTGGTGGCAACCACCAGTCCCCAGCCGCCGATCCAGCCGATCATCGGGCCGAATGCACGCGCCGACCAGGTAAACGAAGTACCGCTGTCCGGCTCCGCCGAGTTCAGTTCGCGATAGCCCAGGGCAACCAGCAGCATCGGCAGGAAGCCCACGATGAACACGGCCGGCAGGTGGGCGCCCACCTCACGTACGGTCGGGCCAAGGGCCCCGGTCAGGGTATAGACCGGGGCGATGGTGGAAATGCCCAGCACCACGCTGGCCAGCAGGCCCAAGCGGCCCTTGGCCAGGCCTTTGCTGCGCTGAGTGTTGCCCGCGTCGGCCGCCACATCGGGTGGGCGGCCGGCTTCTGTGTAATTGCTCATGAGTATTTGCCGTAAATTTTGGAATTGTTTTAACAAGCCTTGGGTACAAGGCTCGCTTTCACTCATTGAAAGCTTGCTATCGGGGACGAGTCATCCGAGACCTTCGGCTGACGCCAGAATCATTCCTGCCGTGAGCCCTCCCGTGCTGCGTAGGCATTGCAGGCCTCGCGAAACGCCTGAAACAGACGCAGCGAAACCGGGTTTTCGTTGAAGCGCCACTCCGGGTGCCACTGCACCCCGAGCACAAAGCCCGGCGCCGCAGGCATGGACACCGCCTCGATCAGGCCATCCGGGGCCCGTGCCTCGACGCGCAGGCCCGGGGCCAGACGGTCGATGCCCTGGCTGTGCAGCGAATTGACCTCGAACTGCGCCGCCAGCCCCATGCGCTCGAACAACCCGCCAGGCTCGATGCTGACCGAGTGGCGAGGGCCGTATTGCACCTCCAGGGGGGCGTCCTCAGGTTCGCGGTGGTCAAGGTAGCCAGGCAGTTCCTGCACACGCTGGTGCAGGCTGCCGCCAAGGGCCACATTCAGCTCCTGATAGCCTCGGCAGATGCAGAATACGGGCACACCGACGGCAATGGCTGCCTGCAGCAGCGGCAGGGTCAGGCGATCACGCGCCAAATCATGCCGGGTACCCGCCACACTGGGGGCGCCATTGTAATGATGCGGCTCGATATTTGAAGGCGAGCCGGTAAAAACAATGCCGTGCAGGCGGGCCAGCAGCGCTTGCGTGTCGCTGCCGCCATCACGGGCCGGCAAGATCAGTGGCAAGCCGGCAAAGCCGGCCGCCTCGACATACTTGTCGCCGACCGTATGCGAGGAGTTCTTCCCTACCTGCTGACGGCAGGCGCTGACACCGATCAAAGGGACCGCATTTGCGCTCATGGGCTTACACCGTGTGCAGGTACCAGTTGTACTCGAGGTCGGAAATCGACACTTCGAACTCGGCCAGTTCGCTTTCCTTGCAGGCCACGAAGATATCGATGTAGTCCGGGCTGATGTATTGGTTGAGGACTTCGCTGTCATCCAGCGCGCGCAGGGCATCGCGCAGGTTGTTCGGCAGGCTTTGCTCCAGCTGCTCGTAGGAGTTGCCTTCGATCGGTGCCTCGGGCTCGACCTTGTTGGTCAGGCCATGGTGAACGCCGGCAAGGATCGCCGCGAGCATCAGGTACGGGTTGGCATCGGCGCCGGCTACACGGTGCTCAAGGCGCACATTGTCGCTGCTGTCGGTGGGCACGCGTACGGCCACGGTGCGGTTGTCCAGGCCCCAGCTCGGCGCATTGGGCACGTAGAACTGCGCACCGAAGCGGCGGTAGGAGTTGATGTTGGGGCACAGGAAGGCCATCGACGCCGGCATGGTTTCCAGCACGCCACCAATGGCGTGGCGCAGCGTATCGCTTTGCAGCGGATCGTCACTGGCGAAGATGTTCTTGCCGGTTTTCTTGTCCAGCAATGAAATGTGCACATGCAGGCCGTTGCCTGCCTGGCCCGGGTAGGGCTTGGCCATGAAGGTGGTGTCCATTTCATGGTCGTAGGCGACGTTCTTGATCAGGCGCTTGAGCAGGATCGCATAGTCGCAGGCCTTCAGCGGATCCGCCACGTGGTGCAAGTTGACCTCGAACTGCGCTGGGGCGCTTTCCTTGACGATGGCGTCGGCAGGCAGGCCCTGTTCCTTGGCTGCTTCGAGCATGTCCTGCAAGCAGTCGGCGTACTCGTCGAGGTCGTCGATCAGGTACACCTGGGTCGACTGCGGGCGCTTGCCGGAGATCGGCGAGCGCGGCGGCTGCGGGCGGCCGTTGAGGTTGTCCTGGTCGATCAGGTAGAACTCCAGCTCGAACGCGGCGCAAATATCCAGGCCCAGGTCGTCGAACTTGCTCACCACCTGGCGCAGCACTTCACGCGGGTCGGCGAAGAACGGCTGGCCATCCAGCTCGTGCATGGTCATCAGCAGCTGGGCGGTGGGGCGCTTCTGCCACGGCTCGTCCGACAAGGTGCCGGGGATCGGGAAACAGATACGGTCGGCGTCGCCGATGTCCAGGCCAAGGCCGGTGCTTTCGACAGTGGAACCGTTGATATCAAGGGCGAACAGCGATGCGGGCAGGTTGATGCCCTTCTCGTACACCTTGTGCAGGCTGGCCCGCTCGATGCGCTTGCCACGTACCACGCCATTCATGTCGGAGATCAGCAGGTCTACGTACTGCGTGTCCGGATGGGCCTGGAGGAAGTCATTCATCTCGCTGGAAGAACTGGCGCACGGGGTTACCGACGTCATGGTGTACATCCTTTGATGTGCTGCGGCGATGTGGGGATACGGCTGGCGCCTCACGGGCGACGATGGTTGCAGCTGTTGTTCTTTTCACTTTCCCATCGTGGGGACTGGTTACCCGACCGGGCGCATTGATTCCGGGGGGCCGTTTCACTATAAAATGGCCCAGACGCAACAGACATTGGCAATTTGGCAAGCAGAGCGTGCATCAATGCAATATCAGATAACCCACGCAGACCTCTCTCTGGTCCTGGCACTGGAACGTGGCCGCTCGCTGGCCAAAGCCGCCGAACTGCTCAAAGTCGACGTTTCGACCGTATTCCGCTCGATCCGCCGATTGGAGTCGGCGCTGGGCACTGCTTTGTTCGTCAAGAGCCGAAAGGGCTATCTGCCGACTGACACCGCACAGGCCTTGGCCGAGCAGGCCGAACGTGCCGAGCAGGCGCTGGAAGCGGCGCGCATTGCCATGACCAGTGGCGAGCAGGTGGTCAGCGGCACGGTGCGCCTGACCTGCACAGAGGCGGTGATGCACAGCCTGTTGCTGCCGGCGCTGGCCGAGTTCATGTCCAACTACCCGGCTTTGTCGCTGGAGATGGGCACCTCCAATACCTTCGCCAACCTCAGCCGGCGCGACGCCGACATCGCCCTGCGCCTGACCAACACACCTCCGGAGCACCTGGTTGGCCGCAACCTGGGTTCGACCTCCTATGTAGTCTGCGGCCAGCCACAGTGGCGCGAGCGCCTGAGCGAGTCCCCCGCCAGCGTGCCGTGGATCGCACCAGACGACTCGATGCAGGACCACCCTACGGTGGTCTGGCGCAACCAACAACACCCGGGCCTGAGCCCGCGCTACCAGTGCAGCAGCATGTCGACCATCGCCCAGTTGGTAATGGCCGGCCTGGGCGTGGCAGCACTCCCGGACTACATGGTGCATGCGCTGCCTGGGGTGGATGCTCTCAGCGGTCCCCTGCCCGGCTGCGACACTCAGCTGTGGTTGCTGACCCGGCCGGATTGCCGGGCGTTGCGCTCGGTGCAGACCTTGTTCGAAGAGCTGACCCCGCGGTTGCGTGACGCGATGCTCTGAGGTTATCGTCAGGCTCATGCATTGAGGGTGTCTGTTCCGGCTCTTTCGCGGGTAAACCCGCCGCTACAAGCTACGCGGTCCCTGTAGGAGCGGGTTCACCCGCGAAGAAGGCATCGCAGGGTTTGCAGGTACCGCCCGGCAAAACAGCGCTTCCCTATTGGCTGGTGAATTTTTATACTATCGAGTCCGCCTGCCCATTAATGGGCTGCACGCCCACCGCAATTGCTACTGAGGAAGACCATGGCCCGCGTAACTGTTGAAGACTGCCTGGAACACGTGGATAACCGCTTTGAGCTGGTCATGCTCTCGACCAAGCGCGCTCGCCAGCTGGCGACCGGCGGCAAAGAGCCACGCGTTGCGTGGGAAAACGACAAGCCAACCGTTGTTGCCCTGCGTGAAATTGCCGAAGGCATCGTCACCAACGAGTTCATCGCCGCTGAAGAGATCGTCACCGAGGATCCGGTGTTCGCCGCGTTCGAGGACGAGAACAACGAGGCTGTCTGATTGATGCCAGGTCGACGTCGTACGGCGCAAGGCCCTCTTCCTCGGCAGGAGGTGAACCCATGCCGGGTATAGAAGCCTTGGCCGAACGGCTTTCGACCTATCTTGGCCCCGAACAGGTCAACCTGGTTCGGCGTGCCTATTTCTACGCCGAACAGGCCCACGATGGGCAACGCCGCCGCAGTGGCGAGCCCTACGTGACCCACCCGCTGGCCGTGGCCAGCATCCTCGCCGACATGCACATGGACCATCAGAGCCTGATGGCGGCCATGCTGCACGATGTGATCGAAGACACCGGCATCGCCAAGGAAGCCCTCAGCCAGCAGTTTGGCGAGACCGTGGCCGAACTGGTCGATGGGGTCAGCAAGCTGACCCAGATGAATTTCGAGACCAAGGCCGAGGCGCAGGCGGAAAACTTCCAGAAGATGGCCATGGCCATGGCCCGCGATATCCGCGTGATCCTGGTCAAGCTGGCCGACCGCCTGCACAACATGCGCACCCTGGAAGTGCTGTCTGGCGAAAAACGCCGGCGCATCGCCAAGGAAACCCTCGAGATCTACGCCCCCATCGCCAACCGCCTGGGGATGCACACCGTGCGCGTGGAGTTCGAAGACCTTGGCTTCAAGGCCATGCACCCGATGCGCTCGTCGCTGATTCATCGTGCAGTGAAGAGCGCACGCGGCAACCGCAAAGAGATCGTCGCCAAGATCGAGCACTCGCTGGCCAATTGCCTGGCCGCCGACGGCATCGAGGGCGAAGTCAGCGGTCGGCAGAAACACCTCTATGGCATCTACAAGAAGATGCGCGGCAAGCGCCGTGCCTTCAACGAGATCATGGACGTGTATGCCTTCCGCATCATTGTCGACAAGGTTGACACCTGCTACCGCGTGCTCGGCGCCGTGCACAACCTGTACAAGCCGCTGCCCGGACGCTTCAAGGATTACATCGCGATCCCCAAGGCCAACGGCTACCAGTCGTTGCACACCACCCTGTTCGGCATGCACGGCGTGCCCATCGAAATCCAGATTCGCACCCGCGAAATGGAAGAGATGGCCAACAACGGCATCGCCGCGCACTGGCTGTACAAGTCAAACGACGACGAGCAGCCCAAGGGCAGCCACGCGCGTGCCCGCCAGTGGGTCAAGGGTATCCTCGAACTGCAGCAACGTGCCGGCAACTCCCTGGAATTCATCGAGAGCGTGAAGATCGACCTGTTCCCGGACGAGGTCTACGTGTTCACGCCCAAAGGCCGAATCATGGAGTTGCCCAAAGGCTCCACGGCCGTCGACTTCGCCTACGCGGTGCACACCGACGTTGGCAACAGTTGCATCGCGTGCCGCATCAACCGCCGCCTGGCGCCGCTGTCCGAACCGCTACAAAGCGGCTCGACAGTGGAAATCGTCAGCGCCCCGGGCGCTCGGCCAAACCCGGCCTGGCTCAACTTTGTGGTCTCAGGCAAGGCACGCACGAATATCCGCCACGCGCTCAAGCAACAGCGCCGCTCCGAATCCATCAGCCTGGGCGAGCGCCTGCTGAACAAGGTACTCACTGGCTTCGACAGCAGCCTGGAGAAAATCCCCCAGGAACGCATCGAGTCTATTCTCGCCGAGTACCGCCTGGAGCTGATAGAAGATCTGCTCGAAGACATCGGCCTGGGCAACCGCATGGCCTACGTGGTCGCGCGCCGCCTGCTGTCGGCCGAAGGCGAACAGCTGCCGGCGCCAGAAGGCCCGCTGGCGATCCGCGGCACCGAAGGCCTGGTGCTCAGCTACGCCAAGTGCTGCACGCCGATCCCGGGTGACCCGATTGTCGGCCACCTGTCGGCCGGCAAAGGCATGGTCGTGCACCTGGAGAACTGCCGCAACATCAGTGAAATCCGCCACAACCCCGAAAAGTGCGTGCAACTCTCCTGGGCCAAGGACATCACTGGCGAGTTCAATGTCGAACTGCGTGTCGAACTGGAACACCAGCGCGGGCTGATCGCCCTGCTGGCCAGCAGCGTCAACGCCGCCGACGGCAACATTGAAAAGATCAGCATGGACGAACGCGACGGCCGTATCAGCGTGGTCCAACTGGTGGTCAGCGTGCACGACCGCGTGCACCTGGCGCGTGTGATCAAGAAGCTGCGTACCCTGACCGGTGTGGTCCGCATCACCCGCATGCGTACGTAGTCCGCCAACCGCAAGGAGTCATCATGAGCAAAACCGTCATCAACAGCGACAAGGCCCCTGCCGCCATCGGCACCTACTCGCAGGCGATCAAGGCCGGCAACACCGTGTACATGTCGGGCCAAATCCCTCTGGACCCGAAGACCATGGAACTGGTCGAAGGCTTCGAAGCCCAGACCGTGCAGGTGTTCGAGAACCTCAAGGCCGTGGCTGAAGCTGCTGGCGGTTCGTTCAAGGACATCGTGAAACTGAACATCTTCCTCACAGACCTGAGCCACTTCGCCAAGGTAAACGAGGTGATGGGCCGCTACTTCGAACAGCCCTACCCGGCCCGCGCCGCCATCGGCGTTGCCGCGTTGCCGAAAGGCTCCCAGGTCGAAATGGACGCCATCCTGGTCATCGAATGATGCCCTGGTGACGGGCCCTGCCCGTCACCCTCCTTCCTCTGCAAGGTTACCCCGTCATGCGTCAAGCACTGCCCTTCGCGCTGGCAGCCCTGCTACTGGGCGGCTGCACCAGCCACAAACCCGAAGATTTCAACGGTATCTGGATCAACCAGGAAGCCATCACTGCGGCGGTCAAAGCCGGCAGCCTGCGCCAGGCGCTGAATGAGCACGGCCCAGTGTTCGAGTGGAAGCTCGACGTGGCCAATCAGCAAGCTAGCTATAGCAATGGTTTCGAGGCCGCTGACGGCCAGCTGAGCGCCAATGAAAAGCAATGGCAGGCCCGTTTCCAAGGCGGCCAGACCGAGCAGCTTTCGCTCGATGGCGACGAGCTGCTGGCCGTCGCCCAGAACGGCGCCAAGCAAACCTTCGTGCGCGCCAAGACACCGGCGACAGCCAATGCACCACTGGGCAGCAGCTTCGAGAAAGCGCTTTACCAGGCCTACCTGGGTGGTGACTGGAAGATCGTCGACGGCCAAGGCAAAGGTGCCAGTGTACGCTTCAGCGATACCGGCAACGTCACCGGCCTACCGGGGCCGGACCGCTTCGCCCTGTGCCTGGCAGGTGATTGCGCGACCATGGGTGGCAACAATGACAGCCTGTGGCTGGAGCGCAACCAGCGTGGTGCACCGTTCATCATCAAGCGCGATGGTGACAAGCTGGAGATTTTCCAGGCAGTGAACCGTGCACAGCCGGATGAAATGCCAGAACTGGCAGCGGGCAAGCGTCAGTGGGCGCTGGAGCGCAGCTGAGATGATGCGCGGCCCCTGTGGGGGCCTTGTGTCGCGATAGGGCTGCGAAGCAGCCCCGGCAGGCTATGCCGTCACACTGAAATTCAGGGGCCGCTTTGCGGCCCTTTCGCGACACAAGGCCGCTCCCAACAAGGCATCGCGCCACTTGCCAGCTAGGCTTTTCCTGCCAGGATCGCGGCGTAGCCTTCCTTGTAGCTCGGATACTCAGGCGCCCAGCCCAGCGCCCGCGCCCGCGCATTGCTGCAGCGCTTGCTGCCAGTACGCCGCACCCGCTGCTCATCGGACCATTCGGTAACCCCCATGTACGCCCGCAGCCAGGCCACCACATCGGCCAGCGGCGCCGGGTCGTCATCAACGCCAATGTAGCAGTCGTCCAGAGCCTTGCCATCAGCATCGGCCTGCAGCAGAAACGCCAGCAGGCTGGCGGCATCTTCGGCATGAATGCGGTTGCCATACAGCGGCGGCTCCTCGGCAACGCGGTAACCCTGACGCACCTGGCTCAGCAACCACTCGCGCCCTGGGCCATAGATACCGGTCAGGCGGACCACGCTCGCCGGGATGCCGCTGGCCAGTGCCAACCGTTCAGCCTCCAACATCACACGCCCGGAATAGCCCTCAGGCTCGGTGGCAGCGCCCTCCTCTATCCACTCGCCGCCTTTCTGCGCATACACACTGCTGCTTGAGACGAACAGCAGGCGACGCGGGCGCTGGCCACGCTCGGCCAACCAGGCCAACACATGGCGCAAACCATCGACATAGGCTGCTTGGTAACCCGCCTCATCGTGCTGGCTGGCCGCCACGCAGTACACCAGGTAGTCCAGCGGGCCCTGTGGCCAGGCCTGCGGTATCGACGGTTCGGCCAAATCTGCGGCAACCGGCTGAACCCCTGCGGGCAGCTGACCAACAGAACGGCGCAGGCCGCTCACCTGCCAGCCTTTAGCCAACATCTGCTTGGCCAGACGCCCACCCACATCACCACAACCCACCACCATCACGGAAAGGTCTGACATCTCTAAACTCCCTAGACCAATTGATCAGCCTGGCCACGCTACACGATGGGCGGCTAGACCATAGGCGAAAAAAGCTACAATATTACTTTTGTTAACAAGAATTACTTGCAATAATGGCCGCCAAATTGTTCTCGGCCTACATCGAGGCCTTGGAGAACGTTCACTTTTTCTTCATCAGGTCCGGCCAGCATGACACGTACTCAACCTTCCGCTTCGCCAACCCCGTCGCGCGCCTGGCGCGCCATCGCCGCGCTGACACTCAGCCTGGTGCTGGCCCCGGTGGCCATGGCCGATGAACCAACCACCAACGCAGCCACACCTGCGGCTGCTACTGCCCCGGCCGCATCCGCTGCTGCCCCGGTCGATGCGCCGGCGCCTGGTGCCACTGCCACCAACCCGGCAGATGCAGACCCAAGCGTTCAAGCCCTGGTCGAAGACACCTCGCTGGGCATGGCCCATGACCTGTCCCCATGGGGCATGTACAAGAACGCCGACATCGTGGTGAAGATCGTCATGATCGGCCTGGCCATCGCCTCCATCATCACCTGGACCATCTGGATTGCCAAAGGCTTCGAGCTGATGGGCGCCAAGCGCCGCCTGCGGGGTGAAATCGCCCAGTTGAAGAAGTCCACCACCCTGAAGGAAGCCAGCGAAGTCTCCAACAAGGAAGGCACCCTGGCCCATACCCTGGTCCACGATGCCCTCGAAGAGATGCGTCTTTCGACTAACGCTCGCGAAAAAGAAGGCATCAAGGAGCGCGTCAGCTTCCGTCTGGAGCGCCTGGTGCATGCCAGCGGCCGTACCATGAGCAGCGGCACCGGCGTCCTCGCAACCATCGGCTCCACCGCACCGTTCGTTGGCCTGTTCGGTACCGTATGGGGCATCATGAACAGCTTCATCGGCATCGCCAAGACCCAGACCACCAACCTGGCCGTCGTTGCCCCAGGTATCGCCGAAGCGCTGCTGGCCACTGCTCTGGGCCTGGTCGCGGCAATCCCGGCCGTGGTCATCTACAACGTCTTCGCCCGCTCCATTGCCGGTTACAAGGCACAGGTGTCCGATGCCTCCGCTCAGGTACTGCTGCTGGTCAGCCGTGATCTGGACCACCAGGGTAGCGAGCGCGCCGCCCCGCACATGGTGAAAGTGGGGTAAGCCATGGGCCTGCATCTCAACGAAGGTGGCGACGACCTCGCCGAAAACCACGAAATCAACGTTACGCCGTTCATCGACGTGATGCTGGTGCTGCTGATCATCTTCATGGTCGCCGCCCCCTTGGCCACGGTCGACATCAAGGTCGACCTGCCGGCCTCAACCGCCAAACCGGCGCCAAGGCCAGAGAAACCGGTGTTCGTCAGCGTCAAGGCCGACCAGAAGCTGTATGTCGGCGACGATCAGGTTGCTGCACCCGACCAGCTTGGCCCGATGCTCGACGCCAAGACCAAGGGTGACAAGGAAACCACCATCTTCTTCCAGGCTGACAAAGGCGTGGATTACGGCGACCTGATGGAGGTGATGAACAACATGCGCGCGGCCGGCTACCTGAAAGTCGGTCTGGTAGGTCTCGAGACGGCAGCCAAGAAATGATGAAAACGCGCTCTAACATGGCGCGCTACGGTGGCAGCCTGGCGATCGTGCTGGGTGTGCACGTGGTCGCCGTGCTGCTGACGCTCAACTGGTCGGTACCACAGGCCATCGAACTGCCCCCGGCAGCGATGATGGTCGAACTGGCACCGTTGCCGGAGCCTGCGCCACCACCACCCCCAAAGGCAGCTCCGCAGCCACCGGCACCGGTCGAGGAACCACCGTTGCCGAAGCTGGCAGAAGCGCCCAAACCCAAGATCGCCATCCCCAAGCCGCCCAAGCCAAAGGCCAAGCCGCAGCCGCCCAAGCCCGAGAAAAAGCCTGAGCCGCCGAAGGAAGCACCACCCACCGAGCAAACGGTGGACGCACCGCCCAGCAACACGCCACCGCAGAAGTCCGCGGCACCGGCACCGAGCATTGCGTCCAACAGCAACGCCCTGCCAACCTGGCAGAGCGACCTGCTGCGCCACCTTGCCAAGTACAAGCGTTACCCGGAAGACGCGCGCCGTCGTGGCCTGCAAGGCATGAACCGCCTGCGCTTCGTGGTCGACGCCGAAGGCAAGGTCGTGTCGTACTCCATGGCCGGTGGCTCGGGCAGTGCCGCACTGGACCGGGCGACCCTGGAAATGATCCGTCGGGCCGGCACGGTACCCAAGCCGCCACCCGAGTTGCTGAACAATGGCACGATTGAAGTCGTGGCACCGTTCGTCTACTCACTGGACCGCCGCTAAGACTTTTGTTTCTGTCACAATTCGGCAAGTCTGATAACGTGCGTCTATCAATTGCAGCCGCTATGCTGGGCTCGCAACTTCATGGACGCACGTTATGACCCTCACAGAATTACGCTACATCGTCACACTCGCCCAGGAACAGCACTTCGGCCATGCCGCCGAGCGCTGTCACGTGAGCCAACCCACCCTGTCGGTCGGTGTGAAGAAGCTCGAGGACGAGCTTGGCGTTCTGATCTTCGAGCGCAGCAAAAGCGCAGTACGTCTGACCCCGGTCGGCGAAAACATCGTCGCCCAAGCGCAGAAGGTACTGGAGCAGGCCCAAGGCATTCGCGAGCTGGCCCAGGCCGGCAAAAATCAGCTGACCGCTCCGCTCAAGGTCGGCGCTATCTACACCGTCGGCCCCTACCTGTTCCCGCACCTGATCCCGCAGCTGCACCGCGTAGCGCCGCAAATGCCGCTGTACATCGAAGAAAACTTCACCCACGTACTGCGCGAAAAGCTGCGCAACGGCGAACTGGACGCGGTGATCATCGCCCTGCCGTTCAACGAAGCCGACGTGCTGACGCTACCGCTATACGACGAACCGTTTTGCGCCCTGATGCCTGCCGACCACCCATGGACGGCGAAGAAGACCATCGACACCGCCATGCTCAACGACAAGAGCCTGCTGCTGCTTGGTGAGGGCCACTGCTTCCGTGACCAGGTACTGGAAGCCTGCCCTACCCTGAACAAGGGGGGTGAAGGCTCACGGCACACCACGGTTGAGTCCAGCTCGCTGGAAACCATCCGTCACATGGTGGCTTCCGGCCTTGGCGTATCGATCTTGCCGCTGTCGGCAGTGCACAGCCATCACTATGCCCCCGGCGTCATCGAAGTGCGCCCGCTGACGGCACCGGCACCGTTCCGCACGGTCGCCATCGCCTGGCGCGCCAGCTTCCCGCGGCCAAAGGCCATCGAGATCCTCGCCGATTCGATCCGCCTGTGCTCGGTCGCCAAAAACCCTGCGGAACAACCGGCCTGAGTCATGAGTGAGCTGTCGAAGGTCCCGGTCACAGTACTGAAAGGTGTGGGCGAGGCTATGGCGGAGAAACTCGCCAAGGTCGGCCTGGAAAACCTGCAGGACGTGTTGTTCCACCTGCCCCTGCGCTACCAGGACCGTACGCGCGTGGTGCCAATCGGCCAACTGCGTCCCGGCCAGGACGCGGTTATCGAGGGCGTGGTCAGTGGTGCCGATGTGACCATGGGCAAGCGCCGCAGCCTGGTGGTGCGCCTGGGCGACGGGAGCGGTGTGCTGACATTGCGCTTCTACCACTTCAGCAACGCGCAGAAGGAGGGCCTGAAGCGGGGCACCCACCTGCGCTGCTACGGAGAAGCCCGCCCCGGCGCTTCGGGCCTGGAAATCTACCACCCGGAGTACCGTGCGCTGAACGGCAACGAGCCACCACCACCGGTGGAGCAGACCCTGACGCCGATCTACCCGTCCACCGAAGGCCTTACCCAGCAACGCCTGCGCCTGTTGTGCCAGCAGAGCCTTGCGCTGCTTGGCCCGCGTAGCCTGCCCGACTGGCTGCCTGACGAACTTGCCCGGGACTACCAGCTGGCACCCTTGGACGAAGCCATCCGCTACCTGCACAACCCGCCGGCCGACGCTGACCTCGACGAGCTCGCCGAAGGCCAGCACTGGGCTCAACACCGCCTGGCCTTCGAAGAGTTGCTGACCCATCAGCTGTCGCAGCAACGCCTGCGCGAAAGCCTGCGCAGCCTGCGTGCGCCGGTACTGCCCAAGGCCACGCGCCTGCAGGCGCAATACCTGGCTAACCTGGGCTTCCAGCCGACCGGCGCGCAGCAGCGGGTAGCCAACGAAATTGCCTACGACCTTAGCCAACACGAACCGATGATGCGCCTGGTGCAGGGCGACGTGGGTGCCGGCAAGACCGTGGTCGCAGCACTGGCGGCGCTGCAGGCGCTGGAGGCTGGCTACCAGGTGGCATTGATGGCACCCACCGAGATCCTCGCCGAGCAGCACTACATTACCTTCAAGCGCTGGCTGGAACCGCTGGGCATCGAAGTCGCCTGGCTAGCCGGCAAACTCAAGGGCAAGGCCCGGGCTGCTTCCCTGGAGCAGATCGCCAACGGTGCACCCATGGTGGTCGGCACCCACGCGCTGTTCCAGGAAGAGGTAAGGTTCAAGCACCTGGCCCTTGCGATCATCGACGAACAGCACCGGTTCGGCGTGCAGCAGCGCCTGGCCCTGCGCAAGAAGGGCGTGGCCGGCGAACTGTGCCCGCACCAGTTGATCATGACCGCCACACCTATTCCGCGCACGCTGGCCATGAGCGCCTACGCCGACCTGGACACCTCGGTGCTCGACGAGTTGCCGCCAGGCCGTACGCCGGTGAACACCGTGCTGGTGGCCGACAGCCGCCGCTTCGAAGTGGTCGAGCGGGTACGCGCCGCCTGCGCCGAGGGGCGCCAGGCCTATTGGGTATGCACGCTGATCGAAGAGTCCGAAGAACTCACCTGCCAGGCCGCCGAAAGCACCTACGAGGAGCTTGGCAGCGCGCTAGGCGAGCTGAGGGTGGGGTTGATCCACGGGCGCATGAAACCGGCGGAAAAAGCCGAGATCATGGCCGAGTTCAAGGCTGGCAACCTGCAGCTTCTGGTCGCCACCACGGTCATCGAGGTGGGCGTGGACGTGCCCAACGCCAGCCTGATGATCATCGAGAACCCCGAGCGCCTGGGCCTTGCACAGTTGCACCAGCTGCGCGGCCGGGTAGGCCGAGGCAGTGCCGTGAGCCATTGCGTGCTGCTGTACCACCCGCCGCTGTCGCAGATCGGCCGCGAGCGCTTGGGGATCATGCGCGAGACCAACGACGGCTTCATCATCGCCGAAAAAGACCTTGAACTGCGGGGCCCGGGTGAGATGCTCGGCACCCGCCAGACCGGTCTGCTGCAGTTCAAGGTCGCCGACCTGATGCGCGACGCCGACCTGCTGCCGGCCGTGCGCGACGCGGCCCAGGCCTTGGTATCACGCTGGCCGGAACACGTCAGCCCGCTGCTGGACCGCTGGCTGCGCCACGGCCAACAATATGGCCAAGTGTGACGCCAGTCCCAGAATGGATCCAGATTTGCTCGCAGGCTGGTTATACTTCGCGTTTAAAAGAAACAGTGGATACGGACCATGACTGAAGTTGCCCTGGACACCGCAACCCCACACGCCCCCTCCGTCATCAGGCTGCTGCTCGACAAGCTCGGCGTGCCCTACCGCCAGGTGGTCGAACACTCGCACCTGCCTGCGGCTTCGCGGGTGCAGGCTGTCCTTCTCGACGACGAGGTCGGCGCCCTCATGGTGCTGTTCCCGCAGAGCCACCTGCTGGACCTCAACCGCCTGGCCGAGCTGACCGGGCGCAAGCTGACCGCGGTGTCGGTGCCGCGCCTGAAGCAGATGCTCGACAAGCACCACCTCAAGGCCCTGCCGGGCATCCCGGCGCTGACCAGCTCGCCATGTCAGTACGAAAAGAGCCTGCTCGACGCCGAAACTGTCTTTATCCAGTCAGGCGAAGCCGGCCTGTTGCTGGAAATCGAACGCGCACACTTCAAGCGCATGCTGGCCAAGGCCAGCGCCAGCAGCTTTGGCCAGCAAGTCGAAGCGATCAGCCCCAATCTCGACCGCCCCGATGACGACACCCGGGAAATCACCGATGCGGTCCAGGCCTTCACTGCCCGACGCATTCAGAAACGCCTGGAAGAGACCATCGAAATTCCACCGCTCGCCGACACCGCGCAGAAGATCATCAAGCTGCGGGTAGATCCCAACGCCAGCATCGACGACATCACCGGCGTAGTCGAAACCGACCCGGCGCTGGCGGCACAGGTGGTGAGCTGGGCTGCATCGCCCTACTATGGATCACCGGGCAAGATCCGCTCGGTAGAAGACGCCATCGTGCGTGTGCTGGGTTTCGACCTGGTGATCAACCTGGCCTTGGGCCTGGCGCTGGGCAAGACCTTGAGCCTGCCCAAAGACCACCCGCAGCAGGCCACGCCCTACTGGCAACAATCGATCTACACCGCCGCGATCATCGAAGGCCTGACCCGCGCCATGCCGCGCGCAGAACGCCCCGAGGCCGGGCTGACTTACCTGGCCGGGCTACTGCACAACTTTGGCTACCTGCTGCTGGCGCACGTGTTCCCACCGCATTTTTCGCTGATTTGCCGCCACCTTGAGGTCAACCCGCATTTGAACCACACCTATGTGGAACAACACTTGCTGGGCATCAGCCGCGAACAGATCGGTGCCTGGCTGATGAAGCTGTGGGACATGCCAGAAGAGCTGTCGACTGCCTTGCGCTTTCAGCACGATCCAGCCTACGACGGCGAATATTTCGCGTTCCCCAACTTGGTGTGCCTGGCCACCCGCCTGCTGCGCTCGCGAGGTATAGGCTCAGGGCCGCAGGAAGAGATTCCTGACGAGCTGTTGGAACGCCTGAGCATTACCCGGGACAAGGCCGAGGATGTGGTGAACAAGGTGCTCGAAGCCGAGAACCTGCTGCGTGAGCTGGCTTCGCAGTTCCATGCACCGCATTAAGCATTAGCACATAGCTTGTGGGAGCGGGCATGCCCGCGAACACCGGCGAAACCGGTGCCATGCACGGCGTCGCTTGTTTCGCGAGCACGCCCGCTCCCACAGGTAAAGCGTCAGCATCCCCGTCGGGTTTCAGCCTTTCTTCTTCGGTTTCAGGTATTTCATCAACCCCTGGAACCACATCACCAGCGCCGGATTGCCCTTGATCTGGATGTGCTTTTCCTGAATCCCCTGCATGAACGCCAGCTGCTTGTTACCCGCCTGCATGGTGGCGAAGCCATAAGCGGCGTCCCTGAAGGCAATGGCGAACGCCGGCTGTGGGTGCGCGCCGCCCTTGCTGCTGATGCGTTCGTTGTGGACGATGAAGTGTCGGGCGACCTTGCCGTCCAGGGTCTGCATCTGGAACACCAGGTCCTTGCCCTTGAGCTGCTGCTGGAATGCGGGGTTATTACGGCTGGCCCTGGCCATCAACAGCCCCATGGCCCAGAGAAGAAAGCGAAACTTCATCAACGCGCCTCGAATGAAAAGTGACTAAGGCGCGCAGTTTATCCTTTTCCAGAACTATTTATGCAAGTTCGAAACATTTTGCCTCCAGAAAGCACAACGGGCGCCTTGGGGCGCCCGCTTGGCCGACACTGGGGTTGTCAGGGAGCGATCACTTGCCTTTCTTGGCTGGCTTGGCGGGGGCGTTAACGCTGTCGCGCAGGTTCTTGCCAGGCTTGAAGGCCACGGTATTGCTGGCCTTGATCTTGACCGGTTCCCCAGTTTGCGGGTTCTTGCCGGTACGCGCGCCGCGATGACGTTTTTCGAAGGTGCCGAAACCGACCAAGGTCACGGTGTCCTTGTCCAGGGCACCGGTAATGCTGTCGAGAATCGCGTTCAAAACCTGATTGGCCTTTTCCTTGGTCAGATCAGCCTTATCGGCGATGACGGCGGCGAGTTCTGGTTTGCGCATAGTGAAGCCTCTTTGACGGAATTCTTGTTGTTATGCCGTGCTGCCTCTGGGAGCAGCGCTCAAGGCACCGCAGGCTCTAATCTGCGGCAGACGGGAGTGAGAATGGCACGAGCTCAGGGGCCGCGCCAGTATCTGGGCGGCCATTGTGCAGGCAACAACAGGATAAATCCGACAGAACAGCCGCTATTTACGCCATAACCGCTGGTAACTGACGATTCAGCGCCAGCTTCTCCATCAC
Source organism: Pseudomonas putida group bacterium ESBL64 (assembly GCF_045277175.1). NCBI lineage: Bacteria > Pseudomonadati > Pseudomonadota > Gammaproteobacteria > Pseudomonadales > Pseudomonadaceae > Pseudomonas > Pseudomonas putida group bacterium ESBL64. The sequence continues at coordinate 3,998,150 of NZ_CP145799.1, read as the reverse complement.
CGCCGCTCCGGTCAGGGCGTAGCCCAGCAACTTGCCGTCGGCATCAAGGCAGAGCACCTTGAGGTCACTGCCCTGCCCCTCTACCTGCCAGGTGCCTTCGCAACCCTGTGGCGCTGGCGAGACGACCAGCGGACAGGCCGGGGTTTTCACGGTGATAGGCATCGGCCCGTAGAAAACTGCCGTCGGCTTGCCGGCCAGGGTTTGCGCCAGCGCCCGGGCACAGCTCATCAGCGGCATCACGTACAGCAGGTTGATGCCATCGACTTCGGCACAGTCGCCAAGGGCGAAGATGTTGGCGTGTGATGTACGTAGCTCGCGGTCTACGCTTACACCTCGATTGGTCTGCAGCCCAGCTGCGGCAGCCAGGTCGGTACGTGGGCGCAGGCCGATGGCCGAAACCACCAGGTCGCAGGCAATCACGCTGCCATCCGACAGGTGCGCCTCCAGGCCTTGGGTCACCTGCTGCAGGCGGGTCAGCACCGGCCCCAAGTGAAAGCGTACTCCCAGCCCCTCCAGCCCACCCTGTACAGCCGCCGCAGCGGCCGGGTGCAGCAGGGTCGGCATGACCTGTTCACACGGCGCCACAACGTCGACCTTGAAACCACCCAGGCTCATGTCGTTTGCGAATTCGCAGCCGATCAGGCCGGCGCCGAGGATCAGGACACGCTGCTTGCCCGCGGCGGCAGCACGGAAGCGCGCGTAGTCCTCCAGATCGTTGATCGGGAATACCAGATGGCCGCCATCACCCTCGATCGGCACTTGCACGGTCTGCGCCCCCCAGGCCAGCACCAGATCGCGGTATTCCACGGCCTCTTCGCCGATCCACAGCCGCTTGTGGCCCGGGTCGATGCCGCTGATGCGGGTATGGGTGCGGACCTCGGCGTTCAATTGCTCGGCCATGGCACCCGCCTCAGCCATGCACAGGCCGTCGGCGTCCTTCTGCTTGGCAAAGCCCATGGAAAGCATCGGCTTGGAGTACGAACGACCATCGTCGGCGGTGATCAGCAACAGCGGCGTCTGCGTATCGAGCTTGCGAAATTCACGGGCCAGGTTGTAGCCCGCAAGGCCGGTACCGATGATTACCACAGGGGGCGTCATGTCGTGCTTTCCTCGATTAACCGATGGAGATCATTTCAAAGTCGCTTTTGCCGACGCCACAGTCGGGGCACAGCCAGTCCTCGGGCACATCCTCCCAACGGGTGCCGGGGGCGATGCCGTCGTCGGGCCAGCCTTCGGCTTCGTCGTAGATCAGGCCACAGACAATACATTGCCACTTTTTCATCAGGTCTATTTCCTCGGTTCAGGCTGGGGCTTGTGTTGCGGCTGATGGCCTCTTGGCGGGCAAGCCCGCGCCTACAGTGACCGCGCAGGCCGGGCGGGCTTGCCCGCGAATGGGGCCAGCGCGCAATGCGTGGGGCTTTGTAGCGGCCCTGCCGGCAGTATGCAAGCAGTTGGGGCAATCATGCTAAGCTCGCCGCCTCTCTGGCTGTAACAAAGCATACCGACGTGTCGTACGAATCCCCGCAAGCAGCCGCTGTCGCGTGGCTGCCGTATTCACAGCTGGCGACCGACATCGACCAGCCCACCCTTGACTGGCTGTTCGACGAGGGCTCGCTGACCCGCCGCCTGACCCGTCTGTCCATCGATCACTTTTCCGTCACCCCGCTGTTCGAGGGCTGGCAGCTGCTGCGCGATGACGAATGCCAAGCGCTGGGCATCGCTGCTGGCGCCGAAGGCTGGGTGCGCGAAGTGTACCTGCGCGGCCATGGCCAACCTTGGGTGTTCGCCCGCAGCGTGGCCAGCCGTAGCGCACTGGAACGTGGTGGCCTGGACCTGGAATCCTTGGGCAGCCGCTCGCTGGGCGAGCTGCTGTTCTGCGACCAGGCGTTCATCCGTCATCCGCTCGAAGTGTGTACTTACCCACAGGCATGGCTGCCGTCCGAAGCTGCACATGCGGCGCTTTGGGGCCGCCGCTCGCGCTTCGAGCGCAACGGTCTGGACCTGCTGGTGGCAGAAGTGTTTCTGCCGGCATTGTGGCAAGCGGCCAAGGAGGAAAACCGCTGATGTACCTGCAACTGCTCAAGTCGCTCAACCGCCTGCACCCACGGGCCTGGGACTTCGTCCAGCTCAGCCGTATGGACCGGCCGATAGGCATCTACCTGCTGTTGTGGCCGACCCTGTCGGCAGTGTGGATTGCCGGCAATGGGTCACCCACCCTGGCCAATGTGCTCATCTTCGGCCTTGGTGTGGTGCTGATGCGCGCCGCCGGCTGCTGCATCAACGACTTTGCCGACCGCAAGGTTGACGGCCACGTCAAGCGCACAGCAGACCGCCCCTTGGCCAGCGGCCGGGTGCGGCCACGCGAGGCGCTGACACTGTTCGCGATTCTGGTCGGGGTGAGTTTCCTGCTGGTGCTGTGCACCAACAGCCGCACCGTCTGGCTGTCGTTCGGGGCGGTGGCCTTGGCGTTCTGCTACCCGTTCATGAAGCGCTACACCTACTACCCGCAGGTGGTGCTGGGGGCGGCGTATTCGTGGGGCATTCCCATGGCTTTTACAGCCGCTGGCGGTGAGTTGCCGGCCGGCGCCTGGCTGCTGTATATCGCCAACCTGCTGTGGACGGTGGGTTATGACACCTATTACGCCATGGTCGACCGCGATGACGACCTGAAAATTGGTGTGAAATCCACTGCGATCCTGTTCGGCGACGCTGATCGCAGCATCATCCTGACCCTGCAGTTGCTGTCGCTGGGCTGCCTGTTGCTGGCCGGTAGCCGCTTCGACCTGGGTGGCTGGTTCCACCTTGGGTTGCTGGGTGCGGCGGCGTGCTTTGCCTGGGAATACTGGTCAACACGCAAGCTGGACCGGGAATCGTGCTTCAAGGCGTTTCTGCACAACCACTGGGCGGGGATGCTGGTGTTTATCGGAGTTGTGCTGGATTACGCGTTGCGCTGAGTAGTTTGGGGCTGCTGCGCAGCCCATCGCGACACAAGGCCGCACACATTGATCAGCGTACGTCGAACCATGTGGGAGCGGCCTTGTGTCGCGATGGGCCGCACAGCGGCCCCGGCTGTCTCAAGGCTTGGCAACGTGCCAGACGTCTTTCATGCCGTCACCGGTCATGTCACCGGCCTTCTTGTCCTTGATGAAGGTATACAGCGGCTTGCCGTCGTAAGCCCACTGCATCGAACCGTCGTCCCGCTCTACATGGGTCCATTTATCCTTCGGTGCTTCGTCTTCTTTCTTGACCATCAACGGTGGCCAGTTCTTGGCGCACTCGCCATTGCACATCGACTTGCCACCCGCATCCTTGTCAAAGGTGTACAGGGTCATGTCGGCATCATCGACCCACTTGCCATCCTTCTCCATGGCATGGTGGGCCAACGCCACCCCCGGGAGCGCCAACGCAGTGAAAAGGGCCATCCAGCTCAGCGTATGTCGTGTCATTGGATTCACCATTGTTTCGGGGGGAAATGGGTTCGGGTTGCCATTAAAGCGGCCCTCTGTAGCCTAGTTCAGTCATGGAATGTCGCCAGAACGGCCAACACCCTGTCACACAGCTGCAATAATTCCGTTATCTAATGCGGGCCAAGACACCGAATCCAGGAGAGGTTTTGAGCATGGTAGGCAGGAACATTCTGATCGTCGACGACGAAGCACCCATTCGCGAGATGATCGCCGTTGCCCTGGAAATGGCCGGCTATGACTGCCTGGAAGCGGAAAACTCCCAACAGGCCCACGCGATCATCGTCGACCGCAAACCGGACCTGATCCTGCTCGACTGGATGCTGCCGGGCACCTCCGGCATCGAGCTGGCCCGCCGCCTGAAGCGCGACGAACTGACCGGCGATATCCCGATCATCATGCTCACCGCCAAGGGTGAAGAGGACAACAAGATCCAGGGCCTGGAAGTGGGCGCCGACGACTACATCACCAAGCCGTTCTCGCCGCGTGAACTGGTAGCGCGACTGAAAGCCGTGCTGCGCCGCACGGGTCCGAGCGACAGCGAGGCGCCGATCGAGGTCGGCGGCCTGCTGCTCGACCCGATCAGCCACCGTGTGACCATCGACGGCAAGCCGGCCGAGATGGGCCCTACCGAATACCGCCTGCTGCAGTTTTTCATGACCCACCAGGAGCGCGCCTACACCCGAGGCCAATTGCTGGACCAGGTGTGGGGCGGCAACGTCTACGTCGAGGAACGTACCGTCGACGTGCACATCCGTCGCCTGCGCAAGGCGCTGGGTGAAGCTTACGAGAATCTGGTACAAACCGTCCGGGGCACTGGCTACCGCTTCTCGACCAAGAGCTGATCGAGTTCCCGAGCGCCAAGCTGCACGTCGTTGTACAAGGACCGTCAATTGAACCAGAACTGGCACGCAACCCTGATTCGCCATCTGCTGTTGCTGATTACCGTCTGCCTGATCGGCGGGCTGATCAGCGGCTACTACGGCTGGAGCCTGGCCATCGGCCTGGCGCTCTATCTGGGCTGGACCCTCAAGCAACTGCTGCGCTTGCACGACTGGCTGCGCAATCACCAACCCGACGAAGCACCGCCCGATGGCTACGGCCTGTGGGGCGAGGTATTCGATAGCATCTACCACCTGCAACGCCGCGACCAGCGCGTACGGGGCCGCCTGCAGGCAGTGATCGACCGGGTGCAGGAGTCCACCGCTGCGCTGCGTGACGCGGTGATCATGCTCGACAGCGACGGCAACCTGGAATGGTGGAACCGCGCCGCCGAGACCCTGCTGGGCTTCAAGACCCCACAGGACGGCGGCCAGCAAGTGACCAATCTGGTGCGCCACCCGCTCTTCAAAGAGTACTTCGAGGCAGAAAACTACCTCGAACCGCTGGAAATCCCTTCGCCGATCAATGACCGCATGCGTGTGCAGTTGCACATCACCCGCTACGGCAACAATGAACACCTGATGCTGGTGCGCGATGTCACCCGCATTCACCAGCTGGAACAGATGCGCAAGGACTTCGTCGCCAACGTGTCCCACGAGCTGCGCACGCCGCTGACGGTAATCACCGGCTACCTGGAAACCCTGCTGGACAACGTCGAGGACGTGAACCCGCGGTGGAGCCGCGCCCTGCAGCAGATGAGCCAGCAAGGCTCGCGCATGCAAACCCTGCTCAACGATTTGTTGCTATTGGCCAAACTGGAAGCCACCGATTACCCATCGGACAACCAGCCGGTGGCGGTCGATGCCCTGCTCGCCGCCATCAAGAACGACGCCCAGGCCCTGTCCGGGCCGCGCAACCAGCGCATCAGCCTGGAAGCTGCGCCTGGCATCAAGCTGAAGGGCAGCGAGTCGGAACTGCGCAGTGCCTTTTCCAATCTGGTGTTCAATGCAGTCAAGTACACCCAGGACGAAGGCAGCATCCGCATCCGCTGGTGGGCCGATGCCCAGGGCGCACACCTGTCGGTGCAGGACTCGGGGGTGGGCATCGATGCTAAGCATTTGCCACGCCTGACCGAGCGCTTCTACCGCGTAGACTCCAGCCGTGCATCGAATACCGGCGGTACCGGGCTGGGGCTCGCAATCGTCAAGCATGTGCTGATGCGCCACCGGGGCAAGCTGGAAATCAGCAGTGTACCGGGGCATGGCAGCACCTTTACCTGTCACTTTGCGCCAGCACAATTGGCCAACGAAAAGGCTTGAGATTGAGGCTGCTGCGCGGGCCTTCGCGGGCATGCCTGCTCCCACAGAGACTGCAATGAGTCCGCTGCCCTTTGCTTTTACGGCCCCAGCCGCTACATTGGATCCCCTGTGCCAGCAAAAGCTGGCACTTTTTTTCTCTCTATCTCAAAGACGGACCCCGTAAAAACTCCATCATGGACCCTTCCTCTGGTATTAGCCTCACCTCGTTATTCGCCGACTTCGGCATGATCATCTTTGCCTTCCTGCTGGTGCTGCTCAACGGCTTCTTCGTTGCTGCGGAGTTCGCCATGGTCAAGCTGCGCGCTACACGCGTAGAGGCCATCGCCGAAAAGCACGGCTGGCGTGGCAACATCCTGCGCAAGGTTCACAACCAGCTCGACGCCTACCTGTCGGCCTGCCAATTGGGCATCACCCTCGCCTCGCTGGGCCTGGGCTGGGTGGGTGAGCCCGCCTTCGCCCACCTGCTGGAACCATTGCTGGCCTATTTCGGCGTGGACAGCGCCGAGCTGGTCAAGGCGATCTCGTTCTTCGTCGCCTTCTTCGTCATCTCGTACCTGCACATCGTGGTCGGCGAGCTGGCCCCCAAGTCCTGGGCTATCCGTAAGCCAGAGCTGCTGTCGCTGTGGACCGCCGTGCCGCTTTACCTGTTCTACTGGGCGATGTACCCGGCCATCTACCTGCTCAATGCCAGCGCCAATACCATCCTGCGTATTGCCGGCCAGGGCGAGCCTGGCCCGCACCACGAGCACCACTACAGCCGCGAAGAACTTAAGCTGATCCTGCACTCCAGCCGTGGCCAGGACCCAAGCGACCAAGGCATGCGCGTGCTGGCCTCGGCCGTGGAAATGGGCGAGCTGGAAGTGGTCGACTGGGCCAACTCGCGTGAGGACATGATCAGCATCGACGCCCATGCGCCTCTGAAGCAGATCCTGGCCCTGGTGCGCCGCCACAAGTTCAGCCGCTACCCGGTGTACGACGCCGAGCGCGAAGAATTCACCGGCCTGCTGCACATCAAGGACCTGCTACTGGAGCTGGCTGAGCTGGAGCACTTACCAGAGACCATCGACCTGGAGGACCTTGCCCGGCCACTCGAACGCGTGTCGCGGCACATGCCGCTGGCCCAGTTGCTGGAGCAGTTCCGTAAGGGCGGCGCGCACTTCGTGCTGGTAGAGGAAGCCGATGGCAAGGTGATCGGCTACCTGACCATGGAAGACGTGCTGGAAGTGCTGGTGGGCGACATCCAGGACGAGCACCGCAAGACCGAGCGTGGCATTCTCGCCTACCAGCCGGGCAAGTTGCTGGTGCGCGGCGACACCCCACTGTTCAAGGTCGAACGCCTGCTGGGTATCGACCTTGACCACATCGAGGCCGAAACCCTGGCCGGGTTGATCTACGAGACGCTCAAGCGCGTGCCGGAAGAAGAGGAAGTGCTGGAAGTCGAAGGGCTGCGCATCATCATCAAGAAGATGAAAGGGCCCAAGATCGTACTGGCCAAGGTGCTGAAGCTGGATTGATGGCCCAATCGGTCAGGGGTTGCCGGCAGTGAAATCCGGCATCCCGCTGATCGGCCTGTCGAAGCGGTAAGGTATCGACTCCAGCGCCAACCCCACATTGCGCTGCACCACAAAATGCAGGTGCGGCCCAGTGCTGTTGCCGGTATTGCCCGACTTGGCCAGCATCTGACCCTGCCGTACCCGTTGCCCCTCCGCCACCATCACCGAACCACGCATCAGGTGAAGGTAGACGCCCATGGTGCCGTCCGGGTGCAAAATCCTGACAAAGTTACCCGAGGGGTTGGGGCCGCGCCCGCTCTGGCTGTTCTGCGTCTTCACCACCACCCCTTCCCGCGCCGCGATGATGGGTGTGCCTTCGGGCATGGCGATATCCATGGCGTAGCGCCCTCGGGGCCCAAAATGACTGACACGGCCATTGGGGCCCTGAGTGACGCGGAACGGCCCGCCAATCCACGGGAACGCATAGCGGAAGCCCTGGGGCCGTTTGCCCGGGTCACCCATGGCCTGCAGCAGGGTCGAACGGTAGTTCAGCAGCAGCCCGGGCCGCCCCCTGAGCACACTGAGCATCTGCGTGGTGCGCGGCGGCAGCAGCCGGCGCACGATACGCGGGGCGTCACCGCCTTGTGCGTTGACCAGGTTGTCCAGCCGCAACTCTACCTCTACCGGCACATGCAGCTCGTTTCGTGCCGAAAAGCTCACGCCACCGTCGAAGGTTTTCGCGTTCAGCAGTACCTGGCCTTCGAGCGTTTCGACCATGGGCTCGAGCAACACCAAGGGCTTGGCGCCGGGGCCAGGGCGGTCGGAATAGGAGACGACACCGGAATCGTCAGTGATCTTGTAGAGCGTCACGCCCTGGCTCGACGCCGAGGCCATGAGCAATGCACAGAACAGCAGCAGGCGCGCGGGCATGATAGTGGCTTTTTGACAGTTATGATCTGTCGAAGCCTAGCAGCGGGTTTTACGGTAGGTATTGCAGTTGGTCGGATGGGGCAACTCGGGCTTGGGCAGGAGCATCCGTGTGCTGCTCCTGCCCAAAGCATGACGCGGGGCCGGGGTCAGGCACCGGGGGTGAAGTGCTTCTGCGCAGTGCCGCGGGCAATCAACCGAGACAGGTAGTCGAGCTTCTGGGCATCCTGGTCGACAAACTTGAACGTCAACTGCAACCAGTCGCTGTCAGGTTTTGGCTCCAGCGCCGCCACCGCATGCAGGTAGCCGTTCAGGCGAGCAACTTCGGCACTTTCGCCCTGCTCCAGGTCCAGCACCGCACCTTCCAGCACCTGTGGCAGCACTTCGCTGCGGCGTACCACCAGCAGTGCCTCTTTCAGGCTCAACGCCTTGATCACGCATGGCTGCATGCCACTGGCCAGGCGCAGCTGGCCCTGGCCACGGCCGCTCGGCGCGGGGGCAGCAGGTGCGGGTGCGGCGACCAAAGGTTTGGCCGGTACCGGCGCCGCAACCTTGACCGCTTCGGGCTTGCCCGCAGTCAGCGCGTTCAACGAATCGTTGGCAAACGCCGGGTTGGCTCGCGCCGGGCCGGTGGCCATCAGGCTGTCGAGCTTACCGATCTTGGTCAGGGCTTTTTTTACCTTGGTCAGCAGTTGCTCGTTGGTGAACGGCTTGCCTACAAAATCGGAAACGCCCGCCTGGATCGCCTGAATGACGTTTTCCTTGTCGCCACGGCTGGTCACCATGATGAACTGCAGGTTCTTCAGTGCAGGCTGCTGACGGCACCAGGTCAGCAGTTCCAGGCCTGACATTTCCGGCATTTCCCAGTCGCAGAGGACCAGATCGAACGCTTCCTTGCCGAGCATGGCCATGGCCTTGCGACCGTTGACCGCGTCGTCGATGGCCATACCCGGGAAGGCGTTGCGCAGACACTTGCGGACCAGATCACGGATAAACGGGGCGTCATCCACGACCAGCACATTCACTTTACTCATCGATACTCCTTATGAATCCCGACTAGCCTACTGCCAAATGATGGCCATTTGCTACAACCTGGTCACGCCGGGACTTCTTCACATCGTTCGCGGGTGCCTGCCGGCTCTCGACCGCAAACGAAAACGCCCGGCCAAGGCCGGGCGTCGATGCTCGGGAGCAACCTTACTTATCGTCAGATTCACCCGGAACATTAGCCTTTTCGCCGTTGGCGACGGCAGTGCCCTGCACTTCTGCCGTCATGCGCTTGAGGCCCATGTGGCGCACGTCGGTGCCGCGCACCAGATAGATCACCAGTTCGGAGATGTTGCGCGCATGGTCGCCAATACGCTCCAGCGAGCGCAGCACCCAGATCACGCTCAGCACCCGCGAGATAGAGCGCGGGTCTTCCATCATGTAGGTCACCAGCTCACGCAGCGCGGTCTTGTATTCGCGGTCGATGGTCTTGTCGTACTGGGCCACCGACAGCGCAAGGTCGGCGTCGAAGCGGGCAAAGGCGTCCAGCGCATCCCGGACCATGTTGCGCACCTGGTCGCCAATGTGGCGCACCTCGACATAACCACGCGGCGACTCGCCCTCTTCGCACAGCTGGATGGCGCGGCGAGCGATCTTGGTCGACTCGTCACCGATGCGTTCCAGGTCAATCACCGACTTGGAAATGCTGATGATCAGGCGCAGGTCCGAGGCCGCTGGCTGGCGGCGGGCGAGGATGCGCAAGCACTCCTCGTCGATGTTGCGCTCCATCTGGTTGATCTGCTCGTCAACCTCGCGCACCTGCTGGGCCAGACCAGAGTCGGCTTCGATCAGCGCGGTAACCGCGTCGTTGACCTGCTTTTCCACCAGCCCGCCCATGGCCAGCAGGTGGCTGCGCACCTCTTCGAGCTCGGCGTTGAACTGCTGGGAAATGTGATGGGTAAGGCTTTCTTTGTTGATCATCGTTTTGTCCTTTGGTAGCGCGGCCCTGTAGGAGCGGGTTCACCCGCGAACACCGGCAACGCCGGTGCCAGACACCGAGGTGCCTGTTTCGCGAGCGGCGCTTAGCCGTAGCGACCGGTGATGTAGTCTTCGGTCTGCTTCTTCGCCGGGTTGGTGAACAGGGTATCGGTATCCCCGAATTCGACCAGTTTGCCCATGTACATGAACGCGGTGTAATCCGAAACACGCGCCGCTTGCTGCATGTTGTGGGTCACGATGACGATGGTGTACTTGGATTTCAATTCATAGATCAGTTCTTCGACCTTCAAGGTCGAGATCGGGTCCAGCGCCGAGCACGGTTCGTCAAGCAGCAGCACCTCCGGCTCCACGGCAATGGTGCGGGCGATGACCAGACGCTGCTGCTGGCCACCGGACAGGCCCAGCGCCGACTCGTGCAGGCGGTCCTTGACCTCGTCCCACAAGGCCGCGCCCTTCAACGCCCACTCGACGGCTTCATCAAGCACGCGCTTCTTGTTGATGCCCTGGATGCGCAGGCCGTAGACCACGTTCTCGTAGATGGTCTTGGGGAACGGGTTCGGCTTCTGGAACACCATGCCCACACGCCGGCGCAGTTCGGCAACGTCTTCGCCCTTGCGGTAGATGTTGTTGCCGTACAGGTTGATGGCACCTTCCACACGGCAACCGTCAACCAGGTCGTTCATCCGGTTGAAGGTGCGCAGCAGGGTCGACTTGCCGCAGCCGGATGGGCCGATGAAGGCGGTCACACGCTGCTTCGGGATGTTCATCTGCACGTCGAACAGCGCTTGCTTGTCGCCATAGAACAGGCTCAGGCCCGGCACTTCGATGGCCACGGTTTCTTCAGCCATTCGCAGGCTTTGCTTGTTGCGGCCCAGGGCAGACATGTCGATGCCATGGGTGTGGGAATCTTGCTGCATGGTCAACTCCATACGCTATCAAGTCGTTTCAAAGGGCCGCCCGGCTTACGGGCGGCACGCTTGTAATCAGGGTCAGCCGTCCAGCGCCTTGTACTTCTCGCGCAGGTGGTTGCGAATCCACACGGCAGAGAGGTTGAGGGTCGCGATCACCAGCACCAGCAGCAGCGCAGTGGCATATACCAGCGGCCGCGCAGCTTCGACGTTCGGGCTCTGGAAGCCGACGTCATAGATGTGGAAGCCCAGGTGCATGATCTTCTGGTCCAGGTGCAGGTACGGGTAGTTTCCATCCACCGGCAGCGACGGCGCCAGCTTCACCACACCTACCAGCATCAGCGGCGCGACTTCGCCGGCGGCACGGGCCACGGCGAGGATCATGCCGGTCATCATGGCCGGGCTGGCCATGGGCAGGACGATTTTCCACAGGGTCTCGGCCTTGGTTGCGCCCAACGCCAGCGAGCCTTCACGCACGGTGCGCGGGATTCGCGCCAGGCCTTCTTCGGTGGCCACGATCACCACCGGCACCGCCAGCAATGCCAGGGTCAGCGATGCCCACAGCAGGCCCGGGGTACCCAGGGTCGGCGCCGGCAACGCTTCGGGGAAGAACAGGCGGTCGATCGAGCCGCCCAGCACATAGACGAAGAAGCCCAGACCGAACACACCGTAGACGATCGCAGGAACACCGGCCAGGTTGTTCACCGCAATGCGGATAAGCCGGGTGACCGGGCCCTGCCTGGCGTATTCACGCAGGTACACGGCAGCCAGCACGCCGAACGGGGTAACGATCACGGCCATGATCAGGGTCATCATCACGGTACCGAAGATGGCCGGGAAGATACCGCCCTCGGTGTTGGCTTCACGCGGGTCGTCGCTGAGGAACTCCCAGACCTTGCCGAAGTAGGTGCCCAACTTGGTGAACGCCGACATGCCGTTCGGCTGAACGGCATGCACCACCTTGCTCAGGTTGATTTCCACTTCACGGCCGTTGCCATCCCGGGCCACCAGGCTGTCGCGGGAGAAAGCCTGGTGCAGGCCGGTCAGGCGGTCTTCGATAGCCTTGTAGCGGCTGTTCAGTTCGGCACGGTCGGCGTCCATGTCGGCCTGGGCAGCGGCGTCCAGCTTGCCGTCCAGCTCCAGCTTGCGCGCTTGCAGGCGCAGGCGCTCAAGGCCATGGTTGATGGCACCGATGTCCTTCTTCTCCAGCTGCTGCAGCTCGCTGTTGAGCTGGTTGGCACGCTTGAGGCGGGCCTGTAGTTCGTTCCAGGCAGCGGGGCCTTCGGCAACCACACGGCCTTGTTCCTTGACGCTGACCAGGTAGCCATAGAAGTTGCCCCACTCGCGGCGCTCAAGGGCCATCAGGTCCGCCGGGCGCTGTTCGTCGACCAGCCAGTCGCCGACCACCCAGGTAAAGTCGCTGCCGTTGAGGTCGCGGTTACCCACCTTGATCAGCTCCCGGGTCATGAACTCCGGGCCCTGGTCCGGTACCGGCAGGCCAGCACCCTTCAGACGAGCTCGGGGTACTTCCTCCTTCTGCACCACTTCGCCAATGACGACGTGATCGGCCTGGCCTGGCACCTTGTAGGTGGCCTGGACAAGATCGGCTGGCCAGAAGTGGCCCAGGCCGCGCACGGCGATCACCGCCAGCAGGCCGACGGTCATGATCACGGCCATGGCCACCGCGCCGCCGCTCATCCAGACGCCTGGGGCGCCGCTCTTGAACCAGCCTTTGAGGGAATCCTTTTTCACGGATCGCTACCTTTCTATCAAAGCGACGAGTATTTCTTGCGCAGACGCTGGCGAATCAGCTCGGCCAAGGTGTTCATGATGAAGGTGAACATCAGCAGCACCAGGGCGGCCAGGAACAGCACGCGATAGTGGCTGCCACCGACTTCCGATTCCGGCATTTCCACAGCCACGTTGGCGGCCAGGGTGCGCATGCCCTCGAACAGGTTCATCTCCATCACCGGCGTGTTGCCGGTAGCCATCAGCACGATCATGGTCTCGCCTACCGCACGGCCCAAGCCGATCATCAACGCCGAGAAGATGCCCGGGCTGGCAGTGAGGATGACCACGCGAGTCAGGGTCTGCCAAGGCGTCGCGCCCAGTGCCAGCGAGCCCAGGGTCAGACTGCGCGGCACACTGAACACGGCATCTTCGGCAATCGAGTAGATGTTCGGGATGACCGCGAAGCCCATGGCGATACCGACTACCAGGGCGTTGCGCTGGTCGTAGGTGATGCCTAAATCGTTAGTGATCCACAGGCGCATGTCGCCGCCGAAGAACCAGCTTTCCAGATGCGGGCTCATGGTCAGGGCGAACCAGCCGGTGAACAGGATGACCGGAATCAGGATCGCCGCTTCCCAACCATCCGGTACACGCAGGCGGATCGACTCCGGCAGCCGGCTCCAGAAAAAGCCGGCCAGCAGGATACCGATCGGCATCAGCAGGAACAGGCTGAACACACCGGGCAGGTGGCCTTCCAGGTACGGGGCCAGGAACAGGCCGGCGAAGAAGCCGAGGATCACCGTCGGCATCGCTTCCATCAGCTCGATCACCGGCTTGACCTTGCGGCGCATGCGCGGGGCCATGAAGTAGGCGGTGTAGATGGCTGCGGCAATGGCCAGCGGGGCGGCCAGGATCATGGCGTAGAACGCGGCCTTCAGGGTTCCGAAGGTCAGCGGCGACAGGCTCAGTTTAGGCTCGAAGTCAGTGTTTGACGCGGTCGATTGCCAGACGTATTTCGGCTCGTCGTAGTTCTCGTACCACACCTTGCCCCACAGCGCGCTGAACGAAACTTCCGGGTGCGGGTTGCGCAGGCTCAACGGCAACAACTTGCCGCCTTCTTCGATGATGATGCGGTTGGCGCGTGGCGACAGGGCCAGCGTGCCAGGGCCTTCGGCAGCAGGCTCTACCAGCAGGGTTCGGTGTGCAGTGCTATGGAACACGCCCAGTTTGCCTTCGGCGTCCAGGGCGATGAAGCCCTTGCGGCGCTCTTCGGCGTCGATCTGCACGATCGGCGCCTTGCCCATCTGGAAGGTACGGATCTGCTTGAAGCGCGATTCGCCATCCGGGTCGCGGGCCATGAACCACTGGGCCAGCCCGCCCTTGGAGTCACCGATGATCAGCGAAATGCCGCCAACCAGCTGGGCCGTGGCAGTAATTTCGGTGTCGGCGCTATCAGACAACTTGTAACGGCCGTTGAGGCTCTTGTCGCGCAGGCTGAACACGTCGGCCGTGGCGCGGCCGTTGATCACGTACAGCCAGTGCTGGCGTGGGTCGATGAAGATATTCTTCACCGTCTCGGTCATTTGCGGCAGTTCGATGCGGTTCTGCTCGGTGGTGACCTCTTCGGTCATCATGTTTTCCGTGCGGGTCAGCTCGACCACCTGCAGGTGAGCACCGGTAGAACCGGCCAGCAGCAGGGTGTCGCCGTTGACGTTGACGCTGACGTGGTCCAGCGCACGCCCCTGCTCGTCGAGCACGAACGATTGCTCGCCGTACGGGTAGTCGATGCCAGGGGTGATGGTTTTCTTGTTGTCCGGGTAGGTGATCTTGTAGGTGTGCTGGAAAACCAGCGCCTGGCCATTGGACAGGCCCAGCACCACCAGCGCGCTGCCCGGCTGGTCAGTACTGATGGACGTGACTTGGGTGTCTGCCGGCACGGGTAGCTCGACACGCTTGAGCTCGTTACCGGTCTTGGTATCGAAGAACAATGCCTGGCCCTTGTCCGAAACACGCATCCCCACCTGATTCTGCTCTTCAAGCGCGATCATCAGTGGCTTACCGGCATCCTGCTGCAGCCATGTCGGCTCCAGGGCTTTCTTGCTGGTCAGCTCGGCGCCCTGGAACAGTGGCAACACCACATAAGCCAGGTAGAAGAAGATCAACGTGATTGCCGCCAATACGGCAAGCCCGCCTACCAGCACATACCAGCGGGTCAGGCGGTCCTTGAGCGCGCGCATGCGGCGCTTGCGTTGCAACTCGGGCGTATTGAAATCAATGCGCACGGGCTGGGAGTTTTGGGTCATGTTGGAATTGGCCAGATCATTCATGCGCACACCCTAGCGGTCCCGTGTGACAAAAACATTACAAAGTGGTGACGCGCGAAAGCCCGCCGCACAGGGAACCTGGCTTCGGACTGGAAATTCGTGGAAGAGGCCGGGCTGTGGCACCGGCCTCCTCTTAATTACTTACTTCTTTGCAACGTTACCGGCGTGCGACAGGCCCAGGTCAGCCAGGGTCTTCTCGACGACTTTGGCCGGCAGCGGGATGTAGCCATCCTTCACCACCACCTGCTGGCCCGCTTGCGACAGCACCAGCTTGACGAACTCGGCTTCCAGCGGAGCCAGAGGCTTGTTCGGCGCCTTGTTGACGTAGACGTACAGGAAGCGCGACAGCGGGTAGGTGCCGTTCAGGGCGTTGGCTTCGTTGTCTTCAACAAACTCGCCGCCTTCTTTCTTGGCCAGGGCTACGGTCTTGACGCTGGCGGTCTTGTAACCAATACCCGAGTAGCCGATGCCGTTCAGCGAGGAGCTGATCGACTGCACGACCGAAGCCGAGCCAGGCTGTTCGTTGACGTTAGGCTTGAAGTCGCCTTTGCACAGGGCTTCTTCCTTGAAGTAGCCGTAGGTGCCCGATACCGAGTTGCGGCCGAACAGCTGGATTGGCTTGTTGGCCAGGTCGCCGGTCACACCGACGTCGCCCCAAGTCTTGATCTCGGCCTTGCCACCGCACAGGCGAGTGGAGGAGAAGATGGCGTCGACCTGAGCCATGGTCAGGCCCTTGATTGGGTTGTCCTTGTGCACGAACACGGCCAGAGCGTCGACGGCGACCGGGATGGCGGTCGGCTTGTAGCCGTACTTCTGCTCGAAGGCTTGCAGCTCGACGTCCTTCATCTTGCGGCTCATCGGGCCGAGGTTGGCGGTGCCTTCGGTCAGCGCGGGTGGCGCGGTAGAGGAGCCGGCAGCCTGGATCTGGATGTTTACGTTCGGATATTCCTTTTTGTAGGCCTCGGCCCACAGAGTCATGAGGTTCGCGAGGGTGTCGGAACCAACGCTGGAGAGGTTGCCCGAAACACCGGTGGTCTTGGTGTAGGTCGGGATCGCAGGATCGACAGCGGCTACCGCGTTGGCGGTTGCAACGCCAGCGGCGGCAAAGGTAAGGGCCGCCATCAAACGCTTCAGTTTCATGCCTTGCTCCTAGCAGGAATATTGGGGTGTTGGATGGAACGGGCCCAAGTATCGGCAGGCCGCATGAACACGATATGACTTCATTATGACAATTGGATGAAAGGCCATCACTGAAAGCAGGTGTGGCCTCTTCGCGGCTAAAGCCGCTCCTACAGGTTCGGTGTCGGCCTTGAGGCCTGTGCCAAACCCTGTAGGAGCGGCTTTAGCCGCGAAGAGGCCAGTAGCCGTAGCGCAGATCAGCGCTTGTTGGCGAGCAGGTACAGGCCCACGGCCAGACCGACGGCGCACAGGCCTGCCACGTAGTAGGCAGGCGCCATCGGGCTCACCTTCAGCAGTGCGGTCACCACCATCGGCGTCAGGCCGCCAAAGATGGCGTAGGCCACGTTGTACGAGAACGACAACCCGCTGAAACGCACCACCGCCGGGAATGCCTTGACCATCACATAAGGCACCGCGCCAATC
Source organism: Pseudomonas putida group bacterium ESBL64 (assembly GCF_045277175.1). Classification (NCBI taxonomy): domain Bacteria; kingdom Pseudomonadati; phylum Pseudomonadota; class Gammaproteobacteria; order Pseudomonadales; family Pseudomonadaceae; genus Pseudomonas; species Pseudomonas putida group bacterium ESBL64. The sequence goes on along the minus strand of NZ_CP145799.1, from coordinate 3,981,514 downwards.
ACACCCACGCACAGGCCGGTCACGGCATACAGTGGGAACAGCAACTCGGGGCGGGTCGGCAGGCTGTGGTAGAAGCTCCAGGAGCTGGCCAGCAAAAGCAGGCTACCGATCACGAATACCCGGCCCGCACCATAGCGGTCGGCCAGGCTGCCGGCACCAATACAGCCGAAGCTGAGCAACACGATGGCCAGGCTGTTGGCTTTGAGCGAGTCGGTCGGGCTGATGTGGTAGAAGCTCTGCAGCAGCGCCGGGGTCATCAGGATGACCACCACGATGCCGGCCGAAAGCATCCAGGTCAGCAGCATCGACAGGATGATCGGACCACGGTGGTCACGCAGCACGGCGCGCAGAGGCAACTCCTCGGCCAGTGCCTTGCGTTGCTGCATTTCGGCGAACACCGGAGTTTCGTGCAGCCAGCGGCGCAGGTACACCGAGAACAGGCCGAACACACCGCCAAGCAGGAACGGGATACGCCAGGCGTAGTCAGCCACTTCTTCCGCGCTGTACACGCTGTTGATCAGGGTCGCTACCAGCGAGCCCAGCAGAATGCCGGCAGTCAGGCCGGCGGTCAGGGTGCCGCAGGCATAGCCGGTGTTGCGAGCCGGCACATGCTCAGAGACGAACACCCATGCGCCCGGTACTTCGCCGCCGATTGCCGCGCCCTGGATCACACGCATCAGCAACAGCAGGATCGGTGCCCACATACCGATCTGCGCATACGTCGGCAGCAGGCCCATGATCAGGGTCGGCAGGGCCATCATGAAGATGCTCAGGGTGAACATCTTCTTGCGCCCGAGCAAGTCGCCGAAGTGGGCCATGATGATGCCGCCCAGCGGCCGCGCCAGGTAGCCGGCGGCGAAGATGCCGAACGTTTGCATCAGCCGCAGCCACTCGGGCATGTCGGCCGGGAAGAACAACTTGCCCACCACCGTGGCGAAGAACACGAAGATGATGAAATCGTAGAACTCCAGCGCACCGCCCAGGGCGGACAGTGAGAGGGTCTTGTAATCGCTGCGGGTCAGCGGCCGCGAGGGCTGCTCGATACTGCTGGGCACGGAAGTCATCGCTCGTTGTTCTCTTTGTAGGGCATGCAGGCCGCTTGGCGCGCGGCTTCTGGATTGGAGACAGGCGAAGATAGCAAATTGCCGAGCTACGCCGAAAGCGATACAAAATCCACACAGATATTCGTGAATGCGCGGTCGTCGCTGGCCGTTATGCCCTATATACTGGCATTTCGTAGGATTATGTTGCTCCTAACGTGGGATGTTGTGCGAAAACGCCGGTCACTATTGTCAGGCGGTTTCGCAGAGTTTCCCTACGGCCGCCCAGTGAAACGAAATCGGCGTAGTATGTTTCAAGCTGAATCGTTTACCCGGCCTTTGCGCCACACCAACGAAAAGCGTCACGGGTCAGAGGCCCCATCGCATGATTGAGCTCGAACAAGAAGATCCAATCCCGCAAGGCGACCTGGCCTTGCAAATCACCGCATTGCCGCGAGAAACCAACGGTTTCGGCGATATCTTCGGCGGTTGGCTGGTTGCCCAGATGGACCTGGCAGGCACGGCCATGGCCAGCCGTGTCGCCGGCGGCCGCGTAGCCACCGTCGCCATCGACCGCATGGCCTTCCTGGTGCCCGTCGCGGTCGGCGCACAGCTGTCTTTCTATACCCAGACCCTGGAAATCGGCCGCAGCTCGATCCAGATGATGGTCGAGGTGTGGAGCGACGACCCGCTGTCCAGCGAATGGCGCAAGGTCACCGAAGCGGTATTCGTCTTCGTCGCCATCGACGGCAGTGGTCGTACCCGCTCGGTGCCTCGTCGCTGAGCCACGCTGGCGGTAAACTCATTGCATCTGCCCGGGTCCAAGGCCCACTGGCAATCAATGAGAAGAACGCAATGGCTACCTTTCAGGTCGTAACCGAGCAACATGGCGAACTCAACTGCTGGCGTATCAGCAGTGACCGTGCCGAACTCCTGATCGCCCAGCAGGGCGCACAGGTCCTCAGCTACCAGCAGGTAGGCGAACCGCCGCTGCTGTGGCTGAGCGACCAGGCCATCTTCCGCCAGGGCAAGTCGGTACGCGCCGGGGTACCGGTGTGCTGGCCATGGTTTGGCAACCTGCAGCGCAACCCTGAGGCCGTCCAGGCCATGTACCAGGGAACACCGGCGCCTGCCCACGGGCTTGCGCGCACGCGTGACTGGAAATTGCTGGGTATCAAAGAAGTGGGCGAGACCCTGCGGATCGAGTTCGAACTGCCTGAAACGCGGGGCGACCTGCCCGGTTGGCCCCATGATGTCGAGCTGAAACTGGTGGTGGAGATGGGCGCAGACCTGACACTGAGCCTGACCAGCCGCAACATGGGCAATACCCCCGTGACCATCAGCCAGGCCCTGCATAGCTACTTCGCGGTCAGCGATGTGCGCCAGACGCGGGTCGAGGGTGTCGACGGGCTGGGTTATATCGAGACCCTGGCGAACTGGGAACAGCGCCAGCAGCAAGGGGCACTGATGTTTGCCGGGGAGACGGACCGGATCTACCTGAACACCCCGCAGACCCTCAGCATCGTCGACCCGCATTGGAATCGGCGGATTACCTTGGCCAGCAGCGGCTCGCGCTCGGCGGTGATCTGGAACCCGTGGACCGAGCGGGCGAAGGAGCTGGCGGACATGGCTGACGATGGATGGCAGCGAATGCTGTGCATCGAGACGGCGAATGTGTGGGATGACCTGGTGGAGTTGAAGCCTGGGGCGAGTCATTCACTGGGCGTCCAGATCGGTTGTGAAAATATCTGAGCCCTGCTCTTTTATTACCGGCCTCTTCGCGGGCTTGCCCGCTCCCACAGGTTCTCCACAAGCCTCGAAATTGTGGGTTACCTGTGGGAGCGGGCAAGCCCGCGAAGAGGCCGGGGCAATTATCAAAGGTCTGCGTCTTCCACCACCCTCACCTTCCCCGCATCCAGCGCATAGGCCGCGTCGGCCAGGTCATTGCTGACCTTCTCCACCTTCAGCTTGCCGCTGACCCACAGCGGTGTGTAGATGTCGTCGATCTTCAACCCTTTCGGGTAGCGCACAAGCACCAGCTGGTTCGGCGGCGGTGGCGGCACATGGATGCACGCCCCCGGGTACGGCACCAGGAAGAACAACGTACTGTTGCCCTTGGCGTCACTCTCCAGCGGCACAGGGTAGCCACCTAGGCGGATATCCTTGCCATTCATGGCTGCAACGGTCTTGGTCGAGTACATCACCGCAGGCAGGCCCTTGCTCTGCTTGAGGCCTCCCTTGGCGGTAAAGGTGCCCATGGCTTCCGGTGAGTTGTGGTCGATTTCAGGCATTTGTTCGAGTGCCTTCTGGTCCGACCTGGGCATCAGCTCCAGCCAGTCGGTTTCGGGCAGTTCGGCATGGGCCAGGGTACTGGCCAACAGCAAGGGGACAAGGAAAAAGGCACGCATGGAAATGCTCGGCAACTCGAAAGAATTGCCGAGCATTCTAACCAGTAATCAGCGTTTCTTGATGAATCCGTAGATCACCAGCAGCACCACGGCACCGACCAGCGCGCCAAGGAAGCCTGCCGCTTGCCCAGCCTGGTATATACCCAGTGCCTGGCCGCCATAGGTAGCCAACAAGGAGCCGGCAATACCCAGCAGGATGGTCATGATCCAGCCCATGCTGTCATCGCCCGGTTTGATGAAGCGGGCCAGCAGGCCGACGATGAGGCCGATGAAGATGGTTCCAATGATACCCATGGCAATCCCTCTGCAGTGAAGTTGGAACAAGCCAAAGCCTAGACGGGCTTCGGCTTGTTGCCATATTCAGAGGGCATGCCGCTTGCGGAAGTTCGATTCGAAGCCCGATCAGTTGCTGATCAGCGCCTCTACTTCGGCAATCTTGCGCTCGAGGGTGGCCATGTCAGGGCAGCGCAGGGTGGCGTGTCCTACCTTGCGGCCAACCTTGAAGGCCTTGCCGTAGTGGTGCAGGTGACAGTCGCCGATGGCGACAACCTTGTCCACGGCCGGCACTTCACCGATGAAGTTGAGCATCGCGCTCTCGCCCACCTTGGCGGTCGAGCCAAGTGGCAGGCCGGCAACGGCACGCAGATGGTTCTCGAACTGGCTGCACTCGGCGCCTTCGATGGTCCAGTGCCCGGAGTTGTGCACGCGCGGGGCGATTTCGTTGGCCTTCAAGCCACCGTCAACCTCGAAGAACTCGAAGGCCATCACGCCAACGTAATCCAGCTTCTGCAACACGCGGCCGACGTAATCTTCGGCCAGAGCCTGCAGCGGGTGTCCCTGGCTGGCTACCGACAAGCGCAGAATGCCGCTCTCGTGGGTATTGTGCACCAGCGGGTAGAAGCGGGTTTCACCATCGCGGCCACGCACAGCCACCAGCGACACCTCGCCGGTGAACGGCACGAAGCCCTCCAGCAGGCATGGCACGCTGCCCAGCTCGGCGAAGGTACCCACCACGTCTTCTGGCGTGCGCAGCACCTTCTGGCCCTTGCCGTCGTAACCCAGCGTGCGGGTTTTCAGCACGGCCGGCAGGCCGATGCTGGCCACCGCGGCGTCCAGATCTGCCTGCGAGAGGATGTCGGCGAAGGCCGGGGTGGGGATGCCCAGGTCGCGGAACATGCTCTTTTCGAACAGGCGGTCACGGGCGATGCGCAGCGATTCGGCGCTGGGGTACACGGGCACGAACTGCGAGAGGAAGGCCACGGTCTCGGCCGGGACGCTTTCGAACTCGAAGGTGACCAGGTCGACTTCGTCGGCCAGCTGACGCAGGTGGTCCTGATCGCCGTAGTCGGCACGCAGGTGTTCGCCCAAGGGCGCAGCGCAGGCGTCCGGTGCCGGGTCGAGGAAGGCGAAGTTCATGCCCAGCGGGGTACCCGCCAAGGCCAGCATGCGGCCCAGCTGGCCGCCACCGATTACACCGATCTTCATGGGTTGAGCCTCAAGCCTGGCGCGGGTCTGGGTTGTCCAGCACGGTGTCGGTCTGTTCCGTGCGGAACTGCTTCAACGCCGCGTGGTACTGCGGGTACTTGGCGCCCAGAATGCTGGCCGACAACAGGGCAGCGTTGACCGCACCGGCACGGCCGATGGCAAGGGTGGCAACCGGCACACCGGCTGGCATCTGCACGATCGACAGCAGCGAATCGACGCCCGACAGCATCGACGACTGCACCGGCACGCCCAGCACCGGCAGGTGGGTCTTGGCGGCGCACATGCCTGGCAGGTGGGCTGCGCCACCGGCACCGGCGATGATCACCTCGATGCCACGGCCCTCAGCCTCCTCGGCATACTGGAACAGCAGATCCGGGGTGCGGTGGGCGGAAACCACCTTCACTTCGTAGGGAATGCCGAGTTTTTCCAGCATATCGGCGGTGTGGCTAAGGGTGGACCAATCGGACTTGGAGCCCATGATCACGCCAACCAGTGCACTCATCGTCGAGCCTCTCCTGCAAGCGCCTTCTGGCGCGCTAAAAGCAACAAGCCACGCAGGTGGGCCGGCGTGGCTTGTCATACGGATTCTGAATCGACCAGGTCGGCCGAAGGCGCGGGATTGTAACGTATTTAAAGGCTGGCCGCCCACCCCTACAAGCACATGCCGGATCAAAGGGCAAGCTGTCTCGTGGGACAACTTTTTCCTGCTGCCTCGGGGTCGACGAGTGCTGCACGCTCGCAGCCCTTAACTCGCGCACTTTGGTACGTCTACATGAAAACTCCATGCTTTTTCGCACTTTCGTTTGGCCTGGTACTCAGCTTGCAATTGCCAAGTGCTTCGGCGGCCCACTCGCTCACCGTCACCGTCTATGTGCACGACGACCTGGCCGATATGCACGACGGGCAATTGAACGAAGACTTCTTCCAGCATTGGCTGAACGAAATGCGCCGTTTCAGCCAACATCCCATCGAAGTGATATTTCGACGCAATGTAAAACACATAACCGATATTGCTTATGCAGGAATGCCGTCCGAAAAGCTCCTGGAAGCTTTCAGCCAGCAGGTGTATGCACAACAGCGACACCGGCTCTACTCTCTCATGGACAAACATCTCCTGCTCACTCGCAACAGCTACGATCATAGCGGCCTGAACTACAACGCCGGCTTGGCCTATTTCAAGCAGAAAACGGCCATTGCCTCTGTGGCCGCATACGGTGCTGCCGCTCATGAAATTGGCCATCTGCTAGGCGCCACGCATGAAGACGCCGAACTGAAGTTCAATGGCTGGGTGTGCGAAACGTACACGCACCCCCGTGTACCGGCACGATCCAACTGCTACCGCTACAGCGACAGGAATCGTGCAAATATCACTGATTACCTGACATACAACTCAAATTGACGCTTCACCTTGTGCGCCAGACGACTCCAGCTTGCGCCATAGCAAGCGGACGTTAGCCTTACGCACCAAAGCACAGCGGTACAGGCGGATTTCCAGCGGCACATGCCATTGGCTACCGCCGCAGATCGCCAGTTCACCGCGTTCGAGCTCGCCACGCATCGACAGGCGCGGCACCCAAGCGATGCCCATCCCCTCCAGGGCCATGCTCTTGAGGCTGTCGGCCATGGCGGTTTCGTAGACGGTGGTATAACGCAGGTTGCGCTGGCGCAACAGCAAGTTGACCGAGCGGCCGAGGAATGCGCCGGCGGTGTAGGCTAGCAACGGCACACTGCCCTCGCCCTCCAGGTCGAACAACGGCTTGCCATCGGCATCCACGGCGCACACCGGCAGCATTTCAGTGGTGCCCATGTGCAGCGACGGGAAGATCTCGGCATCCATCTGCAAGGCCGCGTCCGGGTCATAGAACGCCAGCATCAGGTCGCAGCCGCCTTCGCGCAGTGCATGCACAGCATCTCCGACGTTAGTCGCAACCAGGCGGGTGGCGATGTTCAAACCGTCGTTGCGCAGCTGGGCCACCCAACGGGGGAAGAAACCCGACGCCAAGGAGTGTGCCGCAGCTACCTGCACCACTTCGCCCTGCCCGCCTTCCAAGTGATGCAAATGGCGGAGAATTTCGCTCAACTGGTCGACAACAGTACGCGCTGTGACGAGAAATAGCTGACCCGCCTCGGTCAGCTCGATGGGTGTGCGAGAGCGGTTCACCAGTTGCAGGCCTAACGCCGCCTCAAGGCTGCGAATGCGCCGGCTGAAGGCCGGTTGGGTCACGAAACGCCGCTCTGCGGCCTGGGAAAAACTGCGGGTAGCGGCCAGAGCACTGAAGTCTTCCAGCCATTTGCTTTCAAGGTTCACGAAGCACATCTCCCGGCGCGCACCAAAATGGAACACGCTCGAATATCAATTGGCGTCACATGAAACACTATGCCGTTTGTGCATAGGTTAGCGTGCAATAGCATTGGCCGCAAAAACACCTTCAGGCCTAGGATTGGCGCCATTCCGGCATGTGCCGGGTCAAAATCGAGATGATATACATCATGTCCTCTGCTGCATCGTTCCGCGTCGAAAAAGACTTGTTGGGTACCCTTGAAGTTCCTGCAGATGCCTACTACGGCATCCAGACCCTGCGCGCTGCCAACAACTTCCACCTCTCCGGTGTTCCGCTGTCGCACTACCCGAAGCTGGTCGTGGCCCTGGCCATGGTCAAGCAGGCCGCTGCCGACGCCAACCGTGAGCTGGGTCACCTGAGCGATGCCAAGCACGCTGCCATTTCCGCAGCCTGCGCCCGCCTGATCAAAGGCGATTTCCACGACCAGTTCGTGGTTGACATGATCCAGGGCGGCGCTGGTACTTCTACCAACATGAACGCCAACGAAGTCATTGCCAACGTTGCGCTGGAGGCCATGGGCCACCAGAAGGGTGAGTACAAGTACCTGCACCCTAACAACGACGTGAACATGGCGCAGTCGACCAACGACGCCTACCCGACCGCAATCCGCCTGGGCCTGTTGCTGGGTCACGACGCGCTGCTGGCCAGCCTTGATAGCCTGATCCAGGCCTTCGCTGCCAAGGGTAAAGAATTCGACCACGTACTGAAGATGGGCCGTACCCAGCTGCAGGACGCCGTCCCGATGACCCTGGGCCAGGAATTCCGCGCCTTCGCCACCACCATGACTGAAGACCTGCAGCGCCTGCGCTCGCTGGCTCCGGAACTGCTGACCGAAATCAACCTGGGCGGCACCGCCATCGGTACTGGCATCAACGCCGACCCTGGCTACCAGGCCTTGGCCGTACAGCGCCTGGCCACCATCAGCGGCCATCCGCTGGTACCCGCTGCCGACCTGATCGAAGCCACCTCCGACATGGGCGCCTTCGTGCTGTTCTCCGGCATGCTCAAGCGCACCGCGGTCAAGCTGTCGAAGATCTGCAACGACCTGCGCCTGCTGTCCAGCGGCCCGCGTACCGGCATCAACGAGATCAACCTGCCAGCGCGTCAGCCAGGCAGCTCGATCATGCCAGGCAAGGTCAACCCGGTTATTCCAGAAGCTGTGAACCAGGTGGCCTTCGCCATCATGGGCAACGACCTGGCCCTGACCGTCGCCGCCGAAGGTGGTCAGCTGCAGCTGAACGTGATGGAGCCGCTGATCGCCTACAAGATCTTCGACTCGATCCGCCTGCTGCAACGCGCCATGGACATGCTGCGCGAGCACTGCATCGTCGGCATCACCGCCAACGAACAGCGCTGCCGTGAACTGGTCGAGCACTCGATCGGCCTGGTTACCGCACTGAACCCGTACATCGGCTACGAGAACGCCACCCGTATCGCCCGCGTTGCCCTGGAAAGCGGCCGCGGCGTACTGGAACTGGTGCGCGAAGAGAAGCTGCTGGACGACGCGATGCTCGACGACATCCTGCGTCCGGAAAACATGATCGCTCCACGTCTGGTTCCGCTGAAAGCGTAATCAGGCCGCTGTAAACAGTCTCACCAGGTCGAGGGACTAGACACCTCTCAACCTTTCCAAGGCCCGAGCGCTTGCTTCGGGCCTTTTTTTTGCCTGAAGGTTTTGGAGGCCGCTATGCAGGCCTTCGCGACACCCGGCCGCGCCGGCAGGGTATGTGGTTTGCCTGCAGCCCCGGATATCGGCACACAACTTGCTCCATAATGCGTCCCAGCCCAACGGGATTACCCAGCATGCTGCACAGCCACCTGACCACCCTCAACGCAGTTTCGCTGATCCTCAACGTCTTCCAGGCAGACGGTTGCGAGGCGTCGGCGTTGCTGGCCGGCAGCGGCATTGGCCCGGCAGACCTGGGGCATGCCGATGCGCGCATCACCACCCAGCAGGAGCTGCAGGTTTGCGCCAATGCTGTGGCCCGGCGCGAGGACATTGGCCTGGAACTGGGCCAGCGCATGCGTGTGTCGTGCTACGGCATGCTCGGTTACGCGCTGCTCTCCAGTGCCACTTTGGGTGACGCCTTACGCCTGGCGCTGCAGTATCCGGCACTGCTGGGAACAGTCTTCAAGCTGCGCTTGCTCGACGACGGCCAACGTGTCTGGTTCAGCGCCAGCGATTACCAGGACAGCCCGGCGCTGAGCGCTTTCAACGCCGAGTTCTGCCTGGTGTCGCTGAAAGTCATCTGTGACGACCTGCTTGGCCGGCCGTTGCCGCTGCTTGGCGCACGCTTCGAACACCCTCGCCCTGGTTACCACGCGCTCTATGCCGAAGCGTTTCAATGCCCGATCGGTTTCGCCGCCGAGGACAATGCCTTTGCCTTCGAACGGCGATGGCTGGATATGCCGCTGCCGCTGGCCGACCCGATTACTCACAAAGCCATGAGCGAGCGCTGCCGGCGCCTGAACCTTGAATTCACCGGTCGCCAGGCATGGCTGGGGCGGATTCGCCAGCTGCTGGCGCAGCAACTGGACGCAGCACCCGGGCTGGAAGGGCTTGCGCGGCAGATGAACTGCTCGTCGCGCACCCTCCGCCGGCATTTGCAGGCGCTGGGCAGCAGTTATCAACAGCTGCTGGACGAGCTGAGGTTCGAGCGGGCCAAGCAGTTGCTGGCCGATGAGCAGATGCCGATCTACCGGATTGCGGAGACTTTGGGGTTCAGTGAGACGGCCAGTTTTCGGCATGCCTTCCAGCGCTGGAGTGGCGTGGCGCCCAGCCATTTTCGTGGTTGACCTGTTCTGGCCTCTTCGCGGGTAAACCCGCTCCTACAGGGGCGTCACAACCCCTGACGCCCTGGTGGCCATTGTAGGAGCGGGTTCACCCGCGAAAGGGCCGGGCCTGCCGGCCAATGTCCAAAGGCCGTTCACCGTTGCCGCCGCTGCCTTACCCGCGACGAGGCTGGGATAGGTCACCACCCATCTGGCCAAAGACCTTGGCCATATCGATCCCCTTTTGGCCGTTTGCGTCGTTCTCCCCTGCTGATCAGCCCATGACAATGGACCCACGCCAGTCCCACCGGAGAACAACAATGCTGACGATCTATTCCGATGACCACCGCCTGCACCACGGCCGCTGCGAGCTGATCGATGGCAAGCTGATGCCCTGTTTCGAAATGCCTTCGCGCGCCGACCATGTGCTCGACCAAGTGAAGAAACGCAACCTCGGCGAAATCCAGGGCCCGACCGACTTCGGCCGTGCGCCGCTGTTGCGCGTCCACAGCGCCGATTACCTGGATTTCTTCGAAGGCGCCTGGGCGCGCTGGGCTGCACTGGGCCAAGAGGGTGACCTGCTGCCCTTCACCTGGCCAGCCCGCACACTGCGCCAGGTCAAGCCGACCGGCCTGCATGGCGAACTGGGTTACTACAGCTTCGATGCCGGCGCCCCCATCACCGCGGGTACCTGGCAGGCGGCCTATAGTGCTGCACAAGTTGCCCTGACCGCCCAGGCAGCGATTCAGCAAGGCGCCCATGCGGCGTTCGCCCTGTGCCGTCCGCCAGGGCACCACGCTGCCGGCGAAGTGATGGGCGGCTACTGCTATCTGAATAACGCCGCCATCGCTGCCCAGGCCTTCCTCGACCAAGGCCGACGCAAGGTCGCCATTCTTGACGTCGACTACCACCACGGCAACGGTACCCAGGACATCTTCTACAGCCGCGACGACGTGTTCTTCGCCTCGATCCACGGCGACCCGCAGGACGAATTCCCGTTCTTCCTCGGCTATGCCGATGAAACCGGCGAAGGCGCAGGCCAGGGCTACAACATCAACTACCCCTTGCCGGCCGGTAGCGACTGGGCCGCCTGGAGCGCAGCCCTGGAGGATGCCTGCAAGCGCATCGCCAGCTATGACGCCGACGTGCTGGTCATCTCACTGGGTGTGGACACCTTCAAGGACGACCCCATCTCGCAGTTCAAGCTGGACAGCCCGGACTACCTGGAAATGGGCAAGCGCATCGGCCAACTCGGCAAGCCGACCCTGTTCGTGATGGAAGGCGGCTACGCTGTGGAGGAAATCGGCATTAACGCGGTCAATGTGCTGGAAGGCTTCCAGCGCGCCCAGCCAGGAGCCCGATAATGGTCCGACTCAAACGTCTGCTCGCCCCGTTCATCGCTGCCACCCTGTTCGCGGGCGCCCTGCATGCGCAAGCCGAGCAGCGAACCCTGCGTGTATATAACTGGTTCGATTACATCACCCCGCAGACCTTGACTGCCTTCCAGAAGGACAGCGGCGTGAAGCTGGTGTACGACATCTTCGACACCAATGAGGCGCTGGAAGCCAAGCTGCTAACCGGCAACTCCGGCTATGACGTGGTAGTACCGTCCAACGTGTTCCTCGCCAAGCAGATCGAAGCGGGGGTGTTCCAGCCGCTGGATCGCAGCAAGCTGCCGAACTGGCAACACCTGGACCCGGCACTGATGAAGCTGATCGAGGCTAACGACCCGGGCAACAAGTTTGCCGTGCCGTATATGTACGGCACCGTGCTGATCGGCTTCAACCCGGCCAAGGTCAAGGCTGCACTCGGCGACAACGCGCCGGTGGACAGCTGGGACCTGATCTTCAAGGAAGAGAACATCGCCAAGCTCAAGCAGTGCGGCGTGGCCCTGCTCGACTCGCCGTCGGAGATTCTACCGCTGGCCCTGCAGTACTTGGGCTTGCCGCCGAACAGCGACAAACCGGCTGACTACAAGAAGGCCGAGGAGCTGATGCTGAAGATTCGTCCGCATATCACCTACTTCCACTCCTCGAAGTACATGGCAGACATCGCCAATGGCGACATCTGTGTGGCAGTGGGCTACAGCGGCAGCTTCTCGCAGGCAGCCAACCGCGCCCGTGAGGCGAACAACGGCGTGGTGGTGGACATGCGCCTGCCCAAGGAAGGCGCGCCGATCTGGTTCGACATGCTGGCGATTCCAAAGGGCGCAGCAAACCCGGAGGATGCGCATACGTTCATCAATTACCTGCTGCGGCCAGAGGTGATTGCGCCGATCAGCGACTTCGTGGGGTATCCGAACCCGAACAAGGATGCGACCGACAAGGTGAATCCGACGATTCGCAACAACCCCAACCTGTATCCGACAGCAGAGGCGATGGCCAAGCTGTATACCCTCAAGCCTTTGACGCGAGATGCCGAACGAGCCAGGACCCGCGCCTGGACGCGGATAAAGTCCGGTACCTGATGTTGAACCGGGGGCTGCTTTGCAGCCCCACTCATTTTTTCCAGACTTTGCGTAGTTTCATCAAGGCCTCGGCAATCTCGCCCTCCGGCACTGCCGCAAAGCCCAGCACCAGCCCTGCCCGCTTATCCACAGGCACCTCGCAGTCCGCCAACCAGAAATTGCTCAGTGGTGTCACTTCCACCCCCACCGCCTCAGCCTTGGCCACCAACTCCTGCTCCCGAGCAAAGTTATCCACATCGACCTTCACATGCAGCCCAGCCGCCACTTCCGGCATTGCGCCCAACCCCGGAATATCCACAGGCCAACCGGCCTTGAGCACATCGCGCCGCTTCAATGCCGCCTTGCGCATACGGCGGATATGCCGCTGAAAATGGCCACGGGCCATGAACTCGGCCATCACGCACTGGCTGCTGACCTCCGAATGCCGCACCGCCAACGCTTTGCCTTGGCTGAAAGCCTGCACCAGCTTCGACGGAAGCACCAGGTAGCCTAGACGCAACGCCGGGAAGGCGATCTTGCCGAAGGTGCCGACATACAGCACCCGCCCGTGCCGGTCGAGCGCTGCCAGCGGGGCCAGCGGCGCACCGCTGTAGCGATACTCGCCGTCGTAGTCGTCCTCGATGATCCAGCCGTCACTGCGTTCAGCCCAGGCCAGCAATGCCAGGCGACGTGCAAGGCTCATGGTCACCCCGGTCGGGTATTGGTGCGCAGGCGTGACATAGGTCAGTCGGCAATCGGTCAAATGTTCCAGGCGGCCGCAGTCCAGCCCGTCCTCATCCACAGGCACGCCACACACCCGGCCGCCCGCAAGCGTGAAGGCATGAGCGGCCGCCCGATAGCCTGGGTTTTCCACAGCCACACCGTCGCCCGGTTGCAGCAGCAACTGTGCACAAAGGCTGATGGCCTGCTGCGCACCGCTTGTGATCACAATTTGTTCAGCCGTACAGCTCAGCCCCCGCGAGCGGCGTAGATAGGCCGCTATCAGATCGCGCAAAGCCGGCTCGCCAGCGGGGTCACCATAACCCAGTTGCGCAGGGGACGGGTTGCGCCAGAAACCCGCCTGTAGCTTGGCCCAGACGTCAAACGGGAACAGGTCGAACGCCGGAATGCCAACGCGAAAAGCACGCGGCGCACCGCTTCTGGGCGATGGCAAATGGTTATTTTTCAGGCGCTGCAGAGGTGCGCCTAAAAGCCTTACGCTGGATAAATCCTCAGTATTTTCTTCACGAAATGTGGATAAACCTGTTGATAAGCCCAGGGATAACCCTGTGGATACTTGTGTGGACAGTTTCGGCAGCCGGCTAACGTAGGTGCCATCACCGACCCGGCTTTCGATGAAGCCCTCGGCATACAGTTGATCGTAGGCGCGCACCACGCTGTTGCGTGAAAGCGCCAACATGGCAGCCAGGTCGCGCGTAGCCGGCAGGCGAGTACCACTGCTCAGGCGTCCATCCAGTACCCGCGCTCGCAACACCTGATACAGCTGCTGGCTAAGCCCGCGACTGCGATCCAGGGCGATCCCGGCAGGGTCGAAAGGCAAGATGAGGGGCGACTCGCGCATGATATTGGACCTATGAAAACAGGCATTAATGGATCTTACCCAGAACCAATAGCCTGCCTAGGATGGAACCATTCGACAAGGATCCCGCCATGTACAACAGTAAGCCGCACCAGGAACACGACCTCACCCGCTTACACCAGCACATGCTAGACACCCGCCTGGCCGTTCTGGTCAGCCAGGGCGAACAGGGCCTTCTGGCCACGCACCTACCGGTGCTGGTCGATACCGCCGAGGGCGATTTCGGCACTGTGTATGCCCACCTGGCCCGGGCCAACCGCCAATGGCAAGACCTTCAACACGGCGGCGAAGCACTGTTGGTATTCCCCGGCGCCGATGCCTATGTCAGCCCCGGTTTTTACCCAAGCAAGGCCGAAAACCCAAAGGTGGTGCCGACCTGGAACTACCTGGCGGTGCACGCTTATGGCCCGGCCGAAGTTATCCATGAGGCCGAGCCGCTACTGGCTATCGTAAGCCGCCTGACCGACCGCCACGAACAGGGTCGCAGCGAACCCTGGAAAGTCACCGATGCCCCTGCCGACTACATCGAGGGCATGCTCCGCGCCATCGTTGGTATCCGTCTGCCCATCGCGCGCCTGCAAGGTGCGCGCAAGCTCAGCCAGAACCGCTCCGGGCACGACATCGATGGCGTGCGCGAGGGCCTGAGCGCCAGCCCCGATCAACGGGACAATCAACTCGCGGCGCACATGCGCCAACTCTGAAGGAATAGCCCATGCCCAACCTTACCCTGCGCCCTGTCACTGCCCAAGATCACGCGGCCTGGCACGCCCTGTGGCAGGCCTACTTGCACTTCTACGAGACCGAGTTGGCCGATGCCGTCAGCCTGAGCACCTGGCAACGCCTGCTCGACCCCAGCGAGCCAACCCATTCAGCACTGGCCTGGGTCGACGGCAAGGCGGTGGGGATGGTCAACTTCATCTACCATCGTTCCAACTGGAGTATCGAGAACTCCTGCTACCTGCAGGACCTGTATGTGGACAGCACGCAACGTGGCCTGGGCATTGGTCGACAGTTGATCGAGCACGTCTACACCACTGCCAAGGCCGACAACTGCATCAAGGTGCACTGGCTGACCCACGAAACCAACGCCACCGCCATCAGCCTGTACCAGCAGGTTGCCGAGCGCTCGGGCTTCATCCAATTCCGCAAAGGCTTGTAGGCCGCACATGACAGACGCATTGAACTGGAAACCCGCCGCAACCCCCCAGGCCGAGCCCATTGAAGGCCGCTTCATCCGCCTGGAGAAGCTCGATCCAGGTCGCCATGGCGAAGACCTCTGGGAGGCACTGCAGGGGCCGGCCTCCGATCCGGTGCTGTGGGACTACCTGCCCTACGGCCCGTTCGCCGAACGCGTCGCCTTCGACCGCTGGCTGGAAGGCAACGCTGCTGGCCGCGACCCGCTTTTCTACACCGTCATCGACCGCGCCAGTGGCCAGGCCCAAGGCATCCTCAGCCTGATGTCGATCGTGCCTGAACACGGCCGGATCGAGATCGGCCACATTGCCTTCGGCGCCGCCATGCAGCGTACGCCCAAGGGTACCGAGGCGGTGTATCTGCTGGGCAAGCTGGGCTTCGCGCTGGGTAATCGACGGCTGGAGTGGAAGTGCAATAACGCCAACGCCCGCTCCAAACGTGCGGCAGAGCGATTCGGCTTCGTCTACGAAGGGGTGTTCCGCAAGCACTTGGTGGTGAAAGACCATAACCGCGATACGGCGTGGTATTCGATTACCGATGATGAATGGCCGGCGGTGGCTGCCGGGTTTGAGCGGTGGTTGAGTGAAGAGAACCAGCAGCCGGGTGGCCAGGTGGAAAGCCTTGAGGTGTGCCGCAGAGGTTGAGCGGTGTGCTGAATCAGCTCTCCTACAAGGGATGCGCGTTGTGAGGTGCGGGTGAGTCCGGCACAAAAAAAGGGGAGCATCCGCTCCCCAGAGGTTAACCACTTGTAGATGAGGGCTTAAATCAGCCCTCGATCTCGATGAGGATCTCACCCGGCGTCACGCGATCACCCTTGGCCACATGGATGGCCACGACCTTACCGGCGATGGCCGCCTGCACTTCAGTTTCCATCTTCATGGCTTCGGTGATCAGGACCGCCTGGCCGGCCTTGACCATGTCACCTTCCTTGACCAGCACATCAACGATGTTCCCTGGCATGGTGGTGCTCACGTGGCCAGGGTCGGTCGCTTGCTTGCGCTTGCTGCCGCCACCGCTGACGAACTCGTTGAGTGGCTCGAATACCACTTCCTCCGGCATGCCGTCGATCGACAGATAGAAGTGACGCTTGCCTTCGGCCTTAACGCCCACACCGGTGATGTCGACGCGGTAGGTTTCGCCGTGTACGTCGATGACGAACTCGGTCGGCACGCCTTCACCGCCTGGGGCAGCCACGGCACCGGCTTCCGGAATCGGCAGCAGAACTTCAGGCGTCAAGGTGCCAGCTTCGCGTTCTTCGAGGAACTTGCGGCCAATGTCCGGGAACATGGCAAAGGTCAGCACGTCTTCTTCGCAACGGGCCAGGGCACCGATGTCGCTACGCAACTTGGCCATTTCCGGCTTCAGCAGGTCAGCCGGGCGCACATCGATCACTTCTTCGCTGCCGATAGCCTGGCGACGCAGTTGCTCGTTGACCACACCCGGGGCCTTGCCATAGCCACCTTGCAGGTACAGCTTCACCTCATTGGTGATGGTCTTGTAGCGCTCACCCGCCAGCACGTTGAAGAAGGCCTGGGTGCCGACGATCTGCGAGGTCGGGGTGACCAGCGGCGGGAAGCCGAGGTCTTCACGCACACGCGGGATTTCGGCCAGCACTTCGTTCATGCGGTTGAGGGCGCCCTGCTCCTTGAGCTGGTTGGCCAGGTTGGAAATCATGCCGCCCGGTACCTGGTTCACCTGCACCCGGGTGTCCACCGCGGTGAACTCGCTTTCGAACTGGTGGTACTTCTTGCGCACGGCGTAGAAGTACAAGCCGATCTCCTGCAGAAGCTCTAGGTCCAGGCCGGTGTCGAACTCGCTGCCCTTGAGCGCAGCAACCATCGACTCGGTACCCGGATGGCTGGTGCCCCAGGCGAAGCTGGAGATGGCGGTATCGATGTGGTCCGCGCCATTTTCCACAGCTTTGAGCTGGCACATGGCAGCCAGGCCGGCGGTATCGTGAGAGTGGATGAACACCGGCAGCGACTGTTCAGCCTTCAGCGCCTTGACCAGCTCGCCAGTGGCGAACGGGGTCAACAGGCCAGCCATGTCCTTGATCGCCACCGAGTCGCAACCCATGGCTTCCATCTGCTTGGCCTGGTTCACGAAGGCTTCGATGGTGTGTACCGGGCTGGTGGTGTAAGCGATAGTGCCCTGGGCGTGCTTACCGGCGGCCTTGACCGCTTCGATGGCCACGCGCAGGTTACGCACGTCGTTCATGGCGTCGAAAATGCGGAACACATCGATGCCGTTGACCGCCGCCTTGGCGACGAAGGCCTTGACCACGTCGTCGCTGTAGTGGCGGTAGCCCAACAGGTTCTGGCCGCGCAGCAGCATTTGCAAGCGGGTGTTTGGCAGCGCTGCGCGCAGCTTGCGCAGGCGCTCCCACGGGTCTTCCTTGAGGAAGCGCACGCAGGCGTCGAAGGTGGCACCACCCCAGACTTCCAGCGACCAGTAGCCAACCTTGTCGAGCTTGTCGCAGATCGGCAGCATGTCTTCGGTACGCATGCGGGTAGCCAGCAGGGACTGGTGAGCGTCGCGCAGGATCGTGTCGGTTACGTGAATTTTCTTGGACATTATAGGGTTCCTCACAGGCCTGCGTGGGCGGCGATGGCGGCGGCGATGGCCAAGGCCAGCTCTTCGGGTTTGCGCTTGATCGAGTAGTTGGTCAATTCAGGGTGGCTTTCGACAAAGCTGGTATTGAACTGGCCGCTACGGAATTCCGGATTGCGCAGGATTTCCTGGTAGTACGCGGCGGTGGTCTTCACCCCTTGCACGCGCATGTCGTCCAGGGCCCGCAGGCCGCGGTCCATGGCTTCTTCCCAGGTCAACGCCCACACCACCAGTTTCAGGCACATGGAGTCGTAGAACGGTGGAATGGTATAGCCGGTGTAGATCGCCGTGTCGGTGCGCACGCCCGGGCCGCCGGGGGCGTAGTAACGGGTGATCTTGCCGAAGCTGGGCAGGAAGTTGTTTTTCGGATCTTCAGCATTGATACGGAACTGCAAGGCGTAGCCGCGGTGCTGAATGTCTTCCTGCTTGACCGACAGTGGCAGCCCCGAGGCGATGCGGATCTGCTCACGAACGATGTCGATACCGGTGATTTCCTCGGTAATGGTGTGTTCCACCTGCACCCGGGTGTTCATTTCCATGAAGTACACTTCGCCATCGGCGAGCAGGAACTCCACGGTACCGGCGTTCTCGTAATTCACCGCTTTGGCCGCACGCACCGCCAGGTCGCCGATGTAGGCGCGCTGCTCAGGAGTGAGCTGTGGGCTCGGGGCAATTTCGATGAGCTTCTGGTTACGACGCTGGATAGAGCAGTCGCGCTCGAACAGGTGCACTACGTTACCGAAGCTGTCACCGAGAATTTGCGCCTCGATGTGCTTCGGGTTGACGATGCATTTCTCCAGGAACACTTCGGCCGAACCAAATGCCTTGGTCGCCTCGGAAATGACCCGCGGGAAGTTCTGTTCCAGTTCTTCGCGGCTATTGCAACGGCGAATACCACGGCCGCCACCACCGGAGGTAGCCTTGAGCATCACCGGATAACCGATGCGATCACCTTCGCTCAGGGCTTCATGAATATCGGCAACGTTGCCTTCGGTGCCCGGGGTTACCGGCACACCGGCGGCGATCATGGTGCGGCGCGCTTCGGTCTTGTCGCCCATACGGCGAATCACGTCGGCGGCCGGGCCAATGAACTTGATCCCGCGCTCGGCGCAAATTTCTGCCAGTTCAGCGTTTTCCGAAAGGAAACCATAGCCCGGGTGCAGGGCATCACAGCCGGTTTCCACAGCCAGGTTCACCAGCTTGCGCGGGTTCAGGTAACCGGCCAGCGGCTCGGCACCGATGCTGTGTGCTTCGTCAGCGCGCTTGACGTGCAAGGCATGCCGGTCGGCGTCGGAAAAGATCGCTACCGAGCGAATGCCCATCTCGGCGCAAGCACGCACGATCCGAACTGCGATTTCACCTCGGTTGGCGATCAGGATTTTTTTTATCACTGGAGTCTTCCCAAAGCCGTAGGAACAGTCGAGCCGGTTCTACCGGTCGGCGCGTGACCAGACGATGCTGGCCAGTCGCGTATTCACCCTAGCGCTGTAGGTCGATAAACAAAAATCAATATTTGTTAGAGGCTGTATTAGCAAAAGCTTATAGTTGGGTAACAAGGTGTTGCCGAAGAGCTGATTAAAATGCGTAAGTCCTTGATGCGTATGACATTGCGTCAACTCCAGATCTTCAATGAGGTGTGCGATTTGCGGTCGTACAGCCGTGCTGCGGAGGAGATGGCGCTGACGCAACCCGCCGTTAGTCTACAGATCCGTCAGCTTGAAGAGCTGATCGGCCAGCCATTGTTCGAGTACGTGGGCAAGAAGCTCTACCTGACCGAGGCGGCCGAGGCCCTGCAGCGCGCCAGCCACGATATCTTCGGGCGCCTGGAGAGCCTGGACATGCAGCTGTCGGACATGCAGGGCTCACTGCAGGGTCAGTTGAAACTGGCGATCGAGTCCAGTGCCAAGTACTTCGTGCCACACCTGTTCGCCGCCTTCAAGCAGCGTCACCCGGAAGTCAACCTGACCCTGACGGTAGTCAACCGGGCCCAAGCCATCCGCCGCCTTTCCGATAACCGCGACGACCTGATCATCATGTCGATGGTGCCGCAAGACATGGGCCTGGAGTTTCTGCCGTTCCTCAACAACCCGATCGTTGCGGTTGCGCCGCCACAGCACCCGCTGTGCAAGCTGGACCAGTTGCGCATGCAGGACCTGGAGCCTCATACGCTGCTGGTCCGCGAGCAAGGTTCGGGAACACGCAAGGCTTGCGAAGAGTACTTCAAGGATAAGCGTGTGCATTTCGCCCAAACGCTTGAAGTAGCCTCGGCCGACGCCCAGCGCGAATGCGTGATCGCCGGGCTGGGGATCGCCCTGTTGACCCGTCACGCAGTCAACCTGGAGCTGGCTACCGGGATGCTGAAGGAATTACCGGTCGAGGAGCTACCGCTGTACCGTAGCTGGTGCGTGGTGCAGGCCAAGGCCAAGCGGCAGTCGCCGGTGGCCTTGGCGTTTCTTGCATTCATCCGCGGTGAACGTGCATTGATCAGCGCGCTTGTTGAACGTTTTTCGGGGAAACTGCCGCCGACGACTGCCATACCGTGAGTGCTTGCAGCTCGGGGTAGTCCGCCAGGTCGCGGAGCAGTTGACGTTGGTCGCAATAGCTCTCGATCGCGCGGCGGTATTCCATGCGACGCTGATCTTTTTCCTGCTGCTTGCGAGCCTTGGCGTTGGGTTGGTACGTACCGTCGAAGTCACGAGCCATTGCCTGTCTCCCAGATAGTATGCGGGAGTTTCAGACTGGCCTGGGTGGTTTACCGTTTGGCGGTGGAATGGTGACAGAATCGTGAATTTTCACTGCCTGTACCGGCCTCTTCGCAGGCTTACCCGCTCCCACAGGAATTGCACCGATTTATAGAGGAGCACAGTACCTGTGGGAGCGGGCAAGCCCGCGAAGAGGCCAGTGCAGGTTGAATTCAGTCGTCGGTAGCCTTGATCGACTTGGGCGACAGACGCAAGCTGCGCAGGCTGCGTTTCACGCTCTTCAGGTGGTTGACCAGGCTAGGCCCGCGCGCCATGGCAACGCCCATGGCCAGCACGTCGATCACCACCAGGTGGGCAATACGCGAAGTCAGTGGGGTGTAGATCTCGGTGTCTTCATGCACGTCGATCGCCAGGTTGACCGTCGATAGCTCGGCCAGCGGCGTCTGGCTGGGGCACAGGGTAATCAGGTTGGCGCCGCTCTCACGGACCAGGTTGGCAGTGATCAGCAGGTCCTTGGAACGGCCCGATTGGGAAATACACACCGCCACATCACCCGGTTTCAGGGTAACGGCCGACATCGCTTGCATGTGCGGGTCGGAATACGCTGCCGCGCTGAGCAGCAGGCGGAAGAACTTGTGCTGGGCATCGGCCGCAACGGCACCGGACGCGCCAAAGCCATAAAACTCTACCCGTTGCGCCTGGGCCATGGCGCTCACGGCTTGTTGCAGTGCCTGCGGATCAAGGTGCTCGCGCACTTCCATCAGGGTGTGCAGGGTGGTGTCGAAGATCTTCAGACTGTAGTCGGCGACCGAATCGTCTTCGTGGATAGCGAACTGACCAAAGCTGGCCCCGGCAGCCAGGCTTTGCGCCAGCTTCAGCTTCAGGTCCTGGAAGCCCGAGCAGCCTATGGCCCGGCAGAAACGCACGATGGTCGGCTCACTGATACCCACGCTGTGCGCCAAATCGGCCATGGAGCTGTGCATGACGGCAGCCGGGTCGAGCAGCACGTGGTCGGCCACTTTCAGTTCCGATTTGCGCAGCAGGTGGCGCGATTGGGCGATATGTTGCAACAGATTCACAGGCTGGACTCGGTTATGATCGGCGTGCCGGGTTGTAGCTTTCTTGTAGTTATACTACATGGACGCCAACCCGCCCAGTTAAACGAACGTGGAGAGTGGTGGTTTGACTATTCCTTGCGACATTCTGGTCTTCGGCGGCACCGGTGATCTGGCCCTGCACAAATTACTTCCGGCGCTCTACCACCTGTTTCGCGAGGCCCGTCTGAACCCTGCCGTGCGGGTCATCGCACTGGCCAGACGCAACCTGCCACGCATCGACTATCTCAAGCTCGCCGAACGCCATTGTCGGGCACAGATTGCCCGCAGCGACTTCGACGAAGAGGTGTGGCAGCGGTTTTCCGCGCGGGTCGACTACTTCCCGATGGATGCTTCACAGAGCGCCGATTTTGGCCGCCTGGCACGCTACCTGGGTGAACCCGGCGGGCTGACGCGCATCTTCTACCTGGCCACCGCCCCCAACCTGTTCGTGCCAATTGCCAACCACCTGCGCATTGCCGGGCTGGCCGACACCGAAGCGCGCATCGTGCTGGAAAAACCGATCGGCCATTCCCTGGAATCCGCCACTGCCATCAATGAAGCCATTGGCACGGTATTCGAAGAAAGACAGGTGTTCCGCATCGACCACTACCTGGGCAAGGAAACCGTGCAGAACCTGATGGCCCTGCGTTTTGCCAATGCCCTGCTGGAGCCGGTGTGGCGCAACAACCAGGTCGACCATGTACAGATCAGCGTTTGCGAGACACTGGGCGTAGAAAACCGCGGTGCCTACTACGATCGCGCCGGGGCTATTCGCGACATGCTGCAGAACCACCTGCTGCAACTGCTGTGCCTGGTGGCCATGGAGCCACCCGCGCAGTTCGAGGCAGAAGCGGTACGCGACGAAAAGGTGAAAATCCTGCGCGCCCTCAAGCCAATCACCGGCCAGGATGTGCAGGACAAGACGGTACGTGGCCAGTATGGTGCCGGGCGTATCGGCGGCCAGGAAGTGCCGGCCTACTACTTTGAAAAGGACGTCGACAACGACAGCGATACCGAAACTTTCGTTGCCATCGAGGCGCACATCGACAACTGGCGCTGGGCGGGCGTGCCTTTCTATCTGCGCACCGGCAAACGCATGGCGCGGCGCGCTTCGCAGATCGTCATCCAGTTCAAGCCAGTGCCTCACGAACTGTTCAGCGGCGGCCAGGTCAACCAGTTACTGATACAGCTGCAACCGGACGAACGCATCAGCCTTCGCATGATGACCAAGAGCCCAGGCAAAGGC
Source organism: Pseudomonas putida group bacterium ESBL64 (assembly GCF_045277175.1). Lineage (NCBI taxonomy): Bacteria > Pseudomonadati > Pseudomonadota > Gammaproteobacteria > Pseudomonadales > Pseudomonadaceae > Pseudomonas > Pseudomonas putida group bacterium ESBL64. Next base: position 3,958,572 of record NZ_CP145799.1, on the reverse strand, counting down.
ATGCGCCTGGAACCCGTGGACCTGGACCTTAATCTGGCCCAGGTGTTCAGCCAGACTCGCCGCTGGGAAGCCTACGAGCGTCTGCTGCTGGATGTGCTCGAAGGTGATTCGACGCTGTTCATGCGCCGCGATGAAGTGGAAGCAGCCTGGGCCTGGGTAGATCCAATCATCAAGGGCTGTGAAGAGCACTTCCAGGCGCCCCGCCCCTACCCGGCTGGCAGTTTCGGGCCCGAGCAAGCCAACAGCCTGCTCGCCAGGCATGGCAGGCACTGGCATGGCTGAATGACCTGCGCGATGGCGCGACCTTTAATCTGAAACAGCAGCAGATGAAATTCGAAGGTGCGAAATCCATAACGGGAAGGCCTTCGACTAACGATGCCTCAGCCAGCTTGCGCAGGCCGTGACCTGGCCCCGGACCGATGAGCGGGATGCCGCCAGGTGAATATTCATACAGTAGATATTTGCCCCTTACCCGGCATCGCCCTAGAATGGCCCGATGCGCACAGACGACCTCTCTCTCCTGCTGAATTCCCTCAACGATGCCCAACGCCAGGCCGTAGCGGCCACGCTCGGGCGTCAACTGGTGCTTGCCGGCGCCGGTTCCGGTAAAACCCGCGTGCTGGTACACCGCATCGCCTGGCTGATCCAGGTCGAGCAGGCATCACCGCACTCGATCCTGTCGGTGACGTTCACCAACAAGGCCGCAGCAGAAATGCGCCAGCGGATCGAGCAACTGTTGGGCATCAACCCGGCAGGCATGTGGGTCGGCACCTTCCACGGCCTGGCCCATCGCCTGTTGCGGGCCCACTGGCAGGAAGCGCGGCTGGTGCAGAACTTCCAGATCCTCGACAGCGACGACCAGCAGCGCCTGATCAAGCGGGTCATGCGCGAGTTGGGCCTGGACGAGCAGAAGTGGCCGGCACGCCAGGCCCAGTGGTTCATCAATGGGCAGAAAGACGAAGGCCTGCGCCCGCAGCACATCCAGGCGGGGGGCGACCTGTTCCTGGCGACCATGCGCGAGGTCTATACGGCCTACGAGCAGGCGTGCGAGCGCGCCGGTGTCATCGATTTCTCCGAGCTGCTGCTTCGCGCCCTGGACCTGTGGCGTGACCATCCGGGCCTGCTGGAGCACTATCAACGACGCTTCCGCCACGTGCTGGTGGACGAGTTCCAGGATACCAACGCCGTGCAGTACGCCTGGTTGCGCCTGCTGGCACGCGGTGGCGACAGCCTGATGGCGGTAGGCGATGACGACCAGTCGATCTACGGCTGGCGCGGCGCCAAGATCGAAAACATCCACCAGTACACCGCCGATTTCCCCGACGCCGAAATGATCCGCCTGGAGCAGAACTACCGCTCCACAGGCGGCATCCTCAAGGCGGCCAACGCGCTGATCGCCAACAACAGCGGGCGCCTGGGCAAGGAACTGTGGACCGACATGGGCGAAGGCGAACCACTGACCCTGTACGCGGCCTACAACGAGCACGACGAAGCGCGCTATGTCGTGGAAACCATCGAGAGCCTGGTCAAGCAGGGCAATGCGCGCAACGAGATTGCCATCCTGTACCGCTCCAACGCCCAGTCGCGCGTGCTGGAAGAGGCCCTGCTGCGCGAGCGCATCCCCTACCGCATCTATGGCGGCCAGCGCTTCTTCGAGCGCGCCGAAATCAAGAATGCCATGGCTTACCTGCGCCTGATCGAAGGGCGTGGCAACGATGCCGCTCTGGAGCGGGTGATCAACGTGCCGCCGCGCGGTATTGGCGAAAAAACCGTCGAAGCCATCCGCGAGCACGCCCGTCACAGCCAGCTGTCCATGTGGGAGGCCATGTGCCAGCTGCTCGCCGCCAAGGCCCTGAAGGGCCGCGCCGCCAGTGCCCTGGGGGCCTTTATCGAGCTGATCGAGGGGCTGGCCGCCAAGGTTGTGGACATGCCGCTGCATACCATGACCCAGACCACCATCGAACAGTCCGGCCTGATCACCTATCACCAGGAAGAAAAAGGTGAAAAGGGCCAGGCACGCGTAGAAAACCTTGAGGAACTGGTCAGTGCGGCACGCAACTTCGAGTCCACCGACGAAGACGCCGACCTGTCTCCGCTCTCGGCCTTCCTTGGCCACGCCTCACTCGAAGCTGGCGATACTCAGGCTGACGAGCATGAAGACAGCATCCAGCTGATGACCCTGCACAGCGCCAAAGGCCTGGAGTTCCCCTATGTGTTCCTGGTGGGCATGGAAGAAGGCTTGTTCCCGCACAAGATGAGCCTGGAAGAACCCGGCCGCCTGGAAGAGGAACGACGCCTGGCCTATGTAGGCATCACCCGCGCCATGCGCCAGCTGGTCATGACCTACGCCGAAACACGCCGCCTTTATGGCAGCGAGACGTATAACAAGGTGTCACGTTTCGTGCGTGAAATTCCGGCCGGCCTGGTTCAGGAAGTACGCCTGTCCAACAGTGTCAGCCGCCCGTTCGGCGGGGCCAAGACGGCCACCAATAGCAACCTGTTCGCCAATGCCAGCATTCCGCAGACCGCGTTCAACCTTGGCCAGCGTGTGCAGCATGCGGTATTCGGCGAAGGCGTAATCCTCAACTTCGAGGGTTCTGGCGCTCAGGCGCGGGTGCAGGTGAATTTTGCCGAAGGTAGCAAATGGCTGATGCTGGGGTATGCCAAGCTCGAGGCTGTCTAAGCCCACAAGGGTCGGGCCTGCCAACTTTGTAACATCAGGCAAAAGCTCGAAACACTATGTCGCTGGTCATGTGCCCGGGAACCTGTGCACCATGACGCGCGTGCAATCCACAACAGGGGATATCCCACTTATGCAACGTTTTCTTAGCATCGCACTGGCGCTCTGCGTCGGCCTGACGCTGAGCCTGGACGCCAGCGCCAAGCGTTTCGGCGGCGGCAAGAGCTCGGGCTCCGCGCCTATCCACCAGACCCGCCAGGCTACGCCAACCACGCCTGCTGCCGCGCCGACCGCACCTGGCCGTGCACCGGCTGCCGCCAGCGGTGCTTCGCGCTGGTTGGGCCCACTGGCCGGCCTCGCCGCCGGTGGCCTGCTGGCTTCCATGTTCATGGGCGACGGTTTCGAAGGCTTCCAGATCATGGACTTCCTGATCGTGGCGCTCATCGCCTTCCTCGTGTTCCGCTTCATCGCCGCGCGCCGCCGCCAGCAGCAGCCACAAATGGCCATGCCAGGCCATGCGCCGATGCAGCGTGAGGCTCACGCGCAGCCTGCCCAGCCTTCGATTTTCGGTGGTTCGGCCGCACCTGCTGCCGCAGCCGCACCGGTGATCAACGCCCCGGCCTGGTTCAACGAGCAGAGCTTCCTGGCGGCAGCCCGTAACCACTTCCAGTCGCTGCAGCAGCACTGGGATGCCAATGAAATGGACAAGATCAGCGAGTTCGTTACCCCGCAAATGCTTGAGTTCCTCAAGCGTGAGCGTGCTGAACTGGGTGATGGCTTCCAGTCTACCTACATCGATAACCTGGAAGTGCAACTGGACGGTGTCGATGACCGCGCCGACCGCACCGACGCGACCCTGACCTTCCGTGGCGTGTCGAAGAATTCGCGCTTCGACCAGGGCGAAGTGTTCAGCGAAAGCTGGCACATGGTTCGCGCCCAAGGCGAGAACCAGCCTTGGCTGGTAGCCGGTATCCGTCAAAACGGCTAATCGCTGCGTGCTAAACAGAGAACCCCGGGCTTGCCCGGGGTTTTTGCTTTTGCCAAAGTGGGCTACTAGGGTATAAGGCGCAGCGTTGTCATCTAGGTCAGAGGAAGTGAACCGTGGAAGAAGTGATCGAACAACTCCGTGAAGCGAATGAGCCAGTACCAGTGCCCCTGGAGCTTCCCGATGAAGACCAGCTGGTAGAGATCGAAGAACAGCTGTTCATCAATATTCCATTCGTGTTCAAAGAGTTTCTGCTGACCGTAAGTGATGTGGTTTACGGCTCCCTTGAGCCTGTTACCGTCACTGATCCGCAGTCGCACACCTACCTGCCAGATGTGGCCTCCAACGCCTGGGATGCCGGCGTACCGCGTGACCTGATTCCGCTGTGCCAGGACGGCGACAATTACTATTGCGTCGAAGAGGACGGCACCGTGGTGCTGTGGGATGCCGAAGAGGAAATTGTCGGCGAAGACAGTTGGGAATCGGTGTGGCACTGGGCGCGAGATGTTTGGCTGGAGAGCTGATCGCTAGCACCTATAGAGAAGCTCGCGATCTGAGTCAGTAACAATGACGTCTCAGCGCCTCAAGGTCGTTAAAATCGCCAGGCTTTTTGCGCCTGGCGACATCGCCATAGCCCCATCTCCTCGGGCGGGCGAGATACCTTGCCCAGGGCGTAACCCCCTCAGTGCGAGTTCTCGCGACTGTTCTCCAGCGTCTCCAGCAACGCGATCTGCATGCGCGTGTGCACGCGGATAAACCAGCGCCACAACAACGCCACCACCACCGCAGCTACCACGGCAATCACCAGCAGCAATTCGCTGGTGGGCAGAATGCTGGCGGACAATGCCGACAGCAGCAGGAAAATCACCAGCAACGACAACAGCGGGATCACTTCGGCGATCACACGGCGCACGCGCTGGGTATGTCGCCCGGCCATTTCCGGCTTCACGCCCATCTCTGCCAGCAGCATCGAGAGTGCCTTTAGCTTGCGGTACGCAGCGATCAGGAATGGCAGTGACAGCAACAAAGCAGCCCCCCATATGACGGCCTTCTGCTGGCTGACATCGCTGACCCACTCACTGAGCCAATTGCCGATACGCCCTGCAAAGTAGCCGCCACTGAAGAAAATGGCGATCACCAGCGCCAGGTTCACCCCCACCTGCAACAGGATACGCCGGATCATCGCCGCCAGCATGGCACTCTCGCCCTGGGGCTGGATGTTGCGTAACCACTCGCCATACAACGACAACACGCGTGCGAGGCGGGCGGGCACCACATTGCCCAGTTTCTGCGACAACGGGTCAGCCGCGCGGATGAGGTAGGGCGTCAGCAGCGTAGTGATTGCCGATACTGCGACCGCCACCGGGTAAAGGAAGTCGCTGGTCACCTGCAGGGTCATGCCCAGCGCGGCAATGATGAAGGAGAACTCGCCAATCTGCGAAAGCCCCATGCCCACACGCAAAGACGTACGCCCGTCATTGCCGGCTATGAACGCCCCCATGCCGCAAGACAGCATTTTGCCCAGCACCACCGCCAGGGTGATGACAACGATAGGCCAGGCATAGTCGATCAGTACCTGAGGGTCGATCATCAGGCCGATGGCGACGAAGAAGATGGCACTGAACAGGTCGCGTACAGGCTCGATCAGGCGTTCGATCTTCAGCAACTGGCGTGATTCGGCCATGATTGCGCCAATCAGGAAAGCGCCTAGCACCATGCTGTACTCCAGCTTCACAACCAGCAGGCAGAAGCCGAAACACAGGCCCAGAACAGTGATCAGCAACATTTCGTTGCTTTCGAACTTGGCGACATAGGCCAGTAACCGCGGTACCAGCAAAATACCGATGACCAAGGCGACGATCATGAACAGCGACAGCTTGCCGACAGTGGAGAACACTTCGCCCGAGCTGACCGTGCCGCTGACCGCGATGCCCGACAGCAGGGCAATGATACCGATACCCAGAATGTCCTCGACGATCAGCACGCCGAAGATCAGCTGGGCAAAGCGCTCGTTCTTCATCTTCAAGTCGTTGAGCGCCTTGACGATGATGGTGGTGGAGGAAATGGCCAGGATGGCGCCCAGGAACAGTGAATCCATGGTGCTCCAGCCAAACCAGCGGCCAATCTCGAAACCGATCCAGATCATCAGGACGATTTCCAGGAACGCTGCGATAAACGCCGTGGCACCGACCTTGAACAGCTTGCGCAAGCTGAACTCGAGCCCCAGGCAGAACATCAGGAAGATCACCCCCAGTTCGGCGAGGGTCTTGATGGTGTCTTCGTCATGAATCAGGCCGAACGGCGGAGTGTGCGGGCCAATGATGAAGCCGGCGACAATGTAGCCCAGCACCACCGGCTGCTTGAAACGGTGAAAAAGAATGGTGACCACGCCAGCGACCAGCATGATGACTGCCAGGTCCTGGATGAAGCTGATGGCATGCATGGCGTGATACTCCTTTTCTCGTCTTGTGAATGCCTGGGCAGACCGCTCCTCTGCCGAGGCAAACCTGAGCGAGCAGCAAGTACATACTGTATTGAATCCGGGAACACCCACGTTGCATGGGCGTACTCAGGTTAACATCGCACCCCGCCGCAAAAAGCCAGTGCAATATGCAGAAACAGATCGGCTGGAAAAGCGCCGCTGATGGCATGATCAGCGTGACGATGATGCGCCAGCCAACGTCCCGTATCAGCAAGGCACATTCAAAAGAGGGGAACAGCAGTGTCAGCAGATAACGCCCTCCATTCGCCCGATTCAGCGCAACCTCACCGTGAGCACACTATGGAACCTGGAAACGCCCAGCTGAGCATGACCGTCCTGATGACCCCGGACATGGCCAACTTTTCTGGCAACGTACATGGCGGCACCCTGCTCAAGTACCTCGACGAAGTGGCTTATGCATGCGCCAGCCGTTATGCCGGCAGTTATGTGGTAACACTGTCGGTCGACCAGGTAATCTTCCGTGAACCCGTGCACGTGGGTGAACTGGTAACCTTCCTGGCGTCGGTCAACTACACCGGCAACACTTCGATGGAAGTTGGCATCAAAGTGGTGACCGAGAACATTCGCGAGCGCTCGGTGCGCCATTCCAACAGTTGCTTCTTCACCATGGTCGCGGTCGACGACAACCGCCGCCCGGTGCCGGTGCCGCCACGCCAGCCGCACAGCAGCGAAGAAAAGCGCCGCTTCCTGCAAGGCCAGCAGCGCCGGCAGATCCGCCAGGAACTGGAAAAGCGCTATCAGGACTTGAAAACCGACGCCATTTAAAGCGCCAGTAACTGCGCTTCGAAGCGCACCCGTGGGTGCGCAATGCGGTCCTGGGCCCGTACCAACTGCAATTCGTAGCTGGCGCAGGCCTGGGTTTCCAGCAGCACTTCATGCACTGCCGCAGCCGTGAATTCGAATGCCTGCACCCAGCTGTCGCCGAGCAGCACACGCGCCAGGAACAAGCCTGAGGTCAGGTCACCCACCCCCACCGGCTGACGCGGAAACGCCAGCAGTGGGCGGCGCAAGTGCCAGCTGTGCTCGGCGGTCACCAGCAGCATTTCGAACTGTTCTTCGGCCCGCCCGGGGTACGCCAGGTGCTTGACCAGTACAACCTGCGGCCCACGCTGCAGCAGGCTGCGCGCCATGTTCACGCAATCCTCCAGCGACTGGGCGCGGCGCCCACAGAAGCTGTCCAACTCCAGCTGGTTGGGGCACAGGATGTCCGCCGTGGCTGCAGCCTCGTCAAGCAGGAACTCACTGACTTCGGGCGGCACGATGCAGCCCTTTTCCGGGTGCCCCATGACCGGGTCGCACAGGTATAACGCTTTTTGGTTTACCGCCTTGATCCGCTCGACACCGGCCAGGATCGCTCGCCCTTGTTCGGCACTGCCCAGGTAGCCGGAAAGCACTGCATCGCAGTGGCCCAGCTCACCGATGTTGGAAATGCCTTCCACCAACGCAGGAATTTGCGCTGGGGCAAGCACTTCGCCCGCCCACTGGCCATACTGTGTGTGATTGGAGAACTGCACGGTATTGAGTGGCCAGGCATTGACCCCGATACGCTGCATGGGGAATACCGCGGCGCTGTTGCCGGCGTGGCCGAACACCACGTGGGACTGAATGGCGAGCAGGTGCGGGGTACGTTTCATGCGGGAGGTTTCCAAAGCTGTTTCTAGGATTGTGCGCAGCGCAGTATGAACTCGATTGCTACCTGTACGACAGGCCAGGAACGCAGTTAAGCTGGATCTACCTGTTTGGAGCATATGCAAATGTTGACCCTGGAGAACCTCTTCGTCCTGATGCTGGTAGCCACGGCAGGCGCCTGGTTGTGGCATAACCATGGGTTGCGTGAAAAGGCCCTGGAACGGGTCAAACAGCATTGCGCCAAACTCGACCTGGAGTTGCTTGACGATGCCGTAGCGCTCAAGCGCATCGCCTTTGTCCGGGATGCCAATGGCCGCAAGCGCCTGGCACGCGTCTATGCCTTCGAATTCACCGTCACGGGTGAGCAACGTCACCCCGGCACCGCGACCCAGTTCGGCGCCCACAGTGTGCAGATCGAGCTGGCGCCCTACCCGTTCGAAATCAAGACCCCACCGCGCGCCGGCAACGTCATAGAGATGCAGCAATGGCGCCAGGAGCATAACCGCTGGCGCAACTGATCAACTGACGCGACATTCATCCAACCCGGCTTGCAATGCGGGTTGCGGTTGCGGCTGATCGAAAATCAGCTCGATACGCGTGTCCTTCCGCCAGTCGCTGGGCTGCCAAGCGGGCATATCCCCATTCAGCCCATTGAATGACCACCAGCCCTCCATGCTGTGGATAACTCCCTTGGCCCGTCGCCATGGCCAAGCACACAAGAAAGCCTTTAGCCGCTGTGGATAAAACTGTTGGCCAGGGTGCCACCGCCAGCCAATACTCCAACCACCCTCCCCCTGCTGGGCAAGGCAAATCGGTTGACTCGGGTCAGCCCACAGTGCTGCTGGAGCGATTCCAGGATTGTCGACAATCCTGTTTTTCAAGAATGGGCTGTCAACAATCTGTGGAGATACCGTCGGGAGGCCGGACAAAGGCAACTGCCCCTGCACAGTCCACATGATCTTCTTTTCTTTAAATTTATTACTTATCAACAACTTATGTATTTCATCCACAGCCTCTGACTTATTGAAAACCACGCTTTCAGAGGCGTTGAAAGCCTGCTGTTGAGACTCTGGAAGAGGCTCGTTTCGAGCCATGGCCTGGGCATCCACAACCATGATGAGTGGCTGAATTGTCAGCACTCCAACCCAAGGCGCTTGTTGCAGCTGAGCCAGCAGCTGCAAGGGATGGCCCAGGCCGGAAGGTTCGATAAACAGCCGGTCAGGCCGCGATTTGCGCAGCAGTCGTCCCAGGCCCACCTGGAACGGCATGCCGTTGACGCAGCACAGGCAGCCGCCTGCGACCTCGCCGATGGCGATGCCGTCTTCGTCACGGCTGAGTAAGGCCGCATCCAGGCCGACAAGGCCGAACTCGTTGATCAATACCGCCCAGCGCTCGTTGGCTGGGCGCTGAGCCAGCAAGTGACGGATCAGCGTGGTCTTGCCAGCACCAAGCGGGCCGGCAATTACATGGGTGGGAATGTTCTGCAGCATGGGGTGGCTTCAGGCGGCGGTGATGCCTCACTATGCGCCGTCAGGCCAGCCAGTCAAGGCTGAGCAGCAAACGCCCCCGCTGCGTAGAAGGGGACCGATGCACCAGGCCTGCCCCTTCGTTACCCTGCCATTTTTCGCCTTTAAGTACCGCAACCTCGGCGGCCTGCAGGTGTTGGATGTTATCCACAGGTGGCTGAGCTGTGTGTAACTCTCCACGACAGCTATCCCGCTCTTGCAACCACTCACTACCTGGGCCGACGTAAGTGGTGAGCAAGCGCAACGGTACGTTATCCACATGGAAGCGTGGGCACATCGGAGCGTTCAACACGCGCAAGCGCAAACCGACCCGTCGTGCGCCAACCAGACAGGTATAAGCCGCCACCAACCACGTCACATCAGCAACGAAAGCTTCATACCCATGCAAATCCGCCGCTTCACGCAGCAGATCTGGCAATACCGGCTTCTGCTCCTCGTTCACATCAATCACCCGCTGATCAGCCAAGGGCTGGCCAAGGCTGATCACCAGTGCGGCAAAGTCCTCCAGTTGTGCCGGCAAGCGCCGCCGCCAGACGGCCAGGTTCACGCCATCCTGCAGCACTTCGGCCAGCACTTGAGGCGTCTCGCCAAACACCTGAAAGATATCCACAGGTCGGTGAGCCAGGTTCATGCTGCCGCTTCCTCATGCCATGGGCCAAATGGGTCAGGTAAACGCAGCCAGCCCATGTGACCCAAGCCCATTTCTTGATCCGTCAACAGGCATGCATCCAGGGCTGTGGATAATTTTTCGACGTCGATATTCTGCCCAATAAACACCAACTCCTGCCGGCAGTCACCGGTGTCGGCGGTCCAGTGTTTCAAGATCGCATTCGTGTTATCCACATCCTGTGGCCACTGCTCGCGTGGCACGAAGCGCCACCAGCGGCCAGCCAGACCATGGCGCATCATGCCGCCCGCTTGCGACCAGCTGCCAGCTTCCTGATATTTGCTGGCCAACCAGAAAAACCCTTTGGAACGCAGCAGCCTTCCGTTTTCCCAGTCCTTGTGGATAAAGTCGTAAAAGCGCTGTGGATGAAGCGGGCGTCGAGCCTGCCAGGTCATGGCCGCGATACCGTACTCTTCGGTTTCTGGTACATGTTCACCGCGCAGCTCCTGCAACCAGCCTGGTGCCTGGGCCGCTTGATCGAAGTCGAACAGCCCGGTGTTGAGGATCCGTGCCAGCGGCACTTGGCCCATGACCATGGGTACGATCTGCGCCCGGGCATTGAGGCTGCGCAAAATGGCGATGAGTTCTTCGCGCTCATGTTGGCTGATCAGGTCGATCTTGCTCAGCAGCAGTACATCTGCGAACTCGACCTGTTCGATCAGCAAATCACTGATCGACCGCTCGTCTTCTTCGCCCAACGTTTCACCACGGCTGGCCAGGCTCTCTGCTGCTTGATAGTCGCGCAGGAAGTTCAAGCCATCGACCACGGTGACCATGGTGTCCAGTCGCGCCATATCGGACAGACTGCGACCCAGCTCGTCACGGAAAGTGAAGGTCTCAGCCACTGGCAGTGGCTCAGAGATACCGGTGGATTCGATCAACAAATAATCGAAACGTCCCTCTTCGGCCAGCCGTGCAACCTCCTCAAGCAGGTCTTCGCGCAACGTGCAGCAAATGCAGCCGTTGCTCATCTCGACCAGTTTCTCCTCAGCGCGGTTGAGGCTGACATTGCGCTGCACCTCACTGGCATCGATGTTGATTTCACTCATATCGTTGACGATTACCGCCACCCGCAGGTTGTCGCGGTTGCGCAGCACATGGTTGAGCAGCGTGCTCTTGCCGGCGCCCAAAAAGCCGGACAGCACGGTGACGGGAAGACGATTGGACATGGCGAACCCCTTCAGGCAGACGCATTCGAAGCGATGCATTGCACAATGTTATAAAGTAACAATACAATTTCGCCAAGTGGTTCTCGACGGACGAGTGCTCACAGGGGATGAAAAATGAATCTGCCACGCGTCATGGCATTGCTGGTGCTCACCATGCCTGCCTCGCTGTTGGCCATGCCGCAAAACGGTGCATTGGCCCTTTGTACGCGAAGCGCGACGCTGCTCGCTTGCCAGGACGGCAAAGGCAACTACTACAGCGTGCGCACCGAAGGCAGCACGTTCTACCTTCGCGGCTATGACTTCAGCAGCCGCCGACTATGGGCGCAAACCAACAGCCGCTATGGCACGTTGACTTTTTTTACCGGCCTGGCCAGCAATGGTGAGGCCTGGGTGGGTTACAGCCGCCGAGTAGGCTGGACCACCTTGAACCGCGTATCGAGTTCCAGTGGGGAGCGCTTCAAGCTGCATTGCAGCTTGATCGAGGGCTGCCGTTGATGCCTTCTTTTGTTTTGAAGGCTTTGCCTCTACTGCCGCCTATTTGCACATCAGCTTCGAGCGCTAGCTGAAAACGCCTGCCTTGATCAGCCGTTCTCAGGCCGAAAAGCTATGCCTTAACCGCGTCGAGGCAAGGATTGAAAACGAAATGTTCCACGTGGAACTATTCGTTTCCCTACCGACTTCTGGAACTGGCCATGCTCGGCTGCTCGAACGGCAACAGAGGCTGCATGCCCACGACGCGGTTGCCACCAGCCAGTGGCAATGGAACTTCAGCTGCGCGGTTTGACTGTCCCGCAGTCATTGCCTAGCCACACCGCACGCGTGTTCATGCTGCCTTGCTGCTGCACACCCGAAGCGTTGAACGTGCCACTGACCTGGGTGGTGAATTCCCGATCACTGAGAAATGTAGCCTGGCCACTACCCTGTGCCTTCGGGCAGCTGAACTGGAATTTCCACACGTTACCGGTACGGTCGGTAATCTTCTGAGTGCAGCCCGATTTCGGGTCCTGCAGCGGAATGTCATTCGTTGCCACCTGTTCTGGTGTCAGGCACGAACGCACACCCTTGCCACCTACACTGACCCCTTGTTTGGCCAACACCCCCTCCATCATTGCGCGCTGCTCTGGCGGCAGGTTCTTCAACTGGCCAAGCATGAATTCCATGTCGGGTAGCGGCTTGCCATCGACCTGCATGTTGCTGGTGGTCAGCTCCCACAACCCCGGTTGCAGCATCTGGGCTTGCACCAGCGGACTGCTCATGCCTAGGGCCAACGCCAACAGTGGCAGACGAATCTTCATGGACGAACGCTCCTGGAAAAAAACCGGTCAAACGGGCCGGACTGAGCCTTAGACGCCAAATCCGCCTGCGGGTTGCAGGCGGACCGGGAACGTGTTCTGTTACCTCAAGTGTACTCGGCAAGCAGGATGCATATGGATTACCACAGCCCCTACTTCTTTGGTTACCTACTCGGCCTGATCCATCTGCTGGGTATAGTCGCCGCACTGCATGCGCTGTTCACCGTGCGGACAGCTCAGGGTGCCATTGCGTGGGCGATGCCCTTGCTCTTCATCCCCTACCTCACCTTGATCCCCTACCTGATCTTCGGCGCCCGCTCGTTCTACGCCTACATCAAGGCTCGGCGTCAGGCCAACCAGGAAATGCACGTGGCCATGGCCAACCTCAACTGGCGACCTTGGGTTGAAGAAGCCCTTACCGCCCGCGAGTCCGAAAGCTACGCCGCGTTGCGAGCGATGCCCAAGCTGGGTCGCATGCCATGCCTGGCAAATAACCAGGTAAAACTGCTGATCAATGGCAAGGCCACCTTCGATGCCATCTTCGCAGCCATCGAAAAAGCACGCGATGTTGTATTGGTGCAGTTCTTCATCATTCATGACGACACCCTCGGCAAGGCACTGCAGCAACTTTTGCTACGCAAAGCCGCCGAAGGCGTGCAGGTGTTCGTGCTGTACGACCGTGTCGGCAGCCACGCCTTGCCGGCCAGCTACAGCCAGATGCTGCGTGACGGCGGCGTGCAGATCCATGCATTCGCCACCCGTCGCGGCTGGTTCAACCGCTTCCAGGTGAACTTCCGCAACCATCGCAAGATTGTGGTGGTGGATGGCTTGCTCGGCTTCATTGGCGGTCACAACGTGGGAGACGAGTATTTGGGTGAACACCCACAGCTTTCACCCTGGCGTGACACCCACGTACAGATCAGCGGGCCGGTACTGGCCTGCCTGCAAGAGTCGTTCGCCGAGGACTGGTATTGGGCCACGCGCCAGCTACCGCCGCTGATCCTGCCCGATACGTACCCGGACAACGGTGTGCTGTGTCAGGCCTTGGCCAGCGGCCCGGCAGACCCACAAGAAACCTGCTCGCTGTTCTTCCTTGAGGCGATTCATTCGGCCACCCGCAGGGTGTGGATCACCAGCCCCTACTTCATCCCTGACGAGGCCGTGTTCGCCGCCTTGCGGCTGGCGGTACTACGAGGAGTCGATGTGCGGGTGCTCATCCCGTCACGGCCGGACCACCGCATCGTCTACGCCGCCTCCAGCCTGTTTGCCTTCGAAGCGGTGCGCGCGGGGGTACGTATGTTCCGTTACCAACCCGGGTTTCTGCATCAGAAGGTGGTGCTGGTGGATGATGACGTCAGCGCGATTGGGAGTGCCAACCTGGACAACCGCTCGTTCCGTCTGAACTTCGAGATTACCCTGCTGACAGTCGATCGCGGCTTCGCCGACCAGGTCGAGCACATGCTCCACGAAGACTTCGAACACGCGCGGGAAATTACTGCAGAAGACACCCAAGACACCCATCGACTACAGCAGTTGGGGATGCGGATTGCGCGGCTGATATCGCCGATTCTTTAAGGTGAGCACGCCCGTTGTGAGAGCGACCTTTACCGCGAAAGGGCCGTAACGCGGCCCCAGCAATATAGGCTGCACAGATGAAATGCAGGGGCCGCATTGCGGCCCTTTCGCAACACAAGGCCACTCCTGCAAAGCCATATCAGCGCTGTGACACTTACGATGTCAGCGGTACAGGTCTTCCCGCGTCCAAGGCAGGTCATGATGCCCGTCGGCGTATGGCTTCACGGCCAATATCTGGTGCAGGTTGATCCAGCCCTTCTGAAAGGCGTAGGCACACCCGGCCAAGTACAAACGCCAGATCCGCAGGGTCTTCTCAGGCACCAGCGCTGCCGCCTTGTGCAATTGGTTCTCCAGGTTCTCGCTCCAGTGGTGCAAGGTTTTAGCGTAGTGCAGGCGCAGGCTCTCCACGTCCACCACCTCCAGCCCGGCTTCACAGATACTGGCGCTGATCATCGACAGGTGCGGCAGCTCGCCGTGGGGGAATACATAGCGATCGATGAACTCACCCGCCCCACGCCCGACCGGTCGGCCATCGACGTGCTTGGCAGTGATGCCGTGGTTCATCACCAGCCCCCCTTCCCTCACCGCCCCGAACAGCTTCTGGCAATACAGCGCCAGGTTGGCATGCCCGACATGCTCGAACATACCCACGCTGACAACCTTGTCGAAGCGACCATCCTGGGGTAGATCGCGGTAATCGAGAATCTGCAGGTCGACCTTGTCGGCAAGCCCTTCCGCTTGCACACGCTTGCGGCCGAGCTTCAATTGCTCCTTGCTCAGGGTAATGCCGAACACCTTGGCGCCATATTCACGGGCAGCGAACCGCGCCAGCCCACCCCAGCCACAGCCAACATCGAGCAGGTAGTCACCGGCATCCAGTCGCAGCTTGCGGCACAGGTGGTCAAACTTGTCCTGCTGCGCCTGGTCGAGCGTATTGTCCGGCTCACGGAAGTAGGCGCAAGAATAGGCCATGTCCTGGTCCAGCCAAAGCTGGTAGAACGCGTTGGACACGTCATAGTGGTAGGAGATGGCTTTGGCGTCGGTGCTCTTGTCATGAGACAAACGGGGCGGCGGCGTTTCATCCTCATCCGCCAGCAGCGCTTCGCTCAGCTCGTCGCACACGCGGATAGCCTCACCGATATCGCCTTCCAGCTCCAGCTTGCCTTCGACGAATGCGGTGCCCAGTTGGTCCATGCTTGGGTGGGTCAACTGGCTGATCAGCTGCGGTTCCTTCACCAGAATGGTGACCTGAGGACTAGGCCCAAGATCAATCTGGTTACCGTCCCACAGCTTCAGCCTCAGCGGCAGATGCAAGCTCTGCAATGCAGGTGGAAGTTGAGCAAGCATGAAACACCCCTCCTGTCCGTAATTAGCCACGACGCCTAATATTTCGAACGTCGCCGGATCAGAGTAGTTCATCTGTGGGATGTTTCCTCTAAACAAGACCATGGTCTAGAACCAACTGATCTTATCCATACAGCAGATTGTATACAATCTCTGCATCTCAGCTTAACCTTGTGCCCTCTCGCGCTTCTACATCCTGGAGTTGAACCCATGAAATCCTATGACGTGGTGATCATCGGCGGTGGCCCTGGTGGCTATAACGCAGCCATCCGCGCTGGCCAGTTGGGCCTGAGCGTTGCCTGCGTGGAAGGCCGCTCGACCTTGGGCGGTACCTGCCTGAACGTCGGCTGCATGCCATCCAAGGCACTGCTGCATGCTTCGGAGCTTTACGAAGCTGCCAGCGGTGACGAGTTCGCCCACCTCGGTATCGAAGTAAAGCCCACCCTCAACCTCGCCCAGATGATGAAACAGAAGGATGAGAGCGTGACAGGCCTGACCAAGGGCATCGAATACCTGTTTCGCAAGAACAAGGTCGAGTGGATCAAAGGCTGGGGCCGCCTGGATGGCATCGGCAAGGTCGTGGTCAAGGCCGAAGACGGTAGCGAAACCGCGTTGCAGGCCAAGGACATCGTCATTGCCACCGGCTCTGAGCCCACCCCTCTGCCAGGTGTGACCGTCGACAACCAGCGCATTATCGACTCGACCGGCGCGCTGTCGCTGCCGCAAGTGCCCAAGCACCTGGTCGTCATCGGTGCTGGCGTGATCGGTCTTGAGCTGGGTTCGGTCTGGCGCCGCCTGGGTAGCCAGGTCACTGTCATCGAATACCTGGACCGCATCTGCCCAGGCACTGACACGGAAACGGCCAAGGCCCTGCAGAAGGCGCTCGCCAAGCAAGGCATGGTGTTCAAGCTGGGCAGTAAAGTGACTCAGGCTACCGCAGGTGCCGATGGCGTCAGCCTGACGCTGGAGCCTGCCGCCGGTGGTACCGCAGAATCGCTGCAAGCCGATTACGTGCTGGTGGCTATCGGCCGCCGCCCTTATACCAAAGGGCTGAACCTGGAAAGCGTGGGCCTGGAAGCCGACAAGCGCGGCATGCTCGGCAACGAGCACCACCGTACCTCAGTGCCGGGTGTCTGGGTGATTGGCGACGTCACTTCGGGCCCGATGCTGGCGCACAAGGCCGAAGACGAAGCGGTGGCCTGTATCGAACGCATCGCCGGCAAGCCCCACGAGGTCAACTACAACCTCATCCCTGGGGTGATCTATACCCGCCCGGAGATGGCCACTGTGGGCAAGACTGAAGAGCAGCTCAAGGCCGAAGGGCGTGCCTACAAGGTTGGCAAGTTCCCCTTCACCGCCAACAGCCGTGCCAAGATCAACCACGAGACCGAAGGCTTCGCCAAGGTCATCGCCGATGCCGAAACCGATGAAGTACTGGGTGTGCACCTGGTGGGCCCAAGCGTCAGCGAGATGATTGGTGAGTTCTGCGTGGCTATGGAGTTCTCGGCCTCGGCAGAAGATATCGCCCTCACCTGCCACCCTCACCCGACGCGCTCCGAGGCCCTGCGCCAGGCGGCGATGAATGTGGATGGCATGGCCATGCAAATCTGACGAGCCCCATTCGCTGCGTCAGGCCATGCCCTTGCCTTCGGCATTCGCTTTGCGGGCATACAGGGATAGAGCCGCCTTCAATTCCGGCCGGCTCTATCTTCAGGTATCAAGTCACAGCCAAGCCTTGATCTGCGCGCTCACTGCATCGGTGGAGATACCGTAGCGGTCATGCAGCGTCGGCAGAGCGCCGGCATCGAGGAAGGCATCGGGCAAGGCGATCTGGCGGAATGTCGGCGTTACCCCGTTGCGCAGCAGCAGGCCCGCCACCGCTTCGCCCAGGCCGCCGATGATCGAATGGTTTTCGGCGGTGACACTGCCATCTCGCCAAGCATTCGCATTACCAGCACCACCAGAGCGCCAGCAAGCGCATAGGCAATGATTGCTGCCGGACCTGCCGCAGCGATCGCCTGTTCGGACCCTACGAACAAATCCGCGCCGATCACACCGGCAATCGACAACATGGTCACATGTCGAGGCTTGAATCCCTGAGCCAACTGATCGCTGGCTTTCCCAGACGTCGTCATAGTCATTATGGTCCCTGCTTTTGCTCTTGTTATGGGTAGGGTGCAGTGCCAGGGGCACTTCACCGCTTAACCATAGAGAGCGAAAACAGGGCTCAATTAACTGGTTCGGACATCAAATGGAGTGAGGCGGACATATCCCTGGGCTCCGACGTTTCATGACAACCTTGCCAATGACACATCAACGCCGGATTTATTCCTTATAAAGCAAACAACCATAGCCGTTACACCAATGCCGAACAGATACAGTGCTTGTGGACCGGCATGCTCCATCATCGCCCCTGCAACCAGCGGGCCGATGGTCGCGCCGATACCAAAGGTCATCAGCAGCACTCCGGCCAGCGATACACGCAGTTCCGGCTCTAGGTTGTCATTGGCATGGGCAACGCCCAGCGGATACAAACAGAACTGCAAGAAGCCGATGGCAGCCCCGGCCAACATGATCCACAGCTGCCCTGATGCCAGCCCGAAGGCCAGCGGCAAATAGGCTATGCACAGCAATGCAGCGGTAGCGCGGATCAAGGTGATGCGGGAAATATGATCCGACAGTTTACCCAGCGGTAGTTGTGCTAGAAGCCCGGCGGCAATGCTGACAGCCATGAACTGCCCGACCTGCGCCGGACTAAAGCCCAGTTGCGCAGCAAAGATCGGCGTCAGCCCATACAGGCAACCGTTCAGCAATCCCGAGGCAAGAATCGTGAACAACGATTGAGGAAGTCTACGCAGGTACAGCAAGGGTTTGATCCGGGCCTGGTTGATGTTGCTCGGCTGGGTACCGTTGTGCAGAGCCACGGGGATCAAACCAATGGCAAAAGCCATGGCCACGCCCGTCAACGCCAAGGTGTGCAGCCCATCTCCCAGACTGAGCATCAATTGCCCTAGCATCATGCCGACATAGCTGGCCACCATGTACAGCGACATGGCGCCGCCTCGCCGGCTGACCGGTGCGCAGTCGTTGAGCCAGCTCTCGATGACCATCAATTGGCCCATCATTGCAGCACCAACGACAAATCGCAGGGCAAGCCACAGCAGTAAGCCATCACTGAGCTGGTGCGAGAGCACCGCAGTGACAATCACCCCGGCGCTCACCACAAAGGCCCGAGCATGGCCGACCAGGCCAATCAGCCAATAACCGGAGCGGGCTCCCAACACCATGCCCAGCGCGTTGGCGGCCATAAGCGCACCACCCCATACCTGCGCCACACCGGAAGCATTCAGGCGCAGTGCCAGGTAGGTCATCAGCAGGCTGGAACCCAGCTGCATCAACAAGGCAGCGACATAAATCGTGCCGAACCGTTTGGATAATGCGAACAATTGGATTCCCCAGATCAGGGTGGTCGGTAGTCAGGCAAGGCCGTGGCGCTGTTTCCAATCACCCGGGTACACCACATAACCGAACAGCGCGTGGCCTGCGTACACCAGCTCCGTGCCTTCGGGAATCCACAGCACCTGACCTGGCGACACGCGGTACACCTCGCCGTTGGCCTGGAGTTCAAAACAGCCCTCAATGACAAAAATCACTTCGTCATAGAGCACCGTCCAGGCCACTTCAGCACCTTCCCAGCGGGCAAAGCCGATACCCAGGTTGGGCGACACCTCATTACTGACAGCACGCGCTACCGAGGCGCCGCCAGGCGGCCCGCCCCGGTGGACAAAGTCCAGGTTCCGGTGGTCGACTAGACGCACCGGGCCTTTTCCGCTGAGTGTGCGGGTCATACTTCGCTCCTACTGTTGAACGCGGCCCAGCGGATCCGGGCCCGCACCCCCATACCCAAGAACGGCTCAGGCGGGTTACGGGAGGGCAGGCCAGTCACTGCGCGGATGTCACTCAATTGCTGGGAGTCCGCCCCCACCGCCATGTCTGCCAGGAGCGTTCCGGAAATGGTGCCCCAGGCCGCGCCCACGCCGTTGTCGCAGGCGGTGGCGTAAACACCCTGATCGAGTTGGCCGAAATAGTTGGTAAAGTTGCGTGAGATCGCATAGACCCCACCCCAGGTATGGGTAAACGGCACTTGGGCCAGTTGCGGATAGCGCGCCTCGAAGGCCTTGCGATGGTCATCGCGAATCTTGTTGTGGGTAGCATCGGTTACGCTGCGACCGTAGCGAGGGACATGCTTGTAGGTATTGCGGATGATCAGGCGCCGGTCCTGGGTCATTCGTACGGTGGTACCGGCGTGGTCGGCAGGGGTGAGGCCCCAGTCGGCCTGGGCACCAACCGTCGCCATCTCGACGTCGCTCAGTGGTCGCGTCCAACTGGCGAAGGTCATCACCGGCAGGAGTCGGTTGCGCAAGTAGCCGAACTCCTGGGTGAAGATGCTCGTGCCCAGCAATACCTGCGGGCTCCGGATCAGCCCGTTGTCGCCCCGCACCAGCCACGTGCCGCAGGGGTCTTTCTGGAGTGTGCGGATTGGCGACTCTTCAAGCACTTCGACGTTGCCGGGAAGCGAATTACCCAGGCCACGTACCAGGGCAGCAGGCTGCATCAGGTAGCAACCGGGGGTGTAGATGGCGCGGCTGTAGTAGCGGCTACCGAGTACACCGGCTAGTTCGTCACGCCCGACCACGCGATAGGGCTCACCCAGGTCGGCCATCAGTTTTTCAAAGTGATCCAGATAACCCTGGCCACGTTCTCCCACCGCGCCCTGGTATTTTCCCGCATGGGACCACTGGCATTCGATGCCGTGACGGCCGATCAATGTTTGCAGTTGATCGATGGCTGAGCGGTTTAGGCCCAAGAGCCGTTGTTTATGCTGAGGATCGGGATGTTCGAGGGCGAATTTGTGCGGCAGGTCGATGACGAAACCCGAGTTGCGCCCGGAGGCGCCGTAGGCGATTCGCTGGGCATCTACCAAAACAATGCGCGACTGCGGCAGGTGCTCGGCCAGGCGCCGTGCGGCGGCAAGCCCAGCAAAGCCAGCACCGATCACCACATAATCGGCGTTATGTTCGCCACTTAGGCGCTTGCTCGGCGCCTGTTCAGGCAGCGCGGCATACCAGCCGCAATTGCGGTCATCGTGAGGCAGATTGACGATACTGTTCATGGTTCAGCCTCAGGCCACATTTTGTTGGGTGTCCTGGCAGTTTTGCAGCCAGGTATTTCGTTGCATTTGTGCCTGACGGCCGAGCAGCACGAACCCGCGCAGGGCACCTGCGTGGTCATGAAACGCAGCGCTCAATCCATCGCTGGTCGCATCGCAGCGCCATTGGCCCTCGCAACCACCGGGAGGTGTCAGCAGGCACAGAGGGGCGACCGGGGTTTTCACCGTCACGGGCGCCAATGGGTAGTGGGCGGCGGTCGGTTGGCCCAGCAAGGTCTTGGCGAGGGCACGAATGCCTTCGTTGATCGGCGCGAGGTAAGGCAGCAACTGGCCGTTGATCTCGACGCAATCGCCCAAGGCATAGATGCCCGGTTGTGAGGTCTGTAGTTGTGCGTCGACCTTGATCCCGCGGCCACAGTCCAGGCCGGCTTCCAGCGCCAGCTCAAGGTTGGGGCGCAAGCCCACTGCACTGAGCACCAGGTCTGCACCGACGACCTGACCGTCGGCAAGGGTCAGTCGGTAGCCTTCGCCGTCCGGCTCGATGCACTGCAAGGTGGTACGCAGGCTCCATTGCACCCCCAACCCCGATAGCGCTTGCTGCAAGTGCTGGCCTGCCGCCTCGGGCAGCAGGCGTTCCATGGGCCAGGCACCCAGGCCGATTACCCGAACCTGATAGCCATTGCTCGCAAGGTCGTTGGCAAACTCGCAGCCGATCAAACCGTCGCCCAGAATGGCCACTCTGCGCACGCCATCAAGGCGTTGGCGGAACGCCTGGTAATCCTGCAGGTTGTTGACACTGAGCAGTGCCTCGGCGCGGCCCTCGATAGGCAACCGCACGGGAGAAGCACCACTGGCTAGCACCAGTTGACCGTAGTCCATTTCGCCGAGGCTGGTGTACAAGCGCTGCGCCTGGGCATCGATGCGTTCGACTTTGCAGCCGGTATAGATACGAATGCCAAGCCTCTGTTCGATCGCCAGCGGCGTTTCGGTGGCCAGGGCTGCGGCGGTGCGCCCCTGAGCCAGGGCGATGGATAGCGCGGGCTTGGAATAAAGATGGCCCGACTCCTGGGTCAGTACGCGAATCTCCAACTGCGGGGCGGCCTTGCGCAGGGCCTGTGCCAGGCCGTAGCCGGCATGGCCGCTACCGATGATGACCACCGGTTGGGCGGGACGAGCGGTAACCAGTGGTTGCGCCTGGATAACCGGCGCGGTAGCCACTGCTGCGATCGGGGTGCTGAGTTCGATCATTTCAAAGTCGGCTTTGCCGACCTTGCACTCAGGGCATAGCCAGTCTTCGGGCACGTCCTCCCAGCGGGTACCGGGGGCAATGCCGTCGTCGGGCCAACCTTTGGCTTCGTCGTAGATCAGACCACAGATGATGCAGAGCCAGGTTTTCATCATGCTGCCTCCTCACTCGCCCTTGATACGCACGGCCAGGTTCTTGGTCCTGACGTAGCTGTAGAGCGCCTCCTGGCCTTTTTCCCGTCCGAAGCCCGAGAGCCCGACGCCGCCGAACGGCGTTTCGATGCCACCGGCATACCATTCGTTGACGAACACCTGGCCGGTGCACAGTCGCCGGGCACAGCGCAGGGCGCGATTGAGGTCCTGGGTGAATACGCCGGCCACCAGACCGAACACGGTGCCGTTGGCAATGGCGAGGGCCTCCTCTTCGCTGTCGAAGGGAATTACTGCCAGCACAGGGCCGAAGACTTCAGTCTGGGCTATCTCCATCTGCGCAGTCACATCGCGCAATACGGTTGGCGCCATGTAATGCCCGCTCAGGCCGCTGATGGCCTCGCCGCCGGTTGCGACCACCGCGCCTTGCTGCTGGGCACGTCGGCACAAGGCCTCGATGCCTTCGAGCTGAGCAGCAGAAATCACGGGGGTGTGGTCAGGGTTGTCCTGGCCCAGGCCCACGGTCAGCCCCTCGGCCATCGCTACCACGTCAGCTACAACCTCGTCGTAGATAGAGCGATGTACCAGCAAGCGCGACATGGCAGAGCACACCTGGCCGGCATTGAAGAAGATGCCGCTTTTAACGCTACTGATCAGTTGCTCACGATCGGCATCCGGGAACACTAGGGCCGCCGACTTCCCGCCCAGCTCCATGACGCTGGGAATCGCGTGTTCGGCGGCACTGCGCAGAATGCTCTGGCCGGTGCCGACGGAACCTGTGAAGACGATCTGGTCGACATCGCGATGGCCGGCCAGGTAGGCACCCACTTCACGACCACGGCCGCAGATCAGATTGACGGCCCCCTGTGGCAGGCCGGCACGCTCGATGGCCTGCATCAGCACGCACAGGCCCAGTGGCGACAGTTCCGGCGACTTGATCACTACCGCGTTGCCGGCCGCCAAGGCAGGGGCCAGGGAGCGGGCGCAGATGGATACCGGGAAATTCCACGGCACGATCTGCAGCGACACGCCCAAGGGGTCGTAGACGGTGAAATCTATGTAGCCGTCGCCCAGCGGAATCGACTTCCCTTCGATCTTGTCGGCCATGCCGGCGTAGTATTCGAAGTAGCGCGCGGCCTCGATGAATTCGTCACGGGCATCACGCAGGCTCTTGCCGTTTTCCTGGCAAAGCACCCACGCCCCTTCGTCGGTGATCGCACGAATCTGCGCGGCAACCTCAAGCAACCAGGTCACCCGCTGCGCAGGACGCACACGGTTCAGAGCGTTGCTGTCAGCACAGCGCCGAGCCGCCTGCAGGGCGCATTCGGCGTCGGCCACACTGGCTTGGGCGATGGTCGCCACAAGGTCCGTGGTGCCAGGGTTGTGGATGCTCAGGTGCTGCTCACTGTCGGTCCACTGGCCGTCGATGAAGTTCAGCCAGTGCGGAGCTATCGGATGCATGATGATCACCTCAGGCGCGTTGAGCACAGTCAAGCAACTGGCGGGCAGCCCACTTGTGGAAGTAGTGAGTCGGCAGATCCATTTCCGGCGAGAACGCACCGCCGCTGTAACCAGGCGAGGAGCGGCCCTTCTGCATGCCTTCGACCGAGGCGATGTCTTCGGCGAACACTACGCGCCAGGATTCCATTACCGCTTTGCGCGAGGCGTCGTAACGGCTGTCGAGCGCTTCGTCACCCACGTAGAACAGGCGCAGGTGCTCGATGGTTTTACCCGGCGCCACAGGCTCGAGCATCATGGCGAACGCATGGTCGGCCTGGATGCCCAGCAGCACATTGGGGAAGAACGCCACGTACTCAGCAGTGCGCAGGCGGTCCTGTGGCCAGGATGGGAAGATCGGCAAATGGGTACCGGCAACGGCCGAGAGGTTGTAGGCGTGGCTGCCTTGGCCAGCGAATTCCTCGAACATGATGTTGTAGTGGTCTTCCAGGCGCGAGTAGCTGTTCAGGCTCGGGTGCACCCACGGCAGGTGGTAGGCCTCACAGTAGTTCTCGACTGCTAGCTTCCAGTTGCAGTTGACCTCGATGCTCATAGCACCACCGTTCGCTTCACGACGCAGCAGACTCATGCCGTCATTGCCCAGGAACTGAGTCCAGCGTTCGGTCAACGGCTGCAGTTGCTCTTCAAGCGCCGGTGCCTCGCCAGACAGGTTGATGAACACCATGTCCATCCAGATCGTGGTGCGCAGCGCCTTCAGGCCGTGTTTCTCGCATGCGAAACGTTCGTCTTTGTGCTGGTTGATCCCGCCAATGTGCGGAGTGCCTTTGAGACCTCCGTTCAGGTCGTAGGTCCAGGAGTGGTAGGGGCAGCGGATCACACCCTGCACTTCACCCGCCTGTTGAACCAGTTTCACGCCGCGGTGGCTGCAGACGTTGTGAAACACCTGCACCAGGCCTTCACGGTTGCGCATCATCAGCAGCGGCAGGCCCATGAAATCGACCGGCTTGACGTAGCTGTTGGTCGGCAAGTCGCTGGCAAAACCTATACACGCCCAGTTACGCCCCAGCACTTCGTCGCGCTCGAGTTCGAAATAGCGCTGGTCGGTGTAGAACTCGTTGGTCAGGCCATGAGCTTCATGGATAGGCGCCAGAACGGTTTCCAAGACGTGGACGGGAATAAGGCGGGAGTCAGTCGATACGGTCATTTTTTGTTTTCTCTTGTTAGATGCACGGCAGGCAATGCCTTGATGCCTGGTGCCAGTTTCAGCAAGAGAAGAAGGGCGCGACAAACGATTTATTTCAACGCTATTTATCAGTTTTTATCATTAATGATTTATTCGTCGATGACGGCAGTGGTAGATAATCGTTGATGAACTGCCAGGCTCTGGAATTTTCAGATTAATGACTTTTGGTAATCAATTAATGACTAGAAATGGTTTGTCGAAGAGCGGGTAATTCTCCCATTTTGATAGGGCCCGAGAGAGCGTACCGCGCCTTGGGCCTGCGGGAAGACCGCCGCCAGGGATCCGGCACCTGCCTGTGGCAGCGGCTCTACCCAAACCGTGACATCAAACCCTTGAACAAAAACAATAGGGGATAACCAATGCGTGCCGAATCTGGCCTGCTCAAAGGCCTCAATCCCACCGTGACGATCTGGTCGTTACTGGCCGTAGTAGCCTTTGTGCTGTTTTGCGCCCTGTTTGCCGAACATGCAGCAGCGGTTTTTCAACGTGCATCCGACTTCATCCTGCAGAATTTCAAATGGTTCTACCTGATTTCCGTCACGGGTGTGCTGGGGCTACTGATCTATCTGATGTGCAGCAAGTTTGGGTCTATGAAGCTTGGGCGAGACGACGACAAACCCGAGTTCAGCTTCGGCTCCTGGATCGCCATGTTGTTCAGTGGCGGCATGGGCATCGGACTGATCTTCTGGTCGGTTGCCGAACCCATGTGGCATTACGCGGGCAACCCGTTCGCCACCGGCCTCACCGACGAAGCCGCCACCACAGCTATGCGAATTACCCTATTCCACTGGGGCCTGCATCCCTGGGCTATTTTCACCATCGTTGGCCTGGGCCTTGCTTACTTTGCCTATCGCAAGGGCTTGCCGCTGAGCATGCGCTCGATCCTTTACCCGCTGATTGGTGAGCGCATCTATGGGCCCATCGGACATGTGGTGGACATCCTTGCCGTGGTGATTACCGCGTTCGGTGTATCCCAGTCGCTGGGCCTGGGCGTGGTGCAAATGAACACCGGGCTGAGCCAGGTGTTTGACCTGCCCATCAGCCTGGGGGTGCAGATCACCCTGATCGTGCTCATTACCCTGGTTACTACCGTATCGGTGATGGCCGGCGTGTCGCGTGGCATGAAGCGCCTTTCGGAATGGAATATGCTGTTGTCGGTGGTGCTGGTGGTGTTGATCCTGCTGCTGGGGCCAACCCGCTACATCATCAACCTGATGTTAGAGAGCACCGGCGACTACGCCAGCCATGTAGTGGGTCTGAGCTTTTGGAGCGATACCCAGAAGGACAGCGGCTGGCAGAACTGGTGGACGGCGTTCTACTGGCCGTGGTGGATGACCTGGGGCCCGTTTGTCGGTCTGTTCATTGCGCGAATTTCCAAAGGCCGCAGCATCCGTGAACTGATCGCCGGCGCGCTGTTGGTACCCACCCTGGTGACGATCATCTGGATGTCGGTGTTCGGTGGTACCGCGCTCAAGGCTGAGCAGCTCGATCGTCAGCAGCACGCAGAACTGGTTGCCAGTGGTGAGCTGCAGGGCGACAAGGCCAAGTTCGATGGTGGCACGGTATTGCTGGCGACCAAGCAGGAAACCACCGCTGCCATGTTCACCCTGCTGCACAAGATCGACGCCGGTACGTTGGGCAAGGTGCTGAGCGTGCTGGTCTGTATCCTGCTGGCGACGTACTTCATCACCTCGGCCGACTCCGGCACCCAGGTGCTGTGTACGTTGAACTCCATGGGCAGCGCCAACCCGCCGCAGAGTATCCGCCTGCTCTGGTGCATCCTGGAAGGTGCTATAGCCATGGCTCTGCTGATGGCGGGGGGGCTCAAGGCGATCCAGATGGCGAGCATTGCAGCGGGATTGCCGATTGCGGGGTTCATCCTGCTGATTAGTTACACCCTGATGCGCAGCTTGCGCCAGGAGATGGCTGACGGCCTGCTTGATACGCCGCCGGGTGGGCGCCTGCCTATACCTGGGATTCACCCGCAAGGCATCACGCCGGTGGCTGGGCCCTTGGCCTGCGAGGGGCTTGATATGGGGCTGACAGCGAAGAAAGCCAGCTAACCTAAAGCCACCCTGGAAGACACAAGACCGACAGCCATCAGCTGTCGGTCTTGTGTTTTGGGCAGGCTATTTCTGCACCGAAGGCAGGGCCATCAACCAGTCCCGGAACAGCCGCACGCTTTCACGAGGACCACGCTCGGTGGACGACTCCAGCAGGCAGAACTTGGCGTCGGTCTGGAGTACCACATCGTTGGGCTTGACCAGCGCACCGGTGCTCAACGCATCGTCCACCAGGTTGCCCCAGGCCAGGGCCACGCCCTGGCCACTGATCGCCGACTGGATCAGCATACCGTAGCTGTTGATATTGACGCGATGCTTGGGGGTCATGGGCTCGTATCCCAGGCGCTTGAACCATTCGGGCCAACCTACCCAGTCGCGCTGGGAGTCTTCAAGCCAGAGCCAGGTACACGACGACAACCCTTCGATGCTGCTCAGTTGCGGATGCCTGGCCAGATAGGTCGGGCTGCACACCAGGAAGATTTCTTCCGAGAACAGCGGCGTGACAGCCATGTCCTTGGGCGGTGGGTTGCAGTAGTAAAGCGCCAGGTCGCTGTCGAGCCTGGCGTAATCCTTCACATGATCGTGGGCGATGATCCGCAGGTCGATGTTTTCATGGGCACTCTGGAATTCCGACACCTTGGGCAGTAACCACAGCGACGCCATGGCGGTACTGGTGGCAACGGTGACTTGTTGGTTGCCTTGCCACTGGCGTATATCGCCGGTGGCGCGGGCCAGGTGAAGCATGCATTCACGCACCGTTTCGTAATACTGCGCGCCGGTGGGGGTCAGGGACATGCTGCGGGTGGTACGGGTGAATAGTGCCTTGCCCAGGTAGTCCTCAAGAAGGCGAACCTGACGGCTAATTGCACCCTGGGTAACATTCAATTCCTTGGCGGCAAGGGTAAAGCTCAAGTGGCGTGCCGCAGACTCAAACGCATGAAGACTGTTGAGCGGCGGAAGAGGCTGGATTTTCACAGGCAGGGGTTCCACTCATTTTTATTATCATCCGCTCACTGGAGTGGCGGTTTCCTCCCTAACGCATTCAGGGCAGAACGAAGCAACCGGTTTACTATACTGCACATTTGCAGAAAGATATTCGTTCCCTGAATAGGCAATATCCCAATCACTTTTAATGCCATTGAATCACCCCTGGTTTCGAAGACACCTTCAAACTCCCATTAGACGGTCAATTCCGAACCTCGCCCCTTCAGTAGGGTGTCCCACTGAAGTTTTCTCTTCAGGCTTGGACCTTATCCGCCGATGCAGCGTGTTTGCGCAGCGCTTCGTCACGCAGTTCACGACGCAAAATCTTTCCGACGTTGGTGGTCGGTAAGGTTTCACGGAACTCCACCGCCTTAGGTACCTTGTAGCCGGTGACGTTAGCGCGCATGTGCTCCATAACCTGCTCTGTACTCAGCTCACTGCCCGGTTTAACCACCACCAGCAGCTTGATCGCTTCACCGGATTTCTCGTCCGGAATACCGATAGCGGCACACTGCAATACGCCTGGTAAGGTGGCCAGCACGTCCTCCAGTTCGTTAGGGTAAACATTGAAGCCAGACACCAGAATCATGTCCTTCTTACGATCGACGATGCGCATGAAGCCGTCGGCCTGAATTACCGCGATATCACCAGTCTTCAACCACCCATCCTTGTCGAGGATTTCGTCGGTGGCTTCCTGACGTTGCCAATAGCCCTTCATCACCTGTGGTCCCTTAACACACAGCTCGCCGCGCGCCCCAAGTGGCAGGTCTTTGCCGGCTTCGTCGATTACTTTGCACTGAGTCGAAGGCACCGGGATGCCTATAGTGCCAATCTGGATGTTACTAAACGGATTTACCGAAGCGAGTGGACTGGTTTCGGTCATGCCAAAGCCTTCGCAAATCGAACAACCGGTGACCTGCGTCCAACGCTCGGCCGTGGCGACTTGCAATGCCATACCGCCCGAGAACGTGGCTTTTAAGTTGGAGAAATCCAACTGACGAAACGCCTCGTTGTTGCACAGGGCGACAAACAAAGTGTTGAGGCCGACAAAACCAGTGAACGGGTGCTTGGCCAGATCTTTGGTCATCGCTGGCAAATCACGCGGATTAGTAATCAACACGTTATGCCCACCCATCAGCATCATTGCCATGCAGTGAAAGGTGAACGCATAGATGTGGTACAGCGGCAATGGCGCAATCAGCACTTCGACGCCCTCACGCATTTCCGAACCCATCAACGCCTTGGCCTGCAGCATGTTGGCGATCAGGTTGCGGTGAGTCAGCATCGCTCCCTTAGCTACGCCCGTGGTGCCGCCGGTGTATTGCAATATGGCAATATCAGCGCTGCTCGGATTGACCGCTTTAGCCGTTTTTCCCCGCCCTTGTACCATCGCTGTAGTGAACGGAATGGCGTGCGGCAGCTTATAGGCCGGCACCATCCTCTTCACATGTTTGACCATGGTGTTTACCAGCACACGCTTGAATGGCGAAAGCAGGTCACCGATTTCGGTGACGATAACGGTTTCGATGCCGGTTTTAGGTAGCACTTGTTCGGCCAAGTAGGCCATGTTGGCAAGGCAAACCAAGGCCTTGGCACCGGAGTCGTTAAATTGATGTTCCATTTCCCGAGCGGTGTATAACGGATTGGTGTTCACCACCACCAGGCCAGCACGCAAGGCACCAAAGACCACCACCGGATACTGCAGCACATTGGGCATTTGCACGGCGATACGATCACCAGGTTGCAAGTCGGTGTACTGCTGCAAATAGACAGCAAAGGTGTCCGACAACTCGTACAGCTCCGCATAGGTGATGGTTCTACCCAAGTTGCTGAAAGCTGGTTTGTCGGCAAAACGTTGGCAGGACTCTTTCAGTACCGCCTGGATATTCGGGTACTGGTCAGGGTTTATTTCAGCAGCAACCCCAACGGGATACTTGTCCTTCCAAAAATTATCGGTCATGAAAACCCACTCCTAAACAACGGTTTATGTTCACAGCAACAGTGCAGTTGATCGTTGTGTTCTGTGCGGTTATGTCCTTGGATTCAGGCCTGGCAGTACCTCGCTGCCTCGCACTGACACTTGGTAAGCGCGAGGCATACCGCTCAGCGATTGCTTTTGTTGAAGACCAGCAGTGACAGCAGCGCAGGCATCAGCAGCAACGCGCCGACCATGTTCCAGAGAAACAGCAGCACTAGCAGCAGGCCCATGTCGGCCTGGAACTTCAGTGCCGAGAACACCCAGGTGGCCACCCCCAGTGCCAGGGTGAGGCCGGTAAAAGCCACCGAGGTGCCGGTGGTTTTCAGCGCCTCAAAGAACGCCGCACGCAACCTCAGGCCCTGGTGAAGGAAGCCCTCCATGCGGCTGTACAGATAGATGCCATAGTCCACGCCGATGCCGACGCCGAGAGCGATCACCGGCAACGTCGCGATCTTCACGCCCAGCCCCATCTTTGCCATCACTGCCTCGCACAGCACCGTGGACAGGTACAGCGGAGCCATCAGGGCGAAAGTCACTTTCAGCGACCTGAATTCCCACCAGACCACCAGCGAGATGATCACGAACACCAGGAACAGCATCAGTGGCTCGGAGAATTTGATGACAATGTTGGTGGCCGCCTCAATCCCGGCATTACCAGCGGCCTGGAGGATTTCAAAGTCGCCGGTGCTGTACTGCTTGCTGAACGCTTCGACCGCGTTGACTACCCGGGTCAGTGTTTCGGCCTTGTGATCAGCCAGGTACAGGCTGATTGGGGCAACGCTGCAGTTGGGGTCGACGAACTCGGCGGCGACGCCGGAGCGGGCGTTGTTCATCACGAACTGGTCGCGGGAGAACTCGGCCCATTTCGGATTGCCTTCGTTACGCGCGAGTATGTTGAAGCGCATAGTGCGGTACAGCGACTGCACCGACTCGACACCTTCGACTTCCTGTAGAGTCTGCTCCAACTGGGTCGCGAGGTCGGCGGCGGCGAAACGCGCACACTGCTCCTGTGGGGTTTTGAATATCACCACATAGACATCGGTGCTGGTGCTGTAGTGGTCCAGCAGGTAGGCGTTGTCCTGGTTGTAGCGGGACTCTGGGCGGAACTCCGGCGCCCCCTTGTCTAAATCGCCGATCTTCAGGTCCTGCCTGGCGTGGTAGCCATAGCCGAGCAGGAGCAGGCTGCCGAGCACCAGCGCTATAGCGAAACGCGGCTCGACCACCCGCGCCACACGACGGAACACCGGCCAGGAGGAGTTGGCGCGTTTTTCCTGCTGGCGCAGGCCGCGCGGACTGATACCGACGTAGGACATCAGCACTGGCAACAGGAACATCTTCGTGAACAGAGCAACGAACACGCCGATGCTAGCGGTGATGGCCAGTTGCTTGATCACGCCGATGTCAATCACCAGCAGCGTGATGAAGCCCACGGCATCGGCGATCAACGCCGTCGAACCGGGGATGAACAGCGCGCGGAAGGTACGTTGCGAGGCCTCCAGCGGCGTAGCGCCCTGCCCCATCTCGCTCATCATCAAGTTGATGTTCTGCACCGCGTGACTAATGCCGATAGCGAAAATCAGGAACGGCACCAGGATCGAGTACGGGTCCAGGCCAAAATTACCCAGACTGAGCAAGCCGAGCAGCCAGACCACTGTCAGCAGACAGGTCAGTACCGTCACCATGGTGCTGCGCCAGCAATGGCAATAGAAGTACAGCAGCAGCGTGATCAGGCCAACAGTGACGGCGAAGAACAGCGCGATGTCGCTGGCGGAGTCAAGCAGTTCGCCGATGATCTGGGCAAAGCCGATGACGCGGATGTTCACACCCTGATCGGCAAAGTGCTCGCGCACCTGCTGTTCCATGGCCTTGGCGAAAGCGCCGTAGTCAAGCGGCTTGCCGCTGTCCGGATCGTTTTCCAGCAGGGGCACGCGGATCACCGCCGACTTGAAATCGTTGGCGACGTAGCTGCCGATCATGTTGGCGCGCTGAATGTTCTGCCGCACCTGGGCCAGCGACTCGGGCCCGCCGTCGTAGGTGTCGGGGATCACCCGACCGGCGCGCAGCCCCTCGGTGGTAACCTCCGCCCACATGGCGTTCGGGGTCCAAAGCGACTTCAAGTTACCGCGGTCGACGCCCGGCAGATAGAAGATCTTGTCGTTGACCTTACGCAGGGTTTCCAAGAACTGTTGATTGAGGATCTCGCCTTCGGCGTTTTCAACCACCACCCGCAGCACGTTGCTCTGCGGACGCAGCACCTCTTCGAACTTCAGGTAGTTCGCGATGAACGGGTGGCCAGTAGGAATCATCCGCGAGAAGCTAGCATCCGGGCGTACTGACAAGGCGCAATAGGCCAGCAGCAGCGATACCAACAGAAAAAACCCAAGCACCGCGGGACGATTGCGGAACAGGACGCGCTCGCTGATAGCGACCAGGCGGTTCAGAGTAGTCAGGTTGTCCGGCAAGGATTGCGGCATGGTCATTGCTTTTGCTCCTTCAACTCGGCCAACGACAAGGCCAGCAGGCCTCCGTTACCACTTAGAACCAATTGTCCAGGTGCAGCTTCGGCTACGCTCAGCCAGGCATTCTTCCTGCCCGGCAACTGCCAGAGTTCAAAACTCCGGCCGTCCTCGCTGTGCAGGAGCACACCACCATGACCACCGAGCAGCAGGCTGCCGTCGACCAGTTGTGCAGCGCCATACAGACCGGCTCGGGCCGGTACGCTCAGGGGTTGCCAGCTGGCACCTTGATCGTCACTGCTCAGCAGCGTGCCGCCGAAGCCGAGCACTAGCAGGCGACCTCCGTTCAGTTGCAACAACTTGTACAGCGAAGCATTGCTGCCGGAGTCAAGCGTCTCCCAATGCTGGCCGCCGTCGCTGGATCGGTGCAGCTGCCCTCCCTCGCCTGCTACCAGCAAACCGCCGTCAGCCAGCCCGAGTAAGCCGTTTAGATGCAAGCGCTCGGGGTTTTCCGGGCCGGCGAGGAACTGCCAGTGCTGACCGCCATCGACGGTGTGCAAAAACATTCCATAGGCGCCCACCGCCCAGCCTTCTTTGGCATTCTTGAACCAGACATCCAGCAGAGGCCGCGACGGACCATACTCACTGCCGGCCTGAATGTCTTCGAGGGCGAATTGGGCGCTCTCCAGAGCTGTGCTCAGCGCCTCGTCATCCGCCGCCGCGGCACTGGCCGTCTCAAGCCGGGTCACCTCAGACTCAGCCCAAGCCTTCGCCAAATCATTGATGGCACGACCATCGAGCTGCTTCTGCCAGCTCCTTCCGCCATCCACGCTATGCAAAATCACGCCGTCATGACCGACAGCCCAGCCCTGCTGCGCATCGACAAAATGCACCGCGGTCAACAGCACCTCGACTGGCACACGGGCCTGGCTGAGGCTGCCGTTGGCGGCGCGCACTAGCACCCGCCCATCCTGGCCGACTAGCACCACTTGCCCGTCCACTACCTGAGAGTCGGTGAACAACGACTGGGCCGCCAGTGGCGAAAGCCGCGCCGGCCGCTCCAGGCGGTCGGACAGTGCTGCCGGACCGTGCGCATATGCGAAACTGGCGCTCAGGCCGAGCGCCAACACCAGGCAGGTGAGCGTCTTCATAACGGGAAGCCCTCAAAACTAAACCTACGAATTAAAAAGGGCCGAGGGCTCACGCCGCCCGACCCAAGTACCACATGGAGTAGTGCTGGCTTAGCGACCGCTGCGGCGCAGCGCGGCAGGGCTGAAGTCCTTGATGCTGGCCTTGACGCCAAACTCGGTGAGCTTCTCCTCGTTCTCCAGGCCGTAGGCGAGGTAGCGGCGGGCCTGCAGGTCGTAGATGACGTCGCTGATCTGAATGCTCGACAGCACATCGTAGCGCTGCAGGCTATGAGCCTCCTGCATACGCCATAGCTCACCGCGACCGTCGTAGAGGTCGACCGCGAGGATGCCCCAACTGTCCTCGTCGATGTAGAACACACGCTTGGCGTAGATGTGCCGCTCGCCCGGTTTCAGGGTAGCTTCGACCACCCAGACACGGTGCGGCTCGTAGCGCATCAGGTCCTGGTTCAGGTGGTTGGCCTGGATGATCTGCTTATACTTCAGCGTGCGGTCCGCCAGCTTGTAAGTGTTGTAGGGCACCAGCATTTCTTTTTTGCCGACCAGCTTCCAGTCGTACTTGTCTGGGGCGCCGTTGTACAGGTCAGCCGAATCATTGGTACGCAGACCGTCAGAGGTGCTGACCGGGGTGTCATAGGACACTTCAGGAGCCCGCAACACGCGGCGCTGGCCAGGATTGTAGGTCCAGGCCAGACGGGATTCCTTGGTCTGGTCGATGGGCTCGTGGATCAGGGTCTGGGCGCCCGCCACGCTTTCCGGTGAGGTCACGTTGTTCCAGAGGTAGAACAAACGGTTTGGTTCAGGATTACCCAAGGCAGTTGCCATGACGACCTTGCGCACACGCCGCACCGGGGTGAAGCTGCCGTCGGATTGCACCACCATCTCGGTGGGATAGTCGATAAAACCACCCACGCGATAACGCACCAGATGATTCCACATTACCTCCAAACCAGTCTTGGGAATCGGAAAAGGCACCGAGGTCTTATCGTAACGGGACATACCATTGCCACTTACCGCCAGTTCGACGATGCCGGCCTCCTTGGCGATCTGCACGTACTCGGTCTGGGGCAGCGCCGCGGTGCGATGACTCGGGTAGACCGCCATCTTGTAGTCGGGGTACTTCTCCAGCATGGCCTTATGGCCGACGCTCAGCTGATCGGCGTACTGCCCCATGTTGGCCTTGCTCACGGTGTACAGCGGCTGTTCGTTGGCGAATGGGTCGAGATAACCCTTGCTAGCGTCGAAGCCAGCAGGCGGTGTGGTCAGACCGCCGTCCCAAGCCGGGATGGTGCCGCTGGCATTGCCGGCTTTCTCGGCCCCGACCGGGGTCAGGTCCTGGCCCAGGCGCGCCACTTCGGCGGCGTCTAGCTTGGCCAGCGCGGAGCCGCTGGCGAGGCTGATGAGTGCGCCGAGAATGACGCTGGACAATAGGTGCTGATTCATCTGCATACCTCTTTACTTAGAAGCCTGCGCGCAGGCTGAGGGCGATAAAGTCTTTATCGGTTGGGGCCCAGAAGGAGTTGCCGGAGCCGGCCCAGGACAGTTCGGCGGAGTAGTTCTGCAGGTAGTCAGCCTTGACGCCGAACGAGCCCAGCAGGCGATCCTCGAAGAAGTTGCCGTCATAGGAGGTGCCATTCACGTCCTGACCGAAGGCTACGAAGGGCGAAACGTTGATCCCGGCGAACAGACCCGGATAGTTCAACTGGGCGCGTAAGCGATAGCCCCAGGAGAAATCGGTAACGAAGCCTTCGTTGCTGCAGACTTCCTTCTGGTAGCGCGCATTGACCCCTACCGTGCAGCCTGCCGAGCCGAGGCCCTGATTGGCGGCGAAGTTGGTGCCAAAGGAATCGGTGCGGCCATAACGACGATCATCGAGGCTTGGCAGATTGTGTATGTACTTGGCAGCCACCTCGCCCATCAAACTGAGGTTGTCCGCACCTAGTACCTGCGATACCGTTTTGATAAAGCCCAGCGATAGTTGCGAGATTTCCAGACGGTCGTAGCCATTGAAGCGTGAGCCGGACGTGGCATTGATGGCGTCCTGGCCGAGAGTCAGGTTCTCGCCGATCAACCCTGCAGTGGCGACTGGGTTACCGGCGAAGGCCGGAATAATGTCACCGGAATGCAGGGCTGCCGGCTGGTTCGGCCGATAGCTGTATTCGCCGAACACCGAGGTGCCAAGCAGTGTGGTGGAGAAGCTCAGGCCGAAGATGCGGATATCCTCGGGGAAGGCTGCGTAATACTCGACGTTAGTGGCCTGCTGACCGGCAATCCAGCCAGCACCGCCTGCCGCGCGCTGGGCGGTCATCACGCTGGGGGTGGGGGCGCGGGAGTGAATATTCATCGCATAGGCGCCGAACTCTGCACCCAGGCTGTCAGCATAGTAGCGGGCGGCCAGGCCGAATTGGCCACTGTTGCGCGCCTCGTCGTCCTCGGCTCGGTGAATGATGAAGTCTTGGGCATAACCAACCTGGTCGTTCGGATTCTGCGCGAGGGACCCGCGCGATATGCCGTAGCAACCCTCGGGAAAATAGTCGTTGAGTGCGAAGTAGGTCCCGCAGCCTTCCAGCACCGACTGACGCCATTGCAACTGATAGAAGGCCTCTACGCTGAGGGCGTCGGTCAGGCCAAAGTTGGCATACAGCAGCGGTACCGGCAGCAGGGCTTCCTTCAACTGCGCGCCGGGGCGGCGCAGGGCGGCCACGTCCACCGGGTTAACGGCGTTCAGGCCGTTCTGGAAGAACAGCCCCTCTCCCCAGTTGATCACCTGATTGCCGGCGCGCAGATGCAGCGGGTGATCGGCAAGATCGAAGTCGCCAAACACATAGGCGTCCAGCAGCTCGGCGCCCTGAAACTTGGCCATTTCGTCGAAGTGACTGTCGTCCAGTTTGCTGTCCGTCTCATAGCCATTGGGCGAGTGGCCGTGTTCGACCTTGGAGTTTTCCAAGGTGTAGTCATACCAGGCCTTGGCGCGCACAAAGGCACCGAAGTTGCGCCAGTTGAGTTCAACTTCGCCGAGCAGGGTGGTCGGCGAAGACACCAAATCATCTTTTTTGTAGTTGAGGCGGCTGTCGTCGGCGTTACGTGCACCAGTGGGGTTGAATTGGCCTGCTGAGCCATACCCGTTGTGGTCGGCATTGCCCTGGAAGATCAAATTCCGATTAGGATTTTCCGCGCTCCAAATAGCCCCGGTGGTGACGCTGCCGTTGGCGCGGCCACTAATCTCGCCCCACTCAAATTCGCCGGCATTAGCTTGCAACGAAATGGCGCAGGCCAAGGGGGTCAAGGTCAGGGCGGCTTTGCCCAGCCAGCTACGACTATGCATGGAGAAGTTGGCGAGTGAAGTCATGCGACTCCCTCCTTATTGTTGTTATTGGATGGGGTGCTACTTGTATCGTCGCAAGTCGGTAAGACCGGGCGAGGACTGCGGTTCGGTTTCTAGGGCTAACTAACTCAACTCAAGCCACCGAAAACCGGCCGGACAATCGCAGTTGTGAGTGAAGGATCGGCCTCAGAAACGCTCGCGCAGCCAACTGATAATTGTGTCGGCGACCTGTTGCGGTTGTTCGGGCAACAGCGCATGGCCGGCGTAGGCAAGCTTCTGAACTTTCACCCGTTCGGGGTAGGCCTTGAGCAGCTTGTCGGCATTTGCCGGCGGGGCCACGCGATCTTCCAGAGGCTGGATTACCAGCATGGGTGCCACACCGCCCGCCCACCAACTCTGGAGCGGGGTGGCCTTCGTAGCGGCTTCCTGATAAATCGCCACCTCGGGGTACCAGCCGTCACGCCAAGCCGCCGGTTCATTGCCTTCAGCAAAGAAGGCCAAGCGGACAGCCTCAAGATGTTCCGCCTCAGGCAGATCCGTCCTGAAGCTGTCGCGCAGGGCTTTGACTATTTCTTTGGGGATGTTGGTCGAACCACCGGCCGCTAGCAGGATCACGCCCTTGGTTTGTTGCGGATACTCGCTGGCGAACGTACGTGCCACTCGGTTACCAAAAGCATGGCCGACCACGATAACAGGGCTGTTGGTCACGGCCTTGCTGACCGCGTACACATCCGCTGCGAGGTCTTGCAGCGTCAGTCCCACAGTGAGTCCGCTGCTTTGGCCAATGCCGCGCGGTTGCGGCAGGATTACCTGATAACCGGCATCAACCAGACGCATCTTCAGATCATCGAAGTCCTGCGCGCCACGGCCCAGCGAGGGAATGAGCACCACGGGCAGGCCCTCGCCGAGCACCTCAACATGAATGCTGCGCTGGTCTTCTTTCACCATCAACTCACGTGCCTCACTCAAACCCGGCGTCTGCAGCAGCATGAGGCCGCAGAAAATATGGGCGGCGAGAACCATGGGAGTAATTGAGCGCATTGCTTGCATCGAGAACGGAGACTGGCGCATGAGTAATTCTCACTGGCTAGGCCGACTGCACGGGCTAAGGCTGCGCCTGATCTTTTGGCTCAGGGTACCGAGAACCCGTGATATGGCGTTTGTATTTGTTGTGTGCGCCGGAGTCTAGGCTTGTGAAATAAATATAAATAGTTTAAAAAAATTATTTATCGATGCATTTTAGGAATCACCATGCTCACCCTCAAACAGCTCAAACACCTGATGGCCATTCATCAACATGGAAGCATCCACCGCGCTGCCGAGGCCTTGTACATCACCCAGCCGGCACTGACTCGCAGCCTCGGAAATCTAGAGGAGGCCTTTGGAGTACGGCTGTTTGACAGGAGCAAGAGCGGTATGCAGGCCACCGATTTTTATCTAAAAATCAGGGACCGCTGTGCCCACTTGTTGCTGGAGGTAGAAGAGCTCGAACGCGAAGCGGGGCTTTACCGCAACCTAGAATCGGGGAAGCTGTCGATTGGTATGGGGCGGGCCTCCCGGGAGCTGATCTTGTGCACGGTCTTACCCAAGTTCGTAAAGCAGCACCCCCATATACAGGTGCAAATCCGCGAGGGGGTTTCGGAAGAACTTGCCTACGGCCTGACAAACTGCAGCTACGATCTGGTGATTGCCGGCGTGGGCAGCTATCGACACTTTGAAGGGCTGATATGGCAAGAGCTCCAGCGCTTGAGAATTTCGCTCGTCGTAAGGAGCGGCCACCCGCTGACACAACAGCAAGGCATTCCTCTGACGGAACTGATGAATTTCCCCCTGGTTTCAGCCACTGAGCTTTCGCCAAGCCATCCCGTGTACAAGCGACACCCCGCGCTAGCCGAACTGAACATCAGCGTGCTGTGCAGCGACTTCCACGTGCTCAAACAGATAACGCTAGAGACAGATGCCGTGATGGTTGCACCGGAACGACAGTTCCAAGCAGAGCTGGACGAAGGCAGTCTGGTGATACTGGATATCGCCGGGCTGGAACTCATGATCGAGCTATGCGCCATCGAGCTGGCTGGCCGTTCTCGCTCTCCAGCCGCACAACGCTTCATAGAGCTGTGTCAGGAGCTACTGCCTACGCTGGCCTGAACACAAGCCTATTGTGTGCTTTCAATAACCGATACTTAAAATGCATCAATCAATGAATATAATGAACTGTTAGTTATCTATCTGCCCGCCTACTCTAGCCTTGGCAGTCGAGCGTCCATTACGTACGCACAACTTATTTCTCAGGCGCCGGAGTACCTCAATGTTCACAACAAAAAAAATAGACCCATTAACTCAAACGGCTGTCAGCCTCAGTCGCACAGCAAAACAAGGGGGGCTGAGCCTAGGTTTGGTTCTCTCTCTCGCCGGGGGCACAGTACTGCCTGCCGCCGCTGCCGACAGCGTCTGTGGGCCCAAGAATATAGAGGCAGTTGCAAGCTACTTCTCCACGGCCACCGCATCGGCACCGCAGAATTATCGGAACGCTTATCAGCACTTCCCGTCTCGCGAAATCCCCGCTGCGGCCAAGCCTTTCGCGCTAACCGCAGGCCAGCCTCTGGGCAAGGTCGACTACAGCTATGAAGGCAAGGAACGCAGTCTCGACGACTTTCTGAAAAGCACGCGCAGCAACGCTTTTCTGGTTCTGCACGATGGGCAGATTCTGCAAGAGCAGTACTTCAACGGCGCTTCGCAGCAGAGCCATTTCTTGATCAACTCGATGACCAAGTCCCTAGTTGGCTTGCTGGTCGGTGTCGCCGTGGAGCAAGGAAAGATCGCTAGCCTGGACGACCCAATAACCCGCTATTTACCGGAACTGGCACACAGTGCTTATGCCACAGCCACGGTCCGCCAGGTGCTGGACATGACCACCGCAATGCAATTCGCAGGACAGAACCCCGAAGCCGCGGGCCGTGGAAGAGACATTGAAGCCGCCGCAGGTAAGAGCTTCGGCTGCAATCAGTCAATCCGGCAGCATCCTACTACTGCACTGTACAGCGAGCGCAGCCATCACGGTGAGCGATTCACCTATATCAATACCAATACTCAGGTTCTGGGGATGCTTGTCGAGCGTGTTACCGGCACCTCCCTATCGCAGTTCATGGAGAACAATATTTGGTCGCGAATAGGCACAGAGAGCAGTGCCTACTGGCTCCTCGATCAGACCGATAAGAGCAAGGCGATAGAGCATGCCTGGGTGGGTTTGAATGCACGCCTGCGCGACCTTGGCCGCATGGGGATGCTATTGGCTCATGGCGGAGAGTGGCAAGGCCAACAGCTGATCAGCAAGGCCTGGATAAATGAAAGCATGCACCCTTCCGAACCTTTCCTGCAGCAATTGCCAGAGCGCCCTCTGTTTGGTTACAGCCACCAGTGGTGGGTTCCGGTTGGCGGAGAGGGAGAGTTCATGGGAATAGGCTTTGGCGGACAATACCTTTATGTCAATCAGCCCAAGCAGTTGGTGGTGGTTCAGCTGAGTACCAATCCTGCGTACGACCCCAAGAAAACTTCGGAAGAAACTCTAGCAGCGTTCCGCGCCATCGCCACTAAACTCTAAAGGGATTAACACCATGAGTTCAAATACTCTCAAAGGAATACGAAAACTGTCGGCGGCTCTCATGTTGCTATCCGGTGTAACCCATTTGTCACAACTAGTGGTTTATGGTTTCGCGCTAAACGTAATTGGTGCTGCAACGTTCGGGGCGATCTATCTTATTGTAGGCATATACCTCCTAAAACCTGGCACACTAGGCCTGTGGCTGGGTTCTTATCTGCCTTTGGCGGGAGGTATCATGGGTGCATGCCGCTACCTGCTTGTGCATAACAACCCATTTAGCTTGTTCCATATCGGAATTGATCTAATTGTCGTCCCTAGCTGTTTGTATCTGCTGGCGCTTGAATACCGTCGACTGCAACAAGTGGCGGTTAAGTCATACACATGACTTGCGTTTTAATATAGATGAGCAGGCCCCGGAGTGGGCCTACTCTCTCTGCGAGGCGCCTTGAACTGATTAATGTGAGAAGCCACTGAACGGAAAGCGAACCGAGGAATCCTCGGCCGCTTCCGACAGTTTTAATTCTCTAAATCCAGTTGATCAACACCTGACTACCCGTTACTCGACAGTCACCGACTTGGCCAGATTACGCGGCTGGTCAACGTCGGTCCCCTTTAGCACGGCCACATAATAAGACAGCAACTGCAGCGGAATGGTGTACAGGATTGGCGCCAGGGCATCGGCAATGTGCGGCACCTTGATCACGTGGGTGCCTTCGCCATTGGTCATGCCAGCGTGCTCGTCGGCGAACACTACCAGCTCGCCACCACGGGCACGCACTTCCTGCAGGTTGGACTTCAGCTTCTCCAGCAGTTCGTTGTTGGGTGCAACGGTAACCACCGGCATGTCGTTGTCCACCAACGCCAGCGGGCCGTGCTTCAACTCGCCTGCAGGGTACGCTTCGGCGTGGATGTAGGAGATTTCTTTAAGCTTGAGAGCACCTTCCATCGCCACCGGGTACTGCGCGCCGCGGCCGAGGAACAGGGTATGGTGCTTGTCGGCGAAAAGCTCGGCAATTTTCTCGACGGTGGCATCCATGGCCAGGGCTTCGCCCAGGCGGGTCGGCAGGCGACGCAGCTCTTCAACCAGCTCAGCTTCGACACCGGCCTCCAGCGTACCGCGCACCTGACCAAGGGCCAGGGTCAGCAGCATCAGCGAAACCAGCTGGGTGGTGAATGCTTTGGTCGAAGCCACGCCGATTTCAGGGCCGGCCAAGGTCAGCAGGGTCAAGTCCGACTCGCGTACCAGCGAGCTGATACCCACGTTGCAGATCGCCAGGCTGCCGAGGAAACCCAACTCCTTGGCGTTGCGCAGTGCGGCCAAGGTATCGGCGGTTTCGCCGGACTGCGAGATGGAGACGAACAGCGTGTCTGCCTGCACCACCACCTTGCGGTAGCGGAACTCGCTGGCCACTTCTACCTGGCATGGGATGCCGGCCAGGCTTTCCAGCCAGTAACGCGCAACCATACCGGCGTGGTAGCTGGTGCCACAGGCAACGATCTGCACGTTGCGCACCTTGGCAAACAGGTCGGCAGCTTGCGGGCCAAAGGCCTGGACCAGCACGTTGTCCTTGCCCAGGCGGCCTTCAAGCGTGCGCTGAACAACGCTTGGCTGCTCGTGAATTTCCTTGAGCATGAAGTGGCGGTAAGCGCCCTTGTCGGCAGCCTCGGCACCTTCGTGATATTGCACGGTTTCGCGCTGGACCTTGTTGCCCTGCTGGTCCCAGATAGAGACCTGATCACGGCGGATTTCAGCGATGTCGCCTTCTTCCAGGTACATGAACCGGTCAGTAACCTGACGCAGCGCCAGCTGGTCGGACGCCAGGAAGTTCTCGCCAAGGCCCAGGCCGATAACCAGCGGGCTACCACTGCGCGCGGCCACCAGGCGGTCCGGCTGCTTGGCACTGATCAGCGCGAGGCCGTAAGCGCCGTGCAGGCGCTTCACCGCCGCCTTAAGGGCGTCGGTCAGGTCTGGAATGCTCTTCAGGGTGTGGTGGATCAGGTGGACGATGACTTCGGTATCGGTCTGCGAAGTGAAGACATAGCCCAGGCCCTTCAGCTCTTCGCGCAGCTCCTCGTGGTTCTCGATGATGCCGTTGTGCACCACGGCCACGTCATTGCCCGAGAAGTGCGGGTGGGCGTTGCCTTCAGTCGGCGCGCCGTGGGTAGCCCAGCGAGTGTGGGCAATACCCAGCTGGCCTGCCAATGGGTCATCAGCAACAGCAACCTCCAGCTCGCTGACCTTGCCGATGCGGCGGCGGCGCTGCAGTTCACCGTTCTGGGTGAGTACAGCCAAACCGGCGCTGTCGTAACCGCGGTATTCAAGACGCTTGAGGCCTTCGATCAGGATGGCTGTGATATTACGCTCGGCGACAGCACCAACGATTCCACACATGTTTTATTGCTCCTGGCTGATCGCGGCGCAGATCAGGTTGATGCCGCGGGCTTGAATTTGTTCGCGCGCTGCTGCTGGCAGGCGTTCATCTGTAATAAGGGTGTGCACGCTGCCCCAGGGCAGCTCGAGGTTAGGGATCTTGCGCCCCACCTTGTCCGACTCGACCATCACGATCACTTCACGGGCAACTTCGGCCATGACCCGGCTCAGCCCAAGCAGCTCGTTGAAGGTAGTGGTACCCCGGCCGAGGTCGATGCCGTCGGCACCGATGAATAATTGGTCGAAATCGTAGGAGCGCAGTACCTGCTCCGCGACCTGGCCTTGGAACGATTCGGAATGCGGGTCCCAGGTGCCACCGGTCATCAGCAGCACCGGCTCGTGTTCGAGGTCGCAGATTGCACGGGCCACATTGAGCGAATTGGTCATCACCACCAGGCCTGGCTGGCGCCCCAGTTCGGGGATCATTGCCGCCGTGGTGCTGCCGCTGTCGATGATAATGCGCGCATGTTCGCGGATACGCCCCACGGCGGCACGTGCAATGGCCTTTTTATAAGAAGAGACGGGTTGCGCCGGTTCACCGAGCAACTCTTGCGGCACCGGCACCGCCCCGCCATAGCGGCGTAACAACAAGCCGTTGGTTTCCAAGGCGGCGAGGTCTTTGCGAATGGTCACTTCCGAGGTGGCGAAACGCTTGGCCAACGCGTCCACACTTACCTCACCCTGCTCGCTGAGCAGAGCCAGAATATTGTGTCGCCGTTGTGGTGTGTTTCGTTTCGACATGTGCGTTTAAGTTTCGATTCGAAAGTTAGTGGTTGCAATCAAAACCTAAGACGCGCGATTCGTCAAGCTGTCGCTGACCTGTGGATTGTTTGCTTCTGCTTTGACGCGGCAGCGCCAATAAAAAAGCCGACTTATTCACATAAGTCGGCTTTCGATCGAAACGGCTGTGAATAACTCAGCTCTTCTTGATCTTCTCCGGGCGCTTCCAGCCCGAAATGTTGCGCTGGCGCGCTCGGGCTACAGCCAGGTCACCCGCTTCTACGGCCTGGGTGATGGTCGAGCCGGCTGCGGTGGTCGCGCCGGCCTTGATTTCCACAGGCGCCACCAGCGAGTTGTTCGAACCGATGAACACGTCTTCACCCATCACGGTCTTGAACTTGTTGGCGCCATCGTAGTTGCAGGTGATGGTGCCGGCGCCGATATTGGTGCGCGCACCGATTTCGGCATCCCCCAGGTAGGTCAGGTGACCAGCCTTGGCCCCTTCACCCAGGTGGGCGTTTTTCAGTTCGACGAAGTTACCCACATGGGCCTTGGCGTCCAGTACGCTGCCCGGACGCAGGCGGGCGAACGGGCCAGCATCGCTGCCTTCGCCCATCACAGCGCCTTCGAGGTGGCTGTTGGCCTTGACCACCGCGCCTTTGCGCAGGGTCGTGTTCTTGATCACGCAGTTAGGGCCGATCTGCACATCGTCTTCGATGACCACCTTGCCTTCGAGAATCACGTTGATGTCGATCAGTACATCACGACCAACGCTGACTTCACCACGAACATCGAAGCGTGCCGGGTCACGCAGGGTAACCCCCTGAGCCATCAGACGGCGGCCTTCACGCAACTGGTAGTGACGCTCCAGCTCGGAGAGCTGGCGGCGGTCGTTGGCGCCCTGCACTTCCATAGCGTCGTGTGGCTGTTCAGTTGCCACCACCAAGCCATCGGCCACTGCCATGGCAATTACGTCGGTCAGGTAATACTCGCCCTGGGCGTTGTTGTTCGACAGCCGGCCCATCCAGTCAGCCAGACGCGCGGCTGGCAGCGCCAGAATGCCGGTGTTGCCTTCCTTGATCGCTTTTTGCGCGTCGTTGGCGTCCTTGTGCTCAAC
This sequence comes from Pseudomonas putida group bacterium ESBL64, assembly GCF_045277175.1. Classification (NCBI taxonomy): domain Bacteria; kingdom Pseudomonadati; phylum Pseudomonadota; class Gammaproteobacteria; order Pseudomonadales; family Pseudomonadaceae; genus Pseudomonas; species Pseudomonas putida group bacterium ESBL64. Next base: position 3,914,113 of record NZ_CP145799.1, on the reverse strand, counting down.
GATGGCAGTTACCCTGCCCTGCTCGTCACGCACGATCCGGCCATAACCGGTCGGATCGTCGAGGGTGACTGTCAGCAGTCCCAGCTGCTGATCGTTGGCCTTCGCCAACAGACGCTGCAGGGTCTCCACTTCGATCAACGGCACGTCGCCGTACAACACCAGCACGGTATCAGCGGTCAGCGCTGGCAGTGCCTGGGCAACAGCATGACCGGTACCCAGCTGTTTATCCTGCATGACGAAATTCAGGTCGTCAGCGGCCAAGCGCTCGCGAACCAGCTCGGCACCATGGCCAATGACCACATGAATACCTTGCGGCTGAAGTTGGCGCGCGCTGTGGATAACATGGCCGAGCATGGAATTGCCAGCTACCGGGTGCAACACTTTGGGCAGCGCCGAGCGCATGCGGGTGCCTTGGCCGGCGGCGAGAATAACGATATCGAGTGACATTACTGGCTACCAATCCTGGGCGGTCAGTGAAAGACCGGGGGGAGAAAACAGAAAAAGAAAAAGGGTAGCCGAGGCTACCCTTTTACTCAATCGCAACAGAAGTTATCAGCCGGGGCCGATTACTTGCCTTTGCGCATTTGCTGGACGGTACGCAGCTGGGCTGCGGCCTCGGCCAGACGTGCGGCGGCGGCACTGTAGTCGAAGTCCGCGCCTTTCAGATTCAGGGCGTTCTCGGCAGCCTTGAGGGCCTCCTGAGCCTGAGCTTCATCCAGGTCTGTAGCACGTTGCACGGTATCGGCAAGCACCTTGACCATGTTCGGCTGAACCTCGAGGAAACCACCAGAGATGTAGAACACCTCTTGTGCGCCACCCTGCTTGGTCAGCGTGATCGGACCAGGCTTGAGATTGGTGATCAGCGGCGCATGGCCTGGAGCGATACCAAGATCACCCAGGTTACCGTGCGCAACCACCATCTCGACCAGGCCGGAGAAGATCTCTCCTTCCGCGCTGACGATATCGCAATGGACTGTCATAGCCATCTGCTTGCCTCAACCTGATAGCGCCCCTTGCGGGGCGCAGGAATTACAGTTTCTTGGCTTTCTCGATCGCTTCGTCGATGCTGCCGACCATGTAGAACGCTTGTTCTGGCAGGTGGTCGTAGTCACCTTTGAGGATGCCGCTGAAGCCAGCGATGGTGTCTTTCAGAGAAACGTACTTGCCTGGCGAACCGGTGAAGACTTCTGCCACGAAGAACGGCTGCGACAGGAAGCGCTGGATCTTACGAGCGCGGGCTACCAGTTGCTTGTCGGCTTCGGACAGTTCGTCCATACCCAGGATCGCAATGATGTCCTTCAGCTCTTTGTAGCGCTGCAGAACATACTGAACACCACGAGCGGTCTCGTAGTGCTCGTTGCCGATCACGTTCGGGTCCAGCTGGCGCGAAGTCGAGTCCAGTGGGTCGACCGCTGGGTAGATACCCAGGGAGGCGATGTCACGGGACAGAACGACGGTGGCGTCCAAGTGGGCGAAGGTGGTCGCTGGCGACGGGTCGGTCAAGTCGTCCGCAGGTACGTATACGGCCTGTACGGAGGTGATCGAACCTTCCTTGGTGGAGGTGATGCGCTCTTGCAGAACGCCCATCTCTTCAGCCAGGGTCGGCTGGTAACCTACTGCAGAAGGCATACGGCCCAGCAGTGCGGATACTTCGGTACCGGCCAGGGTGTAACGATAGATGTTGTCGACGAACAGCAGAACATCGTTACCTTCGTCACGGAACTTCTCGGCCATGGTCAGGCCGGTCAGCGCTACACGCAGACGGTTTCCTGGTGGCTCGTTCATCTGACCGTAGACCAGCGCTACTTTGTCGAGAACGTTGGAGTCCTTCATCTCGTGGTAGAAGTCGTTACCCTCACGAGTACGCTCACCCACACCAGCGAACACGGAGTAACCGCTGTGTTCCATGGCGATGTTACGGATCAGTTCCATCATGTTTACGGTCTTGCCGACACCGGCACCACCGAACAGACCAACTTTACCACCCTTGGCGAACGGGCAAACCAGGTCGATAACCTTGATGCCGGTTTCCAGCAGGTCGTTGCCGCCTGCCTGGTCAGCGAACGAAGGCGCTGGCTGGTGGATACCGCGACGCTCTTCTTCGCCGATCGGGCCGGCTTCGTCGATCGGGTTGCCCAGTACGTCCATGATACGGCCCAGGGTGGCCTTACCAACTGGAACGGAAATGGCAGCGCCGGTGTCGACGACATCCAGACCGCGCTTCAGGCCTTCGGTCGAGCCCATCGCAATGGTACGAACCACGCCGTCGCCCAGCTGCTGCTGAACTTCCAGGGTGGTTTCCGCGCCTTGTACTTTAAGCGCGTTGTATACACTCGGCACGACGTCACGTGGGAATTCCACGTCGATGACGGCGCCGATGATTTGAACGATACGTCCGCTACTCATAGCTGGATCCTCTGAATATGTGAACCGTTAAACCGCGGCAGCGCCGCCGACGATTTCCGAGATCTCCTGGGTGATCGCAGCCTGACGCGCCTTGTTGTAGATCAACTGAAGCTCTTTGATCAAATCACCGGCGTTGTCTGTGGCGTTCTTCATGGCGATCATCCGGGCCGCTTGTTCAGCAGCGTTGTTCTCGACCACCGCCTGGTATACCTGCGACTCCACGTAGCGCACCATCAAGCCGTCCAGCAGCTCTTTTGCGTCGGGTTCGTACAGGTAGTCCCAGTGATGCTTGAGATCCTGATCCGGGGTTGCCACCAACGGTACCAATTGCTCGACCGTCGGCTTCTGGGTCATGGTATTGATGAACTTGTTCGAAACCACCGAGAGGCGATCGATACGGCCGTCCAGGTAGGCGTCCAGCATCACTTTGACGGAGCCGATCAGATCGTTGATCGATGGCTCTTCGCCCAAGTGGCTGATCGCTGCTACGACGTTGCCGCCAAAGATGCGGAAGAAAGTCGCACCCTTGCTGCCGATCACGCACAGGTCGATTTCCACGCCCTGTTCGCGGTTTGCGCTCATGTCCTTGACCAGGGCCTTGAACAGGTTGGTGTTCAAGCCACCGCACAGACCACGGTCACTGCTCACCACGATATAACCAGCGCGCTTTACAGGGCGCTCGATCATGAACGGGTGGCGGTATTCCGGGTTGGCGTTGGCCAGATGACCGATCACCTGGCGGATACGTTCCGCGTAAGGACGGCTAGCAGCCATGCGCATTTGTGCCTTGCGCATCTTGCTGACCGCCACTTTCTCCATGGCGCTGGTAATTTTTTGCGTGCTTTTGATGCTCGCAATCTTACTGCGAATCTCTTTTGCGCCTGCCATGTATCACCTATCAGGTTAGCAAGCGGGGGCCTGAGCCCCCGCTGCGGCTTACCAGGTCTGGGTGGCCTTGAACTTCTCGATACCGGCTTTCAGGCCTGCGTCGATTTCGTCGTTGAAGTCACCCTTCACGTTGATCTTCGCCATCAGTTCAGCGTGATCACGGTTGAAGAAGGCGATCAGAGCTTGCTCGAAGCTGCCGATCTTGGAGACTTCTACGTCGATCAGGAAGCCACGCTCAGCGGCGTACAGCGACAGAGCCATGTCCGCGATGGACATCGGCGCGTACTGCTTCTGCTTCATCAGCTCGGTAACGCGCTGACCATGCTCCAGCTGCTTGCGGGTCGCTTCGTCCAGATCGGACGCGAACTGGGCGAATGCAGCCAGTTCACGGTACTGAGCCAGAGCGGTACGAATACCACCGGACAGCTTCTTGATGATCTTGGTCTGAGCGGCACCACCTACGCGGGATACCGAAACACCGGCGTTCACTGCAGGGCGGATGCCCGAGTTGAACATCGCCGATTCCAGGAAGATCTGACCGTCAGTGATGGAAATCACGTTGGTCGGAACGAACGCAGAAACGTCGCCAGCCTGGGTTTCGATGATCGGCAGAGCGGTGAGGGAACCGGTTTTGCCAGTGACAGCACCGTTGGTGAACTTCTCGACGTACTCTTCCGAAACGCGCGATGCACGCTCCAGCAGACGGGAGTGGAGATAGAACACGTCGCCTGGGTATGCTTCGCGTCCTGGTGGACGACGCAGCAGCAGGGAGATCTGACGGTAGGCAACGGCCTGCTTGGACAGGTCATCGTAAACGATCAGTGCGTCTTCACCGCGGTCGCGGAAGAACTCGCCCATGGTGCAACCGGCGTATGGCGCCAGGAATTGCAGTGCGGCGGATTCCGAAGCACTGGCAACAACCACGATGGTGTTGGCCAGGGCGCCGTTTTCTTCCAGCTTGCGAACGATGTTGGCAACGGTGGAACGCTTCTGGCCGACAGCAACATAAACGCAGAAAATACCGGAGTCTTTCTGGTTGATGATGGCGTCGATGGCCATGGCGGTCTTGCCGATCTGACGGTCGCCAATGATCAGCTCACGCTGGCCACGGCCGACAGGGATCATGGCGTCGACGGATTTGTAACCAGTCTGTACAGGCTGGTCTACCGACTTACGCCAGATCACGCCTGGAGCAACTTTCTCGACAGCGTCGGTCTGGGTGTTGCCCAGAGGACCTTTGCCGTCGATCGGGTTGCCCAGTGCGTCGACGACGCGACCCAGCAGTTCCTTACCAACCGGAACTTCCAGGATGCGGCCGGTGCACTTGGCGCTCATGCCTTCGGCGAGGGTGTCGTATGCACCCAGGATCACTGCACCTACGGAGTCTTGCTCCAGGTTCAGGGCCATGCCGTAGACGCCGCCAGGGAACTCGATCATTTCGCCGTACATGACGTCGGCCAGACCGTGGATCCGCACGATACCGTCGGATACCGAAACGACGGTACCTTCGTTACGGGCTTGGGAGCTCACATCGAGGTTATCGATGCGGCCCTTGATGATTTCACTAATTTCGGAAGGATTGAGTTGCTGCATTGCTCTGCTGCCCCTTCAAACTCAAGATTTCAATGCTTCGGCCAGTTTCGCGATTTTGCCGCGAACAGAGCCATCGATTACCAGGTCACCAGCGCGGATGACGACGCCGCCAATCAGGCTGGCATCCTCCGACGCGTGCAGGCGCACTTCCTGGCCTAACCGTGCACTGAGAACCTTGGCGAGTTTGTCTTGCTGTTCTTGGTTCAACGCGAAGGCACTGGTGACTTCCACGTCCACGGATTTCTCTTGCTCGGCCTTGTACAGGTCGAACAGGGCGGCAATCTCCGGCAGAAGCAGGAGACGGTCGTTTTCCGCGGCAACATGAATGAAATTCTGTGCCTGTGCATTGAACTTGTCACCGCACACGTCAATGAACGTGGCGGCCTTTTCTGCGCTCGTCAGTCGCGGGGCCTTGAGCAGGCGCTGCATGGTGTCGTCTTGCGACACCGCAGCAGCCAGGCCGAGCATGGCTGACCAATTGGCCAGTTGCTGATGGGCCTGGGCATGCTCAAAGGCAGCCTTAGCGTAAGGTCGGGCCAACGTGGTCAGTTCTGCCATGATCGCCCTCGCTTAAATTTCAGCGGCCAGTTTGTTAACCAGCTCCGCATGCGCGTTTTGATCGATTGTGGCGCCAAGGATCTTTTCAGCACCACCAACGGCCAGAGCACCCACTTGGGCACGCAGGGCGTCTTTAGCGCTGTTCAGTTCCTGTTCGATCTCGGCCAGAGCCTGAGCCTTCACACGGTCAGCTTCGACGCGGGCCTGTTCACGGGCTTCCTCGACAAGCTGAGCAGCGCGTTTCTTGCTTTGCTCGATGATTTCGGCTGCTTGTGCTTTAGCTTCACGCAGTTGCTGACCCGCTTTCTCTTGGGCCAGCTCCAGGTCGCGAGCTGCGCGGTTGGCAGCGTCCAAGCCGTCGGCAATCTTCTTTTGGCGCTCTTGCAGAGCAGTGATGACCGGAGGCCATACATACTTCATGCAGAAGAGTACAAAAATCAGGAAAGCAACGGATTGGCCAATCAGGGTTGCATTAATGTTCACGCCAACACCTCGCTCGGTCTTAATTCATACAGCCATCAACTCGTGGTGACGAGTGATTAGCCGGCGATCTGACCAACGAACGGATTCGCGAAGGTGAAGAACAGAGCGATACCAACACCGATCATGGTTACGGCGTCGAGCAGACCGGCAACGATGAACATTTTGACCTGCAGCATCGGAACCATTTCTGGCTGACGAGCAGCGCCTTCCAGGAATTTGCCACCCAGCAGGCCGAAACCAATGGCGGTACCCAGAGCACCCAGGCCGATCAGCAGAGCAACAGCGATAGCGGTCAGACCAACTACAGTTTCCATCTTTCCTCCCGACTTTTACGTCGTATTGGTTAGGTTTTTAGTTTGAAGCGGTAAAACAAATCGTTTGGTACAGCATGCCCTTGCGGACTTTTTAAGCCCTCCCCCCGTACAGGCAGGGAAGGCTATCAGACACGCCAGGCGGTCTTAATGGTTATCTTCGTGAGCCATCGACAGGTAGACGATGGTCAGCATCATGAAGATGAAAGCTTGCAGGGTGATGATCAGGATGTGGAACACAGCCCACGCCCATTGCAGCACCACACCCAGGCCGCTGAGCCACAGCAGGCCGGAGCCGAACATAACAGCGATCAGGATGAACACCAGCTCGCCAGCATACATGTTGCCGAACAGACGCAGTGCCAGCGAGATCGGTTTGGCGATCAGGGTGACGAATTCCAGCAGGAAGTTGACCGGAATCAGCAGGATCTGCACGAAGATATTCTTGCTGCCAAACGGGTGCAGGGTCAGCTCACCGATGAAGCCGCCCAGTCCCTTGACCTTGATGCTGTAGAAGATGATCAGGGCGAAAACGCAGAAGGCCATGGCCAGGGTCGCGTTCGGGTCGGTGGTCGACACGGCGCGGAACGGAATGTGCGGGTCACCGGAAATCAGGATGGCCAGCTGAGGAATCCAGTCGACCGGTACCAGGTCGACGGCGTTCATCAGGAATACCCAGACGAAAATGGTCAGCGCCAGTGGTGCGATTACCGGGCTACGGCCGTGGAAGGAGTCCTTCACGCTGCCGTTGACGAAGTCGACCATCACCTCAACGAAGTTCTGCAGACCGCCAGGTTGGCCGGAAGTCGCCTTCTTGGCCGCCATGCGGAAGATCAACAGGAAGATCAGACCCAGCGCGACGGACCAACCCAGGGTGTCCAGGTGGAACGCCCAGAAGCCCATTGCCTTGGCTTCTGCAGCCGAATGGGCGAAGCCCCAGCTGCCGTCTGGTAGTTGACCGTAGGTCAGGTTCTGCAAGTGGTGCTGGATATAGCCCGAAGCGGTTTCTGCTGCCATGGTTGCCTCAAACGCCCTAAGGTCTCGAAAGTCTTTTATTCATCAGCAGGGGCGCGAACCAGCTGACCAAAAGGGTCAACACGAAGACGCCGAATACTGCTAGCGGCGCCAGTGGCTTCACTCCTGCAAAGGTCAGTGCAAAAAGCACTGCCGTCAAAATCATCTTGCCTGCCTCGCCAGCGTAAAACGACTTGACGATAGCTTGTGCCGCCCGAGCCCCGCTGAAGCGAAAAGCCTTCCAGGCGAAATACACATTGGGCAGCCAGGCAATCAAACCTCCGCAAAGGCCTGAATATCCACTGACCGACCCTTTCCACTGCCACACCACCAAGGTTGCCAGCAGCAGTACGACAAATTGAGCCAGCAGTACCGGAAAAACCGCCCAGCGATGGAAAGGCAGGCGGTTTGGCGTGCGTATTTCCATCACAACTGCTCCTCGGAAGTCGACCAACAAGTCAGCTATGACTTGGCATAATTTGTGCCGACAAAATGCGCGCAGAGTATAGGGGTGGATTAACCCCTATTCAACTCTTCGGTAGTGATTTCCGACTTCGCGCTACAACAGGAATTGTTTCAGCGGATGTGAGCGAGCACGCCTTGCAACTCATCAAGCGAGTTGTAGCGAATAACCAACTGGCCTTTGCCCTTGTTGCCATGACGGATCTGCACGGCCGAGCCCAGGCGCTCTGCGAGCCGCTGTTCAAGGCGTGCGATATCCGGATCAGGTTTGCTCGGTTCGACCGGATCAGGCTTGTCGCTGAGCCACTGACGGACCAGTGCCTCGGTTTGGCGCACGGTGAGGCCACGTGCGACAACATGACGCGCCCCCTCCTCCTGACGATTTTCATCCAGGCCGAGCAATGCACGGGCGTGCCCCATCTCCAGATCACCGTGGGCGAGCATGGTCTTGATCGCATCAGGCAAGGTAATGAGGCGCAGCAGGTTGGCCACAGTCACCCGCGACTTGCCCACAGCGTCAGCCACCTGCTGCTGAGTGAGCTCGAATTCCTGTTGCAGGCGCTGCAGGGCCATGGCCTCTTCCAGTGGGTTGAGGTCTTCGCGCTGGATGTTCTCGATCAATGCCATGGCGATGGCGGCTTCGTCGGGCACTTCGCGGACCATGGCCGGGATCGTGTCCAGGCCGGCCTGCTGGGTAGCGCGCCAACGGCGCTCACCGGCGATGATCTCGTATCGGTTGTCGCCAATCGGGCGTACCACGATCGGTTGCATCACACCATGGTTGCGAATCGAGTGCGCAAGCTCTTCCAGCGCCTCCGGGTCCATGTCCCGGCGAGGCTGATACTTGCCGCGCTGGACCAGCTCGACCGGCAGGTGTTGCAGTTCTTTCTGGTCGATCTTCACAGCCTGCTCTTCGAGCGCGCTGACGGAAGGACCACTGAGCAGTGCATCCAACCCACGTCCGAGACCCCGTTTCTTGACGGCCATACGGATTCCTTAAGTTGTTTGTGCAGTGCGTGATGGACGGCGTTGACGGCGTACCAGTTCCCCAGCCAGGGCCAGGTACGCCAGCGCGCCCCGCGATTGCTTGTCGTAAGCAAGGGCTGGCATGCCGAAGCTGGGGGCCTCGGCCAAGCGAATGTTGCGCGGAATGACCGTGTCGTACAGCTGAGGGCCAAAGTGCTCCTTCAACTGTGCCGAAACATCGTTGTTCAGGCTCAGACGCGGATCGTACATGGTCCGCAGCAGGCCCTCGATCTTCAACTCCGGGTTCAACCGGGCGGCGATACGCTTGATGTTATCCACAAGGTCGCTGAGACCTTCCAGTGCGTAGTACTCACACTGCATGGGGATAATCACGCCATCGGAAGCGACCAGAGCATTCAGCGTGAGCATCGACAGCGACGGCGGGCAGTCGATGAGGATGTAGTCGTAGTTATCGCGAATAGGCGCCAGGGCGTTGCGCAGACGGCTTTCCTTGACCTGCATTTCCAGCAGAACCACCTCAGCGGCGGTCAGGTCACGGTTGGCCGGCAGCAACTGGAAGCCTCCGTGCTCGGAGTAGTGCATAGCCTGGGCCAAGTCGCACTCCCCGATCAGCAGGTCGTAGACCGAATGCTCGAGCTCGTGCTTGTCCACACCGCTGCCCATGGTGGCGTTGCCCTGCGGATCGAGGTCGATCAGCAGGACACGACGCTTGGTCGCAGCCAGCGAGGCGGCGAGATTGATACAGGTGGTTGTCTTGCCCACACCACCTTTCTGGTTCGCGATTGCGAATACCTTAGCCATTGTTGCGAGTGTTCCCAGTCATGCCTTGCGGCGCAGTATCAGCAGATGGCGCTGGCCCTGGCAACCCGGAACGGTCAGGGCCTGTTCGCTTTCCACTGTGAAGTCTGCGGGCAATGCTACCAGTTCATCGGCAGGATGCAGCCCCTTCATTGCAAGCCATTGCGTCCCGGTGTCGCCCAAGTGGCGGGTCCAGTTGGTGAAGTTCTCCATGCTGCTGAAGGCGCGGGAGATGATTCCGTCGAACGGTTGTGCCGGCTGGAAGGCCTCGACCCGGCTGTGGATAACCGTGAGGTTGTCCAGCTTGAGTTCCATTTTCACCTGAGTCAGGAAACGGGTCTTCTTGCCATTGGCGTCCAGCACGGTGACGCGCTTGTGTGGATGCAGGATAGCCAGCGGGATGCCGGGCATGCCACCGCCGCTGCCAACATCCAGCCAGTTATCACGATCGTTGTGGATAAAAGACATGACGCTAAGGCTGTCGAGCAGGTGACGCGAAACCATCTCGTCCGGATCGCGCACAGCAGTCAGGTTGTAGGCTTTGTTCCATTTGATCAACAGAGCCAGGTAGCCAAGCAGCTTCTCGTGCTGCTCGGCAGTCAGCTCGACGCCAAGCTGGCGCGCACCTGTGGATAACTCTTCAGCGTGTTGAGGGGTGACCAGGGAACTCAAGCGCTTTGCTCCAATTCGCGGCCAGCGCCGCGTTTTTTCAAGTGAATCAGCAACAGGGAAATCGCCGCCGGGGTCACACCCGGGATACGCGAAGCCTGGCCCAGAGTCTCCGGACGGGTCTGGCTCAGCTTGCCCTGTATCTCCTTGGACAGGCCGGAAATCGTCGTGTAGTCGATATCCACAGGCAGGCGTGTGTCTTCGCTGGCGCGCAGTCGGGCAATTTCATCCTGCTGACGGTCGATGTAGCCGGCGTACTTGGTGCGGATCTCGACCTGCTCGGCAACCTGTGGATCGATTGCTTCACCGCCAGTCGCTTCGATCAGGCCGGCGTAGTCGATTTCGGGACGCGCCAGCAGGTTGAGCAAGCTGTACTCGTGGCTCAGCGGAGTGCCGAATTTATCCACAACGGCCTGGCCTTGCTCGGTATTCGGCCGAACCCAGGTCGATTTCAGGCGCTGTTCCTCACGCTCGATACCGTCGCGCTTGGCGCAGAACGCGGCCCAGCGCTGGTCATCGATCAGGCCCAGTTCACGGCCCTTTTCGGTCAGGCGCAGGTCGGCGTTGTCTTCGCGCAGTATCAGCCGGTACTCGGCACGCGAGGTAAACATGCGGTAAGGCTCCTGAGTACCCAAGGTAATCAGGTCGTCCACCAGTACGCCGATGTATGCCTCGTCGCGGCGCGGGCACCAGCTGTCACGGCCCTGCGCCCGAAGTGCGGCGTTAGTCCCGGCCAGCAGGCCCTGGGCGCCGGCTTCTTCGTACCCGGTGGTGCCGTTGATCTGCCCGGCGAAGAACAGGCCGCCGATGACTTTGGTCTCGAGGCTGTACTTGAGGTCACGGGGATCGAAGTAGTCGTACTCGATGGCATAGCCCGGGCGCACGATGTGGGCGTTTTCCATGCCGCGGATCGAACGGACCAGCTCCAGCTGCACGTCGAACGGCAGCGAAGTGGAAATACCGTTGGGATACAACTCATGGGTGTTCAAGCCTTCCGGCTCAATGAACACCTGGTGGCTTTCCTTGTCGGCGAAGCGGTGGATCTTGTCTTCGATCGACGGACAGTAGCGCGGACCGACACCTTCGATCACGCCTGAGTACATCGGTGAACGGTCGAGGTTCGACGCAATGATCTCGTGGGTGCGCGCATTGGTGTGGGTAATCCAGCAACTCACCTGACGCGGGTGCATTTCGGCATTGCCCATGAACGACATCACCGGGATCGGCGTATCGCCTGGCTGTTCGGTCATTACCGAGAAGTCCACCGAGCGGCCGTCAATGCGTGGCGGGGTACCGGTTTTCAGGCGGCCGACGCGCAGCGGCAGTTCACGCATGCGGTGGGCCAGGGCAATCGAAGGTGGATCACCGGCGCGACCACCGGAATGGTTTTGCAGACCAATGTGGATAAGGCCGCCGAGGAAGGTACCGGTAGTCAGCACCACAGATTCGGCAAAGAAACGCAGGCCCATCTGGGTCACCACGCCTTTGACCTGGTCCTGCTCGACGATCAGGTCGTCGCAGGACTGCTGGAATATCCACAGGTTTGGCTGGTTTTCCAGGATTTCACGTACCACTGCCTTGTAGATGGCGCGGTCGGCTTGCGCACGGGTGGCACGTACGGCCGGGCCCTTGCGGTTGTTCAGAACGCGGAACTGGATGCCGCTCTTGTCGGTGGCCAGCGCCATGGCGCCGCCGAGCGCATCGATCTCTTTGACCAGATGGCTTTTGCCAATACCGCCGATGGCGGGGTTGCAGCTCATGTGACCGAGGGTTTCCACGTTATGGGTCAGCAGCAGGGTTTTCACACCCATGCGTGCAGACGCAAGCGCAGCCTCGGTACCGGCATGGCCGCCGCCGATGACGATCACGTCAAAACGGGAAGGGAAATCCACCACGCACCTCGTGCCTGTTTTTGCGAATAGAGAAGGTAAGCGGACAAGTATAGGGACTTCACCCCCACTAAAGAAACCGTCTGAGCAAATTTTGACCAGTCTGTGGATGAGTGGCAAACAACAGAAATCAAAGAGAAGAAATTTAAAAAGCTTTGTTTTTATGTTTATTCTTATGCACATCGATATCTGTGGATAAAGTCCTGTATCCCAATAATGGCGCTATGTAGAGAGAAATTAAACCCTGTGTCTGGAGTGCCATGAGGCCTATGGATAACGTCTTTTAGCCTGTGGATTAAATGGCTGTTTACCCACAGGCGGGTTTTTCCTCAGAAAAAAAGCCCGCTTATCAACTGAGCTGAAGGCGACTTTTCCACAGGGCTCCTGAGCACAGTTTTCAAGCCGAGCATGGAAAATTCATCGCGCTGGCGGCCAGACATGGTCAGGTTGGAGCGGTCGAGCCCGCGAAAGGATGGGTACATCCACAGAGATCTGGTGCTTGTAAAGGCTTCTTCCCGGGCCCGCCCGCTCCCACAGGTGCTTGGGTCATCGGCCTGCATTCATCTTCTGCAACGAATTTCAGGCAAAAAAAAGCCGCTCCCTAAGGAGCGGCGCTTGGCCTTGCTTGGCTGTGGATTACTTGCCGATGCAGAAGCTGGAGAAAATCCGCCCAAGCAGGTCATCCGAGCTGAATGCTCCTGTGATCTCCCCCAGCGCATGCTGTGCCTGGCGTAAGTCCTCAGCCAGAAGCTCTCCCGCGCCCGCCAAGGTCAATTGGGCACGGCCGTGCTCCAGGTGCTCGCTGGCCTGGCGCAAAGCATCCAGATGGCGCCGGCGGGCGCTGAAGCCACTCTCTGCAGTCTGCTCGTAACCCATACAACCCTTCAGATGGTCGCGGAGCAGTTGCAGCCCTGTGTCGTCGCCCTTGGCGCTCAGGGTAATGGTCACATGGCCGTCATCGCACTGTTCCAGCGCTACCCGCTCACCACTCAGGTCGGCCTTGTTGCGAATCAACGTGACCTTGGCCGGGTCCGGCCGCTGAGCGAGAAACTCCGGCCACAAAGCGAACGGATCGCTGGCCTCGGGCGCAGTGGAGTCGACCACCAGCAGCACACGGTCTGCCTCGCCAATGGCCTTCAGGGCGCGTTCCACACCGATCTTTTCCACATGGTCATCGGTATCGCGCAAGCCGGCAGTATCGACAACGTGCAGCGGCATGCCGTCGATGTGGATATGTTCGCGCAGGATATCCCGCGTGGTGCCGGCGATGTCAGTGACGATGGCTGCTTCCCGCCCGGCCAGCTGGTTCAGCAAGCTCGATTTACCGGCATTCGGTCGGCCAGCAATGACTACCGTCATGCCGTCACGCAGCAAGGCGCCCTGCCCGGCCTCGCGCTGCACAGTGAATAACTCGCTGCGCACGGCATCAAGCATCGACAGCACATGGCCATCGGCGAGGAAGTCGATCTCTTCCTCAGGAAAGTCGATCGCCGCCTCGACGTAAATACGCAAGGCAATCAACGCCTCGGTGAGGCTGTGCACACGCTTGGAGAATTCCCCTTGCAGCGAGCGCAGGGCGTTGCGCGCTGCCTGGCTGGAACTGGCCTCGATCAGGTCGGCGATGGCTTCGGCCTGCGCCAGGTCGAGCTTGTCGTTGAGGAAGGCGCGCTCGCTGAACTCGCCCGGGCGAGCCAGACGACAGCCGACTTGTACACAGCGCTGCAGCAGCATGTCCAAAACCACCGGGCCGCCGTGTCCCTGCAGTTCAAGCACGTCCTCACCAGTGAACGAATTAGGCCCGGGAAAGAACAGAGCAATCCCTTCGTCCAGCACCAGCCCTTCATCGTCGCGGAACGGACCGTAATGGGCATGCCGCGGGGTCAGGGTGCGGCCAGTGATCAACAGGCCGGCCTTGGCAGCCAGAGGGCCGGACAACCTGACAATTCCCACACCGCCCCGGCCTTGGGCCGTGGCGATGGCGGCGATGGTTTCACGCACAGTGTTCATGCTCGAAAGCCTCTACGACAAAAACGACAGATAGCAAAAACGCCCCACTAGGGGGCGTTTTTTATTCACAGGCTAGCGTATTAGCCCGTCAAGCAGCAGCTTTTTTGGTAGCTGCTTCGATACGGCGAGTGATGTACCACTGCTGCGAAATCGACAGGCAGTTGTTCACAACCCAGTACAGCACCAGACCGGCAGGGAACCACAGGAAGAAGAAGGTGAAGATGATTGGCATCATTTTCATCACCTTGGCCTGCATCGGATCCGGCGGTGTCGGGTTCAGGCGCTGCTGGATGAACATGGTGGCGCCCATGATGATCGGCAGGATGAAGAACGGATCCTTGATCGACAGGTCGGTAATCCACAGTATCCATGGGGCCTGGCGCATTTCCACGCTTTCCAGCAATACCCAGTACAGGGCCAGGAATACCGGCATCTGCACCAGGATCGGCAGGCAGCCGCCCAGCGGGTTGATCTTCTCTTTCTTGTAAAGCTCCATCATCGCCTGGGACATCTTCTGGCGATCGTCACCGAAGCGTTCCTTGAGTGCGGCGAGCTTAGGTGCAACGGCACGCATACGCGCCATGGAGCGGTAGCTGGCAGCCGACAGCGGGAAGAACAGGCCTTTGATCAACATGGTCAGCACGATGATCGACCAGCCCCAGTTACCCAGCAGGCTGTGGATATGTTGCAGCAGCCAGAAGATCGGCTGAGCGATAAACCACAGGAAGCCGTAGTCGACGGTCAATTCCAGGCCTGGGGACAACTCTTTCAGCTTGGACTGGATCTTCGGGCCGGCGTACAGCAGGGCACTGGTTTCGACCTTGCCGCCAGCCGGTACGCTGATAACCGGGCCGGTGTAGCCGATGATGTAGTTGCCCTGGCTATCCTTGCGGGTCTGGACAACGTTGTTGTCCGACTTGGCCGGAATCCAGGCGGTCACGAAGTAGTGCTGCAGCCAGGCAACCCAACCGCCGGACACATTTTCTTTCAAACTACCTTTGTCGATGTCCTTCATCGAGACCTTTTTGTAAGGCTCAGAAGCTGTCCACAGGGCAGCGCCCAGGTAGGTAGCGGTGCCGGTGGCAGTACTGGAGGACGGATCGCCGCTGGCATCACGCTTGAGCTGGGCAAACATGTTGCCGCTCCAGGCCTGGCCGCTCTGGTTGTCGATCAGGTAGCTGACATTCAGGTCGTACTCACCGCGCTTGAAGCTGAAACGCTTGATGTAGTTGACACCGTTGTCACTGAACTTCAGGTCTACCACCAGTTGTTCCTGGCCGTCGGCCAGCTGGTAGCTCTTCTGCTCGGCGGCATACAGGGGACGGCCGCTGGCGCGGGCATCCGGGCCATCGGTGCCGGTCAGACCACTTTGTGCCAGGTAAACACGCTCACCACCGTTGTCGAACAACTGGAATGGAATGTTCGGGTGGTCTTGACGGCGTGGGTACTTCGGCAGGTTCAGCTGGACGATGTCACCACCGACCGGATCGATAGCCAGTTCCAGAACGTCGGTCTTGACTCGGATCAGGTCCTTGCTGAGTGCGACCGGTGCCAGTTCGGCAGGGCTCGATTCGGCGTTGGCGCTCGGTACATCGGCGCTGGCACCGTTGTTACCGGCCGGCACGCCATCGGGCAAGCCCGGAGCAACAGTGCTGGCAGCAGTATTCTGAGTCGGCAGGGCAGCCTGGCCGTAGTCATCGTTCCACTTCAGGACCATGACGTAGGACACGACTGCCAGCGCGGCGATCAGGATCGTGCGTTTAATATCCATGATTACTCGGCTATCGAAGAAGTTCGGGAGGAAGGAGCGGGTGGAACGGGGTCGAAACCGCCGTCATTCCACGGATGACAACGCCCCAGGCGACGAACGGCCAGCCACCCACCACGCCAGATGCCATGGTTTTCGATGGCTTCATACGCGTAACAGGAGCAACTGGGGAAAAACCGACAGTGATTGGCCATCAGAGGACTAATGGCGTAACGGTAAAACTGGATCGGAACGAGTGCCAGTTTACGCATCTTGGCTGTCTACCCCTGCGGAATTGGCGGTGACTGCTGGTGTCGGCCGGCTGCGCGCCAGGCGTTTCCAGAGCTTGCCAAAGTGTTGGTGCAATTCCGGGTTTTCTATCTCACCCAATCCCTTGCGCGCGACGATCACGATGTCCAGGCCGGCAAGCAATTGCTGGTTCAGACGAAAGGAATCGCGCATCAAGCGCTTGAGGCGGTTGCGTTGAACGGCGAGCTTGACACTCTTCTTGCCGATTACCAAGCCAAGGCGTGGGTGATCGAGGCCGTTCTCGCGAGCAAGGATCAGCAGGTTTTTCCCTGGAACCTTGCCGGTTGGGGAGTCGAAGACCGCTTTGAAATGCCGGGGTGTAAGCAGTCGCTTTTCCCGACTGAAGTCCTGACTCACCACCTGTGCCGAAAAATCAAATGGCCAGACGCTTACGGCCTTTGGCACGACGACGCGACAGAACAGCACGGCCGTTCTTGGTAGCCATACGGGCACGGAAACCGTGGGTGCGGGCGCGCTTGATGGTGCTTGGTTGGAAAGTACGTTTCATGGCGTGTTACCTGGTTTGTCGACGACGGGCCGGGATGGCCCCCTTTTTAAGAGACCGGCGATTCTAGAGAAAGCAAGCCCATAGGTCAATTTCCAACCAGTCTTTCCATATAGAGCATGTGATGGACGGTGCCTGTTGATCAGTGCCCAAGGGGTGCTTGATCGGACACACGGATCGGGGACAACATGAAAAAAAAGAAGAGACATATAAAAAGCTTTTTTGAAGAACTTATAACTCTTAAGTGGATAACCTTCTGTGGATAACCTGCGCTAGCCCATGAATTACGGGGTGTACAGAGTTTTACAACTTTGTTCTGAACCCGTGCTGCGCTTGTTCCCATCGTGAGCGAAAGCTGTGGATGAAAACACCTGTTATCCACAGTGGAGTTATCAACAGGCAAAGGGCTGGGGTTGTGCATAGCCCTCATGGGTGTTTATCCACAGGGCTTATTCACAGAGGCGAAAAGCCGTTTTGGTCGATAAATGGCTGTTTTGTCGTGGTTCCTAACGTGTCCACATGTGGATAACTGAACGCTCGACCGGTACAATGGCGGTTTGTTTTTGCCTCATCCGGCTTTCAAACTCAGGGGATATCCGTGTCAGTGGAACTTTGGCAGCAGTGCGTGGAGCTTCTGCGCGATGAACTGCCTGCCCAGCAATTCAACACCTGGATCCGTCCGCTACAGGTCGAAGCCGAAGGCGACGAGTTGCGCGTCTATGCGCCTAACCGTTTCGTTCTCGATTGGGTCAATGAAAAGTACCTGGGTCGTTTGCTCGAGCTGTTGGGTGAGAACGGTAGCGGCATTGCACCAGCCCTTTCCTTATTAATAGGTAGCCGTCGCAGCTCGGCCCCAAGGGCTGCGCCCAACGCGCCGGTGAGCGCTGCCGTTGCGGCTTCGCTGGCGCAGACTCAGGCACACAAGACAGCCCCGGCAGCAGCGGTTGAACCCGTTGCCGTGGCTGCAGCCGAGCCTGTACTGGTCGAGACGTCTTCGCGTGACAGCTTTGATGCCATGGCCGAGCCTGCTGCTGCGCCGCCCAGTGGTGGCCGGGCTGAACAGCGCACCGTGCAGGTTGAAGGTGCGCTCAAGCACACCAGTTACCTGAACCGGACCTTTACCTTTGACACTTTCGTCGAAGGTAAGTCGAACCAGCTCGCCCGCGCGGCTGCCTGGCAGGTTGCGGACAACCCTAAGCATGGCTACAACCCACTGTTCCTTTATGGCGGTGTGGGTTTGGGTAAAACCCACCTTATGCATGCTGTGGGTAACCATCTGCTGAAGAAGAATCCGAACGCCAAGGTGGTGTACCTGCATTCGGAGCGTTTCGTCGCGGACATGGTCAAAGCGTTGCAACTCAATGCCATCAACGAATTCAAGCGCTTCTACCGCTCGGTGGACGCGTTGCTGATCGACGATATCCAGTTCTTCGCTCGCAAAGAGCGCTCGCAAGAAGAGTTTTTCCACACCTTCAACGCCTTGCTTGAGGGTGGCCAGCAGGTAATCCTTACCTCTGACCGCTATCCCAAGGAAATCGAAGGCCTGGAAGAGCGTCTGAAGTCGCGCTTTGGTTGGGGCCTGACGGTGGCTGTCGAGCCGCCAGAGCTGGAGACCCGCGTAGCAATCCTGATGAAGAAGGCCGACCAGGCCAAAGTCGAGCTCCCGCATGACGCAGCCTTTTTCATCGCTCAGCGCATCCGGTCCAACGTCCGTGAGCTGGAAGGTGCACTGAAGCGGGTTATCGCTCACTCGCATTTCATGGGCCGTGACATCACCATCGAGCTGATTCGTGAATCGCTCAAGGATCTGTTGGCGCTGCAAGACAAACTGGTCAGTGTGGATAACATTCAGCGTACTGTCGCTGAGTACTACAAGATCAAGATCTCCGATCTGTTGTCCAAGCGTCGTTCGCGTTCTGTCGCGCGCCCGCGTCAGGTAGCCATGGCCCTGTCCAAGGAGTTGACCAACCACAGTCTGCCGGAAATCGGCGACATGTTCGGTGGTCGCGACCATACGACCGTGCTGCACGCCTGCCGCAAAATCAATGAACTGAAGGAATCCGACGCGGACATCCGCGAGGACTACAAGAACCTGCTGCGGACGCTGACGACCTGATGGCCGTCTGCGCAGCTAATTGAAGGCAAGGGACTAGACCATGCATTTCACCATTCAACGCGAAGCCCTGTTGAAACCCCTGCAACTGGTCGCCGGTGTCGTCGAGCGCCGTCAGACCTTGCCGGTCCTGTCCAACGTATTGCTGGTCGTACAAGGCCAGCAACTGTCGTTGACCGGTACCGACCTGGAAGTCGAGCTGGTAGGCCGCGTGCAACTGGAAGAGCCGGCCGAGCCTGGCGAGATCACTGTTCCGGCGCGCAAGCTGATGGACATCTGCAAAAGCCTGCCTAACGACGCCCTGATCGATATCAAGGTCGATGAGCAGAAATTGTTGGTAAAGGCCGGCCGCAGCCGCTTCACCCTGTCGACCCTGCCTGCCAATGACTTCCCGACTGTGGAAGAAGGCCCGGGTTCGCTGACCTGCAACCTGGAGCAGAGCAAGCTGCGCCGCCTGATCGAGCGTACCAGCTTCGCCATGGCCCAGCAGGATGTGCGCTATTACCTCAACGGCATGCTGCTTGAGGTTTCCCGCAACACGTTGCGTGCCGTATCCACCGACGGTCACCGCCTGGCGCTTTGCTCGATGAGCGCGCCGATCGAGCAGGAGGATCGACACCAGGTCATCGTGCCGCGTAAAGGCATCCTGGAGTTGGCGCGCCTGCTGACCGATCCTGAAGGTATGGTCAGCATCGTGCTGGGCCAGCATCACATCCGCGCCACTACCGGCGAGTTCACCTTTACCTCCAAGCTGGTGGACGGCAAATTCCCGGACTACGAGCGCGTACTGCCCAAAGGCGGTGACAAGCTGGTTGTCGGAGACCGCCAGGCGCTGCGTGAAGCTTTCAGCCGTACTGCGATTCTTTCCAACGAAAAGTACCGCGGTATTCGCCTGCAACTGGCTGCCGGTCAACTTAAGATCCAGGCTAACAACCCTGAGCAGGAAGAAGCTGAAGAAGAAATCAGCGTGGACTACGAAGGTAGCTCGCTGGAGATTGGTTTCAACGTCAGCTACTTGCTGGACGTGCTGGGCGTGATGACTACTGAGCAAGTTCGTCTGATCCTGTCCGATTCAAACAGCAGTGCGCTGCTGCAGGAAGCTGGCAATGACGATTCTTCCTACGTTGTCATGCCGATGCGCCTGTAACCTGTAGCAGGCGAAATGTCCCTTCGACGTATCATGGTCACCGCGGTGCGCAACTTGCACCCGGTGACACTCTTACCCTCCCCCCGCATCAACATCCTTTACGGCGCCAACGGCAGCGGCAAGACCAGCGTGCTCGAAGCCGTGCATTTGCTCGGCCTGGCCCGTTCATTTCGCAGCACCCGCCTGAATCCGGTTATTCAGTACGAACAGGCTGCCTGTACTGTGTTCGGCGAGGTTCAGCTGACGGAGGGTGGTACGAGTAACCTGGGTGTGTCCCGTGAGCGACAAGGGGAGTTTACTATCCGCATAGATGGGCAAAATGCGCGCAGCGCCGCGCAATTGGCTGAGTTACTGCCGCTTCAGCTCATCAACCCAGACAGTTTCCGGCTGCTTGAAGGCGCCCCCAAAATACGCCGCCAGTTTCTGGACTGGGGGGTGTTCCACGTGGAACCTCGTTTTCTGCCAGCCTGGCAACGCCTTCAGAAGGCGCTGCGGCAGCGGAACTCATGGTTGCGTCATGGTACACTTGACCCAGCTTCGCAAGCCGCCTGGGACCGGGAATTGTGCCTGGCTAGCGCGGAAATAGATGAATACCGTCGCAACTACATCAAGGCCTTGAAGCCCGTCTTCGAGCGAACCCTGAGCGAACTGGTCGAGCTGGACGGGTTGACCCTAAGCTACTACCGAGGCTGGGACAAGGACCGGGAACTGCAAGAAGTGCTCGCCTCCTCCCTCCTTCGCGATCAGCAGATGGGCCATACCCAAGCCGGTCCGCAGCGTGCTGATCTGCGCTTGCGGTTGGCTGGCAACAACGCAGCCGACATCCTGTCGCGTGGTCAGCAAAAGTTGGTGGTATGCGCATTGCGCATTGCCCAAGGCCACCTCGTTAGTCAGGCTCGCCGCGGTCACTGTATTTATCTCGTGGATGACTTGCCGTCCGAACTGGATGACCAGCATCGCCGCGCACTGTGCCGCTTGCTTGAAGAATTACGCTGCCAGGTGTTCATCACCTGTGTAGATCACGAATTACTGAGGGAAGGCTGGCAGACGGAAACGCCAGTTGCTTTGTTCCACGTGGAACAAGGCCGTATCACCCAGACCCACGACCATCGGGAGTGAAGGCATGAGCGAAAATCAAACGTACGACTCCTCCAGCATCAAGGTGCTGAAAGGTTTGGATGCCGTACGCAAGCGTCCCGGCATGTACATTGGCGACACCGATGATGGTAGTGGCCTGCACCACATGGTCTTCGAGGTGGTCGACAACTCGATCGACGAAGCCCTCGCCGGTCACTGCGATGACATCACCGTCATCATCCACCCGGACGAATCTATCAGTGTGCGCGACAACGGTCGCGGCATTCCGGTCGATGTGCATAAGGAAGAAGGCGTTTCCGCAGCCGAGGTCATCATGACTGTGCTGCACGCCGGCGGTAAGTTCGACGACAACTCCTACAAAGTATCCGGCGGTCTGCACGGTGTAGGTGTGTCGGTTGTGAACGCCCTGTCCGAGAAGCTGGTTCTGACCGTTCGCCGTAGCGGCAAGATTTGGGAACAGACTTACGTTCACGGTGTTCCACAAGCGCCTATGGCGGTTGTCGGTGACAGTGAAACCACGGGTACCCACATCCACTTCAAGCCATCGGCTGAAACCTTCAAGAACATTCACTTCAGCTGGGACATCCTGGCCAAGCGCATCCGCGAACTGTCGTTCCTCAACTCGGGCGTTGGCATTCTGCTGAAGGATGAGCGCAGCGGTAAGGAAGAGTTCTTCAAGTACGAAGGCGGTCTGCGTGCGTTCGTCGAGTACTTGAACACCAACAAGACGCCGGTCAACTCCCAGGTGTTCCACTTCAACGTTCAGCGTGACGATGGCGTGGGTGTTGAAGTCGCCCTGCAATGGAACGACAGCTTCAACGAAAACCTGCTGTGCTTTACCAACAATATTCCGCAGCGAGATGGCGGCACCCACCTGGTGGGCTTCCGTTCCTCGCTGACCCGTAGCCTTAACAGCTACATCGAGCAGGAAGGCCTGGCCAAGAAGAACAAGGTGGCAACCACTGGCGACGACGCCCGTGAAGGCCTGACCGCAATCATCTCGGTGAAGGTACCGGACCCGAAGTTCAGCTCGCAGACCAAGGACAAGCTGGTCTCCTCGGAGGTGAAAACCGCCGTGGAACAGGAGATGAACAAGTACTTCGCCGATTTCCTCCTGGAAAACCCGAACGAGGCGAAGGCCGTCGTTGGCAAGATGATCGACGCGGCTCGCGCCCGTGAAGCCGCCCGTAAAGCCCGTGAAATGACCCGCCGTAAAGGTGCGCTGGATATCGCGGGTCTGCCGGGCAAACTGGCCGACTGCCAAGAGAAGGATCCTGCTCTCTCCGAACTGTACCTGGTGGAGGGTGACTCTGCGGGTGGCTCGGCCAAGCAAGGCCGCAACCGTCGTACCCAGGCGATCTTGCCGCTGAAGGGTAAAATCCTCAACGTCGAGAAAGCGCGCTTCGACAAGATGATTTCGTCCCAGGAAGTGGGCACGCTGATCACTGCGCTGGGCTGTGGCATCGGCCGCGAAGAGTACAACATCGACAAACTGCGTTATCACAACATCATCATCATGACCGATGCTGACGTTGACGGTTCGCACATCCGTACGCTGCTGCTGACCTTTTTCTTCCGTCAGCTGCCGGAGCTGGTCGAGCGTGGCTACATCTATATTGCCCAGCCGCCGCTGTACAAGGTGAAACGAGGCAAGCAGGAGCAGTACATCAAGGACGATGAGGCCATGGAAGAGTACATGACCCAGTCGGCTCTGGAAGATGCCAGCCTGCACCTGGACGAATCGGCGCCAGCAGTTTCCGGTGTGCAGCTGGAAGCGCTGGTGAATGAGTTCCGTAGTGTCATGAAGACTCTCAAGCGCCTGTCGCGCTTGTACCCGGAAGAGCTGACTGAGCACTTTGTCTACCTGCCTGAGGTGACCCTGGAGCAGTTGGGTGACCACGCAGTGATGCAAGCCTGGCTGGCCCAGTTCCAGGCGCGTCTGAACTCCAGCCAGAAGTCTGGCCTGGCTTACAACGCCAGCCTGCGTGAAGACAAAGAGCGCAACGTATGGCTGCCTGAAGTGGAAATTACCTCTCACGGTCTGGCAAGCTACATCACGTTCAACCGTGATTTCTTCGGCAGCAATGACTACCGTACCGTAGTCAACATTGGTGCCAAGCTTTCGAGCCTGTTGGGTGAAGGTGCGTACGTGCAGCGTGGTGAACGCCGCAAGGCAATCGTCGAGTTCAAAGAGGGCCTGGATTGGCTGATGAACGAGACCACCAAGCGCCATACGATTCAGCGATACAAAGGGCTGGGTGAGATGAACCCGGACCAACTGTGGGAAACCACCATGGACCCGACCGTTCGCCGTATGCTCAAGGTCACTATCGAAGATGCCATCGCCGCTGACCAGATCTTCAACACCCTGATGGGTGATGCGGTCGAGCCGCGTCGTGACTTCATCGAAAGTAACGCGCTGTCGGTGTCGAACCTGGACTTCTGATCAGGTGTAATTCGCCAGGCACTAAAAAGCCCGCTGATGCGGGCTTTTTTGTGCCTGCAAACAATCAGTAGCCGGTGAGAATGTTCACGATCACACCGCTGGCAATAGCCACCAGCACATAGTCGCCATTCACATACAGCCAACGATGATCACGAGGTGGCGCATACAGGTGGCGCGCTTTCCAGTCAGTTACCCAGTAACGGTCACCACGGTAATGTGGATCAACGGCATGACCACGCTGCCACTGCTTATGAGGTACCGGCATGCCTTGTTGTGGGCGGAAGTTTGGATCACGGTAAGCAGGACCGCGGCCATTGTCATGTCGGCCCTGGTGCTGTGGTTGACCCTGTGGCGGGTTGCCTTGGTGCGATGGGCCGCCATCATGCCGATCAGGCGGGCCCGGTTGCGCGAAGCTTGCCAGCGGTGTGCTGAGCATGAGCGCGGCGCAGATCACGGTTAGGGTTTTCTTCATTTGATGCGGTCCTCTGCCTGTAATCGCCTGGCAAGTAATGATTGCCAGGTTCGGTTAACTGATCAGACCACGATTTTTCCCTTTCAATGTCAGGGCGCAGGTAAAGGTCCGGTAAAGTCTGACGTTCTTTCAGTTCAGCCCGAGCGCTTTCAAGCGGCGATACAGCGTGCGTTCACTCATGCCAAGATGACTGGCCAGTTCACTGCGTGAGCCTTTGAACTGCTCCAGCGCCTGCGCCAGCTCACCCAGGTCATTGCGACGGCCGCTTCCTTTAGCCGCGCCAGTCAGTCCAGTGTCTTCCGGTAAATGCTCTGGCCTGATCACACCGTCATCGGCAAACAAACGCGCGCGTTCCAGAATGTTGCGCAGTTCGCGGATGTTGCCCGGAAACGGATGCAACGCTAGTTGCTGCAAGGCGTATTCACTCAGCCTGGGCGTCGGTTGGCCGGCCATGCGCTGCAGTAGGCTCTGTGCGAGCAGCGGCAGATCTTCCACCCGTTCGCGCAATGCAGGCAGACGAATCGGGAAGCCGCTGATGCGGTAATACAGGTCTTCACGGAATGAGCCATCCGCGACCATTTGTTTAAGTGGTTTATGGGTGGCCGAAATCAGGCGGAAATCCGAATGCACAGTGCGCAGGCTGCCCACGGGACGGAAACTCCCGGACTCTATCAGGCGCAGCAACTTCACCTGCATCGCCAGCGGCACTTCACCAATTTCATCGAGGAACAAGGTGCCGCCATGCGCCGCCTCGGCCAAGCCGATCTTGCGCTGATTCGCCCCGGTGAACGCGCCCTTCTCATAGCCGAACAGTTCACTCTCGAACAACGACTCGGTCAGGCCGGTGCAGTCGACCACCACCAGTGGGCCGTTGGCCCTGGGGCTGCCCATGTGCACTGCACGGGCGAACAGCTCCTTGCCGGTCCCCGACTCCCCCTGCAGCAACACCGGGATCTGCGCCGGTGCCGCACGCTGCAGGCTGGCCAGCGCGGCCTTGAAGGTTGGCGCGCGGCCGACCAACCCTTGCTCCTGTGGCTGCGCCGAAGCGAGGGTGATGGTGGTGAGGCGTTCGACAAAGGCCACTACCTTGCCCTGCTCATCCAGGATCGGCCGCAACTCCACATCCACATGCTCCGGGCCGCGTGGTGTGTGATGAATGTGCAATACCCGCTCCGGTACCTTGCTGTCCCACGCCTTGCGCATCGGGCAATGTTCGCCAGCCTGGTCGCACGGCACAGCGTAGTGGTGCGAAACCCTGTGGCACTTCTCGCCCAGTGGGGCCTGATCATGCCGGCCAAACTGACGGCGATAGGCCGCATTGGCGGCGAGGATGTTGTAGTCGGTGTCCAACACGATGGTCGGAAGGGCATCGTGCTCGAGGTAGGAAACCAGAGCTAGGATGAGAGGATGGGCTTCAGGCATGTCGGCACCGTATGGATGACCGACGCAGGGTAACAAGGACTGCCAAACACTGCCATTGGCTGTCAGTCGACTGCCACCTGGGCTGCCAGTTTTGCCCGCAGCGGTCTGCAACTGGCCGGTTTTACTGGCCAGTGAGTGGCAAAAAGCCTGGCATGCATCTTGATAAAGCTCCTGTCACTGCCTACGCCTGTACAAGGCGGGGCGGATAAATTGGAGAACGTGATGATCATCGGCAACAACCTTCACGTGGACGCCTTTTATGACGAGGCGACCTCGACCATCAGCTACCTGGTCATGGACCGTGAAACCCGACAATGCGCATTGATCGACAGCGTGCTGGATTACGACCCCAAGTCCGGGCGCACCTGTAGCGCTTCGGCTGATCGCTTGGTCGAGCGTGTGAATGAACTGAATGCCATCGTGCGGTGGGTGTTGGAAACCCATGTGCACGCTGACCACCTTTCAGCGGCTGCCTACCTGAAAGAAAAGCTGGGCGGCCATACCGCAATTGGCGCGCACATTACCCAGGTGCAGAAAGTGTTTGGCGCCTTGTTCAACGCAGAGCCCGGCTTCGCCCGTGATGGCAGCCAGTTCGATGTACTGCTCGAAGACGAGGAAGGTTTCCGTATTGGCAACCTGCAGGCCCGTGCGTTGCACACGCCTGGGCACACACCCGCGTGCATGAGTTTCATGATCGAAGATGCCGGCGAGATCGCGGTGTTCGTTGGAGACACCTTGTTCATGCCCGATTACGGCACCGCCCGCTGCGACTTCCCCGGGGCCGATGCCCGCACCTTGTACCGCTCAATCCGTCGCCTGCTGGCGTTTCCCGATCAGACTCGGTTGTTCATGTGCCACGACTACCTGCCGGGTGGCCGCGACATGCAGTACGTCACAACTGTCGCCGAGCAGCGCGCCAGCAACATTCACATCCATCAGGGTATCGATGAGGACAGCTTCGTTGCCATGCGCGAAGCCCGTGACAAGACGCTCGAAATGCCCGTACTGATCCTGCCTTCGGTGCAGGTGAACATGCGTAGCGGCCAGCTACCCCCTCCGGAGGCGAACGGCGTGAGCTATCTGAAGATCCCGCTGAACAAGCTGTAACCGCCCTGCCCCCATAATCAGATTTCCAGGATTTGCCGCCATGCCTGCCTTGTTGTCCCCTGCCAATACCGACCACCACAAGGTGGTCATCGTCGGTGCCGGTGCCGCCGGTATCGCCACTGCTTCCAGCCTGATCAGCCGCGACCCATCGTTGGACGTGGTCTTGATCGACCCTGCCGAAGTGCACTACTACCAACCCGGCTGGACCATGGTCGGTGCCGGTGTGTTCAAGGCACCCAGCACTGCTCGCACCATGGCGTCGACCATTCCTCGCGGTGTGCGCTGGGTCAAGGCGCGGGTAAAAGGATTCGACCCGTTGGGCCAGTTGGTCATCCTCGATGATGCTCGCGCCATCAGCTATGAACAGCTGATCGTCTGCCCCGGCCTCAAGCTGGACTGGGCGGCCATCGATGGGCTCAGCGAGACCCTGGGCCGCAACGGTGTCACCTCCAACTATCGCTACGACCTGGCGCCCTATACCTGGGAACTGGTGCAAAAGCTCAAGCAAGGACGCGCGCTGTTCAGCCAGCCGCCCATGCCGATCAAGTGCGCCGGTGCACCACAGAAGGCGCTGTATCTGTCTTGTGACCACTGGCTGCGCCATGGCCATTTGGGGGCGGTGAAAGCCAGCTTCTACAATGCGGGTGCCGTGCTGTTCGGTGTCGCGGACTACGTGCCCGCGCTGATGAAGTACATCGAAAAATACGCCGTCGATCTCAACTTCTCTCACAGGTTGGTTGCCGTAGACGGCCCGGGAAAGCGCGCTACATTCTTGCGTACCTTGCCCGATGGCAGCAGCGAGACGCGCATCGAGGTCTTCGACATGCTGCACGTGGTACCGCCACAGGTGGCGCCAGACTTCATTCGCGAAAGCCCCTTGGCTGATAGCTCCGGCTGGGTTGACGTCGATCCGCATACCCTGCGCCATCGCAAGTACACTAACGTTCATGCCCTGGGTGACGTGGCTAACAGCAGCAATGCCAAGACCGCCGCTGCGGCCCGCAAGCAGGCACCGGTGGTCGCCAACAATGTGCTGGTGGCGCTGGGCAGGCTGGCGACCCTGGCCCAGTACGACGGCTATGGCTCGTGCCCGCTTACCGTCGAGCGCGGCAAGATCGTCCTGGCCGAATTCACCTATGGCGGCAAGCTGGCACCGAGCTTCCCCAACTGGTTACTCGATGGCCGCAAGCCGACACGCCTGGCCTGGCTGCTCAAGGCACAGGCGCTGCCACCGTTGTACTGGCAAGGCATGCTCAAGGGGCGCGAGTGGTTGGCACGCCCGCAACTGGTAGCCGAGGGTGGGCAGTGATCGAGCATCAACTGTTAGGGGCGGGCCTGGGCGCAATCATCGGCGCTGTGCTGGCGCTGACCGGCGCAGGCGGTGGCATTCTCGCTGTACCCTTACTGGTGTTCGGCCTGGGGTTATCGATGGTCGAAGCGGCACCGGTGGGCCTGTTGGCTGTAGGTTTGGCTGCAGCGGTTGGCGCAGTGCTGGGATTGCGCCAAGGGCTGGTGCGTTATCGGGCTGCGCTGTTCATTGCGTTGGTTGGTGTGGCAGCAGCGCCGTTCGGGCTGATGCTGGCGCACCGCCTGCCGAATACACCGTTGCAGTTGGTATTCGCCGGCGTGCTGGTTTATGCCTGCCTGCGTATCTGGCGCAAGGCGGCCAAAGAACTGCGTGGCGAAGCCAATGACGCTCATCGCTTTATCGAGCCGTGTGTGCTGAACCCGTTGCAGGGGCGTTTGCGCTGGACCCTACCCTGCGCGCGCGCATTGGCATTCACGGGTGCCTTGTCCGGGTTGTTGTCCGGCCTGCTCGGCGTGGGTGGGGGGTTCGTCATCATCCCTGCCCTGAACCGCTACACCAACCTGCGCATGGCCAGCATCGTTTCCACTTCGCTGGCGGTGATTGCCTTGGTCTCTACCGGCAGTGTGGTCAGCGCCAGCCTTGCGGGCGTCATGCACTGGCAGGTTGGCGCCCCGTTTGCCGTCGGCGCGGTGCTCGGCCTACTGCTGTCGCGACCCTTGGCAGCCAGGTTGGCCGGGCCGCGTCTGCAGCAGATGTTTGCCGTGGCAGGTTGGGCCGCTGCCCTGTTGTTGGCCGGCAAGGCACTACTCGGCTAGCAACTCGCTTTGTTCGGCCGCGCACAACGCCAGCAGGTAGTCCCACACCACCCGCAGGCGCACAGACTTGTGCAACTCGCGTCGGGTGCAGATCCAGTAGCTGCGCTGGATGGTTTCTCCCGGCAGCACGCGCACCAGTGTCGGGTCGTGGCGGGCCATGTAGTTGGGCAGCACGGCGATGCCCAGCCCGGCGCGGGCGGCGGCTTGCTGGGCGATCACGCTGGTGCTGCGAAACACCACGTTGGGTGCTCGGCAGAAACTGTTGAGAAACAGCAGTTCCTGGCTGAACAGCAAATCGTCAACGTAGCCGATCCAGCTGTGCCGGGCCAAGTCTTCGCGGTTGCGCAGTGGCGGCGCGCGGTCCAGGTAGTCCTGGCTGGCGTACAGCGCCAAGCGGTAGTCGGTGAGTTTGCGGGTGATCAGCAGATCGGCGTTGGGTCGCTCCAGATGGATGCTGATTTCTGCCTCGCGGTTGAGGATGCTGACGAAACGCGGTACCGCTACCAGTTCCACCTCCAGGCCGGGGTAGCGCTCGAACAACGCGTTCATGCGTGGGGTGAAGAACATGATGCCGATGCCTTCGGTTACCCCCAGGCGAATCTTGCCCAGCGGGGTGATGGCCTGGGTGATTTCTTCCTGTGCCAGCAGGGCGACGTTCTCCATGGCTTCGGCATGCTTGAGCAGGGCTTGGCCCGAGGGGGTCAGCTCGTAGCCCTGGGCATGCTGCACGAACAGCGCGGTCCCCAGGCTCTGCTCGATGCTCTCGATATGCCGGGCCACGGTGCTGTGGGTAGTGTTCAGGCGCTTGGCGGCGGTCAGCAGGCGGCCGCTGCGCTGCAACTCGAGGAAAAACCGCAGATCATTCCAGTCGAACATGCTTGTCCTTTATGGCAGTTCGTTCCGGCCTCTTCACGGGCATGCCCCACAGGTGCGGTGAACACCCTGAAGGTAACGTGATCCCTGAGGTGCGGGCGAGCCCGCGAAAAGGTCGGTACAGGCTTGCCACTGTGCTAAAACGCACAGCGGCTGCGCGAAATCTCGTGTTTCATCCACGAAATTACTCACTAAGATGGATCGGGACAAGAATAAAAAACAGGCGCGAGGTTGCACATGCCATCAGCCGATTCTGTCTTCGACTACGTGGTCGTAGGGGCCGGTCCCGCCGGATGCCTGCTGGCCAATCGTTTGTCCGCCGACCCTTCCTGCCGCGTGCTGCTGCTGGAGGCGGGTGGCCGCGACAATTATCCCTGGATCCACGTCCCCGTCGGTTACCTCTACTGCATCGGCAACCCGCGCACAGACTGGTGCTTCAAGACCGAGGCACAGCCTGGCCTCGGCGGTCGCGCTTTGGGTTATCCAAGGGGCAAGGTGCTAGGTGGCTGTTCGTCGATCAACGGCATGATCTACATGCGGGGCCAAGCCGCCGACTATGACCATTGGGCCGCGCAAGGCAACGACGGCTGGGCGTGGAAAGATGTGTTACCCCTGTTCAAGGCCAGCGAAAACCACTTTGCCGGCGCCAGCGAGCACCATGGCGCGGAGGGCGAATGGCGGGTCGAGCGCCAACGCTACAGCTGGCCGATCCTTGATGCTTTCCGTGATGCCGCCGAGCAGAGTGGTATTGGCAAGGTCGACGATTTCAACACCGGCGACAACCAGGGTTGTGGATATTTTCAGGTCAACCAGCGCAGTGGTGTGCGCTGGAACGCTTCCAAAGCTTTCCTGCGGCCGATCAAGGATCGCGCCAACCTCACTGTGCTGACCGGCGTGCAGGTTGACCAGGTACTGCTCGACAACACCCGCGCACGGGCGGTGAAGGCGCTCTGGCAAGGGGCCTGGCATGAGTTTGCGGCGCGCCGCGAGATCATTCTCTGTGCTGGGGCGGTTGGTTCTCCGGGCATCCTCCAGCGCTCCGGCATCGGCCCGCGTCAGTTGCTGGAAAGCTTGGGTATTGGTGTTCGCCACGATATGCCAGGCGTTGGTGGCAACTTGCAGGACCACCTGCAACTGCGCCTGATCTACCAGATCCGCAACACCCGTACCTTGAACCAGATGGCCAACAGCCTGTGGGGCAAGATGGGCATGGGCCTGCGTTACCTCTACGACCGTAGCGGGCCGCTGGCCATGGCGCCGAGCCAGTTAGGCGCGTTCGTGCGTTCAAGCCCCGAACAGGCCACCGCCAACCTTCAGTATCACGTGCAGCCGCTGTCACTGGAACGCTTCGGTGAGCCGTTGCATCAGTTCCCGGCCTTTACGGCTTCGGTGTGCAACCTGCGCCCGGCCAGCCGCGGGCGCATCGACATCTGCAGCACCGACATGAACAGCACGCCGCTGATCGACCCCAATTACCTCAGTGCTCCGCAGGACTTGCGGGTTGCTGCCGATGCCATTCGCCTTACCCGGCGCATCGTCCAGGCCCCTGCCCTCGCCGCTTTCGAGCCCAAGGAATATTTGCCGGGCCCAGCGCTGCAAAGCGAGGAAGAACTGTTCGAGGCCGCTGGCAAGATCGGCACCACCATCTTCCACCCGGTCGGTACCTGTCGCATGGGCAACGGTGCCATGGACGTTGTGGATAACCAGCTGCGCGTGCATGGCATCCCCGGTCTTCGTGTGGCTGATGCTTCGATCATGCCGCAGATAACGTCCGGCAATACCTGTTCCCCCACCCTGATGATCGCCGAAAAGGCGGCGCAACTGATCCTCAAAGGAGCTGCTACCCAGACCTACCTGAACGAAGACGCGTTACCGACGCCCTGACCCGGGTGCGTGCAGTACCGGCGGCTTGCGGTCAGAAGTCGCCGACAGTGGAACAACAAGAATAATCACTGTGGCCTAAGGGCCGAGGACAGCAACGATGTCGGATTACATCCAAGAGCAGGGTGCGGCGGCCAGCAGCTCCAGCCGCCGTGAAGAACGCAAGATCATTTTCGCGTCATCCCTCGGGACGGTTTTCGAGTGGTATGACTTTTTTCTCTATGGTGCGCTGGCAGCGGTCATCAGCAAGCAGTTCTTCGCTGGCGTGAACGATACCACCGCTTTCATCTTCGCCCTGATGGCCTTTGCTGCGGGCTTTCTGGTGCGGCCGTTTGGCGCGCTGGTGTTCGGCCGCCTGGGTGACATGATCGGGCGCAAGTACACCTTCCTGGTCACCATCGTGCTGATGGGCCTGTCCACTTTCGCTGTGGGGTTGTTGCCCACCTACGCCAGCATCGGCATCGCCGCACCGATCATCCTAGTGATCCTGCGCATGCTTCAGGGGCTGGCGCTGGGCGGTGAGTATGGCGGTGCCGCCACTTACGTGGCCGAGCATGCGCCGCCCGGCAAGCGTGGCTTGCATACCGGTTTCATCCAGTCCACCGCAACGTTGGGCCTGTTGTTGTCGCTGTTGGTGGTGCTGGGTAGCCGGTATATCAGTGGCGACCAGTTCGAAACCTGGGGCTGGCGCTTGCCGTTCCTGCTGTCGATCGTGCTGCTGGCGATCTCCACCTGGATTCGCATGAGCATGCACGAGTCGCCGGCCTTTGTGAAAATGAAGGCTCAGGGCAAGGTCAGCAAGTCGCCCATCCGTGAGTCATTCACCTCCTGGCCAAACCTGAAAGTGGTGCTTACCGCCCTGTTCAGCATCAACGCGGGGCAGGCTGTGACCTTCTACACGGCGCAGTTCTACGTTCTGTTCTTCATGACCCAGATGCTGAAAATGGACTCGGCTCAGGCCAACACCCTGCTCATCATCAGCGTTGTGATTGGCGCGCCGTTCTTCGTGTTTTTTGGCTGGTTGTCCGACCGTATCGGCCGCAAGCCGATCCTGATGCTCGGCCTGTTGCTGGCCACGGTACTGTACTTCCCACTGTTCAAGGCGCTGAGCCACTACGCCAACCCGCAGATCGACGCTGCCAGCCGTCAGGCGCCGATCGTGGTCACCGCCGACCCGCAAGGCTGCACATTCCAGTTCGACCCAGTGGGCAAGGCTCGTTTTGACAGCCCGTGCGACAAGGTCAAGACGTTCCTGGTCAAGCAGGGCCTGCCGTACAGCTCGGTTAGCGTGGCCGGCAGTGAAGTGGTGGTGAACATCGGTGACAAGACCATCAACGGCTTTGATGAAACCGCCATGCGCGCTGCAATCGAGCAGGCTGGTTATCCGGCCAAGGCCGACCCTGCGCAGGTTAACCAGGTAATGGTGGTGGTGCTGATCGTGGCGATGATCCTGATCGCGACCATGACCTATGGTCCGTTGGCGGCGGTGATGGTCGAGCTGTTCCCGACCCGCATCCGCTACACCTCGATGTCGCTGCCCTACCACATTGGTAATGGCTGGTTCGGTGGTTTCCTGCCTACCGTATCGTTCGCGCTGGTGGTCTATACCGGGGATATCTTCTACGGGCTGTGGTACCCGGTGCTGGTGACCGGGATCAGCCTGGTGGTAGGGATCTTCTGTCTGAGAGAAACCAAGGATGTAGATATCGACAAAGTCTGATGTCCACATGCCATAAAAAAACCGGCTGTAAAAGCCGGTTTTCTTATGCTTCAAAAAAACTTATGCACGATTTTCAGAAAAAATTCATACAAAGAAATAACTAGAAAATTCATACACTTAGGTATCAATTAAAGCATTTAATCCAAAAACTGCACACAAGTTATCCACAGAAGGTCAAGCCATCTGCTCCTGAGGTTTTTCCGCAGCTGGCGGCAGCGATCCCATGGCCCGCTGGGTCGCTTCGTTCCAAGCTGCAGCGCGGTCGTTGAGTTCGGCAATGGCACGTGGCCCCGTGCCGTTGGCGTACATCGGCTCACCAATTACCACTTCGATTGTACCGGCACGCTTGCCCCAACCGGTCTTGGGCCAGAACTTCCCAGCGTTGTGGGCAATCGGCAGCACCGGCAGCCCGGCATTCACGGCCAGGGCGGTACCGCCGCGCGAGAACTTGCCGATGGTGCCGAACGGTACACGGGTGCCTTCTGGGAAAATCAGCACCCACGTCTTCTGCTTGAGCAGTTCGTCACCCTTGCTCGCCACCTGGCGCAACGCTTCCTTGGGGTTGTCACGGTTGATCGCGATGGGCCGCAGCATGGCCATGGCCCAGCCGAAGAACGGTACATACAGCAGCTCGCGCTTGAGCACCTGGCTAAGCGGCGAGAAGTACTGGGACAGGAAGAAGGTTTCCCAGGTGCTCTGGTGATTGGACAGAATCACGCAAGGCTCAGCTGGCACGTTCTCGGCGCCAGTGATCTTGTAGTCGATGCCCAGGATGGTGCGCACCAGAAACAGCGCGCAGCGGCACCAGTACACGTTGATGAACTTGTAGCGCTTGGGGAACGACAGGAACGGCGCGACGAAGAAGCTCAGCGAGCACCACAGCAGCGAACTGGTGCCCAGCAGCAGGTAAAAAAGAAAGATTCTGATCGCCTGCAGGATCGACATAGTGGCTTGTACCATTGCGGGGCATGCCCGCCTGAAGAAAAACGCGCCAGAAGGCGCACTGTTTAAATTAGTTCTCTGGCGATAGCTGCCAGATCGTCGAAAATCAGTGTAGTTTCCGGGACGCCTTTTTCCAGGGTCCGCTCGCCCTTGCCGGTCTTCACCAGCACGGGTTGTGCACCGACGGCCAGGGCGGCCTCCAGGTCACCTTTGCTGTCGCCGACGAACCAGACGCCTTCAAGGCCGATCTGGTAATGCTCGGCGATCGCCCGCAGCATGCCGGGCTTGGGCTTGCGGCAATCGCACCCTTCGTCCGGCCCATGCGGGCAATACACGATGTGGCCCACCTTGCCGCCCTGCTCGGCCACCAGCGCGCGCAGGCGCGCGTGCATAGCCTCAAGGGTTGCCAGCGGGTAGTAGCCACGGGCAATGCCGGACTGGTTGGTGGCCACGGCCACCGTCCAGCCCGCCTTGCTCAACTGCGCGATCGCATCGACCGAACCGGGGATCGGCACCCATTCTTCCAGCGTCTTGATGTACGCATCGGAGTCGTAGTTGATCACCCCGTCACGGTCGAGAATCAGCAGTTTCAAGGCTTACCCCAGCAGCGAAATGTCAGCCACGCCCAGGAACAGGCCGCGCAGACGGCTGAGCAGGGCATAACGGTTGGCACGTACCTTGGCGTCTTCGGCGTTGACCATGACCGCCTCGAAGAAGGCATCGACCGGGTCACGCAGGGCCGCCAGGCGGGCCAGCGATTCGCTGTACTGACGTGCTGCAGCCATCGGTTGCACGGCCTGGTCGGCCTGCTGGATGGCCGAGTACAGGGAGAACTCGTTGGCATTGTCGAAGTACTTCGGCTCGACCTGCTCGGCGATGGCACCTTCGGCCTTGCTCAGCAGGTTCGACACGCGCTTGTTCACCGCGGCCAGGGCCTCGGCTTCCGGCAGTTTGCGGAACGCCTGCACGGCTTGTACGCGCTGGTCGAAGTCCAGGGCGGAGCCTGGCTGCAGTGCGCGTACCGACAGGTACGTGGCCACGTCAATGCCTTCGTCTTCGTAACGCGCGCGCAGGCGGTCGAAAATGAACTCCAGTACTTGCTCGGCCAGGCCGGGGGCCTTGACCTTGGCGCCGAACTGCTTGACCGCAAACTCGACTGCACCGGTCAGGTCCAGGTCCAGTTGCTTCTCGATCAGGATACGCAGCACGCCCAGAGCCGCACGGCGCAGGGCGTACGGGTCCTTGCTGCCGGTAGGCAGCATGCCGATGCCAAAGATACCCACCAGGGTGTCGAGCTTGTCGGCGATGGCCACAGCAGCACCGGTGAGGGTCTGCGGCAGCTCGGCGCCTGCACCGCGCGGCATGTACTGCTCGTTCAGGGCCAGGGCTACGTCTTCCGGCTCACCGTCGTTGAGCGCGTAGTAGTAACCGGCAACACCCTGCATTTCAGGGAATTCGCCGACCATCTCGGTGGCCAGGTCGCACTTCGACAGCAGGCCGGCACGGCCAGCGCGCTGGGCGTCGCCGCCGATCAGCGGAGCAATGAAGGCGGCCAACCTGGAAACACGTTCGGCCTTGTCGTACACGGTGCCGAGCTGAGCCTGGAACACCACGTTCTTGAGGCGCTCGTTGAAGGTTTCCAGTGGTTGCTTCTTGTCCTGCTTGAAGAAGAACTCGGCGTCGGTCAGGCGCGGGCGCACGAC
Organism: Pseudomonas putida group bacterium ESBL64; assembly: GCF_045277175.1. Lineage (NCBI taxonomy): Bacteria > Pseudomonadati > Pseudomonadota > Gammaproteobacteria > Pseudomonadales > Pseudomonadaceae > Pseudomonas > Pseudomonas putida group bacterium ESBL64. Next base: position 3,878,439 of record NZ_CP145799.1, on the reverse strand, counting down.
TTTTTCGTTGCCTTGCACGATCTGCTTCGGGTCGCGGCTTTCGACGTTGGCCACGGTAATGAAGCGCGGCAGCAGCTTGCCTTCGCTGTCCAGCAGGCAGAAGTACTTCTGGTTGTCCTGCATGGTGGTGATCAGGGCTTCTTGCGGCACCTCGAGGAAACGCTCCTCGAACGAGCACACCAGCGGCACCGGCCACTCGACCAGAGCGGTCACTTCGTCCAGCAGCGCCGGTGGCACGATGGCCGTGCCTTCCTGCTGCATGGCCAGCTCTGCGGTACGCTTGCTGATCAGCTCGCGGCGTTCGGCGAAGTCGGCAAGGACGTAGGCCTTGCGCAGGTCTTCGACATAGTTGGCCGGGGTAGTGATGACCACGGTTTCCGGATGATGGAAGCGGTGGCCACGGGATTCACGGCCGGCCTTCTGCGACAGAATGGTGCAGTCGACCACCTGGTCGCCCAGCAGCATTACCAGCCATTGGGTCGGGCGCACGAACTCTTCACGGCTGGCCGCCCAGCGCATGCGCTTGGGGATCGGCAGGTCGTTCAGCGAATCTTCGACGATGGTCGGCAGCAGGTCAGTGGTGGCCTTGCCCGGGATGTGCTGGGAGAAGCGCAGCTTGGGGCCGCTCTGGTCGATTTCGGCCAGTTCCACACCGCACTTCTTGGCGAAGCCCAGCGCAGCCTGGGTCGGCTCGCCTTCGGCGTTGAAGGCAGCCTGCAGGGGCGGGCCGTCGATGTTAATGCTGCGGTCAGGCTGCTGCACGTCCAGCTGGCGAATCAGCACGGCCAGACGACGCGGCGCGGCGTACACCTGCTTGCCGGTGTAGTTCAGGCCAGCAGCCTGCAGGCCTTTTTCGATACCGGCCAGGAAGGCGTCGCCGAGGCTGGCGAGGGCCTTGGGTGGCAGCTCTTCGGTGCCCAGTTCTACCAGAAAATCTTGAGCACTCATTGTGCAGCCTCCAGCTTAGCCAACACTTCGTCACGCAGTTCAGGGGTGGCCATCGGGAAGCCCAGGCGTGCGCGGGCTTGCAGATAGCTTTGCGCCACGTCCCGGGCCAGGGTACGTACACGCAGGATGTAACGCTGGCGCTCGGTTACCGAGATGGCGCGGCGGGCGTCCAGCAGGTTGAAGGTATGCGATGCCTTCAGGACCATTTCATAGGTCGGCAGCGGCAGCTCCAGCTTGATCAGGCGGTTGGCTTCGCTTTCGTAGAAATCGAACAGTTCGAACAGTTTGTCGACGTTTGCATGTTCAAAGTTGTAGGTCGACTGCTCCACCTCGTTCTGGTGGAACACGTCGCCATAGGTGACCTTGCCGAACGGGCCGTCGGCCCACACCAGGTCGTACACCGAATCGACGCCCTGGATGTACATGGCCAGGCGCTCCAGGCCGTAGGTGATTTCACCGGTGACCGGGTAGCACTCGATGCCGCCAACCTGCTGGAAGTAGGTGAACTGGGTCACTTCCATGCCGTTGAGCCAGATTTCCCAGCCCAGACCCCAGGCGCCGAGGGTCGGCGATTCCCAGTTGTCTTCGACGAAACGAATGTCGTGCACCAACGGATCCAGGCCGATGGCTTTCAGCGAGCCGAGGTACAGCTCCTGGAAGTTGGCCGGGTTCGGTTTGAGCACCACCTGGAACTGGTAGTAGTGCTGCAGGCGGTTGGGGTTTTCGCCATACCGCCCGTCGGCAGGACGACGGCTCGGCTGCACATAGGCGGCGTTCCAGGTTTCTGGACCCACGGCGCGCAGGAATGTAGCGGTGTGGAAAGTGCCGGCGCCTACTTCCATATCGTAGGGCTGAAGTACCACACAACCTTGAGCTGCCCAGTAGTTCTGCAGGGCAAGGATCAGGTCTTGGAAGGTACGCACGGCTGGCGTAGGCTGGCTCACGAAATTCACCTGTATCTGGGGATGCGGATGTAAAGAGCGGGAGTATAACCTGATTCGCCTCGCCCTCTACTCATTGGAGCCTTATGCCACGCTGCTTTTGGTGTACCGACGATCCGTTGTACCAGGCCTACCACGACCAGGAATGGGGGATGCCACAGCGCGACCCGGCGTTGCTCTTCGAGATGCTTTTGCTCGAAGGGTTCCAGACAGGGCTTTCATGGATTACCGTTTTGCGCAAACGCGAGCGTTATCGCCAGGTGATGTACGGCTTCGACCCCGTGAAGCTGGCGGCCATGGGCGACGAACGCATCGAAGAATTGATGCAGGATGCAGGCATCATCCGCAATCGCCTCAAGCTCAAGGCTGCGCGGCGCAACGCCCAGGCCTGGCTGGCTGTGGATAACCCCGCCGAATGGCTGTGGTCGTTCGTCGGCGGCTCGCCGAAGATCAACCACTTCAAGGCGCGCGGCGACGTGCCAGCTGTTACCGATGAAGCCAAGGCAATGAGCAAGGCCTTGCAGAAAGCTGGCTTCACGTTCGTCGGTCCGACCATCTGCTACGCCTTCATGCAGGCCACCGGCATGGTCATGGACCACACCACCGACTGCGATCGCTACGCCGCCTTGTTGCGCTGAGGGGTTACAATGCGCGCCTTGCTGAAATAAGGAATTCGCCTGTGGAAAAGTTCAAGGGCGCCCTGATGGTCGGGGTGCTGCGCCTGTTTGCCAAGCTGCCCTGGGGCGCTGTGCAGCGTGTCGGCGCCGGTATTGGCTGGCTGATGTGGAAAATCCCCAACAGTTCGCGCAACGTGGTACGGATCAACCTGGCCAAGTGCTTCCCGGAGATGGACCCGGTTGCCCGTGAGCAACTGGTGGGCCAGGCGCTGCGGGATATCGGTAAATCTTTTGTCGAAAGTGCCTGTGCCTGGATCTGGCCGCCACAACGCTCGCTGGAGCTGGTCAAGGAAGTGCATGGCCTGGAAGTGCTGGAGCAGGCTTTGGCCTCAGGTAAAGGGGTGGTCGGCATCACCAGCCACCTGGGCAACTGGGAAGTGTTGAACCACTTCTACTGCAACCAGTGCAAACCGATCATCTTCTACCGCCCGCCGAAGCTGAAGGCGGTGGATGATCTGCTGCGCGAGCAGCGCGTGCAGATGGGCAATCGCGTGGCACCGTCGACCAAGGAAGGCATCCTCAGCGTGATCAAGGAAGTGCGCCGTGGTGGCCAGGTGGGTATTCCTGCCGACCCGGAGCCGGCGGAATCGGCGGGCGTGTTCGTGCCGTTCCTCGGCACCCAGGCGCTGACCAGCAAGTTCGTGCCGAACATGCTGGCCGGAGGCAAGGCGGTAGGTGTGTTCCTGCATGCGCTGCGGTTGCCGGATGGCTCGGGCTTCAAGGTGTTCCTGGAGGCGGCGCCAGAGGAGATGTACAGCACCGACGTGAATGTGTCGGCGGCGGCGATGAGCAAGGTGGTCGAGCGTTATGTGCGCGAGTACCCGAGCCAGTACATGTGGAGCATGAAGCGCTTCAAGAAGCGCCCGGCTGGCGAGCCGCGCTGGTATTAAGCCATTCACCGCCCTCTGGTAGGAGCGGGTATACCCGCGAATGCGATGTTGGATTCACCGACGCATTCGCGGGTAAACCCGCTCCTACAGGGGCCGCGTCAACCCGCTGCTCTGTTGAGCTTCTTCAGGAATACGGTCATTTCTTTTTCGGCCTGCTTGTCACCATGGGCCTGCGCCGCCACGATCCCGTCTTCCCACGCCTTGCGCGCCGCCGGCAGGTCGCCCTGCAACTGATAGGCCTTGCCCAGCAGCTTCCACGCTGCCGAGTATTTCGGATCCTGCTCTACGCAGCGCGCCAGGTGCACCGCTGCTTCAGCGCCGTTGCCTTCATCCAGCCAGGCCTTGCCCAGGCCAAACCTCAGCAGCGGGTTATCCACACCTTTGGCCAGCATCTTCTCCAGCGATTCGCGCATGCCCTCTTCTCCTAGAAGAAACTCAAGCCGACGTGGAACAGCTTCTCCACATCACGAATGTGCTTTTTATCCACAACGAACAGGATCACATGGTCACCCGATTCGATCACGGTGTCGTCGTGGGCAATCATCACCTCTTCGTCACGGATGATCGCGCCGATGGTGGTTCCCGGTGGCAGGGCAATGTTCTCGATCGCCTTGCCGACCACCTTGCTCGACTTCGAATCGCCATGTGCCACCGCCTCGATCGCTTCGGCCGCACCGCGGCGCAGCGAGTGCACGCTGACAATGTCGCCCCGGCGCACGTGCGCCAGCAGGGTACCGATGGTGGCCAGCTGCGGGCTGATGGCAATGTCGATATCACCGCCCTGCACCAGGTCGACATAAGCCGGGTTGTTGATGATGGTCATCACCTTGCCTGCGCCCAGGCGCTTGGCCAGCAGCGACGACATGATGTTGGCTTCGTCATCGTTGGTCAGGGCCAGGAAAATATCGGCGTCGGCGATGTTCTCTTCGAGCATCAGGTCTTTGTCCGAAGCGCTGCCCTGCAGCACCACCGTGCTTTCGAGGGTATCGGAGAGGTGCCGACAACGCGCCGGGCTCATCTCGATGATCTTCACCTGATATCGGCTTTCGATGGCTTCCGCCAGGCGCTCGCCGATTTGCCCGCCGCCCGCGATGACAATGCGTTTATTGGTCTCGTCGATGCGGCGCAGTTCGCCCATCACCGCACGGATATCCTTCTTCGCGGCAATGAAGAACACCTCGTCGTCGGCTTCGATCACCGTGTCGCCACGCGGGGTGATCGGCCGGTCGCGACGGAAGATGGCTGCCACGCGGGTGTCGACGTTGGGCATATGCGCACGGATCTGGCGCAATTGCTGGCCGACCAGCGGGCCGCCATAGTAGGCCTTCACTGCCACGAGCTGGGCCTTGCCCTCGGCGAAGTCGATCACCTGCAGCGAGCCTGGGTGTTCGATCAGGCGCTTGATGTAATTGGTCACCACCTGCTCGGGGCTGATCAGAACGTCGACCGGGATATGGTCGTTGTCGAACAGCTCTTCGCGGGTCAGGTAGGACGATTCGCGCACCCGTGCAATCTTGGTCGGGGTATGGAACAGCGAATAGGCCACCTGGCAGGCAACCATGTTGGTCTCGTCACTGTTGGTTACTGCCACCAGCATGTCGGCGTCGTCGGCACCGGCCTGACGCAGCACCGTCGGCAGTGAGCCGCGGCCCTGGACGGTGCGGATGTCCAGGCGGTCGCCGAGGTCGCGCAGGCGGTCGCCGTCGGTGTCGACCACGGTAATGTCGTTGGCTTCGCTGGCCAGGTGTTCAGCCAGCGTACCGCCTACCTGCCCTGCGCCGAGGATGATGATCTTCATGCGCTACTCCCTATCCTTTGTTCTTATCCGCGCGAGGCGGCGATCTTGATCAGCTTGGCATAGTAGAAACCGTCGTGACCGCCTTCCTGGGCCAGCAGCTGACGGCCGTGGGGCTGGCGCAGGCCGGCTTCGGTCGCCAGGTCCAGCTCACGGGCGCCCGGGGTGCGGGCGAGGAAGGCTTTGATCACTTCAGTGTTTTCGGTCGGCAAGCTGGAGCAGGTGGCGTATAGCAGCATGCCGCCCACTTCCAAGGTCGGCCACAGGGCATCGAGCAGCTCGCCTTGCAGCGTGGCCAAAGCCGGGATGTCGTCGGCTTGGCGGGTTAGCTTGATGTCCGGGTGGCGGCGAATCACGCCGGTGGCCGAGCACGGCGCGTCGAGCAGAATGCGCTGGAATGGCTTGCCGTCCCACCAGCTAGCAGTGTCGCGGGCATCGCAGGCGATCAGCTCGGCGTCCAGCTGCAGGCGGTCGAGGTTTTCTCGCACGCGGGTCAGCCGCTTGGCTTCGAGGTCGATGGCCACCATGTGCGCCAGGCCAGCCTCGGCCTCCAGCAGGTGGCAGGTTTTGCCGCCCGGTGCGCAGCAAGCATCGAGCACGCGTTGACCGGGGGCCAGTTCCAGCAAGTCGGCAGATAGCTGCGCAGCTTCGTCCTGCACGCTCACCCAGCCTTCGGCGAAGCCTGGCAGGCCGCGCACGTCGCAGGCTTCGGCCAGCACGATGCCATCCCGGCTGTACTGGCATGCGCTGGCGCCAATGCCGGCTTCGGCCAGCAGTGCCAGGTAGGCATCGCGGCTATGGTGACGGCGATTGACCCGCAGAATCATCGGTGGGTGGGCATTGTTGGCGGCGCAGATGGCTTCCCACTGCTCTGGCCAGAAAGCTTTCAGCGCTTTTTGCAGCCAGCGCGGGTGCGCGGTACGCACCACCGGGTCGCGCTCCATGCCGGCGAGCAGCTCCTCGCCTTCGCGCTGCGCACGGCGCAGTACGGCATTGAGCAGGCCCTTGGCCCACGGCTTCTTCAGTTTGTCGGCACAGCCCACGGTCTCGCCGATGGCGGCATGGGCCGGAATGCGCGTGTAGAACAGCTGGTACAGGCCGACCAGCAGCAGCGCCTGAACATCGGCATCGGCTGCTTTGAAGGGTTTTTGCAGCAGCTGTGCGGCCAGCAGGTCGAGGCGTGGCTGCCAGCGTGCGGTGCCGAACGCCAGGTCTTGGGTCAGGCCGCGGTCGCGTTCATCTACCTTGTCCAGTTGCGCCGGCAGCGAGCTGTTCAGCGAAGCCTTGCCGCTGAGCACAGCAGCAAGCGCACGGGCGGCGGCGAGGCGTGGGTTCATTGGCCCAGCACCTTGCCGGCGGCGAACTTCTCGCGGCGGCTGTTGAACAGGTCACTGAAGCTCAATGCCTTGCCGCCAGGCAGTTGCAGGCGGGTCAGGCTCAGGGCTTGGTCACCGCACGCAACTACGAGGCCGTCCTTGCTGGCGGAAAGTATCTCGCCCGGGGCGCCTTGGCCTGTGGACAGGTTGGCGGCCAGCACCTTGACGCTTTCACCGTCCAGCATGCTGTGGCACACCGGCCATGGGTTGAAGGCGCGGATTAGGCGTTCCAGCTCGACGGCCGGGCGGGTCCAGTCGATACGCGCTTCGTCCTTGTTCAGTTTGTGCGCGTAGGTGGCCAGCGCATCGTCCTGTATTTCGCCTTGCAGCGAACCGTCAGCCAGGCCGGCGATGGCCTGAACGACTGCGGGCGGGCCCATTTCGGCCAGGCGATCGTGCAAGGTGCCGCCGGTGTCCTCGGCGCTGATCGGGGTGACGACCTTGAGCAGCATCGGGCCGGTGTCCAGGCCGGCTTCCATGCGCATCACGGTCACGCCGCTTTCGGCGTCGCCGGCTTCCACGGCACGCTGGATCGGCGCGGCACCGCGCCAGCGTGGCAGCAGGGAAGCGTGGCTGTTGATGCAACCCAGGCGCGGGATATCCAGCACCACCTGCGGCAGGATCAGGCCGTAGGCGACCACTACCATCAGGTCTGGTTTCAGTGCGGCCAGTTCGGCCTGCGCATCGGCATTGCGCAGGGTCTGCGGCTGGAACACCGGGATGTCATGGGCCACGGCCAGTGCCTTGACCGCACTTGGCATCAGCTTTTGGCCACGGCCGGCCGGGCGGTCGGGCTGGGTGTAGACGGCCACGATCTCGTAGGGGCTGTCGAGCAGGGCCTTGAGGTGTTCGGCGGCAAACTCTGGAGTGCCTGCAAAGACGATGCGCATGGAGTTCTCGCTTCAAAAAAGAAAAAGGCTTGCCGGAGCAAGCCTTCAGGAAGGTGGGGATCAGGCTTGCTGGCGATGCTGCTTTTCCAGCTTCTTCTTGATCCGGTCGCGCTTGAGCTGCGACAGGTAGTCGACGAACAGCTTGCCGTTGAGGTGATCGAATTCGTGCTGTACGCACACCGCCAGCAGGCCTTCGCATTCCAGTTCGAACGGCTTGCCGTCGCGGTCCTGGGCCTTGACCCGGACACGCAGCGGACGGTCGACGTTCTCGTAGAAGCCCGGTACCGACAGGCAGCCCTCCTGGTACTGGCCCATGTCATGGGTCAGCTCTTCGACCGACGGGTTGATGAAGACGCGCGGTTCGCTGCGGTCTTCGCTGAGGTCCATGACCACAACCTGCTTGTGCACGTTCACCTGGGTAGCGGCCAGGCCGATGCCAGGGGCTTCGTACATGGTTTCAAACATGTCGTCGATCAGCTGACGCAGGGCGTCGTCGAACTCCGTCACCGGTTTGGCGAGGGTGCGCAGGCGCGGGTCCGGGAATTCGAGAATGTTCAAGATGGCCATAAGGTCAGGCAGTCACTGTGCGTTCGGTTGAAAACTGAGCACACATAATAAAGGGAAACGGGGATTTCGGCACCTGGCAAGCTCGTCTAGGGTGACTATGGGCTTGATAGCCCCCAATCAATGGACAGCTTTTCAAAGTGTTACTCACAGAGTTATCCACAGGTTGTGCCACGTAGATGGCCCTGTTTCGATCAAGGACGATCCCCATGCCCAGTTACCATTCGTCGCTCTGCCCGCCTGCTGAACTGGAGGCCCGATTACGCCTGCATCGCTTGCCCGAGACAGGATTGCGACGTTTTCGCACCTTGCTGGATGCGTTCGGCAGCGCCTCTAGTGCGCTTAGCGCTCCCGGTTCGGCCTGGCGAGCGTTGGGCATCCCCCAAGCCACCATCGATGCCCGGCGCAGTGCCGAGGTACGCGAGGGCGCGCTCGCCGCAATGGCCTGGTTAGAGCGCCCTGGCCAGCATTTGCTGATGTGGGACGGCCCAGACTACCCAGCCTTGCTGGCAGAAATCGACGATGCCCCGCCGCTGCTTTTTGTCGCTGGCGAACCTGCCTTGCTCGATCGTCCTCAGCTGGCGATCGTGGGCAGCAGACGTGCCACACCCCCGGCGCTCGACACCGCCCGGGCATTTTCCCGCTACCTCGCGCAGGCTGGTTTCACCATTACCAGCGGGCTGGCGGTAGGTGTCGACGGTGCCGCTCATCGGGCCGCGTTGCAGGCTGGCGGCGGCACGATTGCCGTGCTCGGTACGGGCTTGCAAAAACTTTATCCACAGCGCCATCGGGACCTTGCGCAGGCGATGATCGACAACGGCAGCGCGCTGGTTTCCGAGTATCCCCTGGATGCCGGGCCGCTGCCTGGCAACTTCCCACGGCGCAACCGCATCATCAGTGGCCTGTCGCTAGGTGTACTGGTGGTTGAGGCGAGCCTCGCCAGTGGCTCGCTGATCACGGCGCGCCTGGCCGCAGAGCAAGGCCGTGAGGTGTACGCCATTCCGGGCTCCATTCATCACCCGGGGGCCAAGGGCTGCCACCAGCTGATTCGTGATGGGGCGCTGCTGGTGGAAACTGTGGAGCAGATCCTGGAAAGCTTGCAGGGTTGGCAGAACCTGCCGCCTGCGGTTGTGGACAGGTTCGACCACCCCCTGCTCGCCCTGCTGCATGCCGCACCCCAGACCAGTGAAAGCCTGGCCCACTGCAGCGAGCAGCCGCTGGCCGACGTGCTGGCGCAGTTGACCGAGCTGGAGCTGGAAGGCCGGGTCAGCAATGAAGCCGGGCGTTGGTTTGCCCGCGCGGGCTAAGTACACTGCGCACAAGCAAGGTATTCAGGCGGAGAAACAGCAATGGTGAGCAGTTTTCGTGTGCAACAAGCCGCACGTGAGATCCGGGCGGGCGCAGTAATCGCCTACCCGACGGAAGCGGTCTGGGGCCTGGGCTGCGACCCATGGAACGAGGACGCGGTGTATCGCCTGCTGGCGCTGAAGTCGCGGCCTGTGGATAAAGGGCTGATTCTGATCGCTGACAACATCCGTCAGTTCGACTTCCTGTTCGAGGACTTCCCCGAAGACTGGATCGACCGCATGGGCAGCACCTGGCCGGGGCCGAATACCTGGCTGGTGCCACACCAGGACCTGCTGCCCGAGTGGGTAACGGGGCAGCATGACACCGTGGCGCTGCGGGTCAGTGACCACCCGGTGGTGCGTGAACTGTGCGCGCTGGTGGGGCCGCTGATTTCCACCTCGTGCAACCCCGGCGGTCGCCCGGCGGCGAAGACCCGGTTGCGGGTGGAGCAGTACTTCCACGGCCAGCTGGACCTGGTGCTTGGGGGGGCGCTGGGGGGGCGGAAGAACCCGAGTGTGATTCGCAACCTGGCAACCGGCGAGGTTGTGCGCCCGGGCTGATACCGCTGGCGAGGGCTTCGCCCTCGATCGCCGGCAAGCCAGCTCCCACAGGTACTGCACATGGCTTGAAGCCGGTGCGGTCGGTGTGGGAGCTGGCTTGCCGGCGATTGGGACGCAAAGCGGCCCCAGAACCCCGCAGATTTTTCTGATTTTGCCAAAATGGCTGTCCAGCTTGCGGCTTGGGAAATATCCTACGAGCCGCGTCCTCTGCCATCACCTTCTCAGTGGGAACCTCTGCCCTTAGGCTTAAACCGTCGCCGAATAACTTGGCGATCGGGTGTGGTAACCCGGATGTGCGAATTCTGAATGGCAGCCATGGCGGCTGTGCGCGGGAGGCTTTCGAGCCTGCCGGGTTTGGGATTCGTCCGGTTTACCACCCCGCGTGCAGCTGCCACCCATTTCGTGTGGTAACGGATTGAGCGGCCGCCCTGATCAGGTGAATTCCCATGAGCAAGAAAATAGTCCCCGATCCACCCCTTCCATGCACCTCCACCCGCCCCTTCGGCCGCTGCGACGCCGGCCATGACCCGCTCTTCACCGTCAACCCGAACATTTCCGCCGAGGACGCTCTGGTCCACGTAGCCCTGTACCTGCGCAGCGCCTACGAAACCGGCTACAAAGCCCTGGACCATATGCGCGAAGAAGGCCGCGGAATGTTCTGGTCGAACCTGCATGCGATTGAGATGGCAGAGGGTGTGATTGAGGCGATACTCGATGGCATCGAGTCGACCCCTCCACCGACAAACCGGCCCTCACAGGCATAGCGCAGCTATTGAAGCCGACGCAGTACCTGTGGGAGCGGGCGTGCCCGCGAACACCGGCAGAGCCGGTGCCATCCACCGCGGTGGCTGCTTCGCGGGCATGCCCGCTCCCACAGGGAACGTGTGTGGCTCAGGGGATTAGTACAGTCGACCCCACAGTCCGCCGCGCCGACAGCTCCGCCTGTGCCTTGGCCGCCTCGCTCAATGGATACCGCTGCTGGATATCCACAACCAGCTTGCCACTCGCAATCATCGCAAACAGGTCATCGGCCATGGCCTGGGTGTTCTCGGCATTGTTGGCGTAGGTCGCCAGCGTCGGCCGGGTGACATACAGCGAGCCCTTCTGCGCCAGAATCCCCAGGTTCACGCCGCTCACCGCACCCGAGGCATTGCCAAAGCTCACCATCAACCCACGTGGCTGCAGGCAGTCCAGCGAGGTCAGCCAGGTGTCGGCACCGACGCCGTCATACACCACCGGGCATTTCTTGCCGTCGGTCAGTTCCAGCACGCGCTTGGCTACATCCTCATGGCTGTAGTCGATGGTCGCCCAAGCCCCCAGCGCCTTAGCCCGCTCGGCCTTTTCGGCAGAACTCACGGTACCGATCAGCTTGGCGCCCAAGGCCTTGGCCCACTGGCACGCCAGCGAACCCACGCCGCCAGCCGCCGCGTGGAACAGAATCACATCACCCGGTTTCACCTCATAGGTCTGCTTCAGCAGATACTGCACGGTCAAACCCTTGAGCATCACCGCCGCCGCTTGCTCGAAACTGATGTTGTCGGGCAGCTTGACCAGGTTGGCCTCCGGCAGCGTATGCACTTCGCTGTACGCCCCCAGCGGGCCCCCGGCATGGGCCACGCGGTCGCCGACCTTGAGCCGGGTCACACCCTCGCCCACCGCCTCGACCACGCCCGCAGCTTCAGTACCCAGGCCAGAAGGCAGGGACGGCGGCGCATACAGCCCGCTGCGGAAGTAGGTATCGATGAAGTTCAAGCCGATTGCATGGTTACGCACACGCACCTGCTGTGGGCCGAGCGGGGTCGGGGCGAATTCCACCAGCTGCAATACTTCCGGGCCGCCATGCTGAGTGAACTGGATACGCTTTGCCATCACACGCTCCTTTAGTTGGATCGAAATCTGTAGATACTAAATAGTAGCCCCTTAACACAGCTGCTTGGTTGTAGTCAACTGAGTTTTCTGTCAGTTGTTATAAGAAAAATGAAGGTTCAAGATCTTATTCGCAAGACAACTAATTAAGAGGGAGTTGAAAATGGATATTGAGTATACTATGACTATGATCCTAGAAAACGGTGAACCTGAGAGGGTGTACCTACCGCAAGAACAATTGAAATACATTTTTGAGCATATGGAAATAGGCACCCATGTTTGGACAACGAATAATTATTATCAAACTGGAAAACTTATTTACAAAGATTTCCGTGGGGAGATAGCTCATCTGCTGATTTCAGTTCCCGACCAAGATTCAAAAAAATCATATTTCTAAATCAACGGCTGTTTTTGCATTGATCTGGAAGTTTGGAAAGGCTACATCTTCTTAATTTCCAGATTTTTTTGTTAGATGCAATGTTTTTCGATATATTCACGGCGTTAGAAACTTTAGGCTCTGTACTAAACGCCTTTACACTTAGTCATGCTGTGTTGAAAATAGCTTAGGAATACTCATTTACTCCAGTAAAACTCCGCTTCCTCGGCTGTTTTCGCCATGCCTGAGCGGCGTCTCAAGACGTTTCATACAGAGCTTGGGTCGTAATGATCGGATCGGTAAGCATGTACCCATAAGCAAAATGACATCATTTTGAGTTTAGTGTGCCTCAAGATAACTCAATGCCCTCTTTGCTTGACCATCGTCAACTACGACGCGGCGTCGGCCGGTGTTATGCTACGTGGCGAATTTTCCTCGCTCCTTCCTGGTGACCCGATGACTAGCCGCACCGAGGCCGTGAAAGCCTACCTGCTCGACCTGCAAGACCGCATCTGCTCTGCCCTCGAAACAGAAGACGGCGGTGCCCGCTTCGTCGAGGACGCCTGGGTGCGCGAAGCCGGTGGCGGGGGCCGCACGCGGGTTATCGGTGAGGGCAACGTGATCGAAAAAGGCGGGGTCAACTTCTCCCATGTGTTTGGTAGCGGCCTGCCGCCGTCGGCCAGTGCCCACCGCCCCGAACTGGCAGGCCGTGGCTTCGAAGCCTTGGGCGTGTCGCTGGTTATACACCCGCACAACCCGCATGTGCCCACTTCCCACGCCAACGTTCGCTTCTTCATCGCCGAAAAGGAAGGTGAAGAGGCCGTATGGTGGTTCGGCGGCGGCTTTGACCTGACGCCATACTATGGCAACGAAGAAGACTGCATCCACTGGCACCGCGTGGCCGAACAGGCCTGCGCACCGTTCGGCGCCGACGTGTATCCGCGTTACAAGGCCTGGTGCGACCGCTACTTCCACCTCAAGCACCGTGGCGAGCCACGCGGCATCGGCGGCCTGTTCTTCGACGACCTGAACGAGTGGGACTTCGACACCTGCTTCGCTTTCATCCGCGCCATCGGCGATGCCTACATCAACGCCTACTTGCCGATCGTCCAGCGCCGCAAAGACACGCCTTACACCCCGCAACAGCGCGAGTTCCAGGAATACCGCCGCGGCCGCTACGTGGAGTTCAATCTGGTCTACGATCGTGGCACCCTGTTCGGCCTGCAATCCGGTGGCCGCACCGAGTCCATCCTCATGTCGCTGCCACCGCAGGTGCGTTGGGGTTATGACTGGAAGGCCGCGCCCGGCAGTGAAGAAGCGCGCCTGACCGAGTACTTCCTGCAGGACCGCGACTGGCTCGGCCAGTAAGCCTGTGGATAACCAAGGAGCCGTCATGGACCAGTACGTCGTTTTTGGTAACCCCATCGGCCACAGCAAGTCGCCGCTGATCCACCGCCTGTTCGCCGAGCAGACCGGTCAGGACCTGGAATATGCCACGCTGCTGGCGCCGTTGGACGAGTTCAGCGACTGCGCGCGTGGCTTCTTCAAGCAAGGCAGTGGCGGTAATGTCACCGTGCCGTTCAAGGAAGAGGCCTACCGCCTGTGCGACAGCCTGACCCCGCGTGCCCGGCGCGCAGGCGCAGTGAACACGCTGAGCAAGCTGGCTGATGGCACCCTGCAGGGCGACAACACCGACGGCGCTGGCCTGGTGCGCGACCTGACGGTGAATGCCGGGGTCGAGCTGGCGGGCAAGCGCATTCTCATCCTCGGTGCCGGTGGCGCCGTGCGCGGCGTGCTGGAGCCTATTCTGGCGCACAAGCCGCAGTCGCTGGTGATTGCCAACCGTACCGTGGAAAAGGCCGAGCAGCTGGCGCGCGAGTTCGATGAACTGGGGCCGGTGGTGGCCAGCGGGTTTGCCTGGTTGCAGGAGCCTGTGGATGTAATCATCAACGCCACCTCGGCGAGTCTGGCCGGGGAGTTGCCGCCTATTGCCGACAGCCTGGTCGAGGCGGGTCGTACGGTTTGCTACGACATGATGTATGGCAAGGAGCCGACGCCGTTTTGCCAGTGGGCTACCAAGCTGGGGGCTGCCAAGGTATTGGATGGGCTGGGGATGCTGGCTGAGCAGGCGGCTGAGGCCTTCTTTATCTGGCGTGGCGTGAGGCCGGATACGGCGCCGGTGTTGGCTGAACTGCGCCGGCAACTCGCTCGGGGCTGAGATGGCCGGGGCCGCTTTGCGGCCCTATCGCGACGCAAGGCCGCTCCCACAAAGTAAGTCGTACGCCGATCCTCTGTGGGAGCGGCCTCGTGTCGCGATGGGCTGCAAAGCAGCCCCAGGACCCAACCTCATTCCTCAAACCGGATCGGGCACAACTCCACCCCTTCCAGCTTCTGCAACTCCTCGATCACTTGGGGCCTGGCCCGGTGCAAGGTCAAACTCCCCCCCAATCGCCGCAACCTTCGTGCCTCACGGTGCAACATATCCACACCCGAGTAATCGATGAAATTCACCTGCCGGGCATCGATCACTACATGCGGCCCTTGGCAGCGCTGCAAGCGCACCTGCAGGTAATGCGCCGCACCAAAGAAAATCGACCCACCTACCCGCAAGACATCCGCGTCCCCTTCACGGCTTTGTTGGATCCGTGGTCGTGAGGTGCGCTTCAAATAGAAGAACAGCGAAGCCAGCACCCCGGCATAGATGGCCGTCTGCAGCTCCAGCAGCAATGTCGCTGCAGCCGTCAGCGCCATCACCAGAAACTCCGAGCGGCTGACCCGGAACAATGCACGGATCCCTCGGTGGTCCACCAACCCCCAGCAGATCAGCAAAATGCTGCCGGCCATGGCCGGTATCGGCAGGTGCGCGATCAGGCTGGCGCCGGTCACGGCGAACAACGCCACCCACAGCGCAGAAAACACCCCGGCCATCGGTGAGCGGGCGCCCGCCTCGTAGCTCAGGCCCGAGCGGGTGAAGGAGCCGGCAGACAGGTAACCAGAGAAAAATGCACCGGCAATGTTCGACAGGCCCTGTGCGCGTATTTCCTGGTCCGGGTCGATCAGCTGTTCTGAACGTGCCGATAGCGAGCGGGCAATCGACAGGCTGGTGACCAACCCCAGCATGCCTACCGCAACGGCGCTGGGCAGTAAACGCAGCATGAGCTCTACGTCTAGCAAAGGCAGCGGGCTGAAAGGCGGGAGTTGCCCTGTGAACGCTGCCACCCGCGGCACATGGCCAAAGAAGCCCGGCAACAGCCAGGCCAGCAAGCTGACCAGGATCAGGCTTATCAACAGGCTCGGCCAGCGTGGGCGCCAGAGCTTGAAGGCCACGCCGATCACTACGGTGGCCAGGCCCAGCAGCAAGGAAGGCAAGTCGACCTCGCCTGCGTGGCTGGCCAGGTCTTGCACGGTCTTCAGCGCGGTGGCCTGGCTGGGCAGGGCCATGCCCAGCAGGTTAGGTAACTGGCCCAAGGCAATGACGATGGCGGCACCCAGCGTGAAGCCGAGCACCACGGAATGGGAGACGAAGTTGACCAGCGCGCCGAAGCGCAACAGCCCGAGCAGCAGCTGGAAAATGCCGCCAAGGAAGGTCAGCAGCAACACCAGCGTGATGTAGTCAGCGCTACCGGCCACGGCCAGCGGGCTGATGCTGGCGTAGAGCACGATGGAAATGGCGGCTGTCGGGCCGCAGATCAGGTGCCAGGAAGAGCCCCACAGGCAGGCGATCAGTACCGGCACGATGGCGGCGTAAAGCCCGTATTCGGCGGGCAGGCCGGCGATCAGGGCGTAGGCGATGGATTGCGGCAGGGCGAGGATTGCGCCGCTCAGGCCTACCAGCAGGTCCTGGCGCAGGCTGCGGCCCGATTGGCGGGGAAGCCAGCTGAGGAAGGGCAGCAGTAAAGAGAGGCGATGCATGGGTTATCCACAATCCTTAAGGGGTCGCCAAGCCCTGTGGGAGCGGGCATGCCCGCGAAAAAGCCAACGCGTTGCTTGGCACCGGCTTCGCCGGTGTTCGCGGGCGCGCCTGCTCCCACAGGGTTGGTGTGTTGCTTTGTGAGATTACAGTTTGGCTTTGACGGCCTCCAGGGCATCACCATCGGCTTTGGTGGTAACCCCGGCCAACCACCCATCCAACCGTTCAGGGTGCGCTTTCACCCAGGCCTTGGCCGCTTCATCGAAGCTGATCTTCTTGTCCACAACCTCTGCCATGATGCTGTTTTCCATGTCCAGTGTGAACTTGAGGTTACCTAGCAGCTTCGCCGCATTCGGGCAGGCTTGTGGATAACCCTTGCGCGTCAGCGTGTATACCTCGCCCTTGCTGCCGAACCATTTTTCCCCACCGGTCAGGTAATGCATTTTCAGTTTCACGTTCATCGGGTGCGGGGTCCAGCCAAGGAAGGTGATGAATTGCTGCTTCTTCACCGCCCGGTCGACCTGAGCCAGCATCGCCTGCTCGCTGGACTCCACCAGCTTCCACTGGCCGAGGTTGAATTCATTCTCTTCGATGATTTTCTTGAGTGACAGGTTGGCCGGGGCGCCGGAGCCGATTCCGTACAGTTTTTTGTCGAACTGCCCGGCGTGTTTTTGCAGGTCAGCGAAGTCCTTCACCCCGGCATTCCACACATAGTCGGGCACTGCGAGGGTGAACTCGGTTCCCTCCAGGTTGCGCGACAGCTGCTGCACGTCGCCGTTGGCGATGAACTTGTCATGGAAGCCTTGCTGCGCCGGCATCCAGTTGCCGAGGAAGGCGTCAACCTGGCCGTCCTTGAGGCCGCCGTAGATGATCGGTACGGCCAGACTGTCGATCTTCACCTGGTAACCCAGGCTTTCCAGTAACAGGCGTGCCACGGCATTGGTCGAGGCAATATCACTCCAGCCGGGGTCGGCCATTTTCACGGTACTGCATTGCGCATCGCTGTCTGCGGCGTGGGCCGTGGTGGCGCTCAGGGCCAGGACGAACACGGCGGCGGAGAACTTGTGCATGGCGGCCTCTCTTCTCAATCCAGGGGGGCGGGCTGTGGATAACGTGCCTTGCGCTCGAGGTCATCGAGATCGATGTGGTTGCGCATGTACTGTTGGCTGGCGTCCACCAGTGGTTGGTGATCCCAGCTTTTCAGCTTGCCGATGGCCAGCGCTTCGGCCACCAGCCGGCGGCGGCGCTGGCTGGCCAGCACTTGCTGGCGCAGGCTGGGGATGTCCCAGCGCTGTTGTGCTTCATCGACAAATGCCTGCAGCAGCACCTGGTGGTCCGGGCTGCCGGTGAGGTTCTCCCGCTCGTGCGGGTCGCGGCTCAGGTCATAGAGTAGGCATGGGTCGTCTTCGCTGTACACGAACTTGTAGGGCCCGCGGCGGATCATCATCAGCGGGCCGACGGTGCCTTCGGCCATATACTCGCCGATCACCTCGTCGTGACCGCCCTGCCCTTGCAGGTGGCCCAGCAGTGAGCGGCCGTCCAGCTGCAGGTCTTTATCCACAGCGCCGCCAGCCAGTTCGACCAAGGTTGGCAACAGGTCGCAGGTCGACACCGAGGCAGTGACCCGGCCCGCTGCAAAGCGCTTCGGCGCATGGATCAGCAGCGGCACCCGCGCCGACATTTCGAACCAATGCATTTTGTACCAGAGGCCACGCTCGCCAAGCATATCGCCGTGGTCGCCGGAAAACACGATCAGTGTGTCATCGGCCAGGTTGCATTCCTCCAGGGTCTGCAGCAATTGGCCAATGTTGTCATCGATATAGCTGCAAGCGCCGAAGTAGGCGCGGCGGGCGTCGCGGACCTTGTCCACAGGCAGCGGCTTGTTCCACAGGTCGTAGACTTTCAGCAGGCGCTGGGAGTGCGGGTCGAGTGCTGCCTGGCTGAACTCGGCACGGGGCATGGGGATATCCACACCTTCGTAGCGGTCCCAGTAGCGTTTGGCAATGGTGTAGGGGTCGTGCGGGTGCGTCATCGAAACGGTCAGGCAAAATGGCCGGCCATCGTTTTCGCGCACATGGTCGTACAGGTACTGGCGCGCCTTGAACACCACCTCCTCGTCGAAATCCAGCTGATTGGTGCGCACGCACGGACCGGCCTGCAGCACCGAGGACATGTTGTGGTACCAGCTTGGACGCACATCGGGTTCGTCCCAGTTCACCGCCCAACCGTAGTCGGCCGGGTAGATGTCGCTGGTCAGGCGTTCTTCGTAGCCGTGCAACTGGTCCGGGCCGCAGAAGTGCATCTTGCCCGACAGCGCGGTGCGG
Organism: Pseudomonas putida group bacterium ESBL64; assembly: GCF_045277175.1. Lineage (NCBI taxonomy): Bacteria > Pseudomonadati > Pseudomonadota > Gammaproteobacteria > Pseudomonadales > Pseudomonadaceae > Pseudomonas > Pseudomonas putida group bacterium ESBL64. The sequence continues at coordinate 3,859,975 of NZ_CP145799.1, read as the reverse complement.
TAGCCCAGGCGACGCAGGTAATGGGCGTAGGTCGGCACATCGGCAGGGAAGTCGGCCGCGTTATCGTAGGCGCCAATGCGGCTGGGCAACTGACCGCTGACCAGGGTGAAGCGTGATGGCGCGCACAGTGGGCTGTTGCAGTAGGCCGAGTCGAACACCACGGCTTGCTCGGCCAGGCGGCCGAGGTGCGGCATCTGGATGGGCGAAGGGCCGTAGATGGGCAGCAAGGGCGCGGCCATCTGGTCGGCCATGATGAACAGGATATTCGGACGCGTCATGGTGGCTCCCATCGTTGAGGGTTATGCGAACTGCTTGCCTACCAAGATGCGACTGTGGATAACATGGGTAAAGCCCATGGCGGGCAATGACTGGGATTAGCCAAGCTTATGTTTGAGCACCTTGCCGGGTTGTCGCTGGATACCTTGCGCGTATTCGAGGCTGCTGCGCGCCTGCGTGGCTTTACCGCTGCGGCGCTGGAGTTGGGTACCACGCAGCCGGCAGTGAGCCAGCAGGTGAAGCGCCTGGAGGCACAGTTGGGCACGCGCCTGTTTGACCGCATTTACCGGGGCATCGAGCTGACCGAGGCTGGCCAGGTGCTGTTCGAACAGGTGCATCAGGGGCTGCAGGCCATGGATGACGGTATTTCCCAGGCCAGCGGGCGCGGCCAGCGCGAAGTGCTGCAGGTCGCCACCGACTTTGCCTTTGCGGCGTTCTGGCTGATGCCAAGGCTGCAGCGCTTTCATCAGGCTTATCCACAGGTGGATGTGAGCCTGGTGACGGGTGAGCGCAGCCAGGGCATGTTGCGCCCGGACATCGATGTGGCGGTGCTGTTTGGCGATGGACGCTTTCACCAAGGAGAAAGCCGCTGGCTATTCGATGAGGAAGTGTTCCCGGTGTGCAGCCCCCATCTGATTCATGGCAAAGCCTTGTCAGCTGTGGCTTTGCAACGATTGCCGCTGCTGCATCTGAAGGGCGAGCAGGCCAGCCGCTGGTTTGACTGGGCGGGGGTATTTCGTGGGTTTGGTGTGGACAGCCCACCGCCGGCGGGGCAGTTGCGGTTTGATAACTATACCTTGCTGATTCAGGCAGCGATTGCCGGGCAAGGGGTGGCGATTGGCTGGGCTCACCTGGTGGATGGATTGGTGGAGCAAGGGTTGCTGTGTCGGCCGCTGGAGGGGAGCTTGCGCTCGGAACGCGGCTATTACGTAGTTTTGCCGCCGCGCAAGCGGCGTGGGGCGTTGATCGAGCGGTTCGTGGATTGGTTGGAGCAGGAGCGCAGCCTTTGAGATTTTGGGGCCGCTTTGCGGCCCATCGCGACACAAGGCCGCTCCCACAGTTGCACTGCGCACGCCGGCCCATGTGGGGGTTGCTGTGTCGGCCGCTGGAGGGGAGCTTGCGCTCGGAACGCGGCTATTACGCAGTTTTGCCGCCGCGCAAGCGGCGGGGAGCGTTGATCGAGCGGTTCGTCGATTGGTTGGAGCAGGAGCGCAGCCTTTGAGATTTTGGGGCCGCTTTGCGGGCCATCGCGACACAAGGCCGCTCCCAGAAAGACACTGCACACGCAGGCCCATGTGGGAGCGGCCTTGCGTCGCGATGGGCTGCGCAGCAGCCCCCGGCAATCTAGACCACGAAGTTCAGATGCTCGCCCCGGTGCAAGTCCAGCTCCAGCATGTCCACCATCCCCGCTGCGATCCTGGCCAAGCGCCGCAACGGCTCAGCCAGCCCAGGCTCCAGCGTCCCTTCGGTATTGCGAAAATGCTCCATGCCCAACCCGGCCAGTTCCTGCGGTGCATTGATCAGCGTCCAGTGCAACGCACTGCGCTGCAACCCATCAACCACTTTGGCCACGCAATCCCGCTCCATCTCGCTGTACTTGCTCGGCTCATCCAGCACATCGAAATCGCCCACAAGCAGCAGCCGGCGTATAGTCGTATGCGCAAGCCCCGCCACCAGCGCCTCGCTCAAGCGTGCCTGCCCCGGCAGGTCACCCGGCGCCAGCGCTGGTAACAGGGCGATCACCGCCGAGCCGCCCGCTGCGCCCTGCTCCGCCTGGTGGGCATCACCCAGCCCCCCTATCTTGAAGTGCAGGCCCGGGCGCGGCGAATGGCGGTTGAGGTCGTCGACCACGGCGATGACTTCGTGCTGGCGCGACAGCAGCTCGACCATCAGGGCATTGCCCAGGCTGCTTTCAGGCCCGAACAGGACCAGTTTGAACACTGGGGTTTCGGCGTTTTTCACTGCATCACTCCCGTTGCAGGTGGTGATGGTTGGACCGCAATCAGGAGTTATCGTGCAGAGGATCAAGGGTTACCACGCCCACGTTTATTACGACGCAGCCACCATGGAGCAGGCCCGCGAACTGTGCGAGGAGGCGGCGCGGCTGTTCCCCGTGACCATGGGGCGCATGCACCAGAAACCGGTTGGGCCGCATCCGGACTGGAGTTGCCAGCTGGCGTTCGGGCCCGAAGTGGTGGGGGTGGTATTGCCTTGGTTGGCGCTGTACCGCAAGGGCCTGGTGGTATTCATGCATCCGGAAACCGGGGATGAACTGGCGGATCACCGGGATCATGCGATCTGGATGGGGGCCGTGCGGCCCTTGAATCTGTCGATTTTTGGGGGCTAGGCGGGGGTAGCCTGTGCTGGCCTCTTCGCGGGTGAACCCGCTCCTACAACGATATCGCAGAGCCAGAGGGTGGCGCTGGCCCCGTAGGAGCGGGTTTACCCGCGAAGCAGACGACGCGGTTTAGCGGCGTGCGCCACGCACCCCTTCAGCCAATGCCGAGCACAGGCTCAATACATCGGTCACCGCCTGATCGGCGCTTTGGGCTTGGGCGATCTTGTCGACCAGTGCCGAGCCCACCACCACGCCATCGGCCAGGCGGGCAATGTTCGCAGCCTGTTCCGGCGTGCGAATGCCGAAGCCAACGCTGATCGGCAGATCGGTATGCCGGCGCAGGCGGGCAATGGCTTCGGTCACATGCTCGGTGGTCGCCGAACCTGCACCGGTTACACCAGCCACCGACACGTAGTAGACGAACCCGGAGCTGCGCTCCAGCACGCGCGGCAGGCGCGCGTCGTCGGTGGTCGGGGTGGTCAGGCGGATGAAGTCGATGCCTGCAGCCTGGGCCGGGGTAGCCAGTTCGGCGTCGTGCTCTGGCGGAAGGTCGACGATGATCAGGCCATCGACGCCCGCGGCCTTGGCTTCAGCCACGAACGTGTCCACACCAAAGCGGTGGATAGGGTTGTAGTAGCCCATCAGCACGATCGGCGTGGTTTGGTTATCCACACGGAATTCGCGAACCATCTGCAGGGTCTTGGCCAAGGTCTGACCAGCCTCAAGGGCGCGCAGGGTGGCCAGCTGGATGGCCACGCCATCGGCCATCGGGTCGGTGAACGGCATGCCCAGCTCGATCACGTCGGCGCCAGCAGCCGGCAGGCCCTTGAGGATCTGCAACGAGGCGTCGTAGCCCGGGTCGCCAGCTGTGACGAAGGTGACCAGTGCCGAGCGGCCTTCGGCCTTCAGCTCGGCGAAGCGTTGTTCAAGACGGCTCATGCGTGTTTCTCCTGGGCGGCCATGTGGTTCATGACGGTTTGCATGTCTTTGTCGCCGCGGCCCGACAGGCACACGACCATCAGGTGGTCCTTGGGCAGCTTCGGTGCGCGCTTGATCGCTTCGGCCAAGGCGTGGGAGCTTTCCAGGGCTGGAATGATGCCTTCCAGACGGCAGGTTGCGTGGAACGCATCCAATGCTTCGTCATCGGTGATGCTGACGTACTCGACGCGCTTCACCTCATGCAGATAGGCGTGCTCCGGGCCGATGCCCGGGTAGTCCAGGCCTGCGGAAATCGAGTGGGCATCGGTGATCTGGCCGTCTTGGTCCTGCAGCAGGTAGGTGCGGTTGCCGTGCAACACGCCCGGTACGCCGCCGTTCAGGCTGGCGGCATGCTTGTCGGTGTGTACGCCGTGGCCACCGGCTTCAACGCCGATGATCTGCACGCTCGGCTCTTCGAGGAATTCATGGAACAGGCCCATGGCATTGGAGCCGCCGCCGACGCAGGCAACCAGGCTGTCTGGCAGACGGCCTTCCTTCTCTTGCAACTGGGCACGGGTCTCTTTGCCGATGATCGACTGGAAATCGCGGACCATGGCGGGGTACGGGTGTGGGCCAGCCACGGTGCCGATCAGGTAGAAGGTGTCTTCGACGTTGGTAACCCAGTCACGCAGGGCTTCGTTCATGGCGTCTTTCAGGGTGCCGGTGCCGGCGGTAACCGGCACGATCTCGGCGCCCAGCAGCTTCATGCGGAACACGTTCGCCTGCTGGCGCTCGATGTCGGTGGCGCCCATGTAGATCACGCAAGGCAGGCCGAAGCGCGCGGCGACTGTGGCGGTGGCGACACCGTGCATGCCGGCGCCGGTTTCGGCGATCAGGCGCTTTTTGCCCATGCGCTTGGCCAGCAGCACTTGGCCGATGCAGTTGTTCACCTTGTGCGCGCCGGTATGGTTGAGCTCTTCACGCTTGAAGAAAATCTTCGCCCCGCCGCAATGCTCGGTCAGGCGCTCGGCGAAGTACAGCGGGTTGGGGCGGCCGATGTAGTCGCGCTGAAAATAAGCCAGCTCTTCAAGGAACTTGGGGTCTGCCTTGGCCGCTTCGTATTCGCGGGCCAGGTCCAGCACCAGTGGCATCAGGGTTTCGGCCACGTAGCGGCCGCCGAACGAGCCGAACAGGCCATTGGCGTCGGGGCCGGGGCGGTATTGGGACTGGGTCATGGGGCGCTCCAAGGCGTAGTGAATGAGTGATGGGCTTTACTCTAACCACGGCAAGCTCGGCTGAAAACCGATAAGATTGCGTAAACTTGTCAGAAAAACTCACAGGTAAAATGGCCCACGACCTCCCTCCCCTCAATGCCCTGCGCGCCTTCGAGGCTACAGCCAGGCTCAACAGCGTCAGCCAGGCGGCGGAAGCGCTGCACGTGACCCACGGCGCTGTCAGCCGGCAGATCAAGGTGCTTGAGGAGCATCTGGGCGTAGCCCTGTTCGTCAAGGACGGGCGTGGCATCAAACTCACAGATGCCGGTGTGCGTCTGCGCGATGCCAGCGGTGAGGCCTTCGACCGGCTGCGCAGCGTGTGTTCCGAGCTCAGCCGTGATGTGAGCGAGGCGCCATTCGTGCTGGGCTGCTCGGGCAGCCTGCTGGCGCGGTGGTTTATCCCGCGGCTGGGGCGGTTGCAGGCGGATTTGCCTGAGCTGCGCTTGCACCTGTCGGCGGGTGAGGGCGACTTGGACCCGCGGCGGCCCGGGCTGGATGCGTTGCTGGTGTATGCCGAGCCACCGTGGCCGGCGGACATGCAGGTGCACGTGCTGGCCGAAGAATGCATCGGGCCGGTGCTCAGCCCACATTTCGCAGGTTTCCAGCGCTTGCAGGGGGCGCCCGCCAAGGCATTGTTGGGCGAAGCCTTGCTGCACACCACTTCACGCCCGCAAGCGTGGCCTACCTGGGCGGTGCAACAGGGCCTGGACCCGACGGCCATTCACTATGGTCAGGCTTTCGAGCACCTGTATTACCTGCTAGAGGCTGCCGTGGCCGGATTGGGCGTGGCGATTGCACCGCAGCCACTGGTCGCCGATGACCTGCGGGCGGGCCGTTTGAGTGCGCCTTGGGGCTTCTCACCTACCCAGGCGGCGCTGGCATTGTGGGTGCCACGGCGCGCCGCAGACGGGCGCGCCGAGCAGTTGGCGCAGTGGTTACGGGCGGAACTTGCGCGGCAGAGCGCTTAGTTTCGCTTGCATATCAGGTAGGCCGCCAGCAGGCCCAGCGCACCAATGGCCACACCGGCGGTGGTGTATGGGTGCTCCTGGGCGTAGTCCCGGGTGGCTATGCCGGTCTGTCGGGTGCGCTGCTTCACTTCCTCGTACGCATCGCTCAGTAGGCTGCGCGAATGACGCAGTGCGCTTTCAGCGTTGCTGCGGATTGCCTTCACCGACTTCTGGGACTCTTCCGACGCATCATGCTTGAGGTGTTCCAAGCTTTTCAGAAGGCTCTCGATCTCCGCTTCCATGCTTTCCAGGGATGTTTTACGCAGCGAGTTGCGGTGCATGTTGACTCTCCTTTGCAGTATGGGCTGTAAGGATTGCGACCCTTGGGCTGCGTGAAAGTGCGATCGAACTTTCGCTGACAGTGACCGCTCGCAGGTAAACCAGGCCTGCGCTGCTAGGCTGAATCTCACTGTCAACCACGGAGAGCACTCATGACCGATCATCACACCTACAAGAAAATCGAACTGGTCGGGTCTTCGCCCACCAGTATCGAAGAGGCGATTAACAATGCTCTGGCCGAAGCCGGTAAAAGCATCAAGCACCTGGAATGGTTCGAAGTGGTCGATACCCGCGGCCATATCCGCGACAACAAAGCGGCGCACTTCCAGGTCACGCTGAAGGTCGGCTTCCGTATCGCCAATAGCTGAAACAACGTTGGGTTGTATGATCCCGGCGTGATGAGGTATTCAGAAAAGGGGCGCCTTGGTGGGGCCCCTTCTGATTTCATCTGCACAAGGAACGCGAGTGATGAACAAACTGATTCTGGCGCTGGGCCTGATGACCCTGGCCGGTGGTGCGCTGGCAGCGGGCAAACCGTGCGAGGAACTGAAGGCGGAAATTGCGGCCAAGCTGGATGCCAAGGGCGTCACTGGCTACAAGCTGGAGATCGTCAAGAAAGGCGACCCGGCGGGCAAGGTCATTGGTAGCTGTGAGGCCGGGACCAAGGAGATTGTTTACCGCCGCGGCTGATGCGTTTGCCCTTTCGCGGACTTGCCCGCTTCCACAGTCAACCTATGGGAGCGGGCGAGCCCGTGTCGAGGGTCACTCGGCCTTGAGGGCCTGCGCCATCAGCTCATATGACCGAATGCGGTCCGCATGCTCATACAGGTCACAGGTAAAGATCAGCTCATCCGCACCCGTCTGTTCCAGCAGCACTTCTACCTTGGCCTTTACCTTCTGCGGGCTGCCGATCATGGCCAGCCCCAGGAAGCTGGCCACCGTCTCCCGTTCATGGGGCAACCACAGCCCATCCATGCTTTCCACGGGTGGCTTCTGCATCAGGCTCTGTCCGCGAATCAGCGCCAGGATGCGCTGGTAAACCGAGGTGGCCAGGTATTCGGCCTTCTCGTCGGTCTGCGCCACCACCATGGGGATGCCCAGCATCACATACGGCTTGTCCAGCGTGGTCGAGGGCCTGAAGTGGTTGCGGTACACGCGAATGGCCTCGTGCATGTAGCGTGGCGCGAAATGCGAGGCGAAGGCGTAGGGCATGCCGCGCATGCCCGCCAGCTGGGCACTGAACAGGCTGGATCCCAGCAACCACATCGGCACGTCGGTGTCGTGCCCCGGCACGGCGATCACTTTTTGATCATCAGTGCGTGGCCCGAGGTAGCGCGAAAGCTCCTCGACATCGTCCGGGAAGTCATCTGGGCCGCCAGCGCGGTCGCGTCGCAGGGCATAGGCCGTCATCTGGTCCGAACCCGGCGCGCGGCCCAGGCCAAGGTCGATACGCCCCGGATACAGGCTGGCCAAGGTGCCGAACTGCTCGGCGATCACCAGTGGCGCATGGTTGGGCAGCATCACCCCGCCAGAGCCCACGCGAATACGTGAGGTGCCACCGGCCAGGTAGCCGATCAGCACCGATGTCGCCGAACTGGCGATGCCGTCCATGTTGTGGTGCTCAGCCACCCAGAAGCGGTTATAGCCAAAGCGCTCGACATGCTGCGCCAGGTCCAGCGAGTTGCGCAGCGATTGCGCGGGGCCGGCGTCGGCGCGCACGGGCACCAGGTCCAGGGTGGAAATCTTCAGGTCACGCAGCTGCGTCATGGGGCCTCCGCAAGAATGATTGGCCAGAGGCCTTTTTGATTCTGTATGGGCGCATTCGTTGGATTCAATGCCTGCAATCTAATTGCGCTGAACTTGCAGCAGGCGGCAGGCCTCTGAACCGTAGGTAAGCAACCCAGTGACCAGGAGGCATCATGAAAAAGACAGCATCGGCGATCTGGCAAGGTGGCCTGAAGGATGGAAAAGGCCTGCTTTCTACCGAAAGCGGCGCACTCAAGCAGAACCCTTATGGCTTCAACACACGTTTCGAGGGCACGCCCGGTACCAACCCGGAGGAGCTGATTGGCGCGGCCCATGCCGGTTGTTTCTCGATGGCGCTATCCATGATGCTCGGCGAGGCGGGGCTTACTGCGGAGCGGATCGACACGGCTGCAGAGGTGACGCTCGACAAGCAAGCTGACGGTTTTGCCATTACCGCTGTGCACTTGGTGCTCAGGGCCAAGGTACCGGGGGCCAGCGAGGCTCAATTCCTGGAGATTGCCAACAAGGCGAAGGAAGGCTGCCCAGTGTCCAAGGTTTTGAATGCGAAGATCAGCCTGGATGCGGCGTTGGTGGGGTGAAACGGTGCAACGGTGGTGGTTTGCTGTAGTCTAAAGAACGTCGGCAGCGCCACTGCCCTTTCCAGGAGCCGTTCCATGATTCGCGTAGCTATCGCTGTGTTGGCTTCCCTTGTCGCCACGTCTGCGCTGGCGGCCGTCAAGCCTTGCGAGGAGCTGAAAACCGAGATCGAGGCCAAGATCCAGGCCCAAGGGGTTTCGTCCTATACGCTGGAGATCGTGCCCAACAGCGAGGTCAAGGACCAGAACATGGTCGTCGGGACCTGCGATGGCGGGACGAAGAAGATCATTTATCAAAAGAATGATCGATAAGCACCAAGGCCCGGGGCTGCAAGGCAGCCCCACATTCACGGTATGCAGAACACTTCGCTAGGCTCGTTCACCACCACCTTGCGGTTGGCGTCATACAGCAGTACCTGCGGCTCCATTACCGGCGCCCGCGCTTCCAGGCGATAGCGTTCGCCGGCCTTGAAGTTGTCAAAGCGTACGGTCAGGTAGCAGGTTCGGTCCCTGGGCTCGGACATGATGCCGCCCGAGTAGATTTCATAATCGAAGCGCACCACCAGTTCGTGCTTGCCCGGCGTCACCTGAAAATATCGGCCATCGTCCAGACGCTTGCCGTCGAGGCGGTCGGCCATGATCACCCGGCCGGGGGTCATGGTGTACAGATCGACCCAGGCCTGCTTGGGGTCGACGGGCGGCAAGGGGCTGGCGCAAGCCCCCAGTGCACTGAGGGCGATCAGCATCATGGGCTGGCGCATGGCAAAACTCCCACTTGCGATTTACAAGTAACAAGCATAGCGCCGTTTGTGCGGTTCAGGTGCGCTGACAACCCGCCGGCAGCCCTTGACCCAGCAGTTTTTGCTGGTGGTCGTAGAGTTTGATCCAAGGGCGGAAGCCAATGCTGCCGGCTTGCAGCTGATAACGCTGCCCGGCGCTGAAGTCCTTGAAGGTCAGCTTGACCTGGCAATCGCGCCACAATGGCTCCTCGACGGGGCCGATATTGCTGGGGTTAACCGGAAACTGATAGCGCACGGTCAGTTCGTGGCTGCCGGGTTGAACCTCGAAATAGCGGCTGTCAGCCCAGTCACGCTCATCTACCTGCACGGCGTCCAGCGACGTATTGTCGTAACGGGTGAGGTCGATCCAGGCCTGGTTCGGGTCTGGGTCTGGCAAGGTTGAACAGGCAGAGATCAACAACAGTGAGCCGGCGACCAACAATGCACGCATGGCGAAACTCCCCCTTGGCGAGATAGTCTTGGAGCGAAATGGTGTTGAGCGAGTCAGACAGTCCCGGATGCTTCGACTTTTTCTTATGCAGCGCTCAGGCCTTGGGGCACTCGACCGCATTTTCACCCGTTTGGTTCCGCTGCTTGCGGCGCTCCTGCTGAACGGTTGCAGCAATGCCGCCTATTACGGGCAGCTGGCGCAGGGCCAGTGGCAGTTGCTGCGGGCGCGGCAGCCTGTAGAGCAGGTATTGGCCGACCCTGCTACCCCTGCACCCTTGCGCGCGCACCTGCAACAGGCCGAACAGGCGCGGCTGTTTGCCAGCCAGCAATTGAAACTGCCAGACAACCGCAGCTACCGGGTATACGCCGACCTTGGACGTCCCTACGTGGTGTGGAATGTGTTCGCCACGCCCGAGTTGTCGTTGCAACCGGTAACGCACTGCTTTCCGATCGCCGGGTGCGTGGCGTACCGCGGCTACTACCAGCAAGGCGCGGCGCGAGGCGCGGCGGCGTTGATGCGTCAGGATGGCCTGGATGTGTACGTGGGCGGCGTGGAAGCTTATTCGACCCTGGGTTGGTTCGATGACCCGATTTTGTCGTCGATGGTGGGCTGGGGCGATGAGCGCCTGGCTACGTTGATCTTTCATGAATTGGCCCACCAGCGCTTCTATGTGCAGGACGATACCGAGTTCAATGAGTCGTTTGCCTCGTTCGTCGAGCAGGAAGGCACGCGGCAATGGCGTGCGGCGCGTGGGCTGGCGGCGGTTGGCGGGGATCAGGGAAAGCAGCGCGACCAGTTTATCCGCCTGGTGTTGGCCAGCCGTGAGCGATTGCAGGCGATTTATGCGGGGCCGTTGGATGATGCAAACAAGCGCCGGGCCAAGCAGGCCGAGTTTGAGCGTTTGAGGCGTGAATACCGGCAGGTGCGTGATGGCCAGTGGGGCGGTGACAAGCGCTATGACGCCTGGATGTATGGGCCGATGAGTAATGCCAAGTTGTTGCCGTTCGGGCTATATGACCAGTGGGTGCCGGCGTTTGCGGCGTTGTTTCGTGAGGTGGGTGGGGATTGGGTTCGGTTTTACGCGCGGGTCGAGCATTTGGGGCGGTTGCCGATTGAAGCAAGGAAAGCGGCGCTGCAGCGTCTGATGGTTAGCCGTTGAGATTTTTGGGCCGCTTTTGCGGCCCATCGCGCCACAAGGCCCACAAAGGCCCTGCGGACGCCGATCAATGTGGGAGGGCCGGCTGCAAAGCAGCCCTGCTGGCCCTCAAGCCTTGCTAAAAGCCTGGTGCAAATCGGCTACCGTGGCGAAGTGGAAAGCGGGTTCTTCTGCCATCAGCTCTTCCCGGCTGCCAAACCCGTACCCCACCGCGACGGCCTGCAGCCCGTTGCTGCGCGCGCCGATCAGGTCATGCTTGCGGTCCCCGATCATCAGGGTGTGCGCCGGGTCCAGCCCTTCTTCATCCAGCAAATGGCGAATCAGCTCGACCTTGTTGGTGCGCGTGCCGTCCAGCTCACTGCCGTAGATCACCTTAAAGTGATGATCGAAAGCAAAGTGCCGAGCGATTTCGCGGGCGAACTCCCATGGTTTGGAGGTGGCAATGTACAGCGTGCGGCCCTGCCCGTTCAGGGCCTCAAGCAACTCCGGCACACCTTCGAACACGAGGTTTTCGTATAGACCGGTCACGCGGAAGCGCTCGCGGTAGAAGTTCACCGCATCCCAGGCCTTGGCTTCATCGAAGCTGTAGAACTGCATGAAAGCCTGCAGCAGGGGTGGGCCGATGAAGTGTTCGAGGCGGGCCAGGTCCGGTTCGTCGATGCCCAGCTTGGCCAGGGCGTACTGGATCGAGCGAGTGATGCCCAGGCGTGGGTCGGTCAGGGTGCCGTCGAGGTCGAAGAGGATGTTTTGCTGGTGCATGTACAGGGTTCCACTTGAGTGCTGAGTGGCCTTCTTCGCGGGCATGCCCGCGAATGCGGTCATTCAGGTTGATCGTAGCCTTCGGCCAGGTGCTGGTCCTTGAGCTTCACGTAGTTGCCGGCGCTGTAGGAGAAAAATGCGCGCTCCTTGTCGTTCAGCAGCCGGGCCTGTTTTACCGGGCTGCCCATGTACAGGTAGCCACTGACCAGGCGTTTGCCCGGCGGCACCAGGCTGCCGGCGCCAATGATCACTTCGTCCTCGACGATGGCACCATCCATGATGGTGCTGCCCATACCCACCAGGATACGGTTGCCCAGGGTGCAGCCATGCAGCATCACCTTGTGCCCGATGGTCACTTCGTCGCCGATGATCAGCGGGAAACCGTCCGGGTTGAAAGGCCCGGCGTGGGTAATGTGCAGCACGCTGCCGTCCTGCACGCTGGTGCGCGCGCCAATGCGGATGCGGTGCATGTCGCCGCGCACCACGGTCAACGGCCAGACCGAACTGTCTTCACCGATCTCCACGTCGCCCAGCACCACCGCCGAACGGTCGACGAAGGCCCTGGGCCCAACTTTCGGAGTGTGTTGCTGGAAGCTGCGAATGGCCATGATAGCGTCTCTCATCTGTGCCGATAGGCAGGCTGCCTGCTGCGGTCGGCGTCGATTGTAATTAAGATGGGGCAGTGTTTCTTCTGCCAAGGTATCCAAACCGTGACTGCGAACAACCCGCTTCTGCAATCCCACGATCTGCCGCCCTTCTCGCAAATTCGTGCCGAACACGTGTTGCCGGCGATCGAAGCGATCCTGGCCGACAACCGTAAAGCCATTGCCGAGATCCTCGAAAAGCAGGGCAAGAACCCTACATGGGCCGGCCTGGTGCTGGCCATGGACGAACTGAACGACCGCCTGGGCGCCGCCTGGAGCCCGGTCAGCCACCTCAATGCGGTGTGCAACAGCGCCGAGCTGCGCGAGGCTTACGAGTCTTGCCTGCCAGCCCTGAGTGCCTACTCTACCGAACTGGGCCAGAACCGCGCGCTGTTCGAAGCCTACCAGGCGCTGATCAACAGCCCTGAGGCTGCCGGCTTCGACGTGGCGCAAAAGACTATCCTCGAGCACGCCCTGCGTGACTTCCGCCTGTCGGGTATCGACCTGCCGGCGGACAAGCAGCAGCGTTACGCCGAAGTGCAGAGCAAGCTCAGCGAGCTGGGCAGCCGTTTCTCCAATCAGCTGCTCGACGCCACCCAGGCATGGACCAAGCATGTTACCGACGAAGCTGCGCTGGCCGGCCTGACCGATTCGGCCAAGGCGCAGATGGCCGCTGCAGCCCAGGCCAAGGGCCTGGACGGCTGGTTGATCACCCTTGAATTCCCCAGCTACTACGCGGTGATGACCTACGCCAGTGACCGCGCCCTGCGCGAAGAGCTTTACGCCGCCTACTGCACCCGCGCCTCCGACCAGGGCCCGAATGCCGGCCAGTTCGACAATGGCCCGGTGATGCGCGAAATCCTCGACCTGCGCCAGGAGCTGGCCGAACTGCTGGGCTACAAGAACTACGCCGAGCTGAGCCTGGCCACCAAGATGGCCGAGTCCAGCGACCAGGTGCTGAGCTTCCTGCGTGACTTGGCCAAGCGTTCCAAGCCGTTCGCCGCCCAGGACCTGCAACAGCTCAAGGCCTACGCTGCCGAACAAGGCTGCCCCGAGCTGGCCAGCTGGGACGCCGGCTACTTTGGCGAGAAGCTGCGCGAGCAGCGCTACAGTGTGTCGCAGGAAGCCCTGCGCGCCTACTTCCCGATCGACAAGGTGCTGGGCGGCCTGTTCAGCATCGTGCAGCGCCTGTATGGCATCGAAATCGCCGAGCTGAAGGGCTTCGACAGCTGGCACCCGGACGTACGCCTGTTCGAGATCAAGGAAAATGGTCAGCACGTTGGCCGTTTCTTCTTCGACCTGTACGCCCGCGCCAACAAGCGTGGCGGCGCCTGGATGGACGGCGCCCGTGACCGTCGCCGCACTGCCGGCGGCCAGCTGCAGAGCCCGGTGGCCAACCTGGTGTGCAACTTCACCCCGGCCGCGCCCGGCAAGCCCGCCTTGCTGACCCATGATGAAGTCACCACCCTGTTCCACGAATTCGGTCACGGCCTGCACCACATGCTGACCCGCATCGAGCATGCCGGCGTGTCCGGCATCAACGGCGTGGCCTGGGATGCGGTCGAGCTGCCAAGCCAGTTCATGGAAAACTGGTGCTGGGAGCCGGAAGGCCTGGCACTGATTTCTGGTCACTACGAAACCGGCGCCGCCCTGCCCCAGGACCTGCTGGACAAGATGCTGGCCGCGAAAAACTTCCAGTCGGGCATGATGATGGTGCGCCAGCTGGAGTTCTCGCTGTTCGATTTCGAGCTGCACGCCAGCCATGGCGACGGCCGCAGCGTATTGCAGGTGCTCGAAGGTGTGCGTGACGAGGTGTCGGTCATGCGCCCGCCGGCTTACAACCGCTTCCCCAACAGCTTTGCGCACATTTTCGCGGGCGGTTACGCGGCGGGCTACTACAGCTACAAGTGGGCCGAAGTGCTGTCGGCTGACGCCTTCTCGCGCTTCGAGGAAGAAGGCGTGCTGAACGCCGAGACCGGCCGCGCCTTCCGCGAGGCGATCCTGGCCCGTGGTGGTTCGCGCGAGCCGATGGAGCTGTTCGTCGACTTCCGTGGCCGTGAGCCTTCCATCGATGCATTGCTGCGCCACAGTGGTCTCACCGAGGACGCTGCAGCATGAGTGAGGTAGCTTTGAACAAGACCAAGAAGCGCTTCATTGCCGGTGCCGTGTGCCCGGCGTGCAGCGAGCCCGACAAGCTGATGATGTGGAACGAAGGCGGCGTACCGCACCGCGAGTGCGTGGCTTGCGGCTTTACCGACACCCTCAACGAGCAGGGCTTGTCGGTGCCGAAGGAACTCGGCACCCGGGTCAACCACCTGGCGCCGAAAGCGGCGCCGGCCAAGGTGCAGACCGTGCAGTTCTTCCCAAATCCGAAGCTGAAAAAGCCGGCTGAGTAATCCTGTCATGCCGCCCGGGTGCAATGCCCGGGCAGGCATGGACAGGTGTTAGATAGTCAGGCCACCTGGCGCACGCGGGCCATGCAAGCTCTCTTGCTCATTTCTATCAGCAAGGTGATGCACCATGGCCAACCCTCTTCTGCAAGATAGCCATATCCCCGTCGATTACTCTTCCATCACCCTCGAAAACATGCAGGCGGCGTTCGCTGACGTGCTGTTGGCGCACGAGCAAGGTGTCGAACGCATCATCCTGGACCAGCGGGCCATGCCCACCTGGGATGACATGGTGCTGGCGTTGGATGGGCTGGATAGCCGGCTGCTGGCAGTGTTGTATGCCGCCTCACCACTGGTCGGCCGGGATACGACGTGGGCCAACGCCATCATTGATTTCTACGGGAAAGTGACGGCGCGCTTCGAGCAAAAATTCGCCAACACGGTTTTGCATGATCTGTATGCACGCTTGGCCGGCAGTGACATCGGCAAGCAACTGGATGTCGGGAAGCGTGCCACTTTGCGTTGGCACCTGGACAAGTTCGCCGCTAGCGGGGCGTTACTCGACACCGCAGGCAAAGCGCATCTGGCAGACCTTCAAACGCAGATTGGCACTGCACGCGAGGCGTTCCGCAGCAACATCGACCGGCCTGGGTTGAACATCACCGATGAAGCGGAGTTGAGCGGCATCCCACAGCGGGTACGTGACGAATTGGCTGCAAGCGCACAGCAAGCAGGTAAGCAGGGGTGGTTGATTGCGTGTGACACGGTGACTACGCGTGAGGTGCTCAAACATGCTGCCAACCGCCAGCTCCGTGAGCGTGTGTACCGGGCTTTTCACGCCCGTGGCGTCAGCCATGATCGGCAACAGGACAACCGCATGTATCTGCAGCAACAGGCGCAATTGCTTGAGGAGAAGGCCCTCCTGCTCGGTTATTCCGGCCATCTGGAGCAGAGCCTGCAGGTGAAGAGTGCGGGTTCGGTAGCCCAGGTGCGCGGCTTTCTCCACGATCTGGCCGATCATGTGCGACCTGCCATGTTGCGGTGGCGTTCGCAGGTGGAGTGTTGGGCTGCCGAGCAGGGCCTGGGCAAACCCCAACCCTGGGATTTCGAGTACCTGCGGTGTGCTTCGCGCAGCGAGTTTCCTGCCGAAGCGCTGCGCGATTATTTCCCGCTGAATACCGTTGTCAGTGCGTTGCAGCAATTGGCGCAGACGTTGTTTGGTGCAGTGCTGCAGCCCAAAGCGCTGCCTGTCTGGGATGACAGCGTGCAGCCGTTCGAGGTGTGGCAGGACAGCGCTTTCATTGGCTTTCTGTATCTGGATGCCGTGCAACACGCAGGCAAGCAGCCAGACGCGGTGTTCACCACCTATGTAAGGAATCGCCGGGTCGATGCAGAGGGTATCTGCCAGGCAGCCTCGGTGGTGGTGTTCAGTGATGTGCCGCAAGCGCTGTCAGGTTCGCAGCCGTTGCTCGATCATTTGTCACTGCGCAAGCTGTTCCATGAATTCGGCCATGCCCTGCACCACCTGCTGGTACGTACGACGAACCACGTCATGTCCAATGTGACCGAGCTGGGCACCGATGGTGTGGAGTTGTTCGGCAAGCTGTTCGAACGTTGGGTCTGGGACGCGGACTACCTGGTGGCGATCTCGGCGCGCACGCACGACGGCCACCAACTATCCCGCGAGCAAGCTGATGAGTGCCTGCGGCAGCTACGGCAGCAGGGCGTGGAGGAGATCGCGGGTGATCTGTGCCTGGCGCTGTTCGACATGGACCTGCATGGCACACCAAACGATGGCAGGACCTTTGAACAGCGACTGGGTGATGCCCGCGCGCGTTGCGGTTACTGGCCACTCGCTGACTTTGAACATCCGGCGCATGCCTTCGACCACCTTGTGAACGGCTACGATGCGGGTTACTACGCCTATCTGTGGTCGGATGTGCATGCCTTCGATGTGTTCACCCGCTTCGAAGCCGAGGGCCTGTTGAACGGAGCCACGGGGCGGGCACTGCAGGAAGCACTGTTCGCCCCAGGGGCATCGCGCCCATTGCGTGAAGGCATCGAGGCGTTTCTCGGGCGGCAATCGAGCCAGGCAGCGTATCTCAGCTGGCATGGCCTGAAGTAGTCAGACCAGAGGTGCTGGAAAGATCCCGGCATGCGCGATACTGTATATGAATACAGTATTCAGGTGAGCCATGATTCCTCCAGCACCGCAAAAGGGCCGTGGCACGGCGCACAACCCACACAACCGCTTTGCCCCTGGTCATTCGGTGGCGGAAGATGATGGCTGGTACCAGGAAGTGCCGCAAACCCAGGGTACCGAGGTGCGGATCGAGACAGCCAAGTCGGTGATCAGCCGCAACACTTCACCCGACCTCCCTTTCGATCGCTCCATCAACCCCTACCGTGGCTGCGAACATGGCTGTATCTACTGCTACGCCCGCCCCTCACACGCCTACTGGGACCTTTCTCCCGGTCTGGATTTCGAGACCAAACTGATTGCCAAGACCAACGCCGCCGAGGTGCTGGCACAGCAATTGAGCAAACCGGGCTACGTGTGCGCGCCGATCAATCTGGGCTCCAACACCGACCCGTACCAGCCGATTGAGCGGGAACAGTTACTGACCCGGCGCTTGCTCGAAGTGTTACTGCGTTTTCGTCACCCGGTGACCATTGTCACCAAGGGTTCACTGGTGCTGCGCGACCTTGACCTGCTGGCCGAGATGGCCCGCCAGCGCCTGGCACGAGTGATGATCAGCCTGACCACGCTGGACGACGGCCTCAAGCGCGTGCTCGAACCCCGAGCGGCCTCACCCGGTGCGAGGTTGAGGGCCATCCGGGTATTGCGTGAAGCGGGCGTACCGGTGGGTGTTTTGTGTTCGCCGATGATTCCGATGATCAACGACAGTGAGCTGGAACGCCTGTTGGAGGCGGCGAAGGAGGCCGGTGCGCAAAGTGCGGCGTACATGATGCTGCGCCTGCCGCTGGAGGTGGCGCCGTTGTTTGAGCAGTGGTTGCAGGATCATTACCCGCAGCGGGCAGCGCATGTGTTGAGCCTGATCCGCCAGAGCCGTGGTGGCGAGCTGTATGACAGCCGGTTCGGTGTGCGCATGCGTGGTGAAGGGGTGTTTGCCGAGTTGCTGGCGCAGCGCTTTGCCAAGGCAATGAAACGGCTGGACTTCGAAGGGCGCGAGGCGCAGGCGCTGGATTGCTCGGCGTTCTGCCCGCCGGGTGGGCAGATGGCGCTGTTCTGACATGAACCCACCCCACAGGGGGCTGCGCATTGCTCACAATGCAACTAATAACAACCAATAATTGCGCTAATACATATTGGCAGCTGATGTTTTTTTGCTATTATCCAGTTCCCGCCTTTTTCATCTGGAACGCCCGTTCTAGAGCCTTCGAATTAAGTTTCAGTTAAGTTTTCCCCGCTAGCGTAGGTAATAAGTCCACAGCGACTGTGATCTATGGCCCGTGCGTGTCATCTAAAACCCTGCATAGCCTGAATCTTTCACCGGTAAAATGGATTTACCTACACACCGTCAAGAGGATGAATCATGCCCGTCAAGGACCCATCCAAGGTCGTACCGCAGGTCCCCGCGGAAAGCGCCGATGCTGCCCTTAAGCACATCGTCGACGGCTTCCTGCGCTTTCACCATGATGTTTTCCCCGATCAGCAAGAGCTGTTCAAGAAGCTCGCCACCGCGCAAACACCACGCGCCATGTTCATCACCTGTGCCGATTCGCGCATTGTTCCCGAGCTGATCACCCAGAGCTCGCCAGGCGACCTGTTCGTGACCCGTAACGTGGGTAACGTGGTACCGCCTTATGGCCAGATGAACGGCGGCGTTTCCAGCGCCATCGAGTACGCCGTAATGGCGCTTAAAGTTCACCACATCATCATCTGTGGCCACTCTGACTGTGGCGCCATGCGTGCGGTACTCAACCCGCAGTCGCTGACCAAGATGCCTACCGTTGGCGCCTGGTTGCGCCACGCTGAAGTGGCTCGCACCGTGGTCGAGAACAACTGCTCCTGCGGCAGCGAACACGAGACGATGCAAGTGCTGACCAAAGAGAACGTCATCGCCCAGCTGCATCACTTGCGCACCCATCCTTCGGTGGCTTCGCGCCTGGCAGCCGGTGAGCTGTTCATTCATGGTTGGGTGTACGACATCGAGACCAGCAAGATCGAAGCCTACGACGCCGCCAGCGACAGCTTCCTGCCCTTGGCCGCGGGTGAACCCGTTCCCTGCGCCACTCCGAGAGGCCGCTACTAAGCGACCCGTCCGCCGCTAGAACCTTGATAGCCGGCTGCACCCTGCAGGGGTGTGGCACGGCATTCGGCTGCCTTGAATTCCCTGACTGCCCTGCCGGCGTGCTCGCTGGCGGCCCGCGCCTGCGCGCTTGTCAGGGGCAAACGTGCCCACGGCCAGGGGAATGGCCGTGCGACTAGAGAAAGGAGAAACACGGTGAACATTACACAGTTGAAAGCGGCCCTGCCGCGTGAGTTGCTGGCGTCGGTGGTGGTCTTCCTGGTGGCCCTGCCGTTGTGCATGGGCATTGCGATCGCTTCTGGCATGCCGCCGGCAAAAGGCCTGATTACTGGGATTATCGGCGGCATTGTCGTCGGTTTCCTTGCTGGGTCGCCGCTACAGGTCAGCGGCCCCGCTGCCGGTCTGGCGGTACTGGTGTTCGAGCTGGTACGCCAGCACGGCATGGCCATGCTCGGGCCAATCCTGTTGCTGGCCGGCCTGTTGCAGTTGCTGGCCGGTCGCTTGCGCCTGGGCTGCTGGTTCCGCGTGACCGCGCCGGCGGTGGTTTACGGCATGCTCGCCGGGATTGGCGTGTTGATCGTGCTTTCGCAGGTGCATGTGATGTTCGATACCGCGCCGCAACCGTCGGGCCTGCAGAACCTGCTGGCGTTCCCGGCAACGTTGTCGGCAGCCCTGCCACAGGAGAGCACCGGCGCCGGCTGGATGGCCGGTGCGCTGGGCCTGGGGACCATCGCCATCATGTGGGGCTGGGAGCGCTTGCGGCCGCAGCGGCTGCGTTTCGTGCCGGGTGCATTACTCGGCGTGGCCAGCATGACCGCTATCAGCCTGTGGCTGGCCTTGCCGGTGAACCGCGTGCAAGTCCCGGCCGACCTGTCCGAGGCCATCGACTGGCTTCGTCCGGCGGACCTGATGCAGCTGGCCGACCCTGCCCTGTTGGTCGCCGCTTTTGCCCTGGCGTTCATTGCCAGCGCCGAAACCTTGCTGTCGGCCGCAGCAGTGGACCGCATGCACAGCGGCCAGCGCTCGGACTTCGACCGCGAACTGTCGGCTCAGGGCATCGGCAACATGCTGTGCGGGGTGCTGGGTGCCCTGCCGATGACCGGGGTAATCGTGCGCAGCTCGGCCAACGTCCAGGCCGGGGCGCAAACCCGGGCCTCGGCAATCTTCCATGGCTTGTGGTTGCTGGCCTTCGTGGTGGCGCTGAGCAGCGTGCTGCAGCAGATCCCGGTGGCGAGCTTGGCGGGGGTGTTGGTGTTTACCGGGGTCAAACTGGTCGACTTCAAGGCGTTTCGCGGGCTGGGCCGTTATGGGCGCATGCCGATGTTCACCTACGCGGCGACTGCGCTGGCGATCATCTTTACCGACCTGCTGACCGGTGTGCTGCTGGGCTTTGCCCTGACCTTGCTGAAGCTGGCGTTCAAGGCGGCGCGGCTGAAGATCAACCTGGTGAGCCTGGCCAAGGATGGGCACATGGAACTGCGCCTCAGTGGCGCGGCGACCTTTCTGAAGGTGCCGGCGCTGACCCAGGTGCTGGATACCGTACCGGCGGGCACCACGCTGCATGTGCCGCTGGGGAACTTGAGCTATATCGACCACTCGTGCCTTGAGTTGCTGGAGGACTGGAGCCGCAGCAATTCTGCCAATGGGTCACGGTTGCTGATAGAGCAGCGGCGCCTGAAGCGTCGGATCGAGGGGCGGTTGCGGACTACGGCGGGGGTTGGGGCGTAGGAGCGGGTTTACCCGCGAATACGGTAGCGGCGGCAACGGTGATCGGCGGGTGGAGATTGGCCAGCAGGGCCGGCCCTTTCGCGGGTGAACCCGCTCCTACGATGGCCTGTGGCGAACCACCGATGCATGTGCGTAGGAGCGGGTTTACCCGCGAATACGGTAACGGCGGCAACGGTGATCGGCGGGTGGAGATAGGCCAGCAGGGCCGGCCCTTTCGCGGGTGAACCCGCTCCTACGACGGCCTGTGGCGAACCACCGATGCATGTGCGTAGGAGCGGGTTTACCCGCGAATACGGTAGCGGCGGAAACGGTGATCGGCGGGTGGAGATAGGCCAGCAGGGCCGGCCCTTTCGCGGGTGAACCCGCTCCTACGACGGCCTGCGCCGAACCACCGATGCACCTAGGCCGTTACAGGTCTATCAGGCCGGCTGACCCAGCTCGACACCCAGTTGGCGCGACAGGCACGGCCAGCGCTTCCACGCCGCGCCAGTTGCCGGGCTGCTCAGCTTCTCTCGATAAGCCTCCACCGATTCAACCGCAAAGCTCTCGTCGTTGAGCATTTCGTCGACCGAGTGGTGCACCACTTCATCCAGCTGGTTGGCAAAGCTTTCGCCAATCAACTGGTGGGCAATCAGGTTGGCGACCGTGGTGTCGACCGGGATCAACGGCTGCTGGAAGTGGCGAATGTACAAGTCATTCACCTCTTCCACCAGGCGGTGCGCCAGGTACGCTTCATCCAGAAGGCAGTCCAGGCCTACATGCCCTTGCATCACGCTGGGCGGCTGCAGGAAGTAGGCTTCGGCAATTTTCAGTACAGGTTTGATCTGCGATTCGATCCCGGCTTCGCGGGCGACCTCGTGGGCGGCCTCCAGCAATTCCGGAACCTGATCGATGTAGGCGCTGACGAAGCGCGCCAAAGTACCCTGGGCGTCCTGCTCAGGCAGTTGGATCGAGGGGTGCAGGTGGGGCAGTTGCAGCTCGAGACGCTGTTTCAATTGGCCGGTCTGGCCTTCATGTTGATGGGCTTGGCTTACCTGCTCGCGTACAGCAGCGATGTTCATGACAACTCCAGGGACATTACGTTTCAAACGGAAGACACTAAATTAGCTCGGTATACAGAATACCTAAGACGTATTTGTTATAAGCCTCGCAAACGTGTGCGCTATCAGGCATATCGACGTGCCATTATTACGCCATGCCCTGTCAAGCACGCGGTTTTCCGGCCATTCGGCCATTTCATGAAGTTCATTTCACAGGCTTCATTGCGTGCCATTGGTCGCTGTCTATACTCCCGGTGAACGTGATTCGTTGATGAGGCCCGACTGCTTTTAGCAGGGGCTCGGTCGTCGAAGCCATGCAGTCTTGACCGCCGTTCCCTCTTGCCGCAGGCCACGCCTCCGGGACAACAAGAATTAGAAGGGGAACCCGCAATGATGCGACATCCACATGTCTGGATGGGCCTCCTGTTGTGGTCGGTTTTTGGCCAGGCAAACGCCGCCTGGACCGTGAACATGCACCCAGGGGCGACGGAAGTCTCCAACGCCGTCTTCGACCTGCACATGACCATCTTCTGGATCTGCGTGATCATTGGCATCGTGGTGTTTGGCGCGATGTTCTGGTCAATGGTCATCCACCGCCGCTCCACCGGCCAGCAGGCTGCGCATTTCCACGAGCACACCTGGGTGGAAATCCTCTGGACGGTAGTTCCCTTCCTGATCCTGGTGGCCATGGCCATCCCGGCCACCAAGACGCTGATCGACATCTACGATGCCAGCGATTCGGACATCGACATCCAGGTCACGGGGTACCAGTGGAAATGGCACTACAAGTACCTGGGCCAGGACGTGGAGTTCTTCAGCAATCTGGCCACCCCCACCGACCAGATCCACAACAAGGCGCCCAAGGATGAGCATTACCTGCTGGAAGTCGACCAGCCGCTGGTGCTGCCGGTGGGCGCGAAAGTGCGCTTTCTGGTCACTGCTGCCGACGTGATCCACTCCTGGTGGGTGCCAGCCTTCGCGGTCAAGCGCGACGCCATCCCAGGCTTTGTCAACGAAGCCTGGACCCGGATCGAAAAGCCAGGCATCTACCGCGGCCAGTGTACCGAGCTGTGCGGCAAAGACCACGGCTTCATGCCGGTGGTGGTCGAGGTCAAGTCCAAGGCCGATTACGACACCTGGCTTGGCGAGCGCAAGGCTGAAGCCGCCAAGCTCAAGGAGCTGACCAGCAAGGAATGGACCCTGGAAGAGCTGGTGGCGCGAGGCGACAAGGTCTACCACACCACCTGCGTGGCCTGTCACCAGGCCGAAGGCCAGGGCCTGCCGCCAATGTTCCCGGCGCTCAAAGGCTCGAAGATTGCCACCGGGCCGAAGGAAGGCCACCTGAGCATTGTCTTCCATGGCAAGCCCGGCACAGCCATGGCCGCTTTCGGCAAGCAGCTGTCGGAAGTCGACATCGCTGCTGTGGTCACCTACGAGCGCAATGCCTGGGGCAACAACAAAGGCGACATGGTGACGCCGAAGGACGTGCTGGCGCTGAAGCAGGCAGAAGCCAAGTGAACCGGGTTACTCGCGGCAATCAATGGATTGCAGGAGACAGGACATGAGTGCAGTGATCGACGACCACGCCCACGGCCATGACCATGCGCACGGCCCGGCCAAGGGCCTGATGCGCTGGGTGCTGACCACCAACCATAAAGACATCGGCACGATGTACCTGTGGTTCAGTTTCATCATGTTCCTGCTCGGTGGCTCGTTTGCCATGGTGATCCGCGCTGAGCTGTTCCAGCCGGGTTTGCAGATCGTGGAGCCGGCGTTCTTCAACCAGATGACCACCATGCATGGCCTGATCATGGTGTTTGGCGCGGTGATGCCGGCCTTCGTCGGTCTGGCCAACTGGATGATTCCGCTGATGATCGGCGCGCCTGACATGGCCCTGCCACGGATGAACAACTTCAGCTTCTGGCTGCTGCCGGCGGCCTTCCTGCTGCTGGTCTCGACGCTGTTCAGCCCGGGCGGAGGGCCGAACTTTGGCTGGACGTTCTACGCACCGCTTTCCACCACCTATGCGCCAGCCAGTGTCACCTTCTTCATCTTCGCCATCCACCTGATGGGTATCAGCTCGATCATGGGGGCGATCAACGTGATTGCCACCATCCTCAACCTGCGTGCCCCCGGCATGACGCTGATGAAAATGCCGCTGTTCGTCTGGACCTGGCTGATTACCGCGTTCCTGCTGATTGCGGTGATGCCAGTACTGGCCGGCGTGGTAACCATGATGCTGATGGATATCCACTTCGGTACCAGCTTTTTCAGTGCCGCAGGTGGCGGTGACCCGGTGCTGTTCCAGCATGTGTTCTGGTTCTTCGGTCACCCTGAGGTTTACATCATGATCCTGCCCGCCTTCGGTGCGGTCAGCTCGATCATCCCGGCGTTCTCGCGCAAGCCGCTGTTCGGTTATACCTCGATGGTGTATGCCACCGGCGCCATTGCCTTCCTGTCATTCATCGTCTGGGCCCACCATATGTTCGTGGTCGGCATCCCGGTGGTCGGCGAGTTGTTCTTCATGTATGCCACCATGCTGATTGCCGTGCCCACCGGGGTGAAGGTATTCAACTGGGTCAGCACCATGTGGGAAGGTTCGCTCACCTTCGAAACGCCGATGCTGTTCGCCATCGCCTTTGTCATCCTGTTCACCATCGGTGGTTTCTCCGGGTTGATGCTGGCGATCGCCCCGGCGGACTTCCAGTACCACGACACTTACTTCGTGGTGGCGCATTTCCATTACGTACTGGTGCCTGGTGCAATTTTCGGCATCTTTGCCTCGGCCTACTACTGGCTGCCGAAATGGACCGGCCACATGTACGACGAAACCCTCGGCAAACTGCACTTCTGGCTGTCGTTCATCGGCATGAACATGGCCTTCTTCCCCATGCACTTCGTAGGCTTGGCCGGCATGCCACGGCGCATCCCCGACTACAACCTGCAGTTCGCCGATTTCAACATGGTGTCGTCGATCGGCGCGTTCATGTTCGGCGCCACGCAGATCTTCTTCCTGTTCATTGTCATCAAGTGCATCCGCGGTGGCGCGCCGGCACCGGCCAAACCCTGGGATGGCGCCGAGGGCCTTGAGTGGTCGATACCCTCGCCTGCGCCCTACCACACCTTCCAGACACCCCCGGAAGTGAAATAGGAACCCGCCATGAACGGCCTGTCGGTGAAACGCCTGGTAACGCGCCTGTTGATGCTGACGGTGGTGATGTTCGCCTTCGGCTTCGCGCTGGTGCCGATCTACGACGTCATGTGCAAAGCGTTCGGTATCAACGGCAAGACCGGCGGCCAATACGAAGGTAGCCAGGTCAGTGACCCGACGCGTGCTGTGCGGGTGCAGTTCATGTCGACCAATGCCAGCGACATGGTCTGGGACTTCTACTCCACTGCCGACCAGCTGGAGGTCAACCCGGGGGCGGTGAACCAGATGATCTTCATTGCCCACAACCCGACCGACCGGCCGATGAGTGCGCAGGCAATACCCAGCATTACCCCGGCCGAGGCCGCGGCCTACTTCCACAAGACCGAGTGCTTCTGCTTTACCCAGCAGGTGCTGCAGCCCGGCGAACGCATCGAGATGCCGGTGCGCTTCATCGTCGACCGCGACCTGCCGGCCAGCGTGAAGCACCTGACACTGGCCTACACCTTGTTCGACATCACCGCTCGCCACCCGCCGGTCGCGCACGTTGCGGCGCAGGACGTCCAGGGCGCCCGTTAAGGGAAGGAGAACAGCAATGGCAAGTCATGAGCACTACTACGTTCCGGCGCAGAGCAAATGGCCGATCATCGCCACCATCGGCATGTTCATCACGGTATTCGGCCTGGGCACCTGGTTCAACGACATGAAGGCGGGCCACCCGGATTCGCACGGGCCGCTGATCTTCTTCGTGGGTGCGTTGTTTCTGGCCTACATGCTGTTCGGCTGGTTTGGGTCAGTGGTCAAGGAGAGCCGCGCCGGGTTGTACAGCCCGCAGCTGGATCGCTCGTTCCGCTGGGGCATGAGCTGGTTCATCTTCTCTGAAGTGATGTTCTTCCTGGCGTTCTTCGGCGCGCTGTTCTATGTCCGCGTACTGGCGGGGCCGTGGCTGGGAGGCGAAGGGGCCAAAGGTGTTGCGCACATGCTGTGGCCAACGTTCGAATTCACCTGGCCGCTACTGCACACCCCCGATCCCAAGCTGTTCCCACCCCCCAAGGAAGTGATCGACCCGTGGCACCTGCCGCTGATCAACACCATCCTGCTGGTCAGTTCCAGTGTGACAATCACCATTGCCCACCACGCCTTGCGCCGTGACCACCGCGGCCCGCTGAAATTCTGGATGGCGCTGACCATTGTCCTGGGCATCAGCTTTATCGCACTGCAGGCCTTCGAGTACCACGAGGCCTATACCAAGCTGGGGCTGACACTGGGTTCAGGGATCTACGGTGCGACGTTTTTCATGCTTACCGGGTTTCACGGCGCCCACGTGACATTGGGCACGATCATTCTGATTGTGATGTTCGTGCGCATTCTACGCGGGCATTTCAACCCGGAAAAACACTTCGGCTTCGAGGCAGCCAGTTGGTACTGGCACTTCGTCGATGTGGTGTGGGTGGGGTTGTTCATCTTTGTCTATGTGTTGTGAATACGAAAACCCTGTAGGGGCGGGTGAGCGCTTCAGAAAGGGGCGTGGGAGACCAGCTGACCGCTGATCAAGCCCCAGGCGACCAGGCCTATGGTCAAGGCTGCCAGGGTCACCCGTACGGTCAGGGCCTTGAGCAGACGGGTCGAGTTTTCATCATCCTTGACCAGAAACACTAGGCCACTGAACAGGCTGGCAATCGTGGCCAACAGCATCAGGACAATCGCGGCCTTGAGCATGGCGTTACTCCGGGGGGATGCGGTGATGTGGATAAGTATAGCGAGGCGCCCGTGAGGCCGTTTCGCCCAGGCTGGGTACCGACGCTGGTGGTGCTTGCATTGCTGCCGGGGCTGATTGCGCTTGGTTGCTGGCAACTCGGCCGTGCCGAGGAAAAGCGCGTGCTGCTGGCCACCTATGCAGAACGGCGGGTTGAAGCGCCGATCGCCACCTCCCAGCTCCTCTCGAAAGAAGACAACGCCTTCCGCCGCGTGCACCTGTATGGCCGCTTCGACGCCGAGCACAGCGTGCTGCTGGACAACCGCATGCGCGACGGCAAAGCCGGTGTCGAGCTGCTGCAGCCCTTCCACGACCAAGCCAGCGGCCTGTGGTTGCTGATCAATCGTGGCTGGCTGCCATGGCTGGACCGCCGGGTGCCGGTGCACTTCGAAACCCCTGCCCAGGCCGTGGCGCTGGATGCCTCTGTGTATGTCGCGCCCGGTAGCACCTTCCAGCTGCACCCGGACCCCATCGGCGGGCAATGGCCGCATCTGTTGACCGCTATCGATGCCGCGCAGCTATGGCAACAGCTTGATCGCGAAGGCTTCGCCCAGGAATTGCGCCTTGAGGCGGGCCCTGCGAGCTATCGCCTGGACTGGCCGGTTGTGGCCATGAGCCCCGAAAAACACGTGGGCTACGCCGTGCAGTGGTTTGCCCTGGCTACCGCTCTGGTTCTGCTCTACCTCTACTTCGGCTGGCACCAAACAAAGGAGAAACGCCATGGCCACCGCCACTCCACTGGACGTGCCTGAACGTAGCAAGCCCAGAGCCCGCGGGCGTTTGCAGCTGTTGCTGATCCTGCTGGTGGTGCTTGGGCCGATGGTTCTGGCCACCAGCATGTACAAACTCAAATTCTGGGTACCGGAAGGCCGCAGCTACCATGGCGCCATGATTGGCAATGGGGAAAGCCGTGCCGATCTCGGCGTGGGGGGGCAGGACGATCGCTGGCAGTTGCTGGTCAGCGCACCCCAGGCCTGCACCGAAGACTGTCAGCGCCTGGTGTACCTGGCTCGGCAGATTCAGGTCGGGCTGGGGCGTGATGCCAGCCGCGCCAGCCATGCGCTGGCCGCCGCCCAGCCGCTGAGCGCCGACTATCAGGCACTGCTTGGCCGCGAGTACCCGCAGTTGCAGCGCTACCCGCTGGATGCGCAACGTTATCAGCAGAAGGTTGTCGAGCCCGGCCCGCAGCTGTGGATCGTCGACCCGCACGGCAACCTGGTGCTGCGCTACGACGGCAAGGTCAACGGCAAGCATGTGCTGGATGACCTGCGCCACCTGCTCAAGCTGTCCAATATCGGCTAGGAGCCTGCCATGGCCAGACCTGGATTTCGCCTTGCTGTGTTCGCCACCCTGCTGGCACTGCTGGTCGTCCTGCTCGGTGCCTATACCCGCCTGACCCACGCCGGCCTCGGTTGCCCCGACTGGCCCGGGTGCTATGGCTTTATCAGCGTGCCCAAGAGTGAAGCGCAGTTGGCCCATGCCGAGCTGCACTTTCCTGAGCACCCGGTGGAAGCTGCCAAGGGCTGGGCCGAGATGGTCCACCGCTACTTTGCCGGTAGCCTGGCCGTGGTGATCGCCCTGCTCGCGTTCCAGGCAATGCGCCGGCATGCACGCGATGGGCAGCCTTATCGCCTGCCGATGCTGCTACTGGGTGTGGTGTTGGCCCAGGCAGCCTTCGGAATGTGGACGGTCACCCTGAAGCTGTGGCCGCAGGTGGTCACGGCGCACTTGCTGGGAGGCTTTACCACGTTGAGCTTGCTGTTCCTGTTGTCTCTGCGTCTGTCCCGGGCTTTTGCGCCCTTGCCGAAACTGCCGCTGAGCCTGCGCCGGATCGCTGCACTGGCGCTGCTGGTGGTAATCGGCCAGATTGCCCTGGGCGGTTGGGTCAGCGCCAACTACGCAGCCGTGGCCTGCATCGACCTGCCGACCTGCCATGGCCAGTGGTGGCCAGCGGCGGATTTCAGCAACGGCTTCCACCTGACCCAGCACGTCGGCCCCAATTACCTTGGCGGGCAGTTGGACAGTGATGCGCGCACGGCCATCCACATCAGCCACAGGCTGGGCGCGCTGCTGGTGACCTGCGTGCTGTTGATGCTCAGCTGGAAGCTGCACCGCTGTGGTCTCCCCGGCCTGGCGCGGCTGGTGCTGCTGGCGCTGGCCTTGCAAGTGGGCCTGGGCATCAGCAACGTGGTGTTCCACCTGCCGCTGGCGGTGGCTGTTGCGCACAATGCCGGCGGGGCGATGCTGCTGCTGAGCATGGTGCTGGTGAACTACCGCATTCGAGTGGTCGACAAGGTTCGTATGGGTGTCGGCCATGGTTGGCGTCTGCGGCCGGTGGTCGGGGTGGGCATTTCCCATCACATGAGGAACGACTCGTGGCGACGCTTCTAAGCGTACGACGGGCCCGCTGGCGCGATTACCTTGAGCTGACCAAGCCCAAGGTGGTGGTGCTGATGCTGATCACTTCGCTGGCGGGCATGTTCCTGGCCACCCGAGCGGGCGTCAGCTGGAGCGTGCTGTTGTTCGGCAACCTGGGCATCGGCCTGTGCGCGGGTGGTGCAGCGGTGGTCAATCATGTGGTGGATCGGCGCATCGATGCGCTGATGGCACGCACCCACAAACGGCCTTTGGCCCAAGGCCGAGTCGAGCCCCTGCCGGCGCTGTTGTTCGCTTTGGCCCTGGCGCTGCTGGGCATGGTCCTGCTGCTGGTGTTCACCAACGCCCTCACCGCCTGGCTGACCCTGGCCTCATTACTCGGTTATGCGGTGCTCTACACCGGCTTTCTCAAGCGCGCCACGCCACAGAACATCGTCATCGGTGGCCTGGCCGGTGCCGCTCCGCCGTTGCTCGGCTGGGTGGCGGTAAGCGGCCATGTCAGCGCCGAACCCTTGCTGCTTGTGCTGATCATTTTCGCCTGGACCCCGCCGCATTTCTGGGCGCTGGCCATCCACCGCAAGGAGGAATACGCCAAGGCCGATATCCCGATGTTGCCGGTGACCCACGGCGAGCGCTACACCAAACTGCATATCCTGCTGTACACCCTGATCCTGCTGGCGGTGAGCCTGCTCCCGTATGCCATCCACATGAGTGGCCCGCTGTACCTGGCCTGTGCCCTGGGCTTGGGCCTGCGCTTCCTGCATTGGGCCTGGGTGTTGTACCGTAGCAGCCGGCCGCACGCGGCGATCGGCACCTTCAAGTACTCTATCGGCTACCTGTTCGCGCTGTTCATCGCGTTGCTCCTTGACCACTACCTGTTGCTGAGCCTATGACCCGAACCCAGAAAACCGTCTTCATCCTCGTTGCCCTGGTCGCGTTGATCCTGGGCCTGACCGTCAACAAGGTGCTTAATGGTCGTGACCAGCCCAACCCTGCCGAGCTGATTGATGCGGGCATCATCCTGCTGCCGCAGAGCCGCGCCGTGGCTGATGTCACCATGACCAATCAGGACGGCCAGCCGGTGCAGATGGATGACCTCAAGGGCAAATGGTCGCTGCTGTTCTTTGGCTACACCTACTGCCCGGACATCTGCCCGACCACCCTGGCCCAGCTGCGCCAGGTGAAGAGCGAGCTGCCCAAGGATGCCGTCGACCGGCTGCAGGTGGTGTTGGTGAGTGTGGACCCTAACCGCGATACGCCGAACCAGCTAAAGCAGTATCTGGGCTATTTCGACAAAGACTTTGTCGGTGTGGCGGGGTCGATCGAGGATACCCAGAAGCTGGCCAATGCCTTGAGCATTCCGTTCATTCCGGCGGATACCAGCAAGCCGGGGTATACCGTGGATCACAGCGGTAACCTGGCGATTGTCGGGCCGGATGGGCGACAGCGTGGGTTCATTCGGGCGCCGTTCAACAACCAGAAGCTGGGGGCGCAGCTGCCGGGGCTGGTCAAGCGGGATTGAGAGTGCTGGGCCTGCTGCGCAGGCCTTTCGCGACACAAGGCCACGGATCGGCGTACGCCTTACTTTGTGGGAGCGGCCTTGCGTCGCGAAAGGGCCGCAAAGCGGCCCCGGGGATGTTGGCTCAGAACGCCGGAACCACAGCGCCTTTGTACTTCTCGATGATGAACTGCTTCACCTCAGGCGAGTGCAGTGCAGCCGCCAGTTTCTTCATGTCGTCCGAGTCCTTGTTGTCCGGGCGGGCAACCAGGATGTTCACGTAAGGCGAGTCGCTGCCCTCGATGGCCAGCGCGTCTTTTTCCGGGTTCAGCTTGGCTTCCAGCGCGTAGTTGGTGTTGATCAGGGCAGCATCTACCTGGGTCAGCACGCGCGGGATGGTGGCGGCTTCCAGCTCGCGGAACTTCACGTTTTTCGGGTTTTCGGCAACATCCTTCACGGTCGACAGGATGTTCTTGTTGTCCTTGAGCTTGATTACGCCAGCCTTGTCCAGCAGCAGCAAGGCGCGGCCGCCGTTGGTGGCGTCGTTGGGGATGACCACGGTGGCGCCGGAGGACAGCTCGTCCAGCTTCTTGATCTTGGACGAATACACGCCCAGTGGCTCGATGTGCACGCCTGCCACGCTCACCAGCTGGGTACCCTTGGCCTTGTTGAACTCATCCAGGTAAGGCTGGTGCTGGAAGAAGTTGGCGTCCAGGCGCTTTTCGGCCACCTGCACGTTCGGCTGGATGTAGTCGGTGAATTCCTTGACCTTCAGCTCTACGCCTTCTTTCGCCAGTTGTGGTTTGACGAAGTTGAGGATCTCGGCGTGCGGCACCGGGGTGGCGGCGACGGTAAGGGTATCGGCCTGGGCCGAGAAGGCCGCGACAGCGGCAGCGACAGCAAGCAGCTTCTTCATTGATCACTCCTTGTGAGGGCCGCGACGGCCCCCGAACGGGTCGGCCTGGCCGACCCCATTGGGGTTATTTACGGGAAAAATGCACGACCAGTTTGTCGCCCACGCTCTGCAGTACTTGAACCAGTATCAGCAGCAGTACCACAGTCACTACCATCACATCGGTCTGGAAACGCTGGTAACCGAAGCGGATAGCCAGGTCACCAAGGCCACCGGCACCCACCACACCGGCCATGGCAGTGTAAGAAACCAGGGTGATGGCGGTTACGGTAATGGCCGCGAAGATGCCCGGACGGGCCTCCGGCAGCAGCGCACTGGTGATGATCTGGCGGGTGGTGGCGCCCATCGACTGGGTGGCTTCGATGATGCCGCGGTCCACTTCACGCAAGGCGGTTTCAACCAGGCGCGCAAAGAACGGCGTGGCACCCACTACCAGCGGCGGGATGGCGCCTGCAACGCCCAGCGAGGTACCGGTGATCAGCACGGTGAACGGGATCATCACGATCAGCAAAATGATGAATGGCAGCGAGCGCAGGATGTTGACCACCAGCGACAGCAGCGCATAGACGCCTTTCTGTTCGAACATCTGCTTTGGCCCGCAGAGGAACAGCAACACGCCCAGTGGCAGGCCCAGCAGCACGGTGAAGAACAGCGAGCCGAACAGCATGATCATGGTATCGACGGTGGCCAGCCAGATTTCGGCCCAGTCGACGTTGGCAAAGAAATTCAGGGCGTCCATCAACGCAGTACCTCCATATGTACGTCAGCTGCCTTGAAGCGGGCGAACGCCGCTTCCATGTCTCCGCCGATCAGGGCGAGAGTGAGCTGGCCATAGGGGACATCCTTGATGCGGTCGATACGCCCGGCGAGGATGCTGTAGTCGACACCGGTTTCGCGGGCCACGGTGCCCAGCAGCGGCGCGTAGGTGGCGTCGCCCTGGAAGGTCAGGCGTACGATGCGGCCTGGCACGTGGGCAAAGTCGTCGCGCTGCTCGCCTTCGTCGACCTGCTCGTCTTCCTGGACGAAGCGCTTGGTGGTGGGGTGCTGCGGGTGCAAAAACACCTCGGCCACCGAGCCTTGCTCGACGATCTGACCGGCGTCCATCACGGCCACGCGGTCGCAGACACGGCGGATCACGTCCATCTCGTGGGTAATCAGCACGATGGTCAGCTTCAGTTCACGGTTGATCTCGGCCAGCAGTTGCAGGACCGAGGCCGTGGTTTGCGGGTCGAGGGCACTGGTGGCCTCGTCGCATAGCAGAATCTTTGGGTTGGTGGACAGGGCGCGGGCGATGCCGACGCGCTGCTTCTGGCCGCCGGACAGCTGCGCCGGGTACTTCTTGGCGTGGTCCGACAGGCCAACGCGAGCCAGTAGCTCGGTGACACGCTTGTCGATTTCGCTGCGCGACAGCTCACCGGCCAGGGCCAGTGGCAGGGCGACGTTGTCGGCGACGGTCTTGGAAGCCAGCAGGTTGAAGTGCTGGAAAATCATCCCGACCTGCTGGCGGAAGCCGCGCAACTGGCTGGCATTGAACGCGGTGACGTCTTCGCCGTCGACGATGATCGTGCCGCCGGAGGGTTCCTCCAGGCGGTTGATCAGGCGCAGCATGGTGCTTTTGCCAGCGCCGGAATGGCCGATCAGGCCGAACACCTGGCCATCTTCGATGGTCAGGCTGGTCGGATTCAGTGCGGGGATTTCCCTACCGGCAACGCGGTAGGTTTTATGTACCTGTTGGAACTCGATCACGTAGCGAACCTTGTGGGGCGCATTGAAATTTGGGTCAGCGGTTAGCTGGGGTCGCGCATTTTAGCCTTTTCCCATAGCTGTTCTTAGCATTTATTTCGTCATGCACCAATCCATCGGGCATATCGCGACAACCGGTAATCCTGATTGAACGCTCGGCAACGCCCTCCAGTCACTACTTGCACAAGCCCTGAACGGGCACGCCTTAAGACTGATGAGGAGAGCCGATCATGCCCAGCAAGAAAACGGATGCGCCCAAGCACAGCGAGGCCGCCGGTACCCAGACCCCCGACAGGGCCAACACCAATGCCAAGCTGCAGAGCCTGGAGGCCGACCGTAGCGATGCGACCGGGCATGCGCTGCGAACCAACCAAGGCGTGCGCATTGCTGACAACCAGAACTCCCTCAAGGCGGGTGATCGCGGGCCTTCGCTGCTTGAAGACTTCATCATGCGCGAGAAAATCACCCACTTCGACCATGAGCGTATCCCCGAGCGCATCGTGCACGCACGCGGTACCGGGGCACACGGGTTCTTCCAGAGCTACGGCAACCACGCTGAGCTGACCAAGGCGGGCTTCCTGCAAGATCCGGAAAAGATCACCCCGGTTTTTGTCCGCTTCTCGACGGTTCAGGGCCCACGCGGGTCTGGTGACACGGTGCGAGATGTACGGGGCTTTGCCGTCAAGTTCTATACAGATGAAGGCAATTTCGACTTGGTCGGCAACAACATGCCGGTGTTTTTCATCCAGGATGCCATCAAGTTCCCCGATTTTGTCCACGCGGTGAAGCCAGAGCCACACAACGAGATACCGACCGGCGGTTCGGCTCATGACACCTTCTGGGATTTCGTCTCGCTGGTGCCGGAGTCGGCCCATATGGTCATGTGGGCCATGTCTGACCGCGCCATCCCGCGCAGCCTTCGAATGATGGAAGGCTTTGGCGTGCATACCTTCCGCCTGATCAATGCCGAGGGCGTGGCCAGCTTCGTCAAGTTTCATTGGAAACCACGCCAGGGCGTGCATTCCCTGCTGTGGGACGAAGCCCAGAAGCTGGCGGGCAAGGACACCGACTTCCAGCGCCGTGACCTATGGGAAGCCATCGAAACCGGTGACTACCCGGAATGGGAACTGGGCGTGCAGATTGTGCCTGAGGCTGACGAACACAAATTCGACTTCGACCTGTTGGACCCGACCAAGATCATCCCGGAGGAACTGGTACCCGTCACGCCGCTGGGCAAGATGGTGCTCAACCGCAACCCGGACAATTTCTTTGCCGAGGTCGAACAGGTGGCGTTCTGCCCAGGCCATATCGTGCCAGGTATCGACTTTACCAACGACCCGCTGCTGCAGGGCCGGCTGTTCTCGTACACCGATACCCAGATCAGCCGCCTGGGTGGGCCGAACTTCCACCAGATCCCGATCAACCGGCCGGTAGCGCCGAACCACAACAACCAGCGTGATGCGTTGCACCAGCACGTCGTGCACAAGGGCCGGGCTTCCTACGAGCCCAACTCGATTGATGGCGGCTGGCCAAAGGAAACCCCGCCTGCGGCGCAAGATGGCGGCTTCGAGAGCTATCAGGAGCGTATCGATGCGCACAAGATTCGCCAGCGCAGTGAGTCGTTCGGCGATCACTTCTCGCAGGCCCGGCTGTTCTTTCAGAGCATGAGCCCGACCGAGCAACAGCACATCATCAAGGCTTACAGCTTCGAGTTGGGCAAAGTGGAGCGTGAACATATCCGCGCCCGGGAAGTGAATGAAATTCTCGCCAACATCGACCTGAAGTTGGCGGCGGCGGTTGCGGCCAACCTGGGCCTCCCTGCGCCGAAAGCGGGTACGGTGAAGGTGAAGGGTAGCCAGCTGGCGCAATCGCCTGCGTTGAGCCAGATGAACCACCCAGGTTCGGTGGGTATCAAGGGGCGCAAGATTGCTGTGCTGGTGGCAGATGGCGTGGACGCTGCCAGCGTGGACAAACTGGTCAAGGCCCTGGAAGCGCACAGTGCCCGGCCGATGCTGCTGGGGCCGACTTCGGCGCCGGTGAAGGCGGCGGATGGCAAACAACTGTCGGTAGCGGCGTCGATGGAGGGGATGCCTTCGATCATGTTCGATGGGATTGTCGTGCCTGCGGGCAAGGCCTCTACGGATGCGCTGGCGGCTAGCGGATTGGCCAAGCACTTCGTGCTGGAGGGCTACAAGCACCTGAAGGCGCTGGTGCTGACCAAGGAATTGGCGAAAGCGTTGGGGCTCAAGGAGGACAAGGGGCTGCTGCTCGGGGATGAGCAGAAGGCAGTGGATGCCTTTGTCAAAGCGGTTGAAAGCCACCGGGTGTGGGAGCGGGAGGCGGCAGCTGAAGCTGTTCCTGCCTGATAAGGCCTTGTCGCGGGTAAACCCGCTCCTGATAGAGGAGCGGGTTTACCCGCGAAGCGTTTACTGCTGATGCGGGACCAGCACCACCTGTGCCGGCAGCGAGCGCTGGATCTGATGCTTCTGCTTCAGCTCAAACCCACTGTCAATCTTGCGCACGCGCTTTTCCAGCAAGGTCTTCAGCCAAGGTGCATCCTCGGTGCGCGGTACCTGGAATACCACTTCGCACTGGTAACTCACCACATCGGCGGCAATGTCGTCCAGTTGGCGGCGCAGCGCGCGGCTGTCAGTGGTCTTCAAGGCCACCACGGTACTGGGCGCTGTCGGGTCGATGATGCGTGCCTTGGGCTTGGCTTCGGCGGCTTTCAGCGCAGCTTCAGCCTTTTCCAGTTCGGCCTTGCGGGCCTGGGTCACGGCATCCCCGCCGGTCACCGCTGGCGCCTGCGGCATCAGTGCCCGGGCACGGGCCAGCGCGGTAGCTGCCGCGTTTACATCGCCCTTCTGCAGAACGATCTGGCTACGTTGCAGGTAAGCTTCGGCCAGTTGGCGCTGGTATTGCTCCAGGCGTGCATCATCCGGCGACTGGGCCTGCAGTGCAGCAAGCTGGTCTTCGGCGGTAGCCAGCTCATTGCTGGCGATGTTCTGTTGCAACTGCTGCCAGGCATCTGCTTGAGCAGGTGCGGTGGCCTGTTCGACCGGCGCATTGGAACAGGCAGCCAGGATCAGGGAAAACGCGGCAACAAGCAGATAACGGGAGGCGAACGGCTTCATTCCTGCGACTCTCTATTTGCGCAAAAAGCGAGCAAGTCTACACCCAGGTGCGCACGCTCGAAAATAGGCCTTACAGACCCTTTACGGGCCGAAGGTTGCAAGGCGTGCCTGCACACGCCTTGCTTTTCAGCGTTTTGGCAGAGCCAGGCTCAGCAAGAATAGCACCGCGGCGCAGACCACGATCGAGGGCCCGGCGGGGGTGTCCTTGAACCAGGACATGGCCAGGCCGCCGCACACTGCGGTGACACCCAGCAGGCTGGCACCCAAGGCCATCTGCTCTGGTGAGCGGGCGTGACGCTGTGCCGCAGCGGCAGGAATGATCAGCAGTGAGGTAATCAGCAACACGCCAACGATTTTCATGGCAACCGCAATCACCACCGCGATCAGCAGCATCAGCGCCATGCGCAAGCCGGCCACGGGCAGGCCTTCAACCATGGCCAGTTCTTCGTGCACGGTAACCGCCAGCAGCGGCCGCCACAGCGCAGCGAGCAGCAGCAGGACCAGTGCACTGCCACCGAGGATCCAGGCCAGGTCGGTGGTGCTGATGGCCAGCAGATCGCCGAACAGGTAAGCCATCAGGTCGATGCGCACATCGTGCATGAAGCTCAGCACCACCAAGCCCAGCGACAAGGTGCTGGGGGCCAGGATACCCAGGAGGGTGTCGGAGGCCAGCGGCTGGCGTTGCTGCAATGTCACCAGCAGGATCGCCAGCAACAGGCAGCCCACGGTTACCGCCAATGCCGGGCTGACATCCAGGGCAAAGCCCAAGGCCACACCGAGCAGCGCGGCGTGAGACAGGGTGTCGCCAAAATAGGCCATGCGCCGCCATACCACAAAGGAGCCCAGTGGGCCTGCAACCAGTGCCAGGGACAAGCCGGCAAGCAAGGCGTAGAGAAGAAAATCAGCCATGCTTGCAGTGCTCTCCGTGAACATGGGTGCCAGGGGCGACCACCGAGCCATGCAGGTCGTGGCTGTGGTCGTGATGGTGGTGGTAGATGGCCAGGCTCGGTGCGGTCTTGCCGAACAGCTCGACGAACGCCGGGTCACCGCTGACTTGCTCTGGGTGGCCCGAGCAGCACACGTGGCGGTTCAGGCACACCACCTGGTCGGTGGCGCTCATGACCAGGTGCAGGTCGTGGGACACCATCAGTACGCCGCAGCCGTGGCGGTCGCGCAGGCGGGTGATGAGGTTGTAAAGCTCGGTCTGGCCGACCACGTCCACACCTTGTACCGGTTCGTCGAGCACCAGCAACTGGGGTTCGCGCAGCAAGGCGCGGGCCAGCAGCACGCGTTGCATTTCGCCGCCGGAAATAGTCTGGATCGGGCTGTCGATGACCTGCTCGGCGCCCACTTCCTGCAGCGCCGACAAGGCTGCCGCGCGGTCTACGCCGGGCACCAGGCGCAGGAAGCGCAGCACCGACAGCGGCAGCGTGGCATCAACCTGAATCTTCTGCGGCATGTAGCCAATGCGCAGCTTGGGTTTGCGCCATACCTTGCCGCGATGTGGCTTGAGCAGGCCAAGTACGGCGCGCACCAGGGTCGTCTTGCCCGCCCCGTTGGGGCCAATCAGGGTGACGATCTGGCCTGGGGCGACCGACAGGTCGATGCTGTCGAGCACTGCCTCACCGCCAAAGGTGACGCCGACCTGCTCCAGGCGAATCAGGGCGTCGCTCATGCCGCGCTCCGGCAGTTACCGCACAGGCCGACCACTTCCACGGTCTGGGTCTCGACCGTGAAACCCACGCCTTTGGCGCTGTTGATGATGGCCTCGCTGATGCTGCTCTGCTCGAGCTCGATGGCCACATGGCAGGCCCGACAGATCAGGAACTGGCCTTGGTGCACGTGCTCGGGGTGGCTGCAGCCGATGAAGGCGTTGAGCGATGCGATGCGATGTACCAGGCCGTTTTCCAGCAGGAAGTCCAGCGCACGGTACACCGTGGGCGGCGCGGCGCGGCGGCCGTCCTGCTCACTGAGCACAGCGAGGATGTCGTAGGCGCCCAGTGGCTTGTGGCTCTGCCACACCAGCTCCAGCACACGGCGGCGCAGGGCTGTCAGGCGCAGGCCCTGGCGGGTGCACAAGGCGTCGGCTTCAGCCAGTGCGCTGTGTACGCAATGGGAGTGGTCGTGAGGACGGTTGGCCAGCGGTGTGATGGACATGGGCAGCGACGGTTCTGGACAGAGACGTTATTATGTTACCTGTTTCTGAAGATTCGAGTATCCACCGTGTCCCGATTCCTGGCTCTGTTTGTCGCTTTCATCGCATTATCCGCGCAGGCCGACGTGCGTGTGCTCACCAGTATCAAGCCCCTGCAGCAGATTGCCGCTGCCGTGCAGGAGGGTGTTGGCAGCCCTGACGTGCTGCTGCCGCCCGGCGCTTCACCCCACCACTATGCGCTGCGCCCCTCGGACGTGCGGCGGGTAGGCGATGCCGACCTGCTTTACTGGATCGGCCCTGACATGGAGAATTTCCTTCCGCGTGTGCTGGGAAGCCGCAGCAAGGCCACAGTGGCTGTGCAGTCGCTGCCGGGCATGAAGCTGCGCCACTTTGGCGAGGACAGCCATTCCCATGAGGAAGCAGACCATGACGATCATGACCACGATCACCGCCCAGGCAGCCTGGATGCGCATTTGTGGCTATCGTCGGTCAATGCGCGAGTAATCGCGGCAAAAATGGCAGCTGACCTGGCCCAGGTCGACCCGGCCAATGCGGCTCGCTATCAGAGCAACCTGAAGGCCTTCGATGAACGCCTGGATGCGTTGGATGGGCGTATCAAGGCGCGCGTGGCCGGTATTGCCGGCAAGCCGTACTTCGTCTTCCACGAAGCCTTCGACTATTTTGAAGCTGAATATGGCTTGAAGCACGCGGGCGTGTTCAGCGTGGCATCCGAGGTGCAGCCTGGGGCGCAACATGTGGCGGCCATGCGCAAGCGTCTTCAGGAAGTGGGCAAGACCTGCGTGTTCAGCGAGCCGC
The DNA here is from genome assembly GCF_045277175.1 of Pseudomonas putida group bacterium ESBL64. Classification (NCBI taxonomy): domain Bacteria; kingdom Pseudomonadati; phylum Pseudomonadota; class Gammaproteobacteria; order Pseudomonadales; family Pseudomonadaceae; genus Pseudomonas; species Pseudomonas putida group bacterium ESBL64. The sequence goes on along the minus strand of NZ_CP145799.1, from coordinate 3,820,781 downwards.
CACTGCGGCCGCGATTGGCCGAGACGCTGACTGCCGGGTTGCCGGTGCGCCTGGCCGAGCTGGATGCCTTGGGTGGCACCGATCCGGTGGATGGCAAAGGGTATGAACGCTTGCTGGAGAAGCTGGGCGGTGACCTGACAGGCTGCCTGGAACAGTTGTAAGCCTGTACCGGCCCCTTCGCGGGTGAATCCGTGCCCACAGGTACTGCGCAGGCCTCAAGGCTGTCGCTATCCCTGTGGGAGCGGGTTCACCCGCGAAGAAGCAGACGTGGTCTACAGAGCGAACGGCAGGTGCAAAGCCACCTGCTGGCGCTGCGCCAGACGTACTTCAAACTCACTCGGATCGTGGATCATCACATCCATCCCGGCAAACGATTCGGCGGCAATCAGGCGCGACAGCCAGAAACGCACGCAGCCTACCCTCAACATTTCCGGCCACAGCTCGGCTTCGGCTGCAGTGAACGGCCGCAGCGCCGCGTAGGCTGCCAGCAGTGCCTGGGCGCGTGGTACATCCACCGCTCCCTGCTCATCCAGGCACCAGTCGTTCACGGTGATGGCAATGTCATACAGCATCGGCCCGGAGCAGGCATTGTAGAAGTCGATCACACCGGTCAGGTGGGTGCCTTCGAACATCACGTTGTCGCGGAACAGGTCGGCATGCAGGTTGGCCCGCGGCAAGGCCAGGATCTGCGCCTTATGTGCGCTGATTTCGTCCAGCGCCGGCTGCAGCAATGCGGCTTGCTCCGCAGTCAGGCGTGGCAGTAGCTCGGCACCCGAGGCCAGCATCCAGTCCAGGCCGCGGTCGGTGCGGCGCTCGATGATGTGCTCTCGGGTGGCCAGGTGAATGTGTGCCAGTAGCTCGCCGACCTGGGCGCAGTGCTGGTTGTTGGGTGCCTTGATGTGTTTGCCCGACAGCCTGGGCTGCAGCAATGCCGGCTTGCCGCACAGCTCGCGCAGGCCGTTGCCGTCGCGATCACGAATGGCATAGGGCACCGGCATGTCGGCACCGTGCAGGGTATCGAGCAGCTCGATGAAGAACGGCATGTCCTCGCTGGGCCCACGCTCTATCAGCGTCAGGACGAACTCCCCCTGTTCGAGGCTGACGAAGAAATTGCTGTTCTCGGTACCGGCGGCAATGCCCTGGAAGTCGAGCAGACGGCCCAGCTCGTACGGCGCCAGAAAGGTTTCCAGCTCAGGCCGGGTCACGGGGGTGAAGACTGACATGATGAAAAATTGCCCATACGGGCACTTCCGCCGGGAAGTGCCGGGTTGATGTGAACGGTGCGCGTCAGCTTACCACTCGAAGATCTTCCAGGACGGAATCAGCATGTCCGGCTGGTCGGATCGAATGAAATTGGCATCAGTGCCATCAGCGCGTACCAGGAAGTAAGGCTTGCCGTTTTTCGGCGTGATCTTGATCGCATACAGGAAGCCGTTTTGCCGGTATTCCTGGATGGTTTTATCGCCTTCCGTGCGAATGGTCACCTCGGGATCGGCCGAGGGGGCGTCGTCCGCCGCCAGGGTGACGACAGGCGTGGTTGCCAACAGGCCGAGCAGTAACAGGCGATTGAGTGTGCGCATGATAACCTAGTCCCTTTGTCGTCAATGATTCTGGCTATTCTAGCGCCGGACCCGTCGAAAAGGTTGATTCTGCTCATGAGCCAAGCGCCCCTCGTCCTGGTGGACGGTTCCTCCTACCTTTATCGCGCCTTCCACGCGCTGCCACCGCTGACCACGTCCAAGGGCATGCCGACCGGTGCGGTGAAGGGTGTGCTGAACATGCTCAAGAGCCTGCGCAAGCAATATCCCGACAGCCTGTTTGCCGTGGTGTTCGACGCCAAGGGCGGCACTTTCCGCGATGCCATGTTCGCCGAGTACAAGGCTAACCGCCCCAGCATGCCGGATGACCTGCGGGTACAGATCGAGCCGCTGCACGCCAGCGTCAAGGCGTTGGGCTACCCGCTGCTGTGCGTGGAGGGTGTCGAGGCTGACGACGTGATCGGCACCTTGGCGCGCAGCAGCGCCGCCCTGGGTCGCCCGGTGATCATCTCGACCGGTGACAAGGACATGGCGCAGCTGGTGGACGGGCACATTACCTTGGTCAACACCATGACCGGAAGCGTGCTGGACGTGGCTGGCGTGCACGAGAAGTTCGGCGTCGGCCCGGAACACATCATCGACTTCTTGGCCCTGATGGGTGACAAGGTCGACAACATCCCGGGTGTGCCGGGCGTGGGCGAAAAAACGGCAGTGGGGCTGCTGACCGGCATCGGCGGCGGTCTCAGCGACCTTTACGCCAACCTGGACAAGGTGCCAACGCTGGCCATTCGCGGCGCCAAGACCTTGCCGGCCAAACTGGAGGAGCACCGCGACGCGGCTTTCCTGTCCTACGAGCTGGCAACCATCAAGGTTGACGTGCCGCTGGATGTGGAGGTCGAGGCGCTGGTGTGCGGTGAACCTGACCGCGAGGCGTTGCTGGCGTTGTATACCGAGATGGAGTTCAAGAGCTGGGTCGCCGAAGTGCAGCGCGATGCGGCCAAGGCTGGTGATGATGTTGCCCCGGCCGTGGAGCCTGCGGCCAAGGTCGAGCCCAAATACGAAACCATTCTCGACCAGGCCCGTTTCGACGCCTGGCTGGAGAAGCTGCGCCAGGCACCGCTGTTTGCCTTCGACACCGAGACCACCGGCCTGGACGCCCAGCAGGCGCAGTTGGTCGGCCTGTCCTTCGCTGTCGAGCCGCATGAAGCGGCCTATGTGCCGCTGGCCCACGATTATGAAGGCGCGCCGGCCCAGCTGGACCGCGAGGCCGTGCTGCTGGCGCTGAAGCCACTGCTGGAGGACCCGGCCAAGGCCAAGGTCGGGCAGAACGCCAAGTACGACATCAACATCCTCGCCAATGGCTCCCCCGCCATCGAGATGCGCGGCGTGGCCTATGACACCATGCTCGAGTCGTACGTGCTGAACTCCACGGCCACCCGTCATGACATGGACAGCCTGGCGCAGAAGTACCTCGACCACACCACGATCGCCTTCGAGGACATCGCCGGCAAGGGTGCCAAGCAGCTTACCTTCAACCAGATCACCCTGGACAAGGCCGGCCCGTACGCCGCCGAAGACGCCGACATCACGCTGCGCCTGCACCATGCATTGCAGGCCCGCCTGGCACAGACGCCGAGCGTGCAACCGGTGCTGATGGATATCGAGATGCCGCTGGTGCCGGTGCTGGCCAGGATCGAGCGCCAGGGTGCGCTGGTCGATGCCGAGCTGTTGAAGGTACAGAGCGGTGAGCTGGGCGTGAAGATGGCTGAGCTGGAGCTGCGTGCCTACGAGCTCGCCGGTGAGACGTTCAACCTCGGCTCGCCCAAGCAGCTGGGCACGATTCTTTACGACAAGCTGGGCATGCCGGTGCTGAGCAAGACCGCCAAGGGCCAGCCATCCACCGCCGAAGCAGTGCTCGACGAACTGGCCGAACAAGGCTACCCGCTGCCAGAGGTGCTGATGCAGTACCGCAGCCTGAGCAAGCTCAAGAGCACCTACACCGACAAGTTACCGGGGCAGATCAACCCGCGCACCGGGCGTATCCACACGTCCTACCAGCAGGCCGTGGCGGCCACCGGCCGGTTGTCGTCGAGCGACCCGAACCTGCAGAACATTCCGATCCGCACCGCTGAAGGGCGGCGTATTCGCCAGGCGTTCGTCGCCAGTCCGGGTTACAAGCTTCTGGCGGCGGACTATTCACAGATCGAGCTGCGCATCATGGCCCACCTGGCCAAGGACGAAGGCTTGCTGCATGCCTTCCGCAATGACCTGGACGTGCACCGCGCCACGGCAGCCGAAGTGTTCGGTGTGGCCCTGGAAGACGTGACCACCGACCAGCGCCGCAGCGCCAAGGCGATCAACTTCGGCCTGATTTACGGCATGAGCGCCTTTGGCCTGGCCAAGCAGATCGGCGTCGACCGCAAGCAGTCACAGGACTACATCGACCGTTATTTTGCCCGCTACCCGGGCGTGCTGGCCTATATGGAGCGCACCCGCGCCCAGGCGGCCGAGCAAGGCTTTGTCGAAACCCTGTTTGGCCGCCGGCTGTACTTGCCAGACATCAATGCCAAGAACCCTGCCCTGCGCAAGGGCGCCGAGCGCACGGCGATCAACGCCCCGATGCAGGGTACTGCGGCCGACATCATCAAGCGGGCCATGGTCAAAGTAGATAACTGGTTGAGCGAGAGCGGGCTGGATGCCCGGGTGATCCTTCAGGTGCACGACGAACTGGTGCTTGAGGTACGCGAGGACCTGGTGGAGCAGGTGAAAGATGAAATTCGCCAGCACATGAGCCAGGCCGCGCAGCTGGATGTGCCGCTGCTTGTCGAAGCAGGCGTTGGTGCGAATTGGGACGAAGCTCACTGATTGAGCAGGTAAAACTGTGTAGGATCTGCGGCGTAGTGACGCGGATCCGAGCACCGCTCAGTGCTGTGGGTGCTTAAGTTTCATGAAACTATCGCAAATAGTTTTGTGGGCTTCGGAACTAAACCGGTGAAGCGGAACTCAGAGTAACTGAATGGCTGGTGAAGCCCTTCGATGCTCCTATGTTGTGTTAAGTGTTGGCAGATATCTGGACCCCGCCCTAGCGGTCCGGACTTGGACCCCGAACTTCCCCCTCCCCATACGAAGTCCGGGGTTTTTTTTGCCCGGAATTTGCCGGATGGCTTGTACTGAGCCTCCGTAGGCGCGGGTTTACCCGCGAATGCGATGTCGAATTCACCGCTGCATTCGCGGGTAAACCCGCGCCTACAAGGGCCTGCGCCCAATCACCAAAGCGTGTCCAACCCCGATCAGGTGTAGGAGCGGGTTTACCCGCGAATACGGTAGTGGCGGCAACGGTGAACGGCGGGTGGAGAGCAGGCCCGGCCCTTTTGCGGGCAAACCCGCTCCTACGGGTCAGGCGCAAAGCATTAAATGACCGGCTTGTCTTCCAGTTCCATCCAGTCTGCCAGCACTCGGTAGGCGTCTTCCACGCCCAGGCGCTTGGGTGCCGAGAACAGCTGGATGGTCACGCCATCCCCCCAGCCCTTGCGGATTTCCGACTGTACTTTCAGCAGTGTGTTCTTGCCCGCGCCGTGGGTCAGCTTGTCGGCCTTGGTCAGCAGGATGTGCATCGGCATGCTGCTGGCCTTGGCCCAGTCGAGCATCATCTTGTCGAAGTCGGTCATCGGGTGACGCACGTCCATCATCAGGATCACGCCACGCAGGCACTCACGGCTGCCCAGGTAGGCTTCCAGGTGTTTCTGCCAGTGCTGCTTGAGCGGAATCGGGACTTTTGCATAACCATAGCCCGGCAGGTCGACCAAACGCCGTTCATCGTCCAGACTGAAGAAATTCAACAGCTGGGTGCGTCCGGGAGTTTTCGAGGTACGCGCCAGGCTGGCATGAGTCAGGGTATTGAGGGCGCTGGATTTGCCGGCGTTGGAACGGCCGGCAAAAGCCACCTCGTAGCCCTGGTCGTCCGGGCATTGTTCGACCTTGGCTGCGCTGAGGGCGAATTTGGCTTTCTGGCAGAGGCCGAGGATGGGGTTCTTGACTTGCATGGGATATCCGATGTGGGTGTTGCCTGACTTTGTAGAGCCAAGCCTGGCAAGCGGTGTCGTTTCCGTTTGGATGGCGGAAGTATATAATGCCCCAGTTTTTGTGTGCTCATTCTCCCAGCGAAGGAGAACGGGCATGGGGTGTCGAACAATAGCTCGCGCAACAGAACGCAGCGCGGCCCCCAACCCTGAAGGTCGTTCCGCATGGCGAAATGGCTGCTTGCTGTCGGTATGTTCCTGCCGTTTTTCAGCGCACAGGCTACACAGGATCCCGAGGTGTTGTACAACCGCACGTGTGCGGCCTGTCACACCGGGCAGTTGCCACAGGCACCCAGACGGGGTGACCGGGCAGCATGGGAGCCAAGGCTGGCGCAAGGCATGGATGTACTGGTGAAGCACGTGACCCAGGGTTTCAAGGCTATGCCGCCGCGTGGATTGTGCATGGACTGCAGTGCCGAGGACTACCGTTTGGTCATCCTTTGGATGAGCGGCAGTCCCGATACATAACATTTCACCCTTAGCCGTGTTGGATTAGCTGATGAACAAACTAGTCGTGAGTCTGCTGTTGACCTTGGGTGTCGCTGGTGCGGCCACTGCTGCGCAACCTATCAAAGGCGATGCCGCCGCTGGCCAGGCCAAGACCGCCGTCTGTGGCGCCTGCCACAATCCTGACGGCAACAGCCTGGCACCGAACTTCCCGAAACTGGCCGGCCAAGGCCAGCGCTATCTCGAAAAACAACTGCACGATATCAAGTCGGGCAAGCGTACCGTGCTGGAAATGACCGGCATGCTGGCCGCATTCAGCGACCAGGATCTGGCCGATATCGCCGCCTACTTCTCCAGCCAGAAAGGCAGCGTGGGTGCCGCCGATCCCAAACTGGTCGAGCGCGGCCGTGCGCTGTTCAATGGTGGCGACCTGGAAAAGGGCATGCCGGCCTGCACTGGCTGCCACTCGCCTAACGGCGCGGGCATCGCCCTGGCCGGCTTCCCGCACCTGGGCGGGCAGCACTCGCAGTACGTGGCCAAGCAGCTCACTGATTTCCGCGAAGGCAACCGCACCAACGATGGCGATGCCATGACCATGCGCACCATCGCTGGCAAGCTGAGCAACCATGACATCGAAGCGTTGGCCAGCTACATCCAGGGCCTGCATTAACTTTCGGTTAATGTTGTAGGTCAATGATGAAAGGGCGGCCGGGCTGCCCTTTTTTCCGTCCGCAGCCGTTACACTACAGAACTCGAGCCCTTCCCGGCCTGTCTCAGTGCAGGTCGCGTCGTGGCGACCCATGACTGCTCAGGAGTAAAGCATGCGTAAACTGATTCTCAGCGCTGCGCTGGTCGCCGCCAGCGTATTCGGTATGACTGCCGTTCAGGCCGCCGAGCCTGTCGCCGGCAAGGAATACATCGAGCTGAGCAACCCTGTTCCGGTTTCCGTGCCTGGCAAGATCGAAGTCGTCGAGCTGTTCTGGTACGGCTGCCCACATTGCTACCACTTCGAGCCGACCATCAACCCTTGGGCTGAAAAGCTGCCCAAGGACGTCAACTTCAAGCGCGTACCGGCCATGTTCGGTGGCCCGTGGGATGCACACGGCCAGATGTTCCTGACCCTCGAAGCCATGGGCGTCGAGCACAAGGTGCACGCGGCGGTGTTCGATGCCATTCAGAACCAGCACAAGCGCCTGACCGACAAGAACGACATGGCCGACTTCCTCGCCACTCAAGGTGTGGACAAGGACAAGTTCCTCGCCACCTTCGACTCGTTCGCCATCAAGGGCCAGGTCAAACAGGCCAAGGAATTGGCGAAGAAGTATGAAATCACCGGCGTACCGAGCATGGTCGTCAACGGCAAGTACCGCTTCGACCTGGGGACTGCCGGCGGACCGGAAGGCGTGCTGAATGTCGCCGACCAGCTGATCGACAAGGAGCGCGCTGCCAAGTAGGCGGCGTCACCCATGCCCCGCTTCAGAGCTACGCGTGGCATTGGCCTGCACGAGCCGCAGGTCAACGAGCATCACCTGCAGGCCCCGGGCCTGCCCGAGGATGGTCGTCTGCGGCTGCTCAGTTTCAACATCCAGGTGGGCATAAGCACCGAGCGCTACCGCCATTACCTGACGCGTAGCTGGCAGCACCTGCTGCCGCATAACGGCCGTGCCGGTAACCTGCAGAAGATCGGCAGGTTGCTGGGTGACTTCGACCTGGTGGCCCTGCAGGAAGCCGATGGTGGCAGCCTGCGCTCGGGCTACGTCAACCAGGTCGAACACCTGGCCCACTTGGGGGCCTTCCCCTATTGGTACCAGCAGCTCAACCGCAACCTTGGGCGTTTTGCCCAGCACAGCAACGGTGTGCTCAGCCGCCTGAAGCCGCAACTGCTCGAAGACCATCCGTTGCCTGGCCCGGCCGGGCGAGGTGCGATTCTGGTGCGGTTTGGCGAAGGCGAAGATGCGCTGATAGTGGTGATGATGCACCTGGCATTGGGGGCCAAGACCCGCGCCCTGCAGCTGGGTTATATCCGCGAGCTGATAGGCGGCTACCGTCACCAGGTGCTGATGGGTGACATGAACACCCATGCCACCGACCTGCTGGAGCATTCGCCACTGCGCGACCTGGGCCTGGTCGCCCCGCAAGTCGAGGCCACCTTCCCCAGTTGGCGACCGCAGCGTTGCCTTGATCATATTTTGCTCAGTTCAAGCCTCACGCTGGAGCGTGTCGAGGTGCTGGCGCAGCCAATTTCGGACCACCTTCCCGTTGCTGTCGAGATTCGATTGCCTGATGCATTGACTGTGGATACGCTGCCGGTTTTGAGCTAATTGCCATCACCGTTTGCGGACCCGGGCATGACTGAAGACGCTGAGCGCTGGAAAGAAAAATACCTTAAAAGCATCGAGCAGCAAGAAAAGCTCGAACGCCGTTGGGATGCCCGTCTTGACCTGCTGCGTCGAGGCCTGGTGCGCAGCACCCTGGCTGCTGAAGGCAGTGACAAGGTGGTAGACGCGTGCATGAAGGAAATGCGCGATGTCATTCGCAGCGACAACATGGACGCCGGCCTCGCCGGCTTGATTCCGCGCCTTGAGAAAGCGGTACTGGATTCCGAACAGCGTCGCGAAACCCGCATGAACCAAGTCAGCGATGCGCTGACCGCACTGGTTGGCCAACTGCAAGGCCTGCCCCTGCCCAGTGATATCTCGCGGCCATTGAAAAAACTGGCGAAGAAGCTCGACGGCGGGGTTGCCCAGTCACGCGAGCTGCCGCCGCTGTTGGGCGAGTTGAGCGGCTTGCAAGGGCGCGCGCTGTCGGCCCTTGGCAAGCCGGGTGAAGAAGCCCGACCCGGGTTTCTGCAGCGGTTGTTCGGAAGCCGCGAGGAAGATGCACAGGCAGGAGCAGAGCTTGCGCCGGTGGCGTTGCCTGCTGCCGAGGTTGTGCCCCAGGCAGCCGGCAGTGCCGAGCCCTCGCGGCCCGATGATGTCGATGCGCTACAACCGTTGTCGGCCCCTGCTGCTCCGACTGCCGAGGTGGCCGAAGCGCCCGAGCTTGAGCTGGAGGCATTTGGCCCAGCGCTGATCGAAACGGCCGAAATGGCGCCAGCCCCGTTGCCAAGGGACAAGGCGCTATTGCCGGAAGCTGCAGTTTCCGCCAGCGAGCCATTGGCTGAGGCAGAACCCTTACAAGCCCTTGAAGAAACCTTTGGTGAAGACGGCCCCTATGCCCTGCCCTACGCAGTGGAGCCGCCTTACAGCCAGGTTGCCGCGCACATCGAGCAGACCCTGATCGGTCTGCTCGATGACCTTAGCCTGCCCGAGCGCCACAAGGCTCAGGCGTTGGAAATGCGCGAGCGGGTTGCTCGCGGCTTGAACTGGTATGAGCTGATCCCGGTGCTGGATGACTTGGCAGTCCTCATGCTGGCGATCACCGACAGCGGCCAGCACGAATTCGAAACCTACCTGCAGCAGCTCAATGAACGCCTGGAAGGTTTCCAGAGCCACCTGCACGAGGCCAGTGCCGGTCACGCGGACAACAGCACCGCTGCCCGCGAGCTGGATAGCCAACTGCGTGAGCACGTCGACGGCCTGCAGAGCAGCGTGCAAGGTGCCGCCGATGTAGACAGCCTCAAGCACATTCTGGAAAACCGCCTGGAAGGCTTGCTGCTGACCATGGACGAGCACAAGCACGAGCGTGATCGCCGCGAGCAGGAACTGGCCGGTCGCCTGCAAGGCTTGTCGGAGCGGGTGGCGAGCATGGAGCATGAGGCGCTTGGCTATCGCGAACACCTGGAAGAACAGCGCCAGAAAGCGCTGCTGGACCCGCTCACCGGCCTGCCCAACCGTGCGGCCTGGAGCGAGCAAGTCGAACGCGAAATGCTTGACTGGCAGGAAAACGGCGGTCATCTGGCGATGGCGATTCTTGACCTGGACCATTTCAAACGCATCAACGACAACTATGGTCATCTGGCTGGGGACAAGGTCCTCAAGATCGTGGCCGACCAGTTGCGCAAGCGTCTGCGGGGCCGGGATTTCATCGCCCGTTTTGGCGGCGAGGAATTCGTCTTGCTGTTGCCGCAGACTACGCCCGCAGTCGCTGCGCAGATGGCCGAGGTGTTGCGCGCCACAGTCGAAGCCTGCCCATTCCACTTCAAGGGTGAGCGGGTAGTGATCACCACCTCCATCGGCCTGGGTGCATTCCGTTCTGGCGAACGCAGCGATCAGGTGCTCAAACGAGCCGATGCAGCGCTGTACCGGGCAAAGGAGCAGGGGCGTAATCGCGTCGAGCAAGGCTAGCCAGCCGCCGTTTCCTCGGCAGGCACAGCGCAGGTGAGCACGTTATACTGTAGCGCTCATACGCTGAGGCCACTGACGTGCTTTCCACGCTTAAAAAAACCTTGATTTCCTTTTTGCTATTGTCTGTCGCCGGTTGCTCGACGGGCCTGCGCATCGACCGCAGTCACCCTTCGGTCAATCAGGACAACCGCATCCAGTTCGTTGTCCTGCATTACACCAATGCTTCGCTGGAGCGCTCCCTGGCGCTGCTTACCCAGGGTGAAGTCAGCAGCCATTACCTGATCGGCGATGGCCCGGCAACGGTGTATCAGCTGGTGGATGAAAACCGTCGTGCCTGGCATGCCGGTGATAGCCAGTGGCAGGGGCGCACCTGGCTGAACTCCTCGTCCATTGGTATCGAGATCGTCAACCCGGGCTTTACCGACACCCCGAACGGCCGGGTCTGGCACCCTTACAGCGAGGCGCAGATCCAGTCGCTGATCGCGCTGCTCAAGGACATTGTCAAACGCAACAACATCGAACCACGCCATATCATCGGCCACAGTGACATCGCCCCGCTGCGCAAGCTGGACCCGGGGCCATTGTTCCCGTGGAAGCGCCTGGCCGATGCCGGGCTGGGTATCTGGCCGGATGCTAACGCCGTGGCACGGCAGCAAGCCTACTTCAGCGTCAACCCGCCAAGCGTTGGCTGGTACCAGCAGGAGCTGGCACGGTTTGGCTATCAGATCGAGCAGACCGGCGTGCTGGATGTCGCCACACGTCATGTGATTGCCGCCTTCCAGATGCGCTTCCGCCCGCAGCGCTTCGACGGCATGCCGGATGCACAGACAGCAGCGATGCTGCAGGTACTTAACCGCATGCGTTGAGTCGTGGCGGGCGAGGTACTTGTTGCAGCAGCCTTGCGCTATGAAGAGGCGGGTTTGGTCGACGCGGTTTATTAACGTTCTCATCGCAGCCACAAGGCTGCCTCTACAAAGAGCGTGGGTGGATTGCAGCGAAGCGCCAAACGGTGAGGGTGATTATTGATTCCGTTGCTATACCTTGGTTATCAACTGGATGCCTTCGATGTCAGCCTTCATTGCCTTGCTGCGCCAAATTTTTTACCGCCCCTGGATGCTGGCCACTTTGGCAGCGCTGGCCAGCGCCGCGGTGTTGCTCTCTGCCAGCATTGGCATTGCCCTGCAACAAATGAAGCAAAGCGAAAGCGAACAGATGAATGCCCAGGGCGAGCGTTTTCTGGACCGGCTCGAACAGGTGTTCGGCCAGTTGCGCGAAGGGGTAGACCTGCTGCAGGCCCAACCCTTGCGCGGCTGCAGCCCGGCGATGCTGGCAGCTCTGCAACAGGTTGGCCTGAGCTCGCGGTTCATCTATGAAGCGGCTTATGTAGATGGCAATGTTGCCTGCTCCAACCGCGGTGATGAGCGAGCGTTCGTTCCCTTGCGGGCGCCAGATATCCAGGGGCCGACGTACAGCTACTGGCTTAACACAACCACCGAGCCGAACGAGAACCTGGCAGCACTGATGCTGGGCCGGGGCAAGTTTCTGGTGTCCACCTCCCGTGGGCATTTGACCGATGTGGTGGACCTGCCCCCGGGCGGCAGCCTGGTCGTGGTGCTGGATAACGGCGCCCGGGCCATTCCGGTGCTTGGCCCGCCACAGGTATGGCCTCCGCCCTCGGCCTGGTCGACCAGCCACAAGTCGCTGCTGGAACTCAGTGATCGGCTGATCTACCGAATGCCGACCAAGTCGCCGGATTACCAGTTGGTGCTGATTGCCCCGAGGGCCAGTCTGCCGCTGAGGATGAACGGCATGCTCTGGTTGCTGTTCCCCGGCAGCGTGCTGGCGGCCTGCTGCATCGGTTGGTTGGTACTGCAGTTGATTCTGCAACGACGGTCGATGAGTTCAGAGTTGCAGAATGCCTTGCGTCGTGGAGAGCTGCAGGTGCTCTACCAACCCATCATCGAGCTCGACAGCCGGCGCTGTGTGGGCGCCGAGGCCTTGGTGCGCTGGCGCCGCCCGGACGGCACCCTGACCAGCCCGGACCTTTTCATTCCGCTGGCGGAGAATACCGGGCAGATTCGCCAGATCACCGACTTTGTCCTGCAGCGTGTGCTTGAACAGCTAGGTCAGCTACTGCGCTCGCACCCCAAGCTATACATATCGATAAACCTGGCGGCCTGCGATGTGATGGTGCCACGTATTGGCCGGGTGGCGGCGCGCTTGTTGGCCTTGCATCGAGTGGCGCCCAGCCAGATTGCCTTCGAGGTGACCGAGCGCGGCCTGATCGACGTGGTGGTCGCCCGTGACAATCTGCAGGCGCTACGCGCCGTGGGGCATCAGGTGCTGATCGACGACTTTGGTACCGGTTATTGCAGCCTGGCCTACCTGCAAACCCTGCCAGTGGACTGCCTGAAGATCGACAAGGCATTCATCGACGCTCTGGGCCACGATGCCGCCAGTAGCGGCGTGGCCCCGCATATCATCCGCATGGCCCATGACTTGCACTTGCGGGTAATTGCCGAAGGTATCGAGTTCGAGGACCAGGCAGTGCTGCTGAACAGCGAGGGGGTCAATTATGGCCAGGGCTGGTTGTTCGCCCGCCCGCTGAACGCCCGGCAGTTTGCCGAGTTGGTGACTCGCGGGCACCTGCCGCGGCGGGTGTAGGCGCGTTTAAGCAATCAGACCGGCAACGCCATGTAGAACTGTGTCCCCTGCCCCGGCCGGGAAAACACGCCCATACGCCCTCCGTGCAGCTGCACAATCTCCTTGCACAGCGCGAGCCCCAGCCCAGCACCGCCTTTCTTGCGACCTACCTGCACGAAAGGCTCGAAGATGCGCGCTTGCTGCCCATAGGAAATGCCCTCTCCATTGTCCTCGACGCTGATGATCACCCGTTCCGCATGCCGTCGGGCATGCAGGCGAATGCGCCCACCGTTGGCGGTATGGCGGATGGCGTTGTGCAGCAGGTTGTCCAGCACTCGATCCAACTGGGCGACGTCGGCCTGGATGCGCGGTAGCGGCGGGTCCAGTTCTTTGATCAACTCGATCTGCTTGTGCGCAGCGTGTTCGGCAAAGCGCAATTGCGCATGCTCCAGCAGGTCGTCGATGGCACAGGGGGCCAGCTCGAGCTTTTGCAAACCGCTCTGATAACGGGAGAAGTTGAGCAGGTCGTTGATCAGTTGGGTCAGACGCTGCATTTCTTCGCCGATGGTTTCCAGCAGGTCGTTCTCGCGGGCTTCGGGCGGGAACTTGACCCGCTCGCGCAGCAGGCCGAAGGCCATGTGCATGCCGGTCACCGGGGTGCGCAGTTCATGGGAGGCGCGCAGCACGAATTCGCTGCGCACTCGCTCGAAGGCCCTTTGCTCGGTTACATCGTGCAGCACCATCACTGCGCCGAGGATTGGCCCCTGCGGGTGGCTGACCGGGGTCAGGCTGTAGGTGAGCAGACGTGATTCGTCATCGACCTCCATGTTCAGGTCGTCCGGTGGGCGGTCGAGGCTGCCCCCGCGCAGAACCTGGCGCAGTTGTTGCTCAAGCTCGGGTCGCTGCAGGGCTTCGACCAGGCTGCTGCCCACGCGGCTATCGTTCCAGCCCAGCTGGCGCTGCGCCACCGGGTTGAGGTGCTCGAGGCGGCCCTGGCGGTCGATGATCAGCAGGCCGTCGTCGATGCTGTCGAGTACGGCCTGTAAACGCTGCTGGCCGGCCAGCAGCTCGTCAACGTTGGTGGCCTGGTGCTTGCGCAAGGCATCAGCCATCAGACCAAAACGGCGGGTCAGCTGGTTAAGCTCGGCGGCCTGGGTAACCGGCAACGTAACGTCGAAATTGCCCTTGCCTAGCTGGTCGGCCGCCTTGGCCAAGGCTTCGATCGGCTGGCCGAAACGCCGGGCGATGTTGTGCGCGGTGATAAAGCCCAGTACCAACACCACCAACCCCATCAGGCCGAGTACACCACTGACCAGCAAGGCGCGGTCACGGGTGCGCTCCTCGCTACGGGTAATCAGGTCCAATGCCTGCTTGTGAGAATCGATGAGGTCGGTGCGCACCTGATTGAACGCGGCCCCAAGCGGCTGATCGGCACCCATGCTGCGAGCGGGTGTGGCGCTGTCGCGATAGGTTTGGAGGAAGGCCTGGTAGTTGCTGCTGGCCTTGCTGAAACCGGTGCGCTCACCGCCTTGCTCCAGCCCTTGGTTGAGCAGGTCCTGGAAGTTTTCCTGCAGCAGCCGCAGGCTTTCCGGGGCGGTATCTTCATCGAGAATCAGCATCAGCTGTTCGCCCAGGTTCTGGCGCAACTTCAGCCCCACTTCCAGGACATGGGTGGTATCGCGCACCAGTTGCTGTTGCACTGTAGCCATCTGCAGCATGCTGACCAGACCCAGCAGCAGCCCCAGCAATGCCACCGTGACGAGCGTCGAGATGCTGAGGAAAAGCCGCGTACGCAGCTTCATGGGCGGCCATTTCATAGGTTGTACTGCTTGCGCTTGCGGTACAGGGTAGAAGCATCGATGCCCAAGGTCTTGGCGGCTTGATCAAGGGTATCGCTGGCGGCCAGTACGGCACCGATATGAGCACGCTCCAGCTCATCCAGGCTAAGCGCGGCACCTACGCGCGGGGCATTGCCGGCGGGTTGTTCACCCATGCCCAGGTGGCTGATTTCCACTCTTTCCTGCGGGCAGATGATGCTGGCCCGTTCCACTACGTTGCGCAGTTCGCGAATGTTGCCAGGCCAGCGGTAGTTGAGCAGGGCGGTGCGCGCCTCGTCACTGAAACCGCGGGCGGGGCGGGAGTATTCCTTGACGAAGCGGGCAAGGAAGCGGTCGGCCAGTATAAGGATGTCTTCACTGCGCTCGCGCAGCGGGGGCAGGTGCAGGGTAATCACGTTCAAGCGATACAGCAGGTCTTCGCGAAAGCGGCTTTCGCGCACCATCTCTTCAAGGTTGAGGTTGGTGGCAGCCAGGATACGTACATCGGCACGCCGGGTAACCGGGTCGCCGACGCGTTCATATTCCTTGTCCTGGATGAAACGCAACAGTTTGGGCTGCAAGGTCAGCGGGAAATCGCCGATCTCGTCGAGGAATAGCGTGCCCCCGTCAGCCTGGCTGACCCGCCCCAGGGTGCTTTCGCTGGCGCCGGTGAAGGCGCCGCGGGTGTGGCCGAATAGCTCGCTTTCCATCAGCTCGGCGTTAAGCGACGGGCAGTTGATGGTCACGCAGGCTTTGCGTGCACGCTTGCTCCAGCCATGGATGGCCCGTGCCAGTTCGCCCTTGCCGGTACCAGATTCGCCAAGGATGAGGATGTTGGCGTCCGTGATGGCGACTTGGCGGGCGGTTTCCAGCACCGCCATCATGGCCGGGCTATGGGAATCGAGGCCGTCCTTGGGTTTGCGTACTTCACCTTCCAGGGCTTCCAGGCGCGCAGAAAGCTGGCGCACCTCCAGTTGCTTGGCAGTGGCCAGGCGCAACTGGTCGGGGCTGCACGGCTTGACCAGGTAGTCGGCAGCGCCGGCCTGGATGGCATCCACTGCGGTGTCGATCGCTGAGTGCGCGGTGACGATCACCACCCGCATCCACGGGGCCTGGATACGCATCTGTGCCAGCACGTCGAGGCCGTTGTCTTCACCCAGGCGCAAATCGAGGAAGCATAGGTCGAACACCTGGCGCTGCAGTAGGGTTTCGGCCTGGGCGGCGCTGTTGGCCGTAGCCACGCTGTAGCCCTCGTCTTCCAGGCAGTAGCGGAACGTGCGCAGGATCGCGGACTCGTCATCCACCAGTAGAATGCGGCCTTGGTTGTCCTGGGCTGATTCCATTTCCTGTGCTCCTTAGGGAAAGATCTTTATTTAGTGTGGGAAAAATCGGGCAAGTTGCATGGTCAATTCTGAAGGATTCTGTCCTTTGCATGCTAGCCAGTGGCCGAACGATGTCTACAAGCCGTGATTCTTCAATGATTTGCTTAGAGACACGCGCTGGCACATTGGTTGCGATGTTTTTCAGATTTTGCCCACGAAGGAGGCACTGCCATGCCCTTTTCCCTGCGTACAGCCGTTTTGGCCGCCACCCTGCTACCCATGTTTACCCCGGCATTCGCCGACCCTGTGCAGGACGCGCGCCTGGAAGGCGCCCTGCAAACCGCTTTGTCACTGAACCGCATGCTTGATTCATTTCGTATCAAGGTTGAAGTGGACGGCAAGCAGGCGCGGCTTTCCGGTGAGGTGGAGAACGAGGTCGAGCGGCAGCTGGCCGAGGACGTGGCCCGCGCTACCCGGGGCATCGAACAGGTGGAGAACCTGCTGCAGGTCAATACCCAACTGGTGGAGCGTCCACTGGAGTTGCGTGCCTACGCCCAGCGCCTGGAGGATGTGACCCTGGCGGCGGTGATCCGTGCTCGGCTGTTGTGGAGCCGTACCACCGAAAAGGCCCCTATAGAAGTACAAAGCAGTGAAGGTGTGGTGACGTTGCGTGGCAAGGTCGACAGTGCCGAAGCCAAGGAGTTGGCGGGCGTGGTAGCGCGTACTACCGACGGCGTGTACCTGGTCAACAACCTGGTCAGCCTCGATACCGCTGCCATGGCCAAAGCGCGGGAAACACCAGCGGGTGCGCCAACCGGGCTGCAGCCAAGCGACAGCTGGATCGTCGACAAGATCCAGAGCAGCTATCGCTTCAGTCGCAACCTCGATGGCCTGAACCTGAAGGTGGCCAGCGAAGCAGGCATGGTGCGGCTCTCGGGCGAAGTGGTTAGCGCGGAGCAGAAAACCATCGCCGTGGAGATCGCCCGGCAGATCATCGGCGTACGGGGCGTGGATGCTGACCTGCTGAAGGTGGCGACCAAGGTTGAAGGCTGATCGTGCAATTCGCACGACCGTACAGGCGCCATCGTGCAGGATACGTCCTCACGATGCATTCGTGTATTGGTTAAGTCATTGATTTATAAAGATTTTATTTAAAACAAAAGGCTGGCATGCAGGCTGCAATTACCTGTTCAGGTTGAACAAAAAATTACAGCAGGAGAGCCAGCATGAACCGCCAATCCGTCAACCGCTCGCAGAGCGCCGCACTGCCTTTGCGCCAGATGCTGACACTCGGCATGGCGATGCTGCTGACCTTGGCCGCTGGCCTCTTCTACTACAGCTTGCAGACGGCGCGTCTGGCTGAGCAGGTGGCGGCTCAGACTGCCCTGTTGACGCAGATTCAGGCCACTCGTGCCAACACCTTGGTCAAGGCCGCCGACTGGCAGCCCGCTGGCCAGGCCATTGCCTCACCGGCCACTGTGGAAAAAGTTGTTCCCCAGGAACGCTGGGTTTTCTGACCAGGCGGCCGGATCGATTCCGCAAAAAGAAAGGAGAACTACCATGCTGAGTTGGGCTATCACTTTCCTCATCATCGCCATTGTCGCCGCCGTATTGGGCTTCGGTGGTATCGCGGGCGCTGCTACAGGTATCGCCAAGATCCTGTTCATTGTCTTCCTGGTGTTGTTTGTAGCCTCCTTCTTCTTTGGACGCGGACGAGGTTGAAGATGAGCAGGAAGCTTCGTTCAGCCGTGGTCGCCGCCCTGTTGCTGGGCGGCAGCGCGGCGGCCATGGCGGCCAATGACGGCCAGGTTCGGATCGACCAGCTGCTCGGCTCGGACCCGGAGTACCGGGAAACCTGGCAGGACACCCTCGAAGGCGAGGAACGCCTGCCCGATTGGGTGGTCAATCTGACCGGCAGTGCCCAGCAGCAGATGTCTGCCGTTACGGAAGACGGCGACAAGTACCTGGTCGGCCCGCTGTGCGAAAAACAGGACAATTGCACCTACAAGCGGCTGATCGTGGCGTTCAGTTGGGACAAGGATGATGCCTACGGGATGCTCGTGGAGGTACCCGAAGGTTTGCCGAGCGACAAGTCGCCCACCCGTCATGCGCAGTACCGTTGGCTGGGCAAACCTGACGACGGCATGAAGGCAATGCTGCAGGAGCAGCTCAAACGTGACCCGAACTGGTACTGAGCATTATTGCCGGCACGGAAGAAAGGTCACTCACTGTCACGTAATAGAAGCTGAAGCTTTCTATAGTTCAGCCTTCTATGATGCGCCGCCCCGAGGAGGGGTAGCACATGACCAAGGGGTCGGGCTGCTCTGATTGTTTCAGGATCGGAGTGGCCTAGGGGTACAGGGAGTGCCTCCAGTAATGGGCCGGGTCAGGAAAGGCGGAATCGGAAGTCTCAGGTCGGCGGCGTCACAGGGATGCCTTGCCAGACCTGACTTCCGAGGAGCCATGTAGGAAACGTCGCTTCCCTTGCGCGTTTTTTCCCCTGGGACACATTTTGTCTCGACCGTACATCAAATTTTTTTCGACCTTCTTGGTGCTGCTACAAGTGGCATTTACGCCATTCGGATTGTCGAACAGGCCATCTTTCATGTCCTACCTGTCCCGCCAAATCTGCCGAAATATGGCGGTTTGGTCTTGTTCGGGATTCCGAATGTTATAAATCAAGCACTTGCGAAGCTGCCGGCTAGGTCGAAAACAGTATGCATAAACGGCATGGGCTATGCGTTTCAGGCATTAGCTTTCGCCCCTTGCCGTCGCAATAGTTGCCGCCTTTTTCGCTGGCCAGAGCGCCCGGTCGCTCGCCTGCGGTGTCCTTACATGACGTCGCCTGACGGAACCCTTACTGCCCGTGACCTTGCCTATGGCGCTGTTACGCGTGTTTCCGCCAGGTGCCATGACCACTAAAACAAAGGGTAAAGACATGAAGAAGGCAAAACTGAGCCTCGCCTGGCAGATCGTCATCGGTCTGGTCCTGGGTGTTGCAATCGGCGCGCTACTGAATCATTTCAGTGCAGAAAAGGCATGGTGGATCAGCAACGTCCTTCAGCCCGCTGGTGACATCTTCATCCGCCTGATCAAGATGATCGTCGTCCCGATCGTGATTTCGTCGCTGATCGTGGGTATCGCCGGTGTTGGCGACGCGAAGAAACTGGGCAGCATCGGCCTGAAGACCATCATCTACTTCGAAGTGGTGACCACGATCGCCATCGTCGTAGGCCTGGTGCTGGCCAACCTGTTCCATCCAGGTGCCGGCATCGACATGAGCACCCTGGGCACGGTGGACATCTCCAAGTACCAGGCGACAGCGGCCGAAGTGCAGCATGAGCACGCGTTCATCGAAACCCTGCTCAACCTGATTCCGTCGAACATCTTCGCAGCGCTGATGCGTGGCGAAATGCTGCCGATCATCTTCTTCTCGGTGATGTTCGGCCTGGGTCTGTCGAGCCTGCAGTCAGAGCTGCGTGACCCGTTGGTTCGTACCTTCCAGGCTGTTTCGGAAACCATGTTCAAGGTCACTCACATGATCATGAACTATGCCCCGATCGGCGTGTTCGCCCTGATTGCCGTGACCGTGGCCAACTTCGGTTTCAGCTCGCTGCTGCCGCTGGCCAAGCTGGTGCTGCTGGTGTACTTCGCCATCGCTTTCTTCGCCTTCATGGTACTGGGCCTGGTTGCCCGCCTGTTCGGCTTCTCGGTGATCAAGATCATGCGCATCATGAAAGATGAGCTGATCCTGGCCTACTCCACCTCCAGCTCGGAAACCGTGCTGCCGCGGGTGATCGAGAAGATGGAGAAGTACGGTGCGCCAAAGTCGATCTGCTCGTTCGTGGTACCGACCGGCTACTCGTTCAACCTCGACGGTTCGACCCTGTACCAGAGCATCGCGGCGATCTTCATTGCCCAGTTGTACGGTATCGACCTGTCGTGGAGCCAGCAGCTGCTGCTGGTACTGACCCTGATGGTCACTTCCAAAGGTATCGCGGGTGTGCCGGGCGTATCGTTCGTGGTACTGCTGGCCACCTTGGGCAGCGTGGGCATTCCGCTGGAAGGCCTGGCCTTCATCGCTGGCGTGGACCGCATCATGGACATGGCCCGAACTGCGCTGAACGTTGTGGGCAACGCCTTGGCTGCATTGGTCATTGCTCGCTGGGAAGGCATGTACGACGCGGTCAAGGGCGAGCAGTACTACGCCTCGCTGCTGGCCGAGAAGCAGGAAGCTGCAGTGGTTGGAGAAACCGCCAAGCGCTGAGCCTGATGGCTGTTTGACCAAGAGCCCCGACTTGTCGGGGCTTTTTGTTATCTGCGAGATCTTGAGCCGCGCCTACAAAGGCTCGCGATCGCCAGTCACAGGCTGCGATACGCTATTATTCGGGCACTTTTCAGGGGGAACATACGGATGCTCAACGGCCTTTGGCTCGGCTTTTTCCTGGTGGCGGCGGTGTCCGCCATGGCCCAATGGCTGGTGGGTGGCAACGCAGGCATCTTCGCGGCAATGGTCGAAAGCATCTTCGCCATGGCCAAGCTGTCGGTCGAGGTGATGGTGCTGCTGTTCGGCACACTGACCCTGTGGCTGGGCTTTCTCAAGATCGCCGAAAAGGCCGGCATCGTCGAATGGTTGGCCAGGGTGCTGGGCCCGTTGTTCGCCCGCCTGATGCCGGAGGTGCCGCCCGGCCACCCGGCCCTGGGCCTGATTACCATGAACTTCGCCGCCAACGGCCTGGGACTCGACAACGCCGCTACGCCGATTGGCCTGAAGGCCATGCGCGCGCTGCAGGAGCTGAACCCTGGCAGCACCACCGCGAGCAACGCGCAGATCCTGTTCCTGGTGCTCAACGCCTCGTCGCTGACCCTGCTGCCGGTAACCGTCTTCATGTACCGGGCGCAGCAAGGCGCACCAGACCCGACCATGGTGTTTCTGCCAATCCTGCTAGCGACCAGCGTCTCGACCCTGGTAGGTCTGCTGTCGGTGGCAGTGATGCAGCGTTTGCGTCTGTGGGACCCGGTGGTGCTTGCCTACTTCATCCCCGGCGCTTTGCTGCTGGGAGGCTTCATGGCTTTTCTTGGCACCCTGTCGGCCGCCGCGCTGGCCAGTCTGTCGTCGCTCATGGGCAACCTCACGCTGTTTGGCGTGATCATGCTGTTCCTGGTGGTGGGCGCCCTGAAACGGGTGAAGGTGTATGAAGCCTTTGTCGAAGGCGCCACGGAAGGCTTCGATGTGGCCAAGAGCCTGCTGCCCTACCTGGTGGCGATGCTGGTGGCGGTGGGTGTGCTGCGCGCCTCTGGTGCCCTGGAGCTGGCCCTGGACGGTATTCGCCATGCGGTGAACTGGATGGGCCTGGACACGCGCTTCGTCGAGGGCTTGCCCACCGCGCTGGTCAAGCCGTTCTCTGGCAGCGCAGCGCGGGCAATGCTGATCGAGACCATGCAGACCCAAGGCGTGGACAGTTTCCCTGCCTTGGTGGCGGCGACGATTCAGGGCAGCACCGAAACCACCTTCTATGTACTGGCCGTGTACTTTGGTGCCGTGGGCATCCAGCGCGTGCGCCATGCGGTCGGTTGCGCACTGCTGGCCGAGTTTTCAGGGGTGGTCGCGGCGATCTTCGTCTGCTACTGGTTCTTCGCCTGAACCTTCAGCTGTGCCTGGTTGGCCTGGGCAATGGTCCAGCTCACCACCTGCCCCACCAGCTGGTCGCTGGCCTGACCAAAGCCGGCGACTACCGCTGACACTTGCTTGTCGGCAAGCGGCTGGCGAATCTCGAAGCGCTTGCTGGCCTGGATGCGCTGGTCGCGCCCCTTAACCAGACGCGCATCGTAGCGGATCACCACCTCCACCGCCCCGCCCGGGCGGTACTCACTCTGAAACGCCTGCAGCTCGCCAGCCAGCTCGTAGTCGGCTTGCAGGTTACTGTCGTCAGCGCTCAGGCGCTGCACCTGGCCGTCACGCTGGAATCCATCAAGCAGGCGGTTGCGCAGCAGCACCGGAGCCGCATCGCTCCAGCGTGCGCCCTTGTAACTGCTTATCACATCGCCTTGGGGAATGACGGCAATGCGCGGCCCGGCCAACACTTCACTGGCCAGCGGCTTGTTCAGGCGCAATGACCACTCCAGCGGCGGGGCTGTGCGGCTGGGCTGGTTTACCGGCAGGCGATAAAGGTCCACAGGTTCGCTCTTCGGCAGGATCGAGCAGGCACTGACCAGGCTCATCGAGGCCGCCAGGGTCAGCAGGCGCAGCGACAGATTCATGGCTGGAACTCCTTGTTGTTGTCGCGGCCAAGCAGGTAGCCGCTCGGGTCGGCCTCCAGTTGCCGGGAAATGCCTTTGAGCGCGTTAAGGGTTTCGCGCAGTTCACGAATGGCCGGGGCGAGCTGGTTCAGGCTCTGGGCGCCGTCACCGATAGCCTCGCTGTTGTTCTTCAGCAGGCTATTGATGGTTGCCGTGCTTTGGGCCAGTGACTGCATGGCCTGTTCGGCGCTACCGATCGCCTGTTTGCCTTCGCTACCCAGCAGGCCGTTGGCATTGCGCATCAGCGCCTGGGTTTCGGCCAGGGTGGCGCTGGCCTGATTACCCACCTTTACCAGCTGTTCGATGGCCTCGGCGATGCTGCCGTGCTGGCCGGCAAAGGCGCCGGTGGTCTTGTCGAGGTTGGCCAGCGTGTTGCTGAGGTGGCCTATGTTGTCCTCAGAGAACATCTGGTTGGCGTTATGGAGCAGCATGTTGATGTTGGTCACCAGGTCGCTGCTGTCGTTGAGCAGGCGCGAGATTGGCGATGGCGAAGCGATGATCACCGGCAGCTTGCCATCCTTGCCTTTAAGCTCGGGGCTTTGCGGCGTGCCGCCACTGAGCTGGATGAATGAGTTGCCGGTGACGCCGGCCAGGGTCAGCTTGGCCTGGGTGTCTTCCTTCACCGGGGTATCGGCGCTCAGGCGCACCCGTGCCAATACCCGGCGCGGGTCTTTCGGGTCCAGACGCAGGGTCGACACGTCGCCCACCTTGATGCCGTTGTACTGCACCGTGCTGCCTCGGGAAAGGCCAGACACGGCTTCGTTGAACACTACTTCGTAATCCTTGAAGGCGTCGTCGACACTGGACTTGGCCAGCCACAGGCCGAACAGCATGGCCCCGGCCACCACCAGAACGGTGACCAGGCCGATGAGGACGTGATGGGCTCGGGTTTCCATTGCTCAGCGCTCCTGCCCGGCACGGGTGGCAGCCTGTTCGGCGGCGCGCCCGCGAGGGCCGTGAAAGTATTCTTGGATCCAGGTGTCGTTGGTCTTCTCGACCTCGGCCAGCGGGCCGGCCACCAGGACTTTCTTTTGCGACAGCACCGCGATGCGGTCGGTGATGGTGTACAGGGTGTCGAGGTCGTGGGTGATCAGGAACACCGACAGCCCCAGAGCATCGCGCAGGGTAAGGATCAACTGGTCAAATGCCGCGGCACCGATCGGGTCCAGGCCAGCCGTGGGTTCGTCGAGGAACAGGATGTCCGGGTCCAGGGCCAGGGCGCGGGCCAGCGCTGCGCGCTTGATCATGCCCCCCGACAACGAGGCCGGGTACTTGTCGGCAGCCGAGATCGGCAACCCGGCAAGGGCCAATTTCACCCCGGCCAAGTGCTCGGCATCATTGCGCGACAGCCCGGCGTGCTCGATCAGCGGCAAGGCCACGTTTTCGGTCACCGTCAGCGAAGAGAACAGCGCCCCCTTCTGGAACAGCACGCCAAAGCGCCGCTCGACCAGTGAACGCTGTTCTTCGCGCAGGCCGGTCAGGTCCTGGCCGAACACCTTGATCTGCCCTTCATTGGGCCGGCGCAGGCCAATGATGCTGCGCAGAAGCACCGACTTGCCGCTGCCTGAGCCGCCTACCACGGCGAGGATTTCGCCGCGGTACAGGTCAAGGTCAAGGTTTTCATGTACCACCTGGCGGCCGAAGCGGTTGCAGATGCCGCGGGCTTCGATTACGCAATCCTGGCCACTCACCAGCCCATCTCCATGAAGAACAGCGCTGCCACCGCATCCAGCACGATGACCACAAAAATCGACTGCACCACTGCCGAGGTGGTGTGTGCCCCCACCGACTCGGCGCTGCCGCTGACCTTGAAGCCTTCCAGGCAGCCGATGGCGGCGATCAGGAAGGCGAAGAACGGTGCCTTGGCCAGGCCTACCAGGAAGTGCTGCACGCCAATGTCGCTTTGCAGCAGCGACAGGAACATGGCCGGCGAAATATCCAGTGTCAGGGCGCATACCACCGCACCGCCAACGATGCCGCAGATCATCGCGACAAAGGTGAGCAACGGCAGCGAAATCAGCAGGGCCAGTACCCGCGGCACCACCAGCAGTTCCATGGGGTTGAGGCCCAGCGTGCGGATGGCGTCAATTTCTTCGTTGGCCTTCATCGAGCCGATCTGCGCGGTGAACGCGCTGGCAGTGCGGCCGGCCATGAGAATGGCTGTCAGCAGCACGGCGAACTCGCGCAGGAACGAGAATGCAACCAGGTCGACGGTGAAAATGGTCGCACCGAAGTCGGCCAACACCGTGGCACCGAGAAATGCGACTACGGCGCCCACCAGAAAGGTCAGCAACGCCACGATGGGCGCGGCGTCCAGCCCGGTCTGCTCAATATGTGCCACCACAGGAGTGAAGCGCCAGCGATGTGGCTGGAAGGCGCGGCGCAGCAAGGTTTCCAGAATCACACCGACGAAACCAAGCAGTTGCATGCTGTCCTGCCACAGCGTGCCGACGGCGCAGCCGATGCGCTCCAGCAGCAACAACAGCACATTGCGCTCGGGCTCCTTGACCGGGATGCAGTAATCCTGGACCGAACAGTAGACATTCTTCAGCAGCGCCTGGCTGGCTTCAGGCAGCGCGTGGGTGCAGCGCGACAGGCGCTCGGAGCCTAGCAGTTCGGCCAGCAGCGAAGCACCGGCGGTGTCCAGGCGGCCCAGCTGGCTGAGGTCGGCGATCGTGTTGGCAGCGCACTGCGTGCGCAGGCGCTCGCTCTCGCGCTTGAGGTTGGCGTAGTGTGCCAGGGTCCAGTCACCGGTAATACGCAGGCAGGCCGGTTGGCAGCTGGTGTCCAGGGTGGCGCTAGGGGTGGTCATAGGCTCCATGCAATTGACTCGGCGCTAAGGCTTAGGGGCTGATCATAGCGCAGGGGGCATGGGCTGTTTGGTGATTATGTGCTGTGTGTGCGCTTGGTAGCAGTGCCTTGGCGCAGGCTTGTGCTGCGAAGAGCTCGTAAGTGCCCACGGAAGTGGTGTGCTGTACCGGCCCTTTCGCAGCACAAGGCTGCTCATGCGCAAGGCAGGGGGTCAACTACCCGCGGGTGCATCATTGACCACCTTGAAGCGCAGCACGCCAATCACTTGCCCATCCTCGGTCAGCACCCTCACCTGCCACTTGCCTACCGGATTGGGTGGGAAGTTCTGCTTGTGGGTCCAGGCCCGATAGCCTTCCTTGCGCCCGCCGTGGATGTCCAGGGCAATGCGGTCGACCTCTTGGCCGTCCTTCTGCCACACGTGGTAGATCCGCTCGTTCAGGCCGCGTGGCGCGTTGATGGCGGTGTAGGCATACAGGCCACTGCTGCGAATGCGGCTGGCGGCAATTTCGTCCAGCGAGTCGCCCGGTTGGCGGTTCATGACTTCGGTACTCACCGCCACCTCGGTCATCCACAGGGTTGCCGGCGGTACCCAGGAGCGCAGCAGCCAGCCACCGGCACCGACCGACAGGGTAACCAGCACCAGAGCCACGGCGCGGCGCCAGTTGTTGATCGGGAAGCTGCTGGCCAGGCTGGGGAATGACAGGGCCATGGC
Source organism: Pseudomonas putida group bacterium ESBL64 (assembly GCF_045277175.1). Classification (NCBI taxonomy): domain Bacteria; kingdom Pseudomonadati; phylum Pseudomonadota; class Gammaproteobacteria; order Pseudomonadales; family Pseudomonadaceae; genus Pseudomonas; species Pseudomonas putida group bacterium ESBL64. Next base: position 3,794,826 of record NZ_CP145799.1, on the reverse strand, counting down.
TGCGATCAGGGCCAGCTTGAAGCTTTGTGCGGTGGTCAGGTGCAGGATGATCGGTAGTGCGGTCAGCAGAGCGGCAAACAACGTCAGGGTATGCAGCGCCAGGAACAGCCAGCGCCGTGGTGCCAGCCACTTGTAGTACAGCGGGTCGGTGATCGAAACCAGGCCGGCGGCGCCGAGCAAGCCGGTGAAGACCAGCTGACCGCTGTTCCAGGTGGTGGTGATGAAAAAGAACGGCAGCACGAAGAACAGCGTTTCCTGGTGGATCATCTGCGTTGCATAGCGCAGCAGCGGCTGAGGGATCTCGCGGTTGAACGTGCGCGCGAACAGCCCGGTGAGGGTGTTCTCCAGCATCAGCCAGACCCAGCTGACCAGCATGAGCACGGCGACCCAGCTGGCCAGGCCAGCCTGGCGGTCGACCAGGATGAAGCTGCCGATACCGGAGAGGAAACCGCCGAGCGCAATGATGCCGGGGTAGCGCTTGAGGAGTTCGATGACGCGCTGGACGATATGGGGGATTTGGGGCATTGGGGGCTACAACAGAAAAGTGAGGTGGCTGTGCCAGCCTCTTCGCGGGCAAGCCTGCGAAAGGGTCGGTACTGGCAAAAGGATACCGCCGATTTACCGCTGCCGTGTAGCACCACTGGGCCGTTCAGGCCCATGCCGCCGCCAGCGCAACAGCCCCGCCGCCAGGCACAGCCCCGCAAGCAAGGCCATCAGCCCGTAAAGCTCGTCATAGCCTAGCAACGGCTTTTCGATGCGCACATAGCCATCTTCCTTGAGCAGATCCTTCAGTGCCTCGTTGGCCTGTTCCAGGCTGACCTGGCGCAGCTTGCGCACCGGGCTGGCAAAGCGCCCGTCGGTATAGTCGTTCAGCGCCCCCCAGTAGTAGTCGGCCAAGGCGCTGTTGCCTTGGGTGCTCCAGCTTTCCTTGGCGATGCTGGCTTCCTTGATGCGGGCGAAGGTGTCCGGGTCCAGGCCTTCCTTGCGCAGGTGGTCGAACAGGGCCTGCATCACCTTGACAGCCTTGTCGATGTCATCGCGCTCAAGGTCCGCATTGAGGCTGAGCAGGCCGGTGTCGCCAAAGCTTTCACGCTGCACGGAGGGGCCGTAGGACAGCCCGTTGCGCAGGCGCAGCTGGTCGTACAGCGCCCAGTCCAGGTAGCGCGACAGCAGGTCGAGGGTGGCTTGGTGGTCGTTGTCCAGCACCGGCTCGATGAACAGCCAGTGCAATTTGACGCCATCACCCAGCCAGCCGCGGGTCAGGTTGCGACGCTGTTCGGCCTGTTGGCTGATGCTTTCAAGGTTGCGGCGCTCTTCGGGTTCAGTGGCGGGCAGTTCGCCGAACGACCGCTCCAGATAAGCCGGAAGCAGGCGATCGAGGCCTCCGACCATGATCAGGGTCATGTTGTTGGCCGCGTACCAGCGGTCACGCAACGCCTGAACTTGCTCCAAGGTCATGTCGTCGAGGTTGGAGCGCTCCGGGCATTTCAGACCCAGCTCGGTGGCCAGCTGGTCGTTGGCGGGGTGGCCGATATCCTGGCGGTCGAGCCAGCGCTGCAGGTGGCCATAGTGGCCGCCATCCTCGCGCTCTATGATGCGCTTGGCGGTGGTCAAGGCCTTGGCGTCGATGGTGGTATCGCGGATGACTGCCAACAGCAGGTCGAGGACCTTGCGCTGGTTGCGCGCCGGGGCCTCGATGACAAAGGTGGTGTCGGCACTGCTGGTATAGGCGTTCCACTCGCCGCCGAGCGCTTGCAGGCGCTCTTCCAGCCCGCCTTCGCCTGTTTCGTCGATGCCACTGAACAACAGGTGCTCAAGCAGGTGTGGCAGCTCTTTCTGCTCGCAGTCGAAATCATCCAGGCCCACGCCGACCACTAGACGAATCGCCACATGGTCCCGTTCGTAGCCGTTTTTCAGGATGACCTGCAGACCATTAGGCAACAGGTAGCCTTCAACCCGCGAGCGGTCGAGGGCGAACGAGGGCAGGCTGCAGATCAGCAGGCAAACGAACATCAGGCAACGCATGGGCGAGCGAGGGTCCTCAGCTAGGAGAAATCACGGCTGGCGGGCTTCATCGGGCACACTGTCGAGCATCAGCCCTCCGGTGTCCGAGCCGCCCAGTACCACATAGGCACTGCTACAGAACAAAGAGTTCAACCGCTTCATGTCGGCGATCAGTTCCAAGTGTAGCGAACTGGTCTCGATACTTTGCACGACCTTGCGCTGCAGGCGGCTGACATGGGCGTGTGCGAGGCGCCGCTCCTGGGCACGGAACCGGCGTTTTTCCCGCAGCAGCAAGCGGGCGCTTTCCGGGTCGGCACTGAGGAACACCGACAGGCCCAGGCGCAGATTGGCCAGCAATTGCTCCTGCAGGCCGGTCAGCTCTTCCAGGCCTACCTGGGAAAATTCCCGACGCTGGCTGGTTTTCTGCTGCTGGACCTTGCGCAGCATGCGTTCGATCAGGTCACAGGCGAGTTTGAGGTTAATTGCCAGCTCGATGATTTCGGCCCAGCGGCGGTTGTCCTGTTCGCTGAGGTCTTCCCGTGACATCTGCGCCAGGTACAGCTTGATTGCACTGTACAGGGCTTCGGCGTCTTCGCCCAAGGCGCGAACTTGCTGTGGCAAGGCGGTCTGGGTGCCACGCAGGGCTCCAAGCATGGCTTCGAGCAGGCTGTCGACGATATCCCCCAGGCGCAAAGTCTCGCGGGCGGCGTTGGCCAGGGCCAGGCTGGGCGTTTCCAGGGCCGAGGTGTCAAGGTGACGGGGGCGCACCTGACCATTGCCGATTTCCCGTTCAGGCAGCAGGGCGTTGCACAGCCGCCCCATCGGTTTGACCGTGGGCAGCATGATCAGACAACGCAGCGTGTTGTAGAGCAGGTGAAAGCCGATGACCAGCTCCTGAGGGCTGAAACTCAGCGAGTCCATCCATGCCACCAGCGGGTGCAGCACAGGGATGATCAGCACCAGGCCGATCAGCTTGTACAGCAGGCTGCCCAAGGCCACCCGACGCCCGGCGGCGTTCTGCATGCTGGTACTGATGAAGGCCAGCAGCCCGCTGCCGATGTTGGCGCCGACCACCAGCCCGATGGCTACCGGCAAGCTGATCAGTTCGGCGCCGGCCAGTGTCGCTGTGAGCAGAACGGCGGCCAGGCTGGAATAGGAAATCATGGCGAACATTGCCCCGACCAGAGCGTCGAGCATGATGTCGCCGGTCAGTGAGGCAAACAGCACTTTCACGCCCTGGGCATGGGTGATCGGCGCAGCTGCCTGCACGATAAGCTCAAGTGCCAGGATGATCAGGCCAAGCCCGATGCCTACTCGGCCCAGTTGGCCGGCCCGTGTCTGCTTGCGCGAAAGAAAGAAGATCACGCCAAGGAAGATCAGCAGCGGCGACAGCCAGGACAGGTCGAAGGTCAGTACCCGGGCCATCAGTGCGGTGCCCACGTCGGCACCCAGCATGATCGCCAAGGCCGGGGTCATGGCCATCAGGCCTTGGCCGACGAAAGAGGTGACCAGCATGGCCGTGGCGTTACTGCTTTGAACCATGGCCGTGACCAGAATACCGGCGATGAATGCCAGCGGGCGCTTGTCCATGTTCTGGCTGATGATGCGTCGCAGGTTCGAGCCGAATACCCGAAGGATGCCGGTACGCACAATGTGGGTACCCCAGACCAGAAGCGTCACGGCCGAGAGCAGGTTGAGCAGGGTCAGCATGGCGAAGGCCCCCTGTTGCATAGGCCCATCGGGCCAAGAAAAGAAACGTGAGCGTTTGAAGAATTTTCGGTGCTCACTCAAAGCTTTAGCTGTTTTGCCAAGCTGTCGCCAGCTTCGCATGGCAGTCATTTATTTGAAACAGATCTTGAAACGAATGACGGCCTGTCGGGGCTGCTTCGCGGGCAAGCCTCTACAGTGACAACGCGCAGGAAAAAACGCACAGAAAAAAGGCATGAAAAAGGGCCCTGCGAAGGGCCCTTGTTGTGCAGCACTTCCTTGGCCTTATTGACCCGGAATGTCCTTGCGCAGTTTCACCGGTTCATGATCTTTGCCTTCCTTGCGGGCCATGGCGGTGCGCATGCGTATGTTGATGGCTTCCACCCCCAGCGAGAAGGCCATGGCGAAGTAGACATAGCCCTTCGGTACATGCACATCGAACGCTTCAGCGATCAGTACAGTACCGACCACGATCAGGAACGACAGCGCGAGCATCTTCAGCGACGGGTGCTTGTCGATGAAATTGCTGATGGCGCCGGCGCACAGCATCATCACCAGCACGGCCACGACGATGGCGGCGATCATCACCGGTACGTGGGAAACCATACCCACAGCGGTGATCACCGAGTCCAGCGAGAACACGATGTCGATGATGGCGATCTGGATGATGGTGTAGAAGAACTTGCCACCTGCGCCTTTGGGCTCCTCTGCATTCTCGTCCTCGCCTTCCAGGCCGTGGTAGATCTCTTGCGAGCTCTTCCATAGCAGGAACAGGCCACCGAAGAACAGGATCAGGTCACGCCCGGAGATGCCTTGGCCAAATACTACGAACAGGTCGGCGGTAAGGCGCATCACCCAGGTAATCGACAGCAGCAGCATGATACGGGTGACCATGGCCAGGGCCAGGCCGAAGATCCGGGTGCGTGGCTGCATGTGCTTGGGCATGCGGCTGACCAGAATCGAGATCATGATGATGTTGTCGATACCGAGGACGATCTCAAGCGCGGTAAGGGTGAAAAAGGCAACCCAGATTTCCGGGCTGGTCAGCCATTCCATGTATTTTCCTTCGAGCGGTAATGGCAACGCGCCCCGGTCAGGGCGCGTCGCGTGCGTGATACGGATGTATTAAAGACTACTGAACAGCGGGAAAATCCCCATCAGCAGTGCGCCGAGCATTATGCACAGGCATACCAGCACTGCCCACTTGAGCGTGAAGCGCTGATGATCGCCGAACTCGATACCGGCCAGGGCCACCAGCAGGTAGGTGGAGGGTACCAGCGGGCTGAGCAGGTGTACCGGCTGCCCGACGATCGACGCACGGGCCATTTCCACCGGGGTGATGCCATAGTGGCTGGCGGCCTCGGCCAGCACCGGCAGTACGCCGTAGTAGAACGCGTCGTTGGACATGAAGAAGGTGAACGGCATGCTCACGATCGCGGTGATTACAGCCAAGTATGGGCCCAGCGCCTCGGGGATGACCGCCAGTAGGCTCTTGGACATGGCGTCGACCATGCCGGTGCCGGACAGGATGCCGGTGAAGATGCCGGCGGCGAAGATCAGCCCGGTCACGGCCAGTACGCTGCCGGCGTGGGCGGCGATGCGGTCCTTCTGCTGTTGCAGGCACGGGTAGTTGACGATCATGGCGATACTGAAGGCAATCATGAACAGCACTGGCAGCGGCAGCAGGCCGGCGATCAGCGCGACCATCAGGGCGGCGGTCAGGGCACCGTTGAAGTACAGCAGCTTGGGCCGGCGTGCATCCGGGTACTGCGAGACGGTGATTTCGCTGTGGTCGATGTCGTCGGTAGGCAGATGCAGTTCGCCCAGGCGGGCACGCTCACGCTTGCCATACATGTAGGCAATGGCCAGGATCGCCAGCACACCGAACAGCATGGCCGGGATCATCGGCACGAAGATGTCTGACGGGTCTACGTGCAGGGCGCTGGCAGCACGCGCGGTCGGCCCACCCCAGGGGGTCATGTTCATCACGCCGCCGGCGAGGATGATCAGGCCGGCCATGATCCGCGGGCTCATGCCCAGGCGGCTGTACATCGGCAGCATGGCGGCGCAGCAGATCATGTAGGTGGTGGCTCCGTCACCGTCGAGCGAGACCACCAGGGCCAGTACAGCGGTACCGACCGAGACTTTCAGCGGATCGCCCTTGACCAGCTTTAGGATCTTGCGAACGGCCGGGTCGAACAGGCCGGAATCGATCATCAGGGCGAAATAGAGGATGGCGAACATCAGCATCACGCCGGTAGGTGCGAGCTTGCTGATGCCCTCTAGCATCATGGGGCCGATCTTGGCGGAAAAACCACCGAACAGGGCGAACAGGATCGGTACCAGAATCAGCGCGATCAAGGCCGAAAGGCGCTTGGTCATGATCAGGTACATGAACGTGATGACCATGGCAAAGCCGAGGAAGGTCAGCATGGCAATACTCCAGGCGTGGCGCGGCGAAAGGACAGTCGATTCGGGCGTATCAGCGCGTAGGGCGCTGTGCGGGGAGCATGCGGAGGGGGACTACGAAAAGGCGGGCACAGGAATACATCAGAATCACCATTGTTGTTGTTGATTGGGCCGGGCGCGGTATTGACCGGGTGCCCTGGCTGACCGGTCTTGTGCCGGTAGTGGGCGCTATCCTAAAAGGGCAAGCTTTCAGCCAGCTTTCGCTGAAGCAAAGGTGACGAGAGGTAGGTGATGCCGGATGTAACCGAAGGTGGCTGCCATTGTGGTGCCCTGCGTTATCGGCTGGAGGGCAACCTGACGGACATTGCCCACTGTCATTGTTCGATCTGCAGGCGGGTCAGCGGTGGACTGGTGGTCACCTGGCTTACCCTGCCCCGTTCTGGGTTCCAGTGGTTAACGGGCGAGCCGAACTGCTATGTGGCGCCTGCCAGTTGCAGCCGTTACTTCTGTGGGCAGTGTGGGGCGCATGTGGCGCTGGTGACCACGCATAGCCCGCAGACGATCGATGTGACGGTGGCCACGCTGGATCACCCTGAGTGGGTGCGAGCCAACCGGCATATCTGGGTAGGCAGCCGGTTGCCCTGGTTGCATCTGGATGAGGATTTGCCGTCGGAAGATGAGGAGCGCCTGTAGGCGTGGGCTTGCCCGTGAAAGGGCTAGCCCTTCATCCATCACAACTGCAGGCCACCAGCAGCCTTGTGCAACGCCCGCAAGTGCTCGCCGATCTGCTTCACGTTGGCCTCGACCGCTGCAATTTCCTTGGCTCGCGACGGTTCCAGCAGCGCCCTCACCTCTTTGTCCAGGCTGGTGCTCAAGCGCAACAGCTGTGCCTGCCGCTCTCTGCTCACCTGCTCCAGGTGCTTGCGCTCTTCTGGCTGCGGCAGCCCGTAGCCTTTGGAATCGAGCAACTCTGCCGGGCGGCTGAGAAAGCCGCTGTTGGCAAGCATTTGCTTGAGCGTGGCATCGGCTTTGTTGATGCTGCCATCCTTCAAGGCTGCGGCGTTCAGGTAACGCTGCTTGACCTCGTCCTGGGCCAGCAGAAGCTGCCGGCGCAGGCTGGCCTGCTCAAGCAGAAGCAGTGCCGCGCTGGTGCGCAGGTCAGCCTTGGCGAACCAGCTACGGCGCTGCTCGGCATTGAGGGCCAGCCAGTCTTCAACCAGAGCTTGCTTGATTGGCAACTGTTTTCTCAGCACCTCGAACATGGCCTGGTACCGGTCGCGGTAAGAATCGAAGCGGTAGCCCAGGCGTAACGCTTCGCGCGGGTTATCAAGCACGCTGGTATCTGCCAGCCCCCTGCCCTTGAGCACGGCCAGCAAACCGTTGGGCATGATGCTGTCCAGGTCGTTGAGGCGCGCATTGGCGGTGCCGCTGCGCAGCAGCTTCAATGACTCCACGGCACAGTTGTTGGACAGGAACCAGTAGTTGCCGTCATAGCTCCAGTGCATCTCGGCGGCCTGGCGCACCAGGTTCTCGATTTCGTCGCGGTTGAGCTTCAAGGGCACCGAGGCCAGGCTGCGCAGCTCGGTCTTGGTGTATTCGTCGATCACCTGGCCCAGCGGAAGCACGAATAGCCGCGACGGGTAGTTGCCGACCAGGCCGTCCCAGCTGGAGAGTTGCACGTCGTTGACGAAGGCGCGGTACGAAAGCACCAGGCTTTGATCAAGGTCCAGGCGGCAGTCTGGGCCGCGTGGTCGGCCCGGCTTGCAGATCACCAGGCGCAGCATGCTGTGCCCCCAGCGGCTGACCAGGTTCTGATTGGCTTCAGCCAGCAGATAGTCCACTTCGTAGACCCGCTCTGGGTCGATTTCACCTAGCGGCTGGCGGGCGAAGTCGCTGCCGGCATTGATGAATGGCAGGCCTTTGGCACAGGTGTCCTGTTGGGGTGCCCAGCCGAAGTGTTCGCGGAGGTACTGATACAGCGCCGGGCGACGGCAGCTGTAGCTCGGGTCGAGGAGGAAATACTCCATGTTGACCGCGATGTATTCCTTGGGGCTGCTCAACTCATAGCTGTCGGGGCTGCGCACGAATTGGCCATTGTGCTGTTCGCGCTCGCCTCGTCGGCCCACGTACTGCTGCCACCCGGCCAGGTCGAGCAGACGTGGGTCGTCGCTCAGGGTGAAGCGACGCTCGGCCTGCCCGCGGCATTCTTCCGGCAGGCCGACCTTGCCCAGCGTGCCTTGCTGGCGCTTGCAGCGTGCAATCAGCGAATTCTCGACGCTGGGCCACAAGCGGGCACGGTCGTAGAGATGGGTGAGCTCGTGCAGCACGGTGGCCAGCAGCTCTTCACGCACCGTGCCATGTGGGCGGTCGGTGCGCTCAGTGGCGGCGCTGCCATCGGTGAGGCTGGGCAGCAAGCGGCGGTTGAGCTCGAGAGTGGATATCAGTGAAGCCTGCCCATAGGCGTCGGCAGGCATGTTGTCGCTCCAACTGACCCGCACGCGACGGTCCAGCTGTTGCTTGAAGCGCGGTGGCAGCTTACCCATGGCCTCGTCGAGCAGGGCTTGGGAAGCTTGTGCTTGTTGCGGGTCCAGGCCGGACGACTGCAGCTCAAGCTGCAGGTCGGCCAAGGCGGGCGTGCCGAGCAGCGTCAGGGCGCAGCCGAGCAGCCAGGCGCGCACGCGCGTCACAGTGCGAGTATGGCTTCAGCCAGCACCTGGTCGCTGGCGCCTCGCGCTTCCGGTACGCGCTCGCGCAGGGTATTGAAGGCTGCCTCGAGTTGGACGCCGCGGATGTCACCGTTGCTGGCGACAAAGCTTGCAGCGTCGTCGTGGGCTTCGCGCACCACTTTGGAGTCGCGGATCGATGTGGTGGTGTCTGAGGTGAAGTCGATCGAACGGCCAAAGGCACGCACGATAATGTTGCTGGTGGCCACCAGGGTCTGTGCCTGGGCCAGGTCGGCCAGCAGCAGCATGCCGAGGGAAGCGGCAATCAGCGGTTTACGCATGGAGCATCTCCGAAAAATACAGGGAGTCAAATGTAGTTATTGGACGAGAATTGCCTGCGCCAGTTCCAGATCGCCGACGGCGTGCCGTGCGCAATTGTGGCGTAATGATTCAAGGGCGGCTTCCAGGCGTGCACCACGGATCAGGCCGTCGCTGGCAACGAATGCGGCGGCATCGTCGCGGGCCTGTCTGACCAGTTTGCGGTCGAATGGTGCGGCTGTGACCTGGCTGGTGACATAGCCGGTGATGACCAGGCTTTGTGTGGTCGTATCCATGGCATGGGCGCTGGCCATGCCTGCGGCGGCGAACAGCAACGGCAACAGATAACGCATGAACTTTCTTGAAGGCTGGAAAAATGAACGGCGAAGCCTACCTCAGGTGCGAGGGCCGAAGCCAACGCACCTGTCTCGCATGGCGTGTATCAGAGTGCCAGGATGGCCTGGGCCAGCTGTGCATCGCTGGCTTGCAGGGCCGGCATGTTCGAACGGATGTGTACAAAGGCGCTTTCCAGTCGGGCGCCGCGGATAGCGCCCTGGGTGCCGACGAAGCTGGCTGCGTCATCGCGGGCTGCCTGGACGATCTTGTCGTCGCGGAACGAAGAACTCACGTCGGATGTGGCGTCGGTGGAGGCAGCAACGGCGCCCACTACCGCGTCGGTGGTGACAACGAAACTGGTGGCATTGGCAGTGCCAGCCAGGCCAAGCAGCAGGGCGGCGCCAAGCAGGTGTTTACGGGACATGATCGTGGACTCCTGGGGTAGGGTCAGGTTGGTTCTGCTTTATCGGACGTTTGCAGGGATCGTCACGGTACGTTTCAACAACGGGTTCCAGCAGACGGTTATGCCAAGCGTATCACGCAGTGCTGCGTAGGGATGATAACGAGTGCTACGCCAGGCAACTGTTAAGGCATTTTTTTGTATTTGTAAAACTGTACTGGTCGTGATCTGAAGTGCTCTACAGCGTATCTCTCGGGCAATAAAAAACCCGCTGCAGTTACCTGCAACGGGTTTGGGGAATTCACGGTGCCGGCCGAAGCCGGCAAGCCGGGAGCTTAGCGCCAGAAAGGCTTGCTCAGCTCTTCGTAACGCTGCGACTCGCTGATACCGGCGTCTGCCAGCAGGCGGGAGTCCAGGCGAGCCAGTTGACGACGGCTGGTCATACGGCGCTGCCACAGCAGCAGGGTCGACAATGCGCGCAGCGGCAGCGAGGTGTTGGATTGCTGGGCGTTGCTTTCAAAAACCAGACCGGAACTGAGGGTACGTTCCATGATGCTTCATCCTTCCGCTTATGGCGGCATTAGGTAGTGATTTAACTGATGCCAATGATCCTCCTCTGTCGTCCATAACAGTAGATACAGTTCAGTTGAAAGACGATGGCTCAGTTAACTGTGTAACCCTACTGTTGCACTCGAAATAGGCGTAACTGTACTGGTCTGCACTTCTTTGGTGCACTTTGATTCGAAGAAGGGGATTTTTCAGTCGGGAAGATCTGAAAACACCAGTACAGTAGAACAGATTATTCTGCTGATGGCGGAAAGGTGTATTGATAGAAGGGTTTGACTGTTATGGCCCATTCGCGAGCTTGCCCGCTCCCACAGGGAAAGTGCTGCCCTTGAGGGTTGCACATCACCTGTGGGAGCGGGCAAGCCCGCGAAGAGGCCGGAACAGCGGAGGCAGGGCCGCCGTTCCGTACCACATCTGGATCAGCTAGCCAGCATGCGCCCGGTTTCTTCCAGGTTTTCGTGCCAGCTCAGGGCTTCACGCAGGATGTGCGGGGTATGGCCGCCACGCTGGCAGGCACGGTCGAAGTAGTCGTTCAGCGCAGCGCGATAGTCTGGGTGCACGCAGTTGTCGATAATCGCTCGCGCCCGTTCGCGCGGCGCCAGGCCACGCAGGTCCGCCAGGCCCTGCTCGGTGACCAGGATGTCCACGTCGTGCTCGGTGTGGTCGACATGGCTGACCATTGGCACCACGCTGGAAATCGCCCCGCCTTTGGCAATCGACTTGGTGACGAACACGGCCAGGTGGGCGTTACGGGCGAAGTCGCCGGAGCCACCGATGCCGTTCATCATCCTGGTGCCACAGACGTGAGTGGAGTTGACGTTGCCGTAGATATCGAACTCCAGTGCGGTGTTGATACCGATGATGCCCAGGCGACGTACCACTTCCGGGTGGTTGGAGATTTCCTGCGGGCGTAGCACCAACTTGTCCTTGTAGCGCTCCAGGTTGCCGAACACATCGGCATTGCGGCGCGTTGACAGGGTGATCGAGCTGCCCGATGCGAAGCTAAGCTTGCCGGCGTCGATCAGGTCGAAGGTGGAGTCCTGCAGCACTTCGGAGTACATGGTCAGGTCTTCGAACGGCGACTCGATCAGGCCGCACATCACCGCATTGGCAATGCTGCCAATGCCGGCTTGCAGCGGGCCGAGCTTGTTGGTCATACGGCCTGCATCCACTTCCTTCTTGAGGAAGTTGATCAGGTGGTCGGCGATGCCCTGTGTTTCATCATCTGGCGGCAGCACAGTGGACGGCGAGTCTGGCTGGTCACTGATGACGATACCGACGATCTTGGCCGGGTCGATCGGGATCGCGGTGCTGCCGATACGGTCGTCTACCTTGACCAGCGGGATTGGCGTGCGAGTCGGACGGTAGGTTGGGATATAGATGTCGTGCAGGCCTTCGAGGTTGGTGTTGTGCGAGAGGTTGATCTCCACAATCACCTGCTTGGCGAAGATCGCGAAGCTGGCCGAGTTGCCCACCGACGTGGTTGGCACGATGTGGCCTTGCTCGGTGATGGCCACGGCTTCGATGACCGCGATGTCCGGCAGCTTCAGCTGCTGGTTGCGCAGTTGCTCGACGGTTTCCGACAGGTGCTGGTCAATGAACATCACCTGGCCGTCATTGATGGCTTTGCGCAGGGTGCTGTCGACCTGGAACGGCATGCGGCGGGCCAACACACCGGCCTCGGTCAGTTGTTTGTCCAGGTCATTGCCCAGGCTGGCGCCGGTCATCAGGCTGATTTTCAGTGGCGATTGCTTGGCACGTTCGGCCAGTGCATGCGGTACGGCCTTGGCTTCGCCGGCGCGGGTGAAGCCGCTCATGCCGACAGTCATGCCGTCCTCGATCAGACCAGCGGCATCAGCCGCACTCATTACCTTGCTGTGCAGGGAGGACAAGCGGATACGATCACGGTACATGGATTGTTATCTCGGGCTACTGAAACTACTGCAGCGCAGTCTAGAGATTTCGCCCATTGCCGTCCCACGACCATGGTCGTATGAGAAGCCTTGTATTTGAGCCGTTGATCCGGATCAATAAAAGAAAAGCCCCGGCAGATTCTGACCGGGGCTTCCTTTATATCAGCTGGTTTGCAGCGGCTGGTGTCACTCCACTGCCTTGACCATGTCCTCGATGACCTTCTTGGCGTCACCGAACACCATCATGGTCTTGTCCAGATAGAACAGTTCGTTGTCCAGGCCGGCATAGCCGCTGGCCATCGAGCGTTTGTTGACGATGATGGTCTTGGCTTTGAACGCCTCGAGGATCGGCATGCCGGCGATTGGCGACTTGGGATCGTTCTTCGCCGCCGGGTTGACCACGTCGTTGGCGCCCAGCACCAGCACCACGTCGGCCTGGCCGAACTCGGCGTTGATGTCTTCCATCTCGAATACCTGATCGTACGGCACTTCAGCCTCGGCCAGCAGTACGTTCATGTGCCCGGGCATGCGGCCCGCCACCGGGTGAATCGCATACTTCACGGTCACGCCGTTGTGGGTCAGCTTCTCGGTCAGCTCTTTCAGTGCGTGTTGTGCGCGGGCCACCGCCAGGCCGTAGCCCGGAACGATGATCACGCTGTCGGCATTGCTGAGCAGGAAGGTGGCATCGTCAGCCGAACCGGACTTCACCGGCCGCTGTTCTTGCGAACCTTGCGCCGCGCCAGTGTCGGTATCGCCACCGAAGCCGCCAAGGATGACGTTGAAGAACGAGCGGTTCATCGCCTTGCACATGATGTACGAGAGGATGGCACCGGACGAACCTACCAGGGAACCGGCGATGATCAGCATCGAGTTGTTCAGCGAGAAGCCGATGCCGGCCGCTGCCCACCCCGAGTAGCTGTTGAGCATCGACACCACCACTGGCATGTCGGCGCCGCCGATCGGAATAATGATCAGCACACCCATGATGAAGGCCAGGACCAGCATCAGGGTGAAGGCACTGTAGTGGCCAGTGAAAGTGAACAGCAGGCCAAGGGCGATGGTGGTCAGGCCAAGGATCAGGTTCAGTTTGTGCTGGCCAGCGAACTGTACCGGTGCGCCTTGGAAGAGGCGGAACTTGTACTTGCCCGACAATTTGCCAAAGGCGATCACCGAACCGGAGAAGGTAATGGCACCGATGGCAGCACCGAGGAACAGCTCCAGGCGGTTGCCGGTGGGGATCGGATCGCTGATGGCAGCCACAATGCCCATCGACTGTGGCTCCAGCACGGCGGCGATGGCAATGAACACCGCGGCCAGGCCGATCATGCTGTGCATGAAAGCGACCAGTTCGGGCATCTTGGTCATTTCGACGCGCTTGGCCATGATCGAACCGGCGGTGCCACCGACCAGCAGGCCGACGATGACATAGCCGATACCGGCAGTGGCAAGTTCAGCCCCAAGCTTATAAATGAGGCCGACCGTCGTGAGGATGGCGAGCCCCATGCCGATCATGCCGAACAGATTGCCGCGCCGCGAGGTAGTCGGGTGCGACAGGCCCTTGAGCGCCTGGATGAAGCACACCGAGGCGACGAGGTAGAGGAGCGTTACCAGATTCATGCTCATGCTTACTTCTTCGCCTCGTTCTTGGTTTTCTTCTTGAACATTTCAAGCATGCGGCGGGTGACCAGGAAGCCACCGAACACGTTGACTGCGGCAAGGGCCACGGCCAGGGTGCCCATCAGCTTGCCGGCCGGGGTCACGGTCAGGGCCGCGGCCAGCATGGCGCCGACGATGACGATTGCCGAGATGGCATTGGTGACCGCCATCAGTGGGGTGTGCAGCGCCGGGGTGACGTTCCACACCACGTGGTAGCCCACATAGATGGCCAGCACGAAAATGATCAGGTTGTAGATGCCGTGGGAAATCAGCATGTCTTCCATTGTCGTGCTCCTTAGCCGTTCTTGCGGACGATCTGACCATCACGGCACATCAGGCAGGCCGCGACGATGTCGTCTTCGAGGTTGATGATCAGCGCGCCATCCTTGTCGAACAGCAGCTTCATGAAGTCCAGCAGGTTGCGTGCATACAGTGCCGAGGCATCGGCACTCACCTGGGCCGGCAGGTTGGTCGGGCCGACGATGGTCACGCCGTTCTCCTGCACCACTTGATCTGCGACGGTCAGCGGGCAGTTGCCGCCTTGGGCTGCAGCCAGGTCGATGACCACCGAGCCAGGCTTCATCTGCGCCACGGTTTCGGCGCTTAGCAGGGTCGGCGCCTTGCGCCCGGGGATCAGCGCGGTGGTGATGACGATATCGGCCTGCTTGGCACGCTCGTGCACCGCCTGGGCCTGGCGCTGCATCCAACTGGCCGGCATTGGTCGGGCATAGCCGCCAACGCCTTCGGCGCACTCTCGCTCCTCGTCGGTCTCGTAGGGTACGTCGATGAATTTTGCACCCAATGATTCGATCTGCTCTTTCACCGCCGGGCGAACGTCGGATGCTTCGATCACCGCACCCAGGCGCTTGGCGGTGGCGATAGCCTGCAAGCCGGCAACGCCAGCGCCCAGTACCAGGACGCGTGCGGCCTTAACGGTACCGGCAGCGGTCATCAGCATTGGCATGAAGCGTGGGTAGTGATGGGCTGCCAGCAACACGGCCTTGTAGCCGGCGATGTTGGCCTGCGACGACAGCACGTCCAGGCTCTGCGCCCGCGAGGTTCGCGGCGCGGCTTCCAGGGCGAAGGCGGTAATACCGCGTTCGGCCATCTTGCCGATCAGTTCACCGTTGAAGGGGTTGAGCATGCCCACCAGAAGGCTGCCGCTGTTGATCAGGGCCAGTTCCTGGTCGTTGGGGGCGACCACTTTGAGTACCAATTGGGCGCCGT
The DNA here is from genome assembly GCF_045277175.1 of Pseudomonas putida group bacterium ESBL64. NCBI lineage: Bacteria > Pseudomonadati > Pseudomonadota > Gammaproteobacteria > Pseudomonadales > Pseudomonadaceae > Pseudomonas > Pseudomonas putida group bacterium ESBL64. Next base: position 3,779,626 of record NZ_CP145799.1, on the reverse strand, counting down.
AGGCATCGGCGGCGCTTCCAAGGGAAGCACCCACGGCTTCATAGGCACTGTCCGGAATGGCGGCGTTGAGCCCTGCCCCCCGTTGAACGGTGACCTGATGGCCCTGGCCAATCAGTTTCTTGATGGTTTCGGGGGTCGCAGCGACCCTTGTCTCACCGGTCTGCGTCTCGAGAGGAACACCAATGTGCACGACTATTTCTCCTGCGGTGACCTTTTGTCTTTGTAGAAGCCAGCACACTTCGGATGGTGTGCTGGGGCGGCTGTGGAGCGCCAACCCGCCGGATCCCGGGCGGGGCGAAGCATTTTGCAGACGAACCCGAAGGCCTTCAACCGGTTCTGAAGCGAAACGAAGTCAAAACTACAAGTCACCCTGTGACCGCTTGTCGCAGCAATAGGGTTGCAGCCCCTCAAACATGCGCCATTGGCAGATTAGGAGAAAAAATCAAAAAAAAAGCGGCCAATTCGCTTACGACTAGTTGGATGTCGCAAAATAACCCGCAAAGCCGCGTACTGAGCACGGTTAAAGGGTGTTTTTATGCTTGCGTTACAGTTTGCGAATATGCGACATATACATATATCTGTAGGTGTTTAAAATAATTGACTACATGGTCAATTTGTCGCGCTTGCCCCTGATCTATTCAGGTAGGCCTGAGCCTGGCTTACCAGCCAGTCGCGAAAGGCGCGTAGCGACGCCGACTCCACCTTGCGCTCTGGAATCATCAGATAGTAGGCCTTGTCGCTACTCAGGGCATGCCTGTTAGCGACCACCAGCCTTCCCTCCTCCAACTCCCGCTGGATCAGGAACGGTGGTATCAGGGCAATGCCCATGTCGTGCATGGCCGCCTGGGCGAGCATCGAGAATAGTTCATAGCGCGGGCCTGTCATGTCGCGCTCCACATTCATGCCCACACTGCCGAACCATTGCCGCCAGGCATACGGGCGCGTGCTCTGCTGCAGCAGTGGTAGCTGCGCGATGTGGCGTGCCTCGAGCATGCCCTGGCCGTTCAGCAGTGCCGGGCTGCACACGGGTACTGGGTTTTCACCCATCAGTTGGTGCGACTGGGTGCCTGACCAGTCCGCATCACCAAAATAGATGGCGGCATCGAAGGTAGTGTCGGCGAACAGGAATGGCCGGGTGCGGTTGGTGAGGTTGACTGTGACCTCCGGGTGGCGCTGCTGGAAGTCCTTGAGCCGTGGTAGCAGCCATTGAGTGCCAAACGTCGGCACTACCGCCAGCTCGATCACATTGGCGCCTTGCTGGCGCATGACCGACAAGGTATCGCGCTCCACGGCGTCCAGTTGGGCCGCCACCTGGCGACTGTAGGACAGGCCGGCTTCGGTCAGCCTTACGCCGCGGCGCGAGCGACGGAACAGTTCCACATTAAGGAAGGCTTCCAGGCCACCGATCTGCCGACAGACGGCACCCTGGGTCAGCGCGAGTTCCTGGGCAGCCTTGGTAAAGCTCTCGTTACGGGCTGCCGCCTCGAAGCAAATCAGGGCGGCGGTACTGGGGATCTTACGGCGCATGTACGTCAACCTCACTTGTAAGGCTGTCAATAAGGCGTTTTGCCGATTTACGGAGTGACAAAATATCACTAATTGGTGCGCAATCCTCGTTTGTCCCGGCGGCCGATCAGGCCTAGGCTCAAAGGCACAAGAAACTGACCCCTATTTCGAGGATTCGCTCATGGCCGGTAAAGCAAGCTTCAACTGGATCGACCCGTTGCTGCTGGATCAGCAGCTCACTGAAGAAGAGCGCATGGTGCGTGACAGCGCTTATCAGTTCGCCCAGGACAAGCTGGCCCCGCGTGTGCTCGAGGCCTTCCGTCACGAGCAGACCGACCCCGCGATCTTCCGCGAGATGGGTGAAGTCGGCCTGTTGGGTGCAACCATCCCCGAGCAATTCGGTGGCAGCGGCCTGAACTATGTGTGCTACGGCCTTATTGCTCGCGAAGTGGAACGTATCGACTCGGGTTACCGCTCGATGATGAGTGTGCAGTCGTCGCTGGTGATGGTGCCGATCAACGAATTTGGCACCGAAGCTCAAAAGCAGAAGTACCTCCCCAGGCTGGCCAGTGGCGAGTGGATCGGTTGCTTCGGTTTGACCGAGCCTAACCATGGCTCCG
>NZ_CP145799.1:3237500-3772500 GCF_045277175.1 Pseudomonas putida group bacterium ESBL64 | reverse complement strand
CGTTTAGTCGCTGGGTATAGACCCGAAACCGGGCGATCTATCCATGGGCAGGTTGAAGGTTAGGTAACACTGACTGGAGGACCGAACCGACTACCGTTGAAAAGTTAGCGGATGACCTGTGGATCGGAGTGAAAGGCTAATCAAGCTCGGAGATAGCTGGTTCTCCTCGAAAGCTATTTAGGTAGCGCCTCATGTATCACTGTAGGGGGTAGAGCACTGTTTCGGCTAGGGGGTCATCCCGACTTACCAAACCGATGCAAACTCCGAATACCTACAAGTGCCGAGCATGGGAGACACACGGCGGGTGCTAACGTCCGTCGTGAAAAGGGAAACAACCCAGACCGTCAGCTAAGGTCCCAAAGTCATGGTTAAGTGGGAAACGATGTGGGAAGGCTTAGACAGCTAGGAGGTTGGCTTAGAAGCAGCCACCCTTTAAAGAAAGCGTAATAGCTCACTAGTCGAGTCGGCCTGCGCGGAAGATGTAACGGGGCTCAAACCATGCACCGAAGCTACGGGTATCATCTTACGATGATGCGGTAGAGGAGCGTTCTGTAAGCCTGTGAAGGTGAGTTGAGAAGCTTGCTGGAGGTATCAGAAGTGCGAATGCTGACATGAGTAACGACAATGCGAGTGAAAAACTCGCACGCCGAAAGACCAAGGTTTCCTGCGCAACGTTAATCGACGCAGGGTTAGTCGGTCCCTAAGGCGAGGCTGAAAAGCGTAGTCGATGGAAAACAGGTTAATATTCCTGTACTTCCAGTTATTGCGATGGAGGGACGGAGAAGGTTAGGCCAGCCTGGCGTTGGTTGTCCAGGTTTAAGGTGGTAGGCTGAAATCTTAGGCAAATCCGGGATTTCAAGGCCGAGAGCTGATGACGAGTTGCCTTTAGGCGACGAAGTGGTTGATACCATGCTTCCAAGAAAAGCTCCTAAGCTTCAGATAACTGGGAACCGTACCCCAAACCGACACAGGTGGTTAGGTAGAGAATACCAAGGCGCTTGAGAGAACTCGGGTGAAGGAACTAGGCAAAATGGCACCGTAACTTCGGGAGAAGGTGCGCCGGCGAGGGTGAAGGACTTGCTCCGTAAGCCCATGCCGGTCGAAGATACCAGGCCGCTGCGACTGTTTATTAAAAACACAGCACTCTGCAAACACGAAAGTGGACGTATAGGGTGTGACGCCTGCCCGGTGCCGGAAGGTTAATTGATGGGGTTAGCGCAAGCGAAGCTCTTGATCGAAGCCCCGGTAAACGGCGGCCGTAACTATAACGGTCCTAAGGTAGCGAAATTCCTTGTCGGGTAAGTTCCGACCTGCACGAATGGCGTAACGATGGCGGCGCTGTCTCCACCCGAGACTCAGTGAAATTGAAATCGCTGTGAAGATGCAGTGTATCCGCGGCTAGACGGAAAGACCCCGTGAACCTTTACTATAGCTTTGCACTGGACTTTGAATTTGCTTGTGTAGGATAGGTGGGAGGCTTTGAAGTGGGGACGCCAGTTCTCATGGAGCCATCCTTGAAATACCACCCTGGCAACTTTGAGGTTCTAACTCAGGTCCGTTATCCGGATCGAGGACAGTGTATGGTGGGTAGTTTGACTGGGGCGGTCTCCTCCCAAAGAGTAACGGAGGAGTACGAAGGTGCGCTCAGACCGGTCGGAAATCGGTCGTAGAGTATAAAGGCAAAAGCGCGCTTGACTGCGAGACAAACACGTCGAGCAGGTACGAAAGTAGGTCTTAGTGATCCGGTGGTTCTGTATGGAAGGGCCATCGCTCAACGGATAAAAGGTACTCCGGGGATAACAGGCTGATACCGCCCAAGAGTTCATATCGACGGCGGTGTTTGGCACCTCGATGTCGGCTCATCACATCCTGGGGCTGAAGCCGGTCCCAAGGGTATGGCTGTTCGCCATTTAAAGTGGTACGCGAGCTGGGTTTAGAACGTCGTGAGACAGTTCGGTCCCTATCTGCCGTGGACGTTTGAGATTTGAGAGGGGCTGCTCCTAGTACGAGAGGACCGGAGTGGACGAACCTCTGGTGTTCCGGTTGTCACGCCAGTGGCATTGCCGGGTAGCTATGTTCGGAAGAGATAACCGCTGAAAGCATCTAAGCGGGAAACTTGCCTCAAGATGAGATCTCACTGGGATCTTGAATCCCCTAAAGGGCCGTCGAAGACTACGACGTTGATAGGTTGGGTGTGTAAGCGCTGTGAGGCGTTGAGCTAACCAATACTAATTGCCCGTGAGGCTTGACCATATAACACCCAAGCAATTTGCTGACGCAGATTGCGGTGGTGAAGACGAAAGACCCGAAAATTCGTAAGACCACAAATATCGCATATCCGGATTCGCTGGGCTGTCCATCTGGACATTCTGGCAACAGAATTTCTTGACGACCATAGAGCATTGGAACCACCTGATCCCATCCCGAACTCAGTAGTGAAACGATGCATCGCCGATGGTAGTGTGGGGTTTCCCCATGTGAGAGTAGGTCATCGTCAAGATTCATTTCGCAAAACCCCTATCTGCGCATGCAGGTAGGGGTTTTGTCTTTAAGTAGAAGCTATCGCTTCTCCTGGTAGGCTGAACAGCCAGCTGGTGGTGGTAAAAAGGTGGTTGACAGCGTTTTTGGATGCTGTATTATTCACCTCCCGCGACGAGAGATCGAAGCGAGCCAAGTGTCTGAAGTTAAACGAGTTTCTCGAAAAACTTCAAAATAAACACTTGACAGACTCTGAGGAAGGCGTAGAATGCGCGCCTCGGTTGAGACGAAAAGCTCTTAACCAAACGCTCTTTAACAAATTGAATCAAGCAATTCGTGTGGGTGCTTGTGAGTACGGACTGATAGTCAAAAAGATTATCAGCATCACAAGTGACCATGCGAGAAATCACATAGTCATTTGAGATTGCTGAGCCAAGTTTAGGGTTTCTTAAAAACCCAAGCAGTATTGAACTGAAGAGTTTGATCATGGCTCAGATTGAACGCTGGCGGCAGGCCTAACACATGCAAGTCGAGCGGATGACGGGAGCTTGCTCCTTGATTCAGCGGCGGACGGGTGAGTAATGCCTAGGAATCTGCCTGGTAGTGGGGGACAACGTTTCGAAAGGAACGCTAATACCGCATACGTCCTACGGGAGAAAGCAGGGGACCTTCGGGCCTTGCGCTATCAGATGAGCCTAGGTCGGATTAGCTAGTTGGTGGGGTAATGGCTCACCAAGGCGACGATCCGTAACTGGTCTGAGAGGATGATCAGTCACACTGGAACTGAGACACGGTCCAGACTCCTACGGGAGGCAGCAGTGGGGAATATTGGACAATGGGCGAAAGCCTGATCCAGCCATGCCGCGTGTGTGAAGAAGGTCTTCGGATTGTAAAGCACTTTAAGTTGGGAGGAAGGGCAGTAAGTTAATACCTTGCTGTTTTGACGTTACCGACAGAATAAGCACCGGCTAACTCTGTGCCAGCAGCCGCGGTAATACAGAGGGTGCAAGCGTTAATCGGAATTACTGGGCGTAAAGCGCGCGTAGGTGGTTTGTTAAGTTGGATGTGAAAGCCCCGGGCTCAACCTGGGAACTGCATCCAAAACTGGCAAGCTAGAGTACGGTAGAGGGTGGTGGAATTTCCTGTGTAGCGGTGAAATGCGTAGATATAGGAAGGAACACCAGTGGCGAAGGCGACCACCTGGACTGATACTGACACTGAGGTGCGAAAGCGTGGGGAGCAAACAGGATTAGATACCCTGGTAGTCCACGCCGTAAACGATGTCAACTAGCCGTTGGAATCCTTGAGATTTTAGTGGCGCAGCTAACGCATTAAGTTGACCGCCTGGGGAGTACGGCCGCAAGGTTAAAACTCAAATGAATTGACGGGGGCCCGCACAAGCGGTGGAGCATGTGGTTTAATTCGAAGCAACGCGAAGAACCTTACCAGGCCTTGACATGCAGAGAACTTTCCAGAGATGGATTGGTGCCTTCGGGAACTCTGACACAGGTGCTGCATGGCTGTCGTCAGCTCGTGTCGTGAGATGTTGGGTTAAGTCCCGTAACGAGCGCAACCCTTGTCCTTAGTTACCAGCACGTTATGGTGGGCACTCTAAGGAGACTGCCGGTGACAAACCGGAGGAAGGTGGGGATGACGTCAAGTCATCATGGCCCTTACGGCCTGGGCTACACACGTGCTACAATGGTCGGTACAGAGGGTTGCCAAGCCGCGAGGTGGAGCTAATCTCACAAAACCGATCGTAGTCCGGATCGCAGTCTGCAACTCGACTGCGTGAAGTCGGAATCGCTAGTAATCGCGAATCAGAATGTCGCGGTGAATACGTTCCCGGGCCTTGTACACACCGCCCGTCACACCATGGGAGTGGGTTGCACCAGAAGTAGCTAGTCTAACCTTCGGGAGGACGGTTACCACGGTGTGATTCATGACTGGGGTGAAGTCGTAACAAGGTAGCCGTAGGGGAACCTGCGGCTGGATCACCTCCTTAATCGACGACATCAGCCTGCTGATGAGCTCCCACACGAATTGCTTGATTCATTGTAAAAGACGATGCTGTAACGCGACCCTGTTATAGGTCTGTAGCTCAGTTGGTTAGAGCGCACCCCTGATAAGGGTGAGGTCGGCAGTTCAAATCTGCCCAGACCTACCATTACATGGTTCAGCCGTAGAATACGGGGCCATAGCTCAGCTGGGAGAGCGCCTGCCTTGCACGCAGGAGGTCAGCGGTTCGATCCCGCTTGGCTCCACCACTTTCGCCGTACACAGTAACTTGTCAGAACTTAGAAATGAACATTCATATTGAATGTTGATTTCTGACTTTTGTCAGATCGTTCTTTAAAAATTCGGATATGTGATAGATATAGACTGAACACCAGTTTCACTGCTGGTGGATCAGGCTAAGGTAAAATTTGTGAGTTCTGCTCGAAAGAGCAACGTACGAATTTTCGGCGAATGTCGTCTTCACAGTATAACCAGATTGCTTGGGGTTATATGGTCAAGTGAAGAAGCGCATACGGTGGATGCCTTGGCAGTCAGAGGCGATGAAAGACGTGGTAGCCTGCGATAAGCTTTGGGGAGTCGGCAAACAGACTGTGATCCAGAGATCTCTGAATGGGGGAACCCAGCCAGCATAAGCTGGTTATCTTGTACTGAATACATAGGTGCAAGAGGCGAACCAGGGGAACTGAAACATCTAAGTACCCTGAGGAAAAGAAATCAACCGAGATTCCCTTAGTAGTGGCGAGCGAACGGGGACCAGCCCTTAAGTTGGTTTGAGATTAGTGGAACGCTCTGGAAAGTGCGGCCATAGTGGGTGATAGCCCCGTACACGAAAATCTCTTATCAATGAAATCGAGTAGGACGGAGCACGAGAAACTTTGTCTGAATATGGGGGGACCATCCTCCAAGGCTAAATACTACTGACTGACCGATAGTGAACCAGTACCGTGAGGGAAAGGCGAAAAGAACCCCGGAGAGGGGAGTGAAATAGAACCTGAAACCGTATGCGTACAAGCAGTGGGAGCCTACTTTGTTAGGTGACTGCGTACCTTTTGTATAATGGGTCAGCGACTTATATTCAGTGGCGAGCTTAACCGAATAGGGGAGGCGTAGCGAAAGCGAGTCTTAATAGGGCGTTTAGTCGCTGGGTATAGACCCGAAACCGGGCGATCTATCCATGGGCAGGTTGAAGGTTAGGTAACACTGACTGGAGGACCGAACCGACTACCGTTGAAAAGTTAGCGGATGACCTGTGGATCGGAGTGAAAGGCTAATCAAGCTCGGAGATAGCTGGTTCTCCTCGAAAGCTATTTAGGTAGCGCCTCATGTATCACTGTAGGGGGTAGAGCACTGTTTCGGCTAGGGGGTCATCCCGACTTACCAAACCGATGCAAACTCCGAATACCTACAAGTGCCGAGCATGGGAGACACACGGCGGGTGCTAACGTCCGTCGTGAAAAGGGAAACAACCCAGACCGTCAGCTAAGGTCCCAAAGTCATGGTTAAGTGGGAAACGATGTGGGAAGGCTTAGACAGCTAGGAGGTTGGCTTAGAAGCAGCCACCCTTTAAAGAAAGCGTAATAGCTCACTAGTCGAGTCGGCCTGCGCGGAAGATGTAACGGGGCTCAAACCATGCACCGAAGCTACGGGTATCATCTTACGATGATGCGGTAGAGGAGCGTTCTGTAAGCCTGTGAAGGTGAGTTGAGAAGCTTGCTGGAGGTATCAGAAGTGCGAATGCTGACATGAGTAACGACAATGCGAGTGAAAAACTCGCACGCCGAAAGACCAAGGTTTCCTGCGCAACGTTAATCGACGCAGGGTTAGTCGGTCCCTAAGGCGAGGCTGAAAAGCGTAGTCGATGGAAAACAGGTTAATATTCCTGTACTTCCAGTTATTGCGATGGAGGGACGGAGAAGGTTAGGCCAGCCTGGCGTTGGTTGTCCAGGTTTAAGGTGGTAGGCTGAAATCTTAGGCAAATCCGGGATTTCAAGGCCGAGAGCTGATGACGAGTTGCCTTTAGGCGACGAAGTGGTTGATACCATGCTTCCAAGAAAAGCTCCTAAGCTTCAGATAACTGGGAACCGTACCCCAAACCGACACAGGTGGTTAGGTAGAGAATACCAAGGCGCTTGAGAGAACTCGGGTGAAGGAACTAGGCAAAATGGCACCGTAACTTCGGGAGAAGGTGCGCCGGCGAGGGTGAAGGACTTGCTCCGTAAGCCCATGCCGGTCGAAGATACCAGGCCGCTGCGACTGTTTATTAAAAACACAGCACTCTGCAAACACGAAAGTGGACGTATAGGGTGTGACGCCTGCCCGGTGCCGGAAGGTTAATTGATGGGGTTAGCGCAAGCGAAGCTCTTGATCGAAGCCCCGGTAAACGGCGGCCGTAACTATAACGGTCCTAAGGTAGCGAAATTCCTTGTCGGGTAAGTTCCGACCTGCACGAATGGCGTAACGATGGCGGCGCTGTCTCCACCCGAGACTCAGTGAAATTGAAATCGCTGTGAAGATGCAGTGTATCCGCGGCTAGACGGAAAGACCCCGTGAACCTTTACTATAGCTTTGCACTGGACTTTGAATTTGCTTGTGTAGGATAGGTGGGAGGCTTTGAAGTGGGGACGCCAGTTCTCATGGAGCCATCCTTGAAATACCACCCTGGCAACTTTGAGGTTCTAACTCAGGTCCGTTATCCGGATCGAGGACAGTGTATGGTGGGTAGTTTGACTGGGGCGGTCTCCTCCCAAAGAGTAACGGAGGAGTACGAAGGTGCGCTCAGACCGGTCGGAAATCGGTCGTAGAGTATAAAGGCAAAAGCGCGCTTGACTGCGAGACAAACACGTCGAGCAGGTACGAAAGTAGGTCTTAGTGATCCGGTGGTTCTGTATGGAAGGGCCATCGCTCAACGGATAAAAGGTACTCCGGGGATAACAGGCTGATACCGCCCAAGAGTTCATATCGACGGCGGTGTTTGGCACCTCGATGTCGGCTCATCACATCCTGGGGCTGAAGCCGGTCCCAAGGGTATGGCTGTTCGCCATTTAAAGTGGTACGCGAGCTGGGTTTAGAACGTCGTGAGACAGTTCGGTCCCTATCTGCCGTGGACGTTTGAGATTTGAGAGGGGCTGCTCCTAGTACGAGAGGACCGGAGTGGACGAACCTCTGGTGTTCCGGTTGTCACGCCAGTGGCATTGCCGGGTAGCTATGTTCGGAAGAGATAACCGCTGAAAGCATCTAAGCGGGAAACTTGCCTCAAGATGAGATCTCACTGGGATCTTGAATCCCCTAAAGGGCCGTCGAAGACTACGACGTTGATAGGTTGGGTGTGTAAGCGCTGTGAGGCGTTGAGCTAACCAATACTAATTGCCCGTGAGGCTTGACCATATAACACCCAAGCAATCTGCTACGCAGATTGTGGTGGTGAAGACGAAAGACCCGAAAATTCGTAAGACCACAAATATCGCATATCCGAATTCGCTGGGCTGTCCATCTGGACATTCTGGCAACAGAATTTCTTGACGACCATAGAGCATTGGAACCACCTGATCCCATCCCGAACTCAGTAGTGAAACGATGCATCGCCGATGGTAGTGTGGGGTTTCCCCATGTGAGAGTAGGTCATCGTCAAGATTCATTTCGCAAAACCCCTATCTGCACATGCAGGTAGGGGTTTTGTCTTTAAGTAGGAACTACAGAGATTCGCAGGCACGTCCTAGGGACGGGCCAGCACACAGAATTTCTTGACGACCATAGAGCATTGGAACCACCTGATCCCATCCCGAACTCAGCAGTGAAACGATGCATCGCCGATGGTAGTGTGGGGTTTCCCCATGTGAGAGTAGGTCATCGTCAAGATTCAAACCCAAAGCCCCTGTCTGCGATGCAGACAGGGGCTTTGTCTTTTTCGGGTTTCAATATCGGTTAGAACTGATAGCTGACTGTGGCGCTCACATTGCGCTCTTCACCCATGTAGCAGTAGTTCAGGCTGGCACATGAGGTGATGTAGCTTTCATTGGTAAGGTTGTTGGCGTTCAAGCGCACATCCACACCCGTCAGGCCGACCTTGCCCAGGTCATAGCCGATAGAGGCGTCGAACAGGGTGTAGGAAGGCACCTTCATGCTGTTTTCCGCATCGACCCAGCTGTACCCCACATATCGCACCCCACCGCCCAGCCGCAGGCCATCCAGTGCCCCCTGGCGGAAGATATAGTCGGCCCACAGCGAGAGCATCTGTTTCGGCGCCTGAGTCGGCGAATTACCCTTGTTGTCCACGTTGCCTGAGACAAGGCTCGGCATTGACTTCGAATACTCGATATCGGTGAAGGTATAGCCACTCAGCAGTTTGAGGCTGTCGGTCAGCTGTACATGGGCCTCAAGCTCCAGCCCTTGCGAGCGGACTTCACCGACAGGGCGATAGAAGTCTTCGTCAGGCTGTTTAGACGCCAAATTCTCCTGCTCGATGCGGAACACCGATGCGGTGAACAGGTTGTCGCTCCCTGGTGGCTGATATTTGATGCCGGCTTCCCACTGAGTGCCCTCTGTCGGTGCCAGCGGCCGGCCTTGCTGGTCGGACACGGTGTTCGGGTTGAACGACTCCGAGTAGCTGATGTAGGGCGCAATGCCGTTCTCGAACAGGTAGAGCACCCCTGCCCGGGAGGTGAACCTGGAGCGTTGATCACTGACCTTGCTGTCGCTGTCACGGTTCTCTTCGGACACCTTCACCCAGTCCTGGCGCAGCCCCAATGAAAAGCGCCACTGGTCCAGCTCCACCAGATCCTGCAGGTACACACCCGTTTGTTGCAAGCGCCGCTGGTAGCGGTTCTCGCCCAGTACCTGAAGATTGCCATTGCCGTACTGTGGATTGCCGGCATCCAGTGGGCCGACGGTGCCATAACGCCATGCCACGTCGGCTTTGCGCCGCTGGTAGTCAGCCCCCAGTAGCAAGGTGTGTTTGGCCGCCCCGGTAAAGAATTCTGCCTGCAGCATGTTATCAATGATGTACGAATGCAGACGCTCGTCGCCGCCGGTATAGGCGCGATTTAACATGTTGCTGTCAACATCTGCCCAGCCGGCGGAGTACACCTGGTCCATCGACACGTCGGAATCCTGATAACGGAAGTTCTGCCGCGCTGTGAACACATCATTGAAGCGATGCTCAAACTGGTAGCTGAAGGATTGCTGCGTGCGCTCGTAGTTGTCGATGCTCGGCTCGCCTTCGAAGAAATGGTCTGACAGGCGCAAACCGTTGCGCTTGTGCAGCATGCCATCAGCAGGGTTACCGCCGTGGTACCCACCGTCAGGGTCGTGCTGCAAATAGGCCTGCAGCGTGAGTGAGGTGTCTTCGGTGAAGTCGACACTGATAGCGGGGGCGATGGCGTAACGTTCTTCCTTGTTGTGGTCGAACTGAGTGTCGGAAGCATCCGCCAAACCCGTCAGGCGATACGCAATGCGTTTGTCGTCATCCACAGGACCACTGAAGTCGAAGCCCACGCCACGCTGGCCCTGAGTACCTACCGTGGCCTGAACCTGATGGTAAGGGGCAAAGAGTGGCTTCTTGGTGGTCAGGGCTACCAGGCCACCCGGCGAGCTTCGCCCGTACAGTACCGAAGACGGTCCCTTGAGAATGTCGATGCGCTCAAGAAAGTATGGGTCTACCTGCATCGTGCTGTAGGTGCCGTTGTCGCCCATTGACTTGAGCCCATCGACGTAGATGTTGTCCACCGAACCGTCGTTGAAGCCGCGCATGGCTACATAGTCATAGCGATGAGTGGCACCGTACGGGTTGGTCAGTACTCCAGGCGTGTAGCGCATGGCCTGGGCAACGGTCTGAGAGCCCTGATCGTCCATTTGTTGGCGAGTGACTACCGAGACCGATTGGGATGTCTCCACCAAGGGCATGCTGGTCTTGGTCGCCACCTGGCTGTGCGTGGCGTTGTAACCCTCCATGCTGCCCAGTGCGTTGCCGAGGGAGAAACTACGGATGTCGGTGTCTGGCAATGCCAGGGCGGCGCTCTGACGCTGTGCCTGCAGCACATAGTTACGTCCCCCCTGGCTGACGGCTTCCAGTCCGCTGCCATTTAGCAACTGGCGCAGCGCTTGATCGGTAGTGAACTTCCCCTGCAGTCCGTTGGAATGCAGGCCATCGGTCAGCTGAGGCGTGCTCGATAGGGTGATGCCGGCCTGACGAGCGATCTTGTTGAGCACATCGGTCAGTTGGCCAGCCGGTATTGCATAGTCATGGCTCACTTCGGCTGTGTCGGCCGCTATGGAAAGTTGCGGAGCAGTTGCCAGGCCCAGGGCGGTACCAAACAGAACAGCCCGGATGGCGTGGCGCAAGTGAGCTGATTGCAGGACTGGACGAAAATCATTCGGGATGAAAGTGTGGGTTAACACCGGGTTGGTAGGCATGAAGGGTCCGTTAAAGTGTCGAGGGCAGAAAGTGTTGCTTACTGTCCTAGCCGGACCTGGATTCAAAACCCGCCAGAAATCGATAACGCCTTATCAGGTCATGCTCTCTACATGCACCCACCAGCGTGTACGTCGACGAAGTCGTACGGGCAACGTCTGCGGTAGCAGCCGAAGCAGTTGTTCCGGGTCTTCGAGGCGGAACACCCCCGACAGGCGCAGGTCGGCAATCTCATTGCTGCAGCCCAGGTAACCATGGCGATAGCGGCTGACCTGCGCGAGGAAGTTGGAGAGGCGCATGTCCTGAGTGACGATCAACCCTTCAGTCCAGGCCATCGCATCCATCTCCATGTGCGCGAGCCGGTGCGCACCTTGAGCATCCAGGCGCCAGTTCTGGCCACCTTCGATCCACTGAAGTTGGCCAGTACCAGGCCGGTGTATCGCCACTTTGCCGTGGCTGACGCTGACACGTGTGCAGTCGCTATCCTGATAGGCCACAAAGCGTCCTTCGAAGCCTTCCAGCAGCGCGTCGCGGGTTTCTACCAGCAGGGGATGCCGGGGGTTGCAGTTGATCATCAATTCCCCAAGCTTCAGGCGGACCAGACGCTGTTGATCATGGAAGGCCAGGTCCACGGCACTGCAGGTATTGAGTTGCATCAGCGAGCCATCGGGCAGGGTGAAGACGCGTCGCTCGCCCGTGCCGGTGGCATAGTCTGACGTCCAGGCACTCACAGTATCGAGGTCTTTGGCCAGCCAGCTCGCAGATCCTGCCATGACAACGCCGCCAAGCAGCTTCAGCGCCTGTCGGCGGCGCAGGCGCTGCTGGCTGGTTTCCAGTGTCTGCAATGCCAGCCCGGCACCGGGAATAGCGCGCAGGTCAAGGTCCTGATGAAGGTGAACCACACGCTGCCAGGCCTGTTCGTTTTCGTGGTGGCTGCTGCGCCAATGCGCGCACTGTTGTTGCAGAGCTGGATCGTGCCCGCTTTCACGCAGCCGCAGCATCCACTGAATGGCCTGCCTGACCGTTTTTGTATCAGGGCGTGCGACGGTCATGGATTCAGCAGTCGTCTTCATAGCGCAGCACGTAGCAGTGATAGAGCGCATCGGCGATATAGCGCTCAACGGTGCGCACGGAGATCCCCATCTGTTCGGCGATGGCCTGATGCTTCAGCCCCTCGCATTGAGCCAGCAGGAATGCGCGACGGACCTTGGGTTTGAGGCCGTCGAGCATGCGTGCAATACGCTCAAGCAATTCCAGCAGCAGCTCGCGGGTCTCGACTGAGGGGGCCAGGGCTTCCGGCACATGGGCCAAAGCCTCCAGGTAGGCCCTGTGCAGTTCCTCGCGGCGCCAATGATCGATCACCAACCCACGCGCTACCGTGCGCAGGAAGGCCCTGGGAGCATTCAGCTGCAATTGCTCACGACGCTGTAGCAAGCGGACGAAGGTATCTTGGGCGAGGTCAGCCGCATCGGCTGCGTTGCCGAGCTTGCTACGCAGCCAGGTATGCAACCAGCCGTGGTGGTCACTGTAGAGCGTTTGCACGGAATCGTTGCTGGGCATGGAGGAGGGCGCCGGCATCAATGGACGTTAATGATAATTAGTCTCATTGTTGGCGGAGCAAGATTAATTTGCAACCCATCAATTACCGCGTAAAGCCGGTAATGGGCTAACGCCCCAATTGCGTATCCAGGTAATTGCGGATCACCCGCGCCCCGCCATTGAGGTGCCGTTCCAGCACCGCTACCGCTTCGTCCACCAGCTTGTCGCTGGCTGCATCTACCAGTGCGTTGTGATCGTCCTGAGTGAGCTTGCCCAGGCCCATGGACGAAAGATGGAAACGCAGGAAGCGTTCTTCCTCGTTCAGTTCGTTCTCGATAAGGCGCAGTAGTTTCTTGTTCGGCGCCTTGCTGTACAGCGCCATGTGGAGCAGGCGGTTGAGGCGGCCAATTTCGGTGTGGCTGGTCTCGTTCTCCAGTTGCTGGATATACCCGCGGGCGCTGGCGATGTCGCTGGCATCAAGCAGCGGGATAGACTGGCGCAGCGCCTCGCTCTCGAGCAATACGCGAAGGGCATAGGTGTCCACTGCATCCTCGCCGATCAGCGGTGCAACGACGGCGCCCTTATGCATCTCCACCTTCAGCAGGGACTGCGCTTCGAGCTGGCGCAGGGCTTCGCGCACGGGCATGCGGCTAACGCCGTACAAGGTGGCGAGCTCTTGTTGGCGAACCGCAGTACCAGGGGGCAAGCGCCCATCGAGAATGGCGCTGCGCAGGCGTTCTTCGATCACGGCACGGGCCTGATGCGGCAACAACTGCTCGCTGGCCAGCACATTGCTCAATTTGATTTTCTTGGCCACGCGACGCCTGCCTCAACGATGACTATATTGGATCCAATGACACTAGTAACAGCTTGTGAGGGTGTCAAACCTGCACCCACACTGGTACGGGCGCCCCAAAAGCGCGGCTATGGTGGAGGAAGTCGCACGTCAAAGGAAGCTGCCTATAGAAAGATGTAAGCAGAAAGTATAGGCGGGCTGACAGCCGGGTGCGTGATTGCAGGGTGCCATTGTCTTTTGCGGTGGCAAGCCCCACCATCGCTGCTTTCGACTGGTCTGAACAGGGCTTCGCAGTGGCGATATCCTGGTTGCTCAAAACCGTAGTGCGATATGTCGGCTTTGCCGCGCTGCTGGGCAGTCTTCTGCTGGGCGGCTTGCACGCGGATTGGGATTTCTCCCAGATCAGCCGCAAGTCGCAGGCTCTGTACGGCCCACTAGGTGCCGGGCAGGGGCGCATCGATGCCTGGCAGAGCCTGATGGCCACGCAGAAGCAGGGTACCGAGCTTGAACGGTTGCAAGTGGTCAACCGCTTCTTCAACCAGCAATTGCGTTATGTCGAGGATATCGATCTGTGGCATGAGGTCGACTACTGGGCCACACCTGTGCAGGCACTGATCAAAGGTGCAGGGGACTGCGAGGATTACGCCATCGCCAAATATTTCAGTCTACGGCGCATGGGAATCCCCAGCGAAAAACTGCGCATCACCTACGTCAAGGCGCTGCGGCAGAACCGGGCACACATGGTCCTGACCTATTATTCAAGCCCACAGGCCCAGCCTTTGGTGCTGGACAGTCTGATGGATGCCATCAAGCCGGCAAGCCAGCGTACCGACCTGCTGCCGGTGTACGCCTTCAATGGCGAGGGGTTGTGGCTGACGGGCGTCGCAGGGAACAAGAAGGTTGGTGATACCAAGCGGCTGTCACGCTGGCAGGATTTGTTGAAGAAAATGCAGGCCGAAGGGTTCCCGGCCGAGCCGGTTTACTGAAGGAGCACAGATGTCACTGTTCAAACAATTGCTGTTGGCCATTTGCCTGTTCCTGGTGGTCGCCTTCAGTGGCAGTTTCATGGTCAGCCTGGAAAGCTCGCGCAGCCAATACGTCAACCAGCTGCGCTCGCACGCCCAGGATGCGGCCACCGCGCTGGCGCTTTCGCTGACGCCGAATATCGACGACCCAGCGATGGTCGAGCTGATGGTCAGCTCGATTTTCGACAGTGGTTACTATGCAAGCATCAAGGTCGTCGACCTGGGTTCCAATGCCGTGCTGGTGGAGCGTCATGCCGAGCCAGACCCTGGCGGTGTGCCGCTTTGGTTCGTGCGCCTGATCGGCCTTGAGGCCGCCGGCGGCGATGCAATCGTCAGTCGTGGCTGGCAGCAGGCCGCGCGCGTTGAAGTGATCAGCCACCCGATGTTCGCCATTGCCAAGCTTTGGCAAAGTGCCTTGGGCAGCCTGGGTTGGTTGCTGTTGTGCGGTGCGGCCAGTGCCGTGCTCGGTGCTTTGCTGTTGCGTCGCCAGTTGAGGCCGCTGGACTACATGGTCGAGCAATCCCACGCTATTGCTCGCCGCGAATTTCTCAGCCTGCCAGAGTTGCCACGCACGCCGGAGCTACGCCGCGTAGTGCAAGCGATGAACCAGATGGTCGAGAAACTCAAAGCCCTGTTCACCGAGCAGGCCGAGCGCAGTGAGCGGCTGCGTGCGGAGTCCTACCAGGACAGCCTGACCGGGCTGTCGAACCGCCGCTATTTTGAAATGCAACTGAACAATCGGGTAAGCAACCTGGAAGACGCGCGCGCCGGCTACCTGCTGTTGCTGCGGGTTCAGGGCCTGGCTGGCCTGAACGCCCGCCTTGGCGGCCAGCGTACCGACCAGTTGCTGCAAGCGGTAGGTGAACAGCTGCGTCGTACTTGTGCCAGCTACCCGGAAACCAACGACCTCATTTCCCGCAGCCGCGGCGGTGAATTTGCAGTGCTGGCACCGGGCATGGTGCATGAGGAGGCCGTACACCTTGCCCAGGCCCTGGAGGCAACGTTGCAGAGCCTGCACGAAACGGGGGCAAGTGATATCGACCCGGTGGCTTGTATAGGCCTGGCACCATTCAGCCCTGGTGATTCACCACAGGCGTTGCTGAAGCTCGCCGACGAGGCTCTGGCCCGCGCTGAGAACCAGCCAACGCCGGGCTGGGTATGCCTTGAGCAAGGTGTTGCTGCGGTTGCCGCAGATAGCCAGCATGCCTGGCACGAACGGCTCGACCAGGCGTTTATCAATGGGCATTTCGAGTTGTTCTTCCAGCCAGTGATGGAGTGCGCTTCCTCGCAACGGGTACTGCACCACAAAGTTATTTCGCGTTTGCGCGATGGCCAGGGCGAGGCCTTGCCGGCGGGCCGCTTCCTGCCTTGGCTGGAGCGCTTCGGCTGGATGCCGCGGCTGGATGTGCTGGTGCTGGAGAAAGTGTTGGCGCACCTGCGAGGGCATGACCAGGTGCTGGCGTTGAACCTGTCCGCCGCCACCCTGGCCGACCCCAAGGCCCTTCAACGCATTTTCGAGCTGCTGGGCCAGAATGCGGCGCTCGGCCCGCGGCTGGTTTTTGAAATTGGCGAGGAGCAGTTGCCTGAGCAGGCAGCATTGGAGCAACTCACCCGGCGCCTGCATGGGCTTGGTTTCGGGTTGGCGTTGCAACGCTTCGGTGGGCGCTTCAGCATGATTGGCAACCTGGCGCACTTGGGCCTGGCGTACCTGAAGATTGACGGCAGTTACATCCGCAACATCGATCATGAGCAGCACAAGCGGCTGTTCATCGAAGCGATCCAGCGTGCGGCGCATAGCATCGACCTGCCGCTGATTGCTGAGCGAGTCGAGACGGAAGGGGAGCGGTTGGTGTTGCTGGAGATGGGAGTAGGCGGGATTCAGGGGCAACTGGTGGGTGAGCCTGCGCCTTGGCGCTGAATGGCCTCTCGCGCGCCGCTGTAGGAACAGCCTAGAGCCGCAAAAGGGCCGCATAGCGGCCCCAGGTTCACGTAGCGATGTGCAGGGCTGCTTGTACAGCCCTGTCGCGACACGAGGCCGCTCCTACAGCAATGGCGAAACCAGCAGGTCGGCTATCACCGCTCGCGCAGCGCTTCCGAGCGCGCCTTCATGATCGGCTTGAGCAGGTAGCTCATGATGGTTTTCTTGCCTGTCATGATATCCACCGTCGCCACCATCCCCGGAATGATCAGCAGTGGCTTCTCGTCGGTCCCTAGGTGACTGCGATCGGTGCGCAGCTTGATCAGGTAATACGTAGTCTTCTTGTCTTCATCGGTAATGGTGTCGGCGCCAATCTGCTCCAGCTTGGCCTTGAGCCCACCGTAGATGGTGTAGTCATACGCGGTGAACTTGACTGTCGCTTCCTGGCCAGGGTGCAGGAAGGCGATGTCTTTGGGCAGGATCTTTGCCTCGATGACCAGCGTGTCGTCCAGTGGCACGACTTCGATGATATCGCTGCCTGGCTGGATTACCCCGCCAATGGTGTTCACCAGCAGTTGCTTGACGATACCGCGTACTGGCGAAGTGACAAGTGTGCGGTGCACCCGGTCGTCCAGCGCCTTGCTGGTGGCGGTAGCCTTGTTCAGTTCGGTGCGTGCCTCGTTCAGCTGGGTCAGCGCTTCACTTCGGAACTTGCCACGCGTCTCTTCGATCTTGCTTTGCACCTCGCGGATGGCCGCCTCTGCGCGCGGGATCGCAAGCGCAGTGGAGTCCAGCTGACCGCGGTTTTCCACTTCAGCACGGCGCAGGCGCAGCACTTCAACCTGGGAAATCGCGCCGGTTGCCACCAGCGGTTCGGACATACTGATTTCCTTGCGCAGCAGCTCAAGGCTGTTGGCGTACTGGGTGCGCTTGGAGCTGTATTCGCGCAGTTCCTGCTGGCGTTGGACCAACTGCTGTTGCAGGCCGCCAATTTCGTCCTGCAGTTGCTGGCGCCGGCTCTGGTACAGCGACTCCTCACTGGCCGCCTGGTTTGGCGCGGCTTTACGCAGCTTTTCGTCGATTATCAGCGGGCTGTCCTGTACCTCGGCACTCAAACGTTCGACCCGCAGGGCCATGGCCAGGCGGTCAGCCTCGGTTTCACCAACGTTGGAGGCGAAGCGGGTTTCATCCAGGCGCAGCAATGGCTGGCCCACTTCGACGATCTGCCCCTCCTTGGCGAAGATTTCGGCGACGATGCCGCCCTCCAGGTTCTGGATCTTCTGTACCTTGGAAGAGGGAATGGCCTTGCCTTCACCCCGCGTAACTTCGTCGATGGGCGCAACGCTGGCCCATACAATCAAGAACACGAAGAACAGGATCACGCCCCAGATGGTCAGCCGCACCACCCGCGGTGCATCTTCGATCAGGGCTTTGTTTACCTCGGGCAGCGGCTGGCCGCCAAGCGAGTCGCTGCCTTTGAAATAGCGCCGCAGGCCGTCCTTGAACTGCCCCATATCCAGCTTATGCAACACTGATCTGCCCCTTCTTCAGTGCATCCATGACCGCGGCTTTCGGGCCGTCGGCGACAATCTGCCCGCGATCGATCACGATCAGCCGGTCTACCAGTGACAGCAACGAGGCACGGTGCGTGACCAGCAGTACCGTCTTGCCCTCCACCACCGCCTGCAGGCGCTGCTTGAGGCGTTCTTCACCGGTGTTGTCCATGGCGCTGGTCGGCTCGTCCAGCAGCAGGATCTGCGGGTTGAGAAGCAGCGCACGGCCCAAGGCGACGTTCTGCCGCTGGCCGCCGGACAGGTTCTGCCCGCGTTCACCCACTTGCAGCTCGTAGCCGTCGGGGTGCAGCCGGGCGAATTCATGTACGCCCGCCAGTTCAGCGGCCTGCAGGATCAATTCGTCCTCGATGTAGCGGGCGCCGCTGACCAGGTTGTCACGCAAGGTGCCGGCCAGCAGCTGGATGTCCTGTGGGACGTAGCCGATGTTGTGGCGCAGTTCGCTGACATCGATCTGGCGAATGTCGACGCCATCGACCAGCAGCGAGCCACCATCGGCCTCGTACAGGCCGACAATGAGCTTGGCCAGCGAGCTCTTGCCCGAGCCGCTGCGACCGATGATGCCGACCTTCTCGCCAGGGCGGATGGTCAGGTTGATATTCTTCAGGGCCAGGTTCTGCTGGTTCGGATAAGTGAAGTCGACACCGCGGAACTCGACGCTGCCCTGCAGCACCTTGCGGCTCAGCGGGCGCTCTTCGAAGTTGCGCTCTTGGGGTAGATCCATCATGTGGTCGGTGGAGACCATGGTCACCTTGGCTTGCTGGTAGCGGGCGAGCAGGCCGTTGAGTTGGCCCAACGGGCCGAGGGCGCGGCCGCTGAGCATGTAGCAAGCCACCAGGCCGCCCATGCTCAGGTTGCCGTCGATGATCAGGTACACGCCGACGCAGATCATTGCCACGCCTGCCAGTTGCTGGATCAGCAGGGTGATGTTCATCGCCAGGCTCGACAGCACTTTCACGCGCAGTTCCAGCCGGCTCAGGGTGCCGAGGGTTTGCTCCCACATATACTGGCGTTCGCTTTCGGCGTTGTTGACCTTTACCGCATCCAGACCCGCCAGGGTTTCGATCAGGCTGGACTGGCGCTCTGATGCCAAAGCCATGGTCCGCTCCATGGTCGCCATCAGTGGCCGCTGCAGGGCGTAGCCGATGCCCAGAGCCAGCGGGAAAGCGATGATCGGTATCCACACCAGGTGCCCGCCAATGATGGCGATGACGATCAAAATCAGGATGGTAAAGGGCAGGTCGATCAGGCTGGTCAGGGTCAGCGAGGCGAGGAAGTCGCGCAGGCCCTGGAACTCGTGAATGTTCTGGGCAAAGCTGCCGACCCGCGCCGGCCGGTACTTCATCGACATGCCGACGATACGTTCAAACAGCGTTGCCGAGATGATCAGGTCGGTCTTCTTGCCTGCCAGGTCCAGGCACAGGCCGCGAAGGCCTTTGAGGATCAGGTCGAAGATGTACGCGCCGGCGATACCGATGGCCAGTACCCAGAGCGTCGAGGTGGCCTGGTTTGGCACCACCCGGTCATACACGTTCATCACGAACAGCGGCGCGGCCAAGGCGATCAGGTTGATCACCAGGCTGGCGGCGATAGCGTCGATATACAACCACTTGCTGCGCAGCAGGGTGTCGCGGAACCACGACTTCGCGCGTGGGATGAGGTTGCCGTGGTTGACATCGAACTTGTGCTGCGGCTGCGCGAAGAACACGCGGCCGCTGTAGTCGCTTAGCAGTGCTTCGCGGCTGACGTGCACCTCGCCACCGTCGCTCTCGCTGAGTAGCAGGCGCGCGGTGTCATCGTTCTCCCAGCCGAGCAGGACGGCGCTGCGGCCCTCCTTGAGCAGCAGCATGGCCGGCATGGCGATACTTGGGATCTGCTCCAGCTTTCGCTGAAGCAGGCGCCCCTGCAGGCCTGCCCGGGCTGCAGCGCGGGGCAGCAGTTCAGGGCTCAGGCGCTGGGCGGGTAGCGGTAGGCCTGTTGTCAGCATGACCCGGCTGGCGGGCTTCTGGTGCAGGACACACAGGCTCAGCAGACTATCCAGCAGGGGATCGTCATGCTGACTGCGTGGATCGTGGCTGAGTTGGACTCGACTGACTTCGGATTCCACGCGGCGCTCTCTTCATCCTTGTGGTGGGTGGGGTGGGTGTGCCGTCGTTAAGGTCGGGTCGGCTCACCCTGGCTCTCTATTGGTACGGCAAAGCTGTGCTGATTAGGGTTATCACGCCCCGGTGCTTGAGCAGCTGGCCAATGTTCGCCTTGAATCGGTGTTGAGTAAACAATTCTACGTGCTTCATTTTCACCAGACTTAGCGGGGCAATGATTGTTTCATTTTTGATCCAGCCATCATCAGGCTTGTTGCAGCATAGCCTGCCACTCAGCCAAGGGAAGCAAGGGCTGTGGGTTCCAGCTTAGTCATTGTCAGTAAACAGGCGCTGGTTTGTTGGCGCATATCCGTGGCTTGTTAGTCAAAATTCATCTATAGAAAGCAGATCCTTTGCTTTCTTGCATTCAATATTCGCAAGCGATTTCCCATGATAGGGAGGCCAGTATTTGCGCACTCGTACGCCATGTCTTTGATTTGCGACAAATCGCTGCTTGTGGCTTGCGCAGCGTTGAAAGCCTGGTGTGCCTCGAGCGAGCAAGCGCTCCCGGGTCATGCTGGTTATCGACCTCTGCCTGGCCGCATTCCGGCAAGGTTTGTGCTTATTCGGCAATCAGTGACCGGGCATTTGACAGTGATCTGGATATTGACGCCAGTAATGCTGACATTGCCGAAGGAGGACAGTCTCGCCGCATGATTTACGGGTGTTGAGGTGTATGAAAAAGTGCTGGAGCTGACGGCTTAACACCCTTTAGATGATGTAAGACATTTGTCCTAAGGAAACGCTTGGCTAAGGTACAAATATCAATGTGACATTACATTGCCGATTGTTTAGGATGGCATGTATAAGGTCAATAGTTTGGCAGTTAGGCAATTCCAAAAAGTTATAGACGGAATATTGACGTCAAAAATCGTCAAGAGATCATCGACATAGTTCCGCCTGAAGTGGCTAGCAAGCGCCGCTCTGGCAGGGAAGTACCCATCGGGTCACACGGAGAGTCCAATGAGCAGCGTTGTAGCCATCGTCAAAAGCATTGTCGGCCAGGTTATTGCGGTATCCCCAGAGGGCATCCGGCGTGTACTTATCGAAGGTGACCGCCTGTTGACCGGTGAGGAAGTGCTCACCGGTCCTGGTGGCGCAGTTACTCTGGAGCTGGCTGATGGCCGTACGCTCGATCTGGGCCGTGACAGCCAATGGAGCGCCGATGCGCCTGACAGCAGCACCGACCTGAGCCAGGCGGCAGCCCAGGCCGCGCCTTCGGTGGAAGAGCTGCAGCAGGCTATTGCTGCTGGTGTTGACCCGACTACTGAGCTTGAAGCTACCGCCGCTGGCCCGTCATCAGCGGGTGGTGGTGCGCTGGGCGGTGGCCACAGCTTCGTGATGCTCGAAGAAACGGCTGGCCGTGTTGACCCGACGGTTGGTTTCCCGACTGACGGGCTGGGCTTTGCGGGCGTACTCGATAACGAAGAAGTGGGCCTGCTGGACACTAACGGCAACAACCTGGTGACCACACCTACGGATACCAACGTTGCTACTGAGCTGACGCTTGGCGCAACCCCTTCTATCAGTGAAGCGGGTGGCGTAATCGTTTATACCGCCACCGTTGGTCAGGCGCCGACCACCAACCTGGTAATTACGCTGTCCAACGGTGCCGTGATCGTTATTCCGGCTGGGCAGACCAGTGGTAGTGTCAACGTCGTAGTTCCGGCAAACGACACGCCCTACATCGACGGGGGCCAGATTTCGGCGACCGTGACCGGCAGTTCCGGGGGTGGCGGGCTGACGGTGACATTGCCGCAAACGCCAGCGGTCACCCAAGTGACCGATACAATCGACACCACCACTGCAACCCTGACGGCGAGCCCGTCGGTCACCGAAGGCGGCGTGATCACCTACACCGTGACCCTGAGCAACCCTGCCCAGACGCCGGTAACCGTGACCCTGTCTAACGGCCAAACCATTACCGTTGAAGCCGGCAAAACCCAGGGCAGCGTCGATTTCCAGACCCCGGCGAATGACGTCTACAACAACGGTTCGACCGTCAGCGTCACCATCGAGAACGCCACGGGCGGCAACTTCGAACAGCTGACCCCGAACCCGACGCCGGCTCAGACCACGATCAACGACTCGGTCGATACCACCACTGCAACCCTGACCGCCTCGCCAAGCGTGACCGAAGGCGGCGTGATCACCTACACCGTGACCCTGAGCAATCCTGCCCAGACGCCGGTGACCGTGACCCTGTCCAACGGCCAAACCATTACCGTTGAAGCCGGCAAAACCCAGGGCAGCGTCGATTTCCAGACCCCGGCGAATGACGTCTACAACAACGGTTCGACCGTCAGCGTCACCATCGAGAACGCCACGGGCGGCAACTTCGAGCAACTGACCCCGAACCCGACGCCGGCTCAGACCACGATCAACGACTCGGTCGATACCACCACTGCAACCCTGACCGCCTCGCCAAGCGTGACCGAAGGCGGCGTGATCACCTACACCGTGACCCTGAGCAACCCTGCTCAGACGCCGGTGACCGTGACCCTGTCCAACGGTCAGACCATTACCGTTGAAGCCGGTAAAACCCAGGGCAGCATTGATTTCCAGACCCCGGCGAATGACGTCTACAACAACGGTTCGACCGTCAGCGTCACCATCGAGAACGCCACGGGCGGCAACTTCGAGCAACTGACCCCGAACCCGACGCCGGCTCAGACCACGATCAACGACTCAGTCGACACCACCACCGCGACCCTGACGGCGAGCCCGTCGGTCACCGAAGGCGGCGTGATCACCTACACCGTGACCCTGAGCAACCCTGCCCAGACGCCGGTAACCGTGACCCTGTCCAACGGCCAGGTCATCACCGTTGAAGCCGGCAAAACCCAGGGCAGCGTTGATTTCCAGACCCCGGCCAATGACGTCTATAACAACGGCTCGACCGTCAGCGTCACCATCGAGAACGCCACGGGCGGCAACTTCGAACAGCTGACCCCGAACCCGACCCCGGCTCAGACCACGATCAACGACTCGGTCGACACCACCACCGCGACCCTGACGGCGAGCCCGTCGGTCACCGAAGGCGGCGTGATCACCTACACCGTGACCCTGAGCAACCCTGCTCAGACGCCGGTAACCGTGACCCTGTCCAACGGTCAGACCATTACCGTTGAAGCCGGTAAAACCCAGGGCAGCATTGATTTCCAGACCCCGGCGAATGACGTCTACAACAACGGTTCGACCGTCAGCGTCACCATCGAGAACGCCACGGGCGGTAATTTCGAGCAACTGACCCCGAACCCGACGCCGGCTCAGACCACGATCAACGACTCGGTCGACACCACCACCGCGACCCTGACGGCGAGCCCGTCGGTCACCGAAGGCGGCGTGATCACCTACACCGTGACCCTGAGCAACCCTGCCCAGACGCCGGTGACCGTGACCCTGTCCAACGGCCAAACCATCACCGTTGAGGCCGGCAAAACCCAGGGCAGCGTTGATTTCCAGACCCCGGCCAATGACGTCTACAACAACGGCTCGACCGTCAGCGTCACCATCGAGAACGCCACGGGTGGCAACTTCGAGCAACTGACCCCGAACCCGACGCCAGCTCAGACCACGATCAACGACTCGGTCGACACCACCACTGCAACCCTGACCGCCTCGCCAAGCGTGACCGAAGGCGGCGTGATCACTTACACCGTGACCCTGAGCAACCCTGCCCAGACGCCGGTGACCGTGACCCTGTCCAACGGTCAGACCATTACCGTTGAAGCCGGTAAAACCCAGGGCAGCATTGATTTCCAGACCCCGGCGAATGACGTCTACAACAACGGTTCGACCGTCAGCGTCACCATCGAGAACGCCACGGGCGGTAATTTCGAGCAACTGACCCCGAACCCGACGCCAGCTCAGACCACGATCAACGACTCGGTCGACACCACCACTGCAACCCTGACCGCCTCGCCAAGCGTGACCGAAGGCGGCGTGATCACTTACACCGTGACCCTGAGCAACCCTGCCCAGACGCCGGTGACCGTGACCCTGTCCAACGGTCAGACCATTACCGTAGAAGCCGGTAAAACCCAGGGCAGCATTGATTTCCAGACCCCGGCGAATGACGTCTACAACAACGGTTCGACCGTCAGCGTCACCATCGAGAACGCCACGGGCGGTAATTTCGAGCAACTGACCCCGAACCCGACGCCAGCTCAGACCACGATCAACGACTCGGTCGACACCACCACTGCAACCCTGACCGCCTCGCCAAGCGTGACCGAAGGCGGCGTGATCACTTACACCGTGACCCTGAGCAACCCTGCCCAGACGCCGGTGACCGTGACCCTGTCCAACGGTCAGACCATTACCGTAGAAGCCGGTAAAACCCAGGGCAGCATTGATTTCCAGACCCCGGCGAATGACGTCTACAACAACGGTTCGACCGTCAGCGTCACCATCGAGAACGCCACGGGCGGCAACTTCGAACAGCTGACCCCGAACCCGACGCCGGCTCAGACTACGATCAACGACTCGGTCGACACCACCACCGCGACCCTGACGGCGAGCCCGTCGGTCACCGAAGGCGGCGTGATCACCTACACCGTGACCCTGAGCAACCCTGCCCAGACGCCGGTAACCGTGACCCTGTCCAACGGCCAGGTCATCACCGTTGAAGCCGGCAAAACCCAGGGCAGCGTTGATTTCCAGACCCCGGCCAATGACGTCTACAACAACGGTTCGACCGTCAGCGTCACCATCGAGAACGCCACGGGCGGCAACTTCGAGCAGCTGACCCCGAACCCGACCCCCGCCTCGACGGTCATCAATGACAGCATCGATACCGTCACCGTAAGCATTGTCAGCAATGGAAATGTGACCGAAGACCAGCAACCTTCCTTTACTGTGAAAGTTAGCCAGGCGCTGGACCGTCCGTTGACCGTAACCCTGTCGAACGGCGACACCGTGACGATCGAAGCCGGTAAGACCGAAGTCGAGTACAAGACCTCGGTTCAGGGCGATGACGTCTATCTTGATGCAGGCTCCATCACGCTCAGTGTCACCGACGCTACAGTTCCGGGTGCCACCTTCGAGAAGCTGGCCTTGGGTGGCCCGGCTACCGTTGAGATCTCGGACACTATCAGTGAAGTGGTGGCCAAGCTGACCGCCACCCCGTCGGTCACCGAAGGCGGCGAGATCACCTACACCATCACGCTGACCAACAAAGACGGTCTGCCGATCAACAACCACTCGGAGCTGTACTTCAAGCTGACCGACGGCACCACTGTCGTTGTGGCAGCGAACAGCACCACCGGTTCGGCCACTGCAACCGCCCCGGACAATGTCTATGTCGGCACTAACGCGCCGGTGGTCAATGCCATCGACGCGGTCAGCGGCGCAGATGCGTGGAAGTTCGAAAACCTGAACCTGGACAAGACCCCGGTCAGCACAGAGGTCACCGACGAGCCAGGCACCCCAGGCAGCGAAGGCGACATCGTCAAGGTCACCATCACGGCCGACCAGACTTCGGTGGCCGAGAACGTCAAACCGACGTTCACCGTACACGTCAACCAGCCGCTGGCTCACGACCTGGTCGTGACCCTGAGCAACAACACCCAGGTCACCATCAAGGCCGGCGAAACCAGCGCGCCGTACACTCACGACGCGCAAGGCGATGACGTCTACCAAGATGCTGGCGAAATCAGCCTGGGTATCACCTCGGCAGTGGACGCCACTGGTGCGACCTTCGAGAACCTCGAGCTGGGCGGTGCGGCTTCGGTCCAAGTGACCGACACCCTCGACGAAGTGGTGGCCAAGCTGACCGCGACCCCGTCGGTCACCGAAGGCGGCGAGATCACCTACACCATCACGCTGACCAACAAAGACGGTCTGCCGATCAACAACCACTCGGAGCTGTACTTCAAGCTGACCGACGGCACCACCGTCGTCGTGGCAGCCAACAGCACCACCGGTTCGGCCACTGCAACCGCCCCGGACAACGTCTATGTCGGCACTAACGAGCCGGTGGTCAATGCCATCGAGGCCGTCAGCGGCGCAGATGCGTGGAAGTTCGAAAACCTGAACCTGGACAAGACCCCAGTCAGCACCGAGGTCACCGACGAGCCAGGTACCCCAGGCAGCGAAGGCGACATCGTCAAGGTCACCATCACGGCTGACCAGACCTCGGTAGCCGAGAACGTCAAACCGACCTTCACCGTGCACGTCAACCAGCCGCTGGCTCACGACCTGGTCGTGACCCTGAGCAACAACGCCCAGGTCACCATCAAGGCTGGCGAAACCAGCGCACCGTACACCCACGACGCACAGGGCGATGACGTCTATCAGGACGCTGGCCAGATCAGCCTGGGCATCAACTCGGCGGTGGACGCCACCGGCGCTGCGTTCGAGAACCTCGAGTTGGGCGGTGCTGCTTCGGTTCAAGTGACCGACACCCTCGACGAAGTGGTGGCCAAGCTGACTGCGACCCCTTCGGTGACCGAAGGCGGTGAGATCACTTACACGATTACGCTGACCAACAAAGACGGCCTGCCGATCAACAACCACTCGGAGCTGTACTTCAAGCTGACCGACGGCACCACTGTCGTCGTGGCAGCGAACAGCACCACCGGTTCGGCCACTGCAACCGCCCCGGACAACGTCTATGTGGGCACTAACCAGCCGGTGGTCAATGCCATCGACGCGGTCAGCGGTGCAGATGCGTGGAAGTTCGAAAACCTGAACCTGGACAAGACCCCGGTCAGCACCCAGGTCACCGACGAGCCAGGTACCCCAGGCAGCGAAGGCGACATCGTCAAGGTCACCATCACGGCCGACCAGACCTCGGTAGCCGAGAACGTCAAACCGACCTTCACCGTGCACGTCAACCAGCCGCTGGCTCACGACCTGGTCGTGACCCTGAGCAACAACGCCCAGGTCACCATCAAGGCTGGCGAGACCAGCGCACCGTACACCCACGACGCACAGGGCGATGACGTCTATCAGGACGCTGGCCAGATCAGCCTGGGCATCAACTCGGCGGTGGACGCCACCGGCGCTGCGTTCGAGAACCTCGAGTTGGGCGGTGCTGCTTCGGTTCAAGTGACCGACACCCTCGACGAAGTGGTGGCCAAGCTGACTGCGACCCCTTCGGTGACCGAAGGCGGTGAGATCACTTACACGATTACGCTGACCAACAAAGACGGCCTGCCGATCAACAACCACTCGGAGCTGTACTTCAAGCTGACCGACGGCAGCACTGTCGTCGTGGCAGCGAACAGCACCACCGGTTCGGCCACTGCAACCGCCCCGGACAACGTCTATGTCGGCACTAACGAGCCGGTGGTCAATGCCATCGACGCGGTCAGCGGCGCAGATGCGTGGAAGTTCGAAAACCTGAACCTGGACAAGACCCCGGTCAGCACCCAGGTCACCGACGAGCCAGGTACCCCAGGCAACGAAGGCGACCTGGTCAAAGTCACCATCACGGCCGACCAGACTTCGGTGGCCGAGAACGTCAAACCGACCTTCACCGTACACATCAACACCGCCCTGGCCCACGACCTGGTCGTGACCCTGAGCAACAATGCCCAGGTCACCATCAAGGCCGGTGAAACCAGCGCGCCGTACACCCACGACGCGCAAGGCGATGACGTCTACCAGGATGCTGGCGAAATCAGCCTGGGCATCAACTCGGCGGTGGACGCCACTGGTGCGACCTTCGAGAACCTCGAGCTGGGCGGTGCGGCTTCGGTCCAAGTGACCGACACCCTCGACGAAGTGGTGGCCAAGCTGACCGCCACCCCGTCGGTCACCGAAGGCGGCGAGATCACCTACACCATCACGCTGACCAACAAAGACGGTCTGCCGATCAACAACCACTCGGAGCTGTACTTCAAGCTGACCGACGGCACCACTGTCGTTGTGGCAGCGAACAGCACCACGGGCTCGGCGACTGCAACCGCACCAGACAACGTCTATGTCGGCACTAACGCGCCGGTGGTCAATGCCATCGACGCGGTCAGCGGCGCAGATGCGTGGAAGTTCGAAAACCTGAACCTGGACAAGACCCCGGTCAGCACCCAGGTCACCGACGAGCCAGGTACCCCAGGCAACGAAGGCGACCTGGTCAAGGTCACCATCACGGCCGACCAGACCTCGGTGGCTGAGAACGTCAAACCGACCTTCACCGTGCACGTCAACCAGCCGCTGGCCCACGACCTGGTCGTGACCCTGAGCAACAATGCCCAGGTCACCATCAAGGCCGGCGAAACCAGCGCGCCGTACACTCACGACGCGCAAGGCGATGACGTCTACCAAGATGCTGGCGAAATCAGCCTGGGCATCAACTCGGCGGTGGACGCCACTGGTGCGACCTTCGAGAACCTCGAGCTGGGCGGTGCTGCTTCGGTCCAAGTGACCGACACCCTCGACGAAGTGGTGGCCAAGCTGACCGCCACCCCGTCGGTCACCGAAGGCGGCGAGATCACCTACACCATCACGCTGACCAACAAAGATGGTCTGCCGATCAACAACCACAGTGCATTGACCTTCACGCTGAGCGACGGCAAAACCGTCATCACCGTGCCGGCCAACGGTACCGTAGGTACTGCTATCGTCACTGCCCCGGACAACGTCTACGTCGGTACCAACGACCCTGTCGTGAAATCGATCGCAACCGTTGAAGGTGCGGATGTCGGCAAGTTTGAGCAACTGACACTCGACAAGACCCCGGTCAGCACCCAGGTCACCGACGAGCCAGGTACCCCAGGCAGCGAAGGCGACCTGGTCAAGGTCACTATTACTGCTGACCAGACCTCGGTAGCCGAGAACGTCAAACCGACCTTCACCGTGCACGTCAACCAGCCGCTGGCCCACGACTTGGTCGTGACCCTGAGCAACAATGCCCAGGTCACCATCAAGGCCGGCGAAACCAGCGCGCCGTACACCCACGCTGCTCAGGGCGATGACGTCTACAACGACGCCGGCCAGATCAGCCTGGGTATCACCTCGGCAGTGGACGCCACTGGTGCGACCTTCGAGAACCTCGAGTTGGGCGGTGCGGCTTCGGTTCAAGTGACCGATACCACCGACGAAGTGGTGGCCAAGCTGACTGCCACCCCGTCGGTCACCGAAGGCGGCGAGATCACCTACACCATCACGCTGACCAACAAAGATGGTCTGCCGATCAATAACCACAGTGCATTGACCTTCACGCTGAGCGACGGCAAAACCGTCATCACCGTGCCGGCCAACGGTACCGTAGGTACTGCTACCGTCACTGCCCCGGACAACGTCTACGTCGGTACCAACGACCCTGTCGTGAAATCGATCGCAACCGTTGAAGGTGCGGATGTCGGCAAGTTTGAGCAACTGACACTCGACAAGACCCCGGTCAGCACCCAGGTCACCGACGAGCCAGGTACCCCAGGCAGCGAAGGCGACATCGTCAAGGTCACCATCACGGCTGACCAGACCTCGGTAGCCGAGAACGTCAAACCGACCTTCACCGTGCACGTCAACCAGCCGCTGGCCCACGACCTGGTCGTGACCCTGAGCAACAATGCCCAGGTCACCATCAAGGCCGGCGAAACCAGCGCGCCGTACACTCACGACGCGCAAGGCGATGACGTCTACCAGGATGCTGGCGAAATCAGCCTGGGCATCAACTCGGCGGTGGACGCCACTGGTGCGACCTTCGAGAACCTCGAGCTGGGCGGTGCGGCTTCGGTCCAAGTGACCGACACCCTCGACGAAGTGGTGGCCAAGCTGACCGCCACCCCGTCGGTCACCGAAGGCGGCGAGATCACCTACACCATCACGCTGACCAACAAAGATGGTCTGCCGATCAACAACCACTCGGAGCTGTACTTCAAGCTGACCGACGGCACCACTGTCGTTGTGGCAGCGAACAGCACCACCGGTTCGGCCACTGCAACCGCCCCGGACAATGTCTATGTCGGCACTAACGCGCCGGTGGTCAATGCCATCGACGCGGTCAGCGGCGTAGATGCGTGGAAGTTCGAAAACCTGAACCTGGACAAGACCCCGGTCAGCACCCAGGTCACCGACGAGCCAGGTACCCCAGGCAACGAAGGCGACTTGGTCAAAGTCACCATCACGGCTGACCAGACCTCGGTGGCCGAGAACGTCAAGCCGACCTTCACCGTACACATCAACACCGCCCTGGCTCACGACCTGGTCGTGACCCTGAGCAACAATGCCCAGGTCACCATCAAGGCCGGCGAAACCAGCGCGCCGTACACTCACGACGCGCAAGGCGATGACGTCTACCAAGATGCTGGCGAAATCAGCCTGGGCATCAACTCGGCGGTGGACGCCACTGGTGCGACCTTCGAGAACCTCGAGCTGGGCGGTGCGGCTTCGGTCCAAGTGACCGACACCCTCGACGAAGTGGTGGCCAAGCTGACCGCCACCCCGTCGGTCACCGAAGGCGGCGAGATCACCTACACCATCACGCTGACCAACAAAGATGGTCTGCCGATCAACAACCACTCGGAGCTGTACTTCAAGCTGACCGACGGCACCACTGTCGTTGTGGCAGCGAACAGCACCACGGGCTCGGCGACTGCAACCGCACCAGACAACGTCTATGTCGGCACTAACGCGCCGGTGGTCAATGCCATCGACGCGGTCAGCGGTGCAGATGCGTGGAAGTTCGAAAACCTGAACCTGGACAAGACCCCGGTCAGCACCCAGGTCACCGACGAGCCAGGTACCCCAGGCAACGAAGGCGACATCGTCAAGGTCACCATCACGGCCGACCAGACTTCGGTGGCCGAGAACGTCAAACCGACCTTCACCGTACATATCAACACCGCCCTGGCTCACGACTTGGTCGTGACCCTGAGCAACAATGCCCAGGTCACCATCAAGGCCGGTGAAACCAGCGCGCCGTACACCCACGACGCGCAAGGCGATGACGTCTACCAGGATGCTGGCGAAATCAGCCTGGGCATCAACTCGGCGGTGGACGCCACTGGTGCGACCTTCGAGAACCTCGAGCTGGGCGGTGCGGCTTCGGTCCAAGTGACCGACACCCTCGACGAAGTGGTGGCCAAGCTGACCGCCACCCCGTCGGTCACCGAAGGCGGCGAGATCACCTACACCATCACGCTGACCAACAAAGACGGTCTGCCGATCAACAACCACTCGGAGCTGTACTTCAAGCTGACCGACGGCACCACTGTCGTTGTGGCAGCGAACAGCACCACGGGCTCGGCGACTGCAACCGCACCAGACAACGTCTATGTCGGCACTAACGCGCCGGTGGTCAATGCCATCGACGCGGTCAGCGGCGCAGATGCGTGGAAGTTCGAAAACCTGAACCTGGACAAGACCCCGGTCAGCACCCAGGTCACCGACGAGCCAGGTACCCCAGGCAACGAAGGCGACCTGGTCAAGGTCACCATCACGGCCGACCAGACCTCGGTGGCTGAGAACGTCAAACCGACCTTCACCGTGCACGTCAACCAGCCGCTGGCCCACGACCTGGTCGTGACCCTGAGCAACAATGCCCAGGTCACCATCAAGGCCGGCGAAACCAGCGCGCCGTACACTCACGACGCGCAAGGCGATGACGTCTACCAAGATGCTGGCGAAATCAGCCTGGGCATCAACTCGGCGGTGGACGCCACTGGTGCGACCTTCGAGAACCTCGAGCTGGGCGGTGCTGCTTCGGTCCAAGTGACCGACACCCTCGACGAAGTGGTGGCCAAGCTGACCGCCACCCCGTCGGTCACCGAAGGCGGCGAGATCACCTACACCATCACGCTGACCAACAAAGATGGTCTGCCGATCAACAACCACAGTGCATTGACCTTCACGCTGAGCGACGGCAAAACCGTCATCACCGTGCCGGCCAACGGTACCGTAGGTACTGCTATCGTCACTGCCCCGGACAACGTCTACGTCGGTACCAACGACCCTGTCGTGAAATCGATCGCAACCGTTGAAGGTGCGGATGTCGGCAAGTTTGAGCAACTGACACTCGACAAGACCCCGGTCAGCACCCAGGTCACCGACGAGCCAGGTACCCCAGGCAGCGAAGGCGACCTGGTCAAGGTCACTATTACTGCTGACCAGACCTCGGTAGCCGAGAACGTCAAGCCGACCTTCACCGTGCACGTCAACCAGCCGCTGGCTCACGACCTGGTCGTGACCCTGAGCAACAATGCCCAGGTCACCATCAAGGCCGGTGAAACAAGCGCGCCGTACACCCACGCTGCGCAGGGCGATGACGTCTACAACGACGCTGGCCAGATCAGCCTGGGCATCAACTCGGCGGTAGACGCCACTGGTGCGACCTTCGAGAACCTCGAGCTGGGCGGTGCTGCTTCGGTCCAAGTGACCGACACCACCGACGAAGTAGTGGCCAAGCTGACTGCCACCCCGTCGGTCACCGAAGGCGGCGAGATCACCTACACCATCACGCTGACCAACAAAGACGGCTTGCCGATCAACAACCACAGTGCATTGACCTTCACGCTGAGCGACGGCAAAACCGTCATCACCGTGCCGGCCAACGGTACCGTGGGTACTGCCACTGTCACTGCCCCGGACAACGTCTACGTCGGCGCTAACGACCCTGTCGTGAAGTCGATCGCTACCGTTGAAGGCGCGGATGTCGGCAAGTTCGAGCAACTGACACTCGACAAGACCCCGGTCAGCACTACCGTCACCGACGAGCCTGGTACCCCAGGCAACCCGGGCGGCAGCAACGAAGGCGACCTGGTCAAGGTCACCATCACGGCCGACCAGACTTCGGTGGCCGAGAACGTCAAACCGACCTTCACCGTGCACATCAACACCGCCCTGGCTCACGACCTGGTCGTGACCCTGAGCAACAACGCTCAGGTCACCATCAAGGCCGGCGAAACCAGCGCGCCGTACACCCACGCTGCGCAAGGCGATGACGTTTACAACGACGCTGGCCAGATCAGCCTGGGTATCAATTCGGCGGTAGACGCCACTGGCGCTACGTTCGAGAACCTGCAACTGGGCGGTGCGGCTTCGGTTCAAGTGACCGACACCACCGACGAAGTCGTGGCCAAGCTGACCGCGACGCCTTCGGTGACCGAAGGCGGCGAGATCACCTACACCATCACGCTGACCAACAAAGACGGCTTGCCGATCAACAACCACAGTGCATTGACCTTCACGCTGAGCGACGGCAAAACCGTCATCACCGTGCCAGCTAATGGCACCGTGGGTACTGCCACCGTCACTGCCCCGGACAACGTCTACGTCGGCACCAACGACCCTGTGATCAAATCGATCGCTACCGTTGAAGGCGCGGATGTCGGCAAGTTCGAGCAACTGACCCTCGACAAGACGCCGGTCAGCACTACCGTCACCGACGAGCCTGGTACCCCAGGCAACCCGGGCGGCAGCAACGAAGGCGACCTGGTCAAAGTCACCATCACGGCTGACCAGACCTCGGTGGCCGAGAACGTCAAGCCGACCTTCACTGTGCACGTCAACCAGCCGCTGGCCCACGACCTGGTCGTGACCCTGAGCAACAACGCCCAGGTCACCATCAAGGCCGGTGAAACCAGCGCGCCGTACACCCACGCTGCACAAGGCGATGACGTTTACAACGACGCTGGCCAGATCAGCCTGGGTATCAACTCGGCGGTAGACGCCACTGGCGCTACGTTCGAGAACCTGCAACTGGGCGGTGCGGCTTCGGTTCAAGTGACCGACACCACCGACGAAGTCGTGGCCAAGCTGACCGCGACCCCTTCGGTCACCGAAGGCGGCGAGATCACTTACACCATCACGCTGACCAACAAAGACGGCTTGCCGATCAACAACCACAGTGCATTGACCTTCACGCTGAGCGACGGCAAAACCGTCATCACCGTGCCGGCCAACGGCACCGTGGGTACTGCCACTGTCACTGCCCCGGACAACGTCTACGTTGGCACCAACGACCCTGTGATCAAATCGATCGCTACCGTTGAAGGCGCAGATGTCGGCAAGTTCGAACAACTGACACTGGACAAGACCCCGGTCAGCACGTCGGTTACCGACGAGCCAGGTACGCCGGGCAACGAAGGCGACCTGGTCAAGGTCACCATCACGGCCGACCAGACCTCGGTGGCCGAGAACGTCAAACCGACCTTCACCGTGCACATCAACACCGCCCTGGCTCACGACCTGGTCGTGACCCTGAGCAACAATGCTCAGGTCACCATCAAGGCCGGCGAAACCAGCGCGCCGTACACCCACGCTGCGCAGGGCGATGACGTCTACAACGACGCTGGCCAGATCAGCCTGGGCATCACGTCTGCTGTGGATGTAGACGGTCGCACCTTCGAAAACCTGGAGCTGGGCGGTGCCGCTTCGGTCCAAGTGACCGACACCACCGACGAAGTTGTGGCGAAGCTGACCGCGACCCCTTCGGTCACCGAAGGCGGCGAGATCACCTACACCATCACGCTGACCAACAAAGACGGCCTGCCGATCAACAACCACAGTGCATTGACCTTCACGCTGAGCGACGGCAAAACCGTCATCACTGTGCCGGCCAACGGCACCGTGGGTACTGCTACCGTGACTGCCCCGGACAACGTCTACGTCGGTACCAACGACCCTGTGATCAAATCGATCGCAACCGTTGAAGGTGCGGATGTCGGCAAGTTCGAGCAACTGACCCTCGACAAAACCCCGGTCAGCACGTCGGTTACCGACGAGCCTGGTACCCCAGGCAACCCGGGCGGCAGCAACGAAGGCGACCTGGTCAAGGTCACCATCACGGCCGACCAGACTTCGGTGGCCGAGAACGTCAAGCCGACCTTCACCGTGCACATCAACACCGCCCTGGCTCACGACCTGGTCGTGACCCTGAGCAACAATGCCCAGGTCACCATCAAGGCCGGTGAAACCAGCGCGCCGTACACCCACGACGCGCAAGGCGATGACGTCTACAACGACGCTGGCCAGATCAGCCTGGGCATCAACTCGGCGGTAGACGCCACTGGTGCGACCTTCGAGAACCTCGAGCTGGGCGGTGCTGCTTCGGTCCAAGTGACCGACACCACCGACGAAGTAGTGGCCAAGCTGACTGCCACCCCGTCGGTCACCGAAGGCGGCGAGATCACCTACACCATCACGCTGACCAACAAAGACGGCTTGCCGATCAACAACCACAGTGCATTGACCTTCACGCTGAGCGACGGCAAAACCGTCATCACCGTGCCGGCCAACGGTACCGTGGGTACTGCCACTGTCACTGCCCCGGACAACGTCTACGTCGGCGCTAACGACCCTGTCGTGAAGTCGATCGCTACCGTTGAAGGCGCGGATGTCGGCAAGTTCGAGCAACTGACACTCGACAAGACCCCGGTCAGCACTACCGTCACCGACGAGCCTGGTACCCCAGGCAACCCGGGCGGCAGCAACGAAGGCGACCTGGTCAAGGTCACCATCACGGCCGACCAGACTTCGGTGGCCGAGAACGTCAAACCGACCTTCACTGTGCACGTCAACCAGCCGCTGGCCCACGACCTGGTCGTGACCCTGAGCAACAACGCCCAGGTCACCATCAAGGCCGGTGAAACCAGCGCGCCGTACACCCACGCTGCACAAGGCGATGACGTTTACAACGACGCTGGCCAGATCAGCCTGGGTATCAACTCGGCGGTGGACGCCACTGGTGCGACCTTCGAGAACCTCGAGCTGGGCGGTGCTGCTTCGGTCCAAGTGACCGACACCACCGACGAAGTAGTGGCCAAGCTGACTGCCACCCCGTCGGTCACCGAAGGCGGCGAGATCACCTACACCATCACGCTGACCAACAAAGACGGCTTGCCGATCAACAACCACAGTGCATTGACCTTCACGCTGAGCGACGGCAAAACCGTCATCACCGTGCCGGCCAACGGTACCGTGGGTACTGCCACTGTCACTGCCCCGGACAACGTCTACGTCGGCGCTAACGACCCTGTCGTGAAGTCGATCGCTACCGTTGAAGGCGCGGATGTCGGCAAGTTCGAGCAACTGACACTCGACAAGACCCCGGTCAGCACTACCGTCACCGACGAGCCTGGTACCCCAGGCAACCCGGGCGGCAGCAACGAAGGCGACCTGGTCAAGGTCACCATCACGGCCGACCAGACTTCGGTGGCC
The DNA here is from genome assembly GCF_045277175.1 of Pseudomonas putida group bacterium ESBL64. Lineage (NCBI taxonomy): Bacteria > Pseudomonadati > Pseudomonadota > Gammaproteobacteria > Pseudomonadales > Pseudomonadaceae > Pseudomonas > Pseudomonas putida group bacterium ESBL64. The sequence continues at coordinate 3,736,503 of NZ_CP145799.1, read as the reverse complement.
GAGAACGTCAAACCGACCTTCACCGTGCATACCAACACCGCCCTGGCTCACGACATGGTCGTGACCCTGAGCAACAATGCCCAGGTCACCATCAAGGCTGGCGAAACCAGCGCGCCGTACACCCACGCTGCGCAAGGCGATGACGTCTACAACGACGCTGGCCAGATCAGCCTGGGCATCACGTCTGCTGTGGATGTAGACGGTCGCACCTTCGAAAACCTGGAGCTGGGCGGTGCCGCGAAGGTGGATGTCACCGACACCACCGACGAAGTCGTGGCCAAGCTGACCGCGACCCCTTCGGTCACCGAAGGCGGCGAGATCACTTACACCATCACGCTGACCAACAAAGACGGCTTGCCGATCAACAACCACAGTGCATTGACCTTTACGCTGAGCGACGGCAAAACCGTCATCACCGTGCCGGCCAACGGCACCGTGGGTACTGCCACTGTCACTGCCCCGGACAACGTCTACGTTGGCACCAACGACCCTGTGATCAAATCGATCGCTACCGTTGAAGGCGCAGATGTCGGCAAGTTCGAACAACTGACACTGGACAAGACCCCGGTCAGCACGTCGGTTACCGACGAGCCGGGCACCCCAGGCAACGAAGGCGACCTGGTCAAGGTCACTATTACTGCTGACCAGACTTCGGTGGCCGAGAACGTCAAACCGACGTTCACCGTGCACATCAACACCGCCCTGGCTCACGACCTGGTCGTGACCCTGAGCAACAATGCCCAGGTCACCATCAAGGCCGGTGAAACCAGCGCGCCGTACACCCACGCTGCACAAGGCGATGACGTTTACAACGACGCTGGCCAGATCAGCCTGGGTATCAACTCGGCGGTGGACGCCACTGGTGCGACCTTCGAGAACCTCGAGCTGGGCGGTGCTGCTTCGGTCCAAGTGACCGACACCACCGACGAAGTAGTGGCCAAGCTGACTGCCACCCCGTCGGTCACCGAAGGCGGCGAGATCACTTACACCATCACGCTGACCAACAAAGACGGCTTGCCGATCAACAACCACAGTGCATTGACCTTCACGCTGAGCGACGGCAAAACCGTCATCACCGTGCCGGCCAACGGTACCGTGGGTACTGCTACCGTGACTGCCCCGGACAACGTCTACGTCGGCACCAACGACCCTGTGATCAAATCGATCGCTACCGTTGAAGGCGCGGATGTCGGCAAGTTCGAGCAACTGACCCTCGACAAGACGCCGGTCAGCACTACCGTCACCGACGAGCCTGGTACCCCAGGCAACCCGGGCGGCAGCAACGAAGGCGACCTGGTCAAAGTCACCATCACGGCTGACCAGACCTCGGTGGCCGAGAACGTCAAGCCGACCTTCACTGTGCACGTCAACCAGCCGCTGGCCCACGACCTGGTCGTGACCCTGAGCAACAACGCTCAGGTCACCATCAAGGCCGGCGAAACCAGCGCGCCGTACACCCACGCTGCGCAGGGCGATGACGTCTACAACGACGCTGGCCAGATCAGCCTGGGTATCAATTCGGCGGTAGACGCCACTGGCGCTACGTTCGAGAACCTGCAACTGGGCGGTGCGGCTTCGGTTCAAGTGACCGACACCACCGACGAAGTAGTGGCCAAGCTGACCGCGACCCCGTCGGTGACCGAAGGCGGTGAGATCACTTACACCATCACGCTGACCAACAAAGACGGCTTGCCGATCAACAACCACAGTGCATTGACCTTCACGCTGAGCGACGGCAAAACCGTCATCACCGTGCCGGCCAACGGTACCGTGGGTACTGCCACCGTCACTGCCCCGGACAACGTCTACGTCGGTACCAACGACCCGGTGATCAAATCGATCGCTACCGTTGAAGGCGCAGATGTCGGCAAGTTCGAGCAACTGACACTGGACAAGACCCCGGTCAGCACGTCGGTCACCGACGAGCCGGGCACCCCAGGCAACGAAGGCGATCTGGTCAAGGTCACCATCACGGCCGACCAGACCTCGGTAGCCGAGAACGTCAAACCGACCTTCACTGTACACATCAACACCGCCCTGGCCCACGACCTGGTCGTGACCCTGAGCAACAACGCCCAGGTCACCATCAAGGCCGGTGAAACCAGCGCGCCGTACACCCACGCTGCTCAGGGTGATGACGTCTACAACGACGCTGGCCAGATCAGCCTGGGCATCACGTCTGCTGTGGATGTAGACGGTCGCACCTTCGAGAACCTGCAACTGGGCGGCAACGCTTCGGTTCAAGTGACTGACACCACCGACGAAGTAGTGGCCAAGTTGACCGCGACCCCGTCGGTGACCGAAGGCGGTGAGATCACTTACACCATCACGCTGACCAACAAAGACGGCTTGCCGATCAACAACCACAGTGCATTGACCTTCACGCTGAGCGACGGCAAAACCGTCATCACCGTGCCGGCCAACGGTACCGTGGGTACTGCTACCGTGACTGCCCCGGACAACGTCTACGTTGGCACCAACGACCCTGTGATCAAATCGATCGCAACCGTTGAAGGCGCAGATGTCGGCAAGTTCGAACAACTGACACTCGACAAGACCCCGGTCAGCACGTCGGTTACCGACGAGCCAGGCACTCCAGGCAACGAAGGCGACCTGGTCAAGGTCACCATCACGGCCGACCAGACTTCGGTGGCCGAGAACGTCAAACCGACCTTCACCGTACACATCAACACCGCCCTGGCCCACGATCTGGTCGTGACCCTGAGCAACAACGCTCAGGTCACCATCAAGGCTGGCGAGACCAGCGCGCCGTACACCCACGCTGCGCAGGGTGATGACGTCTACAACGACGCTGGCCAGATCAGCCTGGGCATCACGTCTGCTGTGGATGTAGACGGTCGCACCTTCGAGAACCTGGAGCTGGGCGGTGCCGCGAAGGTGGATGTCACCGACACCACCGACGAAGTGGTGGCCAAGCTGACCGCGACGCCTTCGGTGACCGAAGGTGGTGAGATCACCTACACCATCACCCTGACCAACAAAGATGGTCTGCCGATCAACAACCACAGTGCATTGACCTTCACGCTGAGCGACGGCAAAACCGTCATCACCGTGCCGGCCAACGGCACCGTGGGTACTGCCACTGTCACTGCCCCGGACAACGTCTACGTTGGCACCAACGACCCTGTGATCAAATCGATCGCTACCGTTGAAGGCGCAGATGTCGGCAAGTTCGAGCAACTGACGCTGGACAAAACCCCGGTCAGCACGTCGGTTACCGACGAGCCAGGTACGCCGGGCAACGAAGGCGACCTGGTCAAAGTCACCATCACGGCTGACCAGACCTCGGTGGCCGAGAACGTCAAGCCGACCTTCACCGTACACATCAACACCGCCTTGGCTCACGACCTGGTCGTGACCCTGAGCAACAATGCTCAGGTCACCATCAAGGCCGGCGAAACCAGCGCGCCGTACACCCACGCTGCGCAGGGCGATGACGTCTACAACGACGCTGGCCAGATCAGCCTGGGTATCAATTCGGCGGTAGACGCCACTGGCGCTACGTTCGAGAACCTGCAACTGGGCGGTGCGGCTTCGGTTCAAGTGACTGACACCACCGACGAAGTAGTGGCCAAGTTGACCGCGACCCCGTCGGTGACCGAAGGCGGTGAGATCACTTACACCATCACGCTGACCAACAAAGACGGCTTGCCGATCAACAACCACAGTGCATTGACCTTCACGCTGAGCGACGGCAAAACCGTCATCACCGTGCCGGCTAATGGCACCGTGGGTACTGCCACCGTCACTGCCCCGGACAACGTCTACGTCGGCGCTAACGACCCTGTCGTGAAGTCGATCGCTACCGTTGAAGGCGTGGATGTCGGCAAGTTCGAGCAACTGACACTCGACAAGACCCCGGTCAGCACTACCGTCACCGACGAGCCTGGTACTCCAGGCAACCCGGGCGGCAGCAACGAAGGCGACCTGGTCAAGGTCACCATCACGGCCGACCAGACTTCGGTGGCCGAGAACGTCAAGCCGACCTTCACCGTGCACATCAACACCGCCCTGGCTCACGACCTGGTCGTGACCCTGAGCAACAACGCTCAGGTCACCATCAAGGCCGGCGAAACCAGCGCGCCGTACACCCACGCTGCGCAGGGCGATGACGTCTACAACGACGCTGGCCAGATCAGCCTGGGTATCAATTCGGCGGTAGACGCCACTGGCGCTACGTTCGAGAACCTGCAACTGGGCGGTGCGGCTTCGGTTCAAGTGACCGACACCACCGACGAAGTAGTGGCCAAGCTGACCGCGACCCCGTCGGTGACCGAAGGCGGTGAGATCACTTACACCATCACGCTGACCAACAAAGACGGCTTGCCGATCAACAACCACAGTGCATTGGCCTTCACGCTGAGCGACGGCAAAACCGTCATCACCGTGCCGGCCAACGGTACCGTGGGTACTGCCACCGTCACTGCCCCGGACAACGTCTACGTCGGTACCAACGACCCGGTGATCAAATCGATCGCTACCGTTGAAGGCGCAGATGTCGGCAAGTTCGAGCAACTGACACTGGACAAGACCCCGGTCAGCACGTCGGTCACCGACGAGCCGGGCACCCCAGGCAACGAAGGCGATCTGGTCAAGGTCACCATCACGGCCGACCAGACCTCGGTAGCCGAGAACGTCAAACCGACCTTCACTGTACACATCAACACCGCCCTGGCCCACGACCTGGTCGTGACCCTGAGCAACAACGCCCAGGTCACCATCAAGGCCGGTGAAACCAGCGCGCCGTACACCCACGCTGCTCAGGGTGATGACGTCTACAACGACGCTGGCCAGATCAGCCTGGGCATCACGTCTGCTGTGGATGTAGACGGTCGCACCTTCGAAAACCTGGAGCTGGGCGGTGCCGCTTCGGTCCAAGTAACCGACACCACCGACGAAGTGGTGGCCAAGCTGACCGCGACGCCTTCGGTGACCGAAGGCGGCGAGATCACCTACACCATCACGCTGACCAACAAAGACGGTCTGCCGATCAACAACCACAGTGCATTGACCTTCACGCTGAGCGACGGCAAAACCGTCATCACCGTGCCGGCCAACGGCACCGTGGGTACTGCCACCGTGACTGCTCCGAACAACGTCTACGTCGGCACCAACGACCCTGTCGTGATGTCGATCGCAACCGTTGAAGGTGCGGACGTTGGCAAGTTCGAGCAACTGACACTCGACAAGACCCCGGTCAGCACGTCGGTCACCGACGAGCCGGGTACCCCAGGCAACGAAGGCGACCTGGTCAAGGTCACCATCACGGCCGACCAGACCTCGGTGGCCGAGAACGTCAAGCCGACGTTCACCGTACACATCAACACCGCCTTGGCTCACGACCTGGTCGTGACCCTGAGCAACAACGCTCAGGTCACCATCAAGGCCGGTGAGACCAGCGCGCCGTACACCCACGACGCGCAAGGCGATGACGTCTACAACGACGCTGGCCAGATCAGCCTGGGCATCAACTCGGCGGTAGACGCCACTGGTGCGACCTTCGAGAACCTCGAGCTGGGCGGTGCTGCTTCGGTCCAAGTGACCGACACCACCGACGAAGTAGTGGCCAAGCTGACTGCCACCCCGTCGGTCACCGAAGGCGGCGAGATCACCTACACCATCACGCTGACCAACAAAGACGGCTTGCCGATCAACAACCACAGTGCATTGACCTTCACGCTGAGCGACGGCAAAACCGTCATCACGGTGCCGGCCAACGGCACCGTGGGTACTGCTACCGTGACTGCCCCGGACAACGTCTACGTTGGCGCCAACGACCCTGTGATCAAATCGATCGCAACCGTTGAAGGCGCGGATGTCGGCAAGTTCGAGCAACTGACCCTCGACAAGACCCCGGTCAGCACGTCGGTTACCGACGAGCCGGGCACTCCAGGCAACGAAGGCGACCTGGTCAAGGTCACCATCACGGCCGACCAGACTTCGGTGGCCGAGAACGTCAAGCCGACCTTCACCGTGCACGTCAACCAGCCGCTGGCTCACGACCTGGTCGTGACCCTGAGCAACAATGCCCAGGTCACCATCAAGGCCGGCGAAACCAGCGCGCCGTACACCCACGCTGCGCAAGGCGATGACGTTTACAACGACGCTGGCCAGATCAGCCTGGGTATCACCTCGGCGGTGGACGCCACTGGTGCGACCTTCGAGAACCTCGAGTTGGGCGGTGCGGCTTCGGTTCAAGTGACCGACACCACCGACGAAGTGGTGGCCAAGCTGACCGCGACGCCTTCGGTGACCGAAGGCGGCGAGATCACCTACACCATTACCCTGACCAACAAAGACGGCCTGCCGATCAACAACCACAGTGCATTGACCTTTACGCTGAGCGACGGCAAAACCGTCATCACCGTGCCGGCTAATGGCACCGTGGGTACTGCCACTGTCACTGCCCCGGACAACGTCTACGTCGGTACCAACGACCCGGTGATCAAATCGATCGCTACCGTTGAAGGCGCGGATGTCGGCAAGTTCGAGCAACTGACGCTGGACAAGACGCCGGTCAGCACTACCGTCACCGACGAGCCTGGCACTCCAGGCAACCCGGGCGGCAGCAACGAAGGCGACCTGGTCAAGGTCACTATTACTGCTGACCAGACCTCGGTGGCCGAGAACGTCAAACCGACGTTCACCGTGCACATCAACACCGCCCTGGCTCACGACCTGGTCGTGACCCTGAGCAACAATGCCCAGGTCACCATCAAGGCTGGCGAAACCAGCGCGCCATACACCCACGCTGCGCAGGGTGATGACGTTTACAACGATGCTGGCCAGATCAGCCTGGGTATTAATTCGGCGGTAGACGCCACTGGCGCTGCGTTCGAGAACCTCGAGTTGGGCGGTGCGGCTTCGGTTCAAGTGACCGACACCACCGACGAAGTGGTGGCCAAGTTGACCGCCACCCCGTCGGTGACCGAAGGCGGTGAGATCACTTACACCATCACGCTGACCAACAAAGACGGCCTGCCGATCAACAACCACAGTGCATTGACCTTCACGCTGAGCGACGGCAAAACCGTCATCACTGTGCCGGCCAACGGCACCGTGGGTACTGCTACCGTGACTGCCCCGGACAACGTCTACGTCGGTACCAACGACCCTGTGATCAAATCGATCGCTACCGTTGAAGGCGCGGATGTCGGCAAGTTCGAGCAACTGACACTCGACAAGACCCCGGTCAGCACTACCGTCACCGACGAGCCTGGTACCCCAGGCAACCCGGGCGGCAGCAACGAAGGCGACCTGGTCAAGGTCACCATCACGGCCGACCAGACTTCGGTGGCCGAGAACGTCAAACCGACCTTCACTGTGCACGTCAACCAGCCGCTGGCCCACGACCTGGTCGTGACCCTGAGCAACAACGCCCAGGTCACCATCAAGGCCGGTGAAACCAGCGCGCCGTACACCCACGCTGCACAAGGCGATGACGTTTACAACGACGCTGGCCAGATCAGCCTGGGTATCAACTCGGCGGTGGACGCCACTGGTGCGACCTTCGAGAACCTCGAGCTGGGCGGTGCTGCTTCGGTCCAAGTGACCGACACCACCGACGAAGTAGTGGCCAAGCTGACTGCCACCCCGTCGGTCACCGAAGGCGGCGAGATCACTTACACCATCACGCTGACCAACAAAGACGGCTTGCCGATCAACAACCACAGTGCATTGACCTTCACGCTGAGCGACGGCAAAACCGTCATCACCGTGCCGGCCAACGGTACCGTGGGTACTGCTACCGTGACTGCCCCGGACAACGTCTACGTCGGCACCAACGACCCTGTGATCAAATCGATCGCTACCGTTGAAGGCGCGGATGTCGGCAAGTTCGAGCAACTGACCCTCGACAAGACGCCGGTCAGCACTACCGTCACCGACGAGCCTGGTACCCCAGGCAACCCGGGCGGCAGCAACGAAGGCGACCTGGTCAAAGTCACCATCACGGCTGACCAGACCTCGGTGGCCGAGAACGTCAAGCCGACCTTCACTGTGCACGTCAACCAGCCGCTGGCCCACGACCTGGTCGTGACCCTGAGCAACAACGCCCAGGTCACCATCAAGGCCGGTGAAACCAGCGCGCCGTACACCCACGCTGCACAAGGCGATGACGTTTACAACGACGCTGGCCAGATCAGCCTGGGTATCAACTCGGCGGTAGACGCCACTGGCGCTACGTTCGAGAACCTGCAACTGGGCGGTGCGGCTTCGGTTCAAGTGACCGACACCACCGACGAAGTCGTGGCCAAGCTGACCGCGACCCCTTCGGTCACCGAAGGCGGCGAGATCACTTACACCATCACGCTGACCAACAAAGACGGCTTGCCGATCAACAACCACAGTGCATTGACCTTCACGCTGAGCGACGGCAAAACCGTCATCACCGTGCCGGCCAACGGTACCGTGGGTACTGCTACCGTGACTGCCCCGGACAACGTCTACGTCGGCACCAACGACCCTGTCGTGAAGTCGATCGCTACCGTTGAAGGCGTGGATGTCGGCAAGTTCGAGCAACTGACACTCGACAAGACCCCGGTCAGCACTACCGTCACCGACGAGCCTGGTACTCCAGGCAACCCGGGCGGCAGCAACGAAGGCGACCTGGTCAAGGTCACCATCACGGCCGACCAGACTTCGGTGGCCGAGAACGTCAAGCCGACCTTCACCGTGCACATCAACACCGCCCTGGCTCACGACCTGGTCGTGACCCTGAGCAACAACGCTCAGGTCACCATCAAGGCCGGCGAAACCAGCGCGCCGTACACCCACGCTGCACAAGGCGATGACGTTTACAACGACGCTGGCCAGATCAGCCTGGGTATCAATTCGGCGGTAGACGCCACTGGCGCTACGTTCGAGAACCTGCAACTGGGCGGTGCGGCTTCGGTTCAAGTGACCGACACCACCGACGAAGTAGTGGCCAAGCTGACCGCGACCCCGTCGGTGACCGAAGGCGGTGAGATCACTTACACCATCACGCTGACCAACAAAGACGGCTTGCCGATCAACAACCACAGTGCATTGGCCTTCACGCTGAGCGACGGCAAAACCGTCATCACCGTGCCGGCCAACGGTACCGTGGGTACTGCCACCGTCACTGCCCCGGACAACGTCTACGTCGGTACCAACGACCCGGTGATCAAATCGATCGCTACCGTTGAAGGCGCAGATGTCGGCAAGTTCGAGCAACTGACACTGGACAAGACCCCGGTCAGCACGTCGGTCACCGACGAGCCGGGCACCCCAGGCAACGAAGGCGATCTGGTCAAGGTCACCATCACGGCCGACCAGACCTCGGTAGCCGAGAACGTCAAACCGACCTTCACTGTACACATCAACACCGCCCTGGCCCACGACCTGGTCGTGACCCTGAGCAACAACGCCCAGGTCACCATCAAGGCTGGCGAAACCAGCGCGCCGTACACCCACGCTGCGCAAGGCGATGACGTCTACAACGACGCTGGCCAGATCAGCCTGGGCATCACGTCTGCTGTGGATGTAGACGGTCGCACCTTCGAAAACCTGGAGCTGGGCGGTGCCGCGAAGGTGGATGTCACCGACACCACCGACGAAGTCGTGGCCAAGCTGACCGCGACCCCTTCGGTCACCGAAGGCGGCGAGATCACTTACACCATCACGCTGACCAACAAAGACGGCTTGCCGATCAACAACCACAGTGCATTGACCTTCACGCTGAGCGACGGCAAAACCGTCATCACCGTGCCGGCCAACGGTACCGTGGGTACTGCCACCGTCACTGCCCCGGACAACGTCTACGTCGGTACCAACGACCCGGTGATCAAATCGATCGCTACCGTTGAAGGCGCAGATGTCGGCAAGTTCGAGCAACTGACACTGGACAAGACCCCGGTCAGCACGTCGGTCACCGACGAGCCGGGCACCCCAGGCAACGAAGGCGATCTGGTCAAGGTCACCATCACGGCCGACCAGACCTCGGTAGCCGAGAACGTCAAACCGACCTTCACTGTACACATCAACACCGCCCTGGCCCACGACCTGGTCGTGACCCTGAGCAACAACGCCCAGGTCACCATCAAGGCCGGTGAAACCAGCGCGCCGTACACCCACGCTGCTCAGGGTGATGACGTCTACAACGACGCTGGCCAGATCAGCCTGGGCATCACGTCTGCTGTGGATGTAGACGGTCGCACCTTCGAGAACCTGCAACTGGGCGGCAACGCTTCGGTTCAAGTGACTGACACCACCGACGAAGTAGTGGCCAAGTTGACCGCGACCCCGTCGGTGACCGAAGGCGGTGAGATCACTTACACCATCACGCTGACCAACAAAGACGGCTTGCCGATCAACAACCACAGTGCATTGACCTTCACGCTGAGCGACGGCAAAACCGTCATCACCGTGCCGGCCAACGGTACCGTGGGTACTGCTACCGTGACTGCCCCGGACAACGTCTACGTTGGCACCAACGACCCTGTGATCAAATCGATCGCAACCGTTGAAGGCGCAGATGTCGGCAAGTTCGAACAACTGACACTCGACAAGACCCCGGTCAGCACGTCGGTTACCGACGAGCCAGGCACTCCAGGCAACGAAGGCGACCTGGTCAAGGTCACCATCACGGCCGACCAGACTTCGGTGGCCGAGAACGTCAAACCGACCTTCACCGTACACATCAACACCGCCCTGGCCCACGATCTGGTCGTGACCCTGAGCAACAATGCCCAGGTCACCATCAAGGCCGGCGAAACCAGCGCGCCGTACACCCACGCTGCGCAAGGCGATGACGTCTACAACGATGCTGGCCAGATCAGCCTGGGTATCAATTCGGCGGTAGACGTCACTGGCGCTAAGTTCGAGAACCTGCAACTGGGCGGTGCGGCTACCGTTCAGGTTACCGACACCACCGACGAAGTGGTGGCCAAGCTGACCGCGACCCCTTCGGTCACCGAAGGTGGTGAGATCACCTACACCATCACCCTGACCAACAAAGACGGCTTGCCGATCAACAACCACAGTGCATTGACCTTCACGCTGAGCGACGGCAAAACCGTCATCACCGTGCCGGCCAACGGTACCGTGGGTACTGCTACCGTGACTGCCCCGGACAACGTCTACGTTGGCACCAACGACCCTGTGATCAAATCGATCGCAACCGTTGAAGGTGCGGATGTCGGCAAATTCGAGCAACTGACGCTGGACAAAACCCCGGTCAGCACCGCTGTAACCGACGAACCAGGTACGGGAACGCCGGGCACCGGCAACCAGGGTGACGTCACCACCGTTGGTATTACCGGCACGTCTTCTCTGACCGAAGGTGAAACCGGCCAGTACACGCTGACCCTGAGCAACGCGTCCAAGTCCGAAGTCACTATCACCCTTAGCTACAGCGGTACCGCCAAAAACGGTGATGACTTCACCGGTGTTGCGACCGTGAAGATTCCGGCCAACAGCACAGGCACGACGTTCAACATCGCTACCCTCGATGACAAACTGGTCGAAGGTACCGAGAACTTCGTCGTGAAGATCGAAACCGCCACGGGTGGTAACTTCGAGAACCTGCAGGTTGATAGCAGCAAATCGAGCGTGACGACCACCATTCTCGACAATGACCACCTGCCGGTTTCGCCTGGCGGCGCAGTATTTGGCGTGGAGGACACCGATTACGTGTTTGCCTGGAGTGATTTCAAAGTCACTGATGCCGACGGCAACACTAACCTGTCTGTGACCATTACCTCGCTCCCGGCCGCCGGCAACTTGCAGTTCTTCAACGGTACTGCCTGGGTGAATGTGGCCGTTGGCCAGGTGGTCAGCCAGGCTGATATCACTGCCAAGAACCTGAAGTTCGTTCCGGCCCTCAACCAGTCGGGTGCGGACAACTACGGTGGTAATGGCGTGGGTAACCAGAAGGCTGACTACGCCCAGTTCAAGTTCAAGCCGAACGATGGCACCAACTTGGGCAGCGAAGTGACCATGAAGGTCGATATCAGCCCGGTTGCCGACAAACCGACCCTGAGCTTCGGCAGCGCCGATATCGAGTCCAAAGGGCTGACCAAGGAAGTCTGGACCAGCCTCAAAGGCCTGGGTACTGGCGGCAACGGCATTACCGGCGAGGATCTGAAGACGGTCTTTGCCAACTCCGGCAGCGCGAACTCCAGCAGCACCACGACCAACGTGCAGTCCGATGGCAGCGTCACCGCTGGCACCGGTTCGAAAACGTCGGGCCTGATCTACCTGGAAGCCGGCAAGGTCTATACCTTCAGTGGCTTGGCCGACGACAGCTTCGTGGTCACCATCGGTGGCAAGACTGTAGTCACGGCCACCTGGGGAGCCGGTGGCGGGGTGTCGGGTACCTTTACCCCAAATACCAGCGGCTACTACCCGATCGAGGTCTACCATGCCAACCAGTCCGGTCCAGGCAGCTATGACCTGAACATCCAGGTAGGCTCCGGTGCCGTTACCGACCTGAGCAGCTCGAACGTCAAGATGTACCAGAACGTTACCGAGATGGCGAACGCAGGCCTGGGCGTGTCCGACCTGCACACCGTGAATGGTCAGAGCTACTACGACGGCTACAAGCTCAACGAAGGGCCTGAGGGTGGCTCGGTGAAACTGGTCGGTATTTCCACCGCCCTGACCGACACTGACGGCTCCGAAAGCCTGAACGTGACACTCAGCGGTATCCCGAAAGGTACCGTATTGAGCGATGGTGCAGGCCACACGGTCACGGTTGGTACTGCCCCGGTCGATGTGACAGGCTGGAAACTCAGCAGCCTGACGCTGACCCCGCCGGCCTATTACAAAGGCTCGTTCGACATCACGGTTACCTCGACTGCCACCGAAAGCCTGGGCGGCTCGGCCATCACCACCGGCAATATCCCGGTGACGGTGTACGCTGCGACCTACAAGGCCAGTGTGGGTACCTCGGGCAATGACACGATGACCGGTAGTGAAGGCAACGACATCATCGTCGCTGACGTATCCGGGCTCAACGTGGTTCAGGGCAAGAACTACAACATCGCCTTCATGGTCGACAGCTCGGGCAGTATGAGCGACAAGTCGATTGCCGACGCCAAGACGCAGTTGGCTTCGGTGTTCAACACGCTCAAGGCCAGCCTGGGCTCGGACACCTCGGGTACCGTAAACATCTTCCTGGTTGACTTCGATACCCAGGTAAACAAGAACGTGGCAGTGAACCTTGCCGACCCGGATGCTTTGAGCAAGTTGCAGGCGGTATTGAACTCGATGGTGGGCGGCTACTACGGTGGCGGTACCAACTATGAAGACGCGTTCAAGACCACGTCCAACTTCTTCAACAGCACCATGGCCACCGGCAACAAAGGTGCGGAGAACCTGACTTACTTCATTACCGACGGTAAGCCAACCTATTATCAGAGCGGTGAGTCCACCAACCCTAGCCTGTGGAAGAATGGCAAGAGCCTGGATGATGTAGTCAACGTCAACAATTACAAGATGGGTGACACGTTCAGCGCCTGGGCCGATGCGACTCACAAGGTCGAGATCAGCAGCAATGGTGTGGTCAAAGTGCTGACCTATACCGAGAACCGCCGCGGTGAGTTGGTGCTTGACTCCACCAAGACGGTCGGCACCCTTCACGCACAAGGTGATGGTACCTATGAACTCTCCAGCCTGGACGGTACCGGCTACGCGGATTACTGGAACTACGTCTACTCGGCCGCAGGTTCTACTGAAAGTTTCGCAGTATTGGGCGGCACCAATGGCTTGAGCAAAGTCCAGGCTATCGGCCTGAACAGCGATGTCACGCTGAACGATCTGAAACCTTACGACAGTGCCGGCAAGCCACAGACCAATATCGACCCGTCCGATTTGGCCAAGGCGATTCTCGGTCACTCCGAAGCAACGGTGCCAGGTGCCGACACCATTGATAGTGGTAACGGCAACGACATCATCTTCGGTGACCTGATCACCCTCAACGGTGTCGTCAGCGAGGGTTACCAGGCCCTGCAGACGTACGTTGCACAGAAGAGCGGTGTTGAAGTCAGTGCTGTCACTACCAGCAATGTTCACCAGTACATCACCGAGCACTACACCGAGTTCGATATCTCCGGTGCCAAAGACGGCAACGACATCCTGTCGGGCGGCAATGGCAATGACATCCTCTTCGGCCAAGGTGGCAGCGACACGCTCGATGGTGGCAAAGGTAACGACATCCTGCTGGGCGGTACCGGCAATGACTCCCTGATCGGTGGCCAGGGCGACGATATCCTGATCGGTGGCAGCGGTGCCGACACCTTCGTATGGAAGGCTGGCGACATCGGTAACGACGTGATCAAGGACTTCAACAAGGCCGAGGGTGACCGTATCGACCTGAAGGACCTGCTGCAGGGCGAGAAGGGCAGCACCATCGACAACTACCTGAAGCTCACCACGGTGGAGGGTACGACCACGTTGCAAGTCAGCAGCGAAGGCAAGCTCAACGCCGAAGGTGGTATCGCCAACGCCGACGTGACTATCAAACTGGAAGGGGTGAACTGGTCCAACCAGACGATCAACTCGTTGATCAGCGGTGCCGATCCGACCATCATCATCCACAACAAGGACAGCTGACAGACCACCGGGGCCGCACAGCGGCCCCGGCTCTTTCCTGCTACCCGCCAACAGCGCATACTCTGGCGCCGGGCCTGCGCGCCCGGCGATCTTTGCCTATGCTGCTGTCTACCAACAAGGAACCAACGTGACGAGGGACATCGCCATGTTCTACGTGCAACGCAACGCCGCCGGCCAGTTGCTGCGGGTGGAAGCAGCCGCGTTTGATCAGTTCACCGAAATGCTCCCTTCAGACCATGCCGATATCCAGGAATGGTTTGCCGATGATGTCGTGGAAAACAGCCTCAACCAGCTCAAACAAAGCGACCTGGACATGATCCGCGTGCTTGAGGACCTGATCGACGTGCTGACCGCCAAGGGCGTGTTCAAGATCACCGACCTGCCCGCCGGTGCGCAGGCCAAGCTGCTCAACCGTTCCACGGCGCGCAAGGCGCTCAGCAGCCTCAATAACCTGATTGACGAAGAAGAGCAGGGCGGGCTGATCTGACTGCAGGACGCTCCCGCGAGAGTGATATTGTTATTCCTTAATGGTATTTAAAATATTGGCTTTATGACTTTATAGTCGCTTTCACTGCGTACCCGTCGACCAATCGATGCGCCGCACGACTTGAACCCACACGGGAAATCCCCGTGCGTTTCTGATCGTTGCGCGCCATTGAGGTCGCGCATTGCGTGGGAGTGAAAAATGTCAGCCGCCTTGAACGCCTTGTCGTCCATCGACAGCGCCCAGCCGCAAGTTTTTGAAGTTCGCCCCTTCTCGGGTGCCGTCGGCGCCGAGATCATAGGTCTGGACCTGGCCAAACCGGTCAGCGCCGAGGATTTCACCCGTATCCATCGCGCCCACCTCGACCACCATGTGCTGGTGTTCCGCGACCAGCGTATCAGCCCGGAACAGCAGATCGCCTTTAGCCGCCGCTTCGGTGAGTTACAGATCCATGTGCTCAAGCAGTTCTTGCTGACTGGCCACCCCGAGATCCTGATCGTTTCCAACATCATCGAAAATGGCCAGAACATCGGCCTGGGTGATGCCGGCAAGTTCTGGCATTCGGACCTGTCGTACAAAGAGCTGCCAAGCCTCGGTTCCATGCTGCATGCCCAGGAACTGCCCAGTGAAGGCGGTGACACCTTGTTCGCCGACATGCATAAAGCCTGGGACGCTGTACCTGACACCCTGCGCAAAGTGGTCGAGGGCCGCAGTGCCGCTCACTCCTATACCGCCCGTTACGCTGAAACCAAATTCGAAGGCAACTGGCGCCCGACCCTGACTGCCGAGCAACTGGCGCAGGTAAAGGAGGTCATTCACCCGGTAGTCCGCACCCACCCGGAAAACGGCCGCAAGGCCCTGTTCGTCAGTGAAGGCTTCACCACCCGCATTGTCGGCCTGCCTGATGATGAAAGCCGCGACGTGCTGCAGCAGCTGTATGCCCTTAGCGTGCTGGAGCAGAACATTTACCGCCACCAGTGGCAGCCCCATGACCTGGTGTTCTGGGACAACCGCTCGCTGATCCACTTGGCCACCGGCTGCCCCGCGCACCTGCGGCGCAAGCTGTACCGCACCACCATCCAGGGCGATGCCCCGTTCTGACGACTGAGGAAACCATCATGCGCAAATCCATCAGCCGCCTGGCGGCAAGCATCGGCCTGGGCGCAAGCCTGGTCGTCGGCAGCCTAGCCGCCCCCGCCGTGGCCCAGGCCGAAGGCAAGATCCGTATTGCCGAACAATTCGGCATCGTCTACCTGCTGCTGAACGTGGTGCGTGACCAGCACCTGATTGAGAAACACGGCAAGGAGCAGGGCATCGACATCGAAGTCGATTGGGCGCAGCTGTCGGGTGGCTCGGCCATCAACGACGCATTGTTGTCCGGTTCGGTGGACATCGCCGGTGCCGGTGTCGGGCCGCTGTTGACCGTCTGGGACCGCACCAAGGGCCGGCAGAACGTGAAGGCCGTGGCATCGCTCGGCAACTTTCCGTACTACCTGGTCAGCAGCAACCCCAGCGTGAAGACCATCGCCGACATCTCCGACAAAGACCGTATCGCGGTTCCGGCGGTGGGTGTTTCGGTGCAGTCGCGCTTCCTGCAGTACGCCGCTGCCCAGCAGTGGGGCGACAAGGAATACAACCGCCTCGACAAATACACCTTGGCCGTGCCGCACCCGGACGCCACCGCCGCGCTGTTGGCGGGCGGCACCGAGCTGAACGGGCACTTCTCCAACCCGCCGTTCCAGGACCAGGTGCTGGCCAACAAGGACGTGCACGTGGTGCTCAACAGCTACGACCTGCTCGGCCCCAACTCGCCGACCTTGCTGTTTGCTACTGAGAAGTTCCGCAAGGACAACCCCAAGACCTACAAGGCCTTCGTCGATGCCCTGGCCGAAGCCGCAGACTTCGCCCAGAAAGACAAGGCCGCTGCCGCCGACACCTATATCCGCGTAACCAAGGCCAAGATCGACCGCGACGCGCTGATCAAGCTGATCGACAACCCGCAGTACGAATTTACCGTTACGCCCAAGAACACCTACAAGCTGGCCGATTTTCTCTATCGGGTAGGCGCCATCAAGCACAAGCCGCAATCGTGGAAGGATTACTTCTTCCAGGATGAACGCCCGCTGCAGGGGAGCTGACCGATCATGACCGCCCCATTGCCAGGCCACACGGCCAGCAACCTGAGCCGTGTTGCAGCGCCGCCTTTGCTCAAGGTGGATAACCTCAGCCTCGAATACCGTACCGCGCAACGCGTGGTGCGGGCCACCCATCAGGTCAGCTTCGAAGTCGACCGCACTGATCGTTTTGTACTGCTCGGCCCCTCCGGCTGTGGCAAGTCCACCCTGCTCAAAGCCGTGGCCGGTTTTATCCAGCCGCAAGAAGGCCAGATTCTGCTGCAGGGCCAGACAGTTCGTGGCCCAGGCCCCGACCGCATCGTGGTGTTCCAGGAGTTTGACCAGTTGCCGCCGTGGAAAACGGTGAAGCAGAACGTCATCTTTCCGCTGCTGGTGTCTGGCCAACTCAAGCGTGCGGAGGCGGAGGAGCGGGCGCTGCATTATCTGGAGAAGGTCGGTCTGGCCGCCTTTGCCGATGCTTATCCACACACGTTGTCCGGTGGTATGAAGGCACGTGTGGCAATTGCCCGGGCCTTGGCCACCCAGCCCAAGATCCTGTTGATGGATGAGCCGTTCGCCGCCCTGGATGCGCTGACCCGGCGCAAGATGCAGGAAGAGCTGTTGCTGCTGTGGGAGGAAGTGCGGTTCACCCTGTTGTTCGTCACCCACTCCATCGAAGAAGCGCTGGTAGTCGGCAACCGCATCCTGTTGTTGTCGCCCCACCCGGGGCGGGTGCGCGCCGAAGTGCACAGCCATCAATACGGCTTGGGCAGCCTGGGTGGCAGCGACTTCCAGGCCAGTGCCCGGCGTATCCACCGTTTGCTGTTCGATGAAGCCGATATCCCGGAACAGCCTGACAACCTTGGGTTCAACGATATTCGTATCGCCTACTGACAGGAGCCTCAGCCATGACCACTACACCTGTACGCCAGGAATACGAGGTGCAGCTGGAGCCCCTGCTCAGTGTGCCTGTAGAACGACAACTCCCCTTGGCCCAACGCCTGTGGCAACAAGGCTGGTTGAGAAAGGCGGTCATATTGCTGGTGATCGCTGTGCTATGGGAAGCCGTTGCCCGCTACCAGGACAATGACCTGCTACTGCCAGGTTTTCTGCAAACCGCCGCGGCGCTATGGGACGGCATGATCAGTGGCGAACTGCCCGCCAAGGTCGGTGTTTCGCTGGTAATACTGCTCAAAGGCTATGTGCTGGGTATCCTCCTGGCCTTTGGCCTGACCAGCCTGGCGGTGTCGACCCAATTGGGCCGAGACTTACTGGGCACGCTGACCTCGATGTTCAACCCGTTGCCGGCCATTGCCCTGCTGCCGCTGGCCTTGCTGTGGTTCGGGCTGGGTGACAACAGCCTGATCTTCGTGCTGGTGCATTCGGTGCTATGGGCGTTGGCGCTGAATACATATGCCGGCTTCCTCGGTGTGTCGGAGACGCTTCGCATGGCGGGCCGCAACTATGGTCTGAAGGGCCTGCGGCTGGTATTGCACATCCTCGTGCCAGCAGCCCTGCCGTCGATCTTGTCGGGGTTGAAGATCGGCTGGGCGTTTGCCTGGCGTACCCTGATCGCCGCTGAATTGGTGTTTGGTGCCAGCAGTGGCAAAGGCGGGTTGGGTTGGTACATCTTCCAGAACCGCAACGAACTGTATACCGACAAGGTCTTTGCCGGGTTGGCGGTGGTGATCCTGATCGGTCTGCTGGTGGAAGGGCTGGTGTTCAATACGCTGGAGCGGTTGACTGTTCGGCGATGGGGGATGCAGCGCTAGCCGGTAAGCCAGTACCGGCCTTTCCGCGGCAGATTGACGCTAGAATCCGCGTCTGCGGGATCTTCGTCCTTGAAAGAGGGGCGAGGCGCAGAACCGCCGCGAAAGACCCTGTACTGGCTACAAATTCTGATACTGAGCTGCCGCATTGCTCAGAATCCTGCCAATCTCCTCCCGCAAGCCGGCAGGCTGCTCTACCACCACCCTGTCCCCATGGCTCAACAGCCACCAGCGTAATGGCCAACCGTCACTTACCGTGCCGCGTAACCGATGCCCATGCTCCAGCGCCGTCAGTTGCATGTCGCTGCTCAATGGCGCATCCCGCAACTGCCGCGCCAGTGCATCGCTGATTCGCGCCACCAGCTCCACGCCCTCACCCTGCGATGGCTGCAACGCATCCCCTCGCAGATGTGTCAGCAAGTCGAAATTACCGCGCAATTCGCCCACGGCACTGGCCGACCAGTGCCAACCGAACGGAATGCTCTTGTCATTGCGCTCCAGCGGGAATATCAGCGAAAGCTCGTTGAGGTCACGCTCGACAGTGCGTTTGCTGACCGTGAACCCCACGTCACGCAGGCGCCAGACCAGCTCGGCGCTGGTTATGCCTGGGGAACGGCTGGGCAACTGGCGCAGCAGCGCCCACTGTCGGCTAAGGGTGGCGCGAGTGGTGGCGAACGGCAAAAGATAACGTCCTTGTCTAGGCTTGCCGCAATAGGATGGCGGCATGCGAGGGGCATGGCAATTGGCCACAGCCTGCTCAGATCAAGGAAGTCGCATTTGGTTGCCTCGTGCCGGTTCGTTCGCGACAGGTTTTGACGTGACATCACGCAGAATCACGCCTCATCACAGCCGAAGGTTGGGGTTGTGCGTCGTTCAATGAGGATGAACATGTCTGTTGCCAGCAATATCCATTCGCTACTTGCCCGCCTTCTGCCCGAGCGGGTCATCGCCCCTCCGGCTCCTGTAGGAAAGCGACAGCGGCTGTTCTCCGGTGTGGGCTTGCCCAGCCAGCGGTCGCTGCTGGTCAACCGCCTGGATGAGGCCAACGACCTGCAGGCGGTGTATGTCGACCTGCGCCGCCAGGCATTGCAAGGCAGTGTGCCAGCATTGAACGACCTCGGCTGGATCTGGCTCAACGGCAAGTACTGGCGGGCCGATACCGTGCTGGCCGGGCACCTGTTGCGCATGGCGGCCCTGCAGGGCAATGCTGCTGCCTGGTTCAACCTTGGCCAGCAGCACTACTTCGGCAAAGGCATCGACCCTTCCTATGTGCAGGCGGCGGAGTGTTACCGGCAGGCCTTCGACCGCGGCATGCTGCATGCCGCCGCCGCACTGGGTGACCTGTACGAGGAGGAGGTGTGCGACGGTGACCTGGAGTGGCAGGTTGACCTGGTGCAGGCCTACCAGTGGTTCATGCGTGGCGCCGAACAGGGCGAGGCGCGTTGTCGTTTTGAAGTGGGCTACCGGTTGATGCATGGGCTGCACGTAGAGGCCAACCTCAAGGCAGCGCTGTACTGGCTTGAGCTGGCAGCAGCGGCGGGGGTGGTGCAAGCGGCAGAGGAGCTGGCGGTGCATTTCAGCAGCCGTGATGCGGTGCGGTATCAGGAGTGGCGGGACCGGGCGGTGCAAATGGGCAGCACATTGGCCTTGACCATGAAGCTGGAAGACCAGATCCAGCCCTGAGTATTTCTCTCCAGTGCTGCACAGGGATTGCGTAGATCCCGAACCCGGTGCAGCCCCTGTGTGCGGGTTTACCCGCGAAGCGCGCCAGCACTGGCTGAAAAATGAACAACATTTCACCCCGGCTATCTGTCGCCCCCTGTTGACGACAGGGGGATGTCGGGGCGTATATTGATAGTTAGCAAACTATGAATATACTTGGTTCTCTTCATGTCCCTTGATTTCCTGCGCCTGCAAGTCAGCAGTGGCCTGGTAGTTGCTGCCCGCCACTGGCGGCGCATCTGTCATACCGCCTTGACCGGCTACGGCATTTCCGAGGCCTGCGCTGCGCCGTTGCTGATGATCGTGCGCCTGGGCGACGGCGTGCACCAGGTGGCTGTGGCCCAGGCCGCCGGCCTGGAAAGCCCGTCGCTGGTACGCCTGCTTGACCAACTGTGCAAAGCTGGCCTGGTGTGCCGCAGCGAGGACCCACTGGATCGCCGCGCCAAGGCACTGAGCCTGACTGCCGAAGGCCGTGCCCTGGCCGAAGCCATTGAAGCCGAACTGGTGCGCTTGCGCCGCGATGTGCTCGGCGGTATCGATCAGGCCGACCTGGAAGCTGCCTTGCGTGTGCTTCGTGCCTTCGAGGCTGCCGGCCTGGGCAGCGCAGGCGGGGTGGCATGAACGGTTTCTTCAGCTCTGTCCCTCCGGCCCGTGACTGGTTCTACGGCGTGCGCACCTTCGGCGCGTCCATGATTGCCCTGTACATTGCTCTGCTCATGCAACTGCCGCGTCCCTACTGGGCCATGGCGACGGTGTACATCGTCTCCAGCCCCTTCGTCGGCCCGACCAGCTCCAAGGCGTTGTACCGTGCCGTCGGCACGTTGCTCGGCGCTGGCGGGGCAATCTTCCTGGTGCCACCGCTGGTGCAGTCACCGTTGCTGCTGAGCATCGCCATTGCCCTGTGGACCGGCACCTTGCTGTTCCTTTCGCTGAACCTGCGCACGGCCAACAACTACGTGCTGATGCTGGCCGGTTATACCCTGCCGATGATTGCCTTGGCCGTGGTGGATAATCCGCTGGCAGTGTTCGATGTGGCCTCTTCTCGCGCGCAGGAAATCTGTTTGGGAATTGTCTGCGCGGCAGTCGTCGGGGCTATCTTCTGGCCACGACGGCTGGCGCCGGTGGTAGTCGGTGCCACCGGAAACTGGTTCACCGAGGCGATTCGCTACAGCGACACCTACCTGGCCCGCGATGCCAGCGCTGACAAGGTCGGTGGTATGCGCGGGGCGATGGTCACCACCTTCAACTCGCTGGAGCTGATGATCGGTCAGCTCGCCCACGAAGGTGCCGGCCCGCATACCCTGAAGAACGCCCGCGAATTGCGCGGGCGGATGATCCATCTGCTGCCGGTGATCGACGCCCTCGACGACGCACTGGTAGCCCTGGAAGGCCGCGCCCCGGCCCAGTTCGCCCAGCTTCAACCCGTGCTTGAAGCGGCTCGTGAATGGCTCAAAGGCACTGCCGACAGCGCTTCGGTAGCGCACTGGGCTACGTTGCACGAGCAGATCGGCCGCTTGCAGCCCGCTACAGCCGCCCTCGACCAGCGCGCCGAGCTGCTGTTGTCCAACGCCCTGTACCGCCTGACCGAATGGGCCGACCTGTGGCAGGACTGCTGCACCCTGCAGCATGCCCTGCGTACCGATGATGCCAAGCCTTGGCGTGCGGTGTATCGCCACTGGCGGCTGGGCCGCCTGACAGCGTTTTTCGATCGTGGCCTGATGCTGTACTCGGTAGCCTCCACGGTCCTGGCGATCGTGGTCGCCTGCGGCCTGTGGATCGGCCTGGGCTGGAACGACGGCGCCAGTGCGGTAATCCTCGCGGCAGTTGCGTGCAGCTTCTTCGCCGCCATGGACGACCCGGCACCGCAGATCTACCGGTTCTTTTTCTGGACGCTGATGTCGGTCATCTTCTCCAGTCTGTACCTGTTTTTGGTACTGCCCAACCTGCACGACTTCCCGATGCTGGTGCTGGCCTTTGCCGTGCCGTTCATCTGCATAGGCACCCTGACCGTACAGCCGCGCTTCTACCTGGGCACCTTGCTGACCATCGTCAACACGTCGACCTTCATCAGCATCCAGGGCGCCTACGACGCCGACTTCTTCACCTTCCTCAACTCCAACCTTGCCGGCCCCGCGGGCCTTCTGTTCGCCTTTATCTGGACCCTGGTGATGCGCCCGTTCGGCGTGGAGCTGGCGGCCAAGCGCATGACCCGCTTCGCCTGGCGCGACATCGTCGAAATGACCGAGCCTGCGACCTTGGCCGAGCACCGCCAGGTTGGCGTACAGATGCTCGACCGCCTGATGCAGCACCTGCCACGCCTGTCGCAAACCGGCCAGGACAGTGGCGTGGCACTGCGCGACCTGCGCGTAGGGTTGAACCTGCTCGACCTGCTGGCGTACATGCCGCGCGCCGGCCAGCAGGCTCGCGAGCGCCTGAACACTGTGGTTGAGGAAGTCGGTGCGCACTACGCCGCCTGCCTGCGTGCTGGCGACCGCCTGCATGCCCCGGCCGCACTGTTACGCAACATGGAACGCGCTCGCCTGGCGCTGAACCTGGACGAGCTGTACGAGCGCGGTGATGCCCGCACCCACCTGCTGCATGCCCTGAGCGGCCTGCGCCTGGCGCTGCTGCCGGGGGTGGAGGTGATGCTCGAGCCAGCTGAACAACCGCAACTGCCCCCCGGCCTCGACGGAGCACCCCTGTGATTGGTGAACTGGATATCAGCGGGGTGTTCCTGCCCACGCTGCTGGTGATGATGTTTGGCACCTACCTGCTGTTCCTTGGGGTGCACGCGGTGCTGGTGCGCCTGCATTTCTACCGCCTGGTCTGGCACCGGGCGTTGTTCAACGTTGCTCTGTATGCCGTGCTGCTTGGTGCGGTGGACCACTTTTGCCGAAACCTGATGCTGCCATGAAAAAACCTATGCTGACCTTGGGCCGTGTGGTCCTGACCTTGCTGGTAGTGACCTTCGCCGCCGTGCTCGTGTGGCAGATGGTGGTCTACTACATGTTTGCCCCCTGGACCCGTGACGGCCACATTCGCGCCGACGTGATCCAGATCGCCCCCGATGTGTCGGGATTGATCCAGAAGGTCGAGGTGCGCGACAACCAGACCGTCAAACGCGGCGACGTGCTGTTCACCATCGACCAGGACCGCTTCACGCTGGCCCTGCGTCAAGCCAAGGCAACCCTGGGCGAGCGCCAGGAGACCCTCGCCCAGGCTTCCCGCGAAGCGCAGCGCAACCGCAAGCTGGGCAACCTGGTGGCCGCCGAGCAACTGGAAGAAAGCCAGTCCCGCGAGGCCCGTGCCCGTTCAGCCGTCAGCGAGGCGCAAGTGGCTGTCGACACTGCCCAGCTCAACCTTGACCGCTCAGTGGTGCGCAGCCCGGTAGACGGCTACCTCAACGACCGCGCGCCGCGTAACCACGAGTTCGTCACCGCCGGCCGCCCGGTGCTGTCGGTGGTCGATAGCGCCTCGTACCATGTCGATGGCTACTTCGAGGAAACCAAGCTTGGCGGTATACACATCGGCGATGCCGTGGACATCCGTGTGATGGGCGACAATACCCGCCTGCGCGGCCATGTGCAGAGCTTTGCCGCTGGCATCGAAGACCGCGACCGCAGCAGTGGCGCCAACCTGCTGCCTAACGTTAACCCGGCGTTCAGTTGGGTACGCCTGGCCCAGCGCATTCCTGTGCGCATCGCCTTTGACGAAGTGCCGCAAGACTTCCGCATGATCGCCGGGCGTACTGCCACGGTGTCGATCATCGAGGGCCAGCGCCCATGAAACAGCTGATCCTGGCTGGCCTGTGCCTGTCGCTGGGGGCCTGCATGATGGTGGGCCCCGACTATGAGGTGCCTGGGGATGCGGCCGTGCAACGCAATGACTTGAACGGCCCGCTGCGCCAGGATGCCGATAGCGTCGTGTCGGCGCCGGTCCCCGAGGACTGGTGGCAGCTGTATCAGGATCAACGGCTGAACGAGCTGGTGCGTCAGGCGCTGAGTGCCAACACCGAACTGCGCGTGGCGGCGGCCAACATCGCCAAAGCTCGCGCCCAGGTGGAGGTGGCTGAATCGCAAGGCGGCTTCAACGGTGGCGTCAAACTCGGCGCTCAGCGGTTGCAGGAGTCGGGCGAAGCCTTCCTGCAGCCTGAGAAGGTGCCGGTAGCCAACATCGGTGAGGCCATCATCAGTGCCTCGTACCAGTTCGACCTGTGGGGCACCTTCAAGCGTGGTACCGAGGCTGCCAAGGCAAATGCCGACGCGGTGCAGGCCGCTGCCGACACTGCCCGCATCACGCTTGTGGCGGACGTGGTCAAGGCTTATACCCAGGTGTGCTCGGCCAACGAGGAATACCACATTGCCCGTGAGTCCCTCGATTTGCAGGAGCAAAGCGTGAAACTCAACCAGCGCCTGCGCGATGCTGGGCGTGGTGATGAAACCCAGGTCACCCGCTCGCAGACCCAGTTCAAATCGTTGCGTGCCGAACTGCCACGCTTCAAGGCCGAACGCGAGACGGGCATGTACACCCTGGCTGCGCTGCTGGCCAAGCCGGTCGACCAGTTGCCTGCCGGTACCGCCGATTGCGCCGAGCTGCCGCACCTGAACCAGCTGGTCCCAGTGGGCGATGGCGCGGCCTTGCTCAAGCGCCGCCCCGACGTGCGCCAGGCCGAACGCCAGCTGGCTGCCGCCACCGCCTATATTGGCGTGGCCACTGGCGCCTTGTACCCGGACATCAGCATTGGCGCCCAGGTTGGCACCATCGGTATCCTGGAGAACCTTGGTGAGCCTTCGACCAACCGCTGGGGTTTTGGCCCGCAGATCAGCTGGAGCATCCCCACCAACGGCACCCGTGCCCGCATTCGCATGGCCGAGGCCTCGACCCAGGCGGCACTGGCGAACTTCGATGGGGTTGTGCTGAACGCCATCCGCGAGACCCAGACCCGCCTGGCGCAATACAGCGCCTTGCTCGATCGGCGCGATGCGCTGGCCGAGGCGGAGAAATCGGCCAAGGAAGCGGCGGACCAGACGCACCGGTATTACCAGGCGGGGCGTGAGTCGTTCCTGGCGGATTTGCAGGCGACGCGGACCTATACCGATATGCGTGCGCAGTTGGCTGCGGCCAATAGCCAAGTGGCGCTAGGGCAAATTGGCGTGTTCCTGGCGTTGGGTGGGGGTTGGAAGGGTACCGCCAAGCCCTGATGCGATCCTTGAGGGCTGTTCCTCTATGCCCTCCACTTCATCGGATTTGTAGCAAGATTTTTCATGAAATCCGCCCAGCACCCTTGAGTGAAGCAAAGTGGAAGTGAACAATGTTCTCTTTCGCATTTCCTTCGAGACTGGCCATGAAAACCCGTTCCCGCCTGCTTGCCTGGCTGCCGGCTGTATTGCTCGGCCCGGTGCTGGCGCTGTGCAGCTCCTTGGCGCTGGCCGAGTCCCCCGCCGAAGCTGCCAAAGCCCATCACTTGCTGGACTACATTGGTGCCGACTACCCGCCGACCGTGCAGGACGGCAAGGTGATCGACGAGGGCGAATACCGCGAGCAACAGGAGTTCAGCGCGGTATTGGCTGACCTGGTCAAAGGCCTGCCCGCAAATACTGAACAAGCGGCTTTGGAACAGGGCGTCCAGGCGCTGCGCCAGGCCATCGACCAGCGTCAGGAAGGTACCGCGGTCGCTAAACAGGCCCGGCAGCTGGGTGCGCGACTGGCGGTGGCTTACGAGGTCAGCCAGGCTCCGGTGATTACCCCGGACCCCGCCCGCGGCGCTGCGCTGTACGCACAGAACTGCTCGATCTGCCACGGCGACACCGGCGCCGGCGATGGCCCGGCTGGCGTGGGCCTGGAGCCTGCACCCGCCAACCTGCGTGATGCCTCACGCCTGGACCAGTTGAGCCTGTTCGACCTCTACAACACGCTGGCCCTGGGTATCGACGGCACCGAAATGCCGTCGTTTGCCGACCAGCTGGACGACCGCCAGCGCTGGGACGTGGCCGCGTACATCGCCAGCTTCACCGCCAAGCCGGAAGCGGGCAAGGGTGACAAGACCTGGAACCTCGCCGACCTGGCTCGCCAGACGCCGGCCGAAGTCGCCGCCAACGAAGGCACTGCGGCCGTCGAGGCATTCCGTGCCCAGCGTGCCCAGCCGCCGCAGGTAAAGCGCGGCCCGGCGCAATTGCTCGAATACACGGCCAGCACACTGGACAAGAGCCTGGCGGCCTACCGCGCAGGCGACCACGATCAGGCTTATGACCTGTCGGTGGCGGCCTACCTGGAGGGTTTCGAGCTGGTGGAAAGCTCGCTGGACAACATCGACACCCAGGCGCGCAAGGACACCGAAAAAACGTTGATGGCCTACCGCCAGTCCTTGCAGGACGGCTTGCCCGTGGCCCAGGCCGAACAGCGTCTGGCCGACGCCAAAACCAAGCTCGAGCAGGCGGCCAAGCTGCTGGGCAGCGATGGCCTGAGCTGGACGCTGAGCTATATCTCCGGTTTGCTGATCCTGCTGCGTGAAGGCCTAGAGGCGATTCTGGTGCTGGCGGCGATCCTGGCCTTCCTGCGCAATACCGGGCAGCAGTCGGCAGTGCGTAGCGTCAACACTGGTTGGGGCCTGGCGCTGGTTGCCGGCTTCGCCACCTGGGCGCTGGCGGCCTATGTGATCGATGTGGGGGGCGCTCAGCGCGAGCTGCTGGAAGGCTGCACGGCGCTGTTCGCCGCGGTAATGGTGCTGTGGCTTGGCGTGTGGATGCATGATCGCCGCCACGCTGCCGCCTGGAAGGACTACATCAAGAGCAGCCTGGTCAGCGGTGGCGGGCGTTTCGGCTTTGCTGTGCTGGCATTCTTCTCGGTGTACCGCGAATTGTTCGAAGTGATCCTGTTCTACGAGACCCTGTGGCTGCAGGCAGGCGCCGCCGGGCATCAGGCGGTGCTGGCGGGTGGCGCGACGGCACTGGTGCTGCTGGTGGGCCTGGCCTGGGTGATTCTGCGGGGTTCGGCCAAGCTGCCGCTATCGCTGTTCTTCAGCATCAACGCCGCGCTGCTGTGCGCGCTGTCGGTAGTATTCGCCGGGCATGGCGTGAAGGCGCTGCAAGAGGCCGGCGTGCTGGGCACACGGCCAGTGGCGTTCTTTGAGTTTGACTGGCTGGGGATTCATGCCGATGCCTACTCGCTGTCGGCGCAAGCGGTGGCCTTGCTGGCCATCGTGTTCCTTTACGGCCGCTCGTGGCTGGCGGAAAAGCGCAGTACTGCGGCCAACTGACTGGAGCCTGCGCGGTCCCACAGGGACCGCGCAAGGTCTCAGATCTTGCGCAAGCCTGATGCTCAGGCCGGCTGTGGCGCCTTGAGAATGTTCTGTAGCAATTGGACACTTTCAACGGCGTCATGACCCAGGCTGGTCAGGTAGCCGCCATCCGGCTGATCGGTCAGCCCCTTCTCATGCAGGCGTTGCGCAGCCGCGATCAGGGCAGGGGATGCGGTGCTGGTTATCTTGATGCCTTCCTGGCTGCTGTCGTGTTTGAACAGCGCGAGTACTTCCATTTCGTCGATCAAATCGGGGGTAAAAGGCATGGCGACTCCTGACTTCCAGACAAGGATTGCGGCACTTTCTACGGTGCCTGATCTTCGAGTGTAGCCGGGTTATTCGTCGTCGCCTTGATCCATCTCAGGCGGCAGCTCCGGCAGTGCCCGCAGAGCGTTCTCATACCACTCGCCGTTGAACGCACGGTCCTCTACCAGCATGTTGTCGATCTCGAAGGCCAGCACATGGGCCATCAGGTTCAGAATGTCTTCACGCTCATAGCCGACCAGCGTCAGCTTGTTGAAAGTGGCCTTGGCTGCAGGCGGCTCGCCGCTTTCGATCTGGTTTTCGATGGCCTGGGTCAGCGTTGCCTCGGCGAAGGCTTCGTCGTCGTCATTGTCGATGTCGGTGGGCTCGCTCATCGCGGTACTCCTAGGATGGGATGCAACAGTGTGCCATGCCTGTGGCGGCAATGCCCGGGCATTGACGGGGTGCATGACGCTGGTCAGTGGCAGGTGTTCAGTCTATAAAGTCCACGCCAACCCCTTACGGCCTGGAGGCTGTTTCGTCATGCTCAAGCTTTATGGATTCTCGGTCAGCAACTACTACAACATGGTAAAGCTGGCCCTGCTCGAAAAAGGCCTGCCTTTCGAGGAAGTCACCTTCTATGGCGGCCAGGCGCCACAGGCGCTGGAAGTGAGCCCGCGGGGCAAGGTGCCGGTGCTTGAAACCGAACATGGCTTCCTCAGCGAAACCAGTGTGATCCTCGACTATATCGAGCAGACCCGGGGCGGCAAGGCGCTGCTGCCAGCCGACCCGTTCGGCCAAGCCAAGGTGCGGGAGCTGCTCAAGGAAATCGAGTTGTACATCGAGCTGCCGGCGCGTACCTGTTATGCCGAGTCGTTCTTTGGCATGTCGGTCGACTCGCTGATCAAAGAGAAAGCGCGTGCGGACCTGCTGGCCGGGTTTGCCACGCTCAAGCGCAACGGGCGCTTTGCCCCCTATGTTGCGGGCGAGCAGTTGACGCTGGCAGACCTGATGTTCTGCTTCTCGGTCGACCTGGCCAACGCGGTGGGCAAGAAGGTGCTGAGCATCGACTTCCTGGCGGACTTCCCGCAGGCCAAGGCGTTGCTGCAACTGATGGGGGAGAACCCGCACATGGCGCGGATCTTGGCGGACAAGGAAGCGTCGATGCCAGCCTTCATGGAGATGATCCGCAGCGGCAAGCGCTGAGATTTGTGTTGGGTCATTCGCGGGTAAACCCGCCCCTACAGGTACAGCACAACCGTTGTAGGAGCGGGTTTACCCGCGAACGAGGGCGAAGCCCTCGCCCCGGGAGTTAGCGAGACGCCAACAGGGCCTTGCCACGAACCACGGCAGCACGCACCTGCGCCGGCGCCGTACCACCAATGTGGTCACGCGCATTCACCGAGCCTTCCAGCGTCAGCACGGCAAACACGTCCTGCTCGATCTGATCGCTGAACTGGCGCAGTTCGTCCAGGCTCATCTCGGCCAGGTCCTTGCCAGTGTCCACACCATACTTCACCGCGTGGCCAACGATCTCGTGACAGTCACGGAATGGCAGGCCACGGCGAACCAGGTAGTCGGCCAGGTCGGTCGCGGTGGAGAAGCCGCGCAGGGCCGCTTCACGCATGATGGCGTGCTTGGGCTTGATCGCCGGGATCATGTCAGCGAAGGCCCGCAGCGAGTCGCGCAGGGTATCGGCGGCGTCGAACAGCGGTTCCTTGTCTTCCTGGTTGTCCTTGTTGTAGGCCAGTGGTTGGCCTTTCATCAGGGTCAGCAGGCCGGTCAGGGCGCCGAACACGCGGCCGCTCTTGCCACGTACCAGCTCTGGCACGTCCGGGTTCTTTTTCTGCGGCATGATCGAGCTGCCGGTGCAGAAGCGGTCCGGAAGGTCGATGAACTGGAACTGCGCGCTGGTCCACAGCACCAGCTCTTCGGAGAAGCGCGAAAGGTGCATCATCGCCACGCTGGCAGCGGCGCAGAATTCGATGGCGAAATCACGGTCCGACACGCCATCCAGCGAGTTGCCGGCCACGGCTTCAAAGCCCAGCAGCTTGCAGGTCAGTTCACGGTCGATC
The DNA here is from genome assembly GCF_045277175.1 of Pseudomonas putida group bacterium ESBL64. Lineage (NCBI taxonomy): Bacteria > Pseudomonadati > Pseudomonadota > Gammaproteobacteria > Pseudomonadales > Pseudomonadaceae > Pseudomonas > Pseudomonas putida group bacterium ESBL64. The sequence goes on along the minus strand of NZ_CP145799.1, from coordinate 3,706,204 downwards.
GGGTAGGTGGTGCCGGCCAGCGCGGCGCTGCCCAGTGGCATGCGGTTGGTGCGCTTGCGGCAGTCGACCAGGCGCTCATAGTCGCGGCTGAGCATTTCGAACCACGCCAGCAGGTGGTGGCCAAAGGTGACCGGCTGCGCCGTCTGCAGGTGGGTGAAACCAGGCATGATGGTTTCGGCTTCACGCTCTGCCTGCTCCAGCAGGCCCTGCTGCAGGCGGGTGATTTCGCCCAGGATCAGGTCGATTTCGTCGCGCAGCCAAAGGCGGATGTCGGTGGCCACCTGGTCGTTGCGGCTACGGCCGGTGTGCAGCTTCTTGCCGGTGATGCCGATGCGGTCGGTCAGGCGTGCTTCGATGTTCATGTGCACGTCTTCAAGGTCGACACGCCAGTCGAAGTTGCCGGCTTCAATCTCGCCCTGGATGGTTTTCAGGCCATCGATGATGGTGTCGCGCTCGGCATCACTGAGCACGCCGACCTGCGCCAGCATGGTGGCATGGGCAATCGAACCCATGATGTCGTGACGGTACAGGCGCTTGTCGAAATCTACCGAGGCGGTGAAACGGGCGACGAAGGCGTCGACGGGCTCACTGAAGCGGCCGCCCCAGGACTGATTGGTCTTGTCGGTGCTCATGGATTCACTCATTGCAGGCGTGAACGAAAAAGTGGCGTCGATGATAGCAGGGTTGGGCTGGCTGCCGCAGGGCGCCGGTCGAGAGAAATGCCCGGAAAATCGCATAGAAGGATTTCAAGGAATGAACGGCAGTGTTCCACGGACCGTCTACAGTTGGACAAAGGACTGGCAGTGAATCTGCCGGGCCGAGTGAATCTTTGGCCATCGCACCGGTCTAGAGCGTGACCGCAGTGTCGCTCGAACCACACCTGTCTACGCTATACCTGTGCGAGACTCATTCAGGAATCCAGCGCAATTATGAATGTCCTGATCGTTGATGACGAACCCCAAGGCCGTGAACGCCTCAGCCGGCTGCTCGGCGAACTGGAGGGTTACACTGTGCTGGAGCCCAGCGCCACCAACGGCGATGAGGCCTTGGCGCTGATTGAAAGCCTCAAGCCCGATGTGGTCCTGCTGGACATCGGCATGCCAGGCCTGGATGGCCTGCAGGTTGCCGCTCGCCTGTGCGAACGCGAGGCGCCGCCGGCGGTGGTGTTTTGCTCCGGGGATGATGAATACGGTGCAGAGGCATTCAAGGACAGTACCCTCAGCCATGTGACCAAGCCCTTCCAGGCCCAGGCCTTGCGCGATGCCTTGCGCAAGGCCGAAAAACCCAACCGCGCCCAATTGGCGGCGCTTACCCGGCCGGCCAATGAAGGCGGCGGCCCTCGCAGCCATATAAGTGCCCGCACGCGTAAAGGCATCGAACTGATCCCTTTATCCCAGGTGATCTATTTCATTGCCGACCACAAGTATGTGACCTTGCGTCACGAAACCGGGGAGGTGCTGCTTGACGAGCCACTCAAAGCCCTGGAAGACGAATTCGGCGAACGCTTCGTGCGCATCCACCGCAATGCGTTGGTCGCCCGCGAGCGCATCGAACGCTTGCAGCGCACCCCGCTGGGGCACTTTCAGCTGTATCTGAAAGGCCTGGACGGCGATGCCTTGACCGTCAGCCGTCGCCATGTGGCCGGTGTGCGCAAGATGATGCAGACCCTCTGAGGCCCTTGGACTCGGGCCGCTCCTGCACCTGACTGTGTGTGGCCTGTTGATCCGTATCTGCAAGCGATACCGGCGATGCTGTTATGATCGGCGGTATTTCTCTGGATCGGGGCGTTTCATGTCCACTCGCGAAATCCGCATTGCCACCCGTAAAAGTGCTTTGGCCCTGTGGCAGGCCGAATACGTCAAGGCCCGCCTCGAGCAGGCCCACACCGGTCTGCAGGTGACCCTGGTGCCCATGGTCAGCCGCGGTGACAAGTTGCTTGACGCGCCGCTGGCAAAAATCGGCGGCAAGGGGCTGTTCGTCAAGGAACTGGAAACCGCGCTGTTGGACAACGAAGCCGACATCGCCGTGCACTCGATGAAAGACGTGCCCATGGACTTCCCCGAGGGCCTGGGCCTGTACTGCATCTGCGAGCGTGAAGACCCGCGTGATGCCTTCGTTTCCAATACCTTTGACAGCCTCGAAGCGCTGCCCGCCGGCAGTATCGTCGGTACCTCAAGCCTGCGCCGTCAGGCCCAGTTACTGGCGCGCCGCCCAGACCTGCAAATCCGCTTTCTGCGCGGCAACGTCAACACCCGCCTGGCGAAGCTGGATGCCGGCGAGTACGACGCCATCATCCTCGCCGCGGCGGGCCTGATCCGTCTGGGCTTCGAGGACCGCATCACCTCCACCATCAGCGTCGATGACAGCCTGCCGGCAGGTGGTCAGGGCGCGGTGGGCATCGAGTGCCGCAGTGCCGACGTTGAGATCCATGCACTGCTGGCGCCACTGCACCATGTCGACACCGCTGACCGGGTGATCGCCGAGCGCGCGCTGAACAAACGCCTGAATGGTGGCTGCCAAGTGCCGATCGCCTGCTACGCGGTACTTGAAGGTGACCAGCTGTGGCTGCGCGGCCTGGTCGGCCAGCCTAGCGGCGGGACCTTGCTGGTGGCCGATGCCCGTGCACCCCGTGCCGCTGCCGAGGCCCTGGGCGTACAGGTGGCCGAAGACCTGCTGGGGCAGGGCGCCGAGGCCATTCTGAAGGAAGTCTACGGCGAGGCCGGTCACCCGTGAGCCAATGGCGCCTGTTGCTGACCCGGCCTGCCGAGGACTGCGCGGCGCTGGCGCAAAGCCTGGCGGCAGCGGGAGTGGGCAGCAGTTGCCTGCCACTGCTGGAAATTGAACCTATTACCGTGCAAGCCCCACAGCGACTGTCGCTGGAGGGCTTGCATGACTTCCAGGCGATCATTGTGGTCAGCAAGCCGGCCGCCCGGCTGTTGCTCGAGCATCTGGCCGAGACCAGCATCCAGCCTCCGCAGCGAGGCTGGTTCACCGTAGGTGAGGCAACCGCTGGGGTGCTGCAGGGTGCAGGGCTGGAGGTAAGCTTTCCGCCGCGTGGCGATGACAGCGAAGCCTTGCTGGCATTGCCGGCCCTGCGCCAGGCACTTACCGAGCCGGCACCGCGTGTCTTGATCGTTCGCGGCGTCGGAGGTCGCGAACTGCTGGCAGAGCGTCTTGCAGAGCAAGGTGCTAGTGTCGAATATCTGGAACTGTATCGTCGCTGCCTGCCAGCCTACCCGGCGGGTACGCTGATGCGCCGCATTGAAGCGGAACGCCTCAATGGCCTGGTGGTCAGCAGTGGGCAGGGTTTTGAACATTTGCAGCAGATGGCCGGTGCCGATTGGCTGCGGCTGGCCCAGTTGCCGCTGTTCGTGCCCAGCCCGCGGGTCGCCGAGCAGGCCAAGGCCGCTGGGGCCCAACAGGTTGTGGATTGCCGTGGCGCCAGTGCCACGGCCTTGCTGGCAGCCGTGCAGCGTAGCGCTGCACCTGCCTCTTAAGGCGCTAAGCTGAATGCGGTGCGCCCCCATGCAAAGGATGGATACGTGAGCGAGACTGTCTTGTCCAATAACGATCAACCGTCGGCACAGGCGCCTGCGGAACCCGTTACCACCCCACCTGCCAAGCGCTCCGGCAGTGGCCTGGCAGCGTTGGCCTTGCTGCTGGGTGCGGCCGGGGTGGCGGTAGGTGGCTGGGGTGTCTGGCAGGTGCGTCAACTGCAGGGCAGTGAGTTCAACCAGGGCCAGCACATCGAGGCGCTGACCCAGCGCGCCGAGGCGTTGCAGCAACGTGAACAGCAGATCAGTGCGCAACTGGCCAGTCTGCCAGCCGCCAGCGAGCTGGAAGACCGCCGGCGTTTGGTAGCCCAACTGCAGGGCGACCAGCAGCGGCTCAGTCAGCGCCTGGAAACCGTGCTGGGAGAAAGCCGCAAAGAGTGGCGCCTGGCCGAAGCCGAGCACCTCCTGCGCTTGGCTACCCTGCGCCTTTCCGCGTTGCAGGACATCACCAGTGCCAAAGCCCTGGTCGAAGGCGCCGACGAGATCCTGCGCGAGCAGAGCGACCCGGGTGCCTTCGCCGCCCGCGAGCAACTGGCACGCAGCCTGGCCACGCTCAACAGCACTCAGCAACCGGACCGCACAGGCCTGTTCTTGAAGCTGGCTGCGCAGCGTGAGCTGGTACAGCAGTTGAGCGCCCAGTCCCCCGAGTTTGACAGTAACGCCGATGCGCTTGGCGCCCTGACCGCCGACGGTGATGGTGCCAGCAGGCTGTCGCAGTGGTGGGCAGAAATATCCAAGTACTTCCAGATCGACTTCAACGCTGATGAAAACGTGCGTCCGTTGCTGGCCGGGCAGCAACTGAACCAGCTGCGCCTGGCCCTGAGCCTGACTATCGAGCAGGCCCAGTGGGCGGCGCTCAATGGTGATGCCAAGGTTTACACGCAGGCGCTGGACGACGCCCGCAGCGTACTGCTGGCCAACTTCAATGCAGACAACCCGCAAAGCAAGGCCATGCTCGACAGCCTCAATGCGTTGGCCGATCAGCCGGTGTCGGTGGTTACCCCTGACCTTAGTGAAAGCCTGGCGGCAGTGCAGGCCTATATTCAGCGCCGTCACCTGCCGGCCGAGGCTGAAGGGGGCAAGCCATGAAGCGTGTCTACCTGTTGGCCGTGCTTGCGATCGTGGTTGCTGCGGCACTGGGCATCGCGGTCGCCAAGCACAGCGGCTATGTACTGATTTCCTATGGTGGCTTCCGTTATCAGTCGGGGCTGTGGGCTGCCTTGGCGGGTATTTTGGCGGTCGTCCTGCTGCTGTGGTTGCTGCGCTATCTGGTCGGCCTGGTGCTGACTTCCAGTGGTGTGGTCAACCCGTGGTCACGGCGTAACCGCAGCCGACGTATCCGCCTGGCGATCGAACAGGGCCAGCTCGATCTTGCCGAGGGCCGCTGGGCCAGTGCCCAACGGCACTTGCACCGTGCCGCCGAGGCTGAGCGCCAGCCGTTGCTGTACTACCTTGGTGCCGCGCGTGCCGCCAACGAGCAAGGCCGCACCGAAGACAGTGACAACCTGCTGGAGCGTGCCCTGGAGCGCCAGCCGCAAGCCGAGCTGGCCATTGCCCTGACCCATGCCCAGTTGCAAATGGACCGTGGCGAAAACGATGGAGCCCTGGAAACCCTGCTGGCCATGCAGGAACGCCACCCGCACAACGGCCAGGTGCTGCGCTTGCTGCAACGCCTTTACGTGGAGCGCGGCGACTGGTCTGCACTGATCCGCCTGATGCCCGACCTGCGCAAGGGCAAGGTGCTGCCGGCCGCAGAGCTGGCTGCTCTGGAACAACGCGCCTGGGGCCAGAACCTGAGCCTGGCGACTACCCGTGGCGAAGATGCGCACAGTGCACGCCAATCCTTGGAGCGTGCCTGGCAGCAGTTGACCGCAGCCCAGCGCCAGGAGCCGCAACTGGTGCTGGCGTACGCCGAGCAATTGCGCCAGGTAGGTGCCCAGAACGAGGCCGAACAGGTGCTGCGCACGGCCCTCAAGCGCGACTACGAAAGCCATCTGGCCCGCCTTTACGGGCTGGTGCGTGGTGATGACCCGGTACGTCAGTTGCAAACCGCTGAAGGTTGGCTCAAGGCTCACCCGCAAGACGCCAGCCTGCTGCTGACCCTGGGCCGTCTTAGCCTGCAGAACCGCTTGTGGGGCAAGGCGCGTGACTACCTTGAAAGCAGCCTGCGCATGGAGCGCAACCCCGAGGCCTGTGCAGAGCTGGCTCGCCTGCTCGCGGGGCTGGGCGAGACGGAGCGCAGCAACCAGCTGTTCCAGGAGGGCCTTGGCCTGCTGGACGAGCGCCTGCTGGCGCTGCCTTTGCCAGAAGGCGTGCGCGCCTGACCTACCCCAAGGCCCGCGCAAAGGTGCGGGCTTTGGGGGCAGGTAATTTATCTTTCGCTGTCAGTTTGATCTGAAGTCTATTTCTTCAGTCGCCTCCTACGGCATATCTGGAAATTTCCTACGCGATTCAGTGACTTGTCGTTGCTGTCGTGCCTTGAAACAAAGCGTGTCTTTCCTCTACCGTTTCAAGCCACTACTTTTTCCCCGGGACCTTCACCGCCCATGCTGCCGGCCCGTTTGCGCACCTTTTTTCTTCCTGCCTGCCTGGTCGCATTGGCGGTACTGGTTGCGTCTTTCCGTCTGGAAAACACAGTGGGGCTGATGCCGTGCCCGTTGTGCCTCAGCCAACGGTTGCTGCTTGGCGTGTACGCGCTGCTGTGCTTCGCAGCCGTGCTGCAGGCGCCGGGCACGCGGGGCATCCTTCGTTATGCTCGCCTGGTGCTGGGCTGCTCGTTGGCCGGCGCATTGCTGGCAGCACGGCATGTCTGGTTGCAGGGGGCTGAGGGGGTCAATGAGGTATGCCCGGTGCCGATCGGGCGAGTGTTCGAGCAATCCTGGGGTGAGGCGGCACGGCAACTGTTGCTGGGTGGCCCGGATTGTCGTTCGCTTGCCTGGAGCTTTCTCGATCTGACACTGCCGGAATGGAGCCTGTTAGCCTTCCTGCTGCTGGCGGTGGTGCCCTTGAGTTGCCTGCTGGCGTATCGTTTCCGCACCCTGGCAAGAACATGACCTGGCGCAAGGTTGTGCCATTAGCGCGACCAATGGTGATGTAACAGGGTATTAAACACTTGTATGAACTTTGTGTGCTGCGTACCTTGAAGGGCAGCACGCGCGGGAATAATCTCCCAGCACGCATACCGGAAAAACAACTGCTCGATGCCGTCCTGCTGATGTCACCTTTGTGCTGCGCGGTCGTGGTGCGAGGTGCAGCGGCATCTACCCAGAAGGGAAGAGATCGCCATGCTCGATAGTTGTCAGAACGCCCAGGAACGCTGGGGTGGGGTTCACAAGCTGATCGACCGTTGGCTGGAGGAGCGCCAGGAACTGGTGCAGGCTTTTCGCGCCCTGCGCGATGTGAGGCCAGCCTTCGCCGACAAGGACACCAACGGGGACTTTTGCGCCCTTCTGGTCGACTACGTTTCGGCGTGGCACTTCGAAGTCTGCGAGCAACTGGTCAGCGAGGCCAAGGCGTTCGGAGACAAGAAGGCGCTGAAGCTGGCCGAAGAGATCAACCCACGGATCAACGACAGTACTCAGATCGCACTGGCCTTCAATGACCATTGCACCAAGGGGGAGTGCAAGGACACCGAACGCTTTGCCGAGAAGCTGGCCAAATTGGGCGGGTTGTTGCATGAGCGCTTCGAGCTTGAAGACTGCCTGATCGAAGTGCTGCACAACGCACACAAGGAAGAGGGTGCAGTGCAGGCCTGAGGTTGGCGTCAGTCGCCAACCGCCAGCAGTTCGATCTCGAATACCAAGGGGGTGTAGGGTGCAATCAGGTCTCCCGCCCCCTCGGCGCCATAGGCTTGCGCTGAAGGAATTACCAAGCGCCACTTGGCGCCAGTGTGCATGTTCGGCAAGGCGACCTGCCAGCCTTCGATAACCGAATCCAGGTTGAACCATTGGGGGGTCTGGTTCTGGTCGAAGACTGAGCCATCCGGCAATCTGCCCACATAGCGCACCTGCACTTTGCCGCCCGCTTTCGGCTGCACACCCGTGCCTGGTTGCAATTCGCTGTACAGCACACCTTCCGTTAGTTCGTGCACCCCATAACGCCCACGTTCATTAGCCATGAAACGCGTTTCGGCGGCCTGCAGCTTTTGCACAGCGGCGTCGCCTTCCTGGGCCTCATGCTGCTGCAGCACCGCCTGCATGCGTGCCTTGTCGAGTTTCATGGGTTGCCCCTGATAGGACTGCTTCAGGCCTTCGACCAGTGCATCCAGCTGCAAGCCCGGCATCTCCTGGCGCAGGCGCTCACCCAGGCTGGCACCCAGGCTGTAGGCCAAATCGTGTTCGTCGTTGTCGGCCAAGGCGAGCGGTGCCATCAGGCATAAACCCAAAACAAGATATCGAGGCAACGCCTGACTCCCAAATACCAGCAATGATTAATTCAGCAACTACACTTTCACGCAGCTGCAAGATAACAACTTTGCCCAGGCATGCAACGCGGCGTAAACATTACGGTCAACATGCCCTAGCGGCGGTAGCAGCAGAAGCATAGTATGAGCCGCAATCTCGTCAGCCAGGAGGTAAACCATGTCGGCCAAAAAGAAGCCAGTAAGTACGCCGTTACACCTGCTCCAGCAACTTTCGGGCAGCTTGCTCGAACACTTGGAAGAGGCCTGCTCGCAAGCGCTGGCTGATGCGGAAAAACTGCTGGCGAAGTTGGAAAAGCAGCGTGGCAAGGCGCAGGAAAAACTGCACAACGGTCGCCTGAAACTGCAAGACGCGGCCAAGGCAGGTAAAGCCAAGGCGCAAAGCAAGGCGCAAAAAGCCATCGGTGAACTTGAAGAGCTGCTCGAGTCTCTCAAGGAGCGTCAAACCCAGACGCGCTCTTACATTCAGCAACTCAAACGCGATGCTCAGGACAGCCTCAAGCTGGCTCAGGGTGTAGGCAAGGTACGTGAAGCTGCAGCCAAGGCCCTTGATCTGCGTGCGGCTAAACCCACCAAGCCCGCTACTGCCAAGCCTGCGGCCAAACCAGCTGCCAAGGCGACCACTGCCGCCAAGCCTGCGGCCAAACCAGCCGCCAGGGCGACCGCTGCCGCCAAGCCTGCGGCCAAACCAGCTGCCAAGGCGACCGCTGCCGCCAAGCCTGCGGCCAAACCGGCTGCCAAGGCGACCGCTGCCGCCAAACCTGCGGCCAAACCGGCTGCCAAGGCCACCGCTGCTGCCAAACCTGCGGCCAAACCGGCTGCCAAGGCCACCGCTGCTGCCAAACCTGCGGCCAAACCGGCTGCCAAGGCGACCGCTGCCGCCAAGCCTGCGGCCAAACCGGCGGCCAAGGCGACCGCTGCTGCCAAGCCTGCAGCCAAACCGGCTACCAAGGCGACCGCTGCCGCCAAACCTGCGGCCAAGCCAGCTGCCAAAGCCCCTGCTGCCAAGCCGGCCGCAAAACCAGCTGCCGCCAAGGCACCTGCACGCACGGCCGCCAAACCCGCCGCCAAGCCTGCTGAAGCCAAGCCCGCTACACCACCGGCGGCCACAACCAACTCGGTGAGCCCGCCTGCTGCTGCACCGTCGGCACCTGTGAGTACTCCGGCTCAGGCACCTTCGGCGTCCTGAAGCGCAGCCGCTGCGACGCGCAACTGAACTAGCGCGTCATGATGCAGAGCCTGGTCCGGTGCCAGCCGGGCCAGCCAGTCGTCCGCGGGCTCATGGGAGCCCACGGGCCACTGTTGTGAGCGTTCCTGCAAGCGCTCCAGCAAGGCTTTTTCAGCCCGCAACTCCAACCCCTTCACCTGCTCACGTAATGCCGCCAGTTGTGTATCACCCGATGCTGTGGCTCGCCATTGCTGGCGCAGGCTGCGTAGCGGAGTGACCACGTCACGCTGCCAGGGCTCGGCAAGTTCTTGCAGTGCTTGCGCGCGTTCGCCCAGTACGGCCACACCACGTGCTTGCAGCCAGGTCGCGCACAGCAGCAGGCAGACATCGCCACCCAGTGCCTGCAATTCAAGGCAGGCGGCTTCCACGCCGGGCCTGGCATACAGGGTCAGTGCGTAATTCCACAGGTCGGTGTGCATGGTTCCACTCGCGCTATGGGCCGAGGAAGCTGGTAGACTCCGCGACCATCATGATCAGACTATCCAACCTCACTTTACAGCGTGGTCCGCAGCGCTTGCTAGAAGGCGCCGAGATGACCCTGCACGCCGGTCACAAGGCCGGCCTGATCGGCGCCAACGGCGCCGGAAAATCCAGCCTGTTCGCCTTGCTGCGTGGTGAGCTGTCGCCCGATGCCGGTGACTGCCAACTGCCCGGCGACTGGCGCATCGCCCACATGCGCCAAGAGGTCGACACCCTCGACCGCCTGGCTGTGGACTATGTGCTTGACGGCGACGTGCGCCTGCGCAAGGTCCAGGCCGAACTGGCCGCGGCCGAGCACGCCCACGACGGCACCGCCCTGGCGCGCCTTCACAGTGAGCTGGAAAGCGCCGACGGCTATACCGCCGATGCCCGTGCGCGCAAGTTGCTGGCTGGGTTGGGCTTCACCAACGAACAGATGGACCGCCGTGTCGGCGATTTCTCTGGTGGCTGGCGGATGCGCCTGAACCTGGCCCAGGCACTGATGTGCCCGTCCGACCTGTTGCTGCTCGACGAGCCCACCAACCACCTCGACCTCGACGCGATCCTGTGGCTGGAAGACTGGCTCAAGGGCTACCCCGGCACGTTGTTGCTGATCTCCCACGACCGTGACTTCCTCGATGCCGTGGTCGACCATGTGCTGCACGTCGAGCAACGCAAGCTCAACTTGTACAAAGGCGGCTACACCGCCTTTGAGCGCACCCGTGCCGAGCGCTTGGCGCAGCAGCAGCAGGCCTACGAGAAGCAGCAGGCGCAGCGCGCGCACATGGAGAAGTACATTGCCCGCTTCAAGGCGCAAGCCACCAAGGCCCGCCAGGCGCAAAGCCGGATCAAGGCCCTGGAGCGCATGGAAGAGCTGTCGGCGGCGCATGTCGATTCACCGTTCGACTTTGTCTTCCGTGAATCGCAGAAAATTTCCAGCCCGTTGCTGAGCCTTTCCGAAGGTCGCCTGGGTTATGGCGACAAGGCCATCCTCGACAAGGTCAAACTGCAGCTCACCCCAGGCGCTCGTATTGGTCTGCTCGGGCCCAACGGCGCCGGCAAGTCGACCCTGATCAAGAACCTTGCAGGTGAACTGGAGCCGTTGTCGGGCCGTCTGGTTCGTGGCGAGAACCTGGCTGTAGGCTACTTTGCCCAGCACCAGTTGGACTCGCTGGACGACAAGGCCAGCCCGCTGCTGCACCTGCAGCGCATCGCCCCTGCCGAGCGTGAGCAGACGCTGCGCGACTTCCTCGGCGGCTTCGATTTCCATGGTGCCCGCTGCGACGAGCCGGTGGTTAACTTCTCCGGTGGCGAAAAGGCCCGCCTGGCACTCGCGCTGATTGCCTGGGAGCGGCCAAACCTTCTGCTGCTTGACGAACCGACCAACCACCTGGACCTGGAAATGCGTCTGGCACTGACCATGGCCTTGCAGGAGTTTGCCGGTGCAGTGGTGGTGGTGTCCCACGACCGTCATTTGCTCAAGAGCACCACGGACGACTTCCTGCTGGTGGCCGACGGTAAGGTCGACACCTTCGACGGTGACCTGGAGGACTACAGCCGCTGGCTGGTCGAGTACCGCCAGCGCAGTGCGCCGGCCAGTACTGCACCGGCCAACCCGGACAAGACCGACAAGAAAGCCCAGCGCCAGGCTGCCGCAGCCTTGCGTCAGCAGTTGGCACCGCACAAGAAGGCTGCCGACAAGCTGGAAACCGAGCTCAACCAGGTGCACACGCAATTGGCCGAGATCGAGACCGCGCTGGGTGATGGTGGCCTTTACGAGGCGGCGCGCAAGGACGAGTTGCGCGACCTGCTGGCGCGCCAGACCAAGCTCAAGCAACGCGAAGGCGAGCTGGAAGAGGCCTGGATGGAAGCGCTGGAAACCCTTGAAAGCATGCAGGCCGAACTCGAGGCGTTGTCCTGATGGAGGAACTGCGTTCGCTGCTGCCAGGGCAATGGATGGACACCTTCTGGCTGGGTTTGCAGATCCTCTTGATCCTGGCCGCGGCGTTCGTCCTGCAGCGCATCATTGCTCGCGGGCTGAGCCGCCTGGGCCAGCGTTACCCGTTGCCGCCGGAGCTGCTGGTGCCCGTGCGCGGTGGCCTGCGCTGGCTGATCATGGGCAGCGCGCTGCTGTTCGTGCTGGAGCGCATGGGCGTTTCGGCAACCGTGTTGTGGACAGCACTTTCCGGCTTCGTAGCGGTAGCGGCGGTGGCCTTCTTCGCCATGTGGAGCGTGCTGTCCAACCTGTTGTGCGCGGTGTTGATTTTCACGGTCGGGCCGTTTCGCATCGGCGATGTGGTCGAGCTGGTCGACACCCTCGACAAGCCAGGCGTGAAAGGCCGGGTGATCGCTATCAACCTGCTGTTTACCACCCTGCTGGAAGTGCCCGAAGCGGGCGGGGCGCTGGTGCAGGTGCCCAATAGTCAGTTCTTCCAGAAGTCGGTGCGGCGCTGGCGCGGGGCCGAGGTACAGGCCCTGCACAAAGAAACCGCTGCCGAAGCTGACTGAGCCTGCACTGGCCCCACAAATCCATCAGAAAGCACTGGTTATTTTTTCGCCAAAACCTTAGCTTAACGTTTTGCAACAAATGTTCGAGCGAGGTGTGTGATGTCGATGGAAGTTTGGTTAGGCTTCTTTGCCGCTTGCTGGGTGATCAGCCTTTCACCCGGTGCCGGGGCGATTGCCTCAATGTCCAGCGGCCTGCAATACGGCTTCTGGCGTGGTTACTGGAACGCCCTGGGCCTGCAGCTGGGCCTGATCATGCAGATCGCCATCATCGCCGCCGGCGTCGGTGCCGTCCTGGCCGCCTCGGCCACGGCGTTCCAGGTCATCAAGTGGTTTGGCGTCGCCTACCTTGTGTACCTGGCCTACAAGCAGTGGCGTGCCCTGCCGATGGACATGAGCGATGAATCAGGCGTGCGCCCGATCGGCAAGCCGTTGAGCCTGGTGTTCCGTGGTTTCCTGGTCAACATCAGCAACCCCAAGGCGCTGGTGTTCATGCTGGCGGTGCTGCCGCAGTTTCTCAATCCCCATGCGCCGCTGCTGCCGCAATATGTGGCGATCACCGTGACCATGGTCACGGTCGACCTGCTGGTGATGGCGGGGTACACCGGGTTGGCTTCGCATGTGTTGCGCATGTTGCGCACCCCCAAACAGCAGAAGCGTTTGAACCGCACCTTTGCCGGGTTGTTCATTGGTGCAGCCACCTTCCTGGCGACCTTGCGCCGCGCGCCGGTCTGACAGGCCGCATACAGGCCATTCGCGGGCAAGCCCGCGATTGGCCCATCACTCTTTCTCCTTGTCCACCAAACCCTTCAGCAGATCTATCGGCAGCGGGAAGACGATGGTCGAGCTCTTGTCCCCGGCAATCGTCCCCAGCGTCTGCATATAGCGCAACTGCATCGCCCCCGGCTCCTTGCTCAGCATTTGTGCGGCTTGCATCAGTTTCTCCGACGCCTGCAGTTCACCCTCGGCATGAATCACCTTGGCCCGACGTTCGCGCTCGGCCTCGGCCTGGCGGGCGATGGCGCGTACCATCGACTCGTTCAGGTCAACGTGCTTGATCTCGACGTTGGCCACCTTGATGCCCCAGGCATCCGTCTGCGCATCCAGCACCTGGCGGATGTCCAGGTTCAGTTGCTCGCGTTCTGCCAGCAGCTCATCCAGCTCGTGTTTGCCCAGCACCGCACGCAGGGTCGTCTGGGCCAGCTGGCTGGTTGCCACCAGAAAATCCTCAACCTGAATGATCGCTTTCTGCGGGTCGAGCACGCGAAAGTACAACACTGCGTTGACCTTGACCGAAACGTTGTCGCGGGTGATCACATCCTGCGGCGGCACATCCAGTACCACTGTGCGCAGGTCGACCCGCACCATTTGCTGGATCACCGGGATCAACAGGATCAGCCCCGGCCCTTTGACCTGCCAGAAGCGCCCCAGCTGGAACACCACGCCGCGCTCGTATTCGCGCAGGATGCGAAACGCCGACAGCACCAGCATGGCCAGCACAATCAGAACGGCGCCGAAACCGACTTGCATGAACATGGTCATTCTCCTTGCGTCGCTGGGGCGGCGGCGCTCACTTCCAGCATCACGCCATGGCGCGCGGTCACCCGTACGTTCTGGCCAGTTTGCAGCGGCGTTGCGCACTGCACTTGCCATTGCTCGCCCTGAGCCAGCACAACACCACAGAAGGGGTCGCTTGCCATCACCTGGGTGACGGTAACCAGGCTGCCGACCAGGCCGGCGTCGCCGCTGACCAGTGCCCGTCGGCGGGCCTTGAGGGCCATGCCCAGCACGCCACCGATCAGGAGTGCCGAGAGCAGCGCCAAGGTGCCGATCAAGGCCAGCGGGATGCCGAAACCGGGGGCGTCGGTGTCGATCAGGATCAACGCGCCGACCACAAAGGCAACGATGCCGCCGAAGCCGACCACGCCGAAACTGGGCAAGAAGGCTTCGGCGATCATGAAGGTGATGCCAAGCAGGATCAGCGCCACCCCGGCAAAACTCACCGGCAATAGCTGCAGCGCATACAGCGCCAGCAGCAGGCAGATACCACCGACCACACCGCCCACCGCAGAGCCGGGGTTCATGAATTCGAACAACAGGCCGTAAACGCCGATCATGATCAGAATCAGCGCTACGCTGGGGTTGGTGATGACCGCCAGAACCCGTGTGCGCCAGTCCGGCAGGTGCTCGACCACGCTGGCGCCTGCGGTCTGCAACTGGCGTGGCTGGCCGGCCACCTGGAGCGTTTTGCTGTCGAGCTCGCGCAGCAGGTCAGGCAGGTCATCGGCCACCTGATCGATCACGTTCAGCCGCAAGGCCTCGTTGGCGGACAGGCTGACCGCCTCGCGCACGGCCTTCTCCGCCCAGTCGGCGTTGCGGCCGCGCATCTGCGCCAGGCCACGGATGTAGGCGGCGGCGTCGTTGACCTGTTTGCGTGCGAGGGTTTCATCGTCGCCGCCTTTTGCCTTGTCATCACTGGGCGTGCCAGGCGCGCCGCCGATCCGCACCGGCGTGGCGGCGCCCAGGTTGGTCCCGGGCGCCATCGCTGCAATATGGCTGGCGTAGAGAATATAGGTGCCGGCGCTGGCGGCGCGGGCGCCGCTGGGGGCAACGTAGCTGGCGACGGGTACGGAGCTGGCGAGAATCGCCTTGATCATCTGGCGCATGGCACTGTCCAGCCCGCCCGGGGTATCCATGCGGATAACCACCAGTTGCGCGCCTTGCGCCTGGGCCTGGCCGAGGCTGCGCACCAGGTAGTCGGCGCTGGCCGGGCCGATGGCGTCGTCGATGCCCAGCACCCACACCGCGCCGGGCGCTGCCTGGCCACCTGGCGTGATGCCAAGCAACAACAGCAGCAACAGCCAACGCCAGCAGCGGGCGATCACCTGTCGTCACCTCATTTGCGCGTATTACACAAGTTTAGCCCCGCCCACCCGTACCCGGCCTAAAATTGAAGATTGGGGGGCGAAACCGGAGGTGCATCATGCGTATGGCAAAGACCCTGCAGGCCCGCCTGGACAAGGCCAACTGCGACTACGACATCATTCCCCACCCACATTCGGCCACCAGCCTGGAGTCGGCCCGAACGGCCGGCGTGCCCGCCGAGCGGGTCGCCAAGTCGGTGATGCTCGATGACCGTCATGGCAACTACATCATGGCCGTGCTACCGGCCAACCGGCACCTGGACATGACCAAGGTGCGTATGTCCGGGGCCTGGCATCTGACCCGTGAAAGTGGTCTGCCGAGCCTGTTCAATGACTGCGAACGCGGTGCCGTGCCGGCCCTTGGCGATGCTTACCAGATAAAAATGCTGCTCGACCCGAGTCTTACCCGCCAAGGCGATGTCTACCTGGAGGCGGGTGACCACGATCACCTGATTCACATGAGCATGGAGCAGTACATGAAACTGGTGCCGCACGCCGAAGTGCGCGAGCTGTGCTGATGTTTTCAAACCAATGCCAGGCGGGCGTCGTGGACGGCTTGCCTGGCGCTAAGGAGGAACCATGGAAGCGCCGATCCATCCCTTTGCCGAACTGTTCAAGCAGCTGGGCTTGCCCGACGATCCCACGAGTATCGATCAGTTCATCACCAGCCATTCCCCGCTGAAGAACGAAATCAGGCTGGTGGATGCGCCGTTCTGGAACGACTCTCAGCGGGCATTTCTCCAGGACAGCATCATTGAAGATTCCGATTGGGCCGTGCCCTTCGATCAACTCAACGAAGCCTTGCGCCGCCCCCGAAAATAAAGCGCCGAGCGGCACCTGACGAGTGATCGGCCGTTGCTATGCTCAGGAAAACAATAAGGGGATAGCGCGATGAAAGATCCCTACGCACCAGGTTTCTGGTGTTCCGTGACGATCCTGGGCACCCTGACGGCCAGTTACTTCTATGGCATCAGGCAGACGCAACAGATGAACCAGGCCGTGCATTTCCTGTACGCCGCTGCCGCAGTCACTGTAGCGGTTGCACTGGTGGCGCTGACATGGATCGCCTGGCAGCAGTTGCGCCTTAACAAGCGCGAAGTGGTGCAGGGGCGAACGTTGCTGACCATCTGGAATACCAAGGTTGCGCTACGCCGCGTCGAGACGGTTTTCGACCGTTATTTCTGGGGCAGCTACTGGCATTCGGGGCGTACCTTCGAAGAGGTCATGGGCGAGCTCAGGGGCACTCCGCTGGAGCAGAGCCTGGATGCGCTGAAGCGCCAGTGCCGGGTGCTCGACCGCGAAATCCATGACCGCCATCACCACTGGCTGGCCAACGCTCGCGACCTGTCCAGCGTGGCCCAGGCGATGGCCCGCGAACGCTACCAACTGGACCTCGGCGAGCCCACGCACAGCGGCCACGGCAATACGGCAGTGCTCAACCGTGACCTGGAAGTGCTGGTATACACCTGGTCGGCGCGCCTGCGTAGCTTCGACCATCAGCTGGACGAGCTGGAGCGCGCCTACCATTGAGGCGTTTCATTCGCCGCGGATGTACTGCTCCATTTGCTTGATCAGGCTCGCCTGTTCGTCAATGGTTTCCTTGACCAGGTCGCCGATCGACAACAGGCCGAGCAATCTGCCGTTGTCGACCACCGGCAGGTGACGCAGGTGCCGGTCGGTCATCAGGTTCATGCAGAAATCGAGCTTTTGCTTGGGCTCCACGGTGACCACCGGTGCGCTCATGATTTCGCGTACCGGCGTGGCGGCGGAAGAGCGGCCCTTGAGGACCAGCTTGCGCGCATAGTCCCGTTCACTGACGATACCCACTACGTGGCCACCCTCGACCACGGGCAGCGCACCGATGTTTTTCTCCGCCAGCAGTTTCAGGGCGTCGAGCACCGAGTCATCCGGGCCGATGGTGTACACGGTCTGGTGCTGGGACTTGGTCTTGAGGATTTGTTCGACGGTCTTCATACGGGCCTCTGCGGGTGAAAAAAGCACTGTCTCGGAGTAACTAAAGCATCCGGTACGGCGCTCTGCACGGCAATGCAGGAAACGGCATGGAGGCGATTGAAAAACGTCATGGCTGTTCGCTTGTAGCGGCCTTTTCGCGGCTAAAGCCGCGAAGAGGCCGGTACTGCGCATCAAAGCTTCGGCATCTGCCCGATCCGCGCCACCATTTCGCTCACCACCTGCAAGTCCAGCATAAACTGCTCCACGGTCTTGAACTCGTTGTCGTTGTGCCCGGTGTATTTCACGTCCGGCATGGCCAGGCCAAATTGCACACCGTTGGGAAGATCGTGCACCGAAGTCGCGCCGGCCGAGGTACCGAACTCATGCTTCATACCCAGGTTCTCGGTGGCCACAGCGAGCAGGGCCTTGACCCATTCGCCTTCAGGGTTGCGGTACATCGGCTCGTCCAGGCTGAAGTCGAACGCCACCGAGGTGTTGCTTTGCTGGGTCCATTTGCCCAGTTTGTCGGCCAGTTCGTCCTTGATCGTGGCGATCGGCTTCCCCTTGGGAATGCGCAGATTCACCGCCAGTTTCAAGCCTTTGTCATCCACCCCGACAAAAGTCAGCGAGGTGGTCAGCGGGCCCATGAACGGGTCCTTGAAGGCCACGCCGAGCGTGTTGCCCAGGTAGTCCAGGCCCCAGTTTTCGGCGGCGTAGCGGGCCGCGTCGGTAAAGTGGTTGTGCTTGAGCGACACCTGCTGGCCGAGGCCATTAATGAAGTCGAGCATACGCGCCACCGGGTTGATGCCGGATTCCGGCTCCGAAGAGTGTGCGGAAACACCGGTCACGGTGAGCAAGACTTGCTTGCCGTCGGCCTTGGCGTCGATGCTGAAGTCGCTTCCATGCTGCTTCACATATCTGGCACCGGCTTGCTGCAGGTGCTTGACCAGCTGTGCCGGGTTGTCAGAAATCAGGGTCGCAACCGAAGTTGTCGGGATCTGGTTGGTGGCCAGGCCGCCGGTCAGGTTGACGATCTCGGCACCCTTGCCGCTGGCTGGGCGTTTGGTGAAGCTGGCCATGACCGTGCCGTAGCCTTTCTCGGCAATCACTACGGGGTAGCCGCCGTCGAGGGCCAGGTTGTAATCGGGCGTAGGGTTGCGCTCAAAGTAGTAGGGGATGGCATCACCGCTGGTTTCTTCGGTGGTGTCGATCAGCAGCTTGAACTGCCGGGCGAGCGGCAGGTTTTCGTCCTTGGCCACTTTCAGTGCGTACATCGCCACCACGATGCCGTTCTTGTCGTCTTCGGTGCCGCGGCCGTACATGCGGTCACCCACCAGGGTGACCTTGAACGGGTCCAGGCGCGTACCGTCGGCCAGCTTCCAGTTGTCCGGGTTGACCGGCACGACGTCAGCGTGGGCATGGATGCCGATCACTTCCTTCCCGCTGCCCAGCGAGATCTCGTACACCCGGTTGTCGATGTTGCGGAAGGCCAGGCCGAAGCGGTCGGCCAAGGCCTTGATCTTGTCGGCGATCTTGAGGAATTCAGGGTTTTCGTACTGCGGTGTGCCCTCGACGTTGAATGTGGGGATGGCTACCAGTTCACGCAGGGTTTCGGTAGCGGCTTTGCCGTACTTGATGCGGGTATACAGGCCGAGCAGGCGGTTGATCTCGTCTTGTTGCCCGGCGGCCAATGGCTTGTTGGCCAGGTAGGCGTCGACGGTTGCCTCGAGGTTGTCGGCCTTGCCCAGGTCGCTGCCTTTGAGCTTGCCGAGGAATTGCCTGAAATCGCTTGGGTCGCTGCCGTCGAAGGCTTTGACGATAGCTGCGGACTGCTGCTGGGTGAGGTTGGCCTGGGCAGGCTGGGTGAACAGGCCGATGCTGGCCAGCAACAGGGTGGTGGCGGTGAGTTTTTTCAACTGCATGGTTGTGCGCATTCCTTCGCCAATCATTGTTATGGGTTACCCGTTCGGAGAACGGGAAGACGCCCACGCTAACATCAATGACCCGTGGCACGGGAGTACCAGAAAGGTGACATGGCGCACAAACGAAAAAGCCCCGGGCTCAGGCCCAGGGCTTTCTTGATATGGCGCACTCGGCGGGATTCGAACCCACGACCCCTGCCTTCGGAGGGCAGTACTCTATCCAGCTGAGCTACGAGTGCAACGCGCACGCATGATACCCATCTGTATCGTTGACGTCCATCGCCTTGATCTGTAGCTGTTTTTACCGTGTTGGCTGTGCAGATCCCCGGGGCCGGATACACGACAATACCGATCAAACTGTCGGCCAGGGTGGAACCGGCCGTAACTGGACCCGCGTCAATGCCGTCGACTACGCTGCCGATGGCGACAGCATCATCGTTTCAGCCCACCATCAGGGTGTGTCGAACATTGGCCGTGACAAGCAGTGAAACGATTTTTGGCGTCGCCCCGAGTCCGGCCGCCGCATCGTCTACCCTTTAGCGGCCATTCTGCGGGCGATTTCAGATGGGCTGTTCAACCATTCGTTCTTTTTTTCGAACAGCCTATTGTCCAACACCCCAGCAGCCGCTTAGCATTCGTTTGAGATTTCAAACGCTCGATGCCCTGCCTTGGGCGCTTTTCAACAATCAACAATTCGGGAAGCCGACATGCAGCTCAAAGACGCTCAGTTGTTCCGCCAGCAAGCCTATATCAATGGTGAGTGGCTGGATGCGGACAACGGCCAGACCATCAAGGTGACCAACCCGGCCACCGGCGAAGTCATCGGTACCGTGCCGAAGATGGGCACCGCGGAAACTCGCCGTGCCATCGAAGCCGCCGACAAGGCCCTGCCGGCCTGGCGTGCCCTGACTGCGAAAGAGCGCTCGGCCAAGCTGCGTCGCTGGTTCGAACTGATGATCGAGAACCAGGACGACCTGGCTCGCTTGATGACCACCGAACAGGGCAAGCCGCTGGCCGAAGCCAAGGGCGAAATCGCCTACGCGGCCTCGTTCATCGAGTGGTTCGCCGAAGAAGCCAAGCGCATCTACGGTGACACCATCCCAGGCCACCAGCCAGACAAGCGCCTGATTGTCATCAAGCAGCCAATCGGCGTTACCGCGGCCATCACCCCGTGGAACTTCCCGGCCGCCATGATCACCCGTAAAGCCGGCCCGGCCCTGGCCGCTGGCTGCACCATGGTCCTCAAGCCGGCTTCGCAAACCCCATACTCCGCTCTGGCCCTGGTCGAGCTGGCCCACCGTGCCGGCATCCCGGCTGGCGTGCTGAGTGTGGTGACCGGCAGCGCCGGCGAAGTTGGCGGCGAACTGACCGGCAACTCCCTGGTACGCAAGCTGTCCTTCACCGGCTCGACCGAAATCGGTCGCCAGCTGATGGAAGAATGCGCCAAGGACATCAAGAAGGTTTCCCTGGAGCTGGGTGGCAACGCCCCGTTCATCGTGTTCGACGACGCCGACCTGGACAAGGCGGTCGAGGGCGCGATCATCTCCAAGTACCGTAACAACGGCCAGACCTGCGTCTGCGCCAACCGTATCTACGTGCAGGACGGCGTCTACGACGCGTTCGCCCAGAAGCTGGCCGCTGCAGTTGCCAAGCTGAAGATCGGTAACGGCCTGGAAGAAGGCACCACCACTGGCCCGCTGATCGACGGCAAGGCTGTCGCCAAGGTCCAGGAGCACATCGAGGACGCTGTCAGCAAAGGCGCCAAAGTGCTGTCCGGTGGCAAGCTGATCGAAGGCAACTTCTTCGAGCCGACCATCCTGGTTGACGTACCGAAGACCGCTGCTGTCGCCAAGGAAGAGACGTTCGGCCCACTGGCGCCGCTGTTCCGCTTCAAAGACGAAGCCGAAGTCATCGCCATGTCCAACGACACCGAGTTCGGCTTGGCCTCGTACTTCTACGCCCGTGACATGAGCCGTGTGTTCCGTGTCGCCGAAGCCCTGGAGTACGGCATGGTGGGTATCAACACCGGCCTGATCTCCAACGAAGTGGCGCCGTTCGGTGGTATCAAGGCTTCGGGCCTGGGCCGCGAAGGTTCCAAGTACGGTATCGAGGACTACCTCGAAATCAAATACCTGTGCATCAGCGTTTGATAGCACGGTAAAGGCTTTACCTCTGCCAGCGGGGCGCGAGAGCGACGTCTCGCTGGCCTTTTTTACATTGCAGTACCTGGTGGCCAGGGCGTTCACGACAGTCGATCAACGAATACTGTTCGCGAGCACTCCCAGCCGCCCCCGAATAAAAGCGCCATTCCTGTCGGCGCAATGAGGGCATTATGAGCAAAACCAACGAATCCTTGATGCAACGTCGTGTAGCTGCCGTCCCACGTGGCGTCGGCCAGATCCACCCGATCTTCGTCGACACCGCGAAGAACTCGACCGTGATCGACGTTGAAGGCCGCGAACTGATCGACTTCGCCGGCGGCATCGCAGTACTGAACACCGGCCACCTGCACCCGAAAGTGGTTGCAGCCGTGCAAGAGCAGCTGACCAAGGTCAGCCACACCTGCTTCCAGGTGCTGGCTTACGAGCCCTACGTAGAACTGTGCGAAAAGATCAACAAGCTGGTACCAGGCGACTTCGACAAGAAGACCCTGCTGGTCACCACCGGCTCCGAAGCCGTTGAAAACGCCGTCAAGATCGCCCGTGCTGCCACTGGCCGCGCTGGCGTCATCGCCTTCACCGGCGGTTATCACGGCCGTACCATGATGACCCTGGGCCTGACCGGCAAGGTCGTGCCGTACTCCGCTGGCATGGGCCTGATGCCAGGCGGCATCTTCCGCGCCCTGTTCCCGAGCGAACTGCACGGTATCAGCGTTGACGACGCCATCGCCTCGGTCGAGCGCATCTTCAAGAACGACGCCGAGCCGCGCGACATCGCCGCGATCATCCTCGAGCCAGTACAAGGCGAAGGCGGCTTCCTGCCAGCGCCGAAAGAGCTGATGAAACGCCTGCGCGCCCTGTGCGACCAGCACGGCATCCTGCTGATCGCCGACGAAGTACAAACTGGCGCCGGCCGTACCGGCACCTTCTTCGCCATGGAACAGATGGGCGTTGCGCCTGACCTGACCACCTTCGCCAAATCCATCGCTGGCGGCTTCCCGCTGGCCGGTGTGTGCGGCAAGGCCGAATACATGGACGCCATCGCGCCTGGCGGCCTGGGCGGTACCTACGCGGGTTCGCCGATCGCTTGCGCCGCAGCCCTGGCCGTGATCGAAGTGTTCGAAGAAGAAAAACTGCTGGACCGCAGCAAGGCTGTGGGTGAGCGCCTGACCGCCGGCCTGCGCGAAATCCAGAAGAAGTACCCGATCATCGGCGACGTCCGTGGTCTGGGCTCGATGATTGCCGTCGAAGTCTTCGAGAAAGGCACTCACACCCCGAACGCTGCTGCTGTTGGCCAGGTTGTCGCCAAGGCTCGTGAAAAGGGTCTGATCCTGCTGTCTTGCGGCACCTACGGCAACGTCCTGCGTATCCTGGTTCCGCTGACCGCCGAAGACGCGCTGCTGGACAAAGGCCTGGCCATCATCGAAGAGTGCTTCGCTGAAATCGCCTGATGTGACGCGCTTCAGAAAAAACCCGCCTCGGCGGGTTTTTTTATGCCCAGATAAGCCATGTGGCGCTATGGTTATCGGAGGATTGGCTTTGGAAGCTGCGACGGACTGTGTGTCAGGGTATTCAGGAGTAGTTGGTGATGAGCGCTGCAGCCCCCACCCCACCAAGCGTACTGATTGTCGAAGGCGATCCTTGGGTACGGGACATGCTCAGCGAGATGCTGCTCAGCGTGCGCTGTGACGCCCGCCTGCAGGTATGCGCTGACGGCGCGCAGGCGCTCAGTGCCTTGTCCAGCAAGCCGGACCTGATCATCGCTGCCCGCGAGCTGGCCGGTGTCGACGGCCTCGACCTGCTGCGCAAGGTGCGCGCCAAAGGGCCAGGGGTGCCGTTCATTCTCATGAGTAACCGCAATGACAGCGCCAGTGTGCGCGAAGCGCTGCCCCTGCACCCCACGGCTTACCTGAGCAAGCCACTGAACCTGGATAACCTGCGCAAGCGCCTGCAAGAGTTGCTGCTGGCCGTTGGCGAGGAGATTGCCTGCCCGGTACCGGCGTTGCAGGCGGGAGCCAGCCTGCCAGCCTACCTTGAGCAGCGCCGCGCTACCGCCGATGGCGGGCCGCTGCTGGCCGATGTGCAGGTAGCGATCAATCGAGCGCTAAACCCTCAGGGCCTGAACCTCAGGGTGCTCGAAGAGGAGGTGCGTAACGACCCGCAGGTGACGGCGGTGCTGATCGCTGCCGCCAATAGTGCGGCATTGCACCGTGAAGCCCCGGTGCAGACGTTGCTGCAGGCCCTGAACAAGCTTGGCAGTACCCAAAGCATGAACCTGATCCTGGGCATGACCCTCAAGCGCAGCGCACGTCTCAGCGACCCACTGTTGGCAGAGCACGCCGCCCGTTACTGGGACCTGTCACTGCACACTGCCGAATATGGCCGCACCTTGGCGCGCATGCTCGAACTGGACGAGGGCCGTTGTTATTGCGCGGGCTTGCTGCATTGCCTGGGCGACCTGGCGGTGTTGCGCTGCCTGCAAGAGTGGCGGTTGGCCGGGGGAGACCTGGACGAGCGCAATGTGCAGCAATCGCTGGAAGAGTTTGGTGCGGCGTTCGGCTCGGCGCTGCGTACCCGCTGGCGTTTGCCGCTGGCACTGCGCGAGTTGATCGCTGCGATCTACCAGTTGGGCGGTGGCGTTTACTCGCGGGAGATCCTGGCCATGAACCTGGCTGGGCAGTTGTCGCGGCTGCCGGCTGGGCAGGGGCTGGAGAAGGTGGCCAGCGGCAAGACGGCGCGCCTGCTCAAGCTTGGCCTGCCGGAGCTGAGGCGGTTGCGCAAAGAGGAGAACCCGGAAGTAAAACCGCAGGAAGAACCGCCGGTGGCTGGGGCCGAGGTTTCCAGCTGAGATTCGGGGGCCGCATTGCGGCCCTTCGCGGGCTTGCCCGCTGCCACAGGTGTGGCGCCGGGCCCGCGAATACCGGCCAAAGCCGGTGCCCTTGCCGCCTGATCAGCCGCGGACTATCTGGTTCTTGCCCTGCCGCTTGGCCTGGTACATTGCCGCATCGGCCCGCGCATACAGGCTGTCCAGCGCCACATCCTCATCGGTCAGCTCGGTCAGCCCCTGGCTCACCGTCACCCCGTACGTCTGCTGGCCATGGCTGAAGCTCAAGTGCTGAATCTGCCGTTGCAAGCGCTCGGCAATCTGCTCCGCGACCTGGGCGTTGCAGCCCGGAAACACCGCCGCAAATTCTTCGCCGCCAATGCGTCCGAACAGGTCGCCCCGGCGTAGCACGGCCTTGCCGCTGTCGGCGATGTGTTGCAGCACCTGGTCGCCTTCCTGGTGGCCATAGCTGTCATTGATGCGTTTGAAGTCGTCGATATCCAACAGCAGGAAAGCCAGCGGTGTACCGTCCTCGCGTGCACTGTCGAAGGCTTGCTGAGCACATTCGAAAAAGTGCCTGCGGTTACTGCTCTGGGTCAGCACGTCGGTGGTGGCCAGGCGCTGCAGTTCGCCTTCAAGCTGCTTCTTCTCGGTGATGTCTTCGGCGATACCGACAATGATTACCCGGTCGCCATCGTGCTGCTGGTTGATGTAGCACTTGTCGCTCAGCCAGCGCAGTTGCCCATCGGCATTGAGGATGCGGTACTCGCGGTCTTCCACCGCCCCCTTGAGCAGTACCTGGGCCAGGCTACGTTCGGCGAACTCGAGGTCGTCGGGGTAGATGCTGTCACGCCATTCGTTGTAGTCAGCCAGCACCAGGCTGACCGGGCGGCCGAAGATGCGCTCGTAGGCTGGGCTCACGTACAGCACCTGACGGGTTTCCCAGTCGAAGGCCCAAAGCACTGCGTTGACGCTGTCGAGCAACGAGCTGAACAGCTGATCACGCTCACTCAGGCGGGCAACCTCACCTTGGGCGTGGAGCAACGCCAGTAAAGTCTGGGCAGCTTCGGGAGGAGGGGTGCCGGGGAAAATCGTTGGAATGTTCTTGGCCATGTGCACGGAGCAGGTCTCAACGTGAAAGCGTGCGGCCAACATCCGGCCCGCCACGCAGGCGATATTCCGGATTCGAGTGGAGAGGCGGGGGCGAAGTTCCGAACGGCACGCCCCGTTGCGGGGCGTGCCGATCAACGGCGGTCAGGCGCCGGTCGGGCGCAGCGAGTAAGTCTTGAGTTGTGCTGCGAAGTCGCGCAGTGCCTGGATGCCGCTGGTTTCGGCCTCGTGTACCCAGTCTTTCATGGCAGCCAGCATGTCGTGGCCGTTGGCACTGGTGCGCGCCCAGATCTGCTGCAGGGCCAGGCGTTTTTCGTAGATGGTTTTCAGTGCCTGGCTGTGCGCGAGCATGGACTCGATGCGCACGTGGTGGCGGTCTTCCAGCAGGCTGGTTTCGCGCGAGAGCAGCCGTTTGGCACGGCGGAAGCGGTGACGCACCGAGGCGTCGACACGGGCCAGTTCCTGTTTCACCAGCGGGCCGATCACCAGCTTGCGGTACTGGGCCATGATCTGGAAGCGGTTGTTGAGGATGGCCATGGCAGTGTCCATGTCCAGGCTGGCCTTGCCGGCCACCCGGTGGGCGATGGGCGCCACGCGCTGCACCTTGGCCAGACGCAGCAGGCAGAACAAGCGGATCCACGCCCAGCCCATGTCGAACTCCCAGCGTTTGACCGAGAGCTTGGCCGAGTTGGGGTAGGTGTGGTGGTTATTGTGCAGTTCTTCACCGCCGATGATGATGCCCCAGGGCACCAGGTTGGTGGCGGCGTCGCGGCATTCGAAGTTGCGATAGCCCAGGGCATGGCCCAGGCCGTTGACCACACCGGCGGCCCAGAACGGAATCCACATCATCTGCACCGCCCAGATGGTGATGCCCAGGGTGCCGAACAGCAGCAGATCGATCACCGCCATCAGTGCGATGCCGCCCAGTTTGTAACGCGAGTACAGGTTGCGCTCAATCCAGTCATCCGGGCAGTTCTTGCCATAGATGCGCAGGGTTTCGGGGTTGCGTGCCTCTTCACGGTACAGCTCGGCACCTTTGCGCAGCACCGTGCCCAGGCCCTTGTACACCGGGCTGTGCGGGTCGTCGGGGGTTTCGCACTTGGCGTGGTGCTTGCGGTGGACGGCGGTCCACTCACGGGTGTTCTGCGCCGTGGTCAGCCACAGCCAGAAGCGGAAGAAGTGCTTGAGCGCGCCGTTGAGCTCCAGGGCCCGGTGCGCGGAGTAGCGATGCAGGTAGACCGTGACGCTGACAATGGTCACGTGGGTCATCAACAGAGTGATGCCGACCAGTTGCCATGCCGACAGGTCGAGCAGGCCGTTATACCACATAGGTGCAAATACCCTCGAAATGCAGGGGGAAGGTCTGATTATCCCTTGGCGGGGAAATAAAACCAGTCAACCGTTGAGATAGGAGGTCACGACATGTTTCAGCCTTTATAATGCCCGCTCCTTTTTGATGGCCTTTCCCACCCGACATGTCTGTTTCCGTTCGCGACGCCTTGCGCATGGCTGCGCTGTATGTGGTGCTCTCGATCCTCTGGCTTGCGCTGGCAGAGGTGATGCTGCACAGCATGACTGACGACCCCTTGGCATTGACTGTGGGGCGGCAGATCAACGTGGTGGTCTGGGTGCTGCTCAGTGCCGTGCTGATCTACGTGTCGCGCGTGCGCCTGCTCAATTTCATCGGCCATGGCGCGCGTTTGCGTTGCGAAGACCGTGAACGGCTGCGCATGGCTGCCGCGGTGTTCGACAGTACCCTCGAGGGTGTGCTGGTGACCGACCGCCAAGGCCTGATCGTGCACGTCAATCGTGCCTTCATGCGCATCACCGGCTACCAGCAGGATGAGGTCATCGGCCATCGCCCGAGCAAGTTCAAGTCGGGCCGCCATGGCCTGGCCTTCTACCAGGAAATTTTTGCCACCCTGGCCGAGAAGGGCGAGTGGAGCGGTGAAATCTGGAACCGGCGCAAAAGCGGGGAAATCTACCCGCAGTGGCAGACCATTTGCGCCATTCGTGATGACGAAGGTGAGCTCAGCCATTACGTGGCGGTGTTCAGTGATATCAGCGCCATCAAGCATTCGGAACAAGAGCTTGCCTACCTCGCCCACCACGACCCGCTGACCGGCCTGCCCAACCGCCTGCTGTTTACCGACCGGGTGGAGCAGGCATTGGCGGCGGCGCAGGCCAACAAGCGCGGTTGCGCCCTGTTGCTGCTGGACCTGGATCATTTCCAGAGCATAAACGACGGCCTGGGCCATACCATTGGCGACCAGTTGCTGAAGCTGGTAGGCGAGCGTCTGGGAGAGGTGTTGGGTAACGGCATGACCCTGGCGCGTCTGGGCGGCGACGAGTTCGGCGTGCTGGCCGAAAACTGCCAGCAGGTTGGCCAGGCGGGCAAGCTGGCGCAGTGCATCATCGAGCGCATGCGTGAGCCGTTTCAGTTCGAGGGTAATCGTCTGTTCATCAGCGCCAGCGTCGGAATCAGCCTGTTCCCCAGCGATGCCTTGAGTGCCGAGCAGTTGCTGCGCAATGCCGACTCGGCGTTGTACAAGGCCAAAAGCAACGGTCGGGCCTGTTATGCGCTGTACACCGAAGAGCTGACCGCCCACGCCCAGCATCGGGTCGAGACCGCCGCCGAATTGCGTCGGGCCCTGGAGCAGGATGAACTGCGGGTGTACTTTCAGCCGGTACACGACTTGGCGACGGGCCGGCAGGTCGGGGTCGAGGCGTTGGTGCGCTGGCAGCACCCCGGGCGCGGCCTGGTACCGCCGAGTGAGTTCATCCCGATTGCCGAACGCACCGGCCTGATTGCCGAGATCGATACCTGGGTGCTGCAACAGGCCTGTCGGCAAATGGTGCAGTGGCAGGCTGAAGGCCGGCAGCTGGCATTTGTTGGGGTGAACATCTCCAGTCGCCTGTTTGGCCAGCATGAGCTGTATCGGCAGGTAGCCGAAGTGCTGCACGACACCGGCCTGGCCCCGGCCTTGCTGGAGCTGGAAGTGACCGAAAGCGCGGTGATGGAAGACCCTGAGGTGGCGCTGGAGCAACTGCACCGCTTGCGCGAACTGGGGGTGACCCTGGCCATCGACGACTTTGGCACGGGGTATTCGTCACTGCTGCGGCTCAAGCGTTTGCCGGTGCAGAAGCTGAAAATCGACCAAGGGTTTGTGGCTGGGTTGCCAGTGGATGAAGACGACATCGCCATTGTGCGGGTGATCATCGCCTTGGCCCGTAGCATGGGTATGCAGGTGCATGCCGAGGGCATCGAGCAGGCGGAACAGGCCAGCTTCCTGTTGCAGGAGGAGTGCCAGTTGGGGCAAGGGTACTGGTTCGGGCGGCCAGTGCCGGCTGCGGATCTTCGCTGGGATTGAGACCGGGCTGCAAAGCAGCCCTCAGATTTCAACGCTTGTTCAAACCCTTCGCCAGGCGGTCCCCGCCCAGCTGGATCAACGCCACTAACGCTACCAGCATGGCGATCACGGTCAGCATGATCTGGCTGTCGAAACGCTGGTAGCCATACCGATAGGCGATATCCCCCAGCCCGCCGGCACCAATCGCCCCGGCCATCGCCGACGAGTTGATCAAGGTCACCAAGGTAATGGTGAAGCCCCCGACGATCCCCGGCAGCGCCTCGGGCAACAGTACATGCCAGACGATGTGCCAGCGCCGGCAGCCCATGGCCTGTGCGGCTTCCACCAGACCATGGTCGACCTCACGCAGGCTGACCTCGGCAATCCGCGCAAAGAACGGTGTGGCGGCAATGGTCAGCGGCACCACTGCCGCCCACACACCATAAGTGGTACCCACCACCAGGCGGGTGAAAGGAATCAGCGCAACCATCAGGATCAGAAACGGAATCGAGCGGAACAGGTTGACGAAGGCGCCCAGCACCCGGTTCAGCGGCCGCGCCTCGAAGATCCCACCCTTGTCGCTGGTGACCAGCAGCACCGCCATGGGTACACCCACCAGCAGGGCGATCAGTGACGAAACCCCAACCATCAGCAGCGTATCAAGCAAGCCTTCCAGCAGGCGATCAAACCACATGGCCCAATACCTCCACGTCCTCGGCCCAACGGCGGGCACGTTCCAGCAATTGATGGGTGTCGTGCGGCGAGTGTTGCACCGAGAGGATGAGTTGCCCCAAGGCATGTTCGCCGATGGTTTCCACGCCGCCCTGCAGCAGACGCACACGCCCGCCCAGGTCGTTGAACAGGGCAGACAGCTCTGGCTCGCCAAGCACCGTCAGTTTCAGCACTACGGCGCTGTTGCCGCTCGCCGGGTGGGCCTGGAGGCTGGCTTGCAGTGCGGCGGGTAGCTTGGCCTGCAAAGGGGCGAGCAGGGTGCGGGTAACCTCGTGACGAGGTGAACCAAACACCCGCCAGACCTCGCCCTGCTCGACCACTGCGCCGCGTTCCAGCACCACAACCCGGTGGCAGATGTCGCGAATCACCGCCATTTCGTGGGTGATCAGCACGATGGTCAGCCCCAGGCGCTGGTTGATATCGCGCAGCAGCTCCAGGATCGAGGCGGTGGTTTCCGGGTCCAGCGCCGAGGTGGCCTCGTCGCACAGCAGGATCTCGGGGGTGTGCACCAGTGCCCGGGCAATGCCCACGCGCTGTTTCTGCCCGCCGGACAGTTGCGCCGGGTACACGTGATGTTTTTCCTGCAGGCCGACCAGTTCCAGCAACTCGCGCACCTTGCGCTGGCGTTCGGCTTTTGCCACGCCGGCGACTTTCAACGGCAACTCGACGTTCTGCCACACGGTCTTGGCCGACATCAGGTTGAAGTGCTGGAAGATCATGCCGATGCGCCGGCGCAGGGCCACAAGCTGGTCCTCATTGAAAGGCGCGATATCCACCTGGTCGATCAATACGCGGCCCTGGCTGGGTTGCTCCAGGCGGTTGATGGTGCGCAGCAGTGATGACTTACCGGCGCCGCTGCGGCCGATGATGCCGAAGATCTCGCCATGGCGGATGTTCAAGTCAATGCCTTGCAAGGCCGGTTGCGCCTGGCCCGGGTAGGTCTTGCCCAGGCCGATGAAGCGCACGTGGGCTTCATTGACCTCGGGGCGCAGGGCCTGTTCCCTGGCCATAGGTGGCAGTGCTTGGGGTGTAGGCGCCCTGAGCGCGCTGGCCTGGCTCATGTCAGCCTTCCCAGCCGGCTTGGTAGAGCTTGCCGTGAGCGTTGTTCAACGCAGCGCGCACCGCTGGCGAATGCTGGTAGATGTCGACGAACTTGGCCAGGCGTGGGTCGTCCTTGCTTTGCGGGCGAATGACGAACTGGATCACGTATTCCTTGTTTTCCAGCCCGTCGAACAGCAACGCCGAGGTGGCATCGAAGGTGTTGGCCAGGCGGATGTAGGCCGGGTAACCCTGCACCAGGTCGGCGTCGTCGTAGGCACGTACCAGTTGCACCGCCTCGACCTGAAGGATCTTCAGCTTTTTAGGGTTGGCGACGATGTCATCCTCGGTGGCCTTGTAGCCCACGCCGGGCTTCAGGGTGATCAACCCGGCCTTGGCCAGCAGCAGCAGGCCACGGCCGCTGTTGATCGGGTCGTTGGCGATGGCCACGCTGGCGCCTTCAGGCAGTTCGGCAAAGCTTTTGTACTTTTTCGAGTACAGGCCAACGTTGTTGATGATGCCCGGGGCGTAAGGCACGAGGTTGAAGCCTGCAGCAGCCTTGGCGTTTTCCAGGAACGGGATGTGCTGGAAGTAGTTCGCGTCGATGTCGCCGCTGTTGAGGCTGACATTGGGCGCAATCCAGTCGCTGAACTCGATCAGCTTCACTTCCAGGCCTTGCTTGTGGGCTTCTTCCACCGCGGCTTCCAGCGGAATGGCAAAGGCCGAGGTGGTACCGATCTTCAACGGCTCGGCAGCAAGGGCACCGGCGCACAGGCCGAGGGTGATGGCAATGGCCGCGACGGGCCGGAACAGTTTCTCAAGCATGGTGCAGGGCTCCAGTCGGGGCAGGGGTAAAGCGGTAAGCCGAGCCAGGATGGTCGGCGGGTAAGTGCGGGTGGTCGGCCTGGAACAGTTTTTCGCGCAGGGTGCCTTCGGTGTAGGCAGTCTTGTAGCGGCCACGCTGCTGAAGTTGCGGGATGACCAGCTCGACGAAGTCCTCGAAGCTCTCCGGGGTGACGGTGCGGGTCAGGTTGAAACCGTCCAGGCCGGTTTCATCGATCCACGCGATCAACTGCTCGGCCACCTGTTCCGGCGCGCCGACCAGGGTTACGTAGCGACCGCCCAGGGCGTGCTGTTGCAACAGGCGCCGGCGGGTCCAGGCGTTGTCTTGCAACTGGCGCGTGGCTGACTGGATGGCGTTGCCCTGGTTGAAGGCAATGGGTTGGTCCAGTTCATAGGCGGCGAAGTCGATGCCAGTGGACGCGGCGAAGTGCGCGACGCCCGCTTCGGCGCTGGCGTGGCGCAGGTACTCGGCGTGTTTGGCCTGGGCCAGTTGCTCGGTGGCCGCGACGATCACCGTGATGCCCATGAACACTTTGACTGCCTGCGGGTCGCGGCCGGCGACCTGGGCGGCCGCGCGAACCTTGTCGACCTGGGCACGGGTGGCTGCCTTGTCTTGGCCACTGATGAACACGCATTCGGCATGGTTGCCGGCGAAGGCCAAGCCACGCGCAGAGCTGCCAGCCTGGAACAGCACCGGGGTGCGCTGGGGTGAGGGCTCGCACAGGTGGTAGCCTTCGACCTTGTAGAACTCGCCCTGGTGCTGAACCTTGCGCACCTTGTCGGGCGTGGCATAGACGCGATGCTCGCGGTCGGCGACCACTGCGTCATCGGCCCAACTGCCTTCCAGCAGCTTGTACAACACCTGCAGGTATTCATCGGCCTGATCGTAGCGGCGATCATGCGCCGGTTGCTGCGCCAGGCCCATGGCCCGGGCAGCGCTGTCGAGGTAGCCGGTGACAATGTTCCAGCCCACCCGGCCATTGCTCAGGTGGTCGAGTGTGGAAAGTCGCCGGGCGAACAGGTACGGCGCCTCGTAGGTGAGGTTGGCGGTAAGGCCAAAACCCAGGTGGCGGGTGACCGCAGCCATGGCGGAGACCAGCAGCAGCGGGTCGTTGACAGGCAGCTGGATCGACTCCTTGAGGGTGACGTCCAGTGACTGGCCGTAGATGTCGTAGGTGCCGACGATGTCGGCAATGAAAAGCCCGTCGAACAGGCCGCGCTCCAGCAGGCGTGCCAGGTTGGTCCAATAGTCCAGGGTCTTGTACTGGGTTGAAGTGTCCCGTGGGTGGGTCCACAGACCGTGGTTGATGTGCCCGATGCAGTTCATGTTGAAGGCATTGAGCAGAATCTGCTTGGCCATCAGATGGTCCCCCGGCGTGGCGGGTTGGCATCGTTGAGGTAGTAGTTGCCGATGGCGTGGTACTTCCAGCGCACCGGATCGTGCAGGGTGTGCACGCGAGCGTTGCGCCAGTGGCGGTCGAGGTTGTGTTCGGCCAATGTTGCCTGGCTGCCGCCCAGTTCGAACAGGGTGGTACCGGCGGTGAGGGAAATTTCGGTGCTGATGGCGCGTGCTTCGGCCACGGCAATGGAGGCGGCGGCCACGTTGTCGGCAGTGCTGTCGTCGCGGGCGCGGTCGAGGTATTCGCCTGCGCGCTCCAGCAGGGCTTCGGCCGCATGCAAGCGGATCGCCAGATGGCCGAAGCTTTTCAGCGTCAGCGGGTCATCCGTGGCCTTGTCCAGGCCGGAGTCGACCCACGGACGGCTGCGGGTGCGCACGAAGTGCAGGGCGTCTTCATAGGCGGCGCGGGCAATACCGGTGTCGATGGCGGCATGGAGGATCTGCGCCAGCGGGCCGACCGGGGTAGGGCGCTCGAAGGCGCTTTGGAACGGCACCACGTCGGCTGCGCTGACGTACACGTTATCGAACACCACCGAACCGCTGCCGGTGGTGCGCTGGCCGAAGCCGCTCCAGTCGTCGATCACCTGCAGCCCCTGGCTGTCGGCCGGGACGAAGGCCAACTGTTGTATGCCTTGTTCGTCCACGACCGAGGTTGGAATGCGTTGGGCATAGATGGCGCCTGTGGAATAGAACTTGCGCCCATTGATGCGGAAACCGTCGCCGTCACGGCTCAGGCGGGTGGTGCGCTCGTGGGCGGTCTTGGTGCCCAGCTCGGCCAGGGCATTGCCGAAACGGCGGCCGGCCAGTACCTCGGTGTACAGGCGCTGTTGCTGTTCGGGGCTGCCGTTTACCCGCAGCACTTCCAGACCGTAGAAATGATTCTGCGGAATCTGCCCGAGCGAACCGTCGGCCTGCGCGATACGGGCGATGACCTTGGCCAGGGTGACGTTGGATACGCCGGCACCGCCGAAGGCTTTGGGCACGCTGATGGCCCACAGGCCGGAGCGGGTGAACAGCTCGAGTTCTGCCAGCGGCAGGCGGCGCTCGCGGTCGCGCAAGGCGCTGTCGCGGCGCAGTTGCTGGGCGATGTCTTCGGCGACGGCCAGGGCTTGGGCGTCGTTGGTGATGATAGCGATTGTCATGGAGTTCTCCGGGGGCCGCTTTGTGGCCCTTCGCGGGCTTACCCGCTCCCACAGGTGAAGTGATGCCCGTTCAGGCGGTGGCAATCCTGTGGGAGCGGGCAAGCCCGCGAAGGGCTGCGCAGCAGCCCCAAAGGCAGCAAATCAGATCCAGGAATGCCGTGCAGGCAGGGTGCCGTTAAGGTGGTAAGCGCCCACCG
This sequence comes from Pseudomonas putida group bacterium ESBL64, assembly GCF_045277175.1. Classification (NCBI taxonomy): domain Bacteria; kingdom Pseudomonadati; phylum Pseudomonadota; class Gammaproteobacteria; order Pseudomonadales; family Pseudomonadaceae; genus Pseudomonas; species Pseudomonas putida group bacterium ESBL64. The sequence continues at coordinate 3,672,445 of NZ_CP145799.1, read as the reverse complement.
CGTGGTACTTCCAGCGCACCGGGTCGTGCAGGGTGTGCACCCGAGCGTTTCGCCAGTGGCGGTCGAGGTTGAACTCGGCAAGGGTGGCGCGGCTGCCGGCCAGCTCGAACAGCTTTTCGCTGGCCTGCAGGGCAATTTCGGTAGTCAGCACCTTGGCCTCGGCCACCGCAATCGAGGCACGTGCCGCACTGGCTGCGTCGATAGGCGCAGCATTGACCTCGTCGAGTACCCGAGCGGCTTTGCGCAGCAGCGCTTCGGCGGCGTGCAGCTCGAGTTTCAGGCGGCCGATGTCGGCAATTACATAAGGGTCGTCACTGGCACGGTCGACGTTGGCTTCAATCCACGGCCGGGACTTTTCGCGCACGAAGGTGATCGCATCATCGATAGCTGCTTCGGCGATGCCAGCGTCGATCGCCGCCTGGATCAGCTGCGAAGCGGCGCCCTGAATGTTGGGGATATCGCGCTGGCGCCAGTTGTCGATTACCAGTTCTGCGTCCACCGGCACCTGGTCCAGCAGCACGGTACCGCTGGCGGTGGTGCGCTGGCCGAACCCGGACCAGTCATCGACAATGCGCAACCCCGGGCTGCCCCGGCGCACGAATGCCAGGCGCTGGCGGCCTTCGTCGTCGAGGGCTTTTACCGCCACCCAATGGGCGAACAAGGCACCGGTGGAGTAGAACTTCTCGCCATTTATGCGGTAGCTGTCGCCGGCGCGCGTGATTCGGGCCTTGAGGGTGAGGGTATCCCTGGTGCCACGTTCAGGCCCGGCATTGCCGATGCGCCAGCCGTCGAGCACGCTGCGAAAGATCAGCGCTTGCTGCGCCTCGCTGGCCGTCAGGCGCAGCAGTTGCAGCATGCCGAACTGGTTCTGCGGGATCTGCCCCAGGGCGGGGTCGGCGGCGCTGATCAGGCGGAACACTTCGGCGACGGTTGCGAACGATACGTCGGGGCCACCGTAGGCCTTGGGTATGCTGATGCTGCCAAGACCGCTGCGGGTAAACAGTTCGATTTCTGCCCAGGGCAGTTTGCGTTGCTGGTCGCGCCGGGCAGCTTGCTCACGGGCGACCTTGGCCAGTTCGCGGGCCGCTTGCAGGGCTTCGGCGTCGTTGCGCAGTACCTTGGCCGGCAGCAGCGGGGGCGAGCTGTCCAGATCGCTATGGAATTGGGTGTTGGCTTGGCTGGGCATCAGTGCCGCTCCTTGGCTGCACTCAATGCCCTGGCGTTACGCACTGGGGTGATTGTGATCCTGACCATTCCTGACCTCACAAAATAGTTATGTCGCTACAGCTGATCGCGACAGATGTGTGCTGGTCCGGTGGTCCGGTTTATATACCCTAATGATTTATAAAAATTTTATGAACTAACTTTTTGGAATATTTATAGAAGGGGGGATTTGTTAAGGGCGTGCTGGCCTCTTCGCGGGTAAACCCGCTCCTACACATGCCTCAAGATCTGTGCATTCACTGTAGGAGCGGGTTTACCCGCGAAAGGGCCGGAACAGGTTTACTCGGAGGCCGCGGTCCCTAGGAACTTGCGCAAGAACTGCCGGGTACGTTCTTCCTTCGGCGCCGCGAACAGCGCCTTGGCTTCGCCCTGCTCCACGATCACGCCCTTGTCGAAGAAGATCACCCGGTTCGCCACGTCCCGGGCAAAGCTCATCTCGTGGGTGACGATGATCATGGTGCGCTTTTCCTCGGCCAGGCCGCGGATGGTCGCCAACACTTCACCGACCAGCTCCGGGTCCAGCGCCGAGGTCGGTTCGTCGAACAGGATTACCTCTGGTTCCATGGCCAGGGCACGGGCGATGGCCACGCGTTGCTGCTGGCCGCCGGACAGGCGCCGTGGGTAGGCGTCTTCCTTGCCCGCCAGGCCGACTTTGGCCAGCAGGCGCCGGCCGAGCTCGATGGCCTGTTCGCGAGGCGTCTTCTTGACGATCACCGGCCCCTCGATCACGTTCTCCAGGGCAGTGCGATGGGGGAACAGGTTGAAGTTCTGGAACACGAACCCGGCTTGCTGGCGCAAACGGCGAATCGCACCCTGCTGCCCGCCCAAAGGGCGGTTGGCATCGATGCTGATGGCGCCGATCTGGATCTGCCCGGCATCGGGGGTTTCCAGCAGGTTAAGGCAGCGCAAGAAGGTGGTTTTGCCCGAGCCACTGGGGCCGATGATGGCCACCACTTCACCGGGCTGCACGGTCAGGTCGATACCGTTGAGCACGGTCTGGCCCTTGAACCGCTTGGTCAGGCCTTTGACTTCAATCATGCTCAATGCTCCTGGTCATGCTGGTTGACCCGCGCTTCCATGCGGTTCTGGAAGTGCGCAAGGATGCTGCACAGCACCCAGTAGATGACCGCGACCGCCACGTACATGGTGAACACTTCGAACGTGCGCGCAGTAATCAGCTGGGCTTGGCGGAACAGCTCGGGCACCTGGATGGTCGCCGCCAGGGCAGTGTCCTTTACCAGCGAGATGAAGCTGTTGCCCAGCGGTGGCAGCGCGGTGCGCAAGGCCTGTGGCAGGATCGCCCGGCGCATGGCTTGCACGCGGGTCATGCCGATGCTGGCGGCTGCTTCCCACTGGCCACGGTCGATCGAGGAGATGGCTGCGCGCAGGATCTCGCAGATGTAGGCCGCCATGTTCAGCGACAGGCCGATCAGCGAAGCGGGGATTGGGTCGAGCTCGATGCCGATTTGCGGCATGCCGAAATAGATCACGAACAGCTGCACCAACAGCGGCGTGCCGCGGAAGAACGACACGTAGACCCGCGCCAGCCAGTTCAGCGGCAGAATCTTCGACAGCCGCATCAGCGCCAGGGCAAAGCCCAGCACCAGACCGAAGAACATGCCGCCGACACTGAGCAGCACCGTATAACCCGCGCCCTTCAGCAGGAAGGGCGCGGAGTCGACAACGAGTTGCAGGCTTTCAGCGATCATTTGGTGACATCGGCACCGAAGTACTTCTCGGACAGCTTGGCCAGCGTGCCGTCAGCTTTTAGCTTGTCGATGGCCTTGTTGATGGCTGCCAACAGTTCCGGCTCACCTTTGCGCAGGGCCACGCCGCTTTCCAGGCGCGAGAAGGCATCGCCAGCAAGTTGGGTGTCCTTGGCTTTTTGCGCGTATTCCAGCGCCGCCAGGCGGTCGATCAGGATGGCGTCGATACGGCCGTTGCGCAGGTCAGCGAACTTGCTTGGGTCGTCTTCATAGGTGCGCACATCGGCTTGCGGCACGTCCTTTTTCACCCACTGTTCGTAGTTGGTGCCAAGGCCTACGCCGACCTTTTTGCCGGCAAGGTCCTGTGCGCCCTTGATGTTCAGCTGCTCGGCTTTCTTCTTCAGGATCAGTGCCTGGATGCCGGAGACAGTGTAGGGCTCGGAGAAGTCGTACTTTTTCTTGCGCTCCTCGGAAATGGTCACCTGATTGACCACTACATCCAGGCGTTTGGATTCCAGCGCGGCGAGGATGCCGTCCCACTTGGTCGGCTGGATCTTGGCCTTGACCCCCAGCTCCTTGGCCAGCAGCTCAGACAGCTCCACTTCGAAGCCGGTCAGTTTGCCGTTTTCGTCCTGGAAGCTGAATGGCGGGTAGGTGCCCTCGAGGCCGACGTTGATGACGCCTTTTTCCTGAATGGTCTTCAATTGCTCGCCGGCGAAAGCCTGGCTGAGCAGGCCGGCACCCAGCAGGAGGGCCAGGCTGGCGTTGAGTAGCGGTTTGGCGAATTTCGACATGTCAGAGCCCCGCGCTTGTTGTCTAGGTAGTGAGGTGGCGACTATAGGGTTGGCTGATTAGGCCGGGAAATACTAAAAAATAACTTTAATATTCCTTTTTTGATTTGCGTCAGGTGCTGGCTGCTTTGAGGGTAGGCGACGATACCCACTCCGTCATCGCGGCTTATGCCTGACTTAGTGCAGGATGGAATAAAGCGTTGTTTTTTCCAAGCCTCAGATTTGCCGTAAAGTGGATTGCAGCAGGCAGGTTCGGCCTTTTCGCGGGCCTGGCAACAAAATCAGATGGCCTATACGGCAGGAGAACACCGTGAGCGAACAACCTTCATCCGCGCATTGGCAGTTGCAGAGCATTGTCACTGGCCTGCGCGGGGCCCGTGAGCAATGGCGCACCCGTAATGGCCGCAGTATTGGCGAGCAGGGCGGGCGCGAGCTGCCGTCGCGTGAAGCGATGCGACAGATTCTGGAGCAACTGTGCGGGGCGCTGTTCCCCATGCGCCTGGGGCCAGTCGACCTGCGCGAAGAAAGTGAAGACTTCTACGTCGGCCATACCCTGGATGCCGCGCTGACCGCCTTGCTGGCCCAGGCTCGTCTTGAACTTCGCTACGCGGCACGGCAAAGCAAGGCTGAGCTGGCGGGCGTCGACGCCCGTGCGCTGAGCCTGATCCAGGGCTTTGCAGCTGCGCTACCGGAACTGCGCGTTCTGCTCGACACCGATGTGCTGGCCGCCTACCACGGCGACCCGGCAGCGCGCAGCGTCGATGAAGTGCTGCTGTGCTACCCGGGCATCCTGGCGATCATCCATCACCGGCTGGCACACCACCTGTACAAGGCTGGGCTGCCGCTGCTGGCGCGGATCAGTTCGGAGCTGGCGCATTCGGCCACCGGTATCGACATTCACCCGGGGGCGCAGATCGGCCCGAGCTTCTTCATCGATCATGGTACGGGTGTGGTCATTGGTGAAACCGCGATCATCGGCGAGCGCGTGCGCATCTACCAGGCGGTGACCCTGGGCGCCAAGCGTTTCCCCAGCGATGAGTCGGGTACGCTGCATAAAGGCCTGCCACGCCACCCGATCGTCGAGGACGATGTGGTGATCTATGCCGGGGCCACGGTGCTGGGGCGTATTACCATCGGTAAGGGTTCGACCATTGGCGGTAATGTGTGGCTGACGCGCAGTGTGCCGGCTGAAAGCAACATTACTCAGGCCAACCTGCAACTGGATTGCCAGGACAAGAACTGATCCCGCATTGCGATTGAGTTGCTGGCCTCTTCGCGGGCAAGCCCGCGCCTACGACGGACGTACCAGATGTAGGTGCGGGTTTACCCGCAAGAGGCCGGAACAGGACGACACCAATCGGCGCCCCAATTCGCATTGAAATCCGATCCATGTTTAACTTGAACGCTTGTTCAATGAAAAACGCTGGTCCGCTGCCGGTGTTCAACAGGAGGATTCCTTTGCTGAACCCGTTCATTCCGAACCTCACGTCATTCGACGAGGTGCACGCCCTATGAGTGCACCGAACCCTTCCGCTGCCAACGGCAAAATCCGCATGAACCCCCCGGTGTTCTACTTTGCGGCGAGTTTCATCCTCATCTTTGGCCTGGTAGTCATCTCCAACCCGCAAGCCGCAGGTGACTGGTTGCTGGCGGCGCAGAACTGGGCGGCCAACACGGTCGGCTGGTACTACATGCTGGCGATGACGCTGTACCTGGTCTTCGTGGTGGTCACCGCCTTGTCTGGCTACGGCAAGATCAAACTCGGTGCCGACCACGACGAACCCGAGTTCAGCTACCTGTCGTGGGCCGGCATGCTGTTCGCCGCCGGCATCAGCATCACGCTGTTCTTCTTCTGTGTCTCCGAACCGCTGACCCACATGCTGCAACCGCCCCAAGGCGAAGCCGGCACGGTCGAGGCCGGGCGCCAGGCGATGCAGATCCTGTTCCTGCACTGGGGCCTGCATGGCTGGGGGGTGTTCGCCTTCGTCGGCATGGCATTGGCCTATTTCGCCTACCGGCATAACCTGCCGCTGGCCCTGCGTTCGGCGCTGTACCCGCTGATTGGCAAGCGCATCAACGGCCCGATCGGTTATGCGGTGGATGGCTTCGGCATCATCGCCACGGTGTTCGGCCTGGGCGCCGACATGGGCTTTGGGGTGCTGCATCTGAACGCCGGTCTGGACTACCTGTTCGGCATCAGCCACAGCCAGTGGGTGCAGGTGATCCTCATCACCCTGATGATGGGCGCGGCTGTGGCCGTAGCCGTGGCCGGGGTGGAGAAGGGGGTGCGGGTGATGAGCGACATCAACCTGTTCCTGGCCTGTGCGCTGCTGCTGTTCGTGCTGTTCGCCGGGCCTACCCAGCACCTGTTCAACACGCTGATCCAGAACCTGGGCGACTACCTGGGTGCGTTGCCGCGCAAGAGCTTCGACGTGTATGCCTATGGTGAAAACCGCGGCTGGCTGGGCGGCTGGACCGTGTTCTACTGGGCCTGGTGGATTGCCTGGGCGCCGTTCGTGGGCCTGTTCATCGCCCGCATCTCCCGTGGCCGTACCATCCGTGAGTTCGTCTTTGGCGTGCTGCTGATTCCGCTGGGCTTCACCCTGGCGTGGATGTCGATCTTCGGCAACAGCGCCCTGGACCAGGTGATCAACCACGGCATGACCGCACTGGGCCAGTCGGCGCTGGACAACCCATCGATGAGCCTGTACCTGCTGCTGGAAACCTACCCCTGGAGCAAGACAGTCATCGCCACCACGGTGTTCATCAGCTTCGTGTTCTTCGTCACCTCGGCCGACTCGGGCACCGTGGTGCTGTCGACCTTGTCGGCCAAGGGCGGTGACGCTGATGAGGATGGGCCGAACTGGCTGCGTATCTTTTGGGGGGCGATGACTGCGCTGATCACCAGTGCGCTGTTGTTCGCTGGCAGCATCGATTCGCTGAAGTCGGCAGTGGTGCTGACGTCGCTGCCGTTCTCGCTCATTCTGCTGTGCATGATGTGGGGGCTGCACAAGGCGTTCTACCTGGAGTCGCAGCGGCAGATCGCGCAGATGCACTCGCTGGCCCCGTTCGCCCAGTCGCGTCGCGGCCGTGGCGGCTGGCGCCAGCGCCTGAGCCAGGCGGTGCACTTCCCGTCACGTGATGAGGTGTACCGTTTCATGGATGATGTGGTGCGCCCGGCGATTGCCGATGTGCGTGAAGTGTTCGAGCAGAAAGGCCTGGTCCTGATTACCCAGGACGACCCTAGCCATGACAACGTCAGCCTGAAGATTGGCCATGGCGAGGAACAGCCGTTCATTTACCAGGTGCAGATGCGTGGCTATTTCACACCATCGTTCGCCTTGGGGGGGCTGGGTACGCAGGAGTTGAAGAACCGCCGCTATTACCGGGCGGAGGTGCACCTGAGCGAAGGCAGCCAGAACTATGACCTGGTGGGCTACAGCAAGGAGCAGATCATCAACGACATCCTCGACCAGTACGAGCGGCACATGCAGTACCTGCACCTGGTGCGCTGACCAAGCTCTCCTGTCCTGGGCTCTTCGCAGGCAAGCCCGCGAAGAGCCCAGGACAGGCAACCGCTAGTAGGGTGCATCCCCAAGGATGGTCGCCCGGTGCATCACCCGCCGGTTCGGCCGGTAATCATCCACCGCAAAATGCTGGGTCACGCGGTTGTCCCAGAACGCCACGTCATGCTCCTGCCAACGCCAGCGAATGCTGAACTCCGGTCGCGTCGCATGGGCGAACAGCAGCCTCAGCAGCGCATCGCTTTCCAGTTCGCTCAGTTCATTGATGCGTGTAGTGAACCCTTCATTGACGAACAACGCCTTGCGCCCGCTCACCGGATGCGTGCGCACCACCGGGTGCGACAGCGGTGGGTTGTTGCGCCGGGTGGCCTCCCAGCGCGTCAGGTCTTCCGGCGTGGTGCCAAAGCGCTCCAGCGGGAACGACTTGGTGAAGTCGTGGGTAGCGGTCAGCCCGTCCAGCATTGCACGCAGCGGCGCCGACAAAGCCTCGAAGGCCGCAATGCCGCTGGCCCAAAGGGTATCGCCACCGTAAGCAGGCAATTGCTTGGCGCTGAGTACCGCGCCCAGTGCCGGGGTCGGCAAAAAGGTCACGTCGGTGTGCCACACGGCGTTGTCGCGCACATCGGTAACCGCCGTGTCGAGCACCAGCACCTGCGGGGTGTCCGGCACGTTGGGGTAAATCGGGTGGATGTGCAGGTCGCCGAAGCGTGCGGCAAAGCGCGCCTGCTGTTCCGGGTTGATCGGCTGGTCACGGAGGAACAGCACCTGGTGCTGGAGCAGTGCCTGTTCGATGGCATCGCGCTCTTCTGCGCTGATATCGCGGCTGATGTCCACGCCGCTGATCTGGGCGCCGAGTGCTGGGCTTAGGGGAGTGATGGTCAGGCTCATGTCGGTCTCTTCAATCGGGCGCCAGTGTGCTGGCGTGGACAATGGAATTCAGTGAATCTGCCCATGCCAGGGCACCAGCTTGCGTTGCAGGGCACGCAGGCTCATTTCCAGAGCGAAGGCGATCAGGGCGATCAGCAGGATGCCCAGCACCACCACGTCGGTGACCAGAAACTGCGCCGCCGATTGCACCATGAAGCCCAGGCCGCTGGTGGCGGCGATCAGTTCAGCGGCCACCAGGGTCGACCAGCCGACCCCCAGGCCAATGCGGATGCCGGTAAGGATGTCTGGCAATGCACTGGGCAAAATGACGTGGCGGATCAGTTGGGCCTTGGTTGCGCCCAGCGACTGCGCCGCGCGCAGCTTGGCCGGATCTACCGTGCGCACACCGGTGGCTGTGGCAATGGCGATGGGGGCGAAGATTGCCAGGTAGATCAGCAGCACTTTCGACAACTCGCCGATACCGCACCAGATGACGATCAGCGGCAGGTAGGCCAGCGGCGGGATGGGCCGGTAGAACTCGATCAGCGGGTCGAGAATGCCGCGGGCTACGCGGTTGTAGCCGATGGCGATGCCGACTGGTATTGCGGTCAGGGTCGCAGCCACCAGCGCCAGGCCGATGCGGCCCAGGCTTGCGCCCAGGTGCTGCCACAGGCTGGCATCCATGTAGCCTTGGGTCAGCAAGGTCCATGCCTTGGCCAGGATGTCACCGGGCGAGGGCAGGAACAGGGGCTCTACCCAACCGGCAGCCGTCACCAGCCACCAGACCAGTAGCAGGCTGGCCAGGGTCAGGGTGCTGATCCAGCGGGTGGACAGTGGGCGGCGTAGCGTGGCGGCTGGCCGGGTTTGGGTGTTGTGTTTGCCGGCGACCGGCAGGTCCAGGCTGCTCATGCGCGCTCCTGCAGGCTTTGGCGTTGGGAAAACACCCGCGCCAGCACATGCTCGCGGGTTTCGATGAAGGCTGGATCGGACTTGATGGCCCGGGCCGATTCGCCAGCGGCATAGCGCTGGCCGAAGTTCAGATGCAGGCGTTCCACTACGCGTCCCGGGTTGGGCGCCAGCAGTACCAGTTCGCTGGCGAGGAACACCGCTTCTTCGATGTCGTGGGTAATCAGGAACACCGGCTTGGCGGTGCGTTGCCAAACTTGCAATAGCAGCTCTTGCATCTGCTCCCGGGTGAAGGCATCGAGGGCACCGAACGGTTCATCCATCAGCAGTACCCGAGGGTCAGCCGCCAGCGCCCGGGCAAGGCCCACGCGCTGCTTCTGGCCACCGGACAATTGCCAGATACGCCGTTCGCCGAAGCCATCGAGGTCGACCAGGGTGAGCATTTCGCGGGCCTTGGCCTCACGCTGGGCGCGGGGTACGCCGGCCAGTTCGAGGCCGAAGGCGACGTTGCCCAGCACGTTCTGCCATGGCAGCAGGGCATCGTCCTGGAACACCACGCCGCGTTCTGCACCGGGGCCCTGCACCGGCACACCATCGAGGGTGATGTGACCGCCACTGGGGGCGACGAAGCCGGCGATCAGGTTGAGCAGTGAGGTCTTGCCGCTGCCGGAAGGCCCCAGGGCCACCAGCAGTTGGCGTGGTCCCAGGCTCAGGTTGATGTCGGCCAGCACCGGGGTGCTGGCGCCTGGGTACTGTGCGCTGATGCGCTCCAGCTCGAGCAAGGCCATGACGGGCTCCGGATCAGTTTGGAAGGAACTTGGCGCTGACGTACGGCGAGTAGTCCGGCAGCACTGCTTCGACTTTGCCTTGCTGCTTGAGGAAGTTGGCGGTGTCCGTCAGCGCTTGGGTGGTCGGCGCGCCCAGGGCGTTGGCCTGGTCAGCGGCCAGCGGGTAGACGTTGCCCTCCAGCAGCACCGGGATGTCGCTGGCCTTGGCACCGGACAGCTTCACCAGCTTGTCTACGTTGCCCTTGTCGGCCAGCCAGGCTTTCGGGTCCTTGCGGTAGTCGGCGTAGGCATCGAGGGTGACTTTGGCAAAGGCCTTGACCACATCAGGGTGTTTCTCGGCGAAGTCCTTGCGCACGATCCAGGCATCGAAGGTAGGCGCGCCTTTCTGTGCCAGCTCACCAGAGGTGATCAGGACCTTGCCGTTTTCCTTGGCCACGCCCAGGGCCGGGTCCCACACGTAGGTCGCATCGATGTCGCCGCGCTTCCAGGCGGCAATGATGGCCGGCGGCGCCAGGTTGAGAATCTGTACCTTGGAAGGGTCGATATTCCAGCTTTTCAGTGCCGCAAGCAGGCTGTAATGCCCGGTGGACACGAACGGGACGGCGACCTTCTTGCCGATCAGGTCTTGCGGCGACTTGATGCTGTCACGGGCCACCAACGCTTCACCCGCGCCAATCTGGGTGGCGATGAGGAAGGTTTCAACCGGCAGCTTGCGGGTGGCGGCAGCGGCCAGCGGGCTGGAGCCCAGGTAGCCGATCTGCACGTCGCCGCTGGCCACGGCAGTGATCACGTCTGCGCCGTTATCAAATTTGCGCCAGTCAATGCTGGCCTTGCTGGCTTTTTCGTAGTCGCCATCGACCTGTGCCACTTTGGCCGGGTCGACAGTGGTCTGGTAGGCCACTGTCAGGTCGGCTGCCTGGGCCAACCAGCTGGTGCTGGCGAGGGTCAGGGCGGCGAACAGGCGCAGCGGAGCGTGCGGGATCATGGTTGAACCTCTCGTCAGGCAAGTCGGGTTGGATGACGAGAAGGCTAAATGATCTAAGAAAATTAAAATAAATAACTTTTTTGCATTAGCTTAGGAGCCAAACGCTTTAAAGCCAGGCGTTTCGCAGGCGAACAAGGGGTGAGTGCGCCATGACCCGTGGCGAAATCAGAGAGGCGTGCGAGGCGTTCTAGGCCCGATAGAACGATTTGGCATTAGGTTATGAGCAAACGTTTGCAAATAACCAAAAGTTATTAAACGAGTCGCAGCTACAACGAATGGCAGTAAAGGTTCCTAATATATTCCTTAAAAGTCTTACAAATTCATAAAACAGTCATTTTGGATTTATAGGATTGTCATTATCCTGTAGCGCAGGTGGCGTCTTAGACCAAAGTCGCGAAACGTTTAGAAACGATTGACTTAACGGTCACGCTTTGGGACTAAATCGCCCATCCCGGTGAGCGGGGCATCAGACCCCTCCGCCAGAGATACACAAAAATTAGAACGTAGAGGAGCAAAACATGTACAAGTCCAGCCTGGCTCTGGCCGTGGCACTGGGGGTTCTCGCCCAACAAGCAGGCGCTGCCGGTTTCGTTGAGGACAGCAAGCTGTCGCTCAGCTCGCGCACCATGTACTTCAACAACGACAACCGTGAAGATCACGCAAAACCGGGTGCGGAGCGCCCGGATCAGCGTGAGTCGGGCCAGGGCTTCAAGCTCGACTACATCTCGGGCTTTACCCAAGGCACCGTAGGCTTTGGTGTTGATGCCCAAGCGCTGTGGGGTATTCACCTGGATGGTGGCGAGGGTTACCACAAGTCCGGCTTCTTCCCGGATGACGGCAAAGGTTCTGCAGCCCAGTGGGCTCGTTTCGGTGCCAATGCCAAGGCGCGCTTCTCCAAGACCGAAGCGCATTTCGGTAGCGCGCTCGCACCGAACCTGCCGATCCTGGTTTCCAACGATGGTCGTCTGCTGCCACAAACCTTCGAGGGTGGCACCATCCAGTCGAAGGAAATCGACAACCTGACCATCAACGCGGGTCAGCTGACCCACGCCATGGGCCGTGCTTCGAGCAACCGTACCGGTCTGTCTGTCGCCGGTTCCAATGCCGAGAGCAACAAGTTCCGCTACGGTGGCCTGGACTACAAGCTCACTCCAGACCTGACCCTGCAGTACTACTACTCGAACCTGGAAGACTTCTACAAGCAGCACTTCCTGGGCGCGACCCACGTGTTCAAGATCGCTGACGACCAGTCGTTCAAGACCGACCTGCGCTACTTCGACAGCAGCAGCGACGGCAAGAATGGCAACGACAGCGCTTACAACTTCAACAACAACGGTGGCTACGCCAAAAACACCGGCGAGATCGACAACAAGACCTGGTCCGCCATGTTCACCTATACCTTGGGTGGCCACGCGCTGATGCTCGGTCACCAGCAAGTGGGTGACGACGGTGGCTTCGTATGGTTGAACCAGGGCAGCCTGAGCAACGACAGCGGCACCTCGGAAGGTGCTGGCGGCTCCAGCTTCTACCTGTTCACCGACAGCATGATCAACCAGTTCGCCCGTGCTGGTGAAAACACCACCTTCGGTCAGTACTCCTATGACTTCGCGGCGCTGGGTGTGCCAGGCCTGAAGGCATCGGTTGCTTACCTGCGTGGTGACGATATCCGCAACAAGTCGGGCAGCGGTACCTACAATGAATGGGAACGCGATGCGCGCATCGACTACACCCTCCAGGAAGGTGCCCTCAAAGGCTTGGGCTTCAGCCTGCGCCAAGGCGTGTACCGTGGTGCCGGCGAGAGCAGTGCCGACCAGGATCAGGCTCGCTTCATCGTGAACTACACTTACAGCTTCCTGTAAGTCGTAGCCACAAAGAAAGCCTCGCCTAGTGCGAGGCTTTTTTGTGCCTGCTAATTCGTATGCGTTATGGTTATAAATAAATCGTTATTTATTCTTTTTATTTTTAACTGAATGCAGGCACATTGAGCCCATACGGTACAGAACCCAGCCCAGGAGCCGCAGCCCATGAGCCTCAAACTCGGCGATATCGCCCCCGATTTCGAACAGGATTCCAGCGAAGGCAAGATCCGCTTCCACGAGTGGCTGGGCAACAGCTGGGGGGTGTTGTTCTCCCACCCGGCCGACTTCACCCCGGTGTGCACCACCGAGTTGGGCCTGACCGCCAAGCTGAAGGACGAATTTGCCAAGCGCGGGGTCAAGGCCATCGCCCTGTCGGTGGACCCGGTCGACTCGCATCACAAGTGGATCGATGACATCAACGAAACACAGAGTACCGTGGTCAACTTCCCGATCATTGCTGACGCTGACCGCAAAGTGTCCGACCTTTACGACCTGATCCACCCGAACGCCAGCGACACCCTGACCGTGCGCTCGCTGTTCATCATCGACCCGAATAAAAAGGTGCGCCTGACCATTACCTACCCGGCCAGTACCGGGCGCAACTTCAACGAAATTCTGCGGGTGATCGACTCGCTGCAGCTGACCGACAACCACAAGGTTGCCACACCGGGTAACTGGCAGGACGGCGACGAAGTGGTGATCGTGCCTTCGCTCAAAGACGAGGAGGAGATCAAGCAGCGCTTCCCCAAAGGTTACCGGGCGGTCAAACCCTATCTGCGCCTGACCCCTCAACCCAATCGTTAATGGATTCCTCGTTGCATTGCTCTTAGCCAAGCAGGGATTTTCGGGCCGTTTCGACGGCCCTTTTTTATGCCTGTAAAAAACTGTGGGAGCGGGCGCGCCCGCGAGGAGGGCTTTATGGGCAAAGACAATAATGGAATAAACAAATGAAAAAATATGATTTCTAGATATATGTAGCAGCTGTTAATGTCTCCTCCAACAGAACACAAGGAAGCGCAGCAATGCTGGTCGTCTCAATCGGTGGTAGCCCAAGTCTCCGTTCACGCTCCGGCGTGCTGCTCGAGCGTTCGCGCCAGTGGCTGCAGGATCGCGGCGTTGAAGTGGTGACATTCCAAGTGCGTGACTTTCCCGCCGAAGACCTGCTGCATGCCCGTTTCGACAGCCCGCATGTGCAACACTTTCAGCAGCTGGTGGCCCAGGCCGATGGCCTGATCGTCTCCACCCCGGTGTACAAGGCTTCGTTTTCCGGTGCCCTGAAAACCTTGCTTGACCTGCTGCCCGAGCGCGCCCTGGCCCACAAGATCGTGTTGCCCATCGCCACTGGCGGCAGCATCGCCCACATGCTGGCGGTGGATTACGCATTGAAGCCGGTGCTGTCGGCACTCAAGGCACAAGAGACCCTGCAAGGGATCTTTGCCGACGACAGCCAGGTGGCTTACGCAGAAGGTACAAAGCCCGCGCAGTTGGTACAGGCGCTGGAAGAACGCCTGCACGACTCGCTGGAAACCTTCCACGTCGCCCTGGCCCGTCGGCCGCGCCCTGTGGCCCCTGGCGTACTGAACGAACGTCTGATCAGCGCTCGCTGGAGCATCTGAACGGCATTACCCGCTTCACCACCTTACTCGCCCGTTAACGAGGCAAGCAGGTGCAACCCGAACCCCATTCGCACAGGAGAGCGCCATGCGCACAGTCTTCTTGCGTCGTGGTCTGGTCGCCCTGTTTGCGGCGGCTGTGTCCTTCGGCGCCATTACCCAAGCCCAGGCCGAGAGCCTGCGTATCGGTTACCAGAAATACGGCACCTTGGTGCTGCTCAAGGCCAAGGGCACGCTGGAGAAGCGCCTGGCCGAGCAGGGAGTACAGGTGCAATGGACCGAATTCCCCGGCGGCCCGCAGCTGCTTGAAGGGCTGAACGTCGGCTCCATCGATTTCGGCGTAACCGGCGAGACGCCTCCTGTGTTCGCTCAGGCCGCTGGCGCCGACCTGCTCTACGTGGCCTACGAGCCGCCAGCGCCGCACAGCGAAGCGATCCTGGTGCCCAAGGGCTCGCCGATCCAGTCGGTGAAGGACCTCAAGGGTAAAAAGGTCGTCCTCAACAAAGGCTCCAACGTGCACTACCTGCTGGTCCGCGCCCTGGAAGACGCCGGCCTCAAGTACAGCGACATCCAGCCTGTCTACCTGCCGCCAGCCGACGCCCGCGCCGCCTTCGAGCGCGGCAGCGTGGATGCCTGGGTGATCTGGGACCCTTACCAGGCCGCCGCCGAGCAGCAGCTGCAAGCGCGCACCCTGCGTGACGGCAAGGGCCTGGTCGACAACCACCAGTTCTACCTCGCCACCCGCAACTATGCGACACAGCACCCAGCGGTGATCAACACCGTGATCGAGGAAGTGCGCGCCGTGGGTGAATGGTCCCAGGCCAACCCGCAAGAGGTGACCGACCAGGTTGCCCCGCTGCTCGGCCTGCCTGCCGGCATCACCCTGACCTCTGTCAAACGCCAAGGCTACGGCGCTGCGCCGCTGACCCCGGACGTGGTGGCCGCGCAGCAGAAGATCGCCGACACGTTCCAGGCGCTGAAGCTTATTCCCAAGCCGCTGAGCATCAAGGACGTGATCTGGACACCCCCTGCCAAAGTCGCTAGCGCGCCTTGATTGACTGCCAGTGCCGGGGCGCCGCTCCGGCTAGAGCCACCCTTGAGGAGACGACTCCAATGAGCCTTAACATTTTCTGGTTCCTCCCAACCCACGGTGACGGCAAGTACCTGGGCACTTCCGAAGGCGCACGTGCGGTCGACCACGGTTACCTGCAGCAGATCGCGCAGGCCGCCGACCGCCTTGGTTTTGGTGGGGTGCTGATCCCGACCGGGCGTTCCTGCGAGGACTCCTGGCTGGTGGCCGCGTCGCTGATCCCCGTGACCCAGCGCCTGAAGTTCCTTGTAGCCCTGCGTCCGGGCATCATTTCACCGACCGTGGCAGCACGCCAGGCGGCCACCCTCGATCGCTTGTCCAATGGCCGTGCGCTATTCAACCTGGTGACCGGTGGTGATCCGGACGAGCTGGCGGGTGATGGCCTGCACCTGAACCACCAGGAGCGCTACGAAGCTTCGGTCGAGTTCACCCGTATCTGGCGCAAGGTGCTGGAAGGCGAAAACGTCGATTACGACGGTAAGCACATCCAGGTAAAGGGCGCCAAGCTGCTCTACCCGCCGATTCAGCAACCACGCCCACCGCTGTATTTCGGCGGCTCCTCCGAGGCCGCTCAGGACCTGGCGGCCGAACAGGTCGAGCTGTACCTGACCTGGGGCGAGCCACCGGCAGCCGTTGCCGAGAAGATCGCACAGGTGCGCGAAAAAGCAGCTGCTCAAGGGCGCGAAGTACGCTTCGGTATCCGCCTGCACGTGATCGTGCGGGAAACCAACGAAGAGGCTTGGGCCGCTGCCGAGCGCCTGATCTCGCACCTGGACGATGACACCATCTCCCGCGCCCAGGCCTCGCTGGCGCGTTTCGATTCGGTGGGCCAGCAACGCATGGCTGCCCTGCACGGCGGCAACCGCGACAACCTGGAGGTCAGCCCCAACCTGTGGGCAGGTGTTGGCCTGGTACGTGGCGGGGCGGGCACCGCACTGGTGGGCGATGGCCCCACCGTGGCAGCACGGGTTAAGGAATATGCCGACTTGGGTATCGATACCTTCATCTTCTCGGGTTATCCACACCTGGAAGAGTCTTACCGCGTGGCGGAGCTGCTGTTCCCGCACCTTGATGTGCAGCGCCCAGAGCAGCCGAAAACCGGTGGTTATGTAAGCCCGTTCGGCGAAATGGTGGCCAACGACATCCTGCCCAAATCTGTGTCGCAGAGCTGAGGGCCTGGCCATGAGTCGTGCAACTTCCTCCAACCTGACCCAGCGCCTGGCGCCGTGGGCGCTGCCGGTGCTGCTGTTGGCCATATGGCAACTGGCCGTCAGCGCTGGCTGGCTGTCGACGCGTATCCTGCCGGCACCTAGCGCAGTGGTAAGCGCGGGCGTCGAACTGGTGCGCAGCGGCGAAATCTGGACCCACCTGGCCATCAGCGGCTGGCGTGCAGGCCTGGGCTTTGTCATCGGCGGCAGCATCGGCCTGGTACTGGGCTTCATCACCGGCTTGTCGAATTGGGGTGAACGCCTGCTCGACAGCTCGGTACAGATGATCCGCAACGTGCCGCACCTTGCGCTCATACCGCTGGTGATTCTGTGGTTCGGTATCGACGAGTCGGCAAAGATCTTTCTGGTCGCGCTGGGCACGTTGTTCCCGATCTACCTGAACACCTACCACGGCATCCGTAACGTTGACCCAGCGTTGGTGGAAATGGCGCGCAGTTACGGCTTGTCCGGCTTCGGCCTGTTCCGCCAGGTGATCCTGCCGGGGGCGCTGCCTTCGATCCTGGTGGGTGTGCGTTTCGCCCTGGGCTTCATGTGGCTGACGCTGATTGTTGCCGAAACCATTTCGGCCAACGCTGGCATCGGTTACCTGGCAATGAATGCTCGCGAATTTCTTCAAACCGACGTGGTAGTGCTGGCCATCGTCCTGTATGCCGTACTCGGCAAGCTTGCCGACCTTGCGGCCCGGGGCCTGGAGCGCGTGTGGTTGCGCTGGCACCCGGCCTATCAAGTTGCCAGGAAGGAGGGCGCATGACCGTGCTCAAGGAACAGCCGCCACGCCTGCTGCGTGGCACCCCGCTGGCCTCCAAGGGCCTGCGCAAGACTTTTGGCCAACGCGAAGTTTTGAAGGGTATCGACCTGCACATTCCGGCCGGCCAGTTCGTGGCCATTGTCGGCCGCAGCGGCTGCGGCAAGAGCACTTTGCTGCGGCTACTGGCCGGGTTGGACCAGCCCACTGCCGGGCAGCTACTGGCGGGTGCCGCGCCGCTGGAAGAGGCCCGTGAAGAAACCCGCCTGATGTTCCAGGACGCGCGGCTGCTGCCGTGGAAGAAGGTGATCGACAACGTTGGCCTTGGGCTGTCTGGCGACTGGCGCCCGCGTGCGCTGGAGGCCTTGGATGCGGTTGGCCTGGCCGACCGCGCCAACGAATGGCCGGCAGCGCTCTCGGGAGGCCAGAAGCAGCGCGTGGCTTTGGCCCGAGCCTTGATTCACCAGCCCCGCCTGCTGCTGCTGGACGAGCCACTGGGGGCGCTGGATGCATTGACCCGTATCGAGATGCAGCAACTGATCGAACGCCTGTGGCGTCAGCACGGCTTCACTGTGCTGCTGGTCACCCACGACGTCAGCGAGGCGGTTGCCGTGGCTGACCGGGTGATCCTGATCGAGGACGGCGAGGTCGGGCTCGACCTCACTGTTGACCTGGCACGGCCCCGGGCGCGTGGTTCGCACCGTCTGGCCGCGCTGGAAAGCGAAGTGCTCAACCGTGTTCTGTCCACCCCGGGCACTGCGCCCGAGCCGGATCCTGTAGCCCCTCTGCCCACGCAACTGCGCTGGGCGCACTGAATCCCAAAAGCCAAAAGGAAGCAAACCATGACTATCAAAGCCATCAATGTTCGCAACCAGTTCAAAGGTACTGTGAAAGAAATCCTCGAAGGCCCGGTACTGTCGGAAATCGACGTGCAGACGGCTTCGGGTATCGTCACTTCGGTGATTACCACCCGTTCCGTGCGTGAACTGGAGTTGCAGGTGGGCAGTGAAGTGATTGCCTTTGTGAAGTCAACTGAAGTGTCTATCGCCAAGCTGTGATGCGGCGGGTCGATATTGGGGCTGCTTTGCAGCCCTTCGCGGGCAAGCCCGCTCCCACAGATACTTCGCAAGCTCCAGGGTGCGCGCGGGCTCTGTGGGAGCGGGCTTGCCCGCGAAGGGCCGCCAAGCGGCCCCAGATTTCTCAGCGGGAACGCTTGGCCAGAAACGGCGGCAGGTACAACCCCAGATACGCTTCGAACACCCGCTTGCCTTCCTCGGCCATGCGCAGGGTGATCGCCTCGTGCAACTGCACCGACCGCGCATACACCCGGTCGCTCAATTCCATGGCCAAGGCAAACACGTCCACATCCAGTGGCATCACCGGCAGGTGAAAATGCTGGTCGAACAACGTGTGCATCAAGTCGCCCAGTTCCATGTCGTGCTGCCGGTCGGCCTGCACCACCTCGCTCAGGCCATGCTGCGCCAGGATCAACTGCCGCGCCGCTGCATCCTCGTTATAGATATCAAGCATGCGTTGTTCGATCAGGCGTGACAGTTCGTGCCAGGTGCTGAACGCGCTGCTGTCGATCGGTGCGCTCAGGGCTTCGCGAAACGCCCGGTGCACATCTGCAGTAAGTGCCTCCAGCAAGGCCGGCACGCTGGCGAAAAAGTGATACACCGACGAAGGCGGAATCTGCGCCCGCTCGGCCACGCTGTAGATAGACAGTGCTGCCACCCCTTGCTCGGCCAACAGCTCACGCGCAGCCGCCAGGATCGCCTCGATCCTGGCCTGGCTGCTGGCGCGCGGTTTGCGCGGGGTGGTGGTGCGGTTCATCAGCTGCTGATTGCCAGGATGCTGGCCTGGTAGGCGCCGACGAACAGGTCGAAATCACCGACTTCGTCTCGCTCCAGCTCGGACTGCCTGGTGAGCGACTCGCGGGCCAGCGTCTCGAATGCTTGCTGCTTTTCGTTGCTCAGCGGTTGCTCGCGGAAAGTCTCGGCGTGCACACGGCTCTGGCGCAGCGAGAACTGGACGAAACTCTCGTCATGCTCGGTCATGCGTGCCAGCACCTGGGCCGACGGGGTCAGCGAGGTGTCGTCGACCTTGGCCTGCTGCGCATCCAGGGCCTTGGCGTGCTCATCAGAACCTTGCGCCTGGTCGAGCAGATTGGCCAATTGGCGGATACGCTCGATCAGCTCGCTGGCCCAGTCTTTCAGGCTGATCGGCTGGCCATTGCGGTGCAACTCCAGGCCCGGACGACGACCTTCCTTGACCACGGTCAGGAAGTTGCTGGTGCACTGGCCGCACTCACCGTTGTCCAGTTGCGGGCTGTCTTCCAAGGCGCAGAACAGCAGGAATGCGTCGAGGAAGCGCGCCTCGGTCAGGTCGATACCGACCGGCAGGAACGGGTTGATGTCCAGGCAACGCACTTCCACATACTGCACGCCCCGCGAGGTCAGGGCCTGGATCGGCCGCTCGCCGGTGTAGGTGACGCGCTTGGGGCGGATGTTCGAGTAGTACTCGTTTTCGATCTGCAGAATGTTGGTGTTCAGCTGAACCCACTCGCCATCCACATGCGTGCCGATTTCAACGTAAGGCGGGTAGGGCGTGCCAACGGCCTTGCGCAGGCTGTCGGTGTAGCTGGCCAGGTTGTTGTAGCAGGGCGTCAGGCCGGCCTGGGCGTTGCTCTGGTAACCCAGGTCGCTCATGCGCAGGCTGGTGGCATAAGGCAGGAACAGGGTTTCGGCATCCAGCTCTTCGAGCTGGTGCGGGCGGCCACGCAGGAAGCCTTTGTCCAGGGCCGGCGAGGCGCCGAACAGGTACATCAGCAGCCAGCTGTAGCGGCGGAAGTTACGAATCAGCGCGATGTAGGCCGACGACTGGTAGTCGCGGTCATTTTCCGTACTGCCTTCGGCTTCGCGCAGCAGTGGCCAAAGCGCTTCGGGCAGCGAGAAGTTGTAATGAATACCGGCGATGCACTGCATGGTGCGGCCGTAACGCAGGGCCAGGCCCTTGCGGTAGACGTGTTTGAGCTTGCCGATATTCGAGCTGCCGTACTCGGCGATCGGGATGTCCTCCTCGGCCGGCAGCGTGCACGGCATCGACGGGCTCCACAGGTATTCGTCGCCCAGCTTGCTGTAGACGAAACGGTGGGTCTCTTCGAGGCTTTCGAGCACCTTGGCCGGATCGGCCAGGGCCGGGGTGATGAACTCCAGCAGCGACTCGGAATAGTCGGTGGTGATCTGCTCGTTGGTCAGCGCCGATCCCAGTGCTTCCGGGTGCGGGGTCTGGGCCAGGCGACCTTCATCGGTCACGCGCAGGCATTCGCGCTCAATACCGTGCAGGCACTGCTTGAGCAGGGGGAGATTGGCGCCGAGCAGGCTCAGGCGGCGGTTGAGGAGTTCGCTCAAGATGTATTCCTTCACGCGTCAGTCGCCCCAATATGGGGGTAGAGATAACGGTCTACAAGGGTAGGAAGAAAGGAACTGGCGTTGTCGCCTGGTTTACGCGGTTCCAGCAGTGCCAGCGCACTGCTGAAAATACCGCAGATACTGCTTGGTGAGCTAGAGAACCGCGAAGGTTCCTTGCGCTTTGGCCACCAGCTTGTCGCCCTGAACTACGTCAGCGTCGACCACCAGGGTGCGCCGCCCGGCGTGCAGCACGCGGGCGGTGCACAGCACTTCGCCGTCGCTGACGGCACGCATGTAGTTGATCTTGCACTCGATGGTGACGCTTTGCTGGTCAAAGCCATGGCTGGCCGAGCAGGCCAGGCCCATGGCGATATCCACCAGGCTGAAGATCGCCCCGCCGTGCAGCTTCTGGCCACGGTTGCGCAACTGGGGCTCCAGCGCCAGGGCTACCTCGGCAACACCTGTGTCCAGGTGTTGCAGGCGGCAGCCCAGCAGTTGGCTGAAGGCGCTTTCGACGTATTCGCGTGGTACGTCCATTACTTCTTCTTCAATTGCTTGGCGTTGGCGAACAGCGAGGCCATGGCGTTGTTGGCCGGCGCAGCCGTGGCGGTTTCACGCTGGCGCGGTGCCTGCTGCTGGCGGCTGCCACCATTGCCGCGGTTACCACCGCGGTTGCCTTCGACCTTCTCGCCCGGGGTGTCGCTCATGCGCATGGACAGGCCGACGCGTTTGCGCGGGATGTCCACTTCCATGACCTTGACCTTGACCACATCGCCGGCCTTGACCGCTTCACGCGGGTCTTTGACGAACTTCTCCGACAGCGCCGAGATATGCACCAGGCCATCCTGGTGCACGCCGATGTCGACGAAGGCACCGAAGTTGGTAACGTTGGTCACCACGCCTTCGAGGATCATGCCCGGTTCCAGGTCCTTGAGGTCTTCGACGCCGTCCTGGAAGGTGGCGGTCTTGAACTCCGGACGCGGGTCGCGGCCGGGCTTGTCCAGCTCTTGCAGGATGTCGGTGACAGTTGGCAGGCCGAAGGTTTCGTCGGTGAACTTTTTCGGGTCCAGGCGCTTGAGGAAGCTGCTGTCACCAATCAGCGAGCGGATGTCGCGGTCGGTATCGGCAGCAATGCGCTGCACCAGCGGGTAAGCCTCAGGGTGCACCGCAGAGGCGTCCAGCGGGTTGTCGCCGTTCATCACACGCAGGAAGCCGGCGGCCTGCTCGAAGGTTTTCTCACCCAGGCGGCTAACCTTTTTCAGCGCTGCACGGGTGGCAAACGGACCATTGGCATCGCGGTGGGCGACGATGTTCTGTGCCAGCGTGGCATTGAGGCCGGAGATGCGCGTCAGCAGCGCCACCGAAGCGGTGTTCACGTCCACGCCCACGGCGTTCACACAGTCCTCGACCACCGCGTCCAGGCCACGTGCCAGTTTCAGCTGGGACACGTCGTGCTGGTACTGGCCGACACCGATGGATTTCGGATCGATCTTCACCAGTTCGGCCAGCGGATCCTGCAGGCGGCGGGCGATCGACACGGCGCCGCGGATCGACACGTCCAGGTCCGGGAACTCGCGGGCGGCCAGTTCCGATGCCGAGTACACCGAAGCACCGGCTTCGGAGACCATGATCTTGGTGATTTTCAGGGCTGGATATTTCTTGACCAGCTCGGCCACCAGCTTGTCGCTTTCGCGGCTGGCGGTGCCGTTGCCGATGGCGATCAGCTCCACCGAGTGCTTGGCGCACAGTGCGGCCATGATGGAAATGGTGCGGTCCCAGTCGTTCTTCGGCGCGTGCGGGTAGACCGTGGTGTGGTCCAGCAGCTTGCCGGTTGCGTCGACCACGGCGATCTTGCAGCCGGTGCGCAGGCCCGGGTCGAAGCCCAGGGTGGCGCGCGGGCCGGCCGGTGCGGCCAGCAACAGGTCGTGCAGGTTGTGGGCGAACACGTTGATCGCCTCGCCTTCGGCATTGTCACGCAGCTCGCCGAACAGGTCGGTCTCCAGGTGGGTGTACAGCTTGACCTTCCAGGTCCAGCGCACCACTTCTCCCAGCCACTTGTCGGCGGGTCGGCTGCGGTTTTCGATGCCGACGTGGTTGCCGATCATCAGTTCGCACGGGTGCAGGGTGCCGGGCAGTTCTTCGCCGACCTTCAGCGAGACGCTCAACACGCCTTCGTTGCGCCCGCGGAAGATCGCCAGGGCACGGTGCGATGGCGCCGTGCGCAGCAGCTCGTCATGAGCGAAGTAGTCGCGGAACTTGGCGCCTTCTTCTTCCTTGCCAGCCACGACGCGGGCGCTGAGCACGGCTTCCTGCTTGAGATAGCTGCGCAGCTTGTCGAGCAGGGCGGCGTCTTCGGCAAAGCGCTCCATCAGGATGTACTTGGCGCCTTCCAGCGCGGCCTTGACGTCGGCCACGCCCTTTTCGACGTTGACGAAGCGTGCGGCTTCGCTTTCCGGGGCCAGGGTCGGGTCGTTGAACAGGCCATCGGCCAGTTCGCCGAGGCCGGCTTCCAGGGCGATCTGGCCCTTGGTGCGGCGTTTCTGCTTGTAGGGCAGGTAAAGGTCTTCGAGGCGGGTCTTGGTGTCGGCCAGCTTGATCTCGCGGGCCAGTTCCGGGGTCAGCTTGCCCTGTTCCTCGATACTGGAAAGGATGCTGGCGCGGCGCTCGTCGAGTTCGCGCAGGTAGCGCAGGCGCTCTTCCAGGTGGCGCAACTGAGTGTCGTCAAGGCTACCGGTCACTTCCTTGCGGTAGCGGGCGATGAAGGGCACGGTCGAGCCTTCGTCCAACAGGCTCACGGCCGCCTCGACCTGCTGCGGGCGTACGCCCAGTTCCTCGGCGATACGGCTGTTGATGCTGTCCATGTAAACCACCTGACATTTGTGAATACGGGGGTCGCCTGTGGGCTTTTTGCCCGGCGGCGCTGGATGAAAGCCGCGCATTATACCCATCGCAAACGGCTTGCGGTGATGGCGCCCGGCCAGCCGGAACTGGCGCCGGGGGAAAAATCTGCTAACAATGCTCACGCAACGTGCAGCAATGGCTACGCCATAATGCGCGGCGATATCAGAGGAGTTATTCATGACCGGCACGCCAAACACCGCTGAAGGTGACAAGATTCTCATCGTCGACGACGATCCGGGGCTTAGCAGCCTGCTGGAACGTTTCTTCACCAGCAAGGGCTACCGTGCCCGTGCAGTGCCCAACACCGAGCAGATGGATCGCCTGCTGCAGCGCGAGGTGTTCAACCTGGTGGTGCTCGACCTGATGCTGCCAGGCGAGGATGGTCTGTCCGCCTGCAAGCGCCTGCGCCAGCAGAACAACCAGATCCCGATCATCATGCTGACCGCCAAGGGCGACGAGCTCAGCCGCATCAAGGGCCTGGAGCTGGGCGCCGACGACTACCTGGGCAAACCGTTCAACCCGGACGAACTGATGGCCCGGGTCAAGGCGGTGCTGCGTCGCCAGGCGCCGAGCGTGCCGGGAGCGCCGGGCAGCGAAGACGAGTCGGTCACCTTCGGCGACTATGAACTGTCGCTGGCCACCCGCGAGCTCAAGCGCGGCAACGAAGTGCACATGCTCACCACCGGCGAGTTCGCCGTGCTCAAGGCCCTGGTGATGCACGCCCGTGAGCCGTTGACCCGCGACAAGCTGATGAACCTGGCGCGCGGCCGCGAATGGGATGCGCTGGAGCGCTCCATCGATGTGCAGATCTCACGCCTGCGTCGCATGATCGAGCCGGACCCGTCCAAGCCGCGTTATATCCAGACCGTCTGGGGCGTCGGCTACGTGTTCGTACCGGACGGAAACGCCGGAAAATGATGCCTGAACGTCGATGAAAACACCGCTCTGGTTTCCGCAAAGTTTCTTCGCCCGCACCCTGTGGCTGGTGTTGATCGTCGTTCTGTTCTCCAAGGCGCTGACCCTGGTCTACCTGCTGATGAACGAGGACGTGCTGGTCGACCGTCAGTACAGCCATGGTGTAGCGCTGACCTTGCGCGCCTATTGGGCCGCCGACGAAGAAAACCGCGACAAGATCGCCGAGGCGGCAGGCCTTATCCGGGTGACCGGCTCGGGTGTGCCCGAAGGCGAGCAGCATTGGCCCTACAGTGAAATCTACCAACGGCAGATGCAGGCCGAGCTGGGTGACGACACCGAAGTGCGGCTGCGCATTCATGCACCGCCCGCGTTGTGGGTCAATGCGCCAAGCCTGGGGCCGGGTTGGCTGAAAGTGCCGCTGTACCCGCACCCATTGCGTGGGCAGAAGATCTGGAACGTGCTGGGCTGGTTCCTGGCCATTGGCTTGTTGTCCACAGCATCGGCGTGGATTTTTGTGCGTCAGCTCAACCAGCCGCTCAAACGCTTGGTATTCGCCGCCCGCCAGCTTGGCCAGGGGCGCAGTGTGCGCCTGCCGATCAGCGATACCCCCAGCGAGATGACCGAGGTGTACAAGGCGTTCAACCAGATGGCCGAGGATGTCGAGCAGGCCGGGCGCGAGCGCGAGTTGATGCTGGCCGGGGTTTCCCACGACTTGCGCACGCCACTGACGCGCCTGCGTCTGTCGCTGTCCTTGCTGAACAGCGACAACGAGCTGAGCGATGACATGGTTCGCGATATCGAGGACATGGACGCGATTCTCGATCAGTTCCTGGCCTTCATCCGCGATGGCCGTGACGAGCCGGTGGAAGAGGTCGACCTTGCTGACTTGGTGCGTGAGGTGGTGGCTCCGTACAACCAGCCGGAAGAGCGTGTGCGCCTGTGCCTGGAGCCGATTCCACCGTTCCCGCTGCGCCGGGTTTCGCTCAAGCGCATGCTGGGCAACCTGATCGGCAACGCCCTGCACCATGCTGGCAAGGGGGTCGAGGTGGCTGCCTATGTATCAGGTGATGAGAGTGCGCCGTATGTGGTGCTCAGTGTGCTGGACCGGGGCACCGGTATTGACGAGTCGGAGCTGGAAACCATTTTCAACCCGTTCATTCGCGGTGACCGGGCGCGGGGCGGCAAGGGCACCGGGTTGGGGCTGGCGATCGTGAAGCGGATTGCTGCGCAACATGGCGGGAACGTGGAGTTGCGTAACCGGTCTGGCGGCGGGATCGAGGCGCGGGTCAGGTTGCCGCTGGGGCTGCTGCTGCCGCGTAATGCTGTGTGAGGCTCACTGGCCTCTTCGCGGTTAAAGCCGCTCCTACAGGGACTCTGCAATACCTGTGGCAGCGGCTTAGCCGCGAAGAGGCGGGCACAGGCTTGAATCAGCCTTTGCCCTTGGTCCGGGTCTGATTGGGCCCGCCATTCTTCTCCAGGTGCTCGATGATCATCCCGGCGACGTTCTTGCCGGTGGTGACTTCAATGCCCTCCAGCCCTGGCGACGAGTTTACCTCCATCACCAACGGCCCGTGGTTGGAACGCAGGATATCCACACCCGCCACGCTCAACCCCATCACCTTGGCCGCCCGGATGGCGGTGATGCGCTCTTCTGGGGTGATTTTTATCAGGCTGGCGACGCCACCCCGATGCAGGTTGGAGCGGAACTCGCCCGGTTTGGCCTGACGCTTCATCGAGGCAATTACTTTGTCGCCTACCACGAAGCATCGGATATCTGCGCCACCGGCCTCCTTGATGTACTCCTGAACCATGATGTTTTGCTTGAGGCCCATGAACGCTTCGATTACCGACTCGGCCGCCTGGGGGGTTTCGCACAGCACCACGCCAATGCCCTGGGTGCCTTCCAGTACCTTGATCACCAGCGGGGCACCGTTGACCATCTGGATCAAGTCGGGGATGTCATCCGGCGAGTGGGCGAAACCGGTGATCGGCAAGCCGATGCCGCGCCGCGACAACAGCTGCAACGAGCGCAGCTTGTCGCGCGAGCGGGCAATGGCTACCGACTCGTTGAGCGGGTAGACGCCCATCATTTCGAACTGGCGCAGCACCGCGCAGCCATAGAACGTAACCGAAGCACCTATGCGCGGGATCACGGCATCGAAGCCTTCCAGCGGCTTGCCGCGGTAGTGGATCTGCGGCTTGTGGCTGGCAATGTTCATGTATGCCCGCAGGGTATCGATCACCACCATTTCGTGGCCACGCTGGGTACCGGCTTCGACCAGGCGGCGGGTGGAATACAGACGCGGATTGCGCGACAGCACAGCGATCTTCATGCAGCACCTGTGACAGGGGAAAGGGTGGCCGGGAAGGCCGGTTTGTCTTGTACGTATTTCAGGCCTGGGTTCACTACCAGCTGGCCGTGTATCAGGGCCTTGGAGCCAAGCAACAGGCGGTAGCGCATGTTCTTGCGGCAGGCCAGGGTGAACTCCACCTCCCACACACCATCACCCAGCGCCAGTGACGTGCGGATGACGTAGCGGGTCTGGGCGTGGCCGTTGGAGCTCTTGATGGTCTTCATTGTCACCAACGGTGCCTCGCAGCGGCGGTGGCGCAACTGCACCACCGAGCCCAGGTGCGCAGTGAAGCGAACCCAGGGCTGGCCGTCGCGCTCAAAGGGTTCCACTTCGGTGGCATGCAGGCTCGACGTGCTGGCACCGGTGTCGATCTTGGCGCGCAGCCCGGCCACGCCGAGGTCAGGCAGGGCGACCCACTCGCGCAGGCCGATCACAGTCAAATGGTCAAATGTCTTCACGAAGCGCACCCTGCGAATGAGGTGGAGAACTTTAAGCACGGCGGGGACTTTTTGCATCCGTATGTGAAGGTAGTACAGTTCGATGAAAGACAGAATCCGAGGTAACGGGATGGCACAAAAAGCCGAAGACGACGACAAGGTTCGCCTGGACAAATGGTTGTGGGCGGCGCGCTTCTACAAGACGCGAGCGCTGGCCAAGGCGGCGATCGAGAGTGGCAAGGTGCATTGCCGGGGCGAGCGTTGCAAGCCGGGCAAAGAGCCGCGGGTGGGCGACGCGTTCGTGCTGCGTACCGGCTTCGATGAGCGCACGGTGGTGGTGAAGGCGCTGTCGGTGGTGCGTCGAGGTGCCCCAGAGGCGCAGGCGTTGTACGAGGAAACCGAAGAAAGTGTGCGTCGCCGTGAACAGGCGGCTGAGATGCGTAAGGCCGGGGCCATGGGCGTGACCACCGATGGCCGGCCGACCAAGAAGCAGCGGCGGCAGATTCACCAGCTGCATGGAAGTTACGATTGAATGGGGCTGCTGCGCAGCCCCAGGAATCTAGCGCAACACCGCCATTCGTCCGACCAGCGGTAACGTGGACAGCAGCTTGAACAACGGCGCTGTCCAGCGCATCAACGCCTCGCTGCCTTTGGCCGCCAGGGGCGTGTAGTAGCTCCAGCCCAACGCCAGTACGGCCATCAGCAAGCCGCCGATGTAGTCGTCCTGCCCCCAGTGGGCACCGGCCACCAGGCGCGGCAGCATGAACAGCGCTGCGAGCCCCCAGACCACCAGGTATTGCACAAGGCGGCGGCTGAACACGCTCATGAACAGCGCCCAGATCAGCAGCACCGAGGCGTGATCACCCGGGAAACTTTTGCTGGAACGGTCCTTGAGTTCCCAGGCCGCCTCCAGGTTCGGGTAATAGTCACTCAGGTGCACGACGTCGTCGAAGATCATCGATGGGCTCTTGTGTTGCCACCCGGCTGCATCCACCCACTTGGAAAACAGCGCGCGAATCACCACTAAGAGGAGTAGCGTGACCAGAAAGCCGAAAAATGCCTGGCGAACCTGAGCGGCCTTGAACACCCAGTCACCACGAATGAGCACAGCGAGCAGGATCAGGCCGACGACGATGTCGAACGGGCGTAGGCTACCGATGGTCCAGATGTAGCGCCAGGTGGTGCTATCGGCCAGCGGCGCGTTCAGGCTGCGGAACAGCCACTCGTCGAAAGTCAGGCACAGGATCTGGCCAAAAGGCCATAACCAGAAACACAGTAGAGCGATGGGAAGCAGCGTACAGGCTGCCAATGGCCCCCAGGACCACCTTGCTTGGAACAGTGGTCGATTGTCCATAAAATACCTCTATTGCAAACAGGAATCGGAGCGCCTTGTGAGCGCTCTGTCACGGGTTCTCGCCGATTCTCGACAACCCTTGTAACCATTTTGTCATCATTTTTTAGATAGCCGAAACCTATGAGCGATTTGCCTGATACAGATTTCACCCAACGTTTCCTCTTCGACGAGCGCGATGTGCGCGGCGAGTGGGTGTCTCTCGATGACAGCTACGCCGCAGTGTTGGCGCGTCATGAGTACCCCCAGCCGGTCAAGGTGCTGCTCGGTGAGTTGATGGCCGCCACCGCCTTGCTGGTGGGTGCGATGAAGTTCGATGGCTTGCTGATTCTGCAGGCGCGTTCGGCTGGGCCGATTCCGCTGCTGATGGTGGAATGCTCCAGCGACCGCGAGATCCGCGGCATGGCCCGCTACGAAGCGGACCAGATTTCGGCTGATGCCACCCTGTCGCAGCTGATGCCCGACGGCCACCTGACCCTGACCATCGACCCGGTCAAGGGCCAGCGCTATCAGGGGACCGTCGACCTCGATGGCGCCAACCTGTCGGAATGTTTCACCAGCTACTTCGTCCAGTCGCAGCAGCTCAATACCCGTTTCTGGCTCAATGCCGCAGGCGGCAAGGCCCGTGGGCTGTTGCTGCAGCAACTGCCGCGTGATCGCCAGCCGGATGATGAAGAGCGTGAAGACAGCTGGCAGCACGTGGTGGCCCTGGCCAAGACGCTCAAGCCTGAAGAGTGGACAGAGGGCAACGAAACCCTGCTGCACCGCCTGTACCACGAAGACGCCGTGCGCCTGTTCGATATCCAGCCACTGCGCTTCAATTGCAGCTGTTCGCGGGAACGCTCCGGCAATGCGCTGGTCAGTCTGGGCGAACACGACGCCAAGGCGCTGGTGGACGAATGTGGCGGGACGGTAGAGATCGATTGCCAGTTCTGCAACGAGCGCTACTTCTTCGATGCCAGCGATGTGGCGCAACTGTTTGCGGGTGGCGGTACTGACGTGGCCTCAGAAACTCGTCACTGAAACGTTAAATCACAGGATAATCTCCTGTCGAATTGCGCAAAAGCGCAGTTCTGACAGGAGGGGCCTACTTTTTTTGGGCGTTTCTGGCATAATCCGGCCACTTTTTTCGCTGTAGTAGTTTTTTCAAGACAACTACAAAACGTTTGGAGCACTCGGCCTCGGGCCGGATGGGGTATCTCATGACGCAAGCCAACAACACCGTGTACACCGACCTGAGCGTCGATGAGCTGGTAAAAGAAGCGCTGCAACGCGGTGAAGGCGTACTAGCCGATACTGGCGCACTGGTCGTGGAGACTGGTCACCGTACTGGCCGCTCGCCGGCTGACCGTTTCATCGTCGAAGAACCTTCCACCCAGGACGCCATTTCCTGGGGCCCGATCAACCGCAAGTTCCCGGCTGACAAGTTCGATGCCCTGTGGGCTCGCGTCGAGGCGTTCAACAACGCCCAGGATCACTTCGTTTCCTATGTTCACGTAGGGGCCGCAGCCGAGCACTACCTGCCGGTGAAGATGACCACCCAGACTGCCTGGCAGAACCTGTTCGGTCGTTGCCTGTTCATCAACCCGGAGCAGTTCAACCCGGCTGGCCGCGACCAGTGGCAGATCCTCAACGTCGCCAACTTCGTGTGCGAGCCTGAGCGTGACGGCACCAACTCCGACGGTTGCGTGATCATCAACTTCGCCCAGAAGAAAGTGCTGATCGCTGGCATGCGCTACGCCGGCGAAATGAAGAAAGCCATGTTCTCGGTGCAGAACTTCCTGCTGCCGGCTGCCGACGTACTGCCAATGCACTGCGCAGCCAACATCGGCGAAGAAGGCGATGTGACCTTGTTCTTCGGCCTGTCCGGTACTGGCAAGACCACCCTTTCGGCTGACGAAAGCCGTTACCTGATCGGTGACGACGAGCACGGTTGGGGCGAAGGCGTTGTCTTCAACATGGAAGGCGGCTGCTACGCCAAGTGCATCGACTTGTCCGAAAAGAACGAGCCGGTCATCTGGAAAGCCATCAAGCACGGCGCAGTACTGGAAAACGTCGTTCTCGACGCCAACAAGCACGCCGACTACACCGACGTCAGCCTGACTCAGAACAGCCGTGCGGCCTACCCGCTGGAGCACGTTGCCAAGCGTTCGGAAGCGAACCTGGGCGGCGAGCCTAACGCAGTGATCTTCCTCACCTGCGACCTGACAGGTGTTCTGCCTCCGGTTTCGATCCTGAACAACGAGCAGGCGGCCTACCACTTCCTGTCCGGCTACACCGCGCTGGTCGGTTCCACTGAAATGGGCTCGGGCGGCGGCATCAAGTCGACCTTCTCCACCTGCTTCGGCGCACCGTTCTTCCCGCGTCCGGCTGGCGAGTACGCTGAGCTGCTGATCAAGCGTATCAATGGTTTCAACTCCAAGGTCTACCTGGTCAACACCGGCTGGACTGGTGGTGGCTACGGCGTTGGCAAGCGCTTCAGCATCCCCACTACCCGTGCCGTGATCGCTGCCATCCAGAGCGGCGCATTGGTCGGTGCCGAAACCGAGCACCTGGACATCATCAACCTGGACGTGCCGAAGGCCGTTCCGGGCGTTGAAACCGAACTGCTCAACCCGCGCACCAACTGGGCTGACAAAGCGGCCTACGACGAGGCTGCCAAAGGTCTGGCCAAGCTGTTCATCGAAAACTTCAAGAAGTTCGAAGTTTCCGACGCCATCAAAGCCGCTGGCCCGCAGCTGTAAGCCGAGCCCAGCCGCAACGAGAAAGCCGCCCCCAGGGGCGGCTTTTTTGTGGATGCGGGCTTGCCCGCGAAAGGGCCGGACCTGCTGGCCAATTTCCACCCGTGGTTCACCGTCGCAGCCGCCATCGTATTCGCGGGTAAACCCGCTCCTACACACTGATCGGTGGTGAGCGCAGGCCGTTGTAGGAGCGGGCTTGCCCGCGAAGGGGCCCGCATAGGCAGCGAAAGTCTGTTTTTTCTGTTTCACTGTCGGCATCCATAGCGAAGACAAGAGCCAGCCAGATGACCGAAGCCCCTCAGCGCACTGCCTTCTCCCACTTCCACCCGATCCTCACCCGCCCCCAGGACAACGACCTGAACGGCCACATCGCCGGTGCAACGGTGCACGGTTTTTTCGAAACCGCGATCCAGGCGTTTCTCGTCGAGCAGGCCGAACTGGACCTGCGGCACGGTGAACTGGCCGCCTTCGTGGTCAGTTCGGCTGCGGATTTCTACGCGCTACCGGGCTTCCCGGATTTGTTGGAGGTGGGGTTGGGAGTGACGCGACTGGCGGGCAGCACGGTAGAGTACCGGCTGGCGCTGTATCGCCCGGGCGAACCGGAGGCGTGCGCAGCAGGCACGGTAGTGCAGGTGTTCATCGAGCGCGACAGTGGCCGGCCTGTGGCGTTGCCAGAGGCGCTGCAGGTGATTCTGTCCGGCCTCGTGCTGGAGCGGCAGGCATAAAAAAGCCCCGCTGGCAGGGGCGGGGCTTTTGTTGCCGGGGCAGGGCCCTCAGGCGTTAGTCGCGCCAGTGGCGCTTGTGCTTGCGGTGGCCATAGTGGTGACCACGGTCCCAGTGACGACGGTCGTCGTCGTAGCCGCGACGATAGCGGCGGCCATCGCGGTAATCGTCTTCGTCGGCCTCTTTGCCCAGGTAGTTACCCAGCGCACCACCGGCACCACCGCCGGCTGCCGCGCCAATGTAGCTACCCGTGGTGCCGCCCACGGAGCGACCGACCACGTTACCACCTGCAGCGCCCAGCGCGCCGCCGATAGCGGCCTCACCACGCTGGCGTTTGTCTGCGCCCAGGGCGCCACCTGCCGCACCGCCCAGACCGGCACCAATGGCGCCGCCGGTGCTGCCACCGATGGAGTTGCCCACGACAGAGCCCAGTACCCCACCCAATGCGCCGCCAATGCCGGCCTCGGTGGTGCCGCCTGCCATGGCAACGCCGCTGAGCAAGCTGAAAGACAACAACAGAATCGAGGAGTACTTCTTCATCAAGAGAGCCTCATAGGGATGACGAGGCGAATTTGAGGCTAAGAGACGTGGCTGGCAACGGAAATCCGACGAGTAACACGAGTTGTACACAATTCTCTAACTTGCTGTATTTACTATGAAACTTTATCGTTTTTAGGCTGTCTGAGACCTTTATGACAAAGCCCTGAGCCGCCACGGAACAGGGCTTTTTTCATTTTTACAGGATACGCCCGTCCTCGCGCGCACGCTCCAGCTTGATGGCAATGAACTTCGATGTTGGCGTATGGCTACCAACACCAATGCTCTCCAGTGGCACCAGCGGGTTCACCTCCGGGTAATACGCCGCCGCCTGCCCGGCAGGTATGTCGAAGGCCAGCAGGGTAAAGCCTTGCACCCGGCGCACATGTTCATCCCCCCACAGCGAAACGATGTCGACCTTCTGCCCCGGCTCAAAGCCCAGGCGGATGATGTCGGCTTCGTTGGCGAACAGCACCTCGCGTTGGCCGCGCACACCGCGGTAGCGGTCGTCCAGGCCGTAGATAGTGGTGTTGTACTGATCGTGCGAGCGCATCGATTGCATGATCAAGTCTGGCAACTGGCCGCTGGCCCGTACGCGTTCGTCAAGCAGCGTGTCGGGCAGCAGGTTGGCCTTGAAGTTGGCGCGGCCGGTGCTGGTCGCCCATTCGCGGCTGGCCGCGCTGTTGCCCAGATAGAAGCCACCCGGATTACGCAGGCGCTGGTTAAAGCCGCTGAAACCGGCAATGGTGTCGCCGATCAGATCGCGAATGCGGTCGTAGTCGGCCACCAGCCAGTGCCAGTCCACCGGTTGCTTGCCCAGCGTGGCGGCGGCGATGCCAGCGATCACTGCAGGTTCCGAGCGCATTTGCGTCGACAGCGGCTTCAGCTGGCCGTTGGAGGCGTGGACCATGCTGAACGAGTCTTCCACCGTGACTGCCTGCGGCCCGTCGGCCTGCAGGTCGATGTCGGTGCGGCCCAGGCACGGCAGGATCAGTGCCTGCTTGCCATGGACCAGGTGGCTACGGTTGAGCTTGGTGCTGATGTGCACGGTCAGCTCGCAGTTGCGCAGCGCCTGGGCGGTACGCTCAGTGTCGGGTGTGGCTTGGGCGAAGTTGCCGCCCAAGCCGATGAAAACCTTGGCCCGGCCATCGAGCATCGCGTGAATGGCTTCGACGGTGTTATGGCCATTGCGCCGCGGCACGGGGAAGCCAAAGCGCTTTTCGATGGCATCCAGCAGCGCCTCTGGCGGGCGCTCGTTGATGCCCATGGTGCGGTCACCCTGCACGTTGCTGTGGCCACGCACCGGGCACAGGCCGGCGCCGGGCACGCCGATGTTGCCACGCAGCATCTGCAGGTTGACGATTTCCTGAATGGTCGGCACCGAATGACGGTGTTGGGTGATGCCCATCGCCCAGCACATGATCACCCGCTTGCCGCGGCAGTACATGCGCGCGGCCAGTTCTATATCCGCCAAGGTCAGGCCGGACTGTGCCTGGATGTGCGACCACGGCGTGGCGTCCACCACGGCCAGGTACTCGTCGACGCCATGGCCATGTTCGGCGATGAAGGCGTGGTCGAACACGGCCGGTTCGCCGTTGGCCTGGGCTTCGCGCTCCCATTGCAGGGCGAACTTGGCCATGCCACGCAGCATCGCCATGTCGCCACCCAGGGCCGGGCGGAAGAAGGCGGTGTTGGTCGGACGGTCACTGTTGGTCAGCATTTCCAGTGGGTTCTGGGGGTGCTGGAAGCGCTCCAGACCACGCTCCTTGAGCGGGTTGATGCACACCACCTGGGCGCCACGTTTTACCGCATCGCGCAGTGGGTCGAGCATGCGCGGGTGATTGGTGCCGGGGTTCTGGCCCCAGACAAAAATAGAGTCGGCGTGCTCGAAGTCGTCGAAGGTGACTGTACCCTTGCCGACCCCGACGCTTTGCCCCAATGCCACGCCGCTGGCCTCATGGCACATGTTCGAGCAGTCAGGGAAGTTATTGGTGCCGTAGGCGCGCACGAACAGTTGGTACAGGTACGCCGCTTCGTTGCTGGCACGTCCCGAGGTATAGAATTCGGCCTGGTCAGGGTTGGCCAGCTTGTTCAGTTCGCGGGCGATCAGGGCGAAGGCGGCATCCCAGCTGATCGGCAGGTAACGGTCGCTGGGTGCGTCGTAGACCATCGGTTCGGTCAGGCGCCCTTGGTACTCCAACCAGTAGTCGCTCTGCTGCAGCAGCGAGGTGACGCTGTAACGGGTGAAGAAGGCTGCATCGACACGGCGCTTGGTAGCTTCCCAGTTCACCGCCTTGGCGCCGTTCTCGCAGAACTTGACCATGCCGCTTTCCGGCGAATCCCCCCAGGCGCAGCCGGGGCAGTCGAAACCGCCGTTCTGGTTGGTCTTGAGCAGGGCGCGAATGTTCTTCAGCGCGTTATCGCTGCCGACCCATGCCTTGGCCACGCTACGCAGTGCGCCCCAACCGCCGGCGGGGCCGTGGTAGGGCTTGTAGCGAGGAGGGGAGGCTGGGGCGTTGTCCGGAAGATGTTGGTACGAGGTCACGACTGTTACGACTCCGCCGCTGGGCTGTAGACCCGCGGTGCGCTGTGCTTGGGCAAATGGATAAGGTTGAGGTTGTGCTTGCGTGCCCATTGCAGGGCAAGGCCGGTGGGCGCTGACAGGCTGACCAGGGTCTGGATGCCGGCACGCAGTACTTTCTGGATCAGCTCCAGGCTGCAGCGGCTGGTGACGATGGCCAAGCCACCCTGGCTGTCGATGCGTTGCCGCAGCAGGGCGCCGATCAGTTTGTCGAGGGCGTTGTGCCGGCCGATGTCTTCGCGGCCGAGCAGCAGTTCACCTTGGCGGTCCATGAACAGTGCTGCATGTACGGCGCCGCAATGCTGGCCCAGTGGCTGGAAGGCGTCGATGCGCTCGCGCAGGCCGACCAGCCACTGGGCCGGGGGCAGGGGCGCACCCGGCAACACGGCCAGATCCGGCAGCGCCTGCTCCAGCGCCTCGACCCCACACAGGCCGCAACCACTGGTGCCGGCCAGTTGGCGACGCTGGTTTTTCAGGTTCCAGAACGCCCGGCTGGAGATTTCCAGGTCGGCGTACATTGCCGAGCCGCTGCCGGAAAGCTTGAGGTCGTAGATTTCTGCGGTGCCTTCGACAATGCCGCTGCCGACGCTGAAACCGACCGCGAAGTCTTCCAGATCGGTAGGACTGACCAGCATCACCGCCTGGTTGAGGCCGTTATAGACAATGGCCAGGGCCACTTCCTCGGCCAGCGGGGTGCTGTCGCGTTTGGCGTCGCTGAGCTGGACGTAATCGTAGGTGTTGCTGGCGGCGGGCATGGACAAGGGCGATGAGGCCGCGCAGACCGGAGGCTTGCTGTTCATCGGGGCGCTGAATACCGGCGGCTTTCTGATAGCACAAGCCTAGGCGTGCGGGCCGGCGGCGTCTAATCGCTAGGGTCTATGCCTTGATAGACCGCGTCGATTGGTCGCGCAGGGCGGGAGTGGTAAAGCTGGCCTAGACTCCTGTGTCCAAGGTTTCGTCAACAAGGAGAGCGCAATGAGCCTGTTCAGTTTCGTGAAGGAAGCCGGCGAGAAGTTGATCGACCTGCTGACCCCTGGCAACGCCAATGCCGAGGAGCAGCTTAAGAAACACGTGGAAGCTGTCGGCCTGGGCAACCCCAACATCACGGCCACTGTAGAAGGGGACAAGATCATCCTCAAGGGTGAAGTGGCCAGCCAGGAAGAGAAGGAGAAGATCATCCTGGCGGCGGGCAACATCAGCGGCGTGGCCAGTGTCGAGGACCAGATCACCGTGACCGGGCCGGTAGTCCAGGCGGCAAGGTTCGTCACTGTGAAATCGGGCGACACACTTTCAGCCATTGCCGTGGTCGTGTATGGCAGTGCCAACCAGTACAACAAGATTTTCGAGGCCAACAAGCCGATGCTCAAGCACCCGGACAAGATCTATCCGGGGCAGGTGCTGCGTATTCCTGACTGATCGCTGAAGTCTGTGCCGGCCTCTTCGCAGGCATGCCCGCTCCCACAGGTTGAGCGCCCTCTCACGGCTGGCGCAGTATCTGTAGGAGCGGGTTCACCCGCGAAGAGGGCCTCATAGGCCTACCAGTAACTCCCGGTAATCCTCGACCGCCGCAAACTCTTCAGTATCCCGCGGCCCTGCTTTGCTATCTGGCTGGCGCACCGCCAGCAAGTGCCCCACACCAAACCGCCGTGCACTGCGCAGAATCGCCAGCGTGTCATCAATGAACAGGCTGCGTTCTGGTTCGAAGCCGATATCCGCCTGCAGGGCATCCCAGAACTGCGGGCTTTCCTTCGGGTAGCCATAGTCGTGCGAGCTGATCAGCCGCTCGAAGTACGGTGCCAGCTCCACCCGTTCCAGCTTCAGCGACAGCGAGTCACGGTGGGCATTGGTGATCATCACGACACGCTTGCCGGCCTGGCGAATCGCCGCCAGGAAGGTATCGGCATCCGGGCGCAGGGCAATCAGGTCGGCAATTTCCCGCTTCAGCTCGCGAATGGGCAGGCGTAGCTCGCGGCTCCAGAAGTCCAGGCAGTACCAGTTCAATGTGCCGGCATTGCGTTCGAACAGCGGTTGCAGCTCCATTTCCGCCATGGCCCGGCTAACACCGTGCAGCTCGGCATAGCGCTGGGGCAGGTGGTCCAGCCAGAAGCGGTTGTCGTAATGCAGGTCGAGCAGGGTGCCATCCATGTCCAGCAGGACGGTATCGATGGCAGACCAGGGAAGAACAGGCATGGGAAACTCTCGATCAGTCGGCAAGCCACGGTATAGTAACCCGTTCACG
Organism: Pseudomonas putida group bacterium ESBL64; assembly: GCF_045277175.1. Lineage (NCBI taxonomy): Bacteria > Pseudomonadati > Pseudomonadota > Gammaproteobacteria > Pseudomonadales > Pseudomonadaceae > Pseudomonas > Pseudomonas putida group bacterium ESBL64. Next base: position 3,634,929 of record NZ_CP145799.1, on the reverse strand, counting down.
CCAAGGAGCCGCCCCATGCGCCAGAAACCCACCGTACTCAGCCGCGAAATTGTCGCCAGTAGCCGCCTGTTCCGCGTCGAAGCCGTACAGCTGCGCTTCAGCAATGGCGCCGAGCGCACCTATGAGCGCCTGGTGGGCCGGGGTAACGGCTACGGCGCGGTGATGATCGTGGCCATGCTCGATGCCGAGCACGCCGTGCTGGTGGAGGAATACTGCGGTGGCACCGATGAATACGAGCTGTCGTTGCCCAAGGGCCTGATCGAGCCGGGCGAAGACGTGCTGGCGGCAGCCGACCGGGAGCTCAAGGAAGAAGCCGGTTTTGGCGCACGCCAGCTGGAGCACCTGACGGAACTGTCGCTGTCGCCGGGCTACATGAGCCAGAAGATTCAGGTGGTGCTGGCCAGCGACCTGTACGAAGAGCGCCTGGAAGGCGACGAGCCCGAGCCGATGCGGGTCGACAAGGTCAACCTGCGTGAGTTGTCGGCCTTGGCCATGCATCCGCAGTTCACCGAGGGCCGCGCCCTGGCGGCGCTGTACCTGGCCCGTGACCTGCTGATTCAGCGGGGGCTGCTGGAGCTATGAACGACCTGCAACTGATGCACGAAGTGGTCAAGCTGGCGCTGACGGCAGGCGAGGCGATCCTGCCATTCTGGCGCGCCGATGTCGCGGTAACCAACAAGGCCGACGATTCGCCGGTTACCGCCGCCGACCTGGCCGCGCACCGGGTAATTGCCGATGGCCTGCTGGCGCTGGCGCCGCAGATTCCGGTGCTGTCCGAAGAGGACTGCAATATTGCGCTGGCCGAGCGGCAAAGCTGGAGCCGCTGGTGGCTGGTCGATCCGCTGGATGGCACCAAGGAATTCATTGCCGGCAGTGAAGAGTTCACGGTCAACATCGCCCTGATCGAGAACGGCGAGGTGGTGTTTGGCGTGGTGTCGATGCCCACCAATGGGCGCTGCTATTTTGGTGGGCGCGGCATGGGGGCCTGGCGTGCAGATGCCGGTGAGGCAGCCCAGCTGATCCAAGTACGCAACGCACCCGCGCAGGGCGAGCGTTTTACCGTGGTGGCCAGCCGTCGGCATTCCAGCCCGGAGCAGGAAGCGCTGTTGGCCGGCCTTGGGGCTGCGGTGGGCGAGCTGGAGCTGGCCAATATCGGCAGCTCGTTGAAGTTCTGCCTGCTGGCCGAGGGCAGCGCCGATTGTTATCCGCGCCTGGCGCCGACTTCGCAGTGGGACACTGCTGCGGCGCAGGGTGTGGTGGAGGGGGCCGGTGGCGAAGTGATCGGGCTGGATGGCTTGCCGTTCCGGTATCCGCCACGCGAGTCGCTGCTCAATCCGCATTTCCTGGCATTGCCTGCCAATGCTGCATGGCGCCAGGCCTTCCTGAACCTCATCTAACTGCCTGGCACGATCCTGTGGGAGCGGCCTTGCGTCGCGAAAGGGCCGCAAAGCGGCCCCGGCAATTCTGGCGGCGAAGCTGAAATCCTGGGGCCGCTTTGCGGCCCTATCGCGACGCAAGGCCGCTCCCACAAAGGCCGCGTTAGTCGTACTAGCGGTGCAGAACGTACTGGCCGCTGAATTTCACTGCAGGCTCGTCACTTCCGGCATTGCTCACGGTGGTTTCCAACGTCAACCGCGCCCGCCCACGGCGCTGGTACAGGGTCAGGAACCGCTCCCAGGTTTTCTCGTCTGGCGCGGCACAACGCGCCACTGCCGTGCCGGTCACTGGCAACGGGTAGCTGATCTGCCCTTCCTGGATGACGATATGCCCGTCATCGATCCCCAGTTCACGCAGGCGCAGGTGCAGCCAGCCCCAACCCACCAGCACTGCTGCGCAGTACAGGCTGCCGCCGAACATGGTGCTTTTGTGGTTGACGTTGGCCGCCAGCGGCAGTTGCAGGCGCAGGGTGTGCTGCTGCCAATCGATCACTTCCAGGCCCATCTCGCGGGTAAGGGGGATGTCGCTGTGCAGTACGGACTGCAGGTACTGGCTATTGGTGCTCATTAACGGTTGTCCTCTTGATCGTCATGTCCGCCGCTGCCGCCGTCGAAGTTCAAGCCATGCTTGCGCAGCTTGTCATGCAGGGTTTTGCGGGGGATACCCAGTGCTTCGGCCAGGCTCCGCATGGAGCCGTGTGGCTGGGCCAGTTCGGCGGCGATCAGCGAACGTTCGAACTGCTCGACCTGTTCGCTGAGGTTGCCGCTGAGCATGGGCGCTGCCGGCGCTGCTGCCGAGGGTGCCTGGCCATCGAGTGCTAGTTCCAGGCCAAGGGCGAAACGCTCGGCGGCGTTCTGTAGCTCGCGGACGTTGCCTGGCCAGTCATGACGCAGCAGCAGGGCGCGTTGCGCGGGTTGCAGCGCATGCGGCGACAGGCCATGACGTTGGCTGGCAGCATCGGCGAAATGCTGGAACAACACCAATATGTCGTCGCCGCGTTCACGCAGTGGCGGAATACGCAGCGGCGCCACGTTCAGGCGGTAATACAGGTCCGCGCGGAAACGCCCTTGGTCGGCAGCCTGACGCAGGTCTTCCTTGGTGGCGGCTATGATGCGGATGTCCAGCGGGATCAACTGGTTGCCGCCCAGGCGTTCGACCACCCGCTCCTGCAGCATGCGCAGCAACTTCACCTGTACATCCAGGCTCATGCTCTCGATTTCGTCGAGGAACAGCGTGCCGCCGTTGGCAAATTCGAACTTGCCGATACGGCGTTTCTGCGCGCCGGTGAACGCACCGGGCTCGTGGCCGAACAGTTCGCTTTCGACCACCGACTCGGCCAGCGCGCCGGCGTTGATCGCCACGAACGGCCCTTCGCTGCGGCTGGACAGGTCGTGCAGCGCGCGGGCCACCACCTCTTTGCCAGCGCCCGTCTCACCCAGAATCAACACGTCGGCGCGGGTGCCGGCCAAGGCGCCGATCTGCTCGCGCAGGCGCAGCATGGCCGGTGAATGGCCGACCAGGCGGGTTGCCAGTTGCTGGCGGTCGCTCAGTGCCAGACGCAGGCTACGGTTGTCCAGCACCAGTCGGCGCAAGGCCAGGGCGCGGCGTACGCTGTCGAGCAGGGCGTCTGTGGCAAAGGGTTTTTCCAGGAAGTCATAAGCCCCGGCACGCATCGCCTGCACCGCCAGCGGCACATCGCCATGGCCGGTTATCAGCAGCACCGGCAGTTCGCTGTCGCGGCCGTGCAGTTGTTCCAGCAACTGCAGGCCATCGATGCCCGGCATGCGGATGTCGCTGACCACCACGCCGGGCCAGTCGGCCTCGATACGTTCGGCCAGGCCTTGGGCCTCGGCCAGGGCGACTACCTTGAGCCCAGCCAGGTCCAGGGTCTGGCTCAAGGCTTGGCGCAGGTGGGGGTCATCGTCGACCAGGATGACCTGGGCTCGGCTGTCGATCAGTGTCTCGGTGGTCATGCCGAGGGGTCCTCCGAATTGGGCAAAGTAGCGCCAGATGCGGCCACACGCAGCTGGAGGGTCAGCATTGCACCACCTTCCGGGTGGTTGGCCAGCAGCAGTTCACCGCCCAGGGCGCGCATCAGGCTTTCACAGATGGCCAGCCCCAGGCCCAAGCCCTGGGTACGGGTCTTGGTGGTGAAAAACGGCTCCTTGGCGTGCTCCAGGGCCTGGCGGCTGAAGCCGGGCCCGTTGTCACGGATGTACAGGTAGACGCAGTCATCACGCTGCTCGGCACTTAGCCACAGGCGGCGCGGGTTGGCTTTTTCGGTCAGGGCGTCGAGGGCATTGGCCAGCAGGTTGCCTAGCACCTGGCGCAGGCGCGTTTCGCCGGCCTGTACCCACAAGGTGGCTTCCGGCAGGTCGCGGATCAGCTCTACGGCCATCGCCCGGCGGCGCTTGGCAAGCAGCGCCAGGGCATCGTCCAGGGCCGGCTGCAGGGCAACGCTCTCCGGGGCATGGCGGTCACGACGGGCGAAGGCACGCAGGTGGGCAATGATCGAGGCCATGCGCCCGGTCAGCTCGCCGATCAGCTTGAGGTTGCCGCGGGCGTCTTCGGTACGTTGGTGGTCGAGCAGGATCTCGGCATTTTCTGCGTAGCTGCGGATGGCGGCCAGGGGCTGGTTCAACTCATGGCTGATACTGGCCGACATGGTGCCGAGCACCGACAGCTTGCCGGCCTGCACCAGTTCGTCCTGTGCGCGCACTGCCTCTTGCTGAGCGTTTTCGCGCTCCAGCACGGCATTTTTCAGGCGGGTATTCAGGCCTTCAAGGTCGGCGGTGCGTTCGGCCACGCGCTTTTCCAGTTCCTGGCGGCCACGGGCTTCGAAGTCGATGCGGTCGATGTAATGGCGCCGCCGTTGCATCACCAGGCCTGCCAGCAACATCAGTACCAGCAGCGTGCCGGCACCGATGGCCATTACCGTCTGCACCGAGCGATCAACCAGCGTGCGCGGGGCAAGGATGCTGACTTGCCAGCCAGTTTCCTTGATGTCGCGGGTCTGGGTGATCCAGGCCTGCGGGTTGAGAACCAGCGGCTGTGGGGCCTGGGTCGGATAGGGCTGGATGGCGATGATGGCCTGGCGCTCGGCGTCGGTCAGCGTGCGGGTAGCACGGAAGCGCCAGTCGGGCCGTGAAGTCAGGATGACCACGCCATTGTGATCGGTCAGCAGCAGCTGCTCGGGCGTACGGCCCCACAGGGTTTCGGTGTGGTCGAGATCGACCTTGACCACCAGCACGCCGACGATCCGCTCGCGGTCCCGCACGGCCGCGGCAAAGAAGTAGCCGCGCTTGGCCGAGGTGGTGCCCTGGCCGAAGAAGCGGCCCAGGTGGCCAGCCATGGCTTCGTTGAAGTAGGGGCGGAAGGCGAAGTTTCGGCCGACGAAGCTGTCGTGCTTGTCCCAATTCGAGGCGGCCAAGGTGTTGCCGCTGACGTCCATCAGGTACATCACCTCGGCACCGGTCTGCTGCACGATGTCCTTGAGCAGGCGGTTGGCGTTGGTCACCGCTTCCAGGCGGAAAGGGTCGGCCAGCACGCCACGCAGCGCCGGCAAGTCGCCGAGAATTTGCGGCAAGGTCTCGTAGCGGTGCAGGGTGCCGAGCAGGTTGGCCACATACAGGTCGAGGGTCTGGCGGTTCTGCGAGGCCAGTTCTTCCTGGTAATAGCGTTCGGCCAAGTGATGCAGGGGCCACAGTAATGGGGCCAAGATCAGCGCCAGCAGGGCCAGGCTGCGCCAGCGGGGACGGCGTGGGGGCGTGGGCTTTGCAATCATCAGGTAAATGCGCCAGAAAAGTCTGACGCAATTATGCGCTAGTTAAGGCAGCAGTTCCGCCTCTGCCAATGGCAGGCCTACCTTGTCCTTGTCCGACAACAGCGGTGGTTGCTGCAGCCCCCAGTCGATGGCCAGTTGCGGGTCGTCCCAGCGGATGCAGCGGTCGGCGCCCGGGTTGTAGTAGTCGGTGGTCTTGTAGAGGAACTCGGCCGATTCACTCATCACCGCAAAACCGTGGGCGAAGCCAGGCGGAATCCACAGCTGGCGATGGTTGTCGGCTGACAGGTGCACCGCGACCCATTTGCCGAATGTTGGCGAGCTTTTGCGCACGTCCACGGCGATATCGCGGATCTCCCCGTGCACCACGCGCACCAGCTTGCCCTGGGTGTTTGCCACCTGGTAGTGCAGCCCACGCAGCACGCCCTTGATGGAGCGCGAGTGGTTGTCCTGAACGAACTCCACGTTCACGCCGGTTTGCTGTGAGAACTCACGGGCGTTGAATGCCTCGAAGAAAAAACCACGGCTGTCAGCGAACACCTTTGGCTCGATGATCAGTACTTCAGGGATTGCTGTAGGGATGATGTTCATAGCGGCTCGCTGGCCCGTCGTTCAAGTATTGACCCTAGTCGGCCTTGCCGGAAATTTCCGCGCGTAGCTGTAACAGGATGCATAAGGTGTGGCTATGGTAGACAGCAGGCCGCTCCTTTCACCAGACCAGCGCTGACTGGTATCGATTGTTATCGATTTAAATTCGCCGAATGGCGCGGCATTCTTCGATTATCAGGCTTCAAATATCGATATATATCGGTTATAAATTGGCAAACGCCCCAGCACCCCCGGCTCAGGGCCATCACAGAGGTCACCCATGAAAACCCTCAATTCCACGCCCCGTGCCGATGGTTTCCACATGCCCGCCGAGTGGGCCCCGCAGACTCAGGTGTGGATGGTCTGGCCGGAGCGCCCGGACAACTGGCGCCTGGGCGGCAAGCCGGCGCAGGCTGCCCACGTAACCCTGGCCAAAGCCATTGCCCGTTTCGAACCTGTGACCGTCGCGGCCTCCGCCGGCCAGTACGAAAACGCCCGGCGCCAACTCGACCAGCCGAACATTCGTGTGGTTGAAATCAGCAACGACGATGCCTGGGTGCGTGATACCGGCCCGACCTTTGTCATCGACGGCCATGGCGAAGTGCGCGGTGTCGATTGGGGCTTCAATGCCTGGGGCGGCTTCGACGGCGGCCTGTACGCACCCTGGAACCGCGACGAGGAACTGGCCGCCAAGGTGCTGGAAATGGAGCGTTGCCAGCGCTACCAGACCGAAGGTTTTGTGCTTGAAGGTGGTTCGATCCACGTAGACGGTGAAGGCACCGTGATCACCACTGAGGAATGCCTGCTCAACCGCAACCGCAACCCGCACCTGAGCCGCGAGCAGATCGAAGCGGTGCTGCGCGATCACTTGGCGGTCGACACCGTGGTATGGCTGCCTGATGGCTTGTACAACGACGAAACCGACGGTCACGTCGACAACTTCTGCTGTTACGTGCGCCCGGGCGAAGTGTTACTGGCCTGGACCGATGATTCCAACGACCCCAACTATGCGCGCTGCCACGCGGCCATGGATGTGCTGAAGAACACCCGCGACGCCAAGGGCCGCGAGTTCATCGTGCACAAGATGCCGATCCCGGGCCCGCTGTACGCCACCGCCGAAGAGTGCGCCGGTGTCGACCAGGTCGCCGGCAGCCAGGAGCGTGACCCGTCGGTGCGCCTGGCGGGTTCGTACGTGAACTTCCTGATCGTCAACGGTGGCATCATTGCCCCAAGCTTCGACGACCCGGCAGATGCCGAAGCCAGAGCGATCCTGGCAAGGATCTTCCCCGACCATGAGGTGGTGATGATCCCGGGTCGCGAACTGCTCTTGGGGGGCGGCAACATCCACTGCCTGACCCAACAGCAGCCGGCGCCGGTCAAGCGCTGAGCGCGTGATGAATAAAGAGGCCCGTCATGTGACGGGCCTCTTTTTTGCGCGGGCGACGCCCGGAGGCCCGAGCTGGCATACGTTTTGTATTGTTTTTCAAGCAGATAGCGAGATGGCACGGCCAGGCCGCGCCTCTGATCTGTAACAATACCTACGTAAATTAGCCGCTCACGGGCCAGGGAGTACGTGTGGACATGAACGCAGCAAGTGAGTCGGCTTTGCGCCCATCGGCAGTTGATCGCCAATCGCTCAGGCTTTTGGCGAAGCGGTTGAAACACCATGGAAGCATCAGGGTCAGGACGACCGACTCGACCGACCCACGACGTCTGCTTGCCGGGCGATACCCCCAAGGGTTGATCAGCGAAGCAGAGATGCAGGCGCTGATGGCGGTGTGGCACTGATTGATTGCACCTGTACCTGCCTCTTCGCAGGCATGCTCGCGAAGAGGCAGGTACAGGCAACTAAGATCAGAAACTGTAGCTACCCGTCACCACAAGGCTACGCGGATCGCCCACCTGGATCTGCGCCGCACTGGTCGCCGAGCTGTAGTAGGTCTTGTCAGCAATGTTGCTCAATGCCGCCCGCACATCCCAGTCATGGGTCCGATACCCCGCCAGTGCATCCCAACGGCCATACCCTGGCAATACCGTGGTGTTCTGGTTGTCCGCATAACGTTCGCCCACCAGTGTCAGCCCGGTTTCGGCGTACCACCCCAGTTCTGGCTTCCAGGTCACGAACAGGCTGCCATTGCGCTTGGCCACGTCATTGATGCGGTTGCCTTCCTGGCCGTTATTGTCCTTGACGATGATCGCATCCTGCAGGCCAATGCCGCCGCGTACATACCAGTTGCCGACGATGTTGCCGGTGGCAGTCAGCTCGATGCCGCGCGAACGCTGCATGCCGCTGAGCAAGATGATGTTCGGGTCGTTCGGGTCGCGGGTGCGGCGGTTGTAAAGTTCCAGCTCGTAGATGGCCAGGGTGGTGGTCAGGCGCTGGTCGAGCCAGTCACTTTTCACCCCGATTTCCTTCTGCCGGGTCTGCTCCGGACGGGTGTCGTTGGTATTGCCCGGCGCCCCAGGGGTGATGCCGATCAAGCCGCCACCCACCGGTGAGAAAGTCTTGCTCCACGAGGCGTAGAACGAATGGTCGCGCCATGGCGTGTAGACCACGCCCAGGCGTGGGCTGGTGCTGTTGCTGTCCTGCGGTTCGCGCAAGCCATCCTTGTTGGTGGTTTCCACTTCGAACTGGTCAAAGCGCACGCCGGCGAGAACCTGCCACTGATCGTTCAGGCGAATCTGGTCCTGCAGATAAACCCCGCGGCTGTCGACCACGGTGTGGTTGTTGCTCGATAGCGCCAACGTACCATTGTGCGGCTGGCTGGGTTTGCCCAGGCCTGGCAGGTTCTGGCTGCCGGCGCTGTATAGCAGCGGATCGCGCCGCTGGTTGCCGAACTCCAGGCCCAGCAGCAGCTTGTGTTCAAGGCCCAAGGTGTCGAAGTCGCCCTCGGCCTCCAGGTTGTTGAACAGGTTGCGGGTGTTCAGGTCCTGCTGCCAGCGTTGGCGGGTCAAGGTATTGGTGCCGGCGTTGTAGCCCGTGACATAGGTGTTGTCGAACTCGCTGTCGAGTTTGAACAGGCCCAGGGTGTGGCGCAGCTGCCAGGTTTCGTTCAGCTGGTAGTTCAGCCGCGAGCGCAGCGATTGGGCGCGGTCGTCAATGTAGTCGCGATGGTCGCCGTAGGTGGCGCTGCGGCTGACGTCTGCCGGGCGGCCGTTGACACTCGGGATGCCGCGGTCTGGTGTGCGGTTGTAGCGGCTGTATTCATACTGCACCAGCCAGTTCAGGTCGGGGGTGATCTGCCAGCTGATCGACGGGGCGAACAGTTGGCGGCTGCCGTCGATACCATCGCGAAAGCTGTTGTTGTCCTGGTTGCCCATGTTCAGGCGCAGGCTGACCGTGTCGCTGGGGTCTGCGCTGAGGTCGGCATACAGGCTGCGCAGGTCTTCGCTGCCGGCCTGCGCTTCGATGGTCGAGCGGCGACCCGGCTCTGGTGCCTTGCTGACCCTGTTGACGATGCCGCCCTGGCTGCCACGGCCATACAGTACCGCTGCAGGCCCCTTCAGCACTTCGACCCGCTCGATGTTGTGCAGGTCGCGGATGTACTGGCTGTCGTCGCGGATACCGTCCAGATAGAAGTCGTTGCTGGCCTCGAAGCCGCGGATGCGTACGCTGTCAAAACGGGTGTCGGCGCCGCTGCTGACGTTGGGGATACCCTCCAGCGCCTTGCCCAGCGTGTTGCTGCCGTAATCCAGCACATTGGCGGTTTTCACCGTATCGATGGCCTGCGGCACATAACGCACGGGCGTCGAGGTGCGGGTTGCGGTGCTCACCTCCTTGACCCGCGGGTTGTCCTTCTCGCGTTCGCTGTCGGCGGTAACCGACGACTCCGGCAGTGTGGTGGTGGCGGCACTGGCCAGGCTGGCGCTGAAAAGCAGCGACAGGCCAAGCGTCAGGGGTGAAAGACGGCAGGGTACAAGCATGGGCACATCCGGAACGGGCAGTTGAAAATAAAGTGCGGATGGTAATGCTTGTTATTTGCTCTCGCTCGGCTATTTGTAAAGGCTTGTCTTTACATATGTGTCAGTTTGTAACTACCTCTACGGCCACGCTTTGCCTGCTTTCAGGAAATTGTCCGCTCGATCAAAAGGCAATTTCCTACACAAGATAAATTGCCCGCTGATAGCGCAAACCTGCATGGAAATGCACCAGACAGGCCGGTAATTTTGGTTATATCAACCTGCATTTCACGACTTTTTGACATTTGTAATCGCACACGGCTAGGATTCGGCCAACGCCAGCTGGCCATGTTATTGGCCAAGCTGCTGCCAAGGGCCGCCGTAAACTTACCGGTCGGCCCGCCCGGCTGGATCCGCATAGCGTCGAACCTACGAAGGGGCGTTGGTTCCTGGCGTCATATTGCAGAGCGTTTTTGATTAAGAAATAAGGAAAACAACATGTTGAAAACCAGGATCAGCCTGGTCGCCCTGGCGATGATCGCCGCGACCCAGGCTCAGGCCAATGACCAGGCTGACAGCAAGGGCTTCATCGAGGACAGTCACGCCAACGTCCTTCTGCGCAACGCCTACATCAACCGTGACAAGAAGCATGGCACCGACGACCAGATCGAATGGGGCCAGGCGTTCATCGCCAACTTCTCCTCCGGTTTCACCCAAGGCACCGTTGGCGTCGGTGTTGACGCATTCGGCCTGTACGCCGTGCGCCTGGATGGTGGCAAAGGCCACAACGGTGGTGGCGGCGTTGACTTCTTCAAACCGCACGAAACCACCAATGCCGAAGGCAACGCCAGCTCGCCGCACAACCTGGCGCGTGGTGGTGCTGCTGTGAAGTTCCGCATTTCCAACACCGTGCTGAAGTACGGTGACCAGATGCCAGCACTGCCAGTGCTGCAGTACGACGATGCACGTCTGCTGCCAGAAAGCTTCACCGGCACCCTGATCACCTCCAAAGAGATCCAGGGCCTGGAACTGAACGCCGGCCGCTTCACCCAGGAAGCGCGCAAGAGCGCCGAGCGCCGTGATGGTGGTGGCCTGAAGTCGATCAACGTCTTAGGTGGCAGCTACAAGTTCACCGACAACTTCACCGCTTCGCTGTACACCGCCGACAACGAAGATGTGATGAAGAAGCACTACCTGGGCTTGAACTACGTCTTCCCGATCGCCAGCGACCAGTCCCTGACCCTGGACTTCAACGGCTACAAGTCGGACATCAACAACAAGTACGTAAAAGCCGCAGGCCTGAACGGCGACTCCAACACCATCTGGAGCCTTGCAGCCACCTACGCGTACGGTGCGCACTCGTTCACCCTCGCTCACCAGCGCAGCACCGGCAGCACTGGCTACAACTACGGCTTCTACCAGAACGCCGGCGGCGTGGGTGACGGTGGTTCCACCATCTACCTGGCCAACTCGTACTGGTCCGACTTCAACGCCGAAGACGAGCGCTCCTGGCAGCTGGGCTACGGCCTGGACTTCGGTGCCTACGGCATTCCGGGCCTGACCTACAAGCTGGCTTACGTGGTGGGTGACAACATCAACACCCGTAACGTCGCCAACCCGCAAGGCTTCGGCGAAGGTAAAGAGCGCGAGATCTTCAACCAGATCCGTTACGTGGTGCAGGACGGCCCGGCCAAGGACCTGTCGATCAAACTGCGTAGCTCGTTCTTGCGTACCAACAACGCCGTGCAGCAGAACGGTTACAACGACGACGGCAACGAAGTCCGCGTATTCGTCGAGTACCCGATCAGCATCTTCTGATTCTGATCTGATGTATCGAACAGCCCCGGCCTATGCCGGGGCTGTCTCTTTTCGGCGAACGGTTACTGGTTGAGCCGGCGCTGGGCTTACGGTCTCCGGCGCAAAACTGTCGCTACGCGCCATCCGCCACATCCGCGCATAAAACTCGCTTTCGATCGAGCCACTGAGTAATTCGCCCGGCTTGAGGAATGTGTGCAAGTCCGAAAACAACCCGATTTCGCTGGGGCTGATGCGCCGTGCCAGGTGCTTGGGCTTGAGCTCCGAAGGGTGCTCCAGGCCTGCGGCAGCCAACATCTCGGCCAGCGCGTGCAGTGTGTTGCGGTGGAAGCTGGCCACCCGCTCGGCCTTGTCTGGCACCACCAGGGCGCGCTGGCGCAGAGGGTCTTGGGTCGCCACGCCGGTCGGGCACTTGTTGGTGTGGCAGCTCTGCGACTGAATACAACCAATGGCAAACATGAAACCGCGTGCCGAATTGACCCAGTCAGCGCCGATGGCCAATACGCTGGCAATGTCGAAGGCGCTGACGATCTTGCCCGCCGCACCAATGCGGATGCTGGAGCGCAGGTTCAGGCCGACCAACGTGTTGTGCACGAACATCAGGCCTTCGCGCATTGGCACGCCCATGTTGTCGCTGAACTCGCGAGGTGCCGCGCCGGTGCCGCCTTCCTTGCCATCGACAACGATGAAGTCAGGGGTGATGCCGGTGGCGAGCATGGCCTTGGCAATGCCCATGAATTCCCAAGGGTGGCCCAGGCAGAACTTGAAGCCCACGGGTTTGCCGCCCGAAAGCTCGCGCAGGCCGGCTACGAACTGCAGCAGCTCGACCGGTGTGCGGAAGGCGCTGTGCGCCGCTGGCGAGATGCAGTCCTCGCCTACACGTACGCCACGGGTCTCGGCAATCTCGGGGCTGACCTTGTGCCCCGGTAAAATGCCGCCGTGGCCAGGCTTGGCGCCCTGGCTGAGCTTGATCTCGATCATCTTCACCTGTGCCGAGCGGGCTTGTTCGGCGAAGCGCTGTGGGTCGAAACGACCGTCCTCGGTGCGGCAGCCGAAGTAGCCGCTGCCAATTTCCCAGATCAGGTCGCCGCCGTGTTCACGGTGGTACGGGCTGATACTGCCTTCGCCGGTGTCATGGGCAAACCGGCCCATGCGCGCGCCGCGGTTGAGCGCAGCGATGGCGTTGGCGCTGAGGGCGCCGAAACTCATCGCCGAGATGTTGAAGATCGAGGCCGAGTAGGGCACTCGGCATTGCGGCCCGCCGATGGCAATGCGGAACGACGCAGGGTCTGGCGTGGCCACCGGTAGCATGGAATGGCTGATGAATTCGAAACCAGGTTTGTAGGCGTCGTTGAGTGTGCCGAACGCTTTCTCGGCGCTTTCGTTCTTGGCGCGGGCGTAGACCAGCGAGCGTTGCGAGCGGGAGAACGGCAGCTTGTCGTCGTCACCTTCGATCAGGTACTGGCGGATTTCCGGGCGGATGGTTTCGATCAGGTAACGGATATTGCCCAGGATCGGGTAGTTGCGTCGCACCGCATGGTGGCTTTGGCGCAGGTCATTCAGGCCGACCAGGCTGAGCAGCGCGGTGATCAGCGTTACCGGCCACAGCCAGGCATGTTGGGCCAGCAGGGGCAGGCTGGCGAAAGTGAAGACAAGGCAGAGTACGAGGCAGGCGTAGCGGCTGGGAAGAGAGTGTTTCATGGGTCCATCGCAGGCAGGATGACCGGGCATAGGATAGGCAAACGCAGGGGACGGAAAACCTGGGTAATCGGTAAAAGACTGTTACCTGATTGCGAATTCCCAGGTCTGCGCAGCCCTATTTTGTGGGAGCGGCCTTGTGTCGCGATGGGCTGCGCAGCAGCCCCAGATATTGGTGTCACGGCACTAATCGTCGGGGCTGCTGCACAGCCCATCGCGACACAAGGCCGCTTCCACAGAAGATCGCGTTAGCCTGGCAGCAGTATGCTGACCCGCAACCCACCGCTCTCACGGTTCGACAGCATCAGCTCACCCCCATGGCTGGTGGCGATCCGCTGGGCAATGCTCAACCCCAATCCATATCCGCCGGACGCCTGGTTACGCGACCCGTCACCGCGCACGAAGGGGTCGGTAATGGTCGCCAGCAGGCCCGGGGCAATCCCTGGCCCGCAGTCGTCGATATGGATCAATACACCTGTGGTGGCCCGTTCCAACGTGACTGAAATGTTCTTGGCGTAGCGCAACGCGTTGACCAACAAGTTTTGCAGGCAGCGCTGCAACAGCAAGGCATCTACCCGCAAGCTGCCCGCCTTGCCGTGCACCGGAAGTGGTTCTGCGGCAGTGGCCAGGTCCGCACACTGGCGCGCGACCAATCGGTCCAGGTCCACCTGCTGCAGATTCCGCTGCTCCCCCGCACGCAGGTAGTCCAGAACCTGACCAATCATATCGTCCATCTGCGTGATGTTCTGCCGCAGGCGCTGGCGGTGTTCGTCATCGGGTAATCGCTCCAGACGCAGGCGCATGCGGGTCAGTGGGGTGCGCAGGTCATGAGACACGGCGGCCAGGAAGTAGGCCTTGTCATTGACCATGGCAATCAGCCGCTGCTGCATCGCGTTGAATGCCTGCGCCGCCTGGCGCACTTCCTCCGGGCCATCCAGTGCCAGGGGTGGCTGCTCGAGGTTGCTGCCCAGGCCGCGTGCGGCATCGGCCAGGCGCCGCAACGGGCGCAGGCACAGGCGCACGGCAACCAGGCACACCAGCAACACCGCGACGATGCGCAGCGCATACACCCGCAGCAGGTAATCGCTGATCAGCACCCAGGCCGACTCGCCGCTCCAGCCCTGCAGTTCCTGGCCCGCAACGGTCAGCCAGTGGCCATCGGGTAACGGCACCGCGAACTGGATATGCGCCTGGGCCGTGCGCAGGCCGAACAGGCTGCGCCAGACGATCGGCTGGCCCAGCTCGTCGGTGAGTTGCACGTGCATCAGGCGCACGTCCTGGGCATGCCCCAGCTCGTACTTCAGGGCCTGCTGCAACAACAGCTCGACCCGCCTGTGCCCGCGGCGCTCGTCATGCTCTTGCGCAGGCGGGCTTTCGACGCAGTGAAGCTGGTAGTGGGCTGGCGCCTGCAGCGTACCGCCGTGGCAGTCGGCCTGGGCAATCAGGGGGGCGCTGCGTGCAGCAACCAGTCGTACGGGCACCTCTAGCGCCTGAGCGAAACGCACGTCGAACCAGATGCTGCTCGACATCAACTGGATCACCAGCGTGCCACTGACCATGATCAGCAGCAGCTGACCAAACAAGGTGCGAGGCCATAGCCGGTGAAACCAGCGCATGTCAGGCACCAGCCGCGAGGGGGGCGAGACTCAGCAGGTAGCCTTCGTTACGGATGGTCAGGATTTGCGCGGTCCCCGCCGGCGCCCGGCGCAGCTGCTGGCGCAGGCGGCTGACACACATGTCCACCGAACGGTCGTCGGGCAGGTGGTCGCGGCCGAACGCGCTGCGGGTCAGTTGGTCACGGGAGACCACACGGTTGTTGGCTTCCAGCAGTTCGCGCAGCACGCGGTAGTCGGAGCGCGGCAGGGTCAGGGTCTCGCCATCCGGGCGGGTGAGCAGGCGCTTGACGTGTTCCAGGCGAAAGCCTGCGAACAGCTGGGCGTCCACCACGGGTTCTTCGGCAGAGGTGCCCAGGCGTTGCGGACGACGCAGTACGGCTTTGATCCGGGCGATCAGTTCGCGTGGTTCGAAGGGCTTGGCCAGATAGTCGTCGGCGCCTACTTCCAGGCCGATGATGCGGTCCAGCGTGCTGCCCTTGGCTGACAGCATGATCACTGCCAACCCAGGTGTGGCCTGCAACTGCCTGCACAGGCTAAGGCCGTCCTCACCCGGCAGCATCAGGTCGAGCACCACCAGCTCCACTTTGTGCCGGGCCAGCTGGTCACGCATCTGTTGACCGTCGGCTGCCGCCAGCACGTTGTAGCCGGCATCGGTCAGGTAATCACAAAGAAGTTCGCGGATCTCGTCGTCATCATCGACAACCAGCAGGGTCGTGCTCATGCAGAAAAACACCTGTTAGGTGAGGGCCGGCGGCGCTCGTTACGTTCAATTACATCCCCGTACATGTCGGGTCTGGAGCCCGGAGGGCTGATCCCTAGAATCCTAACAAAAAATCATCTGCAAATACGAAGCCTTCCCAAATGAATCCCCAAAGCATCACGACAGTGTTCACCCCCTTCAGTCAAAGCGGCAATTGCCTCAAGCCGCTGGCCTTCTGCGTCGCCGTCGCAATCAGCGGTGGTGCAGTGGCTGCCGACGGCAAACCCCTTGAACTCGACGCCACACAGATCGAAGACAGTGCATTACTGCCTGCCGACGATGCCGGCCAGTTGGGCTACACGGTCGAGAGCACCCGCAGCTCCACTGGCCTGGCACTGACGCCACGGCAGACACCGCAATCGGTTACCACCATCACGCGCCAGCAGATGGATGACCGCGACATCCACACCATCGAGCAGGCATTGGAAACCGCCCCAGGCGTAACGGCCAACAAGTCCGAGGTGGGTGGGCGCACCGACTACCGCGCGCGTGGTTACTCGATCAGCAACTGGAAGGTTGATGGCCTGCAGACCCAGGGCGGCTCCGATTTCAGTGGCAGCGGCAATGCGCTGAACATGGACCTGTACGAACGCATCGACATCGTGCGCGGCGCCAACGGCCTGCTGGGCGGCACCGGCGACCCCTCGGCCACCGTCAACCTGATCCGCAAGGCACCGACCAAAACCTTCGGCGGCAGTGCCTATGCCACTTACGGCAGCTGGGACAAGCGTCGTCTAGGGGCGGACTTGAACCTGCCGCTGTCCGAAGATGGCCGCCTGCGTTCGCGCTTCGTGATGACCCAGCAGGATGCCAACTCCTTCCGCGACAACCAGTCCGAACGTTCCCGCGCCGCGTTGGCCAATTTCGAGTTCGACCTGGACGACGCCACTACCTTGGGCGCCGGTTACCAGTATGAATACAACAAGGTCGTGGGTGGCGGCTGGGGCGCGAACATCCCGATCTGGTACCGCGACGGCAGCAAGACCGACTTGCCGCGCAGCACCAACGTGGTGCCCAGCTGGAGCTTTGGCGAGTACACCACCCGCACTGCGTTCGGTTCGCTTGAGCACCGCTTCGACAACGACTGGACCCTGGACCTGAAAGCCGCCCAAGCCACCACCGAAGCCCTGAACCATCGCGGCCTTGCCAAGGTGAACTCAGCTGGGCGCGGCAGCTACGGTGGCTATTGGGACCAGGACGGCAGCGGCGCCGTGCTGAACGGTTTGCACAGCTCCAGCGACACCACCCAGCAGTCGGCGCAGATCGACCTCTCCGGCCCGTTCCAGCTGTTTGGCCGCACCCACCAGGCCATGGTCGGCTACAACGACAGCCGCACCGTCGGCTGGTCGCCTCAGTACACCTGCACCATGGTCGGCGACGGCATGACCAGCGCGCCTGCACTGGGTTGCCAGTTCCGCGCCAACAACGGCTTCCCGGTGACCGACTGGCACAATGGCGTGGATGACGACTACGACCTCATCGCCTCGCGCACCGGCCTTCACAGCAAGACCACCACCCGTCTGCAGGGCATGTACGCCGCCACCCGCCTGAGCATCACCGACCCGCTATCGGTAATCGTGGGCGTGCGCACCAGCAACTATTCCTCGGTCACCCGCAGCGTGGCTGGCGAGCGCAGCAGCCAGGAAGAAAACGGCATCGTCACCCCCTACCTGGGCGCGGTGTATGACCTCAACGACAACTACTCGGTGTATGCCAGCTACACCGATATCTTCACGCCGCAAACGTCTGAAACCAGCAGCGGCAGCAAGGTCGAGCCGATTCGTGGGCAAAGCTACGAGACAGGTATCAAGGGTGAGTGGTTCGATGGCCGCCTGAACGCCTCGGCGGCGTACTTCCGCACCAAGCAGGAAAACAAGGCCGTGTTGGACGGCGACCTGACCACCCCGACTGGCGGCAGCGCCTACAAGGCCGGCTCCGGGCAGGAAACCGACGGTATCGACCTGGAAGTCGCAGGCGCCCTGACCCCCAACTGGAACGTCTACGCCGGCTACACCTATCTGCACTTCCGCCGCGTCGACAGCGACGGCCGCAGCGACCCGTCGCACCTGTTCAAGGCCTCCACCACCTACCGCCTGAGCGGCCCGCTCGACCGCCTGACCCTGGGCGCCGGCGTGACTGCGCAGACCAACATCCGCGCCATCTCCAGCCCGGCTGGCCAGCCCACGAACGGTGTGAGCAATGGTGCCACTGACGTGAACTGGTCCGGTTATGCCATTTGGAATGCCATGGCCAAGTACCAGCTGACCGACAACACCAGCGTCAGCCTCAACGCCAACAACCTGTTCGACAAGCACTACTACAGCCAGTACGGGTTCTATGCCGGGGCGATCTACGGCGACCCGCGTAACCTGTCGTTGACGGTAAGCACCGCGTTCTGATCAAGCCCTTCCACAAGGCCTGGCGCTGTACCTGTAGGAGCGGGTTCACCCGCGAACACCGGCGCAGCCGGTGCCTGCACGCGCATCGCCAGCTTCGCGGGCAAGCCCGGTCCCATAGAGCCAGCGCTGGGTTCAAGGCCTGCGCTGGGCCGCCAAGCGGCCCTTTCTTACCTGGGCTCTACCGCTTGCCCTGGATCAACCGGCTTCTCCAGCTGGCCCTCGAAGCTATCCCAATCCTCGCCAAACAGCTCCACCGGATGCATGGTCCGGTCTGCGCCATTGCCACAGGCTAGCGCCTTGGCAGGGCAGTACAGGTCGCAACCCCAGCAGATACGCTCGGGGTGGCGAGGGTTTGTGGGGAATCTCTTGGCCATGCTCAAACTCCCTCAGGGCTACCTGATCTGAACGTAAACCCCTCGCCCAGCCCGTCGTTTGACCGTCATCAATCCATTGGCGATCCAATGAGGTGAATGTCTTACAATCTAGCGAGCTTCGCCTTGGCGGGGTATCGCAGGGTCGATGATGCACATTGCTGTATCGCAAAAGGAGTTGCTTTGGTGCCCCATTCAACCGGCAAGCGCGGCGTGAGTTACGATCCGTCGCAACGGCGGCAACGCAGGGACATTCCATCCATCGTGCGCCGGGTGACGCTAGGCGTTGTGGTCGTCTGGTTGGCACTTGTGGCAAGCCTGAGCGGGTGGGTAGCGCAGCGCCTTACGGCAGAAGAACTCGACAACCTGGCGGCAGGCGCCGAATACGAAGCCCAGATCACGGGGCGAGTCGTAGACCGCCTGTTCACCGAGATGGCCAGCGTGGCCAACATGGTGGCCCGTCAAAGCGAGGTGATCCAACTCGCTGCCCGATATCGCCATGATCCGCCCGGTTTCGCGGCACTCACACGTGAGGAGCGCGCTTCGAAGTTCACCCGTGACCCGTTGGTGCGAAGCGTGGGTGATTTCATGGATAGATTGGCCGGTGATCTTCACTATGCCCGTATCTACATGAACAACCTCTCAGACGATACGGTGACGGCCAGCAACTGGGCGGAGTCATTCAGCATCGTTGGCCAGATCTATACGGGCAGGGCCTACCTCCTCGACGCATTGCGCACCGGCAGTGGTGAAATGTTCGGCATTGCCCGCCTGAACAAAACCCCCTCCTATTTCGTAGCCAGCCGCATCGACGATGCTGACGGCAAGCCACTCGGCTCTGTCACGGTCAAGTTCGATGCCCCGGACATCGCCCTTTACCTGACAGGGCGTCACATTGCCTTGATTGTGAACCGTCAGGGGCGCGTGACCACCGCGTCCAGCGAACCCTTCATGCTGCGTAACGTGGCGGCACTGCTCCCGCCCGATATTCGCAGGCCTCTGGATGGCGACGAAGAGCCGGGCGAGCCCATGGATATCCGCGCAGTGGCAGCCGCGGCTCAGGCCGATCAATGGCTGATTGGCGGGCACCCTTATCTGGTGCATCGCCAGCCCCTGAACGACGCGCAATATCAGCTGCTGACGCTGGCAAAGCTTGATCACCTGCAGCCGATGCGTCAGCAGTACTACTGGACCGGAGCCTCTGTGGCAGCGCTCGGGTTGATCTTGATCTTGCTCTCCAGCCGTGTGGCCGGGCAGATGCTATTGCGCCGCCAGGAAGAACGCTATGCAGCCAACTATGACGCGCTGACCGGGTTGAAGAACCGGCGTGCGATCCTGGCTGCCTTGCATCGGCATTTCGCGTTGGCGAAGCGAACGGGGCAGGGGGTGCTGGTGGCATTTATCGACCTCGACGAATTCAAGGCGATCAACGACACCTACGGGCACGAGGTGGGGGACAAGTTCCTGATCGAAGGCAGCCGGCGCTTGCAGGGCGGGTTGCGGGCAACGGATGAACTTGGGCGCTGGGGTGGTGACGAGTTCGTTGTGATCGGCTTGACCGCTTCGATCAACCCGGACGAAATGGCCAAAACTGCCGCAGCGATGCGCAGACGGCTGGTGCCGCTGCTGATTGGTAGCTACGAGTTTGACGACTGCCGGTTCGATTACGCGGGTGCGAGTTTTGGTATTACGAGTGTTGATCCCGCTGCGACTTCGCTGCAGGCCGCGCTTAAAGCGGCGGATCAGTTGATGTATGCCGATAAAGAGGTGCGGCGGGGGTTGCGGAGGGTTTGAGAGGGGGGAGGGCGAGGGGGCATAACGACACTGAAAACAAAAAAGGCCCACCTTTCGGTGAGCCTTTCTTGATACTGCGTATGGGCACCAGGAGTCGAACTATATTCTATATATATGATTTTTATATATTCTTTTTCGTCGCTCAGTCGTTCTATCTCTTTGGATACCCTTTACCTTGGTACTGATTTAGTACGGTTAATGCGACTGATTTTCAGCTATGCCTAGTCTTATTTGGATTGCTACCTAATTATGAAGCTTTGGCGGCATTTGAATGGGCGGGAATATAGAAGGCGGCCAGATGCAGCCGCTTCAGAGGCTTTGACTCGAATATCTGTAACGTTGGCTAACGGTTGTTTAAAGGACGGGTTCTAATCCGTCCCGAGTTAGATAATTGAACGACTTGAGCAACTTATTAGCCATTAGCACCACGGGCCATTTGATAGTAGCTGAAGTAAATGTTTCCGGTCTGAGCTGCATGCCGCTTTTTTCGAAGCAATAGGCTCGTGAAATCTATGCGCTCCTCAAATACAGCCATTAGGTCGCCGCCATCCATTAGTAAGATAGAGGCACCCCCTGCTTGATGAGCAGCGACGCCATCCTGAGAAAAGCCATTTATAGACAAGAACACACCTAAAGTGTTTTCAAGCTTTGTTCTTACCTTCTCGGAAAAAACAGCTAGGTCGGCTTTATTGACAAGATCTTTCTGCCACTTTGCTTCGAAGAGATACTCCGTGCCATCTAACGAAAACGCACCATCTAGCTGTTCTCCAAGATTCTTGAATGACGCCTTGGGGTCAAGATCAAAAAGCTCGAATAACTCATACATGATTTTTTCTAGTTCAAACCCACGGCCCTGAGCATTGTCTGTCCCAACAAGAGGCATGTACCTGTTTTTGATTTCTTCAAGCTTTCGGCGAACGGCTATGTTCGCCTTTAGTTTTTCGGCTGCTTCCTCTTGTCTTCTCTTGATCTCATCTTGCTCTTTTTTTATTTCTTGATGAGGTTCAACGAGCTGTTTTAATTGGTGTACTGAGCTTCGCGCCTTCTCTACTTTCTGAGGGCCGTCATCTAGAGATTTCAGATGTGAAAAATCAGAAATCTTACAAACTTCATAACAGATTTTTGTCAAATCGCCAAGATGAGAATTTTGGTTGGCAACCAGATAGTCAATGATGTCCGAGGCGATTTGTCTCTTGTAGTTTTCCCAATTGAATTTATTAAGTATAGAGGGGTTAGATAAACAAAGCTGGAGGAAGCCCCTTAACTCGGACTTGTACCAATAGACGGAACACAAAGCTTCTTTCAGTGCCATGATTCCGGCGGGGGATATCTGCTTTGCCATACGCAGTACCTTTTAGTGACGGCTAACGTTTGGTTAAGGAGTGAATTTTAGCTTGTTCTCATAAATTTAGTAAGCAATTACAGCTGTTAATTATAGCCCATTGGGGCTAGGTGGTATGAGCAGTTACAAGATATGGGCTTAGAATCTTAGTAATTCCGATCATATCGCTAATGAATATAGCCTCTAGCAAGAGCATTACGATTGGGAGAAGATATGGAAGCAATGTTGCTACTAGTGAGGTGACATGAAGCCTTGCACGATTTAAACCTGTAATACTGTAGTCGCGCCGCATTTCTAATGTAGCCAATATATAGTCCCGCTGACTATGGTTTTCTGTGTCGGTTACAATGTCGGAGTATCTTTCCTGGTACTTGTCAAGGATTTTAACCTTGTCGTGTTCACCAGCTGTTTCTTTGCTGATTGACCTATTCAGGTCTTTTAGCTTGTCACCGCACTCAGTCAGATTCTCTGCGCGCAATTCGTATCTAGCTGTCCCTATTACCACTGAATATACAAGAACGGCAACTGCAAGAAATATAGATACCATGTTAAGCACGCTGGCGGAAAATGCCAACTGCACGCCTGAGTTTTGCATTAGAGGAATAAAAATCAGGCCGAGTGAGAGAATCGTGGTTGTGAAAAAAGCAAATTTCCCTTGCCGTTGTAGGCGTGATGCGGCGTTATAGCGGCATTTGGCAGTTACACGAATGCTAATTTGTAGTCGCTGGATTACATCCTTGTCAGGCCTATTTACCTCTCCTTTTGAAAAGAGCCAATAGAAGAATTTTCTAAGAAATGCCAACATATTCACTTCTGGCCTAATGTTCAGATTAAGTTTCCGGATATGCCGGTCCCGACAAGCGCAGCAAGTGGTTTGAGCTTCTCGATAGGCAGAGAAAACCCGGCCAACGCTGCTGATTATTAGGATACAATAACTGAGCCGCTGCAGAGACTCAAGTGCGTAGAGAACGGCGGTAATGAGTTGTACACAGAACATTTATGTCCGCCAAGCCGGCGATGGGTTGATACCTCACGCAGTCCTCATGGCAAGTTTTCATGTGGCGAACGAGAAGTGGTTGAAATTTGAATTCTGAAGGTTTGTGCTAGTTTGAAAATTAATGCAACTACAACGCTTGGTCAAAATGCGAGGCATTTGCTCTGCTCAAGTGTGTTGGGGGTTAAACGGTTGTTAGAATAATAATTCTTGGTTGCGTTGGGTGTCGGTTATTTTGAAGTCGTCATCGAAGTAGAAACCAAGATTTTTAATTAGCTTTTCTGTTAGTTCAAAAAATGCCTTTGCTACTTGATATGAAAGCTCTGCGTCTTGCACTGAGCATGTGTTTGCCTGATGTGCAATTTTGTTCCTCAGCGCCTGGATTGTTTCCCGTTCTTTCCATAGGGAGGTGTTAGAGTTTTCCCTGCAATATTTAGCAGCGCCAACAGGGATTTCTATATTGTCTTCTAGTATTCTGAATATTAAGTCCTTGAAGCGATCAACTCCGGTTTGCTTGACGAGTAGTGTAGAAATAAGCTCGGCGACGGATTCACTATGCACTAACCCTGATACAATGGGTTTTAGAATTACAGATTTAAGAATTACTTCTGTGCCAATCGCTGAGTAGAGAAGTGACGCGGTTGGGTCTGAGGAGACTCTCATCGAAGAAAGAGTTAAAAAATTTACTGCTTTGGTAGCAATAAATGGATTCGAACGATAATAAGACTGAAGTCTTTCAGTCACAAATTCATCTATTGCCTGGCCCCTGTGTTCTTCATAAAGCTCTTCAGCTAGTGATGATACAAACTCGTCGTAGGCCTCTTCTCTTTCTGCTTCGTAATGGTCTATTGACACAGCTGTGCTCTCTGCTTATTTATAGTGTAGAGTTTAGTGGCGAGGTTCAACGTCATATTAGAAAGATTTTAGGTTGATCGCGATGTCGATTTGTTTCGCCTTGGCTATCTCTGACGTTTTTTTGGAAATTTGCGTTTTTAGTTCATCGATCTTCATCATTCCTTGTTGGTCAATAGCCACAAAATCGTCATTGCTAGATTTTGAACCGTTTACTATCGCTTGAATATCAGAGACAGAGTCCATTATTTCTCGAAGAAATTTGATCATCGTCTGATCGTCGAAGTCAGATATTGATTTTGCCCGATCCTTTCCGCGTATGGTGCCCTTGCTAATTAGCTCGGATATTTCTTTGAGCCCTTGAGTCATGTCGGAGATATTGCCTTCACATGACATCATGTGTTTAATAGCGTTGCGATTTATGGTGTTAAGAATAATTTCTAGAGAGTCCTTGTCATTCCAAGGATGCAATGAAGAATAATCATGATGTCGCCGCACTGCATTCAGCATACTTTGTATTTTATCTTCATCCGCCTTGTCGCAGAGCTCCCCAATAAAATAGCTCGGGTCAATTACTTTGCAGTAGGCTGGGGTTGGGGATTTTGAAGCCTTACAGAAGCCGAAAATATAAAGAGTTGCATAGCTATCTTTCAGGCTCACGCCAGCTTCGTTTTTACTCTCGAAAGCTTTGATTGTCTTCTCAATCTTTGCCGGGCTAGCATTCGATGTAACCTGAACGGCAATCTTTTTTTTGTCGTCCGCTAAGTCAATTGCTGGGAAATTAACATTAAGCTGATTCTTGTTAGATAAATCCCCGATGCTTAGTGCGCGGAACATATGAATGGATAATGCCTCAAGCATTCGTTCCATGTCGTGGAACCCAGCCTTTTGGCGTTGGATAATGTAGGTTTGAAGCAGCGCGATATCTGCTTGCAGGTTTCTGATGAGTGCATCAATCATAGTAAGCTCTTCCTGGTTTCTAGCTATAACTAGGCGACATTTGTGGCGTGATTTATTTTACCCATTCTGTCTGGCAACGTTCCTTGTACATCTTAACCCCTTGTCCGGCTTCTGCATCACGCCACAACCGTGACATGAGGCAGGGAGGAAATCGATATGATCGGAACACACATTACTTGCGCACTCGCAGCGTGTCCATGGTCTGCTATCTGGCCGATAGCTGCTGGTAGTAACAATCAGGATCCGGCTCTACTCAGAGATAGAAGGTCCATGACGCTTGTAGGCGCCGAGCGAGCAGTCGGATCGTCAGTAGATAGTAATACCGCGTCGCCTTACTACGTTGAGTCAGATGATGCTCAAGAAACCACGCCAGATGCTTCCTCTGCCAAGCCCAAGGCGTCACTCTCTGCCAGCGCTCTGCAATTTCAGCCTGGATTATTTTCGCCTCTTGTACATGACGTTGTCGTGTTGCGTGCGAGCCGATCAGCACGCCAGCCAAGAACAGTTCCATATCGAATGCCTTACTCATGTGCATCCTCCAATGTAGGCAGCGACCACCTCGAACCGACCATGTCCCAACTCATAGCTGATTTGCCTTCGGGCCTCACGATCTAGGTTACTTTCTGCTTGGCAAAATTGGCCGCCGTTGATAGGCACTCGGTGTTGGGTGATTCGCTCATAGCGTTCACACGCGTACGCCGCTCGTAGCTCGTGGAAGCCTTTGAGGTTGTGTGCATGCAGAATGTCCCGCGCGGGGCGGATGGTTTCTTGCAGAAGATTTAGGTAGCTCTCGTGTGGGGCAATCAGGTTGCGGCTACCCGTGGGTGAAACCTGCCGTGCGAATCCAAGTGCACCTCGAACGTGATCGTCCACCGCAATCCAGCGGGGAGCCGAGGCTCCGGCTCGGCCGCCTTTGGTGCCATCCTGAATGTTGATCCTGCCTAGGTCATTAGCCTCACGGCTTAGCCGTGGCAGGTCCGCCAAAATAGCCTCACGCAAGCGCATGCCGGTGGCTCGCGCCAACATAACGACCGCTGCTGCCCGCCGCTGATCACGGCTGCAAAGCGCATCGACGATCTGTTTAACCTGTTCGCGGTCTTGACCCTGCGGCACTGAGTGTCGGCCCCCAGTGCGCTGCATACCCAACGCCTTGCTCGGACTTGGCAATTTCACGTACTGATCACCGCGAAGCGCCGCCATGGTCTTGTTAACGCTGGATAGCCGGTTTTGTGCGGTGCTGATGGCGAGGTCACCGCGTCGAACCACGTCGCTCAGGTACGCCGCGTAGTCAGCCAACACCTTCCGATCAATCTGCCGGGCATCATTGATACCAGGGCCATGATCGGAGCGGCACCACTTCACGAATGCCTGCCACCGATCACAGTGCGCCTTGACCGTGCCGTAGTGGCCGCCGGCGAACATATCTTTCAGCGCCTGCGGCCCTGCATAGCTCAATTGCCTGCCGTAGCCGAAATTGCGGCCATCGCGTTTACCCACCAATGCCATGTCGCTCACCTCATCTTTCGATCTCCGTTCCTCGCCCCACGTCATCCCGCCAAGAATGCTGAGTGTTATCAGGGATCAAGGCCCCTGCGACCTGTGGGGAATGTCCACTACGCGGGACTGGCGGCTCCTTACGTCCGGGAGCAAGGGCATCTCATGATCTGGCCTCCTGAGCACCGTTACCGGTGGGCGGGTGGAGGCTGCATTGGCTGACGAGACCAATGCCGCGAGATCCTGAGCCAGGTGCAAGCAGCAATGCGATGACCGGGGCATGCCTGACTGTCAGTCAGGTGCAGTCCATTCCTTGGTCTGCGGCACCATCATCTGCAGCGCTGTTGCTGATGACATCGGCGTTTGTCACGCCGATTGTCACGAGTGAGGTTGCCGCAAAGCCAAATGCGATGAGGGCTGCAGCAGTGTCAGGAGCGCCCGTCTCTTTCCGGTGAAAGAGACGGGCGCAGGTTGGCGCACGTGAAATGGCCAAGCGAATAGGCTGCTGCTGAGCAGATGGGTAGGTTGGTTGCCGCAGGGGCAACAATATTGAGTTGGCATCCATCACATGGGTAGTGACCGTACGAGCTGCCGGACGCGAATCGTACTTGCGGGTGAACCACCGCGGGAGCGACGTGACCTTAAAGGTTCGGGTCACCTGGGGTGCTGTCATCGACAGCTCTTGCGACTCCCGGTCCACGCTTATGGACAATGTTCGTCAAGCAAAGCGATTTCAGGGATTTAGCGCCTGTGGATAAAGCTATCCCCCGGTGGACATCACTGGTTTTCCACAGACGTACGCTGTGCCAGCGGTTTTTTTCTTAGGTATGGTCCTTTCAAACGGGGCGGCTTTGCAGCCCCGTTTGAAAGGACCCGCGTGGATTGCGGTGCTGTGGGTAACTTCACAGCGAGTTTGAGGTGGTGATGCGCCGGGTTACTCAGTCCTCTTGGCACTGCGAAGCCGCGTGACGTTCTCGCCCGTCTGCTTGGCAAACTCATGCGGCGTCACATGGTCCTCGCGGTTCGCCTCCAGAAACCGGCTCCACCAAGTCATGATCATTCGGCGCTCTTCGAGGAACTCAGCCTTGTGGGTATAGGCGGCGCGCACGTTGTTGCGTTCCTTGTGGCTCATCTGCCGCTCGATAGCCGTCTCCGACCACAGCCCGGACTCGACCAGCGCACTGCACGCCATGGCTCGGAGGCCGTGTCCGCAGATATCCACCTTGGTGTCGTAGCCCATCGTCCTGAGTGCGGCAAACCCCGGCCCCAAATGAGGTCGAACTGATTTCAGCGGGCGAGAGAAACACGATATTTCAGGGTCAAACCGCGAAACATTTCTAATTCCGCCAACTGCAAGCCACTGCGCTAGATTCCCTCCTCCTGGCATCCATGCCGTCCCCAATCCAGCATCTCGCCGTGGGTAGACCGTTGAAAAAGTTTGCGTTTGTGAGTGCAGCTGCTGAGCGTGAATATAAAGGCCTTCCCAAGGACGTTCAGGACGATTTTGGTAAAGACCTGCGACGCATCCAGTATGGCCAGGACCCAGAGCGGCCGATCAAGTCGTTGACGGAATCGGTGGGGACGGGTGCGATTGAGCTCATCATCAACGGCAGCCCTGCATTCCGACGCGTGTACGTGGCCAAATTTGCAGACATGGTCGTCGTGTTGCATTCGTTCGTAAAAACGACCAACAGGCCCGACCGGCACGCGATGCAAGTCGCCGAAGAGCGGATGAAGGAGTTGAAGCAAGAACTGAGAAAAATGGGATACAGGGTTTAGCTGCCAGGCGTTTGGGTGATCACGATCTGGGGCGGTGA
This sequence comes from Pseudomonas putida group bacterium ESBL64, assembly GCF_045277175.1. Taxonomy (NCBI): domain Bacteria; kingdom Pseudomonadati; phylum Pseudomonadota; class Gammaproteobacteria; order Pseudomonadales; family Pseudomonadaceae; genus Pseudomonas; species Pseudomonas putida group bacterium ESBL64. Next base: position 3,607,311 of record NZ_CP145799.1, on the reverse strand, counting down.
ACCGGCATCGTTCGAGGGCAGGGTCAGGGTTGTGCGAAAGCCGAGCTTGTCCAGCATGTCCATCATGGCGTCCAAGGTGAATTTCTCGATCTTGCCATTTGCAAGCTCGGATATGCGGGATTGGGTTACGTTCAGCTTGGCTGCGGCATCATGCTGTTTGAGGCCCATTTTTTTGATGTAGTCAGTGATGAAAATGGACAAGTCCATTTTCAAGGCCATTTTGCTGGCGGTATCTGCGTCGTGGGTGGCGTGGAAAGGGCTTTCGTGGAATTGAAGCGCCATTGGCTTGCCTCGGCAGAAATATCTAAAATTTGCGATAAATCGTAGTGGGGATTGGTTGGCGAGTCAAAGCGTTTGTGTCGGAGGGTGTGTCTGTTTTTGAGCTGGGCTGTGATCAGAGAATTGCATCTGCTTGGGGGGGTTGGGGCTGCTGCGCAGCCCATCGCAGGCAAGCCAGCTCCTACACCGATCGCGGTGGCTTCAGGGCATCCGTAAGGCAGGGGATTGGGGGCTGCGGGGGGAAAACAACAAAGGCCCACCTTTCGGTGAGCCTTTTTTGATACTGCGTATGGTGCCGGCACCAGGAATCGAACCCGGGACCTACTGATTACAAGTCAGTTGCTCTACCATCTGAGCTATACCGGCAATGGGGCGTCATTATAGCGATCGTTTGGCGCCTGTAAACCACTTCCTTGCGAATGTTCGCAAAAGACCTAAGTCACCGGCCCAAAAGAAGAATTTTCCTACCAGCCGCGGTGCATGGTGGTGACGCTAGGCTCGCTTTTACCCGGGTTGAAGAACAGCTTGTCGTTGTCGCAGCCGCGCTTGCGGCATGGGGCTTCTGTGCGCAGGGGCAGGCCTTTGTCGCCGCCCAGTTGCATGCCGGGGTGGTTCCAGCCCAGGTTGCTGTTGGGGTGGGGCGAGGTGCTGCCGGCGCAGCCGGTCAGGGCCAGGGCGAAGGTCAGCAGGGCGAGGGGGGTGGCTCGGGTCACGATGCTCAGGTCCGGTGGTCCATTGTCGGTTCTGGCGCAACGCCAGAAGGTCGCGGGGCTGGCGGGCAGCGCGCGACGTCACTTTTTAATGATTTGGGGGGCGGATGATACACCGTTGCGGGGGTGGAGCATTAGCCTTGTGTTGTCTGGTATGGCCTCTTCGCGGGTGAACCCGCTCCTACAGGGGGGCGGGTAAGCCGGGTTATCTGTGTAAGGGAATTCTGAACCATGGGGTCAAAAGCTTCAGGGTTTGGATGCTTCGGAAGTATCCTACGCGCGCCGCCGAAGTAACGCTGTTGTCGGGGAAGTGGCTCACGGATACCGTTTTCGGGTCGCTCTGGCGACCGGGTGTGAGAACCCGACTACGAATTTAGCGGCTGCGTAATGGCGACCGTGCGCGGGCAGACTTCGGTCTGGCCGAGGCTTCCTATATTCACTCGGTTTCTCACCCCGTGCACGGTTGCCGCCATTTGTTCCGGTGAGAAAGAATGAATGCTGCAACTCCTTGAGGAATATAGGAGTTCGAAAAATTGAAAAGCCTTCCGCCAGATAACACCCCCAAACCAATCACAACCGCAGGCGTGGAAACCTTCCTCGCAGCCGGTAACCCATCCCTCAATCTGCTACGCGTAGAGCCCGGCGTCCCCGTCGACGCGGCCTACGAGCATGTCTCGATCCTCATGGGCTACATCAAGCACCTGGTGCGCGAGGGGGATATGGAGGACGACCATAAATTCCTGGGTGCAGCCGATTACCTGTGCGACATGGCCAAGGCGCTGATGAACGATATCGAGATTGCCAAGGGCAAGGCGCATTAGGCATTGACGCGGTCATTTGTGGGAGCGGCCTTGCGTCGCGAATGGGCTGCAAAGCAGCCCCGGCGATTTCAGAGATTGTGTCGAAAACGGGGGCCGCTTTGCGGCCCATTCGCGACGCAAGGCCGCTCCCACAAAAGCCGCTTGCGCTAACCACAAGAAATGTTTATGCACAAGTGGCATTTGGGACCTGAGCGAAAGGCATGCCGGATCGCTACGCCGCTTGTCTTTGCGCAAACGCCTGTTTTTACTGGGCTGTAGCCGCAAGCAGGAATAAGCCAAGCGCTTGAAATAGCGCTTGGATCCAACAGGTAATCACAAGCTTGTTCACAGACTTATCCACAGGTTGTGCTGCGGCTAACCGTCGCGTTCCGCGAGAATGAGCAGGTTGCGCGGGGTCAGTGGGTAATCGCAAAACAGGCCCAGGCGCACGTCATAGCCTTGTTCTTCGAGGAACAGGGCGCGATCAAGTACCAGCCACAGCTCCAGTGGCCGACGGAACAGGTTGCGTACGCGCTCCAGGTTCCGGACCTCGGCCAGGCGTTGCCAGCCCGCAGCTTCCAACATTGCCCAGTCCGGGTTGCCGCTCACTGGCAATTGCTTCAGTTCAGCCAAGTCACGGCAGTATTGCTCGAAGGGCTTCTCCAGCCAGGCCACCGGCAGGGAAGGCGTCGGCAGGTATTCATCGCTCTGGCGCTGCTGGCGTTGCAGCAGGTCGAAGCCCAGGCGCCGGGCCATCGAGGTGTCGCGTTGGCGCCGCACGCGGGCGCCGGCAGTGACGGTTTCGCTCAAGGGCAGGCCCAGGTCGTCCAGCGACAGCTGCAGGCTCGACGCCTGCGCGGCTGTGGATAACGCCTGGTATTGCTGCGCGGCGATGCGGTTGTAGCAGCAGGGGGCTATGGCCAGTTGCCGGCAACCTTGCTGGCTGGCCAGTTGCATCAGGCGGACATGCAGATCGCCACAGGCATGCAGGGCAACCACGCTTTTATCGTTAGCCAGGTGGCGAGCGCTGTCGCTGGCCATCACATCCTGATGTACGTGCTGTGCTTGCAAGTGGTGGTGTGCACTCAGGGCCTGACCGGCAGCGACCAGGGCGGCGTCGTACTCCAGGCAGGTCAGGTGTTGCCCAGGTTGCAGCAGGCGACGGCCGAGGTGGCCTTTGCCAGAACACCAGTCCAGCCAGTGCCGGGGCTGCTCGCGGAAGGCCAGGTGGCTGGCGAAGGCTTCGATCTGCTGCCATTTGCGGCCGGGGACGGCGACGTCCAGGCGGTGGGCGGCAGGCGGTAGATTGGTTTGCGCAAGGCTGCCGAGCGTGGCGAGCTGTCGGGCTTGTTCGGCCAGTTGCGGGAATGGGGCAGGCAAGCGGTCAGCGGCGCTGTCGGCTTCGGCGTCTGCCAGGGAACGTTGGCGTAGGTGGGCGGCAAGCTCTGGGTGGGTGGTTTCCCAAGGCAGTTGCAGGGTGGTGAAGGGGCGGGGTTTCCACAGCTGTTGGTGCTCGATCAGGAACTGGTCGAGGGCCTGGAAGCGGGCGCTTAGGTGGTGGCTGTGGAGGGGGCTGGGCATGGGGATGTGTGTTGGGGTTGAGGGCCTGTTCGCGGGTAAACCCGCTCCTACGACGGTTCAGCATAGGCCTGTTGTAGGAGCGGGCGTGCCCGCGAAGAAGGCTAGGAGATGTCAGCGGCCTTGGCAGGCATCCACGCGCAACCAGCGCTCCAGCAGCTTGAAGCCTTGCACCAGCATGAACGAGATCACCAGGTAGAACACGCCTGCGGCGAAGAAGATTTCCACCGGCAGGTAGGTGCGGGCGATGATGGTACGGGCCATGCCGGTCAGTTCCAGCAGGGTCACGGTACTGGCCAGGGCACTGGCCTTGAGCATCAGGATCACTTCGTTGCTGTACGCCGGCAGGCCGATGCGCGCAGCGCGTGGCAGCATGATGTAGAACAGCGTTTTGCCACGCGACATGCCCAGCGCCCGTGCCGCTTCAATCTCACCTTTAGGGATCGCCTGCAGCGCGCCACGCAGGATCTCGGCGATGTACGCAGCGGTGTGCAGGGTCATGGTCAGCACCGTGCACCAGAACGGATCGCGCAGGTACGGCCACAGCGAACTGGAGCGCACCGCATCGAACTGCGCCAGGCCGTAATAGACCAGGAACAACTGCACCAGCAGCGGCGTGCCACGGAAGAAGAAGATGTAGCTGAACGGCACCGCGCGCACGTACCAGTGGCGCGAGGAACGGGCGATGCCCAGCGGGATGGCCAGGATCAACCCGGCAACCACGGCGATGGCCACCAGCTCCAGGGTCAGGGTCGCGCCTTCGGCCAGGCGTGGCAGCCATTTGAAGATGACTTCCCAATTCATTATTCAGCCCTCGCAAAGCCGCGAGCGGCGCGTTTTTCCATGAAATGCATACCGGTCATGGCAAGCACGGTCAGGCCCAGGTAGATGCAGGCCGCGACCATGTAGAAGGTGAACGGCTCTTTGGTCACGGTCACGCCAATTTGCGAGTGGCGCATGATTTCTTCAAGGCCGATTACCGATACCAGGGCGGTGTCCTTCATCAGGATCATGAACAGGTTGCCAAGGCCGGGCAGGGCGATGCGCCACATCTGCGGCAGGATGATCCGCGAGAGGATGCGGCCCTTGGACAAGCCCAGCGCCAGGCCGGCTTCGCGGTGGCCCTTGGGGATCGCCAGGATGGCGCCACGGAACACTTCGGTGGCGTAGGCGCCAAAGCACAGGCCCAGGGCGATCACGCCCGCGGCGAAGGCGCTTAGCTCAAGGCCCGGCATGTTCAGGGCTTCGCCGAGGCTGTTCATGAGCCCGACGGTGCCGAAATAGATAAGCAGTACCCACAGCAGTTCGGGCACGCCGCGAACCAGGGTCGAGTAGAAGCCGCCAAGCCATTGCAGCGGCTTGAGCGGTGAGGTTTTGGCCAGGGCGCCGAGCAGGCCCAGGACCAGCCCCAGCAGCAAGGCGCAAAGCGCCAGTTTTACGGTCATCAGGGTGCCGGCCATCATGGCCGGACCGAATCCGTGCAGGTCGATATTCATGGGCAGGTCATTTTAGGGACTGGCGCGCCACTTGGGCGCGCCGGTCAGGGCGGGTCATTCGATACTGAACGGGAAGTACTTGTCGTTGATCTTCTTGTACGTGCCGTCGGCCTTGATCTCTGCCAGGGCTTTGTTCAGGTCGTCGCGCAGCTTGGTATCACCTTTGCGCACGGCAATGCCGATCTTGTCGCTGTCCATCACCGGCTCGCCCTTGAACTCGAAGTTCGAGCCGTCTTTGCTTTTCAGCCACTCGTACTGCACGTACTTGTCGGCCAGGATGCCGTCGATACGACCGGAGACCAGGTCGAGGTAGGCGTTTTCCTGGGTGTCGTACAGCTTGACGTCGACGCCCTTGAAGTTGTCTTCAAGGTAGGTGCCGGCCAGGGTGGCGCGCTGGGTGCCGATGACCTTGCCTTTCAGCGACTCTTTGTCAGTCTTGAAGTCGACGTTTTTCGGCGCGATGAACTGCAGCTTGTTGGAGTAGTACGGCTCGGTGAAGTCCACAGCCTGCTTGCGTTCGTCGGTGATCGACAGCGACGACACCAGGAAGTCGAACTTCTTGGCGTTCAGGGCCGGGATGATGCCGTCCCAGTCGGAGGTAACGACCGAGCATTCGACTTTCATCTTGGCGCACAGGGCGTCGCCGATGTCTTTGTCGAAGCCAACCACGTTACCGCTGGCATCCTTGTTGTTGAACGGTGGGTAGGCGGCTTCGATGCCCATGCGCAGTTTTTCTGCGGCCATGGCGTTTGCCGACATCACCAGCGTGGCAGCAGCTGCCAGGAGAAACTTCTTGTAGGTGTGCATGTATTGCTCCGTTAGCGGTGGCTGGACATGAATTGCTTGCAACGCGCCGAGGTCGGGTTTTCGAAGACCTGCTGCGGCGATCCCTGCTCTTCGACCAGGCCCTGGTGCAGGAAGACGACTTCACTGGACACATGGCGGGCAAAGCTCATCTCGTGCGTCACCAGCAGCATGGTACGGCCTTCTTCGGCCAATGCGCGGATAACGTTAAGCACTTCCTGGACCATTTCCGGATCGAGTGCCGATGTAGGCTCGTCGAACAGGATGACCTTGGGCTTCATGGCCAGGGTACGGGCAATGGCGGCGCGCTGTTGCTGGCCACCGGAAAGCTGGGCGGGGTAGCTGTGGCGTTTGTCGTAGATGCCGACCTTGTTCAGCAGCGCTTCGGCGGCTTCGATGGCCTCGGCCTTGCTTTGGCCGAGCACGCGGCGTGGCGCCTCGATGATGTTGTCGAGGATCGACATGTGCGGCCACAGGTTGAAATTCTGGAAGACAAAGCCGATTTCGCTGCGCAGGCGATTGATCTGGCGGTTGTCGGCTGCGATCAGGTCGCCATTCTTGGCGGCCTTGAGCTTGAGGGCTTCGCCGGCGACCAGGATTTCGCCCTGGTGCGGGTTCTCGAGCAGGTTGATGCAGCGCAGCAGGGTGGACTTGCCGGAGCCGGACGACCCCAGGATGGAGATCACGTCACCGTCGCGAGCGGTCAGCGAAATGCCCTTGAGAATTTCCTGCTCGCCGTAGCGTTTGTGCAAATTGCGGATTTCCAGCGCGGGCGTGGCCTGAGCCATGTGCGGTCCTCATGTGTTCGGGTGCGTTCCCAGCTGTTGGCGGCCTTCCTGGCGTGCGCCAAGCTAGCATAGCGGCATTATGACGGCCAACAGGGTCGCCGGGGACTGGGGGCGCTGGTGGGGCAGTTTGTCGCATCGCTACAGCGTAACGTCGCGCAGATGTCCGCGAAGGTGTCGCCCAGCACCAGAGCCTTGATGAAAAAAGGCGCGATGGTGCCAGCTTTGGCCGGCGCATGGAAGCTGTTTTGACCCATTGGAGGGGTAAACCCGACCTTTTGCCAGTGCAAACGGGTTCACCCACGAATGCCATGTTGATGTCACAAGGTTGTACCTATGGGTTGCACTTTTTTGCATTGCGGTGGTGCACAGGTGTTACCGAGGAGCACCTTTGGTGCATTTGTAAGTGGGTATTTCAGTAATCCGATGATTTGATGCCCTTTCGGTCATGCAATGGCCGAAAGCCCTCCAAGCCGCATCCTAAAAGGCCTGCAGAATTTTCTGACGGGTGTATTCGGCATGTGGCGCGCTTATTGCCAGTTGGAAACCGCCGATTGCAGCGACGCCTGGGTCAACCCCTGGCGCGCTCTGTACCCGCAGTCGGCGTGGTCCACTCCTTACAAAGGTAGTTTCAATGAGCGGTAACAATTCCAATGACCTCGCTCAGGGGCTCAAACAACGGCATGTGACCATGCTGTCCATCGCTGGCGTCATCGGTGCCGGCCTGTTCGTAGGCTCCGGCCACGCCATCGCAGCTGCCGGCCCTGCCGTGCTGCTGGCTTACGCTGCTGCCGGTACGCTGGTCGTGCTGGTCATGCGTATGCTGGGTGAAATGGCAGTCGCCTCGCCTGACACCGGTTCGTTCTCTACGTATGCCGACCGTGCCATCGGGCGCTGGGCCGGTTTCACCATTGGCTGGCTGTACTGGTGGTTCTGGGTGTTGGTAATTCCGCTGGAGGCCAACGCCGCCGCGGCCATTCTGCATGCCTGGTTCCCGGCGGTTGACCTGTGGGCGTTCTCCCTCATCATTACCCTGGCACTGACACTTACCAACCTGTGCAGCGTGAAGAACTACGGTGAGTTCGAGTTCTGGTTTGCCCTGCTCAAAGTGCTGGCGATCATCGGCTTCATCGCCGTGGGCTGTGCTGCCTTGTTCGGCTTTGTACCGAGCAGCCAGGTGAGCGGTGCCAGCCACCTGTTCGATACCCAGGGCTTCATGCCCAACGGCCTGGGCGCAGTGCTGGCAGCCATGCTGACCACCATGTTCTCGTTCATGGGTACCGAAATCGTCACCATCGCCGCTGCCGAGTCGAAGGACCCGGGCAAACAGATCAGCCGTGCCACCAACTCGGTAATCTGGCGTATCTGCCTGTTCTACCTGGTGTCGATCTTCCTGGTCGTGGCCCTGGTGCCGTGGAACGACCCGGCCTTGGCCGAGACGGGCTCCTACCAGACCGTGCTGAGCCGTATTGGTGTGCCGAATGCCAAGCTGATCGTCGACATTGTTGTGCTGATTGCCGTGACCAGCTGCCTGAACTCGGCGCTGTACACTTCTTCGCGCATGTTGTTCTCGCTGAGCAAGCGTGGCGACGCCCCGGCCATCGCCCAGCGCACCACCAAGGCGGCGACCCCGCATGTGGCGGTACTGCTGTCCACCGCGGCTGCGTTTCTCTGCGTGTTCGCCAACTTTGTGGCACCGGCCCAGGTGTTCGAGTTCCTGCTGGCCAGCTCTGGCGCCATCGCGCTGCTGGTGTACCTGGTGATTGCCGTGTCGCAGCTGCGCATGCGCGCCCAGCGTGAAGCCCGCGGCGAGAAGATCACCTTCAAGATGTGGCTGTTCCCGGGCCTGACCTGGGCGACCATTGCCTTCATCGTTGCCATTCTGGTGGTCATGGCGCTGCGTGAGGATCACCGTGCGGAGATCATTGCGACTGCGTTGCTGAGTATTGGTGTGGTGGCGGCTGGCTTGCTGGTGCACCGCAAGCGCGAGGCTGCCGGGCGGGCGGCGCTGGACAGCTGATCCGCGCTGGCTGAAATGAGAAGGCCGCGCCCTGTGAAGGGTGCGGCCTTTTTTTGTTGCCTGTGATGGCCCTTTCGTGGGCAAGCCCGCAGGTTCGCCACAGGCCCGTAGGAGCGGGTTTACCCGCGAAAGGGCCGGGCCTGCTGGCCAATTTCCCTGGCTTATCACCGTCGCAGCCGCCATCGTATTCGCGGGTAAACCCGCTCCTACAGGGGCCGCGCGGAGGCCACAACGGGTTACATGGCCCTGTCAGCCAAACTGCTTCTGCTGTTGCTTGGCCACGAGTTCGGAAGCAGCGATATAGGCGTCCTGGAACTCATCACTCTCCAGCCAGGCCATGGTGGTCTCTTCGTCAGCGCCGTCCAGCCATTTGCGGTAGGCGTTGAACACCAGCACGATGTAGTCGGTGGCGTGTTCTTCCTTGTGCCCCTTGAGCACCAGGGCGAGCAGCGGATCCACCAGGAACACCGAGATCATTGGCACCAGGCCGCCTTCCTGGGCTTCCTTCATCTTGTTGAACATCGCGTCGTAGCTGCCCGACTCCATGGCCTTGTTGTACACCTGCTCGACGCTGGCGCTGTCGCCGGCGCTGGCCTTGACCGCTTGGCCGCTGCGTACCATGCGGTTCTGCTTGGCCTTGCTGGCGGCGCGCTTGGCGCGTTTCTGTTGCTTGGTAGGGGTGGCCATGGGGAAATCCTTGGGTGTGTCTGAAAGTGCGCGTATTGAAGCGCAATTGCCCGATAAACCCAAGCCGTGCGCCTGGGCGCTGCAGCTTGAGATGTCTGTGGGATACATATCCAGATTATGCGAACCGTGGGCCCTGCGTAGCTTCTCTCCTGCTGCCAGCCATGCTGGCTGGCAGCCTGTCACTGCGCCAATTCGGCGTCTGTGAGTGATGCGCACGTTTGCGTTACAAAGGAGGAGTCATGAAGCACTTTTATCTGGTCACCCTGTACGGCTACACGGACGATGGCAGGGTTTACTATCCAACCGGTTTCGCCGATTGCGACGAGCAAAGGATTACAAAGGCTGACATCGCCGCCATTATCGAAAAAGGCAAGCAACACGGCCACCTTCAGTTGCACAGCATCTCCTACATGGGGCACATGACCGAGGACGCATTCAATCATCTTCGTTCCATGTCGGACGAGTAAGGTTTGGCCCGCAGTCTGCTTATGGCTGCGGGTTTCTCGATTGCATGGCGAGCCTTCAGGTTGCGTTGTGAAATCTGGTGTTCTTCGAAGCTGCTGAAGTTAAAAATCACAGGCAACAAAAAACCCGCACTAGGCGGGTTTCTTGTTGTCGCTTCGGGTAACTTTGCAACCACCAGAAGCTTGAAGGTGGTGCCCAGAGACGGAGTCGAACCGCCGACACGAGGATTTTCAATCCTCTGCTCTACCGACTGAGCTATCTGGGCGACGAGGTGAATTAAATAGATTTCCGGACCGCTCGTCAACGACTTTTTGAAAAAATTTTAAATTAATTCCGTCGCTTACGATTTTTGGGGTCATTCGGCCGGTGGAACGTAGCCTTCGGCCTGGGCGTATTCTTCGCCGGCGAAAAACTTGTCCATCTCAGCCTGGAGGAATTTGCGGTCCTCGGCGTTCATCATGTTCAGGCGCTTCTCGTTGATCAGCATGGTCTGGTGCTTCTGCCAGTCGGCCCAGGCTTTCTGCGAGATGTGTTCGAAGATGTCCTGGCCCTTGGCACCGGGATAGGGCGGGCGTTCCAGGCCTGGCAGTTCTTCTTGGTATTTGCGGCACATCACGGTGCGGGTCATCGGGCGTCTCCTGCAATCAGTTCGTCGGTCGCGCGTTCAAGCAGCTTTTTCACCGGAGCGGCGAGGCCCAGGCGCGGCGGGGTGGCGAGGTTATACCAGAGCCAGTCGGCCTCGACCACGTGCTCGCCGACCGGGTCGACGCGCACGAGCCAAGGCTCGATCGCCAGCTGGAAGTGGCTGAAGGTATGGGTCAGGCCGTCCATGGCGTGGCGGCCAGCCAGGCGCAGGCCGTGCTGGTAGGCCAGGTCGTCGAGCTGGGCGATGTCGTCCAGCTCCGGGAGGCTCCACAAACCACCCCACAGGCCGCTGGAAGGGCGGCGGTAAAGCAGGATGGCACCTTCGTGGTTGGCCAGCAGTGGCATCAGTGTGCGCCGTTGCGGCAGCGCCTTGCGCGGTTTGGGCTCGGGGTAGCGGGTTTCTTCGCCGTGCAGGTGCGCTTCGCAGCCGCGCTGCAACGGGCAGATCAGGCAACTGGGCTTGCTGCGCGTACACAGCGTGGCGCCCATGTCCATCATCGCCTGGGTGTAGTGGTTGGCGCGTTGTTGCGGGGTAAAGCGCTCGGCGGTGGCCCATAGCTGGTTGGCAACCTTGGGTTCGCCGGGGTAGCCGGCCTGGGCGGTGTAGCGTGCCAGCACGCGCTTGACGTTGCCGTCGAGGATCGGTGCGCGGATGCCCATGCTGATGCTGGCGATGGCGCCGGCAGTGGAGCGGCCAATGCCGGGCAGCTCGGTAAGCTGCTCGACGCTGCGCGGGAATTCGCCGCCATGTTGCTCGACGACGACCTTGGCGGCCTTTTGCAGGTTGCGTGCGCGGGTGTAGTAACCCAGGCCGGTCCACAGGTGCAGCACTTCGTCCTCCGGTGCCTCGGCCAGGGCTTGCACGGTTGGCAGGGCCTGCATGAAGCGGTCGAAGTAGTTGAGTACGGTGCTGACCTGGGTCTGCTGCAACATGATTTCCGACACCCACACCCGGTACGGCGTGATGCCCTGTTGCCAGGGCAGGTCGTGCCGGCCGTGCTCGTCATACCAGTCCAGCACTGCGCTGGAGAACTGCTCGGGGCTCATCGCTTGAACAGCCCCTTGAGCGCGTCTTTCAGTTCCGGGCTCACTTTGTCTCCAAGTTTTTCATCAAGCTTTTCATCGATCTTGTCCTTCAGGCGGTTGCCGGCCAGTTTGGCGGCAACCTTGCCCAGGCCGTTCTGGTCCAGGCGGCAGGCCTTTGCGCCGAGTTCCAGCGGACCACGGCAGCGCAGGGGTACTTCAACACCTACATAACGTTCGTTGACCTGGCAGGCCGGGTCCGGCATGGCACGCTGGTCGCCTTCGACGACTACACCGACGTTGTAGTCCATGCCCAGCACGCGCAGGTCGAGGTCACCATGGCCATTGACGGTGAGGCCCGGGATGCGCGCCTTGAGGTCCGGGTTGCTGGCGACGCCATTGCGTACTACCAGGCTGCCGCGCAGTTCCTGGAACGGGGTGTCCTTGCCGCGTGGTTCGCTGCTCAGCGTCTTGCGATTGAGCGTGGCGATGGCCTGGCACAGCTGCTGTTCCAGGTTGGCATTGACCAGCACGCCATCGTTGATGGCGAAGTTTGCGCTGCCGTTCAGGGTGTCGACCAGTGCTTTCTGGCTGTTACCGGTGGCTGTCAGATCACTGGTCAGGGTCAGCAGGCCCTTGACCGGCGGCGTCTGTTCCTTGCCTTCGGCCTTGATGAAGTGTTCCACCGGCACCCGCTGGATATTGGTGTTCACACCCAGCTGTGGCACGGCAGGGCGAACGTCGACCGTGCCCTTGGCTTCGAAGGTGCCGTTGTACAGCGCTCCGCGCAAGGTTTGCAGGGTCAGCAGGCCGCCTTGGCCAACGGCCTTGAGCTGGGCGTCCTCGATCGGCAGCTTGTCCAGGGTCAACGAGCCGAAGGCCAGGTCGGCCTGCAGGTCGAGGGCGCGCAGACGGTCGACCGGCAGCAGCTTGTCGTCGCTCCATGCCACGTGTGTTGGGGCGTTGGGCAGTGGTGTGGTGCCAGCACCGGCTACGGCGCTGGCCTCTTGTTGCTTGATCTCGGCCTGGCGCGCAGCGGTGGCGCCCTTGGCTTCTTCGCTCTTGGCCGGCAGGTAGCGGTCGGCGTCGAAGGTGTCGCCCTTAAGCTGCAGGCGCAGGGCTTGTTTGGCGAAATCTTCGACGGCCACGCGGCCGCTGAAGGTGCTGTCGTCCAGCTTCACCGCCAGGTCTTCCAGGGCCAGGCTGCTGGGCGTGCCCTGCAGGCGAGTCACCAGCTCCAGCTTGGCGAAGGCGGCCGGGTCGTTGGTGGCCGGCAGCGGGTGGCCAATGCTTTCAAGGAAGGCGCGCAGGTTGAACTGGGCGATGGACAGGCCGCCGCTCAGCTGGGGTGCTTTGTCCAGATCACGCAGGTTCAGCTCACCGAGGGCGCGCAGTTGGTTGGCCGAGACTTTCAGGCCGTTCCACGAGGCGACATTGGCGGCCAGGTCGACCAGCAGTTGGCCCTGGGCGGCGAAGGTCACGGTCTTGCCGCCGGTAGGCTCACCCGAGGTCTCGCCCGACAGGCGCATGTCTTCGAAGTTGTAGCGCTTGAGCTTGCGGTCGAAGCGCAATTCGCCGGCCAGCTCGGTACGGGCCTTGATGCTCGGCTGGCTGGCGCTGATGAAGGCGCTGGCCTTGAGCGGGATGTTTGCGCCTTCATGGACCGGGCCGGTGCTCAGCTGGATGCTCTCGGCGCTGTAATTTTGGCCGGTCTTGGCATCGGTGTACTGCACGCGGGCGTTGTTCACGGTCAGGCTGTCGATGTCCAGCTTGATGGCGCGGTCGTTGCTGTCGGTGGTCGCAGGCGCCTGCTCGGCAGGTGCCTGTGCCTGTGCATCGGTGCCTGCGCCATTCTGCGCGGGTAGCGGCTTGCCGATGTCCTCCCAGTTGCCATGGCCCTGTTCGTCACGCGCCAGGGTCAGGTTCAGGCCCTCGACACGTACGTCGCTCATTTGCACTTCGCGGCGCAGCAGCGGCAGCACACGGACTGAAAGGCCAAGCATCTGCAGGTCGGCGAACGGTTCCTTGGGTTTGTTCAAGGTAGCGATGCTGGCTTCGTGCAGCTCCAGACCCAGCCACGGGAACAGGCTCCAGCCGATGTCACCATTGAGGGTCAGTTCGACGTGGGCCTTGTCGCGCGCCAGCTGGCGAATCTCGTCTTTGTAGTCGTTGGGATCAAAGAGGTGGGTCAGGGCGAAGCCCAGCGCCACGATGATCAGCAGTAACCCGAGAAGCCCCAGTCCCAGGATTTTGCCGAACGCTTTCATGGGCGAGTCCTTTTAGTCCGTTAGTGAGTTCAGGCGGCAGAGTATAACGCTGTAGCGGTTACCCCTGCTTGTACGACTAGAGATGTAGAAAATTCCTACGCCTGCATCAGAGGGTACGGCTTTCGACAGCTTAATACTGAGCTTTTGCCGGGGACATGACCGATTCAGTTAGGCAAAAATGGACGATGGCAGATTGCTTTCATGCTGCTTGATGCTGCTACCCTTGCGCCGCTTCGCGAGCACCCTCCCTATAACAAGGATCAGATTCATGACCAGTACCGTCGCGACGGGAAGCTCGGCCAGTGAGCCAGGCTTCCTGTCGAAGGAACGCATAATCGCCCGCCCGGGCTTCAACCGCTGGCTGGTCCCGCCAGCTGCCTTGGCCATTCACCTGTGCATCGGTATGGCCTACGGCTTCTCGGTATTCTGGCTGCCCTTGTCGCAAGCCCTGGGGATCACCGCCCCCGTCGCCTGTGCGGCAGACATGGGCTTCATGGCCCGGATGTTCAGCGCCGAATGCGACTGGCCAATCTCGATGCTGAGCTGGATCTACACCCTGTTCTTCGTCTTCCTCGGTTGCTCGGCGGCGGTGCTGGGCGGCTGGCTGGAGCACGCCGGCCCGCGCAAGGCTGGCCTGGTGTCGGCCTTGTGCTGGTGCGGTGGCATGCTGCTTTCGGCGATAGGTGTGAAAACCCATCAATTGTGGCTGATGTGGCTTGGCTCCGGCGTGATTGGCGGTATCGGCCTGGGCCTGGGCTACATCTCACCCGTGTCGACCTTGATCAAGTGGTTCCCGGACAAACGTGGCATGGCCACCGGTATGGCTATCATGGGCTTCGGCGGCGGGGCCATGGTCGGGGCGCCGCTGGCCACCGCGCTTATGGGGCATTTTGGCAATGAGCACGAAGTTGGCGTATGGCAGAGCTTTGTCGCCATGGCGGCGATCTACTTTGTGTTCATGACCGCTGGCGCCCTGGCGTATCGCGTACCACCGACCGGCTGGAAGCCTGAAGGCTGGGCTGCGCCGTTGAAGAATGCCAGTAACGCCATGGTCACCGACCGCCACGTGCACGTCAGTGTGGCCTGGAAGACCCCGCAGTTCGCGCTGATCTGGCTGGTGCTGTGCCTGAACGTGTCGGCGGGCATCGGCATTTTGGGCATGGCGTCACCGCTGCTGCAGGAAGTGTTCGCCGGTAAGTTACTGGGCAACGAACTGACCTTCAGCCAGCTGAGCACTGCGCAGTTGGCGCAGATTGCCGCGATCGCCGCCGGCTTTACCGGCCTGCTGAGCCTGTTCAACATTGGCGGCCGGTTCTTCTGGGCATCGTTCTCCGACTACATCGGCCGCAAGAACACCTACTTTGCCTTCTTCGCCTTGGGCGTGGGCTTGTACAGCCTGGTGCCGAACATGGGGCACCTGGGCAACGTGGCACTTTTCGTGGCAGCGTTCTGCATCATTCTGTCGATGTATGGCGGTGGTTTTGCAACGGTGCCGGCTTACCTGGCCGACCTGTTCGGCACGCAGATGGTGGGTGCCATCCATGGCCGCCTGCTGACCGCCTGGGCGGCAGCGGGGGTGCTGGGGCCGGTGCTGATCACCTACCTGCGCGAGTATCAACTGGCAGCAGGCGTGGAGCGGGCGGCGGCTTATGACATGACCTTGTACATTCTCGCGGGTCTGCTGGTGCTGGGCTTTATCTGCAACATGCTGGTGCGCCCGGTGGCCGACAAGCACTTCATGAGTGATGCCGAACTGGCGGCCGAGCGCGCGTTGAGCCATGACAAGGGCGCCGATGGGGCGCGGTCGCTGGAGTGGAAGGCGGCGCCAGGCAGCCTGCCACTGGTGCTGCTGGCCTGGGCGGTGGTGGTTGTGCCGTTGGCCTGGGGTGTTTGGGTGACACTGCAGAAGACTGCTGTCCTGTTCCATTGATGTAACTGCATGGGTGCGCTTTGCGCCCCTTTCGCGACGCAAGGCCGCTCCCACAGGGACCGCGTACGCTTCAGGGTTGCGCGGTCCCTGTGGGAGCGGCCTTGTGTCGCGATGGGCTGCAAAGCAGCCCCCATTACGCAGTTGTATAGACCTGTAGCAGCATCCAGCCCGCGTAAAACCTGGCTTTGCCATATGTCATCCGCGTTTCAAGCTGGCGCGTTCTGGGCCTATAATGAAACCCTTTTCGCCCAATGATTTTGCGGAGCTGGTGATGGTCGAACGTAAGGCTTCCGTCGAGCGCAATACCCTGGAAACCCAGGTCAAGTGCTCGATCAACCTCGATGGCAGTGGCAAGGCCCGATTCGATATCGGTGTGCCTTTCCTTGAACACATGCTGGACCAGATTGCCCGCCATGGGCTGATCGATCTGGATATCGAGTGCAAGGGTGACACGCATATCGACGATCACCATACCGTCGAAGACGTCGGCATCACCCTGGGCATGGCATTCGCCCAAGCTATCGGTGACAAGAAAGGTATCTTCCGCTACGGCCACGCCTACGTGCCGCTGGACGAAGCGCTGTCACGCGTGGTCATCGACTTCTCTGGCCGCCCAGGCCTGCAGATGCACGTGCCGTATACCCGTGCAAGCGTTGGCGGCTTCGATGTCGACCTGTTCCAGGAGTTTTTCCAGGGCTTCGTCAACCACGCCCTGGTAACCCTGCACATCGACAACCTGCGTGGCCACAACACCCACCACCAGATCGAAACCGTATTCAAGGCTTTCGGCCGTGCCCTGCGCATGGCCATCACCCTCGACGAGCGTATGGCCGGGCAGATGCCTTCCACCAAAGGGTGCCTGTAAATGCAAACGGTAGCCGTAATCGACTATGGCATGGGTAACCTGCACTCGGTGGCCAAGGCGCTTGAGCACGTAGGTGCCGGTAAAGTGCTGGTGACCAGCGATGCCTCAGTGATCCGCGAGGCCGACCGTGTGGTGTTCCCGGGCGTGGGCGCGATTCGCGACTGCATGGCCGAAATCCGCCGCCTGGGCTTCGACAGCCTGGTGCGCGAAGTCAGCCAGGACCGCCCGTTCCTCGGCATCTGCGTCGGAATGCAGGCGCTGCTCGAGCACAGTGAGGAAAACAACGGCGTCGACTGCATTGGCCTGTTCCCTGGCCAGGTGCGCTTTTTCGGCAAAGACCTGCAAGAAGAGGGCGAGCACCTGAAGGTGCCGCACATGGGCTGGAACGAAGTCAGCCAGACCATCGACCACCCGCTGTGGCACGACATCCCTGACCGCGCACGTTTCTACTTCGTGCACAGCTACTACATCAATGCCGGCAAGCCGGGCCAAGTGGTGGGACGCGGTCACTATGGCGTCGACTTCGCCGCAGCGCTGGCCGACGGTTCGCGTTTTGCCGTGCAGTTCCACCCGGAGAAGAGCCATACCCATGGCCTGCAGCTGCTGCAGAACTTCATCGCCTGGGACGGGCGCTGGTAAATGAGCAGGTCGAAGACCAAGGCCCCGACCATCACCCTGGCCCCCGAGCAGGAGCGCGAAGCGCTCGATACCTTGAAGCGTTTTCTCGAAGACCGCTTCGAGCTGCAGTTGGGGTCGTTCGAGGTGGCCGAGGTCCTCGAGCTGTTCAGCAAAGAGATTGCACCCCATTACTACAACAGGGCGATTGCCGATGTTCAGCTGCACCTCAAGGAGCGATTCGAGAGCATCGAAAGCGACCTGTGGGCACTCGAGAAGCCCTGAAACCCAACAAATAGACAGGTTCCCAAGATGCTGATTATCCCCGCTATCGATCTGAAGGACGGTGCTTGCGTGCGCCTGCGCCAGGGCCGCATGGAAGACTCTACGGTATTTTCCGACGACCCGGTGAGCATGGCCGCCAAGTGGGTCGAGGGTGGCTGCCGCCGCCTGCACCTGGTCGACCTCAACGGCGCCTTCGAAGGCCAGCCGGTCAATGGTGAAGTGGTTACCGCCATCGCCAAGCGCTACCCGAACCTGCCGATCCAGATCGGCGGCGGTATCCGTTCGCTGGAAACCATCGAACACTACGTCAAGGCTGGCGTCAGCTACGTGATCATTGGCACCAAGGCCGTCAAGCAGCCCGAGTTCGTCGCTGAAGCGTGCAAAGCCTTCCCGGGCAAGGTCATCGTCGGCCTGGACGCCAAGGACGGTTTCGTCGCCACCGACGGTTGGGCCGAAGTGAGCTCGGTGCAGGTCATCGACCTGGCCAAGCGTTTCGAGGCCGATGGCGTCTCGGCGATCGTCTACACCGACATCGCAAAGGACGGCATGATGCAGGGCTGCAATGTGCCCTTCACCAAGGCACTGGCTGAAGCCACCCGTATCCCGGTGATCGCCTCGGGCGGCATTCACAACCTGGGCGACATCAAGGCGCTGCTGGACGCCAAGGCCCCGGGCATCATCGGTGCCATCACCGGCCGTGCCATCTACGAAGGCACCCTGGATGTTGCTGAGGCCCAGGCCTTCTGTGACAACTACCAAGGCTGAGGACTGAACCATGGCACTGGCCAAGCGCATTATCCCTTGCCTGGACGTGGACAACGGCCGGGTGGTCAAGGGCGTCAAGTTCGAGAACATCCGTGATGCCGGCGACCCGGTGGAAATCGCCCGTCGCTACGACGAGCAAGGTGCTGATGAAATCACCTTTCTCGACATCACCGCCAGCGTCGATGGCCGCGACACCACTTTGCATACCGTCGAGCGCATGGCCAGCCAGGTGTTCATCCCGCTGACGGTAGGGGGTGGCGTGCGGACCGTGCAGGACATCCGCAACCTGCTCAACGCCGGTGCCGACAAGGTCTCGATCAACACCGCCGCGGTGTTCAACCCAGAGTTTGTTGGCGAGGCGGCGGACCGTTTCGGTTCGCAGTGCATCGTTGTCGCCATCGATGCCAAGAAAGTGTCCGGGCCAGGTGAAGCGCCGCGCTGGGAGATTTTCACTCACGGCGGGCGCAAACCGACCGGGCTGGATGCAGTCGAGTGGGCGAAGAAGATGGAAGGCCTGGGCGCTGGCGAGATCCTGCTGACCAGCATGGACCAGGACGGCATGAAGAACGGCTTCGACCTGGGCGTTACCCGCGCTATCAGTGATGCGCTGGGGATTCCGGTGATTGCCTCGGGGGGTGTGGGTAACCTGCAGCACTTGGCTGACGGTATTCTGGAAGGGCATGCCAGCGCGGTGCTGGCGGCCAGCATCTTCCACTTT
Organism: Pseudomonas putida group bacterium ESBL64; assembly: GCF_045277175.1. Taxonomy (NCBI): domain Bacteria; kingdom Pseudomonadati; phylum Pseudomonadota; class Gammaproteobacteria; order Pseudomonadales; family Pseudomonadaceae; genus Pseudomonas; species Pseudomonas putida group bacterium ESBL64. Next base: position 3,588,574 of record NZ_CP145799.1, on the reverse strand, counting down.
GGCGAGTACACAGTGCCTGAAGCCAAGGCTTACATGGCTTCGCGCGGGATCGTCGTTCGCTGATCCATTGATCGGGGCTGCTTTGCAGCCCTTCGCGGGCACGCCCGCTCCCACAGAGATCTCAGCAAACCTGGACTGCCCCCAAGAGTTGGATTGGTGTCCAACTTCTTGGGGGCAGTCCACAAACCTGTGGGAGCGGGCGTGCCCGCGAAAGGGCCGCGAAGCGGCCCCAATTGCCTCAACCGTGGTTCTTGCCGAGCAGCGCGTGGTAAAGCTCGGTATCCCCAAGTATCCCCACCACCCTGTCGTTATCCTGCAGCACCAGCTTGTTGCCGGTTTGATAGCGAATCTGCAGTGCCTCACGCATGCCGATGTCAGCGTGCACCACGGTCGGCCTGCGTTCCAGCAGCTCCACATCTTGCCCCGGTGCCCATTTCTGCATGTCCAGCCCGTTCTGGCCCTGGCGTGCACGCTTGAGCGCGCCGCCTTCGCCAAGGTCCAGCCACGAATCGATACCTGGGTCCAGGCACACCGAGCCATTGACCCGTTTGCAATTGTCCAGGCTGCGCATCAGGCTGCGCCCGCACAGCACGTTCAGCGGGTTGGTATGGGCGACGAAGGTGCGCACGTATTCGTCAGCCGGGTTCAGCACGATCTCCTCCGGCTTGCTGTACTGGATGATCCGCCCGTCCTTCATGATCGCGATCCGGGTACCCAGTTTCAGCGCCTCGTCCAGGTCGTGGCTGACGAACACGATGGTTTTGCTCAACTTGGCCTGCAGGCCAAGCAGCTCATCTTGCAGGCCCTGGCGGATCAGTGGATCCAGTGCCGAGAACGGTTCGTCCATCAGCAAGATGTCGGCATCCATCGCCAGCGCCCGGGCCAGGCCCACGCGCTGCTGCATGCCGCCAGACAGCTCATCCGGCTTCTTGTTGCGCCACTGGGTCAGGCCCACCAGCTCAAGCTTCTCGTCGACCAGCTTGCGCCGTTCCTTTTCCGGGCGACCCTGCATTTCCAGGCCAAAGCTGATGTTCTCGCGCACCGTCAGCCAAGGCATCAGGGCAAACTTCTGGAACACCATGGCAATGCGCTTGGTGCGCATCATCTTCAGCTCGGCCGCGGAGCAGTTGGCAATGTCGATGTGCTTGCCTTCGTGCTCGACGAACAACTTGCCACGGCTGACGGTGTTGAGGCCGTTGATGCAGCGCAGCAGGCTCGACTTGCCCGAGCCAGACAAGCCCATCAGTACGCAGATCTCGCCTTTGTTGATATCGAGGTTGGCCTTTTCGACACCCACCACCAGGCCGGTCTGCTTGAGGATCTGCTCGCGGGTCTGGCCTTGGTCCAGCAGCGCCAGTGCCTCGCGCGGCTTGTTGGAGAAGATGACGTCGACGTCTTCGAAACGAATGATGCTCATGCCTCACCCCTTACCGGCAGTTCCGGTTGCTTGCAGATACGGTCGAGCATGATTGCCAGCAGCACGATCGCCAGGCCCGCTTCGAAGCCCAGGGAGATATCGGCGGTGTTCAGTGCGTTGACCACAGGTTTGCCCAGGCCGTCAGCGCCAACCAGGGCGGCAATGACCACCATCGACAGCGACAGCATGATGCATTGAGTGACACCGGCGGCGATGCTTGGCATCGCGTGCGGCAGTTCGATACGGGTAAGCAGTTGACGACGCGAGCAGCCAAAGGCCTTGCCGGCGTCCATCAACTCTTGTGGCACGTCGCAGATGCCCAGGTAGGTCAGGCGAATGGGCGCGGCGATGGCGAACACCACGGTGGAAATCAGCCCCGGCACCACGCCCAGGCCGAACAGGGTCAGGGTAGGGATCAGGTAGACGAATGTGGGCACCGTCTGCATCAGGTCGAGCACCGGGCGCATGGCGGTATAGAACATCGGCTTGTGCGCGGCGAGGATGCCCAGTGGCACGCCGATCACCACACATACCACCGTGGCGAAGGTGACCTGCGCCAGGGTTTCCATGGTTTCCTGCCAGTATCCCAGGTTGAGGATCAGCAGGAACGACAGGGCGACAAATGCGGTCAGGGCCCACTTGCGCTGGATGAAGTGCGCCAGGGCGGCGAACAGGGCGATAAGCACGAACGGGTTGAAGAAAGTCAGGGCGCTGGTGACGCCATGGATCATGAACTCCAGGCCTTGCGCGATGGCGTCGAAGTAATTCGCGCCGTTCTGGGTCAGCCATTCGACGAACGACGCGATGTACTGGCCCAGAGGTATTTTCTGATCGATAAGCATGATAGCGAGCTTCCACCTGCATAGATTGAAATCAACCCGGGGCAGGCACGGTCCTGCCCCGAGGTAGCGCTACTGCGTAGTTCGTTATTGCGTAAGCTTGGCCTTGACCGCCTCCAGGCCAGGCTTGCCATCAACGGTGGTAACGCCGGCCAGCCAGGCATCCAGCTTGCCTGGGTTGTCCTTGATCCATTTCTTGGCGGCGGCCTCGGGTTTCATCTTGTCGTCCAGGACATAGCCCATCATGGTGCTTTCATCCTTGAGCTCGAACGACAGGTTCTTAAGCAGTTGGCCAACGTTGCTGCATTCCTGCGTGTATCCTTTGCGGGTGTTTGTCAGCACGGTCGCCTTGCCGAAGTCGGGGCCGAAGAAGTCGTCCCCGCCGGTCAGGTACTGCATCTTGAAGCGGGTGTTCATCGGGTGTGGCTCCCAGCCCAGGAACACCAATGCCTCGCCGCGTTTCTGCGCGCGGTCAACTTGCGACAGCATGCCCGCCTCGCTGGACTGCACGATCTTGAAACCGGCGTCCTTCAGGCCAAAGGCGTTCTTGTCGATCATGCTCTGGATGGTGCGGTTACCGTCGTTACCCGGTTCGATGCCGTAGATCTTGCCGTCCAGTTCCTTCTTGAACTTGGGTATGTCGCTGAAATCCTTCAGGCCCTTGTCGTACAGCGCCTGGGGGACTGCCAGGGTGTACTTGGCGTTCTCCAGGTTGGCGCGCACGGTTTCTACCGTGCCGGCGTCGCGGTACTGCTTGATGTCGTTCTCCATGGTCGGCATCCAGTTGCCGAGAAACACGTCCAGGTCCTTGCCGGTGGCCAGCGACTTGTAGGTCACCGGTACCGAGATCATGGTGGTGTGGGTCTTGTAACCCAGTGCTTCGAGCACAACGCTGGTGGTCGCGGTCGTGACTGTGATGTCGGTCCAGCCGACATCGGAGAAGCGTACAGTCTGACATTGCTCGGGTTCGGCTGCTTGGGCCAGCAATGGCGCGGACAGCAACGCAACCAGTAACAGCGAGGGTGAACCTTTCATGGATGGACTCCTGAGATATTGTCTTCGGGTTCGCGTGGGTCGCCGGGCTTTCTGAGGGTCCGGTCGACCAGGCCTGCAGAGGGCAGGATGCGTGGCCGTGCTTTACGAGTCGCTTTCGATAATCCTCCAGCTCCGGGCAATCGCCTACTGGTTGGGTCGTATCCAGTACGGAACGGGTCGTATCCAGTATGGGCGATGTCGCTTATGGATTTTTCCACCCCCTCGCGCGCATTTTTGCGTCACCAGGCCGCTGGAAAACGGCGCGGTGGGCGCAGTTTCTGGTTGAGAACAGCGCGGCGCTGCTGGACAAAAGTACGTCGGTTGCAGACGGCGAGGTGGGCGGTAAAAGCCCGATGATGCTGGCATTCAAGGCGGCCCGCTGTTTGAGCCTAGCAGCTACCCCGCCCTGCGCATGGCGCGCAGAGACAAGCCCAGCAAGAGGTGATTCGACAATGGCCATCAGCGTGTTCGACCTGTTCAAGATCGGTGTCGGGCCCTCCAGCTCCCACACCGTCGGCCCCATGCGTGCTGGCGCCCTGTTCGTTCAGGGCCTGCGCGAACGCGGTGAGCTGGAGCGTGTAAAACGGATCGAAGTGCGCCTGTATGGCTCGCTGTCGGCCACCGGTATTGGTCATGGCACCGACAACGCCACCATCATGGGCCTGATGGGCGAGTGGCCGGACGCCATTGACCCGACCCAGATCGTGCCGCGTATCGCTGACCTGCGCGAAACCAACACCCTGCAGCTGGATAGCCGCTTGCCTGTCGAGTTCGTCTGGGCCCGCGACATGCTGCTGCTGGACGAGAACTTGCCGTATCACCCCAACGCCATGACCCTGATTGCCGAAGGCGAGCAGGGTGAGTTGCACCGCGACACCTATTACTCGGTGGGCGGCGGCTTTGTGGTCGATGCAGCCCAAGCCGCCAGCGGTGTGCTGGATGCTGACCAGACAGTGTTGCCGTACGACTTCAACAGCGCCGCCGAACTGCTGCGCCTGTGCAAGCAAAACGACCTCAGCGTGTCGCAATTGATGATGGCCAACGAGAAGGTCTGGCGCAGCGAGGAAGACATCCGCGCTGGCCTGCACAAGCTCTGGGAAGCCATGCAGGAATGCGTCAACAACGGCCTCAAGTACGAGGGCACGCTACCCGGCGGGCTGAACGTGCGCCGCCGTGCCGCCAAGCTGCACCGCAGCCTGCAGGAAATCGGCAAGCCCAACGTGATCGGCTCGACCATGAGTGCCATGGAATGGGTCAACCTGTTCGCCTTGGCGGTCAATGAAGAAAACGCCGCCGGCGGGCGCATGGTGACCGCGCCTACCAACGGCGCGGCAGGCATCATCCCGGCGGTGCTGCATTACTACATGCGATTCAGCGATGCGGTGGATGAGTCCAGCGTTGTCGATTACTTCCTGGCTGCCGCCGCTGTGGGCATCCTGTGCAAGAAGAACGCCTCCATCTCTGGTGCCGAAGTGGGTTGCCAGGGGGAAGTCGGCTCGGCCTGCGCGATGGCCGCAGCGGGGCTTGCCGAAGTGCTCGGCGCCACCCCGCCACAGGTTGAGAACGCCGCTGAAATTGCCCTGGAACACAACCTTGGCCTGACCTGCGACCCGGTTGGCGGGTTGGTGCAAGTGCCCTGCATCGAGCGCAACGCGATTGCTGCGGTGAAGGCCATCAACGCGGTGCAGATGGCGTTGCGCGGCGATGGTGAGCACTTCATTTCCCTCGACCAGGTAATCCGCACCATGCGCGATACCGGGGCCGATATGCACGACAAGTACAAAGAGACCTCGCGCGGCGGCCTGGCGGTCAGCGCTATCGAGTGCTGATTTCCTGAACTGACCTTCTGGGCCTCTTCGCGGGCAAGCCCGCTCCTACAGGAACTGTGCAATCCCTGTAGGAGCGGGCTTGCCCGCGAAGAGGCCCTTGAGGCTGATGCAGGTGCAACACAACCGCCAATGCCTCTTTATGGTGCGGCGCCACGCTACCGATCGTCGGATGTCGCGATCAGTGTGAGGGTTGTCGGTGACACTTAAAGGTGTCGCTTCTGGGAAACCCACGCGGCGCGTGTCACTAAACTGCTCAACCGTTACAGGCAACGCGCTAGCTCGCCTGTTCTGGACGACTGGCCAACACGATGCAAGCACTTGAATTGCCCCATAAAGGCGTCGTTTTCAGGTTTTTTTGGATGGCCGTTCAAGTTTAGGCACGGCGTTTGCGTTGAGATTGGCAAGCCTACCCTCGGAAAATGACCGAGGGGTCATAACAAGAAGTAAGTGCCCGCCTGAGGCACACCCTGCATTTGTGTGAGGAGAAATCGCGATGACGTCGTACACCTCCGGGAATCCAACCCAGAACCGCACAGCACCCCAGTCCATCGGGTTTCTTCTATTGGACAATTTCACCCTGATTTCCCTGGCATCGGCGGTCGAGCCGCTGCGCATGGCCAACCAGCTGTCTGGCCGTGAGCTGTATCGTTGGCACACGCTGACCATCGATGGCGGCCAGGTGTGGGCAAGCGATGGTCTGCAAATCACACCGGATGCCGCCATCAGCAATGCTCCGCCTATCGACACCGTGATTGTCTGTGGTGGTGTTGGCATCCAGCGTTCCGTCACCCGTGAACACGTCACCTGGCTGCAAGCCCAGGCCCGTCAGTCGCGCAGGTTGGGTGCCGTGTGCACCGGCAGTTGGGCACTGGCCTGCGCTGGCCTGCTCGACGGCTTCGATTGCAGCGTGCACTGGGAATGCCTGGCCGCGATGCAGGAAGCCTTCCCGCGGGTGAACATGAGCACCCGCCTGTTCACCCTTGACCGCAACCGCTTCACCAGCTCCGGTGGCACCGCGCCGCTGGACATGATGCTGCACCTGATCAGCCGTGATCACGGCCGCGAGCTGTCGGCGGCGATCTCCGAGATGTTCGTCTACGAGCGTATTCGCAACGAGCAGGACCACCAGCGTGTGCCGCTCAAGCACATGCTTGGCACCAACCAGCCGAAGTTGCAGGAAATCGTCGCGTTGATGGAGGCCAATCTGGAGGAACCGATCGACCTGGACGAACTGGCGGTCTATGTGGCGGTTTCGCGGCGTCAGCTGGAGCGCCTGTTCCAGAAGTACCTGCACTGCTCACCTTCGCGCTACTACCTGAAGTTGCGCCTGATCCGTGCGCGGCAGTTGCTGAAGCAGACGCCGATGTCGATCATCGAAGTGGCATCGGTGTGCGGCTTCGTGTCGACCCCGCACTTCTCCAAGTGCTATCGCGAGTACTTTGGCATTCCGCCGCGTGACGAGCGCGTGGGCTCCAACACCGCGCAGCAGGTGGCCATGATGCCGATTCCTCAGGCCATGACCCTGTCGCCGCACAGCGGGCCGATGGCGGCCCTGAGCCAGGCACGCAACGAGTCGACATTTGCCAGTGTAAGGCTCTGATACCGAGTCGACTTTTTCGCGGGGCAAGCCCGCTCCCACAGGTCACCCGCTGAGCTTGAGCCAGCGGTGATCTGTGGGGGCGGGCTTGTTCCGCGAAGGGGCCGGTCCTGGGTAAATGAATTACGCGCGTTTGTTGAACTGCGCCAGCGCCGGCAACAGCTGCTTGTCGATGGCTTGGCGCACTGCCGGCAGGATCGTCGCACTACCGGTGTACATTTGCTCCACCATCCCCTTCAGCGCCCGCGCATTGGGCTCGGTCAGCCCACGAACCACCGCTTCACACGCCTGTTCGGCACTGGCCCCGGCAGGAATATCAAAACCGCGCGCGCGCAGGTGGCCGGCGAGGTCGTCCTGATCAATCAAATCCGCATGCATCATGGCTGTTGTCCCTTTTATCGCTAAGAGAGTGCTGCTGTGATTTACGACCGATTCTGTGACGTGTGCGACAGCCTCGCAAGGACAGAATGTCGCCATGGCTGCTTTGGCTAAGAACAGGTCGTTTACGACTAAATCCCCTGCCAGGCAAGCACGCACACTGAAGCCATTCACGGTACAGAGGGTTTGGTCACCCTCGCTCACGCACAGTGGATGTTGCTCGCTCTTGGCCCCGGTAGCTCACGGCTTTCCGGGGTTATTTTTATTCCGCCAGACTCCCCTATACATACACCTAGCATTTATGTCAGGTGACGGACTGCAGAAGTCTGTGCTCTTTTGTGGAAGATGGATTCCACAGGAGCGGAAAATGTGAAAAAGAATATCTGCATGATCATTGTCCTAGGCGCGACTTTGATAATGGCTTCATGTTCGTCATCTACCCCGTCAATGAGCACTGTTGGCAGTGTTGTTCCGCAGCTGTTTACACTGCAGCCTACTCAAAACCGCCAGATGCTTCAGAAAACAGCAAAAGGCTATCTGAAAACGTTGTTGGCCGACCCCGCTAATGAAGAATTCACGCTAGTGAAGGTTGAGGCGTCATTGATTGGGGGGAACGCTGAAAACATCGCTATAACACTACCGGATCGAAAGGCTGAAAAGTTTAATCGGAGAAACTTCAATGCCTTGGCTGATGGGTATGAAGGATGGGTTGGCTATCAGCCTTCACAGTGGAAGGCAGGCCACTCGGGGTCGGAAGGAGAAATTGATTTCGATCCTAAATACTATATGTCAATCGTCCGTCTTGATAATCAGCTGGCAGGCAATTTTTTGGTGGGTGGCCAGCGGTACCGATTGGTTTATATCGGTTCAGGTATGCACGTGCTGATCAAGGTTGACGAGTCAAAGCTGCCCTCTGAAGATGCACGGGGCGTAGAAGTTGAGAATACGGTATATCCTGCTCTAGAAGAACCGCAGCAGGTCTCGTCTGCCTACAGTATAATAAGACTGCTATTTGTAAGTACCGTTCAGTCTCGCGCGAAAAATCCAAACTATCGTGCTGATTTGATGTTAGGGTTGCAGGATGTAAATCAAATTGCAAAAAACAGCAAGGTGAATATTACTTACGAGTTTGCGGGGTTTATAGATTCTGCTATTGACGAAGAGGGGAAAGACTTTGGAACGCTGCTCAATGAGGTTCAATATAACAATCCCGCTGTCAATGCCAAAAGGGTGGAGCTCAGGGCAGATCTAGTTTCGATGTACGTTGCCAATAATGAGCTCTGCGGCGCGGGTAAGCCGTCGAGTAATAAGACGCAAGGCTTTTCGGCGATTAGTTGCATTACCTCGTTAGGCCACGAGATTGGCCACAACTTTGGCATGGTTCATAACTGGGATGGGCAAACGGATACTTATATTCATGGGTATCGCTACGGTCCGGATGGGGGGAACCTCAGGTTCCGAACTCAGATGTCTTATGACTGTAGCCCGACATGTCCGAGAGTACCGTTTTACTCCAATCCGCGGCTGAGTTATCAAGGACAACCTCTGGGTACTGTCGCACATCATGATGTCGCCCGCGCGATCAACGAGCGTAGGGCAAGTATAGAGAGTTTCTACCCTCCCATGCCGGGCGTGCTTAAAAATAAAGGTCGGCTGGAGCAAGGTTCCCCTCACCCCTGCTTGCAGGATTTTGCCGGGTCAAATATCCAGTTCGTCGCGTGCTCTCCTGGCCCGCAGCAGAAGTGGACCTTAGAGCCGTGGGGCGATGCGGGTACGTTCAGGATTGTGGCGCCGGGCGGTAATTGTATGGTCGCGCGCGCTGACAATTATGTTTTGGCTGAGCCATGCCCCGCAACAGTCAAAGATGGTCTTCTCTGGATGGTATCAGCGCAGCCCGATCACACCTTGAAAATACAGAGTTATAACCGCAACCTTTGCCTAGGCTCTCAGCCCAGCTTGAGGCCGGGGCCTGAGTTACTGGCATGTGATAACGGTAGGTACCAAAGTTGGATAAATCTCGATATCCCACAATAACCGAGGCCTAGTGTGGTGTTTCACAAATAACGACCATAACTCGCGGCGCTTTTTGCGCTCATGCGGCGTTGTCGCTCCTCGCCGTAGCTGGGCTACGACTCGTCGCGACGCCTTGCCTGAGCGCAAAAATCGGTCGCGAGTTATTGGCCGTATTTGCAAAACACCACACTAGCGAGCAGCCATGGTCTGGCTGCTCTCGTTGGTATCAACCAGGAATCTTTATCACACGGCCTGTAAAGGCTGGCGTTGGTAAATCCCGTTGGCTATCGACCACGCTTTGTAGTTGATTGGTGCTGAATTCTCCAAAAGGCTTGGCCTTTGGCCCCGCCAGGTCCACATGTAAAAGCAATTGCTCACTGGCGGCTAACGCCTCGTCAAAACCTGATCGATGCAAGCTGTGATACAAGTGCAGTCGCTTTTTATCGAAGCCGATGATCTGCGTCTGCACCCACACCTCGGTGCCCAGCTTCACCTCGTGCAGATAATTGATGTGCGCCTCCAGCGTGAACAGCGAATTACCGCTTTGCCCGCGGCTGTCGGCGTCCAGGCCAATGCGCTCCATCAGGGCATCGGTCGCGTAGCTGAAGATCAGCAGGTAGAAGGCATCGCGAAGGTGCCCGTTGTAATCGACCCAGTCCTCCTGGACCGTGGTGCGGTAGGTGATCAGAGCAGGCATCTTGGTCTCCTTAATCGCTGAACGACATGCCGTGGCTGGCCTTGCTGGACTTCACCGCTTCCAGTACCGCCAGCAGGGTGTCGTCACGGTAGCGCTCCAGTGCAGCGATGTTGCGCTCGCCCTGTTGCTCGGAAGTGCCGCTCACCACATCGTCGATCAGCTTGTCGGTCAGTTCCGGTGCTGGCAGGTACGTCCAGGGCAGCTTCAGGGCAGGGCCGAACTGTGACATGAAGTGGCGCATGCCGGCATCGCCACCGGCCAGGGTATAGGTAAGGAATGTGCCCATGAACGACCAGCGCAAGCCTGCGCCGAAGCGGATCGCGTCGTCGATTTCGCCCGTGGTGGCAACGCCGTCGTTGACCAGGTGCAAGGCCTCGCGCCAGAGCGCTTCGAGCAGGCGGTCGGCGATGAAGCCTGGCACTTCCTTGCGCACATGCAGTGGGCGCATGCCGAGGGCGGTGTAGATGGTTTTGGCAGCTTCAATGGCCTCGGGTGAGGTGCGGCTGCCGCCGACGATCTCGACCAGCGGCAGCAGGTACACCGGGTTGAACGGGTGGCCGACGACGCAGCGCTCAGGGTGAGTGGACGACTCGTAGAACTCGCTGGGCAGCAGGCCCGAAGTGCTTGAGCCGATGATTGCGTCAGGCTTGGCTGCGGCGCTGATTTTTGCGTGCAGGCCGAGCTTGAGGTCCAGGCGCTCTGGTGCGCTTTCCTGGATGAAATCGGCGTTGTGCACGCATTCCTCAATGGTTGCCACGAACTTCAGGCGGTCTTGCGATGCGCCAGGGGCCAGGCCTTGTTTTTCCAGTGCCGGCCAGGCGTTGGCGATACGTTTGCGCAGTGCCTGTTCGGCGCCGGGCGCGGGATCCCAGGCCACCACGTCCAGGCCATGGGCCAGGGCGCGGGCGACCCAGCCGCTGCCGATCACGCCGCTACCCAGGGCGGCGAAGGTCTTGATCTCGGTAATGAAGGGCATATCGGTCTCCTGAAAGGATCAGCGGCGCTTGAGGTTCATTTTTTCCCGGCCTTCTGCCGGGCTGAGCACGCGGCCACCCATGCGGGTGATGATCTCGCTCGCGCGTTCCACCAGTTGGCCATTGCTGGCCAGCACGCCACGGTCCAGATACAAGTTGTCTTCCAGGCCCACCCGCACATTGCCGCCGAGCAACACGGCCTGCGCGGCCATGGGCATCTGCATGCGGCCGATGCCGAAGCCGGCCCAGGTGACGTTGGCAGGCAGGTTGTCGACCATGGCCTTCATGGTGGTGGTGTCGGCCGGTGCGCCCCACGGGATGCCCAGGCACAGCTGGAACAACGGGTCTTCAAGCAGGCCTTCCTTCATCATTTGCTTGGCGAACCACAGGTGGCCGGTGTCGAAGATTTCCAGCTCGGCCTTCACCCCCAGTTCGGTAATGCGTTTGGCACCGGCGCGCAGTTGGGCCGGGGTGGACACGTAGATCGAGTTGCCATCGCCGAAGTTGAGGGTGCCGCAGTCGAGGGTGCAGATTTCCGGCAACAGTGCTTCGACATGGGCCAGGCGCTCCAGCGGGCCGATCAGGTCGGTGCCCGGGCCGAACGCCAGCGGCGTTTCACCCGGGCCGATTTCCAGGTCGCCGCCCATGCCGGCGGTGAGGTTGACGATGATGTCCACGTCGGCTTCGCGGATACGCTCCATGACTTCGCGGTAGAGGTTTACATCACGGCTGAAACGGCCGGTCTGTGGGTCGCGGACGTGGCAGTGGACCACGGTGGCGCCGGCCTTGGCGGCCTCTACGGCGGATTCGGCGATCTGTTTGGGCGTGACCGGGACCAGGTGGCTTTTCGAGGCGGTGTCGCCGGCGCCGGTGAGGGCGCAGGTGATGATGACGTCGTGGTTCATGGTGCAGTTCCTTGTGATGTCGGTGTTGGCTTTTTCGCGGGCATGCCCGTTCCCACAGGATCAATGTGATCCCGAGTGTGGCGCTGTACCTGTGGGAGCGGGCGTGCCCGCGAAAGGGCCCTGTCAGTTGGCGGTAAGCTTGAGGTTGTCCGCGGCCGGCTTGCCATCGAAGGTGGTCACACCCTCAAGCCAGCGCGCCTTGTCCTCGGGGTGGTCCTTGAGCCACTGGCGGGCCGATTCCAGCGCGTCTTTGTGGTCAAGCAGTGGCTGCATCATGCGGCTCTCGTCCTCGGCGCTGAACTTCAGGTTGGCCAGCAGGCGGTGGGCATTGGGGCAGCGTTCGGCGTAGTCCGGCGCCGTCACTGTCCACACCGTCGCACGGCCTTCGTCAGGGCCGAGTGCATCCTGGCTGTCACCCAGGTAGGCCATGTCGATGTTCACGTTCATCGGGTGCGGCGCCCAACCGAAGAACACCACGGCCTCCTTGCGCCGCACCGCGCGGTCGACGGCGGCGAGCATGCCGGCCTCGCTGGACTCGACCAGCTGGAACTTGCCCAAGTCGAACTGGTTCTTGGTGATCATCGCTTTGATCTGCGTATTGGCACCGGAACCCGGTTCGATGCCATAGATCTTGCCGCCCAGCTCTTTCTCGAACTTGTGGATGTCGGCGAACGTCTTCAGGCCCTTGTCGTAGAGGTATTTCGGCACGGCCAAGGTGGCGCGCGCGTCCTCCAGGCTTGGCTTGTCCAGCACCTTGACCTGGTTGGCATCGACGAACGGGGTAATGGTCTGGGTCATGATCGGGTTCCAGTAACCCAGGAACATGTCCAGGCGTTTGTCGCGTATGCCGGCGAAGATGATCTGTTGCGAGGCACTGGTCTGTTTGGTCTGGTACCCCAGGCCGTCGAGCAGTACCTGGGCCATGGCGCTGGTGGCAATGACGTCGGTCCAGTTGACCACGCCAAGGCGCACGTTTTTGCAGGCGGCGGGCTCGGCGGCGAAAAGCGGGGTGGCAACGATGCTGCTCAGGGCAAGGGACAACAGGCTGCGGCGGATCAAGCTGTGCATGGTGGCTCTCCATCGGCAGTGCATATTGTTATTGAGGGCGGCCTCTGCGGACCGTGTGAATACGCTACGCTGGCGCTACCTTGCCCAAGCGCACGCTAGCGACAGGAATTAGCACCGGGGCGACCAGTTTCTGTGGAGGAGGGGATGATGGAGACGATTGCCTTTCTGTTGGTGCCCGGCTTTTCTGCCATGGGGTTCATTTCGGCAGTGGAGCCCCTGCGGGTGGCCAATCGTTTTGGTGGGCAGTTGTACCGGTGGCAGGTGCTTAGCCTGGACGGTGAGGCGGTGCTGGCGAGCAATGGCATGTCGATCAATGCCGATGCCGCCCTGGGGGAAGGAGAGCCGGCCAACATCCTGCTGGTGGTTGCGGGCTTTGAGCCACTGGCCAATGTCGCACCCAAACTGCTGCATGCGCTGCGCCGGCTCAACCACGAAGCTGTCATGCTCGGTGGCATCGACACGGGCGCAATGGTGCTGGCCGAGGCAGGGCTGCTCGAGGGCTACCGGGCGACATTGCATTGGGAGGCGCTTGAGGCATTCAAGGAACGCTATCCAGGCCTTCAAGCCACCCAGGAGCTGTTCGAGATTGACCGCAGCCGTATCACCTGTGCCGGCGGAACCGCCTCGATCGATTTGATGCTGCACCTGATTGCCCAGTCTCACGGCAGCGAACTGGCGGTCAAGGTGTCGGAGCAGTTCGTGCTGGGTCGTATCCGTCAGCGCCAGGACCACCAGCGCATGCAGATCGGTGCGCGTTATGGCATCAGCAACAAGAAGCTGGTCCATGCCATTGGCGAAATGGAAAAACACATCGAGCCACCGTTGAGTACGCTGGAACTGGCTGCCGCGATCAAGGTGACACGGCGTCAACTGGAGCGTTTGTTTCGCATGCACCTTGATGCAACCCCGAGCGGTTTCTATCTCGGGTTACGGCTGGACAAGGCGCGCCAGCTGTTGGCCCAGACCGACATGTCGGTGACTGAAGTCAGCCTTGCGTGCGGGTTTGAACTGCCATCCTATTTCACGCGGCGCTACAAGCTGAGGTTTGGACGGTGCCCGCGGGAGGAGCGACGGCCCAGCGGTACAAAGTGAGCTTCAATCCAGTTCACGCTCGAGAATGGCCCTTAGCTTTTCGCGATTCCTTGCTTGCAGATCTTTGCGAAGCGGGGCGAAATCCGCTGCATTGAAGCGTGCACCCAGGTGGTCAAATATCAGGTTCAACTTTCTGGTGGGCTCGACCGGGTCGGTAACGCAGTAGGCATAAAACAGGATCGCAACCGGGACCTGGTCCCCTTCATGGTCCATTTCGATACTGAGATGTGAAGAGGCGTTCATGACGGTGAAGGTACGCGTACCGGCCGACTGCAGAGCGGCTTGAACATTTTCTTCGAGGCTCTTGAACCAAGGTCCTTTCTCGCGGGGCGGGGGTAGATAGCCACTGTAAACATCGCTTAATGCAAGCAAGTGTGGCTCATACACGATGGTTTTATGAGTGTGTTCGAACAGGGTGAATTTCAATGATTGCAAGGTGGCGAGAGCGACAGTGAACCATTGCTGAGGCTGGGTCTCCATCGAGAATTTTTCATTGGCCACTGCTTGTGAATAACGCAGGCATAGCTGCAAGTCTTCCCATGTCTCAAGTGTCAGCCAGGGCGCAGGCTTGATGCTTAGCCGCTCCTCGAATACACGGGTATCCAGGTTCGTATCGCCCATGTGGCATTGCTCCTTGATGGATGCAGATGACCAGAACCGGGTACCAGAGAGCTGGTACCCGGTCTCGCTAATCAGATAGCGAGAAACGCGGCGATGTCGCCTTTTATCTTCTCATTCACAAGATCACGTGCAGCGTCGAAGTGACGAACGCTGAACGTGCCTTGTTGCGAAGCGCGATAAACGCGGGTAGAGGTTTTGTCGACCTTGCGGGTCAGGGCGCCTTCACGCTCGACTTTCGAGTCGTAGCTGGCCTGGAAGCTGGTCATGTGCATCGCCGGCAGGCCTTGTGGCGTCATTTCGCACTGGGCGACCACGAAGTTGCTCGATTTGCCGGATTCACTATGGCTGTGCTTTTCCAGGTGCGCCTTGACTTCCGGCTTCTGCACGACAATTTGCAGAACACGCCTGGCGCAGGCGGCGCGACGAGGGTCCGCGGAGACGCTGATGGTGACGGACTTGGTAATCAGCTCTGCCAGGGTCAGGTTGTCCTCATCAATGGCATCTTCGGCATGTGCTGCGCCCGTCATGGTCCAGCCAAACTTGATCAGGCCATCGTTGTAGAAGTTGTACCACTCGCGCTGCTGGGTCTCCTTGTCGAACTTCTTGTTGGCCAGTTCGGTCATCAAACGCATGCCGGCCAGGATGTCTTCTGCAATGTTGGCAGGGACATTGTCAGCGAAGACGCAGATGGTCTGGCCGGTAGCGGCTACGCGCTCTTGACCCTCTTTGCGGATTTTTTCCATTTCAACTTTGATGTCAGCCACTTTGTAATTCCTTGATAGTTGTGAGTTCCAAGACACACATGGTGAGCACGTGGTCTGGGGGCACTATCGAGCAATTACGCAGGGGGCATCAGCGGCACGTTGTTCCCCTGGAGTTGATCCTTCACTCACACGTGCTGATCAATCTTCGGGTGCTGGCTCGTCACTGTTTTGCGCGCCCAGGCTGCGCAAATACTCGGCTCGCTCATCGCTGCGCTGTGCAATGCAGCTGTTCCAGGCGATCTGGTAGGCCCTGCTGCCGGGTTGTTCAGCATGGGTTTCGACCTTGCAGTCTGCATCGCGCAGTTGGCTCCAGACTTTCTCGGCTGCCTCTATTCGCGACATCAGGCCTGCCTCGTCGCCGAACTGATCACGCATGCGCGCGACCAGGTCGTCATAGGCCGACTGCAGTTCACGCTCGGCGACCTGCTTGTTGAATGCTGCACAGGCGAAGGTTTGCTGGTCGGTCTCCACATTGTCGCAAGGTGTGCTTTCGTCCTCACTGGCCTGGGCCCCGCTCACGATGGCCAGCAGCACCAGCCATGCCATTGATTTCATCCGTTTTCTCCTCAACAGGCTGTCGAATCGCAAGGATTCTCGCTCAGCCAGAGGCCAGGTGGTAGCTCCCTGACCAAATGTTCATGTACCGGCCACAAATGTCGTTATCGAGACTGTCTCGCATCCCCGGAACACGCGCCAGACGCGCTCTTGTCGCGCATTGACGCTTTCGGCAAACCCCCTGTCGTTTTTGCACCGGGGCGCCTCGGGGCACAGGCATATGCTGGCCTCAAAGCGCCGGCAGAAGGTTTGGCGCGACCCAACTCTATAAAAGGGGACAGCCTGATGAGCCCAGCCGAACTA
The DNA here is from genome assembly GCF_045277175.1 of Pseudomonas putida group bacterium ESBL64. Lineage (NCBI taxonomy): Bacteria > Pseudomonadati > Pseudomonadota > Gammaproteobacteria > Pseudomonadales > Pseudomonadaceae > Pseudomonas > Pseudomonas putida group bacterium ESBL64. Next base: position 3,572,487 of record NZ_CP145799.1, on the reverse strand, counting down.
CACGCCGACAGCATCGTCATCGATGGCCTGATCATCGCCAAATGGAACCGCGAGCTGTTCGAAGACATGCGCAAAGGCGGCCTCACTGCGGCCAACTGCACGGTGTCGGTCTGGGAAGGGTTCAAGGCTACCGTCGACAACATCGCGTCCAGCCAGAAGCTGATCCGCGACAACAGCGACCTGGTGATGCCGGTGCGCACCACCGCCGACATCCGCAAGGCCAAGGAACTGGGCAAGACCGGCATCCTCTTCGGCTTCCAGAACGCCCATGCGTTCGAGGACCAGATCGCTTATGTGGACGTGTTCAAGCAGCTGGGCGTGGGCATCGTGCAGATGTGCTACAACACCCAGAACCTGGTGGGCACCGGCTGCTACGAGCGTGACGGCGGGCTGTCCGGCTTCGGTCGCGAGATCGTTGCCGAGATGAACCGTGTCGGCATCATGTGCGACCTGTCCCACGTTGGCTCCAAGACTTCCGAAGAAATCATCCTCGAATCGAAAAAGCCGGTGTGCTACTCGCACTGCCTGCCCTCGGGCCTGAAAGAGCACCCGCGCAACAAGTCGGACGAAGAGCTGAAGTTCATCGCTGATCACGGCGGTTTCGTTGGCGTCACCATGTTCGCGCCGTTCCTGGCCAAAGGCATTGACTCGACCATCGATGACTACGCCGAGGCCATCGAGTACACCATGAATATCGTCGGTGAAGACGCCATCGGTATCGGTACCGACTTCACCCAGGGGCACGGCCAGGACTTCTTCGAATACCTGACCCATGACAAGGGCTACGCCCGCCGCCTGACCAACTTCGGCAAGATCATCAACCCGCTGGGCATTCGCACTGTCGGCGAATTCCCCAACCTCACCGAGACCTTGCTGAAACGCGGCCACTCCGAGCGTGTGGTGCGCAAGATCATGGGCGAGAACTGGGTCAACGTCCTCAAGGATGTCTGGGGCGAGTAAGCCGCTCTCCAAGCCTGATAGCCCCTGCCAGCAACGCCGGGGCACCCACAAAAAAATTTTATGGAGTTGAGTTTCCATGGCCAAAATCGCCCCGCAATTGCCAATCGAAGTCGACAGCGAGACCGGTGTCTGGACCAGCGACGCCTTGCCGATGCTGTATGTGCCTCGTCATTTCTTCGTCAATAACCATATGGGCATCGAGGAAGTGCTGGGCGCCGACGCCTATGCCGAAATCCTCTACAAGGCTGGCTACAAGTCCGCCTGGCACTGGTGTGAAAAAGAGGCCGAGTGCCATGGCCTGGAAGGCGTCGCGGTGTTCGAGCACTACATGAAGCGCCTGAGCCAGCGTGGCTGGGGCCTGTTCGAGATCCAGGATATCGACCTGGATAAAGGTACCTGCAGCGTCAAGCTCAAGCACTCTGCGTTCGTGTACGTCTATGGCAAGTGCGGCCGCAAGGTCGACTACATGTTCACCGGCTGGTTCGCTGGCGCGATGGACCAGATTCTCGCTGCCCGCGGCAGCAAGATCCGCACCGTGGCCGAACAGGTCTATGGCGGGTCGGAAGAAGGCCACGAAGATGGCCTGTTCGTTACAAAGCCGTTGTAAGCCGGAGATAGCGTCATGGCATTCGAAGCAATGTTCCAGCCGATCCAGATCGGCAAACTGACCATCCGCAACCGTGTGCTCAGCACCGCGCACGCCGAGGTCTACGCCACTGACGGCGGCATGACGACCGACCGCTATGTGAAGTACTACGAAGAGAAGGCCAAGGGTGGCATCGGCCTGGCCATCTGTGGCGGCTCGTCGGTGGTTGCCATCGACAGCCCGCAGGAATGGTGGGCATCGGTCAACTTGTCGACCGACCGCATCATCCCGCACTTCCAGAACCTTGCCGACGCCATGCACAAGCATGGCGCCAAGATCATGATCCAGATTACCCACATGGGCCGTCGCTCGCGCTGGGACGGCTTCAACTGGCCGACGCTGATGTCGCCATCGGGCATTCGTGAACCTGTGCACCGCGCCACCTGCAAAACCATCGAGGTGGAAGAGATCTGGCGGGTAATCGGCAACTACGCGCAGGCTGCGCGTCGCGCCAAAGAGGGCGGCCTGGACGGCGTGGAATTGTCGGCGGTGCACCAGCACATGATCGACCAGTTCTGGAGCCCACGGGTCAACAAACGTACCGACGAATGGGGCGGTACCTTTGAAGGCCGCATGAAATTCGGCCTGGAAGTACTGAAAGCTGTGCGCGCCGAAGTGGGTGACGACTTCTGCGTGGGCATGCGTATCTGTGGTGACGAGTTCCACCCTGATGGCCTCAGCCACGAGGACATGAAGCAGATCGCTGCCTACTACGACGCCACCGGCATGCTCGACTTCATCGGCGTGGTCGGCTCGGGTTGCGATACCCACAACACCTTGGCCAACGTCATCCCCAACATGAGCTACCCGCCGGAGCCGTTCCTGCACCTGGCGGCCGGTATCAAGGAAGTGGTCAAGGTCCCGGTGCTGCACGCGCAGAACATCAAAGACCCGAACCAGGCCACGCGCATCCTTGAAGGCGGCTACGTGGACATGGTTGGCATGACCCGTGCGCACATGGCCGACCCGCACCTGATCGCCAAGATCAAGATGGGCCAGATCGACCAGATCAAGCAGTGCGTCGGTGCCAACTACTGCATCGACCGCCAGTACCAGGGCCTGGATGTGCTGTGCATCCAGAACGCCGCGACCTCCCGTGAGTACATGGGTGTGCCGCACATCATCGAGAAGACCACCGGCGTCAAGCGCAAGGTGGTGGTGGTTGGCGCAGGCCCTGCCGGCATGGAAGCGGCCCGCGTGGCTGCTGAACGCGGCCACGACGTGACCCTGTTCGAGAAGAGGGACCAGATTGGCGGGCAGATCACCATTGCCGCCAAGGCCCCGCAGCGTGACCAGATTGCCGGTATCACCCGCTGGTACCAGCTTGAGCTGGCTCGCCTGAAAGTCGACTTGCGCCTGGGCACTGCCGCTGATGTGGCCGCCATTCAGGACCTGCGCCCGGACGTCATCGTGCTGGCCGTAGGTGGGCACTCGTTCCTGGAGCAGAACGAGCACTGGGGCGCCGCTGAAGGGCTGGTGGTCAGCAGCTGGGATGTGCTCGATGGCAAGGTAGCGCCGGGCAAGAACGTGCTGGTGTACGACACCATCTGCGAATTCACCGGTATGTCGGTCGCCGACTTCATCGCTGACAAGGGCAGCCAGGTCGAGATCGTCACCGACGACATCAAGCCAGGCGTGGCCATGGGGGGGACCACCTTCCCCACCTACTACCGCAGCATGTACCCCAAAGAAGTGATCATGACCGGCGACATGATGCTGGAAAAGGTCTACCGCGAAGGCGACAAGCTGGTGGCGGTACTGGAGAACGAATACACCGGCGCCAAGGAAGAGCGTGTGGTCGATCAGGTAGTGGTCGAGAACGGCGTGCGGCCTGACGAAGAGCTGTACTACGCGCTCAAGGAAGGTTCGCGCAACAAGGGCCAGATCGACGTGGAGGCGCTGTTCGCCATCAAGCCACAGCCGATCCTGAGCCAGCCGGGCGAAGGCTACCTGCTGTACCGCATCGGCGACTGCGTGGCCCAGCGCAACGTGCATGCGGCGATCTACGACGCCTTGCGCCTGTGCAAGGACTTCTGATCGTTAACAGTCGCCGCCATCGGGCGCGATCCCTGTAGGAGCGGGTTTACCCGCGAATGCGTCAGCACTGACAACACTGTTGCCTGACCGAACGCATTCGCGGGTAAACCCGCTCCTACATGGGGCCAGTCCCGCCCTCTGGTCGGCGCAAGAATCCAGCTGTTTGTGGGAGTCTCCCATGTTGAACACCCTTCTACCCATCCTGCTGTTCGCTGCCCTTGGCCTGGCAGTGCTCGGTGCCTTGCGCCGGGTGCGCATGTGGCGCCGTGGCCGGCCGTCCAAGGTCAACCTGATCGGCGGCCTGCTGGCCATGCCGCGCCGCTACCTGGTGGACCTGCACCATGTGGTTGAGCGCGACAAATACATGTCCAAGACCCACGTGGCCACTGCGGGCGGCTTTGTGCTGTCTGCTGTGCTGGCCATTCTGGTGCATGGTTTTGGCCTGCAGAGCAAGATCCTCGGCTATGCACTGCTGGTAGCCACGGTGATCATGTTCACCGGTGCCATCTTTGTCTTCAAACGCCGCCTGAACCCGCCCTCTCGTCTGTCCAAGGGCCCGTGGATGCGCCTGCCGAAGAGTTTGCTGGCGTTCGCCGTGAGCTTCTTCATTGCCACCCTGCCGGTCGCCGGTATCCTGCCGGCCAACACGGGTGGTTGGGTGATGGTCGCCGTTCTGGGCCTGGGCGTGCTGTGGGGTGTGTCGGAGCTGTTCTTTGGCATGACCTGGGGCGGCCCGATGAAGCACGCCTTCGCCGGTGCCTTGCACCTGGCCTGGCACCGCCGTGCCGATCGCTTCGGCGGCGGCCGCTCCACCGGCCTCAAGCCGTTGGACCTGGAAGACCCGAACGCACCCCTTGGCGTGGAAAAGCCGGTGGACTTCACCTGGAACCAGCTGCTGGGCTTCGATGCCTGCGTGCAGTGCGGTAAATGTGAAGCCATGTGCCCGGCCTTTGCCGCTGGCCAGCCGCTGAACCCGAAAAAACTCATCCAGGACATGGTCATCGGCCTTGCCGGTGGCACTGACGCGCAATTTGCCGGTAGCCCATACCCTGGCAAACCAATCGGCGAACACGGTGGCAATCCACACCAGCCGATCGTCAATGGCCTGGTCGACGCCGAAACGCTGTGGTCCTGCACCACCTGCCGTGCCTGCGTCGAGGAGTGCCCGATGATGATCGAGCACGTCGATGCCATCGTCGACATGCGCCGCCACCTCACCCTGGAAAAGGGCGCAACCCCGAACAAGGGCGCCGAGGTGCTGGACAACCTGATCGCCACCGACAACCCCGGCGGCTTCGCCCCCGGCGGGCGCATGAACTGGGCTGCCGACCTTAATCTGCGGCTGCTGTCTGAAGTGAAAGCGACCGAAGTGTTGTTCTGGGTCGGTGATGGTGCCTTCGACATGCGTAACCAACGCACTTTGCGTTCGTTTGTCAAAGTATTGAAAGCCTCGGGTGTGGACTTCGCCGTACTCGGCCTGGAAGAGCGCGACAGCGGCGACGTGGCGCGTCGTCTGGGCGATGAGGCGACCTTCCAGCAACTGGCCAAGCGCAACATCCAGACCTTGGCCAAGTACAAGTTCCAGCGCATCGTCACCTGCGATCCGCACAGCTTCCATGTGCTGAAGAACGAATACGGCGCTCTGGGCGGTGACTACCAGGTGCAGCACCACAGCACCTACATCGCCGAACTGATCGCGGCCAAGAAGCTCAACCTGGGCCAACACAAGGGCGGCAGCGTCACCTACCACGATCCGTGCTACCTGGGTCGCTACAACGGCGAGTACGAAGCCCCGCGCGAAGTGCTCAAGGCGCTGGGTATTGAGGTGCGCGAGATGCAACGCTCGGGCTTCCGTTCCCGTTGCTGCGGTGGTGGTGGCGGTGCGCCGATCACTGACATCCCTGGCAAGCAGCGTATTCCCGATATGCGCATGGACGACATTCGTGAGACCGAGGCCGAGCTGGTAGCCGTGGGTTGCCCGCAGTGCACCGCCATGCTTGAAGGCGTGGTCGAGCCGCGCCCACAGATCAAGGACTTGGCCGAACTGGTGGCCGACGTGCTGATCGAGGAGGACGCATCCACTGTCCCAAAGCCGCAAACGGCTAAACGTGAACCTGCGGAGGTGCACTGATGAGCGACATTATCCGCCGCGACCCACGCGCCGAGTGGATCGCCCGTAACCGTCTGCACCCGCTGCATGCCGCGATGCAGACGCAACAGACCAGCTGGATGGGGCCTAACGGCATCATCCGCAAGAACCCACATGCGATTGCCGCGGGCTTTGTCGGCCCGGCCGGCATCAAGCGTATCGACCGCAGCGGCGCCCAGCAGGGCACCGGCGCGGGCGGGCGGCGCACGGCAACAGTCGAGGTCAAGTTGCCACTGCACCAGGTGGCGGCGCCGGCGTTCTACATTGCCGTTGTGCCGGACATGGTTGGCGGCCGCCTGAGCAGCCACGACCGCGACCTGCTTGGCCTGGCCCACAGCCTGGCCGGCAGCGACGGGGCGGTGCTGGCCGTGGTGTTCAACGAGCACAAGGAAAGCAACTTTTCCACAGCCGGTGTCGACCGCCTGCTGGTTATCGAAGGCGAGGCCTTTGAAGGTTATGCACCGGAGCAACTGGTGCAGGGCCTGCGGGCTGTGGATAACCAGTTCGCGCCGCGCCACTGGCTGCTGCCCGACAGCCGCACCGGTGGCGGTGAACTGGGTCGGCGCCTGGGCGCCGCGCTGGGCGAGCGCCCGGCAACGCGGGTATGGCAGATCAAGGACGGCCAGTGCATTGGTCGCGCCGGTGCCGGCCAGCAAGACCTGCAACGCACTGTGCCGCGCCTGATCCTGGCGGCGGCCGAGTGCGCCGAGCCGGTCAGCGAAACCCGTCACGAAGCGCTGCCGGTGGAGTTGTCCACAAGCGTGGTGCGCAGCCTGCCGCGCATCGAAGACCTTGGCTCGGTGGCCGTCGACCCGGCCACCATTGCCATGGCCGAAGCCGAGTTCATCGTCTCGGGCGGCAACGGTGTCAAGGACTGGGACCTGTACCACAAAGCCACCGCAGCCCTCGGCGCTACCGAAGGTGCCTCGCGGGTGGCGGTGGACGACGGCTTCATGCCGCGCAATCGCCAGGTGGGGGCTACCGGCACCTGGGTTACCGCGCGTGTCTACGTGGCTGTGGGTATCTCGGGCGCGATCCAGCACCTGCAGGGTATCGGTGCCTGCGACAAGGTGGTGGCGATCAATATGGATCCAGGCTGCGACATGATCAAACGGGCTGACCTGTCGGTGATTGGCGACAGCTCGGCGATTCTCAAGGCGCTGATCGAGGCTGTGGACAACTTCCGCAGCGGCGGCCAGCGCGACGCGGCATAAGGGCACGAGCATGAGTACGAAAGTGATCAGCCTGGTTTCCATTGGTGCCCACCCCAGCTCTGGCCGCGCCCGCCGCGCCGAGCAGGATGCCCGTGCCGTGGAGTTGGGTTTGCAGCTGGCTGGGGACAACTTGCAGGTGGTGCATGCTGGCGATCCACAGGAAGAGGCGTTGCGCGCTTACCTGGGCATGGGCCTGGACCACCTGGACGTGCTGGAGCAACCGGCCGGTGCCGATGTGCTGGGCGTGCTGGGCGATTATCTGCGCGACGCCGGGGCCCAACTGGTGCTGACCGGCAGCCAGGCCGAGACTGGCGAGGGTTCGGGCATGTTGCCGTTCCTGCTGGCCGAAAAGCTCGGTTGGCCGCTGATTGTCGGGTTGGCTGAGGTGGAGTCGATCGACAACGGCACCGCGCAGGTGTTGCAGGCTTTGCCGCGTGGTCAGCGGCGTCGCTTGAAGGTGCGTTTGCCATTGCTGGCGACTGTGGATAACGCTGCGCCCAAGCCGCGCCAGAGTGCTTTTGGGCCTGCGCGCCGGGGGGTATTGGCGGCGCGTAATGTGGCCATTGTCGAAGATGAGCTGTTGGCTGAAGCCGAGTTGCAACCGGCCCGTCCAAGGCCCAAGCGCTTGAAGGTGATCAAGGCCAAGAGTGGCGCCGACCGCATGAAGGCCGCGACGGCCAAGGCCAGTGGCGGTGGTGGCAAGGTGCTGAAGGACGTTTCGCCACAGGAAGGCGCCGAAGCCATCCTCAAGCTGTTGGTGGAAGAGGGCGTGCTGCGCTAAAGGTTCATGCACTCCCCGGCAAGGCGTTCTCCTGGACCAACGCTAAATTACTGATTTTCCAGTGACCGAGTGCGGGCGGGCATGCCCCGCCAACACCGGCGCAGCCGGTGCCAGGCACTGGGTCTCCTGCTCCACGGGACAAGCCCGCTTCCACAAGGGCGCCCCGATCATCTGCCAGACGCACATTCTACCTGTGCATAAGTCCTTGCCGGACCCATCACACCGCTCGTCAGGCACGGATATGCATGCCTCCAGCTCGTATTGCCCACAATCGCTGTTAGCTGCTATGTGGATAATCTGTTGGGCACTAGCTGGAGTACGCGTAGGGCGTGGCTTGCGAAGAAATGATTAAAAAACGATCAAGGTGGGTCAGAAGTCTCGAATTCTTGATTATCAGAGCTTTGAACCGCTTATCCACAGAACTACAGTTGTCGGCTCCGTGTTTTGCTCACAAAGTCTGTTAGTGTCTCTGTGGACAAGTTGTACGGAGTGCACTGTAGCCCTTTAAAAACAAGGGCTCCGTTGTTTCGATCAAAAATTGATCATCTGCTTGAATCCGATTGATACCTGTGGGCACTGACAGAATTGCCAGTGTTTGAGTACGCGGCGGCTGGATATCCTCCATAGAACCATTCCAGGAGTTATCCACATGACCCTTATGCCTGCAGTTGTCAACGGATACTCACCCTATGGCTATCGAACGCATCGCGGAGTTGTGTACTTGCGTTCAACGGCGAGCGGCGAGACCCGTTCACGGGTTGCTATCACTTGGGTAACGGTTATCGTGCCTACAATCCGGCATTGATGCGGTTTCAAGCCCAAGACTCCTTCAGTCCTTTTGGGGCAGGGGGGTTGAACGGTTATGCATATTGCGCTGGCGATCCGGTTAACCGAGTCGATCCCAGTGGCCATAGTTTTGATGTTGGGGGCTTGCTGCTGCGTGGTTTAGGTATGCTGTCGAACGGAGCGACGATTGCTTATAACTTTCTCGGACCTACGCCTGAAACCTGGATAGGCCTTAATGCCACACGAGTGAGCACCTTCGGTTCCATACTGAGCTTAGGAAGCTCCGCGGCATTGTACGCAGGGGTGCCGAGCGCTATTTTTGGCGCGAACGTGGGTACGGCAATCAGTGCTGCAGCAACGCTCACGCGAGCGATCAACGCAGCGATTGGGCCGGGGAGCCGCCCATTGAATCAGATCAAGACGAATTGGAATTTGATGACGGGAGGCTTACCCGAGGCGCCAATGCCGCACGAGTTCGTGCTGGAAGTTGTCACTCCAACTGGTAGGCCACCCGTGACCCCTTCGAATCAGAATGTCGTGTATGACATCAATGAAAGAATACGGCAGCGGAGAATTGCTGGTGCTTCGCCGCCTTCACAAGCGTTGAATATACGGCGACCGCGTAGTCAGTCACAGTGAGCCGACTGCTATGAGGTTACGCCCTGCCGCAAAGTGCATCTTTTGCGGCAGGGCGTTTTTGTTTACTGAGCCTGCACTTCTTTCAGGTAGGCCGCCGGCTCTGCTCCCAGGTTGTTCAGCATCCGCCCGCTGTACCAGTCAATGAAGTTCACCACACCAAACTCGTAAGTCTTCGAATACGGGCCGGGTTGGTACGCGGTGGAGTTGATCCCACGCTGGTTCTCTTCCGCCAGACGGCGGTCCTGGTCGTTGGTGGCATCCCACACCTTGCGCATGTTCTCGGGGTTGTAGTCCACACCTTCGACGGCATCCTTGTGCACCAGCCACTTGGTGGTGACCATGGTCTCCTGGGCGCTGATCGGCCACACGGTGAACACGATCATGTGGTCGCCCATGCAGTGGTTCCACGAGTGCGGCAGGTGCAGGATGCGCATCGAGCCCAGGTCCGGGTTCTTGATGCGACCCATCAGCTTCTGGCAGGCCTGCTTGCCGTCCATGGTCATCGACACGGTGCCCTTGAGCAGCGGCATGCGCACGATGCGGTTACGCAGGCCGTGGCTCTTGTGCAGGTAAGGGATCTTCTCGGCTTCCCAGGCAGCGGCGGAGGCGGCCACGTGGTCCTTGAATTCCTGGCTGGCACGCGGGTCGTTGGTATCGTCCCATTCCAGCAGGGTTTGCAGCAGTTCCGGGTGCGAACCGGAGCAGTGGTAGCACTCGCGGTTATTTTCCAGCACCAGTTTCCAGTTGGCCTTTTCCATCAAGGTGGTCTGCACCGCCACCTTGGTGTTCTCCATGTCGTACGGTTCCATGTAGTGCTCGAGCGTGGCCAGGAACTCGTCGATGGCGGGCGGGTTTTCCGCCAGGCTGATGAAGATGTAGCCGCCGGCCACCTTCACGTTCACGGGCTTGAGGCCGTACTGGTTCATATCGAAGTCAGCACCCATCTCGGTACCGGCGAACAGCAGGCGACCGTCCAGTTCGTAGGTCCACTGGTGGTAGTGGCAGACCAGCTTGGCCACCTTGCCTTTGTCGCTGACGCACAGGCGTGAACCGCGGTGACGGCAGACGTTGTGGAAGGCGTGCACCTTACCTTCGGCACCACGGATAACGATGATCGGGTTCTTGCCGATCTGCAGGGTGATGTAGTTGCCTTTCGCCGGGATCTCGCAGGTCATGCCGGCGATCAGCCATTCTTTGTGGAAGATCTCCTGCATGTCGATCTGGAACAGACGCTCGTCGGTGTAGAAAGGCTGGGGCAGCGAGTAGGTTCGCTCGCGGGTCTGCAGCATCTCGGCGGTGGCCTTGCGTGCAGGTTCCAGTGGATCGCCCAGGCTCAGGGTTGCGGTGACGTCCATCGTGTATTCCTCGGGGCCGTATGCGGCCGGCAAAAGGTGGCTAATCGTTGTTGTGGTGCCGCAAGGCTGCTTGTCAGAAAACAGCATGTTGTTTTGCCGTGGAGTGTGCGTCCGAAGACGCCGCGAACCGTATCCATGGGCGACATGGCCGATTTGAATAACGACGCGCCAGCCCTTGTATCGCGGGGCTGGTCGCGATAAGCACGCCGATGTCGCTGGCAGGAATGTACGTCGCTCTCAGCTTGCGCATTATCCAAGCCATATAAAGCCCGATAGTCGGCCGCTGGAGATGAACATGTCCGATACCTTCCTCAATCCGGTCACTACCCAGACCTGGGCCAACGGCCGCCACATCGTGCGCTGCGTCAAGGTCATCCAGGAGACCTGGGACGTGCGCACCTTCTGCTTCATGGCCGACCAGCCGATCATGTTCTTCTTCAAGCCAGGGCAGTTCGTCACCCTGGAGCTGGAGATCGAAGGCAAGCCCGTGATGCGCTCCTACACCATCTCCAGTTCGCCGTCAGTGCCCTACAGCTTCTCGATCACCGTCAAGCGTGTGCCGGGTGGCCTGGTGTCGAACTTCCTGCACGACACCATGCACGAAGGCGCCGAGCTGCCGGTGCACGGCCCGGTGGGGCTGTTCAACGCCATCGACTTCCCTGCTGGCAAGGTGCTGTACCTGTCGGGCGGCGTCGGTATTACCCCAGTGATGTCGATGGCGCGCTGGTTCTACGACACCAATGCCAACGTCGACATGGTGTTCGTCCACAGCGCCCGTTCGCCGAAAGACATCATTTACCACCGCGAGCTGGAACAGATGGCGTCGCGCATCCCCAACTTCAGCCTGCACATCATTTGCGAAAAGCATGGCCTGGGCGAGCCGTGGGCGGGTTACCGCGGTTACCTGAACCAGCGGCTGATGGAACTGATTGCGCCGGACTACATGGAGCGCGTTGTGTTCTGCTGCGGCCCGACGCCGTACATGACGGCGGTCAAGCGCATGCTTGAAGCGGTCGGCTTCGACATGAAGAATTATCACGAGGAGTCGTTCGGCGCGACGCCGGCGGAAGCCAAAGCCGACGCCGTGGAGCACGCCGAGCAGGCGGCCGATGCACCTGAGCTGGACGTTTCCGACCTCAATCTGGTGGAGTTCATCGGTAGCGAGAAGAGCATCCGCATCGCCCCGGGCGAGACCGTGCATGCGGCCGCGGCCAAGGTCGGCCTGATGATCCCGAAAGCCTGTGGCATGGGCATTTGCGGGACGTGCAAAGTGCTCAAGCTGGGCGGCGAAGTAGAGATGGAGCACAACGGCGGCATCACCGAAGATGACGAGGCCGAGGGCTACATCCTGTCGTGCTGCAGTGTGCCGAAAGGGGATGTGCGGATCGATTACTGATCCAGTGGCCAGTCTGGATTCTTCGCGGGCACGCCCGCTCCCACAGGGCCATCGCTATCTTCAGGACTGCGGTGAACCTTGTGGGAGCGGGCGTGCCCGCGAATGCTTCTAGGTGCGGAACCGGGCTACCAGGCCATTGAGGTCTACCGCCAGACGCGACAGCTCGGCACTCGCCGCACTGGTCTGATGCGCCCCGGTAGCACTCTGCACCGACAGGTCATTGATGTTCACCAGGTTGCGGTCCACTTCCCGCGCCACCTGGGCCTGCTCTTCCGCCGCACTGGCAATCACCAGGTTGCGCTCGTTGATCTGCGCCACCGCGCCGGCGATGGTGTCCAGTGCCATGCCTGCGCCACGAGCGATGTTCAGTGTCGACTCCGCGCGCTCGGTGCTGGTGCGCATCGATTCTACCGCCTCTTCCGTACCGCCCTGGATGCTGCCGATCATGCGCTCGATTTCGCTGGTCGACTGTTGTGTACGATGGGCCAATGCCCGCACTTCATCGGCGACCACGGCAAAACCACGGCCCGCTTCACCGGCCCGCGCGGCTTCGATGGCTGCGTTGAGCGCCAGCAGGTTGGTCTGGTCGGCCAGGCCACGGATCACGTCCAACACCTTGCCAATGTCGCGCGACTGTTCGGCCAGGTGAGTAATCAGCTTGGCGGTGGCCTGCACATCACCGCTCATGCGCTCGATCGCACCCACGGTTTCCATCACCAGGTCACGACCATCGCCGGTGGAGCGGCTGGCTTCACTGGACGCTTCTGATGTGCTTACGGCATTGCGCGCCACTTCTTCCACTGCGCTGGTCATTTCGGTGACAGCAGTGGCGGCCTGTTCAATCTCATTGTTCTGCTGCTGCAGGCCACGGGCACTTTCGTCGGTGACGGCATTCAACTCTTCTGCCGCCGAGGCCAGCTGGGTGGCGGAGCCGGCGATCTGCTGCAAGGTATCGCGCAACTTGTCCTGCATGCGCGCCATGGCGCGCAACAGCCGGGCGGCTTCGTCGGTGCCCTCTGCGCGGATGACGTGGGTCAGGTCGCCGTCGGCGACTTGCTCGGCGCATTTGAGTGCTTCTTCGATCGGCTTGACGATACTGCGGGTCAGCAGGAAAGCACAGGCGAAGGTCAGTACGGTGGCGGCAACCAGCAGGCCGATCACCAGGGCGAAAGCGCCGGCATACTGGTTGGCGGCTTTTTCGTTGGTGGCGCGAGTCTGGTCAGTGTTGATGCGTACCAAGGTGTCCATGACCTTGTTGATCTGCTCGGAGTTGGCCAGCAGGTCGCGGTTGAGCAGGTCACGCAATTCGTCCAGGCGATCGGCCTGGCTCAGTGTGCGCATGCGCGATTCCAGCTGGCGGTACTGGTTGAGCAACTGACCGTACTGGTCGAATGCTGCCTGTTCGTCGGCGGCGACGATCATTGGCAGGTAGGCCTGGCGTGCACGGTCGATCTGGCTGTTGCGCTGGTCCAGCAGATCGAGGGTATCGCGTTGGGTTGCCGGCTCGCGGTTGAGCAGCAGGCGGTAGGAAAGCGTGCGCATGCGCAGGTTCAGCGCGGTGAGTTCGTCGAGGATCTTGATGCTGGGCACGCTAACTTGCTCGATGGCAACGCCCGCCTGGCGGATGTTGCCCATTTGTACCAGGGAGAAGATACCAAGGCCGAGCATCAGCAGGCCGATGAGCGCGAAGCCGAGAAGCGCGCGCGGTGCGATATTCATGTTGCGTAGGGACATGGAGAGCAGGATCCAGGCAAGTGGGGAAAGAGCGACAAAACATGACTTGCCGGGCTATCGGTCGTGACTGGTTAGTCTTGAATGGGACCGGGGAAAATTGTGCAACCGCGAACCTTTTCCTGACCGGCGGTTGATCCAGGTCGGAACAAGGGGTCGATTACCCTGTCAATCTGCGGGTCAGACACCTTATGAATCCGATATTTAATGGCGATGGGCCGCACTTTTCTTTATCGTGTGCGCCCCTCGCAACAACCTGAGATAGACCCATGCTGGAAGCTTCCCTGAATCAAATCGAGCAACTGGTCAGCGACCTGATGCAGAAAAACGCTCAACTCATCGAGCAGAACACCGCCCTTGGCCAGGAACTGGCCCAGGCCAAGGAAGAGAACGAAACCCTGCAGCTGTCGCTGATGGAACAGGAAGAGAAGAACGGCGCTACCGCAGCACGCATCCAGGCCCTGGTCGAGCGCGCCAGCGCGGGCGTTGTTGGCGCATGAGACTGCAAGAGCAGCCGATCAATGTCGTGTCGATTCTCGGCATCGACTATTCGATCAAGGCGCCCGAAGGCCAGGAAGAAACCCTGGCCCAGGCGGTACGGATGCTCAACAAAGCCCTTAACGAGACCAAGCGTCAGTACCCGACCTTGATCGGTGACAAACTGCTGGTGCTGGCTGCCCTTAACCTGTGCTCCAAACAGGTTGAACTGCAGAAAGAGCATCAGCAGACCCTTGCGCGAACTCAAGCGCAGATCGACGCCACGGTGGATGCCATCGTGCGGACCATTGCAGAGCAATAAGACCGCACACCGTCCCCTGTAGGAGCGGGTTCACCCGCGAATGCGTCAGTGGCTTCAACACCGCATTCGCGGGTAAACCCGCTCCTACAGGCATCAGCAGACCCTTGCGCGAACTCAAGCGCAGATCGACGCCACGGTGCGGACCATCGTTGAGCAATAAGGCCGTATACCGTCCCCCCCGTAGGAGCGGGTTCACCCGCGAATGCGTCAGTGGCTTCAACACCGTATTCGCGGGTAAACCCGCTCCTACAGGGTGCATCTGATTGCTTCAGATCACTGGATTAACTGGATACGCAAGTGTATACACTTTCCGCAAAACAATAATGTGCGGGGGAGTAGGGGCATGCGTATCTGGCGTAAGAGCATCCAGTTGCAATTGATCACCAGCATGGGCGCTGCCTTGCTGGCGAGCATCCTGGTGGTGGTCATTATCTTCACCGTGGCGCTCAACCGCCTCACCGACCGCTACCTGGTCGACACTGCCCTGCCAGCCAGCATCGAAGCCATCCGCAACGACATCGAGCGCATGCTGGGCCAACCGTTGGTCGCTGCCGCGGACATTGCCGGTAACACCCTGCTGCGCGACTGGCTTGCTGCCGGTGAAGATCCCGCGCAGGCGCCCCAATTCATCGAATACCTGACCGCCGCCAAACAGCGCAACCACGCCTTTACTACGCTGTTCGCCTCGACTGAAACCGGCCACTACTACAACGAGAACGGCCTGGACCGCACCCTCAGCCGCAGCAACCCCAAGGACAAGTGGTTTTACGGTTACATCGACAGCGGCGCCGAGCGTTTCATCAACATCGACATCGATGGTGCCACCGGCGAACTGGCTCTGTTCATCGACTATCGCGTGGAAAAGGAAGGCAAGCTGGTGGGTGTGGCCGGCATGGGCTTGCGCATGACCGAATTATCGAAGCTGATCCACGACTTCAGCTTTGGCGAGCACGGCAAGGTGTTCCTGGTGCGCAACGATGGCCTGATCCAGGTGCATCCCGATGCTGCCTTCAGTGGCAAGCGCCAGCTTGCCGAACAGCTTGGCGCGGACGCAGCCAAAGGCGTCATGACCGGAGGCGAGAGCCTGCGTAGCAGCCGCTTCAGCCGTGACGGTGAGCGCTACCTGGCGCTGGGCCTGCCGCTGCGCGACCTCAACTGGACCCTTGTGGCCGAAGTGCCAGAGTCGGAAATTTACGCGCAAATGCATCAGGCCGTCTGGCTGACCAGCCTGATCGGTGGCGCCGTCGCGTTGGTGTCGCTGCTGTTGGTGGTACTGCTGGCGCGTGGCCTGGTGCGGCCGATCCGCCGCGTTACCGCCGCATTGGTTCAGATTGGCGGGGGAGCGGGTGATCTCAGCCATCGGCTGGACGATTCGCGTCAGGATGAGCTGGGTGACCTGGCCCGTGGTTTCAACCGCTTCCTGGACAGCCAACGCAGCCTGATCGGCGAGGTGTTGAGTACCTCCGAGCGGCTGCGGCGGGCCGTGGAGCAGGTAACCCAGGTGGTGGACAATACCGCTGAGCGCTCCGGGCGCCAGCAGGAGATGACCGAGATGGTCGCCACTGCTGTACACGAGATGGGCCTGACCGTGCAGGACATCGCCCGCAATGCCGGCGATGCGGCCCAGGCGTCGCAGTCGGCACGAGACGAGGCGTTGCAGGCCCGCGAGGTGGTGCAACGATCCATTCGTGGCATCGAGGGCATGTCGGGCGACATCGGCAAGGCGGCCGATGCGGTCAGCCAGCTGGCCGACGAAGTCGCCTCGGTCGATGAAGTGCTCGCGGTAATCCGCAGCATTTCAGAGCAGACCAACCTGCTCGCGTTGAACGCTGCCATCGAGGCCGCGCGGGCAGGGGAGATGGGGCGCGGGTTCGCTGTGGTGGCCGATGAAGTACGTACGCTGGCCCGGCGCACACAGCTGTCCACCGACGAAGTGCAGCAGATGATCCAGCGCCTGAAGCTGGGTGCAGGTTCGGCGGTGAGTTCAATGCAGGCAGGGCAGCAGGCGACCGGCAGTGGCGTGGAATCGAGCCAGCGCACCGGGGCATCGCTGAGCGCGATTACCGACCAGGTAGAGCACATCAGTGACATGAACCATCAGGTGGCTGCGGCGACGGAAGAGCAGTCGGCGGTGACTGAAGAGATCAACCGGACAGTACAAGGGATTTCCGACCTGGCGCGGGAGACGGCGGCAGAGGTGCAGGGGTGTCGGGAAGAATGCCAGGCATTGCGTGGTCTGGCCGATGACCTGGCGCGCCAGATGGGTGGGTTCAGGCTTTAGATTGCCGGGGCCGCCTTGCGGCCCTTTCGCGACACAAGGCCGCTCCCACAGAGGATTGCATCACCTGCAGGCGAGTGCATAACCCCTGTGGGAGCGGCCTTGTGTCGTGATAGAGGGCAAAGCCCTCCCGGCAATCTCTCAGCCAGCAATGATCGCGCGGATATCCGCCGCCAGCTCTCGCACCCGCGCTTCTTCGGTATCCCACGAGCACATGAAGCGCGCGCCACCGTTGCCAATGAAGGTATAGAAGCGCCAGCCCTTGCCCCGCAGCGCCTCGATGGCGTGCTCCGGCATCTGCAGGAACACCCCGTTGGCCTCAACCGGGAACATCAGCTCTACCCCCGGCAGGTCACTGACCAACGATGCCAGCAGCTGCGCGCAATGATTGGCGTGGTTGCCATGGCGTAACCAGGCGCCATCTTCCAGCAGCCCGACCCATGGCGCCGACAGGAAGCGCATTTTCGACGCCAGTTGCCCGGCCTGCTTGCAGCGATAATCGAAGTCTTCGGCCAGCTGGCGGTTGAAGAACAGAATTGCCTCGCCCACCGCCATGCCGTTCTTGGTGCCGCCAAAGCACAGCACATCCACACCGGCCTTCCAGGTCAGTTCGGCCGGGCTGCAGCCCAGGAAAGCACAGGCGTTGGTAAAGCGTGCGCCGTCCATGTGCAGGTTCAGGCCCAGCTCCTTGCAGGTGGCGCTGATCGCCTTCAGCTCGTCGGGGCGGTACACCGTGCCGACTTCGGTGGCCTGGGTAATGGTCACCACGCGCGGCTTGGGGTAGTGGATATCCTGGCGTTTGAGCGCCACTTCACGAATAGACTGTGGCGTCAGCTTGCCGTTGACGCTGGCCGCTGTCAGCAGCTTGGAGCCGTTGGAGAAAAACTCCGGCGCACCGCATTCGTCGGTTTCGACGTGGGCGGTCTCGGAGCAGATCACGCTGTGATAGCTCTGGCACAGCGATGCCAGGGCCAGGGAGTTGGCCGCGGTGCCGTTGAAGGCGAAGAACACTTCGCAGTCGGTTTCGAACAGCTTGCGGAAGTACTCCGATGCACGCTCGGTCCACTGGTCGTCGCCGTAGGCGCGGTCGTGGCCGTGGTTGGCTTTTTCCATCGCCGCCCAGGCTTCGGGGCAGATGCCGGAATAGTTGTCGCTGGCGAATTGTTGGCTCTTGTCTGTCATGGCACGGTCCTGTGAACGACGCAGATCAGCACTCTAAACCATCGATTCAGCACTTGCCTATACAACCCGTGCAGCGATTTCTGTTCATTACTGTGCCGGCCTATTCGCGGGCACGCCCGCTCCCACAATGGTCCTGCAAACGCCAATCACTGTGGGAGCGGGCGCGCCCGCGAAGGGGCCCGCATGGGTGGCACAAAGAGAATGTCGTAAACGCGCCATTGCAAGGCGTGCGCAGGCATCTGACCCGGCCCCGCCAGTCATAACATCGCCACAAAGGGCCACAGTGCCCCACGACAAAAAACGATCGCTGCCGGGAGATACACAATGTTCAGCAAGCAAGACCAGATCCAGGGTTACGACGATGCACTGCTGGCGGCGATGAATGCCGAAGAACAGCGCCAGGAAGATCACATCGAGCTGATCGCCTCGGAGAACTACACCAGCAAGCGCGTCATGCAGGCCCAAGGCAGCGGCCTGACCAACAAGTACGCCGAAGGCTACCCTGGCAAGCGTTACTACGGTGGCTGCGAGCACGTAGACAAGGTAGAAGCCTTGGCCATCGAGCGCGCCAAGCAGCTGTTCGGTGCCGATTACGCAAACGTCCAGCCACACTCCGGCTCGTCGGCCAACGGCGCCGTCTACCTGGCCCTGCTGCAAGCCGGTGACACCATCCTGGGCATGAGCCTGGCCCACGGTGGCCACCTGACCCACGGCGCCAAAGTGTCGTCCTCGGGCAAGCTGTACAACGCTGTCCAGTACGGCATCGACACCAACACCGGCCTGATCGACTATGACGAAGTCGAGCGCCTGGCGGTCGAGCACAAGCCGAAAATGATCGTTGCCGGTTTCTCGGCCTACTCCAAGACCCTCGACTTCCCACGCTTCCGCGCCATCGCCGACAAAGTGGGCGCACTGCTGTTCGTCGACATGGCCCACGTTGCCGGCCTGGTTGCCGCTGGCCTGTACCCGAACCCGATCCCGTTCGCTGATGTGGTCACCACCACCACCCACAAGACCCTGCGCGGTCCGCGTGGCGGCCTGATCCTGGCCAAGTCGAACGAAGAGATCGAGAAAAAGCTGAACGCCGCTGTATTCCCGGGTGCCCAGGGTGGCCCGCTGATGCACGTGATCGCTGCCAAGGCGGTGTGCTTCAAGGAAGCGCTGGAGCCTGGATTCAAGGCCTACCAGCAGCAAGTGATCGAAAACGCCCAGGCCATGGCCCAGGTGTTCATCGACCGTGGCTACGATGTGGTTTCCGGTGGCACCGACAACCACCTGTTCCTGGTCAGCCTGATCCGTCAGGGCCTGACTGGCAAAGACGCCGACGCCGCCCTGGGTCGTGCGCATATCACCGTCAACAAGAACGCCGTGCCGAACGACCCGCAGTCGCCGTTCGTCACGTCGGGCCTGCGTATCGGCACCCCGGCCGTCACCACCCGCGGCTTCAAGGTCGCCCAGTGCGTGGCCCTGGCTGGCTGGATTTGCGACATCCTCGACAACCTCGGTGACGCAGACGTCGAAGCCGATGTGGCGAAGAACGTCGCGGCCCTGTGCGCAGATTTCCCTGTCTACCGCTGAGTGGAGTCACACACCATGCAACGTTACTCGGGCTTCGGCCTTTTCAAGCACTCCCTCAGCCACCACGAAAACTGGCAGCGCATGTGGCGCACGCCAACCCCTAAAAAGGTTTACGACGTGGTCATTGTCGGCGGTGGCGGTCATGGCCTGGCCACGGCCTACTACCTGGCCAAAGAGCACGGAATCACCAACGTTGCCGTGATCGAGAAGGGCTACCTGGGCGGCGGCAACACCGCCCGTAACACCACCATCGTGCGTTCCAACTACCTGTGGGACGAGTCGGCGCACCTGTACGAGCACGCCATGAAGCTGTGGGAGGGCCTGTCCCAGGACCTGAACTACAACGTGATGTTCTCCCAGCGCGGCGTTTACAACCTGTGCCACACCCTGCAGGACATGCGTGACTCCGAGCGTCGGGTCAGCGCCAACCGCCTCAACGGCGTGGATGGCGAGCTGCTGAACACTGCCCAGGTTGCGGCCGAAATCCCGTACCTGGACTGCTCGAAGAACACCCGCTACCCGATCCTCGGCGCCACCGTACAGCGCCGTGGCGGCGTTGCCCGTCACGATGCCGTGGCCTGGGGCTTCGCCCGCGCTGCCGACGCCCTGGGCGTCGACCTGATCCAGCAAACCGAAGTGATCGGCTTCCGCAAGGAAAACGGCGCGGTCATCGGTGTTGAAACCAACAAAGGCTTCATCGGCGCCAAGCGCGTCGGCGTGGTCACCGCCGGTAACTCCGGGCACATGGCCAAGCTGGCCGGCTTCCGCCTGCCGCTGGAGTCGCACCCGCTGCAAGCGCTGGTATCCGAGCCGATCAAGCCGATCATCGACAGCGTGATCATGTCCAACGCCGTGCACGGCTACATCAGCCAGTCCGACAAAGGCGACCTGGTGATCGGTGCCGGTATCGACGGCTGGGTCGGCTACGGCCAGCGCGGTTCGTACCCGGTGATCGAGCACACCCTGCAGGCCATCGTCGAGATGTTCCCCAACCTTTCGCGTGTTCGCATGAACCGCCAGTGGGGCGGCATCGTAGACACCTCGCCGGACGCCTGCCCGATCATCACCAAAACCCCGGTCAAGAACATGTTCTTCAACTGCGGTTGGGGTACTGGCGGCTTCAAGGCGACCCCCGGTTCGGGCAACGTCTTCGCCGCGAGCCTGGCCAAGGGCGAAATGCACCCACTGGCCGCGCCGTTCTCCATGGACCGTTTCTACAACGGCGCACTGATCGACGAACACGGCGCCGCCGCCGTCGCCCACTAACCGGAGACACCGTCATGTTGCATATTTTCTGTCCCCACTGCGGCGAGCTGCGCTCCGAAGAAGAGTTCCACGCCTCTGGCCAGGCACACATCGCCCGCCCGCTGGACCCTAACGCCTGCTCCGACGAGGAGTGGGGTACCTACATGTTCTACCGTGACAACCCACGCGGTATTCACCATGAACTGTGGGACCACGTTGCCGGCTGCCGCCAGTACTTCAACGTCACCCGTGACACCGTGACCTACGAAATTCTGGAAACCTACAAGATTGGCGAGAAGCCGCAAGTGACCGCCAATGGCAAAGCCGCCAGCGCCACGTCGACCGTCAAAGGCCAAGGGGAAAAAGTATGAGCCAGACCTATCGCCTCGCCAGCGGCGGCCGTATCGACCGCAGCAAGGTCCTGAACTTCACCTTCAACGGCAAGACCTACCAGGGTTATGCCGGTGACAGCCTGGCCGCCGCGTTGCTGGCCAACGGCGTCGACATTGTCGGCCGTAGCTTCAAGTACTCGCGCCCGCGCGGCATCATCGCCGCCGGTACCGAAGAGCCGAACGCCATCCTGCAGATCGGCTCCAGCGAAGCTACCCAGATCCCCAACGTGCGCGCCACCCAGCAGGCACTGTACGCGGGCCTTGTCGCCACCAGCACCAACGGCTGGCCGAACGTCAACAACGACGTCATGGGCATCCTCGGCAAGGTAGGCGGCAGCATGATGCCGCCGGGCTTCTACTACAAAACCTTCATGTACCCCAAATCGTTCTGGATGACTTACGAGAAGTACATCCGTAAAGCCGCCGGCCTGGGCCGTGCACCGCTGCAGAACGATCCAGACAGCTACGACTACATGAACCGGCACTGCGACGTGCTGATCGTCGGCGCCGGCCCTGCTGGCCTGGCTGCTGCACTGGCCGCTGCGCGCAGCGGTGCCCGCGTGATCCTGGCTGACGAGCAGGAAGAGTTCGGCGGCAGCCTGCTCGACACCCGCGAAACCCTCGACGGCAAGCCTGCTGCCGAGTGGGTCAACGCCGTGGTCAAAGAGCTGGAAGGCCTGCCGGAAGTGACCCTGCTGCCACGTGCCACGGTCAACGGCTACCACGACCATAACTTCCTGACCATTCACGAGCGCCTCACCGACCACCTCGGCGACCGCGCCCCGATCGGCCAGGTTCGCCACCGCGTGCACCGCGTCCGCGCCAAGCGCGTGGTACTGGCTGCCGGCGCCCACGAGCGCCCGCTGGTGTACGGCAACAACGACGTGCCGGGCAACATGCTGGCCGGTGCTGTTTCCACCTATGTTCGCCGCTATGGCGTGGCGCCGGGTCGCAAGCTGGTACTGTCGACCAACAACGACCACGCTTATCGCGCCGCGCTGGACTGGCACGACGCGGGCCTGCAAGTGGTCGCCATCGCCGACGCCCGCCACAACCCACGTGGCTCGCTGGTTGAAGAAGCGCGTGCCAAAGGCATTCGCATCCTCACCTCCAGCGCCGTGGTCGAGGCCAAAGGCAGCAAGCACGTCACCGGCGCCCGTGTGGCGGCGATTGATGTGCAGGCACACAAAGTCACCAGCCCAGGCGAAGTCCTCGAGTGCGACCTGATCGCGTCCTCGGGCGGTTACAGCCCGATCGTGCACCTGGCTTCGCACTTGGGCGGTCGCCCGGTATGGCGTGACGATATCCTTGGCTTCGTGCCGGGCGATGCGCCGCAGAAGCGTGAGTGCGTCGGTGGTATCAACGGCGTGTATGCCTTGGGCGATGTGATTGCCGATGGCTTCGAAGGCGGCGTCCGCGCAGCCACCGAGGCCGGTTTCAAGGCCACTGTCGGCACCCTGCCAAAAACCGTGGCGCGCAAGGAAGAGGCCACCGTGGCACTGTTCCTGGTACCGCACGACAAAGGCACCAAGGGGCCGAAGCAGTTCGTCGACCAGCAGAACGACGTGACCGCAGCCGGTATCGAGCTGGCCACCCGTGAAGGCTTCGAGTCGGTCGAGCACGTCAAGCGCTACACCGCGCTGGGCTTCGGTACCGACCAGGGCAAACTGGGCAACATCAACGGCCTGGCCATCGCCGCCCGTTCGATCGGCATCACCATCCCGGAAATGGGTACCACCATGTTCCGCCCCAACTACACGCCGGTGACGTTCGGCGCGGTAGCGGGCCGTCACTGTGGTCACCTGTTCGAGCCTGTGCGCTTCACTGCCCTGCATGCCTGGCACGTGAAGAACGGCGCCGAGTTCGAAGACGTCGGCCAGTGGAAGCGCCCGTGGTACTTCCCGAAAGCCGGCGAAGACATCCATGCTGCCGTCACGCGTGAATGCAAGGCCGTGCGCGACAGCGTGGGCCTGCTGGACGCCTCGACCCTGGGCAAGATCGACATCCAGGGCCCGGACGCGCGCGAATTCCTCAACCGCATCTACACCAACGCCTGGACCAAGCTCGACGTGGGCAAGGCCCGCTACGGCCTGATGTGCAAGGAAGACGGCATGGTCTTCGACGACGGCGTAACCGCCTGCGTCGGCGACAACCACTTCATCATGACCACCACCACCGGCGGCGCTGCCCGCGTGCTGCAGTGGATGGAGCTGTATCACCAGACCGAATGGCCAGAGCTGAAGGTGTACTTCACTTCGGTCACCGACCACTGGGCCACCATGACCCTGTCCGGCCCTAACAGCCGCAAGCTGCTGAGCGAGCTGACCGACATCGACATGGACAAGGAAGCCTTCCCGTTCATGACCTGGAAGGAAGGCAACGTCGGTGGCGTGCCGGCCCGCGTGTTCCGTATCTCGTTCACCGGCGAGCTGTCGTACGAAGTGAACGTGCAGGCCAACTACGCGATGGGCGTGCTGGAACAGATCATCGAGGCCGGCAAGAAGTACAACCTGACCCCGTACGGCACCGAGACCATGCACGTACTGCGTGCAGAGAAGGGCTTCATCATCGTGGGCCAGGACACCGATGGTTCGATGAACCCGGACGACCTGAACATGAGCTGGTGCGTTGGCCGCAACAAGCCGTTCTCGTGGATCGGCCTGCGTGGCATGAACCGCGAAGACTGCGTACGTGAGAACCGCAAGCAGCTGGTGGGCCTGAAACCGGTCGACCCGACCAAGTGGCTGCCGGAAGGCGCCCAACTGGTGTTCGACCCGAAACAGCCGATCCCGATGGACATGGTCGGCCACGTCACCTCCAGCTACGCGTCCAACTCCCTGGGCTACTCGTTCGCCATGGGTGTGGTCAAAGGCGGCCTCAAGCGCATGGGCGAGCGTGTCTACTCGCCGCAGGCGGATGGCAGCGTGATCGAGGCGGAAATCGTGTCTTCGGTGTTCTTCGATCCGAAGGGTGAGCGGCAGAACGTCTAAGGCCCCCGGTCCAACCGGTGCCAAGCGTGGAATGAGGTCTCTGTGGGAGCGGGCGTGCCCGCGAAGAGGGCGGTGAATTCAACATCGCATTCGCGGGCATGCCCGCTCCCACAGGATGGCCGTCTCCCGCAGGCATCGTGGTCGAATCCAGAATTCAAGGCAGGTAAGAAATGAGCGCTATCAACGTCTTCCAGCAAAACCCCGGTGCCGAGGCCAAAGCCCAGTCGCCACTGCACCATGCCGACCTGGCCAGCCTGGTAGGCAAAGGCCGCAAGAACGCAGGCGTGACCCTGCGTGAACGCAAGTTCCTCGGTCACCTCACCCTGCGTGGTGATGGCCACAACCCGGAATTCGCCGCTGGCGTGCACAAGGCCCTTGGCCTGGAGCTGCCCGTGGCGCTGACCGTGGTCGCCAACAAGGACATGTCGCTGCAATGGGTCGGTCCAGATGAGTGGCTGCTGATCGTACCCGGCGGCCAGGAGCTGGCAGCGGAGCAAAAGCTGCGCGCGGCCCTTGAAGGCCAGCACATTCAGGTCGTCAATGTCAGTGGCGGGCAAAGCCTGCTGGAACTGCGCGGCCCGAACGTGCGCGACGTGCTGATGAAGTCCACCAGCTATGATGTTCACCCGAACAACTTCCCGGTGGGCAAGGCCGTGGGCACCGTGTTCGCCAAGTCGCAACTGGTGATCCGCCGCACTGCAGAAGACACCTGGGAGCTGGTAATTCGCCGCAGCTTCGCCGATTACTGGTGGCTGTGGCTGCAGGACGCTTCTGCCGAATACGGCCTGAGCATCGAAGCCTAAGGAGCAAGAACATGAGTCGGGCACCGGATACCTGGATTCTCACCGCCGACTGCCCGAGCATGCTCGGCACCGTCGACGTGGTGACGCGTTACCTCTTCGAGCAGCGCTGCTACGTGACGGAGCACCACTCCTTCGATGACCGGCAGTCGGGACGCTTCTTCATTCGCGTCGAGTTCCGCCAGCCGGACGATTTCGACGAGGCAGGCTTCCGGGCCGGCCTCGCCGAGCGCAGCGAAGCGTTCGGCATGGCTTTCGAGCTGACCGCACCCAACCACCGCCCCAAGGTGGTGATCATGGTGTCCAAGGCCGACCATTGCCTGAATGACCTGCTGTATCGCCAGCGTATTGGCCAACTGGGTATGGATGTGGTGGCCGTGGTGTCGAACCACCCGGACCTCGAACCCTTGGCGCATTGGCACAAGATTCCTTATTACCACTTCGCCCTCGACCCCAAGGACAAGCCTGGGCAAGAGCGCAAGGTGCTGCAGGTGATCGAGGAGACCGGTGCTGAGCTGGTCATTCTTGCCCGCTATATGCAGGTACTGTCGCCCGAGCTTTGCCGTCGTCTGGATGGTTGGGCGATCAATATTCACCACTCGCTGTTGCCGGGTTTCAAAGGCGCCAAGCCTTATCACCAGGCGTACAACAAGGGCGTGAAAATGGTCGGTGCCACGGCGCACTACATCAACAACGACCTGGACGAAGGGCCGATCATTGCCCAGGGCGTCGAGGTGGTGGATCACAGTCACTATCCCGAAGACCTGATTGCCAAAGGGCGGGATATCGAATGCCTGACATTGGCGCGCGCGGTGGGTTATCACATCGAGCGGCGGGTATTCCTGAACGCCAACCGGACTGTCGTTCTGTAGTAACCGGTGCGGGCCTCTTCGCGGCTAAAGCCGCTCCTACAGGTACAGCACAGCCCTCGGGTTGGTGTGGTCCCCGTAGGAGCGGCTTTAGCCGCGAAGAGGCCCGCACCGGCCGCCCCTCCGTTTGCCCATATTCCCCAACGACACCCCTGCCGCTAAAAGGCATCTCCCTGTCGCTTCCAGTCAGTGCGTCCGGCGCCATCCGGCCCACAATTCCCTGCATTCCAGTAGTACATGCCGCCCACGGATGGCGGTGCTTCAACCAACGCTGCATAAATAATAATCAAGCGAGGTACAAGCAATGTCTGGCAATCGTGGAGTGGTATATCTCGGCGCCGGCAAGGTCGAAGTGCAACACATCGACTACCCGAAAATGCAGGACCCGCGCGGCAAGAAAATCGAACACGGCGTCATCCTGAAGGTGGTCTCCACCAACATCTGCGGTTCTGACCAGCACATGGTCCGTGGCCGCACTACTGCCCAGGTCGGCCTGGTCCTGGGCCACGAAATCACCGGTGAAATCGTCGAGAAGGGCCGCGATGTCGAGCGCATGCAGATCGGCGACCTGGTATCGGTACCGTTCAACGTCGCCTGCGGCCGCTGCCGTTCCTGCAAAGAGATGCACACCGGTGTCTGTCTCACCGTCAACCCGGCCCGCGCCGGCGGTGCCTACGGCTACGTCGACATGGGCGACTGGACCGGTGGCCAGGCCGAATACGTGCTGGTGCCATACGCCGACTTCAACCTGCTGAAGCTGCCTGAGCGCGACAAGGCCATGGAAAAGATCCGTGACCTGACCTGCCTGTCCGACATCCTGCCCACCGGCTACCACGGTGCCGTAACCGCTGGCGTCGGCCCAGGCAGCACTGTCTACGTTGCCGGTGCCGGCCCGGTCGGCCTGGCCGCCGCTGCCTCGGCGCGCCTGCTGGGCGCCGCCTGCGTAATCGTCGGTGACCTCAACCCGGCCCGCCTGGCCCACGCCAAGTCGCAGGGCTTCGAAGTGGTCGACCTGTCCAAGGACACCCCGCTGCACGAGCAGATCGTCGACATCCTCGGCGAGCCGGAAGTGGACTGCGCTGTCGACGCCGTCGGCTTCGAGGCCCGTGGTCATGGCCACGAAGGTGCCAAGCACGAGGCCCCGGCCACCGTGTTGAACTCGCTGATGCAAGTGACCCGCGTGGCCGGCAACATCGGTATCCCGGGCCTGTATGTAACCGAAGACCCAGGCGCAGTGGATGCCGCTGCCAAGATCGGCGCGCTGAGCATCCGCTTTGGCCTGGGCTGGGCCAAGTCGCACAGCTTCCACACCGGCCAGACCCCGACCATGAAATACAACCGCCAGCTGATGCAGGCGATCATGTGGGACCGCATCAACATTGCTGAAGTGGTAGGTGTGCAGGTGATCAACCTGGATCAGGCGCCGGAAGGGTATGGCGAGTTTGATGCGGGTGTGCCGAAGAAGTTTGTGATTGACCCGCACAAGATGTGGGGTGCGGCGTAAACATCCGAAGAGCCCCTCCGTGGAGGGGCTTTTTCACTTGGCTGGCTCAGCCGGACCTGCGGCTCACCCGCAGGTAACGAACGGTCGGAACAAAACCCCAAACCACGAGTCAAACCCCTCGTTTCCCGGCCATCCCGGCCAACGAGGTCCCTCCCGATGAAAGCATTCACCCTGGCAACCGTGATGACCCTGGCCGCTAGCCCGGTGTTCGCCTTCAACCTCAGCGACGCTGCCAACGCCGTGTCCGCCATGCAAAACCAGACACAACAAGGCCAGGTGCAGGCCCCCGAGGCTCAGGCCAATCTGCTCAACACCCTCGGCAGCCAGTTGAACATCACCCCCGAACAGGCGGTAGGCGGGGCAGGAGCCATGCTGGGGCTGGCGCGCAACAACCTTAGCGGCGATGACTATGGGCAACTGACCAAGGCGGTGCCGGGCCTGGACCTGCTGGCCGGTGCAAATGCGCTGGGCGGGTTGAGTGGTTTGGGGGATTTGCTCGGCAAGAACAGCGAGAGCCAGTCGGCGTTGAGCAACGCACTGGGCAACAACGTGGAAAACCGTAGCGACCTGGACAATGCGTTCAAGGCGCTGGGGATGGATACCGGGATGATCGGGCAGTTTGCGCCATTGATTCTGCAGTATCTGGGGCAGCAGGGCATTGCCGGGTCGTTGTTGCAGAATCTGGGGAGTTTGTGGACTACCCCAGCGCCATTGGCCCAGCCTTCGGTCTGAGGATTCTAGCGACAGCCCTCAAGCCATGAGCTGAGTTCTGTAGGGGCAGCCTTGTGTCGCGAAAGGGCTGCCCCCACAAAAGCGAAATTGCATCTGGTCAGACAGCTTCGGAGAAATCCACCAGGCGCACCGCGCGGCGGAAGCCCGCTGTCAGAACTGCCAGGTACGCAAGGCCCAGGGCAAACCAGCACAGGCCAATCACCAGCGTCAGCGCCGACAGGCTGGTCCACAGCCACAAGGTCAGCCCCAGCCCTACCAGCGGCACCAGACCATAGTTCAGCAGGCCTTTGAAGTTGCGCTGCGAGGCATCATCCATCAGGTGTGTTTTCACCACCGCCAGGTTCACCGCCGAAAACGCCACCAGCGCACCAAAGCTGATCAGCGAGGCGAGGGTAGACAGGTCGATCACCAACGCTAGCAGCGAGAACGCCGACACCAGCGCAATGGCGAACACCGGCGTACCAAAGCGCGGGGACAGGTAACCAAAGCTGCGCCGTGGCAGTACGTTGTCACGCCCCATGGTGAACAGGATGCGCGACACCGCGGCCTGTGAGGCCAGCGCCGAACCCAGGCTGCCCGCAACATAAGCAGCGGTGAAGAAGTTGGTGAGAAACTGCCCGCCTGCCTTGAACATCACTTCGTTGGCCGCTGCATCGGCATTGGCGAAGCTGCTGCCTGGCAGCACCAGCTG
The DNA here is from genome assembly GCF_045277175.1 of Pseudomonas putida group bacterium ESBL64. Classification (NCBI taxonomy): domain Bacteria; kingdom Pseudomonadati; phylum Pseudomonadota; class Gammaproteobacteria; order Pseudomonadales; family Pseudomonadaceae; genus Pseudomonas; species Pseudomonas putida group bacterium ESBL64. The sequence goes on along the minus strand of NZ_CP145799.1, from coordinate 3,543,733 downwards.
GCTGACGTAAGCCAGCACGGTGAACAGCAACCCGGCGAACAGGGTGGTGAGGATGATCGCCCGTGGCACGTCGCGGCGTGCGTTGCGGCATTCTTCGGCCAGGGTCGATACGGCGTCGAAGCCCAGGAACGACAAGCACAACACCGCTGCGCCAGCCATCAGGTGGCCAAAGCCAGGTTTACTGCCATCGCCGATTAGCGGCGACAGCAGGTCGAGCGGCTGGCCAGCCAATGTCTGGCAGGACAGCGCGACAAACACGCCAATGAACACGATCTGCGCGCCGACGATCAGGTTGCTGGTCTTGGCCACCGAGTTGATACCGACCACGTTCAGCACTGTCACCAAAGCGATGCATGCGAGCACGAAGGCCCAGGCAGGCACTGCGGGGAACGCAATGTTGAGAAACAGGCCGATCAGCAAGTAGTTGATCATCGGCAGGAACAGGTAATCCAGCAACAGCGACCAGCCGGCCAGGAAGCCGACATTGGGGCCGAAGGCCATGTTGGTGTAGGAATAGGCCGAACCCGCGACCGGGAAGCGCTTGACCATGAAGCTGTAGGACGCGGCGGTGAACAGCATGGCCACCAGGGTGACCAGGTAGGCGCCGACGGTGCGGCCACCGGTAAGTTCGGTGACGATGCCGTAGGTGGTGAAAATGGTCAGCGGGACCATGTACACCAGGCCGAAGAACACCAGGGCGGGGAGGCCGAGAACACGTCGAAGCTGGGCGGGGTTAGAGCTGGGTGGGTTGGCCATTGATCGATCCAGGCATTTTTGTAGTTGTGCTGTGGTCGATTTTTATCCACTTAGGTGGGGGAAGACAAAAAAGTAATCCTTATGCTGATTATTAGCCTGGGTTTTGATCGGATTCTGGCTATGGCAGGTCCGGCCTCTTCGCGGGTGAACCCGCTCCTACAAGGGGCAGCGCATGCCTGAATGTAGCGGTTGTAGGAGCGGGTTCACCCGCGAAGAGGCCAGCTCAGGCGGCAGAGGTCTCAGCCCATCTCAGCCCGCAGCTGCTCGATCCGCTGGTCTTTCGCCACCCACAGCTGGTTCACCCAAGCCTGCACCGTCTGCCGAAACTCGGGATCATTCTCGTAATCCCCCGCCCACAACGCCGGGTCCAGCTCCCGCACCTGAATGTCGATAATCACCCGGCTGATGCTGCCATTGAGCAAGTCCCAGAACCCCGGCGCCTTGTTGCCGGGGTACACGATGGTCACATCCAGCAGGGCATCCAACTGCTCGCCCAATGCCGCGAGCACAAACGCCACACCACCCGCCTTGGGCTTGAGCAGATAGCGATACGGCGACTGCTGCTCCTGGCGCTTGGCTTCAGTAAACCGGGTGCCTTCCAGGTAGTTGACCACGGTCACTGGCTGGCGCTTGAACAGCTCGCAGGCCGCCTTGGTGATTTCCAGGTCCTTGCCCTTGAGCTCCGGGTGCTTTTCCAGAAACGCCTTGCTGTAGCGCTTCATGAACGGGTAATCCAGCCCCCACCAGGCCAGGCCCAGCAACGGCACCCAGATCAGCTCCTTTTTCAGAAAGAACTTGAAGAACGGTGTCCGGCGGTTGAGGCTTTCGATCAGCGCCGGGATGTCGACCCAGGTCTGGTGGTTGCTCACGGCCAGGTACGAGGTGTCCTTGCGCAGGTTTTCCACACCGCGGATGTCCCACTGGGTAGGGATGCACAGGGCGAAGATGGCTTTGTCGATTTCCGACCAGGTTTCGGCCACCCACATCACTGCCCACGACGCGTAGTCGCGGCCACGGCCTGGCAACACCAGCTTTAGCAGGGCGAAGACCAGCAGCGGGCAGATCAATACCACGGTATTGAGCAGCAGCAGGGTGGTAGTGAGAATGCCGGTCAGCAGGCGACGCATAAAGAGACTCTTGTTGTGGGAGATAAACGGTTGGCAATGATAAGCAGGGCGGTGGCCTACGCCAAATGTCCAATGCCCGACGGCGGGGACAAATGTTTCACATTATGTTGGTTAGGCTCGTGACAGCGAACCTATCTGCCCAGTGCAGTCTAAGCATTGACCCTCTCAAGGAAGCCTGCTTGTGAAATCTCTTTTAGCCATGTTGTCGCTGTTGGCGCTGCCGGTGATGGCCGCCGAACCCACTATCTACGGCCGTTACGAGAACATTGCCCTGCCTGAACTGGGCGAAACCCTGAAAGCCAAGATGGACACTGGCGCCTTCACCGCGTCGCTGTCGGCCAAGGATATCGAGCTGTTCACCCGCGATGGGGACGAGTGGGTGCGCTTCCGCCTGGCGACCAAGGAATCGGACGGCAAGGTGTACGAGCACAAGGTCTCGCGCATCAGCAAGATCAAGGGCCGTGCCGATGAAGAAGACGAAGGGGATGCGCCAGAGGTCTCCAAGCGCCCGGTGGTCGACCTGGAGTTGTGCCTGGGGGATGTGAAGCGCACCGTCGAGGTGAATCTGGTGGACCGCAGCAACTTCAACTACCCGCTGCTGGTGGGTTCCAAGGCGCTGCGCGAGTTCAAGGCGGCGGTCAACCCGGCGAAGAAGTTCACTGCTGGCAAGCCAGGCTGCTGATCTGAAGCGTGCGCCATACAATGTAGGAGCGGGCTTGCCCGCGAACACACATAATGGGGTGTCAGGCATCGGCTTCGCCGGTGTTCGCGGGCAAGCCCGCTCCTACACTGAGATGTGCCAACCTTCAAAACCGCAAGGCCGGACGCCATGCCTCATATCCTCATCGTCGAAGACGAAGCCGCCATCGCCGACACCCTGGTCTACGCCCTGCAGGCCGACGGTCACAGCACCGAGTGGGTAACCCTGGGCAGTGCCGCCCTCGACCAGCAGCGCCAGCGCCCGGCCGATCTGGTCATCCTCGACATCGGGCTGCCCGACATCAGTGGCTTCGAAACCTGTCGCCAGCTGCGTCGGTTCACCGAGGTGCCGGTGATGTTTCTCAGCGCGCGGGACGGTGAAATCGACCGCGTCGTGGGCCTGGAAATCGGTGCCGACGACTACGTGGTAAAACCATTCAGCCCTCGTGAAGTGGCAGCGCGCGTTCGGGCGATCCTCAAACGCATGGCCCCGAGGGCCGAGGTTGTCGGCGAAACCACCTTGTTCCAGCTCGACACCTTGCGCATGCAGATTACCTACCGCAGCCAGCCGCTCACGCTGACCCGGCATGAGTTCCGCTTGCTGCAATGCCTGCTCGAACAACCGCAGCGGGTGTTCAGCCGCGAACAGCTGCTCGACGCTTTGGGCGTGGCCTCCGACGTGGGCTATGAGCGCACCATCGACAGCCATATCAAGAGCCTGCGCGCCAAGCTGCGCCAGGTAGCGGGTGACGCCGAGCCGATCCAGACCCATCGCGGCCTCGGTTACAGCTATAGCCCGGAGCACGCCTGATGCGCTTGGGTATTCGCATCTTTCTGGTGTACTTCCTGTTCGTCGGTTTGGCCGGTTACTTCTTGCTCAATACCGTACGCGAACAGATTCGCCCGGTAGTGCGCCAATCCTCCGAAGAGACCTTGGTAGACACTGCCAACCTGCTGGCAGAAATCCTGCGGGATGACGTCAAGGCTGGCACCCTGAACCAGGGCCGCCTGCCTGAGGTGCTCGAGGCCTACGGCTCGCGCAGCCCGGGCGCACAGATCTGGGGGCTGGCCAAGAACCAGGTCAGCCACCGCATCTACGTCACTGACGCCAAGGGCATCGTGTTGCTGGACTCCAGTGGCGAGGCCCTGGGCAAGGATTACTCGCAGTGGAATGACGTGCTGCTGACCCTGCGTGGCCAGTATGGCGCCCGCTCCACCCGCAGCGACCCCAACGACGAAAGCACCTCGGTGATGCACGTTGGCGCGCCGATCATCGACAACGGCAAGATCATCGGCGTTGTCACCGTCGCCAAGCCCAATAGCTCATTGCAACCCTACATCGACCGCTCCGAGCGGCGCCTGCTCACCCTGGGGCTAGGGCTGATCGGCCTGGGCTTGTTGATCGGCGCGGCTCTGTCGTGGTGGCTTGCGCGCTCGCTGCGCAAGTTGGCAGGTTATGCGCAGGCGGTCAGCGAAGGGGAACGTGCGGAGCTTCCGCATTACAAGGGCGGCGAGCTGGCGAACCTGGCACAGGCAGTGGAACGCATGCGCACACAGCTGGAAGGCAAGGCCTATGTCGAGCGCTACGTGCACACCCTGACTCACGAGCTGAAAAGCCCGCTGGCGGCCATCCGTGGTGCTTCCGAGCTGTTGCAAGGCGAGGATATGCCCGCTGATCAGCGGGCACGCTTTGCCGGCAATATCGAGCGCGAGAGCGAGCGGTTGCAACAGATGATCGAGCGGCTGCTCAACCTGGCCAGGGTCGAGCAGATGCAGGCGCTGGAGGACGAGCAGCAGGTGGCGCTGGCGGCGTTGGTCGATGAGTTGCTGCTGGCCCATGCAGCGCGTATCGAAGGCGCCCGTTTGCAGGTACGTCAGCGGGTGCCTGCCACTTTGCGCTTGCTCTGCGATCCTTTTCTGATGCGCCAGGCGTTGGCCAATCTGCTCGACAACGCACTGGACTTCACTCCGGAAGGTGGCACGCTGCTGTTCGACCTGGAGCGCGATGGCGAGCGGGTGGCGTTGAGTTTGTTCAACCAGGGGCAAGCGATACCGGCCTATGCCATCGGGCGGGTCAGCGAGCGGTTCTACTCGCTGCCGCGGCCCGGGAGCGGGCGCAAGAGTACCGGGCTGGGGCTGAACTTCGTGGCCGAGGTGATGCAGCTGCATGGCGGAGCCTTGGCGGTGGACAACGTCGATGGCGGGGTGCGGGTGCGGTTGTGGCTGCCGGTGCGGCGCATCAGCTGAGACAGCCGGGGCTGCACAGCAGCCCCAAATACACGTAAATCACACACGCGCTCCACAAAGCCTCCACGCAAGGCGCAGACACTGCGCCCAATGTCACAGGAGGCCACATGAACAAGACCCTCGGTTTCAAACTCGGCATGATCGCCATGCTGATGTTGCTGCTGCTCATCCCGCTACTGCTGATCAACGGCCTGATCGACGAACGCCAGGCCATGCGCGACGGCGTGTTGCGCGATATTGCCCAGAGCACCAGCTTCGACCAGCAACTCAGCGGCCCGCTGCTGGTGGTGCCGTACCGCAAGTACCAGCGCCGCTGGATCGAAAAGGACGGTGAGCGTACCCAGGAAACCAGCACCATCGCCGGCCACCTGTACTTCCTGCCGGAAACCTTCGACGCCGACCTGGGTGTGGACACCGAACTGCGCGCCCGAGGTATCTACCAGGCGCGGTTGTTTCACACCAAAGGCCGTATCAGCGGCCGCTTCAAGCTCCCGGCGCATTGGGGCATCGACAAGGACTTTGACGACTACCGCTTCGACACGCCGTTCCTGGTGGTGGGCATCAGTGATATCCGCGGTATCGAAAGTGCTCTGGAGCTGAGCATGGACGAGCAAAAAGTGCCGTTCGAGCCCGGCACCCAGCTCGACTGGATGCGCGGCGGCGTGCACGCCAGCCTGCCGGGGCTGGACGGGCTACAGGCGCGAGCGTTCAGTTATGGCTTTGACCTGGCGCTGCAAGGTACCGGCCAGTTGCACGTGGTCCCCGTGGGCCGTACCAGCAGCGTGGACATGCGCGCCAACTGGCCGCACCCGAGCTTCGTCGGCAACTACTTGCCCAACCGCCGCGAAATCGATGCTCAAGGTTTCAGTGCCCATTGGCAAACCTCGTTCTTTGCCACCAACCTTGAGGATGCCATACGCCAGTGCGCTAACGCCGGGCAGTGTACGGATTTCAGTGAGCGTAGCTTTGGCGTGAGTTTTATAGACCCGGTGGACCAGTACCTGAAAAGCGAGCGGGCAATCAAATACGCGTTGTTGTTCATTGCCCTGACCTTTGCCGGCTTCTTCCTGTTCGAGGTAATGAAGAACCTGAGCGTGCACCCCGTGCAGTACATCCTGGTTGGCGTGGCGCTGGCGTTCTTCTATCTGCTGCTGCTGTCGTTGTCCGAGCACATTGGCTTTGGTCTGGCGTATGGGCTGTCGGCTTCAGCCTGTGTGCTGCTGATCGGCTTCTACCTGAGCCATGTGTTGCGCAGCCTGGTGCGAGGGGTGGGTTTTGCAGCGGGTTTGGCGGCGTTGTACGCGCTGCTCTTCGGGCTGCTGAGTGCCGAAGACTATGCGCTGCTGATGGGGTCGCTGTTGTGTTTCGGCTTGCTTGGGGTGTTCATGGTGCTGACCCGGCGGCTGGACTGGGCGCGTGTGGGGAGGGCGGCATGAGGGAGGATAGAGAGATCGGGCGCTGGTTGGCGCTCAGGATCGGGCTGTTGTTTCCTGTGATACCGAGGTGAGGCCTTCGCGGGCACGCCCGCTCCCACAAGCCCACCACAGATAGCGCACACTGTGGAAAACCTTGTAGGAGAGGGTTTACCCGCGAAGGGGCCCTCAGGCCACTGGCGCTGTAGCGACCATCGATGGCCGCTTGACCACCTCGGCATACCACGCCGCCAACCCAGGCTGGCGCTCACGCCAGCCAAACCCGGGCTGACGCAAATCCAGATAGCCCAGCGCACAGGCCACACCAATCGCCGCCAGGTCGAAGCCGGAGATCAGCTCCGGCAAGTGCTCCTGCTCCAGGTTGGCCAGGCTACGGCGGATCTTGTCACCCTGCGCTTGCAGCCAGCCATCCCAGCGCTTGTCTTCTGGCCGCAGGAAGCTCTCATACCGGCTCGACACCGCCGCATCCATGATCGCATCGGCCTGTGATACCAAGGTCATGCGCCGCCAGCGCGCCGAACCTTCACGCGGCAGCAGCGGCAGGCCTACGTGCTGCAGGTCGAGGTACTCGCAGATCACCCGGCTGTCGTGCAGCACGGTGCCGTCTTCCAGGCGCAGGGCCGGGATCTTGCCGATCGGGTTGTCCTGGTTGAGCTGCGGGTCGCCGCTCACCGGGCTGATGTTCACCGGCTGCAGCTGCACACGCTCAAGCTGGCCGGTCTCGTGCAACACCACCATGACCTTGCGCACGAAAGGCGACAACGGCGAGTGGAACAGGGTCATCGTGCTCATGCTTCAGTTACCTTGCAGGCTGGGTGGCAGGCACACGCCGGTGCCGCCGATGCCGCAGTAGCCGTCCGGGTTCTTGGCCAGGTACTGCTGGTGGTAGGCCTCGGCGAAATAGACGGTCGGTGCCTGGTCGATTTCGGTGGTGATTTCGCCGAAGCCGGCCTTGCTCAGCTCGGCCTGGAAGGCGTCGCGGCTGGCCTTGGCCTGTTCCAGCTGTTCCGGGCTGGTGCAGTAGATGGCCGAGCGGTACTGGGTGCCGATGTCGTTGCCCTGGCGCATGCCTTGGGTGGGGTTGTGCAGCTCCCAGAACATTGCCAGCAGTTCGCGGTAGCTGACCTTGTCCTTGTCGAACACCACCAGCACCACTTCGGTGTGGCCGGTCAGGCCCGAGCAGACTTCTTCGTAGGTAGGGTGCGGGGTGAAGCCGCCGGCGTAGCCGACCACGGTGCTGACCACACCTTCACGCTGCCAGAAGCGGCGCTCCGCGCCCCAGAAGCAACCCAGGCCGAAGATGGCGAAGTCGATTGCGCCTTCGAAGAACGGGCCGAGCAGCGGGGTGTCTTTGAAGACGTAGTGGAACTCGGGCAGGCTCATTGGCGTTTCGCGGCCAGGCAGGGCCTGTTCCGCAGTTGGCATGACGTTTTTGTTCACCAGGATTTCCGAACGCAGGACCATGGCCGTTCCTCTGTGTTTATTCAGTGGGGTAGGGGTTTGGGCCTTCGCGGGCATGCCCGCTCCCACAGGTACAGCACAGGTTTCAAAGGTTGTGGTGTTTCTGTGGGAGCGGGCGTGCCCGCGAAAGGGCCCGAATGGCTTCTATAGTGCCCGAGGATTACGCAGCTGTCAGGCCACCGGGCCACGCGGATAGCGCTTCAGCCGTTCGGCCAGCTCGCGCCCGGGAATCGGCCGGTCGAACAGGTAGCCCTGGCCCACATCGCAGCGGTGACGGCGCAGGAATGCCAGCTGCTCCGGCGTCTCGATCCCTTCGGCCACCACCTTCAGCTTCAGGTTGTGGGCCATGGCCACCACCGCCGAGGTGATTTCCATGTCGTCCTGGTTGTCGGGGATTTCGTTGATGAAGCTGCGATCGATCTTGAGGATGTCGATCGGAAACTTCTTCAGGTAGCTCAGCGACGAATAACCGGTGCCAAAGTCGTCCATGGCCAAGGTCAGGCCCAGGGCCTTCAGCTCGTCCAGCTGGCGGTGGGTGTCTTCGCTGGCTTCCAGCAGCAGGCCTTCGGTCAACTCCAGCTCCAGTAGGTGCGGGGGCAGGGCTTCTTCCTTGAGGATGGTGCTGATCGACGCCACCAGGTCCGGGTCGGAGAACTGTTTGGGCGACAGGTTGATGGCTACATGCAGGTTGCCCAGGCCGGCCTTGCGCAGTTGCTGGCTCATGCAGCACGCCTGGCGTACCACCCATTTGCCGATAGGGATGATCAGGCCGGTTTCCTCGGCCACGCTGATGAACTGGTCCGGGCGGATCATGCCGCGTTCGGGGTGGTTCCAGCGCAGCAGCGCTTCCAGGCCCAGCAGGCGACCGCTGCGCAGGCACAGCTTGGGCTGGTAGAACACGTCCAGCTCATTCTGGGTCAGGGCACGGCGCAGGTTGTTCTCGACGAACAGCTTGTAGCTGGCTTCGGCGTTGAGCACTTCGGTAAACACCTGTACCTGGTGTTTACCGTTGGCCTTGGCCTTGTGCAATGCAAGGCCGGCATTCTTCATCAGGCTGGCCGGGTCGACGCCGTGCAACGGTGCACAGGCCAGGCCTACTGAGGCGGTGACGTTGATCAGCTGGTTGTCGACGAACATCGGCTTGTCGAGGGTGCACAACAACTGTTGGGCAACGCCTTGGCCATCTTCAAGGCTGGTGTCGTCGAGCAGCACGGCGAACTCGTTACTGGCAAAGCGCGCCAGGATGCCACCGCTGTGCAGGCTGTTGCGCAAACGCCTGGCCAGGCTGATCAGCAGCTTGTCGCCGGTCTGGTGGCCAAGGCTGTCGTTGATGCGCTTGAAGTTGTCGATGTCCACCAGCAGCAGGCACATCGAGCTTTCGCCATCGCGGGCGAAGCGCTCGTCCAGGCTGCGGATGAACGCCGGGCGGTTACCCAGGTTGGTGAGGTTGTCGGTGTAAGCCAGGCGTTCGATGCGTTGCTGGGCCAGCTTGGTCTGGGTGACGTCTTCGTAGATGCCGATGTAGTGGGTCAGCTCACGGTTGTCACCGTACACCTTGGAAATCGACAACTGGCCCCAGTACGGCTCCAGGTTTTTGCGCCGGCTCTTGAACTCGCCCTGCCAACTGTTGCCCATGGCCAGGCTCGACGGCGAGTCGAACAGCAGTTCGCTGAGGTTCTCCAGTGCCGGTAGCTCACCCAGCTGGCGGCCCTGCACTTCGTCGGTACTGTACTGGGTGATGGCGGTGAAGCTGGGGTTGACGTACTCCACCCGGCCGTCGCGGTTCACCAGCAGAAAGGCGCTGGCGCTCTGCTCGACCGCGCGCTGGAACAGGTGCAGGGCGCTGGCCGCAGCCCGTCGTTTGTGGTTTGTGATCACTTGGGCGAACTGGTCGGCCAGCTCGCCGGCAAAGGCAATCTCGTCCGACTGCCAGGCCCGTGGCTGGCCGGTTTGCTCCAGGCACAGCACGCCAATCACCTGGCCATCGACACGGATGCTGGCGTCGAGCATGGCCTTGTTTTCCGGGCGCATGCTTTGCGCCAGGGCGCGGGTGCGCGGGTCGTGGCCGGCGTTGTGAGCGTCGATGGCGCGACTTGCGTGCAGTGCATCCAGGTAGTCGGGGAAGCGGCTGGCATCGATGGCTTCGGGCTGGCGGTGCTCCTGTGCGTCGCGGTACCAGGCGATGATCGGTTCCAGGCGTTGGTCTTCCAGGTGCCAGATGCTGGCGCTGTCGACCTTGTAGATTTCGCAGGCGCTTTGGGTGATCAGCTGGGCCGCTTCGAGCAGCGAGTTGCCCGCGCTGTAGCGATGGCGGGCGAGGCGCAGGATAAGGTCCTGCTGGCCGCGCACCCGCTCCAGGTGCTCCAGTTGTTCTTGCTGCGTGCGCTGGTTCAGCTGCAGGGCCAGTTGCAGGCGGTTGTTGCGTGACTCCAGGTCGCTGGCGCCGGGTTCGCCGGTCTCTTCCTGCTGGTCGTCGAGCACGCTCAGGTAGCCGCGCAACAGCTGGCGGTTGTGTTGCTTGTAGGCTTCACCCGCTTCCAGCAGGCGCAGCGAGGTGCTCGGCGTGTGCAGGGTGTAGCGCACGCGATAGTAGCCGCGCTGGGCCAGTTGCAACTGGATTTCGTCGTGCAGCCGGTAGCGTGCTTCGGGTTCCATCAGGCTGGCGTAGGGCGCGTCAATCAGGGCACACAACTCGCCGGTTTTCAGGCCGAACTGGCGCTCACAGGCTGGGTCAAGGTAGAGCATGGCCCAGGTGGCTTCGTTGAGCCTTTCGAAACGCAGCATGCCGAGCCGCGAGGGCACGGGTAACTGTGTCACGACCTCGGCCGCCACACGGCTGGCGGCATCGGGTTGGCTTTTCATCGAAGACTCGCTTGAAGAGGGAACGCTGCCTTGTGGCTGCGGCGGATTTGGCAAGGTTGCATCATGTCCCGAGGGCTGGCAAGCGGCCATGCTTGATGCTGTGGACAGGTTATCGGCTGACGTGGCCGATTCTGCAGTTTGGCTGGAGATTTTGGGGCCGCTTTGCGGCCCATCGCGACACAAGGCCGCTCCCACAGGGATCGCGCCAGCTTTTAGAAATTGAGCAAGACAGTTGCTCCCACAATGTGGACTGCGATTGCCTGTGGGAGCGGCCTTGTGTCGCGAAAGGAGGGCGAAGCCCTCCCAGCTTTTTCCAGGCAAAAAAAAGCCCCGCCAATCGACGGGGTTGAGGTACGAGCGTGGCAGCTCGAAAAGGGTACTGCCCCTCGCAAGGAGGGGCAGTGTGCTGGCTTACAGCAGCATGGTGCGGATATCGCCCAGCACGTCGCCCAGGCGCTTGGTGAAGCGCGCGGCGGCAGCGCCGTTGATCACACGGTGATCGTAGGACAGCGACAGCGGCAGCATCAGCTTTGGCTGGAAGGCCTTGCCATCCCAGACTGGCTGCATGGTCGCCTTGGAGACGCCCAGGATAGCCACTTCCGGCGCGTTGACGATCGGCGTGAAGCCGGTGCCGCCAATGTGGCCGAGGCTGGAGATGGTGAAGCAAGCGCCTTGCATCTCGTCGGCCGACAGCTTCTTGGTGCGCGCCTTCTCGGCCAGTGCAGCGGCTTCGGCAGCCAGTTGCAGCAGGCTCTTCTGGTCGACGTTCTTGATCACAGGGACCAGCAGGCCGTCCGGGGTGTCCACGGCAAAGCCGATGTGCACGTACTTCTTGCGGATGATGGCCTTGCCGCTTGGCGCCAGCGAGCTGTTGAAGTCCGGCAGTTCCTTGAGCAGGAAGGCGCAGGCCTTGAGCAGCAGAGGCAGCACGGTCAGCTTCACGCCAGCTTTCTCGGCCACGGCCTTCTGCGCAACGCGGAAGGCTTCCAGCTCGGTGATGTCGGCAGAGTCGAACTGGGTCACGTGCGGCACGTTGAGCCAGCTGCGGTGCAGGTTGGCAGCACCGACCTGCATCAGGCGGGTCAGGGCCACTTCTTCCACTTCACCGAACTTGCTGAAGTCCACGGCAGGGATTGGCGGGATGCCAGCACCACCGGTCGCACCGGCGGCTGCCGGCGCTTCCTTGGCCTTCTGCATCATGGCCTTGACGTAGACCTGCACGTCTTCTTTCAGGATGCGACCGTGCGGGCCGGTGGCAGCAACTGCACCCAGCTCGACACCGAATTCACGGGCCAGCTGACGAACAGCAGGGCCTGCGTGAACCTTGGCATTGCTGCCAGCGGCCGGTGCGGTAGCAGCCGGTGCAGGGGCAGCAGCCGGGGCGGCAGCGGCAGGTGCGGCAGCCGGAGCAGCCTCAGCCTTGGCTGGTGCAGGAGCAGCAGCCGGTGCCGGCGCGGCAGCCGGGGCGGCACCCGCCACTTTCAGCTTGAAGATCAGGTCGCCAGTGCCGACTTCGTCTTCCAGCTTGCACAGCACTTCTTCGACCACGCCGGCGGCCGGCGACGGGATTTCCATGGAAGCCTTGTCGGACTCCAGGGTAATCAGCGACTGGTCGGCTTCGACGGTGTCGCCGACTTTGACCAGCACTTCGATGATCTTGGCCTTGCCCGACGAACCGATGTCCGGCACGTGGATGTCCTGCACGCTGGCAGCAGCCGGGGCTGCGGCTGGAGCAGCAGGAGCGGCTTCAGCGGCTGGCGCTGGCGCCGCAGCCGGAGCAGCGGCCGGTGCCTCAGGGGCCGCAGCAGCGGCGCCCTCGGCTTCCAGGACCAGCAGCTCGTCGCCTTCTTTCAGGCGGTCGCCCAGCTTGACCTTCAGTTCCTTGATGACGCCGGCCTTGGGCGCCGGAATTTCCATGGAGGCCTTGTCGGACTCCAGGGTCAGCAGGCTCTGGTCAGCCTCGATACGATCACCGACCTTGACGAACAGCTCGATGATTTCACCTTCACCGCTGCCGATGTCAGGTACGCGAATGAGTTCGCTCACTTAAAAATACTCCTCAGCAGTCCAGTGGGTTGCGCTTGTCCGGGTCGATACCGAACTTGACGATAGCGTCTGCAACAACCTTGGGTTCGATCTCGCCACGGTCAGCCAGGGCTTCCAGGGCAGCCAGCACCACGAAGTGGCGGTCGACTTCGAAGAAGTGACGCAGCTTCTTGCGGCTGTCGCTGCGACCGTAACCGTCGGTACCCAGGACTTTGAACTCTTTGCTCGGTACCCACTGGCGAATCTGCTCGGCGAACAGCTTCATGTAGTCGGTAGAGGCGATAACCGGGCCTTTGCGACCGTTCAGGCACTGCTCGACGTAGGTCTGCTGTGGCTTCTGGCCAGGCTTCAGGCGGTTGGCGCGTTCCACGGCCAGGCCGTCACGGCGCAGTTCGTTGAAGCTGGTGACGCTCCACACGTCGGCACCGACGTTGAACTCTTCACGCAGGATCTTCGCGGCTTCGCGGACTTCGCGCAGGATGGTGCCGGAGCCCATCAGCTGTACGTGGTGTGCGGCTTCGCGGGTGTCCTCTTCCAGCAGGTACATGCCCTTGATGATGCCTTCCTCGACACCGGCCGGCATGGCTGGCTGCTGGTAGGATTCGTTCATCACGGTGATGTAGTAGAAGATGTCCTGTTGCTCTTCGGTCATCTTCTTCATGCCGTCCTGGATGATCACCGCCAGCTCGTAGCCGTAGGTCGGATCGTAGGTGCGGCAGTTCGGGATGGTGCCCGCCATCATGTGGCTGTGACCGTCTTCGTGCTGCAGGCCTTCACCGTTGAGGGTGGTACGGCCGGCGGTACCGCCGATCAGGAAACCACGGGTGCGGCTGTCGCCAGCGGCCCAGGCCAGGTCGCCAATACGCTGGAAACCGAACATCGAGTAGAAGATGTAGAACGGCAGCATCGGCTGGTTATGGCAGCTGTACGAGGTACCGGCAGCGATGAACGACGACATGGCGCCGGCTTCGTTGATGCCTTCCTCGAGGATCTGGCCCTTCTTGTCTTCGCGGTAGAACATCACCTGGTCTTTATCGACTGGCTCGTAGAGCTGGCCGACCGACGAGTAGATGCCCAACTGGCGGAACATGCCTTCCATACCGAAGGTACGGGCTTCGTCCGGGATGATCGGGACGATGCGCTGGCCGATGTCCTTGTCCTTGACCAGCTGCGCCAGAATACGCACGAAGGCCATGGTGGTGGAGATTTCGCGGTCGCCCGAGCCGTCCAGGATCGCTTTCAGCGTTTCCAGTGGCGGGGTCGGCACGCTGAAGCTCTTGGCACGGCGCTGCGGTACGAAGCCACCCAGGGCTGCGCGGCGCTCGGCCAGGTACTTGGCTTCGGCAGAACCTTCTTCCGGCTTGAAGAACGGCAGGTTCTCCAGGTCGGCATCCTTGACCGGGATGTCGAAGCGGTCACGGAAGTGACGCAGGCTGTCGACGTCGACCTTCTTGGTGTTGTGCGCGGTGTTCTTGGCTTCGCCAGCACCGGTGCCGTAACCCTTGATGGTCTTGGCCAGGATGACGGTCGGCTGCTCTTTGTGGTTCACAGCCTGGTGATACGCCGCGTAGACCTTGTACGGGTCGTGACCGCCACGGTTGAGCTTCCAGATCTCTTCGTCGGACAGGTCTTCGACCATGGCCTTGAGTTCCGGGGTGTTGAAGAAGTGCTCGCGAACGTACGCGCCGTCTTTGGCTTTGTAGTTCTGGTATTCGCCGTCGATGACTTCGTCCATGCGGCGCTGCAGGGCACCGTTGGTGTCCTTGGCCAGCAGTGGGTCCCAGAAACGGCCCCAGACGACTTTGTTGACGTTCCAGCCACCGCCACGGAACACGCCTTCGAGTTCCTGGATGATCTTGCCGTTGCCGCGAACCGGGCCGTCGAGGCGCTGCAGGTTGCAGTTGATGACGAAGATCAGGTTGTCCAGCTTCTCGCGGCCGGCCAGGGCGATTGCACCCAGGGATTCCGGCTCGTCGCACTCACCGTCGCCCATGAAGCACCAGACCTTCTGCTTGCCGGCCGGGATGAAGCCACGGGCTTCCAGGTACTTCATGAAGCGTGCCTGGTAGATCGCCTGGATTGGGCCCAGACCCATCGAAACGGTCGGGAACTGCCAGAAGTCAGGCATCAACCATGGGTGCGGGTACGAAGACAGGCCGTTGCCGTCCACTTCCTGACGGAAGTTGTTCATCTGGTCTTCGCTGATACGGCCTTCCATGAAGGCACGGGCGTAGACGCCAGGCGAAGCGTGGCCCTGGAAGAAGACCAGGTCGCCGCCGTGTTCTTCGGTAGGGGCCTGGAAGAAGTAGTTGAAGCCGATGTCGTACAGGGTGGCACTGGAGGCGAAGCTAGAGATGTGTCCGCCCAGGTCCGAGTCTTTCAGGTTGGTACGCATGACCATGGCCAGCGCGTTCCAACGCACCATCGAGCGAATGCGGCGTTCCATGAACAGGTCGCCAGGCATGCGTGCTTCGTGGGTGACAGGGATGGTGTTGCGGTATGGCGTGGTGATCGCATACGGCAGCTGGGAGCCACTACGGGTGGCCAGCTCGCCCATACGGGTCATCAGGTAATGAGCGCGGTCTTCGCCTTCTTTGTCGAGGACCGACTCCAGGGCATCCAGCCATTCCTGGGTTTCGATTGGATCGAGGTCTTGCATGGCTTGCTCCAGGGCGGAAAGGCAACCAGAATCGATTGCCTGAGATTGCGACTGGCCTTATGGGCAGACGTCGTGAATTCTTGGATTACCGGGGTGTCTTCCGGCGCGTTGTAGTTTTACTACATTTGCTTTCGCATTTCATGCTTTTACACGACACGAGTAGTAGTAAAACTACATTTGTGCGACGTTTGGTCGCACCTTGGCTTGTGAGGAAAAACGTTCATGTTGGTTGGCATTGTGTCGCGAACGGGTGGTTCTTGATGTTTGTTGCCAAGTTTTCGTTTTTTTCAGCTATTTCCAACTTTTGTACGACAGTCCAACCGTGGTCCGGCTTCCCCTTGGCCGCTTTTTCCCCTCTATTTCACGCCGATCAAGGATAGACCATGCGCCTACCTTTGCCCTCCGATCTGCCTGCCACCTTGCAGCCGCTGGTCACTCGCAACCAGCAGTTCATCAGCGATGCCGTGGCCGGCCACCCCGAACTCGACCTGCAGGCCTGGAGCCCGCTGCACCGGCAGCAGTTCGACCAGGTGGCTGCTGCCAGTGAATTCGTGCTCAGTTTGGCCCAGCGCGAGCCCGCCATGCTGTTCGCCCTGCTGGCCAGTGGCGAGCTGGAGCGGCGATACGCCCCGGGCGAGCTGCGCGGGCAAATCGCCGCAACAGCCCAGGCGGCACAGAGCGAGGACGAGCTGGCGCGCAATCTGCGCCGCGCGCGCAACCGCCAGCAGTTGCGCATTATCTGGCGCGACATTACCCGTCAGGCGGAACTTGGCGAAACCTGCCGCGACCTGTCGGACCTTGCCGATGCGGCCATCGACGAAGCCTACCAATGGCTGTACCCGCGCCATTGCCAGCAATTCGGGACGCCCATCGGCAACCGCAGCGGCCAGCCGCAGCACATGGTGGTGCTGGGCATGGGCAAGCTGGGAGCGGTAGAGCTTAACCTGTCGTCGGACATCGACCTGATCTTCGGTTTCCCCGAGGGCGGTGAAACCGAAGGGGTGAAGCGCTCGCTGGATAACCAGGAGTTCTTCACGCGCCTGGGCCAAAGGCTGATCAAGGCGCTGGACCCGGTTACCGTCGACGGCTTTGTATTCCGCGTTGACATGCGCCTGCGTCCCTATGGTTCGGCGGGTGCCCTGGTGCTCAGCTTCAATGCACTGGAGCAGTACTACCAGGACCAGGGCCGTGACTGGGAACGTTACGCGATGATCAAGGCGCGGGTGGTGGCCGGCGACCAGGCGGCCGGCGCGCAGCTGCAGGAGATGCTGCGCCCGTTCGTGTACCGCCGCTACCTGGACTTTTCCGCAATCGAAGCGCTGCGCACCATGAAGCAGCTGATCCAGCAGGAAGTGCGGCGCAAGGGCATGGCCGAGAACATCAAGCTGGGTGCCGGTGGTATTCGCGAAGTGGAGTTCATTGCCCAGGCTTTCCAGCTGATCCACGGCGGGCGTGACCTCAGCCTGCAGCAGCGGCCGTTGCTCAAGGTGCTGGCCACCCTGGAAGGCCAAGGCTACCTGCCGCCAGCAGTGGTGGCCGAGTTGCGCGAGGGCTATGAGTTCCTGCGCTACACCGAGCACGCCATCCAGGCCATTGCCGACCGCCAGACGCAAATGTTGCCGGAAGGTGAGACCGATCAGGCACGCGTGGCCTATGTGCTCGGTTTTGCCGATTGGCAGAGCTTCCACGACCAGCTGATGTACTGGCGAGGCCGTATCGACTGGCATTTCCGCCAGGTCATTGCCGACCCGGATGATGAAGACGGCGAAGGCGAACTGGTGGTGGGTGGTGAGTGGTCGCCGTTGTGGGAGCAGGCGCAGGATGAAGAAGCCGCTGGCCGGCAATTGCAAGAGGCTGGCTTCAAGCAACCCGCCGAAGCCTTGAGGCGCCTGGCCGGGCTGCGTTCCAGCCCGCAGTTGCGCTCGATGCAGCGCATCGGCCGTGAGCGACTTGACGCATTCATCCCACGGCTGCTTGCCCAGGCGGTGGAGCATGACAACCCCGACCTGGTGCTTGAGCGGGTGTTGCCATTGGTCGAGGCTGTGGCAAGGCGTTCTGCCTACCTGGTACTGCTGACCGAAAACCCCGGTGCCTTGCGCCGTTTGCTGACGCTGTGCGCCGCCAGCCCGTGGATTGCCGAGCAGATTGCCCTTTACCCGCTGCTGCTCGACGAACTGCTCAATGAGGGCCGCTTGTTCAGCCCGCCCTTGGCGCCAGAACTGGCCAGCGAGCTGCGCGAGCGCCTGACGCGCATCCCCGAGGACGACCTGGAGCAGCAGATGGAGGCGCTGCGCCATTTCAAGCTGGCCCACAGCCTGCGCGTGGCCGCCTCGGAAATCAGCGGCAACCTGCCGTTGATGAAAGTCAGCGACTACCTGACCTGGCTGGCGGAAGCCATCCTCGACCAGGTGCTGGCCTTGGCCTGGCGCCAGACCGTGGCCCGCCACGGCCAACCCAAGCGCAGCGACGGCAGCCTGTGCGACCCGGGTTTCATCATCATCGGTTACGGCAAGATGGGCGGCCTGGAGCTCGGCCACGGTTCGGACCTGGACCTGGTCTTCATCCATGATGGCGATCCGCAGGCGGAAACCGACGGTGCGAAGCCTATCGACAGCGCGCAGTTCTTCACGCGTCTGGGGCAGCGCATCATCCACTTGCTGACCACCCAGACCAACTCGGGCCAACTGTACGACGTGGATATGCGCCTGCGCCCGTCCGGCGCCTCGGGCCTGCTGGTCAGCTCGCTGGGCGCCTTCGAGCGCTACCAGCAGAACGAAGCCTGGACCTGGGAGCACCAGGCGCTGGTGCGGGCCCGCGTGCTGGTGGGTTGCAAGCAGGTGGGTGCGGCGTTCGAAGGTGTGCGCGCCAAGGTACTGGGCCAGGCCCGCGACCTGGAAAAGCTGCGCGGTGAGGTGAGTGAAATGCGCGCCAAGATGCGTGACAACCTCGGTACCAAGGCTACGGCTGCCGGTACTGCGGCGAACGCCTTCGACGCCGGTGTACCCTTCGATATCAAGCAGGATGCCGGCGGTATCGTCGATATCGAATTTATGGTGCAATACGCCGCTTTGGCCTGGTCCCATGACCATCCGGCCATACTTCGATGGACCGATAACATCCGCATTCTGGAAGAGCTGGAGCAGGCGAACCTGATGCCGGCCAGTGACGCGGTGCTGTTGCGTGAAGTGTACAAGGCGTTCCGCTCGGCCTCCCACCGCCAGGCCCTGCAGAAGCAGGCCGGGGTGATCGATGCGGCACAGTTTGCCGATGAACGCCGTGAAGTGCGGCGGATCTGGGGTGAACTGGGGCTGACTTGAGATTGTTGGGGCCGCTGTGCGGCCCTTTCGCGACACAAGGCCGCTCCCACCATTGGCCGGCGTATGCAGTACCTTTTGTGGGAGCGGCCTTGTGTCGCGATGGGCTGCAAAGCAGCCCCAAAGGCTCATGCCTCACCACCGGTGTTACACTGTCGGCCACATAGCCTGAATATAAAGAGGGGAGGCCAGGCTGTACCGCAGTCTGTAGCCTCCCCGAGCGTTTCTGGACTAAGCATGAGAATACTGATCATTGGCCCCAGCTGGGTCGGCGACATGGTGATGGCGCAGACCCTGTTCCAGTGCCTGAAACAGCAGCACCCCGACTGCGTGATCGACGTGCTGGCCCCTGAATGGAGCCGGCCGATCCTCGAACGCATGCCTGAAGTGCGTCAGGCCTTGAGCTTCCCGCTCGGTCACGGCGCGCTGGAGCTGGCCACACGTCGGCGCATCGGCAAGTCCCTGGCCGGCCAGTACGACCAGGCTATCCTGCTGCCCAACTCGCTCAAGTCGGCGCTGGTGCCCTTTTTTGCCGGCATTCCCAAACGCACCGGCTGGCGCGGTGAAATGCGCTTCGGCCTGCTGAACGATGTGCGCAAGCTGGACAAGGCCCGCTATCCGCTGATGATCGAGCGCTTCATGGCCCTGGCTTACGCACCCGGCGCCGAGCTGCCGCAGCCATACCCGCGCCCCAACCTGCAGATCGAAGCGCAAAGCCGTGACGCCGCCCTGGCCAAGTTCGGCCTGGAACTGGACCGTCCGGTACTGGCGCTGTGCCCTGGCGCCGAGTTTGGCGAAGCCAAGCGCTGGCCGGCAGAGCACTATGCCGCTGTGGCCGATGCGATGATTCGCCAAGGCTGGCAAGTGTGGCTGTTCGGCTCGAAGAACGATCACCCGGTCGGTGAGCAGATCCGCGACCGGCTGATTCCGGGGTTCCGTGAAGAGTCGTCCAACCTGGCCGGTGAGACCTCGCTGGCCGAGGCCATCGACCTGATGTCCTGCGCCCATGCCGTGGTGTCCAACGATTCCGGCCTGATGCACGTGGCCGCTGCGCTGAACCGTCCGTTGGTGGCGGTGTACGGCTCGACTTCACCCGGCTTCACCCCACCGCTGGCCGAACAGGTGGAAGTGGTGCGCACCGGTATCGAGTGCAGCCCGTGCTTTGACCGCACCTGTCGCTTCGGCCATTACAATTGCCTGCGTCTGCTGGAACCGGGCAAAGTGATTGCCGCCCTGCACAGCCTCAGCGGACCGGACCTGATCGATACCGTGGCCGAGGTCGACTAAGTGCGGGTACTGATCATCAAGACCTCGTCGCTGGGGGATGTCATCCACACCCTGCCGGCGCTTACCGATGCCGCCCATGCCATTCCCGGCATCCGTTTCGATTGGGTGGTGGAAGAAGGCTTCGCCGAAATCCCCAGTTGGCACCCCGCTGTCGACCAGGTCATCCCGGTGGCGATCCGTCGCTGGCGCAAGAACCTTTGGCAAACCATCAAGAGTGGCGAGTGGAAGGCGTTCAAGCAGCGCGTGCGCGAGCGCAAGTACGACCTTGTGATCGACGCCCAGGGCCTGGTCAAGTCGGCCTGGTTGACCCGTTACGTGAAGGCACCCGTAGCCGGCCTGGACCGCTACTCGGCGCGCGAAGGCTGGGCCAGCCGCTTCTACGACCGGCCTCTGTCGGTCGCTACCGGCCAGCACGCGGTGGAGCGGGTACGCCAACTGTTTGCCATGGCCCTGGCCTATGACCTGCCAGAAGGCATCGGCAACTACGGCCTGGACCTCGACCGCCTGCAACTGCCCCCGGCTGCGCCCTATGTGGTGTTCCTGCATGGCACCACCTGGGCGACCAAGCATTGGCCCGAAGCCTACTGGCGCGAACTGGCCGAGCGCATGGGCCGGCGCAAGCTGGAAGTGCGCCTGCCTTGGGGTAATCCGGCTGAGAAGGCGCGGGCCGAGCGAATTGCCCAAGGCTTGAACAACTGCCAGGTGCTCCCCAAATTGAACCTTGCCGGCGTCGCTCGTGTTCTGGCGGCGGCAAAGGCCTGCGTGGCGGTCGATACCGGCCTTGGCCACCTGGCGGCGGCACTCGATGTGCCCACCCTTTCGCTGTTTGGCCCAACCAACCCGGGCCTGACTGGCGCCTACGGACGGACCCAGATTCACCAGGCCAGTGACTGGCCTTGCGCTCCCTGCCTGCAGAAGAAGTGCACCTACAAACCGAGCGCCGATGACCTGGCCCGGTTCGATCTGAAACGCGAGTGGCCACTGTGCTTCACTCGCCTGAATCCCGAGCATGTGGCGAGCCGCTTGAGCGCGTTGCTGCTGGCTGAGGATGTCCGTTGATGCAACTGGCTTTCGTGCTTTACAAATATTTCCCCTTCGGCGGGCTGCAGCGCGATTTCATGCGCATTGCCCTGGAATGCCAGAAGCGGGGCCACCAGATCCGTGTGTATACGCTGATCTGGGAGGGTGACATTCCGCCGGGCTTCGAAGTGCTGGTGGCGCCGGTGAAGGCGATCTTCAACCACCGCCGCAACGAGAAGCTCAGCGCCTGGATGGCCGCCGACCTGGCCAAGCGCCCGGTCGACCGCTTGATCGGCTTCAACAAGATGCCGGGGCTGGACGTGTACTACGCCGCCGACGGCTGCTTCGAGGACAAGGCACAGACCCTGCGCGGTGGCCTGTACCGCCGCTGGGGCCGCTACCGGCACTTTGCCGAGTACGAGCGTGCGGTGTTTGCCAAGGACGCCCATACCGAAGTGCTGATGATTTCCGAAGTGCAGCAGCCGCTGTTCATCAAGCATTACGGCACCCCAGTAGAACGCTTCCACCTGCTGCCGCCAGGCATTTCCCAGGATCGCCGTGCGCCGGCCAATGCCGCCGAGATCCGCGCTGAGTTCCGCAAGGAATTCAACCTGGGGGATGACGACCTGCTGCTGGTGCAGATTGGCTCAGGCTTCAAGACCAAAGGCGTGGACCGCAGCCTCAAGGCACTGGCCGCGCTGCCGTCAGCCCTGCGCAAACGCACCAGGCTGATGGTGATCGGCCAGGACGACCCCAAGGTATTCCAGCTGCAAAGCGCTACCCTGGGTCTGGGCGACCAGGTGCAGTTCCTCAAGGGCCGTAGCGACATCCCGCGCTTCCTGCTGGGCGCCGACCTGCTGATTCACCCGGCGTACAACGAGAATACCGGTACGGTGCTGCTCGAAGCGTTGGTCGCCGGCTTGCCGGTGCTGGTGTCCAAGGTGTGCGGCTATGCCCACTACATTGCCGAGGCCGACAGCGGCCTGGTGCTGGACGAGCCGTTCGAACAAGAGCAGCTCAACGGCTATCTGCAGCGCATGCTCGAAGACCCGCAGGCGCGTGCCAGCTGGTCGCGCAATGGCTTGGCATTTGCCGATAGCGCCGATCTGTACAGCATGCCGCAGCATGCTGCCGACGTGATCCTGGGGCAAAAAACCGCATGAAGCTGATATTGGCCGAACCCTTCAAACGCCTGTGGGCCGGGCGTGATGCCTTCGACGCCGTGGAGGCGCTGCAAGGCGAGGTCTATCGCGAGCTGGAAGGGCGCCGCACGCTGCGCACCGAAGTGGCTGGCGAGGGCTTTTTCGTCAAGATCCACCGTGGCATCGGCTGGGGCGAGATTTTCAAGAACCTGTTCACCGCCAAGCTGCCGGTGCTCGGTGCCGGCCAGGAGTGGAAGGCCATCCAGCGCCTGCACGAGGTGGGTGTGCCTACCATGACCGCAGTCGCCTATGGCGAGCGTGGCAGCAACCCGGCCGCGCAGCACTCGTTCATCATCACTGAAGAGCTGGCGCCGACCATCAGCCTGGAAGACTTCAGCATCGACTGGGTCAAACAGCCGCCTGAGCCGCGCCTGAAGCGTGCACTGATCGCCGAGGTGGCGAAGATGACTGGCGGGATGCACCGCGCCGGGGTCAACCACCGCGATTGCTACATCTGCCATTTCCTGCTGCACACCGACCGACCGGTGACGGCGGATGACTTCAAACTGTCGGTGATCGACCTGCACCGCGCGCAAACCCGTGCCAGAATCAGCCGCCGCTGGCGCGACAAGGACCTGGCTGCGCTGTACTTTTCGGCCCTGGACATTGGCCTGACCCAACGCGACAAGCTGCGCTTCCTGCGCGGTTACTTCCAGCGTCCGCTGCGGCAGGTGCTGAAGGACGAAGCCGCGCTGCTCGCCTGGTTGGAGCGCAAGGCCCAGAAACTCTACGATCGCAAGCAACGCTATGGGGACGCACTCTGATGGCGAGTTGGACACTGGCGCCGGGGTACGAACACCTGGCGGCGGACTTCGGCAGCCTCGACGCGGTGTTCGCCCTCCAGGGCGAACGGCTGACCCGCGACCCGCTCAGTGAGGTGGTACGCATCGAGCGTGACGGGATCAACTACTACGTCAAGCGCTACACCGGGGCCGGCAAGCACATGCGCCGGTACCTGGGGCGGCCACGCATCAAGGCCGAATGGCAAAACCTCAAGCAGTTCGCCAAATGGGGTATCCCCACTGCCGAAGTCGTGGCTTGGGGCCTGGAGCGCAACGGCCTGGCCTTTGGCCGTGGTGCTATGATCACCCGTGAACTGCCGCACACCGAAGACCTGTCGGCCCTGGCCGAACACAACGATGCGCGCTTGGCCGACCGCGCCTGGGTCGACCATGTCAGCCGTCAACTGGCGCGCCATACCCGGGTCATGCACCAACACCGCTTTGCCCATAACGACCTGAAGTGGCGCAACCTGCTGGTCGATGACCAAGGCACGCTATTCTTCATCGACTGCCCTACCGGCGACTTCTGGCGCGGTTTCATGTGGCGCCACCGGATGATCAAGGACCTGGCATGCCTGGACAAAGTGGCCAAATACCACCTGTCAGCTACCCAGCGCCTGCGCTTCTACCTGCAATACCGTGGCCGCGACCGGCTGAATGTGCGTGACAAAAAGCGCATTCATCGGGTACTGGGCTTTTTCGAGGGAAGGGAATGACCGATTACCTGGCCAGCGCGGACCTCGCGCTGCTCAAGCGCCATGGCCTGGACAACTTCGAGGCGCTGTGGGCGCTGCAACTTGATGCTGTGGACGAACCCAACACCGGCCGTGGTGGCTGGAGCAGCGTCTTCCGTCTGGAACTCGAAGGCAAGGGCTACTACCTCAAGCGCCAGAGCGACTACTTGACCCGTACCTTGCACCGGCCGTTCGGCGAGCCCACCTTCGCCCGCGAATTCCGCAACATCAGTCGCTACCAGAAGCTGCGCATTCCGGCATTGCAGGCGGTGTTCTACGGCGAGCGCAAGCAGGGCGGCAAGCACCGGGCTATCCTGATGACCCGCGCTCTGGACGAATGGGCCGACCTCGACAGCCTGCTGGCGCAGTGGCCGCGGTTGGGTGAAGCCGAGCGCACTGGCATCCTGCAGGCCTGCGGTCAGCTGGCGCGCACCCTGCACAGCGCCGGCCAGGTGCATGGTTGCTTCTACCCCAAGCACATTTTCCTGCGTCAACGCCGCGAGGGTTGGGACGCGCAATTGATCGACCTGGAAAAGACCCGGCCGCTGCTGTTCGGCATGCGTGACCGCCTCAAGGACCTGGAGCCGCTGCTGCGCCGCGCGCAGGCCTGGCGCGTGCAGGATGTACGTACTTTGCTGGCGACCTACCTGGGTCAGCCGGCGGACGGCGCGCTGGTCGACACCTGGCTGCAACGGCTGACGCAACGCCGTCGTGAAAAAGAGGCTCGCTGATGCGTTTGTCTGAACTGAAGGATGCCGGGCGCAGCCCGACGCTGCCCCTGAGTATCACGTTGGTTGATGCCGCCGGCAGTGCCGACTTGCAACTGCTCACCCTGCTGCGTGTGCTGCCGGGCCAGCGTTATGTGGGCGCTGGTGTCTGGCGTGGCACACCGGTGCTGGCGAAGCTGCTGGTCGGTGGTAACGCCGCGCGGCATTTCCAGCGCGAACTGCAGGGTGTGAAGTTGCTGGCCGAACAAGGCCTGACCACACCGACGCTACTGGCCGACGGCCTCAAGGAAGGCGAGGGCGGCTGGCTGCTGTTCGAGTTCCTTGACGGTGCCCAAAGCCTGTCCGATGCCTGGGCCGCAGTGGAAAACCTGCCAGTGCTGGCGGACGAGCAGCACCTGGTACTGGGCGAAGCGCTCACGGCTGTGGCGCACATGCACGCCCAAGGCCTTTGGCAGGAAGACCTGCACCTGGACAACCTGCTGCGCCATGCCGGCAAGCTGTACCTGATCGACGGTGCGGGCATCAGGGCGGAAACACCCGGTCAGCAGTTGTCGCGTCCACGCGTGCTGGAAAACCTCGGGGTGTTCTTCGCCCAGTTGCCCAAGCGCCTGGAGCCGTTCATCGAAGAGCTGCTGGTGCATTACCTGCTGGCCAATGCCGAGCATGCGTTGCCGCTGGAAGCCCTGCAAAAACAGGTGGACAAGGTGCGCACCTGGCGCCAGAAGGACTATCTGGACAAGGCTGGCCGCGAGTGCAGCCTGTTCAGCGTCCAGCGCACCCTCTCGGGCTTGCAGGCGATCCGCCGCAGTGAGGTCGAGGCCATGCAGCCTGTACTGGAGCAGGCCGATGCGCTGATCGACAAGGGCCATTTGTACAAGACCGGTGGCGCTGCCAGCGTGGCGCGCATCGAGGTCAATGGTCGCCCGTTGGTGATCAAGCGCTACAACATCAAGAACACCGCACATTGGTTCAAGCGCTTCTGGCGCCCGAGCCGGGCCTGGCATTCCTGGATTGAAGGCCACCGCCTGGAATTCCTCGACATCGCCACGCCACGCCCCCTCGCGGTGCTGGAGCAGCGGGTGCTGGGCCTGCGCAGCCGTGCTTACCTGGTCACCGAGTATGTCGACGGCCCGGACCTGACGGCATGCTTCGCGCCCTACGTCGAAAGCGGCGATGCGCCCGAGGAGCAGGTAGATGCCTTGGTGCACGTGATGCAGCAGCTGATTCGCGAGCGCATCAGCCACGGCGACTTCAAAGGCCATAACCTGTTCTGGCACAACGGCCAGTGGTCGCTGATCGACCTCGATGCCATGTGCCAGCACGCCACCCAGCTCAGCTTCGCCCCGGCCTATGCCCGTGACCGGGCGCGGCTGCTGCGCAACTGGCCCAATGGCAGTGCCTTGCATCAGCGGCTGGACCGGCTGTTGCCAAAACTGGTCGACTGAGGCCGCCGGTTCCGGCTGTCAGTGGGCCGGCGGTGGTTGATCTGGCAGTGTCAGCCAGTCACTGCTGCGCCCTGCCTGGCGAACGCGTATCAGCCACTGGCCGTTTTCGTGGCGCAGCACCGCCCACGGCACCACGCCGGCGTCGCTGGCGATGGCAAGCTGCAAGTGGTAATGATCCGGCAGCAGGTGGCGGCGCACAGGCAACTGCCCGTCCTCGAGCGCCAGGTACAGCTGATCGTCAGCTTGAAAAAGCCCTTGTTCGATGTTTACCGGCAGGCCGTCCACAGGCGTTTGCAGATAGCAGTCCTGCAGTAATTGTGTCAGGTCGGGTAGCCCGTCGTACCAGAGCACCGGTGAGTCGATGACCCACTGCCCGTCGGCTTTGCGCTTGAGCGGTTGCTGCAGATAGGCATCTGGCTGGTCAGGGTCGATGGCTCGCCAGCGGTAGCCGTCGAAGCTGACCCGGTAATAGCGGTTGTCGTTGTCCTTGACGAAGTACAGTGATTGCCCACCAAACGCCGAGCTTTGCTCGTAGACACCTTCACCGTAGATACCGTCTATGCGATAGCGCAGGCTGCTGCTGCCCGATTGTACCTGGAGGCGTGCGGGCAGCGGCAGTGGCGGTGGTTTGGGGATCCCGCGCAGGGATCGGCGTAGCACTCTGGAACCCAGAAAACTGGTACCCGCATCGTTGAGGTGGCTAAGCGCCTGATAGGCATGCCGCATCACCCCTTCGACATCCTCTTGCTTGAAGGCCTCGGCGCCGTCCCAGATGTCGATTGCCATGCGGCTGATCGACAGCACCAGCAGCGCACGGTTCGGCAGCAGCAGGCTGATGAAGTCCAGCAAGCGCCAGCTCAACGCCATGACCGATTCCGTATTCACTTCCCTGGTCGTCATGCTGTCGGCGTCGGCTTGGGCAATCAATGCTCGGGCCTCGGCCATGTAGTAGACGAAGAACAGGTCGTCCTGGATCTCGGGTGTCGTCAAATGTGTGCTCATGCGACCCTTCTCCAGCAGCCGCTGCACCGTGACGGCTGGCAGCAATGGCAGGCGCTGGGCTACGTATGCTCTCAACGTGGGCTGTTGGCGCAATGTGCGAAGCAGTTCGCGGGTTGTTCGAAAACGGCGCCAGGCCCTGCGGTCCGGGGCATCCGGGGTGTACAGCACGCATGCCGGAGACTTGTAGGGGAGGCTGTTGAGCAGAAGCACGCCCTGCAGGGTATGGCCCATGATGTTCAACTGCCGAACAGTGACCGGGTAGCCTGCTACTGGCGCACGCAAGGCATTGTGTGGTTGGTCCAGCACTGCGCGCACCCAGTTGTAGCCATGTTCGAAAGGGTCTTCGCCAAAGTGTCCGGCGTAGCGCGCCTTCACGGCTTCAGCGTGCATGCGTGCACGGTTGACCTTGCTGTGCGCAGTCAGGCGCCATTTGCCTGCTCTGGAACTGATCAGTTGGGTGTGCAGGTACTTTGCGTAGCTGTCACCCACGTTCAGTTCCCGGACCATGTGCTTGACATACTGCGGCGTGAGCCCGGCGGGCATGGCTTTGCCGTGGGCATGGATCACCCGGGCAGTCAGCCAGTAGTCGGTATCGAACCACGGCAAGTTCTTGAGGGCGATCTCTTCGAGGGTGTTGATTTCCTCGACCATTTCCACCATCTCGTGGCCCACGCGTCGCATGCCTACATAGGTGACATAGGATGAGAGGGCGAAGGGATGCATGATGGCGCCCGTGCGGCGGGCGCGCACGACGATGATCTTGATCTCGCGAGGATCTGTGTCGTATCCCAGGTCATGGCTCAGGCGCTCGCGAAGGCGTGCGTTGGCCCAGGCCAGCAGGCTATTGCGTTGTTTGAAGTCGTTAAGGCTCAGCACTCCCGGGGCAGCAGCCTGCTCGGCGATTGCCACCAGCGTTTGCATGGCCTGCATCATATGGCTCAGGCCTTGCGCAGATGTATTGCGCAGCCAGTTGGGCAGATTCTTCTCAAGCAATTGAGAGTAGCGTGTTTGCAGGATGGGTTTGGCGCCGACTTCGGGCCATAGCGCCAGGGCTTTATGTATTCGGGTGTGCTGGTCGGGTGAGCCGTTGCTCCACAAGCCGGTGTCACTCAGGCGTTGGCGTTGGGCTTCTATCACACTGTCGATCTGGGCCTCCAGCAGGCTGTCGGCGTACCAGTCATAGCGCAGGCGCTGTGACCGGCGAGCGCGGTCCGCCTGCGTGTCAGTGTACAGATGCAGCAGCGGTCTGCTCTGGAGTGGGTCTTCCAGGCGTTCGCAAAGCTCCTGGTGCAGTGCGCCCAAGGAGTCGAAAGCCTCGATGCCTTGTGACAGGCTGCACAGCAAAGCAGCGCCTGCGGCATCCTGAGGCGTGAGCATAGGGCCTTCGGCGGTACCGGCAACGATGATCAGTGTGCCTGGCAGGTAGCTTCGCCAGTTGGGCCGTAGGCCTTCCAGCAGAACGCGGTAGACCTGTGGCCTTTTGGCCAGGGGCATATGCCTGCGCTGGGAGGGTAGTGGCTGTTGCAGGCAGGCCCATAGTTGATCGGCTGAGCGGTAGCCCAAGGTCTCGTCGCCCAGGCGCAGTTCAACCTCGGCCAGCATCAGCGCCTTGCGCAGTGCCAGCAGCTTTTGTCTGGGGGTTTCGCCTTGCTCATCGGCCGTGGTCCAGAAGCTGGCCAGTTCGCCGTGCAGCCAGGTGCGCGTGTCGGGGTTGATGGGGTGTTGAAGGTCGAGGGTCGGAAGGCCGTCGAGCAAGTCACCGATTTGTCGGTCGATCTGTTCCAGTTGTTCGAGGGGGCGCATGGGGCGGTTCCTTGGTTGAGGAAAACCCCATGCTTGGCAATACCTGCGGTTGCGGGGTGGTAGCGGGCTAGCGCCCCCGACGCCAGAGCAGCCCGCGCAGGCTCAGCAGGGCCGGTAGGCCCAGGCCGGCCCATGCCAGAACGTCCCAGCCACCGTCGCCGAGCAGTGCGGCGAACAGGCCCAGAAAGCCAAGCAGGGCAATCAACACTGGCCAGGCGAAGAGGCGCGCAGTGGGTTGCGACCTGTGGCTCATGCGCGTGCCTCCCTGGGTTTGCGCTGCTTGCCCCACCACAGGTAGAGGCCGCTGCCGAGCACGATGATTGTCAGCACGTCCAGTAACGCCCAGAGGATCTGCATCGGTCGCCCGCCGTAATCGCCGAAATGCAGTGGCTGCGACAGGCCCATGGCATCCATGTACCAGGGACGGTTGCCGACGGCAGTCACTTCAAGGGTGCGAGCATCGATCAGTACCGGTGTGAACAGGTGCGAACTCAGGTGGGTGGCACCGTTCATGAACACCGCATAGTGGTGCTCGCTGGAGAAACGCGTGCCAGGAAACGCGATGAAGTCCGGGCGCATGCCGGGTGTGGCCCGCTCGGCAATTTCCAGCAGGCGAGAGGCTGGGGCGCGCTCGACGAGCGGCGGGGCGTCGCGGTAGGGGGCAACCATCGCAGCCAGGCTGTCGTTGCGCCAGGCTGCGATGACCAGGTCGGACAGGGCACTGATTACCCCGGTCACGCTCACCGTCAATGCCCAGGCCAGGGTGACCACGCCGATCAGGTTGTGCAGGTCGAGCCAGCGCAGGCGGCGGGACTTCTTGTGGCGTACGGTGCCGAATTCCAGGCGGCGCATGAACGGCGCATAGAGCACGGTGCCGGAGACAATCGCGACAATGAACAATACGCCCATGAAGGCCAGCAGCAGCTTGCCCGGCAGGCCTGCGAACATGTCCACATGCAGGCGCAGCATCACCATCATGAAACCGCCGTTGGCGGCCGGCATGGCCACCGCCTCGCCGGTGCGTGCATCGAGCATGAAGGTGTGCGACAGGTTGGGGTCGGTGCCGGCGGTGGCGGCGGTAATGGCGACCACGCCGTTGGGCTCGTCTTCATCGTAGCCGAAGTACTGCATGACCTCGCCGGGGCGATGTTGTTCGGCCTTGAGCACCAGTTGCTGCAGGTCGAGGTGCGGGGTGCCTGCCGGCATTTCACGCAGTTCAGGGGCGTCGCCTAGCAGGTGTTCGAGTTCGTGGTGGAAGATCAGCGGCAGGCCGGTGACTGCCAGCAACAGCAGAAACAGGGTACAGACCAGGCTGCTCCAGGTGTGGATCAAGGACCAGCGGCGGATGGTGGGGCTCTTCATCACGGTACCGATTGTTGTCGGTTGGAACCCGGGGCCGCAAGGCGGCCCCAGCTCACTCAGAACTTGTAAGTGGCGCTGGCGACAACGCTGCGCTCATCGCCGTAGTAGCAGTAGTACGCGTCACAAGTAGAGAGGTAGTCCTTGTTCAGCAGGTTGGTGGCGGTGACCGCGACCGACGCGCCCTTCAGGCTGCCGTTCAGGCGACCCAGGTCGTAATGCACCGACCCGTCGAAGACGGTGTAGGCCTTGGCCTTGCCCAGGTAGGTATTGCCTTGGTCGCCGTAGGTATTACCGGTATAACGCGCGCCCAGCCCGATGCCGAATCCGTCGAGTACGCCTGAGTGCCAGGTGTAGTCGCCCCAGATGGACGCTTGCTGGTTAGGCATCAGTTGCAGGCGGTTACCTTTGAAATCGCCATCCTGCACCTCGGACTTGGCCAGGGTGTAGGCGGCAATCACCTTCAGGTTGTCGGTCACATCGGAAACCGCTTCCAGCTCAAGGCCGCGGACTTTCACTTCACCGGTCTGGCTGGTGATGGTCACACCACCGACCGTGTTGGTGACCGAGACGTTTTTCTGAGTCAGGTCGTACACGGCTGCCGACAACAGGGTGTTGGACCCCGGCGGCTGATACTTCACGCCCAGCTCCCACTGTTTGCCTTCGGTGGGCTTGAACGAGTCCGAGGCCGACACACTGGCATTGCTGGACGGCTGGAACGACTCGGCATAGGACAGGTACGGCACGAAGCCCGAGTCGAACACGTAGCTGATGGCTGCGTTGCCGCTGAACTTCTTGTCCCGCTGGGTATTGGTGGCATCGCCCTGGTTGAAGAACTTGGTGCCGGTGTGCACCCAGTCTTCACGACCGCCCAGGGTCAGGCGCCAGTTACCAAGCGCCATCTGGTCCTGCACATACAGGCCGGTCTGACGGGTTTTCTGGTTGTAGTCGTAAAACGCGGTCGAGCGATCCGGGCGAGTGATCGGCAGCCCGTAGACCGGGTTGTTGACGTTGCTGTCCGGCACGGTGAAGTCGAAGATCGACAGGTAGTTGGTGTTGATGCGCTGGTGGTCCAGACCGATCAACAGCGTGTGGTTGATGTCCCCGGTAGCGAAGTCCGCCTGGAAGTTGTTGTCCACCGCGAACTGGCTGATGTCTTCATCGGTGTTGGTGGACATGCGGCTGACAGTGCCATCGTCTTTGACCGGGCCGCCGGGCTCGTAGTAACTGCCAGGGGTGATGGTCTGGAACGACAGGTCTGACTTGGTGTAGCGCAGGTTCTGGCGGAACTGCCAGACGTCGTTGATGCGGTGTTCGAAGGCGTAACCCAGCGCGTAGTAAGTACGGTCGTAGAACTCGTAATCCGGGTCACCCAGGTTCTTGTGGTGCGAGATCTTGCCGAACGGCATGTCGATCTTGGTGCCCTGGATGGGCCGGAATTGGCTGGTGGCACCGGTATCGTCACGGGTGAACTGGGTCAGGAAGGTCAGCGTCGTGTCTTCGTCAATGTTCCAGGTCAGGCTTGGGGCAATGTTGTAGCGCTTGTTGTCGATGTGGTCGATCTGGGTGCCACTGTCACGGATAACGCCACTGACGCCATAGAGAAAGCGACCTTCATCGTCGATCTTGCCGGTGCTGGCGAAGTTGATCTGGCGATGGTTGTCGCTGCCGTATTGAAGCTCGATTTCGTGAGCGCTTTCCGCTTGCGGACGGCGGCTGACCATGTCCAGCAGGCCGCCAGGTGGGGTCTGGCCGTAGATCGAAGAGGCCGGGCCGCGCAGCAGGGCGAGGCGGTCGAGGTTCCAGGTTTCGGCTTTCGGGTTGGCGTACACGCCGCGTGGCAGCGGCAGCCCATCGAGGAATTGCGTTGGTTCGAAGCCGCGCACGCGCATCCAGTCATACCGCGTATCGCTGCCGAAGCTGGCGGAGACGATACCTGGCATATAGCGCACTGCATCATC
Source organism: Pseudomonas putida group bacterium ESBL64 (assembly GCF_045277175.1). Classification (NCBI taxonomy): domain Bacteria; kingdom Pseudomonadati; phylum Pseudomonadota; class Gammaproteobacteria; order Pseudomonadales; family Pseudomonadaceae; genus Pseudomonas; species Pseudomonas putida group bacterium ESBL64. The sequence continues at coordinate 3,511,806 of NZ_CP145799.1, read as the reverse complement.
CAGGCTGTGTACACCGCGGTCTTTCATTTGCTCGCGGGTGGCCACAGAGATGGAGCGGGGGACCTCCACAAGTGCCGTGTCAGTCTTGGTGCCAGCAGCAGTGCGCTTGGCCACGTAGCCTTCAACCGGGCCCCAGGCGCTTTCGCTGGCGCTGGTGGCATTCACGGTGGTTTCCGGCAAGGCCAGTGTGCCATCCGGCACGGCCACCAGGCTGTAGCTGCCCGCACTGCTCTGCTGCAACTGCAGGCCGGTACCGCTCAGGGCGGCTTGCAGGGCGCCCAGGCCGTCGTATTGGCCGCTTACCGGGGCCGAGGTGCGTCCGCTGACCAGTGCCGGGTCGATGGCCAAGGCAATGCCGGCCTGGCTGGCGATCTGGTTGAGGGTGGTGGCCAGTGGCGCGCTGGGCAGGTTGTAGGCGCGCGACATGGATTGCTCGGCGGCGAACAAGGCAGGGCTGGTCAGCGGGGCAGCCAGGCCGATGGCCAGGGCCATCAGGCTGGGGCGCAGAATATGATCAACGGCACGGGACATGCGGCGGTTCCTCGACGGGTAAGTGCTTGCTGCTTCCTTGCCGAGCGAGATCTGAAAAGTGACAGGGTGAATCTGAAAAATATTGAGAATTATTTAAAAGAGGGTTTGCCAGCACCGGCCTCTTCGCGGGTGAACCCGCTCCTACGACGACCGTGATGTGTGCCCACCACCGTGGTAGGAGCGGGTTTACCCGCGAATACGGTGGTGGCGGCAACGGTGAACGGCGGGTGGAAATTGGCCAGCAGGCCCGGCCTCTTCGCGGGTGAACCCGCTCCTACGACGACCGTGATGTGTGCCCACCACCGTGGTAGGAGCGGGTTTACCCGCGAATACGGTGGTGGCGGCAATGGTGAACGGCGGGTGGAAATTGGCCAGCAGGCCCGGCCTATTTGGACGTGACGTTCACCCACCACTGCGTATGCCGCTCGATCTTCACCGGCAACGCCGGCACCAGCGAGGCCAGCGCCAGGTCGGTGTTGGTCAGCGGGAAGCTGCCGGTCACACGCAGGTCGGCGACCTTGGCATCCACCCCGAGGTAGCCGCTGCGGTACTGGCCCAGTGTGGCGAGCAGGTCGCCCAGGCGTACGTTGTCGACCACCAGCATGCCGCGGGTCCAGGCATCGGCACCGGCAGGCACCGTGCCAACCTCGCCGAGGCCGTTGGCGTTCATCAACACCTGCTGGCCTTCGCGCAGCACCTGTTCGTCGCCGCTGTTATGCGGCATGGCGGCGACCGAGGCTTGCAGCACTTCCAGGCGCGTACCGCCGGCTTCGCGGCGCACCAGGAAGCGCGTGCCCAGTGGCCGCAAGCGACCGTCTTCAGTGCGTACCAGCAGCGGGCGCGAGTCCTGGTGGCCGGTTTCGACCGAGATTTCGCCTTGGTGCAGCACGATCACCCGTTGCGCGCCGGCGTAGTCGATGTCCACGGCGGTGTGGGTGTTCAGGCTCAGCAGTGTGCCGTCTTCCAGGCGCAAGGTACGCAACTCTCCCGTGGCGGTGCGCTGGTCGGCCAGCCAGTAGCTGGGTGCCAGCGACGGGGCGCCGCCCCATGCCAGCAGCGCGCCGAGCAGAAACGTGCCAGCCAGCCCGCCGCCAACCTTGCCAATGCGTCGCCGCAGGCTGGCGCGTGATTGCAGCAGCGCCTGGCGTGCCGGGCCAGCCGCCGCGCTAACGCGTTGGTCCATGGCGCCGAGCTGGCGCCAGGCACGTGCGTGCTCTTCGCTGGCGGCATGCCAGCGCATGAATTCATTGCGCTCATCAGGCGTGCTGCTGCTGTCGCCGAGGCTGAGTTTCCAGGCAATCGCGGCTTCCAGGACCCGGGACGAAACCGGGACGTTGCTCACGTCGGCTCCCCATACAGGGCTACATAGCACTGGCGCATCCCTTGGGCGATGTACTGGCGCACCCGCGACACCGAAACGCCAAGGCGCTCGGCAATCTCGGCATGGCCCATGCCGTCCAGGCGGCTGTGCAGAAACGCCGCGCGAGCCTTGCTCGACAGCTTGCCGAGCAGGCGGTCGATGGCTTTGAGGTCTTCAAGGATCAGGTGCTGCATTTCTGGCGAGGGCTGTTCGGCTTCAGGGATCAATGCCAGTTCGGCCAGGTAGGCTTGTTCCAGCGCGGTGCGACGGAAGTGGTCGAACATCAGCCCCTTGGCCACGGCGGCCAGAAACGCGCGGGGTTCGCGGGGTGTCTCCAGTTGCTCACGACCAAGCAGGCGCACGAAGGTGTCCTGGCTCAGGTCTTCGGCACGTTGGCGGCAGGCCATGCTGCGTTGCAGCCAGGCGAGCAGCCAGCCGCGGTGGTCGCGGTACAGCGCACCGACCAGATCGGCGTGTGGGCTTTGTGCAGAAGACAAGCAGCGTCCCCCCGGAACGAATGCATTAACTAACGATAATTATTCTCGATTGTTGCAGAGGGGAGGGGGTGGGTGCAATGGACGCTTATCGGATTGCCATCATGGGGCTTGGTTTGAGTTATGTGGCGCCGGTGGGATCGAGCTTGCTCGCGATGCGCCGCACGGGCGGCGCTCGATCTCACCGGCGCTGCAAATCCCACGCCCTACAAACCATGACTCTGCATCTTGCGCCGTCGCCACCCGCGCAACCGTTGCTCCAGCTGCAGCGGGCTGTCCAGCTGCTGGCGCCGGGCCTGGCTGAACAGGATCAGCGCAAGCTCTGCGGTCACCTGGGCATCGGCACTGGCATGATGGCGTTCTTCAACCTGCAAGCCAAACCGTGCCACCCAGTCATCCAGCCCGGCCTCGCGCAGTACCGTGTCTGGGTTGAGCATCGGTGCCAGTTCGGCAACGTCGAGGAACATTGACTGCAAGCGATGCCCAAGGGTCTCTTTCAGCGCACGGGCCAGCATGCGCTGGTCGAATGACGCGTGAAACGCCAGCACCGGGCTGTTGCCAATGAAATCGAGTAAATCCAGCAAGGCCTCGGCCGGGTCGCAACCGGCAGCCAATGCGCTGGGGCCCAAGCCGTGGATCAGTACGCTGGCGTTGGTCTTCTGCAAAGGCCGGTGCAATGTGCGTTCGAACTGCTGGGCAAAGTCGATGGCACCGTCCTCGATGGCCACCGCCCCAATCGACAGTACCTGATCACGGTTGGGGTTGAGCCCGCTGGTTTCCAGGTCCAGCACCACCCAGCGCTGCTCACGCAGGGTACATACCCCCAGCGGCACGGGCTTGGGCAACCGGGCCAGGCGCTGGCGCTTGGCGTGGTCCAGCTCGGGCGCGCTGGGGCGCAGCCAGGCGAACAGGCTCACAACTGGTACCTCAAGGCCAGGCTGCTTTGCAGGCGCTGGGCCTGGCGCAGCGACTCGCGCAGGATGCGCCGGTCCAGGTGGTTGAGGCTGTCCGGGTCGACCCGGTTGGAGTAAGGCAGGTTGTCGCGTATCTGGCGCTGGTGCTGCTGCATGCGGGTTTGCTGGATGAAGTGGTAGGCCTCTTCATAGGCGGCGCCGTCCAACGGCTCGATCACGCCCTTGGCCACCAGTTGGCGTAGGCGCTCCAGGGTATTGCAGGCTGCTATGCCATTGGCCAGGGCCAGCAAACGGGCACCATCCACGAAGGGCGTCAGGCCCTGGACCTTGAGGTCGAGGGTCGCCGCCTTGTCGTTGCCCTGGCGTGTCAGCACGAACTCGCGCAACCGGCCCACCGGCGGGCGTTGGCGCAGGGCGTTGTCAGCCATCATGCGCTGGAAGATGCGGTTGTCGGCTACCTGTGCCAGCAGGCCTTGGCGCAGCTGCTCGCAGCCTTGCTCGTCGCCCCACACCACCCGCAGGTCGAAGTAGATGCTCGAGCCCAACAGGTTCTCCGGGCTGGCTTCGCGAACAAACCCGGCAAAGCGCCGCGCCCACTCGCTGCGCGACAGGCACAGTTCGGGGTTGCCGGCCATGACGTTACCCATGCACAGGGTGAAACCGCACTGGGCCAGGCATTGGTTGATGTATTGCGCCAGCGGCAGCAGGCGAGCGCGGATCGCGTCGGCCTCGGCGCCGTCGACTGCTTCGAAGAGGATGCCGTTGTCCTGGTCGGTGTGCAGGGTCTGCTCGCGTCGCCCTTCGCTGCCAAAGCACAGCCAGCTGAACGGCACGCCCGGGTCGCCACGTTCGGCCAGGGTCAGTTCGATGACCCGGCACACGGTATGGTCGTTGAGCAAGGTAATGATCTGGGTGATCTGCGTCGACGATGCGCCATGGGCCAGCATGCGTTCTACAAGCTGGCTGATTTCGCCGCGCAGCGAAACCAGCGTATCCAGGCGTGGCGCATGGCGTATGGTGCGCGCCAGGTGAACCAGATCGACCCGTTGCAGGGAGAACAGGTCGCGCTCGGAAACCACCCCGCACAGGCGACCGTTTTCCACCAGGCAGACATGGGCAATATGCCGCTCGGTCATGGCCATGGCGGCATCGAAGGCGCTGGCCTGGGGTGGGAGGTAGAACGGTTTGGCGGTCATGTGCTGGTCGATGGCGGCGCCCAGGTCGGCATCTACTGTCGCCACCACCTGGCGCAGGTCGCGCAAGGTGAAGATACCGATGGGGTAGCGCTGCGGGTCGACCACCACGATGCTGCCCACCTGTTGCTCGTGCATCAGCCGCACGGCTTCGCGCAGGGGCGTATGGGCGCTGCAGACCACCGGATGACGCATGGCCAGTTCACCCAGGGGGGTGTTCAGCGAGTATTGGGTGCCGAGGGTTTCCACAGCGCGCTGGCGTACTTGCTGATTGACCTGATCAAGCAGGCTGCTGACACCGCGCAGGGCAAAATCCCGAAACACTTCAGACATCGAGAACACGCGGATGAATGCGGCCTTGTTCAGTTGCAGGCAGAAGGTGTCTTCCCCGGCCAGGTGCTCGGTGCGGGTTGCCCGCTCACCCAGCAGGGCTGCCAGCGGGAAGCACTCCCCGCTGGTGATCTCGAACGTGGTTTCGACACCCGGTTTGGCCAGGTGCTGGCGCTCGCCAACCACGCGGCCCTGCTTGACGATGTAGAAGTGCTCGACCGGCCCGTCGGCAGGTTTGACGATGCTTTCACCGCAGGCGTAGAAGCGCAGCTGGCACTGCTCGACCAAGAAGGCCAGGTGGCTGTGCTCCATCTGATTGAACGGCGGAAAGCGCTGCAGGAACTGCAATGTGCCTTGGATGTTTTGCAGTACCGCTGTCTTGCCCGCCTGGCTGTAGGCGTCCTTTTTGCTCATGAAACTGACCGTATCGCTATGCCGAACTATATATATCTATATATAGGTACCGGCCATGTTGTTCTCTGCCTCCATGGTCGGCTTGCGGCGGGGTGGTGCCCATTGGACGTAAGTCTATGAGCGCCCTTGTCAAAGACCCGACGAAAGGCGAAACGGGTTACGCAAGTAATGCGGTCCTAATGCTGAAGCGGAATTATTTTGACGAGACAAGCATGCCCGAGCACACCGACATCCTGAGCGACGCCGAGCGCGAGGCCTTGGCCGTGATAAACCAAAGTGCGCCTGTGGAAGCCAGACCGTTGGTGCTGGTGGTGGATGACAACGCGGTGAACCGCGAGGCGCTGATCCTGTACCTGAAAAGCCGGGGCATTGATGCGGTGGGGGCGGATGGGGCCGAGGAAGCCAGGTTGTACCTGCACTACCAGAAGCGTATCGGGTTGATGATTACCGATTTGCGCATGCAGCCTGAAAGTGGACTGGACTTGATCAGGACAATTCGCGCGTCGGAGCGGGCGGCGTTGTCGATCATTGTGGTGTCGGGTGACACCGATGTGGAAGAAGCAGTGGATGTGATGCACCTGGGGGTGGTGGACTTCCTGCTCAAACCGGTGGATTTGGGCAAGCTGTTGGAGCTGGTGAGGAAAGAACTGAAAATGGGTTAATGCGCCAGGGGGCTGCAAAACGGCCCCCTGGCGCAGATGTTACTTACAACCCGTTACGCGCCTTGAACTCGCGGCGACGGCGGTGCAGTACCGGTTCGGTATAACCGTTCGGTTGCTTGCCACCTTCCACCACCAGTTCCACAGCCGCCTGGAACGCCACGTTGTCGTCGAAGTTCGGCGCCATCGGGCGGTACAGGGCGTCGCCAGCGTTCTGCTGATCGACCACCACGGCCATGCGCTTGAGGCTTTCCAGCACCTGCTCCTGGCTGACCACGCCGTGGCGCAGCCAGTTGGCCAGCAGCTGGGCAGAGATGCGCAGGGTGGCACGGTCTTCCATCAGGCCGACGTTGTTGATGTCCGGCACCTTCGAGCAACCCACGCCCTGGTCGATCCAACGCACCACGTAGCCGAGAATGCCCTGGGCGTTGTTGTCCAGCTCGTTGCGGATCTCTTCGGCCGACCAGTTGGTGTCGGCAGCCAGCGGAATGGCCAGAATGTCGTCCACCGACGCCGGGGTACGTGAAGCCAGTTCACGCTGGCGCGCCTGTACGTCCACCTTGTGGTAGTGCAGGGCGTGCAGGGTGGCGGCAGTTGGCGACGGTACCCAAGCGGTGTTGGCACCGGCCAGCGGGTGGGCGATCTTCTGCTCGAGCATGGCGGCCATCAGGTCAGGCATGGCCCACATGCCTTTGCCGATCTGCGCACGGCCTTGCAGGCCGGTGGCCAGGCCAACGTCGACGTTGTTGTTTTCGTAGGCGCCGATCCACTTCTCGTTCTTCATGGCACCTTTGCGCACCACGGCGCCGGCTTCCATCGAGGTGTGGATTTCATCGCCAGTGCGGTCAAGGAAGCCGGTGTTGATGAACGCCACGCGCTCGGCGGCTGCCTTGATGCAGGATTTGAGGTTGACCGTGGTACGGCGTTCCTCGTCCATGATGCCGACCTTGACGGTGTTGCGCGGCATGCCCAGCAGGTCTTCGACCTGGCTGAAGATCTCGGCGGCGAAGGCCACTTCCTCAGGGCCGTGCATCTTCGGCTTGACGATGTACACGCTGCCGCTGCGGGTATTCTTGCGGCTGGTGTTGCCGTTGAGGTTGTGCAGGGCGATCAGGTTGGTGAACAGCCCGTCCTGGATACCTTCGGGGATTTCGTTGCCTTGGGCATCGAGGATCGCCGGGTTGGTCATCAGGTGGCCAACGTTGCGCACGAACAGCAACGAACGACCGTGCAGGGTCACGCTGCCGCCGTTAGGCGCCGCGTACTCGCGGTCCGGGTTCATGGTGCGGGTGAAGGTTTTGCCACCCTTGCTCACGCTTTCGGCCAGGTCGCCTTTCATCAAGCCCAGCCAGTTGCGGTAGACGATGACTTTGTCGTCAGCGTCTACGGCTGCAACCGAGTCTTCGCAGTCCATGATGGTGGTCAGTGCCGACTCCATCAGGATGTCTTTGACGCCAGCGGCGTCGGTGCTGCCGACGGGGGTGCTGGCATCGACCTGGATTTCGAAGTGCAGGCCGTTGTGCTTGAGTAACACGGCAGTCGGCGCGGCGGCGTCGCCGTGGAAGCCGATCAGTTGCGCATCGTCGCGCAGGCCGCTGTTGCTGCCGCCTTTCAAGGCAACAACCAGCTTGCCGCCTTCGATGCGGTAGCCCGTGGAGTCAACGTGCGAGCCGGCGGCCAGTGGCGCGGCTTCGTCGAGGAAGGCGCGGGCGAAGGCGATGACCTTGTCGCCGCGTACCTTGTTGTAACCCTGGCCTTTTTCGGCGCCGCCTTCATCGCTGATGGCGTCGGTGCCGTAAAGGGCGTCGTACAGCGAACCCCAGCGGGCGTTGGCGGCGTTCAGGGCGAAGCGGGCGTTCATCACCGGCACGACCAGTTGTGGGCCGGCCATGTGGGCGATTTCTTCGTCCACGTTCTGGGTGGTGGCCTGGAAATCGTCGGCTTGTGGCAGCAGGTAGCCGATTTCCTGGAGGAATGCTTTGTAGGCTGCGGCGTCGTGGGCCTGGCCTTTGCGTGCCTGGTGCCAGGCGTCGATCTTGGCTTGCAGCTCGTCGCGCTTGGCGAGCAGGGCTTTGTTCTTTGGAGCGAGGTCATTGATGATCTTCTCTGCACCCGCCCAGAACTGCTCGGCGACGATGCCGGTCCCGGGGATGGCTTCGTTGTTCACGAAGTCGTACAGGACCTTGGCGACCTGAAGGCCACCGACTTGAACGTATCCAGTCATTGCTTGCCTCACTCTGCTCAGCTATTTCGCTCTTCTGTATTAAGCCTGTAGCGCTTCTCTAAACACGGCACCAGTGCATGCTCCCGGTTTTGCTCGGGGGCGGCTGGGTGCGGCCTGCCAGACAGGCTGGCGGGCAGTGTGCGTATTTTCACAGGCGCCTTGGCAGACATCCAAACGACGTTTTGTAGTCCGCGCCACGGGATACTACATGAAGCAGTAGGCGGGGCAAAATCAGACTAAAAGCGCCGTTATGCGACCCGTTGGTCGCGTATGGTCACGCTGGGAGAGGGTATGTTCGCAAAAAACAGGTGGATTGTTCCAGATAAATCTTGAAACAGTACACGATTGGCTGTGCAGATTGCCCTGCGGCAGGTTGCCGCGCCTTGCCTATACTGACTCGATCCCCCGATTTTCTGCCGCCCGGCGCGGTCCGACACGAGGAAGGGCTTGTGGATCATCTTGTACTGACTGTAATTGCCCCTGACAAGGCCGGCCAGGTCGAACGTATTGCCCAGTGCATCGCCGACCACAGTGGTAACTGGCTGGAAAGCCGCATGTCGCGTATGGCCGGGCAGTTTGCTGGCATTCTGCGGGTGGCGGTGCCGGCAGAGAATTACGCCGAGCTTGTGGCCTCGCTGCAGGGGCTGGCCAGGTATGACATTCGCGTGCTGATTGCCGAGAGTGGGATCGAGCCGTCGTGCACCTGGAAGCCAATTGCCATGGAGCTGGTGGGTAACGACCGGCCGGGGATCGTGCGGGACATTACCCGCTTGCTGGCCGAGTTGCAGGTAAACGTCGAGCGGTTTTCCACAGACGTGCAGCCGGCGCCGATGAGCAGTGAGCCGTTGTTCCACGCCGACGCATTGCTGGCGTTGCCGTTGACCTTGCCGCTGGAAGAACTGCAGCAGCGGCTGGAGAGCCTGGCGGATGACTTGATGGTGGAGTTGAAGCTGCGGGCAGAGGATTGATCAGCGATTGCCGGGGCCGCTTTGCGGCCCTATCGCGACACAAGCCCGCTCCCACACGGTCCTGCGTACACCGGACAAATGTGGGGCGGCCTTGTGTTGCGAAGCGGCCATCTGCGGTTATCCCGATATCACGGGGAAGGCCCTGTGGATAACCTGGGGGTGTACCTCTCCAGCCCAGGTATCACGTGCCTTGTACTGTTTTGCTCAAAAAATGCTCAATTATCAGCAGCTTGTGCACAAAGCGCGGGGACGAGGGTGTGGATAACCTATGGAGATGTCTCTGCAGGCCAGGCGCTACATGGCCTGCAGATCTTTGATCGTTTTCTGATCAGCTACGTTTGCGCAAGTTCAGCCATGCATCGACGCTGTAAATCGCCAAACCTGCCCAGATGAACATGAAGGCCGCCAGGGTGCTCGACGACAAATGCTCATCGAACAGCACTACAGCCTGCAACAGCACCAAGGTCGGTGCCAGGTACTGCAGGAAGCCCAGCGTGGTGTACGGCAGGTGCCGTGCGGCGGCGTTGAAGCATACCAGCGGCACCAGCGTCACCGGCCCGGCCGCCATCAGCCACAGCGCCTCGCTGCTGGTATAGAACGCGCCCTGGGCACTCATCGCGGCCGGGTGCAGCAGCAGCCAGCCAAGGGCCAGCGGCACCAGCATCCAGGTTTCCACCACCAGGCCGGGCAGTGCCGCCACCGGCGCCTGCTTACGGATCAGCCCATAGAAGCCGAAGCTCAACGCCAGCACCAGTGACACCCACGGCAGGCTGCCCACTTGCCACACCTGCTGCGCCACACCCACGGCAGCCATGCCCACCGCCAGCCATTGCAGGCGGCGCAGGCGCTCGCCAAGAATCAGCATGCCCAGCAGTACGTTGATCAGTGGGTTGATGTAATAGCCCAGGCTGGCCTCGAGCATACGGCCGTTGTTCACCGACCACACGTAGGTCAGCCAGTTACCGGCGATCAGTGCCCCGCTCAGTGCCAGGATGCCCAGCCGGCGCGGGTTGTTGCGCAGTTCCCGCCACCAGCCGGGGTGTTTCCACACCAGTAGCAGCAGCGAGCCGAACAGTGCTGACCAGAGCACCCGGTGGACAATGATTTCCACCGCCGGGACGCTCTGGATTGCCTTGAAGTAGAGGGGGAAAAGGCCCCAGATGATGTAGGCGCTCAAGCCCAGTATGTATCCGCGACGCGGGTTTGCGGCGTGCATGCAGAATCCTTGCTTAGGTTGCTAAATAAAGCGACGCCTATTGTAGACAGAGGCGGGCGTGCTTCTAGAACAATTTCAGCGGTGCTTCATCCAGCGCAGCCATCTGTTCGCGCAAGGCGAGAATCTGGTCGCCCCAGTAGCGTGGCTGGCCAAACCAAGGGAAGCTGGGCGGGAACGCGGGGTCGTCCCAGCGCCTTGCCAGCCAGGCGCTATAGTGCAGTTGCCGCAGGGCGCGCAGGGGCTCGATCAGGGCCAGTTCGCGCGGGTCGAAGTCGTGGAACTCGTTGTAGCCGTCGATCAGCTCGGCCAGTTGCCCCAGGCGCTCCTCGCGGTTGCCGGCCAGCATCATCCACAGGTCTTGCACCGCTGGGCCCATGCGGCAATCGTCGAGGTCGACCACGTGGTACACGTCGTCACGGTGCATCAGGTTGCCGGGGTGCAGGTCGCCATGCAGGCGGATGAGCTGGTGTGGTGTGCGAGCGTAGATGTCCTCCACCCGCTTGAGCAGATCGCGGGCCACGGACTCGAACGCCGGCAGCAGTTCACGCGGGACAAAATTACCCTCCAGCAAGGTGTTCAGCGAGGCGTGGCCAAAGTTGTCTACAGCCAGTGCCTCACGGTGCTTGAACGGCTTGCTGGCGCCCACGGCATGCAGGCGGCCAAGTAACTGACCCAGGCGATACAACTGGTCGAGGTTGCCAGGCTCGGGGGCGTGGCCGCCGCGACGGGGGAACAGCGTGAAGCGGAAGCCCTTGTGTTCGAACAAGGTGCGGTCATCGTGCTGCAGGGGCGCAACCACCGGGACTTCGCAGTCGGCGAGTTCGGCCGTGAAGGCGTGTTCTTCGAGGATGGCTGCATCGCTCCAGCGGCCTGGGCGGTAGAACTTGGCAATCAGCGGCTGCGCGTCTTCGATGCCCACCTGGTACACGCGGTTCTCGTAGCTGTTCAGCGCCAGCACCCGCGCATCGCTGAGAAAGCCCAGGCTTTCCACTGCGTCCAGGACCAGGTCGGGGGTGAGGGTGTCGAAGGGGTGGGACATGGTGGCTCCGGAGGGTAAGCGGCGTGGGGCCATGGTAGCGCGTTATGCCTGTGCCGGCCCCTTCGCGGGCGTGCCCGCACATTTCGGCCCAGATGCATCGGGTGGTGCGGTCCCTGTGGGAGCGGGCAAGCCCGCGAACCGCGCACCGCGCGGCCAGACTATGCGGGAACCCCGATCAACACATAAGACGGGTGAAACTGCACCCGCACCACACTGCCATCCACGACCTGCTGGGCAGCCAACCAGTGCGCATCAGCCATTGCACACAGGGTCTGCCCGTTGCCTAACGCCAGCCTGACTTCACTGGGCCCATCGACCTCTGCCAGCACTTCCTCCACCTTCGTGCAAAGGCAATTGCTCCCCGCTTCGGCCTCTTCCCCCTCCGCCAACAAGCGCACCCACCCGGCCTTGAGCAGCGCCACCACCGTTGTTCCCACTGTCAGCTCCAGGCGCGCAGTGCTGTCGTGGGTGATCAGCGCATCGATCTCCAGCCCGCCGCTCAATGCCAGGCTGACGCGGTCATACCGGCCTTCACGGCGCAGGCCGCTGACCTGGCCCTGCAACTGGTTGCGCGCACTGGTGCGCAGCATCAGGCGCCCGAGCAGGTCGAGGTCGCTGGATTCTTCGGCGGCTTCAAGGATTTGTGCCTGCAGGGCCTGCAGCCTTTGGTACAGGCGCAACACCCGCTCGCCTTCCGGCGACAAGTGCGCACCGCCACCGCCGCGGCCACCGGTGCTGCGCTTGACCAAGGGCTGGCTGGCCAGGTTGTTGAGCTCGTCGATGGCATCCCAGGCCGCCTTGTAGCTGATACCTGCGGCCTTGGCGGCGCGGGTGATTGAGCCTTGTTCGGCAATGTGCTGCAGCAGCGCGATGCGCTGTGGGCGGCGGGCGATGTGCTGGGTGAGAACGGGGGGTAGGGACATGGGTATTCCGTATACAAGGGTGCTTTACAAAGGGGCAGGTCGCGCCTGGTCATACATACCCCGGTTTGGGCGTACGTGCCAGGCAATACACATCCACCCGCCGCGCACCTGCCTTGCGCAGTGCCTGGGCGATAGCCTGCGCAGTGGCACCGGTGGTCAACACATCATCGACGATGGCGACATGCTTGCCTTCCAGTTTGCCCATGACCGCGAACGCCTGGCGCAAATTGCGCTGCCGTGCCTTGGCGCCCAGATGTTGCTGTGCCGGTGTCTCGCGTGTGCGGACCAGCAAACGCTCGTTGCAGGTTACCCCGACGTGCGACGACAACCACCGCCCAAGCATCCCCGCCTGATTGAACCCCCGCTCGCGTAGTCGACGCCTGGCCAAAGGCACAGGCAACAGCAGGTCAGGGCGAGGCAACCCTTCGGCATAGCGATACAGCAGCCCCTGCCCCAGCAGCTCAGCCATCAGGCGTCCCAAAGGCCATTGGCGATTGTGCTTGAAACGGCTAATCAACGTGTCCACCGGAAAACCGAAATGCCACAGGGCAATGACCTGATCGAAGGCCGGCAAGCAGCGGCCACACGGGGCGCAGGTCAAGCCGGCCATGGGCAAGGGCAGGGCGCAATGCCGGCACTGATCACCCAGCCAGGGCAGTGCCTGTTCGCAGGTAACGCACAGCGGGTAAGGCTGCTCGGCAGGCTCATCGCATAACAAGCACTTCTGATTAATAAGTGAGCACTTGTAAACCAGTCGCTTCCAGTGCAGTTGACAGTTCATAGGCCTTCCATGACTATGCGAGCTATCCGTGATGCGCTGGCGGGCTTTCCTGTCCCGGCGCCAGCTACAGCCTAAACAAGGAAACGCCGATGAGCGCCAGCACAACTGCAACAACACGTCACGATTGGGCCTTGGCCGAGGTCAAGGCGCTGTTCCAGCAACCGTTCAATGATTTGCTGTTCCAAGCGCAGACCGTGCACCGCGCGCACTTCGACCCCAACCGCGTGCAGGTTTCGACCTTGCTGTCGATCAAGACCGGCGCCTGCCCGGAAGATTGCAAATATTGTCCGCAGTCCGGCCACTACAACACCGGGCTGGAGAAACAGAAGCTGATGGAAGTGCAGAAGGTGCTGGAAGAAGCTGCCCGCGCCAAAGCCATCGGTTCTACCCGTTTCTGCATGGGGGCGGCGTGGAAGCACCCGTCGGCCAAAGACATGCCCTACGTGCTGGAGATGGTCAAAGGCGTCAAGGCCATGGGCCTGGAAACCTGCATGACCCTCGGCAAACTCGATCAGGAGCAAACCAAGGCCCTGGCCCACGCGGGTCTGGACTACTACAACCACAACCTCGACACCTCACCGGAGTTCTACGGCAGCATCATCACCACACGTACCTACAGCGAGCGCCTGCAGACCCTGGCCTACGTGCGCGATGCCGGGATGAAAATCTGCTCTGGTGGCATTCTGGGCATGGGTGAATCGCTGGATGACCGCGCCGGCCTGCTGATCCAGCTGGCCAACCTGCCGGAACACCCGGAGTCGGTGCCGATCAACATGCTGGTCAAGGTGGCCGGCACGCCGCTGGCTGAGGAAGAGGACGTCGACCCGTTCGACTTTATCCGTATGCTGGCCGTGGCCCGTATCCTCATGCCCAAGTCTCACGTGCGCCTGTCCGCCGGCCGCGAGCAGATGAACGAGCAGATGCAGGCCCTGGCCTTCATGGCGGGCGCCAACTCGATCTTCTACGGCGAAAAGCTGCTGACCACTGCCAACCCCCAGGCCGACAAGGACATGCAGCTGTTCGCACGCCTGGGCATCAAGCCCGAAGCGCGTGAAGAGCACGCCGACGAAGTGCACCAGGCAGCCATCGAGCAAGCGCTGGTCGAGCAGCGCAGCAGCGAGATGTTCTACGACGCCGCGACAGCCTGATATGGCTTTCGACCTGGCAGCGCGCCTGGCCGAACGGCGCGCCGCAGACCTGTATCGGCAGCGGCCATTGCTGGAAAGCCCGCAAGGGCCGGAAGTGGTGGTCGACGGCCAGCGGTTGCTGGCCTTCTGCAGCAATGACTACCTGGGCCTGGCCAACCACCCCGAGGTGATCGCCGCCTGGCAGGCCGGCGCCGAGCGCTGGGGTGTGGGGGGTGGTGCCTCGCACCTGGTGGTTGGCCACAGCACTCCGCACCATCAGGTTGAAGAGGCACTGGCTGAACTTACCGGCCGCCCGCGCGCACTGTTGTTCTCCACCGGTTATATGGCCAATCTGGGCGCCATCACGGCGCTGGTGGGGCAGGGCGACACGGTGCTGCAAGACCGCCTCAACCATGCTTCGCTGCTGGATGGCGGGCTGCTCAGTGGCGCCCGCTTCAACCGCTACCTGCACAACGACCCGGCCAGCCTGGCCAGCCGCCTGGACAAGGCGGTCGGCAATACCCTGGTGGTGACCGATGGCGTGTTCAGCATGGACGGTGACCTGGCCGACCTGCCGGCGCTGGCCAATGTCGCCCGTGCCCGCGGTGCCTGGCTGATGGTCGACGACGCCCATGGCCTGGGCACCCTGGGCGCCCAAGGCGGCGGTATCGTCGAGCACTTTGGCCTGGGCGTGGATGATGTACCCGTGCTGATCGGCACGTTGGGCAAGGCTTGCGGCACCGCGGGTGCCTTTGTTGCTGGCAGCGAAGCGCTGATCGAGGCGCTGGTACAGTTCGCCCGCCCCTATATCTACACCACCAGCCAGCCACCGGCGCTGGCCTGCGCCACACTCAAGAGCCTGGAGCTGCTGCGCCGCGAAACCTGGCGTCGTGAGCACCTGGCAGCCTTGATTCGCCAGTTCCGAGAAGGCGCGCAGCAGCTGGGGCTGCAGTTGATGGACAGCCCGACGCCGATCCAGCCCATCGTCATCGGCGACAGTGCGCAGGCGTTGCGCCTGTCACGCCTGCTGCGTGAGCGAGGCTTGCTGGTGACGGCCATCCGCCCACCCACCGTGCCGGCTGGCAGCGCACGCCTGCGGGTAACCCTGAGCGCCGCACACAGCGAGGCGCAGGTGCAGCTATTGTTGAATGCATTGGCCGAGTGTTATCCACAGTTGGAGAACGCCGATGCGTAATCGACTTGTTCTATTGCCCGGCTGGGGCTTGGGAACTGCTGCGCTGGAGCCGCTGGCCGCTAGCCTGCGTGCTCAGGACGCCCGCCTGCAGGTAGAGCTGATGCCCCTGCCAGAACTGGCCCACAGCGATGTGCAGGCCTGGATCGACCATCTGGACCGCAAGCTGCCCAGCAATGTCTGGCTGGGTGGCTGGTCACTGGGTGGCATGTTGGCCAGCGCGCTGGCGCACAAGCGTGGCGACCACTGCTGCGGGCTGCTGACCTTGGCCAGCAACCCCAGCTTCCTGGCCCGGCCAGATTGGCCCCATGGCATGGCCGAAGACACCTTCGGCACCTTCCTCGACGGCTGCCGCAACCATACCCAGGTCACCCTCAAGCGCTTCCGTACCTTGTGCAGCGACGGCGCCCTGCAGCCGCGCACCTTGTTGCGTCAGCTGGGTGTCGGCGTGCCGGATACCGACCCGTTGTACCTGGCCACTGGCCTTGAAGTGCTGGCCAAGCTGGACACCCGTGAAGCCTTGCAGGCCTATGGTGGCCCGCAACTGCACCTGTTCGCCGGCAGCGATGCGCTAGTGCCGGCAGAGGCGGCAAAGGCGTTGAGCGAGCTGTTGCCCGATGTAGAAGTGGGCCTGGTCGAAGACAGTTCCCACGCGTTCCTGCTGGAGTATCCGCAGGAGCTGGCGGCGGGCATCAAGAGTTTTCTGCATGAGAGTGGCGATGACTGACCTTTCCCGTCCGACCCTGCCCGGCGCATTGCCCGACAAGCGCCAGGTGGCGGCCTCGTTCTCCCGCGCCGCGGCCAGTTACGACAGCGTGGCGGCCCTTCAGCGCGCTGTAGGCCTGAGCCTGCTGGAGCTGTTGCCGGCAGGCCTGCAGCCGTCACACTGGCTGGACCTGGGCAGTGGCACCGGCCATTTCAGCCGCATGCTGGCCGAGCGTTTCGTCCAGGCCAGCGGCGTGGCGGTGGATATTGCCGAAGGCATGTTGCTTCATGCCCGTCATGTAAAGGGTGGGGCGCAGTATCACGTGGTTGGCGACGCCGAGCGTTTGCCGCTGTGCGATGGCAGCGTCGACCTGGTGTTTTCCAGCCTGGCGGTGCAGTGGTGCGATCAGTTCGCCAGTGTGCTGGCCGAGGCGCAGCGGGTGCTGCGCCCAGGTGGAGTACTGGCCTTCAGCAGCCTGTGCGTGGGCACCCTCGACGAACTGCGCGCCAGCTGGCAGGCGGTGGATGGCCTGGTGCATGTAAACCGCTTCCGCCGTTTCGAAGACTATCAGCGCCTGTGCGCAGCCAGCGGTTTTGAGCAGCTTGAGCTGGAGCGGTGCCCGCATGTGCTGCACTACCCGGATGTGCGCAGCCTGACCCACGAACTGAAGGCGTTGGGGGCGCACAATCTGAACCCTGGGCGACCTTCCGGCCTCACCGGCCGGGCGCGAATGCAGGGCCTGTTGCAGGCCTATGAGGCATTTCGCCAACCCGCGGGGCTGCCAGCCACCTATCAAGTGGTCTATGGTGTGTTGCGCAAGCCACTGGCGTAAGGGGAGCACGATGAGCCAGGCCTTTTTCATTGCGGGTACCGATACCGATGTCGGCAAGACCACCATCGCCGCTGGCCTGTTGCATGCGGCGCGTTTGCAGGGCATGAGCACACTGGGTGCCAAGCCGGTTGCCTCGGGCTGCACCATGACGCCGAAAGGTTTGCGCAATAGCGATGCCCTGGCGCTGATCGACGAAAGCACGGTCAAGCTGCCCTATGAGCAGGTCAATCCGTTTGCCTTCGAGCCTGCTATTGCCCCGCATGTGGCGGCGCGCGAGGCAGGGGTGACGCTGGCTGTGCCAGAACTGCTCGCGGCGATGCGCAATGTGCTGCAACAAAATGCCGACTTCACCCTGATAGAGGGGGCCGGTGGCTGGCGCGTACCGCTGTCGGGCCTGGAGAACCTGTCCGATCTTGCCGTTGCCCTGCGGTTGCCGGTGATTCTGGTGGTAGGTGTGCGGTTGGGTTGCATCAGCCATGCCTTGCTCAGCGCCGAAGCGATCGAGCGTGATGGGCTGCAGTTGGCGGGTTGGGTGGCAAACATCATCGAGCCGCGCACTTCACGCCTGGAAGAGAACCTGGCCAGCCTTGCAGAGCGCTTGCCGGCGCCTTGCCTGGGGCGGGTGCCCAAGCTCAAGCAGGCCAGTGCCGACATGGTGGCTGAGCATCTGCAGTTGGATCTGCTGGATTAGTGTGATGCAGGCCCGGCCTCTTCGCGGGTAAACCCGCTCCTACGAGGAGACGCATACGGTTGTGGGCGCGGGTTTACCCGCGAGGCGGCCAGTGCAGGAATACCCAAGGCCTATCAACTGGCATTGAGCCATTAGGGATTTAAACGGGCCTTTTCGCCCCTAGCCTGTTTTAATTGGGGCTGTTCGTCATCCAGCGTCAATGGAGTCCTGACATGGAAATCACCGGTAGCTCCGCCTACTACGCGGGCCTGAGCGCAATCCAGACCGGCCAGAACCGCGTCGATCAGGCCGCCAGCCAGATCGCCAACACCACTGCCGAACGTACCGCCACTAGCCAGTCCAGCGATTTTCAGGCCGAACGCCTGCGCGCGGTCGACCGCAGCCAGCAGATGGACCTGGCCACCAGTGTCGTGCAACAGGCGGTGGGCAAGACCGAAGTCGAGCTTGGCGCGAAGGTCGCCAAGGCATCCGACGAAATGCTTGGCCGGATCATCGACACCTACGCCTGAACACTTGCGTCATCCCCTATTTCAGCGCCTGCCCTTGTAGGAGCGGGCTTGCCCGCGAATGCGTCCGATCAGACAACAATTTTGTCTGGTCGGGCCTCTTCGCGGGCAAGCCCGCTCCTACAAGGGTTTGTGCCATGGCATGACTGATTTGCCATTTTTCGTGGCGTAAATGGCACCATAGTCCATCCTTGACAGAAAGCTGAGCTAAACGTAAGTTTCAAACAACTGTTTGATCGGCTTCCGCCAAGCGCGGGTCACCCCACAGAACTCACCTAGAGGTTCATCGCAATGCCTGACTACAAAGCCCCCTTGCGTGATATCCGCTTCGTTCGCGACGAGCTGCTTGGCTATGAGGCGCACTATCAGAGCCTGCCGGGCTGCCAGGACGCCACGCCCGACATGGTCGACGCGATCCTTGAAGAAGGCGCGAAGTTCTGTGAGCAGGTGTTGTCGCCGTTGAACCGCGTGGGTGACCAGGAAGGCTGCACCTGGAGCGAATCGGGGGTGAAAACCCCAACCGGCTTCAAGGAAGCCTACCAGCAGTTCGTCGAAGGCGGCTGGCCGAGCCTGGCACATGACGTCGAGCATGGCGGCCAAGGCCTGCCAGAGTCGCTGGGCCTGGCCCTGAGCGAAATGGTCGGTGGCTCGAACTGGTCGTGGGGTATGTACCCAGGCCTGTCGCATGGCGCGATGAACACTATTTCTGCGCATGGCACTGCCGAGCAGCAGCACACCTACCTGACCAAGCTGGTGTCCGGCGAGTGGACCGGCACCATGTGCCTGACCGAACCGCACTGCGGTACCGACCTGGGCATGCTGCGCACCAAGGCCGAGCCACAGGCCGACGGCAGCTACAAAGTGTCGGGCACCAAGATCTTCATTTCGGCCGGTGAGCACGACATGGCCGACAACATTGTCCATATCGTCCTGGCCCGCCTGCCGGACGCACCGGCCGGTACCAAGGGGATTTCGCTGTTCATCGTGCCGAAGTTCCTGCCCAACGCCGAGGGAGGCGTGGGCGAGCGCAACGGCGTGAGCTGCGGCTCGATCGAACACAAGATGGGCATCCACGGTAACGCTACCTGCGTCATGAACTTCGATGCTGCCACCGGCTACCTGATCGGCCCAGCCAACAAAGGCCTGAACTGCATGTTCACCTTCATGAACACTGCTCGCCTGGGTACCGCGCTGCAAGGCCTGGCCCACGCCGAGGTGGCGTTCCAGGGTGGCCTGAAGTACGCCCGTGAGCGCCTGCAGATGCGTTCCCTGACCGGTCCGAAAGCACCGGACAAGGCCGCTGACCCGATCATCGTCCACCCGGACGTACGGCGCATGCTGCTGACCATGAAGGCCTTCGCCGAAGGCAATCGCGCGATGGTTTACTTCACTGCCAAGCAGGTGGACATCGTCAAGTACAGCCAGGACGAAGAAGAGCGCAAGAAGGCTGATGCCCTGCTGGCGTTCCTGACCCCGATCGCCAAGGCATTCATGACCGAAGTCGGTTTCGAAGCCGCCAACCACGGCGTACAGATCTACGGCGGCCATGGCTTCATCGCCGAATGGGGCATGGAGCAGAACGTGCGCGACAGCCGTATCTCCATGCTGTACGAAGGCACTACCGGTATTCAGGCCCTCGACCTGCTCGGTCGCAAAGTGCTGATGACTCAGGGCGAAGCACTGAAGGGCTTCACCAAGATCGTGCACAAGTTCTGCCAGGCGCAGGAAGGTAACGAAGCGGTCAAGGAGTTCGTCGAACCGCTGGCGGCCATCAACAAGGAGTGGGGCGAGCTGACCATGAAAGTGGGCATGGCTGCCATGAAGGACCGTGAAGAAGTGGGTGCGGCTTCGGTCGATTACCTGATGTACTCCGGCTATGCCTGCCTGGCTTACTTCTGGGCCGACATCGCCCGCCTGGCCGCCGAGAAACTGGCAGCCGGTACCAGCGAGGAGGCGTTCTACACCGCCAAGCTGCAGACTGCCCGCTTCTACTTCCAGCGCATCCTGCCACGTACCCGTACCCATGTGGCGACCATGCTGTCGGGCGCCAACAACCTGATGGCGATGGACGAAGAGCACTTCGGCCTGTCGTACTGATACTGGCGCTGTACCCAAAACCCGCCTGCCCTGACCGGCAGGCGGGTTTTTTACGTCTTCAGGTTCAGCGTGGTCCCTCGTAGGAGCGGGTTTACCCGCGAAGAGGCCGGGCCTGCTGGCCAATCTCCATCAGCCGTTCACCGTTGCCGGCGCTACCGTATTCGCGGGTAAACCCGCTCCTACCACGGTGGAGGACACACATCAGGGGTTGGACACAGGCCGTGGTGTAGGAGCGGGTTCACCCGCGAAGAGGCCATGCCTGCTGGCCAATCTCCATCAGCCGTTCACCGTTGCCGGCGCCACCGTATTCGCGGGTAAACCCGCTCCTACCACGGTGGAGGACACACATCAGGGGTTGGACACAGGCCGTGGTGTAGGAGCGGGTTCACCCGCGAAGAGGCCATGCCTGCTGGCCAATCTCCATCAGCCGTTCACCGTTCCGGCGCTACCGTATTCGCGGGTAAACCCGCTCCTACAAGGCTCGCGTGGCGGCCGGAAGTTCGTTCATCCAACCGCAAATTCAACTGTTCCAGTGCACTGCCGATGAAGTGAGGGCACAATGCCATTATTGATCTGCCGGGTTGGAGATTACCCTTGTTTCGTTTTAATGCTGTTCGCGCAAGCCACTTCCTGCCGTCGCTGTTCTTGTTGCTGGCAGGGCTCGCCGCAGCCTATGTGAGAGACCTCAGCGTCTTTTTCACATCGCTGTTCAATGTCCTGCCTACCTTGGTTCTACTGCTGGGCGGCGCCTACTGCGCGGTTTACCGCCGCCAGCGTGAGCTGTTCCTGATGCTGACGGTGTACATCGCCTACTTCCTGCTCGATACCCAGACCGACTTCTACCGTGACCATGGCCGCGTGCGTGAGGACGCCGCGGTGATCTTCCACCTGGTCTGCCTGTTGCTGCCGGCGCTGTTCGGGCTGTACGGCGCCTGGCAGGAGCGCACGCACCTGCTGCAGGACCTGGTCGCCCGCGGTGCCGTACTGTTTGCTGTGGGCAGTGTGGCGGTGGCCCTCCAGCAAAGCTACCCCGAGGCGTTGCTGACCTGGTTGGCGGAGATCCGCTGGCCGGCTTTGCATGGCCACTGGATGAGCCTGATCCAGATGGTCTACCCACTTTTCCTGGGTGTGTTCATTCTGCTGGTGGTGCAGTACCTGCGTGCACCCCGGCCGCTGCACGCTGCGCAGTTGATCGGCCTGCTGGGCATTTTCTGGATGCTGCCGCAAACCTTCATCCTGCCGTTTACCTTGAACATCATGTGCAGTCAGGTAATGCTGATGATCGCCGCGGCAGTGGCGCACGAGGCTTATCAGATGGCCTTCCGTGACGAGCTGACTGGCCTGCCGGGGCGTCGTGCGCTGAACGAGCGCATGCAGCGCCTGGGGCGTAACTATGTGATCGCCATGACCGATGTCGACCACTTCAAGAAATTCAACGACACCCACGGCCACGATGTCGGTGACCAGGTGCTGCGGTTGGTCGCCAGCCGCTTGTCCAAGGTCACCGGCGGTGGCCGCGCCTACCGTTATGGCGGGGAGGAGTTCGCCCTGGTGTTCGCCGGCAAGACTGCCGCGGAATGCGTGCCGCATGTGGAAGCCGTGCGTGAAGTGATCGCCAATTACGTGATGCACCTGCGCGATCAGCACAACCGCCCGCAGGACGATACCGCCGGGCGCCAGCGCCGGGCGGGCAGCGCCGGCGGCACGGTCTCGGTCACCATCAGTATCGGCGTGGCCGAGCGCCAGGCCGATCATCGAAACCCCGAGGCGGTGCTGAAATCCGCCGACCAGGCGCTTTACAGTGCCAAAGGCGCGGGGCGAAATTGTGTCATGGTGCATGGGCGACAATCACAGCGTGGGGCAGTGCGCACGGCGTGACCAGGTGAGACTATACAGTCGATTGATGACCCTATGTCTCGCAAAAGTTGTTCGGTTACACTGCCAGTAACCCCAGTGTCGCGGTTCCCCGAGACCGCCCCGACCCGACTAGCGAGAGGTTGTCATGGCTGACTATAAAGCGCCGCTGCGCGACATGCGCTTCGTACTGAATGAAGTCTTCAACGTGGCCGAGCAGTGGACGCAGTTGCCCGGGCTGGCCGAGGTTGTCGATGCCGACACGGCCATGGCCGTGCTGGAAGAAGCCGGCAAGGTCACCGCCAGGACCATTGCGCCGCTCAGCCGCGCCGCCGACGAAGAGGGCTGCCACTGGGACAACGGCGCGGTACGCACCCCAGCCGGTTTCATCGAGGCCTACAACACCTACGCCGAAGGCGGCTGGGTGGGCGTGGGCGGCGACCCGCTGTTCGGCGGTATGGGTATGCCCAAGGCCATCTCGGCCCAGGTCGAGGAAATGGTCAACGCGTCCAGCCTGGCTTTCGGCCTGTACCCGATGCTGACCGCCGGCGCCTGCCTATCGATCAACGCCCACGCCAGCGAGGCCTTGAAGGAAAAATACCTTCCGAACATGTATGCCGGCGTTTGGGCCGGCTCCATGTGCCTGACCGAGCCGCATGCCGGTACTGACCTGGGCATCATCCGCACCAAGGCCGAGCCCCAGGCGGATGGCAGCTACAAGGTCAGCGGTACCAAGATTTTCATCACGGGTGGCGAACACGACCTGACCGAGAACATCATCCATCTGGTGCTGGCCAAGTTGCCGGATGCACCGGCGGGGCCGAAAGGTATTTCGCTGTTCCTGGTGCCGAAATTCCTGGTCAATGAAGACGGTAGCCTCGGCGCGCGGAACCCGGCCACTTGCGGCTCGATCGAGCACAAAATGGGCATCCAGGCCTCGGCTACCTGTGTGATGAACTTCGACGAAGCTGTCGGCTACATCGTCGGTGAGCCGAACAAAGGCCTGGCGGCCATGTTCACCATGATGAACTACGAGCGCCTGGGCGTTGGCATTCAAGGCCTGGCGTCGGCCGAGCGCTCCTACCAGAACGCCGTGGAGTACGCCCGCGATCGCCTGCAAAGCCGTGCCCCGGCCGGCCCACAAGCCAAGGACAAGGCTGCAGACCCGATCATCGTCCACCCGGACGTGCGTCGCATGCTGTTGACCATGAAGGCGCTGATCGAAGGTGGCCGCGCATTCTCCACTTATGTGGCCATGCAACTGGACAGTGCCAAGTACAGCGAAGACGCCAGCGTGCGCAAACGCAGCGAAGAGCTGGTGGCACTGCTGACGCCGGTGGCGAAGGCCTTCCTCACCGACCTGGGCCTGGAGTGCGCAGTGCACGGCCAGCAGGTATTTGGCGGGCATGGTTACATTCGTGAGTGGGGGCAGGAGCAGTTGGTGCGCGACGTGCGCATTACCCAGATCTACGAAGGTACCAATGGCATCCAGGCCCTCGACCTGATGGGGCGTAAAGTGGTGGCCAGCGGCGGGGCATACTACAAGCTGTTCTCTGACGAGATTCGTCAGTTCATTACCGGTGCAGGCAGCGAACTGGACGAATTCGCCAAGCCACTGGGCGCTTCGCTCGATCAGCTCGACGGGTTGACCGAGTGGGTACTGCAGCAGGCCAAGGGCAACCCGAATGAAATTGGCGCGGCTTCGGTCGAGTACCTGCATGCCTTTGGCTATGTTGCCTATGGCTACATGTGGGCACTGATGGCGCGGGCGGCACAGGCGGGCGAGGGGGATGCGCCGTTCTATTCGGGCAAGCTGGGTACGGCGCGGTTCTACTTCGCGCGGTTGCTGCCACGGGTGGATTCGCTGGTGGCTTCGGTGAAGGCGGGAAGTGAGTCGCTGTACCTGCTGGATGCCGAGCAGTTCTGATCGATTTCTGGGGCTGCTGCGCAGCCCAATCGCGACGCAAGGCCGCTCCCACAGGTATCGCCTAAGTTTGGATATGTGGGGCCTTGCGTCGCGATTGGGCCGCAAAGCGGCCTCAGCCATCGCATATCTGTGAATGAACTCCCTGTGTAAGCTTTTTCCTACACGACGCGGTGACTTTTCACCACTGTTCTAAGATTGGATCCACTGTTAATCTTTATCACATGGACGTTGCGCAGGAAGCGCATAGGACAGATCAAGGATGACGACGAAGGACCACCTGCCAGGATGGCGGGGCGATACGGATGTCACAGGGAAACAGTCTGGAAAACCCCGCTTCGGCGGGGTTTTCTTTGTGTGCGTGTTTTAGGCCAGCACATCCAGCGGTGATGCCCCCAGCAGGCGGGCGTCCGTCTCTTCCTCAAGCAATGTGCGCAGCAGCTCTACAGAGGCCTGCTGGCGCTGGGCATCGCGAAATACCAAGCCAACCTTCAATGGCACGCGCGGCTCGCTCAACGGCTTCCACAGCAGCCCCTGATCATCTTCGGCGGCCTCCTTGGCGCGCCCCGGCAGAATGGTAGCCAGCGCCGTGTGCGCGAGGCTATCGAGAATCCCTGCCATATTGTTCATCTCTGCCTGCACCTGCGGCCGTCGGCCTTGGCTGGCCAGCTGCGCCTGCCAGATCTGGCGGATCTGGAACTCTTCGCCCAGCATCAGCATGGGCAACTCGGCGGCCTGACGGATGGACACCTTCTTGAAGTCCTTCAGCGGGTGGGTATCGGGTATGACCAGTTGCAGCTCATCTTCGTACAACAGCAGGCCATGCAGCCCTGGCTGGCGCGGCGGCAAGTAGCTGATGCCGATGTCCAGGTTGCCATTGAGCAGGCGCCGTTCGATCTCTAACCCCGACAACTCGTAAATCTGCACGACCAGGTGAGGTTGAGCCTTGCGCAGCCGTTCAAGCAGCTGCGGTATCAGGCTTGGCCGCACGGTCTGCAATACACCGATAGCCAAGGTGCGCAGCGACTGGCCCTTGAAGTTGCGCATAGCCTCGTGGGCGCGCTGCAGGCCGTCGAGCAACGGCAGGGCATGGTTGTACAAGGTGTGGGCGGCCAGGGTCGGCAGCAAGCGTTTGTTGCTGCGCTCGAACAGGCTCAGGTCGAGGCTGTGCTCCAACTGGCGAATCTGCTGCGAAAGCGCCGGCTGTGACAGCGACAGGCGTTCGGCGGCACGGCCTACGTGGCCTTCTTCGTACACCGCGACGAAATAACGCAGTTGGCGGAAATCCATAAGTAATACTTATCGAAAATGCTGGAAAAACGAAATGGTCGAAAACCCTGCTGAAGCCTAGTCTATCGCCGTATTCCAAAGGGTTACAGCGATGATTCGGTCGATTGTTACCCCGGATGAAAAACACTTTTGATAGGAAAGGCAAAATATCGAGTGCCGGCACCAAGACCGCACCGTGGCTGCCCTTTACCGTGATTGGTTGGAGCCCTTGATGAACCTGTTCAACCTGCGCCGCTCGGCTCCTGCCGCCGCCGCCGAGCCCAAGCGTGCGCCGGTGATCGTGCCGCACGCGTCTGAGCTGTCGCCTGAGCGCCTGATGCCCGGCGCCGAACGTGCAGCGCAGGTATTCGTGCGTGGCCAGGGCTCATGGTTGTGGGACAACGAAGGGCATGCCTACCTGGACTTCACTCAGGGCGGTGCGGTCAACAGTTTGGGCCACAGCCCCAGCGTGCTGGTCAAAGCGTTGGGCAACCAGGCTCAGGCGTTGATCAACCCGGGCTCGGGCTTCCACAACCGTGGCCTGCTGGGGCTGGTCAACCGGCTGTGTCAGAGTACCGGCAGTGACCAGGCCTACCTGCTTAACAGCGGTGCCGAGGCCTGTGAAGGGGCGATCAAGCTGGCGCGTAAGTGGGGCCAACTGCACCGCAACGGCGCCTATCACATCATTACTGCCAGCCAAGCCTGCCATGGCCGTAGCCTCGGCGCGCTGTCCGCGTCCGACCCGTTGCCGTGCAATCGCTGCGAACCTGGCCTGCCGGGTTTCAGCAAGGTGCCGTTCAATGACCTCGCGGCGCTGCACGCCGAGGTGGATTCACGCACCGTGGCAATCATGCTCGAGCCGATACAGGGGGAGGCGGGCGTTATTCCCGCTACTCAGGAATACCTCAAGGGCGTGGAAACGCTCTGCCGTGAACTGGGCATCCTGCTGATCCTTGATGAGGTGCAGACCGGTATTGGTCGCTGTGGTGCGCTGCTGGCCGAGGAGCTCTATGGCGTGCGCGCCGACATCATCACCTTGGGCAAGGGCCTGGGGGGCGGCGTGCCGCTGGCCGCCTTGTTGGCAAGGGGCAAGGCATGCTGCGCCGAGCCTGGTGAGCTGGAAGGCAGCCATCACGGCAACGCGCTGATGTGCGCCGCCGGCCTGGCGGTGCTGGACAGCGTGCTGGAACCTGGCTTTTTAGCCCAGGTACAGGACAACGGTCGTCACCTGCGTGAAGGCCTGAGCCGCCTGACCGGGCGCTATGGTCAGGGTGAGGTGCGCGGTCACGGGCTGCTATGGGCCCTGCAACTGAAAGAAAACCTGGCCCGCGAACTGGTGGCTGCGGCCCTGCACGAAGGCCTGCTGCTCAACGCGCCGCAAGTGGATGTAGTGCGCTTTTCACCGGCGCTGACTGTGAGCAAAGGCAACATCGACGAAATGCTGCTGCGCCTGGCGCGCGCTTTCGCCCGCCTGCATGCCCAGCAGCAGGCCCGTCGCGAAATGCCGGCGTAGCGGCCTGGCAAAGAATTCAACGAACCGTCTGGCGTTCCTGCGCATCGCCCCTGGCCTGTTTCATTCGGCCCGGGGCGTTTTTTTTTGCCTGTGGAACCTCTACGGCTGGGAGCTAGTCTTTGATGTAACCCTTCAGGAGAGACTCGCATGGACTTTATTCGCATCATCATCGCCATTCTTCTGCCGCCGCTGGGGGTGTTCCTGCAGGTCGGGTTTGGTGGGGCGTTCTGGCTTAATATCCTGCTGACCCTGCTGGGGTACATTCCGGGGATCGTGCATGCGGTGTATATCATCGCCAAGCGTTGATACAGGCAGAGATTGGCCCCTGCAGGAGCAGCACAAGGTTGCTCCTGCGGGGGCGCCTGGAACTATTGCACCAACACCCGGCAATAAAATTTCCACTCTTCTTCCAAGGCATGCGCCAGGTTCTCCGCCTTGCGGAACCCATGCCGCTCTCCCGCATAAAAGTGCCCTTCAGCGTCGATCCCGTTGGCCTGCAACGCTGCCAGCATGGACCGCGTCTGTTCCGGCACCACCACTGCATCCAGCTCACCCTGGAAGAAAATCACCGGCACCTTGATGCGCTCTGCATGCAGCAGCGGCGTGCGCTGGCGATAGCGGTCAGCGTCCCGCTGCGGGTCGCCGATCAACCAGTCCAGATAATCACCCTCGAACTTGTGGGTGGCACGGCCCAGGGCTATCGGGTCGCTGACCCCGTACAGGCTGGCGCCGGCGCGAAACACGTCTTGGAACGCCAAAGCGCACAGGGTGGTGTAGCCCCCGGCGCTGCCGCCGCGGATGAACGCCTTGCGTTTGTCGACCACGCCCTGAGCTGCCAGGTATTCGACTACCGCGCAGGCATCGGCCACATCGCTCTCGCCCCAGCGCTGGTGCAGTGCCTGGCGGTATTCCCGACCATAGCCGGTGCTGCCCCGGTAGTTGAGGTCGGCCACGGCAAAGCCGCGCTGGGTCCAATACTGGATACGCGGGTCGAGCACGGGATAACAGGCTGAGGTTGGCCCGCCGTGGATGAACACCACCAGCGGTGCGGCGCCTTGCGGCTGCGCTGGCGGGTAGAAGAAACCATGGGCCTGCTCGCCGCCACTGTCGTAATGGATCGGCTGCGGCAGGCTGATTTGCCCTGCCGGCAGCATTTCGGCACCACCGGCCAGCACGCGTACTTCATGGTTGCTGCGGTCAATGGCAATGACTGCCGGGGGGCTGATGGGCGACGCGGCGATGGCATACAGGTGTTCGCTGTCCATGGCCAGGCTGCGAAAGCGTGTGTAGGCACTGGCGAAACGCTCCATACGGCCATCTTCACCACGCAGCCCCAATTGCCCGAAGCCGTCTTCGAACCAGCTGGCCAGGTAGCTTCGCGGGCCCAGTGCCAACCAGGTACAGGTGCCCAATTGCCAAGGCGCAGCAGCATGGTCTGCCGGTGCGGCAGGCAACGCCTGCCATTGGCCATCGACCTCACCCCAGGGTTGCCAGAAACCATTGCGGTCGGACAGGCAGTAGAGCCGACCTTCGGCATCGAAGCGTGGTTGTTGCAGCGATTCTTCTGCGGCGGCTACACATTGCGTCGGCCCCCAGTGGCCGCTGGCATCGCGCGCGCGATACATCAGCCGGGTGACGGTCCAGGGCTGCGCCGGGCGGTCCCATTCGATCCACGCCAGGCGCTGGCCATCGGCACTGACAGCAGGCGAGGCATAGAAGTCGGCGCCCTCGGCGAGCACCTCGCGGCTGCTGTCACCCAAAGCGACCAGGCGGTGCTCTACCTGCTCGGCATGGCGCTCTTCGACGGCCAGCACCTGGCCGTCGTGCCACTGCACATCGCCGTAGCGGCAGCTGACATCCTGGGTCAGCGCACGCGGTAGCGAATCGTCCAGCGGCTGGGTGTAGACCTGCTGGTCCTTTTCGTTGACGAACACCAGCCCGTCGCCACCTAGGCAGAAGCTGCCGCCGCCGTACTCATAAACCCGGCTGCGTACGCTGAAGCCGTCCGGGGTCAGGCAGCGGGCCTGGTAGTGCAGCCAGTGCCAGATACGGCACGCTCCATCGGCTGGGCGGAATTCGTTCCAGAACAGCCCGTCGGCACTGACCTTGAGTTCGGCGAAGTCGGTGCCGGCGGCAACCGCCTGGGCCGCGCTGAACTCAGCCGCGGGCGATGACACGGGAGTTTCGATCATTGCGGAAGGTCATCTGTTCGATCGCGAGCTGGGCGGTTTCTGCCTCCTCGCGGGCCTTGAGGATGATGCCGTGCTCGGTCGATTTGGCACACACCGGGTCTGCGTTGCTGGCATCGCCGGTCAGCATGAAGGCCTGGCAGCGACAGCCGCCGAAGTCCTTTTCTTTCTCGTCGCAGGAGCGGCAAGGTTCGCGCATCCACTCATAGCCACGGAAGCGGTTGAAACCGAACGACTCATACCAGATATGGTGCAAGTCGTGGTCGCGTACATTCGGAAACTGCACGGGCAGCTGGCGGGCACCGTGGCAGGGCAAGGCGGTACCGTCCGGGGTGATGGTGAGGAACAGGTTGCCCCAGCCGTTCATGCAGGCCTTGGGGCGCTCTTCGTAGTAGTCAGGGGTAACGAAAATCAGCTTGCACGGGTTGCCCTCGGCCTTGAGCTTGTCCCGGTATTCGTTGGTGATACGTTCTGCCCGCTCGAGCTGCGCGCGGGTTGGCAGCAGCCCAAGGCGGTTGAGGTGCGCCCAGCCATAGAACTGGCACGTGGCGAGTTCGACAAAGTCGGCCTCAAGGGCAATGCACAACTCGATGATGCGGTCGATCTTGTCGATGTTGTGCCGATGGGTGACGAAGTTGAGCACCATCGGGTAGCCATGGGCTTTTACCGCGCGGGCCATTTCCAGCTTCTGTGCAAAAGCCTTTTTCGAGCCGGCCAGCAGGTTGTTCACCTGCTCGTCGCTGGCCTGGAAGCTGATCTGGATATGGTCCAGGCCAGCCTTTTTGAAGTCGGCGATGCGCGCCTCGGTCAGGCCAATGCCCGAGGTGATCAGGTTGGTGTAGTAACCCAGGCGGCGGGCCTCTGCGATCAGCTGGGCAAGGTCCTGGCGTACCAGCGGTTCACCGCCGGAAAAGCCGATTTGTGCGGCACCCATTTCCCGCGCTTCAGCCATGACCTTGAACCACTGTTCGGTGCTCAGCTCTTGGCCCTGGGCGGCGAAGTCCAGCGGGTTGGAGCAATACGGGCACTGCAGCGGGCAGCGGTAGGTCAGCTCGGCCAGCAGCCACAGCGGCAGGCCGACCTCGGGCGTAGGTGGCAACTCAGGCGAGGACGATCCAGTGTTCGGCACGGGCCACCTCCATGAACTGCTCGATGTCATCGGCCACTTCCGGGACATCGGGGAATTGCTGTTCGAGTTCGCTGATAATCGCTGCCACATCACGCTGGCCGTCGATCAGGCCACCGATCAGGCTCGCGCTGTCGTTGAGCTTGATCATGCCTTCGGGGTACAGCAACACATGGCCCTTTTGCGCCGGCTCGTACTGGAAGCGGTAGCCGGGGCGCCAGTTCGGCACTTGGTTACGGTCGAAACTCATAGGGTGATTCCCTTGTGCCACACCCGTTCCTGGGTGACGGAGTGATAGGGTGGGCGGTTCAGTTCGTAGGCCATGCTCATGGCGTCGAGCATACTCCAGAGGATATCCAGCTTGAACTGCAGTATCTCCAGCATACGCTCCTGGCCCGCACGGGTGGTGTAGTGCTGCAGGGTAATCGCCAGGCCGTGTTCCACATCGCGTCGAGCCTGGCCCAGGCGGGTACGGAAATACTCATAGCCGGCGGGGTCGATCCACGGGTAGTGCTGCGGCCAGCTGTCCAGGCGTGACTGGTGGATTTGCGGGGCGAACAGCTCGGTCAGCGAACTGCTGGCGGCTTCCTGCCAGCTGGCGCGGCGGGCAAAGTTGACGTAGGCGTCCACGGCAAAGCGCACGCCAGGCAATACCAGTTCTTGCGAGCGCAATTGGTCCGGGTCCAGCCCGACAGCCTGGCCCAGGCGCAGCCAGGCTTCGATGCCGCCATCCTCGCCGGGCGCACCATCGTGGTCGAGCAGGCGCTGGATCCACTCGCGGCGCACTTCGCGGTCCGGGCAGTTGGCCAGGATCGCGGCATCCTTCATCGGGATGTTGACCTGGTAGTAGAAGCGGTTGGCTACCCAGCCCTGGATCTGCTCGCGGGTGGCGCGCCCCTGGTACATCGCCACGTGGTACGGGTGATGGATGTGGTAATAGGCGCCCTTGGCGCGCAGGGCCTGCTCGAATTCGGCAGGGGACATTGGCAGTGCGTCGCTCATTCGGCTGGCTCCTGTAGAACGATTATCTGGCCTGGCACATCCCTCTCCCTTGTGGGAGCGGGCGTGCCCGCGAACACCGGCGAAGCCGGTGCCATGGACCGTGTTGGCTTTTTCGCGGGCATGCCCGCTCCCACAGGGTCTGGTGTCGCCTCACAGACTGTTTTACAACGCGATGCTCATGCCATCGAAGGCAACTTCGACGCCCCGGCGCAGGACTTCGGCGCGCTCGGGTGAGTCTTCGTCGAGAATCGGGTTGGTGTTGTTGATGTGGATAAGTACCTTGCGCTGGCGCGGGAAGCCGTCGAGCACTTCCAGCATGCCGCCAGGGCCGTTCTGGGCCAGATGACCCATCTCGCGGCCGGTGCGGGTGCCCACGCCACGGCGCTGCATTTCGTCGTCTTCCCACAGGGTGCCGTCGACCAGCAGGCAGTCGGCACCGTGCATCATCGCCAGCAGCTTTTCGTCTACCTGGCCCAGGCCCGGGGCGTAGAACAGCTTGCCGCCGGTGCGGGTGTCTTCGACCATCAAACCCAGGTTATCGCCCGGGTGCGGGTCGAAGCGGTGTGGCGAATAAGGCGGCGCGGCGCTGCGCAGGGGGAAGGGGGTGAACTTGAGGTTGGGGCAGGCGTCGATCACGAAGCTGCCTTCCAGCTCGATACGGTTCCACTGCAGGCCACCGTTCCAGTGGCTGAGCATGTTGAACAGCGGGAAACCGGTGGTCAGGTCCTGGTGGACCATGTCCGTGCACCACACCTGATGCGGGCAGCCTTCGCGCAGGCTGAGCAGGCCGGTGGTGTGGTCGATCTGGCTGTCCAGCAGGACGATGGCGTTGATACCAGTGTCGCGCAGTGCCCGGGCCGGCTGCATCGGCGCAAAGGCCTGCAGTTGGGCGCGGATGTCGGGCGAGGCATTGCACAATATCCAGTGCACACCGTCGTCGGACAGGGCGATGGATGACTGGGTGCGCGCCGTGGCTTTCAGGGTGCCATCACGGTAGCCCTTGCAGTTGACGCAGTTGCAGTTCCACTGCGGGAACCCGCCACCGGCGGCGGAGCCGAGAACCTGGATGTACATGGCCACTCTCTATGCAGAAACCGGATCTGAAAAACGAAAACGCCCCGGCAGGCCGAGGCGTGAAACCCTAAGCCCGGCTTAGCGGTTAGCGAAGTACATGGTGACTTCGAAGCCGATACGCAGGTCAGTGTATGCAGGTTTGGTCCACATGGAATTACTCCTTCCGAATGAGGGTTGGGTTGTTCAGCTACTACTTGGGTACCGCCATGCGTTGGCAGTTCCGTGAAAACGGGATTGCGCTATCTTACAAGAAAAATTTGAACCGGAAGGTTAATTATTCGAGAAGCGCCGTTGCAGTTCGCGTAATAATCATCGATCTTCACCCAGCCAGGAAGTGTCTGGCGCGGCAGCGTTGGCCAAACATAGCCAAGCGGAACCTGGGTCGAGCAGGTCGCTCAGCAGGTGGTCCAGATCCGTCTGCCGCGTAGTCAGGATAGACCTGCGCAGTACATCCAGCCTATCGGCTTGTGTGCCCAAGTGTGTCTGCCACGCCCATTCGGCGACATCGGCATTGGCCATGGCGGGTTCGTCGAATTGCCCGGCCAACGCCTGGCGAGCGGCCGGGTCAAGGGTGACGCCATGGCGCAGCAGGCTGAGCAGGTGGTCGAGCACCTGTGCCTGACCGGTGTGGGGGGACTGCACACCGAACAGCAGCCCACCGACCCCCTCGACCTGACGAAAGGCGCTGAACACCGCGTAGCCGAGTTGCAAGTCTACCCGCAGGCGCTGGTAAACCGGCCCTTGCAGCAATTGGGCTAACAGGCGGCCTGCGGCCTCTTTTGCTGCCGGCAACGGGCAGAACAGCAGCAGGGCATGTTCGCTGCCTGGCACTTGGGCATGCTGCCAGCGGTGGTTGGCCCATGATGGCAGGGGCCCCGGCCGCGAGCCTTGCCCAGGGCACTGCAACAGCGCGGCGCCCAAGGCGTTTAGCGCGGTATCCTCGAAACCTGCAGCCATGCCATGCCACTCGGTGTGCAGCCACAGGCTGTCGAGCTGCTGCTGGGTCAGCGTGCAGGCAGGCACCGCTGCGGGCAGGCTACCCCGTACCGCGTCTGGCAGTTGCTTGAGCAGTGCCCTGATGGGGATCAGGGCCGGGGGCTGCGCCGTGTCGGGCAGCCAGCAACTGGCAGGTGGCTTGAGCATCAAGGCCAAGGCTTGTTCCACTGCCCGCAGCACTGCTGCTGGCAGGCCGGCGCAGCGCAACTGCCAGTATTCTCCGACGCTGCTGTACTGCAGTTGCACGGAGGCGCGGTCACAGCGTTCCTGCAGTGGTGCCAGGGCCAGTTCCAGCACACGCTGTAGCTGCTGGCGCAAAGGCGAAGGTACATACCAGCGCAGGTACAGCGCAGCGTATTGGCGCGCGGGCGGGAGCTGGTCACTGATCTTCAGCGCTGCCGGCAGCGGCTGCGCCTTGGTATGGGGCAGGTCAGCCTTCAGCAATGGATCGACTGGCAAAAGCTGCCAATCGCCATGGTCGCCACCTGGCAGGCTTTCCAGCAGGGCGCCAAGCGCCTGCAACCCTTGGGCATCCAGCCTGGCGAACGGCTGGCCTGTGCTGTCCCGGCGTGCCAGCTCGAGCGCGCTGGCACTGTGCGCACGGCTGTGCTGCAACAGGCCGAATTGGTGGTTCAACTGTTCGCGGTCGGCCTGGCGGATGAACCTGAACCAACCTTGCAGCAGGGCGCTGGCTTCGTCCGGGCAAGCGTCGGCACTGAGCTTCAGGTCAAGGTGCCACAGCAGCTGACCGGCGAACGCATACAGCCTTTCGGCCGTGAAACGTTGTAGCCAGTCACGCTCGCGAAGCGCGCCCAGCCAGGTACCTGGGCGGCTGTCCTCCAGGTAAGCGATCAGCAGTTCCAGGGCGTGCTCGGCACCGCTGGGGAGGCTTTGGTGCGTGAAGGTCAAAGCGCTAGCCATTGCTGGCAGTGGCGGCGGCAGCATTTGCGGCACGCGCTCACCTGCGGCGAACAGTTCGGCATGCTGCCGGGCAAGGCGTTCAAGTTCATCCAGCGGCTGCGGACCGCAAAGGCTCAGGCAGATCTGGCCGCCTTGGTAGAAGCGCTGATGAAAGCCCGCAAGCGCTTGCTGGAAGGCCGCATCGTGCAAGGCCAGGGTGTATCGATTGCCAGCATGAAAAGCGCCCAGTGGATGCTTGGCTGACACTGACTGCAGCAAGGCGAACTGCTGTTGGGCCGATGGATTGCGCGACCAGGCGATGAATTCGGCATGGATCACTTCGCGTTCACGGCGTTGGCGTTCGATGCCCAGATCCGGTTCTGCCAGCATTTGGCACAGGCGCTCGAGACCGCCACCGAGCGTGTTGGGGGGCACCTCGAAGAAAAAGTCGGTGGCGCGTTCCCGGGTGCTGGCGTTGACCTGGCCGCCCAGGGCTTGCACGTAGCGCATCAGGCCGTCTTCCAGCGGGAAGCGCGGGGTACCGAGGAAGAACAGGTGTTCGAGGAAGTGCGCCAGACCGGGCCATTTGGCAGGCGCGTCGTGGCTGCCCGCGTGCACCCGCAGTGCGGCGGCCGAGCGCTTGAGGCGCGGGGCGTGGCGCAGGGTCAGTTGCAAGCCGTTGGCGAGGGTAAGTTGGCGGATGGCGTCAAGCATGGGGGCTCCGGTGGCTGCTTTCCATGCTAACCGATTTGTTCGTAGGCCCGGCCTTTTCGCGGGTAGGGCGCCGGTATGAAAGGCAGCGCAGACCCCGTGGGAGCGGGCGTGCCCGCGAATGGGCCGCATAGCGGCCCTTGTCAGCCTTTACGCAGGTGCAGCTCCTGGCGCAAATCGGTCAGGTAGGGAAACGCCGTGCGCCCCTGCACCACCCGCTCATGTTCAAGCTCTGCCAACAACTGGCACTCATCCCGCCCGGCCATGGCCAGCAAGCTGCCATCCGGGCCGATGATGCTGCTCTGCCCGCAATACTCGATCTCGTCTTCCGCACCGCAGTAGTTGGCATATACCAGGTAGCACTGGTTTTCCTGTGCCCTCGCTCTCACGGTCACCTGGCAGGTAAAGTCGTACGGCGTCATGTTCGCCGTCGGCACCAGGATCAGCTCGGCGCCATCCAGCGCCAGGCGTCGGGCGTTCTCCGGGAACTCGATGTCGTAGCAGATCAGCAGGCCAACCTTCCAGCCTTCCAGTTCCACCACCGGGAAGTGGTCGGCACCTGGGCTGAACATCGAGCGGTCCAGTTCACCGAACAGGTGCGTCTTGCGGTAATTGCTCAGGCTGCGGCCATGCGCATCGATCAACTGCACGCTGTTGTAGATCGCCCCGTCGTCACCGCGCTCCGGGTAGCCATAGACAATGGCGATGCGGTGCGCCTGGGCGATCTCTACCACGGTCATGGCTGCCGGGCCATCGGCGGCCTCGGCCAGGCGCTCTACCTGGGCCAGGCCGATGTTGTAGCCGGTCAGGAACATCTCCGGGCACACCAGCAACTGTGCGCCGCGTTCGGCTGCCAGCTGCGCCTGGTGGCGCAGCCGTTGCAGGTTGCCGGGCACATCCAGTGGCTTGGGTGCGCCCTGGTACAGAGCGATGCGCATGGTGCCTCCTTGTCTCAATCCGCCAGGGCGATCGGGCCGATTTCGTTGAACACATCGCCCGGGCCCGGGTTGTCGGGGTGGGTGTGGCCACCAAAGTGGTTCATGATACCCCACACTGCATTCAGCGACGTCTGCACCGCGCCTTCAACCCAGGCGGGGGTCCATGACACGTCGTCACCGGCAATGAAGATACCGCGCTGCTCTGCCGGCATGTCCTGCTGCATGAAGTGCGCATACATGCGCTGGTTGTAGCGGTAATGGCCCGGAAGCGCGCCTTTGAAGGCGCCGAGGAAGTACGGGTCAGCCTCCCAGGAAACCGTGATCGGGTCGCCGATGATGTGGCCGGCGATATCGGTCTTCGGGTAGATCTTCTTCAGCGCATCCAAGGCCAGTTGTACGCGCTTCTCCACCGGGTGCGGCAGCATCTTCAGCGCGTCGCTCATCCACGAGTATGACAGGCAGATCACCCCGGGCTTGTCGTTGCCGTTGTCGAACAGGTAAGTGCCGCGGGTGAGGCGATCGGTGAGGGTCATGCTCAGCAGGTCACGGCCGGTTTCCGGGTCCTTGTCCTTCCAGAACGGGCGGTCGACCATGACGAAGGTTTTCGACGACTGCATGTAGCGGGTACGGTCCAGGGCCATCCACATCTTTTGCGAGAACAGCGATTCTTCGCAGTCGATCTGGGTGGTCAGCAACCAGGTCTGGCAGGTGGCGAGTACTGCGCTGTAGTGGCGGGTATCGCCCCAGTTGTCGGTGACCGCCAGGCGGCCATCGGCGGCGCGGGCAATGCGCTTGACCCCGGTACGCGGTGCGCCGCCATGCAGCGTGCTCAGGCTGGTGCCCTCTGGCCAATGCACGCAGCGTTCCGGTACGTGGCGCCAGATGCCTTGTGGCACTTGTTCCACGCCCCCGACCACCAGGTGCTGGTGGTCGTCGCAGTTGGTCATCACCACGCGGAAGATTTCCAGCATCGAGTTGGGGAAGTCCGAGTCCCAACCGCCGGTGCCGAAACCGACCTGGCCGAACACTTCGCGGTGCTGGAAGCTCAGCTTGGCAAAAGAGCGCGAGGTGGCGACGAAGTCGTAGAAGGTGCGGTCGTCCCACAGCGGCACCAGCTTGTTCCAAAGTTCCTTCAGGCGCGGTACATCACGGTCGCGGATGGCCTGCTGGATATCGGCGAACTGCGCACCGCTCTCCAGCGCATCGGCCCAGGCGTCGGCTACCTCATGAAACAGTTGTGGCAGGTCGGTGGGCTTCTCGGCGTAGTAGGTCTGGCCTTCCAGGTCGATCACCGTGCTGCCCGAAGCCGGGGTCAGCGGGTTGGGGAAGGGCTTGGTTTCCAGGCCCAGCTTGTCGACGTAGTGGTAGAAGGCGGTGGACGACACCGGGAAGCGCATGCCACCCAGCTCGGCAACGATCCCGTCAGTGCCATTGAAGGCTTGCGAGCGCAGCCGGCCGCCCAGCTTGGACGCCTCGTACACCACCGGCTTGAGGCCCAGCTTCATCAGCTCGTAGGCCGCTACCAGGCCGGCGATACCGGCACCGACAATGGCCACCTCTTCCCCATGGCGCTCAGCCGGAATGCTGCCCAGGCCTGCCGGGTGTTCCAGCCAGTCGTCGAACGCAAAAGGGAAGTCCGGGCCGAAAATGGTGATTGGCTTCTTGCCGTCGGCGGGGTGGCGGTTCTTCTTGTTCATGAAATGACCTTGCCAGAGAGGCTGCGCGAGGAGCGGAGCCTGAGTATAGGAGATGCCCGGCTGTCATTTTAGGGAGTGAGGTGTTCGTTATTAAGGTGCAGAGTGTTGTCTGAATGTAGTTAGTTTCGTCGTAATGATTAGGTTAATGTTCATTAAGACGAGGCAGGCGGTCGAGGTAATTCAAAAAACACCTTGGCCCTTTGTAGGCGCGGGTTCACCCGCGAATGCGTCGGTAGATTCTCTGCCCCATTCGCGGGTAAACCCGCTCCTACAACCGGCCTCATCGATAACCCCACCCGAGCGCCAGTCCGTTCAAAGCGGCTGTCCACGGTCCACCTTGCTGCTGAGAATGATCGACGTGGTGGTTTTCTCCACCCCGTCGACACTGCCAATCTGGTCGAGCAACTGATCCAGCTGCTCGGGCGAGTCCGTACGCAGCCAGGCCACATAGTCGAATTCGCCGCTTACCGCACACAGCTGCTGCACTTGGCCCATGGCACTCAGGCGCCGCACCACGTCCTTGCCGGAGCGTGGCTGCACCTTGATCCCGACATACGCCTGCAACCCGCCGCCTATCACACTCTGGCCCAGGCGTACGCCATAGCCGGAGATAACCTTGTTTTTCTCCAGCCGCTCCAGGCGCGAATTGACAGTGGTGCGGGCGATGCCCAACTGGCGGGCGAGGGTGGCGACGCTTTCGCGGGCGTTGATCTGCAGCAGGGCGATCAGCTGGCGATCGATTTCATCCAGCGTGATGGAGCGGGAATCCGACATGGCGAGTCTCTACGGTTGGCCCGCTAGCCTAGCCAGCCTGTGCCAATCAGGGCAAGGCCAGGTACAGTCGATCACCGTTGACGGCGTCGGCTTGGCACTTTGGGTTAGAACGGCCGCGCATGTCCGAAGGCTGCGTCTTCGACACTAATTCGGCATGATGAAGTGCTAGTTCAACGGGAACCTCAGCGTGAACCTCGACCACCTGCTCGAATGCTGGCGACTGGAAGTCTCCAACAAGAAAAGGCCCGGACGCCCTATCAGCCTGCTGTTCAACGTGCTGCGCCGCGCACGCAAGGACAACAAACTGCGTTTCCTCTTCGCCTATCGCCTGGCCCAGTACCTCGACGCCCGCGGCGGCCTTGCCCGGCGTCACGCCCGGCGCATGCAACAGCGGCTCAACCTCAAGTATGGGGTGGACATCGACATCGGCGCCCAGATTGCCCCCGGCCTGCGCATCGCGCACCTGCCGGGGGTGGTGATTACCCGGTATGTGAGCATCGGGCGCAACTTCTTCATCCGGCAGAACTGCTCGATCGGCATCAAGACCCTGGGGTTGCAGGAGTACGCACTGCGCATTGGTGACAACGTGAGCATGGGCGCCAACAGTTGCATCGTTGCTGATCGCATCGACATTGGCGATGACGTGGTGATTGGCGCGATGTCGTTGGTTACGCGGGATATTCCGCCTGGCATGACCTTCTACAACCCACGGCAGGTCGAGATGCGTCCGGGAGGGGATTAACCAACAGGGTTACATTTTTGCGGACGCTGGCGATGGCTTATTGATACTTTTACCGCCGCTACCTTCTGGACGATGTCGTTGTTGGTCATGACGTACTCGGGGTCGTGGCCTGGTAGGGACGTTCGGGCTGGTTGATCTGATAACGGGTACTGCGCCCTCCGCCGGGCAGTCGCCGCAAGCAGCCTTTCTCCAGCAGGTCGCTTAAGTGCCGAGTTGCGGTGGCCTTGGAGACCTGTGCCACAGATTGGTACTGCGCAGCACTTATGCCTGCCTCAAAGCCTTTCTCGCCGCCGTCAAGCAGCCGATTGAGTACTTTGATCTGCTCGGGGGCAAGAGAGTCTGTGCGATGTGCCTGCCAAAAGCGCGCTTTGGCCAGTACGCGGTCGATACGGGCAAGTGCCTGCTCCAGACTTTTAAGCAATGTGCCGAGAAACCACTGCAGCCAGGCAGTGATATCCAACGTGCTTTTCTGGCTCGCTTCGAGGATGCGGTAATAGCCGGCTCGGTCGTTGAGGATGCTTGCGGACATGGCGTAAAAACGGATGGCTTGCTGTTCGCCTTGGGCCAGCGCCAAGTCTGTGATGGCGCGAGTAAGACGGCCGTTGCCGTCATCGAAGGGGTGCAGGGTGACAAACCAGAAGTGGGCGATGCCGGCGCGTAGCAATGGGTCGAGGCTGGCATCGCTGCGGCTGCTCTCGAACCAGGCGAGGAACTCGGCCAATTGAGTTTCCAGCCCGGCACGGGGTGGAGCTTCGAAATGCACGGTAGGACGGTCAACGCGGCCTGAAACGACCTGCATGGGCTCCTCGCCCCGCAGTGTGCCAATACGTAGCGGGCGTGCCAGCAGGTTGTCGCCACTGGGGAACAGCCAGCAGTGCCAGCCGTACAGTCGCTCCAGATCCAAAGGTTGCTGGTGCGCGCGGATGGCATCGAGCAGTAACGCTGCCAAGCCTTCCGAGCGTGCAGTGGTGCGGCCTTCTTCGTTTATCCCCAGGCGCCGCGCCAGTGATGAACGCACTGAGCCGACATTCAGCTGCTCACCCTCGATAGCTGATGAGGTGACGATGTTCTGTAGCAGGGCATCCAGGCTGCTCTGCGCCTCGGTATCGCTACCGACAGCGCCGAGCATGCCAAGCAAGCGCCCCTGGGCCTGATTGCAGGCGCGCAGCAGCTGGGCAAGCGGTTCGGCTTGCCAGGTGAAGTGTGGCCAGTTGGACTGCTGCCAGATCCAGTAGGGTTCATTCATAGGCTTGCTCATTTGTGAGCCGATTAGCGAGCCTATTCGGCTCATTATGTGAGCTGATAATGCTGGCTATTCGGCTCATTGTCTAATCCTCACGCTAGGGTGCTTGGCTGGAAGAGTGCGCTTGGTCAGGGTTGTCGGTTGGGCGGGAATTTGCGGTGGTTCGGGATAGATTGTTGTATTTGCCCAAGTGGCTGATTAGCTGCTGGGCTTTGGTGGCTTCGGCGCGCTGGGTGGTCGGCTTCTTGGTGGGGCTGATTTCGCTGAGATGGTGTTTCAGCGCCACTTCCAAGGTCATGCGCTCGGCGCCGCTGCGCTGGATGTACACGCCCCGAACATTTATTTCTTGCGGGCATGAAAAAGCCGCGCAGTGCGCGGCTTGTAAGCTGGTGGGCCCACACGGACTCGAACCGTGGACCAAAGGATTATGAGTCCTCTGCTCTAACCGACTGAGCTATAGGCCCTCAGTAAGTGGGCGGATTATAACGAGGGTTTCGCACCTGTGCCATCTGAAAGATCCGATAGTGCTATGCGAAGAAACGCGGCCGCGAATTCCTCTGGTGGTAGCGGGAGGCTGACGATGTAGCCCTGGATCTGCTCGCAGCCTTCGGCTGCCAGAAAACGTTGCTGGGCCTGGTTCTCCACGCCTTCGGCAATGATGGTCAACTGCATGCTGCGGCCCAGGGCAATGATCGCCCGGGCAATGGCGGCGTCGTGTGGATCGTCGGGCAGGCCGCGGATGAACGACTTGTCGATCTTGAGGATGTCCAGCGGCAGGCGCTTCAGGTAGCTCAGCGACGAATAGCCGGTGCCAAAGTCGTCGATGGCTAGCTGCACACCCAGTTTCTTCAGTTGGTACAGCACGGCCAAGGCCTCCTCTGCCTGGCTCATGATGAAGTTCTCGGTGATTTCCAGCTGCAGGTCACCGGCCCTCAGCTGGTAGTGCTTGAGCAGTTGTTCGATGCGCCGTGCCAGGTGTGGGTGGCGCAGCTGGGCGCCGGCAAGGTTGATCGACAGCGGGCCGAAGGGTTCGTAGTGCTGCTTCCAGGCCTGCATCTGCCGGCAGGCTTGCTCCAGTACCCAGTCGCCGAGCTGCAGGATGGTGCCATTTTCTTCCGCCAAGTGGATGAAGTGTTCCGGCGGTACCTCACCAAAGGTCGGGTGGCTCCAGCGGATCAGCGCTTCGGCACCCACCAGGCTCTGGGTCTTCAGGCTGAGCTTGGGCTGGAAGCACAGGCTCATTTCGTTGCGTTCGACGGCCCGGCGCAGCTCATGCTCCAGGGCGATGCGCTCGCTGGCCTGGGCGGTGAGGTCGCGGGTGTAGGCTTCGACGCGGTTGCGGCCTTTGGCCTTGGAGCGGTACATGGCGGCGTCGGCGTTGCGGATCAGTGTGGAGACGTCAGTGCCATCCTGTGGGTAAAGACTGATGCCGATGCTGGCGCTGGTGAAAAACTCATGCTCGCCGGCTTGGAACGGTGCGTTGAAGCAGGCCAGTAGTTTGTTGGCGATAGTGCTGGCGTCACTGGGCTTGTGCAAGCCGGGCAGCAGAATGATGAATTCGTCGCCACCCAGGCGGGCTACGGTGTCAACGTCGCGTACCTGCTCTTTCAGGCGCTGGGCGATGCCCTTGAGCAGCAGGTCGCCGACCGGGTGGCCAAGGCTGTCGTTGATGTGCTTGAAGCGGTCGAGGTCCAGGAACAGCACTGCGCCCTGGCGGTTGGACACCTGCGCGCAGGTAAGTACGCCCTGTAGCCGGTTTTCGAACAAGGTGCGATTGGGCAGGCCGGTCAGCGGGTCGTGGTGGGCCTGATAGTCGAGTTTGGCCTGGGCGTGCTTGATGCTGGAGATGTCTGCAAAAACCGCCACGAAGTGGGTGATCTCGCGGTCGCTGTTGCGCACGGCACTGATGGTCAGCCAGCTTGGGTAAAGTTCGCCGTTCTTGCGCTTGTTGTAGATTTCGCCCTGCCAGTGGCCCTCGGCGGTAAGCTGGTGCCACATGGCCAGATAGAAAGCGCTGTCGTGCTGGCCAGAGGCGAGCAGGCGCGGGGTCTGGCCGAGGGCCTCGATCTCGCTGTAGCCGGTGATTTCGCTGAAGGCGCGGTTGACGGCACTGATGCGCTGGTCAATGTCGGTAATCAGCACCCCTTCGGCAGTGTTCTCGAACACAGTGGCGGCCAGCTGCAGTTTTTCTTGCATCAGGTGACGCTCGGTGATGTCGCGGGCGATGGTCAGCATGCAGTCGACGCCGGTAATCGGCAGGGGCCGGGCGGACAGCTCGCACAGTCGGATCTGCCCGTCGCTGCGGCGGATATGGCAGGTGAAGTCGCGCACGAAGCCGTCACGGTTGAGCTGGTCGACCAGGCGTTTGCGCTCGTTGAGGTCGACCCAGATACCCAGGTCCAGCGAGGTCTGGTCAATGGTTGGGTTGAGGTCGTAGCCGGTGAGGCGGCAGAAGCCTTCGTTCACCTCCAGCAGCAAACCGTCGCTCTGGCGCGACAGCAGCAGGCCGTCGGGCGAAGCGTGGAAAGCCTTTGCGAACTTTTCTTCAGAAGTTTGCAGCTGCTGCTGGGTCTCCTTGAGCTGGCTGATGTCGCGTACCGCCACTACCAGCGCGGGTGTGCCGTCCAGTTCGAAGGTTTCAGCCGAAGTCAGGCCGGTGAACAGTTGGCCGTTGCTGCGGCGGAAGCTCATTTCCAGGTTACGGATACCCCCTTGGTGCAACCTTTGAAGCAGGAGCGGGCCACTGCCCTCTACGCCCCACAGGTCAAGGTCGGTGGCAGTGCGGCCTATGACCTGGTCTGGGGGCAGCCCGATCTGCTCTTCGAAAGCCTCGTTCACCTCCAGCAGGCAGCCATCGCTGTGGCGAGCGATCAGCAAGATATCGGGGCACTGTTGGAATACCGAGGCGAACTTCTGTTCGGACAGACGCAGGGCATCCTCCGTGCGCTTGGTTTCGCTGATGTCGATCATCAGCCCGCGCATCACTGGCTGGTGGCCGTGCTCGATCATACTGACGATATTGCGTATCCAAAGGGGCTGACCGTCAGCCCGGATCACCCGGTAGTCCAGGCTGTGGTCGCGCCCCGCTGCGGTCTCGCTGTCGCAGTAGGCCTGGGCCCAGAGCGCGTCCTCCGGGTGCAGGATACTGCGCCAGAAACCGGGCCTGAGCCAGTCACTCAATGGGTAGCCGAGCAGATCTTCGGCATGGGGTGAAACGTAGCTGTAGGTGAAGTCGTTGGCATCGGCTTCCCAGGCGATGGCTGACAGGCTCTCGACCAGGCCGCGGTAGTGGTACTCGCTGCTGCGCAGTTCTTGCTCAAGGGCGATGCGCCGGGAAATTTCCGAGCTGAGCCGGCGGTTGATGCGAATGACCACTGCCAGCACAGCCATCAGCAACAGCACCGTTGGCAGGCCATACACCAGCAGGTCGGACCAGAACATCCGCTGGTCGACCACATTACCCACCCAGTGCTGCTGGATCTGGCTGATTTCGCTGCTGCTCATGTCG
The DNA here is from genome assembly GCF_045277175.1 of Pseudomonas putida group bacterium ESBL64. NCBI lineage: Bacteria > Pseudomonadati > Pseudomonadota > Gammaproteobacteria > Pseudomonadales > Pseudomonadaceae > Pseudomonas > Pseudomonas putida group bacterium ESBL64. The sequence continues at coordinate 3,468,149 of NZ_CP145799.1, read as the reverse complement.
GCCATCACTTTGTCGAGGATGCCGACCAGCACGCTCTTGTCGCGGGGAACGGCCATCGCCAACTGGTAGCGGTAGGGTGTTTCGCCGCTGACGTAGAGGCCGTCGAGCTTGAGTTGGCGCAGGCTCCAGATACTGGAAGCGAGGTCGCCGACCACGGCATCCACTTGGTCGGTGGCCAGGGCTTGCAGCGTGGAGCTGACGTTTGGCAGGGCAACCAGGTTGAGGTCCGGGTGGTGGGTACGCAGCAACTCGTGCGGGGCGTAGTTCTCGACCACGGCAATTTTCAGGCCGTACAGGTCAGCCAGCTTGCGCGGTTGTGCGCCGCCTTTGTGCGCGAGGATGACAATGGGGAAGTCGAGGTACGGGCGAGTGAAAGCCAGGAAGCCCTGGCGTTCGGGGGTGGACATGATGCCGGGCAGCAGGTCGATACGGCTTTCCCGCGCTTGCGCCAGCACCTCGGTCCAGCTGCTGGGTTCGACCGGTTTGAACGTCACGCCCAGGCGCTGCTGGATCATGGCGATGTAGTCGGCGGCCAATCCCTGGTACCGGCCCTCCTGGTCGCGAAACTCGAACGGTGGCCAAGAGGCGTCTACACCCAGTTTCAGCTGCGGGTGGGCAGCCAGCCAGGCGTTCTCCTCATCTGTCAGGGTCAGGGCGCCGGCCGTTGTGTTCCACAAAATCAGGATCAGCAACAGAATGGCCGGCTTCAAGGACATGGCAGCCTCGCACTCAGGTGGTCTGCAGTCGAGTGTAGACGGGCATTGCTGCAGGTGTGCAACGGAAGGCGGGCTTTATGTCTCGGGCCACTAAAGAAAACCCCCGGCCTGGGCCGGGGTTTTGTCATCACTCGTCGAGGAAGGAGCGCAGGTGCTCGCTGCGAGTCGGGTGGCGCAGCTTGCGCAACGCCTTCGCTTCGATCTGACGGATCCGCTCACGCGTTACGTCAAACTGCTTGCCCACCTCTTCGAGGGTGTGGTCGGTGTTCATGTCGATACCGAAACGCATGCGCAGCACCTTGGCTTCACGTGCGGTCAGGCCCGAGAGCACGTCACGGGTGGCTTCCTTGAGGCTTTCGACCGTGGCTACGTCGATCGGGGACTGCATGGTCGAGTCCTCGATGAAGTCGCCCAGGTGCGAATCTTCGTCGTCACCGATCGGGGTTTCCATGGAGATCGGCTCTTTGGCGATCTTCAGTACCTTGCGGATTTTGTCCTCAGGCATTTCCATGCGCTCGCCCAGCTCTTCCGGAGTCGGTTCGCGACCCATTTCCTGCAGCATTTGGCGGGAAATACGGTTGAGCTTGTTGATCGTCTCGATCATGTGCACCGGAATCCGGATGGTGCGTGCCTGGTCGGCGATCGAACGGGTGATCGCCTGACGGATCCACCAGGTGGCATAGGTCGAGAACTTGTAGCCGCGACGGTATTCGAACTTGTCCACCGCTTTCATCAGACCGATGTTGCCTTCCTGGATCAGGTCGAGGAACTGCAGGCCACGGTTGGTGTACTTCTTGGCGATGGAAATCACCAGACGCAGGTTCGCCTCGACCATTTCTTTCTTGGCGCGGCGGGCCTTGGCTTCACCGATCGACATGCGACGGTTGATTTCCTTGATCTCGGCAACGGTCAGGCCGGTTTCGGTCTCAAGGTCGATCAGCTTCTGTTGGCAAGCGACGATGGCAGCGTTCTTTTCACCTAGGGCGGCAGCCCACTTGGTGTTGCGCTTGGCCAGGTCACCGCTCCAGGTCTGGTCGGTTTCGTTGCTTGGGAACATGCGCAGGAAGTCGGCTCGCGGCATGCGGGCGTCACGTACGCAGAGCTGCATGATGGCGCGTTCTTGCTGCCGCAGACGGTTCAGGGCATCACGTACACGCTCGACCAGTACCTCGAACTGCTTCGGTACCAGTTTGATCGGCATGAACAGGTCAGCCAGGGCCTGCAGGGCCTCGATGCTTTCCTTGTGGTTACGACCATTTTTCTTCAGGACCTTGGAGGTCGCCTGAAGCTGATCGGATACCGCACCGAAGCGTTGGGCTGCGACTACCGGGTCCGGGCCGCTCTCGGCCTCTTCCTCGTCGTCACCGCTTTCGGATTCTTCGTCGTCGTCGTCGGACTCTTCCTTCGCCGCTGCAGCCTTGGCGCCTGGGATCGGCACTTCTTCGGTTGGCGCGGCAATGTTGTCGTCAGGGTCGATGTAACCGCTGAGGACGTCCGACAGGCGGCCACCCTCGGTGGTGACGCGATCATATTCGCCGAGAATGTAGTCGACAGTGCCCGGGAAGTGGGCGATAGCGCCCATGACTTCACGAATGCCTTCCTCGATACGCTTGGCGATTTCGATCTCGCCTTCGCGGGTCAGCAGCTCGACAGTACCCATTTCGCGCATGTACATGCGCACCGGGTCGGTCGTGCGGCCGATATCGGTTTCAACTGCCGCCAATGCAGCAGCGGCTTCTTCGGCCGCGGCTTCATCGGTGTCGGCTTCCGCCAACAGAAGGGCATCCGCATCCGGAGCACTCTCGAATACGTTGATCCCCATGTCGTTGATCATGCGGATGATGTCTTCCACCTGTTCCGGATCTGAAATATCCTCAGGCAGGTGGTCGTTGACCTCCGCGTAAGTCAGGTAGCCCTGCTCACGACCGCGGGTGATCAACTCTTTGATACGAGACTGCTGTTGCGCTTTTCCGGACATAACACCCTATCCACTGAAGGTCTTGGCGGGCAAAAAACAAGCCGAGGATTATACCCGAGCATGGGCCTCACGCGCCAGATGAGGTCGGCGTTTGTGCGGGAACATTTCGGCTCAGCAGGGCAAGGAGCTGGGTTTTTTCCTCGCTGGTCAATTCGCTTTGACGTGATTTCCTGAGCAGTTGTTCCAGGCTGCGCTCGCGTTGGCGGGCGGACAAGCTAGTTATAGTGTCGAAAAACTGTTGTTCAAGGTTGTCGGCCACGATAAGCCATTCCTTTTCCGCCAGGGCCCGTAGCAGGCGGCCCTGTTCGGTGCCATGCCAACGTGCGATCAACTGCATTGAGCTTAGCCCAGGATTTTTCTGCGCGGCTTCGATCAGTGCCACCAGCAGCTGGCTGTACAGGTGTTCTTCGTCGGCGAAGTGGCTGGCATCTTCCACCTTGCCGGCCAGCAGTGGGTGGTGCAGCAGGGTGCGCAGGGCGGCCAGGGTGGGCGGCTCGACCGGTGCTGGCACGCGGGGAGGTGCTTCGTCGCGTTGCTGCCAGGGCTTGCCGCCCTTGCGGTTCTTATCCCAGGGTTTGTCGCTCCACGGCTTCTTGCTGCCCCCCTTGTTGGGTTTCCATGCCTGCTCCTGATGAACGGGGGCATAGTCGTGCTGCGGCATGTCGCCATAGTCGGGGGTGTAGCTGGCCATGGCGTCGTAATCGTAGCCAGGGTCGTAGTCCGGCATGCTGCTGGTCGCCGGCGCTTGCTGCGCCAACTGCTCGACCTGCTGCGGGTCGAGGCCGGTGATTTCCTTCAGGCGGTTGCGCATCAGCTGACGCAGGTTGGCGCCGGGGATCTTTTCGATCAACGGTGCGGCCAAGGTCGCCATATGCGCCTTGCCTTCCAGTGAGCGCGGGTCGGCTTCGACGCCAAGTTGCTCGAAGAAGTAGTCGGCCAGCGGTTGGGCGTGCTGGTTGATACGGGCCATGAAGGCGTCGGTACCTTCGGCACGCACCAGGCTGTCCGGGTCTTCGCCTTCGGGCAGGAACAGGAAGCGCGCGCGACGGCCGTCCTGCAGGTTCGACAATGTCGATTCCAGTGCGCGCCAGGCCGCCTTGCGCCCAGCCTGGTCACCGTCAAAACAGAACAGCACGCTGGGCACCACGCGGAACAGGCGCTTGAGGTGCTCTTCGCTGGTGGCGGTGCCAAGGGTGGCCACGGCATTGCGCAGGCCTTGCTGGGCCAGGGCAATGACGTCCATGTAGCCCTCGACGACGATGATCTCGTCGAGGTTGCGGTTGTGCTTGCGCGCCTCGTACAGCCCGTACAGCTCCTGTCCCTTGTGGAACACCGGGGTTTCCGGGGAGTTCAGGTACTTGGGCTTGTCGTCGCCGAGCACCCGGCCACCGAAGGCGATGATGCGCCCGCGGCTGTCACGTATCGGGAACATCACCCGGTCGCGGAAGCGGTCGTAGCGCTTGCCGCTCTCGGCGTTCTCGATCAGCAGGCCGGCATCGATCATCACCTTCTGCTGCAGGGTGTCGGCACCCAGGTGCTTGAGCAGGTTGTCCCAGCCGGGCGGGGCAAAGCCCAGGCCGAAGTCGCGGGCAATTTCCCCGGACAGGCCGCGGCCCTTGAGGTAGTCCACCGCTGCCTTGCGTGACGGGTGGCTGCGCAGGGCCTGGCGGTAAAACTCCGAGGCGGCGTCCAGTAGCGGGTACAGTGGCGAGTCAGTGGGCTGGCGCGGCTTCTGGTCGCGGCGGCCTTGCTCGCGGGGGACTTCCATGCCAGCGGCGCGTGCCAGTTCCTCGACGGCCTGGGGGAAGTCCAGGTTGTCGTGGTCCATGACAAAGCCCAAGGCGTTGCCACCGGCGCCACAGCCGAAGCAGTAGTAGAACTGCTTGTCGGGGCTGACCGTGAAGGACGGGGTTTTTTCTTTGTGGAACGGGCAGCAGGCCGAGTAGTTCTTGCCGGTTTTTTTCAGCTGGACGCGCGAACTCACCACGTCGACGATGTCGAGGCGGTTGATCAGGTCGTCAATGAAACTCTGGGGAATCAGCCCGGCCATGGCAGTCTCGTTATCTGGCAACTGGCAAGTCTAATCGCTCACGCGCCGAAGGGGGCGAGTGCTGCTTGGGGAAGTGCGAGGGAATGTGTGCTCGTCGCCAGCCCCTAAGGGCTCGTCAGTCGGACGTGCACGCCTGGTCATACAGCAAGGAGGACCAGCTCTGACGTTTCAGGCAGGTTGCCCATGATGCAGTTCGCATGAAGCTTGTGCAGGGCCTTGAGCTAGCTGCTCAAGTTTGAAACGACCACTGCCATCGCCCGGGGGTTAGCCGGGCAGGGCAGAAGCTTTGCGTTGAACGTCTGTATTAGTACAGACGAACGGCGCGGCGCTGTTCGCGCTGAACTTTCTTGGCGTGACGCTTAACAGCAGCAGCTGCTTTGCGCTTACGCTCTGCGGTCGGCTTCTCGTAAAACTCGCGGCTACGAACTTCAGCCAGTACACCGGCTTTTTCGCAGGAGCGCTTGAAACGACGCAGAGCTACGTCGAAGGGTTCGTTCTCTTTAACTTTGACGGCTGGCATCCAGGGCTACCTTAATTCATTACCGGGGTAGACGTGCTCCTGGCAAAACAAAGGTGTGCTGGAGAACGTCGGTTTTCAAGGGTTGCGGATGTTAACCCTTAGCAAGCCGGAATGCAAAGCCTCTGATCGAAAACCGCTGGTCGGCACCCGACACGGGGACTATCATGCGCGGCTTCGAATTCAGCCCCCACAAGGGACGAGCCCATGCTAGTACTGGGATTGGAAACATCCTGCGACGAAACCGGCGTCGCATTATACGACAGTGAACGCGGTTTGTTGGCCGACGCACTGTTCAGCCAGATCGACCTGCACCGCGTCTTCGGCGGCGTGGTGCCCGAGCTTGCCTCGCGTGATCACGTCAAGCGAATGCTGCCGCTCATCCGCCAGGTGCTGGACGAGGCAGGCTGCGTTGCCACCGAAATCGACGCCATCGCCTACACCGCGGGTCCCGGCCTGGTCGGTGCCTTGCTGGTGGGCGCTTCCTGCGCCCAGGCGCTGGCCTTTGCCTGGGACATCCCGGCGATCGGTGTGCACCACATGGAGGGTCACCTGCTGGCGCCCATGCTGGAAGAAAACCCACCAGCGTTTCCGTTCGTCGCTTTGTTGGTTTCCGGTGGCCATACCCAGCTGGTTCGGGTCGATGGCATCGGTCAGTACGAACTGTTGGGCGAGAGCCTGGACGATGCTGCCGGTGAAGCGTTCGACAAGACTGCCAAGCTGATCGGCCTCAATTACCCAGGCGGTCCGGAAATTGCGCGTCTGGCCGAACAAGGTGTGGCCGGGCGCTTCGTCTTCCCGCGGCCAATGACCGATCGGCCAGGCCTGGAATTCAGCTTCAGTGGCCTCAAGACCTTCGCCCTGAACACCTGGCAGCAATGCAAGAATGCTGGCGACGACAGTGAGCAAACCCGTTGCGACCTGTCCCTGGCATTCCAGCAGGCGGTGGTGGAGACTTTGACCATCAAGTGCAAGCGGGCGCTCAAGCAGACCGGCCTCAAGCGGCTGGTCATCGCGGGTGGCGTGAGTGCCAACAAGGCCCTGCGCGCGTCCCTGGAGGACATGCTCGGTAGCATCAAGGGCAACGTGTACTACGCGCGCCCGCAATTCTGTACCGACAATGGTGCGATGATCGCCTACGCCGGTTGCCAACGCCTGCTGGCCGGGCAGCAGCAAGACCTGGCGATCAGCGTGCAGGCACGCTGGCCGATGGAACAGTTGCCGCCGCTGTAAGGCAGCGCGTCGAAGGTTCAGAAATGCCGTTCGCGCCCTGCAAACAAGTCGCGCAGGTTGTTGCGGTGGCGCCACACGATCATCACAGTCAGTACGCTGATCGGCAGCAGGGCTTCGGGCTCGCGCCAGGCCAGCAATGGCAAGGTGAGTGGCGTGGCAATCAGTGCGGCCAGTGAGCTGGTACGCGTGAGGTAGAAGGTCAGCAGCCAGGCGCCGATGGCCAGCAGCGCGGCCGGGAAATACAGGCCCATGAGCATGCCGGCAGCCGTCGCCACGCCCTTGCCGCCCTTGAAACGGAAGTACAGGGGGAACAGATGGCCCAGCACCGCGCATATGCCCACCCAGGCCTGCGCGTGCAGGTCCAGCCCGGCAACGCGGGCGAGCAATACCGGCAAAAGGCCCTTGCACAGGTCGCCAAGCAGGGTCAGGATCGCCAGTTTACGGCCTGCCAGGCGTAGCATGTTGGTGGCGCCGGCATTGCCTGAGCCGCTGGAACGTGGGTCCGGGCTGCCCGAGAGGCGGCTGAGAACAATGGCGAAGGACAGCGAGCCGAGCAGGTAGGCGAGCAACGCCAGTAACCAAAACATGCTAACTATTCCGGGCGAGGACGCCCTGATTCTAACGGCGCCAGTCGCCCTTGTCGTGCTGTGGAGAGAAGTGCTTGGACAGAGTGTTCATCGAAGGCCTGGAAGTCGATACCGTTATCGGTGCCTATGACTGGGAGCGGGATATTCGCCAGTGCTTGCGCCTGGACCTGAGCTTTGCCTGGGACAACCGCCCGGCCGCCGCCGGAGACGACCTGAGCCTGGCGCTGGATTACGCCAGTGTGTCGGCGCGCATCCAGGCGTTTGCCGAACAGGCCCGTTTCGAGCTGGTTGAAACATTTGCCGAGCGCCTGGTGGCCACCCTGATGGACGAGTTCCACATCCCTTGGGTGCGCTTGAAGCTGACCAAGCCGGGCGCGGTGCCGGCGGCCCGCGGTGGTGTAGGCGTGGAGATCGAGCGCGGATGTCTTTGAGCACGGTTTACCTGGGCTTGGGCAGCAATATCGACCGTGAGGCGCATTTGTGCGCCGGGCTCGATGCGTTGGCTGGCATCCTGACCGACATGCGCTGTTCGCCGGCATTCGAAAGCCAGGCGGTGGGCATCAAGAGCGGGCCGTTCATCAACTTCGTGGTGACCGGGCAAACCGCGTTGCCGTTGATCGAGCTGGACCGCCGGCTGAAGTTCATCGAGGCCGACAATGGCCGCTATGCCCCGGACCGCAAAGGGTTGCCGCTGGATATCGACGTGCTGATGTATGACGATTTGCACGGTACCTTCGATGGGCTGGTATTGCCCCGGGCCGAGATCCTGAAGAACGCTTTTGTGCTGTGGCCGCTGTCGTTGCTGGCACCCGACCTGGTGCATCCGGGTGTGGGCAAGCGCATGGCGCAGCTGTGGCAGGAAGCGCAGATCGATCAGGTACTGGCCCCGGTCGCCTTTGAGTGGCGCGGGTTGCAGTTGACGCCCGCTTAAGCCTGTAACGGCCTCTTCGCGGGTTTACCCGCGGATACGGTGGCGGCTGCGACGGTGAACCGCGGGTGGAAATTGGCCAGCAGGTCCGGCCCTTTCGCGGGTAAACCCGCTCCTACAGCGGGCTGTGCCCAGCCCTTGATGTGTGCCCCTGTAGGAGCGGGTTTACCCGCGAAGAGGCCGGTAGGTCTAACCGCGCTGGTAAGCTTCGAGCGCTTTCAGCCGTTCACCTTTGAGTGCTTCGCCCAGTGCCTGCCCCGTGAGCCCGGCTTGCACCAACGGCTTCACATCCACCGCTCGCGCCGCCGCTGCTGCGCCTCGCAGGTAATCGGCCTGTGGGTAACCCTGCTCGCCATCGCCCCGCGCTGCCATCTCGCAAACGATCAAAAAATCCTCAAATCGCTGCGGCCGTCGGTACACATCGAACTTCTGCAACAGCTCCAGCAGTGCCGTGGCAGGCAGTTCGAGCGCCTGATTGCCCTGCGCCAGGCATTCCCCTGTCAGCATGGCCAGTTCCTGGCACTCACGCGGTGCCTTCAGGCGCTGGTTGACGGCTTTGATCGATGTCGGTGCCAACCCCCGCAACAGGCAGGCCCAGCGCACGTTCAGCGGTTGTTCGTGCGCCGCCGCCTGCTCCAGCGCAGCCAATGTCCGGGAGCTGTCATCGAGCTCAGGCAGCAACTCCTGCAGGGCCCCGCACGCGCTCAGCACCTTGAAGAACACCTGCGGTTGCACTTCCATCAGCGCGCGCTCGATTTCCTTCCAGCTGCGCTCGGCAGTGAGTGCCTGCAGTTCGCCCGAGGCGCTGATCTGGCGCATCAGCGCCAAGGTTTCATCGGCAACCCGGAACCCCAGTGGTGCGTAACGGGCAGCAAAGCGTGCAACACGCAGCACGCGCAAAGGATCTTCGGCGAATGCCGGGGAAACATGGCGTAGCAGGCGTTGATCCAGATCGTTCCTGCCTTGGTAGGGGTCGTAGACCGTGCCCGCCTCATCCTCGGCCATCGCATTGATGGTGAGGTCGCGACGGATCAGGTCCTCTTCCAGGGTTACGTCGGGGCTGGCGTGAAAAGTGAACCCGCCGTAGCCTCGCCCACTCTTGCGCTCGGTGCGCGCCAGGGCGTATTCCTCACCGGTTTTCGGGTGCAGGAACACCGGAAAATCGGCACCCACCGGCCGATAGCCCTTAGCTAGCATTTCTTCGACGGTGGCGCCCACCACCAGCCAGTCGATATCGCTGACAGGGCGGCCGAGCAGGCGGTCGCGCACGGCGCCGCCAACTTTGTAGATGTGCATGTGCAGCTCTCCATAACTGCCGACAGGATAACCCGTCGGCGGTCATGGGGTTGCATCAGAGGTGGTGGATAACAGCCAGGTCCATGCGGCCGTAGTCGGCGCTTTCGCTATGCTCGCCGCGCGGCGGCATGTGGTGAGTACTCATCACTTGCTCGCCTTGTACGGTCTCCAGGTGGATATCGAAGCCCCACAGGCGATGCAGGTGCTTGAGCACTTCGTCGGTCGAGTCGCCCAGCGGTTTGCGGTTGTGTTGCTGGTGTCGCAGGGTCAGTGAGCGGTCTCCGCGGCGGTCGACGCTCCAGATCTGTACGTTTGGTTCACGGTTGCCCAGGTTGTACTGCGCTGCCAGCTGCTCCCGAATCACCCGGTAACCGGCCTCATCATGGATGGCGGGCACCAGCAGGTCGTCGCGCTGGTCGTCATCGAGGATGCTGAACAACTTGAGGTCGCGCATCACCTTGGGCGACAGATACTGCAGGATGAAGCTCTCGTCCTTGAAGCTGCTCATGGCGAACTTGATGGTAGAAAGCCAGTCACTGCCGGCAATGTCGGGGAACCAGTGGCGATCTTCTTCGGTGGGGTTTTCGCACATGCGGCGGATGTCGGTGTACATCGCAAAGCCCAGCGCGTAGGGGTTGATGCCGCTGTAGTACGGGCTGTCGAAGCCGGGCTGGAACACCACGCTGGTGTGCGACTGCAAGAACTCCATCATGAAGCCTTCGGTAATCAGCCCCTCGTCGTACAGGTCGTTCATCAGGGTGTAGTGCCAGAAGGTTGCCCAGCCTTCGTTCATCACCTGGGTCTGGCGCTGCGGGTAGAAGTACTGGGCGATCTTGCGCACGATGCGCACTACTTCACGCTGCCAGGGTTCAAGCAGCGGGGCGTTCTTCTCGATGAAATACAGGATGTTTTCCTGCGGTTCGGCGGGGAAGCGCCCCTCATCGCGGTCGTTACCCTTTTCGGCGTTTTTCGGAATTGTCCGCCAAAGGTCGTTGATCTGACGCTGAAGGTGCTCTTCGCGCTCCTGTTGCCGGCGCCGCTCTTCTTCGGCAGAAATAGGGTAAGGCCGTTTGTAGCGGTCGACACCGTAGTTCATCAGGGCATGGCAGGAGTCGATCAAGTCCTCCACAGCATCGATACCGTGGCGCTCCTCGCACTGGGCGATGTACTGCTTGGCGAACACCAGATAGTCGATGATCGAACTGGCGTCAGTCCAGGTGCGGAACAGGTAATTGCCTTTGAAAAAACTGTTATGGCCGTAGCACGCGTGCGCAATCACCAGTGCCTGCATGCACATGGTGTTTTCTTCCATCAGGTAGGCGATACAAGGGTCGGAGTTGATCACGATCTCGTAGGCCAGGCCCATCTGGCCGCGGCTGTAGGACTTTTCCGTACTGAGGAACTGCTTGCCGTAGGACCAGTGGTGGTAGCCCAGCGGCATGCCGACCGAGGCGTAGGCGTCCATCATCTGTTCGGCAGTGATGACCTCGATCTGGTTGGGGTAGGTGTCCAGGGCGTAACGCTCGGCCAAGCGGCTGATTTCCCGGTCGTAGGTCTGGATCAGCTCGAACGTCCACTCGGACCCAGTGGAAATGGGTTGGCGTCTCTGTGCTCTGGCGGTCATGTGGCTAACCTGCGCTGGAAGAGTTCACGGAAGACCGGGTAGATATCGCCGGCCGATACCAACTGCTGCTGGGCGAACGTGTCGGGGAAAGCATCTCCGATACGCTCGTATTCATACCACAGCGCCTGGTGTTCACGGGGGGTGATCTCAACGTAAGTGTAGTACTGCACATGCGGCATGATCTGTTTGGAGAGGATGTCGCGGCAGATGGGCGAGTCGTCGTTCCAGTTGTCGCCATCAGAAGCCTGCGCGGCATAGATGTTCCAGTCGCTGGCCGGGTAACGCTCGGCCATGATCTCCTGCATCAGCTTGAGGGCACTGGAGACGATGGTGCCGCCGGTTTCCCGCGAGTAGAAGAACTCTTCTTCATCGACTTCCCGAGCACTGGTGTGGTGGCGAATGAACACGACTTCGATGCGCTCGTAGTTACGCTTGAGGAACAGGTACAGCAGGATGAAGAAGCGCTTTGCGATGTCCTTGGTGGCCTGGGTCATTGAGCCGGATACGTCCATCAGGCAGAACATCACTGCCTTCGAGCTGGGGTTGGGTTGCTTGACCAGCAGGTTGTACTTGAGGTCGAAGGTGTCGAGGAAGGGCAGGCGGTTGATACGTGCCTTCAGGCGCTCGATTTCCTGTTCGACTTCCTGGATATCGGTGAAATTGTCTGGCTCTTCGACCCGCAGGCGATCGAGTTCCTTTTGTGCTTCGCGCAGCAGGGCGCGGCTGCTGCCGGTCAGGGCGATACGCCGGGCATGGGCCGAGCGCAGGGTGCGCACGATGTTGATGCGTGACGGGTTGCCTTCGTTGGCGATGCCGGCGCGAACAGTCTTGAAGGTATCGGCGCCAGTCAGGTGACGTTTGACCAGGTTGGGTAGCTCAAGGTCTTCGAACATGAATTCGAGAAATTCTTCCTGGGTGATCTGGAAGACGAACTCGTCCATGCCCTCGCCGGAATTGCCGGCCTTGCCGCGACCGCCACCGCCTCCACCGCCTTGCGGCCGTGGGATGTGTTCACCGGCAGTGAACTCTTTGTTGCCAGGATGCACGATGGTCTGTTTGCCCCCACGACCATGATGCAAGACGGGTTCGTCGATGTCGCGCCCGGGAATACTGATCTGCTCGCCGTGTTCCATATCCATGATGGAACGGCGGCTCACCGCCTCTTCGACGGCCTTCTTGATGTGTTCGCGGTACCGCCGCAGGAAGCGCTGGCGGTTGACCGTGCTCTTGTTCTTGCCGTTCAGGCGTCGGTCTATAACGTAGCTCATGGTCCCTCCGGTGACTGGATGCAGCTGCAACCCACAAGCTGCAAGCCACAAGCTTCAAGCTGCAAGAAAGAGCAGCCACCGCCGCTGCAAGCTGTGACGCGGGCAGCAATGCCAACGCCAGGCAGCTTGCAGCTTGCGGCTCGTAGCTTGCCGCTTTATTGCGATTTCCTGACCCGCAGGTACCATTCCGACAGCAGGCGCACCTGTTTGTCGGTATAGCCACGCTCCACCATCCGGGTGACGAAGTCGTTGTGTTTCTTCTGGTCCTCTTTGCTGGCCTTGGCGTTGAAGCTGATGACCGGCAGCAGGTCTTCGGTGTTGGAGAACATTTTCTTCTCGATCACGACCCGCAGCTTTTCATAACTCAGCCAGCTTGGATTCTTGCCATTGTTGTTGGCGCGTGCGCGCAGTACGAAGTTGACGATCTCGTTGCGGAAGTCTTTCGGGTTGCTGATGCCAGCCGGTTTCTCGATCTTTTCCAGTTCCTCGTTGAGCGCAATGCGGTTGAGAATTTCGCCGGTTTCCGGGTCGCGGTATTCCTGATCCTGGATCCAGAAGTCTGCATACAACACGTAGCGGTCGAAGATGTTCTGGCCGTATTCGCTGTAGGACTCCAGGTAGGCGGTCTGGATTTCCTTGCCGATAAACTCGATGTAGCGCGGTGCCAGGTATTCCTTCAGGTAGCGCAGATAGCGTTCGCGCACTTCAGCCGGGAACTGTTCCTGTTCGATCTGCTGTTCGAGGACATACAGCAGGTGCACCGGGTTGGCGGCAATTTCGTGTGGGTCGAAGTTGAACACCTTGGACAGGATCTTGAAGGCGAAGCGCGTCGACAGGCCGTTCATGCCTTCGTCGACACCCGCAGAGTCCCGGTATTCCTGGATCGACTTGGCCTTTGGATCGGTGTCCTTGAGGTTTTCCCCGTCGTAAACGCGCATCTTGGAATAGATATTGGAGTTCTCTGGCTCTTTCAGGCGGGAAAGCACCGTGAACTGAGCCAGCATCTTGAGCGTATCTGGGGCACAGTGGGCCTTGGACAGCGAGCTGTTGACCAGCAGTTTGTCGTAGATCTTTATTTCATCGCTGACCCGCAGGCAGTACGGCACCTTGACGATATAGATCCTGTCGATGAACGCTTCGTTGTTCTTGTTGTTACGGAAGGTGTGCCACTCCGATTCGTTGGAGTGCGCCAGCAGAATCCCGGTATAGGGAATCGCCCCAAGGCCTTCAGTACTGTTGTAGTTGCCTTCCTGGGTGGCGGTGAGCAAGGGGTGCAGGACCTTGATCGGCGCCTTGAACATTTCGACGAATTCCATCAGGCCCTGGTTGGCCCGGCACAGCGCGCCCGAGTAGCTATAAGCATCGGCGTCGTTCTGTGGGTATTCCTCAAGTTTGCGGATATCGACCTTGCCGACCAGGGCCGAGATGTCCTGGTTGTTTTCATCGCCGGGTTCGGTCTTGGCAATGGCGATCTGGTTAAGAATCGACGGGTACAGCTTCACCACCTTGAACTTGGAGATGTCCCCGCCAAACTCCTGCAGGCGCTTGGTGGCCCAAGGCGACATGATGGTATTGAGGTAGCGCCGTGGGATGCCGAACTCTTCCTCGAGAATGGCCCCATCTTCGGTGGCATTGAACAAGCCCAGAGGTGACTCGAATACCGGCGAGCCCTTGATCGCGTAGAACGGCACCTTTTCCATCAGCTGCTTGAGTTTTTCCGCCAGCGAGGACTTGCCGCCGCCTACCGGGCCCAGCAGATAGAGGATCTGTTTCTTCTCTTCCAGGCCTTGGGCGGCGTGGCGGAAGTACGACACGATCTGGTCGATGCACTCTTCCATGCCATGGAAGTCGGCAAAGGCCGGATAGCGGCGGATAACCTTGTTGGAGAAGATGCGCGACAGCCTGGAGTTGGTAGAGGTGTCGATCAGCTCTGGCTCACCGATGGCCAGCAACAGCCGTTCGGCCGCCGATGCGTAGGCACTGCGATCCTCTTTGCACAGCTCGAGGTACTCCTGCAGCGAGAGTTCTTCCTGGCGCGTAGACTCGAAACGTTGTTGGAAGTGGCTAAAAATACTCATGACGTCACCTCGCTCGATACGTGGAGACGACGCCGGATCAGTCAGCTGATGCTGGCATGCAACCGGGTTGGCCGATTGCTGTATACCCCCCAGAACACCCTGTAACGCTACCGATGACCCGCACGCCGGTGTACCGGCTCTCCCCTTTTTTGGATGGCCTGAGCTTAAGCGTAGTTGGTTATCTGCAAGGTCAAGGGGCGAGGAGGGCAGAAGTTACGAATGACCGTTCGTCAGATAAGCCGCAAGCCCGCACGGGGCGCGGGCTGCAGGAAAAATTAAAAAAATTATTCAGTGCTGCCTTGGGCGGTCTCGGCCGGGTAGGTCGCACGCCACAGTTCGAAGCCGCCGTCCACGCTGTAGACGTCGGAGAAACCCTGGCCTACCAGGTAGGCGGCAGCGCTTTGGCTGGAATTGCCGTGATAGCAGACCACCAGGGTTGGCGCGTCGAGGTCGGCGTTGCGGATGAAATCGGCGACCGAGTGGTTATCCAGGTGCCGGGCGCCGGTGATGTGGCCGGCGGCGAAGGCCTGTGGGTCGCGAATGTCGACGACGACCGCACCTTCTTTCTTGCGAAGCTCCAAGGCCTGCTCAGGAGGGATGCGCTTGAATTCGCTCATGGGTACTACTTCCTTCAGGTGTGGTCGTTGAGTGTAGTGGGTTGTGCCGGCTGGCGCAGGGTGCCGTCGTCGGCGCAGTCGCAGCGGTGGTATTCGCCGCTGTCGACGTTGTACAGGGTCATGGCGCCGCCCCATACGCAGCCAGTGTCCAGGGCGATGACGTCGGGCTCGGTGACCTCACCCTGCAGAGCGGCCCAATGGCCAAAGATGATCTTCACGTGGCGTGAGCGGCGGTCCTTGTGCGCGTACCAGGCTTTGTAGCCTTTGGGCGCGCTACCCAGGCCTTCCTTGCTCTTGAGGTCGAGTTTGCCATCGGCCGTGCAGAAGCGCATGCGGGTAAAGTAGTTGGTGATGACCCGCAGGCGTTCGACGCCGGCGAGGTTCTTGCTCCACTTGTTCGGCTCGTTGCCATACATGCCGTCGAGGTACAGCTGCAGGCGGGTGTCGTCACGCAGCACTTCCTCGACCTCGGCAGCGAGCTCCAGGGCTTTGCCAAGGGTCCATTGTGGCGGTATGCCGGCATGAACCAGGGCGATGCCGCGGGGCTCGTCGTAATGCAGCAGCTTCTGCTGGCGCAGCCAGTCGAACAGCTGGTCGGCGTCCGGGGCTTCGATGATCTCGCGCAGTGTGTCGCTTTTCTTGAGGCGCTCGACGTTGTGCCAGGCGGCCAGCAGGTGCAGGTCATGGTTGCCCAGCACGCAGACCAGTGAATGACGGATCGAGTACAGGAAGCGCAGGGTTTCCAGTGACTCGGGGCCGCGGTTGACCAGGTCGCCGACCAGCCACAGGCGGTCGACGGCGGGGTTGAAACTGACGCGATCGAGCAGGCATTTGAGTGGCTGCAGGCAGCCCTGTAGGTCACCGACGGCGTAGGTGGCCATCAGTGCAGCGCTCCGGGCACTGCCAGCCGAAAGGGGGCAATCTCGGCGTCGAAGCGCTTACCGTCTTCGGCGAACATCTGGTAGCTGCCCTGCATGGTGCCAACGCGGGTGCTGATGACGGCACCACTGCTGTAAGTGTGGCTCTGGCCTGGGTCGATGTTGGGTTGCTGACCGACCACACCGGCGCCGCGGACTTCCTCTACCTCGCCGTCACCGTTGGTGATCAGCCAGTGGCGCGACAGCAACTTGGCGCTGAGCGAGCCGTTGTTCTGCACGGTAATGGTGTAGGCGAAAGCGAAGCGACTGTTTTCGGGGTCGGATTGTTCTTTCAGGTAGCGGGTCACGACGCTGACGTCGATTTGATAGCGGGGGTCGGACATGCAAGGGCCTTGGGCGAACTGACGCAATAATGCAGTCTAGGCCATTGGGAGGGGGGAGGGCCAGCGGTGATCGGGCTTGGGGGGTGTGTTGTCTGTGCCGGCCGCTTCGCGGGTAAACCCGCTCCTACAAGGGGTCGCACAGGATTTGAGGGTTGTGCGATCCCTTGTGGCCCGCGAAGCGGCCGGTACAGGCTAAATCAGGCTTGTTGCTGATCCGCCAGCTGGTCAGCCAGGCGCACGAAGGCTGCCAGGTCGAGCTGTTCAGGGCGCAGGCTGCCATCAACGCCGGCAGCCTCGATGGCGGCGCTGTCCAGCAGGCCTTTCATGGTGTTGCGCAGCGTCTTGCGGCGCTGGTTGAACGCTTCGCGAACGACACGCTCCAGCAGCAGGTGGTCCTTGGCCGGGAACGGCAGCACTTCGTGCGGCACCAGGCGGACGATTGCCGAATCCACTTTCGGGGGTGGGTTGAAGGCACCAGGGCCGACATTGAACAGGTGCTCCACGCGGCAGTGGTACTGCACCATGATCGACAAGCGCCCCCAGTCACCGCCGCCAGGACCGGCGGCCATGCGCTCGACCACTTCCTTCTGCAGCATGAAATGCATGTCGCGGATCAGCCCGGCGTGGCTGAGCAGGTGGAAGATCAGCGGGGTGGAGATGTTGTAGGGCAGGTTGCCAACCACCTTGAGGCTGCGCGGCGGCACGCCCAGCTGGTTGAAGTCGAACTTCAGGGCGTCGCCCTGGTGCAGGCGGAAGTTGCTGCGATCAGCGAACTTGTGCTGCAGGATCGGCACCAGGTCTTTGTCCAGCTCCACCACGTCCAGCTGTGCGCCACTGCCCAGCAGGCCTTCGGTCAGGGCGCCTTGGCCCGGGCCGATTTCCAGCAGGTGTTCGCCGGCCTTGGCGTTGATGGCACGCAGGATGCGGTCGATGATACCGGCGTCGTGCAGGAAGTTCTGGCCGAAGCGCTTGCGCGCCCGGTGTTGGTATTGCTCGTTCATGGTCGGTTCTCGGCCATCTGGTAGGCGGTTTCCAGTGCGACGCGCAGGCTGCCGGTGTCGACTTTGCCAGTGCCGGCCAGGTCCAGGGCGGTGCCGTGGTCAACCGACGTGCGGATGATTGGCAGGCCCAAGGTCACGTTCACTGCTGCGCCGAAGCCTTTGTACTTGAGTACGGGAAGGCCCTGGTCGTGGTACATCGCCAGCACCGCATCGCAGTGCTCCAGATATTTGGGGGTAAACAGGGTATCGGCCGGCAGTGGCCCGCGCAGGTCCATGCCTTCGGTGCGCAGGCGGGCCAGGGTCGGCTCGATGATGTCGATTTCTTCGCGGCCCAGGTGGCCGCCCTCGCCCGCGTGCGGGTTGAGGCCACACACCAGGATACGCGGGTTGGCAATGCCGAACTTGTCGCGCATGTCGGCATGCAGGATACGGGTTACACGTTCGACGCGCTCTGCAGTGATAGCGTCGGCAACATCACGCAGTGGCAGGTGCGTGGTCACCAGGGCCACGCGCAGGCCGCGGGTGGCCAGCATCATTACCACTTGTGCGGTGCGGGTCAGTTCGGCAAGGAATTCGGTATGCCCGGAAAAGGCGATACCGCTTTCGTTGATCACTCCCTTGTGAACCGGGGCCGTGATCATCCCGGCGAAGTGCCCGTCCAGGCAGCCTTGCCCAGCGCGGGTCAGGGTTTCCAGCACGAACGCTGCGTTGGCCTTGTCCAGCTGGCCTGGCACCACCGGAGCCGCCAAGGGGGTATCCCAGACGTACAGGCTACCTGCGGGTGCCGGGAGGTCAGGCCATTGGCCCGGGGCTACCGGCAGCAGGCTGACGGCCAGCCCCAGCTGCGTGGCCCGCTCGGCGAGCAGGTCACGGCTGGTGATGGCGATCAGGGGGTGGGGCTGGGCGTCTGCGGCGAGCAGCAGGCACAGGTCGGGGCCTATGCCGGCCGGCTCGCCGGGGGTGACGGCGAAGCGCAGGGGCTTCACTGGGCGGCCTGGTCAGCGCCAGGCAGCTTGATTTCAACGTAGGCTTCGTCGCGGATCTGGCGCAGCCAGGTTTGCAGCTCTTCGTCGTACTTGCGGTTGCGCAGTACGCTCAGGGCCTGCTGTTCGCGAGCCTGCTCGGTGCTGTCGGTGGCGCGGCGGCCCAGCACTTCCAGAACGTGCCAGCCGTACTGGGTCTTGAACGGTTTGGTCACCACGCCTTGCTGGGCATTGGCCATCTGTTCACGGAACTCCGGTACCAGGCTGTTCGGATCGACCCAGTTGAGGTCGCCGCCGTTGAGTGCCGAACCCGGGTCTTCCGAGAAGCTCTTGGCCAGTTCGCCGAAGTCTTCGCCGTTCTTGATCCGATCGTACAGGCGCTCGGCCAGCTGCTGGGTGGCCGCCTCGCTGCGGATCTCGCTTGGCTTGATCAGGATGTGGCGTACATGCACTTCGTCACGCAGTACGTTCTCGCTGCCGCCGCGCTTCTCCTCGAGCTTGAGGATGATGAAGCCGTTGGGGATGCGAATAGGCTGGGTAATTTCGCCCACCGGCATGCTGCTGAGCATCTTGGCGAAGTCGGGTGGCAGCTGACCGGCTTTACGCCAGCCCATCTCGCCGCCTTCCAGGGCGTTTTCGCTGGCCGAGTTGGCAATCGCCATCTGGCCGAAGTCAGCACCCTGGCGCAGTTGCTGGTAAACGTCACCGACCTTGCGCGCAGCCTTCTGGATATCGTCCGAGTTGGCGGCTTCCGGGGTCGGGATGAGGATGTTGGCCAGGCGGTACTCTTCCGACATCTGCATCTTGCCCAGGTCCGAGGCCAGGAAGTTCTTCACTTCCTGCTCGGACACCTGGATGCGTTCGGCAACGCGGCGTTGGCGCACGCGGCTGATGATCATCTCGCGCTTGACCTGCTCGCGAGCGTCGTCGAACGACAGGCCGTCATGGGCCAGCGCCGCGCGGAACTGGTCCAGCGACATGCCATTGCGCTGGGCAATGGTGCCAATGGCCTGGTTCAGCTCTTCGTCGGTGATGCGGATGCCAGAGCGCTCGCCGATCTGCAGCTGCAGGTTCTCGACGATCAGGCGTTCCAGTACCTGCTGTTCCAGGGCGCTGGTCGGCGGCACGCCGCCGCCGCGCTTGGCGATGGTTTGCTGGACCTCATGGACACGCTGGTCCAGCTGGCTTTGCATGACCACGTCGTTGTCGACGATAGCCACCACGCGATCAAGAGGTTGCACCGCGGCATGCACCGCGCCACTCAGCAAAGCGACGCCCAGCAACACTGGGCGCAGACGATCAATAAGCTTGGTCTTCACGTTCACGGTAACCTTGAATGCCTTGGTCGAGGAAAGACTCGACCTTGTTGCCAACTACGCCGCCGAGGCCTTTCAGGACGATCTGAAGGAAGACACCGTGGTCGCCTTTTTCGTTCTGTGGAAGGGCCTGGCTGAAATCGTCGTAGTCGATCCAGTAACGGTTGATCAGGCGCAGCTTCCAGCAGCAGTTGTCGTATTCGAAACCACCCATGGCTTCCAGGGTACGGTTGCGGTTGTAGTCATGCTGCCAGCGAGCGATTACGTTCCACTGCGGCACGATCGGCCAAATGACCGAGAAGTCGTGCTGCTGGATCTTGTAGTAATCCTTGATGTAGTTCGGATCGCCCGGGGTGCCATAGTCACCGCCCTCCGTCCATTTTCCGGTCGTTGAGTCGTAGGCAATGGTGTCATTGCGGTAGCGATAACCGAGGTTGACCACCTTGTTCGGGTTGTCTTCAGGCTGGTAATGGAACATCGCGCTGCCCGAGCGGGTGCTGCGGCTGTCCGGGTCCCAGTTGAAGTCCGAATTGAAGCGCCAGTCGCGATTGAAGTAGTAGTTGTACAGCAACGCGTATGGCGAAACATCAGCCTTGGAGGAGTCACGAGTACGGTAGTCGATGCCTGGTAGCTGAACCTTGCGGTCCTTGAAGTACAGCGCTTGGCCGATGCTGAAGTTCTGGCGCTCGAAGCCGTTGTCTTCGATCCATCGGGTAGTCACGCCCAGCGACAGCTTGTTCTCGTCGCCGATGCGGTCGGTGCCGCTGAAACGGTTATCGCGGAATAGCGAGTCGTAGCTGAAGAGGGTCTCACCCGTATCGAACAGCGGGATGTCCTTTTGGTCCTTGTACGGGACGTAGAGGTAGAACATGCGTGGTTCGAGAGTTTGGCGATAGTTGTTGCCGAACATCGAGGTGCTGCGGTCGAAGTACAGGCCACTGTCCACGCTGAAGATCGGGATATCACGGTTCAGCGTACTGCTATAGCTGCCGTATGCTGGATCTGCCGACTGTGTGATTGCTTCGGCCTTGCCCTTGCTATCGAGGTCAAGATCGTAGTGGGTATACGCGTACTTTAACTTTGGTGTGAAGAAGCCATAGCTGGCATTCATTGGCAGACTGATCGATGGCGCCACGTTCAGACGAGTACCGTTGGCGCGGGCAATGCCGGTGACGTTCTCATCCAAGCGGCGACCTTCTGCCCCGGCAGAAAAGTCTGGATTACCATCTTTGTCGCGGACGAAATCGTTCTTTAGATCACGATCAAAGCGAACCGCTTCGGTTTCGTAACCCAGGTTCAAACCGCCAGGCTGGAACGGCAGCGTACCGTTCAGGGTCAGCTGCGGCAGGCGATCATACGGCGTGATCTGCGAGATGGTAGCCATCTCGTAGGCATGCACGTTCAACCGCGCGGTGTAGCTGTCGCCTCGGTAGGTCAACGCACCCTGCTGGTTCAGCAGGTCGCGGCTTTCCACGCCAATCTGGTCAGATTCCAGGTCCTGGAAGTAGAACGGGTCGCTGATGTCGGTGTAGTCCACCTCGGTCATCAGGCGTTCGTCCAGGCCACCCTTGTGCTGCCAGTTGACCATCCAGCGCTGATCTTTGTAATCCGTCTGATCTTTGCGGTCGTCGTTCTTGTCGTTCAGGTAGGCGCCGCCGAACTGGCCTTCGCTGGAAGGTGTCAGGTAGCGGAACTCGCCTTCCATCAGCAGGCCGCGCTTGGCCATGTAACGCGGGTACAACGTGGCGTCGTAGTTAGGCGCCAGGTTGAAGTAGTACGGCGTGACCAGCATGAAGCCGGTGTCGCTGCTGGTGCTGAACGACGGCGGCAGGAAACCGGACTGGCGACGGTCGTCAATCGGGAAGTAGATGTACGGTGTATAGAACACCGGGAAATCCTTGACCCGTAGCGTAACGTTGGTCGCAGTACCGAAACCGGTGGCCGGGTTCAGGGTGATGTTGTTGCCCTTCAGCTGCCAGGCGTTGCTGCCCGGTTCGCAGGTGGTGTACGTACCGTCTTTGAGGCGGATGATGGCGTTTTCGCCACGCTTGGCGTACAGGGCACTGCCGCGGATGTGCGACTTGTGCATCACGTATTCGGCGTTGTCGACCTGGGCTTCGCCAGTGTCGAGCTGGATCTGGGCCTCGTCACCGACCACCAGCGAACCGTTGTCACGGATCTTGACGTTGCCCTTGAGCTCGCCACGGTTTTCGGCCTGGTAGAGGTTGGCCTCGTCGGCTTCGGCCTGCATGCTGCCCTGGCGCATTACCACGTCACCGGCGAGGGTAGCGACCTGCTGCTCCTGCTGGTACTTGGATACCTTGGCATTGATGTAGGTTGGCGACTCGTCCTTCGGCGTGGTGTCGGCCATGCCCGGGCGGGTTGGCTCGATATACGCGCCACCGCAGTACGGGCCGGTTTCAGCCAGCTGCGCGGCGGTGAGCTTTTCACGCGGAACCCAGTCCAGGTGGCTGTAGTCTTCGCTGCGCGACTTCAGACCACGGCCCTTGGCCTCGGTAACCAGCACGGGCCGGTCCGCAGTTTCGGCTTCGCCCGCCGCTTCGGTACCGGAGCTGACGGCTGCACCTTCGTGCACCGGGCGCGGTGGCAAGTTGTTGACTGGGGTTTTGGGCTTGCAGTCCCAACCACCGGCGGCGGACACTTGGCAGTCGAACTGTTCGGCTGCCACTACGTATGAGGTGGCCAGAGGTTGCAGGGCCAGCAGACCGCCGGTTACCAGCAACGGAAACTTTCTACGAAACGCGGGGGATTTCAATGCCATCTTATTAGTCCGGGCTTCCTGCGTGCCATCTGCCCGCGTGTGGGGCCGCACGCCTCTCGATGGTCTGAAAAAGATGCTGGATAATAAAGCATGACCCGCTTGACGGCTAGGGCCGTCGGAGACCCTTGCAATGCCTGAACACGATGTACGCCTGCAACAACTGACGGTCTGGCTCGATGAACAGCTCAATGATCTTTTCCGTGACAACGCCTGGGGCGAGGTGCCTGCAGGCAGCTTGACCGCTGCCAGCAGCGACGCCAGCTTCCGCCGCTATTTCCGCTGGCAGGGCGCTGGCCACAGTTTCGTGATCATGGATGCGCCCCCCCCGCAGGAGAACTGCCGACCGTTCGTCGCCATCGACCACCTGCTGGCCAGCGCTGACGTCCATGTGCCGCTGATCCACGCCCAGGACCTGGAACGCGGCTTTTTGTTGCTTGGGGATCTGGGCACTCAGACATACCTTGACATCATCAATGCCGACAACGCCGATGGCCTGTTCGCCGACGCCATCGATGCCCTTCTGAAGTTCCAGCGTTTGCCGATGGACGCGCCGCTGCCCAGCTACGATGACGCCCTGCTGCGCCGTGAAGTGGAACTGTTCCCCGAATGGTACGTTGGGCGTGAGCTGGGCCTGACCTTCACCGATGCACAGAAGGCCACCTGGCAGCGCGTCAGCCAGTTGCTGATCGACAGCGCCCTGGCGCAACCCAAGGTGCTGGTACACCGTGACTACATGCCGCGCAACCTGATGCAGAGCACCCCCAACCCTGGTGTGCTGGACTTTCAGGATGCGGTATACGGCCCGGTCACCTACGACATTACCTGCCTGTTCAAGGACGCCTTTGTCAGCTGGCCGCAGGCGCGGGTCGAAGGCTGGCTGAGCGACTACTGGCAGCGGGCGCAGGCGGCTGGCATCCCGGTGCAGGCCGAGTTCGAAGCCTTCCACCGCGCCAGTGACCTGATGGGCGTGCAGCGGCACCTGAAGGTGATCGGCATCTTCGCCCGTATCTGCCACCGCGACGGTAAGCCGCGTTACCTGGGCGACGTGCCGCGTTTCTTCGCCTATATAAATGAAGTGATCGGTCGCCGGCCCGAATTGGCGGAGCTGGGTGAGCTGATTGCCGAGTTGCAGGCCGGAGCGCGTGCATGAAGGCCATGATCCTGGCTGCGGGGAAGGGCGAGCGCATGCGCCCGCTGACCCTGCACACCCCAAAACCGTTGGTCCCGGTCGCCGGCCAGCCGCTGATCGAGTACCACCTGCGCGCCCTGGCGGCAGCGGGCGTGACCGAAGTGGTGATCAACCATGCCTGGCTTGGCCAGCAGATCGAGGACCATCTGGGCGACGGTAGCCGCTTCGGCCTGAGCATCCGCTATTCACCTGAAGGTGAACCGCTGGAAACCGGCGGCGGCATCTTCAAGGCCCTGCCTTTGTTGGGTGAGGCGCCGTTCCTGCTGGTGAATGGCGATGTGTGGACCGACTACGACTTCGCGCGTCTGCAGGCTCCCCTGCAAGGCCTGGCTCACCTGGTGCTGGTCGACAACCCTGGCCATCACGGCCGCGGTGACTTCCGCCTGATGGGCGAGCAGGTCGTTGACGGCGATGACGCACCAGGCACGCTGACCTTCAGCGGCATTTCGGTGCTGCACCCGGCGCTGTTCGAAGGTTGCCAGGCGGGTGCCTTCAAGCTGGCACCGTTGCTGCGCCAGGCGATGGCGGCCGGCAAGGTATCTGGCGAACACTACCGTGGGCACTGGGTGGATGTTGGCACGCTTGAACGCCTGGCCGAGGCTGAGTCTCTGATTGGCGAGCGCGCCTGACATGTGGTGGCCAGGCACGGTGATTGGTGTGAGTGCCGGTTTTGCCGTTGCGAGCATACCGGGTGCCTTGCTCGGTGCGTTGCTTGGGCAGGCCATTGACCGCCGGCTGCGCTTGCAAGGCTGGGAAGACATGCGCGAACGCCTGGGTGGGCGCCCCGCATTACGCGATGACGAGTTGTTGTTCGTGATGCTCGGGCGTCTGGCCAAGTGCGATGGCCGGGTAGCCGAGCAGCATATCCAGCAGGCGCGTCAGGAGATGGTGCGCCTGGACCTGGCCGAGGCAGCCCGGCTGCGCGCCATCAATGCGTTCAACCGTGGCAAGGCGGGCAAGGACCGGCTTGGCGGGCACCTGCGGCGCATCAGTCAGCAGCCCCACGCGGCGGAAGGTACCTTGCGGGCCTGTTGGCGCATGGTCTGGGCTGACGGCAAGATGGGCAACAAGGAGCGTGAGCTGCTGCTCGACTGGGGGCAGAAGCTGGGCATGAGCCGACGCCAGGTGCAGGCTATGTCGCTGGAGTACGAGCCGCGCAAGGCCACGGGCGCAGAAAGCGTGCCCATGACCTACGCGGCAGCGTTGCGCTTGCTGGCGGTGGACGCAGACACCGACACCGATAAGGTCAAGCAGGCGTATCGTCGGCTTGTCAGTCGGCATCACCCGGACAAGCTGGCGGGTACTGGTGCCAGCGAGGCGCAGGTGCGTGAAGCGACCGCACGCACCCGTGAGTTGCACCAGGCCTATGCCATGATCCGCAAGCGGCGCGGCCTTTGACGCCCCGCCACAAGGATCAAGCCGAACTCAGCCCTGAGGGCTCATCCACCCCCGCACCCGGCGGAACAATTGCTCTTGTTCCGCCGCTTTGTTTGCTGGCATGGCAATCAATGACAATTGTCGGTACTGGCTATCCTTCTGCCGCTTGCTGGCCTGCAGCCGTTGCTGGGCTGCGTTGCGGTCAGCGCTGCGGGTGGCGTAGTAGATA
Source organism: Pseudomonas putida group bacterium ESBL64 (assembly GCF_045277175.1). NCBI lineage: Bacteria > Pseudomonadati > Pseudomonadota > Gammaproteobacteria > Pseudomonadales > Pseudomonadaceae > Pseudomonas > Pseudomonas putida group bacterium ESBL64. The sequence continues at coordinate 3,443,119 of NZ_CP145799.1, read as the reverse complement.
TCGGCCGTGGGTACCTTCAAGGTTGGGGCCAGGCTTTCCAGGTCCTGCTCCACCCGTGCAGGGGTCTGTGCAGCGACCATCACCAGTTTTTGTACCTGCGGTGGCTGCTTCTCGCTCAGGTAGCGCGCCGCCCAATATGCACCGCTACCATGGCCGATCAGTACGATGCTGCGGGCATTGTGTTGTTGGGCGAACGCCACGGCGGCATCCAGGCGGGCGAAGATGCGTTCGGCATCTGCCGGGTCGGCCTGCTCGCTGGCTTGTTCGGCATCGGTGCTTTCTGCTGTGTCGGCATCGGCCGCGGTGGCTTGGGCCACGTTGGCGTTGGCGTCGGCCGGTACGTCCTTGACCGGTGCGCTTTCGCCTTTGTCTGGCGCAGGCGCTGCCGGTGGTGTGGCTTCGACCCGTGCTTGCGGGCTGTCTGCGAGCAGGTCGGGCAGGCTTACGCTGAGGCTGTGCCAGCCGATATCCGGGAATTTTTGCCGCAGTGGGCCGACTGCATTTGGCCAGTCGGCCGTTTCGCCTGCACCGGGGACAATGATCACCGCCCCTTGCGGATCGTTGTCGTTGGCCGGCTTCCACAGGGCCAGGAAGCTGTCGGCACCGGCCTGCAGGGTCTGCTGCTCAGCCTTGGGCAGCAGCCGCTCCAGCGCCAGTGCATCCTCCTGGCTGCGTTCCAGCAAGGGTGGGCGTGGGGCCTCGGCAGCCGGTGCCATGGTATTTGCAGGTGGTTTTTCGGCATCGGCGGCCAGGGCGCCGAGTGGAAGGACCGAGGCCAGGCAGCACATTGCCAGCGTCGTGCGATAAAGTGTGGACATGAGTCAACCCAAGGCCAGAATGAAACCGGCAGCCTAATAGTATTTGCCCGTGACGGCCATGCTGCATGGCCGTCTTTGCCAAGTCGAGCGTATAGATGAAGCGAGTGCGTCGCCTGTTGGTTATCGGCTGCTTGTGGCTGCCCTTGATTGCCTGGGCCAAGCCCGAGGCAATGCCAACTGTGGTGCTGGAGCCTGACCAGCAGCAGTGGCTGGACACCCACCGCAGCCTGCGTGTCGGCCTGGTGTTGCAGGCGCCCTACGCCCAGTTCGACCGGCGTCTGCAGCAACTGTATGGGGCCAATGTGGAGCTGGTGAACAGCCTGGCGCAGGCGCTGCGGCTGGACCTCACCTGGCGTAACTTCAGTGACCAGGCCAGTTTGGAGCATGCCCTGCAAAGCGGCGAAATCGACTTCGCCCCTGGCCTTACCCAGACGCCAGCCAGCCTGCGCCTGTGGCTATTTAGCGACCCGTACATGCGCGTGCCACAGCTGGTGGTGGGGCCGCGCACCGGGGCCATGGCCGTGGAGCTGGAAAAGCTTGAAGCCGAGCAACGCGTGGCGGTGCGCATGCCCAGCCCGCTGGCGGATTACCTGCGCGGCAACTACGGCAACCTCAACCTGCAGGGGGTGCCCGACGATCGTGAGGCCTTGCAACTGGTGGTAGGTGGCCAGGCCAGTTTCGCCGTGCTGGATGAAGCGCAGCTCAGCCGCCTGTCGCGCGAGAGCGAGTTCGGTGAGCTGGCGGTGGTCGGCGATATTGGCCTGCCGCAGCTGTTGCGTATCGGTTCGCGGCGCGACTGGCCGCTGCTGGCCGATGTACTTGAACGTGGCTTGCAGGCAGTGCCGGCCAAGGAGCTGGAACAACTGCATCAGCGCTGGTTGCAGCCGAAGTACCCGCGCCTGAGCGAGTCGCCGGGCTTCTGGCAGAACATGGCCTTGCTGTTCGGTCTGTTGCTGTTGTGTGCCTTGGCCACGCTGGTGTGGCAACGCCGTCAGCAGCGCCAGCTGGAGCGCAGCCTGTTGGCCGCGCGGGAGAGCCTTGTTGAACGCCAGGTGCGCGAAGAGGCGTTGCGCCTGAGCCAGTTCGCCATCGATCAGAGCACCGTGGGTATCCTCTGGGTCAACTGGGACAGCCATGTGCGTTACGCCAACCATGCCGCCGAGCGCATGTTGGGCTACAGCGAAGGGGCGTTGCTGGAGCGGCCGCTGAGCGACTTCGAGCCGAGCCTGAACATGGACCGTTGGCTGGAGCTGTGGAAAGGGGCGCGGACAGGGGCGGGGGGTGTCGGTCAGTTTGAGACGCAATGCCGGCGGGCTGATCAAAGCTTGCTACCCGTGGAGCTGTCACTGAGCTTTCTGCGCTTTCGTGATTCCGAATATCTGGTGGTCTACCTCGCCGATGTCACTGAGCGCCACCGTGCCTTGGCGGCCCTTCGCGAAAGCGAGGCGAGGCTCAAGGGCATTGCTGGCAACGTACCAGGGTTGGTGTTTCGCCTGGAACGTGACCCAGCCGAGGGCGATCTGGAGTTCCCCTATATCAGTGAGGGTAGCGAGGCATTGGTGGGTTATGCACCCAGCGAGATCCAGCACCCGCAGATGGGCCTGCGCAACCTGGTGCACCCCGAGGACCGTGCTGATTATCACCGGGTGCAGGACCTGGCCCTGGCCAGCGACCAGGACTGGTCCTGGCAGGGGCGCATCCTCACCCGGCAGGGCGAACAGCGCTGGGCCGATATCAAGGCCAGCGCCCGGCATCTGGGCAACGGCCAGGTGGTGTGGGACGGTGTAGTCTGGGACATCACACAGGGCAAGCGGGCCGAGCTGGCGCTGGCAAAGTCCCAGGAGCAGCTGCGCGAACTCTCGGCCCACCTGGAGAGCGTGCGTGAAGAAGAAAAAGCCCGTATCGCCCGGGAAGTGCATGATGAGCTGGGGCAGATGCTGACCGTGCTCAAGCTGGAAGTGTCGATGTGCGAGCTGGCCTATGCCGAGCTGGACCCTGGCCTGAATGATCGCCTGGCGAGCATGAAACGCCTGATTGCCCAGTTGTTCCAGTTGGTGCGCGATGTCGCCACTGCCTTGCGTCCGCCGATCCTCGATGCCGGCATTGCCTCGGCCATCGAATGGCAGGCGCGGCGTTTCGAGGCTCGCACGCAAATCCCCTGTCTGGTGCAAGTGCCCGATAATCTGCCAGCATTGAGTGATGCCAAGGCCACCGGGCTGTTTCGTATCCTCCAGGAGGCGCTGACCAATGTGATGCGTCACGCCCAGGCGCACAGCGTAGAGATTGAGCTGGTACGTGAGGGCGGACAGTTGCGCATGACGGTCAGTGATGATGGCCAAGGCTTTTGCCGCGAGCAGACCCGGCCTACCTCGTTTGGCCTGGTGGGTGTTCGCGAGCGGGTGCTGATGCTGGGGGGGAGCATGACGCTGGAAAGCGAGCCGGGCGAAGGCACCAGCCTGAGTGTGGCCATTCCGTTGGAGTAGGAGAGCAATCGTGATTCGAGTACTGGTGGCCGAAGACCACACCATTGTCCGTGAAGGCATCAAGCAGTTGATTGGCCTGGCCAAGGACATGCAAGTGGCGGGGGAGGCCGGTAATGGCGAGCAGTTGCTCGAAACCCTGCGCCACACACCGTGCGAGGTGGTACTGCTGGATATCTCGATGCCGGGTGTGAACGGCCTGGAGGCGATCCCGCGTATCCGTGCGCTGCACGATGCTCCAGCGATCCTGATGTTGTCGATGCACGATGAGGCACAGATGGCGGCGCGGGCGCTGAAGGCCGGTGCGGCGGGCTATGCCACCAAAGACAGTGATCCGGCGTTGTTGTTGACAGCGATTCGTCGGGTGGCCGGTGGCGGGCGTTATATTGACCCGTCGCTGGCCGACCGCATGGTGTTCGAAGTAGGCCTCACCGAATCCCGGCCGTTGCACACATTGCTCTCGGAGCGGGAGTTTTCGGTGTTCGAGCGCCTGGCCCAAGGCGCCAACGTCAACGACATCGCCCAGCAGTTGGCGCTGTCGAGCAAGACCATCAGCACCCACAAGGCACGCCTGATGCAGAAGTTGAAAGTGAACTCGCTGGCGGAGCTGGTGAAGTACGCCATGGAGCACAAGCTGGTCTGATTGCGACATACGGGTGCCCGAAACTTCCCGAAGCCTCTGTGGGAGCGGGCATGCCCGCGAACGGGCCTGGCCTGCTGATCTCTATGGCTGAGCCGGCCTCTTCGCGGGCATGCCCGCTCCCACAGGTTTCGTGGTTGGCTCGCAAGGGCATGCCAATTCCGCCATCCTTGTAGGGCGATCCCTACAACAAATCTTCCATCCGGATGATGGCATTCTCTCAGTACCCCCGATTTTCGGGCGCTTGCGTCTCTTCTACTCTTTTGCCTACGCAGTCATCCAACAAGAAGGTGCAGGCATGAGCGAGGCGAAGTCGAACGCTGCAACCGGCGAAACGCTGGTCAGCTTCCGTGGTGTGCAGAAGAGCTACGACGGCGAGTCGCTGATCGTCAAAGACCTCAACCTGGATATCCGCAAGGGCGAGTTCCTCACCCTGCTTGGCCCGTCCGGCTCCGGCAAAACCACCAGCCTGATGATGCTGGCGGGCTTCGAGACCCCCACCGCCGGTGAAATCCAGCTTGGCGGCCGCTCGATCAACAACGTGCCGCCGCACAAGCGTGATATCGGCATGGTGTTCCAGAACTACGCGCTGTTTCCGCACATGACCGTGGCCGAGAACCTGGCCTTTCCGCTGACCGTGCGCAACCTGAGCAAGACCGATATCAGCGAGCGGGTCAAACGTGTGCTGAACATGGTCCAGCTCGACGCTTTCGCCAAACGCTACCCCGGCCAGCTGTCTGGCGGCCAGCAGCAGCGTGTGGCGCTGGCCCGGGCATTGGTGTTCGAGCCGCAACTGGTGCTGATGGACGAGCCACTTGGCGCGCTGGACAAGCAGCTGCGCGAACACATGCAGATGGAGATCAAGCACATTCACCAGCGCCTGGGTGTGACCGTGGTGTACGTGACCCACGACCAGGGCGAAGCGCTGACCATGTCTGACCGCGTGGCGGTGTTCCACCAGGGCGAAATCCAGCAGATCGCCGACCCGCGCACGCTGTACGAAGAGCCTTGCAACACCTTCGTCGCCAACTTCATCGGCGAGAACAACCGCATTAGCGGCACCCTGCTGGCCAGCGATGGCAAACGTTGCCAGGTGCAGTTGCCTCGCGGTGAGCGGGTCGAGGCGCTGGCGGTGAATGTCGGCCAGGCCGGCGAGCCGGTGACCCTGTCGATACGCCCGGAGCGCGTGCGCCTGAACGGCCACAGTGAAAGCTGCGTGAACCGGTTCTCTGGCCGGGTGGCCGAATTCATTTACCTGGGCGACCACGTGCGGGTGCGTCTGGAGGTTTGCGGCAAAGGCGACTTCTTCGTGAAGCAGCCTATTGCCGAGCTCGACCCGGCGTTGGCCGTGGGCGATGTAGTACCGCTGGGCTGGGAGGTGGAGCACGCCCGCGCGCTCGATCCGATTGCCGAAGCCCATTGATGGATTGCTTCACCAACCCTGTACTGTGGAGAGAATAATAATGCGCAAGCAGTTGAAACTGACCGCCCTGGCTTTGGGGCTGTTCACCGCTGGCCAGGCCATGGCCGCAGACCTCACCGTGATCTCGTTCGGCGGCGCCAACAAGGCTGCCCAGGTCAAAGCGTTCTACGAACCCTGGGAAAAAGCGGGTAATGGCAAGATTGTCGCGGGTGAGTACAACGGCGAAATGGCCAAGGTCAAGGCGATGGTCGACACCAAGAGTGTGTCGTGGAACCTGGTAGAGGTTGAGTCGCCAGAGCTGGCGCGCGGTTGCGACGAGGGCATGTTCGAAGAGCTAGACCCGGCCCTGTTCGGTAACGAGTCCGATTATGTGAAGGGCGCCATCCAGCCGTGCGGCGTAGGTTTCTTCGTTTGGTCCACGGTCATGGCCTACAACGCTGACAAACTGAAGACCGCACCCACCAGCTGGGCGGATTTCTGGGACACCAAGAAATTCCCTGGCAAGCGCGGCCTGCGCAAGGGCGCCAAGTACACCCTGGAGTTCGCCCTGATGGCCGACGGTGTGGCACCGAAGGACGTGTATCAGGTACTGGGCACCAAAGAGGGTGTGGACCGCGCCTTCAAGAAACTCGATGAACTCAAGCCCAGTATCCAGTGGTGGGAAGCGGGTGCACAGCCGCCACAGTTCCTGGCCTCTGGCGACGTGGTCATGAGCTCTGCCTACAACGGCCGTATTGCCGCTGTGCAGAAAGAGAGCAACCTCAAAGTGGTGTGGAACGGCGGCATCTACGACTTTGATGCATGGGCGATCCCTAAGGGTGCCAAGAACGTCGAAGAGGCGAAGAAGTTCATCGCCTACAGCGTTAAGCCCGAGCAGCAGAAGATCTACTCCGAAAACATCGCCTATGGCCCGGCCAACTCCAAGGCCGTGAGCCTGCTGTCGGACGACGTGAAGAAAGACATGCCGACCACGCCTGAGAACATTGCCAACCAGGTGCAGATCGACGTGGCGTTCTGGGCCGACAACAGCGAGCAGCTGGAGCAACGCTTCAACGCCTGGGCGGCGAAGAAGTAAACGTCCAGTGTGTGGGGCCGTAAAGCGGCCCCCAATTCAGCCTGTATTGCGGAGTTCGCCATGGCCATTGCAGTGCCCCTCAACGAAGGCGCAGGTCCAAGTCTCAAGCAGCGCCTCAAACACGCCGAGCGGGTCAACCGCTGGAAGGCGCAGGCGTTGATCGCGCCGCTGGCGCTGTTTCTTCTGCTGGTGTTCCTGGTGCCGATTGCGGCGCTGCTGTACAAGAGCGTCGGCAACCCTGAAGTGGTCGGCGGCCTGCCGCGCACGGTGGAAATCATCAGCCAGTGGGATGGCAAAAGCCTGCCAGGCGAGGACGTTTACAAGGCGTTGAGCCAGGATTTGGCCGAGTCGCGCAAGAACCAGACCCTTGGTGACCTCTCCAAACGCTTGAACATGGAGCTGGCCGGTTACCGCAGCTTGTTGACCAAGACTGCCCGTGCACTGCCCTTCAAGGCTGAGCCTGCCTCTTATAAAGAGGCGTTGCAGGCTGTCGACGAGCGTTGGGGCGACCCGGCTTATTGGCAGGCGATACGCCGCAATACCAGTTCGGTGACTTCTTTCTACCTGCTGGCCTCGGTGGACCATCGCATCGATGACCTTGGTGAGCTGGCCAAGGCCACCCCGGACCAGGCCATTTACCTGGACATTTTTGTCCGTACCCTGTGGATGGGGGTGGTGATTACCACTATCTGCCTGGTACTGGCCTACCCACTGGCCTACTTGTTGGCCAACCTGCCGACCCGGCAGAGCAACCTGCTGATGATTCTGGTGCTGTTGCCTTTCTGGACATCGATCCTGGTGCGGGTGGCGGCCTGGATCGTGCTGCTGCAGTCGGGCGGGCTGATCAACAGCGCGCTGATGGCCATGGGCATCATCGACCAGCCGCTGGAGCTGGTGTTCAACCGCACAGGTGTCTACATCTCGATGGTGCACATCCTGCTGCCGTTCATGATCCTGCCGCTGTACAGCGTGATGAAGGGTATTTCCCCGAGCTACATGCGTGCGGCGATCTCGCTGGGCTGCCACCCGTTCGCCAGTTTCTGGCGGGTGTACTTCCCGCAGACTTACGCCGGTGTTGGCGCCGGTTGCCTGCTGGTGTTCATCCTTGCCATCGGTTACTACATCACCCCGGCGCTGCTAGGTAGCCCCAACGATCAGATGGTCAGCTACTTCGTCGCCTTCTACACCAACACCAGCATCAACTGGGGCATGGCCACCGCACTGGGCGGGCTGTTGCTGCTGGCGACCGTGCTGTTGTACCTGATCTATAGCTGGCTGGTCGGCGCCAGCCGTCTGCGCCTGAGCTGAGGAGCCTGTCATGCTGAGCCCATACATGTCGCCCGTGGAGCGGGTCTGGTTCTACAGCCTGCGTATTCTCTGCGGCTTGATCCTGCTGTTCCTGATCTTGCCAGTGCTGGTGATCGTGCCGCTGTCGTTCAACAGTGGCAGCTTCCTGGTGTACCCGCTGCAGGGCTTCTCGCTGCAGTGGTATCAGGACTTCTTCGGCTCGGCCGAATGGATGCGGGCGTTGAAAAACAGCATCATCGTTGCCCCAGCGGCCACGGTGCTGGCCATGGTGTTCGGCACGTTGGCGGCCATCGGCCTGACCCGTGGCGATTTCCCCGGCAAGTCGCTGGTGATGGCGCTGGTGATCTCGCCCATGGTGGTGCCGGTAGTGATCATCGGGGTGGCCAGTTACCTGTTCTTCGCTCCTCTGGGCATGGGCAACAGTTTCACCTCGCTGATTCTGGTGCATGCGGTACTGGGTGTGCCGTTCGTCATCATTACCGTGTCGGCGACGCTACAGGGGTTCAACTACAATCTGGTGCGTGCGGCGGCCAGCCTGGGAGCCTCGCCTCTGCTGGCTTTCCGCCGGGTGACCCTGCCGCTGATCGCGCCCGGTGTCATCTCGGGCGCCCTGTTTGCCTTTGCCACCTCGTTTGACGAGGTGGTGGTGACGCTGTTCCTCGCCGGGCCGGAACAGGCAACTCTGCCGCGGCAGATGTTCAGTGGTATTCGCGAGAACCTGAGCCCGACCATTGCCGCGGCGGCGACCTTGCTGATTGCGTTCTCGGTGTTGTTGCTGCTGACCCTGGAATGGTTGCGTGGGCGTAGTGAGAAGCTGAGGACTCAACAGCCGGCTTGATGATGGGTTGCCTGTGCATGCCTCTTCGCGGCTAAAGCCGCGAAGAGGCATGCACAGGTTGCGCTGGTCGACACCAATTGATACCAATCAGCCTTCATCGCTTTCCCTGAGTTACAATGCGCGCCACCGTGACTCTGCCAACAGGTGCGCCATGCAGCCCTACGCTATTGCCCCCTCCATTCTCTCTGCCGATTTTGCCCGCCTGGGTGAGGACGTCGACAAGGTATTGGCTGCGGGTGCAGACATCGTCCACTTCGATGTCATGGACAATCACTATGTCCCCAACCTGACCATCGGTCCGATGGTTTGCACCGCTCTGCGCAAGTACGGCGTTACTGCGCCGATCGACGTGCACCTGATGGTCAGCCCGGTTGACCGCATCATTGGCGACTTTATCGAAGCGGGTGCCACCTACATCACCTTCCACCCTGAAGCCACGCAGCACATCGACCGTTCGCTTCAGCTGATCAAGGATGGTGGTTGCAAGGCCGGCCTGGTGTTCAACCCGGCCACCAGCCTGGACGCCCTGAAGTATGTGATGGACAAGATCGACATGGTGCTGCTGATGAGCGTCAACCCAGGCTTCGGCGGGCAGAAGTTCATCCCCGGCACCCTCGACAAGCTGCGCGAAGCGCGTGCGCTGATCGACGCCAGTGGCCGTGATATCCGTCTGGAGATCGATGGTGGCGTGAACGTCAACAACATCCGCGAGATCGCTGCCGCTGGCGCCGACACCTTCGTGGCCGGCTCGGCGATCTTCAACGCCCCGGACTACCAGGAAGTGATCGCCAAGATGCGCGCCGAACTGGCCCTGGCCCGCCCATGAGTGGCTTCGAGCAGCTGTTCCCGGGGGCGCTGCCAAGGCTGGTAATGTTCGATCTGGACGGTACCCTGATCGATTCCGTGCCTGACCTGGCCGCCGCTGTGGACCGCATGCTGCTCGAACTGGGGCGCCCGCCTGCTGGCCTTGAGGCAGTGCGCCACTGGGTTGGCAATGGCGCCCAGGTGCTGGTGCGCCGCGCGTTGGCGGGCGGCATCGACCATGCCGACGTGGACGATGCGCTGGCAGAACAGGCGCTGGCGCTGTTCATGGACGCTTATGCCGAAAGCCATGAACTTACCGTGGTCTACCCCGGTGTGCGCGACACCCTGCGCTGGCTGCGCAAGCAGGGCGTGGAGATGGCGCTGATTACCAACAAGCCTGAGCGCTTTGTTGGCCCACTGTTGGACCAGATGAAGATCGGTAATTTCTTCCGCTGGATCATTGGTGGCGACACCCTGCCGCAGAAAAAGCCCGACCCGGCGGCGTTGCTGTTCGTCATGCAGATGGCCGGTGTCACCCCGCAGCAGTCCCTGTTTGTCGGTGATTCGCGCAGTGACGTGCAGGCGGCCAAGGCGGCTGGCGTGCAATGCGTGGGCCTGACCTACGGCTATAACCATGGCCGGCCGATCGACGACGAATCCCCCAGCCTGGTAATCGACGACCTGCGCGCATTGCTGCCCGGTTGCGCAGACCCGGCCACTGGGATAACGTTGGCGGACCTTCAAGCCTCACAAGACAGAGAGTCCACCGTGGCGGTTACTGGCAAATTCTGGATGAAAGTCATCAAGGCCTTGGCCCGTTGGCGTTGGCGCGCCTGACTTCAGCCTGCCGGCGTGTGCCGGCCCGTCCGTTTGCCTGACCTATTGCTGCTTGCCACGAGACCACTCATGAACCGCGAAGAATTCCTGCGCCTGGCCGCTGCCGGCTACAACCGTATTCCCTTGGCCTGTGAAACCTTGGCCGACTTCGACACGCCGCTGTCGATCTACCTGAAACTGGCTGACCAGCCCAACTCGTACCTGCTCGAATCGGTGCAGGGCGGCGAGAAGTGGGGCCGTTACTCGATGATCGGCTTGCCATCGCGCACCGTGATGCGTGTGCATGGCTACCATGTCAGCATCCTGCACGATGGCGTCGAGGTGGAAAGCTGCGAGGTCGAAGACCCGCTGGCATTCGTTGAAACCTTCAAGGACCGCTACAAAGTTGCCGATATCCCCGGCCTGCCGCGTTTCAATGGCGGCCTGGTTGGCTACTTTGGCTACGACTGCGTGCGTTATGTAGAAAAGCGCCTGGGCGCCAGCCCCAACCCAGACCCGCTGGGCGTACCGGATATCCTGCTGATGGTGTCCGACGCGGTGGTGGTGTTCGACAACCTGGCGGGCAAGATGCACGCCATCGTGTTGGTCGACCCCGCTGAAGATCAGGCCTTCGAACAGGGCCAGGCACGTCTGCAAGGTTTGCTGGAAACCTTGCGCCAGCCAATCACCCCACGCCGCGGCCTGGACCTGAGCGGCCCGCCGGCGGCCGAGCCGGCGTTCCGCTCCAGCTACACCCGCGAGGATTACGAAAACGCCGTCGGTCGTATCAAGGAATACATCCTGGCCGGGGACTGTATGCAGGTGGTGCCGTCGCAGCGCATGTCGATCGACTTCAAGGCTGCGCCTATCGACCTGTATCGCGCGCTACGCTGCTTCAACCCGACGCCATATATGTACTTCTTCAACTTCGGTGACTTCCATGTGGTCGGCAGCTCGCCCGAAGTGCTGGTACGTGTCGAGGACAACCTGGTCACCGTGCGCCCGATTGCCGGTACCCGCCCGCGTGGTGCGACCGAAGAGGCCGATCGTGCGCTGGAAGACGACCTGCTGTCGGACGACAAGGAAATTGCCGAGCACCTGATGCTGATCGATCTGGGCCGCAACGATGTCGGCCGTGTGTCTTCGACCGGCAGTGTGCGCCTGACCGAGAAGATGGTGATCGAGCGTTACTCCAACGTGATGCACATTGTTTCCAACGTTACCGGCCAGCTGCGTGAAGGCCTGACGGCGATGGATGCACTGCGGGCGATTCTGCCGGCTGGCACCTTGTCGGGTGCGCCCAAGATCCGCGCGATGGAGATTATCGACGAGCTGGAACCGGTCAAGCGTGGGGTTTACGGCGGTGCTGTCGGCTATTTTGCCTGGAACGGCAACATGGATACCGCAATTGCCATTCGTACTGCGGTGATCAAGGATGGCGAGCTGCATGTGCAGGCCGGTGGCGGCATCGTTGCCGACTCGGTGCCGGCGCTGGAATGGGAAGAAACCATCAACAAGCGCCGGGCGATGTTCCGTGCAGTGGCGTTGGCAGAGCAGACTTCCGCCAGATAAATTGATTGGGGCTGCTGCGCAGCCCATTCGCGGGTAAACCACGCTCCTACAAGGTTGTGTAGGAGCGGGTTCACCCGCGAAAGGGCCGGGCCTGCTGGCCAATTTCTACCTGCCGTTCACCGTTGCCGCCGCCACCGTATTCGCGGGTAAACCCGCTCCTACAAGGGATGCGCAAGCCTCAGGCATACCAGGCCGTCGTAGGAGCGGGTTCACCCGCGAATGGGCCGGGCCTGCTGGCCAATTTCCACCAGGCGTTCACCGTTTCCGCCGCTACCGTATTCGCGGGTAAACCCGCTCCTACAAGGGTTGCGCAAGCCTCAGGTATACGGGGCCGTCGTAGGAGCGGGTTTACCCGCGAATGGGCCGCAAAGCGGCCCCCAGCAATTCAGAAGTCCACGCTAACCCCCACGCTAACGCCCTGCTGCGTCAACTCATCACTCTTGCGCCAATTGTAGTTCCCGCGCAAATGCACCCCTGCCACCAGTTCATGGCTCACACCCAGGCTCGCCCGGGTCAGGTCGCTGTGCGGCGTATACCCGGTCAGGGTGAAATCATTCGCCGGCAAGCTGGTCAGGTGCATCGTCACATCCTGCTCGTCGTCCTCAAACTCATGCTCCTGCGCCACCTCGGCAAAAAGCCGGGTATTTGGCTGTACCTGCACACTGCCCAACAACCCCACGCCCAGGCGACGTGACGTGCGCTCCTGGTCATCGAAGCCAAGCGCCGTCGAGCGCCCGCTCTTCTCTTCGTAGCCATCCACCTTCACCCGCGCATAGTCGGCACTGATGAAAGGTGCCAACTGCCAGTTGCTGGTGTCGGCCGCCAGGTTGTAGCCCAGCCGCCCGGACATTGCCCAGGCCTCGCCGTCGGTGTCGCCTTTTTCACTGCGGTCATTCACGCCCAGGGCGAAGGTACGCTTGAGGTCGCTGTAGTCCAAGTGCCCGGCGGTCAGCGCCGCGTCGGCCCACCAGCGATCCTGACGGTATTGGGCAAAGGCGCTGGCCATATAGCTGTTCAGCTTGTAGTCCGAATCCTGTTCGCCAGCTTCCAGCTTCTGCCGGTACGCACCGCCGGCCAGGCCCAGGCGCCAGGCGTCGTTCAGGCGATAGCTGCCGCCCACGGTCAGGTTGTAGCCGCGGCCGTCACCGCTGGCCGCGCTGCGCTGGCCGTCGAAGTCCAGGTCCTGAGCGCCACTGGCGACAAAGGCTTGCCATTGGCCAACGGCTTGCCAAGGCGTCTGCCACTGATTGCGCAACTCATCCTGATGAGCCCGCAGGCTGGCGTGGGCCATTTCCGGTAGCAGGGTCAGTTCCCAGGGGGCTGCGAGGATCGAGTAGGCGTAATCGGCAATCAGCTGCTGACCCGCGATGGTCGGGTGGACCGAGTCGTTGAACAGCAGTTTGGTCGGGTCTGGCGTTGTGCCGTTGATACCGTACACCGGGTTTTCCACGCAGCTATCACCGCTGTAGCAGGTACCGACCAGGTTCTGGTCGCTGGCCAGGCCGAACTGACTGGGGCTGGACAGCGCCTCGCTCAACAGCACAGGGATGTTCAGTGGAATGATCTGGGCATCGATCTGCCCTAGCTGGCTGATCAGTGACTGGTTGAACGCAGCGGAGAGCAGTGACAGTGGGTTTTGCTGTGGCGTGCCGCTGAAATTGGGCGTTTGGCCGAGGTCAGGTAGCAGCCAGACCATGATGTAGCGCGCGCCTCCTTGCTGAAGGGCTTGGGCGCTGGCAGCCAGGCGGGCGCCGGCGGCTACGGCGTCGGCCGGGCTATTCACCAGGCCCTGCAGGAAGTCGTTACCGCCACCTGTCAGGTAATACAAGGCATTTGGGTCGGCGCGCAGGCCGTTGGCCAGGTAGCCGGGGCGCTCGCGCAGCACCAACCCGGCATTGGGGTTTCCTGGTGGGATGACGGTCTCGGACGTTGTCGTGATCGAGTCCAGGATCTGTTGGGTGGTGTACCCGCCAACTGCCCAGTTATTACCATCGGGCTGGATGCCTATGGATGTCGACGGGTTCAGGTCGCCAGGCGCGACGCCCAGGCGGCCACCGAGGATCATCGGTGACACCGGAGCGAAGTTGCCGTCGGCATCGCGGTTGGTGAAACGCGCGCCTGGGGTACCGCCGCTCAGGTCGGGAAACTGCCCGGCATCGGCGAGGCTGTCGCCAAACACGATGAGGGTTGAATAGGGCGAAGGGCCGGCCAACGCCTGGCTACAGGCCAAGGCCAGTGAAGCGAGGGTAAAGCGCAATAACGGGGCTTTTCGCATCAGGGAACATCCTTTTCTTTGTTTTTATCAGGACAACCCCATCGACCTTAGCAAATCGTAGTGCTTCGCTCCCAAGTCCATTCGTTTCCCCGTGTTTACAGGCATATTGCGCCCGTCGCCCCGGTAGGCTACTGTGCCGGGACGTATGAGCGAGACCTATCCTGTGTTGATCGTCAGCAAACTCTTGATGCGCGTAATCAAGGCCCACGCCCGTTGGCGTTGGCGCGCCTGACTTTATCTCCTGCCGGCCCGCCCGGCCCGCCCCCGTTTGCCTTCTCGTTTACCGCCTGTTGTGGCAAAGCCGCGCCTGTGGCTGGTGCAGGAAGGTTCGAATCATGAAGTCAGTAGATTCAAGAGGTTTAACACCATGTTACTGATGATCGACAATTACGACTCATTCACTTACAACGTCGTTCAGTACCTTGGCGAGCTGGGTGCCGAGGTCAAGGTCATTCGCAATGACGAATTGACCATCGCTCAGATCGAGGCCCTCAACCCTGAGCGCATCGTCGTATCCCCGGGCCCATGCACCCCAAGCGAGGCGGGCGTGTCCATCGAGGCCATCCTGCATTTCGCCGGGAAGTTGCCAATCCTCGGCGTATGCCTGGGCCACCAGTCAATCGGGCAGGCCTTTGGCGGCGACGTTGTACGTGCACGCCAGGTCATGCACGGCAAGACCAGCCCGGTATATCACCGCGACCTGGGCGTGTTCGCCAGCCTTAACAACCCGCTGACCGTGACCCGTTACCACTCGCTGGTGGTAAAGCGTGAAACCTTACCCGACTGCCTGGAAGTGACCGCCTGGACCTCCCATGCCGACGGTTCGGTCGATGAGATCATGGGCCTGCGCCACAAGACGCTGAATATCGAAGGGGTGCAATTCCACCCTGAGTCGATCCTGACCGAGCAGGGCCACGAACTGTTCGCCAACTTCCTCAAGCAGACCGGCGGCCGCCGTTAAGGATCGAACATGGATATCAAGAGTGCGTTGAGCCGTATCGTCGGCCAGTTGGACCTTACTACCGAAGAAATGCGCGAGGTCATGCGCCAGATCATGACCGGTCAGTGCAGCGAGGCGCAGATAGGCGCTTTCCTGATGGGCATGCGCATGAAAAGCGAAAGCATCGACGAAATCGTCGGTGCGGTGTCGGTGATGCGTGAGCTGGCCGAAAAGGTCGAGCTGCAAAGCCTCGATGGTGTCGTCGATATTGTCGGGACCGGCGGTGATGGCGCCAACATCTTCAACGTGTCCACCGCTTCGTCCTTCGTCCTGGCGGCGGCGGGTTGCCCGGTGGCCAAACATGGTAACCGCGCAGTATCGGGCAAGAGCGGCAGTGCCGACCTGCTGGAAGCTGCCGGCATCTACCTGAACCTGACGCCGACTCAAGTGGCACGCTGCATCGACAGCCTGGGCATCGGCTTCATGTTCGCGCAAAGTCACCACTCGGCCATGAAACATGCCGCTGGCCCACGTCGAGAACTGGGGTTGCGCACCCTGTTCAATATGCTCGGCCCGCTTACGAATCCGGCCGGAGTGAAGCACCAGGTGGTCGGTGTGTTCGCGCAAACCCTTTGCCGCCCGCTGGCTGAGGTGCTGCAGCGCCTGGGGAGCAAGCATGTGCTGGTCGTACACTCGAAGGATGGTCTGGACGAGTTCAGCCTGGCTGCACCCACCTTCGTTGCCGAACTGAAAAACGGCGAAATCACTGAATATTGGGTAGAGCCGGAAGACCTCGGCATGAAGAGCCAGAGCCTTCATGGCCTGGCTGTCGAGAGCCCTCAGGCTTCGCTGGAGTTGATCCGCGATGCGCTGGGCCGGCGCAAGACCGAGGACGGTCAGAAGGCCGCCGAGATGATCGTGCTTAATGCCGGCGCGGCGCTGTATGCCGCTGACCATGCCATGAGCCTGAAAGCCGGTGTAGAACTGGCCCATGATGTACTGCACACCGGCTTGGCCTGGGAAAAGCTGCAGGAATTGGGGGCCTTTACTGCAGTATTCAAGGTGGAGAACGAAGCATGAGTGTGCCGACGGTGCTGGAAAGGATCATTGCCCGCAAGTTTCAGGAAGTGGCCGAGCGCAGTGCGCGCGTCAGCCTCGCCGAACTGGAGGGCCTGGCCAAGGCCGCTGACGCCCCGCGAGGCTTCGCCAACGCGCTGATCGAGCAGGCCAAGCGCAAGCAGCCAGCGGTGATTGCCGAAATCAAGAAAGCGTCGCCAAGCAAGGGCGTGATCCGCGAGCACTTCGTGCCAGCGGAAATCGCGGTCAGCTACGAGAAGGGCGGGGCCACCTGCCTGTCGGTGTTGACCGATGTCGATTATTTCCAGGGTGCCGATGAGTACTTGCAGCAGGCCCGCGCGGCGGTTTCGCTGCCGGTGATCCGCAAGGACTTCATGGTCGACCCTTACCAGATCGTCGAAGCCCGGGCCCTGGGCGCAGATTGCGTACTGCTGATCGTGTCGGCGCTGGATGACGTGAAGATGGCTGAACTGGCGGCCACCGCCAAGGACGTCGGCCTCGACGTGCTGGTAGAAGTGCACGATGGCGATGAACTGGAGCGCGCGCTGAAAACCCTGGATACACCGCTGGTTGGGGTGAACAACCGCAACCTGCACACCTTCGAAGTCAGCCTGGAAACCACCCTTGACCTGCTGCCGCGCATTCCGCGTGACCGTCTGGCGATTACCGAAAGCGGTATTCTCAACCGGGCCGATGTGGAGCTGATGGCAATCAACGAGGTTTACTCGTTCCTGGTGGGAGAGGCGTTCATGCGCGCCGAGCAGCCTGGCCTGGAATTACAGCGGCTGTTCTTCCCCGAGCAGGTGAAGAAGACTGTTCAGCAACTGGACTGATCAAATGAAGCCGGCGTTTTTGCCGGCTTTTTTGTACCTGTAATGGCCGTGTCGCGGGCAAGCCCGCCCCCACACAGGTATGCGCCCTGTTGTAGGAGCGGGTTTACCCGCGAAGAGGCCCTTGAAATCAACATCATAGGTGGATCAATGACCGATCAACCCCTGGCCCTGAGCGTCGAACAAGGCCTGCACGCCGAGCAGGAACTGCTGGCCGCCGTCTGCCGCGGCGAACGCGAGAATGGTGTGCTGTTCTGGCGCCCCACCGACCACGCGCTGGTCATGCCTCGACGCATGAGCCGGCTGGGCAACTTCGAGGTCGCCTGCGCGGAATTGGCTATTGCTGGCTGGCCGGTGCTGCTGCGAGAAACTGGCGGTGAGCCGGTGCCTCAGTCGCATTCGACGGTGAACGTTGCACTGGTCTACGCCGCGCCGCGCAGTGAAGGCGACCACGGCCGTATCGAAAATGCCTACGAGCGCCTGTGTCTGCCGCTGTGCGATGTGCTGCGCGAGTGGGGCGGGGTGGCGTCAGTCGGGGAAATCGACGGGGCCTTCTGCGATGGCCGCTACAACGTCAACCTCAATGGCCGCAAATTGGTGGGTACCGCCCAGCGCTGGCGTCAGGGCCTGGGTGGCAAGCGCCCTGTGGTGCTGGTGCACGGTGCGCTGCTGCTGGACAACGAGCGTGAGTCGATGGTGGCGGCGGTCAACCGCTTCAACGAGTGCTGTGAGCTGGAGCAACGCTGTCGCGCCGATGCGCACATCGCCTTGCACGAAGTGGCGCCGGCAGCGCCCTGGTTCGAGCGCCTTTCGCAGGCCTACGCCAAGGTGCTGGCCGAGTTGCCCAAGGACTAGCGGGTACCGTGGACCACCATGGTCTTGCCCTTGACCTGCACCAGGCTGCGTTCCTCGAGGTCTTTGAGAACGCGGCCGACCATTTCCCGAGAGCAACCGACGATTCGGCCGATTTCCTGACGGGTAATCTTGATTTGCATGCCATCGGGGTGGGTCATGGCGTCGGGCTGCTTGCACAGTTCCAGCAGGCAACGGGCAACTCGCCCGGTCACGTCGAAAAATGCCAAATCGCCAACCTTGCGCGTAGTGTTGCGCAGGCGCTGGGCCATTTGACTGCCCAGGGCGTAGAGGATTTCAGGGTCCTGGCGCGCCAGTTCGCGAAACTTTTCGTAGCTGATTTCGGCCACTTCGCATTCGGTCTTGGCGCGTACCCAGGCACTGCGCTGCTGCTCGCCATCAACGGGCTCGAACAGGCCTAGCTCGCCAAAGAAATCGCCATTGTTGAGGTAGGCGATGATCATTTCATGGCCGTCGTCGTCCTCGATGAGGATGGTGACCGAACCCTTGATGATAAAAGACAGTGTCTCGGCCCGGTCGCCGGCGCAGATGATGTTGCTTTTGGCGGTGTAGCGGCGGCGCTGGCAGTGTACCAGCAGCTTGTCGATGTTCTTTATCTTGGCGGGTAGGGCGGAGGCAACCATCACGAAATCCTGTTCGATACGACGCATAGGCTTTTTATAGAGGTTGGCTGACGGAGAGCGCCAGTCATTTGGCGCCAGCTTATCAGACACTACGAGATGTTTCGGTACTAAACCGACACATCTCGTGCTTTTCCCACAGCCGCACAAGGTCTAAGCTGACACCCTTTTCCGAAAATCAGGAGTCCGGGTAGATGAAGGCACGTATCCAGTGGGCCGGTGAGGCAATGTTCCTCGGCGAATCGGGGAGCGGCCATGTCGTCGTAATGGACGGCCCGCCCGAGGCCGGCGGCCGCAACCTGGGCGTGCGACCGATGGAAATGCTGTTGCTGGGCCTGGGTGGCTGCAGCAGCTTTGACGTGGTGAGCATTCTGAAGAAGTCGCGCCAGGCAGTGGAAAGCTGTGAGGCATTTCTGGAGGCAGAGCGCGCCAGCGAAGACCCGAAGGTGTTCACCAAGATTCACATGAACTTCGTGGTGAAGGGGCGGGGGCTGAAAGAAGCGCAGGTCAAGCGGGCAGTGGAACTGTCGGCGGAAAAGTATTGCTCGGCTTCGATCATGCTCGAGCGTGCCGGGGTTGAGATTACCCATGGGTATGAAATCGTAGAGCTGGGTTAAGGCTGAGATTCCGGGGCCGCTTTGCAGCCCTTGTGGAAGCGGGTGAGCCCGCTCCCACCTGCGGCCCGGGCGAGCTTCAGTCGCGCAGGGCCGGGAGGGCCATCCGCAACCATTGCGGAAGACTGCTTCTTAGCGCCTGGCTCAACCGCTCCCGGCGCTTTTGGTAAACCAGGCCAAGCCAGATAACCCCCAGCCCGATCATGGTCAGCACCAACGGGAACAGCAACGACTGGGCAAACACCTCGTACGACAGATATCCCAGATAAGCCGCCACCCCCAGCGCACCAAACACCATGAACACCGGCCGACGCAGCAGCACCGCCATGCCCATCAGCGCAATGTTGATCAGGCAGTACATGGCCTTGCCCAACTCACTGCCGCTGTCCAGTAGCGTCAACCCGCCCCAGAACGCTGCCAGCCCGGCGAGGTAACCCCAACGGGCGTAGTCCTCACGTGTGCGGCCGTCTATCACGAGGAAAACCACCAGCAAGCCCAGCCCAAACCACAGGGAGACGTGGCGACGCTGCTCCCAACTGAACGGTGAGCCGAAGAACCACTCGCTAAGGTCCATCGACATGAACCACAAGGCCACGGCCATTGGCATGACGACGAACGGGTAGGGGATCAGTCGCAGCATTAGCAGCCCGGCAAGCACCGTGGCTGCTTCCATCGCCAGCCAGCCGCCTTGCACGTAGGTGTAGTACTGGTGGTAGTCAGCCTGCGCATCGTCCAGTGGCCACCAGCCGAGCATGCGTTCGATAGCGAATACCGCCAGCGGCACGATGCTGACGGCTACTGCTGCCAGCACGCCAGCAGCGACGGGCTGGGCGCGGCGTTGCAGATTGAGGGCGAACAAGGTGATCAGCAGGATATAGAGGCTGGCGATGATCAACAGCGCGCCGTCACCGAGGCTCATCCAGGCCTCGGTGAGCAACCAGCCCATTGCCGCCATGATCAGCATGGCGCCAAAGTAGAAGGCAACATGGGCCAGCTGAAAGCTGCCACGTGGTGCGGGTTGCTGGCGCAGGAATGCCAACAGGCTTTGGTCCTGGCCTGGTTGGAGAATGCCTGCTTGCACGGCGCGCGCCAGGTCCTTGGCGTCGAATCGATCCGTCATGGTGATGCCTTCAGATGCGGTATGTGCTCTTGGTCATGACCTTGGCCAGCAAGCTCATGCCAAAGCGGACGGGGGCCGGGAAGCGATAACCACCGGCTTCCAGCGCAGACTCGGCGTGCTGCTCTTCGTCTATGCGCATCTGCTCGAGAATGGCCCGGGATTTTTCATCTTCGTGCGGGAGTTGCTCCAGGTGCTCGTCGAGGTGCTTGCACACCTGATGTTCGGTAGCGGCGACGAAGCCCAGGCTGACCTTGTCGCTGACCAGCCCGGCCAGTGCGCCAATGCCGAACGACATGCCGTAGAACAGAGGGTTGAGCACGCTCGGGTGGCTGTTCAGCTGGCGAATGCGCTGCTCGCACCAGGCCAGGTGGTCGATTTCTTCCTCAGCGGCATGCTCCATGGCCTTGCGCACTTCGGGCAGCTTGGCGGTCAGGGCCTGGCCTTGGTACAACGCCTGGGCGCAGACTTCACCGGTATGGTTGATGCGCATCAGCCCGGCAATATGGCGGGCCTGTTGCTCGTCCAGGTCAACGTCTGGCTGGACGATGGCCGGCGATGGCCGGGCAGGTTGGCCGCTGAAAGGCAGCAAGGTGCGCATGGCGGTATCGGCCTGCAGCAACAAGCGGTCGAGCGGCGAGTAGTGACGTTCGGTAGCCATCGGGCACCTCCGCAAGAATGTGCCCGACAGTTTACCGCAATAGCGGCGGGGTCGCTTGCCGTGGGTCAGCCCGGTGGCCAGTTCATCTGGCGCTGGCCAAGCACGTGCATATGGATGTGGTAGACAGTCTGGCCGCCTTTGGGGTTGCAGTTCATGACCACGCGGAAACCTTCCTCGCAGCCTTGTTCGACAGCCAGTCGCTGGGCGGTGAACAGGATGTGGCCAGCCAGGGCCTTGTCTTCTTCGGTCAGGTCATTGAGGGTGCGAATGTGCTTTTTCGGGATGACCAGAAAATGTACCGGTGCCGCGGGTGCAATGTCCTTGAAGGCCAGGATCTGGTCGTCTTCATAGATGATATCTGCCGGGATTTCCCGGTTGATGATTTTGAGGAATAGATCGTCCACAGCACTTGCTCCATGGTGAGGGTCGGGCCGAGTGTACTCAGCCGGGCGCCGCTCGCCCAGTGGCTATTCCATGCCTAAGGGGCAATAGCGGCGGTGGATGGCCCCGGCCAGCTTGCGCACCAGCCAGCGCGGCAACAGTCGCGGTGCGAACGCCAGCCAGCGGTTGCGCCGGCCAGGCATGATCAGTGCGCGGTTCTTGTCCAGTGCCCGCACGGTGTACAGCGCCACTTCCTCGGGGCTGAGACAGCGCGGCTTGCCATCGAGCCGCGCAATGCGCCGGCGTGCGGAACGTACCGGGCCAGGGCACAGTACAGAGACCTTGATGCCGGTGCGCTTGAGTTCTTCGCGCAGGGCCTGTGAAAAGCTCAGCACATAGGCCTTGCTGGCGGCATAGGCGGCCATCCATGGGCCAGGCGCCACCCCGGCCAGGCCGGCGACGTTGAGAATCTGCCCGCCACCCTGCACAGCCATCAGGTTACCGATGGCGTGACACAGGCGGCTCAGGGCCAGCACGTTGACTTCCAGCAGATCCTGTTCGTCGGCCCATTCATGGGCCAGGAACGGCCCATAGGTGCGCAAGCCCGCGCAGTTGACCAGCAAATCGATACGCCGCTCACCTTCTTCCAGCTCGAGCACGAAGCCTGAAAGGCGCAACGGCTGACTGAGGTCGCAGGCGCGGAACAGCACCTCGACACCGAAACGCTGGGTCAGCTCGATGGCGACAGGCTCCAGCGTTTCTCGTTGGCGTGCCACCAGGATCAGATTGCGCCCGCGCCGTGCCAGCGCTTCCGCCAAGGCCAGGCCCAGGCCGCTGGAAGCACCAGTGATCATGGCGTAACGGGTCATGCAAGGCTCCTGGGGGCGGAAGAGGGCGCCTAGTGTACAACTTGCCCGTGCAAGGTGTTGCCTTTTGCTACAAGGCGCGGGCACGCAAAACCTGGCAGCGTTCCAGGGCTTGTCGGTACTCGCCATGCAGGCGCTCGATCAATGCGCTGGCGCTGGGCAGGTCATGGATGTCTCCGACACCCTGGCCCGCTGACCATACGGTCTTCCAGGCCTTGGCTTCGTCATCGATCGGTTTGAGCTTGCCTTGCACCTGCCCCCCCTTGAGGGTGTTCATGTCGTAGCCGGCCTGCTCCAGGCTCTGGCGCAGGAAGCTGGCGGGGATGCCGGACACCACGGGTGTGTGGATGATGTCGGCGGCATGGGCGTTCAGCAGCATCTGTTTGTAGGCGCCCTGAGCCTGGCTTTCTGTGGTGGCGATGAAGCGCGTGCCCATGTACGCCAGGTCCGCCCCCAGCAGTTGTGCGGCCAGGATTTCGTGGCCGTGGTTAATGCAACCAGCCAGCAGCAGGGTCTTGTCGAAGAACTGGCGAATTTCTGCGGCCAGGGCGAACGGGCTCCAGGTGCCGGCATGGCCGCCTGCGCCTGCGGCGACGGCGATAAGGCCATCGACACCCGCTTCGGCGGCTTTTTCGGCATGCCGGCGGGTGGTGACATCGTGGAGCACCAGGCCGCCGTAGGCGTGTACGGCATCGACCACTTCCTTTACCGCCCCCAGGCTGGTGATAACGATTGGTACACGGTGTTCGACACACAAGGCCAAGTCGGCCTGCAGGCGCGGGTTGGTCGGGTGGACGATCAGGTTGACGGCGTAGGGCGCTGGCGCCTGCAGTTGAGCCAGGCCAGCCTCGATCTCTTCCAGCCAAGCCTTGAAGCCAGCGCTGTCGCGTTGGTTCAGGGCCGGGAAACTGCCAACCACGCCGCTGGCGCAGCAGGCCAGCACCAGTTGGGGGTTGGAGATGAGGAACATCGGCGCGGCAACCACGGGCAGCCGCAGGCGTTGTTCGAGCGAGGCAGGTAGCGACATGGCAAGGCTCCTTGAGCGGGTGGCTATGTCAGAACGGTTTCACCACCACCAGAATGACGATACCCAGCAGGATCAGCACGGGCACTTCGTTGAACCAGCGATAGTAGACGTGGCTGCGGGTGTTGGTGCCATTGGCGAAGCGTTTGCGCTGGGCACCGCACACGTGATGGTAGCCGGTCAGCAGGATCACCAGGGTGAGCTTGGCATGCAGCCACCCCTGGCTCAGCCAGCCGGGGGTGAGGTACAGCATCCAGGCGCCAAAAACGTAGGTGGCGATCATCGCCGGATTCATGATGCCGCGGTACAGCTTGCGCTCCATGGTCGCAAAGCGTTCCTGGCTGATGCTGTCCTGGCTCTGGGCGTGGTAGACGAACAGCCTGGGCAGGTAGAACAGGCCGGCGAACCAGCAGACCACGCTGACGATATGCAGCGCTTTGATCCATAGGTAAAGCATGGAGGGAGTTCCTTCAGGTAATCACGGTCGTCAGATAGTAGTGGTCTAGCGCCCGAAGGGTCACCCGAAGAGTTGTTACAGGCGCCCTGCGCCCCTATTATCGTGCGCTTTCCAGACGGCTCGTTGATAAGGGGCAAGCGTTATGATCAAGGTCGGTATCGTCGGCGGCACGGGTTACACCGGCGTCGAACTGTTGCGTCTGCTGGCACAGCATCCACAGGCCGAAGTGGCGGTCATTACTTCGCGCTCCGAGGCGGGCGTGGCGGTGGCGGACATGTACCCGAACCTGCGCGGCCACTATGACGGGTTGGCGTTCAGCGTGCCGGACAGCAAGGCTCTGGGGGCCTGTGATGTGGTGTTCTTCGCCACTCCGCATGGTGTTGCACACGCCCTGGCCGGTGAGCTGCTGGCGGCCGGCACCAAGGTGATCGACCTGTCTGCCGACTTCCGCCTGCAGGATGCCGCCGAGTGGGGCAAGTGGTACGGTCAGCCCCATGGCGCGCCTGAGCTGCTCAAGGACGCGGTATACGGCCTGCCAGAAGTGAACCGCGAGAAGATCCGCCAGGCGCGTCTGATCGCTGTGCCGGGTTGCTACCCGACTGCCACCCAGCTGGGCTTCCTGCCGCTGCTGGAAGCGGGCCTGGCCGACGCGTCGCGCCTGATCGCCGACTGCAAGTCGGGTGTCAGCGGTGCTGGCCGTGGCGCCGCGGTCGGTTCGCTGTTCTGCGAAGCCGGCGAGAGCATGAAGGCCTATGCAGTCAAGGGGCATCGTCACTTGCCAGAAATCAGCCAGGGCTTGCGCCTGGCCGCAGGCAAGGATATCGGCCTGACGTTCGTGCCGCACCTGACGCCGATGATCCGTGGTATCCACGCCACCCTGTACGCAAACGTGGTCGATACCTCGGTCGACCTGCAGGCGCTGTTCGAGAACCGCTACGCCGATGAACCGTTCGTCGACGTGATGCCAGCTGGCAGCCATCCGGAAACCCGCAGCGTGCGTGGTGCCAACGTCTGCCGCATTGCCGTTCATCGCCCGCAGGGTGGTGACCTGGTGGTGGTGCTGTCGGTGATCGACAACCTGGTCAAGGGCGCCTCCGGCCAGGCGGTGCAGAACCTCAACATCCTGTTCGGGCTGGATGAACGCATGGGCCTGTCCCATGCCGGCTTGCTGCCGTAAGGCCACCAGCATTGGAAAAGGCCCGCGTCGTGCGGGCCTTTTTGCAGGTCGCGACTAAAGCCGCACAATTCTTGACCGATTTTCTCGGGAAAGCGGATAATGCGCGTCATCGAGTTTTATGGCGGCTACCGCGCCGGGAGAATCAACATGAGCGTCGAAACCTTCACCCCTACCGGTCTGGAATTTACCCACGGGGCAGCCCAGAAGGTGAAGAACCTGGTCAATGAGGAAGGCAATGAGCGTCTGAAGCTGCGAGTGTTCGTTACCGGTGGCGGTTGCTCCGGCTTCCAGTACGGCTTCACCTTCGATGAAGACGTGGCCGAAGATGACACCATTGTCGAGCGCGAGGGCGTTTCCCTGGTGGTCGACCCGATGAGCTTCCAGTACCTGGCGGGTGCCGAAGTGGACTACCAGGAAGGCCTGGAAGGTTCGCGGTTCGTGATCAAGAACCCGAATGCCGCGACCACCTGCGGTTGCGGGTCGTCGTTCTCGATCTAAGGGCTGGGCATACGAAAACGCCGCGCAATTGCGCGGCGTTTTGCTTTCTGGCGTAGCGGCTATGCCGGGTAGATTGCGCCCAGTACGCGCAGGCCCTTGGCGGCAGTGACGCTGGGGCGGTTGGCGGCGATACCCTCCAGGCAGCAGTGAGCCAGCCAGGCGAAGGCCATGGCTTCGACCCAGTCCGGGTCTACGCCATAGGCGCCAGTGCTTGCAACACGGGCCGCCGGTAGCAGTTGGCCAAGACGGGCCATCAGCGCGCCGTTGCGGGCGCCCCCACCACAGACCAACAGCGCCTCGGTGCCTTGCTGGGCTTTGCCAAGCGAATCGATGATGCTGCGTGCGGTCAGCTCCAGCAGTGTCGCCTGCACGTCCTGGGCCCGGTATGCCGGCAGGTTGGCCAGGTGGCGATCCAGCCAAGGCAGGTTGAACACCTCGCGGCCGGTACTCTTGGGGCCGCTGCCGGCAAAGAACGGGTCAGCCATCAGTGCGCTGAGCAACCCGTGCTGAACCACACCCGAGGCAGCCCAGGCGCCATCTGCATCGTAGGCGTGGCCGTGCTCGCGCTCGATCCAGGCATCCAGCAGCACGTTCCCCGGGCCGCAATCGAACCCATGAACTGGCTTGTCCTGCTCAATCAGGCTGAGGTTGCTGAAACCGCCTACGTTGAGGATTGCCAGGCGTCGGCCAAGCTGGCTGAACAGGGTTTCGTGGAAGGCCGGTACCAGTGGCGCGCCCTGGCCACCGGCAGCCACATCGCGACGGCGGAAGTCGGCGACCACGCTGATGCCGGTCAGCTCGGCGAGCAGTGCGGGGTTACCGATCTGCACAGTAAAGCCGCGGGACGGTTCATGGCGAATGGTCTGGCCGTGGCTGCCGATGGCGCGAATGGCTTCGGGCTTCAGTCCCTGGCGAGCCAGCAGTTGGTGGATACCTTCGCCGGCCAGGCTGGCCCAGCGGTTTTCCGCCAGTGCGGCACGGGCAATCTCGTCAGTGCCGCTGCTGCACAGGGCCAGCAGGTCCTTGCGCAGGTCCGGGGGCATGGGCAGGTAGTGGGTGGCGAGCAGTTCAAGCTGCTCGCCTTGTTCGATCAGGGCGATATCCAGGCCATCGAGGCTGGTACCGGACATCACCCCCAGGTAGAGCGCCATGGCTTAGCGCTTGTTCGCTGCGAGCAGGGTGGCCTTTTCCTGATCCATGCGGGCAATCAGCGGCTGGCTCTGCTGCAGGAAGCGCTGACGCTCGTTCTTGGCAATCGGGTCAGCCATTGGCACCTTCTGGCTCAGCGGGTCGACGTGCACGCCGTTGACCTGGAACTCGTAGTGCAGGTGTGGGCCGGTGGACAGGCCGGTAGTGCCGATGTAGCCAATGATCTGGCCCTGTTTGACCGTACTGCCGGTCTTGATGCCTTTGGCAAAGCCCTGCATGTGGCCATACAGCGTCTTGTAGCGGTTGCCATGCTGAATGATCACGGTATTGCCGTAGCCACCACGGCGCCCGGCCAGTTCGATGCGACCGTCACCGGCTGCCTTGATCGGCGTACCTCGTGGGGCCGCGTAGTCGACGCCTTTGTGGGCGCGGATCTTGTTCAGGATGGGGTGCTTGCGACCGGCGGAAAAGCGCGAGCTGATGCGGGCGAAGTCCACCGGGGTGCGGATGAATGCCTTGCGCAGGCTGTTGCCGTCGGCGGTGTAGTAGGTAGTGTTGCCCTGCTTGTTGGTGTAGCGCACGGCAGTGTAGGTTTTGCCGCGGTTGGTGAAGCGCGCAGAGAGGATGTTACCGGTGCCGACGACCTTGCCGTCCATCACCTTCTGTTCGTAGACCACGTCGAACTCGTCCCCTGGGCGAATATCCTGGGCGAAGTCGATGTCGTAACCCAGCACGCGGGCCATGTCCATGGTCATGCTGTGGGACAGGCCGGCGCGCTGGGCGGAAGCTGACAGCGAGCTCTTGATCACGCCGTGGGCATAGGCGGTGCGTATCACCGGCTTGCTGATTTCACGGTTGAATGTGTAGCCCTTGGCGGTTTTGGTCAGGCGAATGGTTTCGAGGTTGCTGACTTTGCTGTGCAGACTGGCCAGCTGGCCATCCTTGTCGAGCTCGAACTGCAAGACCTGGCCGTGCTTGAGCTGGCTGAATTGCTTGGCCTGCTTGTTGCTGGCCAGCAAGTCATGCACAGCATTGGCGGGCAGGCCGACCTTGGCGAACAGGGTGGACAGGG
The DNA here is from genome assembly GCF_045277175.1 of Pseudomonas putida group bacterium ESBL64. NCBI lineage: Bacteria > Pseudomonadati > Pseudomonadota > Gammaproteobacteria > Pseudomonadales > Pseudomonadaceae > Pseudomonas > Pseudomonas putida group bacterium ESBL64. Next base: position 3,415,714 of record NZ_CP145799.1, on the reverse strand, counting down.
TATCGCCGCGGGCCACGGTGACTTCGCGGTGGCCAGGCTCCTTGGCGGCCTCGGCAACCGGTTCGGCAGCCGGGGCCTGTTGATCGGCCTTCTGGGTTTCGGGGGTAGCCTCTTCGATCTGGGCGAAAGGCGAGCCTTGCTCACCTTCGCTTTGCACCAGGGGCGCAGCGCGGGATTCGTCTTTCAGCTGCTCGGCAGGGCTTTCGAGCTCGAGGTTGAGGGTAGTTTTCTTGGCTTCCACTTCGCTGGAAGGAAATACCAGCAAAGCCAGGCTGAGCAGGGCGGCGATGCCGCTGGCGGCCAACAGATGGCTCTTCGGATAAAGCGGGGGCGCTTTAGGCGGTTCGTTGGTCATGGGCAAGGTGACTTTGAAAAAGGTGAAATGGAAAAGATGAATGACATGATGAAGATGAAATAACTGTATAAAATATAACCAAATCCATTTTCACGCAAGGGCGCGTAGACGCCGCAAGCCTGTGTTCGGGTCACATTCCTTTGCGAAACTTGTATTTGACGGCCGATCTTGTATGGTTGGCTCCCCCTGAATCTGAGCCTTGCGGGTTTGTCTATGAAGTCGGTTGAAGAGCAGCTGGCGCTTATCAAGCGCGGTGCGGAAGAAGTACTGGTCGAGTCGGAACTGGTGGAGAAGCTCAAGCGCGGCCAACCTCTGCGCATCAAGGCCGGCTTCGACCCGACCGCTCCGGACCTGCACCTGGGTCACACGGTGCTGATCAACAAGCTGCGCCAGTTCCAGGATCTGGGCCACCAGGTCATCTTCCTGATCGGTGACTTCACCGGCATGATCGGTGACCCGAGTGGCAAGAGCGCCACGCGCCCGCCGCTGACCCGCGAACAGGTGCTGGAGAACGCCGAGACGTACAAGCAGCAGGTGTTCAAGATTCTTGATCCGGCCAAGACTGAAGTCGCGTTCAACTCTACGTGGATGGACAAGCTGACCCCTGCCGACTTCATTCGCCTGGCTTCGCAGTACACCGTCGCGCGCATGCTGGAGCGTGATGACTTCGACAAGCGTTACACCACCAATCAGCCGATTGCCATCCACGAGTTCCTCTACCCGCTGGTGCAAGGCTATGACTCGGTGGCGCTGAAGGCGGATGTTGAGCTGGGTGGTACCGACCAGAAGTTCAACCTGCTGATGGGGCGTGAACTGCAGCGGTCTTATGGGCAGGAAGCGCAGAACATCGTGACCATGCCACTGCTCGAAGGGCTCGACGGTGTGAAGAAGATGTCGAAGTCGCTGGGCAACTATGTCGGCATCCAGGAAGCGCCAGGGGTGATGTACAGCAAGCTGGTGTCGATCCCGGATACCCTGATGTGGCGTTACTTCGAGCTGCTGAGCTTCCGTTCGATGGAAGAAATCGAGCAGTTCCGGGCCGATGTTGCCAATGGCGCCAACCCACGTGACATCAAGATCAAGCTGGCGGAAGAAATTGTGGCGCGCTTCCACGGTGAGGAGGCTGCAGCCAATGCTCACCGTGCTGCCGGTAACCGTATGAAGGAAGGCGAGCTGCCGGAAGACTTGCCGGAGATCGAAGTGGCTGCGGCGGAAGACCTGCCAATTGCTGCGGTGTTGAATCGGGCTGGTCTGGTCAAGAACTCGGCTCAGGCGCGAGATTTGCTGAGTGGCGGCGCGGTGAAGGTTGATGGTGCAGTGGTCGACAAGGACTTCATGTTTGTCCTTGGTGCTACGCATGTGTGCCAGGCGGGCAAGAAGTCGTTTGGCCGGGTCACCCTCAAGGCAGAGTAATTGCCTGGATGGTTTAGCTATATAGAAGCGGGGAGGCCGATAGGCCTCCCCGCTTCGTTTTCAGCAATATTAAGGTTTCTTGAAATAAAAGGTTGACGCCCTCTCGAATCCCCTTATAATGCGCCCCACTTCCAGCGACAACGGAACGACAAACTCCTTGAGATTCAATGAGTTAGGCGATTCAGGAGATGTTGGAAGTGCTACGATCGAATGATCGAAAGCGGTTGAAATGGTGGTTGACAGCGCTTCCTAGTGCTGTATGATTCGCCTCCCGCTACGAGAGATCGCAGCGAGCCAAGTGTTTGAAGCTAAACGAGTTTCTCGCAAAAAACTTCAAAATAAACGCTTGACAGGCTCTGAGGAAGGCGTAGAATGCGCGCCTCGGTTGAGACGAAAAGCTCTTAACCAAACGCTCTTTAACAAATCGAATCAAGCAATTCGTGTGGGTGCTTGTGAGTACGGACTGATAGTCAAAAAGATTATCAGCATCACAAGTGACCATGCGAGAAATCACATAGTCATTTGAGATTGCTGAGCCAAGTTTAGGGTTTCTTAAAAACCCAAGCAGTATTGAACTGAAGAGTTTGATCATGGCTCAGATTGAACGCTGGCGGCAGGCCTAACACATGCAAGTCGAGCGGATGACGGGAGCTTGCTCCTTGATTCAGCGGCGGACGGGTGAGTAATGCCTAGGAATCTGCCTGGTAGTGGGGGACAACGTTTCGAAAGGAACGCTAATACCGCATACGTCCTACGGGAGAAAGCAGGGGACCTTCGGGCCTTGCGCTATCAGATGAGCCTAGGTCGGATTAGCTAGTTGGTGGGGTAATGGCTCACCAAGGCGACGATCCGTAACTGGTCTGAGAGGATGATCAGTCACACTGGAACTGAGACACGGTCCAGACTCCTACGGGAGGCAGCAGTGGGGAATATTGGACAATGGGCGAAAGCCTGATCCAGCCATGCCGCGTGTGTGAAGAAGGTCTTCGGATTGTAAAGCACTTTAAGTTGGGAGGAAGGGCAGTAAGCTAATACCTTGCTGTTTTGACGTTACCGACAGAATAAGCACCGGCTAACTCTGTGCCAGCAGCCGCGGTAATACAGAGGGTGCAAGCGTTAATCGGAATTACTGGGCGTAAAGCGCGCGTAGGTGGTTTGTTAAGTTGGATGTGAAAGCCCCGGGCTCAACCTGGGAACTGCATCCAAAACTGGCAAGCTAGAGTACGGTAGAGGGTGGTGGAATTTCCTGTGTAGCGGTGAAATGCGTAGATATAGGAAGGAACACCAGTGGCGAAGGCGACCACCTGGACTGATACTGACACTGAGGTGCGAAAGCGTGGGGAGCAAACAGGATTAGATACCCTGGTAGTCCACGCCGTAAACGATGTCAACTAGCCGTTGGAATCCTTGAGATTTTAGTGGCGCAGCTAACGCATTAAGTTGACCGCCTGGGGAGTACGGCCGCAAGGTTAAAACTCAAATGAATTGACGGGGGCCCGCACAAGCGGTGGAGCATGTGGTTTAATTCGAAGCAACGCGAAGAACCTTACCAGGCCTTGACATGCAGAGAACTTTCCAGAGATGGATTGGTGCCTTCGGGAACTCTGACACAGGTGCTGCATGGCTGTCGTCAGCTCGTGTCGTGAGATGTTGGGTTAAGTCCCGTAACGAGCGCAACCCTTGTCCTTAGTTACCAGCACGTTATGGTGGGCACTCTAAGGAGACTGCCGGTGACAAACCGGAGGAAGGTGGGGATGACGTCAAGTCATCATGGCCCTTACGGCCTGGGCTACACACGTGCTACAATGGTCGGTACAGAGGGTTGCCAAGCCGCGAGGTGGAGCTAATCTCACAAAACCGATCGTAGTCCGGATCGCAGTCTGCAACTCGACTGCGTGAAGTCGGAATCGCTAGTAATCGCGAATCAGAATGTCGCGGTGAATACGTTCCCGGGCCTTGTACACACCGCCCGTCACACCATGGGAGTGGGTTGCACCAGAAGTAGCTAGTCTAACCTTCGGGAGGACGGTTACCACGGTGTGATTCATGACTGGGGTGAAGTCGTAACAAGGTAGCCGTAGGGGAACCTGCGGCTGGATCACCTCCTTAATCGACGACATCAGCCTGCTGATGAGCTCCCACACGAATTGCTTGATTCATTGTCGAAGACGATCAAGACCCTATATAGGTCTGTAGCTCAGTTGGTTAGAGCGCACCCCTGATAAGGGTGAGGTCGGCAGTTCAAATCTGCCCAGACCTACCAATATGCGGGGCCATAGCTCAGCTGGGAGAGCGCCTGCCTTGCACGCAGGAGGTCAGCGGTTCGATCCCGCTTGGCTCCACCACTTGCTGTACCTTGATCAAACTCAGAAATGAGCATTCGCATCGAATGTTGATTTCTGGCTTTTGTCAGATCGTTCTTTAAAAATTCGGATATGTGATAGATATAGACTGAACACCAGTTTCACTGCTGGTGGATCAGGCTAAGGTAAAATTTGTGAGTTCTGCTCGAAAGAGCAACGTACGAATTTTCGGCGAATGTCGTCTTCACAGTATAACCAGATTGCTTGGGGTTATATGGTCAAGTGAAGAAGCGCATACGGTGGATGCCTTGGCAGTCAGAGGCGATGAAAGACGTGGTAGCCTGCGATAAGCTTTGGGGAGTCGGCAAACAGACTGTGATCCAGAGATCTCTGAATGGGGGAACCCAGCCAGCATAAGCTGGTTATCTTGTACTGAATACATAGGTGCAAGAGGCGAACCAGGGGAACTGAAACATCTAAGTACCCTGAGGAAAAGAAATCAACCGAGATTCCCTTAGTAGTGGCGAGCGAACGGGGACCAGCCCTTAAGTTGGTTTGAGATTAGTGGAACGCTCTGGAAAGTGCGGCCATAGTGGGTGATAGCCCCGTACACGAAAATCTCTTATCAATGAAATCGAGTAGGACGGAGCACGAGAAACTTTGTCTGAATATGGGGGGACCATCCTCCAAGGCTAAATACTACTGACTGACCGATAGTGAACCAGTACCGTGAGGGAAAGGCGAAAAGAACCCCGGAGAGGGGAGTGAAATAGAACCTGAAACCGTATGCGTACAAGCAGTGGGAGCCTACTTTGTTAGGTGACTGCGTACCTTTTGTATAATGGGTCAGCGACTTATATTCAGTGGCGAGCTTAACCGAATAGGGGAGGCGTAGCGAAAGCGAGTCTTAATAGGGCGTTTAGTCGCTGGGTATAGACCCGAAACCGGGCGATCTATCCATGGGCAGGTTGAAGGTTAGGTAACACTGACTGGAGGACCGAACCGACTACCGTTGAAAAGTTAGCGGATGACCTGTGGATCGGAGTGAAAGGCTAATCAAGCTCGGAGATAGCTGGTTCTCCTCGAAAGCTATTTAGGTAGCGCCTCATGTATCACTGTAGGGGGTAGAGCACTGTTTCGGCTAGGGGGTCATCCCGACTTACCAAACCGATGCAAACTCCGAATACCTACAAGTGCCGAGCATGGGAGACACACGGCGGGTGCTAACGTCCGTCGTGAAAAGGGAAACAACCCAGACCGTCAGCTAAGGTCCCAAAGTCATGGTTAAGTGGGAAACGATGTGGGAAGGCTTAGACAGCTAGGAGGTTGGCTTAGAAGCAGCCACCCTTTAAAGAAAGCGTAATAGCTCACTAGTCGAGTCGGCCTGCGCGGAAGATGTAACGGGGCTCAAACCATGCACCGAAGCTACGGGTATCATCTTACGATGATGCGGTAGAGGAGCGTTCTGTAAGCCTGTGAAGGTGAGTTGAGAAGCTTGCTGGAGGTATCAGAAGTGCGAATGCTGACATGAGTAACGACAATGCGAGTGAAAAACTCGCACGCCGAAAGACCAAGGTTTCCTGCGCAACGTTAATCGACGCAGGGTTAGTCGGTCCCTAAGGCGAGGCTGAAAAGCGTAGTCGATGGAAAACAGGTTAATATTCCTGTACTTCCAGTTATTGCGATGGAGGGACGGAGAAGGTTAGGCCAGCCTGGCGTTGGTTGTCCAGGTTTAAGGTGGTAGGCTGAAATCTTAGGCAAATCCGGGATTTCAAGGCCGAGAGCTGATGACGAGTTGCCTTTAGGCGACGAAGTGGTTGATACCATGCTTCCAAGAAAAGCTCCTAAGCTTCAGATAACTGGGAACCGTACCCCAAACCGACACAGGTGGTTAGGTAGAGAATACCAAGGCGCTTGAGAGAACTCGGGTGAAGGAACTAGGCAAAATGGCACCGTAACTTCGGGAGAAGGTGCGCCGGCGAGGGTTAAGGACTTGCTCCGTAAGCCCATGCCGGTCGAAGATACCAGGCCGCTGCGACTGTTTATTAAAAACACAGCACTCTGCAAACACGAAAGTGGACGTATAGGGTGTGACGCCTGCCCGGTGCCGGAAGGTTAATTGATGGGGTTAGCGCAAGCGAAGCTCTTGATCGAAGCCCCGGTAAACGGCGGCCGTAACTATAACGGTCCTAAGGTAGCGAAATTCCTTGTCGGGTAAGTTCCGACCTGCACGAATGGCGTAACGATGGCGGCGCTGTCTCCACCCGAGACTCAGTGAAATTGAAATCGCTGTGAAGATGCAGTGTATCCGCGGCTAGACGGAAAGACCCCGTGAACCTTTACTATAGCTTTGCACTGGACTTTGAATTTGCTTGTGTAGGATAGGTGGGAGGCTTTGAAGTGGGGACGCCAGTTCTCATGGAGCCATCCTTGAAATACCACCCTGGCAACTTTGAGGTTCTAACTCAGGTCCGTTATCCGGATCGAGGACAGTGTATGGTGGGTAGTTTGACTGGGGCGGTCTCCTCCCAAAGAGTAACGGAGGAGTACGAAGGTGCGCTCAGACCGGTCGGAAATCGGTCGTAGAGTATAAAGGCAAAAGCGCGCTTGACTGCGAGACAAACACGTCGAGCAGGTACGAAAGTAGGTCTTAGTGATCCGGTGGTTCTGTATGGAAGGGCCATCGCTCAACGGATAAAAGGTACTCCGGGGATAACAGGCTGATACCGCCCAAGAGTTCATATCGACGGCGGTGTTTGGCACCTCGATGTCGGCTCATCACATCCTGGGGCTGAAGCCGGTCCCAAGGGTATGGCTGTTCGCCATTTAAAGTGGTACGCGAGCTGGGTTTAGAACGTCGTGAGACAGTTCGGTCCCTATCTGCCGTGGACGTTTGAGATTTGAGAGGGGCTGCTCCTAGTACGAGAGGACCGGAGTGGACGAACCTCTGGTGTTCCGGTTGTCACGCCAGTGGCATTGCCGGGTAGCTATGTTCGGAAGAGATAACCGCTGAAAGCATCTAAGCGGGAAACTTGCCTCAAGATGAGATCTCACTGGGATCTTGAATCCCCTAAAGGGCCGTCGAAGACTACGACGTTGATAGGTTGGGTGTGTAAGCGCTGTGAGGCGTTGAGCTAACCAATACTAATTGCCCGTGAGGCTTGACCATATAACACCCAAGCAATTTGCTGACGCAGATTGCGGTGGTGAAGACGAAAGACCCGAAAATTCGTAAGACCACAAATATCGCATATCCGAATTCGCTGGGCTGTCCATCTGGACATTCTGGCAACAGAATTTCTTGACGACCATAGAGCATTGGAACCACCTGATCCCATCCCGAACTCAGTAGTGAAACGATGCATCGCCGATGGTAGTGTGGGGTTTCCCCATGTGAGAGTAGGTCATCGTCAAGATTCATTTCGCAAAACCCCTATCTGCGCATGCAGGTAGGGGTTTTGTCTTTGTGGGCAAAAAAGCCTGGCCTGCCACTGCTTCTCTCTGTGATTGCGATACAAGGCCTCTCCTGCAGGCCCTTTTCCTATGCAAGCCAACAGCCCATGGCTATCATGCCTCCCTTATTCCAAGTCGAGACTGGCATGCTGAAGTTGTTGAATCTCCTCAAGGACGGTCGGTTCCATTCCGGAGAAGCTCTGGGGGCAGCCCTAGGGGTGAGTCGCAGCGCAGTTTGGAAGCAGCTGCAGCATCTGGAAAGTGAGCTGAACCTCACCATTCACAAGGTTCGTGGGCGCGGTTACCAGTTGGCCGCGCCACTGGCTTTGCTTGAGGCCCAGGCAATCGCCGAGTTCGCCGTGGGCAAACAGTGGCCGGTATTCATCCACGAAACCATCGATTCGACCAATGCCGAAGGCTTGCGCCTTGCCAGTGAAGGGCAGGCGGCTCCATTCCTGGTTCTGGCTGAGCGCCAGAGCGCCGGACGCGGTCGGCGCGGCCGGCAGTGGGTCAGTCCATTTGCTGAAAATCTCTATTACAGCCTGGTGCTGCGCGTCGATGGAGGCATGCGTCAGCTCGAGGGGTTGAGCTTGGTAGTGGGGTTGGCGGTAATGCGCACCTTGCAGGCGTTCGGTGTAAAGGATGTCGGGCTCAAATGGCCTAACGATGTGCTGGTACGTGGGCAGAAGATCACCGGGATTCTCCTGGAGTTGGTGGGCGATCCTGCAGATGTCTGTCATGTAGTGCTAGGCATTGGTGTCAATGTAAACATGCAGGTAAACGAACAGGTCGATCAGCAGTGGACCTCTATGCGGCGTGAGGTTGGAGCAGCCATAGATCGCAATCACTTGGTAGCGCTGCTCAGTCAGCAGCTACAGCACGAATTGGCGCGCCATCGCCGCTACGGCTTTGCTGCATTCCAGGAGGAGTGGGAGCAGGCACACTTGTGGCAGGGGCGCAATGTATCGCTTGTTGCTGGTAGTACACGTATTGATGGTGTGGTTCTTGGCGTCGACGGGCAGGGTGGTTTGCGCCTTGAGGTGGACGGGATGGAAAAGAGCTTCAGTGGTGGTGAGCTCAGTTTGAGGTTGCGTGATGATTCTTGAGCTCGATTGCGGTAACAGCTTCATCAAGTGGCGGGTGATCCATGTCGCCGATGCTGTGATTGAAGGTGGCGGGATCGTCGATTCCGACCAGGCGCTGGTGGCCGAAGTGGCTGCGCTCGCTTCAGTACGCCTCACGGGATGCCGTATTGTCAGTGTGCGCAGCGAAGAAGAAACCGATGCGCTTTGCGCGTTGATTGCTCAGGCATTTGCCGTGCAGGCAAGAGTTGCCCACCCTGTCCGTGAAATGGCAGGTGTGCGCAATGGCTATGACGACTATCAGCGTCTGGGTATGGATCGTTGGCTGGCGGCGCTGGGGGCATTTCACCTGGCCAAGGGCGCGTGCCTGGTGATTGACCTGGGTACCGCGGCCAAAGCGGACTTCGTGTCTGCAGATGGCGAGCATCTGGGGGGCTACATCTGCCCGGGTATGCCATTGATGCGTAGCCAGTTGCGCACTCACACCCGTCGTATCCGCTATGACGATGCCTCTGCGGAGCGCGCATTGAACAGCTTGTCACCAGGTCGCTCGACTGTCGAAGCGGTGGAGCGCGGTTGCGTATTGATGCTCCAGGGCTTTGCCTACACCCAGCTTGAGCAGGCTCGTGTGCTATGGGGTGAGGAGTTCACCGTGTTCCTCACTGGCGGTGATGCGCCGCTGGTGAGGGCGGCCCTGCCACAGGCGCGGGTCGTGCCTGACCTGGTTTTCGTTGGCCTGGCAATGGCCTGCCCATTGGATTGAGGTGCCTATGCGCTGGTTGTTTCTGCTGTTACTGGTGCTCAACGTCTTTTACTACGTATGGCATCAGCAGGAAGCCCCGCTGAAGGTCAAGGAAGTCGCCCCATTGTCGCTGTACAAGGGGAATCAGCAAGAAATCCGTCTGTTGCGTGAGACAGGTGTGTCGGCACCGCCCAAGCGTCGTGATGAATGCCTGGTAGTCGGAGGCGTGAAGGGGCAGGAGCAGTTGGATGCGCTGCGTCAACGCCTGCTGAGTCTGGATATTGCCACCTCGCCGGTTGCAGGACAGCTGCCTGGGGCGGATGGTCGCTGGCTCAAGGTTGCTCCAGAAAGCGAGCGTTTGTTGGACCAAACGGTGCTCTTGGCTCTTTCCAATGATTTCAAAGACTTAAAACATAAAATTATTTTCTGCCAGGGTATTGCAACTGGCGAATAGCTTGATAGAATGGCGCCCGCTTCACAGGGAACACCACTCAGGTGGTAGAGCTGGAAGCGGTGTCAAAGCAGCTAAGTTTCAGATTTGATTGAAAAAATTTGAAAAAACGCTTGACACTAGGGCGGCAGACAAATAGAATGCCGGCCACATCTGGAGGGATTCCCGAGCGGTCAAAGGGGACGGACTGTAAATCCGTTGCGAGAGCTTCGAAGGTTCGAATCCTTCTCCCTCCACCAGTTTTAGCGAGAGCCGCAAGCTCCGCGGGTATAGTTTAGTGGTAGAACCTCAGCCTTCCAAGCTGATGATGCGGGTTCGATTCCCGCTACCCGCTCCAAGTTTGCTGGATTTTGCACAAAGTGTTTCGCTCTTGTAGCTCAGTTGGTAGAGCACACCCTTGGTAAGGGTGAGGTCAGCGGTTCAAGTCCGCTCAAGAGCTCCATATAAACAAGGCAGATATGAAAATATCTGCCTTTGTTTTATCAGCGCAAGACTATTTCTTCTGCGGAGGATTGTATCGATGGCTAAGGAAAAGTTTGATCGTTCCCTTCCCCACGTTAACGTCGGCACTATCGGCCACGTTGACCACGGTAAGACCACTCTGACCGCAGCTCTGACTCGCGTTTGCTCCGAAGTTTTCGGTTCGGCAATCGTTGAGTTCGACAAGATCGACTCGGCTCCGGAAGAAAAAGCGCGCGGTATCACCATCAACACCGCTCACGTTGAGTACAACTCGACCATTCGTCACTACGCTCACGTTGACTGCCCAGGTCACGCTGACTACGTGAAGAACATGATCACCGGTGCTGCCCAGATGGACGGCGCGATCCTGGTTTGCTCGGCCGCCGATGGTCCGATGCCACAAACCCGTGAGCACATCCTGCTGTCCCGTCAGGTAGGCGTTCCGTACATCGTGGTCTTCCTGAACAAGGCTGATCTGGTGGACGACGCTGAGCTGCTGGAACTGGTCGAGATGGAAGTTCGCGACCTGCTGTCCACCTATGACTTCCCAGGCGACGACACCCCGATCATCATCGGTTCGGCTCGTATGGCGCTGGAAGGCAAAGACGACAACGAAATGGGCACTACCGCTGTTAAGAAGCTGGTAGAAACTCTGGACAGCTACATTCCTGAGCCAGTTCGTGCTATCGACCAGCCGTTCCTGATGCCGATCGAAGACGTGTTCTCGATTTCGGGTCGTGGTACCGTTGTTACCGGTCGTATCGAGCGTGGTATCGTCCGCGTTCAGGATCCGCTGGAAATCGTTGGTCTGCGTGACACCACCACCACCACCTGCACCGGTGTTGAGATGTTCCGCAAGCTGCTGGACGAAGGTCGTGCTGGCGAGAACTGCGGCGTTCTGCTGCGTGGCACCAAGCGTGACGACGTTGAGCGTGGTCAGGTTCTGGTCAAGCCAGGTTCGGTCAAGCCGCACACCAAGTTCACCGCAGAAGTCTACGTCCTGTCGAAGGAAGAAGGCGGCCGTCACACTCCGTTCTTCAAAGGCTACCGTCCACAGTTCTACTTCCGTACCACTGACGTGACCGGTAACTGCGAACTGCCGGAAGGCGTTGAAATGGTAATGCCAGGTGACAACATTCAGATGACTGTTACCCTGATCAAGACCATCGCAATGGAAGACGGTCTGCGCTTCGCTATCCGTGAAGGCGGTCGTACCGTCGGCGCCGGTGTCGTAGCAAAAATTATTGAATAAGTAGTTGATTTACTTGATCAGGCCGGTATAATGGCCGGCCTGATACAGCGTTACAGGTCAGTAGCTCAATTGGCAGAGCGACGGTCTCCAAAACCGTAGGTTGGGGGTTCGATTCCCTCCTGACCTGCCATTTCACCTCGGTGTGATGGCTTTCTTCTTACAGGATCCTCCTCGATGACCCCCAAAACTGAAGCCCAAGAATCGCGTTTTGATCTGTTCAAGTGGCTGGCTGTAGTGGCTTTGGTGGTTGTTGGTGTCGTGGGTAATCAATATTACTCCGCCTCTCCAATCCTGTATCGCGTTCTTGTGCTTCTCGTCCTTGCTGCTGTCGCGGGCTTTGTAGCTCTGCAGACTGCGAAGGGCAAGTCGTTCTTTGCGTTGGCGAAGGAAGCTCGTACCGAGATTCGTAAAGTCGTGTGGCCGACCCGCCAGGAAACCACCCAGACCACGCTGATTGTCGTGGCTGTCGTGCTGGTTATGGCACTGCTGCTGTGGGGGCTCGACTCCCTGCTCGGCTGGGCGGTCTCCTTGATCGTTGGCTAAAGGTGTCCCGTGGCTAAGCGTTGGTATGTTGTGCATGCTTACTCGGGTTACGAGAAGCATGTAATGCGCTCCCTCATCGAGCGCGTCAAGCTGGCTGGCATGGAAGACGGTTTCGGCGAGATCTTGGTCCCGACCGAAGAAGTCGTCGAAATGCGCAATGGCCAGAAGCGCAAGAGTGAGCGTAAATTCTTCCCTGGCTATGTGCTGGTCCAGATGGAGATGAATGAAGGGACTTGGCACTTGGTCAAGGACACCCCTCGCGTGATGGGCTTTATCGGCGGTACTGCTGACAAGCCTGCGCCGATTACCGATAAAGAAGCTGAGGCCATCCTGCGTCGCGTTGCCGACGGTAGCGATAAGCCGAAGCCCAAGACGCTGTTCGAGCCAGGTGAAGTGGTTCGAGTCATTGATGGTCCGTTCGCTGACTTCAATGGTAGTGTCGAAGAAGTTAACTACGAAAAGAGTCGCCTGCAGGTTGCGGTGCTCATTTTCGGTCGCTCTACTCCGGTGGAGCTCGAGTTCAGCCAGGTCGAAAAGGTCTAGGCGGACGAAGCATCCCATACCCCGCAGCCCTGTGTGCTGCGGGGTTTTGTCGTCACTGGGATAAAACGCAAGTCATCCGGGGAGCCATCAGGCGTTCGTACCCGATTTTGGAGTAGCTCATGGCTAAGAAGATTCAGGCTTACATCAAGCTGCAAGTTAAGGCCGGCCAGGCCAACCCAAGCCCACCCGTTGGTCCAGCTCTGGGTCAACATGGTGTGAACATCATGGAATTCTGCAAGGCCTTCAACGCCCGTACCCAGGGTCAAGAAGCCGGCCTGCCGACTCCAGTGATCATCACTGTCTACAGCGACCGTAGCTTCACCTTCGAGACCAAGAGCACCCCTGCCTCGGTTCTGCTGAAGAAAGCTGCTGGCCTGACCAGTGGTTCGGCTCGCCCGAACACCGTTAAAGTCGGTACCGTTACCCGTGCTCAGCTGGAAGACATCGCGAAAGCCAAACAGGCTGACCTGACTGCCGCTGACCTGGACGCTGCTGTACGCACCATCGCTGGCTCTGCCCGCAGCATGGGCCTGAACGTGGAGGGTGTGTAATGGCTAAGCTGACCAAACGCCAAAAGGCAATCGCCGAGAAAATCGAAGCAGGCAAGGCCTACAACTTCGAAGAAGCGGCAACTCTGCTGGCCTCGCTGCCTGCTGCCAAGTTCGTCGAGTCCTACGACATCGCTGTTAACCTCGGTGTTGACCCGCGTAAATCCGACCAGGTCGTACGTAGCGCTACCGTGCTGCCACACGGCACTGGCAAGACCGTTCGCGTTGCTGTCTTCACCCAGGGTCCAGCTGCTGAAGCTGCTCTGGCTGCCGGCGCTGATCGCGTAGGTATGGACGATCTGGCTGCCGAAATGAAAGGCGGCGACCTGAACTATGACGTCGTTATCGCATCGCCTGATGCCATGCGCGTTGTAGGTCAGCTGGGTCAGGTTCTGGGTCCTCGCGGCCTGATGCCTAACCCGAAAGTTGGTACCGTGACCCCAGACGTAGCCACTGCCGTGAAAAACGCCAAGGCTGGTCAGGTTCGCTACCGTACCGACAAAAACGGTATCATCCACACCTCCGTTGGCAAGATCGGCTTTGAAGCTGACAAGCTGAAGGAAAACGTTGAAGCCCTGATCGCTGACCTGAAGCGTATCAAGCCAGCTTCCTCGAAAGGTATCTACGTTAAGCGCGTTACCCTGAGCACCACCATGGGCCCAGGTCTGGTCATCGATCAGAGCTCGCTGAACGTGTAAGAACATGGCGGCGCGACCAGTCGCGCCACCAGCAAAAATTGGGGTCCCTGCCTGGCGGGGGCTATCCAAGACCGTAGGCGGCGCAAGCCTTAAAATATCAGCCCACGCAGATGGTGCTCCCGATTCGTTACCGAATCAGACACCAAAACGACATCCGGCCTCGGCCAGATGAAACGGTAAAAACCAGGAGTAAACCCGTGGCAATTAAACTCGAAGACAAGAAGGCCATCGTCGCTGAAGTCAACGAGGCTGCCAAAGTCGCTCTGTCCGCTGTCGTGGCTGATGCCCGTGGTGTGACTGTAAGCGCAATGACCGGACTCCGTAAAGAGGCCCGCGAAGCTGGCGTATACGTACGTGTAGTGCGTAATACCCTGCTCAAGCGCGCTGTTGAAGGCACCGAATTCTCGATCCTCAACGACGCGTTCAAAGGCCCGACCCTGATTGCTTTCTCCAACGAACACCCGGGCGCTGCTGCTCGTCTGTTCAAAGAGTTCGCCAAGGGTCAGGACAAGTTCGAGATCAAGGCAGCTGCGTTTGACGGCAATTTCATTGCAGCGAACCAGATCGACGTGTTGGCTACCCTGCCGACCCGCGACGAAGCTATTGCACGACTGATGAGCGTTATTCAAGGCGCCACCAGCAAGCTGGCTCGTACTCTGGCAGCCATTCGCGACCAGAAAGAAGCTACCGCCGCCTAAGGCGTGCGAACTCTTTCAAAATCATACGTTTAATTTGATGGCTGCGTAGGCTGTCACCCCAATACAGGATTGAGTCATGTCTCTGACTAACGAACAAATCATCGAAGCAATCGGCCAGAAAACCGTTCTGGAAGTTGTTGAGCTGATCAAAGCAATGGAAGAAACCTTCGGCGTTACCGCTGCTGTTGCCGCTGCTGGCCCAGCTGCTGCTGCTGCCGTTGTTGAAGAGCAGACCGAGTTCAACGTTGTTCTGGTTGAAGCCGGCGACAAGAAAGTGAACGTGATCAAAGCCGTTCGCGAACTGACCGGTCTGGGCCTGAAAGAAGCCAAAGAGAAAGTCGATGGCGCTCCTCAGGTTGTAGCTGAAGGCGTTTCGAAAGAAGCCGCTGAAGACGCTAAGAAGAAGCTGGAAGAAGCAGGCGCTAAAGTCGAGCTGAAGTAATCTCGACCTTGCGATGCCAGCCTGAGCGTTGAGCGAAAGGCTGATGGCTGGTGGCTTATGCCACCGGCCTTTTTCCGTTATTGGTGGCCGGTCAGGCCGGTCCCGATAACGAGCTGCAAGACACCCATGTGGGTGGCGCAAACCAAGGGGTTTGCACGATTTTCTGGCTGCTCCCGCCGGGAGAAGCCAAACAAGCAGGTGACCAAGCTGGGGAACGCTGATGGCTTACTCATACACTGAGAAAAAACGTATCCGCAAGGACTTTAGCAAGTTGCCGGACGTCATGGATGTGCCTTACCTCCTGGCCATCCAGCTGGATTCGTATCGCGAATTCCTGCAAGCGGGAGCATCCAAGGATCACTTCCGCGACGTCGGCCTGCACGCGGCCTTCAAATCGGTATTCCCGATCATCAGCTACTCCGGCAATGCTGCCCTGGAGTACGTAGGCTATCGCCTGGGCGAACCCGCCTTCGATGTGAAGGAATGTGTCCTGCGTGGCGTGACCTTCGCGGTCCCACTGCGGGTCAAGGTGCGCCTGATCATCTTCGACAAGGAATCGTCGAACAAAGCGATCAAGGACATCAAAGAGCAAGAAGTCTACATGGGTGAAATCCCCCTGATGACTGAGAACGGTACCTTCGTTATCAACGGTACCGAGCGTGTGATCGTTTCCCAGCTGCACCGTTCGCCTGGTGTGTTCTTCGACCACGACCGTGGCAAGACCCACAGCTCGGGCAAGCTGCTGTACTCCGCTCGCATCATCCCTTACCGCGGTTCCTGGCTGGACTTCGAGTTCGACCCGAAGGACTGCGTGTTCGTGCGTATCGACCGTCGCCGCAAACTGCCGGCCTCGGTGCTGCTGCGCGCCCTGGGTTACAGCACTGAAGAAGTGCTGAATACCTTCTACACCACCAACGTGTTCCACATTTCCGGCGAAAAACTCAGCCTGGAACTGGTGCCACAGCGTCTGCGTGGTGAAGTTGCGGTCATGGACATCCATGACGAAACCGGCAAAGTCATCGTCGAGCAAGGCCGCCGTATTACCGCGCGCCACATCAACCAGCTCGAGAAGGCCGGCGTCAAGCAACTGGACGTTCCAATGGAATACGTCCTGGGTCGCACTACCGCCAAGGCTATCGTGCATCCGGCTACCGGCGAAATCCTCGCCGAATGCAACACCGAGATGACCACCGAGCTGCTGATCAAGGTCGCCAAGGCGCAGGTTGTCCGTATCGAGACCCTGTACACCAACGACATCGATTGCGGTCCGTTCATCTCTGACACTCTGAAGATCGATACCACCAGCAACCAGCTGGAAGCTCTGGTCGAGATCTACCGCATGATGCGTCCAGGCGAGCCGCCAACCAAGGATGCAGCCGAGACCCTGTTCAACAACCTGTTCTTCAGTGCCGAGCGTTACGATCTGTCCGCCGTAGGCCGCATGAAGTTCAACCGTCGTATCGGTCGTACCGAGATCGAGGGTTCGGGCGTGCTGAGCAAGGAAGACATCGTCGAGGTTCTGAAGACCCTGGTCGATATCCGTAACGGCAAAGGTATCGTCGACGACATCGACCACCTGGGTAACCGCCGCGTACGTTGCGTCGGCGAGATGGCCGAGAACCAGTTCCGTGTTGGCCTGGTGCGTGTCGAGCGCGCGGTCAAGGAACGCCTGTCGATGGCGGAAAGCGAAGGCCTGATGCCGCAAGACCTGATCAACGCCAAGCCGGTAGCGGCGGCGGTGAAAGAGTTCTTTGGCTCCAGCCAGCTGTCCCAGTTCATGGACCAGAACAACCCTCTCTCGGAGATTACCCACAAGCGCCGCGTCTCTGCACTCGGCCCTGGCGGTCTGACCCGTGAGCGTGCCGGCTTCGAAGTCCGTGACGTACACCCGACCCACTATGGCCGTGTGTGCCCGATCGAGACCCCTGAAGGTCCGAACATCGGTCTGATCAACTCCTTGGCGGCCTACGCCCGCACCAACCAGTACGGCTTCCTGGAAAGCCCGTACCGCGTGGTTAAGGAAGGCGTTGTCAGTGACGACATCGTGTTCCTGTCGGCAATCGAAGAGGCGGATCACGTCATCGCACAGGCTTCGGCCGCGATGAACGACAAGAAGCAACTGATCGATGAGCTGGTAGCAGTTCGTCACCTGAACGAATTCACCGTCAAGGCGCCGGAAGACGTCACCCTGATGGACGTTTCGCCGAAGCAGGTTGTTTCCGTTGCAGCGTCGCTGATTCCGTTCCTCGAGCACGACGACGCCAACCGTGCGTTGATGGGTTCGAACATGCAGCGTCAGGCTGTACCAACCCTGCGTGCCGACAAGCCGCTGGTAGGTACCGGCATGGAGCGCAACGTTGCCCGTGACTCCGGTGTCTGTGTGGTTGCTCGCCGCGGTGGTGTGATCGACTCGGTCGACGCTAGCCGTATCGTTGTTCGCGTTGCCGACGACGAAGTGGAAACCGGCGAAGCAGGTGTGGATATCTACAACCTGACCAAGTACACCCGTTCGAACCAGAACACCTGCATCAACCAGCGTCCGCTGGTGAGCAAAGGTGACAAGGTTCAGCGTGGTGACATCATGGCCGACGGCCCGTCCACCGACATGGGTGAGCTGGCTCTGGGTCAGAACATGCGCATCGCGTTCATGGCGTGGAACGGCTTCAACTTCGAAGACTCCATCTGCCTGTCCGAGCGTGTGGTTCAGGAAGATCGCTTCACCACCATCCACATTCAGGAACTGACCTGTGTGGCGCGTGACACCAAGCTCGGCCCAGAGGAAATCACTGCGGACATCCCGAACGTGGGTGAAGCCGCACTGAACAAGCTGGACGAAGCCGGTATCGTTTACGTAGGTGCTGAAGTTGGCGCTGGCGACATCCTGGTTGGCAAGGTCACGCCAAAAGGCGAAACCCAGCTGACTCCGGAAGAAAAACTGCTGCGCGCAATCTTCGGTGAGAAGGCCAGCGACGTTAAGGACACCTCCCTGCGTGTGCCAACCGGCACCAAGGGTACTGTCATCGATGTACAGGTCTTCACCCGTGATGGCGTGGAGCGCGATAGCCGCGCGCTGGCCATCGAGAAGATGCAGCTCGACGAGATCCGCAAGGACCTCAACGAAGAGTTCCGCATTGTTGAAGGTGCAACCTTCGAGCGTCTGCGTTCTGCCCTGAACGGCCAGGTGGTTGATGGTGGTGCGGGCCTGAAGAAAGGCACCGTGATCACTGACGAGGTGCTGGACGGTCTGGAGCACGGCCAGTGGTTCAAACTGCGCATGGCTGAAGATGCACTGAACGAGCAGCTGGAAAAGGCTCAGCAGTACATCGTCGACCGTCGCCGTCTGCTGGACGACAAGTTCGAAGACAAGAAGCGCAAGCTGCAGCAGGGCGATGACCTGGCACCGGGCGTACTGAAGATCGTCAAGGTTTACCTGGCAATCCGCCGTCGCATCCAGCCGGGTGACAAGATGGCCGGTCGTCACGGTAACAAGGGTGTTGTCTCGGTCATCATGCCGGTTGAAGACATGCCGCACGATGCCAACGGTACTCCGGTTGACGTCGTACTGAACCCGCTGGGTGTACCTTCGCGTATGAACGTTGGTCAGATCCTTGAAACCCACCTGGGCCTCGCGGCCAAGGGTCTGGGCGAGAAGATCGACCGCATGCTCGAAGAGCAGCGTAAAGCTGCTGAGCTGCGCGTGTTCCTGACCGAGGTCTACAACGAGATCGGCGGTCGTCAGGAAAACCTCGACGAGTTCACCGACGAAGAGATCCTGGCCCTGGCTAACAACCTGAAGAAAGGCGTGCCGATGGCTACCCCGGTCTTCGATGGTGCCAAGGAGCGCGAGATCAAGGCCATGCTGAAGCTGGCCGACCTGCCAGAGAGCGGCCAGATGGTGCTGTTCGACGGCCGTACCGGCAACAAGTTCGAGCGTCCTGTGACCGTTGGTTACATGTACATGCTCAAGCTGAACCACTTGGTGGACGACAAGATGCACGCGCGTTCCACTGGTTCCTACAGCCTGGTTACCCAGCAGCCGCTGGGTGGTAAGGCGCAGTTCGGTGGTCAGCGTTTCGGGGAGATGGAAGTGTGGGCGCTGGAAGCATACGGCGCGGCATACACCCTGCAAGAAATGCTCACAGTGAAGTCGGACGACGTGAACGGCCGTACCAAGATGTACAAGAACATCGTGGATGGCGATCACCGTATGGAGCCGGGCATGCCCGAGTCCTTCAACGTGTTGATCAAAGAGATCCGTTCGCTCGGTATCGATATCGATCTGGAAACCGAATAACACGTGACGCGAAGGGGAGTGGGGCAGGTAATGCCCGCTCCCTGCTCCGCCAGGAGGAAAGGCCTTGAAAGACCTACTGAATTTGCTGAAAAACCAGGGTCAAGTCGAAGAGTTCGACGCCATCCGCATCGGTCTGGCGTCGCCTGAAATGATCCGTTCGTGGTCGTTCGGTGAAGTTAAGAAGCCGGAAACCATCAACTACCGTACGTTCAAGCCTGAGCGTGACGGCCTGTTCTGCGCCAAGATCTTTGGCCCAGTCAAGGACTACGAGTGCCTGTGCGGCAAGTACAAGCGCCTCAAGCACCGCGGCGTAATCTGCGAGAAGTGCGGCGTTGAAGTTGCCCTGGCGAAGGTTCGTCGTGAGCGCATGGCGCACATCGAGCTGGCCTCGCCGGTTGCCCACATCTGGTTCCTGAAGTCGCTGCCGTCCCGTATCGGCCTGCTGATGGACATGACCCTGCGTGATATCGAGCGCGTGCTCTACTTCGAGAGCTATGTCGTTATCGACCCGGGCATGACTACCCTGGAAAAGGGTCAGCTGCTGAACGACGAGCAGTACTTCGAAGCGCTGGAAGAGTTCGGTGACGACTTTGACGCCCGCATGGGTGCCGAGGCTGTCCGCGAGCTGCTGCACGCTATCGACCTGGAGCACGAGATCGGCCGCCTGCGCGAAGAAATTCCGCAGACCAACTCGGAAACCAAGATCAAGAAGCTTTCCAAGCGTCTGAAGCTGATGGAAGCTTTCCAGGGCTCGGGCAACCTGCCTGAGTGGATGGTCCTGACCGTCCTGCCAGTGCTGCCGCCGGACCTGCGTCCGCTGGTTCCGCTGGATGGTGGCCGTTTCGCGACTTCCGACCTGAACGACCTGTATCGTCGGGTGATCAACCGTAACAACCGTCTGAAGCGCCTGCTGGATCTGTCGGCGCCGGACATCATCGTGCGCAACGAAAAGCGCATGCTGCAGGAAGCGGTCGACGCCCTGCTGGACAACGGCCGCCGTGGTCGCGCCATCACTGGCTCGAACAAGCGTCCGCTGAAGTCCCTGGCCGACATGATCAAAGGTAAGCAAGGTCGCTTCCGTCAGAACTTGCTCGGTAAGCGTGTTGACTACTCGGGCCGTTCGGTAATTACCGTAGGTCCGACCCTGCGTCTGCACCAGTGCGGTCTGCCGAAGAAGATGGCCCTCGAGCTGTTCAAGCCGTTCATTTTCGGCAAGCTGGAAATGCGTGGTCTGGCGACCACCATCAAGGCTGCCAAGAAGATGGTCGAGCGCGAGCTGCCAGAGGTGTGGGACGTTCTCGCCGAAGTGATTCGCGAACACCCCGTACTGCTCAACCGTGCACCGACTCTTCACCGTCTGGGTATCCAGGCGTTTGAACCCGTACTGATCGAAGGTAAGGCTATCCAGCTGCACCCGCTGGTCTGTGCTGCGTACAACGCCGACTTCGACGGCGACCAGATGGCCGTTCACGTGCCGCTGACCCTGGAAGCCCAGCTCGAAGCGCGTGCGCTGATGATGTCGACCAACAACATCCTGTCGCCAGCCAACGGTGAGCCAATCATCGTTCCGTCGCAGGACGTTGTACTGGGTCTGTATTACATGACCCGTGAAGCGATCAATGCCAAGGGCGAGGGTCGCGTGTTCGCCGACCTGCAGGAAGTCGACCGCGTATTCCGCGCCGGCGAAGCCGCCCTGCACGCGAAAATCAAGGTTCGTATCAACGAAACCGTGAAAGAGCGTGATGGCTCGGTGGTCAAGAACACCCGCATCGTCGACACCACCGTCGGTCGTGCGCTGCTGTTCCAGGTTGTGCCAGCAGGTCTGCCGTACGACGTGGTCAACCAGCCGATGAAGAAAAAGGCGATCTCTAAGCTGATCAACCAGTGCTATCGCGTGGTTGGTCTGAAAGAGACCGTTATCTTCGCCGACCAGCTGATGTACACCGGTTTCGCTTACTCGACCATTTCCGGCGTTTCCATCGGTGTTAACGACTTCGTTATCCCGGACGAGAAAGCCCGCATCATCGGTAACGCTACCGACGAAGTGAAGGAAATCGAGAGCCAGTACGCCTCCGGTCTGGTAACCCAGGGCGAGAAGTACAACAAGGTCATCGACTTGTGGTCGAAGGCGAACGACGAAGTGTCCAAGGCGATGATGGCCAACCTCTCGAAAGAGAAGGTCATCGACCGCGAAGGCAAGGAAGTCGAGCAAGAGTCCTTCAACTCGATGTACATGATGGCTGACTCGGGTGCGCGGGGTTCCGCAGCCCAGATCCGTCAGCTGGCCGGTATGCGTGGTCTGATGGCCAAGCCGGACGGCTCCATCATCGAGACGCCGATCACTGCGAACTTCCGTGAAGGTCTGAGCGTACTTCAGTACTTCATCTCGACTCACGGTGCTCGTAAGGGTCTGGCGGATACCGCACTGAAAACCGCTAACTCCGGTTACCTGACTCGTCGTCTGGTGGACGTTGCCCAGGATCTGGTTGTGACCGAGATCGACTGCGGCACCGATCAGGGCCTGGTGATGACGCCACACATCGAAGGCGGCGACGTTGTAGAGCCGCTGGGTGAGCGTGTATTGGGTCGTGTCATCGCCCGTGACGTGTTCAAGCCAGGCACCGAGGACGTTATCGTTCCGGCCGGTACCTTGGTCGACGAGCAGTGGGTTGAGTTCATCGAGCTGAACAGCATCGACGAAGTGATCGTGCGTTCGCCGATCAACTGCGAAACCCGCTACGGCATCTGCGCCAAGTGCTACGGTCGTGACCTGGCTCGCGGTCATCAGGTGAACATCGGTGAAGCTGTCGGCGTTATCGCTGCCCAGTCGATCGGTGAGCCGGGTACCCAGCTGACCATGCGTACGTTCCACATCGGTGGTGCCGCAAGCCGTACTTCGGCTGCCGACAGCGTCCAGGTGAAGAATGGCGGTATGGTGCGTCTGCACAACCTGAAGCAGGTTGAGCGTGCCGACGGTAACCTGGTTGCCGTATCGCGTTCGGGTGAGTTGGCGATTGCCGACGAGTTCGGTCGTGAGCGTGAGCGCTACAAGCTGCCTTACGGTGCGGTGATTTCGGTCAAGGAAGGTGAAAAGGTCGAAGCTGGCGCCATCGTTGCCAAGTGGGACCCGCACACTCACCCGATCGTTACCGAGCTGAAAGGTACCGTGACCTTCGTGGGCATGGAAGAAAACATCACCATCAAGCGTCAGACCGATGAACTGACTGGCTTGACCAACATTGAAGTACTGGACGTCAAGGATCGCCCTGCCGCAGGCAAGGAAATCCGTCCAGCAATCAAGATGGTCGATGCCTCAGGCAAGGACCTGTACCTGCCAGGTACCGACGTACCTGCCCAGTACTTCCTGCCAGCCAACGCCCTTGTCGGTGTGGCTGACGGTGCGCAGATCGGTGTTGGTGACGTTATCGCGCGTATCCCGCAAGAAACGTCGAAGACCCGTGACATTACCGGTGGTCTGCCGCGTGTTGCCGACCTGTTCGAAGCGCGTCGTCCGAAAGAAGCCTCGATTCTGGCTGAAGTCAGCGGCACCATCGCATTCGGTAAAGAGACCAAGGGCAAGCGTCGCCTGGTAATCACTCCGACCGACGGTAGCGATCCGTACGAAGAGCTGATTCCGAAGTGGCGCCACCTGAACGTCTTCGAAGGTGAACAGGTAAACCGCGGCGAAGTTATCTCCGACGGCCCGAGCGATCCGCATGACATCCTGCGTCTGCTGGGTGTGAGCGCGCTGGCGAAGTACATCGTCAACGAGATCCAGGATGTTTACCGTCTGCAAGGCGTGAAGATCAACGACAAGCACATCGAGACCATCCTGCGTCAGATGCTGCGCAAGGTCGAGATCTCCGAGTCGGGCGATTCCAGCTTCATCAAGGGCGACCAGATGGAACTGACTCAGGTGCTGGTAGAGAACGAGCGTCTCGCTGGCGAGGACAAGTTCATCTCCAAGTTCACCCGTGTGCTGCTGGGTATCACCAAGGCCTCGCTGTCCACCGAGTCGTTCATCTCCGCGGCTTCCTTCCAGGAAACCACCCGCGTACTGACCGAAGCGGCTGTAACCGGCAAGCGCGACTACCTGCGCGGCCTGAAAGAGAACGTGGTCGTGGGTCGTCTGATCCCGGCTGGTACTGGTCTGGCCTACCACAGCGAGCGTAAGCGTCGCCGTGATGCCGACAAACCGCTGCGTGTAAGCGCCAGTGAAGTGGAAGCTGCACTGACCGAAGCGCTGAATTCCAGCGGTAACTAAGTACAGGGCAAGGCCCCGGCAAGCCTCGGGCGAGCATCGGCGACATGAAATGTTGCCGATGATCGGGCGGGGAGGGCCGGGGCCTCGTCTTGACTGGGTGCAAGATCCTCTTTAGACTTTTGTACCCTTAAATTTGGTGAGGCTCCGTCTCGCCAATTTTTGGCTTTCTTGCAAGACAATAGAGTCGCAAGACAATCAGTGGAGCTAGTAGATGGCAACTATCAACCAGCTGGTACGTCAGCCGCGTAAGCGTTCGGTCGAGAAGTCCGACGTTCCTGCGCTGCAGAACTGCCCGCAGCGTCGTGGCGTGTGCACCCGTGTGTACACCACCACGCCGAAAAAACCTAACTCGGCACTGCGTAAAGTATGCCGTGTGCGTCTGACCAACGGTTTCGAGGTTTCCTCGTACATCGGTGGTGAAGGCCACAACCTGCAAGAGCACAGCGTCGTCCTGATTCGTGGCGGCCGTGTAAAAGACTTGCCAGGTGTTCGTTACCACACCGTTCGCGGCTCTCTGGATACTTCGGGCGTTAAAGGCCGTAACCAGGGTCGTTCGAAGTACGGTACCAAGCGTCCGAAGTAATCGGTCGTTTGCAGACATCCATTTTTTTGAGTCGATAAGAGTAAGGTCGGGCGTGGGTCGAATGACCTGGTCCCGGGCTAACCTGAAGACCGTTTGAGGGCTTATCATGCCAAGACGTCGTGTAGCAGCAAAACGTGAGATCCTTGACGATCCGAAGTACGGATCCCAGATCCTCGCGAAGTTCATGAACCACGTGATGGAAAGCGGCAAGAAGGCCGTAGCCGAGCGCATCGTTTACGGTGCCCTGGATACCGTCAAAGCACGCAAGAACAGCGACCCCCTGGAAATCTTCGAGAAAGCTCTCGACGCCATCGCTCCGCTGGTCGAAGTAAAGTCCCGTCGTGTCGGCGGTGCCACTTACCAGGTTCCGGTTGAAGTTCGTCCATCCCGTCGTAACGCTCTGGCAATGCGCTGGCTCGTAGACTACGCCCGCAAGCGCGGCGAGAAGTCGATGGCTCTGCGTCTGGCCGGCGAGCTGCTGGATGCTGCCGAAGGCAAGGGTGCTGCAGTCAAGAAGCGTGAAGACGTTCACCGTATGGCTGAAGCCAACAAAGCGTTCTCGCACTACCGCTTCTAATTCAAGCATCAATCTTTTTGCGAGGGCTTTATGGCTCGTACTACAGCAATTAACCGCTACCGTAACATTGGTATCTGTGCCCACGTTGACGCGGGCAAGACCACCACTACCGAGCGGATCCTGTTCTACACAGGTCTGAGCCACAAAATGGGCGAGGTGCATGACGGCGCCGCGACCACCGACTGGATGGTGCAGGAGCAGGAGCGGGGTATCACCATTACCTCCGCTGCCGTTACCACCTTCTGGAAGGGTTCCCGTGGTCAGTATGACAACTACCGCGTAAACGTCATCGATACCCCTGGCCACGTTGACTTCACCATTGAAGTAGAGCGTTCGCTGCGTGTACTCGACGGCGCGGTCGTTGTGTTCTGTGGCACCTCCGGCGTTGAGCCGCAGTCCGAAACCGTATGGCGTCAGGCCAACAAGTACGGCGTTCCGCGTGTTGTTTACGTGAACAAGATGGACCGTGCTGGTGCAAACTTCCTGCGCGTCGTAGGTCAGATCAAGAACCGTCTGGGTCACACTCCGGTTCCTGTTCAGCTGGCCATCGGTTCGGAAGATAACTTCCAGGGTCAGGTTGACCTGATCAAGATGAAGGCTATCTACTGGAACGACGACGACAAGGGTACTACCTACCGCGAGGAAGAAATTCCTGCGGATATGGTCGAGCTGGCTAACGAATGGCGCAACAACATGGTTGAAGCCGCCGCCGAAGCCACCGAAGAGCTGATGAACAAGTACCTTGAAGAAGGTGAGCTGTCCGTCGAAGAGATCAAGGCAGGCCTGCGCGCGCGCACCCTGGCCAGCGAGATCGTTCCGGCTGTCTGCGGTTCGTCGTTCAAGAACAAGGGTGTTCCCCTGGTTCTCGATGCCGTTATCGACTTCCTGCCAGCTCCGACCGAGATCCCTGCGATCAAGGGTATCCACCCTGACCTGATCGACGTGCCTAAGGACGAAGTCAAGCCAGAGCAGTTCGACGAGCGTCATGCTGACGACGACGAGCCGTTCTCGGCCCTGGCCTTCAAGATTGCCACCGACCCGTTCGTTGGTACTCTGACCTTCGTTCGCGTTTACTCGGGCTTCCTGACCTCCGGTGACTCCGTCATCAACTCGGTCAAAGGCAAGAAAGAGCGCGTTGGTCGTATGGTCCAGATGCACGCCAACCAGCGTGAAGAGATCAAAGAAGTACGTGCAGGCGACATCGCTGCTCTGATCGGCATGAAGGACGTCACCACTGGTGATACCCTGTGCAACGCCGACAAGCCGATCATCCTTGAGCGTATGGACTTCCCTGAGCCTGTGATTTCGCTCTCTGTAGAGCCGAAAACCAAGCAGGACCAGGAGAAGATGGGTATCGCACTGGGCAAGCTGGCTCAGGAAGACCCATCGTTCCGCGTCAAGACCGATGAAGAAACCGGTCAGACCATCATCTCCGGTATGGGTGAGCTGCACCTGGATATCCTCGTTGACCGCATGAAGCGCGAATTCAACGTCGAAGCCAACATCGGCAAGCCGCAGGTTTCGTACCGCGAGAAGATCACCAAATCCAACGTCGAGATCGAAGGCAAGTTCGTTCGTCAGTCGGGTGGTCGTGGTCAGTTCGGTCACTGCTGGGTTCGCTTCTCCGAGCCGGACGTGGACGACAAGGGCAACATCACTGAAGGTCTGGTGTTCTCCAACGAAGTCGTTGGTGGTGTGATTCCTAAGGAATACATCCCTGCGATCCAGAAGGGTATCGAAGAGCAGATGAAAAACGGAGTTGTTGCCGGTTATCCTCTGATCGGCCTGAAGGCCGCGGTATTCGACGGTTCGTACCACGACGTCGACTCCAACGAAATGGCGTTCAAAATCGCTGCTTCGATGGCGACCAAGCAACTGGCCCAGAAGGGCGGTGGCGTGGTTCTCGAGCCGATCATGAAAGTCGAAGTTGTAACCCCGGAAGACTACCTGGGTGACGTGATGGGTGACCTGAACCGTCGTCGTGGTCTGGTCCAGGGTATGGATGAGTCGGTCTCTGGCCGTGTCGTCCGTGCTGAAGTACCGCTCGGAGAAATGTTCGGTTACGCAACCGACGTTCGTTCCATGTCTCAGGGTCGCGCAAGCTACTCCATGGAATTCTCCAAATACGCCGAAGCTCCGTCGAACATCGTCGAAGCACTCGTTAAAAAACAAGGCTAATCCCCTTTAGGCAAGAGGTTCACTGTCGTGGCTAAAGAAAAATTTGATCGTTCCCTTCCCCACGTTAACGTCGGCACCATCGGCCACGTTGACCACGGTAAGACCACTCTGACCGCAGCTCTGACTCGCGTTTGCTCCGAAGTTTTCGGTTCGGCAATCGTTGAGTTCGACAAGATCGACTCGGCTCCGGAAGAAAAAGCGCGCGGTATCACCATCAACACCGCTCACGTTGAGTACAACTCGACCATTCGTCACTACGCTCACGTTGACTGCCCAGGTCACGCTGACTACGTGAAGAACATGATCACCGGTGCTGCCCAGATGGACGGCGCGATCCTGGTTTGCTCGGCCGCCGATGGTCCGATGCCACAAACCCGTGAGCACATCCTGCTGTCCCGTCAGGTAGGCGTTCCGTACATCGTGGTCTTCCTGAACAAGGCTGACCTGGTAGACGACGCTGAACTGCTGGAACTGGTCGAGATGGAAGTTCGCGACCTGCTGTCCACCTATGACTTCCCAGGCGACGACACCCCGATCATCATCGGTTCGGCTCGTATGGCGCTGGAAGGCAAAGACGACAACGAAATGGGCACTACCGCTGTTAAGAAGCTGGTAGAAACTCTGGACAGCTACATTCCTGAGCCAGTTCGTGCCATCGACCAGCCGTTCCTGATGCCGATCGAAGACGTATTCTCGATCTCGGGTCGTGGTACCGTTGTTACCGGTCGTATCGAGCGTGGTATCGTCCGCGTTCAGGATCCGCTGGAAATCGTTGGTCTGCGTGACACCACCACCACCACCTGCACCGGTGTTGAGATGTTCCGCAAGCTGCTGGACGAAGGTCGTGCTGGCGAGAACTGCGGCGTTCTGCTGCGTGGCACCAAGCGTGACGACGTTGAGCGTGGTCAGGTTCTGGTCAAGCCAGGTTCGGTCAAGCCGCACACCAAGTTCACCGCAGAAGTCTACGTCCTGTCGAAGGAAGAAGGCGGCCGTCACACTCCGTTCTTCAAAGGCTACCGTCCACAGTTCTACTTCCGTACCACTGACGTGACCGGTAACTGCGAACTGCCGGAAGGCGTTGAAATGGTAATGCCAGGTGACAACATTCAGATGACTGTTACCCTGATCAAGACCATCGCAATGGAAGACGGTCTGCGCTTCGCTATCCGTGAAGGCGGTCGTACCGTCGGCGCCGGCGTTGTGGCCAAAATCATCGAGTAATCACTCGACCGATTGAAAAAAACCCCCGCTCAGCGGGGGTTTTTTTTATTGGGTTGACACTAATTGGGGGCGTCTATAGAATCACGCCTCCTTTTAGCGGGCGTAGTGCGTCCGTTGGGAACAGCCTGGAGTCTGAAATCCAATGCAAAATCAGCAAATCCGTATCAGGTTGAAGGCTTTCGACCATCGCCTGATCGACCAATCCACCCAGGAAATCGTGGAAACCGCGAAACGTACTGGTGCACAAGTGCGTGGTCCAATTCCACTGCCTACCCGCAAAGAGCGTTTCACCGTTCTGGTCTCCCCGCACGTCAACAAAGACGCGCGTGACCAGTACGAGATTCGCACTCATAAGCGTGTTCTGGACATCGTCCAGCCAACGGATAAAACCGTTGACGCGCTGATGAAGCTTGATCTGGCGGCAGGTGTGGAAGTACAGATCAGCCTCGGCTAAGACTTCGGTCTAGTCGTGTAACGCTCTGAAATGGGCGGCCATAGCGGGTGAAAGCCCCGTACACTCATGAGGTTTACAACATGACTATTGGTGTAATCGGTCGCAAGTGCGGTATGACCCGCATTTTCACCGAAGAAGGTGTCTCCATTCCGGTCACGGTCATTGAGATCGAGCCGAATCGCGTCACCCAGTTCAAAACTGAAGAAACCGATGGCTACCGTGCAGTGCAAGTCACTGTCGGCGAGCGTCGTGCTTCGCGTGTGACTGCCGCTCAGGCAGGCCACTTCGCCAAGGCCAACGTTGCCGCTGGTCGCGGTGTTTGGGAGTTCCGTCTTGAAGAAGGCGATTTCCAGGCTGGCGATCTGATCAAAGCTGAACTCTTCACTGCAGGCCAGCTGGTTGACGTTACTGGTCAGTCCAAAGGTAAAGGCTTCGCCGGTACCATCAAGCGCTGGAACTTCCGTGGTCAGGACAACACCCACGGTAACTCCGTGTCGCACCGTGTTCCTGGTTCCATCGGCCAGTGCCAGACTCCTGGTCGTGTGTTCAAGGGCAAGAAAATGTCCGGTCACATGGGCGCCGAGCGCGTGACTGTTCAGTCCCTGGAAGTAGTTCGCGTAGACGCTGAACGCAACCTGCTGCTGATCAAGGGTGCCGTACCTGGCGCTACTGGCGGCGACGTGGTTGTACGTCCAGCTGTCAAGGCTCGCGGTTAAGGGGAAACTGACATGCAACTTAATGTAAATGACGCTCAGGCGATCGAAGTTTCCGAACTGACTTTCGGTGGCGAATTCAACGAGACGCTGGTTCACCAAGCAGTCGTGGCCTACATGGCTGGCGGCCGTCAGGGTACCAAGCAGCAGAAGACCCGTTCCGACGTGGCTGGTGGCGGTAAGCGCCCATGGCGTCAGAAGGGTACTGGCCGTGCTCGTGCTGGTACCACTCGTGGTCCGATCTGGCGTGGCGGTGGTGTAACCTTCGCAGCTCGCCCTCAAGATCACTCGCAAAAGCTCAACAAGAAGATGTATCGCGCAGCTCTGCGCTCCATCCTCGCTGAGCTGGTGCGTAGCGACCGTCTGGTCGTGGTTCAGGACTTCGCTGTTGAAGCACCGAAAACCAAAGATCTGCTGAACAAGCTGAACGGCATGGGTCTGAGCGACGTATTGATCGTTTCCGACGCTGTTGATCAGAACCTGTACCTGGCTGCTCGTAACCTGCCGCACGTCGATGTACGTGACGTACAAGGTTCCGACCCGGTCAGTCTGATCGCATACGAGAAAGTGTTGATCACTGTCTCGGCCGTGAAGAAATTCGAGGAGCTGCTGGGATGAACCAGGAACGCGTATTCAAAGTCCTCCTTGGCCCGCACGTTTCCGAGAAGGCTACCGTTCTGGCTGAGAAAAAAGGCCAGTTCGTATTCAAGGTTGCTACTGATGCAACCAAGCTGGAAATCAAGAAAGCTGTCGAAGGCCTGTTCAACGTAAAAGTTGAAAACGTGTCGACTGTTAACGTTCTGGGTAAAACCAAGCGTACCGCACGTGGTCTGGGCAAGCGTAATGACTGGAAGAAGGCGATCGTCTCCCTTCAGCCAGGCCAAGATCTCGATTTCAGCAGCAGTGCTGAGTAAGGAAGGGGTGCATCATGGCAATCGTTAAATGCAAACCGACTTCCCCTGGCCGCCGTTTCGTGGTCAAGGTGGTCAACAAGGAGCTGCACAAAGGCGCTCCTCACGCACCGCTGATCGAGAAAAAATCGAAGTCTGGTGGTCGTAACAACAATGGCCGCATTACCACTCGTCACGTTGGTGGTGGTCACAAGCAGCATTACCGTCTGGTCGACTTCCGTCGCAACGACAAAGATGGCATTCCAGCCACTGTCGAGCGTATCGAATACGATCCAAACCGTACTGCTCACATCGCCCTGCTGTGCTACGCAGACGGTGAGCGTCGCTACATCATCGCGCCTAAAGGCGTGAGCGCTGGCGACCAGCTGATCGCAGGTGCCCTGGCCCCAATCAAGGCCGGTAACTCCCTGCAGCTGCGCAACATTCCAGTAGGTAGCACCATTCACGGCATCGAACTGAAGCCGGGTAAAGGTGCTCAGATCGCTCGTTCCGCTGGTGCTTCGGCTCAGCTGATCGCTCGCGAAGGTGTCTACGTGACCCTGCGTCTGCGCTCTGGTGAAATGCGTAAAGTCCTGGCTGAGTGCCGTGCGACCCTGGGCGAAGTCTCGAACTCCGAGCACAGCCTGCGTTCGCTGGGTAAAGCTGGTGCCAAACGCTGGCGCGGCGTTCGCCCAACCGTTCGTGGTGTTGCCATGAACCCGGTTGACCACCCACACGGTGGTGGTGAAGGTCGTACCTCCGGTGGTCGTCATCCGGTATCGCCATGGGGCTTCCCAACCAAGGGTGCTAAAACCCGTGGTAATAAGCGTACCGACAACATGATCGTCCGTCGTCGCAAGTAACTAGAGGGATACGACAGTGCCACGTTCTCTGAAAAAAGGTCCTTTTATCGATCTTCACCTGTTGAAGAAGGTCGAAGTGGCGGTGGAGAAGAACGATCGCAAGCCAGTTAAAACCTGGTCGCGCCGTTCGATGATCCTGCCACAAATGGTCGGTCTGACCATCGCGGTTCACAACGGTCGCCAGCATGTTCCAGTTCTCGTGAACGAAGACATGGTCGGCCACAAACTGGGCGAGTTCGCCGGTACCCGCACCTATCGCGGGCACGTGGCTGACAAGAAAGCCAAGCGTTAAGGGGTAAGGAAATGGAAGTAGCCGCTAAGTTGTCGGGCGCTCGCATCTCCGCCCAGAAAGCCCGCTTGGTCGCCGACCAGATCCGCGGGAAGAAGGTGGGCGAAGCGCTCAACCTGTTGGCCTTCAGCAGCAAAAAAGCCGCTGAAATCATGAAGAAAGTCCTCGAGTCGGCCGTAGCCAACGCCGAACACAACGAAGGCGCAGACGTTGATGACCTGAAGGTCTCCACCGTCTTCGTCAACGAAGGGCGTTCGCTGAAGCGCATCATGCCACGTGCCAAAGGCCGTGCTGATCGCATCGTCAAGCGGTCTTGCCATATCACTGTCAAGGTTGCGGACAAGTAACGGAGTCGATCAGATGGGTCAGAAAGTACATCCCACTGGCATTCGCCTGGGAATCGTCAAGGAGCACACCTCCGTCTGGTACGCAGACGGTGCTACTTACGCAGATTACCTGTTGAAGGATCTGAAAACGCGTGAGTACCTCCAAGACAAACTAAAAAGCGCGTCCGTAAGCCGTATCGATATTCATCGTCCGGCTCAAACTGCACGCATCACCATCCACACCGCTCGTCCCGGTATCGTTATCGGTAAGAAAGGTGAAGATGTCGAGAAGCTGCGTCAGGACCTGACCAAGCAGATGGGTGTGCCTGTGCACATCAACATCGAAGAGATCCGCAAGCCGGAACTCGACGCTATGCTGGTTGCGCAGAGCGTAGCTCAGCAGCTGGAACGCCGTGTAATGTTCCGTCGCGCCATGAAGCGCGCGGTACAGAACGCCATGCGTATTGGTGCCAAGGGCATCAAGATCCAGGTGAGCGGTCGTCTCGGCGGTGCTGAGATTGCTCGTACCGAGTGGTATCGCGAAGGTCGTGTGCCTCTGCACACCCTGCGTGCCGATATCGACTACAACACCTACGAAGCTCACACCACTTATGGTGTGATCGGTGTGAAGGTTTGGATCTTCAAAGGCGAAGTTATTGGTGGTCGCCAAGAAGAACTGAAACCACAAGCACCAGCGCCTCGTAAAAAAGCTGCTAAGTAAGGGGTACGCCAAATGTTGCAACCAAAGCGTACAAAATTCCGCAAGCAGATGACTGGCCACAACCGTGGTCTGGCACTGCGCGGTAGCAAAGTCAGCTTCGGCGAATTCGCCCTGAAAGCTGTTGCTCGCGGTCGCCTCACCGCTCGCCAGATCGAGTCCGCACGTCGTGCGCTGACCCGTCACGTTAAGCGTGGCGGTAAGATCTGGATCCGTGTGTTCCCGGACAAGCCGATCTCCAAAAAACCTCTTGAGGTTCGTATGGGTAAAGGTAAGGGCTCCGTGGAATACTGGGTTGCCCAGATTCAGCCAGGCAAAGTCCTGTACGAGATCGAGGGTGTTTCTGAAGAGCTGGCGCGCGAAGCTTTCGCCCTGGCTGCTGCAAAGCTGCCTCTCGCCACCTCCTTTGTTAAGCGGACGGTGATGTGATGAAAGCGAATGAACTTCGTGAAAAATCGGCACAGCAACTGAACGAGCAACTGCTCGGCTTGCTGCGCGACCAGTTCAATCTGCGTATGCAGAAAGCAACTGGCCAGTTGGGGCAGTCGCACCTGCTCTCGCAAGTTAAGCGTGACATCGCTCGCGTGAAAACTGTGCTCAACCAGCAGGCAGGTAAGTGATCATGGCTGAAGCTGAAAAAACCGTCCGTACGCTGACTGGCCGTGTCGTCAGCGACAAAATGGACAAGACCATCACCGTTCTGATCGAGCGTCGCGTAAAGCACCCGATCTACGGTAAATACGTTAAGCGTTCGACTAAGCTGCACGCGCACGACGAAGCCAACCAGTGCAAGATCGGCGACAAGGTTTCCATCCGTGAAACCCGTCCGCTGGCCAAGACCAAGTCCTGGGCACTGGTTGAAGTCCTCGAACGCGCTGTTGAAGTCTAAGGGCTAGGGGTCGGAGAAATTTTATGATTCAGACTCAATCCATGCTCGATGTGGCCGATAACAGCGGCGCTCGTCGCGTCATGTGCATCAAGGTACTCGGCGGTTCGCACCGCCGTTACGCCGGTATCGGTGACATCATCAAAGTAACCGTCAAGGAAGCAATTCCGCGCGGTAAGGTCAAAAAAGGCCAGGTGATGACCGCTGTCGTCGTACGTACCCGTCATGGTGTTCGTCGCGCTGACGGTTCCATCATTCGTTTCGACGGCAACGCTGCTGTTCTGCTGAACAACAAGCAAGAGCCGATCGGCACTCGCATCTTCGGGCCAGTGACCCGTGAACTTCGTACTGAGAAGTTCATGAAGATCGTCTCGCTCGCCCCTGAAGTGCTGTAAGGAGATCCGACATGCAAAAGATTCGTCGTGACGACGAGATCATCGTGATCGCCGGCAAAGACAAAGGTAAGCGCGGTAAGGTGCTGAAGGTTCTGGCTGATGACCGTCTGGTTATCGGTGGCGTGAACCTGGTCAAGCGTCATACCAAGCCTAACCCGATGGCGGGCGTACAGGGCGGTATCGTCGAGAAAGAAGCGCCTCTGCACGCTTCCAACGTTGCCATCTTCAACGGTGAAACCAACAAGGCTGACCGCGTTGGTTTCAAAGTAGAAGACGGTAAAAAAATTCGTGTCTTCAAGTCGACCCAAAAAGCGGTTGATGCTTGAACACTGCTAGGTAGAAGACCATGGCACGACTGAAAGAGATTTACCGGAACGAAATCGCTCCTAAGCTTAAGGAAGAACTTAAGCTGTCGAACGTGATGGAAGTTCCGCGCGTTACCAAGATCACCCTGAACATGGGTCTGGGCGAAGCGATCGGCGACAAGAAAGTCATCGAGCACGCTGTTGCCGACCTGGAAAAGATCACCGGTCAAAAGCCGGTCGTGACTTTCGCTCGCAAATCCATCGCTGGCTTCAAAGTCCGCGAAGGCTGGCCGATCGGCGTCAAGGTGACCCTGCGTAGCGACAAGATGTACGAATTCCTGGACCGCCTGCTGGCGATCTCCCTGCCTCGGGTTCGCGACTTCCGCGGCCTGAATGCCAAGTCCTTCGATGGTCGTGGCAACTACAGCATGGGCGTGAAAGAGCAGATCATCTTCCCGGAAATCGACTACGACAAGATCGATGCTCTGCGCGGTTTGGACATCACCCTGACCACCACTGCTCGTTCGGACGACGAAGGCCGCGCTCTGCTGCGTGCTTTCAAGTTCCCGTTCCGCAACTGATTGGAGTAGGAAAATGGCCAAGAAGAGCATGAAAAACCGCGAGCTGAAGCGTCAGCTCACGGTAGCAAAGTTCGCTAAGAAGCGTGCTGAGCTGAAAGCGACCATCGTCAACCTGAACGCCTCTCCAGAAGAGCGTTTCGCTGCCGTTGTCGCTCTGCAGAAGCAGCCACGCGACGCTAGCGCCTCGCGCCTGCGCAACCGTTGCCGCCTGACCGGTCGTCCTCACGGTGTATACCGTAAGTTCGGCCTGGGCCGTAACATGCTGCGTCAAGCTGCAATGCGCGGTGACGTACCAGGCCTGGTCAAGGCCTCCTGGTAATCGCTGCAGGCAAGGCACGGGTGGAAGGGGAGCAATCTTCCGACCGCCGGTGACCTTGCCAACAAACAAGCCCCTATATGGGGCTTGTTTCGTTTCTGCCTTGTGTCTAGAATGACCGGCTCACCTGAGCCTGGGTTTTTGCCCAAACCGTTCGGGTGGTTGTCATAGCCGCAAGGCTAATAATTCTTGTATCAGGAGCATCTAGCCCATGAGTATGCAGGACCCGTTAGCGGACATGCTAACTCGCATCCGTAATGCCCAGATGGCTGAAAAGTCCGTCGTAAGCATGCCTTCCTCTACCCTGAAGGTCGCGGTTGCCAAAGTTCTGAAGGACGAAGGTTACATCGCTGGCTACCAGGTAACTGGTGAGGCCAAGCCTTCCCTGTCGATCGAACTGAAGTACTTCGAAGGCCGTCCGGTCATCGAGGAACTGAAGCGCTCCAGCCGTCCAGGCCTGCGCCAGTACAAGGCCGTCACCGATCTGCCGAAAGTACGTGGCGGTCTGGGCGTGTCTATCGTCTCCACCAACAAAGGTGTGATGACTGATCGCGCTGCGCGCGCTGCCGGTGTCGGCGGCGAAGTTCTGTGCACAGTGTTCTAAGGGGGGATAGACATGTCTCGCGTCGCTAAGAACCCCGTTAAGCTGCCATCCGGTGTCGAAGTCAAATTCGCCGGTCAGCAGCTTTCGGTGAAGGGTGCCAAAGGTACTCTCGAACTGAACGTTCACTCGTCTGTTGAAGTTACCGAAGAGTCTGGTGAGCTGCGTTTCGTCGCTCGCAATGGTGACCAGCAAGCTCGTGCCATGGCCGGTACCACCCGCGCTCTGGTCAACAACATGGTCCAAGGCGTAAGCCAAGGCTTCGAGCGCAAGCTCCAGCTGGTCGGTGTTGGTTACAAGGCACAGGCTAAAGGCACCGTCCTGAACCTGGCCCTGGGCTTCTCTCACCCAGTGGACTACGAACTGCCAGCCGGTATCACCGCTGAAACACCTAGCCAGACCGACATCCTGATCAAGGGTATCGACAAGCAGCTGGTAGGTCAGGTGGCCGCTGAAATCCGCGACTTCCGTCCGCCAGAGCCTTACAAAGGTAAAGGTGTGCGTTACGCGGACGAAGTAGTCCGTCGTAAAGAAGCCAAGAAGAAGTAGGGCCTAGTAAATGACCGACAAAAAAGTTATTCGACTGCGTCGCGCTCGCAAAGCACGTCTCAAGATGCACGAACTCGAAGTCGTGCGCCTGTGCGTGTTCCGCTCCTCGCAGCACATCTACGCCCAGGTCATTTCGGCCGACGGCAGCAAGGTTCTGGCAAGCGCCTCGACCTTGGACAAAGACCTGCGTGATGGCGCCACTGGCAACATCGACGCGGCCACTAAGGTTGGCAAGCTGGTAGCTGAGCGTGCGAAAGCCGCCGGTGTATCTCAAGTTGCCTTTGACCGTTCCGGCTTCAAGTACCATGGCCGCGTCAAAGCGCTGGCTGATGCTGCTCGTGAAGGCGGGCTGGAGTTCTAAGTTATGGCAAATAACGATCAAAAGCGCGACGAAGGCTACATCGAGAAGCTGGTTCAAGTTAACCGCGTTGCCAAAACCGTAAAAGGCGGCCGTATCTTCACCTTCACCGCGCTGACCGTGGTTGGTGATGGTAAAGGTCGTGTTGGCTTCGGCCGTGGCAAGTCGCGCGAAGTACCAGCCGCGATCCAGAAGGCCATGGAAGCTGCTCGCCGCAACATGATCCAGGTTGACCTGAAGGGCACCACCCTGCAGTACGCCACCAAGGCTGCCCACGGCGCCTCGAAGGTTTACATGCAGCCTGCCTCGGAAGGTACCGGTATCATCGCCGGTGGCGCAATGCGTGCTGTCCTGGAAGTTGCTGGTGTTCAGAACGTTCTGGCCAAGTGCTACGGTTCGACCAACCCGGTGAACGTGGTTTACGCCACCTTCAAGGGTCTGAAAGCCATGCAATCTCCTGAATCCATTGCCGCCAAGCGTGGCAAGAGCGTCGAGGAGATCTTCTGATCATGGCAACCGTAAAAGTAACGCTGATCAAGAGCGTCTCGGGCCGTCTGCCTAACCACAAGCTGTGTGTTAAAGGCCTGGGTCTGCGTCGCATCGGTCACACTGTAGAAGTCCAGGATACTCCCGAGAACCGCGGGATGATCAACAAGGCTTACTACATGCTGAAGGTCGAGGGCTAATCGATGAAACTCAATGATCTGAGTCCAGCGCCGGGTTCCCGTCGCGAGAAGCATCGTCCAGGTCGTGGTATCGGTAGCGGTCTGGGTAAGACCGGCGGCCGTGGCCACAAAGGTCAGACTTCCCGTTCGGGTGGTTCGATCGCTCCTGGCTTCGAAGGCGGTCAACAGCCGCTGCACCGTCGCCTGCCGAAGTTCGGCTTCGTTTCCCTGAAGGCCATGGACCGCGCTGAAGTGCGTCTGTCCGAGCTGGCCAAAGTGGAAGGCGACGTGATCTCCGTGCAATCCCTGAAGGATGCCAACGTGATCAACCAGCACATTCAGCGTGTGAAAATCATGCTGTCTGGCGAAGTTACTCGCGCAGTCACCATCAAGGGTATCGCAGCCACCAAGGGTGCGCGTGCGGCTATCGAAGCAGCTGGCGGCAAATTCGAGGAATAAATGGCTAAGCAAGGTGCTCTCTCTTCGCTCGGTAAGGGCGGGATGTCGGAACTCTGGGCTCGTCTGCGCTTTCTGTTCATGGCGATCATCGTCTATCGGATAGGTGCGCATATCCCGGTTCCCGGCATCAATCCGGACCGTCTGGCGGATCTGTTTCGGCAGAATGAGGGGACCATTCTTAGCTTGTTCAACATGTTTTCCGGTGGCGCGCTCGAGCGCATGAGCATCTTTGCACTGGGGATCATGCCGTACATCTCGGCATCGATCATCATGCAGTTGATGACGGCGGTCAGCCCGCAACTGGAGCAGTTGAAGAAGGAAGGTGAAGCTGGCCGTCGCAAGATCAGCCAGTACACCCGCTACGGCACCGTTATCCTGGCACTGGTCCAAGCCATTGGCATGTCCATTGGCCTGGCCAACCAGGGCGTGGCGTTTTCTGCAGGCCTGGGCTTCCACGTCGTCGCTGTTTCCACTTTCGTGGCAGG
The DNA here is from genome assembly GCF_045277175.1 of Pseudomonas putida group bacterium ESBL64. NCBI lineage: Bacteria > Pseudomonadati > Pseudomonadota > Gammaproteobacteria > Pseudomonadales > Pseudomonadaceae > Pseudomonas > Pseudomonas putida group bacterium ESBL64. Next base: position 3,377,759 of record NZ_CP145799.1, on the reverse strand, counting down.
CGCGATGTTCATGATGTGGCTGGGCGAGCAGATCACCGAGCGCGGTGTGGGCAACGGTATCTCGATGTTGATCTTCGCAGGTATCGTTGCCGGTCTTCCGAGAGCAATCGGGCAGTCTTTCGAGTCTGCACGCACAGGCGATATCAACATTTTCGCCTTGGTCGCCATCGGTTTGCTGGCAGTAGCGATTATCGGTTTTGTGGTGTTCATTGAGCGTGGTCAGCGTCGTATCGCCGTTCATTACGCCAAGCGTCAGCAGGGCCGCAAGGTCTTCGCTGCGCAGACTAGCCACTTGCCGCTGAAGGTGAACATGGCGGGGGTTATCCCGGCCATTTTCGCGAGCAGCATTCTGCTGTTCCCGGCTTCGCTGGGTGCCTGGTTTGGTCAGTCCGAAGGTATGGGCTGGCTGCAGGACATCTCGCAGTCGATCGCTCCTGGTCAGCCGTTGAACATTCTGCTGTTTAGTGCAGGGATCATTTTCTTCTGCTTCTTCTACACAGCGTTGATGTTCAACCCGAAAGACGTAGCGGAAAACCTGAAGAAGTCCGGTGCCTTTATTCCGGGTATCCGTCCTGGTGAGCAGTCGGCGCGCTACATTGATGGCGTTCTGACCCGTTTGACCATGTTCGGTGCTCTTTACATGATGGCCGTCTGCCTTCTGCCCCAGTTCCTGGTGGTGGCAGCAAATGTGCCGTTCTACCTTGGCGGGACCTCGTTGCTGATTGTGGTAGTGGTTGTGATGGACTTCATGTCCCAAGTACAATCGCACCTCGTTTCGCACCAGTACGAATCCCTGATGAAGAAAGCCAACCTGAAAGGCTACGGTGGCAGCGGTTTGCTGCGCTGATACGCCCCTAAGGTTCGAGGAGTCGGTAATGAAAGTTCGTGCATCGGTGAAAAAGCTGTGCCGTAACTGCAAGATCATCCGTCGCGAAGGCGTCGTACGAGTGATCTGCAGCGCGGAACCGCGTCACAAACAGCGCCAAGGCTGAGTGTGATCTGCGCTTCAAACCCAGCAGCTAGTGTGCTGCTGGGTTGATTATTCGTTTCTACAGCGATATTATCTCGCGCCCTATTTCTTGGCTTCCGGGGCGTAGGTAGCTGTCAATTGGAGTCCCACTGAATGGCCCGTATTGCAGGCGTCAACATTCCAGATAACAAGCATACTGTTATCTCGCTGACCTACATCTATGGTGTCGGTCGCACAACTGCACAGAAGATTTGTGCAGACGCTGGTGTAAACCCAGCCGCTAAGATCAAGGATCTGAGCGACGAGCAAATCGAAACCCTGCGTGGCGAAGTCGCGAAGTTCACCACCGAAGGTGACCTGCGTCGTGACATCAACATGAAGATCAAGCGCTTGATGGACCTGGGTTGCTACCGCGGCCTGCGTCATCGTAAAGGTCTGCCGGTTCGCGGTCAGCGCACCAAGACCAACGCACGCACCCGTAAGGGCCCGCGTAAGCCGATCCGCAAGTAATCGCCCAGGAATATAGACATGGCAAAACCTGCTGCTCGTCCTCGTAAGAAAGTCAAAAAGACAGTGGTTGATGGCATCGCCCACATCCATGCTTCTTTCAACAACACCATCGTGACCATCACCGACCGTCAGGGCAATGCGTTGTCCTGGGCGACCTCCGGTGGTTCGGGTTTCCGTGGTTCGCGCAAATCCACCCCGTTCGCAGCTCAGATCGCTGCTGAGCGTGCTGGTCAAGCTGCGCTGGAATACGGTCTGAAGAACCTCGACGTTAACGTCAAGGGTCCAGGTCCAGGTCGTGAGTCCGCCGTTCGTGCATTGAACAGCTGCGGCTACAAGATCGCCAGCATCACCGACGTGACGCCAATCCCGCACAACGGGTGCCGTCCGCCGAAGAAGCGTCGCGTGTAATCAGGAGACAGAAGAATGGCACGTTACATTGGTCCAAAATGCAAACTGTCTCGTCGTGAAGGCACCGATCTGTTCCTGAAGAGCGGCGTTCGCGCTCTGGAATCGAAGTGCAATATCGAAGCAGCCCCAGGTATCCACGGCCAGCGCCGTGGCCGTCAGTCCGACTACGGCACCCAGCTGCGTGAGAAACAAAAAGTCCGTCGTATCTACGGTGTTCTGGAGCGTCAGTTCCGCGGTTACTACCAAGCTGCTGCCTCGAAAAAAGGCGCAACCGGTGAGAACCTGCTGCAACTGCTCGAGTGCCGTCTGGATAACGTCGTTTACCGTATGGGCTTCGGCTCGACTCGTTCCGAGTCCCGTCAGCTGGTTTCGCACAAAGCGATCAGCGTCAACGGTAAGACTGTAAACATTCCATCCTACCAAGTTCGTCCGGGTGACGTGGTCGCAGTCCGCGAGAAATCGCTGGGCCAGTTGCGCATTGTTCAAGCCCTTGAACTGTGCGCCCAGCGTGGCCGCGTTGAGTGGGTTGACGTGGATGCTGCTAAAAAGTCGGGCGTTTTCAAGAACGTTCCTGCTCGCAGCGACCTGTCTGCCGACATCAACGAAAACCTGATTGTCGAGCTCTACTCCAAGTAAGGGCTAGAAAATAGGTGCATCCATGCAGATTTCGGTAAATGAGTTCCTGACTCCCCGCCACATTGATGTGCAGGTAGTCAGTCCGACCCGCGCCAAAATTACGCTCGAGCCTCTCGAGCGTGGTTTCGGCCATACCCTGGGCAACGCGCTGCGCCGCATCCTGTTGTCCTCCATGCCTGGCTGTGCAGTAGTCGAGGCCGAGATCGATGGCGTACTCCATGAGTACTCCGCGATCGAAGGTGTTCAGGAAGACGTAATTGAAATCCTGTTGAACCTGAAAGGTCTCGCTATCAAACTGCATGGTCGTGACGAAGTTACGCTGACCTTGTCGAAAAAGGGTTCGGGGGTGGTTACCGCTGCCGATATTCAGCTGGATCACGATGTCGAGATCGTCAACCCCGATCACGTAATCGCGAACCTGGCGTCGAACGGCGCTCTGAACATGAAGCTCACTGTAGCTCGTGGTCGTGGTTACGAGCCGGCCGACTCCCGTCAAACCGACGAAGACGAAAGCCGTAGCATTGGCCGTCTGCAGTTGGACGCCTCCTTCAGCCCGGTGCGTCGTATCGCCTATGTGGTCGAGAACGCCCGTGTTGAACAGCGTACCAACCTGGACAAACTGGTCATTGATCTGGAAACCAACGGCACCCTGGATCCTGAAGAGGCTATCCGCCGCGCTGCGACCATTCTGCAACAGCAGCTGGCCGCGTTCGTCGACCTCAAAGGTGACAGCGAGCCTGTCGTAGTCGAGCAGGAAGACGAGATCGATCCGATCCTGCTGCGTCCGGTTGACGACCTGGAACTGACTGTACGTTCGGCCAACTGCCTCAAGGCGGAGAACATCTACTACATCGGCGACCTGATTCAGCGTACCGAAGTAGAGCTGTTGAAGACTCCTAACCTGGGTAAGAAGTCCCTGACTGAAATCAAGGACGTTCTGGCCTCTCGTGGTCTGTCTCTCGGCATGCGCCTCGACAACTGGCCGCCTGCAAGTCTTAAGAAAGACGACAAGGCGACCGCCTGATCGTCGTAATCACCGAACGTAGTGTTTGGTAAGGAATGAATCATGCGTCATCGTAAAAGTGGACGTCACCTGAGCCGTACCAGCTCTCACCGCAAGGCTATGTTCCAGAACATGGCAGTGTCGCTGATCGAGCACGAGCTGATCAAAACCACCCTGCCGAAAGCCAAGGAACTGCGCCGCGTTGCCGAGCCGCTGATCACCCTGGCCAAGGAAGACAGCGTTGCTAACCGTCGTCTGGCCTTCGACCGTACCCGTTCGAAGTCCGCTGTTGGCAAACTGTTCAACGACCTGGGCAAGCGTTACGCCACCCGTCAGGGCGGCTACCTGCGCATCCTGAAGTGCGGTTTCCGCGCTGGCGACAACGCGCCTATGGCGTACGTCGAGCTGGTTGATCGTCCGGTCGGCGGTGCTGTAGAAGCTGCTGAGTAAGACGTTCTGTCTGCTACAGAAAACCGGGCCTAGTGCCCGGTTTTTTGTTTTTACATCTATTGTTTATTTCTATTGATGTAAGTCATGTAATGAATTTGTTCCTGTAATCTTGCTCGTCAATACTCTCTCTACAGCCGATTAGCCGGCCCTTGAAGACCGAAAAGGAGAGCCCATGAGCAAGATTCTCACCACCGCCAGCGGTGCACCTGTAGCCGACAACCAGAACTCCCGCTCCGCCGGCCCGCGCGGTCCGCTGTTGCTCGACGACTTCCACCTGATCGAGAAGCTCGCCCATTTCAATCGCGAGAACATTCCTGAGCGTCGCGTCCATGCCAAAGGCTCGGGCGCCTACGGTACCTTTACCGTTACTCACGATATCACCGGCTATACCAGCGCCAAGCTGTTCGAAGAGGTCGGTAAACAAACCGAGACTTTCTTACGCTTCTCCACCGTTGGTGGCGAGCGCGGCTCTGCAGATACCGAGCGTGACCCGCGTGGCTTCGCGGTGAAGTTCTACACCGAGGAAGGCAACTGGGACATCGTCGGTAACAACACGCCAGTGTTCTTCATTCGCGACCCATTGAAGTTCCCGGACTTTATCCACACCCAGAAGCGCCACCCGCAGTCCAACCTGAAGAACGCTCAGATGATGTGGGACTTCTGGTCGCATTCCCCAGAAGCGCTGCACCAGGTCACCATCCTCTTTTCCGATCGTGGCATTCCGGACGGCTATCGCCACATGCATGGCTTTGGCAGCCACACCTACAGCCTGATCAATGCAAAGGGTGAGCGCACTTGGGTCAAGTGGCACTTCAAGACCCAGCAAGGCATCAAGAACCTCACCCCGACAGACGCTGCACGCCTGGCAGGTACCGACCCGGATTACGCTCAGCGCGACCTCTTCGAGGCCATTGAGCGTGGCGACTACCCGCGCTGGACTGTCTGCATTCAGGTGATGAGCGAAGCCGAGGCTGCCAGCCGCGACGAGAACCCATTCGACGTGACCAAGACCTGGTCGCAGAAGGATTATCCGCTCATCGAGGTGGGTGTGCTGGAGCTCAACCGCAACCCGCTCAACTATTTTGCAGAGGTCGAGCAGGCCGCGTTCGGCCCGAGCAATATGGTGCCCGGCGTCGGTCTTTCACCGGACCGCATGCTGCAAGGCCGTGTATTCGCCTACGCCGACGCGCACCGCTATCGCGTTGGCACCAACCACCAGCAATTGCCAGTCAACGCGCCACGTTGCCCGGTCAACAGCTATCAGCGCGACGGCTCGATGGCCACCGGCAGTTACGGTAGTGCACCGAACTACGAGCCAAACAGCTACAGCGATGCCCCGAAACAGTCGCCACGTCATGCTGAGCCAGCATTGGCCCTGAATGGTTCGGCTGATCGCTACGATCACCGTGAGGACACTGACTACTTCAGTCATGCCGGCGCGTTGTTCCGTTTGATGAGCGATGAGCAGAAAGCCCTGCTGATCAGCAACATCGCCGGTACCATGGCCGGTGTCAGCGAAGACGTGATTCAGCGTCAGCTACAGTACTTCTTCAAGGCGGATCCGGCCTATGGCGAAGGGATTGCGAAGGCTTTGGGCATCAATATCGCCTAAGTCGAAGTGATAAGAAGAACCGCCCTCATTTGGGCGGTTTTTCAATGAATATCACTACTGTTTAACCGATTTTTTGCGTCTGATTGCGCGTTTTTCAGTGACCATAGGCAAAAGCTGGTTCACACTATGTGGCATAGACGTTTTCACATGGAGAATCAGGGCGATGCAAGGCCACCCGGATGTAATCAACTATCTCGTCACGCTGCTGAAGGGCGAACTGGCGGCACGCGACCAGTACTTCATTCATTCGCGCATGTACGAAGACTGGGGCCTGTCCAAGCTCTACGAGCGCATCAACCACGAGATGGAGGAAGAGACGCAGCACGCCGATGCCCTGATGCGTCGTATCCTCATGCTCGAAGGGACCCCTGACATGCGTGCGGATGACCTGGAGGTCGGTAGCACCGTGCCGGAAATGATCGAGGCAGACCTCAAGCTCGAATACAAGGTGCGCGGTGCGCTTTGTAAAGGCATCGAGCTATGCGAACTGCACAAGGACTACGTCAGTCGTGACATCCTGCGTGCGCAGCTGGCCGACACCGAAGAAGATCACACCTACTGGCTTGAGAAGCAGCAGGGCCTGATCAAGGCCATCGGGCTGGAAAACTACCTGCAGTCGCAGATGTAAGTTACCCACAGGCTCAAGTAAAAGCCCCTGGCACCCTCGGTACCAGGGGCTTTTTCATTGCGCTGGCAACACTTAGGCCCGGTCCCGCTCCAGCAATGGTTTCAGGTAATGGCCGGTATATGACTGCTTCATCTCGCTCAGCTCTTCTGGCGTACCGCAGGCAATGATCTGCCCACCCTTGGAGCCGCCCTCAGGCCCCAGGTCAACCAGCCAGTCGGCAGTCTTGATCACATCCAGGTTATGCTCGATCACCACCACGGTATTGCCGTGGTCGCGCAGGCGATGCAACACATCCAGCAGCTGCTGGATATCGGCAAAGTGCAGACCGGTAGTAGGTTCGTCGAGGATGTACAAGGTCTTGCCGGTATCGCGCTTGGACAGTTCGCGCGACAGCTTCACCCGCTGCGCCTCACCGCCGGACAACGTGGTCGCTGATTGCCCCAGTTTGATGTACGACAGGCCCACATCCATCAACGTTTGCAGCTTGCGCGCCAGCGCCGGCACCGCATCGAAGAACTCTCGGGCATCCTCGATGGTCATTTCCAGCACCTCGTGGATGTTCTTGCCCTTGTACTTGATCTCCAGGGTTTCGCGGTTGTAGCGCTTGCTCTTGCACACGTCACACGGCACGTAGATGTCCGGCAGGAAGTGCATTTCCACCTTGATCAGGCCATCGCCCTGGCAGGCCTCGCAACGGCCCCCCTTGACGTTGAATGAGAAACGCCCCGGACCATAACCACGCGAGCGTGACTCCGGTACACCGGAGAACAGCTCGCGGATCGGGGTGAAGATGCCGGTGTAGGTCGCCGGGTTGGAGCGTGGTGTGCGGCCGATCGGGCTCTGGTCGATATCCACCACCTTGTCCAGGTGCTGCAGGCCGTCCATGCTGCTGTGCGGTGCGGCTTCCAGACTGCTTGCGCCATTGAGTGCCGTGGCGGCCAAGGGGAAAAGGGTGTTGTTGATCAGCGTCGATTTGCCCGAGCCGGATACACCAGTCACGCAGGTCAGCAGGCCGATTGGTACTTCCAGGTCGACGTTCTGCAGGTTGTTGCCACGCGCGCCTTTGAGCTTGAGCTGCAGCTTCTTGTTGCGCGGCGTGCGCTTGGCCGGCACGACGATCTTCTTGCGCCCGGACAGGTACTTGCCAGTCAGCGAATCGGGATGGTTCATGACCTCCTGGGGCGAGCCCTCGGCGACGATCTGCCCACCGTGAACACCGGCGCCTGGGCCGATATCGACCACGTAGTCGGCCAGCCGAATGGCGTCCTCGTCGTGTTCCACCACGATCACCGTGTTGCCCAGGTCGCGCAAATGGTTGAGGGTGGCCAACAGGCGGTCGTTGTCGCGTTGATGAAGGCCGATGGACGGTTCATCGAGGATGTACATCACCCCCACCAGACCGGCGCCGATCTGGCTGGCGAGTCGGATACGTTGCGCTTCACCGCCGGACAAGGTGTCGGCGCTACGATCCAGGGTCAGGTAGTCGAGGCCGACATTGACCAGGAACTGAAGTCGTTCGCAGATTTCCTTGAGGATTTTTGCCGCGATTTCGCCACGGCGGCCGGTGAGGGTCAGTTGACCAAAGTAGTTGCTGGCTTCACCGATCGGCAAGTTGGTTACCGCCGGCAGGGTTTTCTCGCCCACCCACACATGGCGCGCCTCGCGGCGCAGGCGCGTACCCCGGCAATCCGGGCACGGTTGCGTACCAAGGAACTTGGCCAGTTCTTCACGCACTGTGGCCGATTCGGTTTCGCGGTAACGGCGCTCAAGGTTCGGCACAATGCCTTCGAACGGGTGCGATCGCTTGACGATATCGCCTCGGTCGTTGAGGTATTTGAAGTCGACACTCTGCTTGCCGCTGCCCTGCAGGATCACCTTCTGGTGTTCGGCCAACAGCTCACCGAAAGGCTCCTCCAGGCTGAAGCCGTAGTGCGCTGCCAACGAACCGAGCATCTGGAAGTAGTACACGTTACGCCGGTCCCAGCCGCGGATCGCGCCTTCGGCCAAGGTCAGTTCGGTGTTGACCAGGCGTTTGGTGTCGAAGAACTGCTTGACCCCCAGGCCGTCGCAAGTCGGACAGGCGCCCGCCGGGTTGTTGAAGGAAAACAGCTTCGGTTCCAGCTCGCTGATCGCGTGGCCGCACACCGGACAGGCGAAGCGCGCGGAGAAGATCGTCTCTTCGCCTTGTTCGTCGTCCATCGGTGCCACCAGGGCAATACCATCGGCCAGCTTCAACGCGGTTTCGAACGATTCGGCCAGGCGCTGTTGCAGGTCGGCGCGGACTTTGAAGCGGTCCACCACCACATCGATGCTGTGCTTCTTCTGCTTGTCCAGCTTGGGCAACTCATCGAGTTCGTAGAGCTTGCCGTTGACCCTGGCCCGCACGAAGCCCTGGGCGCGAAGCTCGTCAAACACCGCCAGGTGTTCGCCCTTGCGCTCGCGCACCACCGGCGCGAGCAGCATCAGCTTGCTGCCTTCCGGGCGCTCCAGCACCAGGTCGACCATCTGGCTGATCGTTTGCGCCTCCAGCGGGATATCGTGGTCCGGGCAGCGTGGAGTACCGACGCGGGCGTACAACAGGCGCAGATAGTCGTAGATTTCGGTGATGGTGCCGACCGTGGAGCGCGGGTTGTGCGAGGTCGACTTCTGCTCGATGGAAATCGCCGGCGACAGGCCTTCGATGGTGTCGACGTCGGGCTTTTCCATCATCGACAGGAACTGCCGGGCGTAGGCCGACAGCGATTCCACGTAGCGGCGCTGGCCTTCGGCGTACAAGGTATCGAACGCCAGGGACGACTTGCCGGAACCGGACAGGCCGGTGATCACGATCAACTTGTCCCGGGGCAGGGTCAGGTCGATGTTCTTCAGGTTGTGGGTACGTGCCCCACGAATCAGGATCTTGTCCACTGCGGCCTCGCTTGGCGGGCATAAACAAGGAAGTATACGGCGCGCCAGTATGACGCGGCAAAGCGTCGCGTTGATGCCGTCAAGCTGTCGGACTGATAGAATCGCCGCCGGTTCACACGAGGTTAATCCATGCACGACACCCACAACGAGCGCATGAGTGGCGGCGAAACCCGCGCCGCTGGCGGCCTTGCCCTGGTCTTTGCCTTTCGTATGCTGGGCATGTTCATGGTCTTGCCGGTACTGGCCACCTACGGCATGGACCTGGCTGGTGCCACGCCTGCCCTGATCGGCCTGGCCATTGGTGCCTATGGCCTGACTCAGGCGGTATTGCAGATCCCGTTCGGGATGGTTTCTGACCGCATCGGTCGCCGACCGGTGATTTATCTGGGGCTGGTGATCTTTGCCCTGGGCAGTGTGCTGGCGGCCCAGGCTGACTCTATCTGGGGCGTGATTGCCGGGCGCATCCTGCAGGGCGCGGGGGCAATTTCTGCCGCGGTGATGGCACTGCTGTCGGACCTCACCCGCGAACAACACCGGACCAAGGCCATGGCCATGATCGGCATGAGCATCGGGCTGTCGTTTGCTGTCGCCATGGTCGTTGGTCCATTGCTGACAAGTGCCTTTGGTTTGTCAGGTTTGTTCCTGGTTACGGCCGGGCTTGCCTTGGTCGGCATCCTGTTGATCGCGTTTGTCGTACCCAACACCCACAGCATTTTGCAGCACCGCGAGTCGGGGGTGGCGCGCCAGGCCATCGGCCCGACACTGCGTCATCCGGACCTTCTGCGCCTGGACATAAGCATTTTCATCCTGCACGCCGTCCTCATGGCCAGCTTCGTTGCGCTGCCACTGGCGTTCGTCGAGCGTGGCGGCCTGCCCAAGGAGCAGCACTGGTGGGTGTACCTGACTGCGCTGTTCATCTCATTTTTTGCAATGGTCCCGTTCATCATCTACGGCGAAAAAAAGCGCAAGATGAAACGAGTGTTGGCCGGCGCAGTCAGTGTCCTGCTGCTGACAGAGATATACTTCTGGGAGTGGGCTGACGGTTTGCGCGGACTGGTGATTGGCACCGTGGTATTCTTTACCGCATTCAACCTGCTGGAGGCTTCGCTGCCTTCTCTGGTGAGCAAGGTATCGCCTGCCGGTGGCAAGGGGACGGCAATGGGGGTGTATTCCACCAGCCAGTTCCTCGGTGCAGCGTTAGGCGGGATCCTTGGCGGCTGGTTGTTCCAGCACGGTGGGCTGAACACGGTGTTCCTCGGTAGCGCGGTGCTGTGTGCTATCTGGCTGATCGTCGCCTTGCGCATGAACGAGCCGCCATATGTGACCAGCCTGCGCATGCCCCTGACGCCTGAGGCGGTCCGGGAAGCCGGCCTGACCGAGCGCCTGATGGCCGTGCCGGGTGTGACCGACGCTGTGGTGGTGGCAGAAGAAGCCGCCATCTATATCAAACTGGATACGAAAATTTTGGACCGTGCGACCCTCGAGCGACTGGTGAATCCAGCCTCTTCGGCGTGCGAAGCCTAGGAGAACGTTATGGCCCGTGGGGTTAACAAAGTCATTCTGGTCGGTACCTGTGGCCAGGATCCCGAAGTCCGCTACCTGCCCAACGGTAACGCCGTGACCAACCTGAGCCTGGCCACCAGCGAGCAGTGGACTGACAAGCAGTCGGGCCAGAAGGTCGAGCGTACCGAGTGGCACCGTGTGTCGCTGTTCGGCAAGGTTGCCGAAATCGCTGGCGAGTACCTGCGCAAGGGTTCGCAGTGCTACATCGAAGGCAAGCTGCAGACCCGCGAGTGGGAAAAAGACGGCATCAAGCGCTACACCACCGAGATCATCGTCGACATCAACGGCACCATGCAGCTGCTCGGCGGTCGTCCGCAAGGCCAGCAGCAGGGCGGCGACCCGTACAACCAGGGTGGCGGCAATTACGGTGGCGGCCAGCAGCAACAGTACAACCAGGCACCGCCACGCCAGCAGGCCCAGCGCCCGCAGCAGGCCCCTCAGCGCCCAGCGCCGCAACAGCCTGCGCCGCAGCCGGCGGCTGACTTCGACAGCTTCGATGACGATATTCCGTTCTGATCAGAGCGGTAAGGCGTTGAGCAAGACCAGAAACCCAGGGCAATTGCCCTGGGTTTTTTTTATGGACAGCACCGCGTATCTGGCATCGCTTTCAGTAGAACAACCGCGGCTCCGCCGAATCCAGCAGGCTTGCCAGCTTGGTCAGGGCAAAGCCCAGTGCCTGGCGGCTGGGTGTCATCAGGGCGATGCGCACACCGCTGGTGGGGTGGCTGCGTTCTGGCAGGAACTGGCTGCCGCTGACCACCGTTACGCCGTTATCACGCGCCAGGTTGGCAAACTCGTCGCTGGTCCACGGTTCTGGCAGCTCCAGCCAGATATGGAAGCTGTGAGGCTGGGTGCGGATCTTGTATTGGCCAAGAATCTCCCGGGCCATGTGCTGGCGCGCGGCCGCCTCCTGTTGCTGCATACGCACCAGCTGGTCGGCCTTGCCGCTGTTGATCAGATTACTGGCCAGTTGCGCCATCAGTGGCGATGGCATCCACACGCTGCTGCGTACCATCGATGATAACCGCGACAGGGTTTGCGGCGGGGCGTACAGGTAGCCGATGCGCAGTGCCGGCAGCACGCTTTTGGACAGGCTGGTGAGGTACACCGAGCGTTCAGGCGCATACGCTGCAAGCGGCTTGTAGCCCGGGTCGGGCTCGAGAAAACCGTAGATATCGTCATCCACGATGAACAGGTCGAACTCACGGGCGATCTCGGCGATAGCCTGGCGCCTTGCTGGGGGCATGATCGAGTTGGTCGGGTTCTGGTGCGTGGTGACGCACACCAGCAGGGAAGGGCGGTGTTCCAGGCAGGCCGCGCGCAATGCCTCCGGGATGAGCCCGTGTTCGTCCATGGCGACGCCGCGCAGGCGCCGGCCCAGGCTGTGGGCCAGGGATATGATGCCCGGGTAGCAGAGCGACTCGCACAGCACCACATCGTCACTCTTCGACAGGCTGCTGATGGCCACCAGCAGCCCATGCTGGGCGCCAGCAGTCAGTACCACCTGCTGCCAGCGAGCATCAGGCAGCCAGCGCTGTATCCAGGTCGCACCGGCTTGTTTGTGGGACGTGTGGCCACCTTCTGTCACATAGTCGAGTACCTGCCCCAAGTCCGAGGAGGCGGCCAGTTCGCGGATAGCCGTGCCTAGCCACTCGCTCATGTGAGCGTCGTTGGGCTTGATGATCGAGAGGTCGATCTGGCTACTCTCGCCGGCAACGGGTGTGGGCACCGACGGGGCGGGTAATGGCTGCCGCAGTTGCCTGACAAATGTGCCTCGGCCTACCTCGCCAGCCACCAAACCACGCTTGGCTGCTTCGTCGTAGGCCCTGCCAACCGTGCCGGGGGTTACATTCAGCGCCTCGGCGAGGTCCTTGAGCGTGGGTAAGCGATCGCCTTCTGCAAGCCGACCACGTTCGATGTCCTGTTCAAGGGCATCAGCGATCATCAGGTAAACCGGCTGTGTTTGATGGCTGTATTGGGGGACCCACATGGAGATGGCACCAGGCTCTGCAAGAGCGCGAAAGCCTAGCATGAAAGCTCGGATGCAGGTAATGATGGTAATTGGTTAAATTGAGTTGAATTTATTTTAGATTGAATCGATTCAATTTTTGAAATTACAATCATCGCACCGATCAGGCCAGCCGCTCTCAGGCTGCGCCTGGCATAACGCTCCACTGGATGGACTTTGCTATGGACATGTTGGGTTCTTACTGGGCGGAGCACGGGTTGCTGGCAATCCTCATGCTTGGCGCGATCGCTTTTGTTGCGGGCTTCGTTGACAGCATTGCCGGGGGTGGAGGTTTGTTCCTGGTGCCGGGTTTTCTGCTGGTTGGCATGCCGCCCCAGGTGGCACTGGGCCAGGAAAAACTGGTCAGTACCCTCGGCACGCTGGCGGCTATCCGCAACTTCCTGGCCAACAGCAAGATGGTCTGGCAGGTAGCGTTGGTGGGGGTGCCGTTTTCGCTATTAGGCGCCTACCTGGGGGCACACCTGATCGTATCGATCTCGCAGGAAACGGTGGGCAAGATCATCCTGGCACTGATCCCGCTCGGCATTCTCATTTTCCTTGCCCCCAAGGATCGTCCGGTCGAGGAGCGCGAGCTGTCTTCGCGAATGCTGTACACCGTAGTGCCGTTGACTTGCCTGGTCATCGGCTTCTATGACGGCTTCTTCGGCCCCGGTACCGGCAGCATGTTCATCATCGCTTTCCATTACCTGTTGCGCATGGACCTGGTCTCCAGTTCAGCCAACTCCAAAACCTTCAACTTCGCTTCCAACATCGGTGCTTTGGTGGCGTTCGTCAGCGCAGGCAAGGTCGTCTACCTGCTGGCATTGCCACTTGTGGCCTGCAACATCCTCGGTAACCACCTGGGCAGTTCCCTGGCCTTGCGTAAAGGCAACGACGTGGTGCGCAAGGCGTTGGTGTTCTCGATGCTCTGTCTGTTCATCAGCCTGGGCGTGAAGTACCTGACCTGACCCATTGATAGGAGATAACCAATGAAAACCGCATTTGTAACCGGTGCTTCCTCAGGCTTTGGCCGCGCCATCTGCTGCACCCTGATCGGCAAAGGCTACCGGGTGATCGGTGGCGCCAGGCGCATGGACAAACTGAAAGCACTGGAGGCCGAACTGGGCGTAAATTTCATTCCGCTGGCGCTGGATGTCACTGACCCCGTGTCGCTTGAGAAGGCGGTCGAGCAGCTGCGTGAGGCGTCGCTGCAGATCGATCTGCTGGTCAACAATGCGGGGCTGGCGCTGGGCGTGGACCGTGCCCAAACCAGCAGTGCCGCAAACTGGCAGCAGATGATCGACACCAACATCACCGGCCTGGCCATGGTCACCCACAAAATCCTGCCGCAGATGGTGGAAGCCGATAGCGGCATGATCATCAACATCGGCTCGATCGCCGGCACTTACCCCTACCCGGGCGGTAACGTGTATGGCGCCAGCAAGGCGTTCGTCCGCCAGTTCAGCCTCAACCTGCGTGCCGACCTGGCTGGCACCCGCGTGCGGGTGAGCAACATCGAGCCGGGGTTGTGCTCTGGCACTGACTTCTCGGTGGTGCGCCTCAATGGCGACCTGGACGCCGTGCAGGCCTTGTATCGGGATGTAGAGGCCCTCCTGCCGGAGGACATCGCAGCAACGGTAGCCTGGGTTGCCGAGCAGCCGGCGCACGTGAATATCAATACCATCGAGATCATGCCTGTGGCGCAGAGCAGTGCGGCGCTGAATGTGGTGCGCAACTTGCCACGTGCCTGATCGGGGCCGCACCACTGACCCAGGTCATCGCACCTTCTGGATTCTTGACTAGTCTTATCCTTTGGCGGCCATCAATTGGCCGCCACCGTGACTACCAAGAGGCGCCGGCAATGTTCCGCGCGTCCACCACCTGATCAGGAGTGCACGATGGACCTGAACCGTCGGCAGTTCTTCAAGGTCGCCGCCGTCGGCCTTGGAGGCTCGAGCCTTGCGGCGTTGGGCATGGCCCCAACGCCGGCATTCGCCGAGCAGGTGCGTCACTTCAAGCTGGCGCATACCAAAGAAACCCGTAACACCTGCCCCTACTGTTCGGTCGGCTGCGGCCTGATCCTGTACAGCCAGGGCGATGCGGGGAAAAACGTCAAACAGAACATCATCCATATCGAAGGGGACGCCGACCACCCGGTCAACCGCGGCACACTTTGCCCGAAAGGCGCCGGCTTGCTGGACTTTATCCACAGCCCGAGCCGCCTGCAGTACCCCGAGGTTCGCAAGCCGGGCAGCAAAGAGTGGGTGCGGGTCAGCTGGGACGAGGCGCTGGACCGCGTCGCCGACCTCATGAAGCAGGACCGCGATGCCAACTTCATCGAGAAGAATGCCCAAGGCCAAACGGTCAACCGCTGGCTCACCACCGGTTTTCTTGCCGCTTCCGCTGCTTCCAGCGAGGCTGGCTACCTGACCCACAAGGTCATCCGCGCAACAGGCATGCTGGGGTTCGATAACCAGGCACGTGTCTGACATGGCCCGACGGTGGCAAGTCTTGCCCCGACGTACGGCCGTGGCGCCATGACCAACCACTGGTCCGATATCGCCAACGCGAATCTGGTCCTGGTGATGGGTGGCAACGCAGCAGAAGCGCATCCGTGCGGCTTCAAGTGGGTGACCGAGGCCAAAGCGCACAACAAGGCGCGGCTTATTGTGGTCGACCCGCGGTTTACCCGTACCGCTTCGGTGGCGGACTACTACGCGCCGATCCGTACCGGCACCGATATCGCCTTCATGGGCGGGCTGATCAACTACCTGCTCAGCAACGACAAGATCCAGCACGAGTACGTGCGCAACTACACTGACGTGTCGTTCATCGTCAAAGAGAACTATGGCTTCGAGGATGGCCTGTTCAGCGGCTACGACGAGGCCAAGCGTGTGTACGCCGACAAGTCCGGCTGGGGTTACGAGCTGGGTGAGGACGGCTATGCCAAGGTCGACCCGACACTGCAGCACCCTCGCTGCGTGTTCCAGCTGATGAAGCAGCATTACAGCCGCTATACCCCGGAACTGGCGAGCATGACCTGTGGCATGCCACAGGACGCCATGATGAAGGTCTGGGAAGAGATCGCCTCCTGCTCGGTTCCGGGCAAGACCATGACGATCCTTTATGCGCTAGGTTGGACGCAGCATTCGATCGGTGCGCAGATTATCCGCAGTGCGGCCATGGTCCAGCTGCTGCTCGGCAATGTCGGCATGCCCGGTGGCGGGGTCAATGCCCTGCGCGGGCACTCCAACATCCAGGGCCTGACCGACCTCGGCCTGCTGTCCAATTCGCTGCCGGGCTACCTGACCCTGGCCGGTGACGCCGAGCAGGACTACGCCGCCTACATCGACAAGCGCGCTTCCAAGCCGCTGCGGCCTGGGCAGTTGTCGTACTGGCAGAACTACGGCAAGTTCCACGTCAGCCTGATGAAGGCCTGGTACGGCGCCAACGCCACGGCGGAAAACAACTGGGGTTATGACTGGCTGCCCAAACTCGATGTACCGGCCTACGACGTGCTGCGCATGTTCGAGATGATGGGCCAGGGCAAAGTCAATGGTTATATGTGCCAGGGCTTCAACCCGATCGCCGCGCTGCCGGACAAAAACCGCGTCACTGCGGCACTGGGCAAGCTCAAGTGGCTGGTGATCATGGACCCCTTGGCCACCGAGACCTCGGAATTCTGGCGTAACGTCGGGCCGTTCAACGATGTCGACACGGCCTCTATCCAGACCGAAGTAATCCGCTTGCCCACGACCTGCTTTGCCGAGGAAGACGGCTCGCTGGTCAACAGCAGCCGCTGGCTGCAATGGCACTGGAAGGGCGCAGACGGCCCGGGCGAGACGCGCACCGACGTGCAGATCATGAGCGAGCTGTTCCTGCGCCTGCGCCAACGTTACCAGGCCGAAGGGGGGGCCTACCCTGACGCGATAATGAATATCAGCTGGCCGTACAAGATCCCTGAAGAGCCCTCCCCGGAGGAGCTGGCCAAGGAGATGAACGGCTGGGCGGTGGCCGATGTCACCGACCCGACTGGCGCGGTGATCAAGGCGGGCCAGCAACTGGCGGGCTTCGGTCAGCTCAAGGACGACGGTAGCACCGCGTCTGGCTGCTGGATCTTTGCCGGTAGCTGGACCGAACAGGGCAACCAGATGGCTCGCCGCGACAACAGCGACCCGTATGGCATGCATCAGGTGCAGAACTGGGCCTGGGCCTGGCCGGCCAACCGCCGCATCCTTTACAACCGTGCCTCCAGCGACCCGCAAGGCAAGCCGTGGGACCCGGAGAAAAAGCGCCTGGTATGGTGGAACGGCAAGGCCTGGACCGGCACCGACGTGCCGGACTTCAAGGTCGACTCGCCGCCCGAGGCGGGGATGAACCCCTTCATCATGAACCCCGAAGGCGTGGCGCGTTTCTTCGCCATCGACAAAATGGCCGAAGGCCCGTTCCCCGAGCACTATGAGCCCTTCGAAACGCCGATCGGCATCAACCCGCTGCACCCGCAGAACAAGAAGGCCACCAGCAACCCGGCCGGGCGCATCTTCGATTCTGTGTGGGACACCCTCGGCACGCACGATGAGTTCCCTTATGCGGCGACCACCTACCGGCTGACCGAGCATTTCCACTTCTGGAGCAAGCATTGCCGGCTCAACGCCATTGCCCAGCCCGAGCAGTTCGTCGAGATAGGCGAGGTGCTGGCCAACGAGAAAGGCATCAAGGCCGGCGACCGGGTACGGGTGTCGAGCAAGCGTGGGCATATCGATGCGGTGGCGGTGGTGACCAAGCGGATTCGCCCGCTGCAGGTCAACAATCAGACCGTGCACCAAATCGGCATTCCGCTGCACTGGGGCTTCACCGGCGCTACCCGGCATGGCTACCTGACCAATACCTTGGTGCCGTTCCTCGGTGACGGCAATACGCAGACGCCAGAGTCCAAGTCGTTCCTCGTGAAAGTGGAGAAACTCTGATGGCCAGCCAAGACATCATCGCCCGCTCGGCCACCACTACCGTGCCGCCCTCGGTGCGTCAGCAGGAGGAGGTCGCCAAGCTGATCGACACCACCAAGTGCATCGGCTGCAAGGCCTGCCAGGTGGCGTGCTCGGAGTGGAATGAACTGCGTGACGAGGTTGGCCACAACCACGGCACCTACGACAACCCCCAGGACCTCACTGCCGAGACCTGGACACTGATGCGCTTTACCGAGCACGAGCGCGACGACGGCAACCTGGAGTGGCTGATCCGCAAGGACGGCTGCATGCACTGTGCCGACCCAGGTTGCCTGAAGGCCTGCCCGAGCCCGGGCGCGATCATCAAGCACGCCAACGGTATCGTCGATTTCAACCAGGACCACTGCATCGGCTGCGGCTACTGCATCACCGGCTGCCCGTTCAACATCCCGCGCATCTCGCAGAAAGACCACAAGGCGTACAAGTGCACCCTGTGTTCCGATCGCGTGAGCGTGGGGCTGGAGCCGGCGTGCGTGAAAACCTGCCCGACCGGGGCGATCGTGTTCGGCAGCAAGGACGAGATGAAAGTGCATGCGGCCGAGCGCATCGTCGATCTGAAGTCGCGGGGCTACGACAAGGCCGGGTTGTACGACCCGGATGGCGTCGGTGGTACCCACGTGATGTACGTGCTGCACCATGCCGACACACCGAAGCTGTATGCCGGCCTGCCGGACCAGCCAGTGATCAGTCCGTTGGTGGGGTTGTGGAAGGGCTTCACCAAGCCGCTGGCGCTGTTGGCCATGGGCGCGGCGGTGCTGGCGGGGTTCTTCCACTATGTGCGGATCGGCCCACAGCGTGTCGAGGAGGATGAACACCCGACACCGCCGGACGAAAGCGTGCATCAAGTGGACCCGTCGGTCCATGTCTATGATCCGAAGCAGCCCGGTGGGCAAGGGGAGCAGCGGCCATGAACGACAACAAACCCATCCTGCGCTACAACGCCAACGAGCGTAGCAACCACTGGGTGGTGGCGATCCTGTTCATCCTGGCTGGGCTGTCGGGGCTTGCGCTGTTCCATCCGGCGCTATTCTGGCTCAGCAACCTGTTCGGCGGCGGGCCGTGGACGCGCATTCTGCATCCCTTCATCGGGGTGGCGATGTTCGTGTTTTTCCTCGGCCTGGTATTGCGCTTCTGGCGGGCCAACTTCATCACCGCCAATGACCGCCTGTGGCTGCGCCGGGTGGACCGGGTAATGCGCAACGAGGAGGAGGGCGTACCGCCGATCGGCAAGTACAATGCCGGGCAGAAGCTGCTGTTCTGGACCCTGCTGGTGTGCATGCTGGTGCTGCTGGTCAGTGGCGTGGTGATCTGGCGCGCATACTTCAGCCATTGGTTTGGCATCGATGTCATTCGCTTGTCTGCGCTGCTGCATGCGCTGGCGGCCTTCGTGCTGATTCTCAGCATCATCGTGCACATCTACGCCGGCATCTGGATCAAGGGCTCGATCGGCGCCATGCTGCATGGCTGGGTCAGCCGCGCCTGGGCCCGCAAGCATCATGAATTGTGGTACCGCGAAGTGACCGGCGACAAGACGCCGGGTGATCACGGACGAAAAGAAGGATGAGCGCTTGAGCATCATACTTGAACCCGGGCAGATCGAAGCGTCGGCAGTCACGCCGTCATTTCTGCACCTGCCTGCCGCCAACCTGTTTGAACTGCGCGCCGCCCGCCTGGAGCAACTGGCTGAGGGCAACGCGCTTGGCGACTACCTGAGGTTGATTGCGCGGTTATGCCGCATCCAGCAGCAGCTTGTGGATAACCCGCCCGGCGGCATGCCGGTGGCCGAGGCGCGTCAGCGCCTGTGCATGGATCATGGTTTGCCGCCGCTGGCGGCTGACAGCCTGGTGCGTGAAGGGCCATGGCTGGTCTGGTTGCAGGCACTGCTAGAGCACCTCAGCGGCGAAACCCGTGGCCCGATGGGTGAGGCCCTGCAGGTGCTACGAGGCAGTGATGACAATCAGCGCAAGGGCTGGGGCATTGCTTTGCTGGCAGGCCAGTACGATGGTGTGCCTGCAGCACTGGTGCCGTTTCTCGGTGCCGCGTTGCAGGCGGCCTGGTCCAGCTGGTTGCTGGCGCTGCCCGCACACCAGCTCAAGCCTGCCGGCAGCCTGGCCCAATGCCCAGCTTGTGGTTCGCCGGCGATGGCCGGGGTGGTGCGCAACCGTGGAAAGCACAACGGCTTGCGTTACCTGGCCTGTTCGTTGTGTGCCTGTGAGTGGCATGTGGTGCGGGTCAAGTGTGTGTACTGCGAGTCGAGCAAGGATTTGCGTTACACCAGCCTTGAGGATGATCGCCATGCGCCAGGCAAAGCGCCGCTGCGCGCGGAATGCTGCCCCGGGTGCGACAGCTACCTGAAGCAGAACTACCTGGAGAACGATGCGGCGGCCGAGCCGCTGGCCGATGATCTGGCCAGCCTGGCCCTGGATATACGTCTGGACGGGGAGGGCTTCCATCGCCTGGCGCCCAACCTGATGCTCGCGCCCGGTGGTGGGTGAGTGTCTACACTGAAAGATCGACTTGCCTTCTTCGCGGTCAAACCCCTGCCTACAGGTAATTGCGCCAACCCGCTGTACTTGTAGGAGCGGGTTCACCCGTGAATGGGCCAGCACAGACAACGGATCAGTCCAAGGTAGTACCGCATGTCCAACAGCCTTGCCAGCGACACCCCACGCCTGCCGTCCATCGATACCCTCCTTCGCCACCCGGCTTGCCTCCCTCTGATCGATCGCCACGGCCGTGACGCCGTGCTGAATACCCTGCGCCAGTTGCTCGACGACCTGCGCGAGCCCGCCCGTCATGGCGAACTCGGCAGCGCCGAACTGGCTCCGGAAATCCTCCTTGGCCGCAGCGGCGAACGCCTCGCCCTCCAGCAACGCAGCCAGGTTCGCCGCGTGTTCAATCTCACCGGGACCGTGCTGCACACCAACCTGGGCCGCGCCTTGCTACCGGAAGAAGCCATCGAGGCCATGCAGACCGCCGCTCGTTACCCGCTCAACCTGGAATTCGACCTGGCCACCGGCAAACGTGGCGACCGTGATGACCTGATCGAAGGCCTGATCCGCGAGCTGACCGGCGCCGAAGCCGTCACCGTGGTCAACAACAATGCCGCCGCCGTGCTGCTAGCGCTCAACAGCCTGGGCGCGCGCAAGGAAGGTATCATCTCTCGCGGCGAACTGATCGAGATCGGTGGTGCCTTCCGCATTCCCGACATCATGGCCCGTGCCGGTGTGAAGCTGCACGAGGTTGGCACCACCAACCGTACTCACGCCCGCGACTACGAGGCGGCCATCGGCCCGCGCACTGGCCTGCTGATGCGGGTGCATTGCAGCAATTACAGCATCCAGGGCTTCACTACCCAGGTGCCTACTGCCGAGCTGGCACGTATCGCCCACCAACATCAACTGCCACTGCTTGAAGACCTGGGCAGCGGCAGCCTGCTCGACCTTACCCGCTGGGGCCTGCCCGCTGAACCCACGGTACGCCAGGCCCTGGCCGATGGTGCCGATATCGTCACCTTCAGTGGCGACAAGCTGCTGGGGGGGCCGCAAGCCGGGATCATTGTCGGCCACAAGGACTTGATCACCAGGATCAAGAAAAATCCGCTCAAGCGTGCCTTGCGCGTCGACAAGATCACCCTCGCTGCACTCGAAGCGGTGCTGGCGCTGTACCGCAACCCCGATCGCCTGGCCGAGCGCCTGCCCAGCCTGCGCCTGCTGACCCGCAGCCAGGCCGAGATCCAGGCCCAGGCTGAGCGCCTGGCGCCTGAGCTCCAAGCGCGCCTCGGCGAGCAATGGGCCATCCGTGTAGAGCCTGCGTTGGGCATGATCGGCAGTGGCAGCCAGCCGGTTGCGCGCTTGCCCAGTGCCGCGCTGTGCCTGCGCCCGCAAGTGTCGAAGAAGTTGCGCGGGCGCAGCCTGCATGTGCTGGAGCGCGCCCTGCGCGACCTGCCGGTGCCGGTGCTGGGCCGCATTGACGACGATGCCCTGTGGCTGGACCTGCGCCAGCTGGATGACGAAGCCCAGTGGCTGGCCCAGTTGCCAGCCCTGCAGCTGGGGCCGGTGCAGTGATCGTTGGTACCGCTGGCCACATCGACCACGGCAAGACCGCACTGCTGCTGGCGCTGACCGGCCAGGCCGGCGACCAGCGGCAAGAAGAGCGCGCCCGCGGCATGACCATCGACCTTGGCTACCGCTATGCGGCGCTGAGCGAAGGCGCGCCGCTGACCGGCTTCATCGATGTGCCGGGCCACGAGCGTTTTATCCACAACATGCTGGCCGGCGCCCATGGCATCGACCTGGTGTTGTTGGTAGTGGCGGCCGACGACGGTGTCATGCCACAGACCCGTGAACACCTGGCGATCATCGAGCTGCTGGGCATTCCCCACGCTTTGGTGGCGATCAGCAAATGCGACCGGGTCGAGCCGTCGCGTCTGGCCGAGGTGCAGATGCAAGTCAGTGAATTGCTGGCGCCTGGGCCATATGCCGGTGCGCGGCAGTTTCCGCTGTCGAGCATCAGCGGGGAGGGCGTGGAAGCGTTGCGCCAGGCCCTGCTGGAGGCCGAAGCAGGTACACGGCAACGCAGTGTGCACGGTGGTTTTCGCCTGGCCGTCGACCGTGCCTTTGCGGTTACCGGCGCCGGTGTGGTGGTCACCGGCACGGCACTGGCCGGGCGGGTCAGTGCGGGTGATACGTTGTTGCTGGGCAAGGCCGGCAAGGTGGTACGCGTGCGTGGCCTGCATGCACAGAACCAGGCCGCGTTGGTGGCAGAAGCAGGCCAACGGGTGGCGCTGAACATCGCTGCCGAGCGCCTGGCCGTGGAGCAGGTGCACCGGGGCGACTGGCTGGTGCCCGAATGGTTGCATGCGCCCAGTGTTCGGGTGGATATCGAGCTAAACCTGTTACCTGCCGAGAAGCGTGCTTTCGAACATTTCAGTGCTGTGCATGTGCACCTCGGCACCCAGGATGTAACGGCCCGGGTCGCCTTGCTCGAGGGCGAAAGCCTGGCTGCCGGCCAACGCATGTTTGCCCAGTTGTTGCTCAACGCGCCGTTGCAGGCCGTGCACGGCGACCGCCTGGTGCTGCGCGATCAGCGCGCCCAGCGCACACTGGGCGGCGGCAAGGTGCTCGACCCGTTCGCCCCAAGCCGCCAACGCCGCAGCGATGCCCGTCTGCAGCAGTTGCAGGTGCTGCGCGATGCAGCGGATCTGGAGCAGGCACTGCCAGCACTGCTCGCCAGTGCACCGGGCGGCATTAGCCCGCAGCGACTCGAGCGGCAGTTCAACCGCCTGCGGGAAACCTGGCAGTTACCGGATGATGTGCGGGTGGTGGCCACCCGGCAGGGCCAACTGCTGTTCGCCAACGCCCAATGGCAGGCGCTCAAGCAGCAGGTTCTGGAACAGCTGGCGCGCTTTCACGAGCAAGAGCCCGACCAGCTCGGCCCGGACCGCGATCGCCTGCGGCGCTTTGTAGCCTTGCCCCTGGAACGGCCGGCTTTCGTCAGCCTGCTGGATGAACTGCTCGACGACAGCGCCATCGCCAGCAGCGGGCCATGGCTGCATCTGCCCGACCACAAGGTGCAGTTGAGCGAAGCCGACAGTGCATTGTGGGCACGTCTGCAGCCGAAGTTGATCGCAGGGCAATACGACCCACCTTGGGTCAGGACGCTGGCGGGTGAGGAGAACCGTGCCGAAGCCGATGTGCGCCTGTTACTGCGCAAGTTGGCCCGGCTGGGCCTGGTGCATCAGGTGGTGCGCGACCTGTTCTATCCAGAGGCTACGCTGCAGCGCATGGCAGCGTTGATGCTGGGGCAGGCCAGCGAAACGCAGATAGTGCAGGTTGCCGCGTTTCGCGATATGTTGGGCATCGGTCGCAAGCGCAGTGTGCAGATTCTGGAATACTTCGACCGCATCGGTCTGACCCGGAGGGTGGCCGACCAGCGTCACATCCGCGCCGACAGCGCCCTGGCCCAACAGCAGGCCAGGCACTGAGTTCAAGGAAGGCAATCGCGCCCGGTGGCGCGGCCGGGCTTCAAACCCGGTTGGGGACGGCAGCCGTTCCCGGGCAGGTTCGACTCCCGCTGCCTTCCGCCATTTTTTCACCCTTTAGGGCCTCTTCGCGGGTGAACCCGCTCCTACACAGGAAACGCAATCGTCGTAGGCGCGGGTTTACCCGCGAAGAGGCCCTCAAAGGCGCTGATCAAGCCCGTTCGCCACACAGGTCCAGGACAAACCAGCGGTCCGCTGCGTCAGCATCCAACCCTGCGCCCAGTAGCGCCACCATCTTGCCCAGCGCTGCTTCACGGGTCATGCCACCGCCACTGACCAGGCCGGCCCCGCGCAAGCGGTTGCCCGCTGCATAGGTGTCGAACACCACCGAGCCTTCCGGGCACTGGCTGATAGCCGCCAGCATCACGCCGCGCTGGCGCGCTGTGCTCAGCACATTCAGCAGCGCCTGGTCATCCGATGGCCCGGTACCGCTGCCGTAGCACTCCAGCAGCAAACCCTGCACACCACTGTCGATCAAGGCCTGCAAATGCCCGGCCTGAAGCCCCGGGAACACCGGCACAACCGCCAGGTTGACCGGTTTGCGCGGTTGCTTGTAGCCCAGCTCGGCAGGGATCGTATCGGCCCGCTCAGCGTCACGGTGGCGTGGCAGCGCAGCAAAGGCATCGAACGCTTCGCTGCGTAGCTTCGACGCCCGACAGCCATGCAGCAGCTGACCGTGGAAGTACAGCTGCACGCCATCTTCCAGGCCGTGTTCGAACTGGCGCAATGCGCCGCACAGGTTGTCCCAGGCATCGCTGTCCGGGGCACCTGCCGGCAGCATCGAGCCGGTCAGCACTACCGGTGCTGGCAGGCCCAGCAACAGGAACGACAACGCAGCAGCGCTGTAGGCCATGCTATCGGTACCGTGCAGCACCAACACGCCATCGTGGCCCGCGACATCCACCGCCGCGACGATGGCATCGCGCATCGCCAGCCAGTTGTGCTGTTGCATATTGGCGCTGTCGAGCAGCGGGTTCAGCTCGTGCAGTGTCCATTGCACCTGGGGTGCATTGGCCATCTGGGCAAAGTGTTCACGCATCCGCGCGTCAAAACCACCGGCCGGTGCCAGGCCTTCGGGGGTTTCGAGCATGCCGATGGTGCCACCGGTATAGAGAACGAGAAGATTCTTTACTGCGCGCATGGAAAGCATCCGTAGCGGTGAGCGGACAAAGAAAAGCCGCCCGCGGAAGGGGCGGCTGGGCAGGGGAGGATATCAGCGCTGCGTCTGAACTTGGCCGACTGCGTTGTCAGTGGCTGTTTCCGCCTGCGGATTGGCAGGCCAGGCATTGCGGTCCAGGTCCAGGTCGGCAAACTTGGACGAGTCGAACACAGGCTGCTTTACACCGGCCTTGCGCTGGTCGTCATAGTCGCGCATGACTCGCAGGCCGACCTTGAACAGCAGGGCCAGGGCCACCAGGTTGACGAAGGCCAGGCAGGTCATGGTGATGTCGGCGAAGGCGAACACGGTCGACAGGTCTTGCATCGAACCCCACACGACCAGTGCCAGCACCAGGCCACGGAACACCATCAACACTGCGCGGTTACGGCTGAGGAATTGCAGGCTGTTCTCGCCGAGGTAGTAGTTGTAGAGGATGCAGGTGAAGACGAACAGCGACAGCGCCACGCTGACGAACACGCGCCCCCAGTCACCGACTACGGCGGCCAGCGAGTTCTGGGTCAGGACGATGCCGTCACCTTCGAAGCCCGGGGTGTAGAAGCCCGACAGCAGGATCAGCAAGGCGGTACAGGTGCAGATCACGAAGGTGTCGAGGAACACGCTGAAGGCCTGGACCACGCCCTGCGCGCCCGGGTGTTTCACGGCAGCCACGGCAGCGACGTTCGGTGCACTGCCCAGGCCTGCTTCGTTGGCGAACACGCCACGTTTCACGCCCATGACGATGGCGCTGCCGAGCAGGCCGGCAAACGCCGGGTCGAGGCCGAAGGCGCTCTTGAAGATGGTTTCCAGCATGGCTGGCACGTGTTCGATCTGGGTGCCGATCACGTACAGGGTCACGCCGATGTAGGCCAGGGTCTTGACGGGTACCAGCAGGTCCGACACTGCCGCGATGCGCTTGATGCCGCCGATGAAGGTGATGGCCAGCAGTACGGCCAGCACAATACCGGTGTGGCTTGGGTCGAAGGCAAAGGCATTCTGCAGCGAGTGGGTGACGGTGTACGACTGCAGGCCGATGAAGGCGAAGCCGTAGGTGACCAGCAGCAAGATCGAGAACACGATGGCCATGCTCTTGCGCTTCAGCCCGTGCTGGATGTAGTAGGCCGGGCCGCCACGGTACAGGCCGTCGCCATCAGCGCGCTTGTACACCTGGGCCAGGGTGCACTCGAAGAAGCTGCTGGACATGCCCACCAGTGCGGTAACCCACATCCAGAACACGGCACCAGGGCCACCCAGGGTCACTGCGATACCGACACCGGCGATGTTGCCGGCACCCACGCGGCCGGCCAGGCTCAGCATCAGGGCCTGGAAGGAGCTCAGCTGGCCTGCCTGGCCACGCAGCGATTCCTTGAACACGCTGAACATATGGGTGAAGTGGCGGAACTGGACGAACCGGGAGCGAATGGTGAAGTAGCTACCCAGCCCGACGATCAGCACGATGAGGAGTTTCCCCGAAAGGAAATCGTTGATTACTTCGAGCATTGGAAAATGACCTCGATTCTTATTCTTCGTGTGGAAAGACCAGCGGACGGCAGGCGCACCGCTATTCGTTGGGGCGCATGGTTGGCTATGACAAGAGTGGTTACAATTTCGCGGATTGCTCTGACTTGATGCGACTTGATGCTACAATGGCGTCATTCGCGTCACCTGGATTCCGCATATGAGCGATCACTTCGCTACAAACCTCAAACTTGCCTGCAGTCACTACCGCTCTATTTCCGAAGTTTGCCGCCAGCTGTCGATCAACCGCGCGCAGTTCAACAAGTACCTGAGCGGGCAAAGCCGTCCGACGGCTTTCAACCTGAAGCGTATCGGCGACTTCTTCGGTGTCGAGGATTACGAACTGAACCTGCCCGCCGAGCAGTTCGCCCGTCTGATCGGTGCGCGGGTATCGCCCCAGGCCCAGCAGCCCAGTGACCCGATCAGCGAGTTGTTCCGCCCGTTGCACGAACATGGCGGCAACCTTTCGCGCTATTGCGGTTACTACTTCGAGTACTCCAACTGCATGTCGGTGCCGGGCACGACCCTCGTGTCGCTGGTGCACCTGTGGGAAGAGCGCGGCCGTTTTCTGTTCGAGCGCCAGGAACGGCAGGAGCGCTCCAGCGCCACCGATCAGCATGCCGAGGTACGCTGCCGCTACTTGGGTGCGGCGTTCCAGCTGCAGGACCGGATGTTCCTCATCGACTACGAGTCGCTGACATTCAACGAAATGAGCCAGACCATCCTCATCCCCAGCTTCAAAAGCCGCATTACCCGGCTGAATGGCCTGAAGGCCGGCGTATCCAGCGGCGACCGGCGCAACCCGGCCTGTACCCGGGTGGTGTGGGAATACCTGGGCGAGGAGATCAATCGCATCAATGCGTATAGGCAGGTGAAACTGTACCGGCCGGATGATCCGCGCATAGATGACGATGTGCGTGAGCGGTTGAGTGTGGCGCCGTTGCGCAACGGTCTGTTCGAGATCGAGTAATGCTCAACGCCTCAAGCATTGTCGAGGATGAACGTTGCTACTGCGTCCGCAACCTGGTCCGCTATTGTTGGAGTACTGCGCAAATGAGCCGCGATGCCATGGTCGCAGTCGGTAAGAAACAGGCATTGCAAACGTGACGCTGAAACTGCTCGCATCAAGGCGAGGGTAACTTCTTCAGGAATCGGGCTATAGCGTTCAGTGCCAGCAAGCCACAGGTTGCCAGCGCTGGTGCCGGGGCCTTTGCCGAATCGCTGGGAGTTGAGCCCGTCGTACTCGCCGATCACCATCAATACTCTTCCTCGAAACTGGTTGAGGAAGGTGTAGCTATCGCTCTCCAGAAAACCGAAAGGCTTGTTGATGGCGGCAGTGAATGCCGGGCCGAACGGCGCCTGGTGGGCATCGTCTGGATAAACAGCAGGGCAGATCAATACGATGTTGTCCACTTGTGGCAACTGTGCTGCAAGCTTAAGCGTAATGGCCGCGCCAAGGCTGTGGCCAATGAGTGTTCGGCATCGAGGCGCGATATGCGCGTGGAAACGCTTTGCTTCATCAAGGTTCGTCGCCAGTGACGGCGCCGTTGCGCCTGGCTCGCTGGCGAGGCTATGACCTGACAGATTGCCAGTGAGTGAACCAATGCCTGCGGTTTGCAGGCGATAAAGCAGAGGGTTGAGCCGGGTAAAGTCGGAACGCGCGCCCCCCAAAACGAATGCGGGGGCTGCGCGCTCGATATCAGGTACCAGCAATCGCGCCTGTTGCTGGTAGTTTTCAAAGACTTCATTGATGAACAGCTCTTTGCCCGGAGCGGGCTCGTCAAACTGCCACTTCACGCGCTGCGGGGAAGCCTTTTGAATGTGCATGGTGCTCTCTAGAAGAACTGGTTGAGCCAATCGCCGAGCGGGTTGCCGGTATCGAGCAGCAGTTTGAGTGCCATGATGCAGCAGACGCTGACCAGCAGCGGTTTTATGAGGCGTGAGCCGAAGCGAACTGCGCAGCGAGCCCCCAATTGTGCGCCCAGAAAGGCGGCGAGCGCCATTGCCAGCGCCAGCGGCCAGATGATCGCCCCGCTGAGAGAAAAAACTGACAATGCGCCCAGGTTACAGGCCGCGTTCAAAAGCTTGCTGGACAAACGTCAAGTCGATTTCGATTATGGAGTATTTTTCTGTGCTCAACCACGGACCAGCAGCGGGTCTTCAGTGAGCACCTTTCTCGAGTTGATCGGCGAATATACGAGCACTGAAGTGCCACTCCTTTAGCCTCCGCTCCACCCAAATCAGCAAGGGTTTGGCTTGCAAAGGCTATGGCTTGGCTTTGCTCTGGGTAGAAATCCAGGTAGGCAGCTTCCGAATGAAGCATTGAACGTTCCTTGTCGTTTTTAGGTGAAACTCCCTGGCTGGCAAGTGGGGAGTCGACTATTCAATGCAGTTATGCCGAGACGTGGTAGTCAGCCCATTCCTCGTATGTCGTAGGAGATTTCTGTCTGTGGCGGTATTGAGCAGTGAAACGGTGGAATCACCCCCTGTGGCATCGAACGGGTCCGGTGTTGGACTTCCCGGGCAGGAAACCGCAAAATGACTCTTTTTTCTCATCAACCTCTCCGGATCTGCTGACTCTATGCGTATGCGCCTAATGCTGTTGGGTGGTGGCAATGCCCTCGGGCAAGCGCTGATTCGTCTTGGGGCCGAGGAGGACATCGCATTCCTGGCACCGCGCCCGCCCGAGAACGGCTGGGCGCCCTCAAGCCTCACTCAGCTGCTCGATGACCATCGCCCCGACGTGCTGGTCAACCTGGCCTATTACTTCGACTGGTTCCAGGCCGAGTCGGTCAGCGAGCAGCGCCTGGCTCAACAGGAGCGGGCGGTGGAGCGGTTGGCAGAGCTGTGCCAGCACCATCAGATCACCTTGGTGCAGCCCTCCAGCTACCGTGTGTTCGATGGTTCGCGGGCCACGGCCTATAGCGAAAAGGACGAGCCAGTGCCGCTGGGCTTGCGTGGCCAGGCCCTATGGCGCATAGAGCAGAGCGTGCGTGCGGCCTGCCCGCAGCATGTGTTGCTGCGCTTTGGCTGGTTGCTGGACGAGAGCATCGATGGCGCGTTGGGCCGCTTCCTGACCCGTGCCGAGCAACCACAGGAACTGCTGCTGGCCGATGATCGACGTGGCAACCCGACGCCGGTTGATGATGCCGCCCGAGTGATCCTGTCGGTGCTCAAGCAACTGGATTGCAATGCGCCGCTGTGGGGCACCTACCATTACGCCGGCAATGAGGCGACCACGCCGCTGGCGCTGGGCCAGGCGATCCTCGCCGAGGCCGGTCAATACCGCCAGCTGGCCGTTCAGGCCCCCACGCCGCAGGCCCATGCCGCGCGCCCGGATGCCAGCGAAGAGCCACAGCACGCGGTACTGGCCTGCAAGAAAATCCTTCATACCTTCGGTATCAAGCCGCGTGCCTGGCGCGCTGGTTTGCCACCTCTACTGGACCGGTTCTACCGCCATGGCTGACGCCCCCATCCTGATCACCGGCGGTGCCGGCTTCATTGGCTCCCACCTGTGCGATGCGTTGTTGGACAAAGGCTACGCCGTACGCATTCTCGACGACTTCTCCACCGGCCGGCGAAGCAATCTGCAGGTCGACCACCCACGGCTGGAACTGATCGAAGGTGATGTTGCCGATGCAGGGCTGGTCACTCAGGCTGCGGCTGGCTGCCGTGCTGTGGTGCATCTGGCGGCGGTAGCGTCGGTTCAGGCCTCGGTCGAAGACCCGGTGCGTACCCACCAGAGTAACTTCATCGGTACCCTCAACGTTTGCGAAGCCATGCGCGTGCATGGCGTGCGCCGGGTGCTCTTCGCCTCCAGCGCAGCGGTGTACGGCAACAATGGTGAAGGGGAGTCGATTTCCGAAGACACGCCCAAGGCGCCGTTGACCCCTTATGCCGTGGACAAGCTGGCCAGTGAGCAGTACCTGGACTTCTACCGTCGCCAGCATGGTCTGGAGCCGGTGGTGTTTCGCTTCTTCAATATCTTCGGGCCACGGCAGGACCCTTCCTCACCGTATTCCGGGGTGATCAGCATCTTCTGCGAGCGCGCTGTGCAGGGCTTGCCGATTACAGTGTTCGGTGACGGCGAGCAGACCCGTGACTTCCTTTACGTGGGCGACCTGGTGCAGGTGATGGTGCAGGCACTGGAGCAGCCGCAGGTCGAGGAGGGGGCGGTGAATATCGGGCTGAACCAGGCGACCTCACTGAACCAGTTGCTGGCTGCGCTGGAGAAGGTTGTAGGGAGCTTGCCAGCGATCAGCTATGCGGCGGCGCGATCGGGTGATATCCGCCATTCGCGAGCGGATAACCAGCGGTTGTTGGCGCGGTTCAAATTTGCGCAGGTAACGCCGATGGTTGAAGGCCTGACAAAGCTTCTCGGTAAAGGCTGAGCCCCGCGGGGCTGCTCAGCAGCCCTGACATCACCCATGCCGCACCCTTCTGCGCTGGCAATCTTCGGGATGTAAGCCCCGCCCATCCTGGGCGCGGACCTGCAATATCTCAAGCGCCTGCCCCGTCACGCCGTCCACCAGTTCCGAACGCGCTTCTCCCGCCTCGAACAGAAACCGCTCCCCCCACTGCCTCAAACCAACCACCACTGGAAACACCGACCGCCCTTTGTCGGTCAGCACATATTCTTTATAGGCACTGCCATCCGACGCCGGCTGTGTCATCAGCAACCCACTTTCCACCAACAGCTTTAGCCGCGAGGTGAGGATGTTCTTCGCCAGCCCCAGGTTCTTCTGAAATTCACTGAAACGCCGTAGGCCGTCAAAGGCATCGCGCAGGATCATCAGCGCCCAACGGTCACCCAGCACCTCCAGAGCCCGGGCCACGGGGCACTGCGCATTGTTTTCATCGAGCATGGGGCAAGCCTGTCTTGATTATCTGGTTGCAGATTAAAACCACATTTGCTAAATAGCCAGCATGTGGTTTCAAATTGAAACCAGATTCCAGAGGCTTTGCCGGATGACACCTTCGCTGACACGCTGGATAACCCTGTTGCTTGCCACCACCAGTGCGATGGCTGTGGCGACGGTGTACTTCGCTCAACCGCTGCTTGAGTCGATGGCTGCTGAGTTGGGGGTGGCGCAGCAGCAGATTGGCTGGGTCGTTGGCGCGACCCAGGGGGGTTACGCCCTGGGGCTGCTACTGATTGTGCCCCTCGGGGACTTGGTCGACCGTAAACGTCTGTTGCTTGGCCAGTTGCTGTTCTCGGCGCTTGCGCTGGTCGGCGTTGGCATGGCGCCGAACTGGGCAATATTGCTGCTGGCTCTGGCTATCGCCGGGTTGATGGCAGTCATGGTGCAGGTGATGGTGGCTCATGCCGCGAGCCTGGCCTCACCTGGCCAGCAAGGGCAGGCGGTAGGCACCGTCACCAGTGGTGTGGTGCTGGGTATTCTGCTGGCACGGCTGGCTTCGGGCGGGCTCGCTGACCTGGCCGGTTGGCGAAGTGTGTACCTGGTCGCCGCAGGGCTCTTGATGGTGTTGGCGCTGGTGCTGTGGCGCAGTCTGCCCGGCGGGCAGCCGATGAGGAGTCGGCCGGGTTACCGGGCGCTGATCATGACTCAGTTCAGCCTGTATCGGCACGACCGGTTGCTGCGCCAGCGCGGCGTGTTCGGTGTGTTGATCTTCGCCGCATTCAGCGTGCTGTGGAGTGCCATGGTCATGCCGCTCAGTGCTGCGCCGCTGGCGCTGAGCCATACCGAGATCGGCCTGTTTGGCCTGGCAGGTGTCGCGGGTACGCTGGCGGCTTCGCATGCCGGTCGTCTGGCCGACCTTGGAAGGGGGGAGCGTACGACCGGGGTGTCGTTGGCCCTTCTGACGCTGTCGTGGCTGCCAACAGCGTTCGTCGAGCATTCATTGCTGGCCTTCGTGCTGGGTGTGCTGATGCTGGACTTTGCCGTGCAGGCAGTGCATGTCACCAACCAGAGCCTGTTGCTGGCCGGACGTGGTGCGATGGCTAGCCGATTGATCGGCGCCTACATGTGTTGCTATTCGCTGGGCAGCGGTTTGGGGGCGGTGTTGGCGAGCTGGGTGTTTGCACACTGGGGCTGGGTTGCCGTGTGTGGGCTTGGCGTGGGCATCAGTGCCGTCGCACTGTGCTACTGGCTATGGCTGCAACGCGCGAGGGCGGCCGAGGCCGCCCTGCAATGTTCAGGTCAGAACTTGTAGCCAAGGCCGACCATGTATACCCATGGGTCGACGTCGACGTTGACCTTGGTCTTGCTGTAGCCAAGGGCGGTCGGGCCGTTGACGCTGGCCTTGGTGTCGATGTCGACGTACCAGACCGAGGCGTTTACCAGCAGGTTGTCGGTCAGCAAGTAGTCCATGCCCAGTTGGCCGGCGATACCTACCGAATCCTGCAGCTTGAGGTTGCTGAAGCCTTGTTGCTTGCGTGCGCTGCTCAAGTCTTCGTCAAAGAACAGGGTGTAGTTGATACCGACGCCAGCGTACGGCTGGAAGCGCGAATTCGGTTCCATTGGGTAGTACTGCAGCGACAGCGTCGGTGGCAGTTGCTTGATGTCTGCCAGCTTGCCGTCCAGCCCGCCGCCCAGGCCTTTTACGGCGACGGTGTGCTTGAACGGGGTAGCTGCCAGCAGCTCCAGGCCGATGTGGTCGGTGAGCATGTAGGCAAAGGTCAGGCCCAACTGGGTATCGCTGTCCAGGGTCGCCTTGGTGCCCGACACCTTGTTGCCGTCGAACTTGAGGTCGCCGCTGCTCTCGTTCGGGGCGGTGGTGATGGCGCCTGCGCGCAGGATCATGTCCCCCGCCTGATAGGCGTGGGCGGCAGGGGCGGCGAGCGCAAGGGCCACAAGCGAGGCACCCAGCAAGGACTTGTTCATGGAAGCTCCCAAAGGACGTTATTAATCGAGTGGTCCAATGGTACGGAGCTGGTTAAACGGAAAGTTTGACCCAGCTCAAAGAAGCGTCTTCACGAATTCGAAACAGTTCTCATCTCAGCTCATAAGCGTAGATTTTCTCGGCTTCCATCTGGTAGCCGGCGTCGGCCAACTCGCTGCTGGAAGCTCTAACCTGCATCTTTCCCTCGATCCAGTAGGGCTGGTAGAGGTCTTCGACGCGCACGCCCATCTCGCTGAAAATGTGCACGATCTGGTTCGGCGGTGGCGGCGGCACGTGGATGCACGCGCCATAGTAAGGGACCAGCAGGAATTCGGTGGTGCGGCCTTCTTCGTTGACCTCCAGTGGCACGATGTAGCCGGGTAGTTTGACCTGTTGGCCGTCGAGGCTTTTTACCACTGGCGCGTCGGGCGCCTGTTGGCGCGCGGGTGGGGCGGATTCGGCAGACAGGGCGTTGCTGAGCTGTGACATGTCGTGCAGCGGGGTGAGTTGCGGCGGGATGACCGGGGCGCCTTCGGGGATCAGGGCGGGCCAGTCGAGTTCGCGGGGTTCCGAAGCCCACAAGGGCATCGCTACGGTAATCAGCAGGCTCAGTAGTATCTGCAGTGCTGGCCTCTTCGCGGGTGAACCCGCTCCTACAAGGGGAACACGACCCGGTGTAGGAGCGGGTTTACCCGCGAAGAAGTGCAGGAGGTAATGGATCATTCCGCGCTCTCAGAGGTGTAGGGTCAAACCATCGGCCAGCGACTGCCGATAGGCCCGCCATGCCGGCACGCTGCCCATCAGCAACGCTGCGCCAAGGATAATCGCTAGCAAGGTCCACTCATGAATGCTCGGCAGCGCCAGCGGCAGATACAAACCGTAGTTGGCCTGCACATACCCCTGCGCCAGGGCGATACCCGCATATAGCAAGCCAAGCCCGGCCACGATCCCGACCGAGGCCAGTGACAGTGCTTCCAGTACCAGCAACCCCGCAATATGCCAAGGCCGGGCCCCGACCGAACGCAGTATCGCCATCTCTCGGCGGCGTTCGTTGAGGCTGGTGAGAATCGCCGTGAGCATGCCGATCAAACCGGTCAGCACCACGAACAGTGACACCACGAACAATGCCTGTTCTGCAGTGCCCATCAGGCTCCACAGCTCCTGCAGGGCGACCCCTGGCAGGATCGCCAGCAGCGGCTCGCTGCGGTACTCGTTGATCTCTCGCTGCAAACTGAAGGTTGCGATCTTGCTGTTAAGGCCAAGCATGAACGCAGTGATGGCGGCAGGTTGCAGGTCCATGGTACGGGCCTGCTCGGCGCTGATGCGGCCGGCGCCACGGGCGGGTACGCCGTTGTGCCAGTCGATATGGATCGCTTCCATGCCGCCCAGGCTGATATGCAGGGTGCGGTCGACGGGTGTGCCGGTGCGCTTGAGTACGCCGACCACGGTAAACGGCTTGTCGTCGTGCTTGACCAGGCTGATTGCGGCCACACCGTGGGCCAGCACCAGCTTGTCACCCAGCTTGTAGTGCAATGCCTCGGCCACTTCGGCGCCGAGCACCACTTCGAACGGGTCGTTGGCGAACGTACGCCCCTGGCTCAGTTCCAGGTGCTGGCGGCGGCCGTACTGGTAATGGCTGAAGTAATCCGTGGTGGTACCCATCACTCTGTAACCGCGGTGCGAGTCGCCCAGCGAGATCGGGATTGCCCACTTCACCCGTGGGTCCTGTGCATAGTGCTGGAAGCTGTCCCAGCGGATGTTGTTGGTCGCGTTGCCAATGCGGAACACCGAGTACAGCAGCAGGTTCACCGAGCCGGAGCGTGCACCGACAATCAGGTCGGTGCCGCTGATGGTGCTGGCGAAGCTGGCACGGGCTTCGGTACGGACCCGCTCAACAGCCAGCAGCAGGCACACCGACAGGGCAATGGCAAAGGCGGTCAGAAACGCCGTGAAGCGGCGGTTGGCCAGGCTGGCCAAGGCAAGGCGGAGCAGGTACATCAGGCCTCCTGGGGCTTGGCAGCGCGGTTCAGTTCGGCAAGCGACAGGTGGCGGTCGAACAGCGGTGCCAGGCTCTGGTCGTGGCTGACGAACAACAAGCTGGCACCGGCGGCACGGCACTCATCGAACAGCAGGCGGATGAACGCTTCGCGGGTGTCTGCATCCAGTGCCGAGGTCGGTTCGTCGGCAATCACCAGCTCAGGCTGGCCGATCAGTGCGCGGGCGGCGGCGACCCGTTGCTGTTGGCCGATCGACAGGCTGTCGGCGCGGCGGGCGAGCATGGCAGGGTCGCCCAGGCCCAGGTGGGTCAGCAGCGTGCTGGCCGCCTGGTCAACACTGCCATGGCGCTGCTCGGCGCGGGCCTTGCGGCTGCGCGAGAAGCGGCAGGGCAGCTCGACGTTTTCACGTACCGAGAGGAACGGCAGCAGGTTGAACTGCTGGAAGATATACCCGGTGTGATCGACCCGAAAGCGGTCGCGGGCGCCCTGGCTCAGGCTGCCAAGGTCCTGACCGAGCAACTGGATGCGGCCCTGGACCGGCACGTTCACCCCGCCCAGCAGGCCCAGCAAGGTCGTCTTGCCACTGCCGCTGGGGCCCTTGAGAAACAGCGCTTCACCAGCGTCCAGGCGTAATGCCGGAATATCCAGCAGCGGCGGGTGACCTGGCCAGGCGAACATCAGGTCATGCAGATCGATCAACGGCTGGTTCATTCAGAAGGCGACCGTTGCCTTGGCCGGCGTGGTTTCCACGCCTTTCTGGCCATTGGGGCCGATCAGTTGCACGTTGATTTTCTGGGTGGCGGGGAAGGCCTTGAACAGCGGCGCCAGGTCCAGCTCTGTCAGTTTGTCGGGGTTGGCGCAAGTCAGCTGATAATGGGCGCCGATGTCGCTGTGCTGATGGCCGTGCTCGTGCTCGTCACCCTCGTCGTCGGCCTTGGAGGCGTCACCGAAGAGAGGGCTTTCCAGTGCCTGTTGGTCTTCCTTGCAGCCTGCGGCGGCGGAAAGGCCGAACAGCTTCAGTGGTTGTTCAAGTTGCTGGCGCACGGCGGCGACTTTGGCCTTGTCGGCATCGCTGCTGGCGGCATGCTCGAAGCCGACCAGGTTCATTGCCGGGCTGTCCAGTTCCAGTTCCAAGGTATTGCCATCGAGCACTGCGTTGAGCTTGGCTACGCCATGCTCGTGGGCGCCGAGGGAGCCGTGGGTGTGGTCATGATCATGGTCATCGTGAGCATGGGCCACGGCCAGTGGCAGCAAAGCGAAGGGCAGGGCGAGCAGCAGGCGACGCATGGACGACTCCGGAGCGGGCTGAAAGATAGAGTTATGTTATAACAGCTTCTTGGCGTGCCGCCAGCCTGTGTGGCGCATGTTTCATGTTGCGGTAGCATGGCTGCATTGATTTGGGCTCAAGGAATGCATCATGAGAATTCGTGGACAGATTGGTGATTGGCCGGTGGACCTGACCATCGAGCTGACGCCTGAAGAGTGGGCGCAACTGGGGCGGCAGACCGAGGTGCCGATGGTAGCCCAGGCGGCTGCGACAGCTGCGGTGGTCGCGCCGCGCCAAGATGACGGTCAGTGGGCTGCGGCGCGTGATGTGTTGCGTCTGGCAGGACAGATGAGCGGGCCGGAATTGCTGGACCGGCTGGAAGGGTTGGCGGGGAGTACGGCGGCGGGTAAACGGTTGCTGGTGCGCTTGCGGCACAGCAGTGAGGTAAAGGTAGAAAGTGGCGTGGATGCGCCGATGTATCACTGGGTGGGGTGAGTGCTGTTTTCGCTGTTGGAGCCAAGCCTGCGCGCTCGCCTGTAGGAGCGGGTTTACACGCGAACACCGGCAGAGCCGGTGCCAGCCACTGCGTTGGCTTCTTCGCGGGCATGCCCGCTCTCAAATTCTGAAAAGCCTGCGCGCTCGCCTGTAGGAGCGGGTTTACCCGCGAACACCGGCAGAGCCGGTGCCTCCACTGCGCTGGTTCTTCGCGGGCATGCCCGCCCACTGGTCCAGCGCAGGCTTCAAGGTCACTCAGAACATCGCCGCCGACAGCTTGCGACGATAAACACCAACCAGCGGGTGATCGCCACCCAGCAATTCGAACACCTGCAACAGCGCCTTCTGCGGCAGCCCGTTCTCGTAGCCACGGTTACGCTGGAACAGCTTCAGCAGCCCGTCCAGCGCCGCCTCATACTGCTGGCGCGCCAGTTGCTGAATGCTCAGCTGATAAGCCGCCTCGTCGTCTTGCGGGTTCTGCGCCAGACGGCTTTTAAGGTCTGCCACTTCCGGCAGGCTGGCAGCCTGGCGCAGGAAGGTCAGCTGGGCCTTGGCACCGGCCAGTGCAGCTTTGTGTTCGTCAGTCTTGACCGCATCCAGCACCACTTGCGCTTCGCCCAGCTCGCCACGCTCGGCCAGGCAGCGGGCATACAGGATCAGCGCCTCGACATTGCTGTTGTCCTCACCCAGCAGCGCCTGCAACAGCGCTTCGGTTTCGGCAAAACGGCTTTCGGCAAACAGCGCCTTTGCCTGCTCCAGTGGCGAGGCGGTGGGCGCGGCTGGCAGTTGTACATGCGGCTCGAGCATGGCGCGGATCGCCGACTCCGGTTGCGCCCCGGCAAAACCGTCCACCGGCTGACCGTCCTTGAACAGCACCACTGTCGGCAGGCTACGGATGCCGAACTGGGCAACCACCTGTTGCTCCACGTCGCAGTTGATCTTGGCCAGCAGCAGTTCGCCCTGGTAACCCTCGGCAATCTTTGCCAGCAATGGCATCAGCGCCTTGCACGGCGCGCACCACTCGGCCCAGAAGTCCACCAGCACTGGCTTGTGGAAGGAGTTCTCGATCACCAGTTGCTGGAAGTTGGTATCGGTGGCGTCGAAAATGTAAGGCGTGTCTTGGGTCATCGCGACTCTCGCAAACTCGTGTATGGCACCACTATAAGGTGTCGCGGCTGGCGTGGTACAGGCTGACCCGGCGGAATTCGTGTGGCTCGGCCAGGTCCGGCAGGGTCAGTGCTTCGAGCACGCCCAATTGCTGGTACAACGGGTGGTGAAAGTCACGTACCCGCGAGTCGGCCACCAAGGCCTGTCGACCGCGGCTCAGGAAGGCATCCAGCAGCGGCAGGTTGGCGCGGTCGTACAGCACATCGGCAACCAGGATCAGGTCGAAGCGGTCTTCCTCGGCAAAAAAATCGCTGCTGTAGCGTAATGTCACCCCGTTCAGTGCTGCATTCGCACGGCAGGCATCGAGGGCCAGCGGGTCGAGGTCGCAGGCCACCACTTCCCGTGCACCGGCGCGTGCAGCAGCAATGCCGGCGATACCAGAGCCGGCGCCAAAGTCCAGCACGCGCTTGCCCGCCACCCACTCCGGGCGTTCGGCCAGGTAGCGGGCCATTGCCAGCCCGCTGGCCCAGCAGAAGCTCCAATAGGGAGGTTCTTCAAGAATGCGCCGGGTTTCTTCGCTGCTGAAGGCGCGATCCATGTTCTGGTCGTCGATCAGCCATAGCTTCAGGTCACAGTCGGGCAGTTCGCTGACGATCAGGCGTGCTTCGCCGATCAGGCCGCTGAGGGCCTGTTGCAGGGCCAGCGGCATCACTTAAGGCGCCTTCTCGAAACGCAGCGGGCCGGTGGCCTGGGTTTGTGCTTGGGTAATGCGCACCGGGGGCAGGTGCATGATCAGCTGGCCGGAGTTGCTGGCGCGGCCACGCAGTTCGACCCGGGCACCGGGCGGGAAGGCTTCGGGGTTGAAGCGCAGGTGGTAGGGCAGTGCCTGGCCGGTACCGGTCAGATTACTGCTGGCCAGCAGGCGCTGTGGGCGGTCGCGTTCGTCGATCACCAGCAAGGCCAGTTCCACCTCGGCACCCGCCGGAATTTCCAGCAAGGTGCCGCTCAGCTCGCGCTGGTAGGCCGGCAGCGGGCCCAGCACTTCGGCCTTGGCCGAAGGGGCTGGCGCGGGCACTGGGTTGTCGGTCTTTGGCCTGTCGCTGCCGCAGGCGGCAAGCAGAGCGGCGCAGCACAGCACGACGAGCGCTCGGTAGTGCATGGGGGAGTCCTTCACGGGCATATTTCCCATGGATGTTAACCCCTTTGGCTTGTCTTGCCAGTGCAATGCGCTACCATGGCCCTCCCTTTTTTTGTTGCCTGCCACCATGCACTGTCCCTTTTGCGGTGCCAACGACACCAAGGTCATCGACTCTCGCCTCGTCGCCGAGGGCGAGCAGGTGCGCCGCCGCCGTGAATGCGTGGCCTGCGGCGAGCGCTTCACCACCTTCGAAACCGCCGAGCTGGTGCTGCCCCGGCTGATCAAGCAGGACGGCACGCGCCAGCCCTTCGACGAAGAAAAGCTGCGCGCTGGTATGCAACGGGCCCTGGAAAAGCGTCCGGTCAGCGTCGAGCGCCTGGAAGCTGCGCTGGCGCACATCAAGAGCCGGCTGCGTGCCACAGGCGAGCGCGAAGTCAAATCGCTGGTGGTCGGTGAAATGGTCATGGCCGAGTTGCGCAAACTCGATGAAGTGGCCTATATCCGCTTTGCTTCGGTGTACCGGCGCTTCCAGGACCTCGACGAGTTCCGCGAAGAAATCGACCGCCTGGCCCGTGAGCCAGCTAAAGAGTGAACATGCCCAGCCAAGCTGCCATTCTCGACGCTCACTACATGGCCCGCGCGCTGGAGCTGGCGCGTAAAGGCCTGTACACCACCCACCCGAACCCGCGCGTAGGCTGCGTGATCGTGCGCGATGGCGAAGTGGTCGGTGAAGGCTGGCACGTGCGCGCCGGCGAGCCCCATGCCGAAGTGCATGCTCTGCGCCAGGCCGGTGAACTTGCCCGCGGTGCTTGTGCCTACGTCACCCTGGAACCATGCAGCCACCATGGCCGTACGCCACCGTGTGCCGAAGCACTGGTCAAGGCCGGCGTGGCGCGCGTAGTAGCCGCCATGCAGGACCCTAACCCACAAGTGGCGGGGCAGGGCCTGCGGCGCCTGGCCGAAGCCGGAATCGAAGTGGCCAGCGGGGTGCTCGAAGCCGAGGCCCGCGCCCTCAACCCAGGCTTCCTCAAGCGCATGGAGCACGGCCTGCCGTTCGTTCGCGCCAAGCTGGCCATGAGCCTGGATGGCCGCACTGCCATGGCCAGTGGTGAAAGCCAGTGGATCACCGGGCCGGCCGCGCGCTCAGCCGTGCAGCGCTTGCGCGCCCGCTCCAGCGTGGTGCTGACCAGCGCCGCCAGCGTGCTGGCAGACAACGCACGCATGACCGTGCGTGGCGCCGAGCTGGGCCTGGATGCCGAAACAACCGCCCTGGCACTCAGCCGCACACCCTTGCGGGTGCTGGTCGATGGCCGCCTGCGCCTGCCACTGGCGGCGCCGTTCTTCCAGGCGGGCCCAGCGCTGGTGGTGACTGCTGTCGCAGATGACCCGCGCTATGCCGCTGCCGGCCACGAATTGCTCAGCTTGCCGGGCGACAATGGCCAGGTCGACCTGGCGGCGCTGCTTCGCGCCCTGGCTGCCCGCGGCGTCAACGAAATCCTGCTGGAAGCCGGTGCCGGCCTGGTCGGTGCCTTCGCACGGCAAGGCCTGGTCGACGAGTACCAGCTGTTCGTCGCTGGCACCTTCCTCGGCTCTCAGGCCCGGCCACTGCTGGACTGGCCGATGGACAAGATGAGCGAAGCACCACGGCTGAAAATTACCGAAATGCGCGCAGTGGGCGATGACTGGCGGGTCACGGCCATCCCCCTGCCAGCGCCCGGCGTATAATGCCGGGCTTGCCCCGCGCAAACCGTTTTTGAGGAAGACCCCATGTTCACCGGCATTATCGAATCCATCGGCACCATCCGCAGCCTGACTCCCAAGGGTGGTGACGTGCGCGTCTACGTAGAAACCGGCAAGCTCGACCTGGGGGACGTCAAGCTCGGCGACAGCATCGCCGTCAACGGTGTATGCCTCACGGCCGTAGAACTGCCGGGCGACGGCTTCTGGGCCGATGTCAGCGTCGAAACCCTCAAGCGCACCGCCTTCATCGACCTCAAGAGCGGCAGCAAGGTCAACCTGGAAAAAGCCCTGACCCCCACCACCCGCCTGGGCGGGCACCTGGTCAGCGGCCACGTCGACGGGGTTGGCGAAATCATTTCGCGCAGCGATAACGCCCGCGCCATCCAGTTCCGCGTGCGTGCACCGAAGGAACTGGCCAAGTACATCGCCCACAAGGGTTCGATCACCGTCGACGGCACCAGCCTGACGGTCAATGAGGTCAATGGCGCCGAGTTCGAGCTGACCATTGTCCCGCACACTCTGTCCGAAACCATCATGGCCGATTACCGTGCAGGGCGTCGGGTAAACCTTGAGGTCGACCTGCTGGCCCGTTACCTGGAGCGCTTGCTACTGGGTGACAAGGCCGCCGAACCGAGCAAGGGCAGTGGCATTACCGAAAGCTTCCTGGCCGCCAATGGCTTCTTGAAATCCTGATTGAGAAGGGGGTGCCGCGTGGCGCTCAACAGCATCGAAGAACTGGTCGAAGACATCCGCCAGGGCAAAATGGTCATCCTGATGGATGACGAAGACCGCGAGAACGAAGGCGACATCATCATGGCGGCCGAATGCTGCCAGCCGGAGCACATCAACTTCATGGCCAAGCACGCCCGTGGCCTGATCTGCATGCCGATGACCCGCGAGCGTTGCGAAACGCTGAAGCTGCCGTTGATGGCGCCGCGCAACGGCTCGGGCTTCGGCACCAAGTTCACCGTGTCGATCGAGGCCGCCGAAGGCGTCACCACCGGTATTTCCGCCGCCGACCGCGCCCGCACTGTGCAGGCTGCCGCTGCCAAGGACGCCAAGGCCGAAGACATCGTCAGCCCTGGTCACATCT
This sequence comes from Pseudomonas putida group bacterium ESBL64, assembly GCF_045277175.1. Taxonomy (NCBI): domain Bacteria; kingdom Pseudomonadati; phylum Pseudomonadota; class Gammaproteobacteria; order Pseudomonadales; family Pseudomonadaceae; genus Pseudomonas; species Pseudomonas putida group bacterium ESBL64. The sequence continues at coordinate 3,335,661 of NZ_CP145799.1, read as the reverse complement.
TCCCGCTGATGGCCCAGCCAGGCGGTACGCTGGCGCGTGCCGGCCACACCGAAGCCGCCTGTGACCTGGCGCGCATGGCCGGTTTCGAGCCAAGCGGCGTGATCTGCGAAGTGATGAACGACGACGGCACCATGTCGCGCCGCGCCGAACTGGAAGTGTTCGCCGCCGAGCACGGCCTGAAGATCGGCACCATCGCCGACCTGATCCACTACCGCATGATCCACGAGCGCACCGTGCAGCGTGTTTCCGAGCAATCGGTGGAGAGCGAGCTGGGTGAGTTCAACCTGGTCACCTACCGTGACGCGGTCGAAGGCGACGTGCACATGGCCTTGACCCTGGGCAAGATCTGCGCCGAAGAGCCGACCTTGGTACGGGTACACAATATGGACCCACTGCGTGACCTGCTGCTGGTCAAGCAGCCAGGCCGCTGGAGCCTGCGCGCGGCCATGGCCGCAGTGGCCGAAGCCGGCAGTGGCGTGGTGTTGCTGCTGGGGCACCCGCTGGACGGCGACGTGCTGCTGGCGCACATCCGCGAAAGCGCGGGCGATGCGCCGGCCAAGGCACCGACCACCTACAGCACTGTGGGGGCCGGTTCGCAGATCCTGCGCGACCTCGGTGTGCGCAAGATGCGCCTGATGAGTTCGCCGATGAAGTTCAACGCGATATCCGGATTCGATCTGGAAGTTGTAGAATACGTGCCCTCCGAGTGACTTGAGGCGGCATTGACGCCCTCTGCTCGAGTCCAGACCCCTGTCGAGGCCGCTTGTATGCGGCCTCGCTCTTGAAGATGAGAATATCGGAATGACCCTGAAGACCATCGAAGGTACCTTCATCGCCCCCAAAGGTCGCTATGCTTTGGTGGTTGGCCGCTTCAACAGCTTCGTTGTCGAAAGCCTGGTAAGCGGTGCCGTTGATGCCCTGGTACGCCACGGTGTCAGCGAAAGCGACATCACCATCATCCGTGCCCCGGGTGCATTCGAGATCCCGCTGGTGGCACAGAAGGTCGCCCAGCAAGGCGCCTACGACGCGATCATCGCCCTGGGCGCCGTGATCCGTGGCGGTACCCCGCACTTCGAATACGTGGCGGGCGAGTGCACCAAGGGCCTGGCCCAGGTGTCCATGGAGTTCGGTGTTCCGGTGGCCTTCGGCGTACTGACCGTCGACTCCATCGAGCAAGCCATCGAGCGTTCTGGCACCAAAGCCGGCAACAAAGGTGCTGAAGCTGCCCTGTCCGCACTGGAAATGGTCAGCCTGCTGGCGCAGTTGGAGGCCAAGTGATTAGCGACGAAAGCGATCGTTTCAACCCGCGCGATCCAAAACCTGCGGATGCCGGCAAGCCCTCGAAGAGCGCCAAGCGCCGCGAAGCCCGCAAGCTCGCGACCCAGGCCCTCTACCAGTGGCACATGGCCCAGCATTCGCTGAACGAGATCGAAGCGCAGTTCCGGGTGGATAACGATTTCACCGATGTCGACGGTGCCTATTTCCGCGAGATCCTGCATGGGGTCCCGGCAATCAAGGGCGAAATCGACAAAGCGCTGGTGCCTTGCATGACCATCGCACTGGAAGAGCTCGACCCGGTCGAGCTGGCCGTGCTGCGTCTGTCCACCTGGGAACTGATCAAACGCGTCGACGTGCCGTACCGCGTCGTGATCAACGAAGGCGTGGAGCTGGCCAAGGTCTTCGGTGCCACTGACGGCCACAAGTTCGTCAACGGCGTGCTCGACAAGCTAGCCCCGGCGCTGCGTGAAGCAGAAGTCAAGGCGAACAAGCGCTGATCCTGGCGCTGCCTGGTCATGGGTGAGTTCGAGCTGATCAACCATTACTTCGCCGCTGCGCCCTGTGCGCAGGGTGGCGAGGGCGTGGCGCTGGGTATCGGCGACGACTGTGCCCTGCTGGACCTTCCCCCCGGTGAGCAACTGGCGGTGTCGACCGACACCCTGGTCGCCGGGGTGCACTTTCCTGCTGTTTGCGATCCGTTGCTGCTTGGCCAGCGATCGTTGGCTGTGGCGGCCAGTGACCTGGCAGCCATGGGCGCGACTGCAATCGGCTTTACCCTCGCACTGACCCTCCCTGACGTTGGCCCTGACTGGCTGGCGGCCTATGCCGACGGCCTTGGTCGCATGGCCCACCGTTGCCGCATGAGCCTGATCGGTGGTGACACGACGCGCGGCCCCTTGAGTATCACCGTCACCGTGTTCGGCCGCGTGCCGGCTGGCCAGGCCTTGCGCCGCAGCGGTGCAAGGCCGGGTGACCTGTTGTGTGTCGGCGGTTCGCTGGGCAAGGCCGCCGGTGCCTTGCCCTTGGTGCTGGGCGAGCGCGAGGCGCCTGCCGCGCAGGCCGAGCCGCTGCTGGCCCATTACTGGTCACCGATGCCGCAGCTCACCCTCGGTGCCCTGCTGCGTGGCCGGGCCACGGCGGCGCTGGACATCTCCGACGGGCTGCTCGCCGACTGTGGGCATATTGCCAAGGCATCCGGTGTCGCGTTGGAGGTGAACCTGGCGCAAGTGCCAGTGTCTCCTGCTCTGGAGGCCTTCCTCGGCCGTGAAGCAGCCGTGCAGGCGGCGCTTACCGGTGGCGACGATTACGTACTGGCCTTCACCTTGCCACCCGAGGCGCTGGCGCCCTTGGCAGCCTTCGATTTTATCGAAGTGCATACCGTCGGTCGTGTGCTCGAAGGGCAAGGCGTGACCTTGCGCGACGCGCAGGGCCAGGACATAACCCCCGTCCAGCGGGGCTATCAACACTTTAGGGAGAGACCGTGACCGATCACCCCAACCAGGTGCCTGCGGAGTTCGTTCCGCCTTCGGTCTGGCGCAACCCGTGGCACTTCATCGCTTTTGGCTTCGGTTCTGGCACCTTGCCCAAGGCGCCAGGTACCTGGGGCTCGCTGGTGGCCATACCGTTTATCCCGCTTTGGCAGATGTTGCCCGACTGGGGATACTGGCTGTTGCTCGGCGTGAGCATGCTGTTTGGCTTCTGGTTGTGCGGCAAAGTTGCCAATGACTTGCGTGTACACGACCATGAAGGCATTGTCTGGGACGAGATTGTCGGCATGTGGATCACCCTCTGGCTGGTGCCGGAGGGCTGGCAGTGGCTGTTGGCAGGGTTCCTGATGTTCCGCTTCTTCGACATCCTCAAGCCGTGGCCGATCCGCTGGATCGATCGCCATGTGCACGGGGGCGTCGGCATCATGCTCGACGATATCCTGGCCGGCGTGTTTGCCTGGCTGGGCATGCAGGTTCTGGTGTGGGCGGTTGCCTGAAACAGGGAGTGCGTGAATGGCCGTAAGGACTGTACTGCTGGCAATGCTGCTGAGTATTGCCCCGTGGGTAACGGCTGCCGAGGGTATCCCGAAACAGATCCATCTGGTTAGCGAGGAGTGGCTCGACTACACCAATGCCGACGGTACCGGGGTGGCCTGGGATGTGCTGCGCAAAGTGTTCGAGCCGGCCGGCGTCGAGGTGGTTACCCAGAGCGCGCCCTACAGCCGGGCGGTTGGCCTGGTCAAGCGCGGCGAGGCTGATGCCTGGGTTGGCTCGTACAAGGAAGAGAACGACGACAACCTGTACCCGCGCTGGCACTTCGACATGGACCACATTTATGCCCTGGGGCTGGCCAGCAAACCTGCGCCTACCCTGGATACCATCGGCAAGTACCGGTTGGCTTGGGTGCGTGGTTATGATTACGGCAGCTACTTGCCCAATGTGCACGAATTCCGCGAAATCCAGCGTCGCGAGGGCATTTTGCCGATGCTCGAGCACGACCGGGTGGACTACTACATCGACGCACTGACCGAGGTCGACTACGTGCTAGGGCAAGCCTCCCAGCCTGAGCGCTTCCGCCGTACCCACGTGGCCGAGTTGCCGTTGTACCTGGCTTTTGCCCGTAACGACCAGGCCAAGGCCCTGTGCGACCTGTTCGACAAGCGCATGAAGGAGCTGGTACGTAGCGGCGAACTGAAACCGATTTTCGAGCACTGGAAACAGCCCTATCCGTTCAACGCCGGTAGTCACCCGCACTGAGGCTGAATACACCAAGGTACATCGCGGCCCCCTGTGGCAGCGGGCTTGTGATTGAGCGATGGCTTTTTAATAAGTATCGAACTTTTCGATCTTAAGCCACCGTATACAGCCAGCCCACATCCCCCAACCTGCTGATACAATCGGCCCACGAGAAATTTCCTACTTATTCCAGGAGCACAACGTGCCCGTCGTCTTTGTTGCCGCCTCTAAACTCCCGACGCCCTTCGCGACCTTCACCATGCATGGCTTTCTCGACGAAGCCACAGGCCGTGAGCATGTGGTGCTCAGCCTGGGTGATATCGCGGACGGCCAGCCGGTACTGGGGCGCCTGCATTCCGAGTGTCTGACCGGCGATGCACTGTTCAGCCAGCGCTGCGACTGCGGCTCGCAGCTGGAAGCCGCGCTGCAGGCCATCGCCCGCGAAGGCCGTGGGGTGCTGTTGTACCTGCGTCAGGAAGGCCGTGGCATCGGCCTGCTGAACAAGATCCGCGCCTACGAGCTGCAGGATGGTGGCGCCGACACCGTCGAAGCCAACGAACGCCTGGGCTTCGCTGCCGACCAGCGTGACTACGCCATATGCCTGCCGATGCTCGAGCACCTGGGCGTGAAGTCGCTGCGCCTGATGACCAATAATCCGCGCAAGGTCAAAGCCCTGACCGACATGAACATCGTGGTTGCCGAGCGTGTGCCGCTGCACACCGGGCATAACCCGCACAACCGCTACTACCTGGCGACCAAGGCCGGCAAGTTGGGCCACATGCTGGGCAACGAACACCAGGGCGAGGTGCCCCAGGCGTGACTCGCGCCGAGGTCAAGCGGCGCCTGGCGCTGGCCTGGTGGCAGTACCTGGCGGTGGGCCTGGTGCCGCTGCCAGTCATGGCTTGGGCCTTTGGGGGCGGTGATGCACTGATCCCGGTGTTGGCCATGCCACTGTTCATCGCCGGTGCGGCCACCATGTTCCTCAGCCTGCCGCGCTTCGGTGCCTACAAGCGCGCACTTATCGCCACCTCAAAGGTGCTCGGTACGGGCGAAGAAGCCGCTGCCTGGATCGAACTGGCGCGGGTGCGGCGCATGGCCATGCTGTATGCCTGCTTCCCGGCTTGGGTCGCCGCACTGTCGGTGCTGGTCGGTCTGGAGGCAGTGCCGCAGATCCTCCTCGCATTGTCTACCGTTGTAGTGCTGTACCTCTATCGCATTCCGCGCCAGCTCGGCTGATGCGACTGCTACCTGGCCTGCTGGCGTTGTTCGCCTGCACTGTACTGGCTGCAGAACCGCTGCGTGTCGTCAGTCTGGCCCCCTCGATGAGCGAGATCATGCTTGAGCTGCAGGCAGACGACCTGCTGGTGGGCGTGCTCGACGGTGGCGAACGGCCGGCTGCGCTGCGCCATTTGCCTTCGGTCGGGCGCCAAGGGCAACTGGACATGGAGCGCCTGCTCAGCCTGCGCCCCGACCTGTTGCTGCTGTGGCCAGGCAGTGTGCCACCGGCCCAGCGCGACCAGCTCAAGCGCCTGGGTATGGCCACCTTCAGCGCCGAACCCCACGACATCAGCCAGCTGATCGAGCAGATCGAGGCCATTGCCGAGCGTATCGGGCGTGCCGAGCAGGGTCATTCATACGCGCGAGCCCTGCGTGAGCGGCTGCAGCAGCTGCGCCAGCAGTATCGGCGTGACGAACCCTTGCAGGTGTTTTATCAAGTCTGGGATCGGCCGTTGTACACGCTCGGTGGCCGCCAGGTGGTGACCGACGCCCTGGCCGTGTGCGGGGCGCGCAATGTGTTCGCCGACCTTGGCCAGCCAGCGCCACAGGTGAATGTGGAGTCCGTGCTGCTGCGTAATCCGCAGGTCATCCTGGCAGCTGATGAGGCGCAACTGGCCAGCTGGAAGGCTTGGCCGCAGATTCGAGCGGTGGCTGATGGGCGCCTGCTGGTGGTGCCGGACAAAGGGCTGGAGCGCCCCAGCGGGCAGATGATCGAAGCCACCGCCCGCTTGTGTGCGTTGCTGGACGCTAAAGCGCCGGTGTCCAGGTGATGCTGAAGAGCACAGTGCGGCCCTCTTCGCGGTAAGGGTGATACGCACCCTCGTAGCTATAAAGGGCGCGGCTGTAGCTGCGGTCCAGCAGGTTATCCAGCTTGGCTTCGAGTTTCAGTTCGTCGCTAGCCGCCCAACTGCCGCGCAAACCTAGCAGGCCATAGCCACCGATGCGGTTACGGTTGGCCTCATCGTCATAACTGCTGCTGACCGCCTGCCAGCTGGCACCCGCGCTGAAACGCCCGAACTCACGGTCCAGGTCCAGGCTCAAGGTGCGGCGGGCGCGGCGGGCGAGGGTGTGGCCAGTGTCGCGGTCGCGTGGGTCGATCAGCGCCAGGCCAAGCTGGCTGTGCCAGGCGCCCCATTGCTGCGCCAGCGCCATTTCCACGCCATTGATTCGTGCCGAGGCGACGTTACGGGGTATCGAGTCCTGGCCAAAGATGATCGCGTCGCGCAGGTCGGTGCGGTATAGCGAAGTCTCCAGCCGGCTCTCTGCAGTCAGCTGGCTGCGCCATTGCAGCTCGTAGCTTCTGGAGTGCTCTGGGTCCAGGTTCGGGTTGCTGAACTGTGGGTAATACAGGTCGTTGAACGTTGGCGCGCGGAAGCCTTCGCTGTAGGACAGCAGCACATCGTTGTGCGCGTTCAGCGGTACGGTCAGGCTGCCGCTCCAGGTGGTCTGGCCACCAAACTGCTGGTTGCGGTCATGGCGCACCCCCAGCTCAGTGGAAATCTGCTCGCCCTGGTAGCGGTGCTGGGCGAACACGGCACGGTTCCAGCGGCTGTCCTCAGTGAAGTCGGTACTGCCGTGTACGCGGTCTTCGTACCAGTCGCCACCGATCAATATGGTGTTCTGTTCGCCGAGGGCCAGGTCGTTCTGCCAGGTGGCCTGATCGCGATAGGTGTTGAACACGAAACGCTCAGCGCTGAGCTTGTCGCGTTTGTCGTCTCGGTTCTCGCCATGGGCCAGTTCAAGGCGTGAATGCCAGGTTTCGGTGACCTGAACGTCAACGTAACTGCCCAGGCTGCTGACGCTGAAGTCGGTGTAGGGTTGTTGACCGAAGCTCTCGAAGGTAACGGGGTCGAAGCCGCCGAACGGGTTGTCGTACTCGCTGCGCCCACGGCTGTCGAGCAGGTTCAGGCCGGCCTCGAAGCGCTCACCGAAGGTGTGGCTCAGGCTCAGGTTCAACGCCTTGTTGCGGTAGGCGTCGTGGTCACCATCGCTGGCGAAGGATGGCCCGGTCGAGTCGATGCCGGCAGTTTCGTCCAGGCTGGCGCCAAGGTTGAAGCGGGTCGTGTCGTTGCCGCCAGAAAGCCCCAGGCTGCGTTGGAATGTCTGGTTGCTGCCGGCGGCCATGCGCAGGCGTGGCTGCAGACCGGGGCCACTGCTGCGTCGGGTGAAGATCTGGATCACCCCGCCAATGGCATCGCTGCCGTACACCGCTGAGCGCGAGCCGCGCAGTACTTCGATGCGCTCGATCTGGTCGATGTCCAGAAACTGCAGGCCGCTGTCGCCCGAGGTGGCATTGGCGATGCGCACGCCATCGACCAGCACCAGGCTTTGCGCGGCCTTGGTGCCACGGATATAGATGCCCGGCAGGCTACCACGGCCACCGGTAGGTGCCACTTGCACGCCCGGCACGCGGGAGAGCAGGTCGGTAACGCTGGTGGGTTGCAGGCGGTCGATGTCGGTGCGGGTGAAGACCGTGTTGGCAGCGCTGGTGGCGGTACGCGATTCGACCTGGCGGCTGGCGCTGATCAGCACGTCGGGGAGTTTGAGGGCGTCGTCGCGCTCAGCGGCCAGAAGGAATGTAGGGGTACAGAGAATCGTGGCACAGGCTAATTTTTTCATGGGCAGTTCCAAAGGATTTCCACAGCACTGTGCTGTCCCCGTAGGAGCGGGTTTACCCGCGAAAGGGCCGGGCCTGCAGGCCAATTTTCACCCGCCGTTCACCGTTGTTGCCGCTACCGTATTCGCGGGTAAACCCGCTCCTACAGTGAGCACACATCGGTGATCGGGCGCAGGCCGTCGTAGGAGCGGGTTCACCCGCGAAAGGGCCGGGCCTGCAGGCCAATTTTCACCCGCCGTTCACCGTTGTTGCCGCTACCGTATTCGCGGGTAAACCCGCTCCTACAGTGGGCACACATCGGTGATCGGGCGCAGGCCGTCGTAGGAGCGGGTTCACCCGCGAAAGGGCCGGGCCTGCAGGCCAATTTTCACCCGCCGTTCACCGTCGCCGCCGCTACCGTATTCGCGGGTAAACCCGCTCCTACAGTGGGCACACATAGGTGATCGGTCGCAGGCCATCGTAGGAGCGGGTTCACCCGCGAAAGGGCCGGGCCTGCTGGCCAATTTTCACCAGTCGTTCACCGTTGCCGCCGCTACCGTATTCGCGGGTAAACCCGCTCCTACAGTGGGCACACATCGGTGATCGGGTGCAGTCCGTCGTAGGAGCGGGTTCACCTGCGAAAGGGCCGGTCCTGCTGGCCAATTTTCACCAGTCGTTCACCGTTGTCGCCGCTACCGTATTCGCGGGTAAACCCGCTCCTACAGTGGGCACACATAGGTGATCGGGCGCAGGCCGTCGTAGGAGCGGGTTCACCCGCGAAAGCACCCTAGAGCCCGAGCTTGACCATGCGGGCCTTCACCGAAGCCTCGATCCCGGCCGCATCCAGCCCGCACTCAGCCAGCATTTGCGCAGGCTTGGCATGCTCGACATAGATATCCGGCAGCCCCAGGTGCAGAAGCGGCTTGAGCACTGCCTGGCTGGCAAGGAACTCACCCACCGCAGCGCCCGCGCCACCCATGATGGCGTTTTCTTCAATGGTTACCAGCAGTTCATGGCTGCCTGCCAGCTCCAGCACCAGCGCCTCGTCCAGCGGCTTGACGAAGCGCATGTCGACCACCGTGGCGTTGATCTGTTCGGCCACTTGCATGGCCTCGGCCAGTTGTACGCCGAACACCAGCAAGGCCACTTTCTCGCCTTGGCGGCGGACCACACCCTTGCCGATCTCCAGTGGTTGCAGGTCACCGCTGATCGGCGCATTCGGGCCGGTACCACGCGGGTACCGTACAGCGGCCGGACCGTTGTACAGGTGGCCGGTGCTGAGCATCTTGCGCAGTTCGTTCTCGTCGCTGGGGGTCATCACCAGCATGCCCGGGATGCAGCGCAGGTACGACAGGTCGTAGCTGCCGGCGTGGGTCGGGCCGTCCTCGCCGACCAGGCCGGCGCGGTCGATGGCGAACAGCACGTCGAGGTTCTGCACCGCCACGTCGTGGATCAGCTGGTCGTAGGCGCGCTGCAGGAAGGTGGAGTAGATCGCCACCACCGGCTTGCTGCCCTCGCAGGCCATGCCGGCCGCCAGGGTCACGGCATGCTGCTCTGCGATCGCAACGTCGAAGTAGCGCTCAGGGTAGCGCTCGCTGAAGTCGACCAGGTCCGAGCCTTCCTTCATTGCCGGGGTAATGCCCACCAGGCGGTTGTCGGCGGCGGCCATGTCGCACAGCCACTGGCCGAACACTGCGGAGTATTTCGGACCGCTGGCTTTCTTCGGCGCAGCTGGCTTGTCGGCCGGCTCCAGCTTGGTAATGGCGTGATAGCCGATCGGGTCAATCTCGGCAGGGGCGAAGCCTTTGCCCTTCTTGGTCACCACATGCAGGAACTGCGGGCCTTTCAGGTCACGCATGTTGCGCAGGGTGGCGATCATGGTGGGCAGGTCGTGGCCGTCGATCGGGCCGATATAGTTCCAGCCCAGTTCTTCGAACAGTGTGCCTGGCACCAGCATGCCCTTGGCGTATTCCTCGGTACGACGGGCAATTTCCCAGGCGCCTGGCAGTCGCGACAGCACTTTCTTGCTGCCTTCGCGCATGCTCGCGTAGGTGCGGCTGGAGAGGATCTTGGCCAGGTAGTTGGACAGGCCGCCGACGTTGCGCGAAATCGACATGTCGTTGTCGTTGAGGATCACCAGCATGTCGGCATTGACTTCCTGGGCGTGGTTCAACGCCTCGAACGCCATGCCGGCGGTCAGCGCGCCATCACCGATCACCGCGATCGACTTGCGTGCGCTGTTCTGCAGACGGGCAGCAATGGCCATGCCCAGCGCGGCGCTGATCGAGGTGCTGGAGTGGCCAACGCCAAAGGTGTCGTACTCGCTTTCGCTGCGGCGCGGGAAGGCCGCGATGCCGTCCTTCTGGCGCAGGCTGAGCATGCGGTTACGACGCCCGGTGAGGATCTTGTGCGGGTAGGCCTGGTGCCCTACGTCCCACACCAGCCGGTCGTCCGGGGTGTCGAACACGTAGTGCAGAGCGATGGTCAGCTCGATCACGCCCAGACCGGCACCAAAGTGCCCACCGGTCTGCCCGACGGTGTAGAGCAGTTCCTGGCGCAGTTCGTCGGCCAGCGTCTCCAGGTCGGCTTCGGCCAACCGGCGCAGGCCGGCAGGCGTGTCAGCGCGGTCGAGCAACGGCGTGACCGGGCGTTCGCGGGGGATCTCTTGAAACGTCGTGGGCATCAGGCGAGTCGTTATAGGTGTGTGAAGACGCGGCAGTTTACCCCATTGTGGGAAAAGTGCCCATTCGACCACAGGTTACGCGGTCCCCTGTGGGGGCGGGTTTACCCGCGAATGCGTCGGCAAATTCAAGATCGCATTCGCGGGTAACCTGCTCCTACAGGGATCGGTGAAGCTGTTTAGTTACGGCGTTCGACGATGTAACGCGCCAAGGCCCGCAGCGGTTCGGCCGTTTCGCCGAACCCTTGCAGTGCAGCCAGCGCCTGGTCGCGCAGTTCGATTGCATAGACTTTGGCGGCTTCCAGGCCCAGCAGGGCCGGGTAGGTCGGTTTGTCACGCGCTATGTCTGCACCTTGGCGTTTGCCCAAGGTAGCAGTGTCGCTTTCCACGTCGAGGATGTCGTCCTGCACCTGGAATGCAAGGCCAATGGCCTGTGCATAAGTCTGCAGGGCATCCAGCTGCGCCTGTTCGGCACGGGCACTGGCCAGGGCGCCGAGGCGTACGCTGGCTTCGATCAGCGCGCCGGTCTTGTGCCGGTGCATGAACTCCAGCGCCTGCTGGTCCAGCTTCTGGCCCACCGAGCCGAGATCGATCGCCTGGCCGCCAACCATGCCGGCCGGGCCGGCAGCTTTGGCCAGTACCTGAACCATGGCCAGGCGAATGCTGTCGATCTGAGGGCTCAGGCATGGGTCGAGCAGGGCACTGAAAGCCAGGCTCTGCAAACCGTCGCCCGCGAGGATTGCGCACGCTTCGTCAAACGCCTTGTGGGTGGTCGGCTGGCCGCGACGCAGGTCGTCGTCGTCCATGGCCGGGAGGTCGTCATGCACCAGCGAGTAAGCATGGATCAGCTCTACCGCGCAGGCTGCGCCGTTGGCTTGTTCGGCCGGGGCGCCCAAGGCTTCGCAGGCCGCATAGGCCAACAGCGGGCGCACGCGTTTGCCGCCGTTCATCACGCTGTAGCGCATGGCGGCGTAGAGGCGTTCCAGCTCTTTGCTCGGGGCGATGAACAGCGGTTCGAGGGCTGCGTCGACTCGGGCCTGGCAACTGGCCTGGTAGGTGCCAATCATGCTTCCGGCTCCGCGTCGAAGGGCTGGGCAGCCAGTTCACCGTCGCGCTCCAGCAGAATTTGCACCTTCTGTTCGGCCTGGGCCAGGGCGCCCTGGCAGTCACGGGTCAGGGCGATGCCTTGTTCAAAGGCGGCCAGCGACTCTTCCAGCGACAACTCGCCGTTCTCCAGGCGCTCGACCAGTGCTTGCAGGTCTGCGAGGGATTGCTCGAAATCGAGGGAGGCTTTTTTGCGGGCCATGGCGACTGTCTCGGTGGCATTCAGAACGGCGCGACACTAGCAGAGCGGGGCGGGGGGAGCAAACTTGTGTGGAGCACGCCTCTGGCGCGAACCTCGAGACGGAATGGAACAAACAAGGCGATCGCGCGCTCAGGCAAAGGTGTTACTGGCCCGAGAAAAATGTAGGAGCGAGCTTGCTCACGATACGCCGCGCGGGCGGCGCTCGTTTTCAGCGCCGCCATCTACCTCAAGTCAGGCGCAGGAAACCATCAAGCCGTAGCAGCTTCCCGTTCCATCATGGCTTCACGGTACCGCGCCAGCTCCTCGATGGTCAGCACCGGCAAATTGTACTGCCGTGCATATACCGCCACCTGCTCGCCACGGGCCATGCTGCCATCGGGGTTCATCAGCTCGCACAAGACCGCTGCCGGGCGCAGGCCGGCCAGGCGCGCCAGGTCTACCGAACCTTCGGTGTGCCCACGGCGGGTCAGCACACCGCCATTGCGGGCGCGCAGCGGAAAAACATGCCCCGGGCTGACGATATGGCGCTGTTCGGCGCTGGAACGCAGTGCTGCGTCAATGGTGGTGATGCGGTCCTGAGCGCTAACCCCGGTGGTGATACCTTCGGCCGCCTCGATGGTGACGGTGAAACCGGTGCCGTGGCGGGCCTGGTTGTTCTGCACCATGGGTGCCAGTTGCAGTTCGTCGACGGTGGCTTCGTCCAGGCACAGGCAGACGATGCCGCTGCAATCGCGAATCATCATGGCCATGGTCTGCAACGTAATGTTCTCGGCGGCGGCAATGATGTCCGCTTCGTCCTCGCGGTCGTCATCGTCGAGCAACAGTACAGGGCGCCCGGCCTGGAAGGCGGCGATGGCGGCGGAAACAGTGGGAAATTGCGTGTGGTGCTGGGTGAACATGAAACGCTCCTCGTGAATGATCGATGAACGTCTCGGGGCGAACAAAATGCGCGCGCAAGGGCGCCCGGATGGCCCCTGCATGACGCCTTCTTTCATCCGGACTATGACCGTCGGCTCTGGAGTTGCACCAGATCTGCTGACCCCCGACATGGTCGGGGCGCTCGCGGGCTCATCTTTCGATTTACCGCCGGTGGGGACTTACACCCCGCCCTGAAGACCGACCAAGCATACAGCACAGGGCCACCCCAGTGGCAACCCGCGGTTCTACTACCTTCGACGAGACTTGCAGCAGTAACCATCTACCCCTTTGCACTTGCCGCAGCGCTTACCTTCGTGACGGTCACATTGGCAAACCTAGGAAACGAACCGTCATGTCCTCTCTCTATCCTTTTACCGATACCGATCTCCATCTCGCATTCAGAAAGGTCGTCGACACTTTGTTCGACAAGAAGCGCGACTACGTCGACGGCGTGCTCAAGCCCAAAATGCTCATCATTGCCGGTACACAAGGCTCGGGTAAGACGTACTTGCTGGAAAACACGCTGCTGAAGAGCGGGCGCTACGACAATTATGTTCGCCTTTACGAAACCCATTTTCGTGAACTGCACCCTCATTATCGGGCGATGGAAGACAAAGGCGTGCTGCATGTCTATGAGCATACCGAGTCGTTCATCTGGCGGCTGGGGGCCATGATTTGCACGTATGCGATGGAAAACAAATACAACATCATCATGGAGACCGCGCTCGACAGCCCTCATTTCGCTGATTTTCCACCTGAAGCCGCCCGGCAGGGCTATCAGAGCGAGGTCCATCTGATAGCGTGTCAGAAAGAGTTCAGCCACTGGTCGACCCTGGACCGTGTGGTCAACAGCGTTGGCAATCATGAGATCGAGCGTGTGGTCAGCCTGACGCAGATCGAAGAGGCGCAAATCAATGGCAGGTCCATCATCGATGCTTTCGAAAACGCCTGTATCGAGGTACCGGGTTCCGAAATCGTGATCTATCGACGTGGCCTGGAGACGGAAAAGAACAGCCTGCCGGTCTGTCACAGCACCTGTCCTGAAAAAGGGCTCCTCGTGCCCCAGCAGACCTACCAGGGCAGAGCATTCTTCCGCGGGGCAGACCTGAAGATCAACTTCAAGGTCCAGCGCAGTCCCCAGGCCGATTTCCCCTGTTCCTATATTCAGTATGCGCAGGTGGTGCATGCCGGCCTGCTGGGTTCGGAACACCGTCGGGCGATGGCCGAACTCAATTGCAAAACCCTCGGCCAGGCTCAGAGGCTGATGTCGCAGTTGCCTGTCGATGTCTACCGCGAGCTGTGCCTGTACGTGCTCAAGTACGCGCAACGTTGAGCCGGGCAGGCACAGGGCTGGTCACTGGCCAGACATGCCTTCGATCACCCTGCGCAGGGAGGCGCCCAGCATGGGCCCATGCCCCAGACCCTCGAAGCGCTCAAAGCGCACGTCGAGGCCTTTGATCGCGGCCAGATCTGCCGCCAGTTGGCGCGCAGGCAACTCGTCGTTCTCGTGCGGCGAACCATGCGGGCTGGCGGGCTCCTGCCCGCCGCGCATCAGCAACAGGTGCGGGCGCGCCTCCCCCAGGCGTGAGGAAAGTCCTTGCGCCTCCCGGACAATCACACCATCGCGCCACCACAGTGACGGGCTGGCAGCAGCGTAAAGGCTGAATTCGCCGGGGCAGGTAAACAGTGCGTGAAGCACAGCCAGGCCACCATAGGAGTGCCCCCACAGCGTCTGTCGTTGCGGATCGATCGGCGCCACAGCCGACACCATCGTGCGCATGCGCCCGGTCAGAAGCTTCAGGAACGCATCGACCCCGCCGCTGGGCTGGCCGGTCAGCGGATCACGCTGCTGCACCTGCTCCGGCAGCGCCGGGGTGTAGTCCAGCGTGCGGCCGGCCCTGTCGATGCGCAGTTCGGTCCGGTAACCCACCGCCACCAGCAGGGGCGCCTGGCCCGCGGCGAGCCTGTCCAGTTGCTGCTGATCCAGCGTCCCCAGTGCAGCATTCCCATCGAGCATCCACAGCACCGGGTACCCCGATGCTGGCGCTGGACGATTCGGCTTGCCAACCCACAGGCGGTAGTGACGCAGGCCATCGGCCGAGTCCAGATCAAGCTGGCTGAAGTGATAGGCCAGGTCCTGGCGCTGTAACACCGACGTGTCCATCTTCTGGTCATGCTCGGGCTGGGCCAGGACAAGAGGGGCCGCCAGGGCAAGTGCCAAGGCCAGCATCAGGGTCTTCTTGCTCATCGGGCGTCTCGTCAGGGCTTTGCAAGGAGCGCAAGGCTTGAGCGCCCAGATGATAACCAGTCCCGATCGAGCGTAAAGCGCATTAACTTTCTAAACAGTCTCAGGCCGCAGGCAAGGTCATGTGCAGGCACAGGCCCGGGTGCTCATTGCTGGCCCACAACCGCCCGCCTTGCAGTTCGATGGCGCGGCGGGCGATAGCCAGGCCCAGGCCGAAGCCTGCGCCACTGTCGGCCAGGCGCTGGTAGGGCTTGAAAATGCGCTCAAGGTCGGTATCCGGTACGCCTGGCCCTTGGTCGCTCAGGCGCAGGTGCCAGCATGCGCCCTCGCGCCAGCCATCAAGGCTGACCCGGCCTTCGGTCGGCGAGTGGCGAATGGCATTGCGCAACAGGTTTTCCAGGGCCTGGGCCAGACTGTCCAGATGGGCCTGCAGCAGGCAGTCAGTGCCAAGTGAACACGGCAGGCGCGCACGGTCCCAGCCGCTTTCGAAACAGACGTCCTCGCACAAGGCTTCCCACACGGAAAGCACCAATACCGGCTCGGTCGACAGGCTGGGTTGTTCGGTGTCCATCCACGCCAGGTCGAGGGTGTTTTCCAGCAACTTCTGCATGTCGGCCACCTCACGGTCCAGGCGCTCGCGCAACTGCGGCGGTGGCAAGTCGCTGTCATGGGCGATGCGCAGCCGCGCCAGCGGCGTGCGCAGTTCGTGAGACAGCGTGCGTAACAGCAGGCGCTGTTGCTCAAGGCTCTGGCGCAGGCGCCCGGCCATGTGCTCGAAGGCCTGAGCCAGTTCACCCAGCTCATCACGGCGTTGCTGCAGGGGCAGGGCGGGGCTGTCCAGGTCATCGGCCCGCAGGGCGTCGGCGCGGTCGCGCAGGCGGTTCAGCGGCACGACAAGGTGCCGGTATAGCGCAAGGCCCAGCAGCAGGGCCAGCAGCGCGGGGGCAACGCCATGAGTCACCACATGGGTCCAGGGTGTCAGGCCTGTGGGTAGCAGCCGTTCGGGCAATTGCAGCACCAGGCGGCCATGCTCGGGGTGTTGCGGAAATTCGATGCTGACGTATGGCAATTCATCCTGCAGGCGCCGGCTCATCGGCCAGTCGAGCTTGCGCATGAATGTCAGGTGGCTGGCTTCCTCGGCGCTCAGCGGGGTGGTGCCAAGGCTCTGAAGGTGTGGGCCTATCACGGCCACCCAGGTGTCCTCGGCCAGTGCCACCTGCTTGCGCCAGGCTTCGGTGCCGGCTGCGCCGTCCTGCTCCCACGCCTGTTCGGCCTGTTGAGCATAACGCGCCAGGTAGTCCTGGTCGGCCTGGGACAGAAAATAGGTACTGCGTTCCACCGAAAGGCCCCAGGTCCAGATGAGCCAGATCAGCAACAGGCAGAAGCTGACTTGCAGCAAGGCCAGTTTCCACAGCAACGGGTGGCGACGCATCAGGTCTGCTCCGTGTCGACCAGGATGTACCCTTGGCCACGCACGGCCTGGATCTGCAGGTGCTGGGCGTTGATGTCGGCCAGTTTGCGGCGCAGGTTGCACACATGCACATCCAGGCCTCGGTCCAGTCGGGTATAGGCCCTGTGCAGCACGGTCTGGTACAGGAAGGGCTTGCTCAACGCTTCGTCGGGGTGGGCCAGCAGCGTGACCAGCAAACGGAATTCGGAAGCGGTAAGACCAGCGGCGTTGCCGTTGTGGATAACGTCCTGGCGGTCGTGGTCCAGCATCACCTCCCCCACGTCGGGACGCAGCGCCGTACCACGATCGAATGCCACGCGACGCAGCAAGGCATCTACCCGTGCGTCCAGCTCTGCCAGGCTGAAGGGCTTGGGCAGGTAGTCGTCTGCACCACGGGTGAAGCCGCTGATGCGATCCTGCTCGGCCCCTAGTGCCGACATCAGCATGACCGGCACGGCCTGCTGGCGGCGCAGGGCGTCGAGCAGGCTGAGGCCGTCGATGCCTGGCAGCATGATGTCCAGCAGCACCAGTTCAAACTGCGATTGCTGTATGGCATTCAGGGCCTGGGTGCCGCTGGCGCAGGCGTGCACCTGGAAACCGCGGTTGCGGAAATGACGGTCCAGGTCCTGAAGCAGGCGTGGGTCGTCTTCGGCAAGGAGAAGTGAGGTGGGCACGGCGAGCCTTGATGAGAACTTTTATCAGTTGCGAATCATCCCACTGGCTGCAGGGAAAGGGCAACGCCTTGATGTGTTAAGAAGGTTAATCCTGCTGCACCCTGGTTTTCGCTCCGGTATCGTTCGCAAAAAGCAACTTGTTTCGTTTGCGATTCAATATCATTTGGGCGAAGGGTGTGTCATGACCGGTTTCAAAAGTGTGGGCAGCTTACAGCGGGTTCGGGGATGGCTGGCGCTGGGGTTGCTGGCGCCGTTTTCTTTATCGGCAGTGGCCGAAACGGTAGCGGCCCAGGTGGCGGCCGAAGACAACTCGCTTGATCTGCCTGCATTGACCATCGAAGGCAACCGCCTGTACGACATGCTGCCTTCGGAAGAAACCGGCGGTTACAGCGTCGATGCCGCTACCGTGGGCACCAAGACGCCGGCAGCGCTCAAGGACATCCCGCAGTCGATCACCGTCTACACCCAGGACTACGTCAAGGATCGCCAGTTCGTGCACCTGGATGACCTGGCCAAGTACACCGCTGGCCTGCGCACCCTGACCAATGACAGCGGCCGCTCGTCGATCTACGCCCGTGGCTACGAGTACAGCGAGTTCAATATCGACGGCCTGCCGGCGCCCATGGCCAGCATCTTCGGTACTGTCCCGTCGTTGGCGGCGTTCGACCGCGTCGAAATCATGCGCGGGCCGGCCGGGCTGTTCAGCAGTACCAGCGAGCTGGGTGGCATCGTCAACATGGTGCGCAAGCGCCCGACCGCCGAGTTTCAGGGGCATATCGAAGGCAGCTACGGCACCTGGGACACCAATCATGAGGAAATCGACCTGAGCGGGCCGCTGGACGAGGCCGGTCGCGTGCGCGGGCGCTTCATCGCATCCCGTGACGACACCAATGGTGAAGTGGACTACAACGCCAACACCAGCAACACCTACTACGGTGCGCTGGACATCGACCTGGACGACGCCACCACCCTGTCGTTCGGCCTGATGCATGAAGTGAAGAACATCACCCCGCACAACGGCTACCCGGCCACGTTGTCCGGCGAGGTGCCCGACTTCAGCCATTCGCGTTTCCTGGGCGCCGACTGGAACTACTTCGACGGCAAGACCACCGACTTGGTCGCCGAGCTGACACACCGCTTCGACAATGGCGGTTACGGCCGTGTCGCGGCCCGTGGCTCGCACCGCGACACCAACTATCTGTACGCCTTCACTGCAACCAATGCCACCACAGGCGCCAACTCCGAGCGCGCCAGCGCCCGTGATTTCACGCAAGACACTTATTCGCTGGACGCCAGCTACAGCCAGCCGTTCGAGACCTTCGGGCAGGTAAGCGAGTTTGTAGTCGGGAGTGACTACAAGAACTACGACACCGAGTACCTCAACGGCACCACCAATCTCGGCGCGATCAACGTGAATACTTACTCGCCGAAGCAGTTCGCCAAGCCGTCGCCCAACTACAGCACCGAGACCGGCATGCAGGAAGAGGAGTACGGCCTGTACTCCAAAGTGACCTTCCGCCCGGTGGAACGCCTGGCACTGATTGCCGGTGGCCGCTTCAGCTGGTATCGCGGTGACTTCTACACCACCACCCTTAGCAGCGGCGCCACCACCAATGACAGCAAGCGCGTCGACGGCCACTTCACCCCTTATGGTGGCCTGGTCTATGACCTGACCGACAACCACGCGCTGTACGCCAGCTATTCGCAGGTGTTCAAGCCGCAGTCCGACACCGACAGCAATGGTCGGGTGCTGAAACCGCGTGAAGGCGAGCAGTACGAGTTCGGCCTCAAGAGCAGCTACTTTGGCGGCGACTTGAATACGCGCTTCTCGGTATTCCGCCTGACCGACAAGAACCGCGCTACCACTGTGTACGATGCTGATGGTGTGGCCACCACCGACTCTGTTGCATCCGGCAAGACCCGCGTGAAGGGCGCGGAAGTGGAAGTGAGCGGCAAGCTGACGCCAAACTGGGAACTGCTGGCTGGCTACACGTGGATGGAGACCGAAACCGTCAAGGGGGACGCCGAAACCACGTTCTTCATCATGCCGCGCAACCAGGCTTCGCTTTGGAGCAAGTACACCATCAGCCAAGGGCCGCTGACTGGCTTGGCCGTGGGTGGCGGTATATCGGCGATGAGCAACTTCCATTCCGAGAGTGGCGGCGTGCGTATCGATGCACCGGGCTATGCCACGGTGGACGCGATGCTGTCTTACCCGGTGACTTCGAAGCTGACGGCCACCCTCAACGTCAACAACCTGTTCGACCGGGACTACCTGTCGCGGGTGGGGTCTACCTCGACGTTCAACTTCTACGGGCCGTCGCGCAGCATGATGGTTGGGGCGCGGTATGACTTCTGACGAAGTCTGTGGCTGCTAAGTGCGCCATAAAACAAGGCCGCGCCGGCAAAGGGCGCGGCCTTCAGGCTGAATGATGAGAAGCGTGGGAGCGTATCTGCACCCTCGGGTATCAGGGCCATAAAATTGTGAGGCCGCGTGTTAATAAGTAGCGTGCTTTTAATTCAAGAAAATTAAATCTACGCGGGGTGCCATTGATGCTTTATTTCCTGCCATTGGGTGTCTGACAACCACTTGTCTGCCACCGGAAAGAAAATATTCTCCTCGGCATCCATATGGTCATAATATTTCTTGATGAAGTCTTCGATCGTGTCGGCGATTACTCTCGCTTCTTGCGTTGACTGCTCCAACATCTTGAGCTGTCCGGCAATTCGCTTGAAGGCTTTATGATCTTGCTCGATAGCCATGACCCGTTGGTGAATCGGTGCGTCGGTTGCCAGCAAGGCCAGCCGAATAAGCTCTTCATTTTCATGGTGGTGTCGCTCTGCATCACCATGCAAGGCTTCCAGCTGCTTAAACAACAGCTTGCAGTCATCGGCACCCGCGGATCCGTGCCTTATCCTCTCCAGTAACTCTTTGATCTGAGTAATTTTGGTAGCCACCTCATGATGATAGGCGTGCAGCTCTTTCAACATGGCGTTCATGCTAAGTCCTCATCACTACACCAAGCCGTTACAGATTAAATATTATTATTAAGCAATCTCCAAGGATAGCTGCACGTGTCGGCCTACATCTAATCCTTTAATTATAGTCTAGTGCGAAACGCTCACCTTCAAAAAAGCCGCCCCCTTGGAAGATTTCGAAATATCAATTTGATGTCTCTATGCATTGCAAGAAGACGCAGGCACACCAGGATCGCTTGCGTGCTGTCCTTGAACAGCGGGGGGCTGAGCACAACAGGAGGTGCAAGGGGCTGCGTGCTATGCACGTAGGTCGGGGGTGGATACCCGCGGATTGTGACTGCTGTTTTTAAAGGCTTGTTAAATTAAGAAGCCGGCTTATGGTTGGTTTTTAAAAACTATCCATATGATTAGTATTGGTTTTTAACCTTTTTAAAGCGTTGAAACCCGCCACTTTTGGGTCGTTTTTGACCGGCTTTTTCTGCGACTTATGACGGCTGATTCATGGGAGGATCGTAATCAGCCTTCATGGGTATGCTCCGCACCATCACGGTGAATAGGCTTCTTCTGAGCCGGCTTTGAGTGGTGATCACTGCCGGTTTCGTCATGGCCGTGGTGTTCAGGTGCGGGCTCTGGTGATGGTGATTTGGGATGGTGTGCCTCTGCATGTCCCCTGTCATGATGATCTCTCCCCGAGACTGCCTCTGCAGGGTGATTGGGCACGTTGTCGCCGTGTTGGCCTTCATGGCTGTGCATTTCACTTTCACCTCCACCATGCTGGTGACCGCCACTGATCGCTAC
The DNA here is from genome assembly GCF_045277175.1 of Pseudomonas putida group bacterium ESBL64. Classification (NCBI taxonomy): domain Bacteria; kingdom Pseudomonadati; phylum Pseudomonadota; class Gammaproteobacteria; order Pseudomonadales; family Pseudomonadaceae; genus Pseudomonas; species Pseudomonas putida group bacterium ESBL64. Next base: position 3,314,736 of record NZ_CP145799.1, on the reverse strand, counting down.
CATCGCGTTGTACTGTTGGGCGTTCATCTGGGGTAGTTGATCCAGAAATGCAACGAGTCCCCAGATGTACTCATCGCCCATGCTCTTGCCCCAGGCAGGCATGCCAGAGGCTTTGATGCCGTGCTTGATGGTCCAGAATGCTACGGCGGGTTTACCACCGACCCCAAGCTTGCCAAGGTTGGGAGGAGACGGATAAAGCGCCTGGCTGAGCTCTGTTTTCTCGACGCCAGGGGCAAGATGGCAACCGATGCACATGGCGTTGTAGTTGCCGGCGCCGACACGAATCAGGTTTTCATCCTTGAGGTTCGGTACCTCGATGTTTCTTGCGCGTACCTCAATGGAGCGATCCCGAGCCATGACCAGAAATGCATGCACTGCAGGGAAATGCGGATCGTCAGCGCCGACGTTGACCAGGCCAAGGTAAGCTGCACCCAATACCCCTGCACTGGCCGCGGCACCCGCTACTACGAGCGTTGTAATTGTTCTTTTCATGTAAGGCTCTCAAAACCACATGCGGATACCGGCAACGAAACGCGCTTCATCCACATCCCCACCCTCATCGCGGATGAAGTCTGCGGTCTTGCCGTAGGAGCGGCTCCAGGTGACGCCTATGTAGGGTGCGAACTGACGGACGATTTCATACCGTAGCCGCAGTCCGACTTCGGTATTCGCGAGGCCGGAACCTACGTCGCGCGCGGGATCGTTCTTGCCATAGAAATTGGCTTCAACTGTTGGCTGCAGGACGAGGCGATTAGTCAGGAGAATGTCGTAGTCGCCTTCCAGACGAGCGGCGGTCTGACCGTTTTCACCGATGAATGCAGTGGCTTCGGCTTCGAAGTCGTAAAGTGCCATACCCTGAATACCGAACGCCGCCCAGGTCTGGGGGGATTCGGGTTTGAAGTCCTGGCGCACCCCGGCAACCACATCCCACCAGGGGCTTATAGAACGGCCATAGAGGACTTGCAACTCGGCATCTTCAGTGACGCCGTTAGTGCGTTCACCTTCGGAGCGGAGCCAGAGCCGGTTGATATCGCCGCCTATCCAGCCAGAAGCGTCCCACGACAGCGCACTGCCGTCGTCTGCGTCCTGATACTCCAGTTGATCCAGCAAGAAGAAGCTGTTGATCGCGCTGTCGTGCATCTGATGCCCGCCCAGTGGGGGGAAGGCCGCTTGGCGGTCCGCGTCCGTTAGTTCGGGAATCGGGGTACGGCTGCTGGTCGCAGGCTCGCCAGAGCCATGGTTCATCGTAGAGTGATCCATCGCCCCATGGTCCATGCCTGGCATCGAGTCATGCGACGGGGCCCTGCCCATTTTCATGGACCCGTGCCCCATTGCCGAATGGTCCATTTCGTCAGCGGCAAAGCTGGGCACAGCGCCTAGCATGCCGGCTGAAAGGGTCAAGGCCAGCAGCGATGGTCGCGCCAGGCTATTGGCCATCTTTCCCTGCCTTAGCTTTGTCGCTGCCATGTGATTCCATCATTTTTTTGTGGTCCATGCCCTTCATCGAGTCATGGTCCATACCCATCATGGATTCATGATCCATGCCCTTCATCGAGTCATGATCCATACCCATCATGGATCCATGATCCATGCCCTGGGAACCTTTGCCTTTCGCAGCATCGGCAGTTTTCTGGGCGTGCTGCTCATGGTCATCGCTGGACCACGACAACGGGGCATAAATAGCAAACAGGCCAGCCATCGCAGCGGAGAGGAAAAACGTGCTTCGTTTCATTGGTTTGCTCATCTCGGATCTCCCGTTCATTCGTCCACACGGACTTCTCGGAACATGCCCGTTTCCATATGGAACATGAGGTGACAGTGATAGGCCCAACGCCCCAAAGCATCCGCAGTTACGCGATAGCTTCGTTTTGAGCCTGGTGGCATGTCGATGGTGTGTTTTCGAACCATGAAGTTGCCGTTCTCATCCTCCAGGTCGCTCCACATCCCATGAAGGTGGATGGGGTGAGTCATCATGGTGTCGTTAATCAAGGTGATACGAAGGCGCTCTCCGTACTTGAGGCGCAGGGGGGCAGCATCGGAAAACTTGATGCCGTCGAAGGACCAGGCGAATTTCTCCATGTGACCCGTCAGGTGCAGCTCGATATTCCGGCTAGGCTCTCGTCCATCTGGGTCGATGAAGGTGCTCCGCAGGTCTGCATAGGTCAGGACGCGGCGGCCGTTGTTACGTAGCCCGATGCCCGGGTCATCCAATTTTGCCGTCGGGGTCATCGTCTGCATGTCGACCAATGGGTTGTTGAGCTCTGAGTCTGGATGACTCTGCATTTCCTTACTCATGCCGGCCATGCTGCCGTGGTCCGTGCCAGCCATCTTGCTGTGATCCATGCCGGCCATGCTGCCGTGGTCCATGCCAGCCATCTTGCTGTGATCCATGCCGGCCATGCTGCTGTGGTCCATGCCCATATCATTCATGGAAATGAGGGGGCGTGGGTCAACGGTTGGAACAGCAGCTTGCAAGCCTTCACGGATGGCCAGGGTGCCCCTGGAAAAGCCCGTACGGTCCATGGATTGAGCGAAGATGGTGTATGCCTGTTCGTCTTCTGGCTCAACAATGACATCGTAGGTTTCGGCTACTGCGATACGGAACTCGTCGACCGAGACCGGATGGACATACTGCCCATCCGCTGCAACCACTGTCATTTTCAGGCCAGGAATGCGTACATCGAAATACGTCATGGCGGAGCCGTTGATGAACCGAAGCCGGATTTTCTCGCCAGGCTTGAAAACACCCGTCCAATTTCCATCCGGAGCCTGGCCGTTCATGAGGTAGGTGTAGGTATACCCGCTCACATCCGCGAGATCAGTGGGGCTCATCTTCATCTCGGCCCACATCTTGCGATCGGCCATCGCAGCAGACCAGCCCATTTCGCTTACGTCGTTGACGAAGTCACCCACGGTCCGCTTGTGGAAGTTGTAGTAGTCAGACTGCTTCTTAAGCTTGGATAGAACGTGGGCAGGGTCCTCATCCGTCCAGTCGCTTAGCATAACCACGTAATCCCGGTCATAGGCGAAAGGCTCGGGTTCTTTCGCGTCGATGACCAGTGCGCCATACACCCCGACTTGCTCCTGGAAGCCAGAGTGGCTGTGGTACCAGTAGGTGCCGTTTTGATGGAGTTTGAACTTGTACTCATACATGCCATCTGGTGCGATGCCATGGAAGCTCAGGCCTGGGACACCGTCCATGTTCGCCGGCAGGATGATGCCGTGCCAGTGGATCGAGGTGTCCTGTTTCAAGCGGTTGCGCACACGAAGCGTAACGATATCGCCTTCACGCCACCGAAGCGTTGGGCCAGGTACAGAACCGTTGATTGCCATGGCTGTCCGTTTTGCACCTGTGATATTCACCGGCAGTTCACCGATGTAGAGATCAAAGTCGGTGCCCGTCAGCACATTCGGCTGGCCAGGACTGGTCAACGCCCACACTGGCATGCGCCACATACCCAACCCGCCGAGTATTCCGGTAGCAGCCAGGCCTTTGACGAAGGAGCGTCTGGTGGTTTTGCTTTGCATGCCGTTGCGTCCACTCATATGGATTGCTGGTGTCCAGGCTGCTGGATGTAGCAACCTACGGTTTCAATAGCGCTCCCATCAGCCTCGACGACGTTCAAAAGAGCACAAGCTTTACGGGGGAAAGAAGCTCGACGCTGCCATCGTTTTGATGCTGGGGTAATTACATTTTTGGAAGCGCGTCTCAGCAACTCGTGTGCCGGTTTGCTTGCCTTCCTAATCAAGCGGACAGGCCTGATGGCGCTATGCTCAAGGACAATCTAGCTACCTGATGCTGTCAGATAACTGAGCCCGACATTACTTTTCTGTCAGCTTCCCGTTGGTTGCGTTACTTGCTGCAAACTGAAAGGGCCAAGAGCAGGGGGCAATTTCTTCATTGCGAGTAATGGGCAGGGCTTCCCCTTGGCGCAACGGGTAAAGAAGACCGAGTAACCTCGTACCAAGGAACAGCACTTCGCTTGCGCCTCAATACGCAATCACTCACAAACTACGATGAAATGCTGACGCGATTCCGTCGTGTATCACGCTGCTCGACAGTTCTGAGGTGATCAAGCTATTGAGCCGTCATTGGCTTCGACGATGCTATCCCGAGATTTTCAGGCCAAGTGAGAAATAACTTGCCTTCACTCTCATGCCGACTTGGCACAGATAGATGCGGGGGATGTGCTTAGACAGAGCATGGGCTGACCTTGGCCTAGCACAAATTCTCTTTTACTTCAGAGGGTTAGGAATTAAAAAGCCGGCTTGTGGCCGGCTTCTCGGGGACGCTTCCGACTAATTTATGGTAAGCCGCAATCGCCTTAACTGTGTGGCCATCAAGGGCCTGAAAGAGATGGCAGATGCCCGTGTGGGATATCGCCGAGCCCTCTGGAACGCGGCTCGCGCCGGTCGGGGCTTAATGTGCGGCGTAGCATACAAGGGCGGGCGGCGGATGCCCAGCAAAAAATTGCCCAGGGCGCTTCAACTGGGCCGCTGCTGGCGGAAATGTGACCAGTGGAACACCCAGCCAAGAATTTCCAGGCCCTGCGCCTGACGCTGGGCAGCGGTGTAGCGTTCGACCGTGTAGTTGCGCCGGTCATGGCTGTGCAGGTACAGGGTGCCGTGCGGGCCAAGACTGAGGTTGTTTACCCTGAGCATGCCGTTTTGCAGCAGGGCATAGGTTTCGCCCTCGACCACCCGGGTCATGCCCAGATCAATGGCCAGGGTAGCTTCCAGGGGAATCAGCGGGAGCATGTTGCTGGCCGGCATTGCCAGGCAGATTGCGTTGCCGGCTTGCACACCCAAACCCTTCAGGGCTTTTGCCGGCAAGCGCAGGTGCTTGCTGCTCACTGGCGACAGCAAGCCGTTGCTCACTTCGTAGTAGGGCACCTTCAATAACCGGCCACGATGGCCCGACAGCGGGGTAAGCGGGTTGGCGGGCACTGGCCGTGGAAGGCCGTTGCGCAGGAGTGGATTGGGGTGTTTGGGGCCTTCACCGGTGCGCAGCCAGCGTCGGTGCACACAGAACAGATCGGCCAGTTCATCCAGCCGGGCCAAAGGTACACCGCGTTTGAACCAGTTGTTGACGTGCTGTGCTGTGACGCTGCGCTGGGCGGCGAAATCGGAAGGGGTCAGGCCACATTCTTGGAGCAGGGCCCTGAGGCGGTCGCCGGAAGTGTTCATGGCGGCGAGTGTAGCGGCGAATTGCCAGACAGGATATGAACCGGATGTTGACGGGGTTTGTATGAAAAGTGGTTGTTTGTAAGGCTCTGGTGTAGGACGGCGTAGGATTTATTACCAGTAATGTGCGTATTGCCCATTCCTGCATAAAAAAACCCCGCCTAAGCGGGGTTTCTCCTGCAATCGGAATCAGCCCTTGTAGGCAGCGACCGATTTGGTGATCGCGGCACGGGCGGCGTCGGCGCCTTCCCAGCCTTCGATCTTGACCCACTTGCCCTTCTCGAGATCTTTGTAGTTGGCAAAGAAGTGCTCGATCTGCTGGATCAGCAGGGCTGGCAGGTCGGTGTATTCCTTGACGTCAACGTACAGCTGCGACAGCTTGTCGTGAGGAACAGCGATGACCTTGGCGTCGCCGCCACCGTCGTCGGTCATGTTCAGCACGCCAACCGGACGGGCGCGGATAACCGAGCCTGGGGCCACTGGGTAAGGGGTAACCACCAGCACGTCCAGCGGGTCACCGTCGTCAGCCAGGGTGTTCGGGATGAAGCCATAGTTGGCTGGGTAGAACATTGGGGTAGCCATGAAACGGTCGACGAACAGCGTGTCGCTGTCCTTGTCGATTTCGTATTTGATCGGCGCGTGGTTGGCCGGGATCTCGATGGCGACGTAGATGTCGTTCGGCAGGTCTTTGCCCGCCGGAATCTTGCTGTAGCTCATTGGGCAGTGCCCCCGTGTTTGACCAAAAAGTGGCGGCGATTATAGGCACATTCTGCCGGGGCATGCCACGCTTGGCCTGATGTGCGGGCCCGTCAGGCGTGGCTTTCGCGGTACTCGGGGTGTTCCGCCTGCAGCTGGCACAGGCGCGCCAGCGGGTCTTGCCGGTAGAACAGCGACAACTGGCGGTAGACCTGTGGATAAGCCTGATGAAGCAGGTCGGGGGCACTAAAGAAGTACTCGCTGGTAACGGCAAAGAACTCTGCCGGGTTTTCCGCAGCGTAGGGGTCGATGGCGGTTTCGGCGTCGGGGTTGGCGTCCAGTTGCTGGTTGAGGTCGTCGTAGGCCTGCTGCATGGCTGTTGCCCACTCATCAACTGGCATGCTGCTGTGCAGCGGTGGCAGGCCGTTGGCATCGCCATTGAGCATGTCGAGCTTGTGCGCCAGCTCATGGATGACCAGGTTGTAAGCCTCCCAGCCACCACTGGCCTGCACGCCGTTCCAGGCCAGGATGATCGGCCCCTGTTGCCAGGCTTCGCCGCTGTGTTCGCCGTCCCACACATGTTCCACGCCACTGGCATCGCGGTGGCGCTGGGGGCTCTTGAAGTCGTCGGGGTACAGGATGATTTCGTGGAAGCCTTGGTACCAGTTCAGCTCACCCAGGTGAAGCAGGGGTAACTGTGCCTGGGCAGCCAGCAACAGGCGCTGCTCGTCGTCCAGTTCGACACCGGGCAGGCAGGTGAGGTGCTTGTCGAGCAGGAACAGGATGCAGGCTTCGCGCAGCCAGCGGTCTTCAGCGTCGCTGATGCCGTCCAGCATCGGCAGCCGCTCGCGTACGGCCTGCCATTGCTGTGGCGTGATCGGGTAACGCGCCAGAGTACGCTTGCGCCGCCAGGCGCTGAATGACCACATGCCGTTTGTTCTTTACCTGTTCAGTGAGCCTTGGCCGTACGGCCCAGGCGCCCACGCAGCAAGCCGAGAATCATCGGCACCAGCGACAGGATGATGATGCCCACCACCATCAGCGACAGGTGCTGCTTGATGAACGGCACGTTGCCGAAGAAGTAGCCCAAGGTGACCAGGCCGCCGACCCAAAGCAGCGAACCGGCAACGCTGAAGCCGAGGAAGCGTGGATAGTGCATGTGAGCGATGCCCGCGACGAACGGTGCGAAGGTGCGCAAGATGGGCAGGAAGCGCGCCATGGTCACGGTCTTGCCGCCATGGCGTTCATAGAAATCGTGGGTACGCTGCAGGTAGTCGCGGCGGAAGATCTTGGAGTTAGGGTTGTTGAACAAACGCTCGCCGGCTGTTCGGCCTATCACGTAATTGGTGCTGTCGCCCAGGATTGCAGCGGCCATCAGCAGGCCGGCCAGCAGCACCGGGTCCATGCCGCCACCCGCCGCCACGGCGCCGGCGATGAACAGCAGCGAGTCGCCTGGCAGGAATGGCATCACTACCAGGCCGGTTTCGCAGAAGATCACGGTGAACAGGATGGCGTAGATCCAGGGACCGTAATTGGTGACCAGCAGATCGAGGTAGGCATCGAGATGCAGGATAAGGTCCAGCGGGTTGAAATCCATGTACAGCACCTGTGTTCTTGGGCGTAGGCTTGGTTACCGGGGGGAGGGTAAATTTTCACACATGACAGGTGAGCCATTATACGGCTAAGTCAGGAACATGCCCGGAGAGTTTGTAGCGGGGGGTTACGGTAGAGGGGTATTCCTTTGCCAACCGCTTCGCGGGCACGCCCGCTCCCACAAGGATCACTACCTTGCTTGTGGAAGCGGGCGGTGCCAGTCAATCCTGGCTGATTGGCAGGATGTAGCTCTTGAACTCGGTATCCTCACGAAACCCGATGGATTCGTAAGTCTTGTGCGCCACTTCATTGTTCGCGCTGGTTGACACGCGCATGCGCACGGCATTGGTCTCTTTGGCCATTTTCTTCGCTTCGCGAATCAGGTGGTCGGCGACCAGCATGCGCCGGGAGTCCTCGGCTACATAGATATCGTTGAGAATCCATACCCGCTTCAACGACAGCGACGAGTAGCTTGGGTACAGCTGGCAAAAGCCCAGCAGTTTGCCGTCGTCATCATCCGGAAGTGCCAGGTAAATCACCGATTCGTCCCGCTTCAGGCGCTTTTCCAAAAAGCTGCGCGAGCTGTCGGGGTAGGGCAGTTGCCCGTAGAACTCACGGTATTTGACGAACAATGGGGTGAGCAGGTCGAGGTGTTCCAGGGTTGCTTTGATGATGCGCATGTGCGGCCCTCAGAGTCCATTTGGGAAACAGCGGAATGCCAGCAGCGTTCAAGGGCATGCTGCCCAATGCACGGCACAAGTGCAATCCGCCTTCCGTGACAGGTTTTTTACTCTTTGCCGAGCAGGAAGTTACCTTTCTGGCTGGCGCTGTCTTCATTCTCCAGGCTATGGACCTCGGCTTCGTCCTTCAGATTCACCCCGGAAAGCTGGCGCCGGCAGGCTTCGCGCATCAGGTACAACAGGCGGTGCGCCGCCATGCCATAGCTCAGCCCCTCCAGGCGGATATTGGAAATGCAGTTGCGGTAGGCATCGGTCAGGCCAACCTTGGGTGCGTAAGTGAAATACAGGCCAAGGCTGTCGGGCGAGCTCAGCCCCGGGCGCTCGCCGATCAGCATCACCGTCATCCGGGCGCCCAGCAGCTCGCCGACCTCGTCGGCCACTGCCACGCGGCCCTGCTGCACCAGTACCACCGGGGCGCTGGTCCAGCCGTCGGCGGCAGCCTGTTCGTCGAAGCGGGTCAGGAACGGTAGCGTGTGGCGATGCACGGCCAGTGCCGAGAGGCCGTCAGCCACCACGATGGCCAGATCGACGCCGCCGGGGTTGGCCTGGGCGTGCTGGCGAAGCGTCGTAATCGAGTCTTCGTTCAGCCGCCGTCCAAGGTCCGGGCGCTGCAGGTACTGGTGGCGGTCGCTGGCAGCGCTGTGCAACACCAGGCTTTCGCGCCCGCGGTCACTCAGCTGGCTGGCCAGGCCGGCGTGGTCGAAAGCCAGGTGCACGGCATCTCGTGCCTGGGCATGGGCGAACTGGAAGTCCAGCTGCGCCCCGGTCGGCAGGCTGGTGCCGGTGCGGCCCAGGGCGATGCGCGCCGGGGTCAGGTTGCGCAGGGCCAGCCAAGGGTTGTCGGGGGTAGGCGTGCGATGGTCCATGGTCGTCCCTATGCAAGCTGTGCCAAGGCCTGGCGGAAAGCCGGCGGCAGGTTGTCACCGAAGCGCACCCGGCCATCGGCCTGGGTGAAGATGCCGGTGCGGGCCAGCCATGCCTCGAATTCCGGGCCGGGCTTCAGGCCCAGGGTCTGGCGCGCGTACAACGCGTCGTGGAACGAGGTGGTCTGGTAGTTGAGCATGATGTCGTCGGAGCCGGGGATGCCCATGATGAAGTTGATGCCGGCCACACCCAGCAGCGTCAGCAAGGTGTCCATGTCGTCCTGATCGGCTTCGGCATGGTTGGTGTAGCAGATATCGCAACCCATCGGCACGCCTAGCAGCTTGCCGCAGAAATGGTCTTCGAGGCCAGCGCGGATGATCTGCTTGCCGTTGTAGAGGTATTCCGGGCCAATGAAACCGACCACGGTGTTGACCAGGAACGGCTTGAAGTGGCGAGCCACGGCATAGGCGCGGGTTTCGCAGGTCTGCTGGTCGACGCCGTGGTGGGCGTTGGCCGAGAGCGCGCTGCCCTGGCCGGTTTCGAAATACATCAGGTTCTGCCCGAGGGTGCCACGTTTCAGCGACAGCCCTGCTTCGTAGCCTTCCTGCAACACGTTCAGGTTGATGCCGAAGCCGGCGTTGGCCGCCTCGGTTCCGGCGATGGACTGGAACACCAGGTCCAGTGGCACGCCGCGGTTGATCGCTTCGATCGAGGTGGTGACGTGGGTCAGCACGCAGGACTGGGTGGGGATGTCGTAGCGCTGGATGATGGCGTCGAGCATTTCCAGCAGGGCGCAGATCGAAGCGATGCTGTCGGTGGCCGGGTTGATGCCGATCATGGCGTCGCCGTTGCCGTACAGCAAGCCGTCGAGAATGCTGGCGGCAATACCGGCCGGTTCGTCCGTCGGGTGGTTGGGTTGCAGCCGGGTCGACAGGCGCCCGCGCAGGCCCATGGTGCCGCGGAACCGGGTGACCACGCGGATTTTCTGCGCCACCAGCACCAGGTCCTGCACGCGCATGATCTTCGAAACGGCAGCGGCCATTTCCGGGGTCAACCCGGGCGCCAGGGCGCGCAGGCTGTCTTCGTTGGCTTCCTCGCTCAGCAGCCAGTCGCGCAGGCCACCCACGGTCAGGTGGCTGACCGGGGCGAAGGCCTGGGCATCGTGGGTGTCGATGATCAGGCGGGTCACTTCATCTGCTTCGTAAGGGATCAGTGCTTCATTGAGAAAGTGCGTCAGCGGAATATTGGCCAACGCCATCTGCGCGGCGACGCGCTCACCGTCGTTGCTGGCCGCGACACCTGCCAGGCAGTCCCCGGAGCGTGCCGGGCTGGCCTTGGCCATCACGTCCTTGAGGCTGTCGAAGCGGTAGACCAAGTGGCCGACCGTGTGTACGAAACTTGCCATACAGAATCTCCAGAGCCGCGGGTTGCCCCGCGGCGGGTGGCGGCGATCAGTGCAGGGCCTCTTCGGCCTTCTGGATCGCGGCGAATTCCTCTTCCGGTGTGCCCGCAACCAGGTGGTGGCGGCTGTAGAAAGCAAAGTAGGCAATTAATACCGCATAGATCACTGCAGCGCCAATGACTACCCGCGGGTCAACCAGGAATCCGGCGACCACGGCGATGCACGCCAGCACCAGCGCCAGGCCGGATGTGAAGATGCCACCCGGGGTGCGGTAGGGGCGTTCCATCTTTGGCCGGCGGATGCGCAGGGTGATGTGCGCAGCCATCATCAGCACGTAAGACAGGGTAGCGCCAAACACTGCCACCAGGATCAGCAAGTCACCCTGGCCCGTCAGCGACAGGGCAAACCCGATGATGCCAGGGATGACCAAGGCCAGTACCGGGGCCTTGCTCTTGTTGGTTTCCGACAGTTTGCGCGGCAGGTAACCGGCGCGGGACAGGGCGAAGATCTGCCGGGAATAGGCATAGATGATCGAGAAGAAGCTGGCGATCAGCCCGGCCAGACCGACCAGGTTGACGAACCCGCCCATCCAGGTGGAGCCGCCGTAGGCCTTCGACAGGGCTTCGACCAGCGGGTTACCGGAGGCCTTCAGCGCCTCGGAGCCTGCGCCGCCTGGGCCGACCACCAGGATCAGCAAGGCGAAGGCCAGCAGTACCAGCATGGCGCCGATCAGGCCGCGTGGCAGGTCACGCTTGGGGTTCTTGGTTTCTTCTGCGGCCAGCGGCACGCCCTCGACGGCAAGGAAGAACCAGATGGCGTAGGGGATGGCTGCCCACACGCCGACATAGCCAAACGGCAGGAAGCTGCTGGCGCCGACGGCGTCCGTTTTGGCGATGTCGAACAGGTTGGCTGCATCAAAATGGGGCACCATGCCTATCAGGAATACGGCCAGGGCAATGGCGGCGATGGCGGTGATGATGAACATCAGCTTCAGTGCCTCACCCACGCCGAAAATGTGGATGCTGATGAACACGATGTAGAACGCCAGGTAGATCATCCAGCCGCCGATACCGAACAGCGATTGGCAGTAGGCGCCGATGAACACCGCGATGGCGGCAGGGGCGATGGCGTATTCGATCAGGATCGCCGTGCCGGTCAAAAAGCCGCCCCAGGGGCCGAAGGCACTGCGGGCAAAGCCATAGCCACCGCCAGCGGTGGGGATCATCGACGACAGCTCGGCCAGCGAGAAGCACATGCACAGGTACATGGTTGCCATCAGCAAGGTGGCCAGGAACATGCCGCCCCAGCCGCCCTGCGCCAGGCCGAAGTTCCAGCCGGCGTAATCGCCGGAAATGACGTACGCCACGCCCAGGCCGACCAGCAGTACCCAACCGGCGGCGCCTTTTTTCAGTTCACGTTGCTGGAAATAGTCAGAGCCGACTTTCTCGAAGTCGACGGAAGAGCCTGCCGGCGATCCGGCGGAATGTTCGCTTGGCATAGATTCACCTGTTTTTTTTCTTGGTGGCCGGAAGGGTTCCGGGCCGATGGTGATGGGTGCTGCAGGAAGCGAGCCAGAGCGGTTGGTGCACGGTTACCGCCCTGGGTTTAAGGTATGCCGGCCTGGCCGCTCCGCGGGTGAACCCGCTTCTACAGGGATTGCGCAACATTCAAGACTCGCGCAGGACCTGTAGGAGCGGGTTTACCCGCGAAGAAGGCGACGCGGTCTAGAAGAAGCCCAACGGATTGATGTCGTAGCTCACCAGCAGGTTCTTGGTCTGCTGATAGTGATCCAGCATCATCTTGTGCGTCTCACGCCCAACCCCCGACTTCTTGTAACCGCCGAACGCGGCATGCGCCGGGTACAGGTGGTAGCAGTTGGTCCACACACGGCCAGCCTTGATGCCGCGGCCCATGCGGTAGGCACGGTTGATGTCGCGGGTCCACACGCCAGCGCCCAGGCCGAACTCGGTGTCGTTGGCAATCGCCAGTGCTTCGGCTTCGTCCTTGAAGGTGGTGACGCTGACCACCGGGCCGAAGATTTCTTCCTGGAACACGCGCATCTTGTTGTTGCCCTTGAGCAGGGTCGGCTGGATGTAGTAACCGGTAGCCAGCGAACCTTCCAGCTTCTCGACCTTGCCGCCGGTGAGCAACTCGGCGCCTTCGTCCTGGGCGATCTGCAGGTACGAGAGGATCTTTTCGAACTGCTGCTGCGAGGCCTGGGCGCCGACCATGGTGTCGGTGTCCAGCGGGTCGCCGCGCTTGATCTGCAGCACCTTCTTCATCACCACTTCCATGAACTGCGGATAGATCGATTCTTGCACCAGGGCACGCGACGGGCAGGTGCACACTTCGCCCTGGTTGAAGAACGCCAGCACCATGCCTTCTGCCGCCTTCTCGATGAAGCTTGGCTCGGCCTGCATGATGTCTTCGAAGTACACGTTCGGCGACTTGCCACCCAGTTCGACGGTGGACGGGATGATGTTCTCGGCGGCGCATTTCATGATGTGCGAGCCCACCGGGGTAGAGCCGGTGAAGGCGATCTTGGCGATGCGTTTGCTGGTGGCCAGGGCTTCACCGGCTTCGCGGCCATAGCCTTGCACGACGTTGAGCACGCCAGGTGGCAACAGGTCGCCAATGACTTCGAGCAGCACGGTGATGCCCAGCGGCGTCTGTTCGGCAGGCTTGAGCACCACGCAGTTACCAGCGGCCAGTGCCGGGGCAAGCTTCCAGGCAGCCATCAGGATCGGGAAGTTCCAGGGGATGATCTGCCCGACCACGCCCAGTGGCTCGTGGATATGGTAGGCCACGGTGCCTTCATTGATTTCGGCAGCGCCGCCTTCCTGGGCGCGGATGCAGCCAGCGAAATAGCGGAAGTGGTCGACCGCCAGCGGAATGTCGGCGTTGAGGGTTTCGCGGATCGGCTTGCCGTTGTCCCAGGTTTCGGTAATGGCCAGCAATTCGAGGTTCTGCTCGATACGGTCGGCGATCTTCAGCAGCACGTTGGAGCGATCCTGCACTGAAGTGCGGCCCCAGGCGTCGGCCGCAGCATGGGCGGCATCCAGGGCCTTCTCGATGTCTTCGGCAGTAGAGCGGGGGAATTCAGCGATCAGCTTGCCATTCACCGGGGAGGTATTTTCGAAGTACTGCCCCTTTACCGGAGTAACGAACTCACCACCGATGTAGTTGCCGTAGCGGCTCTTGAAGGAAACCTTCGCGCCTTCGGTACCGGGATGTGCATAACGCATGGTGTGTCTCCTTGGTATTGTGCTTTTTAGGGAGTTGGAAAGCATAGAGCAAGGGTTGGGCCAGTGTTGGCCACGCCAGGCAAATCAATGACTTGAGTCATTTTTACGGGACTGATCAAGGGCCGCTGTACCGGTGCCGGTACGCCTGGGGTGACATTTTGTGCCGTTTGCGACACATCACAGGCGTGTGCATTGCAAAGCCTACCCGGGTGGAGGATGCTGGGCTGACGCTCTATCTGCGGAGAATTACAACAATGCAGAGCAATCACTTCACGCGCCATGCCCGTCAGGTGCATAGCGTTGCCCATGGTGGGGCCGGGGAGGGCGGCAGTGACCCGTCCATCGCCCGCTCCTGGCTGCGCTGCCTGGAGGATTACCACCTCGACCCGGCGGTGATCGAAGCGCCGGTGGTGCTTGAGCATGGGCGCCTGCTGGAAAGCCGCGAGCGCCTGCATCAGGTGCTGCAAATTGCCGACCATGAAATGAACAGCCTGCACCAGCAGCTTTCCGGCGCAGGCCACGCGGTGCTGCTGACCGACGCTCGTGGGGTGATCCTCAATTGCGTCAGTGCCCCCACCGAGCGGCGCAGCTTCGAGCGTGCGGGGCTGTGGTTGGGCGCTGACTGGAGCGAGGCGCGCGAGGGCACCAATGGCATCGGCACCTGCCTGGTCGAGCGCCAGGCGCTGACCATCCATCAGAACGAGCACTTCCGTGGCCGTCACACCGGGCTGACCTGCTCGGCCAGCCCGGTGTTCGACCCGCATGGCGACCTGCTGGCGGTACTCGACGTGTCCTCTGCGCGCCCCGACGTATCGCGGCAAAGCCAGTTCCACACCATGGCGTTGGTCAACCTGTCGGCAAAGATGATCGAAAGCTGCTATTTCCTGCGCCATTTCGAGCAGCAATGGTTATTGCGTTTTCACCTGCAAGCCGAGTCGGTCGGCCTGTTCAGCGAAGGCTTGCTGGCGTTCGACGGCGATGGGCGCATTTGCGCTGCCAACCAAAGCGCACTGAACCTGCTGGGCACGGTACGGGGCGGCGTGCTGGGCAAACCGTTGGCGTGCTTTTTCGCGTGCAGCCATGACGAAATGTTCAGCCGTGCCACGCCCGGCGGCAGTACTGCCTGGCCGCTGCGCACCCTTGACGGTCGCCAGGTGTTCGCCAGCCTGCGGGGGCAGGCCCGGGCGCCGGTGTGGTCGGTGCCGGCCGCCCAGCCGCGGCCCGCAGGTGAAGTGGAGCCGCTGGTCTGTCTGCTGGACCCTGCGTTGCAAAATGATTTCCGCCGCAGCGTGCGGGTGTTCGAGCGCGATGTACCATTGCTGCTGCGCGGCGAGACCGGCTGTGGCAAGGAGGCCTTCGCCCAGGCTGTGCATCAGGCCAGTGAGCGGCGCGGCAAGCCGTTTGTCGCCATCAACTGCGCGTCTATCCCGGAAAGCCTGATCGAGAGTGAGCTGTTCGGGTACCGCGGCGGCAGTTTTACCGGCGCGCGCAAGGAGGGCATGCGCGGCAAGCTGTTGCAGGCCGACGGCGGCACCTTGCTGCTGGACGAGATCGGCGATATGCCGCTTGCCCTGCAAACCCGACTGCTGCGGGTACTGGAGGAGCGCCAGGTGGTGCCGATCGGGGGAGAGCCACAGGCGGTGGACGTGCGCATCGTCAGCGCTACGCACCGTGACCTGCTGGAACGGGTTGAACAGGGCAGTTTCCGCGAGGACCTGTATTACCGCCTCAATGGCCTGGAGGTAGCGCTGCCGGCGGTGCGCGAACGCAGTGACAAGGCGCAGTTGCTGGACTTTCTGCTACGCCAGGAGACGCAGGGGCAACGCATAGACATCGAGCCCAGGGCGCGGCAGGCGCTGCTCGCATTTAACTGGCCGGGGAACGTGCGGCAGATGCGCAATGTGCTGCGTACCCTGGTGGCGCTTTGCGAAGATGCCCGCATCACCTTTACGGACCTCCCCGCAGTCATTCGCGCCAGCCCACCTCCCGTGGGGGCGGGCGAGCCCGCGAAGATGTCCGACCAGGCAATAGAGGGCGAGGGCGTTGCCCTCGTTCGCGGGCAAGCCCGCCCACACAGGTCCGGCGGTGCCGCTGAGATTGTGGGTGAATCTGCAGGGACCGAGGTTCTGCTCGACGCAGAGCGGCAAGCGCTGAAGGAGGTACTGGAGGCAAAACACTGGCATCTCACCCGTGTCGCCGAGCACTTGGGCATCAGCCGCAATACCTTGTATCGAAAACTGCGCAAACACGGCATTACCAGGGGTGACTGAGCGAAACAGCGGGTGCGATTTGTCGCGCCCTGGGCTACCCTGCCTCGATGTTTTGCGAGGTCGACCATGCATATTCACATTCTCGGTATTTGCGGCACTTTCATGGGTTCGCTGGCGGTGCTGGCCAAGGAACTTGGCCACCGCGTCACTGGCTCCGACGCCAACGTCTATCCCCCAATGAGCACCCAGCTCGAAGCCCAGGGTATCGAACTGACCCAAGGCTATGACCCGGCCCAGCTGGATCCGGCGCCAGACCTGGTGGTCATCGGCAACGCCATGTCGCGCGGCAACCCAGCGGTTGAATACGTGCTGAACAAGGGCCTGCCCTACGTCTCCGGCCCGCAGTGGCTGGCCGACCACGTGCTGCAAGGCCGCTGGGTGCTGGCCGTTGCCGGTACTCACGGCAAGACCACCACCAGCAGCATGCTGGCCTGGGTGCTGGAGCACGCCGGCATGAGCCCGGGCTTCCTGATTGGTGGCGTGCCGCAGAACTTCTCGGTGTCGGCCCGCTTGGGCGACACGCCGTTCTTTGTGGTGGAAGCCGACGAGTACGACAGCGCCTTCTTCGACAAGCGCTCGAAGTTCGTCCACTATCACCCGCGTACCGCAATCCTCAACAACCTTGAGTTCGATCACGCGGACATCTTCCCGGACCTGGCCTCGATCGAGCGGCAGTTCCACCACCTGGTGCGGACTATCCCCAGCGAAGGCCTGGTCATCCACCCGACCACCGAGCAAGCGCTGGAGCGTGTGATCGGCATGGGCTGCTGGACCCCTGTGCAAACCACCGGGGAGGGCGGCCAGTGGCAAGCCCGCCTGCTCAGCCCAGATGGCTCGCGCTTTGAAGTCCTGTTCGAGGGCGAAGTGCAGGGTGTGGTGGACTGGGCGCTGACCGGCCAGCACAACGTCGCCAATGCCTTGGCCACCCTGGCAGCAGCGCGTCATGTAGGCGTGGTGCCGGCCATGGGTATCGACGGCCTGAGTGCGTTCAAGAGCGTCAAGCGGCGCATGGAGAAGGTTGCCGAAGTACAAGGTGTGACCATCTACGATGACTTCGCCCACCATCCGACCGCCATTGCCACCACGCTCGACGGCCTGCGCAAGCGGGTGGGGGAGGCGCCTGTGATCGCGGTGATCGAGCCTCGCTCCAACTCGATGAAACTCGGTGCCCATCGTGACGGCCTGCCAGAAAGCGTCAACGACGCCGACCAGGTGATCTGGTATGCACCGGCCAACCTCGGCTGGGACCTGGCCGCCACCGCTGCGCAGTGCAAGGTACCCAGCGTGGTGGCCGACAGCCTCGAAGCGATCATCGAGCGGATCAAAGGCCAGGCTCGCCCAGGCACTCATGTGGTGATCATGAGCAACGGCGGCTTCGGCGGCCTGCACGGCAAGCTGGCCGAGGCGCTGAAGTGAACGGGCCGGAACGCATCACCCTGGCCATGACGGGCGCCTCGGGTGCCCAGTATGGCCTTCGCCTGCTCGATTGCCTGGTACGCGAAGACCGCGAGGTGCACTTCCTGATCTCCAAGGCCGCACAGTTGGTGATGGCCACCGAGACGGATGTTGTGTTGCCGGCCAAGCCCCAGGCGATGCAGGCCTTCCTGACTGAATACACCGGCGCGGCCGATGGGCAGATCCGTGTGTATGGCAAGGAAGACTGGATGTCGCCGGTAGCCTCGGGTTCTGGCGCCCCGGCGGCAATGGTGGTGGTCCCCTGTTCCACTGGCACCTTGTCGGCCATCGCCACTGGCGCCTGCAACAACCTGATCGAGCGGGCTGCCGACGTCACCCTCAAGGAGCGTCGCCAGCTGATCCTGGTGCCACGCGAAGCGCCGTTCTCCACCATCCACCTGGAAAACATGCTCAAGCTGTCGCAAATGGGCGCGGTGATCTTGCCGGCGGCTCCGGGGTTCTATCACCAGCCGCAGACCATCGACGACCTGGTCGACTTTGTCGTGGCGCGTATCCTCAACCTGCTGAACATCCCCCAGGATATGTTGCCGCGTTGGGGCGAGCACCACTTCGGGGTGGATGATTGAAGCGAGCACTGGCGGGATTGCTGGCGCTGGTGATGCTGGGTGGGTGCGCCACGGTGCGCACGCTGGATGCCAACAAGCCCGGCGCACCGGTGGTGTATGCCGGTACCCGGCTGGATTGGTATGTGATCAATGGCGGGTGTTGCCCGCGGGATCATTACGGGGCGGACGCTCCGGCGTATCCGCGCCTGGATCTGCCCGGCAGCATGCTGCTCGATACCCTGCTGCTGCCGTTGTCTTTGCTGACAGCGGCCGGCATAGGCTTCCAGGCTAGCGGCGGTCTGTGATGGCCCTTCGCGCGCACGCCCTCTTCCACAGGATCTCCGTAATCTTCTGGTGACTACTCACCAGTGGGAGCGGGCGTGCCCGCGAAGAGGCCAGCACAAGCGAAGCCTAGATCTTGCCCAACCTGCGCAACTCATCCGACTCCACAACCCGCACGCCGTCTTCTTCCTCCAGCGCCAGCCGCCACAGTGCTCGCGCCAGGGTACAAGCCTCGATTCCCCGATACTTCCCGGGTATCAACCTGGAAAATGGCGCAACAAGCTGTTCAGTGAGCCGTGGCTCCAGCCGCTCGCCCAGCAGGAACGAGGGCCGCACGATGGTCAACTGTGGCCAGTCCTGAGCCTTGAGCGCTTCTTCCATCTCGCCCTTGACCCGGTTATAGAAAATTGACGACTTAGGGTCGGCGCCCACTGCACTGACCACCAGCAGATGCCGTGCGCCCATTTCTCGGGCACGCTTGCTGAAGGCGACCACCATGTCCAGATCCACTGCGCGGAAAGCCGATTCGGAACCCGCCTGCTTCAGTGTGGTGCCCAGGCAGCAGTACGCGATGTCGACCCGCCCGGCCAGTTGCGGAAGGAATACCGCCGGGTCGCCCACCGGGTTTTCCAGGTGCGGGTGCTCGGCCAATGGCCGGCGTGTAGGCGCCAGGACACGGGTGATGGTGGGCTCGTTGAGCAGGCGGTCTAGCAGGTGTTCACCGGTCAGGCCGGTGGCTCCGGCAAGCAGGACATGCTGAGGCGTCAAGTACATGATGTCTCTCCCTTGTTACACACAAGTCTAGTGAGTGCCGGGCATTTTTGCCTGTTCCCTCACGTTGGCCTGTGTGGCGTTACGCAACGCTTCTTCGGCTTGTTGCTGGCGCAGGTGATGCCAGTGCTCAAGCACGGCCGGCGGTGCCCACAGCTGCGGCTCGGAGGCCTCGAAGCCTTCCCTTTGTTCTCTTTCGGCAACGCTGGCACGTGCCAGTTCAAACGCCTGTTTCAGGTCGTCGGTCTGGTTCAGCGCTTCAGCGAACAGGGCATCGCCAAAGTAGGTGAAGTCGGCTTCCTCCGAGCAACCGAAGGAGACGCGGTCGGCCCGGGCAGCGGTCATGATGAGCGTGCGCTCGTCTTTGAGCGGAGCGATATAGCCCCCTGAATAGCAGGCGGAGATGACGATGACCTTGTCGCGATCCTTCAGCGGCGCCAAGGCAGTGGCCAGCTCGTCAGCGGCCAGGTCGGCCAGTTGCAGACGGGGCTGGTCGAGCACCAGCTGGTGGTCCTGGCTGCCATGGCTGGTGAGGTAGATGAACACCAGGTCTTCGGGGCCGCTGCGCTCTGCCAGGGTGGCGGCAGCGCGGGAGAGGTTTTCGCGGGTGGCCATGGGGCGTGTGGCCATGTGGTCGCGGTGGTTGACCAGGGTCACTTGGCCACGGGCGCCAAAGCGCACCTTTAGCAGGTTGCTGACGTAGTCGGCTTCGCGCAGGAATACGCTTTGCTGGCCATCGCCGGCCACTACCAGGCTATACAGCTGGATCGGTGGCGCCGAGCGAGGTACCCGAGCCAGCGCCTCGTCCAGCAGCCGGCCCTGGTTGAGCAACGCCAGGTCCAGTGGGTCTGGCAGCAGCTTGCCATTCTGGTCGCGCACGCGCACGCCGTTGGCCCATGTTCCGCTTTCGACCTTGCCACTGGGCAGAATCAGCCGCCCATGGCCATGGTAGGCATCGTTCAGGAAGCCGCCGATGTACTTGCTGCCGTCGGCCAGTTGCAGGCTGCCCTGGCCCGACAGACGCCAGTCGGCAAACTCACCCTTGTAGTGGCTGCCATCGCTGCCCAGCAACTCGCCTTCGCCGATCAGCGAGCCGTCCTTGAATTCACCGATCCACACGTCGCCATCGGCATTTTCGTAGCGGCCTCGGCCCTCCAGGCGGTTGTCCTTGAACTCGCCGATGTACTGCTCGCCATCAACGCTGTCGTAGGTGCCGGCGCCTTGTAGCTGGCCGTTGACGAAGTGGCCGCTGAACTGGTTGCCGCTGGCATCGCTGCGCACCCCGGCGCCGTTGGGCTTGCCCTTGGCGAACAGGCCTTGGTAGCGACTGCCGTCGGCCAGCTCCAGTTGGCCTGCGCCGTCGTACAGGTCGTCCTTGAACTGGCCGCGGTATGTCTGGTCGGCTTGCTTGAGGGTGCCCTCGCCGTCGCGGCGGCCGTGGCGGAAGGTGCCGCTATAGTGGCTGCCTGGGGTGATCAGGTCACCCAGGCCCTGAAACAGCCCCTCGGCGAACTGGCCGCGGTAGACCTCACCGTTCTGGCCATGCCATTCGCCCTGGCCGTGCCACTGGCCGTCCTTGAAGCTGCCGGCGTACCAGCTGCCGTTGGGGTAGTCGATCCGGCCCTCACCCTGCAGCAGGCCATCGACCACCTGCCCCCGGTAACGCCCACCGTCAGGCAGCCGTGCGTCCGGCGGGAGCAGCGATTCGCCATCGCCACAGGCGGCGAGCAGCAGGACCAGGGTAATGGGGAGCAATGGACGCATGGCGATGACCGGGCAATAGGTCTGCCGAGTATGACGCAGAATGGGATCCTGAGACAGCGAGCCCCTGTGTCGGCGCACAGCCTTGGAACCTTGCGCGTGCCCTGTAGGAGCGGCTTCAGCCGCGAACACCGGCGAAGCCGGTGCCCTCGACCGTGTTGCTTCTTCGCGGGCCCGCCCGCTCCCACAGGTGCCACGTTGCCTTCAAGGTGCAATCAGCGCACACCTGGTGAAACGATGATCTTCACGTTCTCCTCTTTGTTGTTCACCAGTTCCTCGAAGCCCAGCTCGACAATCTGCTCCAATCCGATCCGGCCGGTTACCAGCGGGCGAATATCCAGCCGACCATCAGCAATGAAGGCAATCACGTCAGCAAACTCGCCGTTGTACGCCAACGCCCCCAGCACCTGTTTCTCGGTGGACACCAGCTCGAAGAAGTTGAACTCGCTGGGCTCTTCGAAAATACCCACCAGCACGCACTTGCCTGCTTTGCGGATGGTGTCGATGGCCAGCTTGGCCGTATGTTTGTTGCCGATGCACTCAAAACTCACATCGGCGCCCAGCCCTGCAGTCAGTGCGCGGATTTCCGCCAGGGCATCGCACTGGCTGGGGTCCAGCACCACGTTGGCGCCTACCTCTTTGGCCTTGGCTTTGCGTGCTGAGGACATTTCCAGGGCGATAACCTGCGCTGCGCCCGCGGCTTTGGCACACATGATGGTGCAAAGGCCGATGGTGCCGGCCCCCACCACTACAACGGTTTGCCCAAGCAGGCTGCCGGCCTTTTTCACCGAGTGCATACCCACCGCCAGCGGTTCGATCAGTGCCCCGGCTTCGGCAGGGAAGCCCTGCGGCAGCCGGTAGAGCAGGTTGGCGGGCACGTTGACCAGCTCGGCGAAGGCACCGTTGTTCATCAGGCCGGTGAACGCCAGGCGTTCGCAGATGTTGTACAGGCCATGGGTGCAGTAATAGCAGGTACCACAATGCTGGCACGCGTCTGCCGCCACCGGGTCGCCTACGGCATAGCCTTCCACGCCTTCGCCAAGCTTGGCGATGTGGCCGCAGAATTCGTGGCCGAGGATGCACTGGCCCTGAATGCCGGTCAGCGGGTGCGGGGCCTCTACCGGGATGAACACCGGGCCGGCAACATATTCGTGCAGGTCGGAGCCGCAGATGCCGCACCAGTCCACCTTGATCTGCACCCAGCCCGGCGCTGGGTCGGCCGGCAAAGGTACCTGTTCGACACGAATATCGTTGCGGCCATGCCAGACGGCCGCGCGCATGTGGGTGTGGCTCAGGTCATTCATTGTTGTTCTCCAGGCTCACGAAAAGGGCTTAGTGCTTGCGCAGGAATGCGAGCAGTTGCTGGTTGACCTGTTCGGCCGCCTCCATCTGCACCATGTGGCCGGCCTCTGGCAGCACCAGTACTTCGGCCTCCAGGCCCTCGGCATGGCTGGCCGGGATGATCGCATCCTTGCCACCCCACACCACCAGTGCCGGGTGATTGCCAAGGACCCCGCGCAAGTCGTGGCGCTGCCGGTCGCCGTCGGCGAGCGCCCCTGCCAGCTGCTGCAGGGCCTGGTCCACACCTTCCAGGCGCTTGAACTTGAGCATGTCCTCCAGCATTTGCCGGGTGACCAGCGCCGGGTCGGCAAACAATTGCACCATCTGCGGTTTGAGTGCATTGCGGTTGGCCGCGGTGACGAAACCTTGCAAGTACTGCCCGTTGATCGCTTCGCCCAGACCGGCGCTGGCCACCAGGCTCAGGCTGGCCACCCGCTGCGGGGCCAGGCGCGCCACGTTGAGGCTGACGGCACCGCCCATGGAATGGCCGGCCAGGTGGGCCTTGGCGATGTCCAGGTGGTCGAGCAGGGCGAGCACGGTTTCGCTCAACTCATCCAGGTCGCCCCGCTGCAGGGCCTTGGCCGACTCGCCGTGGCCCGGCAGGTCGAGGGCGATGACCCGCCGCTCGGCAGCCAGCGCCGGGTGGTTGAACAGCCAGTTGTTGAGGTCACCGCCAAACCCGTGCACCAGCACCAGCGGTGTGCCGCCTTCACCCAGCTCGAACCAGCGCAGCAGGCGCCCGCCTACTTCCGCCTTCTGAGGGGCCGGCCCCTGGCTCTGGTCGGCGCCGCCTTCGGCGACGAACTCGGCCTGGAAGCGCTGTACCACGGCATCGATCTCGGCCTCTTCTGCTTCGCCTTCAACGACCACCGCCAGCAGCGCGCCGACGGGCAGGGTTTCATCCGGCTTGGCCACCTGGCGGCGCAGCACGCCGCTGAACGGCGCTTCGACGCTGCTGCTGATCTTGTCGGTCTCGACGTCCAGCACTTCGTCGCCCTTGCTGATTTCGTCACCTTCCTGCTTGAGCCAGGTGTCCACCCGGCCCTCGGTCATCGACAGGCCCCATTTGGGCATGGTCAGGGTATGGATCTGGCTCATGCGGCACTCCTTGCGGCTTCGATCACCTTGCGCACGGCGGCTTCGATCTTCGCCGCGTCAGGGATGTACAGGTCTTCCAGGGCGTCGGAGAACGGCACCGGGGTATGTGGCGCGGTGACCATTTCGATCGGCCCCTTGAGTGCGGCAAAAGCCTTCTGTGCCACCAGCGCGCTGATGTCGGTAGCCATCGAGCAGCGCGGGTTGGCTTCATCGATCACCACCAGGCGGCCAGTCTTCTCCACACTTTCCAGAATGCTGTCCTCGTCCAGCGGGCTGGTAGTGCGCAAGTCCAGTACCTCGCAGTCGATGCCCTGGCGGGCCAGGTTGTTGGCAGCCTCCAGCGCCACATGCACCATGCGCCCGTAGGTAACGAGGGTCACGTCGTCGCCATCGCGCAAGAAGTTGGCTTCGCCGAACGGTACGGTGTACACCTCTTCCGGCACCTCGCCCTGCATGCTGTACAGCAGTTTGTGTTCGCAGAAGATCACCGGGTCGTTGTCGCGGATCGCCTGGATCAACAGGCCCTTGGCATCGTAAGGCGAGGATGGGCACACCACCTTCAGGCCGGGGATGTGCGTCCATAGCGAAGTGAGCATCTGCGAGTGCTGGGCTGCCGCACGCAGGCCGGCGCCATACATGGTGCGCATCACCAGCGGGGTCACGGCCTTGCCGCCGAACATGTAGCGGAACTTGGCGGCCTGGTTGAGGATCTGGTCCAGGCAGCAGCCGGCGAAGTCGACGAACATCAGTTCGCACACTGGGCGCAGGCCCTGGGTGGCGGCACCGACGGCCGCGCCGACGTAGCCGATTTCCGACAGCGGCGCGTCAAGCACGCGGCCGGGGAATTGGTGATACAGGCCTTTGGTCACGCCCAACACGCCACCCCAGGCGTCATCCTCGCCGGGCGCACCGGCGCCGCCGGCGACGTCTTCGCCAATGATGAACACTGTGCTGTCGCGACGCATTTCCTGGGCCAGGGCTTCGTTGATGGCCTGCTGGTAGCTGATCTTTCTTGCCATGGTGGTTCTCCTGTTGTTCTTGTAATCCGCGGCTCAGGGGTAGGCGACGTAGACGTCGGTGAGCAGGTCGGCGGGCTGTGGCTTGGGATCGGATTTGGCGCGGCGTACGGCGTCTTCGATCAGGTCCTCGACGCGGGCGTCGATGGCGTCCAGTTGCTCGGCCGTGAGCAGGCCGGCGCGGGTGGTCTTGTTGCGAAATTGCATGAGGCAGTCGCGGGATTCGCGCAGGTTCTTCACTTCATCAGGGGCGCGGTAGGTTTGCGCATCGCCTTCGAAATGGCCGTAGTAACGGCTGAGCTTGACCTCGATCAGCGACGGCCCTTGCCCGGAGCGGGCGCGCTCGATGGCAGCGCCGGCGGCCTCGTATACGGCAAAGAAGTCAAAGCCGTCGATGGTGACCCCTGGCATGCCGAAGCCGGCAGCGCGGTCGGCAATGTGGTCGCAGGCTACGGACCAGTTGGAGGCAGTGGCCTCGGCGTAGCCGTTGTTCTCGGCCACGAAGATGCAGGGCAGGTTCATGATCGACGCCATGTTCATGGCCTCGAACACGGCGCCCTCGTTGGATGCCCCATCGCCGAAGAAGGCTACCGACACGTCATCGCGGCCCTTGAGCTTGGCCGCCAGCGCCGCCCCGGCCACCAGTGGTGCGCCGGCGCCGACGATACCGTTGGCACCGAGCATGCCCTTTTCCAGGTCGGCAATGTGCATCGAGCCGCCTTTACCACCGCACACGCCGGTCTTCTTGCCGTAGATCTCGGCCATCATGCCGTATACGTCCACGCCTTTGGCGATGCAGTGGCCATGGCCGCGGTGGGTCGAGGCGATGCAGTCGCTGTCGCGCAGGTGGGCCATGACCCCGGCTGCAGAGGCTTCTTCGCCGGCATACAGGTGGACGAAGCCGGGAATTTCGCCGGTGGCGAACTCCACATGCAGGCGTTCTTCGAAGGCGCGGATGGTCCGCATGACTTCATAGGCATGCAGCAGTTGATCAGTACTGAGTTGATTGGACATCTTGTTGTTCTCCGGGGTTGTCTCAACACGGGTTTGCAGGGTGCAGCCGGTGGCCGCGCGGGACGGCCAGCAGGTGGTGGCGGGCGGCATGCGCCAGCACGGCCTCGACATCCACACTGAGTGGGCCTTGGTGGTCGAGGGTGATGGTGGGGGTGTCATGCTCGGCAAATTCGATTTCGCGTTCGCCGTCCAGGGCCAGGGTGCCGCTGGCGAGGCTCAGGCGCTGGGCGACGCCGGGCGTCAGCTGACCGCAGGCGGAGATGCCGCAGGCTTGCAGCAGGCCGGGCGCCAACGGCGCCAACAGCGCCTGTTCGGCGTCGGGGGCCAGGCGTACCCAGGCGCCGTGCGGGTCTTGCCGTGACACCGGGCACCACAGACCGCACAGGGCCGACAGGCCGATGGCGTGGGGTTCGGCGAAGCAGGCGAAGACTTCGCAGAGGTCCTCGCTGCGGCTGAGCGCACGGGCACCGATGAAGCGCTGCGGCGACACGGCCACCTCGACCAAGGCCCATTCGGCCAGCTGTTGTTCAGGCACGTTCACCAGTAAGCGTTTGTTGCGGCGCAAGCCGATGCTGGCCGGTACCCGGCCACTGGCAAGCAGGCCACCGGCCAGGCCCGCGCTGGTGGCTTCACGAAGTTCGGGGAAGGCGTTGTTGGTGCCGGTGGACAGGGTCAGCAGCGGCACGTCAGCGGCCTCGGCGGCGACCGCCTTGTGGGTGCCATCACCGCCCAGCACGGCGATCATCGCCACGCCGCGCTCGACCATGCGCCGGGTTGCCAGGCGGGTATCGGCCACGGTCTGGGTCAGTGGCAGGTCGAGGATCTCGATGGCCGGCCAGTGCTGGTCACGGGCCCCTGGGCCCTGGCTGGCCTTGAGCACTGCGGCAGCGATGCCGGTCATGTCGCTGGGCAACAACACCTGGCCAATGCCGGTGGCGCCGAAAGCGGCCAGCAGGCGCTGGATAGCCGAGGCCTTGTCGGTGCTTGAATAGAGCCCGGCATTGGCGGTCAGGCGGCGCAGGTCGCGGCCAGAGGCAGGGTTGGCAATGATCCCGACAATCGGGGCGGGTAGCGGCATGGCGCACCTCGTATTTTTGTTTGCAAGGGCAGGAGCAAGCGGGGTGCCAGCTTTCTTCGCGATGGCTGAAGTGGCCGGGCTAGAGGGTTCTGGTCGTGTTCGGGCAGGTCTTCACGGGTGTGGCGGCGAGACGCCGGGTGCCAGCGCCGGGCCAGCGTTGCCGAGACGCTGAGACGCTGCGTCTCAAGCCAGCCGGTAATCACACAGTGCTTGTCGGGGCATGCCCAGAGGCGCTTAATGGCCGGACAACGATAAAAACAGTAACGAGAACCGGAGGGCCTGAATGCTTGCCGCGAACTCCCGAGCCCATGTGGACTGCGTCAGCAGGGTGTTGAAGAATGCCGACCGCCTGCCGCAGGCGCCGGTACCACCGCTGATCCTCGATTCATGGCGCCGCTCCATGGATGTGTACCGCCTCGACCCCGGTTCCCAGCAGGGGCCGCGTATCCTTTCCCAAAGCCTGCTCAACGAATGCCGCGAACGCGCCGAGCTGTTCCTGCGCATCGCCAGCGATGCCGTGGCGCGCTTGCACGAACGGGTGCGCGGCGCTGACTACTGCGTGCTGCTTACCGATGCCCAGGGGCGCACCATCGATTACCGGGTCGAGTCGGCCATCCGCAACGACTGTCGCAAGGCCGGGCTGTATCTGGGGACCTGCTGGTCGGAGGGCGAGGAGGGCACATGCGGTGTGGCGGCGGTGCTGACCAGCAAGGCCCCGGTCACGGTGCACAAGCGCGATCACTTTCGCGCCGCCTTCATCGGCCTGACCTGCACAGCGGCGCCGGTGTTCGACCCATTGGGCGAGCTGCTGGGCGTGGTCGATGTGTCGGCCTTGCAGTCGCCGGACGATCGGCGCAGCCAGCACCTGATCCGCCAACTGGTCGAGCAGACCGCCCGCGAGATCGAAAACGCTTTCTTCATGCACAGCGCCCAGGGCCACTGGGTGATGCGCGCGCATGGCACGCCGGGCTATGTGGAGAGCCAACCCGATTACCTGCTGGCCTGGGATGCCGATGGCCGTTTGCAGGCAATCAACAGCCTGGCGCGGCAACGGCTGGTGGAGCGCCTGGGGCGCTTGCCTGAGCATATTGGCGAACTGTTCGACATCGACCAACTGCGCCGGGTGAGCGCGTCGTCCGCCCAGCGCCTGCCTGGTCTGGGCGGTTTGTATGGCCGGGTCAGCGCACCGCAGCAACGCCAGCGTGCGCAGCCTTTGCGCCAGGCCCAGGACACCCGAATCGAGCAACACCTGCGGTTGGCCACGCGGGTCAAGGACTGCAACCTGGCGGTGCTGGTACTGGGTGAGACCGGAGCCGGCAAGGAGGTATTCGCCCGCCAGCTGCACCAGCAAAGCCAGCGCTGTGATGGCCCGTTCGTTACCCTGAACTGCGCGGCCATTCCGGAAACCTTGATCGAGAGCGAGTTGTTCGGCTATGTGGCCGGGGCCTTCACCGGGGCTTCCAGCAAAGGCATGCAAGGGCTGTTGCAGCAGGCCGATGGCGGCACGCTGTTCCTCGACGAGATCGGGGACATGCCGCTGAACCTGCAAACCCGCCTGCTGCGGGTGCTGGCGGAGGGCGAGGTGGCGCCGCTGGGTGCGGCGCGGCGGGAGCGGGTGGATATTCAGGTGATCTGTGCGACCCATCGCGATCTGGCGGCGATGGTGGAGGACGGGCGATTTCGTGAAGACTTGTACTTCCGCCTGGCCAATGCCCGCTTTGAGCTACCCCCCTTGCGTGAGCGTGATGACCGGCTGGGGCTGATTCACCAGTTGCTGGCCGAAGAGGCTGCGGCCTGCGGGGTGGAGGTGGTGTTGGCGGATGACGCGCTGCAGGCGCTGCTGGTTTATCGCTGGCCGGGCAATTTGCGCCAACTGCGGCAGGTGTTGCGGTATGCCTGTGCGGTGAGTGAAGGCGGGCAGGTGCGGCTTCAGGATCTGCCGCAGGAGGTGCGCGGTGAAGCGGTTGGCTCGGCTGAAAGCGGGGTGTCGTGCCCGGCACGGCAGTTGTTGCTGGACGCGCTGATTCGCCATCGCTGGAAGCCGGCTGATGCGGCGCGGGCTTTGGGTATTTCGCGGGCGACGCTTTATCGGCGAGTGCATGAGCATCGCATCGACATGCCGCGGATGAAGGGGTAGAGCCCTGGGGGCGCGCTGCGCCCCTTTCGCGACGCAAGGCCGCTCCCACAAGGACGGCGTCAGTCCTGAGGCATGCGCGCAACCTGTGGGAGCAACTGTCTTGCTCAATTTCTAAAAGCGGGCGCGATCCCTGTGGGAGCGGCCTTGTGTCGCGATAGGGCCGCAACGCGGCCCCAGCTTCAGGCAGGCAATAAAACAACCTGGCACAGAGCCGGGGTGCCCACAAGGACGGCGTCGGTCCTGAGGCACGCGCGCAACCTGTGGGAGCGGCCTTGTGTCGCGATAGGGCCGCAACGCGGCCCCAGCTTCAGGCAGGCAATAAAACAACCTGGCACAGAGCCGGGGTGCCCACAAGGACGGCGTCGGTCCTGAGGCATGCGCGCAACCTGTGGGAGCGGCCTTGTGTCGCGATAGGGCCGCAACGCGGCCCCAGCTTCAGGCAGGCAATAAAACAACCTGGCACAGAGCCGGGGTGCCCACAAGGACGGCGTCGGTCCTGAGGCACGCGCGCAACCTGTGGGAGCGGCCTTGTGTCGCGATAGGGCCGCAACGCGGCCCCAGCTTCAGGCAGGCAATAAAAAACCCCGGCACAGGGCCGGGGTTCTGGTACATCACACTACACGATCACTCCTGGTTGGCCAGTTTGTGCTCGAGGTAGTGAATGTTGACGCCGCCTTTGCAGAAGCCTTCATCACGCACCAGGTCGCGGTGCAGCGGGATGTTGGTCTTGATGCCGTCGACGACGATCTCGTCCAGGGCATTGCGCATGCGCGCCATGGCTTCGTCGCGGTCCTTGCCGTAGGTGATCAGCTTGCCGATCAGCGAGTCGTAGTTCGGCGGAACCGAATAACCGCTGTACAGGTGCGAATCGACGCGTACGCCGTTGCCGCCCGGGGCGTGGAAGTGCTTCACCTTGCCTGGGCTCGGGATGAACTTCTTCGGGTCCTCGGCGTTGATCCGGCACTCCAGCGAGTGGCCGCGGATCACCACGTCTTCCTGGCGGAACGACAGCTTGTTGCCAGCGGCGATGCTCAGCATCTCCTTGACGATGTCGATGCCAGTGACCATCTCCGACACCGGGTGCTCAACCTGCACGCGGGTGTTCATCTCGATGAAGTAGAAGCGGCCGTTTTCGTACAGGAACTCGAAAGTACCCGCACCACGGTAGCCGATCTCGATGCACGCATCGACGCAGCGCTTGAACACTTCCTGGCGGGCTTTCTCATCGATGCCCGGGGCGGGTGCTTCTTCCAGGACCTTCTGGTGACGGCGCTGCAGCGAGCAGTCACGGTCGCCCAGGTGAATGGCGTTGCCCTGGCCGTCGGACAGTACCTGCACTTCCACGTGACGTGGGTTGGTCAGGAACTTCTCCAGGTAAACCATCGGGTTGCCGAAGGCTGCACCGGCTTCGGTACGGGTGAGCTTGGCCGAGGAAATCAGGTCCTCTTCCTTGTGCACCACGCGCATGCCGCGACCACCACCGCCACCGGCGGCCTTGATGATCACCGGGTAGCCGACGTCACGGGCAATCGCCAGGGCGACTTCTTCGTCTTCCGGCAGTGGGCCATCGGAGCCCGGTACGGTCGGTACGCCCGACTTGATCATCGCGTCCTTGGCCGAAACCTTGTCGCCCATCAGGCGAATGGTGTCGGCTTTCGGGCCGATGAAGGCGAAACCGGATTTTTCCACCTGCTCGGCGAAATCGGCGTTTTCAGCCAAGAAGCCGTAACCCGGGTGAATCGCGGTGGCGCCAGTCACTTCGGCGGCAGCGATGATCGCCGGGATGTGCAGGTAGGAATCCTTCGACGATGCAGGGCCGATGCAGACCGACTCGTCTGCCAGGCCCAGGTGCATCAGTTCACGGTCGGCAGTGGAGTGCACGGCGACGGTCTTGATGCCCAGCTCTTTGCAGGCACGCAGGATCCGCAGGGCAATTTCCCCGCGGTTGGCGATCAGGACTTTTTCGAGCTTCCCAGACATCGTTGGCTCTCCGCGATTCAAACGATGGTGAACAGCGGCTGGTCGAACTCAACCGGCTGGCCGTCTTCTACCAGGATGGCGTCGATGACACCGCCAACATCGGCTTCGATGTGGTTCATCATCTTCATGGCTTCGACGATGCACAGGGTGTCGCCTTTCTTCACGGACTGGCCAACTTCAGCGAAGTTAGGCGAGGTCGGCGAAGGCTTGCGGTAGAAGGTACCTACCATTGGCGAACGGATCACGGTGCCTTTCAGGGCCGGGGCGGCAGCAGTGGCTTCGGCGGCTGGCGCAGCAGCGGCAACCGGCGCAGCGGCAGGGGCGGCGGCCATAGGCGCCGGTGCGTAGAACTGCTGGGCAGCTGGGGTCTTGCTGTGACGGCTGATACGGACCGACTCTTCGCCTTCCTTGATCTCCAGTTCGTCGATGCCAGACTCTTCCAGCAGCTCGATCAGTTTCTTGACTTTACGGATATCCATTAATCATCAACTCCCAAAGGTTCGGTCAGGGGGCGAAATACAAAAAAACGTATCTGAAACGTTTCTCTCGAACCCCGGCCCACTTAGGCCAGGGTTTTCATCATTTGGGCTGTGCGTTGGCAGCCAGTTGTTCCAGCGCGGACTCCAGGGCCAGGCGATAACCGCTGGCGCCCAGACCGCAGATCACCCCTACGGCAACATCGGAAAAGTAGGAGTGGTGACGGAACGGTTCGCGTTTGTGCACGTTGGACAGGTGCACTTCGATGAATGGGATGCTCACCGCAAGCAATGCGTCACGTAATGCGACGCTTGTGTGGGTGAAAGCAGCCGGATTGATCAGGATGAAGTCCACACCCTCGTTGCGTGCGGCGTGAATGCGGTCGATCAGTTCGTATTCGGCATTGCTCTGCAGGTACTGCAGATGGTGGCCTGCGGCGCGGGCGCGTTGCTCCAGGTCCTGGTTGATCTGAGCCAGGGTCACGGCGCCGTAGTGGCCTGGCTCGCGAGTACCGAGCAGGTTGAGGTTGGGGCCGTGGAGCACCAGTAGCGTTGCCATCTGCGGATTCCTTGGATTTGTAGGGCAATTCGACACAGCGCGGCGAGTGTGCCGTAAAGCAACGGCAAGTGTCCAGTTCCCGGCAATAGCCAGCACGATGTCCGAGGTTCGCGCGAAGTATGTGACCGAATAATTAAATCCGGTCACTCATTTCAGGATTTTTCCCGGCTCGCGGGAAGTTATAGACCGACTTTGCCGCGCACGCGCGTCAGAATCTGCGCAAATTCACCGGCATTTATCTCGCCAATCACCCGATCAGCGGTAATTTCGCTGCCGTTCGCAGCAAAAAACAGCAGGGCGGGGGGGCCGAACAGCTGGTAGCGGTCGAGCAGCGTGCGTTGCTCGGCATTACTGTCGGTGATGTCGAAACGTAGCAGTTTGAAGCCGGCCAGCTGTGTTTGCACTTGCGGTGCATTGAGCACCTCATGCTCGATCACCTTGCAGCTGATGCACCAGTCGGCGTACCAGTCCAGCAGCACTGGCTGGCCGGCGGCCTGGGCCTGCGCCAGGGCTGCGTCCAGAGCATCAGGTGTGGTGATGGTCTGCCAGGCATCGGCTTTTGCCGTCGGGAGGCTGCCGCTGGCGGCTAGTGACGCCCCCGGCAGTGGGCGCAGTGGGTCGCCCTGGCCAGTGAGTGCGCCGTACCAGCAAGCCAGCGCGTACACCAGCAAGGCCAGGCCGAGCAGTTGCGCCAGGCGCTGGGCCGCCGTCTTGACGACGAATTCCAGCGCGCCGAGGAACAGTGCCACACCCGCGGCCAGGAAACCGACCAGCAGCAAGGTCACAGGGCCTGGCAGTACACGGCTGAGCAAACCGATGGCCAGCCCCAGCAGCAGTACGCCAATGGCGTTTTTCACCGTGTTCATCCATGGGCCGCTTTTGGGCAGCCAGGCCGCGCCACCGGTGGCCACCAGCAGCAGTGGCGCACCCATGCCCAAACCCAGGGTGAACAGCTTGAGCGCGCCACCCAGGGCATCGCCGCTGGCGCTGATATAGAGCAAGGCACCGGCCAGGGGGGCCGAGACACATGGAGAAACCAGCAAGCTGGAGAGTACACCGAGCACTGCTGCCCCCAGCAGCGAGCCGCCGCGGGTGTGGTTGGCGACGTTGTTCAGGCGGTTGCTCAGGGCCTGGGGCAGCCTCAGTTCGAAGAGGCCGAACATGGCCAGGGCGAACACCACGAAAAACAGCGCGAAAGGTACCAGCACCCAGGCCGACTGCAGGCGCGCCTGCAGGTTCAGGCTTGCGCCGAACAGGCCCATCAGTGCGCCGAGCACCGCGAAGCTGGCGGCCATTGGTAGCACGTAGGCCAGCGACAGCGCCAGGCCGCGCACGCCGCCAACCTGGCCGCGCAGCACCACACCGGAAAGGATCGGTAACATTGGCAGGACGCAGGGGGTGAAGGTCAGGCCGACCCCAGCGAGGAAGAACAGCAGCAGCGACTTCCAGTTCCAGCCGTGTTCGCGGGTGGCTGGCGTGTTTGCAACGCCTTCGCCATCGATATTCAGGCGTGCGGTTTCCGGCGGGTAGCACAAGCCCTTGTCGGCGCAACCCTGGTAGCCCACCAGCAGGGTGAAGGCGCGTGGGTCTTTGCGCGGCAACTCGATATCGAGCACCCCGTGGTACACCTCGACATCGCCGAAGAATTCATCGTGCTTGGCCTCACCCTTGGGGATGTTCGGCGTGCCCAGGATGATGTCGGCCGGTTCCGTGCGGAACTGGAAGCGGTGGCGGTAGAGGTAGTAGCCATCGGTGGCGACGAAGCGCAGCTTGATGGTTTGCGCATCGGCCTGGACCAGGTTGAGCTTGAAGGCCTCGTGTACCGGCAGGAAGTCGGCGTTGTTGGCCAGCGAAGCGGCGCCAAGGGTGGCGCTGGGGCGGTTGTCGAGCAGGCCTGCGGCGAAGACAGGGCTGGCCAGCAGCAGGAACAGCATGAAAAACAGGCGGCGCATGGCGGACTCGCGAGGTGGAACGTGCCCGGCATGATAACGGATGCGCAGGAATAATTGGCCCGAAACAAACGTAGGAGCGGGTTTACCCGCGAAGCGCCGCGCGGGCGGCGCTCGATCTCAGACCCTGAACGCTCGCACCGCCCGGTTCAGCTCACCGCCCAGGCTCAGCAGCTGTTCACCCTGTTCACGCCCCTCGCCAATGCGCTGCAGGTTGTCTTCACCCAACGCGTGAATCCGTTCGCTGTGGTCACGAATCTCGCTCACCGCGCCACTCTGCTGCGCCGTGACATCGGCAATCCGCACCGCCGTATCGGCAATGGTACGAATGGCACAGACAATCTCATCCAGTGCCCCATCCGCCGCCTGGGCTTGGTTGGCCGTGGCCTCGGCATGTTCCAGTTGCGCGCGCATCCCCGCCACCGAACTTCTGGCGGCCTGCTGCAGGCGGTCGATCAACGCCTGGATCTCGCCGGTAGCCCCCGTGGTGCGCTGAGCCAGTGAGCGCACCTCATCGGCGACCACGGCAAAGCCACGGCCCATCTCGCCGGCACGGGCCGCTTCGATCGCGGCATTCAGTGCCAGCAGGTTGGTCTGCTCGGCAATCGCGCGGATCACCGTCAGTACCCCGCCAATGGTGGCCGACTCTTCCGCCAATTGTTCGATCATGCGGGCGTTGCCTTGCACTTCATCGACCAGCTCACGCAAGCCCGACAGGCTCTGGCCGATTACCGCCTGGCCTTGTTCCACCGCACGCCCGGCATTGCGGCTGGCCTCGGCGGCTGCGCTGGCGTCACCTGCCACTTGTTGAATGGTCGCTTCCAGCTCGCCCAAGGCATCGCGGATCTGCCCGGTATCGCCGGCCTGGCGCTCGGCGCCGCCGTGCAGCGCAGCGCTCATGCCGGCCAGGGCGTGGCTGCTGCCGGCCACCTGCTCGGCGTTATGGCGGATGGTGCCGACCAGCTCCACCAGGTACTGACGCAGGCGGTTGAGCGACTCCTGGATGTCGTGCAGTTCGCGGTTGGTCTTGCCCAGGGCGATGGCTTGGGCGAAGTCGCCCTCGGCCCAGCGTGACAGGGCCGGGGCCAGTCCGGTCAGGGTACGGGCCAGGCGCCGTTGCAGCGTGTCGATCAGTAGGGCGATCAGCAGGATCAGGCCGATCATGAGGCCTTGGATAATGCGCACCTCGGCAGCGATTTTCGCATGCTGGCCGCGCACTTCGGGTTCCAGCGCGGCGATGGCCTGTTGTACGGCTTCCAGGTGCTGGCCGGTGGTGGTGGCCAGCGCGACGCGGCGCTCGATCTGTTCGCGGGTGCGTTGCAGTTCGGCCGGGTAGCGGTTGAGCAGGCTTTGCAATTCACGCTTCAGGCCTACGGCAATGTCTTCCTGCTGGGCACTGGCCTGGGATTCCAGGCCCATCATTGCAGCGAAGTCGTCGGCACCGGATTCGGCAGTGCGGGTTACGCCGAGCAGTGGCAGGCCGTCGACCGTTTGGGCCTGGGCGCGGATCAGTTGCAGCTCGCGTTCCACCTCATCGGCCAGCTCCGGGCGGCCGCTGCTGACCAGCTTGTCGCGAGCCAATGACAGCCGCCCCAGGTGCAGGGTGGCGTCGAGCAAGGGCAGCAAGTAGCGATTGGCCTCGGCGTTGCCACTGTCGCGGGCATAGCTGGCCATCTGCTCGAAGTTCGCCCCCAGCTCCCGCTCGGCTTGCAGCAGCAGGGCTTGTGGGTCGCCGGCCAGCTTACCGGCGGCCAGCAGTTCGTTGGCGGTGAAGGCCTGCAGGCTATCCAGGCTGGGGCGCAACTTCTCGGCCAGCTCTACGGGCCAATCCGTCAGTGCGGCCTGCAACTGCTGGGTCGCCTCCATGGCTGCGGCCTGACGCAGGGCATCGCCACTGCCCAGGTAGGCCTGGATATTGCGCGCCGTCTGGTTCTGGAACTGCTGAGACAGGCCCAGATAGCGCTCCATCAGCTGGTAGGGGCGCTCGAGGGCTCGCTGCGACCACCACAGGGTGGCGCCCAAGGCGATACACACGGTCACCAGCAACAGGGTGTTGAAATTGGTCAGCCACTTCAGGCGCATAGCCGCGAATTTCCTGCGCAGGTGAGAGGTAGGCGCCTGAAGTTATTGCGATTTTGTGACGGGGTGATGACGCCAGGGGCTTGGTGTCAGAAAAAAAGTGGCACAGTGCCTCTATTGGTGTGGCTGGCACAGTGAGTGCGAATCTCAGGGCTCTACACGAACGACGCAATTACGCCCCGCATGCTTGGCCCGGTACAGCGCCTCGTCCGCTGCACTGGCCATGGTCAGTGCATCCAGCCCCTCGTCCAGTTGCACCACCCCTGCACTGAAGGTGCACTGCAAATCCCGCGGCTGCGCCGGGTAGAGAATTTCGGCAAAGCGCCGGCGAATTTCGTCCAGCACCTTGTGTGCGGCGTCCAGCGCGGTATTGGGCATGACGATGGCAAACTCTTCGCCACCGTAGCGGCCAATGAAGTCGGTCTTGCGCAAGCGCTGCTTGAGGAATAGGGCAAGGCTCTTGATCACTCGGTCGCCCATGGGGTGGCCGTGGCGGTCGTTGATCTTCTTGAAGTGGTCGATGTCGAGCATGGCAAAGCTCAACGGCTGCTGCTCACGGCGGGCGCGGAAGCTGCAGTCTTCAAGCAGCTGCAGGATATGGGTGTGGTTGTACAGCCCGGTCAGGCTGTCGCGGACCATGCGTGCCTTCAAATGGCGAGCGCGGGCGGCGCGGTTGCGCACGGTAGTGATCAGGTGGCGTGAGCGAAACGGCTTGGTCAAAAAGTCATCACCGCCTTCGCTCATGGCATCCAGTTGCTTGTCCAGGTCGTCCTCGGCAGACAGGTAGATGATCGGCACGCTCACATAGCGGTCACTGTGGCGGATTACCTTGGCCAGCTCCGGGCCGGTGCAGGCCGGCATGTACAGGTCGAGGATGATCAGGTCAGGCTGGAAGTCGGCAAGCTCTGCCATCGTGCGGATCGGGTCGGTCAGGCTGCGGGTGAGCATGCCGGCGCCGGCCAGTACACGCTCGGTGTACAGGGCCTGGGTGCGCGAGTCGTCGATGATCAGCACGCGCAACGGGTCGTGCGGGGCGGTGTTGGTCAGCAGTTCGACCTTTTCCAGCAAGCTGGAAGCTTCCAGGCTGCCGGTGAGAAAGTCCTGACCACCGGCGCGTACTGCGGCAAGGCGGGTCGGGGTGTCGGCTTCGTGATGGCTGAAGAACAGCAACGGAATGGCGCGTGCCAGGCCCTGCTGCACTTGGGCGGCCAGCAGCAAGCCCAGGCCGGCGCCGGTGAAGTCGACATCCATGATGATGGCCGAAGGCGGGTACTCGCTGATCGAGGCGAGAAACGCCGCTGTGCTGGGCAACGCTTGCACCACCAGGCCAAAGAATTCCAGTTGCTGGGCCAGGCGCTGGGCACGCTCGTGGTCCTGCAGCAGGATGTACACCGGTTTGCGCACCGGCAGCAGCAGCGGGTCGAGCGGGTCGTCCTTGCGCAGGCCGTTACGCGTCAGCTGTTGGACGGGGCACTGCGGGCTCGGCTCGACTGCTTGGCTCATGTCCTGGCTACTTATAGGTTGGGATGTGCAGGGGCAATGATGGCTCTATGCTAGCAGCTCTTTTCACGTGCGTGAGTGCCCTGCGTCAACAAAGCGGGCAGAACGAATATTCAGTTGCTGACTGAATGGTCGCTTATGCGTACGGTGGTGTCTGCTTTATAGTGCAGCCATTCGGGCTTCCCGTGGCACGCTAGCGCAGGCCTGTGGTCAAAGCCCCTGAACCGTCGTGACTGATTAAGGACAAAGCCATGCTGGACTGGAAAAACCGCGAGGCCAAAGCCGAGCCCCGTGAGCGTGTCGACGGGCGCGGCGCTGCCGCCCGTAGCTACCTTGGCGGCCTTTGGAGCCGTGCCCTGGGGACCCTGATCGGGTTGTACCTGCTGGTGTGTATCGGCCTGGGCTGGTACTGGAGCCAGGAGCCTGCTCTGTTCCCGGTGCAGCAAAACGCCCAGGCCGCAGCCGAACGTACTGGCCAGCAGATGGTGGTGGGCTATACCACCGTCGAAACCCTCAAGACCGTGGCCGGCACCTTGCTGAACAAGCCGGGCGGCTACATTTCCAACGACCGCTTCCCGCCAGGGCTGTGGATGGACAACATGCCAAGCTGGGAATATGGCGTGCTGGTCCAGGTCCGTGACCTGTCCCGTGCCCTGCGTAAAGACTTCGCCCGTTCGCAGTCGCAGTCCACCGAAGACGCCGACCTGGCCAAGGCCGAGCCGCGCTTCAACTTCGACAACAAGAGCTGGATTCTGCCATCGAGCGAGTCGGAGTTCGAAGAGGGCATCAAGTCGCTGACCCGCTACCAGACCCGTCTGGCTGCCGGGGACAAGGGCGCTATCTTCTATACCCGCGCCGACAACCTGAACAACTGGCTGGGTGACGTGGCCACCCGCCTGGGCTCGCTGTCGCAGCGCCTGTCGGCCAGCGTTGGCCGGGTCAAGCTCAACACCACGCTGAAGACCGAGTCGGTCGTTGCCGGCCAGGCGCCGCAGGTGGATGAGGAGCTGGTGGAAACCCCATGGCTGCAGATCGACAACGTGTTCTATGAAGCCCGTGGCCAAGCCTGGGCGCTGTCGCACCTGCTGCGTGCCATCGAGGTGGACTTCGCCGACGTGCTGGCGAAGAAGAATGCCACCGTCAGCGTGCGTCAGATCATCCGTGAGCTGGAGGCCTCGCAAGAGCCGCTGTGGAGCCCGATGGTGCTCAACGGCAGTGGCTTCGGCATGTGGGCCAACCACTCGTTGGTCATGGCCAACTACATTTCCCGGGCCAACGCTGCGGTTATCGATCTGCGTCAGCTGCTGTCGCAGGGTTGATGATGGCTATCAGCCCAACCGAGGCCGCCCATCGGGCGGCTTCCGACCGCGAGCTGGTCACCTGGGTGGACGAAACCGACCAGGTACTGGGCGCCTTGCCCCGTGCCGAGCTGCGCGAGCGTGGCCTGATCGGTCGCTGCACGTTCATTCTGCTGTTCAACAGTGCCGGTGAATTGTGTGTACACCGGCGTACCCTGAGCAAGGCGCTGTACCCCGGGTATTGGGATGTGGCGGCGGGCGGCATGGTCACGGCTGGGGAAGCGTATGCCGAGTCGGCCGCGCGCGAGCTGGCCGAAGAGCTGGGCATCGAGGGCGCCGAGCTGCGCTTTCACGAGCGGTTCTACTTCGACCAGCCGGATAACCGCTTGTGGTGTGCGGTATATTCGGCGGTGTCGGATGCGCCGTTGCGGTTGCAGCCGGAAGAGGTTATTGAAGCGCGCTTCATCGGTCTGGAACAGGCTGAGCAGGAAAGCCTGAGCAAGCCTTATTGCCCGGACTCGTTGGCGGCGTTGCAGCGCTATAAGGCCACTTTGTAGGCTCGGGTTTGCCCGCGAAATACCGGCCCAGACACCCGTTTCGCAGGGCAAGGGCTTTGCCCTTGTTCGCGGGTAAACCCGCTCCTACACAACCGGCGTATTTATCGTTACACTGCGCGCCCTTTTCGGGCTGCCGCAATTCTTGCAGCAGTAGCGCCGCCCCTGCCAGAGTGGGGCTTCGCGGTCGGCCTCAACCCCAAGGCACGACCAGTTTTTGTCCTCAGCACCGAGGAACAAAAGTGGCCAAGAAAGCTTCTTCCTTTTCCGCCCTTGGCGGTCTCGTGTACTCCACCGACGCCGGTCGGCACTGCCCCGACTGTGGCCAGCCGGTGGACGCCTGCACCTGCAAGCAGCAAATCATCCCCGAAGGCGACGGCATTGCCCGCGTGCGCCGCGAAAGCAAAGGCCGTGGCGGCAAGACCGTGACCACTGTCACCGGCGTGCCGCTGCCGCCCGACCAGCTCAAGGAGCTGGCGACCACGCTCAAGCGCCGCTGCGGTACCGGCGGCGCCCTGAAGGACGGGGTTATCGAGATCCAGGGCGACCATGTCGAGCTGTTGATCGGCGAGCTGACCAAACAGGGTTTCAAGGCGAAAAAGTCCGGCGGCTGAGGCCATCGCACGATTTTTTGCCCAGCGCTTTCTAAACTCGTTCCCGTGGTCAGAGTCTATGCCTGAGCACGGATGAATCGTCATTTTCAGCTTTTACACTCGCCCCGCTGCCTGCGGGCAGTGTCTTCGACTTATTTATAGGGGACTTGAATGTCCGTACGACGCACACGCAAAGACGATGGTAGCCAATGGACCGTGGCTGACAGCCGCAGTGTTTATGGCATCCGCCATTGGGGCGCTGGCTATTTCGCCATCAATGAAGCCGGGCGCGTCGAAGTACGCCCCAACGGCCCTCAAAGTGCTCCGATCGACCTGTTCGAACAGGTCGACGAACTGCGCCAGAGCGGCTTGTCGCTGCCCTTGCTGGTGCGCTTCCCTGACATTTTGCAGGACCGTGTGCGCCAGCTGACCGGTGCCTTCGACGCCAACATCGCGCGTCTGGAATACCAGAGCCAGTACACCGCGCTGTACCCGATCAAGGTCAACCAGCAGGAAGCGGTGGTGGAAAACATCATTGCCACGCAAAACGTTTCCATCGGCCTGGAAGCCGGCTCCAAACCCGAGTTGCTGGCAGTGCTGGCGCTGGCGCCGAAGGGCGGCACCATCGTCTGCAACGGCTACAAGGACCGTGAGTTCATTCGCCTGGCACTGATGGGCCAGAAGCTTGGCCACAATGTGTTCATCGTCATCGAGAAAGAGTCGGAAGTGGCCCTGGTGATCGAAGAGGCTGCCGAGCTCAAGGTGAAACCACAGGTTGGCCTGCGCGTTCGCCTGTCGTCGCTGGCCTCGAGCAAGTGGGCCGACACCGGTGGCGAGAAGTCCAAGTTCGGTTTGTCCGCCGCCCAGTTGCTTTCGGTGGTGCAGCGCTTCCGCGATGCGGGCCTGGATCAGGGCATCCGCCTGCTGCACTTCCACATGGGTTCGCAGATCGCCAACCTGGCTGACTACCAGCACGGTTTCAAGGAAGCCATCCGTTATTACGGCGAACTGCGTGCGCTGGGCCTGCCGGTCGACCACATCGACGTGGGTGGCGGCCTGGGTGTGGACTACGACGGCACTCACTCGCGCAATGCCAGCTCGATCAACTACGACATGGACGACTACGCCGGCGTGGTGGTGGGCATGCTGAAGGAGTTCTGCGACGCACAGGGCCTGCCGCACCCGCACATCTTCTCGGAGAGTGGCCGTTCGCTGACCGCGCACCACGCCATGCTGGTGATCCAGGTGACCGACGTCGAGAAACACAATGACGACGTACCGACCATCGAGAACAAGGAAGCCCTGCCCGAGACCGTGCAGTGGCTGGTCGACCTGCTTGGCCCGACCGACATCGAGATGGTCACCGAGACCTACTGGCGTGCCACCCACTACATGGGTGATGTGGCCGCGCAGTACGCTGATGGCAAGATCAGCCTGGGCGAGAAAGCCTTGGCCGAGCAGTGCTATTTCGCCGTGTGCCGCCGTCTGCACAACTCGCTGAAAGCCCGCCAGCGCTCGCACCGCCAGGTGCTGGACGAGCTGAACGACAAGCTGGCCGACAAGTACATCTGCAACTTCTCGGTGTTCCAGAGCCTGCCAGACACCTGGGCCATCGGCCAGGTCCTGCCGATCATCCCGCTGCACCGCCTGGACGAAGAGCCGATGCGGCGTGCGGTATTGCAGGACCTGACTTGCGATTCCGACGGCAAGATCAACCAGTACGTTGACGAGCAGAGCATCGAAACCAGCATGCCGGTGCATGCGGTGAAGGAGGGCGAGGATTACCTGCTAGGCGTGTTCCTAGTGGGTGCCTACCAGGAAATCCTGGGTGACATGCACAACCTGTTCGGTGACACCGACTCGGTGAACATCTACCAGAATGCCGACGGCAGCGTGTACCACGCGGGTATCGAAACCCACGACACCATCGAAGACATGCTGCGCTACGTGCACCTGTCGCCGGAAGAGTTGATGACGCATTACCGCGACAAGGTCGCCAGCGCCAAGATCACTGCGCGTGAGCGGACCCAGTATCTGGATGCCTTGCGCCTGGGGTTGACCCGGTCTTCGTACCTGTCGTCGTAATTGACGGGGCCGCCCCGCAAAAACTGCACGGTTTGCTTGTTTTTGTGGGCGCGGCCTCGCGTCGCGATATGAGGGCGAAGCCCTCACCGTGTCATACCCGGTAATGGTCCTGTCCTCGCCCGTCGCATTCGCGGCGCTAACTTTGAATGCACAATTCAAAGGAGAACGACATGGAACGTCCAGGCTCCCATCGTTTACGTAATGGCCGGGTGTCCGAATCCGGGCGCCTCTACCTGTTGACTACAACTACCCGCAGCCGAACGCCGTTGTTCAAAGACTTCCGATTCGCCAGGACCGTGATCCAGCAGTTGCGGTTCAGCGATGAGCGCAAGGCTTGTCGATCGCTGGCATGGGTGTTGATGCCGGATCACCTTCACTGGCTCATCGAGCTGGGTCCAGTGAGCCTGGGTAGGCTGATGTGCGAATTCAAATCCAGAAGCAGCTGTGCCTTGTACAAGGCCGGTGTTGAAAGACGGCATATCTGGCAAACCAGCTTTCATGACCGGGCTTTGCGTCGCGAGGAGGATGTGCGAGCGGTGGCCCGCTACATCATCGCCAACCCCATTCGGGCCGGCCTGGTGCGGCGGGCTGGCGAGTATCCCCATTGGGACTGTGTATGGCTGTGAGCATGTGAGGGCTTCGCCCTCATTTCGCGACACAAGGCCGCTCCCACAGGGACCGCGAAAGCAGGCTGACCCGCTATCCCCCAATCAGCCAGCCCGCGAAAGCAGGCCGACCCGCTATCCCCCAATCAGCCAGCCCGCGAAAGCAGGC
The DNA here is from genome assembly GCF_045277175.1 of Pseudomonas putida group bacterium ESBL64. Lineage (NCBI taxonomy): Bacteria > Pseudomonadati > Pseudomonadota > Gammaproteobacteria > Pseudomonadales > Pseudomonadaceae > Pseudomonas > Pseudomonas putida group bacterium ESBL64. Next base: position 3,272,376 of record NZ_CP145799.1, on the reverse strand, counting down.
CGACCCGCTATCCCCCAATCAGCCAGCCCGCGAAAGCAGGCCGACCCGCTATCCCCCAATCAGCCAGCCCGCGAAAGCAGGCCGACCCGCTATCCCCCAATCAGCCAGCCCGCGAAAGCAGGCCGACCCGCTATCCCCCAATCAGCCAGCCCGCGAAAGCAGGCCGACCCGCTATCCCCCAATCAGCCAACCCGCGAAAGCAGGCCGACCCGCTATCCCCCAATCAGCCAGCCCGCGAAAGCAGGCCGACCCGCTATCCCCCAATCAGCCAACCCGCGAAAGCAGGCCGACCCGCTATCCCATGTGGGAGCGGCCTTGCGTCGCGATGGGCCGCAAAGCGGCCCCAATCAGCCAAACCACAGGTCTCTCTGCTGCAACCGCCACCCTACCCACCCCAACGTCACCGCCCGCAACCCCATGAACCCAAGAAACGCCATCCACAACCCATGGTTGCCCAACCCGCTCATGGCCAGTGCCACCGGCAGCGCAACCAACACCGAAACCAGCATTGCATTACGCATTTCCCGCGCCCGGGTCGCGCCGATGAACAACCCATCCAGCAAGTAACTCCACACCGCGATCAGCGGCAGCAACGCCAGGTAGGGCAAATACGGATAAGCCGCCGCCCGCACACTGTCGATATCAGTCTGCAAGTCGATGAACAGGTGCCCACCCAGCAGGAACAGCCCGGCAAACCCCACGCTGGTGATCAGTGACCAACCACAAGCGACCACCAGCGAGCGGCGCAAAGTGTCGCGGTCACGGGCACCAATGGCATGGCCGCACAAGGCCTCCACCGCATGGGCCAGCCCATCCAGCGCATAGGCCGTCAGTAGCAGGCCATTTAGCAACAGGGCGTTGGCCGCCACGGTCGCTTCACCCAGACGCGCGCCCTGCACGGTAATCAGCAGGAACACCAGTTGCAGTGCCAGGCTACGCAGGAAGATGTCGCGGTTCACCGCCAGCAGTGGCCTCCAGGCCTGCCAGCGCTTGAGCGCTGCCCACACGATCTGCCCCGGGTAAGCCCGCAGGGCCGGGCGGGTCAGGGCCAAACCGAGCAGGGCGGCACTCCATTCGGCAATTACCGACGCCCGCGCCGAGCCCAGTACACCCCAGTCCAGGCCCAGCACGAACCACAGGTTCAAGGCGATGTTCAGCAGGTTGGTGGTCAGCAGGATGGCCAGTGGCGCCCTGGCGTTCTGGGTGCCGAGGAACCAGCCGACCAGCGCGTAACTGGCCAGCGCCGCAGGCAGGCCAAGCAGGCGGGTATGGAAGAAGTCTTCGGTGGATTGCTGCAGGGCTGCGCTGGGTTGCATCGCATGGAGTGCGAGCTGGCTGAAGGGCAGGGCCAGCAGGCCGATCAACAGGGCGAAGCCGACCGCCAGCAGCAGCCCTTGCATCAGTACCTGGCGTAGCGCTGCACCGTCGCCACGGCCGGCGGCCTGGGCAGCGAAGCCGGTGGACCCCATGCGCAGGAAGCCCATCAGGCCGACCATGAAGGTGAACAAGGTGGCGCCCACGGCCACGGCGCCCAGTTGGTGGGCGTGCGGGAGATGACCGATGACCGTGCTGTCGACCAGCGCCACCAGCGGTACCGAGATGTTGGACAGGATCATCGGCGCGGCCAGCGCCCAGACCTTGCGGTGGGTGGGGCGGTGGCGCCAGTCGGCAGCGAGTTGGGGCATGTGCATTCCATGAGATTTTGGGGCCGCTGTGTGCCCCTTCGCGAGCTTGCTCGCTCCCACAGGAAAGTGTTGCTCTTGCGGCCGGCACCAAACCTGTGGGAGCGGGCAAGCCCGCGAAGGGACGCCATGCGGCCCCTTTAACGAATGGCCACAGTGTAACGACCAGGCAACCATTTAGCGCGACCATGGTCTGACCTGGCGCGCAACGCCGGGTGCTGCACCTGACGTTGCGCTATAGTTGCTGCCCTCACGTACACGCTGCCCAAGAGTTCCTATCTCATGTTCAACAAAGGATTGTTGCTGGCCTGCGCGCTGGCGTTGCTCAGTGCCTGTGACTCTTCCACGCCGGGCAAACCGGCGCCGGTCGAGAAAACCGTGGCGCCCGCGCCCGCCGAAACCCCCGCCCCCAAGCGTGAGGACCCGGCCGTGCTCGCCAAGCGCTACGAGGGCCGCGAACTCACGGTGCTGGACGTATCGGAAGTGCAGCTCGATGGCGCGGCAACGCTGTCGATCAGCTTCTCAGCACCGCTGGATGCCAAGCAGGACTTCGCTACCAAGGTGCACCTGGTCGACACCGTCAAGGGTAAGCTAGATGGCGCCTGGGAACTCTCCGACAACCAGATGGAGCTGCGCCTGCGCCACCTGGAGCCGCAGCGCAAGCTCGTGCTGACCGTCGACAAGGGGCTGCTGGCAGTCAACGGCAAGCAGCTGGACAGCGAGTCGATCACCCGCCTGGAAACCCGCGACATGCAGCCGACCATCGGCTTTGCCAGCCGCGGCTCGCTGCTGCCTACCCGCCTGGCAGAAGGCCTGCCGGTGATTGCTCTGAACGTCGACAAAGTGGATGTCGAGTTCTTCCGCGTCAAGCCAGACATGCTCTCGACCTTCCTGGCCAACTGGGGACGCAACAGCAGCCTGTACTACTACCAGTCCAAGGAAACCCTGGACATGGCCGAGCTGGTCTACAGCGGCCGCTTCGATCTAAACCCGGCGCGCAACACGCGCGAGACCGTGTTGCTGCCGATTGCCGGCATCAAGCCGTTGCAGGCGCCAGGCGTGTACCTGGCAGTGATGCGCGCCTCGGGTACCTACGATTATTCTCAGCCGGCAACCCTGTTCACCCTCAGCGACATCGGCGTGTCGGCCCACCGCTACCGCGACCGTATCGACGTGTTTGCGCAAGCCCTGGAAGGCGGCAAGGCGCTGAGCGGCGTCAACCTGGAAATCCATGACGAAAAGGGCAAGCTGCTGGCCCAGGCCACCACCGATGGCAAGGGGCATGCCCAACTGCCAATCACGCCAAAGGCCGATACCCTCATTGCCACCCAGGGCGTGCATACCACGCTGCTGCGCCTGAACACCGCAGCCCTGGACCTGGCCGAATTCGACATCACCGGGCCTCAGGCCAACCCGCTGCAGTTCTTCATCTTCGGCCCGCGTGACCTGTACCGCCCGGGTGAGACGGTGCTGCTCAACGGCCTGCTGCGCGACCAGGACGGCAAGCCGGTCAAAGCCCAGCCGGTGAGCGTGGAAGTGCGTCGCCCGGATGAACAGGTGAGCCGCAAGTTCGTCTGGGAAGCCGACAGCAATGGCTTGTACCAATACCAGTTGCAACTGGCCACCGAGGCCCCGACTGGCCGTTGGCAACTGCTGCTCGACCTGGGTGGCGGGCGCAAGCAGGTCTATGAATTCCTCGTTGAAGACTTCCTGCCCGAGCGCCTGGCGCTGGAGCTCAAGGGCAGCAGCACACCGCTTTCGCCGGATGAAGATGCGCGTATCCAGGTCAATGGCCGTTACCTCTATGGTGCGCCGGCCGCCGGCAACCGCCTGAGCGGTCAGGCCTATGTACGCCCGCTGCGCGAGGCAGTACCGGCGTTGCCTGGCTACCAGTTCGGCTCGGTCACCGAAACCGATCTGAACCAGGACCTGGAACTGGACGAAGTCACCCTTGACCAGGCCGGCAAGGCGGTGGTCGATATCGAAAGCCGTTGGGCCGAAGCCCGCTCTCCGCTGCAACTGACCGTGCAGGCCAGCCTGCAGGAGTCGGGTGGCCGGCCGATCACCCGGCGCCTGGAGCAGCCTATCTGGCCGGCTGAGCGCCTGCCGGGCCTGCGAGGCCTGTTCGAAGGTGAGGAGACCGATAGCGACGGGCCCGTGGAATTCGAATTCCTGGTGGCCGACCGCGACGGTAACAAACTGGCGGCCGACGCGCTTAAGGTGCGCCTTGTTCGCGAACGCCGCGATTACTACTGGAATTACTCGCAAAGCGACGGCTGGAGCTACGCCTACAACGAGAAGTTCCTGACCCAGAACGAAGAGACGATCAGCGTCAAGGCAGGTTCCACCGCCAAACTCAGCTTCCAGGTTGAGTGGGGCCCGTACCGCGTCGAGGTCGAAGACCCGCAAACCGGTCTGGTGTCCAGTGAGCGCTTCTGGGCCGGCTACCGTGCCCAGGACAACGCTGAGGGCGGCGCGGTGCGGCCGGACCAGGTCAAGCTGGCGCTGGACAAACCCTCCTACACCGATGGCGCTACTGCCAAGGTCACCGTCACCCCGCCCGCTGCGGGTAGCGGCTACCTGATGATCGAGTCCAGCGATGGCCCGCTGTGGTGGCAGGAGATCGATGTGCCCGCCGAGGGCAAGACCTTTGACGTGCAACTGGACAAGGCCTGGGCCCGTCACGACCTGTACATCAGCGCGCTGGTTATCCGCCCTGGTGAGCGCAAGGCCAATGCCACGCCCAAGCGCGCCGTGGGCGTGCTGCACCTGCCGCTGGACCGCGCCGAGCGCAAGCTTGCGCTGAGCCTGCAGGCGCCGGAAAAAATGCGCCCGAAACAGCCTTTGACAGTGAAGGTAAAGGCCGCCAACGCCGATGGCAGTGTGCCCAAGCAGGTGCATGTGTTGTTGTCGGCGGTGGACGTGGGCATCCTCAACATCACCGATTTCAAAACCCCCGACCCGTTCGCCAGCCTGTTCGGGCGCAAGGCCTATGGTGCCGATCAACTGGACATCTACGGCCAGTTGATAGAGGCCGGCCAAGGCCGCCTGGCCAGCCTGGCGTTCGGTGGTGACGCAGCGATGGCCAAGGGGGGCAAGCGACCCAACACTACGGTAACCATCGTCGCCCAGCAGAGCCTGCCGGTGACGCTGGACGACAAGGGTGAGGGCCAGGCCACGGTCGACATCCCCGACTTCAACGGTGAACTGCGGCTGATGGCGCAGGCCTGGACCGAAGAGCACTTCGGCATGGCCGAAGGCAAGACCGTGGTCGCCGCGCCGTTGATTGCCGAGCTTTCGGCCCCGCGCTTCCTGGCCGGTGGCGACCGTACCAGCCTGGCACTGGACCTGGCCAACCTGTCCGGCCGCGCCCAGCAACTGAGCGTCGAAATCACCACGGATGGGCAACTGAGCCTGGCGGCCAATGCCGTGCAGAGCGTTAACCTGGCCGAAGGGCAGCGCTCGACGCTGATGATTCCGGTGCAGGCCCAGGGGGGGCTGGGGCAGGGCAAGGTGCATGTCCGGGTGACGGGCCTGCAACTGCCGAACGAGCCGGTCAATGCGTTCGAGCGTGAGTGGACGCTGGGCGTGCGCCCGGCCTACCCGGCAATGCTCAAGCACTACCGTGTGGCCTTGAAGGACCAGCCGTGGACTCTGCCCGAAGCAGACCTGGCCGCCTTCGAACCCGCAGGCCTGGAAGCCAGCCTGGCCTTGTCGAGCCGGCCGCCGCTGAACCTTGCCGAGCAGATTCGCGCGCTGCAAGCCTACCCCTACGGCTGCCTCGAACAGACCACCAGCGGCCTGTACCCTTCGCTGTACGCCGATGCCGACAGCCTCAAGCGCCTTGGCATCAAGGGCGAGCCGGCGGATGTGCGCAAACGCAAGATCGAAATGGGCATCGAGCACCTGCTGGGGATGCAGCGCTACAACGGCAGCTTTGGCCTGTGGAGTTCGGACAGCGAAGAAGAGTACTGGCTGACCGCCTATGTGACTGACTTCCTGCTGCGTGCCCGTGACCAAGGGTATGGCGTACCCGCCGAGGCATTGAAGAAGGCCAGTGAGCGCTTGCTGCGTTACCTGCAGGAACGCAACCTGATCGAAGTGGACTACAGCGAAAATGCCGACCACACGCGCTTTGCGGTGCAGGCCTACGCGGCGCTGGTGCTGTCGCGCAGCCAGCAGGCGCCGTTGGGTGCCCTGCGCGGGCTGTTCGAACGTCGCGCTGATGCCCGCTCCGGTCTGCCGCTGGTACAACTGGCAGTGGCGCTGGACAAAATGGGCGACAAACCGCGTGCCGAGCAAGCCTTGCAGGCGGGCCTGGGCATCAGCCGTGGCAAAGGCTGGCTGGCCGATTATGGCAGCGCCCTGCGTGACCAGGCACTGATCCTGGCGCTGCTGCAGGAAAGCAACCTGGCCAGCAGCCAGGTCGATCAGCGCCTGTTCGCCTTGTCGGATGAACTGGCGGCCAACCGTTGGCTGTCGACCCAAGAGCGCAATGCACTGTTCCTCGCTGGCCGTGGCCTGCTGGGCAAGCCGGAAGGCCAGTGGCAGGCACGCCTGGACAGCGCGGGTGAAGTGCGCGAGTTGAACAATGCCGAGGCCGGTATGAAGCTGGAAGGCCCGTTACTGGCCTCGCCTCTGAGCGTGCAGAATGAAGGCAACGAGACGCTGTACCAGCAACTGACCTTGTCCGGCTACCCACGACAGGCACCTGCTGCTGGCGGCAACGGCCTGCAGATTCACAGAGAGTACCTGGGCATGAATGGCCAGCCGCTGGACCTGCACAACCTGCGCAGTGGCGACCTTGTGCTGGTGCACCTGGCGCTCAAAGCTGAGGACCACGTGCCGGATGCGTTGGTGGTGGACCTGCTGCCGGCCGGCCTGGAGCTGGAAAACCAGAACCTGGCTCAAAGCGCCGCCAGCCTGGACAACGCCAGCAGTGCAGTGAAGGCGTGGCGCGAGTCGATGCAGAATGCCAGCGTGGTGCATCAGGAGTACCGTGATGACCGTTATGTTGCCGCGCTCAAGCTTGACGGCTATGGCACCACCCACCTGCTGTACCTGGCGCGAGCAGTGACCCCGGGCACCTACCGCGTGCCGCCGCCGCAGGTCGAGTCGATGTATCGGCCGAACCTGCAGGCCGTGGGCGATGGGCAAGGGGAGATGACGGTGAAGGCCCGCTAGAGGCCCGCTCTACGCGGACAATGTGGGAGCGGCCTTGCGTCGCGATAGGGCCGCAAAGCGGCCCCGACAATTCAAGCGGCGAAGCTGAAAGCCTGGGGCTGCTGTGCAGCCCTGTCGCGACGCAAGGCCGCTCCCACAAAGACCGCGCAGATCAGTGGATCACCCAGCTCATCACCCACAGCCCCAGCACCAGCCAGATGATTCCGAGGATGATCGAGGCGCGCATGAATGCGCGGATTGCCGAGTACAGCAGCATCAGGCCGATGATCAGGGCCAGGATGCTCAGCAGCGAAGTGTCCATGCCCAAGGTGCGCGACAGGCCATCGATGAAGTTGCCACCGGCATTGGCCAGCAGGTTGAACAACCCGCTCAATGCGTCGACGATGAAGCGGATCAACGACCCCAGTGCCTGGCCCAGCCACTCGAAAAAACCTTCTACATGCATAGTTGCTTCCTGATGAAAAAATCGGCGAGGTTGTCGTCCCAAAGCCTTTGGCCATTACCTGGCGAGGTCGGCTCCCGATGCCAAGCTTAGCGCGACTACGGTGCCGTGCGGGCAGGTTGTTGCGTGCCACGCTGATCAGTCTGCTGGTGCTCGGCAGCCTGTTCTGGCTGGCTGATCGTATCTGGCCGCTGCCGCTGCCGGGTGATGACCTGGCCCGGGTAGTGCTGGCCGAAGACGGCACGCCCTTGTGGCGCTTTGCCGATGCTGATGGCGTGTGGCGCTACCCCGTGAGCCCTGAAGAGGTTTCGCCGCTTTACCTGCAGGCTTTGCTGACTTATGAGGACCGTTGGTTCTACAACCACCCAGGGGTCAACCCGCTGGCATTGGTCCGCGCGGCCTGGCTGAACCTGCGCGGCGGGCGTGTTGTGTCGGGCGGCAGCACATTGTCGATGCAGGTGGCACGCCTGCTCGACCCGCACGACCGTACCCTGGTCGGCAAACTGCGCCAGCTATGGCGCACCTTGCAGCTGGAATGGCACTTGTCCAAGCGCGACATCCTGCAGATCTACCTGAACCGCGCACCTTTCGGCGGCACGCTTCAGGGCGTGGCGGCAGCCAGCTGGGCGTACCTGGGCAAGTCGCCCCTGCACCTGACACCTGCCGAAGCGGCACTGCTGGCCGTGCTGCCCCAGGCACCCAGCCGGCTGCGCCCGGACCGCCACCCCGAGCGTGCCCAGCGTGCCCGGGACAAGGTGCTGCAGCGCCTGGCTGAGTACCAGGTATGGCCGGCCCAGCAAATTCGCGAGGCGGCCGAGGAGCCGCTGGTGTTGGCGCCACGCCAGGAGCCGGCCCTGGCGCCATTGTTGGCCCGGCGCCTGAACAGCGCTGACAGCCCGCCGCTGATCCGTACCACGCTTGACGCTGCGCTTCAGCGGCGCCTCGAAGACTTGCTGCTGGGCTGGCGCGCACGGCTGCCGGAGCGTACCTCGGCCGCCATTCTGGTGGTCGAAGCGCAGAGCATGGCGGTGCGCGCGTACCTGGGCTCGATAGATTTGTCTGATGAGCGCCGCTTTGGCCATGTCGACATGGTGCGTTCGTTACGTTCGCCCGGCTCCACCCTCAAGCCGTTTCTTTACGGCATGGCGCTGGACGATGGCCTGATCCATTCCGAATCGCTGTTGCAGGATGTTCCACGACGCTATGGCGACTATCGCCCTGGCAACTTCTCCATGGGGTTCAGCGGGCCGGTGTCGGCCAGCTCGGCACTGGCCCTGTCGCTCAACCTGCCCGCCGTGCAATTGCTGGAGGCCTACGGCCCGAAACGCTTTGCCGCGCAACTGCGCATGGCGGGCATGCCGTTGATACTGCCACCCCTTGCCGAGCCCAACCTGTCGTTGATCCTGGGCGGTGCCGGCAGCCGGCTGGAGGACCTGGTCGGCGGCTACGCGGCGCTGGCGCGGGGTGGCAACAGTGCGCAGGTGCGCTTGCAGCCACAGGCCCCCTTGGTGGAGCACCGGTTGCTGTCACCGGGGGCGGCGTGGATCATCCGGCGTATCCTCAGTGGCCAGGCGCGCCCGGACCGCGACCCGCACGCCGAACTGGTGCAGCGCCCGCTACTGGCCTGGAAAACCGGCACCAGCTACGGCTTTCGCGATGCCTGGTCGATTGGCGTGGGGCCGCGTTACCTGATCGGCGTATGGATTGGCCGCCCCGACGGTACACCGGTGCCTGGGCAGTTCGGTCTGGCGTCGGCGGCGCCGCTGATGTTGCAGGTGCACGATCTGTTGAGCAATCGCGACAGCCAACGCGGCATCAGCGTCCCGGTAGCGCCGGTACCTGCGAATATCGGCGTTGCGGCGATCTGTTGGCCGCTGGGCCAGCCGATGAGCAAGCAGGACACCAACTGTCGGCGTCAGCGCTTTGCATGGACCCTGGACGGCACCACGCCACCCACCTTACAGGCAGCCGACCAGCCGCTGGGCCTGGGCTTGCGCGAAAAAGTGTGGGTCAACGAGCAGGGCTTGCGGGTGGATGGTAGCTGCCCGGGCGCCAAGGCGCGTGACATCGCCCTGTGGCCGGCGCCGCTGGAGCCTTGGCTCCCCCGTGTCGAGCGGCGCATGGCACGTTTGCCGGCCATCGACCCGGCCTGCCCGGCGCAGGTGCCGGCCAGTGCACCACCGCTGTCGATTGTCGGCGTGCGCCCAGGCGACAATCTGCGCCGCCCGGCCACCAGCACTGAGCCGTTGCAATTGCAGGTCTCTGCCTTGGGGGGTGGTGGACGGCGCTGGTGGTTCCTCAACGGCCAGCCGTTGGGTGAAACCCAGGGGCAGGACAGCCTGTTGCTGCGTTTGCCACAGGTGGGGCAGGCCGAACTCAGCGCGCTGGACGAAAGCGGTCAGACGGCGCGGGTGGCGTTCCAGGTCAGTGAGTAGGTGTTCGACGACAGCCGGGCCAGCACCTACGCTTGCAAGTGACGGGTGTGACCGGCTGGCGCCCCGCAACCCATGGGAACATGGAGTGCCCTATGCGTTCTCTGGTCGTGCCCCTGATGTTGCTGCTTTGGGCACTTGCTGCCCACGCCGACCCGTTGCCGGGGTTTCTCGACAGCCATGAATACGAGCGGCGTCTGCCCAGCGCCAACCTGCCGATGACGGACTACTCCCCTGCGAGCCCCCGCATACGGCTGGCCGGGGCGGCTATCGACAACCCCGACTGGGCCCCGGCCAACACCCGGCTGGTACTGCATAAAGTGCGCTTCGAGGGCGGCACGGTGTTCCCCCTGGGCGACCTGCGCGAACACTATCAGCCGCTGATCGGGCGCGAAACCACGGTGGGTGAATTGCAGCAATACACCCAGCGCCTGACCCAACGCTACCGGCAGGAGGGCTACTTGCTGTCGTATGCCTACTTGCCTGCTCAGGATGTGGCCGATGGCAGGGTCAACGTGGTGCTGGTCGAAGGTTACGTACGTGATTACCGCGTGGACGGCGATATTGGGCCGGCCAGCGAGTATTTGCAGCAGCTGCTGGCGCGCATTGAGGCCGAGCGCCCACTGACCCGCGAAACGCTGGAGCGCTATCTGGGCCTGGCTACGCGCATGCCAGGGGTCGTGGTAGAGGCCGAACTGGCAATGGCGCGGGCTGCCGATGGTGTCGCCCAGCTGACCGTGCATGCACGGCGCAAGCCGCTCAGCGCCGCTGTGAGCGTGGCCGACTCCAGCCGTGATGCTGCACAGGCCCTGATCACCGTAGCCAGCAATGCCCAGACCCGCCATGGCGAACGTGTCAGGGCCAGCTGGCTGCTGCCCCCTGGCAATGACCGGGTCTACTACCAGCGTCTCGATTACAGCCAGTACCTGGACGCCGCCGGTAGCCAACTGCTGCTGTCGGCGTCGCGCTACCGCAGCGAGCCCGGCACGCGCATACGTTTGAACGATGGCCGCGATATCACCCGCGAGCACGACAGTGAGCGCTATGCGATCGGCCTGCGTCAGCCGGTGGTTGTCAGGCCGAATGAGTGGCTGGCGGTGCAGGGGCACGTGTACTCGGTCAGTGAGCATGATGAAGACCGGATGGCCGAGCAGCCATCGTCTCGCAAGTACGACACCTATGTGCGGGCGCTGTCATTCGAAGGTGACTGGCGCAAGGTGGAGCAGGGGCGTTTGCGTATCGTCAGTGCCGGGGTCCATCAGGGGCTGGACTACCTGGGGGCGCGCAGCGATGCTGACTACGATCTCGACTTCCTGCGCTTGCGGCTTTCCGGTTTGCAGAGCGACACCCTGTTGGAAAACGGGCAGGGGGTGGTGTCCGGGGCGTTGTACTGGAGTGATGATCGATTGCCCGACAGCGAGCGTGCGGGGTTTGGCGGGCAGCATTTCGGGCGCGGTTACCCGCGCGATCAGGCGGACGGTGACAAGGGCTGGGGTGTGGCTTACGAGCTCAACTACAGCGTGCGCAGTCGCTGGCTTGCGCGGGTTCAGCCCTATGCGGTGGTGGATACCGCTCAGGCCTGGCACAACCGGGGACCGGTGGAGGACGCCCATCTGGCGTCGGTGGCGCTGGGTGTGCGGTTAGGGGGTGGGCATGTGTTCAATGTGGCGCTGGAAGTGGCCAAGCCGTTGGCGGATGTGGCGCTGGATAGCCTGGACCGTGGGCCTCGGCTGTCGTTGAACCTGGCGATCCAGTTGTAGCAGGCAACTGTGGGCTTGCAGGAGCAGCCTTTCGCAGCGCAAGGCCGCTCCAGAATGGTGTGCCGAGCCTTCACTCAATGGGTCGTGAACCGCTGGTGCACGGGCGACGAGCTGGGGGTCAGCGCCAGAGCCAGTTGGGTGCGGTTGTGCATATGCGTCAAACGCAAAACCTGAGACACATACAGCTTCACGGTGTTTTCGGTAATGCCCAGTTCACAGGCGATCTGGTAATTGGTCTTGCCCTTGCTAACCAGGCGCGCCACTTCCAGCTGGCGTGGTGACAGTTTCTCGAACGCTGCTGGCAGCTCGCTTTCGCTTTCTTCTGCATCACTGGCACGCCGGTGGGTGCCTTGGCCACGGGCTTTTTCCAGGTCCTGATACAGTTCGTCCACCGACTCGGCCAGTTCCTGCAAGCGCTGGTTCAGCCCACCCAGATCACGGAGGTTGCGCTGGCGCTCCAGCAAGGCCTCTTCCTGCCGACGGACGCCTGCCAGCAGTTCATCAAGGTCCATCGGCTTCTGGTAGTAATCGGCAAAACCTTCGCGTATCGCCCGGATCAAGTCCTGTTTCTCGGCCCGCCCTGTCAACATGATGGCTTCGAACGTGCGCTGGCTGCCGTTGATTTCCTTCAAGGCGCGCACCAGCTCGATGCCATCCCGATCTGGCATGTGCAGGTCACAGATGAGCAAGCCGATGGTCGGGTCTGCCACATAGTGCTCAATGGCTTCGTCGGTTGAGAGGGCCGTAACGCAGGTATAGCCCTTGGTTTGAAGGAATTCACTCAGCTGTTCGACAATGACCGGTTGGTCATCAACCACCAACACCTTTACTTCACTCACTGATCTGGACACGATCAACTCCCTGTTCTTATACAGCCCTGCTCCCGTGCCAGACGCTCTGGCAGCTTAAAAGTAGTCGCACTCAGCGAATATGTACAAGGCGTGTACAGGTTATCGGACCACTGGAAGGCTTATTGGATCCATACGGCCGTTAGAAGAAAACCTGATAACACATAGGGCACGAACGCCTGCTTGTCGCCCATTTCCTCGGTCAGGGCCTTCAAACGCTTCTTTACCTTGGGGTTGAGCAGCGTCCACAGGCGGCGGCGGGTCAGTAGCCAGACAAGTACAGTGACACCCGCGCCAATGAAGGTGCCGAGCACATATTGCGGGCTGGTGGCCAGGGCCAGGGCGCCCATCAGCTTGACGTCGTCGGCGCCGAAGCGGCCGAGCATGTAGCCTGGCAGGGTCAGCAGCATGACGATGGCCAGCGCCCAACCGGCCTCGTTGGCTTCGGCGCCTATCCAGCTGTGGCCGGTGCTGAACAGCCAGGCCAGGGCGCAGCCAGCCACTCCCAGGGTCAGCACGTTGGAGATCTGGCGTTGACGCACATCCTGTTCGGAGCACAAGGCAAGCCACAGCAGGAGAACAATGCTTTGCATTGGCAGGTCGCCTTTCCCAAATGTTGAACACATCTACCCGGTCAGTCAGGTTTCCTTAAATGAAGATAGACGGGAACGTGCGGGGGAGTGCGGTTGGCATCTGAAAAAAGGCGTGCGTGGAATGGATTTTGTCGTAGCTGACACAGGCCAGGTCGGTGACGCAGTCGTACTTGGAATCGCCACCTATGTAGGCGTGGGTTCACCCGCGAACACCCGCGAAGCCGGTGCCATGCACCGGGCCAATTGCTTCGCGGGTAAACCCGCTCCCGCAGGGCCGCGGTGCATGTAAAAGCCGTGTTCCAACGCTATTTTTTGCTGCCCGGTGGGTAGTTGCCCAGCACCTTGGCCACGGTGTTGCGGATTGCGCTGTTACGTTCTTCCGGGCTTGGCGGGTAGTTGTTCATGATCTGCTCGGCACTGCCGCGCCATACCAGCTTGCCGTCACGCCCATCGAACATGTCGACCTGGATGGTGGCGACCTTGTAGTCGACACTGCGGGTTTCGTTGTACATCGGGCCACCCCAGTAGCCGCCCCAGTAGCCACCCCAGCCACCGCCGTAGTTGGTGGTGATCTGTTGTTGGCGCTGCTCCACGATCAGGTATGTGCGTACTGCCAGGTCGGGCCGCGCTCCGCCTTGTACCGGACGCAGGCCGCGTTGGTCGAGTTGGTCTGCCACCGCCTGGCGAATGCGCTGCTCGGTGAGGTCGCTCTTGATCCGCGGGTCATCCGGGCGGTACTGCAGGCCTGGCTCCTGCCATGCCCAGCTGCGGTAGGTGGCAAAATCGCGGCTGGCATCGAAATCCTGCTGGACGTTATTGCTCGAGCAGGCAGCGAGCAATAACGCGAATGACAGTAGAACGAGACGGCGCAACATGATGGTTCTCCGTTAGCTATTAACTGGGAGGATAGCCGCTGAGTGCCTTGTGCACAGAATCGCGCAAGGCACTTTCGCGTTCGCGGGGCGAGTCCTTGTTGCTGCTGCTTTCGGCGCTGGCGCTCCAGACCGGCTGGCCGCTGCGGGCGTCGTACAAGTCGATGCGCACCACCAGGACTTCGACCTCGTAGGTACGCACGATGGGCACGCTGGCATAGCCTCCATAACCGTGGCGGTAGCCGCCATAGCCGACCCCCCCATAGGGATACGGCCCGTAGTAGGGGTCGTAGGTGTCGTAGTCACGCACTTGGCGCAAGCGTTTTTCCAGGCGCATATCGGCGCTCACCAGCAAGTCGCCAGGGCCTGTGCGAGCGGGGCGCAGGCCATGCTGGTCGAGCGCACCGCTGACGGCATCGGCCAGTTGCGCCGGGTCGGCATCGACAGCGCCGCTGGGCAACTGGCCGTTGCGCCAGCTCCAGCTGCGGTAGTGCCCATAATCACGAGCGGGCGCAGGGTATGCACTGGCGTCGAAGGTGGTGGCCGCCTGGGCAGGGGCTGGTGGTAACGGGCGGCTGCTGGCCACATAAGGGTTGCTGCCCTGGCAGCCAGCCAGGGCAATGGGCAGCAGGGCCAGGCACAACAGACGGTACGGCATGTGTTCCTCCTGGCGCGGCGGATTAGCGGGGGCGGCAAACCCAGTGCAGGTAGCGGCCAAGCCCGGCGAAGGTGGGGTGGCGACGGTGGGCCAGTTCCATTTCCAACAGGTCGAGCAGCTCGGCCTTGCTCTGGAATTCCTTGGGCATATAGTCGTGAAACACCCGCACGCCGCTTTCGCTTTCAACCTGCCACATAGGCTCAAGTTGCGCCTTGAGTTCGCGTGGATCAAGCGGTTTCTGTGGGGTCAGGCTCTGCTTTTCACCTTCCAGCCGGTTGCTGCGCAACTTGCGGAAATGGCCCTTGAGCAGGTTGCGATAGACCAGTGCGTCGCGGTTGTAGAAGGCCAGCGATAACCAACCGCCGGGGGCCGTGAGCTGGTGCAGCACCGGCAGGATGCTCTCGGGTTCGGCCAGCCATTCGAGCACGGCGTGGCAGAGCACCAGGTCGTAGCGCTCGGTCAGCTGACCGAGCAGGTCTTGCCAGGGCGCCTGGATGAAGGTCGCGGTCTGGCCGGCTTCGGCAAAGCGCGCCCTGGCGCCGTCGAGCATGGGCGCCGCGGGTTCGGCCAGAGTCAGCTGGTGGCCGCGCTCGGCCAGCCACAGGGCCATGTGGCCCAATCCGGCGCCGATGTCGAGGATGCGTAGCGGGCGGTCGGGTAGCGCTTCGGCCAGGTCGGCCTGCAGCACGGCCAGGCGGATCGCACCCTTGGCGCCGCCATAGATCTTTTCGGCAAAGCGAGTGGCCAGCTCATCGAAATGACGGTCGTTCATCGGGCGAAGCGCCTCTCGCTGTCGGCCAGCTTGGCACGCACCACTTGGTCCATGTCCAGACCCAGTTCGCTGCACAGCAGCAACAGGTAGAGCACCACGTCACCGATTTCCTGGCCGGCGTGGGCCAGTTTGTCGGCAGGCAGCTGGCGCGATTCGTCCTCGCTCAGCCACTGGAAGATTTCTACCAGTTCGGCCATTTCGACGCTGGCGGCCATGGCCAGGTTCTTCGGGCTGTGGAAGCCGCGCCAGTCATTGGTATCGCGGATCTGATGCAGGCGTTGGGTGAGTTCTTGCAGGTTCATCGGGGGTCTCCTATTGCTGCATAGCTTCTGCCCAGGCCCGATGCAAAGCAAGCGTATACCGCCAGGACAGGCCCGGCCCTACAGGCACTCCCAACGGCCGACCATATGCAGCACGTCCCCGTGCCCGTCCAGGCGCAGTTGGCCCGAAGGGCCCGCTTCACTGGCACTGAGCACCACCTCTGAAGGCAACCTGACCGGCTTGCGGAAGTCCACCTCAAAGGCAAAGCCACTGTGCGGCAAGTGCCCGCGCAGCGCGGCCAAGGCCATGGCCTTGGTCCACATGCCATGGGCAATGGCCGTTGGAAAGCCAAATAACCGCGCACTGACAGCACTGAGGTGGATAGGGTTGTAATCCCCGCACACCCTGGCATATCGCCGGCCGATATCACTGTCGGCATACCAGCGGGTGGCCTCGGGCAATGAATCAGGCGCCGTGTCGGCGGGCTCACTTGCCTCGCCTTCCAGGGTCAAGCCACGCACCAACATGCGGCTGGTCTCGCGCCAGAGCAGGCCGATGCCATCTTCAGCCTCGGTGACCAGGTCGAAGGTGCCACCTTTGGCATGGCGCTGCAGGTTGTGCGCGTACACCGCAAAACGCAGCCCTTCGACACCACCCAGGGGGCGCAGCACTTCGATGCGGTTGTGCAGGTGTACCAGACCAAGCAGCGGGAAGGGGAAATCATCGGCTGTCATCAGCTGCAATTGCAGGGCAAACGCCATCACATGAGGATAGGTCCCCGGCAGGCGGCCATCATCGGGAAAGTGGCAAAGCCTTCGATAGGCACCCAGATTGCCCGGTTGGACCCGCATGAAACAGCGCAGGCCATCGTCCGGCAGCCGGTCGCCGCTGATGGAGCGTTTGCTGGCTGCGCGCAGGTACAGGCTGGCGCGGGCGGCCGGGTTGTGCAGGTCGTGCCATTGTCGGCTCATGTTCAAGCCCCCATCAGTGCCTGGCCGCACACCCGCAGCACCTGGCCGTTGACCGACCCGGAGCCTGGCTGGCTGAGCCACGCAATGGCTTCGGCGACATCCTGCGGGCGCCCACCCTGGCCCAGCGAACTCAAGCGCCGGCCCGCCTCGCGCAGGCCCATGGGCATGGCTGCAGTCATGTGGGTTTCGATGAAACCGGGGGCGATGGCGTTGATGCTGCCACCGCGCTCGGCAAGCCGTGGCGCCCAGGCCTGGGCCAGGCCGATCAGCCCGGCCTTGCTCGCGGCATAGTTGGCCTGCCCGCGGTTGCCGGCAATGCCGCTGACCGAGGCCAGCAGGGTGATGCGCGCGTTTTCCCCCAGCGCGCCGTTGTCATACAACGCCTGGGTGAGCACTTGCGGTGCCTTGAGGTTCACGGCCAGCACGGCGTCCCAGTATTCCGGCGTCATGTTGGCCAGTGTCTTGTCGCGGGTGATACCGGCGTTGTGCACCACGATATCGATGCCGTCGGGCAGGGCCGCGAGCAGTTGCGTTGCCGCATCGCTAGCGCATATATCCAGTGGCAGTGCCTTGCCGCCGAGGCGTGCAGCGAGGGCGTCGAGGTCCTGGCTGGCCTGCGGTACATCCAGCAGCAGTACATCGGCGCCGTCCCGTGCCAAGGTTTCCGCAATGGCGGCGCCGATACCGCGCGCAGCCCCCGTGACCAGCGCACGGCGGCCGCCGAGTGGGCGGGTCCAGTCCTCCACCTGGCCGGTGCAGGCTTGCAGGCGCAGTACCTGGCCAGAGATGAAGGCACTCTTCGGCGAGAGGAAGAAGCGCAGGGCGCCTTCCAGCTGATCTTCGGCACCGGGGGTGACATACAACAGCTGGGCAGTGGCGCCGTTGCGCAGTTCCTTGGCCAGTGAGCGGCTGAAGCCCTCAAGGGCACGTTGTGCAACGCTGGCCAGTGGGTCGTCGAGGCTTTCCGGTGCACGGCCCAGCACCAGGACATGGGCGCATGGGGCCAGACTGCGTAGCAGCGGCTGGAAAAATTCACGCAACTGCTTCAGTGCATCGCTGTCGGACAAGTGACTGGCATCGAATACCACGGCCTTGATTTTCGGCCCCAGGCCGGCCACCCAGGCTTCAGCCTGCAGGTTGTCGGCATTGAAGCTGTATACCTCGTCAGTGAGGCGTGGGGCGATGGCTTCGACCTGCTTCGCCAGTGGCCCGCCACCCAGTACCAGGGCACCTTCCACCGGCCGTAGGCGTCCAGCCTGCCAGCGCTCCAGTGGCGCCGGGCGTGGCAGGCCAAGGGCATCCACGAGGCGGCGGCCGAGATTGGAGTTGGCAAAACCGAGGTAGCGATCGCTCATGAGTGGTCTCCCGAAAGGCAAGCTTGAAAGTGTGGACCAACTTTGCGGCAGGGTCGTTCGAATGCGGTAAAAACACCTAGGCTGTACCGAACAAATTGTTTCAGGAGGAACACGCGCATGCGTTCAACTCGCCGGGTCGCGATCCTGGGCGGCAACCGGATCCCTTTCGCCCGCTCCAATGGCGCCTACGCCACGGCCAGCAACCAGGCGATGCTCACGGCCGCGCTTGAAGGCTTGATCGAACGCTATCGCCTGCACGGCCTGCGGTTGGGCGAGGTGGTGGCCGGTGCTGTGCTCAAGCACTCGCGCGACATGAACCTGACCCGCGAGTGCGTGTTGGGTTCGCGCCTGTCACCGCAGACCCCGGCCTATGACATCCAGCAGGCCTGCGGTACCGGGCTGGAGGCTGCGCTGCTGGTGGCCAACAAGATTGCCCTGGGGCAGATCGACTGCGGTATTGCAGGCGGTGTCGACAGCACCTCCGTTGCGCCGATCGCCGTCAACGAAGGCTTGCGCCATATATTGCTGCAGGCCAACCGTGGCAAAAGCCTTGGCGAACGGTTACAGCCCTTACTCAAGCTGCGGCCACATCACCTGAAACCCGAGCTACCACGCAATAGCGAGCCGCGTACGGGGTTGTCGATGGGCGAGCATTGCGAGCGCATGGCCCACACTTGGCGCGTTGGCCGCGCCGAGCAGGACGAATTGGCGCTGCTTAGCCATCAAAAGCTGGCCGCTGCCTATGCCGAGGGTTGGCAGGACGACCTGTTGACGCCGTTTCTTTCGCTGGTGCGGGACAACAACCTGCGCCCCGACCTGAGCCTTGAGCAGTTGGCCAGGCTCAAACCAGCCTTTGACCGCAGCGGGCAGGGCACGTTGACGGCGGGTAATTCCACGCCGTTGACCGATGGTGCTTCGCTGGTGCTGTTGGGCAGCGAAGCGTGGGCGCAGCAGCAGGGGTTGCAGGTGCTTGCCTATCTGGTCGATGGCGAAACCGCTGCGGTGGATTTTGTCACGGGGCGCGAAGGGTTGTTGATGGCGCCGGTGTATGCCGTGCCACGCTTGCTGGCACGCAATGGCCTGACGCTGCAGGACTTTGACTACTACGAAATCCACGAAGCCTTTGCTGCCCAGGTGCTGTGCACGCTCAAGGCCTGGGAAGATGCCGATTACTGCCGTGAGCGGTTGGGCCTGGAGGCGCCGCTGGGCGCGATCGACCGCAGCAAACTCAATGTGAAGGGCAGTTCGCTGGCGGCCGGGCACCCGTTTGCGGCAACCGGTGGGCGGATATTGGCCCACCTGGCCAAGCTGCTGGCGACGGCGGGTAAGGGGCGCGGGCTGATTTCGATCTGTGCGGCAGGCGGGCAGGGGGTGACCGTTATCGTCGAGCGCTGAAGCACCTCCAGGGTAACTGCAGAGGCGGTGAGTGCCTCGATCATGATCCAGCTGTTAGGCTTGTCTGGTCAGAACTACAAGAACATACCATGCCGATCATCGGACACCCCCGCGCTATCCCCGCGCTGGAACACCTGCCCAGACCGCTCTACGCCCGTGCCGAAAGCCTTGGCGCCGGTTCGTGGACTACCCGCCACCAGCACGACTGGGTGCAGTTCTCCTACGCCATCAGCGGTGTACTTGGCGTGTACACACGCGACGGCAGTTACTTTGCCCCACCGCAGTGGGGTGTGTGGATTCCTGCCGATGCCGAGCATGAAGTGGTCACCTCGATGCAAGCCGAGATGCGCAGCCTGTATGTGCGCCGCGATGCCTGCCCATGGGCGCCGGAACAATGTCGAGTGCTGGAAGTCACGCCGCTGGCGCGCGAGCTGATCAAGCAGTTCTGCCTGTTCCCGGCAGATTACCCAGAGGACGACAGCGCCGAATCGCGTCTGGTGGCAGTGCTGCTCGATCAGTTGCGCACCTTGCCGGAAGTCGGTTTTTCGCTGCCGTTGCCCCGCCACCCTGGTTTGCTGGCGCTGTGCAATGGCTTGATCGCTGCACCAGACCAGCCGCAGACCTTGCAGCAATGGGCGCGGGAGCTGGGGTGTTCGGAGAAGACGCTGATGCGGCTGTTTCAACGGGAAACCGGGTTGAGCTTTCGTAATTGGCGCCAGCGCATGCGGTTGTTGTCGTCGCTGGCGTTGCTGGAGGCGGGGGAGAATGTGACCGAGGCGGCGCTGGGGTGTGGGTATGACTCCACGTCGGCCTACATTGCGGCGTTCAAGCAGCTGTTTGGCGCGACACCGGGGGAATTGAAGCTCTGATTTTCGGTTGCCTGTGCCGGCCCTTTCGCGGGGTTATCCGCGAAAGGGCCGGCACAGGCCATACGTCAGGTGCGGAACCTGCGCACCAGCGTATCCAGCTCATTGGACAGCCCGGCCAGGCTCTCGGAGTCCTGGCGCGCCGCCTGGGCCAGCTCGGCCACCAACTGCGCATCCCCGTGAATCTGGCTGATGTGCCGGTTGATGTCCTCAGCCACCTGATGCTGTTCTTCGGCTGCCGTGGCGATCTGGGTGTTCATGTCGCGGATCACATCCACCGACTCACGGATCTGCCCGAAGCTGTCGCGGGCCAGACCAATGCGGCTCACCGACTGCTGCGACACTTCCAGGCTGGCGTGCATCTGCTCGGCCACTTCGGCGGTACGGCTGGCCAGGTTGCCCAGCAAACCGTCGATTTCAGCGGTGGAGTCGGCAGTACGCTTGGCCAGCGCCCGTACTTCGTCGGCCACCACGGCAAAGCCGCGGCCCTGCTCACCGGCACGGGCCGCTTCGATGGCGGCGTTCAGGGCCAGCAGGTTGGTTTGTTCGGCAATCGAACGGATGGTGCCGAGGATCGACTGAATGGCGTTGCTGTCACGCTCCAGTTGCTGGATCGACTGGGCCGATTGCTCGATCTCCTGGCTCAGGCGATCAACGCTGTGTACCGCTGCATCGATCTGTTGCTGCCCTTCGCGGGCCTGCTGCTGGCCGCTGTCGGCCGACTGCGCGGCCTGGCTGCAGGACCGTGCCACTTCATTGGCGGTGGCGACCATTTCGTGGAATGCAGTGGAAACCATATCCACGGCTTCGCGCTGGCGGCCGGCCGCCTCGGCCATGTCGCTGGAGACGCGGGTCGAGCTGCTGGACGTGCTGAGGATCTTGCTGGCGGCAGCACCGATGTGCTGGATCAGGCTGCGAATGGCACCGAGGAACTGGTTGAACCAGCTGGCCAGTTGCGCGGTTTCGTCGCGGCCGCGGATTTCCAGGTTGCGGGTCAGGTCACCCTCACCTTGGGCAATGTCCTCCAGGCCGTTGGTGACGCTGTTGATCGGGCGCACGATCAGTTTGGCGAAGGCCGCACCGACCACCGCGAACAGCGAGGCCAACACCACAGCGATGACACCGATCAGCCAGGTGAGCCGGGTGGTGGTCTGCATCACTTCGCTTTGTTCGATCAGGCCGATGAAGGTCCAGCCCAGCTGCTGATCGGGGTAGACGTTGGCCATGTAGTGCACGCCATTGAGTTCGACCTCGACCAGGCCTTTGCCGGCTTTGGCCAGCTTGGCGTAACCGTCGCCAAAGCTTCCCAGCTGCTTGAAGTTGTGGGCGGCGTCGCGCGGGTCGACCATCACGTTGCCGTTGCTTTCCACCAGCATCAGGTAGCCGCTTTCGCCCAGTTTGATCTGCTTGACGATTTCGGTCAGGCCCTTGAGCGACACGTCGATGTTGACCACGCCGCCGGGGTTGCCCAGCTGGTTGGCCACGGTGCGCACGGTGCTGACCAGCACCGCATCGTCGGCGGCCCAGTAGTAGGCGCCGGTACGCATCGTCTTGCCAGGGTTGGCCATGGCAAGTTGGTACCAGGGGCGCGTGCGTGGGTCATAATTGACAAACTTCTGGCCGGCCGGCCAGCCAGTGTAGCCGCCGTCATTCACCCCGTAGGACAGGTAGGCGTAGGCGGGGTGTGAGTTGGCCAGGCGAGTCATGAAGTCGAGAATTTTGCTGGCCTGCTCGCCCAGTTCGTAGGACGGGGTTGCGCTCATGTACTTGTTCAGCTCGCTGCCCGTGGCGGCAACCATTGGCTGGGAAGCCATGTACTCGACGTTCTGGTTGATCCCCTGGAAGAAGATGTTCATCGCGTTGCTGACCTGGCGGATTTCCCGGCTGCTGCTGTCGAGGAATCCGTCGCGGGCTTCGCCGCGCAGGTTGATGACCACCAGGGTGGCCACGAGAACGATGGGCAAGCCGGCGATGACCGCGAATGCCCAGGTCAGTTTCTGTTTGATGCTCATCGACGCTCCCGGAATTTTTGTTTTCGACACACGAGGCAGGTAGCAACTGCATCGGCAGCATCCGGGTTTTATGAAGCCAAAACGCCCGTATTTATTGGATAAAGTCGTGGTTGGTGACTATTCGGTCGTGTTTGGACATTTATGGCATGCCAAAGGCGCGTGGCAGCTCAGTGACAGCAGCTGCCCGCAGCGCCATTGGCCAGGTCTTTGAGGATCGGGCAGTCCGGACGGTCGTCACCCTGGCAGTGCGAAACCAGCTCGCCGAGGGTGTCGCGCAGGCTCACCAGCTCCTCGATGCGCCGGTTCAGTTCATCGATGTGGTGCATGGCCAGCGCCTTCACATCGGCGCTGGCACGTTGGCGGTCCTGCCACAAGGTCAGCAACTTGCCGACCTCTTCGAGGGAAAAGCCCAGGTCGCGGGAGCGTTTGATGAAGGCCAGGTTGTGCAAGTCTTGCGCCTGGTACAGGCGGTAGCCGCTGTCGCTGCGAGTGGCGGGTTTGAGCAGGCCGATGGACTCGTAGTAACGGATCATCTTGGTGCTGAGCCCGCTGCGGCGGGCGGCCTGGCCGATATTCATGGCGCCTCCTGGGTGCTGCTGGTGGGTTTCCACGTTTTAAGCCACAGTGCATTGCTGACGACGCTGACACTGGACAGGGCCATGGCAGCTCCTGCCAGTACCGGGTTGAGGTAACCCAGCGCGGCGAGCGGAATGCCGATCAGGTTGTAGATGAAGGCCCAGAACAGGTTCTGGCGGATCTTCGCGTAGGTTTTGCGGCTGATTTCCAGCGCGGCGGGCACCAGACGCGGGTCGCCACGCATCAGGGTGATGCCGGCGGCCTGCATGGCCACGTCGGTACCGCCACCCATGGCAATGCCGATGTCGGCCGCGGCCAACGCCGGTGCATCGTTGATGCCATCGCCAACCATGGCGACCACCCCATCCTGCTTGAGCGCGGCCACGGTCGCGGCCTTGTCGGCCGGTAGCACTTCGGCGTGCACATCGTCGATGCCCAGTGCCTCGGCAACCACTTTGGCGCTGCCACGGTTGTCACCGGTCAGCAGGTGGCTGCTGATGTGTTGGGTGTGCAGGGTTTCGATGGCCTGCGCGGCGCCAGGCTTGAGGCTGTCACCAAAGGCGAACAGGCCCACGACTCTCGGTTGCGCGCCGCGCTCGATCAGCCACGACAGTGTGCGCCCTTCCGCTTCCCAGGCCTGGGCCTGGGCGGCCAAATCGCCGGGCTGCAGACCGCTTTCGTCAAGCAGTCGGCGGTTGCCCAGCGCCAGTTCACGGCCTTCAACGCGCCCGGCAATGCCGCGCCCGGTCAGTGACTGGCTGTCGGCAACGGTTGGCACGTCCAGCCCTTGCTCTGCACAGGCCACCAGTACCGCCTTGGCCAGCGGGTGTTCACTCCCGCGCTGCAGGGCGCCGGCCAGGCGGTGAAGGTCGGCACTGTTGCCGTCCAGCGCCTGACTGTGAACCACCCGCGGGCTGCCGGAGGTGAGGGTACCGGTTTTGTCGAACACTACGCGGTTGACCGCATGGGCACGCTCCAGAGCTTCGGCATCCTTGATCAGGATGCCGTGGCGGGCGGCGACCCCGGTGCCGGCCATGATCGCGGCGGGCGTGGCCAGGCCGAGGGCGCAGGGGCAGGCGATGACCAGCACGGCGACGGCGTTGATCAGCGCGGTTTCCAGCGGTGCCCCAGCCAACCACCAGCCGATCAGGGTGATCAGGGCCAGTACCAGCACGGCCGGGACGAACACCTGGCTGACACGGTCGACCAGCTTCTGGATCGGTGCTTTGGCGGCCTGGGCGTCTTCCACCAGACGGATGATGCGCGCCAGCACGGTCTCGGTGCCCAGCGCCTGGGTACGCACCAGCAGCCGGCCTTCGCCATTGATGGCGCCACCGGTGACGCTGTCGCCGGGTTGCTTGGGCACTGGCAGGCTCTCGCCGCTGATCAGGGCCTCATCGGCATGGCTGCTGCCGTCTTCGACCACGCCGTCGACCGGGAAGCGTTCGCCGGGCTTGACCAGTACCAGGTCGCCCACGCGCAAGTGGGCGATGGCCACGTCCTCTTCCACGCCGTCGACCACGCGCAGGGCGCGTTCCGGGCGCAGGGCTTCGAGGGCTCGGATGGCACTGGCGGTCTGGCGTTTGGCGCGGCTTTCCAGGTACTTGCCCAGCAATACCAGGGCAATCACCACGGCTGAGGCTTCGAAGTACAGGTGCGGGGCCATACCGGCGGGAGCCTGTGCCCATTGGTACAGGCTCAGGCCATAACCAGCGCTGGTGCCCAGGGCCACCAGCAGGTCCATGTTGCCGGCGCCGGCGCGCACGGCCTTCCAGGCTGCAATGTAGAAGCGGGCACCGAGAATGAACTGCACGGGTGTGGCCAGCAGGAACTGCGCCCAGGCGGGTAGCATCCAGTGCAAGCCGAACGGTTGTACCAGCATGGGTAATACCAGCGGCAGGGCCAACAGCAAGGCTGCACCGACTGCCAGGCGCTCGTTGCGCAGGCGGCGCTGGACAGCGCTTTGGTCGTCCTTGGTCGATTGCGGCAGGCTGGCGCTGTAGCCTGCCTTTTGCACAGCGTCGATCAGCAGGTTGTCATCAAGGGCCGCAAGCACTTCGAGGTGCGCGCGTTCGCTGGCCAAGTTGACGCTGACCCGCTCGACCCCGGCCAATTTGCCCAGGGCGCGCTCTACTCGGCCGACACAACTGGCGCAGGTCATGCCGCCTATCTGCAGTTCGAGGGTGCGGGTTGGTACCCCGTAACCGGCCTCGCGCACGGCTTCGACCAAGGCTGGCAGGCTGGCAGGCGGGGCTACAACCCGGGCTTTTTCAGTGGTGAGGTTTACGCTGACCTGTTCAGCGCCGGTGACCTTGCGCAGGGCGCGCTCGACCCGGCCAGCACAGCTGGCGCAGGTCATGCCGGAGATCGGCAGGTCGTATGTGGTGGATGCGGGCATGGCTCTCCTCCTTGGACAGGCCTCCAGCATCAACCTTGCCACGCAGGCAAGGTCAATAGCCCAGGTCGGCTCGTTTCAACTCCAGCCCATATTGCCCCATGGCGATGCGGTATTTGTTGATCTGGCCCGCCTGCAGATTCAAACGCGTGCTGCGCTGGTCCTCTATACCTGCGGCGCAACCCGGCATTTGCCCAGGCAGCAGGCGCAGGCGCACATCCACCGGGCCAGGCGGCAGGTTGAACGAGGTGGACTGCTCCTGGAAAACGCGCCCGGAAAGCTGGTCGTTGAGGTATACGCCGATTTCGCAACTGGTGGCCACTTCCAGGCGCTCCCGGGAAATGATCAGTACGCTGTAGGCCGAGTTGCCCTCGGCGAATGCCGGTGGCACCACAGCCAGCGCGCCCAAGAGCCCGACGACGCCCAATGCTGCCCTGAACATGAAAAATCTCCTGCTTGCCTGATCGTCAAAGGCGCAGCTTGGCCGACGCGGACGCGGATTTCCACCCCGGGCGTTGCAGGCAGGGCTTGACCTTGCCCTCATGGCAAGCTTGAGACTTGTGAAAAACCTGAAGGAGGTAACCCCCATGCAAGTGTTCAATGTACAAGGCATGACCTGCGGCCATTGCGTGAAAGCCGTGACCCGCGCGGTGCAGGAGCAGGATGCGGCAGCCAGGGTGGAAGTTGATCTGGCAGGTAAACAGGTGCGTGTGCAGAGCGAGTTGGCGCAGGAGCAGATTCTCACTGCGATTCGCGATGAGGGGTATCAGGCCGAAATCGCCTGAAGACCTGATTGCTCCCACCGGGGGTAACAGTGTTGCAAATGTTTTCACATTGACAGGGTCCACAGCAGGTAGAATCAGTCACTTGCTTAGCCTGCTATGGATTCCTGATGAACCTGCGAATGGTGCTCATCCTGGGCGCACTCAGTGCGTTCGGGCCCTTGGCGATCGACTTTTACCTGCCAGCCTTCCCGGCCATGGCGCAAGCGTTCGCCACCGATGAAAAACACGTCCAGGCCACATTGGCCGCCTACTTCCTGGGCCTGTCTATCGGGCAGTTGGCCTATGGGCCGGTTGCCGACCGCTTTGGCCGACGCAAACCGCTGATGTTCGGCGTTACGCTGTTCACCTTGGCATCACTGGCCTGTGCCTACGCCCCCAACCTCGATACCTTGGTGGTGGCGCGTTTCATCCAGGCACTGGGTGGTTGTGCCGGCATGGTGCTTTCGCGGGCCATCGTCAGCGACAAGTGCGACCCGGTAGCTTCAGCCAAAGTGTTTTCGCAACTGATGCTGGTCATGGGCTTGGCGCCGATCCTGGCACCGATGCTGGGTGGGGTGCTGGTGAACCTGGCCGGCTGGCAGTCGATCTTCCTTGCGCTGAGCCTGTTCAGTGCCGGCTGCCTGCTGGCGGTAAGCCTGGGCCTGCCGGAAAGCCTGCCCGAGCATATACCCCGGCAACCGCTGTCTGGCGCCTTGCGCCAGTACCTGCGGCTGCTGGCTGACCGGGTTTTCCTCGGCCATGCCCTGACCGGCGGTATCGCCATTGCCGGCATGTTTGCCTATATCGCCGGTTCACCTTTCGTGTTCATCAAACTGTATGGCGTGCCCGCTGAGCACTACGGCTGGCTGTTCGGCACCAACGCCGCAGGTTTTATTCTGGTGGCGCAGGTGAACGCCCGCCTGCTGGCCAAACGCGGGCCGGCCTTCCTGCTGGGCCGTGCGGTGTGGCTGTATCTGGTTGCGGGCCTGGTGTTGCTGGGCGTGGCGGCGTTGCGCCCTGCGCAACTGTGGCCGCTACTGGTGCCGCTGTTCATCTGTATCGCCAGCCTTGGTTGCATCATTCCCAATGCTTCGGCCTGCGCCATGAGTGGACAGGGCGCGCGTGCCGGCAGCGCCTCGGCACTGATGGGCTGTGTGCAGTTCAGCGTAGCTGCGGGTGCTGCGGCGCTGGTCGGGCTGCTGCATGATGGCAGTGCGGTGCCCATGGCAATCGTGATCAGCCTGTGCGGGGCGCTGGTGGTCAGTGTTGCGCTGTTGACCCGGCGTTTGCAGGCCAAGGCTCCCGCATGAGCGGGTGAGGTGCCTGCAGCCGGGTTTCCAGCGTGGCGACGAAGGCACGCGCCTCAGCCTCGCTGCGGAAACTGACCACATGCTGATCGAGCTGGACTTGCCAAGGGCAGGCGGGGTTTCGGCTCGACGCACTTACGATAATTTTCATCGCTGCATACCTCCAGGAAGGGGAGCCGCTCAAGTGTAGCGCTGGCCCGCCAGCCTGCCATGACACGGCTTCAGCGTCCTGACTGACGGTAAGTGTGTGCATTTTCCTGGCGGTGTCTCCTACTTTGGGCGCAATGCCTGCAAACCCGCAGAACCTTCGCTTTGTTTCGCACTATTTGTGGAAGGTTGCTGTGGGCCACATCTGAAATGGCTGCAAGTTTGTTTTCATCAAGATGTTTCAGCGCGTTTGTGTGGGCGTACCGGTGCCTTGATTGACTGGGTGCCGGGGCGTTTTCGAAGCCGCCTCGCTGCTTGCCATGGGTAGGCATACCCAGTGGTTTTTCGTCATGAGTACGATGGCACCTGGCCGTCTGAACCGGCGTTTTCTGCGGCTTATACTGGCGAGCCAGGCCAGTGCCAGCGAGAGGCGCTTCCCTGGCAGGGTTGGCCATCGCATCCCCACAGTGAACTTGCAGGGAGTTACAAGGACATGAACGCAGCCAGCAGTATCAGCCAGATCGCCAGCCTGATGGCCGACCCCAAGCGAAGTGCCATGTTGTGGGCATTGATCGATGGCACACCGCGGTTGGCCAATGAGCTCGCGATAATGACTGGCCTGACTTCATCGTCAGCCTGCGCGCACCTTTCGCTGCTGTCGTCGGCCGGTTTGCTCAGGCATGAAGCCAGGGGCCGCAAACGTTACTTCTGCCTGGCTACCCCGCAGGTCGGAGCGGCGGTAGAGGCCTTGGCCAGCGTACAGCTGGAAAGCGCCAGGGGAGAGCGTGCCGAAGCGCCGGTATCGTCGCTGCCGCTGTCGATGCGCCGGGCGCGCCGTTGTGGCGATCACCTGGGTGGGGAGTTGGCCAGTGAGCTGTACCATCGCATGGTGGTGGCTGGCTGGTTGGAAGGCAGCGGACGGCACTTGAGGGTCAGTGACGAGGGGCGGGCGCAGTTGGCCTTGGTCGGGGTGTACATCGATGCCCTGGCGCCACACCAGCAACGAGGTTGCGTGATCTGCCGCTGCACCGAATGGAATGACCAAGGCCCGCATCTGGGTGGCGTACTGGGTCAGGCCTTGTTCAGGTTGTTCCTGCAATCTGGCTGGATGCGCGAGATAGAGGACTCGCGGGCACTGCATATTTCGGCGCTGGGTATCCAGCAGATCAATCGCATAGCCCGCGTGGCGACGTTGCAGGTCGGTTGAGCGCAACGTCGTCATGCTACTCAAACCAGCCGTGCGTCCAGGCTGTTCTGCGCCAGGCGACGAGCCTGGTCTTCGGTCATGCCCAAGTGGGTATGCAGAGCGTGGAAGTTCTCCGTGACGTAGCCACCGAAGTAGGCCGGGTCGTCCGAGTTGACCGTGACTTTCACACCACGCTCGAGCATGTCGAGGATGTTGTGCTGGCTCATGTGGTCGAACACGCAGAGCTTGGTGTTGGACAGCGGGCACACCGTGAGCGGGATCTGCTCGTCGATGATGCGCTGCATCAGGCGCTCGTCCTCGATGGCGCGCACGCCATGGTCGATACGTTTGATCTTCAGCAGGTCGAGGGCTTCCCAGATGTACTCGGGCGGGCCTTCTTCGCCAGCATGGGCAACGGCGACGAAGCCTTCGCTACGGGCGCGGTCGAACACCCGCTGGAACTTGCTGGGCGGGTGGCCCATCTCCGAGCTGTCCAGGCCTACGGCAATGAACGCATCGCGGAACGGCAAGGCCTGATCGAGGGTCTTGTGCGCTTCATCCTCGCTGAGGTGGCGCAGGAAGCTGAGGATCAGGCCGCTGCTGATGCCCAGTTGTTCGCGGCCATCCTTGAGCGCCTGGCTGATGCCGTTGAGCACCACTTCGAAAGCAATGCCGCGGTCGGTGTGGGTCTGCGGGTCGAAGAAGGGTTCGGTGTGGATCACGTTCTGGGCCTTGCAGCGTTGCAGGTAGGCCCAGGTCAGGTCGTAGAAGTCCTGCTCGGTGCGCAGCACATCCGCGCCCTGGTAATACAGGTCGAGGAACTCCTGCAGGTTGTTGAAGGCATAGGCACCGCGCAAGGTCTCCACATCGGCCCAGGGCAAGGCGATCTTGTTGCGCTCGGCCAGGGCGAACAGCAACTCTGGCTCCAGTGAGCCTTCCAGGTGCAGGTGCAGTTCGGCCTTGGGCAGGGCGTTCAACCAGTCATACATAGTGGTCATCTCAATCAGGTACGGTTGCGGCCATTCTACAGGGGCTGGCTGGGCAATGCGCCCAGCCGGGCTGCGACCTGGTGAATCACCAGACCAAGGGTTCGCCCTTGTAGTTGATGAAACGCAGGCCGCCCTTGCCGCTTTGGGCCTTGATCTGTTCGATCATGCCGCGGGTGCTGGTGAGCACATCGATTTCGGCGTTTTCGCCACCCATGTCAGTTTTCACCC
The DNA here is from genome assembly GCF_045277175.1 of Pseudomonas putida group bacterium ESBL64. NCBI lineage: Bacteria > Pseudomonadati > Pseudomonadota > Gammaproteobacteria > Pseudomonadales > Pseudomonadaceae > Pseudomonas > Pseudomonas putida group bacterium ESBL64. The sequence goes on along the minus strand of NZ_CP145799.1, from coordinate 3,242,681 downwards.
AGCCCGGGTGCATGGCCAGCACGCACAGGTCCGGGCGCTGCTGCTCAACGAAGAAGCTGTTGATCATCGAGTTCAGTGCCGCCTTGCTGGCCTTGTACAGGCAGATTTCGCCACCGTCTGGGATGGTGACGCTTCCCAGGATCGAGCTCATGAAAGCCAGCACACCACTGCCTTCGCGTATTTGACCCACCAGGCGGCGAGCCACGCGTATCGGCGCCACAGCGTTGGTCATGAACAGATCGCCAATGTCGCTGTTGTGGACTGCCTCCAGGTCTTGCGGCAGGGGGCCCATGACTCCGGCGTTGACGAATATCAGGTCGAACACCTGGCCTTGCAGGCATTGCTTCAGGCTGTCGAGCTGAACGGTGTCGTTCATTTCCAGCTGCTCGATATGCACGCCGGGCACGTTCGCCAGGGCGCCGGGCTGCTGCGGGTTACGGACGGTGGCAGTGATGTGCCAACCGTCTTCGTGCAGGCGTTGTACCAAGCCCAGGCCAAGCCCGCGCGAGGCGCCGATGATGAGGGCAGTTCTTGAATTGGCCATAGGAACATTCCTTTATCGGTGTAGGAGAAAGGAATTGAGCATACGTCACGGCGAATACGCGTGCCTGGTTTACGTCTGGTTAAAAAATGGTCAGTTTTGTCTGGGCCTTGCGGGGCCGGGCGCTTCGCCTGTTGGCGCACGGGTTATCCACAAGCTGGTCCACAGTTATTGTGTGCAAGGTGAGCAAGCGGGGTGCGGCTTGGATGGGCGGTTCGCTGGGGATAAGTCGCGCACATTCAGCAGTTTACGACTGTCATCAAATAGTGATCAAAATATGATCAAAGCTCTGGGGGCCTCGAAATCACTAGCCTGCAAGAGAGTGCCCCAAGCTTATCCACAGGCAGGCCCACAGTTGTTGTGGGCAATGTTCAGCGTGCTTCGAGCAAAATACGCCCGCGGCTCAGGTCCGCCAGTTGCTGTTGCAATGGCGCCAGGTGGGCGTCACCGAGGGCAATCACCAGGTCCACACCATTGGCGGTGAACTGTTCATCCAGGACCAGGCCGTCAATCTCGGCCAGGCGCAACTTCACCAGCGCCAGTTCGCTGAAACTGCAACTGCAGCTGAAGTGGCTGCGCTGCACCAGTAGGCGCTTGGGCGCCTGTTGCAGGCACTTGTTGGCGCCGCCGCCATAGGCCCTGGCCAGGCCGCCGGTACCCAGCTGGATGCCGCCGTACCAACGGATCACCAGCACCACCACCTGGTCGCAGTCCTGCGCTTCAATGGCCGCCAGTATCGGCCGCCCTGCAGTGCCGCCGGGTTCGCCGTCGTCACTGCTGCGGTACTGCGCGCCGAGTTTCCAGGCCCAGCAGTTGTGGGTAGCGGCCAGGTCGCTGTGGCGTTCGATGAAACTCATCGCTTCGGCGGCGCTGCTGATCGGCCCGGCGAGGGTGATGAAGCGGCTTTTGCGGATTTCCTCGCGGTATTCGCAGAGGTCGAGCAGGGTAGAAGGCATAAAGGACAGTCAGGCAGCCGGCTTGATGCCGCAGCCCTTCAAAATGATGTGGATAAGGTTGTTGCTCGCGTCTTCCATGTCCTGCTTGGTCAGGCGGCTGCGGCCAGTCACCTGGCAGATCTGGGTGGCGAAGTCGGCATAGTGCTGGGTGCTGCCCCAGAGCAGGAAGATCAGGTGCACCGGGTCGACCGGGTCCATTTTGCCTGCTTCGATCCAGGCCTGGAATACCGCAGCACGGCCGCGGAACCATTCGCGGTAATCGGCACTGAAGTATTCGGTCAGGCAGGTGCCACCGCTGATCACTTCCATGGCGAAAATGCGCGAAGCTTGCGGGTTGCGCCGGGAGAACTCCATTTTGGTGCGGATGTACTGGCTCAGGGCTTCACCGGGGTCGTCATCGACGCTCAAGGCGTTGAAGGTGCTGTCCCACAACTCGATGATGTTGCTGAGCACGGCGATGTACAGGCCCAGCTTGTTGGTGAAGTAGTAATGCAGGTTAGCCTTGGGCAACCCCGCCTTGAGGGCGATGGTGTTCATGCTGGTGCCCTTGAAACCATGGCGGGCGAACTCATCTTCGGCGGCCTGGATAATGGCCTGTTCGTTCTTCTGGCGGATACGGCCCGCGGGCTTGCCCGAGGCGGAGAGGCGATGCGCAGGGACTTCTAGGGTCATGGACGATTCCGTACGGGGCAGTGGCTGCGGCTGTGGGACAAGATTACCTGCCTGTGCCGAAGTGACAAGCGTTTGCGGCACAGACTGGCATCAACGTGTCGCAGCCAGGCTTTCGAGGAAGCTTTCCAACACCAGGTTGGGGCGCCGGCCTTTGCGGGTAACCCAGCTCAGGCTCAGGTCATAAAAGCGCTCCTTGGGCTTGAGCGCACGCAAACGGCCTTGCTGTACCCAGAACATGGCGTAGTGGTCGGGCAGATAGCCAATATAACGCCCGGTGAGGATGAGAAACGCCATGCCCTCGCGGTCAGAAGCACTGGCTGTGCAATTCAGCGCCTGGTAGTGCGCCTGGATGTCGGCCGGCAGGCGGAAGGTGGGGGTGATGGCTTCCTGGCTGTTGAGGCGTTCGTCGTCTATCTGCTGGTCGTCGGCGTAGAACAGCGGGTGGCCGACTGCGCAGTACAGCAGCGAGCGTTCGCTGTACAGCGGTTGGTACTCAAGCCCCGATAGCGGGCTGGTCTGTGGGACGACGCCAACGTGCAGGCTGCCGTCGAGCACGCCGTGCTCGACCTGGCTGGGGGCGATCATACGGATCTGGATGCGTACATCAGGGCCGCGGTCCTTGAGTTCCGCCAGGGCATGGGTGATACGCATGTGCGGCAGGGTCACCAGGTTGTCGGTCAGGCCGATGTTCAGCTCGCCGCGCAAATGCTGGTGCAGGCCATTGACCTCGGTGCGGAAGGTTTCCAGCGCGCTGAGCAGTTGCAGGGCTGAATGGTAGACCTCGCGGCCTTCCTCCGTCAGCGAGAAACCGGCGCGGCCGCGCTGACACAGGCGCAGGCCGAGGCGTTGTTCGAGGTCGTTCATCTGCTGGCTGATGGCCGAGCGACCAATGCCCAGTACGTTTTCGGCAGCGGAGAAGCCACCACACTCGACGACGCTGCGATAGATCTTCAGCAGGCGGATGTCGAAATCGCTGACTTGGGCGAGTGGATCGGGTCTTCGGCTCATCAGTTTAGTCTCGGCCTGCCTGAAGGTTAGAAATGTAGGCTTTTTCAGACTCTATCGCCGTGCCAACTTAGCTGCAACAACATCCATCGTTGCCTAATCGTCTTCCGAGGAACCGCCGATGAACATGCCCGAAACCGCCCCCACGGGTATCGCCAGCCAGCTCAAGCTGGACGCCCACTGGATGCCCTATACCGCCAACCGCAACTTCCAGCGCGACCCACGCCTGATCGTGGCGGCCGAAGGCAACTACCTGGTCGATGACCACGGGCGCAAGATCTTCGACGCCCTGTCTGGCCTGTGGACCTGCGGCGCAGGGCACACTCGCAAGGAAATCGCTGACGCGGTGACCCGCCAACTGAGTACGCTGGACTACTCCCCAGCGTTCCAGTTCGGCCACCCGCTGTCGTTCCAGCTGGCGGAAAAGATCGCCGAGCTGGTTCCGGGCAATCTGAATCACGTCTTCTATACCAACTCCGGTTCCGAGTGCGCCGATACCGCGCTGAAGATGGTGCGTGCCTACTGGCGCCTGAAAGGCCAGGCAACCAAGACCAAGATCATCGGCCGTGCCCGTGGTTACCATGGCGTGAACATCGCCGGTACCAGCCTGGGTGGCGTCAACGGTAACCGCAAGATGTTTGGTCAGCTGCTGGACGTCGACCACCTGCCTCACACCGTGTTGCCAGTGAACGCCTTCTCCAAAGGCATGCCGGAAGAGGGCGGTATCGCGCTGGCTGACGAAATGCTCAAGCTGATCGAGCTGCACGATGCCTCCAACATCGCAGCAGTCATCGTCGAGCCGCTGGCCGGTTCGGCCGGTGTGCTGCCGCCGCCGAAGGGTTACCTGAAGCGTCTGCGTGAAATCTGCACCCAGCACAACATTCTGCTGATCTTCGACGAAGTGATCACAGGCTTCGGCCGCATGGGCGCGATGACCGGCTCGGAAGCCTTCGGCGTTACCCCGGACCTGATGTGCATCGCCAAGCAGGTGACCAACGGCGCCATCCCGATGGGCGCAGTGATTGCCAGCAGCGAGATCTACCAGACCTTCATGAATCAGCCGACCCCGGAATACGCCGTGGAATTCCCACACGGCTACACCTACTCGGCGCACCCGGTAGCCTGTGCCGCCGGTCTCGCCGCGCTGGACCTGCTGCAGAAGGAAAACCTGGTGCAGTCCGCGGCTGAACTGGCGCCGCATTTCGAGAAGCTGCTGCACGGCGTGAAGGGCACCAAGAATATCGTCGATATCCGTAACTACGGCCTGGCCGGCGCCATCCAGATCGCCGCCCGTGACGGTGATGCCATCGTTCGCCCATACGAAGCGGCCATGAAGCTGTGGAAAGCCGGCTTCTATGTACGCTTTGGTGGCGACACCCTGCAGTTCGGCCCAACCTTCAATACCAAGCCGCAGGAACTGGACCGCCTGTTCGATGCTGTAGGCGAAACCCTGAACCTGATCGACTGATCTTTCCGATTTTGATGCCAGGCGCATGCCCGCAGCGCGCGCCTGGCTCTCCTTTGTTTATCTGGAGTTTTGCATGAGCATTGTTCAGCACCTGATTCACGGCGAACTGGTTACCAAGGGTGAGCGCACCGCCGATGTCTTCAACCCGTCCACTGGCCAGGCCGTTCGCAAGGTCGAACTGGCCAGCCGCGCAACCGTGCAGGAAGCGATCGACTCGGCCAAGGCAGCCTTCCCGGCCTGGCGCAACACCCCTCCGGCCAAGCGCGCCCAGGTGATGTTCCGCTTCAAGCAACTGCTGGAGCAGAACGAAGCCAAGATTTCGCAGATGATCAGCGAAGAGCACGGCAAGACCCTGGAAGACGCCGCCGGTGAACTGAAGCGTGGTATCGAGAACGTCGAGTTCGCGTGTGCAGCCCCTGAAGTGCTGAAGGGTGAGTACAGCCGCAACGTCGGTCCGAACATCGATGCTTGGTCCGACTTCCAGCCGCTGGGCGTGGTTGCCGGTATCACCCCATTCAACTTCCCGGCCATGGTGCCGC
>NZ_CP145799.1:2597500-3232500 GCF_045277175.1 Pseudomonas putida group bacterium ESBL64 | reverse complement strand
ACACGGCGGGTGCTAACGTCCGTCGTGAAAAGGGAAACAACCCAGACCGTCAGCTAAGGTCCCAAAGTCATGGTTAAGTGGGAAACGATGTGGGAAGGCTTAGACAGCTAGGAGGTTGGCTTAGAAGCAGCCACCCTTTAAAGAAAGCGTAATAGCTCACTAGTCGAGTCGGCCTGCGCGGAAGATGTAACGGGGCTCAAACCATGCACCGAAGCTACGGGTATCATCGTATGATGATGCGGTAGAGGAGCGTTCTGTAAGCCTGTGAAGGTGAGTTGAGAAGCTTGCTGGAGGTATCAGAAGTGCGAATGCTGACATGAGTAACGACAATGCGAGTGAAAAACTCGCACGCCGAAAGACCAAGGTTTCCTGCGCAACGTTAATCGACGCAGGGTTAGTCGGTCCCTAAGGCGAGGCTGAAAAGCGTAGTCGATGGAAAACAGGTTAATATTCCTGTACTTCCAGTTATTGCGATGGAGGGACGGAGAAGGTTAGGCCAGCCTGGCGTTGGTTGTCCAGGTTTAAGGTGGTAGGCTGAAATCTTAGGCAAATCCGGGATTTCAAGGCCGAGAGCTGATGACGAGTTGCCTTTAGGCGACGAAGTGGTTGATACCATGCTTCCAAGAAAAGCTCCTAAGCTTCAGATAACTGGGAACCGTACCCCAAACCGACACAGGTGGTTAGGTAGAGAATACCAAGGCGCTTGAGAGAACTCGGGTGAAGGAACTAGGCAAAATGGCACCGTAACTTCGGGAGAAGGTGCGCCGGCGAGGGTTAAGGACTTGCTCCGTAAGCCCATGCCGGTCGAAGATACCAGGCCGCTGCGACTGTTTATTAAAAACACAGCACTCTGCAAACACGAAAGTGGACGTATAGGGTGTGACGCCTGCCCGGTGCCGGAAGGTTAATTGATGGGGTTAGCGCAAGCGAAGCTCTTGATCGAAGCCCCGGTAAACGGCGGCCGTAACTATAACGGTCCTAAGGTAGCGAAATTCCTTGTCGGGTAAGTTCCGACCTGCACGAATGGCGTAACGATGGCGGCGCTGTCTCCACCCGAGACTCAGTGAAATTGAAATCGCTGTGAAGATGCAGTGTATCCGCGGCTAGACGGAAAGACCCCGTGAACCTTTACTATAGCTTTGCACTGGACTTTGAATTTGCTTGTGTAGGATAGGTGGGAGGCTTTGAAGTGGGGACGCCAGTTCTCATGGAGCCATCCTTGAAATACCACCCTGGCAACTTTGAGGTTCTAACTCAGGTCCGTTATCCGGATCGAGGACAGTGTATGGTGGGTAGTTTGACTGGGGCGGTCTCCTCCCAAAGAGTAACGGAGGAGTACGAAGGTGCGCTCAGACCGGTCGGAAATCGGTCGTAGAGTATAAAGGCAAAAGCGCGCTTGACTGCGAGACAAACACGTCGAGCAGGTACGAAAGTAGGTCTTAGTGATCCGGTGGTTCTGTATGGAAGGGCCATCGCTCAACGGATAAAAGGTACTCCGGGGATAACAGGCTGATACCGCCCAAGAGTTCATATCGACGGCGGTGTTTGGCACCTCGATGTCGGCTCATCACATCCTGGGGCTGAAGCCGGTCCCAAGGGTATGGCTGTTCGCCATTTAAAGTGGTACGCGAGCTGGGTTTAGAACGTCGTGAGACAGTTCGGTCCCTATCTGCCGTGGACGTTTGAGATTTGAGAGGGGCTGCTCCTAGTACGAGAGGACCGGAGTGGACGAACCTCTGGTGTTCCGGTTGTCACGCCAGTGGCATTGCCGGGTAGCTATGTTCGGAAGAGATAACCGCTGAAAGCATCTAAGCGGGAAACTTGCCTCAAGATGAGATCTCACTGGGATCTTGAATCCCCTAAAGGGCCGTCGAAGACTACGACGTTGATAGGTTGGGTGTGTAAGCGCTGTGAGGCGTTGAGCTAACCAATACTAATTGCCCGTGAGGCTTGACCATATAACACCCAAGCAATTTGCTGACGCAGATTGCGGTGGTGAAGACGAAAGACCCGAAAATTCGTAAGACCACAAATATCGCATATCCGAATTCGCTGGGCTGTCCATCTGGACATTCTGGCAACAGAATTTCTTGACGACCATAGAGCATTGGAACCACCTGATCCCATCCCGAACTCAGTAGTGAAACGATGCATCGCCGATGGTAGTGTGGGGTTTCCCCATGTGAGAGTAGGTCATCGTCAAGATTCATTTCGCAAAACCCCTATCTGCACATGCAGGTAGGGGTTTTGTCTTTGTGGGCAAAAAAACTGGAACTGCTCGAGAGCGGAGATGGCACCGGCTTCGCCGGTGTTCGCGGGTAAACCCGCTCCTACGGGGAAGGGGGCAACGCCAGGCAGGGGCGCATACCCTCCAGGCCAATGTCGCCTCCCACAATTCGAGCCAGAACACTAGAATAGCCACCACGCACCTATTCAGAAGCGCCATATGTCCAATTCTGTCGAACCTGAAACCCTGGACCAGCTGCCGTTGGACGAGCTTGTCGCCTGCCATGAATGTGACCTGCTGCTGCGCAAGCCCGTGCTGCAGCATGATGAGAAAGCCCAATGCCCGCGCTGCGGCTACGAGCTCTATGCCCACCGGCACAATGTGGTCAATCGCAGCCTGGCCTTGGTACTGGCGGCCCTTTTGCTGTTCGTGCCGGCCAATTTCCTGCCGATCATGCAGTTGCACCTGCTTGGTCAGACTTCGGACGATACGGTCTGGAGTGGCGTGCTAGGCCTGTACAACTCGGGAATGCGCGGTGTTGCCGTAGTGGTGTTGCTCTGTAGCATGGTCATTCCGCTGGCGAAGCTGCTCTGTCAGCTGGCCGTGCTGTTGAGCATCCGCTTGAACTTCGGGCGTGACTACGGCCTGGTCTTCTACCGCATCTATCACCATCTGCGTGACTGGGGCATGCTCGAGGTCTATTTCATGGGGGTGCTGGTGGCCATCGTCAAACTGGTGGACCTGGCCGAACTGACCGTGGGCCTTGGGCTGTTCTGTTTCATCAGTCTGTTATTGATCCAGGTGTGGCTCGAGGTGGTGATGTCGCCCCACCAGATCTGGAGTGCGCTATCGGGGGAGGACCTGCATGCGGGCGATTGACGCAGGCATTGTTGTCTGCAATGAGTGTCACGAGCTGAACAGGCAAGAGCCAGACAGCACTTCGCAAACCTGCACACGCTGCGGCGCTATCGTGCATGCACGCCGGCCTAACAGTATCGCGCGCACCTGGGCGTTGCTGATTGCGGCGTCGATCCTCTACATCCCAGCCAACATACTGCCGATCATGACCGTGAGTACCCTCGGTCAGGGCAGCCCGGACACCATCATGTCCGGTGTCATCACCCTGCTCAAGCATGGCATGGTGCCCATTGCGGCTGTGGTGTTCATTGCCAGTATCCTGGTCCCCACGTTCAAGCTGGTGGGCATCGGCTTGCTGTTGTACTCCGTCCAGCGGCGGCAACCGCTTTCGGCCCGGCAGCGGATATTGATGTACCGCTTCATCGAATTCATCGGGCGCTGGTCCATGCTGGATATCTTCGTCATTGCCATCCTGGTGGCAGTGGTGAATTTTGGCCGAATAGCCAGTGTCGAAGCCAACCTGGGCGCTGTCGCCTTCGCAACTGTGGTGATCCTGACAATGCTTGCCGCTTTAACTTTCGATCCCCGACTGATTTGGGATAACACGGAGTCGGATGACGACCATGAGTGACCTGCCAACGGCTAAAACCCGCCCCGCCTCGAACTGGTCGGCCATCTGGATCCTGCCCTTGATTGCGCTAATGATCGGTGGCTGGCTCGCGTGGCAGGCCTACCGCGACGCTGGCGTGGAAATTGAAGTCCGCTTCGAGTCGGGAGAGGGTATCGTCGCCAACAAGACCGAGGTCATCTACAAAGGCATGCCGGTTGGCAAGGTGAAAAGCCTGGTGCTCGACGCCAAGGGCGACACGCAGGGGGTGATCGCTACCATCGAGATGAACAAGGCTGCCGAGCCCCATCTAACCAAAGGCACGCGTTTCTGGCTGGTGAAGCCGAGTGTCAGCCTGGCCGGTATATCTGGCCTTGAAACACTGGTGTCGGGTAACTACATAGCCGTTAGCCCGGGAGAGGGGGAGCGTACCAAACGCTTTGTGGCATTGAAGGTGGCGCCACCGCTCTCGGATTCTGAACCCGGCCTGCACCTGACCCTCAAGGCCGACAGGCTGGGCTCGCTCAACCGTGACAGCCCGGTGTTCTACAAGCAGATTCAGGTTGGCCGGGTGAAAAGCTACCGCCTGTCCGAGGACCAGAGCACCGTAGAGGTGAAAGTCTTCATCGAGCCGGCCTACGCCAGCCTGGTGCGCAAGCACACGCGTTTCTGGAACGCCAGCGGTGTCAGCATCGATGCTTCGCTTTCGGGTGTGAAGGTGCGCAGTGAGTCGTTGTCGAGCATTGTGGCGGGTGGTATCGCCTTCGCCACGCCGGAGTACCGCAAGGACAGCCCGCCCACCGATCCGAGCCTGCCGTTCCGCCTGTACGAGGACTTCGATGCAGCCCAGGCGGGTATCCGGGTAAAAGTGAAGCTGAGCGATTATGAAGGCCTGCAGGCGGGTCGCACGCCGGTCATGTACAAGGGCATTCAGGTGGGCTCGCTGAAAGCCCTGAAGATGGAAGACAACCTGGCCAGCGCTTCTGCCGAGCTGACACTCGACCCGCTGACCGAGGACTACCTGGTAGACGGGACGCAGTTCTGGGTAGTCAAACCGTCGATTTCCCTGGCGGGAATCACGGGCCTGGAAGCGCTGGTCAAAGGTAACTACATCGCCATTCGTCCTGGTGAGAAGGGCGCACGGCCAGAGCGTGAGTTCGAGGCGCGTGCCAAGGCGCCGCCGCTCGACCTCAAAGCGCCGGGCCTGCACATGGTGTTGTTCGCCGACACCTTGGGTTCGCTGGAAATCGGCAGCCCGGTGATGTATCGCCAGGTGAAGGTGGGTAGCGTGCAGAGCTATCAGTTCGCCCGTAACAGCAACCGCATCCTGATCGGTGTGCATATCGAGAAGGAGTACGAGAAGCTGGTCAATGGTTCGTCGCGCTTCTGGAACGTCAGTGGGATCACCCTGACCGGCGGCCTGTCGGGCATCAAGATCAAGAGTGAGTCGCTGCAAACACTGATGGCCGGCGGTATTGCGTTCGATACGCCACGGCCCGATGTACCGCTGAAGCGACACATTCCACGCTTCCGCCTGCATGACAGCCAGGAGGCGGTAAACCGTGCGGGTACGTTGATCACCATCCGTGTAGAGCGTGCCGATGGCCTGAAACCGGGCACGGCCATCCGCTTCCGCGGCCTGGATGTGGGCAGCATCGAGAGCGTCGACCTCACCGATGACCTGCAGGCGGTGCTGCTACGGGCGCGCATTACCGAAGCGGCGGATCGTATTGCCCGTGCCGGTACGCAGTTCTGGGTGGTCAAGCCGGCCCTGGGCCTGGTGCGCACTGAAAACCTGGACACCTTGATAGGTGGGCAGTACCTGGAAGTGCAGCCAGCAGCCAAGAACCGTGGGCCACAGCGCGATTTCATCGCCTTGGCCGAAGCACCGCAGGTAGCAGGGCCAGAGGTCGGCCTGCCATTGACGCTCAGTGCGCCACGCCGCGGCTCGATCAAGCCGGGTGTGCCGGTTACCTATCGTGAGGTTACGGTGGGCAAGGTGACAGGCTTCGAGCTTGGCCAGAGCGCTGACCGCGTGCTGATTCATATCCTCATCGAGCCGCGCTATGCCGCCTTGGTGCGCAGCGGTAGCCGCTTCTGGAACAGCAGTGGTTTCGGTTTCGACTGGGGTCTGTTCAAGGGCGCTACAGTGCGTACCGAGTCGGTGGAAACCCTGATCGATGGCGGTATCGCCTTTGCAACGCCAGATGGCGAGCAGATGGGTAACCCGGCACGGCCGCAACAGACCTTTGCCTTGTTCGAAAAGGCCGAGGATGAATGGCTGCAGTGGGCACCGAAGATTCAAATCGCCAAGTGATGTAAAAGTAGGGCCGCCAAACGCGGCCCCGCTTTTTTGTGGGAGCGGCCTTGCGTCGCGACAGGGGTGCGTAGCGGCCCCTCGGCCTCAGCGCAGAAGCTGAGATTGCCGGGGCTGCCCCGCAGCTCTTCCGCGACGCAAGGCCGCTCCCAAAGAGATCAAGTACCACATGGAGCTGGGCCCGCAAGCATAAATCGCAGGCAACAAAAAACCGACCCTAGGGTCGGTTTTTCGACTAGCGCGTCGCTTAGGCAGCTGCAGCTTCTTTCAGCGCCTTGATGTGGCCATTCAGACGGCCTTTGTGACGAGCAGCCTTGTTCTTGTGGATGATACCCTTGTCGGCCATACGGTCGATTACAGGTACAGCCAGAACGTAAGCGGCTTGCGCTTTTTCGGCGTCTTTTGCGTCGATGGCTTTAACTACATTCTTGATGTAGGTGCGGACCATGGAACGCAGGCTGGCGTTGTGGCTGCGACGCTTCTCAGCCTGTTTTGCACGTTTCTTGGCGGAAGGTGTGTTGGCCACCGTCGAGCTCCTCGAAAGACTTTAGGTAAATAGCAAACAAAATAGGCCGCGAATCATGCCGATCAGTCGAGCGGATGTCAAGGCCACCTGCAAGGTTCCGCCGAGCGGTGCGCCAACAAGCGGGAAAGATTCCTTTCTGCTGCGCGACCTGTACACTCGGGAATTTTTGGCTCCCCTGCGAAGGCGCGGGAGTATCGCACATTCGGACGCTGTCTGGCAGCGTCCTCTGTCATTGGCGTGAATCTTTTCGATGAACCTGCTCAAATCCCTGGCTGCAGTAAGCTCGATCACCATGATTTCGCGGGTGCTGGGCTTTATTCGCGACACCATCCTGGCCCGCATCTTTGGTGCTGGTGTCGCTACCGATGCCTTCTTCATCGCGTTCAAACTGCCCAACCTGTTGCGGCGCATCTTCGCCGAAGGCGCATTCTCCCAGGCCTTCGTGCCGATTCTGGCCGAGTACAAGACCCAGCAGGGCGAGGAGGCGACGCGCACCTTCATTGCCTATGTCAGCGGCCTTCTGACCCTGGTGCTGGCCCTGGTGACCGCCATCGGCATCCTCGCTGCACCGTGGGTGGTGTGGGCGACGGCCCCGGGTTTTGTCGACAGCACCGAAAAATACGCGCTGACCACCGACCTGTTGCGGGTGACGTTTCCTTATATATTCCTGATCTCGCTGTCTTCCCTGGCCGGAGCGATCCTCAATACCTGGAACCGCTTTTCGGTGCCGGCCTTCACGCCTACCTTGCTGAACGTGGCGATGATCGCCTTCGCCGTGTTGCTGACGCCGTACTTCAACCCGCCAATCATGGCGTTGGCCTGGGGCGTGCTGGCGGGTGGCCTGGCGCAGTTGCTGTACCAGCTGCCAGCGCTGAAGAAGATCGGCATGCTCGTGCTACCGCGTCTGAACCTCAAGGACGCGGGTGTGTGGCGGGTACTGAAGCAGATGCTGCCGGCGATCCTGGGGGTGTCGGTGAGCCAGATCTCGCTGATCATCAACACCATCTTCGCCTCCTTCCTGGTGGCCGGCTCGGTGTCGTGGATGTACTACGCCGACCGCCTCATGGAGCTGCCTTCCGGTGTGTTGGGCGTTGCTCTGGGCACCATCCTGCTGCCGACCCTGGCCAAGACCTACGCCAACAAGGACCGCGAGGAGTACTCACGGATTCTCGACTGGGGCCTGCGCCTGTGCTTCCTGCTGGTGCTGCCCTGCACCCTGGCTTTGGCCATTCTTGCCGAGCCGCTGACCGTTGCGCTGTTTCAATATGGCAAGTTCAGCGCGTTTGATGCGGCCATGACCCAGCGGGCGTTGATCGCCTATTCCGTGGGCTTGCTGGCGATCATTCTGATCAAGGTACTGGCACCTGGCTTCTATGCGCAGCAGAATATTCGCACGCCGGTGAAGATCGCAGTCTTCACCTTGGTCTGCACCCAGCTGTTCAACCTTGCCCTGGTCGGCCCGCTTGCACATGCCGGCCTGGCATTGGCGATCAGCCTCGGTGCCTGCCTGAATGCCGGTTTGCTGTTCTGGAAGCTGCGCAGTCAGCAGCTGTTCGAGCCTCAGCCTGGCTGGGCAGTGTTCCTGCTCAAGCTTGTGTTGGCAGTGACGCTGATGTCGGCAGTACTGCTGGCGGGCATGCACTATATGCCGGCCTGGGAGCAGGGCATCATGCTTGAGCGCTTCCTGCGGCTTGGGGCGCTGATCCTGGCGGGCGTCGTGACGTATTTTGGCTGCCTGTACCTGTGTGGCTTCAGGCCCCGGCATTTCGCTCGCAAGGCCTTGCACTGAGGCTTTTGGCGGGTCAGGCGTCGGTTTTTCGCATTCCACGCCGCCCTTGGGCGCTGCTGCCTGTCACCAGCGCCCGGGTGTGGTTATAATCGGCCACTTTATGAGCAAGAAGCGCGTTATGCAGCTGGTTCGAGGTCTTCACAACCTGCGCCCCGAGCACCGGGGCTGTGTCGCCACCATTGGCAACTTCGACGGGGTTCACCGCGGCCACCAGGCAATCCTGGCGCGCCTGCGCGAGCGCGGTCAGGCCTTGGGCCTGCCGACCTGCGTGGTGATCTTCGAACCGCAACCACGCGAGTACTTCGCACCCGATACCGCGCCAGCGCGCCTGGCCCGGCTGCGCGACAAGATAGAGCTGCTGGCGACCGAAGGTATCGATCGGGTGCTGTGCCTGGCGTTCAACCAGCGTCTGAGCAAGCTCAGTGCCGATGCCTTCGTCAAGGCCATCCTGGTCGACGGCCTGGGCGTGCGTCATCTCGAAGTGGGCGATGACTTCCGCTTCGGCTGCGACCGCGCTGGCGACTTCGCTTTCCTGGTCGAGGCCGGCAACGCGTATGGCTTTACCGTCGAGGCCGCGAACACGGTCATCCAGGATGGCCTGCGGGTCAGCAGCACCGAAGTGCGCAAGGCCTTGTCCGAGGGCAACTTCGAGCTGGCCGAACACCTGCTGGGCCGCCCGTACCGCATTACAGGCCGCGTGCTGCACGGCCAGAAGCTGGCCCGCCAGCTCGGCACACCAACCGCCAACATCCAGCTCAAGCGCCGTCGCGTGCCGCTGTCCGGGGTATACCTGGCCAGCATCGTGATCGACGGCAAAGCTTGGCCGGGTGTCGGCAATATCGGCGTGCGCCCCACCGTTGCCGGTGATGGGCGCCCGCACCTGGAGATTCATCTTCTGGACTTTGCCGGCGATCTTTACGGCCGGCGCCTGACGGTGGAGTTCCACCACAAGCTGCGTGAAGAGCAGCGATTCGCCTCCCTGGAGGCGCTGAAGTCGGCGATCGATGCGGATATCGCCGCCGCACGTGCACATTGGCACGCTCAACCGCTAACGAAGAGCCTGAAATGACCGACTACAAAGCCACGCTTAACCTTCCGGACACCGCCTTCCCCATGAAGGCCGGCCTGCCTCAGCGCGAACCGCAGATCCTGCAGCGCTGGGACAGCATTGGCCTGTACCAGAAGCTGCGCGAAATTGGCAAGGATCGTCCCAAGTTCGTCCTGCACGACGGCCCGCCCTATGCCAACGGCAAGATTCACATCGGTCATGCGCTGAACAAGATCCTCAAGGACATGATCGTCCGCTCCAAGACCCTGGCCGGCTTCGATGCGCCGTACGTGCCAGGCTGGGACTGCCACGGCCTGCCGATCGAGCACAAGGTCGAGGTTACCCACGGCAAGCACCTTTCTGCCGACCGTACCCGCGAGCTCTGCCGCGAGTACGCTGCCGAGCAGATCGAAGGGCAGAAGACCGAGTTCATCCGCCTGGGCGTGCTGGGTGACTGGGACAACCCATACAAGACCATGAACTTCGCCAACGAGGCCGGTGAAATCCGCGCCCTGGCCGAGATGGTCAAGCAAGGCTTCGTGTTCAAGGGCCTGAAGCCGGTGAACTGGTGCTTTGATTGCGGTTCGGCGCTGGCTGAAGCGGAAGTCGAGTACGCCGACAAGAAGTCGCAGACCATCGACGTGGCCTTCCCGGTTGCCGATGAGGCCAAGCTGGCCGCCGCCTTCGGTCTGGCCTCGCTGACCAAGCCGGCCGCCATCGTGATCTGGACCACCACCCCGTGGACCATCCCGGCCAACCAGGCCCTGAACATCCACCCGGAATTCAAGTACGCCCTGGTCGACACCGGCGAGCGCCTGCTGGTGCTGGCTGAAGAGCTGGTCGAGTCGTGCCTGAAGCGCTACAACCTGGAAGGTTCGGTTGTTGCCACCGCCCAAGGTTCGGCGCTGGAGCTGATCAACTTCCGCCATCCGTTCTACGATCGCCTGTCGCCAATCTACCTGGCCGACTACGTCGAGCTGGGTGCCGGTACCGGCGTGGTGCATTCCTCGCCAGCCTACGGTGAAGACGACTTCGTCACCTGCAAGCGCTACGGCATGGTCAACGACGACATCCTTACCCCGGTGCAGAGCAACGGCGTGTATGTCGAGTCGCTGCCATTCTTCGGCGGCCAGTTCATCTGGAAGGCCAACCCGGCCATCGTCGAGAAACTGAGCGAAGTCGGTGCGCTGATGCACACCGAAACCATCAGCCACAGCTACATGCACTGCTGGCGCCACAAGACCCCGCTGATCTACCGCGCCACCGCGCAGTGGTTCGTGGGCATGGACAAGCAGCCGAGCACCGGCGAGCCGCTGCGTGAGCGTGCGCTGAAAGCCATCGAAGACACCAAGTTCGTCCCGGCCTGGGGCCAGGCGCGCCTGCACGCGATGATCGCCAACCGCCCGGACTGGTGCATCTCGCGTCAGCGCAACTGGGGTGTGCCGATCCCGTTCTTCCTGCACAAGCAGACCGGCGAGCTGCATCCGCGCACTGTCGAACTGATGGAAGAAGTGGCCAAGCGTGTCGAGCAGCAAGGCATCGAGGCCTGGTTCAAGCTGGACGCCGCCGAACTGCTGGGCGCTGAAGCCGATCAGTACGACAAGATCGCTGACACCCTCGACGTGTGGTTCGACTCCGGTACCACCCACTGGCACGTACTGCGTGGCTCGCACGACATCGGCCACGCCACCGGCCCGCGCGCTGACCTGTACCTGGAAGGTTCCGACCAACACCGCGGCTGGTTCCACTCGTCCTTGCTGACCGGTTGCGCCATCGACAACCACGCGCCGTACCGCGAGCTGCTGACCCACGGCTTCACCGTGGACGAGAACGGCCGCAAGATGTCCAAGTCGCTGGGTAACACCATCGAGCCGGAGAAGGTCAACAACACCCTGGGTGCCGATATCCTGCGCCTGTGGGTTTCGGCCACCGACTATTCCGGTGAAATGGCGGTTTCCGAGCAGATCCTGCAGCGCAGCGCCGATGCTTACCGGCGTATCCGTAATACCGCGCGTTTCCTGCTTTCCAACCTGTCCGGCTTCGACCCGGCCCGCGACCTGCTGGCCTCGGAAGACATGCTGGCGCTGGACCGCTGGGCCGTGGACCGCACCCTGCTGCTGCAACGCGAGCTGGAAGAGCACTACAGCGAGTACCGTTTCTGGAACGTCTACTCCAAAGTGCACAACTTCTGCGTACAGGAACTGGGCGGCTTCTACCTCGACATCATCAAGGACCGCCAATACACCACCGGCGCCAACAGTGTCGCCCGCCGTTCCTGCCAGACCGCGCTGTTCCACATCAGCGAAGCGTTGGTGCGCTGGATCGCGCCGATCCTGGCATTCACCGCCGACGAAATCTGGCAGTACCTGCCGGGCGAGCGCAACGAGTCGGTCATGCTCAACGGCTGGTACGAAGGCCTGAGCGAGCTGCCGGAAGGCACCGAGCTTGGCCGCGCTTACTGGGACCGCGTGATGGCGGTGAAGGCATCGGTGAACAAAGAGCTGGAGAACCAGCGTACCGCCAAGGTCATTGGCGGCAACCTGCAGGCTGAAGTGACCCTGTACGCCGACGAAGGCCTGAGTGCCGACCTGGGCAAGCTGGGCGACGAGCTGCGCTTCGTGCTGATCACCTCGGCCGCTAGCGTGGTGCCGTTCGCACAGGCGCCTGCCGAAGCCGTAGCCACCGAAGTCGAAGGCCTCAAGCTGAAAGTGGTCAAGTCCGGTCACGCCAAGTGCGGCCGTTGCTGGCACTTCCGCGCCGACGTCGGCAGCCACCCGGAGCACCCGGAAATCTGCAGCCGTTGTGTCGACAACCTGAGCGGCCAGGGTGAGGTGCGCCACTATGCCTAACCCTGCAGCGGGGCGCTTCGGGCGCCTTGCATGGCTTTGGCTGAGCTTGCTGGTCCTGGTCATCGACCAGGCCACCAAGCTGTACTTCAACAACGCCCTGACCATGTACCAGCAGATCGTGGTCATTCCTGACTACTTCAGCTGGACCCTGGCTTACAACACCGGTGCCGCGTTCAGCTTCCTGGCTGATGGTGCAGGTTGGCAGCGCTGGTTGTTCGCCCTGATCGCCGTGGTGGTCAGCGCGGTGCTGGTGGTGTGGCTCAAACGCCTGGGGCGCAACGAGACCTGGCTGGCCGTGGCGCTGGCGCTGGTGCTGGGTGGGGCGATTGGCAACCTGTACGACCGCATCGTGCTGGGCCATGTGGTCGACTTCATCCTGGTGCACTGGCAGAACCGTCATTACTTCCCGGCCTTCAACGTGGCCGACAGCGCCATCACCGTTGGTGCGGTGATGCTGGCGCTGGATATGTTCAAGAGCAAGAAGTCCGAGGATCCGGTCCATGACTGACACCCGTATCGGCCAGAACACCGAAGTCACCCTGCACTTCGCGCTGCACCTGGAAAACGGCGACACCGTCGACAGCACGTTCGATAAAGCCCCGGCCACCTTCAAAGTGGGTGATGGCAACCTGCTGCCGGGTTTTGAAAACGCCCTGTTCGGTTTCAAGGCCGGTGACAAGCGCACCGTGGTGGTTGCCCCGGAGAACGCCTTCGGCCAGCCTAACCCGCAGAACGTACAGGTCATGCCGCGGTCCAACTTCGAAGGCATGGAGTTGTCCGAAGGGTTGCTGATCATCTTCAACGACGCCGCCAACACCGAGCTGCCGGGTGTGGTCAAAGCGTTCGATGACGACCAGGTCACCATCGACTTCAATCACCCACTGGCTGGCAAGACCCTGACCTTCGAGGTGGAGATCCTCGAGGTGAAGGCCCTGTAAGCCTGGAGCCGAGCATGCAAATCAAACTCGCCAACCCGCGCGGCTTCTGCGCCGGGGTCGACCGGGCGATCGAGATCGTTAACCGCGCGCTGGAAGTCTTCGGCCCGCCGATCTATGTGCGTCACGAAGTGGTGCACAACAAGTTCGTGGTGGAAGACTTGCGTAACCGCGGCGCCATCTTTGTCGAAGAGCTGGACCAGGTGCCGGACGATGTCATCGTCATCTTCAGTGCCCACGGTGTTTCCCAGGCTGTGCGCCAGGAAGCTGCTGGCCGTGGCCTGAAAGTGTTCGATGCCACCTGCCCGCTGGTGACCAAGGTTCACATCGAAGTGGCCAAATACAGCCGCGATGGCCGTGAGTGCATTCTCATCGGCCACGAAGGGCACCCGGAAGTCGAAGGCACCATGGGCCAGTACGATGCCAGCAACGGCGGCGCCATCTACCTTGTCGAAGACGAGGAAGATGTTGCCAACCTGCAGGTGCGCGACCCCAACCACCTGGCTTTTGTCACCCAGACAACACTGTCGATGGACGACACCAGCCGCGTCATCGATGCGCTGCGTGCGCGCTTCCCGAACATCGGTGGGCCGCGCAAGGACGACATCTGCTACGCCACCCAGAACCGCCAGGACGCCGTCAAGCAACTGGCCGGCGAGAGCGACGTGGTGCTGGTGGTGGGCAGCCCGAACAGTTCCAACTCCAACCGTTTGCGCGAGCTGGCTGAGCGCATGGGCACCCCGGCCTACCTGATCGACGGTGCCGAGGACATGCAACGCGGCTGGTTTGATCAGAGCGCGCGGATCGGCATCACCGCCGGTGCTTCGGCACCCGAAGTGCTGGTGCGTGGTGTGATCGAACAGCTCAAGGCCTGGGGTGCTACCGGCGCAGAAGAGCTGGATGGACGCGAAGAGAACATCACCTTTTCAATGCCCAAAGAGCTGCGGGTTCGCTCGCTGATCTAACGGGCTGCACCGCTGCCAATGCTGGGGCTGCTTTGCAGCCCTTGCGCGACTCAAGACTGTTCCTGCAATGACCGCGCTAGCAGCGGTCATTGCTCCGGTCCTCCGTAAGCAACCTGACTCTGCCGCTTGATGCCAGCGCCACTTGATATCGGCTGCGAGCAGCGGCGCGCTCGCACATTTCCAGTGTTGCGCCCAACCAGCTGTTGCCCGACGTCATTGGCACGCCCAGCGCACTGAATTTGAACTGCTCGCCGCGATTGCTGGTTATTTTCAGCGGCTTTGAAAGGCGCTGTTCGCGTAGCACCTGCCGGTTATGCTCCAGCACTACCCGCCAACCATTCCCCCAATTACCGTCCAGCGCCAGCACCAGCACCGGCTGACCCTGCAAAAGCGCATGGCTGCGTGCACTGCGCAGCGCCTGCGCCAGATCACGGGCAGCCGCCGCCCGGTGCAGGTCATCGCTCATTCGGGCGTAGGCCGGCATGCCCAGTTGGGTCAGCAAGACCGCCACGGCCAAGGCCGACAACATTTGTATCAGTGTTACGCCGCGTTGCTTCACCGTGCATTCCTCCCTGGACGTGCTTGGCTATAGCTTCCTGGCGGTTGGACAAGAGGTCCAGTCGCCCAAGTTGAAAGCAATGACGGGAAAAGTCGCAGGAGGTGCAGGGATGCACGCAAGGCAAGGGGGCATGACGCTTCTGGAAGTGTTGTTGGCGATCGTGATCGTGGCCGCAGGTCTGTTCGCAACGGCTGCGATGCAATTGCAGGCATTGCAGGCTGCGGACAGCGCGCGCCGGGATGGCCAGGCGGCGATGGCGCTGCACAGCGAACATGAGCGCAGGCGGCGATGAGGCGCTGTCAGGCAGGGTTTGGCTTGCTTGAGATGGTGGTGGCGCTGGCGATCGGATTGATGCTGCTGGCGGCGGCCAGCCAGCTTTTTGTCTCCGCGCACCAGACTTGGCGCCTGCAAAGTACGGCAGTGCGCATGCAGGATTCTGCGCGGCTTGCATTGCTGCGCATGGCGCAGGATATCCGCATGGCCGGGATGTTCGGTTGCCTGCGCCTGAGCCCAGACGACTTTCTGGTCTCCGGCGCGGAGCAGGCCTTTGCCCGGCCCTTGGCGAGCGGCCCGTCAAGTTTGAGCCTGGTCGTCGCTGAGTTACCAGGGTATGCCGGCGACCCCGACTGGACCTTGCTGACAAACTGTATCAACACGGTGGAGGTACACAAGGAGCGCGCGCAAGGTAGCGACACGCTTATGGCTGTGCCTGTCAGCCGGCATCGCTATGCTCACGTTGGAAGTACGCTTTACTTCGAGCGGCGCGGCCGCAATCAGCCCTTGGTCGATCACGTGCGCGAACTGCGTGTGGTGCAGGTGGCTGGAGAGCGGATCGATCTTCAGCTGACATTGTATGAGCCGACCTTGCAGCTTGAGCAGCACCATGCGCTGAGCGTGGCATTGCGTAACCCGGTGCCGGCTTCATGAACCGCCAGCGGGGTGTTGTCCTGTTGTTGGCGTTGGTGCTCAGCGTCCTGCTGGGCCTGCTTGCCACATCTGCCCTGCGTGACGCGCTGGTGGAAACACGGATGACCGGCTACCTGAGCGATGGCCTGATGGCGCTGGAAGAGGCTGAGGCCACTTTGCTGGCCGGGGTACGCGAACTTGAACGGGCGCCCCCTGACGCTTGTAGCGCGTGCCTGCCACCGCCCAGGCCGCACGATCTGGTGGGGCAGTGGCAAAGTACCCAGACCGGCTTTTTCCAGCTGCAGAACCTGGGTGTCAGCACACGTGCCGCGCACATGCCCGAAGGGCAGCCGGTTAGCCTGTTCCGGATTACCGCCGTCAGCAAGCAAAGCCGCTCACGGCATGTGCTGGAAGCGGTCTACGCCGTGGCCGGCAATCAAACCCAACGCATCACCTGGCGGCAAAGATTGCGAGGAGACTGACATGCAGCAAGGCTTGAGCCTGATCGAGTTGTTGATTGTGCTGGCCGTGACCGGCATTCTGGCAGCCATTGCCTACCCCAGTTACAGCGACCAGCTTCGGCGAGCCGCGCGCAGTGAAGTGGTTGGCCTGCTGCACGACGCTGCCCTGCGCCTGGAGCGCCACCGCGTGCGCACTGGCCAATACGCCGAGGGCGACCTGGTCTTGCCCGAAGGTACCCGCTACTACAGCCTTCAGGCCCAGCGCGACAGTGACACCTTCACGCTGCGCGCCCGGCGGCTACCGCATGGGCTGATGGCGCAGGATGGCTGTGGCGATTTCCAGCTCGACCAGGCTGGCATGCAGCGCAATCCGGGTGCCGTTGAGCACAGCACGCACTGCTGGGGAAGCTGAAGGTTCAATGATGCCCGGTGCATCGCGGTTTTACTTCAGGTGTTGGATCGACAGATGAGCAAGCAAGTAGTGGTGGTCGGCGGCGGGGTGATCGGCCTGCTGACGGCATTCAACCTGGCAGCCAAGGTCGGCCAGGTGGTGGTGTGCGATCAGGGTGAGGTTGGCCGAGAGTCGTCCTGGGCTGGCGGAGGCATTGTCTCGCCGTTGTACCCGTGGCGCTACAGCGCCGCAGTGACCGCTCTGGCGCATTGGTCGCAGGACTTTTATCCACAGCTGGGCGAGCGTCTGTTCGCCAGCACTGGCGTCGACCCCGAAGTTCACACCACCGGGCTGTACTGGCTCGACCTGGACGACGAGGCTGAAGCGTTGGCCTGGGCCGCGCGCGAGCAGCGGCCGCTGAGTGCCGTGGATATTTCGGCGGCCTACGATGCGGTGCCGGTGCTGGGCCCTGGCTTCAAGCACGCCATCTACATGGCTGGCGTGGCCAATGTGCGCAACCCACGCTTGGTCAAGTCGCTGAAAGCGGCGTTGCTGGCGCTGCCAAACGTGACCTTGCGCGAACACTGCCAGATCACCGGCTTCGTGCAGGAAAAGGGGCGCGTGACCGGTGTACAGACGGCTGATGGCGTACTGGCGGCGGATGAGGTTGTGCTCAGTGCAGGCGCCTGGAGTGGCGACCTGTTGCGTACCCTTGGCCTTGAACTGCCGGTGGAGCCCGTGAAGGGCCAGATGATCCTGTTCAAGTGTGCTGAAGACTTCTTGCCGAGCATGGTGCTGGCCAAGGGACGTTATGCAATCCCGCGACGTGACGGGCACATTCTGGTGGGGAGCACGCTGGAACACGCCGGGTATGACAAGACCCCGACCGGGGATGCGCTGGAAAGCCTGAAGGCATCGGCGGTGGAGTTGTTGCCTGAGCTTGAAGGCGCCACAGTGGTGGCGCACTGGGCGGGGCTGCGGCCGGGGTCGCCAGAAGGCATCCCTTACATTGGGCCTGTGCCAGGGCATGAAGGGTTGTGGCTGAACTGCGGGCATTATCGCAATGGGCTGGTGCTGGCGCCGGCTTCGTGCCAGCTGTTTACCGATTTGCTGACAGGGGCCGAGCCGATTATCGACCCGGCGCCGTATGCGCCAGAAGGGCGTTTGGGCTGAGCCTCTTCGCGGGTGAACCCGCTCCCACACGAGCGGGTTCACCCGCGAAAGGGCCGCAGAGGCCAATACAGATTTCAGCCAGTAATCGGTGCGTGTAGGAGCGGGTTCACCCGCGAAAGGGCCACAGAGGCCCATACAGATTTCAGCCAGTAATCGGTGCGTGTAGGAGCGGGTTCACCCGCGAAAGGGCCGCAGAAGCCCATACAGATTTCAGCCAGTAATCGGTGCGTGTAGGAGCGGGTTCACCCGCGAAAGGGCCACAGAAGCCCATACAGATTTCAGCCAGTAATCGGTGCTTGCAAGTGCCGGCTCGGATAATGCTGCTCATACACCTTGCACACCCGCAGCACTTGCTCATCGGCAAAGCGCCCGGCCACCACCTGCAGACCCACCGGCAACCCCTCGCGGGTAAACCCGCAGGGCACCGAGGCTGCCGGCTGTTGGGTCAGGTTGAAGGGATAGCTGAACGGCGTCCACTCCATCCATTGCGCCATCCCCGACCCAGGCGGCACGTTGTGTCCGGCTTCGAACGCCACCAACGGCAGCATCGGCGATACCAGCACGTCGTATCGCTGATGAAAGGCATTCATCTTCGCAATCAATTCTGCCCGTGCCTCTAGCGCCTGGGTGTATTCGCCAAGGCTGATCTGTGCGCCTTGTTCGGCAATCCAGCGCAGCCCCGGGTCAAGCAACGCTTTCTGCTCATCGCTCAAGGCACTGGCCAACCGCGCCGCACCGGCAAACCACAGGGTATTGAAGGTTTCCAGCGGGTCGCTGAAGCCCGGGTCCACTTCCTCTACCTGCGCACCCAACCGCACCAGGCGCTGCACCGCTTGCGCCACCAGTGCCTGGATCTGTGGGTCGACCTGCACGTAACCGAAGTTGGCGCTGTAGGCGATGCGTAGCCCACTCAGATCTTGCTGCTGGCTGAGCCAAGGCGCCTGCCGGGGTGCGCCGGCCAAACCGTCGCGGGCATCGGGGCGCGCTACGCAGTCAAGCATCAGCACCGAGTCGTCCACGGTACGCGTCATCGGCCCCAGGTGCGACAGCACGGTCATGGCGCTGGCCGGCCATTGCGGCACATAGCCGAAGGTCGGTTTGATGCCGAAGGTGCCGGTGAAGGCGCAAGGGATGCGAATCGAACCACCGGCATCGCTGCCCTGATGCAGCACCCCCAGGTTCAGCGCGGCGGCTGCCGCAGCACCACCAGACGAACCACCGGCAGTCAGCCTGGTATCCCAAGGGTTGCGGGTAATGCCGTACAGCGGGTTGTCGGTCACGCCTTTCCAGCCGAACTCCGGCGTGGTGGTCTTGCCCACCAGCACAGCACCGGCTTCACGCATGAAGGCGCTGAAGGGCGCATCGATTTCCCACGGGCCGGTACCCGAGGTTGTACGCGAGCCTTTGCGGGTGGGCATGCCGCGGGTCAGGGTCAGGTCCTTGATCGAGGCGGGTACGCCATCCAGTCGGCCACAGGGCTCGCCGCGCTGCCAGCGTTGTTCGCTGGCGCGGGCGGCGGCGCGGGCACCTTCGCCGTCGACATGGCAGTAGGCGTTGACCGCCGGGTTATGCAGGTCGATGCGCGCCAGCACATCGTCGACCACCTCGACGGGTGACAACTGGCGGCGCTGGTACAGTTCGAGCAGTTCGACGGCGGTGAGTTCGCCAATCGCGGTTTTCTGGGTCATTTCAACGGGCTCCTGGGTTGGCGGCCTGGAACATGGCACGCAACAGGACGTCGCAACCATCGGCCAGGTCCTGGGGCGCGGCATTTTCGATTTCGTTATGGCTGATGCCGCCTTCGCATGGCACGAAGATCATCCCGGCCGGGCCCAGCTCGGCGAGGAAGATTGCATCGTGACCGGCGCCGCTGACGATATCCATGTGGCTCAGGCCCAGCGCACGCGCCCCTTGGCGCACGGCATCCACGCACTGCTCGGCGAAGTACAGCGGCGGGAAGTCGGCTGTCGGGGTCAGCTGATAGCTCAGGCCATGTTTCGCCGTGCTGTTTTCGATGGCTGCGCGCACTTCGCTGACCATGGCGTCCAGGTGCCCAGGGTCGAGGTGGCGCAGGTCGATGGTCATGTGCACCTGGCCGGGGATGACGTTGCGCGAGCCTGGGTGCAAGGTCAGGCAGCCGACCGTGCCGCAGGCATGTGGCTGGTGCGCGTGAGCGACGCGGTTGACCGCAGCCACCACCTCGGCAGCGCCGACCAATGCGTCCTTGCGCAGGTGCATGGGCGTGGGGCCTGCATGCGCCTCGACGCCGGTAAGGGTCAGGTCGAACCATTTTTGCCCCAGGCAGCCCTGGACCACGCCGATGGTGGTGCGTTGGTCTTCCAGCACCGGGCCTTGCTCGATATGCGCTTCGAAGTAGGCGCCCACGGCATGCCCGGTGGGCACGCGCGGGCCGGCGTAGCCGATGCGTTGCAACTCAGCGCCGACCGACAGACCTTGGTCATCGACCTTGTCCAGGGTTTCCTGCAGGCCGAACTTACCGGCAAACACGCCCGAGCCCATCATGCAGGGCGGGAAGCGCGAACCTTCTTCGTTGGTCCATACCACCACTTCCAGCGGGGCTTCGGTGGTCAGGTGCAGGTCGTTGAGCGTGCGCATCACTTCGAGGCCGGCCATGACGCCGTAGCAGCCATCGAACTTGCCGCCGGTGGGTTGGGTGTCGATGTGGCTGCCGGTCATGATGGGCGGTAGGGCAGGGTTGCGCCCGGGGCGGCGTGCGAAGATGTTGCCGATGGCGTCGACGCTAACCGTGCAGCCGGCCTCTTCGCACCAGTGGACGAACAGGTCGCGCGCCTGGCGGTCGAGGTCGGTCAGGGCCAGACGGCATACGCCGCCCTTGGCGGTGGCGCCGAGTTGGGCCAGGTCCATCAATGATTGCCACAGGCGCTCGCGGCTGACCAACGGGCCTTGGCCGAGCAGGTGCTGCGAGGGATCGATGCGGGTGTTCATGGTTCAGCTCTCCTGAAAGTAATCAGTTGCTTGTACTGGCCTCTTCGCGGGCAAGCCCGCTCCTACAGGTCATCCACAGGCCAGAGGTCTTTGCGGGCGTGCTTCTCTGCTGATCAGGCGCTAAGGGCCAGGTAACGGTTCTTGATGCTCGGGTCCTCGCGGAACTGAGCTGCACTGCCTTGGTAAGCGACGCGGCCCTGCTCCAGCACATAGTGGCGATCAGCAAGGGCATCGCAGACCATCAGGTTCTGCTCTACCAGCAGGATCGAAAGGCCTTCGTCCTTGATCCGCCGCAATATCTTCACCAGTTCATCGACAATCACCGGGGCCAGGCCTTCGGTGGGCTCGTCGAGGATCAGCAGCCTGGGGCCGTTGAGCAGGGCGCGGGCGATAGCGAGCATCTGTTGCTCACCACCGGACAGGGCAAAGCCACCGTTGCGGCGACGCTCCTTCAGGCGCGGGAACATGCTGTACACGTCCTCCAGCTGCCAGCGGCTGGTCTTGCGCACGGCAATCTTCAGGTTCTCCTCCACGCTGAGCTGGCGGAAAATGCCGCGGTGCTCCGGCACCAGGGCAATGCCGAGGCGGGCGATATCGAAAATTTCGCGTCCGACCAACTGCTGGCCGTTGAAGCTGATCTGCCCCTGCCGTGGGCGGACGATGCCGAGGATGCTGCGCAAGGTGGTGGTCTTGCCTGCGCCGTTGCGCCCCAGCAGCGTTACCAGTTCGCCAGCCTCAACCTTGAGCGAGACACCTTCAAGCACATGGCTCTTGTCGTAGTAGGAATGGATCGAATCGACGTTGAGCATCAGGCGGCCTCTCCAAGGTAGGCGGTGCGTACGCGCTCGTCGTTGCGCACCTGTTCAGGGGTACCCTCGACCAGGATCTGGCCGTGACTCATCACCGTGATGCGCTGGCTGATCGACATGACAATGCTCATGTTGTGCTCGATCAGTAGCACGGTATGGTCGCGGCCAAGGTCGCTGATCAGGTCGGTCATCACCGGGATGTCGTCGATGCCCATGCCCGAAGTGGGTTCGTCGAGCATCAGCAGGGTGGGCTTGGCGCAGATCGACATGCCCACTTCCAGCACCCTTTGCTGGCCGTGCGACAGCTCGCCCGCCAGTGTTTCGGCACGGGCGCTCAGTTTCAGGCGCTCCAGCACCTGGTCGGCGGTGTTCCAGTGGCTGCGCTTGTGCTCGACGCTGCGCCAGAAGTTCAGCGCGCCCAGGCCATCACGGCCTTGGGCGGCCAGGCGCAGGTTCTCGCGCACGGAAAGGTTCTGGAACAGGCTGGTGAGCTGAAACGAACGCGCCATGCCAAGTGCCACCCGCCCGTGGGACGGCTTGCGAATGATGTCCTGGCCATTGAACAGGATCTTGCCGGCAGTGGCCTGACGTTCGCCGGTCAGGCAGTGGAACAGGCTGGTCTTGCCGGCGCCGTTGGGGCCGATAATGGTGTGGATGGTGCCGGCTCGCACTTTGAGGTCAACGCCCGCGACCGCCTTGAACGGCCCGTAGGCCAGCTCCAGGTCGCGGGTTTCCAGGAGGTAGTCGCTCATCACAGGGTCTCCTTGGTCTTGGCCTGGGGTTTGTCATCGGCATTGCGGGTGGCCAGCAGGCGCTTGCCCAGTTCGGTCAGGCCGCCCCACAGGCCGCCACGCATGAACACCACCACCAGAATCAGGATCACCCCCAGCAGCATCAGCCAGCGTGGCCACAGCTCCGACAGCACATCGCCCAGCAGCACGATGGCACCGGCCCCCAGCAGCGAGCCGAACAGTGAGCCGGTGCCGCCGACGATGGTCATGATCAGGATGTTCTCGCTCATCATCAGGTCGATGTTCGACAGCGGCGCAAAGTGCAGCAGCATGGCGTAGAGCGCCCCGGCGATGCCGGTGATGGCGCCCGACAGCATGAACACCAGAATCTTGAAATGGCGGGTGTCGTAGCCGATGGCGGCGGCGCGGGTCTCGTTCTCACGGATAGCCAGCAGGGTGCTGCCGAATGGCGAACGGATCACCCGCAGGGCTGCGGCGAAGATCAACAGGAACAGCACCGCGACGAACACATAGAAGTGCCGCGGATCGGCCAGGTCGACCAGCACATGGCCGGCGATTTCGATATTCGGCCGTGGCACATCAAGCAGGCCGTTGTCACCGCCGGTCCAGCCGCTGAGGGTATAGGCCAGGAAGTAGGCCATCTGGCTGAAGGCCAGGGTCAGCATGACGAAGTAGATGCCCGTGCGACGGATCGCCAGTGCGCCCACCAGCAGCGCGAGGACGGCGCCGAACACAGCTGCGCCAAGCAGCGCGGCGAACATGCCCCACTGCAGGTGGATCATCAGCAGCGCTGCGCCATAGGCGCCCACGCCAAAGAAGATGCCCTGGCCGAACGACAGCAGTCCGGTGTAGCCGAGCAGCAGGTTGCAGGCCAGTGCGGCCATGGCAAAGATCAGGATCTCGGTGGCCAGGGTGGCTGAGGGCAGCAACAGCGGCAGCGCCACCAGGCTGGCAACTACCAGCGACAGCAGCGCCGGGGCGCGGCCCTTGGCGACTGGCAATGGGTTTTTCTCGCTCATCTCAGGCTCTCCCGAACAGGCCGTAGGGACGGACCAGAATCACTGCTGCCATGGCGCCATAGATCATCAGGCTGGCGCCTTGCGGCCAGAGACTGGTCATCATGCTTTGCACCACACCCACCAGCAGGCCGCCAACCAGCGCCCCGCCGAACGACCCCATGCCGCCAATCACCACCACCACGAAGGCAATGCCGAGGATTTCCGG
The DNA here is from genome assembly GCF_045277175.1 of Pseudomonas putida group bacterium ESBL64. NCBI lineage: Bacteria > Pseudomonadati > Pseudomonadota > Gammaproteobacteria > Pseudomonadales > Pseudomonadaceae > Pseudomonas > Pseudomonas putida group bacterium ESBL64. The sequence goes on along the minus strand of NZ_CP145799.1, from coordinate 3,209,137 downwards.
GCCGACGAAGGGCTGGGCGCCCCGTAGCGGCGCAAACAGCACACCCGCCACACCTGCCAGGCCCACGCCCAGGGCGAATGTCAGGGAGAACAGGCGAAAAATGTTGGTGCCCAACAGCGACACGGTTTCGGTGCTTTCGCTACCGGCCCGCACCAGTGCGCCGAAACGGGTGCGTTCCAGCAGCAGCCACAGGCCAATACCGATCAGCGCTGCGAAGCCGATCAGGAACAAGCGGTAGTAGGGGTAGATGAAGTCGCCGAGTATCAGCACCCCGCGCAGTTCAGGTGGCACGGCAATGTTCTTGCCCACCGGGCCCCAGATCAGCACCGACGCTTCCTGGATGATCAGCGCGATGCCGAGGGTGACGAGGATCTGGAAGGTGTGCGGCAGGTGGTAGATGCGTTTGATCAACAGGCGCTCGACCGCCCAGGCCAGCGCGGCCACCACCAGTGGCGCAATCAGCAGCGCGAGCCAGAAGTTGCCGGTGACGGCCACGGCGGTGTAGCACAGGTAGGCGCCCAGCAAGAAAAACGCGCCGTGGGCGAAGTTAACGAAGTTGAGCAGGCCGAAAATGATCGTCAGGCCCACGGCGATGAGGAAGTAGATCATCCCCAGGCCCAGGCCGTTGAGCAGTTGGAACAGGTACAAATCGAGCATGAGCGTGCCCTCGACAGCGCGCCGGGCGGCTGCCTGTACAAGTGTTTGTGACTAACGCCGCAGCTTCAGGCCAGGGCGCAACCGGTGTGATCGACCTCGACGAACGAGCGGCCCGAACTGATGACTTCGGCCAGGTCGTCCTCGTCGCGCATCTGCCCCTGGGGCTTGCCGCGCAGCAGGTAGTAATCCTTGAGCACCTGGTGGTCACCCGGGCGGATCAGTTCTTCGCCGGTCGGGCCCTGGAAGCGCATGCCCTGCAATGCCGCAGACACGGCGGCCCCGTCCAGGCTGCCGGCCTTGACGATGGCCTCGAGCATCACCTTGGTGCCGATGTAGTCGGCGGCCAGCGGGTAGTTGGGGTTGATGCCATAGGCCTTGCGGGTGGCGGCGACCAACTGTTTGTTCAGCGGGGTGTCGACCTGGTGCCAGTACTGCGCACCCAGGTACACGCCCTCGAGCACGTCGCTGCCCAGCTCCTGGAACTGGTCGAGGCCGGCAGACCACACCATCAGCACTTTCATGCGGTCCTTGATGCCGAAGTTGACCGCCTGGCGCAGGGCGTTGGAGGCCTGGCTACCGAAGTTGAGCAGCACCAGCACGTCGGGCTTGGCGGCGATGGCGTTGGTCAGGTAGCCGGAAAATTCCTGCTCCTGCAGCGAGTGGTAGCTGTTGCCGATGTGTTCCACGCCGAGCTCGGCGAACACTTTGCGGGCGTTGTCCAGCAGGGCATCGCCGAATACGTATTGCGGGGTGATGGTGTACCAGCGCTTGGCCTGGGGCAGCTGGCGGCTCATCGGTACCAGGGTTTCGCGGATGGCACCATAGGTGGGCACCGACCAGCGGAAGGTTGAGGCATTGCAGTCCTTGCCGGTGATTTCATCGGCGCCCACAGGTGTCATGAACACGCCGCCGGCTTTGTGGATTTCCTTGGACACCGCCAGTGCCGATGACGACAGGGTGCACCCCTGGAAGAAGCGTGCGCCATCCTGGCCGATGGCTTCCTGCACCTTGCGCACCGCCTTGCCGGCGTTGCCTTCGGTGTCGATGACTTTGTACTTGAGCGGGTGGCCGAGCAACTGCGGGTGCTCGGCGATGGCCAGGCGCGAGCCCATGTCGGCGTACTTGCCGTAGCTGGCGAAGGCGCCCGACATGGACTTGAGCCCATAGAAGGTCAGCGGTTGGTCGGCGAATGCCCGGTGTGCCCCCAAGGGGAGGCTACCTAAGGCACCCAGGGCAAGGCCTGCCTTGAGCAGGGTACGTCTTTGCATGAGTAACTCCTTGTTTGTGGTTATTAGGCAGGAGTGGCAATGACAAAGCGGGTACGGCCGGGCCTGTGTGCAGGCCTCTTTACAGGCGCATCAGTGGTGGTGATCGAACTCCAGCAGGAAGTTACGGGCAACCTCGCCTTCCAGCGCGGTCATATGGTGCTCGGCGTCGCACATGTGTTCGTGCATCAGCCGGCGTACGGCGGGTTCGTCGCTGGCGCGCAAGGCGGTCAGCAGTTGCTTGTGGTAGTCGATGTTGGCGGCGGCGAACTGCTGGCGCTTGGGCAGGTAGGCCTTTTTCAGCACCACCAGGTCGCGCAGCAGGTCGTTGAGGAACACCGCCATGAAACGCAGCAACGGGTTGGGGCAGCGGTCGGCCAGCAGGGTGTGGAATTCAAGCTCCGCCAAGCGCTGCTCACGCTGGCCTTCTTCGCTGTCTTCCGGCGCGCTGCAGAAGTCGATGTTGGCCTGCAGCGCGGCATAATCGGCCTCGCTCAGCTTGCCCATCACCGACACCGCCAGTTCTACCTCGATGACTTTGCGCAGCTGGTACACCTGTTCGCCGTCCAGGTGCTGGAAATGCAGGTAGTTGCGCAGCGCGCGGCTGGCTGGCTCGGTGCCCACTTCGTTCAGGTAGGCGCCCCCGGTCGGGCCGGTGCGGGTGCTGACCAGGCCTTCGACTTCGAGCGCCTTGAGCGCTTCGCGGGCGGTGCCCTTGGAACATTCGAAATGCTCCATCAGCTCACGCTCGGTGGGCAGGCGGTCGCCGGGGTGCAGCGCTTCGGTGACGATCGAGCGCTTGACTGATTCGACGATCACATCGGACAGCTTCTGGCGCTTGCGTTTGGGTTTGAGCATTTCGCTATTTTTCATATTTATGCGGATAAATAGGATTTAGCGAATTTTGGCCGGGCGGGTCAATGCTGGTGCTGGGGGAGGGGTCGTAAATGGTGTGAAAGGGTCGGGGAGGGATATGTGGAACACGAAATTGCAGATAAAAACTGTGGGAGCGGGCGTGCCCGCGAACACCGGCGAAGCCGGTGCCATACACCGTGGTGCCTGCTTCGCGGGCAAGCCCGCTCCCACAGATTTCGAATTGGTTTCAGGATTGAACAGACATCGTGTTCAGCCTTGGTGGCCAGGGCCCTGCTGCAGGTGGGCCTGGCTGCAATACCACTCATTGCCCTGCTGCAGCGCCCGGTCGTTGGGCAGGTGCACGCCGCAATGGGCACAGCGCACCATCTTCAGCGGCGCATCCAGCTTCGCCTCGGGGTGCGACTGCTGGCTGACTTTGAACTTGCGCCACAGCCAGAACGCGGCGGCGATCAGGGCGATCCAGAAAAGTAGGCGAACCATGGTGTCCAGCTTGTTGATTGAAGAAGCCAACAGTCTAGGACGCGGCCAATAAAAAAGGGAGGCCCAAGGCCTCCCTTTCATTCACCGCTGAAGGTCAGTCGAACAGACCAAAGGTCATGTAGCTGAACCAGGAACGGTCTTTCTCGGCTTCTTTCGGGCCTTCCGGCACGATCGGGTCGCCGTTCTCGTCTTTAGGCAGCAGCTCTCGCGGCATCTCGTCGCGCGCGTCCTGGAACTGCTTGACCACGTCCTGGTTGGCGCGGGTTTCGCCTGGCGGCAGCGGGGTATCGGTTTCGATCAGGCCCAAGGTGGCCTTGGACAGCCAACCGCGGCCGTCAGACTCGGTCTGCTTGGGCTGGAACTCGCCATCGACCAGGCTCGGGTGGTCCGGGTAGTTGAGCTTGAGGGTTTCCAGGCTCGTGGCGGCCAGTTCGTCCAGGTGCAGCTTCTGGTACGACTCGACCATCACCGCCAGGCCGTCACCGACGGACGGGGTTTCCTGGAAGTTTTCGACCACGTAGCGGCCACGGTTGGCAGCCGCTACATAAGCCTGGCGGCTCAGGTAGTAGTCGGCCACGTGGATTTCGTACGAAGCCAGCAGGTTGCGCAGGTAGATCATGCGCTGCTTGGCGTCTGGCGCGTAGCGGCTGTTGGGGAAGCGGCTGGTCAGCTGGGCGAACTCGTTGTACGAGTCGCGGGCGGCACCCGGGTCGCGTTTGGTCATGTCCAGCGGCAGGAAGCGCGCCAGCAGGCCACGGTCCTGGTCGAACGAGGTCAGGCCCTTGAGGTAGTAGGCGTAATCGACGTTCGGGTGCTGCGGGTGCAGGCGGATAAAGCGCTCGGCGGCCGACTTGGCGGCCTCGGGCTCAGAATTCTTGTAGTTGGCGTAGATCAGCTCGAGCTGCGCCTGATCGGCATAGCGGCCGAACGGGTAGCGCGACTCCAGGGCCTTGAGCTTGTTCACGGCGCTGGTGTAGCTGGAGTTGTCCAGATCAGCCTGGGCCTGCTGGTACAGTTCGGCCTCGCTGAGGTTCTCGTCAATGACCTCTTTATTAGAGGAACAGGCCGCGGTAAGCCCGAGGATGGCGATCAGCAGCAGGTGTTTCACTCGCATGGCGGCTTGCGTCCCTTTGACGGCCGCTGTCTTGGGCGGTGCCGTCCTGTTATGATGAGCGCCCCGGCCAACCCCGGGACAAAAGAAGCCGTATTTAACCACAAGCTCGCAGCCGAAACCAAAGGCTGTGCGCCCGCCGAATCGAGCATGTCCGAGATCATTCAACTTAGCGCAGAGGTACCGTCCGAACTGGGCGGCCAACGCCTCGACCAGGTCGCCGCCCAATTGTTCGCCGAGTACTCGCGTTCGCGGCTAACTTCGTGGATCAAAGAGGGCCGCCTGACGGTCGATGGTGCAGTCGTGCGCCCTCGAGACCTTGTTCATGGTGGCTCTCTGCTTGCCCTGGAGGCCGAACAAGAGGCCCAGGGCGAGTGGATCGCAGAAGATATCGAACTGGATATCGTCTACGAAGACGACCACATCCTGGTGATCAACAAGCCTGCCGGGCTGGTTGTGCACCCGGCGGCCGGGCATGCCAGCGGCACCCTGCTCAACGCGCTGCTGCACCATGTGCCAGACATCGTCAATGTACCGCGCGCCGGTATCGTGCACCGCCTGGACAAGGACACCACCGGCCTGATGGTGGTGGCCAAGACCCTGCAGGCGCAGACCAAGCTGGTCGAGCAGATGCAGGCCCGCAAGGTCAGCCGCATCTACGAGTGCATCGTGATTGGCGTGGTGACTGCCGGTGGCAAGATCGACGCGCCCATCGGCCGTCACGGCGGCATGCGCCAGCGCATGGCTGTAACCGACGGCGGCAAGCCGGCGGTCAGCCACTACCGCGTACTCAAGCGCTTCCGCTCGCACACCCATGTGCGGGTCAAGCTGGAAACCGGCCGTACCCACCAGATTCGCGTGCACATGGCCCACGTGGGTTTCCCGCTGGTTGGCGACCAGACGTACGGCGGGCGCTTCCGTATTCCGCCCGCTGCCAGCCCGACCATGGTCGAGGCGGTCAAGACCTTCCCGCGCCAGGCGCTGCATGCGCGTTTCCTTGCCTTGGCCCACCCGATTACCGGTGAAGTCATGAAGTGGGAATCGCCACTGCCGGATGACTTCGTCTGGTTGCTGTCGCTGCTGAACCAGGACCGCGAGAGCTTCATCGGATGAGTGACCTGACGCAGGCGTTGCTGTTCCCCGACTGGCCGGCCCCGGCCTCGGTGCGCGCCTGTGTCACCACCCGTCAGGGCGGCATCAGCTTGCCGCCTTACGAAACCTTCAACCTCGGCGACCATGTTGGGGATGACCCTGCCGCGGTCGCCGAGAACCGCCGCCGCCTGAGCGAACAGTTCACCATCCAACCGGCCTGGCTCAAGCAGGTGCATGGGCGGGTGGTGGCGGATGCCGACCCGGCGGTGGTCGCCGAGGCCGATGCCAGCTGGACCCACCAGCTTGGCATTGCCTGCACCGTGATGACCGCCGATTGCCTGCCTGCGCTGTTCTGCGACCGTGCCGGCACCCGCGTGGCGGCGGCACATGCGGGCTGGCGCGGGCTGGCGGGTGGCGTGCTGGAAGCCACGCTGGACCGGCTGGCGCTGCCGCCAGCAGAGGTGCTGGTGTGGTTGGGGCCTGCCATCGGTCCGCAAGCGTTCGAAGTGGGGCTGGAAGTGCGTGATGCCTTTACCGCCGTGCACCCGCAAGCAGCTCGGGCATTCGTCGACGGCGAACGGCCAGGCAAGCTGTTGGCGGATATCTATGAGCTGGCGCGTATTCGCCTGGCTGCCCGTGGCGTGACTGCTGTTTATGGCGGTGGTTTGTGCACGGTCAGTGATGCGCGGTTCTTCTCCTATCGCCGTACCCCGCAGGGTGGGCGTTTTGCATCGTTGGTCTGGCTGGACCCGCGCTAGCCTGTACCGGCCTCTTCGCCGGCACGCCCGCTCCCACAGAGATTCCGCAAACGTTGAAACCGGTGGTGTACCTGTGGGGGCGAGTATGCCCGCGAATGGCCCCCATTAATCCAACAGGTTGACTTTGGTCAACCCCGCTACGCTTGAATCTTCCAGAATCAGCCTTATCTATAAAGGCATCTCAGGCAGGTTTCTTTATAAACAGGCGCTGTCCATCGCTCCGACCTGCCCTTTAAAGGAAGGTACACCATGCGAATAGACCGTTTAACCAGCAAGCTGCAACTTGCAATATCCGATGCCCAGTCTTTGGCCGTTGGCATGGACCACCCTGCCATCGAGCCCGTGCACCTGTTACAGGCGCTGCTCGAACAGCAGGGCGGCTCCATCAAGCCGCTGCTGATGCAGGTAGGCTTCGACATCAATGGCCTGCGCCAGGGGCTGGTGAAAGAGCTCGACCAACTGCCAAAAATACAGAACCCTACCGGCGACGTGAACATGTCGCAGGACTTGGCACGCCTGCTTAACCAGGCAGACCGCCTGGCACAGCAGAAGGGCGACCAGTTCATTTCCAGCGAGCTTGTGCTGTTGGCCGCCATGGACGAAAACAGCAAGCTCGGCAAGCTGCTGCTGAGCCAAGGCGTGAGCAAGAAAGCGCTGGAAAATGCCATCAACAACCTGCGTGGCGGCGCGGCAGTGAATGACGCCAACGCCGAGGAATCGCGCCAGGCGCTGGACAAATACACCGTCGACCTGACCAAGCGTGCCGAAGAGGGCAAACTGGACCCGGTCATTGGCCGTGACGATGAAATCCGCCGTACCGTGCAGGTGCTGCAACGCCGTACCAAGAACAACCCGGTGCTGATCGGTGAGCCTGGCGTGGGTAAAACCGCCATCGCCGAAGGCCTGGCCCAGCGCATCATCAATGGTGAAGTGCCCGACGGCCTCAAAGGCAAGCGGCTGCTGGCGCTGGACATGGGCGCGCTGATTGCCGGTGCCAAGTACCGCGGTGAGTTCGAAGAGCGCTTGAAAAGCCTGCTGAACGAACTGTCCAAGCAGGAAGGCCAGATCATCCTGTTCATCGACGAACTGCACACCATGGTCGGCGCCGGCAAAGGCGAGGGTGCCATGGACGCCGGCAACATGCTCAAGCCGGCTCTGGCCCGCGGCGAGCTGCATTGCGTAGGTGCCACCACGCTGAACGAGTACCGCCAGTTCATCGAAAAGGACGCCGCCCTGGAGCGCCGTTTCCAGAAGGTGCTGGTCGAGGAGCCGAGCGAGGAAGACACCATCGCCATCCTGCGTGGCCTGAAAGAGCGCTATGAAGTGCACCACAAGGTGGCCATCACCGACGGTGCAATCATCGCTGCGGCCAAGCTCAGCCACCGCTACATTACCGACCGCCAGCTGCCGGACAAGGCCATTGACCTGATCGACGAAGCGGCCAGCCGCATCCGCATGGAGATTGACTCCAAGCCGGAAGTGCTCGACCGCCTTGATCGCCGCCTGATCCAGCTGAAGGTGGAGTCGCAGGCGCTGAAGAAAGAAGAAGACGAAGCGGCGAAAAAGCGCCTAGAGAAGCTGACCGAGGAAATCGAGCGGCTGGAGCGTGAGTATTCCGACCTGGAAGAAATCTGGGCTTCGGAGAAAGCTGAAGTGCAGGGCTCGGCGCAGATCCAGCAAAAGATCGAGCAGTCTCGCCAGGAGCTGGAAGCCGCCCGTCGCAAAGGCGACCTGAACCGCATGGCCGAACTGCAGTACGGGGTGATCCCGGACCTGGAGCGCAGCCTGCAGATGGTCGACCAGCACGGCAAGACCGAAAACCAGTTGCTGCGCAACAAGGTCACCGAGGAAGAAATTGCCGAAGTGGTGTCGAAGTGGACCGGCATTCCTGTGGCCAAGATGCTCGAAGGCGAGCGTGAGAAGCTGCTGAAGATGGAAGAGCTGCTGCACCAGCGCGTGATTGGCCAGAGCGAGGCGGTAACCGCCGTAGCCAACGCCGTGCGCCGCTCGCGTGCCGGCCTGTCCGACCCGAACCGGCCAAGTGGTTCGTTCCTGTTCCTCGGCCCGACCGGTGTGGGCAAGACCGAACTGTGCAAGGCGCTGGCCGAGTTCCTGTTCGACACCGAAGAGGCGATGGTGCGCATCGACATGTCCGAATTCATGGAGAAGCACTCCGTAGCGCGCCTGATCGGTGCACCGCCAGGCTATGTAGGGTATGAAGAGGGCGGTTACCTGACCGAGGCCGTGCGGCGCAAGCCTTACTCGGTGGTGCTGCTGGACGAGGTGGAAAAAGCCCACCCGGATGTGTTTAACGTGCTGCTGCAGGTGCTGGAAGACGGCCGCCTGACTGACAGCCACGGGCGCACCGTGGACTTCCGCAACACCGTGATCGTGATGACCTCCAACCTGGGCTCGGCGCAGATTCAGGAACTGGTGGGTGACCGCGAGGCACAGCGTGCGGCAGTGATGGATGCGGTGGGGGCGCACTTCCGTCCGGAGTTCATCAACCGCATCGACGAAGTGGTGGTGTTCGAGCCATTGGGCCGCGAGCAGATTGCCGGTATTACCGAAATCCAACTCGGCCGCCTGCGCAGCCGCCTGCTGGAGCGCGAACTGTCGCTGAGCCTGAGCCCAGAGGCGTTGGACAAGCTGATTGCCGTGGGTTACGACCCGGTGTACGGCGCACGGCCGCTGAAGCGGGCGATCCAGCGCTGGATCGAGAACCCGCTGGCGCAGCTGATTCTGGCCGGCAAGTTCCTGCCCGGTACGGCGATCACCGCCAAGGTGGAAGGCGACGAAATCGTCTTCGGCTGATTGTGTTGCACCATGAGCCCCGCGTTTGCGGGGCTTTTTTCTGCCTGTTGCCCATGCCGGCCCCTTCGCGGCCAACCCTGCGCAGATTTTTGCAGGCTATGCAGCCCCTCGTAGGCGCGGGTTTAGCCGTGAAAGGGCCGGCACAGCCCAGCTATTTCGGGCCTTTGCGCCAATCTTGGATAACCGCCTGAAATTTTTGAAATTTTTGCTTGCATCAAATTTAGAGTGCCCCTAATATACGCCGCGTTGTCAGGCACTAAGCGAATCACCAGCAACATCAGTGATCGCAAAACAACTTACAAATCAGTAAGTTGAATGAAAAAAAGTGGTTGACAAGCAAAACGAAGAATGTAGAATAGCCGGCCTCAGCAGCGACAACGCGAAAGCGAAGAAGCTAAAGAGTCCGAAGCGAACACAGTCTTCGGAGTTGTACCGAAGTTCAGTTCCGCGATAGCTCAGTCGGTAGAGCAAATGACTGTTAATCATTGGGTCCCTGGTTCGAGTCCAGGTCGCGGAGCCAATCTCGGGGTGTAGCGCAGTCCGGTAGCGCGCCTGCTTTGGGAGCAGGATGTCAGGAGTTCGAATCCCCTCACCCCGACCATTTTCCGGGTCGTTAGCTCAGTTGGTAGAGCAGTTGGCTTTTAACCAATTGGTCGTAGGTTCGAATCCTACACGACCCACCATGTAGAAAAGGGCATCTCAAAGAGATGCCCTTTTTTTTGAAACACTCGGGGTGTAGCGCAGTCCGGTAGCGCGCCTGCTTTGGGAGCAGGATGTCAGGAGTTCGAATCCCCTCACCCCGACCATTTTTGGGTCGTTAGCTCAGTTGGTAGAGCAGTTGGCTTTTAACCAATTGGTCGTAGGTTCGAATCCTACACGACCCACCATGAACAAAGGGCATCTCGCATGAGATGCCCTTTTTCTTTTGCCTCGAAAAATGCGCCCATCGGTGCAAATCCCACCTGCATCTATTTGCCACACCGCCCCCTTTGTAGGAGCGGGTTCACCCGCGAATGCGGCAGTGCAACCACCATCGCATTCACAGGTAAACCCGCGCCTACAGGGCATGCGGGCGCCTGTTAGTGCAGCTTCAGGCGCGGCTCGGTACCCCGGCCAATCTTGCTGCCCAGCATCATCAACGCCGTGCGGAAGAACCCGTACAGCGCCATCTGGTGCATGCGGTACAGCGACACATAGAACATCCGCGCCAGCCAGCCTTCCAGCTTCACGCTGCCCATCAGGTTACCCATCAGGTTGCCCACCGCCGAGAAGCGCGACAGCGACACCAGCGAGCCATAGTCCTTGTACTCGTAAGTCGGCAGGGCCTTGTTCTCCAGGCGCGCCTTCAGGCTTTGCGCCAGCATCGAAGCCTGCTGGTGCGCCGCCTGTGCGCGCGGCGGCACGTTACGGTCGCTGCCAGGTTGCGGGCAGGCGGCGCAGTCACCGAAGGCGAAGATGTTGTCGTCGCGGGTGGTTTGCAGGGTAGGGCGCACGACCAGCTGGTTGATGCGGTTGGTTTCCAGGCCATCGATGTCCTTGAGGAAACCTGGCGCTCGGATACCGGCTGCCCACACTTTCAGGCTGGCCTGGATCACTTCACCGTCCTTGGTTTTCAGGCCGTCCTCGGTCACTTCACTGACTGCGGCGTTGGTCATCACCTTCACCCCGAGTTTTTCCAGGGTTTTGTGAACCGGTACGCTGATGCGCTCCGGCAGCGCCGGCAGAACGCGCGGGCCCGCCTCGATAAGGGTGATGTGCATGTCCTTGGGCTGGATGCGGTCCAGGCCATAGGCCGCCAGCTCGTGGGCAGCGTGGTGCAGCTCGGCCGCCAGCTCTACACCGGTGGCACCGGCGCCGACAATGGCCACGCTGATTTTCTCGCTGGCCACGTCGCCGGCGTGGGCTCGCAGGTAGTGGTTCAGCAGTTGCTGGTGGAAACGCTCTGCCTGCTTGCGGGTATCCAGGAACAGGCAGTGCTGCGCTGCGCCCAGGGTGCCGAAGTCGTTGGTGTTGGAGCCCACGGCAATCACCAGGGTGTCGTAGCCCAGGGTGCGCGCAGGCAGCAGCTCGCGGCCCTCTTCGTCGAGGGTGGCAGCCAGTTGAATCTGCTTGCCTTCACGGTCCAGGCCGCTCATGCGCCCCAGCTGGAAATTGAAGTGGTTCCACTTGGCCTGAGCCACGTAGTTCAGTTCGTCTTCCGAGGAGTTCAGCGAGCCGGCGGCCACTTCGTGCAGCAGTGGCTTCCAGATGTGCGTGAGGTTGGTGTCCACCAAGGTGATTTCGGCCTGCTTGCGCTTGCCCAGGCTTTTACCCAGGCGGGTCGCCAGTTCCAGGCCGCCGGCGCCGCCGCCGACAATCACGATGCGATGAGTCATGGGAATATCTCATAAGGTTTACGGAATTCGTGGCCCTGGGGGCCGGCCGCAAACTGCGCGAGGGGAGGGCGAGCGCGAAGCAGCTCATAGCACCAGTCCACTCAGCAGGCGGCTGATGAGACCCAACCCGATGGTCACGGCCAGCACCAGCACAAGGAGCAGCCACGGCCGGAAGGGCCTGCGCTCGACTTGGTGCTGGGGGGCTCGCAGATACTCATCGACACGACGCTGATCTTCCGGGTTCAGGCGACTGGTCATGGTGGGCCTCGTCAGGTAGACGTTTGTGACTGCGCAAACGCTACAGCGTTCGCGCAGGCGCTTGAAACAAATGATAATGCTTTCTATCCCTGGCGCCGAGTGTACGCCATCGCAAACAGTCGCTGCACTGGATCAAAGACTGATGCCTACGTCGAAGACGATGCTGCGGCCCAGGTTGCCGCGCAGGAAATCCGGCGCATCGGGGTGGGCAAACAGTACCCGGGCAAAGGTTGGCCCGACCAGCGACAGCGAGCGCCAGCCTTGGCGCAGGTATTCGGTAGGCGGCGGGAAGTGGGTGTTGAGGTCGAGCACTTCGCGCTTGAGGCTGGAGAACGCGATGATGTCCAGCTCGTTCAGCTCCAGCCCGCGTTCCCGGTAGTTGTGCGCCTTCTTGCGCAAGGTGGGCGCCAGGCGCCCCAGCAGTTCGGTGGCACTGATGCGCCGTGGGCGTGCTTCGCGGCGTACCAGCTGCGCCAGGGAAAACGCACTGCGCCGCCGCTGCAGCTCCTCGCGCCATTCATCGTTCAGCCGGCGGCCCTCGTCGAGCACGAAAAACACCTCGAAGGCGGCGTCGCGGAACAGCACGTCTGGTGGCTCCTGCCCCGCCGGGGTGAAGTCCTCGCTGCGGTAGGGAATGTTCAGCCCCTGCAACAGGCGCTGGCACACCCAACGCTCCCGCTCCCACTTACGGGCGTTGGAGAGAAAGGCATTGGCTTGTTCGGCCTGGATGGTAAGCAGGCGCAGGTAGTCTGAGTCATCCATGCAGACAAGCTTAGCCGCTAATCGATGACGGTAAGATGCTGTTTAAGCGTGAAAATCAGCCCAGCACCGGCCACTGCTGCACCAGCCCGACCAGATGCACCACGCCAAAGCCCAGGCAGATCAGCGAACTGACCACGATAAAACGCTGCGAACGCCCGGTGCCCGCCAGCAATCCTGGCCCCAGCAGGCCGCGTAGCAAGTACACCAGGGTGATCAGGCAAATGACTGGCAGCAGCAAGGGCAGCCGCCCGATCGCCCCGGCAGCCGACAGCGCATAGGCCGACCAGGCCAGCAACACGCAGGCGATGGCGGCGGTGATCAGCGCCGGGTAGCAGTGGCCCTTTTCGGCGGCCACCGCCATGCGCTCACCGGCCCCGAACAAACGGTACCAACGCGGCCCCACGGCGATGATGGCCAGGTGAATTACACCGATGATGGCGTTGAGTGCCGCTGCCAGTAGCAGGGCGGGGTTGGTTCCTTCCAGCATGACCAATGCTTCCTGCATCGAACGGAAGCGTCAGCCTACCGCAGCCGAAGGAATGGGAGAATGGGTGTAGACTCGGTTTTATCCACATGGCCGCAAAGGGTATTGTTCAGGTGATCAGCGCGCAGGTGTTATCCGGCACCACCCTTACCCTTGGCTGGCTGGGTTATGTGCCGTTGTTGATCTGGGCGGTGAGCCGGGTTCGCTGGGTTGAACTGTTTACCGACCGGCGCCGCCAGCATTTGCTGTTTGGCACGGTGTTCTGCCTGTTTGCGCTGTGGCTGGTGCGGCGCGACTTTGATACCGGGGTGTCGTACCACTTTATTGGCATGACGGCGGTTACCCTGTTGCTGGACTGGCCGCTGGCGGTGCTGGGTGGCTTCATGGCCCAGCTTGGCTTGCTGGCGCTTGGGCGACAAGACCTGGCGGCGTTGGGGGTGAACGGCTTGTTGCTGATTGGTTTGCCGGTGCTGATTACCGAGGTGTGCGCGATAGTGGTCGAGCGCGCCCAGCCGCGAAACCTGTTCGTTTATATCTTCTGTTCGGGGTTCTTCCCGGCAGCGCTGACCGTGCTGATTTGCGTCCCCGCAGCGCTAGGGGTGTTGTGGCTGGACGGGCGTTTTGCCCTGCCGGAGTGGCTCAGCGACTTTGTGGGCTACCTGTGGCTGATGATGTTCCCCGAGGCGTTCATCAACGGCATGGTGATCAGTGCGCTGGTGGTGTTTTGCCCCGAGTGGCTGGAAACCTTCAACCGCACACGGTATTTGCAGGCGCCCTGGAAGGAAGATGAGCGGTGATCATGCGGCGGCTCTGCCATCACATCTAAAACCTGACGCGGTCTCTGTGGGAGCGGCCTTGTGTCGCGAAAGGGCTGCGAAGCAGCCCCAGATTCGGTGGTAACTCAAAAAATGCCGGGGCTGCTTCGCAGCCCTTTCGCGACACAAGGCCGCTCCCACAGGCCGGCACAGCCGCCTTGCAATCAGCTCAATGCCGCGGCTCCAGGTCCCCCGAATACAGCTCATCTTCGGACCCTTCCGACCCCGCAATCTTGTGCTCCTCGGCTGCCCAGGCGCCCAGGTCGATCAGCTTGCAACGGTCCGAACAAAACGGTCGGAACGCGTTTTTTTCGCTCCATTCCACAGGCGCGCCGCAAGTCGGGCAATCGACGGTCAATGGCTGGCTCATGGCTGGCCTCCTTTCAAAGTCAGGTAAAAGTGGTGCAGGCGGTCAATCTGCTCATGCAGCGCGGCCAGGCCGCCGTCGTTGACCACCACATCATCGGCATGGCGCAGGCGATCCTCACGGGCCAACTGCGCCTGCAAAATGGCCTGCACGTGCTCGGCACTGGTGTTGTCCCGCGCCAGGGTACGGGCTATTTGCAGGTCCTGCGGCGCATCGATCACCAGTACGCGTTGGGTCTTATGGTGCTGGCCCGATTCGATCAGCAGCGGCGACACATAGACCGCATAAGGCGACTGCGCCTTGGCCAGATAGCTGAAAATCTCCTGACCGATCAGCGGGTGCAGCAGTTGCTCCAGCCATTTGCGTTGCGCTGGGTCGGCGAAAATCAGCTGGCGCAGGGCGGCGCGATCGAGCTGGCCGTCGCCCTGCAGCACGCCCGGGCCGAAGCGCTCGACGATGCTGGCCAGGGCCGGGCGACCAGGTTCGACAACCCAGCGCGCCGCCTGGTCGGCATCGACCAGGTGCACGCCAAGCTCGACAAAGCGCTCGGCAGCGGCGCTTTTGCCGCTACCAATGCCGCCGGTCAGGCCGAGAATCCAGGGGGTAAAGGCCGCAGTGGTCATCAGTATCCAAGCAGTTGTATGTATGAGGCGTATATTTCATCACCCCAGAGCACGGCAATCCACCCCGCAATTGCCAGATAAGGGCCAAACGGGATAGCCGTGCCCAAGGCATGCCGGCGAAAACGCAGCAGGCACAGGCCAAACAGCGCCCCCACCACCGACGACAACAGCAGTGTCAACGGCAGCACCTGCCAACCCCCCCACGCCCCGATCAGCGCCATCAGCTTGAAATCGCCATAGCCCATGCCTTCCTTGCCGGTGACCAGCCTGAACACCCAGTACACCGTCCACAGGCTGAGGTACCCGGCCACTGCGCCCCACAGTGCGTCGGCCAGGGGCACATGGATGCCAAAGGCATTGACGATCAGCCCTAGCCACATGGTCGGCAGCACCAGCACATCCGGCAGCAGCTGGTGGTCCGCATCGATCAGGCTCAGCGCCAGCAGGCACCAGGTCAGCGGCAACGCCAGCAACGCCTCTACCGAAGCGCCGAAGCGCCAGGCCACTACCAGCGACAGCAGCGCGCTGGCCACTTCCACTGCCGGGTAACGCAGGCTGATGCGGTTTTTGCAGGACGAACAGCGCCCGCCCAAGGCCAGGTAGCTGATGACCGGAATGTTCTCCCACGCACGAATCCGGTGCGCGCAGTGTGGGCACCGGGAGGCGGGCAGGCACAGGTCGAAACGCGGGTGCTGCGTGGTCGGCAGCCCCAATACCTCTTGCGCCTCACGCTGCCATTGGCGCTCCAGCATGATCGGCAGGCGATACACCAGCACGTTGATAAAGCTGCCCACCAGCAGGCCGAGCACCGTGGCAAGGGTGAGGAAATACGCTGGCTGTTCAGCCAGCAAAGCCCATAAAGTCATGTTCAGATCAAACTACCCAACTGGAAGATCGGCAGGTACATCGCCACCACCAGGCCACCCACCAGCAAGCCCAGGATCAGCACGATGGCCGGCTCCAGCAGGCTGGTCAACTGGTCCAGCGCCTGGCTGACCTGTTCCTCGTAATGGCTGGCGGCTTTTTCCAGCATCTGGTCCAGCGTGCCGCTGGATTCACCGATGGCCGTCAACTGCACCAGCAAGGGGGGAAACAGCGGTTCACCGGCCATCGCCTGGTTCAACCCTTGCCCATTGGCCATGCCTTGGCGCAGCCGCAACACCGCCTGCTCGTGAAGGTCGCCACCCGTTACCCGCGCCACCGTACCCAGCGCATCCAGCAACGGCACCCCGGCGCCGTAGGACGTTGCCAGGCTGCGCGCAAACCGCGCCAGCGCTGCCTGCCCCAGCAACTTGCCAAACACCGGCAAGCCCAGCACCCGCCGAGATATCCACAGGCGCGCTGGCGCGTGCTGCCGGTACAGCTGGCGCACGGCAACACCCAGCACCAAGCCCATCACCAGCAGCAGCGGCGCAAACCGGCTCAGCCCTGTGGACAAGTTGATCACCCATTGGGTAAATGCCGGCAACGCCGCGCCCATGCCCGAGAACATGCTCTCGAATTTAGGAATCACCTCCAGCAACAAGATCGCCGACACCCCCAGCCCGGTCAGCAACAGCAGCAGCGGGTAGATCATCGCCTTGCGCACCTTCTTGTGCAGCACCCGACGCTGCTCCAGCATGCCGGCCAGCTGCTCCAACTGCCGGTCGAGCGTACCGGACTGCTCGCCCACCCGTACCAGGTTGCAATACAGCGCATCGAACCATGCCGGGTGACGCTGCAACGCATCCGCCAACCCCAGGCCCGAGGCCACATCCTGTTTCAATCTTTCCAGCAACGCCGCCTGCGCCGCATCGCAACCACTGCGGCCCATCACCTCGAACGCTTGCAGCAGCGGCACGCCGGCCTTGAGCAACGTCGCCAACTGCCGGCTGAACCCCGCCGGGTCTGCCTTTTCGCGCCGCTTTGGCAAGCTGAACGCCAGCCCGCTGGCCGGCCGCAAACTCGCCACCGTGATGCCCTGGCGAATCAGCCCGGCGCGCACATAAGCCGGGCTGCGCCCGGGTGTTTGGCCGCTGACCGGCGCGCCATTGGCGTCGGTGCCGTGCCAGCGGTAGAGAAGTGAAGATGAAGTCATGCAAAGGTCCTTGTTCAGCCCCGTCGACAAGCCTGGAAACAGCTTGCCGCGTCCATGCAAGGGCACGCGTCCGTGATGCTCACTAGAGTAGTTCAGCGAAGATGACGCCCGTGCGGGCAGGGGTGACAAAAGGTGTCTGTTCAGGCCTACTGCGCCGCTGCCGGTTGGGGCGCAACTGACCTCAATGTGTAAGCGAATCAAAAAGGAACTACGTTCATGAAAGGGCAACGCGGTATCACCCTGATCGAACTGATGATCGTCGTCGCGATCATCGGCATTCTGGCGACCATCGCCTTACCGATGTACACCAACCACCAGGCACGCTCCAAGGCCGCGGCCGGGTTGCTGGAGATCAGCGCGCTGAAGACGGCGATGGATCTGCGGCTGAATGATGGAAAGGATGTAGCGGATGTAGCCGCCCTGGGTGGCCAGCCGGCGACGGCGCATTGTGCGATCACGGCCAGCGGCAAGGCCGCGGATGGCAGCGGCAGCATTGTCTGCACCCTGGTGGATGCGCCGGCCAACGCGCTGGGCAAGGCCCTGACCCTGACGCGTTCGGCCAGCGGCTGGGCGTGCACGACCGACATCGAGGAAGACCTAGCGCCCAAAGGGTGCAAGGGGGCTTGAGGGCAGGGCAATAAACCAGCGGAAACAGGGGTTTGCGTTACGGGTGTGAGCAGTGGTACGTTGCGCTACACGCCGGTGTAGCTCAGTCGGTAGAGCAGCGCACTCGTAACGCGAAGGTCGCAGGTTCGATTCCTGTCCCCGGCACCATTAAAATCAAAGGCTTGCAGCAGTGCGGGCTTTTTTATCATGGGTCGGGCTAGCATGGGGCTAGCTGAAATGACGGTTCGCTCTGCGGAAATCTTAGGGTTTCTTTCTTTCGCGTTAAGCATCTCGCAGATTCATGTCATATAGCTCACACACCCCGCACCTTAGAGCTCTCGCCGTGCCGCGGGCTTCCTTTTGCTCACAGTTTCTCATCATCCGCACATCTCCACATCCTCCCGCCATGTCTCCAAAGATGTTTTGCAGCCGATTTCTTGGCCGGTTGCATCAGTGTGAGGAAGGGCGTGCCGATAGCGATCGGCCCATTAGGTACTCAGCTACTCCGGTACAGCATGACGATCATGCATCTCGTATAGTCGCAGCTACTCAAACAGCCGGTTCGATTCAGGCAGGTCACTACGGGGTTCCCATGGACTTATTCTCAAGAAAACCGCCTACAGACGGTAGTGATACCTTGAGCTTTCTGCGACCGGCCGCAGCCATAATCTACTTACCGTCGGAAGCGGTTATTGTGATATAGCCTCCCATTCGCTGCGCTGTCCGTGCGGAGGTGCACCTATGAAAGATGACCGGCTGCGTCCAAGTCGGTCTGGTGGGGTAGGCGGGGGCTGTAAGGGCTCCTGCTTTTCCACCGTTGTTAGTGAATGGATCGCAGGGGGAGTCAGGATTCGTCATAAGTCACCGACTCATACTTTGCTCAATAGGTCAGACATCATCCACGTGAGAATAAAAGGAGAGCGATACTATGGAATATAATTCGGCACGTGCTTTGGAGCTACTACGCTTGGGTTCAGGGCGCCTAGATGCCACATTCCGGGAAGGCCAAGAAGAAGCTATACGCCATATCGTTGAGGGTAAAGGGCGCTTATTGGTCGTTCAAAAAACCGGTTGGGGCAAGAGCTTCGTATACTTCATTGCTACGAAACTTCTCAGAGAAGGTGGTGTTGGGCCCGCCCTGTTGATCTCACCGCTTCTGGCTCTGATGCGAAATCAGGTTGCAGCGGCAGAACGGATGGGTGTTCGAGCCGCCATGATCAACTCAGATAACAAGCAAGACTGGGCAACAATTGAATGCCAGCTTGTTGACGGTAGCATTGACATCCTCCTGATTTCTCCGGAGCGTCTCGCAAATGAGCGCTTCCGTGCGCACGTCCTAGCGCTGATCGCCGCGCGAATCTCCCTTCTGGTCATTGACGAAGCGCATTGCATCTCAGATTGGGGGCACGATTTTCGTCCACACTATCGATTGCTGGAGCGCATGATCAAAATTATGCCTTCCAATCTTCGCTTACTAGCTACCACCGCTACTGCTAACAATCGAGTGATGGGGGACTTACAGGCAGTGCTTGGTCCCACTATTGACGTTGTCTGTGGAGATCTCAATCGTGCATCGCTGACTTTACAGACACTTCGCCTTCCTAGCCAAGAAGAGCGCCTTGCCTGGCTTGCTGAGCAATTGAGCGCGTTGGTTGGCCACGGCATAATTTACACTTTGACCGTGCGTGATGCTCTCATGGTGACTGGATGGTTGAAGAGTCGAGGCTTTGCCGTTGAGGCCTATACAGGGCAGACAGGCCCTCGTAGAGAAGAGTTTGAGCACGCCCTGTCTAATAATGAAATTAAAGCTCTTGTTGCAACCCAGGCATTGGGAATGGGGTACGACAAGCCCGATTTAGCGTTCGTGATCCACTACCAAATGCCAGGCTCGGTAGTTGCGTACTACCAACAGGTCGGTCGAGCAGGGCGTGCTTTAGACACTGCGTATGGTGTTTTACTCAGTGGTGAAGAGGAAAATAAAATAACCGATTGGTTTATAAGTAGTGCATTCCCGACGAAAGACGAGGTTGCTGAAATTCTTGAGGCGCTTGAACATGCGCCGCTTGGATTGTCTATTCCGGATCTGCTTGGTAAGGTGAATTTGAGTAAGGGGCGGGTCGAAAATACTGTAGCGTTGCTATCACTTGAATCTCCTTCGCCTATCGCTAAGCAAGATACTAAATGGCAACTTACAGCGGCAAGGTTGGGGCAAGAGTTTTGGGATCGTGCGGAGCGGCTCACCGCGCTGCGACAGCACGAACACCAACAGATGAAAGACTATGTAAAACTGCCATTCGGGCAACATATGGCGTTTTTGATTGATGCACTGGATGGCCTTCCAGGCACAGTCAACATGCCAACTCTGCCTCCGCTGCCTAGCACGGTAAATCCTGATCTAGTTAAATCTGCAGTTGCTTTCTTGCGACGTACAAATCTTACTATCGAACCTCGCAAAAAGTGGCCTGCCGGAGGTATGCCATTAAATGGTGTAAAGGGAGCGATTTCTGTCGATCGCCAAGCCCGTCCCGGTAAAGCCCTTTGTATATGGGGGGACGCTGGCTGGGGCAGCATGGTAAGAGATGATAGGTATCTCAAGGGGTATTTTTCCGATGAACTAGTTCAGGCATGTGTTGAAATGATAAAAAATTGGGGGCCGAACCCTGCTCCGCAATGGGTTGCCGCTATTCCTTCTTTGAAGCATCCAGAAATCGTGCCTAATTTTGCGCAAAGGTTAGCCACGGCGCTAGGTCTTCCATTCTTCAACGTTCTCTCAAAAACGGAGCACAGGCCTGAGCAAAAAACTATGGCAAACTCTACTCAGCAAGCGCGCAACATTGATGGCTCCCTTAGGGTCAATACAGTAGTACCCTATCAGCCAGTGCTTTTAGTTGATGATATTGTTAACTCTCGATGGACTCTGACTGCCGCTGCTTGGCTGTTACAGGAGGCCGGCTGCCAAGCTGTATGGCCTATGGCTCTATCTCTTACCGGCCATGAAGAATGATGCTATCAATTTCCAATAACACCCAGGCGATATTGCTGTTAACCGCTCCGTTAATCGTTGGTCGCGGATCGCAAGCGTCAGACTTGCTATCGCCTGCAGAATACAAGCGCCTAGCTAGCTGTTTACATCGAAACCAAAAGCAACCTGCCGATCTTCTCGCTCCGGAGTACCTTGAGACTCTTCGACTTTGCCAGTCCCTAATTGACGAAGCTAGATTGCAACGGCTATTGGGACGGGGCTTTTTGTTGAGCCAGGCGGTTGAACGGTGGCAGGCCCGAGCTATCTGGGTCATCAGTCGTGCCGATCCAGAGTATCCAAGGCGTCTTAAGGCTCGGCTCCGTGGTGATGCTCCAGCATTGCTATACGGCTGTGGAGATATCTCGTTACTTGAGACTGGGGGGCTAGCTGTCGTTGGGTCTAGAAAGATCGATGATAACTTGGTCGATTATACAACATCGATCGGCCGACTAGCAGCATATGCTAACAGAACGATTATATCAGGTGGGGCAAAGGGGGTTGATCTAGCTGCGATGCGAGGCGCATTGCAGTCTAGCGGTAAAGTTATTGGTGTACTTGCTGAAAATTTAGAGCGAACCGCCATGAATCGCGAGGAAAGGAACTACTTGCGAGATGGTAAGCTGGTGCTTGTTTCTGCATATGATCCTAACGCCGGCTTCAACGTTGGTCATGCTATGCAACGTAATAAGCTTATTTATGCGCTGTCTGATGTGTCCTTGGTGGTCAATTCGGATGTTAATAAGGGTGGAACTTGGGCGGGTGCTGTTGAGCAGTTAGATAAGCTTAGATATGTGCCTGTATTTGTTCGCTCTACCGGTGAGCCCTCGATCGGTCTCGATGCATTGTGCAGTCGAGGGGCAGAGCTCTGGCCGAATCCTCAGGATGCCGAGGCGCTTAACAAAATATTTCTCACTAAAAATTCAAATTCGAGATCAGATGAGCCTCGGCAGCCAGAGCTATTATTATCATCAGCTGATTTAATTGAAGATTACCCTAGCGAGCGTCGGACATTACCTGAAGCTCCAGTTCAACATCTTTCATCTAAAGGGTATAGTTCTCGCGTTGTCCCAGTCACGTCAGAAGTAGAGGCAGTCGATGAAGCGATCAAACAACGATCTGAAGTGGAGAAGGAATGTGCAGAGTTACTATTTATAACAGTTAGAAAGCTAATTCTTAAGCTGCTTGAAAGCCCGGCAAAAGATACTGACGTTGCAGCGGCCTTAGATGTCACAAGCAAGCAGGCTAAAGTCTGGCTTCAGCGTCTCGTTGATGAAGGTTTGGTCGAAAAACAAAAAAATGACTTAGAGTATGTTATTAGATAGTCGTACTTACAAGGAAAAGTGCATTAATCAAGGGGGAGTGTATTGATGGTTGTTCCGCCTAAGATTCATGTCAGTTAGACATTGTCCGGTAGGCTAGAAAATCTTTTTCATGCAGCTTTCCCCCAGGAGTGGTTCCTGCGATCGGCTGTGATGGATAAAAATCAAGCGCAGCAGGTCGTGCCGTATAGAAAATGGTATCGCGCTTGTGAGTTGCAGACTATTTAGTCAGGCAGGAGCGTTTGGTGGCCGATGTAATCTTTGGGTGATGCGAGGATCTTAATTTTAAGCTGCGACTTATTAGGTGTGGTATGAACTAAAGTTAGCGCTGCCTGAACCTCAGATTAACTGCAATCAAATCATTCTGGGGCGTGCTAATGTAAAGTGAAATTACGACTATCCTGTGCACTGGTTGCTGCCGGCTATTAAGACCCATTGCACTCGATATGAGTATCGCAAATTAAAACGTTGACTCTTAATCTTACTGTGAAATCACCTCCCAGTCAGCAGAGCTGCTGGGAGATATGATTTTTTAAGTGGCTGGATGAACGCTCGAAGAGTACGCGTTGTTAATATTTTTATTTCGCCGAGCAGCACCATCCACAAAGATATCTGTAATATAAACAATCTTGAGATTCAGAGACGACTAATTGTGTAGTCTACCTAGCGCTGCCTTAAGATCGTCTTTCAAGTCCTCCATGTCCTCGAGTCCGATCTGTAGTCGCAATGCTGTACCCTTTGGAATTCTGCTCGTTACGGTGCGATAGGGAGAGCAGTCGAAAGGTGTTATTAAGCTCTCGAAGCCACCCCAAGAGTAGCCCATTCCAAAAATGCACAAATTATCAAGCATTAAGGCTAGAGCTTCATTTGTATAGACTTTTTTGAGTACTATTGAAAACACGCCCGTCGAGCCCAGGAAATCACGCTTCCAAAGGTCGTGACCAGGACATGACTCAAGGGCTGGGTGCAAAACAGTTTCAACTTCGGGTTGTTGGGAGAGCCAACGAGCCAGTTCCAGCCCACGCTTTTGGGCCTCGTGAACCCGAAGATGAAGCGTACGAAGTCCTCTGAGTGCAAGAAAACAATCTTCTGGACCAGGTAGCATTGCTATCGCATCGTAAGTCTTACGAAGTAGCGGCCAAGTAACTTCATTCGCCGTGACTAATCCCATCAGCAGATCGGAATGCCCCCCCAAATATTTAGTGCCGGCCTCTACAGATATATCACAGCCATGATCATGCGCTCTGAAAAATAAGGGGGTGGCCCATGTATTATCTAAGATTGTCTTTACACCAGCTTGCTTTGCAACACCTACGATCGCGGGTACATCTTGAATCTCAAAAGTCTGAGAGCCCGGAGACTCAAGCAAAATCGTGGACGTATTGCTCTTAATCAGATCGCTTATGCCCTCTCCGATTAGCGGGTCGTAATAATTTACTTCGATACCAAACTTTTCAATCAGGCTGTCGCATAGTTGCCGGGTAGGCCTATACGCAGTATCGGGAATGAGGATATGGTCCCCACTTTTTATTGTCGTAAAAAATGCCAAAGCTAAAGCGCCAAGGCCGGACGGAGAAATTACAGTGCCGGCCGCACCGGAGAGCTGTGTCCAAGCATCCTCTAAGGCTTGGATGGTTGGCGTGCCTAACGTGCCGTACGCAAATTTCGCTCGAGCGTTTTCAAAGTCATCCAAGGTTTTAAAGACAACGGTTGATCCCCGATAGACTGGCATATTGACGAAGCCAAGTTGAAGATCATGGTCGCGTCCGCTTCGGGTTAGTTGTGTCGAAACTCCTAACTTACTATTCATAGAATTCATGTAGTTCTCCCTAGAAACTTCCGAGATTTTTCATTCAAAAAACTTTAGGAAAGGCGAGATAATCAGAAGGACGCCATATCCTACTACATAATACGTAGCTTTAGATCTCAAGCTCTTGAGTGATTCTACTTTCCAGATTAGGTAGCAAGGTACGAGACATGTAGTTATGCCATAAACGGGGCCAATGACCTGGAGAATTAGTACAGTCGAAAAATTTGCTTGAATCCATACCCAGAGCATTAGAACAACCATTATGCAGAGGATGAAATTAAACGCTCTAGAATCATTTGCATCAAAATTAATTAGTCTCTTAAGCAGGTTTCGCACAACCCCTTTGAGCGCTTCCATAAATCCAAGATAAATGCCAAAAAATGCGCTGAGGATAGCCGCAATGTTGAGCGTGACCGACATGATCTTCACCCATGAACCGGGCACGACCTTCGCTGCGATAGCGAGCGCTGATATATTTTGTGCCAATGCATTTTCGGCGTCAGCCTTGCTCACTGTAAACGCAAATGAAATTGTAAAAAACAGAACTGCGACCACTAAAACTACGTAAGCAATACGGTTGACACGAACACTTTTCATCGCTGCAACATATGGGTCGGGCTCAAGCTTTCTATAGGCTATATTCATTGGGTTAAGGATCTGAACATAGAGTATTGAGAAAAGCGCGAAAGGCAAAGTTAGAAGTACATCTCGAATATAGGAGGTAGCATCACTTAATGCGCTGACTTTAGTGAGATCCCAATAAGGAACCATAATCATCGCTAAGATCACAATGATTCCAAATTTCGCAACAACCATTGGCCCAGCTACTCTAAATAGCACTCGTTCGCCTTGCGCCGATATGGCGACTAGAACGGCCATCAAGATCAAGCCGTACCACCATGTTGATGACAACGACGTCTGAGAGACCCCAAAAGTGTTTAAATATGATGCGCTATCGTGCGCGATTGAGCTCGCATAGGTTACGATCCCTGCGAATAACATTACGAAGTAGATCAATCCCAGGGCAACCCCCCAGTTTTTTCCTAGATAATAGCTGATCGCACTAGTGTAATCTTCGCAGTTGCCTGATTGAATGAGGGTTCTCAGAAAAAGATTCTGGATATGGTAGACGGCGGGATAAGACAATGCTACAGCACCAAGAAATACCCACAATCCTTTTAACCCAACTTGAACTGGCATGAAAATTATGCCAGAACCGATCGCCATCCCAATACATAGCACTACCCAGCCAAAGTCATAGGTCGTAAACGGTATTTTACGGCGCTCGCTGTTAACGCCAACAAATCCAGGGCTGATTTCCATGATACCACCACTTGTTGTATTTATAGGGCAGGTCAACATATGTGTAATCCGTGAAGCAACTACGGCATTAATTGCATTCATGATGTGCTCTCGCACTAGCGCGAAGGCATTTTCACCGGCTTTCCACTGTGCGGCAGAAGGCGTACTTCCCGGAATCATCATTTCGACTAGGATGATATTCCATGCATTCGGAGCTTGTGCTGTATAATTTTCAGCTGCAGATGCAGGATTTTCAGAGCTTTTGTATTAATTGCTCATTTGATGATTTGATTGGTGCTTTTAATTATGGAGGGGGTTCGGCTAGCATGGCCTACTAGCCGATTTCTGAAGCCATTTGCCAGGTCATAACTCCCTTGGTACGCCGAGCCATGATATCAGCTGTTCTTTCATCCATTTAGTAGCATCGTTCTGGTGAAGGTTTTTAGGGGTGTAAATCTTGAGTCCATACATAGGAGATGGGAACGGTGCGTCATAGACACTCAGCGGTGCTGCGCATGATATCTGCAGAGCGACTCTTCTTGGCATTGTCATAAGATAGTTTGTCTGTGCAACTATGAATGGAGCGGCCATCATACTTGGCAGCCTCACAGCAACCTTTCTGGTTAGACCGTTTTTCTTTAGCGTTTTCGATATTGCGCTAATCGAATCTCGCCAGGGTGTTACCACTACATGACGCTCATTCATATAAACTTCTAGGGTCAAGCTGTCGCCTATTCTCGGATGTCCGCTTCTAGAGACCACTACATAGTCATCAGTAAAACAATCTATTACTTCGACTTGCTCTGATATATGTCTATCGTCTTCGGCATAACCTAGTGCAAAGTGTACTTTGCCAGCAATCAAATCTTCAACTGAGTCGTAGTGTGTTGAGTAAACAACTTGGATCTCAATGTTTGGTGCTTGTGACTCCAGCTTGGATATAAACAAAGGCAGCAAAGCATAAGAAGTGAAGTCTGTAGCCGCAAATACAAAAGTCTGTGTACTAGATTCGGGTTGAAATTTTACCGCGGGACTTAGGACAAAATTTAGCTGATTCAAGACTTGAGAAACGCCTCGTGCCAACTCTTCAGCATGGATGGTCGGCACCATCGTATTGCCTGCTCGAATGAAAAGATCGTCAGCTAGGGCAAGGCGCAGTCTGGCCAGGGCATGGCTGCACGCAGACGGGCTCATGGACAGCTCGTCTGCGGCAGCTGTCACGCTGCGGTGCCTCACCATTGCCTCGAATACTAGTAGTAGATTCAAGTCAAGTCGCCGTAGTAAGTCATGCATAGAATTCAATCACCAATGAAAATGTTGCAGTACCTTGTGCGTTTTTCTTGACTATCATGTATACCGATTTTACGCAACACGATCAACACATGTGCCTAACTGGTCGCCCTCGCATCAAATATATTGTCGTACCGGGCGCTCCTAAAGACTAGCTGCCTCTGGAGTTAACATGAGCTGGAATGAATCACTCAATACCGTTCTCAATCGTTTCGCAGAATTTTCGAAATTGAGCCCAGATACTAGCCGTGGCTTAGCAACAGTTGCCAATGTCCCTGTTAAACACTTGGACAAGAAAACTCATGAACTCATCGCGCTGGCAGTCGCTATTACAACTCGATGCGATACCTGCATCGCGTTACATGCTAAGGAGGCGGTAAGCATAGGGGTGACGAAAGAAGAGGTAGCAGAGGCGTTGAGTGTAGCAATCTCTTTGAATGCCGGGGCCGCTGCATCATACACTGCTAAAACCTTCGATGCATTGTCTAGCTTCAGTGTTACGCAATAGCCCGTAACCTTCGAGGTTCATAAGTCATTCAATGCCCTCGCTTACTAAGGAGCTAACATGATGACATCAAAAAGTCAGACCTCGGTGGCCATCATAGGCGCCGGTTTTACTGGGTTGTATACTGCAAAAAGGCTTTCCGACCTAAATATAAGCGCCGAAATACTTGAGTCCTCATCGGTAATCGGTGGGGTCTTAGCGGATGCGGGGCCTGGCACAAGCGGTCTCATTACTGTGTGGCCAAGCTGCCAAACAAATGTTTACAACTTGGCAAAAAATTTGGGCGTTCATTTAAGTCGCACCGCTTGGCAAGGAAAAGACATAATTGAATCCCTTCCAAATATTTTTGAGTTTAGAGATGCTACCCAGCGCTACGCGGAATCGGTTGGCGTAAAAATAGTTAACGCAGATTTGATTTCAGCTCTGGTTCGATCTATAAGAACGCCCATCCGATTTAATGCTGAAGTAAAAGAAATCGTTAAGACTAATAATCGGTTCAAACTCAGGGGGAGGATACTAGACGAGGAAAAAAGCTATACCCACGTTGCGCTAGCGATTCCTCAGTCCTCGATAAATATTTCCGGATCTCCTCTGTTTCATATTAAGAAAGCCGACACACCTATAATATGGAGTTCATCTAAGTACCAGGCATTTTATTCTACGGATTTTTGGTCTGAAATGGGGCTCAGCGGCAACGCATTCAGTCAGTGCGGGCCTCTTAGAGAGGTGCATGGTTTTGAAATTAATAGCAGATTCGGCGTCGAATGCACGATTGGATTTCATGAAAAACGTGTAGCGCAAATGACCGATGAAGAGCTCAAATTTCAATGTCGTCAGCATTTGCAAAGATTATTTGGCTCTGACTGTGGCAGTCCAGTAGTTGAAAGAATTATTCGGGGCCAAAGCAAGTCGAATGATTTAACTTCCTCTGAAGTAAATCATTATCTTTCAATGGGAGACGATAGTACGGCAATGGCTTCTGAAATTTCCTATCTACATCGTAATCTGCTTGAGATGTCTGTATGCGCAGTTGATCAATTCTTGCGTAAGCTTAATGAATGACCACTATGTGAATGAAGCGAGAGTCAAAATGACAAAATCTAAGCAACAAATATTTTTACTAATAGGTGCGCTTGCAGTATTGGTTAGCGTATCGGCGTGGATTACAGATTTTGCTAGCATAGTCTACCCATGCCCATATTGCAGAATTCAGCGGTCAATCATTGGCTTATTGGGATTGCTAATTCTTTTGGGTAACAACGTCAACTTCTTGGTTGCTCGATGGTTAACTATCTGCTTGGGTTCATACGGATTCATTATCGCTGTATTGCAAAACTTTAACTCCGGTTGGCTTCTCATGTTTCAAGATAAGTTCGAGTTTTATACGCCGATATACTTGGACTCTTTCCTACTTTCAACCTGTGCGGCTCTCATTATCAGTGCTGAGATAGTTGTTTTGCTGGAAATGACAGGTTTTAGACGGACTGCTGGATCTAGCATTGGCGTGAGGACGTAGTTAAGCTAGAGCTCTGACTCGCCATAAGACAGAAGCAACTGCCGGTGTCTTAGGGTTTGTAAGTAAAACTGCTAGCCTCTCTATGTGACTTTAACCCTTGGTATACGGTAAATCGTAAGCCAGGGGTTTTTTGACAGGGCAACATTCATAATTGTTCTCCTTTCAACTCGTTTGCCTCTAAGAGCATTAGTAAGCGCTCAATGAGCTCCACATTCAATGCTCCGGCCTGACATCTTATGAAATGCTCCATTCCTTTCGAAAGTCCATCTAGCATTTCGTATGAATTCAGTCTCCGGGACCCCTTCGGCGACTATGTTCTGTCCAAATAGTTGCTAGAGTAAGTGGTCAGCCAGAGCACGTATGACAAAGCTGTAATCGTTCACATCGAAAATATTGCGCTGCTGCGCTAGCTGGTGTTTGGCCCTAGATCCGAGCAGACAAACTATCCTTCAACACTGCAGTTGCATCGCTTAAGGGATCCTTGGCGGAGCCAAATCTTGGTGATCGATTCAACCGCAGTACGCGCAGCCCGAGCCTCATCTGGCGCCGGGACAAAAGGGGGCCTGACGAGCCTGGCGATCATGCTCTAGGGCGCAGTCGCGGCGGCCTGATTACCAAAATCCACGCGCTCTGCGACGCCAACGGAACACCGCTGCGCTTTCTCCTCTCTGGCGGTCAATCTAGTGACATCAGCTACGCGCAACCACTGCTGGACGAGGTCCAGCATTCCGTCGAGCCAACGTGGCCGCCCGCGCAAGCGCTGCAGATGGCTGCTCGCAGACAAGGGCTACGACGCCGAAGCGCTACGCCGCTACTGCGACCAATATCGAATGCAACCCGTCATCCCGCTCGATGCAGCGCGAGCCCAAGCCTGGCTTACCCAGACTGTTTGACCTGCCCAAATACCGACAGCGCTGGACCTCAGCTTGGACTCGAAAGAACGCTGGGATTTTCAGATCGAAGGTTTGCGGATGAGTGGGGGAAAGGTCCTCGCTAACGTCACTTACGAAGATGTAAAACGTTTCCATGAGAGCAAGGCATACACAATCCAATTGGCGAGGGAGCATCACATTCGAATAGAAATGAGCCTGCTTCAGACCATTGTCCCTCTGCTTTCGGCGCGTAACTGGTCTCTGATTCGCTCCGATGATGACAGCGGCTCATTCATCACTACTGATCGTCCGGTCTTAGTGGAGTTCGAGGAGCCGGATAATGTCCCCGCCTTCTACCGCAGATCTCCTGGCTTTGGCTTGGACAAGACTTACCTCTATTTCCCTGTTTCGAAACATGTCTCTTTGCTCGGGCAGTTTTCTGAGCGGCAGGCGGAGATGGGGGTGACACGCACTATTGTAGCCAGTCTCAACTCTGCAATGTTGGGGTCGGTTTACCGCTAGGTGTACGCCCCTGGCCTGGATTTTCCAGTGATGTCAGCCGATGGCGAAGTCATAAGCGGGAAGGCGTTGGTCAAGTAATGAAGCTTCGAGGTCGTTTTTATCGCGCTGTCCCCCCTGCCGACACGATCCAAAGCCACGATGCCGTTGTTCGTGTCCGCTTCTGGCCGATTGCTTCCCTTCGTGAAGGGCAGCACTGGGTCGTTTTCTACCGGTCCTTACCTAGCATATTACGCGGGTGTAGGTAGCTCTCACTGGATCCTTCGCAAGTCCCGATTCGATTCCACTGAAAGCCATAACTAGCTGATTTATTTATAGATACCTTATGAGGTACGGCTATAAATCCACCAAATTCCAGCCCCGAGAAAACCGGGCCCTCACGGCCAACAACCGTCCGTCTGTCTCCGCACCAGACAATTTGGCCGATGGTGATTTTTGCTATCGGGCCATCAATGTAAGCCAGCCTAATGCGGGCTTTCTTATGCCTGTCTTTTCTCATCAGGCCTGCAAACCTCGGACTTAGCCGTTCCACCCCCCTGTAGGAGCGGGTTTACCCGCGAACACGGGCGAAGCCCGTGCCATCCACCACCTACCCAACGCAATTAAACATGGTCCTATAACCCAAAGGCCGAATCACATGCAGTTCCTGCTTCCCAGGCGCAGCAACGACCTCTAGCACCCTCCGGCGCGCTGTGAATGCATAATCGGTAGTGTGGTGCCGGTTTTGCCCGTGCTTAAGCTTTTAATCGGCAAAATATTGCTGGTTCCTGCCGTGCGCACTAGTTTAATCGGCATTCAAATACTGATTAATGGTGTCGCGATGCCGCTCAGACTCACGATCCTGGCTTCTCCGATGGTGCATGGCGCGAGGCAGCGAAGAACCCCGAGCGTATTGCTGATGGAAGCTGCCTTGTCGCCTACGACGACTACTTCATCACGATCTGCTGAACCGCATTCTAGGGAACACCGATAACCAAGGCCGCAACACCTCCATCATGCGTGTGGGTGGGAGGTTTCGTTTGGCGCCAATCTATGACCTCGCGGCAACGATCCTGGATGAAGAGGGCATCACACGGACGACGAAGTGGGCGGCGGAGCGCAAGGGGTCTTCTAATTGGCGCGACAACTGCGCCGAGCTTGTTGGTTACACTGATCCCGATGTCCTGCTGCAACGGTTGATGCATGCGCCTGAGGCATTCAGGGCGTTGCCCGATCTGTTGACCGATGCGCCTGAATCGATGCGCAATGCAGCCTCTCTACCTGTGAATAACCTGGATAAACGACTCGTGGAGTGGGGACTGCGATGAAAAAACTACAGCCTGAAGACCGCGCCCAGCTCGTAGAGGATATCGTCAAGCGCAACGCGGCAGGGTTCGATCCAATTAGGACATCCATCCGCCGTCTGCGGCTCGAAGTCACAGGGCTTGATCAAAAGACCTTCGCGGCCATGTGCAAGATGTCCACGAAAAGCCTGTACGAACTGGAAAGCGGGAAGTCGAATCCGAAGCTCAGCACTTTGGAGGGTGTGCTGCGTCTCTTTGGCGTGCGGATGGGTATGGTGATGACTGCCAAAGATAAGCCCACTGCAACGCTCGTCGGCAACACGGTCGGCCAGTTGAAGGCTGGTGGGGCAATCGCGGTGGGCGCGCCGCTGGCCAGTTCCTGCGTGGTGGCCGGACCGAAACGAGGGAAAAGCCCTGCGGCAGCCAAAGCGAAGAAGGCAGTGTCGAGGCCGGCATCGCCACGGGCACGGAAAAGCAGTCAGGAACAGTGAGATTGATGTGGGATGCAAATGAAGTCTCATCCCATTTTCTTCTTACTGATCGGTTGCGGTATTAAGTCTGGTTGCTCGCAGTGGTTCTGAACCACGACGGCTTCATGCTTGTAACGATCATGGGCGCTCGTGCGCCAAACACACCGTATCTCGCTGCCCTGCAGGAACCTATTCGCTTGGTCGACTATTGCGCCAACCTGTGCCCGTCTCTTTCTCTGGAAAGAGACGGGCACTTCTAGCACTGCTGCAGCCCTCTTCGCATTAGGGGTTGCGGCAACTCCCCTCGTGACAATCGGCGTGACAAACGCCGATGTCACCAGCAACAGCGCTCTAGATGATGGTGCCGCAGACCAAGGAATGGATTGCACCTGACTGACAGTCAGGCATGCCCCGGTCATCGCATTGCTGCTTGCGCCCGCCTCAGAATCTCGCGGCACAGGTCTTGTCATCCAATGCAGCCTCCACCCGCCCACCGGTAACGGCGCTCAAAAGGCCGTGTTGAGCGACTACGCGGCGTATCTACGCGACTTAGAAGATTCGGTGGCCTTGCTGTCAGCACCGCGCCAAACCGACGATCCAGCGTCAGCAGGACCATGGCCGCACTTCGCGGTGATCAATACCTGAAGTTGGCCAGTCATGAGGCGGGTGGCGGTGTGTCGTTTAACTGAAACTGTGGAGCAGGTGATAGTTAATTAGGCTTCATGGGTTTGAAAAAACGCTCCAGCATCCAGAGCGGTGCCTGTCAATTTTTTGTTTGGCGAAGTGGTCGAAGAAGGCTTCCTATTTTGGCGAGTTTCCAATACTCAAAGCGCATCTTGCTCACTTTGCTCTTGGCTCTCCCCGTCAGCTTCATCTTGAGTGCGTACCCAACTCCCGGAGAACATCCCAGAAACGCCGCAATACTCGCTTGGCATGGACGACGTAATTTCTGCTATTGACCTTTTAAACACGACATCAAAAGTTTCATCAGTGACTTTTTTATTTTCATCTACCACTCGCATCGTTGTGGACACCTCACCATTGGATTCGATTCTGGCTACAGTATTTTCCATAGCCCATACATCACATTCATGATGAGTGCTCGTATCTACGGTCTGAATGTGGACTGCGATGGGTTGTACTGGGGTGCCATGTGCAAATTCGTTTGCAACAAGCATTCTCCCGGCGTATCCACCTTCTTGGTATGAGAAGTAGGTGAACGGCTCGGAAAATGCAAGCGTAGAAAAACTTGAAATTGCCGCGATGGTAAGACATTTAAATAGTTTCACAGAGGTTCCTTTTTATAGATGCTGTATAGGTCGAATTTAAATTACTATAGGGATTTAAATGTCATTTTATGGCTTAGGTCAAAAATTAGCGGGTCAATGACTATGTTTCTTGTATTAGGGTCGCCTATGACTTGCCCTTTAGCTATAAAGTAAATGCCTTCTACCTTCACCCTTTTTCCATTCAGTGCTTTGAATGTTTCGGCCTCGTCACCGTCAACGCCAGCGACTTGTACTATTCCGATGCCGTATTGTTCGCCTCGTCGTGCTTCCCATTCAAAATACAACCAGTCTTTCCAAGGTCCGACACCTATCTTTACTTGACCTATAAACCTTCCGTTCTCTCGTCGGTATTCCTCTGTGCCCGGTATCAAATATCCCGGGGTTGCGTTTATTACATAGTCAAAATTAGTTATTGGAAAATCTATGGCAACATCTTTCGCATATGCTATTGTTCTTTCTGAAACAGCATTGGCTTTGATGAATGCATCAGCGATAGCAGCATTCTTCAGGCCGTCAGCATATACGGTGAGATTTAGTTTTTGCGAGAATAAGATATTTGGCTTGCCCGCACTCCCACCAGATGGACCTCCGGATTTGAAATACGCATATAGAGTTTCGTCCAAACTATAGCCGGCTTTTGCGAAAGCTTTGTTCATATAGTTAGCGTAAACATATGACTGTTCCGGTGTCGGGAATACGGATTGTGCTACTTTAGACATATCATGTTTAAAGTCTTCTTCATAATGAGCTCTGAATATGTTTGCCACTTCTTGCGCCCCAGAAATTGTCAAGGGAGCGGCTGGCAAAGCGGCATGGGTCAATGAACATAGCAGCGTGAAACAGAGCGTCAAACAGAGTCTGAGCATATCTAATTTCCTTATCAGTATTCAGTTAATGGTTTTTATAAGTGGTATTTTGTTGCGAGTAAGTTCATGTTTGAATCGCCCCTGGTTTTCTAGGCACTCTCCAAGCTCAGAAAATGGCGTTTCTCCTACTCTGCTGGCGACAGCTGCAGAGCGCTGCTGTGTCGGTGCTCAGGATTATAAAACATCTCGATGGAATCGAAAATATCACTACGGACTTCGGCACGTGTTGCGTAGATCTTTCGTCGGATCCGCTCCCGCTTCAAAAGCTGGAAGAGCTCTCGGCTACGGCACTATTATGGCAGTTTCCTCGGTGGCTCATGCTGCTGATCACATTGTTGGCCTTCAGGAAGCTTTGCCAATCTGAGTTACTGAGGTGTCTAGGAAACCAGAGGCGATTCATGAGTCGTTACGTGAAGTGTTAGGTCTGAATGCTAAAGCTCAGCAATCCGCTGACTTCCGGACTTGAGACCAGAAATAAGTGTGCTGATTAAAACTTATACGACTAAAGTTTAGTACAGCGAGCAGGCAAAAGGTCATTTTCTGGTCTATATGAGAGGACCCCATCATAGGAGCTTCATCATGAGCAAACCTCAAGACCGCACCATTTCCCAGCGCCCAGATGGAAAGTGGGAGAACAAGCGGAACGATTCTGACCGCGCTTCAAGCGTCCACGATACACAGGCCGAGGCTCAGCAGGCCGCACGAGAAATGCTAAAAAACCAGGGTGGTGGTGAGATGACGACTAAAGGGCGCGACGGACAATTCCGAGCCAAGGACACCATCAAGCCGGGTAATGATCCACGTAATATCAAAGGCTGAGGTATTGGCCCCTCAGAGGTGGAGAGTCCAGCTACGTTGAAGTCGAAACCACGCCTGCTCTGGCAGATTAGCGAATAATCCTTAGCAGATTGCTATAGCCGCAGAAGTCGCTGGTTTTTAAGGGTTGTCATCCTATTCGGCGCGATTCATACGTCATTCGTAGACGTTTCCTACAAGTTATCCTATTGCCCGACCAACCAATGTGAGGCTAAATCTCTCCGTCACGGTAAATCCCGTGACCGGGCGTAGGAACCCGTTGGTAAACTTGGCGCACGCACTAGGCGCCCCTGCATCACAGCTGGCGCTTTTTTTGCGTCTGCCGTGCTGTGTCATGGCGGCTGTGTGTGGGCAGGCTTCGGCCTGGCCGGGTTTCCAAGTTTCCCGGTATTCCTACCCCGCACACAGCTGCCACCCAATCCCGTAGGAAGGATCGTGGCAGCTCCAACTAAAACTTGGAGCCTCATGCATGCTTATCTCAAGTCCAAGCGGGACCCTCGCATCCGTTCTCCTCCGCCGTTCTTCAACGGCCCCCAGCTATTTCACCCTCAACCAACCCCGCTTCGTCTCCACCCAACCGGAGGCCCGCCATGTCTGACCAAGAACGCCTCTCCACCATCCAAAGCTACGCCTGGACCCTCGAACTGCTAGGCGAGGCCCTGGTCCAGCACGACGAAATGCTGGAATGCGAACACAACCCGCGTCTGAGCTTTCGCAACACGGCCGGTATCCACCAGGCGATCCGGATCATCAGCCGGTTGGCCAGTGAGCAGTGTGGGAAGGTGATGGAGCAGGGTGGGTAGGACCCAGCTGATTAGTGGGCACCGCGGAAGAGGGCATGGCACTCCGGTGTGGATGCATGAACTGCTGCTTTGCAGTCCTTGGACATGCAACACAAAAGCAGCCCCTTCTGCGGGGATGGTAGCAACTGCCTCAAGTTGAGTAGAACGCTCGCGCCTCTGTAGTGCATGGTAATCAG
This sequence comes from Pseudomonas putida group bacterium ESBL64, assembly GCF_045277175.1. Classification (NCBI taxonomy): domain Bacteria; kingdom Pseudomonadati; phylum Pseudomonadota; class Gammaproteobacteria; order Pseudomonadales; family Pseudomonadaceae; genus Pseudomonas; species Pseudomonas putida group bacterium ESBL64. The sequence goes on along the minus strand of NZ_CP145799.1, from coordinate 3,173,859 downwards.
GCAAAGCGCACTTAAAGCGCTTTGCCCTGACCATTTGCCTGGCCATGTGCCAACTACCGAGGATTCTGCATGGATCAAAACAGAGACAGCCTGAAAACCACCAACCCTATTGCCGGGCTGCCGGGCGCGGTGTTCGAAAAGGCGTGGGAAGTACGCTGGGCATTGAAGCTGGCCTATGTAGGCTTGTTCATCGATATCGCGCTCATGCACTCACTGGGTACAACCTTGCTGGGTTTCTCAGGGGACATGGCGATCGTCTGGGAAAATGTCGGGCGTATATTCGTGGGCATCATGGTCTTCTGCCTGGTGGTGTCGGTGGTAATCCCGGTGCTGGCGCAGGTGGCGGCGATCTTGGGCAGCTTCATCCCGTGGCATCGGCTTCAGGGTCCGCGAGATTATTCGCTGTTTCCCAACTACGTGACCTTCAGTGCACTGCGAGAGCACAGCCTTCGTGAAGGCAACGAATTCCTCTACAACTATTGGAAACGCAGGACCATGCAGCGCGAGGAGTGGCGGCAACAGCGCTTCCAAGCCGGGGTACTGGTGTTCGGCCTGGTGCTGATGGCAATTGCAAATGCTGGGGTGAGTGCTCATTTCCAGCTGCCCGGGTTGATGGCCTATATCACCTTTTGGTTTGGCTGGAAGGGCTATGCGCTACTGAGCATCGTCACCCTGTACCTGCTGCACTGGGCGTGGTGGTCATCGGATGAGATCGGCCAGATCTACTATCCGCCCTTGGCCGAGAAGTTGAAGAAAAACCAGTACTGATGTCAGTGTGAACCTGCTTTGCAGCCCATCGCGACCCAAGGTCCGCACCGTCCGTGCAGACCTTTGAATGATCTCGGGCAGTTGTTGCAAGGCGGTTCAGCTCACAGCAATCGCCGCGTTCAGCAGCAACACCACGATCAAGCCAACCACCGCCACAATCGACTGCACCACCGAGATGGTCTTGGTGGCTTCGCCCATGGTCATGCCAAACGACTCCTTCACCATCCAGAAGCCCGCATGGTTCGCATAGTTGAAAAACAGCGAACCGCAGCCGATGGACAAGGCCAGCAAAGGCAGGTTAAGGCTGGGGTCTGCACCTGCCAGCGGTGCCAGCAAGCCGGCAGCACCCACGATGCCGACGGTGGCAGAGCCGGTAGACACCGAGAGCAACATCGCGATCAGCCACCCCAGAATCAGGGGAGGGAACGCAGATTGCTGGGTCAGGTGCACAATGGCATCGCCAACCTTGGCGCTGGTCAGCATTTCCTGAAAGGCACCGCCACCGGCAATGATCATGATGATCGAGGCGATCGGCTTGAGGCTTTTGCCCAGTGCATCGCGCAGCTGTTCGGCGTCGCCGCCGCGCGCAAGCACCAGGCTGGCGCCGGCGAACAGCACGCCCAGCAGCATGGCGATCAGCGGGTTGCCCAGGAAGCTGGCCATCTCCAGCAGCGCATTGCCTTTGGGCAGCAGCATCTCGGCGACGGCATGCACCAGCATCAGGATGGCCGGCAGCAATGCGGCCAGCATGCCGACCATTACCCCGGGGCGGGGTTGGCCATCGGCTTTTTCGGCCAGTGTGAACTGGTCCAGCAATGCCTGATCGGGCCGCGTGTTCATGCGCGGTGAAATGAACATGCCGTACAGCGGGCCGCCCAGGATCATTGCCGGAATGGCGGCAAGGAAGCCATAGAGCATGGTGGGCCCGACCGAGGTCTTGAGCACGGCAATGGCGGTCAGGGGGCCTGGGTGCGGCGGTACCATGCCGTGCATGGCGGCAAGCGCCGAAATGACCGGCACACCTACATACACGTACGCCGAGCCTTTGAAGCGCGCCTTGCTTTCCAGTTTGCGCGCCACGCTGAATATCAGCGGCAGCATGATCACCAGGCCGACTTCGAAAAACATGGGGATGCCAATGACGAAGGCAACCAGCATCATGGCCCAAGGGATCATGCGGTCGGAGGTGCGCTTGAGGATGACATCCGCGACCTGTTCCGTGACGCCTGCGTCAGCCAGGATCTTGCCGAGCATCGCACCCAGCGCGATCACCACCCCCACTGCGCCCAGTGTCTTGCCGGCGCCGGTGAGCAGGTGGGAGACGATGCTGCCTGGCGCCATATGCGTCGCGAAGCCCACGCCAATGGACACCACCAGCAAGGCCAGCAGCGGGTGCATTTTCAGGCGCGAAACGATGAGCGCCACCAACACCAGAACACTGGCCAAGGCTGTCAGTAATAGCTGTATATCTAAGGGAGTCATTCAAGGAGTCTCGGTTGGGCTGGCGCTCGGCTGCACTCAGGGTTTGAAGGCGTGACGGGCGTTTCCACGGGCATGCCCAGGTGGCTGCCGTTGCGGCTGCTGCTACGGTTTCGAGGAAGGGAGCGCGGCTTTGCGCTAGCTGCCGCTCACAGGCGGGCGCCTGTTAACGGAAGGTGGGCAGCAGGGAGGCGTGGCGCTGAGGCCGGTGGGCGGTGGTGTGGCGACAGGGCGCTTGGGCAGCATGTTCATTGGTTGATTCACCTTGTTGTATGGTCATCTATATGAATCTGGCCAAAGTATTCGCGCTGCCATGGAATACTGTCAAGTGAAGGTAGTCGCATCGTCTTGGGTGGCCATTTAGCCCCGGCAGGCAATACTTCTCTCTATACGCAGGCGTGTTCCTGGTGGCGCGCGCCGCTGGGAGGTGTCTGGTGAACAAATTAACGATTGTGGGTGCCGGCCTGGTCGGCGAGGCGGCGGCGCAGATCATCGCCCGGGATGAGTTGTGCCGTGAGCTGGTGTTGATGGACGTGCAGGGTGAACTGGCGCAGGGCAAGGCGCTGGACGTTTGGCAGGCGGCTGTGGATTCAGGTTCCGATACCCATGTTCACGGCGGGGCCAAAGCCGAGATGCTGGAGGGGTCCGAGCTGGTGGTGATCACGGCGGGCGTGCCGCGCAAGCCCGGCCAGTCGCGCCAGGATGTATTGAGTACCAACCTGCCAATCCTCGACAGCATCATGGCGGATATCAAGCACCACGCGCCGACAGCGACGGTGCTGGTGGTGTCCAACCCGGTCGATGTGCTCACCTACCGCGCCTGGAGCGTCAGCGGGCAGGGGCGCGACAAGGTGTTCGGGCAGGCGGGGGTGCTGGATACCGCGCGCATGAAGTGCTTCATCGCCGAGCAAACCGGGTTTTCTGCACGGGATATCACGGCGTTGGTGCTGGGCGGGCATGGCGACAGCATGGTGCCGCTGATGCGCTACTGCCAGATCGGCTCGGTGCCGTTGTCGCACTTCCTGTCCAGCGAGCAGATCGAACAGATTGTCGAGCGCACCCGTAAGGGCGGCGGCGAGATTCTGGGGCTCAAGAAGATGGGGAGCGCCTGCGATGCACCGGGCGTGGCCATTGCGCAGATGGTCGATGCGATCGCCAATGGGCGGAACCGTATTTTGCCGGCGGTGGCGATTCTCGAGGGCGAGTATGGGCGAACGGATATCGCCATGGGTGTGCCCTGCGTACTGGCAGAGAAGGGGCTTGCGCGGATTATCGAGTTGCCGCTGGATGCGCAGGAACAGGCGATGTTCGACCACTCGGCAGACCAGGTGGCGCGGGATATTGCAGAGATGAAGGCGTTGTAGGGCTTGAAGCGTCATGCATCGGGTGTGGCGGCTCGGGCAGTGGGGGAACATTTTGCCTCCGTACCTGTCACACCCGTTCATTGGGGTTCAGACCCACCATTACCAAGGAGAGGTAGGCATGGCTTTCGACGCTTTTATCCAAATCGACGACATCGCTGGCGAAGCGCTGGATGAGCAGTACACCAACTGGATCGAGATCAACGGCTACAACTTCGGTGTCAATCAAAGCACGTCCGCTACCGCAAGCTCTTCCGGCGGTGCAACATCGGGGCGTACCACCTTGACCAACTTTACGTTCACCAAGTTTCTCGACAGCGCGAGCTGCAAGCTGCTGGAAGCCAGCTGCTCGGGCCAGCATCTCAAGGAAGTAAAACTTGCGCTTTGCCGGGCAGGCACCGACAAACTCAAATATTACGAGATCGTGCTGGAAGAGGTCATCATCGCCGACTACTCGCAGAATGCAAGCTCGGGCGTTCCCATCGAAATCGTCCAGTTGAACTATGGGCGTATCAAGACCACCTATACCCGCCAGAAACGTTCCGACGGCAGCGGTGGCGGGAATGTCGCCGGCGGTTGGGACCGGATCAACAACAAGAAGTACGCGTGAGGTAGGGCCATGTCCGAAGCACGCAGCTTCATCAACCCCAGAACCCAGTCTTATCAGTCGCTTAAAGCCAGCACACCGTTGTCGGGGTATGCCAAGAGCAAGTTCGATGTGTTGAATGCCCACATTGCCAACAGCGTGGTCATGGCCGGGGAGTTGGTCATCCTGGGTGACGCTGGTACTCCTTCCTGCACCAGCCACGAAGCATTACTGATGGCCAAAGCTGTCGAGGTGCACGCTGGCCTGCTAACTAGCGGCGTAGACGCGGATGATTTTTTTCTCGAGCACTTCGACTTGCTGCAGAGCTTGCTGGCTAACGCCTCGATTGGGGCGGGCGCCGCTAGCGAGGGCTGGAGCAAGCACCTGACCAATATCAAGACCACCCTTGAAGAAATCGAGAAACTGCACCGCGACTACCTCAGTTCTGGCACTCTCGCTGCCCGTGATGCTTTCTACGCCAAGCGCTCTGCACTTTTCATGAAGCTTGAAAAGCAATTGGGCAACGTTGCTGCGTATGGTTCTGGTTTACGCCGTCAGGGCAAGATCAAGCAGGCATTGGGCATCTCGACCCGCAGTTATCTGCATACCGGCGAGATTTCGGGTTATGCCGAAAAGGTGTCTGGCGTTGCCAGGGCGTCGAACTTGGTGAAAAGGGGCACTTATATCGGTACTGCGCTGGATGTGGCGTCCACCGGCCTCTCAATTCATAAGGCCTGCACCACGGGCCGGGAGGATCAGTGTCGGCGCGCCAAGTATGTTGAAACCTCTACGTTGATGGGGAGCCTGGCGGGCGGCAGTGCCGGGGGCTATTTGGGGGGTATGGCAGGCACCGGTATTTGTGCCGTCGTTCTGGGGGTCACTACAGGCGGTCCCGGTGCACTTGCTTGTGCTGTCGTCGGAGGAGCAGTAGGCGGTAAAGTCCTCGGAGATGCCGGGGGCAAGGGGGGCGAGATATTTGGTGACTTTTTGTATGGCGGGGTATCGGAGTGAACGAAGTTGAGCCTGGGCTAATTGCGATTCTGATTCTTGCACCCATGATGCTGGCGATGGTCGTACAGTGTTTCATCGCACATAAATACACTGAGTACTACGAGTCGTTGCTAACGCGCTGTAGCTTCGTGACCGGCAATAAAATCACGTTTCAACATGCAGGCCTTCTGGGCAAGGTTATGCGTACGGGTTTGATCTCCATGGTGCTGGCTATGCCGAGCCTCTTCGTGCGCAGGGGGTTGATTGACTTCGATGAAGTCAAACGTTTCCCCTCAAGCATGAGACGACTGCTGGTGAGTCTGTTGGTCATTCACATCCTGCTGGCCACCGCGCTGATTATTTTCACTTACGCGTAGCCTGGCCGCTCCTGCATGGGGCGCGGTCAGGCCTGTCGGTTTTGCACGAGCCGTGTAGCCCTCAGCGCTGATAAGCCTTGCCAAAATGCCGTTCCAGGCGCGCCTGCAGCAGCTCCAGCAGTATCGACAGCACCCAGTAGATCACGGCGGCGGTGGTCAGCATTTCCAGGTAGCGATAGCTCGAACGCCCATACGACTGCGCCAGAAACATCACCTCCCAAACCCCCATCACGGAAATCAGCGACGAGTCCTTGAGCATCGAAATGAACTGGTTGGCGGTGGGCGGAATGATCACCCGCATGGCTTGGGGCAGGATGATGTGGCAGAAGATCTGCGGCGTGCGCATGCCCAGCGCCAATGCTGCTTCACGTTGCCCACGGGCCACGCCGAGGATGCCGGCGCGGAAGATCTCGCTCAGGTAGGCCCCGTAATTCAGCGACAAGGCAATGATGCCGGCGCTGATGGCGCCGGGTACCAGGCCCACCTGCGGCAGCCCCAGGTAGATCAGCAGAATCTGGATCAGCAGCGGTGTGCCACGGAAGAACGAGGTGTAGAAGCTGGCCACACCCACCAGCACCGCGCTGTTGGATAACCGCGCCAGCGCGGCGGCAAAGCCGAGCAGCACGGATACCACCATCGAGCACAGGCACAGGAACAGGGTCAGTGCGGCGCCTTGCAGAAAACCATTGGGCCCCAGCTTGAAACCGGCCAGGTTGGGAAACTTCTCCAGAATGATGGCGAACTTCAGGTCAAAGCTGAGGAAGAAGGCGACAAACAGCCCGAACAGCGCCAGCCAGGTCAGCAGTAACCGGGTGCGAAAGCCGAACAGGCCGGCGCCCGCAGGCTTTGCCACGGGCTTGGGGGAGGGGGGGAAGGTGCTCATTTGCTGATGTCGGCGCCAATCCATTTCTGCGACAGCTTGGCCAGGGTGCCATCAGCCTTCAGCTCGGCGAACACCTGGCGTACCTTGGCGTCCCACTCAGGGTCGCCTTTTTCGATGGCCACCGCGTTGGGCTCTTCATACAGCGGCGCGCCGGCCAGCTTGAAGCGCTTGTCTTGCTGCAGGCGCGGCTGCGCGGTCACCAGGTTGGTAATGATGGCGTCCAGGCGCACGCCAGTGCCCAGGCCCAAGTCCTGGAAGGCGACGTTTTCAGTGTCGTAGGGCGCAGCCTGCACGAAGTCGAACGGGTAATCGATCTTCTGGTCTTCCTTGCCTTCAATGACCAGGTTCTTGTTCAGGTAGCTTTCGTAGCTCGATGCACTGATCGAACCCACCTTGCGGCCTTCCAGGTCTTTGGCGCCATGGATGCGCTCATCCGAGGCATTGACCACGATCACGGCGGGCGATGCGTAGTACTCCACGGGGAAGTCGAACACTTCGGCGCGCGCCTTGCTCGGGGTCATCGAGCAAATGCAGATGTCGTAGCGCCCGCTCCAGCGGCCAGCGGCAATCACGTCCCAGGACGGTGTTTCCAGGCGCAGTTTGACGCCGAGTTTGTCGGCCACTGCCTTGGCCACGTCCACATCGTAACCGTCGAGCTGGTTGTGGTCATTGAGGAAGGAAAACGGCGGGTAGCTTTCCATCAGCACGTTGACCATTTCCTTGCGCGATTCAACCCGCTCCAACGTGGCGCCAGCAAAGGCTTGGGTGGCAGTTGCGAGCAGTACAAGGCCCGCACCCAGCAGAGAAGAAAATCGCATGTACATACCTGATATGTTGGGCAAATGGGTGATAGGGTATTTAATAGTTATAACCCTAATCCCCATAATGAATTTTATTCATAAGAACCTTCAGAGAAGTTATATGGCAGAGCGAACGATGGTAATTCTGGACGGTGGCATGGGCCGAGAGCTGCAGCGCAGCGGTGCACCGTTTCGCCAGCCCGAGTGGTCGGCGCTGGCGCTGAGCGAGGCGCCGGAGGCGGTCGTGGGCGTGCATGCAGCCTTCATCGATGCGGGTGCGCAGGTCATCACCAGCAACAGCTATGCAGTAGTGCCGTTCCACATCGGTGAAGAACGCTTTGCCGCCGAAGGGCGACAGCTGGCCCATATCGCCGGCCAGCTTGCGCGGCACGCGGCAGATAGCGGCGCGCACCCGGTCAGGGTGGCCGGTTCGCTGCCGCCGCTGTTCGGGTCCTACCGCCCCGACCTGTTCCAGCCCGAGCGTGTGGCAGAGGTGCTGACCCCGTTGCTCCAGGGCCTGGCCCCGCATGTTGACCTGTGGTTGGCCGAAACCCAGAGTTCCGTGGCCGAAGTGCGGGCCATTCATAGCCATTTGCCGGCAGACGGCAGGCCGTTCTGGGTGTCCTTCACCCTGCAGGACGAGGACGTCGACGACGTTCCGCGCCTGCGTTCCGGTGAACCGGTGGCCGACGCCATCGAAGCCGCAGTCAGCCTGGGGGTGGCTGCGGTGTTGTTCAACTGCAGCCAGCCGGAAGTGATCGGCGCCGCCATTGATGTCGCGCGCTCCGTCATCGAGCGGCACAACGCCGAGATTGCCATTGGTGCCTATGCCAACGCCTTCCCGCCGCAGCCTAAAGAAGCCACTGCCAACGATGGCCTGGACGAACTGCGCGAAGACCTCGATCCGCCGGGTTACCTGGCATGGGCCAAGGACTGGCGTGCGCGCGGTGCCAGCATGGTCGGCGGTTGCTGTGGCATCGGCCCGGAGCATATCGCCGAGCTGAAGCGCAACCTGGCCTAAGCGCCCACGTGGCCGGGCGGCTTTTGCAGCGCCCGGCCCGCAGCCATTAAAAAAAACGCCAGTCAGACCCGGATTCCATCGTTTTTCAGGCCCCCGCCATCTCCCTATAGTCCGCTCAAGGCCGATGCTGCATCGGTGTACACAACTCAGCTGGGCGGGAAGCGGATATGAACAACAACGAAAAAATCGAGGGCAATGCTGCGGCCGGTGTGGGGACGCGGGTCGTGTGGAGCGGGGAGCAGGTACAGCACCCGTACAACGCCACGCAGACCCCGATCGTGGTCAGCGCCGCTTATGGCTATAACGATATCGATGCCTGGTACGACGTGGCGCAGGGCAAGCAGCCGGGCTTCATCTACAGCCGCATGAGCAACCCCACGGTCGCCACGCTGGAAGCAAAACTGGCCGAGCTGGAGCAAGCCGAGTCGGCAGTCGCGTTCAGCAGCGGCATGGCGGCCATCAGTGCCGTGCTGCACACCTTCCTGTCTAACGGCAAGCGCGTGGTGTCGACCCGCGACAGCTATGGCGGCACCAACAAGATCTTCGAAGAGTTCCTGCCGCGCATGGGCGTGCAAGTGTGCCTGTGCGATACCTTGGACACTGAAGCGCTGGAGCGCGAGATTGCCGCCGGTTGCGACCTGCTTTACCTGGAAACCCCCACCAACCCGACGCTGAAGGTGCTGGACATTCGTCGGCTGAGCGCCGCTGCGCACAAGGTGGGGGCGCTGGTGGTGGCCGACAACACCTTTGCCACGCCACTGAACCAGAACCCGCTGGCGCTGGGCGTGGATGTGGTGGTGCACAGCGCAACCAAGTTTCTGTCCGGGCATGGTGACGTGCTGGGTGGGGTGGTGTGCGGCGCGGAGGTGCTGATGGCCCAGGTGCGGCACTACCGGGAAATCAACGGTGCGGCGCTGGACCCGTTCTCGGCCTACCTGATCATCCGCGGTATCAAGACCCTGGCAGTGCGCCTGCGCCAGCAGCAAGCCAGTGCCATGGCGTTGGCCCTTTACCTGAGCACTGAGCCGTTGGTTGAAGCGGTGAACTACCCAGGTTTGCCGGCGCATGCCGGGCATGCCATTGCCAAGGCGCAAATGCGCGGGTTTGGCGCCATTGTCAGCTTCGTGCTGAAAGGCGGCATGCCGACCGTGGCCCGTTTGCTGCCGCGGCTGAAGTATGCCCACCGGGCCGGCAACCTTGGCGCGGTAGAAACCATCTATGGCCCGGCGCGCACCACCAGCCATGTCGAGAACACTTTGGAAGAGCGCCTGGCGCTGGGCATTTCCGAAGGGCTGGTGCGCATTTCAGTGGGCATTGAGGAAACCGATGACCTGCTGGCGGACCTGGCACAGGCCTGTGCATCGGTGCGTGAGGAACTGGCCGTCGCAAAGGAATTGCACGCTGACGCAGACGCCTGCCAGCGCCCGGTGCAGGCCTGAGGCTGGCGCGTAGCACTCACCCGTGCGGTGGGTGCCACTTCATGAAGTCGAACAAAAACAATATGCAAGGCAACTCGATTCGCTCTGCCAAGACGAGGTCGTTGCTACGTCCTTGCCCGCCAACTTTCATGAGTAACCCACAATGTCCGTGCAGACAACCACAACTAGAAATGCCTCGGCGCATACCTTCAAGCAGGATATGCAAACCCGCCACATCGTCATGCTGGCGCTGGGCGGAGTGATAGGCACCGGCCTGTTTCTCACGTCGGGCTACACCGTTAACCAGGCCGGCCCGTTGGGCGCGGTCATCGCCTACATACTTGGCGCAATCATGGTGTACCTGGTCATGATGTGCCTGGGCGAGCTGGCGGTACACATGCCGGAAGTCGGCTCGTTCAGCAGTTACGCCACGCGTTACCTCGGCCCGGGCACCGGTTACATGGTGGCCTGGATGTACTGGCTGACCTGGACGGTGGCCATCGGCTCCGAATTCACCGCCGCGGGCATCCTGATGGTGCGCTGGTTCCCCGACACGCCGGTATGGATGTGGAGTGCGCTGTTCGGCGCCGCGGTGTTCATCAGCAATATCATTTCGGTGCGATCGTTCGCCGAAACCGAATTCTGGTTGTCACTGGTCAAGGTGTTGGCCGTCATCGCCTTTCTGGTGGTGGGCGGCGGGGCCATTCTGGGTGGCTTCGAGATCCAGCAGGCGCACAGTGCAGGGCTGGGCAATTTCACCCGTGAAGGGTTGTTCCCCACCGGTTTCTGGTCAATTGCCATGACCCTGCTGGCAGTGGCCTTCGCGTTCTCGGGTACCGAGCTGATCGGCATCGCTGCCGGCGAAACCAAAGACCCGGAAAAGAACGTCCCCAAGGCCATTCGCACCACCGTCCTGCGCCTGGCGCTGTTCTTCATCGGCACCATCTTTGTACTGGCCACCTTGCTGCCGCGTGAACAGGCCGGGGTTATTGAAAGCCCGTTTGTGATGGTCTTTGCGATGATTGGTATCCCGTATGCGGCCGATATCATGAACTTCGTCATCATCACCGCGCTGCTGTCTGCCGCCAACTCCGGCCTCTACGCCGCTTCGCGCATGCTCTGGACCCTTAGCGACCAAGGCAACATGCCCCGCCGTTACGCCACGCTGTCGCGCCGCGGCACCCCCTTCAATGCAATCGTGCTGAGCATGGCTGGCGGCATGGCTTCGCTGTTGAGCAGTGTGTTCGCCCCCGACACCATCTACCTGGCGCTGGTGTCGATTTCAGGGTTGGCCGTGGTGGTGGTGTGGATCAGCATCGCGGCCAGCCAGATCGCATTCCGCCGTCATTACATCGCCAGCGGCGGCAAGCTCGAGGACCTCAAGTTCCGGGTGCGTGGCTACCCGTTCGTACCACTGGGGGCCATTTTCTGCTGCGTACTGGCCTGCGTCGGCATTGCCTTCGACCCTGCTCAGCGTGTTGCCTTGTACTTCGGCTTGCCCTTCATTGCCTGGTGCTACCTGGCCTATTGGCTGACGTGCAAGTACCGCAGCCGCCGTACGGCCCCGCTGGAAATCGTCGCCCCAGGTTCCGAGGCCGCCTGAGCAGGTGATACTAGGCCACCGGAACCTAGCCACGAGAAGCCGCCGATGACTCAGAAAACCTTGCCCCCCCTGAACTGGCTGAGAGCCTTCGAAGTGTCGGCGCGTTACTTGAACTTCACCCATGCGGCAGAAGAGCTGCACCTTACCCAAGGGGCCGTGAGCCAACAGATTCGTCACCTGGAAAGCCAATTGGGTGTGGCGCTGTTCAAGCGCCTGCCGCGCGGGCTGGGGCTGACCGAAGAAGGGCAGTCCTACCTGCCGGTGGTGCAGGACGCCATCAGCCGCCTTGCGGTCGGCACCAATGAAATCTTCGGGCAACGCCAACGTCGGCCCCTGAAAGTTCGGGGCAGCCTGTCGTTCCTGCACTTCTGGCTGGCCCCGCGGCTGGCCGACTTTCGGCGTTCGCACCCGCAGGTGGACATCCGCTACATCAGCAACCTGTGGGTCAAGGAGCTGGATGCCGAAGATGATCTGGAAATCCGCTGGGGCAGCGGGCAGTGGGCCGGGGTAGAGGCGCAGCGCCTGACCCGCGACATGCTGGTGCCGGTGTGCGCACCCGCGCTGCTGGCCGGTTGCCCGCTGCGCGACCCGCGCGACCTGGCCCGTGTGCCGTTGCTGCATGTGCTGGGTTACGAGGAGGGGTGGGGCTACTGGCTGGAGCGGGTCGGCGCCGATCAGGTCGACTCTTCCAGTGGCCTGCAGTTCGACACGCTGGTGTCGACCCTGCGCATGGCGGAGCTGGGGCTCGGGGTGGCGCTGGCACGCTCGTCGCTGGTCGAGGACCTGCTGCAGGAGGGGCGGCTGGTCGCTCCCTTTGCCCAGCGTATCGAGGCAAGCGAGTCGTTTTTCCTGGTACGCGGCCTGGGTGAAGCGTTGTCCCCCGATGCCCAGGCGTTCAGCCATTGGCTGGTGGCCATGGCGCATCGTTAATTTACGTAGCTATCTGGAGCACCGATGCAGTACACATCCACGCGCGGCAACGAGACACGGGTCGATTTCCGCACGGCATTGCTTTCCGGCCTGGCCGACGATGGCGGGCTTTATGTGCCCACCTCGGTGCCGGTGTTCAGCCCACAGGAAATTGCCAGCTGGTCGTGGTTGCCCTTCGACGAACTGGCCTGGCGGGTGATGGCACCGTTTGTCGGCGATACCCTCGACGAGCCTACCCTCAGGGCGCTGGTCAGCGACAGCTATCGCGGGTTCCGCCACCGCGGCATTGCGCCGTTGCAGCAGCTTGGCCATAACGAATGGATCCTGCAGCTTTTCCATGGGCCTACCCGGTCCTCCAAGGACTTTGCCGCGCAGTTGCAGGCGCGTTTTGTCCGGCACTTTCTGGGGGCGGAGTGCGAGCGGGTCATGCTGGTCGGTGCCAGCAACGGCGATACCGCAGTAGCGGCTATCGAAGCGTTGCGGCATTGCCCGGCAGCAGGCTTGCTGGCGCTATACCCCAGCGCAGGCACGCCCGCCGACCGCGCGGCAGTGATGCGCAGCGCCGCGTCCGACAGCGTAAGCTGTGTGGCCGTGGATGGCAGCTTTGACGATTGCCAGTCGCTGGTGTCGGCGCTGCTGCATGACTGGCCATGCCCTGGGCTGATTCCGGTCAGCTTCAACTCCACCAACTGGGTCGGTGTGCTGGCGCAGATCGTGTTCTATTTCCATGCGGCGCTGCAGCTCGGTGGCGGGATACGCCCGGTCGGGTTCAGCATCCCCACGGCCAGTTTTGCCGAGATCTACGCGGGGTTCATTGCCCAGAAAATGGGCCTGCCGATCAACCAGATCATCGTCTCCACCAACCGCAACGATGCCCTGCACCGGTTCATCCACTGCAACCGCTACAGCCGTGGCTCCACCAGCCAGACCTTGTCACCGGTCATGGACTTTTCGCTGTTCTCCAACCTGGAGCGCTTCGTCTGGGAACTGTATGACCGCGATGGCGGGGCAACCCGGGCACTGATGGAGCACTTCGAGGCGTGTGGCGAGCTGAGCATCGGCAACCGCCAGTGGTTGCATGCGCGCATGCTGTTCGACTCCTATGCCGTGGACGACGTGCTGATTCGCGAAGAAATTGTCACGCTGTTCCACGAAACGGGCAGCGCAGTAGACCCTCATGCCGCGACAGGGGTATTCGCCGGGCGCCTGCACCGGCGCAACATCGGTGCGCCCATCGTCACGCTGGGGCAATTTGCCCCCGAAAAGTCTGCCGGGCTGCTGGCGGAGCTGGGGGCCTGGCACGGAGAGGTGCCCGCCGGTGCGGTCGCCACAGCGGGCGATGGGCCGCTGTTGGCACCTGACGACCTGGCCGGTGTTCATGCCTTGTTGGCCCGGTTGCAGGCTGGGCGATGAAGCGCATCCTCGACCCCCTGGACGAGCGCATTCTCGCCGAGCTCACCGCCAATGCGCGTATTGCCCACGCCGAGTTGGGGTTGAAGGTGAACCTGTCGCGCAATGCGGTACGCCAGCGCATCGAGCGCCTGGAGCGCGACGGCGCCATTCAGGGTTATACCCTGCGCATCGGTGAGGGCAGACGGCCGGCGTCGTTGATCAACGCGGTGATCTTCGTCTACCGCTATGACCGCATGCGCGGTGAGGCGGTACTCGATGCGCTGCGGCAGATCCCCGAGGTGATCCAGTGTGAAGTGCTCAGCGGCGAGTTCGACCTGATGTTGCGCGTCGAGGCCTCCAGCCCGGAGCGGGTGCACCATGTGTGGAAGGAAATCGCTGCCATGCCCGGGGTGGAGAACACGGTGACTTCGTTCGTCCTGGCCGCGGTGGTCTGAACCGCGTCTTTGCATTGGCTAGCACAACGCCGCCTGGGTTCGCGCCCAGGCGGCGTTGTGCGTTTTGCCCTGGCGCAGGTGCGCGCTTTGCACTGGCCAGATTGGCCAATAAATACAGCGGATTGCCATATTCAACTGGCAGTGCACGGCTCTTACGCTAGTCCTCATCGACCCACTGCCTGGACAGGACAGCAAACCATGACCGAATACAAAATTGCACTCGTTGGCTTTGGTGGCGTTAACCGCGCGCTTGCCCAACTGATCGCCGAACGCAATGCGCGCTGGCAGCACGAGTTGGGCTTTGGCCTGAAAATCGTTGGTGTCACCGACTTGTTCCTGGGGTCGGTGATCGACCGCGACGGCCTGGATGCCGCCATGCTGGCCGCGCTGCCGGCCCAGAAGGGCGCGCTGGCGCAAATCCCTCAAGGTTCGGCCGAGGCGTTCAATGAGGCGGTGATCAAGCAATCAGGCGCCGACATCATCGCCGAGGCCACATTCACCAACCCCAAGGACGGTGAGCCGGCGGCAACCTTCTGCCGCTGGGCGCTGGAGGCGGGCAAGCACGTGGTCACCACCAACAAGGGGCCGATTGCCTTGCATGCCCAGGCGCTCAAGGCCTTGGCCAAGGCCAACAATGTGTCGTTCGAATACGAAGGCGCCGTCATGAGCGGCACACCGGTGCTGCGCATGGCGCGCCAGACCCTGGCGGGCGCGGGCCTGGTAGGTTTCGAGGGCATTCTCAACGGTACCTCTAACTATGTGCTCACGCGCATGGAGGAAGGGCTTGGCTTCGACGAGGCGGTGGCCCAGGCACAAGCGCTGGGCTTTGCCGAGGCTGACCCGACCGCCGATGTGGAAGGTCATGACGTACGCCTGAAGGTGGTGATCCTCGCCAATGAGTTGCTCGGCGCCTGTCTGCAGGTGGGTGATGTGGCCTGCAGCGGTATCAGTGCCATCGACAGCGCAGCTATCGAGCGGGCACAGGCGGCGGGCGAGCGCTGGAAGCTGATCGGCAGCGCCCGCCGTGAAGCTGATGGCTCGGTGCGTGCCAGCGTCGAAGCGAAGCTGTTGCCTGGCCATCACCCTTTGGCGGGTATTTCGGGCGCCACCAATGCGCTGGCGTTCGACACCGAGTTGCTGGGGGCTGTAACCGTGTCCGGCCCGGGGGCGGGGCGCATTGAAACGGCTTTTGCCCTGCTGTCGGACATTGTCGCCATTCACACCGCCGGCCATTCGGCCTGAGGAGCAACGTTCATGAGCCTGACTTCCGTATCGCGGGCGCTTGTTCAGCAACCCGCCTTGATCGATGTGTACAACCCCTTCGATGGCAGCCTGGTTGGCAGCGTCGACAACCTCGGCGCAGAAGCGGTGCCTGCCTTGCTCGCCCGTGCCCATCAGGGGGTGCGTGAAAGTGCGGCGCTGCCCCGGCACCGCCGGGCCGCTATTCTGGAACACGCCGCTCAGCTCATTGAACGGGATGCGGCAGACTTTGCCGGCCTGATCGTCGATGAAGCGGGCAAGACCCTGCGCCAGGCCGAAAAAGAGGTCAAACGCTGCATCAACACGCTCAAGCTGTCTGCCGAAGAGGCGCGGCGCAACGCCGGTGAGGTGGTGCCTTTCGATGCCTATGAAGGCTCCGAATCGCGTCAGGGCTGGTTCACCCGCGAGCCGTTGGGGTTGATCCTGGCCATTACCCCGTACAACGACCCGCTCAACCTGGTGGCGCACAAGCTGGGGCCAGCACTTGCAGGGGGCAATGCGGTCATTCTGAAACCCTCGGAACTGGCCCCTCTTTCTGCCCTGAAACTGGTGCAGTACCTGGTTGATGCGGGGTTGCCGGAAGCCGTCGTCACCGTAGCCACAGGGGGCGCCGAACTGGGCAAGGCGCTGGTGGCTGTGCGTGAGGTGCGCATGGTTTCCTTTACGGGCGGTTTCGCGACGGGCGAACAGATTGCGCACGGGGCTGGCTTGAAAAAACTTGCCATGGACCTTGGCGGCAACGCCCCGGTGCTGGTGCTCAAGGACTGCGACCTTGAAGCCACGGTCGAGTCGTGTGTGTCGGGCGCGTTCTGGGCCGCCGGGCAGAACTGCATCGGCACCCAGCGCATTCTCGTGGATGCCTCGATCTACGAGGCGTTTCGTGCACGCTTTGTGGCATTGACCCAGGCGATGGTCTGGGGCGATCCGGGCCGGCGCGAAACCGATATGGGGCCGATGATCACCGAAGCGGCTGCACGGCAGATCGAAGCACGCGTCAACCAGGCGCTTGAGGGCGGTGCCCGCCTGCTCTGCGGCCACCAGCGTCAGGGGGCGGTCTATGCGCCGACAGTGCTCGAAAGCGTTGACCCCGTCAGCCGGCTGTGGCTCGAGGAGGTTTTTGCACCGGTGGTGATGCTGGCGCCCTTCGAGACTGTCGAGCAGGCGATAGCGCTGGCCAATGCCCCGGAGTACAGCTTGCATGCCGGTGTGTTCACCCGTGACCTGTCGCTGGCGTTGAGCCTGGCCCGGCGTATCGAGGCCGGCGGTGTAATGATCAACGACTCTTCCGACTACCGCTTCGATGCCATGCCATTTGGTGGTGCCAAGTATGGGAGTCTTGGGCGTGAGGGGGTGCGGTTCGCCTACGAGGACATGACCCAACCCAAAGTCGTCTGCTTCAACCAGATGGGTTGAGGGGGAGGGCACCTCGATGATCACTCGCTACGGATCAAGCGCGCGGATGTCACTGGCGGTCAGTTACAGGGGCCTGTTTGAAACGGCAGGCATCGTGGCGGATGACCTGCAACAGGATGTGCAGGGGCAGTTGCGTCAGGCGCTGAGCGTGATCGACGGCCTGATGGTGCAAGCCAACGTCGGCAAGGCGCAGCTGACGCGGGTTCAGATGTGGCTGGCCGACTACCGCCACTTCGACCTGGTCAACGAAGTGTACGACGCCTGGTTGCAAGGCTGTGCAAAACCGGTGCGGGCCTGCGTGGGCGCCGCCCTGGGGAATGGCTACCTGGTAGAGGTGCAGGTGTTCGCTGTGTGCACTGGGTGCCCGGATTCACTGTGACCGCTAGGCTGAAAGCGCAGACCAGTTGCTTGATATGGGCAGGCCTCGGCCTGATCGCAAAAACATCCCAGCCATGACCAAACCGGGCAGCGTTGCTTATCGCAATTGCCCGGCGTCATTCATCCACGCTACCATTGTGAATAATTCCTATTAGCATAATGGCCTGCCCCATGAATGCCTCTCCCAGTGCTCCAGCCCCTGGTTTCGACCTGGAGGAACTCTACCGTTCCCACCATGGCTGGATTCGCCAGTGGCTCCAGCGCAAGCTCGGCAATGCCCATGATGCGGCGGAACTGGCCCAGGATGTATTTGTGCGGCTGTTGTCCAAACCCCGTGTGTTCAATGACCACGAGCATGCCCGTGCGTACCTGGGACGTATGTCGCGCAATGCGTGTGTGGACTTCTGGCGACGGCGGCGGGTGGAGCAGGCTTATCTGGAAGTGCTGGCCGCCCAGCCCGAGCAACTTGCGCCTTCGCTGGAACATCAGGCCGTTATCCTCGAAACCCTCGAGCAACTGCAGGCAATGTTCGAGCGTATGCCCCAGCGCGTGGCCGAGGCATTTTCCATGGCGCAGTTGCAGGGCATGAAGCAACGCGAGATCGCCGAGCAGTTGGGCGTGAGCGAGCGCAGTGTGAACAGTTACCTGGCTCAGGCTATGTACCAATGCCTGCTGCTGGAAGCCGAACTGGATGGCTCGCTGGCATGAGCAGGGCGCCACTCGACCATGGCGTACTGCAAGCGGCTGCCGGTTGGTTCGCGCGGCTGCACGCGGCGCAGAATGACGCTGCGATCCAGGCGCAGTGGCATGCCTGGCTGAACGAGGATGCGCGGCATCGCCTGGCCTGGTCGTACGTAGAGAACATCAATCAGCGCTTTGGCGGCCTCAGCGGCCAGGCAGAGCAGGCTCGGCAAGTGTTCGACAGCGTGCGCCGTGACCGGCATTCGCGCAGGGCCGTGCT
This sequence comes from Pseudomonas putida group bacterium ESBL64, assembly GCF_045277175.1. Lineage (NCBI taxonomy): Bacteria > Pseudomonadati > Pseudomonadota > Gammaproteobacteria > Pseudomonadales > Pseudomonadaceae > Pseudomonas > Pseudomonas putida group bacterium ESBL64. The sequence goes on along the minus strand of NZ_CP145799.1, from coordinate 3,155,784 downwards.
CGGTAGCCTCTGTGTGGCGGGTGTGGCAGGTGTGTTGGGTTGGGGCGGATGGCAGCGCGGTTGGGTCGACTCGCCACGTGCCTGGTTCGCCACTTACCGCACCGGCCTGGGTGAGGTGCGGCCGGTCACCCTGGCCGATGGCAGCCAGCTGTGGCTGAACGGCGGGACGGCGCTGGATGTGCAGTTCGATGAGGGCTCAAGGCAATTGCGCCTGTATCGCGGAGAAATCCTGATCGAGTCCGGCAAGGACCCACGTCCACTTTCCGTGGTGACGAGGGCTGGGCGGGTGCAACCGCTCGGCACGCGCTTCAGTGTCCGGGACCAGGGGTTGCAGACCACCTTGAGCGTATTTGCCGGCGCCGTGCAGGCAACTTGCTCCGGCAGCGGCAGACAAACCACGTTGCAAGCCGGGCAAATGATGGTGTTCGACGCGCAGCAAGTCGGCGCCCCATCAACTGCACAACGCTTGCGCGAGGATTGGAGCCGCGGTGTGTTGGTGGCGGAGGACATGCCGCTGGTTCAGATGATCGACATTCTGCGCGATTACCGCCATGGCCACTTGGGCATCGACCCGGCGATTGGCAGCCTGCGTGCGGTCGGTACCTTCCCGTTGCTCGATACCGACCGTGCGTTGGCCATGCTCGAGCGTGCGTTGCCCATCCGGGTTGTGCGTACCTTGCCTTGGTGGGTCTCCATCGAGGCGGTCTGAAGTTTTTTCAAAATTCTTTTTCCGGTTTTGCGACGCTCATTCGCTTGGTGGGATGACGCTACTTCATCCTCTTTGCGAAAGGATTCTTCCATGCTGCTTCGCGACTCTGCTTCCGCGCACCGTCATCCGTTGGCCCTGGCCATTTTCCTAGCCCTTGGCGGCCACGTTGCCGTCGCCGAGGCCGACAGCAGTGCTGCAGCCCAACGCGTGGTATTCGACATTCCAGCCGGGCCATTGGCGCGCCAACTGAACCTGTTGGCCAGCCAGGCCGGGCTGTTGATCGGCGGTGATGCGGCGCTGACGGCCAACAAGCAGAGCCAGGCGGTGCACGCCTTGAGCGTAGAGGTGGCGCTTGCGCAGATGCTGGCCGGCACCGGTGTGGCGGCCGTGCGCACGGGTGAGCGGGAGTTCCAGCTGGTGAGCCAGGCCGAAGATGCGGCAGGCGCGGTGACCTTGGGCGCCACCACCATCTCGGGCCAGGGCCTGGGTGCTGTGACGGAGGCTACAGGGGCTTATGCGACGGGCCGTTCGTCCACTGCCACCAAGCTGCCGATGAGCCTGCGTGAAACGCCCCAGTCGGTCACGGTGGTCACCCGTCAGCGCATGGACGACCAGAATATGAAGAACCTTGACGACGTAATGCGTAACGCCACCGGCGTCACCATCATCAAGAACGGCAGCGAGCGCTCGCTGTACCAGGCTCGCGGGCAGACGGTCGACAACCTGCAGATTGATGGCGTGCCGACCAACATTGGCAACCCGTACTCGATGGATACCATTTCCAAGCCCAACACCGACATCTACGACCGCGTGGAAGTGGTGCGGGGCGCCACCGGCCTGATGGAAGGCGCGGGTAATCCGTCGGCCTCCATCAACCTGGTCCGCAAGCGGCCCACGGCCGAGCGCCAGGCGTTGATCGAAACATCGGTCGGCTCCTGGGACGACTACAAGACCATGGTCGACCTGTCTGCGCCGCTGAACGAAGCAGGCACCCTGCGCGGCCGCTCGGTCATTACGTACAACAATGCCAACAGCTACCTGGACACTGCCCAGAAAGAGAACCAACTGTTCTATGGCATCATCGAGGCCGACCTGGCTGAGTCAACCCTGGCCACCTTCGGGTTTACCTACCAGAAGGAGCGCAACTCCGGTTATGACTGGTCGGGCCTCCCCAGCAAGGAGAGCGGCGCGTTCTACCCGGTTTCGCGCTCTACCTCGCTGACCGGCGACTGGAACCACCTGGACAAGCGCAATACCACCGTGTTCGCCGACATCCAGCATACCTTTGCCAACGGCTGGAAGGGCGTGGTGGCCGTGAACCAGATGTGGGCCAAGTCGGACTTTCTCGGTAACTACACCTACCCGGGTGGCGGCCCCGACCTGTTCACCCTCAACCCGCGCCACTTTCACTTCGATGACACCCAGACCAGCATCGATGGCTATTTCACCGGCCCGTTCCAGCTGCTGGGCCGCCAGCATGAGCTGATCGTGGGTGGCAACTGGAACAAGGACGATTTCGACTATCACGGGGGGCGCGATGCCACCTACCGCTACATCGTCGACATGAACAACCTGGCAGCGTTCGATCCGCCCAAGCCGACAGCCCTCAACGTCAACCAGTGGCAATACAACCGCACTCAGGAGCAAAAGGGCGTGTACGTGGCCAGCCGGTTCAGCCTTACCGACAGCACCATGTTCATTCTGGGCAGTCGCCTGAGCTGGTACAGCCACGATTCGCTGGACGACACCAATGGCGTGCGTGAGCCCACAGACCATAAGCATTTTTCCAAGAGTGGCGAAGTCACACCTTATGCGGGCCTTGTGCAGGACCTGAACGAGAACTGGTCGGCATACGCCAGCTACACCGAAATCTTCAAGCCGCAGAGCGCGCAAGATGCGGAGGGCACCACGCTCCAGCCGATGACCGGCAGCAACTACGAAATCGGTTTGAAGGGTGAGTTTCTGGACAAGCGCTTGCAAACCGCCATCGCGCTGTTCCAGGCCGACCAGTCCGGCCGGGCCGAGCGGGTGACCTGTGCGCAGACTTGGGCTTGCTATCGTGCCTCCGACAAGGTGCGCAACAAAGGTATCGAGCTGGAGCTGACCGGTGAGGTGCTGGCGAACTGGAATGTATCGGCGGGGTACACCTACACCCAGTCCAAGTACATCGGTGGCGAGCAGAAAGGTGAAGACTTCAACGGCGCCTCGCCGCGCCACCTGTTCAAGGTTGCGACCGACTACCGCCTGCCAGGCGCGCTCAACCAGCTGCGTGTGGGTGGCAGCTTCTATGCGCAGAGCAAGATGACCCAGACCGAGGTTGGCGAAGACTACAAGATCCAGCAGGACGCATACCACCTGACGAACCTGCATGCGATCTACGAGATCAACAAGCGTCTTGAAGTGCAGTACAACCTGGACAACGTGTTTGACAAAAAGTACTACCAGACCTTGGGTAACCCCAATTACTGGAACTTCTATGGCGAGCCGCGCAACTTCAACGTGGCGTTGCGGGCCAGGTTCTAGGGGCTGTATTAAGCCTTGAGACGAAGGTCTGGCTGTTTTCAACGCAGCATCACCGAACCTCAAGGCTTTTCATACAGAGCCTGACCGGCTGTCGCGATACCGGGCCCCTACAACTTATGCATGTACTGATCGATCAGCGTACGAGGCGTGGAACTGCCCGTACATAGATCAGTTCACTCACCAGCTCTACCAAGGTTTGTGTGATCACCGCAGCTGCCGCCAACCCGCGCATCTCTTCTGGCAACGCCAGCGCCAGCGGCAGCACCACCAGCGAGTTGCGCGTGGCTGCGCTGAAGGTCACCGAGCGTGCCTCGCTGGCCGGCAGGCGCAGCAGGCGCGCACAGATGAAGCCGAGCACCGGCGCCAGCAGCATGAAGCCGATGTATACCGGAACCACCGGCAGCAAACGGTCGAAATCACGCAGTACCACGGCAATCTGCGAAGCGATCACCACCATCAGCACCAAGGCCATCGCCGGCACCGGCAACCACGCCCAGGCGTCGTTCCAGGTCGCGACTGCGCGCGAGCGCCGGGCACCGGCGCTGGTGAGCACCGCGAGGGCCATCGGCAACACGATCAACAGCGCGAAGGCTTCCACGAACGGGGTGATGGAAATTGCCACCTGGCTGCTGCCACCCAGCATCAGGGCCAGGTACACCGGCAGCAGCACCAGTTGCGCCAGCAATAACAGGGGGGTTGCGGCCAGTGTCAGGCGTGAGTCGCCTTTGCCAATGTGGGTGAACACCACCACGTAGTCGATGCAGGGCGTGAGCAGCACCAGCAAGGCCCCGACGAGGATCGCCGGGTGTTCCACCAGCCCGCGGGTGATGGCCCAGACAAGCAGCGGAACGAGCATGAAATTGGCCAGTAGCAGGGCCGTGATGAAGCGGCGGTTACCCAGGCCCTGGCGCAGGTCGAGGAAGGGTATTTGCAGGAACATCGCGTACATCAACACGGCGATGGCGGGGGTGATCAGGGCTTCCAGATGCCGTGCGCTGTGGCTGGCCATCAAGCCGAAGGCAACGGCTGCGAGCACGGCAGCGAAGTAGATCGGGATCTGGTGGGTCTCGAGTTGTTCTCTGGTCAACGTGTGGCCTGTGCGGTGGTGAACTGGGAACGCGGTCTTTGTGGGAGCGGCCTTGCGTCGCGATAGGGCCGCAAAGCGGCCCCTGCAATCTATGCATGATGCCGCGATCCTGGGGCCGCTGCGCGACCCTATCGCGACGCAAGGCCGCTCCCACAGGGATCGCGCCAGCTTTTACAAATTGAGCAAGACAGTTGCTCCTCCAAAGAGCAGCAGTGCGTGTGAAACAAACGAAATCAAACGAAAAAGCCCGGCACTGGGCCGGGCTTTTTCACTTCAGGCTAGCGCCAATCAGTTGCCGTAAACCGGCAGCTTCTTGCAGATGGCCTTGACCTTCTCACGGACAGCGTCGATCACCGCTTCGTTGTTCAGGTCGGCCAGGATGTCGCAGATCCAGCCGGCCAGTTCCTTGCACTCGGCTTCCTTGAAACCACGGGTGGTCACGGCTGGGGTGCCGAAACGCAGGCCCGAGGTGACGAACGGCGAACGCGGGTCGTTCGGTACCGAGTTCTTGTTGACGGTGATGAAAGCTTTGCCCAGTGCGGCGTCAGCATCCTTACCGGAGATTTCCTGCTTGATCAGCGACAGCAGGAACAGGTGGTTCTGGGTGCCACCGGAAACCACGTCGAAACCGCGCTCGATGAACACGCTGGCCATGGCCTGGGCGTTCTTCACGACCTGCTGCTGGTAAGCCTTGAACTCTGGCTGCAGGGCTTCCTTGAAGCAGATGGCCTTGGCCGCGATGACGTGCTCCAGCGGGCCGCCCTGGGCGCCCGGGAAGACGGCGGAGTTCAGCTTCTTCTCGATGTCGGCGTTGGCACGGGCCAGGATCAGGCCGCCGCGCGGGCCGCGCAGGGTCTTGTGGGTGGTGGTGGTGACCACGTCGGCGAACGGAACAGGGTTCGGGTACACACCAGCGGCAACCAGGCCGGCAACGTGGGCCATGTCGACGAACAGGTAGGCACCGACCTTGTCGGCGATGGCGCGGAAGCGGGCGAAGTCCAGAACCTGCGAGTAGGCCGAGAAGCCGGCAACGATCATCTTGGGCTTGTGCTCGACAGCCAGGCGCTCGACTTCGTCGTAGTCGATCAGGCCATTGCCGTCGATGCCGTACTGGATGGCGTTGTACAGCTTGCCCGAGGAGCTTACCGAAGCACCGTGGGTCAGGTGGCCACCGTGGGCCAGGCTCATGCCCAGGATGGTGTCACCGGCAGACAGCAGGGCCAGGTAGACGGCAGCGTTGGCCTGGGAGCCAGCGTGCGGCTGTACGTTGGCGTAGTCGGCGCCGAACAGCTCCTTGGCACGGTCGATGGCCAGTTGCTCGACGACGTCGACGTACTCGCAACCGCCGTAGTAGCGCTTGCCTGGGTAGCCTTCGGCGTACTTGTTGGTCAGGACCGAGCCCTGGGCTTCCATGACTGCCGGGCTGGTGTAGTTTTCCGAAGCGATCAGCTCGATATGCTCTTCCTGGCGCAGAGCTTCTTGCTGCATGGCTTCGAAGAGCTCGGCGTCGTACTTGGCAATGGTCAAATCACGGCTGAACATGGCGGTCCTCAAGGATCGGGGTAATTTGGGTGTGCATTCTAACCGATTGATTCGCGGCTGGCATATGAAGTGGCGTCAAGTCGCAGACCAATGGGCTTCATCTTGCATCCCGCGCCGTTTCTGGGCTGGGCGGGGGCAGGAGTTGACCTGGAAGTCCGCTTTTTATGCAGGATTGTGTCGCGACACCGTACGTGTAGGAGCGGGTTTACCCGCGAAGAAGCCGGCGCGGTACATGGCAGCGGCTTCGCCGGTGTTCGCGGGTAAACCCGGTCCTACCGGGACCTTGTGAACAGGCAGCGTGCGGGTCAATGGAACATGAACAAGGTCTCGTTGGAGAATTGCGCCTCGAACTGATGCGCCGGCATCGGCCGCCCGAACAGATAGCCCTGCACCTCGTCGCAACCATGCTCGCGCAGAAACTCCAGCTGTTCGTGGGTTTCCACGCCCTCGGCGATGACTGCCAGGTTGAGGCTGTGGGCCATGGCGATGATCGCCCGGGCAATCTGCGCGTCCTGCTCGCCTTCGGGCAGGCCGTCGACGAAGGTACGGTCGATCTTCAGGACGTCGATGGGGAACTGCTTGAGGTAGTTGAGCGACGAGTAGCCGGTGCCGAAGTCGTCTACCGCAATGCTCAGGCCGAGGTTCTTCAGGCTGGCAAGAATCTGCAGCGCCTCGTTCACCTCACGCATCAGGATACTTTCGGTCAACTCCAGTTCCAGGCACGCCGGCGGCAGGCCGCTTTCTTCCAGGATGTTGGCAATCCGCGTGCCCAGTTGGCCGTCTGAGAACTGCCGCGCCGAAATATTCACCGACACTTTCGGCACTCGCACCTTGGCCTTGTGCCAGGCCTTGAGCTGGCGGCTGGCCTCGCGCAGCACCCAGTCGCCCACGTCCACCACCAGGCCCAGTTCTTCGATCACCGGGATGAAGTCACCCGGCGGCACCAGGCCACGGGTTGGGTGACGCCAGCGCAGCAGCGCCTCGGCGCCGGTCAGGCGCTTGCCGTCGCCGCTGAACTGCGGCTGGTAATAGAGGATGAATTCGTTCTGCTCCATGGCATGGCGCAGGTCGCTTTCCAGCTCCAGGCGCTCCAGGGCGCTGGCGTTCATTTCGGCCTGGTAGAACTGGAAGTTGTTCTTGCCGCGCTCCTTGGCGTGGTACATGGCGGTGTCGGCGTTCTTCATCAACTGGCTCAGCTCACTGCCATCCTGCGGGCTGAGGGCGATGCCGATGCTGGCGGTGACGAAGAACTCGCGGTTTTCCAGCACGAACGGCCGCACCAGGCTGCCGAGGATGTTCTCGGCCACGTGGATGGCGCGGTTCAGGGCCATTTCGCGGGTGGGGCGCGGTTGCAGCAGCAGGGTGAACTCGTCGCCGCCCATGCGTGCCACCGTGTCGTCGTCATCCACGCAGGCCAGCAGGCGCAGGGCCATGTCCTTGAGCATGCGGTCGCCGGCCGCATGGCCGAGGGAGTCGTTGATCGGTTTGAAGCGGTCGAGGTCGAGGAACATCAGCACCACCCAGGCCTTCTGCCGCTCGGCCTGTTGCAGGGCATTGTACAAACGGTCCTGGAACAGTGTGCGGTTGGGCAGGTGGGTAAGGGCGTCGTAGTAGGCCAGGCGGTGGATGCGCTGTTCGCTGGCCTTGCGTTCGCTGATGTCGGTGAAGAAGCACACGTAGCTGGCCAGGTCGCCTTCGTCGTCCAGTACCGCGGTGATGCCGACCCAGGCCGGGTAATGGTCGCCGTCACGGCGCTTGAGCCACACTTCACCTTCCCAGCTGCCGCGCTGGTGCAGTTGCTTGACCACATAGCGCAGGTGGCCTTCCTGCTGTTCGTCGACAGTGAGCATGCCCGGCAATTGGTCGAGCACTTCACTGACGGCGTAACCGCTGACGCGGCTGAACGCCTCGTTGGCCTGAACGATATAGCCGGCCGGGTCGGTGATGAGGATCGCCGACGTGGAATGTTCGAATACGGTCGCGGCCATGCGCAGGTCTTTTTCGGCACGACGTTGCTGGCTGATGTCGCGGCCCACCCCGAGTACGCCTTCGAAGCGCTGGTCATCGTCCCACACCAGCACCAGGCGCAGCTCGATCGGGATCTTGCGGCCATCGGCACGCAGGCAGTCGAACAGGAACAGCTGGGTGGGTAACTGGCTGCACAGTTGCGCCATCTGCGCCGGATCGCCCATGGCCTTGCTGACACGCTCCATCAGGCTGTAGATGCCAGTGAGCTGGGCCGGGTTGGCGACGATCGACTGCCAGCCGTTGGCGAAGATCCAGTCGGCCTGGTAGCCCAGCACGCTCTGTACCGAGGGGCTGACATAATTGAGCTTGAGCTGGTTGTCGGTGGAAAAGATCACGTCGCTGATGCTTTCGGCGAGCATGCGGTAGCGTTGCTCGCTGTCACGTAGCGACTGGCTGGCCTCGATCTGAACGGTCACATCCTTGCCCACACCGATGATGCGCGTCACCAGGCCTTCGGCGTTGCGGGTCAGCACCTGCTCGCGGATGTCGTAGCAGCGCCAGCTTCCGTCGCGGTGGCGGAAGCGCAGCTGGCAGTGCAGCGGTTGGTCATGGCCGCTGTCGCGCTGCTGGCGACGCAGTGCCTGGTAGTGTGCGGCGTCCTCGGGGTGCAGCAGCAGCTCCCAGAAGCGGTCGCCCATCTGTGCCAGCTCGGTGCGGTCGTAGCCCAGGGTCTGGCCGAGGTGGCGGTTGCTGAAGATCATCCGCTGGCTCGGCACATCCTGCACATACAACTGGTCGGGTACGGTGCGTACCACGTCCGACCAGAAGCTTTCGCGTTCCAGTAGCGACAGCTCCACCTGTTTGCGGCTGGTGATATCGCTAATGCTGAGGATCACCGCCTGATAATCACGGCGCTGCAGCGGCAGGCGCGCCATCAGCCACAGGTGCAGCTCGGCGCCCTGCGGTGTCGGCAGACGCACTTCCAGCTCCAGCAACGGGCGTTGTTCGATCAGTGCGTCGATCAGTTGCATGCCGACGCTGTCTCGGCTGTCGCCAGTGCCATCGATCAGCCGCTGCCAGGCACCTTCGTGGCAGTCGATGTTCAGCAGCTGGCGCGCCACTTGGTTGACCTCGGTGATCTTCAGCTCCAGCAGCAGCGAGCGGCGCAGGTTCGGGTCCAGCGCCAGGCTGTGCTTGAGGGCGGCCCGGTTACGCAGGTGGTAGCGATCGAGCTGGCCGGGCAGGCTGGACAGGTCGAGCACGCACAGGGCAACGCCGGTGCCTTCAAAAATTTCCTGATAACGCCGGCGGTCTTCCTGCAGCGCCCGCTGGCGGCGACGCATGTTGATCAGCGCCAGCACCGGCAGCAGGGCGCAGAACAGCACCAGCAGGCACTTGCCTAACAGCGCCGGCAATAATTTTTGCTGGGCCAGTTTGGCGTCGAACAGACCGCGTAGCTGCCAGGTGCTGTTTTCGATAAAGGCCAGCATCACGCTTTGCAGCGGCTCGTCGCTGGTGTCGGCTGCGGCATGGCGCTGCAGCACCTCGCCGCTGCGGCTGTTTTCCAGCAGCCACTGCGGGTGGCCACTGCCCTCGAGGTGGAGGGTGAGCTCGCGGTAATAGTCCGGTGACAGGCGCAGTAGCCAGTAGCCGCTACCCTGTGAGGCATCCTGGCGCAGCAACAGGTACAGGATGTGGTTGTCGGCCGAATTGGTGAAGAAGTACGGGCGTCCCTGGCTCAGCACGAGCAACTCGTCAAGCGACTGGCGGTCGGGGCTGCCGGCCAGGCTGTCGGCGCGTAGCTGCCCGGTGTTGTTCAGCCAGGCCATGCTCTGCAGGGCGGGGAGGCGCTCGCGCAGGGTACCGAGCAGGCTGGGCAGGGCGGCAGGTGTTGGTGCATCAAGGTAGGGTTGCACCACGTTTACGGCCTGTTGCGCCTTGAGCGCCATGTTCAGGCTCAGGTGGTCGGCCAGTTCCGCGGAGGCGTCCAGGCTCTGTTTGCGCAATTCGGCCTGGGTATGATTGAACTGGGCGAACAGCTGCCACAGCAGCAGGCCCAGCAGGATCAGGGCCAGCAGCGCCAGCGCACCCTTGATCGACCCGCGCAGGATAGTTGCGGGTGCTTGTGGGGCGGAACGCAATGACGACGGATGAGTAAGGTTGGTCAAGCGTTGATCCTGCGATTGGGCTGGCGATGGCAGGGAATGATCGTGCACGGAGCGTGCCGGCGCCGGGCTTGCGCACCGCGGTGGCGCACTATAAAGCCGGACACCCGAAACCGGCTAGCATGCCTCGGATTATGGCGAAGTGCCAGCCATGTTGACCGGTGGTGGCTGCCCGGTGGTTCGGCAAGCCCCTGTAACCTGTGCGAGAATAGCGCCCGCTATACATGACAACGCATCGGAGATGTTCGCTTTTGGTTACTCACTTTTCCTCCAATGGCCTCGATTCCGCCTGCGGGCGCAGCAGTCAGACCCTTGTCAGTACTGCCGTGACCGAGGACGTATCCTGCAAGTCTTGCCAGCGTTCGCTGGGCAAACCCGAGGCGGCCGCTGCCGCCAAAAGCAAGGCCCCATCGCTGGCTGAACTGCGCAAGACCGCCAAGGTGGCAGCAGAGCCGGCTGTTGCCGTGGCGGCGGCCAAGCCGGCAGCCAAGGTGGTCAGCACTGCGCCTGCACCTGGCAAACCGGCCAAGGCGGCCGAGCAGCACCCTGCCCGCAGCGGCGGCTTCAGCGTGAAGTCCGCCTGGGCCGCACGCCTGGCCGAGCAGGGCGACCGTTGCCGCTTGCCGCGGGGCAAGGCCAAGCAGCGTCACGTCTGAGCCTCTTCGGCTGCTGTGCCGGCCCTTTCGCGGGCTCGCCCGCTCCCACAGGAATCGTGGATTCTTCAGACTCTGTGGTGACTCTGTGGGAGCGGGCATGCCCGCGAAGAGGCCGGCACAGGCAATGAATTCATCCCAGGGACCGCACTGATCACACCCCACCATCGGCCCCTCCTATGCAACGCCGCGCGTTGGCGTAGAATGGTCGACTTTGTTCAATGACACCCCCAATACACATCTCCCTGGCCATGCTGCCGGGGCGATCGGCGATGTCTTTACCTATCTGATTAGAGGGCTTGGTTTTGGCTCAATACGTCTACACCATGCATCGGCTGAGCAAGGTCGTGCCGCCGAAGCGGGAAATTCTCAAGAACATTTCCCTGTCGTTCTTCCCAGGCGCCAAGATTGGCGTACTTGGCCTGAACGGCGCCGGTAAATCGACCCTGCTGCGGATCATGGCGGGCGTCGACAAGGAATTCGACGGCGAAGCCCGTCCGATGCCCGACATCAACGTGGGTTACCTGCCACAGGAACCGCAACTGGACCCAACCAAGACCGTGCGTGAAGTGGTCGAGGAAGCGGTCAGCGTAATCAAGGACGCCCAGGCCCGCCTGGACGAGGTCTACGCGGCCTACGCCGAGCCGGATGCCGACTTCGACAAGCTGGCCGCCGAGCAGGCCAAGCTGGAAGCCATCCTGCAGGCCGCTGATGGCCACAACCTGGAGCGCCAGCTGGACGTCGCTGCCGACGCCCTGCGCCTGCCCGCCTGGGATGCGCGCATCGAACACCTGTCCGGTGGTGAGAAGCGCCGTGTGGCCCTGTGCCGCCTGCTGCTGTCGGCCCCCGACATGCTGCTGCTCGACGAACCCACCAACCACCTGGACGCCGACTCGGTGGCCTGGTTGGAGCGCTTCCTGCACGACTTCCCGGGCACCGTGGTAGCCATTACCCACGACCGTTACTTCCTCGACAACGTCGCCGGATGGATCCTGGAGCTGGACCGCGGCGCCGGCATCCCGTACGAAGGCAACTACTCGGGCTGGCTGGAAGCCAAGTCGGAGCGTCTGGCGCAGGAATCCAAGCAGCAGAGCGCCCACGAGAAGGCCATGAAAGAGGAACTGGAGTGGGTGCGCAAAGGCGCCAAAGCGCGCCAGTCCAAATCCAAGGCCCGTCTGCAGCGCTTTGAAGAAATGCAGTCGCAGGAATTCCAGAAGCGCAGCGAAACCAACGAAATCTACATCCCGGCCGGCCCGCGCCTGGGTGACAAGGTTATCGAGTTCAAGAACGTCACCAAGGGCTACGGTGACCGTGTGCTGATCGACAACCTGTCGTTCGCCATGCCCAAAGGCGCCATCGTTGGCGTGATCGGTGGTAACGGTGCCGGTAAGTCGACCCTGTTCCGCATGTTGATGGGCAAGGAGCAACCGGACTCGGGCAGCATCGAGATCGGTGAAACCGTGCAGTTGGCCTGTGTTGACCAGAGCCGCGAGGACCTGGACGGCGCCAAGACCGTGTTCCAGCAGATCTCCGACGGTTCCGACCAGATCCGCATCGGCAACTACGAGATCCCTTCGCGTACCTACGTTGGCCGCTTCAACTTCAAAGGTGGCGATCAGCAAAAGTTCGTCAAGGACCTGTCCGGTGGTGAGCGTGGCCGCCTGCACCTGGCCCTGACCCTGAAGGAAGGCGGTAACGTTCTGCTGCTCGACGAACCGTCCAACGACCTCGACGTCGAAACCTTGCGTTCGCTGGAAGAAGCCCTGCTGGACTTCCCGGGCGCCGCGATCGTGATTTCCCACGACCGTTGGTTCCTGGACCGTGTGGCTACTCACATCCTGGCGTACGAAGACGACTCGAATGTGGTGTTCTTCGAAGGTAACTACACCGAGTACGAAGCCGACCGCAAGAAGCGTCTGGGTGATGCTGCAGCCCAGCCGCACCGTGTACGGCACAAGAAACTGGCTCAGTAAGCCGGTTTTCTGATGCACAAGAATGGGGCCCCAAGTGGCCCCATTTTTGTGCCTGGCGGACCGCTATAAAGGGCGAGGCGAAGGTGTATTTTGTATACACTTACATAAAACGCACCAAATAATTTCAAAAAAACGACATTTCGCCCTATTCCGGTGCGATTGCTTCTTGGTACATTTCTGAAAAAAACCAATAAGTCCAATCCTCTTGGTGAGATGTCTACCATGATCGAATCTGTCGACAATTTCCTTGCACGCCTAAAGCAGCGTGACCCAGGCCAGCCGGAATTCCACCAGGCGGTGGAAGAGGTGCTGCGCACCCTGTGGCCATTCCTTGAAGCCAACCCCCACTACCTGCAGTCCGGCATCCTCGAGCGCATGGTCGAGCCCGAGCGCGCCGTACTGTTCCGCGTCTCCTGGGTCGACGACCAGGGCAAGGTGCAGGTCAACCGCGGTTACCGCATTCAGATGAGCAGTGCCATTGGCCCGTACAAGGGCGGGCTGCGCTTCCACCCGTCGGTGAACCTCAGCGTGCTGAAGTTCCTGGCGTTCGAACAGGTGTTCAAGAACTCGCTGACCTCGCTGCCCATGGGCGGCGGCAAGGGCGGCTCGGACTTTGACCCGAAAGGCAAGAGCGACGCCGAAGTGATGCGCTTCTGCCAGGCGTTCATGAGCGAGCTGTATCGCCACATCGGCGCTGACTGCGACGTACCGGCTGGTGACATCGGCGTGGGTGCCCGCGAAATCGGCTTCATGTTCGGCCAGTACAAGCGCCTGGCCAACCAGTTCACCTCGGTGTTGACCGGTAAGGGCATGACCTATGGCGGCAGCCTGATCCGCCCGGAAGCCACCGGCTATGGCTGCGTTTACTTCGCCGAAGAAATGCTCAAGCGTCAGGACAAGCGTATCGACGGCCGCCGCGTGGCGGTGTCTGGTTCGGGCAACGTCGCCCAGTATGCTGCGCGTAAGGTCATGGACCTGGGCGGCAAGGTGATCTCGCTGTCTGACTCTGAAGGTACCTTGTATGCAGAAGCCGGCCTGACCGACGCCCAGTGGGACGCCTTGATGGAGCTGAAAAACGTCAAGCGTGGACGTATCAGCGAGCTGGCCGGGCAATTCGGCCTGGAGTTCCGCAAGGGCCAGACCCCGTGGAGCCTGCCGTGCGACATCGCCCTGCCATGCGCCACGCAGAACGAGCTGGGCGCCGAAGATGCCCGCACCTTGCTGCGTAACGGCTGTATCTGTGTGGCCGAAGGCGCCAACATGCCGACTACCCTCGAGGCTGTGGATATCTTCCTGGACGCCGGCATTCTGTACGCCCCGGGCAAGGCCTCCAATGCGGGCGGCGTAGCCGTGTCGGGCCTGGAAATGTCGCAGAACGCCATGCGCCTGCTGTGGACGGCCGGTGAAGTGGACAGCAAGCTGCACAACATCATGCAGTCGATTCACCATGCATGCGTGCACTACGGTGAAGAGGCTGATGGCCGTATCAACTACGTCAAGGGGGCGAACATCGCGGGCTTCGTGAAAGTGGCCGATGCGATGCTGGCTCAGGGCGTGGTCTGATCTGAGACCGTAGGGGGCCGCTTTGCGGCCCATCGCGACGCAAGGCCGCTCCCACAAGCTGGTGGGCTGCCACCCAAGAAGTTGGAAACCAATCCACCCCTTGGGGGCAGTCAAGGCCCTGTGGGAGCGGCCTTGCGTCGCGATGGGCTGCAAAGCAGCCCCCAGGGCCCTCAACCCTCGCCCAGAATCTCAACCACCTCTATCACCTGTTCCCCCACCGGCCGCCGCCAGACCACCTCATCCCCCGGCCCAGCCCCGAGCAAAGCCCGCCCTAGTGGCGAACCCCAGTTGATCAACCCGTGCCCGGCATCCGCCTCATCCTCGCCTACCAGCCGCACCACCTGCTCCTGGTCATGCGCGTCGACAAACCGCACCCGGCTACCAATCTGGACCTTGCTATGCGAAGTCGCCGCGGGTACCACCTGGGCGCTTTGCACCCGCGCGCTGAAGTAGCGCAGATCCCGCTCGGTATCGGCCAGCCGTTGTTTGTCACCCCGTTCGCCCTGCGCCTGCAGTTCGCTGCGCAAGGCATTCAGCTCGGCCACCCGCGTTTGCAGCTGGCGCAGGCCGCTGGCCGTCACATAGTTGGGCTGTTCGCTGATGCGCCGCTCGACCGGCTGGTCGGCCTGGTCGGCGGCTTGGTCTTCGTTGACGAATGCTCGGCTCATGTAGGGCCTCCTTGTGCATGAGACCATCATGGCAGGCCGCCGGATTAAAGGAATGTCCGTTTGCGACTCAATTGTGGCGATAGGCCTTGGCAGCGCCGCGGTCCTTTTCCTGCTCCCACTCGCGGTCGCGCTGGTCCCAGAAGCGCTCGTGGTATTGGCGCTGTTCTTCGCTGTTCTGCATGGCGTGACACTGGCGGAAGCCATCGTCCCAGCCGGTTTCGTACTGACGCTCGTGCAGGTAGCGCGGTACGTTTTTGCGAAAGTTGCCCACCATCAGCCCGGCCGCCTGGCGGCCACTGCTGCAGCCGTCCTGGAAGCCATCCGCATAGGCGGGCGGGTAACCGTGGTTGACCATCTGCTCGTGGGTGGTTTCGCAACCTGACAGCAACACCGCAATGCACACGCCGAACCAGTACCGCGACATAGCCACAAAGCCCTCCAGTTGATGATGGGAAGTCTAGGTGGCGGTTTGTCGGGTAGGTGTCAAAACAGTGTCAAAGAGTCGGATGGCTCCCACAATTCACGTCAGTAGTGATACCACTTCAGCTCGAGCATCACCTCGTTCTGTGCCGTGGCCAGGTGGCTGAACTCACGCGAGGCGCTCAACCGAAGACCAAGGTTCTGGCTGATTTCCCACTGCTGGTTCAGGCTTACACTGCGTCGCACTTCGCCGTTGGTGAAGTAATCGCCCTTGGCCTCCAGCGTCATATTGCCCAGTCCGTTGCGCCACAGCAGCCCGCCATTGAAGCCAGCCGCCGGGGCAATGAACTGAGCGAAGTCGTTGTGATGCTCGACCCGCACCGTGCCCAAGGCAAACCCCAGCAAACCGTCGGCCAGCTGCCAGGTGCCGCCAGCACCACCATTCACATGGCTCACCAGCACTTCGTCATCATGCTTGCCCGGCACCCGCTCCAGCCCCCCAGCCACTTGCCATGACCAAGGCTTGAGCAGCTCGTTACGGGGTGTCAGTGAACGGATGGTGGCCAGGTCCAGGCGCTGCACCTGCCAATCGTTGCCTTCGTACTGGCGCAGCTTCAATTGCAGGATTTCGATCTGCGCGCCCAGCGGGAAGCCATAGGCGTTGTCATTCAGGTCGTGGTAGGCCATGCGCAAGCCATATTCGGCGTAGCCGCGGTCTTCACGGGTGCCCACGCCCAGTTGCCAGGTGCGCGAGTCATGGCCATCTTCGGGCAGGCCGGGGCGCTCGATCTGCAGGGGCGGCGGCGGGTTGCTGTTGATCGCCCGCAGCAACTCGAAGCTGCGTTTGGCCTGCCCTGGGTCGCGTTCCTGGCCATTGGCCCGATACCGCTCAAGGCGATACGCGGCATCTTGCACCAACGCTTGGCGTTCGCGAGGCAGGGCCTGGAATTCTGGGCTTTGCAATTGCGTAGTGTCGGCGCTTACAGCCAGCACCTGGCGCTTTTCGCCGTGGTCGAGTGGCTCGGCCCTGGCCAGCAATTCACGTTCGCGAGAGGGGCGGTAGGTTTCGCTGGCGACCAGGCCGGACTGCTTCACGGCTTTCACCGTGTCGGTGGGAATGGCGGTCAGCGGGAACTGAGACGTCAGGTCCAGGCTCGGCCGGGCCACTTGCAGCAGCTCCAGCAGGCGATACGAGCAGTTTTCGTCAAAGAAGAAGTAGTCGAACTGGATCTGCTTCAGCTCCCACACATGCTCGACCATACGTCCGGTTTCTTCGGGGGTCAGGTCCAGCTGGTATTCCCACAGGTCGCGGTTTTCCAGGCTGCGGTATTCGGACAGTTTTTCCTGGTAGGGCATCAGCGCGAACAGCCCCGGGTAGCCACCCATCAGGCCTTTCCAGGCGTACAGGATGCTGTTGTCGCTGCCTTCGATATAGGCACCGAAGTTGATGGCGTAGCTCAGCAGCGTGGTGTCGTCGCTGCGGGTGTTGGACTGGTCGATGCGCAGCAGGGTGTGCCCGAACATCGACGACGGGCTGTTCAGGTAGGCTGCCGGGAAGATCAACGCGGCGCTGTGCGGGTCGATCGACTGGTACCAGGTCTTGAATTCCTGGCAGTCCGGTTGTGGCAAGTCTTGCAGGTCGAGCTGTTCGCGCAGCCAGCGGGTGCGCGCGGGG
This sequence comes from Pseudomonas putida group bacterium ESBL64, assembly GCF_045277175.1. Classification (NCBI taxonomy): domain Bacteria; kingdom Pseudomonadati; phylum Pseudomonadota; class Gammaproteobacteria; order Pseudomonadales; family Pseudomonadaceae; genus Pseudomonas; species Pseudomonas putida group bacterium ESBL64. The sequence goes on along the minus strand of NZ_CP145799.1, from coordinate 3,138,838 downwards.
AATACGCACTGGGCGTGCTTGTCACCGAGACTGGCCGGGGCATACAGCGCATCGACCGTAGCCTTGAGTTCCTGGTCCGGATGGTGCGCGCCATCTTCGGCGAGGAAGAACGCATCATCATCCACATAGCTGCGCCAGCCGCCGAGCTTGGCGGTTTCGTAATGTCCAATGGCGAGCCAGTAAGGGGTATTGGCCAATTGCTGGAGACGGCCTGGATCCAGCAGGGGGGCGGCATGAACAGGGGCGCAGGCACACAGCGCCAGGGCAGCGAGGCGTTTGAGCATATCGGGCAACTACTTCTTGACGATGCCGAAAAAGGCGAAACCCGCCCCGGTTGGGGCGGGAGCAGCTGTGCTTAGGCCTCGGTAGCGTATTTGGCCAGACGGGGGTCGCTCTTCAGAACGGCCAGGGTGTTGCTGTGGACAGTTTCGGCAGTGACGTCGGCGCTGCTGAAGATCTGGTTGAAGTGCTGGTGGGTGACCGAGTTGAAGTAGCTGCGGTCCTCCGGTGCTACGCCGAGAACGACGGCATAGGTGGTCAGTGCTTCGCCCTGGCCCATGGCCATGTCTTCGGAAAGCTCGTTCATCATGCCGTTCATGGCGAACCAGGACTTGCCGCCGTAGGTCAGCGAAGCCTTGGTCGAGCAGCCGTTGGTGCCGGAGGTCATGCCGAAGGTGGCGTTACCGGAGGTGCCGTTGGTGGTAGAAGCCAGGAAGTGTGCCGGCGTGCCGCGCTGGCCTTCGAACAGCATGTTGCCCCAGCCGCAGTTCGGGCCGCCAGGCGCTTCGGCCATGGCGTTCAGCGAGACCACGGTGAACAGAGTACCCAGAAGAATCCGTTTCATAGCATTTGTTCTCTTTGTCTTAACCAAGGGTCAGGGTTTCTGGCAACTCGGTTGCCAGGTCGGGAAAGCGTTTCACCCACCCGCGCAGCTTGGAGTTTAGGCACGATCTAAAGGTTGCGTTGTTGATTGCGAAAAATTTGCTGTCACAAGACTGCACCGGCTGCGACATAAAGTCCTGTGGAGCCTTGCAAGGCGCGCGCGGGCAGCGCCAGAATGCTGCGTATCTGCCCGCCGAAGTAAGGAAACCCAATGCCCGATCCTGTCGCTGCGCGCCTGCGTCTTGCGCCTGAAGCCCTGACCCGGCGTTTCTCCCCCGAGCAGTTTGCTTTTACCCATACCGACGATCTGGAGCCGTTTCGCGGAGTTCTGGGCCAGGAACGTGCTGTCGAGGCCCTGCAGTTTGGCGTGGCCATGCCGCGTCCTGGTTACAATGTGTATGTGATGGGCGAGCCCGGCACCGGGCGCTTCTCGTTCGTCAAGCGCTACCTCAAGGCCGAGGGCAAGCGCCAGCAGACCCCGGCCGACTGGGTCTACGTCAACCACTTCGACGACACCCGTGAACCACGCGCACTGGAGCTGCCGTCCGGAAGCGCCGCCGAGTTCATCAGCGACATGGGCGGATTGATCGACAACCTGCTGTCGACGTTCCCGGCGGTGTTCGAACACCCGTCCTACCAGCAGAAGAAGGGCGCCATCGACCGCGCTTTCAACCAGCGTTATGACCGCGCTCTGGATGTGATCGAGCGCGCGTCGCTGGAAAAGGACGTGGCCTTGTACCGCGATGCCAGCAACGTCGCCTTCACGCCGATGGCTGATGGCAAGGCGCTGGATGAAGCTGAATTTGCCCAATTGCCGGAGGAGGTGCGCGAGCAGTTCCACGAGGACATTGCCCTGCTTGAGGAGCGCCTCAACGAAGAGCTGGCCAGCCTGCCGCAATGGAAGCGCGAATCGAACAACCAGCTGCGCCAGCTCAACGAAGAAACCATCACCCTGGCGCTGCAGCCGTTGCTGGCGCCGCTGTCGGAAAAGTACGCCGAAAACGCGGCGGTTTGCGCCTACCTGCAATCGGTGCAGTTGAACCTGTTGCGTACGCTGGTCGAGCAACTGGTCGATGACAGCAAGTCCGACGCCGTGGCCCGCAAGCTGCTCGAAGAGCAGTACGCGCCCAGCCTGGTGGTGGGCCATCACGCTGACGGTGGTGCGCCGGTGGTGTTCGAGCCGCACCCGACCTACGACAATTTGTTTGGCCGTATCGAATACAGCACCGACCAAGGTGCGCTGTATACCTCCTATCGCCAACTGCGCCCAGGCGCGCTGCACCGGGCCAACGGCGGCTTCCTGATTCTGGAAGCCGAGAAAATGCTGGGCGAGCCGTTCGTATGGGACGCGCTCAAGCGTGCGCTGCAGTCGCGCAAACTGAAGATGGAGTCGCCGATCGGTGAGCTGGGCCGTGTTGCCACTGTCAGCCTGCAGCCGCAGGTGATTCCGCTGAACGTCAAGCTGGTGATCATCGGCTCGCGCCAGCTGTATTACGCGCTGCAGGACCACGACCCGGACTTCCAGGAGATGTTCCGCGTGCTGGTGGACTTCGATGAAGACATGCCGATGGTCGACGAAAACCTGGAGCAGTTCGCCCAGCTGTTGCGCACCCGCACCAACGAAGAGGGCATGGCGCCGCTGACCAGTGACGCGGTGGCGCGTCTGGCCACCTACAGTGCGCGTCTGGCTGAAAACCAGTCACGCCTGTCGGCGCGTATCGGCGACCTGTTCCAGCTGGTCAGCGAGGCTGATTTCATTCGCCAGCTGGCCAGTGACGAAATGACCGACGCAGGCCACATCGAGCGTGCGCTCAAGGCCAAGGCCACCCGTACCGGCCGTGTGTCGCAACGGGTGCTGGACGACATGCTCGCCGGCATCATCCTGATCGACACAGAAGGCGCGGCCATCGGCAAGTGCAACGGCCTGACCGTGCTGGAAGTGGGTGACTCGGCGTTCGGCATGCCCGCGCGTATTTCGGCCACCGTCTACCCCGGCGGCAGCGGTATTGTCGATATCGAGCGTGAGGTCAACCTTGGCCAGCCGATCCACTCCAAAGGGGTGATGATCCTCACCGGTTACCTGGGCAGCCGCTATGCCCAAGAGTTCCCGCTGGCGATCTCCGCGAGCATCGCCCTGGAGCAGTCCTACGGCTACGTGGACGGCGACAGCGCCTCGCTGGGCGAAGCCTGCACGCTGATCTCGGCCTTGTCGCGCACGCCGCTCAAGCAGTGCTTCGCCATCACAGGTTCCATCAACCAGTTCGGTGAAGTGCAGGCGGTGGGTGGGGTGAACGAGAAGATCGAGGGCTTTTTCCGCCTCTGCGAGGCGCGTGGCCTGACCGGCGAGCAGGGGGTGATCATTCCGCGTGCCAACGTCGCCACCCTGATGCTTGACGAGCGCGTGTTGCAGGCGGTGGAGAACGGCATGTTCCACGTCTACGCGGTCAGCCAGGCTGATGAGGCGCTGAGCCTGCTGGTGGGCGAGGAGGCCGGGGTACTCGACGACAAGGGGCTGTTCACCGAGGGCAGCGTCAACGCTCGGGTGGTGGAGCGCCTGCGTGAAATTGCCGAGATGATCAGCGAGGAAGACATCGAGAAGGCAGAAAAGGAACGCCTGGAAGAGGTGATTGCCCAGGCCAAACCGGCCTGAGTCAATAAACTGGCGCTGGCGGCGATGTGCTACCGTTCAGCGCCAGTTTTCCATCTTTCTGTACTGTTCCTCTATGCTGGAACTTAAGGACGGTACAGCGTTCAGGATGGAAACAGCCTGAGGGTTTCGGGCTGAACAAGGCTCATTGGAGGGGACGCGGCCATGCGCAACCTCAGCCTCACACGCCAGTGCCTGGGCCTGGTGACCCGTATCGAATGCAGCATCCGCCCGCTGGCCGGTGACAACGGCATGTGGACGTTGCTGTTCGCCGCCGGCATGGCCGGTGAACAACCCTCCGCGATCAAGGCGCAGGGCCCGTTTCATGGGCCACTGGTGGCCGAATCGGTGCTCAATGCCATTGTCGACAGCCTGACCCTGCATGGGTACCAGGTGGCCGAGGACCCGCAGATCTGGTGTTTGCATTTGCAGGCGCAGTTGCGGCGGATCAATGGTGAGCGGTGTCGCAACCTGGGGGATTACCAGTTTCATCCTGAGACCTGAAAAATGCCGGGGCCGCTTTGCGGCCCATCGCGACACAAGGCCGCTCCCACAGGTACAGCATCGCCTTGCTTTGGGAGTGTGGCCTTGTGTCGCGATCAGGCTGCGGAGCAGCCCCCGGGCTTTTGCTGTAACAGGTGGCTGGCTATACTCGCCGTCGTTTTTCAGTCACCTGACGAGTCTCAAAACCCTCCATGGAACGTATCCTCGAAAATGCGATGTACGCCTCGCGCTGGCTGCTCGCCCCGATCTACTTCGGCCTGTCCCTCGGCCTGCTGGCCCTGGCGCTGAAATTCTTCCAGGAAGTGGTCCACGTCCTGCCCAACGTCTTTGCCCTCAGCGAAGCCGACCTGATCCTGGTGATCCTGTCGCTGATCGACATGTCGCTGGTCGGTGGCCTGCTGGTGATGGTGATGATTTCCGGTTACGAAAACTTCGTCTCGCAGCTGGACATTGATGAAAGCAAGGAAAAGCTCAACTGGCTGGGCAAGATGGACTCCTCGTCGCTGAAGATGAAGGTTGCCGCGTCGATCGTGGCGATTTCGTCCATTCACCTGCTGCGGGTGTTCATGGATGCGCAGAACATCTCCACCGATTACCTGATGTGGTACGTGATCATCCACATGACCTTCGTGGTCTCGGCGTTCTGCATGGGCTACCTGGACAAGCTGACCAAGCACTGAGTCCGCTTGCTGCTTACACCGCTCGGCCGTTGCCAAACGGACGGGCGGTGTCGTTTCTGGCTTGTGCTTTTAGCCGGTCTGTACAAAAAATGAGCTCTCATGCGTGGTTCCTATTGCGAGGTGCTCTCATGAACCTGCATCAGCTCAATACCGAGGCCAGGGCTGGCCATGTCGAAGAACTGAACCTGATCGCCATCGAGGGCGGTGACTACCTGCTCGAGGCCCGGGTCAAAGGCCATGCTCACCCCCTGTCCGATACCCGCGGTGAACGCTTGCGCGTGCACTCGGTGGAGGATGCGCGCAAGTTGCTGCTAACCATCCCCATGGTCTCGATGAACCTGGTGCACTGGTCGGTGCAGGACGAAATGTGCGGCATGGGTACGCACCCGGAAGAAGACCTGAAGGTGCCGATTTCCCAGCGTTCGGCCTGGTAGCTGCTCGCAGCGCCCCAGTGTGCTAGGCTGCTCGCCCTTTTTATCAAGGGCGCGGCTGCATTGCGCCCTGCAGTGGAGCACGACAATGTCCGAACTCAACCTGTCTACCGACGAAACGCGCGTCAGCTACGGTATCGGCCGTCAGCTGGGCGGCCAGCTGCGCGACAACCCGCCACCAGGCGTTAGCCTGGAAGCCATCCTGGCCGGCCTGACCGACGCCTTCAACGGTGCCGACAGCCGCGTCAGCGAAGCCGACCTGTCGGCCAGCTTCAAGGTCATCCGTGAGGTGATGCAAGCCGAAGCTGCAGCCAAGGCCGAAGCCGCCGCTGCTGCTGGCAAGGAGTTCCTGGTCGAGAACGCCAAGCGTGAAGGCATTACCACGCTGGCTTCGGGCCTGCAGTTCGAAGTGCTGACCGCTGGCGAAGGCGCCAAGCCGACCCGCGAAGACAACGTGCGTACGCACTACCACGGCACCCTGATCGACGGCACCGTGTTCGACAGCTCCTACGAGCGTGGCCAGCCGGCTGAATTCCCGGTCGGCGGCGTGATCGCTGGCTGGACCGAAGCCCTGCAGCTGATGAACGCTGGCAGCAAATGGCGCCTGTACGTGCCAAGCGAGCTGGCTTACGGCGCCCAAGGCGTTGGCAGCATCCCGCCGCACAGCGTACTGGTGTTCGACGTCGAGCTGCTCGACGTTCTGTAATGCCCTAGAGGCCGGCCCTGCCGGCCTCAATTCCAGTCTGTCCCCTCAGGGCGCAATGCCCGCGCATAGCAAAACAGAAACAGATTCCGTACCAGTTCCTTGAGCACCCCCGGCTCACTCGAATTCAGCCCGCTCATGTCCAGGTCACCCTGGTCACGCAGTTCGTCGAGGGCTTCTTCTTCAAGCACCGCGCACACTTCGCCGGTTTCCCGATGAAGAATGCGCAGGTAGGGGTGAGGGCGTTCCAGCCAGGCGTCGATCAGATAAGTCATGGCAATTCTCCTTGGACAGCAATTCCAATGAGAATAATTCTTATTACGTAAATGGCAAGCGCCAATTGCCGGATTTTTGTGTAATCAGACTTTGCGGACGAACTCGGACTTCAGTTTCATGGCACCGATGCCGTCGATTTTGCAGTCGATGTCGTGGTCGCCGTCGCACAGGCGGATGTTCTTGACCTTGGTGCCAACCTTGACCACCAGGGACGAACCCTTGACCTTGAGGTCCTTGATCACGGTGACGGTGTCACCGTCTTGCAGGATGTTGCCGACCGAATCCTTTTTCACCACCTCGTCACTGGCCGCCTCGGCATCGCCGCCGGCCGACCACTCGTGGGCGCATTCAGGGCAGATCAGCTGAGTGCCATCCTCATAGGTGTATTCGGAGTTGCATTTTGGGCAGGGTGGCAGAGTGCTCACTTCGGTTCCTCAAACAAACAGACGGGCGGTTAAAAGCCCACATTGTAAAAGGTAATTTCCCGGAAGTGATTATGTCCGGACAAAAAGCATCGCGGGCAAGCCGGCTCCCACAAATGGTGTAGGAGCGGGCTTGCCCGCGAATGAAGGCGACTCGGTCTGTCAGTGCGTACGCGCGACCGCAAACTCGCTCAGTTCAACCAGCGCATCCCGGTATTCACTGGCAGGCAGCACTTCGAGGCAGGCGATGGCACGCTTCACGTAATCGCGCGCCAGCTCGGCGGTGTACTGCAGCGCGCCCGACTCTTCGACCGCGACGCGAATCTGTTCCAGATCTTCCAGGCCACCCTTCTGGATCGCCTGGCGTACCAGCGCCGCCTGCTCGGCAGTGCCTTCGCGCATGGTGTAGATCAGTGGCAGGGTCGGTTTGCCCTCGGCCAGGTCGTCACCGACGTTCTTGCCCAGGGTCTGCGAGTCACCCTTGTAGTCCAGCAGGTCGTCGACCAGTTGGAAGGCCACGCCCAGATGGTCGCCAAAGGTACGCAGGGCTTCGCGCTGCTCGTCGGTGGCCTGGGCCAGTGCCGCAGCACTGTGGGTAGACGCTTCGAACAGCATCGCCGTCTTGCCGCGAATGACCTCCATGTAGACGTCCTCGGTGGTGCTGGCGTCGCGTACGCGCGACAGTTGCAGCACTTCACCTTCGGCAATCACCCGGGTGGCCTTGGACAGAATCTGCATGACCGGCATCGAGCCCAGTTCGACCATCATTTCGAACGAGCGCGAATAAAGGAAGTCGCCCACCAGCACGCTCGGCGCGTTGCCCCACAGGGCATTGGCAGTAGAGCGGCCACGGCGCATGCCGGACATGTCGACCACGTCGTCGTGCAGCAGGGTGGCGGTGTGCAGGAACTCGATGGTGGCGGCCAGCAGGCGCAGGTCGTCGCCTTCGCGGCCCAGGGCCTTGCCACACAGCAGTACCAGCAGGGGACGCAGGCGCTTGCCACCGGCGGACGTGATATAGTCGCCGATCTTCGATACCAGCGGCACGCGCGAGGTCAGCTGCTTCTTGATGATCTCGTCGACGGCGCTGAAATCATCAGCCACCGCGCGGTAGAAGGTTTGGGGTTGCATCGGCTGCTCCAGTGAGGTTGCGCGGCATGCTAGGTCGCAGGTCCCGGTGTGTCAAGGCGCGGTGCCCGCAGGCCGGGGGCGGCACTTGCAAGCAAAACCGCGGTTGCGTACAATCGCGCACCCTAACTTCCTGGGCAGCACCTGCCTTACGCAATTGCGCCGGGCCGTTCCAGCCCTGTGCAGCCATGCCAGCCAATACTCATCATATAAAGCGCTGGGTGAGCAGGATTATCGGAGAAATACCATGTCTTACGCAGTAATCGTTACCGGCGGCAAGCAGTACAAAGTCGCTGAAGGTGAATTCCTCAAGATCGAAAAACTGGAAGTCGCCACTGGCGAATCCGTGACCTTCGATCGCGTTCTGCTGGTCGCCAACGGTGAAGAAGTCACCATCGGTGCTCCAGTTGTTGCTGGCGCTAAAGTAGTGGCCGAAGTCGTTTCGCAAGGCCGCCACGACAAGGTTCGCATCATCAAGTTCCGTCGTCGTAAGCACCACATGAAGCGTATGGGCCACCGCCAGTGGTTCACCGAGATCAAAATCACCGGCATCCAGGCTTAATCCCCTAGATCCCCTGAATTTATTTGGAGAATTGAACCATGGCTCACAAGAAGGCTGGTGGTAGTACTCGTAACGGTCGCGACTCAGAATCTAAACGCCTTGGCGTGAAGATGTATGGCGGCCAGGTTATCAAGCCAGGCAACATCATCGTCCGTCAGCGCGGTACCGAATTCCACGCTGGCTACGGCGTTGGCATGGGCAAGGACCACACCTTGTTCGCCAAGATCGAAGGCGTGATCAAGTTCGAGAAGAAAGGCGAGTTCATGCGCCGTTACGTGAGCATCGTCGCCGCTTAATCGCGACGTCGCTCCAGAAGCCCCGTCATGCGACGGGGCTTTTTCGTTTGTGGTGAGCCTCTTGCAAAGCTGTTTGTCTGGGTTGCCGGCGTTGGTTTCTACGGTCGTACGGGGCCGCCGCGCTCATTTTTGCAAGAGCCTCATGTTTTTGAGTCATTCAGCTCGTCTACCGACGAGAGGCGGTTTTAATGAAGTTTGTTGACGAAGTATCCATTCGGGTCAAGGCCGGTGACGGTGGCAACGGTTGCATGAGCTTCCGTCGCGAGAAGTTCATCGAGAACGGCGGCCCTAACGGCGGTGACGGCGGTGACGGTGGCTCGGTGTACATGATTGCCGACGAAAACCTGAACACCCTGGTCGACTACCGCTACACCCGTCACCATGAAGCCCAGCGTGGCTCCAACGGCGGTAGCACCGACTGCACCGGCAAGAAGGGTGAAGACCTGTTCCTGCGCGTGCCGGTCGGCACCACCGTGATCGATGCTTCCACACAGGAAGTGATCGGTGACCTGGTTACCCCCGGCCAGAAGCTGATGGTCGCGCAAGGTGGCTGGCACGGGCTGGGCAACACCCGTTTCAAGTCGAGCACCAACCGTGCACCGCGCCAGACCACCCCAGGCAAACCGGGTGAGCAGCGTGACCTGAAGATGGAAATGAAGGTGTTGGCCGACGTCGGCCTGCTGGGCTTGCCGAACGCTGGCAAGAGTACCTTCATCCGTTCGGTCTCGGCCGCCAAGCCGAAAGTCGCCGACTACCCGTTCACTACCCTGGTGCCAAACCTGGGCGTGGTCAGCGTCGACCGCTGGAAGAGCTTCGTCATCGCCGACATCCCCGGCCTGATCGAAGGCGCCTCTGAAGGTGCCGGTCTGGGTATCCGCTTCCTCAAGCATCTGGCGCGTACGCGCGTGCTGCTGCACCTGGTGGACATCGCGCCGCTGGACGAAAGCAGCCCGGCCGATGCCGCCGAAGTCATCGTCAACGAGCTGACCCGCTTCAGCCCGTCGCTGGCCGAGCGTGAGCGCTGGCTGGTGCTGAACAAGGCCGATATGGTCATGGACGACGAGCGCGACGAGCGTGTGCAGGAAGTGATCGATCGTCTGGAGTGGGAAGGCCCGGTCTACGTGATCTCGGCTATTTCCAAGCAGGGCACCGACAAGCTCAGCCACGACCTGATGCGCTACCTCGAAGACCGCGCCGACCGCCTGGCCAACGACCCGGCCTACGCCGAAGAGCTGGCCGACCTCGATCAGCGCATTGAAGACGAAGCCCGTGCCCAGCTGCAGGCCCTGGACGACGCCCGTACCCTGCGCCGTACCGGCGTCAAGAGCGTGCACGACATTGGCGACGATGACGGTTGGGACGATGATTTCGAGGACGACGAAGACGGTCCGGAAATCATTTACGTGCGCGACTGATCGGTTGCAGTACACTAAACGCCGCTCTCTGGAGCGGCGTTTTTGTATCCACGGTATCTACAGATTCGACATAGGTTGGAAGAAGATGCGAAGCAAGGTGACGGGCGCCAAGCGCTGGGTCGTTAAGATTGGCAGTGCTCTGCTGACCGCCGATGGCAAGGGCCTCGACCGCGGTGCAATGGCCGTTTGGGTCGAGCAGATGGTCGCGCTGCGTGAGGCAGGCGTGGAGTTGGTACTGGTCTCCTCCGGGGCCGTGGCTGCCGGCATGAGCCAGCTGGGCTGGACCAAGCGACCGAGTGCGATGAACGAGCTGCAGGCGGCTGCCTCGCTCGGCCAGATGCGCCTGGTGCAGGCCTGGGAGTCGAGCTTCGGGGAGCACGGGAAGCACACCGCGCAGATCCTGCTGACCCATGACGACCTGTCCGACCGCAAGCGTTACCTGAATGCCCGCAGCACCCTGCGCACCTTGGTCGATCTGGGCGTGGTGCCGGTGATCAACGAAAACGACACCGTGGTCACCGACGAGATCCGCTTCGGCGACAACGACACCCTGGCGGCGCTGGTGGCCAACCTGGTCGAGGCCGACCTGCTGGTGATCCTCACCGACCGCGATGGTATGTTCGATGCCGACCCGCGCAACAACCCCGAAGCGCAGTTGATCTACGAAGCCCGTGCCGACGACCCCTCGCTGGATGCCGTGGCCGGTGGTACCGGTGGTGCCCTGGGCCGTGGCGGCATGCAGACCAAGCTGCGTGCGGCGCGCCTGGCTGCCCGTTCCGGTGCCCACACCATCATTATCGGTGGCCGCATCGAGCGCGTGCTGGACCGCCTGAAGGCGGGTGAGCGCCTGGGCACCTTGCTGTCCCCTGAGCGCGGCATGCTCGCTGCGCGCAAGCAGTGGTTGGCCGGTCACCTGCAAACCCGTGGCACCCTGGTGCTGGATGCCGGTGCCGTGCAAGCGCTGCGTCAGGCCAACAAGAGCTTGCTGCCGGTTGGCGTGAAGACAGTGCAGGGTAGCTTCCGTCGTGGCGAGATGGTGGTGTGCGTCGGCCCGGACGGTGTTGAAGTGGCTCGCGGCCTGGCCAACTACAGCGCCCTGGAGGCGCAGAAGATCATTGGTCAGTCGTCCGAAGCCATCGAGTCGATCCTTGGCTACAGTGCCGAGCCGGAACTTGTACACCGCGACAACCTGGTGCTGGTATGAGCCTGCTGAAGAACGTAATCGCTGTGGCAGCGTGCGTGCTGCCGATGTTGGCTGGCGCCGAAGAGATCGGCCAGGTGTCCACCGTATTCAAGTTCGTCGGGCCGAACGACCGCATTGTGGTCGAGGCGTTCGATGACCCTAAGGTCGAGGGCGTGACGTGCTACCTGTCACGTGCCAAGACTGGCGGAGTGAAAGGGGGCTTGGGGCTGGCCGAGGACCGTGCGGAGGCATCGATTGCCTGTCGTCAGGTCGGGCCGATCAACTTCAAGGGTGAGCTCAAGGATGGCGAGGAAGTGTTCAAGGAACGCACCTCGCTGGTGTTCAAGACCATGCAGGTGGTGCGTTTTCTCGACAAGAAGCGCAACACGCTGGTGTACCTGGTGTACAGCGACCGCATGATCGAAGGCAGCCCGCAGAATGCGGTGACTGCCATTCCGATCCTGCCTTGGGCTCATTGATAGCCCGCTCCTACATACGCTCGGTGGTTGGACACAGGCCGTCGTACGCATCGGTGGTTGGGCGCAGGCCGGCGTAGGAGCGGGTTCACCCGCGAAAGGGCCGCAACGCGGCCCCGGCTATCTCAGGCCAGCTCCTCGGCCTGATCCTCACGCACAACCGCCTTCACTTCATCCAGCCGGCTGATGAACTTCCAGTCCGCCTCGTCGATGTAGATGCCGTTCGGCCCGCTGCCACCTTCCAGGTCGATCGCAACGTGCGCCGAGACCTGTGGTTTCACACTCGCCAGGATCGGTACGAAGCCCAGTTGCTGGCTGGTTTCCAGCAGTGCCGCCTGGTTGCGTTCGTCGATGTCTGCCGCTTCGTCCAGGTAGTACGGCAGGCGAATGCGCCCAGCCAGGTCACGGTCCATCAGGTGCAGCAACAGGTACATGTTGGTCAGCGCCTTGATGGTCATGGTGGTGCCGTTGGACGCCGCACCGTCGATGTCGGCGTGGATGATCGGCTGGCCATTGACCTTGGTGATCTCGAACGCCAGCTCGAACAGGTCCTTCAGGCCCAGTTGGTTGTGGTTGGCCGCCACCAGCCGTGCCAGGTACTCCTTGGCCTCTTCGTTCTTGTTGTCCTGGTCTGCGCTTTGGGTCAGGTCGAAGACCGACAGGGTTTCGCCTTCTTCGTACTGGCCGGCACTGTGGATAATCTGGTCGATGTGCTTGAGCGCTTCCTTGTTCGGCGCCAGTACCACGCGGAAGCTTTCCAGGTTGGACACCTGGCGCTTGTTGATCTCGCGGTTGAACAGGGCCAGCTGGTGCTCAAGGCTGTCGTAGTCGCTGCGGATGTTGCGCAGGGTTCGGGCGATGTCGGTGACCGCAGCGCGGCGTGCCTTGGCCAAGGTCAGGGCTTCGTCGGTACGGTGCGCGTAGGCGTTCACCAGCAGTTGCAGGCGGCGTTCCATGTCGTCTTCGCTGTCGAACTTGGCCACGCCTTTGAGGCGCACCTGGGCGTACAGCGCCTCGATCTGGTTGTCCACCCGCTGCAGGCCTTGCCAGCTGTCTTGGTAGTCATTGAGCAGCGGCAGCAGGTTGTCCATCGAGTCGTCGATGGCTTCCATGTATGGCGTGCCGTAGGGCAGGTCGGCCGGCAGCAGCTGGCGACGGCGCAGGGCGTCTTCCAGGGTGCGCTGCTTGGACTCGAGGTCGCCGAGCTGACGACCGACCAGTTGCAACTTGGCTGACAGCTGCTGGACGCGCTCGGTGAAGGCGTCGCTGGAGCGCTTGAGTTCGTCCTGGGCCGCTTCCAGCTGCGAGAGCTGTTCCAGCTTCTCGGGCTCTTCGGCGGTGAGGGTTTGGCTACGGCGGAAGTCTTCCAGCGCCTTCTGCGCGTCCAGCACTTCCTGGTACAGGGTTTCGGTCTGCGCTTTGGACGCGGAGCGGTCGGCGGCCACGGCCTGCTGGGTCTTGAGCTGCTTGAGTTCTTTTTCCAGGCGCTCTTTCTGGTCGCGCAGGGCGGCGCGGTCGGCCAGGGCCTGCAGGGCCGGTGGGTCGATGTGGGTCAGGTCGATGGCCAGGCCCGGGGCCTCGAAGCGCTCGCCCTTGAAGCCGTCCAGCACCGCTTCCAGCGATTTTACCCACAGGTCGCTGTCGTCCAGCTCGATGCCGCGGTCGCCCAGCGGCAGGCTGAACAGCGCACCGTTGAACAGGCGCATCAGGCGGTCGACGTCCTGCTGCGAGAACTCCTCGCGCAGGCGGGCATAGCTGTTGTTGTCAGCGTGATCCAGCTGCTGCTTGACCTGCTTCAGGCGTTTTTCCAGGTCGCGTACGCGCTCGTCGAGGTCTTCGGCACTGAACTGCCGTGACTGGGCCAGCGCGCCGGCCAGCTCGTCGTGGGCATCTTTGGCTGCCAGCAGTTGCTGCTCCAGTACCTTGACGTCATCGACCAGCGCAAAGCGGTGCTTGAGCACCGACAGCTCGCCTAGCCAGCGCTGGATACCGGTAATTTCACGCTCCAGGCGCATCAGCTCCTGGGTGCCGCCGCGCTGGTCGTTCTGCAGGCGGTCCTGCTCGCCACGGTAGTGCTCGGACTGGATGACCAGCTCTTCCTTGCGCGCCATGGCGTATTCCTGCCAGGTGCCCAGCAGGGTGTCGAGCACAGGCGAAATGCGGTGCAGCTTGCCACGCAGGATGTCGCGCTGGGCCACGCCACCGGCCAGGGCCTCGACCAACGGGCCGGCAGCCACCAGGGCGTTGTAGTCCTGCTCCATGCGGCGTACGTCGCGGAAGGCTTCCTCGCACGCAGCGATGTAGTCGACGCTGCCCGAGCGCAGGCTGTGCTCGAAGGCGTCGAGGAACAGCTGCTTGAGCTTGGCGGCGGTGATCTCACGCATGTGCAGCAGGTTGATGAACAGCGCGCGGAAGGTTTTCAGGCTTTGCTCGCTGGTGGAGCGCAGCGGGATCATGGTCAGGTCCAGCGGCACCGAAGTGTGTCCGCCCACCAGCAGCCGGCGCAGTTCGTCCGGCTTCAGTTCGTAAGCCTTGATCCCCAGGCGTTCAAGGTTGGTGAACAGCTCTTTCTGACGCAGGCAGGTGTCGTTCTTCTGATAGTGGGCCAGGTCCAGTTCGCCCTTGTAGGCGAAGAACTGGTGGCCGAAACCGCCACCCGGGCCGCGCCCGACCACACCGATCACGTGCGGGCCGTGGGGCAGGCTCAGTTCGCAAAGAATGTACGACGTGTCGCTGGCGAAGTAGAAGCGGCGCGATTGCTCAAGGCTGTACTTGCCGAAACTCATGTCCGACATACGTGCCAGGATCGGGAACTGCAGGGCATTGATCGAAGCCGATTTACCCAGGTTGTTGGCGCCGTATACCGACAGCGGGTGCTCCAGCGGGAACAGGCCAAGGCTGTAGCCGGCGGTGTTGAGCAATGCGAAGCGGCGGATGCCGTAGCGTTCCTGGCTCATGCGTCAATCTCCTGTTGCTCTTCGCGGATGGCCCGGGCCAGGGCGTCCTCTTCGCTTTCCTCGCCCTGGAAAGGCGTGAGGTCGAGCGGGTCGTCGGTACGGTTGAGTTCTTCGGCGCTTTCTTCCTCGACCAGTACCGGGGTCGGCAGCGGCAGGGCGCTGTGCAGGGTGGCGGCCAGGTCGCGGTCCTGCTGCACCGAAAGGCACACATCGAGGAAGCGATGCATGGGCGGCAGGAAGCGGTAGATGCCGCCTTCCTCATGGGCGAAGCCGAGTTGGGTCATGCGGCGCAGGATTTTTTCTTCCAGCTCGTCCACGGTCTGCACTTCGGCCTGCAGGAACAGGTCGCGGTACTTGTCCAGCAGCGAGGGCAGTTCGTCGCGACCGATGCTGCCGCCATCGAGCACGGCCATCGGGTCGCGGCCCTGGTCAGCAAGGTGCTCGACCAGGATGAAGGTGAACAGCGACAGGCGCTGCGCGGTCTTGTTGACCTGCGCGGCGGTCATGTCGGGCACGAAGTAATAGAAGCCACGGGTATCGCACACCAGCTCGAAGCCCAGGGCCTTGAACAGGGTGCGGTACTGGTCCTGGAAGTTCGACAGCTGGGCGTACAGCTCAGGGTCGCGCCGGCTGACGTGGAAGCCTTTGAACAGCTCGCGGAAGATCGGCGCGAGCTGGGACAGTTCGGAAAGATCAAGATGCATGGGCTGGGCTCGCGTTGGGTTCGGTAGGCGCGCTAGGGGCGTCTTCGCGGCTGGAGGTCAGGGCGAACGAATGCAGGCTGACCAAATGTTCCTGAGTGGTGTATTCGCGGCGGTCGAGGCGTTCGCGCTTGAAGCGCTTTTCCCGCGACAGGCGCGAGAACCAGTACAGCAGCTCGTCGGTGGCGCCTTCGGGCTCCTGCTCCAGCAGCCAGACCATCAAGTCGGGCAGTGGCAGGGCCTGTTCGCAGCGTTCGGCCATTTCCTTGACCGTGCGCGGGGCACGGGGCAGGGCGCCGGACTGGGTCTTGTGGGCTTTGGGGAAGCGCGCCGGTTTGGGCTCGAAGCGGGCCAGTGCGTAAACGTAGGCCTCGACCTGGCTGGCACTGCCAAGGAAGGTGCTTTGCGGGCGGGTGAACATCGGCATGGCCGCCTGCGGCACGGCATCGATGCCCTTGCGCCGGATCACCGACAGGGCCAGTGCAGCGCCGCGGGTCACGGCGTTGTGGCGGCGGGCTTCTTCGCGCAGCGGCAGCAGCAGTTCGCGGGCGTGGCGCAGGGTCAACTGGGCGCTGGTCTGCATTTCCAGAATGCGCGCGTGGGTGCGCAGCAGCATGTCGTCGTCGACCAGGTGGCCCAGGCGCGCCTGTTCGCCCAGCAGTTTCAGCAGCACGGTCTCGACCTTGCGTACACCCTGCTCGAAGGCGCCGTCGGCGTTGACCAGCTGGATCATCGGCTCGACGTATTCGTCCCAGGTGGCCAGCACTTCGGCATAACGCTGGCGCAGCGGAATCTGGCGGTTGCTGGTCTTGGCCCGTTCGGCCACGGCCACCAGTGCCTGTTCGTCGTTGTCGAGCTTTTTCAGCACATCGCGCACGCGCATGTCGAGCAGGCGGAGCTGGCGTGCCAGGTCGTCGCTGTCGCGGTTGTCGAAGGCATCCTGGATGTGCCCGGCCAGGCGCTCCAGGTGGCGCAAGTAGGCTTCGATCTCCAGGCACAGGCCCAGCCGGTGTTCGCGGCGCAGGTAGGCGAGGAAGTCGTGGATCTGCGCGTTGAGCTCGAAACGGTTCGGGCTCTTGGCCACCGGGACCAGGATATCCAGGCGGATCCACACGTCGAGTAGCTGGGTGATGTCCTGCGGGGTGCTTTCGAGCTGCTGGCGGGCCACATGCTGGCGCAGTTCGACCAGGCTCAGGGTGCCCTGGTCGAAACGCTCGCACAGCGGCTCGATCAGGGCCCAGTGTTCGGCTAGGGCGCGCAGGACGCGCTTGGGTTCGATCATTGGCTTCGACTCGTTGCCAAGAAAAAGGGGGCGATTGTACTGCATTCGCGGGGGTGGTTTTTACCCCTTGGTCTGTAATGAGAGATAACCTTTAGGTTTGTGGGTGTATGTCGTTGTTCTAGTGGTACTCGTGAGATCGAGCGCCGCCCGCGCGGCGCATCGCGACGCAAGGCCGCTCCCACATTTGTTTCGGGCCAATCAATCCTGATTCATTGGCGCACGGTCCCTTGCTTGTCCCCCTTCGATATCGCGTCGTGCACCCAGGGGTACGCGCGCCAATGGCACAGGCATGACTGGCCAGAAACAAATGTGGGAGCGGCCTTGCGTCGCGATGCACCGCACGGGCGGCGCTCGGTCTGATAGGCGCTGCAAAAACCACGGCGTACACGTTAGAATGCCCAATTGACTTCCCCCCCCTCGGATATCCGCCCCTTGCTGACCGAACCCCGTCGCCGCGCCTACCTTTCCGCCATGCAAGTGGTGCACTGGCTGCCGCGCGCCGAGCTGCCGTTCGCCGCACCGTCGCGGCCCGAGCTGCTGCTGCCGGTTGTGCCAGTCGAGGACATCGATTTCGAGGTCAGGCCGGCATCGGTAACCAACGAAGCGCCTGTCACCCCCCAGGCCCGCTCCGGCGAGCGGCCGAAAATCGAGATCCCACGCCCGGGCAGTGTGGCAAAACCCGCCGTCAAGCCTGCCGAGGCACAAGAGCAGCCCGCTGCTCCGCGCCCGGCACCGGTGCCGCCACCGCGCTTCTCGCTGCAGTTGTTGCGCGCCGGCAGTTGCCTGCTGCTGGTTGAACTGGCCACCGGTCAGCCCTTCCAGAGCCGCGATCCGTCCTATCTGCTGCTCAAGGACATGCTGCGCGCCGCCGGCCTGCCCGACGCCCCGCAGATCATCGGCGAGCCGGTACGCTGGCCACTGTTGGTGCGCGGCAACATGGACCAGGGGCCAGAGGCTGCGCGCGATTTCGTCCAGGGCTTCGTTCAGGCGCGCCTGGAAGACGCCCCGTGTACCTGTCTGTGGCTGGTCGGCCTGCCGGCACTGCGTTTTGCCGCCAATGTCGACGCCGACGCCTATTACCAAACCCTGACGCTCGACAGCCTGGGCGACGCCTGGGCATTGCCGGGCCTTGAACTGTTGATGGACGAGCCGCAGCGCAAGGCGGACGTCTGGAAAGCCATGCGCCAGCTGATGGCGCGCTGGAAGAGCGTTGAATGAGTGACTCGATCAGCTTCCGCCCGATGACCGAGGCGGATCTGGATGCCGTACTTAAGATCGAATATGCCGCATTCAGTCACCCCTGGACCCGTGGAATCTTTCAGGATGCGCTCAAGTCGTACGAAGTCTGGCTGATGTTCGATGGCCAGCAGCAAGTGGGCCATGGTGTGATCAATGTGATCATCGATGAAGCGCACCTGCTCAACATCACCGTAAAACCGGAAAACCAAGGCTGCGGCCTGGGCCTGCGCCTGCTCGAACACCTGATGGCCCGGGCCTATCAGCTCAATGGCCGCGAATGCTTCCTGGAGGTACGCGCCAGCAACCAGTCGGCCTATCGTTTATACGAACGTTACGGGTTCAACGAAATTGGCCGCCGCCGCGACTATTATCCGGTCGCCGGCGGCCGTGAAGACGCCCTGGTGATGGCCTGTACCCTGTTTGAAGACTGACTTTCCAGCGGCTTACCCCGTCACGCAGGCACCCCTCTGCTTCGGCCACCCGCTGACGCTGCAGTAACGGTTGCACGTTGAACTAGTATGAGTTCCGGTGGGAGTGCAGGCTTTGTTCTCAGCAGGGACGGATAAAGAATGAGAAAACTGCTTTTGGCAGCGGGCCTGTGTTTAGCGAGCGTTGCCCACGCTGACGAGCGCGACGTGTGGATGTTCGCCCAGTGGGCGGGTGATCATCAAACCCGCCCTTTCCGCGAAATGCTGGTAGATGCCCGGCTTTACGGTGTAGTGCCAATTCACCAGTTGCTGCGCTCGGCTTCGGACTGGAAACTGTGCCACGCATCGCCTTTCGCTGTACCGCCCCCCGGCAATTGGGCGGCTGTACGCTCGACCCTCGCGTTGATCAGGGCACTCGACGATCAAGGCATCCTGCGCCAGTTCGAGGTGGTTTCGGCTTACCGTGAGCCGCGCCTGAACGCCTGTGCGGGCGGGGCAGCCAACAGTGCGCATACCCGCGCGTTCGCCGTCGATATACTGCTGCCGGCCTGGGCCGACCCCAATCCGCTGTGCCGTTTCTGGCAGCAGCACGGCCAAGCCTGGAACATGGGCCTGGGCCGCTACCCATCAGGCCGCATTCATGTGGATACCGCCGGCTATCGCACCTGGGGCGGCGATGGCAGTGCGGGGTCGTCGTTCTGCGTCAAACCCAAATGAACCAGGCAACCCCGGCATTCGTCCATTAGCCACTCTGCGAAGCGCTGGCACTTGCTGCTGTCGGCCAGAGGCTGTGGGCTAAGCAGGTGGTAGGCCGAGCCATCGCGCACAAAACCGTACGGCGCCTGCAACTGCCCGCTGTCGAGTTCGTCGCACACCATCAGGGCTGAGGCCATGGCCAGGCCCAGGCCGGCGTTGGCGGCCTGGATCGACAGGTAGAAATGCTCGTAGTCGCTGCGTTCGCAGTGCCGCGCCTGTTGGCCGCTCAGGCGCAGCCAGGTGGGCCAGGCAGCAGGGCGTGTGGTGCTGTGCAGCAGCCGTTGGCCATCGAGTCTGGCGCTGGCGGCGGGGTGGCACACCGGGCCGATCCATTCATCGCAGACCTTCTGGTTGAACAGCTGGTTATTCCAGTGGAAGTCGTCACGGCGGATGGCCATGTCGACCCCACTGCGGGCGAAGTCCAGCGGCCCGCCGGCAGCCACCAGGTGTAACTGCAGGTCGGGATGGGTGGCATGGAAGCGCGGCAGGCGCGGGATCAGCCAGCGCATGGCGATGGTCGGTTCGCAGGACAGCACAAGCACATTGTCGCGGACCTGGTGCTGCAAACGCTGCACGGCGCCTTCCAGCTGCTCGAAGATCGCCTGGGTGGTGCCATGCAGGGCGCGCCCGGCAGAGGTGAGGAAAATGGCCCTGTTGCGCCGTTCGAACAGTTCCACGCCAAGGCTTTCTTCCAGCAGGCGTATTTGGCGGCTGACCGCGCCGTGAGTGACGTGCAAGTGCTCGGCGGCGCGCACGAAGCTCTCGGTCTGGGCGGCAATGTCGAAGTAGCGGAAGGCGTTGAGTGGCGGCAGTTTCATGATTTCCCTGTTCAGCTGTGCCGGCCTCTTTGCGGGTAAACCCGCTGCTACATGGCCACATAGTTCCCTGTAGGAGCGGGTTTAGCCGCGAAGAGGCCAAGGCGGGCTGTACGTATCTGTGAGCAAAACTATCAGATTCATCTCAGCATAAATCGATTTTTCCGCATCTGTAAGCGCTCGATAATCGGCGGTCTGTGCATTTCCATCGCCTATCGAGAGCCATCAGCATGACCGAACTCATCGCCGTCGCCCTGTTTACCCTGCTCGCCGTCATCAGCCCTGGCGCCGATTTCGCCATGGTCACCCGCAGCAGTTATGCGCAGGGCCGCAAGGCCGGGCTGGCGGCCGCCATAGGTATCGCACTGGGGGTGCAGGTGCATGTGTTGTACACAGTGTTGGGCATTGCCGTAATCATCAGCCAGAGCCCGGCGCTGTTCCTCGTCATGAAAGTGCTGGGTGCGGGCTACCTGATCTACCTCGGGTACAAGTCATTGACCAACACCCGACGCATCAGCCTGGACGGGGTTGGCCAGTCTGCTGCCAGCGTACTGCAAGCGCTGCGCACCGGCTTTTTGACCAACGCCCTCAACCCCAAGACCATGTTGTTTGTCATCAGTGCCTTCACCCAGGTGGTACAGCCTGGCAGCCCGCTGACGCTGAACTTCGCCTACGGTGCGTTCATGTCCGTTGCCCATTGGCTATGGTTCAGCCTGGTGGCGGTATTTTTTTCCAGCACGGCATTGCGCAAGGCGATGATCGAACGGCAAGTGCTGGTGGACCGGGCCATTGGTCTGGCATTGATCGGGCTTGGCCTGGCTGTGGCGGTGACCGGAATACGTTGAGGCGACGATAGCAGCGCCGAACTCTGTGATTCGGCGCCCGGCTGCTACTGGATGGGTTAGCGCGGGCACCAGCAACTTTTTCGCAGGCAAAGAAAAAGGGCTTACCTTGCGGTAAGCCCTTCGTCTTGTTTGGTGGCTACACAGGGACTTGAACCCCGGACCCCAGCATTATGAATGCTATGCTCTAACCAACTGAGCTATGTAGCCGATGGCGCGCATTATTCTCTTGAACGCCCCCTCTGTCAACACTCATTTCAAAAAAAATTTGCACGCTTTCAAAAACTTAGCGGCCAGCCCCGGTTTTAGCGCACCACAAGCCAGTGCCCGAGCACACCCAGCAACTGCAGCTGCTGGGCTGCAGCCAGGGATTGCAGGCTTTGGCCAGGCCGGTCGAGGTTGAAATCGCCGCTCACACGGCGATGAGCCACGTGTTCATCCATCATCCACAGACGCTGCCCTTGGTAACCGGCAAGGCGCTCCAGCACCTGCCGCAATGGCATGTCTGTGGCTTTAAGGCGGCCGTTGCGCCAACTGTCAGCGGTTTTCAGATCAGCCTTCCGCACCGGATCGATGCGTGTGTCATCGAAGGTTACCCGCTCACCTGCCGAGACCATTCGCTGCTCACCCCCCTGGGTGACCATGGCCTTGCCACTGAATACCACGAGTTCGTCACGCCCTGCATGGCGGGCTATCTGCAAGCGAGTGCCGTATACCTGGATGCGTGCGTTGCCCACTTCCACGTCCATGGCCCGCCCGTCGAGCACGACTTCCATATGCACCTGGCCCTGCACCAGGTGCAGTTGGCGGGTGCGGCCGCGCAGGTCGACGTTCATCGCGCTGGCGCTGTCCAGGTTCAATGTTGTGCCATCCGCCAAGCGTATGCTGCGGCGCTCTCCCACATCGGTGTGCAGCTCGCTGGCCAGACGCTGTATCAGCGGCCAGTACAGGTAAGCAGCAGCGCCTAACCCTAGCAAGAACACAAGCGCCAACCCTTTACCCAGGTGACTGCGACGGACAGTGACATGCCGTGGGCGAGGGCGGGCAGGTGCGGGTTGCAGCTGTTGCCAGAACGTCTCCAGCTCGGCGTAGGCGTGGGCGTTCTCTTGTACCTGGCACCAGGCTGCAAATGCCTGGCGCTGGGTTTCGTCGCAACCGGGCTGGCGCAGCAACGAAAACCACGCCAGCGCTTCCTGTTGTGGGTCGGGCTGCAGCTGCTTGGCGGACATCGGGCTCATGGGGGCGGTCTGCTCACGATAGGGGCCGTTTGGCCTAACGATGACAGGGGTCATTGGCAGAGGATGCTAATTATATTGAGAACCATTTTCAAGTGCGTGGCGACAGGGGGATAAAAAAGGTAGCTATGTATCTATTTGATTCCTGATAATCGGATCCCAAACCAGAGGACGGAGATTCAGGCAAATGGCCACCAGTAGTGCCTCCACCGCATCCACCCCGGCAGCGGCAAGCCAAGCCTCGCCGATGGTGATGCGCATCATCGGTTTCTGCGCCTTGGCGCATTTGATCAACGACCTGATCCAGTCGGTGCTGCCGGCGATCTACCCGATGCTCAAGGCCAACTACGACCTGAGCTTCGCCCAGATCGGCATGATCACGCTCACGTTCCAGATCACCGCCTCGCTGTTGCAGCCTTGGGTCGGCTTCTTCACCGACCGCCGGCCCACGCCAAATCTGTTGCCGCTAGGCACCCTGTGCACGTTGGTGGGGATCGTGATGCTGGCCTTCGTTGGCAGTTTCCCGATGATCCTGCTGGCGTCGGCGCTGGTGGGCATTGGCTCGTCGACCTTCCACCCGGAAACCTCGCGTATTGCACGGCTGGCCTCGGGCGGGCGCTTCGGCCTGGCCCAGTCGACCTTCCAGGTCGGTGGCAACACCGGCTCCGCTCTGGGCCCGCTGCTGGCAGCGGCCATCGTCATTCCGTTCGGCCAGACCCATGTGGCCTGGTTCGGCCTGGCCGGGCTGTTCTTCCTCGGCGTTACCCTGATGCTGCGCGGCTGGTACAAGGAGCACCTCAATCAGGCCAAGGCGCGCAAGACGGTTCAGGCCACCCACGGCATTTCGCGCAATCGGGTAATTGCGGCGCTGATCGTGCTGGGCTTGCTGGTGTTCTCCAAGTACTTCTACATGGCCAGCTTCACCAGCTACTTCACCTTTTACCTGATCGAGAAGTTCGGTGTGTCGGTGGCCAGCTCGCAGCTGCATCTGTTCCTGTTCCTCGGCGCGGTGGCGGCGGGCACCTTCTTCGGCGGGCCGATCGGTGACCGTATCGGGCGCAAGGCTGTGATCTGGTTTTCGATACTGGGCGTGGCGCCGTTCACGCTGGCGCTGCCGTATGCCGACTTGTTCTGGACCACGGTGCTGAGCGTGGTGATCGGCTTTATCCTGGCTTCGGCGTTTTCCGCGATCGTGGTGTATGCGCAGGAGCTGGTGCCGGGCAGCGTGGGCATGATTGCCGGGATCTTCTTTGGCCTGATGTTCGGTTTTGGCGGCATTGGTGCTGCGCTGTTGGGGCACGTAGCGGACCTGCGTGGTATCGAATACGTGTATGGGTTGTGCTCGTTCCTGCCATTGTTCGGGTTGTTGGCGGTGTTTCTGCCAAGTACAGGTAAACGCTGAACGCGCCGGGGGCCTGGCAGAGGCCCCTGGGCAATTGACGAGCCCCCCGGAGGTGGCTAGAGTGCCGCCTCTTTTTTCAATCACCTGCGTAGTAGCCAAAGCAATGCGCCGTACCCAGTCCCTCCCACACGCCCGCCAGCCTGCCTTCCAGGCACTGCGTCGTGCATGGCCGAGTGACACGGTGCTCAAGCGCCGCCGCAGCGTGCTGTTTGCCTTCACCTTCTCACCACACCTCGCCTGAACGGATCTGCGCTTTAGCGTCGCTCGCCGTCTCGGCGTGCGCGCCTGTTTCTGCACGTCTTTTCGGTTTGCCAGGAGTGGTACATGAACATGCGTTTATTGGCGGGCTTGTTGTTCGCCGTTTCTGTCGTGGGTTTCAGTTTGGGGGCCAGCTTGCCGCTGGTGTCGTTGCGCCTGCATGAAGCGGGGGCGAGCACACTGGAAATCGGCATCATCTCGGCCATCCCTGCCGCCGGCATGATGCTCTCGGCTTTTCTGGTCGACGTCTGCTGCCGCCATCTCACCCGGCGCACTATCTATCTGCTGTGTTTCAGCCTGTGCACGGTCAGCATCGCCTTGCTCGAGTCCGCGTTCGGCTCGTTGTGGCTGCTGGCGTTGCTGCGCCTGGGCCTGGGGCTTGGCATGGGGATCGCCATCATCCTCGGCGAGTCGTGGGTCAACGAACTGTGCCCCGAACATAACCGCGGCAAGATCATGGCCTTGTACGCTACCAGCTTTACGGGCTTTCAGGTGCTGGGCCCGGCCATGCTGGCAGTGTTGGGCGCCGATAGCCCGTGGATCACGGGTGTCGTCACGGCCTGTTATGGGCTGGCGTTGCTGTGCATTGTGCTGACGGTGCCCAACGACCATGTCGAGCACGAAGAGGGCGAAAAAAGCTTCGGCCTGGCCGGGTTCTTCCGGGTGGCACCGGCGTTGTGCATGGCGGTGCTGTTCTTCTCGTTCTTCGATGCCGTGGTGCTGTCGTTGCTGCCGGTGTACGCCACCAGCCATGGCTTTGCCGTTGGCGTGGCGGCGTTGATGGTGACGGTGGTGTTTGCCGGCGACATGCTGTTCCAGCTGCCGCTGGGCTGGCTGGCCGATCGGGTTGAGCGCACAGGGCTGCACCTGGCGTGCGGGCTGGTGGCGATGGTGATCGGCATCGGTTTGCCTTGGCTGCTGAATCTGACCTGGCTGCTGTGGCCGCTGCTGGTGGTGCTGGGCGCGGTGGCGGGGGGCATCTATACCTTGGCGCTGGTGCTGATCGGGCAGCGCTTCAAGGGCCAGGACCTGGTCACTGCCAACGCCAGTGTGGGCTTGCTCTGGGGCGTAGGCAGCCTGGTCGGGCCGCTGGTCAGTGGGGCGGCCATGAATGTCGCGCCCCACGGTTTGCCCATGGCGCTGGCCCTGATGGCCGGGCTGTTCGTGTGCTTTGCCAGGCAGTCATACCGGCGCCGTGGGCGGATGCGGGCTGTGGCGCAGTGATATCCCTTTACGCCGCGCCGATGTTGACCCAATAGCGCGTCCTGTACTCGACCCGCACGGGCAGGCTGCGGGTGAGCAGTTGCAGGATTTGCCCGGTGTCAGCCAACTGATAGGTGCCGGAAACCTTCAAGCCCGCCACTTCTGGAGCGCAGCGCAACAGGCCCGGTCGGTAGCGGCCGAGTTCGCTGACAAACTCGGCAAGCGGCATCTGCTGCACGCTGAGCACACCTTCGGTCCAACCCCAGGGATCGTTGTGCAGTGTTCTGGCCTGAATGCTGCCGTTGGCGCTGACTTGCAAAGTTTCACCGGGCAGCACCTGCCTCGCTGAGGCCGAGGCAGGGAACAGCGTGACTTCACCACGCCGCACCGACAGCAGCAGGCCCTGGCTGTTTTCGCGCAGCAACAGCTGGCCATCGAAAGTGGTCAGCGGGCCGACAGGGGTGGCGACGTGGAATGGGCGGTTGTCGTTGGGGTTGCTGTCCAGGCTGACCTCGCCATGGATCAGTTTCAGCTGGCGTTGTTCCGCACTGTAGTGCAAGTCGATGGCACTGGCAGTGTTGAGCTGGATGCGGCTGCCGTCACTGCCTTGCCATTGGCGCCGTTCACCGGTGGCGGTGCTGGTGTCGGCCAGCAGTTGTGGCAGGCCTAGCGGTTCGCGCGCGGCCCAGCCCAGGCTGCCGCCCACGGCCAACAGCCCCAGTAACTTCAGGTGGTCCCTGCGGCTGGCTTTGGGGTGCTGGCTAGCGTCCAGTGTGCGCCGGCTCAAGTCCTTGGGCAGCCCGGCCAGTTCATCGCCCAGATGACTGACCCGCTGCCAGGCCAGGCGGTTGTGTGGGTGGCTGGCCAGCCAGTGTTGAAACTGCTGCTCGGTGCGCGGGCTGGGGGTGTCGAAACGCAGCTTTACCAGCCAGTCGATGGCCTGATCGACCTGCGCCTGTGCGGGCGTACCATCAGGCATCGGCATAGCGCAACCGGTAGCAGACGCCCAGGGCCTTGGCCAGATCGCGCTCGACGGTGGCCCTGGACACCTCCAGACGTTGGGCAACCTGCACGATGCTCAAACCGTCTAGCTGGGCCAGCAGGAACGCTTGGCGGACGCGCGGTTTCAACTGGTGCAAGGCGCGGTCGAGGCGTTCCAGGCTATCGAGGATGACAAGCTTATCCTCTTCGCTGGGCACTTCTGCTTCGGGCAGGTGAGCCAGGCTCTCCTGGTAGGCCCGCTCCAGCGCGCGGCGGCGGAACTGGTCGATCATCAAGCCACGGGCGATGCTGCTGAGGTAGGCGCGCGGTTCTTTGAGCGGCGACACGTGGCGGGCGCGCAACAACCGCACGAAGGTATCCTGGGCCAGGTCTGCGGCATGTTCACTGCAACCGACCCGGCTGCGTAACCAGCCACGCAACCAGGCATGGTGAGACTGGTAGAGCAGAGCGACCTCGGTGGGCTTGAGCGTGTCGTTGATCTGCATCGTAGAGAAGGCCCAGTCCAGTGATGTGTGCGATTGTGAATAGTTCTCAATTCTATGCGGGGAAGATGGCGCGGAGCAATGGAATGCCAAAGATTAGCTGCGCAAGAACCGGCGTTTGCCCGATGAACGGCTGCGCTAAGCTGGACCTGCAATCGACTTGATGGAGGTGCCATGATGCTGGCCGACCTTTCGCCTGAGGCCTATCACGAGGCCACGCAACACCTGGCGGCACTTGACCCGGACTGGTCGCGGCATATCGCAGCGATCGGGCCCTGCCTGCACCAGGCTACGCCGGGACGTGAGCCTTACGAGGCATTGGTGCGGGCGATTGCCTACCAGCAACTGCACGCCCGCGCCGCCGAGGCGATCCTGGGGCGTTTGCTGGCGCTGTTCCCGGCAGATGATTTTCCGCAGCCAGAGCAGTTGTTGGCGGTAACCCCGGAAACCCTGCGTGCCTGCGGCTTTTCGGCGAGCAAGCTGGTGACGGTCCAGGGCATTGCTCAAGCCACCCTGGAGGGCTTGGTACCGACGCGGGAGCAGGCGTTAACCATGGCTGACGAGGCGTTGATCGAACGCCTGGTGGCGTTGCGTGGGGTAGGGCGGTGGACGGTGGAGATGCTGCTGATCTATAGCCTGGGGCGTTCTGACATTCTGCCGGTGGACGATTTTGGCGTGCGCGAGGGGTATCGGCGGCTCAAAGGGCTGGAGACGGCGCCGACACCGGCGCAAATGCGTTCGCTGGGCGGCGCTTGGCGGCCGTTTCGTACCGTGGCGGCCTGGTACCTGTGGCGGGCCTGAGGTTTTTGCATCGCCCGTACAGGCAACAACATATCCGGGAAACAAAGATGAACCTCTACACCACCCCTGATCAACGCTGGCAAGCCGTAGAGAGCCGCGACGCTGCCGCCACGGGCCACTTTGTCTACGCCGTACGTACCACTGGCGTCTACTGCCACCCCGGCTGCAAATCACGCCAGGCCAAGCGCATGAACGTCGAGTTCTACGACACTGCCGCGGCTGCCGAGGCTGCCGGCTACCGTGCTTGCAAACGCTGTATCAGCAAGGCCAGCGCCACCCGCCACAGCCAGCTGGTTACCCACGCCTGCCGCTTGATCGAAACCAGCGACCCCGCGCCAAGCCTCGACCAACTCAGTGCACAGCTGGCCGTCAGCCCCTTCCACCTGCATCGGCTGTTCAAGGCCGAAACTGGGGTCACCCCCAAGGCCTACGCCACAGCCTTCCGGGCCCGGCGCCTGCGTGCGCATCTGGAAGACGGCCAGCACTCTGTCACCGATGCTATTTACAACGCCGGCTACAACTCCAACAGCCGCTTCTACGAAAGCGCCGACCAGCGCCTGGGCATGCGCCCCCGGCAATACCGCGCCGGCGGTGCCGGGGCAAGCATTCACTTCGCCCTTGGGCAGTGCTCGCTGGGTGCAATATTGGTCGCCCAGAGCGACAAGGGTATCTGCGCGATTCTGCTGGGCGACGACCCCGAGGGCTTGTTGCACGAGCTGCAGGATCAGTTCCCCAAGGCCCACCTGATTGGCGGCGACAGCGCCTACGAACAGAGGGTGGCCGAAGTGATCGGTTTCGTCGAAGCGCCCGCCTTGGGCCTGGCCCTGCCGCTGGATGTACAAGGCACCGCGTTTCAGGAGCGGGTGTGGCAGGCGCTGCGTGAGGTGCCGGCCGGCAGCCGGGTCAGCTACACCGACATCGCCGAGCGCATTGGCGCCCCCAAGGCCGTGCGGGCGGTAGCCATGGCCTGCGCGGCCAACCGTATTGCCGTGGCCATCCCTTGCCACCGCGTAGTGCGCCGGGATGGCGACATCAGCGGTTACCGCTGGGGCGTGGAGCGCAAACAGCAATTGCTGAAGCGAGAAACGGCACTCTCCTGACGGCCCGAAGCCGCGTAGAATCCCCCGCCAAATCGAATTGCAAAGAGGAATATTCGATGAGGCGTGTCAGCCTTGCCCGTTATTGCCCAGGTCTGATTGCCCTGCTGGCCCTGATGCTGTTGCTTGTCAGCCCGGCCTGGTCGGCCCCGGCCACGCCATTGTCCAACTTGGCGGCTGCCGAAGCGCCCGCACTGGACGAAAACGCCAGCCTCGAACAGCTGAGTGATCGCTTGGACCTGATCCGCCAAGGCGTCACCAGCGAGGCCAACGACGACGTGCTGTCGCAACTGCGACTGGGCGCGATGCAGGTTCAGCGTCAAGCTGATGCACTGAGTACACAGCGCACTGCCGATGTGGGAAAACTCGACGACCAGCTGAAGGTCATCGGCCCGGCCCAGCCGGACGAGGCTGCTACCCTGACACAGCAGCGCAAAGCGCTGGAGGCCGAGAAAAAGGCGCTGGTAGCCCAGCAGGATCAGGCCACCAAGCTGACCCAGTCGGCCCGTGACCTGTCCACGCAAATCGTCAACCTGCGCCGCAGCCAGTTCAACTCGCAAATCACCAGCCGTGCAGCCTCGCCGCTGAGCCCAGCCTTCTGGCAGAGCATCATCCGCCCCACCCAGGACGACGTGGCGCGCCTGCGTGACCTGCGCAGCGAGGCGGCCGATGCCATCAGCAGCGCCTTCAGCGCCGAAAACCGCTGGCTGTTCGTTGCCAGCCTGGTGGCGGCGATTCTGGTGTGGACGTTGGTGCGGCGCGTGCTTGAACGCTTGCTGGCCAGTGCCATGGTTCACTGGCTGCCGGAGGGCCGCCTGCGCCGCAGCGCCTTGGCTCTGGGCGTTAGCCTGGCAACCCTGGGCACCATCGCCGGCTCGGTGTCGTTGCTGCGCTGGGGGCTGGAAAGCAATGCACGCTTGGGTTCGGATATCGCCAGCCTGACCAATCACATTCTCACCCTGGTGGTGTTCAGTGCCTTCATCACAGGCCTGGGCCGCGCCATGCTGATGCTGCAGCGTCCGTCCTGGCGGTTGCCGGCGATCCACGACGAAGTCGCCAGTGCGCTGGGCTGGTTCCCGAAGGTGCTGGCATTGGCACTGATGGTCATGATGACCATGGAGCGCATGAACAGCGTGATCGGCGCCAGCCTGGCCCTGACGGTGGCCGTCAACGGGCTGACCGCGCTGGTGGTGGCGCTCACCTTTGCAGGCGCGCTGCTGTGTTACCGCCGCACCCTGCGCAAGCATGGCCTGGAGCGCCCGACGGGCCTGGCCGGGCTGATCCCGTTCGTGATGGTCATCTGGCTGACGTTGATCCTGCTGGCACTGCTCACCGGCTACCTGACACTCGCCTATTTCCTCACCGCCAAGCTGTTGTGGGTCAGCCTGGTGATCACCTGTGCCTACTTGCTGACCACCTTCTTCGGCGACCTGTGCGAAACCCTGCTGTCACCCCGCCAGCCCGGTGGCCTGGCACTGGCGTCGACCCTGGGCCTGGCGCCTCGCCACCAGGCCCAGGCCAGTACCATACTGGCCGGCATTGGCCGCACGGTCGTGCTGTTCCTGGCACTGTTGCTGGTGTTGATGCCGTCGGGCACCAGCCCTAGCGAATTGCTGTTGAGTCTGGGCGACTGGGATGGGACCGGCGGCAAGCTGCTCGGTAACCTGAACATCGTGCCGCAGGACATCCTGCTGGCCTTGGCGATCTTCCTCGGCGGCCTGTTCGCCATCCGTGTGGTCAAGCGCTGGCTGAGCGACCGCCTGCTGCCGGAAACCGAGATGGACGCCGGCATGCGGGCCTCGCTGGTAACCCTGGTGGGTTACCTGGGTTTCCTGTTCCTGGCCATGCTGGTGATGTCGACCTTGCGTATCAACCTCACCAGCCTGACCTGGGTGGTCAGTGCCCTGTCGGTCGGTATCGGTTTCGGTTTGCAGCAGATCGTGCAGAACTTCATTTCCGGCCTGATCCTGCTGACCGAGCGCCCGGTGAAGGTCGGCGACTGGGTCAGCCTGGCGGGTGTCGAGGGGGATATCCGCCGCATCAATGTCCGCGCCACCGAGATCCAGATGTCTGACCGTTCCACGGTGATCGTGCCCAACTCGCAGTTCATCTCGCAGAACGTGCGCAACGTGACCATGGGCAACGCGCTGGGCGTGGTCAGCATTACCCTGACACTGCCGCTGGAGACCGATGCCAACCGTGTGCGTGAGCTGCTGCTGGCGGCTTACCATGAGCATGAGGCGATTCTGGATGCGCCAGCTACCTCGGTGTCGTTCAAGGACCTGACGGCCAGCGGTATGGTGATCGGTGTGAGTGGCTATGTGGCTGGGCCGCGGCAGGTATCGGGCACCCGCAGCGACCTGCTGTTCACCATTCTTGGCCGGTTGCGTGATGAAGGCATTCCACTGTCTTCGCCGCAGAGCATGGTGCTGGTGCAGGAAGGTACGCGGCCGGCTGACGAGTCGGTGTAGGCATCGGGGGGCAAGGCCCCCCAACTCAATGCTGTTTGGCCTGCCTGATACGCAGCAGTATCACCAGCAGCACCAGCAGGACTGGCGGCGCCATGGCCATCAAGCCATCGCGCGCCGTCAGTCCCAACCCCAGTACATTCAGCCCGCCATACAAAAGCTTGAACAGATTCAGCAGGTAATAGGTGATGGCGATGATCGACAGCCCCTCCACCGCTCGCTGGATTTTCACCTGGGCATCTGCCCGGGCATTGAGGCTGCGCAAGATCTCGGCGTTCTGCTCCTCCATCTCAACTTGCACCCGCGCCTGCAGCAAGTCGCCCAGGTTGGCCACGTTCTTCGCCAACTGCTCCAGCCGTTGCTCGGTGGCTGCGCAGTAGCGCACGGTCGGCTTGAACCGGCGCTCGATGAATACCCCAAGGCGCTGGCAGTCACCCACATGGCTTTCCCGCAACTCCCCCAGGCGTTCGAACACCAGCTGTGCGTAGGCCTGGGTGGCGCCAAAGCGGTGACGGGTTTTTACCGTGCGGCTTACAACCTGACGTGACAGGTGGGCAATGGCTTCCAAGAGCCCCTTGGAATCATGGCCATCCACCCCGGCACTGCGCTCGGAGAGGCAGACCAGGGTCTTGTCGAAGGCATCCAGTTCCTGGCTCAGTTGCTTGGCCGTGCTCAGGGTCAGCGAAGCCATCATGCGGTACGTCTCGATTTCCAGCAGGCGGCGGATCATGCGGCCCTGGCGGTAGGCATTGAGGCGCCTGTTGATGAACAGGAAGCGGTTGGTGCCATCCTCGGTCAGGCGGAAGTCGCTCCACACCACCGCATCGCCACCACCCACGCACGAGCCGCACGGGTCTTTGAAACCGTAATCGGCCAGGTTCAGGTCCTGTTCGTGACGTACCAGCACCTGCACTGCATTGATCACCTGCGCCACCTGCGGCGCAATCGCCTCGGCCAGCACCGGCGGCAAGGTTTGCCATGTGGTATCGGCTGTGGTGCATGGCACAACCAGCGTCAACGTGAAGAACTCGGTGTGCCGCTCCCATTTGAACGGGTGGCCATCCATGTCAGTGATGCCTTGTGCGGCACCGGTGTCCGAAACATCAGGGCAGCAGCGTTGTAGCAATGCTGTACAGGCAGCATCGCCGCCGAGCAAGGCCAGGTGGAAGACATGCGCCGGGCCGTCGAAATAGAGTGACGGACGGGCGTGCAGTTCATTGTGCAAGGCGGTGCGTTGAGGGTGCATGGGTGGTCCGGCCTGGTGTTGTGATTATGGGGGTACCAGGAAGTGGGACTTTGCGGGCACTGGAGAAAGTCACGCGGGGGGAATGTTTGTATGGCCTGTACCGGCCTCTTCGCGGGTGAACTGCTCGTGGGCGCTCAACAGTTGAAAAGCCTTCGCGGTCGCCTGTAGGCGCGGGTTCACCCGCGAAAGGGCCGGCCCTGCTGGCCAATTTCCACCCGCCGCTCACCGTCGCAGCCGCCACCGTATTCGCGGGTAAACCCGCTCCTACACACAGCACAGGCCGTTGTAGGAGCGGGTTCACCCGCGAACACCGGCAAAGCCGGTGCCATCCACCGCGTTGGTTTCTTCGCGGGCATGCCCGCTCCCACAAGATGACCACAGGCCTGAGGTGTTGTGGATTACCTGTGCGGGCTTACCCGCGAGGAGGCCGGAAAACCACAGATTTCGCCTTGCCCCACGGTTTGATGATTAATCACCTCGATTTCAAAGCCTTTCCAGGCATTGCCGCCGTTGAAGCTGCAGGTTGCTGCCTGTCGACTGACACCGGTGAGAAGCTTCAAGGCGGCCCCTTGCGATATCAGCCCAGACAGCGGGTTACATGCTTGACCGACTGATAGGCTGACAACCCCCAAGGCCCCAGCTCACGCCCGATCCCGCTGCCCTTGGTGCCCCCCCAGGACGTTTCGACGAACACCGCCTGCACCGAGTTGATCCACACATGGCCAACCTCCAGCGCATCGGCCACGCGCTCGGCGCGTTCCAGGTCGGCGGAGCACACCGTGGCGACCAGCCCGAAGCGGCTGTCATTGGCTTCGGCAATGGCCTGTTCCTCGGTGGCAAAGCGCCGTGCGCAGAGCACCGGGCCAAAGATTTCCTCGGTCCACAGGCGGCTGTCTTTCGGCACATCGGTATACAGCGTCGGGCTGACGAACCAGCCTTCACGGTCCAGTGCATGGCCGCCAGCCAGGCACTGCAAACCTTCTTCCCGCGCCGTGGCAAAGTAGCTGGCCACCTTCAGCCATTGCGCCTGGCTGGTCAGCGGGCCCATGTCGACCTCTTCGGTCAAAGGATTACCCACCCGCAGGTTTTCCAGTGCCGCCTGCAAGCGCGGCAGCAGTGCATCGGCAATGCCGTCCTGCACCAGCAGCCGCGATGTGGCCGAACACATCTGGCCGGCGTTCCAGCTGATGCCGGCAACAATCCATTCCACCGCCTGGTCGACATCGCAATCATCGAACACCACGATGGCCGACTTGCCGCCCAGTTCCAGCGTCACCGGCCGGCACTGCGCCGACGCGCTGCGCATCACCTGGCTGCCGACGCTGTTGCTACCCGTGAAGGACAACTTGTCCAGGCCGTTGTGGTTGCTCAGTGCGGCGCCGGTCTCGGCCTTGCCGTTGACGATGTTCAGCACCCCGGCGGGCAGGCCCAGAGCGTCGGCGATCTGGCCGTAGGCCTGCTCGATCAGCGGGGTGACCTCTGAAGGCTTGAGCACCACGGTGCAACCGGCGGCCAAGGCCGGAGCAAGTTTCCAGGCGCTGGTCACCAACGGGAAGTTCCACGGCACGATCAGGCCGACCACGCCCACCGGTTCAAGGCGGGTGCGGGCGGTGAAACCCGGCGCAGCCAGCGGCACAGCGCGGTTTTTCGATGGCAGTTGCTCGGCCAGCTCGGCGTAATAGCCAAAGGTGGCGATGGCGTCATCCAGGTCAATTTCCGCTTCGTGACGCGGTTTGCCGTTATTGCGCATCTGCAGGGTGACAAGCGCTTCACGGCGCTGCCCGAGCTGTTCGGCAAAACCACGCAGGAAGGCGGCACGTTCACTGGCGCAGGTGCTTTTCCAGGCGGGCAGGGCGCTGCGGGCAGCGGCGACGGCCTGGTCGACCTGGCTCACGCTGGCGGCCATCAGCTCGGCGAACGGTTGCCCCAGCGCAGGGTCGTTGACACTGATGCAGTCGCTGCCTTGGCCTTCGACCCAATGGCCGGCGATATAGTGGGAAGTGGTCATGGTCGGTTTCCAGTCAGGCCATTTCGGCAGTGGTCACAGGCGTATGCGCGGTGCTTTTGCAACGCACCCATCGCGGGCCCAGGGGGCCATACACGCCAGCAGGTTCAGGGAACAGGTTGAGCAACAGCAGGTACAGCACGCCAGCCAGCCCCAGCGTGACCGGCAGGCTCAGGTCGATACCGCCCGCCAGGTCACCCAGTGGGCCGACGAACTGCCCCGGCAGGTTGACGAAGCACAGGCCAACCGCCGCGCTGGGGATCCACGCCCCCATGCCGCGCCAGTTCCAACCGTGCAGGAACCAGTAGTGGCCACCACGCTGGCCGCGGGTGAATACCTGCAGGTCGTCGGCGTGGTAGAAGCCGCGGCGGGTAATCAGGCCAAGGATCATGATCACCATCCACGGGCTGGTGCAGGTAATGATCAGCACGGCAAAGGTCGATACGCTCTGCACGAGGTTGAAGGTGAAGCGGCCAATGAAGATGAAGCCGATCGCCAGCACGCCGATCAGCAGGGTGGCGCCGGCTCGGCTGAGCAAGCGTGGGAACACGCTGGACATGTCCAGGCCGGTGCCATACAGCGCGGTGGTGCCGGTGGACATGCCGCCGATCACCGCAATCAGGCACACCGGCAGGAAGAACCAGCTTGGCGCTACCGCCAGCAGGCCGCCCACATAATTGTTGGCGGCGATGTAGTCCGGCGCCTGGGTGGCGACCAGGGTGGCCGTACACAGGCCGAACAGGAACGGAATCAGCGTCGCCCCCTGTGCCGCGATCACTGCCAGCATGATGCGTGCCTTGGGGGTTTCGCGTGGAATGTAGCGCGACCAGTCACCCAGGAAGGCGCCAAACGACACCGGGTTGCTCATGGCCAGGATCGCCGCGCCGACGAACGCAGCCCAGAAGCCTGCCTGGCCAAGGTTGACGCTGCCTGCGTAGCCGGCATCGAAGGGCTCGGCAAAGGCGACGATGCCCAGCAGGAACAGCAGGCTCGAGGCCCAAACGGCAATCTTGTTGACCCACAGCATGAAGCGGAAGCCAAAGATGCAGACCACCAGGACCAGCACCGCGAACACACCGTAGGCCAGCCCCAGGGTCAGGTCGGTCTCTGGCAGACCGGCCAGGCGCTTGGCACCACCGACCAATGCATCGCCCGAGCTCCACACCGAGAGGGAGAAAAACGCCACCGCCGTGAGCAGCGACAGGAACGAGCCGACGATACGCCCGTGTACGCCAAAGTGCGCGCCCGATGAAACGGCGTTGTTGGTGCCGTTAAGCGCGCCGAACAGCCCCATCGGTGCAAGGATCAGCGCGCCGATGCCAACGCCAAGCAGAATCGCCCACACACCCGCCTGGAATGACAACCCGAAAAGCACCGGGAAGCTGCCCAATACGGCGGTAGCGAAGGTATTGGCACCGCCGAAGATCAGGCGGAACAGGTCCAGCGGGGAGGCGTCGCGTTGATCGGCGGGGATCTGTTCGACGCCGTTGGTCTCGATACCGGTCGAGTGGCTCATGGTGGTGCTCCAGCGCGGTTGTTGTAGCCAGCGCAGTGCGCGGGCCTTTTTGTGGGTGCGATGGCAGGGCGGCAGCGCCGCGTAAAGGGTGATCAGGCCGGTGTTACGACCGACAGGTGCTCGTGGCAGGCCAGCCACTGGTCACCATGGCGGCGGAAGACAATGGTCTCGCGCTCGCTCAACGGGTGCTCTTCACCGCCGATGCGGATACGCGTGGCCACATCGTGCATGAAAACAGCCACGTCGCCTTGCAGGCTTACATGGGCGTTGCCCGATTCGCAGGCAAGCACGGTAAAGCCCTCGGCCTGCCACTGGGCCCACAGCTCTTCATAGGCGCGACGCGACAGCAGCGGATACGGCAAGGTGTGAAACAGAAAGGTGGCG
Source organism: Pseudomonas putida group bacterium ESBL64 (assembly GCF_045277175.1). Classification (NCBI taxonomy): domain Bacteria; kingdom Pseudomonadati; phylum Pseudomonadota; class Gammaproteobacteria; order Pseudomonadales; family Pseudomonadaceae; genus Pseudomonas; species Pseudomonas putida group bacterium ESBL64. The sequence continues at coordinate 3,103,114 of NZ_CP145799.1, read as the reverse complement.
TCTTCGCTGAAGCAGGCGAAATAGCGGGCGGTGTCGTTGCTGGCGAACGCCGCGACGAGGTCGGCGGCAGCTTGCCGCACTTGGAGTGTCTGGTCCACGGGAGTGGCCTCACGGTTTTTTGTGATTGTGGTGAAGCGATTCTGGTGGCGGTGGGCGAGGGGAAAAATCGCTGGCGGCAAATAATCAGTTCAGGAATTTGTGAAGTGATGGGGCACATGGCAGTACAGGCAAGCCGACTGACGGTCTCTCCCACCCTCCATCCTTGCCTACGCTGATACTCCCAACCCGCTGAAGCAAGGAGATCCACTGTGACCTTCCAATACAAGCGTCTGGACAAGAACAACGCAGCCGTACTGCTGGTCGACCACCAGACCGGCTTGCTCTCGCTGGTAAGGGACATCGACCCCGACCGCTTCAAGAACAACGTCTTGGCCCTGTCTGACCTGGCCAAATACTTCAAGCTGCCGACCATCCTCACCACCAGCTTCGAGACGGGGCCCAACGGCCCGCTGGTGCCGGAGCTGAAAGAGCAGTTCCCTGATGCCCCCTACATTGCACGCCCGGGCAACATCAACGCCTGGGACAACGAAGATTTCGTCAAAGCGGTAAAAGCCACCGGCAAGAAACAGCTGCTGATTGCTGGCGTGGTCACTGAAGTATGCGTGGCTTTCCCGGCCCTGTCGGCGTTGGAGGAGGGCTTCGAGGTATTCGTCGTCACCGACGCCTCTGGCACGTTCAACGAACTGACCCGTGATTCGGCCTGGCGACGCATGGAGGCTGCCGGGGCGCAGCTGATGACCTGGTTCGGCGTGGCCTGCGAACTGCACCGTGACTGGCGCAACGACATCGAAGGGCTGGGTACCCTGTTCTCCAACCATATCCCGGACTACCGCAACCTGATGACCAGTTACAACAAGCTGGCCAAATAGTGCCTCCCGGGGGCTGCACGACAGCCCCCACATCAATCTGCAAGCGAAGCGGCAAACTGGCATTAATCGACCATACTCACTCTTCATTCGCCTTCAGGAGCGTGTCATGTCGAAGCCGTCCAGGAAGCCCCCCAAAAAACAGCCAGAAAAGCTGGGCGGCAAGGCCTACGAAAAAGCGCTCAAGAACCTGCATGTAGAGTTGGTGAAGCTACAGGAGTGGGTGGTCGCCAAGGGCCTGAAGGTATGCATTGTCTTCGAAGGCCGCGATGGCGCCGGCAAGGGCGGCACCATCAAGGCCATTACCGAGCGTGTCAGCCCGCGGGTGTTTCGTGTAGTGGCGCTGCCCGCACCGACCGAGCGGGAAAAGACCCAGATGTACGTGCAGCGTTACCTGGGCCATCTGCCTGCGGCGGGTGAAGTGGTGATCTTCGATCGCAGCTGGTACAACCGTGCGGGCGTTGAGCGGGTAATGGGCTTTTGCTCTGGCGAGCAAGTGGACAAGTTTCTGACCGGAGTACCCGGGTTCGAAAGGGTCATGGTCGATTCAGGGATCATCCTCATCAAGTACTGGCTTGAAGTCAGCGCCGATGAGCAGACCCGGCGCCTGCAGGATCGCATCAACGACGGCCGCAAGCTGTGGAAGTTGTCGCCGATGGACCTCAAGTCGTATAGCCGCTGGGATGAATACACCCAAGCGCGTGACGAAATGTTCCAGGCGTCGGATACCGCTTGGGCGCCGTGGTTCATGGCCAACTCCAACGACAAACGTCGCGCCCGGCTGAATATCATCAGCCATCTGCTCAGCCGTATTCCCTACAAGGATATAACCCGCGACCAGCACGTGAAGCTGCCCAAACGCGGCAAGATCGGCAAGTACAAGGCGGTCGCCTACCCGTTCAAGTTCGTCGAAGAACGTTTCTGAACCCCTCCCTGCAGGGAGCTGCGAAGGTACGAGCTCATGCCACATGACGGCAGCCTGTTGCAGGCGACGGTGGTATTCCTTTTGGCTGTGGTGCTTCTGGTACCGCTGGCGCAGCGTCTGAAAATGGGCGCAGTACCGGGATACCTCTTGGCGGGTATCTTGATTGGTCCGTCGGTGTTTGGCCTGCTCGGCAACCCGGACAACGTGGCGCGGCTGTCGGAAATGGGCGTGGTCATGCTGTTGTTCGTGATTGGCCTGGAGTTGTCCCCAAGGCGCCTGTGGACCATGCGCCGGGCGCTATTTGGCGTCGGCAGTTTGCAAGTGGGGCTGACCGCCGTGCTGCTTGGGCTACTGGCATTCTGGCTGTTCGACCAATCGAAACCCGCCGCCATCGTGCTGGGGCTGGGCCTGGCGCTGTCGTCCACCGCTTTTGGCTTGCAGGTACTGGCCGAGCGCAAGGACCTGGGCAAACCTCATGGCCGCCTGGCCGTGGCCATCCTGCTGTTCCAGGACATTGCCGCCATTCCCTTGATTGCCGTGGTGCCGCTGCTCGGTGGCGATGTCAGCACTGCTGACGAAGGTGCCTGGCCTTTGTTGGCTGTAGCTGTCGGCATTGGAGTGCTGATTGTTTTTGGCCGTTATCTGCTGACCCCGATATTCAAGTGGACGGTGGGTTCGGGCCTGCCTGAGCTGTCGACCGCCACGGCCTTGCTGGTCGTGCTGGGCACCGCTTGGTTGATGGAGCATGTGGGTGTGTCGATGGCGCTGGGGGCGTTTCTGGCCGGTGTGCTGATGGCCGAGTCGCCGTTCCGCCATGAACTGGAAACCCAGATCGAGCCGATCAAAGGCCTGCTGCTTGGATTGTTCTTCGTTGGCGTAGGTATGAGTGCCGACCTGCGCCTGCTGTTCGGCATGCCGCTGATGGTGCTGGGCCTCACCGTGCTGCTGGTGGTGATCAAGCTGCCCTTGCTGTATGGCCTGGGGCATACGGTCGGTGGGCTCAACCAGGCCCAGGCGTTATGCTTGGGCGTGGTGCTGGCTTCGGGCGGCGAGTTTGCCTTCGTGGTGTTCAAGCTGGCGCTGGAGCACCAGGTACTCACCCAGCAGGTACACGACCTGCTGGTGCTGGCCATCACCTTGTCGATGGCGGTGGTGCCCTTGGTCATGATGGCCCTGGCGCGGCAGCTGCGCGATGACAGCCCTGTACAGGCATCCCCTGAAACGGGCCAGTGAATTGCGCCTTGCTGGCGCATTGGGTATCGGGAGGTGAATCATGCAGTCGAGTTTCAAGCTGGACAGCGCCCTTTCGCGGGGCTTGCTCGATGTGCTCATCAAGGCCGGTCTGGTAGCAGCCTTGGTGATCTTCGCTTTCCAGGTGTTTCAGCCGTTCCTGGAGTTGATGATGTGGGCGGTGATCCTGGCGGTTACGTTGTACCCGTTGCATTGCCGTATCCAGCGCCGCACCGGGCTCAAGCAAGGCTATGTGGCGACGCTGGTGGTGCTACTGGTTCTGGTGCTGCTGCTGGTACCTATCTACCTGGTGATGATGTCCATTGGCGAATCGGTGGACAGCCTGGTGACGCTACTCAAGAGCGGCGCCTGGAGCGTGCCGGTCCCGCCTGATTCCGTGGCGACCTGGCCACTGATCGGGCCGAAGGTGCATGCGCTGTGGTTGGCGGCCTCCGAAAACATGGCCAGTGTGCTGAATCAGTGGATGCCCCAGATCAAGGGGGCCGGGCTAACGGTGCTGGGCGCTGCGGCCAGCGCCGGTGGGGCTTTCCTTCTGTTCATCGGTGCAATCATCATTTCCGGGGTCATCATGGCCTTCGGTGAACGCGGTGAAATCGCTGCCCAGCGCATCGCCATGCGGGTTTCAGGCGCAGAGCGCGGGAAACCCCTGGCCACGCTGTGTACGGCTACCATTCGCGCGGTGGCACAAGGGGTGATTGGCATTGCCTTCATCCAGATGCTGCTGATCGGTGTTGGTTTTATCGTCAAAGGGGTTCCCGGTGCCGGGATGCTGGCCATCGTCATCCTCATGCTGGGCATTGCACAGGCCCCGGCGACGCTGGTGACCTTGCCGGTGATCATTTATGTGTTCAACGCCGAAGGCTTCACGGTGGCGACCATCATTTTTGCCGTCTACACCTTTGTCGCCGGCCTTGCCGACAACGTGCTCAAGCCGCTGCTGCTGGGGCGCGGGGTCGATGTACCAATGCCGGTGGTACTGATCGGCGCATTGGGCGGGATGGTGGTCAAAGGCATCATCGGCTTGTTCATCGGCCCGGTAATCCTTGGCGTGGCCTACGTGTTGTTCTGGCAATGGGTTGCGCTGCAGGTGCCGGAGCAACCGGCGCCACCTGCCGCCTGAACCATGCCCAACCGCTGCTGTGGCCTGGGGCTGCTGATGGTGCTGGCCGGTTGCACCCAAGTCGGCCCGGATTATGAAAAGCCCCAAACGCCGTGGTTGGGCAGCTGGAGCACGCCAATGCTGGAGCAGGCCGGGCGCAGCGCGGCGGCGCCCGACCTGCGCCAGTGGTGGGCAGTGTTTGCCGACCCAACGCTGGACGCGCTGATAGCCGAGGCCGACGCCAACAACACCAACCTGCGCGTGGCTGGCCTGCGTATCGCTGAAGCCCGTGCCCAGTTGGCCATCGTGCAGACCGGGCGTTATCCGCAGCTGCAGCAACTGAGTGCGCAAAGCCTGTACCTGAAGCAGGATCAGTCTGGTACGCCTTCGGCCCGTGATTCGGTGTTCTGGCAATCCAGCGTGGGCTTCGACATCGGCTGGGAAATCGATTTCTGGGGCCGCTTCAGTCGCGCCATCGAAAGTGCCGACGCCGTCTACTTTGCCTCCCAGGCCAATTACGCCGACGCCATGGTGCTGCTGCGTGCGCAGGTGGCCGACACTTACTTTGCTCTGCGTACCGCCGAAGCTCGGCTGGCTATCGCCCAAGAGAACGCCAAGCGCCAGGCGCGTAGCCTGGAGATCACCGAGCGGCTGTTCCGCCACGGCGAAAATGACGAACTCGACTGGCAGCAGGCGCGCACTCAATACCTGGCGACCCAGGCCACCATCCCCGAGTTCGAGAACCAGCTCAACGCCCTGCGCAACGTGCTGTGTTCGCTGCTCGGCCGCCCGCCTGGGCCGCTGCCGCAGCTGGCGGCCGGCCATGGCCAACTGCCCTTGCCAGATCGGGCAGTGTTGCAGGATGTACCGGCCAGCCTGCTGCAGCGCCGCCCGGACATCCGTGCCGCCGAGCAGGCAGTGGCGGCGCAGTCGGCGCTGGTCGGGGTGGCCGAGGCCGATCTTTATCCACAGCTGAGCTTGCTTGGCAGTATCGGCTGGACCTTTCTATCGGCCAATCATCTGCCCAACACCTTCGACCTGGCGGCTGGCCCAAGCCTGATCTGGAACCCGTTCGACTATGGCCGGCGCAAGAACACCGTACGCGTGGAAGATGCCCACTTGCAGCAACTGATCGAGTTGTACCAGCAGGGCGTGCGCGAAGCCGCCCGTGAGGCCGACGATGCTGCCAGCGGGCTGGTGCGCTCGCTGCAGAGTGCAACCATTCGCGACCAGGCCTCTCAGGCTGCGCAGCGCTCGCTGAATCTGGCCAGCTCGCAATACCGCGAAGGCTTCGCTGATTTTCAACGGGTGCTCGATGCTCAGCAACTGCTGTTGCAGCAACAGGACGGTTACCTGGTCAGCCGTGGCAACGCGGTCAGCAGCCTGGTGACGTTGTACAAGGCCCTGGGTGGTGGTTGGGACGCCAGCCGCGCGCCGATCGACCCGGCGACCCGCCAGCAAATGCAGCAACGCACCGACTGGGGCGAGTTGCTCGACGAGCCAGCCCCCACCGCGCATGCACAAGGTGAAACCGAATGAGCGACGCCACGCCCACGCCGCCCCCGTCAGCCCCGGATCGCGGCATGCGCTGGGTGCTGCTGCTGATTGCCGTCAGCCTGCTCTGGTACTTGCTGGCTGACCGCTATACGCCGTACACCCAGCAAGCTCGCCTGCAGGCTTACGTGGTCCCGGTGGCCGCCGAAGTGGCCGGGCAGATCAAGCGTGTGGCCGTAGGCAACAACCAGGAGGTGCGCCAGGGCGATGTGCTGTTCGAACTCGATCAGGAGCAGTACCGCATTGCCTTGGCCCGTGCCGAAGCCGACCTCGATACCGTGCGCCGGCAGATCGGCGCCAGTACCGCCGGCATCGATTCGGCGCAGGCAGCGCTGGTGGCCGCCCAGGCCAACGAACGTAAGGCGCGGCAGGACGCCGAGCGCCTCAAACGGCTGATTGACGAGGACCCCGGTACGGTGTCGGTGCGCCGCCTGGAAGGCGCCCAGGCCACCCGCGACCAGGCCATCAGCCAAGTGGCGGCAGCCCGCGCAGAGGTAGAGCGCGCCCGTGAGCAGCAGGGCGGGGCACAGGAAGACAACGCCCAGCTGCGCAGTGCTGCGGCCAATGTGGAAAAGGCCCGCCTGGACCTTGCCCGTACCGTCGTGCGTGCCGACGCGAACGGGTTGATCACCGACCTGCGCACAGACGTTGGCCACTATGTCGGGGCAGGCAGCCCGATGATGACCCTGATCAGTATCCATGATGTGTGGATAAGTGCCGACATGACCGAGAACAACCTCGGTCGCTTGCGCCCTGAAACCCCGGTGCTGGTGGTGCTCGATGCGCTGCCGGGCACCGTGTTGAAAGGGCGTATACGCAGCATTGGCTATGGCGTGAGCGTGGGCCAGAGCACGCCGCCGGGTACGCTGCCGACCGTGCAGAATAGCCGCGAGTGGCTGCGTTCGGCGCAGCGCTTTCCGGTGATTGTCCAGCTGGAGCGCGACCAGCTTCAGGACAAGACTGTGCTGCGGGTCGGTGGTCAGGCCGAGGTCATGGCCCTGCCTAGCGAAGGCAACCCACTGAACCTGCTGGGCCGGCTGTTCATGTGGCTGATGAGCTGGCTGTCGTATGCCTATTGAATTGCGCCGCTTGCGGGCGCTGCGCCTGGCCTGGGGTGTGGCGCTGTGCCTGGCGGTGAGCTTTGGTATCGGCTTGCCGGTGCCGATCCTGGCGCCGGTGTTTGCGGTGCTGTTACTGGCCATGCGCAGTCAGCCATTGCCGCTGCGTGCGGCACCGGCCCTGGCGTTACTGGTGCTGCTCGCTTGCGGCAGCGGGTTGCTGCTGATTCCGCTGTTGCGCCATGCTCCGTTGGCCGGGGTGTTACTGGTCGGGGTGGGTGTTTTCCTGACCTTGCGCTATGCACTGAAGGGCGGCAACGGCCTGCTGGCCAACCTGCTGGTGGTCGGCCTGACCATGATCGCCGCTGCCGGCACCAGTGACTTCACCCTGGCATTGTCGGTGGTCGAAGCGCTGGCCAAAGGCATGCTGCTGGCAGTGCTGGGCACGTCAGTGGCGCACAGGTTGTTCCCCGAACCTGCCAATGCGCCAGCACCGCCGGTGCCGCCGCTGCTGGGCAGCGAGCATGTCAGCTGGGTGGCGCTGCGTGCCACGTTGATCGTGATGCCGGCCTTTCTGCTGGCATTGATCGCTCCTGACCAGTACATGCCGTTGATCATGAAGGCCGTGAGCGTGGGGCAACAAGCAGGCGAAACCCGCGCGCGGCACGCCAGCCGGGAGCTGATCGGTTCAACCTTGCTTGCCGGGGTGTTGGCGATAGCGCTGTGGGTAGCGCTGAGCCTGTTCGTTCACCTGTGGATGTTCTTTTTGTGGGTACTGCTGTTCGCCCTCTGGCAGGCTCGGCGCCTGTACCAGGCGGTGCCGAGCCGGCAGAGCCCGGCGTACTGGGTCAGTTGCCTGACGACCATGTTGATCTTGCTGGGGCAGTCGGTGCAGGACAGTGCAGGTGGGCAGGATGTGTACAAGGCATTTGCAGTGCGTATGGCGCTGTTTCTGGCGGTGTCGGTGTATGCCAGCGCCATGTTGATCTGGATTGACCGGCTTCGGAGTCGGCGCGGGCTTCTTCGCAGTTAAGCCCGCTCCCCCAGGCCATTCAGGGCTGCCAATCAACCCCACTCTCTTCCAGATAGGCATCCACCGCTGCGCCCACCGTCGGATGAAAAGCCTTCTCCCCCATATGCTCGAACAACTCGAATTGCCGCATCTTGTCCTTCACCGGGTCCTTCATTTCGGCGAACTGCAACTCCACCCCCCGCGCCTCCAATGCCCGGTCCAGCTCGGCCAGCATGTCCGCCGAAGTGATATCGATACTGGTCACAGGCTCAGCGGCAATTACCACCCGCTGCACCGGCGTTGGCGACGCGTCTACCGCCGCCATCACTGTGTTCTGGAACTGCTCGGCGTTGGCAAAGAACAACGGCGCGTCCCAGCGCAGCAGCACCAGCCCTGGAATACGCCGGGCCTGTGGATAACGCTGCATGTCATGGTAACCGCGCAGCCCATCCGCCCGGCCAAGCACCGCGTGGTGCGGCCGCCAGCCGTCCCACAGGAACTCGATCACCGACACCACCACGGCAATGCAGATACCGGGAATGGCGCCGAACACTGCCACGCCGACAAAGCAGGTGAACGACAGCCAGAACTCCCACTGCTGCATGCGGAAGATACGTTTGAGGTCGGCAAACTCGAACAGCCCCAGTGCAGCGGCAATCACCACCGCAGCCAAAGCGCTGTTGGGCAGGTGCTGCATCAGATTGGGCGCTACCAGCAGCAACAGGGTTACCGCCAGGGCGCCGATGATGCCGGTGAGCTGGGTCTGCGAGCCGGCAGCTTCGGCCACTGGTGTGCGCGATGAACTGCTGCTGATCGGGATGCCCTGGAACAGCCCCGAGGCCAGGTTGGCCACGCCCAGGCCGAACATTTCCTGGTTGGGGTTCACCCGCATCTTGAGGCGCGCGGCATAGGAGCGTGACAGCACACTGGTGTCGGCGAACGACACCAGCGCCACTGCAACCCCGCCCAGTAGCACCTCGACCAGGTCAATGTCGCTGACCCAGGGGAAGACGAAGCCGGGCAGGCCCTGGGGCAATTGCCCGAGTACCTTGACGCCCATCTGATCGAGGTTGAACACGCTCACTGCCAGCGTCGCCAGTACCACGGCGATCAGGATGCCCGGCAGGCGCTTGAACGGTTTGAGCAGCAGAATCAGCGCCAGGCTACCGGCACCCACGACAAAGCTTGGCCAGTGCCCTTGGCCGGCGTATAGCGCCTGGCCCAAGGACCAAAGGTCGCGCAAGGGCCCTTCGCTGTCGACTTTGATGCCGAACAGCTTGGGCAACTGGCTGATCAATACGGTCAGGGCGATGCCGTTCATGTACCCATAGCGGATGGGCTTGGACAGCAACTCGGTGATAAAGCCCAGGCGCAGCAGCCCGGCAATCACACAGAACGCCCCGGCGACCAAGGCCATCATGCTGGCGATGGCGATCGCCCGCTGCGGGTCGCTGGCCGCGTATTGCACCACCACCGCCAGGATAGGCGCGGCCAGCGCCGAGTCCGGGCCCAGCACCAGGATACGGCTGGGACCGAACAGGGCATAGGCCAGCAGAGGGATGATGGTGGCGTACAGGCCATAGATGCCGGGGACGCCGGAAGCCTCGGCGTAGGCGATGCCCACAGGCACCAGCATGGTGGTGAGTACCAGGCCGGCGGCGATGTCCTTGGGTAGCCAGGCTGCCTTGTAGTGGAGCAGGGTGACCAGGCCGGGTAACCAGCGTTGCCAGTCGAAACGAGTGGGGTGGGGCATGGTGTCGGCTCTGGGCGAGAAGGGCGCTGAACCTCAGCTTAGATGCTGGGATCGAGTGCCGCTTTGCGGCCCGTTGTCATCAAAGAATCGATCAATGCCCTGCTGGCCCCCGACAGCTGGCGATGTGGCGGATAGATGACCGAGAAGGGCCGTCGGGCCCCCTCGTAATCCTCCAGCAAGCGCACCAACCGGCCCCGCTGCAGGCGTTCTGCGACTATGAACTCGTAGGTCTGGCAGATCCCGACACCTTGCTCGGCCAGTGAGATGCACCCCAGCACATCGTCCGCCACCACCGGATTTCCCTGCGGAACGAAGAGCAGTTCCTCCTCTCCTTGACGGAACTGCCAAACGCCTGGCCTGCCATTGCTGGGCATGATGAAAGGCAGGCAGTTGTGTCCGGCCAGTTCCGCCAGTGATTGCGGCCTGCCGGCACGCGCGAGGTAAGCTGGCGCGGCCACCAGGCATAGTCGAGCCTCCTCTAGCCGACGCGCCACCAGGCTACTGTCCGGCAGGTCGCCAAGGCGAATAGCCAGGTCATACCCTTCGGCCACCAGGTCGACATTACGATTGGTGATGTTCAACTCGACCTGCACTTTCGGATAGCGCAGGGCGAAGGCTGCCAGCATGGCCGGCAACCGGTGATGCCCATAAGTGGTCGGTGCGCTCAGGCGCACACGGCCCTGTACTTCGCCATGGCCGCTCAGGGCTTGCTCTGCGCTGGCGATCTGCTGGAACGCAGCGCGCGCCTGCTCGACGTATTCCAGGCCACTGTCGGTGAGGCTCAAGCGACGCGTGGTGCGGCGTAGTAACTGCACCCCCAGGTGCAACTCAAGCCGCGAAATGGCCCGACTAACCACCGACGGGGTGGTCGCCAAGGCCACCGCTGCCGCACTGAGCGAGCCACGTTCGACCACTTCCAGCAGCGCCTCGACATCCCCCAGGTGACCAAACCGTCGCGCCATTTTGTTCTCCAAAGCAAAAATGCTTTTCTACAGGCCCAATTTATCGCTTGTCTGATCGCCAATAAAGTCTCGGTCAGTGCACGGCATCCCGCCTGTGCCTGAATGGAGGGAATGCTATGCGCACTTACCAACGACTGGCCCTGGCTGCTGTCATAGGCAGCGCGAGTCTGGGCGCTCATGCGGCGAACGTCCTTGTGGTACTGTCTGACGAGAGCCACCTGGAGCTTCGCGACGGCAAGGCATTTGCAACCGGTTTCTACCTCAACGAACTGCTGGAACCGACCAAAACGCTGCTGGACGCAGGCCATCAAGTTACCTTCGCTACTCCCCTCGGTCGCGCGCCGACGTTGGACCGCAGCTCGGCCGCGGCCCAGTACTTCGGCAACGATCCGAAGCAACTGGAGCAATATCAGGCGCTGCTGGATCAGCTGCAGCTTACTTCTGCGAAGCATTCGCCAGTGATCAGCCTGTCCCGCGTGGAGCAGATTGGTTATGGCAACTTCGATGCAGTCTATGTGCCTGGCGGCCACGCCCCGATGCAAGACCTGCTCGCCGACCCGGCGCTGGGGCGTCTGCTTCGCGCTTTCCACGCCGAGGGTAAAACCACCGCGCTGGTTTGCCACGGTCCCATTGCTCTGCTCTCGGCGCTGGAACGGCCGCAGAAGCTGATCCAGGCACTGGAGAGCGGGAACCGGACAGCAACGCCCGAAGACTGGATTTATGCCGGCTATCGCATGACAGTCATCAGCAATCAGGAAGAAGAACAGGCCAAGGGCCTGCTCGGCGGAGGGCAGATGAAGTTCTATCCGCAGACCGCCCTGGAGCGCGCCGGCGGGCAGTATCAGAGCAACCCATCGCCGTGGGCGCCTAATGTTGTCATCGACCGCGAATTGATCACTGGGCAGAACCCGGCGTCAGCGGCCCAGGTGGGCCAAGCCATATTGCATCGTCTGCAGAAACACTAACGGTAGAGACATACCATGACGCAACGTACTTTTCTTGTTACAGGAGCCAGCAAAGGCATCGGCCGGGCAATCTCCGAGCAACTGGTGGAGGAGGGCCATCAAGTCGTTGGTATCGCCCGCCAGGCTGCGGATGCCAGCTTCCCCGGCGAACTGATCGCCACCGACTTGAGCGACTCAGAGCGTTTGATTGCGACACTGGCCGACTTGACCAACCGCTATGCATTCGACGGCCTGGTAAACAATGTGGGCCTGGTCCGTCCCCAGCCACTGGGCGAAATTGACCTGGCAAGCTTCGATGAAGTAATGCGGGTTAACTTGCACCCCGCGCTGCAGGCGACCCAAGCGCTGCTGCCAGGGATGCGCGAGCGCTGCTGGGGCCGCGTGGTGAATATCTCCAGCCTGACCGTGCTCGGCATTCGCCAGCGCACTTCTTACGCCGCTGCAAAGGCAGCGCTGGTCAGTTTCACTCGCAGTTGGGCGCTGGAACTGGCCCAGACAGGAATCACGGTTAATGCAGTTGCTCCAGGGCCGATCGAGACCGAACTGTTCCGCAGTGGTAACCCGGTAGGCAGTGCTGGCGAAGCCGCCTATATCGACGGCGTGCCGATGGGGCGGCTCGGGCAGCCACACGAGGTCGCTTCGGCAGTCACCTTCCTGCTCGGGGATCGCAGTGCTTTCATTACCGGGCAGACAATCTACGTAGATGGTGGCGCCTCTATCGGTCGCAGCGGTCTTTGATGACTGGGGGCAGGCGGCTACCCATGGGAATACGGTAGAACGAATGTTCCCACCCTGCATCCCAGAAAAACAAAACCCCTGAGGTGCAGACCTCAAGGGTTTGTAGTTACAGCAGGCTAACGCTTAGACGTTGAAGCGGAAGTGCATCACGTCGCCGTCTTTGACGATGTAATCCTTGCCTTCCAGACGCCACTTACCGGCTTCCTTGGCACCCGCTTCACCCTTGAACTGGATGAAGTCGTCATAGGCCACCACTTCAGCGCGGATGAAGCCTTTTTCGAAGTCGGTGTGGATAACGCCGGCTGCCTGCGGGGCAGTGGCTCCGACGCGAACGGTCCAGGCGCGTACTTCCTGCACGCCGGCAGTGAAGTAGGTCTGCAGGTTCAGCAGCTCGTAACCGGCGCGGATCACGCGGTTCAGGCCAGGCTCTTCCAGGCCCAGGGCCTCGAGGAACATGTCCTTCTCTTCACCGTCTTCCAGCTCGGCGATTTCCGCTTCGATCTTGTTGCACACCGGCACCACGACCGCGCCTTCTTCCTCGGCAATGGCCTTGACCACGTCCAGGTGCGGGTTGTTGTCGAAGCCGTCTTCGGCCACGTTGGCGATGTACATCACCGGTTTGCTGGTCAGCAAGTGGAAGCCACGGATGACGGCCTTTTCGTCGTCAGCCATGTGCTTCATCAGGCTGCGCGCAGGCTTGCCTTCGGTAAAGTGCGGGATCAGCTTTTCCAGAATGGCCTTTTGCGCCAAGGCATCCTTGTCGCCGCCCTTGGCGTTGCGGGCTACCTTCTGCAGTTGCTTTTCGCAGCTGTCGAGGTCGGCGAAGATCAGTTCGAGGTCGATGATCTCGATGTCACGCTTGGGGTCGACGCTGTTGGAAACGTGGATCACGTTCTCGTCTTCGAAGCAGCGCACCACGTGGGCAATGGCGTCGGTCTCGCGGATGTTGGCGAGGAACTTGTTGCCCAGGCCTTCGCCTTTCGAGGCACCGGCAACCAGGCCGGCGATGTCGACGAATTCCATGGTGGTCGGCAGGATGCGGTTTGGCTTGACGATTTCAGCCAGCGCAGCCAGGCGAGCGTCGGGCATAGGCACGATGCCGCTGTTCGGCTCGATGGTGCAGAAAGGGAAATTCTCCGCCGCGATGCCAGACTTGGTCAGGGCGTTGAACAGGGTGGACTTGCCGACGTTGGGCAGGCCGACGATGCCGCAATTGAAACCCATGGGTATTCCCCTCTCTAAAGGAAATCAGGCCTTCTGGCTGTGCAGCTCGCGCATCGCCTTGGCGAAATCGCCGGCAAGCACGTCCGGCAGCACGCCGAGGGCAAAATCGATGCTGGCGTCGAGCTTCTCCTGCTCGGCGCGCGGCGCGCGGCCCAGGACGAAGTTGGATACCAGTTTGGCGTCACCCGGGTGGCCGATGCCAAGCCGCAGGCGGTGGAAGTCGTTCTGGTTACCGAGCTGCGCGATGATGTCGCGCAGGCCGTTGTGCCCACCATGGCCGCCGCCGCGCTTGAGCTTGGCAACGCCCGGGGGCAGATCGAGTTCGTCGTGTGCCACCAGTATCGCTTCCGGCTTGATGCGGAAGAAATTGGCCAAGGCCGCTACGGACTGGCCGCTGCGGTTCATGTAGGTGGTGGGGATCAACAAACGAACGTCGTTGCCCTGATGGCTGAATTTAGCCGTCAGGCCGAAATACTTTTTGTCAGCGGTCAGCGAAACACGCTGGGCGCTGGCAAGGCGTTCAACGAAAAGAGCCCCTGCGTTATGCCGGGTCTGTTCGTATTCGGGGCCGGGGTTACCCAGGCCAACGATCAACTGGATGGCGGTCACGTCAGGGGCTCTTCCTTGGAGTTGGTGGGTTACAGTGCGCGCGGCACTGTAACCCGATCAACGCCGGCGTGCGAGTGGATTACTCGGCAGCGCCTTCTGCTTCTGGAGCAACGCGTGGAGCGTGAACGTTGGCAACAGCTTTGTCATCACCGTGGGCCAGAGCGACGAACTCTACGCCTTTCGGAGCTTTCAGGTCCGACAGGTGGATGATGGTGCCGATTTCGGCGTTGCCCAGGTCAACTTCGATGAACTCAGGCAGGTCTTTGGCTTCGCAGGAAACTTCGATCTCGGACTCAACGTGGGAGATCTCGCCGCCTTTCTTGACCGGGGCTTCTTCGTTGATGAAGTGAACCGGAACCTTGGCGGTCAGCTTCTGGCCAGCAACGACGCGAACGAAGTCAGCGTGCATGATGAACTGCTTGGCTGGGTGGCGCTGCATGGCCTTGATGATGACGTTCTGCTTAACACCGTCAACGTTCAGTTCGATAACGTGGCTGAAGGCAGCTTCGTTTTCGAACAGCTTGGTGATTTCCTTGGCCAGGATGGTCAGGGATTGAGCTTCTTTATCACCACCGTAGACAACGGCTGGGATGCTCAGCGAGTGACGCAGGCGGCGGCTCGCACCTTTCCCCAGGTCAGTACGCGCTTGGGCGTTCAGAATAAAATCAGTCATTTTGTTTCTCCAAAATAGCCCCCCGAGGGCGTTTGCGACCAGCGCCAACGGGGATGGCAAAAAAGCCCCGCCCCAACACAGGTTGGGGCGGGGCGCTTCACATCAACACGTGTCCCGCTTAGCGGAACATCGCGCTGATCGATTCTTCGTTGCTGATGCGGCGTACCGCTTCAGCGACAACCGGTGCGATATCCAGCTGGCGGATACGATCACAGGCTTGAGCAGCGGCGGACAGCGGAACGGTGTTGGTCACCACCAGCTCGTCCAGTACCGACTTCTCGATGTTCTCGATGGCGCGGCCCGACAGGACAGGGTGCGTGCAATAGGCGTAAACCTTGGCAGCGCCGTGCTCTTTCAGGGCTTTGGCCGCGTGGCACAGGGTGCCGGCGGTGTCGACCATGTCGTCTACCAGGATGCAGGTGCGCCCTTCGACGTCGCCGATGATGTGCATAACCTCGGAGTGGTTAGCCTTTTCGCGGCGTTTGTCGATGATACCCAGATCGACGCCCAGGGACTTGGCGACAGCGCGTGCGCGCACGACACCACCGATGTCCGGGGAGACGATCATCAGGTTCTCGAAACGCTGGTCTTCGATGTCGTCAACCAGTACGGGCGAGCCGTAGATGTTGTCGACGGGGATATCGAAGAAGCCTTGGATCTGGTCAGCGTGCAGGTCGACGGTGAGTACACGGTCGATACCTACGACAGTGAGCATGTCAGCAACGACTTTGGCGCTGATGGCTACACGTGCCGAACGCGGACGGCGGTCCTGGCGGGCATATCCGAAGTAGGGAATCACGGCGGTGATTCGGGATGCTGAGGAGCGGCGGAAGGCGTCGGCCATCACTACCAGTTCCATCAGGTTATCGTTGGTCGGGGCACAGGTCGGCTGAATAATGAAAACGTCTTTACCGCGAACATTTTCATTGATCTCAGTACTGATCTCGCCGTCGGAGAATTTACCGACAGAGACGTCACCGAGAGGGATATGCAGCTGACGTACGACACGCCGAGCCAGATCGGGGTTAGCGTTCCCCGTAAAGACCATCATCTTGGACACGCGCAGTACCTGAAGGCTGAGGGTATACCTGGATGAGTATAAGGAAAATGGCAGGGGCGGCTGGATTCGAACCAACGCATGGCAGGATCAAAACCTGCTGCCTTACCGCTTGGCGACGCCCCTGTATCTGTTGCTGCGAACGCTCATGCGCTCGACTTCTTGACCAGACTTTGCAGCTTGCGATGCAACATCGAAATATTGCTTCCTTTCGCCACAAACCCTGTTTGGGTCGCTGAAAGAAGGGCCAGAACTTTATCAGCTTCGGCTTTGCTTGGGAAGGCCCCAAACACACAACTTCCAGTGCCGGTTAGTCGAGCCTCAGTGAATTTTCCCAGTGAATTCAACGCATTGCGAACTTCTGGGTAATTCTGCTCTACCACCGGTTGGCAGTCATTTCGACTGTTTCCCTCGGGAACGGGGCGCATCTTAAGGGGGAGAGAATCACGTGTCAACTGTGGATGTGAAAAAATTTCTACTGTGCTGACAGACACTTGCGGCACCAGCACGACATACCAGGGTTCGATCGGATCGACCGGGGTCAGTTGTTCGCCTACGCCCTGCGCGAATGCTGCGTGGCCGCGTACGAACACCGGCACATCGGCGCCCAGGCTAAGCCCCAGTGCGGCCAGGCGGTCTTCGTCCCAGTCCAGTTGCCACAGGTGGGCCAGGGCCAGCAAGGTGGTCGCGGCGTCTGAGCTGCCACCGCCGATACCTCCGCCCATGGGCAGTACCTTGGTCAGCCAGATGTCGGCGCCAAGCGTGGTGCCCGATTGTGCTTGCAGCATGCGCGCGGCCCGTACGATCAGGTTGCTGTCGTGGGGGACGGCCTCGATCTCGGTGTGCAAGCGGATCACGCCATCGTCACGCAGGGCAAAACTCAGTTCGTCGCCATGGTCTAGAAACTGAAACACCGTTTCCAGTTCGTGGTAACCGTCTGCGCGGCGGCCGATGATGTGCAGCCACAGGTTGAGCTTGGCCGGGGCGGGCAGGGTGAGCTTTTGCATGCGATCAATGCCCCAGCTGGCGCGGCTGCCAGTCCTTGACCACCAGGGTCACGTCCAGGTCTTTGCCGTGCAGCTTCAGGCGCTCGGGCAACCAGTAGCCGTTCTGTTCGGTGTAGCTCAGGTACTGCACCTGCCAGCCATCCTGGTCGAGGCTGGCCAGGCGGCTGTCGCCATCCAGGGTCAGCTTGCTCTTGCTGTCGGGGGCGGGCAGGCCGCGCACCCACCAGACCAGGTGCGAAACCGGCAGTTGCCAGCCCAGTTGCTCTTCCAGCAGCGCTTCTGGGCTGGTGGCTTCGTAGCGGCCCTGGTTGGCCACTTCCAGCACCACGCCACCCGGGCGGCCGGTAAGGCGTGCGGCGCCACGGCCCAGCGGGCCGGCCAGGCGAATGTCGTAATAGTCCTGACGTTGCAGCCAGAACAGCGTGCCGCTGCCGGAATCGCGCGGGGCACGGATACCGACCTTGCCGTTGATCTGCCAGCCATCGAGGCTGCTCAGCTGCGCTTTGTGGGCGCGCCACTGCTGCGGGTCGCCGTGGCCCTGCAGGGCCTCGCGGCTACCGAAGCCGGCACAGCCGGCCAGCAGGGCGATCATGGTAAAGGTGATGCAATGGCGCAGGAACATGGCGTTAAAGAGTCTCGGATCCGGTCAGGCGCAAAAGGGTCTTGCGCAGGATGGGGCTGTCGGCCTGGGCCTCGAAGCCCTTGGCCCATACATGGCGAGCTTCGCGGCGCTTGCCGTTGGCCCACAGTACTTCGCCCAGGTGGGCGGCCACTTCGTGGTCGGGGAAGTTGGCAAAGGCCTGGCGCAGGTAGGTTTCAGCGACGTCGAGGTTGCCCAGGCGATAGTTGACCCAACCCAGGCTGTCGAGCACTGCCGGGTCATCGGGGGTCAATTGGTGGGCCTTGTCGATCAGTGCCTTGGCTTCGGCATAGCGGGTGGTGCGGTCGGCCAGGGTGTAGCCCAGGGCGTTCAGGGCCATGGCGTTTTCTGGCTCGCGGGCGATGATGGCGCGCAGGTCTTTTTCCATCTGCGTCAAATCGTTGCGCTTCTCGGCCAGCATGGCGCGGGTGTAAAGCAGGTTGAGGTCGTCCGGGTAGCGCTGGATGGCTTGCTGCAGCACCTGATTGGCCTGGGCGTCCTTGTTGTTGTTGCTGTAGCTTTCCGATTCGATCAGGAATAGCTGGATGGCGTAGTCTGGCTGGGCTTCGCGTGCTTCGGCCAGCAGGCGCGAGGCATCGCTGCCGCGACCGTTGGCGATCAGGATGTCGGCCTGACGTAGCTGTGCCGGCAGGTAGTCTGGGCCTGGGCCGACCAGGGCGTATTCATCCAGAGCGCCAGCAGGGTCGTGGCGCTCCTCGTGGATGCGGCCCAGGTTCAGGTGCGCGGCGTCAACGTAGCTGTCGCGCTCGATCAGCTCCTGCAAGTAGCCTTCGGCTTCATCCCAGTCTTTGTTCTCCAGGCACACCAGCGCCAGCGAGTAGCGCAATTCGTCATCATCGGGGTATTGCTGGACCAGGCTGATGAACTCGCCTTTGGCATCGGCGATACGGTCCTGTTCGACCAGGGTGCGAGCGTAGGTGAGGCGCAGGCGTTTGTCGTCCGGGTTGTCGCGAATCGCCCCGCGCAGCAGTGGCAGGGCCTCTGGACCACGGTCCAGGGCCTGTAGCAGACGGGCGCGCAGCAGGATCGGGGCGACTTCGCCGTTTTGTGCCGGGTGCGACTCAAGCAGTTCCAGGGCTTCTTCGGTCTTGCCGTCCTGGTTCAGCAGCAGGGCCTTGCCGAATATCAGCTGGCCGTTGTCGGGGTATTTCACCAGCAGGCGTTCGAAACTTTGCAGCAGGCCGTCGCGGGTGCTCTGGTCGGTTTCGGCTGCGGACAGGGCGAGGAAGTCGAAGTGGGTGTCGCCCTGGCCCTGCAGTACCTTTTCCATGTAGGCCATGGACTCGTCATAGCGGCCGGCGCGGGCCAGCTGAATGGCGGCGGCGCGCTGGGCGTCGAGGTTCTGCGGGTCGTTGCGCGCCCAGACCAGTGCATTCTCCAGTGACGGCTCGTCGGCGCCGAGGTACTCGGCAATGCGGTAGGCGCGCTCGGAAACTGCTGGGTCCTGGGTTTTTGCCGCCTGATCGGTGTAGTTGGCCAGGGCGATGTCGAAACGGTTGCGCTGGCCGGCCAGCTCTGCCACCAACAGGCTATAGAGTGTGTCCTGCTTGAACGAACCATACACCACGGGCTTTTCCGCCTCTGCCTTGCCAGCTTCGGCGACGGGAGGCTCGGCCTTTTGCGGGGCCAGGCTCTGGCAGCCCTGGAGCAGGGCGAAGGCAAGCAGCAATGCGTATGGTTTGTTCATAGAAAGGCTTATTAGGAGGACTCACCGGCGGTCGGAGCATGATGACACAAGCGCGTAGGCAAACCCACCTGCGAAGGTATGAAGCTACGCTTAGCCTATGCAGACCGCACTGCGCGCGCAGGGTTCGCCCCAGGCTGGCCACGATGCCCAGCGTTCGTGCTGTTGTTCTGCTTCTGCTTCTGCTTCTGCTTCTAAGCGCGCGATAGTTCAGGCGACGCAGATTGCGACTTCAGGAGGCCGAGCGCAGGGCTTGCGGAGGGAGGTGACGGGCATGGATGCCCGTCAAGCGCTGGGCCCCAGGATGGGGCCTGCAGCGCGGTCCTCCCGGGAGCAAGCCCGGAGCGAGGGGACCCCGGAGCGGAGCGTAGGGGCCGGATGATGGGAGCCGACGGTTTTGGTTACTTTGGCCACGACCAAAGTAACCCGCCGGAAGGGCGGAAAGGTGAATAGGCGCCTACATCGTGAATGAATGTCTACTTGATGTGAAAGCGCACAACCCAAAGGCCCAAAAGCCCAAAAGCTCAAAAGCCCAAAAGCCCAAAAGCTCAAAAGCCCAAAAGCCCAAAAGCCCAAAAGCCCAAAAGCCCAAAAGCTTAAGCGCTGGTTCTGATCGGGCGTACAGTCCGTTTGCGATGGCGACGCCGACTCACCTTTCCGCCCTTACGGCGGGTCCCTTTTTGTCGTGGCAAAAAGGGACCAAAAACCGTCGGCTCCCATCATCCGGCCCCTACGCTGCGCTCCGGGGTCCCCTCGCTCCGGCCTTGCTCCCGGGAGCACGCGCTGCAGGCCCCATCCATGGGGCCTCAGCGCTTGACGGGCATCCATGCCCGTCATCTCCCTCCGCAATGCCTCCACTCGGCCTCCTGAAGTCGCAATCTGCGTTGCCTGGACTACCGCGCACTTAGAAGCAAAATCAAAAGCGAGAAGCGAATTCGGTGATCGGCCGGGCATCGCCGATGCATTCGGTGACGTTTTGCCCGGTCATCTGGATAAGGATATCGCCGGCATGGCTGCCCTCGGCCTGGTGTACCTGGAAGAACGTCGTTGCTCTTGCTCTTGCTCTTGCTCTTGCTCTTGCTCTTGCTTTGGCTTTTGCTTCTAAGCGCGCGGTAGTCCAGGCGACGCAGATTGCGACTTCAGGAGGCCGAGCGCAGGGCTTGCGGAGGGAGGTGACGGGCATGGATGCCCGTCAAGCGCTGGGCCCCAGGATGGGGCCTGCAGCGCGGTCCTCCCGGGAGCAAGCCCGGAGCGAGGGGACCCCGGAGCGGAGCGTAGGGGCCGGATGATGGGAGCCGACGGCTTTGGTTACTTTGGCCACGACCAAAGTAACCCGCCGGAAGGGCGGAAAGGTGACTACGCGCCACCTTCGCGAATGAATACCTATTTAATGTGGATGCTCACATCCAAGAAGCAAGAAGCAAGAAGCAAGAAGCAAGAAGCAAGGAGCGAACTCGTCTGTTTTGACTCGGCGAACCGTCCATTTGCGATGGCGACGCTGACTCACCTTTTCGCCGGTATGGCTCACCCACATGGGTTACAAATCAGTTCACGCACATAGGTAACAGCCTTTAACTGGCAAGGACTGCGTTCGGCCTCCTGAAGTCGCGAAGATCAGAAGCAGATCAAAAGCGGGAGTGAAACCTGAAATCAACGTTGATGCTGGCCCGCGAGCGGCGATAGCCGCAGGACTATCAGCACAATAGCGAACGGTGGTTGTCCTGAAACCTGCGAAAGAGGACAATTATCGGCTTCCCGTCACAACCAGCGACCTTGCATGGCCTTTCTTGCACTTGGTATCAACCATAAGACTGCCTCGGTAGACGTACGCGAGCGCGTGGCGTTTACCCCAGAGCAGCTGGTAGACGCCCTGCAGCAGCTCTGCAGACTGACGTCCAGCCGCGAGGCGGCGATCCTGTCGACCTGCAACCGCAGTGAGCTCTATATAGAGCAGGACCACCTGTCCGCCGACGCCGTGCTGCAGTGGCTGGCCGACTATCACCGCCTCAGCCTCGACGAGCTGCGCGCCAGCGCCTACGTGCATGAAGAGCACGAAGCCGTGAAGCACATGATGCGCGTGGCCTCGGGCCTGGACTCGCTGGTTCTCGGCGAGCCTCAGATTCTGGGCCAGATGAAGTCCGCCTACGCCGTGGCCCGCGAAGCCGGTACTGTCGGGCCGTTGCTTGGGCGCCTGTTCCAGGCCACCTTCAGCGCCGCCAAGCAGGTGCGTACCGATACGGCCATCGGTGAAAACCCGGTTTCGGTTGCGTTCGCCGCGGTCAGCCTGGCCAAGCAGATTTTCGCCGACCTGGGCCGCAGCCAGGCCCTGCTGATCGGTGCCGGCGAAACCATCACCCTGGTCGCCCGCCACCTGCACGAGCAGGGCGTACGCCGTATCGTGGTGGCCAACCGCACCCTGGAGCGCGCCAGCATCCTGGCCGAGCAGTTCGGTGCGCATGCCGTGCTGCTGGCAGACATCCCCCAGGAACTGGCCAACAGTGACATCGTGATCAGTTCCACCGCCAGCCAGTTGCCGATCCTGGGCAAGGGCGCGGTCGAGAGCGCACTGAAACAGCGCCGACACAAGCCGATCTTCATGGTCGACATCGCTGTACCTCGCGATATCGAAACCGAAGTAGGCGAGCTGGACGATGTCTACCTGTACACCGTCGACGACCTGCACGATGTAGTGGCAGAAAACCTCAAGAGCCGCCAGGGGGCGGCTCAGGCGGCCGAAGAGCTGGTATCCGTGGGCGCCGAAGACTTCATGCTGCGCCTGCGCGAACTGGCGGCAGTGGACGTGCTCAGGGCCTATCGCCAGCAAAGTGAGCGCCTTCGCGACGAAGAACTGCAAAAGGCCCTGCGCCTGCTGGCCAATGGCGGCAACCCCGAAGACGTGCTGGCCCAGCTGGCCCGGGGCCTGACCAACAAACTCCTGCATGCGCCCAGCGTGCAGCTGAAAAAGCTCTCGGCCGAGGGCCGCCTCGATGCGCTGGCCATGGCCCAGGAACTCTTTGCCCTCAATGAGGGCTCCACGGACAAATCCCCGCAATGAAAGCGTCGCTGCTGAACAAACTGGAAATCCTCCAGGACCGTTTCGAAGAACTCACCGCCCTGCTCGGTGACGCCGAGGTTATTTCCGACCAGACGCGTTTTCGCGCCTACTCCCGCGAGTATGCCGAGGTAGAGCCGGTCTACGCTGCTTATAAAGAGTGGCGCAAAGTCCAGGACGACCTCGAAGGTGCCCAGGCGCTGCTCAAGGACAGTGACCCGGACCTGCGTGAAATGGCCGTGGAAGAGGTGCGTGAAGCCAAGGAGCAACTGCTGACGCTGGAGGCGCAGCTGCAGCGCATGCTGCTGCCCAAAGACCCCAACGACGGTCGCAACGTGTTTCTGGAAATCCGCGCCGGTACGGGTGGCGACGAGGCAGCCATCTTCTCTGGTGACCTGTTCCGCATGTATTCGCGCTACGCCGAAAAGCGCGGCTGGCGCCTGGAAATCTTGTCCGAGAACGAAGGCGAGCACGGCGGCTACAAGGAAATCATTGCCCGCGTCGAGGGCGAGAATGTCTACGGCAAGCTCAAGTTCGAGTCCGGTGCACACCGGGTTCAGCGTGTGCCCGAGACCGAGTCCCAAGGCCGTGTCCACACTTCCGCGTGCACGGTGGCGGTGCTCCCCGAGCCGGACGAGCAAGCCGCCATCGAAATCAACCCGGCCGACTTGCGCGTGGATACCTACCGTGCCTCCGGTGCCGGCGGCCAGCACGTCAACAAGACCGATTCGGCGATCCGTATCACCCACTTGCCCACCGGTATCGTGGTCGAATGCCAGGAGGAGCGCTCGCAGCACAAGAACCGTGCTCGCGCCATGTCCTGGCTGTCGGCCAAGCTGAACGATATGCAGACCAGTGCCGCGCAGAACGCCATTGCCAGTGAGCGCAAGCTGCTGGTGGGGTCCGGTGACCGCTCCGAGCGCATCCGCACCTACAATTATCCACAGGGGCGGGTGACCGATCACCGCATCAACCTGACCTTGTATTCGTTGGACGACATCCTCAGCGGTGGCGTAGACGCGGTGATCGAACCGCTGCTGGCCGAATACCAGGCCGATCAACTGGCCGCCTTGGGGGACTGATGACTGTCATCGCCAGCCTGTTGCGCAACGCGCAGTTGCCTGAATCGCCCACTGAGCGCCTGGATGCCGAACTGCTGCTGGCTGCGGCCATCGGTAAATCGCGCAGCTACTTGCATACCTGGCCCGAGCGTATCGTCAGCAGCGAAGATGCCGAGACCTATGCCGGCTACCTGCAGCGCCGCCGTGGCGGCGAGCCAGTGGCCTATATCCTTGGGCTGCAGGGCTTCTGGAAGATCGACCTGGAGGTTGCGCCGCATACCCTGATCCCGCGGCCGGATACCGAACTGCTGGTCGAGACGGCGCTTGAACTGCAACCCGCTTCGCCAGCCAAGGTTCTCGACCTGGGTACGGGTACGGGGGCCATCGCTCTGGCGCTGGCCAGCGAACGCCCGGCCTGGCAGGTGACAGCGGTTGACCGGGTGGAGGAGGCTGCTGCCCTCGCCGAGCGCAACCGCCAGCGGTTAGGCCTGGCCAACGCTCGGGTAAGGCTAAGCCACTGGTTCGACAGCCTGGCCGGGGAGCGTTTTGACCTCATTGTCAGCAACCCGCCCTACATCGCCGCTGAAGACCCGCACCTGGTGGCCGGCGACGTGCGCTTCGAACCCAGCAGTGCCCTGGTGGCCGGTGCCGATGGCCTGGACGACCTTCGCGTGATCGCCGCCCAAGCCCCCGCGCACTTGTTGCCAGGTGGTTGGCTACTGCTGGAACATGGCTACGATCAGGCGGCAGCGGTACGTGCTCTGCTGGCTGAACATGGCTTTATCGAGGTGGCCAGCCGCACGGACCTGGGCGGCCATGAACGCATTACCCTGGGGCGACTGCCATGCTGAGTGATCAGGAACTGCTGCGTTACAGCCGCCAGGTGCTGCTGGCCCAGATCGACATCGATGGCCAACTGCGGCTCAAGCAGAGCAAAGCGCTGATCATCGGGCTGGGTGGCCTGGGCTCGCCAGTCGCCCTGTACCTGGCCGCCGCTGGCGTGGGTGAGCTGCACCTGGCCGACTTCGACACCGTCGACCTGACCAACCTGCAACGCCAGGTCATCCACGACAGTGCCAGCGTCGGCATGAGCAAGGTCGACTCGGCCTTGCAGCGCTTGCAGGCAATCAACCCGGAAGTCAGCCTGGTTGCTCACCGCCAGGCATTGGACGAGGACTCGCTGGTGGCTGCGGTGGCGGCGGTCGACCTGGTGCTGGACTGCTCCGACAATTTCTCTACCCGCGAGGCGGTCAACGCTGCCTGTGTCGCCGCCGGCAAGCCGCTGGTCAGCGGAGCGGCAATCCGTCTGGAAGGCCAACTGTCGGTGTTCGACCCGCGGCGCGACTACAGCCCGTGCTACCACTGCCTGTACGGGCATGGTAGCGAAGCCGAACTGACTTGCAGCGAAGCTGGCGTCATTGGCCCGCTGGTGGGGCTGGTGGGTAGCCTGCAGGCGCTGGAGGCGATGAAGCTGCTGGCGGGGTTCGGTGAGCCGTTAGTCGGCCGCTTGCTGTTGATCGATGCCCTCGGCACCCGTATCCGCGAGCTTCGTGTCAAGCGCGACCCGGCTTGCACGGTCTGTGGTAAGCGCGATGGCTGAGCGCTCGGCGCCGATCGGCGTCATGGACTCGGGGGTTGGCGGTTTGTCGGTGCTGGCCGAGATCCAGCGCCTGCTGCCCAACGAAACGTTGCTGTATGTGGGCGATTGCGGGCATATACCCTACGGTGAGAAGTCGCCGGACTATATCCGCGAGCGCTGCCGGCACATTGCCGGGTTCTTCCATGAACAAGGCGCAAAGGCCATGGTGTTGGCCTGCAACACTGCCACGGTGGCGGCAGTGGCCGACCTGCGTGAGTTGTATCCGACCTGGCCGTTGGTGGGCATGGAACCGGCCGTCAAGCCTGCAGCGGCAGCCACTCGCTCGGGCGTGGTCGGTGTGCTGGCCACCACCGGTACCCTGCAGAGTGCCAAGTTCGCAGCCTTGCTCGACCGCTTCGCCAACAACGTACAGGTTATTACCCAGCCTTGCCCGGGGCTGGTCGAGCTGATCGAAGCCGGTGACCTTGTAAGCCCAGCGGTGCGCCAGCTGCTGCAAGGTTATGTGCAGCCGCTACTGGCTGCAGGTTGCGATACGCTGATCCTCGGCTGCACCCATTACCCTTTCCTTCGCCCATTGCTGGCCGGCATGGTCCCGGATGACGTGGCCATCATCGACACCGGCGCGGCCGTGGCGCGTCAGTTGCAACGGCTGCTGGGTGCCAATGATCTATTGGCCGAAGGCCCGGCCGGCGCTGCACGCTTCTGGACAAGCGCTGACCCAGAAGCCTTAAGAAAAATCCTACCTGTGCTGTGGCATAAGTCCGACGATGTGCAAAGCTTTGCGTTGTGAAAAAAACGTGAAAAAAGGCTGAACTATCGTTCCACTTCTGCTTTCTACCGCTTTGCCTGAGATGAGGCGGACACTAACAACAGCATCAGAAAGAAGGATGTTTCTTATGAGGAAACTGCTCGGCTTGGCAGCGACTGCTGCCTTTGTTTTGGGGCAAGCGATGTCGGCACAAGCTGCCGATGTTTCGTTCTCGGTGGGGCAGACTGGCGATTCGACAATGGTCTACCGGCTAGGGCTGCAATCGAATTGGGACGCGAGTTGGTGGCAGACCAGCGTTGGTCGGCTGACCGGCTATTGGGATGGGGCCTACACCTACTGGGATGGCGACGAGACCGCGAGCAATCACAGCCTGTCCTTCGCGCCGGTGTTCGTCTATGAGTTTGCCGGGGAGTCGGTGAAGCCTTACATCGAAGCCGGGATAGGGGTAGCGGCGTTCTCCAGCACCGAGCTGGAAAGCAACGAGCTGGGTTCGGCTTTCCAGTTTGAGGACCGCATCGGC
Source organism: Pseudomonas putida group bacterium ESBL64 (assembly GCF_045277175.1). Classification (NCBI taxonomy): domain Bacteria; kingdom Pseudomonadati; phylum Pseudomonadota; class Gammaproteobacteria; order Pseudomonadales; family Pseudomonadaceae; genus Pseudomonas; species Pseudomonas putida group bacterium ESBL64. The sequence continues at coordinate 3,076,954 of NZ_CP145799.1, read as the reverse complement.
TTTGGTTTGCGCTTTGCCGGCGGGCATGAGATTGGGGTGCGGGCGATTCACTATTCCAACGCGGGCATCAAAGAGCCCAATGATGGTGTAGAAAGCTACAGCCTGCATTACAGAATGGCGCTCTGAGTTCACCTGCATTCGTCACTTCGCGGGCAATTCCCGCTCCTGCCGGCATACCACAGCACTCAAGGTCTGGGTAATCTGCAGGAGCGAGCTTGCCCGCGAAGACGGTAATGCTGATTTCAGGTGTTAACGCGCCAGCGGCCACAGGCTACTGAGGTCCAGCGTCTCCAGGATCAGTTCGGGTTCTCTCTGAGGCCAACGCCGCAGCAACTCCTCTGCGGCACTGCCGGGCGTCCACTCCTCCGGTATCGCCTGTGCCGACGTTAGCGTAACCTTCAACGATTGTGGCCCTACAATGGTCAGTGCTACCCCTTGGTCCTCAAGGGCCTTGCGTTGCTCACGCATCCATTGCGGCAAATTGTTCCAGCCCGCAGTCACCTGTGTCGGTGCAAACAGCTGCAACGCCGAATAGCGGTTGAAAAGCGCCATCACCTGCGGCGACTGACCCTTTTCCAGCAACGGCAGCGCTTTGCTCAGGCAATGCTCTGCGGCCAGCTGGTTGGTAGTGACGATCGCTTCGATCAGCTCACTGTCACTGGCATTGTCTGGCAGGTAATCGGTGGTGCCGGTGTTGAGGATCAGCCCGTCCAGCGAACACCAGGCATGGCAAATTTGTTGGCACGCATGGCTGACGTGTTGTTCTTCATGCAACTGCCACGGCAACCGCATCAATTGGCTGCCGTAGCGTGTCCCCAAAGCATCCAGTGCGTCGCTATTCTTGCCACTCGCGGCAACGCGATGTCCTTCATCGAGCATCCGCTCCACCAAAGCCAAGCCAAGTCCGTTGCTTGCGCCCGTAACCCAGAAACTGCGTGAGTTAATCAAGACGTTATCCCCTAATTCTGCCGGCGTGGCAGCCCTTTGAACGCTTCCAGGGCCCGCTGGCGACTGCTGCTGAGATCCACGATTGGACTTAGGTAAGAAGTATTACCGAAAAGGTCCGTCGATTTAATGGGCTGATGGATGGCTTTTTCATCGAGCTCCTCTAGTTCCGGTACCCAGTGGCGAATGAACTGCCCCTGTGGATCGAAGCGTTGCGACTGTGAAACCGGGTTGAAGATACGGAAATAGGGCACCGCATCGGTGCCGGTGGACGCACTCCACTGCCAACCCCCGTTGTTGGCGGCCAGGTCGCCGTCTATCAGGTGGCGCATGAAGTGTCGCTCGCCCTTGCGCCAGTCAATCAGCAGGTTCTTGCTGAGGAACATGGCCACGATCATGCGCAAGCGGTTGTGCATCCACCCGGTGTGCAGCAATTGGCGCATGGCGGCATCAATGATCGGGAAGCCGGTGCGGCCCTGCTTCCAGGCCTCCAGGTCTGCCGGGGCGTCACGCCAGGGCAGGGCTTCGGTCTGGGCGCGGAAGGCGCGGTGGCGCGAGACCTGTGGATAACCGCTCAGGATGTGCTTGTAGAACTCGCGCCAGAGTAGCTCGTTTATCCAGGTCTGCACGCCCGTGCTGCCACTGTCGAACTCGCCCCGGTTGCCGGCCAGTGCACCGTGCAAGCATTGGCGGGGCGAAATCACGCCGGCGGCCAGGTAGGGGGAAAGCTGGCTGGTACCGGGCTTGGCAGGCAAGTCGCGCAAGTGGTGGTAGTCGTCGATGGTTTCGTCGAGGAAGCATGACAGGCGGGATTGTGCCTCAGCTTCACCGGCTGGCCAGTGGTCGCGCAGTGCGTGCGTGGTTGTTCCGAAGCCCTCGACATGTTGCGGGATCGGGTCGCTGCCGATGTTCAGCGGGGCCTGGCGCTTCACCCGCCGTGCCAGGGCCGGCAGGCTGCGGTGCAGATGCTCCAGGCAGGTTTTCTTGAACTGGCTGAACACCTGGAAGTAATCGCCACTGCGAGTCAGTAGAGTGCCTGGACGGAAGAACAGCTGGTCGAGGTAGCTGTGCGCCTGGATGGCCGACTTTTCCAACAGTGCGCGGGTGGCATCATCCCGGCGCTGCTCATTGATGCCGTACTCCTCGTTCCAGTGCACGCTTTGCACCTGATGTTGGCGGCAGACATCGAGCACCGCCTGTGGCGCCTGGTCCCAGGTTTCGATTGTGCGGATCAGCAGGGGGATGTTCAGCTTTTCCAGTGATTGGCGCAGGTCATGCAGGTTACGCAGCCAGAAGTCGACTTTGCAGTCGGCATCGTCATGGGCTTGCCATTGTCCGGGGCTGACCAGCCACAGGGCGATGGTCGGGCCGCGTTCGGTGGAGGCGCTGAGTGCAGTGTTGTCATCGATACGCAGGTCGCTGCGCAGCCAGGTCAGGTGCATGGGAGATTGATCTCTACAGGCTGTCGATCATGGGCTTGAAGCACGCGCAATGCCGCCTGCGGGGTGTCGAACAGGAAAAGGTCGGGCAGCTCAAAAGCCTTCAAGCGGGCTTCATGCAGCGCCAGCGTGGCACCACCCAACAGCTTGGGGATCGGCAAGCCTTGCAGGGTGCGCAGCAACGCCTTGTCGTCGATGCGTGGGCCCAAATGCAGGAGTAAGGCGCGTGGTTTGAGCGCGTTGACGGCGCTTAGCAATTGCGGGCCTGCAACGGGCTGCTCGAGCACCTCGACCGGGAAGCCATTGCTGGTGAGCAGCCAGGCGCACAACCATAAGTCTGGGCTGAAGGTGCGTTCGCTGTCTTCGGCCAGCAACACGGCAGGCCCTTGCAGCAGCTGGTTGTCGTGGTACACGCGGGCACCGAGCTTGCTGCGCAGCCAGCTGTGGAAAAACACCTGCTCCAGCCGAGCGTTGAAGTAGTTGCGCCAGCGCTGGTCGAGCATGTCGAGGAGCGGCAGCAGCAGTTGTTCGCACAGGGTGACTGCCGGGTACAGCGCCATGGCCTGGTTAAGTTGCTGGTCGAGGGCGCGCTGTGAAAGGCCGGCGATGGCTTCGATCAGCTGGAATTGCCTGGCTTGCCAGTCCCCCTTCGGTGGGGTGCTGGCGGGTTTGTCGAGCAACTCGCGGACTTGGCCGACCGACGCGCCACGCTGCAGCCAGGCCAGAACGGCTTCGACGCGTTCGACCTGCTCAAGTGGGTACAGGCGATGCCCCTTGGCGGTGCGCTGTGGCTTGAGCAACCCATACCGGCGCTCCCAGGCGCGCAGGGTGACCGGGTTTACGCCGGTGCGACGGGCAAGTTCGCCGATGGGCAGCAAGTCCTCAGACCGCATTGCGCAAACCCAGGCTCTCGGGGTGCGGCTGCAGGTAGGCTTGTTGCTGCAGGTAGGGGTCTGGGTGCTTGCGCAAATGGTGTTTGAGCAAGGTCAGTGGCACTACCAGTGGTACCACGCCTTGTTGGTATTGGCCGATGACTGCCTGCAACTCGGCCTTGTCCTGCTGCGTCAGGGCATCCTTGAAGTAACCGCTCAGGTGCTGCAGCACGTTACTGTGGGTGCCGCGGCTCGCGCAGCGGCGCAGGGCTTGCATCAGCTGGCTGAAATAGCGCGGGCCGATGCTCTGTGGTTCATCAGCCTTGCTCATGCTGCCAAGCAGGCGGCCGAGGGTGCGATAGGCCTGGGGGTTATTGGCCATCAGCAAATACTTGTAGCGCGAATGAAAGCGTACCAGCGCGCCACGGTTCAGGCCCTCGGCCAGCAGGTGCTGCCAGTCGGCGTAGGCGTAAACGCGGCTTATGAAGTTCTCGCGCAGCACGGGGTCATGCAGGCGGCCTTCTTCCTCTACTGGCAGGTCCGGGCGCAATGCACAGAAAGCCTGGGCATAGACGCCGCGGCCACCATGCACGGCCGGGTGGCCGTTGTCCTGATAAACCTTTACCCGTTCCAGGCCGCATGAAGGTGACTTCTGCATGAAGATGTAGCCGCAGATGTCGTCAAGCTCGTTGGCCATCTGCTCGCCATAGGTGCGCAGCGGGTCGGTCAGGTCCTTGCCGGGGTCGCGGGTGCCGACCACTTCGGGTTGCTCGGGGTTGCCGACCAGGCGAATCGGGTCGCGCGGGACACCCAGGCCGATTGCCACTTCCGGACACACGGGTAGCCAGTCGAAGTGCTGTTCCAGCTGTTTACGGCACAGGTCGGAGGCCTTGTGGCCGCCGTTGTAGCGCACGCTGTGCCCGGTCAGGCAGGCGCTGATGGCGATACGCGGCTTGCTGTGGGCGGAAGGGTCGTGCATGGCTGCCTCCGAAAATAAACCTGTACGTGACTCGAAACTTGTACAGGTTTATTTCAGCACAGCGCTGAAGTTATGCAAACTAGTATTTTTGTATAGTTCGGCATCACTCAAGGTGTTCGAGCAAGCGCCGCGCCGCTTCCTGGCCACTGAGCCATGCGCCCTCGACGCGGCCGGACAGGCACCAGTCCCCACAGGCGTACAAGCCCTGGTCGGCATCGGCCAGTGCGCCCCACTCATGGTTGCTACTGGGGCGGGCATAGAGCCAGCGGTGGGCCAGGGCGAAGGTGGGCGGCGGTACCACGCAGCCGACCAGTTCGGCGAATTCACCCCACAACTGTTCGATCACTTCTTCCTTGGGCAGGTCGATGTGTTGCCGGCTCCAGTCTGAGGTCGCGTGCAGTACCCAGGTGTCCAGGTGCTCGTCGCGGCCGGGCTTGCTGCGATTGCGGGCCAGCCAGTCCAGCGGGTTGTCCTGCACGAAGCAGCCTTGCATTGGCGTATCCAGCGGTGCCTGGAAGGCGAGGGCGACGGCCCAGGTAGGTTCCATTTGCACGCCAGCGGCAACGGCAGCCAGCTTCGGTGTGGCGGCCAGAAGTGGCGTGGCCTGCGGTGCCGGGACGGCGATGACCACACGGCTGTAGGGGCCGTGGCTGCAACCTTCGGTATCTTGCAGGTGCCAGTACTGCTTGCCGCGAAACACTTCCGCTATGCGGCAGCCGAAGTTGACGGTGACGTCCTTGAGCAAGCCGCGGGTAATGGCGCTCATGCGTGGCACGCCTACCCAGCGCGTCTGCTCGTCAGGGGAGGGGGTGAGTTCGCCGTCACGGTAGTTATACAGTTGAGGCTTCCATTGTTCGGCCCAGCCGGCGGCCACCCATTGCTGCACCTGATCGACAAAGCGTCGGTCACGGGCAGTGAAGTACTGTGCGCCCAGGTCGAGCGCGCCGGCTTCGCTGCGCTTGCTGGCCATGCGCCCGCCACTGCCGTGGCCTTTGTCGAACAAGTGCACGGATTGCCCGGCCTTTTGCAAAGCCTGGGCGGCTGACAAACCGGCGATGCCGGCCCCGATGATGGCGATAGGTATTGTCATGATGGCCTCTTCAAACCTTGCTGTGAGCAGACTACGCTGTCAGGCAAACCTGTACAATGCAAAAATTCTGTATAAGGTTATTCCGTGTTGGCGGGCAGGTTGGCCTATGTTTATCCGAGAGCGTCGGGTCAAAAAAGTGCCTTGCTGTTAAAAATAGACCACCGATGCATTCTGCGAGGACACAGCCATGCATATATTGCTGACAGGTGGCACCGGTTTGATTGGCAAGCATCTGTGCCAGTACTGGCTGGGCCAAGGGCATCGGCTTACGGTTTGGAGCAGGCGTCCTGAACAGGTGGCAAAAATCTGTGGTAGCGGGGTGCGTGGTATCGCGCGCCTGGAGCAGCTGGAGGCCGACGATCATCTTGATGCGGTGGTCAACCTTGCTGGTGCGCCGATTGCCGACAGGCCCTGGACGGCCGCCCGGCGCAACGTGCTGTGGGCCAGCCGTGTCACCCTTACCGAGCAATTGCTGGCGTGGTTGGGCACCCGTGAGCAGCGCCCGGAGGTGTTGATCTCCGGCTCTGCGGTAGGTTGGTACGGAGACGGTGGCGAACGCGAACTGACCGAGGCTTCACCCCCGGTGCGTGAAGATTTCGCCAGCCAGTTGTGCATTGCCTGGGAAGAGACCGCCCAGCGTTCACAAGCCCAGGGGATACGCGTGGTACTGGTCCGTACTGGCCTGGTGCTGGCCAGCGATGGCGGCTTTTTGTCGCGCCTGCGCATGCCCTTCAAACTGGGGCTGGGCGGGCCTTTGGGCGACGGGCGGCAGTGGATGCCCTGGGTTCATATAGACGACCAGGTCGGCCTGATTGATTTTCTCTTGCAGCGCAAGGATGCCAGCGGTCCTTATAATGCCTGCGCGCCGGAGCCTGTACGCAACCGTGAGTTTGCCAGGCGACTGGGCCGAGCCCTGCATCGGCCGGCGCTGTTGCCAGTGCCGGCACTGCTGCTCAAGGCCGGGCTTGGCGAGATGTCCACCTTGCTGCTGGGAGGCCAGCGGGCGCGCCCGGTACGCTTGCTGGAAGCAGGCTTCACCTTCCGTTTCAACGATCTGCAATCGGCGCTGGACAACCTGTCCAGTGGCCTCTGACATAGGACGCTGCATGACCGATCACGCCCTGCTGCTGGTCAACCTGGGTTCCCCGGCCTCCACCTCGGTGGCCGATGTGCGCCGTTACCTCAACCAGTTCCTCATGGACCCGTACGTGGTCGACCTGCCGTGGCCGGTGCGGCGCTTGCTGGTGTCGCTGATCCTGATCAAGCGCCCAGAGCAGTCGGCACACGCCTACGCTTCGATCTGGTGGGAGGAGGGCTCGCCTCTGGTTGTGCTGACCCGTCGCCTGCAGGCAGCGATGGCCGAGCACTGGCCCCATGGCCCAGTGGAAATTGCCATGCGCTACGGCCAGCCAGCGTTGCCTGATGTGTTGGCGCGGCTGGCCGCCCAAGGTGTGCGCAAGGTGACTTTGGCACCGCTTTATCCACAGTTCGCCGACAGCACGGTGACCACTGTGATCGAGCAGGCAAAACAGACGGTCAGCGAGCACCAGTTACCGTTGCAGATGCGCGTGCTGCAGCCGTTCTACGAGCACCCGGCGTACATCGAGGCACTGGCTGCCAGTGCCCGGCCGTACCTTGAGACGGGTTACGACCACCTGCTGTTGAGCTTCCATGGTTTGCCGGAACGGCACCTGAAAAAGCTGTTTCCGAAAGGGGTCAAGCACGACCTGCGTGCTGCTGATTGCTGCCACGGTGCAACCGCCGAAGTACGTTCGGTTTGCTATCGCGGGCAATGCCTGGCCACGGCCAAAGCCTTTGCGCAGAAAATGGGCATACCTGATGGCAAGTGGTCGGTATCGTTCCAGTCGCGGCTGGGCCGGGACAAGTGGATCGAACCCTACACCGAGACGCGGTTGGATGAACTGGCCAAGGCCGGTGTGAAGAAGCTGCTGGTGATGTGCCCGGCATTTGTGGCGGATTGCATCGAGACGCTGGAAGAGATAGGCATGCGTGGCAGCGAGCAGTTTGTCGAGGCGGGTGGCCGGGAGCTGGTGCTGGTGCCGTGCCTGAATGATCACCCGGAGTGGGTGAGGGTGTTGGCTGATATGAGTGAAAAGGCCTGAATCGAAGGGGCCGCCTTGCGGCCCCTACCGACCGTTTATACATCCAGCTTCTTGTGCTTCCAGCTGTCATTGCCCGGCAGAATCAGGTTCAGCGCAATAGCCACAATGGCGCACAGGGCAATACCCTTCAGGCCCCAGTCATCCGGGCCGTCACCGCTGCCGATCAGCACGCCGCCGATACCGAACACCAGTGTCACCGAGACGATCACCAGGTTGCGTGCTTCGCCCAGGTCAATCTTGTGGCGGATCATGGTGTTCATGCCCACCGCTGCAATCGAGCCGAACAGCAGGCACAGAATGCCGCCCATCACCGGCACCGGGATGCTCTGCAGCAGCGCGCCGAACTTGCCGATGAACGCCAGGGTAATGGCGAAGACCGCCGCCCAGGTCATGATCTTCGGGTTGTAGTTCTTGGTCAGCATCACCGCGCCGGTCACTTCGGCATAGGTGGTGTTGGGCGGGCCGCCGAACAGGCCGGCTGCAGTAGTCGCCAGGCCGTCGCCCAGCAACGTCCGGTGCAGGCCAGGCTTCTTCAGGTAGTCACGGCCGGTCACGCTGCCCACTGCAATCACCCCGCCGATATGCTCGATCGCCGGCGCCAGCGCAACCGGGACGATGAACAGAATGGCCTGCCAGTTGAACGCAGGGGCGGTGAAATTGGGGATTTCCAGCCACGGTGCGGCAGCGATCCTGGCGGTGTCGACCACGCCAAAGGCGAACGACAGGGCAAAGCCCACCAGCACGCCGGAGATGATGGGCACCAGGCGGAAAATGCCCTTGCCGAATACGGCAACGATCAAGGTTGTCAGCAGCGCTGGCATCGAGATCAGCATGGCCGTCTTGTATGGCATCAGCGCTGTACCGTCCCCACCTTTGCCCATCGCCATGTTGGCGGCGATCGGTGCCATGGCCAGGCCGATGGAGATGATCACCGGGCCGATCACCACCGGCGGTAGCATGCGGTCGATGAAACCGGTGCCTTTGATTTTTACCATCAGGCCCATGAAGGTGTACACGAAGCCAGCAGCCATTACGCCGCCCATGGTCTCGGCCAGGCCGAACTGGCCTTTGGCGAGGATGATCGGCGTGATGAAGGCAAAGCTCGAGGCCAGGAACACCGGTACCTGACGTCCGGTGACCAGCTGGAATAGCAGGGTGCCGATGCCGGCGGTGAACAGCGCGACGTTCGGGTCGAGGCCGGTGATCAGGGGCATCAGCACCAGCGCGCCGAATGCCACGAAGAGCATCTGCGCGCCCGAAACGACCTGGCGCCAGAGCGGGTCGTTGAAGCCGTCCTGCATGGTCAGGCGTCCTTTTGCTTGGTGCCGAAGATCTTGTCACCGGCATCACCCAGGCCTGGCACGATGTAGCCGTGCTCGTTCAGGCGCTGGTCGATCGAGGCGGTGTAGATCTTCACGTCCGGGTGGGCTTTTTCCACCACCTCGATGCCTTCTGGCGCGGCGACCAGCACCATGGCGCGAATCTCTTTGCAGCCGGCCTTTTTCAGCAGGTCGATGGTGGCAACCATCGAGCCGCCGGTGGCCAGCATCGGGTCGATGATCAGGGCCAGGCGCTGGTTGATGTCCGGCGCGAGCTTTTCCAGGTAGGTGTGGGCTTCGAGGGTTTCTTCGTTTCGGGCAACGCCGACGGCGCTGACCTTGGCACCCGGGATCAGGCTGAGCACGCCGTCGAGCATGCCGATGCCGGCGCGCAGGATCGGTACTACGGTGATCTTCTTGCCGGCGATTTTTTCAACCGAGACCTTGCCACACCAGCCGTCGATCTCGTAGGTTTCGAGGGGCAGGTCCTGGGTGGCTTCATACGTCAGGAGCGCGCCGACTTCCTGGGCGAGTTCGCGAAAATTCTTGGTGCTGATATCGGCACGGCGCATCAGGCCAAGCTTGTGGCGGATCAGCGGATGGCGGATCTCACGAGTGGGCATAGGGGAGGGCTCCGAAAGGCGGGCAAAAAAACCGCGCTAGATTAATCTATTCAGCCTGTGCTGTCGTCTGGTCATTCTGGACGTTAGTCCATAAATGCTTGATCTGTGACGAGCGGATGCGTACCTTTGCCCGCTTTTCCAAAATGCCCCCCGGAGAGCGCCATGTCCGCCGATCTCGAGCATATCCGTCAAGTCATGCGTGAAGCTGACTGCCTGTACACCGAAGCCGAAGTCGAAGCGGCCATCGCCAAAGTCGGCGAGCAGATCTGCAAGGACCTGCACGACAAGAACCCGGTTGTGTTCTGCGTGATGAACGGCGGCCTGATCTTCTCCGGCAAACTGCTGACCCACCTGCAGTTCCCACTGGAAGCCTCCTACCTGCACGCTACCCGCTACCGCAACCAGACCAGCGGCGGCGAGCTTTTCTGGAAGGCCAAGCCGGAAGTGTCGTTCATCGACCGTGACGTGTTGATCGTTGACGATATCCTCGACGAAGGCCACACCCTCAGCGCCATCATCGAGTTTTGCAAGCATGCCGGCGCCCGCTCGGTGTACACCGCTGTGCTGATAGACAAGGATCACGACCGCAAGGCAAGCCCTGACCTCAAGGCCAACTATGTGGGCCTGCCTTGTGTCGATCGCTATATCTTCGGTTACGGCATGGACTACAAAGGGTACTGGCGCAACGCTAACGGCATCTTCGCCGTAAAGGGGCTGTAACCGTGCGCCAGCCTGCGTTCATCGACCAATCGCTGTTCGCCGGGCTGGCCGAAAAGGCCGCTGCCAACCCGCGCGGGCGGCAGCACCATAACTTTCACGCTATGGAAGAGCCCTGCCACCGCATGGCGGTCGGGCTGCAACCGAGCACCTACATTCCGCCGCATCGCCATGTGAGCGCCGACAAGGCTGAAACCTTGATAGCGCTCAAGGGGTGCTTTGGCCTGCTGATCTTCGATGAGCAAGGCGCGGTGACTGACAAGCGGGTGCTGCAGGCCGGTGGCGACTGTCTGGGTGTAGATCTGGCGCCTGGTACCTACCATGGCTTGGTGGTGCTGGAGCCCGACAGCATCCTGTTCGAGTGCAAGGCTGGGCCATACCGACCAGTGGGCGAGGGCGAGCACGCACACTGGGCGCCGCGCGAGGGTGAAGCCGGCGTGGCCGACTACCAGGCCTGGATGCGCGCGCAGTTCGATTGATATCGGCTGTACACGGCATGCTAGAGTGCTCCTTCATACAAGGAGCCTCACATGCGTGCGATTCTTCCCCTCCTGCTGGCGGTCAGCCTGCCGCTCGCTGCCGCACCGCTGCACAGTCAGTTCCTGCCACCTGATGACCAGTCCCTGCGCCAGGAAGCGCCGACCAGCCAGCAATTGCTGCAAGTGACTGACTATTCGGTGGTCGTAGGGGCCCAGCGCCAGTCCGATCAGCAGCCGATTCCGATCACATCGTCGTTGCAGGTGCGATTGAAGGGCAAGCCGCTGAGCAAGGGCGCGACCATTGCCCAGGTGCTGCTGACGTTCGATGGTGAAGCGGCCAAAAGCCTGAAAAAGCCTGTGTATGACGCTAAAACCCGCACCTTGAGCCTGAATTACCCAGTCAGCAACTACCGGGTGGTCATGGACCTGCTGCGTAACGAAACCCTGTACGTGCAGTTTCTGACTTACGGCAACGGCCATATCTGGGCCGACCTGCACACCGGGACGGTACGTACGCGTTGAGGCGCGAAGCCTGCGGGGGGTAAACTGCCGGCCTTCGAAATTCCGTGATGGTCCAGTTGGAGTCGGCAATGCGTAAAGACAAGAAACAGGTAATCGGTGACGAAATCAGCGACGACTACATCAAGTCGTTCCTTCAGTTCGAGCCGGCCGATGGTGTGACTTCGCCGTCGCTGCACAAGCTGGTCAAGGCTTACCGTGGCCTGCGCGTGGACGACTTTGAGCGCTTTGTAGGCTTCTTCGTCGAAGCTGGCCTGGACCTGGATGGCAAGGACGAGCACGGCAAGACCTTCGTCGAGCAAATTGCCGACCAGCGCAATGCCCCTGAGTACATCGAGATCATCGATAAAGCCCGCGGCTGATCTGTAGCCAGTGCCGGCCTCTTCGCGGGCGCGCCCGCTCCCACAGGAGTCGCGCCGCACCTGCGGGCATTACCGAACCTGTGGGAGCGGGCATGCCCGCGAAGAGGCCGGTACAGGCTGATCAAGCGCCAGGCACAAAAAAAACGCCCCGAGGGGCGTTTTTGCGTTTCAGGCCGGCTTAGGCGTAATGCTTGGCCGCCGGGCTGCTTTCTGCCAGGTCCAGGGCCGCGTCGTTATCGGCACTGATCTTGTGGTACAGCGCAGCATCGGTTGCCAGGGTCTTCTCGCGAGCCGGGAAGATTTCCTTGAGCTTGGCAGCCCAGGCACCCTTGGCCTGCTCGGGGAAGCAGCGCTCGATCAGTTCCAGCATGATCGATACGGTTACCGAAGCACCCGGCGATGCGCCGAGCAGTGCAGCCAGGCTGCCGTCCTGGGCCGAGACCAGCTCGGTACCGAACTGCAGCACGCCGCCTTTTTTCGGGTCTTTCTTGATGATCTGCACGCGCTGACCCGCCACTTCCAGGCGCCAGTCTTCGGCCTTGGCCTGCGGATAGAAACGACGCAGGGCTTCCAGACGCTGCTCCATCGACTGCATCACTTCGCTGACCAGGTACTTGGTCAGGTCCATGTTGTCGCGGGCCACGGCCAGCATCGGGCCAATGTTGCCCATGCGCACCGACAGCGGCAGGTCCATCAGCGAGCCGTGCTTGAGGAACTTGGTAGTGAAGCCGGCATACGGGCCGAACAGCAGCGAAGTCTTGCCGTCCACGACGCGTGTGTCCAGGTGCGGTACCGACATCGGCGGGGCGCCGACAGCGGCCTGGCTGTAGACCTTGGCCTGGTGCTGCTTGACGATTTCCGGGTTGTCGCAACGCAGCCACTGGCCGCTGACAGGGAAGCCGCCGAAACCTTTGCTTTCCGGGATGCCGGACAACTGCAGCAGCGGCAGGGCCGCGCCACCGGCGCCGAGGAAGACGAAGCGGGCGTCGACTTCACGGCTGCCGCCGCTGTTGACGTCCTTGATGCTCACGGTCCAGCCGCTGCCGTTACGGCGCAGGCCGACAACCTTCTTGCTGTACTTGACCTGCGCGTCCGGCGAGTCGCCCAGCAGCTTGAGCAGCTTGTTGGTCAGTGCGCCGAAGTTGACGTCGGTGCCTTTGGCCACGCGGGTAGCGGCGATGTGCTGGTCGGCCGGGCGGCCAGGCATCATCAGCGGCATCCAGTCGTTCATCACGGCCTTGTCTTCGGTGTATTCCATCTCGGCGAAGGCGTGGTGCTGCTTGAGCAGCTCGAAGCGCTTCTTGAGGAAGGAAACACCCTTGTCACCCTCGACATAGCTCAGGTGCGGGACAGGGTTGATGAAGGCACGCGCCGAGCCGAAGTTGCCCTTCTTGCTCAGGTAGGCCCAGAACTGGCGCGAAACCTCGAACTGGGTGTTGATGTGCACGGCCTTCTTGATGTCGATGCTGCCATCGGCGGCCTGCGGCGTATAGTTCAGCTCGCACAGGCCGGCGTGGCCGGTGCCTGCGTTGTTCCAGGGGTTGGAGCTTTCCGCGGCCCCGGAGTCCATCGCCTCGACGACCTCAAGCTTCAGGGTCGGGTCAAGCTCCTTGAGCAGTACGGCCAGGGTGGCACTCATGATGCCCGCGCCTACCAGTACCACATCAACCGATTCGTTCTGCGCCATTTAACGCGTCTCCACAATCTACAGCTACCTAATTGACAGCATAGGACCTGGGTTTGCCAGGGTCGCCATGTCCGACTTTTCGCAGTTCTTGCAACTTCCGCGGACACCGCCAATCAGTCTTCGGGTTCGTGTATTGAACGCCGTTTGCCACAGGTGCGGCAATTCGACTTATGGTCAAGGTGTCGTGCGTGCGTTATGGGAACGGTTCAGACACTCATACGGGATGAGCGCATCTGCCGCCTGTTCAGGGCTGTTCGGGACACATCTGCCGCTTTTGCACATGCCAGACTGTTCATTTGCTCGCCACACTCTTGTGAAGTTGTGAAAACCGTTTTTTCACGCTCTTTTGGAGACGTGAACCTCAAAAGGGGACTGCGCGATGGCAACCCGCAGGTTCATGCAGTGTGAAGGGCCGGAAAAAGCAGGCACGACAGCCGATGCAAGACCTGAGTGGAAGGCTCTCTGTGGGCGAGGCGGTGAAGTTGCCGGGGTCAATCGGCGAATGCGGGGCCCGATCAGGAGACGTCCTTATAATCGGGGGGAGATTATAGCGATGTCGCGGGCAGAAATGTCGCCATTCGTGGTTTTTATTGCAGCGTTTGTCAGGCAGCGAGGAGGCGTTGGTGCCAACGGCGCTTTGCACGGGCGCAAACCCGGGCTTCGGCGGGCAGTTCGCGCCCCAGCCAGGCCAGCTGAATTTCGCTGATCTGCACCCAGTCGATGCCCCGTGGTGCCTGGCTGCATTGCTTGAAGGCCAGGCATTTGCCATCAGCGTCAAGGCGGGCATAAGCGTTGTGACGCGGCCGTTTGAAGAGCTGAGTCCAGAGCGAGGTCATGGCGGCGAGTCCTTTGCGTTAGGGCTTGGCGCAAGGATAAGGGTGTGGCGATGAAACGATTGTGACAAGCGGATCGGGCCGATGACTGGTCTGTGCCTGGCTAGGTATACTGTGGGCCTTTGCCGCATTTTCTGGAGAAACGCGCATGTTGCAACGTCTGTTGTTCGGTTTGATCGCCGTGGCCAGCCTTAGCCTGGTCGGTTGTGCCCACAGCCCGCAACAACTCAACCCGCAACCCACGCTCAAGGCCCAGCTGGCCCCGGTCGGCCATGGCCAGCCGGTGGTGGTCCGGGTAGTTGATGGCCGGCCTTCGCCGTCCCTGGGTACCCGCGGTGGCATGTACCCCGAGACCAGCACCATCAGTGTCAGCGGTAATGACGTGGTGCCCAAGCTGCAGGCTCAGGCTGAAGCTGCTGTGCGCCTGCTCGGCTTCACCCCGACCCCGAACGCCTACAATGCGCCGCAGCTGACCGTCACCCTGGCCGAGCTGAAGTACCAGTCGCCGAAAGACAACCTTTACGTGACCGAGGCCACCATCGGCGCCACCTTCCGCGCTGATGTGACCAATGGCGGCCGCCGTTACAGCGGCCGTTATGGCGCTTCGCTGGACCAGCGTTTCGGCATGGCGCCAAATCAGGACACCAACACCCAGCTGGTGGGCGATGTGCTGAGCGATGCCCTGACCCGCCTGTTCAAGGACCCGAGCATCGGGCAGGTGCTGGGTCAGTAAGCTTCAGGTTGTGCAAGAAAACCCGCTGCCTGAGTGACAGGCAGCGGGTTTTTTGTTGTCTGGATGGCACAGATTTACGCCGCTTCTATGTGGAAATCCAGCAAGCTGAACCCTGTGCCTGCATCCACTTCGGGCAAGTCCTCATGCACATGTCCGCCAAGCGCACAGTAGACCAGCCACTGGCGGTCCTGCACATTGATGGCAAAACCATCGATCAGCGCCTGTTGTTCATCGCTCTGGGCAACGAGGTAGAGGCGGTCCTGGTTTTCGGCGTGCAACATGAAAAAGCTCCGGGTCATCAAAAGGTCGACAGGGTCGCCTGTATTGATGACGAGCGGATGACAGATGAAATTTAACGACAGTTTGTCGCCAAGGCCGGGCGCCACGGTGCGACTTGGGTAGAATGCTGGCCTTTGCCACTGCTCACACCGAGGTTGCGTGATGTCCTTGCAAGTGCTCTGGGGGTTCCTGGCCGCCCATCCCACCAAGCTGATCAACCTGCTGGCGCTGCTGCTGACCTGCCCGGGCGGTTTGCTGCTGCACAGTGCGCGGCGGCGCGAGGCCGAAACCCGCGCGTACATGGCAGTAGACGAGGGGGTAGTGGACGCCTTCGAGCTTCGTGTGCCGAAATACTTCTACATCCTGGGCTTTTCGTGCCTGGCGATGGCGCTGCTGCTGTCCTGGTTCAGCACCTGGATCTAAGAACCATCGGGGCCGCGTTGCGGCCCAATCGCGACACAAGGCCGCTCCCACAAGGGTGGACGCAATTCCCTGTGGGAGCGGCCTTGTGTCGCGATTGGGCTGCAACGCAGCCCCCGGGATCGATCAGGCGACCGGTGTCTGCTGCCTGACCTGATACTGGTTGCGCACCGGCGTCGCATACTGCAACACCAGGTACGGCCGCTGCTCTTGCGGGCAGGCATCCAGACGCCGTTGCCATTCTTCCTTGGCCTTGGCCAGCTCATCCGCCGGGAACACTTTCTCGGCGCTTGGCACCTGCAGGGCTTCGTCCTTGCCTTCCCACATCGCATACGCCAGGTAATGCACCGGGAACAGTCGGTAGCCCCCCAGAATCTGCCGGTCGATCTCTGCCGCCAGCTGTTTTGTGTCTTCGTGGTACTCGGTGACCGGCGGCGCGAAGTTGATGTGGACTCGGCCCTTGTAGCCGGTAATGCCTTTGGCAATGCTGTTGTCATCTTCGCCCGGCGCCTTCTTGTAGGTGCCGGTTGTGGCGCGGATGTACAGCTCGCGGGCCTTGGCCTGGTCGCACGGGTCGTATTCGTAGCTGATCGACACCGGGGTCAGGTTCAGGCTCTGGATAACCGCACCGAACGGCTCGTCCTTGCGGCTCATGTGGAACATCTTGAGGATCGCCGAGTCGGTACGGTCGTCACCGTCCTTGGCCCGACCTTCGGCCTGGGCAATCCAGATCGAGGTGGCATCGTTGCGGATCGAGTGGTTGATGTAGGCCGATAGCAGTTGGTAGGCAGCCAGTTTTTCGCGCCGCCCGCTGATCGA
This sequence comes from Pseudomonas putida group bacterium ESBL64, assembly GCF_045277175.1. NCBI lineage: Bacteria > Pseudomonadati > Pseudomonadota > Gammaproteobacteria > Pseudomonadales > Pseudomonadaceae > Pseudomonas > Pseudomonas putida group bacterium ESBL64. The sequence goes on along the minus strand of NZ_CP145799.1, from coordinate 3,060,716 downwards.
ACGGTGCACGATGAAGCTCTTGTTCAGGCGCATCATGTCGCTGACAAAGGGCTTTTGCAGCAGGTTGTCGCCAATGGCGATGCGCGGCGTGGGCAGGCCGGCGTGGTACACGGCATAGTTGACGAAGGCCGGGTCCATGACGATATCACGGTGGTTGGCCAGGAACAGGTAGGCGGTGCCGGCCTTGAGCTGTTCCACACCCGAATAGGTGACGCCGTCGGTGGCGCGATCGATGGTCTGGTCGACGTAGTACTCGACTTTGTCCTGCAGGGTCGAGACACAGGTAACGCCGGCGAATTCCTTGCGCAGGCGGCGTGCGATCAAGGGCTTGAGCAACCAGCCGAGAGCACCGGCCGCACGCGGAAAGCGGAAGTGAGTGAGGATATCGAGGAATGCCGGGTCGCTGAGCAGGCGTGCCAGAACGGCAGGGACCTCAGCGTCGTCGTACGGTCGGATGGCATCGAATTCGCCCATCATGCTCTCTTGTTGGAAACGGCTAGGGTAATAAGGTAGGGACGGGCTCCGAAAAACGGCTCGGACGCACACAGACCCTGTAAACAGACCGGCAATTATACGCATAAGTCACTGCGGAGGCCGCGATGCTGGAAACCGACTTCTATGATTGCCCTTATTGTGGCGAACGTGTGGAAACTACCGTCGATCTGTCTGCGGGCGACCAGGTTTATACCGAGGATTGTCAGGTGTGCTGCCAGCCTGTGGTGTGCATTCTGCAGGTGCATGGTGACGAATGGATGCTTGAAGTCCGCCGCGAGGACGACGCCTGATGCAGCGCATCTACGAACCGGAAAGCCTGCTCGAGGCGCAAATGCTGGCAGGTATGCTTGCCAGCGAGGGGATCGATGTACACGTGGTCGGCCGTGACCTGCTCGGTGCCGCCGGCGAGCTGCCCTTGCAGGGCCTGCTGGGGCTTATCGTGGCTGATGAGCAGGCCGAATGCGCACGGCAGCTGATCGATGCGTACAATGATGCCCAGCCACTGGTTGGCGACGAACCGGAGCATGTCCCCGGTACCTTGATCTGCTAGGTTCTGAATTCGCCCATGTGTGGACGTTATGCGCTGTTTCGCTGGCCCCAGGCCCTTGCCAGTCTGCCGGGTTTTCCCGTCGGCCAGCCGGCCCAATGGAATATATCGCCAGGGGCGTCGGTGCTGATCCAGCGCCAGCTTGATGGCCAGCAGCAACTGGCCAAGGCGCGCTGGGGGTTGACCCCGGCCTGGCTCACCGACCTGTCCCGTACCCCCGCCCATGCCCGGGCAGAAACGCTGGCCGAGCAACCGATGTTTCGCGATGCATTTTGCCAGCGTCGCTGCCTGATGCCGGCCAACGGCTTTTACGAATGGCGTGGCAACGTGCGCAAACGCCCGTTCTGGTTGACCCCGGGGGAGGGCGCGTCGCTGTATTTTGCGGCGGTGTGGGAGGCCTACCCGGTGCAGGACCAGGTATGGCTGAGTTGCGCGGTGGTGACCCAGGCGGCCATGAACCAGCGTCGGCCGCTGATACTGGACGAGGCCGGGCAGGCGGCCTGGCTCGACCCGGACACGCCGGTTACCCGCTTGCACGAGCTGCTGGCCAGCCCACCTGCGACGTTGCGTGAGCGGGCCCTGGCCAACTTCGTCAATGACCCGAAGCTGGATGCGCCGGAGTGTCTTACCCCGGCTTGATGGGGGGCTGTGCCGGCCCTTTCGCGGGCAAGCCCGCTCCTACCCACGGTTGTGTTACCCCTGTAGGAGCGGGCTTGCCCGCGAAGAGGCCGTTACAGGCGACGAAAATCTTCCCTGCGGCTATGGCAGCCACTGGCGACTCGGCCTAGGATACGCCGCATGTGGATAGGGAGTGTTTTCATGCGTAAGTCTTTTGTCGTCAGCCTACTGAGTGCTGGCATCCTGCTGGCCGGCTGCCAGGCGGTGAATACCACCAGCGGCGGTGCTGTTGGCGTCGAGCGCCAGCAGTACATGTTCAGCATGCTCTCGACCGATGAGGTCAACCAGATGTACGCGCAGTCGTATCAGCAGACCCTGGGTGAAGCATCGAGCAAGGGTGTGCTCGACAAGTCCAGCGCCGATGCCAAGCGTGTGCAGGCCATTGCCAACCGCCTGATCGCCCAGGCGCCCAAATTCCGCCCGGATGCCGCGCAGTGGGACTGGCAAGTCAACGTGATCAAGAGTGACGAACTGAACGCCAACTGCGGCCCGGGCGGCAAGATCATCGTCTACACCGGGCTGATCGATCAGCTCAAGCTCACCGATGCGGAAATTGCCGCAGTGGTGGGGCACGAGATTGCCCACGCCTTGCGCGAGCATAGCCGCGAGGCCATGTCCAAGGCATACGGTGTGGAAATGGCTCGCCAGGGTGCCGGTGCCATCTTCGGCCTCGGCCAGAGCAGCATGGCCATGGCCGACACGGTGGTGAACTACGCCATGACCTTGCCCAACAGCCGGGCCAACGAAAACGAGGCCGACCTGATTGGCCTGGAGCTTTCGGCCCGTGCCGGCTACGACCCGAATGCAGCGATTACCTTGTGGAACAAGATGAGCAAGGCTTCCGAAGGTGCACCGCCTGAGTTCATGAGTACTCACCCGGCGTCCGCGAGCCGCATTGCTTCGCTGCAGGCGGCGATTCCGAAGGTGATGCCGCTGTATCAGGCTGCCGCCAAGCAGTAAATGCCTGAATCCTGGGGCTGCATGGCAGCCCCCGGTTTTCCCTTTATCCAATCCAGCCACTGGCCTTCATTGCCGAATAGACGGCCACGATCGCCAGTACGAAGAACGCCGTTGCCGCCAGGCGGCGAATCAGCGTCAACGGCAGTTTGTCAGCCGCGAAGTTACCCGCCAGTACCACCGGCACGTTGGCAATCAGCATACCCAGGGTAGTGCCGATAATGACCATGATCAGGTGCGGATACTGCGCAGCCAGCATCACGGTGGCGACCTGGGTCTTGTCACCGATTTCGGCCAGGAAGAACGCAATCAGTGTCGTCAGGAACGGCCCGAAACGGCGAGCCGGGTTCTCGTCGTCATCCATCTTGTCCGGTACCAGGGTCCACAGTGCGGTGGCGGTAAAGCTCGCGGCCAGGATCCAGTGCAGTGCCGAATCGCTGAAGAAGCTGCCGACCCAAGCCCCCACGGCACCGGCTGCGGCATGGTTGGCCAAGGTGGCGGCGATGATGCCGGCGATGATCGGCCAGGGTTTGCGGAAGCGGGCAGCGAGAATGAGTGCGAGCAGTTGCGTCTTGTCGCCGATCTCGGCCAGGGCAACGATAGCGGTGGGGACCAACAGTGATTCCAGCATCAGGATTCCTACGGGGGCGGGTCGACACGGCTATGACACGTACAGCCTCCCCGCCCCGGGTAAGGTGTGCGTGTCATAGGTCTTGTCAAACCCTCGATCCGTCTATGCGGATCTCGCCATGCAGGCGTGCATGGTGGGTCGCACGCGCCATGGTCTGTGGACCAAGTATGTTGACGCGTACCGGGCGAGCTGGGTGCTCGCGGGAGACTACTCCCCTAGGACGGTGCGGATTCTGCCTAGACAAAACGCTTTCGGCAAGCGCTGTTTTTTATCCGCGAGTTGCCTGGTAGATGCGGAAACCGTCGGCCTCGTCACGTACCTGGCAGTTGCCCAATGCCCCTTCGATCAGTGGCTGGTAGCGCAGGAAACTGTTGGCCACCAAGCGCATTTCGCCACCTTTTCGCAGATGAACGGCGGATTTTTTCAGCAAGTTTTCCGAAGCCTGATAGTTGGTATGAACGCCGGTGTGGAATGGCGGGTTGCTCAGGATAAGGCTCAGTTCGGTAGGGGCGGCGTCGATGCCATCGCCACTGATCACTTCGCCTTCCAGGCCGTTGGCAGCCAGCGTCAGGCGGCTGGCGGCCACGGCGAAGGCATCCACGTCCAGCAAGGTCACCCGGCTTTGTGGGTAACGGCGTTTGAGCGTGGCCCCCAGTACCCCGGCACCGCAGCCAAAGTCCAGCATGTGACCACCGGGCAGGCCGTCAAGATGCTTCAGTAGCAGGGCGGTACCTCGGTCGAGTCGGCCATGGCTGAATACCCCTGGCAGGCTGACCACCTGCAGCGGGCCGTCTTCCAGGTCCAGCTCGAAGCGCTCGGCCAGGCTTTCCAGCGGTTTTGCCTGCGGCGCCTGGTCGATGGTCACTTGCCACAGCTGGCAGTGTCGGGCGCTGTCGAGTTTGCGTGGCTTGCCAAAGGCCTGCAGCTGCTTGGCCGCGCCCTCGATGCCTCCGCGCTTCTCGCCGACCAGGTACAGCTCGCGGCCAGCCAGGCGCGATGCCAGGGCGTTGAGCAGATAGGCGGCCAGCTCGCGGGATTTGGGCAGGAACAGCACGGCGCTGTCGAATGCTGCTTCAGGGGCCTCGACGCCGTAGTGGCTGCGGCCTGCGAAGCGGCTTTCGAGCATGGCCTGATCGCCGGCATGCCAGGTCCAGGCCTGGGCCTGAGGCAACTGGCCGAGCAGGTCGTCGGCGGGGGCGCCGGCGATCAGCAGCGGCCCCTGAAACAGCTCTGCCTGACGGAGCAACACTTCACTGCGCGGGTCCATGGACGACGTCTCCTGGAAAAAGTGGCGCAGTGTAGCAGAGGCGGGCGCCTGGCTCAGCTGACCACGCGGCGTGGCTGCCCGGCGAAGAAGGCCTGGGCGTTCTCGCTGAGCTGGCCGACGATGCGCTGGCGCGACTCCACGGCACCCCAGGCGCTGTGCGGGGTGATGATCAGGCGCGGGATGCCGGGCTCCAGCAGCGGGTTACCGTTGACCGGCGGTTCCACGCTCAGCACGTCGGTGGCCACGCCGCCCAAGTGACCACCGCGCAGGGCATCGGCCAACGCCTGTTCGTCGATCAGGCCGCCACGGGCGGTGTTGACCACCAGCGCGTTGGGCTTGAGCAGGGCCAGTTCGCGGGCGCCGAGCATATGCCGGGTGTGCTCGTTCAGCGGGCAGTGCAGGGTCAGGGCATCGACTTGCGGCAGCAACTCGTCCAGCGGCAGCCGGTCGGCGCGCTCCGGGCGGCCAGGGATCTGCCCGCTCAGCACACGCATACCGAAGGCTTCGGCCAGCCTCGCCACTGCGCCGCCCAGTTCACCGTGGCCGAGCAGGCCGAGGGTTTTGCCCTCCAGTTCGACGATAGGAAAGTCCAGCAGGCAGAACTGGCTGGCCTTGGCCCACTGGCCATCGGCCACCGCCTGGTTGTAGTCGCACAGCCGAGTGGCCAGGGCCAACAGCAGGGCCAGGGTATGCTGGGCGACAGACGGCGTGCCGTAGCCCTGGCAGTTACACACGGTGATGCCCTGGGCGCGGGCGGCGGCCAGGTCGACATTGTTGGTGCCGGTGGCGGCCACCAGGATCAGCTTTAGTTGCGGGTTGGCGGCCAGGGTAGCGGCGTCGAGCATGACTTTGTTGCTGACCACTGCCACGGCGCCCTGCAAGCGTTCCGCGACCTGGTCCGGGCGGGTGGCGGCGAACAGTTCGAACTGGTCGAACTGCTGCTTCAGGGGCGAAAGGTCGAGGTCGCCAAGGTCCAGGGACTGGTGATCGAGAAACACGGCGCGACGCGGGCTGGGCATGAAGATCTCCGGTGGCAGGGGGGATAAGGGTGTTGTGGCCATTTGCGGGCATGCCCGCACCCACAAGGTCACCACAACCCTTGCAGGAGCGGGCTTGCCGGCGAAGAGGCCCTCGGCTTCAGCACCAACCTGAAGCCGCCGCCGCAGTGTCTAGCTCAACCTTGCTGCCCGTCAACGCCCGCCACTCATACCTCTGCCACGCAAATCATTCCTTCGGCTGATTTGGCCGTCACATTGGCGAACTACAGTAAACCCAGACTTGTCCGGCCCGCTTTTCAGAAAAGGGATCCCCATGTTGCAGACACGCATCATCAAGCCCGCCGAGGGCGCCTATGCCTATCCATTGCTGATCAAGCGCCTGCTGATGTCCGGCAGTCGCTATGAAAAGACCCGCGAAATCGTCTACCGCGACCAGATGCGGCTGACGTATCCACAGCTCAACGAGCGCATTGCCCGCCTGGCCAATGTGCTGACCGAGGCCGGGGTCAAGGCCGGTGACACCGTGGCGGTGATGGACTGGGACAGCCATCGCTACCTGGAATGCATGTTCGCCATCCCGATGATCGGCGCTGTGGTGCACACCATCAACGTGCGCCTGTCGCCCGAGCAGATCCTCTACACCATGAACCATGCCGAAGACCGCGTGGTGCTGGTCAACAGCGACTTCGTCGGCCTGTACCAGGCTATCGCCGGGCAGCTGACCACTGTCGACAAGACCTTGCTGCTAACCGATGGCCCGGACAAGACTGCCGAACTGCCCGACCTGATCGGCGAGTATGAGCAGCTGCTGGCTGCCGCCAGCCCGCGCTACGACTTCCCGGATTTCGACGAAAACTCGGTGGCCACTACCTTCTACACCACTGGCACCACCGGTAACCCCAAGGGCGTTTATTTCAGTCACCGCCAGCTGGTGCTACACACCCTGGCCGAGGCCTCGGTCACCGGCAGTATCGACAGCGTGCGCCTGCTGGGCAGCAACGACGTGTACATGCCCATCACCCCGATGTTTCACGTGCATGCCTGGGGCATCCCCTACGCTGCCACCATGCTCGGCATGAAGCAGGTGTACCCGGGGCGCTACGAGCCGGACATGCTGGTCAAGCTTTGGCGTGAAGAGAAGGTCACCTTCTCCCACTGCGTACCGACCATCCTGCAGATGCTGCTCAACTGCCCGAACGCCCAGGGGCAGGACTTCGGCGGCTGGAAGATCATCATCGGCGGCAGCTCGCTCAACCGTTCGCTGTACCAGGCCGCCCTGGCGCGTGGCATCCAGCTGACCGCCGCGTATGGCATGTCGGAAACCTGCCCGCTGATCTCCGCAGCACACCTGAACGATGAACTGCAGGCCGGCAGCGAGGATGAGCGCGTCACTTACCGTATCAAGGCCGGTGTGCCGGTGCCGTTGGTCGAAGCGGCCATCGTCGACGGCGAAGGCAACTTCCTGCCCGCTGATGGTGAAACCCAGGGCGAGCTGGTACTGCGTGCGCCGTGGCTGACCATGGGCTACTTCAAGGAACCGGAGAAGAGCGAGGAGCTGTGGCAGGGCGGCTGGCTGCACACCGGTGACGTCGCCACCCTCGACGGCATGGGCTACATCGACATCCGCGACCGCATCAAGGATGTGATCAAGACCGGTGGCGAGTGGGTTTCCTCGCTCGACCTGGAAGACCTGATCAGCCGCCACCCGGCCGTGCGCGAAGTGGCGGTGGTGGGGGTGGCCGACCCGCAGTGGGGTGAGCGTCCGTTTGCCCTGCTGGTGGTACGTGACGGTCACGATATCGACGCCAAGGCGCTGAAGGAACACCTCAAGCCATTCGTCGAGCAAGGTCATATCAACAAGTGGGCGATTCCAAGCCAGATCGCCCTTGTTACTGAAATTCCCAAGACCAGTGTCGGCAAGCTCGACAAGAAACGCATCCGCCAGGACATCGTCCAGTGGCAGGCCAGCAACAGCGCGTTCCTTTCCACGTTGTAACTGTTGTGCGGGTCGCGCACGTCAGAGCGTGACCCGCACGCTAGAGAGCCCGCCGCCTTGCCAAACGACAGAAATGCGCCATCCTTGAGCACTACCAGCCCGCAACCGGAGCAAAACTGCAGCGAGTTGGTGGCATGGAGCGCAAATCACACTTTAGAGGGATCAAGCGCCTGTGCCTGCTGGCTATAGTCGGGGCCAGGGGATTTTCAGGAATGGGGGAGGGCGACATGCGCAAGCTGTGTCGCCGCGGGTGCAAGCCTGCAAACCGGTCGCTCGGGCCGTTCTTGAAAGGACTCACTGCCATAACAAAAAAGTACATGGAGTAGCGTCGATGAAATCTGCAAACCTGTTCTGGCGCCGGGCCAAGCTGCCCTTGGCCGTCAGCCTTGCTTCCACGCTCGCAAGTCCTGCTTTCGCTGTCAGTTTCAACATTGGTGAAATCGAAGGCCAGTTCGACTCGTCGCTCTCCATCGGCGCCAGCTGGTCGACGGCCAACCCCAACAAGAACCTGATAGGGGTGAACAACGGCGGCAAGGGCCTGTCACAGACATCCGACGATGGCCACCTGAACTTCAAGAAGGGCGAAACCTTCTCCAAGATCTTCAAGGGCATTCATGACCTGGAGCTCAAGTACGGCGACACCGGTGTGTTCGTGCGCGGCAAGTACTGGTACGACTTCGAACTGAAGGACGAAAACCGCGAGTTCAAGGACATCAGCGACTCCAACCGCAAGGAAGGCGCCAAGTCGTCCGGCGCCGAGCTGCTCGACGCCTTTGTCTACCACAACTACTCCATCGGCGATCAGCCTGGCTCGGTGCGGTTTGGCAAGCAGGTAGTGAGCTGGGGTGAAAGTACCTTCATCGGCGGCGGCATCAACTCGATCAACCCCATCGACGTGTCGGCGTTCCGCCGCCCCGGGGCCGAGATCAAGGAAGGCCTGATTCCCGTCAACATGTTCTACATCTCGCAGAGCCTGACCGACAACCTGTCGGCCGAGGCCTTCTACCAGATCGAATGGGACCAGACGGTCGTCGACAACTGCGGCACCTTCTTCTCCCAGCCGGACATCATTGCCGATGGTTGCAGTGACAATCTGCGGGTGTTGAACAGTAGCAGGGCGTTGTCGCCCCAGGCGCTTGCCGGTTTGTCGGCATTTGGTGTGGACGTGAACAGCGAGGGTGTGAAAGTACCGCGTGGCGCCGACCGCGATGCGCGTGACAGCGGCCAGTTCGGCGTCGCGTTCCGCTACATGTTCGAGCCGCTGGATACCGAGTTCGGTGCCTACTTCATGAACTACCATAGCCGGGCACCGATCTTCAGTGCTACCGGGGCGCCGCAGGCGCTGTTCAACCTGGTGAACAACCCACTCGCGTCACCTGCGGTACGAGCGCTGGCGCCGTTGATCATTGCAGGCAACTCCCAGTACTTCGTCGAGTATCCGGAAGACATCCGTCTGTACGGGCTGAGCTTCTCCACCACATTGCCTACTGGCACGGCCTGGAGCGGCGAACTTAGCTACCGCCCTAACGCTCCAGTGCAACTCAACTCCACAGATATTCTGTTTGCCGGTGTAAGGCCGATCGATAGAGCGCCCTACAACAATGCCTCGGTGCTGACTGGCACTCCAGGACAAGACCTGCACGGCTACCGGCGCAAGGAGGTCACCCAGTTCCAGACTACCTTCACACACTTCTTCGACCAGGTCATGGGTGCCAGCCGCCTTACCGTGGTCGGCGAAGTCGGCGTTACCCATGTGGGTGGGCTGGAAAGCAACAGCAAGGCGCGCTACGGGCGTGACCCGGTCTATGGCCCGGGCCCATTGCCAAACGGCACCTGCGCCACTCTCAACGGTGCCACCATCGTCGGTTCGGGGCTTGGCTCCTCAACCGCGAACCTTGATCGCAACTGCGAAAACGACGGCTTTACCACCTCGACCTCCTGGGGCTACCGCGCCCGTGCCATCTGGGACTACAACGACGTATTCGCCGGGGTCAACCTCAAACCAAGCGTGGCCTGGTCCCATGATGTCTCCGGCTACTCGCCCGGCCCTGGCGGCAACTTCGAGGAAGGCCGCAAGGCAGTCAGCCTGGGCCTGGACGCCGAGTACCAGAACACCTACACGGCGAGCCTGTCGTACACCAACTTCTTTGACGGCAAGTACACCACCGTGGATGACCGCGACTTCGTCGCCCTCAGCTTCGGCGTGAACTTCTAAGCATACAGATCCAGGACGACACGACATGAACAAGACCAGAAGTCTGCTGCAAGCCGGTGTGCTGGGCCTGTCCCTGCTGGCGACCAGCGTCATGGCAGCCGTATCCGCCGACGAGGCGGCCAAGCTGGGCAGCACCCTGACCCCGATGGGTGCCGAGAAGGCCGGCAACGCCGACGGCTCCATCGGCCCGTGGGAGCCGCTGTCGAAGACCGCAGGCAGTGTTGACGGCAAGGGCTTCCTGTCCGACCCGTACGGCAGTGAAAAGCCGCTGTTCACCATCACTGCGCAAAACGCCGAGCAGTACAAGGACAAGCTTTCGCCGGGCCAGCTGGCCATGCTCAAGCGCTACCCGGACACCTTCAAGATCCCAGTATTCAAAACCCATCGCGGCTCCACGGTACCTGCGGACGTGTTCGCCGCCATCAAGAAAAACGCCACCCAGACCACGCTGACGGAAGGCGGCAACGGTTTGAACAACTTCAACACGGCGGTGCCGTTCCCGATCCCGAAAAGCGGCCTGGAAGTGATCTGGAACCATATCACCCGTTACCGAGGGGGCAGTGTCAGCCGCTTGGTGATCCAGGCCACGCCACAGCAGAACGGCTCTTTCAGCCCGGTTTACTTCTCCGACCAGTTCGTCTTCCGCGACAAGATGAAGGATTACGACCCGAACAACCCAGGCAACATCCTGTTCTACTTCAAGCAGGAAGTGACCGCGCCAGCGCGCCTGGCCGGGACCGTGCTGCTGGTGCACGAAACCCTCGACCAGGTGAAGGAGCCGCGCAAGGCGTGGATCTACAACGCCGGCCAGCGTCGCGTTCGCCAGGCGCCGCAAGTGTCGTATGACGGCCCGGGTACCGCCGCCGACGGCCTGCGTACCTCGGACAACCTGGACATGTTCAACGGTGCGCCAGACCGCTACGACTGGAAGCTGGAAGGCAAGAAGGAGCTGTACATCGCATCGAACGCCTTCAAACTGGATGATCCGAAGCTCAAGTATGCCGACATCATCAAGGCTGGGCACATCAACCAGGACCTGGCCCGTTACGAGTTGCGCCGCGTCTGGCACGTAGTCGCAACCCTCAAGCCAGGCCAGCGGCACATCTACGCCAAGCGTGATTTCTACATCGATGAGGACACCTGGCAGGCCGCAGTGATCGACCAGTACGACGGCCGTGGCCAACTGTGGCGCGTGTCCGAGGCCCATGCTCAGCCTTATTACAACGTGGAAGTGCCTTGGTACACCCTGGAAACCATCTACGACCTGCAGTCCGGTCGTTACCTGGCCCTGGGCATGAAGAACGAAGAGAAGCGCGCTTACGACTTTGGCTTCAGTGCCAGCAAGGCCGATTTCCAGCCTGCAGCGCTGCGTCAGTCGGGTATTCGCTAAGCTGAAATCACTGAACGCCGTGTGATCCCCAGAACGCCCCGGCTCGCCGGGGCGTTTCTATTTCCTGAACCGGCCTCTTCGCGGGCGAACCCGCTCCTACAGGCTCCGCGCAGCCCTGTAGAAGCGGGTTCACCCACGAAGTGGCCGGACAACGCAATAAGCCGCCTGAATACCTCCCCAAACCCCCGCCCCAGCCCCTGTCCATCAGCCATGTTGCTTTTTGTCGCAGTCTTTTCCATGCCAATTGCGTCCATCATCTTCAAATGCGCAGCGTTAACGGCTAGTCTCGCAAACATCCATACCGCCGTTGTCTTCCAACCAGAACGAGCCGGCCATGACAGATCTGTCCCGTACGCATGGATTCGCGAGTCAGGCCCTTGGCCTGCGGGACGGGCGTTTCTTCCGGCCGCCGCTGCCGGATGGCCATGTGCAGCGCCTGCGTTTGTGCCAGCGGCTGGAAGCCGGTTTGGGCGGGCGGCTGCTGCTGGTCAATGCCCCGGCAGGTTTCGGCAAAAGCTCCCTGGCCATCGAGTTTTGCGAAACACTGCCCGAGCACTGGCGTAGCCTGTGGCTTGGCCTGAGCCAGCGGGACGCCGACCCTGGCCGCTTCCTTGAGCGCTTGCTTGAAGGCCTGCAGCAATACTGCCCGGCACTGGGCGGCCAGGCCATGGGCCTGCTGAAAATGCGCCAGCGCCATCAGCCGTTTGCCTTTGAAGAGTGGCTCGACGGCCTGCTCGATGAGCTGGCGCTGTACCTGCAAGCTGATACGCCGCTGCTGCTGGTACTGGACGACTATCACCTGGCCCAAGGGCCGGTGCTTGACCGTTGCCTGCAGTTCTTCCTCAATCATCTGCCACCCGGCCTGGTGTTGCTGGTGACCAGCCGCCAGCGGCCAGACTGGCACCTGGCGCGGCTGCGCCTGTCCCGGCAGTTGGTCGAGCTTAACGAACAGGACCTGCGCCTCACTGCGGATGAGTCGTTGGCAGTGATCGGTCGCCAGCCTACCGGCCTGCGCGGCCAGGCACTGGACAACCTGATCCAGCGCAGCGACGGCTGGGTCGCCGGGCTGCGTTTCTGGCAGCTGGCGGCCAGCGACAGCGCCGACGAGCAAGCCTTGCCCCAGGCGCTGCATGGTGGCGAGGGACTGATCCGCGACTACCTGCTTGAAGAAGTCATCGATAGGCTACCTGCAGACGTGCAGGCTTTCTTGTACGAAACCGCCTGCCAGGAGCGTTTCTGCGCTCCGCTTTGCGATGCGATGCGTGGCCGCCACGACAGTGCCGCCGTCCTGAGCTTCCTGCAGGCGCATCAGGTGTTCCTTGTGCCGCTGGACGAGCATGGGCACTGGTTCCGCTATCACCATTTGTTCTCCGACCTGCTGCGTAGCCGACAGGCGAGCGAATCGCAGGTCGCTCTGCATTTGCGGGCCTGCCGCTGGTTTGAAGCTCAGGACCTGCTGGACGAGGCGGTGGAGCAGGCTTTGCGTGCCGGCCACCTCGATGTTGCCGCCGACCTGGTGCAAAGTCTGTCCGAGGAGCAACTGCTGGCCGAGCAGAACGTCGGCATGTTGCTGCGTTGGAAGATGGACCTGCCCGACAGTCTGTTGATCAGCACGCCGCGGCTGATCGTGCTGTACAGCTGGGCGTTGGGCCTGGCTTGCCAGCTGGATGCTGCCGAGGAACTGGCCGGTTACCTCAGTCGCTTTCTGCCCGCGCCTTCGGCGACCGCGCAAAAGTCGATGCTGGCCCAATGGCTGGCACTCAGTGGGGTCATTGCCCGTGGCCGTGGCGACCGCGAGCGCACCCTGGCCTATTGCGGCGAAGCGCTGCAGAGCCTGCCGAGCAAGCGCTACGGCCAACGCCTGGTGTGTTTGTCGACGCTGTCCAACCTGGCCATTGCCGATGGCGACTTCTGGCGGGCCCGAGGCTGGAACCGCGAGGCCCTGGAGCTGGCCCAGCGGGTCGGTAACCCCTTGTTCGAGGCGCTGGCGCATTACGACCGGGCGCGGGTGCTGCATGCCCGTGGCGAGGTGCTGCGCGCGCTGGACGAAGTGCGCCAGGGCCTGCAACGTCTGCAAGGGCTTTCGGCGCAGCGGCTGTATGCCGTGCGTGCGCGGTTGACGCTTTACGAAGGTTACCTGCTGGTCTCGCGTCTGCAGCCGGCTCAGGGCCGCGCGCGTTTGCGCGCCGGGCTGGGTGAGGCGCGAGCGTGCCGGGACATCAGTGTGCTCATCGGTCATTGCGTGATTGCCACGCTCGATGGCCGGGAAGGTCACTTTGCCGAGGCCTTTGCCGAACTGGCTGAGGCCGAGCGCTTGATGCACATCTGGGATGTGCCCCCGGTCTACTACCTGGCCATGATTACCCTGGTCAAATGCGAACTGTGGCTGGCCCAGGGGCGTACCGACCTGGCGGAGTCCTGGCTGCAGCGCCTGGGCCAGACCTATGGCGGCGAGCAGCCGGCGGCGGCACCGGAATTCCATCCGCTGCTGCCGTTGCACATTGCGTTGCAGCAGGCATCGCTCGATCGCATCCAGTTGCGTAGCGACGATGCCGTGCAACGCCTGGCATGCCTGGTAAAGCGCGGCCAGGCCAGTGGCGGCATGATGCTCGCCGTCAGCGCCCTGTGCCAATGGCTCTCCCTGCTGTTGGACGAAGGCAAGGAAGGGCAGGCCGCGCAGTTGCTGCCAAGTTTGCTGGAAGCGGCGCATGGCGGTGTGATGCAGCCAATGCAGCCACTGCTGGAAAAACACCCGCAATGGCTTCATGAACAACTGCAGGCAGGTGCCGCTTGCCCGGTTCAGGCGGAACTGCTCAAGCACCTGCCGCCACTGCCAATTGCCAGTACGGGCAACGGCGAAGCGCTGAGTGGCCGCGAAATGGCTGTGCTCGAACTGATTGCCCAAGGCTGTTCCAATCAGCAGATCAGCGAGCAGCTGTTCATTTCCCTGCACACGGTGAAGACCCACGCCAGCCACATCAACAGCAAGTTGGGCGTGGAGCGGCGCACCCAGGCGGTGGCCAAGGCCAAATCCCTGGGGTTGCTGGCGTGATACTGGCCCTGCAGGTCATTGCTCGTTAAAGTGATGGCCTGAAGCCATAGTTTTTGGCCGACAATGCTCTACCCTCATCTTTCCCGACCAGCTGCCGATACAGCGATCGGTGGCATCGCCTCGCGCGATTTTTCAATCATTCCAAGGCAGGTCGTGTTGATGCTGCAGTACGGGCAAAAGAGCTTTCTGATCGTCGACGACTTTACCGACTTTCGTACGTCGACCCGTTCCATGTTGCGCGAGTTGGGCGTGCGCGACGTGGACACCGCTGACAGCGGCGAGCAGGCGCTGCGCATGTGCGCGCAGAAGCGCTATGACTTCATCCTGCAGGACTTCCATCTGGGCGATGGCAAGAAGAACGGGCAGCAGGTGCTTGAAGACCTGATCATCGACAAGCACATCAGCCATGAGTGCGTGTTCATCATGGTCACTGCCGAGAGCAGTCAGGCGATTGTCCTTAGCGCCATCGAGCACGAGCCCGATGCCTACCTGACCAAACCGTTCAACCGGGTTGGCCTGGCCCAGCGCGTCGAGAAACTGTTCCAGCGCAAGACGTTGCTAAAACCGATCCTGCAGGCGCTGGACCGCAACCGTCCGGCCGAAGTACTGGCGGCCTGCGCCGAGCTGTGCAAGAAGGATCCGCGCCTGGCGCCCTTGTGCTTGCGCTACCGGGCCGATGCCCTGCGCAACCTCAACCGTTTCGAGGAACTGGAAAAATTCCTCAAGGCCATCCTGGCCAGCCGTCCGCAGCCGTGGGTATATGCCGCGTTGGGCGCACTGATGCACAAGCGTGGTCAGAATGCCCAGGCCCAGGGTGTATACGAGCAGGCGCTCAAGGCGTTCCCGATCATGCCAGGCCTTTACGATGGCATGGCCGAGGTGCTGGTGGCGCAGGGTGATACCCGGCGCGCGCAGAACTTGCTTGAAGAAGCCGTGCGCCTGTCGCCTTTGTCGGTGCGTCGGCAGTCGACGCTGGGCAAGCTGGCGCTGGAGAACGAAGACTTCGAGAGCGCATCGAAGGCGTTCCGCCATGCGGTGAACCAGGGGCAGAGTTCGCGCTACAAGGATGCCGAAAACAACCTTGGCCTGGTGCAGGCGCTGATGAGCAAGAATGCAGGCTTCGGCCTGGACGCCCGCACCCGGGTCGAGATCAACACCACGCTCAGCGAAGTGGCCAAGGAAAACCCCGAGGACCAAGGCCTGCAGGTACGTGCGCGGATGATGAAGGCTGCCAGCCTGCAGCAGGCCGGCGACCCGGAAACGGCCGGCAAGCTGACAGGACAGGCGATTCAGCGCCTGGACAAGATGAACCAGTTCTTCTCTGTCGATTCGGCCCTGACTGTCGCTGCGCAACTGCAGGCGATGGGGCAGGAAGCCGCCGCCATCGGCGTGCTGAAGAACTGCGTGGAAAGTTATGGCGATGACCCCAAGGTCATGGAGAAAGTGGGCAAGCTGACGGATGACCCCAGCGTGCTCAACGCCATTACCGAAGCGGTCACCCTCAATCGGCAGGGTGTGCGCAGTTACCAGGGAGGGCAGCTTGGCGAGGCGTTGCAACTGTTCCGAAAGGCATTGGGTTTACAGCCGAAGAACATCAGCATCGCCCTCAATACCGCCCAGGCGCTGCTGCGCATCGGCGGTGACAACCCTCAGCCTGCGATCATGCAGGAGTGCCGCGACGCCTTGACCAGCGTGGCCGGTATCCCTGCCAGCGACAATCGCTATGACCGTTACCGCAAACTGCACATCCGAGTGTTCGGCGCATGAATCAAGACAATCAGGGGCTGGATTTTTCCACGGTGATCGCCTCCACCGTGCACGACCTCAAAAGTTCGTTGTCGGCGCTGATCCAGTCCCACAGCCAGTGGGTGGAACGCTTGCCCGAGGAACTGCGCGGCGGTGCCGAACAGGGGATCATGGAGCATGAATTTCGTCACCTCAACGGCATGCTGGTGCAGTTGCTGGGCTTGTACAAACTGGGTGTGAACCAGTTGCCGGTATGCCCGGACTACCATGAGCTGGATGATTTCATCGAAGCCCAGCTGGCGGCGCACGAGGAAGTACTCAAGCACAACGACATTCTCGCCACCTGGCGTATCGACACCGACAACCCGCTGGGTTTCTTCGACCGCGAACTGGTGGCCTCGGTAATCGCCAACGTCATCACCAACGCCACCCGCTTTGCCGGGCACGCCTTGCTGATCACCATCGAAGAGGCCGACAACCAGTTGGCCATTTGCGTCAACGATGACGGCCCGGGTTATCCAAAGCACATGCTCGAGCGCCAGGAGGATTACATCCAGGGCATCGACTCGACCAGCGGCAGTACCGGCCTTGGGTTGTATTTTGCGGCGCGGATCGCAGCGTTGCATGAAAGCGGCGGGGTGCGCGGGCGGATCGAGATCTCCAACGGCGGGGCGCTTGGGGGCGGGTTGTTCAGGTTGTTTTTGCCTTGAGGTATTGGGTGCCTGGGCGATCGAGCGCCGCCCGCGCGGCGCATCGCGAGCAAGCTCGCTCCTACATTTGTTTCGGGTCAGTATTGCCTGCACCCTCGCGCGCGACCGCCTTGTTTGTTCCACGCAATATCGAGGTGGGCACCAAGGTGGCGCGCACCTCCGCCTCAGGAATAACTGGCCCGAAACAAATGTAGGAGCGAGCTTGCTCGCGATGCGCCGCGCGGGCGGCGCTCGAGCTCACAGGCGCCACTTCGCTCAAGACATGAACCTCGTGCACCCACCCCATTTTCCTGTCAGGCTCCCAGCAGAACCCAGCTTCACCTGCGAGAACACCATGACCCAAGCCCCGCCTGCTCTCATCCGCGAAACCTTCCCCGTCGGCCCCTTGCAGTGCAACTGCACGCTGATCGGCGACCCCCTGACCAAGAAAGCCATGGTCGTCGACCCGGGTGGTGATGTGGACAAGATCCTTGCCCGCCTGCAGGTCCACGGCCTGACGCTGGTGAGCATCATCCACACCCATGCGCACTTCGACCACTTCCTCGCGTCAGGCAAGCTCAAGGAGCTGACGGGTGCCACGCTGCACCTGCACAAGGACGACCAGATGCTGTGGGACAACCTTGAGATGCAGTGCCAGATGTTCGGCGTACCTTACACCCCGGTACCGGCACCGGACCGCTGGCTGGGCGATGACGAAGAACTGGCCTGCGGCTGCGGTGTGGCGTTGCACACGCCAGGCCATACCCCGGGCTCGATGAGCTTTTGGTTCGCCGACGCCAAGTTGTTGATTGCCGGTGACACCCTGTTCCGCCGGGGGATTGGCCGCACCGATTTGTGGGGTGGCGACCAGCGGGCAATCGTGCGTTCCATCAAGGAGCGGCTGTACCGGCTGGACGAAGAGGCCATCGTGGTGACCGGCCACGGGCCCGACACCCGTTTGGGCGACGAGATGCGGGAAAACCCATTCGTGCGTGCCTGATGGCACATGAAGGCACTTTCATGGAATTTTTCGTTGCCGATGCGTTCCAAGGCTGGCATAGAACCCTTTGGGATCTGCCGCATTTATGAATTTCAGTAGGAGCTTGTCCATGTTCACCATGCGTCGTCTGATTATCGTCGCAACCGCCGCTGCACTGATGACCGGCTGTGCCGGCCAGAACCCCTACGACAACCAGGGTCAGGCGCAGGGCTCCACAGGGATGAGCAAGACCGCCAAGTACGGCGGCCTGGGGGCGCTGGCCGGTGCCATCGCCGGCGCTGCCATCGACCACAACAACCGTGGCAAGGGTGCACTGATCGGTGCTGCCGCTGTGGGTGCCGCTGCAGCCGGTTATGGCTATTACGCCGACAAGCAGGAAGCCGAGCTGCGCGCGCAAATGGCCAACACAGGTGTGGAAGTGCAGCGTCAGGGTGACCAGATCAAGCTGATCATGCCGGGCAACATCACCTTCGCCACCGACTCGGCCAACATCGCCCCAAGCTTCTACTCGCCGCTGAACAACCTGGCTGGCTCGTTCAAGCAATTCAACCAGAACACCATCGAAGTGGTTGGCTTCACCGACAGCACGGGCAGCCGCCAGCACAACATGGACCTGTCCCAGCGCCGTGCGCAGGCGGTCAGTACCTACCTGACTTCGCAGGGTGTGGATGCCTCGCGTATCTCTGTCCGTGGCATGGGCCCGGACCAGCCGATCGCCAGCAATGCTGACGCCAATGGTCGTGCGCAGAACCGCCGTGTGGAAGTGAACCTGAAGCCGATTCCGGGTCAGCAGTATGAGCAGCAAGGTCAGGTTCAGCAGTATCCCTGATTGACCTTCAGGGCTGCTTTGCGGCTCTGTGGGAGCGGGCAATCCCGCTCCCACAAAGCTTGCAAAGAAGCCTCTGCTTTTAGCGCGCCACGCTGGCCTGAATCGCCGTCAGGGCAATGGTATGCACGATATCGTCAACCTGCGCCCCACGCGGCAAGTCGTTCACCGGTTTGCGCAAACCCTGCAGCATCGGCCCCAGGCTGACCCCGTCGGCACTGCGCTGCACCGCCTTGTGGGTCGTATTGCCGGTATTCAGGTCGGGGAACACGAACACCGTGGCGCGCCCGGCCACCGGGCTCGCCGGCGCCAGCTCTCGTGCGATCGCCGGGTTGGCCGCTGCGTCATACTGCAACGGCCCATCGATCAGTAGCTCCTGGGCCGCGTCCTGTGCCAGGCGTGTCGCTTCGCGCACTTTCTCGACTTCTTCATCGCTGGCCGAATCGCTTGAATAACTGATCATCGCCACCCGTGGCGCGATGCCGAAGGCCTGCGCCGATTCGGCACTCTGCTGGGCAATCTCCGCCAGCTCGGCAGCGCTTGGGTGCGGGTTCATCACGCAGTCGCCGTACACCAGTACCTGCTCGGGGAACAGCATGAAGAACACCGACGAGACCAGGCTCGAGCCGGGTGCGGTCTTGATCAGCTGCAGGGCCGGGCGGATGGTGTTGGCCGTGGAGTGCACCAGGCCCGAGACCAGGCCGTCTACTTCGTCCAGGGCCAGCATCATGGTGCCGATCACCACCGGGTCTTCCAGCTGCTGCTCGGCCATCGGTGCGTTGAGGTTCTTGCTTTTGCGCAGCTCGACCATGGGTTCCACGTAGCGCCCGCGAATCAGTTCGGGGTCGAGAATCTCCAGCCCCGGCGGCAACGTGATGCCCTGGGCGCGGGCCACGGCGTCGACGTCTTCGGGTTTGGCCAGCAGCACGCAGCGGGCGATACCGCGGGCCTGGCAGATGGCTGCAGCCTGTACCAGCAGTGGCTCGGCGCCTTCTGGCAGGACGATGCGCTTGTTGGCCTGCTGCGCACGCTGAATCAGCTGGTAGCGGAACACTGCCGGCGACAGGCGCAGTTCGCGTGGCGTGCCGCAGCGTTGGTGCAGCCAGGCCGCGTCGAGGTGGCTGGCGACGAAGTCGGTGATGAACTCGGCACGCTCGCGGTCGTCCACCGGGATTTCGCGGTTCAGCGAGTTGAGCTGGTTGGCGGTGTCGTACGAGCCGGTGCTGACCGAAAGGATCGGCAGGCCGGCCTGCAGGGCACCGCGGCACAGGCCGAGGATGCGCACGTCAGGCTTGCTGTCGCTGGTCAGCAGCAAGCCGGCCAGGGGGACGCCATTGATCGCTGCCAGGCTGACAGCGAGGATGATGTCGTCGCGGTCGCCCGGGGTTACCACCAGGGTACCCGAGGTCAGTAGCGGGACCGTGTTGGCCACCGTGCGTGCACAGATGATGATCTTGCTCATCCGCCGCTGCTCGTAATCGCCGGCATTGAGCACCTGGGCGCCGAGCAGCTCGGCCACATCGCGTGTCCGCGGCGCGTTCAGCTCGGGCTGGTAGGGGATGCAGCCAAGCAGGCGGAAGTCATTGCCACGCAGCAATGGCGAGTGCTCGCGCAGGCGGGTGGCGAAGTCCGCCATGCTCTCGTCGGTACGCACCTTGTTGAGGATAACCCCGAGCACTTTCGGGTCGCGTGGGCCGCCAAACAGTTGGGCCTGCAGTTCGACCCGCCCAGACAGCTCGCTGAGCACTTCGTTTTCCGGGGCCGATACCAGGATTACCTCGGCATCCAGGCTCTTGGCCAGGTGCAGGTTGACCCGCGCTGCGTAGCTGGCGTGGCGCGTGGGCACCATTCCCTCGACCACAACCACGTCATTGCCGACGCAGGCTTGCTGGTAGAGGCGGATGATTTCTTCAAGCAGCTCGTCCAGCTGGCCATCGCCGAGCATGCGCTCGACGTGGGCCAGGCTCAGTGGGACCGGTGGCTTGATGCCGTGGGTGCGGGCGACCAGTTCGGTGGAGCGCTCGGGGCCAGTGTCACCCGGGTGGGGCTGGGCGATAGGCTTGAAGAAGCCGACCTTCAGGCCGGCACGCTCCAAGGTGCGCACCAGGCCCAGGCTGATCGAAGTCAGGCCGACACCGAAGTCGGTCGGCGCAATGAAAAATGTCTGCATGCGTGCTTCTCGAAATAAGCGGTGCAAGAAATTAACGGTCAAGGGTAGCGCTATCGGCCCCTTGTGCGCACCAGCCGCAAGCGAAAGGTTGGCCGATGTGTTGCGCACGTTGTGCCGGGTCGAGCACCCAAGGGCGTGCCTGCCACGGCGGCTGGTGGCGCAGGTGCTGGGTATGGCCGCACGAAAGTTCCACCACCCAGTGGCCTTCTTCGTCCTGATGAAAGCCGTTGATCCGACTGATGGGCCGTTGCTCGTCTGCACCACGTTCGCAATCGGACGATGGCAAGGTTACACTTGTCCGCTCTACATTCTTTTGCAAAAGGTCTTGCCCCATGCTGATCGCCGCCAACAAGGCTGTCTCCATCGACTATACCCTGACCAACGACGCCGGGGAGACCATCGACAGCTCCGCCGGTGGCGCGCCGCTGGTTTACCTGCACGGTGCCGGCAACATCATCCCGGGCCTGGAAAAAGCCCTGGAAGGCAAGCAGGCTGGTGACGAGCTGAACGTTTCCATTGAACCTGAAGAGGCCTACGGCGAGTACCTGGCCGAACTGGTCAGCACCCTGAACCGTAGCCTGTTCGAAGGTGTCGACGAGCTGGAAGTGGGCATGCAGTTCCACGCTTCGGCGCCGGACGGCCAGATGCAGATCGTCACCATCCGCGACATCGACGGCGACGACGTCACCGTTGATGGCAACCACCCACTGGCCGGTCAGCGCCTGACCTTCCAGGTCAAGGTTGTGAACGTGCGTGACGCCAGCGACGAAGAAATCGCTCACCGTCACATCCACGGTGAAGGTGGCCATCACCACTGATTTTCTGCGCTAAGCTCAGAAAGTCGCCAGGCGCTCGGGCAAGCCGATTTGCCTTCCTACGGGAGGTGAACGGTTTGGACGAGCGCCTTTTTAGTGGGCGAAATTCGCCTGCACGGCAACCGGGAACCTGAGAGGGGATTTCATCATGAGTGCATTTCACGACCTGAAACTGGAAGCGCTGAACGGCGGAGAGCTGCCCCTCGCACCCTTCAAGGGCCAAGTGGTGCTGGTGGTCAACGTCGCCTCCAAATGTGGCCTGACGCCACAATACAAGGCCCTGGAAAACCTCTACCAGATCTACAAGGACAAGGGCTTCAATGTGCTTGGCCTGCCGTGCAACCAGTTTGCCGGGCAGGAGCCGGGTAGCGAAAAGGAAATCCAGGACTTCTGCAGCCTCAACTACGGGGTCAGCTTCCCGCTGGGGGGCAAGCTGGAGGTCAACGGGCCGCAGCGCCATTCGTTGTACCGCCTGCTGGCAGGCGAGGGGGCCGAGTTCCCCGGTGACATTACCTGGAATTTCGAGAAGTTTCTGGTAGGCAAGGATGGCCGGGTGCTGGCGCGTTTCTCACCCCGCACGGCGCCGGATGACCCAGCAGTGGTGCAGGCCATTGAAAAAGCACTGGTCTGAATAGTGCCGGGCGCGATCATTGTGGCACCTGCGAAGCCGAGCGCCGCCTGCGCGGCGCTCGCTTTCACAGGCGCTGCACATACTGCGTCGAACGCCCAGCTGCAGCACTGACATTGCGACAAGCGCTATCCAGATACCCCTCGAACTGCTCGACAATCGCCGGCCAACCTTGGCGGCTGGCATGCTGTCGCGCATTCAGGCGCACCCTGCGCAACGTCTCCACTTCTTCCAGCAACCAGCACGCTGCATCGACAAACGCTGCCTGGTCCCCCGGCATCGCCAGCGCGCCACTGTGGCCATGGCGAATATGCTGCGCGGCGGCCGCCTCGTCATAAGCAACTACCGCCAACCCTGAGGCCATGGCTTCGAGCACCACATTGCCGAAGGTCTCGGTCAGGCTCGGGAACAGGAACAGGTCGCCGCTGGCATAGTGCTCGGCCAGTCGTTCACCGCGCTGGGCGCCGCAAAACACGGCGTCCGGTATCTCTTGTTCAAGCCTGGCGCGCTGAGGCCCGTCGCCGACCATGATCAGGCGCAGGCGCTTCTGTGGATGCGTGTTGCGTAGTGCCTCGAAGCACGGCCGTAGCAAGCCAAGGTTCTTTTCCGCCGCCAGCCGCCCGACATGCAGTACGGCGATGTCCTCCGCGCCTAGCCCCCAGCTTTCGCGCAGGGCCTGGCTGCGCCGGGCTGGATTGAACAGGCAGGCATCGACCCCTCGGGCCAGCAGCTCCAGGCGTTCGAAGCCGCGACGCTCCAGCTCCAGGCGCTGGCTGGCACTCGGCACCAAGGTGATTGCCGTGCGCCGATGGAACCAGCGCAAGTAGTGAGTGAGCAGGCGCGCCAGCAGGCCAAGGCCGTACTGGCCGGAATACTGCGGGAAGTTGGTGTGAAAGCCACTGACCACTGCCACCCCCAGGCGTCGGGCCGCGCGTAGGGCGCTGAGCCCCAGCGGCCCCTCGGTGGCGATGTACAGTACATCCGGGCGCTGCCGGCGCCAGCGGCGCAACAGCTTGTGCATCGACACCTCGCCCCACTGCAAACCCGGGTAGCCAGGCAGCGCCCAGCCACGGCACAGCATCAGGTGCGGGTCGTTGTGCGCGTGCCCTTCGCCTGCCTGGCGTGGGCGCACCACCTCGACCTCATGGCCGCGTTGGCGCAACCCTTCACTGAGGCGGCCAAGGGTGTTGGCCACGCCATTGATCTCGGGTGGGAAGGTTTCGCTGACCAGGGTAATGCGTAGGGCGGGTGTATTCATGACAAAAAGTTTCCGCCTGCCGGGTTGCGCTAATGTGACCGCCTTGTGACGTAAAGATGACGCCTGACCGCCGGCACGTTTGCCTTTATGAATATTTCCTCGCACAGCACTCAAGAAGGTGTAGCCGGCAGCCGATGAAGATGCATTCGACTACGTGATGCGCTCCAGGAGAGCGGTGATGTTCAACAACAAGCTCAAGCAAGAAATCCGGCAACTGCGCGAAGACCTGATGTCCATCGAACAGGTCAAGAGTAGTCTCGACAGCGAGATGCTGGTGCTGCAGCTCGATCCTCAGGGACGGATCGAGATGGTCAACGGCAACTTCGAGAGCGAGATGCTCTACCGTGCCGAACAATTGCTTGGACGCAATATCGAGGACATCGTCCCCGCCCACGTAAAGTCGCTGGACTTCTACCAGCGCATGAAAAGTGCGATCAGCCGTGGCGAACACCTGAACGGTGCGTTCCGTCTTCTGCGGGGCAATGGTCAGGAAGCCTGGCTGCGCTCGATCCTGCAGCCGGTGAAGAACAGCGAGGGGCGCATCAAGTACTTCACCCTGCATTCCAGCGACCTGACCCGAACCATTGAGACCTCACGCGAGCACGAAAGCCTGATCAAGGCGTTGATGCGCTCTACTGCGGTGATCGAGTTCGACCTCGACGGCATCATTCTCACTGCCAACGATCGTTTCCTGGCCACCGTCGGCTATCGCCTGGAGCAGATTCGCGGTAAGCACCACCGTATGTTCTGCGAACCGCAGGAGGTCAACTCGGCTGGCTACCAAGCGTTCTGGGACCGGCTGCGCCGTGGCGAATATGTTGCCGAGCGCTTCAAGCGCATTGATGCCCATGGCCGGGTGATCTGGCTGGAGGCCTCGTACAACCCGATCTTCGATGCCCACGATGTGCTGTACAAGGTGGTCAAGTTCGCCACCGTGATCACCGATCAGGTCAACCAGGAGCTGGCAGTGGCCGAGGCGGCAGATGTCGCCTACAACACCTCGCTGGGTACCGATGTCAGTGCTCGCAAGGCCACCGAAGTGGTCACCCAGACTGTCACCGTGATGCGTGGACTGGAGGCTTCGATGCAAGAGGCGGCCGACGGCATCCAGGCGCTGGATACCCAGTCGCGGGTGATCGGTTCGATCATCAAGACCATCAGCGACATTGCCGGGCAGACCAACCTGTTGGCCCTTAACGCGGCCATCGAAGCCGCCCGTGCCGGTGAGCAAGGGCGGGGCTTTGCCGTCGTTGCCGACGAAGTGCGCCAACTGGCCTCTCGCACCAGCACCGCCACCGAAGAAATCGCCCGGGTGGTACAGCAGAACGAACAACTGGCGCAGGCGGCAGTGTCGATCATCGACACCAGCAAGCGCCAGGCCGAACAGGGGCTGGCGCTGGCGGATGAGACGGGCAGCGTGATTGTCGAGATCCAGGACGGGGCGAAGCGGGTAGTGGACGTAGTGGGGCAGTTTTCCAGCCGGCTGAGTCTTTGATATGGCTTGGGGTTTGTAATGGCCATGGGATCGAGCTTCGCCTGCGCGGCGCTCGATCTCAAGAACGATAAAAATTTCCAGCCTTACCCACAGCAACAACTGAACAGCTGAACTTCGCCGAGCATGCCGGAAACGAAGTCGCATTTTCCTACAACTGACTCAGAAACCTCCGATCCGAATCCATGATGGGATTTCCCCCTGCACACGTTGTCAGGGAGACACCTCATGTACCTGGATTACCTCGTGCCCTCCTGGCACGAGATCGAGTCACGTGTCATCGCCATGGTGGGCTACCCAAGCGGTGGCCAGTTCCGCACCAGCCTCAATGAAGAGGTCGCCTCACTGGGCCTCAACCTGCGCCGGATCGAAGCTGTCCGCACAGCCTTCTACCACGCCGAATGGCAGGCGGCGCACCTGCTACGCCAGCGCTTCGCCGACCTCGACATCAACAGCATCGTCGACGAACTGCTGAGGGTCGTGCAGCAGATGGCGATGATCGTCGTCGGCAGCACCGTTACCGGTGGCCTGCTTGGCGCAGGGGTCGGCGCATTCGCCGGCGGCGCCGGAACCATACCGTTCGCTGGCGCAGGCGCGGCCATGGGCCTCAAGGTCAGCGGCTGGATCCTCGGTGCGCTGGGGCTGGCCTCCATCGCCGAGTTCTTCATCGACGGCTTGCCGCGTATCGGCGAGTACTACGTCGATGGCATCCGCTTCGCCTGGGAAGGCACCTGCGGCAATGAAGGCACCGGCCCGTTCTGCCGGGACGACCCTTATGCGATATCTCGGGCCACGCATCAGATTGCCCAAGGCCATGTGGAAGTCGTGGTGCTGTTGTTGGGGGCGATCGTGTCATACCTCACCCGCGGACGCGGCGATGCCCGAGTGCTGGCCCAGGAGATGGCGGCCAGCCGCAAAGGCGCGCGGCTGGGGCAATGGATGCTCAAGCATGAGGAAGGGTTGAAGAAACGGCCGGATCTGCAAGTGCCGGAGCGGCGCAAGGGGGCGATGGGTGATCCGCAGCCAGTTCAGCCGAATCGGCAGGCAGAAAAAGACAAGGAGCCGTCAACAGGTAAGCCCGGTAGCATGTCTTTGCATACGGTGGCATGTTTCAAGGCGGATAAATTGCCAGCATCGAAGCATGGCGAGTTTGAACGGCAGCTGAAGGGACAGCAGGATGGGTTGAATCGGCTAACGGTTGAAGAGTTTCTCGAAAATATCGCTAATCCGGCGAAGCGAGATCCGCGCATTGCAAAAATAGCGAGAAAGGAACTTTATGATAAGTTACAGGAGAGAATTCAGAGGGATCTGATGAAAACTATGAATGCCATTGAAGCTAGAAAGCTCTCGGTGAAGCAGGCAAAGGAAACCCTGTCATCTCTCGCAGCTTTGCATAATCCTGACTTGATCGCCGGTGGACGGGATACTATTTCTGATTTTGGCGACAGGCAAGTTAACTCGAGCATAGGCCCGCAATGGAAAAGCAGAGTTGAGGGCTTGAAAGCTGCTGCCGAGAAAGCTTCAAAATCGGGCGTGGGATCAGGCTTGTTGAACGTAAAACTGCATAAATGCTAGTCGCTTGAGGGTTTCGCCGTGGATGAGGTTTTTTCCCTGTTTGTAGAGCAAGTTGGTGAGCCGTTTTTTCGACAGGAGGTTCCTCCCTCAAGTCTGGATCGATACAGAGGGATCTTGCCGAACAAATTGTTAGCGTATTGGAGTGAGCACGGTTGGTGCGGGTATGGTGACGGGATATTTTGGACTGTCAATCCCCAGGAATATGAAGGGGTAACTGCCTCGCTTATCGAAGGCACAATATTGGAGAAGCGGGATAGATACCACCTGATCGCTCGCGGCGCATTTGGTGACCTGTATCTCTTTGGAGAGCAAACGGGTTTCTCAGTAAAGATTTTGGCTCATATTTCACGATACAGGGGCAGTGAATATGAGTTGACAGCGGCGGATATGGACAGGGAAGTGCAAGGTTTCTTCCTTGGCAAAGAGAAGGCGTCTGTTGACTTTGATGGTATGTTCGAGCCCGCAAAGAAGAAATTGGGCATGCTAAAGCATGATGAAATGTATGGGTTCGTTCCAGCCTTGGCGTTCGGCGGGTCAAGCGACCTTGCTAACCTCGAGAAGGTTAAGGCAGTGGAACATCTAATACTGCTTTCTCAGATTGCCACCCTCGAACCCTACAGTTTCTCCGACTTCTAAAAAGCAATCCGCAAAGAGGGGCTGCCCTGCAGCCCCTCGCTCCTTCAGCTCCGCTCCCGCACCCAGAACAGCGTAGCCCCGGCCACCGCCGCCGGCATCATCAGAACGTTCACCACAGGAATCATCAGCGCCAGGTAGGTGATGCCGCCAAAGCCCAGGCTCTGCCAGCGCTTCTGCCGCAGCCAGGCGAGCATGTCCTGCCAGCTCATCTTGTTGTTGTCTGCCGGGTAGTCGATGTACTGGATGGCCATCATCCACACGCCGAAGATCAGCCACAGCGGCGCAGCCACCACGTTGACCACCGGGATCAGCGACAGGACGAACAGGCCGATGGCGCGTGGCAGGAAGTAGCCCAGCTTGCGCATTTCGCGGCTGAAGGTGCGCGGTACCATGGCTGCCAGCTCGCCCCAGCTGAAGGCAGGGAAGGTGTCTTCGCCACGCACTACCACCTCGACCTTTTCCGCCAGAAAGCCGTTGAACGGCGCGGCAATGATATTGGCCACCAGGGTGAAGGTGAAGAACACCATCAGCACCAGCAAGGCAACGAACAGCGGCCAGAGGATGTAGCTGAGGAAGCTCAGCCAGTCAGGCAGCGTGGGCATCAGGGCATCGAGCCACAGGCCGAACTGGTGGCCGGCGAAGTAGATCAGGCCACCGAACAGCAACAGGTTGACTGCCAGTGGCAGCAGCACGAACAGCCGCAGGTTCGGGCTCAGCACCAGTTTCAGGCCTTCGCGCAGGTATTGGGGGCCAGAGAGGACAGGGGCTTGCATCTAGATACTCCGCAGAGAAGGAAAACGCGCTGACCTTACCGAGTTTGCCGCGCCGACGAAAGGCACGCCGTGGGCGGGAAACGGGATGTAACAAAAGCGCCCGGGGCTTGTTTATCGATGAAATCGCAGCATAGGCGATGCCTATGAGGTGGATTGTCTAAGGATATTTCCTTAATCTTTGCGACCTCGCTACAGTGCGCTCAACTTTTCGCTTTGCGGGCCTGCGCGTTTTAGCCTTCCCCAAGTGCTGCGTGGGTCCTTTTTAATTTCTTGGCTGGCGCAGCCGGTACACTGATGCCGGCCCTGCGGCCCGCTCGACAGGAGTTCGACATGTCTGAAGTACGTCATTCGCGCGTCATCATTCTCGGTTCCGGCCCTGCCGGTTACAGCGCTGCGGTGTATGCCGCCCGTGCCAACCTCAAGCCGCTGCTGATCACCGGCATGCAGGCGGGTGGCCAGCTGACCACCACCACCGAAGTCGACAACTGGCCGGGCGACCCCCACGGCCTGACCGGCCCGGCTCTGATGCAGCGTATGCAAGAGCACGCCGAGCGTTTTGAAACCGAGATCGTCTTCGACCACATCAACGCTGTCGACCTGGCCAACAAGCCGTTCACCCTGCAGGGTGACAGCGGCAAGTACACCTGTGATGCACTGATCATCGCCACTGGCGCCAGCGCTCGCTACCTGGGCCTGCCGTCGGAAGAAACCTTCATGGGCAAGGGTGTTTCGGCCTGTGCCACCTGTGACGGTTTCTTCTACCGCAACAAGCCGGTCGCCGTGGTCGGTGGTGGTAACACTGCCGTGGAAGAGGCACTGTACCTGGCCAACATCGCCAGCAAAGTGACCCTGGTACACCGTCGCGAAACCTTCCGCGCCGAGAAGATCCTGGTCGACAAGCTGAACGCCCGTGTGGCCGAAGGCAAGATCGAGCTCAAGCTCAACGCCACCCTGGACGAAGTGCTGGGTGACAACATGGGTGTAACCGGTGCGCGCCTGAAGAACAACGACGGCAGCAGCGACGAAATCAAGGTCGACGGCGTGTTCATCGCCATTGGCCACACCCCGAACACTTCGCTGTTCGAAGGCCAGCTGACCCTGAAAGACGGCTACCTGGTAGTCAACGGCGGCCGCGAAGGCAACGCCACCGCTACCAACGTCGAGGGTGTGTTTGCCGCTGGCGACGTGGCTGACCACGTTTACCGCCAAGCCATCACGTCGGCCGGTGCGGGTTGCATGGCAGCGCTGGATGTCGAGCGCTACCTGGACGGTTTGGCCAACGCCTCGTCCTGATCTGAGAAAAGGGGTGCAAAGCGCCCCCAATAAAAAACCGGCCAAGCGCCGGTTTTTTATTGTCTGCAATCAGCTCACAGGCTCA
Source organism: Pseudomonas putida group bacterium ESBL64 (assembly GCF_045277175.1). Classification (NCBI taxonomy): domain Bacteria; kingdom Pseudomonadati; phylum Pseudomonadota; class Gammaproteobacteria; order Pseudomonadales; family Pseudomonadaceae; genus Pseudomonas; species Pseudomonas putida group bacterium ESBL64. Next base: position 3,031,504 of record NZ_CP145799.1, on the reverse strand, counting down.
GTCGCATCGACAGGTCCACCGCTTTCACATCCTTGGTCATGGCGCCAATCGAGATGTAGTCCACCCCCGTCTCGGCAATCACCCGCAGGGTCGTTTCGTTGACCCCACCGCTGGCTTCAAGTTTGGCTTTGCCAGCGGTAATGCGCACGGCTTCGCGCATTTCGTCCAGGCTCAGCTCGTCGAGCATGATGATGTCCGCGCCAGCGGCCAGCGCCTGGCGCAGTTCGTCCAGGCTTTCGACCTCGATTTCCACCGGCTTGCCCGGCGCAATGCGGTGTGCTGCGGCCACCGCCTCGGCTACGCCGCCGCTGGCGGCGATGTGGTTTTCCTTGATCAGGAAGGCGTCGTACAGGCCTATTCGGTGGTTGTCGCACCCACCGCAGGTCACTGCGTATTTTTGCGCCAGGCGAAGCCCCGGCAGGGTTTTGCGGGTGTCCAGCAGGCGCACCTGAGTGCCTGCAACCAAGTCGGCGAGGAAGCGCGCACGGGTGGCGACCCCCGACAGCATCTGCAGGAAGTTCAGTGCGCTGCGCTCCCCACTGAGCAGCGAACGGGCCGGGCCTTCCAGGTGGAACAACGGCTGATTGGCAGTGGCCTGCTCACCGTCGGCCACCTGCCAGTGCACAGCAACGCGCGGGTCGAGCTGGCGGAATACGGCATCGACCCAAGCGGTACCGGCGACCACGCAGTTTTCACGGGTGATGATGGTCGCTTTGGCCAGGCGCTCGGCCGGGATCAGTTGCGCGGTGATATCGCCACTGCCGATGTCCTCCAACAGCGCGCGGCGCACGTTGGCTTCAATTTCAGCGGTCAGGTCGGCAAGGCGTAGGTTCGGCATGGTCGGCTCCACAAGCTAGGTGCCCGCGATTATAGGGCAGGGGGCCGGTGTGTACAGCCGCCTTGGCGCTGACCTTTGGTCGGGCGTTGTGAGTAATCGGAGCCGATCAGGGTCATTAGCCAGCCAGCGAAACGGCGCTGGTAGCTATACGGTTTTTTACCGATAATGGCGACTGGTATTTGGCGCCATGGCTTTGACGATTTTCAGCCCTTTCGGGCAAGACACCCTGCAAGGAGTCCAGGATGCAAAAAGAAGGCAAGGTGGTGCCCTTGGCGGCAGCCATCGACCGAGGGGGGCGCACGCCTCATCCTTGCCTTCCGGTCGTGTTGCTGCAGGTGCGCGACAAGGCCGCGTTGCAGTTGCGTCAGGGCCTGCAGGACTTGTTCGACAATGCCGATGACATGCTCTTCGAAATGGCCGACAAGGCCTCGGACCGCGGTGACCAGAACCTGTACTTCGAGGCCATGCGTGACCTGCGCCTGAAGCGCAAGAGCATCGAGCGTGGTTTTCTGGATACGTTCCATGATGCTTTCCTCCGAGCCGGCCAGGTCGACTTGCTGGCAAACCTGGTCGAGCCGGGCAACCCGCGCAGCAAGGCTCAAATGGAGCGGGCCGCCGCCATCGAGGGCATGGTGGCGCGGGTGCTGTCACGCGATGGCATTGCCCTGCAGCAACTGGGTCTGCGCCTGCAGGCATTGCTCGACCGCCCCCTGTACGAGCAGCACAACCCATTGGGGCCAGCCGCGCTGTGTCGTTACTTCCTCGAGGCCGGGCGTAATCTGGGCGTTGGCCTGCGGGTCAAGCTGGTGCTGCTGAAGCTGTTCGAGCGTTATGTGCTGCGTGATGCCGATGTGATCTATGGCGAAGCCAACCAGTTGCTGGCCGCTGCCGGCGTACTGCCCGAGCTGCAACCGGCGCCGCGCCGGCGTGCCGAAGACCGGCGCATGCGTGCGCGACCCGGGCCGGCGAACCTTGGCCAGGAGGAGGGGGCGGACGCCGCAGGGCAGGCGTTGTTTGCCTCGTTGCAGGCACTGCTGGCGCCGGTGCGCGGGCAGTTCGCTCCGCGCTTGCACGCGGTGGCTGCCGCCCAGCCGATCAGTACCGCCGACCTGCTCCGGCTACTGTCGCATTTGCAGCGCTATGTGCCCGCCACGTACGAGGCCGATGACTTCGAGCTCGGCCAACAACTTGAGCAACTGCTGTTGCGGGTGAGTGTGCGCAGCGGCACGCGCCGGCGCCTTCACGTGGCTGATGAAGACATGATCAACCTGGTTGGCCTGCTGTTCGCGTTCATCCACAACGATGACAACCTGCCGGCCAGCCTGCGGGCGCTGATTGCGCGCCTTCATATTCCCCTGCTCAAGGTGGCATTACTGGACAAGGGGCTGTTCAGCCGGAGTAGCCACCCGGCGCGCCGTTTGCTCAACGAAATCGCCGGCGCCGCGATTGGCTGGGAGTGCGGCAGCGAAGGCCAGCGTGACAGCTTGCACGTGCGGGTAGAGCGTATCGTCCAGCGTTTGCTCAATGATTTTGCCGACGATGCCAGCCTGTTCGCCGAGTTGCTCGACGACTTCCTGGCATTCAATCAGGACGAACGGCGACGTAACGAGTTGCTGGAGCAACGCACTCGCGACGCCGAAGAAGGCCGTGCCCGGGCAATGCAGGCCAGGCAGCAGGTGCAGCACGTGCTCAACCAGCGCCTGCGTGGCCGGGTACTGCCGCAGGTGGTGGTGCAAATGCTGGTGCAGGCCTGGAGCCAGGTACTGCTGCTGGCTTGGCTGAAACAGGGCGAGGCCTCACAGGCCTGGCACGACGCAGTGCAGACGATGGACATGCTGCTGGCCAGCATCACGCCGCCACATGAGCCACAAGCCTTGCTGCAGCAAGTGCCAGGCCTGCTCAAGGCGCTGCGCGATGGCCTGGCCAGCGTAGCCCTGGACGCGGTGGCGACCCGCGAGTTCTTCCTGCAACTGGAACAGTTGCACTTACGCGCCTGCGCAGGTAATGAGGCGCTGCCGAGCGGGGAGGGCCAATCCTTGGGCGATGTGCGGGTGGCCCAAGAGATTGTGCTGGCGATTGCCGAAGAGCCCGCCTGCGTGCCCCTGCACGCTGCCGACGGGCAGGCTGCAGCGCTGCGCCAGGCGCAACGCCTGCGCATCGGCACCTGGGTCGAGGTGCTCGACGAGGATGAACCACTGCGCTGCAAGCTGGTCGCGCGCATTGACAGCAGTGACAGGCTGGTGTTTGCCAACCGCACCGGCATGAAAGTGCGCGAGTGGAGCAGCGCCAGCCTGGCCCAGGCACTGCAGCGGCACGAAGTGCGCGTACTGGATGATCGCCTGTTGTTCGAACGGGCGCTGGAGGCGGTACTTGAGAGCTTGCGGCAAGGGCAGGCGCAATAGGCAGTCGCATTACAATCATTCACATGCACACGGCGTTGGCCGCAGGGCATACTGTGGGCATGTTCACGGCGTTTTTCAGGATCTGCCCATGCAATTGGACCGTGCCACTGGCTGGTTCCACGGAATCGGAATCACCCACTGCCCCTCGCCGAACTTCAATGCGCGCCCCGAAGGCGAATCGATTTCCCTGCTGGTGATCCACAACATCAGCCTGCCCCCGGCCTGTTTCGGCACGGGCAAGGTGCAGCAATTCTTCCAGAACCGCCTGGCCCCTGATGAACACCCGTATTTTGCCAGCATCAACCACTTGACTGTGTCGGCGCACCTGTTCGTCGAGCGTGACGGCGCGGTGACGCAGTTCGTGTCGTTGCATGACCGTGCCTGGCATGCGGGTGTGTCGAGCTTTGACGGGCGCGAAGGCTGTAACGACTTTTCCATCGGCATCGAGCTGGAAGGCACCGACGACCTGCCCTATACCGATGCCCAGTATGCGGTGCTGGAGCAACTCACCCGGCACATCCGCAGTGCCTGGCCGGCCATCGACCTGAACCGCATTCAGGGCCACAGCGACATTGCCCCGCAGCGCAAGACCGACCCCGGCCCGGCCTTCGACTGGCCGCGCTACCGCCAGGCGCTGCAGCACAACGAGGACAAGGCATGAGTTTTCTGGTGTTGGTGCTGGCGCTGTGGGTCGAGAAGTTTTCGGCGCTGCGCCATAAGGTGCAGCGTGACGGGTTCTTTCTTGGTGAACTGGTGCGCCTGGAGCGCAGTGGCAAGGTGCACCCGTGGTGGACGTTGGCCATCCTGGTGTTGGCGCCGGTAGCGCTGCTGGTGTTGCTGCTGCATGTGCTGGAGCCGGTGGCGTATGGTTTGCTGGCGTTGCCGGTGCACCTGCTGGTGCTGATCTACAGCCTGGGCCGCGGCGATGCCAAGGCATCGTTGGGGGCGTTTCGTGATGCCTGGCGGCGGGGGGACGATCAGGCGGCGCTGCACGTAGCCGAGCGTGACCTGGGCCTGGTGGCCGATGAACCCCACAGCCTGCTGGTACGGGTGCAGGGTAACTTGCTGTGGCAGGTGTACCAGGGCTTTTTTGCGGTGATCTTCTGGTATTTCGTACTGGGCCCTGGCGCTGCGCTGGCTTATCGATTGTTGGCGCTGTGTAGTGAGCACAGCAAGCAGCCGGCTTTGAAGGCGCGTGCCGAGCAGTTGCGGCACATCATGGACTGGTTGCCGGTGCGAGCGCTGGCGTTGAGCTTTGCCCTGGTGGGCAACTTCCTCGCGGTGACACGGGTGATGCTGCACGAGGTGCTCAACTGGCACATCAGCGCCGGGCACCTGGTGGCTCGGGTGGGGCGGATTGCCGATGACATTCCCGAAGAAGAGGACAGCCAGCGCGGTTTGGGGCGGCTGGACAGCCTGTGGGAATTGCTGTTGCGCTGTGCAGTGCTGTGGTATGCCGGGTTCGCGCTGTGGACCGTGCTGGTCTGATTCGGGGCCAATCGCATCCCACGCGAATCCCGGTCACCCGAGTTTCACCAGCCGAACAACGTGCAAGCATTGCGGGTGCTGGCCTGTGCCAGCACCTCGACATCCAGCCCCATCACGTGCGCCAGCGCCGTGGCAATTTCCGGCAGATGCTCCGGGCTGTTGCGTACCCCCGGGTACATCGCCGGTGCCATGTCCGGTGCATCAGTCTCCAGCACCACACTGTCCAGTGGCAGCCGCGCCAGAGTCTTGCGCAGCCGCAGCGCCTGCGGCCAGGTACCCGCACCGCCTAACCCCAGCAGGAAGCCCAGCTTGATGTACTCGCGGGCCTCTTCGTAGCTGCCGGCAAACGCATGAATCACCCCCGCCCGCGCTGGCTTGTAGCGCTTGAGTGTGGCAATCACCTGGGCATGGCTGCGGCGCACGTGCAGCAGGGCCGGTAGTTCGAAGTCGCAAGCCATCTGCAGTTGCGCTTCGAACAGCGCCTGCTGGCGGGTCTTGTCAAGGTCTGCGAGGTAATAGTCCAGGCCAAACTCACCTACGGCACATAGCCGCGGGTTGTCGCGCAGGCGCTCCAGCCACTCGCGCAACTGCACCAGGTGCTCAGGGCGATGCTGGTCGAGGTAGACCGGGTGCAGGCCAAGCGCGGCGAACAGGCGCGGCTCGGCGCAGGCCAGCTCCCACACGCGCTGGAAATTCGCCTGGTACACCCCCAGCACCACCATCCGCTCCAGCCCACGGGCCGCCGCGTTGGCCAGCAGGCGCGGACGGTCGGCGTCGAAGTCGGGGAAGTCCAGGTGGGTGTGGGTGTCGATCAGGCGCATGTTCAGGCCGCTGAGATGCGTTGCTTGAAGGTGCGGCCAACGGCGTGCACGCCGGGTTCATAGCGTTTTTCCTCGATGGCGGCCAGTGCCAGTTCAAGCGCAGTGGCGGCAATCTGGCCATGCTGCTGGGCCATGGCATTGACCGGCAGCGGCAGGAAGTCGAGCAACTGGTTGTCGCCAAAGGTACCCAGCTGCAGTTGGCGCGAGTCGACCGGGCGCGCCTGGAGGGTGTCGAACACGCCCTGCAACAGCACGTACGAAGTGGTCACCAGAGCATCCGGCAGGCCCCCCAGGTCGTCGATCAGTTGCTGCATCAGGCGTTGGCCGCACTCACGGCTGAACGCTTCGCCCTGATAGCGGCGCACTTCGCCGGTATAGCCTTGCAGGGCTTCGTCGAATCCGCCGGCACGCGCCTGGCTAACCGACAGCTCGGGGCGCGCGCCTATCAGGGCGATGCTGCGTGGGGCCGAGCTGAGCAGGCTGGCGGCCAGCTGGCGGCTGGCATCGCGGTCGTCGCTGATCACCGAGCAGAAGTGTGCGGGGTCCAGGCGGCGGTCGATGGCAATCACCGGCAGGCCTTTGTCCTGCAGCTCGCGGTAGCTGTCATCTTCTGGCGGCAGGCAACTGGCAACGAACAGCGCATCGCATCGGCGCGCACGGAACAGTTGCTGCAGTTGGCGCTCGCTGTCTGGCTGGTCATCGCTGCTGGCGATCAGCAGCTGGTAGCCGCGGGCGCGTGCGCCTTGCTCCAGTTGCTTGGCAATGCGGGCGTAGCTGGGGTTCTCCAGATCCGGGAGAATGAAGCCCAGGGTGCGGGTATGCCGGCTGCGCAGCCCAGCAGCCTGCGGGTTGGGGGTGAAGCCGTGGGCTTCGACCACCGCGCGTACCCGCTCGACAGTACTGTTACTGATGCGCTGCTGTTCAGCCTTGCCATTGATGACGTAGCTGGCAGTGGTCACGGACACACCGGCCAGACGGGCGATATCGCTGAGTTTCACCGAATTTTCCTTGTTATTACCGGGGCTGGCTGTAAGGCCGGACCGGGTAGTTTGACCCGGTACAGGCATCACGCGCAGACGACCATTGTCGCAATTGTCCGACAGGATGGGGCTTTTTACTGGGCAGATTATCGAGTAACGTGGCCGTCTGGTCAGATTAAACGTTTCAGCTGCCGAATTTTCTGCCTCGGCTGCCACCTGCGCAAGGCTGCTGAACTGGCCCTTTATGTGAATTTCACAACAATACTCCAGTACCCGAACGGGAACTGCAAAAGGAGAAGGTCATGCTCGAGCTCGCCAATGAGCAGATAGCCATGGGCCAGAAGGCCGCCGACAAGGCCGAGGCATTGCGCCTTCTGGCGGATCGGCTGGTTGCGGACGGCCTGGTCGCCGACGGTTACCTGCAAGGGCTGCAGGCCCGGGAGGCACAAGGCTCCACGTTCCTTGGCCAGGGCATCGCCATTCCCCATGGTACGCCGCAAACACGTGACCTGGTGTATGCCACCGGCGTACGCCTGCTGCAGTTCCCCGAGGGAGTAGACTGGGGTGACGGGCAAATGGTCTACCTGGCCATTGGTATTGCCGCCCGCTCCGACGAACACCTGCGCCTGCTGCAGCTGTTGACCCGGGCGCTGGGCGAGACCGACCTGGCCGAAGCCTTGCGCCGTGCCAGCTCTGCCGAAGCGCTGCTCAAGCTGCTGCAGGGCGCGCCCCAGGCGCTGGCGCTGGATGCGCAGCTGGTCGGCCTGAACGTGCCGGCAGAAGACTTCGACGAACTGGCCTGGCGCGGTGCCCGCCTGCTGCAACGTGCCGACTGTGTCGACAGTGGCTTTGCCGCCGTGCTGCAGCAGGCCGAGCCGCTGCCGCTGGGTGAGGGCCTGTGGTGGCTGCACAGCGAGCGCCAGGTTCGTCAGCCGGGCCTCGCCTTCATCACCCCGCAGCAGCCGCTGCGTTACCGCGACCAGCCGCTCAACGGTCTGTTCTGCCTGGCCAGCCTTGGCGCCGCTCACGAGGCCCTGCTCGAGCGTCTGTGCGAAGTGTTGATCGAAGGCCGCGGGCAGATGCTCTACCAGGCCACCAGCAGCCGTGCGGTACTGGAAGTGTTGGGCGGTGAAGCGCCGGCGGACTGGCCTGGCGCACGTGTCGTGCTGGCCAATCCACATGGCTTGCATGCGCGCCCGGCCAAGGTGCTTGCACAACTGGCCAAAGGCTTTGAAGGGGAAATCCGTGTGCGCCTGGTCGATAGCGCGCAGCCAGCCGTATCGGTGAAGAGCCTGAGCAAGCTGCTCAGCCTCGGCGCACGCCGTGGTCAGGCACTGGAACTGGTCGCCGAACCGAGCATCGCTGCCGATGCCTTGCCGGTGCTGCTGGCGGCTATCGAGCAAGGCTTGGGTGAAGAGGTAGAACCGCTACCGCAGAGCGTCGCGCCCATTGCCGATGACGTACCCGAAGTACTGCAAGCGCCAGCGGCCGGCAGCCGTATCCAGGGTGTGGGCGCCGCCCCCGGCATTGCCAGCGGCCCGGCGCATGTCTGTGTCGAGCGTGAGTTCGACTATCCCTTGCGGGGGGAATCGTGCGCCCTGGAGCGGCAGAAACTGCGCGAAGCCTTGGCTACCGTCAACGGCGAACTGCAGGCTTTGGTCCTGCGCAGCGACAAGGCCATTGGCGAAATTTTCGTCACCCACCAGGAAATGCTTGCCGACCCGGCCCTGACCGATGATGTCGAACAGCGCCTGGCCCAGGGCGAAAGCGCTGCGGCCGCGTGGATGGCCGTGATCGAAGCTGCGGCCCGTCAGCAAGAGGCGTTGCACGATGCGCTGCTCGCCGAGCGCGCCGCCGACCTGCGCGATATTGGCCGCCGCGTGCTGGCGCAGTTGTGTGGTGTGCAGGCGCAGGTTGAACCCGAGCAGCCCTATGTGCTGGTGATGACCGAAGTCGGTCCATCCGATGTCGCCCGCCTGGACCCCAACCGGGTTGCCGGCATTGTCACCGCCCAGGGCGGCGCCACGGCCCACAGTGCCATCGTCGCCCGGGCGTTGGGCATACCAGCAGTGGTCGGCGCGGGTGCATCGATACTGCTGTTGGAGAGTGGTACGCCGCTGCTGCTCGATGGCCAGCGTGGTGTGGTCAGCGTCGCACCGCCAGCGGATGAACTGCAGCGGGCGCTGGCCGAGCGTGACCTGCGCGAGCAACGCCTGCAGGCCGCCTGGGCCAACCGCTTCGAGCCGGCTATCACCCGTGATGGGCATGCCGTCGAGGTGTTTGCCAACATCGGCGATAGCAACGGCATCGCCAAGGTGGTGGAGCAGGGCGCCGAAGGTGTCGGCCTGCTGCGCACCGAACTGATTTTCATGGCCCACCCTCAAGCGCCGGATGTGGCTACTCAGGAAGCCGAGTACCGTCGCGTGCTCGATGGCCTCGATGGGCGCCCGCTGGTGGTGCGCACCCTGGATGTTGGCGGCGATAAACCGTTGCCTTACTGGCCGATCGCTGCCGAGGAAAATCCCTTCCTCGGCGTGCGCGGCGTGCGCTTGACCCTGCAGCGCCCGCAAGTGATGGAAGACCAGTTGCGCGCGTTGTTGCGGGCTGCCGACCAGCGCCCGTTGCGTATCATGTTCCCCATGGTTGGCCAGGTGCACGAATGGCGTGAGGCTCGGGCCATGGTAGAGCGCCTGCGTGCAGAAATCCCGGTAGCCGACCTGCAACTGGGCATTATGGTCGAGGTGCCTTCAGCGGCCCTGCTGGCAGCGCAATTGGCGCGCGAGGTGGACTTCTTCAGCATCGGCACCAACGACCTGACTCAATACACCTTGGCCATCGACCGTGGCCACCCCAGCCTCTCGGCACAGGCCGATGGCCTGCACCCGGCGGTATTGAGCCTGATCGACATGACCGTGCGCGCCGCCCATGCCCACGGCAAGTGGGTGGGCGTGTGTGGCGAGCTGGCAGCCGACCCGCAGGCGGTGGCCGTGCTGCTGGGGCTGGACGTGGACGAACTCAGCGTCTCCGCGCGCAGCATCGCCGAAGTCAAGGCACTGGTTCGCCAGGCCGATCATCAGACAGCCCGCGCCCTGGCGCGCGAGGCCCTGCAACAGGACAGCGCCGCAGCAGTTCGCGCGCTGGTGGAGCGTTACTGAATGGCCAAGATCCTCACTCTTACCCTGAACCCTGCGCTGGATATCACCATCGGCCTGGACACTCTGCGCCCAGGGCAGGTCAACCGTAGCCAGGCGCAGCACAGTCACGCCGCAGGCAAGGGGCTTAACGTTGCCCAGGTACTGGCCGACCTGGGGCACAGCGTAACCGTGGGCGGTTTCCTCGGGCGCGATAATCTGCAGCCCTTCGAGGCGCTGATCGACGGCCGCGGTTTTACCGACTGCTTTGTCCGTGTGCCGGGCGAAACCCGCCGCAATATCAAGCTGGTCGAGGCCGATGGCCGCGTGACCGACATCAACGGGCAGGGCCCGGAGGTCGACGAGGCGGCACGCAGTGCCTTGCTGGACAGGCTGGAACAGATTGCCCCCGGTCACGATGCCGTGGTGGTGGCCGGTAGCCTGCCGCGTGGAATCAGTGCCGACTGGTTCCGCCAGTTGCTCGAACGGTTGAAGGCCCAAGGCCTCAAGGTAGTCCTGGACAGCAGTGGTGAAGCCCTGCGTGTCGGCTTGCAAAGCGCGCCCTGGTTGGTCAAGCCCAATACCGAAGAACTGGGCGAAGTGCTGGGCCTGGCTGTGGATAACCTGGCGCAACAGCGCGCCGCCGCCAAGCGCCTGCTGGACAGTGGCGTTGAACACGTGGTGGTGTCTGCGGGCGAGCAGGGCGTCACTTGGTTCAGTCGCGATCTGGCCCTGCAGGCCCGCCCACCCAAGGTGCGGGTGGCCAGCACGGTGGGGGCGGGGGATTCGCTGGTGGCCGGCATGGTCCACGGCCTGCTGCTGGCCGAGGCGCCTGCACAGACGTTGACCCGGGCCACTGCCATCGCCGCCCAGGCCGTTACCCAGGTTGGCTTCGGCATCCATGACCGCGAGCACCTGGCGCAGTTGGAAGCGGCCGTGCAACTGACAGAACAACAAGAGGGTTGCCGATGAACATTGCCATAGTCACCGCCTGCCCCAACGGCCAGGTATCGAGTGTACTGAGCGCACGCTTGCTGTCCGCCGCTGCCCAGCGGCGCGGCTGGAGCACCAGCGTCGAAGTGCAGAATACTGAACACCCCGAGCGGCAACTGAGCGCTGCACAGATCGCCGAGGCTGACTGGGTGCTTGTGGTCAGCACCGGGCCGGTGGACCTGGCCCGCTTCGTCGGCAAGCGCCTGTACCAAAGCACGCCGTCCCAGGCGCTGGCTGATCGCGAAGGCTTTCTCGACGAAGCGGCGGCCAACGCCGAACTGCTGGCCGCGGTGACAGGCACCCCCGCCGCAGTTGGCAGTGCTGGCGCCCGCATCGTTGCCGTCACGGCATGCCCGACCGGCGTAGCCCATACCTTCATGGCCGCTGAAGCCTTGCAGCAAGCCGCACAACAACTGGGCTACCAGCTTACCGTCGAGACCCAGGGCTCGGTCGGTGCGCGCAACCCCTTGTCCGCTGACGCCATCGCAGCGGCCGACGTGGTGCTGCTGGCCGCCGACATTGAAGTACCCACTGCACGTTTCGCCGGTAAACGTATTTACCGTTGTGGTACCGGCATTGCCCTCAAGCAGGCCCGCGCTACCCTGGACAAAGCCTTGGCGCAGGCCACGGTGGAAAACGCTGCCGACGCTGCAGCGGCGACCACGCCGGCCAAGGGCGAGAAAACCGGCGTGTACAAGCACTTGCTGACCGGTGTGTCGTTCATGCTGCCGATGGTGGTGGCCGGCGGTCTGCTGATTGCCCTGTCGTTCGTGTTCGGTATCGAGGCCTACAAAGAGGCGGGCACCTTGCCGGCGGCGTTGATGCAGATTGGCGGTGAAGCCGCCTTCAAACTGATGGTTCCGCTACTGGCAGGCTATATCGCCTGGTCCATCGCCGACCGCCCCGGGCTGGCCCCGGGCATGATTGGCGGCCTGTTGGCCAGCACCTTGGGGGCCGGCTTTATCGGTGGCATCGTCGCCGGTTTCCTCGCCGGTTACAGCGCCAAGGCCATTGCCCGATGGGCGCGCTTGCCCAGCAGCCTGGAGGCGCTCAAGCCGATCCTTATCATTCCATTGCTGGCCAGTCTGTTCACCGGGCTGGTGATGATCTATGTGGTCGGCCAGCCGGTAGCGGCGATGCTCGAAGGCCTGACGCACTTCCTCGACAGCATGGGCACCACCAATGCCATCCTGCTGGGGCTGTTGCTGGGCGGCATGATGTGCGTCGACCTTGGCGGGCCGATCAACAAGGCCGCCTATGCGTTCTCGGTGGGGCTGCTGGCCTCGTCGAGCTACGCGCCAATGGCGGCGACCATGGCCGCCGGCATGGTGCCGCCGATTGGCTTGGGTATTGCCACCTTCCTGGCCAGGCGCAAGTTCGCCCAGAGCGAGCGCGAGGCGGGCAAGGCGGCGCTGGCGCTGGGGCTGTGCTTCATCTCCGAGGGGGCGATTCCGTTTGCCGCCAAGGACCCTTTACGGGTGATTCCGGCCAGTATCGCCGGTGGTGCGTTGACCGGGGCATTGTCGATGTATTTTGGCTGCAAGCTGATGGCGCCGCATGGCGGCTTGTTCGTGTTGTTGATCCCCAACGCGATCAACCATGCGTTGCTGTATTTGCTGGCGATTGTGGCGGGTAGCCTGGTGACAGCGGTGGTGTATGCGGTTATCAAGAAGAGCGAGGGTGTGGAGTTGGCCGTGGCGCCTGCTAAAAGTGTATGAGCAGACCTCGTTCTGTGGGAGCGGCCTTGTGTCGCGAAAGGGCCGCAAAGCGGCCCCGGCAATCTAAGTTGCGAAGCTGAAAATCTGGGGCTGCTTCGCAGCCCTTTCGCGACACAAGGCCGCTCCCACAAGGACTGCGCCAGGCTTTAGATGTGTACGGCGACCTTCAGGGCTTCCAGCGCCGGCTAGGCCTTGATGCCCAGCGCTGCACCCAGCTCCATTACCCAGGGTTGATGGGCGGTTTTGCGGTGATGAGGTTTCTCGATACCGCGCTGGGCTGAGGCTGAACACCGGCCTGTGGGAGCGGCCTTGTGTGGCGAAAGGGCCGCAAAGCGGCCCCGGCAATCTAAGTTGCGAAGCTGAAAATCTGGGGCTGCTTCGCAGCCCTTTCGCGACACAAGGCCGCTTGTGTCTTGATGGGGGATTAGAATCTGGAGTGAGAGCGGTGAATGGCAAGCTGAATGCCGTAGGTGCCTTGAGCACGTGTGGGAGCACAAGCTGCCATTCACCGTTCCACTTTGGCGAGAGCCCGAACAGTTGGATGCGGCTCTGATCTCGAATCACAAGCGTGGGCCAAGCCAAAGTCCTCTCACTGTGTTGAGTTTAGGAGGTTTTGGTGATGGCTTCCTTCTTGGGTATCGATGTTTCCAGTCTCTCCCTTGATGCTGCGGTGCGGCCACAGGGCATCAAAATGCATTTAAGCAATGATCCCACAGGCTTTGAGGCGCTACTGGAGAGCCTTCGCAAGCTCAGTATCAAGCGCGTCCTGTTAGAGGCGACGGGTGGCTACGAGCGAGATGTCATGCGTTTTCTACAGGACGCTGGCTACAAGGTCATACGCGTTAATCCCAGGCGAGCCAGGTCATTCGCTGACTCTCTAGGCATCAAGGCCAAGACTGACGCCATCGACGCCGAGGTTCTGGCGCACTATGCCGAAGTCATTCCAGATCAACCCTCCCTGCGAATCAGCCCCGAACGAGCGCTTCTGCGAGAGTTGCTTCAGCAACGTGATCGGTTGGTTCAACAGCGAGATGACGACCTGCGGCGCCTGAAGCAGGTGCAATCGACTGCAGTTGCTAACTACCTGAATGCCAACCTGAAACACTTCAAAGCGCAGATCAAACTGGTTGAGCGTGAGATCGAACAGCAAACCGCGATGCTGAACGACGAACGGGTTACCCAACTGATTAAAGTGAAAGGCATTGGGATGGTGACAGCGGGCAAGCTAGTAGCGCTGCTGCCGGAGCTGGGTCGGGTTGAATCCAGAGAAATTGCCTCCCTGGTCGGAGTGGCGCCCTTCAACCACGACAGCGGGAAATTCATGGGCAAGCGCTCTATCTCTGGCGGACGATTTGCGGTCAGGCGATCGCTGTACATGGCATGCCTTGTGGCGATGAGATACAACCCAGCACTCAAGGCTCGTTATCAGTCACTGCGGGAGCGCGGAAAACTTCCCAAAGTCGCTATCGTGGCCTGCATGAGAACGTTCATCGTGCGGTTAAATGCCATGCTCAGAACGGGTACATCATGGCTCGATCTAGTGCTACCGCAGCCTGAAAGTACAACGTAAATCCAGAACGCAGCGTGAGCCGCGTGGAAGCGGGCTTGCCCGCGAAGCCAACACCGTGGTGGATGGCACGGGCTTCGCCCGTGTTCGCGGGCAAGCCCGCTCCCACAGGGAAGGCGCCAGCTTTTAGAAATTGAGCAAGACAGTTGCTCCCACAAGGACTGCGCCAGGCTTTAGATGTGTACGGCGACCTTCAGGGCTTCCAGCGCCGGCTAGGCCTTGATGCCCAGCGCTGCACCCAGCTCCATTACCCAGGGTTGATGGGCGGTTTTGCGGTGATGAGGTTTCTCGATACCGCGCTGGGCTGAGGCTGAACACCGGCCTGTGGGAGCGGCCTTGTGTCGCGAAAGGGCCGCGAAGCGGCCCCGGCATTATTTGCATCGACGCTGAAATCCCGGGGCTGCTGTGCAGCCCTTTCGCGACGCAAGGCCGCTCCCACACGGATCGCGCCAGCTTTCAGAAATTGAGCAAGACAGTTGCTCCCACAGAGCCCGTGTTGGCCTTTCAACGGCGATGCTTCTGCCGCAACGGCACCAGTAGATCACCCAGCCCGTTGTGATCGATCTCATGCATCAACGCCAGCAACCCGCCCAGTTCCCCTGCCGGGAAGCCCTTGCGCGCAAACCACGCCAGGTAGTCCCCGGGCAGGTCGGCAATGATCCTGCCCTGGTACTTGCCGAACGGCATGCTGCGGGTCACCAGTAGTTCGAGGGTTTCCGGCTTCATCTTCGCGCACCTGGCTGTGGAAAGGCGCCGACCATACTGCAATCTGCACGAAGCCCCAAGCGGCAATCATGCAGAACGCCGTAAACAGTAGTCTCCCATCAAGCTATAAGTTATTGAATAATAAGGGGTTTGCGTTTTTTAAAAGCGTGGCACGAACACTGCAGTTCTCTAGAGGACTATCACCTGCCAAGGAGTTCGACCATGAGCAACCCCAACAAAGACGTGATCGACGTACTCAACGACCTGATCGAGTACAGCAAGGATGGCGAGAAAGGTTTCAAGGCCTCGGCCGATGATGTAAAGAACCCCGAACTGAAAGCGTTCTTCGTCCAGCGTGCGGGCGAGTGCGCCAACGCTGCCAGTGAATTGCAGGGCGAAGTGCGCCGCCTGGGCGGTGATCCGGAAACCTCTACCAGCATCAGTGGCGACCTGCACCGCGGCTGGGTCAACCTCAAGTCGATGGTCACCGGCAAGGACGAAGAAGCCGTGCTGAACGAGGTGGAGCGTGGCGAGGACCACGCCCTCAAGGCCTACAAGGAAGCCCGCGAAAAGCTGGTGAAACTGGGCCGCACTGCCAGCGACATGACCTACAGCCTGGTGGAAAAGCAGCTGCAAGGCGTGCAGCGCAACCATGACCAGGTCAAGGCCCTGCGCAACGCTGCCCGCGCCCGCTCCTAATCGAGCGGGCCCTCTACCCGATTTCGGCCATTGGCCTTGGCGCGGTAGAGCGCTTCGTCCGCAGCACCCAGCACCCTGCCAAGGTCGTGCTGGGTGCCGGACAGACCGATACCGATGCTCACGGTCACTGCGTGGGCGTCATCCGCAAACGGTGCCAGCGCCTCGACGCTGGCGCGGATGCGTTCAGCCAGTAGCTGGGCCCCGGCCAGATCGGTTTCCGGCAGCACTACCTGAAACTCCTCCCCACCATAGCGCGCAGCCAGGTCTGCCGGGCGACGAATGCAGGCTTCGATGGCCTTCGCCACTTCGCGCAAGGCATGGTCGCCACCGGCATGGCCATGGCGCTGGTTGAATGCCTTGAAGTGGTCCACGTCCACCATCAGTATCGCCAACGGCTTACGGCTGCGTTGTGCGCGGGCCCATTCCTGGCGCAGCACATGGTCCAGCCTGCGGCGGTTAGCCAGGCCAGTCAGGCTATCGGTGGAAGCGAGCATCGCCAGGTTTTCTTCGGCTTCGTGGCGGCGGCGCAGTTCGCGGCCAAGCAGCAACGTCAGCCACAGAATGCCCACGCACAGACCGCCGGTGGCGACGCTGACCAGAATGGCGGTGCGGCGCCAGGACTGAAACACCTCGTCGGCCGAATGCACCACCAGTACGATCAGGGGCAATTGCGCGACCCGGGCGAAGGTGAATATGCGCGGCTTGCCGCTGCTGTGGGAGCGGGCGGTGAAGCTACCGCTCTGTTCACTGAGGATGCGCTTGAAATTGGGCCGTTCGGTGTAGTAAGTGCCAATCAGCGGGTCTTGCGCGGGGGAGGGCTGGCGGACGAGCAACTGCCCGTCGGTATTGAACAGGTTGATGCTGCTGTCGTGGCCAATGTCCAGGCGCTGGAACAACTTATTGAAGTACGACAGGCGCAGCGCACCCGCTGCCAACCCGGCGAACTCGCCATTGGGGCCCGAGATGCGTCGGCTGAAACTGATACACCAGTCCAGGTCGCCAAGCTTGGCCTTGAACGGGGGGCCCACCAGCAAGCCGAGGTTGGCATTGTGCTGGTGGGCCTTGAACACCCCGGTGTCGCCGAAGTTGGCCTTGCGTGGCACGTTGCTGGTGGAGTCGCCGACGACATTGCCTTGCTTGTCCAGCCACAGCACGTCACCGCGCTTGCGGTCGACAAAGGCTTCATTGAACAGCAGGCGCTGGCGTATCGGGCCGGGGACTTCCGGCAGTTCCTTGCGCCCGACGGCCCAGATCAGGCCTTGCAGTGATTGGTCGTAGAGTTCGACGTTGCGCAGAATGTCGCTTTCGATCAGCTGGACGATGTTGTTCGACGAGCGCACCGCCGACTGCTCGACACTCTCGCGCTCGCGGGCAAGCAGGTAGCTGACGATGGCCACGATGGCGAGCACGGCAAGGCAACTGCCCAGATTGAGGATCAGCTCGGGGTGCGACCTGTAGATTGCGAAACGCGGGGATTGGGTGGGCATGCTCGCTACTGCGTGGGCAGGGCCATTCGCGGCGGCGGTATTCTAGGGAAGCAGGGATTGTCGGACAAGATTTGTCCGACGGAAGCACGGTGTACTGTTCTTTTCGAGTTGCCGTGTGCCCCTGTAGGAGCGGATTTACCCGCGAAAACCGGCGAAGCCTTCTTCGCGGGTGAACCCGCTCCTACACTGGCAGCAAAAGATCAGAACACGTTCAGTGGGTAGTCGACGATGACCCGCACTTCATCGTTGTCGCTGTTGCTGTCGATCGACGCATAACCCTGGCTGCCGCGGTGGGTGGCATAACGCACCAGCACCGACAGGTCCTTGAGGTCACCTTCCTGGAACACGTATTTCACGTCCAGGTCGCGTTCCCAGTGCATGGCGTTCTTGCCATCTTCACGGTAGTAGTCGTAGTGAGTGGTGTCCTGAGTGGCCTTGGTCAGGTCAGCCTCGCCGCGCGAGTAGGACAGCGAGGTAGACAAACCAGGCACGCCGACACCGGCGAAGTCATAGCCGTACTGCAGTTTCCACGAACGCTCGTTCGGCGCGTTGAAGTCCGAGTACATGCGCGAGTTGTCCAGGTACACGCTGTCGCCCAGGTTGATGTAGTCGAATGGCGTGTTGCCGTTCACTCGCTGGTAGGCGGCGGTGACGCTGTGGAAGCCAGCGTTGACGGTGAAGTGCACGCTGTAGGTGTTGTTGTCGATCTTGCCTAGCAGGGCCTGGCCGGTGTCCTGGGTGTGATAGAAGTGCACGCCCGGGTTCAGGCTGACCAGGTCATTGACCACATAGGTGTAGTCGAAGTCCGCGTAGTACTGGTTCCAGATGTCCTTCAGCTCGGCGGCGTACAGGTTGGCGGTGATGTGCTCGGTACCGCTCCACGACGCGCCGGCCCAGTTCAGGTGCTTGCTCTTGTCGTGCTCGTCCAGTGACCCGTAGTAGGTGTCGATGCGGCGGTGGCCGCTCTGGTTGTACGGGTGGGTGAAGCTGACCTGGCCGCCTTCGAGCAACAGGCCATCAATGCTGGTGTTGGTCAGGCTTACACCGCGGAAAGTTTGCGGCAGCATGCGCGTTTCACCGCCGGCGATCACCGGGTTGGTGAGGAACAGGTCACCGGCTTTCAGTTCGGTGTCGAAGGCCTTGAGCTTGACCGCAGCACCGGCAGTGGAGAACGAATGCGGGGCAGCGCCCAGTTCGCCGTCGTCCTTGATGTGTTCGGGCAGGATGCTGGTGCCGGCATGGCCGCCACCGCCGTCGAGCTTCAGGCCCAGCATGGCATGAGCATCCAGGCCAAAGCCGACCACACCTGGGGTGTAGCCCGACTCGAAACGCGCTACCGCGCCCTGGCCCCACTCGCGGGTGTCGCGCACGCCGGCGTTGTGGTTGTCGCGGTTGAAGTAGGCATTACGAAAATGCAGGTTGAAGGACGAACCTTCGATGAAGCCATCAGCCTTGTCTTCATCTGCCTGGGCGGCGAAAGGGATCGTTGCAGTCAACGCAATGAAAAGCGGGGTAAAACGAAACGCGGAAGGCACCGGTACTAGCTCCTTTGGTCTGACGGTGGGGCAGTTTTTATATTTGAATGTGCGTCTTTTTTATAGGTACACGTTACAGCCGGGCTGAGTGTTAAAGCACATAAAAAAAGCCGCTGATCGGCAGCGGCTTTAAAAGGCTAACATATCGGCACCGGAGGTGCCCATGGCGTAGCCAAGGGAAAGAAGGAACAGCGACAGCGTTTGATCAGCTGTCGGCATTGGCATCGACGTTCACTTTGGAAGCTGTCTGTTTCGCGTCTTTTGCGGTATCTGCCTTGTTTGCGGCAACAGCCTCACGGGCCTCTTGATGGACCGCCGCGAACGCTGCATTACGGGTAACGAAAGCCGGGGATTCTTCGGCCATGGCCAGGGGCGACAACAACAGGGAAGACAGGACGAAGACGCTGGCAATACCCATACTGTTGGACATTTGAAACTACCTTCTTGCGGTGCAAGTGCTAATGAGGACAGGGGTAAAGTTAGTCCTTTCAGTGCACTCGAAACAGAGCGAAGTGCGATAAGCACTGTTGCGCAAAAGGTAACGATCCTTGCGAAAATCAATAGGACTTTCGGCGAAAGTCCCGTGCTAGAGCACCTGCACAGGGTGCCGCCTTGGGCAAAATGGTCAGGCTAGAAACCGATAAAGGCGTAATAAACCGGGGTTTGATGGGTTGTGCGCAAACCCAGTGCCTGCAAGCTTGCCGTCAGCGCTTCATCCTGCACATGCAAGGTCCACTGTGCCCCTTCATTCCCCTGTACCTGTGCCAGTGCCGCAGCAAAGGCCCCCATATCCGGCAAGTAGGCGGTAAACCCATTCCCCTTGAGCGCACTGGTCGTCATGCCCAATGCCTGGCACACCGCTACCTTGGCGGCAATGTCATCGCGGTCGGCCTGGCGCGAAGCCTGTACCAGTGCCTGCAGTTCCACATCGACCAGTTGCGCGCCATGAATCAGCTCCGGCCCCTGTTGCCAAGCCTCAGGCGGGCAGTCTTTGCTGTCTGGCCGCAGCGGGATATGCGGGTTGATTTCTACCGGATAGATGCGACACACCAGCGGGCGCTGCTCATAGATGGTGCAGAGGTCGTTGGCGTCGAGGTTACGGCAACGTCCGGGGTTGAATGCAGCAAAGGTCACCGAGACGCGTGCCTCGCCCTCGCCACAATGCACTGGATGGGAGCGTCGCAGCACATGGTCACGCTGCTCCAGCGGCATGCCGGGGCCGTCCACGACGAAGGCCTCGATCAGTACCACCACCTGGCCGGCATCGTCCGCCCAGCGACGCGCTTCGGCCAGCGTCAGTGGCACATGGTGGCCGGTGCAGCATTTGCCGCAGCCGGTACAGCCGAAACGTAAGCGGTCGGTCACTTGGCCTCCGGGCTCCATTCACTGACGAAAGCACGCTGGTGCTGGCGGTCGTACAGGCACAGTTCGGTGCCGGTGCGCTGCTGCATGTGCTTCTGTGGGTAGACGCCTTCGATCAGCAGGGCACTCATGCCGACCTGGTCATCAAACTCGGCGGGCTTGCCGCGGGCATGGGCGTCCTTGAACTGGCTGGCGGTCAGGCAAGCCTTGAGCATCTGCTGGCGTTGATCGTTCCAGGCCTGGCTACTGGAGGCCTGGGCAATACCGCTGAAGAGGGCGCAGCTGATCAAGATAGAGCTGAGAAGCTTCATACGCGATTCCGGCAATTTTCTTGCGAGGGGCGCGAATTATGCCCGAGTCACCCCCGGCGGCAAGCCGGGGAGTTTGTCGCTGAATATATCAGTGCTCGGCGAACACCACGGTACGCGCAGCCACCACCAGACAATCGGTCAGCTCTGGCGAGGAGAACTTGGTAAGGATGGCATTGGCCCCGGCCTGGGTCGCCTTTTCACTGCTCATGGCACTGTCCAGCGAGGTGTGCAGCAGCACGTACAGGTGCTGGAAGTCGGGGGTTTCACGCAGCGTGCGGGTGAAGGCGTAGCCGTCCATTTCGCTCATTTCGATGTCGGAGACGATGATGTTGATCTCCTGCGCGGTGCCTTGCAGCTCCAGCAGCACGTTGATGGCGTCTTTGGCGCTGCGCGCGGTGTGGCATTCGATACCGAGGTTGCGCAGGGTGTGCACTGACTGCTGCAGGGCCACCTGGCTGTCGTCCACCACCAGGATGTTGGCGGCGGCCAGCAGGCTGGCGTCTTCTTCGTTCAAGGTGCCGTGCGCTGGTTCGGCGACGGGCGGGGCGATGGCGTGTATGACTTTTTCGATGTCCAGCACCTGCACCAGGGTGTTGTCCACGCGCGTCACACCGGTGATGAACGAGCGGGTGCCCGAGGCGTAGGGCGGCGGTTTGATGTCGGTGCTCAGGCAATGCACGATGCGGCTGACTGCCTGTACATGCAGGCCTTGGCGCGAGCGGCTGATCTCTGTAACGATCAGGCAGCCACCCTGCGGGTCGACCAGTGGCTGTTCGCCAATGGCGCGAGACAAGTCGATGACCGACAGCGAGTGGCCCCGCAGGGTTGCCACACCTTTTACGTGGGGGTGTGACTCGGGCAGCTTGGTCAGCGGCGGGCAGGGGATGATCTCGCTGACCTTGAGCAGGTTGATTGCCATCAGCTTGCCGCTGCGCAGGGTGAACAGCAGCAGGGATAGCGAATCCGCGCGGGCATTTTGCGTGGCCATGGTGACCTTCGGTGGGGAGCAGGGGATATCCGGTTATCGGCCTGTTTTGGTCGGGCTTTAGGCAATTTGCACAGAACTCAGGAGTGCTTGGGCCCCTTGTGGAAGCGGGTATGCCCGCGAAACGTGCGTCGCGGTGCATGGCACCGGCTTCGCCGGTGTTCGCAGGCATGCCCGCGCGCACAGGGATGTGTGTAAATAACTGGATCAGCGTTCGCGCAGGGCCTCCTTGGCCCGGTTCAGCGGCTTGATCAGGTAATCGAGGATGGTTTTCTCGCCCGTTCGGATATCCACCGTGGCAATCATCCCTGGCACGATCGCAAAACGCTTGCCGGCCTTGTTTTGCAAGCTGTCCTGTTCGGTGCGGATGAACACGCGGTAGTAGTAGATTTCCGGTTTGACCTCGTCCTGCAGGGTGTCCGGCGAAATGCCCACCACCTTGCCGTCCAGCCCGCCGTACACCGAGTAGTCATAGGCACTGATCTTGACCTTGGCCGCCTGGTCGGGGTGAATGAAGGCGATGTCCCGTGGCGCGATGCGGGTTTCGATCAGCAGGCGTTCGTCCATCGGCACGATCTTCATCACCTGGCCACCGGGCTGCACCACGCCACCCAGGGTGTTGACCTCGATGTCCTTCACGATGCCGCGCACCGGCGAGCGCAGGGTCAGGCGGGTGAGCGAGTCGCTGCGCCCACGGATCACTTCCGACAGGGCGTCCGCTTCGGCGCTGGCCTTGGCCAGTTCTTCCCGGGCGCGCACCAGATAGTCTGAGCGCGCCTCGTTGGCTTTGAGTTCCAGCTCGGAACGCTGGCGGTTCAGGCGGATCACTTCAACTCGGCTGGAGGCCCCCATCTTTGCCAGGTTCTCGGTGATTTTCAGCTCGCTGCGCACCAGCTGCAACGAGTCCTGAATGCCCGCCAGGGTCTGTTCCAGGCCGCGACGGCGGGTCTGGTACAACGCGGTTTCGGCATCGATCAGGTCGGGAGAGTCGCGCAGGCTCGCCGGGAAGGTCAGGGGCTTGCCGGTCACCTCTGCCTGCAAGCGAGCCTGGCTGGCTTTGGCAGCCCGGTACTTGGCCTCGCTTTCACCCACGCTGGAAGCCGTCTTGGTCGGATCGAGCTGGGCCAGCACTTGGCCGCGCTCGACCAGGTCGCCTTCGGCCACGCTCATCTGCGCGACGATACCGCCCTCGAACGACTGAATGACCTGCTCTCGCGAACTTGGGATGACCTTGCCTGTGCCGGTGGACACCTCGGTCACCTCGAACCAGGCCGCCCAGGCCAGGAACGCCGCCAGCATCAGCGCGCAGAGGGTGATGATGCGGCCGGCGCGGAACACCGCCTGGTCGTCCTGCCCGTCCAGGTAGGAAGCCGGGAGTTCATGGTTGCTCATGCCTGGGCTCCCTGCAGTTTGGCCAGCGCGGCATCGCGCGCGTCATCGATGACGATGCGCCCGGCGTCCAGCACCAGGATGCGGTCGACCCGCTGCAGAACACTCAGTCGATGGGTTGCGATCACAAGTGTACGGCCCTGACAGAAGCGCTCCAGGTTATCCAGCAGCTTGCGCTCGGTCATGTCGTCCAGCGACGCGGTCGGCTCGTCCAGCAGCAGTACTTGCGGCTGGCGTACCAGCAGGCGCGACAGCACCAGGGCTTGGCGCTGGCCGCCAGACAAGCCCAGGCCTCCTTCGAGGATCAAGTGGTCCATGCCCTTGGGCAGGCGGCGGACGAAGTCCAGTGCGCCAGTGGCGGCCAGCGCGGCCACCAGTTCCTGGTCGCTGGCCTGGCCGGCACCGAGGGTGAGGTTTTCCCGCAGGGTGCCGTGGAACAGCCTCGCGTACTGCGGCAGCAGGCCGACGTCACGGCGCAGGTCAGCAGGGTCGAGGTGGGCCATGGCGATGCCGTCCAGGCTGATCTCGCCCTGTACCAGGTCCATGGCCCCACCCAGCGCCTGCAGCAAGGTTGATTTGCCGGCGCCGTTGCGGCCCAGCACGGCAATGCGCTCGCCCGGCTGGATGTCCAGCCGGCCAA
The DNA here is from genome assembly GCF_045277175.1 of Pseudomonas putida group bacterium ESBL64. NCBI lineage: Bacteria > Pseudomonadati > Pseudomonadota > Gammaproteobacteria > Pseudomonadales > Pseudomonadaceae > Pseudomonas > Pseudomonas putida group bacterium ESBL64. The sequence goes on along the minus strand of NZ_CP145799.1, from coordinate 3,008,453 downwards.
TGTTCAGCACTGGCGGGTAGTCTTCGCTGTAGCGGAAGTTGGCCTGGCGCAGGCGGTACTCGCCGTGAATGGCTGGCAGGTGCACGCGGGCTTCGCCTTCGGGGTGGTCGACTGGCGACTGCATCAGCTTGTCCAGGCCTTGCAGCGCGACCTTGGCCTGCTGCCAGCGGGTCAGCACATGGGTCAGCTGGGCGAGCGGTGCCATCATCCGCGACGAAAGCATGGATGCCGCCACCAGGCTACCCGTGGTGAGGTCGCCGGCGATGACCATGGGTGCGCCGATCACGATGACCACGGCAAACACGGCACCCTGCACGTTCTGCGTCCAGGTCACCAGGCCGTTGGTGAGGGTGCGCAGGCGCAGGTTGGTGTGCGCGCAGGCCGCGTTGTACTGGTTCCACTGCCGTTCGAAGCGAGCCTCCGCCTGCAGTGCCTTGATCTCGTCCAGGCCTTGGATACTTTCCACCAGCATGGCGTTGCGCAGCGCCGACTCACGCATCGAGGCATTGGCCAACCGTGCCAGGCGCCGTTGTGCAAGCAACCCGGGCAACACCATGGCCAGCAGCGCGACCAGCGGGATGAACACCAGTACGCCGCCGATCAGCCAGAACACGAACAGGAACAGCAGGAAGAACGGCAGGTCGGCCAGCACCGTGGCGGTGCTGGACGTGATCAGGTCGCGGATCGACTCCAGCTCGCGCAACTGCGAGATGAACGAGCCGGTGGACTTCGGCCGCACCGAGTTGCGCAGGCGCAGGGCATGGCCGTAGACCAGGTCGCTCACCCGCAGGTCGGCGCGCTTGCCGAGCAGGTCGGTCACCTTTAGCCGCAGCAGGCGCATGCTGAAGTCGAACACCAGTGCCAACACCACACCGCCAAACAGGACGTAGAGGGTGGGCAGGGATTCAGCCGGTATCACTCGGTCGTACACCTGCATCGAGAACAGCACGCCGGCCAGCGCCAGCACGTTGGCCACCAGTGACGCGACCATCACCTGCCCATAAGGGCGCAGGTCACGCAGTACGATGCGGGCGAACCAGTGGCGGTCGTAAGGCGCGGTGTAGTCGTCGGTGCGCACATCGCGCAGTGGCCGGGCCGGGCGCAGCAGGGCCACGCGGTTGATACGGCCTTTCAGGGTGTCGCGGGGCAGACGCGAAGTCAGGCCCTGGTCACCGGCGAACACCACTGCCAGGTCGTCCTCTTCGGTCACCGACTCGACCACCGCCAGTTGCCCATCGTCCAGCTCCAGCACCAGCGGCGTGCGCCATTGCCGCAGGCCCTTGGCATCGAAGTGCACGAAGCGCAATGCCAGCCCCGCCTGACGTGCCATGTGGCGGAGGATTTCATTCAACGGGCGGGCATCCTCCGCAGCGGCCAGGCGAATACGCTGGGGTGATACGTCCAGGCGGTAGTGGTGTGCCACCTGCAACATCACCTCAAGCCAGGGGCCAAGGTCTGGCCGGTGGGCGGCGGCCTGCTCCGGCGCGGGCGCCTGGTTGGGCAGGGTCACATCGATCGAATCACTCATGGCTGGATCTCCACACCTTGCAGGTTGCGCCCCTCAAGGCCAAAGGCCGTGCGCAGGGCGCCGGTGTTGTACAGGCAGTCGACATCCAGGCGCAGCAGATCGGAGCGGGTGCCGGCAAGTTCGAAGCGTGACTGGTAGATCTCCTGCTCGGCGTTGAGCAGGTCGAGCAGTGGCCGTGTGCCCAGGTCCAGGTACTGACGCCCGTAGAGCATGCGTGCCTCCTGGATGCTGACCTGGCGTGCTTCCAGCGAGGTTAGCCGGCGGCCCAGCCCGGAGGTTTGCGCCATGGCCTCGGCCAGGCCTCGACGCGCTTGCAGGCGTGCGGCGTCTTCGGCGGAGTCGGCGGCGGTCAGCGCGTGGCCGGCGGCGCGGGTACGGGCGCTGATGGAGCCCCCTTGGTAGATGGGGACTTCGACGTTCAGGTAGATGCCCGCCTGGGTGCGGTCCAGCCGTGCGTTATCGCGGTTGTAGTCGTCGTCCAGGTAATGATTGACCTGCGGTTGCAACGACAGGGTAGGGTAGGCCTCCGCCTTGGCCTGGGCCAGCTCTGCCTGGCCCTGTGCGCGCTGGGCCAGGGCCATCAGCACGGCGGGCAGGCGGTCATCACCCTGTGCAGGGCGCTTGCAGGCCTGGTTCAGCTCGGCGGGTGAGCCTTCGGCCAGTGCCGGTGGGGTAACGCGGCCCATCAGTGCCGCCAGGGTCGAGCGCCAGCGCTCGTACTGCGACTGGTACTCTTCCAGGGTGGCACGGGCGCTTTCCACGCGGGACTCGGCCTGCACCACGTCGGAACGGGTACTGGCGCCCATGTCGCTGCGCTGGCGCGCCATGCCGGCAATGTCGCCCACGCCGCGAATCTGGTCGCGGGCAATCGTCATCAGTTGCTCGTAGCGGCGGGTTTCGATCCAGGCATAGGCTGTGTCGCGGGCCAGGTCGTCGACCACCAGCAGGATATTGGCCTGGGCGCGGGCGGCGGCAGCCTGGGCCGCGTTGACGGCGCTGTCGACCTTGCCGAAGTCATAGAGCATTTGCTTGAGCGACAGGTTCAGGGCCTGGCTATTGCGGTCGCCGCCATAGCCGGTGTCATAACCGGTGCGCAGGCCACCGGAAATCTGTGGGTAATAGCCCGCACGGGCGACGTTGATGCCTTCGCCCTGCTTGTAAAGGTTGCCGATGGCCTCAGCGATGCTCGGGTGCCATTGCGCTGCCTGCAGCACCGCGTCGGTAAGGCTCAGCCGTTCGCCACTGGCGACCGGGGCCATGCCGATGGGGGGGCGGGCGGGCACCGCTTCGGGCGCATCGCGTAGCAGCGACGGCCCGATCTGGCGCAGGTGGGGGTCTATATCATCGGCTGCCTGGGCAACCGGGTGCAAGTTCAGGGCCAGGAGCCCGAAGGCTCCCAGCAACAGCGGTGACAGCGGACTGCTTCGCTTCACATAGTTCCCTTACTGCTGGTCGTCCATGCCGCCGGGTATTCACCCGACGGGTTTACAGCGGCCTCAAACCACATGGATACCGTTCTGTACCCACAGGTGATGGCTTGGATCCTCCTGGGCCGTGTACTGGTTATAGTCGATGCCGTCGGCAGTTTGGTTCCCGACCAGCGTCCAGTTGTCCGTCATGTGAACCGAGTCTTTGTCGTCCCCCTTGATGATCAGTGTGTCGGTACCGGTTTCGGTGATGGCCACCACATCCGCCAGGTTGAGGGTGAGCGCCACCGAACTGGTGTCGTTGAGGTCGAGGATTTCGATGTCGTGTACGCGCCCGGCCAGGTTGCCCAGGTCAATGCTGGCATCACCGCCGCCCCACAGCAGGGTGTCGGTTCCCGAGCCACCGTCGACGCTGGCGAAGTTCTGGTCGACCACCACCAGTGTGTCGTCACCCGCACCACCCTGCAGGGTGATGTGGCCACCCTGGCTGCCATCGAGGTGGTCGTTGCCGTCAGTGCCGGCGATCACATCGGTGGCCGCTGCCAGGCTGGCGAGTGCCGCGGATTCGTTGCCAGTATCGGCCAGCAGCGATGTGGTGGCGGTGAGGCCGGCGGCGCTGTCCACGTTGATGGTGAGGGTTGCGGTGTCGGTAGTGCCGTTCGGGTGGCTTAGCTCGTAGGTGAAGGTGTCGTGCTGGCCTACCACCGCCGAGGTGAGCCCTGCGTTGAGGGTGTAGGTGTAGCTGCCGTCGGCATGCACCAGCAACGTGCCGTAGGTGCCGGCCACGCTTACCCCGTTGTAGCCCGGGATGGTGTAGGTGTTGGCCGCTGTCAGCACGCTCAGCACAGTCAAGGCCGAACCGACGTTGTCGTCAGCCAGCAGGTTGCCGGTGGCGGCTGTCGCGCCACTGACCACGAACTCGGTCAGGTACGTTGTGGTGGTGTTCAGGCTGGTGGTGATGGAGCTGAGCAAGCCGATGCCGCCGGCGGTGACACGTACGTGGTAGGTACCGGCGCCCTGGTTCTCGAAGGTATACCCGGCGCCGCCGCCCAGTATGCTGACCAGCGAACCACCTGGCACCGACTGCACCAGCACGTACTGGCCGGTGGCCGGGTTGAGCTTGAGCAGCTCGATGGTGGTGCCGTTGAGCAGGCTCAACAGGTTGGTGGAGTTGACCACCACCTGCAGGTCGGCCGTGGTATTGGCGGCAACCGTGGTGGTGTAGGTGGCCTGGCGGGTACCGATCACTGGCAGGTTCAGCGAGCCCAGCGTACTGCTGCTGGTGTCCACGCGGTTGTCCAGGGTGACCTGGCTGGTACCTACGTCGTTGACTGCGTCGACCACCGTGGCCGGTGCACCGTAGTTGGTGTCGCTCCAGACCTCCGTGGCTTGCGGGCTGTCGATGCGCACGTACAGGTTGGCGGCATCGGACAGGCCGTTAGGGTGCACCAGTTGGTAGCTGAACACGTCCACTTTGCCGACACTGTTCGGGCTGCCGTTCGGCGTGTAGGTGTAGCTGCCGTCCGCACGGATCACCAGGGTGCCGTACTGGCCCTGAACCGTCGTGGCGGTCCCGGCCGAGACGTAGCTGCCGTTTTTGAGCACTTGCAGCACGGCGGCGCTGTCCGGGCCACGAGCATCCACTGCGCCATCGGTACCCACGTCGGTAATGACGTTGCCAGAGGTGGCAATGCCGGTGCCGGTGAATTGGGTCAGGCTGGTGGAGACGATGTCCAGCGTGGTGCTCACTTCGGTGATCAGGCCGATGCCGCCACTGCCCACGGTCAGTCGGTAATCACCGGCTTGCAGCACGCCGATGTCCACCTGCAAGCCGATTGGCAACACGATCAGGTCGAGCAGGCCCTGAGTGTTACCGGTGGCGATGGTCACCCAGGTGCCGCTGGCGTCTTTCACCTGCAGGGTGAAGCTGGTGTTGTTGAGCAATGCCAGCACGCTGTTGGTGGTCAGTGTGAGGGTAGGGTCAGCCGTGGTGCCTGCTGCCACCGTCCAGGTGTAGGTCTTGGAGAACCCCGACAGTAGCGTGGTGAAGCTGTCGGTGTAGGTCTTCGTGGCGCTGACCGCTGCCAGGTTGACCGTGGCCGTGGCCAGGTTGTCGCTGGCGATGACCGGCGCGTTGGCATCCACATCCGGTGCAGTGACGTTGACGTTGCCCGACACGTTGCCGCGCGGGTCGCTGAGGGTCACCGAAAGGATCTGGCCGTTGTCCTGAGGCGGGCTCAGGGTCACGGTGAAGGTGCCGTCCGCCTGCACCGTCGCGGTCTGCAGCACGGTACCGCCGGCGCTGCGTACGGTGACGGTGGCACCCACTTCGCCAGTACCGGTGAGGGTACTGCCGTCGGCACTGAACAGCAGGTTGCCGGCAGCCGCAGGCGGGGTCAGGTCCGGTGCGGTCAGTGCAGTGCCTGTGGACACGTTACCGGCGCTGTCGGTGAGGGTGACGCTGAGCGCCTGGTTGTCGATCTGCGCCGCAGTCAGGCTGACCACGAACAGGCCGTTGCTGCCCACCGTTGCGGTACCCAGTACGGTACCGGCGCTGTTGCGCACGGTGACCGTGCTGCCGACCTGGCCAGCACCACTGACCGAGGTGCCGTTGGCGTTGATGGTGGCCAGCGGGGCGGCTGGCGGGGTGGTGTCCGGCGCAGTCAGGCTGGTGCTGGCGGACAGGTTGCCGGCAGCATCGGCCTGGCGTACCACCAGCAGTTGCCCGTCGTTCTGTGGCGAGGTCAAGGTAATGCTGAAGGTGCCGTTGGCTTGTACCACACCGGTACCCACCTGGCCGTTCGGGCCTTGGACGGTAATGGTAGCGCCCGCCTCACCGCTACCGGTAAGCACGGTACCGGTGCCGTTGATGGCGACGTTGGTGGGGGCAGCAGGTGGCTGCAGGTCTGCGGCGGTGTAGCTTGTGCTGCCGGACACATTGCCTGCAGTGTCAGCCTGGCTCACGCCCAGTACCTGGCCGTTGAGCTGCGCGGCGTTCAGGTTGACGGTGAACACGCCACCGCCATTCACCACCGCCGTGCCGAGCACGTTGTTGCCGGCATCACGCACTGTCACCGTGGCACCGGCTTCACCCGTGCCGGTCAGCACCAGGCCATTGACAGACAGGCTGGTGACCACCGGGTTGGTCGGTGGCGTGATGTCGGCCGCTTGCAGGAAGGTCGGCTGCGATTCGCCGCCTATCAGCGCCACCGCTGTCACCGAAATGTGTTCGCCATTGAGCTGGGCTGCGTCCAGCGTCAGGGTGAAGGAGCCGTTCAGGCTTGCGACCCCTGTACCGATCAGGTTGCCTGCAGCGTCGTACACGCGAATGCCCACACCGCTGGGTGCACTGCCTGTCAGGGTCAGGCCGTCGCTGCCCAAGGTCACGTCGGTGGGCGGCACGGGTGGTGCGATCAAGGGTGTGAGGTAGGTCGCGACCGCAGACGTATTGATGCCGTCGGACTGTGTCACTTCCAGGGTTGCGAGCGAGCCCGCCGCCGGCACCAGCGTTATCTGGAAGTTGCCAGCGGCATCCACCACGCCGGTACCGATCACGTCTCCGTCGAGGCTGACGGTAACCGTGGCATTGGCTTCGCCCTTGCCGGTCAGCACGTTGAAGGTGTTGTTGATCGCCAGGTTGGTCACCAGGTCGGGTGGCGAGGTGTCGTTGGTCTGGTAAGGGACAGCCACCGAAGCGTTGCCAGCATCATCCGTGGACACCACCGTCAGCAACTGGCCGTTGTTCTGTGCCGGGCTGATCGGCACAGTGAACTGGCCGTTCTCACCCACTTCCACCGTGCCCACGATGTTGTTGTTCGGGCCGCGCACCGTGATGGTGCTGCCGGCTTCGGCCGTACCCGTCATCGACGTACCGGCTGCGTTGAGCAGCAGGTCGGTCGGCTGCACCGGTGGCGTCAGGTCTGGCGCAGTCACTGCCAGCGGTACCGACGGGTTGCCAGTGGCGTCCTGGGCGATGATGGTCAGCGTTTCGCCGTTGATTTGCGGGCGGTTCAGGTCAAGGACGAAGGTGCCGTCCGGCTCCACCGTTACCTGGCCCAGCAGGTCGCCGTTGTTGTTGACCACCGTGACGCGGGTGCCGGCTTCGGCAGTACCGATCACCTGGGTACCGCTGTCGTTGATGATGGCGACCACGGCGGCCGGTGGTGTGGTGTCCACCGCCGTGACCGAACTGATTGGCGAGATGTTGCCAGCTGCATCGGTCAGGGTGACCTGCAGCACCTGGCCATCGAGCTGCGCTGCATCCAGCTCGACGATGAAGGTCCCGTCGGCGCCCACTGTGCCGGTACCCACCTGCGTGATACCGACGTACACGCGCACGGTGGCGCCCACTTCGCCGACACCGCCCAGCTCGTCACCTGCCGCATTGAGCCGCAGCTCGGTTGCTGCCGCTGGCGGCGTGAGGTCCGGCGCTTGCACGTTGACCGGCAGGCTGACGTTGCCGGGGGGATCGGCCTGCAGTACCGACAGTGTCTGGTTGTTGATTTGTGCGGGTGACAGTTCGACGCTGAAGCTGCCATCAGCCAATACGATACCCGTGCCCAGTACGGTACCGGCCGCGTTACTGACGATTACCGTGGCGCCGGCCTCGCCCAGGCCGCTGACCACACTGCCGTCGGCGTTGATCACCACTTGGGTGAGCGGGTCGGGCGGGGTGAAGTCGGGGGTTTGCAGGGTTGCCACTGCCGACACGTTGCCGGCCGCATCGGCCTGGGTGAAGCTGAGCAGCTCGGCGTTGCCCAGTGCCGGGCTCAGCGTGATGGTGAAGTGGCCACTGGCATCGACGGTGGCGCTGCCAATTTCCTCGCCTGCCGGGTTGGTCACGGTCACCCGCGCGCCCACTTCGCCGCGGCCGGTGAGGGTGACACCATCACCGGAAACGGCCAGTTCGCCGGGTGCCGTTGGCGGTGTGGTATCGGGTGCGGTGATGGCGCTGGCGGCAGACTGGTTGCCGGCCGCATCGGTCAGTACCACCTGCACCTGTTGGCCGTTGGCCTGAGGCGATGCGAGGCTGACCTGGAAAGTCCCGTCGGCGCGCACCGTGGCGCTGCCCAGCACCGAACCATCGGCGGCGAGCACACGCACGGCGGCACCCGCTTCGCCGGTACCGTTCAACAAGCTGCCACCCCCGGCGAAAGCCAGGTTGCCGGCAGCATCCGGCGCGACGCGGTCAGGGGCTGTCAGGTTGACGCTGTTGGACTCGTTGCCGGCCACATCGGACTGGCTGGCGCTGAGCTGTTCGCCGTTAATCTGCGCGCTGTTCAGGTTGACGTTGAAGTTGCCATTGGCATCGACCACGGCAGTGCCCAGGTCGATACCGCCTTCGCCAATCACGGTAACGGTGGCACCTGCTTCACCGCGGCCACTGAGTACCAGGCCGTCGCTGGACAACGCCAGGTTGGTCAGTGGTTGCGGTGCCGTGGTGTCGGGTGCCAGCAGGGTAGCGGGTAGCGATACGCTGCCATCGGGGCCCGTTGCGCTGACCTGCAGCACTTCGCCATTGGCCTGCGCACTGCCGAGATTGACAGTGAACGTGCCGTCGTTGGCGACCGGGCTGCTGCCCAGCAATACGCCGTTGGGGCCGTACACCTTGATTGTGCTGCCCGCCTCGGCGGTGCCGGTCACTGACAGGCCGTCGGCGGCCAGTATCAGGTTGTCCGGTGTGGCCGGTGCCAGCGCACCCGGCGCCGTCACGCTCTGTGCAGGGGAGACGTTCTGTGCGGCATCGGCCTGAACCACGCTCAGGCTTTCACCTGTGATCGCTGCCGGCGACAGGGATACGCTGAAGTGACCGTCGGCGGCCACTGTAGCGTTGCCCAGCACGGTACCGTCCGGCGCCCGTACGGTCACGGTTGCGCCTGCTTCGCCATCGCCTGTCAGGGTGGCGCCATTGGCGGAGACAGCCAGGTTGGTCACGGCGGCCGGCGGCGTGGTGTCGGCTGCAGTGTAAGGTGCGGCCGGCGACACGTTGCCGGCTGCGTCGGTGGCGGTCACCTGCAGCATCTGGCCATTGGTCTGGGCACTGTTCAAGGTGACCTGGAAGGTGCCGTTGCTGCCGGCTACCGCTGTGCCCAGCACGTTGCCGCTGGCATCGCGCACGGTCACGGTGCTGCCGGCTTCGGCGTTACCGGTCAGTTGCAGCCCGGTACCGGACAGCGCGAGTGCTGTCGGTGCCGCAGGCGGGGTGAAGTCCGGCGCGGTGACCGCCACGGCGGTGGAGGTGTTGTTGCCCGCGTCGGTCTGCGTAACGCTCAGGTGCTGGGCGTTGAGCTGGGCGCTGTTCAGGGTGAGGGTAAAGCTGCCATTGGCCGCTACCAGGCCGGTGCCGATGATGGTCCCGTCCTGGCCGTGAACGGTGACCGTGGCACCGGCTTCGCCCAGGCCGGTCAGGGTCAGGCCGTTGTTGTTCAGCACCACGTTGGTCAGCGGCGCGGGTGGGGTCAGGTCCGGGGTTGTCACATTGATTGCCGGCGAGGTGTTGCTGGCGGCATCCACTTGCGTCACGCCGATGACCTGGCCGTTGGTTTGCGGCGTGTCGAATGTCACCGTGAAGCGACCGTCAGCGCCCACCGTGGCGGAGCCGAGCAAGGCACCGGCGGCGTTGCGTACCTGTACCGTGGCGCCCGCTTCACCGCTGCCGGAAAGCTGCCGGCCGTCTTGGCTCAACACCGGGTTACTGATGGCCGCTGGCGGCGTGTGGTCTGGCGTGGCCAGGCTGGCCGGGCCGGACACGTTGCCCGCGGCATCACTGAGGGTGACCTGTAGCGGGCTACCGGTCACCTGCGCGCTGGGCAGGGTGATCTGGAACTGGCCGCTCTGGTTGACGGTGCCAGTGGCCAGGATGGCGCCGCTGGCGTCGCGCACGGTGACGCTGGCACCGGCTTCGCCCTGGCCGCTGAGCACGGTGGCTGCGCTGTTGAGGCTGAGGTTGCTGGCCGCCAGCGGTGCCTGCAGGTCAGGCGCTTGCAGGGTGGCCGCGAGCGAAACGTTACCTGCAGCATCAGCCTGGGTGACGATCAGGTTTTGCCCATTGGCCACGGCCGGCGAGAAGCTGACGCTGAACAGGCCATTGCTGTCGACGGTTGCAGTCCCCAGCAAGGTGCCCTGTACGTCTGTCACGCGCACGGTTGCGCCCACCTCGCCTTGGCCGGTCAGCGTACTGCCGGTGGCGTTGAGGTTTACCTGTGTCGGCGCGTCCGGTGCCGTGGTGTCATTGGCCACGATAATGGCCGGCACCGAAGGCTGGCCATCGACGGTAGCCTTGGCACTGACCTGCAAGATCTGGGCGTTGAGCTGGGCGTTCTGGAGGAACACACGGAAGGTGCCGTCGCTGCCGACCGTGGCGCTGCCCAGCGTGGTGCCCCCGGAGGTCACGGTAATCAGCGAGCCGACCGTACCCTGGCCGGTCAGCAGGAAACCGTCGGCGCTGATGGCAAGGGCTGAAGGCGTGGCCACTTCGGTACCGGTCGGGCCAGCCAGTGGTATTTCAGGCGATTCGTTACCGGCAGGGTCGATCACCACCACATCGACTGTTTCACCTGATGCCAGCGGTGGGGCGACCGGGATCACGAAGGTGCCGTCCGGCCCTGCAGTTACAGTGCCGCGCACGGTGTCATCCGGGTTGCGGACTTCCACTGTGCTGCCAGGCTCGGCTGTGCCGCCGACCGTGCTGCCGTCCGGGCTTACGGTAAGCCCGGTCGCCGGTTCCGGGTTGGTCGTGTCCGGCGCGGTGACAGAGACCGGCGCCGAGTCGTTGCCGGCTGCGTCGGTCACTACCACGGTTACGGTCTGGCCGTTGTTCTGCGGTGTATCCAGCGGCACGCTGAAACTGCCATCCGGGTTGACCGCAACAGTGATCACATTGCCGGCCCCATCGCTCACGGTCACCGAACTGGCGCCAGGTGCGTTACCGGTCACAGCCGTGCCATCGCTGCTGACTGCAACGTCGGTGGGCAGTGCCGGTGGCGTGATGTCAGGCGCAAGGATCTGGCTGGGCTGCGAAATGTTGCCGGCCGCATCGGTCAGCGTCACATCCAGGGCTTGGCCGTCCAACTGGGCGGGCGATAGTGGGACCGTGAAGCTGCCGCCTGCGGGCACGACGACGGTGCCTACCAACGTGCCGTCGGCAAGCTTCACTTCCACCGTGGCGCCAGCTTCACCGGTACCCTGGATGGCACTGCCGCCCGGGGTGATCGTGAGGCCGGCAGGCGCAGCTGGCGCGGTACTGTCGTCAGCGGTGAAAGTGGCCGACGGCGAGGCATTGCCGCCGCCATCGATCAGCACCACCGACAGCACTTCACCGTTGGTCTGGGCCGGGGAGAGTGCCACTTCGAACGTACCGTCTGCATTCACCGGGATGGTGCCTAGCAGGTTGCCTGCGGCATCACGTACTTCTACGGTGCTGCCTGCCTCGCCCTGCCCGCTGAGCAGTGTGCCGGTAGGATCAAGGCCCAGCCCTTGCGCCGGCAGCGGTGCCTCGAAGTCAGGTGCGGTCACGGTGCCAGCGGGCGAGCCGTTGCCGCTGTTGTCCGCCTGAGTGACAGACAGCGTCTGGCCATTGAGCTGTGGCGGGTCGATGGCCACCTGGAAGGAGCCATCGGGCTGGACCGTTGCGGTGCCCAGTACTGTGCCGCCAGTGCCGGTCACGGTCACCTGCGCACCCGGCTCGCCGCTGCCGGTCAGGCTGCTGCCGTCGCCAGCCAGGACCAGACCGGTGGGGCTATCGGGTGCCTGGGTATCCGGTGCCGACACGTCGACTGCCGCCGACAGGTTGCCGGCCGCGTCGCGTTGCTCCACGGTCAGTGCCTGGCCGTTGGTTTGCGGCGTGTCGAGGGTGATTTCGAAAGCGCCACCCGCGCCAACCACCGTGCTGCCCAGCACGCTGCCATCCGGCCCGCGCACGGTCACGGTGGCGCCCGGTTCGCCGTTGCCGGTGATCGTGGTACCGGTGCCGTCGATGGCCGGGTTGGTGACCACTTGCGGCGGGGTAGAGTCGGGGGCGGTGAAGTCCACCGGCCCTGCGCTATTGCCCAGGTTGTCGGTCGCTTCGACGGTCAGGCTTTCGCCATTGCGCTGTGGCGCGTTGAGGGTGACGTCGAAACGGCCGTCGCCGCCCACGGTGGCAGTGCCCAGCACATTGCCGTCGGCGTCACGCACGGTGACGATGGAGCCGCTTTGACCCTGGCCGGTAAGGTGAATGCCAGCAGTATCGATGGCCAGCCCGGAGGGTTGCAGCGGGCCGTCGGTATCGGGCGCGACGATGTTGGCGGTCGAGGTGTTGCCAGCGGGGTCGCGCAGGACCACGTCCAGTTCCTGGCCGTCGGTCTGCGCTGGGTTCAGGACCACGCTGATCACACCGTCGGCACCGACCTGGGCGTTGCCCAGCACAGTGCCGTCGGCGCTGATGACCTGCACGGTGGTGCCCGGTTCGCCGCGACCGGTGAGCAGGCCGCCATCGGCACTCAGTTGCAGTTCACTGGCTTCATTGGGCGGGGTGATATCGGGCGCGGTGATCTGGGTCGGCAGTGAACTGTTGCCAGCTTCGTCAACCGCGACGATATCCAGTGCTTCCCCGTTGGCCTGTGCCGGGGTCAGGCCGATGGTGAAGCTGCCATCCGGGCCGGCCTGGGTGCTGCCCAGGACATTGCCCTGCGCGTCACGCACTTGCACCTGCGTATCTGCCGGTGCGGTACCGGAAACACTGGAGCCGTCACCGGCCACCACCACGCCGCTCGGGCTTTCGGGCAGCGGTGTATCGGCAACGGTCACGCTGACCCCTGCCGAGGTATTGCCAGCGGCATCGGTCTGCACCAGCACGAGGTTCTCACCTGCGGCCAGCGGTGCCTCCAGGTCAATCACGAAGGTGCCATTTGGCGCCACGGTGCCAGTACCGATGACTGCGCCTTGGGCATTACGCACTTCGACTGTGGCACCAGGCTCACCACGGCCAGACACGGCCAGGCTGCCATCGCCTGCCAGCACGTCAGTGACGATCGCCGGTGCGGTAATGTCCGGGGCCACGTAACTCAGCGGCACCGAGGTATTGCCTGCCGCATCGGTCACGGTGATGGACAAGGTTTCGCCATTGGCCTGGGGCGGGTTGAGGGTCAGGCTGAAGCTGCCATCCGGCTCGGCAATGACGCTACCGATCAGGTTGCCCGAGGCATCTTTGACCTCAATCCGTGCGCCTCCTTCTGCAGTACCGACCAGGCTGTCACCATTACTCAGCACCAGGTCGGTGGGTTGCAGCGGTGCTACCTGGTCGGGCGCCGTCAGCGGGCTAGGTGTAGAGACGTTGCCGGCGGCATCGGTCAGGGTCACTTGCAGGGACGAGCCATCCACCACCGGGGTTGGCAGTTGCACATTGAAGCTGCCATCGGGCTGAACGGTGCCGCTCACCAGCACCTGCCCCTGATCGTTGCGCACTTCCACGGTGGCGCCCGCTTCGCCGCGCCCGGAGACTGTGCGGCCATCGTTACTGATGGCCAGCTCGGTAGCGGGCTCCGGCGGTGTGGTGTCGCCGCCGTTGTCCACGATCGGTGCGGTGACGCTGCCGGCCGTGGAGGCGTTGCCTGCGACATCGGTGGCCGTCACCTGCAACTGCTCGCCTGCCACTTGTGGCGGGGTGAGGCCGATGCTGAAGGCACCGCTGGCCCCCACCACGACACTGCCCAGTACAGTGATGCCATCGGCGGCCAGCACACGGACGGTGCTGCCTGCTTCGGCGCGGCCGCTGACAACGGTACCGTCGCCACTGATTGCCAGATCGCTTGGCGCCACAGGCGCGGTGATGTCTGGTGCGGCGACCTGCACCGGCAACGAGGAGGTGCCGTTGTTGTCGATCGCCACCACGTCCAGTAATTCGCCATTGGCCTGGGCCGGTGTGAGCACCACGGTGAAGGTGCCCTCGGCACCCACCACGATGCTACCGACCAGCGTGCCGTTGGCATCATGCACTTCCACGCGGCTACCAGCAGGAGCAGAACCGCTGATGCTGCTGCCATCGGCGGCGACGACCAGTTCGCTCGGGCTGGTCGGGGTGACCACCAGTGGCACGTCGTAGGTCAGCGCTTCAGAGGCGTTGCCGCTCGGGTCGGTCTGTACCAGGCTCAGGCGTTCACCCGGCAGCGCAGCCGGATCGAGGTCGATCAGGAAAGTACCGTTCGCGGTCACTGTGCCGGTACCGATCAGCGTGCCATTGACATCGCGCACCTCGACGGTAGCACCGGCTTCGCCGCGACCGCCCAAGGTCAGGCCGTCGGCGCCGACGACAATGTTGCTGACTACGGCAGGCACGGTGATGTCCGGGGCCTCGAACTGCAGGGGTGAAGAGACATTGCCGGCGGCATCGATCAGACGGATGTCGAGGATTTCGCCATTGGCCTGGGCCGGCGACAGGGTGATGCTGAAACTGCCGGTTTCAGTGACCAGGCCAGTGCCGAGCAAGTTGCCCAAGGCATCGCGTACCTGCACGGTCGCGCCTGGCTCGCCGTTGCCGCTCAGGGTCACGCCGTCGGCCAAGGCCACGCCGCTCGGTTGGGCCGGGGCCTGCAAGTCCGGGGTAACCACCGACGCCGGGGCAGAAGCATTGCCGCTGGCATCGGTCAGCACCACTTGCAGGTTGCTGCCATCTTTCACCGGTGGGTCAAGGGTGATCTGGAAGGTGCCGTCCGGGTTGACCGAGCCGTTGGCCAGTACATTGCCCTGGGCATCGCGCACCTGCACGCTGGCCCCGGCTTCGCCGCGGCCATTGAGCTGGGCGCCGGCCAGGCCGACTACCAAGTTGGTTGCGGCATCCGGTGGTGTGGTGTCGCCACCGTCGATGTCCGGCGCGGTGATGTCGCCGGCCGTGGAGGTGTTGCCGGCGGCGTCGGTGGCGGTGACTTGTAGTACCTCTCCACTCACCTGCGGCGGGTCGAGGGTGATGCTGAAACTGCCAGTGGCGTCGACCACCACACTACCCAGCACGGTGGTGCCATCGGCGGCCAGCACACGCACGGTGCTGCCCACTTCGGCGCGGCCGGTGACCTCGCTGCCGTTGGCACTGATCGCCAGCTCGCTCGGGGTGACCGGCGGGGTGATGTCTGGCGCAGCGATTTGCACCGGCAGGGACGAAGCGCCGGTGCCATCGATGGCCACCACGTCCAGCAGTTCGCCGTTGGCCTGGGCCGGGTTGAGGATGACGGTGAAGGTGCCACCGGCACCTACCACCACACTGCCGACCAGTGTGCCGTTGGCATCGTGTACTTCCACACGGCTGCCCGTCGGGGCTGTACCAGTGATGCTGGCGCCGTTCGCAGCCACCACCAGGTCGCTTGGGCTGGCTGGGGTCGTGGTTGCCGGGACTTCATATTGCAGGGCTTCAGAGGCGTTGCCGCTCGCATCGGTCTGCACCAGGCTCAATTGCTCGCCCGGTTGCGCGGCTGGGGTGAGGTCGACCAAGAAGGTTCCGTTGGCGCCGACTGTGGCGGTGCCTATGACAGAGCCGTTGGCATCACGTACCTGTACGGTAGCACCGGCCTCGCCACGGCCACTGAGCACCAGGCCATCGGCGCCCACCACGACGTTGCTGACGGCAGCTGGCGGCGTGACGTCCGGTGCAGTGAACGCCAGCGGCGTTGAACTGTTGCCGGCGGCGTCTACCACGCGAATGTCCAGGGCCTCACCATTGGCCTGGGCGGGGAACAGCGTGACGCTGAAGGTGCCGTCTTCGTTGACCAAGCCAGTGCCGATCAGGCTGCCGGTGGCATTGCGCACCTGTACGGTGGCACCGGGCTCGCCGCGGCCGGTAAAGGTCACGCCATCAACCAAGGCCAGCTCGGTTGGCTGCGCTGGGGCCAGCAGGTCTGGCGCGGCGACCGAACCGGGTTGCGAGACATTGCCGGCAGTGTCGGTCAGGGTCACTTGCAGGGTACTGCCATCGGTGATGGCCGGGTTCAAGGTGATGGCGAAGGTACCATCGGGATTGACTGTGCCCGTGGCAACCACGGTGCCTGCGTCATCGCGCACCTGAACGCTGGTACCGGCTTCGCCACGACCGCTGAGTTGGCTGCCGGCAGCACTGATCACCAGGTTGGTCGGGGTCTGCGGTGGCGTTGTGTCGCCGCCATCGATGTCCGGCGCGGTAAGGTTACTGGCGGTGGAGGCGTTGCCTGCCGCATCGGTGGCCGTCACTTGCAGCACTTCGCCGTCTACCTGTGGCGGGTCGAGGGTGATGCTGAAGCTACCGGTAGCGCCAACTACCACGCTACCCAGCACAGTGGTGCCGTCGGCGGCCAGCACGCGTACGGTGCTGCCCGGTTCGGCACGGCCGGTGACCACGCTGCCGTCGGCATTGATCACCAGTTCGGTCGGTGCGGCAGGGGCGGTGATATCCGGTGCGGTGATTTGGGCGGGCAGCGAGGAAACGCCGCTGTCATCAATGGCGACCACGTCCAGCAGTTCGCCGTTGGCCTGGGCCGGGTCGAGGGTAACGGTGAAGCTGCCGTCGGGGCCCGCCACCACACTGCCAATCAGCGTGCCGTTGGCGTCATGCACTTCCACACGGGTGCCAGCCGGCGCGGTACCGGTGAGGGTGGTGCCATCAGCATCGATGGCCAGATTGCTCGGGCTGTCGGGCGCGGTGGTCAATGGTACGTCGTACTCGGTAGCCACCGAAGCGTTGCCGCTTGGGTCGGTCTGCACCAGGCTCAACAGCTCGCCCGGCTGTGCGGCTGGGGCGAGGTCGATCAGGAAGGTGCCGTTGGCACCCACCACACCCGTGCCGATCACGGTGCCATTGGCATCGCGCACTTCCACAGTGGCACCTGGCTCGCCGCGACCGCTCAGGGCCAGGCCGTCAGCACCAACCGTAATATTGGTTACTGCCTCAGGTGGGGTGATGTCCGGCGCATCGAATTGCAGTGGCGCCGAGGCGTTGCCGGCGGCATCCACCAGACGCACATCGAGCGCTTCACCGTTGGCCTGGGCAGGCGACAAGGTGAGGCTGAACAGGCCGTCGGCACCGACGACGCCGGTGCCAATTAGGTTGCCGGCAGCATCGCGCACTTGCACGGTAGCGCCGGGCTCGCCGCGACCGGTGAAGGTGACGCCATCGGCCAAGGCCAGGTCAGTCGGTTGTGCAGGCGGCAGCAAGTCAGCCGAGGTGACCGAGCCCGGTTGGGATACGTTGCCGGCGGAGTCGGTGAGGGTGACTTGTAAGGTGCTGCCATCGTTCACGGCAGGGTCCAGGGCGATGACGAAGGTGCCATCTGCAGCGACGGTGCCAGTCGCGAGGATGTTGCCGGCCGCGTCACGTACCTGCACGGTGGAGCCGGCTTCGCCTCGACCGCTGAGCTGGCTGCCGGCAAGGCCGATCACCAGATTGGTCGGTGCTTCAGGCGGGGTGGTATCGCCGCCATCGATGTCCGGTGCGGTGACCGAGCTGGTAACGGAAGTGTTGCCAGCGGCATCGGTCGCCGTGGCCTGCAGCACTTCGCCGTCAACTTGTGGCGGATTGAGGTTGAGGCTGAACACGCCGGTCGGGCCGACCACGGCAGTGCCCAGTTCGGTGCCGTCGGCAGCCACGATGCGCACGGTGCTGCCCGGTTCGGCGCGGCCGGTGATAACGCTGCCGTCCGCGCTGACCGCCAGTTCGGTTGGGGCGGCAGGGGCGGTGATGTCGGGCGCGGTGATTTGTGCGGGCAGCGAGGAAACGCCGCCGTCATCAATGGCCACCACGTCCAGCAGTTCGCCGTTGGCCTGTGGCGGGTCGAGGGTGACGGTGAAGCTGCCGTCGGGGCCCGCCACCACACTGCCAATCAGCGTGCCGTTGGCGTCATGCACTTCCACACGGGTGCCGGCAGGTGCGGTACCGCTGATGCTGCTGCCGTCTTCGGCGAATACCAGGTCGCTGGGGCTGGCAGGCGCAGTGGTGACCGGGACTTCGAATTGCAGTGCCGAGGAAGCGTTGCCGCTTGGGTCGGTCTGCACCAGGCTCAACTGCTCGCCCGGCTGCGCGGCTGGGGCGAGGTCGATCAGGAAGGTGCCGTTGGCACCGACCACACCCGTGCCGATCACGGTGCCATTGGCATCGCGCACTTCGACAGTGGCACCCGGCTCGCCGCGACCGCTCAGGGCCAGGCCGTCAGCACCAACTGTAATATTGGTTACTGCGTCAGGCGGTGTGATGTCCGGCGCATCGAATTGCAGTGGCGCCGAGGCGTTGCCGGCGGCATCCACCAGACGCACATCGAGCGCTTCACCATTGGCCTGGGCAGGCGACAAGGTGAGGCTGAACAGGCCGTCGGCACCGACGACGCCGGTGCCAATTAGGTTGCCGGCAGCATCGCGCACTTGCACGGTAGCGCCGGGCTCGCCGCGACCGGTGAAGGTGACGCCATCGGCCAAGGCCAGGTCAGTCGGTTGTGCAGGCGGCAGCAAGTCAGCCGAGGTGACCGAGCCCGGTTGGGATACGTTGCCAGCGGCGTCGGTGAGGGTGACTTGCAGCGTACTGCCATCGGTGATGGCCGGGTTCAAGGTGATCGCGAAGGTACCATCCGGATTGACCGTGCCCGTGGCAACTACGGTGCCTGCGTCATCGCGTACCTGAACGCTGGTACCGGCTTCGCCACGACCGCTGAGTTGGCTGCCGGCAGCGCTGATCACCAGATTGGTCGGTGCTTCAGGCGGGGTGATATCGCCGCCGTCGATGTCCGGCGCGGTAAGGTTACTGGCGGTGGAGGCGTTGCCTGCCGCGTCGGTGGCCGTCACCTGCAGCACTTCACCGTCTATCTGTGGCGGGTCGAGGGTGATGCTGAAGCTGCCGGTAGCGCCAACTACCACGCTACCCAGCACAGTGGTGCCGTCGGCGGCCAGCACGCGTACGGTGCTGCCCGGTTCGGCACGGCCGGTGACCACGCTGCCGTTGGCATTGATCACCAGTTCGGTCGGTGCGGCAGGGGCGGTGATATCCGGCGCGGTGATCTGTGCGGGCAGCGAGGAAACGCCGCCGTCATCAATGGCCACCACGTCCAGCAGTTCGCCGTTGGCCTGGGCCGGGTCGAGGGTAACGGTGAAGCTGCCGTCGGGGCCCGCCACCACACTGCCAATCAACGTGCCGTTGGCATCATTCACTTCCACACGGCTGCCGGCCGGCGCGGTACCGGTGAGGGTGGTGCCATCAGCATTGATGGCCAGATTGCTCGGGCTGTCGGGCGCGGTGGTCAGTGGTACATCGTACTCGGTAGCCACCGAAGCATTACCGCTTGGGTCGGTCTGCACCAGGCTCAACTGCTCGCCCGGCTGCGCGGCTGGGGCGAGGTCGATCAGGAAGGTGCCGTTGGCACCGACCACACCCGTGCCGATCACGGTGCCATTGGCATCGCGCACTTCGACAGTGGCACCCGGTTCGCCGCGACCGCTCAGTGCCAGGCCGTCAGCACCAACTGTAATATTGGTTACTGCGTCAGGCGGTGTGATGTCCGGCGCATCGAATTGCAGTGGCGCCGAGGCGTTGCCGGCGGCATCCACCAGACGCACATCGAGCGCTTCACCATTGGCCTGGGCAGGCGACAGGGCAATGCTGAACAGGCCGTCGGCCCCGACGACACCGGTGCCAATCAGGTTGCCGGCTGCATCGCGTACCTGGACGGTAGCACCGGGCTCACCTCGACCGGTGAAGGTGACACCATCGGTCAGGGCCAGGTCAGTCGGTTGTGCTGGCGGCAGCAAGTCGGCCGAAGTGACCGAGCCCGGCTGGGATACGTTGCCGGCGGCGTCGGTGAGGGTGACTTGCAAGGTGCTGCCGTCGTTCACGGCAGGGTCCAGGGTGACGGTGAAGGTGCCATCTGCAGCGACGGTGCCAGTCGCGAGGATGTTGCCGGCCGCGTCACGTACCTGCACGGTGGAGCCGACTTCGCCTCGACCGCTGAGCTGGCTGCCGGCAAGGCCGATCACCAGATTGGTCGGTGCTTCAGGCGGGGTGGTATCGCCGCCATCGATGTCCGGTGCGGTGACCGAGCTGGTAACGGAAGTGTTGCCAGCGGCATCGGTCGCCGTGGCCTGCAGCACTTCGCCGTCAACTTGTGGCGGATTGAGGTTGAGGCTGAACACGCCGGTCGGGCCGACCAAGGCAGTGCCCAGTTCGCTACCGTCGGCAGCCACGATGCGCACGGTGCTGCCCGGTTCGGCACGGCCGGTGACAACGCTGCCGTCCGCGCTCACGGCCAGTTCGGTCGGTGCGGCAGGGGCGGTGATGTCGGGCGCGTTGATTTGTGCGGGCAGCGAGGAAACGCCGCCGTCATCGATGGCGACCACGTCCAGCAGTTCGCCGTTGGCTTGTGCGGGATTCAGTTCGATGCTGAAGCTGCCATCGGCGTTGGCAATGGCACTGCCAATCAGCGTGCCGTTGGCGTCATGCACCTCCACACGGGTGCCGGCCGGCGCGGTACCGGTGAGGGTGGTGCCATCAGCATCGATGGCCAGATTGCTCGGGCTGTCGGGCGCGGTGGTCAATGGTACGTCGTACTCGGTAGCCACCGAAGCATTACCGCTTGGGTCGGTCTGCACCAGGCTCAACTGCTCGCCTGGCTGTGCGGCCGGATTCAGGTCGATCAGGAAGGTGCCGTTGGCACCCACCACACCCGTGCCGATCACGGTGCCATTGGCATCGCGCACTTCGACAGTGGCACCCGGTTCGCCGCGACCGCTCAGTGCCGTGCCACCTGGGCCGACCAGGATGTCGGTGACCGCCTCGGGCGGTGTGATATCCGGGGCTGTGAACTCCAGCGGTATCGAACTGTTGCCGGCGGCATCCACCTGGCGGATGTCCAGGGCTTCGCCGTTGGCCAGGGCAGGCGACAGGGCAATGCTGAACAGGCCGTCGGCCCCGACGACACCGGTGCCAATCAGGTTGCCGGCTGCATCGCGTACCTGGACGGTAGCACCGGGCTCACCTCGACCGGTGAAGGTGACACCATCGGTCAGGGCCAGGTCAGTCGGTTGTGCTGGCGGCAGCAAGTCGGCCGAAGTGACCGAGCCCGGCTGGGATACGTTGCCGGCGGCGTCGGTGAGGGTGACTTGCAAGGTGCTGCCGTCGTTCACGGCAGGGTCCAGGGTGACGGTGAAGGTGCCATCTGCAGCGACGGTGCCAGTCGCGAGGATGTTGCCGGCCGCGTCACGTACCTGCACGGTGGAGCCGGCTTCGCCTCGACCGCTGAGCTGGCTGCCGGCAAGGCCGATCACCAGATTGGTCGGTGCTTCAGGCGGGGTGGTATCGCCGCCATCGATGTCCGGCGCGGTGACCGAGCTGGCAACGGAAGTGTTGCCAGCGGCATCGGTCGCGGTGGCCTGTAGCACTTCGCCGTCAACTTGTGGCGGATTGAGGTTGAGGCTGAACACGCCGGTCGGGCCGACCAAGGCAGTGCCCAGTTCGCTACCGTCGGCAGCCACGATGCGCACGGTGCTGCCCGGTTCGGCACGGCCGGTGACAACGCTGCCGTCCGCGCTCACGGCCAGTTCGGTCGGTGCGGCAGGGGCGGTGATGTCGGGCGCGGTGATCTGTGCGGGCAGCGAGGAAACGCCGCCGTCATCGATGGCGACCACGTCCAGCAGTTCGCCGTTGGCTTGTGCGGGATTCAGCTCGATGCTGAAGCTGCCATCGGCGTTGGCAATGGCACTGCCAATCAGGGTGCCGTTGGCATCATGCACTTCCACACGGGTGCCGGCAGGTGCGGTACCGCTGATGCTGCTGCCGTCTTCGGCGAACACCAGGTTGCTGGGGCTGGCAGGCGCAGTGGTGACCGGGACTTCGAATTGCAGTGCCGAGGAAGCGTTGCCGCTT
Organism: Pseudomonas putida group bacterium ESBL64; assembly: GCF_045277175.1. Taxonomy (NCBI): domain Bacteria; kingdom Pseudomonadati; phylum Pseudomonadota; class Gammaproteobacteria; order Pseudomonadales; family Pseudomonadaceae; genus Pseudomonas; species Pseudomonas putida group bacterium ESBL64. Next base: position 2,986,660 of record NZ_CP145799.1, on the reverse strand, counting down.
GGGTCGGTCTGTACCAGGCTCAATTGTTCGCCCGGCTGAGCGGCCGGACTCAGGTCGATCAGGAAGGTGCCGTTGGCACCGACCACACCCGTGCCGATCACGGTGCCACTGGCATCACGCACTTCCACAGTAGCACCGGGTTCGCCGCGACCGCTCAGGGCCAGGCCGTCAGCACCAACTGTAATATTGGTTACTGCCTCAGGTGGGGTGATGTCCGGCGCATCGAATTGCAGCGGCGCAGAGGCGTTGCCGTCAGCATCCACCAAGCGTACGTCGAGGGCTTCGCCGTTGGCCTGGGCAGGTGACAGGGTGAGGCTGAACAGGCCATCGGCACCGACGACACCGGTGCCAATCAGGTTGCCGGCAGCATCGCGCACTTGCACGGTAGCACCGGGCTCGCCGCGACCGGTGAAGGTGACGCCATCGGCCAAGGCCAGGTCAGTCGGTTGCGCGGGCGGCAGCAAGTCGGCCGAGGTGACCGAGCCCGGTTGGGATACGTTGCCGGCAGCGTCGGTGAGGGTGACTTGCAAGGTGCTGCCGTCGTTCACGGCAGGGGCCAGGGTGACGGTGAAGGTGCCATCTGCAGCGACAGTGCCGGTCGCGAGGATGTTGCCTGCCGCGTCACGTACCTGCACGGTGGAGCCGGCTTCGCCTCGACCGCTGAGCTGGCTACCGGCAAGACCGATTACCAAGTCAGTCGGGGCTGCGGGTGGCGTGGTATCGATCCCGTCGATATCCGGTGCGGTGACTGCGCTGCTTGGCGATGTGTTGCCAGCGGCATCGGTCGCGGTGGCCTGCAGCACTTCGCCGTCAACTTGTGGCGAATTGAGGTTGAGGCTGAACACGCCGGTCGGGCCGACCACGGCAGTGCCCAGTTCGCTACCGTCGGCAGCCAGGACACGCACGGTGCTACCCGGTTCGGCACGGCCGGTGATCACGCTGCCGTCCGCGCTCACGGCCAGTTCGGTCGGTGCGGCAGGGGCGGTGATGTCGGGCGCGGTGATCTGTGCGGGCAGCGAGGAAACGCCGCCGTCATCAATGGCGACCACGTCCAGCAGTTCGCCGTTGGCTTGTGCGGGATTCAGTTCGATGCTGAAGCTGCCATCGGCGTTGGCAATGGCACTGCCAATCAGCGTGCCGTTGGCGTCATGCACTTCCACACGGGTGCCGGCAGGTGCGGTACCGGTGAGGGTGGTGCCATCAGCATTGATGGCCAGATTGCTCGGGCTGTCGGGCGCGGTGGTCAATGGTACGTCGTACTCGGTAGCCACCGAAGCGTTGCCGCTTGGGTCGGTCTGCACCAGGCTCAACTGCTCGCCTGGCTGAGCGGCCGGATTCAGGTCGATCAGGAAGGTGCCGTTGGCACCGACCACACCTGTGCCGATCACAGTGCCATTGGCATCACGCACTTCCACTGTGGCACCTGGTTCGCCGCGACCGCTCAGGGCCAGGCCGTCAGCACCAACTGTAATATTGGTTACTGCCTCAGGTGGGGTGATGTCCGGCGCATCGAATTGCAGCGGCGCAGAGGCGTTGCCGTCAGCATCCACCAAGCGTACGTCGAGGGCTTCGCCGTTGGCCTGGGCAGGTGACAGGGTGAGGCTGAACAGGCCATCGGCACCGACGACACCGGTGCCAATCAGGTTGCCGGCAGCATCGCGCACTTGCACGGTAGCACCGGGCTCGCCGCGACCGGTGAAGGTGACGCCATCGGCCAAGGCCAGGTCAGTCGGTTGCGCGGGCGGCAGCAAGTCGGCCGAGGTGACCGAGCCCGGTTGGGATACGTTGCCGGCAGCGTCGGTGAGGGTGACTTGCAAGGTGCTGCCGTCGTTCACGGCAGGGTCCAGGGCGATGACGAAGGTGCCATCTGCAGCGACGGTGCCAGTCGCGAGGATGTTGCCTGCCGCGTCACGTACCTGCACGGTAGAGCCGGCTTCGCCTCGACCGCTGAGCTGGCTACCGGCAAGACCGATTACCAAGTCAGTCGGGGCTGCGGGTGGCGTGGTATCGATCCCGTCGATATCCGGTGCGGTGACTGCGCTGCTTGGCGATGTGTTGCCAGCGGCATCGGTCGCGGTGGCCTGCAGCACTTCGCCGTCAACTTGTGGCGGGTTGAGGTTGAGGCTGAACACGCCGGTCGGGCCGACCACGGCAGTGCCCAGTTCGGTGCCATCGGCAGCCACGATGCGCACGGTGCTGCCCGGCTCGGCGCGGCCGGTGATAACGCTGCCGTCCGCGCTCACGGCCAGTTCGGTCGGTGCGGCAGGGGCGGTGACATCCGGTGCGGTGATCTGTGCGGGCAGCGAGGAAACGCCGCCGTCATCGATGGCGACCACGTCCAGCAGTTCGCCGTTGGCTTGTGCGGGATTCAGTTCGATGCTGAAGCTGCCATCGGCGTTGGCAATGGCACTGCCAATCAGCGTGCCGTTGGCGTCATGCACTTCCACACGGGTGCCGGCAGGTGCGGTACCGGTGAGGGTGGTGCCATCAGCATTGATGGCCAGATTGCTCGGGCTGTCGGGCGCGGTGGTCAATGGTACGTCGTACTCGGTAGCCACCGAAGCGTTGCCGCTTGGGTCGGTCTGCACCAGGCTCAACTGCTCGCCTGGCTGAGCGGCCGGATTCAGGTCGATCAGGAAGGTGCCGTTGGCACCGACCACACCTGTGCCGATCACAGTGCCATTGGCATCACGCACTTCCACTGTGGCACCTGGTTCGCCGCGACCGCTCAGGGCCAGGCCGTCAGCACCAACTGTAATATTGGTTACTGCCTCAGGTGGGGTGATGTCCGGCGCATCGAATTGCAGCGGCGCAGAGGCGTTGCCGTCAGCATCCACCAAGCGTACGTCGAGGGCTTCGCCGTTGGCCTGGGCAGGTGACAGGGTGAGGCTGAACAGGCCATCGGCACCGACGACACCGGTGCCAATCAGGTTGCCGGCAGCATCGCGCACTTGCACGGTAGCACCGGGCTCGCCGCGACCGGTGAAGGTGACGCCATCGGCCAAGGCCAGGTCAGTCGGTTGCGCGGGCGGCAGCAAGTCGGCCGAGGTGACCGAGCCCGGTTGGGATACGTTGCCGGCAGCGTCGGTGAGGGTGACTTGCAAGGTGCTGCCGTCGTTCACGGCAGGGTCCAGGGCGATGACGAAGGTGCCATCTGCAGCGACGGTGCCAGTCGCGAGGATGTTGCCTGCCGCGTCACGTACCTGCACGGTAGAGCCGGCTTCGCCTCGACCGCTGAGCTGGCTACCGGCAAGACCGATTACCAAGTCAGTCGGGGCTGCGGGTGGCGTGGTATCGATCCCGTCGATATCCGGTGCGGTGACTGCGCTGCTTGGCGATGTGTTGCCAGCGGCATCGGTCGCGGTGGCCTGCAGCACTTCGCCGTCAACTTGTGGCGGGTTGAGGTTGAGGCTGAACACGCCGGTCGGGCCGACCACGGCAGTGCCCAGTTCGGTGCCATCGGCAGCCACGATGCGCACGGTGCTGCCCGGCTCGGCGCGGCCGGTGATAACGCTGCCGTCCGCGCTCACGGCCAGTTCGGTCGGTGCGGCAGGGGCGGTGACATCCGGTGCGGTGATCTGTGCGGGCAGCGAGGAAACGCCGCCGTCATCGATGGCGACCACGTCCAGCAGTTCGCCGTTGGCTTGTGCGGGATTCAGTTCAATGCTGAAGCTGCCATCGGCGTTGGCAATGGCACTGCCAATCAGCGTGCCGTTGGCGTCATGCACTTCCACACGGGTGCCGGCAGGTGCGGTACCGGTGAGGGTGGTGCCATCAGCATTGATGGCCAGATTGCTCGGGCTGTCGGGCGCGGTGGTCAATGGTACGTCGTACTCGGTAGCCACCGAAGCGTTGCCGCTTGGGTCGGTCTGCACCAGGCTCAACTGCTCGCCTGGCTGTGCGGCCGGATTCAGGTCGATCAGGAAGGTGCCGTTGGCACCGACCACACCTGTGCCGATCACAGTGCCATTGGCATCACGCACTTCCACAGTGGCACCTGGTTCGCCGCGACCGCTCAGGGCCGTGCCACCTGGGCCGACCAGAATGTCGGTGACCGCCTCGGGCGGTGTGATATCCGGGGCTGTGAACTCCAGCGGTATCGAACTGTTGTCGGCGGCATCCACCAGACGCACGTCGAGTGCTTCACCATTTGTCTGGGCAGGCGACAGGGTGAGGCTGAACAGGCCGTCGGCACCGACGACGCCGGTGCCAATCACGTTGCCGGCAGCATCGCGCACCTGCACGGTAGCACCAGGCTCACCGCGTCCGGTGAAAGTGACGCCATCGGCCAAGGCCAGGTCAGTCGGTTGTTCAGGGGCTGTGGTGTCTGGGTTGTCGACGTCCGGCGCCGTGATGCTAGCAACTGGCGAGATATTGCCAGCCGCGTCTGCGGCGCTGATCTCCAGGGCCTGGCCGTCGATTTGTGGCGGTTGCAGAGTGATGCTGAACTGGCCGTCCGCACCGGCCACCGCAGTGCCCAGCAATACGCCACCTGCGCCTCGCACGGAAACCGTCGAGCCGGGCTCGGCACGACCGGTGAGGGTGTTACCTTGCTCATTGATAGCCAGGTCGGTCGGCGCCAGTGGTGCAGTTGCGTCCGGCGCAGTGACAGTGCCAGGCGCCGAGACATTGCCGGCGGCGTCGGTCAGGGTGACATCAAGGTTTTCGCTGTTGATCTGCGGCGCATTCAGCGTCACGTTGAAACTGCCGTCGGCACCCACTGTGCCGCTGCCGATCAGGTTGCCGGCGGCGTCGCGGATGTTCACCGTGGTGCCTGCTTCGCCACGGCCGGTCAGACGCAAGCCATCCGGCGAAACCAGCAGGTCGATCGGCGTGGCCGGTGCGCTGGTGTCGGGGTCGGAACCGCCGCTGCTGCTGCTGCTGCTGCTGCTGCCGCCGTTGTTCGCTGCCGCCGCTGCGCCGCCCACGCCGAGCAGGCTGAGCCCGGCTATCGCCCACGTTGGCATGGCGCTACCGGCGGTGCCAATACCCGCGACCAGTTCGTCCAACGAGGCCACGTCTTCAAAAGTGAAGCCGGTGAACGCTGCTGCATCGTACTGGGCATGCCACAGGGTGCCATCGTCGCCGACGAAGACCATATCGCTGCCGACCCCGGCCTGGTCTACGGCGAAGAAGTTACCGATGGTGACCTTTTCGCCTGACTTCAGGGTGATGATCAGGTCCTGCCCGCGCTGGGTGACCGTGGCCACTTTGTCTGGAGAAACCGGTACCTGCACGACGCTTGGTGCTTTGAGATTGATATTGCCCCAGGCGCTCTGAGTGGCGACTTCGGATTGCTTATCGGCGACGACGATGTTGTCCATGGATGCTCCCTGCTGATATCCGGATCCCCCGGCCCGAGTGTTCGGGCCACAACCGACGTAACAGAGCCCTTTCAGGGGTCTTACGCACAGCCTCGACCAGGCAGTCGACAAACGGGTGGTTAGGGAGATATAGCAGCCGGTGGGGAAGCAACCAGATGGCTTTCTGGGTTAATCCTTTGGTAGAAAAGCCTCAGCGAAGCCCTAGCCTGCGGGCCAAACGGCTCAGGTTTGCGCGGTCCAGACCGAGTTCGCGGGCCGCTGCTGCCCAGTTGTCCTGATGCCGCTGCAGGCAGGCTTCGATCACCTGTCGCTGGTAAATATCGACGGCTTCACGCAAGCCGCCTTCAGGCGTGGTGACCACTTGCAGCGGTGCAGCAGGGGAGGGCAGCGTGCCTGGCGTGGTTGCCGACACACGCAGGTCCAGGTCGATGGCTTCGAGGGTGAGGATACGTGGCCGATCAGGGTGCTGGCCCAGCGCCTTGAGTGCCGAGCGGCCGATCAGGTGTTCCAGTTCGCGCACGTTGCCTGGCCAGTCGTAGGCGATCAACGCGGCTTGGGCCTCATGGCTCAGGCGCAGGCTGTTCAGGCCCAGCCGTGAACGGTTCTGTTCGAGGAAGTAGCCCGCCAATAGCAGCACGTCTCGCCCACGTTCGCGCAAAGGTGGCACGTGCAGCGGGTAAACGCTGAGGCGGTGATAGAAGTCGGCGCGAAAGTTGCCCGTACGCACCTCGGCAGCGAGGTCGCGGTTGGTAGCGGCGATCAGGCGCACGTCCACCCGGTGCTCGCGGTCCGAACCCAGGCGCTGCAACTGGCCGCTTTGCAGCACGCGTAGCAGTTTCGCCTGCACCGTCAGCGGCAGTTCACCCACTTCGTCGAGGAACAGCGTGCCGCCGTTGGCCAGTTCGAACTTGCCGCGGCGCTCGCCATGCGCGCCGGTGAAGGCGCCGCGCACATGACCGAACAGTTCGCTTTCCACCAAGGTGTCGGGCAGGGCGGCGCAGTTGAGGCTGACCAGCGGCTTGTCGGCGCGGTTACTGGCCTGGTGCAGGGCCTGGGCCACCAGCTCCTTGCCAACCCCGGTTTCGCCGGTGATCAGCACGGTCAGGTCGCTGCTGCCGACCAGACGAATTTCCTCCACCAGGCGTTTGTGCGCGGGGCTCTGGCCAATCAGCTCTCTATCCTGGCCGCTGGCCTGACGGTAGAGCTCGGCGCGATGGTGTTCGTCTTCGGCGCGCAGGGCCAGGTGCTCGATACGCTCGGCCACGGTAACGGTGGCGGCAGCCAGGCTGGCAAAGGCCTGCAGGGCATCCAGCTCCAGGCTCTGGAACTGCCCGGGGGTGAGGGCGTCGAGGGTGACCAGGCCCCATGGGCGCTCATCGACCATCAACGGGCAGCCCATGCAGTCGTGCACTTCAAGGTCGGCATCGGGGGCATTGACCAAACCATCGTAGGGGTCGGGCAGTTCGGAATCGCTGGCGAAACGGGTGGGTTCCGGGCGGCTGAGCAGTATCTGGAAACGCGGGTGCTCGCTGACCCGAAAGCGCCGGCCGAGGGTGTCGGGGCTAAGGCCATCCACTGCCAGCGGCACCAGCCATTCACCATCCAGTCGCAGCAGTGCTGCAGCATCGCACGGCAGCAGGCCACGCATGGCTTGCAACAGGCGGCGGTAGCGTTCCTGGTCGGGCAAATCGCGGGACAGGTCGCTGACCAGGGGCAGGAGGGTGGTGAGCAGTGGCTGTGTAGTCATATGGACTCCTATGGGTCGATATGACTATACGCAGAGGTGGGTCGTTTTGACATGACCTGCATCAAACCCCTGATTTTGCTGGCGATAAAAGTTGGCACGATTGCTGTAATGGCAGGGGCAGTCATTTGAAGCCACAGGCTCAGGAGTTGTTGCAATGCTCAATGCCGAACAACGTGCAATCATCAAGGCCACTGTACCTCTGCTGGAAAGCGGCGGCGAAGCGCTGACCACCCACTTCTACAAGATGATGCTCAGCGAATACCCCGAGGTACGGCCGCTGTTCAACCAGGCCCACCAGGCCAGTGGCGATCAGCCGCGTGCGCTGGCTAACGGCGTGTTGATGTATGCCCGCCATATCGACCAGCTGGAGCAACTGGGCGGCCTGGTCGGGCAGATCATCAACAAGCATGTTGCCCTGCAGATTCTGCCGGAGCACTACCCGATTGTCGGAAGCTGCCTGCTGCGCGCCATCGAGGAAGTGCTGGGCAAGGACATTGCCACCCCTGCGGTGATCGACGCGTGGGGCGCGGCCTATGGCCAGCTGGCCGACATTCTGATTGGCGCTGAAGAAAACCTCTATAAAGAGAAGGAAGAGGCCGAGGGTGGCTGGCGCGGTACCCGTGAATTCCGCCTGGTACGCCGCGAGCAGGAAAGCAGCGAGATCGTTTCGTTCTACTTCGCCCCGGTGGATGGCATGCCGGTGCTCAAGGCAGAACCTGGCCAGTACATCGGTCTGAAACTTGACATTGACGGTGCCGAGCAGCGCCGCAACTATTCCCTGTCGGCGCTGTGCGACGGCAAGGAATACCGCATTAGCGTCAAGCGCGAGGCGGGCGGCAAGGTCTCCAACTACCTGCACGATGAGCTGGTGGTGGGCGATACCCTGAAACTGTTCCCGCCTGCGGGTGACTTCACCCTGGCAGCCAGCGACAAGCCGCTGGTGCTGATCAGCGGAGGGGTGGGCATTACCCCGACCCTGGCGATGCTGCAGGCAGCGCTGCAAACCCGGCGCGAGGTGCATTTCATCCACTGTGCGCGTAATGGCGCGGTGCATGCCTTCCGGGACTGGATCGATGGCCTGGCGGCGCGCCATCCACAGCTCAAGCGCTTCTACTGCTATGCCGAGCCGGAAGGTGGCGCTGCGGCCGACGCCGTGGGTTTGCTCAGTGAAGACCTGCTTGCCGAGTGGCTGCCGCAGGAGCGTGACGTGGACGCCTACTTCCTTGGGCCCAAGGGCTTCATGGCGGCGGTCAAACGCCAGCTGAAGGGCCTGGGGGTGCCGGAGCAGCAGAGCCGCTACGAGTTCTTCGGGCCGGCGGCAGCGCTGGAGTGATATAGCGCCTGTGCCGGCCTCTTCGCGGGCACGCCCGCTCCCACAGGTATTGCACCGGTCTTGAATGTGGTGCCGTCTCTGTAGGAGCGGTTTTACCCGCGAAGGGGCCGGTACAGGCTTATAAAGTACTCGTCCCCCCGCTGCAGCACACCGTTCTGCCTATATATAAAGGAAAGATGAAACCGGGCGCTGCGCTTTCATCCTTAATCATCCTTTAATCACGGTATCCTTCACTCCCGGGTGTCGAGGGGCTTGCCCCTGCGCGGCACCTGGGCAGCCGTTTTTTTGCCGCCCGGCGTTGAACCGACGTCGTTGCGGCCGGTCTCAGTCACACTGGATAGCCCTGCGCAGTGCTTCCGCGACGCTCCCTCGGCATGCTCACAGGCCATGCCCAGCGTGTAGACTTGCGCCCAGGCAGGCGGACCACGCTGCCACTATCCATCGAAGGAACCGGCAATGAACGAACAAACATCGCGCCTGAATCGGGAACGGCGCTTTCTGGTGCTGTTGGGGCTGATCTGCCTTTCACTGATCGGCGGCGCCCTCTACATGCAGGTGGTGCTAGGCGAGGCACCTTGCCCGTTGTGCATCCTGCAGCGTTATGCGTTGCTGTTCATTGCCGTGTTTGCCTTCATCGCTGCGGCGATGCCTGGGCGCCGCAGCCTGACCTTCTTCGAGGCATTGGTGGTGCTCAGTGCAATTGGCGGAATCGTTGCGGCTGGCAACCATGTGTATATACTCGCCAACCCCATGGTCAGTTGCGGTATCGATACCCTGCAGCCGATCGTGGATGACCTGCCACTGGCAAAGCTGTGGCCACTGGCGTTTCAGGTCGACGGCTTCTGCAGCACGCCGTATCCGCCGATCCTCGGCCTGTCGCTGGCGCAATGGGCACTTGTGGCGTTCGTGCTGACCGCCGTCCTCGTCCCGCTCGGTATCTACCGCAATCGACGCCAGGCTTAGACAAAAGTCCCGAATTGCATGAGGTCTTTTGCACCGCATGAGAAGAGGGAAAAGTTGCGCACCGCTTGATCCAGATCAACCCACAGGCCTTGCAGAATGCGGCTTTGAGGCCTAGCAAGCGGGGTGCGACAAACTGTCGCGAAGTTGAATTATTGAGCAGCATTGTTACGGATTCTGTAAAAGACTGTTGCTCAATAAGTCATAGTCAAGGGTTGGCGACCTATCTACAATCGCCCCCAATTTCCGTTCGGCACTGCTTGCGAGTCGCAGGATTGAAGGAAGCCCCAGCGCTCCTTTTTGCTGACTTCGTCAAGTTTCGCCCAACGGCGATACCGGGCGGACACCCCTCCGCGTTTTCCCGCACCAAATGGACTTGGTCTGAAGTACAGGCCTGTTGCCTACGAAACCATAAGCACCGCTAACCCGCTTGAAGCCAAGGTCCTGCAGTCGGACCCCAGGCAGGAGCGAGTACGGGCGCGAAATGCCTCACTTGGCAGGACGAAGTGTTGGCTACCAAAACACAAATTGCATTGAAGCAAGCTGATCTAGAGGTCGTGAGATGAGTAAAAAGCGTTACCCCAGACTGTTTGGCATATTGCCCTTTTTAGGCATGCTTTTACTCAGTGGGTGCAACTGGACCCTGCTCGACCCGAAGGGCCAGGTCGGCATTGAGCAAAAGAACCTGATCCTGATCGCTACCGGCCTGATGCTGCTGGTGGTAATCCCTGTGATCATCATGACCCTGGCGTTCGCCTGGAAGTACCGTGCTTCCAACAAGGCAGCCACTTACACCCCTGACTGGTCGCACTCGACCAAGATCGAGGCCGCGGTATGGATCATCCCGATCCTGATCATCATCGCCCTGGGTTACGTCACCTACCACTCCACCCACAAGCTGGACCCTTATCGTCCGCTGGATTCGGACGTTAAGCCGATTCAGATCGACGTGGTCGCGCTGGACTGGAAGTGGCTGTTCATCTACCCGGAGCAGGGCATTGCCACGGTCAACAAGATCGTCTTCCCGGCTAACACTCCGGTCAACTTCCGCGTCACTTCCGACGCCGTGATGAACTCGTTCTTCATCCCGGGCCTGGGCGGCCAGATCTACGCCATGGCCGGCATGACCACCAAGCTGCACCTGATCGCCAACGAAAATGGCGAGTTCGACGGTATCAGCGCCAACTACAGCGGTGCTGGCTTCACCGGCATGAAATTCAAGGCTACTGCCACCTCTCAGGAAGACTTCGACAAGTGGGTCGCTGAGGTCAAGCAGTCGCCGAAGAAGCTGGACAAGGCCGAATACGACGCCTTGGCCAAACCAAGCGAAAACAACCCGGTCGCGCTGTATAGCGAGGCTTCGCCTGAGCAGTTCCAGCTGATCGTCGACAAGTACGAAGGCATGAACCGCGGTCGTAGCCACGAAGAAGCAGGCAGCAAAGATCTGGCCACAACCAAGGGTGTGGAATCGAGTATGCAACCAGCTGCCGGTGCAGAGGAGTAAGAGATGTTCGGTAAATTAAGCCTGGAGGCGATACCCTATCACGAGCCGATAGTCATGGTGACGCTTGCCATGATCGCGCTCGGCGGTATCGCTGTCGTCGGTCTTATCACCTATTTCCGCAAGTGGACCTACTTGTGGAGCGAGTGGCTGACTACTGTCGACCACAAAAAGATCGGCGTGATGTACATCATCGTCGCGATGGTCATGCTGCTGCGTGGCTTTGCCGACGCCATCATGATGCGTACCCAGCTGGCTGCCGCAACCGGCGGCTCCGAAGGCTATCTGCCGCCTGAACACTATGACCAGATCTTCACCGCTCACGGTGTGATCATGATCATCTTCATGGCGATGCCGTTCTTCACCGGCCTGATGAACCTGGCGGTTCCTCTGCAGATCGGTGCACGTGACGTTGCCTTCCCGTTCCTGAACTCCCTGAGCTTCTACCTGCTGCTGGCAGGCGTGCTGCTGGTCAACATCTCGCTGGGCGTTGGTGAATTCGCCAAGACCGGCTGGGTTGCCTATCCGCCGCTCGCGGGCATTCAGTACAGCCCTGGGGTGGGTGTCGACTACTACATCTGGGCGCTACAGCTATCCGGATTGGGTACGACGCTTACCGGCGTGAACTTCCTCGTCACCGTGATGAAGATGCGCGCACCTGGCATGAAACTGATGGACATGCCGATCTTCACCTGGACCTGCACCTGGGCCAACGTACTGATCGTCGCTTCGTTCCCGATCCTGACTGCTGCACTCGCTCTGCTGACTGTTGACCGTTATCTGGACTTCCACATCTTCACCAACGAGCTTGGTGGGAACCCGATGATGTACGTCAACCTGTTCTGGGCGTGGGGTCACCCTGAGGTTTACATCCTGATCCTGCCGGCCTTCGGCGTGTTCTCGGAAGTCACTTCGACGTTCTCTGGCAAACGCCTGTTCGGCCACCACTCGATGATTTACGCATCGGGCGCGATCGCCATCCTCGGCTTTGCTGTATGGCTGCACCACTTCTTCACCATGGGTGCCGGCGCCAGCGTCAACACCTTCTTCGGCCTGGCGACGATGCTGATCTCCATTCCGACCGGTGTGAAGCTGTTCAACTGGCTGTTCACCATGTACCAAGGCCGTGTGCGCTTCACCGCACCGATGCTCTGGACCCTGGGCTTCATGGTCACCTTCTCCATCGGTGGCATGACCGGCGTACTGCTGGCCGTTCCGGGTGCTGACTTCGTCCTGCACAACAGCCTGTTCGTAATTGCGCACTTCCACAACGTGATCATCGGTGGCGCGGTATTCGGCTACATCGCCGGTTTCGCCTTCTGGTTCCCGAAAGCCTTCGGCTTCACCCTGAACGAGAAGTGGGGCAAAGCTGCCTTCTGGTTCTGGCTGTCGGGCTTCTACGTTGCGTTCATGCCGCTGTACGCCCTGGGCTTCATGGGCATGACCCGTCGTCTGAACCACTCCGACAACCCACTGTGGGAACCCTACCTGTACGTAGCCGTTGTCGGCGCCGTGCTGATCCTGTTCGGTATCGCTTGCCAGCTGATCCAGATCTTCGTTTCGGTCCGCGACCGCAACCAGAACCTGGACGTGACCGGCGACCCATGGGGCGGCCGTACCCTGGAATGGTCGACTTCTTCGCCACCTCCGTTCTACAACTTCGCTCACATGCCTGAGAAAGTTGGCCTGGACTGCTGGCACGAAGCCAAGGAAGCGGGCGTTGCGTACAAGGCCCCGGCCAAGTACGAAGCCATCCACATGCCGAGCAACACTGCTACCGGTCTGTTCATGGGCCTGTTCCTGACCGTCTTCGGCTTCGCCTTCATCTGGCACATCTGGTGGCTGGTGGGCGCGAGCCTGGTTGCAACCATCGCTGTCTTCGTTCGCCACGCTGCACGTGACGACCAGGGCTACATGGTTCCGGCCGAAGAAGTGGCGCGCATCGAAGGCGAGCGTATGAAAGCGCTGGCCAAAGCAGGTGCTCTGCCTGCCGGCGCACGTGTCGAATCGTTTGAGCGGGTGTAATCAATGTCCAGTCAAGTAATGCACGGCGGCGCTGCTCATGGTCACGACCATGGGCATGACGACCACCACCACGACTCGGGCCAGATGACCGTACTGGGCTTCTGGCTGTACCTGATGACCGACTGCATCCTGTTTGCGTCGCTCTTCGCCACCTACGCGGTGCTGTCCGGCAGTTTTGCCGGCGGCCCGTCGGGTCACGACATCTTCCAGCTCGATTTCGTAGCTGTTGAAACGCTGTTCCTGCTGCTGTCCTCGATCACCTTCGGCTTCGCCATGCTGAAGATGTTCGATGGCAAGAAAGCGGGCGTACTGGGCTGGTTGGCTGTGACCTTCCTGTTCGGTGCAGGCTTCATCGCGATGGAAATCTATGAGTTCCATCACCTGATCAGCGAGGGCTTCGGCCCGCAGCGCAGTGGCTTCCTGTCGGGCTTCTTCGCCCTGGTAGGTACCCACGGTCTGCACGTGACTGCTGGTCTGATCTGGATGGCAATCATGATGTACCAGATCAACAAGCACGGCATCACGCCGACCGCCAAGACCCGCATGAGCTGCCTGAGCCTGTTCTGGCACTTCCTGGACGTGGTCTGGATCTGCGTATTCACCGTCGTTTACCTGCTGGGGGTTCTGTAATGGCTAACGCACACGACACTCATCACGAAGGTAATCACGGCAGCGTCAAGTCGTACATGATCGGTTTTGTACTGTCGATCATCCTGACTGCGATCCCGTTCGGCCTGGCCATGACTGCCAGCCTGCCGAAGAACCTGACCGTTCTGATCATTGTTGCCATGGCCGTGATCCAGGTAGTTGTTCACCTGGTTTACTTCCTGCACATGGACCGCTCGAAAGAGCAACGCAACAACGTTTCGACGTTCCTGTTCACCACCCTGGTGATCGCTCTGCTTGTCGGCCTGTCGCTGTGGATCATGTTCAGCATCCACTTCGAAATGTTGGCCAAGTGAGGTAAGACTGCATGTCCGTTAAGCACTTTATCCAAATCACCAAACCGGGGATCATTTTCGGTAACGTGCTTTCCGTGGCAGGCGGTTTCTTCCTTGCCTCGAAGGGCCATGTGGATTTCGCCCTGTTCCTGGCGGTGGTGATCGGTACTTCGCTGGTGGTTGCGTCCGGATGCGTGTTCAACAACTGCATCGACCGTGACATCGACCACAAGATGGAGCGCACCAAGAACCGTGTCATGGTTCAGGGCGGCATGTCGCTGCCCCTCGCGCTGATCTACGCCACCCTGCTCGGGGTGGCGGGTTTCAGCCTGCTGTATGTCCAGGCCAACCCGCTGTCTGCGTTCTGCGCACTGATTGGCTTTGTTGTCTATGTCGGTTTCTACAGCCTGTGGCTGAAGCGTAAATCGGTGCACGGCACCTTGGTCGGCAGCCTGTCCGGTGCCATGCCTCCGGTGATCGGCTACTGCGCCGTGAGCAACAGCTTCGACCTGGCTGCGGTAACCCTGCTGGTGATGTTCAGCCTTTGGCAAATGCCGCACAGCTTTGCCATCGCGATCTTCCGCTTCAAGGATTACAGCGCTGCCAACATTCCGGTCCTGCCGGTGGCACGTGGCATCCTGGCGGCGAAGAAGCAGATCGTGCTGTACGTGCTGGCCTTTGTGCTCGCCACCTTGATGCTTACCCTCGGCGGTTACGCCGGCCTCGGCTACCTGGCTGTGGCAGCTGCCATGGGCCTGTACTGGCTGTACATGGCCTGGGGTGGTTACAAGGCCGAGGACGACAGCAAGTGGGCCCGCAAGGTGTTCGGCTTCTCCATCCTTACCGTCACTGCCCTGAGCGTGATGATGGGTGTGGACAGCCAGACCGCTGCGGATGTGCTGATGACCTACGCACGCTGAAACTGCTGCCTGTTTCACGAAAACCCCGGCCACTGTGCCGGGGTTTTTTTTGGGTATTTTTCCTGTGCCGGCCTCTTCGCGGGTAAACCCGCTCCTGCAAGGTTCCTGTAGGAGCGGGTTTACCCGCGAAGAGGCCGGCACAGGAAAATATAAATCTCTAATTTTCAAACAATAGATCTGAAAAGTTCTAACAAAACAGGAAATTATCCTTTACAAGGATCCTGTTTCGGCACTATCTTCTGATTCAGGCCGCCACATCGGCCAGCGTCGCTCGGACGGTTCCGGGCGCTTACGTCCTCAGAGGAAGCCATGGCCAACCCAGGTTCGCCGCGCCGCTTTGCGCGCATCGATCGTCTCCCCCCTTACGTCTTCAACATCACTGCCGAGCTCAAGATGGCCGCCCGCCGCCGTGGCGAGGACATCATCGACCTGAGCATGGGCAACCCCGATGGCGCCACCCCGCCGCACATCGTCGAGAAGCTGGTACAGGTCGCCCAACGTGAAGACACCCACGGCTACTCCACCTCGCGCGGCATCCCGCGCCTGCGCCGGGCCATCTCCAACTGGTACAAGGACCGCTACGAGGTCGACATCGACCCGGAAAGCGAAGCCATCGTTACCATCGGCTCGAAAGAGGGCCTGGCCCACCTGATGCTGGCCACCCTCGACCAGGGCGATACGGTGCTGGTGCCCAACCCCAGCTACCCGATCCACATCTACGGCGCAGTGATCGCCGGTGCCCAGGTGCGTTCGGTGCCGCTGGTGCCGGGCGTGGACTTCTTCAACGAGCTTGAGCGGGCCATTCGCGAGTCCATCCCCAAGCCGAAGATGATGATCCTGGGCTTCCCGTCCAACCCGACCGCGCAGTGCGTGGAGCTGGACTTCTTCGAGCGCGTGGTGGCCCTGGCCAAGCAGTACAACGTACTGGTGGTGCATGACCTGGCCTATGCCGATATCGTCTACGACGGCTGGAAAGCCCCGTCGATCATGCAGGTGCCGGGTGCCAAAGACATTGCGGTGGAATTCTTCACCCTGTCCAAGAGCTACAACATGGCCGGCTGGCGCATCGGCTTCATGGTCGGCAACCCCGAGCTGGTCAACGCCCTTGCGCGGATCAAGAGCTACCACGACTATGGCACCTTCACCCCGCTACAGGTCGCAGCCATTGCCGCGCTGGAAGGCGACCAACAGTGCGTGCGCGACATTGCCGAGCAGTATCGCCAGCGTCGCAACCTGCTGGTCAAAGGGCTGCACGAACTGGGCTGGATGGTCGAGAACCCCAAGGCGTCGATGTACGTGTGGGCGAAGATCCCGCCGGAGTATGCGCACCTGGGTTCGCTAGAGTTCTCCAAGAAGCTGCTGGCCGAGGCCAAGGTCTGCGTGTCGCCGGGGATCGGCTTTGGTGACTATGGGGACGACCATGTTCGCTTTGCGTTGATCGAGAACCAGGACCGTATTCGCCAAGCCATCCGCGGGATCCGGCAAATGTTCCGGGCTGATGGGTTGGCTCGCAAGTAAGCCCATTGGGGCTGCGAAGCAGCCCCAACTGCCTCTTGGGTGAGCTTTCCGCCTGCCTTCTGGTTACCCGTACGCCTACCGTCAGCACTCATTTCTCACCAAAGAGATCTCCCCATGAGTGTCTTCACCGCCTACTTCTGCGGCACTGGCTCGCACCGTTTCGACGACGCCAATCCCAACTTCTGGAATGGCGAGCTGGTCTCGACCCTGGCCAGTAATGACCAGAGCCGGGAATTCGCCCACTGGATCGCCGTCGACGGCCCAGGCAGCGGCAACCTTCAGGATGACAACCTGTTCGTCGAACCCGGCGGCTATTTCAACTGGACCGGCCAGCTGTTTGGCCGCGGCTGGGAGGAGAACGTCAACCATGTGCTGCAGGTCATCAAAGGCGAAAGCAGCTGGCGGCGTACCAAACTCAGTGAGCAAGAATACGAGCGGCTGAAAGCTGCCGGCGTGCCCATTCCGGACGTGTCTTCCTCCGCCTCATGGTTCTGGCGAACCTACGACTATGGCGATCGCCACCCGACCCCGCAGGAACTGCAGGAGCGCATCATCAGCATGTTCCGCAAACCGCGCCTGCCAACCCAGGTCAACCTGGTGGGCTGGAGCAGGGGAGGGATCAGCTGCCACATGCTGGCCAATGCCATGGCGCAAGACCCTGTATTGCGGGGCATACCGGTGAACATATTTGCCATCGACCCGGTGCCTGGCGTTGGTAACGTGCAAGTCGAACGCGTAACGTTGGCGGATAACGTCAAAGAGTACGTAGGCTTCTACTCAAGGGATGAGCGCTCCAAAGGTTTTGCCTGCGTGATCCCTTCGGTCGCCAAAGGGACACGGGTATGCGTTTATCCGATGCCGGGTCGCCATGCCACGCTGGTGGGCAACGCCTCGGCTGATGGCGCAGGCGATGGCAAGGTGCTGGCCGAACCTGGGCTGATCGTTCGCCACTTTGCCGAGGTTTGCCTGACCCGCTGGGGCGTGCGCCTGGACAAACGTCTGGCCTTGAGCAGCAGCCAGTTGATGAAGTATCACCAGGTCATGGCGGCTGCCGACAGGCAGCATCAGGCCATGCGCAGTAAGTCCTACACGGTAGTCACCGAGGGCGATAAGAATGATCGTCTGGTGCATTGTGGGGAGGTGCATACGCAGTTCAGCAAGGTACAGGGAGGTAACTACAAGCCGAGCGCAGGCCTGGGTTTACAACGCTGGGACGCTGAAACCTACCAGCCCATCTGCTAGCTGAAAGGGGGCGGCCGGTGAATGCACTGGTCGCCCTTGTTCAGTGGCCGGATCAGCGGCAACTTTTTTTGCATTCCCCCTCTATCCAGCGGCCCCTGGTTGGATTAAAAATGGCGCCGCGGGCCAGCCCCGATAACAACCACCTTCCCTCCGTGACATCATGTCTGAATATAACCCTTGCCTTGACTGCGGCGCCTGCTGCGGGTACTTCCGTGTGTCCTTCTTCTGGGGCGAATGCCAGTCTGCCGGGGGCGTAGTGCCGGACGACCTGGTGGTACAGATCAACCCCACGCGCGTTGCCATGATCGGCACCGATGCCAAGCCCTGCCGCTGTGTCAGCCTTCAGGGCGAGATCGGTAAAGAGGTGGCTTGTACGATTTACGCCAACCGTTCCAGCCCGTGCCGCGAGTTTGATGCGTCGTGGGAGGGTGGGGTGCATAACCCGAGCTGTGATGATGCGCGGGCAGCGTATGGCCTGCCACCCTTGACTCCGCCAGAGGCCAACGAGCCGCATTGGCCGGATGATGGGGCTGAGGTGGCCTGAAGTATCAATCAGCCTGACGCGGTCGATGTGGAGCCTTGCGTCGCGAAAGGGCCGCACAGCGGCCCCAGGCATCAGCGGCACCGCGAGAATTGCCAGGGCTGCTTTGCAGCCCCTTCGCGACGCAAGGCCGCTCCCACAGATAGCGTGCAAGGCTCCTGACCTGTGGTGAACCTGCCGGCGACGGCTGCAAAGCTGCCCGAGATGCCTGAACCCTGCACTTGACGTTAAACTGTCATCTCCCCAGCAATGGACAGGAGATCCGGCGTGACCCCTCCCCGCAGTTTCCCCAGTGACCTCTGCCTCGACAGCCCACGGCTGCAACTGCGCCCCATGCGCCATGCCGATGCCGCGCAGTGGCTGGCGATCATGGCCGACCCCGAGGTCATGCGCTATTGGCACCATGCACCCTGGCAAGACCTGGCCGAGGCCGAAAGCGCCCTGGCCGCCGACCGCGAAGCCTATGCCAATGGCGACCAACTCAAGCTCGGCATGTACCGCCGCGACAACGGCGAACTGATCGGCATGGTCCAGCTGTTCAACATCGACGACATTTCCCGCCGTGGCGAAATCGGCTACTGCCTGGCCAGCGCCGTGCAGGGCAGGGGCTACATGGACGAAGCGCTGACCTGCTTCATCGACTACCTCGCCCACACCCTGCACATGCGACGCCTGGAAGGTGAAATCGACCCGCGCAACCAGGGCTCGGCACGCACCCTGGAGCGGCAAGGTTTTGTGCTGGAAGGCACCTTGCGGGCGCGCTGGTGCGTGGCGGGTGAGCTGTCCGACTCGGGTATTTACGGCCTGCTGCTTGAGCCGCCAGTAGCCTGATCTCATAACACCCGAGCGTGAATTTGGAAGCGGGGCAGGGCCTGGGTTAAGGTCGTAGGCTGTCCCGTTTCTCTCAGGAATCCCCTTTGCCCGCTTTCTACCTGAGTATCAGCCTGCTGCTGTATTTGCTCGCCCTGTTCTTCGATGGCGCGCTGATGAGCGGCGAGCGTCATATGCCGGCCCTGCAGATGCTGCTGTACGGGCCATGGGGCATGCCGTTCGGCTTGTACCAATGGTTTGCCAATCCGCTGCTGGCACTGGCCATCCTGGCTCATCGGCGGTTTCGCTGGCTGGCCTTGCTGGCCGGGCTTGGTGCGGCGTATCTGGCTGCCAGCAGTTTTGGCATCGACCGCTTGCCGGATAACCGCAGCTATGAGTTTCATGACCTTACCGGTTTTGGTGCTGGCTTCTACCTGTGGCTGGTAGCGATGGTGGTGTTTTGCCTGGGGCAAGCCTGGTTTTGCTGGAAGGCGCGAAGGGCTGACGACATGCCAGGCTGGAACTGGCTTGATGTCGCCTTGATTGCCGCCCTGGGGGTAACGTTGTATGCAGCGACGCAAATGCCCTCGCTGCGCTTCGAGCCAGGCAAGGTGCTGATGCCTCCGGAGCAGCCGCAGACGCTTTGATACCCACAAGGAGGGTTAGCATGATCAAGCATTACCTGGCAGGCCTGGCACTGGCCTGCGTGCTACCGGTAGCGATGGCGGACGATTACACGGCGGCCTACGGGCAGTGCATGGACACGGCCTCCAGCACCGTGGCCATGAACGCGTGTATCGGGGCCGAAACGCAAGTGCAGGACCAGCGCTTGAACCGGGTGTACAAGCAGCTGATGGGCAAGCTGGATGCCGGGCAACAGAAGAGCCTGCGGGATGTGCAGCGCAAGTGGCTGGCCTACCGTGATGGCAATTGCCAGTTCCATGTACAGGCCAGTGGTGGAACCCTGGCGCAGCTGGAAGGTGGCAGCTGCATGATGGACATGACCCGCGAACGCGCTGCGGAGCTGGAGCGGGTGCTTAGCCCTGGGCAGTAGCGCCTGTTCAGGCATGATTGGCCCACATTTGCAGGCGCGGGTTCAGCCGCGAACACCGGCTTTGCCGGTGTCATGCTCCGCGTTGGCTTCTTCGCGGGTGAACCCGCTCCTACAGGCCACTGCAGGGTGCTGGTTCTATTTACGCGGTTGGCGCAGCGCCCGGGCCTTGAGGTACTCGCGCACCTCCACGGCATCCCCGGCAAACTCGATGCGCTCGGCCTTGGCTGCGCGCTGGTAGGCATACATCGGGTCGTAGTACTCGTTCAGCAAGCCTTCGATCCAGCCCCGGTGCAGGTCTACTGCGCCGCTGCGCTGCTGCTCTTGCAGGGCTTCGCGCAGCATCTCGGACAAGCGCTGATGGCGCTCTCCACCCAAACGCTTGTAGATGTTGGCCATGCTCTGCAGCATACGTTCGGCAAACAGCCGGGGACCGTCTTCTTCGCCATGCACGGCCTTGAACTCGGCGCTCAGGTTGACCACGTAGTCGCGCAGGATGCGCTCCACGCGGTTGGTGAAGCTGTCTTCAAGCCACACCAGCGGGTAATGCTGCATGCCTTGGTACAACTCCAGCGGCACCGTGCAGCTGCCAACAATGCGGCCTTCATCTTCCAGCACAAACTGCCCGATACCGCGGGCGCGCTTTTTCAGCACGTCGATTGCCAGCTGGTTTTCAAAGTCGATCTGCGCCGGTTGCGCCGTGGCGCGCTTGCCGAAACTGGAGCCGCGATGGTTGGCGTGGCCTTCAAGGTCCAGCACGTTGTCCAACTGGTGCAGCACATCGGTCTTGCCGGTACCGGTCAGTCCACCGACCAGTACGAAATCACATTGCTCCACCGCTTGCTGGGTAGTCTCCAGCAGGAAGGTACGCATGGCCTTGTAGCCGCCTTTGACACGCGGGTACTGAATACCCGCCTCATCGCGCAGCCAGCCCTGCACGATCTGCGAACGCAGGCCGCCACGGAAGCAGTACAGGTAACCGTCAGGGTGCGCCTTGGCAAACGCTGCCCAGGCCTCCAGGCGGGCTTGCTTGGTGGTGCCACTGACCAGCTGGTGGCCCAGGGCGATGGCGGCGGCCTGGCCCTGCTGCTTGTAGCAGGTGCCGACCTTCTGCCGCTCCTGGTCGTTCATCAGCGGCAGGTTTACTACGCCAGGGAAGGCGCCTTTGGCGAATTCGACGGGGGCGCGCATGTCCATCATCGGCACGTCGTCGAGGAACAGCTGACGGAAGTCGGTGCAGTCGGGGCGCATCAGATCACCTCGACCGCATGGCTCTGTCGCTCGACCAGCTTGCCGATCGGAGACAGTTTCAGGCCCAGGCCGGCAGCCACGGCGAGGAACTCGGCTTCACCCTCCGGGGCAACAGCAACCAGCAAGCCACCGCTGGTCTGCGGATCGCACAGCAGGTGCTTCTGGTCGTCGCTGAGGGCGCCGATCTTGTGCCCGTAGCTGTCGTAGTTGCGCAGGGTTCCACCGGGGATGCAGCCTTCGGCCAGGTAGTGGTCGACACTAGGTAGGCGTGGCACGGCGGCGTAGTTCAGGTGCGCGGTGAGGCCGCTGCCTTCGGCCAGCTCGACCAGGTGGCCGAGCAGGCCGAAGCCGGTGACGTCGGTCATGGCCTTGACCCCGTCCAGCTTGCCGAAGCGGCTGCCGGGCGTGTTGAGGGTGCACATCCAGTCACGGGCCAGGCCTTGGTCTTGCACGCGCAGCTTGGCCTTCTTTTCGGCGGTGGTGAGGATGCCGATGCCCAGGGGCTTGGTCAGGTACAGCTGGCAGCCCGCGCTGGCAGTGTCGTTGCGTTTGAGGTGGCGTTTATTGACCACGCCGGTGACGGCCAGGCCAAAGATCGGCTCAGGCGCGTCGATCGAGTGGCCGCCGGCCAGCGGGATACCCGCTTCGGCACACACTGCGCGGCCGCCGCGGATGACTTCGCGGGCGACTTCCGGCGGTAGCACGTTGACCGGCCAGCCAAGGATGGCAATGGCCATCAGCGGGTCGCCGCCCATGGCATAGATGTCGCTGATGGCGTTGGTGGCGGCAATGCGGCCGAAGTCGTAAGGGTCATCGACGATCGGCATGAAGAAGTCGGTGGTCGAAACCACGCCGCGCTCGTCGTCCAGCGCGTACACTGCTGCATCGTCGCGCGAGGCATTGCCGACCCACAGTTTCGGGTCCAGGGCCTGGGTGCCGCTTTCGGCGAGGATCACGTCCAGCACCTTGGGGGAGATCTTGCAGCCACAGCCGGCGCCATGGCTGTACTGGGTCAGGCGAATCGGCTCGCTCATATGCACCTCTGCAGGTCAAATTGTTGCGCGATTGTAGCAAAGCTGGCCTTTAGGCCCTTGCCTCTTATAATTCCCGGTGTCGGCAAATGTGTCGGCACTTCCCCGCTATTGAACCGGAGAACACCCATGCTCAACCGCCCCCTGGCGCTTGCCGCCGGCCTCGTGCTGTCTTGCTGTGCCGCTGTCGTTCAGGCCGCCGAAACCCTGCGTGTCAGCGCCATCCCCGACGAAGCGCCGACCGAGCTGCAGCGCAAGTTCAAGCCTTTGGGTGAATACCTGGCCAAGCAACTGGGCATGGAGGTGAAGTTCGTACCCGTGGCCGACTACCCGGCGGTGGTGGAGTCGCTGGCCGCAGACCGTCTCGACCTGGCCTGGCTGGGGGGCTTCACGTTCGTTCAGGTGCACCTGAAGGACCCGACCGCCACGCCACTGGTACAGCGTGAGCAGGACGCACAGTTCACGTCCAAGTTCATCACCGCCAACCCCGACGTGAAAAGCCTGACCGACCTGAAGGGCAAGTCGTTTGCCTTCGGTTCCATTTCGTCCACCTCGGGCAGCCTGATGCCGCGTTACTTCATGCTCAAGCAGGACAATATCAAGCCTGAGGAGTACTTCAGCCGCGTGGCCTATTCTGGCGCCCATGATGCCACCGTGGCCTGGGTGCAGGCTGGCAAGGTCGATGGTGGCGTGCTGAACGCCAGCGTGTGGCAAAAGCTGGTGGATGCCGGCAAGGTCGACACCACCAAGGTGAAGGTGTTCGCCACCACCCCGACCTACTTCGACTACAACTGGACCGTGCGCGGCAACATGGACCCGGCGTTGAAACAGAAAATCAAGAAAGCCTTCCTGGACCTTGACCCGAGCAACCCGGAGCACAAGGCGATCCTGGACCTGCAGGCCGCCAGCCGCTTCATCGAGACCAAGCCTGAGAACTACAAGGGCACCGAACAAGCTGCACGCGAGGCCGGCCTGCTCAAGTGACAGCTTCGAATGCGGCAATCCATCTTCACGGTGCCAGCCTGCGTCATGGCCAGGTACGCGCGCTTGACGCGGTGAGCCTGCGGATCGCGCAGGGCGAGCGTGTCGCCATCATCGGGCCGTCGGGGGCGGGCAAGTCCAGCTTGCTGCACCTGATGGCCACGGCCGTTCAGCCCAGCAGTGGGCGCCTGGAGTTGCTTGGCGAGCAGCCTTGGGCGCTGTCGGCAAGGGCACGCCAGCGACTGCGCGCGCAGGTTGGCCTGGTGCATCAGGCGCCGCCTTTGCCACCGCGTCAGCGGGTAGTGACCGCAGTGCTGGCGGGTCGCCTGGGGCAGTGGGGTACGCTGCGCGGCTTGCTCAACCTGCTGTACCCCAGCGATGTACCGGGGGCGCGCCAGGCCTTGGCCGAACTGGGCCTGGCCGACAAGCTGTTCGTGCAGTGTGGGCAGTTGTCCGGTGGCCAGTTGCAGCGGGTGGGCATTGCTCGGGCGTTGTACCAGCGCCCGCAGGTGCTGCTGACCGACGAACCGGTGTCGGCCATGGACCCGGTGTTGGCCGACCACAGCCTGGCCTTGCTCAATCGCCATGCCCAAGCGACTGGCGTGACGTTGGTGGCGAGCCTGCACGCCGTAGAGCTCGCGCTGGCGCATTTTCCGCGGGTGATTGGCATTCGGGAAGGGCAGGTTGTGTTCGACTGCCCGGCCGAAGCGGTCACCGAGCATCTGCTGGACGCGCTGTATGCCAACGAACAACTGGCTCCGCCGCCAACCCAAGGGCCGATCCTGACCGTGCAGATTCCGCGATGCTAAAGGCTGACGCCCGCGACCCGGCGCTGCTGCCACGGTTGCTGCTGGCCCTGTTGGCGGTAGCAGTACTGTGGCCGGCTATCCAGACAAGCGAACTGAACCCCGGGGTGCTGTTGCAGGCGGACAACCGTCAGCAGATTGCCAGCTTTACCAGCGCCTTCTGGCCGCCGGCACATGATGCCGATTTTCTTGCACTGCTGTATGAAGCCACCTTGCAGACCCTGGCCGTGGCGACTGCCGGCATGGCGCTGGCGTTGTTGTTGGCGATCCCGGCTGGCTTGCTGGCCAGCCGTGCCTTGTCCTTGCGTGCTGCTTCACGCGGCGGGCGGGCCGGGTTGTGGTCGCGACTGTTGCGCCTGCCGGTGCGTGGGCTGCTGATTTTCCTGCGTAGCGTGCCGGAGATCGTCTGGGCGTTGCTGTTCGTGCGCGCCGTGGGGCTGGGGCCGACGGCGGGCGTACTGGCTATCGCCATCACCTACAGTGGCATGCTCGGCAAGGTTTATGCCGAAATCTTCGAGTCGGTCGACCAGCGCCCGGCGCATGCCTTGTTGCAGGCGGGCAGTGGCCGGCTGGCGGCGTTTTTCTACGGCATCCTGCCCAATGCTGCCTCCGAAGTGGTGTCGTACACCGTGTACCGCTGGGAGTGCGCGGTGCGGGCTTCGGTGGTGATGGGCTTTGTCGGTGCTGGCGGGCTGGGCCAGCAGATCGACCTGTCGATGCGCATGTTTGCGGGTGCGCAAGTAGCGAGCATGCTGTTGACGTTCTTGCTGCTGGTGATCCTGGCCGACCTGCTCAGCCGCCTGCTGCGCTGGAGGCTGGCATGAACCGGGTGATCAACTTGGTGCTATTGGGTGCCATCGTGTCAGCGGTGGTGGCCTCGTTCGCATACCTGGAGCTGGACCTGCACGCACTGGTCGGCAATGGCGGGCTGGGGCAGATGGGCGAGTACGCCGGGCGCTTCCTGCAGCCGGATCTGTCTGCCGGGCACCTCAGGGCGGTGTGGCGCGGGGCGCTGGAAACCCTGGCCATGTCTGGCATGGGCACCTTGTTGGCGATGGTATTGGGGATGTTGCTGGCACTGCCGGCGGCGGGCCGCTTCGGTTGGCCGTTGCAAGGGGCCGCGCGTTTGCTGCTCAATGCCTTGCGTGCCATTCCTGAACTGGTGTGGGCTGCGCTGACTGTGCTGGCGGCTGGGCTGGGGCCGAATGCCGGTACCCTGGCTTTGGCGTTGCACACCGCGGGCGTGCTGGGGCGGTTGTTTGCCGAGGCGCTTGAGAACGCCCCGCCCGAGCCGGCGGCGGCGATCCGTTTGCAGGGGGGCAGCCAGGTGGCGGCGTTCTGCTTTGGTACCCTGCCCAACCTGTGGCCGCAGTTGCTGGCTTACAGCTTGTACCGCTGGGAGAACAACATCCGCATGGCCAGCGTGCTCGGGTTTGTCGGGGCGGGCGGGTTGGGGCAGATGCTGTACACCACCTTGAGCCTGTTCCAGGAGGCCCAGGCCAGCACGGTGATCATCGGTATGCTGGTGTTGGTGTTGCTGGTGGATGTGTCGAGTGATGTGTTGCGTCAGCGCTATGTGCGGGCCTGACGGAAAGCCCGGGCTGCAAAGCAGCCCCGACATCTCTCAGGCGTCTACAGCCTCGGCACACTGCGCCTCCCGCTGCATCGACTCCAGGTTACGCTCGATCGTCTCGCATATGGTATCCATCTGGATCTGATGCTCGCTGAACCTGAACGGGCTCTGCAAGTCCGTGCCGATCCGCTCGATGGCCAGCAACATGAACCCTACCACCGTCGACGCCAGCGGCGTGAACCAGCCCAACGACTCCACCAGCCCCACCGGCACGATCAGGCAGAACAGGGTGATGAACAGCCGTGGGAAATACACATAGGGGTAGGGCAGTGGCGTATTGGCAATCCGCTCCATGCCGCCCTGGGCGTTAGACAGGTCTACCAGCGTCGACTCCAGCCGCGCCAGGCGAATGCTGTCCAGTCGCCCGGCCTGGTATTCCCGCGCCAGCAAGGCTGCCGAGCCGCCGAGAATGTCATTGGCGAAATTGTTCGAGCGGTTGCGCCGTTCGAACTCACCTGGCGGGATGAAGGCCATCAGCTCCTCCGGGCAGGGCTCACCTTTCAGGTGCGCCGCCAGGCAGTTCACATAGGCGATATGCCGGCGCAGCAGGGTGGCCTTGACCGGGTTCAGGCCGTCATCCGGGTCATCGATCAGCGTCAGCGTCTGCCGGGCGAAGCTGCGCGAACTGTTCACCAGCGCGCCCCACAGGGTGCGAGCCTCCCACCAGCGGTTGTAGGCGCTGCTGTTGCGAAAACTTACCAGCACCACCAAGGCTGAGCCCAGCAGGGTCAGCGGGATCAGTGGCAGGGTGAACTTGCTGTTCAAGAACAGCATGAAATCGATGGTGACCAGCACATCCCAGATCAGCAGCCAGAACAGCGACCAACCGATATAGCCGATGGTCTTCACCACCAGGCGGTACTTGCGGGCGATGACGTCTTTCACGCGGGGGTACCTCGAAACGCGGGGGATGCAGGATGGGACGCCGAGGCTCGTCGAAGGTTCGAGGGTTGAATGTTGCAAGGGATTTTGTAGCTGAAACGAAGGGAAAACTCCGACCAGCCTATCAGATGTGCCTGAATTCCTGATTCAGCTCAAAAACGACAGAGTGGGTCGCTTCAATCCTTGAATGGGTGTATCCATAAGGATACGATTGGATGACCACTTGATGTTTCTCGTTGAACAGACGGAAAGCTTTGCCGCTTGGTTATCGAGCTTGAGAGATTTGAGGGCCAGGCTGGCGATAGGTCGTAGGCTGGAGCGAGCAGCGGCGGGCAATCTTGGTGACTTCAAGTGGCTTGGAGGCGGTATTGGTGAGCTTCGCATCGACGTAACTGCCGGTTATCGCGTCTATTTCACGCAAAAGGGGCAGAGGTTGGTTTTACTGCTGGTCGGCGGCGACAAGTCCACCCAAGCCGCCGACATCCTCAAAGCCAGAAAGCTGCTGAAGGAGATGAAATGAGCGAAAAATTGATCCCGTTTGATATGGCAGCCTTGTTGAGCAGCGATGAGGCAATCAGTGAATACCTTAGCCAGGTGCTATCAAATGGCGATACCGAGGAAATCATTCGAGCACTTGGCCATATCGCTCGTGCACGGGGCATGACACATATTGCTACGGAGAGTGGGCTGGGTAGAGAAAGCCTGTACAAGGCGCTGAGCCCTGGCGCGAAGCCTCGTTTTGACACTGTATTGAGGGTCATTCGTGCTCTGGGGGTGGACCTTCTCGTTCAGCCACATGCAATGACCCGCTGATCCAGCTCGGTTAAGTCAGTATTTGCTTCATCTGCACCAACGCTACCCGCGTGCCGTTCCACGCCTGCCGCTCCTCGATGCCGAACGGCATGAAACCCAGTTGTGGATAAAGCAGCAAGCCTGCGGTGTTGTGATTGAAGCATGACACCCAGACCTCCCGGGCGCTGTACTGCTGGCGGGCGAGGTCGATCATTGCCGTTACCAGATAACGCGCTACACCAAGGCCGCGGGCGCTGGGGGCCACCACTACGTTGCCCAGGGCACATAGGCCGCCATGTTCGGCTTTGTAGAAATTGGCGAAGGCCAGGACAGCGCCGTTATCTTCCACTACCGTGGAGCCGCTGCGTTGGGCTATGGCGTCGCTCAGCTGGTTGGGGGTGAGGGGGTAGGTGGCTTTGGGGAACATGTAGAACAGTTCGTCCGGGCTCTGCGGGAAGCTGCAGATAACGGGGATGTCTTCAGGCCGGATGGGACGATGGGTCAGGTGCATGGCAGGTCCTTCTCGCGTTGGCTGGCAGGGCCTCTTCGCGGGTAAACCCGCGAAGAGGCCATCAGCCTCACATCATAGGCCGCTTTCCATCCAACACCGCACCCCGATTCACGGCTTGGCGGCCACCGCCACGTAGCCTTTGACCGCAGCCGGCGCCCTCGGCTTGGCCTTGTGCGCCAGCAGGTACTGATAGCGTCGCCATTCCTTGTCGATTTCGCTGAACGACATGAACACGCTGATACGGTCCTTGCCGACCAGGTCCGGGCGCTTGCCCGCATCGATCTCGTTGGTGGGAATGATGGCCACGTTGATGCCCACCACCTTGCCGTCATCGGCAAACACCGGCCCACCCGACATGCCTTTGGTGATCGGGCCGTCATGCACCGAGTAGAAAACACTGCCAGGCGTACCTTCAAGCCGTACCAGTGACGGCAGGGCATGGCCCTTGCCCTGCATCGGCATCATGAAACTGTTGAAACCCACCGCCGTCACGGCTTCCCCTGGCACGTACTGGCGCCAGTGCGGCACGCTGCTGGCTTTGTGCTTGAAGAACACTACGTCACCGAGGCCCTCGTGGACCACGTTGCGCAGGAAGGGGGTGTGTTTGGCGGTCACAGCGTAATCCTCGTTCCACTGGATGGCGCTGGCCATCAGCAACATCGGCAGAGGGGCACCAGAAGTGACCACGAAAGCCTGACTGTAGACGGGATCTGAAACGTACGACGTTGGCACTCCATTGCACCCACTGAGCAGCATCATTGCCGCCATGCAGGGCGCGATTGTTTTCATGTGTCACACAGGGCGTGGAAAAATGGGAACGCAACTATGGCTAAGTGCCATTACGCTAGCAATACTTTCGGCATATATCCGACGAATGACAGCTTAAGTGTTAGTCATGACGGCGGCCAATAGAATGCAGGTATGGCTACAGGTCCCAGAGCCATTAGGGCGGCGTCAAAGTGAAGGGATTTTTTTCGGGCGAATCTGAGGGGTGTGAACTGCATTGAGCTGCATTGGGCGACCACACTGACAAGCTACCTTTTTCAGGGCGACCTGTTCATAGTTGCCAGTCGACTTACCCTGAAAGGAATCAGAACATTGTTTAAGCTAAATCCCCTTGTGCCGGAGCTGATTGTTTCTGATCTACCTCGCAGCCTGGCATTTTACTGCGGCGTACTCGGCTTCAAGATTGAATACGACCGGCCAGAAGAGCATTTTGCCTTTCTGTCTTTTGGTGGCAGCCAGCTGATGCTGGAGCAGGACTGGCAGAGTGAGTCACCCTGGCGGGTCGGCCCGCTGGAGCCGCCGTATGGTCGAGGCATCAACCTGTCGATCAAATGCGCTGATGCACTGGCCTTGGTCGCGTCGCTGGGGGTTGCGGGGCATAGCATCAGAAAGCCGATTGAAGAGTGTTGGTACCGCCAGGGCGGCATGCTGGTCGGCCAGCGCAATTTCCTGGTGCAGGATCCGGACGGCTACTTGCTTCGGTTTGCTGAAGATCTCGGCGTGAAGAGCGCCTGAGCCACGGGCGGACACACGAAAAATTGACCCCAGGTTGCGCTCGATGGTCTCGCAACGGGTTTCCATCTGGATCTGGTGCTCACTGAACCTGAACAGGCTCTGCTAATCCGTGCCGATCCGCTCCATGCCACCCTATGCATTGGACAGATCTACCACCGTCGGATCCTGACGCCTTTGTCCACACTGAATATGTGGCAATGAAGTGTTGCCACATAACGCTATGCGCCCACACAGTTACTGAATCCGCAGTGCTTATTGCCCCCGCGCACTTTCGGAACTAAGCCAGCATCTTCGCCCGAACTAACTTCCCTCTTTCGAGTGTTGAGTGTCGCCATATCAACTATTTATGTCACTTGCGCGATAGTTTCAAAATGGCTGAACTAAGTATTTGCCCACAGCGCTTTTTCCCGAAGCGGGTCATCAACAAAATAGCCGCCCTTCAATTTTAAACATCAGCCTGACGCGGTGGCCGAAGGTTGACCGCAGCGGCTGGCGGCCGGGTAGGTGGCTCGCCGCCTGAGCCCACACCGATTACCAGGAAAGGAAAGTGTCATGGGAATGACGAGGCGTAAATTTTTGATCGGCGGCGGCGTCGTGGCTATTGCAGGTGGCGCAGGCATTCTGACCCCCTTGCTGACCCGCGAAGGCAGGTTGATCCCCGGCAAACCGCGGTTTGGCTTTGTAGAAGGTAGCGAAGGTGCGCTTCCCAAACAGGCAGACGTCGTCGTTGTTGGCGCTGGTATTCTGGGGCTCATGACCGCAATCAATCTTGTCGAGCGTGGCCTCTCGGTAGTCGTCGTTGAAAAAGGTGATATTGCCGGCGAGCAGTCATGCAGGTTCTATGGTCAGGTCATGACCTACAAGATGCCTGATGCGACGTTCCAGTTGCACCATCTTGCCAAACAACGGTGGCGCGAGATGAATGCCAAAGTGGGTGCAGATACCAGCTATCGCACACAGGGCCGGGTCGAAGTTCCTTTCGATGAAGAAGACCTGGAAAACGTCAGAAAGTGGATCGATGTCAAAAGCCGGGAAGTAGCAGCGGACAACCCCTTCAAGACTCGGATCATTCAGGGGAATGAACTCGAACAGCGGCTGCGCGGTGCATCCTCGAGCTGGAAAATTGCAGGTTTCGAGGAAGACTCCGGTAGCCTGGACGCTGAGCGCGCATCGTTTGTCATGGCGGAGTACGCCAAGAAAATGGGTGTGCGCATCTACACCCACTGCGCCGCAAGGGGCCTGGAAACCCAGGCGGGCGTCATCTCCGATGTGGTGACCGAGAAGGGCGCCATCAGGACTTCTCGCGTGGTCGTGGCAGGCGGCGCCTGGTCCAGGCTGTTCATGCAGAACCTGGGCGTCGATGTGCCTACCTTGCCGGCCTACCAGTCCCAGCAAATCATCAGCGCGGCACCCCGTGCACCGGGGGGCAACGTTGCATTGCCAGGGAATATCTACTTCCGCGAGCAGGCCGACGGTACATACGCCACCTCGCCGCGCGTCGTCGTTGCCCCGGTGGTCAAAGAATCGTTCATGTATGGTTATAAATACCTGCCATTGCTGGCCATCCCCGACTTCCCGGTGCACATCTCACTCAACAAGCAACTGATCGATTCGTTCACTCAGCCCACCCAGTGGAGGCTGGACGAGGTATCGCCCTTCGAGAAAAACAGGCTGATGACGGCGGCCCCGGATATTCCAGAGCTGGATGCATCTCTGGAAAAGCTCAAAGTCGAGTTCCCTGCCTTCAAAGATGCGAAGTTGATCGATCAGTGGAGCGGTGCCATGGCCATCGCCCCGGATGAGAACCCGATCATTTCGCAGGTCAACGAGTACCCAGGCCTGGTCATCAACACCGCGACCGGTTGGGGTATGACGGAAAGCCCGGTGTCGTCCGAGCTGACGGCAGACCTGCTGCTTGGAAAGGCGCCGGTGCTGGACCCGAAACCCTTCAGTTTGTATCGATTCTAAGTACGCATACCGCAATGGAATGACCCGTACACGCATAAACGGTGCGTGTACATTCTTGTGTAACCATCAGGAGAGAAATATGAAATGCGCTTTCAAGACCGTTGCTGCATTGGCGTTGGGAATAGCCGGTGTTGGCAGCGTTCATGCACAAGATATCGTGCGCCATGGCGCAGGTAGTTTCCCTATCTCGTCGGCTGTAGAGATTCCTGCCGGGAAGTCAGTCGTCTATCTGAGCGGTTCCGTCCCGTCGGTGATCCATCCCGATGCGCCCAAGGATTCGCTGGAAGCCTACGGTGATACCAAGGCACAAACCATCAATGTGCTTGAAAGCATCCAGCAGCAGCTGAAAACACTGGGTCTTGGCCTGACTGACGTGGTGAAGATGCAGGTATTCCTGGTGGGTGGGCCGGAGAACGGCGGCAAGATGGATTTCGAAGGTTTCATGGCTGGCTACACCCAGTTCTTTGGGCCAGCCGCCAAGCAGCCGGTGCTACCTGCGCGCTCGGCGTTCCAGATTGCAGGCCTGGCGCACCCTGCCTGGCGGGTTGAGATCGAAGTGACAGCGGTTCGTCCCTGAGAGGGCCTTGGCCCAGCCCGACAAAATCGTCGGGCACAAAAAAACCGACCGTAAGGTCGGTTTTTTCCGGATTTGGTGCCCCGAGGGAGACTCGAACTCCCACTCCTTTCGAAAACGGATTTTGAATCCGCCGCGTCTACCAATTCCGCCATCAGGGCGTGGCGCGCAGTATAAAGAGGTGCCGCTGGTCGGTCAATCGGCTTTCATGGTCAATTTTCACACATTGGGCTAAACTTCCCGGCCCTGCCGAACCGAACATCATCATGCGCGTCGCCGATTTTTCCTTCGAACTCCCTGATTCCCTGATCGCCCGCCACCCGTTGGCCGAGCGCCATGGCAGCCGTCTGCTGGTGCTCGATGGGCCTACCGGCGCGCTGGCGCACCGGCAATTCCCCGACTTGCTCGACTATCTGCGCCCCGGCGACTTGATGGTGTTCAACAACACCCGAGTGATCCCGGCGCGGTTGTTCGGCCAGAAAGCCTCCGGCGGCAAGCTGGAGGTACTGGTCGAACGCGTGCTCGACAGCCACCGGGTGCTGGCCCATGTGCGCGCCAGCAAGGCGCCCAAGGTTGGCGCGGTCATCCTCATCGATGGCGGTGGCGAGGCCGAAATGGTCGCGCGCCATGACACGCTGTTCGAACTTCGCTTCACCGAAGAGGTGCTGCCGTTGCTCGACCGTGTCGGCCACATGCCGCTGCCGCCCTATATCGACCGCCCGGACGAGGGCGCCGACCGTGAGCGCTACCAGACCGTGTACGCCCAGCGCGCCGGCGCGGTTGCCGCGCCTACCGCAGGCCTGCACTTCGACGAGGCGCTGCTGGAA
Source organism: Pseudomonas putida group bacterium ESBL64 (assembly GCF_045277175.1). Lineage (NCBI taxonomy): Bacteria > Pseudomonadati > Pseudomonadota > Gammaproteobacteria > Pseudomonadales > Pseudomonadaceae > Pseudomonas > Pseudomonas putida group bacterium ESBL64. The sequence continues at coordinate 2,953,970 of NZ_CP145799.1, read as the reverse complement.
AAGATCGCCGACAAGGGCGTCGAGCGCGCCTTCGTCACCCTGCATGTGGGCGCCGGCACCTTCCAGCCGGTGCGGGTCGACAAGATCGAAGACCACCACATGCATAAAGAGTGGCTCGAAGTGGGCCAGGATGTGGTCGATGCCATCGAGGCCTGCCGGGCCCGTGGTGGTCGGGTGATCGCGGTTGGCACCACCAGTGTGCGTTCGCTGGAAAGCGCCGCGCGTGATGGCGTGCTCAAGGCCTTCAGTGGCGACACCGACATCTTCATCTACCCGGGCCGGCCGTTCCATGTGGTCGATGCCCTGGTCACCAACTTCCATCTGCCGGAGTCCACGCTGCTGATGCTGGTCTCGGCTTTCGCCGGCTACCCCGAGACCATGGCTGCCTACGCAGCGGCGGTCGAGCATGGGTACCGCTTCTTCAGTTACGGTGATGCCATGTTCATCACCCGCAATCCGGCGCCACGCGGGCCCGAGGATCAAGCATGAGTCGCACCTGTCGAATGTCCTTCGAACTGCTGGCCACCGACGGCAAGGCCCGTCGGGGTCGCATCACCTTCCCACGTGGCACCGTGGAAACCCCGGCATTCATGCCAGTGGGGACCTATGGCACGGTCAAGGGCATGCTGCCACGCGACATCGAGGCCATCGGCGCCGAGATGATCCTCGGCAACACCTTCCACCTGTGGCTGCGTCCGGGCACCGAGGTGATCAAGAAGCACAACGGCCTGCACGATTTCATGCAGTGGAAAGGCCCGATCCTCACCGACTCCGGTGGTTTCCAGGTATTCAGCCTGGGTGCCATGCGCAAGATCAAGGAAGAGGGCGTGACCTTCGCTTCGCCGGTCGATGGTTCCAAGGTGTTCATGGGCCCGGAAGAGTCGATGCAGGTTCAGCGTGACCTGGGGTCGGACGTGGTAATGATCTTCGACGAGTGCACCCCGTACCCGGCCGAGCACGATGTGGCACGCACTTCCATGGAGCTGTCGCTGCGCTGGGCCCAGCGCTCGAAGAACGCCCATGCCGACAACACCGCAGCGCTGTTCGGCATTGTTCAGGGTGGCATGTACCAGGACCTGCGCATGCGCTCGCTGGAAGGCCTGGAAAACATCGGTTTCGACGGCCTGGCCATTGGCGGCCTGTCGGTGGGCGAGCCCAAGCACGAAATGATCAAGGTGCTGGATTACCTGCCGGACCAGATGCCTGCTGACAAACCTCGTTACCTTATGGGGGTAGGCAAACCGGAAGATCTCGTTGAGGGTGTGCGCCGCGGCGTCGACATGTTCGACTGCGTGATGCCGACGCGTAACGCGCGCAACGGTCATCTGTTCGTTGATACAGGGGTGATCAAGATCCGCAATGCGTTCCATCGTCACGATGAATCGCCGCTGGATCCGACCTGTGACTGCTATACCTGCACCAACTTCTCGCGCGCCTATCTCCATCATCTGGACAAATGCGGCGAAATGCTGAGCAGCATGCTGAATACCATCCACAACTTGCGCCATTATCAGCGCTTGATGGCCGGTTTACGCGAGGCTATTCAACAGGGTAAATTGGCCGCCTTTGTCGACGCCTTCTACGCCAAGCGCGGGCTTCCTGTACCGCCCTTGGACTGACTGTCCGCATCCATTATTAGAAAATTACATTAGGAGTGCCCAATGAGCTTCTTCATCCCCGCCGCATACGCGGACGCTGCAGCACCTGCCGCTGGCCCAGCCGGTACCGGCTTCGAGTGGATTTTCCTGGTCGGTTTCCTGGTCATCTTCTACCTGATGATCTGGCGCCCGCAGGCCAAGCGCGCGAAAGAGCAGAAGAACCTGCTGAGCAACTTGCAGAAAGGTGACGAAGTTGTCACCAACGGCGGCATCGCCGGCAAGATCGTCAAGGTTTCCGATGACTTCGTGGTGCTGGAAGTGTCCGACACTGTCGAGCTGAAGTTCCAGAAGGGTGCCATTGCTGCGACCCTGCCAAAAGGTACGCTCAAGGCTATCTGAGTTACCGGTTTTATTTTCCAGTCGGGGCGCGCAACGCGCCCCGCGTCTTGAACGGGCGGCGTGATGCTGAACAAATATCCTCTGTGGAAATATGCACTGATCGTGCTGGTACTGGTGGTCGGTTTCATTTATTCCGCTCCCAACCTCTACCCGGATGACCCGGCGGTACAGATCAGCGGTGCCAGCTCGGCGCTGCAGGTGAATCAGGCCGACCTTGATCGCGTCAGCAAGGCGCTGGTCGATGCCAAGATCGCTGTCAAGGGCGCAAGCCTGGGTGAAAAGGGCAGCGGGCTGATCCGCCTGACCAATCAGGAAGACCAGCTGCCAGCCAAGGATGTAGTGCGCAAGGCACTGGGCGATGATTACGTCGTGGCCCTGAACCTGGCCCAGACTACCCCGCAATGGCTGCGCAACCTGGGCGCAAGCCCGATGAAACTGGGCCTGGACCTGTCTGGTGGTGTGCACTTCCTGCTGGAAGTGGACATGGACAAGGCCATGACTGCCCGCATGAAAGTCTACGAAGGCGAGGTCAAGACCTTGCTGCGCAAAGAGCGCGTCCGCTACCGCAGCCTGCCTCAGCAGGATGGCGGCATCATGCTGGGCTTCGCTGACGATGCCACCCGCGAACAGGCACGTGCCCTGATCCGCAAGAATTTCAATGATTTCGACCTGACCACCACCGATCGCAACGAGCTTGCGGTGCTGCGTCTGGCGCTGACCCAGGCGAAAGTCGCCGAGATCCGCGAATACTCGATCAAGCAGAACCTCACCACCGTGCGCAACCGCGTGAACGAGCTGGGTGTGGCAGAGCCTCTGGTACAGCGCCAGGGCGCCAACCGTATCGTGGTCGAGCTGCCAGGCGTGCAGGACACTGCCGAAGCCAAGCGTATCCTTGGTAAAACGGCCAACCTGGAGTTCCGCTTCGGTGCCGAACCGGGTGCATCCAAGGCCACTACCGAGGTGTTCGAGTTCCGTGAGGGCGGCCGCTCCGCCGCAGTCGAGCGGGGCCTGATCATCACGGGTGACCAGGTTACCGACGCCCAGGCCAGCTTCGACGAGCATGGCCGCCCGCAGGTGAACATTCGCCTGGATGGCCACGGTGGCGAGCTGATGAGCCGTGCTACCCGTAGCAACGTCGGCCGTAGCATGGCGGTGATCTTCATCGAGCAGAAGCCGGTTACCCGCTACGTCAAGCAAGCCGTCGGCGGCGTCGAGAAGGACGTTGCCGTGCAAAGCTTCGTCGAAGAGAAAAAAATCATCAGCCTGGCGACCATCCAGTCGCCGCTTGGTAGCCAGTTCCGCATCACCGGCTTGAATGGCCAGGGCGAATCGTCCGAGCTGGCCCTGCTGCTGCGTGCCGGTGGTCTGGCTGCACCGATGTACTTCGCTGAAGAACGTACCATTGGCCCAAGCCTGGGTGCTGACAACATCACCAAGGGTATCGATGCCTCGCTGTGGGGCATGCTGTTCGTCTCGCTGTTCATCATCGCCATCTACCGCGCCTTCGGTGTGCTGGCCACCATCGCCCTGGCGGGCAACATGGTGCTGCTGCTGGCGTTGATGTCGCTGCTGGGGGCGACCCTGACCCTGCCGGGTATTGCCGGCATCGTGTTGACCATGGGTATGGCGGTGGACGCCAACGTGCTGATCTTCTCGCGTATTCGCGAAGAGATCGCGGCTGGCATGTCGGTGCAGCGCGCTATCCACGAAGGCTTCAATCGCGCCTACTCGGCAATCGTCGACGCCAACCTGACCACCCTGTTGGTCGGCGGCATCCTGTTTGCCATGGGTACCGGCCCGGTCAAAGGCTTTGCGGTCACCATGTCCCTCGGGATTTTCACCTCGATGTTCACCGCCGTCATGGTGACCCGTGCATTGGTCAACCTGACCTGTGGCGGGCGTGACATCAAGAAGCTGTGGGTTTGAGGGAGCTGCGATGAAAACCATCAATTTCATGGGCGTGCGCAATGTCGCGTTCGCCGTCACCGTGCTCCTCACCGTGTTGGCGCTGTTCAGCTGGTGGCAAAAGGGCCTGAACTTCGGGCTGGACTTCACCGGGGGTACGCTGATCGAGCTGACCTACGAGCGTCCTGCCGACCTCAAGGCGGTGCGTGCCGAGCTGGTCAACTCCGGCTTCCACGAGGCGGTGGTGCAGAGCTTCGGCGCCACCACCGACCTGCTGGTGCGCATGCCGGGCGATGACCCGCAGTTGGGCAACAAGGTAGCTGCCGCGCTGCAGAAGGCAGGCGGTGACAACCCGGCCACGGTCAAGCGTGTCGAGTTCGTCGGCCCGCAGGTCGGTGAAGAGCTGCGCGACCAGGGCGGCATGGGCATGCTCCTGGCCCTGGGTGGTATCCTCATCTACCTGGCCTTCCGCTTCCAGTGGAAGTTCGCCGTGGGCGCGATCATCTCGCTGATCCACGACGTGGTGGTAACGCTGGGTATCCTGTCGTTCTTCCAGATCACCTTCGACCTGACGGTGCTGGCGGCGGTCCTGGCGATCATCGGTTACTCGCTGAACGACACCATTGTTGTGTTCGACCGGGTACGCGAGAACTTCCGCGTCATGCGCAAGGCCTCGCTGATCGAGAACATCAACATTTCCACCACCCAGACCCTGCTGCGTACCGTCGCCACTTCGGTTTCGACCTTGCTGGCCATTGCTGCGCTGCTGTTCTTCGGGGGTGACAACCTGTTCGGTTTCTCGCTCGCCCTGTTCATTGGTGTCATGGCCGGTACCTACTCGTCGATCTATATCGCCAACGTGGTGCTGATCTGGCTGAACCTGAACAGCGAAGACCTGATCCCGCCGACCAAGGCCGAGGGTGTGGATGATCGTCCGTAAGGGCTAGTCCATCACCGCCTGGCGGTGTAAAAGGCGCGAGTATTGAACTCGCGCCTTTTTTTTTGCTCCAAGGCTGGGAGAAGCGCGGGTTGATACCCGCTGGTACGATCAGGAGGTCCACGTGAACAAATCAATGCTGGTGGGTGCGGTACTGGGTGCTGTCGGTGTGACTGCCGGAGGTGCTGTCGCGACCTACAGCTTGGTCAACAAGGGGCCTGAGTATGCCCAGGTCACCGACGTGCAGCCGATCAAGCAACAGGTGAAAACCCCGCGCGAAGTGTGCAAGGACGTTACCGTTACGCGCCAGGCGCCGGTCAAGGACCAGCATCAGATCGCCGGCACCGTCGTGGGTGCGCTGGCCGGTGGCTTGCTGGGTAACCAGATCGGTGGTGGCACCGGCAAGAAGATTGCCACGGTGGCCGGTGCGGTCGGTGGTGGTTATGCCGGTAACAAGGTGCAGGAAGGCATGCAGGAGCGTGATACCTACACAACCACGCAAACTCGCTGCAACACGGTCAACGACATCAGCGAGAAGGTGGTGGGCTACAACGTGACCTATTCCATCGGTGATCAGGTAGGCAAGGTGAAGATGGATCGCGAGCCGGGATCGACCATTCCGCTGGACAAGAATGGCAAGTTGATCCTGAGCGAAGCGGGTCAGTAATTTGCGTGGCCTGTGCCGGCCTCTTCGCGGGTAAACCCGCTCCTACATGGAACGCATTGTCCCTGTAGGAGCGGGTTTACCCGCGAAGAGGCCGGCACAGGCCGCGCAAAACCACCAAGCACAAAAAAAGCACCTCGAGAGGTGCTTTTTGTTTGCCAGCAATCTGCGCTTAGCGCTTCATGCTTTCTGGCAGGTGCGGTTGGATGGCAGTCAGTACTGCCTTGAAGCACTTGATGTTGCCTGCAACGATGTGACCTTTGTCGAGGAAGTCGTGGCCACCGTTGAAGTCGCTCACCAAGCCACCGGCTTCCTGGATCAGCAGTACGCCAGCTGCCATGTCCCATTCGGACAGGCCCGACTCCCAGAAGGCGTCGAAGCGGCCAGCAGCCACGTAGGCCAGGTCCAGGCTGGCGGAGCCGGCGCGGCGGATGCCGGCGGTCTGGCCGGTCAAGGCGCGGAACATGCCCAGGTAGTTGTCCATGTCCGCCATCTGGCCGTCACGGAACGGGAAGCCGGTGCCCAGCAGGGCGCCTTCCAGGCTTGTGCGCGAGCTGACGCGCAGGCGGCGGCCATTGAGTTGGGCGCCACGGCCACGGCTGGCGGTGAATTCTTCCTGGCGAACCGGGTCGACGATCACGGCGTGCTCAAGGCGGCCGCGGTATTTGCAGGCGATGCTGACGGCGAAGTGCGGGATGCCGCGCAGGAAGTTGGTGGTGCCGTCCAGCGGGTCGATGATCCACAGGTAATCTTTGCCTTCTTCGCCGCTACCCGCGTGCAGGCCGGTTTCCTCGCCCTGGATGGAGTGGTTCGGGTAGGCCTTGCGCAGGGCGTTGACGATGCTCTGCTCGGCGGCGCGATCGACTTCGGAAACGTAGTCCTTGGCCTCTTTCTCATCGACCTTGATGCTATCCAGGCGTTCGATGGAGCGGAAAATCAGTTCACTGGCGCTGCGAGCGGCGCGCAGGGCGATATTCAGCATAGGCTGCATGGGCGGGTCACCTGGAGATGTTAAAGAAGAAAGCCGATCATTCTAGCAGAAAACTTTGGCGGCAGAAGTGTCACATTTGCTTTCATGGCGTTACGTCTGTCGGTTCTGTAAGATCGAAGGCCCTGATTCCTGCATCTGTGAGCACAACACCTTGCTGCAAAATATTCGTGTTGTTCTGGTCAATACCAGCCACCCCGGCAACATCGGCGGCGCTGCGCGTGCCATGAAAAACATGGGCTTGTCGCGTCTGGTGCTGGTGCAGCCGAAAGAATTCCCCGCCGTGGATGCCAGTGCCCGTGCTTCGGGCGCCGACGATGTGCTGGATAACGCCCAGGTGGTCGACAGCCTCGAACAGGCGCTGGTCGGCTGCAACCTGGTGATGGGCACCAGCGCCCGCGAGCGCAGCATTCCCTGGCCGTTGATCGGCCCGCGTGAATGCGGTGCCAAGGCGGTGGAGCATGCCAAAGGCGGCGAGGAAATCGCCCTGGTGTTCGGGCGCGAGCACGCCGGCCTGACCAACGAAGAACTGCAGCGATGTCACTTCCACGTGCACATTCCCTCCAACCCCGACTTCAGCTCGCTGAACCTGGCGGCTGCCGTGCAGGTGCTCTCCTACGAGGTGCGCATGGCCTGGCTGGCTGCCGGTGAAGCACCGGGCAAAGTCGAGAAGGTTGACGCCGCTGAACTGGCGACCATGGATGAAATGGAGCTGTTCTACGACCACCTGGAGAAAACCCTGGTGGGCATCGGCTTCCTCGACCCCGAAAAGCCCAAGCACCTGATGCCGCGCCTGCGCCGGCTGTATGGGCGGGTGGCGGTCGAGCGTTCGGAAATGAGCATTTTGCGCGGCATCCTCACCGAGACCCAGAAGGTGGTCCGGGGCGAGCCGCATAAACGGAAGGACTGACAGATGTTCGAGCGTCTGCGTGAAGATATTCAAAGCGTATTCCACCGTGACCCGGCTGCACGCAATGCCTTCGAGGTGCTCACTTGCTACCCCGGCATGCATGCCATCTGGCTGCACCGCCTGGGCAATGCGCTGTGGAGGCGTGATTTCAAATGGTTGGCCCGGCTGGTGTCGAACTTCGGTCGCTGGCTGACCGGTATCGAAATCCACCCTGGCGCCACCATTGGTCGGCGCTTTTTCATCGACCACGGTATGGGTATCGTCATTGGCGAAACCGCCGAGATCGGTGATGACGTCACCCTGTACCAGGGAGTGACGCTCGGTGGCACCAGCTGGAACAAGGGCAAGCGCCACCCCACCTTGGAAAACGGCGTGGTGGTAGGGGCGGGTGCCAAGGTGTTGGGGCCTTTCACGGTCGGCGCCGGGGCCAAGATCGGTTCCAATGCGGTGGTCACCAAGGCGGTGCCGGCCGGGGCTACGGCGGTAGGCATTCCGGGGCGGATCATCGTCAAGAGCGAGGACACCGAAGTCGAAGCCAAACGTAAGGCAATGGCCGAGAAGATCGGCTTTGACGCCTATGGTGTCAGTGGCGACATGCCCGATCCGGTGGCGCGGGCCATCGGCCAGATGCTCGATCATCTGCAGGCCGTCGACGAACGGTTGGAGGGTATGTGTGGCGCGCTGACCAAGATGGGCAGTGACTATTGCGCCAAGGAACTGCCGGCCTTGCCGGAGGACGACTTCACCGAGGTTACCCAGGTGGCCCAGCGCGACACTCAGCCGCATTGATCGCGCCGCACTGAAGTCATGGTGGCATGTGGGGCGTGTGCTCGCGCCCCTCGTCTGCTACAATCGCGCCCGCCTCCCTGATGCAAACCCGACTAAAGCAGTAGGTCTAATAGTTGACTTAAATGCTCGGGAATCGCATACTCGCACACATCCTGAAACTCCCGTGGTACCCAATAGCCATGCGACTGACTACCAAAGGCCGATACGCCGTGACCGCCATGCTCGACCTGGCGTTGCACGCGAAGCATGGGCCGGTGTCTTTGGCCGATATTTCCGAGCGCCAGGGCATTTCCCTCTCTTATCTGGAGCAGCTGTTCGCCAAGCTGCGTCGCAGCAGCCTGGTTTCCAGTGTGCGCGGTCCAGGCGGCGGCTACCAGCTGTCGCGGGGCATGGAAACCATCCAGGTGGCCCAGGTCATCGACGCGGTCAACGAATCGGTCGATGCCACCCGTTGCCAGGGGCTCGGGGACTGCCATGCCGGTGATACCTGCCTGACCCACCACCTGTGGTGCGACCTCAGCCAGCAGATCCATGAATTCCTCAGCGGCATAAGCCTGGCCGACCTCGTCAAGCGCCGTGATGTGCAGGAAGTCGCCCAGCGCCAGGACCTGCGCCGTGTCGCAGGACGAACCGCCCAGCTGGACAAGATTGAGACGTCTGCCGTCGATTGATCCCCTGGGACGACGAGCGACGCCACCGCCTGATAGGAGAGACAAATGAAGTTGCCGATCTACCTTGATTACTCTGCGACCACTCCGGTCGACCCACGCGTGGCCCAGAAGATGGCCGACTGCCTGCTGGTCGACGGGAACTTCGGTAACCCGGCCTCGCGCTCCCACGTCTTTGGCTGGAAAGCCGAGGAAGCGGTGGAGAACGGTCGCCGCCAGGTTGCCGAGCTGATCAACGCCGATCCGCGCGAAATCGTCTGGACCAGCGGTGCCACCGAGTCCGACAACCTCGCGCTCAAAGGTGTCGCGCACTTCTATCAGACCAAGGGCAAGCACATCATTACCTCCAAGATCGAGCACAAGGCGGTCCTGGATACCGCTCGCCAGCTGGAGCGCGAAGGTTTTGAAGTCACTTACCTGGAGCCAGGCGAAGACGGCATCGTTACCCCGGCCATGGTAGAAGCGGTGCTGCGCGACGACACCATCCTGGTCTCGCTGATGCATGTGAACAACGAAGTCGGCTCGATCAACGACATTGCTGCCATCGGTGAACTGACCCGTTCGCGCGGCGTATTGTTCCATGTCGACGCCGCCCAGTCGGCAGGCAAGGTCGAAATCGACCTGCAAAAGCTGAAAGTCGACCTGATGTCGTTCTCGGCGCACAAGGTCTATGGCCCGAAAGGCATCGGCGCGCTGTACGTCAGCCGCAAGCCACGTGTACGTCTTGAAGCCATCATTCACGGCGGCGGTCATGAGCGCGGCATGCGTTCGGGCACCCTGCCGACCCACCAGATCGTCGGCATGGGCGAAGCCTTCGCCATTGCCAAACAGGAAATGGTTGCAGAAAACGCACGCATCAAGGCCCTGAGCGACCGCTTCTTCAAGCAGGTCTCAAACCTTGAAGAGCTGTACGTCAATGGCAGCCAGACAGCACGTGTACCGCACAACCTTAACCTGAGCTTCAACTACGTCGAAGGCGAATCGCTGCTGATGTCGCTGAAAGACATCGCCGTATCGTCCGGTTCGGCCTGTACCTCCGCGTCGCTCGAGCCGTCCTACGTACTGCGTGCTCTGGGCCGCAACGACGAGCTGGCGCACAGCTCGATCCGCTTCTCCTTCGGCCGTTTCACCACCGAAGAAGAAGTCGACTACGCCGCGCAGAAAGTCTGCGAGGCCGTCAACAAACTGCGTGAGCTGTCGCCGCTGTGGGATATGTACAAAGACGGCGTTGACATCTCCAAGATCGAGTGGGCCGCCCACTAAGCAGTCGCCGGCAAGAGCGGCTCCCTGATGAGGAAGGAATTGCACCATGGCATACAGTGAAAAGGTCATCGACCACTACGAAAACCCGCGCAACGTCGGCAAGATGAATGCCGAAGACCCGGATGTCGGCACCGGCATGGTCGGCGCCCCGGCCTGCGGTGACGTGATGCGCCTGCAGATCAAGGTAAACGAGCAGGGCGTTATCGAAGACGCCAAGTTCAAGACCTACGGCTGCGGTTCGGCCATCGCGTCCAGTTCCCTCGCCACCGAGTGGATGAAGGGCAAGACCCTGGACGAGGCCGAAACCATCAAGAATACCCAACTGGCCGAAGAGCTGGCGTTGCCGCCGGTCAAGATTCACTGCTCGGTACTCGCCGAAGATGCCATCAAGGCAGCCGTACGCGACTACAAGCAGAAGAAAGGCTTGATCTAAGTCGCCTGTTGCAAGGTAAGGAGTTCTGATGGCTATCAGCATGACAGAAGCCGCCGCCAACCACATTCGCCGCTCCCTCGACGGGCGCGGCAAAGGTGAGGGCATTCGCCTGGGCGTGCGCACCACCGGTTGCTCGGGTCTGGCCTACGTGCTGGAATTCGTCGACGAACTGGCGGACGAAGACCAGGTGTTCGAAAACCATGGCGTCAAGGTGATCATCGATCCCAAGAGCCTGGTCTACCTCGATGGCACCGAACTGGATTTCGTCAAGGAAGGGTTGAACGAGGGCTTCAAGTTCAACAACCCCAACGTGCGCGGTGAGTGTGGCTGCGGCGAAAGCTTCAACGTTTGAGGCTGGCTGTGGGTACTCCTTGTCATTACGCATTGTTTGACCTCCAGCCAAGCTTCCGTCTGGATCTCGACAAGCTGGCCACTCGCTATCGCGAGCTGGCCCGCGAAGTCCATCCTGACCGCTTTGCCGACGCCTCCGAGCGCGAGCAGCGTATAGCGCTGGAAAAATCCGCGGCCCTCAACGACGCTTACCAGACGCTGCGCAGTGCGCCGCGTCGCGCGCGCTACCTGCTGGCCATCAGCGGCCACGAAGTGCCCCAGGAAGTCACGGTCCACGATCCTGACTTCCTGCTGCAGCAGATGCAGTGGCGTGAAGAGCTCGAGGAGTTGCAGGACGAAGCCGACCTTGATGGTGTCGGCGTGTTCAAGAAGCGCCTCAAGGCTGCCCAGGACACGCTGAACGAGGACTTTGCGGCCTGCTGGGATGCCCCAGGCGAGCGCGACAAGGCCGAGCGCCTGATGCGCCGCATGCAGTTCCTCGACAAGCTCGCCCAAGAAGTGCGCCAACTGGAAGAGCGCCTCGACGATTAACCCGGTGTTGCCCGTGATGACACCTAAGGTATTCAGATAAGCATGGCCCTACTGCAGATTGCCGAACCCGGTCAAAGCCCTCAGCCTCACCAGCGTCGCCTGGCGGTGGGGATCGACCTGGGTACCACCAACTCTCTGGTCGCTGCACTGCGTAGCGGCCGCAGCGAGCCCCTGCCCGACGCGCAGGGCAACGTCATTCTGCCGTCCGCGGTGCGCTACCTCGACGGGCGTATCGAAGTGGGGCAGGCTGCGCGTGACGCCGCCTCCAGCGACCCGCTGAACACTGTGCTGTCGGTCAAGCGCCTGATGGGGCGCGGCCTGGCCGACGTCAAGCAACTGGGCGAGCAATTGCCGTACCGCTTCGTTGGCGGTGAGTCGCACATGCCGTTCATCGACACCGTGCTGGGGCCGAAAAGCCCGGTGGAAGTGTCTGCCGACATCCTGAAGGTGTTGCGCGAACGTGCCGAAGCTACCTTGGGTGGCGAGCTGGTAGGCGCGGTGATCACCGTGCCGGCCTATTTCGATGACGCCCAGCGTCAGGCTACCAAAGATGCTGCGCGTCTGGCCGGCCTGAACGTGCTGCGCCTGCTCAACGAACCGACTGCGGCCGCCGTAGCCTACGGCCTGGACCAGAACGCCGAAGGCGTGGTGGCCATCTATGATCTGGGCGGCGGTACTTTCGATATTTCCATCCTGCGCCTGACCGCTGGCGTATTCGAAGTGCTGGCCACCGGGGGTGATACCGCCCTTGGGGGGGATGACTTCGACCACACTATTGCCGGCTGGATCATCGAACAGGCGGGTTTGTCGTCTGACCTCGACCCGGCTACCCAGCGCGCGCTGCTGCAAACCGCTTGCGCCGCCAAGGAGGCCCTGACCGACGCTGACGTGGTCAACGTCAGCCACGGTGCCTGGCACGGTGAGCTGACCCGCAGCGCCTTCGAAGCCATGATCGAACCATTGGTTGCCCGCAGCCTGAAGGCTTGCCGCCGTGCGGTGCGCGACAGTGGTGTTGAGCTGGAAGAGGTCAGCGCCGTAGTCATGGTCGGTGGTTCTACCCGCGTGCCGCGTGTGCGTGAGGCCGTCGGTGCACTGTTCGGGCGCACCCCGCTGACCTCGATCGACCCAGACCAGGTGGTGGCCATCGGTGCCGCCATCCAGGCTGACACCTTGGCCGGCAACCGCCGCGAAGGTGGCGAGCTGCTGCTGCTCGATGTCATCCCGCTGTCGCTTGGTCTTGAGACCATGGGCGGGCTGATGGAGAAAGTGATCCCGCGTAACACCACCATTCCGGTGGCGCGTGCTCAGGAATTCACCACGTACAAAGACGGCCAGTCGGCCATGATGATCCACGTCCTGCAGGGCGAGCGCGAGCTGATCAGTGACTGCCGTTCGCTGGCCCGCTTCGAGCTGCGCGGCATTCCGGCCATGGTTGCCGGTGCTGCGAAAATCCGCGTCACCTTCCAGGTGGATGCCGATGGCCTGCTCAGCGTCGCTGCCCGCGAGCTGGGTTCGGGCGTTGAAGCCAGCATTCAGGTCAAGCCGTCCTACGGCCTGACCGACGGCGAAATCGCCCGCATGCTCAAGGACTCCTTCGAAAACGCCGGTTCCGACAAGCACGCCCGCCAGTTGCGTGAGCATCAGGTAGATGGCGAGCGGCTGCTCGAGGCGGTACAGGGCGCCCTGGACGCCGACGGCGAGCGCCTGCTCAGCAGTGACGAGCGCGACGCCATCGAATTCCAGATGCAAGAACTACGTGATTTGCTGACCGGCACCGATGGCGCAGCCATCGAGCAACAGACCAAGCGTCTGTCGCAGGTGACCGATGCATTTGCCGCCCGTCGCCTTGATTCGACGGTCAAAGCCGCACTGGCCGGGCGCAACCTGAATGAGATCGAGGAGTAATCGATGCCGCTGGTGACATTCCTGCCGCATGAGAAGTTCTGCCCCGAGGGGCTGACCGTGGAGGTCAAGCCCGGGACCAACATCCTGGAGCTGGCCCACGACCATCACATCGAGATGGAAAGTGCCTGCGGCGGCGTCAAGGCCTGTACCACTTGCCACTGCATCGTGCGCAAGGGCTTCGATTCGCTCGAAGAGGCTGACGAGCTGGAAGAGGACATGCTGGACAAAGCCTGGGGCCTGGAAGCGCAATCGCGCCTTGGTTGTCAGGTTTTCGTCGCTGACGAAGACCTGACCATCGAGATCCCCAAGTATTCGCTCAACCATGCTGCCGAAGCACCGCACTGAGGGCCTGTACATGAGTCTGAAATGGGTTGATGTACTTGAGATCGCAATCCAGCTTGCAGAAAGCAAGCCTGAGGTCGATCCTCGTTATGTGAATTTCGTGGACCTGCACCGCTGGGTGCTGGCATTGCCAGAGTTCAGCGACGATCCGTCACGCGGCGGTGAGAAAGTGCTCGAGGCAATCCAGGCCGCCTGGATCGACGAAGCCGACTAAGCGTCACTTGCAGGTTAGGCAATCCCCCGGAACCCGCGTATAATTCGCGGGTTTAATTTTTCGTAACACTCATATTCTGGAGTTTTCCATGGCTGTTCAACGTACTTTCTCCATCATCAAGCCTGACGCAGTTGCCAAAAACGTCATCGGCAAGATCACCACTCGCTTCGAAGAAGCCGGCCTGAAAATCGTTGCCTCGAAAATGAAGCAACTGTCCAAAGCCGAAGCCGAAGGCTTCTACGCTGAGCACAGCGAGCGCGGCTTCTTCGGTGACCTGGTTGCCTTCATGACTTCCGGTCCGGTCGTTGTCCAGGTTCTGGAAGGCGAGAACGCCATTGCCAAGAACCGTGAGCTGATGGGTGCTACCAACCCTAAAGAAGCTGCTGCCGGCACCATCCGCGCTGACTTCGCCGAGTCGATCGACGCCAACGCCGTTCACGGTTCGGACTCCGAAGCTGCTGCTGCTCGCGAAATCGCTTACTTCTTCGCTGCTACCGAGGTAACCACTCGCTAAGCGAAAGCTTACGGGTGAGGGTGAATCCATGACGACATCTACTGGCAAAATCAACCTGTTGGGTCTGACCCAGCCGGAAATGGAACAATTCTTCGACTCTATCGGGGAGAAGCGCTTCCGTGCCGGCCAGGTGATGAAATGGATTCACCATTTTGGCGTGTCCGACTTTGCGGCCATGACCAACGTAGGCAAGGTCTTGCGCGAAAAGCTCGAGGCCGTTGCCGAAATACGCCCACCGGAAGTGGTCAGTGAAGACATTTCCGCCGACGGCACCCGTAAATGGGTGATCCGCGTTGCCTCCGGCAGCTGCGTCGAGACCGTCTATATTCCAACCGACGACCGTGGCACCCTGTGCGTATCGTCGCAAGCCGGCTGTGCCCTGGACTGCAGCTTCTGCTCCACCGGCAAGCAAGGCTTCAACAGCAACCTCACTGCCGCCGAAGTGATCGGCCAGGTGTGGCTTGCCAACAAATCCTTCGGGACCGTTCCTGCCAAAGTCGACCGCGCGATTACCAACGTGGTCATGATGGGCATGGGCGAGCCCTTGCTGAACTTCGACAACGTCATTGCCGCCATGAAAATCATGATGGATGACCTTGGCTATGGCATTTCCAAGCGCCGTGTCACCTTGTCCACCTCGGGCGTGGTGCCGATGATTGACGAACTCGCCAAGCACATCGACGTGTCGCTGGCCCTGTCGCTGCATGCGCCGAACGACGAACTGCGCAACAAGCTGGTACCGATCAACAAGAAGTACCCGCTGAAGATGCTGCTGGAATCGTGCATGGGCTACATGTCCACCTTGGGCGGCAAGCGCGTGCTCACCGTCGAGTACACCCTGCTCAAGGACGTCAACGACCAGCCCGAGCATGCCGCGCAGATGATCGAACTGTTGCGCGATGTACCCTGCAAGATCAACCTGATCCCGTTCAACCCGTTCCCGCATTCGGGCTACGAGCGACCGAGCAACAACGCCATTCGTCGCTTCCAGGACCTGCTGCACCACGGTGGCTTCAACGTCACCACCCGTACCACGCGCGGCGACGACATCGACGCTGCCTGTGGCCAGCTGGTCGGCCAGGTCAATGACCGCACTCGCCGCAGTGAGCGCTACATCGCTGTTCGCCAGCTTTCTGCGGACGTCGAACTGCCAGACAGCGCCGCCAGCCACTGACAGGTACCTTGCCCATGAGCCTGCGCGCCGCGCTGTCGATCCTTGCGCTTTCGCTGCTGGCCGGCTGCGTGTCGGGCGGCGCGAGCGACCCCTTGGCCAGCCGCCAGGGCAGGGTGGAGGCGGGGCGGGCTTATGTGCAGCTTGGCTTGGGTTATTTGCAACAAGGTTTGACTGAACAGGCCAAGGCGCCGCTGGGAAAGGCCCTGGCGCTGAATGACCAGGATGTCGATGCGCACGCCGCCCTGGCGGTAGTGTTTCAAGCCGAAGGCGAGCCGGCGCTGGCCGAAGCACACTTTCGCAAGGCCTTGCTGATAAGCCGCGGTGACACGCGAATTCGCAACAATTACGGCAGTTTCCTTTATGCTCAGGGGCGATTTGCCGAGGCCAAGCAGATGTTTCGCCTGGCCAGTGCCGATACCCTGTATCCTGAGCGCTCACGCGTGTACGAGAATCTGGGCCTGACCGCCCTGAAGCTCGAACGCCGCGATCAGGCGCACGCGTATCTGTTGAAAGCGTTACAACTCAACCAGCGGCAACCAAAAGCGTTGCTGGAAATGGCTGAGTTGTCCTACGAAAACAGGCATTATGTGCCGGCCCGGGACTACTACGATCGTTTCAGCCAGTTGAGCGACCACGACGCCCGTAGCCTGCTGCTGGGCAGCCGCCTTGCCAGGGTGTTCGACGAGCAGGGCGCACTGGCCGAACTGGGTCAGCAATTACAACGACTTTATCCCGGTACGCCGGAATATCAGCAATACCTGTCGGAGCAACGATGAACGCCGCGCACCCCGAAGTAGCAGTAGCGCCTGGCCAGAACCCCGGTGAGCTTTTGCGCCTGGCCCGTGAGAAACGGGACTGGTCTCAAGCCGAGGTGGCCCGCAAGCTCAACCTCACTGTCAGTTCGTTGAACCACGTGGAAACCGGCGCCTTCGACAAGCTGCCCGGGCATACTTTCGCTCGTGGCTACATTCGCGCCTACGCCAAGCTGATGGACCTCGACCAGGCCGCCCTGGTAGACGCCTTCGACCGTTACACCGGTACCCACGCCAAAGGCAGCGACGTGCATTCGTTGGGCCGTATCGAAGAGCCTGTGCGTCTGTCGCACAACATCCTGCGCGGCGTCAGCCTGCTGTTGCTGGTGGCTGTGGTCGGTGGTGGCTTTTTCTGGTGGCAGGACCAGGGCAGCCTGCGGGGCAAGGACCTGGCCAAGATTGCCCTGGAGCATGTCGAGGTCGAAAGCGCCGACGGCACCACACAGATTCACCCGCTCGATGAGCCTGAAGACCAGGCCGTTTCCGCTGGCCAGCAAGCTGAAAGTGCGCCGCTGGCGCTGGAGCAGGGCGCTGCCGAGCAGCCTGCTGCCGCTGAACAAGCACCGGTAAGCTCTGAGGCCGCCATTGCCGCAGCGCCTGCTCCAGCACAGCAAGCGCCGGTGCAACCCGCACCTGCTGCTTCGCCTGCACCGGTTACTCCTCCGGTACAGGCCACTGCTGCACCTGCACCTGCACCTGCACCGGCCGTGGCGGCCGCCGAGCCTGCCGCGGTGCCAGCTGGCAGCGCCAAGGTCGCCATCCAGTTCACCGCCGATTGCTGGACCCAGGTCAGCGACGGCAACGGCAAGGTGCTGTTCAGCGCCATCAAGCGCAAGGGGGACAACCTCGAGCTGACCGGCAAGCCGCCATTCGCGGTACGCCTGGGCTTTGCCCGGGGCGCCCAGGTCAGCTACAACGGCCAGGCCGTCGATGTTGCCCCGTTCACCAGTGGCGAGACTGCTCGCCTGAAGTTGGGACAGTAAGTCATGCACGGCGAATCTCCGATCAAACGTCGCGAATCCCGCAAAATCTGGGTTGGCAATGTGCCGGTGGGTGGTGATGCGCCCATCGCGGTGCAGAGCATGACCAACACCGACACCAACGATGTCGCTGCTACCGTGGCGCAAATCCAGCGTCTGGTCGACGCCGGCGTGGACATCGTGCGCGTCTCGGTGCCGGACATGGACGCCGCCGAAGCGTTTGGCAAGATCAAGCAACGGGTCAGCGTGCCGCTGGTCGCCGACATCCATTTCGACTACAAGATCGCCCTGCGCGTTGCCGAACTGGGCGTTGATTGCCTGCGGATCAACCCGGGCAACATCGGCCGTGAAGACCGTGTGCGCGCCGTGGTCGATGCCGCCCGCGACCGCGGCATTCCGATTCGTATCGGGGTCAACGCCGGTTCGCTGGAAAAAGACCTGCAGAAGAAGTATGGCGAACCGACCCCGGCCGCACTGGTCGAGTCGGCCCTGCGCCACGTCGAGCATCTCGACCGCCTGGATTTCCAGGACTTCAAGGTCAGCGTCAAGGCCTCGGACGTGTTCATGGCTGTCGAAGCCTACCGTCTGCTGGCCAAGCAGATCGTACAACCGCTGCACCTGGGCATCACTGAAGCCGGTGGCCTGCGTTCGGGGACGGTGAAGTCCGCCGTCGGCCTCGGTATGCTGTTGGCCGAGGGTATTGGCGATACCATCCGCATCTCGCTGGCGGCCGACCCGGTCGAAGAAGTGAAAGTCGGCTACGACATCCTCAAGTCGCTGCATCTGCGTTCGCGTGGCATCAACTTCATCGCCTGCCCGAGCTGCTCGCGGCAGAACTTCGATGTGGTCAAGACCATGAACGAGCTGGAAGGGCGTCTGGAAGACCTGCTGGTGCCGCTGGATGTGGCGGTGATCGGTTGCGTGGTCAACGGCCCGGGTGAAGCCAAGGAGGCCCATGTCGGGTTGACCGGCGGCACGCCGAACCTGATCTACATCGACGGCAAGCCTGCGCAGAAACTGACCAATGACAACCTGGTCGATGAGCTGGAAAAGCTCATCCGCCAGAAAGCGGCCGAAAAGGCCGAAGCTGACGCGGCGCTGATCGCCCGTGGCTGACACACCGAATTCGTAAGGACTTTTCGTGAGCAAATCGCTGCAAGCCATCCGTGGCATGAACGACATCCTGCCAGAACAGTCGCCGCTGTGGCGCTACTTCGAAGGCACCGTGGCCGGGCTGCTGGACACCTACGGGTACAGCCAGATCCGCACGCCGATCGTCGAGTTCACCGAGCTGTTCAAACGCTCGATCGGTGAAGTGACCGACATCGTCGAAAAAGAGATGTACACCTTCGAGGACCGCAACGGTGATTCGCTGACCCTGCGCCCTGAAGGCACCGCGGCCTGCGTGCGAGCGGTGCTCGAGCACGGCATCACCGGCAACGGTCAGGTGCAGAAGCTGTGGTACATCGGCCAGATGTTCCGCCACGAGCGCCCACAGAAGGGCCGCTACCGTCAGTTCCACCAGATTGGCGTGGAAGTGTTCAACCTGGACGGCCCGGACATCGATGCCGAGCTGATCATGCTGACCTGGCGCCTGTGGGGCCTGCTGGGCATTCAGGACGCGGTCAAGCTGGAACTCAACAGCCTGGGCACCAGTGAAGCCCGCGCACGCTACCGTGACGCGCTGGTCGAGTTCCTCTCGGCGCGGCTGGAGCAACTGGACGAAGACAGCCAGCGCCGCCTGAAGAGCAACCCGCTGCGCATCCTCGACAGCAAAGACCAGAACACCCAGGCGGTGTTGGTCGGGGCGCCGAAGCTGGAAGACTACCTAGACGAAGAGTCGCGCGTGCACTTCGAAGGCCTCAAGGCCCGCCTGGACGCAGCCGGTATTCCGTTCGTGATCAACACCAAGCTGGTACGTGGCCTGGACTATTACAGCAAGACCGTGTTCGAGTGGGTAACCGACAAGCTCGGCGCCCAGGGCACGGTGTGCGCGGGTGGCCGTTACGACGGCCTGGTCGAACAGATGGGTGGCAAGCCGACCACTGGCGTTGGTTTCGCCATGGGCATTGAGCGCCTGATCCTGCTGTTGGAAACCTTGGGCAAGGTGCCGGAGTCCATCAGCCGCCAGATCGACGTTTACCTGTGCGCCTTTGGCGAGCAGGCGGAGCTGGCAGGCCTGCGCCTGTCCGAAGGCTTGCGCGACCGTTTGCCGGGCCTGCGCCTGGCTGTCAACGCCGGGGGTGGCAGCTTCAAGAGCCAGTTCAAGAAGGCCGACAAGAGCGGTGCACTGTTCGCCCTGATCCTCGGCGACGACGAGCTGGCCAAGCAAGAGATCGGCTTGAAGCCCCTGCGTGGCCAGGGCGAACAACAGAACATTGCCTGGGATGCTCTTGCAGAGCACCTGGAAACCGCGATCGCGCAGGCGTAACGCGGTTCAACAAGCGAATAGGCGAAAAGGAGTATTGGGGTGTCGAGTACCGATGATGATGACCTGGCAGGGGTCAAGGACTGGTGGAACCGCAACGGCAAGCCGCTGCTGACCGGTGCATTGCTGGCTGGCGTGGTGGTGTTGGGCTGGAATACCTGGCACAAGTACCAGACCAACCAGTCGCAAGGTGCCTCGCAGTTGTATCAGGCGCTGATTGAAACCAGCCTGACACCGACCGGCCAGCCGGACGCCACCAAGGTCGCGGAACTGGCCGGCAAGCTCAAGAGCGAGTTTGGCGGCACCGCTTACGCCCAGTACGGCAGCCTGTTCGTGGCCAAGGTCGCGGTCGACAGCGGCAAGCTCGATGACGCCGCAGCCGAGCTGAAAAGCGTGCTGGATAAACCGGCCGACGTTACCTTGGGCGAGATTTCGCGTCAGCGTCTGGCGCGCGTACTGGCAGCCCAGAACAAGGCCGAGGATGCCCTCAAGTTGCTCGACGGCGACGCCGACAAAGCCTTCCTGGCCAGCCGTGAAGAGTTGAAGGGTGACCTGCTGGTGCAGCTGGGTCGCGCCGACGACGCACACAGCGCTTACGAAAAAGCCAAGGCTGCGCTGTCCGATGACGCGGCGGTCGGTGGCCTGCAATTGAAGCTGGATGACCTGGCTAAAGGGGACGCGTAAGTGATCGGTTGGAAACATGCAGCAGTGCTGACCCTGGCCGTACTGGCCGCAGGTTGCAGCAGCAACAGCAAGAAGGAACTGCCCCCGGCCGAGCTGACCAAGTTCACCGAGGAAGTGGTGCTGAAGAAGCAGTGGAGCCGTTCGATCGGTGACGGCCAGGGTGAAACCTACAACACCCTGGTACCGGCCATCGAGAACGACCGTATCTACGCTTCCGACGTCAACGGCGAAGTCTTCGCCCTCGACCGCATCACGGGTGACGTGGTGTGGAAGAAGGACCTGGAGCTGCAGGTTTCCGGTGCAGTTGGCGTAGGCTATGGCCTGGTCATGCTCGGTACCCTCAAGGGTGAAGTCATTGCTCTGGACTCCAGCACCGGTGAGGAGCGTTGGCGCTCGCGCGTGACCAGCGAAGTGCTGGCCCCACCTGCCAACAACGGTGACGTGGTGGTGGTGCAGACTCAGGACGACCGCCTGATCGGCCTGGATGCCGCCACTGGCGACCGCCGTTGGATCTACGAAAACTCCCCGGCCGTGCTGACGCTGCGTGGCACCGGTGCGCCGATCGCCACCAACCGCCTGGCGGTTGCCGGCCTGTCCACCGGCAAAGTGGTCGCGGTTGACATCAACAACGGTGTGCCGGTGTGGGAAAGCCGCGTGGCCATCCCGAAGGGCCGTTCCGAGCTGGACCGTGTGGTTGATATCGACGGCGGCTTGCTGCTGTCTGGTGGTACCCTGTACGTCAGCACCTACCAGGGCCGTGTAGCGGGCCTGGACCTGGAAAGCGGCCGCGAGCTGTGGCAGCGCGATGCTTCCAGCTATGTGGGTGTCGCTCAGGGCTTCGGTAACGTCTACGTCAGCGAAGCCTCGGGTACCGTGGAAGGTGTGGATGAGCGCTCTTCCAGTGCCCTGTGGAGCAACGACAGCATGGCTCGCCGCCAGTTGACCGCCCCTGAAGTGTTCAGCAGCTACGTGGCTGTGGGTGACTTTGAAGGTTACCTGCACCTGCTGAGCCAGGTGGATGGCCGCTTCGTCGGCCGTGAGCGTATCGACAGCGATGGCCTGCGCGCCCGCCCACTTGTGGTCGGCGACACCATCTATGTCTTCGGCAACAGCGGCAAGCTCGAGGCACTGACCATCCGCTGAAGCTATGCTTGAAGCCTTGGCGGGCTTCAAGCCGCGGCGTAGGACACGCCGCCCAAACTCCGGCCGCTGCCTTGCAGCGGCCTTTGCATTTTCAAGAATTCGAGAGTGGAGAGCCGATGGTTCCCGTAATTGCCCTGGTGGGCCGCCCGAACGTCGGCAAATCCACCATGTTCAACCGCCTGACCAAGACCCGCGATGCCATCGTCGGTGACCTGTCGGGCCTGACCCGTGACCGCCAGTATGGTGATGCCAGCTGGCAGGGTCGTTCCTTCATCCTGATTGACACCGGTGGTATCACCGGTGACGAAGTGGGCATGGACGAAAAAATGGCCGAGCAGTCGCTCATGGCCATCGAAGAAGCCGACTACGTGCTGTTCCTGGTTGATGCCCGAGCGGGCATGACCGCAGCAGACCAGATGATCGCCGAGCACCTGCGCAAGCGGAACAAGGCCGCGATCCTGGTTGCCAACAAGATCGACAACATCGACCCCGACGTTGCCCGCGCCGAATTCTCGCCAATGGGCATGGGCAACGCCATTCCGGTGGCAGGCTCCCAGGGCCGGGGTATCAGCGCCTTGATGGAGGCCGTGCTCGGTCACCTGCCGCGTGATGCCGAAGACGAAGCCCTCGAACAGGACGTTGCTGAAGGTGAGGAAGCTGTGCGCATTCCTGGCCCAAGCGAGAAGGATGGCATCAAGATCGCCATCATCGGCCGCCCGAACGTTGGCAAGTCGACGCTGGTCAACCGCATGCTCGGCGAAGAGCGTGTGGTGGTCTACGACGAGCCGGGTACTACCCGTGACAGTATCTACATCCCGTTTGAGCGTGATGGTGACAAGTACACCTTCATCGACACCGCCGGTGTGCGCAAGCGTGGCAAGATCCACGAGGAAGTCGAGAAGTTCTCGGTGGTGAAGACGCTGCAGGCGATCAAGGACGCCAACGTCGTCATCTTCGTCATGGATGCCCGCGAAGGTGTGGTCGACCATGACCTGAACCTGCTGGGCTTTGCCCTTGAAGCCGGTCGCGCCATCGTCATTGCCCTGAACAAGTGGGATGGCATGGAGCCGGGTGAGCGCGCCTACGTGAAGACCGAGCTGGAGCGCCGGCTGTTCTTCGTCGATTTTGCTGACATCCACTTCATTTCTGCGCTGCATGGCACGGGCGTGGGCAACTTGTACAAGTCGGTGCAGGCTGCGTTCCAGTCCGCGGTCACCCGCTGGCCGACCAGCCGCCTGACGCAGATCCTCGAAGATGCCGTGAGCGAGCACCAGCCGCCGATGGTCAATGGTCGCCGCATCAAGCTGCGCTATGCCCACCTCGGCGGTGCCAACCCGCCGCTCATCGTGATCCACGGCAACCAGACCGACAGCATTCCCAAGTCGTACTCGCGTTACCTGGAAAACACCTATCGCCGGGTGCTCAAGCTGGTCGGTACGCCGATTCGTATCGAGTACAAGGGTGGTGAGAACCCGTACGAGGGTAAGAAAAACACCCTTACCGATCGCCAGGTCAACAAGAAACGCCGCCTGATGTCGCACCACAAGAAGGCCGAGAAGAAGCGTCGCGACAAACGCTAAGCAGCGCCATGTGGGGGCGGGCAAGGCTGCCCCCACAGACGCCCTTTGATCCAGAGCAATCCCCCTATTGTTTCAACCTTTTTCCTGACCGCTCGATCCGCTATGCTCGGACTCCACCCCGTGCCGGATAAACCCCAGGAAAGAGGGCTCCATGATCCGCAGCAAACTGCCGAATGTCGGCACGACCATCTTCACCACCATGTCCCAGCTCGCCGTGCAGACTGGCGCGCTCAACCTGTCCCAGGGCTTTCCTGACTTCAATGGCCCGCAGGCCCTGCTCGATGCAGTGGGCCGGCACGTGGCTGCCGGGCATAACCAGTATTCGCCGATGACCGGCCTGCCGGCCTTGCGCCAGCAGGTGGCGGCCAAGGTCGAGCGGCTGTATGGGGCCAGGGTGGATGCCGATCAGGAAGTGACTATCACCCCCGGCGCTACCGAGGCTATTTTCTGTGCCATCCAGGCGGTGGTGCATGCCGGTGACGAAGTGATCGTCTTCGACCCCTGCTACGACAGTTACGAGCCGTCCGTGGAGCTGGCCGGGGGCCGCTGTGTACACGTGCAGTTGAGCGACGTCGACTTCCGTATCGACTGGCAGAAATTCAGCGATGCTTTGAGCCCGCGCACGCGCATGGTCATCCTCAACTCGCCACACAACCCCAGCGGCGCGTTGATCACCCGCGAAGACCTCGACCAGTTGGCCGCACTTATTGCCGACCGCGATATCTACCTGGTCAGCGATGAAGTGTACGAGCACCTGGTCTACGACGGCGTACGCCACGCCAGTGTGCTGGCCCATGAGCAGTTGTACTCGCGTGCCTTCGTGGTCAGTTCCTTCGGCAAGACGTACCACGTTACCGGCTGGAAGACCGGTTACGTGATCGCGCCGCCTGCCCTGAGCGCCGAGCTGCGCAAAGTGCACCAGTACGTCAATTTCTGTGGCGTGACGCCGCTGCAGTGTGCCTTGGCCGACTTCATGGCCGGGCACCCCGAGCATATTGATGAGTTGCCAGCCTTTTACCAGGCCAAGCGCGATCTGTTTTGCGGTTTGTTGGACGGCTCGCGTTTTAACTTTACCCGCACGACGGGCACTTATTTCCAGTTGGTGGACTATTCGCAAATCCGTCCGGACCTGAACGATGTCGACATGTCGCTGTGGCTTACCCGCGAACATGGCGTGGCAACCATTCCGGTATCGGTGTTCTACCAGCAACCCATCCCCGAGCAACGCCTGGTGCGCCTGTGCTTTGCCAAACGAGAGGAGACGCTGCGTCAGGCAGCGGAAAGACTATGCGCGATCTGAGTACACTGCCGAACCTGAAAGTCGCCCTGGTGCAAACCACCTTGGCCTGGCACGACCGCGAGGCCAACTATGCGCACTTCGAGGTGCTGCTGGAGCAGGTGGGCGAGGTCGACCTGGTGATCCTGCCGGAAATGTTTACCACCGGTTTTTCGATGCAATCGGAAAGCCTGTGCGAGCCGGAGAACGGTCCGACCTACAAATGGCTGAAGGCACAGGCCAAGAAGCACAACGCGGTGATTACCGGCAGTGTGATCATCCAGGCCGCCGATGGCAGCCACCGCAACCGCCTGTTGTGGGCGCGGCCGGACGGCGAGATTCTGCACTACGACAAGCGCCACCTGTTCCGCATGGCCGGTGAGCACAAACATTACACCCCAGGCGAGCGGCAGGTGCAGTTCGAGGTCAAGGGCTGGCGGATTCGCCCGCTGATCTGCTACGACCTGCGCTTCCCTGTGTGGAGCCGTGACGCCCAGGACACCGACCTGCTGCTGTACACCGCCAACTGGCCGGCCGCGCGTCGCCAGCACTGGAACCGCCTGCTGCCGGCGCGGGGCATCGAAAACCTGTGCTATGTGGCGGCGGTGAACCGGGTGGGCACGGATGGTAAAGGCTTTGCTTATTCTGGTGACAGCCAGGTGCTGGATTTCCAGGGTGAGAGCCTGCTTAGTGCCGGGGAGGCGGACGGGGTGTTCACTGCAGTATTGAGCGCGGCGGAACTGGCGGCATACCGGGCCAAGTTCCCGGCCAACCTGGATGCCGATACCTTCGAGCTGCACTGACAGCAGGGCCGGCTTCTTCGCGGGTAAACCCGCTCCTACACACGCATCGGCGGTTGGTCACAGGCCGTTGTAGGAGCGGGTTCACCCGCGAAAGGGCCGGCCCTGCTGACCAATTTCCATCCGACGTTCACCATTGCCGCCGCCACCGTATTCGCGGGTAAACCCGCTCCTACACACGTATCGGTGGTTGGGGAAAGGCCGTCGTAGGAGCGGGTTTACCCGCGAAGAGGCCGGCCCTGCTGGCCAATTTCCACCGGCCGTTCACCGTTGCCGCCGCCACCGTATTCGCGGGTAAACCCGCTCCTACACACCGATCAATACACATCCCGCCGATACCGCCCATCCTCGATCAACTGCTGTACAGCAGCTTCACCCAGCATGCCTTTGAGCGCCGCATCCACCCCCGCCGCCATGCCTTGCAGGCTGCCGCAGACATACACGCAAGCCCCGTCGGCCACCCAGCGCTTGAAGTCCTCGGCCTGCTCCAGCATCACGTCCTGCACATACACCTTCTCAGCCTGATCGCGCGAGAACGCCAGGTCCAGCCGTGCCAGGTCACCGTTGTCCAGCCAAGCGTGCAGCTCATCGCCACACAGCAAGTCATGCGCCCGATTACGCTCGCCGAACAACAGCCAGTTGCGCTGCTCACCGGCATTGACCCGCGCGCGCAACAGGCTGCGAAGGCCCGCCAGGCCAGTGCCGTTGCCGATCAGGATCATCGGCGCAGCATCCTCAGGCAGATGGAAGCCACTGTTACGCCGCAGGCGCAGGCTCAGGGTGCCATTCATTGGCAGGTATTCGGTCAGCCAGCCAGAGCCCAAGCCAAGGCTGCCGTCGGGGTGGCGTTCCTGGCGCACGATCAGCTCCAGCACACCATCGCTGGCGATCGAGGCAATGGAGTACTCGCGGCAACCGATTGGCACCAGTGCATCGACCAGCGCTTGTGGCTGCAAGCCGATCAGGTGGTCGCGGCGCGTAGGGAGTTGGCGGCCAGCGAGTGCCTGGGCAAGGGTTTCGCTCAGGCCATTCACCTGCACCTGGCTGCTGGCGTCCAGTGCCATGCCCTTGAGGAACGCGTCGATCCGTGGCTGCCCATTCAGCGGCAGTATCTCTACCAGGTCGCCGGCTTCCCAGCTCGCAGGTTCTGCAGCCTGCAGGCCAAGCAGGTACACCGGTTGGCCTTGGCTGCCGGGGTTGAGCAGTTTGCGGCGCACCAGCGACCAGTTGGCAAAGGTTGGCGGCTGCCAGGCGGCCACCGGCTGGACGCCCGTCAGTTGCGCCAGTTCCTGCTGCCATTGCTGCAGGGCGGCCTGGTCGGCGTTGTCCACTTCCACCGGGCTGAATGCACTGCTGGCACCGCGCTCCCCCAGCCACGCCTGGAGACGACGAGCGAAACCGCAGAAGTGCGGGTACTGACGATCACCGAGGGCGAGCAGGGCATAGTTGAGGTTGTTCAGTGCCCAAGGCTGGCCGAGCACCTTGCGCTCGAAGGCGCGAGCGCTGTCGGGCGCTTCGCCGTCGCCGAATGTACTCACCACGAAGAGCGCGCGATGGGCTTGGCGCAGGTCGTTTTCACCCAGCTCGGCAAGGGCGCGCACCTGAACGGGCTGGCCAGCTGCCTGCAGCTGCTCGGCACTCTGCCAGGCCAACTGTTCGGCAAAGCCACTCTGGCTGGCGAAGCCGATCAGCCAGCCGTCGCCAGTGCCGCTGTTGGCGACGTTGCCACGGGCTGCGCGCACCTGACGTTTCTTGCGGCGGCGGTCGAGGTACAGCAGCCAGCCGGTGACGAAGAACAACGGCATGGTGAGGCTGGCGATGGTGACGATGATGCGCCCCGGCAAGCCGAAGTATTCGCCGACGTGCAAGGCGTAAACACTCTGCAGCAACTGCGCCTTGAATGACTTGTCGGTGTAGCGATCGTGCTTCTTAACTTGGCCGGTGGCCGGGTCAAGGACCAGGGTATTGAAGGCACGTGGGTGCGCGGCGTTGTCGAGCAGGTAGAACAGGTTGGCCGGCTGACCGCCAGCAGGTGGCAGGCGCAGGTTGTAGGTGGACAGGCCTGGGCCTGCGGCCTCCTGGAGGTTGGCCCAGATGGCGTCGTAGTCCACCACCAGCGGTGGCGCATTCTTGTCGACTGTTTGCGGCCCGTGCCGGCCACGGCCTTCACCTCGTTTTTGCTGCTGGCCCGCGGCTGGCGCGTCGGCCAGCAGCTTGTTCAGGCCTTCACGGTACCACTCATAGGACCAGAACAGCCCGGTCAGGGCGAACAGAAGATAGAACAGCAGGCACCAGGTGCCGGCAACGGCGTGCAGGTCCCAGTTGAAGGCGCGGCCTTTCTTGGCCCAGTCGAAGGTCAGCCAGGTGCGCCAGTCCAGCGCTTTACGCGGCCAGCGCAGGTAAAGGCCGGACAGGCAGAAGAACACCAGCATCAGGGTGCAGGCCCCGGTGATTTGCCGGCCAGTATCGCCCATGGCGAGGAAGCGGTGCAGCTTGAGCATGAGGTTGAAGAAGCCTTGCCCGGCCGCTTCGCCCTTGAGTTCGCCGGTGTACGGGTCGGCATAGCGCAGCTCGCCACGGCGTTCGCCCGGTGCGGGCATGAAGAAGATCCGTGCAGCGTTGCCTTCGCGCACGTCGACCCACAGCATCGAGACTTTGTCGTGTTGCTGGGCTTCGACCCGCTTAACCAGCTCGGCCGGCGGTAGCACGCCTTCGGCGCGTACTTCTACCTTGAGTACATCGGCATTGAATGCGCGCAGCAGTTCTTCCTGGAACGAGTACAGCGCCCCGGTAATGCCCATCAAGGCCAGCACCAGGCCAGCGGTGATGCCAAAGAACCAGTGCAATTGGAACAGCGTCTTCTTCACCACGTTTCTCACCTTGAGTTGCCGCCGCGACCCGCGCGGCGTGCATTATGCCTTGATACGCAAAAGCCCCGCTCACAGGAATGAACGGGGCCAGGTGGGCTGCTTTTCGTGTTGTCTGTGCGGGCCTCTTCGCGGCTAAGGCCGCTCCTGCACCGGCAACGCAGGAGCGGCTTTAGCCGCGAAAGGGCCGGCACAGGCGCAGCCCTTCAACAGATCAACCCAACCCAGACATCAGAAGTGCACGCTGGTGGTCAGCAGTGCCGTCCGCCCGGCCGCCTGGTTGGCGAAGTGGGTGGAGAAGGCCTTGTCGTAGTACACCTCGTTGGTCAGGTTCTGCACGTTCAGTTGCAGGTCGACGTTCTTGGTCAGCTTGTAGGCGGCCATGGCGTCGTAGCGTACGTAGCTGTCGACCATGGTGGTGTTGGCCACGCTGCCGTACACGTCATCCACGTAGAACGCACCACCGCCAACGGTCAGCTTTGGCGTGATCGAGTAGGTGGTCCACAGGCTGGCGCTGTTGTTTGGCGTGTTCGGCAGCTGGTTGCCGTCGTTGGCCTTGCCCACCGGGCCGCCGTCGATCTGGCGAGCCTGCATGTAGGTGTAGCCGGCGAACACCTGCCACTTGTCGGTCAGCTTGCCGCTGGCCGACAGTTCGATACCCTGCACGCGAGTTTCGCCGACGTTCTCGTAGGTAGTGGTGTCCACCTGAACGCGGGCGTTTTCCTTCTCAGTGCGGAAAAGCGCCGCTGCCAGCGACAAGCGTTCGTCCAGTAAGTCCCACTTGGTACCGATTTCGTAGTTGGTGGTTTCTTCTGGTTCCAGGTCGCTGCCCAGAATATTGCCGCTGCGGTCGGTTGTACCTGGCAGTGAGTTGGTCTCGGTACCTTCGCCGAGCATTGCGCCTGGCGGTGTCGCCGAGGTGGCGTAGGAAATATAGATGCTACCGTTCTCGGCTGGCTTCCACACCAGACCCAGCTGGCCCGTGAAGAATTCGCTTTTGTCGCGACCTTTGGTGGGTACGCCGTTCTTGTTCAAGACGGTTGCGCCGCTGGCGTCGTAGGTGCGGAACTTGGTATCGAAATGGTCGTAACGCAGGCCCATGTTCAGCAGCCATTGGGGTGTGAGCTCCAATGTGTCGAAGACATAGATCGCTCGGGTCTTGCCGCTGGTCTTGGTGCCGGCGTAGTTGCGCGAGACAGTGCCGTCCCAAGTGTCGTCCGGGTTAGGGTCGCTCAGTGAGGTGCAGCTACCACCATTGCCAGGCCCGGTGCAGGTGAGCTTGCTGTTTGGCGTGACGGTGTAGCTCTGGCGGTCGGATTCTTCCTTGGTGAGTTCGATACCGGTCGAGAAGTTGTTTTTGAAACCGCCGACGAAGAACTCGCCGAACAGGTCGGTCTGGTTGGTGGTGGTGGCGGTGTTACCCACGCGGGTGTTGGCACGACGCCATACACCGTTGTTGTTCACGTTGCCGGCACTGTCATCCGGCTGGGTCAGCACGTAGTCTTGCATGCTGTTGCCGTGACGCAGGGTGTTCTTGATGGTCAGCGAGTCGGTCAGGTCGTGCTCGATGGCGAAAGTGGCGATGTCCACGCGGCTCTTGCGGAAGTCGCGACCGGTTAAGCCGTAGAAGTTGTCGCTGTCACCGCCATCGATCGGCTTGCTCGGGTGCGCCGAAGTACGGGCAGCGCTGCCAGTAACGGGGATGCTGTAAGGGATACCCGAATCCGGCAGGTCGTCGCTTTCCAGGTGGTAGTAGTCAAGGTTGACGCGGGTCGGCGTGCCCAGGCCAAAGGCCAGCGACGGGGCGATACCCCAGCGGTCGTAGTTGACCTTGTCGCGGCCGGCGACGTTGCTTTCGTGGGTCATCAGGTTCAGGCGACCGGCAACGGTATCGCTGAACTGGTAGTTGCCATCGAAGGTGTAGCGCTGGGTCTGGTCGCTGCCCCAGGTCCAGGCGCCGTCCAGCGAGTTGCCCAGATGCGCGCGCTTGCTTACCAGGTTGATGGTACCGCCGGCCGCGCCGCGGCCACCGATGGCCGAGTTCGGCCCCTTGGCCACTTCAACAGATTCGATGGCGAAGATTTCGCGGGTTTGGGCGCCAGTGTCACGTACGCCGTCCAGGTAAGTATCGCCCTGGGCGTCGAAGCCGCGGATGAACGGGCGGTCACCTTGCGGGTTGCCGCCTTCGCCAGCGCCGAAAGTAATGCCTGGCACGGTGCGCAGGGCATCCTGCAGGGTCAGGGCGTTGGTGTCCTTGATCACTTGCTGCGGGATCACGGTTATCGAGCGCGGGGTGTCTACCAGCGGCGCGGTGTACTTCTGCGAGGCGGCCTTGTCCACCTTGTAATCGGTGCTGGCTTGTTCAGCCTTGCCGTTAACGCTGGTGGCATCGAGGGTGATGGCGCTGCTGGCGGCCGGATCGGCGGCATAGACCGACGAGGCACTCAGGGCGACACCGATGGCAGACACGATCAGGCGTGGCGAACTCACAGCAGATGGTACGTACTGGCGCATTGCAAAGAACCTTCCCCAAGGTATTGAGGCGGTGGATCTTAATGTAAGCAATTTTGACTAACAATTGAGACTCGTTACCATTCGTGAAGAATTTACAATCTTTACAATTTGTCTTTACGGTTTCATGCCGCTGAAACGTCTTAAGTGGCGAATGGGGCTTGTGTAGCGCAAAAGGGAATCAATATCATTGCGCCTTTACATTTCCTAACGGTGCCGTTGCCATGCTGCTTCACATCCCAGGCCTGTTCGACGCTGATGAACTGGCCCGTATCTGCGAGGCGCTGGAGCGGGCCGACTGGGCCGATGGCAAGGTTACGGCGGGTTATCAGTCGGCCAAGGCCAAGCACAACCTGCAGTTGCCGGAAGGTCATGCGCTGGCCAAGGAAATCGGCAGTGCGCTGATCGACCGCCTGTGGAAAACCCCACGCTTCATGTCGGCAGCCTTGCCGCACAAGGTGTTCCCGCCGCTGATCAACTGCTACCGCGAAGGCGGCAACTTCGGTTTCCACATCGACAACGCCCTGCGCCAGCCCAAGGGCAGCCCGGAGCGGGTGCGTACCGACCTGTCTTCCACGCTGTTCCTCAGTGACCCGGAAAGCTACGACGGCGGTGAGCTGGTGATCCAGGACACCTATGGCGTGCAGCAGGTCAAGCTGGCCGCCGGTGACATGGTGCTGTACCCCGGCACAAGCCTGCACAAGGTCAACCCAGTGACCCGTGGCCAACGCTATGCCGCGTTCTTCTGGACCCAGAGCCTGGTGCGCGATGACAGCCAGCGGACGCTGCTGTTCGAGATGGACAACGCCATCCAGCAACTGACCGCCGATGTGCCGGACCATCCTTCGCTGTTGCAGCTGACGGGCACCTACCATAACTTGCTGCGCCGCTGGGCTGAGGTCTGAGCCGTGTCCTACCTGCTGCGACGTGAGGAAGTAGTGGATGTGGCCGGCTTGCAGGCCATGCTCGAGGAAACCCCTGGCAAGGCCGCCCAGGCGATTCTGGCGGCAGCGGGGCAGGGCGCGGTCGAGGCGCAGTTGCTGCTGGGGCAGATCCTGCTGGATGGGCGTGGCATCCAGCAGGATGCCACGGTTGCCCGGCGTTGGTTCGGTATCGCTGCACAGGGTGGCAGTGCCATGGCGCACAACATGCTCGGGCGTTGCCTGGAGCATGGCTGGGGCGGCGAGGTGAGTTTGGTGCAGGCGGCCGTTCACTACGCCCGTGCGGCCGATTCGGGTTTGGACTGGGGCCTGTATAACCTGGGCAACCTTCTGGCGACCGGGCGTGGGGTGCCGGCCAATCAGGCGCAGGCACTGATGTGCTACGAGAAGGCTGCGCAGCTGGGGCATGCCAAATCGATGAACCTGTATGGGCGTTACCTGGAGCAGGGCATTGCCACGGCACCCAGCCCGGCGCGGGCGGTGCGCTGGTATCGGCGTTCGGCCGAGGCGGGGGATTTTCGTGGGATGTTCAGCCTGGCGCTGGTGCTGGTCGAGCGTGGGCAGTTGGCCGAGGCAGGGCAGTGGCTGGAGCAGGCCCGGGTTGCGGGGAACATGAATTTCCTGCGTGCTGCGTTGGTAACCCTGCAGGGTGCGGGGCCGGTGTTGATGGCCTTTGCGGCGCGGTATGCCGAGGAGATCGATCGGCGTGGTGAGTGAGGTTGACTGTGCCGGCCAATTTCCACTGGCCGTTCACTGTTGCCGCCGCCACCGTGTTCGCGGGTAAACCCGCGCCTACACACGCATCGGTGGTTGGGCGCAGGCCGTTGTACGGTTTACCCACCAAGAGGCCAGCATCGACAGCACGCACATGAAAACGGGGCCTTTCGGCCCCGTTGTGCATTACAGGTAGTAAGCCTTCAGCGGCGGGAAACCGTTGAATTCCACTGCGCTGTAGCTGGTGGTGTAGGCGCCGGTCGACAGCCAGTACAGGCGGTCACCGATGGCCAGGTTCAGCGGCAGCCCGTACTTGTAGTTCTCGTACATGATGTCGGCGCTGTCGCAGGTCGGGCCGGCGATGACCACTTCTTCGGCTTCGCCTTTCTTCTCGGTCCAGATCGGGAACTTGATGGCTTCGTCCATGGTTTCGATCAGGCCGGAGAACTTGCCCACGTCGGTGTAGATCCAGCGCTCGACGGCGGTACGCGACTTACGTGCGACCAGCACCACTTCGCTGACCAGGATGCCGGCGTTGGCGATCAGCGAACGGCCGGGCTCGAGGATGATTTCCGGCAGTTCGTCACCGAAGTCTTCCTTGAGGAAACGGATGATTTCTTCGGCGTAGGTTTCCAGGCTGTTGGTACGGGTGATGTAGTTGGCCGGGAAGCCACCACCCATGTTGATCAGCTTCAGTTCGATGCCGTCTTCTTCTTTCAGGCGTTCGAAGATTACCTTGACCTTGGCGATGGCGGCGTCCCACACGCTGATGTCGCGTTGCTGCGAGCCCACGTGGAAGGAGATGCCGTATGGCACCAGGCCCAGGTCGCGGGCGAGGATCAGCAGGTCCATGGCCATGTCGGTCTGGCAGCCGAACTTGCGGGACAGTGGCCAGTCGGCAGTGGTGGAGCCTTCAGTCAGAATACGCACGTACACTTTCGAGCCCGGTGCGGCCTTGGCGATGTTGCGCAGGTCGGCTTCCGAGTCGGTGGCGTACAGGCGCACGCCCTTCTCGTAGAAGTAGCGGATGTCCTTGGACTTCTTGATGGTGTTGCCGTAGCTGATGCGGTCGGCGCTGACACCGCGGCCCATCACTTTGTCCAGCTCGTAGATCGAGGCGATGTCGAAGCTCGAACCTTTCTCTTTGAGCAGGTCGATGATTTCCACGGCCGGGTTGGCCTTGACTGCGTAGTAGACCTTGGCAAATTCGAAACCGGCGCGCAGGTCGTCGTACGCCTGGCTGATCATCTGGGTGTCGATGAGTACGAACGGGGTTTCCTGCTTGTCAGCGAACGCCTTCATTTTCTGGAAGGTTTCACGCGCGAAATAGTCTTCGACCTGGATCGACATGCTCAGGGACTCCATGGGCAAACTGAAAGATTAAGTGGCTGCAAACTGAACGTCCTCCGTATCCCCACTTTGGTTCGCCTACTCAGTACTTGAGCCGGATGGATCGTTTCCAGCATGGACGTTCGGCGCGCACTTTAGGGCGTGAAGAATGCAGAATCAACAGGCAATCCGGGCGTGATCGACGTGGATCGACGACCAGCCATTTGAATAACCGACTCGTGTGACCGGCTGATGTTCCCTGCGATCTTTCAAGCGTAAAAAATTGTGGAATGGAGCGTGTTGGGCCCTTCGCGGGCAAGCCCGCTCCTACAGGGGATACGCGTTCCATGTGGGGGGCGGGCTTGCCCGCGAAAGGGCCGGAGGTGTTCATATTTATGGCCACATTTTCCTGGTACCCCCGTACAGGAAATCGCCCATAAATTTTTTGTTACCGACTGGCGGATTTGCTGCTTTTGATGCGAAACATTACTATTCGCACCCTTATCTGCCTCCCTGATGACCCCGACCGTGTCCGGACACAAAGGCTTCCTCGACCATTACCATGAGCTGATCGGCACCTGGACGCGCAAGCTGCGCAGTCGTCAGCAGGCCGAGGACCTCACCCACGATGCCTTTGTCCGGGTACTGGAAACCCCGCGCGAGCAGGTTGAGCAGCCACGCGCCTACCTGCATCAGGCTGCGCGCAACATCGCCGTGGATGGCTTCCGTCGCGAAGACCGCCGCCAGGCCCTGGAGCGGGAAGCCTTCGAAGAAGGCGCAACCGGCAGTGGCGACCCGGAAGCCTACGTGCATGCCCTGGAGCTGGCCGACAGCGTCGAGCGGGCTCTGGCCGAGCTGCCACTCAACTGCCGGCAGGTGTTCATCTGGCAGAAGCTCGAAGGCCTGACCCAGGCCGAGATTGCCGAGCGCATGGGGTTGAGCAAGAACATGGTCGAAAAGTATATGATCCGCACGCTCCGGCACCTGCGTGAGCACCTGGATGTGTCGGCATGAAGAGTCAGGAGACCTTTTCGATGAAACAGCACGGTACCGATGCCGTCCGCGAGCAGGCGGCCGCATGGTTCGCCCGCGTGCAGGATGCACCTCGGGATGCCGGGCTGCACAAGCAGTTGCATGCCTGGTTGGCGAGCGACGAGCACCACCGGGAAGAATATGAGCATCTCTGCCGCGTGTGGCTGGCCGCCGACTTCATTCCACGCCAGCACCTGGAGGCGCTGTGCCAGCCAGACCCGGTGCAGCAGCTGCCACGACGGCGTTTCATGCGCCAGGCGTTGGCCGCCAGTGTTGCGGTAGTGGCGCTGGGCCTGGGCTGGGGCGGCTGGCACCACCTGCAACTGAACCATCAAGGCAGCCTGCAGACGGCCTTCAATGAGCGCCGTCAGGTCGAACTGCCGGATGGCTCGCATCTGGAGCTCAATGGCAGCACGCAGGTGCAGGTCGAGTTCAGCGCCGGCCAGCGGCACGTGCGCCTGAACGCCGGTGAAGTGATGTTCAGCGTCGCCCATGACAGTAACCGGCCGTTTGTGGTCGACACTGCCCAGGGCAGTGTGATCGTCACAGGTACCCGCTTTGACGTCCGCCTGGACCCAGCCAGCACCCGTGTGGCGGTGGAACAGGGGTCGGTGCGGGTGCAGAGCAAGGGCGACTCGCCGGCGCTACTGACGGCCGGGCAGGGGTCGCATATAGATGCACAGGGCCTGGTCGCCGCACCCTATGCGGTCAACACCGGCGCCATGACCGCATGGCGACAGGGCAAGCTGGTGTTCGACAACGCAACCCTCGCCGAAGTAGTGGCCGAAACCTCGCGCTACCGTCGCCAGCCATTGCGGGTCGCCCCTGGGAAAGTCGCCCGGCTGCGCCTGTCCGGTACCTTCAGTACCAACGATACAGACGCTCTGCTGCGGGCCTTGCCGAGCATCCTCCCGGTGGCCATCAAAGCCCATGAAGACGGCTCCAGCGAAATAATCGCCAAATAGATTCAGGTTTTTTTTCACTCGTTCGTCTTCCTCGCCAGCTGCAACTGCCAAGCATTTCCATTTGCACGCGGTTGGCGTTTATTCCGCATTCCAGGATGTTTCGACGACGTGAACAACAACAAACCTCTCCCACGCTTTCGCGCCCTGGCGCTGGCCCTGGCGGTCAGTACTGTGGCCGTTGGCAGCCAGGCCGTAGAGGCCGCTAATGCCCTCCACATCCAGGCCCAGCCATTGGGTTCGGCGCTGAACCAGCTCGGCCAGCAAACCAGCCTGCAGCTGTTTTTCAGCCCCGAGCTGGTCGCCGGCAAACAGGCCCCGGCGGTATCGGGCAACCTGGCGCCGGTGCAGGCGCTGCAACAGCTGTTGCAAGGCAGCGGGCTCACCTACGAGATGTCCGGGGACACCGTTGTGGTGAAGCCTCTGCCGACTACCCTTGACCTGGGCAGCGGCAGCCTGGAGCTGGCCCCCACCGACATCAAGGTGGTCGGTGACTGGCTGGGTGATGCCCAGCAGAGCGTGGTACAGAACCACCCTGGGGCACGCACCGTGGTACGCCGCGAGGCAATGGTGGAGAAGGGCGCAATGAACGTGCGCGACGTGCTGCGCGGCATCCCCGGCGTGCAAGTGCAGGACTCCAACGGGACCGGTGGCAGCGACCTGTCGCTGAACGTGGGCGTACGCGGCCTTACTTCGCGCCTGTCGCCGCGCTCCACGGTACTGATCGATGGCATCCCGGCCGCCTTCGCGCCGTATGGCCAGCCACAGCTGTCGATGGCACCGATTTCCTCTGGCAACCTCGACAGCATCGACGTCGTGCGCGGTGCCGGCTCGGTGCGCTATGGCCCGCAGAACGTGGGCGGCGTGATCAACTTTGTAACCCGGGCGATTCCGGAAAAGGCCTCGGCAGAGCTGTCCACCACCCTGGAGACCTCCCAGCACGGTGGCTGGAAACATACCGAGTCAGCCTTCGTCGGTGGCACGGCCGACAATGGCATGGGCGTGGCGCTGTTGTACACCGGGGTGAATGGCAACGGTTACCGTGAAAGCAACAACGGCAACGACATCGACGACGTAATCCTCAAGACGCATTGGGCGCCAACCGATGTCGATGAGTTCTGGCTCAACTTCCATTATTACGATGGCCGTGCCGACATGCCGGGTGGCCTGACCCAGGCCCAATACGACAGCAACCCGTACCAGTCGCTGCGCGATTACGACTACTTCGCGGGCCGGCGCAAGGATGTGTCGTTCAAATGGCAGCGGCAGCTCGACGATGCCACCCAGTTCGAAGTGCTGACCTACTACACCGACAGCTTCCGCGGCAGCACCATCGCCTCGCGGGACATGAAGACGTTGTCGTCGTACCCGCGCAACTACCACACCTTTGCCATCGAACCCCGTGTGTCGCGCATCTTCTTTGCCGGCCCAACCACCCAGGAAGTCAGTGTCGGTTACCGTTACCTGAAGGAAGCGATGCGCGAACAATCGACTCGCCTGGCGCTGATCGACAACGTGCCGACGGTGACCCCGACTTCCGACGGCCACGTGTTCCAGGACCGCAGTGGCGGCACCGAGGCCAGCGCCTACTACATCGACGACAAGATCGACGTGGGCAACTGGACCATCACCCCTGGCGTGCGCTTCGAGCACATCAATACCGACTGGCGCGACCGCCCGGTGCTGGACGCCAACAACCGCCCGGTAGCCGAGAAGAAGCGCAGCATCACCAGCAACGAGCCTTTGCCGGCACTGAGCGTGATGTACCACGTTTCCGATGCCTGGAAGGTGTTCGCCAACTACGAGACTTCGTTCGGTAGCCTGCAGTACTTCCAGCTGGGCCAGGGCGGTTCTGGCAACAGTACGGCCAATGGCCTGGAGCCGGAAAAAGCCAAGACCTACGAAATCGGTACCCGTTATGACAATGGCGGCTTTGCCGGTGAGCTGACGGCGTTCTACATCGACTTCGATGATGAGCTGCAGTACATCAGCAACGACGTGGGCTGGACCAACCTCGGTGCGACCAAGCACCAGGGCATCGAGGCTTCGGTGCGTTATGACCTGGCCGGGCTGGACCCGCGCCTGGACGGGCTGTCGGTGAGCGGTGGCTACACCTATACCCGCGCGACCTATGAAGGGGATATCCCAGGGTTCAAGGGCCGAGACCTGCCGTTCTATTCACGCCAGGTGGCCACTGCCGGGGTGCGTTACGCAGTTAACCGCTGGACCTGGAACCTGGACGCCTATGCCCAATCGAAGCAGCGTGCGCCGGGAACCGGGATCAATGCCGATGGCAGTTTCAATGGCGACTACATCACCGAGCCGAGTGCTGACGGGCAGTATGGCGATATTCCGGGTTATGTGACCTGGCATGCCCGCGGTGGGTACGAATTCGGGCCTGAACTGTCCAACCTGAAGCTGGCGGCGGGGGTGAAGAACCTGTTCGACAAGCAGTACTTCACCCGCTCCAGTGACAACAATGCCGGCCTTTACGTGGGTGAGCCGCGAACCTTCTACGTGCAGGCCAGTGTTGGGTTTTGATCGAGATTGCCGGGGCCGCTTTGCGGCCCTTCGCTCGCTCTTGTAGGAGCGGGTTTACCCGCGAAAGGGCCGGGCCTGCTGGCCAATTTTCACCAGTCGTTCACCGTTGCCGCCACCACCGTATTCGCGGGTAAACCCGCTCCTACACATGATCGGTGGTGGACATACATCGGGGATTGAACACAGGCCGTTGTAGGAGCGGGTTTACCCGCGAAGGGGCGCAAAGCGCCCCCGACGATTACGAAACCACCGCCTCGGCCGGCGAAACGATACTGCTCTTCGCCCCCCGCGATCTCCCCGAGCTCAGGTACGCGGCAATCGACTCCTGCGTCACCTCGCCCAAGAACACCTGCTCGGCATCCAACACTGGCAACCACGCGCGGTTGAACTCGTACATGCGCGACAGCAGGATGCGCAAGTGCTCATCGTACGAGGCCGTGGCATTGAACGGCCGCAGGAAATCACCGCAAGTGCCTTGCTGGCGGTGCATGTCGCGCCGGCGCACATAGCCCAAGGCCTTGTTTTGCGCATCGGTCACCACCACGTAGCGGCGGTCGTGCTCATCGAGCAGCTCCAGCGCGTCGCCCACCGGTGTTTCCGGGCTCACCGACGGCGCGTTGTCCGCTGCATCCTCGGCACGCACCAGCAACAGGCGTTTGAGGGTGCTGTCCTGGCCCACAAAGTTGCTGACGAAATCATCCGCCGGGTGCGCCAGCAGGGTATCCGGGTGATCCAGCTGCAACAGCTTGCCGGCACGGAAGATGGCAATCTTGTCGCCCAGCTTGATCGCTTCGTCGATGTCGTGGCTGACCATGATCACGGTCTTGTTCAGCGCCCGCTGCATTTCGAAGAACTCGTTCTGGATCATTTCGCGGTTGATCGGGTCGACCGCGCCGAACGGTTCATCCATCAACAGCACGGGTGCATCTGCTGCCAGGGCGCGAATCACGCCGATACGCTGTTGCTGGCCGCCAGACAGCTCGCGCGGGTAGCGTTGCAGGTACTGCTTGGGTTCGAGCTTGATCATGTGCATCAGCTCGCGAGCCCGCTCGTGGCATTTCTGCTTGTCCCAGCCAAGCAGGCGCGGGACCACGGTAATGTTCTCCTCGATGGTCATGTTGGGGAACAGACCAATCTGCTGAATCACATAGCCGATGTGCCGGCGCAGGGTAACTTCGTCCAGCCCGGTGGTGTCTTCGCCATTGATGAACACCTGGCCCGAGGTGGGCGTGATCAGGCGGTTGATCATTTTCAGCGTGGTGCTCTTGCCGCAGCCCGACGGGCCGAGGAACACGCAGATTTCCCCTTCATTGACGGTGAGGCTTACCGAGTCGACGGCTTTGACGTCCTTGCCGTTGACGTTGAAGGTTTTGCTGAGGTTCTTCAGTTCGATCATGAGCGCAGTCCTTCTGGAGTCAGGGCACGTTGCAGGGTTTGCAGCAGCAGGTCGGCGATGATCGCCAGCAGGCTGACCAGTACGGCACCGACCAGCAGCATCGACATGTCGCTGCGGCTGATGGAAGTCAGGATCAGCACGCCGAGGCCGCCGGCGCCGATGGTGGCGGCAATGGTCATCACACCGATGTTCATCACCACGGCGGTGCGCACGCCGGCGAGGATCACCGGTACGGCGATGGGCAGCTCGACCATGCGCAGGCGCTGGCCGAAGGTCATGCCGATGCCACGCGCGGCTTCACGGATACCGGGCTCGACATTGGTCAGGGCCAGGTAGGTGTTGCGCATGATTGGCAGCAGCGAATAAAGAAACACGGCAGTGATCGCCGGCAAGGGGCCCAGCCCCTGGCCGAACTTGGAGTAGAACGGCAGCAGCAGGCCGAACAACGCAATCGAGGGGATGGTCAGCAGCACTGTGGCGCTGGCCTGCAGCGGGCCGGCCACCGCCGGGAAGCGGGTCATCAGGATGCCCAGCGGCACGCCAACGAGGATCGCCAGGCCGACGGCGATGCCGACCAGCATGATGTGCTGCCAGGTCAGTTGCAGCACCTGGGCCCAGTCGAGGTGGGCGAACGTGTCGAGCAGGCTCATGGCTGTACCTCCTTGAGGGGATGCTCTCGCAGGAATGCGGCGGCCACAGCGGTCGGGTTCTGGTGGTCTACGTCAACCTTGGCATTGAGCTGGCGCATGGTCTCGTCATCGAGCTGCTCGGCCAGTGGCTTGAGCAGGGCGACCAGTTGCGGGTTGGCGTCGAGCACGGCCTTGCGCACCACCGGGGCGGCGGTGTAGTCGGGGAAGTAGTGCTTGTCGTCTTCGAGCAGCTTGAGGTTGAACGCGCTCAGGCGACCGTCGGTGGTGTAGACCAGGCCTGCGAACACCTGGTTGTTGTGCATGGCCGTGTAGACCAGGCCCGCGTCCATCTGGCGGATGTTGGCGCGGCCGACCTGCAGGTCGTACATTTCCTTGAGCCCGACCAGGCCGTCGGGGCGGTTGGCGAACTCGGTGTCCAGAGCCACCAGGTGATTACGCTTGCGCTCGTCGCGCAGCACCTGGTTGAGGTCGCTGATCGAGTTGATCTGCGGGTAGGCCTCGGCGACCTGCTTCGGCAAGCCGAGGGCATAGGTGTTGCTGAATTTCGACGGGGTCAGCCAGATCAGGTCTTTTTTGGCATCCAGCTCCTTGACCTTGGCGTAGGTGGCCTCGGCGCTGGGCATACGCTCATCGATGTGGTTGTAGGACACCAGCGACACCCCGGTGTATTCCCACATCAGGTCGAGCTGGCCGGTTTCCTGGGCCTGGCGAGCGATGCTGCTGCCAAGGCCGGTGGTGACGCGTACGTCAAAGCCGTTCGCGCGCAGGTACTGCGCGGTGATTTCGGCGAGCACGGTCTGTTCGGTGAACACCCGCGCGCCGATGCGCACCAGGGGTTTTTCCGCTGCCTGGGCAACTCCTGCGAACAGCAGGGCCGCGCCCAGCAGCAAGGCGATTCTCTTCTTCATACGTTTCCTATCCTTATTGGGCCAGGCCACGTTCCAGCCAGCGCCTGCTGGAGAAACTCACC
Source organism: Pseudomonas putida group bacterium ESBL64 (assembly GCF_045277175.1). Lineage (NCBI taxonomy): Bacteria > Pseudomonadati > Pseudomonadota > Gammaproteobacteria > Pseudomonadales > Pseudomonadaceae > Pseudomonas > Pseudomonas putida group bacterium ESBL64. Next base: position 2,912,769 of record NZ_CP145799.1, on the reverse strand, counting down.
GCCGCGTCCAGCACCAGAGCCAGCAGCGCGGTGCAGGCGGCACCCAGCAGCAGCTGCGGCTGGTTGTTCAGGGCGATGCCGGGGAAAATCAGGCTGCCCAGGCTGTTGGCGCCGATCAGGAATGCCAGCGGTGCGGTGCCCACGTTCAGCGCCAGGGCCACGCGTACGCCGCCGACGATGATCGGCACGGCGTTGGGCAGTTCCACCTGCCAGAGTTGCTGGCGCGGGGTCATGCCGATGCCGGTAGCGGCTTCCTTGAGCGATGCGGGGACATTTTTCAGGCCTTCGTAGGTGTTGCGCACGATGGGCAGGAGGGACGCGAGGAACAGTGCGAAGATCGCAGGCCCGGCGCCGATGCCCAGGATACTCAGGGCGATGGCCAGAACGGCCAGAGGGGGGATGGTGTTGCCAACGTTGAAGAACTGCATGAAACGCTCGGCTTTGTCGACCCGGTGCGGTCGACTTAACGCAATGCCGGCGGGGATGCCCACGGCCAGCGCCGCCACCATCGAAGCCAGCACCAATACCAGGTGCGCTTGCAGGTAGAACCCAAGATCGTCGCGATAACGCGCGATCGTGTCGATGCCGATCCAGTGGACCAGCAGGGCCAGGATGACGAGCACGGCGGCCCATCCCAACAGCCCCTTTCCGTAGCGTTTAGCCACAGGCGGACTCCTTGTGTTGTCGGCGAGCACACTTCTTGGAAGCCGGCCAATCCTGGCGGCGGGTGGTGTGTTCGCGAGTAGCAGCGAGATGCAAGCCGAAGGCTGCGATCAGGCCATGAGCCGAACCCCGTCGGGCCCGAAAATGCTGATGAAAACCAGTCCCCAACCGAAGCGGGTTGCAGGGGAGTGGACGTCTCCGTGGGCGTAAAGGTTCCCATCTGAGGCGGCATTTGGCCAGCGTTAATCGCTGGGTGGCGGGATTTTTGGCGAGAAAAAACAGCGGCTTAATACGCTGCAGGCGTTGAAATAACTGCGCTTTGGGCATTTGTCGTGATAAATCGATTGCCTGTTGGATTTCTTTTGTCTGTGCCGGCCTCTTCGCGGGTAAACCCGCTCCTACAATGACTGCACCGCATCCGAACCCTGTGTCGTACCTGTAGGCGCGGGTTTGCCCGCGAAGAGGCCGGCACAGGCGCCATTCATTCGGCAGATTTTGGTCCAGGCCCAACTTCAGGTATGATACTGCCCCTTTCAAATCCCCCAGTCAGGCGATTTCCCATGACCAACCAGGCCGCCGAAGTCGCGAAGCGCCGCACTTTCGCAATCATTTCCCACCCCGACGCCGGTAAGACCACCATCACCGAGAAGCTGCTGCTGATGGGCAAGGCCATTGCCGTCGCCGGTACCGTGAAGTCGCGCAAGTCCGACCGCCATGCCACCTCCGACTGGATGGAAATGGAGAAGCAGCGCGGCATCTCCATCACCACCTCGGTGATGCAGTTCCCGTACCGCGAGCACATGATCAACCTGCTCGACACCCCCGGCCACGAAGACTTCTCGGAAGACACCTACCGCACCCTGACCGCGGTGGACTCGGCGCTGATGGTGCTCGACGGCGGTAAAGGTGTAGAGCCGCGTACCATCGCCCTGATGGACGTGTGCCGCCTGCGCGACACGCCTATCGTCAGCTTCATCAACAAACTCGACCGAGACATCCGCGACCCGATCGAACTGCTCGACGAAATCGAAGCCGTTTTGAAGATCAAGGCCGCGCCAATCACCTGGCCGATCGGTTGCTACCGCGACTTCAAGGGCGTGTACCACCTGACCGGTGACTACATCGTGGTGTACACCCCGGGCCACGGCCACGAGCGCACCGAAGCCAAGATCATCCAGAAGCTGGACTCGGACGAAGCCCGCGCGCACCTGGGCGACCAGTACGATTCGTTCGTCGAGCAACTGGAGCTGGTGCAGGGCGCTTGCCACGAGTTCAACCAGGAAGAGTTCATCAACGGTCAGCTGACCCCGGTGTTCTTCGGTACTGCGCTGGGCAACTTCGGTGTCGACCACGTGCTCGACGCCGTGGTCGACTGGGCGCCGCGCCCGCTTGGCCGTGTGGCCCACGAGCGCACCGTGGAGCCTGTGGAAGAGAAGTTCACCGGCTTCGTGTTCAAGATCCAGGCGAACATGGACCCGAAACACCGCGACCGTATCGCCTTCATGCGCATCTGCTCGGGCAAGTACGAGAAGGGCATGAAAATGCGCCACGTGCGCTTGAACAAAGACCTGCGTATCGGCGATGCGCTGACGTTCTTCTCCTCCGAGCGTGAGCAGCTGGAAGAAGCCTTTGCCGGTGACATCATCGGCCTGCACAACCACGGCACCATCCAGATCGGCGACACCTTCACCGAAGGCGAGGCGCTGGGCTTCACCGGTATCCCGCACTTCGCGCCGGAGCTGTTCCGCCGCGTCCGCCTGAAAGACCCGCTGAAATCCAAGCAACTGCGACAAGGCCTGCAGCAGCTGGCCGAAGAAGGTGCTACTCAGGTGTTCTTCCCTGAGCGCAGCAACGACATCATCCTGGGTGCGGTCGGTGTGCTGCAGTTCGACGTGGTCGCCAGCCGCCTGAAGGAAGAGTACAAGGTCGAGTGCGCCTACGAGCCCATCACTGTCTGGTCGGCGCGCTGGATCAGCTGCGCTGACAAGAAGAAGCTCGAGGAATTCCAGACCAAGGCCATGGAAAACCTGGCCATCGACGGCGGCGGTCACCTGACCTACCTGGCGCCGACCCGGGTCAACCTGGCGCTGATGGAAGAGCGCTGGCCGGACATCAAGTTCCGCGCTACCCGCGAGCACCATTAAGGCATGAAATCGGGGCCGCTAGGCGGCCCCATTTCAATTTCCGGCTTTGATACTGGTCCAGATTCGCGTACGAATACGGTCGATCTTCGCCGGCATCGCCTCCAGCGCATACAGCTTGCCCATCACCTCGTCGCTCGGGTAAATCATCGTATTACCCTTCATCGCCGGGTCCACCAACCCGTCCGCCTTGAGGTTGCCGTTGGCGTACTGGACGTGGTTGCTGATGTTGGCCATCACCTCCGGCTGCAGCAGGTAGTTCATGTAGGCATATCCGGCCTTTTCATCCGGCGCATCGACGGGCATGGCGACCATGTCGAACCACATCGGCGCGCCCTCCTTGGGTATCGAATAGCCCACCTTCACGCCATTGTTCGCCTCATCGGCGCGGTTCTTCGCCTGCAGCACATCCCCCGAGAACCCCACTACCACGCAGATATCGCCGTTGGCCAGGTCGCCCGTGTACTTGGACGAGTGGAAATAGCTGATGTAAGGCCGCACTTTCATCAGCAGGTCCTTGGCCTTCTCGTAGTCCTTGGGGTCTTGGCTGTGATGGGGCAAGCCCAGGTAGTGCAGGGCGATCGGCAGCAGTTCGGGGCCATTGTCCAGCACCGCGACGCCGCAGCTTTTCAGCTTGCTCATGTACTCGGGCTTGAAGATCAGGTCCCAGGAGTCCACGGGCGCGTTGTCGCCGAGCACCGCCTTGACCTTGTCGATGTTGTAGCCAATACCGGTACTGCCCCACAGGTACGGGAAGCCGTACTGGTTGCCCGGGTCGTTCACCTCCAGCGCCTTGAGCAGCACCGGGTTGAGGTTGTGCCAGTTAGGCAGCTGGGATTTGTCCAGGCGCTTCAAGGCCTTGCCCTGGATCTGCCGGGCCATGAAATGGTTGGAGGGGAACACCACGTCGTAGCCGGAATTGCCGGTCATCAACTTGCCATCGAGGGTTTCATTGCTGTCGTACACGTCATAGGTCGGCACGATGCCGCTGGCTTGCTGGAAGTTCTTCAACGTATCGGGGGCCACGTAGCTGGACCAGTTGTAGATCTTCACCGTTTCAGCGGCGCTGGCCACGCTGGCGGCCAGCATCAGGGGGGCGAGGAGGAAGGTGCGCATGTCGGGTTTACCTTGCTTTGTCTGTTGTTATCGAAGGCAGGCGATCAGCGGATCAGAAAATAAGCACGTAGGTCTTGCGCACGGTCTCCAGGATGTCCCAGGTGCCGGTGCTGTTGGCCGGTAGCATCAATGCGTCTCCGGCTTCTATGACCAGGGGCTCGCCACCGTCGGGGGTGAACGTGCAGCGGCCCTTGATGAAATGGCAGAACTCCTGTTGCACGATCTGCCGCCGCCAGCGCCCTGGGGTGCATTCCCAGATGCCGGTTTCAACGCCATCGCTGCGCTCCACGCAGGTGACTGACGTGACTGCCACGGGTTCGCCGAGCGGTACCGCGACCGGGTTGGAGCTGTCGAGCACGGCAAATTCGGTGTTCTTGAACTGGGTGATGCTCATGACCGGTGGATCCTGTACGAGTGAAAAGGGAAGTCAGTGCATGAAGCCTTCCATGAAGTCCGCAACCGAGATGGCCAGGCGCCGCCTCCACGGCGCACTGGCGGGGTTGGCGAGGGTCCGGTCCTCATGGACGAAGCTCTGAATGATCGCGTTGTAGCCCAGCCAGCGGCATGGCTCGGGAGGCCAGCTGGCCAGGCTCGATAGCGGGCGGTTGTCGAGCACCCAGGGTTGCGCCGTCAGCTCGTTGCGCTGGTTGAGGATCAGCGCCGCCAGGGTGCGCCCACCCAGGTTGGTAGCCCCGACGCCTTCGCCGCCGTAGCCGCCGGCAAGGGCGATGCCGCGCTGGCGGTCGCAAAGCATGTGTGGGCGGAAGCGTCGCGCCATGCCGAGGTTGCCGCCCCAGGTATGAGTGATGCGTACCTGTTTGAGCTGCGGGAACAGTTCGCCGAACAGGTAGCGGCGCAGTTCGACTTCGTGTTCGTCGAGGTTGAAGTTCTCGCGCAGACGCCCACCGAAGCGGTAGCCACCGCGAGCACCGAAGACCAGGCGGTTGTCGGCGGTGCGCTGGCCGTAGGTGACCTGGCGGCTGCTTTCACTGAAGGCTTGGCCCTTGCTCAGGCCAATTTGCTCCCAGGTGGCCTCTGGCAGCGGCTCGGTGGCCACCAGCAGGCTCTGTACTGGCAATTGGTGTTTGCCCAGTGGCGGCAGGCTGGCGGCGTAACCCTCCACAGCAGGCACCATCCACTGGCAGCGAATCTGTGCCAGCGGGGTACGCACCTCGCTCGGCTGCCAGTCGATGGCCGGGGTGTTTTCGTAGATCGATACGCCCAGCGCCTCCACTGCCCGGGCAAGGCCGCGCACCAGCTTGGCTGGCTGGATGGTCGCCGTGTGCGGGCTGTAGATGGCTCCAAACGCATTGCTGACCCGTAACTGGTTACCCAGCTGCTCGGGGCTCAGCCAGCGGTAGTCGTCCTCGGTCATGCCTTGGCGATACAAGTCGTCGAGGTAGGCGCGCAGGCTGCGTTCCTGCTCCGGGTAGCGCGCTGCGCAATAAAGGACGCCGCCTTTGCGGTAGTCGCAGTCGATGCCTTCGCTTTGCAGCACGCGATGCACTTCATCCGGGATGCCGTGCAGCAGGTCGATGCTGGCGCGGCGCTGTTGCGGCGAGAGGGTGCCGAGCAGGCGGTCTTCGCCGAGCAGGTTGCCCATCAGCCAGCCCCCATTACGGCCGGAGGCGCCGAAGCCGGCGATTTGGGCTTCGATCACCGCGATGTTCAGCTGGGGGGCCTGGCGCTTGAGGTAGTACGCGGTCCAAAGGCCGGTATAGCCTGCACCGATGATGCACACGTCAACGTCGAGGTCATTGCGCAGTGCCGGGCGCGCGCACAGCGGCTCGTCGAGCTGGTCCATCCACAGGCTGAGCGTGCGCAGGGGTTGCATCGGGTTCGACTCCACATCCGTCAAGGTCTGTGGGCGATCGTAGTGGTGTCAGCGGGCAGCTGTCTTACGTGCGTGCACGCAGGGAAATTTGCTTCAGATAGGCCTTGGGCGTGAGCCCGGTGTGCTCACGGAAGCACTTGTAGAACGCCGACAGCGAGTTGAAGCCGGCACTGAAGGCCAGCTCGTCGATCGTCGCCTCGACGCTGTCATCGCCGAGGCTGGCCATCAGGTGCTGCAGGCGTGCCTGGTTGACGTAGCGGTAGAAGCTTTGCCCCAGCACCTGGTTGAGCAGGTAGGAAATCTGGTTGCGGCTGTAGCCGCTGGCGTCGGCGACCTGTTGCAGGTCGAGCTCCGGGTCGAGGTAGGGGCGTTGACGCTGGAAGTAGTGCTCCAGGTCCTGGGCCATGGTCGACAACTGCCGGGGCGACAGGCCCAGGCGGCTGGTGGCGGGGCGCGGGCCGCTGTTGGCGGGGCCTGTGCCGTTCCGGCGGACCAGCGTGGCGTATTCGTTGACCCGCCAGATCAGCCCGTCCCTGACGGTGATCGCCTCGCTGGACTGGAACGCAACCAGGCCGTCGCCGCCCTGCACCGTGACCTGATACTGGATGAATGCGGTGCAGCCATCGACGCGGATGCGGTCGCTGTGGACGATGTCCTCGCCAGCTTCATGGGGCAGGCAAGCGCATACGTAGTCGCGCAGTTCCTGGTGGCCGAGCACGCGGTTCTGGAAGAAGTCGTGGTACTGGATATCGGGGTGGTAGAGCGCCATGACACCGTCGAGGTCGCGGTGCTTCCAGCAGAGGTGGTAGCGCAGCACGATTTCGGCGGTAAGCGGCGTTTGCTCGGGGCCATCGGGGAGGGTGGTGGCGATCATGGGTGGATAGTGCATTGCAGAACACCCAGGTGCAAGGGCGTGGATCCTGCATATTGCACGGTTTGCTCAGGCGGCTTGGAGGGTAAGCCTTTGATTCTTATGAATGTAGTTTTTTGATACAACTGGCATGGCGGCTGCACCTTTCTTGTTACCATCGAACAAGGAGAAAGGCCATGCGCTCGATACTGCTTTGGATGATTGGGGTGCCGATTCCGGTGATCATTCTGATCTGGTTCTTTATGCATTGAGATTTTGGGGGCCGCTCTTTGCGGCCCTTTTGCTACAACTCTTCGCTACAAAAGGCGTGTGCAAGGCAGGGCCCGGATGCCGGCTTGAGATCAATAAATCCAATTTGGTGTTCTGATGAACACCAAAGGTCTCGTTGAATTAGTAATATTTAGTGTAGTAAGTGCAAGTGGAGTGTTGTCTGAAAGTTCCTACAGTATTCTCTTGGCACTTGCCGCTATCTCTACAGTACTAACTAACTCGTTAATAATGTTGCTAGGCTGGTGGACGTGCCGAAATACGTTAGTCTGTAGATTCTTGTCAAAATAGGTGTTTGATTTCTGCTGTTTTCCCGATTACTGTCTGAGGAGGTTCAGGAATAATTCATAATTAAGGACCATTGCTATGGACGTATTCATGGGGTTGCTGGCTGCGGTGTTCTGGGGGTGCACCGACTTCTTGGTCGGCGTGAACGCAAGAGCGGTTGGAGTAAAACGGGCGGTATTTTTCGGTCAGTTGCTAGGGCTTTTCTTGATGGCAATCATTATTGCCATTTCAGCCGATCAGTGGCAGAAATTTACTTCTGCGCCCTGGCTCACGATAGGGTTAGGAATTGTCGCCTCTCTATGCACCGTAGTAGGAGCGCTGGCGCTTTCAAAAGCTTTCGCTATTGGCAAGACAGCCATCGTGGCGCCCCTGGTCACTTCGTATGGTGTTTTTACAACGCTGTTGGCATGGCTGGGTGGTGATGCCCTTTCCGCTTGGCAGGTGGTCGGTATCCTTGTCTGCTTTTTCGGCGTGCTGTTGGCCTGCCGCAGCGATAATGGTGGTTTCGATCGTAAGGTCACCAGCGTAATGTCTGTGTGGTTTGCTTTGTTGGCGGCCATGCTTTACGGCATCAGCTTCTGGATTCAGGGGAAATTCACCTTGCCGGCGCTGGGACCGGTGAACATGCTGGCGCTAGGGTATGCGGTGGGGGTCATTTTTTTGATCCATGAAGCCGTCAGGTTTCTGCGGGACCATACGACAATAATGCTGAAGACCTATGGCTCACTGTGCGGGGCAAGTCTTTTCAACTTGGGAGGGTTTTCTGCGTTTTCTTGGGGGGCTCTAAATGGCTCGGTGTCCGTTGTCACCGTCATCAGCACGTTGTCGGGTGGTATTGCCGCGATCCTGGGGTACTTCTTTTTTCGCGAGCGGCTGTCAGTCATCCAGATCGGTGGTGTTAGCCTAGTGTTGTCAGGCGCTTTGCTTCTTCACCTGTATGGGTGACATTTTCTTCGGTATATAAATCGTAGATTTTTTGGGGGTGCCAATGGCGTGTTTTTCGCTACGGGCCTGTAGATATGAGTGATCATAGTTATGGACTATCAAATCTATCTTGCGAAAGTCATGTTGATATGTTGCCTTGCATGGCAGCATTTGCGGTAGTGGTTGAAACTGGAAGTATTGTAGACGCATCTGCCCGATTAGGCTTGACGGCGTCTGCAGTCAGCAAGCAGGTATCAAAGCATTGAAAATGCCTTGTCCCGTACACAAAAAACTGACACTTCCCTGATGGTCGAATCCCGGTATCCGTCCGGCCAACACATCTTCCTGACGGAACCGGCGAAGGCCATGGTGTCCACCTAAAAGTGGACACCATTTCTGACCCATCAAGCGCATTTTCCAGGCCTCAGCGCCGTACCTACAATAAACCTTTCAAAGCCCAGAGTGCGACGAGCCCGGCGCCTCCATCGCAAACATCGCCTTGGACTACAGCCTCAATGGCAACCTCGTCCACAAATGGATTCAGCTCCACAATCAAAAAGCCTTGGTACTTCAGCTGGGCAGCGCAGCAAGCTGCGGTTTTTCGCATTGAGGGCTGCCCAGTTTTCTAACAGTTAAAGAAACTGCTCCGCATAGTGGCACGCAACCTGCCGCGTACTCACCTGCCTCAGCGCCGGCACCTCCTTGGCACACCGCTCGGTCGCATACGGGCAGCGTTTGTGGAAGGCACACCCATCCGGCGGGTTCAGCGGGTTGGGGAGCTCCCCGACGATACGAATCTTCGGCTTCAACGGGTCTGGATGAATCGCCGGTGTCGCCGACAGCAGCGCCTGGGTATAGGGATGCAGCGGCTTGTTGTAGATGTCCTCCTTCGGCCCCATCTCCGCCGGCCGCCCCAGGTACATCACCAGTACCTGATCCGCCACATGCCGTACCACCGCCAGGTTGTGCGAGATGAACACGTAGGCAGTGTTGAACTCCTTCTGCAGATCCATGAACAGGTTCAGCACCTGCGCCTGAATCGACACGTCCAGCGCGGAGGTCGGTTCGTCGGCCACCAGCACCTTGGGTTGCAGCATCATCGCCCGGGCCAGGGCGATACGCTGGCGCTGGCCGCCAGAGAACATGTGTGGGTAGCGCTGGTAGTGCTCGGGGCGCAGGCCGACCTGCTCCATCATCTTCTGCACTTTGTCGCGGCGCTCGGCCTTGCTCAGCGAGGTGTTGATCAGCAGCGGTTCGGCCAGTTGGTCACCGATCTTCTGCCGTGGGTTGAGCGAGGCGTAGGGGCTCTGGAACACCATCTGCACATCGCGGCGCAGTTGTTTGCGCTCTGCCTTGCTGGCGCCCTTCACCTCGGTGCCGGCAATTTGCAGCGAGCCGGACGACGGCTCTTCGATCAGGGTCAGGGCGCGGGCCAGGGTCGACTTGCCGCAGCCCGACTCGCCGACCACGGCCAGGGTCTTGCCGGCCTCCAGTTCGAACGACACGCCATTGAGCGCGCGCACCAGCGCATGGCCCTTGAACAGCCCGCGGGAGACTTCGTAGTGCCGGGTCAGCTCCCGGGCAGATAGAACGACGGCCATCACGCCACCTCCTGGTTCAGCGGGTAGAAGCAACGCACCAGGCTGTGGGCCTGTGGGTCGAGGGGCGGGCGCTGGCGCCGGCAATTGTCCTGTACATAGGGGCAGCGTGGTGACAGCAGGCAGCCGACCGGGCGGTCGTAGCGGCCGGGGACGATGCCAGGCAATGTGGCCAGGCGCTCGGCGCCAATGCTGTGCTCGGGGATCGCGGCGAGCAGGGCTTCGCTGTAAGGGTGGGCGGGCACATCGAACAGTTCTGGCACCTGGCCCACTTCCACGGCTTGGCCGGCGTACATCACGCACACCCGCCTGGCGGTTTCGGCGACCACGGCGAGGTCGTGGGTGATCAGGATGAGCGCCATGTTGCGCTCCTTCTGCAGGTTGACCAGCAGTTCCATGATCTGTGCCTGGATCGTCACGTCGAGGGCCGTGGTCGGTTCGTCGGCGATCAGCAGCTTGGGCTCGCCGGCAATGGCCATGGCGATCGCCACACGTTGGCTCATGCCGCCTGACAGCTGGTGCGGGTAAGCGTCCAGGCGGCTTTCGGCGGCCGGAATCTCGACCTTCTTCAAGAGCTCCAGAGCACGCTGGCGGGCAGCCTTGCCCTTGAGGCCCAAGTGCTGGCGCAGCACTTCCTCTATCTGGAAGCCCACGGTGTAGCTGGGGTTGAGCGCGGTCATCGGGTCCTGGAAGACCATGGCGATGTCCTTGCCCACCACCTTGCGCCGCTGACGGCCGCTGAGCTTGAGCATGTCGGTGCCGTCGAAGGTGAGGGCGTCGGCGGTGATGCGCCCGGGCGCATCGATCAGGCCCATCAGGGCCATCATGGTGACCGACTTGCCCGAGCCAGACTCGCCGACGATGGCCAGGATTTCGCCGGCATCCACCGCCAGGTCCAGGCCATCGACCACCGGTACCGCGTTGGCGTCGCCGAAGCGCACATTCAGGTTGTTGATCTGCAACAGTGACATGGCGTTCTCCTCAGGCGGCGTTCTTGAGTTTCGGGTCCAGCGCATCGCGCAGGCCGTCGCCCATCAGGTTGATTGCCAGCACACTGAGCAGAATGGTCAGGCCGGGCAGGCTTACCACCCACCAGGCGCGCTCGATGTAATCCCGGGCCGAAGCCAGCATGGTGCCCCACTCGGGGGTAGGCGGCTGCACGCCGAGGCCGAGGAAACCCAGCGCAGCAGCGTCGAGGATCGCCGAGGAAAAACTCAGGGTCGCCTGCACGATCAGCGGTGCCATGCAGTTGGGCAGCACGGTGACGAACATCAGCCGGGGCAAGCCGGCGCCGGCCAGGCGGGCAGCGGTGACGTAGTCGCGGTTCAGTTCGCCCATCACCGCGGCGCGGGTCAGGCGCACGTAGGACGGCAGGGAAACGATGGCGATGGCGATCACGGTGTTGATCAGGCCAGGGCCGAGGATGGCGACGATGGCCACGGCCAGCAACAGCGACGGCAGCGCCAGCATCACGTCCATCAGGCGCATGATCGACGGGCCGAGCAACTGCGGGAAAAAGCCGGCCAGCAGGCCAAGGAGAATGCCCGGGATCAGTGACATCACCACTGACGACAGGCCGATCAGCAGCGACAGCCGTGCACCTTGAATCAGCCGCGAAAGCAGATCACGGCCCAGTTCGTCGGTGCCCAGGATGAACTGCCAGGTGCCGCCTTCCAGCCACACCGGCGGGGTCAGCAGGAAGTCGCGGTACTGCTCGCTCGGGTCATGTGGGGCGACCCAAGGCGCGAACAGCGCGCAGAATACCACCAGGCACATGAAGGCCAGGCCCATGACCGCGCCTTTGTTGCGCGCGAAGGCTTGCCAGAATTCTTTGTACGGGGAGGGGTAGAGCAGGCTCTGGTCCACCGGGCTGGCCGGTGACACGGATTTTGTAATCGGGCTAGTCATGGCAAGGGCCTCAGCGCTGATGACGGATGCGTGGGTTGGCCAGGCCGTAGAGGATGTCCACGACGAAGTTGACCAGAATCACCAGGCAGGCGATCAACAGGATGCCGTTCTGGACCACGGGGTAGTCACGGGCACCGATGGCTTCGATCAGCCATTTGCCGATGCCCGGCCAGGAAAAGATGGTTTCGGTCAGCACCGCACCGGCCAGCAGCGTGCCGACCTGCAGGCCGAACACGGTCAGTACCGGGATCAAGGCATTGCGCAGGCCATGGACGAACACCACACGGGCCGGCGACAGGCCTTTGGCGCGGGCGGTGCGGATGTAGTCTTCGCGCAGTACTTCAAGCATCGACGAGCGGGTCATGCGGGCGATCACTGCCAGCGGGATGGTGCCGAGCACGATGGCCGGCAGGATCAGGTGCATCACAGCGTCCTTGAACGCGCCTTCTTCATCGCTGAGCAGGGTGTCGATAAGCATGAAGCCGGTCTTCGGCTCGATGTCGTAGAGCAGGTCGATGCGCCCGGACACCGGGGTCCAGCCCAGGCTCACGGAGAAGAACATGATCAGGATCAGGCCCCACCAGAAAATCGGCATCGAGTAGCCGGCCAGTGATATGCCCATGACCCCGTGGTCGAACAGCGAACCGCGCTTGAGTGCGGCGATTACACCGGCCAGCAGGCCGACGACGCCGGCGAACAGCAGGGCGGCGAAGGCCAGTTCCAGGGTGGCCGGGAACAGGGTGAGGAACTCGCGCCACACGCTTTCGCGGGTGCGCAGCGATTCGCCAAGGTCACCCTGGGCAAGTTTGCCGACGTAGTCCAGGTACTGGACCGGCAGTGGCTTGTTCAGGCCCAGGCGTTCCATGGCCTGGGCATGCATTTCGGGGTCGACCCTGCGCTCGCCCATCATCACTTCCACCGGGTCGCCGGGGATCAGGCGTATGAGCGCGAAGGTCAGCAAGGTGATGCCGAAAAAGGTCGGTATCAGCAGGCCAAGGCGCCGGGCAATAAAACTCAACATTGTCGGGGTTACCTCATCAGGCCGTGGGGCGATCAGCCCGGTACGGCAGTGCCGCCGGTCCCCGTATGGGTGGCCGGCGGTCGTTGTTGTTCTACTTCACCTTGGTGGTGGCGAAGTTGTTGTTGGTCAGAGGGTTGATCACGTAGCCCTCCACGTTGTCACGCATGGCGGTGAACATCTTTGGATGAGCCATGCTGATCCAGGGTTGTTCGTCATCGTACACTTTCAATGCCTCGTTATAGAGCCTTGCACGCTCGTCGTTGTCGATCACTTCGCGGGCGCGGCTGATCAGCTCCTGGAACTTGGGGTTGCACCAGCGCGCATAGTTCTCGCCACTTTTCACGGCATCGCAACTGAGCAGTGGGCTGAGGAAGTTGTCCGGGTCGCCGTTGTCGCCGGCCCAGCCGGTGGACACCAGGTCGGCTTCGCCGTTCTTCGCCCGGCGCAGCATCTCGGCCCATTCCATGACGCGGATATCCAGCTTGAGGCCGATCTGTTTGAGGTCGGCCTGCAGCATCTCGGCGGACAGGCGCGGGTTGGGGTTGGTCGGGCCGCCGCCGTTGCGGGTGAACAGGGTGATTACCGTGCCCTCGGGTACACCGGCCTGGCTGAGCAGTGCGCGGGCTTTGTCGAGGTCGCGCGGTGGGTTCTGGTTGTGGGTGTTGTAGCCGATCATGGTGGGTGGGTAAGGGTTTACACCCACCAGCGCGTTGCCTTTGCCAAACAGTTGGTCGACATGGGTCTGGCGGTCGAAGGCCATGTTGATGGCTTTACGCACACGCACGTCGTTGAGGTATTTGTGCTGGGTATTCATGGCGATGTAGCCGGTGACCAGGGCCTCGATTTCTTCAACCTTGAGTTTCGGGTCTTGCTTGATCGACGGCACGTCATCGGGCTTGGGATAGAGCGCCACCTGGCACTCGTTGGCGCGCAGTTTCTGCAGGCGCACGTTGCTGTCGATGGCGATGGCGAACACCAGCGCATCGGCCGGCGGCTTGCCGCGGAAATAGTCCGGGTTGGGCTTGAAGCGGACCTGGGCGTCCTTGTTGTAACGCTGGAAGATGAAAGGGCCGGTGCCGATCGGTTTGCTGTTCAGCTCGGCGGTCTTGCCAGACTTGAGCAACTGGTCGCCGTATTCGGCGGAGTAGATCGAGGTAAAGCCCATGGCCATGTCGCGCAGGAACGGCGCTTCCGGTCGGCTGAGGGTAATCACCACGGTGTGCTCGTCAGCCTTGCTGACTGACTTGAGCAGTTCCTTGAACCCCATGCTCTCGAAGTACGGGTAGCCGACGCTGGTCTTGTCATGCCAGGGGTGGTTCGGGTCGAGCTGGCGATTGAGGCTCCACAGCACGTCATCGGCGTTGAAGTCTCGAGTTGGCTTGAAGTAGTCGGTGGTGTGGAACTTCACCCCCTGACGCAGATGGAAGGTGTAGGTCAGACCGTCGGCTGAAATGTCCCAGCGCTCGGCCAGGGCCGGCTGGATCTCGGTGGTGCCGGGTTTGAAGTCGACCAGGCGGTTGAACACTGTCTCGGCCGAGGCATCGGCGGTGACTGCGGTGGTGTACTGGGCGATGTCGAACCCTTCCGGGCTGGCTTCTGTACACACCACCAGCGGTTTGGCCGCCAGTTGCGTGGCGCCGCCCAGAAGCAGCGCGACCAGGGCTAGGCGCAACGGCCGCGATTTCATTAAAGCTCTGTGCATGTGTTGAAAACTCCCTGCTTGCATTGGTTCCAGCGTAGCCGCCCCGGCCCGCAGCGAAACGGGCCAGGGCGTCGACGGTCAGAGAATGTTGAACGGAATGGTGGTGACCACGCGGAACTCATCCAGGCTGCCATCGCCCTGGGCCTTGCTGGCGCGATGGGTGGTGTAGGTGGCGCGTATGCTGGTGTCTTTCAGCGGCCCGCTCTGCAGCGCGTAGCTGGTGCCGATACCCCACTCATAGTGGGTTTCGCCATCCAGGCCATTCACGTCGTAGGCAGTGCCGCGGTAGTGAGTGCCGTCGATACCCCAGCCGCGGGCGTTGTACAGGTTGAACTTCAGGCCAGGCACGCCATAGGGCGCCATGTTCAGCACATAGGAAATCTGCAGCGATTTCTCGTTGGGGCCGTTGAAGTCCGACAGCAGCGAGTTGGCCAGGAAGATGCCGTTGGTTTCGTGCAGGTAGTCGAAGTACTCATTGCCGTTGACCTGCTGCCAGGAGGCGCTGAGGGTGTGGGCCTGATGGGTCAGGCCCAGTGACAGGCTGTAGGTGTCGTTGTCGATCTTGCCCATTTTCTGGCTGCCGGCGTCGACGGTCTTGTAGTAGTTCAGGCCGGTGCTCAGGCTGAGCACTGCGCTGTCGCCGAGCACATGGTTGGCGCCGAAGTAGTACTGGTTCCAGAAGTCGTCGACCTTGGTGGCGTACAGGCTGGTACTCAGGCTCTTGAACGGCTGGTAGTTGATGCCGGCGGTGCTGGCACGGTCGGTTTCCACGCCGGTGGCGCTGTACTCGCTGCGGAACTTGCTGAGGCTCTGTTCGGTACGTGGCGAGACGCGGTCGAAGGTGCCCAGGTCGAGGCTGAGGTTGTCGAATTCAGCGCTGTGCAGGAACGCGCCCTGGAAGCTCGAGGGCAGGGCGCGGTTGCCGATGTAGGCGATCATCGGCGTGTCCACCGACTGGCGGCCAAGGGTAAGGGTGGTGTTGGACACGCGCGCCTTGATATTGCCCAGGCCCAGTTTGCTCCACTGGCCGACGGGGTCGCCATCGCTGTGGGTGAGGGTGCGGTTGTTGGGGCCGGCGATGGCTTCGCGGCTCTGCTGCAGGGCGATGGCGTTGTAGCCGGCAGCCTCGACGGCGAAGCCCACGGTGCCCTGGGTGAAGCCGGAGCTGTAATTGAGGATGGTGCCCTGGACCCAGTTTTCACGGCTGTGGGTGTCGTGGCGGGTGCCGTCGTTCTTGTAGTACTTCCACAGCGGCGCGCGTGCGGCACGTTCGCGGGCATACCAGTTGCGGGTGCTGCCGGACAGGCTTTGGCCGTCGATGAAGCCGCTGGCTTGCGCTTGCTCGCTGCTGCTTTTGAGGGTGAGCGGGAGGTAGTCCTGGCTCTGCGGATCTGCCTGGGCCACCGTGGAAAAGGCACCGATGGATAACGCCAGTGCGGTCAAGGTGAATACTTTCAAGGTTAAAGCTCCCTTTCTTTTCTAGTTATGGCCGGCCTTGTGGGCCGGGTGATTGCTGCGGTGTTGCCAGGGGTGCCGCGGGATCGCCGGGCAGAATCGGGGCGTTGTGTTGGCCGTTCTGGCCTCGTCGCGGGCAAGCTCGCTCCCACAGGTAGGGCGCAGTGTCCGAACCTGTCGAGATCCTGTGGGAGCGGGCTTGCCCGCGAAGAGGCCGGTACTGGCTAACGCTTAATCAACACTCACACCGGAAAAATCATTGCGCCCAAACGGGCTGACCTTGAACTGGGAAACCTTGACGCTAAGCGGCTGGCTCACGGTGGAATGCGCCACCGGCGTAATCGGTACCTGCTGCTTTAGCCGCTGCTGGGCCTGCTGGTACAGGGCGGTGCGTTGCGTACGGTCGGTCACTTGCTTGGCCTGCTTGACCAGGCTGTCGTACTGCGGGTCGCACCACTGCGAGTAGTTGTTGCTGCCGATGGCATCGCAGCTGTAGAGGGTGCCCAGCCAGTTGTCCGGGTCGCCGTTGTCACCGGTCCAGCCGATCAGGGCGATGTCGTGCTCACCGTTTTTCATGCGCTTGAGGTATTCGCCCCATTCGTAGCTGACGATGCGCACCTTGAAACCGAGTTTGCTCCAGTCGGCCTGGAGCATTTCGGCCATCAGCTTGGCATTGGGGTTGTACGGGCGTTGCACCGGCATGGCCCACAGGGTGACCTCGGTGCCAGGTTTGACACCGGCCTGCTGGAGCAGCTGTCTGGCCTTTTCGGGCGCGTACGGGGCGTCCTTGATGCTGTCGTCATAGGACCACTGGGTTGGTGGCATGGCGTTGACCGCCCGTTGGCCGGCGTCCTGATACACCGCCTGGAGGATGGCTTTCTTGTTGACCGCCATGTCCATTGCCTGGCGCACTTCCAGGCGGTCGAATGGCGGGTGCTGGGTGTTGTAGGCGATGTAGCCGAGGTTGAAGCCTGGTTGCTGGAGCACCTGCAGTGTGCTGTCGGCCTTGAGCGCCGGCAGGTCAGCCGGGCGGGGGTGCAGGGTGACCTGGCATTCGTTGCGGCGCAGTTTCTGGATACGCACCGAGGGGTCGGTATTGATCGAGAACACCAGGTTGTCGATCTTCACCTCGTTCGCTGCCCAATAGTCCTTGTTGCCCTTGTAGCGGATCTGCGAATCCTTCTGGTAGCGCTGGAACACGAACGGCCCGGTACCGATAGGCTGCTGATTGATGTCGCTGGGGCGTCCACTGGCCAGTAGCTGTTCGGCGTATTCAGCGGAGAGGATGGAGGCGAAACTCATGGCCAGGTTCTGGACGAACGCGGCATCGACGGTGTTCAGGGTGAACACCACGGTCAATGGGTCGGTCTTCTCGACGCGGGCGATGTTCTTGTCCAGGCCCATGCCGTTGAAATAGGGAAACTCGGTAGGGTAGGCCTGACGGAACCGATGCCCCTTGTCGAGCATGCGGTTGAAGGTGAACAGCACATCGTCGGCGTTGAACGTGCGGCTCGGGCTGAAGGCCTTGTTGCTGTGGAACTTGACCCCTTCACGCAGGTGGAAGGTGTAGCGCAGGCCGTCGTCGGACACCTCCCAGTGCGTCGCCAGGGCCGGGTGCACGGCGGTGCCGCCACGTTCGAACTCGACCAGGCGGTTGTAGATGGGTTCGGCGGCGTCGTTGTCGGTGGCGCTGGTGTACTGGGCGGTGTCGAAGCCGGCGGGGCTGCCTTCAGAGCAGAACACCAGGTTGTTGGCCAGCAGGACCGGGGATTGGCTGACCAGGCCCAGAGCCAGCAGCGCGGAAAGGCGGGTAACGTGGCGCATGGCAAATCCTTTTTCATCTGTTCGCGCCGCCTCCGGGTACGAATGGCGGCAACAGTTCGCCGTCCCCGCAGCGTATGGCCGCAGGACGACATGAAGAGGTGGCGGGGGTGAAGGGCACCCGCGATTCAGCGGGTGCCTCAGTCAGCCTATTTGTCCACGCTGACGCCGTAGAAGGAATTCAGCGCGAACGGGCTGATCTTGAAGTCCTTCACCTTGGCGCTCATGGGCTGGTAGACAGTGGAGTGGGCGATCGGGGTGATCGGTACCTGCTCCTTGAGGATATGCTGCGCCTTCTGGTACAGCTCGGTGCGCTTGGCCTGGTCGGACGTGGCCTTGGCCTGCTTGATCAGGTCGTCGTAGGGCTTGTAGCACCACTTGGAGAAGTTGTTGCCATCGACGGCATCGCAACCGTAGAGGGTACCCAGCCAGTTGTCCGGGTCACCATTGTCACCGCTCCAGCCAATCAGCATGGCACCCTGTTCGCCACCTTTGGAGCGCTTGATGTACTCGCCCCATTCATAACTGACGATCTTCGCCTTGATACCGATCTTGGCCCAGTCGGACTGGAGCATTTCGGCCATCAGCTTGGCATTGGGGTTGTACGGGCGTTGCACGGGCATGGCCCACAGGGTGATTTCGGTGCCTTCCTTGATGCCGGCTTCCTTGAGCAGTTGCTTGGCTTTCTCGGGGTCGAAGGCGGCGTCCTTGATGCTGTCGTCATAAGACCACTGCGTGGGCGGCATGGCGTTGACCGCCAGCTGGCCGGCGCCCTGGTACACCGACTCGATGATCTTTTTCTTGTCCACGGCCATGTCCAGCGCCTGTCGGACTTTCAGCTGGGCCATGGGGTTGGCCTCGTTGCTGCCCTTGATCTTGTCCATCACGTTGTAGGCGATATAGCCGAGGTTGAAGCCGGCCTGCTGCGGCATTTGCAGGTTCTTGTCGGCTTTTAGCGGCTCGATGTCGGCCGGGCGTGGGAACAGGGTGACCTGGCACTCGTTCTTTTTAAGCTTCTGCATGCGCACCGAGGCGTCGGTGGTGATGGCAAAGATCAGGTTGTCGATCTTCACGTCCTCGGGCTTCCAGTAGTCCTTGTTGCCCTTGAAGCGGATCTGCGCGTCCTTCTGGTACTTGCTGAACACGAACGGGCCGGTGCCGATCGGCTTCTGGTTGATGTCGGCGGCCTTGCCATTCTTGAGCAACTGGTCGGCGTATTCGGCGGACTGGATCGAGGCAAAGCTCATGGCCAGGTTCTGGATGAACGCGGCGTCCACCTCGTTGAGGGTGAACTTCACCGTGTGCTCGTCAAGCTTCTCCACCTTGGCAATGTTCTTGTCCATGCCCATGTCGGTGAAGTATGGAAACTCGGTGGGGTACGCCTTGCGGAACGGGTTGTCCTTGTCGAGCATGCGGTTGAAGGTGAACAGCACGTCGTCGGCGTTGAACGGGCGACTGGGCTTGAAGTAGTCGGTGGTGTGGAACTTGACCCCTTCACGCAGGTGGAAGGTGTAGGTCTTGCCGTCGTCGGACACTTCCCATTTGGTCGCCAGGCCCGGGATGACCGCAGTGCCGCCGCGCTCGAACTGGGTCAGGCGGTTGAACACGGTCTCTGCCGAGGCGTCGAAGTCGGTCCCGGTGGTGTACTGCCCCGGATCGAAGCCGGCTGGGCTGCCTTCGGAGCAGAACACCAGGTTGGATGCGGCGACGGCCGACGGTGCGCCGCTGAGCAAGCCTGCACCCAGCAGGAACGGAATGACTGCGTGTTTGAGCATGGTGGCCTCATTGTTGTCATTTTTTGGATGAGGTGGCCTCGTGAGCCGACCTGCGGATACTTATGCAGGGGGTGTTCCCAATGCAACAGGTACAAGGATAGTTGGCGTCAGAAAAGTGGTACGACCGTACATGGATGTCGCATCGGTATAACTTTTGGCGAAGTTAAACGTTTGCGTAGGCAAAATGATGGCGTTTTGCGCGATGTTTCTAGGCAAGGGTAAACGTAGGACGCACCTTGATGGTGCGTAAGAAAGGTCTGAAAATCGTGAAAATGGCGCGTTCACCTGTAGGAGCGGGTTTACCCGCGAACACGGGCGAAGCCCGTGCCATCCACCGCCGTGTCTTGCTCGCGGGCTCCCACAGATGATGCGTGGACGCCTTATGGCATCTGCACTTCGATCAGGCCATCGGCATTCATGCTCACTTCACTGGTGCCCGCCTCGATATCTGGCGCCGGTGCTGCTTCATCAGCCCCCATGGCCTTCATCGCCATCGGCGCGCTACGCAAGTACGGGCGCGGGTAGCCGCTGCTGTTGAGGTTCAGGCTCACCACTTTGTAGCCTTTGCCACCCAGCGCTTCGGTCGCCAGTTGCGCGCGTGCCTTGAAGGCATCGACCGCATCCTTGAGCAGTGCATCCTCGCTGGCCTTGCGCGTGGCCGGGGCGATGGAGAAGTCCATGCCAGCCATTTTCAGCTCTTGCAACAAATCGGCGGTAAGCTGGGACAAGGCCGGGAAGTTGGCGCTTTCAAGGCGCAGTTCGGCGCGCTCGCGCCAGCCGGTAATTTTCTGGCCCTTGCTGTCATACACCGGGTAGCTGTTGCGGCTGCCTTGGCTGATCTTCACGTCCTTGACCTGGCGCGACTGCTGCACGGCCTTGTTCATGGTTTCGGTAATCTGCTTGGCGAGCTTGCCCGGGTCGCTGTTCTGCGCTTCGCTGTACAGGGTCACGACCATCAGGTCGCGCGCCACTTCCTTGCTGACTTCGGCACGCAGCGATACCTGGTTGAAACGCGGTTCATCGGCGGCCAGTGCCGGCAGGCTGGCGAGCAGGCCGCAAGACATGATCAGAGCAGCGCCGCGACGTGGGATTTGCATGTGGTACTCCTTGGCATTTAAAGGCGTGGGGGCTGGTCATCCATTCCACGCATGGCCCATAAGACCGGCAACAGTGTAGTGGGTTCAAAAGTGCCATCATGAACCTGTGACAAAGTGTGGCGCTTTGCCGCATCGCTGCAGCGAGGCGCCCGGCTTCGGTATACTCCAGCCGATTTTTCTGGAGCACTCATCAGGAGAGCTCATGCTCGCCGCCGTACAACCGTTGTCCGCTACCCGCCAGAACCTCTGGCGCCTGACCGTCATTCGGGTCCTGGTCCTGGCTGCCCAGGCCGGCTCGGTGGGCGTTGCCTACTGGACCGAACTGCTGCCGTTGCCCTGGCTGTCACTGGCCGGCACCTTGGCCTTGTCTTCGTTGCTGTGTGCCTTCACGGCCCTGCGCCTGCGGCTGTCGCTGCCCGTCACCGAAATGGAGTACGCCCTGCAGCTGGCCTGTGACCTGCTGATCCACAGTGCCTTGCTGTATTACTCCGGCGGCTCGACCAACCCGTTCGTGTCGTATTACCTGGTGCCGCTGGCGATTGCCGCGGTGACCTTGCCGTGGCTGTATTCGCTGATCCTGTCGGGCATTGCGCTGACGGCCTACAGCTTGCTGCTGGTGCAGTTCTACCCGCTCGAAGGGCTGCCGATGGCGCGGGACAAGATGCAGGTCTACGGCATGTGGCTGAGCATTGCCCTGGCGGCGGCTGTGATCACCTTCTTTGCCGCGCGCATGGCCGAAGAGCTGCGCCGCCAGGAGCAGCTGCGTTCAGAGCGGCGTGAAGAAAGCCTGCGCGACGAGCAACTGCTGGCTGTGGCTACCCAGGCTGCCGGTGCCGCCCATGAACTGGGTACGCCGCTGGCGACCATGAGCGTGCTGATCAACGAAATGCGCCAGGACCACACCGACCCGCTGTTGCAGGAGGACCTGCAGATCCTCCAGGACCAGGTAAAGCTGTGCAAAGAGACCTTGCAACAGCTGGTGCGCGCAGCCGAAGCCAACCGACGCCTGGCCATCGTGGAGCAGGATGTGACCGCCTGGCTGGACGAGGCGCTCAACCGCTGGCACCTGATGCGCCCGGAAGCCAGCTACCGCTTCCAGCGCCTGCGCGACGGCAAGGTGCCGCGTCTGGCGCCGCCGCCAGACCTGACCCAGGCGTTACTGAATCTGTTGAACAATGCCGCCGATGCCTGCCCTGATGATCTGGAGGTTCGCCTGGACTGGGACGCCCAGGACATCGTCATCAGTATCCGCGACCATGGTCCTGGTGTACCGCCAGCCATTGCCGAAGCCATTGGCAAACCTTTTATTACCACCAAGGGCAAAGGCTTCGGCCTGGGCCTGTTCTTGAGCAAGGCCAGCGTGACCCGTGCGGGCGGCTCGGTGAAACTCTATAGTCATGAACAGGGTGGCACCCTGACCGAACTGCGCCTGCCCTATGGCAAGCGAGGAGATGAATGATGAGCGAAGAAAACCAGGTCGAAAGCGAAGAGCTGCCGCACCTGCTGCTGGTGGATGACGATGCCACCTTCACCCGGGTCATGGCCCGGGCCATGAGCCGTCGCGGTTTCCGTGTGAGCACTGCCAGTTCTGCCGAAGAAGGCTTGATTCTGGCCCAGCAGGACCTGCCGGACTACGCCACGCTGGACCTGAAGATGGATGGCGACTCCGGCCTGGTGCTGCTGCCCAAGCTGCTGGAACTGGACCCGGAAATGCGCGTGGTGATCCTGACCGGGTACTCGAGCATTGCCACCGCAGTGGAGGCGGTCAAGCGCGGTGCCTGCAACTACCTGTGCAAGCCGGCTGACGCCGATGATGTGTTGGCAGCACTGCTGTCGGAGCACACCGACCTGGATACCCTGGTGCCGGAAAACCCGATGTCGGTCGATCGCCTGCAGTGGGAACACATCCAGCGCGTGCTGAACGAGCATGAAGGTAATATCTCGGCCACCGCGCGGGCGTTGGGCATGCACCGACGGACGTTGCAGCGCAAGCTGCAGAAGCGGCCGGTTCGGCGCTGATTCTGTATTGATGATGTTGGCCTGTTCGCGGGGGCATCCGCTCCTGCAACTGTGAGCGCGGGCTTGCCCGCGAAGGGCTGCAAAGCAGCCCCCATCAAGGCGAGCACGATGAAGGTACTGTTGGTCATCCTTGCGCTGGTTGCAGGTAGCGCCAAGGCGGAGGACTGGCCTGACCCGCAGTGGCAGAACGACCCCGCCACCCTCGACTGGCAGGCCGTCGACGCTTACGCCTTTCCTGCACGCTCCCCCTCGGAGCGCAGCGGCATCCGCACGGACGCTCTGCTGATCATCCGCGACGGGCGTATCCTTCACGAGCGCTACACCGCGCCCACCCGTGCCGCCACCGCGCACCTGACCTGGTCGGTAAGCAAGAGCGTACTGGCCACGATAATGGGCGTGGCCCAGGGCGAAGGCCGCTTCCAGCTGCAAGACCCGGTCAGCCGCTTCTATCCACCCATGCGCGCCCACCCAGGCGTGCGCGTGGCCGACCTGCTGCACTGGGCCAGTGGCCTCGAGTGGCAGGAAGACTACGAATACGCGCCGCTGAAGTCCTCGGTGGTGGCCATGCTGTATACCCGTGGCCGCGCAGACATGGCTGCCTACGCGGCGGCGCGGGGTGCCACCGCCAGCCCCGGTCAGCGGTTCCTCTACTCCAGCGGCGACAGCAACCTGCTGGCCGCCGCGCTGCGCGGCATGCTCGATGCCGGGCAGTACCCCGACTACCCCTGGCACGCACTGTTCACCCCGTTGGGTATCGGCAGTGCGGCGTGGGAGCGTGACCGGGCAGGCACCTACGTAGGCTCTTCCTATCTCTACCTCAGTGCCCGTGATTTGGCCCGTATTGGCCTGCTGATGCAGCGCGACGGGCGCTGGCAGGGCCGACAATTGCTGCCCAAGGCCTGGGTCGCCTTCAACCGCACCCCGTTTGCCCTGGCCCAAGCGCTGCCTGGCGAGGCCGTCCCTGGTGGCCATTGGTGGCTCAACCAGCCGCTGGCTGGCGCCGAACGGCCTTGGCCCAGTGCACCGGCAGACACTTTCGCCGCCCTTGGCCACTGGGGGCAGGCGTTATATGTGCTGCCTGAGCAAAAGCTGGTGATCGTGCGCTACGCCGATGACCGCGACGGCAGCTATCGACACGACGAACTGCTCAAGCGGGTGCTGGCGGTACTGGCCGGGGAGGGGGCATGAAGCGGCTATTGCTGCTGGCGCTGGCAGGGCTCCTGTTCTGGGCATGGCAGGAACGCCAGGCGCTGGCGGACTTCCCCGGCATACTCTCGGCCTACTCGGCCAAGGAATACTGTTCCTGCCGCTTTGTCATGGGCTTCGACAAGGTGTACTGCCAAGGGTACGTGAAGCAGTGGCTGCCACTGAGCCTGCTGGAGGAAAACAGCCAGCAGCGGCGAGTCACCGCTGAAGGCCTGGGGCGACGCAGCCAGGCGGCCTGGCAAGGCGCGCGTGAGGGCTGCCGCTTGCTGCCATGAATGCAGGCGGGTAAGGTTGGCGGCCTGGTTTCACGAGATCTGTCATGTTCAAGTTGCCCCGTCTGCTGCCTGCCTTATTGCTGGCTTTGTGCCTGCCCGCTCATGCCAATTGGCACCTGGATGGCGAATCCTCACGGCTGTCATTCATCACCGGCAAGAACGGCGACACCGCCGAAGTGCATCGCTTTCTGGTGTTGCATGGCACGGTCGATCGCAAGGGTATGGCCGGGTTGAGGATCGAGATGGACTCGGTGAGCAGTGGTATTCCGCTGCGTGACGAGCAAATGCGCGACAACCTGTTCGAGGTCGAGCGCTTCGCCGAGGCCACCGTGAAGGCGCAGATTGACCTGCAGCCGATCAATGACCTGGCCGACGGTGCACAGATCGAATTGCGCCTGCCGCTGACGGTCACCCTGCATGGCCAGTCGCACAGTTACAGTGTTCTGTTGCTGGCTACCCGCCTGGATGCGCGGCGCTTCCAGGTGGTGACCCTTGAGCCTCTGGTGCTGCGCGCCGAAGATTTTGGCTTGCTGCCGGGGCTGGAAAGCCTGCGCAAGTTCGCCCGGTTGAAGTCCATCAACCCGTCGGTACCGGTTAGCGCGGTGCTGATCTTCACTGCGCGCTGACATGGCGGGGCCGGTCTTCCCCTGGCGTGATGGCAATCAGTTCGAACTGCTCATCGACGGCCCTGTGTTTTTTCCGCGCATGCTCCAGGCGATCATGCGTGCCGAGTTCCAGGTTGACCTGGAGCTGTACCTGGTCGAGGCCGGGGCCTGTGCCGATGCAGTGGTCGACGCGCTGGAGCAGGCTGCCCGGCGTGGCGTACGGGTGCGGTGCCTGTTCGATGACTACGGTTCATTGGCCTTCAACAGCGCGTTGCGTCAGCGCCTGCTGGACGCTGGCGTGTACTTGCGCTGGTATAACCGCCTGCGCTGGAAGCGTGGCCTGCGTAATCTCTACCGTGATCATCGCAAATTGCTGCTGGTTGACGAACGTTGGGCCGTGGTGGGGGGGACGGGCGTTACCGACGAGTTCTGGACGCCCGGTGAGGCGACCAGCGAATGGCACGAAGTGATGGTGCAGATGCAGGGGCCGGTGGTGAGCGACTGGCAGTTGCTGTTTGACCGTCAGTGGCAAGCCAACAACCGCCGCACCGCCTGGCGCCCTGCTGAAGGCTTTGGCCTGCCGCGTCTGCCCAAGGTGCCTGCGCAGGGTCAGGGCATGGGCCGGGTCGCTTATGCCGACGCCCGCCAGCACCAGGACATCCTGCACGCGCTGGTACGGGCGCTGAACAGCGGCAAGAAACGGGTGTGGCTGGCCACGCCGTACTTCCTGCCGACCTGGAGCGTGCGCCGTTCATTGCGTCGGGCCGCCAGCAAGGGCCTGGACGTGCGTCTGTTGTTGACCGGTCCGCGCACCGATCACCCCTCGGTACGCTACGCCGGGCATCGTTACTACCCGCGTCTGTTACGTGCGGGCGTGCGGATTTTCGAGTACCAGCCGTGCTTCCTGCACCTGAAGATGGCTGTGGTAGACGACTGGGTCAGCGTCGGTTCTTGCAACTTCGACCACTGGAACTTGCGCTTCAACCTTGAAGCCAACATCGAAGCGCTGGACCCGCCGTTGACAGCGGCGGTGGTGGCCAGCTTCGAGCGCGACTTCGCCCAGAGCGAAGAAGTCGACCTCGCCCACTGGCATGCGCGCCCTTTGTGGCGCAGGGTGAAGCAACGGATCTGGGGCTGGCTTGATCGGTTGGTGGTCAACTTCCTCGACCGCCGTGACTGACAGCGGCTATCGTGCAGTGACTATTCACAGTTAACCGAAGGAGTGGGCGAGATGACGGCGAAGAAAATTCTCATGCTGGTGGGCGACTACGTCGAAGATTACGAAGCGATGGTGCCGTTCCAGGCCTTGAGCATGGTGGGCCACACGGTGCATGCGGTGTGCCCGGAAAAGCTGGCGGGGCAGACCGTGCGTACCGCGATTCATGACTTTGAGGGTGAACAGACCTACAGCGAAAAGCCAGGGCACAATTTTGCCCTGAATTATGATTTCGTGCGGGTGCGGCCCGAGAGTTATGACGCGCTGCTGATCCCAGGTGGCCGCGCGCCGGAGTACCTGCGCCTGAATGAAAAGGTGTTGGACCTGGTGCGGGCGTTCGACCAGGCCGGCAAGCCGATTGCGGCGGTGTGCCATGGGGCCCAGCTGCTGGCAGCGGCAGGGGTGCTGGAGGGGCGTGAGTGCAGCGCGTACCCGGCATGTGCGCCAGAAGTGCGCCTGGCGGGTGGCACGTTCATCGACATCGCGGTGGACCAGGCGCATGTGGATGGCAACCTGGTGACCGCACCGGCATGGCCCGCGCACCCGGCCTGGCTGGCGGCGTTCCTTCAAGTGCTGGGCACGCGCATTGTCTGACAGGCTTGATTGAATTGGCAGCGGGTTGCTTCAGGCAACCTGCTCAACCCAGTCATTGAGGTTGTAGTAGTTGGTCACCCGGGCAATCTTGCCACAGTGAATATAGAAGAACGCCCCCGCCGGCAGCACATAGGTTTGGCCGTTTGCCGTCGGCAGCCCTTCGTCATCGGCCAGGTATTGGCCATGCACGGTGAACTCCGCCGCCGCGCGGCTGCCATCGGCGTTCTGCATCACCACGATGTCGGCCAGGCGCTCGCGGTAGCAGCGGTTCATCTTGTCCATGAACGCGGCGAACCTGGCCTTGCCCATCTGACGCTCGCCCTGGTTGATGTCGTGGATCACGTCTTCGCTGAGCAGCGCCAGAAAGCCCGGCATGTCACCCGCGTTGAAGGCGGCGTAGTAAGCATTTACCAGTTCGGTTGCGGTCATGGAACATTTCCTGTCGTGTAGGGAAAAGGCGGGTCGTTACCTCGGATGATAGGGTTTCCCCTCAAGCCCGGCTTAGCCGAGCGCGTCATCCACATCGACAAAACGACCGCCAAACATGGAAATACGCCTGTTGCACGGTGCCGCTATCGCGCCTTACATCGATGACCTCGCTCGCCTGCGCCTTACTGTGTTCCGCGAGTTCCCCTACCTGTACGACGGCACCCCGGAGTACGAGGCCGACTACCTGGCCAACTATGCCCGCTCCGGGCGCAGCCTGGTTGTGCTGGCGCTGGACGACGGCAAGGTGGTCGGCGCCTCTACCGGCCTGCCGTTGGTGGATGTCGCGCCCGAATTTCAGCAGCCATTCCTGGCCCAGGGGCGCGACCCGGCCAGTGTGTACTACTTCGGGGAGTCGCTGGTGTTGCCGGCATACCGCGGTCAGGGCCTGGGGGTTCGCTTCTTCATCGAGCGCGAGTCCTACGCACACAAACTGGCCGAGTTCGATTACTGCGCGTTCTGCGCGGTCGAGCGACCTGGTGCGCACCCGCGACGGCCAGCCGAGTACAAACCCCTGCATGGCTTCTGGCGCAACCGCGGCTTCCTGCACGACCCATCGCTGCGTACCACCTACGCCTGGCGCGACCTGGACGAGCAGGAAAGCTCCGACAAGCTGATGTCGTTCTGGCTCAAGGCACTGCCGATATGATCCGCCTGGCAGCCTGCCAGTACGCTATCGAGCTGCACGAAACCTGGGACGCCTACGCCGACCACCTGCAAGGCCTGTGCGCCGAAGCGGTGGAGGCGGGGGCACGCTTGCTGCTACTGCCGGAGTACGCCGGGCTGGTGCTGAGCGGCCAGCTGAATGCCGGGCAGCGGGAAGACCTGAAGGCATCGATTGCCGGCATCCAGCCGCTGATCGAACCCTGGAAAGCGTTGTGCGAGAGCCTTGCCCGACGCTGGGGGATCTACTTGCAACCGGGCAGTGTGCCGGTGCTGGACAACGATGGGTGCTACCGCAACCGTGCCTGGCTGTTCGGCCCCCAAGGTGTGCTGGGTTATCAGGACAAACTGATGATGACCCGCTTCGAGCGCGAGCAGTGGGACATCGCTGCAGGCCAGGGGCTGCAGGTGTTCGAAACCGAACTGGGGCGCTTGGGCATTCTGATCTGCTACGACAACGAGTTCCCGATGCTGGCCCGCCGCTTGGCCGAGTGTGGTGCCGACCTGATCCTGGCGCCGAGTTGTACCGATACCGAGGCCGGTTACCATCGGGTGCGTATTGGCGCCCAGGCGCGCGCCCTGGAGAACCAGATTGCCGTGTTGCAGAGCCCTACGGTGGGGGTGGCGCCCTGGTCGCCGGCATTGGACGAGAATATCGGCCGGGCAGGCTTGTTCGTGCCGCCGGATCACGGGATGCCGGGGGATGGGGTGGTGGCGTTGAGCGAGCAGTTGAACCCGGACTGCAGCCATTGGCTGGTTTGCGAGGTAGATCTGCAGGAAGTGCGGCGGGTGAGGCGGGAAGGGCAGGTGTTTACCTGGCGGGACTGGCCGGAGCAGTTCGAAAGAGTCCTGTGATGACAGTGGCGGCCTCTTCGCGGGCAAGGCCGCCCCCACAGGTAACGCGTAGCCTTCTGGCTTGCGCTGTACGTGTGGGAGCGGGCCTGCCCGCGAAGCCGCCGCCGCAGTTACATCAGGTTACTTCACTTCGACGGCCAGGCTTTCGGCAATCTTGCTCTGCCACAGGGCAGGGCCAGTGATGTGTACCGACTCGCCGTTGCTGTCCACAGCGACGGTCACCGGCATGTCCTTGACCTCGAACTCGTAGATCGCTTCCATGCCCAGCTCGGCGAAGGCCAGTACCTTCGACTTGCGGATGGCCTGGGCGACCAGGTAGGCAGCGCCACCAACAGCCATCAGGTACACGGCCTTGTTGTCCTTGATCGCCTCGATGGCGGTCGGGCCACGCTCGGACTTGCCGATCATGCCCAGCAGGCCAGTCTGCTCAAGGATCTGGCGGGTGAACTTGTCCATACGGGTAGCAGTGGTCGGGCCGGCTGGGCCTACCACTTCATCACCCACCGGGTCGACCGGGCCGACGTAGTAGATGAAGCGGCCTTTCAGGTCTACCGGCAGCTCTTCACCACGGTTGAGCATTTCAACCATGCGCTTGTGCGCGGCATCGCGGCCGGTCAGCATCTTGCCGTTGAGCAGGATGGTTTCGCCCGGCTTCCAGCTGGCCACTTCTTCCGGAGTAATGTCGTCGAGGTTGACGCGACGGGCGCTTGGGCCGGCTTCCCAGACGATTTCCGGGTAGGCGTCCAGCGACGGCGCTTCCAGTTCTGCCGGGCCGGTGCCATCAAGCACGAAGTGGGCGTGGCGGGTAGCGGCGCAGTTGGGGATCATGCACACCGGCAAGGACGCCGCGTGGGTCGGGTAATCCATGATCTTGACGTCGAGCACGGTGGTCAGGCCACCCAGACCCTGGGCGCCGATGCCCAGCTGGTTGACCTTGTCGAACAGCTCCAGGCGGATTTCTTCCAGGCGGTTCTGTGGGCCACGGGCTTTCAGTTCGTGAATGTCGATGGACTCCATCAACACTTCCTTGGCCATGACCGCGGCCTTCTCGGCGGTACCGCCGATGCCGATGCCGAGCATGCCAGGCGGGCACCAGCCAGCACCCATGGTCGGCACGGTCTTCAGTACCCAGTCGACGATCGAGTCGGACGGGTTGAGCATGGCCATCTTCGACTTGTTTTCCGAGCCGCCGCCCTTGGCTGCGACATCGACTTCCACCTTGTCGCCGGGGACGATGGAGTAGTGGATCACTGCCGGGGTGTTGTCCTTGGTGTTCTTGCGGGCACCGGCCGGGTCGGCCAGGATCGAAGCGCGCAGGACGTTTTCAGGCAGGTTGTAGGCGCGACGCACACCTTCGTTGATCATGTCGTCGACGCTCATGGTGGCGCCGTCCCAGCGCACGTCCATGCCCACGCGGATGAACACGGTGACGATACCGGTGTCCTGGCAGATTGGACGATGGCCGGTGGCGCACATGCGCGAGTTGATCAGGATCTGGGCGATGGAATCGCGTGCAGCAGGCGATTCCTCACGCAGATAGGCCTCGTGCATGGCCTGGATGAAATCGACGGGGTGGTAGTACGAGATGAATTGCAGGGCGTCGGCGACGCTCTGAATCAGGTCGTCTTGCTTGATCACGGTCATGCAGCGCGCTCCTCTTAAAGACGGGAACATTCAAAAAGACGCTCGACATAGCCGACCAGCACGTCGAAGCGCCTTGCAAGGCGCCGGCAGGTCAGGCCGACGGAAAAAGGCGCGGCAGTATAGCGCGCATCCGTGCCCGGCACACCTGCGGCCGGTCTGGACCATGGTCGGTAACGGGCAGGCATGGTTTTTCTGCCAAGCGTGACGTCGCAGGCGACAGGTATCCAAGAGGCTGAGTGGTGATAGGGGGTGAGCCGACTGAAGAATATGGAGGGTACAGGCCGAGCTCGTGCACGGGTTAAGGTGAACTCGGCCTTTGATCACTACAACGTAGCAGAGGTGATGGGGTCAACTGTCCGTGTTGCAACGGAGTAAAAAGCCCACGCGGGCACGACCGGACTCGAAATCGGTTCCGCAGATGATGGTTTTGCCAGTCACCTCGGCGCTGGATCTCACGGCAATATCCATGCTGTCACCCAATGCAATGCGTCCCCAGCCGCGGTTTTCACCAAATGCTGTGTCAGGAGTTCCGTCAAGGTTGAAGCGCCCGACGACGACATCAGCTTCTTCACCGCCTAACGTGGAACCGGAGGTGATAATTTTCTCCAGGGAACGGTTGACGTATCCGCTTGTCCACTGCCCGCCCTCGCCACCAAATTCGGTGGTGCCGCCGAAGCCGGGGATTTTCGAGCCGCTGCGCGTAAAGGCCGTCAGGTAGCCTTTTTGCAGGCCCACGGAGGCGATGCAAACGATGCTGCCTTCATCATTCAGCGTATCCAGATCATGGAAATACAACCCGCTCGCGAGCTCCGATAGTAAATATCCATTCGCACCAAACTCTCCATCTTCCAAACCGGTGTCTTTCAAGCAGACTATGTAGGGGCCACTGTCGTCCTTGATTGTAGTGATGCCGCAGACATAGATTTTTCTGCCTGTGATCAAGCAGACTCTTCCGGAGCTTTCGGAAGATTGAGGAGGGGTCAGGAATTTATATCCAACCTTATTGAAGCTGGTGTCGTAATCTCCGTCGAAGTTAAACTTCATCAGCACGCTGTGTGACCAGGGGTACTGGTAGGTAACAAAAACTCCGTCTGTGCTGGATATGCTGGTGAGGGGCGGTGCCGCTGCCGGATTCGTTGTCGGATTTGTTGAGGACTTCGGAGGTGCCGGGGGCAGTTCGATGACCTTGTGTCCATGGCTGCCGAATCGGGTGTCCAACTGCCCGTTCGCAGTGAAACGAGCCAGCGCCGGCAACTCCAAGTTGGTCGATGGGTCGCGGCAGGTGCCCGTGATGATGATGTGCTCGCCGTGCAGATGAATGCCTGCGGATGAAGAGTTGAAGCCCTCTTTGAAGGTTCCGGTAGCCAAGCCGCCTTTGCCAAACGTAGTATCCAATTTCCCGTTGTGGTCTATGCGCATGAGCGCATAACCCAACGCATCGCCAATACGGGTCTGACCTACGCACAGGCGCCATTTATCATCTTTGGCTGAGACTGTTGAGGCGTTTATTGACACCAAGTTCAGGTCTGGATAAGCAATGCCTTGTTCGCCATAGTCAGGGTCTAATAGTTCTGATTTTATAGGTGTGAATTTCATGATGGGTACCTCCACGCTTGAGGAGATCCCAGCGTGATGTGTTAGCCATCAAGGTTAAACTGTCAAATTTGTCAGTTGACACTCAATTCGTTGATTGTAAAAAAATAATTCTGCCGTCGCTGTGGTACATTCGCCATGAAACCCGCCGTCAGGTTCCTGGTTTTGGAGAAACTGTAATCATGCCCATAATCTGTGTGGGCTTGCGCCGTTGGACTGTGCCCATTGGCAGCAACCTGCTCGATGCCCTCAACGAGGCGGGGCTTAATGTGCCTTACAGTTGCCGCGCCGGCAGTTGCCACGCCTGCCTGGTGCACTGCCTGGACGGGCAACCGGCAGACGCTTTGCCCGAGGCATTGGCGTTGGAGAAGCACGCCCAGGGCTGGCGCCTGGCTTGCCAGTGCCGGGTGGTCGAGGACCTGCGTGTGGCGCTATACGACCCCTTGCTGGGTGGTGTACCGGCACAGGTCTGTGCGTTGGACTGGTTTGGCGATGTATTGCGCCTGCGGTTGCGCCCCGATCGGGTGGTGCGTTACCAGGCGGGGCAGCACGTGGTGCTGTGGCTAGGCGCGGTTGCTCGGCCTTATTCCTTGGCCAGTCTGCCGGGTGAGGACGATTTTCTCGAGTTTCATATCGATTGCCAGCGGCCTGGTGCCTTTTGCGACAAGGCGCGTGGTCTGCAGGTCGGCGATCAGATGCGTTTGGGGGAGTTCAGAGGCGGAGCCCTTCATTACGACCCTGATTGGCAGGAGCGGCCGCTGTGGTTGCTGGCTGCGGGAACCGGGCTGGCGCCGCTCTGGGGTATCTTGCGCGAAGCGTTGCGCCGGGGGCATCGGGGCGAAATCCGGGTGGTGCATGTGGCGCGGGATCCGGCTGGGCACTATCTGGCGGAGAAGCTGCTGGAGCTGCCCGGGGTGAGTGTCGAGTTGGTGCTGGTGGAGCATGTGGATGAAGCGTTGGCCGGGATGCGGCTGTTGTCGCGCCAGACGGTGGCGCTGCTGTGTGGGGCACCGGCGAGTGTCGAGCGGTTTGCCCGGCGGATGTTCATGGCAGGGGTACCGCGGGGGCAGGTGTTTGCTGATGTGTTCGTCGAGCATGCCTGAGGGTCGCCTTGACGTGCGAAGGGCCGCAAAGCGGCCCCTCTTTCATGCGGCGCTGCGCTCGGCGACGGGCACCTCGGCCTGCCCCCGCCGATAGAGAACCAGGTAATACGACCCCAATCCGATCAACCAGCAGAACACTGCCGTCCACACATTGTGCGACAGGAAGTGCGCCCCCTGCATCATCCTGCCCACCGACAGTACCGACCCTGCTATCAAGGCCACTGCAAATGCCACCCGCGCCAGGCGCGGCTTGCGATCACGCAGCATGAAAAACAAGGCGAACAGGCAGAAACCGGTCGCTGCATGCCCGCCCGGCCAGCACAGCCCAGGCTTGTCGGTAGGCGGCCGTGGTTCCAGCAGCTTGCTGTAGGTTTCGGTGCCGCCAAACTGGGTCAGGCTCCAAGGGCACTGCACCTGGGTGACTTTTTTCAGCGGCGTGACAAACGCCGTGGACAAGCCCAGTGCCAGCGCCAGGCAGCCCAGTTCACGGCGCCAGCCAAACAGGCGCTTCCAGAAAAAGCTCGCGGCAAAGGTCAGCAGCGATATCACCCCCAACAGGATCACCACTTGCTTGACCCGGTCATGCAGGATGTTTTCCAGCAGGTAACTGTGGCGGCCAATGAACTGCCCGGCAGCGGGGTCGAAGAACAGGTTGGCGACATCCATGTCGACTGAAGTCAGCTCCAGCAGGATCAAGGCCAGCGCAGTCGCCAGGGGAATCCCCAGGTACAGCCAATAGTTGATCGGGCGAGGGGAGGTGCGTTGCTGCATGACGGCTCCAGGGCGCGAAAAAGATCGGGTATTGTCGGGCGCCCGCTATCCTGTGTCCGTGAAGGATCAGTGAAAAAACCGTCAAGTGCGGTGAATTTTCCCCAGGGCTGGCACCGTGCAGGCATAGGCCTTAAGCTGCGCCTGCCGCGCACCACAGCGAGAAGCGCCGCACAGGAGAAACCGATGCGCATTCTTTTGGTTGAAGACAACCGCGATATCCTGGCCAACCTGGCCGATTACCTGGGCATGAAAGGCTACACCGTCGACTGTGCCCAGGATGGCCTGTCCGGGCTGCATTTGGCCGCCACCGAACACTACGACCTGATCGTACTCGACATCATGCTGCCAGGCATCGATGGCTACACCCTGTGCAAGCGCTTGCGCGAAGATGCCCGCCGTGACACGCCGGTGATCATGCTCACTGCCCGTGACCAGCTGGACGACCGCCTGCAGGGCTTCCGCTCTGGGGCTGACGACTACCTGCTCAAGCCATTTGCCCTGTCGGAGCTGGCGGCGCGCATCGAAGCGGTGCTGCGCCGTGCCCAGGGCGGTGGGCGGCGCACCCTGCAGGTGGCTGACCTGAGCTACGACCTCGATACCCTCGAGGTAACCCGCCAGGGGCGCCTGCTGAAGCTTAACCCGGTCGGCCTCAAGCTGCTGGCGGTACTGATGCAGAAAAGCCCGCACGTACTGCGCCGCGAGGTGCTGGAAGAAGCCTTGTGGGGCGATGACTGCCCCGATAGCGACAGCCTGCGCAGCCATGTGCATCAGTTGCGCCAGGTGATCGACAAACCGTTTGAAAAACCGTTGCTGCATACCGTCCATGGCGTCGGCTATCGCCTCGCCGAGGGCCGCGATGGAGTTTAAGCAAAGCCTTGCCCAGCGCATCATCATCGCCTTTGCCCTGATGAGTGCGCTGGTGGCCGGGGCCTTCGCATTCGGTATCGTTGGCACGGTGCACCTGGTCGAAGAGCGACTGATTTCCTCGGTACTGGGCGGTGACCTGCAGCGCCTGCTGCGTATGGACAGCGTCAG
This sequence comes from Pseudomonas putida group bacterium ESBL64, assembly GCF_045277175.1. Taxonomy (NCBI): domain Bacteria; kingdom Pseudomonadati; phylum Pseudomonadota; class Gammaproteobacteria; order Pseudomonadales; family Pseudomonadaceae; genus Pseudomonas; species Pseudomonas putida group bacterium ESBL64. Next base: position 2,878,223 of record NZ_CP145799.1, on the reverse strand, counting down.
TGACTGGAGTCATCGGCCTCGTCCAGACCAGCTGTTCTATTTCAGCGGCGGGCGTGACGACTTCGAGCTGCCCAAGGACCTGCGGCACCTCGACCGCGGTTTCCACGAAGTGTTCCGAGACCAGCTGTCCTACCACGCCATGGTTGAGATCGTCGATGGTCGCCGTTATGTACTGCTGCAGGACCAGAGCGACTTCGAGGAGCGCGAGCGCGTACTGTTTGCCGTGGTTGTGGTGGGCTTCGTGCTCAGCCTGGTGTTGGCGGTCATCCTTGGCTGGCTGGTTGCACGTCGGGTAATGGCACCGGTCATCCGCCTGGCGCGTCAGGTGCGCCACCGCGATCAACTACTGGGCCTGGCCCCGCCGCTGGCTCCCGATTATGCGGCGGACGAAGTCGGCCAGCTTGCAGTGGCTTTCGACGACACCCTGGGCCGCCTGCGTGATGCGCTGACCCGCGAGCGGCTGTTCACCAGCGACGTCAGCCACGAGCTGCGCACGCCTTTGATGGTGTTGGCGACCTCGTGTGAGCTTCTGATGGAAAACCCCGGCCTCGATGCCCGTGCGCGTAGCCAGGTGGAGCGCGTGGCGCGGGCCACCGAAGAAATGCGCGAGCTGGTCAAGACCTTCCTTATGTTGGCCCGCGCGCAGCGTGATGAGGGGGCAGTGGCGTCACGGGCGACCCTGCGCGAAGTGGCCGACGAGCTCATCGGGGTGTGGCGCGACACCATCGAACAGAAAGGCCTCACCCTGTATTTCGATGGCCGCGTGAGCGCTAGCTCTGTGCTGTACAACGCCACCTTCCTGCAGTCGGTGATGGGCAACCTGCTGCGCAATGCGGCGCACTACACCGACAGTGGGTATATCCGCCTGAGCCTGGAAGCCAACGGTTTCAGCGTAGAGGACAGCGGCGTGGGTATCCCCGAAGAGCAGCGTGAGGCCATGTTCAGGCCGTTCGTGCGCGGCGATGAACGGCGTGGCGAGGGCCTGGGGCTAGGGCTTTCGCTGGTGCAGCGGATCTGTGACGACCAGGGTTGGCGTGTCACCCTGACATCCACCTTGCCGCATGGCTGCCGCTTCCAGGTGGACCTGAGCAACACCGTGGCCAAAGGCGACCCGGACGCCCTGGCCGAGTAATGTCTTGTATCAGGTCAAATGGTGTTCAACGTTTTTTTCACATTGGCATGACCTGATTCCAACGCTTGCATACCTAATGTGGGCGCAATGGAGTCAGGAGATGTCCAATGCGTAGCCCCATCAAGCTTGAATTTTCCGAGAAGTACGACAAAGACCATGCGCGCGAGTACTTTCTCAAGCACCAGGACGGCCTGGCGCGACGCCTTTCCCACAAGCGAGATGAGCAGTTGGCGCGCCGCGCCCTGGCATTGGCGGGCGAGCCTGGTTTGGTACTGGACCTGCCATGCGGAGCGGGCCGTTTCTGGCCGCTGTTGGCGGAAAAGCCCAATCGGGTAATCATCGGTGCCGACAACTCCGAGGCCATGATCGAGACCGCCTGTGCGGCGCAACCGCCAGAAGTGGTGGCACGGGTACGGCCTTTGCAGACTTCGGCATTTGCCATCGACCTGCCAGATAACGCCGTGGACAGCATTTTCTGCATGCGCCTGTTCCATCACATTGGCGAGGCAGCGCACAGAAAGACCATTCTTTCGGAATTTCAACGGGTTAGCCGTGATAGCGTGATCCTGTCACTGTGGGTGGATGGCAACTTCAAGGCCTGGCGCCGGAAAAAGCTGGAGCAGCGCCGTAGCGCCAAGGCCGAACAGGATAATTACCAGAACCGTTTCGTGTTACCTGCCGAAACGGTCGAAGAAGAATTCAGGGCCGCCGGCTTCAGAATCCAGGAACGCCTGGACTTCCTGCCGTTCTATGCCATGTGGCGGGTCTATGTATTGCGTAAGGGGTAGTGTTTGATGGCTGTAGCCCATAAAGGGGAAGCGCAGTTCGATTTTTACTGGCGCCAGCAAGGCGAGTGGGTCGAGGAGCCTAACCAGCGCCGCGGCGGCGAGAGTGGCGTGCAACGCCTTAACGATGCCGATGGCAAGCTGTTGTATGCCAAACGCCAGGTCGGGCATATCTACCGCAGCCTGTTGCACCCTTTTGGTCGGCCGACCGTGTTGCGTGAACTCGATGCGCTGAACAGTTTCGAGCAGTTGGGCGTGCGTGTACCGCGCATCGTCTTCTGTGGCGCACAGCGTGATGCCGAGCACCAGTGGCGCGCGCTGCTGGTCAGCGAAGCGCTGGACGGTTTTGTCGAACTCGACACCTGGCATGCCGAAGGTGCCCGCGAGCGTTACCCGCAGGTGGTGCATGAGCGCATGCTCAAGGACCTGGCGGACAACCTGGCGCGGATGCACCTGGGGCACTGGCAGCACGGCTGCCTGTATGGCAAGCACGTATTTATCAAGGTAATCGGCGAGGGCGAGCAGGCCCGCGTCGAAGTGGCGCTGCTGGACCTGGAAAAGTGCAGGCGGCGTATCAGCTGCCAGCGTGCGGCCGGCAATGACCTGCGTCAGCTACGCCGCCATTCGTCGCTCAATGACGCGGAATGGCAGACACTGCTCTACTTTTACAAGATGGCGTTTGGCAGCGCTGTCAAAGGGTTAGAGTAATGAAACTAGAAATTGCTCGAGCTTTGTTCCTGGTAGCTGGCCTGGCGGTGACCACCGTGGCGGTGGCTGCCTGGGAAGAGCCGAGGCCAACGGTGTTCAGCAAGGCTGAGATGGCAGACCAGTGCGCGTTGCCGCGGGATGCAAAACCGCAGCAGCAGGCCCGAAGCGAGCCGGACCAGGACCTTTTGCTGTTCCTGTTTGGCTTGCGTCAAGGGTTGCGGCCACTGGGATGAACCCTGCGTTAGCTGGAAAAGCCAGAGGCCTCGCGATTGCGGGGCCTTTGGCTTTTTGCGTCTGCGTTGCCGGCCTCTTCGCGGGCAAGCCCGCCCCCACAGGTCGGTTCAAGCGATTGCAGGTGCCTTGGCGCTCGCCTTGTGTGCCAGCAGGGTGTAGATGCACGGCAACACAAACAAGGTAAACAGCGTGCCAATCGACATCCCGGTGGCAATTACCATACCGATGTCAAACCGGCTGACCGCTCCCGCCCCGGTTGCCAGAATCAGCGGCACCATGCCGAACACCATAGCCGCAGTGGTCATCAGCACCGGCCGCAGGCGAATGGCCGCTGCTTCCTCGATCGCTTCGCGCACACTCAGGCCACGCTCATCGCGTAGCTGATTGGCGAACTCGACGATCAGGATTCCGTGCTTGCTGATAAGCCCGATCAATGTCACCAGCCCGACCTGGGTGTAGATGTTCATGCTCGACACACCCAGGAACAGCGGCAAAAGCGCGCCACAGATCGACAACGGCACGGTCACCAGAATCACCAACGGGTCGCGGAAGCTTTCAAACTGTGCAGCCAGCACGAGGAAAATGATCGCCAGTGCCAGGCCGAAGGTGACCCACAATGCGCTGCCTTCCTGTACATACTGGCGGGCCACGCCGGCGTAGTCGAAGGCAAAGCCCTCCGGGGCCTCTTCGCGAGCGATGTCCTGCACGGTCTTGAGCGCCTCGCCCAGGCTGACCATGGGGACGCCCTGGATGATCGCAGCGTTCAGTTGCTGGAACTGGTTGAGCTGGCGTGGGCGAGCGCGGTCGGTGAGGGTGATCAGGGTCGACAGTGGCAGCAACTGGCCCTGGTCGTTCTTTACGTAGTAGTTGTTCAGCCAGCCGGGGTTGTCGCGGTAAGGCCGTTCAACCTGGGCGATCACCTTGTAACTGCGGCCTTCAAGGGTGAAACGGTTGATTTCCGCCTCGCCCAGCAGGGTCGCCAGGGTGCCGCCGAGGGTGTCCATCGACACCCCCATCTGCGCCGCCTTTGCCCGGTCGATGTCCACCACCACTTCGGGCTTGTCGAAGGCAAGATCGATATCAAGGAAGGCGAACTTGCCCGATTCCTGAGCGCGCGTCTTGATGCGCTGGGCCACGTCCAGCAGAGCCGGGTAGTCGCCAGCGGTATTGATCACGAACTGGAATGGCAAGCCCTCGCCAGTGCCGGGTAACGAAGGCAGGTTGAAGCCGAAGATCTGCAGCCCGCTGATTTCCTCGAGTTTGGCCTGCACCAGCGGCAGTAGCTCCATCTGTGTGCGTTCGCGCTCGTTCCAGGGCTTGAGCAAAAAACCACCAATACCGGTCTGCACGCCATTGAAGCCGTTGATCTGAAACGACGAGTAATACTCGGGGAAGGCCTTGAACAGCGGTGTGAACTGGTCGGTGTAGGCGTTGAGGTAGTCGAGGTTGGCCGGTTGAGGCGAGCTGCTCATCATGAAGATCACCCCCTGGTCCTCGTTGGGCGCCAGTTCGTTCTGGGTGAATTTGAGCAGCACCGGGATCAGGCACAGGATGATCACGGCAAACACCAGCACCACCGGCCGGCTGTCGAGGGTGGCGTGCAGCACGCGCTGGTAGCGCCCTTTCAGGCGTTCGAACAGTTGGTCGAGGCGATGAGCCAGGCCGCTCGGGTTCTGCTCCCGGCGCAGCAGCAGGGCGCACATCATCGGTGACAGGGTCAGGGCAACGATACCGGAAATGACCACCGCCCCGGCCAGCGTCAGGGCAAACTCCTTGAACAGCGCGCCGGTGAGCCCGGTGAGGAAGCCGATCGGTGCATACACGGCGGCAAGGGTGATGGTCATGGACACCACTGGCATGGCAATTTCGCGCGCGCCTTCCAGGGCTGCGTCGAACGGCGACTTGCCTTCTTCCATGTGCCGGTGAATGTTTTCCACCACCACAATGGCATCGTCCACCACCAGGCCGATCGCCAGCACCATGGCGAGCAGGGTCAGCAGGTTGAGCGAGTAGCCCATCATCTGCATGAAGAACAGTACACCGATCATCGACAGCGGTATGGTCACCACCGGAATCAGTACCGAGCGCAGGGCGCCAAGGAACAGGAACACCACGACGATGACGATCAACACCGCTTCGCCCAAGGTCTTGATCACTTCGTCGATCGAGGCCTGGATGAACCGCGTGGCGTCGTAGGCAATCGACACTTTCAATGCCGAGGGCAGCTGGCTTTCCAGCTCAGGCATGATGCGCCGCACTTCCTTGATGACATCCAGCGGGTTGGCGGCCGGGGTGGCCTTGATGCCGATATAGACCGACGGGGTGCCGTCGAACGAGCTGACCGTGTCGTAGTTTTCTGCGCCCATCTCGACCCGCGCCACATCGCCCAGCAGCACGCGGCTGTCACCGCTGGTCTTGAGCGGCAGGGCGGCGAACGCCTCGGCCGACTTCAGTTCGGTGCTGGCGTTGACGCTGGTGACCACGTATTCGCCTTTCACCTCGCCAGCGGCGGAAAGGAAGTTGTAGCGGCGTACGGCATTGGTCACGTCGGTAGCCGAAAGGCCGAAACCGGCCAGCTTCACCGGGTCCAGCCAAAGGCGCATGGCGAACACTTGATTGCCGAGGATCTCCGCCTCGGCCATGCCCGGCAAAGTGGCCAGCTTGGGCTGGATAACCCGTGACAGATAGTCGGTGATCTGCGGGTTGCTCATTTCCTTGCTGTAGAAGCTGACGTACATCAGCGCCGAGGCGTCGGCAGCTTCCTTGCTCAGTACCGGGTCTTCGGAGTCCTGGGGTAGCTTGTTACGCACCTCATTGGCCTTGGCCAGCAGTTCGGTGAACAGCCGGTCGCTGTCGGCGCCAACGCGCGCGTAAATGGAAATGATCGAGAAGTTCTGCCGGCTCACCGAGGTCATGTAGTCGATGCCTTCGGCGCTGGCCAGGCTTTGCTGCAATGGCTGGGTGATATAGCCCTGGATGGTTTCGGCGTTGGCCCCGGGGTAGGCGGTGGTGACCGTGATCAGGGCGTTTTCCATTTGCGGGTACTGGCGGATCTGCAGCTTGTTCCAGGCCTGGAAGCCGAGCAGCAGAATCAGCAGGCTGACCACGCTGGCCAGCACCGGGCGGCGGATGAACGGGTCGGTGAACGCCATGCCAGCCTCCTGTCAGTCCTTGGCCGCTGCGCCCGGTTCGGGCTTGAGGGCGTTGTCCTGGCCAATGCGTATTGCGGCACCGGGTGTGAGTTTCAGCTGCCCGGCGGTGACCACCTGTTCCCCGGCCTGCAGGCCTTCGCTGACTACAACCACGCCGTCTCGGCGCTCGCCAGTCTTTACCGTGCGCTGTTCGGCGACCAGCTGGGGTTGGCCCTTGTCGTTGTATTCCGGTTTGCCGTCCTTGTCCTTTTTCGGTGAGGCGACATACACCGAGTTGCCATACAGGGTGTAGGTAATGGCGCTTTCCGGCACCACCACTTGCGGCTGCGGGTTGGGCAGCAGGATCAACAGGCTGGCGAACATGCCTGGCAGCAGTTTGCCGTCGGGGTTGGCCATGGTGGCGCGTACCAGCAGGTTGCGCGTGGTTTCCTCGACCTTGGGGTTGATGGCGCTGAGGCTGCCGGGGAAGCGCTGACCCGGGTAGGCGGCCACTTGCACCAGCACCTGCTGGCCCAGGCTCAGGTGTGGCAGCGCCTGTTCCGGCACGTTGAAGTCTACGTACAGGCTGGACGTGTCTTGCAGGGTGGCGATCACAGCCCCGGCGGCCAGGTACTGGCCGATGTCCACCTGGCGGATGCCGATGGTGCCGCTGAAAGGCGCATTGATGCGTTTCTTGATCTTCTGCGCCTTAAGCTGCTCGACCACTGCCTGGTTGCGCCGGTACTGGGAGGAAAGGCGGTCGAACTCGCCGCGGGAGATGGCCGAATCGCCCACCAGCTGGCTGCCACGGCCGAAGTCGACCTTGGCCAGGCCCAGGTCAGCCAGGGCGGTACCGAGCAGGGCTGTTTCCTGATCGTCGTTGAGCTGCAAGAGCAGTTGCCCGGCCTTGACCCGCTGGCCTGAGTCGAAGTGCAGGGATTTGACGATGCCTTCCACCTCCAGGCTCAGATCCACACCCTGCAGCGCCTTGAGGCTGCCGACAGCGGGCAGGCGTTCTTGCCACGGGCGCTGTTCGGCCATGGCAGCCGCCACGGTGATGGGGGGCTTGGGGGCAGTGAACATCTGGATCTGCTGGTAGATCGAGAAGGCTTTGTAACCCCCCAGGGCCAGCACGATCAGCAGAACCACGGCCAACATGATGAGCATGCGGCGGCGCAGCATAGGTCCGGTTCCTTGGATGCAGTTGTTATTCGCTTCTACACGACAACGGGCGATCCTGCCCACGTGCGGATGGGGGAAGTATTGACTGTTTTTCGGGAGGAGGGGCGTGAAATGCCTGTGCCGGCCTTTTCGCGGCTAAAGCCGCTCCTACAGGGACCGTGTAGAACCCTGTGGGATCGGCTTTAACCGCGAGAAGGCCAGTGAATGCAACGGAAAAATCAGACGAGATGCAGGTGGTTGTCCCAGAAGCCGGACGGCAGGTTCATCGGTTGCCCGACCAGTTCGGCCTTGCGGCAATCGTAGAACCGGCAGCGGCCCTGCCCGGAGGTGACGACAAAGCCGTCCTTCACCGCGCCAACGCCTGCGCAGTCGGGCATCGGGGCATCCAGCCGCACCGCGCCGCTGTCCAGGTCCCAGACGAACAGGCGGTTGGCCCGCGGTGCCGTCAGCGCCACCAGCCGCAGCTCGCTGTGGATGGCAACGCTTGCGGTGTATTGGGCCATGGCTTGCAGCTGCCGCTCTGGCACCGGGAAGGCCTTGAATGGCTCGCCCGGGCGCTTGATCGCCAGCAGCTCGGCAGTTTCATCGGCATCGCCCATGAACTGCTGGCAGGCGGCGATGGTGCCATCGCTGGCCACTGCCAGGTGTCGTACGCTGTTCATCTGCTGGGCCAGGGTTTCCTTGCTCAGCAGGGTGCCGTCGCGCTGCATCAGCACCAGGCTCGGTTGCATGGCGTCGAGGTTCATCTCGACACGGCTTTCGGCTTCGGTACGGATACCGCCGTTGGCCACGACCAGCGTTTCACCGTCAGGCAGCCAGGCAACCTCGTGCGGGCCGATACCGTGGGTCGGGATCTCACCGGTGTGCACCAGGCGTTCGCCTTCGAAACGGTACACGCCAAGCACACCGCGCCCGGGGTCGGTGGTGTCGTTCTCGGTGGCATACAGCCATTCGCCGCCTTTGTGCACGACGGCGTGGCCATAGAAGTGCCGGTTCGGCTGCGAGGTTACTGTTTGCAGCAGGCGCCCGTCACGCAGGTCGATCAGGTAGCTTTCGGTGCCTGGGCGGCGGGCGACGAACAGGGCGATGGGCAGCTCGGGGTGGTGGATGATCGCATGGCAACGCTGAGCGACCTGGGTGCTGAACACCTGTGTGCCGTCCAGGCGAAAACCTACGGCAAAGTGCTGGCCGTTGCCGTTGTCACGCGCCGAGAGCAGCAAGGGTTCGCTGCCTTTGTTGCGGAACAGGCTCCAGCCGCCCAAGGTGAGGGCACTGAGCAATACGCTACCGAGTTTGAGTGCCTGGCGTCGCAGCATGATCAGTCACCGTCGTTGGCATTGAAGCCCAGCTGGATGTTCAGCGCCTTGGCAAGATCGCCTTCGTGCAGGCGGTGGACGACGTTCAAGCTGTCGTAGATCTGGTTGAGGGTTTGCTGACCGGCGTCGTCGGCCAGCAGCTCACCGAGCGTTTTCTGGTTGTCGGCAAGCAACTTGAGCGAAGTAGCGTAGGCAGCGTCGATCTTGTCCACCAGCGCTTTCTGATCGCTGGGCAACAGGCCGCGCAGGCCCTTGTTGTCTACCCCGACCCAGACAGCTTCGGCGGCCTTGAGGCTGGCCTGCAGGCTGTTCATCGAGTTGTGGCTGCGCCAGGCCTCGGCCTGCAGCGGCTGCGGAATGCCCTTGCTCTGACGGCCCATCGGTGCGCCGAGCTTCTTCTTCAGGGTGTCCAGGGCGGTCACCTGGGCGCGCAGCAGATCGGCGATAGCCTCGTGGGAGTCGGCGTAGCGCTGGTTGGGGAACTTGGTCAACTGCGAGAGCATGCCGTCGGTGCTGTTCCAACCTTTGAGAATCTCCTCTGCCAGGGCTTTCTGGTGTGCGCCGATGGCCACCAGCAGCGGGCAGTAGCGGGCTTTCTGTTCGGCAGTGGCGATGTCCGGCTTGCTGTCGAACAGGATGTACTCATAGGCCGACAAGCCACGTACCACTACGCTGGACTTGCCCAAAGCCTCAGCATCAACCGGCTTGTCGCCGTTGACCAGCTGCTCGACCTGACGGCCGACCAGGTTTTTCTTGTCAGGCCAGAATTGGACCTGCCAGGCGCGGTTGCCTTCAGCCAGCGGGCCGACCAGTAGCGGTTGCAGCTCGGCCCAGGCTTTTTGTGCATTGAGGAAGTCGGCGCGGGCTTTATCCAGGCTTTCCTTGCCTTCGCAATAGGCCAGGGCACTGGCAGCCAGCGTACGGTCGGCTTCGACCCAGCGGCTGTAGGTAGGCAGGATCACCTGGTTGGCGATGGCGGCGGAGGTCACTGCTTGCGGGTCTTGTGGCGAGCAGGCACCGAGGGCGAGTGCGGCGAGGCTGGTGAACAACAGTTTGGGTCGGAACATGCCCGGCTCCTTTGCGCGTTTAAAGTGAGTTCAGGAACGCGAGCAACGCAGCGCGCTGCTCGGCATCGAAAGTGAGTACGAAATTGCGTGCCGCCTCGGCTTCGCCACCGTGCCACAGCACGGCCTCAAGCAGGTTGCGGGCGCGGCCGTCATGCAGGAACTGGCTATGGCCGCTGACCGTTTCGCTCAGGCCTATGCCCCACAGTGGCGGCGTACGCCAGTCCTGGCCGTTGGCGGCGAATTCGGTGCGCTCGTCGGCCAGCCCCGGGCCCATGTCATGCAGCAGCAAGTCGCTGTAGGGGCGGATGACCTGGTTGGCCAACGCGGGTTCGGTGGCGTCGGCGGCGGTGGTGAACTGCGGTGTGTGGCAACCTTGGCAACCCGCCTGGTAGAACAGGTTCTTGCCCGCCAGCACCTGTGGCGAGCCGACGTCGCGGCGGGCCGGCACCGCCAGGTTGCGGGTGTAGAACGTGACCAGGCGCAGTATGTTGTCGCTGACTTCTTTCTCGCCATCGGCACCATCGCCGTTGGGCGCAGCCAGGCAGCCGGTTTGTGCCGGGGTGCAATCGTCGTTGGGCAGCAGGGTGCTGGTCAGGCCCATGTCGCCGGCAAAGGCGTGCACGTTCTGCTGGTTGACGTTGGGCTGCCCGGCTTTCCAGCCGAAGCGGCCGATCACTGTTTTGCCCTGGGCGTCGTCCCACACACGGTTGGCCCGCCCGCGGATGCCATCGCGGTTACGGTCGTCCGGGTCTTCGTTGGCCAGCAGGTCGGCTTCGGGGATCGCTTCAAGCAGGCCCAGGCCGATCATTGGTGGTGCCACCCGCGCAGAAAAGCGCGTGTCGGGGTGCATCACACCATAGCCGAGCTGGGTGATTTGCAGGGCTGGCTTGCGCAGCTCGACCTGGTGGCCGTCCTTGAATAACACGGTTTCGCGGGTGTAGCTCACCCGCACCTTGCCTTCGGGCGCCACGCCGGGAATGGCCATGTCCTGCAACTGGGTACCGTAGACAGGTTCTGGCACCACGCCGAGGCGCTCGATCACTTTGGCCAGGTAGGGTTGGTCGGGGATCGACAGGCGTACCAGCATACCCACCGCGTTGCTGTCGCCCGGCTCTGGCGGGTGGCCACGGCCATCGCGCACGTGGCAGTTCTGACAGGCGTTGGTATTGAACAGCGGGCCCAGACCATCACGCGCGGTGGTGGTTGACGGCGCGATCACCCAGGGGTTGCGAAAGAAGCTGTTGCCAACGGCGAAGTCCAGGCGCAGCGCTGGCGAGAGGTTGGCCGAGGGCAGGGAATAGGCATTGCGGTCGCTGCGCTGCACGGTCGCCTGGCCACCCGACAACGCTTCGCCGGGCTCGGCGTGAGTGAAACGCGGGGCGTCGTCACAGGCGGCCAAGGCCAAGGCCAGCAGCAAGGGAAGGAGTCGGGACAGCGACAAGGACATCGAGAATCCTGGGCGTGAGCGAAAAACCGGCGTGCAGCTTAGCAGGCCCAGGATCATTGAATAAGAGCAATTTGCGTTTGCTTGATGAAATCGCTGCGAGCGCGGTTGGTCAGGCCATATAGAGCATGAAGTGTCGGTTGACCAGGTTGACGATCAGGTTCTTGTTGCCGCCACCGCGATTATCGCCGGTGACTTCGATGACTTCTTCGCTGGTGTATTCCATGGAGGAGGCGGTAATGCACTTGACCGCGTCCATGTGCGCAGGTTGCCAGTAATCCTGGAATAACCAGATGCTGGTGTCGGCAGACGGGCCGAGGATCAGGCGCAAGGCCTTGTGGTTCTCAGTCGATCTGCCGATCCACGGGATGGCCAGCGAGCCATTCCAGACGTGCTGGGCGCCGACTGCCAGGCTGTTGCTGCGGTTTTCACCGTCGATCAGGGTCAGGGTATAAGGCGTGTTATTGGCGATGGAGCGCAAGTAAGTGACATTGGCCATGTAGTGTTTTCCTTTCAATGTTCAGTTTTCGGGCGTGGCAACGGGCTGGTCGGGGCGCGATAGACATAAGCCGCGAGCAAAGTGATTTCGTTGAACGGGGGGTCGAGCTCGGCGGGATGAAAGCGACCGAGCAGCTGCATCCCTTGGTCAATGGCGACTGCCTCGAACATACGGCGGTCAGTTTCGTTGGGGTCGTACAGGTAGATCTTGCCGGGGCGGGCAACTACCCGGCACATTTCCTCGGCCACATGCCGGGTGATCGGAGCGCCCATCAGCGTCACGTGAGGGACTGCATGGTCGTCGAGGGGAAAGTCCGGAGCATCGTATTCGTATACGACAATGAGGTTGGGAATGTGCCCGCCAGCGAACGGCCCGTTGGAGATGAGCTGGCCAGCCTTGTTCAGGTTGTACGCATCGTTGAATCCGGTGATGAGGTCTTCCCCATTCATGCGCTGGACGATTCGGCCTTCGCCCCAGACATCAAGAATCTGCAGCACTGTGCCTCCTGTTAGCTTTGATCGAAGGCCTACAGGATGAGCATCTGCATGCACGCCAGGCAGCGGGAAGCGTTTTACCCGGCAGCAAACGAAAACGCCCGGCACAAGGCCGGGCGTTTTCGATGAAGCGCTACAGCAGGATCAGAACTCGTGATCCGCAGTGTCCGGGTTCAGGTTGGCAATGCCCAGCTTGCCCGCGGCCTGCTCGATCGAGCCGGTCTGCTTGACCAGGGCGGCGATGGCGTCACGCACGATCTGGTTGCCGGCAGCGTTGTCGGCGGCGATCAGCTGGTCGTAGTGCTCGCCTTTGAGGGCGTGGTCGACGATCACCTGAAGCTTGGCCTCGGTGGCTTCCAGATCGGCCTTGAGGGCTGCATCGGCGGCCGGGTCAACCTTGGCGACCAGCGACGACAGGCTAGGGCCGGTCAGCTTGGTGCCGTCCGGGCGGGTGTACTCGCCCAGGTAGACGTTGCGGATGCCCTTGGCGTCGTAGAAGTGCGAATAGTGAGTGTTGTCGCTGAAGCAGTCTTGCTCGTCTTCTGGCGAGTTGGCTTCCAGCGAAACTTTCATGCGCTCGCCAGCCAGTTCGCCCAGCGACAGGCTGCCCATGCCGAACAGCATCTTGCGCAGGCCGTCGTTGACAGGCTCGGCTTCCAGCTTGGCGCGGTAGTTGTCGGCGACGTTCGGTGCCCAGTTGCCGACCATCTCTTCGAGGTCGGTGACCAGCAGGTCGGTAACCGCTTTGAGGTAGGCGCGGCGGCGGTCGTTGTGGCCGCCGGTGGCGCCCTGGCCTTCCAGGTAGTCGGATGCCGGGCGGTTGCCAGCGCCAGGGCCGGTGCCGTTCAGGTCCTGGCCCCAGAGCAGGAATTCGATGGCGTGATAGCCCGTGGCAACGTTGGCCTCGGAGCCAGCCAGCTCGTTCAGGCTAGCCAGTTTTTCGGGGGTGATGTCCTTGACGTCGACCTTCTCTTCGCCCACCTGGATCTCGGTGTTGGCGATGATGTTGGCGCTGGCCCCCGGGTTGCCCAAGGCGTGCTCGTAGCTCTTGTCGACGTAGTCGATCAGGCCTTCGTCCAGGGGCCAGGCGTTCACCTGACCTTCCCAGTCGTCGATGATGGTGTTGCCAAAGCGGAAGGTTTCGCTCTGCAGGTACGGTACGCGCGCGGCGAACCAGGCTTCCTTGGCGGCTTTCAGGGTTTCGTCGTTGGGCTTGGCCAGGAACGCGTCGACTGCGCTCTGCAGCGTCTTGGCAGTGCTCAGCGAGTCGCTGTACACGGCGTAGACCATGTCGGTGTAATGCTTGACCACGGCTTTGCCGGCTGCTTCGTCGACAGCCCCTGGCGCAACAGCGGTGGTGGCTGCAGCAGGTGCCTGGGCTTGCGGCGCGGCGGCTTTTTCGTCCTTGCCTTCACCGCAACCGGCGAGGGCGATGGCAATGGCCAGCAGACTGGCGGAGGCCAGAGGCATTCGAATCATTATTGGTTTTCCTGCATCGTGTGGTTGGACCAAAGGGGTGGACCGTGCGCCGTGGCACGCAAAACTACAACATCATGCGAAAGATTTGCATTTGCTGTAAAGAGGCGGGCGCGCAATTCATGTAAATCAGGGGCACGGCCTGTAACCGGGCAGGTGGCCTCAGGACACCGAAACCCGGTTGCGTTGCGCTTGTTTGAGGAAGTGGGTCAGTTCACGGGCCGAAAGAGGCTTGCTGTAGTGGTAGCCCTGGCCCTCGTGGCAACCCTGGGCAACGATGTAGGTTTCCTGCTCGGCCGTTTCCACGCCCTCGGCGATCACCTGCATCCCCAGGCTCTTGCCCAGCTGGATGATGGCGCGAACGATGGTGGCGTCGTCATCATCGTCGAGCAGGTCCTGAACGAAGCTCTTGTCGATCTTGATCTTGTCCAGTGGCAGCGACTTCAGGTAGCTGAGGGACGAGTAGCCGGTGCCGAAGTCGTCGATGGCAATCAGCGCCCCGGAGCGGCGCAGGCTCAACAGGTGCTGGGCGGCGGTGCTGATGTCTTCCATCAGGCCGGTTTCGGTGACTTCCAGTTCCAGGCTGCGCGGTGGTAGGCGATAGGCTTGCAGCAGGTTGTTGACCACCCGTGGCAGCTCGCTGTGGTGCAGTTGCACGGTAGACAGGTTGACCGCCATGCGCAGGTCGCTGAAGCCTTGGTCGTGCCATTCGCGCAGTTGCCGGCAGGCCTGGTCAAGCACCCATTCGCCGATGCTGATGATGCTGCCGTTCTGCTCGGCCAGGGGGATGAACTGGTCGGGTGGCACCATGCCCAGTTCCGGGTGCTGCCAGCGCAGCAGGGCCTCTACGCCAACCACCCGGTGGTCGCGGTAGCTGATCTGTGGCTGATACACCAGGTAAAGCTGGTTGCGGGGCAGGGCTTCACGCAGGTCCTTTTCCAGTTCGCGACGGCGACGCATCTCGCTGTCGACGCTGGCGATATAGAACTGGTAGCGGTTGCGCGAGCGGGCCTTGGCCAGGGTCATGGTCTGTTCGGCTTTCTGCAGCAGTTTTTCGGTGCTGTCACCGTCTTCGGGGAACAGGGTGATGCCGATGGTCGCGCGCAGGCGGATTTGCTCGTGGTCGAGGTCGAACGGTACTTCCAGGTCATCAAGGATGCTTTGCGCCAGTTCGGCAGCCTCGTAGGGCTGCTCGATATTGGCCTGTACCAGGGCGAACTGGTCGCCGCCCAGCCGCGCCAGAGCGCCCAGGCGGCCGCTGTGGGCGCGTAGTCGATCGGCCAGGGCCAGCAGCAACTGGTCACCGACCTGGTAGCTGAACTGTTCGTTGATACCCTTGAAGTCGTCCAGGCCAACGCACAGCACTGCCACACGGTGCTGCAGACGGCCGCCGTCGACGAGGATCTTGTCCAGTTGCTGCTGCAGTTGCTGGCGGTTGGGCAGGCCGGTAAGGAAGTCGTACTGGGCCATGCGTTGCAGGCTGTTTTCCGCCTCGTGGCGCAGATGGGTGTTGCGCTCGATCGAGGCCAGCAACTGGTTGGCGGTGTTCACCCACAGGCCCAGTTCGTTTTTCTCGTGGCCCTTGAGCAGCGGTATCTGGTGCTGGCTGGGGCGGTCAGGGTTGATCTGGGTGAGGTGCTCGATGATCTTCGACAGCGGTTTGGTCAGCAGCCAGTGGTAGACCAGGTAAAGCACCAGGCCCATGGCCATGGCCCGCAGCACGCCGGATATGAAGATGATCACCGCGTTGATCAGGAAATCTTTGCCGTAGGAGGAGGTATCGAGGGTAATGCTGAGGTCGCCGTAGTATTCGCTGTAAGGGCCACGGCCGACCAGTTGTGTGGTGTAGGTGCGCTCCTGGCCGAGGATGAGGTCGGTGAGCCAGCGCATGGACATGTCCTGCAGCGGGCGGGACTTTTCTGCCAGCATGGTTTCGTTGGGGTGGCCAATGGAGGCCATGCGCACTGATTCGTCCTGGAACAGGCCTTCCATGACCTGCATGCCCATTTCACGGTCGAGGCTGTAAACCGCCTGGGTCGAGGGATCGCGGAACATGTCGAGGATGCGCTGGGCATCATTGTCCACGGCCTGGCGGGTCTTGTAGGTGTCATAGACGATTTGCGCACAGCTGAGCACGACGCCAACCGCCAACGCCGACAGCAGCACGACCCTGAGCAACTTGACCGACAAGCTGTTCCGCAATTCCAGCTTCAATGGGGTTTCCTTAATCCATGCGCATGGCATCATTTTGCCATCAACGATGACGATACACTACCGGCCGACCGTTAGCAGTGTATCGGTTGCCTGACCCCGCAACTTGAATGCGCTGTATCAATCTTCCAGAGGTTTGATGTTAGCGTGGTATGCGGCCTGAGCAAGCGTTTTGCGGGTGGGGCGCAGGTGAAATGCGTGCTGGCTGCTTCGCGGATAGCCCGCCCCCACAGGCATGGCAAACTCCTCGAACAGAGGGCCGGTGGAGCGGAAGTAACCGATGGCTGCCCCTGAAAGGCAGCGCTATTTCTCCGGCAGCGCCCAGGCAATGATGCTGTCACCCAGCTTGGTCGGAATCCGGTCATGCCCGCCGACCACGGCAACCACGTACTGGCGGCCTTCGCTCACGTAGGTCAGGGGCGACGCCTGGTTGCCGGCCGGTAGGCGTTCTTCCCACAGCAATTCACCACTTTCGCTGTTGTAGGCGCGCATGAAACGGTCGATGGCAGCGCCGATGAAGGTCACGCCGCCGGCTGTAGCCACGCCGGTGGCATCGCTCGGTGTACCGATTTCGAAGCGCAGTTTCGAGGCGATGCCCAAGGGGCCGCTGTCATAGCCGGTGCCGAATGGGCGGCTCCAGCGCACTTCACGGGTGCGCAGGTCGATAGCGGAGATGAACCCCCAGGGTGGCGCGATACACGGTTGTTCCAGCGCCGACATCCATGGGTCCTTGATGGCCCCATACGGCAGGCCGGCCTGGACGCGGAACCCTTGGTTATTGCCGGGCGACTCCTGAAACGATTTGGCATTGATCGCATCGAGCTGCTCGCGTGGAACCAGCCCCTGCATGTACGGCAGCCGCTGGTTGTTGATGATCAGCAGGCCTCGCTGCAGGTCCACCATCACGCCGCCCCAGTTCAGGCCGCCGTGGTGCCCGGGGAAGATCAGGCTTTGCTGGCCGACTACCGGTGGCGTAAAAATCCCTTCGTAACGCGCCTGGCGAAACTCGATGCGACATTGCAGCTGATCGAACGGCGTCAGGCCCCAGGCATCGGCTTCGTTCAGCACTTCCGGGGTTTTCGATGGGCGGCCCATGGTGCTCGGCATGCCCGGTGACAGCGGCTGCGTTGCCGCGGTGTAGTCCCCTGGGGCCGTGCCCTGTGGGACGGCAGCCTCCGAGATATCGACCAGCGGTTCGCCGGTGGCTCGGTCCAGGACGAACAACTGGCCTGACTTGGTGGCTTGAATGACTGCCGGGCGTGTGCCGTTGGCGGTGGGGAAATCGATCAGCGCCGGTTGTGGGCTCAGGTCGTAGTCCCAGAGGTCGTGATGGACGGTCTGGAAGTGCCATTTGACCTTGCCGGTGAGGGCATCCAGGGCCACCAGCGAAGAGCTGAACGTGTCTTCCTGTTCGGTACGGGTACCGCCATAGAAGTCACCTGCAGCATTACCAGTGGTGATGTAGACCAGCCCCAGCTCGTCGTCGGCGGAAATCGGCGCCCATGAGTTGGGCGTGCTGAGCGTATAGGTTTCATCTGCCTCGGCAGGGGCAGTGCTATCGGGACGGCCAAGATCCCAGGCCCACTTTTGTTTGCCGCTGACTGCATCGTAGGCGCGAACCACGCCTGACGGTGCCGGGCGCACATCCGAGTCCAGCACCCGGCCACCGGTGATGACCACCCCGCGGATGACCAGCGGTGCGGAAGTGATGCCGGTGGAGCCTTTACGGAACGTACCCAGGCCGTCCTTGAGGTCGGCAAAGCCTGCCGTGCCGAAGTCTGGGCAGGCCTGCCCGGTAAGCGCATCAACTGCACCCAGGCGGATGTCGTTGGTGCCCCAGATGATGCGTTTGGCGCACAGCCCGCTGGCATTGGGTACTTCGTAGTACGAGACACCACGGCAATAGGCACCGCCGTTGGCGAAGTAGTCCGGGTCGACTTTCGAATCGTAGCGCCAGTTCTCTTTGCCGGTGGTCGCGTTCAACGAAATGATGATTTGCTTCGGCGTGCAGGTATACAGCGAGTCGCCAACCTTGATGGGGGTCGCCTCGTTCAGATACTTGGTTTTTTCGCCAGGCTGTTTGACATCGCCATGGTGGTATTCCCACGCCTTGACCAGGCCGGAAACGTTAGCTGGAGTAATCTGCGCTGCAGCGGAATAGTGGTTGCCGAGGTTCGAGCCGGCATAGGCGGTCCAGTTGGTCTTGTCGTGAGACGCGGCGACGTTGGCGTCTGGTGATACCACCGTGCTGCGGCTGAACGGTTGCTGTGAATGCGCGGTGATCGCCGGCGAGTCGGCCAGATGAACGGTGTTCGGGAAGAACAGCGGTGCCAGGATGGTGGCCGCCATCAGCAGCGGCAGCACGCCCATGATGCTGAAGTACAGTGCCTTGTTGATTTTGGCGAAGTCGCGGCGGACCAGTGGCCAGAAAGCCAGAAAGATCACACTGAGCAGTACCAGCCAGGCCAGGCGTGGAATATAGGCCCAGCCGTTGTAGCCCGACTCCCAGATCGCCCAACCGTAGGTGGCCAGGGATGCTGCGCCATAGAGGTAGATTCCGACCGCCTTCTTCAGGCCCATGAGTGCGGCGGCCAGCAACAATACGGTGCCCATCATCGCGTAGTACGGCGAGCCACCGGCATTGACCAGCGCGCCTCCCTGATAGGCCAGTGTCAGGCCAAGCAGGGCCAGCAGAATCGTGTAGACCCCGAACAGAAGGCTCGAGACCCCCGTCCCTTTAGCCAACGTTCCTCGTTCCATTGCATCCATTCCTGTGTGATTCGGTGCCACAGTGCGTCCGAGCGGTGCGCATATTGCTTATTGTTACAATGAAATACAATAAGTGGCGCGAAATTTACGGCGAGCGCTGATTTTTCAGGTTGCTTTGTATCTTGTGTCAAAAGGAGGCAATGGCTAAGCTGCCATGCCTGATTCACGCGCGGGTTTGAAGGGAGGTGGGAGAAGGGTTATGCCGGCTGGCTTTCCTGCAAGGCAGCCTGGCCGGTTTTGAGGCGGCCTACTTCGTCCAGATGTTTCCAGAGAAACCGTGCCGCCTCTTCGCGCCGACCGGATTCGATCAGGTCGAGCAGGTGCAGGTGCTCCAGGCATTGCGTCATCAGGCGACTGCGGTCGACATTGGCTTTGTAGCTCATGAAGCGTCTGAGCTGGTTTTGCCGGCGTATGGCATCGATGAAGAAGAGGTTGCCCGAGCATTGCACGATCATTTCGTGAAACTGGGCGCCGATTTCAAACAGTTGGGCACGTGACAGCGTGTGAATCTCGCCGTCGAGCATGGCCTGCTGTTGCGCCCTGGCTTTGGCAAAGGCGGCCTGGTTCACGTTGTAGCCCGGCTCACGCAGTGCGGCCGGCTCGATGGCCATGCGGAAGCGGTAGCTCTGGATGTGGGTCTGGGCGTTGTGCACGAATTCGTTGAGGCTCCAGCCTTGCCCGGGCTTGCGCTCGACCATGGCCTCGCTTGCCAGCCGGTTGAGGACCTTGAGCAGTTGCCCGCGAGGCACAGAGTAGCGTCGCAGGAGCTGGGCTTCGAAGAATTCGGCAGGGATTTCCCCGTTGAGGATGTCGTCCACCACACGCAGGTAGAAGTCTTCGAAGGGGTCGCAGGCGGGCGGTACGGTGGCTTCCTGGATCTGCCCGGCGTCCTGTTTCAGAAAATAGCCGCGATTGGGCTCCTGGACCGCGATGTTCCACTCGGCGAGCAGGGCGAATACCCTGCGGATGGGGGAGCGGGAGACATCGAAGGCTTGGGCGAAGGTTTGCTCGCGCAATGGCTCGCCGGCCTTCATCGACCGGGCGCGGATCATCTCGATGACGCGAGGGGCCAATTGCAGGGCGAGGTCTTTCTTGATCACAGGCTGTATTCCGAATGTTTGACTTCAGTCGATCCGGCAGATTTGGGTCGGACTGGGGCAGGAAAATACCACACACGAAGGACCTGAGTATCTGCACGCAGCGAGCTGGCGCAGTTGCCGCCAGCGCAGTGCCTGAGCCGCGGCTCAGGATTTGGAACGACGAATGTTTTCTTCCCGGGATGGATCTTTACACATGCTCAAATTCAATGCTCACCTCGGCTTCCAGTTCAACGAAATGCCTTTTCTGCAGCGTATCGAAGCCGCCGCTGCCGCCGGATTTCGCGCGGTGGAATTCCCCTCGCCCTATGAGTTGGATGCGAGTTTGTTGGCGGATGAACTGGCGAAGTACGCGTTGCCATTGGTCCAGTTTGCCGCACCGGCTGGCGTTTCCAAGGGCATTGCTGCAGTGGCGGGCAGGGAACCCGAGTTTCGTGACGGGTTGCGCCAGGCAGCCAGCTATGCCCGCACACTGGCATGTACGGATGTGCACCTGATGTCCGGGATAACCCACGAGGATGGCGCCGGCAAGGTGTACGCGAGCAACCTGGACTATGCCGTGAAGTACTTCGAGGACCAAGGGCTGCGGCCATTGATCGAAGTGATCTGCACGCAGGAAATGCCAGGGTATTACATGTCCGACTTCAGCAAGGCACAGCAGGTGCTGGAGACGCATGCGAGTCTCGGGCTGATCCTTGATCTTTACCATGCGCAGTTGTTGACCGGAAATGCGGCCGATGTGTTGGCACAGTTCTTTGAGCGGACGGTGCATGTGCAGGTGGCCGACTGTCCTGGGCGGCATCAACCGGGGACGGGGCAGATGGACATTGCAGGGTTGTTTGCGACGCTGGAGCAGCGCGGGTATGCGGGCTGGGTCGGGTGTGAGTACCGGCCTACGGGCGCTACTGCGGATAGCCTTGGCTGGCTTGGTCAGTACGCCTCATGAAAGCCCTGTGCGCTGGCTCGTTCCAGAACCCTTGAAAAAAAACCGATGCCAGAAGACTGGCATCGGTTTTTCGAGGAAGCCCGGCGTGGATGGCAATGCTGGACTGCCAGCATTACGGCGCGAGGCCGGGTTTCTTGCTCAAGGCTGAGGGACTCAGGCCTTGAAGGTCTTGCCTTCGAACTGCTCGGCAACGAAGGCCCAGTTGACCAGGTTCCAGAACGCCTCGACGTACTTCGGACGCAGGTTGCGGTAGTCGATGTAGTAGGCGTGTTCCCAGACGTCGCAGGTCAGCAGCGGGGTGTCGCCGCTGGTCAGTGGGCAGCCGGCGCCGATGGTGCTGGCCAGGGCCAGGGAACCGTCAGCTTTCTTGACCAGCCAGCCCCAGCCGGAACCGAAGGTGCCCACCGAAGTCTTGGTGAACTCTTCCTTGAACTTGTCGAAGGAACCGAAAGCGGCGTTGATGGCGTCAGCCAGTGCACCGGTAGGCTGGCCGCCGCCGTTTGGCGACAGGCAGTTCCAGTAGAAGGTGTGGTTCCAGACTTGAGCGGCGTTGTTGAAGATGCCGCCCGAAGAGCTCTTGACGATTTCTTCCAGGGTCTTGCCTTCGAATTCGGTGCCTGGGACCAGGTTGTTCAGGTTCACGACATAGGTGTTGTGGTGCTTGTCGTGGTGATACTCCAGGGTTTCCTTGGAGATGTGCGGCTGCAGGGCATCATGGGCGTACGGCAGCGGCGGCAATTCAAAAGCCATGGTGGATCTCCTGATTCAGGTCTGTTTGCGGTTTGCGCAAGGCCGATCACGGGCGGCCCGATAAGCGTCGGCGAGTCTGTACTCTTTGCGACGCAAGGGCTGGATCATAGCACCGGGCCCGGCGCATAACCACGCAACAAACATAGGGAATAGAGGTTCCGCAGGGGCTGGGCTGTGCCGACCGGCGGCTCGGCGTTGCGCGGGTGTTGCCTGCAAGACCGCGTGCCGCTCGATCTTGCCGTTGATGAATATGCCGCGCCCCGAGGTCAGTTGAAGATCAATTGCGCCGCCACCGCGAACATCATCACCGCCACCATCAGGTCGAGCATGCGCCAGGTCGCCGGCCGCGCCAGCCACGGTGCCAGCCACGCCGCGCCAATGGCCAGGGTCGAGAACCACAGCAGCGAAGCGCTGGCCGCACCGGCCACGTAGGCGCCAGGGGCGGACTGTTGGGCGCCCAGCGAGCCGATCAGCAACACCGTATCGAGGTACACGTGCGGGTTCAGCAGGGTCACCGCCAGGGCGCTGAGCAGTACGGCGCGACGTGAGCGAACGCCCTGGCCTTGCTGGTGCTGCAGGCTCTGCTTGGAGCAGGCACTGCGCAGCGCCTTGGCGCCGTACCAGATCAGGAACACTGCGCCGCCCCAGCGGGCGATTGCCAGCAAGGTCGGGTTGTGTGCCAGCACGGTGGCCAGGCCGAATACCCCGGCGGCCACGAGGATGGCGTCACAGACGATGCACAGCGCTGCCACCGGCAGGTGATGCTCACGGCGCAGGCTCTGGGCGAGGACGAAGGCGTTCTGGGCACCGATGGCCATGATCAGGCCGAAGGCCACCAGCATGCCATTGAGATAGCTTTGCCACATGGCAGGGCTCTCCAAAAAGGGTCACGGAAGATGCTGGCCATTGTGATGTTCGGCGCTGTATAAGAAAAACAAATAAAGCTGATCACCCATTAGGAAAATCGATGTTCGACTACAAACTGCTGGCTGCCCTCGCGGCCGTGATCGAACAAGGCGGTTTCGAGCGTGCGGCGCAGGTGCTGGGCTTGTCGCAATCGGCCATTTCCCAGCGCATCAAGTTGCTTGAGGCGCGGGTCGGCCAGCCGGTGTTGGTACGTGCCTCGCCGCCCGGCACGACCGAAGTCGGTCGGCAGCTACTCAACCATGTGCAGCAGGTGCGCCTGCTTGAACGCGACCTGCAGCGCCAGGTACCGGCGCTGGATGAAGAGGGCATGCCGGAGCGCCTGCGTATCGCCCTCAACGCCGATAGCCTGGCCACCTGGTGGGCCGGCGCGGTGGGCAACTTCTGCGCACAACAGAACGTGCTGACCGACCTGGTGGTTGAGGACCAGGAAGTGGGCCTGAAACGCATGCGTGCCGGCGAAGTGGCGGCCTGCCTGTGTGGGAGCGAGCGGCCGGTAGCCGGCGCACGCAGTTTGCCACTGGGGGCCATGCGCTACCGGGCATTGGCCAGTCCCGTGTTCATGGCGCGGCACTTCCCCCAAGGTTTTGTCGCCAGCCGCCTGGCCCGTACGCCAGCGATCGTGTACGGCCCGGACGATTTCCTGCAGCATCGCTACCTGGCATCGCTGGGCATAGAGGGTGGTTTCCTGCACCACCTGTGCCCTTCGTCCGAAGGCTTCCTGCGCATGACCGAGGCCGGGTTGGGATGGGGCCTGGTGCCCGAACTGCAGGCCCGGGAGCAACTGGCCAGTGGGCAATTGGTGGAAATCTGCCGCGATACCCCTATCGATGTGCCGCTGTACTGGCATCATTGGCGCAATGGCGGGCAATTGCTCGCGCAACTGACCGACCACCTGCGGCACACCGCACAGCATTGGCTGGTGCCCTTGTAGCCGTGGCTGGCGTCAGTTGCATCTGAAATCTGGCAAGACGGAGTGTTACATGCGAATTCT
Organism: Pseudomonas putida group bacterium ESBL64; assembly: GCF_045277175.1. Lineage (NCBI taxonomy): Bacteria > Pseudomonadati > Pseudomonadota > Gammaproteobacteria > Pseudomonadales > Pseudomonadaceae > Pseudomonas > Pseudomonas putida group bacterium ESBL64. Next base: position 2,855,064 of record NZ_CP145799.1, on the reverse strand, counting down.
GGTCACCGGCGCGAGTGGCTTCATTGGCGGGCGTTTTGCGCGTTTCGCCCTGGAGCAAGGCCTGGACGTGCGCGTCAGCGGCCGCCGTGCCGAAGGGGTCGAGCATCTGGTCAAGCGTGGCGCACAGTTCATCCCGGGTGATCTGGGTGACGCCGAGCTGGCCCGGCGTTTGTGCCAGGGTGTCGAAGCCGTGGTGCATTGCGCTGGCGCGGTCGGTAACTGGGGGCGCTATCAGGATTTCTACCAAGGCAACGTGGTGGTGACCGAGAACGTGGTCGAGGGCTGCCTGAAAGAGCACGTACGGCGCCTGGTGCATCTGTCTTCGCCGTCGATTTACTTCAATGGCCGTTCGCGTCTGGACGTCCGTGAAGACCAGGTACCGCGTCGCTTCCACGATCACTATGGGCAAACCAAGTACCTGGCCGAGCAGAAAGTGTTCGGTGCCCAGGAGTTCGGCCTGGAAGTGCTGGCGCTGCGTCCGCGCTTCGTTACCGGTGCGGGCGATGCCAGTATCTTCCCGCGGCTGATGCAGATGCAGCGCAAAGGGCGTGTGGCGATCATCGGCAACGGCCTGAACAAGGTCGATTTCACCAGTGTGCACAACCTCAACGAGGCGCTGCTAAGTGCATTGTTCGCTGATGACCGGGCGCTGGGCCAGGCCTACAACATAAGCAACGGCCAGCCACTGCCGCTGTGGGACGTGGTCAACTACGTGATGCGCCAGATGCAGCTTCCCCAGGTGACCCGCTACCGTTCCTATGGTCTTGCCTATAGCCTGGCCGCGCTCAACGAGGCGGCCTGCATGTTATGGCCAGGGCGCCCGCAACCGACCTTGTCGCGCCTGGGGATGCAGGTGATGAGCCGTGATTTCACCCTGGATATCAGCCGTGCCCGGCAGTACCTGGACTACCAACCCAAGGTCAGCCTGTGGACGGCGCTGGATGAATTCTGCGGCTGGTGGAAGCATTTGCCGCCCGGCTGACAATGGTCATCAATGCGCCGCGCTGGCGGTTTATACTCGTGCCTCTTTGTGACTACCGCGGTTGAATGTATCCATGCGTAACCATGCTCACGATGACTTTGATGACGTGCCTGCCTTGCGGGCGGGCACCGTTGATGATGACGAACTGATGCCGGCGCATGTGATGCGCAGCCGCCAGAAAGCCGCCCGCGGGGCTAGCACGGCGCCGTTGTGGGCGTTGATCGGTGCCGCGTTCATCGCGTTGGCGGGCCTGGGTTGGTGGAGCTTTCAGCAGATCTCGCTGATGGAGCAGCAACTGGTGGCGACCCAGGAAAGCTTTGCCCGCATCAGTGAAGAGGCGGCTGGCCGCCTTCAGGCGATCAGTGGCAAGGTGGCGGCCAGTGAGTCTGGCGCCACTACCAGCAGTGAGGCATTGAAGCTACAGCTGCGCCAGTTGCAGCAGGGTGTTGCCGGGCAGACCGGCGACCTGGGCAAGCGTCTGGAGCAGGTGCTGGCCGATACCCGAGAACAGCAGAAGGCTGTGACCGAGTTGCAAAGCCAGTTGCAGGCGCAACTGAAGCTGGTGAATGGCGAGTTGGCGGCGCTGCGTTCGGGCCAGGTCGATGGTGGCAAGCTGGATGCCCAGTTCAAGAGCCTGAGCGAGCAGGTTGCCGCGCTGAAAGCCTCACAGGTGGATGGCGGCCAGCTGGACGGCCAGCTCAAGAGTTTGGGTAGCGAGGTGGCGGCCTTGAAGAAACAGGGCAACCCGAGCGCTGAGATTCAGAGCCTGCAGCAGGACATGCTGGTGTTGAAGAGCCAGGTCGACAACCGCCCGGCCGCGGCGTCATCCAGTGGTGCTTCGGTGCAGGAGTTCGATGCCTTCCGTGCGCAGATGACGCGTAACCTGAATACGCTGCAGAGCCAGATTCAGAACCTGCAGCAACAGATCAACGCTCGGCCGTGACGCCGCAGGGGAGGGCGTTGCCCTCCTATCGCGACACAAGGCCGCTCCCACTATGTACGGTGTACGCCGATTGAGCTGCGCCCCGGCAATCTTGATTACAACCGCGGGTAATCGATGTACCCCACCGGCCCCTTGCCATAGAAGGTTTCGGGATGTGCCTCGTTCAACGGCGCATCCGCTGCCAGCCGTGCCGGCAGGTCGGGGTTGGCGATGAATGGCACACCAAACGCCACGGCATCCGCTTTGCCACTGGCCAGGGCCGCATTGGCACTGGCCTTGTCGAACCGCTCGTTGACGATGTACGGGCCACCGAATGCCTCTTTGATCAGCGGCCCGATGCTGTCGTCGGCCTCCCGCTCCCGCGAGCAGATGAAGGCGATGCCGCGCTTGCCCAGCGCTCGGGCCACATAGGTGAAGGTCTCGGCGCGGTCGGCGTCGCCCATGTCATGGGCGTCGGCTCGCGGTGCCAGGTGCACACCTACGCGCTGCGCGCCCCACACTTCAATGGCCGCATCGGTCACCTCCAGCAGCAGGCGCGCGCGGTTTTCCAGCGAGCCACCGTAACGGTCGGTGCGCTGGTTGGTGCTACTTTGCAGGAATTGGTCGAGCAGGTAACCGTTGGCGCCATGGATCTCCACACCATCGAAACCGGCAGCCTTGGCATTTTCGGCACCACTGCGGTAGGCCTCGACGATGTCGTTGATTTCTTCGGTTTCCAGCGCCCGCGGGGTAGGGTAGTCACTCAGCGGGCGCACCAGGCTCACATGGCCCTTGGGCTGGATCGCGCTGGGGGCCACAGGCAGTTCGCCATTCAGATAGCTGGGGTGGGAGATACGACCCACGTGCCACAGCTGCAGGAAGATGCGACCGCCCGCGGCATGTACGGCCTTTGTCACATTGTTCCAGCCACGTACCTGTTCATCGTTCCAGATGCCGGGGGTATCTGGGTAGCCGACGCCCATTGGGCTGACCGAAGTGGCCTCGCTGAGGATCAGCCCGGCGCTGGCACGTTGTACGTAGTATTCGGCCATCAGCGCATTGGGCACACGGCCTTCATCGGCACGGCAGCGGGTGAGCGGGGCCATGATGATACGGTTGGGCAGTTGCAGGTCGCCCAGTTTGATCGGATCGAAAAGCGTGGTCATTGTGGTTACCTGCCTTGTCAAAGTGCTTGGCGCAGTTGTTCGAGGAACGCCTGGATGGTGGCTTCGTCGCGTTTGAAGAAGTGCCATTGGCCAATCTTCTGGCTGCTGATCAGCCCGGCGCGCTGCAACGTGGCCAGGTGGGCAGAGACGGTCGACTGCGACAGGCCGCAGCGTTGGTCGATTTGCCCCGCACACACACCGTTTTCGGTGCTGTGGTACTGGTCCGGAAACTGGGTTGCCGGGTCTTTCAGCCAGCTGAGAATTTCTCGCCTGACCGGGTGGGCCAGTGCTTTTATGATTTCGTCGAGATCGAGTGGCATGGTTTGAGGCTCGTTGTAGCGGTATATCGCGATAGGCCGAAATATAATTCGCTGAATTCCGATATACAAATACGAAGGCGTTCTGAGCTGAGCGCGAATCGATATATCGCGTTATAACGATATGCTGGGTGGCGATGCTAGACTGCGCTCATGAACTACCTCGCACACTTGCACCTGGGCGGCCCGGCGCCGCAACAACTGCTTGGCAGCCTGTATGGCGACTTTGTCAAAGGCTCCTTGGAAGGGCGCTTTCCGCCTGCGCTGGAGGCGGCCATCCGACTGCACCGGCATATCGACAGTTACACTGACCAGCATCCGGTGGTGCTGGCGGCTCTGGCACGTTTTCCGCGCGAGCGGCGGCGCTTTGCCGGCATCGTCCTGGATGTGTTTTTCGACCATTGCCTGGCACGGCACTGGGGCAACTACGCCGATCAGCCGCTGGAGCAGTTCACTGGCGCGTTTTATCGGGTATTGCTGGCAGAGCCCGAGCTGCCTGGGCGGCTGGCGCGGATTGCGCCGTTCATGGCAGCGGATGACTGGCTAGGGGCGTATGGCGATTTCGACACGCTGGAGCAGGTGTTCAACGGCATTGCCCGGCGCTTGTCACGGCCTGAGGGGATGGCCGGGGTGATGGTGGAACTGGAGCGGCTGTATGAGCCGCTGCTGGCGGATTTTCGCGAGTTCTACCCGCAGCTGCAGGCGTTTGCGGCGGTAGGGCGGATGTCTGACAGTTAGAGGTGTGTGGGTGATACTGGCCCCTTCGCGGGTAAACCCGCTCCTACGGGCAATGCGCTCGGTGTAGGAGCGGGTTCACCCGCGAAAGGGCCAGAACAGGCAGTACACGCATTCAGGCAGCCCGCGCCTGTCGACGTGGCGCCATCTCCATGTCTTCAACCCCGAACAGCGCCAGGTGAATCGCCTGCTGTGCCTGCAATGCCAGCACCGCACGTTCCTTGCCCACGCTACCTATTGGCTGCAGGAGGTGGATGCACACCTCGCCCCGCGGCAGGGCGAACAGGCGCATCAGGTGCGACACCAGGTCGTCCTCACCAATGAACGGCGCTACCGGGTCGATCTGGCCATCACGCAGGTACTGGATAGCGACTGGCTGCACTGCCACGCCACGGTCGATGGCACCTGCCAGCAGGCGGCCATGAAAGGTGCGCAACGTGCGGCCGCTGGTAGTGGTGCCTTCGGGGAATATCAGCAGCGGGCGGGCCAGCCCCAGTTGCCCGGCGATCTGTTCGCGCAGGCGCTGACTGTCGCCACCACCACGGCGAATGAACAGCGTGCCGGCCTTTTCCGCCAGCCAGCCGGCCACCGGCCAGTGGCGCACTTCGGCCTTGGACAGGAAAGACAGCGGCGTGAGCATGCCAAGCAGGGGGATGTCGGTCCAGGAAACATGGTTGCTGACCCATAGCATCGGTCGCTGTGGAAGTTCGCCAACTACCTTCACGTCGAAGGGCAGGGCGGCGACCAGGCGCTTCATGAACAGGCAGGTCCAGCGCTGGCGCCGTTCGATCGGCGCCTTGAAGCCCAAGCGTTCGCCCAAGGCGATAATGCTGGCCATCAGCATGCCTTGCGCCAGCACCAGCAGCAGTCGGATGAGGCGGGCCAGTACCCGCAACTTCGGCATCAGACCGCCGCCTTGAAGTGGCGGGCGTAGCGTGGGCACAGCTCGTCGCGTTTGAGCAGGATGAACACGTCTGCCACCTGGAAATCCTGGTCCCAGCATGGCTCGCCGCAAATCTTCGCGCCCAGGCGCATATAGGCCTTGAGCAGCGGGGGCATTTCGGCAATGACGTTATTGGGCAGGGCCAGTTTCGGCAGCGGGTTCTTCGGCTCGGCACGCAAGTGTTCGGTGCACAGGTAACGTTCACGCAGGCGCTGCATCACTGCATGGGCCTGCACGCCGCCGTCCTGCATGGGGATACTGGCGCAGCCCATCAGATAGCTGTAGCGGCCCTCGTTGAGCACCTCGGCCAGTTCGCCCCAGAGCACGGCGATGGTACCGCCGTTGCGGTAGTCGGGGGCGACGCAGGTACGGCCCAGTTCGAGGATTGGGCCTTGCAGCTGCAACAGGCCGTGCAGGCTGAATTCTTCTTCGCTGTAGAAACGGCCCAGGCTGCTGGCGGCCTGGTGATCGAGCAGGCGGGTGGTGGCAACCAGTTCGCCGGTGCTCAGATCGCGTACACCAATGTGGCGGCAGTGCACGTCGTAGTCGTCCATGTCCAGGCCCTGCTCGGCACCTTTGAGCTTGGCCTTGAATTCTGCGCTGAATACGGTATAGCGCAGAGCCTGGGCTTCTTGCAGCGCTGCGGCGCCAACCAGGCGTTCGGCTTGCAGACGGCGTTCAGTGCTGTAGTCGCCAGCGGTAGCGATCCGAGTCATTACGAGTCTCCATAAGCCAGCCAAGAAGGGTTGCGGCCGGTCGGCTTTGTTGTGCAAAGTCAGCCTAGGTAGACCCAGTGTCACCCCTGTGAATGTTTGGTGATGCTTGCGTGACACACCCTGAGCCTTAACTGAAAGCCCTCCAGCAAGGAGCTGTTCCATGGCCTGGTTGCAACGACTCAACGATCCGCTTCGCCTTGCGCCGACAGGCACCCTGGGCGAAACCTACGCCGCGCTGCTTGAGCGCCTCGGCCCGGTTGCCCCGTTCGAATTGGCGGTACTGGGTGGGCGTGCAATGGCCACCCCGGGCCTGGCCTTCCTGGTGGGTTACCAGGCTGCCCTTCGCGTGCTGTGGCCCAGTGCGCCGCACAGCCTTGGCGCCTTGTGTGCCACCGAGCGGCGCAGCGTGCGGCCGGCAGACATGCACACACGGCTGGACGCTCTGCGGCTGTCGGGCTGCAAAGACTTCGTTACCGCAGGCCTGGAGGCGGAGTGGTTGCTGGTGGCAGCGCGTAGCGAAGCGGCTGGCGCGGCGCCGCAATTGAGCCTGGCGGTGGTTTACCCCGGGGAGCCTGGGGTGACACTGGAGCCATTGCCGACCCTGCCGCTGATGCCGGAAGTCGGGCACGGCCGACTGCTGCTGGAGCAGGCATCGTGCGAGTTGCTGGCCGGTGACGGCTGGGATGCCTACGTGAAGCCGTTCCGTTCGCTGGAGGATTTGTATGTGCTCACGGCGCTGACCGCTTGGTTGTATGGCGTTGGGCAGGAGTGCGCCTGGCCGCAGGGGCTTCGCCTGCAGTTGCTTGGGCTGTTGGCCGGCTGCGCCGAGGGTAGCCGGCAGTGTGCCGATAGCATGGGTTGTCACTTGTTGCTGGGCGGGTTGTTTGCACAGTTCCAGGCGTTGCGGGGGGAGATCGATGCGGCGTTGGCGACAGGGCCGGGGCACTGGGCGCACATCTGGCAGCGTGACCAAGGGGTGATGGCGCTGGCGGCGTCGGCACGGGAGAAGCGGCTGAACAAGGCGTGGGTTGCTGCGGGATTGTCATGAATGGCTGACAGGTTTGTGTGAACCGATGAGCCGCGGCGTGGTACCTGTGGGGGCGGGGTTAGGTGCAAAGCGGCCGGTACTGGCAGCAGAAAACCTGAAAGGCATGTCCTTTTATCGCGCTTGATCCCCGCAAATCCCAGCCGTTGACGTATCATTGGCCGCCTGACGGCAACCCCTCCAGGATCGCTTGCGCATGCTCGCCCTTCTTATCCAGACCCTGAACATCACGGCACCGGTTTTCGCCATGCTGTTCATGGGCGTCCTGCTCAAACGCATTCACTTGATCGACGACAACTTCAACCGCGTCGCCTCGCAGCTGGTATTCAACGTCTGCATGCCGGCGCTGCTCTTCCTCGGCATCTACCACGCCGACCTGGCCGCAGCGGTCAAGCCCGGTGTCATCCTGTATTTCATCGTCGCCACCCTGGCCGGTTTCGCCCTTGCCTGGGGCATGGCCATCTGGCGCAGCCCGATGGCCGACCGAGGCATCTATACCCAGGGCGCCTTCCGCGGCAACAACGGTGTGATCGGCCTGGCCCTGGCCGCCAGCCTGTACGGTGACTATGGCATTTCCCTGGGGGCAGTACTCGCAGGCCTGGTCATCCTCATGTACAACTCGCTGTCAGCGGTGGTTCTGGCGGTGTACAGCCCGGACCTCAAGTCCGACCCGTGGAGCATCTGCAAGAGCATTTTCAGCAACCCGCTGATCATCAGCGTGCTGGTGGCCGCGCCGATGGCTTACGGCCAGGTGCCATTGCCCAACTGGCTGCTGACCTCAGGCGACTACCTGGCACAGATGACCCTGCCGCTGGCGCTGATCTGTATCGGTGGCACGCTGTCGCTGGCAGCGCTGCGTAACTGTGGCCGGCTGGCCATCGATGCCAGCCTCGTGAAAATGCTCTGGCTGCCGCTGCTCGGCACCCTTGGGGCCTGGTTGTGCGGGTTTCGCGGGGCGGAGCTGGGCATCCTGTTCCTGTACATAGGCAGCCCGACCGCTGCGGCCAGCTACGTGATGGCGCGGGCGGCCAACGGCAATCATGAACTGGCCGCGTCGATCATCGTGATTACCACGCTAATGGCGGCGATCACCACCAACATTGGTATTTTCATCTTGCAGTGGGGCGGATGGATCTAGATCCTTGACTGCAAATAACAGCAACAACACTGCCTCACTGAGCTAAAGGACACTTCATGCAAGACCAGAGCAAGCCCGAGCGGTTACAGCGCGGGCTGAAGAATCGCCATATCCAGCTGATCGCGCTGGGCGGGGCCATCGGTACCGGGTTGTTCCTGGGCATTGCCCAGACCATCCAGTTGGCCGGCCCCTCCGTGTTGCTGGGTTACGCCATCGCCGGCCTGATGGCCTTCCTGATCATGCGCCAGCTGGGCGAAATGGTGGTGGAAGAGCCGGTTGCCGGCAGCTTCAGCCACTTCGCCCACCAATACTGGAGCGAGTTCGCCGGCTTTGTCTCAGGCTGGAATTACTGGGTGGTGTACGTGCTGGTCGGCATGGCCGAGCTGACGGCAGTCGGTATCTACGTGCAGTACTGGTGGCCGGACTTCCCCACCTGGGCCACGGCGGCGATCTTCTTCGTGGTGATCAACCTTATCAACCTGACCCAGGTGAAGGTCTATGGCGAGATGGAGTTCTGGTTCGCCCTGGTCAAGGTAGTAGCCATCGTCAGCATGATCGGCTTTGGTGCCTGGTTGCTGGGCAGCGGTCATGGTGGCCCGGATGCCAGCGTGGCCAACCTGTGGCAGTACGGCGGCTTCTTCCCTAACGGCGTCACGGGTCTGGTAATGGCCCTGGCGGTGATCATGTTCTCGTTCGGTGGCCTGGAGTTGGTCGGCATCACGGCTGCCGAGGCTGACAACCCGCGCGAGAGCATCCCCAAGGCCACCAACCAGGTGGTGTACCGCATCCTGATTTTCTACATCGGTGCCTTGGCAGTGCTGTTGTCGCTGTACCCGTGGCAGAAGGTGGTGCAGGGCGGCAGCCCGTTCGTGATGATTTTCCACGAACTGGACAGCGACCTGGTGGCGACCATCCTCAATATCGTGGTGCTGACGGCTGCGCTCTCGGTGTACAACAGCTGTGTGTACGCCAATAGCCGTATGCTGTTCGGCCTGGCCAGCCAGGGCGATGCGCCGCGTCAGTTGCTGAAGGTGAGCCGTAGCGGCGTACCGCTGACTGCGCTGGCCGTGTCGGCCTTTGCGACCGGCCTGTGCGTGCTGATCAATTACCTGATGCCGGGCGGGGCCTTTGGCTTGCTGATGGCGTTGGCAGTGTCCGCGTTGGTGATCAACTGGGCGAGCATCAGCATTACCCACCTCAAATTCCGCAAGGCCAAGCTGGCCGCCGGGATCACCCCCTTCTACAAAAGCCTGGGGCACCCACTGACCAACTACCTGTGCCTGGCGTTCATCGTGCTGATCCTGGTGGTGATGTACCTGACGCCGCCGATTCGCATCTCGGTAATGCTGATCCCGGCATGGATCGCTGTGCTGTGGGTGGCCTTCAAGCTGAAGAAGGCTCGCCAGGCCAAGGGCTGATCGGGTTTGTTCGTAAGGGGCATGCCGTTAGGTTTCGGCGCCTGTGAGATCGAGCGCCGCCCGCGCGGCGCTCGATCTCACAGGCGATGAAAGCCTAAAGGCATGCGTCTGGCGGCCCTGACGCGTGCCCCTTCCATGCCCCTCAATGCTGCCTCCGCCAGGCACGCACAGTGGTGTACAGCAACACCGCAGCGAGCACCGGCAGTACATAGAACAGCATCAATCGCTCCAGGCGGCCAGCCAGCGGCATACCCATGGTAAAAGCCGCCACATGAAGGCCGTAGGCCAGGTACAGGCAAAGAAACACCAGGCCTTCGGCGCGAGTGATGCGGTAACCGGAATAGAACACTGGCAGGCTCAGGACAGCAACGCCGAGCATTACAGGCAGATCGAAAGACAGCGCGTTAGGCGAGATCGACAGGGGTTCCGGGGTGATCAGTGCGGTCAGGCCCAGCACGGCCAGCAGGTTGAACAGGTTGCTGCCGATCACCGTGCCCACGGCGATCTCCCGTTCGCCACGCAAGGCGGCGATCAGCGCAGCGGCCAGTTCCGGCATGGAGGTGCAGATGGCGACGACCGTCAGGCCGATAATACGCTCGGACAGGCCCAGGTCGGTGGCCATCTCGATGGCAGCTTCCAGTAGCAAGTGGCCCGCCAGGCTCAGCAGGCCAAGGCCGACCAGTATCTGCAGCAGCGTACCTGACCAGAAGCGCCCGGCACCGGACCTGGCGGCGTCCGGGGCCGGGTAGGTGCGTGCGTAATGGCGCGACTGATGCCAGAGCATTGCCAGGTAACCGGCCAGCCCCAGCAATAGCAGTGCCCCTTCAACCCTACCCAGGTGGGCATTGGCGGACAGTGCATACACCAGCCCGCTGGCGACGATCATCAAGGGAAGATCCAGGCGCACCAGCTGACGAGACACCCGTAGCGGGATGATCAGCGCGGCCAGGCCGAGAATGACCAGCACGTTGAAGATGTTGCTGCCGATCACGCTGCCTACTGCCACATCCGGCGCGCCCTGGTAGGCGGCCTGCAGGCTTACGGTCAGTTGTGGCGCGGTACTGCCGAAGGCCACCAGGCTCAGGCCTATGATCAGCGGGCGAACGTGCAGGCGCTGCGCCAGGCGCAAGGCGGAGCGCACCAGTAGCTCGGCGCCACCGATCAGCAACAGCAGGGCAACGCCCATTTGCAGCAGGCTAAAAGTGGGAAGGGTGGCCAGGTCGAAAATGGTCGGACTCCTGTCGCGTCAGTCGCTAAGCCCTTGTACGCGCACGCGCGCTGTTCCGCTACGGAGCATACCGATTTTTTCTGCTGCTGCGCGAGACAGGTCGATCAGGCGGCCGCGGGTGTGCGGGCCACGGTCGTTGATGCGTACCACCACACTGCGCTGGTTGGCCATGTTGGTCACCCGTACACGTGTGCCGAAGGGCAGGCTGCGGTGTGCGGCGGTGAGGCCGTGCTGATTGAACGGTTCGCCACTGGCGGTGCGTTTGCCATGGTGGCGCGAGCCGTAGTAGGAAGCGGTGCCCGTCTGGTCGTAGCCGCGCGGGTCGATGTCATGGCTGGCGCAGCCGGCCAGGAAAGAAAACAGGGCGAGGGTGCCGAGGGAACGTTTTAGCAAGTCAGGTGCTCTCCGGTGCGACCATTCGCGGGTAAACCCGCTCCTACAGGGAAAACGCTGGCTTGTGTAGGAGCGGCTTCAGCCGCGAACGAGGGCGAAGCCCTCGCAGCATTACAGGGGTAAAACCATCACCCTTCGAGCTTGGCCTTGAGCAATTGGTTCACCTGCCCCGGGTTGGCCTTGCCTTTGGAGGCTTTCATGGCCTGACCGACGAAGAAGCCGAACATCTTGCCGCGCTTGGCCTCATCGGCTGCGCGATATTGTTCGACCTGCTCGGCATTGGCTGCCAGCATTTCGTCGAGCATCTTGTCGATCGCACCCGTGTCGGTAACCTGTTTCAGGCCTTTGCTCTCGATGATGCTGTCGGCATCGCCTTCACCGGCGGCCATGGCCTCGAACACGGTCTTGGCAATCTTGCCGCTGATGGTGTTGTCACGAATGCGCAGCAGCATGCCGCCCAGTTGCGCAGCGCTGACCGGCGCCTGATCGATTTCGACACCCAGCTTGTTCAGCAGGCTACCCAGTTCGACCATGACCCAGTTGGCCGCCAGCTTGGCATCACCACCGATCTTCACCACTTCTTCGAAGTAGTCAGCCTGTTCGCGGCTGGAAGCCAACACGTTGGCGTCGTAGGCCGACAGACCGTACTGAGTCTGGAAGCGCTCGACCTTCTGTGGCGGCAGCTCCGGCAGGCCGGCGCGAATGGTTTCGAGGAAGCTGTCCTCGATGACCACCGGCAGCAGGTCGGGGTCGGGGAAGTAACGGTAGTCGTTAGCTTCCTCTTTGCTGCGCATGGAGCGGGTTTCGTCCTTGTTCGGGTCGTACAGGCGTGTTTCCTGCACGACTTTGCCACCGTCTTCGATCAGGTCGATCTGGCGCTGGATTTCGCTGTTGATCGCGCGCTCGATAAAACGGAACGAGTTGACGTTCTTGATTTCGCAGCGAGTGCCGAACTCGGTCTGGCCTTTCGGTCGGATCGATACGTTGCAGTCGCAGCGCAGCGAACCTTCGGCCATGTTGCCGTCGCAGATGCCCAGGTAGCGCACCAGCGCGTGGATTGCCTTGACGTAAGCCACGGCTTCCTTGGCGCTGCGCATGTCAGGCTCGGAGACGATTTCCAGCAGCGGGGTGCCGGCACGGTTCAGGTCGATGCCGGTGGAGCCGCTGAAGTCTTCGTGCAGGCTCTTGCCGGCGTCTTCTTCCAGGTGCGCGCGGGTTACGCCGATGCGCTTGATGGTGCCGTCTTCCAGCGCGATGTCCAGGTGGCCCTTGCCGACGATCGGCAGGTCCATCTGGCTGATCTGGTAGCCCTTGGGCAGGTCGGGGTAGAAGTAGTTCTTGCGTGCGAACACGTTGCGCTTGCCGATCTCGGCATCGATGGCCAGGCCGAACATGCACGCCATGCGCACGGCTTCCTCGTTCAGCACCGGCAGTACACCGGGCATGCCCAGGTCAACCAGGCTGGCCTGAGTATTCGGCTCGGAGCCAAAGGTGGTAGCGCTGCCGGAGAAGATCTTCGACTGGGTGGCGAGCTGAGTGTGGATTTCCAGCCCGATCACAACTTCCCATTGCATGTGTGAATTCCTCAGAAGCCGTTGGGGGCGCGGGTATGCCAGTCGGTCACCTGTTGGTAGCGGTGCGCGACGTTGAGCAGGCGGCCTTCCTGGAAGTAGGGCGCCAGCAGTTGCACGCCGACCGGCAGGCCGTCGACGAAGCCCGCAGGCATCGACAGGCCAGGCAGGCCCGCCAGGTTGGCGGTGATGGTGTAGACGTCTTCGAGATAGGCGGCAACCGGGTCGCTGCTCTTGGCGCCAAGCTTCCAGGCCGGGTTTGGCGTGGTCGGGCCGAGAATCAGGTCGACATCGTTGAAGGCGGCCATGAAGTCGTTCTTGATCAGGCGGCGGATTTGCTGCGCCTTCACGTAATAGGCGTCGTAGTAGCCGGCCGACAGGGCGTAGGTACCGACCATGATGCGGCGCTGTACTTCAACGCCGAACCCTTCGCCGCGTGAGCGCTTGTACAGGTCGGTGAGGTCTTTCGGCTCTTCACAGCGGTAGCCGAAGCGTACGCCGTCGAAACGCGACAGGTTGGAAGAGGCTTCAGCCGGGGCGATCACGTAGTAGGCCGGAATGGCATGCTGCATGTTCGGCAGGCTGATTTCCTTGACCACTGCGCCGAGCTTTTCCAGCTCTTTGACGCTGGCCTGGACCAGGTCGGCGATGCGTGGGTCTAGACCGGCACCGAAGTACTCTTTCGGCAGGCCGATGCGCAGGCCCTGCAGCGAAGCGCTCAGGCTGGCGCTGTAGTCCGGCACCGGTTCTTCGATGCTGGTGGAGTCCTTGGCGTCGAAACCGGCCATACCTTGCAGCAGCAGCGCGCAGTCCTCGGCGGTGCGGGCCAGTGGGCCGCCCTGGTCGAGGCTGGAGGCGTAGGCGATCATGCCCCAGCGCGACACACGACCGTACGTCGGCTTGAGGCCGGTGAGGTTGGTCAGTGCCGCTGGCTGGCGGATCGAGCCGCCGGTGTCGGTGCCCGTGGTGGCGGGCAGCAGGCGCGCGGCCACAGCAGCGGCCGAACCACCGGACGACCCGCCCGGAACGTGCTCGAGGTTCCACGGGTTCTTCACCGCGCCGTAATGGCTGGATTCGTTGGCCGAGCCCATGGCGAACTCGTCCATGTTGGTCTTGCCCAGGGTGACCATGCCGGCTTCGGCCAGCTTGGCGACCACGGTGGCGTCATAGGGCGCCTTGAAGTTGTCGAGCATCTTCGAGCCGCAGCTGGTGCGTACGCCGTTGGTGCAGAACAGGTCTTTGTGGGCGATCGGTGCACCCAGCAGCGCGCCGGTTTCGCCAGCGGCGCGACGGGCATCGGCGGCACGCGCCTGGCCCAGGGCCAGGTCTTCGGTGACGCTGATAAAGCTGTTGATCTGTGGGTCGAGCTGTTTGATGCGCGCCAGCAGCGTGCCGGTCAGCTCTTCGGAAGAAAACGATTTGTCGGCGAGTCCGCGGGCGATCTCGGCCAGGGTCAATTGATGCATGGCAGGCTCTATCCCTTACTCGATGACTTTGGGAACCAGGTACAGACCGCTTTCGGTCGACGGTGCGATGGCCTGGTAGGCATCGCGCTGGTTGCTTTCGGTGACTTGGTCAGGACGCAGGCGCTGGCTGGCCTCCAGCGGGTGGGCCAGGGGCTCGATGCCAGTGGTATCGACCGCTTGCATCTGGTCGACCAGGCCGAGAATGCTGTTCAGGGCGTCGGTAATGCGTGGCAGTTCGCCATCATTCAGGCCCAGGCGGGCCAGATGGGCGATCTTTTCCACGTCGCAGCGTTCAAGCGCCATGAGGATCTCCAAGGGAAACAAAGAACGGAATTTGGGTCCGCGGTGAGGAACATGTCAGCTTTCTGGCGGTCTAACGGCCGCGAAATTCTGCTGGCGTGCTCGGAAAAACAGCCAATTTAACATATTGGCTCCTTGCCCAAAATCCCTGCCATTGTTAGAGTTTGCCGCACTTTTTTACCCACGCTTTCCCCAGGGTCACTTTCCCATGTTCAAGAAACTGCGTGGCATGTTTTCCAGCGATCTTTCTATCGACCTGGGTACTGCCAACACCCTTATTTACGTGCGTGAGCGCGGTATCGTCCTGAATGAGCCCTCGGTTGTTGCCATCCGTACCCATGGCAACCAGAAAAGCGTTGTCGCCGTCGGTACCGAAGCCAAACGCATGCTGGGCCGTACGCCTGGCAACATTGCAGCCATTCGTCCGATGAAAGACGGCGTCATTGCCGACTTCAGCGTCTGCGAAAAAATGTTGCAATATTTTATCAACAAGGTTCACGAGAACAGCTTCCTGCAGCCGAGCCCGCGCGTGCTGATCTGCGTGCCGTGCAAGTCGACCCAGGTCGAGCGCCGCGCCATCCGTGAGTCGGCCCTCGGTGCGGGTGCCCGAGAAGTGTTCCTGATCGAAGAGCCAATGGCCGCTGCCATCGGTGCCGGCCTGCCGGTTGAAGAGGCCCGCGGTTCGATGGTCGTCGATATCGGTGGCGGTACCACTGAAATCGCCCTGATCTCGCTGAACGGCGTGGTCTATGCCGAGTCCGTCCGCGTTGGCGGTGACCGCTTCGACGAAGCCATCGTGACCTACGTGCGCCGCAACTACGGCAGCTTGATCGGCGAATCCACCGCCGAACGTATCAAGCAGGAAATCGGTACTGCCTACCCAGGTGGCGAAGTACGTGAAGTCGACGTGCGTGGTCGTAACCTGGCCGAAGGTGTACCGCGTGCCTTCACCCTGAACTCCAACGAAGTGCTCGAAGCGCTGCAGGAATCGCTGGCGACCATCGTCCAGGCGGTCAAGAGCGCCCTCGAGCAATCGCCGCCGGAGCTTGCCTCGGACATCGCCGAGCGCGGCCTGGTGCTGACCGGTGGTGGTGCGCTGCTGCGTGACCTCGACAAACTGCTGGCCCAGGAAACCGGCCTGCCGGTGATCGTCGCCGAGGACCCGCTGACCTGCGTCGCCCGTGGCGGCGGTCGCGCCCTGGAGATGATGGACAAGCACGCGATGGACCTGCTCTCCAGCGAGTGATCCCGCTCGCTGTTCACGAGCGCCCGGTTTACAGGTAGTACGTACAGTGCTACCTGTATGCGCTGGGCTGGCGCCCGTTTGGGCGCCGTATCCGTCAACCCGCAACCAGGCTGGTGCGTTGTTCCATGTCCAATGACCTCCTGAGTCGTCCACGAGGAACGGCCCATTAAACCGCTTTTCTCCAAGGGCCCTTCGCTGGGCGTTCGCCTGCTCGTTCTGGTGGTGATGTCGGTCGCGTTGATGGTTGTCGACGCGCGCTTCGACGTGCTCAAACCCGTGCGCAGCCAGATGGGCCTGGTGCTGATGGAGTCGTACTGGATCACCGATTTGCCACAGCGTGCCTGGCAAGGTGTGGCCGGCCAGTTCGGTAGCCGCACCGAGCTGATTGCCGAAAACGAGAAGCTCAAGACCGAAGCCCTGCTGCTGCAGGGGCGCCTGCAGAAGCTGGCGGCCCTGACCGAGCAGAACGTGCGGCTGCGCGAGCTGCTCAATTCTTCGGCGCTGGTCAACGAAAAGGTTGAAGTGGCCGAGCTGATCGGTGTCGACCCCAACCCGTTTACCCACCGCATTCTGATCAACAAGGGTGAGCGTGATGGTGTGTTCCTGGGCCAACCGGTGCTCGATGCCCGCGGCCTGATGGGCCAGGTCGTAGAGTTGATGCCCTATACCGCGCGGGTGCTGTTGCTGACCGATACCACCCACAGCATTCCGGTGCAGGTCAACCGCAACGGTCTGCGAGCCATCGCCAGCGGCACTGGCAACCCGGAGCGCCTGGAGTTGCGGCATGTGGCCGACACGGCCGACATCAAGGAAGGCGACCTGCTGGTCAGTTCCGGCATGGGGCAGCGCTTTCCTGCCGGCTACCCGGTGGCCACGGTCAACGAAGTGATCCACGATTCCGGTCAACCCTTTGCCATCGTCCGTGCCATCCCCACCGCCGCGCTTAACCGCAGCCGCTACATGTTGCTGGTGTTCAGTGACCGGCGTAGCCCGGAGCAGCGTGCCACCGATGCCGCCATTGCCCAGGAAGAGGCTGACCGAAAGGGGGCTGCACCTGCTGGCCAGCCGGCCGCTACCCGTGATCAGGTCGCACCCGCCGCTGGCACGCCTGCCGCGTCGGTCACACCGGCAGCACCGGCCACTCCGGTCGCGCAGCCAGCAGCCCCGTCTGCTGCACCTGCCATGCCGGCCGCACCCGCTCAACCCCGGAGGCAATGATGGCTGCATCACGCCGCAATAACGGCTGGGTCATCTGGCTTACGTTCGCCATCGGCCTGCTGCTCAGTGTTTCCCCCATGCCGCAGTTCATGGAAGTATTCCGGCCCATGTGGCTGGCCTTGCTGGTGTCGTTCTGGACCCTTGCCGTGCCGAACAAGGTCGGCATGACCACGGCATTCGTGCTGGGCCTTGCCGAGGACGTGCTGTATGGCACGCTGCTGGGGCAGAATGCGCTGGTCCTTACCCTCATCACCTTTCTGGTGCTGTCCCTGCAGCAGCGTCTGCGCATGTTCCCCATGTGGCAGCAAAGCCTGGTCATTCTGGTGATCTTTGGTATCGCCCAGTTGATCCAGCTGTGGCTCAGTGCACTGACCGGCAACCGCCTGCCCACCCTGGCGCTGGTCTGGTCGGCGGTGATCAGTGCCTTGCTCTGGCCATGGATCAGCTTTGCCTTGCGCGACCTGCGTCGACGCTTGCACATCAACTGACGGCAACGCGCCACTGACAGGGAGATGTCTGCATGACCCCGCTATACCTGGCTTCAGGCTCGCCCCGTCGTCGTGAACTGCTGACGCAGATCGGCGTGCCGTTCATTGTCATCAGTGCCCCCATCGATGAATCTCCGCTAGCCAGCGAAAGCGCCCCTGCCTACGTCGAACGCCTGGCCCGGGCAAAGGCTGCCGCCGGCCTGGCCCGTGTCGACGGCCCGGCTGTAGTGCTCGGCGCAGACACTGCCGTGGTGCTCGATGGTCGTATTCTCGGCAAACCGGAAAACCGTGAAGATGCCTTGGCCATGCTGGCTGACCTGTCAGGCCGCGAGCATCAGGTGCTGACCGCTGTCGCCCTGGACGATGGCCAGCGTGTGCACAGTTTTTGCGTGACCAGCACAGTGCGCTTTCGCGCCATCAGCACCGATGAAGCGCAACGCTATTGGGCCAGCGGTGAGCCAGCTGACAAGGCTGGCGGCTATGCCGTCC
The DNA here is from genome assembly GCF_045277175.1 of Pseudomonas putida group bacterium ESBL64. Classification (NCBI taxonomy): domain Bacteria; kingdom Pseudomonadati; phylum Pseudomonadota; class Gammaproteobacteria; order Pseudomonadales; family Pseudomonadaceae; genus Pseudomonas; species Pseudomonas putida group bacterium ESBL64. The sequence continues at coordinate 2,837,283 of NZ_CP145799.1, read as the reverse complement.
AGGGGCTGGGTGCGGTCTTCGTCACCGGTCTTTCCGGCAGCTATTCGGCGGTGGTCGGCTTGCCGCTCTGTGAAACGGCCGATTTGCTTGGCCAGTTCGGCATCGCCTGCTGGCAATCGCTCGCGCATACGCCAGAGGTAACAAACCCGCAGTAGCCAGCAGTGCATACGCCATCCATCATTAGAAAGAACCTTTGACGAGAGCCTGCCATGAGTGAAGAGATCCTGATCAACATCACCCCGATGGAGTCACGTGTGGCGGTGGTTGAAAACGGGGTGCTGCAGGAAGTGCATGTCGAGCGCACCCAGCGCCGTGGCATCGTCGGCAATATCTACAAGGGCAAGGTGGTGCGTGTGCTGCCAGGCATGCAGGCGGCCTTCGTCGACATCGGCCTCGAGCGCGCAGCGTTTATCCATGCCTCGGAAATCTCCCAGCGCGAAGGCTCGGCGGTAGAGAACATCACCGCACTGGTACATGAAGGCCAGGCCCTGGTGGTGCAGGTGACCAAGGACCCGATCGGCACCAAGGGGGCGCGCCTGACCACCCAGCTATCGATCCCGTCGCGCTACCTGGTGTACATGCCACGCAGCAGTCATGTCGGTATTTCGCTGAAAATCGAGGACGAAGCCGAGCGTGAGCGCCTCAAGCAAGTGGTCAGCGACTGCATGGACAGCGAGAACATCAAGGATGCCGGCGGCTTCATCTTGCGCACCGCCGCCGAAGGCGCGCGTGCCGAGGAGATCTTGCAGGACATCCGTTATCTGCGCCGCCTGTGGGAGCAGATTGGCACCCAGATCAAGACCTGCGGCGCGCCCACGGTCATTTACGAAGACCTTGGCCTGGCCCTGCGTACCCTGCGCGACCTGGTCAACCCGAAGATCGAGAAGATCCGCATCGACTCGCGGGAAACCTTCCAGAAGACCACGCAGTTTGTCGGCGAGTTGATGCCGGAAATTGCCGACCGCCTCGAACATTACCCCGGCGAGCGCCCAATCTTTGACCTGTACGGTGTCGAAGATGAGATTCAGCGGGCTCTGGAGCGCAAGGTACCGTTGAAGTCCGGCGGTTACCTGGTGGTCGACCCGGCCGAAGCGATGACCACCATCGACGTCAACACCGGGGCTTTCGTCGGTCATCGCAACCTCGAAGAAACCATCTTCAAGACCAACCTCGAGGCCGCTACCGCCATCGCCCGGCAACTGCGCCTGCGCAACATTGGCGGCATCATCATCATCGACTTCATCGACATGGAAGACGAAGATCACCAGCGTCAGGTACTGCGTACCCTGGAAAAACAGCTGGAGCGCGATCACGCCAAGACCAACATCATCGGCATCACCGAGTTGGGCCTGGTGCAGATGACCCGCAAGCGTACGCGGGAAAGCCTGGAACAGGTGCTTTGCGAGCCGTGTCTGGCCTGTCAGGGCCGCGGCAAGCTGAAAACACCCGAGACCATCTGTTACGAAATATTCCGCGAGATCCTGCGTGAGGCCCGTGCCTATCAGGCTGAAGGCTACCGTGTGCTGGCCAACCAGAAGGTGGTCGACCGCCTGCTGGATGAAGAGTCAGGCAACGTGGCGGAACTGGAAGCCTTTATCGGTCGAACCATTCGCTTCCAGGTCGAGTCGATGTATTCGCAGGAACAATACGACGTGGTGCTGCTCTGAGGTCTTCTGAAACACGCCACTGCATTGTCGTGCTGGCAAAACCGGCACGACGGGCCATCATGGATAAACGACTTGGAGGGCCATGGCCATGGGACGTCTGAACCGCGTTCTTGTTGCTCTGACCCGCTGGGGGTTGGGCATATGTGCCCTGCTGGCCGTATTGGTGGCGCTGTATGTCAGCCTTGGTCGTGAACTGGTGCCGCTGGTAGCCGAGTACCGTGCCGACGTAGAAAGCAAGGCCGAGCAGGCGCTGGGCCTGCCCGTGCATGTCGGTGCCCTGGAAGGGCACTGGAGCGGACTGGCCCCTGTGCTGCGGGTGCGCGACCTGCAATTGGGCGAAGGCACCAAGGCGCTCCGGCTGGACGACGTCATGGTGGTGCCCGACATCTGGGCCAGCCTCACCGCCCGCGAAGTGCGCCTGGCGCGCATCCAGCTGGGCGGGCTGCAACTGATCCTTCGCGAGAACGAGCAGGGCGCCTGGAGCCTGGAAGGCCTGCCGAAGAAGGACGACGCGCCGCTGGACCCTGCCGACTTGCTGCAGCGCCTGCGCCAGCTGGGGCGCATCGACGTGTTCGACAGTCTGGTCACTCTGCACCCCTGGCAGCGCGACCCGCTGACCCTGACTTATGTGAGTGCCGGCCTGCAGGCCGGTGCCACCCGTCAGGCCTTGGATTTGCGTGCGACCCTGCCTGACGGCCAACCCCTGGCGTTGAGCCTGAACAGCCGTATGTTGGCCGACGCTTGGCGTGATGGCGAGGTAGACGCCTATGTCAGCCTGCCGCAAAGTGACTGGGCACATTGGTTGCCGCCCAAGGTGTTGGGTCAGTGGCATGCTGACACCCTGCGGGCGGGCGGTGAGTTCTGGATCGGCTGGGGCAAGGGGCAGTTGCAACGGGCCGTCGTAAGGCTCAATGCACCCAGGCTGGAGGGGGCCTATGCCGGGCGCAAGGCTGCCAACCTGAATAATCTGGCTTTGGGTGCCTGGTTCCAGCGCCGGGAGCAAGGCTTCGATGTGGTCGTCGACTCGTTGGCCATGGACCTCGGCAAGGCCCGCTGGGAGTCTCACCTGCAGTTGCAGCAGCGCCCTGGCCAGAACGCAGCCGATGAAAGCTGGCAGTTACAGGCCGACCGCCTCGACCTCACCCCGCTGACTCCGCTGATCGATGCCCTGGCCCCCCTGCCGGACAAGGTCAAGGATGTGGTCGATGGCTTGAAGGTGACCGGTGCGTTGCGCAATGTGCGCCTCGAGGCCAGGCCCAAGGCCGAGGGTGACCAGCGCCTGCAGTTCGCAGCCAACCTGGAGAAGGTAGGCTTCGATGCTTATCACAACGCCCCGGCGGCCGGTAACGTCAGTGGCAGCATCAGTGGTGACCTGGGCCACGGCGAGCTGCGCCTGGATACCGATGCGTTCATGCTGCATCTGTACCCGATCTTCGCCAAGCCCTGGCATTACCAGAAGGCGAATGCGCGCTTGACCTGGACCTTGGACAAAGACGGTTTCACCCTGATTGCGCCCTACCTCAAGGTGCTGGGCGAGGAGGGCAAGATCGCCGGTGACTTCCTCATTCGCCTGTTGTTCGAGGAAGGCCGCGAGGACTATATGGACCTGCGCGTCGGCCTGACCGAAGGCGATGGCCGCTATACTGCCAAGTATCTGCCCGAGGTGCTCAGCCCGGCCCTCGACGAGTGGCTGCGCAGCGCTATCGTCAAAGGCGCTGTGGATGAAGGCTACTTCCAGTATCAGGGCTCGCTGAACCATGGCGCAGCGCCGCAAGCGCGCAGCATCAGCCTGTTCTTCAAGGTGCATGACGCCGCGCTGGACTTCCAGCCCGGTTGGCCACAGGTGCAGCACGTCGATGGCGATGTGTTCATCGAGGACAGTGGCGTGCGCATCAAGGCCCAGCGAGGCGTGCTGCTCGACACCAAGGTCAGCGATGTGAATGTCGATATCCCGCATGTCGAGGGTGACCAGCACAGCCACCTCTACCTGGATGGCGACTTCGACGGTAGCCTGGGTGATGGCCTGAAGATTCTCAAGGAAGCGCCAATCGGCACCGGTGAGATTTTCGCCGGCTGGGAAGGTGAGGGGCCGCTGAAGGGCAAGGTCAAGCTCGATATCCCGCTGGTCCGTGGGCAGCGCCCAAAAGTGCAGGTGGACTTCGCCACCCACGATGCGCGCCTGAAAGTGGCCCCGCCAAGCCTGGAGTTGAACCGCCTGAAGGGCGACTTCAGCTTCGACTTCGACAAGGGCCTGAGTGGCAAAGGCATCAGCCTGCAGGCTTTCGGCAAGCCGGTAACGGCGCAAATAACCGCTGAAGGTCAGGCTGGGCAGATGCAGACCCGCATCAATGCCAATGGCCAGGTATCGCTCAAGACACTGACTGACTGGCTGCAGTTCAAGCAGGCCTTGCCGGCCTCCGGTGAACTGCCCTATCAGTTGCAGCTCAGTCTGGGGAGCCGGGACAACCGCCTGAATGTCACTTCCAGCCTCAAGGGGCTGGCCATCGACCTGCCGGCTCCGTTCGGCAAAGCGGCAGCAGATACCCGTGACAGCCGTTTCAACATGAGCCTTCAGGGCCCGGAGCGGCAATTCAACGCTGCCTACGCCGACCTTGCCCGCTTTGCCTATGCTGCACCGGCTGAAACGTTGACTCAGGGCCGTGGCGAGCTAGTGCTGGGCACAGGCGACGCCCGGGTACCTGCCAGCCAGGGGCTGAGGGTGCGCGGGCGCCTGGAGACCCTGGACCTGGCCCCTTGGCAAGAGCAGGCGGGCCGGCTGGCTGGGGACGACCCCGGTGGCAGCGCGCGGCAGAACCTGCAAAGCGTCGACCTGAGCATCGGCCAGTTGAAAGCCTTCGGCATGGACCTGAACCAGGCCGTGATACGCCTGGCCCGGGGCGGCCCGGCCTGGGATTTGCGCCTCGACAGCAAGGAAGTCATCGGTAATGCGCGCGTACCGGATGCCAAGGGCGCGCCCATGGTCGTGCGCATGCAGACCTTGCGGCTGCCTGCCGCCAGCGCCGCTGAACAGCAGGCTGAAGACGGCCCCGACCCGCTTGCCTCGTTCGATCCGCGCAAAGTCCCGGCACTGGACCTGAGCATCGATAAGCTCTATCGCGGTGACGATCTTTACGGCAGCGCCGCGATCAAGCTGCGGCCGACCCCACGTGGCGTCACAGCCAGTGATATCGACCTCGACCTCAAGGGGTTGCGCATCGATGGCGGTGGTGGCTGGGAGGGTGAAACGGGCAAAACCAGCAGTTGGTACAAAGGGCGCCTTGACGGCAAGAACCTGGCGGATGTGCTCAGCGCCTGGGGCTTTGCCCCGACGGTGACCAGCCGCGATTTCCGCCTGGATGTGGATGGCCGCTGGCCGGGTTCGCCGGCCGCGGTGGGCCTGAAACGCTTCTCGGGCAGCATGGATGCAGCACTGCGCACCGGCCAGTTCGTCGAGGTCGAAGGCAGCGCACAGGCGCTGCGGGTGTTCGGCCTGCTCAACTTCAACTCGATTGGCCGGCGCCTGCGTCTGGACTTTTCCGACCTGTTTGACAAGGGCCTGGCCTATGACCGGGTCAAGGGCTTGCTGGTGGCCAGCAGTGGCGTGTACGTGACCCGCGAACCGATTACCGTGACCGGCCCGTCGAGCAACTTCGAGCTCGACGGCACGCTGGACATGGTCAGCGACCGGGTCGATGCTGACTTGCAGGTGAGCCTGCCGGTGACCAACAACCTGCCGCTGGCGGCGTTGATCGTCGGCGCGCCGGCGGTGGGCGGTGCGCTGTTCCTGGTCGATCGGCTGATCGGTGACCGCGTGTCACGCTTTGCCAGCGTGCACTACCGTGTCGAAGGGCCGTGGAAAGAGCCTAGAATCACCTTTGTGAAACCTTTCGAGAAATCCCGCTAGGAGTACCCATGAAGGCAGCGGTAATCCAGATGGTCAGCCAGGACGACGTGCAGACCAACCTGCAGCGTGCCGGTGCCCTGTTGGAGCAGGCCGCATTGGGCGGCGCACGGTTGGCGGTGCTGCCGGAAAACTTTGCCGCCATGGGGCGCAAGGACGCTGCTGCCATCGGCCGTGCCGAAGCCTTGGGGGAAGGGCCCATTCTGCCGTGGTTGAAACGCACCGCCCGCGACCTCAAGTTATGGATTGTTGCCGGTACTTTGCCCTTGCCACCGTTCGGCCAGCCCGATGCCAAGGCCCATGCGTGCTCGCTGCTGGTCGATGAACACGGCGAGGTGGCGGCAAGGTATGACAAGCTGCACTTGTTTGATGTGGATGTGGCCGACAACCGGGGCCGTTACCGCGAGTCGGATGACTACGCGCAGGGTGCTCAGGTGGTGGTGGCTGATACGCCGGTCGGGCGGCTGGGGCTGAGCGTGTGTTACGACCTGCGCTTTCCCGAACTGTACAGCGCGCTGCGCGCTGCCGGCGCGGAGCTGATCACCGCGCCAGCAGCTTTTACCGCAGTGACCGGCGCAGCACATTGGGAGGTGCTGGTGCGTGCCCGGGCCATCGAAACCCAGTGTTACCTGCTGGCTGCGGCACAGGGCGGCGCCCATCCTGGCCCACGGGAAACCCATGGCCATGCGGCGATCGTCGACCCTTGGGGGCGCATTCTCGCAGAACAGGCGCAAGGTGAAGCGGTACTGCTTGCCGAGCGCGACATTGAAGAACAAGCGTCCATTCGGGCGCGCATGCCGGTGGTATCGCACCGGCGCTTTTTTTCGCAGGGCGCGTTGCGACCTGCGCATACCTCGGAGTGACTATGAGCCAGATGTTATCCACCGTCAGTGAGCAGCTCCTGGCCCCAGGCGGCTTGACCCTGGACAGCCTGCAGAGCGTGCTGGGTGAGTTGGCTGGCCCCGGCATCGACGCCGCCGACCTGTATTTCCAGGGCCAGATCTCGGAAACCTGGGCGCTGGAGGACGGTATCGTCAAAGAGGGCAGCTTCAACCTCGACCAGGGCGTGGGCGTGCGTGCCCAGTCCGGCGAAAAAACCGGCTTCGCCTACAGCAACGCGATCAACCTTGAAGCGCTGACCTCGGCAGCCCGTGCCGCCCGTTCGATTTCCCGTGCCGGGCAAAACGGCACGGTGCAAGCCTTCCGCAGCCAGGAAGTGGCCGCTCTGTATACCGCGGACAACCCGCTGGACGTGCTCAGCCGTGCCGAAAAGGTCGAGCTGCTTAAGCGTGTCGATGCCGCCACCCGTGCCCTGGACCCGCGCATTCAGCAAGTCAGCGTGAGCATGGCCGGGGTCTGGGAACGCATTCTGATTGCCGCGGCCGATGGCAGCCTGGCTGCCGACGTACGCCCGCTGGTGCGCTTCAATGTCAGCGTCATCGTCGAGCAGAACGGCCGTCGTGAACGCGGTGGGCAGGGCGGTGGCGGGCGTACCGATTACCGCTACTTCACCGAGGAGCGGGTGATGGGCTATGCCCGCGAGGCCTTGCGCCAGGCCCTGGTGAATCTGGAAGCGATCCCGGCACCGGCCGGTACCTTGCCGGTAGTGTTGGGCTCGGGCTGGTCGGGCGTGCTGTTGCACGAGGCCGTCGGCCATGGCCTGGAAGGCGACTTCAACCGCAAGGGCAGTTCGGCGTTCAGTGGCCGCATTGGCGAGAAAGTGGCGTCGAGCCTGTGCACCATCGTCGACGATGGCACCCTTGAAGGCCGCCGTGGTTCTCTGAGCGTGGATGACGAAGGCACCCCGACCGAATGCACCACGCTGATCGAGAATGGCGTGCTCAAGGGGTACATGCAGGACAAGCTGAACGCGCGCCTGATGGGCATGGCTGTGACCGGCAACGGCCGCCGTGAATCCTACGCGCACCTGCCGATGCCACGCATGACCAACACCTACATGCGAGCCGGCGAAAGCGACCCACAGGAGATTATTGCGTCGGTGAAGAAGGGTATCTACTGCGCCAACCTCGGTGGTGGGCAGGTGGATATCACCAGCGGCAAGTTCGTGTTCTCCACCAGTGAGGCCTACTTGATCGAAGACGGCAAGATTACCGCGCCAGTGAAGGGCGCAACCCTGATCGGCAATGGTCCCGAGGCGATGAGCCGGGTTTCGATGGTCGGTAACGACCTGGCACTGGACAGCGGAGTAGGGACGTGCGGCAAGGACGGGCAGTCGGTGCCGGTTGGGGTGGGGCAGCCTACCTTGAAACTGGATGCGATTACCGTGGGCGGTACCGGGGCTTGATGGCTTCGGGAGCCATTGTAGGAGCGGGCACGCCCGCTCCTACAAGGCCCCAGTCCGTCAGCGCAACCCGCGCTGCAACTCGTCGAGGTCGCGGATGTACTTGAACACCTTGCGCGCGGCGGCAGGCGGCTTGTTCCGCGCCTTCTCGTGCTGGGCATGGCGCACCAGCGAGCGCAGCTGCTGGCGGTCGGTGTCGGGGTACTCGTTGACGAAGCGCTCGAGGTCTTCGTCGTTACCGTCGATCAACCGGTCACGCCAGCGCTCCAGGCTGTGGAAACGTTCGTTGTACTGGCGAGTCGAGCTGTCCATCTGTTCGAGCAAGGCGTGGATGGCATCGAGGTCTTGCACGCGCATGAGCTTGCCGACGAACGACATGTGGCGTTTACGGGCGCCATGAGCGGTGTGCTTGCTGGCCTCGGCCAGTGCCTTGCGCAGCTCGTCGGTCAAAGGCAGGCGCGCCAAGGTATCGGCCTTGAGGGTGGTAAGCCGCTCGCCGAGTTCGACCAGCGCATGCAGTTCGCGCTTGATCTGGGTTTTGCTTTTTTCGCCGTCGAAGGCGTCGTCGTTTGAATCAACCATGGTGGCAGTCCGCTAGAAATCGCCGCCATGATAACCAGTCGGGGGCCGCTTGTCCGGCCCGGTCGTAGAATGACCCCAAGCCGTACGCAGAATTTGAGTGGAGAGAACCATGAGTGCAGTCCAGAGCGTAGGTCCGAAAGACCTGCCAGCATTGCAGGAACAGGTCGAGGCGATCATCGCCGAGGCGCGTCGTCAGGGGGCCAGTGCCTGCGAAGTGGCGGTGTCGCTGGAGCAAGGGCTGTCCACCACCGTACGCCAGCGTGAGGTCGAAACGGTCGAGTTCAACCGCGACCAAGGCTTTGGTATCACCCTTTATGTTGGCCAGCGCAAAGGTTCGGCCAGCACCTCGGCCAGTGGGCCGGAGGCGATTCGCGAGACCGTCACTGCAGCGTTGGCAATTGCCAGGCATACCTCCGAGGATGAATGCTCGGGCTTGGCCGACGCAGCGCTGATGGCGCGTGAAATCCCGGATCTGGACCTGTACCACGACTGGGATATCGAGCCCGAGAAGGCCATCGAAATGGCCCTGGCCTGCGAGGCGGCGGCGTTCGACGCCGACCCGCGCATCCTCAACGCCGATGGCACCACCCTCAATACCCATCAGGGCTGCCGCGTGTATGGCAACAGCCATGGGTTCATCGGTGGTTACGCCTCGACCCGGCACAGCCTGAGCTGCGTGATGATTGCCGAAGGCGACGGGCAGATGCAGCGTGACTACTGGTACGACGTGAACCGCCAGGGCAACCTGCTGGCCGACCCGAGCAGCATCGGCCTGCGCGCTGCCCAGCGTGCCGCCAGCCGCCTTGGCGCCCGGCCGGTGCCGACTTGCGAGGTACCGGTGCTGTTTTCGGCCGAATTGGCCGGTGGCCTGTTCGGCAGCTTCCTGTCGGCCATTTCCGGCGGCAACCTGTACCGCAAGTCGTCGTTCCTGGAGGGTACCATTGGCCAGCGCCTGTTCCCTTCCTGGCTGACCCTCGACGAACGCCCGCATATTCCGCGCGCGTTGGGCAGCGCCGCCTTCGACGGTGATGGCCTGGCCACCTATGCCAAACCGTTTGTCGACAAAGGCGAGCTGGTGTCGTACTTGCTGGGTACCTATTCGGGGCGCAAGCTGGGTTTGCCGAGTACCGCCAATTCTGGTGGTGTGCACAACCTGTTCGTCAGCCACGGTGTCGAAGATCAGGCCGCGCTGATTCGCCGCATGGGGCGCGGGCTGCTGGTGACCGAACTGATGGGGCATGGCTTGAACATGGTGACGGGGGACTATTCCCGTGGTGCGGCGGGGTTCTGGGTCGAGAATGGCGAGATTCAGCATGCCGTACAGGAAGTTACCATCGCCGGAAACATGAAGGACATGTTCCAACAGATTGTCGCGATTGGCAGCGATCTTGAAACCCGTAGCAATATTCATACGGGCTCGGTGTTGATCGAGCGGATGACCGTTGCTGGTAGCTGATCTTTAGCCTGCGCCGGCCCTAGCGCGGATCCATCCGCTCCTACACGGTGGTAGACGCACATCGGGGCGGGGACACAGGCCGCTGTAGGAGCGGGTTTACCCGCGAAGAGGCCTACACAGCACTACACCTTTCTCTGCAAATCCGAAGACCCGGCCCTCGCGCCGGGTTTTTATTTCATCACCTTTTTTCTTGAAGTGATTCTGTTTATCACTTAATAATGAATATCATTATCCAGTAACTCGGCGATGATGTTCATGAAATCCGTCCTCCGCGAACTGCCCTACCTGGAAAACTGGCGCTGGCTCAGCCGGCGCATTCGCTGTGCGCTCGACCCCGACGAGCCGCGCCTGATCGAGCATTACCTGGCCGAAGGCCGCTATCTGGTGTGCTGCACCGAAACCTCGCCATGGACGGTGGCGCTGACAGCGTTTCGCCTGCTGCTGGATACCGCCTGCGATCGCATGCTCCCCTGGCATTGGCGTTGTCTGTGCCTGGACCAGGCCTGGCGTCCTCTGTTGGACCTGCGCAACCTCGACCGCCAGGAACAGAACCAACGCTGGCAACCCTACGCCCTGCAGCTGGCCAATTGCCGTCTGCTGCCTTCGATTTCTCCCGATGAACTGATGCAAGGATTTGATGATGAGTGATACCCGTATCGAGCGTGACAGCATGGGTGAGCTGCAGGTGCCGGCCCAGGCCCTCTATGGCGCCCAGACCCAGCGCGCGGTCGACAACTTCCCGATCAGCGGCCAGCGTATGCCGGCCCAGTTCATTCGTGCCTTGTTGCTGGCCAAGGCCGCTGCGGCCAAGGCCAACGTCGAACTGGAGCAACTGTCTGCCGGGCAGGGCCAGGCTATCGTCAAGGCTGTCGAGCAATTGCTGGCCGAGGACTTCATCCAGCACTTCCCGGTGGATGTGTTCCAGACAGGCTCTGGCACCAGTTCGAACATGAACGCCAATGAGGTGATCGCCACCTTGGCTACCCATGTACTGGGTGAGGCGGTCAATGCCAATGACCACGTCAACTGTGGCCAGAGCAGCAATGACATCATTCCGACCACCATCCATGTCAGCGCCGCGTTGGCCCTGCACGAGCAGTTGCTGCCAGCCCTGGCGCACCTGGTACAGGTGATCGAGGTCAAGTCGGCACAAGTACATCAGTTCGTGAAGACCGGTCGTACTCACCTGATGGACGCGATGCCCGTGCGCATGAGCCAGGTGCTGGATGGCTGGGCTGCGCAGATCAATGCTGCCAAGTCGCACATCGAAGGTGTGCTGCCGCACTTGCAGGCGCTGGCCCAGGGCGGAACCGCCGTGGGTACCGGCATCAATGCCCATCCGCAGTTCGCTGTCGGTTTCGCTCGTCAGCTCAGTGGCCTGACCAAGGTCGAGTTCACGCCCGGCCAGAACCTGTTCGCACTGATCGGCTCGCAGGACACTGCCGTGGCTTTGTCTGGCCAGCTCAAGACCACCGCGGTGGCGTTGATGAAAATCGCCAACGATCTGCGCTGGATGAACTCCGGCCCGCTGGCCGGTCTGGGCGAAATTGAGCTGCAAGCTCTGCAGCCGGGCTCTTCGATCATGCCAGGCAAGGTCAACCCGGTGATCCCGGAGGCCACTGCCATGGTCGCCGCCCAAGTGATTGGCAACGACGCGACCATCGCCGTCGCAGGCCAAGCCGGTAACTTCGAGCTGAACGTGATGCTGCCGGTAATCGCCCGCAACCTGCTGGAAAGCATCGAGCTGATGGCCAATGTCAGCCGCTTGCTGGCCGACAAAGCCATCGCCAGCTTCAAGGTCAACGAAGACAAACTCAAGGAAGCGCTCGCGCGCAACCCGATTCTGGTCACGGCGTTGAATCCGATCATCGGCTACCTCAAGGCCGCCGAAATCGCCAAGACCGCCTACAAGCAGGGTCGTCCAATCATCGATGTGGCGCTGGAGCACACCGACCTGTCCCGCGACCAGCTTGAAGCGCTGCTGGACCCGGAAAAACTCACCGCCGGCGGTATCTGACACTGCGTCACCGCCCAGGAGACAACCATGCAGCACTGGAAACGCACCACGGAAACCGCCAACCGCCTATTCGAACAAGGCGAACTGGTGGACGCCCGGGAACACTACCTGCAGGCCTTGGCGTTGGCCCAGGTGCTGTTCGAGCGCTGGCATGACGTGGATGAAGCGGTGGCTGCATTCGTCATCGCCCACCACAACCTGGCTGACCTGCACCTGCGCCTTAACCAGCCGCATGAAAGTGCCGACTATCTGTGCGCGGCTCATCAGCGACTGCTGCAGGCCTGCCAGGAAGCGCGCCTGCCTCAGGCACTGCGTGATGCCGCCCTGCGCCACAGTGCGCGCACTTACACCGAGCTGCTGAGTTTCATTGCCGAGTATGGCCAGTACCCGCGTACCGAGCGCTTGCTCAACCGCCACAGCGCCGGGGCCAGCGAGCTCGCTGCCCAACCGGATGTGGCACCCAGAACCCATGCCTACGGAATTCACTGACATGCCCCATACCTTGCCTGCATTGCCATACGCCTACGATGCGCTGGAACCACACATTGATGCCCAGACAATGGAAATCCACCACACCAAGCATCACCAGACCTACGTGAACAGCCTCAATGCCGCCCTCGAAGGTACCGAGTGGGCCGAATGGCCGGTGGAAAAACTGGTCGCTGCCGTCAAGCAACTGCCGGAGAACCTGCGTGGCGCTGTGACCAACCACGGTGGCGGTCACGCCAACCACAGCCTGTTCTGGACTGTCATGTCACCTCAGGGCGGTGGCGAGCCTGTGGGCCAGCTGGCGCAAGCCGTCACAGCACAACTTGGCGGCTTCGAGGCTTTCAAGGAGGCTTTCACCAAAGCCGCGTTGACCCGCTTCGGCAGCGGTTGGGCCTGGCTCAGCGTCACGCCGCAAAAAACGTTGGTGGTGGAGAGTAGCGGCAACCAGGACAGCCCGCTGATGCACGGCAATGCGCCGATCCTGGGCCTGGACGTGTGGGAGCACGCTTACTACCTCAAGTACCAGAACCGTCGTCCGGAATACATCGGTGCCTTCTACAACGTCATTGACTGGGTGGAAGTTGAACGTCGTTACCTTGAAGCCCTGAAGTGAGTCGGACCGGTATGCGCTCTGAGGTGATGTCTGTCAGCAGTGTGCGCCTGTTCCGCCTGGCGCTTGGGACTTTGCTTTTGCTGGCTGGCGCCGCGTTACTGGTGGCACGGGGCCTCGCCTGGCTAGACCTCGATCCGCGCATGCTGCGCGCCCTGGAGGGCGGTGCTTTATGCGCGCTGGGTACGGCACTGGGCGCAGTACCGGTACTGGTCATTCGCAATATGCCCGTGGCGCTGGCGGATACGCTGTTGGGCTTCGGTGCTGGCGTGATGCTGGCGGCCACCGCGTTTTCCCTGATCATGCCGGGCCTGGCGGCGGCTCAGTCTATTGGCTTCAGCCCTTGGGGGGCAGGTGGCCTGGTCAGTTTTGGCCTGATGTTCGGGGCGTTGTGCCTGTTCCTGGTCGACCTCAAGGTATCCTGGGCTTCGCCTGAAGCGTTGGTGGGCACAGCAAACCAGCCGGTGATTGCAGCGCGCATCTGGCTGTTCGTGATTGCCATCATTGCCCACAACATCCCCGAAGGTATGGCCATTGGTGTGTCGGCCGGGGGAGGTATGGCCGACGCCGACAGCCTGGCCATGGGCATTGCCTTGCAGGATGTGCCTGAGGGGCTGGTGATCGCGCTGGTGCTGGCAGGGGCGGGCATGCCGCGCTTCAAGGCCTTCCTGATCGGCGCAGCCTCAGGCTTGGTCGAGCCGGTGGCGGCGTTGATCTGTGCCTGGCTGGTGAATGTTGCCGAACTGCTGCTGCCGCTGGGGCTGGCCTGTGCAGCAGGGGCGATGTTGCTGGTGGTCACCCAGGAAATCATCCCCGAATCGCGCAGCAACGGCCATCATCGTCTGGCCAGTCTTGGGCTGTGTACAGGCTTCTGTCTGATGATGGTGATGGATACCGCGATGTCCTGATCTTGTGCAAGCGCAGGTTTGCGAGGCCTATTCGCCTTCGTCAAAGAAATTGTTGATCAGTTCGACCAGTGCATCCATGGCGTCGTTGTCCTGCTCACCCTCGGTATGCAGGTGCACCTGGGTGCCTTTGCCTGCGGCCAGCATCATCACCGCCATGATGCTCTTGCCATCCACCAGCTTGTCCGGGGCGCGACCCACCCGTACCTGGCAGGGGAAGCGGCCGGCCACACCGACGAACTTGGCTGCCGCCCGGGCATGCAGACCCAGCTTGTTGATGATGGTGATTTCGCGGGCGGGCATCAGGGGTGGATCCTTGGGCTAGAGGTCGCGATGACGGACCTGGACGTTTTTCAGGGTTTGCTGCAGCTGTTGACCAAGGCGCTCGGTGATGTACACCGAACGGTGATGGCCGCCAGTGCAGCCGATGGCAATGGTTACGTAGGCGCGGTTGCTGGCAGCGAAGCGGGGCAACCATTTGAGCAGGTAGCTGGAGATGTCGTTGTACATGTCTTCGACATCCGGTTGTGCGGCCAGGTAGTCGATCACGGGTTGATCGAGACCTGAGTGCTCACGCAGTTCTGGTTTCCAGTAGGGGTTGGGCAGGCAGCGCACGTCAAAAACCAGGTCGGCGTCGACCGGCATGCCCCGTTTGAACCCGAACGACTCGACCAGAAACGCTGTGCCAGGCTCGGGTTGGTTGAGCAGACGCAGTTTGATCGAGTCACGCAACTGGTACAGGTTCAGGTTGGTGGTGTCGATCTTCAGGTCGGCCAGGTCGGCAATGGGGCCCAACAAATCGCTTTCCACGCGGATCGCTTCCGCGAGCGAGCGGTTGGCGTTGGTCAGGGGGTGCCGCCTGCGGGTTTCCGAGAAACGCTTGAGAAGGACCTCTTCATCGGCATCCAGGTACAACACGTCGCACTGGATGTGCCGTGCGCGGGCTTCTTCAAGCAGCTCGGGAAAACGCATCAGGTGACTGGGCAGGTTGCGTGCGTCGATCGAAACCGCCACCTTGGGCTGCAGCAATTCGGTGTTGATCAGTGCATTTTCCGCCAACTGCGGCAATAGCCCGGCTGGCAGATTGTCGATGCAATAGAAACCGCTGTCTTCCAGGACATCGAGGGCGGTGCTCTTGCCGGAGCCGGACCGGCCGCTGACGATGATCAGGCGCATGTTCAGTGCTCGTTCTGTACGTCCAGGACAACCTGGAACAGGGCCTCGTTGCTGGTGGCCGCACGCAGTCGATCACGGACCTCCTTGCGATCGAGCATGCTGGCGATCTGACGCAGAAGTTCAAGGTGGGCATCGGTGGCCGCTTCGGGCACCAGCAGCACAAACAGCAGGTCCACCGGCGCGCCATCGATGGCGTCGTAATCGATAGGCGCTTCCAGGTGCAGCAGGGCGCTGACTGGCGCAGAGCATCCTTCAAGCCGGCAGTGCGGGATGGCGATGCCATTGCCAAAACCGGTAGAACCGAGCTTTTCCCGGGCTACCAGTTTTTCGAAGACGTCCTGCATCTCCAGTTCTGGCACTTGGTCGGCGATGACAGTGGCGACCTTTTCCAGGGCGCGCTTCTTGCTGCCGCCCGGCACGTTCACGAGGGAACGGCCGGGGGTCAGGATGGTTTCAAGTCGGATCATGGATGAGGGGGATCAGCGGGCAGCTGCACCTTGCAGCAGGCTTTGCTGTTTTTCCTTGTGTTTTTTCAGTTGGCGGTCGAGCTTGTCGGCCAAGGCGTCGATCGCTGCATACATGTCTTCGTGTTCGGCGTTGGCTACCACTTCGCCGCCGGGAATCTGCAGGGTCGCCTCGACCTTCTGCTGAAGCTTCTCGACTTTCATGATTACCTGCACGTTGGTGATCTTGTCGAAGTGACTCTCCACGCGGGCGAGCTTTTCAAGCACGTAATCGCGCAGTGGCTGGGTGACTTCTACATGCTGTCCACTGATATTGACTTGCATACAGCTTCTCCTTTGTTGCCCGTGCATAAAGAGGCAGGTCTTGCACCTGCCACGAAAACGCTGTGGCACATCTCAGGGGCTACATCAGTCGCTTGCGTTCGCTCGACGGTGCGATGCCGAGGGACTCGCGGTACTTGGCGACGGTGCGACGGGCTACCTGGATGCCTTGTGCCTCCAGTAAACCAGCGATCTTGCTGTCACTCAATGGCTTTTTCTGATTTTCCGCCGCAACCAGTTTCTTGATGATCGCGCGGATCGCCGTGGACGAGCATTCTCCGCCTTCGGAGGTGCTGACATGGCTGGAGAAAAAGTATTTCAGTTCGTAGATGCCACGCGGGGTGTGCATGTATTTCTGCGTGGTAACCCGCGAGATGGTCGATTCGTGCATGCCTACGGCTTCGGCAATGTCATGCAGTACCAACGGCTTCATCGCTTCGTCGCCGTGGTCGAGGAAGCCGCGCTGGTGCTCGACGATCTGCGTGGCAACTTTCATCAGGGTTTCGTTACGGCTTTGCAGGCTCTTGATGAACCAGCGCGCTTCCTGCAGCTGGTTGCGCATGAAGGTGTTGTCGGCGCTGGTGTCGGCACGGCGCACGAAGCCGGCGTATTGTGGGTTGACGCGCAGGCGTGGGATGGCTTCCTGGTTCAGTTCTACCAGCCAACGGTCGCTGTCCTTGCGCACGATGACGTCGGGCACCACGTACTCGGGCTCGCTGGACTCGATCTGCGAACCAGGGCGCGGGTTAAGGCTTTGCACCAGTTCGATGACCTGGCGCAGCTCGTCTTCCTTGATTTTCATCCGCCGCATCAGCTGGCTGTAGTCACGGCTGCCGAGCAGGTCGATGAAATCGGTGACCAGGCGCTTGGCTTCGGTCATCCACGGGGTTGTAGCGGGCAGTTGGCGCAGTTGCAGCAACAGGCATTCGCCCAGATTGCGGGCGCCGACGCCAGCCGGCTCGAACTGCTGGATGCGGTGCAGTACTGCTTCGACCTCGTCCAGCTCGATATCCAGCTCCGGGTCGAAACCGGCGCAGATTTCTTCGAGTGTGTCTTCCAGGTAGCCCTGGCCGTTGATGCTGTCGATCAGGGTCACGGCAATCAAGCGGTCGGTGTCGGACATCGGCGCCAGGTTCAACTGCCACAGCAGGTGGCTTTGCAGGCTTTCGCCGGCCGATGTGCGCGTGGTGAAGTCCCATTCGTCATCATCGTTGCTCGGCAGGCTGCTGGCGCTGGTCTGGTAGATGTCTTCCCAGGCCGTATCGACCGGGAGCTCGTTGGGGATGCGCTCGCTCCACTCACCGTCTTCCAGGTTGTCGGCGCTGACGGTGCTTTCCTGGAAGCTGTTGTCCTGAACTTCGGCGGCCGGCTTGTTCTCGGCGTTGTCGGCCATCGGGTCGCTGTTGTCGAAGTCTTCGCCGTCTTCCTGACGTTCGAGCATCGGGTTCGACTCCAGCGCTTCCTGGATTTCCTGTTGGAGGTCCAGGGTAGAGAGCTGGAGCAGGCGGATGGCCTGTTGCAACTGAGGTGTCATCGTCAGTTGCTGGCCCATTTTTAGGACGAGCGATGGTTTCATGGCAGGGGCTTAATACCTTGTTCGCCGGCGCGCATGCGCCATCCACTACACGAGGGCGCCGAAGCGCCAGATCAAGCAAGTTTTATGCCTTAAATTGTAGCGTTTGCCTAGAGTACCGTAACAACTTTACCCGCAGTCTCAGGGCTGTTTGCCAGTACTTCAGGCGCGTGCCGGGTCAGAGGCGGAACTCGTGGCCCAGGTAAACTTCTTTGACCAAGTCGTTTGCCAGGATGGTTTCAGCGTCGCCTTCGGCGATCAATCGGCCATCGTTGACGATATAAGCGGTTTCGCAGATATCCAGGGTTTCACGCACGTTGTGGTCGGTAATCAGTACGCCGATACCTTTGGCCTTGAGGTGGTGGATGATCTGCTTGATGTCGCCGACCGAAATCGGGTCGACACCGGCGAACGGTTCGTCCAGCAGGATGAACTTGGGTGCGGTCGCCAGGGCGCGCGCAATTTCGACGCGGCGGCGTTCACCACCGGACAGGCTCATGCCGAGGTTGTCCCGGATGTGGCTGATGTGGAACTCCTGCAGCAGGCTTTCCAGCTCTTTGCGGCGGCCGTCCCGGTCGAGGTCCTTGCGGGTCTCGAGGATGGCCATGATGTTGTCGGCGACCGACAGCTTGCGGAAGATCGAGGCTTCCTGCGGCAGGTAGCCGATACCGGCGCGAGCGCGGCCGTGCATGGGCTGGTGGCTGACATCGAGGTTGTCGATCAGTACGCGGCCCTGTTCGGCCTGGACCAGCCCGACAATCATGTAGAAGCAGGTGGTCTTGCCGGCGCCGTTGGGGCCGAGCAGGCCGACGATCTGGCCGCTGTCGATAGACAGGCTGACATCACGTACTACCTGCCGCCCCTTGTAGCTCTTTGCCAGGTGCTGGGCTTTGAGGGTTGCCATTTACTCGGCCTTCTTCTTGGGCTGGATCACCATGTCGATGCGCTGACGGGGTGTTGTCACATTGCCACCACGGCCGGCGGTCGCCACCTGGGTCTGAGTGTTGTAGACGATCTTTTCGCCTTCGGTGGTATTGCCTTCGCTCTCGACCTTGGCGCGGTCGGTGAGAATGACCAAGTCCTTCTGCGACTGGTACTGGATGGTTACGCCCCAGCCTTTCATCTTGTCCGGCTTGGCTGCGCTCTGCTGCTGCTCGAAGTAGGCCAGGTTGCCCACCGAGGTCACTACGTCGATATCGCCAGAGGCGGAGCGGGTAATGGTCACGGTGTTGCCTTTGATCATCATCGAACCCTGAGTGATGATCACGTCGCCGGTGTAAGTGGCCACGCCTTGTTTGTCATCCAGGTGAGCGTTGTCGGCCTGGATGCGGATAGGCTGGTCACGGTCGTTCGGCAGGGCGAGGGCGCTCGCGCTTCCCAGTGCTGCGCTCAGGCTGAGCAAAAGGGGGAGGGTTTTAACGAGCCTCATACTGTCCTCTTACGTTAGAGAGCAAGTCCATCTTGCCTTCTTTCAAATACGCTTTCATGCCTTTGCCCGTAGTGGTGCCTCCGGCGCCGTCGATTCTAACGGCTTGCTCGGTCTGCGCATATTGCTTCTGCGGGAACACGGTCATGCGTGAGCTGGTAATGATGGTTTCACGCTGCCTTTCATCGGTGCGGGCAATCCGTACCTTGTCGATCAGTTCGACCTCGGTACCGTCAGGATTGACCTCGGCGCGCGTGCTCTGCACATGCCACGGGTACTCGGTGCCGCGGTACAGGTGCAGGTCCGGTGTGGTCACCTGGGTGACTTCGCTGGTCTTGAGGTGTTCGATTCTGTCGGCGGTCATTTCGTATTGCAGCTTGCCGTCGGGCAGGAACTGCACGCTGTGGGCGTTGATCGCGTAGTAATCGATGGCGCTTTCGTCGACTTGGGCCACGGGCTTGTCGAGGAAGCTTTCCGGGCTGACATTCCAGTAGCCAATGGCTACCAACAGGGCGGCTATCGCCCCGAGCAGCACAATGTTTCGGGCTTTCTTGCTGAGCATGGGCAGCCTTACAGGTAGTTGGCGTTGGCAGCGTCCAGGGTGCCCTGGGCCTGCATGATCAATTCGCAGAATTCACGGGCCGCGCCTTCGCCGCCACGTGCCTGGGTCACGCCGTGGGCGTGCTGGCGTACGAACGGTGCGGCGTTGGCTACGGCCATGCCCAGAGCCACTCGGCGAATCACCGGCAGGTCGGGCAGGTCGTCGCCCAGGTAAGCCACTTGATCATAGCTTAGGCCCAGTTCGGCGAGCAGGCCGTCAAGCACCACCAATTTGTCCTCCCGGCCTTGGTAGAGGTGCGGGATGCCGAGGTTACTGGCCCGGCGTTCGACCACGGGGGTCTTGCGCCCGCTGATGATCGCGGTGGTCACGCCCGAGGCCATGAGCATCTTGATGCCCTGGCCGTCGAGGGTATTGAACGTCTTGAATTCGCTGCCATCCTCGAGGAAGTACAGGCGCCCGTCGGTGAGCACGCCGTCCACGTCGAAGACTGCCAGCTTGATGCCTTTGCCGCGTTGCATGAGGTCCTGGTTCATTCCATCGCTCCTTTACATTACGCCGGCGCGCAGCAGGTCATGCATGTTCAGGGCGCCGGTCGGGCGGTCTTCACGGTCCACCACCACCAGGGCGTTGATCTTGTGGTCTTCCATTATCTTCAGGGCTTCGGCGGCGAGCATGTCGGCACGCGCAGTCTTGCCATGAACGGTCATGACCTGGTCGATCAGGGTGGTATGCACATCGATATTGCGGTCCAGGCTGCGGCGCAGGTCACCGTCGGTGAAGATCCCGGCCAGTTTGCCATCGGCTTCGACGATCACGGTCATGCCCAAACCTTTGTGGGACATTTCCAGCAGCGCGTCCTTGAGCAGGGTGCCGCGTGATACTTGAGGTAGATCGTCGCCGGCGTGCATCACGTTCTCGACCTTCAGCAGCAGGCGGCGGCCCAGCGCGCCTCCCGGGTGCGAGAAGGCGAAGTCCTCGGCGGTGAAGCCGCGGGCTTCGAGCAAGGCGATGGCCAAGGCGTCGCCCAGTACCAGCGCTGCCGTGGTGGAGGAGGTGGGGGCCAGGTTCAGCGGGCAGGCCTCTTGTGCGACACGTGCGTCAAGGTTGACCTCGGCGGCCTGGGCCAGCGGCGAGTCCGGGTTGCCGGTCAGGCTGATCAGCTTGATGCCAAGGCGTTTGATGAACGGCAGCAGGGTGACGATTTCGGCGGTGCTGCCGGAGTTCGACAGCGCAAGGATGACATCATCACGGGTGATCATGCCCATGTCGCCATGGCTGGCTTCGGCCGGATGCACGAAAAACGCCGGTGTGCCGGTGCTGGCCAGGGTCGCGGCGATCTTGTTGCCGATGTGCCCGGACTTGCCCATGCCGACCACGACGACCCGGCCCTTGCTGGTCAGAATCAGTTCGCAGGCTTTGACGAAATTGTCGTCGATGCGCGCCAAAAGGGCCTCTACGGCCTCGAGTTCCAGGCGCAGAGTGCGTTGGGCGGATTGGATCAGCTCGCTGGATTGGCTCATGTCGAAAAAGCAATGCCTGATGAAAGGGCGACGATTATACGCGCAATGATGAAAACCCTCACCTCCTCGATTGTTGCAGTGAATACCACCAAAGCCTGTCCCTGGGCTGAACGACTGCTTGCCCGGCCTTGGGGCGGGGCTGTCAGCGGTGCTATAGTTCGCCGCTATTCGGCCTGTCAGGGGTGCGTGTGCCTTCCAGATGGAGGCCGGCGTCCATTAGGACGAGGCTGCATTAGCAAGGAGTCTAGATGAGTGTGGATAGCGCCTACGCGGTCGAGTTGAAGGGTGTAACCTTCAAACGTGGTTCGCGCAGCATTTTCAGCAACGTGGACATCAGCATCCCGCGCGGCAAGGTCACCGGCATCATGGGGCCATCGGGGTGCGGCAAGACCACGTTGCTCCGCCTGATGGGCGCACAGTTGCGTCCCGCGAGCGGTGAGGTATGGGTTGCCGGGCAGAACCTGCCGACGCTGTCGCGCAGCGACCTGTTCGACGCCCGCAAGCAGATGGGCGTGCTGTTCCAGAGCGGCGCGTTGTTCACCGACCTCGATGTGTTCGAGAACGTCGCGTTCCCGCTGCGCGTGCATACTCAGCTGTCGGACGAAATGATCCGTGACATCGTGTTGATGAAGCTGCAGGCCGTGGGCCTGCGCGGTGCCATCGACCTGATGCCCGACGAGCTGTCCGGTGGCATGAAGCGCCGTGTGGCACTGGCCCGGGCGATTGCCCTGGACCCGCAGATCCTCATGTACGACGAACCGTTCGTCGGCCAGGACCCGATCGCCATGGGGGTACTGGTGCGCCTGATTCGCCTGCTCAACGATGCCCTGGGCATCACCAGCATCGTGGTTTCCCATGACCTGGCAGAAACCGCCAGCATCGCCGACTACATTTACGTGGTAGGTGACGGCCAAGTGCTGGGCCAGGGGACGCCTGATGAGCTGATGGGTTCGGACAATCCACGGATCCGCCAATTCATGAAAGGCGACCCGGATGGCCCGGTTCCCTTCCACTTTCCCGCGCCTGACTACCGCGCCGACCTGCTGGGGGCGCGTTGATGCGCAGAAAATCCTTACTCGAACGTGTCCGCCTGCTGGGCCGCTCGGCAATCGACGTGCTGGCCGTGCTCGGGCGTTCGTGCCTGTTCCTGTTCCATGCGCTGGTCGGTCGCGGTGGTATTGGCGGCGGCTTCCAGCTGCTGACCAAGCAGTTGTACTCGGTGGGTGTGCTGTCGCTGGCGATCGTCGTCGTGTCCGGTGTGTTCATCGGCATGGTGCTGGCGCTGCAGGGCTACAGCATCCTGACCAAGTACGGCTCGGAGCAGGCGGTAGGGCAGATGGTCGCCCTGACCCTGCTGCGTGAACTTGGCCCGGTGGTAACGGCGTTGCTGTTTGCCGGGCGTGCCGGTTCCGCGCTGACCGCCGAAATCGGCAACATGAAGTCTACCGAGCAGTTGTCGAGCCTGGAAATGATCGGTGTCGACCCGCTCAAGTACATCGTTGCGCCACGCCTGTGGGCCGGTTTCATCTCGCTGCCGCTGTTGGCGCTGATCTTCAGCGTGGTCGGTATCTGGGGTGGCTCGTGGGTGGCGGTGGACTGGCTGGGTGTCTACGAAGGCTCGTTCTGGGCCAACATGCAGAACAGTGTTTCTTTCACTGACGACGTGCTCAACGGGCTGGTCAAGAGCCTGGTGTTTGCTTTCGTCTCGACCTGGATCGCCGTATTCCAGGGGTACGACTGTGAGCCCACCTCAGAAGGGATCAGTCGTGCAACCACCAAGACCGTGGTCTATGCCTCGTTGGCAGTGCTGGGTCTGGACTTTATTCTGACCGCCTTGATGTTTGGAGATTTCTGATGCAAAACCGCACCCTGGAAATCGGTGTCGGCCTGTTCCTCCTGGCCGGGATCCTGGCGCTGCTGCTGCTGGCCCTGCGTGTCAGCGGGCTGTCGGCCAGCCCGACCACTGATACCTATAAAGTTTATGCGTACTTCGACAATATCGCCGGTTTGACGGTCAGAGCTAAAGTGACCATGGCCGGTGTGACCATCGGCAAGGTCACCGCCATCGATCTGGACCGTGATTCCTACACCGGTCGGGTGACGTTGCAGCTGGACAAGTCGGTCGATAACCTGCCGACCGACTCCACTGCCTCGATCCTGACCGCCGGTTTGCTTGGTGAGAAGTACATCGGCATCAGCGTGGGCGGTGAAGACGATGTCCTCAAGGATGGTTCAACCATCCATGACACTCAGTCGGCACTGGTGCTGGAAGATCTGATTGGCAAGTTCCTGCTCAACTCTGTTGGCAAGGAACCGAAAGAAGCGCAACCGGCTAATTAAGGAGTACCCATGATTTCGATCCTGCGACGTGGCTTGCTGGTGCTGCTGGCGGCCTTCCCCCTGCTGGCCCTGGCTGTGCAGACACCGCACGAAGTGGTTCAAAGCACCACCAATGAACTGCTCGGCGACCTCAAGGCCAACAAGGAGCAGTACAAGTCCAACCCCAACGCCTTCTATGACTCGCTCAACCGCATTCTCGGCCCGGTGGTGGATGCCGACGGTATCTCGCGTAGCATCATGACCGTGAAGTACTCGCGCAAGGCGACCCCGGAGCAGATGCAGCGCTTCCAGGAAAACTTCAAGCGCAGCCTGATGCAGTTCTATGGCAATGCCTTGCTCGAGTACAACAACCAGGGCATCACTGTCGACCCGGCTAAAGCCGATGACGGCAAACGCGCCAGTGTCGGCATGAAGGTTACCGGCAACAACGGTGCCGTGTACCCCGTGCAGTACACCCTGGAGAACATTGGCGGCGAGTGGAAGGTGCGTAACGTGATCGTCAACGGCATCAACATCGGCAAGCTGTTCCGTGACCAGTTCGCCGATGCCATGCAGCGCAACGGCAATGACCTGGACAAGACCATCGACGGCTGGGCTGGCGAAGTGGCCAAGGCCAAGCAGGCTGCCGACAACTCGCCAGAGAAGACCGTCAAATGAGCGAGGCCGCTGTAAGCATGGCAGAGCCGGGCGTGCTGCGTCTGGCTGGCGTGCTGGATTACCGCAGCGGCCCGGCCTTGCGCAAGCAAGGCAAGGTGCTGATCGATGGCTCGCGCGAGCCGCGACTGGTGCTTGATTGCTCGGCTGTCGAGAAGTCGTCGAGTGTCGGCTTGTCGTTATTGCTTGCGTACATGCGTGATGCTCAGGCCACTGGCAAGGCGTGCGAAGTGCGTGGCATGCCTGACGACATGCGGGAAATTGCCGAGGTCTATGATCTCGATGAAGTGCTGGCAAGCTAGTGGCCCGGCACGGATGATGGCCCCTCGGTCAGCGAAGCCTTCGTTGGGCTTCGCAGGCGAGGGGCTTTTTTGTATGATGGCCGACCCGTGCGCATCGGGCGCCGATTGAGGTTGAGCATGCAGGCCGTAGAAGTTAAAAGCTTCCTTGAAGAGAAATTGCCGGGTTCCCGGGTCGAAGTTGAAGGCGAAGGCTGCAACTTCCAGTTGAACGTGATCAGCGACGAGTTGGCTGGCCTGAGTCCGGTCAAACGCCAGCAGGCGATCTATGCTCACCTGAATCCGTGGATCGCCAATGGCAGCATCCATGCGGTAACCATGAAATTTTTCAGCAGCGCAGCCTGGGCTGAGCGCACCTGAGCCAACTTGGCGGCGAGACTCCAATGGACAAACTGATTATTACTGGCGGCGCTCGCCTTGACGGCGAGATCCGCATTTCGGGCGCGAAAAACGCAGCCCTGCCGATTCTGGCAGCGACCCTGCTGGCCGATGGCCCGGTCACCGTGGGCAACCTGCCGCACCTGCACGACATCACCACCATGATCGAGCTGTTCGGGCGCATGGGCATCGAGCCTGTGATCGACGAAAAGCTGTCGGTGGAGATCGATCCACGCACCATCAAGACCCTGGTCGCGCCGTACGAGCTGGTCAAGACCATGCGCGCCTCGATCCTGGTGCTGGGCCCGATGGTTGCCCGTTTCGGCGAAGCCGAAGTGGCCCTGCCTGGCGGTTGCGCCATTGGCTCGCGCCCGGTCGATCTGCACATCCGTGGCCTTGAGGCCATGGGGGCGAAGATCGAAGTGGAAGGCGGCTACATCAAGGCCAAGGCGCCTGAAGGTGGCCTGCGTGGCGCGCACTTCTTCTTCGACACCGTCAGCGTGACCGGTACCGAGAACATCATGATGGCCGCTGCCTTGGCCAAGGGCCGCAGCGTGTTGCAGAACGCCGCGCGTGAGCCTGAAGTGGTCGATCTGGCCAACTTCATCAACGCCATGGGCGGGAACATTCAGGGCGCAGGTACCGACACCATCACCATCGACGGTGTCGAACGACTGGATTCGGCCAACTACCGCGTCATGCCGGACCGCATCGAGACCGGTACCTACCTGGTTGCCGCTGCCGTGACCGGTGGCCGCGTCAAGGTCAAGGACACCGACCCTACCATCCTTGAAGCCGTGCTTGAAAAACTCAAGGAAGCGGGTGCCGACATCAACACCGGCGAGGACTGGATCGAACTGGACATGCATGGCAAGCGGCCGAAAGCCGTGAACCTGCGTACTGCCCCGTATCCGGCGTTCCCGACCGACATGCAGGCGCAGTTCATCTCGCTGAACGCCATTGCCGAAGGCACTGGCGCGGTAATCGAGACCATCTTCGAAAACCGCTTCATGCATGTTTACGAAATGCACCGCATGGGCGCGCAGATCCAGGTCGAAGGCAACACCGCCATCGTCACTGGCGTCAAGGCGCTGAAGGGTGCCCCGGTCATGGCCACCGACCTGCGTGCTTCCGCCAGCCTGGTGCTGTCGGCGCTGGTTGCCGAAGGCGATACCCTGATCGATCGCATCTACCACATCGACCGTGGTTACGAGTGCATCGAGGAAAAACTGCAGATGCTCGGCGCGAAAATCCGCCGCGTACCGGGCTAGTACCCCGCGGGTGCAAGGACGCACCTTTTGAATTGAATGCGGCCAGGTCGATGACCTGGCCGGCAGCAGCCGCTTAAGGACCGACGTTCCAATGTTGACCATCGCGCTTTCCAAAGGCCGTATTCTCGACGATACCTTGCCGTTGCTCGCCGAGGCCGGCATCGTGCCGACCGAAAACCCGGACAAGAGCCGCAAACTGATCATCCCGACCACGCAGGACGATGTGCGCCTGCTGATCGTGCGTGCCACCGACGTGCCGACCTATGTCGAGCATGGTGCTGCCGACCTGGGTGTGGCCGGCAAGGACGTGCTGATGGAGTACGGCGGCCAGGGCCTGTATGAGCCCCTGGACCTGCAGATTGCTCAATGCAAGCTGATGACCGCGGGCGTAGTCGGCGCCGCCGAGCCCAAGGGCCGCCTGCGTGTGGCCACCAAGTTCGTCAACGTAGCCAAGCGTTACTATGCCGAACAAGGTCGCCAGGTCGACATCATCAAGCTGTATGGCTCGATGGAGCTGGCGCCGCTGATCAACCTTGCCGACAAGATCATCGACGTGGTCGACACCGGCAACACCCTGCGTGCCAACGGCCTGGAACCTCAGGAACTGATCGCCACGATCAGCTCGCGCCTGGTGGTCAACAAAGCCTCCATGAAAATGCAGCACGCCCGTATCCAGAGCCTGATCGACACGCTGCGTCAAGCGGTCGAATCGCGACACCGCGGTTGACTCCTGCGCGCGACCTTCGCTGTCGCGCCCGTCTATCCGCGTCATAGCCATTTTTCTCGGGTGCCCGCGCGGATGGACTGGTAGCTTGGGATTGTGCGAAAAGTCGCCGAGCGGCGATCATGCAAGAACGAAAACAGGCGAGGAACGGCCGGGGTCGCGCCCGACTTTGCTGGTTGCAAATGAGCATTCCGAGCCTGTTTTTAACGTAGCATGATCGTCGCGCAGGCACTTTTCGCACAATCCCCTAGGGCGCCTGAGCATTCGCTAATATTACGAGGCCCTCGCCATGACCGTGTCCACTGCAATTGCCCGTCTCAACGCCGCTGATCCGGATTTCGCTCGACATCTGGATCATCTGCTGAGCTGGGAAAGTGTGTCCGATGACGCGGTCAATCAGCGCGTGCTCGACATCATCAAGGCCGTGCGTGAACGCGGTGATGCGGCGCTGGTGGAATTCACCCAGCGCTTCGATGGTGTTGACGCCAAGTCGATTGACGACCTGATCCTCAATCGCGCGCGCCTGGAACTGGCGCTGACCCGTATTACACCGGTCCAGCGCGAGGCCCTGGAAAAGGCCGCCAACCGTGTGCGCATTTATCACGAGCGGCAGAAGCAGGATTCCTGGCAGTACACCGAGGCCGACGGCACCGTGCTCGGCCAGAAGGTCACCCCGCTGGACCGTGCTGGCCTGTATGTGCCGGGCGGCAAGGCGTCGTACCCGTCGTCGGTGCTGATGAACGCCATCCCGGCCAAGGTCGCGGGCGTGGCTGAAGTGGTGATGGTGGTACCGACCCCGCGTGGTGAGGTCAACGAGCTGGTGCTGGCGGCTGCCTGCATCGCCGGTGTCGACCGGGTGTTCACCGTCGGTGGTGCCCAGGCCGTGGCTGCGCTGGCCTACGGTACTGAAAGCGTGCCGCAGGTGGACAAGATCGTCGGCCCGGGCAACATCTACGTTGCCACCGCCAAACGCCACGTGTTCGGCCAGGTAGGCATTGACATGATCGCCGGCCCCTCGGAAATTCTCGTGGTGTGCGACGGTCAGACCGACCCGGACTGGATTGCCATGGACCTGTTCTCCCAGGCCGAGCACGACGAAGACGCCCAGGCCAT
The DNA here is from genome assembly GCF_045277175.1 of Pseudomonas putida group bacterium ESBL64. NCBI lineage: Bacteria > Pseudomonadati > Pseudomonadota > Gammaproteobacteria > Pseudomonadales > Pseudomonadaceae > Pseudomonas > Pseudomonas putida group bacterium ESBL64. Next base: position 2,809,533 of record NZ_CP145799.1, on the reverse strand, counting down.
CCTGGTCAGCCCGGATGCCGCCTTCCTCGATCGTGTGGCTGCCAGCATCGACAAGCTGATGCCGACCATGGAACGTGCCGATATCATCGAGAAGTCGATCAATGGCCGTGGTGCGCTGATCCAGGTGCGTGACATGCAGCAGGCCATGGACGTGGCCAACCGCATTGCACCGGAGCACCTGGAGCTGTCGGTGGCCGACCCGCAAGCCTGGCTGCCACACATTCGCCACGCTGGCGCGATCTTCATGGGCCGCCACACCAGCGAAGCGCTGGGCGATTACTGCGCTGGCCCTAACCACGTGCTGCCCACTTCAGGTACCGCGCGTTTTTCGTCGCCGCTGGGGGTGTATGACTTCCAGAAGCGTTCGTCGATCATCTTCTGCTCCGAACAGGGCGCTTCCGAACTGGGCCACACTGCCTCGGTCCTGGCCCGTGGCGAGTCGCTGACCGCCCACGCCCGCAGCGCTGAATACCGTATCCTGACCCAAGAGAAGGGGAACTGAGCATGAGTCGATTCTGGAGCCCCTTCGTCAAGGACCTGGTGCCTTACGTGCCGGGCGAGCAACCCAAGCTGGCCCGCCTGGTCAAGCTGAACACCAACGAAAACCCCTATGGCCCGTCGCCCAAGGCGCTGGAGGCCATGCGCGGCGAGCTGAACGATAACCTGCGCCTGTACCCGGACCCGAACGGTGACCGTCTCAAGCAAGCGGTGGCCGAGTACTACGGCGTGACCCCGGCGCAAGTGTTTGTCGGCAACGGCTCGGACGAGGTGCTGGCGCACATCTTCCACGGCCTGTTCCAGCACGATGCGCCCCTGCTGTTCCCGGACATCAGCTACAGCTTCTACCCGGTGTACTGCGGCCTGTACGGCATTGCCTTCGAACAGGTGGCGCTGGATGAGCAGTTCCAGATCCGCATTGAGGACTACAAAAAGCCCAACGCTGGCATCATCTTCCCCAACCCCAACGCGCCGACCGGTTGCCTGATGCCGTTGCTGGTGGTGGAGCAGCTGCTGCAGGCTAACCGTGATTCGGTGGTGGTAGTGGATGAGGCCTACATCGATTTCGGTGGTGAAACGGCGATCAGCCTGGTGGACCGCTACGATAACCTGCTGGTTACCCAGACGCTGTCGAAGTCGCGCTCGCTGGCAGGGCTGCGAGTGGGCCTGGCGGTGGGGCACCCGGACCTGATCGAGGCCTTGGAGCGGATCAAGAACAGCTTCAACTCCTATCCGCTTGACCGTGCAGCTATCGTCGGTGCGGCGGTGGCGTTCGAAGACCGTGAGTACTTCGAGGACACCTGCCGCAAGGTGATAGACAGCCGCGAGGTGTTGGTCGGTCAGCTGCAGGCCAAGGGCTTTGAGGTGCTGCCGTCGGCTGCCAACTTCATCTTCGCCCGCCACCCGCAGCAGGATGCCGGCGAGCTGGCGGCACGCTTGCGCGAGCAGGGCGTGATCGTGCGTCACTTCAAGCAGCCGCGTATTGCCCAGTTCCTGCGGATCACCATCGGTACGCCGGAAATGAACCAGGCACTGCTGGATGCGTTGAGCTGACGTGTAGGAGCGGGTTTACCCGCGAATACGGTAGCGGCGGCAACGGTGAACGGCGGGTGGAAACTGGCCAGCAGGCCCGGCCCATTCGCGGGTGAACCCGCTCCTACAACAGCCTGTGCGCGTCCAATGTAGGAGCGGGTTTACCCGCGAATACGGTAGCGGCGGCAGCGGCGAACGGTCGGTGGAAATTGGCCAGCAGGCCCGGCCCATTCGCGGGTGAACCCGCTCCTACAACAGCCTGTGCGCGTCCATCGTAGGAGCGGGTTTACCCGCGAATACGGTAGCGGCGGCAGCGGCGAACGGCCGGTGGAAATTGGCCAGCAGGCCCGGCCCATTCGCGGGTGAACCCGCTCCTACAACAGCCTGTGCGCGTCCAATGTAGGAGCGGGTTTACCCGCGAATACGGTAGCGGCGGCAACGGTGAACGGCGAGTGGAAACTGGCCAGGAGGGCCGGCCCTTTCGCGGGTGAACCCGCTCCTACGGGGATCGCGCCAGCCCTTGAGGAACGACAAAACTGTTGCTTCTCAAGGGCTTAATAGCGGCGGTCTTCGATCACAAATGGCTTGGCTGCCGGCCTGTTGCGCACCGCCGCCGGTGTACCATCCAGCACCAGTACATAATCGTTCTGCTTGTCCATCCCCTCCGGATCGATCCATTGATCGTCTCTGGCCGCAACCTGGGCAACCACATGGCCGTTCTTGATAATGGTCAGATAACCCTTGGTGTTACTGTTCCAGCGTAGCCGTCCTTTGTTTTCATCGGCCCGCGCCTTGCGCACGCCGGTATCACCCAGTAAAGGCGTGCCGTCCAGTAGCCATTCCGGCTGCAGCTTGAGGCCCATGTGACGCAGCACCGTGGGCGCTACCGAGGTCTGCGCGGGAAGCCCGTACAGGCCGCCGGGCCCAGGCATCTCCACAGGAATGCTCAGCTCGGTCAGTTCCTGATTCAACGGCTTGTTGCTGGCGATGAAGATACTCTTTTCCTGCTCCGAAGCGCCGCCATGGCCTTTCCCCCAATAGTCCCGGCCATGGTTGGTGCTGACGAGTACCAGCCAGTCTTCCTGTGGGAACATGCGACGCCGCTGGTCTACCTTGTCCAATAGCCGCCCGATCTCGCTGTCGGCCTTGCGCAACGCCTGCGCATAGTGCTCACCGTAACCCCTTTGATGGCCGATCTGGTCAGGTTCGTCCAGTTGAATGAACGTGAAGTCAGCAGGTGTGTCACCCAGGATCTGCAACGTACGCGCAATCACCTGTTCATCTGGCAAACCACTTTCGCGTACATCGGCGTCATGGGCGTCCTCCAGCAGAAATGCCGTGTTGATGGGTGACCAGTTGACGATGCTGGAGAGGTAGGCATTGGGGTAGGCCAGGCGTAGCCGCTTGAACAGGCTGGGAAACGCCGGGTTGACCCGTTGCGAGTCGTCGTCCGATTCAACGCCATGCTTGTTGCTCCACACGCCGGTCAGCAAAGTGATCCAGCCAGGGCCGCTCAACGTGAGCTGCTCGCTGGCTTTACCATTGATACCCCCGGCGTAAGCCTTGCCGTAGTAAAGCCGCTGCTCCAGGTTGGTTGCATCGCCCAGTTGCAAATACTGCTGCAGTTGCACGCCATCAAGGCCGATGAGCAAGGTCTTGGGGCGGCTCGGGTGCCGGGCCGGGTCACAGCCTGGCTGCAGGGCCAGGAACAGCAGTAACAGCAAACTCGCCATTCGCATGTGGGCGCATCCTTGAAAGCACGTAACGAGCGTTGCAACAAAGGGGCATGCCCACAACTGGCAGAAATACCAGGTGGTTTACGTCTTCGCCTGCAATCCAGTAAGCTGCGGCAATTCATCGGATGATTGGTTGAGTGACATGAATACAGAGCTGACCAAGCGTTCCCTGGTGGAGTTGGCGGTAGAGCGCATGCGCGAATGCATCGTGCTGGGCGATTGGCAGGTCGGCCAGCGCCTGCCTACCGAGCCAGAGCTTGCCTTGCAACTGGGCATTAGCCGTAACACGGTGCGTGAGGCCATGCGCGTGCTGGCGTTCAGTGGCCTGGTGGAAATTCGCCAGGGAGACGGCAGCTACCTGCGCACTGCCCAGGACCCGCTGCAGGCGGTGCACGCGATGTCCCGATGTACGCTCGAGCAGGCCCGCGAGACCCGCCATATCCTCGAGGCGGAGGCCATCGGCCTGGCGGCTTTGCGTCGTAACGATGCCGACCTGCAAGCGCTGAAGGATGCCCTGGAAGGCAGTGCCGGGCACTTTCACGGCGATGTCGATGCCTATGTCGCCTGCGATCTGGTCTTCCACCAGCGGCTGGTCGATGCCGCCCATAACCCGGCATTGAGCGAGCTGTACCGTTACTTCTCCGGGGTCGTGGCTGCCGCTCTGCAACACAATATGGCCACCGTTCCGCGCTGCCAGGCCACGTTCGACTTGCATGGGCAGATCCTCGACGCCATCGAGCAACGTGACGCTGAACGGGCCAAGCGCCTGAGCCGTACCCTAATTGAATCCTGACACCGAGAAGGCCATGGCTGAATCCATCACCCGTAATACCCCATCGAACGAGCGGGATCTCGATGAGCTACTGATCGACGCTGAAGCTGACGACGAACAGGTCCAGCAACAGGCTGTGGTGTTGCGGCGGCCCTGGCTGTTGCTGCTGGGCCTGGTGCTGGTGGCCTTGAACCTGCGCCCGGCATTGTCGAGCATGGCGCCGGTGCTGGGCCAAGTATCTGAAGGCTTGGGGCTGAATGCTTCGCAGGCGGGCTTGCTGACCACCTTGCCGGTGCTCTGCCTGGGCCTGTTTGCTCCCTTGGCGCCAGTGCTGGCGCGGCGCTTTGGCAGCGAGCGGGTGATTCTTGGCATCCTCGTCACCCTGGCGCTTGGCCTCGTGGTACGAAGTACCTTTGGGGCTGTCGGGGTGTTCCTCGGCAGCCTGATGGCAGGGGCCAGCATCGGCATTATCGGCGTATTGTTGCCAGGTATCGTCAAGCGCGACTTTCCGCAACACGCTGGCACGCTGACCGGTGTATACACCATGGCATTATGCCTGGGCGCGGCCATGGCCGCGGGTGCCACCGTGCCGTTGGCCCAGCATTTCGACGGCAGCTGGGCACTAGGGTTGGGCTTCTGGGTGCTGCCGGCTTTGCTGGCCATGCTGGTGTGGCTGCCACAGGCCCGTCAGGGGCATGGGCTGCACAGGGTGGCCTATCGCGTGCGAGGCTTGTGGCGTGACCCACTGGCCTGGCAGGTGACCCTGTATATGGGCCTGCAGTCATCACTGGCCTACATCGTGTTCGGTTGGTTGCCATCGATCCTGATCGGTCGCGGCCTCAGCCCTACCGAGGCAGGGTTGGTGCTGTCAGGGTCGGTAATCGTGCAGTTGATCAGCTCGCTCAGTGCCCCCTGGCTGGCCACCCGCGGCAAGGACCAGCGGCTGGCAATCGTGCTGGTCATGTCAGGTACGCTGGCGGGGCTGTTCGGTTGCCTGTATGCGCCACTTTCCGGGTTGTGGGGGTGGGCCATTGTGCTGGGCCTGGGGCAGGGCGGTACCTTTGCCCTGGCGCTGACCTTGATCGTGCTGCGCTCGAAAGATGCCCACGTGGCGGCGAACTTGTCGAGCATGGCCCAAGGGGTGGGTTATACCCTGGCCTCGATGGGGCCTTTCGCGGTGGGCCTGGTGCATGACCTGACCGGCGGCTGGGCGGCATTGGGTTGGATTTTTGCGGTACTGGGCGTTGGCGCCGTCGTGTTCGGGCTGGGTGCCGGGCGGGCACTGCAGGTGCAGGTGACCTGCGAAAAAGTCTGAGGCCTGTTTTTGCAGTACCGTCCTCTTGCCTGCCAAGAGGAGGGTACTGGCATAAGCCATCGGGGCAGATTATCGTGCAGTTTTCGAACCTAGGACGGACAAGCCCACAATGAGCGATGCCAACCGCGCCCTGATTACCCGTTTCTACCAGGCTTTCCAGCGCCTGGATGCCGACGCCATGCTGGCCTGCTACAGCAGCGATATCGTTTTCAGCGACCCGGTGTTCGGCACCCTGCGCGGCAAGGACGCAGGCGATATGTGGCGGATGCTCACCACCCGCGCCAAGAACTTCACCCTGACATTCGACAGCATACGTGCAGATGAGCACAGTGGCAGCGCGCACTGGGTGGCTACCTACCTGTTCAGCCAGACCGGCCGTGTTGTGGTCAACGATATCCAGGCACGCTTTGTCATGCGTGATGGGCTGATTTGCCAGCATGACGATACCTTTGACCTGTGGCGCTGGTCGCGGCAAGCGTTGGGTGTTCCTGGAATGCTGCTGGGGTGGTCGCCGCTGATGCAGAACAAGGTCCGCCTGCAGGCATTCAAGGGGTTGCGCGCATTCCAGCAGGCCCAGGGTGAGTGAAGTCGTCGAACCTGCCGTTGGTAAGCCCTGGTTTGTCTATCTGGTAAGGGCAGCCAATGGCTCGTTGTATTGCGGCATCAGCGATGACCCGCAGCGTCGGTTCGCCGCGCATCAGAAAGGGCAGGGCGCCCGCTATTTCAAGACCAGCCCGGCCCAGGCGCTGGTGTACGTGGAGCAGTGGCCGGACAAGGGCGCGGCGCTGCGCCAGGAGCGGTTGGTGAAGCGGCTGCGCAAGTCAGCGAAGGAGGCACTGGTGGCCTCCTTTGGGGGCTTGGGGGAAATCAGTCCTTGCGGCGCTTCAGCTGATCCACCAAGGTTGTCGGCAGCCCCTTGATGATCAAGGTCCCCGCCGCTTCGTCATACTCCACCTTGTCCCCCAGCAAATGTGCCTCGAAGCTGATCGACAGCCCCTCGGCACGCCCGGTGAAACGGCGGAACTGATTGAGGGTGCGTTTGTCAGCAGGAATTTCCGGCGACAGGCCGTAGTCCTTGTTGCGGATGTGGTCGTAGAACGCTTTGGGGCGGTCCTCGTCGATCAGGCTGGACAGCTCTTCAAGCGTCACCGGCTCGCCCAGCTTGGTCTGGGTGGTGGCGTACTCGACCAGGGTCTGGGTCTTTTCGCGGGCGGATTCTTCCGGCAGGTCTTCGCTTTCGACGAAATCGCTGAAGGCCTTGAGCAGGGTACGCGTTTCGCCCGGGCCGTCGACGCCTTCCTGGCAGCCGATGAAGTCGCGGAAGTAATCCGACACCTTCTTGCCGTTCTTGCCCTTGATGAACGAAATATACTGCCTGGAGTTCTGGTTGTTCTTCCACTCCGACAGGTTGATGCGTGCTGCCAGGTGCAGCTGGCCCAAGTCGAGATGACGGGAAGGGGTCACGTCGAGCTCGGCATTCACCGCCACGCCTTCGCTATGGTGCAGCAGGGCGATCGCCAGGTACTCGGTCATGCCTTGCTGATAGTGGGCAAACAGGATGTGGCCGCCGGTGGACAGGTTGGACTCTTCCATCAGCTTCTGCAGATGCTCGACAGCCACGCGGCTGAAGGCGGTGAAGTCCTTTTCCCCCTCCAGGTACTGCTTCAGCCAGCCGCTCAGCGGGTAGGCGCCCGATTCGCCGTGGAAAAAGCCCCAGGCCTTGCCTTGCTTGGCGTTGTAGCTGTCATTGAGGTCGGCCAGGAGGTTTTCGATGGCATCGGAGGCAGCCAGTTCGGAGTCGCGAGCATGCAGCACGGCGGGGCTGCCATCGGGCTTTTTGTCGATCAGGTGAACGATGCAATGACGGATTGGCATGGAATTCTCGGCGAGCTGCAAAAGTTGCCAAGTTTAACCTAGACCTGAGGTGATGCAGTGGCCGTATGTTGGCAGATATGTCGGTTGTTCGTTTTTTGTTCAATTTTGTGTGTTTTCAGCTGAAACCCCCGAAAAACCTGCATTTAATCAAAGTGCGAAGCGGATATTTATCCATTCCTGTGGTAGTTTTGCGCGGTCTTGCGCCCCTCGTGTGCGCATTGCTGGCAGCATGCTGTCGTCGTGTCGAACCAAACGCCGATTTTCGTATCTACATACGCAATTGGCGCGGCCCTCCATTTCAAGGGGCTGGCCCGATAACGTCGTAGTCCGCTGCATAACCATCGAATTTGATAGGGAAGGAACACCACCATGGCATTGACCAAAGACCAACTGATTGCCGACATCGCCGAATCGATCGCCGCGCCAAAAGCCACCGCCAAGAACGCTCTGGAGCAACTGGGCCAGATCGTTGCCGACCAACTGGAAAACGGCGCTGAAATCACTCTGCCAGGCATCGGCAAGCTGAAAGTCTCCGAGCGTCCTGCCCGTACCGGCCGCAACCCTTCGACTGGCGCTGCCATCGAAATCGCTGCCAAGAAAGTCGTCAAGTTCGTTCCAGCCAAAGTGCTGACCGACGCTATCAACAAGTAATTGTTGTTTTGACGAAACCGCGCCCGGCTTGCCCGGGCGCGGTTTTTTCATGCCTGTGATTTACGCTGGGCGTGCCAGGCCTGGCGTGCGGCGTCGTCATGGAAGCTCCAGGCGACCATGCGGCTCTGTTTCTGCCCCTGGCCCATCTCGATGATGCGCACGGCCTTGGCGCCGGACTTCTTCAACGCGGCCTCGATGCCCGGCAGGTTGCTGGCCTTGGACACCAGGCTGGTGAACCACAGCACCCGTTCGGCGTACTGCACGCTTTCGCCAATCAACTGGGTGACAAAGCGGATTTCGCCACCTTCGCACCACAGTTCATTGTTCTGGCCACCGAAGTTCAGCACCGGCAGCTTGCGTTTGGGGTCCTGCTTGCCGAGGTTCTTCCATTTGCGCTGGCTGCCGCGGGTGGCTTCGTCGCGTGAGGCATGGAAGGGCGGGTTGCACAGGGTCAGGTCAAAGCGTTCGCCCTCCTGCAGCAGGCCGCTGAGGATGTGCGCTCGGTTGGCCTGCTGGCGCAGGGTAATGGCTTTGCCCAGGCCATTGGCCTGGACGATAGCCTTGGCCGAGGCCAGAGCCACGGGGTCGATGTCTGAACCGAGGAAGCGCCAGCGGTAGTCGCTGTGGCCCAGCAGTGGATAGATGCAGTTGGCCCCCACGCCGACGTCCAGCGCGCGCACTTGGGTGCCCCTTGGGACGTCGCCAGCATTGTCATCGGCCAACAGGTCGGCGGCTACGTGGATGTAGTCGGCACGGCCAGGAATGGGCGGGCACAGGTAATCGGCTGGGATGTCCCAGTGCTGGATGCCGTACTGGGCCTTGAGCAGTGCACGGTTGAACACGCGGACGGCTTCGGGGTTGGCAAAGTCGATGCTGGGCTTGCCGTGGGGGTTGGTGATGGTGAAACGGGCCAGGTCAGGGTGGGCCTTGATAAGGCTGGGGAAGTCGTAGCGACCCTGGTGGCGGTTGCGCGGGTGCAGGGTGGGTTTGTTCGGGGTCATGGCAGTGTCCAGCCCTATACGAGCGGTGGCTTGAAGAACCTGGGGCTGCTACGCAGCCCTTTCGCGACACAAGGCCGCTCCCACAGGGTGGTGGCGCCTTGAAGGTTGGCGCCGTCCTGTGGGAGCGGCCTTGTGTCGCGAAAGGGCCGTGCAGCGGCCCCAACGGTCTCTCTAGTGATTACAGCGCTGCAATCCGCGCATGCTGCTCGGTGAAGTTGGCCAGGGCCTGTTCGGACTCGGCCAGCTTGGCGCGTTCCTTCTCGATCACCGCAGGCGGGGCCTTGTCGACGAAGGCTGCGTTGGACAGCTTGCCGCCAACACGTTGCACTTCACCTTGCAGGCGCTGGATTTCCTTGTTCAGGCGCGCCAGCTCGGCATCCTTGTCGATCAGCCCGGCCATTGGCACCAGCACTTGCAGGTCACCGACCAGGGCGGTAGCGGACAGCGGCGCTTCGTCGGCATCACCCAGTACGGTGAACGACTCGACCTTGGCCAGCTTCTTCAGCAGCGCTTCGTTTTCCTGTAGGCGGCGCTGGTCGTCGGCGTTGGCGTTCTTCAGGAACAGCGGCAGCGGCTTGCCGGGGCCGATGTTCATTTCGGCGCGGATATTACGCAGGCCGACCATCAACTCTTTCAGCCACTCGATGTCGCCTTCGGCGGCGGCGTCAATGCGCGTTTCGTTGGCCACTGGCCATGGCTGCAGCATGATGGTCTTGCCGTCGATGCCGGCCAGCGGCGCGATGCGCTGCCAGATTTCTTCGGTGATGAACGGCATGAACGGATGCGCAAGACGCAGTGCCACCTCCAGCACGCGCACCAAGGTGCGGCGGGTGCCACGGGCGCGCTCTACCGGGGCGTTTTCGTCCCACAGTACCGGTTTGGACAGCTCCAGGTACCAGTCGCAGTACTGGTTCCAGATGAACTCGTACAGCGCCTGGCTGGCCAGGTCGAAGCGGAACTGCTCCAGCTGGCGGGTTACTTCGGCTTCGGTACGCTGAAGTTGCGAGATGATCCAGCGGTCTGCCAGCGACAGCTCGTAGGCTTCGCCGTTCTGGCCGCAGTCTTCACCCTTGTCCAGCACGTAGCGGGCAGCGTTCCAGATCTTGTTGCAGAAGTTGCGGTAGCCTTCGACGCGGCCCATGTCGAACTTGATGTCGCGGCCTGTCGAGGCCAGCGAGCAGAAGGTGAAGCGCAGGGCGTCGGTGCCGTAGCTGGCAATACCTTCGGGGAACTCGGCCTTGGTCTGCTTGGCGATCTTCTCGGCAAGCTTGGGCTGCATCATGCCGCTGGTGCGTTTTTCCAGCAGGGCGTCGAGGGTGATGCCGTCGACGATGTCCAGCGGGTCCAGCACGTTGCCCTTGGACTTGGACATCTTCTGGCCCTGGCCGTCACGTACCAGGCCGTGCACGTACACGGTCTTGAACGGTACCTGCGGGGTGCCGTCTTCGTTCTTGATCAGGTGCATGGTCAGCATGATCATGCGCGCAACCCAGAAGAAGATGATGTCGAAGCCAGTCACCAGCACGTCGGTGGAGTGGAACTTCTTGAGGAATTCGGTCTGTTCCGGCCAGCCCAGGGTGGAGAATGTCCACAGGCCCGAGCTGAACCAGGTGTCGAGTACGTCGTCATCCTGACGCAGGACCACGTCGGCGCCCAGCTTGTGCTTGGCGCGCACTTCTTCCTCGTTGCGGCCAACGTAGACCTGGCCGGCCTCGTCGTACCACGCAGGAATGCGGTGGCCCCACCACAGTTGGCGGCTGATGCACCAGTCCTGGATATCGCGCATCCAGGAGAAGTACATGTTCTCGTATTGCTTGGGCACGAACTGGATACGGCCATCTTCCACGGCGGCGATGGCAGGCTCTGCCAGCGGCTTGGTGGAAACGTACCACTGGTCGGTCAGCCACGGCTCGATGACCGTGCCGGAGCGGTCGCCTTTCGGCACTTTCAGGGCGTGGTCGTCGATGCTGACCAGCAGGCCCTGGGCGTCCAGGTCGGCGACGATCTGCTTGCGCGCGACAAAGCGGTCAAGGTTGGCGTACTGGGCCGGCAGTTGGGTGTCGACCTGCTCGTTAACGCTGCCGTCGAGGTTGAAGGCCTGGGCGCTGGCCAGCACGAAGGCGTTCTTGTCGAAGATGTTCAGCAGCGGCAGGTTATGACGCTTGCCGACTTCGTAGTCGTTGAAGTCGTGGGCCGGGGTGATCTTCACGCAACCGGTACCGAACTCGGGGTCGCAGTAGTCATCGGCGATGATCGGGATGCGGCGGCCGACCAATGGCAGTTCGACGAATTTGCCGATCAGTGCCTGGTAGCGTTCGTCGTTCGGGTTGACGGCCACGGCAGCGTCACCCAGCAGGGTTTCCGGACGCGTGGTGGCAACTACCAGGTAGTCCTGGCCTTCGGCGGTCTTGGCGCCGTCGGCCAGCGGGTAGCGCAGGTTCCACAGGTGGCCTTTCTCGTCGTGGTTTTCCACTTCGAGGTCGGAGATGGCCGTGTGCAGCTTGGTGTCCCAGTTGACCAGGCGCTTGCCGCGGTAGATAAGGCCGTCTTCATGCAGGCGCACGAACGCTTCTTTAACCGCTTCGGAGAGGCCGTCGTCCATGGTGAAGCGCTCGCGGCTCCAGTCTACCGATGAGCCCAGGCGGCGAATCTGGCGGCTGATGTTGCCGCCGGACTGATCCTTCCATTCCCAGACTTTTTCCAGGAACTTTTCGCGGCCCAGGTCATGACGGTTCTGGCCTTTGGCTTCAAGTTGGCGCTCGACCAGCATCTGCGTGGCGATACCCGCGTGATCGGTACCCGGCTGCCACAGGGTGTCGCGGCCTTGCATGCGGCGGAAACGGATCAGGGCGTCCATGATCGCGTTGTTGAACCCGTGGCCCATGTGCAGGCTGCCGGTTACGTTCGGCGGCGGGATCATGATGGTGTAGGACTCGCCTGCACCTTGTGGAGCGAAATAGTTCTCGGACTCCCAGGTGTTGTACCAGGAAGTTTCGATTGCGTGCGGCTGGTAGGTCTTATCCATGCGCGGCGGGACCCTGTGCATTTATTCGGGAAAGCCGGGAAGTATAACCAAGCTGGGGGCCGCAGGCGACAAGCTGCTGACAACTGTGGGAACAGAGTCGCCTGCTTCGCGGGCAAGTCCGCTCTTACGGGCAAAGCGCAGGCTCAGAACCTGTGGGAGTGGGCGCGCCCGCGAAGCAGGCGACACCGTTGCCCGGTTCTACTCGGAACGCTTGATCAGCCGCTCGATCCGCGCATCCAGCCGGCGCTTGATTTCGTTCTCGATATGCGGGGTAAAGTCGTTGATCACGTCCTGCATGATCATCTGCGCTGCGGCGCGCAGCTCGCTTTCCAGGTGCAGCAGGGTGTCCTGGCGGCGGGTCTGCGGGTCGTCCTCGGGTTCGGCAGCTACAGGTTCGGCGGGCGCCGCGGGGTCGCTGGCGGCTTCGTCCAGCAGCAACGGAATCTGCTCTACCGTCTCGGTGAGCAGCGGCGGTTGCAGGTCGGCGTCGCCAAGCAGCTGACGGATCGACTCGAGGTCATCGAGCAGATGGGCGGAATCGGGCAAAGGGGAGGGCTTGTCCATCGTCGTCAAAGTCGCTGTAAGCGGTGGTCTTGCAGAGCATAGCCCTGTTCACGGTAGAAACGGAATCGCTCACGGGCTGATTGGCGGATAGCCGGCTCTTCAACAACGATTTCGGCCACCCGCTCGAACTGCCCGACAAAGCCCGGCACGCTGGCGCCGAGGTTGATCAGCAGGCCGTGGTGCTCGCCGGCGTTGTCAGCCAGGCCCAGAACCACGTCAGCATCGGCATGCACCTCGGCGAGGTCGTGGGGCACGAAGGCCTCGCCCTTGAAGCGCCACAAGCGTTGGTCCAGTTCACTGCGCTGTTCTGCATCCTGGCAGTGCAGATAGACCCGGTGGCCGAGGCGCCAGGCCTTCTCGCACAGCTTGCAGGCGAAATCGAGCCGCGCCGACAGCGAGTCGGTGGGCAGAATGTAGAAGTCGACTTTGCTCATGGTGGGAATCGCCGGCCGGTGGCGCGCAAGGCACCACCGGCTTCACGGCTTCAGGCGCCAGCGCGGTCCAGCAGGTACTGGGTCAGCAGAGGTACCGGGCGGCCAGTGGCGCCTTTGTCCTTGCCGCCACTGACCCAGGCGGTACCGGCAATGTCCATGTGCGCCCAGTTGTAGGCTTTGGCGAAGCGCGACAGGAAGCAACCCGCGGTGATCGTACCGGCCTTCGGCCCACCGATGTTGCCCATGTCGGCGAACGGGCTGTCCAGCTGCTCCTGGTATTCATCGAACAGCGGCAGCTGCCAGGCACGGTCGTCGGCGCGCTTGCCGGCATCGAGCAACTGCCCGACCAGGTCGTCGTTATTGCCCATCAGGCCGGAGGTGTGGCTGCCCAGGGCGACGATGCAGGCGCCGGTCAGGGTGGCGATGTCGATCACCGCCTGCGGCTTGAAGCGCTCGGCGTAGGTCAGGGTGTCGCACAGCACCAGGCGGCCTTCAGCGTCGGTGTTGAGGATTTCCACGGTCTGACCGCTCATGGTGGTGACGATGTCACCTGGGCGGGTGGCACCGCCGCTTGGCATGTTCTCGGCGCAGGCCAGCAGGCACACCAGGTTGATCGGCAGTTGCAGCTCGAGCACTGCACGCAGGGTGCCGAACACGCTGGCGGCGCCGCACATGTCGTACTTCATTTCATCCATGCCGGCGCCTGGCTTGAGGCTGATGCCGCCAGTGTCGAAGGTAATGCCTTTACCCACCAGCACGAATGGTTTGTCGGCCTTTTTGCCGCCCTGGTAATTGAGCACGATCAGGCGTGGCGGCTGGTCGCTGCCCTGGCCCACGGCGTAGAACGCGCCCATGCCCAGGTCCTTGATCTTTTTCTCGTCCAGCACTTCAACCTTGAGGGCCTTGTGCGCCTTGCCCAGTTCCTTGGCCTGTTCGGCCAGGAAGCTTGGGTGGCAAAGGTTGGGTGGCAGGTTGCCGAGGTCACGGGTGAAGGCCATGCCGCTGGCGATGGCGCTGGCATGCTTGACCGCACGCTCGACTTCGGCCTGGCCGGCTTTGTCGGCCAGCAGGGTGACCTTTTTCAGCGCACGCGGCTCGGCTTTCTGGCTTTTGAAACGGTCGAACACATATTCGCCGTCCAGCAGGGTTTCGGCCAGCAGGCGGTATTTGCCGTAATGGGCGTCGCGGTTGCTGACTGAGATATCGTCCAGGGCCAATACTGCGTCAGCGCCGTTCAGGCCCTTGAGCACGCCAGCGACACTGGCCACCAGTTTGCGCCAGGCGCGGTCGCCCAGGGCTTCTTCCTTGCCGCTGCCCACCAGCAGCACGCGCTCGGCCTTCAGGCCCGGAAGGTTCTGTAGCAGCAGGGTCTGGCCCGGCTTGCCGGCCAGGTCGCCGCGCTTGAGCACGGCGCTGATGGCGCCTTCGCTGGCCTGGTCGACAGCCTTGGCAACAGCGCCGAGCTTGCGGTTTTCACCTACCGGAAGGACCAGTGTGGCGGTTTTTACGGATGCAGCAGCTACGCTTTTTACAACCAGTTCCATGTCAGGATCCCCGAATGATCGATACGAATGGCGCTGTGTGTTCCAGCGCTCTGGACGGGCCTGGCCGCGTCGTCGCGCACCAGCGGAAAAGCTGCCAGTTTGAGCCTGTGGCAAGCGTGCTGACAACCCCGTTGTGCACCTTCGTACGCGGCCAAGTGACAGGGGCGGTCAATCACAGGATAATGCGCGCACTTTACATGGAGGTTCGCCTTTGGCGAACCGGCATTGGTCTTGGATGTACTAAGTCATTGTTTGGCGCCATTGCATGGCAGTCCGCCCTGACAACCCAGGAGTGTCTGGTTTGATCGTCTTTCGTTATCTGTCCCGCGAGGTCCTGGTCACCTTGAGCGCCGTCAGCGCTGTGCTGTTGGTGATCATCATGAGCGGGCGCTTCATCAAGTACCTGGCCCAGGCTGCCCAGGGCGTGCTCGACCCTGGCGTGTTGTTCCTGATCATGGGCTTCCGCTTGCCAGGCTTCCTGCAACTGATCCTGCCTCTGGGGCTGTTCCTCGGCATCCTCCTGGCTTACGGGCGCCTGTACCTGGAAAGTGAGATGACCGTGCTGTCGGCCACTGGCATGAGCCAGCAGCGCCTGCTGGGCATGACCATGGCGCCGGCTGCCCTGGTTGCCTTGCTGGTGGCCTGGCTGAGCCTGAGCCTGGCCCCGCTGGGCGTGGCCCAGGTGCAGCAGATCATCAGCCAGCAGGATGCCCTGACCGAGTTCGACACCTTGGTGCCGGGCCGCTTCCAGACCTTGCGTGATGGTTCGCGGGTAACCTATACCGAGCAATTGTCGGATGACCGCATCAACCTGGGCGGGGTGTTCATCTCCGAGAAGCGCTTCAATCAGGACAAGACCAAGGACCGCGCCCCCTCGGTGCTGGTCGCCGAGAAGGGCCACCAGGAAATCCAGGCCGACGGCAACCGCTACCTGGTGCTGGAAAACGGTTACCGCTACGACGGCAACCCGGGCCAGGCCGACTACCGCGCCATCAAATATGACACCTACGGCGTGCTGCTGCCCAAGCCGGAAGTCGCCGAGGAAGTGACCGAGCGCGAAGCGCTTCCCACCTCCGAACTGATCGGCAAGGAGGGCCTGCGTGAGCGCGCCGAGCTGCAATGGCGGTTGTCGCTGCCGATCCTGGTGTTCGTCGTCACCCTGCTGGCGGTGCCGCTGTCGCGGGTCAACCCGCGCCAGGGCCGTTTCCTCAAGCTGCTGCCGGCAATTCTTCTGTACATGGCCTACCTGACAATGCTGATTTCCGTACGCGGCGCCCTCGAGAAGGGCAAACTGCCGATCGCCCTGGGCATGTGGTGGGTACACGGTCTGTTCCTGCTGATCGGCCTTGGCCTGATGTACTGGGAGCCGCTGCGCCTCAAACGCGCCGCCCGCCGTGCGGAGGTGGCCCATGGCTAAGCTCGATCGCTACATCGGCCAGAGCGTGCTGCTGGCCATCCTGGCCGTGCTGGGGATCATCCTCGGCCTGGCTTCGCTTTTCGCCTTCATCGATGAGATGGGCGACCTGAGTGACACCTACACGGTGATGGAAGCAGGCAACTTTGTCCTGCTTACTGCACCTCGGCGGCTGTATGAAATGCTGCCAATGGCCGCCCTGATCGGTTGCCTGATCGGCCTGGGCAGTCTGGCCAGCAGCAGCGAGCTGACCATCATGCGTGCGGCCGGCGTGTCCATCGGTCGTATCGTCTGGGCGGTGATGAAACCCATGCTGGTGCTGATGCTGGTGGGGCTGCTGATTGGCGAATATGTGGCACCGGTGACCGAGAACAAGGCTCAGGCCGACCGTTCCCTGGCCCAAGGTGGTGGTGAAGCACAAAGTTCCAAACGTGGCATGTGGCACCGCCAGGGCGAGGAGTATGTGCACATCAACGCCGTACAGCCCAATGGCCTGCTGCTGGGCGTGACGCGCTACCGCTTCGACAGCGAGCGCAAGATTGTCACCTCGAGCTTTGCCCGCCGTGCGCAGTACCAGAACGACCACTGGCTGCTCGCTGATGTGCGTACCACCTATTTCCGTGGCGACCACACCGAGGTGGTCAACGCGCCGGAGGAGCGCTGGGATGTTTCGCTCACCCCAGAACTGCTCAATACCGTGATCCTCGCGCCGGAGTCGCTTTCGATTACCGGCTTGTGGGACTACATCCACTACCTGTCTGACCAGGGCCTGAACAACTCCCGATACTGGCTGGCATTCTGGACCAAGGTGCTGCAGCCGATGGTAACGGCGGCCCTGGTGCTGATGGCGATCTCGTTCATCTTTGGCCCGCTGCGTTCGGTTACCCTTGGTCAGCGCGTGTTCACGGGTGTGCTGGTGGGCTTCGTGTTTCGCATTGGCCAGGACCTGCTCGGGCCTTCGAGCCAGGTATTCGGCTTCCCGCCGCTGCTGGCGGTGGTGATACCGGCGGGCATCTGTGCCTTGGCCGGTGTGTGGTTGTTGCGCCGGGCAGGGTAATAGCCAGAGCTGCACAAGAAAGCCGACCTCAGGGTCGGCTTTTTCATGGCTGTTTATCTGGCCCGGCGCGTTCGCGGGCAAACCCGCGCCTACAGGTATCGCGCAGGCATCAGGAAAGGGCCCGAACCGGCAACGCCAATCCTCTGGCTCATTTCTTCTGTTTAGGCACCCGCACCAGCTGGCTTTCCGAATAGATGTCATGCCAACCACGCTTGCGCTTGTCGATCAGCACCCAGAAAAAACCCAGCCCCAGGCACAGCCACGAGGCAATCGACACGACGAACCGCAAGAGCGCCTGCCACAGGCTGATGGCCGAGCCATCGGCATTCTGCACCCGAACGCCCCATACCTGCATACCCAGCGTCTGCCCACCGTGGGTCCAGAACTTGGCAAAAAAGCCGAACAGGGCAAACAGCAGTACCGTAGACAGCAATGGGTCGCCATCCAGTGCACCGGCCTCGGTCAGCTCGCGCATACGTGCTTCGCCGATGATCGACATCTGAATCATCTTGTAGGCGCCGGCGGTCACGATCAGCAGCGCGGTGCACAGTAGAAAGTCATAGAACATCGCTGCCAGGCGCCGGCCCAGGCCGACCGGCGGAAAATCACCCTGGGGTGTGAGCAGAGGCTTGGACATGCAGGACAGCTCCAGAAGACGAGCCTGCTATTCTACGGGCAAAAAAAAACCCCTGCACTTGGCAGGGGCTTTTCAAAGTCTGGCGCTGGATCAGACAGGTTGAACCTTGTCAGCCTGCATGCCTTTCTGGCCCTGAACTGCTTCAAAGGTAACCTTCTGGCCTTCTTTCAGGCTTTTGAAGCCGCTACCTTCGATAGCGCGGAAGTGCACGAACAGATCCGGACCGCTTTCTGGGGTGATGAAGCCGTAACCTTTTTCGTCATTGAACCACTTGACGGTACCGTTCTGACGCTCAGCCATTGTCTTATTTCCTATGAAGCTTAAATTTTGATGACAGTTTCTTTCGCACTTTTTTGTAAGCGAAAGATTACTGGGCTGGGTTGCAGGAAGTAAGAGACGTCGAACGGGTTGTAGCAAATCTCGGCTACTGGCCCAGGTCACGAACTGTTGCGACCCATGCAAACACAGTGCAGTGACTCTACGCCAACTCCCGAGCGAAAAACAAGCCCTTGGTCGTATGGAAAACTGGCCGCTTGCCGATAACCGACCGATTTGTCGGAAACGGCATGGCGCCTGGCCTGGCGCCATGTTCAAAAGTTATTGGGCAGGTTCGAAAACGAATATGTCGACGCTGCCCAAAACCTTCACAAAGCTGTTTCAGCCACGGTAGTAACGTGGTGTCACGAAAGGCATTTTGCTGACTTTCAAGGCCACCTTCTTTCCACGCACCACGGCAAACAGCTCGGTGTCGAGTGCAGCATGTTCACTATCGATATAACCCATTGCGACAGGTGCGGCGAGTGTCGGGCCAAAGCCCCCGCTGCACACTTTGCCTACCGGTTTATCGTTTGCGTCGACAATGTCCGCACCTTCACGAACAGGCGTACGCTCCTGCGGCAACAGGCCGACACGTTTGCGCGCAACACCATCGCGCACGTGGGCGAAGATCGTCTCGGCACCCGGGAAGCCGGCAGCCCGTGCACCCTCGGCACGGCGCACCTTGGAAATTGCCCACAGCAGGCTGGCTTCGATCGGCGTAGTCTCGCTGTTCATGTCGTGGCCATACAGGCACAGGCCAGCTTCCAGGCGCAGCGAGTCGCGTGCGCCCAAGCCGATCGGCTGTACTTCCGGCTCGGCCAGCAGGCGGCGAGCCAGGGCGTCGGCAGCGTTGACCGGTACCGAGATCTCGTAGCCGTCTTCGCCGGTGTAGCCCGAGCGGCTGACGAAGCAGTCCACACCCAGCAGTGTTACTCGGCGGAACTGCATGAAGGTCATGCCGGCCACTTCTGGAGCCAGGCGTTCCAGCACCTTGACTGCAGCCGGGCCTTGCAGGGCGAGCAGGGCACGCTCCTCGAACAGCGGCTGCACCTCGCAACGGTTGCCAATGTGGGATTGCAGGTGAGCCAGGTCCTGCTCCTTGCAGGCGGCGTTGACTACCAGGAACAGGGTGTCCTCGCCCAGGTTGGCCACCATCAGGTCGTCGAGAATGCCGCCTTGCTCATTGGTGAACATGGCATAACGCTGCATGCCCACCGGCAGGTCGATGATGTCCACCGGTACCAGGCTTTCCAGCGCCTTGGCGGCGTCAGCGCCACGCAGAACGATCTGGCCCATGTGCGAGACGTCGAACAGGCCGGCCTGCTCGCGGGTGTGCAGGTGTTCCTTGAGCACGCCCAGCGGGTACTGCACCGGCATGTCGTAGCCGGCGAACGGCACCATGCGTGCACCCAGTTCCAGGTGCAAGGCATGCAGTGGGGTCTTGAGCAGTGTTTCGGACATCGATGACTCCTTGCTGTCATTGTTGGGTCAACATTCGATGATGTTGACGGCCAGGCCGCCACGGGCGGTCTCTTTGTATTTGCTTTTCATGTCGGCGCCGGTCTGGCGCATGGTGCGGATGACCTTGTCCAGCGACACGTAGTGCTGCCCGTCGCCGCGCAGGGCCATGCGTACCGCGTTGATGGCCTTCACCGAGCCCATGGCATTGCGCTCGATACAGGGCACCTGTACGAGGCCGCCTATCGGGTCGCAGGTCAGGCCCAGGTTGTGTTCCATGCCTATTTCGGCTGCGTTCTCCACCTGCTGCACGCTACCGCCCATCACTTCGCACAGCGCCCCAGCGGCCATCGAACAGGCAACGCCGACCTCGCCCTGACAGCCCACTTCGGCCCCGGAGATGGAGGCGTTTTCCTTGTACAGGATGCCGATGGCTGCGGCGGTGAGCAGAAAGCGCACCACCCCGTCCTCGCTGGCACCGGGGACGAAGCGCATGTAGTAGTGAAGGACTGCCGGGACGATGCCCGCTGCACCATTGGTAGGGGCGGTGACCACACGACCGCCGTAGGCGTTTTCCTCGTTCACCGCCAAGGCGTAGAGGTTGACCCAGTCGAGCACTGACAGGGCATCACGCAGGCTGGCTTCCGGGTGGCCGCTCAGTTGGCGGTACAGGGCCGGTGCGCGGCGTTTGACCTTGAGCCCTCCCGGTAATATGCCCTCATGCTGGCAACCTGCCGCGACGCAATCTTGCATCACCTGCCAGATGCGCAGCAGCCCGGCTCGGGTTTCTGCTTCAGGGCGCCAGGCGTTCTCGTTGGCCAGCATGACCTGGCTCACCGACAGGTCATGCGCGGTGCAGTGGCCGAGGAGCGCCTTGGCGGTCTTGAACGGATAGGCCAGCACCGTGGTGTCTTCGACGATGCGGTCATGGCCGGCAGCGTCCTCGTCGACCACGAAACCACCGCCTACCGAGTAATACTCGCGGCTTCGGATTTGCAGGCCTGCGTCGTCGAAGGCGCGAAATATCATGCCGTTGGGGTGGTAGTCCAACGGCTTGCGGATCATCGCCAGGTGCTGCTTTTCGATAAACGCAATGCTGTGTTCGCCCAGCAGGTTGATGCGTCCGCTGTCGCGGATGACCTGCAGGCGGGCGGGAATGCTGTCGGTGTCGATAATGTCCGGGTGTTCGCCTTCAAGGCCCAGCAGCACGGCTTTGTCACTGCCGTGGCCTTTGCCTGTGGCGCCCAGTGAGCCATACAGCTCGGCTTTGACGCTGGCAGTGCGGGCCAGCAGGCCGTCACGGCGCAGCCCTTCGGCAAACCGCGCAGCGGCGCGCATCGGGCCGACCGTGTGGGAGCTGGAGGGGCCGATGCCGATCTTGAACAGGTCGAAGACGCTCAGTGACATGTTGACCTCCTGCCAGTTTGTTGGGCGGACGTTGAGCCCTGTAGGCGCGGGTTTATCCGCGAATGCGGTGGTATTGCCACCCTCGCATTCGCGGGTAGACCCGCGCCTACACAGAGCCCGCCACCCAAGCCAGGTGGCGGGGAGGGGCTATCAGGCGTCCTGATAGCTCTCGATCGACGGGCAGGCGCACACCAGGTTGCGGTCGCCGAACACGTTGTCGACCCGGCCCACCGGCGGCCAGTACTTGCCTTCCACCAGGCTCGCCAGGGGGTATACCGCCTGCTCGCGGCTGTAGCCATGGGTCCATTCGCCAACCAGCTCAGCCGCAGTGTGCGGTGCGTTTTTCAGCGGGTTGTCGTCCTTGTCCAGGCTACCGTTCTCCACCGCGCGGATTTCTTCGCGGATCTGGATCATTGCGTTGCAGAAGCGGTCCAGTTCTTCTTTGGACTCGCTTTCGGTCGGTTCGATCATCAGCGTGCCAGCCACCGGGAAGGACATGGTCGGGGCGTGGAAGCCAAAGTCGATCAACCGCTTGGCCACGTCGTCGACACTGATGCCGCTGGTGTCCTTCAGTGGGCGCAGGTCGAGAATGCACTCGTGAGCCACCAGGCCGTTACCGCCGGTATACAGAACAGGATAGTGCTCTTCCAGGCGGCGGGCGATGTAGTTGGCGTTGAGGATTGCCATCTGCGAGGCACGTTTGAGGCCGGCACCGCCCATCATGCGGATATACATCCATGTGATTGGCAGGATGCTGGCGCTACCGAACGGCGCAGCGCATACCGCGCCCTGGGTGTTTTCCAGCTGTGCATGGCCTGGCAGGAACGGCGCCAGGTGCGACTTGACGCCAATCGGGCCAACACCCGGGCCACCACCACCGTGCGGGATGCAGAAGGTCTTGTGCAGGTTCAGGTGGGAAACGTCGCCGCCGAACTTGCCTGGCGCGCACAGTCCGACCATGGCGTTCATGTTGGCGCCATCGATATACACCTGGCCACCGTTGTCGTGGATGATCGCGCAGATTTCGCCGATCGCTTCCTCGAACACGCCGTGGGTCGACGGGTAGGTGATCATGATTGCAGCCAGGCGCTCGCGGTGCTCGATGGCTTTGGCGCGCAGGTCCTCGACATCGACGTTGCCACGTGCGTCACAGGCGGTAACCACGACACGCATGCCAGCCATGTGTGCGGTGGCCGGGTTGGTGCCATGGGCCGACGACGGGATCAGGCAGATATCGCGGTGGCCTTCACCCCGGCTGCGGTGGTAGGCGCGGATCGCCAACAGCCCGGCGTATTCGCCCTGCGAGCCGGCGTTGGGCTGCAGCGACACGGCATCATAGCCAGTGGCCGCGCACAGCATGGCCTCCAGTTCGGTGGTCATCTGCAGGTAGCCCTGGCTCTGCTCGGCCGGGGCGAACGGGTGCAGGTTGCCGAACTCGGCCCAGGTGACCGGGATCATTTCGCTGGCGGCGTTCAGCTTCATGGTGCACGAGCCCAGCGGGATCATGCTGCGGTCCAGCGCCAGGTCCTTGTCGGCCAGGCGGCGCAGGTAGCGCATCAGCTCGGTTTCGCTGTGGTAGCGGTTGAACACCGGGTGTTCGAGGATGGCCGACTGGCGCAGCAGGGCGGCAGGCAGCAGGGAACCGGTGCTGGCGGCCAGTGCGGTGAAGTCAGGCTGTGCCTGCTCGCCACCCAACAGCTGCCACAGCGATTCGACGTCAGCCTGAGTGCTGGTTTCGTCCAGAGACAGGCCCACATGGGCGGCATCGATCTGGCGCAGGTTGATGCCCTGGGCGCGTGCCTTGTCATGCAGGCTGGCGGTGGCAGTGCCGGTGGCCAGGGTCAGGGTATCGAAGGCGCTGGCGCCCACCACTTGTACGCCCAGCGCCTTCAGGCCGGCGGCGAGGATCGCGGTCAGGGCATGGGTGCGCTCGGCAATGCGCTTGAGACCGACAGGGCCGTGGTACACGGCGAACATGCTGGCGATGTTGGCCAGCAGCACCTGGGCGGTGCAGATGTTGCTGGTGGCCTTTTCGCGGCGGATGTGTTGCTCGCGGGTCTGCATGGCCAGACGCAGGGCGGTTTTGCCGAAGCGGTCAATCGACACGCCGACCAAGCGGCCAGGCATGTCGCGCTTGAACGCGTCGCGGGTGGCGAAGTAAGCCGCGTGCGGGCCACCGAAGCCCAGTGGCACGCCGAAGCGCTGGGCGCTGCCGATGGCTACATCGGCGTCGAATTCGCCCGGTGGGGTCAGCAGGGTCAGGGCCAGCAGGTCTGCCGCTACGGCGACCAGGGCGTTGGCCGCGTGGAAGCGCTGCACGACCTCGCGGTAGTCGAACACTTCACCGTTGCTGGCCGGGTATTGCAGCAGGGCCCCGAAGAAGGCGCTGACATCGCCCAGCTCGCGTTCGTCGCCAACCACAACCTCGATACCCAGCGGCTCGGCACGGGTGCGCAGCACGTCGAGGGTTTGCGGGTGACAGTGCACGGAGGCGAAGAAGGCATGGCTGGACTTGTTCTTCGACAGGCGCTTGCAGAAGGTCATGGCCTCGGCCGCAGCCGTGGCTTCGTCGAGCAAGGAGGCGTTGGCGATCGGCAGGCCGGTGAGGTCGCTGATCAGGGTCTGGAAGTTCAGCAGCGCTTCCAGGCGGCCCTGGGAAATTTCTGGCTGATACGGGGTGTAGGCGGTGTACCAGGCCGGGTTTTCCAGCAGGTTGCGCAGGATCGGTGCCGGGGTGTGGGTGTTGTAGTAGCCCTGGCCGATGTAGCTTTTGAACAGCTGGTTCTTGCTGGCGATGGCCTTGAGTGCGGCGAGTGCGTCGGCCTCGCTCTGGCCGTCGTGCGAGCCAAGCACGCTGGTGCCTTTGATGCTGTCGGGGATGACCGCAGCGGTCATGGCGTCCAGCGAGTCGAAGCCCAGTGCAGTGAGCATGGCCTGTTCGTCAGCGGCGCGCGGGCCTATGTGACGGGCGATGAATTCGTTGGCGGTGCCGAGGTTGATGGTCATGGCGGGATTCCTCAGGCGTCGTCGTTGGCTTTGAGCAGGCGGTCGTAGGCGTCCTGGTCGAGCAGAGCGGTGACGGCTTCTGCATTGGCAGGGATGAAGCGGAAGAACCAGCCTTCGCCCATCGGGTCTTCGTTGACCAGTTCCGGGCTGTCTTCAAGCTGGCCGTTGACCTCGACCACTTCACCCGTCAGTGGCATGTACACGCCGCTGGCGGCCTTGACCGATTCGACGGTGGACGCTTCGCTGCCTTTCTCATACTGCTGCAACTCTGGCAGTTGCACGAAAACCACGTCGCCCAGGGCATTCTGGGCGTAGGCGGTGATGCCCACGGTGACGCTGCCATCGGCTTCGACGCGCAGCCATTCGTGATCTTCAGTGAAACGCAACTCGCTCATGGGGAATCCTCGGGAAGCAGGGCGTTGGGGGCGCGGTGGCGCCGCGCTCTTAGGGTAGGATTCCCTTAGCAATAATGCGGCCAACCTATAAAACTTCTTATTTATCAATAGATTACGTAAATAGGCGGAGAAGCCGTATTTTTCGTATGGAATGATATCGTTACAGGTGCTCATGGGAGGAAAAGGGTTTGAGCATCAAACCCTTGTGCACCCACGTCGAGGAGGGTGTGTATCGTTTTCGCTACGACGTAGTGAAAACGATACACGTGGTGCCTGGACAGGCGAGGTGCCAATGGCCTTCGGTCATCTCACTTTCAGCAGATGATCCAGCGAAAACGCGCCGGCGCCTCGGGCAACCAGGAGCAGCAAGAGCCCTGCCCAAGTCAGGTGGGTGGGCCACGCATCGGGGTAGACGAACACTTCGATCACCAACGTCATGCCCAGCAGTGCCAGCGCCGATAGCCGGGTCATCAGCCCGAGCACCAGCAATAGCGGGAACAAGTGCTCAGCGTAGGCGGCCAGGTGCGCTGCAAGCCAGGGCGAGAGTAGCGGCAGCGCGTACTCGGTGCGGAACAGCTCATAGGTGCCGGGTGTAAGGGTGAGGAAACCCTCCACTTTGGTGCGTCCGGAAAGAAAGAATATCGAGGCGATCCCGAACCGGGCGACCAGGCATAACAGGTCATCGCTCAAACGGCGCTCGAGGCTCTGTGCAACGTGGTTCCAGGCGCGCCGCAGGCTGCTGGCCGGAGGTGTGAAATCGGCACTAGCCATGGTGGTGTTCTCCTGTGAAGGCGAGTGGGCGAAAAGCCTGGGCTGTCATCAGGCGCCCGAGCATCTCGGTGAAATCCAGGTCGGTTTCAGCGTGTCGCGCCAGTTCCGAGGCCTGCATCAGCGACTGTCCGGCCGCACAGGCCTTGAGAAACGCATGGCCACCTTTCCCCAGCGGCTGATGGCATACGCCATCAGCGGTGCCGACAAACAGCACCCCTTCGCCCACCCATGGCTGGTCATGGGGCCAGGCAACCTGCTCGCGGGCGCAGCGCCACAGGGTGTACACAGGATGCGCTTCGCACCAGTACCAGCGAGCACTGGCACGGGGGGGCAAGCAACCGTGATCAAGATCGCTGGGGGTCATGCCTGCCAGTTCGACAAGGTTCAGGCACGTTTCGTACGGCGCGCTGAAGGCTTCTGTCCAATGCAGGTCCAGGCGGGCGACATCCGCCAGATACGGCACAGCGTGCTGTGACTGAATGTCTTCGAGGAAATCCGGGAAGGTTGCGCCATAGCAGATCAGCCGGGGATCGCTGGGGGGGAATTGCCGCGCGTAAACTGCCGCGGTCTCATCCATCCAGGCGCGCCCGACGAGTGTGCACACGCTCGGAAAGTTTGCGCGCAGCGCATCCACGCAGCCGGCCAGCACCGTGTTGCGATAAACCGCGAACGCCGCCTGTTCGGTCACTCCTGAAAGCTCGGGAGCAGGACGGGAATAGAGCGCCTCGATGAACGCGTGCTGGAACTGACCAAGGGAAAGGTTCATGGCAATACACCCGGGCAAGTCATGATCGACTGTGCGATGGACCGTTCAGCAAGCAGCTCGGTGAACGGGGGAAGCTTGTCGTCACGTTCAATGAGTGTCGGGCGCGGGCCGACACGGGAAACCAGTTGGCGGTACAGCGCCCACACAGGCTCGGCCACCAGCGCATCATGAGAGTCGATCAACAGGCTGCCTTGGTCATCATCGCTGTGCCCGGCCAGATGAACTTCTGTGATGGCTTGCGCTGGAAAGCGGTCCAGGTAGGCAGTTGCCGAAAACCCCAGATTGTGAGCACTCACATAGACGTTGTTGATGTCCAGCAGCAGGCCACAACCGGTGCGACGTGTCAGTTCGTCAAGAAAGTCGATCTCGTCCCAGTCATGGCCCTGCAGCTGCAAGTAATGACTGGGGTTTTCGATGGATATACGCCGGCCCAATACCTCCTGGCATCGCTGGATGTTTTCAGCGATGCGCTGCAGGGCTTCGTTGCTGCGGGGAAATGGCAGCAGGTCTGGATGGTAGTGACCCTGCCAGGTGGACCAGGCCAGGTGCTCTGATACAAGTACCGGTTCGATCTGATCGCACAGTGCGCGCAGACGCTGCAAATGGTCCTGATCGGGGGGCGCGTCAGCCGCAAGCGAAAGTGCTACACCATGCAATGAGACCGGGTGAAGTGCTGCGATTCGGTTCAGCCAGGCAAGGCGAGGGCCACCGACCATGTAGTTCTCCGGGTGAACCTCAAACCAGAGCCCTTCGAGATTGCACGCCAGCGCCTGGTCGTAGTGCTCGGCCTTCAGGCTGATTCCGGCGCCCATTCGTGCGTCTGCGTTCATGGTCGGTTTCCCCTGATCAAGACTTTTGAGGTGTCAGCGAGCCCATGCCGGCAGGTGTCTTGATCGATGTGCAGGTGCCGGCGGGGACGTTTTTCCAGTGCATGCCGTCGTAGTCCTTCTTCGCACTGCCGGCGCAGCTGGTGCCGGCGCCGGCCTTGCAATCGTTCTTTCCTGCCATGGCGACGCCGTAGCATTTTTCCATGGCAGCGCCATTGCCGGCGGGTTGCGTGCTGTCGGCCGCCATGGCGGCGCCTGCAAGCGTGGCAAGAGCGAGCGCTGCGGTGGTGAGGGCGAGGGTTTTCATGGTCAATCTCCTGAGAGTGTGGCCGTGGTGTATACCGGCGGCTCATGGAGTAATTCGTGCCTTGCGTAAAACGGGTTACAGCCTTGGAAGAAATTTTTCAGGGCGTGTCTTCACGACCTGATGTTGAAGCCAAGGGCATGGCATATTTGCAGCACCTGCGTGCCACACGCCGGGAGCGGATGAATCAAGTCAATTGTATTCAGGGTGTAACCCAGGCGACCCATGCAGCGAACTAACTCACAGGATGAGCTCGAGGCTCGCGAGGCCCGGTTGAAAGCACTGTTGCTTCGGGGGCTGACAGGCGACCAGCTGGCCTATCAGGATTTTCTTGGCACGCTTGCGCTGCATGTGCGTGCGTTTCTGCGCAGCCGTCTGAGCAGGCGCCCGGCCGAGATAGAGGACATGGTGCAGGATGTGCTGCTGGCGGTGCATAACGCGCGCCACACGTACCAGCCGCAGCAGCCGTTGACCGCCTGGGTGCAGGCGATCGCCCGTTACAAGCTGGCGGATCATCTGCGAAGTGTTTCACGTCGCGACGCCCGGCATGATGTGCTGGACGATGATGCGCAACTGTTTGCCGTCTCGGAGGTTGAATCAGCCGAGGCCAGCCGAGACCTGACCAAGCTGCTCAAGCAACTGCCAGAGCGGCAACGACTGCCGATTGTTCATGTCAAGCTGGAGGGGTTGTCCGTCGAGGAGACGGCACAACTTACCGGGCTTTCCAGTTCAGCGGTAAAGGTGGGGATACATCGAGGTCTGAAAGCGCTATCCAGGCTGATTGGAGGAGCCAACAACCATGAAGACTGACGATTTGATCGCCTTGCTGGCTGCAGGCGAAGGGCCAGTACCGCGCCACGCCGTTTGCAATCGGATGGCAGTGGCTGTGCTGGGCGGGCTGACCGCCGCACTGCTGCTGACAATTACCCTTTACGGTGTACGCAGTGATATCACAGAGGTCGCACAAACCCCGTTGTTCTGGGGCAAAGTCGCCTTTCCAACCAGCTTGGCGTTGATCGGGCTGTGGTTGACGAGCCGCTTGGCCAGGCCAGGAGGGAAGGGCGCTGCAGGCTGGAAGATGCTTGGCTTGCCACTGCTGCTGGTCTGGTGCGGGGCGGCGGTCAGCATCGCCGGGGCGCCTGTGGAGGCGCGCGCCGACCTGTTGTTCGGGCGCACATGGCGTACCTGCGCACTGAATATAACGTTGCTGTCGGTGCCGGCCTTTGTCACCGTGTTCTGGGCGCTGAAAGGTCTGGCGCCCACCCGGTTACGGCAAGCGGGCGCTGCCGGTGGCCTGCTGGCGGGCTCGACCGCAACGGTTGCCTACTGCCTGCATTGTCCGGAAATGGGCGTACCGTTCTGGGGTGTGTGGTATGTCCTAGGCATGCTCGTGCCGACGGTATTCGGTGCCTGGTGGGGCCCCCGCATGCTGCGTTGGTAGGCTGTACCGGCAGGCCCCACGCCACTCAGAACGATGTCATTCAAGGGGAGCGTGAGATCGCTTAACCCGCAACAAACCAGGGCAATGCCAGGTACAGCTTGATCACGATGACATTGATGATGTCGATGAAGAACGCCCCCACCATCGGCACCACCAGGAAGGCGAGGTGCGAGGCACCATAGCGTTGTGTCACCGCCTGCATGTTGGCGATGGCTGTCGGTGTAGCACCCAGGCCGAAGCCACAGTGGCCGGCAGCCAGGACTGCTGCATCGTAGTTGCGCCCCATTACCTTGAACGTCACGAAGATTGCGAACAGCGCCATGACCAGTGTCTGCGCGGCCAACAAGGTAAAGAAGGGTAACGCCAGGGCTGCCAGGTCCCACAACTTGAGCGACATCAAGGCAATGGCCAGGAACAGGGACAAACTCACATTGCCCAGTACCGACACTTCCCGTTCGAATACTTTGTAAACGCCTAAAGCCCGAAGCCCATTGCGCAACACTACACCGACGAAGAGTACGCAAACGAAGGTCGGCAGTTCGAATGCTGTGCCTTTCAACAAGCCATTAAGTAATGTGCCCGTCAGTAAGCTGACCGCAATAAGTGCCAAGGTTTCTATAAATGAAAACGATGTGATCAGGCGCTCTTTGTCGGGTTGTTCAAAGCCCTTGGGTAACTGCGGTGCTTCTTCTTGCACGCCAGGTGTTTCGACCCGTTTGATCAGCAACCGGGCGACTGGCCCACCGATCAAACCGCCCAACACCAGGCCGAAAGTGGCAGAGGCCATTGCCAGTTCCGAAGCCGAAGCCAGGCCGAACCGCTCAGTGAAGGTCGCGCCCCAGGCAGCGCCTGTACCGTGGCCACCCGACAAGCTGATCGAACCGGCCAGCAGGCCCATCAGCGGGTCGAGCCCCAGTGCTGTTGCCAGGCCGATGCCCATGGCGTTCTGAACCATTAGCAAACCCGTCACCACCAAAAGGAATACGGCGACCACGCGTCCACCCTTCTTCAGGCTTGCGAAGTCTGCACTCAAGCCGATGGTAGCGAAGAATGCCAGCATCAACGGTGTTTGCAACGAGGTATCGAATTGGACGTGTACATCGAAACTGCGCAATGCCAGGAGTAACAGGGCAACGACCAGGCCGCCTGCAACAGGCTCCGGGATATTGTATGCGCGCAGGAAACCAATGCGTGCAACCAGGCCGCGTCCCAGTAGCAGTACCAACGAGGCGGCTACCAGTGTCCCGTAAAAATCGAGTTCGAACATCAGGGTACTCTTCGTTCAGGGTGACAAGCAAAATTGCAATGTCGCCATTCTACGGGGAGCACTCCAGTCACATGTGGCTGAGCGGCTAGGAAAAGTCCGATTCAATTATGGGTTTTGACCACAGCCGTCATGGTTTCCCGGGTATTCCATATTTACGCAGCCTCTGCGCGATAGCCGTGTGCGAAGTTTGCAAGCGCCCGGCCAGTTGCCGTGTTGACGGGTAGCTGGCATACAAGCGCTGTAACAGCTCGCGCTCGAAATCACCTACAGCCTGTTCCAGGCTGGCCACTTCGCCATCTTGCCCGCGTGCCACCGAGGTGCCGGCGATGTCCAGGTCGCCGATATCCACCAGGTTGCCCTCGCAGATAGCCGCGGCGCGGAAGATCACGTTCTGCAATTGGCGCACATTGCCCGGCCAAGGGTTGGCCAGCAGTGCCGAATGGGTGGAGGGGGTCAGCCGACAGGCTGGGCGCTGGATCTGTGTGCACGCCTGCTGCATGAAGAAGTGCGCCAGCATCAGGATGTCCTGGCCACGGTCGCGAAGCGGCGGTACCTCCAGGTTAAGCACGTTCAGGCGGTAGAACAGGTCTTCGCGAAAGCTGCCTTCGGCGACCATGCGCTCCAGATCGCGGTGGGTGGCGCTGATGATGCGCACATCCACCTTCACCTCACGGTCGCCACCCACCCGGCGGAAGCTGCCATCGCTGAGAAAACGCAGCAGCTTGGCCTGCAGGTAGGGCGACATTTCACCAATTTCATCGAGAAACACGGTGCCCTGGTTGGCCAGTTCCATCAGCCCAGGCTTGCCACCTCGTTGCGCGCCGGTAAAGGCCCCGGGCGCGTAGCCGAACAGCTCGCTTTCGGCCAGGCTCTCGGGCAGCGCGGCGCAGTTCAGCGCCAGGAACGGGGCCGCATGGCGGCTGCTGACGGCATGGCAGGCGCGGGCGACCAGTTCTTTGCCGGTGCCGGTCTCGCCATGCACCAGCAGCGGCGCATCGAGCGCAGCCACGCGTAAGGCGCGGGCCTTGAGGGTGCGGATGGCCGGCGACTCGCCAAGCAAGGCATCGAAGCCTTCGGCGTGGTCGTGGTGCAAGGCCGACAGGCGTTCGCCCATGCGCGAGGGGGGGTACAGCGTCAGCAGGCCACCGGCGTTGGTAATCGGCATGGCGTCCAACAGCAGGCTATGGCCGTTCAGCTGCATTTCGCGCATGGGCAGGTGGAAGTTGTTGTCCAGCAGCGCTTGCAGCAGCGCGGGATCGCCAAACAGCTCACCCACCGAGCGCCCGGCAGATTCGCGGCCGCACAGTTCGATCAGCGCCGGGTTGGCCAACAGCACCAGGCCTGCGCTGTCCACCGCCAGCACCGGGTCGCTCATGGCGGCCAGCAGGGCATCGAGCTGCAGGTGGCGGCGCTGGCCGGGGAGGATGTCGACCACGTCCACCGATTGCACGCCGTGTACTTCGAACAGCGCGTCGTGCAGTTCTTCAAGTACGGCGGGGCTGAGGGTGGGGGCGTCGATGTAGACGTTCGGCGGGACCATCTCCACGGCGTCCAGGTTGAGGTTGCGGGCACCGAGCAGGGCGAGGACTTCCTGGGTGATGCCGACGCGGTCGATGAAGCTGACGTGGATGCGCATGGGGTTCGAACAGTTGGCAACGGAGGCCGCCAGTATGCCCTGAGACGGGGTTCAGGCCCAAGGTCGGCGGTGGCGCATTCGCGGGCGTGCCCGCTCCCGCAGGGTTGCTGCTGTAGGGGCGGGCTTGCTCGCGAAAAGGGTCACTCCAGATGTTCAGGTTTGATCGGGTCGCCCGATTTCACATCGAGCTTTTCGCGAATGTCCGCAAACATATGGTCATAGAGCTTGTGCGGCGAACTCAGGGTCTCGAATTTCTTCGGCGGCGCCAGATACGACTGCGCCTTGCGGGTCAGTAACATGAGGAAGCTGGGCAAGGCCTGGTCCTTGGCCAGGAAGAACTTTTCTTCCACCGTCTTGCCTTCGATGCTGCCATGCATGTGGAACTGAATGCCTCTGCCTTCCTTGGGGTCCGACACAGCCTCGTACTCGATGTTCAGGTCATAGCTGTGGTCGGCGTTGTTCAGCGCAGAGCGCTCGATGTGTACATGACCAGGCTGATACTGGGCCATGGCTATCTCCTTTGGAAGGTCGAAAATGGCGGGCCGCGTAAGCCCGCCGACTGCATTCAACGGTAGCTGATCCCCGGCTTCTCGGTGGAAACCCGAGTGCCGGCTTTGCCTTTGACGATGCCTTCGATGTTCTCCAGCGAACTGATCACCGCCACCTTGCCGGTGTTGCGGGCAAAGTCGCAGGCAGCCTGCACCTTCGGCCCCATGGAGCCGGCGGCAAACCCCAGCGTTTCCAACGCGTCCGGGTGGGCCTGGGCGATGGCCTTCTGCGTCGGCTTGCCCCAGTCAATGTAGGCTGCATCGACGTCGGTGGCGATAATCAGAAGGTCGGCTTCCAATTGCTCGGCCAGAAGCGCCGAGCACAGGTCTTTGTCGATCACCGCCTCGATGCCTTTGAGCTTGCGGTTTTCATCGTACATGGTGGGGATGCCGCCACCGCCTGCGCAAATCACGATGCTGCTTTTTTCCAGCAGCCACTTGATCGGGCGAATTTCGAAGATGCGCTTGGGTTTCGGGCTGGCTACCACGCGGCGGTACTTGTCGCCGTCGGCCTTGACCACCCAGCCCTTTTCCTTGGCCAGACGCTCGGCCTCTTCCTTGCTGTAGACCGGGCCGATGAACTTGGTCGGGTCCTTGAAGGCCGGGTCGTTGGCATCCACTTCCACTTGGGTGAGCAAGGTGGCGAATGGCACCTCGAAGGCCAGCAGGTTGCCCAGTTCCTGTTCGATCATGTAACCGATCATGCCCTCGGTCTCGGCACCCAGCACGTCCAGCGGGTAGGCCTCGTCTGGCTTGTACGACAGGGCCTGAAGCGACAGCAGACCCACTTGCGGGCCGTTGCCGTGGGCGATGACCAGCTCGTTGCCAGGGTGAATCTTGGCGATCTGTTCGGTGGCGGTGCGGATATTGGCGCGCTGGTTGTCAGCGGTCATGGGCTCGCCGCGACGAAGCAGGGCGTTGCCGCCCAATGCAACAACGATACGCATGGTAATGTCCTTTAGCGAAAGAATGAATGGACTGTCGCTGCACGGAGGCTGCGGAGTTCGCTGTGGGAGCGGGCATGCCCGCGAAGAGGCCAGACCTGACATCATCGATGATGCGGCTGACGCCTTCGCGGGCACGCCCGCTCCCACAGGGACTGCGGGCTACTTATAGATCAGCCAGGGTCGATACCAGGATCGCCTTGATCGTGTGCATGCGGTTTTCCGCCTGCTCGAAGGCGATGCACGCTGGCGATTCGAACACGTCATCGGTCACTTCGATGCCGTTGGCCAGGTCCGGGTATTGTTCGGCGATCTGCTTGCCTACCTTGGTGTCGGAGTTGTGGAATGCCGGCAGGCAGTGCATGAACTTGGTCCGCGGGTTGCCGGTGGACTTCATCAGTTCGGCATTCACCTGATAAGGCTTGAGCTGCTTGATGCGCTCACCCCAGGCTTCGATCGGCTCGCCCATCGATACCCACACGTCGGTATGCACAAAGTCGACACCCTTGACCGCGGCTTTCGGGTCTTCGGTGAGGGTAATGCGTGCGCCGCTTTCTTCAGCGTACTGCTTGCAGCGCTCGACCAGGTCGTCGTGCGGCCACAGTGCCTTGGGCGCGGCGATGCGCACATCCATGCCCAGCTTGGCGCCGATCAGCAGCAGCGAGTTGCCCATGTTGTTGCGGGCATCGCCCAGGTAGGCGTAGCTGATGTCGTGCAGCGGCTTGTCGCTGTGCTCACGCATGGTCAGCACGTCGGCGATCATCTGGGTGGGGTGATATTCGTCGGTCAGGCCGTTGAACACCGGCACGCCGGCGAACTTGGCCAGCTCTTCGACGATTTCCTGCTTGAAGCCACGGTACTCGATGGCGTCATACATGCGCCCGAGCACACGGGCGGTGTCCTTCATGCTTTCCTTGTGGCCGATCTGCGAGGAGTTGGGGTCGATGTAGGTGACGTTGGCGCCTTGGTCATAGGCTGCGACTTCGAAGGCACAACGGGTACGGGTGGAGGTTTTTTCGAAGATCAGGGCGATGTTGTTGCCCTTCAGGTGCTGCTGCTCGGTGCCCGTGTACTTGGCGCGCTTGAGGTCGCGGGACAGGTCCAGCAGGTAGCGCAACTCGCGGGTGGTGTGGTGTTCCAGGCTGAGCAAGTTGCGGTTGTGAATGTTGAACGCCATGACAGTTTCTCCTTGAGTTCGGTGATGTCCCGGCCGCCACTTCATGGGTGCGGCCGGGCGTAATGGTCGTTAGTAGTCGATCGGGTCGCGCACGATAGGGCAGGTCATGCAGTGGCCGCCGCCACGGCCCCGGCCCAGTTCGCCGGCGCTGATGGTGATGACCTCGATGCCGGCCTTGCGCAGCAGGGTGTTGGTGTAGGTGTTGCGGTCGTAGCCAATGACCACGCCCGGCTCGATGGCCACCACGTTGTTACCGTCATCCCACTGTTCGCGCTCGGCGGCGAAGCTGTTGCCGCCGGTCTCGACCACGCGCAGCTTGACACCCAGTTGCTCGCCCACCACTTCGATGAACGACTTGTTGATGCGGCGTACATCCATTCCGTAAGGCTTGCTTTCGTCCGGGCGGATGATGAATGGCACAATCTCTTTCACCACTTCCGGGAAGACCGTGACCAGGTCGCGGTCGCAGAAGCTGAAGACAGTGTCCAGGTGCATGGCGGCGCGGGACTTTGGCAGGCCGGCGACGATCACTTCCTTGACGGCGCCCTTGGCGAACAGGTTTTGCGCGAGCTGGCCGATGGCCTGGCGCGAAGTGCGCTCACCCATGCCGATGAGCACGATGCCATTGCCGATCGGCATCACATCACCGCCTTCGAGGGTGGCATTGCCATGGTCCTTGTCCGGGTCGCCATACCACACCTGGAAGTCGGCCTCGGTGAACGCCTTGTGGAACTTGTAGATGGCGGTGGTCAACAGGGTTTCCTGGCGACGCGCCGGCCAGTACATCGGGTTCAGCGTCACGCCGCCGTAGATCCAGCAGGTGGTGTCGCGGGTGAACTGGGTGTTGGGCAGGGGTGGCAGGATGAAGCTGGAGTGGCCCAGGTAGTCGTTGTACATCTTCACGACTTCGGCGCCTTCGCTCTGCGGCAGGTCCTGGCCTGCCACGCCGCCGATCAGGAATTCTGCCAGGTGGCGTGGCTCCAGGCCTTCGAGCCAGCTGCGCACTTCGTTGGTCAGGCCTACGCCGACGGTGTCAGGGGTGATCTTGCGGTCGAGGATCCACTTGAGGGCCTCTTTGTTCTGCACGATATCGGTCAGCAGGTTGTGCATCTCCAGCACATCCACACCACGCTCGCGCATCTTGGTGACGAAGTCGAAATGGTCACGCTTGGCCTGGTCGACCCAGATCACATCGTCGAACAGCAGTTCGTCACAGTTGCTCGGCGTCAGGCGCTTGTGCGCCAGGCCCGGTGCGCAAACCATCACTTTGCGCAGTTTGCCGGCTTCGGAGTGGACACCGTACTTCTGTTTTTCAGCGGACATGGTTTCATTCCTCCAATTGAGCGAAGACGTGGGTCAAAGGGTCAGGAAGCCGTCATACAGGCCAAAGGCTGCCACCAGGGCGCCAATGACCACGGCTGCGAAGATCAGTTTTTCCACGTTGGTGAAGACCGGTTTGCCCACCTCACGCTTGGCCTTGGCGAACAGGATGGCGCCAGGTGCGTAGAGCAGGGCAGAGAGCAGCAGGTATTTCACGCCGCCGGCGTACAGCAGCCAGATGGCGTACAACAGGGCGATGCCACCGATGATCAGGTCCTTCTTGCGTTCGGCCAGGGCCTGTTCGTAGGTTTCGCTGCGCAGTGCCAGCAAGAACGCATAGGCTGCCGACCACAGGTAGGGCACCAGGATCATCGAGGTGGCCAGGTAGATCAGGGACAGGTAGGTGCTGCTTGAGAACAGCGTGATGACCAGAAAGATCTGCACCATGGCGTTGGTCAGCCACAGGGCGTTGGCCGGTACCTGTTTGGCGTTCTCGCGGCGCAGGAACTCCGGCATGGTGTGGTCCTTGGCTGCGGCGAACATGATCTCGGCGCACAACAGCACCCACGACAGCAGCGCCCCGAGCAGCGAGATGACCAGGCCGACGCTGATCAGCACCGCGCCCCAGTGGCCGACCACATGCTCCAGCACGGCAGCCATCGATGGGTTCTGCAGCTTGGCCAGTTCCGGTTGAGTCATGATGCCCAGCGACAGCACGTTGACCAACACCAGGAACAGCAGCACGGTCACGAAGCCGATCACCGTTGCCTTGCCCACGTCGGTGCGTTTTTCCGCCCGCGCCGAGAAGATGCTCGCGCCCTCGATGCCGATGAATACCCACACGGTAACCAGCATCATGTTGCGCACTTGGTTCATGACGCTGCCAAGCTCTGGCGTGCCTACGGCCCAGATATCGGCGGTGAAGATGTCGAGCCTGAAGGCGAACAGGCAGATTAGGGCGAACAGCACCAGCGGCACCACTTTGGCCACAGTGGTGACCAGGTTGATGAAGGCTGCCTCCTTGATGCCGCGCAGTACCAGAAAGTGCACCGCCCACAACAGGATCGATGCGCCAATGATGGCGGCTGGGGTGTTGCCTTCACCGAAGATCGGGAAGAAGTAACCCAGGGTGCTGAACAGCAGTACGAAGTAGCCGACGTTGCCCAGCCAGGCACTGATCCAGTAGCCCCAGGCCGAGGAAAAGCCCATGTAGTCGCCGAAGCCGGCCTTGGCATAGGCATACACCCCGCCATCCAGGTCAGGCTTGCGGTTGGCCAGGGTCTGGAACACGAAAGCCAGGGTCAGCATGCCGACCGCGGTGATCCCCCAACCGATCAGCACGGCCCCAACCCCTGCGCTGGCGGCCATGTTTTGCGGCAGCGAGAAGATCCCGCCGCCAATCATCGAGCCGACGACAAGTGCAACTAATGCGCCGAGCTTTAGTTTTCCGGATGAATCAGACATTTAACAACTCCTGCCAGGAGAAAGTTGACGACAGAATAGATCCGACGCCGTTGCCTTGACCTGACTTACGTCAGTTTAAGGCGACGTGAAGGTAGGAAATTTCCTTCACGGGTGCTCCTGGAGAGTGCCGACAGCTTGAGCTGCAGGCCTTGTGTGCTGGCACCTCCATGTCCTTCTAGAGCAAACGCTCTGTTCAGCCTGCGAAGCTTGAAACTAGCCGCTTTTGCCGCTTTAGCAAATTTTTCACAAGAATTTCGAGTTTTATCAGTTTCTTTTCTAGTTGCTGGACTGCTGCTAGTTTTGAGGGAGCAGGTACATAGACAAAGCAGTTATGAGTGATATAGGTTGGGCGCACGGCTTCAGTATAAGTAACGGTATTTATATAGCCAGCAAGGCTGTTTCAAACGCATGACAGGGCTGGAAGAAAGGGAGGCTCATGAGCGAACCGGGACAGAAGCTGCGCCTGGGCGCGCTGATCGCGCTGGTGGTCGGGTCGATGATTGGCGGCGGGATCTTCTCGCTACCGCAGAACATGGCCGCGCGTGCTGATGTGGGTGCAGTGCTGATCGGCTGGGGGATCACCGCAGTCGGCATGTTGGCCCTGGCTTTCGTGTTCCAGACCCTGGCCAACCGCAAGCCGGAACTGGACTCAGGGGTATATGCCTACGCCAAGGCCGGCTTTGGCGAGTACATGGGCTTTTCCTCGGCCTGGGGCTACTGGATCAGCGCCTGGCTGGGCAATGTCGGCTACTTCGTACTGCTGTTCAGCACCCTGGGTTTCTACTTCCCGGTGTTCGGCGAAGGCAACACACCCATCGCCATCGGTTGTGCCTCGCTGCTGCTGTGGTCGGTGCACTTCCTGGTACTGCGCGGCATCAAGGAGGCGGCCTTCATCAACCAGGTCACCACCGTCGCCAAAGTGGTGCCTTTGCTGATTTTCGTGGTGATCGCGGCATTCGCCTTCCGCGCCGATATCTTCACCCGGGATATCTGGGGCTTGAGCAACCCACAATTCGGCAGCGTGCTGGAGCAGGTGCGCAACATGATGCTGGTGACCGTATTCGTGTTCATCGGCATAGAGGGTGCCAGCGTGTATTCCGGGCGCGCCCAGCGTCGGTCAGACGTGGGCAAGGCCACGGTCATCGGTTTTCTGGGTGTGCTGGCGCTGCTGGTGCTGGTCAACGTGTTGTCGCTGGGCATCATGACCCAACCGGAACTGGCCGGGCTGCAGAACCCCTCGCTGGCCTCGGTGCTGGAGCATATCGTCGGCCCCTGGGGCGCCTTGCTGATCAGCCTCGGCCTGGCGGTCTCGCTGCTTGGCGCCTTGCTTTCATGGGCGCTGCTGTGTGCCGAAATCCTTTACGCCACGGCGCGGGACAAGACCATGCCGCGCTTTCTGGCCAAGGAAAACGCCAACCATGTGCCGGCTAACGCCCTGTGGCTGACCAACTGCATGATTCAGGGTTTCCTGCTGATTACGCTGTTCTCCGCCGGTACGTACACCAGTCTGATCTACCTGGCCTCGTCGATGATCCTGGTGCCCTACCTGTGGTCTGCGGCGTATGCCGTGTTGCTGGCGATGCGCGCAGAAACCTATGCCGGGCAGCCGAGGTTGCGGCGCAAGGACTTGCTGGTGGCGCTGGTTGCCCTGCTGTATGCCGTGTGGCTGTTGTATGCCGGCGGGCTCAAGTACCTGCTGCTTTCGGCGCTGCTGTACGCCCCCGGCGTCATCTTGTTCGCGAGGGCCAAGCATGAGCAGGGGCAGACGTTGTTCACGGCCTGGGAAAAGCTGATTTTCGCCGCCGTGCTGGTGGGTGCCGCGCTGGCGGCCTACGCCTTGTATTCAGGGCTGCTGAGCTTGTGACGGTGCAGGGCAGGCGTGTTCCGGGCGTGACCAGATCCACAGGTTGCCCAGGGTCATGCCGGCGATTGCCAGGAATACCGGCCAGTGATGTTCCAGAAAGGTCAGCATCAGGCCCGCGCACAGCAGCATGCTGATGGTTGCGCTGACCTTGGCCCGGCGCTGGATCACCTTGCCGTTGCGCCAGTTATGCAGAATTGGCCCGAACAGCCGGTGGTTCTCCAGCCATGCCGACAGGCGCGGTGAGCTGCGCGTGGCGGCCCAGGCGGCCAGCAGGATGAACTCGGTGGTCGGCAAGCCAGGAATCACAATGGCGACCAGGCCCACCCCGAGGCTCACGTAGGCCAGGATTCCATACAACAGGCGGGCGAGTTTCGAGCGGGCTGGTCGGGTCATGTTCTCACTGCATAAAACGGTTCGGCCACCGGAGGGGTGGCCGGCTTCGGCGTATCAGACCAGCGCGGCATCCGCAGCGTAGGCGTGCTTGAGCAGCTCGGTGAAGCGCTCGAAAGCGGCCACTGCACCGCGCTCGGCAGCCGCTTCCTCTTCCGGCGAGAGCGCCAGGCCATCGAGGATGCGGGTGAACTGCTTCCAGCCTTCGGCACGGCCACCGGCGGGCTCCCCCAGGTGACGGGCACCGAAGCTGTCGGACAGTTCCAGGGCCACGGCACGCTTGATCAGAAACGCAGCGCCCAGTTTGGAGCCTTCGGAGACGAAGATCCAGCCCATTGCCTCGCCCAGGCTCAGCTTGCCCACGGCACCCGGTACGGCGGCCGGTACTTCGGTGTCGAGGTCGGCAAGGTCCAGGCGGGCCTGGTCGGCACGGCAGCGCTCAGCCAGATCAGGGACGATGGCGATCAGCTGAGGGTCGTTGTACAGGGCCTGCAGCTCGGACTGGAACAGGTACTGCGCGACGACGAAGCGGGCGAAGCTTTCGCGGCTGTCGAAAGGCGCGTGGGATTTGACCAGGGCATCCAGTTCGGCGTGCGGGGCGTGGGTGATCTGGTTCAAGCGCTGGGAGCGCAGGGCTGGGCGTTCGGTCATGGGGCAGTCCTTGGAAAGAGGGCGTCTAGATACAAGACGAAACAGCGGGAGCGGGACAGTAAAAAAAGCCGGTATTTGGTTTGCCAGTACCGGCCTCTTCGCGGGTAAACCCGCTCCTACAGGCGCATCACTGGCTCAAGGCATGCGCAGTTCCTGTAGGAGCGGGTTTACCCGCGAAGGGGCCGGCACTGACGGAACACATCGACTAGTGGCAGCTCAGGTCAGATATCCCAAACCACATTGATACCGAAGTTGCGCCCCGGCATGGTCAGGCGGTCGATGTTGGCCGGCTGGGTCACAGCCGCCTCACCCTGGCCGTCGTAGCTGCGCACCGAATCCCACTGCCAGTATTTCTTGTCGGTAAGGTTGTACAGCCCGGCATTGATGGTGACGTCGTCGGTGACCTTGTAGTAGCCGGTCAGGTCCAGCACACCGTAGCCCGGGGTGCGGAACTTCGAGGTAGAACCGTCAGGCGAATAAAAGGTGCTGTCGTCGACACGGGTCTTGCGCTTGACCAGCGTCCAGCTCAGCAAGCCACCGTAGTTCTGCTGCTCGTAGCCCAGGCCGAATACGCCCTTGAGCGGGTTGACACTGTTCAGCGGTTGACCGGTGTCATCGTTACGACCATAGGTGTAGGCAATCGAGGTTTGGGTATAGAGGCCCTGCGGTGCGCCGAAGTGGTCGAGGTTCAGGCGGCCCTTGAATTCGGCACCCTTGATGGTGGCGTGCTTGATGTTGTTGGCCTGGAAGGTCTGTTCCAGGTTGGCGCTTTGCACGGCATCTTCGTCGATGAAATCACGGTACTTGTTGTAGAACACTGCCACGTCGAAGTTGCCGGCGTCGAAGTTGCCACGCAGGCCGGTTTCGTAGCTTTTGCTCTTTTCAGGCTCAAGGTTCGGGTTGCCCTCCACGCGGTAGCCTTGGTCCAGGTTCTGGAAGCGGCCATACATGGCTTTGGCGGTCGGCGTGCGGAAGCCCTCTGCATATTGGCCGTACCAGGTGTAATTGTCGTTGAAGGCGTAGGTCAGGCCGAACTTGGGCGAGACGCGGTGCCACTTCTTGTCCGAATCGTCCTGGGAAGTAGGCGCCGTACCGCTGGACTCCAGACCGCGCAGGAATTCCTCGGTGAATTTGGGCTCCATACGGGTGTAGTCGTAGCGCGCGCCGGGCATGAAGGTCCAGTTGTTCCAGCGGATTTCATCCTGCGCGAACAGGCTGTAGGTATTCACGGTCGGGTCCGGGAAGTCGCTGACCAAGGCCTGGCCGTCACGCGCGCTGTCCTGTCCGATGGCTGTACAGGTACCCCCGATGTTCAGGCAAGTGCCGGTGCCGCTACGTGAACCCGTTACTTTCTCCTGTTTGAATGTGGTGCCGTAGGTAAACAGGTGGTCGGTTTGGCCAATGCTGAAGGCCTTGTCCAATTGGGCGTCGAATACCCACTGGCGATCCTTGTAGGTAGTCTGCCGGTCCCGAAGCACTTGGCGTCCCGAGGCGACATACAGCTCATCGGTACGTTGGTCGGTCTTCGCGATCTGGTAGTTGAGGCTCCATTTGACGTGATCTGCGACCACGCTATCGAGGTCGAATTCATGATTGAGGCCGAAGCGTTCACGGGTGATCGTGTCGTTGCCTTGGCGCATGCGGTACGAGTTCATGCCACCAAAGCCGGGGATGAACGGCCCACCCACCGCGCTGAGGATGTTCTGGTCGCGGTCATCTTTGTAGCGCTCGTAGGTGAACCCCAGGCGCGCGTCGTCGGCGTAGTTCCAGCCCAGCTTGGCCAGCACGTTGGTGGTGCGCACGTCCATCGGGTTGGCTTCGGTGCGCGACAGGCCGTCGCCACTGTGGCTGCCGTGGGTTTCGGTCTCGTGGCCGTTGCGCTGGCTCAGGTGCAGCAGGCCGTCGAAATCACCCTGGCGGCCGGCGACGGTGGCGGAGGTCAGCCAGCTTTCGTCGGCCGAGCTGTAGCCGGTTTTCAGGCGTGCACCCACGTCTTTACCGGGCTTGATGATGTCGTCCGGGTCGAGGGTGAAGTAGCTCACCGCACCGCCGATGGCGTTGCTGCCATACAACACCGAGGCCGGGCCGCGGAGGATTTCCACACGCTTGACGATTTCCGGGTCGACGTAGTTGCGCTGGGTCTGGGCGTAAGGGCCGTAGAAGAAGCTGTCGGGGATCGACACGCCGTCGACTTGGGTGAGGATCCGCTCGCCGTCGATACCACGGATGTTGTAGCCGTTCAGCCCGCTGCGTTGGCCGGTTCCGGATACCGACACCCCCGGCTCGTAGCGCACCAGATCCTGGATATTGTTCACGTTCTGCCGGTCCAGTTGCTCACGGGTCTGCACGCTGACAGTGCTCGGCACCTGGCTGACGTCCTGTGCGCTGCGGGTGGCGCTGACGGTCACCTGCTGCAGGGCGATCACGTTGCTTGCGGTTTGGCGCTCCAGTACCACATTGCCGTTGCTGATCTTGCGAAAGCTCAGCCCGGTGCCCCGCAACAGGCGCTTGAGGGCAGCATCTGGCGGCAGCGAACCTTGTACGCCTGGCGAAGCCACGCCGTCGGCCAGCTCGGCGCTGAAGCCGACCTGCCAGCCGGTGACCTGGCTGAAGGCGTTGATCGCCGACACCAGCGGCTGCTGGTCGATGCTGAAGCGGTAGTCGCCCATGCGCGGGCTGCTGGCCTGGGCCGGCTCGGCGGCCAGCGCCGGCAGGCTGCAGGCGCCGCTGGCGAGCAGAGCAAGGGTCAACAGGGACAGTTGTCCTGTACGGCGGGGAAGGTTGGACGAGCGGGTAGGACCAGTGGACATCGGAAGCGCTCCCAGACGCGCGGGCTGTTATAGGTGATGGCTGTTCTTGCTTTAAACAAGAATCAGTTGCATTGGCTATAACGAGACGGGCGGGCGAGTGCGATCGCGTAAAAATAATTCAGGGGTCAGTTCAGGATGACCAGCGCCGGGTACTCATGCAGTTGTGCCGAGGTGATGTGGGCCAGTGCGCGCAGGGTTTCCAGCGGCTGGTCGAGGCGATAGTTACCGGTGACGGCAACGTTCTCCAGCTGCGCATTGCGGTTGATGATCCAGCCCGGGTAGTAGCGCTGCACTTCGGCCAGTACCTGGCTCAACGGGCAGTTCTCGAACACCAGACGGCCGTCGATCCAGGCCAGGTCCTTGTGCATGTCGGGGCGCTGGCGCTGGCCAAAGCCCTGGGGGCCGACGCTGATGCTGTCGCCGGCAGTCAAGCGGATGCGCTGGTCGCGCTCCCCCTGCAGGTCGACATCACCGCGTTGCACCCGTACCTGGGCCTCGCCGTCAAGGTAGCGCACGGCAAAGTCGGTGTCGCGCACCTGTGCGCGCAACGGCCCGGCTTCAACCTCCAGCGGCAACTGAGCGCCCTCGGGGACCTGGAAGTAAGCCTCGCCCTGTAGCAGGCGGGCGACCTGGCGGCCGTCCTGGCGTTCGCTGGCAAACGCTGAATTGGTGTTGAGCAGCACTTTTGCGCCGTCTTCCAGTTGCAAGCGCTGGCGCTC
Organism: Pseudomonas putida group bacterium ESBL64; assembly: GCF_045277175.1. NCBI lineage: Bacteria > Pseudomonadati > Pseudomonadota > Gammaproteobacteria > Pseudomonadales > Pseudomonadaceae > Pseudomonas > Pseudomonas putida group bacterium ESBL64. Next base: position 2,766,495 of record NZ_CP145799.1, on the reverse strand, counting down.
GCCGACCACCGTAAGGTGGTCGGCCTGCAGGCGCATGGGCAGGTTACCGACGGTGAACAGCCCGACCAGCAGCATCGCCGCGGTGGCCAGGGGTTTCCAGTGACTGCGCAGGCGCCCGCGTAATGAGCGGCGTTGCCGCTGGTGCATGTGCGTGGCCACCTGATGCAACGGCGCACCGTTCCACAGTGCCTCAGCCTCGACATAGGCCTCGGCGTTTTCGGGCGCGGCGCTCAGCCAGGCTTCAAAGGCCTGGGTGTCCTCGGCATCTGCGCATTGCAGGCGCACCAGCCAGTCCAGCGCCTCGTCCATGGCACGAGCACGGGCAATAGGCCTGGCAGGTGACGGGCGAGGGGCGGGGCTGTCGGTCACGGTGAATCCTTGAATGGTTTTTTGCGAATGATCAAGACTAAGGCGGGGTGTGGCAAGGGCTTTGCGTTGCCGTTCGCCTGCGGTCAGCTTACTTGAGTCGTTCGGCAACACCCATGCAGATTGCCATGATCAGTTTCAGTTCCTTTTGTACCGTGCTGGGCGAAACACTCAGTTGTTCGGCGATTTCCAGATAGGTGGCGCCATGCAGGCGGCTTAGGATGAAAATGCGTTGTTGGCGCTCGCTCAGTTGATTGAGGCTGACGCTGAGGTGCTTGAGCAACTGCTCGGCGTGCGCGGCATCCTCGCTGCTGGTGGCGGGCGCGGCGACACTGTGCAGCACTTCGTCGGGCACGTCGTCGACCAGCATGCGTGCCTGCACCCGGCGTGCACGCAGGTGGTCCAACGCCAGGTTGCGCGCGGTCTGAAACACAAACGGCTCGATGTGCTCGATGGGCCGCTCGCCCAGCGCGCGGGACACCCGCAGGTAGGTTTCCTGCAGCAGGTCTTCGGCCGTGCTGGGGTTACCGACCATGCGCTGCAGGGTACGCAGCAGGGTGAGGCGCTGAACGAGGAAGACGGAATTGAACCGGGACTGACTCACGGGGGGACCTGGCCGACGAAAGGTTAATGATAATGCTTATCATCCGTGCTGCAGGTCAAGTGTGGAAGTATCAGGAAAAGGTAAAGATTGTAGTCGCGGGATGCCGTGTGCTTTTTTGTGGGAGCGGCCTGCAACCTTGAGCCTGCCCCAACCATTCATCGGTCACGGTGCGTTATACCTTGGTCGACGACCACGTTTGCCACGAGGCCTGAGCAACCCCTATGGGAGCGGCCTTGTGTCGCGATAGGGCCGCAAAGCGGCCCCAGCAATCTATGCATGATGCGGAGATCTTGGGGCCGCTGCACGGCCCTTTCTCGACGCAAGGCCGCTCCCACAGGGATCGCGCCAGCTTTTAGAAATTGAGCAAGACAGTTGCCCCCACACGGGTCGCGTCAGCCAGCCCGGTGCAGCGCCAGGCAGTTATCCAGCATCCGGTTGCTGAACCCCCACTCGTTGTCATACCAGGCCAGCACCTTGAGCATCCGCCCGTTGGCCCGGGTATGGTTGGCATCGAAGATCGACGACAGCGGGTTGTGGTTGAAATCGCAGGAAACCAATGGCAGGGCGTTGTAGCCCAATACCTTGGAATGCTTGCTGGCCTCGAGGAACAGCTGGTTGACCTGCTCGGCCGTGGCCTCGCGCTTGAGGTTGACGGTGAGGTCCACCAACGACACGTTGATGACGGGCACCCGCACCGCCATGCCGGTCAGCTTGCCGGCCAGTTCCGGCAGCACCAGGCCCACGGCCTCGGCGGCACCGGTCTTGCTCGGGATCATCGACTGGGTGGCTGAACGCGCACGGTACGGGTCGCTGTGGTAAACGTCAGTCAGCACCTGGTCGTTGGTGTAGGCGTGAATGGTGGTCATCAGGCCTTGCTCGATGCCGAACTCCCGGTGCAGCACCTGGGCGATCGGCGCCAGGCAGTTGGTGGTGCAGGAAGCATTGGAAATGACCTGGTGCGAGGCCCGCAGGATGTCGTGGTTGACCCCGTACACCACAGTGGCATCGGCACCCTTGGCCGGAGCCGAGACAATCACCTTGCCCGCCCCGGCGGCCAGGTGCGCAGCGGCTTTGGCGCGGTCGGTGAACAGCCCGGTGCACTCGAACACCACGTCGATCGCCTCGGCCTTCCAGGGCAGTTCGGCCGGATTGCGAATGGCACTGACCGCGATACGGTCCCCGTTGACCGTCAGGCTTTCGTGGTCGGCCTCGACGGTCGCGTCGAAGGTGCCGTGGACACTGTCGTACTTGAGCAGGTGGGCGTTCATGGTGCTGTCGCCCAGGTCGTTGATGGCGACGACCTGCAGGTCCTGGCGGTAGCCTTGGGTATACAGTGCGCGCAGGACATTGCGCCCGATTCGGCCGAATCCATTGATGGCGATGCGAAGGGTCATGGCAGTACCTCTGGCAGTTCGAGTGAAACCTGTGGCACAAAGGAGCTTCACTGAAACGGTTTTGTTGTTGGAATTACAAGATTATTCACTGGCTGATAGAAAACAAGCCTTTTTAGTGGCAGTATTTTGTTTAAATATACAACGAGTGGTTGGGCAACGTGCCTCCACCGATGCAGCGGGCTCCTAACCATGAGCCTAGGCCGCAATCGTTTGGAGGGGAAATGCCCGGTAAACCGCCCTTACAATTAGCCTGGAGTCCAGTACATGCATCCGCGCATCCTTGAGGTCACCCAGCGGCTGGTCGAACGCAGCCGCGCCACCCGCGAACGCTACCTGCAACTGATTCGCGGTGCGGCCAGTGAAGGCCCCATGCGTGCCAGCCTGCAGTGCGCCAACTTCGCCCACGGCGTGGCCGGTTGCGGCAGCGAAGACAAGCAGACTCTGCGCCTGATGAACGCGGCCAACGTGGCCATCGTCTCGGCCTACAACGACATGTTGTCTGCCCACCAGCCTTACTTGCACTTCCCCGAGCAGATCAAGCAGGCCCTGCGCGAGGTCGGCTCGGTCGGCCAGTTCGCCGGTGGCGTGCCGGCCATGTGCGACGGGGTGACCCAGGGCGAGCCGGGCATGGAGCTGGCGATCGCCAGCCGTGAAGTGATCGCGATGTCCACGGCGGTAGCGCTGTCGCACAACATGTTCGACGCAGCACTCATGCTGGGCATCTGCGACAAGATCGTCCCCGGGCTGATGATGGGCGCGCTGCGCTTTGGCCACCTGCCGACCATCTTCGTCCCGGGTGGGCCTATGGTTTCCGGCATCTCCAACAAGCAGAAGGCCGATGTGCGCCAGCGCTATGCCGAAGGCAAGGCCAGCCGCGAAGAGCTGTTGGAGTCCGAGATGAATTCCTACCACAGCCCCGGCACCTGCACCTTCTACGGCACCGCCAACACCAACCAGCTGGTGATGGAAGTGATGGGGCTGCACCTGCCGGGCGCCTCGTTCGTCAACCCGTACACGCCGCTGCGTGACGCACTCACCGCCGAGGCTGCGCAGCAGGTGACGCGCATGACCAAGGCCAGCGGCAGCTTCATGCCGCTGGGCGAAATCGTCGACGAGAAGGCGCTGGTCAATTCCATCGTCGCGCTGCACGCTACTGGCGGCTCGACCAACCACACCCTGCACATCCCGGCGATTGCCCAGGCTGCCGGTATCCAGCTGACCTGGCAGGACATGGCCGACCTCTCCGAAGTGGTGCCGACCCTGTCGCACGTGTACCCCAACGGCAAGGCCGACATCAACCACTTCCAGGCTGCCGGCGGCATGGCCTTCCTGATTCGTGAACTGCTCGATGCCGGCCTGCTGCACGAAGATGTCAACACCGTGGCCGGCCATGGCCTGCGCCGCTACACCCAGGAACCCTTCCTCGACAATGGCAAGCTGGTGTGGCGCGAAGGGCCGCAACACAGCCTGGACGAAAGCATCCTGCGCCCGGTGTCGCGACCATTCTCGGCCGAAGGCGGCCTGCGGGTGATGGAGGGCAACCTGGGCCGTGGCGTGATGAAAGTGTCTGCCGTTGCCCCCGAGCACCAGGTGGTCGAGGCCCCGGCGCGGGTGTTCCAGGACCAGCAGTCGCTGGCCGACGCGTTCAAGGCCGGTGAGCTGGAGCGTGACTTTGTCGCGGTGGTGCGCTTCCAGGGCCCGCGTTGCAATGGCATGCCGGAACTGCACAAGCTCACCCCGTTCCTCGGTGTATTGCAGGACCGTGGCTACAAGGTTGCGCTGGTTACCGACGGGCGTATGTCCGGTGCCTCGGGCAAGATCCCCGCGGCCATCCACGTTTGCCCGGAGGCTTACGACGGCGGCCCGCTGGCGCGGGTGCGCGATGGTGATATCGTGCGGGTCGACGGAGTCGAAGGCACGTTGCGGATCATGGTGTCGGCCGAAGAACTGGCCAGCCGTGAGCTGCCGCCGGCCCCCCAGGGTAACGACCTGGGGTGTGGGCGCGAGCTGTTCGGCTTCATGCGCATGGCGTTCAGCCCGGCAGAGCAGGGCGCCAGTGCCTTTACCTCGGCCTTGGAGCACCTCAAATGAAGCACCTGCTGGTTGGTGATATTGGCGGCACCAATGCCCGTTTTGCGTTGTGGCGTGACAACCAGCTGCATGAAGTAAATGTTTTCGCCACCGCGGACTACACCAACCCCGAGCAGGCCATCGAGGCCTACCTGGAAAGCCAAGGTATCGCCCGCGGTGGCCTGGCGGCGGTGTGCCTGGCGGTGGCCGGCCCGGTCGATGGCGATGAATTTCGCTTCACCAACAACCACTGGCGCCTGAGCCGCACGGCATTTTGCAAGACCTTGCAGGTCGAGCGACTGTTGCTGATCAATGATTTCACCGCGATGGCGCTGGGCATGACGCGTCTGCGCGAAGGCGAGTTCCGCGAGGTGTGCCCCGGCCAGGCCGACCCCTCGAGGCCGGCACTGGTGATCGGGCCAGGTACTGGCCTGGGTGTGGGCTCGCTGCTGCGTCTGGGCGAACAGCACTGGAAGGCCCTGCCGGGTGAAGGCGGGCATGTTGACTTGCCGGTAGGCAATGCTCGCGAAGCGGCAATCCACCAGCAGATCCACAGTCAGATCGGCCATGTCAGCGCCGAGGCCGTGCTCAGTGGCGGGGGGCTGGTGCGGCTGTACCAGGCGATCTGTGCGCTGGACGGCGACACGCCCAGGCACAAGACCCCGGCGTATATCACCGATGCCGCACTGGGCGGTGAGCCACGGGCGCTGGCGGTGGTCGAGCAGTTCTGTCGTTTCCTTGGGCGAGTGGCGGGTAACAATGTGCTGACGCTGGGCGCGCGAGGCGGGGTCTATATTGTGGGCGGCGTGATTCCGCGTTTTGCCGAGCTGTTCTTGCGTAGCGGGTTTGCCGCGAGTTTTGCCGACAAGGGGTGTATGAGTGGCTATTTCACCGGGGTGCCGGTGTGGCTGGTGACGGCGGAATTTTCCGGATTGGAGGGGGCAGGGGTAGCGTTGCAGCAGGCGTTGGATCACTGATGGAGCCGCTTTGCGGCGCCAATGGCACTACCCGACAGCAGGCAAAAGACCTGCAATCAACAAGAGGAAGGACCACCTTGAGCACTGCCGGCAAATCGATCCTGATGGTCGACGACGACCAGGAAATCCGTGAACTGCTGCAAACCTACCTGAGCCGCTCCGGCTTCCAGGTACATGCCGAGGCTGACGGCAAGGGCTTTCGCCACGCGCTGGAAACCACGCCCTGCGACCTGGTCATTCTTGACGTCATGTTGCCCGACGAAGACGGCTTCAGCTTGTGCCGCTGGGTACGCCAGCACCCACGCCAGGCGCGCGTACCTATCATCATGCTCACCGCCAGCTCCGACGAGGCCGACCGGGTCATCGGCCTGGAGCTGGGCGCTGACGACTATCTGGGCAAGCCGTTCAGCCCCCGCGAATTGCAAGCGCGAATCAAGGCTTTGTTGCGCCGCTCCGAGTTCGGCCAGGCGGCGCCGGGCAGTGCCGTATTGGCCTTCGACGACTGGCGCCTGGACACGGTCAGCCACCGCCTGTTCCACCGTGATGGAGAGGAGGTGATTCTCTCTGGCGCCGACTTTGCGCTGCTCAAACTGTTCCTCGATCACCCGCAGCAAATCCTCGACCGTGACACCATCGGCAACGCCACCCGTGGCCGCGAACCGATGCCGCTGGACCGTATCGTCGACATGGCGGTCAGCCGTCTGCGCCAGCGCCTGCGCGATACCGACAAACCTCCCCGGCTGATCCGCACCGTGCGTGGCAGTGGCTACTTGTTGGCGGCGCATGTCTGCTGTGCGCCCTGAGCGGCGCTGGCGCCTGCTGCCGCGCTCCTTGCTGGGGCGCATGCTGCTGCTGACCTTGCTGGTTGTCCTGCTGGCCCAGGGGTTGTCCAGCATTATCTGGGTTTCCCAGCTGCGGGCCAGCCAGCTTCAGGGGCTGCGTGCCAGCGCCAGCAGCCTGGCCCATTCCATGAGTGCCAGCGTCAGTTACTTCCGCTCGCTGCCGGTGGCCTATCGGCCGCTGGTGCTCGACCAATTGCGCAGCATGGGTGGCACGCGTTTCTTCGTGTCGCTCAACGCCACGCCGCTGGACATGCAGGCACTGCCCGTCACCCCTCGCAAGCAGGCGGTGATCGATGTATTCCAGCAGGTGCTGCACGAGCGCCTGGGTTCGCAGATGGAAATTTCCGTGGAGTTTGTCGGGCCTGACGACCTGCGCATCTTCAACAGCGGCCTCAAACTCGACGAGCTGCCGCGCTCATGGGCCCATTATTCGCTGACCCTGGAGCCGCTGAAACCCCCGGTACTGGTCACGCAGATCCGCTTGGGCGAGGGCGAATGGTTGTACATCGCCTCCCTGTTGCCCGAACCGTACACGGGGCTGGAAGCCGAACGCCTGCCGCGCCAGCAGATCGGCTTCATCGTGCTGACCACGGCCTTGCTGTTGCTGTTCATCGGCTTGCTGGTGCATTGGCAAAGCTGGCCACTGAAGCGCCTGGCGCGGGCCGCCCGAGAGATGTCGCTGGGTGCCGATGTGGCGCCAGTGGCTGAAGCTGGCGGCAGCGAAGTGGTCGAGGTGAGTCGGGCATTCAACAGCATGCGCGAGCGTATCAGCCGTTACCTGACCGAACGCAGCCAGCTGTTCAGCGCCATTTCCCACGACCTGCGCACGCCGATCACGCGCCTGCGACTGCGCGTCGAACTGCTGGAAGACGAGCGATTGCAGGCCAAGTTCAGCCAGGACCTGGACGAGCTGGAGTTGCTGGTCAAAGGCGCCTTGCAGTGCGTGAAGGACACCGACATCCACGAAAACATCGAGCCGGTCGACCTTAACCAGGTGCTGGAGATTCTGGCCGAGCCTTACCTGGGCGATGGTCGCATCACCGTCGAGGGCCAGGCGCTGGCGCCTTACCCGGGCAAGCCGTTGGCGTTGCGTCGCTGCATCGGCAACCTGATCGATAACGCCATCAAATACGGCGAGCGGGCGCGGCTACGTATCATCGACGGGGCAGAGGGCTTTGTGCTGCAGGTGGATGACCAGGGGCCCGGGGTGCCGCAACAGCAGCTGGAACAGGTGTTCGAGCCGCATTTCCGTCTGGCCGGGCAGCAGCAGGGCTATGGGCTGGGGTTGGGCATTGCGCGCAACATCGCCCATAGCCATGGGGGCGAGGTGAGCTTGCTGAACCTGCGTGAGGGCGGGCTGCGGGTGACCCTGTATCTGCCGCGGGGTATGGATTGAATTTTTGGGGTGCCAGTGCGGGCCTCTTCGCGGGTGAACCCGCTCCTGCGACGCAAACCTGACGCGATCGTTGTAGGCGCGGGTTCACCCGCGAAGAGGCCCGCACAGGCACCCAAAATGTCACTGCCCGGTGACAATCCCGTCGTCCTTCGTGACATCCGCCATGACCCCGCTGGCTAGAATTCGCAAACGACTGGCAAGGATCAAGCTGGCCCATGATTTCCCTCAACCTGTCCGCTCACAGCTGGCTCAATGCCCCGGCCCACACCGCCTGGCGCCTGGCCGAAGCGCAGCGCCTGCTGGCATTCGCCAAAGCCGCGAAACTGCCCGACGGCTTTGGCAACCTGGATGCCAAAGGCCAGCTCACGCCCGGCGCCTGCGCCGAAACCATGAATACCGCGCGAATGACCCACTGCTTCGCCCTGGCCCATCTGCAGGGCATTCCCGGCAGCCTGGCCTATGCCGAACACGGTGTGGCCGCCCTGCGTGGGGCCATGCAGGACGCCAGCTACGGTGGCTGGTTCGCCCACCCCGGCGGCCAGGAAGACAGCGGCAAGGCTGCCTACCTGCATGCCTTCGTCGCCCTTGCCGCCAGCTCTGCAGTGGTGGCCGGTGCAGCCGATGCCCAGCTGTTGCTGGCCGATGCAACCGAGGTGCTCGAAACGCACTTCTGGAGCGAAGCCAAGGGTGCCCTTCGAGAGACCTTCTCTCGCGCATGGCAACTGCCTGAGCCGTACCGTGGCGCCAACAGCAACATGCACGCGACCGAGGCCTTCCTGGCCCTGGCCGATGCCACCGGCAACAGCCTTTGGCTGCAACGCGCCTTGCGCATTGCTGAGCGCATTATCCATACCCATGCCGCCGCCAACGGTTATCGGGTCATCGAACATTTTGACGCCCATTGGCAGCCGCTGCCGGATTACAACCGCGAGCACCCCGCTGACCACTTCCGGCCCTATGGCACTACGCCCGGGCATGCCATGGAATGGGCACGGCTACTGTTGCACCTGGAGGCCAGCCTGCAACGGGCTGGGTTGCTCGCCCCGCAGTGGCTTCCAGACAGTGCCTGCAGATTGTTCGATGCCGCCTGCCAGCATGCCTGGAACGTCGATGGCGCTGCAGGTTTCGTCTACACCCTGGACTGGGCCAATCGCCCGGTGGTGCATGCACGCCTGCACTGGGTGCACGCCGAAGCTTGCGCCGCCGCAGCAGCCTTGTTGCAGCGCACCGGCGAAGCCCAGTACGAGCAGTGGTACCGCAACTGCTGGGGCTTTATCGCCAACCATTTCATCGACCCTGTCGCTGGCAGCTGGCACCACGAACTCGATGCCCGCAACCGGCCAGCGGGGACCCTCTGGCCAGGCAAGCCCGACCTCTACCACGCCTACCAGGCGCTGCTGCTGCCAGGCTTGCCGCTGGCACCCAGCCTGGCCAGCAACCTGGCCAGCTCCAGCTATGTAACCAGATGATGACATTCACGCATCGCTTCGTTACCTGACGAGGCGGGCACGCTGTTTAGACTTCATGCTACGCAAGCGATCGACTTGCACGGCATAACAACAAGAAAGGTGCTCCGATGAATTCCACGCTCCGTCTCGCTGCCGCAATCTCTCTGGCTTCTTTACTTCCTTTGGGGGCTTCGGCTGCCGAATCCAAAGGCAGTGTCGAGGTCGTGCACTGGTGGACCTCTGGCGGTGAAAAGGCGGCGGTCGATGTGCTCAAGGCGCAGGTCGAGAAAGACGGCTTCACCTGGAAGGACGGCGCTGTTGCCGGTGGTGGTGGTGCCACGGCCATGACCGTGCTGAAAAGCCGCGCCGTCGCAGGCAACCCGCCCGGTGTCGCGCAGATCAAAGGCCCCGACATCCAGGACTGGGCGGCCACCGGCTTGCTCGACGCCGATGTGCTCAAGGATGTGGCCAAGGCCGAAAAGTGGGACTCGCTGCTCGACAAGAAAGTGGCCGACACCGTGAAGTACGACGGTGATTACGTTGCTGTACCGGTGAACATCCACCGCATCAACTGGTTGTGGATCAACCCCGAGGTGTTCAAAAAAGCCGGCATCGACAAGGCGCCTACCACCCTCGACGAATTCTACTCCGCCGCCGACAAGCTCAAGGCGGCCGGCTTCATCCCGCTGGCTCATGGTGGCCAACCCTGGCAGGACAGCACCGTATTCGAAAGCGTGGTGCTGTCGGTGATGGGCGTCGATGGCTACAAGAAGGCCTTGGTCGACCTCGACAGTGCAACGCTGACCGGGCCGCAGATGGTCAAGGCGCTGACCGAGCTGAAAAAGGTCGCCACCTACATGGACCCGGACGGCAAGGGCCAGGACTGGAACCTGGAAGCCGCCAAGGTCATCAACGGCAAGGCCGGCATGCAGATCATGGGCGACTGGGCCAAGAGCGAATGGACCCTGGCGAAGAAAACCGCCGGCAAGGATTACCAGTGCGTGCCGTTCCCCGGTACCGACAAGGCCTTCCTGTACAACATCGACTCGTTGGTGGTTTTCAAGCAGAACAACGCTGGCACCTCTGCTGGTCAGCAGGACATCGCCCGCAAGGTGCTGGGTGAGGATTTCCAGAAGGTCTTCAGCATCAACAAGGGCTCGATCCCGGTACGCAACGACATGCTTGCCGACATGGGCAAGTATGGTTTCGATGCCTGTGCTCAAACCTCCGCCAAGGACTTCCTTGCCGATGCCAAGACCGGCGGCCTGCAACCGAGCATGGCGCACAACATGGCCACCACGCTGGCCGTGCAGGGCGCGTTCTTCGATGTGGTGACCAACTACATCAACGACCCCAAGGCCGACCCGGCCGATGCGGCGAAGAAGCTGGCGGCGGCGATCAAGGCTGCCCAGTAACGGCTGTTCGCGGGCACGCCCGCTCCCAGATGGGCCCTGCTCACCACTGTTCCTGGTCATGACGCCGGACCTGTGGGAGCGGGCTTGCCCGCGAAGCGGTGCGTAGCACCGCCACTACCTCGGGATCCAAGACATGACTACGACCACCGCCCAACTGCGGGCCTCACCCCTGGACGCGCTTCAGCGCTGGCTGCCCAAGCTGGTGCTGGCACCCAGCATGTTCATCGTCCTGGTGGGCTTCTACGGCTACATCCTCTGGACCTTCGTGCTGTCCTTCACCACCTCGACCTTTCTGCCCACCTACAAGTGGGCGGGCCTTGCGCAATACGCCCGTCTGTTCGACAACGACCGCTGGTGGGTGGCGAGCAAGAACCTGCTTCTGTTCGGCGGCCTGTTCATCGCCATCAGCCTGGCCATCGGTGTGTTGCTGGCGGTGCTGCTGGACCAGCGCATCCGTCGCGAGGGCTTCATCCGCACCATTTACCTGTACCCCATGGCGTTGTCGATGATCGTCACCGGTACCGCCTGGAAGTGGCTGCTCAACCCGGGCATGGGCCTGGACAAGTTGTTGCGTGACTGGGGCTGGGAGGGCTTTCGCCTGGACTGGCTGATCGACCCTGACCGGGTGGTGTATTGTCTGGTGATCGCGGCCGTGTGGCAGGCTTCGGGCTTCATCATGGCCATGTTCCTTGCCGGCTTGCGTGGCGTCGACCCGTCGATCATCCGCGCTGCGCAGATGGATGGCGCCAGCCTGCCGCGCATCTATTGGACCGTGGTGCTGCCCAGCCTGCGCCCGGTCTTCTTCAGTGCACTGATGATCCTCTCGCACATTGCCATCAAGAGCTTCGACCTGGTGGCGGCAATGACGGCCGGCGGCCCGGGTTACTCCTCCGACTTGCCGGCCATGTTCATGTACTCGTTCACCTTCAGCCGCGGCCAGATGGGCATGGGCTCGGCCAGCGCCATCCTCATGCTCGGGGCGATCCTGGCGATCCTCGTGCCTTACCTGTACTCGGAGCTGCGGAGCAAACGCCATGCATAGTCCTGTCGACAAGCCAGTGCTCAGCCTCAGCCGTATGGCCATCCATGCCGTGTTGCTGATCGCCGTGCTGCTGTATCTGGTACCGCTGGTGGTGATGCTGCTGACCAGCTTCAAGACCCCCGAAGACATCAGTACCGGCAACCTGCTGAGCTGGCCTGCAGTGATTACCGGCATAGGCTGGGTCAAGGCCTGGGGAGCGGTCAGCGGTTACTTCTGGAACTCGATCATGATCACCGTGCCCGCGGTGCTGATCTCCACCGCGATTGGTGCACTGAACGGCTATGTGCTGTCGATGTGGCGCTTCCGAGGTTCGCAACTGTTCTTCGGCCTGCTGCTGTTCGGCTGTTTCCTGCCGTTCCAGACTGTGCTGCTGCCGGCCTCGTTCACCCTCGGCAAGCTTGGCCTGGCCAGCACCACCGGTGGCCTGGTGCTGGTGCATGTGGTCTACGGCCTGGCCTTCACCACGCTGTTCTTCCGCAACTTCTACGTGAGCATCCCCGACGCATTGGTCAAGGCCGCACGGTTGGACGGCGCCGGGTTCTTCACCATCTTCCGCCGCATCATCCTGCCGATGTCCACGCCGATCATCATGGTCTGCCTGATCTGGCAGTTCACCCAGATCTGGAACGACTTCCTGTTCGGCGTGGTGTTCTCCAGCGGCGACTCGCAACCGATTACCGTAGCCCTGAACAATCTGGTCAATACCAGCACCGGGGCCAAGGAATACAACGTCGATATGGCGGCAGCGATGATCGCTGGCCTGCCAACCCTGCTGGTCTACGTGGTGGCAGGCAAATATTTCGTGCGCGGGCTGACGGCCGGCGCGGTCAAGGGGTAAGCCATGGCAACGCTCGAACTTCGCAATGTGAACAAGACCTACGGCAGCGGCCTGCCGGATACCCTCAAGGACATCCAGCTGTCGATCAAGGATGGCGAGTTCCTGATCCTGGTGGGCCCGTCGGGCTGCGGCAAGTCGACCTTGATGAACTGTATCGCCGGCCTGGAGCAGATCACCGGCGGCGCCATCCTCATTGACGAGCAGGACGTCAGTGGCATGAGCCCCAAGGACCGCGATATCGCCATGGTGTTCCAGTCCTATGCGCTGTACCCCACCATGAGCGTGCGCGAGAACATCGAATTCGGCCTGAAGATCCGCAAGCTGCCCCAGGCCGCCATCGATGAGGAAGTGGCGCGGGTGGCCAAGTTGCTGCAGATCGAACACTTGCTGGCGCGCAAGCCGGCGCAGCTGTCCGGCGGCCAGCAGCAGCGCGTGGCCATGGGCCGGGCACTGGCGCGGCGACCCAAGATCTACCTGTTCGATGAACCCCTGTCCAACCTCGATGCCAAGCTGCGGGTCGAAATGCGCACCGAAATGAAGTTGATGCACCAGCGCCTGAAGACCACCACGGTGTACGTCACCCATGACCAGATCGAGGCCATGACCCTGGGCGACAAGGTGGCGGTGATGAAGGACGGCATCATCCAGCAGTTCGGCACCCCGCAGCAGATCTACAACGACCCGGCCAACCAGTTCGTGGCCAGCTTTATCGGTTCGCCACCAATGAACTTCATTCCGGTGCGTCTGGCCAGGCAGGACGGCCGCTTGCTGGCGTTGCTCGACAGCGGCCAGGCGCGCTGCGAGCTGCCCTTGGGGGGGGCTGCTGACGCGCTTGAGGGGCGCGAGATCATCCTCGGCATCCGCCCTGAGCAGATTGCCCTGGGCGCTGCTGACGGCAATGGTTTGCCGGCTATCCGCGCCGAGGTGCAGGTCACAGAGCCCACCGGGCCGGACCTACTGGTGTTCGTCACGCTCAACCAGACCAAGGTGTGCTGCCGCCTGGCGCCAGATGTGGCGTGCCGGGTGGGTGACACCCTCAACCTGCAATTCGACCCAGCCCGGGTGCTGCTGTTCGACGCTGCCAATGGCGAGCGCCTGCACCTGGCCGGCACTGGCGCAACCGCAAAGGACAACGTGGCTCACTTCAAAGGCCGTTGAATCGTCTACACCATCAATAAGAAAAAGAGGACGCAAAGGGATGGAACAGCGCAAACGCATCAAGACACTGGGATCGCTGGCCCTGCTTGCAATTGTAGGCAGCAGCGGTACACAGGCTGCCGAGGCTTTTTCCAGCGAATCCAAATGGATGACCGGCGACTGGGGCGGCACCCGGACCGAGCTGCTGGACAAGGGCTATGACTTCACCCTCGATTATGTGGGCGAGGTGGCTGGCAACCTGCATGGCGGCTACAACGACGACAAGACCGCACGCTACAGCGACCAGTTCGCCCTCGGCGCGCATCTGGACTTGCAGAAGATACTGGGCTGGCATGATGCCGAGTTCAAGCTGGCGATCACCGAGCGAAGCGGTCGCAACCTGTCCAACGACCGCATCAGCGACCCGCGCGCCGGGCAGTTCAGCTCGGTGCAGGAGGTTTGGGGCCGTGGCCAGACCTGGCGCCTGACCCAGATGTGGATCAAGCAAAAGTACTTTGACGGCGCGCTTGACGTGAAATTTGGCCGTTTTGGCGAGGGGGAGGACTTCAACAGCTTCCCTTGCGACTTCCAGAACCTGGCCTTCTGCGGCTCGCAGGTGGGCAACTGGGTGGGCGGCATCTGGTACAACTGGCCGGTCAGCCAGTGGGCGCTGCGGGTGAAGTACAACATCACCCCGGCGTTCTTCGTGCAGGTCGGGGCCTTCGAGCAGAACCCCTCCAACCTGGAAACCGGCAACGGCTTCAAGCTGAGCGGTAGCGGTACCAAGGGTGCGATCCTGCCGGTGGAAGCGGTGTGGTCGCCCAAGGTCAATGGTCTGCCGGGCGAGTACCGCCTGGGTTACTACTACAGCACGGCCAAGGCTGACGATGTGTACGACGACGTCAACGGCAACCCGCAGGCGCTGACCGGTGAGGCCTTCAAGTCGCATTCCAGCAAGCACGGATGGTGGGTGGTGGCGCAGCAGCAGGTCACTGCCCATGGCGGCGACGTCAACCGTGGCCTCAGCCTGTTCGCCAACTTCACCGTGCACGACAAGGCCACCAACGTGGTCGACAACTACCAGCAGGTGGGGCTGGTCTACAAAGGCGCTTTCGACGCTCGGCCCAAGGATGATATCGGCTTCGGCGTGGCGCGAATTCATGTGAATGACGACGTGAAGAAGCGCGCCGAACTGCTCAACGCACAGAGCGGCATCAACGATTACGACAACCCTGGTTTCGTACCGCTGCAGCGTACCGAATACAACGCAGAGCTCTACTACGGCTTCCACGTCACCAACTGGCTGACCGTGAGGCCCAACCTGCAGTACATCAAGAGCCCTGGCGGGGTGGACGAGGTGGATAACGCGCTGGTCGCTGGCTTGAAGATTCAGTCGTCATTCTGAGGCAACTTGTTGTAAATTTACGCCAATCCATTTTCGGTTCCCGGCACCCACTGGTCTGCAGTGGGTGTTGGGGATAGGCCGAGACAGCGCTATCTCAAACAACAAGAGCTCTGAACCATGCCCGAACATCCGCTCCATCGCTTCTTTTCCTCGCAGCGGCCCCGGCCGACATTCGAGTGGGAGCGTTATCAGCAGCGCGATGTCCTGATCATCGATCACCCCCGTTGCCAGGCGGTGTTCAGCCGCCAGGGCGCGCAGTTGTTGCACTTTCAACCAGCGGGTGAACGGCCGTGGCTGTGGTGCGCCGAACAGTGGCCGCAGGTTGGGGCGATCCGGGGGGGTGTGCCGGTGTGCTGGCCCTGGTATGGCCGTCATCCCAGCGAAGACCTGTGGCCGGCCCACGGTTGGGCGCGGCTGCTGGACTGGAAGCTGGTGGACAGCCGTGAGGACGAGGAGGGCGTGACCCTGAAATGGCGGCTGGACCTGTGCGACTGGCAGGTCGACCTGCACGCCCGGCTGGGTAGCCGCATGGAACTGAGCCTGAGCACCGAGCATCAGGACAGCGAACCCTGCCAGTTGAGCCATGCACTGCTGGCGTACTGGCGCATCAGTGACGTGTCCGAGATAGCGCTGTCTGGGTTGGAAGATATTGAGGGCTACGACCGCCTCAACCGCCAGGCTTGCCGTGAAGATGGCGCGCTGAAGCTCAAGGGCGGGTGCCAGAAGGTCTACCCCGGTACGCCACGGGTGCAATTGCAGGACCCGGCCTGGCAGCGCGAGCTGTGCATCGATACCGGTGACAGCGACGACACCGTGGTCTGGCACCCTGGCAATCGCCCGCTGATGGGGGTGACTGGCCGCGAGTCGCAGCGTTTTGTCTGCGTCGAGGCGACCAGCGGCAGTGGTGAAGGCCTGAGCCTGGCGCCTGGGCAGCGTGCGCACCTGCGTTTGCAGGCGCACCGGCTCAGTTGAGTTCGTCGTCCTCGATCGGGTAGCGGCTGGCGTTGAGGCTTTCCTTGATCTTGCGCAGGTGGGGCTGGAAGTCCACGCCGCGGCGCAGGGTCATGCCGGTGGCCAGTACATCGAGCACGGTCAGCTGGATGATCCGTGAGGTCATTGGCATGTAGATGTCGGTATCTTCCGGCAGCGGGATGTGCAGGCTCAGGCTGCAGGCATTGGCCAGTGGCGAGCCCGCGGCGGTCAGGCCCAGCACCGAAGCGCCGTTTTCACGTGCCAGGCGCGCCACTTCGACCAGTTCGCGGGTGCGCCCGGTGTAGGAAATGATCACGAACAGGTCGCCGGTGTGGGCGACCGAGGCCAGCATGCGCTGCATCAGCACATCGGCGTGGGCCGACACGGCCAGGTTGAAGCGGAAGAACTTGTGCTGCGCATCCAGGGCCACCGGGGCCGAGGCACCGAGGCCGAAGAAGTGGATCTGCCGGGCCTGGATCATCATGTCCACAGCGCGGCTGACCTGTTGCGGGTCCAGTTGCTGGCAGGCGCTGTCAAGCGAGGCGATGGCGCTGGCGAAGATCTTCTGGGTATAGGCGGCCGGGTCATCGTCGGCCTCCACTGCGCGGCTGACATACGCAGCACCACTGGCCAGGCTCTGCGCCAGTTGCAGCTTGAGCTCGGGGTAGCCGCTGACGCCGAACGAGCGGCAGAAGCGGTTGACGGTCGGTTCGCTGACTTTGGCCGCCTGAGCCAGCGCAGCGATGCTGAAACGGGTGGCTTGTTGCGGGTTGAGCAGGATGACTTCGGCGACTTTGCGTTCGGCCTTGTTCAGCTCGTCGAGGCGGCCCTGGATCTGTTCCAGGAGGTTTCGCACGCGGTCCATGGGTGTGTCCTTGGGTCGGGAAGACAGCCGGCTGTGGGAGCAGCAGGCTTTTTGCACGGTCGTCTATCGTACTGTCGGTGCGGTTGGCGCACCACTTGTCTGTAACACTTGCGTGTAATGTTGTGGTTTTTACTACATTATCCCTTGAAAACCGTGTGTGAAAGCGGTATTCCTAGACCAACTTTAGGAAAGAACCAACATCATGGCTGCAATCAGTGTCGAACCTTGCACCTTTGCCCTGTTTGGCGCCCTCGGCGACCTGGCATTGCGCAAGCTGTTTCCTGCGCTCTACCAGCTCGACCGGGCCAACCTGTTGCACCCGGACACTCGCCTGCTGGCCCTCGCCCGTGAGGTCGGCAGTGCGCAGGAGCACCTGGACAGCATCGAAGCCCACCTGCGTCGGCACGTGCCCGAGGCAGATATCGAGCCTGCCGCGCTGGGTCGCTTCCTCGCCCGCCTGAATTACCAGCATCTGGACTTCCTTCAGCCCGAGGGCTATCAGGCCCTGGCCGAGCAACTGCCGGGCGAGCTGCCGCTGATCGCCTACTTCGCCACGGCGGCGGCGGTGTATGGGGCCATCTGCGAAAACCTCGACAAGGTCGGGCTGGCTGCGCGCACCCGGGTAGTGCTCGAGAAACCGATTGGCCACGACCTGGAGTCGTCGCGCCGGGTCAACGATGCCGTTGCGCGGTTTTTCCCTGAAAGCCGGGTTTACCGCATTGACCACTACCTGGGCAAAGAGACGGTGCAGAACCTGATTGCCCTGCGCTTCGCCAATAGCCTGTTCGAAACCCAGTGGAACCAGAACTCCATCTCCCATGTGGAGATTACCGTCGCGGAAAAGGTCGGTATCGAGGGCCGTTGGGGTTATTTCGACAAGGCCGGCCAACTGCGCGACATGATCCAGAACCACCTGCTGCAGTTGCTGTGCCTGATCGCCATGGACCCGCCCAGCGAACTGTCCGCCGATGCCATCCGCGACGAGAAGGTGAAAGTGCTCAAGGCCCTGGCACCGATCACTGGTGACGGTTTGAGCACCAGTGTGGTGCGCGGCCAGTACATTGCCGGCTACAGCGAAGGCAAGCCGGTACCTGGTTACCTGGAAGAAGACAACGCCAACGCCCAGAGCGACACCGAAACCTTCGTCGCCCTGCGCGCCGACATCCGTAACTGGCGCTGGTCGGGCGTGCCGTTCTACCTGCGAACCGGCAAGCGCATGCCGCAAAAACTGTCGCAGATCGTCATTCACTTCAAGGAAACGCCGCATTACATCTTCGCCCCGGAACAGCGTTTGCAGATCGGTAACAAGCTGATCATCCGCCTGCAACCGGACGAAGGCATTTCTTTACGGGTGATGACCAAGGAGCAGGGCCTGGACAAGGGCATGCAACTGCGCAGTGGCCCATTGCAGCTGAATTTTTCCGATGCCTGGCGCAGTGCACGAATTCCGGATGCCTACGAGCGGCTGTTGCTCGAAGTGATGCGCGGCAACCAGAACCTGTTCGTGCGCAAGGACGAAATCGAGTACGCCTGGAAGTGGTGCGACCAGTTGATCGCCGGCTGGCGTAATGCGGGCGATGCGCCCAAGCCATACGCGGCGGGCTCCTGGGGGCCGATGAGCTCGATTGCACTGATCACACGCGATGGGAGGGCGTGGTATGGGGATATCTGAATTGAAACTGCCAGCGGCCGTGAAGGCTCATGAACTGGCGGATGCCAAGGCACTGTCCGTGTCCTTGGCTCATGATGTGGCTGAGCGCCTGCGCGCCGCGATTGCCGCCAAGGGGCAGGCCTGTGTGGTGTTGTCTGGCGGCCGCAGCCCGGTGCCGTTCCTGGAGAAGCTGGCCAGCGAGCGCCTGGACTGGGCCAAGGTCATCGTCAGCCTGGCTGATGAGCGCTGGGTGCCAGTGGAGCACGCTGACAGCAATGCCGGCCTGCTGGCCCGCCACCTGTTGAAGGGCGAAGCGGCCAAGGCCCGTTTCGTTGGCCTGTACCAGCAGGCGGAGAACCTCGATGCAGCTGCGCTCAAAGCTGACCAGGCCTTGGCCGAGCTACCGCCGATCGACGTGCTGGTGCTGGGCATGGGCGACGATGGCCATACCGCCTCGCTGTTCCCCGCCAGTCCCAACCTGGAAGCAGGCCTGGACCCGGCCGGCCCGCGCCGCTGCCTGCCATTGCTGGCGCCGAGCGTGCCGCACCAGCGCCTGTCGATGACCCGTTCGCTGCTGGCCAGCGCGGCCTTCATCGCGCTGTCTGTGCAAGGCCAGGGCAAACTCGCTACCCTGCGCGCCGCGCTGGCGGGCAACGACCTTACTGAAATGCCGATTCGCGCTTTTCTTCACGACCCCCTGGACATCTACTGGTGCCCATGAGCCAAGGATCCACAGTCATGACCACCCTTGAACGCCCACAGCCCAAGCTCTCGATGGCTGATAAAGCCGCGCGGATCGACGCCATTTGCAAAAAGGCGCGCATCCTGCCGGTAATCACCATTGCTCGTGAGGAAGACATCCTGCCGCTGGCTGACGCCCTGGCCGCTGGCGGCATCCGTACCCTGGAAGTGACCCTGCGCTCACAGCATGGCCTCAAGGCCATTCAGGTGCTGCGTGAGCAGCGCCCGGAGCTGTGTGTCGGCGCCGGTACCGTGCTCGATCGCAGCATGTTCGCGGCGGTTGAAGCTGCGGGCGCGCAGTTCGTCGTTACCCCAGGCATTACCCAGGACATTCTCGAGGCTGGCGTGGACAGTGAAATCCCGCTGTTGCCGGGCATCAGCACGCCGTCCGAAATCATGATGGGCTATGCCCTGGGCTACCGCCGGTTCAAGTTGTTCCCGGCGGAAATCAGCGGCGGCGTAGCGGCGATCAAGGCCTTTGGTGGCCCGTTCGGCGATATTCGTTTTTGTCCTACCGGTGGTGTAAACCCGGCCAACGTGCGCAACTACATGGCACTGCCAAACGTGATGTGTGTGGGGGGAACCTGGATGCTCGACAGCAGCTGGATCAAGAACGGTGACTGGGCGCGGATCGAAGCGTGCAGTGCCGAGGCGATGGCACTGCTGGACGCCAACTGAAAACTGTTGTGTGCTTTACGGCTTGTGGGGCGCTTGGTCGGCGCCCCTTTTTTTTGCCTGGGGTATTTGCAGTGGTTGTGCTGGCCCTTTCGCGGGTAAACCCGCTCCTACGCACCGATCTGCGGTGGACATACACCGGGGGGCACAGGCCGTTGTAGGAGCGGGTTCATCCGCGAATGGGCCGGGCCTGCTGGCCAATATCCCTGGCCGTTCACCGTTGCCGTGGCCTCCGTATTCGCGGGTAAACCCGCTCCTACACCTGATCGGTGGTGGACACACATTGGTGATTGGACACAGGCCGTTGTAGGAGCGGGTTTACCCGCGAAAGGGCCAGTGCAGGCCAACAAAAAAGCCCGCATCAAACGATGCGGGCTTTCTCATCCCTCATTCCAGGCTTCAGGCCGCCTTGGCTTCCTGCTGGCTCAGCGAGCGGTTCAGCGCGCTGAACAGGGCCTTGAAGCTGGCCGTGGTGATGTTCTCATCGATACCCACGCCATGCACCGGACGGCCACCGGCTACACGCAGTTCAATGTAGGCCGCGGCCTTGGCATTGGTGCCAGCGCCAATGGCGTGCTCGTTGTAGTCCATGATCTCCACGGCAATCGGCAGGCCGGCCACCAGTGCTTCCAGGGCGCCGTTGCCCTTGCCGCGCCAGTGCAGGGTGGTTTCGCCTTCACCGGCAACTTCCACTTCCACAGCGCTGTGGCCGTTTTCTTCCTGCAGGCGATGGCTGACCAGTGCGTATGGCGCGTTGGCCTGGAGGTATTCCTTGTGCAGCAGGCTGTAGATCTGCTGGGCGGTCATTTCCAGGCCCAGGCGGTCAGTCTCACCCTGCACCACCTGGCTGAATTCGATCTGCATGCGACGCGGCAGGCTGATGCCATATTCCTGCTCGAGCAGGTAGGTGATACCGCCTTTGCCCGACTGGCTGTTGACGCGGATTACCGCTTCGTAGCTGCGGCCGATGTCGGCCGGGTCGATCGGCAGGTAAGGCACCTCCCACAGTTCCCCATCCTGCTGCTTGGCGAAGCCCTTGCGGATGGCGTCCTGGTGCGAGCCGGAGAACGCGGTATGGACCAGGTCGCCCACATACGGGTGACGTGGGTGCACCGGCAACTGGTTGCACTCTTCGACCACCTTGCGCACACCGTCGATGTCGGAGAAGTCCAGCAATGGGTCGATGCCCTGGGTATAGAGGTTCAGTGCCAAGGTCACCAGGTCGACGTTACCGGTACGCTCGCCGTTGCCGAACAGGCAGCCTTCGGCACGGTCGGCGCCGGCCATGAGGCCCAGTTCGGTGGCAGCGATGCCGGTGCCGCGGTCGTTGTGGCAGTGCAGGCTGATGATCACGCTGTCGCGGCGGCTGACGTTGCGGCAGAACCACTCGATCTGGTCGGCGTAGATATTTGGCGTGGACACTTCCACGGTGGCCGGCAGGTTGAGGATGATCTTGTGTTCAGGGGTAGGGTTCCACACCTCGATGACCGCGTCGCAGACTTCCTTGGCGAACTCCATTTCAGTGGCGCTGAAGGTTTCTGGCGAGTACTGGAAGGTCCACTGGGTTTCCGGCTGCTGGGCGGCGTACTTGACGAACAGCTTGGCCGCGTTCACCGCGATGTCCTTCACGCCTTGCTTGTCCTGATTGAAGACGATGCGGCGGAACGACGGGCTGGTGGCGTTGTACAGGTGGACGATGGCCTTCTTCGCACCGCGCAGCGATTCGAAGGTGCGGGCAATCAGGTCTTCACGTGCCTGGGTGAGCACCTGGATGGTGGTGTCATCCGGGATGTGGCCGTCCTGGATCAGGGTGCGCACGAAGTCGAAATCGGTTTGCGAGGCAGACGGGAACGAGGCTTCGATCTCCTTCACGCCAACCTGCACCAAGGTCTTCCAGAAGCGCAGTTTCTTCTCCGAGTCCATCGGCTCTATCAGCGACTGGTTGCCGTCACGCAGGTCGGAACTGCACCAGATAGGTGCCTGGGTGATGGTCTTCGACGGCCAGGTACGGTCAGGCAGGTCGATGGTCGGGAAAGCGCGGTATTTCTTCGAAGGGTCTTTGAGCATGGTCATGGAAGCAATCCTTTTGTGTGCGGCCGAGATCGGGCCTGCCGAGCGATAACGATATGAAGAGGCGAGGCGACGCGATTCAGCCTGGTAGTCGGGCGCTGACCAGGCAGAGGCTGCGATGTTGTCGGAGCAGGATGAGGGTGCTGAAGGTTTTCATGCCTTCAAACTTAACCAGTGGGGTGGGGGATGGCAAGCGTTCGGGAAAAATTGAGAGGAATGCTTAAAAAAAGTAATTAGGCGAGATTTTATGGCTTGGATCTGCTGGGTGCTTATTGATTTTTGCGCAGTATTTTTCGATGGCGCAACACAGTTGAACTGCTGTCGACTGCGCTGGCCTCTTCGCGGGCATGCCCGCTCCCACAAGTATTGAGCTGTGTCTGAAGGCTTCGCTGTACCTGTGGGAGCGGGCGTGCCCGCGAAGCAGGCGCCGCAGTTTCAGGGCTGGAACGCCCCAATGAAAATCGCCGGGTCCACCCGCGCATCGTTCAGGCTGACGTTCCAGTGCATGTGCGGCCCGGTAGCCCGCCCGGTCGAGCCCACGCGCCCGACCACCTCGCCACGACGCAGTTGCTGGCCCACCTGCACATCGATTTTCGACATGTGGCAGAACATGCTGATAAAGCCCTGCCCATGGTCGACGAACACCGTGCGGCCGTTGAAGAAATAGTCCCCCACCAGAATCACTTTGCCATTGGCGGGTGTCTTGATCGGCGTGCCTGCCGGCACCGCAAAATCCAGCCCCGCATGCGGGTTGCGTTCTTCGCCGTTGAAGAAGCGGCGCACGCCGAACTTGCTCGACAGCGGGCCGTTGACCGGCTTGTCGAGAACCAGGTTGCTCGGCAGGTTAGGGCTGAAGCTGCGGTAGGCCTTGATCTGCTCGGCCAGTTCGCGGTCGATGCGCTTGAGGTCGGCCGGGTTCGGGTTGACCTGGCGCGTGTTCTTCAGGGTGATGCGCTGCTCAGGGTACTTCTTGCTGCCTACGCTGAAAGGCAGGGTGCGCCCGCCCTGGTTCAGCACTGCGGTACCGGGCTTCTGGGTCAGCGGGATGCCGACGATGGCCAGCCAGTTGTCCTGCTCCTTCACCACCAGCACCGGTTTGCCGTCGAAACGGGCGCTGGGTGCGTTGGCGGCGGGGCCCAGGTCGACGACTGCCACACCGCCGGGTACCGGTTTGTTCAGTGTGCGGGTGATGTAGCTGGCCTGGGCGCCGCCGGCCAGCAGCAGCAGGGAAAGGGCAAGCAGATGCGCGAGCACGCGGGGCATGTGTCAGTCCAGTAGTGAGAGGGTGACCGGGGTCAGGTGGTTGTCTTCGACCCGCACCAGCAGCTCGCCTTCGTTCAGGCGGGCGGTCAGGCGTTGGCCGTTGCGGGTCTGTTCCGCGCTGCGAATGGCCTGGCCTTGTTCATCCAGCAAAATGCTGTATCCGCGGGCCAGGGTGGCCAGCGGACTGACCACCTGCAGTGTCTGCAACTGGGCCTGGAACCGCTGGCGACGGTCCTTGAGCACCTCACGCATGGCCCGTGGCAGGCGCTCGGCCAGGCTGTCCAGGCGCTGGTTCAGCAGTTTCAGGTTACGCCCCGGATGCTGCGCGGCCAGGCGGGCGTCCAGGCGTGCCAGGCGTTCGCGGCGCTGGTTGAGGTTAAGCATGAACGCGCGACGCAGGCGCATGTCCAGGTCGTCCAGGCGTTGAGCCTGCTGGCGCAAACGCTCGCCTGGATGACGCAGGCGGCGGGTGAGTGACTCCAGGCGCAGGCGGTCGTGGGTCAGGCGGTTCTGCATGCGCAGCAGCAGGCGCCGTTGCAGGCCATCCAGGCGTTGCCGAAGGCCGCTGTTGTCAGGGGCCAGCAGCTCGGCGGCAGCCGACGGGGTGGGCGCGCGCACGTCAGCCACGAAGTCGCTGATCGACACGTCGGTTTCATGGCCCACGGCGCTGACAATTGGCGTGACGCAGGCGGCCACGGCACGCGCCACGGCTTCCTCGTTGAAACACCACAGGTCTTCCAGCGAACCACCACCACGCGCCAGAATCAGCGCATCGAAGCCGAGGCTGTCGGCCAGGCGGATGGCGCGTACGATCTGCGCGATGGCTTCGCGGCCCTGTACCGCCGTAGGGATCAGGTTCAGCTCCACCTGCGGGGCACGGCGGCCGAACACACTGATGATGTCGCGGATCACCGCGCCAGTGGGCGAGGTGATGATGCCGATGCGCTGCGGGTGAGCCGGCAGTGGCTTCTTTCGTTCGGTGCTGAACAGTCCCTCGGCACCGAGCTTTTCCTTCAGGGCCTCGAAAGCCAGGCGCAGCGCGCCATCACCGGCGGGCTCGACGGTGTCGAGAATCAGCTGGTAGTCGCCACGTCCCTCGAACAGCGAAACCTTGCCGCGCACCCGCACCGCCAGGCCGTCTCGCAGTGCCTGGCGTACCCGCGTGGCGTTCTGCCGGAACAACGCGCAACGCACCTGGGCGCCGCTGTCCTTGAGGGTGAAGTACATGTGGCCGGACGCCGGGCGGGCGAGGTTGGAGATTTCGCCTTCCACCCACACGCTGCGGAAAACGTCTTCCAGCAGCACGCGGGCGCGGCCGTTGAGTTGGCTGACGGTAAGGACCTCGCGGTCCAGCCCGAGTCGTTCGAAAGGGTCTTTGATCATGGCAGGCATCATAAATGACATCGGCCCCGGTTGTCTGTCTTGCCCCTACTGTCAGCCTTGACCCAATCCTTGTGGGAGCGCCCTTGCGTCGCGAAAGGGCCGCAACGCGGCCCCGGCACTTCATGCGGCGAAGCTGAAAACCTGGGGCCGCATCGCAGCCCTTTCGCGACGCAAGGCCGCTCCCACAAGACCGCAACCGGTGCCTTCAGCCCTGCATCGTCGCCACGAACTGCCGCACCAGTTGCCCCGCATCACGGCGACAGGCCAGTGCCACTGTGCTCTGGCAATCACCCTCCAGCGCTACGAAGCTGACTGAAGCCGGGGCAATCTCGCACATGCACCGCGGCAACAACGCCACCCCAAACCCCGCCTGTATCAGCTGCAACTGCGTAGTCTTGCGCGACAGTACCTGCGCCGCCTGCGGGAAGAACCCTGCCCCCATGCACAACGAGGCAGACAGGTAGCTCAAGCCACCGCGATCCCGGTGCGGGATGGAAATGAAGCGTTCTTCCTTCAATTGCTCCAGTTGCACGTGCCGAGTACCCGCCAAGGGGTGCCCAGCGGCGACCGCCAGCAACAAGGGTTCGTCGAACAATTCATGCAGCACCACGCCTTCATGCTGGCGCAGCACCGGCAAGCGCAACAGGCCGATATCCAGCCGTCCGGCAGCAATGTCTTCCAGTTGTGCCTCCGACGACTGCTGCGCAATCTCCAGCGAAACCCCTGGGTTGTGCTTCAGGTAGTTCCCCAGGCGAGCCAGAAGCCCGCCGGTCAGCGGCACGGTGCTGGAATGGTTCAGGCGCAAGCTGCCTTGCAACCCTTGGCCAATGTCACGGGTAACCCGCTCCGCCTGTGCCAGGTCAGCCAGCAAGCGTCGCGCCCGTTCAAGAAAGGCCTGACCGGCCAGCGTCAGGCGAGGCAGGCGCGCCGTGCGTTCGAACAGCGGCGTGCCCAGTTGCTGCTCCAGCTCCTTGATCTGCCGGCTAAGGGCCGACTGGGCAACGTACAGTCGCTCGGCTGCACTGCTGAAACTGCCACACTCGGCGATTTCCACGAAGTAACGCAACTGTCGGATCGACGTCATGTCATGCCTTTTTGAGATGGCTCTTGGGATAAAGGCATATTAGTCGGCATGGCTCATGGCTGGCTAACCTTTGCCTGTCTTCCCAGGAACTGCTGCCATGCTTGCCCAACTGTCGTTTTCCGGCCTTGACTGGCTGCCGATCCTGTTCGCCATCGCTGCGGCCTACATCGTCTTCGGCATCGCCGGCTTCGGTACTGCACTCGTGGCGGGGCCGGTGCTGATTCACTTCATGCCGTTGTCACGCATCATCCCGTTGCTGGTGCTGCTGGATTTCGTGGCCGCGTTCGGCAACCTGCTGCCGTCGCGCCGGGATGTGGTACGCAGTGAATTGCTGCGGCTGCTGCCCTTCATGGCCTTGGGTTGTACGTTGGGCGTGGTGTTCCTGCTGCAACTGAAGTCCGACCTGTTGCTGCTGTTGATGGGGGTATTCGTGACTGCCTATGCACTTTACGGGCTGGCAGTGAAAGTGAGGCCAGCCAGCCTGTCCGGCTTCTGGGCGGTGCCGATGGGCACGGCAGGCGGGTTGTTCGGGGCTTTGTTCGGCAGCGGCGGGTTTCTTTATGCCCTTTACCTGAGCGCACGGCTGGAGGTGAAGGAACAGGTACGCGCCACCCAGAGCGCGCTGATCAGCTGCAGTACGATAGTGCGTCTGTCGCTGTTCCTGATCGCCGGTGTCTATGCCGACCAAAGCCTGCTGCTGCTCGCCGCCTGCCTGCTGCCTGTCATGTTCATTGGCCTGTGGGTAGGGCGTCGGTTGACCCACCGGTTATCCCGTGAAGCGTTCGTACGGCTGGTGACCTGGCTGGTGCTGGCCAGTGGGCTGGCGTTGATTGGTCGCTACCTGAGCGCCTGAGCGGTAGAATTGCGTCATTACCGGCGTTTCTCAGGCTTGTCCCGTTCATGAACACCCAGAGCATCATCGTTCCAAAGCTGTCTACCGTCCCGGTGCATGAAGCCCGTGCCCGCGCCATCCTGCGCTGGCTGGTGCGCGAAAAGGTCGTCGAGGAGCAGCTGACCACCTGTGGCCGCACCGGTAACCGCATGGGCCATGCCCTGGCGGCAGGGGCGCGCAAAGTGGCCCTGCACCCGGAAAAACTGCCCTTCGGCGATCCGGTCAACGGCCTGGAAGTGATGCTCAAGCGCTGCATTTATACCCCCACCGAAGGCTTCCTCGAAGAAGCCGGTTGCCCGGAGTGCCGGCGCGAGGTAGGCGAGCCGTTGTTCGAAAGCCTGGAAGAGTGGATGCCGGCAGTGAGCGACAACTTTACCTGCCCACTGTGCGGCTTCGAAGATGACATCAATGGCTTCATTTACCTGCAGCCATGTGCCTTTTCCAACCTGGGGTTCATCTTCAACAACTGGGGCGAGGCCGGGTTCACCCAGGCCTTTCTCGACAGCTTCGCCGACTGGCTCGACCAGCCGGTGGCCGTGGTGCAGGTAAAACTGCCACAAGCCTGACCGAAGGCCCTTATTTTGCATTGAGCGGCGCGCCATGCATGAGTATAATGGCGCGCTTCCATTTTTCCCGCCCGGGAGCCCCCGCGATGCTGCGTATCAGCCAAGAAGCCCTGACCTTCGACGATATCCTCCTTGTACCTGGCTATTCCGAGGTACTGCCCAATGAAGTCAGTCTCAAGACCCGTTTGACCCGTGGCATCGAGCTGAACATTCCGCTGGTTTCCGCTGCCATGGATACCGTGACCGAAGCGCGTCTGGCCATTGCCATGGCTCAGGAAGGCGGTATCGGCATCATCCACAAGAACATGACCATCGAGCAACAGGCCGGCGAAGTGCGCAAGGTCAAGAAGTTCGAGGCTGGCGTGGTCAAGGACCCGATCACCATCGACGCCGATGCCACTGTGCGCGACCTGTTCGAGCTGACCCGCCTGAACAACATCTCCGGCGTGCCGGTACTGGCGAACGGCGACCTGGTCGGCATCGTCACCTCCCGTGACGTGCGTTTCGAAAATCGCCTGGACGCCAAGGTTCGCGACGTGATGACGCCGAAAGAGCGCCTGGTCACCGTCCGCGAAGGCGCCGACAAGAACGAAGTTCGCGAGCTGCTGCACAAGCATCGTCTGGAAAAAGTCCTGATCGTTGACGACAAGTTCAACCTCAAGGGCATGATGACCGTCAAGGACATCGAAAAGGCCAAGGCTTACCCGCTGGCCAGCAAGGACGACCAGGGTCGCCTGCGCGTCGGCGCCGCTGTCGGCACCGGCAAGGACACCGGCGAGCGCGTTGCTGCCCTGGTGGCGGCTGGCGTTGATGTCGTCGTCGTCGACACTGCCCACGGCCACTCCAAAGGTGTGATCGACCGCGTACGCTGGGTGAAAGAAACCTACCCGCAAGTGCAGGTGATCGGCGGCAACATCGCCACCGGCGCTGCCGCCAAGGCCTTGGCCGAAGCGGGTGCCGACGCGGTCAAGGTCGGTATCGGCCCTGGCTCTATCTGCACCACCCGTATCGTTGCTGGTGTCGGCGTGCCGCAAATCAGCGCCATCGCCAACGTTGCCGCAGCACTGGAAGGCACTGGCGTGCCACTGATCGCTGACGGCGGTATCCGCTTCTCCGGTGACCTGTCCAAGGCCATCGTTGCCGGTGCGTCCTGCGTGATGATGGGTTCGATGTTCGCCGGTACCGAAGAGGCCCCGGGTGAGGTCGAGCTGTTCCAGGGTCGTTCCTACAAGGCCTACCGCGGCATGGGCTCGCTGGGTGCCATGGCACAGGCGCAAGGCTCGTCCGACCGTTACTTCCAGGACTCCTCGGCCGGCGCCGAGAAGCTGGTACCGGAAGGCATCGAAGGCCGCGTTCCTTACAAAGGCGCCCTGGCCGCGATCATCCACCAGCTGATGGGCGGCCTGCGTTCGTCCATGGGCTACACCGGCAGCGCAACCATCGAAGAAATGCGCACCAAGCCGGAGTTCGTGCGCATCACCGGTGCCGGCATGGCCGAATCCCACGTGCACGACGTGCAAATCACCAAAGAAGCCCCTAACTACCGCGTAGGCTGAGGCTTCCAGCTACAACATAAAGCGGGGCTGTCATGACAGCCCCGCGTCGTTTCCGATTTCCACTGACGAGATTGAGTCATGGCCCTCGACATTCACGCTCACCGCATCCTGATCCTCGATTTCGGTTCCCAGTACACCCAGCTGATCGCCCGCCGCGTGCGCGAAATCGGCGTGTACTGCGAACTGCACCCGTTCGACATGGACGATGAAGCGATCCGCGAATTCAACCCGCGCGGCATCATCCTTGCCGGCGGCCCCGAGTCGGTCCACGAAGCCAACAGCCCGCGCGCTCCGCAAGCCGTGTTTGACCTGAATGTGCCTGTGCTGGGTATTTGCTACGGCATGCAGACCATGGCCGAGCAGATGGGCGGCAAGGTAGAAGGTTCCGACCTGCGTGAGTTCGGTTATGCCCGCGTGGACGTTGTCGGCAAGAGCCGCCTGCTCGACGGCATCGAAGACCACGTTGACGACGACGGCGTGCTGGGCCTGGACGTGTGGATGAGCCACGGTGACAAGGTCACCCAGATGCCTGGCAACTTCAACATTCTGGCCAGCACCCCAAGCTGCCCGATCGCTGGCATGTACGACGACGTCCGCGGCTACTACGGCGTGCAGTTCCACCCTGAAGTGACCCACACCAAGCAAGGGGGTCGCATCCTGTCCCGCTTCGTGCAGGACATCTGCGGCTGTGAAGCCCTGTGGACGGCGTCCAACATCGTCGAAGACGCCATCGCCCAGGTGCGTGCGCAAGTCGGTTCGGCCAACGTCCTGCTGGGCCTGTCCGGCGGCGTTGACAGCTCGGTGGTTGCCGCGCTGCTGCACCGCGCCATCGGCGACCAGTTGACCTGCGTATTCGTCGACAACGGCCTGCTGCGCCTGCACGAAGGTGACCAGGTGATGGCCATGTTCAAAGAGAACATGGGCGTCAAGGTGATCCGCGCCGACGCTGAAAAGCAGTTCCTGGACAACCTGGCCGGCGAAGCCGACCCTGAGAAGAAGCGCAAGATCATCGGCCGCACCTTCATCGACGTGTTCGATGCCGAAGCCAGCAAGCTGGAGAACATCCAGTTCCTCGCCCAGGGCACCATCTACCCGGACGTGATCGAGTCGGCTGGCGCCAAGAGCGGCAAGGCTCACGTGATCAAGTCGCACCACAACGTTGGTGGCCTGCCGGAGGAGATGAACCTCAAGCTGGTCGAGCCGCTGCGTGAGCTGTTCAAGGACGAAGTGCGCAAGATCGGCCTGGAGCTGGGCCTGCCGTACGACATGGTCTACCGCCACCCGTTCCCGGGCCCGGGCCTGGGCGTGCGTATCCTTGGTGAAGTGAAGAAGGAATACGCCGACATCCTGCGTCGCGCCGACCACATCTTCATCGAAGAGCTGCGCAAGGCCGACTGGTACCACAAGACCAGCCAGGCATTCGTGGTGTTCCAGCCGGTCAAGTCGGTCGGCGTCGTCGGCGACGGCCGTCGCTACGCCTGGGTTGTGGCCCTGCGTGCTGTCGAGACCGTGGACTTCATGACCGCGCGTTGGGCACACCTGCCGTACGAGCTGCTGGAAACTGTCAGCGGTCGTATCATCAACGAAATCGACGGTATCTCGCGCGTTACCTACGATGTGTCGAGCAAGCCGCCTGCCACTATCGAGTGGGAATAAGCTGAACCCCAAGGGCGCCGCAAGGCGCCCTTGTCGTATCTGCGCCTTGCCTGGCTCAAGGGGCGATGTGATGCATGCCGCGTAATCTCAATTGGGCATGAAGCTCGCCCAGGTTTTGAAAGCGACGTTCATGGATGGTTGGCCAATCGGGGCGCTCCAGGTAGTAAAAGCGCCCATCGCGCTGGATCAGCGTGCGTCGCAAGGTCGAGTCCCGGCTGCGGTTGATCAGGTATTCCTCGCCCTGGGTGCGTTCGATCGCGTAATCGCCAGGCCTCACCAGCAGGCTGTCAAAGTCTGGTGATGGCGGGCGGGTGGTCAATACGGCGGCGCGTAGCCGCAGGTCACTTTGCACATGCCTTACGGTGCCACCTTCGTCCAAGGCATCCACACCAGGGTCTGCGCTGTAAGCGTCAGGTTCGCCGATCGGGCGGTCTTCGACACGCAGTCCAATCGCGCCTTCGGTTTCGGCCAGCCCGGTTACGCCATGGAAGGTGTTGGCGTGGGTGCTGCCGACCAGCGCAATCCATTTTCCCGAGCCGCGCGCGGCCTGGTCTGCCTCGATGATCAAGTGTGCATGGAAGTTCATCATGCGCTGGCGTGCCACATCGGAAACGGGATTTGCCCACGCCTGGCGGTAACTGGCCATGCAGTCGATGGATTGTATGCGTACGCCGTTTTTCTGTGCGCTGACCAGTACCTGCCGA
Organism: Pseudomonas putida group bacterium ESBL64; assembly: GCF_045277175.1. NCBI lineage: Bacteria > Pseudomonadati > Pseudomonadota > Gammaproteobacteria > Pseudomonadales > Pseudomonadaceae > Pseudomonas > Pseudomonas putida group bacterium ESBL64. Next base: position 2,735,483 of record NZ_CP145799.1, on the reverse strand, counting down.
AAGGTGTAGCGGCCCTCGGGGTCGGTGCGGTGGCCGACATCCTGGCTTTCCACGTAGCGATCCAGCTCCTGCGGCATCACGCCGGTGCGGTTGAAGGTATCCAGGTCTGCTTGCTGGAAGTCGGTGGTGAAGTGCTCCATGTACAGCGTCTTTACCTTCAGTTTGCGTAGCTGGCGCATGTTGTCGATCAGCAATCGCTTGCTGCCAAGGCCACTGTGCGCTTCGCCAATGACCAAGCCGTTACTGTTGTTGTAGAGACTTTTCAAAATGTATTTGGAAGAAGCGTTGGCGGGTAATTCTGGTATATGCGGCCGTGCCGGTGTTTGCACTGTGGTCATGAACGTTTGGGCATCGGCGGCCAGTTGATCACGTAGTTGGCGAAATCGGGCGATGGCGGCCTGTCGATCAGGGGCATCGAGGAACGCTCGCGCACCGGTAATCTCATCGTCAGAAACATTCTTCAGTGAGGCGCGCAAATCGGCTGGCACTGCGTAAGGTGTTTCAGCCAAGGGGGGCACGCTTGCTCTTGCTGACGGCCGGCCCCAGATCTTCAGGCTCGACAGCATGCCTCCGTTGAGGCCAAGGCGTTCCACTGGGTGCCACTGGCCTGCGCCATCCAGGCGGATGGGCAAGCTTTTGTAAAATGAGAAAGGGTTTTCAGGATCGACGATGGTCCAGGATTTCAGTTCGGGTACAAAACGTACTTGGTAAGGCATCTCATCGATCAATGCGTAAAACTGCCCATCTTGCAGATGGATACCTTCAAGAAACCCTGTACCAGGTTTGCCGCCAAGCACTACATTCGTTTCGAAAGGGCGCAGTGCAGCCCACCTTTCGCTTGGCTGGAAGGGCTGAGGTACCCAGGTTTCAATCGCCTCTGCCACCTCTGAAGCACTTTCATCAGTGGGTTCCCCGCTGTGTTCATGCGCTGATTCTTCCGCCGGTATCGGGGCTTCCCCTTCCTCAGTCGCAGCGCCTGCTTCAGCCACCTCTGCGAACTCGTCAAGGGGTTTGCCTGGTGCGCTGAGCAGAAAGGTCGCGTTGAACAGTGTCTCGATGGCGGCGAAAATGGCGCCGGTTGTACCTGCCTTGCGTTCACGCGTTGTGTGCCCGTGTACCGCCTGGTAGATGTTCAAACCCATTTCAGCAATGCCTGCCCCCACCAGCGCCAACGCTACCGGCCAACTCACTGCCGCCATGGGGCCGAACACCTGCAGGCCCGCCTTCAGATAACCGATCCACAATTGTCTGCGCAGGTCGGCGTTGGAGCGCAAAGAGAAATGCGCATCATCGATCATCCGCTTGCGAGCCTTGTTGCGCAGCCAGTCGAAAGCATCCTCTTCAATGGTCAGGTCGAGGGTGTTGAGGCCGCTGTAATCATGGTTGCCCCAGCCGTGAAAGAGCAGATCGATCAGATGATTCAACCCGACTTTGCCGTCAGCCTCTTCACGATCGTCGAGGGAAAAATGTGCCAGAAAGCGGGTTCGGTTTTCGACATAGGTGCAGTTTGTGAGCACCCACCAGAACAGTGCCTGGTCGTTCTGGAAGTAATGTAAGCCGTCGACATCGCCCGGCATGTAAATCAGCTGGCTGCCATTGGCCAATTGCAGGCGAAGGATGTCCGTCGCCACATACCCGCCAATGTCCAACGCGCATACGCGCGTTGCGCCACCCGGCAAGACCCTTCGTTGCAGTGCCTCCAGCGATGGCGGCCAGGTTGTCTCGCCCACCAGGGCATGAGCGATATCCTGGCCGTGACGGGCTAGCGCGGAGGAGGGCTCTTGCGCGCAGGCTTCCAGTAATTTGCTCATGAAGTTGGCTTTGGCCAGCGTGCGGAAGTGCTCTGAATGTTTTGCCCAGAACGAGGTCATCCGCGTCTTGAAACCCGAGGCAAAATCAATGCGCCAGAAATACTCCAGCACGTCCTTGGGGTCGAGTCGAACTTCATTGCGCTCGTCATACACGTCTTTGCCTGGTCCATCGCTGTAAAAGCCAGCGAGGTAACTGAGCACGTCAGCGTTGTCCCGGGCTTGGGCATCGAAGCGGTGCATCACCAGTTGTGGCAGGGTCAGGGATTCAAAGGGCTGATCCAGGTGCTGCCAGCCGTTGAAGGTTCGAGGGCTGCTGACGGCGGTGTGGAAACGGTGCAGGTAGACATTGTCGGGCTCGAGTGCTTTCAGGTCATGACGCGCAAGGAGCTGTTGTGCGACTTCGCGCGCCATCTCGCGCATGTCAGGGCAGTCTTCAGTGAGTTGTCCGGCGAGGGTCATCAGCATTTGCTGGTCGCTGGGGAGGGTGTCGGCAAGCATCACGGTTGTCCAATAGAGGTGAAAGGCTGCCAGTTTTGAACGGTCGTGAGCCAGGGCGGTGGTGCTTATTGCTTGTCCGGTCGCTTCGTGACGCCGGGTTTTCACTTAATATTTCCCGTTTGCAGGTGTATCGTATTCGCCTTTATCGTCAGTCCTGCTGGCAGTTTGATTGCACCGAAGCGAGGTACCCGCACCGATGTCCTTCACCCGTCGACAAATGCTCAAAGGCCTCACTGGCCTGGTTGTAGTAGGCCTGGGGGCCGGAGGCGCGGCGCGATACTGGTTGGGCAAGGTCGAGGACGAGAACGCCGGGCACGACTACGAGCTGATTGCCGCCCCGCTGGAAGTGGAGCTGGTGCCGGGTTTCAAGACCGAAGCCTGGGCCTTCGGCCCATCGGCACCTGGCACCGAACTGCGGGTACGCCAAGGCACCTGGTTGCGGGTGCGTTTCATCAATCGCCTGCCGGTCGAAACCACCATCCACTGGCACGGCATCCGCCTGCCGCTGGAGATGGATGGTGTGCCATACGTTTCGCAACTGCCGGTCAAGCCTGGTGAGTACTTCGATTACAAATTCCGCGTGCCGGACGCCGGCAGCTATTGGTATCACCCCCATGTCAGCAGTTCCGAGGAGCTGGGCCGCGGTCTGGTCGGGCCGCTGATCGTCGAGGAGCGTGAACCCACCGGGTTCCAGCATGAGCGTACGCTGAGCCTGAAGAACTGGCATGTGGACGAGCAGGGCGCATGGCTGCCTTTCAGCATCCCGCGCGAGGCCGCGCGCAACGGCACTGCCGGGCGGTTGATCACCATCAACGGCCAGGCTGACTCGATCACCGAGCTGCCGGCCGGCCAGGTGGTGCGGGTGCGCCTGCTGAACCTGGACAATACCTGGACCTACCGCCTCAACCTCAAGGGCAACTGCGAGGCGAGAATCTATGCCCTCGACGGCAACCCGGTGACCCCGCGTGCGCTGGACGAATATTGGCTAGGCCCTGGCATGCGTATCTGCCTGGCCATCCGCATTCCTGAGGCGGGTGAGGAAATTTCCCTGCGCGACGGTTTCGTGCGCCTGGGCACCCTGCGTTCGGTGGCCAGCAACGACGCGCCGAGTGACTGGCCGCCCGCGCTGCCGCCCAATCCGATCGCCGAGCCGGACCTGGAGAATGCCGAAAAGCTGAACTTCAATTTCGAGTGGGCGGCCAGCGTCTCTGTCACCCCTGATCCGGCCAAACCGTCGAGCATGTGGCAGATCAACGGCCAGGCCTGGGATATTACCGACAAGACCTGTGCCGACCGCCCCATCGCCACGTTGCAGAAGGGCAAGAGCTACATCTTCGAGCTTAAGAACATGACCCAGTACCAGCACCCGATCCACTTGCATGGCATGAGCTTCAAGGTGATCGCCTCCAACCGTCACGACATCAAGGAACCGTGGTTCACCGACACCTACTTGCTGGGCAAGAACGAGCGCGCCCAGGTAGCACTGGTGGCGGATAACCCTGGGACCTGGATGTTTCACTGCCACGTCATCGACCACATGGAAACCGGCCTGATGGCCGCGATTGCGGTGGTCTGATGCGCCCGCAGATCATCGATCGCAGTCGCGATCAGGAGTTCATGCGCCTGGCGCTGGCCTTGGCCGCCGAAGGCGCGGTGCTGGGCGAGGTGCCGGTGGGGGCGGTGCTGGTACAGCATGGGCAGGTGATCGGCCAGGGTTTCAATCGGCCGATCATCGACAGCGACCCCAGCGCGCATGCCGAGATGGTGGCGATCAGGGCGGCAGCCAGGTCGGCCAGCAACTACCGGCTACCCGGCAGCACCCTGTATGTGACCCTGGAACCGTGCAGCATGTGTGCGGGGCTGATCGTGCATTCGCGGGTGATGCGCGTGGTGTTTGGCGCGCTGGAGCCCAAGGCGGGGATCGTGCAGAGCCAGGGGCAGTTCTTTGGCCAAGGCTTTCTCAATCACCGGGTGATGGTGGAGGGCGGGGTGCTGGCGCAAGAGTGCGGGCAGATCCTCAGCGACTTCTTCAAGGCCCGCCGGGCCAAGGCTTGAGCTGCACCGGCCTCTTCGCGGGCAAGCCCGCCCCTACAGGTTCTGCGCAAATCTTGTAGGCGCGGGTTTGCCCGCGAAGAGGCCTACTGGCTTACATCGGCGACGACTTATCCGCTGGCTTGTCCTTGTTGACCCCGGGCACATGCAGGTTGCCCTCGGCCACCTGGCCTTCGAGCTGCGGCTGGGTCACCCAGGTGAGGATGTCGTAGTAACGACGGATGTTGGCCACGAAATGCACCGGTTCGCCCCCACGGGCATAGCCGTACTTGGTCTGCCGGTACCACTGCTTCTGAGCCAGCCGCGGCAGCATCTTCTTCACGTCCAGCCACTTGTTCGGGTTGAGCTTCTCGCGCTTGGCCAGGGTGCGGGCGTCTTCCAGGTGGCCGCTGCCGACGTTGTAGGCCGCCAGGGCAAACCAGGTGCGATCCGGTTCCTGAATGCTGTCGTCAAGCTCTTCCTTGATCTTCATGAAGTACTTGGCGCCGCCCTGGATGCTCTGCCTCGGGTCCAGGCGGTTGGACACGCCCATGGCCTGGGCGGTGCGCTGGGTCAGCATCATCAGGCCGCGCACGCCGGTCTTGGAGGTGACTTCCGGCTGCCACATCGATTCCTGGTAGCCGATGGCGGCCAGCAGGCGCCAGTCGACCTGCTCGACCTTGGCGTAGCTCTTGAAGTGCTTCTCGTACTTGGGCAGGCGCTGCTGCAGGTGCTGGGCGAAGGTGTAGGCGCCGACATAGCCAAGCACGTCGACATGGCCGTAGTAGCGGTCCTTCAAGCGTTGAAGGGTGCCGTTTTTCTGTGCCTTGTCGAGAAATTCGTTGATTTCGTTGAGCAGGCTGTTGTCTTCGCCTGCTGCCACTGCCCAGCGCTGGTCGCGGGTGTCGCCCAAATCGAAGGCGACCCGCACGTTGGGGAAATACACCTGGTTCATCGCCAGTTCGTTGGAGTCCACCAGGGTCAAGTCGATCTGACCTTCGTCCACCATGCGCAGCAGGTCCACCACTTCGACGGCGTCGGATTCCTCATATTGCAAGGCAGGGTACTGCTTTTTCAGCTCAGCCAACTGGTCAGCATGGCTGCTGCCCTTGAGCACCATGATCTTCTTGCCGACCAAACCCTGGGCGCCGGTGGGGCGCGGGCGGCCGTTGCGGTAGATGACCTGCGGGGTCACCTCCAGGTAGGGATGGGAGTATTTCACCTGGGTTTTGCGCCGTTCACTGCTGACCAGGCCGGCGGCAGCCAGTACCGGGCCGGAGGGCTTGCCGAGGGAGTCGTAGAGCTCGTCCAGGTTGTCGGCGGTCTCGATCTGCAGCTTTACGCCGAGATCGTCGGCGAAATGCTGGACCAGTTCGTACTCGAAGCCGGTTTCGCCGTTACGGTCCTGGAAGTAGGTTGCCGGGCTGTTGCGTGTGATCACGCGCAGCACGCCATCCTCCTTCACGCGCTCGAGGGTGCTGGGTTTTTCAACGCAGGCACCTAGCAGCAGAAAGAGTCCGGTTGCGAGAAGCCATTTGGCGCAACGCTGGCGCAAAGCAGTGTGGGCGAACATAGGTTGCAGTATACGCAAAGGACTGGCCCAACCATATCTCGACAACGGTTAGCTTGTCTGGTAGCGGGTTGTGTGGTTGGGGGAGGGGGATTGCATGAGGGCTACCAGGTGTCCGGTTTGAGACATTTAGCGCCTGGGAGATCGAGCGCCGCCAGGTGTCAGCCTTAAGATATTCTGCGCCTGTGAGATCGAGCGCCGCAGGTGTCCGCCTTAAAATATTCAGCGCCTATGAGATCGAGCGCCGCGCGGGCGGCGCTCGATCTCATAGGCGCTGAATGTGTCGAACCGGACACCTGGCGGCGCTCGATCTCATAGGCGCTGAATGTGTCGAGCCGGACACCTGCGGCGCTCGATCTCCCAGGCGCAGAATATCTTAAGGCGGACACCTGCGGCGCTCGATCTCCCTGGCGCTGAATGTGTCGAACCGGACACCCGGCGGCGCTCGATCTCGTCTCAAGCCGGACACCGCTGAAAACTGACCCCAAAGTCCGGTTCCGCCGCCCGGCAGGCGTGGCTTAGAGCAGGTGCCGAAAGCCATCGAATTAGGCTAGAATGCACGGCCTCTAAGCACACCCCTTCCTGAGGCTGTCCCGACGATGTTGATCCTGCGCGGCGCTCCTGCCCTTTCTGCCTTTCGCCACGGTAAATTACTCGAGCAACTGAGCCAGAAAGTCCCCGCTGTTACTGGTTTGTATGCCGAATTTGCCCACTTCGCCGATGTTGACGGCGAGCTGACCGCCGACCAGCAGCAGGTGCTGGGCCGTCTGCTCAAGTACGGCCCGAGCGTGCCGGTACAGGAGCCGACGGGTCGTCTGTTCCTGGTGGTACCGCGCCTGGGCACCATTTCGCCATGGGCCAGCAAGGCCAGCGACATCGCCCACAACTGCGGCCTGCAGTCGATCCAGCGCCTGGAGCGCGGCATCGCCTACTACGTGGCCGGCACCCTGAGCGACGCTGACGCCGCCCTGATCGCCGCCGAACTGCACGACCGCATGACCCAGCGGGTGCTCGGCCAACTGGAGCAGGCCGCTGACCTGTTCAGCCACGCCCAGCCCAAGCCTATGACCTCGGTGGACATCCTTTCCGGCGGTCGCGATGCCCTGGCCAAGGCCAACATCGACCTGGGCCTGGCCCTGGCCGAAGACGAGATCGACTACCTGGTCAATGCCTTCCAGGGCCTCAAGCGCAACCCGAACGACATCGAACTGATGATGTTCGCCCAGGCCAACTCCGAGCACTGCCGCCACAAGATCTTCAACGCCAGTTGGGATATCGACGGCCAGGCCCAGGAAAAAAGCCTGTTCGGCATGATCAAGAACACCTACCAGATGCACAACGAAGGTGTGCTGTCGGCGTACAAGGACAACGCCTCGGTGATCGTCGGCAACGTTGCCGGCCGCTTCTTCCCGAACCCTGAAACCCGCCAGTACGGCGCGGTGCAGGAGCCGGTGCACATCCTGATGAAGGTGGAAACGCACAACCACCCGACCGCCATCGCCCCGTTCTCCGGCGCCTCCACCGGCTCTGGTGGCGAAATCCGCGACGAAGGTGCGACCGGCCGTGGCGCCAAGCCCAAGGCCGGCCTGACCGGCTTCACCGTGTCCAACCTGCGCATTCCGGGCTTCGAACAGCCTTGGGAGCAGGCCTATGGCAAGCCCGAGCGTATCGTCGACGCCCTCGACATCATGATCGAAGGCCCTCTTGGCGGCGCTGCGTTCAACAACGAATTCGGCCGCCCGGCCCTGACCGGTTACTTCCGTACCTTCGAGCAAGCCATCAGCACCCCGCACGGTGAAGAAGTGCGCGGCTACCACAAGCCGATCATGCTCGCCGGCGGTATGGGCAACATCCGTGAAGACCACGTGCAGAAGGGTGAAATCACTGTCGGCGCCAAGCTGATCGTGCTCGGTGGCCCGGCCATGCTGATCGGCCTGGGCGGCGGCGCTGCTTCGTCGGTGGCTACCGGTGCCAGTTCGGCTGACCTGGATTTCGCTTCGGTACAGCGCGAAAACCCGGAAATGGAGCGCCGTTGCCAGGAGGTCATCGACCGTTGCTGGCAGCTGGGCGACAACAACCCGATCGCCTTCATCCACGACGTGGGCGCTGGCGGTATTTCCAACGCCTTCCCTGAGCTGGTCAACGACGGTGGCCGCGGTGGCCGCTTCGAGCTGCGCAACGTGCCCAACGACGAGCCGGGCATGGCCCCGCACGAAATCTGGAGCAACGAATCGCAAGAGCGTTACGTGCTGGCCGTCAGCGCGGTCGACTTCGAGCGCTTCAAGGCCATCTGCGAGCGCGAGCGTTGCCCGTTTGCCGTGGTCGGTGAAGCCACTGAAGAACCGCACCTGACCGTCAGCGACAGCCACTTCGGCAACACCCCGGTGGACATGCCGCTGGACGTGCTGCTGGGCAAGCCGCCGCGCATGCACCGTTCGGTTACCCGCGAAGCCGAGCTGGGCGATGACTTCGACCCGAGCGAGCTGGACCTGGACAGCGCCGTCCAGCGCGTGCTGAACCACCCGGCCGTGGCCAGCAAGAGCTTCCTGATCACCATTGGCGACCGCACCATCACCGGCCTGGTTGCCCGCGATCAGATGGTCGGCCCGTGGCAGGTTCCGGTGGCTGACTGCGCCGTTACCGCCACCAGCTTCGACGTCTACACCGGTGAAGCCATGGCCATGGGCGAGCGTACGCCGCTGGCGCTGCTGGATGCCCCGGCGTCCGGCCGCATGGCCATCGGCGAAACCCTGACCAACCTGGCGGCTTCGCGCATCGAAAAGCTGTCCGACATCAAACTGTCGGCCAACTGGATGTCCGCTGCTGGTCACCCAGGTGAAGACGCACGCCTGTACGACACCGTGAAGGCTGTCGGCATGGAGCTGTGCCCGGAGCTGGGCATCACCATTCCGGTCGGCAAAGACTCGATGTCGATGAAGACCAAGTGGAGCGACGAGGGCGTCGAGAAGAGCGTCACCTCGCCGATGTCGCTGATCATCACCGGCTTCGCCCCAGTCACCGACATCCGTAAGACCCTGACCCCGCAACTGCGCATGGACAAGGGCGAGACCGACCTGATCCTGATCGACCTGGGCCGCGGCAAGAACCGCATGGGCGCCTCGATCCTGGCCCAGACCTACGGCAAGATCGCTGCCCAGGCACCGGACGTCGACGACGCCGAAGACCTCAAGGCCTTCTTCGCCGTGATCCAGGGCCTGAACGCCGACGGCCACCTGCTGGCCTACCACGACCGTTCCGACGGCGGCCTGGTTACCACCGTGCTGGAAATGGCCTTCGCCGGCCACTGCGGCCTCGACCTGCAACTCGACCCGCTGACCGACAGCAAGGGCGAAGTGCCGGCCATCCTCTTCAACGAAGAGCTGGGTGCGGTGATCCAGGTTCGCCAGGATGCTACCCCGGACGTGCTGGCTCAGTTCAGCGCTGCTGGCCTGGGTGAAGAGTGCGTCGCGGTGATCGGCAAGCCAGTCAACAACGCTGAAGTGACCATCAGCCTGAACGGCGAAGTGCTGTTCGACGATGACCGTCGCATGCTGCAGCGCCAGTGGGCTGAAACCAGCTACCAGATCCAGCGCCTGCGCGACAACGCCGACTGCGCAGACCAGGAGTTCGACCTGCTGCTCGAGGAAGACAACCCGGGCCTGTCGGTGAAGCTGGGCTTCGACGTCAACGACGACATCGCGGCGCCTTACATCAAGAAAGGCGTGCGCCCGCAAGTGGCCATCCTGCGCGAGCAGGGTGTCAACGGCCAGGTCGAGATGGCTGCTGCCTTCGACCGCGCCGGCTTCGCCGCCATCGACGTGCACATGAGCGATATTCTCGCTGGCCGTGTCGACTTCGAAGCCTTCAAGGGCCTGGTCGCCTGTGGCGGCTTCTCGTACGGTGACGTGCTGGGCGCTGGCGAAGGCTGGGCCAAGTCGGCGCTGTTCAACGCCCGTGCCCGTGACGCCTTCCAGGCCTTCTTCGAGCGTACCGACAGCTTCGCCCTGGGCGTGTGCAACGGTTGCCAGATGATGTCCAACCTGCACGAGCTGATCCCGGGCACCGAGTACTGGCCGCACTTCGTGCGCAACCGCTCGGAGCAGTTCGAGGCCCGCGTGGCCATGGTCGAAGTGCAGAAGTCCAACTCGATCTTCCTGCAGGGCATGGCCGGTTCGCGCATGCCGATCGCCATTGCCCACGGCGAAGGCCACGCCGAGTTCGCCAGCGAAGAAGCATTGCTGGAAGCCGATGTGTCCGGTTGCGTGGCCCTGCGCTACGTCGACAACCACGGCAAGGTCACCGAAGCCTACCCGGCCAACCCGAACGGCTCGCCACGTGGCATCACTGGCCTGACCAGCCGCGACGGCCGCGTGACCATCATGATGCCGCACCCGGAGCGTGTGTTCCGCGCCGTGCAGAACTCCTGGCGTCCGGACGAGTGGCAGGAAGATGCCGCGCTGATGCGTATGTTCCGCAACGCGCGGGTGTGGGTGAACTAAGGCGTGTACAAGCTCGCCTTCTTCGTCCCCGCCAGTCATGTCGAAGTGGTCAAGGCCGCTGTGTTCGCTGCTGGCGGCGGGCGCATCGGTGACTATGAGCACTGCGCCTGGCAAACCCTTGGCCAGGGCCAGTTCCGCCCGTTGGACGGCAGCCAGCCGTTCCTCGGGCAAACCGGCCAGGTCGAAGTGGTGGAAGAGTGGAAGGTGGAGCTGGTGGTGGCTGACGAGCTGATTGTGCAGGTCGTCGCTGCGCTCAAGCAGAGCCACCCGTACGAGACGCCAGCCTATGAAGTCTGGCGGCTCGCCGAGTTCTAGAACGCATCACGGCTATTCGCGGGCACGCCCGCTCCCACAGGGATATCACAATCTTCAGAACCTGTGATATCCCTGTGGGAACGGGCGTACCCGCGAAAGGGCTCTACAATCCAGCCACAATCTCCTTGCCTGGCTCCGGCCGCTTCAACATTCCACAAGCCAGCAACCCCACCTCGAACAGCACCCACATCGGCACTGCCAGCATCGTCTGCGAAAACACATCCGGCGGTGTCAGGATCATCCCCACCACAAAGCACCCGACGACCACGTAGGGCCTGCTGCGCCGCAATGTGGCCACATCGGCCAACCCTGCCCAGACCACGATGAACGTCGCCACCGGGATCTCGAACGCCAGCCCGAAGGCCAGAAACAGCGCCAGGATAAAGTCCAGGTACTGGCTGATATCGGTCATCATCGCCACGCCGTCCGGCGTCACGCTGGCAAAGAAACCGAACATCATCGGGAACACCAGAAAGAACGCGAACGCCATGCCGGCATAGAACAAAACGATGCTCGATACCAGCAGCGGCAGGGCAATGCGCCGTTCACGGCGGTACAGCCCCGGCGCCAGAAAGCCCCAGGCCTGATGCAGCAGCAGCGGCATGGCCAGGAACAGGGCGCACATCGCGGTCAGCTTGAACGGTGCCAGAAAGGGCGAGGTGACGCTGGTGGCGATCATGCTCGCGCCTTCCGGCAAAAAGCGCCGTAGCGGCTCGGATATGAGCGTGTACAGCGTCTGGGCAAAGGGGAACAGGCCGGCGAACACCAAGGCCACCAGCGCCAGGCAACGCACCAGGCGTTTGCGCAGGTCGCGCAGGTGTTCGGTCAGGGGCATGCTCGCGGCAGGGTCCATGGCAATACTCATGAAGCATTTTCCTTGGGCAGCACGGCCGTGGCCGCATCATTGGCCGGTTCCGCGTTCAGGCTGATGCCCTGGCGGATCTCCTGTTCCAGGCGTTGCAGAGGTGCCTGGTCGAGGTTGGGCATCTCGATTTCGCGCTCCACCTGCGTGCGCAAGGCGTGCATGGCCCGGCGCGCCTGGCCCAGGCCGCGGCCGAGGGTGCGGGCTGCCACCGGCAGGCGTTCGGGGCCCAGCACCAACAGCGCGACGACGCCGATCAGCAGCAACTCGCTGAAGCCTACCTCGAACATCAGGCCTGGCGGTCCGCTTGAGATTGCTGGGCAACTTGGCCGTTCAGCGGGCACTGTTGCTGCACGTGCGCCTGGTCAGCGGCGCTGGCGTCATTGTCACCACCCATGGACTTGCGAAAACCCTGGATCGCCTCGCCCACATCGCTACCCAGCCCCTTCAGGCGCTTGGTACCAAACAGCAAGAACACGATCAGCAGTACGATCACCAGTTGCCAGATTCCAATGCCACCCATAGCGACCACTCCTGTAAGGTCATGAAAAGGAAGGGCAATCCTGCCTTGCCTAGATGACGAGCACATGACGAACGGGCACTGCCATCTACCTGAAACACCCCGCGTGTTGACTGGCGTTTTTATTCCGCGAGCGAGGCACGCACCGATGGGTGGAAGGCAACAGCAGGGTGCGGCCCTGTTGATGGTAATGGTGGTGCTGGCAATGCTGGCGGCGGGCATGGCCTGGCTGGTGGAAGATGGCCGGCGTCAGGTCGACGAAGTGCGCCTGCTGCACCAGCGAGTGCAGGTGCGGGCCATGGAGCAGGCCGGCCTGGCCTATGCCGGGCAGGCCCTGCGGGACCCTGCCTGGCGGCTCAGTCCGCTGTTCTGGCAAGCCTTGCGCGGGCAGCCGCTTAACTACGATTTTGGCGCTGGCCAGGCGCAGTTGCGGGTACGCGACCAGCACACCTGCTTCAACGTCAATGCGTTGCTGGGGGCCGATGGCGAACGCGCCGAGCGCCAGTTGCGTTATTTGCTGGGCAATGACATGGCGGCCGAACGCCTGGTCGATGCCCTGGCCGACTGGCTCGATGCCGACAGTGATGCCCGCCTGCAGGGCGCCGAGAGCGCCCAGTACCTGCGTCAGCAACCGCCACGGCTGGCGGCTGACCAGCCGATGCTCGACACCAGCGAGCTGAACCTGTTGCTGGAGCCGGACGCCAACCGCCAGGCGCGTTACCCGATGCTGTGCGCCTTGCCCCAGACCACGGGTTGGCGGCTCAACGCCAACGCGCTGGGGTTGGAGCATATGCCCCTGCTGGAGGCGCTGTATGAAGGGCGTTACTCGCGTTCGTTGCTCAGTCGCATTGTCAGCGGCAGGCCGGCGTCGGGGTATGGGGACGCGGCTGCACTGCGTCAGGCGCTGGGGGCGGTGGATGACGAAACGTTCGAACGGTTGAGCGAAGGGCTGCTGCTCAACAGCGGGCATTTTCTGTTGCAGCTGTCGTTCGAGGAAGAGGGGCGGGTGATGCGCAGCGAGTTCCAGGTGGAGGCGCTGGGGGTGGTGCAATGGCATGCCCGGGTGCCCGCGCAGCAAGTGCGGGTGCGTAGCCGGGAGCCAATAGCCTGGTAACGTTCACTGACCTCTAAGCGGGCAAGCCGCCCCTACGCTGGTTCTGAAACCAGTGAGCCCCCTGTAGGAGCGGGCTTGCCCGCGAAGAGGCCGGTACAGCCAGCAAACGCTGGCTGACCGGCACGGGATCAAACGGTCCCGATCTCCCCACCATCAATACGCTGGATCACCACCGTCGAAGCCCGCGGCCGCACGGTAGCCCCAGCCGGCGTCGCATCGGTCGCCTTGTCGGTATACGGCCAGTTGTCCGGGTGTTGAATGTTGACGAACAGCGTCTTGTTATCCGGGGTAAAGGTAATACCGGTCACCTCGCAACCATTTGGCCCGACAAAGAAGCGCCGCAGGTCCACCTGGTTCTGTGCGTTCACCGGCACCTGCTTGCCGCTGGCATCCACCAGGTCGGTAGGGATCACCGCCAGCAACTGGTCGTTGGTGTAGTCGGTCAAGGTGGTTTCGCCGTTGTCGGTCTCGAACCACAGCACGCCGCGGCTATCGAAGCTCATGCCGTCGGGGCTGGCGAACTGGTTCAGTTCGGTCAGGCCGGAGCGGTTGATGTCGGCGGTGCCGGCAGCGTTGGCGCCGAACACGAAGATGTCCCAGGTAAAGCTCAGTTGGTCGTCGCTGTCGTGCCAGCGAATGATGTGGCCGTGGCGGTTCGGGCCACGTGGGTTCGCTGCATCGACCTTGTCCGGGGTGCGTGCACTGTTGTTGGTTAGGGTCAGGTATACGTCGCCGTTCAGCGGGTTGACCGTGGTCCATTCCGGGCGGTCCATCGGCGTTGCGCCCACGGCATCGCCAGCACCACGGGTGTTGAGGATGATGCCCGGCAGGTCACCATACAGCGCGCCCAGGGTGCTGCCGCCGGTGGTAGCGGTGGCTACGTCCAGCAGCAGCCATACGCCGGTGCCGTCGGCATTGAAACGGGCCACGTAGAGCTTGCCTTGGTCGAGGTACTTGGCGCCGGTGGCCAGGCGGTCGGCCGGGTTGGCATCAGCGGCGTCCCACACGGCGGTGGACACCCACTTGTACAGGTACTCGTTGTTCGAGTCGTCACCCATGTACCACACCAGCGGCTTGCCGGCGACGGGCAGGCCGGGGGCGCAGCCCTCGTGGCGGAAGCGGCCCAGCGCAGTGCGTTTGGTGGCCAGGGTGCTGTTGTTGTACGGATCGATCTCGACGATGTAGCCGTAGGTGCTGGCTTCGTTGCGATAGTCGTCGGTGGCGCTGGCGCCTTTGACGGTAACGTCGAAGCGGGCGAATTCGTCGTCCACTTCGCTGGCGTCACCGGCAGCGGTTTCCCACTTGTACTGGCCGCTGGAGGTGCCCACGCCAATGCGGCGCTGGTCCTCGGGGCGGGTGCCCTTGTTGACGAAGATGCCCGGCCAGTTCTCTTCGCAGGTCAGGTAGGTGCCCCACGGGGTGTAGCCGTTGCCGCAGTTGTTGTTGGTGCCACGGCAGTGGGTGCCAGCAGTGGAGTATTTGGTCTTGACGTGGTCGGTGCCACGCAGCGGGCCGGTGATCTCCATGCGTGAAGCCGTGGTGAAGCGACGGTTCAGCGGGTCGTTGTCGACCACTTGCCAACGGCCGTTGATCTTCTGCAGGCGTACAACGCCAGCACCGTGAGCGTTGATTTCCTTGCGCACTTCTTCAACCGGGCGCTTGCCGTTGACATCGGTAGTGGGGCCGGCCGGGTGCAGGGCGGCAGTGTCGATGTACTCGAAATTGATTGCCAGCAGGCCGTCTTCCGAGCTGCCGTTGATGGGGAAGAAGTGCATGCCGTCGTGGTGCATGCCCATGGCGTTGGCCTGGTCGGTCGAGGTGTTGCTGCCGTCGGACTTCCACGGGTTGCCGTTGCTGTTCAGTGGCGTACCCCAGGGCGCCAGCACGTAGGCGCTATAGCCGGTGGCGACCACACAGGCGTCGGTGCGCGAGCCTGGGATGGACTGGAAGCCCAGTGCCAGTTTCGGCACTTCCGGCTCGGTGACTGGCGGTTCGGTCACCGGGGGCTCGGTGACCGGATCATCGTGATCGGAACCACCACCGTCGAAGCAGCCTGTCAGGCCGGTACCGGCGATCATGGCGATGGCGGCGCCCAGGCTGCCGCGCATGACGCTGCGGCGGCTCAGGTAGGCGTCCATGACGTTGGCCATCGGCAGGTTGCCGCTTTGGTTCCGGTCCAGGTTGTCGCCGGTATCTCGACTCATCAGGGTGTCCTTGTGTTGGCTGAGTTGGAGGAAACCGCGACTTTAAGGCGCAAGTGTGATGATTCCTTGGCAGAAATGTTAACGAGCTTTTAAAACTGCCAGTTCTTAGATTTGTGGTCTACAGATCAAATTGGAATTGCTGTCGGATTTCTGCCATCAAACTGTAATGCCAACGCCGCAACATCCGGGTCCCTGAATGGATGTGGATAAGGATGGCGGATGCGATGGCGAGCAGTGTGCACAGGCGCGAAGTGATCGGCTGGATGGGTATCGGTGCCTTGGCACCGCTGCTCGGCGCCTGCACAGCCTTCCCAGGGCAGCAGGGCGGCAACGCCCAGCTCGACTTGCTGTACGTGGCCGATACCCTCGATGCCCGCCAGCCTGGCCAGGCGGTGGTACCGGCTACCCGGTTGGGGCCGGTCAGCCATTTGGGCCGCGCGCCCTGGATGACTGGCCGCAGTGCCAGTATCGCCTACCCGCAACTGGCGCCGCTGCTGGATGCCAGCCAGGCAACGACAGCGCAACTGGGCGGTTATGCGGTGCTCGCGGCGTTGCTGGAACAACTGCGTGGCGAGGCCGGTGCGAGCAACAGCCTGACCCTGGAGAACGGCCAGGGCTGGAATGGCAGTGGCCTGGCGTACCTGACCCAGGGCGAAAGTGGTGTGCAAGGCAGCCAACTGCTGGGCATCGAAGCGCGGGTCAGCAGCGATGAGCGTGTGCTGTGGCCACAACGCAGCACGGGCCTGTATCGCCAGGCCAGCGCCATTACCCTCGGCGCCGGGCTGGCTGACGCACAACGCCAGGCACTGGGTGTGCAAGCCCTGCACGTTTTCGAGCGCGGCGGTGCCCGTATCGCAGTGGTCGGCGTGACCGACCCGTACGCCCAGGATCAGAAAGCCTCACTTAAACAGTGGTACCAGTCTCTGCTGCCGGTATTCGAACAAGCCCGGCACGAGGCTGACCTGGTGGTGGCCATGGCCGATGCAGGCACGGGCCCCGGCCTGTGGCTGGCTGAACGGGTGCCGCAAATCGACGTGCTGTTGTGCGCCCGTGGTCAGGACCTGTGGCCCGCGCCGGTCGAGGTCACCCAGGCCAGCGGTCGCCGCGTGCCGGTGCTGTTTGCCGGCTGCCGGGGCAGCGGTGCCTTCCGCCTGCGCTGCCAGCGTGTGGCCGGCCAGTGGCAGTTCGACGGGCGTTTTTTCCCGGCCTTTGAACAGCAACTGGCGCCTGCCGCGCAGCTGCGTGTCGCGCAATTGCAGGCGCAACTGCGCCAGCAACGGGCCGGCCACGCGGCCTGGCTCGACCAGCCGCTGGCCCGCGCGCCCCAGGCCTTGTGGCGCCGCGATACCCGTGGCGGCAGCTGGGACTGCCTGCTGCATCAAGCCTTGGCCGACGATAGCAGCATGCCCGTGTTGCTGCCGGGCCTGCGTTATGACTACCCGCTGGCAGCAGGGGCGCCCATTACCCGCGAACACCTGATCAGCCTTACCGGTGGCTACCCGGCGCCAGTGGTCGAGGCACCGGCCAGGCAGGTCGAACAAGTGCTGGAAAACGCCGCTGAACAATTGTTCGGTGACCCGCTGCTGCTGGACAACAGCCAGGACCTGCCGCGCTGGCAGGGCCAGGCCTGGAGCGTCAGCTACAGCCCACAAGGCAAGCGCATCACGGGGCTGGAGCCGGTGCAGGGCCTGTGCCGCACCTTTGGCCTGCAATTCGAAAGCCAGGCCGGCGAGCCACTGTGGCAGCGGGTCGAAGCCTGGCTGGCCCGTCAGCCTGACAACTGGCAACTGGCGCCGCTGCAACTGCCCGAAGTGCGTTACGTGCAGGGGCACCCAGGCTGGCATCCACGGCAGTTGGCCTCGTGATGCTCACCTCGCGTCTGCTCACCGGCGCTGGCCTGACCCTGGCCGGCTGGTTGTCTGCGCAGTGTGTGCTGCAGTTGAGCCGGCAGCCACACCCGGCCACGGCGTCTGCGGTGGCTGACAGCCTGCTGCCCGGGCTGATGGTCGGTCATTGGCAGGCGCCGCCCGACGACGGCGCCATCACCATTACCCGTCTGCCGCTGCAATACCTCGGCGGCCTCAAGGCCCAGCCATTGGCCGCCAGTGTGGTGGTGCTGCGCTACGGCGAGCAAGTGCGCACCCTGGCCCGCGGTCAGCGCCTGGCGCCAGGGATCGTGCTGCAGGACATCGACAGCGATGGCCTGATTTTCAACAACCAGGGGCGGCGTGAGCGCCTGCCCTGGCCGCCACGCCCCGCCGTGACCGGCTTCAAGCGGCAAGGATGAACGATGCCTGTTAGATACTGCATGGCGGCTGCGCTGAGCCTGGCCTTGTCCATGGCCTATGCCCAAGAGCCGGTGTTCGATGACAACGGTACGCCGATGTACGAAGTGAATTTCGTCGATACCGAACTCGGCGAGTTCATCGACAGCGTGTCGCGTATCACCGGCACCACCTTCATCGTCGACCCCCGGGTCAAGGGCAAGGTCACCGTGCGCACTGTCGACCTGCACGACGCCGACGCTATCTACGATATCTTCCTGGCCCAACTGCGCGCCCAGGGCTATGCCACCGTCGACCTGCCCAACGGCAGCGTGAAAATCGTGCCCGACCAGGCCGCGCGCCTGGAGCCGGTGCCGGTAGAGGCGGGCGGGCAGCAGGGCGAGGGCAGCGACAGCGTGGCCACCCGCGTATTCAGCGTGCGCAACGCCGCCAGCGAACAGGTACTGGGCATCCTCAAACCGCTGATCGACCCGCGGGTTGGGGTGATTACACCGTACCCGGCGGCGCACCAGTTGGTGGTGACTGACTGGCGCAGCAACCTCGAACGCATCGCCAGCCTGCTGCGCCAGCTCGACCGCCCTCAAGAGGCACCGGGCAGCGGCAGCACCCAGGTGATCTACCTGCGCCATGCCAATGCTGGTGAAGTGGTCAAGGTGCTGCGAGGGCTCAGCCAGGAAGGGGCGGTGCCGGCTGAAGGCGCGGGCGAGGCAGAGGGCAAGGACCGGCCGGTGATGCCAGCCTCCGGTGGCCCGGGTATCCGCCTGGAATACGAAGAAGGGACCAATGCCGTGGTCATGGTCGGCCCCGACAGCGAGCTGGCAGCGTACCGGGCCATTGTCGAGCAACTGGACATTCGCCGTGCCCAGGTGGTGGTCGAAGCGATCATCGCCGAGGTGTCCGACAGCAGCGCCCAGGAGCTGGGCGTTCAGTGGCTGTTCGCCGACGAGAAGTTCGGTGCCGGTATCGTCAACTTCGGCAGTAACGGGGTGAATATCGCCAGCATTGCCGGGGCCGCCGCGAGTGGCGACAGCGAGGCCCTGGGTGACCTGTTGTCCACCACCACCGGTGCCACGGCGGGCATCGGCCATTTCGGCGGGGGCTTCAACTTCGCCATGTTGGTCAACGCGCTGAAAGGCAAGAGCGGCTTCAACCTGCTGTCCACGCCCACCTTGCTGACCCTGGACAACGCCGAGGCATCGATCCTGGTTGGCCAGGAAGTGCCCTTCGTCACCGGCTCCGTGACGCAGAACAACGCCAACCCGTACCAGACCATCGAGCGCAAGGAAGTCGGGGTGAAGCTGCGCATCAAGCCGCAGATCAATGTCGACAACAGCGTGCGCCTGGACATCGTTCAGGAGGTGTCGTCGATTGCCGACACCAGCTCGGCCAGCGACGTGATCACCAACAAGCGCGAGATCAAGACCAAGGTCATGGTCGAGGACAACGGCCTGGTGATACTTGGCGGCCTGATCAGCGACGAGTTGAGTACCAGCAACCAGCGTGTGCCGCTGCTCGGCGACATTCCTTATCTTGGCCGGTTGTTCCGCTCCGATGCCACCAGGAACGCCAAGCAGAACCTGATGGTGTTCATCCGCCCGCGCATTCTGCGCGACGGCCCGAGCCTGGCGGGCCTCAGTGAAGACAAGTACCGCACCCTGCAGCAGACCACACCGCTGCAATTGCCGGACCTTGCAGAGGGCGCGCGGCTGTTGCAGGTATTCCCCGCCAGCCGTGCACGCCTGGAAGGCGGTGACTGGTGATGCTGCCCTATCGCCAGGCACGGCAGAGCGGAGTGGCCATGGCCCCGGCAGAGCAGGGCTGGCAGCTATGGCTGCGGCCCGACGCCGACAATGCCCAGTTGCAGGAGTTGCTGCGTGTGCATGGCCAGCCAAGCCTGCTCGAATACCTGGAACCTGCGCTGTTCGACGAGCGCCTTGGCCAGCTGTACCAGGCCGGCGATGCCGCCACCGAAGCGCTGATCGAAGGCATTGGCGATCAAGTCGACCTGGATAGCCTGATGAGCGAGATGCCGCGCATCGAAGACCTGCTTGAAAGCGACGACGAAGCCCCGGTGATCCGCCTGATCAACGGCCTGTTCGGCCAGGCGCTGCGGCTGCGCGCCTCGGACATCCATATCGAGACCTTCGAGCAGAGCCTGGTGGTGCGTTTGCGGGTCGATGGCCACCTGCGTGAGGTGCTGCGCCCTCCACGTGCGTTGTCGGCCATGCTGGTATCACGGATCAAGGTCATGGCCCGCCTGGACATTGCTGAAAAGCGTCAGCCCCAGGACGGCCGCATCACCTTGCGCGCGGCGGGGCGCGAAGTGGACGTACGGGTCTCGACCTTGCCCGGCATCCACGGCGAGCGGGTGGTGATGCGCGTGCTCGACAAGCAGGCCAGCCTGCTGGCGCTGGATAACCTGGGCATGCCGACAGCGGTATTGCAGGGCCTGCGCAGTTGCCTGGCGCGGCCCAACGGCATCGTGTTGTCCACCGGCCCGACCGGTTCGGGCAAGACCACGACCCTGTACGCCAGCCTGAACAGCCTCAACGACGGCAGCCGCAACATCCTCACCGTCGAGGACCCGGTGGAGTACGCCATCGCCGGCATTGGCCAAACCGCCATCAACCCGCGTGCCGGGCTGACGTTTGCCAGTGGCCTGCGCGCCATCCTGCGTCAGGACCCTGACGTGATCATGCTCGGCGAAATCCGCGATCAGGAGACTGCACAGATCGCCGTGCAGGCCAGCCTCACCGGCCACCTGGTGCTGTCGACCTTGCACACCAACAGCGCGGTAGGCGCAGTGACCCGCCTGCGCGACATGGGCATCGAGCCCTTCCTGATCGCCTCGTGCCTGCGCGGCGTCCTGGCCCAGCGCCTGGTGCGGCGTTTGTGCGGCTGTGCGGTGGCGCACCCGCTACAGGCCGCCGAGCGCGAGCTGTGGCCCGAGCTGGCGGCACTGGACAGCACTTATCACGCCGTGGGCTGCGAGCAGTGCCAGGGCAGCGGTTATATCGGGCGACTGGGGCTGTACGAATTTATCGAACTGGACGCTGGGCTCATCGGCTTGTTGTACGACGGCGCCAGTGAGCTGGCCATGCAAGATTACCTGGCTGATCGGCGCCAGAGCCTGGTGGCGATGGCCAGCGATTGCCTGGCCCGCGGCGAGACCAGCCTGGCTGAAGTGCTGCGCGTGGTGCAGGGCTAAGGCATGCCGACCTATCGCTACCAGGCCGTTGACCTCGCCGGCAAATCGCACAAGGCCAGCCTGCAGGCTGACAGTGAACGCCACGCCCGCCAGCTGCTGCGCGAGCAGGGCCTGTTCGCCCGCCAGTTGCAGCGCCATGAAGCCGGCAGCCGACAACCCCGACGCCAGCGCTTGAGCCGCGCCCAGTTGTGTGAGCTGACCCGTCAGCTGGCCACCTTGACCGGGGCCGGCATTCCCTTGGTCGATGCCCTTGCCACCCTTGAACGGCAACTGCGTCAACCCGCCTTGCACAGTGTGCTGGTGGCCTTGCGCGGCTCACTGGCCGAAGGCCTGGGCCTGGCCCGCAGCCTGGCCCGGCAGGGTGCACCGTTCACTGGCCTTTACTGCGCGCTGGTCGAGGCCGGCGAACGTTCCGGGCACCTGGCCCAGGTGCTGACCCGCTTGGCCGACCACCTGGAGCAGGTGCAACGCCAGCAACACAAGGCCCGCACAGCGCTGATCTACCCCGCTGTGCTGATGGGTGTGTCGCTGGCAGTGGTGATTGGCCTGATGACGTTCGTCGTGCCCAAACTTACCGAGCAATTCGCCCATGCCGGGCAAAGCCTGCCGCTGATCACCTCGTTGCTGATCGGCCTGAGCCAGGGGCTGGTGCACGCCGGGCCCTGGTTGTTAGGGGGGGCGCTGTTGCTCGGGGGGCTGGCTGGCTGGTTGTTGCGCAAACCGCACTGGTGCCTGCGTCGCGACCAGCTGCTGCTGCGCCTGCCGCGTATTGGCAGCCTGCTGCAGGTGCTGGAGAGCGCGCGCCTGGCGCGCAGCCTGGCGATTCTCTGTGGCAGTGGCGTGGCCCTGCTCGAAGCCTTGCAAGTGGCCACCGAAACCATCGGCAACCGGCGTATCCGCTTGGCCATGGAGCAGGTGCGCCAACACGTGCAGGGCGGCACCAGCCTGCACCGTGCGCTGGATGCCAGCCAGCAATTCCCGCCGCTGCTGGTGAACATGGTCGGCAGCGGCGAGGCCAGCGGCACCCTCGCGGACATGCTCGAGCGCGTGGCCGACGACCAGGAGCGCGGCTTTGCCCGCCAGGTCGATACCGCCATGGCGCTGTTCGAACCCCTGATGATCCTGGTGATGGGCGCCGTGGTGCTGTTCATCGTGCTGGCGGTGCTGCTGCCGATCATGCAACTCAACCAGGGCCTGCAATTGTGACGACAAGGAGTATTGCCATGCAGCATCGACGTAACCGCCAACGCGGCTTCACCCTCATGGAGATCATGGTGGTGATCTTCATCATCGGCCTGCTGATCGCCGTGGTGGCGCCCAGCGTGCTGGGCAACCAGGACAAGGCCATGAAGCAGAAGGTGATGGCCGACCTGGCCACTCTGGAGCAGGCGCTGGACATGTACCGGCTGGACAACCTGCGCTTCCCCAGCAGCGAACAGGGCCTGGCCGCGCTGGTGAAAAAGCCGGCTCAGGAGCCAGTGCCTCGGGCCTGGCGCAGTGATGGCTACGTGCGTCGCCTGCCGGAGGACCCGTGGGGCACCCCGTACCAGTACCGCATGCCTGGGGAACATGGCCGGGTCGATGTGTACTCGCTGGGTGCCGATGGCCTGCCGGGCGGCGAAGGCCAGGATGCCGACCTGGGTAACTGGGCGCTGTAACGGTGCGTCATCAGCGCGGCTTCAGCCTGATCGAACTGTTGGTGGTACTGGCCATTGCCGGGCTGATGACCGGGCTGGCGGTGGCCGGCCTTGGCAACGGCCAGGCCAGTGTCGAGCAGGCCCTGCAACGGCTGGCGGTCGAGGTCCGCGGCCAGGCCGCGCTGGCCCGGCATGCGGGGCAACTGCGCGGGTTGCGCTGGAATGGCCAGCGCCCGGAGTTCGTCCGCCGCGAGGGCAATGCCTGGGTGGTCGAAGCGGTCCCGCTCGGCGACTGGCCCAAGGGCCTGCACCCGGACTGGCCGGCCAGCCCGCAACCGCGCGTGCTGTTCACGCCGCATGGCTGGGCGCAGGCGGGTAGTGTGCGCTGGCGCTGGGCCGATGGCAGTCAGCAATGGGCCTGGAGCCGCACCGATGGCATGTGGATCGTGCCATGAAGCAAGCACAGCGTGGTTTCACTCTGCTGGAGGTGACCGTAGCCCTGGCAATCGCTGCCGTGCTGGCGGTGATCACCAGCCAGGTGCTGCGCCAGCGGCTGGCCGTTCAGGACAACCTGCAACAGCACCGCCTTGGCCTGCTGTGCGCGCGTGAGCTGCAAACCCGCTTTGCCGTCGAGCAGTACTGGCCTGCCGAAAACCAGGTAGCCGGCGAGCTCGGCCAAGGTGGCCAACGGTGTCACTGGCAACTGCAACTGCGCCGCACTGGCGTGCGAGACCTGCGCCGTGGCGAACTGCAATTGTTCGCTGACCGCGATCAGCGCCTGCCACTGGGCCAGTACACCGTGTTTCTGGAGCGCCCATGAAACACCGCCAGGCAGGTCTGACCCTGATCGAACTGATGGTCGCGCTGGCCCTGACGGCCGTGCTCGGCATCATGCTGGCCGCCCTGGTCAACGGCTGGCTGAAGGTGCGCGAACGCTTGCAGGACACCATTCGGCAAACCTCGGTGCTGGACTTTTGCCTGGCCCTGGAGCGGCGCTTCGACAGCCCGGTGCTGCGCCGTGTCTACGACCAGCGTCTGCCGCTGGCCAGCCGTTGGCTGGACTGGCAGCCCGCCAGCAACCAGTTGCTGTGGGTCGCCAGCACCGGCCTGCCGGCAGCCGAAGGTGGCTCGCGCCTGCAACGCCAGCGCCTGCGGTTCGAGGCCCGCGAGCAACGCCTGCTGCTGGAAAGCTCGGCGGACTTGTACGCCGCTGTCGCCCCGCGCTGGGTACAGCGCGAACGACTCGACCAGGTCAGCGCCATGAACGTTCTGTACTACCAGGGCGGCCGCTGGCTGGCCTGGCCTTCTGACCAACCGGTGCACCCAGGCCGTGGTGTGCGTCTGGAACTGCTGCGTGATGGAGCCCCCTATGTCTGCACCTTCGCCCTTCCATGGGGGCGCTCATGAAACTTGAATGGCGGCGGCGTATGCCGGCCCAGGCGTGGCTGCTGGTGCGCCCGGGTACTGTCTGGCATTGGGCGCTGGTCCAGGACGGTATTTTGCAACGCCAGGGGCAGGGCGAGCCACCGGCCAACCCGCAGGCCCATGTTGCGCTGGTCCTGCCTGCCGAGGCGTGCAGCCATTTTCGCGTGCCGGCCCCGCCCGGGCTCAAGCGCGAAGAGTGGCCTTTGCTGCTTGAGGATCGCTTGCTGCAGGCCCCGCATGAGGTGGCCTGTGCCTGCCTGGCCCGTGAACCCGGGTACCTTCGTCTGCTGGTAGTGGCGCGTCAGCAGTTGGATGACTGGCGTGGCCAATGTGCCGAATGGGGCTTGCAGACGGTGCGTTGCTGGGCGGAGCTGCAGCTGCTGCCATCACCCGAGCCAGGATGCGCCTGGCAATGGCAACGCACCCCCGGCCTGTCCCTCTACAAAGGCTTGGCCGAAGACGGACAGGAGCACTGGCTGGCATGGCCTGATGCCTTGGGTGGCGTGCCGCAGCCACCGTGGGCAGGGCTGCACAAGACGTCGCTGAACGGCAATTGGCCAACCGTATTTGCGCCGCTCGCCACATTGCCTGGCCTGTTCGAGCGCGCCCGCAAGGTGCGCTCGTTGCCGGCGGTCTCCCGCCAGCAGCAGCGGCTGCTGGCAGCTTGCCTGGTGCTGGCCACCGTTTGGGGTGGCCTGTGGGTGAGCCAGCAATGGCGTCAGGCGCAACTCTGGCGCAACCAGGTCGTTGCCGTGACCGGCGAGCAGGCCAGCCCTCGGCACGCGGCACAGGCCCTCAAGCGCCTGCGCGAGAGCGTACTGCAGCAGCAACTGCGTACACGTCAGCTAGACGACCTGCAGGCTCGCTTGCAGACCTGGCTGCGTGCCAACCCCGGCTTGCGCCTGCAAGCGGTGCGCTTCGATGGTCAGCGTTGGCACCTGCGCCTGGAGGGCGAGGGCAGTGCGCCGCCATGGCGTGATATGGCGGCTGCCGCTGGCGCCACAGTGCAGGTTCAAGAAGGCCAAGTGATCTTCGACCTGGGAGCAGCCTCATGAACCGGGACTGGCTACAGCGTCATCGCTTCACGTTCGCCTGGGGACTGATCGCCCTGCTGCTGGCCTTCCTGGCCCTGCGCGAAGGCGTTGCGCAATGGCGCGTGCTTGGCCAGTGGCGTGTGCTGGCCGAACAGGCGGCCAGCCTGCAAGGCGGGCCCGGTTTGAACCTGGAGCGGCTACGTCAGTCGGCCCAGGCCCGTGGGGTTGAACTGACCGAAGTCGATACGCAAGGCAAGGCCTGGCAACTGCGCGGGCAGGTGGCCGATGAGCGCATGCTGCAAGGCTGGGTACAGAGCCTGCGTGCAGAAGGCGCACTGCCGTTGCAATGGGGGCTGGAGCAGCAGGGCAAGGGTTTGCGATTTG
This sequence comes from Pseudomonas putida group bacterium ESBL64, assembly GCF_045277175.1. Lineage (NCBI taxonomy): Bacteria > Pseudomonadati > Pseudomonadota > Gammaproteobacteria > Pseudomonadales > Pseudomonadaceae > Pseudomonas > Pseudomonas putida group bacterium ESBL64. The sequence goes on along the minus strand of NZ_CP145799.1, from coordinate 2,710,086 downwards.
ATCTGGTGGTGCAGCCATGAGCCGCAGTGCAGCAATGGCCTGGGTGTTACTGGTATTCGTGCTCACGCTGTTTATCGAGCTTCCGGCCAATTGGGTGGTGCGTGCGTTCGGCCTGCCGGTACGCGATGTCGGTGGAAGCCTCTGGCAAGGGCAGGCACAACAATGGGGGCCGGTCGGGCCTTTGCGCTGGACGCTGCAGCCCTGGCGCTTGCAGGCGAATGCGCAAGTGGGGTTCCAGGGGCAGGCCTGGCAGTTGCGTGCAGAAGGCTGGCCCTGGCGTTGGCGGCTGGAGGCATCAGCCAAGGGGCCTTTGGCGACGGTCTCGACGGATTACCGCCTGGCCGGCCAGTGGCAGGGTGTGTTGAGGATGCAGGGGACAGGGCGCCAATGCCAGGCCAGTGAAGGCCGCGTGATCGTAACCGACCTTGCCCTGAGCGACCCTTGGTCCCTAGGCCTTGGGCACGGCTGGCTGGAAATGGATTGCCGCAGTGGCTGGCACCTGCGCGGGCAGTTGGCGCAGCAAGGGCAACATCAACTGGCCGTGGATGCCGACCTGCCAGGACGCCAGGCGCAGGTGGTGTTCCAGCTGCAGCCTGAAGCGCAGTTGACGCCATTGTTGCGTGGGGCCCAATGGCTTGGGCCGCAGGCCTTGGCGGGGCAGCGAGACCTTCGTTGGTAAGCAACAACGTGGCGCGGCCTCCTGTAGATACGCTGCGAGCGGTCGAGCTTTTCTGAGCTGCTCGGGGCTGAAGCGCTTGGTCGTATCGATGGTGCATACCCGCGAAGCAGGCGGCGCGTTGCGTGGCACCGGCTGCGCCGGTGTTCGCGGGTGAACCCGCTCCTACAACGGCCTGTGCCCAACCACCGATTTGTGCCCAACCGCCGAGTTGTGTCCATCCCCGATCAGTGTAGGAGCGGGCTTGCCCGCGAAGACGGCAGATCAGGCAATCACGATCACTCGTCGTCCGCAGTCCCGTTGGCCCGCCAGTAGGCTGCAGCCTTTAGCGCGTCTTCCTTTACCCCTTTCTCCAGCAACAACGCCTTGGCCTGGCGAGTCAGGGCTTTTTCCAGCGCTACCCAGGCATACAGCTGGCCTTGCGGCAAGCTCAGGTTCCGCACCAGCTCCAACAAGTCTTCCCCTTGGCGACGTACCCAGATCACTTCCACCTGCGCCTTGCTTGGCAGCGGCTGGCGCTCGTGCTCGTCTTCGATCTGGATGACTGCCAGCACCTGGCGGCCCGCCGGCAACTCCTCCAGCCGACGGCCAATGGCCGGGATGGCAGTTTCATCACCGATCAGCAGGTAGCTGTCGAAAATATCCGGCACCACCAGCGAGGCCCGTGGCCCTGCAATGTCCAGGGTTTGCCCGGGCGCGGCTTGCGCGGCCCAGGTAGAGGCAGGGCCGTCGCCGTGCAGCACGAAGTCGATGTCCAGCTCATGTGCCACCAGGTCGATGCGCCGTGGTGTGTACTCGCGCATGGTGGGCCGCGCGCCACCGTCCTTGCCCAGGTTGCGGGCCTCGATGGCCTGTTGTTGCTCCGGCGTTTCGGCGAACAGCAGCTTGATATGGTCGTCGCTGCCCACGCTGGTAAAGCCTTGCAGCTCGGCACCCCCCAGGGTGATGCGGCGCATGCGCGGGGTCAGCTCGGTGACGCGCAGCACCTGCAGACGGCGCTGGCGGATCTCGTGGTTTACGCGGTGAATGGTGTCACTCATGGGGCGTCTCCCTGAAAGGTTCGGTGGGCCCGGAGGCGATGGCCTTGGCGGTATGGTTGAGCAGGTCACGGACCCGTTCGATTTCTTCCACTGTCCAGCGGCCGCTGTGCATGTGCAGTGCATGGCGCAGGTTGCCGACCGCTTCATGAATCTCTGGCGGGCGGTCGTGGCCGCGCAGGGCGCGTTTGCTGACCTCGATGCGCATGCGCACGCCATCCAGGGCTACTGCCTGATCCGCCAAGGCGTTGCGGCCGGCATCGGTGATGGCGTAGAGGCGTTTGCTGCCTTGTACCTGGCCGCTGATCAGTTCGGCCTCTTCGAGGAAGTTCAGCGTGGGGTAGATCACCCCAGGGCTTGGGCTGTAGCTGCCGTCGAACAGATTTTCGATCTGGCGGATCAGGTCGTAACCGTGGCCGGGCTGCTCGGCCAGCAAGTCCAGCATCAGCAGCTTGAGGTCACCCGGGGCGAAGACACGCGGGCCGCGCTCGCCACGGGCGGGGCGCCGCTCGAAGGGATCATGAGGGGGATGTTCGCGCATAAGGATAGGGCTCCGTCGTTTGCGATATATCTTAAGATATTACTCAAGATATATCTAAAGACAAGCCTTTAAATGCTGATGATTATCATCTACTGCGTCGATGTGTTCCCTGCCGGTGGCGGTGTGTGCAGGGCAACCTGTGGCGGCTTGCACTCATTCGGATTGCCCGGCTGCAGGTATGGCATGAGGATCGGTGCCATGCCCTTGAGCACCTGCACTGGCAGCGCCGAAGTAAATTTGAACGCTTCTGCCGTGCGACCCGGCACGAAGGCGGTCAGCGTGCCGAAATGGTTGTCGCCGAGGAAGAACACGAAGGTGGCGGTGCGGTTTAGCGAGCGCGAGCCGATCAGCCGGCCGCCGGCGCCAAAGCTCTCGATTCGGTTGTCGCCGGTACCGGTCTTGCCGCCCATCACCAGTGGGGTGCCGTCCTGCAGCTTGAAGCTGCCGGAAATACGCCGCGCGGTACCTGCATCGACCACTTGCGACATGGCGCCTTTGAGTGCACGCGCCACTTCGACTGGCAGAATTCGCACGCCCCGGTCCGGGTCTGTGATCAACTTGGTCTCGTAGGGTGTGTTGGCTGCGAAGTGCAGGGTGTCGATGCGCAGGGTCGGCAGGCGAACACCGTCGTTCTGGATGATCCCGACCAGTTCGGAGAGGGCAGCAGGGCGGTCGCCGGAGCTGCCGATGGCGGTGGCCAATGAGGGCACCAGGTGGTCGAATGGATAGCCCACGCGTTTCCAGCGTTGGTGGATGTCGAGGAAGGCTTCGATTTCGACCATGGTGCGGATGCGGCTGTCACGGGCGCCCTGGTAGCGGCTCTTGAACAGCCAGCCGTATACCTCCTGGCGTTCGAAACGACTGGCGTTGATCATCTCGGTCAGTGTCGAGCTTGGGTTCTTCAGCAGGTAGCCAAGCAGCCACAGGTCCAGCGGGTGGACCTTGGCGATGTAACCCTGATCAGGCAGGTCGTACTTGCCGGGGCCGTAAGCTGCGTACATCTCTGACAGACGGCCATCGGTCAGTTTGCCCAACACGGCCTTGTCGCCCTTGAGGTGGGCACGCACGAAGGCGTTGAAGGTTTCCTGGCCTGCCTCGGGGAACAGGTAGCGGTGTACCGCCGCCAACCGCTGCGGGGTCACGCGCATGCTGTCGAGGAAGGTGTCCAGGCGTTGTTGCGAGGTTTTACGCTGGTACTTCTTCCAGAAGCGCATCAGGTAGTTGGTGCCTTCCTTGTCGGCAAAGCGCGCAAGGTATTCCTGGCGGCGCGGGTCGGCATCGTCCTTGAGCAGCGGCACGCGGTTGTACGGCTGCTGGTAAGTCACGTAGCGCACCAGGTCGCGCATCAGGCGGATGAACGGCAGGTTGATCGACTCGCGCAGTGCATCCTTGAGTGTCGGGTTGCGGTTGTTGTCTTCCTTGCGGAAGTTGTTGAATACATGCATCCCGCCACCGGTGAAAAACGCTTCGCCGGTGTTGGCCGAGTACTTGCGCTCGAGCGCGGCGTCGAGCATGGCGTCAAGGCTCTGGTTCTTGCTGTTCTGCGCCAGCCATTCCAGCGACCATTGCGTGATGCGGTCGAGTTCGGCCACTTCGACCTTCTTCAGCTCGGCGGCAGGTTTGCCGGCGTACTTGTCGTGCAGCTCGGCGATAATTTCAAGGTAGGTGGTCAGTACCCGCAGCTTGGCGGTTGAGCCCAGCTCCAGCTTGCTGCCTTCGTTGATGTCGAAGGGCTGGTTGGTGCTGTCGGTCTGCACCCGGACCCGCGAGCCATCGGCGGTGCGTTCGAACAAGGTGAAGCTGTAGCTCACCTGGTCGGTGGTCTTGGCAGTGAGCAGCCGCTCGCCGATCAGGCCGATCTGTGCGGCAAACTCCGGGTCGGCAAGGTTTTTCAGGTACTGGCTGATCTGCAACTGCAGGTCGGCCTGCAAGGTACTTGTGGCTGACAGGTCGAGGCGGTCGAGGTCGTACAGCGGGCGATTGAGCATGGCCGACAGGCGGTTGCGTGCCAGGCTGATGCCCTTGTTGGTAATGATCGGTACGATGGTCGGCTGCGCGACCCAGTCGCGGTACACCGCCTTGCTGGCCAGCGCGGCATCGGCCAGTGGCTGATCGATGACCTTGTTGGCGGCGAGCACGCGGATGTGCGCGTCGGTCAGTTCGGCCAGCTCGACCCGGCCCTTGGACAAGTAATGCGAGGGGCGGCGTTGGGCAATCATCAGCGACAGCACCTGGCGCAGGGCCAGGCCGCGTGCGGCCATGCTCTCGGGGTCGGTGGCGGTGGCGTTCAGGGCCTGGTTGACCTGGTCGAAGTCGGCGCCGTACCACACCCGCAGGCCCTCGGCCATGCCATGTACTTCACCATGCCCAGGCACAGCCGACAGCGGTACGCTGTTGAGGTAGTCACGCACGATGCGCTGGCGTGCCTCGGTGGTGTCGGGGCCGCCCTGGTAGGCACGCACGCTGGCAGAAATCATCTGCCGGATTTTCTCTGCGCCCGACACCGTCAGGCCGTCGGGTGAGTGGCGATATTTCTCCAGCTGCGTGGCCAGGGTGCTGCCGCCGGCAGACTGGCCGGGCAGGGCCAGGTACTTGGCGACCTGGCTGTAGGCGGCCTTGGCAAAGCGCGGCCAGTCCACTGCCGGGTTGTTACGTGGGTCCTGGGTATCCAGCAGGTCGCGGTTTTCGATGAACAGCAAGCTGTTGACCATCACGGGAGGGATCGCTGCAAAGTCCGGGTACAGGTGCTGGGGGTAGTTGTACTGGTACAGCGTGTCGCCGCGGCAGTCGGTGATCGACAGGCCGGCCTGGATTTTCTCGATATAGGGCGCGAACAGCCCATGATCGACGTAGTTCATCAATGCGGGTGAGAACTTCACCTGTTCGCTGATGAGGTAGTCGCGCTTGAGCAGGCGTGGCAGGAATTCACCCAGGGCGCTATAGCCCAGGCGTTTGTCGAACGGCCCATCACCGGGATAGATGATGGCATCGCTGGGACCGGGTTGCAGTGAATAGGTCAGTGTACCGGCCAGTTTGCTGAACTCGCGCGATTGCAGTTCGGAGGTACGGAATTCGTCATACGCGGCAACACCTATGGCTACCAGTGCCACCAGCAGGATGAGGATGATCAGCCGCCACCATAGCCGACGCTGACGGGGGGACTTGGGTTGTGGCGTCTCGGCCGGAGGTATCTCGGGTGCTTCCGTTCTGCTTGGTTCCGATTGCCACAGTGCGCCCATAGTCTTCTATCCGGCCAAGTATTTTCGTCTTGCTTGTCTGAAGCTTAGACGTTGAGTGGATAGGGTGAAAAATTTGTAAGAAGAAGGAAAGTGGTGAGGGGCTATGCGGCTTTGGTGTGGGTTCCTTCAACGGCCGATGTTGCTATGGTGCCCCGGCGATTTTTGGGGCGGGTAGCGGCCCCAGAGTTCTAGCCAAATTTCTGCATATATACAGTGAAAACTCCTACAACGGTCTTCCTATACTGCTCGCCCCCTTCGCCTTGCCGGGCGCTCTACTCCGGCACACGGGCCGGTCCACAAGGCCAGCCTGGCAAGCCAATGCCACGCCTATCGGCTTGGTCGCGGCGGCACGAAGGTCAAATCCAATAACAAAATGAGGTTGTATTGCTATGCCAGTCGGCAACCACTCTGCCCACGGCCAGGCCACAGAAGGCGGCCCGCTCAAGCGTGAACTGGGCGAACGGCACATCCGCCTGATGGCGCTGGGCGCCTGTATCGGTGTCGGTCTTTTCCTCGGTTCGGCCAAGGCGATCGAAATGGCCGGTCCGGCCATCATGTTGTCCTACATCATCGGCGGCCTGGCCATCCTGGTGATCATGCGCGCCCTTGGTGAAATGGCCGTGCACAACCCCGTCGCCGGCTCGTTCAGCCGTTATGCCCAGGATTACCTCGGCCCATTGGCGGGCTTCCTGACCGGCTGGAACTACTGGTTCCTGTGGCTGGTGACCTGTGTTGCCGAAATCACGGCAGTGGCCATCTACATGGGCATCTGGTTCCCCGACGTTCCGCGCTGGATCTGGGCCCTGGCGGCGCTGGGCAGCATGGGCGCGGTCAACCTGGTGGCGGTGAAGGCTTTTGGTGAGTTCGAGTTCTGGTTCGCGCTGATCAAGATCGTCACCATCATCGCCATGGTGCTTGGCGGCATCGGCATCATTGCCTTCGGCTTTGGCAATGACGGTGTGGCAGTGGGGATCTCCAACCTGTGGAGCAACGGCGGCTTCATGCCCAATGGCGTGACCGGCGTGCTGATGTCGCTGCAGATGGTGATGTTCGCCTATCTGGGTGTGGAAATGATCGGCCTCACCGCCGGTGAAGCACGCAACCCGCAAAAGACCATTCCCCAGGCCATCGGCTCGGTGTTCTGGCGCATCCTGCTGTTCTACGTCGGCGCGTTGTTCGTGATCCTGTCGATTTACCCGTGGAACGAAATCGGCAGCCAGGGCAGCCCGTTCGTCATGACCTTCGAGCGCCTCGGCATCAAGACCGCTGCCGGCATCATCAATTTCGTGGTCATCACGGCGGCGCTTTCGTCGTGCAACGGCGGCATCTTCAGCACCGGGCGCATGCTTTATAGCCTGGCGCAGAACGGCCAGGCGCCGGCGGCCTTTGCCCGCACCTCGAAGAACGGCGTGCCACGCAATGCGCTGCTGCTGTCGATCGGCGCGTTGCTGCTGGGCGTGCTGGCCAACTACCTGGTGCCAGAAAAGGTCTTCGTCTGGGTGACCTCGATCGCCACCTTCGGTGCGATCTGGACCTGGGTGATGATCTTGCTGGCGCAGCTGAAGTTCCGTGCCGGCCTTACCACGGCCGAGCGCAAGGCACTGAAGTACCGCATGTGGCTGTGGCCGCTGAGCTCGTATCTGGCACTGGCCTTCCTGGTGCTGGTGGTCGGGCTGATGGCGTACTTCGAGGATACGCGTGTGGCCCTGTACATCGGCCCGGCGTTCCTGGTGCTGCTGACGGTGCTGTATTACACGTTCCGCCTGGCGCCGAAAGACGCACAAGGTGTGACGAGTACCGCCTCCTGACCTGACGTGGGGCCGCTTTGCGGCCCCAGCGTTCTCTCAGGCCGCCACTTCGCTGTGCGGCTCGAAACTGTCCGCCCGGGCCAGTTGCCACATCCGCGAATAGAACTGCCCGTTCACCTCGCCGGTCAGCAGCTCACCTGGCTTCAAAAACACATGCATCTGCGAGAACAGCTTGATCTCGGTGGCTGAAATGCGCCGCACCAGGTGCTTGGCCTCCAGTTGTGCCGGATGCTCCAGGCCGGCCGCCGCCAGCATTTCTGCCAAGGCACGCAACGTGTTGTGGTGGAAGTTCAGCACCCGCTGGGCTTTGTCGGGCACCACCAGCGCACGCTGGCGTAGCGGATCTTGCGTGGCCACGCCGGTCGGGCACTTGTTGGTGTGGCAGCTTTGCGACTGGATGCAGCCGATGGCAAACATGAAGCCGCGTGCCGAGTTGGCCCAGTCGGCGCCAATGGCCAGCACGCTGGCGATGTCGAAGGCGCTGACAATCTTGCCGCTGGCGCCCAGCTTGATCTTGTCGCGCAGGTTCAGGCCGACCAGGGTGTTGTGCACGAACAGCAGGCCTTCACGCAGTGGCACGCCGATATGGTCGGTGAACTCCACGGGCGCTGCGCCGGTGCCGCCTTCCTTGCCATCGACGACGATGAAGTCGGGCAGGATGCCGGTTTCCAGCATGGCCTTGGCGATGCCCATGAATTCCCACGGGTGGCCCAGGCAGAACTTGAACCCCACTGGCTTGCCACCGGACAGCTCACGCAACTGGGCGATGAACTGCATCATTTCGATCGGTGTCGAGAAGGCGCTGTGGCGCGACGGTGAGATGCAATCCTCGCCCATCAGCACGCCACGGGTTTCGGCAATTTCCTGGGTGACCTTGTGTTTGGGCAGTATGCCGCCATGGCCAGGCTTGGCACCCTGGCTCATCTTGATCTCGATCATGCGCACCTGAGGGCTGCGCGCCTGGGCGGCGAAACGTTCGGGATCGAAGCGCCCATCTGGCGTGCGGCACCCGAAGTAGCCGCTGCCCAGTTCCCACACCAGGTCACCACCGTGCTCGCGATGGTAGGGGCTGATGCTGCCCTCGCCGGTGTCATGGTGGAAATTGCCCAGTTTGGCGCCCTGGTTGAGCGCACGGATGGCATTGGCGCTGAGTGAGCCGAAACTCATGGCCGAAATGTTGAAGATCGACGCTGAATACGGCTGGCTGCACTGCGGCCCACCGACGATGACGCGGAAGCTGGCCGGGTCGGCCAGCGGTGCCGGGCGCATGGAGTGGCCGATGAACTCGAAACCGGATTCATATACGTCGATCAGGGTGCCGAAAGGTTTGTCCGAGGCTTCGTTCTTCGCCCGGGCATACACCAGCGAGCGCTGGGCGCGGGAGAAGGGCAGGGCATCGCTGTCGGACTCCAGCAAGTATTGGCGGATTTCCGGGCGAATGGCCTCGACCAGATAGCGGATGTTGCCAAGAACCGGGTAGTTACGGCGGACGGCGTGGCGCTGCTGCAGCAGGTCGAACAGGCCGATCAGGCTGAGAATGCCTGTGGTCAGGGTGAACGGCCACAACCATTCGTGGTGGCTGAAGGGGAGGCTCGCCAGGGTGAACAGCACACAGGCGGCGAAGAAGGCATAACGACTGAGAAGTGACAGGCTCATACAGGGTCCTTGCGATGGCGCGGTCAGGCTCAGGGCCTGGGGGCAAACCCCGACCATAGCCAAGTTGCCGGGCACTGCAAAATAAAATTGGGGTAGCGAAAATCATTCTCGACCCGAGCCAAATTGCCTGGTAGAAACGCAGATCGGTGGTGGACACACATTGATGATTGGGCGCAGGCCGTCGTAGGCGCGGGTTTACCCGCGAAAGGGCCGGGCCTGCTGGCCAATTTCTACCCGCCGGTCAGCGTTGCCGCCGCTACCGTATTCGCGGGTAAACCCGCTCCTACAGGGGGGCGCGCAGCAGTTTTTGCCGCCAGCTTTCCTGCTCCTGTGCGGACGCCTCGACCAGATACGCGTAACGCCCGGCCATCCGCACCGCCACCGGTATCCCGTCGCGATACAGAAGCCGGTTGCCAATCACTGCCGGCACTTTCGCCCCGGGCAGCAACGAGCCGATCAGGTTCAGCGGGTCACCGGCGCTCACCACCTGCAGCGTTCCGTCCGGTTCACGTCGTCTCACTTGCCGCAGCAATACTACCGCCTCAGGCAAGGCGAACTGTTCACCGGCCAGCCCGGCAATGAAGCGCCCGCCCCGGATCTCGCCACGCGCTTCCAATCGGTGATAGCAGCGCAGCAGCTCACGCCAGGGCGGCAGTACATCACTCTCGCGCGCCAACAGCCGCCAGCAGATCACGCCATAGCGACGCAGCAGCGTGCGGGCAATGTGCTCCAGGCGCTGGTCGTGATCCGGTGGCGCATCGCTGCGGCGCAGCAGGGCCCAACGTCCGGCATGCGCCATGCTGCTGGAAAGCGGCGGGTGGCCTCGGCGGCTGTTACGTGAGCTGCGCTTGGTTGCAGGCGTGATCAGGCTGCGCAAGCCAGTGAAACTGTCCGCCCCGGCCAGGCCCGAGCCCACCAGCTCCTGCAGTGCAGTTTCCAGTTCACTGGGCAGCAGGTGTGCCTCATGTGCCAGTTCATCGAAGAACAGCGCACCCTGGGTTTTCAGCGCTTCGTGCACACGTTGCGCACGTAGGCCAAGGGCGTCGACAGCAGGTGCGGGCGCCAGGCTGCGCCACGTGTTCAACTGGTCCCGCGGCAGCAACACCAGCGGGGTACTGGTCAACGTGCTGCTCGCCACTGTTGCCGCCAGCCGGCTCCAGGCAAACTGGCCGCTTCGGCAGGCTTCGTCGAGCCAGTGCGGATTGTAGTCTTTGATACGCGCCGGCAGCAGCTCCGCCTCCCAGGCCGCTGCGGCGCTGGGGAACCCTTGTAACTGGCCCAGCACTTCGGCCACCGCCTGCGGACCACGCAGGCGCTCGTCAGGCGCCAGGTGCTGCCAATCGAACAGAAAGCGCATGAAGTCTTGCAGGCTGACCGGTTCGATCTCGCGGCGCAGGCGTTTGACTGTGTAGCGGTGGATGCGCGCCAGCAAGTGGCGTTCGCACCATTGCAGGTCAGTGGCACCTGGGCTGAAATGCCCGCGCAGCACATAGCCTTCGGCTTCCAGGCGGGCCAGCGCCTGCTCGATATCGGTTACCGGTTTGCCCAATGGCGCAGCGATTTGCGCCAGGGTCTGTGGGCCATGGCCGCTCAGGCGGGCGCGCAGCAGTTCGCTCAGTGCGTTGTCGGGCTCGATGGGCAGGTCGAAGCCAGCGAGCCGTTCGAGCGCTGGCTCCCTGTGCGCTGTGGGGTACAGTGCCAGCAGCAGGTTCAGGCGTTCGCGGGCCAACCAGAGCTTGTCATCGGGCAGGCGCAAGGCACGCCCGGCCTTGGCCAGCTGCCTTAGCAGCACATCCCAGCAGGGGTTGGCATCTACCTCGACCTGACCGATGGCACCCAGGCTCATCAATGCTTCGTGCATTTCGTCGGGATTGGCCGGCTGTGGCCAGGCCTCGGCCGCTACGGCAGCAATGGCATCAGCGTCCAGCGCGCCCAGGTCGTCGCTACTGTGCACGTCGTTCCAGCGCCGGTTGAGTACCGCCTGGGTACGTCGCTCTTCCAGTGGCGCATCGTCCAGAAAGGCATAAGGCCGGGCATTGAGAATCGCTGAAGCCAGCGGCGAGGGGGCGGGCAAATCCCTGCACAGCAAGCGCACTGCACCGCTTTCCATGCGCCGCAGCAGGGCCAGCCAGCCTTCGCTGTCCATTGCCTCGTGCAGGCAATCGTCAAGGGTTTGCTCGACCAGCGGATGGTCGGGAATCTGCCGCTCGCCGACGATGTTTTCCAGGCAGGCGATCTGGTCGGGGAACACGGCGGCAACCAGGTCCTCACTCTTCATGCGCTGGATTTGTGGCGCCACCTTGCGTCCGCCCACAAAGCGCGGCAGTGCCATGGCCACGCCTGCATTCCAGCGCCAGCGCACGCCAAACAGCGGTGCATCGAGCAGGGCCTGGATGAGAATAGGCTCGGCGCTGCGGCTGTTCAGGTAACGCCACACTTCGTCCAGCTCGAAACTGTGGCTGGTCGACAGAGACAGCACGATGGCGTCCTCGCTGGCGGCAGCCTGCAGTTCGAAGTTGAAGGTGCGGCAGAAGCGCTTGCGCAGGGCCAGGCCCCAGGCGCGGTTGATGCGGCTACCGTAGGGTGAATGAATGATCAGTTGGGTCCCGCCGGACTCATCGAAAAAACGTTCCATCACCAGCGTATCCTGCGAGGGCAGGGCGCCAAGCACTTCACGGGTGCGGGCCAGGTAGTCGAGCAACTGGCCCGCACAAGCTTCGTCCAGTTCGAAGGTCGCCTGCAACCAGGCCAGTACCTCCACCGTGTCGCCGCCTGCCTGCGCCAGTTGCTGGTCGATTCGCGCCTGCAGCCGGGCCACGGCGGCAGACAGCTCGTCACTGCGCCCCGGCGCTTCACCCAGCCAGAACGGAATGGTCGGTGGCAGGCCATGAGCATCCTCTACCCGCACCCGGCCCGGCTCGACGCGCAGAATGCGATAGGAGGCGTTGCCCAGCTGGAAAATATCGCCGGCAATGCTTTCCACGGCAAAGTCTTCATTGACGCTGCCGATGTTCAGCGCCTGCGGTTCCAGCGACACGGCGTAGTCGGCGTTGTCGGGGATGGTGCCGCCGCTGGTCAGCGCGGTCAGTTGGCTGCCACGTCGGCCACGCAGCGTGCCGCTCACTGCGTCACGGTGCAAGTAGGCACTGCGCACACCCTGGCGGCCGTTGTAGCCCTCGGCGAGCATGCGCAGCAGGGCCTGGTAATGGTGCTGGTCAAGCTCGGCGTAAGGTGTGGCCTGGCGCAGGCAATCCAGCAGATCCTGTTCGTGCCAGGCCTGGTTGCTGGCTTCTGCGACGATCTGCTGGGCCAGCACATCCAGCGGTGCCCGGGGGATGCGCAGTGCGTCCAGTTCGCCCTGTCGAACGCAGTCAAGCAAGGCAACGCATTCGATCAGGTCATCGCGTGAGGTGGGGAACAGGCGCCCCTTCGGCACACCATCGACCTGGTGTCCAGCGCGGCCAACCCGTTGCAGGAAGCCGGCAATCGAGCCCGGCGACGCGACCTGGCAGACCAGGTCGATATCGCCGATATCAATGCCAAGCTCCAGCGATGCGGTCGCGACCAGCACCTGGAGCTGGCCGCTCTTGAGCCGCTGCTCTGCATCCAGGCGCAGCGCTTTGGACAGGCTGCCATGGTGTGCGGCAACCGCCTCCTTGCCCAGCCGGTCGCTGAGGTGGCGGGTGATACGTTCGGCCAGGCGCCGGGTATTGACGAATACCAGCGTGGTGCGGTGTTCACGGGCAAGGGTGGCCAAGCGGTCATACACCAGGCCCCAGACATCAGTGGCCATCACCGCCCCCAACGGTACCGGCGGCACTTCGATGGCCAGGTCACGCTTGCGGGCATGGCCGATATCGACAATGGCGCAGGGGCGCCCGCTACCCACCAGAAACTGTGCCACCCGTTCGACCGGGCGTTGGGTAGCGGACAGGCCGATCCGCCGCAGTGGCTTTTTGCACAAGGCTTGCAGGCGCTCCAAGGTCAGGGCCAGATGGGCGCCACGCTTGTTACCGGCCAAGGCATGGATTTCGTCGACGATTACCGTGTGCACATGGGCCAGGCCTTCACGGCCAGAAGCCGAGCCCATCAGCACGTAAAGCGATTCGGGGGTCGTCACCAGAATGTGCGGGGCCAGCTTGCGCATGGCGGCGCGTTCCTTCTGCGGAGTATCGCCGGTGCGTACCGCCGTGGTGATGCGTGGGGCGTTCAGGCCTTGCTCTGCAATGGCTTGGCTGATGCCTTCGAGCGGGGCCTGCAGGTTCAGACGAATGTCATTGGACAGGGCCTTCAGAGGTGAAACGTAGATCACCAGTGTCTGTGCGGGCAGTTCGCCCTGGTGCTTCATGCCTTCACGCAGCAGCTCATCTAGCACGGCCAGAAAAGCGCTCAGGGTCTTGCCTGAGCCGGTCGGCGCGGCCAGCAGCATGGATTGCCCGGCGTGGATCAACGGCCAGGCCTGTGCCTGGGCATCGGTGACCGTGGCGAAGCGGCGGCGGAACCAGGTGCTGACGGCAGGGTGGAACAGCTCGAGCACCGGGTGGTGTTTGGCGGGCAGGTTCATGTGTTGTTTATGGAGGGTGTGCAACAGGTTGGCAAGGGGCCGCTCGTCTGCCAGGCCGACACAGGAATGACCGGCCTTGTCAGGCCAATGACCCCATGGGATCCTCGCGGGTCATTTTATTCAGCGAGCCCACTTCATGCCCAACATCATCCGCATCGCCGCCGCCCTGCTGATCGACCCTCAGGGCCGCACGCTGCTGGTGCGCAAGCGTGGCACCGAGGCTTTCATGCAGCCAGGCGGCAAGATCGATGCCGGTGAAACGCCGGTACAGGCGCTGGTGCGCGAGTTGCAGGAGGAACTGGGCCTGCGCATCGACCCGGCTCAGGCCATGCACCTGGGCCAGTTCAGTGCCCCCGCCGCCAACGAACCAGGCTTCGAAGTGCAAGCTGAACTGTTCCGTGTCGACAGCGCCGCTGCCGTGGTGCCGGCCGCAGAGATCGAGGAGGTGGTCTGGCTGGCTGCAGATCAGGCGCCCGTCATGCCACTGGCTCCCCTGACCCGCGACTTGATCCTGCCGCTGTATCGCCAGGCGCTCAACGCACCGCGCTGACGCCGTCGAGGGTAGCGAACGAGGTGTCCTTGGCCGTCAGCAAAAAGTCGCGCATGTACGGGGCATCGAGCATGTCGGTGCGTACGGCGGCATAAAGCGTGGCAAACAGGCCTTTCTCGCCCAGGCGTTTGCCCTTCACATAGCCGCGCGAGCTGTACTCGTGCAGCGCCCAATGCGGCATGCCGCATACGCCACGGCCGCTGGCCACCAGTTGCATCATCATCACCGTCAGCTCCGAGGTACGCACGGCGGCTGGCTCGATATCGGCCGGCTCCAGGAAGCGCGTGAAGATGTCCAGGCGATCGCGCTCCACCGGGTAGGTGATCAGCGTCTGGTCGAGCAAGTCTTGCGGCACGATGTAAGGCTTGCTGGCCAGCGGGTGCTGGTTGGCCACTGCCAGCATCGCCTCGTAGGTGAACAGCGGCACGTAAGTGATGCCTGCCAGGTCCACCGGGTCGGAGGTCACCACCAGGTCAAGGTCGCCGCGGGCCAGGGCCGGTAGCGGGGCGAAGGCAAAGCCCGAGGCCAGGTCCAGTTCCACTTCCGGCCAGGCATCACGGAACTGGTCGATGGTCGGCATCAGCCACTGGAAGCAGCTGTGGCATTCGATAGCCATGTGCAGGCGTCCGGCAGTGCCTCCGGCCAGGCGTGCGATGTCACGTTCGGCGCTGCGCAGCAACGGCAGGGTGGCATCAGCCAGTTGCAGCAGACGCAGCCCGGCGCTGGTGAAGCGGATTGGCTTGGTCTTGCGCACGAAAATCGGGAGGCCCAGGCGCTCTTCCAGCTCCTTGAACTGGTGCGACAACGCCGACTGGGTCAGGTGCAGGCGTTCGGCGGCCTCCACCAGGCTGTCGGCTTCGCGCAGGGCATGAAGGGTTTTCAGGTGACGGATCTCCAGCACAGATGACTCCGGGGTGTGGAATTGAAGAAACAGGGAATGAATTGAGTTTCTCTCATGATGCGGCATCTGTCGACTGGGCGATCGTCGCACCGCCTGGCGGGAGTCATGAAACTGTCACCGAACTGTGGCAGCGCGCCCGAACAGAATTCATCAGACTCGCGCTCTACTGGGGATCTGCATTCTGGTGTTTCTTTCATGCGGGCTTTTTGGCTTTTTCTTTTCTTCCTGTTCAGCGTTCCGGCGAGTTTCGCCGAACAGCGCTGTGACGCCCAGGTGCCGGTGCAGCGTGCCGAACTCGGTGCCGTCAGCCTGGTGTACCAGAGCGTCGGTGCGCCACGCGACCCGGCCTTGCTGCTGGTCATGGGCTTGGGCGGGCAGCTGATTCATTGGCCAGATGATGTGGTCGAGGCATTGTGCCGCCAAGGTTTTCGGGTGATCCGCTATGACAACCGCGATGTCGGCCTGTCACGCTGGAACCAGGTACCACCGCACGCCAACCTTACGCTCGAACTGTTGCGTTACAAGCTGGGCCTGCCCGTGTCGGCGCCCTATACGCTGACTGATATGGCCGATGACGGCTTGCGCCTGATGGACGCGTTGGGCGTGCGCCAGTTTCATGTATTGGGGGTGAGCATGGGCGGCATGATTGCCCAGCACCTGGCGGCGATGGCGCCTGAGCGTGTGCGCAGCCTGACGCTGGTCATGTCCAGTTCAGGGGCGGCGGGGCTGCCGGCGCCGGCCCCGGCGTTGGTGCAGTTGCTGGCCCGGCGCAGCGCGCCGAACCGTGAAGTGGCTATCGAGCAGCAGGCCGACCTGCTGGCGGCCTTGGGCAGCCCTGAGGTACGGGACGACCGCGAAGTGTTGCTGCACCAGGCGGCGCAGGCCTACGACCGGGCGTTCAACCCTGACGGGGCCAAGCGCCAGATCATGGCGATACTGGCCGAGCCGAGCCGCGTCGAGTTGCTCAACCAGTTGCGAGTGCCGACCCTGGTGGTACACGGCACGGCTGATCCGTTATTGCCGGTGATGCATGGCGTGCACCTGGCGGCGCATATCCGGGGCAGCCAGTTGCGCTTGATCCCGGGGTTGGCGCACCGTTTCCAGGAGCCGTTCAAGGCGCCGTTACTGGGGGCGGTGTTGCCTTATTTGCAGGCGCACAGGCAAGAGGTCACGCACATCGCAGGGCTCTGAATCGGCGCCGATTTCGATCAGTGCATCCGCACCCACACAGTCACCAGCACGGTCGCGGCGATCAGCCAGGCCACCGTGGCCAGCGCCATCGAAGCCTCGAGGCGCAAGCGGTCGACCAGTACATACAGGGTTGCCAGGTACACGAAATACGGAATGATCGACCACATGCCAAACAGGATGGTGGTCTTCAGGTCGGCAATGCTGCGCCCCTTGCCGACGATGTAGTGGGCAATCAGGGCGAAGGTGGGGAACAGCGGCACCAGCCCTGCGATGTAGTAGTTGCGCGTTTTCGACAGCACCGCCAGCAACAGCACCACGCCTGCGCCCAGGGCCGCTTTGAATACCAGGTCCACGTTGTTTTCCCGTTTGGGTTCAAGTCAGCCGAGGCCGTATTTTTTCACTTTGTCGAACAGCGTGGTCTTGGCCATGCCCAGCTCCTGGCTGGCCTGGCTCAGGTTGCCGCCCGTGCGTTGCAGGGCATCAGTGAGCAGGTTGCGTTCGAATGCTTCCACCGCCTCGGCAAAAAGCAGGCCTTGGTTGGCACCTCCGCTGGGGCCTTTCTTGAAGGCTGGCAGGCCGAGGGCATAGCGTTCGGCCACGTTGCGCAACTCGCGCACGTTACCCGGCCAGTCATGGGCCATCAGGCGCGACAGGGTCTGACTGTCCAGTGTCGGTGTTTCGCGGTCGAAGCGCAGGGCCGACTGCTGCAGGAAATGTTCGAACAACTGCAGGATGTCTTCACGGCGCTCACGCAGCGGCGGCAGCTCCAGGGTGACCACGTTCAGCCGGTAATACAGGTCGCTGCGGAACTGGCCGCTCTGGCCCAAGGCATCGAGGTCGGCCTTCGTCGCGGCGATCACCCGGCAATCCACCGGGATGCTCTGGTTCGAGCCCAATCGCTCCAGGGTGCGCTCCTGCAGCACGCGCAGCAGCTTGATCTGCAGGTTGATCGGCATGCTCTCCACTTCATCGAGGAACAGCGTGCCGCCATTGGCGTGTTCGATTTTGCCGATGCGGCGTTTGCCGGCTCCGGTGAAGGCGTTGGCCTCGTGGCCGAATATCTCGCTTTCAAACAGGTTTTCCGGCAGGCCGCCACAGTTCAGTGCCACGAACGGGTGGCTCTGGCGACGGCTGAAGTCGTGCAGGCAGCGCGCGACCAGCTCTTTGCCGGTGCCGGTCTCACCTTCGATCAGCACGTTGGCTGAGGTGTCGGCGACGTTGGCGATCAGTTCGCGCAAGTGCTCCATGGCCGGTGAGCGACCAATGATGCGTCCCTCCAGGCTGCTCTGCTCGGCCAGCTGGCGGCGCAGGGCCACCACTTCGCGTGACAGCCCGCGCTGTTCCAACGCGCGGCGCACCACATCGACCAGGCGCTCGGGGGAGAACGGTTTTTCCATGAAGTCGTAGGCGCCGTTACGCATGGCGCCAACGGCCATGTCGATATCGCCATGGCCAGTGATCAGCACCACCGGCAGGCTGCGGTCACGGGCCTTGAGGCGATTGAGCAGCTCCAGGCCATCAATACCCGGCAGGCGGATATCGCTGACGACAATGCCGGCGAAATCGTCGCCGATGCGCTCCAGCGCCTGTTCGGCGCTGCCCACGCCCTCGCAGGCGATATCCTCCAGGGCCAGCGCCTGCTGGCAGCCGAGCAGCACATGCGGGTCGTCTTCGACAATCAGGACGGTAAGAGGCGCTTGGTTCATGGATGCTCTGCCGATTCGCTAGGGGGGGAAACCAGAGGCAAGGCCAGGACGAAGGCTGTGCCGCCGGTGGCGGGATGCTCGACGTTGAGGCTTCCCTTGGCGGCGGCGGCAAGGGAAGCCGACAAGGTCAGGCCCAAGCCCAGGCCATGCTCGCCCGGTTTGGTGGTAAAAAAGGGTTCGAAGAGGTGCTTGCGCGCTTCGGCGTCGATACCGTGGCCGTTGTCGCGCACCTGCAAACGGTACTTGTCGCCCTGCAACTCGCCTTCCAGCCACAGCTCAGGCTGCGGTTGCGCGGCCATCGCGTCAAGGGCGTTGCCGATCAGGTTGACCAGAATCTGCTCCAGGCGGGTCTGGTCGATGGCCAGTTGCTGGTCCTCGAACTGGTGGTGCAATTGCAAGTGACAGGCACTGACGCGGTTGGCCAGCACCTGCAGGGTGGCCTCTACCGCCTTGGCCAGTGAAGCCTGGCCGCTGTCATCGCCGCGCCGGGCGAACGAGCGCAGGCTGGCGGTGATGCGGCCCATGCGGTCGATCAGGTCATTCATGGTGCGCAGGTTGGTGCTGGCGGTTTCCAGCGCCCCGCGCTCAAGGAAGCGCACCGTATTGCCAGACAAGGTGCGCAGCGCAGCCAAGGGTTGGTTCAGCTCGTGGGCAATGCTGGTAGACATTTGCCCGATGGCGGCCAGCTTACCTGCTTGCACCAGCTCATCCTGGGCGTGGCGCAAGGTCTGCTCGGCATGCCGGCGCTCGCGAATCTGGCCCTTGAGGCGTTCGTTGCTGGCGCGCAGGTCGGCGGTGCGTTCGGCAATCCGCCGCTCCAGCTGGCTGTTGGCCTCTTCAAGGGCTTCGCGGGCCGCCAGGCGTGTGGCGATCACTTTGCGCCGCTCGTTCCAGGCAATGCCGAGGATCGCCAGCAAGGCAAAGGCCACGCCCACCAGAATGCCCTGCACCATGGATTCGCGACGCAGGTCCTGCAGTGGGGTCAGCAGGGTGAAATGCCAGGGCGTGTCGACCAGGCGCCTGGTTTGCGCCAGGTAGGCCACCTCGTGCGGTTTGCCATGAGCGGTTTCGGTGTTGGCCGGGAAGGTCAGTTTTTCCACACCATCGGCCAGGGTTTCCCGGGCCAGGGGCTGCAATTCGTTCAGCGGCCACCAGTAGTACTGCAGGCTTCGCGCCAGGCGCTCCTTGATTTGCGGGGTCAGCGGGCGCACCGACTTAAGGCGCCGGGCCGGGTCGCTGGAGAGAATGATGATGCCATTCTCGTCGCTGACGAACGCCTCCAGGCGGGCACGCTGCCAGCGCTCCTCGAGGGTGTCCAGGCGCACCTTGATCACCGCAACGCCTATGATCTTGCCGTGCTCCTCAAGGCCATGGGCCAGGTAATAGCCAGCCTCGCCAGTGGTACTGCCGATGCCGTAGAAACGCCCGGGCTCGCCGCGCACGGCAGTCTGGAAATAGGCGCGGAACGACAGGTCTTCACCCAGGAACGAGTCGGCATCGCGCCAGTTGCTGGTGGCCTGTACCCGGCCATTGGTGTCGAGGACGAAGATGGCCCGACTGCGACTGCGACGGTTCAGGCCTTCAAGGTATTCGTTGACCGTCTGGCGTGAGGCGCCGTCCGGGTCGGTGAGCAGGTGCGAGACGCTGTCTTCCAGCTCCAGCAGGCTTGGCAAGTAGGTGTACTTGCTGATTTCGCTTTCGACCGTGCGTGCGTGCAGCTCCAGCTGGCGTTCGCCGTTTTCGCTGAGGGTGCGGATACCATTGCTCTCGCTGATCAGGTAGCCAGCCATTCCCAGGCCGACCATCATCAGGATGATCAGTGGTGGTAACAGCAATTGACGGATCAGGCGGGAATTCACGGCAGGCTTGGCAGGGCGAAGTAGCGAGGGATCGCATTTCATCACAATGGCCTTGTTACGACCAGCTTCCGCTGCCTGGTGGGGCCGTGGCAGCGGAAGCTGTGGCCGGGTCAGTGTTGCAGGATCTTGCTGAGGAAGTGCTGGGTGCGCTGGTCGCGGGCGCTCTGGTCACCAAAGAACGCTTCCTTGGTGCAGTCTTCGATGATGCTGCCCTTGTCCATGAAGATGACCCGGTTGGCGACTTTGCGGGCAAAGCCCATCTCGTGGGTTACGCACATCATGGTCATGCCTTCGTGGGCCAGTTGCACCATCACGTCCAGTACCTCGCTGACCATTTCCGGGTCCAGTGCCGAGGTGGGTTCGTCGAACAGCATGACGATCGGGTCCATCGCCAGGGCGCGGGCGATGGCCACGCGCTGCTGCTGGCCACCGGAGAGCTGGCCGGGGTGTTTCTTGGCATGGGCACTGAGGCCTACACGCTCGAGCAGCGCCAGGCCCTTCTTGGTGGCTTCCGCCTCGCTGCGGCCCAGCACCTTGCGCTGGGCAATGGTCAGGTTCTCGGTGATGGTCAGGTGCGGGAACAGCTCGAAGTGCTGGAACACCATGCCCACGCGCGAGCGCAGCTTGGGCAGGTTGGTCTTCGGGTCGGCAATCGAAGTGCCATCGACCACGATGTCGCCCTTTTGGAACGGCTCCAGCGCGTTGACGCACTTGATCAGGGTGGACTTGCCCGAGCCCGACGGGCCACAAACCACCACCACCTCACCTTTCTTGACCTCGGTGCTGCAGTCGGTCAGTACCTGGAAGTCGCCGTACCACTTGTTGACGTTCTTGATGGAAATCATACGGTGATCCTTTTTTGCAGGCGCTTGACCAGCCACGAAGCGGAGAAGCTGATGAGGAAGTAGACGACGCCGGCGAAGATCAGGAACTCATGGGAGCGCCCGATGATGTCGCCGTTGGAGCGTGCCGAGTTGAGGAAGTCGACCAGGCCCACGGTGTATACCAGCGAGGTGTCCTGGAACAGGATGATGCTCTGCTGCAGCAGCAGCGGGGTCATCTTGCGGAAGGCCTGGGGCAGGATGATCAGGCGCATGGTCTGCGCGTAGTTCATGCCCAGCGCTTGTGCGGCGCCCATCTGGCCCTTGGAGATCGACTGCACACCGGCGCGGACGATTTCGCAGAAATACGCGGCCTCGAACATCATGAAGGCAACCACGCAGGAGGTGAAGGCACCCACCGGGGTATCTTCGCCGGTGATCCAGCGCAGCACGAACGGGACCGCCAGGTAGAACCAGGTGATCACCAGCAGCAGCGGGATCGAGCGGAAGTAGTTGACGTAGGCGCCGGCCACGTTCGACAGCAGTTTGCTCGACGACAGGCGCATCAGGGCCAGGATGGTGCCCAGCACGATACCGCCGATGACGCCCATGACCATCAGTTTGAGGGTCATGACCATGCCCTCCCAGAGGGCAGGCAGGGCGGGGATGATTTCGCTGAAATCCATTTCCATTTACTTGCCCCCCACGGAGATCAGGCCAGGCACGGCGACTTTCTTCTCGACCATGCGCATGAGCAGCATCAGGCCCATGTTCAGGGTGAAGTAGATCAGCGTGGCCAAAGTGAACGCCTCGAACAGGTTGGCGGAAAACTCTGCGGTCTGTTTGGTCTGCGCCAGCAGCTCCATCAGGCCGATCAGCGACGCCACCGAGGAGTTCTTGAACACGTTGAGGAACTCGGAGGTGAGCGGCGGAATGATGATCCGGTAGGCCTGCGGCAGCAGCACATTGTTGTAGATCTGCGGAAGGCTGAAGCCCATGGCGCGGGCGGCAGCTTCCTGGCCTTTGGGCAGCGCCTGGATACCGGTACGCACTTGCTCACAGACGCGCGCGGCGGTGAACAGGCCCAGGCAGACGACCACACTGATCAGCGCTGAAGTGGTCGGGTTGAGGTCCTGCTTGAACCATTCCTGCAAGCCTTCTGGCAACAGGTCCGGCACCAGGAAGTACCAGATGAACAGTTGCACCAGCAGGGGCACGTTGCGGAACAGTTCCACGTAGGCGGTGGCGATACCCGATACCAGGCGGTTCGGTACGGTACGCATGACACCGAGGAGCGACCCCAGCAGCAGCGCGATGATCCAGGCGGTGATGGCGATGGCGATGGTCCAGCCCAGGCCGGTGATGTACCAGTCCAGATAGGTTTCGCTGCCCACGCCGGTGGACTTGAAGAACACGCCCCAGTCCCAGTTGTAATTCATCGGGATTTCCCCTCAGACGGTTGTTTCACGGGCACCTTCGAGCATCCGGGGGCGCAAGGCGCCCTCGGATGAAAGGTTAGACACTAATGAGTGGCCTGCAGAATTGATTCGTGCTCGTGAGCACCAGGCCACTATTTGCTGAGGATCAGGACTTCTTCTCGTCCGCAGCCTTGTCGGTCGGCTCGGCGATCAGTTTTTTCAGCTCGTCGCTCATCGGGAACTGGAGGTTCAGGCCCTTTGGTGGAATCGGCTGCTGGAACCACTTGTCGTAGCTTTTGTTGACTTCGCCCGACTTGAAGTAGGCCACGATGGCGTCGTCGACCGCTTTCTTGAACGCAGCGTCTTCCTTGCGCACCATGCAGCCGTAGATTTCGTACGACTGTGGCGTACCGGTGATGACCCAGTCGGATGGCTTGCGCGCCTTGGCCATTTCACCGGCGAGCAGGGCGTCGTCCATCATGAAGGCCACGGCGCGGCCGCTTTCGAGCATGTTGAAGGCTTCACCGTGGTCCTTGGCGGAAATCACGTTCATCTTCATCTGCTTGTCGGCGTTCATCGCCTTGAGGATGCGCTCGGAGGTGGTACCGGCGGTGGTCACCACGTTCTTGCCGGCCAGGTCCGGGAAGTCTTTGTATGCAGGCTGACCGTCCTTGACCTTGGTCAACAGGCGGGTACCGACTTCGAAGATGCCGACCGAGAAGCCGACTTGCTGCTGGCGCTCGACGTTGTTGGTGGTGGAGCCGCACTCCAGGTCGACGGTGCCGTTCTGCACCAGCGGAATACGGGTTTGCGAGGTGACCAGGTTGTAACGGACCTTGATGTCCGTGCCCAGTTGCTTTTTCAGCGCGTCGACGACGGCCAGCTGGATGTCATGCGAGTAACCGACGGGCTCGGGTTTGCCGGCCAGGTAGGAAAATGGAATGGAGGAGTCGCGGTGCCCCAGTGTGATGGTGCCCGATTCCTTGATCTTCTTCAGGGTGCCGGTGAGCTCCTCGGCCATGGCCGGCGAAGCGATGACTGCAGCCGCGATGGCTGCGCCCAGCAATTGACGAACGATACGCATCAAATTTTCCTCGACGTGTTTGTTTTTTTTATGGAGCCGTTGGCGGACTCTTCGTTCAACGAATACAGCAAGAAGCGGGTGCATTCGGCTACCAAGTGTAGAGCATGACTCGTGCCAAGCCTTGCTGTCGACCTTAAACCGCTTGTATTGCTCGCGCTTGACAGTCTCGACATCCCTCCGGGGTTCGCCAGGCCGAACAAATAGCGTTTGCTCGTTCGGTTATCCGAACGCATGGGTCGCCGCACATCCAGATATCGCGTGTGGTAACTATGCAGTGCGCGGCAAGGGCGCAGACGTAGTGTGCTCTGCTCTTTGCCTGGAGAGCTCCACAGATGTCACCGCACCGGCCCCCGAACGATTCCATCGATAGCCTGATTGCCCAAAACTTGCCTGGATGGCTAGTCGACCACGCGCAACCGGAAAGGCTCGATGCGTTACGAAACGCCCTGCGGCGGCAGGCGAACTGTAATGCGCGGCTTGGCCCAATCCTCCAGGCCATCCCTTCTTTGCAGGCCTACGCAGCAGCGTTGCTCAAAACGAAACTGCGCAAGAGCGGCTTCAGCAACCCGGACGTGACGGGCTGGAGGGTACGGGTCTCGCAGCGGCTGTTGCTGCCCAGCGCTTCGCCTGTGCTGCTGCGGCCCACCTATGTTCGCCGCTCCAGGCGGTCATTGCTGGAGGCGGCGCTGCATAACTATCATCGCAGGGAGACACGCCCCGGGCTCACGCTCAAAGGTGAACTGGTCGATGGCAACGGTAACCGCCTGCCGATGAGCTTCCACGCGTTTGCCTCCGCATGTCGCGAGGTCGACGCAGGGGGCAAGTACCAGGCGTTGCTCACCCACCATCTACAGCCTGAAGATGGCCCGGAGGATGAGCCGGGCCAGGCCGTTTCCCGCTTGCACGGGCTGTTCGAAGCGAGTTTCAAGGCCCATTTCGAGGTGGCGATGCGGGTCGCTGCGTTGAAACAGGACATTGACGAGCGCACGTATTTTTTTCTGTTGCCGCTTATTGCCGAAAAGCCGGTGGTGCCTGCGCTGGTTGGCACTGTGGTTCCCCGACAGTTGTACCTGCTGGGCCGCCCGGTTCAAGGCGTGCTGACACTGGAAGTGCGTCCGTCAGCTGAGGGCGCAGTGGAGTCGGTGGTGCTCTGGGTACCCGATGACCCTCATCAGCCCGTCTCCCGTCATGCCAGCTGGGATGCACTCGACAAGTACCTCGGTAAGCGCTTCCGTGCGCCGGCCTATCGGCGCTTTTTCGCGCGCTTCATTACCGAGCGTCAGCGCATCAATTTCTATCGGGTATTGAACGAACGGGTCGCGCAGGCATCGGCAGCCGGGGTGGAACTCGACGCCCGTTCTGCACCGATCACTGACGCACCGTTCGTCCACCTGCGCCGGCAACACCTTGCCAAGATCAGGGATGACGCCAAGGTGCTCGCCGTACCCACCGATGTCGAAGATGACGAAGACCGCGAAGCGCGCATGCAGGGCTACAAAGAGCTGGGTATGAACTTGCTGAATGTGGCGGGGGCCTTCGTGCCTGTGCTTGGCGAAGTGCTGCTGGTGGCAAATGCGGTTCAGATTGCTGACGAAGTGTATGAAGGGTATGAAGATTGGCGCATGGGTGATCGCGAAGGGGCGTTGAACCACCTGTTCAACGTTGCCGAGAATGTCGTGCTCGGCGGGATGATCGCAGCCGGCAGCCAAGTGGCCGTGCGTGCCCTTGAGCGTCTGGCCTTCGTGGATGACTTGGCACCGGTGTGCACCTCCGCAGGCAAGGTCAGGCTCATGGCTACGGATCTGCCCGGTTACGATGCCCAACCGTTGCGGGGTGTCGGCGCACAGGAATGGTTGTGGCACCTCGATGAGGGGCGTTATCGGGTGATGGAGGATCCGCAGGATGGTCGCTCCAGGATCCTGCACCCTGGTCGTCCCAGGGCCTACCGGCCGGCGATAGAGCAGAATGGCGCCGGTGGCTGGCGCCATGAACTCGAAACTCCACAGTACTGGGAAGGGCGGGCCAACCTGGTGCGCCGCCTGAGTACGCCCCTGGCAGAGCTACTGGAACCGACATGCGACTACCTGCTCCAGGTGACAGGGCTGAGTGAAGCGCAGATTCGCCGTTTGCACGTTGAGCACATGGGCGCACCTGCACGGTTGCTCGATGCCCTGGAGCTTTATCAGGCACATGAATTACACCCGGACTTCAGCGCGCCGCGACTGGCGCAGTATGTTGCTGATCGGCAAGTGCAGCCCAATGGCATCGAGCGGATATTGCGGCACACTTTCCCCGGCCTGTCGGCTCGCTGTACCCGTGAGCTGCTTCAGCAATGCAGCGGTGCGCAGCTCGATACACTCAGCACCGCGCAGCGGATCCCTTTGGCAGTGGCCGAGCGTGCACGATGGTCGCTGCGCGAAAGCCGTCTGGACAGGGCCTGTGCCGGTTTGCGCCTGCCGCGTTGCGTCAATCCGGACACCGAACGCCTGGCTTTGGGCTTGCTCGAGCGTCAGCTGAAATGGCCGGACACCCTGCGCATCGAACTGCGCGAAGGTAGCCCGAGTGGCCGGTATCTGGCCGGTATCGGCGCAGAGTCTGCGCAGGATGTACGGTGTATCGTGCGCCGCGGCGACGGCTATCGCTACGCCGGTCAAGGTACATCCGGCCCCTACCTGGCGGCACTGTTGGCTGCGCTGGACGAGACGCAGACAGCCGATCTCGGCGATGCCGCTGTCAGTCCAGGCGCCCTGGGCTCGTTGCTGATCGAGGCCGCTGCCGGGGATCGCACCCAAGCGGCTGAGCTCTGTGGCATGCCACGTCTGGGTGTTGGCCTGCGACCCCCGACCCGTTTTGGAGATGGGCGTATCGGGTATGCCTTGAGTGGGCGAGGCGAGAGCAGTCGGCGTGCCATAGGGCGTGGTATTCACCAAGTGTTTCCGACGATGACAGACGGGGAGCTACAAGCCTATCTGCTTGACCTCATGGAGCGGCGAGTAGGGTTGTGGGAGCACTACAGCCAGCTCACGGGGCAGTTGGCGCGCCTGCGTCAGAGCCTGCGCCAGTGGCGCAGGGATGCCAGTAACCCACTGGACGCGCTACGCCGCCGTCGGGTCGCTACTGCCGTACGGCGAAGCTGGCGGCGCAAGATAACCGACGAGGCCGGGGACTACGCGCTGATCATCAGCGGAGAGCGTATCGGGAGTCTGCCCGAATTACCGGAGGGGGTGAGCTTTGATCATGTGCGACGGCTGATCCTCAGTGACCTGGGCCTTGGTGAAATCAATGGGGACTTTCTTCGCCGTTTTCCCAACCTGATTGAACTCGACCTGTCCGGCAATCGCCTGACTGCGATCCCTCACGGCATTGAACATATGCCCCGCCTGCGGCAGCTAAACCTGCGCCGCAACAGCGTGATAATGGATGAGGCCGGTGAATTGCGTCTTGCCGGGATGAGCGCGCTGCGGTACCTGGACCTCAGCCACAACCCGTTGGGAAGGGCGCCGGTACTGACGCGCCTGGGCAATTTGCGTGAAGTCAATCTGCGCTCTGCTGGCCTTGAAGCGTTGCCTGAGCGGATTTCATTTCGTGCCCACATAGACTTGCGTAACAACAACATTCGCACACTGCGCCGAGAGTTGCAGCAGCTGCGCCTGCAGGTGCACCAGTTGTCCTTGCACGATAATCCACTTGGCGAAGCTGACGCATTGCTGCTTGATGAGGCACGAGGTGTAACCCCAGGGCAGTGGGGGTCAGCGTCCGCACGCCATCGCGCCATTGACAGTGACCTGTTCAATACCTGGGCCAACAGCACAGCCGACGCTGAACGTGATCGCCAGCAGGCCATATGGACAGCGCTGCTTGAGGAACCGCACTCAGATGGAATGTTCCGCTTTCTGGCAGACTTCGTTCACGGCGAGGACTTTGAGCAGCACCCTGGGCATTACCGCAGCCGAATCTGGCGAATTCTGGAAACGTGTGAGCAGCACGAGCAGTTGCGTCATCAGTTGTTTCTCGAGGCATCTGGTCCCCGCAGTTGTGAAGACCGGCTGCTGCTGTTGCTGGAGCAGATGGAGCTTGGGGTTCTGGTGCTGCGCGCCGTCGAAGACGCGCATGGCAGTCGGATGGAAGCTCGCTTGCTAAGCCTGGCGCGTGGTTTGTTTCGCCTGGACGAGGTCGACCGTCACGCGACGTTGCACGTGCAACGCATGCATGCCGAGCACGCCCCTCATGTCGATGAAATCGAGACACGGCTTTTTTACCGACAGCGGCTTGCGCGTCCGTTGGGCTTGCCGATCGAGCTCGACGAAATGCACTACCCAGGTTTTGCAAACGTAACCACCAGCGATGTGTTGCGGGTCCAGGACGCGGTTTTGCAAACTGAGACGACGGATGCCCTGATAGCCTCGTTGGCACAGCGGCCTTTCTGGGAGCAATACGCGCGAGAGTTTCATGCGCAGCGATTTGAAGAACTGGTACAGCCACTGCACCAGCGCATGGAGGCCCTACAGGTTCAGGTAGATGAGCAAGTGATCAACGAAAGCGAGTTTCTGCAACGCTGTGAAGCACTGAAGACTGATTACGATCGCAGTGAGCGGGCATTGCTGGCGCGGTTGGCGCGGGAAGCCTACGAGCGCTGGGCGAATACGCCCCCTTGACGGATCAAGAGGGCTTCACCGTCGGTATCAGGCTGCGCGGCTATTCGCGCGCACCTTGCGGGCTTGCTGCAGATACGCCTCCAGGGCCATCTGCTCCTGTGCGGTCAGCGACAGGCCCAGCTTGGTGCGACGCCAGATAATGTCAGCGGTTTGCTCTGCCCATTCCTCCTCCAGCAGGTAGTCCACCTCGCGGGTGAACAGCCCGGCCCCGATAGCCTGCCCGAGGTCTTCGGGGCCGTGAACGCCATCGAGCAGTCGCCACACACGGCTGCCATAGGTGAGCACCCAGCGTTTGGCCAGGTCGACAGGCAACCAGCCGCAACGTGCCAGTACGGCATCGATCAGCGCCTGTACCGTTGTCATGCCCTCTGCGCCCGGCAGTGGCGCACTGGCGGTCCAGGGGCCGCGCATCTGGGTGAAGAAGGGCTTGAGTTCAGCCATGGCCGATTCGGCCAGCTTGCGGTAGGTGGTGAGCTTGCCACCGAACACCGACAGCAGCGGTGCCTGGCCAGCTTCTGCCGAAAGGGCGAGTGTGTAGTCCCGGGTCACCGCCGAAGGGTTGTCCGACTCGTCGTTGCACAGCGGCCGAACGCCGGAGTAGGTATGCAGGATGTCGGCTTGGCTCAGTTGGTGGTTGAAGTGCTCGTTGACGACCTTCAACAGGTAATGTGTTTCCTGCTCGGTAATGGCGACCGCGGCCGGGTCGCCGCTGTATTCCCGGTCAGTGGTGCCGATCAGGGTAAAGCGGTCCAGGTACGGGATGCAGAAGACGATGCGCTGGTCTTCATTCTGCAGAATGTAGGCATGTTCACCTTCATACAGGCGCGGCACGATAATGTGGCTGCCCTGGATCAGGCGGATGCCGTAAGGCGCATCGAGCTTGAGGTCGTCCTTGATGAAGCTGGCCACCCACGGGCCGGCGGCGTTGACCAGCGCGCGGGTATGGATCGTCTGGAGGCTGCCGTCGGCGTGCTGCAGTTCTACCTGCCACAAGCCCTCTACACGTTCGGCGCGCAAGCAGCGGGTGCGGGTGTGGATGTGTGCGCCCAGCTCACGGGCCGCCATGGCGTTGAGTACTACCAGGCGGGCGTCATCGACAGCGCAGTCGGCGTATTCGAAGCCGCGGGTGATTGCCGGCTTCAGCGGGTAGCCCGGGCCGAAGCGCAGGCTACGCGAGGCGCCCAGGCGCTTGCGCTTGCCCAGGTGGTCGTAGAGGAACAGGCCGGCGCGGATCATCCATGCAGGGCGCAGGTGCGGGCGGTGCGGAAGCACGAAGCGCATAGGTTTGACGATGTGCGGGGCCTTGGCCAGCAGCACTTCGCGTTCAGCCAAGGCCTCGCGTACGAGGCGAAACTCGTAGTGCTCCAGGTAGCGCAGGCCACCGTGAATCAGTTTGCTGCTGGCTGACGACGTGTGTTGGGCCAGGTCGTCTTTTTCGCAAAGGAAGACCTTCAAGCCGCGACCAGCGGCGTCGGCAGCGATGCCCACGCCATTGATGCCACCGCCGATCACGACAAGGTCATAGCAGTCGGCTGTTGGGGGCTGGGACGAAACTGGCTGGGACACGGGCAAGGCCTCCTGGGGCTGTTCACATCGAATATGAACATTGATGTTCGTTTGCGAAAATATTAGCGCAACAGAAAGCCGGTCGCCAGTCAGTCTCCATAGAAAAAACTGATCAAATGACAACGAAGTGAACATTTCCGAAAATTTAGGGGGTGGCTTTGGTTATGGGGGGCGCTGTCTCAGGCATAACTGGCCCGAAACCGATGCAGGCGCGAGCCACGCTCGCGATGCGCCGCGCGGGCCGCACTTGATCTCACGGCCGCCACACATCTGGCGGCATGCACCCACCAGCCCTCAAACCACCTCAAGCCTGATCTTGTTCTGGTTCAACAATTGGGTAAGGGGTGGGGTTGGTGTCTGGTCGGTCACCAGGCAGTCGACCAGGTCGATCGAGCCCAGACGCACCATGGCATTGCGCCCGAACTTGCTGGAATCGGCCGCGAGGATCACTTGCCGGGCATTGGCGATGATGGCTTGCGACACCCGCACTTCCTGATAGTCGAAATCGAGCAGGCTGCCATCCTCGTCGATACCGCTGATGCCCACCAGGGCGAAGTCGACCTTGAACTGGTTAATGAAATCGACACTGGCCTGGCCGACTACACCACCATCACGGCGTACCGTGCCACCCGCCACCAGCACTTCGAAATCGTCCTTGGCGGCCAGGATCGCCGCCACGTGCAAGTTATTGGTGATGACTTTCAGGTGGTTGTGGTTGAGCAGCGCCCGTGCGATCGATTCGGTGGTGGTGCCGATGTTGATGAACAGCGACGCATGGTCGGGAATCTGCCGGGCTACGGCGTCGGCAATGCGCTGCTTTTCGTCGCGCATCTGGTCGGCACGCATGGCGTAGGCGGTGTTCTCGATGCTCGAATCGTAAGCCGCGCCGCCGTGATAACGACGCAGCAGGTTGAGCTCGGCAAGCTGGTTGATGTCGCGTCGGATGGTCTGGGGAGTGACAACGAACAGCTGCGCCATTTCCTCGATACTGACATAGCCGCGTTCGCGTACCAGTTCGAGGATTTGTTGTTGGCGAGGGGGCAGATTCATGGGCGGTCCTTTGGGGCTGCCGGACAAATTCTGCAATGATGCCGTAGGAAGGGGATGACGGCCAGTGGACGATTGGGGCCGCATGGCGGCCCCAACAGCTATCATGCCTCGTGATCTTCCCAGTCACGGGTACGCTCGACCGCCTTCTTCCAGCCGGCATACAGCTTTTCTTTCTGCGTTTCGTCCAACTGCGGGCTGAACTCACGCTCGATGATCGCCTTGTCGCGCAGCTCGTCCAGGCCACTCCAGAAGCCACAGGCCAGGCCTGCCAGATAGGCGGCGCCCAGCGCCGTGGTTTCGCGCATCTGCGGCCGCTCGACGCAGGTGCCGAGGATGTCGGCCTGGAACTGCATGAGGAAGTTGTTGGCCACTGCACCACCGTCCACGCGCAGCTCGGACAAGCGCTGGCCACAGTCCTGCTGCATGGCGTCGAGGACATCGCGGGTCTGGTAGGCGATGGACTCCAGTGCGGCGCGGATGATGTGGTCCACCTTCACGCCACGTGTCAGGCCGAACAACGCACCGCGGGCATACGGGTCCCAGTACGGGGCGCCCAGGCCGGTAAAGGCGGGCACCAGGTACACGCCGTTGCTGTCCTTGACCTTGCTGGCGAAGTACTCGGTATCCAGGGCGTCGTTGACGATCTTCAGTTCGTCACGCAGCCATTGCACGGTAGAGCCGCCATTGAATACCGCACCTTCCAGTGCATAGGCCACCTCACCACGCGGGCCGCAGGCAATGGTCGTGAGCAGGCCGTGGGACGACTTCACCGCCTGGTCGCCCGTGTTCATCAACAGGAAGCAGCCGGTGCCGTAGGTATTCTTGGCTTGGCCCGGCTCAACGCACATCTGGCCGAACAGTGCCGACTGCTGGTCGCCGGCGATACCGGCAATGGCAATGCCGCTCTTGGTGTGGCCGTACACTTCCGAAGATGGGCGCACCTCAGGCAGCATTTGCCGCGGGATGCCCAGGATTTGCAGCAGCTTGTCGTCCCACTGCAGGCTGTGGATGTTGAACATCAGCGTGCGCGAAGCGTTGGTGTAGTCGGTGACGTGAACCTTGCCACCCGTAAACTTCCAGATCAGCCAGGTGTCGATGGTGCCGAACAGCAGTTCGCCACGCTCGGCGCGTTCACGGGCGCCCTCGACATTGTCGAGGATCCACTTCAGCTTGGTGCCGGAGAAATACGGGTCGGTGACCAGGCCGGTGGTTTCACGAATGTAGCCTTCGTGGCCGTCACGCTTGAGCTGGGCACAAATCTCGGTGCTGCGGCGGCACTGCCAGACAATGGCGTTGTACACCGGGCGTCCGGTTTCCTTGTCCCACACCACCGTGGTTTCGCGTTGGTTGGTGATGCCCAGCGCAGCGACCTGGGCGTGGCTGATACCCGCCTGGGCAAGGGCCTCGACCATGGTGGCGCTTTGTGTGGCGAAAATCTCCATCGGGTCATGCTCGACCCAGCCCGCCTGCGGGTAATGCTGTGCGAACTCGCGCTGGGAGGTACCTACAACATTGGCGTCACGGTCGAAAATGATCGCCCGTGAGCTGGTGGTACCCTGGTCCAGGGCGATGATGTAGTTCTTATCCTGGGTGTCTGTCATGGTCGTAGGCCTTGCAAGAATAGGGGGTCAGGGCTGTGCGTGATGGCGGCATCAATTGGCTTGAGTATCGCCCTGGCGAATGTCATTTGTCTCAGGGGTCGCGGCAGGCGCCATTGGCAGGTTGCGTGCAATCAGGCCGCGATAGCTCGCTGCACCCAAGCAGGCGCCAAGGATCGGTGCAAATACCGGAACCAGGAAATAGGGAATATCCCGCCCGCCAGTGAAGGCGATTTCGCCCCAACCGGCCAGGAAGGTCATGAGTTTTGGCCCGAAATCGCGGGCCGGGTTCATCGCAAAGCCAGTCAATGGGCCCATGGCGCTGCCAATCACTGCAATCAGCAGGCCGATCAGCAGCGGGGCCATGGCGCCGCGCGGCAGGCCGTTGTTGTCGTCGGTCAGGGCCATGATCACGGCCATCAGAATGGCAGTGATCACCACTTCGACCAGAAACGCCTGGCTGGTGGACAGCGACGGGTGCGGGTAGGTGGAGAACACCGAGGCCAGCTCCAGGCTGCCTTCGCTACCGCGCAGCATGGCGTGGGCTTGTTCGAAATCGAAGAACAGGTTGCTGTACAGCGTGTAGACCAGTGCTGCGCCACAGAATGCGCCGCATACCTGGGCCAGCATGTAGAAGGGCAGCTTGCGCTTGTCGAACCCTGCGAACAGTGTGAGGGCGATACTCACGGCTGGGTTCAGGTGCGCACCGGAAATACCGGCGGTGAGGTAGATGGCCATGCTGACGCCCACACCCCAGATGATACTGATTTCCCAAAGCCCGAAGCTGGCGCCGGCAACCTTGAGCGCGGCAACGCAGCCGGTGCCGAAGAAGATAAGCAGGGCGGTGCCGAGAAACTCGGCCAGGCATTGGCTGGACAGTGTGGGTTGGCGCAGAGCAGTCGTCATGTATGACCTCGTTTTTTTTGTTGTGAGGCGCGTGGCGCTCGACAGCAAAACCCGGTGTCTATCCCCATTGACCCCGGGTGATGTAGGAAATGCACCTTAAAAGGGCATCGTTTATTCAGAAACGAAAAAATATAGACAAGAAACGCTGATGTCAAAGGTCGAAAGTGAACGGTCAGTCACGATATGGTCGCTAGAATCAGCTGCTGATCCCTGTACTAGACGCGCGCGATTGCGGTGCGGTGGCTGGGATGTGGGAATTGTCCTAAAGTAGCCGCCGAGTCGTCCCTGACTGGAGCCCTTGCATGACCCCCGCCCTAGACTTGTTGAAGAAGCACCGTGCCGAGCATCGTGTGCACAGTTATGAACATGACCCGAAGTCGGCGTCGTATGGCCTGGAGGCGGCAGAAAAGCTCGGGCTCGACCCGCAACAGGTGTTCAAGACGTTGCTGGCAAGCAGCGAGAAAGGGGAATTGCTGGTAGCGGTTGTGCCTGTGGTGGGTACCCTGGACCTCAAGGCCCTGGCCCATGCTGCCGGCGTGAAGAAGTGCGAGATGGCCGACCCGGCGGCGGCGCAGCGGGCGACCGGTTACCTGGTGGGTGGCATCAGCCCGCTGGGGCAGAAGAAGCGCCTGCGGACCTTCATTGATGACTCGGCGCAGAATTTTGCAACTATCCATGTCAGCGCCGGCAGGCGTGGCCTGGAAGTGGAGTTGGCAGCGGCGGTGCTGGCGGAGTATACGCAGGGCACGTTTGCCGGGATCGGCAGAGGCTGAGATCCGGAGCCGCGCTGCAGCCCAATCGCGACACAAGGCCGCCCCACAGGAGTTCTCGATTTCCTGTGGGAGCGGCCTTGTGTCGCGATTGGGCCGCAGCGCGGCCCCAAGGGTCTGCAATCAGGTCGCGGAACTGTACCGACGCACGCCATTCTCCTGGCGCGGCAACTGCGCCGCTACGCTACCCGGCACCGGGAACAGCACCAGGTGATCGGCTTTCACCGCAATCCCCACATCTTCACCGACCTGAAGGTCGTTATGGCTAGGGAAGATCGCTTCCAGCTGGCTGCCAGTCGGCAGTTGCAGGCGGTACAGGGTCGATGCCCCCAGGAAGCTCTTGCCAACGATGTTCGCCTGTAGCCCGCTGCCCGGTGCATACACGATATCGTCGGGCCGCAGCAGTACATCCACCGAACTGCCCGGCGCCATGATGTAGGCGCGGTTACCGCGCAGCTCACCCACTTCGGTATTGACTGCCTCGTGGCTGCTCATTTGCCCACGGATGAAGTATCCCTGGCCGATGAAACTCGCCACGAATGGCGTCTGCGGTTCGTGGTAAAGGTTATAGGGCGTATCCCACTGTTCCAGGCGGCCTTCCTTGAAGACGCCAACCTGGTCGCTGACGGCAAAGGCTTCTTCCTGGTCATGGGTGACCAGAATGGCGCTGGTACCGCGGCTTTTGAGAATATCGCGAACCTCATGGCTCAGGCGCCGGCGCAGCTCCACGTCGAGGTTGGAGAATGGCTCGTCAAGCAGCAACAGTTGCGGCTCGGGCGCCAGCGCCCGGGCCAGGGCGACACGTTGCTGCTGGCCGCCAGACAGCTCATGCGGGTAACGCCCGCCCAGCCCGCCGAGTTTGACCAGCTCCAGCATCTCTTCGATGACGGCGGCCTGGCGTGGGTGTTTGGCGATACCAAAGGCAATGTTCTGCGCCACGGTCAGGTGCGGGAACAGCGCGTAGTCCTGAAATACCATGCCGATGCGGCGCTTTTCCGGAGCCAGGGTGAAGCCAGCCCGGGAAATGACCTCACCGGCCAGGTGGATTTCACCTTCGTGCACCGGCTCGAAACCGGCGATGGCACGCAGGGTGGTGGTCTTGCCACAACCGGATGAACCCAGCAGGCAACCGATGTCGCCTGCGTTCAGGTGCAGGTTGAGGTTCTGGACGATGCGCTGGTCGCCATAGCCGCAGGCGAGGTTGCGCAGGTTGAGCAGTAGGGGTTGACTCATGCGTGGTGGTAAGCCGGTTCTACAAGGAATTCGAGAAGCGCCTTCTGTGCATGCAGGCGGTTTTCAGCTTCGTCCCAGGCGACCGAACGTGGGTCGTCGAGCAGGTCCTGGCTGATTTCCTCGCCACGGTGGGCGGGCAGGCAGTGCATGAAGAGGACATCGGGTGCAGCCAGGTCGAGCAGTTCGCGGGTGACCTGGTAAGGCGCGAAATGCGCCAGGCGCCGTGCAGTTTCCTCCTCCTGACCCATGGAAGTCCAGACATCGGTGACCACCAGGTGTGCATCACGCACAGCTTCCCTGGCATCCCGGATGATCTGCACGCGGTCACCGCCCAGTGCCATGAAGCGTTGATCCGGCTCAT
Organism: Pseudomonas putida group bacterium ESBL64; assembly: GCF_045277175.1. NCBI lineage: Bacteria > Pseudomonadati > Pseudomonadota > Gammaproteobacteria > Pseudomonadales > Pseudomonadaceae > Pseudomonas > Pseudomonas putida group bacterium ESBL64. The sequence continues at coordinate 2,674,896 of NZ_CP145799.1, read as the reverse complement.
AGCCTTCGGGGCAGGCGATGCGCAGCTGGAAATCGAACTGCCTGGCGGCTTCGATATAGGAGTTGCACATGTTGAAGCCATCGCCGATCCAGGTCACGGTCTTGCCCTGAATCGAGCCGCGGTGTTCAACGAAGGTCTGCATGTCGGCCAGCAGTTGGCACGGGTGCGATTCGTCGGACAGGCCGTTGATCACGGGCACACGCGACTTGGCGGCGAACTCGGTCAGGGTGCTGTGGGCGTGGGTCCGGATCATCACCACATCAACCATGCTCGACAGCACGATGGCGCTGTCACCAATCGGCTCGCCGCGGCCCAGCTGGGTGTCGCGGGGCGACAGGAAGATGGCCTGGCCGCCGAGCTGGATCATGCCGGCCTCGAACGACACGCGGGTACGGGTCGAGGACTTTTCGAAGATCATGCCCAACACACGGTTCTTCAGCGGTTCGAACAGCACGCCTCGCTTGCGCAGGTCCTTCAGCTCGATGCCGCGGCGGATCACCCCGAGCAATTCGTCGGTGGTGAAGTCCAGCAGGGAGAGAAAGTGCCTAGCGCTCATGAGTGACTACCTTATCTGCAACGGTATGCAGGTCGACCGTATGGTTTTTTTGACAACGGGGGTGACCTGCGGCGTAAGCCGCACGGGGCGGACGAAATAGGGAAAGGCGCAATACTATAAGTAAATGTCGCCTGAAGCCAAGGGGGGAAAAGCGGGGTGATCGCAAAGGGTATTGCAAAGGGTGTCTTTACCCGTTGGCCCGTGCTGTTCTTTATTTGCTACAGACGGTTGTACACGGCTTGCTGGCAATTTGGCAAATGGCTGTCGTAAATCGTGCGCCTGATGTCGGTGGATTCACGCGGCGAAGCGCACTGGCCGCGGGGCGGGGGGCGGGCGCATAGTCACTGTTCGACAACAACAAGGCAGAGGCGGCCATGACCAAGACCCTGCATCACCGTGCCTGTCACCTGTGCGAAGCGATCTGCGGGCTCAACATCGAAGTCAGCCATGAGGAAGACGGGCGGGCCCTGATCAGCTCGATCAAGGGCGACCCCATGGACCCGTTCAGCCGTGGCCATGTCTGCCCCAAGGCCGTGGCGTTGCAGGACATTCAGAACGACCCGGATCGCCTGCGCCAGCCCCACAAGCGGGTCGGCGAGCATTGGCAGGCCATTGGCTGGGATGAGGCTTTCGCACTGGCAGCCGAAAAATTGTGGGCGGTCCAGCAAGCCCATGGGCGCAATGCCGTGGCGGTCTACCAAGGCAACCCGAGCGTGCACAATTACGGCTTGATGACCCACAGCAACTACTTTCTGGGCCTGCTCAAGACCCGTAACCGTTTCTCAGCCACTTCAGTGGACCAGTTGCCCCAACACCTGGTCAGCCACTTGATGTATGGGCATGGGCTGCTGCTGCCGATTCCGGACATCGACCACACGGGGTTCATGCTGATTCTTGGCGGCAACCCGCTGGCCTCCAATGGCAGCATCATGACTGTTCCGGATGTGGAGAAGCGCCTGAAGGCCCTGCGGGCGCGTGGTGGGCGCCTGGTGGTGGTTGACCCGCGGCGTAGCGAAACGGCGGCAATGGCTGACAGCCATTTGTTCATACGCCCCGGTGGTGATGCAGCCCTGTTGTGCGGCTTGCTCAACACATTGTTCGAAGAAGGCCTGGCACGGGGCTCGCACTTGCCGGTCAACGGCCTGCAGCAGGTGCGCGAGGCCATTGCGCCGTTCAGTGCCGAGGCCGTGAGCGCCCAATGTGGTATTGCTGCAGCGGATATTCGCCAGCTGGCACGCGACTTCGCCGCTGCCGGGCAGGCCGTGTGCTACGGCCGCATGGGCGTCTCGACCCAAGCATTCGGTACCCTTTGCCACTGGCTGGTGCAACTTGTGAACCTGGTGACCGGCAACCTCGACCGCGCAGGCGGCGCGTTGTGCACGGAGCCTGCCGTCGACCTGGTGGCAACCACCTCGGGCGGCCATTTCAACGCCTGGCAGAGCCGTGTGTCGGGTTTGCCCGAGTACGGCGGCGAGCTGCCGGTGGCTGCCCTTGCCGAGGAAATGCAAACACCGGGCGAAGGGCAGGTGCGGGCCCTGGTGACCGTTGCCGGTAACCCTGTGTTGTCCACGCCTAACGGCCGCCAGCTGGATACGGCGCTGGAGGGTCTGGAGTTCATGCTCAGTATCGATCTCTACATCAACGAAACCACCCGCCATGCCGACTTGATCCTGCCCTCCACCTCAGCGCTGGAGAACGACCATTACGACAGCACCTTCAACTTGCTGGCAGTGCGCAATGTCACGCGCTTCAACCGGGCGATCCTTGCCAAGCCGGAGGGGGCACTGCATGACTGGGAGATCTTCGTCGGCCTGGCCCAGGCGTTTGCCAAGCGTGCCGAGTTGGCGTTGAAGCCGACCTGGTCGCCTGCGCAGATGATTGATCAAGCCCTGCGCAAAGGGCGCTATGGTGAAGCAACGCCTTGGCAGCTCTCCCTGGCAACACTGGACGATCACCCGCACGGGCTTGACCTGGGGCCGTTACGCAGCAACCTCGCTGGGCGCTTGGCGACCGCCAGCAGGGCTGTCGAAGCAGCCCCTCAGGTCTTGCTGGACGACTTGCACCGCCTGGCGCGAATGACGCCCCCAGTGCCGGGCGAGCTGCTGCTGATCGGGCGCCGTCATGTGCGCAGCAACAACTCGTGGATGCACAACTTCCATCGCCTGGTGAAAGGCAAGCCACGGCATCAGTTGTTGATGCACCCGCAAGATTTGCAGCAGCGGCAACTGCAGGATGGCCAGCGCGTGCGCATCCGTTCGCGTACTGGCTCACTGGAGGTCGAGGTGCAGGCCTGCGAGGACATGATGCCCGGTGTGGTCAGCTTGCCCCATGGCTATGGTCATGGTCGTCACGGCGTGCACCTGCAGATCGCCCAGGCGCAACCCGGCGTGAGTGCCAATGACCTGACCGATGAGCGCTTTCGGGACCAGGTTTCCGGGAACGCTGCGCTCAATGGCGTACCCGTGCAGGTCGAGGCCGCTTGAGGAACGGCAAGGCCGAGCACGGCGCTCGGCTTTCCGATACAATGCGACACCGTGCCGACGACTGTGTCGGATAGTTCAGCCGAGGTGCTACATGGATATCATCGAAACGATCAAAGAGCAGATTGCCAACAACACCATTCTGCTTTACATGAAAGGCTCGCCGAATGCCCCGCAGTGCGGCTTCTCTGCGCGTGCATCGCAGGCCGTGATGGGTTGTGGCGAAAAGTTCGCCTACGTCGACATCCTGCAGAACCCGGAAATTCGCGCCAACCTGCCAAAATACGCCAACTGGCCGACCTTCCCGCAACTGTGGGTAGCCGGTGAGCTGGTTGGCGGCAGCGACATCATGCTGGAAATGTTCGAGAAGGGTGAGCTGCAAACCCTGATCAAGGAAGCGGCTGCCAAGGCCAAGGCTTCTGAAGCCTGATCTTCCGGCAAACATAAAAAAACCCGCGGTCAGCGGGTTTTTTTATGGGGCGAATAGTTACTCTTCGCCCATCTGCGACTGCAGGTAGTTCTCGATACCGATCTTGTCGATCAGCCCCAGTTGGGTTTCCAGCCAGTCGATGTGTTCTTCCTCGGACTCGAGGATATCTTCGAGCACGTCACGCGAGCCGAAGTCGCCAGCGGTTTCACAATGGGCGATGGCGGCCTTCAGGTCGACCAGGCCTTGCTGTTCAATCTTCAGGTCACACTCGAGCATTTCCTTGGTGTGCTCGCCGATCAGCAGTTTGCCCAGGTCCTGAACGTTAGGAATACCTTCGAGGAACAAAATACGCTTGATCAGTTTGTCAGCGTGCTTCATTTCATCGATGGATTCTTTGTACTCGTGCTTGCCGAGTTTGTTCAGCCCCCAATCTTCGTACATGCGTGCGTGCAGGAAGTACTGGTTGATCGCGACCAGCTCGTTTCCGAGGATCTTGTTGAGATGCTGGATGACGCTTACGTCGCCTTTCATGTCGGGTTCCTGCCCTGTAGAAGTGTGTCAATCCACTGAAGTTTGAGCCCGATACTTAGGTGTGTCAAACCTAAGTTCTTGAATACTAAGTGAAAATTAATAGGAATAAGAATGTTTGTGAACCGCGTTGCAACGCTAACTTGTTGAATTGCGGGCATAAAAAAACCGGACACCAGGTCCGGTTCTTGAAATTCTGCGTTCAGGCAGCGGTAAATTCGACGGGGTAGGGCAAGGCCGCCTGGCTGACCTGAAGCTCGGTCAGGGTCTCGCGGACCACCTGCTTGGCCACGCAGGCGCATTTCCCACACTGGCTGGCGACATTGGTGGCGGCTCGCACTTCCTTGTAACTGCAGCATCCTTCATAGATCGCATCGCGGATCTGTCCGTCGGTAACGCCGACACAAAGACACACATACATAAGGGCTGACCATCGCTGGTTGGGTCGATGGGTTGGAGCTTAATGTTAATGAGAATGCTTGTCAAAGATCTTTCTGAGGGTGCTGTGCTTGAGCGACCGGTGGTCGCTTTGTCGACGGAGTCGGCCTGTCATGAGAAGCCGTGTATGATGGTCGGCCTTTGTTGGATGTCGGGCAAGCCCGTCTGGCCCGGCAAACGGTTTTTCACCCTCATCAGGAGATTACAATGAGCGTACTCGTTGGTAAGAAAGCCCCCGATTTCACCGTTCCGGCCGTGCTGGGCAATGGCGAGATCGTCGATAGCTTCAACCTGGCCTCGGCCATCAAGGGCAAGTACGGCCTGGTGTTCTTCTACCCGCTGGACTTCACCTTCGTCTGCCCGTCCGAGCTGATCGCCCTGGACAACCGCATCCCTGACTTCCAGGCGCGCAACGTGGAAGTGATCGGCGTGTCGATCGACTCGCACTTCACCCACAACGCCTGGCGTAACACCCCGGTCAACAACGGCGGCATCGGTCAGGTGAAGTACACCCTGGCTGCCGACATGACCCACGAAATCTGCAAAGCCTACGACGTCGAGTCCGAAGGCGGCGTGGCCTTCCGTGGTGCCTTCCTGATCGATACCAACGGTGTTGTCCGTTCGCAGATCGTCAACGACCTGCCACTGGGCCGTAACATGGACGAGCTGCTGCGTCTGGTCGACGCTCTGCAGTTCCACGAAGAGCACGGCGAAGTGTGCCCTGCCAACTGGAAAAAAGGCGACAAGGGCATGAACGCTTCGCCTGAAGGCGTTGCTGCCTACCTGAGCGAGAACGCTGGCAAGCTGTAATTGCTGCGTGCATAAAAAAACCGGCCTTCGTGGCCGGTTTTTTTATGCCTCACTGTGCAGGTCTCTTACGGACGCGCTCGCGAATGCTTTTGGCAGATCAATCGTTGAAATCGCGCCAGCCGCCCATTTCTTTCCAGCGGTTGACGATGCCGCAGAACAGCTCAGCGGTTTTCTCGGTGTCATAACGTGCCGAGTGCGCCTCACGCCCGTCGAAGTCGATGTCGGCGCTCTGGCAGGCTCGTGCCAGCACGGTCTGGCCATACGCCAGGCCCGCCAGGGTGGCGGTGTCGAAGCTGGAGAACGGGTGGAACGGGTTGCGCTTCAGGTCATTGCGCGCCACTGCTGCATTGAGGAAACCCAGGTCGAAGCTGCTGTTGTGGCCGACCAGAATCGCCCGCTTGCAGCCGTTGGCCTTGAGTGCCTTGCGCACGCCGCGGAAGATGTCGGTCATCGCGCTTTCCTCGCTGACCGCCATGCGCAGCGGGTGGTCCAGCTTGATCCCGGTGAACTCAAGTGCGGCCGGCTCGATGTTGGCGCCCTCGAACGGCTCCACGCGGTGGAAGTAGGTATGTTCGGGGAACAGGAAGCCTTTCTCGTCCATGCCGATGGTGACGGCGGCAATTTCCAGCAATGCATCGGTAGCGCTGTTGAAACCACCGGTTTCAACATCCACCACGACCGGCAGATAGCCGCGGAAGCGCTCGGCCATCGGATGGCGAGGACCGCTGCTGCCTTGGGTGTCCAGGTCGTCTTCGTAAAGGTCTTCGCTCACGCGTTTTTCTCCAGCAGGCGCCAGCGCAGTTTTTCGCCAGCGCGCAGCGGGACTACGGTTTGCTCGCCAAATGGCAGGCTTTCCGGAGCGGTCCATTCTTCGCGGACCAGGGTAATGGTGTCGGTGTTCGCCGGCAGGCCATAGAAGGCCGGGCCGTGCAGGCTGGCGAAGCCTTCCAGCTTGTCCAGCGCGTTACGCTGCTCGAACGCTTCGGCGTACATCTCGATGGCCGCATAGGCGGTGTAGCAACCCGCGCAACCGCAGGCTGCTTCCTTGGCGTGACGGGCATGAGGTGCCGAGTCGGTGCCGAGGAAGAACTTCGGATTGCCGCTGGTGGCTGCGTCCAGCAAGGCCACCTGGTGGGTGTTGCGCTTGAGGATCGGCAGGCAGTAGAAGTGCGGGCGAATGCCGCCGACCAGCATGTGGTTGCGGTTGTACAGCAGGTGCTGGGCGGTGATGGTCGCACCCACGTTGGCCGGGGCCTCGGTGACGAACTGCGCGGCATCGCTGGTGGTGATGTGTTCGAACACCACTTTCAGCGTCGGGAAGCGCTCGACCACACGGCGCATGTGCTCGTCGATGAAGCGCTTCTCGCGGTCGAACACGTCGATCTCGCTGCGGGTCACTTCGCCATGCACCAGCAGCGGCATGCCCACTTCCGCCATTGCCTCTATGGCCGGGAAGATGTTGTCGATGCTGGTCACGCCGGAATCGGAGTTGGTGGTGGCGCCGGCCGGGTACAACTTGGCGGCGTACACGAAACCGCTGGCCTTGGCCGCGCGGATGTCCTCGGGGCTGATGTTGTCGGTGAGGTACAGCACCATCAGCGGCTCGAAGCGGCTGCCGGCCGGGCGGGCAGCCAGAATGCGCTCACGGTAGGCGCCGGCCTCGGTGGCATTGCGCACCGGCGGCACGAGGTTGGGCATGATGATGGCACGGGCGAAGGTACGCGCCACGTCGCCAACGGTGTGGGGCAGGACGGCACCATCGCGCAGATGGATGTGCCAGTCGTCGGGGCGCAGGAGGGTCAGGCGATCGGACATTGGGGATTCCAGGCGGGTCGAACTCAAGCCCCAATCCTACCGGAAAACCCCGGGGCGAGCACGGCTATCAAGTTTTCCGGACAGCGTCCGATAGCCTGCAGGTAAGCCGTCAGAATTTGTGGAGCCGCCCGTGCGCCAGCGTTACCTAGCCCTGTTGACCCTGTTCGCCAGCCTGCCGGCCGGCGCACTGACTTTCCAGACGCGCATGGAGAACATTGCCTGGAAGGTCGAGGGTGACCAGTTCGAGTGCCGTCTGAGCCAGCCGATCGAAGGTTTCGGCAGCGGTACGTTCGTGCGTCGGGCAGGCGAGCAGCCGGTGTTTCAGCTGCGGTCGGACAGCAACGCACTGGGTGCCGGCACCGCCAGCCTGCTGGCTGCGGCAGCGCCGTGGCAACCAGGGCGTGGCGATATCAACCTGGGCAATGTGCGTATGGCCCGCAGTGGTGTGCTGTTCAGCTCCTCCCAAGGGCAGGCCAGCCGGCTGATCAACGGATTGCTCGACGGGCGTAGCACCGTCGTGCGCAACTACACCGGTGAGGCGGGCAGGCCGATGGAGGTGCGAGTGCTGCCGGTCAGCTTCGCCAAAGCCTACAATGACTATCAGGTCTGTGCTGGCAAGCTGTTGCCGATGAACTACGACCAGGTGCGCCAGACCCAGGTGGGTTTCCCCGGGGGCGGTATCGAGCTGGATGCAGCAGCCAAGGCGCGGCTGGACGTGATCCTCGATTACATGAAAGCCGACCCGACGGTGAATCATGTCGAGCTCAATGGGCATTCCGACAACAGTGGCAACCGCCTGGCCAACCGCGACCTGTCACGCCGCCGCGCATTGGCCGTTGCCGATTACTTCAAGGCTAACGGTGTGCCGGAGGAGCAGATCACTGTGCGCTTCCATGGCGAACGTTATCCGCTCGCGAAGAACAACAGTGCGTCGAATCGGGCGCGTAATCGGCGGGTGAATATCGAGCTGGATCGGGTAGCGGTGGTTGAGAAACCGGTGGAAAAGCCGGTTGAGCAAGCGGCGCCGGTTGTTGCACCGGTATCAGGGCCTGTTCCAGCGGGTCCGGTTGCTGCACCTGCCTCGGGCGTCCCAGGGTCGAAGGCGCCCTGAGATCTGGTCGGTGCATGTCATGGGCTCGCATCAAGGCCGCCAGGGGTTCGTCACAACATTTTCTGCGCCTGCGAGATCGAGCGCCGCCAGGTGTCCGCCTCGACACATTCTGCGCCTGTGAGATCGAGCGCCGCCCGCGCGGCGCTTCGCGGGTAAACCCGCTCCTACGTTTGTTTCGGGCCAATTATGCCTGTGGGATTTGCGCGCGAACGCCTTGGTGCCTATATCGATATCGCGTCGTACCAACAAGGCGGTCGCGCGCGCCAGGCACAGGATGGACTGGCCCGAAACAAACGTAGGAGCGGGTTTACCCGCGAAGCGCCGCGCGGGCGGCGCTCGATCTCGCAGGCGCAGAATGTGTCGAGGCGGACACCTGGCGGCGCTCGGTCTCACAGGCGCAGAATGTGTCGAGGCGGACACCTGGCGGCGCTCGATCTCACAGGCGCAGAATGTGTCGAGGCGGACACCTGGCGGCGCTCGGTCTCGCAGGCGCAGAATGTGTCGAGGCGGACACCTGGCGGCGCTCGGTCTCACAGGCGCAGAATGTGTCGAGGCGGACACCTGGCGGCGCTCGGTTTCACAGGCGCAGAATGTGTCGAGGCGGACACCTGGCGGCGCTCGATCTCACAGGCGCTGAACTCCTCAAGGCATGCACGCTGCGGCTCGACGCCCCTCCATGGTCCTCATGCCACATCCCGCAACCGACCGCCCGTCGCCCCTACGAAAGTTCTTGTCGCTTTGTCGTCAGAAGCTGTCGCCCCACTGTAAATTTATCCGCAACGCCGGTAGAATCGGTCCCTTTCCGTACAACCCCGTGGAGTGATGGCATGGCGGACGTAAAAAAGGTCGTACTGGCGTATTCCGGCGGCCTTGATACTTCGGTGATTCTCAAGTGGCTGCAGGATACCTACAACTGCGAAGTGGTGACCTTCACCGCTGACCTGGGGCAGGGCGAAGAGGTCGAACCGGCCCGTGCCAAGGCCCAGGCAATGGGCGTTAAAGAGATCTACATCGACGACCTGCGCGAAGAATTCGTGCGTGATTTCGTGTTCCCGATGTTCCGCGCCAACACCGTCTACGAAGGCGAGTACCTGCTGGGTACTTCCATCGCCCGTCCGCTGATCGCCAAGCGTCTGATCGAAATCGCCAACGAAACCGGCGCTGACGCCATTTCCCATGGCGCCACCGGTAAGGGTAACGACCAGGTGCGCTTCGAGCTGGGTGCCTATGCCCTGAAGCCAGGCGTCAAGGTCATCGCCCCATGGCGTGAGTGGGACCTGCTGTCCCGCGAAAAGCTGATGGACTACGCTGAGAAGCACGGCATCCCGATCGAGCGCCACGGCAAGAAGAAGTCGCCGTACTCGATGGACGCCAACCTGCTGCACATCTCCTACGAGGGCGGTGTCCTGGAAGATACCTGGACCGAGCACGAAGAAGACATGTGGCGCTGGAGTGTCTCGCCTGAGAACGCCCCGGACCAGGCTACCTACATCGAGCTGACCTACCGCAATGGTGACATCGTTGCCATCGACGGCGTCGAGAAATCCCCGGCCACCGTCCTGGCAGACCTGAACCGTATCGGTGGTGCCAACGGCATCGGCCGTCTGGACATCGTCGAAAACCGTTACGTCGGCATGAAGTCGCGCGGTTGCTACGAAACGCCTGGCGGTACCATCATGCTCAAGGCACACCGTGCCATCGAGTCGATCACCCTGGACCGCGAAGTCGCTCACCTGAAAGATGAGCTGATGCCAAAGTATGCCAGCCTGATCTACACCGGCTACTGGTGGAGCCCGGAGCGTCTGATGCTGCAGCAGATGATCGATGCTTCGCAGGTCAACGTGAATGGTGTAGTGCGCCTGAAACTGTACAAGGGCAATGTGACCGTGGTTGGCCGCAAGTCGGACGATTCGCTGTTCGATGCCAACATCGCCACCTTTGAAGAAGATGGTGGTGCCTACAACCAGGCAGATGCTGCTGGCTTCATCAAGCTCAATGCACTGCGTATGCGCATTGCCGCCAACAAGGGCCGTTCGCTGCTCTGATTGCTGGTGTGTGCGAAAACCCCGGCTCAGTCCGGGGTTTTTTTATGCCCGCGCAAAGGTGGGTCGTTCAACTTCGATGGCTCACATCATCGCCCTCAAGTGCGCTGATCGAAAGCTGCGCACATTGACGTCTGTCCAGATTACAAAAGCGCCAGACTCGCGTTGGCTCGGGCGGTTGGGCAAGTGCGTGCAAGAGTTGCTGCTCCATCATGCGATAGGCGTCTGGGCCGGAGAACATGAACGTGACAGGCTCGCCCTGTACCGCCTCACGGGCATCATTGGAAATCGCGGGTGTGGCCACACTGTTCAGTGCTGGCGTGTTGGGCTGTGCTGTGCTGTCGGGTAGCGGGTTGTAGAACGACTTGTAATTGAAGTTGAGCGTCAGAAAGAACAGTGCCGTCAGAAAGAATGGAAAGCCTACCAGGAACCAGGTGTAGAGCTTTTGGCTGGACTCGCCGAGAAATGGCAGTGTGGCAAGGGCGGAGGCTTCGATGATCCCCGCGAAGATGGCAATGATCGTCAGCGGGGCGACAGGTTGTGCTTGGGTCATATGGGCCGTCTCCAGCGGTTTTGTCCATCTTTACCTTACTGCTGTACTCAACTAAAGGCTGGATTGTTTCCCGGGGGAGGAATGATCGTCAGAGAACCTCGTTGTATGGCTTTTTCAACGTGTTTGAATCGGAAGTTTTCCTCTGCTCAAGATCAGTATTCAACTGGTACATTTATGTCTGTGGGTGGTACCGTTTCTTTCGGTAATAAGTAATTTGTTTGTTACAACCCTAGTCATTATGTGTAGGAAGTTTCTGTAAGTTCTGTAGGCTTTTTCTGTCCATCGCTTTCGCTGGTAAATCGCCGCGCCAGCAAGCGTCCTGTCGGTTATCGTGGCGTGCCAAAGCAACAACAATGTATGGATATCGCATGAATAAAGTGCTTATCGTGGATGATCATCCGGTCATACGCCTGGCCGTACGCATGCTGATGGAGCGGCATGGGTATGACGTTGTGGCGGAGACTGACAATGGGGTAGCTGCGCTGCAGCTGACGCGGCAACACCTGCCGGATATTGTGGTGCTGGATATCGGTATCCCGAAGCTGGATGGCCTGGAGGTGATCGCCCGCATGGCGACATTCAGCCCGGGTAGCAAGGTACTGGTGCTGACGTCGCAGGCCCCCGGCAACTTTTCGATGCGCTGCATGCAGGCAGGGGCGGCGGGTTACGTGTGCAAGCAGCAGGAGCTTACCGAACTGCTCAGCGCTATCAAGGCTGTGTTGTCGGGTTACAGCTACTTCCCCAACCAGGCCTTGCATGCGTCACGTGGCAGGGGGGCGGGCAGCGAGACGGATATGGTGAATCGCCTGTCTGCGCGAGAAATGACGGTGCTGCAACAACTGGCGCGAGGGCGTTCGAACAAGGAGATTGCCGACAGCATGTACCTCAGTAACAAGACGGTCAGTACCTACAAGTCACGGCTGCTGCTCAAGCTCAATGCACGGTCATTGGTTGACCTGATCGAGCTGGCGCAACGGCAAGGTCTGAACTGATCGCCAAGCCTTGAAGCCTCCAGCCAGGAGGCTTTGCCAGGGCTATCGGTCCTTGACTACGGGACCCGCACTACAGGTCGTAATCGAAATCGGCCAACTGCTTTTGCAGGCGCCGTTCTTCCAGCATGTTGTCGATGGTGCGGCGTTTGCTCAGGTTGGTTTTTGCTGTTTCAACCTGTGGCTCCGCGTCATCGTCTGCGGCAACAAAATCATCATCGATCGACAGGTCGTCTTTATCGGTACTCATGAGTCGCTCCAAGCCAAGGGGCCATTGGCCGTCCTTATAACCAGAAAGCAGACGCTGGTAAAAAAGATTTTTTCAATCGACGTGAGTGTTTTTGGCAATCGGCTCAATCGTCGGAGGTTTTGTGCTTGTACTCGCACAAATCTTCGATCCTGCAGCTGCCGCACCTTGGCTTGCGCGCCTGGCATACGTAGCGCCCGTGCAGGATCAGCCAGTGGTGGGCGTCGAGCAGGTAGTCCTTGGGTACAAACTTGACCAGTTTCTTTTCCACTTCCAGCACCGTTTTGCCTGGCGCGATGCCCGTGCGGTTACTCACCCGGAAAATATGAGTATCCACGGCCATGGCCGGTTGGCGAAACGCCGTGTTAAGCACCACATTGGCGGTTTTGCGGCCGACGCCGGGTAGCGCCTCCAACGCTTCGCGGGTTTGCGGTACCTGGCTGTCGTGGCGCTCGATCAGCAGCCGGCACGCTTCTATGACATTCTTGGCCTTGCTGTTGTAAAGCCCGATGGTCTTGATGTATTCGCTGAGGCCTTCAACGCCCAGGGCATAGATGGCCTCGGGGGTGTTGGCGACGGGGAACAGGCGGGCAGTGGCCTTGTTGACGCCGACGTCGGTGGATTGCGCGGACAGTGTCACGGCGACCAGCAGTTCAAACGGGGTCGTGTAGGCCAGTTCGGTCTTGGGGTCGGGGTTGTCTTCGTGCAGCCTGCGAAAAATCTCCAGGCGTTTGGCGGCATTCATGAAATCAGGGCTTTCCTTGACGATGTGGGTGGGCAGGGCCCGGAAGCAGGCGATTGTACAAGGCCAACAGCAGTCCCAGCAGCAGTAGCGCACCGGGGGCGAGGCTGGCCAGGTGCAGCTCGGCATGGTCAGCCAGCCATTGGCGGCTGGCGCCCAGCAGCAGGCAACTGGCAAAGACAGCGCCGAGGTGCGTTGCGAGCAGGCGCCAGCGGTGTTGGTCAGGCAGCAGGTGGTCACTGGCCAGGCATTGCAGGCACAACAATGCGGGATAGTGGCCCAAAGCAATGGCCAGCGGTAGCAGCCAGGCCCGCATGGCCAACTGCAGGCAACTGGCCAAGGCTGCCAGCAGCAGCAGGCTAGCCAGTACATAGGCCCAGCTGGCCATGTGTTTACGCAGTGGCGCCAGCAACAGTTGGTGCAGGCACCCCATCACTACTGCGCACAGGCCGATGGCCGCGCCTTCAGCCAGCGTTCGGGTGGCACCCAGCAGTGGCGCCAGGCTCATGGCCAGCAGGCAGAACCTATTCATGCGCGGCGCCCTCCAGCAATACACTACGCTGCTCGTCGAAATAGCTCAGCGTGTCCTGCAATGCGGCGATCACCGCTCGCGAGGTCACGGTTGCGCCGGCCAATTGGTCAAAGTCACCCTGGTCCCGCTTCAGTGCCCAGTGATCGCCCTGATCGCGGTTGTTGAACTGACTCAGCCAGTGCAATCGCGGATCTCCCAGGCGGTCGCCCAGCCCGGGGCTTTCCTGTTGTTCGACAACCTGGCTGCCGATCAGCCGGCCGTCCGTGGTGATGGCGACGCTCAGTACGATCGGCCCGGCATACCCCTGGGTCTGTGTGATCAGGATAATGGCGCTTGGCTTACCTGCCAAAGTGGCACGGTAAGCCGCCAGGATACGGCTGTTGGGCCGCTGTGCGGCGGGCCTTGGCAGCGGGCTTTCCAGGGGCTGGTTGTCATAGCTACCGTCGGGCAGCACGGCCAGCCGCTGGCGGCTTTGCAGCTGCTTTTCAGCGCCGGCGATGGCCGGACCGGTCCACTGCCGCCAGGCCAGGGTGGCAGACACTGCCAATACTCCCGTCAGCAGCAGCAGGCCCACATCCCGAACCCCGCGCTTCATCGGGCTGCCTGCTGACGCCGCACAGCCATACGATCGAGCGCCGGTGCCAAAAGGTTCATCAGCAGGACGGCGAACGCGGTGCCATCCGGGTAGCTGCCCCATGTACGAATCAGGTAGATGAGCACCCCTGTCCCCACGCCGAAGCACAGCTTGGCCCAGTCGTCTCTGGGGCCGGACACTGGCTCGGTCGCAATGAAGAAGGCTGCCAGCATGGTCGAGCCGGAAAACAGGTGCAGCAAAGGCGAGCCATTGGAGTCCGACCCCGAACCGTTCCAGCCCAACAGGCTGAATACCACTAGCCCTGCCAGCAAACCTGCCGGCGCATGCCAACTGATCACCTTGCGTTGCATCAAGAACAGGCCGCCAAGCAGGAATGCCAGGTTGACCCATTCGCTGCCTGCCCCGCCAATGTTGCCAAAGCCTGGATGGCTGGCGAACAGCTCGTCGATGGTCAGGCTGCGGTTGTGGCGCAAGCCGTCGAGCAATGTCGGACGGGCCCAGGCATCGATCTGTTCGCCCCCAGCGAACACCTGCTGCACGCTGTCGAGCAGGCCTGGGGCCTGCCCAGGCCAATGGTTCATCTGCAACGGGAAGCTGAGCAGCACGAAGGCATAACCTACCATGGCCGGATTGAACAGATTTCGCCCGACCCCACCGTAGGCCTGCTTGCCGATACCGATCGCGACACTTGCCGCGATGACCGGCAGCCACCATGGCGCCAAGGTGGGCAGGGCGGCCGCCAGCAGCACGGCGGTCACCAGTGCGCTGCCGTCGTTTAGCGCCTGGCTCAGTGATTGGCTGCGCAGTGCCAGCAGCAATGCCTCGCACAGCAGCGCGGCGCTGGCGCACAGCAACAGGTTCAGCATCATGCCCCAGCCATGCAGCCAAAACAGCGCCAGCAGTCCAGGCGTGCAGGCGAGCAAGACCAGGCCCATGCTGGTGCGTAGGCGCGGATCGGGACTGCTCATTGGCCAAACATTCCGTTGAAACCGGAAAGCGCCATGGCCATCACCCCGGCACCAATCAATTCGATGGGCAGGCCGCGCAGCGCGTTGGGGATATCCGCGTGGGCGCTGCGCTGGCGCAGGTCGGCGAACACCATCAGCGCCAGCCAGAAGCCGCCCCCGGTCAGCAAGCCTTGGAGCAGCATGGTTGGCCAGGTGCCGTCGTCGCTTGTCTGTTGCAGGGCCAGCCCAAGCACTGCTGCATTGCTCAACAGCAACGCTGGCAACCCCACTACAGGCCAGGCCGGGCGCCACTTGGCCAATAGCCAGGGCAGGCCCCAGGCGAGCAAAGCCAGCCAGGGCAATAGCAGAAACAGGGCAAGATCGTGGATGTGTAACGGGGCAAGTACCGCGTGCACCAGCAACTGCGCGCCGATTACGCCCAGGGCGATGCACAGGGCGCAGGCCAGGCCGTGCACCTGCAGTTGCAGCCCGGAGAGTGGCTGTCGGAGCAGGCACAGGTGATTGATCAGTGCGGCGCTGATCAGGACCAGGATGTAGTCATTCATGAGATGACGATAGCCGGGAATCGGGCCGATTGTCCGGGTTTGGCATGAAGGGGCCTGCGTAATTGTGGGGGCGGGCAGGCCGCTCCCACAATGGCCCGCAGGGCGGTTACTTGATGCGCTGGCCTGGCTTGGCGCCGCTGTCCGGGCTCAGCAGGTAGATTTCTTCACCGCCAGGGCCGGCAGCCATGACCATGCCTTCGGACACGCCAAAGCGCATCTTCCGGGGTTTGAGGTTGGCTACCATCATGGTCAGGCGGCCTTCCAGCTTGGACGGGTCTGGGTAGGCCGACTTGATGCCGGAGAACACGTTGCGGCGCTCGTCACCAATGTCCAGGGTCAGTTGCAGCAACTTGTCGGCACCCGCCACGGCTTCAGCCTTGACGATCAGCGCCACACGCAGGTCAACGGCAGCAAAGGTATCGAACTCGATCTCTGCCGACAGCGGGTCCTTGGCCAGCTCGCCATTGCCCGCCGGGGCCTTGGCTTCGGCAGCCAGCAGGTCTTCCTTGCTGGCAGCGACCATGGCTTCGACCTTGGCCGGCTCGATACGGCTCATCAAGGCCTTGAACGGATTAAGCGGGTGGTTTTCCAGGCGTGTCAGGTGGTCGTTCCAGGTCAGCGGGGCCACGTTGAGGAAAGCCTCGGCGTCAGCGGCCAGCACCGGCAGTACCGGTTTGAGGAAGATCACCAGCTGGCGGAACAGGTTGATGCCTTGGGCGCAAATGGCCTGGACTTCATCCTGCTTGCCTTCCTGCTTGGCCAGTGACCACGGTGCCTTGTCGGCGATCCAGGCGTTGGCGCGGTCGGCCAGTGCCATGATTTCGCGCATGGCGCGGCCAAAATCACGGGCTTCATAGGCTTCGGCGATGGAGGGGGCGGCAGCCAGGAAGGCTTCGGTCAGCTCTGGTGCGGCATCACCGCCGACCATCACGCCTTCGTTGCCCTTGTGGATGAAACCGGCGCAGCGGCTGGCAATGTTGACGACCTTGCCGACCAGGTCGGAGTTGACCTTCTGCACGAAGTCTTCCAGGTTCAGGTCCAGGTCGTCGACGCCACGGCCCAGCTTGGCCGCATAGTAGTAACGCAGGTACTCCGGCTGCAGGTGATCCAGGTAGGTGCGGGCCTTGATGAAGGTACCGCGCGACTTGGACATCTTGGCGCCGTTGACCGTCAGGTAGCCGTGCACGTTGACCGCGGTCGGCTTGCGGAAGCCGGCGCCTTCGAGCATGGCAGGCCAGAACAGGGCGTGGAAGTTGACGATGTCCTTGCCGATGAAATGGTACAGCTCGGCCTTGGAGCCTTCGTTCCAGAAGGCGTCGAAGTCCAGCTCCGGGCGGCGTGCGCAGAGGTTCTTGAAGCTGGCCATGTAGCCGATTGGCGCATCCAGCCATACGTAGAAGTATTTGCCAGGTTCACCCGGGATCTCGAAGCCGAAGTACGGCGCGTCGCGGGAGATATCCCACTCCTGCAGGCCGGAGTCCAGCCATTCAGCCAGCTTGTTGGCTACCGCGTCCTGCAGGGTGCCGCTTCGGGTCCACTGCTGCAGCATGGCCTGGAAGTCTGGCAGCTTGAAGAAGAAATGCTGGGAATCACGCAGTACCGGGGTGGCACCGGAGATCGCTGATTTGGGGTTCTTCAGCTCGGTGGGTGCATAGGTGGCGCCGCATTTTTCGCAGTTGTCGCCGTACTGGTCTTCGGCCGCGCACTTCGGGCAGGTGCCCTTGATGAAGCGGTCGGCAAGGAACATGCCTTTTTCCGGGTCGAAGTACTGGGTCACCGAACGGGTGGCGATGTGCCCGGCTTCACGCAGGCGCGAGTAGATCAGGCTCGACAGCTCGCGGTTCTCTTCGCTATGAGTGGAGTGGAAATTGTCGAAGTCCACCAGGAAGTCGGCGAAATCGCTGCTGTGCTCGGCCTGGACGTTGGCGATCAGCTGTTCCGGGGTGATGCCTTCCTTTTCGGCGCGCAGCATGATGGCCGAACCGTGGGCGTCGTCGGCGCAGACATAGATGCACTGGTTGCCGCGCAGCTTCTGGAAGCGCACCCACATGTCCGTCTGGATGTACTCCAGCATATGGCCGAGATGGATCGATCCATTGGCATAGGGCAGGGCGCTGGTGACGAGAATCTGGCGTGGCTCGGACATGGTGGCTCGGCTACTTATCTGGCTACGGGGTAAAAATGAGGGTGATCGGCCACTATAAAGGGCTGGCGAAGATATTTCACCCCGCAAGCGCATCTGCTGACGATTGACGGGTTAGGATAGGCGGCTGTTTTACATTCAGTTTGCCAATGGGAGTCTCCATGAGTGCCGTCACCCGTGCCGCCGTTGAAGGCGTGCTTCGCCAGTACACCGACCCCTACCTGAACCAGGACCCGGTCAGCGCCGGCTGCGTGCGCGCCATCGATATCCAGGGCGGGCAGGTCAGCGTGCAGTTGCAGTTGGGTTATGCCGCAGGGCTGTTCAAGAACGGCTGGGCCCAGGTGCTGCAGACCGCCATTGGCAGCCTCGAGGGGGTCACTGGCGCCCAGGTTTCGATCGATTGCGTGGTGGCTGCGCACAAGGCCCAGGCCCAGGTACCAGCCATGGCCAACGTCAAGAACATCATCGCCGTGGCCTCGGGCAAGGGCGGTGTGGGCAAGTCGACCACCGCTGCCAACCTGGCCTTGGCCCTCGCCCGTGAAGGTGCGCGGGTAGGTATTCTCGATGCCGATATCTACGGCCCCAGTCAGGGGGTGATGTTCGGCATCGCCGAGGGTACCCGTCCACAGATTCGTGAGCAGAAGTGGTTCGTGCCGATCAAGGCCCACGGCGTGGAAGTCATGTCCATGGCCTTCCTCACCGACGACAACACGCCGATGGTATGGCGTGGCCCGATGGTGTCTGGCGCGCTGCTGCAACTGGTCACCCAGACCGCTTGGGATGACCTGGATTACCTGGTGATCGATATGCCGCCGGGTACCGGTGACATCCAGCTGACCCTGGCACAAAAGGTGCCGGTGGTCGGCTCGGTGATCGTCACCACGCCACAGGACCTGGCGCTGCTGGATGCCAAGAAGGGCGTGGAAATGTTCCGCAAGGTCAACATTCCGGTGCTGGGTGTGGTCGAGAACATGGCCGTGCATATCTGCTCGAATTGCGGCCATGCCGAACACCTGTTCGGTGAAGGTGGTGGCGAGAAGCTGGCCAGCCAGTATGGCGTCGATCTGCTGGCGTCGCTGCCGTTGTCGATGCTGATACGTGAGCAGGCCGACAGCGGCAAGCCGACGGCGATCGCCGAGCCGGAAAGCCAGATTGCCATGGTTTACCAGGAACTGGCCCGCCAGGTGGGCGCGCGGATCGTGCTGCAGGAAGCTGCGGCGCCGGCAATGCCCAGCATTACCATCAGCGAAGACTGACGCATTCCCTGTGGGGGGCAACTGTCTTGCTCAATTTCTAAAAGCTGGCGCGATCCCTGTGGGAGCGGCCTGGCGTCGCGAAAGGGCCGCGCAGCGGCCCCAGGATCTCCGCATCATGCATAGATTGCTGGGGCCGCTTTGCGGCCCTTTCACGACACAAGGCTCCACACACTTGCAATGCATGGCCTTCAGACAGGCATAAAAAAACCCGCCAGAAGGCGGGTTTTTTTGAAAGCTAGGAAGCTAGATCGACTTAGGCGATCTGAACTTCTTCAGCCTGCATGCCTTTCTGGCCGCGGGTAGCGACGAAAGTAACAGCCTGGCCTTCTTTCAGGGTTTTGAAGCCGTCAGCTTGGATGGCTTTGAAGTGCACGAACAGGTCATCGCCCGACTGAGGGGTGATGAAGCCGTAGCCTTTCTCATCGTTGAACCACTTAACAACACCGGATTGACGGTTGGACATTTTTCTGTCTCCTTGGACAATTTGATAACGGTCAGGAAAAACCCTGCCCGGGACTGAGCGCAAAGAGAGCAGAAAATTCAGCGATGGGCCGATCAGGATCGTGCATCAAACTAGAGATTCTCGGTGTCACGTGCAGCACAGTGGCAACACCTTACCCCACTTTCCGCAACCTGCCAATGGTCAGAAGACGCTTTAGGCAAATTCGGATCGGCGGCGGCTGCAGCCCCCACCCGGCGCGGGATGTGGGATGGAACTTTAACCTGGGCGCCGGGACCGGTAATATGCGCGTCACGATTTTCACCTCGCAACTCTTCAGGACACCCCGCCATGAGCATCAAATCGGACAAGTGGATTCGCCGCATGGCGCAGGAACACGGCATGATCGAGCCGTTCGTCGAGCGCCAGGTGCGCGGCGAGCAGGACAACCGCGTGATCTCCTTCGGCGTCTCCAGCTACGGATACGACGTACGCTGCGCCGACGAATTCAAGGTGTTCACCAACATCAACTCGGCCACCGTCGACCCGAAAAATTTCGATGCTGGCAGCTTCGTCGATATCAAGAGCGACGTGTGCATCATCCCGCCAAACTCTTTCGCCCTGGCGCGTACTGTCGAATATTTCCGCATTCCCCGTGACGTGCTGACCATTTGCCTGGGCAAGAGCACCTACGCCCGGTGTGGCATCATCGTCAACGTCACGCCGCTCGAGCCCGAGTGGGAAGGCCACGTGACGTTGGAGTTCTCCAACACCACCACGCTGCCGGCGAAGATCTACGCCAACGAAGGCGTGGCGCAGATGCTGTTCTTGCAGTCCGACGAAGAGTGCGAAGTGTCGTACAAGGACCGTGGCGGCAAATACCAGGGCCAGCGCGGCGTCACGCTGCCGCGTACCTGAGCCGACAAGCGCGGGGAATTACCCGCGCCTTTGGCACTCCAACGAAGTAACGCCGGTGTGCATGATGTACATCGGCTTTCGTCAGGAGCAGCCAATGAAACTCCATCCCGCAATCAGTGCCAAGCTGGCAGGCCTGCAGCCCAATCACGTAGGGTTGTTGCCCTGGTCACTGCTGGCGCACCCGCTGCCCATGCAAGCGGGGGGCGTGCCCCATCAACCTGACCCCGATACCCCGCAACCGCCGGAACCCGGTGAGACGCCTCCCATGGAGCCGGGTGAACCGACCTTGCCGGACGAGCCGCCTCCCGCCCCTGTCGCCTGAGCGTCGCTAAAGCGGCCAGACGCGGCCAGCGCCAGCCAGGTACAGCCGGCTGGCGCTGGCGGGGGTGATTTCCCACCCTCCGGTGAACTCACCGAATGCAGGTAGCAGGCTGACTTGCTCATCGATCACGAAGCAAGGCAGGCGCAAGCGCTGACGGGCCTTGCCGCGCAGGACGAAGACGGGGTGTACGTGGCCCGCCAGTACCGGGTGTGTGTGGTGGGGCTGCGGCTCGTGCTGCAGGGCAAAGGGCTCCAGAACCCAAGGCTCGTCCACGACCTGAATATCGAGCGAGGCGGGTGGATCGCCGGCGTTGCGGTCATGATTGCCGCGTATCAGCACTATTTTCAGTTCATTGTGCCGCTTGCGCCAATCATCCACTTTGGCCAGCGTTGCCGGTGCACGGGCCGCGCGGGCATGCAGAAAGTCGCCCAGGATGATCAGTTGCTCACAGTCCTGTGCGGCCAGCAGGCGATCGAGCCTGGCGAGTGTCGCCTCAGTCGTTCCACGTGGCACCGGTTGATGCAGGGCGCGGTAGCTGGCGGCCTTTCCGATGTGCACGTCAGCCACCAGCAAGGCGCGGCGGGCGGGCCAGTAGATGGCTTTGTCGGCAAGCAGCCAGAGCGCCTGCCCCCGGTGTTCGATGGGTTGGTAATTCATCCCGCGTTCGCCGCTTGTTCCAGTTCCGCCACCATCCGCGCAATGCGGTCTGCCAGCTTCTCGGTGCTCAATGTCTCGCGCATGCCTTCCACCAACAAGGCAAACGCCAGTGGCCCTGGCCGCTTCAACGCCCGCAGGTCCAGTTGCAACTCACTCATTTTTAGCAGTTGCCGATGCAGCCGTTCGATTTCCAGCTCTTCGCTCAATACTTCATCCCGCGCCTGGCCAAGCAGCAAATTCCCCGCGTCGTGCTTGCGAAACACCTCATAGAACAGCCCGCTGGAGGCCTGGATTTGCCGCGTGCTCTTCTGCGCGGCGGGATAACCACCAAACACCAGGCCGGCAATCTGGGCAATTTCACGAAAACGCCGCAGTGCCATTTCCCCGGCATTCAGGCTGGCCAGCACATCTTCCAGCAGGTCCGTGGTGCCGAGCGCTTGTGGCAAGTGCCTGGCCCAGTCCACCTGGGCAGGGCTGAGGAGTTCGAATCCGTAGTCATTGACAGCAATCGACACCGACAGCGGTTGTGCGCGGCTAACCCGCCAGGCAATCAGATTGGCCAAGCCCAGGTTGGCCATGCGCCCGGCAAAGGGATACAGGAGCAGGTGCCAGCCCTGGCGTGACTTGAAGGTTTCGGCCAGCAGCGTGCCTGTGGTGGGTAAGGCTGACCACTGTGCCTGGAGCGCAAGCAGCGGGCGTACTGCGCGCATTTCCGGCCCGTCAAAGCGTTCATGGGCGGCAGCGTCGAGCTGCTCGACCAGCGCCTCGGCCAGTTCGCTCGAGAGCGGCATGCGCCCGCCGTTCCAGCGCGCTACCGCAGCCTTTCGCGCCGTGCTGCGACGCACATAGGCCGTCATGTTTTCCACGCGTACCAGCTCCAGTACCCGCCCGGCAAATACCAGCGTATCGCCGGGGCGCAGGCGGGCGATGAACGCTTCTTCAACACTGCCCAGCGTTTTCCCGCCGCCGCCCTTGCTCCAGTATTTCAGTTGCAGGTTGGCATCGCTGACGATGGTCCCGATGCCCATGCGGTGGCGCCGCGCCAGGCGTTCGCTGGTAACCCGGTAAACACCGTCGGCCTGGCGCTCGACGCGCTGGTAGTCCGGGTAGGCGGTCAGTGAGCTGCCGCCGTGGCAGACGAAGTCCAGCGCCCATTGCCATTGGCTGTCGGGCAACTGGCGAAAGGCCCAGGTGCTGCGCACTTCGGCGAGCAGTTGCTCCGGGCGAAAGCCGCTGCCCAAGGCCATGCTGACCAGATGCTGTACCAGCACGTCCATGCACAGGCGCGGTGAAAAGCGGGCTTCGATGTGGCCGGCTATCAGCGCCTGCCGGGCCGCCGCCGCTTCCACCAGTTCCAGGCTATGGGTGGGCACCAGGGTGACCCTGGAGCGTCGCCCAGGCGCGTGTCCTGAGCGACCCGCCCGCTGCATCAGGCGGGCGATGCCCTTGGCCGAGCCGATTTGCAGCACCCGTTCCACGGGCAGAAAGTCCACGCCCAGGTCCAGGCTGGAGGTGCAGATCACCGCCTTGAGGCTGCCTTGCTTGAGGCTGCGCTCGACCCAATCGCGGGTATCGCGGGCCAGCGAGGCGTGGTGCAGGGCGATCAGCCCGGCCCAGTCCGGGCGGGCCTCAAGCAGGGCCTGATACCA
The DNA here is from genome assembly GCF_045277175.1 of Pseudomonas putida group bacterium ESBL64. Classification (NCBI taxonomy): domain Bacteria; kingdom Pseudomonadati; phylum Pseudomonadota; class Gammaproteobacteria; order Pseudomonadales; family Pseudomonadaceae; genus Pseudomonas; species Pseudomonas putida group bacterium ESBL64. The sequence goes on along the minus strand of NZ_CP145799.1, from coordinate 2,652,131 downwards.
GATTTCTGCCTGGGCGCGGGTGTTAGTGAACACCAGGCTACTGGCACTGGCATCGATCTCGTGACAGACCTGGTCGAGCATCTTCAGGCCCATGTGTCCAGCCCAAGGGAAGCGCTCGATCGCTGTTGGCAGCAGGGTGTCGACTTGCAGTGCCTTGTCTTGCCGGCCTTGCACCAGCAGGCCGCCCTGGGGCAGCAAGACATCCCGTGCGTGTTGCAGATTGCCGAGCGTTGCCGACAAGCCCCAGGTCGGTAGGCCTGGGTGCCAATGCCGCAGGCGCGCCAAGGCCAGCTGCAGTTGTACCCCGCGCTTGTTGCCAAGCAGCTCGTGCCATTCATCCACTACCACCAGTTGCAGCGTGGCGAAATCCTCATGTGCCTGTGCCCGGGTCAGCAGCAGGGTCAGGCTTTCGGGGGTGGTGATCAGCACACTGGGTAGCCGCCGGGCCTGTCGGGCGCGCTCGGCACTGTTGGTGTCGCCGCTGCGCACCCCTACGCTCCAAGGCAGCTGGAGCTCATCAAGCGGCGCTTGCAACGCACGTGCGGTGTCGGCGGCCAGGGCACGCATGGGCGTCACCCACACCACCTGTATGGGGGCCAACTGGCGGCTTTGGGGCCTGGGCTTGAACGCACGTAGTGCAGCGAGCCAGACCGCATAGGTCTTGCCGGCACCGGTACTGGCATGCAGCAAACCGGACTCGCCCCGTTCGACGGCAGCCCATACGCGCCGTTGGAAAGCGAAGGGCTTCCAGCCGCGCTTGGCAAACCAGGCATTGGCGAGGTCGGTAGCAGCAGGCATGAGGCAGGTGGCCCTCCGAAGGCTGTGCTTCTACAGACCACTTGCCGGCTGCAATGGTTTTACCGGATCAATTGGCCAACAGGTAGCCGCTGCGGCATACCTGTTCGCCGGCCACATGGGCGATGACCATGCCAGCCGTGGCCATGCGCCGTACGCTACGCGCATACAGCAGGCCTGGCTGGCTGTTGCGCAGGGCGGTGACTCGGTCACTGAGCGGGTCGATGACTTCGGCAATCAGTTGGCCGGCCTCCAGGTGCTGGCCCGGTTTGGCGTGGTAAACCAGCAACCCACCCAGTGGCGTTGCCACGGGTTCCACCGCGGCCAACGGCGTGGCGTGGCGTAACAGCGCGGGCAGAGCGGCGCTGGTGCCTTCGATGACACCCGCATGGGTCAGGAAGTCAAGGATCGCCTGGCAGTCCTTGCTGGCCAGATCATGGCTGACATCCGCCTGGCCACGCAGCTCGACGGTGACCGAGCAGCAGCCCAGCGGAATCGGGAAGCGTTTGCCGAAACGTTGCTGCAATTGCCACCAGACCAGGCTGAAACATTCATCGAACGACTGCCCGCCCGAGTCCGTTGCCAGCAGGCTGGCCTGGGCGCCCAGGTAACGGGCCAAGGGTTCGATCTGGGGCCAGGCATCGGGTGTGGTGTACAGGTGCTCGACTGCTTCGAAGTCGCAGTGCAGGTCCAGCACCATATCGGCATCGCAGGCCAGGCGCTGCAGTATCAGGCGCTGGGCCTGCAGGGGGGTGCGGGCCGGGTGTGCGTCCAGGCCGCGGCGCAGGTATTCGCGGATCAGTGCAAGGTTGTGCGTCGGGTCCTGGGTGAGGTGTTCTTCGATCAGGTCGCCGATGCTGTCCGACAGGTCGACGAAGTTGCGATTGAAGTTCTCGCCGCTTTGCAGTTCAAAACGCCCCAATGGCGCATCCAGCAGCACTTGCTCCAGGCCCACCGGGTTGGCCACCGGCACCAGAATGATCTCGCGCTGCAGTCGGCCTTGCTGTTCCAGCTCGACCAGACGGCGCTTGAGGTGCCAGGCTACCAGCATGCCCGGTAGCTCGTCGGCGTGCAGTGAGGCCTGTATATAGACTTTGCCACCACTGCGAGGGCCGAAGTGGAAACTGTGCAGTTGGCGGGTGATGCCCGGTACGGGGGAGAGCAGGTCATGGGTTGAATGGTGCATGTTGGTCCTGGCTGCGTGGCGAAAACGGTCTGCGACACGGGTCGGCTCAAAAATAGAAGCATAGTTTCAGCGAATGCGCCTCATCCTGCAGCAGTCGGGCATCGCAAACTTTTTCAGGCCAGTAGCGCCTGCAAGGTGGCCAGGTCATCTGCCTCCTCCACCGGCTTGTCCAGCCGCCAGCGCAGCATGCGCGGAAAGCGCACGGCGATACCGCTTTTGTGGCGCCGGGACAGGGCGATGCCTTCGAAGCCCAGCTCGAACACCAACGTTGGGGTCACACTGCGCACCGGCCCGAACGTTTCCACCGTGGTCTTGCGGATGATGGCGTCGACCTTGCGCATTTCTTCGTCACTGAGCCCTGAATAGGCCTTGGCAAAGGGCACCAACGCCCGACCAGGGGTACCTGCCGGTGCATCCCATACGGCAAAGGTGTAGTCGCTGTACAGACTGGCCCTGCGGCCGTGGCCCCGTTGGGCATAGATCAGCACCGCATCGACGCTGAACGGGTCGATCTTCCACTTCCACCAAATGCCCATGTCCTTGGTGCGCCCCACGCCGTACAGGGCCTCGCGCTGCTTCAGCATCAGCCCTTCCACGCCCAGGCTGCGTGACTGTTCGCGCTGGCGGGCAAGGTCGGCCCAGTCCGGGCCTTGCAGCAAAGGCGACAACAGCACGGGGGCAAGTGGGTGTTCATCCACCAGGCGTTCCAGCTGGCTTCGGCGTTCGTGCTGCGGTCGGCTGCGCCAGTCATCGCCCTGCCACTCCAACAGGTCGTAGGCCTGCAACACCACCGGCGCATCGTTCAGCAGCTTTTTGCCCAGCGTTTTGCGACCGATGCGCTGTTGCAGCAAGGCGAAAGGCTGCACGGCCAGTTCCGTCTCGGTTTCACCGGGTTTCCAAACCAGGATCTCGCCATCGAGCACCACGCCATCAGGCAACGTCTGTGCCAGGCCATGCAGTTCGGGGAAACGCTCGGTAACCAGTTCTTCGCCGCGTGACCACACCCACAGCTGGCCATCGCGCTTCACCACTTGCGCCCGAATGCCGTCCCACTTCCATTCGATTTGCCAATCGCTTGGTGGTCCGAGCAGGGTATCGAATTGATCGCTGGACACTTGCAGCGGATGGGCCAGGAAGAAGGGGTAGGGCTGGCCGCCACGCTGGTTGTGTTCATCGGCGGACTCTGGGGCGATCAGCCTCTGGTAACTGGCTGCAGTGGGGCGATGGCCTATATCGGTGTAGCCGACCAGGCGCTGGGCCACGCGTTTGGCGTCCAGCCCGGCCAGTTGCGCCAGGGCGCGGGTGACCAACAGCTTTGACACGCCCACGCGAAAGCTGCCAGTGATCAGCTTCAGGCATAGCATCAGGCTGGCGCGGTCCAACCGTGCCCAGAGCGGCGGCAGGCGCTGGCGGACTTGCTCAGGCGCTAGCCCGCGCAGGGGCAGCAAGTGCTGTTCCACCCAGGTGGCCAGGCCTTCATCGTTGCCATCGGCGTGCAGCGGCAGCAGCAGCGAAATGGTCTCGGCCAGGTCGCCCACGGCCTGATAGCTTTCTTCGAAAAGCCAGTCGGGCAGGCCAGCCAGTGCCGTTGCCAGTTCGCGTAGAAGGCGGGTGGGCACCAGTTGGCGTGGGCGCCCGCCGGCCAGGAAATACACCGCCCAGGCAGCATCGTCGGCGGGCGCCATGTCAAAGTAGTCGCGCAGTGCCTCGAGCTTGGCATTGCTGGAGGTGGTCGCGTCCAGGCGCAGGAACAGCGTAGCGAAGGCTTTCATGGCGAGGGGGCGGTGTTGGGCACATCGTCTTCGTCGCCATACTCGGTGACAAAGGCGCGGGCATCCAGGCCTTGTTCGGTGAGGTAGCGCACCAGTACCTCGACCGAGCCGTGAGTGACCATCACCCGTTGGGCACCGGTCTGGCCAATGGCCCAGAGCAGGCCGGGCCAGTCGGCGTGGTCGGACAGCACAAAGCCCCGGTCCACGCCGCGCCGTCGGCGGGCGCCGCGTAGCAGCATCCAGCCGCTGGCGAAGGCATCACTGTAATCGCCAAAACGGCGCATCCAGCTACTCCCGCCGGCTGATGGGGGCGCCAGGACCAGTGCCTGGCGCAGCAGAGGATCGTTGCGCGGTATATCGCCTGCGTAGCGGGTTTCCGGCAGGCGGATACCGGCATCCCGATACACCCGGTTGAGCGGCTCCATGGCGCCATGCACGAGGATCGGGCCGATGCTGGCATCCAGCCCATGCAGAATCCGCTGGGCCTTTCCGAAGGCATAGCAGAACAGCACGCTGGCCTTGCCCTGTTCACGGTTGGCCCGCCACCAGGCATTGATGCTGGCGAAGATCTCACTTTGGCTTGGCCAGCGGTAGATCGGCAGGCCGAAGGTCGACTCGGTGATGAAGGTGTGGCACGCCACCGGTTCGAAGGGTGTACAGGTGCCATCGGGTTCTACCTTGTAGTCACCGGATGCAACCCAGACTTCACCTCGATACTCCAGGCGCACCTGTGCCGAACCCAGCACGTGCCCGGCCGGGTGCAGGCTCAACGTCACGCCTTGGTGCAGCAGGCGCTCACCGTAGGGCAGGGTCTGCAAATGGATGTCCTGGCCCAGGCGGCTGCGCAGAATGCCGGCACCGGGGCTGGCGGTCAGATAATGGCCATTGCCGCTGCGTGCGTGGTCGCCGTGGCCGTGGGTAATGACAGCCCGGTCCACGGGCCGCCAGGGGTCGATGTAGAAATCTCCGGGCGGGCAGTACAGGCCTTCGGGGCGGGCGATGACAAGGTCCATGGCACGGGCACTGGTTCTGGGGTTACCCGTTAAGAGGCATGGTGCCAGACGTTAGTTCGGATGGATTTGGGAGGGCGCTGCTGAAAAACTTCATCAAGCCCCCTCATGCACCCCTGAAGAATGCCGTTACCGCCCCGGTACCAATGTAAGCCGCTGGTTGCCATACGCCCTGCCGAAGTTCTGCTGTTGCAGTGGCAGGCTCATGAAGCGCCCTTTGAACCAGGCATCCAGCCCGTCGCGGTAATGCGCGCTGGCCGGGTTGCCGGACTGGCCGCTGCTGGTCAGTATCTGCAACGGTTCGGCCTGGCCGAAGTCGACGATCATCCGTGCCGAGGCTGGCAGATGCGTGTCGAAGTCGCTGCCCCAGGCGAATGGTGTGAGGGCCAGGGTAGTGAAGTCGCCGCCTGCGGCAAGCGGCGCACGGCTGATCGCATCACCCAGGCCATGGTAGGCCGGTGCCGGCCAGCGGTACTGGTGCAGCTGGCCCCACTGCCAGGTGCGTCGGTCGGCACCCAGCTGCGCGATCCCGGCCTCCATTGCGCCCGCCAGGCTGCGGGCGAGGATGGCGGGCTTGTCTTCTTTTTGCGGCGTGTTGCGGTCATCCCAGAAGGGGCTGTCATCGCGGCCCAGCAGATGATCGGCCTGCGCCGAGAACGACAAACGTGCATTGCTGACGAATGCCTGCCACGCCGGGCCGGCCTCCGGGCCCAGGTCATCGAGGAAGGTCTGGCGAGCGACCTCCTGCAAGAACAACTCGTACAGCGCGGCATCGGCCGACACCGGGCTCAGGCGGCCATCGAAGGCCTTGAGCCGGGCCAGCGTGTCGCGGGCCTTGTCGCGCTGCCCGGCGGGGAGGGCGTCGATCGCCTGCTTCAGTGGCTGGGCCATGCCGGGTGCGTCGAACATCTGCTTGAGCTTGTTGGCCAGCAGGGTCACTTGGTCGTTCTGCAGGGCCATCAGGCTGCGACTGTCGTGGCGACCGTTGCCGGCCAGCTGTGCCAGGCGTTCGGCACGTTCGGGGTAGTACCAGGTGCTGGACAGCTGCATGCCATAGCCGCGCGGCAGGCTGCGCTGGTTGGCGTGGCCGATCCAGCCTGCGGGCGGGTCCTGGTCGTACGGGTGCAGCATCGGGTCGGCATAGCCGTCCCAGTCGTAACGCCCGTCCCAGCCCGGCGAGGGCAGCAGGCCCTGGCCTTCGCGGCGATTGGGGTAGCGGCCACTGACTTGCCAGCCGATGTGCTCAGGCTCGGCGAAAACAAAGTTGACGGCAGCAGCCGTCACTTCACGTGTGCTGTCGAAGGCCCGCTCCACGTTCTTGGCCCGCGTCAGGTCGAACAGAGCATCCAGGCTGCGATCACCTTTGAACTGGGGCAGGTTCAGCGCCAGGCCCAGGCTGGCGTTTTCTGGCTGGGCCAGCAGGGTGCCGTGGCGGGTGTCGTACATCACTTCGCGCACGGGTCGCTGGCCACGTACAAAGTAGGTTTCGCTGCGGGCGCGGGCCGGCAGCCATTTACCATCGGCCAGGTAGCTCAGCTGATTGCCTTGGCGGCGCAGCTGCTCGAGGAACAGGTCCTGATTGTCGGCCATGACCGCGCTGCTGCTCCAGGCCAGCTTGCCATTGTAGCCGGCCAGCACAATTGGCAGGCCCGGCAAGGACAGGCCGGCAACCTGGTACTTGCTGGTATTGATTTGTACCGGGCTCAAGGCCCAGGCGGCGCGGCTGTCGCTGGCCAGCAGGCTCTTGCCGCTGCGGCTGCGCTGCGGGCCCAGGGCCAGGTTGGCCGACCCCGGGCTACCGAGCAGGTCGAGGTCGGCGAGCTTCTGGCTGGCAGCTGCCAGGGCTGGCAGCCCCGGCAACTGGCTGGCCAGGTTCAGGCCCTTGAGCTTGTCCACTTCCATTTCGGCCAGCGGCTCGTCCGGGGCCCCGGGCAGCAACCAGGCCAGCTTGTCGCTACCGGCTTTCTGCGCCAGGGTCAGGGCGCTGAGTTCCTCTTGCAGGTTGACCGACTGGCTGAACGCGTACAGGCAGAAGATCAGCGCCGAGTCTTCAGGCTTCCAGTATTCGGGGCGATAGCCACTACTGGCCAGGCCTGCTGGTAGCTTGTCGCGGTAGCGGAACAGGTAGGCGTTGACCCCGCGCGCGTACACTTCGAAGAAGCGCTTGAGCCGTGGCGATGCGTCGGCGTATTGCTGGGCGGCACTTTGCTTGAGGTTGGCGGCGCGCATGAGGCGGTCGATATCCAGCGCCTCGCTGCCGGCCAGTTCGGCCAGACGGCCTTGGGCGAGCAGGCGCATGGCGACCATCTGTTCGATGCGGTCGCCGGCGTGCACATAGCCCAGGCTGAACAGCGCATCATGGAAGCTGCTGCTTTCGATCAGCGGCGCGCCCATGGCATTGCGCCGTACCGAAACATTCTGTGCCAGGCCTTTGAGCGGCTGCACGCCGCTGGTCGGTGGCACGCTATCCTGGTAGCCGCCCGTCTGGCAGCCGGCCAGCCCGAGCATGCCGAGCAGGGTGGCAGCGGTTGCGAACCGCAGGCGGAAGGGAGGAAAGGCGGGGGCGGCCATGGCAAGGGCTCCTGCAAGGCGAGGCTGGTTTGGAAAGGCGCTAAGGTAGTAAGCGCGCAGGCGCCATGCAAGGTCCCAGGTCGGTTTATTTGATCGCGCCGGGTCAAACCTCGAAGTGCTCGGCCAAGGCGTCGGAAAAATGCGTGCAATTGATGCGCGTGTAGCGTTGGTAGTCACGGCTCACCGCGAATGCAGAGCCCGGCATCAGCAGGATCTTGTGTTGCTCCAGTTTACGCATGAAAGGTTGCAGGTCGGGCAGGTCCGGGTGGTAGACCCAAAGGAACATACCCCCTTGCGGCGCTATATCGAACTGCCAGCCGCGCTCGAGCAGCAAGCGTTGGGTTTGCACTTGCTGGCGGATCAGGCGCTGCTGCACGTCTTTCATGTGCCGGGCATACGTGCCATCCGACAATATGGTGTTGACGAAGCGTTCGCAAAACGCAGGGACGGCGACGCAGGTCAGCAGTTTAAGGCGTGTGAGCGGTTCGATCAGGTCTTGCGAGCAGGCAATGAACCCCACGCGCAGCGAGGCCGACAGGCATTTGGAGAAGCTGCCGATGTAGATAACCCGGTCAAGGTTGTCCAGCTCGGCAAAGGTCTGGCGCACAGCAGGGCTGAAGTCCCCATAGACATCGTCCTCGACCACGAAGAACTCGTGCTCCACCGCCAGGCGCAGGACGCTGAAGGCGTTGTGCGGGCTGATGTTGCTGCCGGTCGGGTTGTGGAAGGTGCTGTTGCAGAAAAACGCCTTGACCTTGTGCCTGGCCAGGTGGCTTCTCATTTCTTCCACATCTGGCCCGTCCTGGGTCCGCCGAATGCCGACGACGTGCCCGCCAGCCAGTTGGATCAGCTTGATCAGGTTGCCGTTGCCCGGCTCGTCGACGAAAACGTGGTCGCCCGGTTTGATCAGCAACCGTGCAACCAGGTCCAGGCCTTGCGTGGCACCCAGTGTGGTCAGCAACTGGTTGGGCCGGGCTTCGACACGGGTCAGCCGTTTCATGTGCACGCACAGCTGTTTGCGCATGGGCAGGTACCCCTGGATGTCGCCGTACTCTGCCAGCGAGCTTTGCTCCAGCCGCGCCGTGCGACGAATTGCCTTGGCCAGCAGTTCGGTGTCGCGCCACGCGGGGGGCAGCCAGCCGCTGCCCAGCTTGGTGAAGTGCTGGCCGCCCTGCAGCAGCCGGAACAGGGGGTCGCCGGCCATGCATTCGGGTTCGTGGATCACGCTGGTCTGCCTGGCGCGGTTTGCCACGAAGTAGCCTCGCCCAGGTGATGCCGTCAATACCCCTTCGCTGACCAGCTGGGCATAGGCCGACACGACGTCGTGGTAACTGAAGTCCACTGCAGCGGTCAGCTTGCGGATGGAGGGCATGCGTTGCCCGGGCAACCACTCGCCTGCATCCAGGCGTTGTTTCAAAAGGTGATGAAGGCTGCAGGGGATCATGGCAGGTCCGAAACCGTTAGAAAAAAAAGCCTAACAGTTAACGGAAATGCTTGTCGACTGTTCGTTTGCAAATGGCCAGCACATGCCAATATCCCCGTGTCGGAACTTTCGGCTGCCAACAAAGGCGGCACTTTTAGCGTCTGTGCAGACCAGACAACTGGATATCAAGCCCATGCACCCTATGGACATGCAATCAGCCGTCATTGCCAGGCTTCCTGTCCCTGACGAACTGGAGTCATTCAAAGTTGTAAAGAATCTTGTGACCTCGGCGTTATTGGAGTGTTGTTCAATCGTCGAGTTCGAAGCACTGAAAGAAACACCGGTCATTGAACGTGTGACTGAACAGGCACATGCCGATTTACAGGCATTTGCCATGAAAGATCCGGCTGCCGGCCGCGACCTGGTCTTCATTGCAAAAACCTACACCTCTTATTCTGCGGTTTTGCATTATCGGCTGGCCCATTGGATCTACAACAATAGCGCCGCGACCTACGGCGCCGGCGGTCAATGCCTGGCTGCCATGATCTCCAGGCGCGGAAAAATGCTTTCGGGGGCGGAGATCCATTTCCGCAGCCGCATTGGTGCGCGCTTCATCATCGATCACGGCATGGGCACCGTCATTGGTGAAACGTCGACCATTGGTGACGATTGCTACGTGCTTGGCGGCGTAACACTGGGCGCCCGCGGTATCAGTGACAACCCCTCGAGCCCCAGGCACCCGACGTTGGGTAACCGGGTGCAGATCGGCGCTTTCGCCAGTGTGCTGGGCGCAATTCATGTCGGTGACGGTGCGTTTATCGGGCCGGGCTGCATTGTGACCAAAGACGTCCCGGCCGCTGCCCGGGTACAGGTTAAAACATCATTGCAGGTGGTATTGGAATCATGAACGCTCTGAACTATGAAGTTTTAAGAAATACCGAAAAACTGTATTACAAAGACCAGTACCTGGCGGGCGCGAATACGCAAGTAGCGCGGGTGCACAGTGACGGCATCGAGTTGCTGAGTACGGTGGCCTATCCAGAAGGGGGCGGCCAGGAAGCGGACTTCGGCACCATTGAATTACCGGTGGGTACCGTGCGATTCGTCTGGGTTAAAAAACTCTACGGTAGCCCTATTCGCCTGGACGGTTTCAAAGGCGGAAAACTGGGCGGCATTATTATTCACAGCCTGCACCCGGATGATTTACACCTGTTGGATGAAGTCACCGTAGGCATGCCGGCCCGCGTCACTATCGATATTGAACGGCGCGAACGGCTGACGTTGTCTCACAGTGCCAGCCACTTCCTGTATGCCGCCGCCATCGGGCTGCGTGAAGAACTGAAGCAATGGACGATCGGCTGCCATATCAAGGAGGACACGGCCCGTTTCGACTTCCTGGTCGAGGACGCTTTCACGGCTGAAGACGTACTTGAAATAGAACGACGGGCGAATGAACTGATTGGCTGCGATGCGCCGATCGAGCACTACGCGGTTCAAGGCCTGGAAGACGCGCGTTTGTGGACCTACGACGGCATCGAAATCCCGTGCGGTGGTACGCACCTCGATTCGCCTCGGCGCATCGGGCGCCTTAGCGTCAAGCGCAAACGCCTGGGTAAAGGCAAGGAACGGCTGATCTGCGTGTTCCCCGAGGCCGAAATCGACTTGTCCACTTATCACGAGCACGCACTATGAACAGCACGTTACCGCGGCGCACGTACCTGTACTTCACCGCACAGTCGATCAACCTGACGACTGCCGTGATGTCGGTGACGATGGCCGCCATTGTCGGGGCTGCGCTGGCGCCTGATGCCGCATGGTCCACGGTGCCGTACGGGTTCCAGTTTCTGTGCCTGATGTTGGCAACTTATCCGGTCTCCAGGCTGATGAGCCGCATCGGCCGTAAAAAGGCGTTCATGCTGGGCGCGATTCCCCTGGCGCTGTCTGGCGTCAGCGGCTTTCTGGCGGTGGAGCACCAGCATTTTCCAACGCTGGTCCTCAGCCACTCTGCATTGGGTGTGTACATCGCGTTCGCCAACTTCAACCGGTTCGCGGCAACCGACAATCTTTCCCAGGCCTTGAAGCCCAAGGCGCTTTCGCTGGTCGTGGCGGGCGGGGTCATCGCGGCTGTCGTCGGGCCGACGCTTACCGAGTGGCTGCGTGACGTGGGTGGCTACCCACTGTTTTCGCTGTGTTATGCCGCGTTTGTCGGCCTGGCGTTGCTTTCATTGTTGATTGCGCTTTGCCTGCCCAACGATGCCGGTATGGCCAGCGCGGTCAACAGCGCAGCAAAGCCGGCCAGTGTCCGTGCCGAGCCGGCAGGCCCGAGCGTGGTTGTGGCAATGGCTGTCGCTGCGTTGGGCTACGGGATCATGAACCTGCTGATGATCCAGGCCTCGATGCACATGAAACACATGCACGAGGACTTCACTGACGTCCGCCTGGCGATCCAGTGGCATGTGATTGCCATGTTTGCCCCGTCGTTCTTCACCGGCGCCATCATCCAGCGGCTGGGTATCAAGACCACCATTTGCGCGGGCCTGGCCCTGTTGATCGGTTGCTCGGCGATGAATATCTGGTCGCACAGCTACGCCATGATGACCCTGGCACTGATTGCCCTCGGGCTGGGCTGGAACCTCACTTACGTAGGCGGAGGCGCCTTGCTGGCCCAGTCACTGCAGAACAGCCCGGCAGCGATGCAGATGCAGGGCAAGAACGACTTGGCCATTGCCATTTTTGCCACCCTCGGCGCATTCAGCCCTTCGCTGTTGCTGAGCTCGGTCGGCTGGGACGGTACCAACGCCATCTGCATGGTCCTCTGCCTGGGGCTGCTGGTTGCCACCGCCAGCCTGCTGCAGAACAAGGCCTGCCTGCAAACGTCAATGGAAGGTAGCCGCAAATGAGCGAGCTCATCAGTGTCAGCGATCGTATCTACACCAAGCTGGAAATGAACAACCCGGGCGGTAGCCACAAATACCGGGCGGCGCGGCGGATCATCGAACATGCCGTGCGCAAGGGTGACATCATTCCCGGGGTGACGACCGTCATCGAAAAAACCGGTGGCAGCTTCGGCTTTGGCTTGCTGGCGGCCTGCCACAAGTACCAGGTCGCCGTAGAGCTGGCGGTCGGGCTGAGTTTCAGCCAGACGAAGCGGGATCTGCTGGAGTGTTTCGGTGCTCGGCTGATCGGCAAGGAAATGCTGATGGCCGGTGCCACACCCAAGGACGTGGTGATGCATCACCTGGATAACCAGGCCGCGTTGGGTAAGTCATACTTCTACACCGACCAGTTCAACAACCCGGTGGGCATCGAGGCCCATCGTTATCAGACCGCCAGTGAACTGGCCGTGCAACTGACCAACGCCGGGGCAGGGCGGCAGATCCTGTTCGTGGGCTGTGCGGGTACTGGCGCCAGTTTCACGGGTATCACCCTGGGGCTGAAAGACCATGGCTTCGATGTGTCGACGGTGCTGGTCGACCCCAATGGCTGTGATTCGAGGGCTGGCGTGTTCGCCGATCATCGTTTTGAAGGCATGGCCGTGGGCGTTTGCCCGCCGTTCATGGACTGGTCGCTGGTGGACGAGCGGGCTCAGGTGCAACATGCAGAAATGCTCGCCGCACAGCGCTGGTTCTACATGCAGAGTGGCATTTTCGTCGGTAATACAGCCGCTGCCTGCCTGGCGGTTGCCCAGCGCATGGCCCAGCACCCGCGGTATGTCGAGACCACCCTGGTGACCATCGCCTATGATGCCGGCCTCTGGTACCAGGATCTGCTGGGGGCTAACCGGCGAAAGGCCGCGTAGCCTCCTGTGTCAGGCTCATGATCCAGAGGCTGGCACGCTACCTGGGGAGCGGGCAAGCACGCGAAGCATGCGACGCGGTGTATGGCACGGGCTTCGCCCGTGTTCGCGGGCGCGCCCGCTCCCACAGTGTTCGAGCCATCTCTCAGATTTTTATGGCGTCAGTCGATCAGGCGCCGTGGCACTTCTTGTACTTCTTTTCGCTACCGCACGGGCACGGGTCGTTACGGCCAACGTCCTTCAGGGCGTTGCGCACCGGCTCCTGGTGGCCGTGGTTGCAGTGCGGGCCGTGTACATGGCCGTGGTCGTGGTGGTGATCATGGTCATGGTTGCAGTCAGGGCCATGAACGTGGGGTTGTTGGGACATTGCAGGGTTACTCCGGTATGTGATCGCCGGGGATTATCTCACCACTGCGCGAGATGTGCAGGTCCCGATGGATGAGCAACCCGGTCGCCAGTTCGCCCTGCAGGGTGTAATGCAGCGGCTGCTTGCTTCTGAGCAGCTTGGCCAGTGGCTTCAGGTGCTGCCACAGGTTGGTTCGTGCGGTGATCTTGAAAGTGCGCCCTGCATGCCTGCCCACGCTGCGCCATACGCTGGCTTCATCCTGCACCAGTAGCAGGTCATTGAGGCGTATTGCATACGACACGTTACGAATGAACAGGCGGCTGTCATTGGGGTTGTCGACCCGCAGGTGCAACACGAACTCCTGTTCCAGCAACCTGGCCTTGACCGTTTCGACCTCGACCAGATGCACTTCGGGTTCGCGCCAGTCCTCACCCCAACTGGCACAGCCCGTCAGCCATGCCAGTAGCGCACCGAGCAGTAGCAGACGGGTGCGCTTGATCATGTTCAGTTCCCTACGTAGCTGGCGCAGCATTTCTTGAATTTGTGCCCGCTGGCGCAGGGGCAGGGGTCGTTGCGCCCGGCCTTCAACCCGACCGTTGGGTCGATGAAGTACCAGCGGCCGGCATGCTGGACGAACGCCGAGCGTTCGCGGTGCTGATGATCGCCTTCTTGGTCGTGCCAGCGTGCGGTGAAGGTGACGAAGCTGTGCTCGGGTTGGCCGCCCAGCACTTCTGCGCTTTCCACCTCCAGGCCCAGCCAGGTGCTCTGTGCACTCCAGTCGGCCATGGCAGCACGGTCCAGGCCGGCTTGCTGGGCCGGTAGGGTGGTGGCTACCAGGTAGTCGACCAGGCCCAGCACGTAGGCACTGTAGCGTGAGCGCATCAGGGCCTGGGCATCCGGTGCCGGGGTACCGGCATGGTAATGCCCGCAGCAGGCGTCAAGCAGGTTGCCACTGCCACAAGGGCAGACCGAGACACTCATCATCACCACCAGTACTTGCCGAAGTTTTCAGGGTTGGCCCAGAACCTGGCATTGAGCCAGTCCGGGACCTGCTTATAGTCATGTAGATCATAGGTGAACAGGTTCAAAACCTGTTGCTCACGGCAGAATTTCTCGCTGGCCGACATGGCCAGGGCGAAAAAGTCGGTGTCCTGCCAGCCGCAGGCAGCCAGGTCGGCCAGCACTGCAACCCGGCTGGCATTGAGGTTGCGAATGCCGCCGAGCAGCTCCAGGCCGGTGCGCTTGGGCAAGTGCTCCAGGCAGTCCACCAGTACCGCCAGGTCAAAGCGCTTGGCGGCCAGTTCAGCCGGCAGCGGCCCGGGGGCGGCGGTGTCGATGGTTACCTGGGGGTGTGCCTGGGCGAAAGCGTCCAGCGCTGGGAAGCGCGTACCCACCAGCAGCAGCCGTTGTGGAGTGAAGCGCTCGAGCAGGGCTGCCAGGGCCTGTTGCGGGGTGCGTTTGGAGAAACCTTCGGTCATTGCCATTCCTCGTTCAAGTCATCCAAGACTAGCGGGCTGCGGCGTGCGGGCAAAGGGGCATGTGACCGTGTCGTAGCTTATTGCTGGCAGGGTTGGAATGCGCGGTCTTTACTCCCAGAGATCGGCCTTATGCCGATTCCCCCTAGGAGAAGCAATGAAATGAGCATAGTACGCACAGCGTTACCCCTGGTACTGCTCACCAGTGTGTTGACTGGTTGTGCAGGTTTGCAAAAAACCGACTGGCCGAAATGTGCCGCCGTCGGGGGTGTAGGCGGCGCCGCCCTGGGCGCCATCGAAAGCTCCAGCTGGGCTGGCTGGGGCGCGTTGCTGGGCGGTGGCCTGGCGGCGGGCTATTGCTGGGCCCATGGCGATGGCGACGAGGATGGCGACGGCGTGCCCGACAGCCGTGACAAGTGCCCTGGCACCCCGCGTGGTGTGCAGGTCGATGCCAACGGATGCCCGCCTGAGCCGGTTGCGGTGGTCGAAGAAGTGGTGGTGCAGAAGGAAGAAGTCATTGTCATCCGCGATGTGCACTTCGAGTTCGATTCTGCGCGCCTGACGGCCAGTGACAAAGAGCGCCTCAATACCATTGCCACGCGCCTGAAACAGGAAGCGCCCTCTGCCCGCCTTAGCGTCAGCGGCCATACCGACAGCGTCGGTTCCGACAGCTACAACCAGAAACTGTCCGAGCGACGTGCCCATTCGGTGACCGATTACCTGGTCGAGAGCGGTGTACCGCGCAGCAGCTTCGTTTCGGTGGTCGGCGCGGGTGAAACCCAGCCGGTGGCAGACAACGCCACGGCCGAAGGGCGTGCCATGAACCGTCGTACCGAGATCAAGATCCAGCGGTAAGACGGCGGGCGCCCGTGCCTCGAGCAGTGGCACGGGCGCGTCTTCATGCCGGCCAGCCGTTTGTGGCCAATGACACAGGAGCATTCAGCATGAGTGTGACGTCGAAGGCGGCATTGCCGCTGTTGGTGGCTGCCAGCCTGCTCGCGGGCTGCGCTACGCACAGCGATGGCAGCGCGCCCCTCAATCAAAGGACCTGGCCCATCTGCAGCCTGCTGGGCGGCTTGGTCGGTGGTGGCCTTGGTGCCATCGAGAGTTCTTCCTGGGCTGCCGGTGGTGGCGCCTTGGGCGCCATCGCCGGCGGGCTGATTTGTTACGCCCAGGACGGTGACGAAGATGGTGACGGCATTTTCGACCGGCGCGATCACTGCCCCGAGACCCCGGCCAACACGGCGGTCGATCACATGGGCTGCCCACTGAAACAGTACCCGGCCGCGCCACCTGCCAGTGCACCCGAACCCTCGCCAGAGGTGATCACCCTCGATGACAACGGCGCGGTGATGTTCGCCTTCGACTCCGCCGAACTGACGCCGGCGGCCCAGCAACGCCTGCAAGGCCTGGTGGAGAAGCTCAATTCACCGACGGTGGCCAAGGTTCGTGTGATCGGGCACACCGACGGTGTGGGCTCCGACAGCTACAACCAGGCACTTTCCGAACGCCGCGCCAGTAGCGTTGCCGAGTACCTGATCGGCCAGGGCTTGGAGATGGGCAAGGTCACCAGCCAGGGCCGTGGGGAAAGCGAACCGGTTACCGACAACGAAACCGAGGAGGGCCGCGCGCGCAACCGACGGGTGGAGCTGCACCTCAACTGAGTGGTGCTGGTGCCTGTCTTGGCATTGCCGTTAATGTTGTTCGCACGGTTTGCTCGATCAGGCCACCTCGACATGACAACTCTCTATAGGGGCGTGGTATGAAGTTCATCCTGGGCCTGGGCAAGGTCCTGACGGTCGCTTTCTGGGGGGTGGTGCTGTTCAATCAGCTGATGCCACAACCCTTGCCCTTCAATCTGCTGATCAATGCCGCAGGCATCGTCTTGTTTGGCCTGCACCTGCTTGAAGTGCTGTTTTTCAATCGCAGCCTGCGCGGGCGCAGTCACCGTTGGTTTGACCGTTTGCAAATCCTGTTGACGGGAATCTTCCATGTCATGTCCATTCCCCGTCCGCGGGAGGCGCCGCGGGTGAACTGATCTTGCAGCGCCTCTGATGCTCACTGCGACCCCTTGCCGGAGCGGGCTTGCCCACGAACACCGGCAACGCCGGTGCCATGCACCGTGGCACCGGCTTCGCTGCAGGTTGCACGCAGCGCCTGTCAGATGACCAGTCGCGAACTGGCCACCGCCACCACTGCCAGCCCCAGCAGCAGATTGACCCCCACCATCCGCCGAATGCGCCCCAGTACCGCCGCACCCGTCGGCCAGTCCTCGGCCTGCACCGCTGCCTTCAATTCCGGCAGCAGCAACGCCTGAATGCGCATGAACAAGGCAAACATGGCGATCCCGCCACCGATCATCACGTGCACGTACCGGGGCGCCGTCTCGAAACCGCTGAAGCGCATGTGCAACATGCCGATACCACTTATCGCCAAAATCGCCACCGCCAGCCAGACCCAGCCGAAGAAGCGTCGGAAAACTTCCACCCACAAGCGCAGGCGGGCAGGCCCTTCAAGGGCTGCAACCGTTGCCGGGCGCAGCACCAGCCAGGCGAAGAACATGCCGCCGACCCATACGAGTGCGGCCAGAACATGCAGGGTGTAGGGCAGGGCAAAGGCGAGCATTCGGATCTCCATGCGGCAGAAAGGGCAATAGCGGGGTATGATAGCCGCCCCATGCGAAACACTGAAAATATATCCAGCCCTCCGGGCGCCTGCAGACCATGATCAGCAACGAACTCAAAGCCACTATCCAGGGCGCCTATTCGCGTTTTCTCGAAGCCAAGAGCCTCAAGCCGCGCTATGGCCAGCGCCTGATGATCGCCGAAGTGGCCAAGGTGCTTGGCGACATTGCCTGCGACGATGAAGGCCGCCGCGCTGGCGAGCCTGCCGTGGTGGCCGTGGAAGCGGGCACCGGTACCGGCAAGACGGTAGCCTACAGCCTGGCAGCCATCCCGGCGGCCAAGGCCGCCGGCAAACGCCTGGTGATCGCCACGGCCACCGTGGCCCTGCAGGAACAGATCGTCTTCAAGGACCTGCCCGACCTGATGCGCAGCAGCGGCCTCAACTTCAGTTTCGCCCTGGCCAAGGGCCGTGGCCGCTATCTGTGCCTGTCCAAGCTCGACATCCTGTTGCAGGAAGGCCACGCCCAGTCAGCCACGGCTCAGTTGTTCGAGGAAGAAGGCTTCCGCATCGAAGTCGACGAGCGCAGCCAGAAGCTGTTCAACAGCATGATCGAGAAGCTTGCCGGCAACCGCTGGGACGGTGACCGTGACAGCTGGCCAGAGGCCCTGGAAGACCAGGACTGGGCACGGCTGACCACCGACCACAGCCAGTGCACCGGCCGCCACTGCCCCAACTTCCAGCAGTGCGTGTTTTACAAGGCCCGCGAAGGCATGGGCAAGGTCGATGTGATCGTCACCAACCACGACATGGTCCTGGCCGACCTGGCCCTGGGTGGCGGAGCGGTGTTACCCGACCCGCGCGATACCATGTACGTGTTCGACGAAGGCCATCATCTGCCAGACAAGGCCATCGGCCATTTCGCCCATTATTCGCGGCTGCGTTCCACCGCCGACTGGCTGGAACAGACCGCCAAGAACCTGACCAAATTGCTGGCCCAGCATCCGCTGCCCGGCGATCTGGGCAAGTACATCGAGCAGGTGCCGGAGCTGGCGCGAGAAGTACGCACCCAGCAGCAGTTCATGTTCACCCTTTGTGAACAGGTGGCTGACTTCCGTCCCAGCGAGGACACCGAAGGCCGTGAGCGCCCGCGTTACCGTTTCGAGGGTGGGGTGGTGCCGGAGCAGATTCGTGAAGTGGGCATCGAACTGAAAAAGGGCTTTGCCCGCCTCAACGATCTGTTCACCCGCCTGGCTGACCTGCTCAAGGAAGGCATGGACGGCGAGGTCAATATCGGCATCGCCAGCCACCAGGCCGAAGAGTGGTATCCGCTGTTCGGCAGCCTGGTCACCCGTGCCCAGGGTAACTGGGAGCTGTGGACGGCCTTCACCGCCGAAGACCCGGAAGACAGCCCGCCCATGGCGCGCTGGCTGACGTTGGCCGAAAGTGGCGCGCTGTTCGACATCGAAGTCAACGCCAGCCCCATCCTCGCCGCCGATATGCTGCGGCGTAGCCTGTGGAGCGTGGCCCACGGCGCGCTGGTGACCTCGGCGACATTGACCGCGCTGGGCAAGTTCGACCGTTTCCGCATGCGTTCGGGGTTGCCGCGCGACGCAGTCACCTGCGTGGTGCCCAGCCCGTTCGTGCATGGCGATGCCGGCCTGTTGCGGGTCCCCGACCTGCAGGCCGACCCACGCGATGCAGCAGCGCACACCGCGGCGATCATCCGCGAACTGCCGAACATCGTCGAAGATGCCCGTGGCGCGCTGGTGTTGTTCTCGTCACGCAAGCAGATGCAGGATGTGTTTGACGGTCTGGACCGTGACTGGCGCAAGCTGGTGCTCATCCAGGGCAACCTTTCAAAGCAGGAAACACTGAACAAGCACAAGGCGCGGGTCGACGATGGCCAGCACAGCGTGCTGTTTGGCCTGGCCAGCTTTGCCGAAGGTGTCGACCTGCCGGGTGCGTATTGCGAGCACGTGGTCATCGCCAAAATTCCCTTTGCTGTGCCCGACGACCCGGTCGAAGCTGCGCTGGCCGAGTGGATCGAGGCACGTGGCGGCAACCCGTTCATGGAAATTGCCGTGCCTGACGCCTCGTTGAAGCTGATCCAGGCCTGCGGCCGCCTTCTGCGTACCGAGCAGGATCGCGGCGTTATCACCTTGCTTGACCGGCGCTTGGTCACGCAGCGCTACGGCAAGGCTATTCTCAATGCGCTGCCGCCGTTCCGGCGGGAAATTTCCTGACCGCCGGAGCACTTGCGCCGGCGCATTGTCCATCACCCGTCTTGGGCCCATCAGGGCCCTGAAGGAGAGCCCCAGCCTTATGATCCGCCGCACCCTGCCCGCCGTATTCGCCTTGTTGTGCAGTTCGCCCTTGCTGGCCGGGCAGCAGACGCTGTTCAGCTTCGTGCGCCCGGCTTCGGTGGTTAATGTGGCGACGGTGGATGCCGGCATGCCGCAGTACAACGCGGAACAAACGGCCGAGGGCGAGGTGTTGCGGCGTGTGGTGTTCAACCCGGCCCAGCAGCCGACCCTACGCCTGAGCCCGCAGAGTGGGGTGTGGGACTGGTCCGCTGGGCAGTTCCTGACCTTGCGCCTGCAAAGTGCCATGGACTGGGCATTGACCGTGGATGTCACCGTGCAAGGCAGTGATGGCCGCGCCTTGACCAGCCGTATCGACCTGCCCGCGGGGCCCGCGCAAACCGTGCTGGTGCCCCTCACGGCCAGTTCGCCGTTGGACCAGGGCATGCGCGCCGGCCCGCCGATGCCCTGGAACCATGGTGGTCAGCGCCTCCTTTTGACCAGCAGTGCCGGTGCAGTCGACCTCAAGCAGGTGACCTCGGTCAGCCTGAGCATCCCCAGCCCCAAGGTGGCGCAGAGCCTGCTGATCGAGCGTGTCGGTATCCAGGATGACGACCAGGCGTACAGGGCGGCCTACCACGAGCTGATTGATGCTTATGGCCAGTCGACTCGCGGTAACTGGCCCGAGAAGGTATCCAGTGACGAGCAGCTCAAGGCGGCCGATACCCGTGAACAGCAACAGCTCAAGGGCTGGTTGGCAGAGCGCGGCAAGCAGCAGCTGGACGCTTACGGTGGCCTGGTGGGCGGTCCGGCCTTTGCAGCCAAGGGCTTCTTTCGCACTGAAAAGCGTGATGGCCGCTGGTACCTGGTAACGCCGGATGGGCACCCGTTCTATTCCCTGGGTGTGAACGCCGTGGCGGCAGACGGCGGGCGTACGTATGTCGCCGGGCGCGAAGGCATGTTCAAGGCCTTGCCCGCTGAGGGCGATGCACTGGCCGCGTTCTATGGCGAAAGCAACAACGACGATGGCAATGCCTCGTCGCAAGGGCGCAATTTCAAGCAGGGGCGCTGGTTCGACTTCTACGCCGCCAACCTGCAGCGTACCTATGGCAAACCCTGTCCGCCCGCAGTGGAGGGCCAGCCAGCCGATTGCGCGCCGCCGGTGCTGGATGCCGACCGCTGGCAGGCGCATGCGCTTGATCGCCTTCAGGCCTGGGGGTTCAACACTGTTGGCAACTGGAGCGAGCCGACGCTTGGCCAAGCCAGACGCATGCCGTATACCTTGCCGCTGTCGATCGTAGGCGACTACGCCAGCATCAGCACTGGCATGGACTGGTGGGGCCGCATGCCCGACCCGTTCGACCCGCGTTTTGCCATGGCCACCGAACGTGCCGTGGCCATCGCCGCGCGTGATCACCGTGACGACCCTTGGCTCATCGGCTACTTCGCCGATAACGAACTGGCCTGGGCCGCTCCTGGAAGCGACCCCAAGAGCCGTTATGGCCTGGCCTACGGCACCTTGCGCCTGACCACCGACGTGCCAGCCAAACGCGCATTCCTCAAGCAGTTGCGCGACAAGTATCGCAACCAGGAAGGGTTGTCCAAGGCCTGGGGCATCGAACTGACCGCCTGGGAACTCATGGAAGATCCTGGCTTCGAGGCGCCGTTGCCTGACCCGGAGCACCCGGAAATCGAACGGGACTACCAGCACTTCCAGCGGGTATTTGCCGAGACCTACTTCAAGACCATTTCCGATTCGTTGAAATGGCATGCGCCCAATCACATGCTCCTGGGTGGCCGCTATGCGGTCAGTACACCGGAGGCGGTCAAGGCCTGTGCCGAGTTCTGCGATGTTCTGAGCTTCAACTTCTATACCCTCAAGCCACAGGACGGCTACGACTTTGCCCGCCTGGCGGAGCTGGACAAGCCGGTGCTGGTGTCCGAGTTCCAGTTCGGCTCGCGTGATCGCGGGCCGTTCTGGCCGGGGCCATTGGAGCTGGCGCGGGAAGAGGATCGCGGCCCGGCCTATGCAAACTTCCTCAAGGCCGCCATGGCGCAGCCGATGATCGTTGGCGCGCACTGGTTCCAGTACCTCGACCAACCGGCCAGCGGTCGCCTGCTCGATGGTGAGAACGGCCACCTCGGGTTGGTGGCGATTACCGATATGCCCTATCCAGGGTTTGTCGATGCCGTGCGCAAAAGCAATCTGCAAACCATGAACCAACTGCGTGCCGAGCTGGAAAAACCGGCCCCTTGAGATCAGGCAGATGCAGTCAACCCAGGTGAGAGCGGCCTTGTGTCGCGACCACTTGGCCCAAGCCTGTTTGCAAAACACCCAACTACTGAAACAATGCACACCTTTTTGGATAATGGTCGTACGGAGAGCAGCGGGTGCAGATCCAGGGTCACTATGAGCTGAAGTTCGAAGCTGTGCGCGAAGCTTTTGCCGCACTGTTCGATGATCCCCAGGAGCGTGGCGCCGCGCTGTGCATCCAGGTGGGTGGCGAAACCGTCGTTGACCTGTGGGCCGGCAGTGCCGACAAGGACGGCCAGCAGGCCTGGCACAGCGATACCATCGCCAACCTGTTCTCCTGCACCAAGACCTTTGCGGCCGTTACCGCCCTGCAGCTGGTCGGCGAGGGCAAGCTGGCCCTCGATGCCCCGGTGGCCAACTACTGGCCCGAGTTCGCCCAGGCGGGTAAGCAGTCGATCACCTTGCGTCAGCTACTCAGCCACCGTGCCGGCTTGCCGGCCATTCGTGAGCTGCTGCCGGCTGACGCCTTGTATGACTGGCAGATCATGGTCGATGCCCTGGCAGCCGAGACACCGTGGTGGACGCCAGGCACAGAACACGGCTATGCCGCCATCACCTTTGGCTGGCTGATCGGCGAGCTGATTCGCCGTGCCGACGGCCGTGGCCCTGGCGACTCGATCGTGGCCCGCACCGCCCGCCCATTGGGCCTGGATTTCCATGTTGGCCTGGCCGACGAGGAGTTCCACCGCGTGGCGCATATCGCCCGTGGCAAGGGCAATGCTGGAGACAGTGCAGCGCAACGCTTGCTGCAGGTGACCATGCGCGAGCCTGAGGCACTGTCGACCCGTGCCTTTACCAATCCGCCCGCGATACTGACCAGCACCAACAAACCGGAATGGCGGCGCATGCAGCAGCCAGCGGCCAATGGCCATGGCAACGCACGCAGCCTGGCAGGGTTCTATGCCGGGCTGCTGGACGGCAGCCTGCTTGAATCCGAACTGCTCGATGAGCTGACCCGCGAGCATAGCCTTGGCCAGGACCGTACCTTGCTCACCCAGACCCGTTTCGGCCTGGGCTGCATGCTCGACCAGCCCGATGTGGCCAATGCCACCTTTGGTCTCGGCGCCCGCGCCTTTGGCCACCCCGGTGCCGGTGGTTCGGTCGGTTTTGCCGACCCGGAGTACGATGTGGCCTTCGGTTTTGTGGTCAATACCCTCGGCCCTTACGTGCTGATGGACCCACGCGCCCAGAAACTGGTACGCGTCCTTGCCAGTTGCCTTTGATCGGGTAATGCGGGTATTGCCACACCCCTTTGACTATTCTCAATGCCAACGCCTGAAGTTCGTAGGCAAAATATCTTTCTATTTCATGGTGTATCGCTGATGTCTTCACATAAAACCTTAGCACTCGCCCTGTGCCTGACCGCCGTTACCGGCTGCGCCAGCCACTCCCCGGACGGCTCCAAGGAAGGTGGTTCCAGCTGGTGGCCTTTCGGTTCGGACAAGGTTGCCGAGCAGGAAGTGAAGTCAGCCGTCACTGAAAACGTGGCCAAAGCCGATGCCAAATCCGAAAGCTCCAGCCGCTGGTGGTGGCCGTTTGGCGGTGACGACAAGCAAGCCAAGGGGCCGGTGGTACCGAAGATCGATCAGAAGGCCACGCAGGCCTGGCTGGACGAATACGAGCCCAAGCTGCGCGAAGCGATCAAGGACAGCAAGCTGGAGCTGGAGCGTCGTGACAATGTGCTGGCGGTAACCCTGCCGGTGGACAGCTCGTACAATCCCGATCGCCCGAACATGTTGCTGCCCATGTCCCTGGGCCCGATTACCCGCGTCGCCAAGACTGTCGAAGGCGACCCCAAGACTGCCGTGCTGGTACTGGGCCATGCCGACAGCAGCGGTGCCGCCGTTGCCAACCAGAAGCTCAGCCTGGAGCGCGCCGCTTCGGTATCGGCCATCTTCCGCCTCAGCGGCCTGCAGCGTGACCGCCTGACCCTCAAGGGCATGGGTTCGGTGATGCCGCGCGCTGCCAACGACAGCGCCGAGGGGCGCGCCCTGAACCGCCGCGTGGAAATGTTGCTGACCCCGCAAAACACCATGGTCGCGCTGCTGGCCAAATACCAGCAGGCCGCCCCGGCACCCGTCCCGGCCTCGATGGTGGCGGTGCAGGATGCCAAGGCACCAGCCGCCAAGGCCGCTGGCAGCAAACCGGCCGTCAAGGCTGCGGCGAAGAAACCTGTAGCCAAGGCCAAAACGCCTGCGAAGACTGCAGCCAAGAAAAAAGCTGCGCCGGCCAAGCCTGCCGCCAAGAAAGCTGCCGTTGACAAGAAAGTAGCTGCCAACAGCCCTGCGAAGACCAACTGATCGTCAAGGAACCGCAGTAATGACCCAATCCCTGGCCGATATGCGCCGCGACTACACCCGTGATGGCCTGGCCGAAGCCCAGGCACCAGGGGAGCCGTTCGCCCTGTTCCACCAGTGGTTCGCCGATGCGGTGAAAACCGAGCAGGTACCGGTAGAAGCCAACGCCATGACCTTGGCCACGGTGGACGGCGAAGGTCGCCCGCATTGCCGTGTTTTGCTGTTGAAGGGGCTCGACGAGCAGGGTTTCACCTTCTTCACCAACTATGACAGCGCCAAGGGCCAGCAACTGCAAGCCAACCCCTTTGCGGCAATGACCTTCTTCTGGCCGGCCCTGGAACGTCAGGTGCGCATTGAGGGCCGGGTGCAGAAGGTCACGGCGCAGGAGTCGGATGCCTACTACCAGGTACGCCCGCTGGGCAGTCGCCTAGGGGCTTGGGCTTCGCCACAGAGCCGCGTGATTGCCGGGCGTGAAGAGCTGGAGGGCCTGGTTAAGGCCACCGAAGCGCGTTTCTCCGACACCCAGCCGCACTGCCCTGAGCATTGGGGGGGATACCGTTTGTTGCCCGAGCGCATCGAGTTCTGGCAGGGGCGGGCAAGCCGCCTGCATGATCGTTTGAACTATCGGCTGGTGGATGGGCAGTGGCTGCGAGAGCGGCTGGCGCCCTGAGCAACTGGGGCCGCCAAGCGGCCCCAGCCATTGATCAAGCTACCCCGGATAACCTGCCGCCTCGCGCTCCAACCACCCCGCCAGTTGCTTACGCCCCACCTTCTCCTGGCGCGCCTGCGCCAACCTTTCCAGCATGAACGCGCGTTTTTCAGGATCGGCCCCTGCCAGCGACAACGCCAGGTCGCGGTCCATCCAGCGGCGCATGCGCACATACAACCACCAGTGGAAATACAGCCCCGTAACGGTGGTGACCACGACGATGAAGTAATCCATGGCTATTCTTGGTCTCACTTGAAAGGCCTTTCGACACAGCCCGGCAGGCTGTACCCCGGCTGAATGAAAACAATTTTATTACGTTTGTACCGTGACAGCCGTCAATGTGCAGCGTCTAATGAGCACCTGACTTATGGAGACTTTACCCATGCGTAAATCCGCTTTGCTGGTGGCGACCTTTACCACCATGTCGCTGCTGCTGGGGGGCTGTGCCTCGAGCTTGACCGGTGACAGCTACTCTCGTGACGAAGCCCGCCGCGTGCAAACCGTGCGTATGGGTACCATCGAATCCCTGCGCCCGGTCAAGATCGAGGGCACCAAGACCCCGATTGGCGGCGGTGCCGGTGCCATCGTGGGTGGTGTAGCCGGCAGCGCCGTGGGCGGTGGCCGTGGCAGCATCGTGGCTGCCGTGATCGGTGCCGTGGCCGGTGGCTTGGCGGGTTCCGCAGCAGAAGAAGGCCTGACCCGTACCCAAGGTGTCGAAATTACCGTTCGTGAAGATGATGGCAGCATGCGCGCCTATGTACAGGCCGTGCAGGAGAACGAAGTCTTCCGCGTTGGCGAGCGCGTGCGCATCATGACAGTTGACGGTACCAGCCGCGTTTCGCACTGACCGTAGCGCAGTAAAACAAAACCCCGACATGGCTGCTGCCAGTCGGGGTTTTTTCATGCTTCAGCCAAGTCAGGCAACGCTGGTTTTGCGGCTGGCCATTGCGGTGACGGCGTAGCCGATCACCGCGGCAAAGAACGAACCAGTAAGAATACCCATGCGGTCCATGCCGGCATACTCACTGCTACCCGGGGCGAAGGCGAGCGAGCCTACGAACAGGCTCATGGTGAAGCCAATGCCGCAGAGTATCGCCACCCCCAGAATTTGCCCCCAACCCGCACCCGCAGGCAGCGCGGCCAGGCGCAGCTTGACCGCCACCCAGGTCAGGCCGAAAACCCCCACGGTCTTGCCCAGCAACAGGCCGACCGTGATGCCCATCGGCACGGGGTGGGTGAAGCTGTCTACGGTCATGCCTGCCAGCGAAACGCCGGCATTGGCGAAGGCGAAAATTGGCAGGATGGCATAGGCCACCCAAGGGTGCAGGGCGTGTTCCAGCGCCAAAAGAGGTGACGATTCAGCGTTGCGTGTACGCAGCGGGATGCAAAGGGCCAGGGCGACACCGGCCAGAGTGGCGTGCACGCCACTTTTGAGCACGCAGACCCACAGGATCAGGCCAACGATCATGTAGGGCCCGAGCTTGACGACGCCAAGCCGGTTCATCGCCACCAGCACCACCAGACAGGCCGCAGCCAGCAGCAGCGACACACTCGACAGGGTGCCGGAGTAGAACAGGGCGATGACAATGATCGCACCCAGGTCGTCGATGATCGCCAGGGTCATCAGGAACAACTTCAGTGACACCGGTACGCGCTTGCCGAGCAGGGCCAGGACGCCGAGGGCGAAGGCGATGTCGGTGGCGGTAGGGATCGCCCAGCCTGCCACGGCTGCAGGGTTGTCACGGTTGATGAACCAGTAGATCAGCGCTGGCACCACCATGCCGCCCACGGCTGCGGTGGCAGGCAGAATCACTTGTGAGGGCTTGGACAGGTGACCGTCGACCACCTCGCGTTTGACCTCCAGGCCGATGAGCAGGAAGAACAGGGCCATCAGGCCGTCGTTGATCCACAGTAGCAATGGCTTGGCGATGTTCAGCGCGCCGACCTGGACGGCGACGGGTACGTCGAGCAAGCCGCCGTACAGGTAGGACAGTGGCGAGTTGTTGATGATCAGGGCCAGAACGGCGGCGGCGATCAGCAGCAGGCCGCTGGCAGCTTCGAGCTGGAAGAAACGGGTAAACAGGCTACGCACGGGCTGTAGGCCCTCCATGAGCAGTTTACGAAGGGTGCGGGCGTACACCCTAGCCTGTAGAGATATGCTTTCAAACAAAAGACATATTCGTTTTTGTTATATGTTGTTGCTGACAGGCCTGGGGCAAGCCTAGATGGATTTGGGGAAGGATGGGGGGAAGTCTGGAGTAGGTGCTGGAATAGCTGGAGTAGGTGCTGGAATAGACTGATGCCGGACCGGGCCCTTTCGCGGGTAAACCCGCTCCTACAGGGGACCATTGTTCCGTGTAGGAGCGGGTTTACCCGCGAAGAGGCCCTGTCAGTCGCTAAAGAGTCAGAGGCCGAGCATATCCCGCGCCACCGCCTCTGCGATGCGAATGCCATCCACACCGGCTGACAAGATCCCGCCCGCGTACCCGGCCCCTTCACCCGCCGGGAACAGCCCTTTGAGGTTCAGGCTCTGGTAATCCTCACCGCGGGTAATCCGCAGTGGCGACGAGGTACGCGTCTCGATCCCGGTCAACACCGCATCATGCAGGTTATAGCCCTTGATCTGCCGGTCGAACGCCGGCAGTGCCTCCCGAATCGCCTCGATGGCGAAGTCCGGCAGGCTCGGCGCCAGGTCACCCAAGGTCACGCCCGGCTTGTAGGACGGCTCGACACTGCCCAGTGCGGTCGAGGGCCGGCCGGCGACAAAATCACCCACCAGCTGCGCCGGGGCCTGGTAGTTGCTGCCGCCCATTACATAGGCGTGCGCCTCCAGGCGCTCCTGCAGTTCGATACCGGCCAACGGGCCACCCGGGTAGTCGCGCTCGGGGTCGATGCCGACGACGATGCCGGAGTTGGCGTTGCGCTCGTTACGCGAATACTGGCTCATGCCGTTGGTGACGACCCGCCCAGGCTCGCTGGTGGCCGCGACCACGGTGCCACCCGGACACATGCAGAAGCTGTATACCGAGCGGCCATTCTTGGCGTGGTAAACCAGCTTGTAGTCGGCGGCACCCAGTTTCGGGTGGCCGGCGTACTTGCCCAGACGTGCCTTGTCGATCAGCGTTTGCGGGTGCTCGATACGGAAGCCCACCGAGAACGGCTTGGCTTCCATGTAGACACCTTTTGCGTGCAGCATGCGGAAGGTGTCGCGGGCGCTGTGGCCCAGGGCTAATACCACATGGCGAGAGTGCAACTGCTCGCCGCTTTCGAGCACTACACCGGTCAGTTGGCCATCTTCGATCAACAGGTCGGTGACCTTCTCCTGGAAGCGCACGTCGGCCCCCAGGGCGATCATGTCCTGGCGCATCTGTTCGACCATGCCGGTGAGGCGGAAGGTGCCGATGTGCGGCTTGTTGATGTACAGGATTTCGTCTGGCGCACCGGCCTTGACGAATTCTTCCAGCACTTTGCGGCCGTGGTGTTGCGGGTCCTTGATCTGGCTGTACAGCTTGCCGTCCGAGAAGGTACCGGCGCCGCCTTCACCGAACTGCACGTTGGACTCAGGGTTGAGCACGCTTTTACGCCACAGGCCCCAGGTGTCCTTGGTGCGCTGGCGCACTTCCTTGCCGCGTTCGAGGATGATCGGCTTGAAGCCCATTTGTGCCAGCAACAGGCCGGCAAAGATGCCGCACGGGCCGAAACCGACCACGATCGGGCGCTCCTGCAGGCCTGCCGGGGCCTGGCCGACAAACTTGTAGGTGACGTCTGGGGCTGGGCCGATGTTGCGATCATCGGCGAACTTGCTGAGCAGCTCGGCCTCGTTGCTGGCTTCCAGGTCGATGGTGTAGATGAACAGCAGTTCGCTGTTCTTCTTGCGCGCATCGTAGCTGCGCTTGAACAGGTTGAAGCTGAGCAGTTGCTCGTCGCGGATGCCCAGGCGCTGGACGATGGCTTCGCGTAGCGCTTCGTCGGGATGGTCCAGGGGCAGCTTCAGTTCGGTGATTCGTAGCATGGCAGGGTCCAGTATCCCGGCCATGGGCGGCCGGCGGCTTTACACAAACCGCCAAGTATAAGCTGTTAGACGCCCTGACTGGCAGGATAAAAGCGCCCGGCGATCAGTTGTCGCGCGCACCACCGTAGTAACCGCAGCCGCGCAGGGTCTGGCCGTCGATGCGCAGTTCGGCGCGCAGGTGACGCACGGCGCCGGTGGCGCTGTCGACGCAGCGTTGCGGGGCGACCCACAGTTCCACATGCTGGCCGTTGGCTTCGCTGGTCAGGGTCAGGCCGCCGCCGGGCACTTCTTCTTCGAGAAATGGCAGTGGCAGCGGGTCTTTGCCGATGCGGTTGAGCACCATGCCCTTGCCGCTGGCCTTGATGTCCCAACCCGGTTCGTGGCCATTGGCGCGCAGGGTCAGCTGTTTGAAGTTGGGGTCCTCGCAGGCGCGGGTGGAAGGTTCCAGGCGGTACAGATGGCGTACTTCCAGTTGGCCGTCGTTGGTGGCCTGCTTGCTGCCGGTAAGGCGCCCTCGGACATCGGCAAACAGCTTGTCGTTGGCATCCTTGGCCAGGTTGGCGGCCTCTTGCAGGATGCCGGTGGCGGCGACGTCGTTGATCACGAAGGTGCGGTTTTCGCTGCACGGCTTGAACAGCAACTGGCCACCGGCGGCACGCAGTTCGCCCTGCATGCGCGTGGTGCCGATGTTCGGGTCGTTGGGGGCGTCAGCCATGAGCTGGCAACCGCCGAACAGGGGCAGCAGGGTGGTCAGCAGCAGGGTAGGGGTTAGGCGCATGGGCGAACTCCGGGGAATCTTTGCCAAAGAGCTGGCCACGTTACTGAGACCGGACGCACTCCACAAGTGACATTATCTCCATTGAGACCCTATGAAAACGACGCGCGAGTCGGAGCAGGAATGCCCGCATACTTGATGAAGTGATAGCCCTGGGCCATTAGTTATATTTGTCAGTAGTCAAGCTGTTTGTGATTGGCAAGAATTATGTACCCGCTGCTTTCTGCTTCAGGGATGATCGTTTGCCTCTGCATCTGCATAGTTGCGGGCTTTATTAATTGTTTTAGAGGATATAAAGCATGGGCCAGAATAAGCAAGCAGCGGGATTTGATATTGAATATCGAGTGCCTTTTCCGATTCCCGAGGCCACCAATAAAAATACGCTGGTTCTCCCCGTTGGAGGTAAGCGTTATTTGCTGGATGGCCTTGGTAAAACGATTATGGTAGGGCGTGTAAAGCATGATGGTACAGCGGATTTGACGTTTGGTTTGAGAGGTTTCAGCTCCCATAATATTTCTGAGTTTACGGATGATTTTCCGCGCGCTGCAGGGTTGATTCCTCAACCTGACGGAGGCGTAATCGCTGGTTTGTATAATGCATCGGAGCTGGGCTTGGCCCGCTTCAAGCTCAATGGCGAGGTCGATATGTCGTTTGGGCAGGCCGGCACGGTCTTCCACAAAGTTGAAAAGATGAGTGCAAGTTCAGCGGGGCGTGGAAGAAACAATGACGGTCGTCAGGATTCTGTTTTTTCATCGGCAGTGCTGGCCGCATTGGCACCCGCCAAGGACGGCAAATTTTACGGGGTTCTGGGTAACCGCCTTGCAGGTGATTTCTCGTTGCTGCGCTGTTTAGCAAACGGAGCGCTGGATGCCGAGTTCAATGGCACTGGCATTGTTAGCGTTAAGCATCCGACTTTGGACACAAATGCCCCCGCCGTTATCGCTTCTGCAGACGGAGGCGCTGTGGTGGTTGGCACACTGGGCGACCTGTCGGTTGGGATGCGCGGATTTTTCTGTCGGTACAAGGCCGATGGCTCGCTGGACAAGACGTTCGGTGAGGAAGGTTATTCGATTTTCGATTCTGTATCCGCGGGTATCCCTCATCCAGAGCTGAGTCAAATGGAGCTTGCTCACGTGGCGATCATGGCGGACGGCGGATACGTCGCATGTGGTTACCTTACAGCACGTGATCCCTGGCGCTTCTATGGGATGGTGGTACGCATAGATGCAACCGGCCGGCCGGAGCAGTCTTTCAACGGCGGTAAACCGTTGCTCTTTGAACTGCCTGATGGCGTTGAGGTCGACTTCCTTGAGGGCGGGATTGCTGAAATGGCCGATGGCAAGGTAGCCGTGGCGGGAGGCGCAGTGACGCGGAATGCAGGTTATCAGCGGCAGGTGCTGTTGGTTCGATATGATGCCAAAGGGGTACTGGATCCTACATTTGGCGAGCAGGGCTGGAGGATACTCGCGCCTTTTGGAGATGCGGTCACTAATCTACGGGGCCTGCAGGTCGATTTAGAGCAAAAAGTCTTGGTTTCTGGCGATAGTGGTCCTGATAACAATCCCAGTTCCATGAAGGGCTTTGCAGCGCAGCTTGACTAGCGTGGAACCGAGACCGACGACCTCAATGCTTGGTAGCATCGGCTACAGAGCATTGAGGTGTCGGGCAACGTGACAGGCGCAATGGAGAGCCTGTCGGTTGTCTCCTTTCTACGTTAAATACCTATCCTCCCAGATACGCTTCGCGTACCTTCGAGTCGGTCAACAGGGCTTCACCGGTACCCTGCATCACCACCCGGCCGTTTTCCAGCACGTACGCCCGGTCAGCGATCTTCAGCGCCTGGTTGGCGTTCTGCTCCACCAGGAACACCGTCACGCCATCACGGCGCAGTTGCTCGATGATGTCGAAGATCTGCTGGATGATGATCGGCGCCAGGCCCAGCGAAGGCTCGTCGAGCAGCAACAGCTTTGGCTTGCTCATCAGTGCCCGGCCAATGGCGAGCATCTGTTGCTCGCCACCGGACATGGTACCGCCACGCTGCATATAGCGCTCCTTCAGGCGCGGGAATAGCTGTAACACCTTGTCCAGCTGCTCCTGGTAATCGCGCTTGTCGGTGAAGAAGCCCCCCATCGCCAGATTCTCCTCGACGGTCAGGCGGGAGAACACACGGCGACCTTCCGGCACCACCGCGATGCTCTTGCGCATGATGTGCGAGGACGGCTGGCCGACCAGTTCTTCCCCCAGATACTTGATGCTGCCGCTGTGCGCCTGCGGCGAACCGCACAGGGTCATCAGCAAGGTCGACTTGCCGGCACCGTTGGCGCCGATCAGGGTGACGATCTCGCCTTGGTTGATCTCCACGTTGACGCTGTGCAACGCCTGGATCTTGCCGTAGAAAGTGGAAACGTTTTCGAACTTCAGCATTTACGCTTCCCCCAGGTAGGCTTTGATCACGTCAGGGTTGTCGCGGATCTCCTCCGGCGTGCCATGGGCCAGGGGGGTACCCTGGTTGATCACCACGATATGGTCGGAAATGCTCATCACCAGCTTCATGTCGTGCTCGATCAGCAGCACGGTGACGTTGTGCGACTCACGCAGGTAGGCGATCAGAGCCTTGAGGTCTTCGGTTTCCTTCGGGTTCAGGCCGGCTGCCGGTTCATCGAGCATGATGATGCGTGGCTGGGTCATCATGCAGCGGGCGATTTCCAGGCGGCGTTGCTGCCCGTAGGCGAGGGTACCGGCGGTACGGTTGGCGAACTCGGTCAGGTTGACCTTCTCCAGCCAGTACTGCGCACGCTCCAAGGCTTCCTTCTCGCTGCGGCGGAAACTCGGGGTCTTGAACAGGCCGGCGAAGAAGTTGGTGTTGAGGTGGCGGTGCTGGGCAATCAGCAGGTTTTCCAGCGCGGTCATTTCCTTGAACAGGCGCACGTTCTGGAAGGTCCGCACCACGCCTTTGCGGGCGATCTGGTGGCCGGCCAGGCCCTGGATCGGCTGGCCATCGAGCAGGATGGTGCCGTCGCTGGGCTTGTAGAAGCCGGTCAGGCAGTTGAACACGGTGGTCTTGCCGGCGCCGTTCGGGCCGATCAGCGCCACTACCTGTTTCTCCTTGACGGTCAGGCCCACGCCGTTGACCGCCAACAAGCCGCCAAAGCGCATGCTCAGGCCGCTGACTTGCAGAATTTCGCGGCTCATCGACGCAGCTCCATGTGTGGACGTTGCATAGGCAGCAGGCCTTGCGGACGCCAGATCATCATCAACACCATCAGCGCACCGAACATCAGCATGCGGTATTCGCTGAACTCACGCATCAGCTCAGGCAGCAGGATCATCACGATGGCCGCGAGAATCACGCCCAGTTGTGAACCCATGCCACCCAGCACGACGATGGCGAGGATGATCGCCGACTCGATGAAGGTGAACGACTCCGGCGTCACCAGGCCTTGGCGCGCGGCGAAGAAGCTGCCGGCGAAACCGGCGAAGCAGGCACCCAGGGTGAATGCCGAGAGCTTGATCACGGTCGGGTTCAGGCCCAGAGCACGGCAGGCGATCTCGTCTTCACGCAGGGCTTCCCAGGCACGGCCGATCGGCATGCGCAGCAGGCGGTTGATCACGAACAACGCCAGCAGGGCCAGCAGCAGGGCCACCAGGTACAGGAAGATGACCTTGTTGATCGAGTTGTATTGCAGCCCGAAGAACTCGTGGAAGGTCTGCATGCCCTCGGCCGCACGGCGTTCGAAGGTCAGGCCGAAGAACTCCGGCTTGGGGATGTTGCTGATGCCGTTGGGGCCGCCGGTCCAATCGGTGAGGTTACGCAGGAACAGGCGGATGATCTCACCGAAACCGAGGGTCACGATCGCCAGGTAGTCACCACGCAGGCGCAGCACCGGGAAGCCGAGCAGGAAGCCGAAGGTGGCAGCCATCAGGCCGGCAATCGGCAGGCACACCCAGAAGCTCCAGCCCAGGTAATGCGAGAGCATGGCGTAGCTGTAGGCACCGACGGCATAGAAGCCTACGTAGCCGAGGTCGAGCAGGCCCGCCAGGCCGACCACGATGTTCAGGCCCAGGCCCAGCAACACGTAGATCAGGATCAGCGTGGCGATGTCGACCGCACCGCGAGAGCCGAAGAACGGCCATACCAGTGCCATCACGATCAACCCGATGATGACGTAGCGCTGGGTCTTGGGCAGGGTGAGGTAGTTGCTGACTGCCGGGGGGATCAGCTTGCGATCCGATCGGCGGCCCATCACCGAACTCCACTGCTTGTCGAACAGCACGCGCAGGAACATCAGCACCGAACACACGGCGATGATGCTGATGGTGAACGAGCCCTGACTGTGCACGACCAGGCTGATGCCGTCGATGCTCAGTTTCAGGCCCAGTACCGGGAAGGCCACGGCCCAGACCAGCAAGGCGCTGAAGAACGCCTGTTTGAGATTTCTGTTCATACTTTTTCAACCTCCGGGCGGCCCAGGATGCCGGTCGGCCGGAATAGCAGGACAAGAACCAACAAGCCGAATGCCACCACGTCCTTGTACTGGTCGCCGAAGATATCGGCACCGAACGCTTCGGCCACGCCCAGCACCAGCCCGCCGAGCATGGCGCCCGGGATGCTGCCGATGCCACCCAGTACCGCCGCGGTGAAAGCCTTCAGGCCCACCAGGAAACCGGCGTTGGGGTTGATCACCCCGTACTGCATGCTCAGCAGCACGGCCGCCACGGCAGCCAGGGCGGCACCGATGACGAAGGTGAGGGCGATGATGTTGTTGGTGTTGATGCCCAGCAGGTTGGCCATCTTGATGTCCTCGGCACAGGCGCGGCAGGCGCGGCCCAGGCGGGAACGAGAGATGAACAGGGTGAGCAGGGTCATGGCCACCAGGGTGACAACGAACACCAGGATTTGCATGTAGCTGATCAGTACTTCTTCAGCACCGCCTGGCCCGAAGGAGAAGCTCCCGGGGATCAGGTTGGGGATGGACTTGTCCTTGGAGTCCTGCGAAAGCAAGACCGTGTTCTGCAGGAAAATCGACATGCCGATGGCGGAAATCAGCGGGATCAGACGGTTGCTGTTGCGCAGGGGGCGGTAGGCAACCCGTTCGATGCTGTAGCCATAGGCACTGGTGACGAAGATCGTCGCGACGAAGGCGACGGTCATCAGGATCGGCAGCGAATGGATACCCATCATGGCCAGGCCCGCCAGGGCGATGAAGGCCACGTAGGAACCGATCATGTACACCTCGCCGTGGGCGAAGTTGATCATGCCAATGATGCCGTACACCATCGTGTAGCCGATGGCGATCAAGGCATAGGTGCTGCCGATGGTCAATCCATTAACCAGTTGTTGGAAGAAATGGTAGATCTCAGGCATTACAGCGCTCCTAAAAACCTGATTTGCATTTCACTGGCAGGGGTACGGCCAGGAAACCGCGGGTGACGGTTTTAAGATTTTCAGGTGAGCCTGCCCCCGGATCGCGGGGATCGGGCCCATGAACCTCATAAAACGAAGCCCACTGCTCGCACAGTGGGCTCGTAGGTCAGCTATTAGTCACGCAGTTACTGAGGGGAGACTTCGGTCTTCGGCTTGCCGAAGTGCCATTCGTAGACCACGAACTTGAAGTCTTTCAGGTCGCCTTTGTCGTCGAACGACAGTTCGCCGGTCGGGGTCTTGAAGGTGCCTTTGTGGATGGCCTCGGCCACCTTGTCGGTATCATCGGAACCGGCTTTCTTGATGCCTTGAGCGATCAGCTCGACAGCCGAGTAGGCAGGGAATACGAACGGGCCACTTGGGTCCTTGCCGTCAGCCTTGATGGCGTCGACGATCTTCTTGTTCGCCGGGTCTGCGTCGAACGACTTCGGCAGGGTGACCAGCAGGCCTTCGGAGGCGTTCTGGGCGATCTGCGAAATGGAGTCGTTACCCACGCCTTCCGGACCCATGAACTTGGCTTTCAGGCCTTTTTCCTGAGCCTGGCGCAGGATCAGGCCCAGCTCTGGGTGATAGCCGCCGTAGTAGACGAAGTCGACGTTGTTCTGCTTGAGCTTCTGGATGATCGAGGAGAAGTCCTTGTCACCGGCATTCAGGCCTTCAAAGACGGCAACCTTGGTGCCTTTCTTCTCAAGGGTTTGCTTGACGGCGGTGGCGATGCCTTCACCGTACTGCTGCTTGTCGTGCAGAACGGCAACGACCTTCGGCTTGACGTGGTCGGCGATGTAGTTGCCGGCGGCCGGGCCCTGGGCGCTGTCCAGGCCGATGGTGCGGAAGATCAGCTTGTAGCCACGGGCGGTGATTTCCGGCGAAGTGGCGGCCGGGGTGATCATGATCACGCCTTCGTCTTCGTAGATGTCGGACGCAGGCTGGGTGGAGCTGGAGCACAGGTGGCCGACCACGAACTTGACGCCGTCGTTGACCACTTTGTTGGCGACTGCCACGGCCTGTTTAGGGTCGCAGGCGTCGTCGTATTCCTTGGCTTCGAGCATCTTGCCATCCACGCCGCCCGCGGCGTTGATATCCTTGATGGCTTGCTTGGCGCCGATGAACTGCATGTCGCCGTACTGGGTCACAGGACCCGTCTTGGGACCGGCGATGCCGATCTTGATGGTATCGGCGGCAAACGAATGGCTGGCTACCCCGGCCAGTACCATTGCGGCGAACAGCTTGGAAATCTTGATCATAGTGCTCCACTCATTCTGTTGTAATTCTTATAGTCCTGGCGGCCAGGGCTACAGACCGGGCGGGATTTGCGGCGTGGCCATGCCAACGCGCTAGCCCACCTTCCCCCGGAACATGTCCCGGAACTGTACCGGTACAGTGTAGAGCGCTGTTCGAGCGCTTGAAAAGCGGTCGAAAAGTGCGTCTTTCCTGCGTTGTCGCTTGATCGACAGAAAGATACAGAAAGGCGCCATCAAACTGCCTGCATCTGCGATCCCGCCCCACAACTTCGGGGTCAATCGACCAAATTACATATTTGAAACCGGGTTTTTCTGCAAAAATGCCGGCCTTTTTTATTGACCGATTTTTTGCGGATACCACCCATGACTGATCAAACAAGCACCCTCTATGCCAAATTGCTTGGCGAGACGGCAATCATCGAGTGGAAAGCGCTGGAGCGTTTTTGGGCCAAGGGTGACCTGATTTGGGTCGACCCCTGCCTTGACCTGATCGCCGTTGCTGAGGCGATGGCCGAGAATCGCAGCGAGATCTTCGCCAAGTGGCGTAGTGATGGCACTGTTGGGCCGGTATCGGCCGAGCAGGCATTGGACCTGCAAAGCCGCGACCCAGAGATCTGGGCGGTGGTGGTTTCGCCGTTCATCGTGATACAGGTGAAGGGCCAGGAAGAAGCGTGATCTTTTTTGGTGCGCAAAAATACGCATCAGCTCCGTTTTGGTGCTTGAAAGCGATCAAGGCGGGTAGAGGGAAGTAACAATTCGGCGTGGCGGTAACAGTTTACGGGATGCGTAATGTGGCCGCCGTTCTGCCAGGCGCCAACGGAATCGTAGCCCGCCTGGGAAATGTTCGAATCAGTCAGGAGTTTATCGATGAGCACTGCACTACCTTCGCTTGGATTCGCCGGCATCGGCCTGATGGGCCTGCCCATGTGCCGCCGCCTGTTGGCAGCGGGTTATCCGCTGACGGTATGGAACCGCAGCCCGGACAAGTGCGCCGCACTGGTCGCTGCTGGCGCGCGCCTGGCCAGCAGCCCGGCCGAATTGTGCCGTGACAGCGACATGGTACTACTGTGCCTGGCCGACACGGCGGTGGTGCGTGAGGTGGTGTTTGGCGAGCAAGGCATTGCCCAGGGCGGGCGCAGCGGCCAGTTGCTGATCGATTTCTCTAGCCTGGAACCCACCGCCACCCGTGAAATGGCTGCCGAACTGGCAGCACTGTGCGGCATGGCCTGGCTGGATGCACCTGTCTCTGGCGGTACGCCCGGTGCCGAAGCGGGCACGCTGGCGATCATGGTGGGCGGTGAAGCGGCCGATCTGCAGCGTGCACGCCCGGTGCTGGAGGTGCTTGGTCAGCGCGTGACGCATATGGGCGCGGTAGGCACGGGGCAGGTGACCAAGGCTTGCAACCAGATGATCGTAGCGTGCAATGCCCTGGTAATTGCAGAAGTGGTGGCATTGGCCGAACAGTCGGGCGTGGACGCGACGCTGATCGCTGAAGCGCTGGCGGGTGGCTTTGCCGATTCCAAGCCATTGCAGATTCTTGCGCCGCAAATGGCCGAGAGCCGCTTCGAGCCAATCAAGTGGCACGTACGCACGCTGCTCAAGGACCTCGATGGTGCGGTCAAGTTTTCCCGCGAGCAAGGCTCGGCGACGCCGCTCAGTGGCCTTGCCGCGCAACTGATGCGCTTGCACGGTAGCCAGGGTTACCTGCAAAAAGATCCGGCGACCCTGGTTGAGCTGTACCGCAACAAGGTGTGATCCGGCTGCTCTGGCGCTGCAACCGCTCCAGCAGTGGGCGCAACTCGGCCAGCGGTACGGGGTGCCCCAACAGGTATCCCTGCAGGTAGTCGCAGCCATGGCTTTCGAGGAACGCCCGCTGTTCGGCAGTTTCCACGCCCTCGCTGACTACCCGCAGGTGCAGCGTATGCGCCATGGCGATGATCGCCTGGACAATCTCGCGGTCTTTCTGGCTGCCCGGTACATCCTGTAGAAAGGTGCGGTCGATCTTCAGCACATCCAATGGCAGGCGCTTGAGGTAGGCCAGTGACGAGTAGCCGGTACCAAAGTCATCGATCGAAAGTGCCACCCCCAAGGCTCGGACGCGTTTGAGCAGGCTGACCGTGCGCTGGATATCGCCCACCAAGGCGTTTTCGGTCACCTCCAGCTCCAGGTGGCGCGGCGCAAGGGCGGCGTGGAACAGCGCCTTTTCTACTTCCTTAGGCAGTTCGTC
Organism: Pseudomonas putida group bacterium ESBL64; assembly: GCF_045277175.1. NCBI lineage: Bacteria > Pseudomonadati > Pseudomonadota > Gammaproteobacteria > Pseudomonadales > Pseudomonadaceae > Pseudomonas > Pseudomonas putida group bacterium ESBL64. The sequence goes on along the minus strand of NZ_CP145799.1, from coordinate 2,613,835 downwards.
GTGGCTGAGGGTGACTGCCGAGCAATTGACCGTGACCTGGACCTCGCCGTAGCCGTGGCGCTGCAAGTGGGCCAGGTCGGCACAGGCATGGCGCAGCACCCACAGGTCAAGGTCGATGATCAGGCCGTTGGCTTCGGCAATGCCGACAAAACGGTCGGGCCCGAGCAGGCCGTGTTGAGGATGCTGCCAGCGTACCAGCGCTTCCAGTTTGGCCACTTGCCCGCTGCGCAGGTCGAAGATCGGCTGGTAGTGCACACACAGCCCGCGCTCCTCGAGCAGGGCCAGGCGCAGCTCTTCTTCCAGTTGCAAGGCGATCGACGCGCGAGCCTTCAGGCTGTCATTGAAGAAATTCAGGCTGTTGCGCCCGTTGTCCTTGGATTGGTAGAGGGCCAGGTCGGCATGCTTGAGCAGCTCTTCGGCTGTGCTGCCATCGTCCGGGAAGATACTTATACCAATGCTGGTGGTCATGACCATGCGCCGCCCGCCCAGGTCGATGGGTTCTTTCATCCGTTGCATGATGCGCTGGGCCAGGTGGCGGGCTTCGTCGCGGCTGTTCAGGCTGGTGACCACACAGAACTCGTCGCCACCAAAGCGCGCAACCAGGTCGTGGTTGCGGGTAGCGGCCTTGATGTGGTGGGCGATCACCTTGAGCAGCTCGTCACCGGCATCGTGGCCAAGGCTGTCGTTGATACGCTTGAAATGGTCGATGTCGAGAAACATCACGGCCAGGCGGTTTTCGCTGGCCTGAGTTTCGACCAGGCGCTCGGCGAACACCTGGTTGAATCCGCGGCGGTTGAGCAGGTTGGTCAGGGCATCATAGTGCGCCGCCTGCTGCAGCGAAGCGCGGGCCTGGTCCAGTTGGCTGAGCAGTACGCTGACCCGGCGCAGGTCGTGCTCCTTGCTTTGCAGCTTCTTGTCGGCCAGTGCGGCGCTGATGCTGGCGCCACTGATCAGCAGGGTGATGAAGCCGATGCCCAGTCCCAGCTGCAGGCTGTTGTCGCCAGACGGCAGGCGCAGTGCGGTATCGGCAGGGATGATCAAGGTCATGGCCGACATCGCGGTGAAATGAGTGGCGACGATGCCGCCCGCCATCAGCAGGCTGGCGCCGTACTTCATGGCCTGGTACAGGGTGCCGCTGCCATTGCGCAAGTAGCGGGCCAGGTACAGCGAGGTCAGGGCGGTGAGCAGGGCAATAGCGGCAGAGGCAAGTAGCAAGCCGGTTTGGTAGTACTGGCGGGCACCCGTTTCCATCGCGGCCATGCCGACAAAATGCATGAGGATGATGCCCAGGCCGATCAGCCCTGCGCTCAGCACGAAGTGGTGCGCGCGCATCTTGCTGCGTTCGAGGCTGTGCATGGCCAGCCAGGCCACGCCCAGTGCGATGAGCAGCGAAAGAATGGTCAGGGATACGTCGTAGTGCACGTCCACCGGGGCCCGAAAGGCCAGCATGCTGATGAAGTGCATGGCCCATATGCCGCCTGCCAGGCAGCAAGCTCCAAGCATGTTCCATTGCCGGTGGGCGGTGGGGTCGTCGCTGTGGGACTGGCGCTCGGCCATGTCGAGGGTGGCGAAACAGGCCGCGCAAGCAACGAAATAGGCGAGCAGAACCAAGAGCGGTTCATGACGGCAGTCGATGACGATGCGCCCGGTTGCGGGAAGATCGGCGAACAGTTGCAGCCCCAGCCATTCCATGGAATGCCTCTTGATCGAGTTTTCACTCGTCTGCGCTACAACCCTGTGCAGACTGTCCAGAGGCAGTATAGGAAGGAGTGCTTAAGCCTTCCTGACTAATGGCACAATGATTTCTACGATTTGGTTATAACTCCAATCGCAGTGAGGAATAAATTTGGGGCCCTGATGCCTTCCTGTGGGAGCGGGCGAGCCCGCGAAGCATCCACTGCGGTGGATGCCACCGGCTTCGCCGGTGTTCGCGGGCGTGCCCGCTCCCACAAGGGCGCGGGGACTGCGTTAGCCAGCCACCAGCACGCGAATGGCTTCCAGGCGCAGGGCGGCCTTCTCCAGCATTGCCAGGCCATCTTCGCGCCGCTTGCGCAGGGCGTCGATTTCGCTGTCACGCACACTTGGGTTGACCGCTTGCAATGCCACCAGGCGCGCCAGCTCTTCGTCGGCCTCGGCTGTCAGGCGGCGCTGGGCTTCGGCCACGCGCTCGTTGTGGGCCGGCAGGATCTTCTCCTCGCCGCCACTGATACGCTTGGCCAGCACATCGCGCTGGGCCTGGACGAACTTGTTGGCGCTGGCGCGCGGTACGCTCTCGAGCTGGTCGTTGAGGGTTTCGAAGGCCACGCGTGACGCCAGGTCGTTGCCATTGGCGTCGAGCAGGCAGCGCAGTGCCGCCGGCGGCAGGTAGCGGCCCAGTTGCAGGCTGCGGGGTGCCACCACCTCGCTGACGAACAGCAGTTCAAGCAGTACGGTGCCTGGTTTGAGCGCTTTGTTCTTGATCAACGCCACGGCGGTGTTGCCCATCGAGCCTGACAGCACCAGATCCATGCCACCCTGCACCATCGGGTGCTCCCAGGTGAGGAACTGCATGTCCTCGCGTGACAGCGCCTGGCCACGGTCATAGGTGATGGTCACGCCTTCATCGTCGCCCAGCGGGAAGCTGGCATCGAGCATCTTCTCGCTCGGCTTGAGGATCAGTGCGTTCTCGGAATGGTCTTCGCTGTCGATGCCGAAAGCGTCGAACAGGGTTTCCATGTAGATCGGCAGGGCGAACTGGTCGTCCTGTTCGAGAATGGCCTCGACCAGCGCCTGACCTTCGCCGGCGCCGCCGGAATTGAGCTCCAGCAGGCGGTCACGGCCAGTGTGCAGTTCGGCTTCCAGGCGCTCGCGCTCGCTGCGGGCGTCGGCCACCAGGGTATCCCAGGCCTTGTGTTCGCCGGCTTCTAGCAGCGGCAGCAGGCGTGGGCCGAACTGGTGCTGCAGGGCATTGCCGGTGGGGCAGGTGTTGAGGAAGGCGTTGAGCCCTTCGTGGTACCACTGGAACAGGCGCTCTTGCGGGCTGTCCTGCAGGTACGGGATGTGCAACTGGATAGTGTGCTTCTGGCCGATCCGGTCAAGGCGGCCGATGCGCTGTTCGAGCAGGTCGGGGTGCGCTGGCAGGTCGAACATCACCAGGTGATGAGCGAACTGGAAGTTGCGGCCTTCGCTGCCGATTTCCGAGCAGATCAGCACCTGGGCGCCAAACTCTTCATCGGCAAAGTAGGCAGCGGCGCGGTCGCGCTCGAGGATGCTCATGCCTTCATGGAACACCGAGGCCGGGATGCCGGAGCGCACGCGCAGGGCGTCCTCCAGGTCCATGGCGGTTTCGGCGTGGGCGCAGATCACCAGCACTTTGGTGCGCTTGAGCATCTTCAGGGTGTCGATCAGCCAGTCGACACGTGGGTCGAAACGCCACCAGCGCTCGTCATCGGCCACTTCACCCTGGGCCTGGAAGGCAACTTCCGGGTACAGCTCGGCGTGCTCGCCGGTTGGCAGGTCGCGGTATTGCTCGGGCGTGGGCAGCGGGTAGGGGTGCAACTGGCGCTCGGGGAAGCCCTGGATCGCCGCACGGGTGTTACGGAACAGCACGCGGCCGGTGCCGTGGCGATCCAGCAGCTCGCGAATCAGCCGCGCGCTGGCCTGGGTGTCGCCGTCGCTGACTGCAGCCAGCAGGGCTTCGCCTTCGGCACCCAGGAAGCCCAGGATGGTGGCGTGGGCCTTGGGCGACAGGCGGCCCTCGTCGAGCAGTTCCTGCACCGCCTCTGCTACCGGGCGGTAGTGCTCGCTTTCTGCGCGGAAAGCGGCCAGGTCGTGAAAACGGTTGGGGTCGAGCAGGCGCAGGCGGGCGAAGTGGCTGTCCTGGCCCAGCTGCTCGGGGGTGGCGGTGAGCAGCAGTACGCCCGGAATCACTTGGGCCAGTTGCTCGACCAGGCCGTATTCGGCGCTGACCTGGTCTTCGTGCCAGACCAGGTGGTGGGCTTCGTCGACGACCATCAGGTCCCAGCCAGCGGCAAACAGTGCGTCCTGGGCCTTTTCGTCGTCGACCAGCCACTCCAGGGCAACCAACGCCAGTTGGGCATCCTCGAACGGGTTGCTGGCGTCGCTTTCGATGAAGCGCTCGGCGTCGAACAGCGCCACTTGCAGATTGAAGCGCCGGCGCATTTCCACCAGCCACTGGTGCTGGAGGTTTTCCGGCACCAGGATCAGTACGCGGCTGGCGCGACCCGACAGCAGCTGGCGGTGAATGACCAGGCCGGCTTCGATGGTTTTGCCCAGGCCCACTTCGTCGGCCAGCAGAACGCGTGGGGCGCTGCGGTCGGCGACTTCGCGGGCAATGTGCAGTTGGTGGGCGATGGGCTGTGCGCGGCAGCCGCCCAACCCCCACAGTGCCGACTGCATCTGCTTGCTGGTGTGCTGCAGGGTGTTGTAGCGCAGGCTGAACCACGACAGTGGGTCTATCTGCCCGGCGAACAGGCGGTCGCTGGCCAGGCGGAACTGAATGAAGTTCGACAACTGGGTTTCGGGCAGGGTGCGAGGCTGGTTCTGCCCGTCCAGGCCGTGGTAGACCATCAGCCCGTCGATGTCCTCGACTTCGCGTACGGTCAGCTTCCAGCCTTCGAAGTGGGTGATCTGGTCACCTGGCGAGAAGCGCACGCGGGTCAGCGGCGCATTGCGCAGGGAATACTGGCGGGTGTCGCCAGTGGCCGGGTAGAGCACGGTCAACAGGCGGCCATCCTGCGCCAGGATGGTACCCAGGCCGAGCTCTGCTTCGCTGTCGCTGATCCAGCGTTGCCCCGGTTGATACTGCTGCGCCATACTGCCTGAACTCCCGCGATGAAAAAGCCGATTATGTTAACGGATCGGCCGGTCAGACCAAAGTGCCGAGAGCACCGAAAGGTATCGAAAGGCATAGTCTAGTCGTTTCATCGCCCTGCACAGCGCCGCCGATGAGGGCCCCGGATCAACATGTCTGCCAAGCACCGCTGGATCAGCGCTTCGATGGCCGTGGGCAGCCTGGTGCTGCTGAGCGCCTGCGAGCAGAAAAACTTTGAGACATTGCCCCCCATTCCGATGGAGCAGCTTGAGGTACTGGGCGTGCAGACGCCGATAAAGAGCGTGCACTTTCGTGACGGTGACGGCGAAGGGCTGTTGGTCCTGAGCCGCAGCGATGGCCAGGCCAGCGACCTGGAAAGCGAACAGGAAGTGGACAAGGTGGTGCTCAAGGCCACCTTGTACGGGCGCACGGCCGAGAACGACACCTTCAAGGCGCGTTGGCAGGTCGAGCAGGAAACGACCTGCCCGGGGCTGGACCTGGACGTGGACTTCTATAATGACGTCAGTGATGTGAGCGACCTGAACAAGAATGGGGTGGCCGAGATAACGGTGGCCAGCCATGCGTTCTGCGGCGGCGGTATCGACCCGCATGACATCGCCATCGAGATGCGTGAAGGGCAGGCCAGTTACACCATTACCGGCCAGTCGCTGATCACCCCGGCGGGCGAGGAACCGATCGGTGGTGAGCGCGAGGACAGCGCTTCGCTGAAAGCCGCGCCGCCGGTGTTACGCGATCATATGGATGCGGTTTGGCAACAGGTGTACAAGCGGCCCTGGAGCGAGGCCAGTCCGCCAGTCGACGACGAGCCGGGTGACGAAGCCGAGTAAATGTTGTCCATGACATCAAGGTAAAGCTGCGCCTGCCGATACAGGGGGCATAGGAGAACGTCCATGCTGCCGCCGATCATTCCGCTCAGTGCCGCCCCGGTCACCTCGCAACAGGACCCGGTCAAGCCAACCCCCGATATCAAGCCGGTGGTGCCGACGCAGCCTGCGTCCGGCGAAAGTGCCATTGACCTCAAGCGCCAGCGCGACCCGCAGGAGCAGGTATTGTTGCTGCGCGATGAACAGCGCCGCCAGCAGCAACGCCGCAATAAGGGCGAGCAGGAACGCTACGATGCCGTCCCGGGTGACGAGGTCAATGCCGACAATACCGTGCCGGTAGCGCCATTGATGGGCGAGCATGTACGCCAAGGACTGCTGGTGGACATCGAAGTCTGATACGGGGCTGGTCAGCGCCTGCGCCTGGCTTCATCATGCATTTCTCTGTTGATCGTCGAGCCCACCCATGAGCCAAGACAACCTCATCGATTTCGATGCCGAACGTGCCAAGCGCGTCCACGACCTCAAGGAAAAGCGGCTGAACGAAATGCGCAATGCTTTCGAGCAGGCCCTGCCTTTGAGTACCAGCAAGAAAAAGAAGCCCAAGGGCAAACCTAAGAAGCGTTGAAACTTGACGCAGGTCAACCCTGCGCCCCCCTCGCGTGCCCGGCCTCGGGCACCATTGACACTGATCAATTTTCCCCGCCGCCACATTGGTTAACGTGTACCCATCGGACAACGGCAAACGAATGGGGAGGCCAGCATGTTCTTCGACAACGTGGTTATCGCCGGTGTGGTAACGGTCGGGCTGATGGTCGCCTTCTTTGCCGGTCTGGGCATTTTCATCTGGAAGGACTCGAACAAGCGCAAGCCGCGCTGACCTTCCGGGTACACGAGCACGCAAGGCATTTAGGGCGACTTCGGTCGCCCATTTTTTTGCCTGCATTTTTTATTGCCTGAGCTGTCCCTCTCGGTGCAGGCCAATCGCATATACATGATTAGCTAGCTAATTAATCGTTTCCGCTTTATTCTGCTCATCATTGTCTATCTTTTCAGCAAGACTTTTCCCCGCAAGGTCCGCCTCGTGCCCATCACCTTTCAGGCCCTGTTCGCGCCCAACAGCCTCGCCCTCAAGTTTGCCATCAAGACCCTGCTCGGTGGCGGCCTGGCGTTGTGGCTGGCGATGCGCTGGGGGCTGGAGCAACCCTCCTGGGCATTGATGACTGCTTTCATCGTCGCCCAGCCGCTATCGGGCATGGTGGTGCAGAAAGGCTTGGCGCGGTTAGCCGGCACGTTGGTCGGCACAGTCATGTCAGTGCTGTTCATCGGCCTGTTCGCCCAGACCCCCGGGCTGTTCCTGCTTGCCTTGGCGCTGTGGCTGGCCCTGTGTACCGCCGCGTCCACCCAGTTGCGCAGCGCCTGGGCCTATGCTTTCGTGCTGGCCGGCTACACCGCAGCGATCATTGCCTTGCCGGCCATTGACCACCCCCTGCAGGTATTCGACCAGGCCGTGGCGCGCTGTACCGAGATCTGCCTGGGTATTTTCTGTGCAACAGCCAGCAGTGCCTTGCTCTGGCCCATGCGGGTCGAGCAGCAACTGGGCGGGCAGGCACGGCAGGCCTGGCAGAACGGCCTGCAGGCCGCCAGAGCCATGCTGGGCGGAGAGGACGAGGCGCGCAAGGGCCTGCTGGAAAGCCTGGGACGCATCGTTGCCATCGACAGCCAACGTGAACATGCCTGGTTCGAGGGCAATCGCGGGCGCCAACGTGCCCGTGCCATTCGTGGCCTTAGCCAGAAACTGCTGGTGCTGTTGCGTATTTCCCGTTCGGTGCGCCGCCAGTGGCGGCAACTGGATGAGTGTGAGGTCGAGCACCTGACGCCTTGGTTGCAGGAAGTGCGTACGCTGCTCGACCAACCCGACCAGCCCAGCCTGTTGTTGTTGCGTCAGCGTATCTGGGATGCCGCACACGACGAGCAGATCAGTTCGGCGGAGCACTTCTGCCTGGCGCGCATGGCCCTGCTATTGGACTATGCCATGGCCGCCAGCCAGGCACTTGAGGATGTGGAGGCGGGCAGGGCGCCCAAGGACGTGTCCCAGGGGCTGGCCGTGCACCGAGACTGGTCGCTGGCCTTGCTGTTCGGCTCGCGCAGTGCGCTGGCCTTCCTGGTAATGAGTGGTTTCTGGCTGGCCACGGCCTGGCCTTCGGCACCGGGTGGCCTGGTGCTGACCTGCGTGGTCTGCAGCCTGTTCGCCAGTCGCGAGAACGGCGCACAGATCGGCCTGAGTTTTCTGCGCGGGATATTCCTGGCGATACCGGCGGCGTTTCTGGTCGGGCAGATCATGCTGCCGCAATGGAGCAGTTTCGCCATGCTCTGCCTGGGCATGGGCGTGCCACTGTTTCTTGGTGCACTGGGCATGGCCCATCCGCGGACCGGGGCTACGGCCACTTCCTATTGCCTGCACTTCATTGTGCTGGTGTCGCCGCTCAACGCCATGCAGTTCGGCGTGGCGACCATGTTGAACAGTGCCTTGGCCATGCTGGTGGGGGTGTCGGCAGCGGTCATGGCCTTCCGCTTGCTGGTGTTCCGCCACCCGGCCTGGCTGGGCCGGCGCTTGCGTGCTGCAACGCAGAACGACTTGGTGCGCCTGACCCGGCGCGACCTGCGCGGGGCTGACAGCTGGTTTGGCGGGCGCATGGCCGACCGGCTGATGCAACTGGCGCGGCATGCCAGTGAATTACCGGAAGGCGAACGCAAACGCTGGGATGACGGCCTGCACGGGCTGGATATCGGCGACGAACTGGTGCACCTGCGCATGTGCCTGGCGGTCGCCCAGGCCCCTTTGGGGCGGGCCGAGCGCGAGTACCTGCAACACGTGGAGGCAGTGCTGGCCAAAGGGCCGGCTGCCGGGCGTGGGCAGCGGCTGGATGCTGCCAGTGAGCAGTTCATTGCAGCCTTGCGTCGGCTGCCAGCCAGCGACCCGCTTCGCCTGGCCGAGGGGGCGGTGCTGCAATTGCAGAAAAGCTGGGGCAAATGGTGCCGCTGGCAGGAGGACACCCATGGGTTTGCGTGAGTGGGAAGTGGGCGGTGTGCTGCTCAGCCCGTTTCTGCTTTATGTGTTGTTGGCGCTGCTGCTCACCGGCCTGCTGCGCCTGGTGGTGCAGGCCACACCGTTGGGGCGCTGGATCTGGCATGAAGCGCTGTTCGACGCAGCGCTGTTCGTCTGTGTGTTGTTCCTGGTGGTACGCCTGCTGGGAACTTTATAAAGGAGTGTTTCGATGCGTGCGGCCGTACGTATTCTGGTGACCCTGTGTGTGGTGGCCCTGGCCGTGTTGGCCGGCTACCAGCTGTGGCAGTACTACATGCTCACCCCATGGACGCGCGATGCCCGTGTGCGCGCTGATGTGGTGGTGATTGCGCCTGACGTGTCTGGCTGGGTTCGCGAACTCAAAGTCCATGACAACCAGCAGGTCAAGGCTGGCGACCTGTTGATGAGCATTGACCGCGAGCGCTTCCAGGCCGCGTTCGATCAGGCCAGCGCGGTGACCGAGACCCGCGCCCAGCAATTGCGCTTGCGCGAGCGTGAAGCAGCCCGGCGTACTGCCTTGGGGCCAGAGGCGATCAGTGCCGAGTTGCGTGAAAACGCCCAGATCAATGCCGCCATCGCGCGTGGCGAGTTGCATGAGGCCGAGGCGCAGTTGCAGGTGGCCAGGATCAACCTGGCGCGCAGTGAGGTGCGGGCACCGCGCAGCGGGCATATCACCAATCTGCGTCTGGCCGAAGGCAATTATGTGAACACCGGGGAATCGGTGATGGCGCTGGTGGATGATTCGACGTTCTACATCCAGGCCTATTTCGAGGAAACCAAGCTGCCGCGCATTCGCGTTGGGGACACTGTGAAGGTGTGGCTGATGGGCACGGGTGAACCGATGCAGGGGCACGTGGAGAGCATCAGCCGCGGCATCACCGACCGCAACAGCAACCCGGACAGCCAGTTGCTGCCGGAGGTAGAGCCGACCTTCAACTGGGTACGACTGGCCCAGCGCATACCCGTGAGGATTCGCCTGGATCAGGTGCCGGAAGGGCTGACCTTGAGTGCGGGTATGACGGCGAGTGTGCAAGTGCATGAGGACCGCGACCCGCAGTGATGGTGCTGCCCAATAGACAGAGATGTAACGGTCGAAGCGGTACAGCCGGGGCGTGTGGTGAAGGCAGTACAGCTTGAGTTCGTCGACGACGTTGGGCAGGCACGAAAAAATTTGGCGAACGGCCCGCCAGTTGCGTTAGGCTGCCGCTGTGAGTTGCCCGACAGAGGCAACCCTTCTTCCGCCAGGCGTGCGTATCTTCCGATTTCATTGCGAGGTTACGTCATGGCCATCACTTCCCAGGATATCTGCAACGCCGCCGATCAGCTAAAGGGCTTTGTCGGTTTTCACGGCAAGCGCGGTGTTCATATCGTGCGTTTCTCCGAGGACGCGTTCGGCATGGACGTGGCCGACGCCAGTATCACCCCCTGCAGCAAGTTTGTCTGGCGGCCCGAGCAAGGGCAGCGCATGGCGTTGTGCCGCGAACGGCTGTCGCTGTTGCTGGATCAGCATGTGGATGACCGCTTGAACATTGGTGAACCGCTGCGCGCCTACCTGCGCCGCTGTGATCTGCCCGAAATCGTGGCGCAGCGCAGCCTGCAGCAGCACACCCAGTCTGTTTAGGAGCAAGGCCGCGTCTACAAGGGTTGTGCAGTGCTTTGGGAGGTTTGGTGCAACAACGCCGCCAATCCGGCGCTGTCCAGGGGCATGCTCAGGTAATAGCCTTGCACTTCATGGCAGCGATCGTTTTCCAGCGCCTTGAGTTGATGTTCGCTTTCCACGCCTTCGGCTGTCACTGTCAGCCCCATCGCCTCACCCAGGTTGATGATGGCCTGGACCACAGCGCGGTCGCTGCCGCCGTTGTTGTTCAGGCCGCTGATGAAGCGTTTGTCGATCTTGATGCTGTCGAACGGGTAAGTACGCAGGTAGCCCAACGACGAATAGCCGGTGCCGAAATCATCCATGTTCAGGCGCACGCCTAGCTCCTTGAGCGACAGCATGGTGCCTAGCGCGCCCTCGATGTCGTTGAGCATCACGTTCTCGGTAATCTCCAGTTCCAACCGCTGGGCGGGGAAGGCCGTGTCGAGCAAAATTTCGCGCACGTCGGCTACCACATCGCTGCGCAAGAACTGCGCAGGCGACAGGTTGACCGAAACCAGCACGTCGGCTGGCCAGTCATGGGCAGTGCGGCAAGCTTCGCGAAGCACCCAGCGGCCCAGCGCAACAATGATGTCGCTCTGCTCGGCCAACGGAATGAAGGTGTCCGGCCCCAGTAACCCTTCCTGTGGATGCCGCCAGCGCACCAAGGCCTCGACCGCGACGATACGCAGGTCGTCGAGGCGGTAGCGTGGCTGGTAATGCAACTCGAACTCCTCATTGCGCAGGGCCCGGCGCAGGTCGTTCTCCAGCTGGCGGCGGTACTGGATCTGCTGGTTCATTTCGGCAACGAAGTAGCGCCATGTGTTCTTACCATCGGCCTTGGCCTGGTACAGGGCGATGTCGGCGCAGCGGATCAGCTCACCTGCATCGAAGCCCTGGTTACGCGTCTGGGCAACGCCAATGCTGGCACCGATGTGCAGCGGCTGGCTTTCGAAGACGATGGGTTGCTGCAGCAGGCCGATCAGGCGCGCACAGAAGCGGTCGATCTCGCTGCTGTTGTCCATGCCGCTGAGTACCAGGATGAACTCGTCGCCGCCCAGACGCGCGACCAGGTCGCCATCGCGGGTGGTGTCGCGCAGGCGCGTTGCCACTTCTTGCAGCACGGCATCTCCGGCGGCATGACCGAGCGAGTCGTTGATCGGCTTGAAGTTGTCCAGGTCCAGCAGCAACAAGGTCAGCGGCGGCGAGTCACTGCCGCGCAACAAGGCCTGCTCCAAGTGCCGGGCGAGTTTGTTGCGGTTGGCCAGCCCGGTCAGTGGGTCGTGCAGCGAAAGATGCTGGATGCGCGCGTGGGCGTCGACTTCGTCGGTGATATCGCTGGCGGTACCCCGAAAACCGATGGCCTTGCCATCGCGCCAGATAGCGCGGGCGGATATCCGGCAGTAGCGGTTTTGGCCATTCTGGTCGCGGTAAGTGCAGCGCAGGTTGGCCAATTGCTGCGGGTCGGCGGTAGCCAGGGCGTCGAGCCAAGGTGACAACGGCGTGGTGTCGCAGGCCAGCAACTGGTTGAGCGGGTGGCCCAGCCAGCCGTCTACCGGGTAGCCGGTGACGTTGGCGAAGCGTTGCGACAGGTAGGTCAGGCGTTGATGCCGGTCGGTTTCCCAGATCCAGTCGGATGCCGATTCGGCCACCGCGCGGAAACGCTGCTCGCTGGCCTCCAGGGCCTGGTTGCTTTGTTGCAGATGCACGAGCGTGAGGCCGATTGCCCGGGAGCTGCGCAAGGCATGGCGGAACAGGTACAGCATCACCAGGCCAAGTATCAGTAGGGCGCACAACAGTGCTGGCAACACTGCCCGCAGCATCTGACGCCCCGGCAGTGGGCTGTTCCAGGTCAGATGGTAGCCGGTGTCGCCCAGGTCGATGCGCAGGTGGCTGTGATCCTGCATATCCTCCTTTTCCACGTGCATGCCCGTCAGGCCGGCGCCGTTGCCCAACTGCGCCAGTTTGCTTTCGGTGAGCTGGTCAATGAACAGCATCACCGGCGCCTGACTCACCTCGCTGTCGGTAACCTCCCGGTCCGGGCGCACGGCTGCTGCACTGAGTGCGGCCGGCCAGCCATTGAACAGCACGAAACGGGTGACCTGCTCGCGTGAAACCGCCGCCGCGCGGGCCTGTTCGATGATCGGCTGCAGGGGTGTGTCTATATAGCTGTCAGCGCCTGCCTGGCTGGGCTGGCCTTTGAACAAGGCATAGGTGGTGCGGTCGTTTTCCACTACGAACACCCCTTCGTAGCCGCTGGCGCTGTACAGCGACTCGCCTACGTTCTTTTCCTCGTAGGCCCATTGCCAGTCGGCTTGGCCCGACAGGTGCTCGAAGGCTGCATCCCATACGGCATAGCTGGACAGAAACTGGCGCGAGGCGAGCAGCCGTTGTTCCAGCGCCTGGTTCGCATGGAAGGCGCTACGCTGGCGCTCCTGTTGGTCGAGTGTGCTGGCGATATTGAACAGAGCGCCGAGAATGACCAGGCAAGCCAGGCCGAACACTGCGCTGAAACCGGCAATGAGGTGGCGCACCTGAAAGCGCGGTGTGGGGCTAGCGGGTAGAAGCTTGGCGGTCCTGGCCATGCGCGAGCGGCTCCTTCAGGCAACCTCCCGCCAGGCAGACAGGAAGGAGGTTCAATCAGGATAGGCCAGCCTGAGCGCGGCAGCTTCACCGCGGGCAAAATTGACCTGATCGCGGCCAGCGTGCTTGGCGATGTACAGCGCCTTGTCCGCCTGTTCGAGCCAGTGCTCGGGGGACTCGAGGTTGGCCTCGAAGGGTGACAGGCCGATACTCAGGCTGATGCGCAGGTGCGGTAACTGTGGGTTGCGGTAGCTGGAAACCCGCTCGCGCAGACGCTCCATGACTTGGCAGGCCTGGGCTTCACTGATTTCGGGCAGGATCACGCAGAATTCGTCGCCGCCGTAACGCCCGGCCTGGTCGCCCTCGCGCAAACTGCGCCGCAGCTCAGCGCTGAGCTGGCGCAGTACACAGTCGCCGACCACATGGCCAAAGGTGTCGTTGATGGTCTTGAAGTGATCGATGTCGATCAGGGCAATCACCGCGTGCTCCTGTCGCTGCTTGCACGCCTGGAACTTGAGCTGCAGCAGGTCCTTCCAGGCGCCGTGGTTGAACAGCCCGGTCAGGCTGTCGGTGAGGCTCAGGGCGCTCAGCCGGCGCTTGTGGTCGCCCAGCTTGATCGCAAGCTGGTAGCACACCCAGCCCAAGGCCAGTGGGTACAGCGCCAGCATGGGCAGGCACGCATAGACCTGCAGGGGCGTGGCGATCAATTGCAAGCCAGGGCCAAGCAGCAGGATGGCGGCGAGCATGCCAGCCAGTTGCGCCAGCGCTCCGCGAAAGACCATGCGCTTGCCGCCGGCGGCGACGTTGTTCATCGTCATCATCGACAGCACGGTCACGCTGGGTAGCGGGTTGAAGTGCATGGCGGCAGTCCAGAACCCGCCCATCAGCGAGTCCAGCAGAAGGTTGCGCTGTTCCGCCTGGTAAGGCGTTGTCGAGCGAGCAGCCCACTGGTAGGCCACGTGCGGCCACAGCAAACCATTGAACAGTACTAGCAGCCATGTCCAGGAGGGGGGCGACAGCGGCGCAATCGCCGCCATGACAGTGAACAGGCCGATTCCAAGGCCAATGACCCGCGGCAGGTAGATGCGCTTGACGAATGAAAGCCCTTTGCCGATGCGATTGTCCATAATGCTGATCTTCTTCTGCCGGTGTACCGTTCATCGCATAATTCGGATGAATATTGTTGAACAGTGTTACATCGGCGAGAAATGACCTTACAAGCCAATTCACGGTTGATTCGATCACTGTGGTGGGCCGTCGATAACCAGGCTCAGGTGCGACTGGGCGCGCCGCGGACGGGAGCGGGGTAACCTGGAGTCACCGCATGGCGGGCAGAACGGATGTGTAGCCCTGGCCCATGAGTAAGCAGGGCCAGGGGCATGAGCTCACCGTAGCGGCACGCTGATTATCATTTTGGCTCATGTCTGCTGCGCGCGGACTGGGGCTGGTCGTCGTTCAGAAGCCGCGAGGGTGGTTTGCCACTGTCACTGCGCACTTGCGCATGGCTGATCAAGGCGAAGATGAAACTGCCACCGATGATGTTGCCCGCCAGCGTCGGCAGTGCAAATTCCAGCCAGAAACGGCTCCAGGTTTCGTCGCCAGCCCACACCAGGTAGGACACTTCGACTGACCCCACCACTATATGAGTGAAATCGCCAAGGGCCATCAGGTAGGTGATCATCAGAATGATCCAGATCTTGGCGTGCTCCATTGAAGGGATCATCCAGACCATGGTGGCAATCATCCAGCCTGAGACTATGCCCTTGGCGAACATCTGGCTGATGTCGTTCTTCATTACCTTGCGACCGACCTCCAGGAATGCCACATCGGTCTTGCTGTCGAAGATCGGCAGTTCCAGCATCACCCAGGCTACCAGCAGGGTGCCTGCCAGGTTGCCAAACAACACCACGCCCCAGAGGCGTAGCAGTCGTCCGAAGTTGGCCAGCGTAGGGGCGGTCATGACGGGCAGCACGGCGGTGAGCGTATTTTCGGTGAACAGTTGCTGGCGTGCCAGGATCACGGCAAGAAAGCCCGCACTGTAGCCGATGCTGGCGACCACCTGGGCACCATCGCCTTCCGGCAGGCGGGCGTAGAATAGCCCCATGGCCATCAACGACAGCCCCATGGACAGGCCGGCGGCAAGTGCCGACCACCACAACGCGGCAAGTGTACGTTCCAGTTCCTGGTCGCCCTGGTAGCGAATGATTTCGTGCAGCACAGCCGCCCGCGGCGGTTGGCTGTGGCTGACCTCCTGCTCTTCATCTGCAGAGAGGCCGGGGGTTTTCTCGCTTTGCCCATTGCTCATGGCCGCTACGCTCCGTGGTGTGTTTCTTTACAGATCCACGGCGCTTTCATTAGTTGCCGGTTAGCGGCAAAACGTTGATGGAAAAGTTTTTCAGAACAAGGTGTTGACTCTGATTTCAAAGCGCGTATTATTCGCCTCCTCGCAGCGATGAACGCTTCGGGGCAAGCGGTAAGTTGTTGAAGTTGTTAGCTTTCGAAAGAAAGCGGTGGTAAAAAACTTCAAAATAAACGCTTGACAGGCTCTGAGGAAAGCGTAGAGTGCGCGCCTCGGTTGAGACGAAAAGCTCTTAACCAAACGCTCTTTAACAAATTGAATCAAGCAATTCGTGTGGGTGCTTGTGAGTATGGACTGATAGTCAAAAAGATTATCAGCATCACAAGTGGCCATGCGAGAAATCACATAGTCATTTGAGATTGCTGAGCCAAGTTTAGGGTTTCTTAAAAACCCAAGCAGTATTGAGCTGAAGAGTTTGATCATGGCTCAGATTGAACGCTGGCGGCAGGCCTAACACATGCAAGTCGAGCGGATGACGGGAGCTTGCTCCCTGATTCAGCGGCGGACGGGTGAGTAATGCCTAGGAATCTGCCTGGTAGTGGGGGACAACGTTTCGAAAGGAACGCTAATACCGCATACGTCCTACGGGAGAAAGCAGGGGACCTTCGGGCCTTGCGCTATCAGATGAGCCTAGGTCGGATTAGCTAGTTGGTGGGGTAATGGCTCACCAAGGCGACGATCCGTAACTGGTCTGAGAGGATGATCAGTCACACTGGAACTGAGACACGGTCCAGACTCCTACGGGAGGCAGCAGTGGGGAATATTGGACAATGGGCGAAAGCCTGATCCAGCCATGCCGCGTGTGTGAAGAAGGTCTTCGGATTGTAAAGCACTTTAAGTTGGGAGGAAGGGCAGTAAGCTAATACCTTGCTGTTTTGACGTTACCGACAGAATAAGCACCGGCTAACTCTGTGCCAGCAGCCGCGGTAATACAGAGGGTGCAAGCGTTAATCGGAATTACTGGGCGTAAAGCGCGCGTAGGTGGTTTGTTAAGTTGGATGTGAAAGCCCCGGG
>NZ_CP145799.1:0-2595000 GCF_045277175.1 Pseudomonas putida group bacterium ESBL64 | reverse complement strand
CGGCCTGCGCGGAAGATGTAACGGGGCTCAAACCATGCACCGAAGCTACGGGTATCATCTTACGATGATGCGGTAGAGGAGCGTTCTGTAAGCCTGTGAAGGTGAGTTGAGAAGCTTGCTGGAGGTATCAGAAGTGCGAATGCTGACATGAGTAACGACAATGCGAGTGAAAAACTCGCACGCCGAAAGACCAAGGTTTCCTGCGCAACGTTAATCGACGCAGGGTTAGTCGGTCCCTAAGGCGAGGCTGAAAAGCGTAGTCGATGGAAAACAGGTTAATATTCCTGTACTTCCAGTTATTGCGATGGAGGGACGGAGAAGGTTAGGCCAGCCTGGCGTTGGTTGTCCAGGTTTAAGGTGGTAGGCTGAAATCTTAGGCAAATCCGGGATTTCAAGGCCGAGAGCTGATGACGAGTTGCCTTTAGGCGACGAAGTGGTTGATACCATGCTTCCAAGAAAAGCTCCTAAGCTTCAGATAACTGGGAACCGTACCCCAAACCGACACAGGTGGTTAGGTAGAGAATACCAAGGCGCTTGAGAGAACTCGGGTGAAGGAACTAGGCAAAATGGCACCGTAACTTCGGGAGAAGGTGCGCCGGCGAGGGTTAAGGACTTGCTCCGTAAGCCCATGCCGGTCGAAGATACCAGGCCGCTGCGACTGTTTATTAAAAACACAGCACTCTGCAAACACGAAAGTGGACGTATAGGGTGTGACGCCTGCCCGGTGCCGGAAGGTTAATTGATGGGGTTAGCGCAAGCGAAGCTCTTGATCGAAGCCCCGGTAAACGGCGGCCGTAACTATAACGGTCCTAAGGTAGCGAAATTCCTTGTCGGGTAAGTTCCGACCTGCACGAATGGCGTAACGATGGCGGCGCTGTCTCCACCCGAGACTCAGTGAAATTGAAATCGCTGTGAAGATGCAGTGTATCCGCGGCTAGACGGAAAGACCCCGTGAACCTTTACTATAGCTTTGCACTGGACTTTGAATTTGCTTGTGTAGGATAGGTGGGAGGCTTTGAAGTGGGGACGCCAGTTCTCATGGAGCCATCCTTGAAATACCACCCTGGCAACTTTGAGGTTCTAACTCAGGTCCGTTATCCGGATCGAGGACAGTGTATGGTGGGTAGTTTGACTGGGGCGGTCTCCTCCCAAAGAGTAACGGAGGAGTACGAAGGTGCGCTCAGACCGGTCGGAAATCGGTCGTAGAGTATAAAGGCAAAAGCGCGCTTGACTGCGAGACAAACACGTCGAGCAGGTACGAAAGTAGGTCTTAGTGATCCGGTGGTTCTGTATGGAAGGGCCATCGCTCAACGGATAAAAGGTACTCCGGGGATAACAGGCTGATACCGCCCAAGAGTTCATATCGACGGCGGTGTTTGGCACCTCGATGTCGGCTCATCACATCCTGGGGCTGAAGCCGGTCCCAAGGGTATGGCTGTTCGCCATTTAAAGTGGTACGCGAGCTGGGTTTAGAACGTCGTGAGACAGTTCGGTCCCTATCTGCCGTGGACGTTTGAGATTTGAGAGGGGCTGCTCCTAGTACGAGAGGACCGGAGTGGACGAACCTCTGGTGTTCCGGTTGTCACGCCAGTGGCATTGCCGGGTAGCTATGTTCGGAAGAGATAACCGCTGAAAGCATCTAAGCGGGAAACTTGCCTCAAGATGAGATCTCACTGGGATCTTGAATCCCCTAAAGGGCCGTCGAAGACTACGACGTTGATAGGTTGGGTGTGTAAGCGCTGTGAGGCGTTGAGCTAACCAATACTAATTGCCCGTGAGGCTTGACCATATAACACCCAAGCAATTTGCTGACGCAGATTGCGGTGGTGAAGACGAAAGACCCGAAAATTCGTAAGACCACAAATATCGCATATCCGAATTCGCTGGGCTGTCCATCTGGACATTCTGGCAACAGAATTTCTTGACGACCATAGAGCATTGGAACCACCTGATCCCATCCCGAACTCAGTAGTGAAACGATGCATCGCCGATGGTAGTGTGGGGTTTCCCCATGTGAGAGTAGGTCATCGTCAAGATTCATTTCGCAAAACCCCTATCTGCGCATGCAGGTAGGGGTTTTGTCTTTGTGGGCAAAAAAAACTGGACCTGCTCGAATCACTGTGGGAACAGGCAGCTCGGTGGAGGGCACCGGCTTCGCCGGTGTTCGCGGGTAAACCCGCTCCTACAATGGCCTGTGTCCCCCCCCCCGATGTGTGTCCACCACCAAACTGTGTAGGAGCGGGTTTACCCGCGAATACGGTGGCGGCGGCAACGGTGAACGGCGGGTGGAAATTGGCCAGCAGGGCCGGCCTCTTCGCGGGTAAACCCGCTCCTACGACGGCCTGTGTCCACCCCCCGATGTGTGTCCACCACCAATCTGTGTAGGAGCGGTTTTACCCGCGAATACGGTGGCGGCGGCAACGGTGAACGGCGGGTGGAAATTGGCCAGCAGGGCCGGCCTCTTCGCGGGTAAACCCGCTCCTACAGAGGATGGTGCGACGCCAGGCTAGATTGGCCTCCACGCATCATTAACGCGACTTTCCCGCCCCCCCCCTACGTCAAGACTTTGGTTCGGGGCACTTCTGCTCTGGACCTGGCGATGCCAGCGTACCGTGCTGCGCATTTCTGGACTTCCCCGTCCCATCACTTGAGGTAGCAAGCAAGATGGCCAAGGCCGCCGATGTCGTTGTGCAATGCCTGGAAAACGAAGGTGTCGAGTATGTATTCGGCATTCCCGGTGAGGAAAACCTCGACCTGCTCGAATCCCTGCGCAAGTCGAAGATCAAGCTGGTACTGACCCGTCACGAGCAGTCTGCAGGTTTCATGGCTGCCACCTACGGTCGTCTGACCGGCAAGACCGGCGTCAGCCTGTCGACCCTCGGCCCTGGTGCCACCAACCTGGTGACCGCCAGCGCCTACGCCTACCTGGGCGGCATGCCGATGATGATGATCACCGGGCAGAAGCCGATCAAGAAGTCCAAGCAGGGTCGCTTCCAGATCATTGACGTGTGCGGCATGATGGACCCCATCACCAAGTACACCCACCAGTTCGCCTCGGCCGACAACATCCCGGCCCGCATGCGCGAAGCCTTCCGCCTGGCCGAAGAAGAAAAGCCGGGTGCGGTGCACCTGGAGCTGCCGGAAGACATCGCCGCCGAGCAGACCGACGCGCTGCCGATCCCGCGCAGCCTGCACCGCCGCCCGCTGGCCGAGCACGTGGCCATTGAAGCTGCCGTCGAGAAACTGCAGAACGCGCGTAACCCGATCCTGGTGATCGGTGCCGGTGCCAACCGCAAGATGACCGCCAAGGTCCTCAAGCAACTGATCGACAAGACCGGCATCCCGTTCATCACCACCCAAATGGGTAAAGGCGTGGTCGACGAGCGCCACCCGCGCTTCCTTGGCAACGCTGCGCTGTCGTCGGGCGACTTCGTTCACCGCGCCGTCGAAGCCGCCGACCTGATCGTCAACATTGGCCACGATGTGATCGAGAAGCCGCCGTTCTTCATGGTCCGTGGCGGCACCGAAGTCATCCACATCAACTTCCGCTCTGCCGAAGTCGATGCCGTGTACTTCCCGCAAGTAGAAGTGATCGGCGACATCGCCAACGCCGTGTGGCAGATCAGTGAAGCACTGAACGACACGTCGCACTGGGACTTCACCCGCCTGATGGCCATCCGTGAAGCCAACGAAGCACAGATCGCCGAAGGCGCTGACGACGACCGCTTCCCGGTCTACCCACAGCGCATGGTGGCTGACATCCGTCGTGTACTGCCGTCCGAAGGCATCGTCGCCCTGGACAACGGCATCTACAAGATCTGGTTCGCCCGCAACTACAAAGCGCACAAGCCAAACACCGTGCTGCTGGACAACGCCCTGGCGACCATGGGCGCCGGCCTGCCATCGGCAATGGCTGCGCACCTGGTGCACCCGGACCGCCCGGTAATCTCGGTGTGTGGTGACGGCGGCTTCATGATGAACAGCCAGGAACTGGAAACTGCAGTACGTCTGGGCATGCACATCACCGTGGTGATCCTGCGTGACGACGGCTACGGCATGATCCGCTGGAAGCAGGCCAACATGGGCTTCACCGATTTCGGCCTGGACTACGGCAACCCGGACTTCGTCAAGTATGCCGAAGCCTACGGCGCCAACGGCCACCGCGTGGAAAGCGCCGAAGGCCTGCTGCCGCTGCTGGAGCACTGCATCAAGACCCCAGGTGTGCACGTGATCGACTGCCCGGTCGATTACAGCGAGAACGACCGCATCCTCAACAGCGAGCTGCGTGAGCGCGCGTTGGCGGTGTAAGCCCTGACGACCTTATCGCTGTAAGCCGGCACCCACAGGTATCTCAGATCCTGTAGGTGCCGGCGGGTGGTAGTTAGCAACCACTTCACGCCTGTTGCAATTGATCATTCTCAGGTTCTCTAGTCATGGAGAACCCGAGAACATGACTATTGGTTCGACACACAACCATCCTGCCGATCTGGCCATCGACCCATCACTGCCTATGCAGCCGTGGGCAGCGCGTTTCCCTAATCCCCCGGATCTCTGCTTCGACTACCGCCGTCTTATTGAACAAAAGGGAGGCGTCGCACGCGCCACACAACCCGATCACTGAATTTGCATCGTCGGTGCCGGAGTTACCGGGTTGCTTCAGCACAGTTCAATGGTGACTTTACCCTTGAGTACTACCCACACTATCAGGTTGGGAAATAACGGCGTACGGCGCATTTTGTAGGGGGAGTCCTACTGCCATTGTGTGATTTTCCTTTGGTTCCATAGGACTCTCCTGACTGTCGCTCCCTGACCCAACATCGCTTTACTGGCGTCCTTCCAAAACAACCACAAGAAGGAAGCCGCCATGTCTGAATCCTGTTCCCCCGTCAGCCCCGTACGTATCGCTGTCATCCAGTACGACCCTCAGGTCGGTCTTGAGCACTGTGAGAGCAACGTGAGCAGAGGCCTGGCATTGGCCCGGCGCGCAGCACGCGAAGGTGCCAACCTGATCGTACTGCCTGAACTGGCCAACACGGGCTACACCTTCAACTCCCGTGCCGAAGCCTATTCCCATGCGCAGGTGTTGCAGGACGGCCCTTGCCTGAAAACCTGGGCCGACTTCGCCAAGCAGTACCAGGTATACCTGGCTGCGGGGTTTGCCGAACGTGACGGGCTGAAGCTATACGACAGTGCTGTACTGTTTGGCCCCGAAGGCCTGCTCGGGCACTACCGCAAAGCGCATCTGTGGAACCAGGAAAAGCTTTGGTTCACCCCTGGTGACCTGGGGTTCCCGGTGTTCGAGACGCCTATCGGCCGTATCGGCCTGCTGATCTGCTGGGACATCTGGTTCCCGGAAGTGCCACGGGTGATGGCCGCGCAAGGTGCCGACATCATCTGCAGCCTCAACAACTGGGTATGGACCCCGCCGCCGTTGTTCGATGATGCAGGGCGCTGCATGGCCTCGTACCTGACCATGACGGCAGCGCATGTCAACAACGTTTATATCGCCGCCGCGAACCGGGTCGGCAGTGAGCGGGGCGGGCGCTTCCTGGGCTGCTCGCTGATCGCCGGTACTCATGGCTGGCCGATCGGCGAGGTGGGCAGTGCAGAAGCCGAGGAGATTATCTATGCCGATGTCGATTTGAGCAGTGCACGGTCGGCACCGATCTGGAACAGCCTCAACGACCTGCCAAGAGACCGGCGCACCGACCTCTACGATGCCACCCTTGGCTATCGCTTGCATGCACCTATGCCACGTTGAGGAGTTGCGAATGAACACGCACTTCTTCTCACGACAGCAGCATTGGCTTGTGTTGATGTTCGGCTGCCTGCTGGTGTTTCTCGCTGCAAGCCTTGCCCATGGCCAATGGCTGGATTATGCACAGAGGGTGGCGACGCTCGATGAGCCGCTCAGCCGCTTGCGCTGGATTGTTGGTGATATCAGTGAAGTGGCTTTCTACAAGCACGAACTACCCGCGCTGGGCTTGCTGCTGGGCGCGTGCCTGGCGCACTGGGCGCAGGTGCGAGGGTACCGCTGGCAGGGCTTTGCCATTTGCTATGGCAGCGGATTATGGCCATGGGTGTTTACCAGCTCGCTCTTGGGCTTGCTGCTCAGCCATGCATTGTGGGGATGGACCTTGGCCAGTGGCATCTGGCAACCAACGTTCGTTGCCTTCGTGTCATTGCCGGCAGCCATGGTCTTGCTTTTTGGTGCGGGCTGGCGGGTGACGATCACGGGGGCGCTACTGGGGGCACTACTGGTAACACCGGCCAGCCTGCTGATGGTCAATTACCTGTGTTATCCCCTGCAGTTGCCCGTGGTAGTGGGCAATGTGAGTGGCATGGCTGTGGCAAGCGTCGTGGCCTTCATCCTGTGCAAGCGCTTTCCTTCATGGGTACGCCAATGCGGTGAACCCACCGTCGTGGCGCCGGTTGTCAATCAGCCTGACTACGGTGTGGTCTGGACTTTGCGGCGCGTTCTGGCCGACTTCAGCGAAGCCCCATTCTTTGGTAATGAGCTGGCCAGCCTCGGGCTATTGCTGGGTGTGTTGCTGGCATACCTGTTGAGCCCGGCTGCACTGTCATACGGTTCTATGTTGGTGATGCAGATGGTGGCCGGGCAGGCCCTGGCATCCCTGGTCGGGGTTGTATGCTGGCGTGGACAGTGGAAAGCCCGTGGGTGGTACCCCACCTACATTCCGATTGTGTCGATCGTCCCGGCCGCGGTCTTGACACATGGCGGCAGTTGGCAAGTGGTGGTGGCCAGTGCAGTGCTGGGTGCACTGTTGGCTCCGCCGCTGGCAGTGGCGATCACTCAGCGGTTGCCGGCCTATGTGCATGGCTACATCGGCAATGTGGTGTCGATGGCCATCTGCACGCTGGGCATCGTGCCGGTAGTCGGTTTGGTTGTGGGGGGAGAAGCATGAGTGAACATTCGAGCTTGCCCAGGCTGTCGATCGCCACTCTGGGCGGCACGGTCAGTATGCGGGCCGGTGCGGTTGGGGGTGGTGTGACGCCAAGCCTGGATTGTGAGCGGCAACTGCTTCAGGTTCCACAGTTGCGCGAGATGGCACAGTTGAACGTTGCTTCATTGTGCCTGCTCCCCAGTGCATCGCTGGACTTCGCGACGTTGCTGGAGGTGCTGGCATGGGCCCGGGGCGAGGTGGAGCGCGGAGCTCAGGCCTTGGTATTGAGCCAAGGGACCGATAGCCTTGAGGAAACGGCCTATTTCCTGGATCTGCTCTGGCCATTCGAGGTGCCATTGGTGATGACGGGTGCCATGCGCTCGGCGAGTCAGCCGGGCAATGATGGGCCGGCCAACGTGTTGGCTGCGGCCCAGGTTGCATTGGCAAAAGACAGCCATGGGCGAGGTGTGCTTGTGGTCATGAATGATCAGGTCCACTGCGCGGCAAGGGTTCGCAAGACGGCCAGCCTGGCGATGGCGGCATTCGAGTCGCCCGGATGTGGCCCGTTGGGCGACGTTGTGGAGGGGAGCGTGTTGTATCGCCATCCGCCTGGGCGGCGGGAAGTGTTGCCGTTACCGTATCGCATCGACCAGCGCGTTGCCCTGCTGGAAGCCTGCCTGGACGCAGACACGGCGCTGCTGCAGGCTGTGGCCACACTGGGTTACGAAGGGTTGGTCATCGCCGGTTTCGGTGCTGGTCATGTTTCTGCCAGTTGGTCCGAAGTGCTGGAACACTTGGCGCCCACCTTGCCGGTATTGGTTGCTACACGCACAGGGAGAGGGCCTACAGCCCGGGCAACCTACGGGTTTGCTGGTGCAGAAATCGACTTGCAGAAAAAAGGCGTCTACATGGCTGGGCCACTCTGCCCGCGCAAGTGCCGCATCTTGCTCTGGCTGCTGATAGGCGCCGACCGGCAACATGAGCTGCAGGCCTGGTTGCAGCCCTGAACCATCTGCCCGCGCAGTCGTTCGCGCGGGCAGCCCTTCCGGCGTTGCTGTGCTAGGGTGCACACACTTTTGCTCCCCAGGATTTTTACCCATGCTCCCCGTACTCAGCAAAAAAGAACTCGACCGCCTCGAAGACCTGCTGATCACCTATGGCAATGACTACTCGGTGCTGAACCTGGCCGAGCTCAATGGCTTTTTCGTCGCGCTGGCCAGTTCGCCGATCACTGTCCACCCGGAGCAATGGCTGCCCGCGGTGGCGGGTGGCAAGGTACCGAAGTTCAAGAAGCCCGCGCATGAGGAGGCCTACACGGCATTGATGCTGCGTTATGCCAGCCAGGTGGCAGAAGAACTCAGCAATGGTGTCGACCAGTTCGAGCCGCTGTTCGAGGAAAGCGAGGGCGAACAGGGCACTGTGATCGTGATGGAGGAGTGGTGTTTCGGCTACATGCGCGGTACCCAGATTGCCGGTTGGGGCGAGTTGCCACCGGAGCAGGACCCGCTGCTCAAGGCCATTTCGCTACATGGGCTGGAGGATAATTTCGAGCTGCTGGACCAGATGAGCGAAGAGGATATCCAGGCCTGTGTGCCGCAGGTGGTCGAGGCTGCGCGCGGGCTGTACCGACATTTCAAAAAGCGGCACTGATCTGATATCTGCATGAGCTAGTGCTCACCTGCCGGCGCCAGCGCAAGTGTTTGGAAACCATTATTCCGCCCCGCGAAATTATGGTTTCCCCTGCGCACTGATTCTGCTACCAGCCGATCCAGTGCAGCATGTGCTCCATCAGCCCCATCCCGGCGCTGACCAGGAACCAAGCCCATGTCGAACCCGATCAAGCTCTACAACTTCCCCAAGTCTGGCCATGCTCATCGCATCGAGTTGATGCTCTCGCTACTGAACCTGCCCACCGAGCTGGTGTTCGTCGACCTGGCCAAAGGCGCGCACAAGCAGCCGGACTTCCTCGCCCTCAACCCGTTCGGCCAGGTTCCGGTCATTGATGACAACGGCACGGTGATTGCCGACTCCAACGCCATCCTCGTCTACCTGGCCAAAAAGTATGACAACGGCGCGTGGCTGCCCGAAGAACCTGCCGCCGCCGCCCGTGTGCAACGCTGGTTATCAGTCGCTGCCGGCCCGCTGGCCTTTGGCCCGGCCGCCGCCCGCCTGGTCACGGTGTTCGGGGCTTCATTCAATGCCGACGAAGTGATTTCCCGTGCCCACACCTTGCTCAAGGTGATCGATGCCGAGTTGGCGAAGACGCCATTCCTGGCGGGTAGCACACCCACGATTGCGGACATTGCCAACTACTCCTACATCGCTCACGCCCCTGAAGGCAACGTGTCGCTGGAGCCCTATGCCAATGTGCGCAACTGGCTGGCGCGGATCGAGGCGCTGCCGCGTTTCGTCCCCATGCCGCGCACCGTGATCGGGCTGCAAACCCACGCCTGAAACCCCGCCATCGCGAGGAGCGCCGCCATGCAACAATCTCCTGATCACCGCCCCTCGCCCTGGCATACGGGTGAAAAGACCCTGCAGGAAAAGGTCGGTGTAGCAGAACGCATGGAGGCGTTCGGGCAAAAGGTCATTCGTGACCACATGCCCGACCAGCACCGGACGTTCTATCACCAGTTACCCTTCATGGTCGCCGCCAGTGTGGATGCCCAGGGTCGGCCTTGGGCCACGCTGCTGGAAGGGCCAGAAGGGTTCGTAAGCTCGCCTGACCCTCGTATGCTGACGATCCACACCACGTTGCCGGCAGATGACCCCGCCACCC
Organism: Pseudomonas putida group bacterium ESBL64; assembly: GCF_045277175.1. Lineage (NCBI taxonomy): Bacteria > Pseudomonadati > Pseudomonadota > Gammaproteobacteria > Pseudomonadales > Pseudomonadaceae > Pseudomonas > Pseudomonas putida group bacterium ESBL64. The sequence goes on along the minus strand of NZ_CP145799.1, from coordinate 2,585,316 downwards.
CCGGGTTGGCAGCCGGGCAGGCGGTCGGCCTGCTGGGGATCGAACTGCACACCCGTCGGCGCAATCGCATCAACGGGCAGATCCGCCACGCTGCCCAAGGGCAACTGCACGTGGCCGTAGAGCAGGCGTTTGGCAACTGCCCGCAGTACATCCAGTTGCGTGACTACACCCGCGTCACCGAACCCGCCCTCGGGCGCATCGATGCGACAACACTGGATACCTCGACCGTCAGCATGATCCAGGCGGCCGATACCTTCTTCGTCGCCAGCTATGTCGAGCATGCTGACGGCCAGCGCTCGGTAGATGTCTCTCACCGTGGTGGCCGGCCAGGGTTCATCAAGGTCGAAGGCAATCGGCTGACGATTCCCGACTATGCTGGCAATCTGCATTTCAACACCTTGGGTAATCTGGTGGTCAACCCGCGGGCCGGCTTGCTGTTCATCGACTTCAATAATGGCAATGTGTTGCAACTGTACGGGCGTGCCGAGGTGCTGCTGGACAGCCCGGCCATCCAGGCCTTTGAAGGGGCTGAGCGGTTATGGACACTGCAGGTCGAGCAGGTGGTGTGGCGTCCGGCAGCCGTTGCCCTGCGCTGGGCTTTCAAGGAATACGCGCCGACCAGTCTGATGACCGGTACCTGGGCCGAGGCCGATGCGCGCCTGGAGCAGCGGCGACAACAGCGCCAATGGCTGGCCTGGCGGGTGCTGCGGGTGGAGCAGGAAAGCCGCGACATCCGCTCGTTCTATCTCGAACCACCGGCAGGCTGCCGTGTGGCCTTTGCCCCTGGCCAGCATCTGCCTGTGCAGGTGACGCGTGATGGCGAGCCGGCGCTGATCCGCACCTACAGCCTTTCAAGTGCCCCCGACGATGGATTCTTGCGCATCAGCGTCAAAGCCCAGGGCCCGGCTTCGCGGTATTTGCATGAGCACGTTGTGGCCGGCGAGGTGTTGAATGTGCGGCCGCCGATGGGCAGCTTCACGCTTGATCAGCAAAGCACGCGCCCGTTGGTGCTGATCGGCGCGGGCGTGGGCATCACGCCGTTGCTGGCCATGCTGCGTCAGCAGTTGAGGACGGGGCAGGCCCGGCGCATTCATCTGTTCCATGGCGCACGCAGCCTGGCCGACTTGCCGTTCCAGCAGGAACTGGCGACCTTGCAGCAACAGGCTGGCGAACTACTGCATATACACCGCGCCCTGAGCCAGCCTGACGGGCACGCGCAGGTCGGTCGTGATTACGAGTTTGCCGGCCGGTTGGGTATCGAACAGGTCAAGGCAACGCTGGCGTTGGACGACTACGATTTCTACCTGTGTGGTCCGGGCAGCTTCACCCAGCAGCTTTACGAAGGGCTGCGTGGGGTGCATGTGCCGGATGCGCGGATTCACGCCGAAGCGTTTGGCCCGTCGACGCTGCGGCGGCACACCGACGCAGACCAGCCAATCTTGCAACAGCCGCCTGCCGCCGACGAACCGGTGCCGGTGTATTTTGCTGCGTCGGCCAAGGAGGCTCGCTGGGTTCCCGGTAGCGGCACCTTGCTGGAACTGGCCGAGGCGCGTGGGCTGGCACCGGAGTTCAGTTGCCGGGGTGGTTCGTGTGGTACCTGCAAGACCCGGCTGGTGAGCGGCCAGGTGCATTATCCGAATCCGCCGGCAGAGTTGCCGGAGGCAGGGTCGGTGCTGATCTGTTGTGCTGTGCCAGCGAAGGGGGAGGAGGGGATGCAGGCGTTGGTGCTGGATGTCTGATTCAAGCCAGTCGTAGGAGCGGGCTTGCCCGCGAAGAGGCCGGCACAGCTAACACCACGCATCCAGATGAACGATAATCCGCACGCCCCATTACCCTCAGGAGCCCGCATGGACCAGATCCACCTGATGAAGGTATTCGTCGCCGTCGGCGAGCTGGAAAGCTTCGCCGCGGCTGCCCGCCGTCTGGACATTTCTGCGGCCGCCGTCACCCGCGCCGTCAGCGCCCTGGAAGAGCAGCTCGGGGTCAAACTGTTGCTGCGTACAACCCGCAGCGTGCGTCTGACCGAGGCCGGCGGCCGCTATCTGGAAGACACCCGGCACATTCTCGCCAGTATTCACGAGGCCAATGAAGCCGCTGCCGGCATCAACGCGACGCCCAGGGGCGACCTGGCGGTGACCGCGCCGATTTTGTTCGGCAAGAAGTTCGTCATGCCGTGCATCGTCCGTTACCTGCAGCAGTACCCGGAAGTCGACGTTTCCGCGTTTTTTCTCGACCGCGTGGTGAACATGGTCGAGGAGGGCATGGACGTGGCCGTGCGCATCGGGCCGTTGCCCGACTCCGGGTTGAAGGCGTTGCGGGTGGGCAGGGTGCGGCGCATGTTGTGTGCCTCGCCCGACTACCTGGCGCGCCATGGTGTGCCGAAGCATCCGTCGGACCTGGCCGGGCATGCGATAATCGGCACCACCAACCTGTCGCCGCGTGCGGGTTGGCGCTTCGGAGTGACCGACGAACCTACCTTGGTGCGCATGAAGCCACGGCTGACGGTAACCAGCAATGACGGGGCAATCGCAGCTGCCAGCGGCGGGCTGGGGATTGCCCGGCTGCTGTCGTACCAGGTGGCGGACGAACTGGCTAGCGGGGAGTTACAGGTGCTGCTGGCCGAGTACGAAGAGGCGCCCTGGCCCATTCATGTGCTGCACCGCGAAAGCAAGTACGGCTCGGCCAAGGTCAGGGCCTTTATCGACATGCTGGCGCAAGACTTGCGCGATCAGCAGCTGGATTGAGGTCGTGCAGCGCGTCGAGAAATGGCGCCAGACAATGTTCGCTATCGTGACGGCCCTTTTTCAGGCAGCCCGCTCACAACGCCCGATACTGCATCCTGAACCCCAGGGTCATTGCCTCCCCCCAGTTCAGCAACCGCAACCCTGGTCGCCCTGGCAGGTGATGCGCATTGATTGGGTGGCTAACAGGTTCAAAGCAGAAAAAACCTTGCCCCTGCGGGCAATACAGCAAGAAGTGTTCGGCCCCATTGGCACTGCACGCCAGTCGATAACCCGCGCTGGGCTGTTCGATCACACACTCCCCTGGCCAGCCATTGAAGGCGTGATCAACCACTGTCTCGGGTAAACGCCCCATGGCATTGAAGCGCCATTGTTCGGGCACCTCGGCCTGGTACGACGGCAACCGCCCATCCTCGGCCAGCCACACTTTGCGTGCCGATGCGTACAACTTGGTATCGGGATACCGCGGAAAGTAAGGGTGCAACCCCAACCCGTACCAGTTGGCCGACTCATCCAGATGGGTTACATGCAGGTCCAGGTTCAGGCACCCCTCATGCAGATGCACATCCAGCGTGGCCCGGTAAGCAAACGGCACAGCACTGTCTAGCGTCAGCCGTGCTCGCTGTTCACTGTGATGCTCCACCTGCCAGGCCTGTTGCCAGGCACTGCCATGGATCGGGTAAGGGTCATGCCCGGTATTCGGTGCCAGTGCCTGCCACCCCTCGGGCCGGACAAAGCCACCCTCGCCAATGCGGTTGGACCAAGGCGCCAGTGGGTAGCAGGCGAGGCGTCGTGGCGTACCACTTTCCAGTGCGGCCAGGTCGGAATGGCGCAGCAGCGCTTGCCCGGTCGCTTTCACTTCCCAGTTGACCAGGCTGGCGCCCAACTCCGGAGCCAGGCTCAGGCGGGTCAGGCGGTCCTGCAGGTGCAGTTCGGTCACAGACATTCAGGGCTCCATTTAAATGAACGATCAATTGGCCCGACGGTAGGTGAGCAGCACGATGCCGCACACCACCACCGCGCCGCCGAGTAATTGCAGGGTGCCCAGTTGCTGGTCGAGCAAGGCCCAGCCCAGCAGTAGCGTGGCGATGGGTTCGACGTTCATCACGGGGGCGTTCTGCGCCATGTTCAGCCTTGGCACACAAACGAACAGCAAGGTGAAGGCCAAGCCATACAGCACTACCAGGCTGGCCAAGGCCGCCCAGCCACTGCTGCTGCCTGGCAGTGACAAACCGGACGGCATCACGCCGCTTGCGCCTGCAACCAGCATGCTGGAGAACACGATCAGCAAAGTCAGCAGGCTGCGCACGGGGCCGCGCACGCTGGCCAGTTTATGGTCGGTGATCCACAAGGCACAGGCAAAGGCACAGGCGGCGCCGAAGGCCAGGCTGACCCCTGGCACCCAGTGCGGGTTGGCCGCAGCGCTGTCGGCCAGGCGTGCCGGCACATCCAGCGCCAGCACCAGGCCGCACAGGATCAGGCCCATGAACAGCACGGTGCGGCCCGTGGGGCGTGCGCCGCCCAGCGCCCAGGTGAGCAGCGCCAGCAGCATCGGGAAGGTGTTGCCCACCAGCAGCGCCAAAGCCACTGGAATACGCGCCACCGCCGAGTACAGGCACAGGCTCTGGGTGGCAATCAGCAGGCCGAGCAGCAACTGCCACCGGCGCGCACCAGCGGGCAGGGCCAGGGCCTGGCGTTGCCACAGCAGCAGCCCGGCCAGTACCAGGAACGTGATGCCTGAGCGGCAGAGAATCGCCAGCAGCACGCCGGTGCCGTCATCGAAGGCGATGCGCGCGGCGATGTGGTTGCCAGCGAATGAACAGGCCAGCAGGGCGAGCAGGGCGATGGCCAGTTTGCGGGGGAAAAGCGGTACAGCCGAGGAGGGAACAGCCATGTGCAGGATCCATTTGCAAGAGCCCAGGGGCCGCCAAGCGGCCCCCGTTCATAATTACAGCACCACGCTAGGCAGCCACAGCGAGATCGCTGGAATGTAAGTCACTGCCATCAGCACCAGGAACAGCGCCAGGTAGAACGGCATCAGCGCCTTCACCGTCGACTCGATACTCACCTTGCCGATGGCCGAGCCGACAAACAACACCGCTCCCACCGGCGGGGTGATCAGCCCGATACCCAGGTTCACCAACATGATCATGCCAAAGTGCACCGGGTCCACGCCGATACCGGTAATCACCGGCAGCAGGATCGGCGTAAGGATCAGGATCAGCGGCGCCATGTCCATCACCGTGCCCAGCAGCAACAACATGAAGTTGATGCACATCAGGATCACGTAGCGGTTGTCCGACAGGGTCAGGAACGCCGTGGTGATCTTCGACGGGATCTGCATTAGCGTCATTACGTAGCCGAAGCTGGCGGCAAAGCCGATCAGGATCATCACGATGGAGATGGTCCGTACTGTGCGGTGCATCAGCTTGGGCAGGTCGCGCCACTTGTAGTCGCGGTAGATGAACATGGTCACGAAGAATGACCACACCACTGCCACGGCTGCCGATTCGGTGGCGGTGAACACCCCCGACAGGATACCGCCGAGGATGATGACCATGGCCATCAGGCCCCACAGCGCCTCACCGGCAATTTTCAGCGCCTGGCGCAGCGGGATCACTTCGCCCTTGGGGTAGTTGCGCTTCTTGGCGAACAACAGGCACAGGCCCATCATCACCGCGCTCAGCAGCAGGCCGGGCATCACCCCCGCCATGAACAGCGAGGCGATCGACACCGTGCCGCCCGCCGCCAGCGAGTACAGCACCGAGTTGTGGCTGGGCGGGGTCAGCAGCGCCTGCACCGAGCCGCTGACGGTCACGGCGGTGGAAAATTCACGCGGGTAGCCTTTGCGCTCCATCTCCGGGATCAGCACCGAGCCCACCGAGGCGGTATCGGCTACCGACGAGCCGGAAATCGCACCGAAGAAGGTCGAGGCCATGATGTTGACCAGCGACAGCCCGCCACGCACGAAGCCCACCAGCACCCCGGCAAAGGCCACCAGCCGGCGTGACATGCCGCCTTCGGCCATGATCGCGCCGGCCAGCACGAAGAATGGAATGGCCAGCAGCGAGAACTTGTTAACCCCACTGGCCACCTGGATCATCATCGCCTGCAGCGGGATGTCGATCCACCAGGCGCCGATCAGTGCCGACAGGCCCAGGGCGTAGGCTACCGGCATGCCGATCAGAATCAGCACGATGAAACTGCCCAACAGAATGAACGCTTCCATTTACGCAGCTCCTTCGTTTTCTTCGACCAGATCAAAGCGCACGACCTTGCGGTTGCTCTGATCGCCCAGCAGGAGTTTTTCCAGCACGAACACCAGCGTCAGCACGCCGCCGACCGGGATCGGCGCGTAAGTCATGCCGACCCGCACACCGGGCAGCGAGGCCAGCGACTGGTTCCAGGTGGTGATGCACAGCCGGGTGCCGTAATAGGTCATGAACACGCACACCACGATCATCAGCAGTTGTACCAGCAGGGCGACCAGCTGGCGCTGCAGCGGCGGCAACCGGTCGGTAATCATCCCCACCGCCATATGCGCCCCGGCGCGATAGCTGGCGGCGGCACCAACGAAGGTGAATACCACCATCAGCAGGATAGAGACTGGCTCTGGCCAGCTGGAGCCGGTGCCCAGCACGTAGCGGGCGAAGATGCCCCACGGGATGATCAGCGTCATGGCCAGGATCGACAGGCCCGCGATCCAGATGCAACTGCGGTACAGCGTGTCGTTCACGCTCAGGAAAAGCGATTTCATAGGCATCACCAAAGCGGCAGGGCGGCGGCGGCCGCACTGCCGAGGTCGTCTTGGAAGGGGCTGGTATTACTGGACGGCGTCGATACGCTTCATCAGGTCGGCGTACGGCGCGCCGTACTTCTCGCGTACCGATGCGGTGGCTTCGAAGAACGGTTTCTTATCGACAGTGATGAACTCGACACCGGCGGCCTTGAGCTTCTCTTCGCTGGCGGCAGACTTGGCGTCCCACAGCGCACGCTCTTCCATCTGTGCTTCGCGCGCGACCTTTTTCACCAGCACCTGCTGCTCCGGAGTGAGCTTGTTCCAGGTGGTCTTGGACATCACCACCGGCTCCGGCAGGATCAGGTGGCCGGTCAGGGTGTAGTACTTGGCGCTCTGGAAATGGTTGTGCTCAAGCAAGGTCGGCGGGTTGTTCTCGGCGCCGTCGATCACGCCGGTTTGCAGGGCACTGAAGATTTCCCCGGTGTCCATGGCGATACCGTTGCCGCCCATGGCGTTCATCATGTCGATGAACAGCGGGTTGCCCTGTACGCGAATCTTCATGCCTTTGAGGTCTTCCAGGCTGCGCACCGGCTTTTTGGTGTAGATGCTGCGCGAGCCGCCGTCCATCCAGGCCAAGGCCACCAGGTTGAAGTCGGAGTTGGTGATCTTGTCGAGGATCTCCTGGCCGATCTCGCCATCGATGATCTTGCGCATGTGATCATGGTCGCGGAACACGAACGGCATGTTGAACACGTTCACATCCGGCACTACCGGGCCGACGATCCCCAGGCTGACGCGGGTCATCTGCACGGCGCCGATCTGAGCCTGTTCGATCACTTCCTTTTCCGATCCCAGCACGCCGCCGGCGAACATCTTGAAGGTAATGTCGCCATTGCTGGCCTGTTCCAGCTTTTTACCCATGTTCTGCTCGGCGACCACGGTCGGGTAGCCGGCCGGGTGGATTTCGGCGAACTTGATGTCCAGCGCCGAGGCGGGCATGGCCACGCTGAAGGCGAACGGGAGTACGGCAAGAAGCAGCTTGCGTTTGAACGTCATGATGAAACTCCGTGGTTTTTATTATCCGGTTTCGGGCGTGCAAGTGTGGGTGTGGCAGTGGGGCTCAGCCCCGGTAGGCAGGTTCCTCCAGGCCCTTGGTGCCAGGGTTGAGGGCAAATACCCCGCCAGCCAGTGGCTGGTCGCCGAGGTCGATGCCCGCGGGGCGAATCGAAGTGACGTACAGGGTGTCGAGGTTGGCGCCACCAAAGGCGCACATGGCCGGCTTGTTCACCGGTACGCTGAGCGAGCGGTCGAGGCGCCCGTCAGGGGTGAAGCGGTGAACTTGCCCGGCGTCGTTGCCGCAGATCCAGTAGCAGCCATCCTGGTCGATCGCGGCGCCGTCGGGGCGCCCTGGGTAGCCGCGCATGTCGACGAACAGCCGCTTGTTGTGCGGCGTGCCGCTGTCGGTGTCGTAGTCGAAGGCCCACACCTTCTGCACGTTGGGGTGTGAGTCGGACAGGTACATGCGCTTGCCGTCGGGGCTGAACGCCAGGCCGTTGGGCACGATCATGCCGTCCTGCTGCAGGTGCAGGTGGCCTTCGCCGTCATGCCGGTACAGCGCACCCACATGGGCGCCTTGCTGCATGTCCAGCAGCATGGTCCCGGCCCAGAAGCGGCCCTGACGGTCGCAGCGGCCATCGTTGAAGCGCATGCCGGCCTGGGCGTGCTGCACGTTGCTGAGCAGCCGGCTGTCCAGGCTGCCGTCCGCCCTGGCCTGGAGCTGAAAGATGCCGCTTTCCATACCCGCAACCCAGCCCTGACCGCTGCGGGCGATGCAGGCCAGCATCTCGTCGCCTTGCCAGAACTGGTGTTTGCCATCGGCCGCTTGCCAGCGATGCAATTGGCGAGCGGGAATGTCTACCCAGTACAGGGCCTGTTCACCGGGGTGCCACACAGGGCTTTCGCCGGTACCGTTACGGGCGTCGACGATCAGTTCGCAGTTCATGGCCGTGCCTCCTGGCGTGGGGTCAGTTGAACGGGCCGGCCACGGCGAAAGCGCCGCCCTGGTAGACCATGCTCGGGTCATCGGCGGCGGGTGCCGGTTGGGCCTCCACGGCTGCGCGGAAGGCTTCCGAGCTGTCCTTGGGCACATAGCCCAGGTGCGCGGCATGGCGGTTGTCCCACCACACGGTGCGATTGTCGGAGGCGCCGTAGACGATGGTATGGCCAACGTCGGGCGTCGATAGGCCACGTTCGATCAGTTGCACCAAGTCGTCATAGCTCAGCCAGGTGCAGAGCATGCGCGGGTTCTGTGGCTGCGGGAACGACGAGCCGATGCGAATGCTGACGGTCTCGATGCCGTAGCGGTCAAAGTAGAAGCTGGCCACATCTTCGCCGTAGCACTTGGACAGCCCGTAATAGCTGTCGGGACGGCGTGGCGCGTGAGCGTCGATGCGCTCATCCTGGCGGTAGAAACCGATGGTGTGGTTGGAGCTGGCGAAGATGATGCGCTTGACCCCGTGCTTGCGCGCCGCCTCATACACGTGGAACACGCCGCAGATATTGGGGCCGAGAATCTCTTCGAAGGCGTGTTCGGTAGAAACCCCGCCAAAGTGGATGATGGCGTCCACGCCTTCGACCAGTGCATGCACCGCAGCCTTGTCGGCCAGGTCGCAGGTGATGACTTCCTCATGCGGGCCAGCAGCAGGCGCCATGGGGCTGATGTCGGAAAGGCGCAGGACCTCGGCGTAGCCTTTCAGGCGTTCGCGAAGGACCTTGCCCAGGCCGCCTGCGGCTCCAGTGAGCAGCAGGCGATTGAAGGGGGTAGTGGTCATGGCCGGCTCTTGTTGTTAGTTGTTGTAGGTTGTCGTATGACTTGGGTGATTATTGGCGGTGGTTCTGTGTGTTGTCAATGAGGCTTGGGCGGCTTTTGCCGGCCTTTTCGCGGGTAAGAAAGGGCGAAAGGCCTGCGCGGTCGCCCGTAGGAGCGGGTTTACCCGCGAAAGGGCCGGCCCTGCTGGCCAATCTCCACCCGCCGTTCACCGTTGTCGCCGCCACCGTATTCGCGGGTAAACCCGCTCCTACACCAGATCGAGGGTGGACACAGGTCGGTGGTTGGGCGCAGGCCGCTGTGTAGGAGCGGGTTTACCCGCGAAAGGGCCGGCCCTGCTGGCCAATTTTCACCCGCCGTTCGCCGTTGCCGCCGGTACCGTATTCGCGGGTAAACCCGCTCCTACACCAGATCGAGGGTGGACACAGGTCGGTGGTTGGGCGCAGGCCGCTGTGTAGGAGCGGGTTTACCCGCGAAAGGGCCGGCCCTGCTGGCCAGTTTTCACCCGCCGTTCGCCGTTGCCGCCGCTACCGTATTCGCGGGTAAACCCGCTCCTACACCTGATCAATGGTGGACACAGGTCGGTGGTTGGACACAGGTCGTCGTAGGAGCGGGTTCACCCGCGAAAGGGCCGGCCCTGCTGGCCAATCTCCACCCGCCGCTCACCGTTGCCGCCACCACCGTATTCGCGGGTAAACCCGCAGGTCTTGATCAGAGCAACGACAATGGGTAGTTGAAGATCAACCGGTTCTCATCAAACTCGTTATTGCTGTAATCCCGGCGAATCGACGAGTTACGCCATTTCACACTCAAATCCTTGAATGCCCCGCTCTGGATCACATACGCAAGCTCCGTTTCACGCACCCACTCCTTGCCATCGGTCACCCCCCCGCTGTGCACATCGCGCCCGCTGATGTAGCGGTTCATCAAGGTCAGCCCTGGCACCCCGACGGTGACGAAGTTGAAGTCATGGCGCACCTGCCACGAACGCTCGTTGGCATTGTCGAAGCTGGAGTTGTAACTGTCGTTGGCCAAGGTCCCGCCACTGGTGCCGTTCACCCGCATCCAGGTATCACCATCGACTTTCTGCAGCCCCACCCAGAAGGTGCTGCCACCGTACTTGGCCGAGAACATCCCCGAGTAGGTCTTGTTGTCCAGCTGCCCGGCGCGTTCGGAGCCGTCCTCGTCGCCATGGAAGTAGCCCAGGTTCGCACCCAGGGTCCAGTCACCCACCGGCTGGCTGTGGCTCAGTTGCAGGTATTGCTGCTGGTACACGTCCTTCAGCACCGCATTCCAAAGCCCCACCAGCGTGCGGTCCTGGTTGAACTTGTACTCGCCGCCGACGAAGTTGAAACGGTCCGACACGCCGCCGCCGTAGCTCATGTCTTCCATGCTCGCGTCGTTACGCGGGCTGTTGCCGCGGAACTGGCCGCCGTACAGGGTCAGCCCTGCGATTTCGTTGGAGGTAACCTGCCCGCCACGGAACGTCTGTGGCAACGAACGCCCGTCGTCCGAACGCAGAATCGGCAGTACCGGCATCCATTCACCGATCTTCAGTTCGGTCTTGGAAATACGCGCCTTGCCCGCCACTGCCAGGCGCCCGTAGTCGTCTGCCGGCTTGCCATCGTCATGGCGTGGCAGCAACGCCGTGCCATAGGTACCGCCACCGCCGTCGAGTTTGACCGACCACAGCCCCAGCACATCCACGCCGAAGCCGATTGGCCCTTCGGTGAACCCCGAGCGGGCATCGAGGATGAAGCTTTGCGTCCACTCCTCGGCCTTGCTCTGTGGGTTGCTGGGGTTGGTGAAGTTGCGGTTGATGTAGAAGTTGCGCAGCCCGAGGGTGGCCTTGCTGTCCTCGACAAATCCCGCTGCCAGGCTGGTGCCCGGCAGGCCGGCGATAACCCCGGCGCCAAGCAGGGCGAAGGGTAGGGTGTGGCAGATTTTCATTATTGTTGTGCTCCCTAAGGGTGTGGCAGCCCGTCCACCGGGCACGCGCAAGCGGCCTGCGGCAGGGGCGGGTAGATAACGGGCCGGTCAGGGCCAGGGGTGAATGCGCGGTAACCGGGCGCTACGTACTGGCAGGTTTACGCGAGCTGGCCGGGGGAAGAGGGGTATGCAACAGACGTAGGTGTAGCGGGATGGATGTCGACATAAGTTCGTCCACTGATTGTTGTTTTTGTTATGCGTTGTCGTACAACTGTGGGCGATTATTAGCAAGGGGGAGGAGGGCTGTCAACGGCTGATCGCAGAGCAAATAGGGTACTAGACGCCAAAAACTGAGCGGCAGAGGCTCTACCCTGAACGCGCTGCAGACATACTACAACTGCCATGCACCATGCCACGCACGTACACGATCTACTGGTAGGAGCGGGCTTGCCCGCGAACACGGGTAAAGCCCGTGCCATCCACCCCATTGGCCGCCTCGCACCGCAAACCGGGGGCAGGGTTAAAAATCAAATCGTAACTGCGGTGGCCCCATCCCCGAGCCTGCGCTATCTTCAGATCTGGCCTCGCCCTTGACCACGTAGACTGGCATGTCCAGTCCCGGCATCCTTGCTGGTGCCGTACCCCTCCTGTCGGCAGGGGCGAGGCCTCTTCATTTGAAGGGAATGGCGCTGTGGTCACTTCCGGCAGACAAACTGCCATTGCAGAGTCCCCACGATCAGTGCAGTGTAATGACAATCGTCTTTACATGAGGGCTATGTCATGGCTTCTATCAATATCCGCGTCGACGATGATCTCAAAGCCCGCGCCTACAAAGAGCTCGATCGCCTCGGTGTCACCCCCTCCGAACTCATGCGCCAGGCCCTGCAATATGTAGCTGAGCGGGGCAAGCTACCCTTCCGGCCGGTCCTGATGACCGAGGAAGATGAAGATCTCATTGCTACCGTACAAGAGCGGCTTGCTTCTCCGCAGCGCGTGAGGGTAAAGCTGGATGACCTATAGCCTCGACTTCGATGCCCGCGCATTGAAAGAGTGGAAGAAGCTGGGCGATACCGTGCGTCAGCAGTTCAAGAAGAAACTGGCAGAGGTCCTGCTGAAACCTTGAATCGAGGCAAACCGCCTTCACTCGCTGCCGGATTGCTACAAAATAAAGCTTCGCAGCAGCGGGTACAGGCTGGTTTATCAGGTCATTGACCAAGAGATCGTGGTTTTTGTCGTCGCTGTCGATCGCCGTGAGCGGGACCAAGCTTACAAAAAGGCTGCTGAGCGACTTGAGTAGGCCTATAGGGTTTGGCAGCCCCAGGCCGAAATCTCAAGGTAAAACACCGCCTCAAAGCTAGAGCTGTGCTTCGGTGGGAGCGGGCTTGCCCGCGAAGAATCCGACTCGGTGTATGGCACCGGCTTCGCCGGTGTTCGCGGCGGTTCAACGCCTCGATGAACCCGCACAGGTCCCCCATCAGCCCAGAGGGCTCATTGCCAAGTCAGGCAGACCAGCTTGCCAGGTAACCCCGGCAAACTGCGATCTCTGTAGGAGCGGGTTCACCCGCGAAGAGGCCAGCACAGGCAATAAATGGTCCCCTGTTCACATGGGCCTTCGCAGGGGCGGTCTTTTATAGGATTAAGAAATCAATCTTCGTAACTGACGTCAGGACTCTCGGGGAAAATCATAAAAAAAGGCTGCCAATCGGCAGCCTTCTCGATGCTCAGCCCGGACGATCAGTCCCAGCTCAACGCCCCACCGGTCTGATACTCAATCACACGCGTCTCAAAGAAGTTCTTCTCTTTCTTCAAGTCCATGATTTCGCTCATCCAAGGGAACGGGTTGGTAGTCCCTGGGTACTCTTCCTTCAGGCCAATCTGGGTCAGACGACGGTTGGCGATGAACTTGAGGTAGTCCTCCATCATCGCTGCGTTCATGCCCAGCACGCCGCGTGGCATGGTGTCTCGGGCGTATTCGATCTCCAGCTGGGTCCCTTGCAGGATCATCTGGGTCGCTTCTTCCTTCATCGCCGCATCCCACAGGTGCGGGTTCTCGATCTTGATCTGGTTGATCACGTCGATACCGAAGTTCAGGTGCATCGACTCGTCACGCAGGATGTACTGGAACTGCTCGGCCACGCCGGTCATCTTGTTGCGGCGGCCCATGGACAGGATCTGGGTGAAGCCGCAGTAGAAGAAGATGCCTTCCAGGACGCAGTAGTAGGCGATCAGGTTGCGCAGCAGCTCTTTGTCGGTTTCGACGGTGCCGGTGTTGAATTCCGGGTCGGAGATGGCGCGGGTGTACTTCAGGCCCCAGGCGGCTTTTTTAGCGACCGACGGGATCTCGTGGTACATGTTGAAGATCTCGCCTTCATCCATGCCCAGCGACTCGATGCAGTACTGGTAGGCGTGGGTGTGGATCGCCTCTTCGAAGGCCTGGCGCAGGATGTACTGGCGGCACTCCGGGTTGGTGATCAGGCGGTACACGGCCAGGGCCAGGTTGTTGGCAACCAGCGAGTCGGCGGTGGAGAAGAAGCCGAGGTTGCGCATGACGATGCGGCGCTCGTCTTCGGTCAGGCCGTCCTGGCTCTTCCACAGGGCGATGTCGGCGGTCATGTTGACCTCTTGCGGCATCCAGTGGTTGGCGCAGCCGTCCAGGTACTTCTGCCAGGCCCAGTCGTACTTGAACGGTACCAGCTGGTTGAGGTCGGCGCGGCAGTTGATCATGCGCTTTTCATCGACTGCAACGCGGGCCGAGGAACCTTCCAGCTCGGCCAGGCCTTCGGCAACGTCGAGGGCGTCGAGGGCAGCCTTGGCACGTTTGACGGCTTCGGAGTCAGAAGCGGTGGCCGCACGGGCCTCCAGGGCGGCGGCACCACCGGCGCTGTCGAGCTTGTCGAGGGTGGCGGCGGCAGCGGCCTGCGCAGGGGTGTTGCCTTTGGCGGCTACTTCGCCGTCTTCTTTGTCGAATTCGTCCCAGCTCAGCATGGTTTGGCTCCTGCTTGAGGGTCGCCCTGGGGCAACCGGTTGGATTTTAAGAATGTGATGCCTGACGCAAGGCCGTAACGGCGAATGGACAGCTCGAGAGGCTGACTCTCGTTTACATCTGAATGTGTTCTGGCTTGTACCTGGCCAGGCCTCTGGGAGGGGCCAGGACAATTGAATAGGTGCTCTTTTCAGAGGGCGCAGAGTATACCGGAATTCACCTTCGATCGGGGCGCGTGTGTCGCCGGCGAGGGTAACTTTTTCGACCGGTTTGGCGTGCGTCCGTTCACGAAAAAGGTGGCTTCTTCTACGGGGGGAGAGTGTAGCGCCAACCTATATGTTGTGCCAGTTTAAATTTCAAGGCACATCATATGGTGTTTCTTGAGGGCTGTGTTGCAAAGCCGGCCTCGCCGCGGGCTGGCCGGCGATGAGGCCAGCTACCACTAGCTACGGTGGGTATACAGCGTTTCGACAATGTGTGTCTTGGGGTGCTTGCGTGCCTGTTCCACTGAGGTGAAACGGCCGGTTTCTGCGTTGCGACCAATCTTGCGAGATGCCAGTTTTTTCCGCGCCATGGGCGTACATCCTTTTTTGAGAGGTCCTGTTCTTTTACCGAGCTGCGTGAACAGTGGGCAAAGGGCAAGGTTTCTCTGAGGCGCGGATACAAAAATGCCGCGCGGGGCACCCGTAGGCACCCCGCACGGCATTCAGGCCTTACTGGCAGGCTTCGCAGTCAGGCTCGTCGATCGCGCAGGCCTTCGGCACTGGCGCTGGGCCGGCTGCCTGGACCGGGGCGCTGTCGCCACCGCTGGAAACGGCGTTGAGCTTGCCGGTGTTGATGGTCGACTTCTCGGTGCTGGTGGCGGCCAGGGCACGGAGGTAGTAGGTGGTTTTCAGGCCACGGTACCAGGCCATGCGGTAGGTCACGTCCAGCTTCTTGCCCGATGCACCCGCAATGTACAGGTTCAGCGACTGCGCCTGGTCGATCCACTTCTGGCGACGGGAAGCCGCGTCGACAATCCACTTGGTCTCGACTTCGAACGCAGTGGCGTACAGGTCTTTCAGCTCTTGCGGGATACGCTCGATCTGCTGTACCGAACCGTCGTAGTACTTCAGGTCGTTGATCATGACCGAGTCCCACAGGTCGCGGGCCTTGAGGTCGCGAACCAGGTACGGGTTGATCACGGTGAATTCGCCCGACAGGTTCGATTTCACGTACAGGTTCTGGTAGGTAGGCTCGATCGACTGCGACACGCCAGTGATGTTGGCGATGGTCGCGGTTGGCGCGATGGCCATGATGTTCGAGTTACGAATACCTTTCTGCACGCGGGCACGTACCGGCGCCCAGTCCAGGGTTTCTTCCAGGTTGACGTCGATGTACTTCTGGCCACGGGCCTCGATCAGGATCTGTTGCGAATCCAGCGGCAGGATGCCCTTGGACCACAGCGAACCCTGGAAGGTCTCGTAGGCGCCGCGTTCATCGGCCAGGTCGCAAGAAGCCTGGATGGCGTAGTAGCTGACCGCTTCCATCGACTTGTCGGCAAACTCGACGGCAGCATCGGAACCGTAAGGAATGTGCTGCAGGTACAGCGCATCCTGGAAGCCCATGATGCCCAGGCCGACCGGACGGTGCTTGAAGTTCGAGTTACGCGCTTGCGGCACCGAGTAGTAGTTGATGTCGATCACGTTGTCGAGCATGCGCACGGCGGTGTTCACGGTACGCTGCAGCTTGGCAGTGTCCAGCTTGCCGTCGACGATGTGGTTCGGCAGGTTGATCGAGCCCAGGTTGCAGACTGCGATCTCGTCCTTGTTGGTGTTCAGGGTGATTTCGGTGCACAGGTTCGAGCTGTGGACCACGCCCACGTGCTGCTGCGGCGAACGCAGGTTGCACGGGTCCTTGAAGGTCAGCCATGGGTGGCCGGTCTCGAACAGCATCGACAGCATCTTGCGCCACAGGTCTTTGGCCTGGATGGTCTTGAACACCTTGATCTTGTTGTACTCGGTCAGGGCTTCGTAGTACTCGTAGCGCTCTTCGAAGGCCTTGCCGGTCAGGTCGTGCAGGTCTGGCACTTCCGAAGGCGAGAACAGGGTCCACTTGCCGTCATCGAAGACACGCTTCATGAACAGGTCAGGGATCCAGTTGGCGGTGTTCATGTCGTGGGTACGACGGCGGTCATCACCGGTGTTCTTGCGCAGCTCGATGAATTCTTCGATGTCCAGGTGCCAGGTTTCCAGGTAGGCACATACAGCGCCTTTGCGCTTGCCACCCTGGTTCACGGCAACGGCGGTGTCGTTGACCACTTTCAGGAACGGGACGACGCCCTGGGATTTACCGTTGGTGCCCTTGATGTACGAGCCCAGTGCACGGACCGGGGTCCAGTCGTTGCCCAGGCCGCCGGCGAATTTCGACAGCATGGCGTTGTCGTGGATCGCGTGGTAGATGCCCGACAGGTCGTCCGGCACGGTGGTCAGGTAGCAGCTGGACAGCTGCGGGCGCAGGGTACCGGCGTTGAACAGGGTCGGGGTCGAGGCCATGTAGTCGAACGACGACAACAGGTTGTAGAACTCGATCGCACGGGCTTCCTTGTCTTTCTCTTCCAGCGCCAGGCCCATCGCCACACGCATGAAGAACACCTGCGGCAGCTCGAAGCGCACGCCATCCTTGTGGATGAAGTAGCGGTCGTACAGGGTTTGCAGGCCCAGGTAGGTGAACTGCTGGTCGCGCTCGTGGTTGATCGCCTTGCCCAGTTTTTCCAGGTCGAAGTCGGCCAGGGCCGGGTTCAGCAGCTCGAACTCGATACCTTTGGCGACGTAGGCCGGCAGGGCCTTGGCGTACAGGTCAGCCATTTCGTGGTGGGTGGCGCTGTCGGCTACATTCAGGAAGCCCAGGCCTTCGGCGCGCAGGGTGTCCATCAGCAGGCGGGCGGTAACGAACGAGTAGTTCGGCTCGCGCTCCACCAGGGTACGGGCGGTCATCACCAGGGCGGTGTTGACGTCCTTGATGGCCACGCCGTCGTACAGGTTCTTCAGGGTTTCGCGCTGGATCAGGTCGCCATCGACTTCGGCCAGGCCTTCGCAGGCTTCGCTGATGATGGTGTTCAGGCGGGCCATGTCGAGCGGCGCCAGGCTGCCGTCAGCCAGGGTGATGCGGATGCTCGGGTGCGGCTCGACCACGGCGTCGGTGTTGGCGCGGGTGGCACGCTCCTTGGCGCGCTGGTCACGGTAGATCACGTAGTCGCGGGCAACTTTCTGCTCGCCGGCGCGCATCAGGGCCAGTTCGACCTGGTCCTGGATTTCTTCGATGTGGATGGTGCCACCCGATGGCATGCGACGCTTGAACGTGGCGGTAACCTGCTCGGTCAGGCGCGCGACGGTGTCGTGGATGCGCGACGAAGCGGCGGCAGTGCCGCCTTCAACTGCGAGGAACGCCTTGGTGATGGCGACGGTGATCTTGTCGTCGGTGTAAGGGACGACAGTGCCGTTACGCTTGATCACGCGCAGTTGGCCAGGGGCGGTGGCAGCCAGATCCTGGTTGGAATCGGCGGCCTGCGGCACCTTGGCCTGCGGGTTCTCGCGAGTTGTGTCGGTTTGCATGGGTGGGTGTCTCCACAATTTCTATATTGTTCAGGCGCCCTATGGGCGCCCACCGTTCCGTCCACTTGCTCGATGGCCTTGCGGGGATGCACAAAGCATGCGCATCCGCCCGCACGGGCGTACCGACTTCGGGACAGACTCAGGAATTAGGGGCAATGGCTTGCCGCTCCCTGGCCGAAGTCAAAGGTTTTGGGCGGGGCCCAAAATCTGTTGCTGATGGATGCCAGGGCTGGCCTGCAACACCCATGCCCGAACAAGGCCCTGGAAGGGCTTGCCTCGGTCGCCTCCGCAGGAGCGGTTTGGCTGCTGAAATCACCTGAAGTTCCACCCGGAAAATCGCTTGATCTTGCGGGTTGACTTTTGTGTGTGATTTTGCACGAACCCCTATATCTAGTGGTTCGCTGCGATCGGGATACAAGATAATGCGGTATTGGGGGCTTTGCAAGGCGAGCGCCTGTGGATAAGTTGTGTGTACTTTGTGAGTGAATGGTGGGTATTCGCTGTAGGCCTTGTGCCAAGTGGTTTGCAGTATTTTTCTGCACCGTGACGCCCTTGGGCAGTTTTTTTGGGGCGCGAAGCCTGTCACAAAAAACGGTTCAGTCGAGGGGGCGGTAGGGCGTGTCTGAAGATCTGGGGTGCCTGGGAGATCGAGCACCGTCCGCGGGGCGCTCGGTCTCGCAGGGCCCCCCATCTACATTCATACTCTCAGCTGCCCTGACACGATCCCAAGAACAACAAGGCCAAAGCCATGGACCACCCCATACCCCGCATCCTCATCGTCGAAGACGACCAGCGCCTCGCCGAGCTCACCGCCGAATACCTGCAGGCCAATGGTTTCGAGGTCGCGGTGGAGGCCGATGGCGCCCGCGCCGCGAGGCGCATCATCGACAGCCAGCCCGACCTGGTGATCCTCGACCTGATGCTCCCCGGCGAGGACGGCCTGAGCATCTGCCGTCGGGTGCGCAGCCAGTACCAGGGGCCGATCCTCATGCTCACCGCGCGCAGCGATGAACTCGACCAGGTTCAGGGCCTGGACCTGGGTGCCGACGACTACGTCTGCAAACCCGTGCGCCCACGCTTGCTGCTGGCGCGTATCCAGGCCCTGCTGCGCCGCAGCGAAACCGTGGACAGCAAGCGCCAGGACCTGGCCTTCGGTGCGCTGCGTATCGACAACCGCCTGCGCGAGGCGCACCTGGGCGAGCAGTTGATCGAACTGACCGGCGCCGAATTCGATCTGCTCTGGCTGTTGGCCAGCAACGCTGGCCGGGTGCTGACCCGTGAACAGATCTTCACCGCACTGCGTGGCGTGGGCTACGACGGCCAGGACCGCTCCATCGATATCCGCATCTCGAAAATCCGCCCCAAGATCGGCGACGACCCGCTTCAGCCGCGGTTGATCAAGACCCTGCGCAGCAAAGGCTACCTGTTCGTTGGCGAGGCACCATGAACAATTCGATCTTCCTGCGCATCTACGGCGGCATGCTGGCCGTGCTGGTGCTGGTGGCCCTGCTTGGCGTGCTCAGCCTGCACCTGGTCAACGAAGTGCGCGCTGCCCAGCATCGCGAGGGCCTGGCCCAGGGCACCTTCAGCCTGATGGCCGACAACCTGGCAATGCAGAATGAAACCCAACGCAAGCGTTCGCTGCTGATCTGGGAACGCCTGCTTGGCGTGCCGTTGGCGCTGCAACCGATGAGCGCACGCAGCCTTGACGGTGGCCAGCGGGCGCGCCTGTACCGTGGCCTGGTGGTGGTCGAGAAGATTGGCCCGCATGCGGCGCAAGTGCTACGCAAGGTGGGCCAGGAAGACCTGATGCTGGTCGCGCAGATCAAACAGATCAGCGAGCAGTTGGCGCGGGCCACCCTCTATCTATTGGCCGACGAACTGGTGCGCTACCCGGTAACCGAACAGCAGCAGCGCCTGGCACAGATCAAGCAGGAAAAGGGCTTCGGCTTTGGCGTTGCCTTGCAACGTATCGAGCGGGTCAGCCTGGACGATGACCAGCGGCGCCGCGTGGAGGAGGGCGACACGGTGATGGCGCTGGGCAAGGATGGTGACTCGATCCGGGTGTTCGCCGGGCTGACGGGCTCGCCATGGGTACTGGAAATCGGCCCGCTGTACCAGCTCAACCCTTACCCGCCGCAGTTGCTGATTCTGATTGCCTTCCTGGGGCTGTGCCTGATCGGCCTGGTGGTCTACCTGCTGGTGCGTCAGCTGGAACGTCGTGTGTCCGGCCTGGAGATTGCTGCCACGCGCATCGCCCAAGGCAGCCTGGATACCCGCGTGCCGGCCGGCGACGCCGACTCGGTAGGGCGCCTGGCGGCTGCCTTCAATGGCATGGCCGAGCACCTGCAGCGCTCGCTGACCATGCAGCGCGAGCTGGTGCGAGCGGTGTCCCACGAGCTTCGCACGCCGGTGGCGCGCCTGCGCTTTGGCCTGGAGATGATCGAAAGCGCCACGACTGAACAGGTGCGGGCAAAGCATCTGGCGGGCATGGACGGGGATATCCAGGACCTCGACAAGCTGGTCGACGAGATGCTGACCTACGCCCGCCTGGAGCAGGGCGCACCGGCCTTGAAGTTCCAGCGGGTCGATCTGGATGCCTTGCTCGATCGGGTGATCGAAGAGCTGGCACCTTTGCGTGCCGAGGTGCGGGTGGTGCGCGGCGACTGTCAGGGCGCGGATGCCGAAGGCGCCTGGGTCGAGGCCGAGCCGCGCTACTTGCACCGGGCCCTGCAGAACCTTGTCGGCAATGCCATGCGCCATGCCGAGGGCGAAGTGCGCCTGAGCTATCAGCTGGGCCAGCAACGTTGCCGCATCGATGTGGAGGATGACGGCCCAGGGATCCCCGAGGGCTTCTGGGACCGCATTTTCACGCCCTTCACCCGCCTCGATGACAGCCGCACCCGTGCCTCGGGCGGGCATGGCCTGGGCCTGTCGATCGTACGGCGGATCATCTACTGGCACGCGGGCCGGGCCACGGTGGGCCGCAGCGAGGCGTTGGGCGGTGCCTGCTTCAGCCTGAACTGGCCAAGGCAGCAGGCACCGCTGTGAAGGTCAGACGCTGACCAGGCTCAGCAGGTGGCCGTCCTGCAGGCAGAACTGACCTTGCAGCTCTGCGCCTTGCTGCCACTGCGGTGACAGGTCGGTGAGCAGGCGCAAGCGCGCCAGCCCTTCTGCGGACCAGTCGAGCACTTCTGCGTGTTCGAAGTAGAAGCGTTGGCGAGTCAGTGGGTACAGGGTCTTGAACAAGCTTTCCTTCAGCGAGAACGTCAGGGTGACCGTAAGCCCAAGCTGGCGGCGGTCCAGGCGCTCCAACTCTGCCGGGGTAAGGATTTCGCCCATCAGCCGCTCGGCGCGCGCGTCATCCAGCAAGGCTTCCTGATCCAGGCCCAGACCTTGGCAGCTGTTTTCGCCGGCGACCACCGCGGCGGCCCAGCCCTTGCCGTGTGTGATCGAGCCATGAATACCGGCGGGCCAGATGGGCGAGCGGTCTTCGTGGGTGCCGGGCACGTAGTCGCGGCCGTCCAGGTGCTGGAGCGCGGCGCGGGCACATACGCGGCCGGCCAGGTACTCGGCCTGGCGCTTGGCCACCGAGCGCAGCAGGCTGGCGCTGGGCAGTACGCCAGCGCGCTGGAAGTCGTCGGCGGCCAAGTGGGCAGGGTCGAAGGCGCAACTGACCAGCACCGCGCCGGGCAATGGGCGGGGCAGGGGCCAGTGGTGCTGGAGCGGGGCGCAACAGGCAGGAAGTGTGTTCATGGCGGCTATTGTGCCAGCTGTGCAGGCGCTAAGGGAGGTGGCGTGGTAACGCCTCCTTTCCCACAACGATTGCACAATCTTTTATTTGAACACCTTCTTGAAGAACGCCTGCATATCCGCCCAGGAACGCTCGTCCGCGGCCTTGTTATAGCCAATGTCCGGCCCCCCATGTTCACCGTGGCTCAGCCGATCGGCATCGGGGTTGGTGAACCCGTGCTTGGCCCCTTCAATACTGACGAACTGGTAGTTGACCTTGGCCGCATCCATCTCGGCCTTGAACGCCTCCACCTGCTGTGGGGTGACCATGCTGTCCGCCGCACCATGCTCGACCAGGATATCGGCCCGCACCACGCCAGGTTTTGCCGGGGTCTGGGTGGCCAGTGCGCCATGGAAGCTCACCACGCCATCGAGCTTTTTTCCCCGGCGTGCGGCATCGAGCACCACCTTGCCGCCAAAACAGTAGCCGACAGCGCCCAGTTGATGCTTGTTCACATTCGGCTGCTTTTTCAACAACTCCAGGCCCGCGTCGAAGCGCGCTGCTGCTGCGGCCGGGTCCTTCATCGCTGCGGCCATGAATGCCTGGGCATCCTGCGGATGCTCGGTGTGCTTGCCATCGCCGTACATGTCGATGGCCAGTGCCTTGTAGCCCAGGGCGGCAAGATCTCTCGCACGACGCTTGGCATAGTCGTTCAGGCCCCACCATTCATGCACCACAACGATGCCTGGGCGTTTGCCGTCCAGCGCGTCATCGTAGGCGTAGTAGCCGACGAGGCGGTTGCCATCGTCGTCCTGATAAGGAATTTCACGGGTCACTACCGCCGCTTGGGCGAGGGCGGCGCTGCACATCAGGGTCAGGGCCAGCAGGGCTCGCATGTTCACAACTCCTTGTTTTGCTATCGATTCGTTCAGCCGGGGTTCAGCCAGGGTTCAGTCGCGGTTCAGGGTGCCCTGATTACTCTAGCTTCCAGACCGAAACAGCGCACCCAACTGGAGTACCCAGCCATGAAAACCTTCAATACCTTGCTTGCCGCCATGGCCGTCTGTGCCGCTGGCATTACCACCGCCCAGGCCGCGGACGACAACTTCGCCAGCCTCACCTACGGCCAGACCAGCGACAAAGTTCGCAAGTCCGGCCTGCTGCAACGCAACACCGATCAGCTCAATGCCGACGGTATTATCGGCAAGGACGATACCTGGGGTGTGCGTCTGGGCAAGATCAACGACCAGGGCCGCTACTACATGACCTATGACAATGTCTCTGGCGACCACAGTGGCCTGAAGTTGCGCCAGGAAAACCTGCTTGGCAGCTACGACTTGTTCCTGCCGGTGGGCGATACCACCAAGCTGTTCGGTGGTGGCAGCCTGGGTGTGACCAAGCTTACCCAGGACTCGCCAGGCGCCAGCCGGGACACTGACTACGGTTATGCCTACGGCTTGCAGGCCGGTGTGATCCAGGACATCACCGACAAGGCCTCGGTCGAACTGGGCTACCGTTACCTGCGCACCAATGCCGCGACCGAGGTGGGCGCGCATGGCGGGCCGAAGGATGGCACCCTGCGCCTGACCAGCAGCGCGCAGACCTACCTGGCAGCAAGTTACAAGTTCTGACGAACGAGCCGCGTTATCCTGTACCGGCCTTCGCGGGCACGCCCGCTCCCACAGGTACTGCACAAACCGCTGAAACTGTGCAGTACCTTTGGCTTGTGCGGGTGCTGCACACGTTTCAGAGACTGTGCGATTGCTGTGGGAGCAGGCATACCCGCGAATAGGCCGGTACAGGCAATACACATAAGGAGCTGCACATGAAACTGCTGGTGGTCGAGGACGAAGCCCTGCTTCGCCATCACCTCTACACCCGCCTGGGCGAAAGCGGCCATGTGGTCGAGGCGGTCGCTGATGCCGAAGAGGCGCTGTACCAGGCCGAGCAGTACCATTTCGACCTTGCCATCATCGATCTGGGCCTGCCCGGTATCAGCGGCCTGGAGCTGATCACGCGGCTGCGCAGCCAGGACAAGACCTTCCCCATTCTCATCCTCACAGCCCGTGGCAACTGGCAAGACAAGGTCGAGGGCCTGGCCGCCGGTGCCGACGACTATCTGGTCAAGCCGTTCCAGTTCGAGGAGCTTGAAGCACGGCTCAATGCCCTGTTACGCCGCTCCAGTGGTTTCATCCAGTCGACCATCACCGCTGGCCCCTTGGTACTTGACCTCAACCGCAAGCAGGCCACCCTCGACGAACACGCCTTGGCCCTGACTGCCTACGAATACCGCATCCTCGAATACCTCATGCGCCATCACCAGCAGGTGGTGGCCAAGGATCGCCTGATGGAACAGTTGTACCCAGGTGACGAAGAGCGCGACCCCAATGTCATCGAAGTGCTGGTTGGCCGCCTGCGCCGCAAGCTTGAAGGCGAGCGCGGCTTCAAACCCATCGACACGGTGCGCGGTCTGGGCTACCTGTTCACCGAGCGCTGCCGATGATCCGCTCGCTGCGGGTGCGCCTGATGCTGGCCGCCGCAGTGTTGGCGCTGCTGTTCATGCTGGCGCTGCTGCCGGCCTTGCAGAAGGCCTTCAGCCTGGCTCTGCAGGAGTCGATCGAGCAGCGTCTGGCCTCGGATGTGACCACGCTGATTTCCGCTGCGCGTATCGAGCATGGCCAGCTGCAGATGCCGACACTGCTGCCGGACGAGCGCTACAACCTGCCCTACACAGGCCTGCTCGGCTATATCTTTGACCGCGACGGCAAACTGGTCTGGCAGTCGCGTGCCACCGCCGACCGGCACATCAACTACCAGCCGCGCTATGACGGGCGCGGCAACGAGTTCGACCGCATTCACCAGTCCGATGGCGAAGAGTTCTTCGTGTACGACGTCGAGATCAAGCTGTTGGGCGGGCAGAGTGCCGCCTACAGCATTGTCGCTCTGCAGCCCGTGAGCGAGTACAAGGCCACCCTCAATGGCCTGCGCGAAAAGCTCTACCTGGGGTTCGGCGCTGCATTGCTGGCGCTCATGGTGTTGTTGTGGGCAGGCCTGACCTGGGGGCTGCGCTCGTTGCGACGCCTCAGCCACGAACTGGATGAAGTGGAATCAGGTGCACGTGACGGTCTGAGCGGTGAGCACCCACGCGAGTTGCTGCGCCTGACCCGCTCACTCAACCGTCTGTTGCGCAGTGAGCGTGAGCAGCGCACGCGCTACCGTGATTCGCTGGACGACCTGGCCCACAGCCTGAAGACGCCGCTGGCGGTGTTGCAGGGTGTGGGTGAAAGCTTGCAGCAGCGCAGCGGCGAGCGCGAGCAGGCGCGGGTGCTGCAAAGCCAGATCGAGCGCATGAGCCAGCAGATCGACTACCAGCTGCAACGCGCCAGCCTGCGCAAGAGTGGCCTGGTCCGCCACAGCGTCTTGCTGCGGCCGTTGCTCGACAGCCTGTGCAGTACCTTGGCCAAGGTTTACCGGGAAAAACGTGTGAACGTGGTGCTGGAGTTGCCGGACGCGGCGCAGGTGCCGATGGAGCAGGGCGCGTTGCTGGAAATGCTCGGCAACCTGCTGGAGAACGCCTACCGGCTAAGCCTGGGCCAAGTGCGGGTGAGCCTGGTGAAGGCGCCGGGGTATCTGACCTTGTGCATCGAGGACGACGGGCCGGGCGTGCCCAACGACCAGCGTGAACGCATTCTGGAGCGTGGGGAGCGGCTGGACAGCCAGCACCCGGGGCAGGGCATAGGCTTGGCCGTGGTCAAGGATATCGTCGACAGCTATGACGCCGAGCTGAGCCTTGGCGATTCGCCGCTGGGGGGCGCTGCGTTCAGGATCACCTTCAACCTGGATTGATCCCTAGCCTGTGCCGGCCCATTCGCAGGTCAATCCGCGAATGGGGGCACAGGCAATCCACAAAGGGCGGATTTCCGCCATTCCTCCTTGTACAAATTCCGCCATCGGGCGGAAATCCGCCAATCCGTCTCGGGAATATCGCCCTGTCGTTGGGCATTTATTCCTAGCAAATACGGGCTTTGCACCCTTCATGGGCATTTTGGCACCACCCTTGCTATTGATCCTCGCAGAGGCCTGCCCAGGCAGCTCGAACACAACGACAAATCCCTCCAAGTGCAGGAGGGTTAGCGATTCAGGTGCCCCCATCACCCTGGGAAGGGTGAACCGGCACACTTGAGGAAAATTAGCCATGACGACACGTCAGCCGCTGTACAAATCCCTGTATGTCCAGGTGTTGGTCGCCATCACCATCGGCATCCTGCTCGGCCACTACTACCCGGAAACGGGCGTTGCCCTCAAACCCCTGGGTGACGGCTTCGTCAAACTGATCAAGATGGTCATCGCCCCGATCATCTTCTGTACCGTGGTCAGCGGCATTGCCGGCATGCAGAGCATGAAGTCGGTCGGCAAAACCGGCGGCTACGCGTTGCTGTACTTCGAAATCGTCTCCACCATCGCCCTGATCATCGGCCTCGTCGTCGTCAACGTGGTCAAGCCAGGCGCTGGCATGCACATCGACGTCAGCACCCTGAACGCCAGCAGCGTGGCTGCCTACGCCGCCGCCGGCGCGCAGCAGACTACCGTCGGCTTCCTGCTTAACGTCATCCCCAATACGGTCGTCGGCGCCTTCGCCAACGGCGACATCCTGCAAGTGCTGATGTTCTCGGTACTGTTCGGCTTCGCCCTGCACCGCCTGGGCAGCTACGGCAAGCCGGTACTGGACATGATCGACCGCTTCGCCCACGTCATGTTCAACATCATCAACATGATCATGAAGCTGGCCCCGATCGGTGCTTTCGGCGCCATGGCCTTCACCATCGGCCAGTACGGTGTTGGCTCGCTGGTGCAGCTGGGCTACCTGATGGCCTGCTTCTACATCACCTGCCTGCTGTTCGTGCTGGTGGTGCTGGGCGGTATCTGCCGTGCCCACGGCTTCAGCGTGATCAAGCTGATCCGCTACATCCGTGAAGAACTGCTGATCGTGCTGGGTACTTCGTCCTCGGAGTCGGCCCTGCCACGCATGCTGGCCAAGATGGAGCGCCTGGGTGCCAAGAAATCGGTAGTGGGCCTGGTTATCCCGACTGGTTACTCGTTCAACCTGGACGGTACCTCGATCTACCTGACCATGGCTGCGGTGTTCATCGCTCAGGCCACTGACACCACCATGGACATCACTCACCAGATCACCCTGCTGCTGGTGCTGCTGGTGGCTTCCAAGGGTGCTGCCGGCGTTACCGGTTCGGGCTTCATCGTGCTGGCCGCGACCCTGTCGGCTGTTGGCCACCTGCCGGTTGCCGGCCTGGCGTTGATCCTTGGCATCGACCGCTTCATGTCCGAAGCCCGCGCCCTGACCAACCTGGTGGGCAACGCCGTTGCCACCGTGGTAGTGGCCAAGTGGGTCAAGGAAATGGACAACGACAAGCTGGCTTCGGAATTGGCCTCCGGTGGTGCGCCGCTGATCGATACCCGCCCGACGGACGACCTGGGCGTGGCTGAAGGCCCGGCTCGTTGATAGCGGGTTGAAATGAGAAAGGCGACCCAAGGTCGCCTTTTTCGTGTCTGCGCGGTCCCTTGTGGGAGCGGCCTTGCGTCGCGAAAGGGCTGCGCAGCAGCCCCGGCGACCTTGCAGGATGGCTGAAATCTTGGGGCCGCTGCGCAGCCCTTTCGCGACGCAAGGCCGCTTGTGTCTTGATGGGGGATTAGAATCTGGAGTGAGAGCGGTGAATGGCAAGCTGAATGCCGTAGGTGCCTTGAGCACGTGTGGGAGCACAAGCTGCCATTCACCGTTCCACTTTGGCGAGAGCCCGAACAGTTGGATGCGGCTCTGATCTCGAATCACAAGCGTGGGCCAAGCCAAAGTCCTCTCACTGTGTTGAGTTTAGGAGGTTTTGGTGATGGCTTCCTTCTTGGGTATCGATGTTTCCAGTCTCTCCCTTGATGCTGCGGTGCGGCCACAGGGCATCAAAATGCATTTAAGCAATGATCCCACAGGCTTTGAGGCGCTACTGGAGAGCCTTCGCAAGCTCAGTATCAAGCGCGTCCTGTTAGAGGCGACGGGTGGCTACGAGCGAGATGTCATGCGTTTTCTACAGGACGCTGGCTACAAGGTCATACGCGTTAATCCCAGGCGAGCCAGGTCATTCGCTGACTCTCTAGGCATCAAGGCCAAGACTGACGCCATCGACGCCGAGGTTCTGGCGCACTATGCCGAAGTCATTCCAGATCAACCCTCCCTGCGAATCAGCCCCGAACGAGCGCTTCTGCGAGAGTTGCTTCAGCAACGTGATCGGTTGGTTCAACAGCGAGATGACGACCTGCGGCGCCTGAAGCAGGTGCAATCGACTGCAGTTGCTAACTACCTGAATGCCAACCTGAAACACTTCAAAGCGCAGATCAAACTGGTTGAGCGTGAGATCGAACAGCAAACCGCGATGCTGAACGACGAACGGGTTACCCAACTGATTAAAGTGAAAGGCATTGGGATGGTGACAGCGGGCAAGCTAGTAGCGCTGCTGCCGGAGCTGGGTCGGGTTGAATCCAGAGAAATTGCCTCCCTGGTCGGAGTGGCGCCCTTCAACCACGACAGCGGGAAATTCATGGGCAAGCGCTCTATCTCTGGCGGACGATTTGCGGTCAGGCGATCGCTGTACATGGCATGCCTTGTGGCGATGAGATACAACCCAGCACTCAAGGCTCGTTATCAGTCACTGCGGGAGCGCGGAAAACTTCCCAAAGTCGCTATCGTGGCCTGCATGAGAACGTTCATCGTGCGGTTAAATGCCATGCTCAGAACGGGTACATCATGGCTCGATCTAGTGCTACCGCAGCCTGAAAGTACAACGTAAATCCAGAACGCAGCGTGAGCCGCGTGGAAGCGGGCTTGCCCGCGAAGCCAACACCGTGGTGGATGGCACGGGCTTCGCCCGTGTTCGCGGGCAAGCCCGCTCCCACAGGGAAGGCGCCAGCTTTTAGAAATTGAGCAAGACAGTTGCTCCCACACAGGGCGATGCGGCGGCCCTCAGCCCAGTACCACCTCCAACACCCGGATCTCCTCCGGCTGTGGGTAATGCCACCTTACTTGCACATCCCAGAACTTCACCCCGTACACCCGCTCGGACGGTGGTATCTGGTAGGCCGGCCGTGGGTCCTGCGCCAGGCATTGCTCGATCAGTTGCACCAGCGGCTCATTCAAACGCAGCGCATGCTCGCGGGCCTGGATCAGGGCGTTGTCCGCCCACTGCACGGCAATTGCCACAGGCGCTGCGTTGGCCATCTGGTTGCTGGCGCCAGCGACGCTGTCGGCATAGGGCACATAAGGCTTGATGTCCAGCACCGGCGTGCCGTCGAGCAGGTCGATCCCGGACAGCAGCAGGCGCCCGGGCTCCACGCCCTCCAGGCGTACCACCGACTGGCCGATGCCGTTGGGCCGATGGGTGGCGCGGGTGGCGAACACTCCCATGCTCTTGTTGCCGCCCAGACGCGGAGGCCGCACTTTCAGGCGTGGTTTTTCCTCCAGTGCCTGGTGGAACAGGAACAGCAGCCACACATGGCTGACCTGCTCCAGGCCCTCGACCGCGTCACCTTGATCGAACGGCGGCAACAGTTCGAGCACGCCACGGGCGGCAGGCGCCAGCTGCGGCTGGCGCGGAATGGCGAACTTTTCCTTGAAACAGGAGTGGACGATGCCGACCGGGACAACCGTATGCTGCATGGCCACTCAGCCGCGCACGCGCAGGGTCAGGCCCTTGAGGAAGTTGCGCATCAACTGGTCGCCACACGGGCGGTAGTTGTCGTGGCCAGCCTTGCGGAACAGCGCGCTGAGCTCAGGTTTGCTGACCGGGAAGTTGACCGACTTGAGAATCGCGTGCAGGTCGTCTTCCTTGAGCTCAAAGGCCACACGCAGCTTCTTGAGGATCAGGTTGTTGGTTACCGGCAGCTCGATCGGCTGCTGCGGGCGGCTATCGTCTTTGCCTCGGCGGTAGATCACCAGGCCGTCAAGGAAGTGCGCCATCACCCGTTCAGGGCAGCGCACGAAGCCTTCCTCTTCTTCTTTTTTCAGGTAGGTGGCCAGCACCAGAGGATGCACTTCGAGGCCAGAGAGCCCGATGATCTCGGCCATCTTGGCGTCGTTCACCTTGAGCATGTAGCGCAGGCTGCGCAGGACGTCGTTGTGGTTCATTGCAGCAGAATCCTGTTCAGGTGCCGCGCGTTCCGGCGCGGCGTATTGCTTAGAAACGTTCGGAGGTAGCCAGGTAACGCCATTGGCCCAAGGGCAGCTTGCCCATCGACACACCACCCAGGCGAATGCGTCGCATGCCTAAAAGCTCCAGGCGCAGGTAGGCGCATAGCTCGGAAATCTGCCCTGGTTGTGGGTTTTTCAACACCATGCGCAGGTGTGTCTCGTTCTGCCAGCTGGCCTTGGCCTTGGGCAACTCGCGGTCATTGCGCATGGCCCCACGCGCCAGGCGTTCCAGCGCCTGGGGGGTGGTTTCGCCGCGCACTTCAATGATGAACTCTTGCTCCAGGCGACGCAGGTCGGCCTCGATCTTGCGGGATACCCGCCAGTCCTGGGTAAACACCTGCAGGCCGCTGGCGCCACGCTCCAGCGGTGCCACGCAGGCTTGCCGGGCAAAATGCCCGTGCAGGGCGCGCACGCCTTCGCGGTGGGCCTCGCTAAGGCTGCCCATGTTCATGCTGGCGCGGGCGTCTTCACTGTCCATGCCGGCTGGCTGGTTCAGCAGCAGGGTCACCGGCTCCAGGGTTTCGGCACGGGCGCCCGGCAGCAGTTCGACGCGCTGCTGCTCAACCTTGAACTGCGGCTGCTCGACCACCACGCCATCGACCGTTACCCAGCCTCCTTCAATGTACTGCTCGGCCTCGCGGCGGGAGCAGCCGAGCTGCTCGATGAGGCGTTTGGACAGGCGGACGGGTTCGGACATGGGGCAATTCGCAAGGCAGGGAAAGGCCTCCATTGTACCTGCCTGCAAGCGGTAGATGATGGGAATCTGTGTCAGATGCGCCATTTTGGACACATAGCGCGGCACATTCAGGCGCCGCCTCAAGGCACTGTGCGCATTAGCCTCATGTGCAGCAGAGGATAGGGCTGGCCCAGGCCGTCGGTTTCCGAACGGCCGATGACCTCGAAACCCTCATGCAGGTAGAAGCCCAGCGCTTTCGGGTTCTGTTCGTTGACGTCAAGGTACTCGGCATTCAGCTCATTGATGGCATAGCGCAGCAGGCGCTTGCCTACCCCTTGGCCGCGGTAGCCAGGTGCGACGAACAGCATGTCCACCCGCCCGTTGGCGACACCGGCGAAACCACAGATGCGCTGGCGGTCCTTGCAGCAGATCAGCATCACTGCGTCGAGGTAGCGGCGCAGCACATGTTCGCGCAGTAGCAGGATATAGCCCTCTGGCAGAAAGTCGTGGGTGGCGCGTACTGAATCCTCCCACACCTGTACCAGCTCGCTGTAGTCGCACAAGCGCGGGGTTTGCAGCGTCAGTAGCGCAGCCATGCCGGTGTTCCTCTGGGACGATAGGGAAAACATAGCAGGCCAACCACCGGTCGGCTTGTTCGCTTGGCGCTTGAGACCTGGGGAGTGACGGTCTATTAATTAAGCGTGGGAAAAAATCCCACGCAAATATAAGTTCAATCTGAAGCAAGATTACTGACCGATTTGGCGTTCTCGTGGCGAAGACCTGGAGACGGACTATGCAAATCCACCTGCTGTTCAAGAAGGCTTTACTCGCGGCTGCTGTAGCTGGCGTGTTGTCGATGTCCATTGCCTTGATCCCTGACTCGATTTCTCATGGCTCCAGTGCCTACGCTAAAGATGGCGGTGGCGGTGGCGGTGGCGGTGGTGGCGGTGGCGGCGGTGGCCACGGTGGCGGTGGAAGTGGCGGCGGCGGTGGCCACGGTGGCGGTGGAAGTGGCGGTGGCGGTGGCCACGGTGGCGGTGGAAGTGGCGGTGGCGGTGGCCACGGTGGTGGTGGAAGTGGTGGCGGCGGTGGCCATGGTGGCGGAAGCGGAAGTGGTGGCCACGGCAGCGGCGGTGACGGTGGTGGCCATGCCGGCAACAGCGGCAGTGGCCACGACGGTAATTCAAACGCTGGGCGCAGCAGCAACCATGCTGAAGCGGGTGACGATCATGGCAATCACGCGGGTGGGGAACCCGGGGATGATCATGGTAATCATGTCGGCGGTGAGCCTGGCGATGATCACGGCAATCATGTTGGTGGTGAACCTGGTGACGATCACGGCAACCATGTGGGTGGCGAACCGGGTGATGACCACGGTGTTCATGCCGGCGGCGAGGCCGGGGATGACAACAGCAGAAGCTGATTGGCGCTGACCCGAAGTGGCCCATACAAAACCCAGCGGACGGGTTTTGTATGAGCAGGTTCTGGCCTGTCTTGCCTTTATCACGTCATTTCCAATGAGCGCTGACAGCTTTTTCCTCGTCCATGCCGGGATATGATTGCGGTTTGCGTGGGATTAATTCCCGCGTCTTATACTGGGTGCCTCTGTCAAGGAATGCCCTCGATGCAATCGCCTGTCTTACCCCCGTCGATGCTGAGTGCGCTGCGGCGTGTGATGCGCCCGCTGGTGCGCCTGATGCTGCGCAAAGGGGTTACCTACACGATGTTCACCGACCTGCTCAAGGAGGTGTTCGTCGATGTGGCCCATCGTGAGTTTCGCCTGAACGACACCGCGCCAACCGATAGCCGCATCAGCCTGCTTACCGGCGTACATCGTAAAGATGTCCGGCGGCTGCGTAATGAGGGTGACACTGCAATTGCGGCCCTGCCGGATAACATCACGCTAGGTGCACAGTTGGTCAATGTATGGACCAACACCCCACCATTCTGCTCGGCACCCGGCCAGGCGAGGGCGCTTGCGCGGCTAGCCAGTGTGGGTGGCGATTGCTCATTCGACGCCCTGGTCGCCAAGGTCAGCACCGATATCCGCGGCCGGGTGGTGCTGGACGAATGGTTGCGCCTGGGCGTCGTGCGGCTCGATGAGCAGGATTGCGTGCACCTGGAAGCCCATGCATTCGTGCCACAGAAGGGTTTTGATGAAAAGGCTGCGTACTTCGGCCACAACCTGCATGACCATGCCTGTGCGGCGGTGCACAACCTCAGCGGCGAAGGCCCGCCATTTTTTGAGCGTAGCGTGCACTACGATGCCTTGAGCCCGGCCAGCGTCGAGCATTTGCGAGATGTGGTAGCCAAGGATGGCATGCAGACACTACTTGCCTTCAGCCGGCTTGCAGCAGCGTTGGAGAGTGCTGATGAGCCCGGTATCGAACAACGTCAGCGCATCACTGTCGGGCTTTATTTCTACACTGAAGCTACCGATTCCGACCCGTCGAAGACACCCGGCCCATGACTCTTCCTGTGCGCTACCTCAGTGCTGTCATGTTTGCCCTGGTTTTCGGGGGGAACCTGATGGCCCCGGCCGAGGTGGCCGCAGCGCCGGTGTGTGTCAGCCGTGACGAGATGGGTATGGCCGGTGCCGCAGGCCTGCAGTTTCCCGGCGGTATGGGCGGCACCGGTGTACGCAATGAAAATGGCGGCGTCGGTGGCACCGGTGCCCCAGTCCAGCAACGTCCGGGTGGTACAGGCGGCACAGGCGCGGTGGCGGAGGGTGTGGACGGCACCTACTTTGATCAGCGCCACGGTGATGTAGGTGGTACCGGTACGCCGATCCTGCGCCCGGGTGGTACTGGGGGTACAGGCATCGTCGGTACCATCACCGGCTTCGCCTCGATCTGCGTCAATGGCATGGAAGTGCACTATGGCAAGGACGTACCGGTGAGTGAAAACGGTGCGCCTGCCAGCAGTGGTCACCTGGCGATCGGGCAGGTGGTGGCGGTGGAGGCATTCGCCACCCAGCGCGGCCTGCAAGCGGGGCGCATTTCGATCCTCAACGTCTTCGAAGGGCCGTTGACGGCGCTGCCCAATGCCTCGGCCCCACTGCGGGTCATGGGGCAACCCGTGCGGCTGGCCGCTGGCGCGCGGGTAGCTGAAGGGTTGCGCCCGGGTGAGCCCGTGAGGGTCAGCGGCCTGCGCGATGCCCGGGGAGAAGTCGTGGCGACCCGTATCGAACGGGCACCGGGGTTGAGGGAGGCCAGCGCCATCGGCGCGGTTGATCGCACTGGCAGCCTTCAAGGGTTGAAGTTGGGTACCCGTGTGGCGCCTGCACGTGAGGTGCTGGTGCGCGGCCAGTGGACCGGGCGCCAGCTTGAAGTGGCACAAACCCGTCCAGACCCGAGCCTGCCTTTTGCTGGTCGTGTCCAGCAGGCGGTGGTTGAAGGGCTGGTACAGCGCACACAAGCTCGGCAGTTGGTGGTTGCAGGTCTCAATGTGACATTGGGGCAGGGCACCGTAATTGTCGGTCGGCAGCCAGCGGCGTTGGCGCTTGATCAACGTGTGCGGGTGAGCGGGGTGCTCAATGGAACTCACGAGCTGCGGGCAACCCGCGTGGAATTCCAGGACGGCCGTGTCGACAATCCTGACAGAAGCCAGTCGGGGCACGGTGGTGAGCATGACGGAAGCAGCTCCGGCGGCTCCAGCAGCGGTCATGGCGCAAGCGATGGGGCCAACGATCGTGATGAAAACAGCGATGATCACAGTGGGCGCAGTGCCGTTGACGGCTCCAGTGACCATGGCAGTGGTGACAAGTCGGGAGAGTCGGTACACCTCGACGCATCGGAGCAATCGACGCGTAGCAACAGTGGAAGCTCCGATCGGGTTGAGAAGGTCGAAGTCGAAAACACCGGAAAGGTCGAAAAAGTAGACAAGGTCGAGAAGCCCGAGAAGGTCGAGAAGGTCGAGAAGGTCGAGAAGGTCGAGAAGGTCGAGAAGGTCGAGAAAGTCGAGAGGGTCGAGAAAGTCGAGAAAGTCGAGAAAGTCGAGAAGGTCGAGAAAGTCGAGAAAGTCGAGAAGGTCGAGAAAGTCGAGAAGCCCGAGAAAGTAGAAAAAGTAGAAAAGCCTGAACGGGTCGAAAAGGTGGAGTTACCAGAGAAAGTTGAAAAGGTGGAGAGGCCGGAAAAGGCAGAGACGGTGGAAAAAGTCGAGCATCCAGAGCGATCCGGGCGTTAGCCAACTAGGCTGGGTAAGTCCGGCCATGCTTCCCGAAAGAGTACTGAGTTGCAAATGAGACCCACGCTCCCTCTGTTCGCCTGTTTGCTCTCGTGCACCTGCGTGTCGGCGCTGGCCGATACCTTCAGTGCCGCCATTGGCATGGATTATTCAAGTGGCGACTATGGTACCGGCACCACTTCGGAAATCTGGTATGTGCCGGTGGTCGGCAAGTATGAGAGCGGCCCCATGACCTACAAGGTTACCGTGCCTTGGTTGCGTATCACCAACCCCGAAGTCGGCCCCAATGGTGACCCCTTGCCCGGTGGTTGCCGAGACGTGGAAAGCGGGTTGGGTGACACGGTTGCCAGCGCCGCCTATGCACTGCTCGATGGTCGTGACGGCGGCCTGATGCTGGACCTGATCGGCAAGGTCAAATTCCCTACCGCTGATGAAGACCAGTGCCTGGGCACCGGCCAGTACGATTACACCACCCAGGTCGACATAGCCAAGGGCTTTGGCCCGGTCACCGGTTTCGCGACGCTGGGTTGGAAGAAGTTCGGTGACCCGCCCGATAGCGACTTCGATGACCCGGTATTTGCCAGTCTCGGCTTTGCCCTGCCGGTGGCGGTCGGTACTTCGGCCGGCGCCTCCTACGATTGGCGGCAGAAAGTGGTCTCGACCGGGGCGCAGATCAAGGAGCTTACCCTGTTCCTCACCCACAAGCTCAACCAGCAGTGGAAAGTCCAACTCTATGCAGTCAAAGGCTTCTCGGATGCCAGCCCGGATGCCGAGGGCGGCCTGATGCTGTTTCACACGTTCTGACAAAAAAGCCCCTGCGCCGGTCATTCCCTATGGAGAACGCCGGGGCAGGGGCTTTGCAGGCTTCAGCCGTTTTAGATGGGTTCAGCCCACAGGTCGTACTCGTCGGCATCCACCACACGGCAACGCACTTTGTCGCCTGGCTTGAAACCATGGTCGCCATCGATGAACACGCTGCCATCGATTTCCGGTGCATCGAAGAAGCTGCGGCCAACCGAACCTTGTTCCTCGACTTCGTCGATCAGCACGTCGATTTCCTTGCCGATGCGCAATTGCAGGCGGGCAGCACTGATGGCCTGCTGGTGGGCCATGAAGCGGTCCCAGCGCTCTTGCTTGACGTCGTCCGGTACTTCGGCCAGGCCCAGGTCGTTGGCCGGGGCGCCTTCCACCGGCGAGTACTGGAAGCAGCCCACGCGGTCGAGCTGGGCTTCGGTCAGCCAGTCCAGCAGGTACTGGAAGTCTTCCTCGGTCTCGCCCGGGAAGCCGACGATGAAGGTGGAGCGGATCACCAGCTCAGGGCACTGCTCGCGCCAGTTCTTGATGCGCGCCAGGGTGCGGTCTTCGAAGGCCGGGCGCTTCATCGACTTGAGCACTTTCGGGCTGGCGTGCTGGAACGGGATGTCCAGGTACGGCAGGATCTTGCCGGCAGCCATCAGCGGGATCACGTCGTCAACGTTCGGGTAAGGGTACACATAGTGCAGGCGGACCCAGGCGCCCAGGCTGCTCAGTGCTTCGCACAGCTCGAGCATGCGGGTCTTCACCGGGCGGCCGTTCCAGAAGTCGGTCTTGTACTTGACGTCGACGCCGTAGGCGCTGGTGTCCTGGGAAATCACCAGGATTTCCTTCACCCCGGCCTTGACCAGGCGCTCGGCCTCGCTCAGCACTTCACCCACCGGGCGGCTGACCAGCTTGCCGCGCATCGACGGGATGATGCAGAAGCTGCAGCTGTGGTTGCAGCCTTCGGAGATCTTCAGGTAGGCATAGTGGCGCGGGGTCAGCTTGACGCCCTGTGGCGGCACCAGGTCGATCAGCGGGTTGTGGTCCTGACGCGGCGGCACCACTTCGTGAACGGCGTTGACTACCTGCTCGTACTGCTGCGGGCCAGTGACCGACAGCACGCTTGGGTGCACGTCACGGATGCTGCCTTCTTCGACGCCCATGCAGCCGGTGACGATCACCTTGCCGTTTTCCTTGATGGCTTCGCCGATCACTTCCAGCGATTCGGCCTTGGCGCTGTCGATGAAGCCGCAGGTGTTGACCACCACCACGTCGGCGTCCTCGTAGGTGGGTACGACTTCATAGCCTTCCATGCGCAGCTGGGTCAGGATGCGCTCGGAGTCGACCAGGGCTTTTGGGCAACCCAGGCTTACGAAACCTACCTTGGGGGTGGCGGGCGTGGTGGACATGACTAACCTCGGTATTGAATACAGGTCGCCCGGCCGGAATCGGGGGCGAACTTGACGGGCGCTTTTGGCGCCTCTGATCAAAAAGTGCGCAATTCTAGCGAGCGCAAGGGCGCTTGACCAGCAGAAATACGACGAACGCTGCGCTATGCTTCGCGCCGTTGCGCCGGGGTACCTTCCAGGGCCTGGTGGCAGATTGATTACCAAGGGCCGTGAAGGCCGTTTGCGGGAGTGGTCGATGGTTCAGGCAAGCAGTCACGCTGAGGGCGGGCACGAGGGGAAGCAGGGTGCGTCACGGTCGGTGGGCCTGCTCGTGGCGGCGGTCGGGGTGGTTTATGGCGATATCGGCACCAGCCCGTTGTATACCCTCAAGGAAGTCTTTACCGGCGGCTACGGGGTGTCGGTCAACCATGATGGCGTGCTGGGGATCCTGTCGCTGA
This sequence comes from Pseudomonas putida group bacterium ESBL64, assembly GCF_045277175.1. NCBI lineage: Bacteria > Pseudomonadati > Pseudomonadota > Gammaproteobacteria > Pseudomonadales > Pseudomonadaceae > Pseudomonas > Pseudomonas putida group bacterium ESBL64. Next base: position 2,548,018 of record NZ_CP145799.1, on the reverse strand, counting down.
TCCTTTGGTCGTTGTTGTGGGTGGTGTCATTCAAGTATGTGATGTTCATCTTGCGTGCCGATAACCAGGGGGAGGGCGGCACCATGGCGTTGACCGCTCTGGCGCGGCGGGCCACGGCGGCGTACCCGCGGCTGCGCACGCTGATGGTGATCTGTGGCTTGATCGGCGCTTCGCTGTTTTATGGCGACAGCATGATCACCCCGGCGGTGTCGGTGCTGTCGGCGGTGGAGGGCATGGGCCTGGCCTTCGATGGCATCGACCACTGGGTGGTGCCAATTTCGCTGGTGGTGCTGGTGGCGCTGTTCCTGGTGCAGCAACATGGCACTGAGAAGATCGGCAAGCTGTTTGGTCCGATCATGGTGACCTGGTTCGTGGCGCTGGGCGCGCTGGGTGTGCATGGCATCTCGCAGAGCCCGGAAGTACTCAAGGCGTTCAACCCGGGCTGGGCAGTCAACTTCTTCGTGGTGCACCCCGGTATTGGCGTGGCCATTCTGGGTGCGGTAGTGCTGGCGCTGACCGGTGCCGAGGCGCTGTACGCCGACATGGGGCACTTTGGCCGCAAGCCGATTGCCCGGGCCTGGTTCATCCTGGTGCTCCCGGCGCTGGTGCTCAATTATTTTGGCCAGGGTGCACTGCTGCTGCAAAACCCGGAGGCCGCGCGCAACCCGTTCTACCTGCTGGCGCCGGGCTGGGCGCTGCTGCCGTTGGTCGGGCTGGCCACCATGGCCACGGTTATCGCTTCGCAGGCGGTGATTTCCGGGGCCTTCTCCCTGACCCGTCAGGCCATTCAGCTGGGCTACATCCCACGTATGCAGATTCAGCACACCTCAAGCGACGAGCAGGGGCAGATCTACATTGGTGCAGTGAACTGGACGCTGATGGTGGGTGTGGTGCTGCTGGTCATCGGCTTCGGGTCCTCGGGCGCTCTGGCGGCAGCCTACGGGGTTGCGGTCACCGGTACCATGCTGATGACCACCATCCTGGTGTCCGCGGTGATGCTGCTGCTGTGGAAGTGGCCGCCGCTGCTTGCAGTGCCGATTCTGGTCGGCTTCCTGTTTGTCGACGGGCTGTTCTTCGCCGCCAACGTGCCGAAAATCGTCCAGGGTGGTGCCTTCCCCGTGTTGGCCGGTGGTGTGCTCTACCTGCTGATGAGCACCTGGAAGCGCGGCAAGCAGATTCTGGTCGAGCGCATCGATGAAGGTGCCCTGCCATTGCCATTGTTCATCAGCAGCATCCGCATTCAGCCACCGCACCGGGTCGAGGGGACTGCAGTGTTTCTGACGGCACGCTCCGATGCCGTGCCGCATGCGCTGTTGCACAACATGTTGCACAACCAGGTGTTGCACAGCCAGGTGGTGCTGCTGACTGTGGTCAGCGAAGACCGGCCGCGGGTACCGGAACATGAGCGTTTCGAGGTGGAAGCCTATGGCGACGGATTCTTCCGTGTGTTGCTGCACTTTGGGTTCATGGATGAGCCGGACGTGCCTGCCGCGTTGAAGCTGTGTCATCTGGATGACCTGGACTTCACGCCAATGCGCACTACCTACTTCCTCAGCCGCGAGACGGTGATCGCGTCACGGCTGGAGGGGATGTCGCGCTGGCGGGGCAACCTGTTCGCGTTCCTGCTGAAAAATGCCAACGGCAACTTGCGCTTCTTCAACCTGCCGTTGAACCGGGTGATCGAACTGGGGACGCAGGTCGAGATCTGAATGGGTTTGCACAGCAAGGGTCAGGGCCGCAGAGCGGCCCTGACCCTTGTCAGTTCTGTTCAGCTACGCTGGTCTTGCCCTGGCGCGTCTCGATCTCGCCAATCAAGCGCTTGGCGAGTGCCGGGTAGTTCTCGTCGAAGTGGTGACCACCAGGCAGTTTCAGGCGTTCACCCACTGCCGTCTTTTCCGTGCAACCGCTCTCGTCGGTTTCCTCGACGCCATATACGCACACGACCTTGGACGCTGGCAGCTTGGCCATTTCCGGCCCGGTTGGCGCTTCCTGGCCTTCCTTGCCCAGCCAACCCTCGACCTCGATCTCGAAGCTGCCACTGCGCGCAAAGGCTAGCAGCACCACCGCGTCGATACGCTGCTGGTCCTCGACGGGCAGGCGGTTGTAGATTGCCGGCAGCACGTCGGCGCCGAACGAATAGCCGGTCAATACGAAGCGCTTGGTACCCCACTTCTGCCGGTAGTGATGCATCAGCTCGGAAAGGTCGGCGGCGCTTTGTTCCGGGGTCTTGTGCTGCCAGTAGTAGCGCAGCGTGTCGATGCCCACCACCGGGTAACCCAGCTTGGCCATTTCCCCGGCCACGTCGCGGTCCAGGTCGCGCCAGCCGCCATCACCAGAGAGGAACAAGGTAACCGTGTCTGTGGTTTGCCCGGCCGGCACTTCGACCACCGGGATGGCCAGTGCGTTACCGTCGCGGCCGACCAGGGCTTGGGTCAGTTGCGCCTTGAGCACTTGTGGCAAGTGGATGTCGTAGTCGCTGATGCTGGTTTCGGCGTTGGCCTGGTCGCGCACGAAGGCGGCGCTGGCGTCATCCGGGTTGTCGTTCCAGGCGACGTTCCAGTGGCCATGGGCAGCCGATTTGGGCAGCGGTGCCTGGCAGTCAGGCTGTTCGAGGGTGAAGCCCACGGAAATGGCCCGCGCCTTGTCATCGTTCTGGCTGGCCAGCCAGCGCCAGGCCTGGGTGGCACCGGGGCCGATGCCGGCGACCAAGGTCGGTTTTTCCTGCAGTTGGGTCAGCGCCTGGTCCATGGCCTGTTGCTGCTTGCTGCAGTCGCCAGGCGGCAGAATCACCTGTACCAGCTGGGCTTCACCGGCCTGGCTCAGGTCGAGCAGTTGCTTGCCCGTCAGTGCCTGGTCTTGTGGCACGCCGATGGCCACCCGGGCCTTGGGGTGCACGCCAGGGGTAACACGGGTGATGCTGGTGTCATTGATGCTCATTTGCTCCAGGCGCGCCTCGGGAGCCGGGCGCGTCCACAGCCAGAAGGCCAGCGCACCACCCAGGGCGGCCAGCAGCAGGGGAACCAGCAGGTACAACCAAAAGCGTCGGGTCATCAGCGTTTCACCAATCCAGTCAGGCCGCCTGCAATCAGGGCGGCGGTGTCGGCCAGTGCCACCAGCGGGTCAAGCCCGGCTGGCACGGCCATGTAGCGGGGTTCCCAGTCCGGCTGGAACTTGTCCTTGAAGCGTCGAAGCCCCTGGAAGTTGTAAAGCTGTTCACCGCGGCGGAACACCAGCGAACCCAAGCGCTGGGTCAAGGGGGCGCCGCGCCTGGGTTGCAGGCCGGACAGCGGTACCATGCCCAGGCTGAAACGCCCGTAGTCATGGCTTTTGTAGTGCAGGATCAAGCCGATCATCATGAACTCCATGGTCAGCTTTGGCGCTTCGGGGTGCGCACGCATCAGGTCGAGGCTGGCCAGCTCGTTTCCATGGGTTTCCAGCAAGTTGGCGAAGGCTACCGGGCGGCCCTGGAAGCGAATCAGGGCTATGCGGAAGTGCTGCAGGTAGTCTGGGCTGAAGCGCCCCAGCGAGAAGCCTTTCTCGCGCACGTTTTTACCGCCGAGCCAGGCGTCGGAAATTTCCTTCAGCTCAGCCAACGGGGCGTGGCCGGGCTCATGGATCTCCAGGCTCAGGCCATCGCGTCCGCCGCGGTTCCAGGTGTAGCGCAGGTCTTTCATCTCCTTGCCTTTGGCTTCAAGGTCAAAGCGGCGCAAGTCGACCCGGGCTTCTTCACCGAGCTTCAATGCGGTCAGGCCGATGTCCATGTAGAACGGCAGGTTCTCCGCGCGTACCTGGTAGAACACGGGGCGTGCGTGGTGCAGGTCGCACAGGTCGCGGAACTGCCAGATCATCTCGGCGCGTTCCTGGGCCGGGCCTATCGGGTCGTACAGCGCCACCAGGCTGCGGCCGCGCCGGGCGTACATGAGGAACGCGTTACCACGCGGGTGGAACAGCAACGCCTTGTCGCCAGTCAGCGCCAAGCCGCCGTCGGGCTGGTCGGAGGCCTGCAGGATGCGGCTGGCGCGTTGCAGCTCTTCTTCATCGGGCAGGTGGATCACTGGCGGCGCTGTGCGCAGCAGCCACGTCAGTGCCACGGCAGCCAGCAGCAAGGCACTGCCCATGGCGGCGCGCAGGCCCCGTGGCGCGTCGGCATCGAGGGTGAACTGCCACCACAGCTGATGGCTGTAAGGCACATCCTGGTAGGCGAACAGCAGAAGCCACACTGATGCGCCCACCGTACAGGCGCTGGCCACCAGGAAAACCGGCGAGAAGGGCAGCTCCAGCAGTCGGCTGGGGCGATAGAACGAGCGGCGGAACAGCGCGAGCAGGGCGGCGGTAAAGGTCAGCAGGCAAGCCTCTTCCCAGTCAAAGCCCTTCAACAGCGACAGCAGGGCGCCGACCAGCAACAGCACGGTGGTCAGTAGCCAGGCGGCGGACAGGCGCCGGCGCAGGCCTTGGGCCAGCAGCAGGCATAGCACACCGATCAGGCTGGCGCCGAAATGAGAGGCGTCGATCAGCCGGTGTGGCACCAGGAAACCCATATGCTCCAGGCGCGTATCTATCTCGGGCGTGGCACCGGAAAAAAGCAGCACCACGCCGGACAGGAACACCAGAATCGACAGGATCGGTGCGGCCAGACCTGAAGCGGCCTTGATGGCCTGTTGCGCAAACAGCAGGCGTCGGGCTTCATTGGCCAGCAGCAACACGCAGGCCAGCAGCAGTGGCAGCACCACATAGATCAGCCGGTACAGCAGCAAGGCAGCCGCCAGCGGTGCGGCACCGAGCTGGTCGGCAAAGGCCGCCAGCAGGATCGCTTCGAACACCCCGACGCCGCCCGGTACGTGGCTGAGCACGCCCGCGGCCAAGGCCAGCAGGTACACCAGCACGAACGCGCCGAAAGGAGGGGCTTCGGGCAGCAACAGGTAGAGCACGGTGGCCGCCGCCGCCACATCCAGCGCGGTTATCAGCAATTGCAGGGCCGCCAGGCGTGCATCCGGCAGGCGAAGTGTGCGCCGCCCCAGTTGAACGAGCAGGTTATTGGCCGCCGGTTGCTCGGCCAGGCGTCGGCGGTACAAGCCAATTACCAGTAAGGCAGACACCACCAGCACGGCGCTGGCAACAGCTGCCAGCAGGCCGGGCGCCAACCCGAGCGCTGTCGAGGCCGCCGGCAGGTTGCTCAATGTCGCCAAGGCGGCCAGGGGCGGCAGCGCGCAGCCCAGTGACAGGCTGGCAAACACGGTCATGCGTGCGACTTCGCCAGCACCAAGCCCTTGCCGTGCGTACAGGCGATAGCGAACCGAGCCGCCAGAGAGCATCGACAGGCCGATGGCGTTGCCGATGGCAAAGGCGCTGAAGCCGCCCAGTGCCAGGCTGCGTGCTGGCAGTTTCACGCCCGCATAGCGGCTGGCCGACCACTCGTAGCCCAGCAGGATCACAAAGCCGATCACCGTTGCCAGCAAGGCGCCCAGCAATGACTGGGTGGGCACGCTGAGCATGGCATCGTGCAAGGCATAGATGTCCAGCTCGCTCAGCAGGTGGCGGCAGGCAATCAAGGCCATCGTGAACAGTAACAGGGTCACCATCAGGCCTATGGGCTGGCGGTAGCGACTCAGGCGTTCGAGTAGGGGCAGGCGCTGCACAGCACCGGGTAGCGCCGTAGCGAGTGGCACCGGAGGTTCGGGATTGTGCGAAGTCATGAGTTGCCCCGGGCATGCAGCGCGAGGTGAAGGAAAGGTGCGGCCAAGTGAAAGTCCCTTAGGAAAACGTATCCAATGTTACTCCGGCCTCAGGCGTTTGCAGCGGCCTGGCAGGGTTAAAGATAGTTCATCCTGGGCGCGACATCTCAAGCCTGCGGGTTGGCATGAGGGGAGGGAAAATCGAGGCGACGAAAGTCAGGGAGGTATAAAGCAACAAACCCCGCGCTGCTTTTACACAGGCGGGGTTTGTTCTGACGAATATGGTTGCGGGAGCCGGATTTGAACCGACGACCTTCGGGTTATGAGCCCGACGAGCTACCAGGCTGCTCCATCCCGCGTCAGTGGGGCGGATTCTACAGCGTGTGGTTTGTATGTCAAGCGCTAGGCTTTGATTTTTCGACGTTTTTTCGCAAATGCTTATCAGCAGGCAAAGAAAAAGGCCACTGTGTTAACAGTGGCCTTTTCTTGAATCTGGTTGCGGGAGCCGGATTTGAACCGACGACCTTCGGGTTATGAGCCCGACGAGCTACCAGGCTGCTCCATCCCGCGTCAGTGGGGCGGATTCTACAGCGTGTAGTTTATATGTCAAGCGCTAGGCTTTGATTTTTCGAGGCTTTTTCGGAAAAGCTTTTTAACGGGCAAAGAAAAAGGCCACTGCGTTAACAGTGGCCTTTTCTCGAATCTGGTTGCGGGAGCCGGATTTGAACCGACGACCTTCGGGTTATGAGCCCGACGAGCTACCAGGCTGCTCCATCCCGCGCCTGTGAGATCGAATTCTACGGATTTACGCTCCGATGTCAAGCAATTGTTTTGGAAAAACCTTTTTTGTTCAAACCCTTAGCGCTTCACATCCGTGTACAGCTCAGTCACGGCGGGGCTTTCAGGCCGATTATCGTGTAGCAAAGCAGGTGAGCTGTTTCAGAGGAGGGCGCATGCGATACTATCTGTATGAATTTACAGTGCTGACGGTCGTCCATGTCCTTGCGCAAGATCATCCACGTCGACTGCGATTGTTTCTACGCTGCGATCGAGATGCGTGATGACCCGCGCCTGGCCGGTCGCCCCATGGCGGTGGGGGGCTCGCCCGACCATCGCGGGGTAATCGCCACCTGCAACTATGAAGCGCGTGCCTATGGCGTGCGCTCGGCCATGTCATCGCGGCATGCGCTGAAGCTCTGCCCCGATCTGTTGATCGTCAAGCCGCGCTTCGAGGCCTACCGTGAGGCCTCGCGGGAAATCCACACGATCTTTCGCGACTACACAGAGCTCATCGAGCCTTTGTCCCTGGACGAAGCCTATCTGGATGTAAGCGACAGCCAGTGGTATTCGGGCAGCGCAACGCGCATTGCCGAGGATATACGCCGGCGTGTTGCCCGCACCCTGCATATCACCGTGTCGGCTGGCGTGGCGCCTAACAAGTTTCTGGCCAAGATCGCCAGTGACTGGCGCAAACCCAACGGGCTGTTCGTGATTACCCCAAACGAAGTGGAAACGTTCGTTGCAGCCTTGCCGGTGGCCAGGTTGCATGGGGTGGGTAAGGTGACGGCCGACAAACTGACGCGGCTGGGCATCGAAACCTGCCTGCAGTTGCGTGAGTGGTCGCGGCTGGCATTGGTGCGCGAGTTCGGCAGTTTTGGCGAGCGGTTGTGGGGGTTGGCGCGGGGGATCGATGAGCGTGCAGTGCATAACGACAGCCGACGCCAGTCGGTGAGTGTGGAAAATACCTACGACACCGACCTGCCAGACCTGGCCAGTTGCTTGGCGCGGCTGCCAGATCTGCTGGCTAGCCTGAACGAACGCATCGCTCGAATGGACAGCAGTTACCGGCCAGACAAGCCGTTCGTCAAGGTCAAGTTCCATGACTTCAGCCAGACCACCATGGAGCAAGCCGGGGCCGGCCGGGACCTGGAGAGTTATCGGCAATTGCTGGGGCAGGCGTTCGCCCGTGGCGGCAAGCCGGTACGCTTGCTAGGGGTAGGGGTGAGGTTGCGTGACTTGCGGGGCGCACATGAACAGCTGGAGCTGTTCCCGCCTAAATGAAAGGGGCTGCAATGCAGCCCCTTCTATTAATGCACGCCTGGATCCGCCACCAACCGGCCAGTGGCCTTGGTCAGCGACTGCAGGAACTCCTGTTGCAGCTCCGGATCGTTGCGGGTCAGCTCGATCAGGCTCTGTTCCATTTCACTGGCTTCCTCTTCAAGGCCCAGTTCGGACAGGCGCTTGACCCGGTGCACCCACTGGCCGACATCATCATCTTCGAGGTCATCGAAGATCAGCTCATGGGCTTCGAGCAGCTTATTGCGCAGGGTAGCGCTGACCAACAGGCTGGCATCGCCTCGTACCGCATTGTCCTCGTCAAGTACTTGCAGGTGCAGGGTGCCGACGTGGTTGAGGTTTTGCTCGGAGAACGGGCTGTCGAGCAGGTTCAGGCGCAGCACGCCGTTGCGGTCCGTGGTCAGCTCGTGGGTCATCTTGCCGGCCTTGACCTCGACCAGGCGCTCGCTCCAGGGCAGGCTGGTGGATTCCTCTCGCTGTCCTTTCTGCACTTCGCTGATCCCGGCCAGGTTCTGCTGGGCGCGGCCGTTGGATGGCACGTTCATGAACGGATTGAGCCCATCCACGCCATAGCTGAGCCAGTCGTGGGTGATACTTTGCGGCAGGTTGCCCAAGGCGAAGACGTTGACCACATTGGCGCCGACACCCGCCACCACGGCCACTGCACCCAGCGGGATCTCGTAGATCTCCCGCCAGGGTTGGTAAGGCGTGTAGCGGTCATAGCGACGGGTCACTTCGAATTCGGTCACTTCGAAGCGCTTTTGCTCATGCACGCGCACACGTCGCTGCGGAAGCTCCATCACCTTCGGCTCGCCGACATCGATCTGCAGGGTGTGCTCGAGCAGTTTGCGCTCGACGCGCTCCTCATGGTCGCTGCGCTGGGACATCTGGTTGGCGCAGCCGCTGACGAGCAGGGCGCCGCACAGTGCGGCGCCCCCAAGGGTAAAGGTACTTCGCTTGTACATGATCACTCGTGCATTGGTTATCAGCGGCGAACGCGGGCCTGCAGGAAGGTCAGCACTTCATTGAGCGGCAACGCCTGGGCGTCCTGCTCGGTGCGGTGCTTGTACTCCAGGTTGCCTTCGGCCAGGCCGCGATCGCTGACGACGATGCGGTGTGGGATGCCAATCAGCTCCATGTCGGCAAACTTGATGCCTGGGCTGGTCTTCTTGTCGCGGTCGTCCAGCAGCACTTCGAAGCCGGCAGCAGTCAGTTCGGCGTACAGCTTGTCGGTTGCCTCACGGACCACCTCGGTTTCATAGCGCAGCGGCACCAGAGCGATCTGGAACGGGGCCAGGGCGTCGTTCCAGATGATGCCCTTGTCGTCATAGCTCTGCTCGATGGCCGCGGCGACCACGCGGGAAACGCCGATGCCGTAGCAGCCCATCGACAGAACCACCGGCTTACCGTTCTCGCCCAGTACTTGGCATTTCAATGCCTCGCTGTACTTGGTACCCAGCTGGAAGATGTGGCCCACTTCGATGCCGCGCTTGATCACCAGGGTGCCCTGGCCGTCCGGGCTTGGGTCGCCTTCGACCACGTTACGCAGGTCGGCAACCTGTGGCACCGGCAGGTCGCGTTCCCAGTTGACGCCGAAGTAGTGCTTGTCGTCGATGTTGGCGCCAATGCCGAAGTCGCTCATCAGGGCAACCGAGCGGTCGATGATGATTTCCAGTGGCAGGTTGAGCGGGCCGAGCGAGCCGGCGCCGGCGCCAATGGCGTCGCGCAGTTCGGCTTCGGTGGCCATGACCAGCGGGTCGGCAACCTGTTCCAGCTTGGTGGCCTTGATTTCGTTCAGTTCGTGGTCGCCACGGACGATCAGGGCAATCAGCTTGCCCTCTTCGGCACCGCGTACGATCAGGGTCTTGACGGTCTTTTCGATCGGCAGGCCGTGGTTTTCCACCAACTGGGCGATGGTCTTGGCGTTCGGGGTGTCGACCAGGCGCAGCTCCTCGGTAGGGGCAGGGCGCACGGTTTCACGCGGGATAGCCTCGGCTTTCTCGATGTTGGCGGCGTAGTCGGAGCTGTCGCTGAAGATCACGTCGTCTTCGCCGGACTCGGCCAGCACGTGGAACTCGTGCGAGTAGCTGCCACCGATCGAGCCGGTGTCGGCCTGCACAGGGCGGAAGTCCAGGCCTAGGCGGGTGAACACATTGCTGTACGCCTGGTGCATGCGGTCGTAGGTTTCCTGCAGGGAAGCCTGGTCGGCATGGAACGAGTAGGCGTCCTTCATGATGAACTCGCGGCCACGCATCAGGCCGAAGCGCGGGCGGATTTCGTCACGGAACTTGGTCTGGATCTGGTACAGGTTGAGCGGCAGCTGTTTATAGCTGGACAGCTCGTTACGGGCCAGGTCGGTGATCACTTCTTCGTGGGTAGGGCCGACGCAGAAGTCACGCTGGTGGCGGTCTTTCAGGCGCAGCAGCTCAGGGCCGTATTGCTCCCAGCGACCGGATTCCTGCCACAGCTCGGCGGGCTGGATGCTCGGCATCAGCACCTCCAGGGCGCCGGCGGCGTTCATTTCCTCACGCACCACGGCTTCGACCTTGCGCATTACCCGCAAGCCCATCGGCAGCCAGGTGTACAGGCCGGAGGCCAGTTTGCGGATCATGCCGGCACGCAGCATGAGCTGATGGCTGATGACCACTGCGTCGGCAGGGGTTTCTTTCTGGGTGGCGAGCAAATATTGACTGGTGCGCATGGTTAGCCGTGTCGATTGCCTAAGACGTTGAAATAGCCCCGCATTGTACGGGGGGGAAACGAAGGCGTACAGGATGCCCCAGGGCGTGACACTTGTCAGCCAAGAAAAAGCCCGGCGTGATTGCCGGGCTTTTTCAGGTGCGGGGCACTGCAAGCCAGGCTTACAGGATGCTCAGCGGGTACTCCACGATCAGGCGCAGTTCGTCGATCGATGGGGAATCGTAGTAGACACCATCGGAAGAACGGTAGGTGGCTTGACGCACGCGGAAGCTCAGGTCTTTCGCCGGGCCTTCCTGCAGCACGTACTTGATGTCGACGTCGCGTTCCCATTCTTTGCCGTTGGTGGTGCCGGCGACGTTGGCGTCGGAACCGCGTACATAACGGGTCATGAAGGTCAGGCCTGGAATGCCGTATTCGGCAAAGTTCAGGTCGTAGCGAGCCTGCCAGGATTTCTCGTCTTCGGCGTTGAAGTCGGAGCGGGCCACGGAGTTGGCCAGGAAGATGGTGCCGCCACCGTCGATACCATAACCATAGTCGCCGTCGCCGGTGACTTTCTGGTAGGCCAGGGTGAAGGTGTGAGCGCCGATGTTGTAGGCGCCCGACAGGCTGAACGCGCGGTTGTCCAGCTTCTCGCCATCGAATGCGCGGTACTCGGCAGAGCCTTCGCTCTTGGTGTCATAGATGTTGAAGTCGAACACCAGGCCTTGATTGTCGGAGATTGGCAGCGCCCAGTTTACGTTGGCGTAGTATTTGCGCCAGTAGTCTTCAACCTTCGAGTAGTACAGGCTGGTGCTGAGGTTGTCGGTGAAGGCGTAGGTGCCGCCGACCACGTTGGCTTCCTTCAGGCCGAAGCTGTCGCGGTTGGTTTGTTCCTGGGCAGTCAGGCTGGTGAAGTGACCAGCGTGCAGGGTCAGCCCTTCGATCTCGTTGCTGGTGATCAGGGTGCCCTGGGCGATTTCTGGCAGCAGGCGGCTGTCATCGGTGGCGAAGACCGGCAGCGCGGTGAACTGGTCACCCACTTTCAGCACGGTGTCGGAGATGCGGAATTTGACCGCGCCGCCGCCCTTGGAGTAGTCATCCTGCGAACGGCCGTCGGAACCGGTCGGGAACAGGCCGGTACCGGCACGGCCCTTGCCGCTGTCCAGTTTCAGGCCGAGCATGCCGATGGCGTCGACACCTACACCCACGGTGCCTTGGGTGAAGCCGGACTCGAAGGTGCCGACGAAGCCCAGGCCGGTTTCTTCGCGACGGCTCTGACCGCCTTCGTTGTTGCGGAAGTCACGGCTGAAATACAGCATGCGGGTCTTGACGCTCAGCTTGCTGTCTTCGATGAAACCTTTGGACTCGTCCTGTGCCGAGGCCATTGCCAACTGCGAGGTCCCTGCCGAAACGGCCAGGGCGATCATGCTCCACTTCATCACGCGCATCGTGATTTGCTCCTTTGGTTTTTAGGAAGAGTACCGCTGCGTCCAAGTCTTTTAGTTATATGGGGCAGCTCTTTCTTGTTATGTCGGCGAAAATGTATAGCACGCAGACTGTTGTTGGCGATATGGCTATAAGCACTCTTTGCGGAACTTTTTCACCGTGTCGCTTTTAAGTATTTCCATGTCGCAAATCACGCCCCGGTGCAGGGGCCGTATAACCTCAGCGCTGTTCCTGTCACCGTAATGAATCGGTAATTGCCGATTCCGGTTGAGGAAACTCCCTGGTCACCCATGTCGCTATTGTTATTTGTCGCGTACAGCTGCCACTGCAGATGTCGTGCCGACTTGGCGTGAAGGGAATGCAACAAGCGTGCTCAAAATTCGCAACAGTTCATGAAATTTTCACAAAACCTGCTACCGAGGGTCGGGAAGTCCCGTAAACGCGGGGCGAAGGCTGCTTGTGTGATTTGTGCGATCGAGAATCATTAGAAATTAAAAAGTTGCCTTTAGAGTCAAAGTGTTACCGCAACTTGTTCATCCAGCGTCGTTTGTGGGGTGGTCAGTGTGGGAGGGGCGGGCAGGTGGCCTCATTTTGGTGCGAAAAGTAGCGCTGTGTTACCGGGAGTGTGCAAGGTATCCTTGCTGGCCTGTTTTCCGCCTGAAGCGGGATGGTATTGCCTGAAGGAGATATGCCGTGTTCGTCCTCGATTCGCGTTTGCAGCAGGATTCGCTGGTGTTGGGAGAGTTTTCGCTGTGCCAGTTGCTGCTGAGCAAGGATGCCAATTACCCATGGTTCATTCTGGTGCCCAAGCGCGCTGGTGTCAGTGAGCTGTTCGAGCTGGATGCGGCAGAGCAACAGCAGTTGTGGCAGGAAACCACCTTGTTGGCAGAAGCGCTGAAGGCCAGCTATGGGGCCGACAAGATGAACGTGGCTACCTTGGGCAACGTGGTCAGCCAGTTGCACATGCATGTGATCGTGCGCCAGCGCGACGACGCCGCGTGGCCGGCACCGGTATGGGGCAAGTGTGCGCCTGTGGGCTACACCGATGATCAACTGCAAGCCGTTCGCCAGCGCCTGCGCGGGCTACAACTTGCTGGTTACCAAGAGGCCTGAGATGACACTGGAAATGCGGATGGTCGAACTGGAAACCCGTCAGGCGTTTCAGGATGACGCTATCCAGGCGCTGAATGACGTGGTGGTGGAGCAAGCGCGTGTGATCGAGCGGCTGCAATTGCAGATGGCCGAGCTGATCAGGCGCCATGAAGAGATGGTTGGCCAGTATGGCAGCGAAGGGGAAGAGGCCCCGCCTCCTCATTATTGAGTTGTTCCCGGCTGCTATCGCCGGCAAGCCAGCCCCCACAGGTATGATGCTGCCTTCAGGTGCAGCACGGCCCTTGTGGGCGTTGGCTTGCCGTCGATAGCGTCGGCCGGTCAGCCGTTGGTCAGCGGCGGGTTACTGCAACCACGTCTTCGGCCTGCAGGCCCTTGTCGCGGTGCATCACCGAAAACTCCACGCGCTGGCCTTCGACCAGAATGCGGTGGCCCTCGCCGCGGATGGCCCGAAAGTGCACGAAAATGTCATCACCCGAGTCTCGGGAGATAAAACCAAAGCCTTTCGATGTGTTGAACCATTTGACGGTGCCGGTATCACGGTTGCCGGCATCTTGTGCCACGTGTTGACTGCCGCGTGCCTTGCGCGGGCTGCGGGCAAAGCCCACGGCCAGATGCAGGGCCACGGCCAGCGCCGCACACACCAGGGCTGCCAGGTTGCCCATTTCCGGGCGGGCCAGTAGCGTCAGGGTCTGCAGCACGACGGCGACCACCAGCAGGGCGCAGGCCAGGTGCTGCAGTTGTTGCCGCGCGCCGCGATGATACAGCGGCACGACCGGGGCCAGCACCAGATTGAGCAGGCCGAGAAGGGCCAGGTAGACCGCGTCGGGTTGCTGCAGGAAGGGTGTCGCATCGGTTTTCAGGCTGGGTATGAGCGATAGCAGCAAAGCTGCGACGCCCGTCACCAGATGGACGATCTTGAACATGGGGTTGGCTCACTGTTGATAAGGCCGATCACAGGAAGAGCTGGCAGCACGGTGCGCATGAGATATAGAGCGCGAACACGTGGCAGGCCAGCCTATGCACCCGGCAATGACAGTCCGCACGGGTGGCACAGTGCCTATTTAACAGTAAAGCCACAGCCTACTCAAACCGCGGGCCGCCCAGTGGCGATGTATTGCGCCATGTCACATGCGGGATGCGACAAGTGTTGCTACAGTGGTCGGCGCCCGCTTGAGTCTCAAGCCTTATGGAAAGGGGAGCTTCATGGCAATCGATATCGGTATCAGTGAAGAAGATCGCAAGTCCATCGTCGATGGGCTGTCCCGCCTGTTGTCGGATACCTACGTGCTGTATCTGAAAACCCATAACTTTCACTGGAACGTCACCGGCCCGTCGTTCCGCACCCTGCACCTGATGTTCGAAGAGCAGTACAACGAACTGGCGCTGGCAGTCGATTCGATCGCCGAGCGCATCCGTGCCTTGGGCTTCCCGGCACCGGGTTCGTATGCATTTTATGCACGGCACTCGTCGATCAAGGAGGAGGAAGGCGTCCCCCCGGCAGACGAGATGATCCGCCAGTTGGTTCAGGGGCAGGAGGCCGTGGTACGCACTGCGCGCAGCATTTTCCCTGTGGTGGACAAGGTCAGTGACGAGCCGACCGCCGACCTGCTGACACAGCGCATGCAGGTACACGAGAAAACCGCCTGGATGCTGCGGGTACTGCTCGACGGCAAGTAACCGTTGCTCAAGGCGGAAAGCTTGCGCAACCTCTGTGGGAGCGGGCACGCCCGCGAACACCGGCGCAGCCGGTGCCCACCATTCATCGGCAGCCGCCTGCCAGGTGCAGTGCGTTATACCTTGGTCGACGGGCACCTCTGCCACAAGGCCTGAGTAACCCCTGTGGGAGCGGCCTTGTGTCGCGATAGGGCCGCAAAGCGGCCCCAGCAATCTATGCATGATGCCGAGATCCTGGGGCCGCTGCGCGGCCCTTTCGCGACGCAAGGCCGCTCCCACAGGCTCCGCCTGGCAATCCGGTATTTGCGAAGGAACATTTTGCCGCTGCTTTAAGCTCGCCCGTCAGCGCTTCATAGGCCACCTGGTACCTGTGACGAGGAAGTGTGGCGCATGATGCAAGCGAGCAAACGTATGGCTGGCCAGGGCAGCTGGCCAGGAAAACAGTGCATCGACCCGTTCAAGGCGGACTTCGACATGTTGCAGACGCAGCCGGTGTCACGTTCGGTGCGGCTCAACGGCTTTTCTACCTGTTTGCGCCTGGAGGCTGTCTACTGGGGTATCCTTGAGCGCATCGCTGCCGCCAACCGTTGTTCGGTCAGTGCGGTGTTGTCCTACGTGGACCGTGAAGTGCACCTGCGCCAGGGCGGAGTGCGCAACTTCAGCGGGCTGATCCGGGTAATCTGCGTGGCGTGGCTGCAGGACCCGCCAAGTGTGCGCTGATCGCCAGGCGGGCTGCGCAGTGCTTGCTAACCATATATAATCCCGCTTTTTGCTGCCCCCCGGCAGCCAGCGTTATGGTTGACGAGAGACACCCATGCCCCTTTATGACTATCAATGTGCGTCCTGCGAGCACCGCATGGAAGTGCTGCAGAAGATCAGCGCCGCGCCGCTGACCGATTGCCCGGCCTGTCAGGCGCCGGCACTGAAAAAGCTGCTGTCGGTGCCAGGCTTTCGCCTGAGCGGTAACGGTTGGTACGAAACCGACTTCAAGACCGGGGCGAAAAAGAATCTGGCAGGCGGCGACAAGGCCGACTGAGTTGAATGCTGTGACCGGGTCTTGCAGTATTAGCCCTCCGGGCGGCCAAGGCCTCCACCGAATACACGAATCACGAGAAGCGAAACCACCATCATGATGCGCAGCCATTATTGCGGCCAACTGAACGAGAGCCTGGACGGCCAGGAAGTCACCCTTTGCGGCTGGGTCCATCGTCGCCGCGACCACGGCGGGGTGATCTTCCTCGACATCCGTGACCGCGAAGGCATGGCCCAGGTCGTGTTCGACCCGGATCGCGCCGAAACCTTCGCTGCTGCCGACCGTGTGCGCAGCGAATACGTCGTGCAGATCACCGGCAAGGTCCGCAAGCGTCCTGAAGGTGCAGTGAATGCCAACATGGCATCCGGTGCCATCGAGATCCTCGGCTACCAGCTGAACGTGCTCAACGAAGCGGAAACCCCGCCGTTCCCCCTGAACGAATACTCCGACGTCGGCGAGGAAACCCGCCTGCGTTACCGCTTCATCGATCTGCGTCGCCCGGAAATGGCCGACAAGCTGCGCCTGCGCTCGCGCATCACCAGCAGCATCCGTCGCTTCCTCGACGAAAACGGCTTCCTCGACGTCGAAACCCCGATCCTCACCCGAGCCACGCCGGAAGGCGCGCGCGACTACCTGGTGCCAAGCCGTACCCACGCCGGTAGCTTCTTCGCCCTGCCTCAATCGCCACAGCTGTTCAAGCAGCTGCTGATGGTCGCTGGCTTCGACCGTTACTACCAGATCGCCAAGTGCTTCCGTGACGAAGACCTGCGTGCCGACCGTCAGCCGGAATTCACCCAGATCGACATCGAGACCAGTTTCCTCGATGAAAGCGAGATCATGGGCCTGACCGAAAGCATGATCCGCAAGCTGTTCAAGGAAGTGCTCGACCTGGAATTCGGCGAATTCCCGCACATGACCTTCGAAGAGGCCATGCGCCGCTACGGCTCCGACAAGCCAGACCTGCGTATTCCGCTGGAGCTGGTTGACGTTGCTGACCAGCTGAAGGATGTCGACTTCAAGGTGTTCGCCGGCCCGGCCAACGATCCGAAGTGCCGCGTTACCGCCCTGCGTCTGCCAGGTGGTGCCAGCATGCCGCGCAGCAAAATCGACGAGTACACCAAGTTCGTCGGTATCTACGGTGCCAAGGGGCTGGCCTACATCAAGGTCAACGAGCGCGCCAAGGGCGTCGAAGGCCTGCAGTCGCCGATCGTCAAGAACATCCCTGAGGCCAACCTCAACAACATCCTCGATCGCGTTGGCGCCGTAGACGGTGACATCGTGTTCTTCGGTGCCGACAAGTTCAAGGTAGTCAGCGAAGCCCTGGGTGCGCTGCGTATTCGTCTGGGTCACGACTTCGAGCTGCTGACCTGCGAGTGGGCGCCGATGTGGGTCGTCGACTTCCCGATGTTCGAAGAGAACGAAGACGGCAGCTTCACTGCATTGCACCACCCGTTCACCGCGCCGAAGTGCACCCCGGAAGAGCTCGAGGCCAACCCGGCCACTGCCCTGTCTCGTGCCTACGACATGGTGCTGAACGGTACCGAGCTGGGTGGCGGTTCGATCCGTATCCACCGTAAAGAGATGCAACAGGCGGTATTCCGTCTGTTGGGTATCGAGGCAGAAGAACAGGAAGAGAAGTTTGGCTTCCTGCTCGACGCTCTGAAGTTCGGGGCACCGCCTCACGGTGGCCTGGCGTTCGGTCTGGACCG
This sequence comes from Pseudomonas putida group bacterium ESBL64, assembly GCF_045277175.1. Taxonomy (NCBI): domain Bacteria; kingdom Pseudomonadati; phylum Pseudomonadota; class Gammaproteobacteria; order Pseudomonadales; family Pseudomonadaceae; genus Pseudomonas; species Pseudomonas putida group bacterium ESBL64. The sequence goes on along the minus strand of NZ_CP145799.1, from coordinate 2,530,616 downwards.
TCTGGTCATGCTGATGACCGGCGCTCAGTCGATCCGTGAAGTGATCGCGTTCCCGAAAACCCAGAGCGCCGCATGCGTCATGACCCAGGCCCCTGGCATGGTCGACGCCAAGGCCCTGCGCGAGCTGCACATCCGACTGCGCGAACAGACCAAGGTCGAGTAAGCAGTCCCCGGGCGCATCCACATGGATGCGCCTTTGCGTTTCGACGCAGGTATTTTCCCGTCCCGCCCCGTCATGGGGCGGGGCTGTTTGTGATTCAAAGGATTCGGAGTCGTTATGGCTGGTCATTCCAAGTGGGCGAACATCAAGCACCGCAAAGAGCGCCAGGATGCCAAGAGGGGCAAGGTCTTCACCAAGTGGATCCGCGAACTGACGGTCGCTGCCAAGCAGGGTGGCCCTGATCCGGCATCCAACCCGCGCCTTCGCCTGGCGCTGGACAAGGCGTTGGGCGCCAACATGAGCCGCGACATCATCGATCGTGCCGTGGCCCGTGGTGCTGGCACCAATGAAAGCGACAATGTCGAAGAGCTTAGCTACGAAGGTTACGGCCCGGGTGGCGTGGCGATCATGGTCGAAGCCATGACCGACAACCGCAACCGTACCGCCGCGGCCGTGCGCCATGCCTTCACCAAGTGTGGCGGCAACCTGGGTACTGACGGTTCTGTGGCCTACCTGTTCGAACGCAAAGGCCAGATCAGCTTTGCTCCGGGCGTGGAAGAGGACGCGTTGATGGAAGCGGCAATGGAAGCCGATGCCGACGACGTGGTCGCCAACGACGACGGCTCCTTCGACGTGTTCACCTCGTTCAACAGCTTCTATGCCGTGCGTAATGCCTTGGAAGAGGCTGGCTTCAAGGCCGCTGACGCGGAAATCGTCATGCAGCCGACCACCAGCGCCGAACTCGACCAGGACGGTGCCGAAAAGGTGCTCAAGCTGATCGACATGCTCGAAGACCTGGATGACGTGCAGAACGTTTACTCCAACGCCCAGATTTCCGATGAGATCATGGAAAACCTCGGCTAAGGTGATTTGGCATTTTGTGCCAACTCTGAGCGTTTGATAGCGCCTGTGCCGGCCCTTTCGCGGGTAAACCCGCTCCTACAGGTATTACGCCCATTTCAAATGTGGTGCAGTACCTGTAGGAGCGGGTTTACCCGCGAAAGGGCCGGCGCAGTTTGTAGAGATGCATCATTTTTTCGACGGGCTTTATGACTCTGATTCTAGGTATCGACCCCGGCTCGCGCATCACCGGCTATGGCGTGGTACGCCAGACCGCCCGTGGTTGCGAGTACGTGGCGTCGGGCTGCATCCGCACCGGCAGCGGTGAGCTGCACGAGCGGCTGCAGATTGTTTTTCGTGGTGTCAGTGAAATCATTGCTCAGCACGGCCCGGTGACCATGGGCATCGAACGGGTGTTCATGGCCCGCAACGCCGATTCGGCGCTCAAGCTTGGCCAGGCACGTGGCGCGGCTATCGTCGCCGCCGCCGAGGCCGGCCTGGAGATCGCCGAGTACAGCGCCACCCAGGTCAAGCAGGCCGTGGCCGGCACGGGGGGGGCCAACAAGGAGCAGGTGATGATGATGGTCATGCACCTGCTGAAATTGACGCAAAAACCGCAGATCGACGCTTCCGATGCCCTGGCCATCGCCCTGTGCCACGCCCACACCCGCTCCAGCCTGGTGCCGCATGGCTTGAGCACAGCGCGGCGACGCGGCGGGCGCTTGCGTCTGTAAGCGCTTCATGCGCTGATACACATTTTGTTCGGGTGATGCATTCACCTGCTGCATTTGCTGATAGGGTTGAGCGGTCTTTGACCGGCTCCCCGAGAGGAAGGATCGGAACGTGATTGGACGTTTGCGCGGCACCCTGGCGGAAAAACAACCGCCTCACCTGATTATCGACGTCAACGGCGTGGGTTACGAACTGGAAGTTCCCATGACCACGCTGTACCGTCTGCCCAAAGTGGGTGAAACCGTCACGGTGCATACCCACCTGGTCGTGCGCGAAGATGCCCACTTGCTCTACGGCTTTGCCGAAAAACGTGAGCGCGAGCTGTTCCGCGAGCTGATCCGTCTGAACGGCGTAGGGCCTAAGCTGGCCCTGGCGCTGATGTCCGGGCTGGAAGTGGATGAACTGGTGCGCTGCGTGCAGGCCCAGGACACCTCAGCCCTGGTGCGCGTGCCGGGCGTCGGCAAGAAAACCGCCGAGCGCTTGCTGGTCGAGCTCAAGGACCGTTTCAAGGCCTGGGAAACCTCGCCGGCCATGTTCACCCTGGTGTCCGATGGGCCTTTGCCGGTTGCCAGCGAGTCCAGTGCCGAGGCCGATGCAGTCAGTGCCTTGGTCTCGCTGGGCTACAAGCCGCAGGAAGCCAGCAAGGCAATTGCCGCGATCAAGGACAAGGCCGGCCTGAGCAGTGAAGAGCTGATCCGCCGCAGCCTGAAAGGGATGATTTCCAAGTGATCGAAGCCGACCGCCTGATCGCCGCCAGTGGCCGCGACCGCGAAGAAGTCCAGGACCGTGCGATTCGCCCGCTGAGCCTGGACGAGTACATTGGCCAGCCGGTGGTGCGCGAGCAGATGGCGCTGTTCATCCAGGCCGCCCGCGGCCGCGGCGAATCGCTTGACCACACGCTGATCTTCGGCCCGCCCGGCCTGGGCAAGACCACCCTGGCCAACATCATCGCCCATGAAATGGGCGTGTCGGTGAAGAGCACTTCGGGGCCGATTCTCGAGCGCCCCGGCGACCTGGCAGCCATGCTGACCAACCTCGAGCCGCACGACGTGCTGTTCATCGACGAAATCCACCGGCTGTCGCCTGTGGTCGAAGAAGTGCTTTACCCGGCCATGGAGGACTTCCAGCTCGACATCATGATCGGCGAAGGCCCGGCAGCCCGTTCTATCAAGCTCGATCTGCCACCCTTCACCCTGGTGGGGGCTACTACCCGTGCCGGCATGCTGACCAACCCGCTGCGTGACCGCTTCGGTATCGTGCAGCGCCTGGAGTTCTACAACGACAAGGATCTGAGCACCATCGTCAGCCGCTCGGCCAACATCCTTGGCCTTGCCATCGAAGACCAGGGGGCCTACGAGATCGCCCGTCGTGCCCGTGGCACGCCGCGCATCGCCAACCGCCTGCTGCGCCGCGTGCGTGACTACGCCGAGGTGCGCGGCAAGGGCCAGATCACCAAGGCCGTGGCTGACATGGCGCTGAACCTGCTGGATGTCGACGAGCGTGGTTTCGACCATTCGGACCGTCGCCTGCTGCTGACCATGATCGAGAAGTTCGACGGCGGCCCGGTGGGCGTGGACAACCTGGCTGCAGCCATCAGCGAAGAGCGTCATACCATCGAAGATGTGCTTGAGCCGTACCTGATTCAGCAGGGCTACATCATGCGCACGCCACGCGGCCGCGTGGTCACCCGGCATGCCTACCTGCACTTTGGGCTGAATATTCCCGGGCGCTTGGGGGAGGGGGGCGATTTTTCCGAGCCAGGCGATGAATGACAGATCAAAAGCGACTTTTCGTGGTCCTACCGCTGGCATGCCCTGGGTGCGCTGGCAATAAGACATTAATGAAGAAAAAACAGTTGCCACAGCGGATTGGCAAGCTGAGGAGTAAGCACTAGAGTATGCGCGCGCAAAATCAGCTCGAACCGTTCGCACACCGGTGTCGCGTCTATTACGAAGATACCGATGCGGGCGGCGTGGTGTATTACGTCAACTACCTGAAATTCATGGAGCGCGCGCGCACCGAACGCCTGCGGCATCTGGGCTTTTCCCAGTCGCAGCTGGCTGAAGACAACCTGCTGTTCGTGGTCCATTCCAGCGAAGCGCGCTATCACGCGCCGGCGCGGCTGGATGACGAATTGCGGGTGACCGCGCAAGTACTTGAACTCAATCGCGCCAGCTTGCGTTTCGTACAGCAGGTCTGGCGGGAAAAGGATGAAACGCTGCTTTGCGAAGGGCAGTTCCTGGTGGCTGCCGTGCGCGCCGACACTTTCAAACCCCGAGCCCTACCCCCCCAGCTGCGCGACGCCTTTGCGGCGGACGGCTCGGGTAATCAATCGAATGCAGGAGAATAAGCGTGGAAGCTAACGTCGTCGACCATACCTCCATGTGGAGTCTGGTCAGCAATGCCAGCGTGGTGGTACAGCTGGTAATGCTGACCCTGGTGGCCGCCTCGGTCACCTCATGGATCATGATCTTCCAGCGCAGCACCATGCTGCGCGCCGGTCGTCGTGCGCTGGATGCCTTCGAAGAGCGTTTCTGGTCAGGCATCGACCTGTCCAAGCTGTACCGCCAGGCAGGCAGCAACCCAGACCCGGACTCCGGCGTGGAGCAGGTGTTCCGTGCCGGTTTCAAGGAGTTCTCGCGCCTGCGCCAGCAGCCGGGTGTCGACCCGGACGCTGTCATGGAAGGTGTTGGCCGTGCCATGCGTGTGGCCATCTCGCGCGAGGAAGAAAAACTCGAGCAGAGCTTGCCGTTCCTGGCCACCGTTGGTTCGACCAGCCCGTACATCGGCCTGTTCGGCACCGTGTGGGGCATCATGAACTCCTTCCGCGGCCTGGCCAGCGCACAGCAGGCCACCCTGGCCACCGTTGCGCCGGGCATTGCCGAAGCACTGATCGCAACCGCCATCGGCCTGTTCGCGGCAATCCCGGCTGTCATTGCCTACAACCGTTTCGCCGCGCGCAGTGAAATACTGATCGGCCGTTACTACACCTTCGCCGACGAGTTCCAGGCGATCCTGCACCGCAAAGTGCACACCAGCGAAGAGTAATCAGGTAGAAGCCCATGGCCCGAGTTCGCCACAAACGCAAGCCCGTCGCCGAGATGAACGTGGTGCCCTACATCGACGTGATGCTGGTGCTGCTGGTCATCTTCATGGTGACGGCGCCCATGCTCAATCAGGGCGTGAAGGTCGACCTGCCCAAGGTTTCCAGCGAAGCCTTGCCGCAGGACAACAACGTCCAGATCCTCACCATCTCCATCAAGGCCGATAAAACCTATTACTGGAACCTCGGCAGTGAAGTCGATACCGACAAGCAGATGGACAAGGCCATGACCTTGCCGGCCATGACCGACGCCGTTACCAAGATCATTGCTGCCGGCCGTGACCAGGGCAAGCAGACCCAGGTGTTCATTCGTGGCGACAAGGCTGTCGACTATGGCGCGGTCATGGGTGCCATGGGCGGGTTGCAGAAGGCCGGTGTCGGTAACGTTGGCCTGATTACCGAGGCGCCCTGATGCAACAGCGAGAGCCATCCGCCTCGGAAAGCTACTTCTGGCCCAGTGTCTGGGCCATCGGCCTGCATGTGCTGGTGTTTGCCCTGCTGTTCGTCAGTTTTGCCATGACGCCTGAGCTGCCGCCTTCCAAGCCGATCGTTCAGGCTACCCTGTACCAGCTCAAGTCCAAGAGCCAGGCAACCACCCAGACCAATCAGAAGATTGCCGGGGAGGCGAAGAAAACCGCTTCGCGCCAGACCGAAGTCGAGCAGCTGGAACAGAAGAAGGTCGAGCAGGAGGCCGTGAAGGCCGCGGAACAAAAGAAAGCTGACGCCGCTCAAAAGGCCGAAGAGGCCCGCGAAGCCGCCGAGGCGAAAAAAGCCGAGGATGCTGCCAAGGCCGCCGAAGCTGCCAAGGCTGCCGAGGCCAAGAAAGCCGCCGAAGCCAAGAAAGCCGACGAGGCGAAGAAAGCCGCCGAGAAACAGCAGGCCGACATCGCCAAGAAAAAGGCTGAGGACGAAGCCAAGAAAAAAGCCGAAGAAGAGGCCAAGAAAGAGGCCGCTGAAGAGGCGAAGAAGCAAGCCGCCGAGGAAGCCAAGAAAAAGGCAGCCGAAGAGGCCAAGAAGAAAGCAGCCGAGGACGCCAAGAAGAAAGCGGCGGCCGAGGACGCGAAGAAGAAGGCAGCTGAAGAGGCCAAGAAAAAGGCCGCTGCAGATGCCCAGAAGAAGAAGGCACAGGAAGCGGCCCGCAAGGCGGCAGAAGACAAGAAAGCCCAGGCACTGGCCGAGCTGTTGTCCGATACCACCGAGCGGCAGCAGGCGCTGGCCGACGAGCAGGGTGACCAGGTGGCCGGCGACTTCGACGACCTGATCCGTATGCGCGCGGCCGAGGGCTGGGCACGTCCGCCTTCCGCGCGCAAGGGCATGACGGTGGTCCTGCAGATCAACATGTTGCCGGACGGTACCATCACCAGTGTCAGCGTGGCCCGTTCCAGTGGTGACGGCCCGTATGACAGTTCGGCGGTGGCTGCGGTGAAGAACATTGGTCGTTTGACCGAGATGCAGGGTATGAAGCCGAGCGATTTCAACCAATATCGTTCGTTCAAGATGACATTTACACCTGAGGATCTAGCGTTGTGATTAAACGTCTGAGAGGACTGCTGGTCATGCTCTGCTGCGTGGCAGGCATGGCGGTGGCAGAAGAAAAGAACATCCTGGTTACCAGCGGCAGTGATCGGGCCACGCCCATCGCGGTAGTGCCGTTCGGTCTGCAGGGCGGCAGCGTGCTGCCCGAAGACATCGCCGACATCATCGGCAATGACCTGCGCAACTCTGGCTACTACTCGCCAATTCCGCGGCAGAACATGATCAGCCAGCCGTCGCAGGCCAGCGAAGTGATCTTCCGTGACTGGAAAGCGCTGGGTGCACAATACGTGATGGTCGGCAGCATCGTGCCGTCGGGCGGTCGCCTGCAGGTGCAGTACGCGCTGTTCAACGTCGCCACCGAGCAGCAAGTGCTGACCGGCAGCGTGGCGGGCAGCACCGACCAGCTGCGCGACATGGCGCACTACATTGCCGACCAGTCGTTCGAGAAGCTGACCGGCATCAAGGGCGCGTTCTCTACGCGCATGCTGTACGTGACGGCTGAGCGTTTTTCCACCAACAACACCCGCTACACCCTCCAGCGTTCGGACTACGACGGTGCGCGTGCGGTGACCCTGCTGCAATCGCGTGAGCCGATCCTGTCGCCGCGCTTTGCGCCAGATGGCAAACGGATCGCCTACGTTTCGTTCGAGCAGAAGCGCCCACGTATCTTCGTGCAGAACATCGATACTGGCCGCCGCGAGCAGGTGACCAACTTCGAAGGCCTGAACGGTGCGCCAGCCTGGTCGCCAGACGGTTCGCGCCTGGCGTTCGTGCTGTCCAAGGACGGCAACCCGGACATCTACGTGATGAATGTGGCCTCGCGCCAGATCAGCCGTGTTACTGCAGGCCCGGGTATCAATACCGAGCCGTTCTGGGGTAAAGATGGCAACACCCTTTACTTCACTTCCGACCGTGGCGGCAAACCGCAGATCTATAAACAGTCGGTCAGTGGTGGTGGTGCCGAGCGCGTAACGTTCGTGGGTAACTACAACGCCAACCCGAAACTTTCGGCGGACGAAAAGACCCTGGTAATGATCCATCGCCAACAGGGCTTTACCAACTTCAAAGTGGCGGCACAGGACTTGCAGCGCGGAAGTGTAAAGATTCTGTCTGAAACAAGTCTTGATGAGTCTCCCACTGTTGCGCCAAACGGCACCATGCTAATCTACGCCACCCGCCAGCAGGGCCGGGGAGTCTTGATGCTCGTGTCGCTTAATGGCCGCGTGAGGCTCCCACTTCCTACCGCTCAAGGCGAAGTCAGAGAACCGTCCTGGTCCCCTTACCTGAACTGATTGCGGCGTAATACATTTTGCTTAACACACTGGGGTTTCATTAGGAGTTTCACGATGGAAATGCTGAAGTTTGGTAAATTTGCTGCGCTGGCCCTGGCCATGGCCGTAGCTGTAGGTTGCTCCTCGAAGGGCGGTGATAACGCAGGCGAAGGCGCTGCTGTAGATCCTAACGCTGGCTACGGTGCCAACACTGGCGCTGTTGACGGCTCCCTGAGCGAAGAAGCCGCCCTGCGCGCAATCACCACCTTCTACTTCGAATACGACAGCTCGGACCTGAAGCCAGAAGCCATGCGCGCTCTGGACGTTCACGCCAAGGACCTGAAAGCCAACGGCAACCGTGTTGTTCTGGAAGGTAACACCGACGAGCGCGGCACCCGCGAGTACAACATGGCTCTGGGTGAGCGTCGTGCGAAAGCCGTTCAGCGCTACCTGGTTCTGCAGGGCGTTTCCCCTGCTCAGCTGGAACTGGTTTCCTACGGCGAAGAGCGTCCAGTTGCTACCGGCAACGACGAGCAGTCCTGGGCTCAGAACCGTCGCGTAGAACTGCGTAAGTAAGTTCTTATGCGTATGTGCCGCCGTGTAGTAACCGTCCTCGCACTCAGCCTGCCGCTTGCGGCCTGGGCTGAGGTCCCTGTAGTAGATGACAACGCAGGCAGCTATCCGCCTGCGGGTTATGGCACGAGCGGCGCCTATGCCGGGTCAGGGGCTTCGGCCCCTGCCTCTGCACAGGGCCAGCTGTTCATGCAGCTGCAACAGATGCAGGATCAGCTTTCCCGCCAGCAAGGCATCATCGAAGAGCTGCAAAACGATGTGTCGCGCATGAAGCAGGAAAACCTGGAGCGTTACCAGGACCTGGACCGTCGCATCAACAGTGGCGCTGCGCCTGCCGCAACCCCTGACAATTCCTCCGGTGGTGGTGCGTCCAATGCCGCCCCCGATGCCGCAGCAGGTGCTGCTGCGCAACAACCGGCCGGCAGTAGCCAGCCCGGTGATCCGGCGAAAGAGAAGCTCTATTACGACGCAGCTTTCGACCTGATCAAACAGAAAGACTTCGACAAGGCCAGCCAGGCGTTCAACGCCTTCCTGCGCAAGTACCCCAACAGCCAGTACGCCGGTAATGCCCAGTACTGGTTGGGTGAAGTGAACCTGGCCAAGGGTGACCTGCAAGGCGCCAGCCAGGCCTTTGCCCAGGTCAGCCAAAAGTACCCGAAGCACAGCAAGGTGCCAGATTCGCTGTACAAACTGGCTGATGTCGAGCGCCGTATGGGCCATACCGACAAGGTAAAAGGCATCCTCCAGCAGGTCGTCACCCAGTACCCCGGCACCTCTGCCGCTCAACTGGCCCAGCGTGACCTGCAGAAGCTCTAGGCGTTGTCGCTGTACCGCTCGAAAGAAACCCGCGCCAGTCGCGGGTTTTTTCGTTAGAATCACTGCCCTTTTTTCGTAAACACGCTGCTGCGGATAACGCGATGTCGAGTCCGCGACAGTGCCTGACGGAGGCGGACAGCCTGTTTAGCTGTCACGCCCGTGGCGAGCATGCAAGACACATTACGCATCACCGAAGTCTTTTACTCTTTGCAGGGTGAGACGCGAACGGCCGGGCTGCCTACGGTATTTGTGCGCCTCACCGGTTGCCCCCTGCGTTGCCAGTACTGCGACAGTGCCTATGCCTTCAGTGGCGGTACCGTTCGCACCCTTGATTCGATCCTTGAGCAAGTGGCCGGCTTCAAGCCGCGCTACGTCTGTGTCACCGGTGGCGAACCGCTGGCCCAGCCCAACGCCTTGCCATTGCTGCAGCGGCTGTGTGACGCCGGTTACGAGGTGTCGCTGGAGACCAGCGGCGCGCTGGATATTGCCGGCACCGACACCCGCGTCAGCCGTGTGGTCGACCTGAAAACCCCAGGCTCCGAAGAGTCGCACCGTAACCGCTACGAGAACATCGAGCAGCTGACGCGCAACGACCAGGTCAAGTTCGTCATTTGTTCCCGTGAGGATTATGACTGGGCGGTATCCAAGCTGATCCAGTACAACCTGGCAGAGCGTGCCGGTGAGGTGTTGTTCTCACCCAGCCATCATCAGGTGAACGCCAGTGACCTGGCTGACTGGATCGTTGCTGACAACCTGCCCGTACGCTTCCAACTTCAGCTGCACAAGCTGCTGTGGAACGACGAGCCCGGACGTTGATTGAGGAGCACGTACACATGACAGAAAAACGCGCAGTAATCCTGTTGTCCGGCGGCCTGGACTCGGCCACCGTGGTTGCCATGGCCAAGGCCGAAGGCTACAGCTGCTACACCATGAGCTTTGACTACGGCCAGCGTCATCGCGCCGAGCTGAACGCCGCTGCCCGCGTGGCCCGCGACCTGGGTGTGGTCGAGCACAAGGTGATTGGGCTGAACCTCGACGGCATCGGCGGTTCGGCATTGACCGACAGCAGCATCGACGTGCCGGAAGCCCCGGGTGAAGGCATTCCGGTCACTTATGTGCCGGCGCGCAACACCGTGTTCCTTTCGCTGGCGCTGGGTTGGGCTGAAGTGCTGGAAGCGCGCGACATCTTCATTGGCGTCAACGCCGTCGATTACTCTGGCTACCCGGATTGCCGTCCCGAGTTCGTCGAGGCCTTCGAGCGCATGGCCAACCTGGCGACCAAGGCTGGCGTAGAAGGGCAGGGTTTCCGCATCCAGGCGCCGCTGCAGAACATGAGCAAGGCGCAGATCGTGCAGGCCGGTATGGCCCGTGGTGTGGACTACAGCCTGACCGTTTCCTGCTACCAGGCCGACGATGACGGCCGCGCCTGTGGCAAATGCGACAGCTGCCGCCTGCGCGCCGACGGTTTCAAGGCCGCCGGTATCGAAGACCCGACTCGGTATTTTTGAAAAAATCGTGATGGGGTGTTGAATTCTCGTTAGAAATCAGTATTATACGCGCCATCAAATGGGTCGTTAGCTCAGTTGGTAGAGCAGTTGGCTTTTAACCAATTGGTCGTAGGTTCGAATCCTACACGACCCACCATACGCAGTCCGTGAAAGCCCGCTACCAGAAATGGTCGCGGGCTTTTTCGTTTGCGCTACGGGTTTCGGAAAAAGGGCGCAGAGCGCCCACACATTACTCGGCCCATTCCGGGTCGCCAGTGAACACCACTGTCAGCCAGCGGTCCGGCCCTTCGCCGCCTACCGCGTCGCCAATCTCGTTGCGCCAGGCATCCCATTCATCGATGGTCTTCGCCGCCATGGTTTTGGGCACGATGAAATACAGCTCAATCTCCCGCGAACGCCCGACCTTGGCGACATAGGCGCGGTAAGACTGCAGGCCGTGGCGAGCGACGAAGGCCTTGGCCACCTCATCTACGTGCAGCTTGAGGTCGCCAGGGGTGACCAGGAAGATTTCAGACAGCGCCTGACGCACCACCGACATCGGCAATGGCACGATCACCAGGCACACCAGCGCCAGCACCGCCGGGTCAATATAGGGTGATACCCATTCCAGCGAAGTACCTTGCACGGCATAGCCAAAGCAGAAGGCGATCAGCAGTGCGGCCGTGATGCTGGCTGACATTACCCAGCCCTTGACGTCCATGCGCACGAAGTCTGACTTTAGTTTGCGGTTGGCGCGGGCCTCGATGACGGCGATGGTCACGCAGGTGATCACCGTCAGCGCCGCGTAGACCATGGCAATGCCGAACTCCAGGTGGCGCCCGCCTTGCAGCAGGCTGCTGACGGCATTGATCAGCGCGTAGATGGCCACGCCGCCGAGCAGAATGCCGTTGAGCGCCAGTACCATGGGTTCCAGGTGCCAGAAACCCATGGTGAAGCGCTCGCGCAGCTTGCGTGACATCTGCACGCTGGTGGTGTGCGAAGTGATCAGCTTGACCACGACCAGCGAGAGCCCGCTCATGCTGGCGTCGACCAGTGAGTATACGCCGTCGAAGACGATGGAAAACGAGCCGGAGGCAAGGCCGAAGGCGATGCCGATGGTGGCGATGAACAGGGTGGCGGCGATCGAGGTGCGTAAAAGCCCTTGTTCGCTGGTGATGTCGAAGAAAGTGGATCGGGTTGGATTAGGCATAAGTTGTGCTCAAGAATAACAATGGTGCGGTGCCTGTCAGGGCCTCTTCGCGGGCACGCCCGCTCCCACAGGAACTGCACAGCCCCTTAGGATTACGCCGAACCTGTGGGAGCGGGCGTGCCCGCGAAGAGGCCCTGACAGGCTAAACGCGAAACTGCTCCATCAGCGCCTGCTGCTGGTTGGCCAGCCGGTTCAGGGCTTGGCTGATGCGTGCCGATTCATCGGCCTGTCCGGCCAGTGATTCTGTCACGTCTCGAATGCCGGCCACGTTACGGTTCACTTCCTCGGCCACCGCGCTCTGCTCTTCCGCCGCCGAGGCTATCTGCAAGTTCATGTCGCTGATCACCGCCACGGCCTCGCCAATACGCTGCAGTGCCGGTAATGCCTGCTCCATGCGTGCGGCGCTGTCCTGGGCCTGGCGTTGGCCTGCATGCATGGCCCCCACCACGTCCTGGGTGCCTTGCTGAAGGCCTTCGATGACCTGGCGAATTTCCTCTACCGAAACCTGCGTGCGCTGGGCCAGGCCGCGCACCTCATCGGCAACCACGGCGAAGCCACGCCCGGCTTCGCCTGCGCGGGCCGCTTCGATGGCGGCATTCAGTGCCAGCAGGTTGGTTTGCTCGGCAATGGTGCGGATCACTTCAAGCACCGAGCCGATTTGCCCGCTGCGGTCTTCCAGTGCACGGGCCTCGTCCATGGCAGTGTTCATGCCTGCGGCCAGGCGGTCGATGCCCTGGCGCGTGCTGTCCACCAGTTGCAAGCCTTCCTGGCTGGCCTGATCCGCGGCGCGTGCGGCCTGGGCCGCCTGCGAGGCGTTGTGGGCGACATCCAGAGCGGTGGCGCTCATTTCATTGGCCGCTGTGGCCACCTGTTCGATTTCGCGATGCTGCTGCTGCATGCCGTTGCTGGTCTGGCTGGCGATGGCGGCCGATTGGTCGGCGGTGTCACGGGCCTCCTGCAGCGACCCTTTGACCTGAGCAATGACCGGTTGCAACTTGTCGAGGAAGCGGTTGAACCAGGCGGTGAGCAGGCCCAGTTCATCCTGGCGGGCGTAGTCCAGGCGACGGGTAAGGTCGCCTTCGCCACTGGCAATGTCTTCCAGGCGTGCCGCCACGGCCAGGATTGGCCGGCTAACGCCGCGAGCGGTCAGCCACACCAGCAGCAAACCCACGATTGCCGTGCCAAGGCCTATCAGCAGGCTGGTGAGGTTGGCATTCTGGTTATGGGCATCAAGGCGCTGGTTTAGGGCTACGGCAGGGGCCTGCAGCACGCTTTCCGGCACTTCCAGCCATACCTGCCACGGGGCTGTGTCAGGGATTGGCGTGAAGGGGTGGGCCACGCGCAGCAGACCGTCGGCTACCGCATTTGCCATGGGCTTGCCGAGCGTGCTGTCGTCGCGGCTGTTGCCCGCCAGCAGGCCGGCGGCGGTGGCGATACTCACCTGGCCCTGGCCGTCGAACAGGTCGCGGCGGCCGTCCACACTCAGTTGCTGCAGGTTGGCCAGGCCGATGTCCAGGCCGACCACGCCGACTACCTTGCCGTGTTCCAGCAGTGGCAGAGCGATGCTGGTCATCAGCACCTGACGGCCGTTGACCTCGTCGAGGTACGGTTCGAGCATGCAGGTCCTGGCGGTGTCCTGCGGGCAGGTCAGCCAGCGGTTCTTCGCCGCGCCGTTGCTGCCGATGCTGGTGTCACCGAGCATCGTTTCCGGCATGGCTTCAAGTTCCAGGGTGCCGGGGCTTGGTTGGGACCAGTACAGCGAGAAACGCCCGCTCTCATTGCTGCCCAGGGCGTCCTGCCCGAGGTAGTGGCTGTCCTGCTGGTCCAGGGCATTGGGCTGGAACACCAGGTACAGGCCAATCACATCCGGGTTGCCGGCCAGGCTAGCACGCGCCTGGCGGGTCAGTTCGGCGCGCAGGTCGCTACCACCACGGTCCTTCAGCACCTGTACCAGGCGGGCAAAGCCATTGCCGTACTGGTAGGCGTCCATGAAGTAGCGCTGGATACGCAAGGCCTGGGTTTCGGCGTGGGCCTGCAGGCGCTGGCGGGCGCTGTCTTCGAGCATGGCAGTGTTGGCCTGGTTGACCAGGGCGGCGCTGCGATGGGCCTGGGTCAGCGAGGTGGCTACCAGCAAGGCGACAATGGCCAGCAGGCACAGGCCGGCGAGGAGTGTGATCTTCCACTGGATGGAGAGGCGACGCAGCGGCATGAGGGCTTTCCTTTTCAAACAAATGCAACGCCCGCGATCAGGCGCGGGCGTTGTTGGCAGCGTGGGTCATTCGGCGACGTAGTTGGGCGGTGCCGCGCGGAAGGCTTTGGTCAGCCAGCCCAGGTAGACCAGCCCGAGCGCAGCCCAGATGCCGCCAAACATCAGCGAATGTGCGTTCAGGTCCAGCCACAGCGAGACGATGATGCAGAAGCCGATGGTAGGCAGAACCAGGTACTTAAACTGGTTGCTCAGGCCTTTGCGATTGCCTTCACGCAGGTAGCAGTGGTTGATGACCGACAGGTTGACGAAGCTGAACGCGACCAGGGCGCCGAAGTTGATGATGGAAGTGGCGGTAACCAGGTCGAAGAAGATCGCCGATAGCGAAATCAGCCCTACGACTGCAATGTTCAGCACTGGCGTCTTGTAGCGCGAATGCAGGCGGGCGAAGACGCTGGCCGGGATCACGTTGTCGCGGCCCATTACATACAGCAGCCGTGACACGCTGGTTTGCGAGGCCAGGCCCGAGGCGATGGTGTTGATCACGGTGCAGGCAATGAAGATCGACTGGAAGAGCTTGCCGCCAACGTACAGGGCAATTTCCGGCAGGGCTGCTTCATGGTCGTGGAAGCGGGCCATGGTCGGGAAGTAGGCCTGGATGAAGTACGACACGGTGATGAAGACCACACCGCCAATCAGTGCGGTGAGGAAGATTGCCCGGGGAATGGTCTTGGCCGGATCGCGGGTTTCCTCGGACAGGCAGGTGACCGCATCAAAGCCCAGGAACGAGAAGCACAGGATGGTTGCACCGGCGGCCAGGGCACTGAACTGGGTCTGGCTGTCGGCGAACGGTATCAGGCTCCAGGTGGTACCCAGCCCTTCACCCTGGTCCAGGCCGCGCACGCACAGGTAGATGAACACGGCGATGATCGCCACCTGTACACCCACGAACAGCAGGTTGAAGTGGGCCACCAGGTTTACGCTGCGCATGTTGATCAGGCTGATCAGGGTGACGAAGCCGGCGACCCACATCCACTCAGGTACTTCCGGGAACATGGCCGAAAGGTACAGCTTGGCCAGTAGCGCGTTGACCATCGGCAGCAGCAGGTAGTCCAGCAGTGAAGACCAGCCCACCAGGAAGCCCACGTGCGGGTTGATCGCGCGCTGGGTGTAGGTGTAGGCCGAGCCCGACTGCGGGAAGCGTTTTACCAGGGTGCCATAGCTCACCGCGGTGAACAGGATGCCGGCCAATGCCAGGATGTAGGCGCTGGGTACATGGCCAGCGGTGATCCCGCTGACGATGCCGAAGGTGTCGAACACGGTCATCGGGGTCAGGTAAGCCAGGCCGATGATGATCACGTGCCAGAGGCGCAGGGTCTTGCGAAGTTGGCCGTTGCCGGAAGCGCTGTGGTCAGGCTGCATGCTGGCATGGCTCCTGCTGCTGGGCGTAAACGACGGGCACGGTGTATTGCGCATGCGGCAAGGGCGAGCGGGTGGGCTCCATATTGTTCACCTTTTATGTTGGAGCGGCGGAAGGCGCGGTGGGGCGCGCAAAGTGGTGAAAATAAAAAACGATGGGTAGGTGGGTGTCAAGTTAAACATGACAAGATGTTGCAAAATTGAAATATTTATCGATTAAATACGGGATTTGTTCGGTTGTTGCGCGTTTTTTTGCGATTCTGATCAATTTGAGTGTTCGTAAAAATTAACGAATCCTTTGCTTGTTTCACCTGGCTGTCGGATGTGTCCGAAAAATGGCATTTCTCGAGCTGGGCCAGCACTCGGCCCAATCGGGGGTGGTACTCTTCGATTTCTGCGTGGCCTCTGGCCGCCTTCGAAGCCCTTACGGACAGCAATCGGTTCTATTCATGAAGAAATCAGTTGGCATCCTTTCCGGCCTGGCTATCGCCATTGCCGTCGCAACCACCGCAGGCGCCTGGTACACCGGCAAGCAGCTGCCGGCAGAGCTGGACAACGCCCTTGCACGCAGCAACGCCGAACTCAAAAAGGCCCTGGTCAGTACCGGTGGTAGCATGAGCATCGAGCGTGTGTCGCTGGAGCAGCATCTCTTCAGCAGCACTGCCCAGTACCGGCTCAAGGCTCGCGACATCAACGTGGGGCAGGGCGAGGTGATCAATTTTGACGTGGGCGTGACCGACCAGATCGAGCACGGCCCGTTTCCCTGGTCGAGGGTCAGGGCACTGAAGCTGATGCCGGTAATGGCGGTCAGCAACAGCACGCTGCAGAAGGATGAAGCCGTCGCGCCATTGTTCGCCGCTGCGGGTGAAAAGGCCCCGATCAGCGCACAGACCAGCCTGGGTTACGGCGGCAGCGTGGTCAGCCAGGTTCAGCTGGCGCCGCTCAAGATTGACGAAGCGGATGGCAACACCTTCGACTTTTCGGGCATGCAGTTCGAAGTCAGTGGGGACAAGGAGGGCAAGGCCTCCAAGTTCCGCGGCCAGGCCGACAGGCTGGTGATGAAGCGTGTGCATGACGACCAGCCGCCGGCCACGTTCGAGCTCAACGGGCTGACGTTTGGCGGTAACCTCGCAGCCACCGCGCACGATGCCATCTATGTCGGTAACGTCGATCTGGCGTTGGCTGAAGCCAAGGTCACACTTGGGCCGAAACAGCAGGTGCTGTTGATCAAGGGCCTGGAACAGAACGCCTTGCAAACCCTCGACGGCACGGACACCGTAGGTGGCCGCGCGGCGTACAAGGTCGGCGACATCAGCTGGGATGGCCGCGCGGTAGGCAAGGCGCAGATGGCGGTGAGCGTGACTTCGGTAAACGCCCCGGCGCTGCAGGCCTTGTCGAAGTGGTACCAGTCGCACTTGCCGGAGTTCGAGGCCGCCAGTGCGGCTGGCCAGCCGGTGCCGCAGATCCAGATGGACGACGCCGAAAAGGCCCGCTTCCAGGGTGACTTGCAGAAGTTGCTGGCCGCCAAGCCCAAGCTGGCGGTGGAAAACCTGTCGTTCAAGACCGCCAATGGCGAGAGCCGCTTCAACCTGTCGATGGACCTCGCCGCACCGGCCAGCTTCGACCTGCCGCCGGACCAGCTGAGCAAGCAGATCATCACGGAGGTGAAAGGCAAGCTGTCGCTGTCCAAGCCGATGATCGGTGACCTGGCGACCTTGCAGGCCTTGCTGGATGGCCAGACCGATGCGCAAGCGATTGCCATGCAGTCGAGCCAGGCGGGGGAGATGGTCGGCATGATGGCGCTGCAGAGCGGCATGGCCACCGTACAGGGCGATGATGTGGTCAGCAGCCTGCACTATGCCGATGGCATGGTCGATTTCAATGGCCGAAAAATGACCGTGGAAGAATTTGCCATGTTCATGGCGGCGCATCTGGCGGCCCTGTCGCCGCAGGGGTGATGGTTTCTCCTGTTGCGGCCTCTTCGCGGGTGAACACGCTCCTACCAGGATTTCACAGTGTAGGAGCGGGTTTACCCGCGATGAGGCCAGCACAGGCAACACAAAAACCCCTTTAGTAATCGCTGGATTGTCTGTAGCCTTCGGCCTCCGATAATAATCCGCGCCCGCAGAGGGCCGTGGCGGTCACCATGCCGTCCGGCACCCTTAGCCGATCTGCCAGGGCCGGGTGATACACTCGATTTGACGCGCAAGCGCGCCTGCAGGTCCAGCGATCATGACCCAGATTTCCGAACGCCTTTTGGTTCAGGCCCACCTCGACGCCAAGCAGCCCAACCCGCTGACAGCCGAGCAGGAGGCCGAATACCGTGCGGCCATCGCTGCCGAGCTCAAAGCCCAGAATGCCGTGCTGGTTGCCCATTACTACTGCGACCCGGTCATCCAGGCGCTGGCTGAAGAAACCGGCGGCTGCGTGTCCGACTCGTTGGAAATGGCCCGTTTCGGCAAGAACCACCCGGCCGAAACAGTCATCGTGGCCGGTGTGCGCTTCATGGGCGAGACGGCAAAAATCCTCACTCCGGAAAAGCGCGTGCTAATGCCGACACTGGAGGCCACTTGCTCGCTCGACCTGGGCTGCCCGGTAGAAGAGTTCTCGGCCTTCTGCGACCAGCACCCTGAACGCACCGTGGTGGTCTACGCCAACACGTCCGCAGCGGTGAAGGCACGCGCCGATTGGGTGGTGACTTCGAGCTGCGCGCTGGAAATTGTCGAAAGCCTGATGGACAACGGCGAAACCATCATCTGGGGCCCGGACCAGCACCTGGGCCGTTACATCCAGAAGCAGACCGGTGCCGACATGCTGCTGTGGGACGGTGCCTGCATCGTTCACGAAGAGTTCAAGTCGCGCCAGTTGGCTGACATGAAGGCGCTGTACCCGGATGCTGCGATCCTGGTGCACCCCGAGTCGCCGGAAGCGGTGATCGAGTTGGCCGACGCGGTGGGTTCCACCAGCCAGCTGATCAAGGCTGCCCAGACCCTGCCGAACAAAACCTTCATCGTCGCCACCGACCGCGGCATCTTCTACAAGATGCAGCAGCTGTGCCCGGACAAGGAATTCGTCGAAGCCCCCACCGCCGGTAACGGCGCGGCATGCCGCAGCTGTGCGCATTGCCCGTGGATGGCGATGAACACCCTGGAGCGGGTGCTGGATTGCCTGCGTAACGGCACCAACGAAATTTTCGTTGACCCGGCGCTGGTGCCCAAGGCGATCAAGCCGCTAAACCGTATGCTGGACTTTACCCAGGCGGCGCGGCTGAAGCTTTCCGGTAACGCTTGAGGTTGCCGAGGCCGCTTTGCGGCCTAATCGCGACACAAGGCCGCTACCACACGGATCGCGCCAGCTTTTAGAAATTGAGCAAGACAGTTGCTCCCACATGGCCCTGCAGACGCCTGTGGGAGCGGCCTTGTGTCGCGATTGGGGCGCAAAGCGCCCCCAAAACCCTCAGCGCCCCATCATTTCCTGAACCATGCGCCGTTGCTCCATGATCTCGCGCTGGCGCTGGTCAATCTGTGAGGCCAGCGGGAAATTCCCACCCGCCCGGCGCTTGGCGTAATCCAGCTGCTGGATTGCCTGATCAAAGTCGCCGACCAGCGTGAAGTACTCGGCACGCGCTCGGTGCAAGCCAATGGTATTGCCCGACAAGCCACGCACCTCGGCCATGTCGTACCACACATCCGGGTCATCCGGCCGACTCTTCACCAGCTCGTTCAACACCTTCTCGGCCTCAGCCGGCTTGTTCTGTTTCACCAGCAGGTCGGCACGCACCTGTTTCAACGGGTAGTTGCCCGGGTACAGCCCCTGCATCCGTTCGGCGCGCTGCTGGGCGTCGGCAAGACGGTTGTTGGTGATGTCCAGGTCGATTTGCGCCAGGTTGTAGGTGATGTCGTTGGGCGCCTTTGCCAGCAGCGGCTTGAGCATTTCACGGGCCTCGTTCAATTGCCCGCCCTTGATCTGTGCCAAGGCCAGGCCATAACGTGCGGCATCCAGTTTTGGGTCTTCGTCCAGCTGGGCGCGGAAGCGCTTGGCGGCAAGCCCCGGCGTGCCTTCGTAGGTCAGTGCCACCCGGGCGCGGATCAGCTGGTAGCGCATGCTGTCTTCAATACCACCCTGGGGCGCCTGGTCGGCGCGGTTACGGGTGTCGGCAATACGTGATTCGGTCACCGGGTGGGTCAGCAGGAACTCCGGCGGTTTGGCGTCATAGCGATACTGGCGTGCCAGGCGCTCGAACATGGTCGGCATGTTGCGCGGATCGTAGCCGGCCTTTTCCAGGTTCTGGATACCGATGCGGTCAGCTTCCTGTTCATTCTGGCGCGAGAAGCGCCGTTGCTCCTGAATGGCCGCCGCCTGGGTGCCGGCAATCATGCCGATGCCCGCATCGCCGGCGCCACCTGCGGCCAGCACGATGCCGGCCAGCAGCGCTGCCATCATCGGCAACTGCATACGCTGCTGGGCCTCGACACCCCGCGCGAAGTGGCGTTGCGACAAGTGCGCCAGTTCGTGGGCCAGTACCGAGGCATATTCACCCTCGGTCTGGGCGTTGAGGAACAGCCCGCCGTTGACCCCGACAATGCCACCCGGGGCGGCAAAGGCGTTCAGCTCGCGGCTGTCGATCAGGATGAACTCCAGGCGCCGGTCCTGCAGCTGGCTGGTTTCGGCCAGCTTGTACACGCTGGTTTCGACGTAGTCCTTGAGCTGTGGGTCGTTGAGCTGATTGACCTGGCCGCGCAGCAGGCTGAGCCAGGCACGGCCCAGTTGGTGCTCCTGTTGCGGCGAGACGATCGCAGAACTGGCATCACCCAGTGATGGCAGGTCGTCAGCATGGCCGGGAAGGGCCATCAGGCAGGCCAGCGTCAGCAGGGTAGGGCGCAGTAGATTCATGCATGAAGCTCGCGTCGGATCAAAGATACCTACTGTAGCGGGCTCACACGTTGGCGACCAGTGGCGCTATCCTAGCCAGCCATGCCAAGAAGCACCCTGGCGATGCCTTTGGAGACCCTGCGATGAGTAACACCCTGACCTGCGACGCCGAACTGGACGCCAGCGGGCTGAATTGCCCTTTGCCACTGCTCAAGGCCAAGATGGAGCTCAATCGCCTGGCCAGTGGCGCGGTGCTCAAGGTTATCGCCACGGACGCAGGCTCCCAGCGCGACTTCCGCACTTTCGCCCAGTTGGCCGGTCATACCCTGCTGCAAGAAACGGCCGAGGCCGGTACCTATACTTACTGGCTGCGCAAGGCCTGAGTCTTTTCCAAGGATCGTCAATGTTCAAAGTGCTTCGCGACTGGGTGCAGCGCTACTTCTCCGATGAGGAAGCGGTGGTGCTGGCGGTCCTGTTGTTCCTGGCTTTTACCGCCGTGCTCACCCTGGGCGGCATGCTCGCGCCGGTGCTGGCGGGCATGGTGCTGGCGTTTCTGATGCAGGGGCTGGTCAACGCCCTGGAGCGCGTGCGCGTACCTACACGGCTGGCGGTGATGCTGGTGTTCGCCTTGTTCATGGGCGCACTGGCGGTGTTCATGCTGGTGCTGGTACCGCTGCTGTGGCATCAGCTGATCACGCTGTTCAACGAGCTGCCGGGCATGCTCGGCAAGTGGCAGTCGTTGTTGCTGCTGCTACCGGAGCGCTATCCGCACCTGGTGTCGGACGAGCAGGTATTGCATGCCATCGAATCGGTGCGCGGTGAAATTGGCAAGTTTGGTCAATGGGCGCTGACCTTCTCGTTGTCCAGCCTGCCACTGCTGGTCAATGCCATGATCTATCTGGTGCTGGTGCCGATTCTGGTGTTCTTCTTCCTGAAGGATCGCGAACTCATTGGCCGCTGGGTCAGTGGCTACCTGCCGCGCCAGCGCACCTTGCTGAACCGGGTGGGCAGCGAGATGAACCGGCAGATCGCCAACTACATCCGCGGCAAGGGTATCGAGATTCTGATCTGCGGCATTGCCACTTACATCGCCTTCATCAGCCTGGGGCTCAATTACGCAGCGCTATTGGCGTTGCTGGTGGGGCTGTCGGTGGTGGTGCCTTACGTGGGCGCGGTGGTCGTGACCGTGCCGGTGACCCTGATTGCGCTGTTCCAGTGGGGCTGGGGCGACCAGTTCATCTACCTGATGACGGTGTACGCGATCATCCAGGCGCTGGATGGCAACGTGCTGGTACCGCTGCTGTTCTCCGAAGCGGTGAGCCTGCACCCGGTGGCGATTATCTGCGCGGTGCTGCTGTTTGGCGGGCTATGGGGGTTTTGGGGGATATTCTTCGCCATCCCCCTGGCGACGCTGATCAAGGCCGTGCTGGATGCGTGGCCCAAGCAGGAGCCTAGCGTTTCACCGATGCTTTGAATGTCATTGGGGCCGCTCTGCGGCCCTTCGCGGGCACGCCCGCGCCCACTGGGCCCTGCACAATTCCTGTGGGAGCGGGCGTGCCCGCGAAGGGCTGCAAGGCAGCCCCATTCAATTTCAAGCCTTGTTCAAGGTCTGAGCAGCAGCCAGAACTGCATCCACATGCCCGGGCACTTTCACGCCACGCCATTCCTGGCGCAGCACCCCGTCCTTGTCGATCAGGAAAGTGCTGCGGTCAACGCCCATGTACTCCTTGCCATACAGCTTCTTCAGCTTGATCACGTCGAACAGCTGGCACAGGGCCTCGTCCTTGTCGCTGATCAGCTCGAACGGGAAACCTTGCTTGGCCTTGAAGTTCTCGTGCGACTTGATGCCATCACGCGACACACCGAATACCACGGTGTTGGCCGCGGCGAAGGCGTCATGCTGGTCGCGGAAGCCCTGGCCCTCGGTGGTGCAGCCTGGGGTGCTGTCCTTGGGGTAGAAGTACACCACCACCTGCTGGCCCTTGAGTTCGGCAAGGCTGACGGTTTGCCCGCTGGTGGCCTGGGCCTGGAAGTCGGCGACAGGTTGGTCGAGTGCTACAGCCATGATCGGTTTCCTTACATTGGGTTCTGGGGACGCCATGGCTCGATCAGTGCGTCGAGGTTCAGGGCATCGGCAAAGTCCAGGAACTGGTCGCGTAGCCAGCTGATCTGCGTGCCGGCCGGCAGAATCACGGTGAACTGGGCGTTGAGCATGCTGCTACCGGTTTGCGGCGCCAGGTAGGTGTCGCAGGTCATGGCTTCCAGCTCGACGCGGTGGTCAAGGAAGAACTGGCACAGCTCGTTGATGATGTCCGGGCGGTAGGCAGCGCTGACGTAGGCTACATACGGAAGGGCCTGCGGGCGCACTTCCTGGTCCGCGCTGCGGACCACGTCGAGGGTCAGGCCGTGCTTCTTGCCCAAGCCTGGCAGGGTGGACTCGAGACGTGCCAGGGCGTCCCAGCTGCCGCCCACCTGCAGCACCAGGGCGCTGGTCTCGCCGTGGCGGCTCAGGCGCGAGGTGACCACCGCGCAGCGGTTTTCGAAGGCAGCGCGGCTGAGGACGTTGGCCAGCTCCATGGGGTTCGGGCCCAGGGCACTGATGACAAGGAATTGTTCGCGGACGGTGGGGGTGGACATGCAGCATTCCTAAAGCGATGAGCGGTCGGCACAGGACGGGCAAATGCCTCCTGTCGGCAGGGCCCGGGGCTCGCATGCGAGGTCTTGGACGCTGGCGGGGAGCAAGGTCGACGGCCCGGCGGGCCGCGCTGCACCGATCAAAGGGCCAAGGGTAGCGAAATAAGCCGCCGAGGGGAATGCTCCACCCGCCTGCTTCGCTTGTGCAAGGTCGATGCCCCCAGTACCATTACCGCTCTCTTTTTCCGGCAGGAGCAGTTACATGATTGCGGGCAGTATGGTGGCATTGGTCACACCCATGGATGCACAAGGGCGTGTTGACTGGGGCAGCCTCGACAAACTTGTAGACTTCCACCTGGAAAACGGCACCCATGCGATCGTCGCTGTCGGCACCA
This sequence comes from Pseudomonas putida group bacterium ESBL64, assembly GCF_045277175.1. Taxonomy (NCBI): domain Bacteria; kingdom Pseudomonadati; phylum Pseudomonadota; class Gammaproteobacteria; order Pseudomonadales; family Pseudomonadaceae; genus Pseudomonas; species Pseudomonas putida group bacterium ESBL64. The sequence goes on along the minus strand of NZ_CP145799.1, from coordinate 2,507,362 downwards.
CCGGTGAGTCGGCCACGCTGGATGTCGAAGAACACATCCTGGTCATCAAGCACGTGGTCGAGCGCGTCAAACGCAGCGCCAAACCGATTCCGGTCATCGCCGGCACCGGTGCCAACTCCACCGCCGAAGCCGTGCACCTGACCCAGAACGCCAAGAATGCTGGCGCCGACGCCTGCCTGCTGGTTGTGCCGTACTACAACAAGCCAACGCAAGAAGGCCTGTACCAGCACTTCAAGCACATTGCCGAAGCCGTCGACATCCCGCAGATCCTCTACAACGTTCCCGGCCGTACCTCCTGCGACATGCAGGCCGAGACCGTGATCCGCCTGTCGACCGTGCCGAACATCATCGGCATCAAGGAAGCCACGGGCGACCTGGCCCGCGCCAAGGCCATTCTCGATGGCGTCAGCAAGGACTTCATCGTCATGTCCGGCGACGACCCGACTGCCGTCGAGCTGATCCTGATGGGCGGCAAGGGCAACATCTCCGTCACCGCCAACGTCGCTCCGCGCGAAATGGCGGACCTGTGCGAGGCCGCCCTTGAGGGCAATGCCGAGAAGGCCCGCGCAATCAACGAAAAACTCATGCCGCTGCACAAAGACCTGTTCTGCGAGTCCAACCCGATCCCGGTGAAATGGGCGCTCGTCGAAATGGGCCTGATGCAAAAAGGTATTCGCCTGCCACTGACCTGGCTGAGCGAAGGCTGCCACGAAAAAGTCCGTACTGCCTTGCGCCAGTCCGGCGTACTGGTTTAAGAGGAAGTACACCGCATGAAGCGACTGGCTGGTCTTTCCGCCCTTGCCCTGATTATCTCCACCACCAGTGGGTGTGGCTGGCTGTGGGGCGAGGATGGCTATTTCCGCGACCGCGGCAGTGACTACCTGCAGGCGCACCCGACCGCGCCGATGCAGCTGCCGCCGGACGCCAGCAACGTCAAACGCCTTGACCCGCTGCTGCCGATTCCGCGTAACGTCGCTGACGATACCGTCAAGGGTGAGTTTGAAGTGCCTCGCCCGCAACCGTTGACGGGCGGTGCCGCCCAGGTCACCGACTACAGCCTGCAACGCAGCGGCAGCAGCCGTTGGGTGCTGGCCCAGCATTCGCCAGCCGAAGTGTGGCCGGTAGCCCGGCAGTTCTTCGAGGATAACGGCTTCCGCATTGCTGAAGAGCGCCCGCAGACGGGTGAGTTCAACACCACCTGGCAGCGTTTCGACGAACTGTCGGCATCGCTTGGCCAGCGTCTGGCCAGCACTGCCAGCAGCGGCGACAGCGAGGTGCGTGTTCGTGTGCGCATGGAGCCTGGCGTGCAGCGCAACACCTCCGAAGTGTATGTGGTCAGCGTCGAGCGCCCGGCCGGCAGCACTGCCGAGCCTGCGTTCCCGTCCAGCTCCAGCAATACCGGCACCGATGCCCTGCTGGTCGACGAAATGCTTGCCAGCATGAACCGCAGCGCCGAGAAGGGCGGTTCGGTGTCGCTGCTGGCCGCGCGCGATTTCGACGCCCCAAGCCGCGTCAGCCTGAGCGAAGACGGCAGCGGCAACCCGGTGCTGTACCTGGGCTCCGACCTGGACCGCGCCTGGTCTGGCGTGGGCCGTGCGCTGGAGCAGGGTGGCGAATGGCGTGTTGAAGACATCAACCGCAGCCTGGGCCTGTACTACATCAACCTGTCCGAAAAGCCTGACGACAAGCAGAACCAGCCTGGCTTCTTCAGCCGCCTGTTCGGCAGCGAGCCGACCAAGGAAGAGCGTGAAGCCCGTGCCGAGCGTTACCAGGTTCGCCTGAGCAAGGTGGGTGAGAGCGTGCAGGTCACGGTCGAGAAAAACATCAACACCGTGGCTCCGGCCGATGTCGCCCGCCGTGTGCTGAGCGCCATTCAGGACCACCTGGGCTAAGTGCGCTTCGCGGTACTCGGAAGCGGCAGCCAAGGGAACGGCACGCTGATCGCCAGTGGTGACACGTTCATCCTGGTCGATTGCGGTTTTTCCCTGCGTGAAACCGAGCGGCGCCTGGCGCTGCTCGGGGTTTCTGCCGCTCAGCTCAGTGCAGTGCTGGTCACCCACGAACATGCCGACCACGTGCATGGGGTCGGCTTGCTGTCACGGCGCTACAATGTACCGGTCTACCTCAGCCAAGGGACTTTGCGCGGCATGCGCAAGCCGGTGGAGGTGGCCGGTTTTCTCGCGTGTGGCCAAAGCCTGCGTATCGGCAGCCTGGAAGTAACCGCAGCGCGGGTCGAGCACGACGCCTACGAGCCGTTGCAGTACGTGGTCAGCGACGGCAAGCGGCGCTTTGGCATGCTGACCGACCTGGGCTCTTACGACGCGCTGTTGCTGGAGCGTTACCAGGGCCTGGATGCACTGCTGATCGAGGCCAACCACTGCCGCGACCTGCTGGCACGTGGTCACTACCCGGCTTTTCTGAAGCAGCGGGTGGGTGGCATGCAAGGGCATTTGAACAACCACCAGGCCGCGCGCCTGGTGCACGAGTTGGGCTGGAACAACCTGCAACACCTGGTGCTGGCCCACCTCAGCAGCAAGAACAACCTGCCACACTTGGCCCGCCAGTGCTTTGTCGACACCCTCGGGTGTGACCCGGACTGGCTCCAGGTGGCGAATCAGGAACACGGGCTCGACTGGCGCGAAATCGCCTAGCCCAACACCTCAAGCAAGCGGAGCCCAATCATGGAAAAACGCGAAGAACTTTACCGCGGCAAGGCCAAATCGGTTTACAAGACCGATGACGCCGACCGCTTGATCCTGCTGTTCCGTAACGACACTTCGGCGTTCGACGGCAAGCGTATCGAACAACTCGACCGCAAAGGCATGGTGAACAACAAGTTCAACGCCTTCATCATGCAGAAACTGGAAGAAGCCGGCGTGCCGACCCAGTTCGACAAGCTGCTGGGCGACAACGAGTGCCTGGTGAAGAAGCTGGACATGATTCCGGTCGAGTGCGTGGTGCGTAACTACGCTGCCGGCAGCCTGGTCAAGCGCCTGGGCGTGGAGGAGGGCATCAAGCTGGAGCCGTCCACCTTCGAGCTGTTCCTGAAGAACGACGAGAAGGGCGACCCCTTCATCAACGAATCCCACGTTGTCGCGTTCGGTTGGGGCACCGCCGAGCAACTGGTGGAAATGAAGAAGCTGTCGTTGAAGGTCAACGAAGTGCTGAGCAAGCTGTTCGATGACGCCGGCCTGCTGCTGGTCGACTTCAAGCTGGAGTTCGGCGTATTCCACGGCCAGATCGTGCTGGGCGACGAGTTCAGCCCGGACGGCTGCCGCCTGTGGGACAAAGAAACCCGCAAGAAGATGGACAAGGACCGCTTCCGTCAGGGCCTGGGCGACGTGATCGAAGCCTACGAAGAAGTTGCCAAGCGCCTGGGCGTGCCGCTGTAAGCGGCACGTTCACGCAAGCGCCTGATACCACGCGATTTTTTTGAAAAAAAGATTTGCGTTTTAAAAGAACGCTGGTATGATGCGCGGCATTGGAGAGATGCCGGAGTGGTCGAACGGGACGGATTCGAAATCCGTTGTACTGGCAACAGTACCTAGGGTTCAAATCCCTATCTCTCCGCCATACAAGATCAAGCCCCTGGAAGCGAAAGCTACCGGGGGCTTTTTCGTTATGGAAGGCAAAGATTTACAGCCAGCATGCTAATTGCCCGAGCGCTTAAATCAAGGGCCCGGAAGCTTCTCGAGCGGCCTGACTGTGAGCTCTACGCCTAAGGCAACCATCAGTTTTTGAATAGTAGTGAAACGGGTCTTTTCTCCGCCCTTCAGCGTTTTATAAAGAGACTCTCGATTGACCCCTGCGTCTTGCGCAAACTGATTCACGCCCTTGGCTTTTGCCACTTCACCCAATGCATGCATCAGGGTCTGAGCGTCATTAGCCTTCATTGCTTCTGCCAGAAATGCCGCGATGGTTTCCGGGCTGTCGAGAAACCGGGAGGCCTCGAAGCGTTTTGTTTTGCTCAAATCCAGATCAAGGATTGGCATGTCTTGCGGCGAAATTTTTTTGCTCATCATTTTTTACCTCGTAAAGCATCAAAAATTTCCTTTGCTCGTTTGATGGCTCTGCGTTGATCTGTTTTATCGCTACCGTAGAGCATCAGGTAGCGGATTGCGCCCGTTCGAACGAAGTAGATTCGATATCCGGGGCCTACAAATACGCGCATCTCACTGATACCCTCGCCAACGGATTCGATATCACCGAAGCAATCGTTTTCTGCTCGGGCAATCCTCAATGAAACAGCACCTCTGCCAATTGGATCTTTTAGGCCATCTAGCCAATCGTCAAATTCAGACGTTGTGTCTATCTGATTCGGCATGCATTGAATGTAGCCTACTGGCTACTCCTTGTCGATGAGTGAGCGGCCGAGTGGGCCTGCGGCTCTATAAACGGAGTGGGTTGCCCATTACGCAACGGGTGTATACGCCTGCAGCGATGTTCGCCTCCCATCGTCGGCGCTTGGTTTGGCCGTGACGTGATGAGGCTAGGACGCGAGCGGAGCGCTGGCAACGGATAGCGCGGGTTTGCTGAGCGTTTGGGAAATGGACTACATGGCGGTAGAGAATGTCGCACTCCAGCTTTAAGCGTGGGGGCTCGCTTAGGTGCGTTTGCGGCATGATGCAATCGGTGAAGCCCCGGGATATTTTGCGTTTCCAGGACTTCCTCGCACTTACTTTTTCATCATCCCCAGCTCAGCGTCATCCAGCAGCGCCTTGGCCATCGCGCTCAGGTAATGCGAGGCCCAGATCAGTTTCTGGTCGCCGTCCATCAGGCCGGTGATGATCAGGTCGCGCACGTAACCCATGAGTTCGGAAGCCTGTTCGCGGGCGTCCTGGCAGGGGATGCCGGGTTCGATGCGGAACAGCGGGTGAGTGTTGTTTTCGCCTTGGTAGAAGCAGGTCTTGCCGACTGTGGTGGGTTCTGTTGTGTTGTCGGTGGGCATTGTTTTGTTTCCCTGGATTCTGGGTTGCCTGGGCTGGCCTCTTCGCGGGCACGCCCGCTCCCACAGGTGCTGTGCAGTGCGTGACGGCTGTGGTGACCCTGTGGGAGCGGGCGTGCCCGCGAAGAGGCCTGACCTGCTAATGCAAGGTGTGAGGCTCTGTGGGTAAATGCGGCCGCATCTGCAACTGCATCAACGCCGACTCGACCAGCCCCTGTACCGCTTCCATTTCATGGATCACGGCCTGCATCACGATCGAGCTGTGGGCGGTAGGTTTGAGTTGCACGGATTGACGCGCCACGGACAGGGCGCAGAGTACGTACTCTGAGGACTGGACCAGGGTGTCTTGCAGGATCTGGGTGGAATGGGGGGAGTAGGGTGGATCGGGGACTGTCTTGCGCATGTAAGCTCCTTGGGTAGTGGAGCCGCCTGGCAACGCTGTCAAACGAATGGAGGCAGCTATACATGGGTTGACAGACCGGTACCCAAGGACCCGGCGCACACGAATGTGCCCCATGCACAGCTGCCATTAAGCGCTGCAACGGAAACTTGAGTAGTCGGCCTGTCAAAGCCGGTCGCTGATTTCACAACGACGAGCCGAGACTAGAGCGCGACCGAATCCGTCGCAACCGTTTGAGCGGGTTGGCAGTATGTTTGGGAAACGCCCTACAAGGAAGGGGATAATTCTGAGTAGAAGTTGTAGGACGGATTTCTACTAATCAATCAGACAGGCTTCCTGCAACATTTTGTCTTGAACTGACAATGGCACCTTGGGCTACAATGCGGCGCTCTGATACGCCACTCACGCCCAGGCCACACGCCGTAATGATTACGCGCGCTGGGCGATGAACTCTTCCTGACATGGATTCGTTGGATGCTTTGCGCCGTACTGGTCTCCCCCTGCGCCCCTCGCTGGACGGCTGAATTGTCGTCTGCGGCCAGTGCTGCACACTTTCTGAAAAACCCGCACAAACTCGAATGCTGCCGCCAACCATTGGCTGCGGTACGCGGCTGTGCGCCCCACCGAAAATGGAGTGCTCCACTTGCGTAAGAAATTCGTCGCGTCCCTTCTGGCGGTCGCCATCGCCTCTACCACGGCCTGTGCACAGCTCGGGATCAGCAAAGAGCAAGCGGGCACCGTGATCGGTGGCCTGGCCGGTGTGGCCATCGGCTCGACCATGGGCAGTGGCAACGGCAAGATCGCCGCCGCGCTGATCGCAGGTGGCATTGGCGCCTACGTGGGCAATCGCATCGGCCACATGCTCGATGAAAAGGACCAGCAAGCCCTGGCGCTGCGTACGCAGGAAGTGCTGAGCCAGCAGCAAACCACTGCCAGTGCCCAGCCAGTGACCTGGAAGTCCGACCACTCCGGCGCCACCGCGCAGATCGTGCCGGGCAAGGAATACACCAAGACCAAGCAGGTCGAGGTCAAGCGCGCGCCGAAGATCCAGGCGGTGCCGTCGATGAAGCTGATCAACGAGCCGTATGTGACCATCAGCGACAACCTCAACGTGCGTGCCGCGCCTAACCAGGCTGGTGAGAAGGTCGGCAGCCTGAAGAACCACACCGAATTTACCGCCGTGGGCTCCACCGGTGACTGGATTCTGGTCGGCCGCAAGGGTGTGACCGTGGGCTATGTGCACAAGAACTACGTCGAGCCCAAGGCGCAAGCGGTTGCCAAGCGTGTAACGCCAGCCGTCAACCTGGACGAGCTGGACGTTGCCGCCAGCAAGGAAACCCAAGGCTTCGACCTGGACTCGGTGCAGTCGCTGCCAACCCAGACAGTTGCCGCCGAAGCGGCCTGCCGCCCGGTCACCGTCAGCCTGAAATCGCAAAGCGGCCAGACCGAACAAGAGCAGAACACCTTCTGCAAACAAGCCAACGGCACCTGGGAACTGATCTGAGGAACTCCATGAAAAAGCACGCGCTCGCGCTGGCTGTGATCGGCGCTTGTGGTCTGGTACCGCAGGCGTTCGCCCACGAGCTGGCCTTTTCCAAGAAAGACAACATCAAGGTCGAAGTGCCCGGGGATGCCACCACCTGGTGCAAACCCCAGGTAGACCTGACCATCACCCGCCCGGCCTGGGATAACCAGGAACTGCTGTCAGGCCTGCTGACCAAGCTGCCGTTCGTGTTCGCCAAGGACTGCTCGACTGCCAAGGTGAACTGGAAGGCGGTCGATGCCAAGGGCAACCTGTACGCCAGCGGCTCGGGCAATGCCAGCAACCTGGGGCTGGTAACTCTGGCTGCTGCGCCTGCCACTGCCGCCCCGGCGCCGGCTGCAGCAGTTGCCCCCGCTCCGGCACCTGCGCAGCCAGAAGCACCGGCTGCTGCTGCACCGACACCGGCACCTGCTCCGGCCCCAGCCCCAGCCCCAGCCCCTGCTGCTGCAGCGGCGCCGGCAGTGGTCGAAGCCGCACCTGCGCAGGCAAAACCCGCTCCGGCCCCCGCGCCCGCGCCAGCCGTAGCCGCAGAGCCAGCCCCGGCCCCCGAAGCTCCGGCAGCAGCCCCTGTTGTGCCGCCCGCTCCGGCACCTGCCACAGCAGTCGCCGCAGCCCCCACTTCGGACTTCGGTCGCTCGGTGGTCCTGGAAAACCGCAACCTGATGCAGGTAACGGACGGCACCGGCTGCAAATGGGTGCTCAGTACCTCGATCATCGGCGATGGCGATACCCTGTCGTTCGGCACCACCCCGGCCATGCCGTGCCCGGCGTCCGGCTTTGGTGAAGGCAGCTTCGACAAAATCAGCTGGAAGGCTGTGGGTACCTACCGGGGTGATAACTGGACCCGCGTTTATGCTCACCCGAGTGGTTTGATCTTCAACAAGCACCTTGAGCCTGCGGTAAAGGACAAGGCCGTTTCTTATCTCACGCCGCAAGCTGACCAGGCCGCGTTCCTGGTCGGCGAGATCCCAGGCCGGCAGATGAAGGTGTACCTGACGTTCACCCGCTCCAGCTACGGCGTGCTCCGCCCGTTCGGCAGCGACCCTTACTACGTCGCGGTCACCCCGGACGAGTCGTTTGCCCTGGACGCGACCAAGTACAAGGAAGCTGCGCTGGAAATCTTCGACCTGATCAAGACCACCTCGCCGACCACCACCGATGTGGCTAACCTGTTCATCGTCAAAGACCTGTCGGCGATCTCGAACAACATCTGGGGCAACGACGCGCAGAAAATCACCCGCAACCGCATCGGCATCAACCGCCAAGGCCTGTTCTTCGATGTGCGCGACGGAGCCAACTGGGCGGTACAGCGCGAGCAGCAGCGTGTGCGTGAGCAGCGTCAGCGCCAACAGGAACTGGCCCGCGTGCACACCCGTGTGCTGGAACGTTACCAGCAGTTGCAGGACGGCATGAGCGACTTCAAGGGGCGCGAAACCGAGGCGTTGGCGCAGATGGCCGGTATCAAGGTGCGCTTTGCTTCGCCACTGGAGCAGCAAAACCCTGCGACCTCGGCCAGCGTAGTGCCGATGATGGTGCACGTCACCGGCAAGAAAGGTGACTTCTACAGCATCGACTTCCCGAGCAACGGCCGCCTGGTTGCGGACGAGGAATACAGCGAAGGCTGGTACGTGACCCAGGTGGCCAACGCCACGCCGTACTACCCGCTGGACGACGGCCGCGCCGTGCCTACCTACCGTGCCTACAGCGCCGGTGAACCCGAGGCCTGCAAACAGGACCACTGTGCCGACCGCGTGTCGTTCGGCGCCGTGCTGGCCAAGGAATTCCCCAACGCCGGTATCGATTTCAGCTGGACCCCCGAGGTCTCCCAACAGTACGTGAACGACTGGAACAACGCTTCCGCAATGGTCCAGTGAGGCAAACACCATGATCAAACAGATGAACAAGAAGCAGCTGCTGATTGGCGGTGTGGCCGCAGCGGTGCTGGTGCTCGGTGGTGGCTATGCGATGGTCGCCAGCTCGGGCAAGAAGGCTGCGCTGGCCTACTACGACGACTTCAAGGAGCGCTATTTCCTTGAGGATGTGCTGTCGGAGGGGGACATTTCCTACTCGGCGTTTTCCGGCAACCTGACGGTAGCCGACCCGGAGATCCGCGTGGCGGCGGCGCAGACCAATGGCGCCCAGCAGTTCATGCGCGGCCTGTCGGGCTTGATGGAGTCCGTACAGGGTGGTTCGGCTGAGGAAGGCCTGGCGGGCTGGGCCAAGTACCAGCTCAATGTCAGCCGCAATGTGGCCGGGGTGTACCTGAAGGCTGATGCGCTGAAGCTGGCCCATGACGGAGACAGCAAGGATGGCAGCATTCATATCCAGTTGCTGGGCATGCAGATGGCCAACCCTTACGTTGCCAGCAAGGGGGCTGAAGTCGTGCTGGTGGCGGATGTCAGCGACGAAGTCCAGCCACGTGCCGAGCTGGCCGCCAATGGTCGGGCCGCCCCGTCGAACTTCACCTGGGGCGCCAACATGGCGGTGCGCCAGCCAGTAACCGGCGCGTTTCTGGTCAGCAGCACCGGTGACTTTGGTACCACGGTCGACCTGGACTTCACCATCAAGCGCTCCAGCGATGGCGAAGGCTCGATGGCGTTCGTGGTCACCCACCGCAACGACGGCTCCAAGGTGGGGGAGATCGTGCGCAAGGCCGACTTCCAGTCGCTGCCGGAACTGGACGATGTCGAAACCCAGCTCAAGAGTGCCCTGAGCGCGATGCTGATTGGCGCGTACAGCTCGTACACCGGCCAGGCGGTGTTGGCTGAAGCGGTCAGCGGCTTTGCCCGCAAGGCCAAGGTCGAGAACTACTCGGTGAGCTACAGTGGCTTCAAATCGCTGAAAGAGGCTTTCAGCGATTACCAACAGCAAGTCCCCAAGGCGAAGTTCGCGGCCTTCTGCCAGGAGGTTGGGCTGTCGTCGTGGAGCAGTGACTTTGGCGCCAAGGCCAAGAACCACAGCGATTCGGAATGCGCCATCGGGCAGAAGCTGGTCGAAGACGGCAGTTTCGAAGAGCAGTACACCTTCAAGGAAGGCAAGAGCCTGTTTGCAGCGTTGTTCGTGAGCAAGGCGTATCAGCTGGAAACCAATTGATTGGGTAATGGCTGAGTGAACAAGCCCCCGGGAACCCTGAGTTGCCGGGGGCTTTTTTTGCTGTCAGGTGTGCCCGGACCCTGTCGGGCTTGGGATCAGCGCATCGCCGCCAGTTTGATGCCGAATCCCACCAGGCAAGCCCCCGCCAGCCGCTCGAACATATTGGCAATTCGCGGGTTGGCGCGCATGCGCTCGGCCAGTTGATGGGTCAGCACCACGGCAATCAGCCCATACAGGAAGGTCACTACCGCCACTGTCGCCGCCATGAAACCGAACGTCACCAGCCCTTGGTGCTTCACGGGGTCGACGAACAGCGGGAAAAACGCCATGTAGAACATGATCGCCTTGGGGTTGAGCAGGGTGATCATCATGGTCTGGCGCAGGTACTGGCCGTTGTCCATGCGGCAGGTGTGTGCTGCACCACCGGGTTTGCTCAGCAGCATGCGCAGGCCCAGGTAGGCCAGGTATGCAGCCCCCGCCCACTGCACCATATGAAAGGCGGCAGGGTAGGTGGCCAGCAGGGTGGCGACGCCGGCTACCGCCAGCCACAGCAGCACCTGGTCACCCACGATCACGCCACAGGTCGCGGCCAGGCCTGCCTTGATACCGCCCTTGCCGGTGGCGGTGATCAGGGCGAAATTGCCCGGGCCGGGGATGGCCAGAAGAATAAGGAAGGCGATGACGAATGCGCCGTAGTCGGTGACGCCAAGCATGGTGAGTTCCTGTTGGGCATTGCGAAGGCAGTGCTCTGAACTATCGTCGCCAAAGGCGCGCTTTTCAACCTGTTGTTGCACAGTTGCAAAGAACCTGTGCCAAGCGCGGCTTGGATCCAATGCCTGGAGTCTGTATGATTCCGCGGCCATCAGACGATGGTCGAAGATGATTCATTTAAAGGATTGAGTAATGAAAAAGCTGTTCAAGGCCACCGTAGCCGTTGCCGTCGTTTCGGGTGTTGCCCTGCTGTCGGGTTGCACTGGCCAGGTTTACAACCAACCGAAAAACTGCACCTACGACTACCTGTTCCACCCTTCGGTTTCCATCTCCAAGATCATCGGTGGCTGCGGCCCGATCGATAAACTGCCTCAGCAGCAGTAATCTTGGCGGTACCCTGATCGCGACGCTTGCGGCGTGATCCAAGGCCCCCGGTCATGCACATGGCCGGGGGTTTTTGTTTGTGACGTGACAAACTGCCGCTGGGGCAACCGGTCGCCTTGACGCTCCGGCCTGCAATTTGTTTGTGCTGGCATTTCAGATACAATCGGAAAAACGATTCAGCCTTGTCGGTCAATTCGACCAAAGGCCGAGCCGTTTTCTGGTTCTCTGGCTGCTGAACAATGATCAACAAAAAGCCTGCGCTGAAGAACACGCTTTACCGGGGCCAGCCACAGGCCCTCCCTCTGTTCTCCTGACTGGAATTGATCAATGTTCAAGAAAGCTGGCAAGACCTTGCTGGGTCTGGCGGTCGCTGCAAGCGTCATGCAAGCGCACGCTGCAGAAACCAAGAAAGTAGACGTGCTGCTGGTCGGCGGCGGCATCATGAGCTCCACCCTGGCTGTGTGGCTGCACGAGCTGGAGCCAAGCTGGTCGATGGAAATGGTCGAGCGCCTGGATGGCGTGGCCGAAGAAAGCTCCAACGGCTGGAACAACGCCGGTACCGGCCACTCCGCGCTGGCCGAGCTGAATTACACCCCGGAAGACAAAGACGGCAACGTCAACATCTCCAAGGCCATCGAAATCAACGAAGCCTTCCAGATTTCCCGCCAGTTCTGGTCGTGGCAAGTACGCCAGGGCGTGCTGAAGAACCCGCACTCGTTCATCAACACCACCCCGCACATGAGCTTCGTGTGGGGCGATGACAACATCAAGTTCCTCAAGAAACGCTACGACGCACTGCAGGCTAGCCCGCTGTTCCGTCCGATGCAGTACTCCGAGGACCACGCGCAGATCGCCAAGTGGGTCCCGCTGATGATGGAGGGCCGCGACCCGAACCAGAAGCTGGCCGTGACCTGGACGCCAATCGGCACCGACGTGAACTTTGGCGAGATCACCCGCCAGTTCGTTGGCCACCTGCAGACCCAGAAAGGCTTCGACCTGAAGCTGTCCAGCGAAGTGCAGGACATCACCCGCAACAAGGACGGCTCCTGGCACGTCGAGTACAAGAACCTGAAGGACGGTACCGAGTCGGCCACCGACGCCAAGTTCCTGTTCATCGGTGCCGGCGGCGGCGCGCTGAAGCTGCTGCAGAAGTCGGGTATTCCGGAAGCCAAGGAATACGCAGGCTTCCCGGTGGGCGGCTCGTTCCTGGTGACCGAGAACCCGACCGTGGCCATGCAGCACATGGCCAAGGCCTACGGCATTGCCTCGACCGGTGCGCCACCCATGTCGGTCCCGCACCTGGACACCCGCGTGCTGGACGGCAAGCGCGTCATCCTGTTTGGCCCGTTCGCTACCTTCTCGACCAAGTTCCTGAAGAACGGTTCTTACCTGGACCTGCTGAGCAGCACCACCACCCACAACGTGTGGCCGATGACCAAGGTGGGTGTCGACCAGTATCCGCTGGTCGAGTACCTCGCTGGCCAGCTGATGCTGTCTGACGATGACCGCTTCGAAGCCCTGCGCACCTACTTCCCGAATGCCAAGAAGGAAGACTGGCGCCTGTGGCAGGCCGGCCAGCGTGTGCAGATCATCAAGCGTGATGCCGACAAGGGCGGCGTGCTGAAGCTGGGTACCGAAGTGGTGGCTTCCGAAGACCGCACCATCGCGGGTCTGCTGGGTGCCTCGCCAGGTGCTTCGACCGCTGCACCGATCATGCTGAACGTGCTGGAGACGGTGTTCAAGGAGAAGGTCGCTACCCCAGAGTGGCAGGCCAAGATCAAGGAAATCGTGCCGAGCTACGGCACCAAGCTGAACGACTCGGCAGCGGCCACCCAGAAAGAGTGGAACTACACCGCTGAAGTGCTGCAACTGGGTAAACCGCCTGTGATCGACGCCAGCGTTGAATTCGGTGGCGCGGCAAGCAAGCCGGTTGAGAGCAAGCCTGAGAACGACATGGCGCTGTAACCGGCCATTGTTGTGAAAGAAAGCCACGGGGGAGACCTCGTGGCTTTTTTGTTGCCAAGCCCAGCGCAGCCCTCAGGCTTATCGCCATCCCTGGTAGGAGCGGGTTCACCCGCGAAGAGGCCTGCACAGGTATCACTGCTGGCGCAGTATGCACTCCAGCAGCCCGGGAAACCGCTCGCCCAGCATCTCGCTGCGCAGCGAATTCATATGGGTAGTCCCCACATTGCGGGTTTGCACCAGCCCTGCATCACGCAACACACGGAAGTGGTGGGACATGCTCGACTTCGGCCGGCCTCCGTCCAGCTCGCCACAGCTGGCCTCGGCCACGCCGGCCAGGTGGCGGACGATTTCCAGGCGCACGGGGTCGCTGAGCGCATAGAGCAGGCGTTCAAGGATGAGGTCGTCGGGGTTGGGATGTTTATAGGCTCGCATGGTTGACATGATAACGGGGGTTTCATTAATTGCCATAGTTCGATTATGATCGAACAACAGTATTCAATTGAACCCGGAGTTTCCCATGTCCGCACTGTTCGAACCCTACACCCTCAAAGACGTCACCCTGCGTAACCGTATCGCCATTCCGCCGATGTGCCAGTACATGGCCGAAGACGGCATGATCAACGACTGGCACCACGTACACCTGGCCGGCCTGGCCCGTGGTGGTGCCGGCTTGCTGGTGGTCGAGGCCACTGCTGTGGCGCCGGAAGGGCGTATCACCCCCGGTTGCGCCGGTATCTGGAGCGATGCCCACGCTCAGGCGTTCGTACCGGTGGTGCAGGCCATCAAGGCTGCCGGTTCCGTGCCGGGTATCCAGATCGCCCACGCCGGGCGCAAGGCCAGCGCCAACCGCCCGTGGGAGGGTGACGACCACATTGCCGCCGACGACGCGCGCGGCTGGGAGACCATTGCCCCGTCTGCCATTGCCTTTGGCGCGCACCTGCCGAAAGTGCCACGCGAAATGACGCTGGACGATATCGCCCGGGTCAAGCAGGACTTCGTCGATGCCGCCCGCCGTGCGCGTGATGCCGGCTTCGAGTGGATAGAACTGCACTTTGCCCATGGCTACCTGGGCCAGAGCTTCTTCTCCGAGCACTCCAACAAGCGCACCGATGCCTACGGTGGCAGCTTCGAAAATCGCAGCCGCTTCCTGCTGGAAACACTGGCCGCCGTGCGCGAAGTGTGGCCGGAGAACCTGCCGCTGACCGCGCGCTTTGGTGTGTTGGAATACGATGGCCGCGATGAGCAGACCCTGGAAGAGTCGATCGAACTGGCCCGTCGCTTCAAGGCCGGTGGGCTCGACCTGCTGAGCGTGAGTGTCGGCTTCACCATTCCCGACACCCACATCCCCTGGGGGCCAGCGTTCATGGGGCCGATTGCCGAGCGCGTGCGCCGCGAAGCGAAGCTGCCCGTGACGTCGGCGTGGGGCTTTGGTACGCCGCAGTTGGCGGAGGCCGCATTGCAGGCCAACCAGCTGGATCTGGTTTCGGTAGGGCGCGCGCACCTGGCCGACCCGCACTGGGCTTACTTCGCGGCCAAGGAGCTGGGGGTGGAAAAAGCGTCCTGGACCTTGCCAGCGCCTTATGCGCACTGGCTCGAGCGTTACCGCTGAGCCTTGGAGGGGCTGCTTTGCAGCCCATTCGCGGGCAAGCCCGCACCCACAGAGACACCGCAGGTTTCAGATACTGCACCCTCCCTGTGGGAGTGGGCTTGCCCGCGAATGGGCCGGTAGAGGCTAAAACCGGTCCAGTCGGTATGCGCCCATCTCAGGCCCATCAGCCTGCTCAGCCAACCGCCCCACCCATTCCGCCGTCACCGCCGCCTGGGTCAACCCCAGGTGCTGATGCCCAAACGCCAACAGCACCCGCCCATCGCACACCCTGTCGATCACGGGCAATGAGTCCGGCAACGAAGGCCTGAAACCCATCCACGGCGTTGCCCCTTCGACGCTCAAGTCGTGCCGGAACAACCCCTTGCTCAACCGGTGCAACTGCCACGCCCGCTGCATGCTCGGCGGTGCCTGCAGCCCGGCAAACTCCACTGTGCCCGCCAGGCGCAAGCCTTCGGCCATGGGCGTCATGATGAATTTGCGTTCAAGCGAGGTGACTGCAAACGGCAGGCGCTGGTGCTCACCCGGCAACATCAGGTGGTAGCCGCGTTCGGTATCCAGCGGCACTCGCGTGCCTGTCAGCGCGGCAGTCAGTTTTGCAGAATGGGCGCCACAGCTGACAAGCACCTGGCGGGCATTGAGCATGCCTTGGTCGCTGGCAAGGCTCACGCCGGCACTGTGCAACTGCCCGCCATCGACCTGCGCCTGGACAAAGCGCACCCCACTGGCCTTGGCCGCTTCGAACAATTCGCACACCACCCGATAAGGGTCGATGAAGTGCCCGGTGCGCGGGAAGAACAGCCCGCCCAACAGTGACGGGCTGAGTTGCGGCGCCGCTTCGCGCACGGTTTCGGCCGACCAGAAGTCCACCGGCACCGCCTGCTGTTGCATGCGTGTGCGCAACGCCTCCAGCGCTTGGCGTGACTCCGGCTTCTCGAACACCAGCAACGAACCATCCTCTTGAAACAATTCGCTGCGCCCGATCGAGCCCAACAGCCGTTGCCAGGCGCCCAGGCTGCCTTCGTTCAACGTGCGGATGCCCGCCACGCTGCGCTGGAACGGCGCCGGGCGCAGGTTGAGCAGCAGCCGGGTGAACCACGGCATGGCTTTGGGCAGGTATTTCCAGTCCAGGCGCAGCGGGCCCATCGGGTCGAGCAGCATGCGAGGCAGGCGCTTGAGGATCGACAGGTCGGCAATCGGGAACACTTGCTCGGTTGCCAGGTGCCCGGCATTGCCGAAGGACGCGCCAAGGCCGGGTGCCTGGCGGTCGACCAGGGTTACCCGACGGCCCTGGCGGGCCAGTTGCAAGGCACAGGCGACGCCGACGATGCCTGCGCCGACCACGGCAATATCGGTTTCAGCGGTTTCGAGCATGCTCAGCCTTCCCGTTTGCCATCTAGCAGGCGCCGCAGTTGCAGCGGGTTGCAGTGTTTCAATGCCTGCGGCAGCAGCGCATCGGGGAAGTCCTGATAGCAAACCGGGCGCAGGAAACGCAGGATCGCCGCGGTGCCCACCGAGGTGGTGCGGGCATCGGAAGTGGCCGGGAACGGCCCGCCGTGGACCATGGCATCGCACACCTCGACACCCGTCGGCCAGCCATTGACCAGAATGCGCCCGGCCTTGCGCTCAAGGGTGGGGAGCAGGGCGCGAGCGCTGTCGATGTCGGCCTCGTCCAGTTGCAGGGTGGCGGTCAGCTGACCTTCCAGGTGTTCGGCTACCTGGCGGACCTGTTCATCGTCGGTGCAGGCAACGACCAGCGACGCTGCACCGAACACTTCAGCCTGCAACGCCGGGTCGGCGAGAAACGCTTCGGCCTGGGTCACGAACAACTGTGCTTGGCACTGGTTGGGGCCCTGATCGGTTTGGCCACTGGCGATGGTTTGGGCACAGGGGTTGTCTGCCAGGGCTGCGATACCGGCCTGGTAGGCACTGAAAATGCCGGGGGTGAGCATGGTTTGGGCGGGGGCCTGCTGCACGTAACCGGCGGCTGCAGTGATGAACCGCTGCAGGGCCGGCCCCTGCCGGGCGATTACCAGGCCAGGGTTGGTGCAGAACTGGCCGGCGCCCTGGGTCAGCGAGGCGACGAAACCTTGTGCCAGTGCTTCGGCACGGGCTTGCAGGGCGGCGTCGAACAGGAACACCGGGTTGATCGAACTCATTTCGGCATACACCGGGATGGGCTCCGGGCGCGCCTGGGCGGCTTGGCACAGCGCCATGCCACCGCTGCGCGAGCCGGTGAAACCAACGGCCTTGATACGTGGGTCGCTGACCAGGGCAATGCCCACTTCGCGGCCCGAGCCATAAAGCAGCGAGAACACACCCTCCGGTAGGCCGCACTGCTTCACCGCTTGCGCCACTGCCTGGCCGACCAGCTCACTGGTGCCGGGGTGGGCACTGTGGGCCTTGACCACCACGGGGCAGCCAGCGGCCAATGCCGACGCGGTGTCACCACCGGCCACCGAGAAGGCCAGCGGGAAATTGCTGGCGCCGAACACGGCGACTGGCCCCAGCGCCACCTGGCGCTGGCGCAAATCAGCGCGGGGAAGGGGCTGGCGCTCAGGCAGGGCGCTGTCGACCCGCACGTCCAGCCATTCGCCGGCCCGCACTGTACGGGCAAAGGTGCGTAGCTGGGTGCAGGTACGGCCACGCTCGCCCTGAATGCGCGCCTTGGGCAGGCCGGTTTCGGCCACGGCGCGGTCGATCAGGGCATCGCCGAGGGCCTCGATCTGTGTGGCGATGGCTTCAAGGAAGTCTGCTCGTTGTTCGAGCGAGGTTTCGCGGTAGGCGTCGAATGCCGCCCAGGCCAGCGCGCAGGCCTGGGCCACGTGTTCGCCGGTGCCGCCGAGGTAGGCCGGCTCCAACGTCTGACCGGTGGCTGGGTCGATGGCACGGATGGCTTCGCGGCTGCCGGTTACCGGCCTCTGGCCGATCAGCAGGTTGCCTGTGAGGGGCATGTAGCCTCCTTGGATATCTAATGCAGATGCATGGGGGGGATTACGACCCCTGTAGGAGCGGGTTCACCCGCGAACACCGGCGAAGCCGGTGCCATGCACCGGGTCGCCTGATTCGCGGGCACGCCCGCCCTCACAGGGAGAGCAGTGGCTGCTCAGGCGATGTTCTGCTCGGCCGACCAGCTGGCATACCAGCTGCGGAACAGCGCGTACTGCTGTTCGGCATAGTTGCGCTGAGCGTCGGTCAGTACGTCGGTCTCGTTGAAGTGCAGGCTGTACTCGGTGTCGCCGTTGAGCACCATCAAGTGCTTGTAATACAACACCAGGTCGCAGCCCTCGTCGAACGACGACAGTACCGCCAGCGCCGCTTCCAGCTCGCGCGCCAGGCGCCGGGCACGGGCGTCGCCTTTGGCGGCCTGTTTGCTCAGGCTCACCAGTTGCAGCACTTCGCGCGGCAGCGCGTTGCCGATGCCGGTGATGGCGCCGGTGGCGTTGCAGTTGACGAAGCCATGCACCACCTGGGTGTCGACACCGACCATCAGGGTGACATCGTCATCCTTGGAGGTGATGTGCTCGGCGGCGTAGCGCAGGTCGGCGCCACCGCCGAACTCCTTGAAACCGATCAGGTTGGGGAACGCGCTACGCAGTTCGAAGAACAGGTCGGCGCGGGTGGCAAAACCGTAGTAGGGGCTGTTGTAGATCACCGCCGGCAGCTTCGGCGCGGCAGCCAAGATGGCCGAGAAGTGATGCTTCTGGGCGATCAGCGAGGCGCCGCGGCTGAGCACGCGAGGGATGACCATCAGGCCGGCGGCACCGACCTTGGCGGCGTGGGCGGCATGCGACACTGCCTCACGGGTGTTGACTGCGCCCGTGCCGACGATGGTCGGGATACCGGCCGCCACCAGGCGCGCCACGCCTTCCTGGCGCTCGGCCTCGGTCAGCAGCGGCCAGTCACCCATCGAGCCGCAGTACACCACCGCGCTCATGCCGGCTTCGATCAGTTCGCGGCCCTTGCGCACCAAGGCGTCGAAGTCCGGCTTGCGCTCGGCGGTGCATGGGGTCATCAGGGCGGGCATGGTGCCGGTGAAAATGTTGTTGGTCATTGTTGTTACTCCTGGCGAAATTGGGTTTGGTCAAAAGGCCTGGGGCTCAGATGCCCCAGGCGAACGGGTCCTGTTCGTCGATCAGCAGGGTGCTGTCGGCGGTCATGTGGGCGCGGCCGGTGATGAACGGTCGAATACGCTCGCCGTCACGCTCGTAACGGCCGTGAAACTGGCTGCCGGTGATGCTGGCCTGCACCCAGGTCTGGCCTTCGGCAAGCGTGCCGTCGGCGGCCAGGCAGGCCAGCTTGGCGCTGGTGCCGGTGCCGCATGGGGAGCGGTCGTAGGCCTTGCCGGGGCACATCACGAAGTTGCGGCTGTCGGCGTTGGCGTCGTCGGCGAACAGCTCGACATGGTCGATGGGCGCGCCGTTTTCGCCGGTGATGCCTTGGGCTTCGAGCGCCTTGAGCATGGCCCAGGTGTACTCGGTCAACACCTCGCGGTTATCCAGCTCGATGCGCTGGCCGTGTTCGGCAACGAGGAAGAACCAGTTGCCGCCCCAGGCGATGTCGCCGTGCACCACGCCATGGCCGGGCACGTCCACCGCAACCTGTTGGCGGTAGCGGTAGGAGGGCACGTTGCCGATGGTGATGGCGCCGTCGTCATGCAGGGTGGCGCTGACCTGGCCGACCGGGGTGTCGATCTTGTGCACACCCGGTGCGATCAGGCCCAGGTGCTGTAGCGAGGCGACCAGGCCGATGGTGCCGTGACCGCACATGTTCAGGTAGCCGGCGTTGTTGAAGAAGATCACCCCGCAGGTGGCGTCGGCCGACACTGGCGGGCAGTACAGTGCGCCAACCAGCACATCGTTGCCGCGTGGCTCCAGCAGGCAGGCGCGGCGCCACCGGTCGTGCAGCTCGCGCAGTTCGTCGCGCTGTTCGGCCATGCTGCGGCCGTGCAGTTGCGGAAAGCCCTTCATCACCAGGCGGGTTGGTTCGCCGCCAGTGTGGGAGTCGATGACGTGAATCTGTTTCATGGGCTTGTCCCTTGCGTAAAAGATCAGGAAGCGACGGCAGCAGGGCGGCCGGTATAGGTTTCAGCGCAGGCTTCGCTTTCGTCCTCGCCTTCCAGGCGCACCAGGTGGGCAGGCACGCCAGTGGCCGCGCCCCAGTAGTAGATGCCCAGCGCGCAGGCCGCCACGACCACGGTGTCGAATGGGTGGCCGATGACGCCCAAGCCGCCGAAGCTGCCCAGCCACGACAGCAGGATGGTCAGCGCATAGAACCCGATCAGCCACGCCGACGAGCGAACTTGCTGAGCCAGCGACAGGTGCTGGGTGGGTACGAAACGGCTGCACAACAGGTACAGCACGAACATCACGATCTGCAGGGCCAGCAGCCACGACACGGTGTTCCAGCCCGACCAGTACACGATCAGCGCAGCGATGATGAACGACAGCGGGCCGAGCACAGCCATGCCCTTGACCCGGAACGGGCGCGGCATGTGTGGTGCATTGCGGCGCAGGGCGGCGACGCTGACCGGGGCCACGGCGTAGCTCAGTACCAGAGCGGCGGATACCACGTTGATCAGCGCTTCCCACGACGGGAAGGGCAGGGTCCAGAACACCGACAGGCCAAATGTCAGCCACAGGGCCGGGCGCGGGATGCCGGACTCTGCATCGATGCGGGTGAAGTACTTGAAGAAGGTGCCGGTCTGCGCCCAGCCATAGATCACGCGCGGGGTGGCGTTCATGTAGATGTTGCCGCAGCCGCTTGGCGAGATTACTGCGTCGGCCACCACCAGGTAGGCGAGCCAGCCCACACCCAGGGCCAGGGCGATGTCACGGTAGGGCAGGGCCAGTTCCTTGGTCACGCTGGCCCAGCCGTTGGCCAACATTTCGGTCGGCACGCTGCCGAGGAAGGCCAGTTGCAGCAAAGCGTAGATCGCGGTGGACAGCAACACCGAAAGAATCAGCGCAATCGGGATGGTGCGCTGCGGGTTCTTGACCTCGCTGGCCACCGAAATGATCGGCGTCAGGCCCAGGTAGGCGAAGATGATGCCGCCGGCGGATACGGCCATTTCCACCCCGGACAGGCCGAACGGGGCAAAGCCCTGGACCTCGAAGTTTTCTGGCTTGAAGAAGGTGAACAGCACGCCGATCACCAGCAGCGGCACGATGAACTTGAACACGCTGACCAGGTTGTTGGCCTTGGCGAAGGTTTTCACGCTGCGGTAGTTGAGGAAGAAGAACAGCCCCAACAGGGCGAACTGCACCAGCCAGCCGAGCACGGTTGGGTCGCTGGAGCCGGCCTTGGTCAGCCCGGGGAACCAGGCGGCGGCGTATTGGCGTGAGGCGACCACTTCGATGGCGATCAGGCTGGAAAAGGCGATCAGGGTGATGAAACCCATCAGGTAGCCGAGCAGCGGACCGTGCGAGTACACCGGGCAGCGCACCACGCCACCGGCACGTGGCAGGGCGGCGCCCAGCTCGCAGTAGACGATACCCAGCAGCAGTACGGCGAACCCGCCGAGAAACCAGGAGAGGATGCCGGCCGGGCCGGCGATGGCCGACACGTGGCTGGCGGCGAACAGCCAGCCGGAGCCGAAAATGGCCCCTAGGCCGATGAAGGTGAGGTCCAGCAGTGATAACTGTTTTTTGAATTTGCCTGACATGGGTTCGCCTTTTTGTTGGTTATTGGATAGGCAGGTCTGATGTCACGAGATGCGGCTTTTTGGGCCGCGCTCTTGTAGGACTTGGGCGGCTTGCGTGGGGCATAGAGTGAACCGGTCGGGGCGGCGGTTCTTGATGGTTTTCTGCAAGGGGGATGACGAAATCGGCACAGTTGCAGAAAAACAGTGGTAAGGCGCAAAGCGGGGGGATAGGCTCAAAGCCATACCGGATAAGGGTTTGAGAGATGCAGTGCTAGTGCCGGCCCTTTCGCGGGTGAACCCGCTCCTACAGGTACGGCGCAGAATTCAAAATCTGTGGGGGCCCTGTAGGAGCGGGTTCACCCGCAAAGAGGCCGGCCCAGCCAGCAGAGAACCGACAGATGACCGACGCCCCCCTGGCAACCCTCTACCAGTCCCTCGACCAGCACCGCCCCGCCACCCTCGAGGCCCTGCTCGCCGGTGTATCGCTGTTGCTGCCGATGCTCGACGCCATCCCCAACGCCGCAATCTTCATCAAGGACCCGGCCGCCCGCTACGTGCTGGCCAACAACACCTTGGTCCAGCGCTGCGGCCTCAAGCGCTTGCAACCGCTGCTGGGCAAGACCAGCGCCGAAGTGTTCCCGGCACAGCTGGGCCCCGGGTACACCGAGCAGGACCGCCGGGTGCTCAAGGAAGGGATGGTGCTGGAGGACCAACTGGAGCTGCACCTGTACGGCAGCCGTGAACCCGGCTGGTGCCTGACCCACAAGCGCCCGCTGTACAACCAGGCGGGCGAGATCATCGGCCTGGTTGGTATTTCGGTCGACCTGCAGTCAGCCGCCGACAGCCACCCCGCTTACCAGCGCCTGGCCGCAGTGGACGAGCACATTCGCCAGCATTTTCACCAGCCGATCAGCATGGGCGAGCTAACCCGCATCGCCGGTATTTCCGTGGCCCAGCTGGAGCGCTATTGCAAGCGGGTGTTCCACCTCACGCCCCGGCAGATGATCCACAAGGCGCGCCTGGAGCATGCCCATCGCCTGCTGCATTCGGACCTGCCGATCACTGAAGTGGCGATGCGCTGCGGCTACACTGACCACAGCGCCTTCAGCCGCCAGTTCAAGCAACTGACCGGCTTTACGCCACGCCAGTATCGCCAGGCTACCGCCGATCAGGTGGCCTGAAACAGCCCCCGGGCCTCGGCAAAGCATTGCTCCGCAATCGCCGAGCGCGGCTCGCTGCGGCGCAGCAGCAGGCCGACCGGGCTGTGGATGGCGGCGTCGGCCACCGGTACGATGCGCAGGTGCTCGCTGAGGTCTTCCAGGCCGCAGTCCAGTGGCATGATCGCGCAACATATGCCGGTGTTGATGGCCTGGATAAGCTGGAAGCTCGAGTCGCTCTCAAGCACCGCATTGGGCTCCAGACCACGGCTGCGGAAGCTCAGGTCCAGCGACTGGCGGTAGTGCATGCCTTTGCTCAGCAGCCCCAGCGGAATATCGCCAAGCTCGTCCCAGCGCAGCCGGTCGCTGGCAAACTGGAAGTGCCGTGTATCGTGCAGCAGGCCCATGGTGGTGGTGCCGAGTTCGATCACTTCGAAGAAGCTGGTGTTGACCTGGTCCAGGTAGCAGATACCCAGGTCGAGCTGGTTGCGGCTGAGGCCGTCGATGACCTGTTCCGAACTCAGCGAGCTGAGCTGAAAGTGCAGTTCGGGGTATTTTTCGCGCAGGGGCAGCAGCAGGTGCATGGGGTTGAAACTGGCCAGCGGCACCGTGCCCAGGCGCAGGCTGCCGACCACCTGGCCACGGCAACTGGCAGCCTCGGCCTGCAGGCCGTCGTGGGCGGCGAGCAGGGTACGGGCCCAGGCCAGGATGCGCTCGCCGGCCTCGGTGAAACCTTCGAAGCGCTGGCCCCGCTTCACCAGCACCAGGTCCAGTTCGTCTTCCAGGTTGCGCAGGCGCATGGACAGCGTCGGCTGGGTGATATGGCACAGCGCCGCCGCCTGGCCGAAGTGGCGGGTCTGGTCGAGGGCGATGAGGAACTTGAGCTGCTTGATGTCCATGGAAGTGCCTGGCGTCTGGTTATGCAGACCTTAACCCACGTCTGCGATAGATGTCATTGATCGGCCGGTACGTCATATCGATTGGACGTCTCTGGGGGTATGCCTCTAGCGTGGTGAAAATGCCCTTCAAGGAGCTTCACCGTGCGCGTCCAACTTGATGCGGTCTTCGTACCGCTGAACATCGCCGTGCTGACTGTCAGCGACACCCGTACCTACGACAACGATACTTCCGGCGAGCTGCTGGCCAACCGCTCGGTCGAGGTCGGTCACCGGCTGGTGGCGCGAGCGCTGCTCAAGGACGACCTGTACAAGATCCGCGCTCAGGTGGCCAGCTGGATTGCCGATGAACAGGTGCAGGTGGTGCTGATCACCGGCGGTACCGGCTTTACCGGGCGCGACAGCACACCCGAAGCGGTCGAGTGCCTGCTGGACAAGCGTATCGATGGGTTTGGCGAGTTGTTCCGGGCCTTGTCGATTCTCGATATTGGCAGTTCGACCGTGCAGAGCCGGGCGTTGGCCGGGTTGTCCAACCGCACGTTGGTGTGCTGCCTGCCGGGCTCGACCGGGGCCTGCCGCACCGCCTGGGAAGGGATTCTGGCCGAGCAGCTGGATGCACGGCACCGGCCCTGCAACTTCGTCAAACACCTGTTGCCGATGTAGGCGCGGGTTTACCCGCGAAGAGGCCAGAACAGGCAACCACCCACGGTCAGCTCAACACATACCCCACCGGCAACAAGGCGGGAGGTAGCTGCTGCTCCCCCAGCCCGGCCAGCACATCGCGCTCCACAGTCCGCACCATGGCATCGGTCGGCAGATCGTTCTCATCGCGCCCGAACGGGTCTTCCAGCTCGTTGCCGATCGCATCCAGCCCGAAGAACGTGTACCCCACGATGGTGGTGAACAGCGGTGCCAGCCAGCCCAGTGGCTCGGCCAGGGCAAACGGCAGCAGCAGGCAGAAAATGTAGATAGTACGGTGCAGCAGCAGCGTGTAGGGGAACGGCAAGGGTGTGCCCTTGATCCGCTCACAGGTGGCCTGCACTTCGGTCAGGCCCACCAGGCGCTGCTCCAGCAGGTTGTAGCGCCATTCGCTGATCTGTTGCTGTGCGGCCAACCGTGAACAGTGTTCGCCGATTTCACGCAGGATGCCGTCGCACACATTGTGCGGGCTGATCGCATCGGCCCTGGCCAGCCACGGCCTGGCAGCTGCCCGTTCGTCCTCGTTACGCAGCCGGGCATTGAGTGCATGGGCGAAACCACACAGGTTGCGCAGCAGTTCGGCGCGCAGTGTTTCGTCGGTAATCGCCACGCTTTCCCGCACGAACGAGCGGGTTTCGATAATCAGTTTGCCCCAGGCCTTGCGCCCCTCCCACCAACGGTCGTAGCACGCATTGTTTCGAAAGCTCATGAAGATCGACAGCGACAGGCCCAGCAAGGTGAACGGCGTGGCGCTGACCGGGTAGAAATACGCCGGATAATGCCGCTCGACCAGCACGATCAGCGCGGCCAGCAGTGTCACCATCAGGCAACGCAGGGCAATGCGTTTGACGATCGACCCCTTGAGGGTGAACAGCACGCGCAACACATCGGTGGAGGGGGGGACGATCATGGAAATCCAGAGACGGCTGCTCAGCCGCCGGTCATGTTCATGAAGCGCAGGATCTGCACATCGCCACCGACTTCGAAATGATGGCGATAGGGCTTGAGGTGCAGCGAGTCGCGAATGGCCTTTTCCAGGCGTTCGGGGTTGCCAGGGTGGGCGCGCAGCACGTGCTTGAGGTCTACCGAGTGTTCGTTGCCCAGGCACAGCAGCAGGCGGCCTTCGACGGTAAGGCGCACGCGGTTGCAGGTGGCGCAGAAGTTGTGGCTGTGCGGGGAAATGAAGCCGACCCGGGTGTTCGCGGCTTCGGCCAGGCGCCAGTAGCGGGCCGGCCCCATGGACGACTCGGTCGATTCGACCAGCGTGAACTGCTCGGCCAGGCGTGCCCGTACTTCATCGCTGGAGCAGAACGATTCGCCACGTTCATGCTCGCTTATTACCCCCAGCGGCATTTCCTCGATGAAGGTGATGTCCAGCTCGCGTTCGATGGCAAAGCGCACCAGATCGACCAGTTCATGGTCGTTGCGGCCTTTGAGTACCACGCAGTTGAGCTTGGTGCGTTTGAAACCGGCCTGGCGTGCGGCGTCGATGCCGGCGATTACCTGGGCTAGGTCGCCGGTGCGGGTCAGCTGCTTGAAACGGTCGGCATCCAGGCTATCCAGGCTGATGTTCAGGCGTGTCACCCCGGCGTCGAACAGCGGCTGAGCCAGGCGCCCGAGTTGCGAGCCGTTGCTGGTCAGGCACAGCTCGCGCAGGCCGGGCAGGGCGGCGATGCGCCCGCACAGGTCGACGATGCCCTGGCGTACCAGTGGCTCGCCACCCGTCAGGCGGATCTTTCGGGTGCCCAGCGCGACGAAGCGTTCGGCCACCTGGAACAGTTCTTCGAGGCTGAGGATTTGCTGGCGCGGCAGAAACTGCATGTCTTCGGCCATGCAGTACACGCAACGGAAGTCACAGCGGTCGGTGACCGACATCCGCAGGTAGTCGATTTTCCGGTTGAAGCCGTCGATCAGGGCCCGGCTGTTCTGTTCCACGTTCGCACTCGAATGGGTTGGGACATGACTCCAAGCTATAACCTGGCCGCAAGGCCGTCAAATTGCTTTGCCTGACCGGTTGATCGATGGCCTCTATCGCTTGGTATGGCATCTGGCCGGTCATGATCGAAACCGCTTATCACGCCGTAAGATCTTTCGATTGGACGCCCCTTCCCACGCTCCATAGGCTGGAAAAAAGCATCGAAGCGTGAGGATTCATCGCATGAGCCAGGACGAACACATCAGGGACTACAAGGGCGCCGCTGCCGGCTGGGGGGCGCTCAAAAGCGTGACCAAGAGCTGGCTGGGCAGCGACAACGCCTTCAAGAACCTGCGGGCCATGCTCAAGACCAACCAGAACGGCGGTTTCGACTGCCCCGGCTGTGCCTGGGGCGAGTCGCCGGAAAGCGACATGGTCAAGTTCTGCGAAAACGGCGCCAAGGCGGTCAACTGGGAAGCCACCGGCCGCTCGGTCGACCCGGCTTTCTTCGCCAAATACAGCGTCAGCGCGCTGAAGGAGCAGACCGACTACTGGCTTGAATACCAGGGCCGCCTCACCCACCCGATGCGCTACGACGCCGCCACCGACCACTATGTCGAAACCACCTGGCAGGAGGCCTTCGAGCTGGTCGCCAGGCACCTGCGTGCGCTGCAGTCGCCGGATGAAGCCGAATTCTACACCTCGGGCCGGGCCAGCAACGAAGCGGCGTTCCTTTACCAGCTGTTCGTGCGTGCCTACGGCACCAACAACTTCCCGGATTGCTCGAACATGTGCCACGAAGCCAGCGGCGCGGGCATGTCGGAAACCCTCGGGGTGGGCAAGGGCACCGTGGTGTTCCACGATCTGGAGCTGGCCGACGCGATATTCGTCATCGGGCAGAACCCCGGCACCAACCACCCGCGCATGCTCGAACCCCTGCGCGAAGCGGTCAAGCGTGGCGCCCAGGTCGTCTGCTTCAACCCGCTGAAAGAGCGTGGCCTTGAGCGCTTCCAGCACCCGCAGCACCCGTTCGAAATGCTCAGCAACGGCTCCGAGCCGACCTCCAGCGCCTACTTCCGCCCGGCCTTGGGTGGGGACATGGCGGCAATGCGCGGTATTGCCAAGTACTTGTTGCAATGGGAGCGCGAGGCGCAGGCCAAGGGCGAGCCGGCGGTGTTCGACCATGCCTTCATCGCCGAGCACACCAGCGGCGTCGACGATTACCTGGCGGCGGTGGACGCCACGTCCTGGGAGCACATCGTCAAACAGTCGGGCTTGACCCTGGCCGAGATCGAGCTAGCCGCCCGCATGTACCGCAAGGCCGAGCGGGTCATCATGTGCTGGGCCATGGGCGTCACCCAGCACCGCCATTCGGTGCCGACCGTGCAGGAAATCGTCAACCTGCAGCTGCTGCGTGGCAACGTCGGCAAGCCCGGCGCAGGCCTGTCGCCGGTGCGTGGCCACAGTAACGTGCAGGGTGACCGTACCATGGGCATTGACGAGAAACCCTCGGCGGCGCTACTCGATGCCATCGAACAACGTTTCCAGTTCAGTGTGCCGCGTACCCATGGGCACAACGCAGTGTTGGCGATCAAGGCTATGGAAGAGGGGCGGGCCAAGGTGTTCATTGGCCTGGGCGGCAACTTTGCCCAAGCCACCCCGGACACCGCGCGCACCCACGCGGCGCTGCAGAACTGCGCGTTGACCGTGCAGATTTCCACCAAGCTCAACCGCTCGCACCTGGTCACCGGCCGCGATGCGCTGATCCTGCCGTGCCTGGGCCGTACCGAAATCGACCTGCAGGCCGAAGGGCCGCAAGGCGTGACCGTGGAGGACACCTTCAGCATGGTGCACATCTCCAATGGCCAGTTGCGCCCGCGCTCGCCGCATATGCGCTCGGAACCGTGGATCATTGCCGGCATGGCCAAGGCCACGCTGGGCAACCAGCCGATCGACTGGGAGCACGCGGTGGCGGATTACAACCGCATTCGCGACATGATCGCTGACGTGATTCCGGGCTTTACCGGTTTCAATGAACGCTTGAACAGCCCCGGCGGGTTCCACCTTGGCAACAATGCCGCCGATCGCAACTTCCGCACGGCCACGGGCAAAGCCCGCTTCATGCCCCACGCGCTGCCCGAGGAACTGGTCAACGCCAAGGTACTGGCCCGTGGTGACAAGCCCGACCTGATTTTGCAGACCCTGCGTTCGCACGACCAGTACAACACCACCCTGTATGGCCTGGACGACCGTTACCGTGGGGTGTTCGGCCTGCGTGAGGTGGTGTTCGTCAATGAGGCGGACATCCGTCGCCTGGGCTTCGAACCGGGTGAGCAGGTAGACCTTGTGTCGTTGTGGGAGGATGGCGTGGAGCGGCGGGTGTCCGGGTTCCGCCTGGTGGCGTATGACGTGCCTGAGGGGCAGGCGGCGGCGTATTACCCGGAAACCAACCCGTTGGTACCGCTTGATAGTTATGGCGAGGGGACCTATACCCCGACCTCGAAATTCGTGGCGATCAAGGTCGTGAAAGCCAAGGCGGGGAACCGCATTGCGGCGGTGCTGGCCTCGGATTGATGGGGTGCCTGTGCTGGCCTCTTCGCGGGTGAACCCGCTCCTACGGGACCTCACAGCGCTTGAGGTTGAGGTGATCCTGTGGGTTTGCCCGCGAAGAATCCAGCACCAGTCAGGCGCGATGCACCGGGTAAGCCGTGGTGTACTTCATCTGCTCCATGGCAAAACTGGAGGTGATGTTCGATAGCCCATCGGTACGGGTAATCAGCTTTTTGTAGAACCGGTCATACGCCGCAATATCACCCACCACCACCCGCAGCATGTAGTCCCAGTCCCCGGACATGCGGTAGCACTCCATCACTTCCTCGAACCCGGTCACCGTCGCAGCAAACTGCTCCAGCCATGCGCTGTCGTGACGCTGGGTCTTGAGCTGGACGAACACGGTAAGCCCCAACCCCAGCCGTTCGGGGTCCAGCAGGGCGACGCGGCCTAGGATGTAGCCGTCTTCCTCCAGGCGCTTGACCCGCTTCCAGCACGGTGTGGTGGACAGGTTGACGGCCTCGGCCAGGTCCTTCAGCGAGATCGAGGCATCACGCTGTAGCAGGGTAAGAATGTGCTGGTCGAAACTGTCCATATCGCGCGCTGGCCGTGCAGAAAAATATTTCACAGATTACCCCAAGGCCAGATGATTTGGGTTGTGCGATAGTTGCAGCTTTCATTCTGCCAATGGGCCTGACCATGTCCGACAAGCCGCGCAATTTCGCCACCCGTACCATTCACGCCGGCGAGCAGTTCAGCGTTGCCGATAACGCCATTTTTCCGGCCATCGTCACCGCCAGTTCGTTCACCAAGCGCAGCCTGGACGATAAGCCGGAATATTCCTACAGCCGCGTCGGCAACCCCACCCGGCATGCCTACGAAACCTGTGTCGCTGCCCTGGAAGAAGGCGTGGGCGCTGTGGCCTGCGCCTCGGGGGTCAATGCCACCGCAACCGTGCTTGAGCTGCTGCCCAAGGATGCCCACGTGGTGGTGATGAACGGCGTGTACGGTGGCACGTTCCGCATCATGGAAGATTACCGCAGCCGCACCTCGGGGCTGACCACCACCTATGTCGATCTCAACGACCTTGAAGCCGTAGCGGCTGCGATCAAGCCGGAAACCCAGCTGATCTGGATCGAGTCGCCGACCAACCCGTTGCTGCACCTGGTCGACATCAAGGCGGTGTGCGACCTGGCCAAGGCCAAGGGCATCCTCACCTGCATCGACAACACCTTCTGCTCGCCGTGGAACCAGCGCCCGATCACCCTGGGCGTGGACTTGGTGATGCACTCGGCCAGCAAGTACATCGGTGGCCACTCCGACCTCACCGGCGGTGTGGTGGTGGCGGCCAACGATGCGTTGCTGGCACGCCTGCGCCGTATCAGCATGGCGATAGGGGCGGTGCAGGGGCCGTTCGACTGCTACCTGGCCCTGCGCGGTCTGAAGACCCTGGATGTGCGCATGGAGCGCCAGTGCGCCAATGCCCTGCAGGTGGCGCGCTTCCTGGAAGGTCAAGCGCAGGTCGAGCAGGTGTATTACCCAGGGCTGGAAAGCCACCCTCAGCATGAGCTGTGCAAACGCCAGATGCGCAGTGGCGGGGCGGTGGTGGCGATGAAAGTGAAAGGCGACCGCGCCGCGCTCAATCGCCTGGTGGAGGCGCTGCAGATCTTTGTCCTGGCCGACTCGCTGGGTGGGGTGGAAAGCATGATCAACCATTCCTGGAGCATGTCGCACTGCTCGCTGAGCCCAGAGCAGAAAGGGGTGATGGGGATCAGCGAGAACCTGCTGCGGTTGTCGGTAGGTATCGAGGATTACCGTGACCTGGTCGAGGACCTGGATGGGGCGTTGAAAGCGCTGGTTGCTGTGTAGGGCTGCCGGCCTCTTCGCGGGCTCGCCCGCTCCTGCAGGTGGTAGGAGCGGGTTTACCCGCGAATACGGTAGCGGCGAGAACGGTGAACGGCCAGGGACATTGGCCAGCAGGTCCGGCCCTTTCGCGGGTAAACCCGCTCCTACGACGGTCTGCACATCGGTGTAGGAGCGGGCTTGCCCGCGAAGAGGCCGGTGGATTCAATAAATGCCTGTCAGGATTTGGGCGGATGAATGATCCGTTCGATCTTGTCCTTGATCAGCAACCTTTCCTTGCGCAGGCGGTTGACGGCCTCGTCGTTGGTGCCGTTGCCTTCGGCGGCTACCACCTCCTTGTCCTTGGCGTTGTACTCCTTGTGCAGTTTGTGCAGGTCCTGATCCTTCTCTATGAGTGCCTGGAATGCATCAGCGGTAACGTGCAGGTCAGCGAGCAGATCGTGCGGAACTGGCATTTCTTCACCTCTGTCAGGGTTGTCGGTAAGGTCCTGACCATTGAGGATAGCTGTCTTTGCGCAGGCTTGTGACGGCGGTTCAGGCTGAATGGCAGCTGAATGGTTTTGAGATAATTGGTAAAAGACGCACCCTCACGAAATTGTTACCGACTTTTTCACAAAAAATTGATGACGTGCTTTCTAGAGTTCGCCCAACTTTCCCACAGTGCCATTTGGCCTGGGGGTGATAATCACTCTTGATTGCGAACGCTGATGCTCAACTTCAAATCCCTGCGGACTGAATGGGTCACGCTGCTGGCCAGTCTTTACCTGCTGATCGGCTTCAACATGTTCCTCTGGGAGCATCTGCAAGCGGCGGTTCCTGCCGGCCTGTCGGGGTTGTGGCTGAGTCTGGCGTTTGCTGTGCTGATGCTGTTCGCCTTCAATCTCATACTCACGTTACTTGCCTTCCGGTATGTATTGAAGCCGGTACTTATTGTGTTGTTCATCAGTGGCGCGGGCGTGGCTTACTTCATGAACCAGTACGGCGTACTTATTGACGCCGCGATGTTCCGCAATATGGCCGAGACCAATGTTGCGGAAGTGCGCGACTTGATGTCGTTCAAGTTTGCCGCGTATATCCTGCTGCTGGGCGTGCTGCCATCGGTGCTGCTGTGGAAGGCGCAGATCGCCTACCGCCCCTGGCACCGCGAGTTGCTGGGCAAGTTGGTGGTCAGTGGTGCCTGTGTGGTGACCATTGGCTCGGTCGCGTTGGTCAATTATCAAGGGCTGTCGTCGCTGTTCCGCAATCACCATGAATTGCGCCTGATGCTCACCCCCAGCAATATCGTCGGGGCCTCCATTGGTTATGTCGGCGAGCGGGTCGGTACGGCTTCGCGCCCGTTCCAGCATTATGGCGAAGATGCCAAGCGTGATGCGGCCTGGCAAAAACATGAGCGCAAGTCGCTGACCGTGCTGGTGGTCGGGGAAAGTGCCCGGGCAGACCATTTCGGCGTGCTGGGCTATGACCGCGATACCACGCCCAATCTTGCCAAAGAGCAAGGCCTGCTGGCGTTTTCCGACGTGCACTCGTGTGGTACGGAAACGGCGGTTTCGGTGCCTTGCATGTTCTCGGGCATGAAGCGCAGGGATTACGATGCCCGCGTAGCGAAGAACCGCGAAGGGCTGTTGGACATCCTCCAGCGTGCCGGCCTGGCCGTGCAGTGGCGTGACAACCAGTCGGGCTGCAAAGGCACCTGCGATCGCGTGCAGTTCATCGACGTCAGCAACCTCAAGGACACGCAGCTGTGCGCCGATGGCGAATGCCATGACCAGATCCTGCTGCAAGGCCTGGACGCGTTGATCGACAACCTCGACAAGGACACCGTGCTGGTGCTGCACCAGATGGGCAGCCACGGCCCCGAGTACTTCAAGCGCTACCCCAGTGATGGCGAGCGCTTCACACCGGTGTGCCAGAGCAACGCGTTGAACCAGTGCAGCAAGGAGCAAATCATCAACGGATACGACAACACCCTGGCCTATACCGACAAGGTGCTGGCCTCGCTGATCGATACCCTGCGCAGCAAGCAAGACAAGGTCGACACGGCGATGATCTACCTGTCCGACCACGGCGAGTCGCTGGGCGAGTACAACCTGTTCCTGCACGGCACGCCCTACGCCATCGCTCCCGAGCCGCAGAAGCACGTGCCGCTGCTGACCTGGTTCTCCGACAGCTACAAGGAGGACTTCGGCGTCGATACCGACTGCCTGGCACGGCTCAGCGATGCCCCGCTGTCCCAGGACAACCTGTTCCACTCGATGCTTGGCCTGTTGCAGGTGCATACCGAGCTCTACCAACAGTCGCTGGACATGTTCGCCAGTTGCCGGCCCTGGCTGGCGGCCAAGCGCTGAAGCCCTGTGGGAGCGGGCAAGCCCGCGAACCCGGGCAAGCCCGGGTCTTACACCGTATTGCCTTCATTCGCGGGTGCGCCGGCTCCCTCAGGGTGGACTGCCCCCGAAAAGCGGGACAGTTTCACCCGCAGTGCCCGCGCCGTATATACTGCGCGCCAATGTTAGTGGGAGAGCCTTGTGGCCATCGAAATTCACTGGATCCGTGACGACCAGAGCCTGGCCGAACACTGCCGCGACTGGCACCTGCTGCCCTTCGTCGCCGTCGACACCGAATTCATGCGGGTCGACACCTTCTACCCGAAAGCCGGGCTGATTCAGATCGGCGACGGCCAACGCGCCTTTCTGATCGACCCGCTGCTGATCGGCAACTGGCAACCCTTGGCCGATCTGCTGGAAGACAGCGGTGTGGTCAAGGTGCTGCACGCCTGCAGCGAAGACCTTGAAGTGCTGCTGCGCCTGACCGGCAAGCTGCCTCAGCCGCTGTTCGACACTCAGCTGGCCGCCGGTTACCTGAACCTGGGCTTCTCCATGGGCTATTCGCGGCTGGTGCAGGAAGTGCTGGGCATCGAATTGCCCAAAGGCGAAACCCGCTCCGACTGGCTGCAACGCCCGCTCTCGGAAACCCAGGTCAGCTACGCTGCCGAAGATGCCGTGCACCTGGCCGAGCTGTTCACCGTGCTGCGCCCGCGGCTGAGTGACGACAAGTATGCCTGGGTGCTGGAAGACGGCGCCGAGCTGGTGGCTGCGTTGCGCCGTGAAGTCGAGCCTGAAAGCCTGTACCGCGACGTCAAGCTGGCCTGGAAGCTGGCGCCTCAACAACTGGCAGTGCTACGTGAGCTGTGCGCCTGGCGCGAGCGCGAAGCGCGCAACCGCGATGTGCCGCGTAATCGTATCCTCAAGGAGCACTCGCTGTGGCCCATGGCCAAAAGCCAGCCGAACAACCTGTCGGCCCTGGCCAAGATCGACGAGATGCACCCGCGCACCATTCGTCAGGACGGCGAGTGCCTCATCCAGCTGATCAAGCGCGCCGCCAGCCTGCCTGCCGAGCAATGGCCTGCGCCCTTGCCCGAGCCGCTGCCGATCGAGGCTGCGGGCCTTCTCAAGCAGCTGCGTGCCATCGGCCAGGCCGAAGGCGAGCGCCTGGGGATTGCGCCCGAGTTGATGCTGCGCAAGAAAGCCCTGGAGGCGCTGCTCAAGAGCGGATACCCCAATGGCCCTTATCAACTGCCCGATTCGCTGCGCGGCTGGCGCCGTGAGCGCATGGGCCAGGCCCTGCTGGAGAACCTGGCAGGTGCCGGAGAAACCCGATGAAACGTATTTGCTCGATCTACAAGAGCCCACGCAAGAACGAAATGTACCTGTACGTACTCAAGGCTGACGGCCTGGAGCGCGTGCCTGAAGGCCTGCTGCCGTTCTTCGGCACCCCCGTGCACGCTTTCGACCTGGTGCTCAGCCCTGAGCGCAAGCTGGCCCGCGAGGACATCACCAAGGTGCTGGAGAACCTCGAAAGCCAAGGCTACCACCTGCAGATGCCGCCGCTGGAAGATGAGTACATCGAGCACCTGCCCGAAGAGCTGCTGCGCCGAAACGACCCCGTCTGACCATGCGTGTACTGATCGCTGAGCATGACCATGCTCGATACGCCGGGCTTTTGCGCGCCGCCGCGCCAGAAGTGGAAGTGTTGACCAGCGGCGACTCTGCCGAACTGGCCCGCCAGGCACCGCAGTGTCCGGTGTGGCTGGGCCAGCCGGACTTGCTGGCCAGTCTGCTGCGCCAAGGCCACAAGCCTGGCTGGATACAGTCGACATGGGCGGGTATCACGCCGTTGCTGGCCGACGGCCTGCCGCGTGATTACCGCCTGAGCCGCGCAGTAGGCATCTTCGGGCAGGTGATGGCCGAGTACATGCTCACCTATATGCTAGGCCATGAGCGTGAGGTGCTGTCGCGCCTGGTCAGCCAGGTCGAGCGGCGGTGGGATGACCGCCCGGGGCGCAGCCTGGAAGGGCGCAAGGTCCTCATTGTGGGTGTAGGCGACATTGGTCAGCGTGTGGCCGAGTTCCTGCAGCCGTTTGGTGTGGCGCTGTACGGCGTTGCCAGCAGCGCCCGTGAGCAGGCGCCGTTCGTCGAGGTGGCGGCGCTGGCCGACCTGCCGCGCATGGTCGGCCAGGTCGACTACGTGCTGAACCTGCTGCCGGATACCCCGGCGACTCATGACCTGTATGACGCCGCGCTGTTCAAGTGCTTCCAGCCCTCGGCCTTGTTCATCAATGCCGGACGTGGTGTGGCGGTGGTCGATGCCGACCTGGTCGAGGCGTTGAAAGAGGGCCATCTGGCCGGTGCCGTGATCGATGTGTGCCGCCAGGAGCCGTTGCCCAAGCAACACCCGTTCTGGACCGCCTGGGGCTTGCTGCTGACCGGGCACAGCTCGGCGCCCACCTCGCCGACAGCGATGGTGCGCTTGTTTGTCGAGAATGTGCGGGCTTATGAAGCGGGGCAAGGGTTGCGGGGTGAAGTCGATTTCGCCCGGGGCTACTGATCGCTGTGGCCTGTACCGGCCTCTTCGCGGGTAAACCCGCTCCAGCACAGGGTGGTGATCCCCCGTAGGAGCGGGCTTGCCCGCGAAGAGGCCAGCACGGCCAACACAAACCTTACAGGCTGAAATCGCCTTCAGCAGCCAGCTCGCTCAGCGGCTTGCGCGGGCTCGGCACTTCACGCGCCTGCAGGGCTTCATCCAGGCTGGCCTTGTCCCCCAGCTTGCCGATCGCCACCATGGCATGCAGTGCGTAACCATCGGGAATCTTCAGTTCCTGACGTGCCAGGTCCTGATCGAAGCCGGCCATGCCATGGGTATGCCAGCCGCTGATGCTGGCCTGCAGGGCCAGGTGCCCCCAGGCAGAGCCCGTGTCGAAGGTGTGCCACAGGGCCGGTTTTTCTTCCGTAGCGCCCGGGGCCGCGAAGGTAGTCTTCGAAATGACCAGCACCAGCGCCGACGCTTGTTGCGCCCAGCTGCGATTGAATGGCACCAGCAGGCTCAGGTAACGCTCCCAGTTCGGCGTGTCGCGGCGGGCATACAGGAAGCGCCAAGGCTGCGAATTATAGGCCGACGGTGCCCAGCGGGCGGCCTCGAGGAAGCTCAGCAGGGTTTCTTCGCTGATCGGCTCGGCGGTGAAGGCGCGTGGTGACCAGCGGTTGATGAACTGCTCGTTGATGGCGTAATCGGCAATGCGGGGGTTAGCGCTCATGGCGGCTCCTGCAAACGGACGGGAAAAGCGCACGCTACTGCGTGCCGTCGCGACTGACAAGCGGTCTGGCTTTGCCGAAGGCCAGGCTCTAGACTGGCGCCGCCGCGCGCCGTGGCCCCAAGATGAAGGCAGGAACCCTGTGTGATGATCGCTGAAAACGCGCCGTTCTGGCGGCGCAAGACCCTCGAACAACTCAGCCAGCAAGAGTGGGAGTCGCTGTGCGATGGCTGCGGCCTGTGCTGCCTGCAAAAGCTCGAGGACGAAGACGACAACAGCGTCTATTACACGCGCATCGCCTGCAAATTGCTGGACCTGGATACGTGCCAGTGCAGCGACTACCCCAACCGCTTCGCCCACGTGCCAGACTGCATCCAGCTGACCCCGGGCAAGGCCGACCAGTTCAAGTGGCTGCCGAGTACCTGCGGTTACCGTCTGGTCAGTGAGGGCAAGGACTTGCCGGCTTGGCATCACCTGGTCTGTGGCGACCGGCAACAGGTTCATGAACAGCGCATTTCCCAGTCGGGGCGTATGCTCAGTGAACACGATGTGCACGAAGACGACTGGGAAGACCACCTGATCTTTCGCGCCAGCTGACCGGCGCGGCCCGCTGCCTCGGGGAAACAAGGAGTTTCTGTATGCGTTGCCAGCTGTTGTTGCTGTTGGGCCTGATGGCCAGTTCGCCGGCCTGGGCGAAGAAGGTCGACCTCCACTACCAGGTGCGCTTGCTGCCTGCCAGCGGCCAGGCCGAGGTCCGCGTGACATTGGCCGAAGGCAGCGCCGTGCGCAGCCTGGACTTCGACTTGGGCAAGGCTGGGGCCTACAGCGGCTTCCAGGCCGATGGGCAATGGCAGCTGAAGGGGCAGCGTGGTATCTGGCAGCCAGCGGCCGGCAAGACCAGCCTCAGCTACCGTGTGCAGCTGGACCAGAAGCTGGCCAGCGGCGCCTATTCATCACGCATCACCCCACACTGGGCACTGTTCCTCGGCGACCAGCTGATACCCCCTGCGCGCCTCGACCAGCAGGATGGTACCGAGCTGGTGGCGCGCCTGGCTTTCGACCTGCCCGAGGGCTGGAAGAGCATCGAAACGTCCTGGCCGCGTATCGGCAAGGGGAAGTTTCGCATCGACAACGTGTCGCGCTTGTTCGATCGCCCGACCGGCTGGATGCTTGCCGGCGACCTGGGCAGCCGCCGCGCTCGCCTGGGCGAGACCGAAGTGACCGTGGCCGCGCCGGTGGGGCAGGGCATGCGGCGCATGGACAGCCTGACCTTGCTCACATTCGTCTGGCCACAACTACAAGCTGTGTTCCCGCGTAACCCGCCCAAGCTGCTGTTGGTCGGGGCGCGTGACGGCATGTGGCGAGGGGCTATGGCTGCGCAGGGCTCGTTGTACCTGAACAGTGCCCGGCCCATGGTCAGCGAAAACGGCAATAGCCCGTTGCTGCGCGAATTGGTGCAACTGTTCGCGCAGATTCACGGGCGTGACGGCAGTGACTGGCTGGTAGAGAGCCTGACCGATTATTACGCCAACGAGTTGCTACGCCGCTCGGGCGGGATGAGTGATGACCGTTACCAGGTCTGGCAGGCGCGTCTGAGCAAGCAGGGCGCCAAGGTCAACCGGCTCAAGGGTGAACGCGCAAGCCCGGCCCAGGTGGCCCGCGGCGTGATGCTGTTGCAGGCGCTGGACAAGGAAATCCGCATTCACACCCAGGCCAAACGTTCGTTGGACGATGTGGTGTGGGGGCTGATGCGCCTGCCCAGCGTCAGTACCGAAGACTTTGTGCAGATCAGCGAGAACGTGCTGGGGCGGCGTTCCGATGTGCTGCAGAGCAAGGTGCTGCACTAGGCATCCCTGCGCCTGACAATCGGCAGGGCGGCATCGTCTGCAAGTCGCATTTCAAGCGTATCAAGTCGTACCTGGAATACACCGCCGAGCAGAAACTCAGCATTGTTCACGGGGCGAAACCGAGGTTGGGGAGCGTGCAGCCAACCATCGTCGGCAGCGTTGATCGCGACAACCCATGGTTTGTCGAGGCAATGTTCGGCCCGGTTTCGGTGCTGTTCTGACGGAGCTCAGCACTCGGTCGCCCTGTGTTGGCAGGTCTGTCCTGCCGCCGCAGTGGCGGCCTTTTTATTTGAACTTGGGCCCCGAGCGGGTATTCAGCCCCTTGGCCAAGCGGTCGTACAGCACCACATTCACCGTTGCCGCCAGGTTCATGCAGCCCTCGGTCGGGATGTAGATAGTCTCTTCACACCATCCCCGCACCTCTTCGCTCAACGAGCCATCCTCTGGCCCGAAGATGTAAATGGCCCGGTCCGGATGGGTGTAATCCGGCAATGGCCGCGCACCCTCCACCAGTTCTACCGCCACTGGCGTGCAGCCCAGCGGGATAATGCGCTGCAGGTCGTCGATGCCGATCAACGGGATGTCGTAGTGCACGCGCTTGGTGTCGGTGACGAAGTCACGTGCGCGTTCATAGCGTTTGCCCGTGTAGAACACCGAATTGACGCCATAGCAGCCCGCTGCGCGCATCACAGAGCCGACGTTTTCTGCCGACTTGGGGTTGAACAGGCCGATGCAGCTGTATCGTTTGTTTGCCACGTACCGGGGCCCTTCGCGAAAAAAAGCGCGATTATACGGGCTGCCCGGTAGCAGCGGGGGGCGAATCGATGGTCAGTCTTTCTTCAGCATGCCCGCCAGCCCGGCAAACGGGTTGTGCGTAGCCTTGGCAATGCTCGGGGTGCTGGTGGAGCCTTCGCTGAAGTACTGCTGGTCGGTGTAGCGCGAGTGTTCGTTGTCGTGGCAGTACAGGCACAGCAGCTCCCAGTTGGAGCCGTCCTGAGGATTGTTGTCGTGGTTGTGGTCACGGTGATGCACGGTCAGCTCGCTCAGGCGCTTGCCGGCGAACTCGCGGGCGCAGCGGCCGCACACGTGCGGGTACATTCTCAGGGCCTTGTCGCGGTAGCCCATTTCCTTGTCGCGCTTGGCATCGGCCAGGATGCGGTCGAGGCGCGCGGTGGCGGCGGCAGAAGAGGTGGAGCTCATGGTGTTTCCTTTGTTCTGATCAGGCAAGTGACGGTTATGCCATTGAGTCTAGCGCGCTTGCAGGTCAGGCGGACAGGCGAAAGCGTTGAATTAGGCGTAGCCTGTAGAAAGGTTCCCGACAGGAGGTTGCTGATGTTTCACGCGATCCTCGCCGCGCTGTTGATGGCTGGCCTGCCCTTGGCAGAAGCTGCCAGTACGCCACCCAGGCTCACGCCGCCAGTACCCGGCGCGCCCGGTACGCCGACGCCTACGCCATACCCGCAGATTACCCCGAGTACGCCGCCCAAGGCTTATGACAGCCAGCCGGGGGCGCCCTTGTTGCCGCCGATGCCAGTGCCCGGCCCGCCGAAGGATCAGCCATTGCCCGGGTTGCGGCAGGACCCGCCGAAGCCGGTTGTGGAGGATGATTGACGGGCGGGAGCTGAGGGCGTCTGGGGCTGCTTTGCAGCCCATCGCGACACAAGGCCGCTCCCACAGGTTGGACTGGATTCCGCGCTGTGGACTGCACCCTCAGAAGATGGACAGATGTCCAACATCTGGGGTGCAGTCCACTGTCCTGTGGGAGCGGCCTTGTGTCGCGAAAGGGGCGCAACGCGCCCCCCGCTCTCTCAAAGGATACCCAGCTCGCCAAACACGAACGCATACTCCAGGGCCACATCCTTCAACCCTTGGTACCGCCCGCTCATCCCGCCATGCCCAGCCCCCATCTCGGTCTTGAGCAGCAGCAGGTTGCTGTCGGTCTTGAGCGTGCGCAACTTCGCCACCCATTTGGCCGCCTCCCAATACTGCACGCGGCTGTCGTTGTAGCCCGCCACCACCAGCATCGCCGGGTAGGCCTGCGCTTTCAGGTTCTCGTACGGCGCATAAGCCTTGATCCGTTCATACACCTCCGGCTCCTCAGGGTTGCCCCATTCATCGTACTCGGTCACGGTCAGCGGCAGCTCCGGGTCGAGCATGGTGTTGAGCACGTCGACGAAGGGCACTTCGGCAATGGCGCAGCGGAACAGCTCAGGGCGCAGGTTGAGCACCGCGCCGATCAGCAGGCCGCCGGCGCTGCCACCACTGATGGCCAAGCGGTCGGCGGCCGTCACGCCCTGGCTGATCAGGTGCTCGGCGCAGGCGATGAAGTCGCTGAACGTGTTGTGCTTGTACTCCTGCTTGCCGGCACGGTACCAGGCCTCCCCCAGTTCACCACCACCTCGCACATGGGCGATGGCAAAGGCCACGCCGCGCTCCAGCAGGCTCAGGCGCGCATGTGAGAACCAGGGGTCGAGGCTTTCGCCATAGGCACCATAGCCGTACAGGTACAGTGGCACGGTCTTGCCCAGGTCCTGGCGGCGGCGTACCAGGCTGATCGGCACCTGGGTGCCGTCCGCTGCGGTTGCCCACAGGCGCTCACTGACATAGTCATCGGCATCGAATGCACCGAGCACCGGGGTTTGCTTGAGCACCACCTGGGCGCCCGTGGACAACGCCAGCTGGCGCACCTGGGCCGGGCGGTTGAGTGCTTCGTAGCGCAAGCGTATGCGAGTGCTGGCAAATTCCAGGCTGTCCTGCACGTACAGGCTGTAGGCGGCGTCTGGCAGTTCGACGCGGTAGGCCGGCAGGCCCTGTGGGCGTACTTCGATGATCGGCAGGCCGCCTTCGCGCAGGCTCAGGGTGAGGGCACCGGCGTTCAGGCTGAGGCCTTCGAGCATGACCGCGTCGCGGTGCGCCACCAGCACCTGCCACTGTTCGCGGCTTGGCACTGGTGCGACTGGCGCGTGGTACAGGGCGAAGTTGATGCCATCCTGGTTGGTGCGGATGAACCAGCGCCACTGGCCGTCGAGTTGGCCGTGGTCGGGGAAGTATTCGTGGCCTTCGACGCGCGGCGCCAGGCAGGTGAACGGCGCCTGCGGGGTTTCGGCGTCCAGCACCCAGGCCTCGCTGGTGGTCTTGCTGTTCAGCAGCAGCACCAGCTGGCGCTCGGAGCTGGTGCGGTAGCAGTGCAGGAAGAAA
The DNA here is from genome assembly GCF_045277175.1 of Pseudomonas putida group bacterium ESBL64. Classification (NCBI taxonomy): domain Bacteria; kingdom Pseudomonadati; phylum Pseudomonadota; class Gammaproteobacteria; order Pseudomonadales; family Pseudomonadaceae; genus Pseudomonas; species Pseudomonas putida group bacterium ESBL64. The sequence goes on along the minus strand of NZ_CP145799.1, from coordinate 2,466,363 downwards.
CGCCCGTCTGGCTCTTCGAACACGGTGTGCGCGGCGTCGGTGCCCAAGGTGTGGCGACGCAGGCGCCATGGGCGGTGGGTGTCGTCCAGCTCAGCGAAGAATAGCGTCTGGCTGTCGTTGGCCCAGGTCAGGCTACCGTCGCAGTTGTCGAAGGGCAGGGCAGTGACACGGCCACTGGCCAGGTCTTTGACGTACAGGGTATAGATTTCGTCGCCGCTGGTGTCGAGGCTGTAGGCCAGCAGACGGTGGTCGGGGCTGATGTTGAACGCGCCGAGGGAGAGGAAACCGCCGTTGGCCAGGACGTTGGGGTCGAGCAGCAGTTGCTCCTGGCTTTCATCGACGGTGTTCGAGTCGTCGGCCGGGCGTGGGCAGCGGTAGTGACGCGGGTATTCGTCGCCGGCGGTGGTGCGGGTGTAGTACAGGTAGGGGCCCCAGGGCGCCGGCAACGAGAGGTCGGTCTCCAGGATGCGGCCCTTGATCTCTTCGAACAGTTGCTCACGCAACGGTGCCTGGTCGGCCAGGCAGGCTTCCTGGTAGGCGTTTTCAGCGTGCAGGTAAGCGAGTACCTCGGGGGTATCGCGCTGTTGCAGCCAGGCATACGGGTCGGTGGCCTGGTCGGCTTGGGCAATCGGGGGTTGGGGCTTGGCTGGCATTGAAGATCTCTTGATTGGGGTTGCCTGTGCCGGCCTCTTCGCGGGTAAACCCGCTCCTACAGGGATCGCACCGAGGTAGGAGCGGGTTTACCCGCGAAGAGGCCGGCACAGGCAAACACTGTCTGCGCCCGGAAAAGTGTTTATCATAGGCATCTCTTTGCCTGGCTTGCACGAACACCATGACCGAGAACGACTACACCTTCGCCTGGGGCTTGTACGCAGTAGCCGCCTTAGGGTGCCTGCTGGTGGGCTTCAAGCTCACCGGCTGGATGTGGCGCTGGCTGCGCGAACCGCTACGGGTGGTGCTGGCGGTGCTGCTGCTGACCCCGACCATCGTCGACCCGGTCAAGGACAGCTTCGCCCCTGCAATCGCCATCACTGCGCTGGATGTCGCTTTCAAGGTCGGCAACAACGCCTGGCGCGCTGTGTCCGACTTCGCCATGTATGGCATGATCGCCTTCGGCCTGTACTTCCTCTTCGTGCTGCTGCGCTGGCCGCTGGAAAAGCGCGCGCACGCACGCCGTGAGCAGGCCGAAGCCGCCGCCAGGCGTCAGCGGGCCGAGGATGACCAGCTCGGCACCCAGGCGCCGCTGGCTGCCGAGCGCAGCGACCGTTACCGTGACGACTTGCCGCCAGCCGCTACGCGTGGCGCAGGCCGGGTCGAGCCTCGTCTGTAAACGGAGACACGCCTATGTGCGAACTACTGGGCATGAGCGCCAACGTCCCTACCGACATTGTTTTCAGCTTCACCGGCCTGATGCAGCGGGGCGGGCGTACCGGCCCGCACCGTGACGGCTGGGGGATAGGCTTTTACGAAGGCCGCGGCCTGCGCCTGTTCCAGGACCCGGCCGCGAGCAGCGAGTCGGAAGTGGCCAACCTCGTGCAGCGCTACCCGATCAAAAGTGAAGTGGTGATCGGTCATATCCGTCAGGCCAACGTCGGCAGGGTGTGCCTGTCCAACACCCACCCGTTCGTACGGGAAATGTGGGGCCGCAACTGGTGCTTCGCGCACAACGGCCAGCTGGGTGACTTCAAGGGCCTGGCCAGTTTCTACCGGCCAGTGGGCGACACCGACAGCGAAGCGGCCTTCTGCGACCTGCTCAACCGCATCCGCAGCGCTTTCCCCGAACCGGTGCCGGTGGAGCAGCTGCTGCCAGTGTTGGTCGAAGCCTGTGCCGGCTACCGTGGTCAGGGCGTGTTCAACTGCATGCTCAGCGACGGCGACTGGTTGTTCTGCTTTTGCTCGACCAAGCTGGTGCACATTACCCGCCGTGCGCCATTTGGTGCCGCACGGTTGAAGGATGTCGACCTGATCGTCGATTTTCATACCGAAACCACCCCCAACGACGTGGTCACGGTGATTGCCACCGAGGCCCTGACCGAGAACGAGACCTGGCACCGCTACGCGCCGGGTCAGTGGGCCCTGTGGCGGCACGGCGAGTGCGTGGCGCACGGCCAGAGCTAAGGACGCTGCATGTTCAGAAGTTACCTGCGATTGCTGTTGTTCACCTTCGGCCTGCTGGCCGGTATCCAGGTCCCGGGGCTGGTCAAGGACTACAGCCAGCGGGTCGAGGCGCACCTGTTCGAATCGCGCGAGGCACTCGATGGGTTCCGGCAAACGGCCGAGCGCTTTTTCAAGGGCGACTTGCAGGCACTGCTGCAGCACTACCGCAGCAGCGACGACCCGGTATTCAACAGTGATGCCAACAGCATCGAAAGCCTGATGATCCGCAACGAACTGCTGGAAAACGAATGGCAGGTGCTGCAAGGGTCATGGGCCGAGCGTACCTGGCATGTGCTGGTACAGGCCGACCCGCAGTTGCGTGAAGAAACCCTCAATGGCTACAGCTACCAGATTCTGCTGGTGCCCGAGGCGATTGGCTGGGGTGTGGGTGCCGGTTTTGTGCTGGCCTTTGTGGTCGAAAGCCTGTTGCTGGGGATTGGCTGGCTGATCCTGGGCGGGCGGCGCAGGGTGGTGAAAGAGAGCTGGCGCTAAGTTCTGCTGTACCTGTACCGGCCCTTTCGCGGGCAAGCCCGCTCCCACAGGATCATCACAGGCCTGGCGGGCCAGGTTGTACCTGTGGGAGCGGGCTTGCCCGCGAAAGGGCCGGTACAGGCAGAGACTGTTGTTCAGACCAGTACGATCCGCTGCCCCCCCACATCCCGCGCATACCGCTCCAACACCTGCCGGCAAACCCCAACCACCTCATCGACCAACGCCACCCCGGTCTGCCACGCCACCACCAGCTCAAGGCTCGGCGGCGGCTGCAACCCTTCCAGCAGCACCAGCTCGCCCCGGCCCAACTCGGCATCCACCAGCGCCGGCGGTAGCGCGCCAATGCCAAAACCGTCGCGCAACAGCCGGGTAATCGCCGCCACCGAGTTCACACAATTCAACCGCGGCGCCTCTGCCCCCTCAGCCTGCAGCAAGCTCAGCACCTCCTGGTGTGGCCGTGAATTCTTCGAGAAGGTGATGATGCGCTCGCGCCCAAGTTCGGCCAGCGACGCATAGTCCCGGTGCTGGTGGGCGCCTGCGGCCACCACCCAGCCCATTGGGTAGCGCGCCAGGTCGAGGCTGCGGATCGATTGCTCGCGCAGCAAGTCGGTCTGCAAGATCACGTCAAGAAAGCCCTTCTGCAGCTGCTCGCGCAAGTTCAGCGCGGTGTCGGCCACCAGTTCGATTTCCACCTGCGGGTAGCGCTCGGTCAGCTCCGCCACCAGTGCGCTCATCCAGGTGTGGATCACAGTATCCATTACCCCGATGCGAATGCGCCCGACCTTGGCCCGGTCGCTGTCCAGCGACTGCTTCATGGCCTTGGCGGTTTCCAGCATGCGTTCGGCGTATTCCAGTACCTTGCCGCCCTCCGGGGTCAGGCTGACGCCGCGGGAGTCGCGCAGCAGCAGCTTCACGCCCAGGTCAGCCTCCAGTGCGGCAATACGGCTGGATACCGAAGCCTGGGTGGTGAACAGCTTTTCTGCCGTCAGGCGGAAGCTCTTGAGCCGGGCGACCCAGACGAAGGTTTCGAGGAAGCGAAGGTTCATGATCAGTTTTTCTTGTTCCAGACCGGCGGTTTTTTTCGTTGGACGCAGGCGAGGCGGCCTCTGAACAATGACGCCCAGGCCGCGACGCTTCATGTCGCCCATAAAACAATACCAACAAGCCGAGGCATCCATGAACCCCACCGGCGTGCAGCAGCAGGTCAGTACCCTCCCTTCGTCCGGGCCTTTCGCCTGGTACCGTGACATCGACAAACAGCAACGACGTACCTTCTGGAGCTGCAAGATTGGCTATGGCCTGGACGGCATGGACACACAGATGCTCAGTTTCGTCATCCCTACGCTGATCATGCTGTGGGGTATCACCACCACTGAAGCCGGGTTGATCCACACCAGCACGCTGATCGCCTCGGCTGTAGGAGGCTGGGTGGCCGGTATCCTCTCCGACCGCATCGGCCGGGTGCGTACCCTGCAACTGACGGTGTTGTGGTTCGCCTTCTTCACCTTCCTGTGCGGCTTCGCTCAGAACTACGAGCAACTGTTGATTGCCCGAACCCTGATGGGCTTTGGCTTCGGTGGCGAGTGGACCGCCGGCGCGGTGTTGATCGGCGAAGTGATCCGCGCCCAGGACCGCGGCAAGGCGGTGGGCATGGTGCAGTCCGGCTGGGCAATTGGCTGGGGCCTCACGGCCATCCTTTATGCGCTGCTGTTCTCCTGGCTGCCGGCAGAGCAGGCCTGGCGTGCGTTGTTCCTGCTGGGGCTGGTACCGGCAATCTTCGTGATCTTCGTTCGCCGCCTGGTCAAGGACCCTGAGGTCTATCGTAAGGCCAAGGCAATGGAAAACGCCAAGGCACCCTCGCGCTTCTACGAAATCTTCGCGCCGGGCATGCTCTGGACCACCGTGCGGGCATCCCTGCTGACCACCGGCGCGCTCGGCGGTTACTACGCCATCACCTCGTGGCTGCCAACCTTCCTGAAGAACGAACGCGGCCTGAGTGTGCTGGGCACGGGGGGCTATCTGGCCATGGTGATCGTCGGCTCGTACATGGGCTATGTGGTCAGTGCTTATCTGTCCGACCTGCTGGGGCGCAAGAAGAACTTCATCCTATTCGCCGTGGGCTCTTTCGTCATTGTGCTGTTGTACACGCAGATGCCGGTCAGCGATGGCGTGATGCTGTGGCTGGGCCTCCCGTTGGGCTTCTTCGCCTCGGGTATCTTCAGCGGTATGGGGGCGTTTCTGACCGAACTGTTCCCCACGCGCATTCGGGGTTCGGGGCAGGGCTTCTGTTACAACATCGGCAAGGTCATTGCCGCGCTGTTTCCGTTGATGATCGGCATGCTCGGCCAGAATGTTCCGCTGGGCCTGGGTATCGGCGTGTTTTCTGCGGTGTCCTACGGCATTGTGATCGTGGCGGCCTTGAGCTTGCCTGAAACCCGCGGCAAACAGCTGCAGGCGCGGTAAGGTAGGCCTATGCACAACGACAAGGGAGACCGCGTGGTGGAACGCCTGCTACTCAATTGCGACATGGGTGAGAGTTTCGGCAGCTGGCGCATGGGCCTGGACGCCGAGGTCATGCCTTACATCGATTGCGCCAATATCGCCTGCGGCTACCACGCTGGCGACCCCGGTATCATGCGTCGCACGGTGACGTTGGCGCTGGAGCACGGGGTGACTATCGGCGCGCATCCGGCCTACCCGGACCTGGTCGGCTTCGGCCGCCGTTCCATGGCCTGCAGCCCGGAAGAAATCCGCGACCTGCTGCATTACCAGATCGGTGCGCTGGATGGCATCTGCAAAGTGCTGGGTGGTCGTGTGGCCTATGTGAAGCCCCATGGCGCGCTGTACAACGACATGATGGCCGACCCGCTCAAGCTGCGTACCGTGCTGGAGGCCGTAGCGGCCTATGACAGCAACCTGCCATTGATGCTGATGGCCACCGCCGACAACCGTGCCGCCCAGGCACTGGGCGATGAAATCGGCGTGCCGCTGTGGTTCGAGGCGTTCGCAGACCGCGCCTACACCGCCAGCGGCCATCTGCTGTCGCGGCGCCTGCCGGGCGCGGTGCATCACGACCCGGCGCGGGTGGTGGAGCAGGCGGTGCGTCTGGCCCGAGGCGAAGCGCTGTTGGCTGACGATGGCAGTGCCTTGCAGCTTGCCGCCCGCACCCTCTGCGTGCATGGCGACAACGACAGTTCGGTGGCGGCGGTGCGGCAGATTCGCCAGGCCCTCGATGGGCTGGAGGTGTGATGAAGCCGCGAATTGAAGTGGTCGCCATCGACAGCCTGATGGTACGCCTGTTCGACCGTATCGATGAGGCCAACATGCCATGGATGCTCGCCGCCAGCCGGCGCTTGAGCGCGGCGTTCGGCGAGCACCTGCTGGACCTGGTGCCGTCCTACACCACGCTGATGGTGCAGTCTGCCCTGCCGCCGGGCGAGGCCAGGGCGCGAATCGCTCAGGCGCTGGACGGCTTGCAGCCTGACACCGGCAGTGGCGGCCGCCGACACGAGATCCCGGTGTGGTACGACGCCAGTGTCGGCCCCGAGCTGCCTGTGCTGGCGGCCCGCAGCGGCTTGAGTGAAGCGGAGATTGTTCGGTTGCACGGCGAACGTGATTACCCGGTGTTTGCCCTGGGCTTCGCGCCTGGTTTCGGCTTTATGGGCCTGGTCGACGAGCGCCTGGCCAGCCCTCGTCTGAGTACCCCGCGCAAGCGCGTGGCGGCGGGCAGCGTGGGTATTGCCGAGCGCCAGACGGCGGCCTACCCGGCAGTATCGCCGGGTGGCTGGAACCTGATCGGGCGCACCCCGGTGCGGTTGTTCGACCGTGAGCGTGAGGGTTACAGCCTTTTGCAACCCGGTGACCGGGTGCGCTTCGTGCCGGTTTCGCGCAGCGAATTCCTGGCCATGGGTGGTGATGTGGAGGCGCAGGGATGAAGCAGTTGATGATTGAGGCCAGTACGCCGTTGTGCCAGTTACAGGATGCCGGGCGCTTTGGCGTGCGCCACCTTGGCGTGACCCAGGGCGGGGCGCTGGACTGGGTGGCGATGCACTGGGCCAACTGGCTGCTGGGCAACCCGTTGGGGGCGACGGTGGTCGAGGTGGCGCTGGGTGGTTTTTGCGTGGTGGCCGAACAGGATTGCGTGCTGGCCCTGGCCGGTGCCGACCTGGATGCGTGTGTCGATGATCAGCCGCTGGCGCCATGGCGCAGCTTTGCCCTGGCCAAGGGGCAGCGCTTGACCCTGAAGCAGCCCAAAGTGGGTGTGCGGGCGTATCTGGCGGCACCGGGTGGGTTCCTGGGTGAGGAGGTGCTGGGCAGTTGTGCCACCGTGGTACGTGAAGCACTGGGTGGCATCGATGGCCAGGGGGCTGCGCTGGCTAGAAACCAGGCATTGGCTTTTACCGGTAGCAGTGCACCCCTGCGCGAAGTGCCGCACGCGTTGTGCCCACAGTTCGCCCCAAAGCCGGTGCTCGACCTGGTGATGGGCGCGCAGATCGGTGAATTCAGCGGTACCAGCCTGTTCGAGGCATTCAACCGGGAGTGGACGCTGGACAGCCGGGCCGACCGCATGGGCATCCGGTTGTTGGGGCCGCAGCTGGTGTACCAAGGGGCGCCGATGATCTCCGAAGGGATCCCGCTGGGAGCGGTACAGGTGCCGCCGGACGGGCAGCCGATCGTGTTGCTCAATGACCGGCAGACCATTGGTGGGTACCCGCGGCTGGGCGCGCTGACGCCGCTGGCGCTGGCGCAACTGGCGCAGTGCATGCCGGGGGCGGTGGTGCGGTTCAGGGCGGTGGTGCAGGACGAGGCCTGGCGGGAGCAGCAGGATTACCTGAACCGTTGGCGGTAGAGCGGGCGGCCTCTTCGCGGGTAAACCCGCTCCTACACACGTGCTGTGCATGCCTTGACGGCGATGTTGGAGCAGGCAACCTCACTTGGACAGGTAGCGCATCCCGTCCTCCAACCCTTGCAGGGTCAGCGGATACATCTTGTCCTCGATCAGGTCGCGCACCAGATGGGTCGAGGCGGTGTACTCCCAGGCCTGCTTGGGGTACGGGTTGATCCAGATGACCTTCCTGAATTTTTCCATGAAGCGCTGGATCCACACATACCCGGCTTCTTCGTTCCAGTGCTCTACGCTGCCACCCGGCTGGGTGATCTCGTAGGGCGCCATGGCCGCGTCACCGACGAACACCACCTTGTAGTCTTCGCCGTACTTGTGCAGCAGGTCGAAGGTGGAAAAACGTTCGGACGTGCGGCGCAGGTTGTTCTTCCACACCGACTCATAAACGCAATTGTGGAAGTAGTAATACTCCAGGTGCTTGAACTCGGTCTTGCAGGCCGAGAACAGCTCTTCGCAGACTTTGACGTGGGCATCCATCGAACCGCCAATGTCGAGCAGCAACAGCAGCTTCACGGTATTGCGCCGCTCGGGGCGCATCTGGATGTTCAGCAACCCGGCATCACGCGCGGTGTGGTCGATGGTGCCGTCGATGTCCAGCTCTTCGGCGGCGCCTTCGCGGGCGAACTTGCGCAGCCGGCGCAGGGCCAGCTTGATGTTGCGGGTGCCAAGCTCGACCTGGTCGTCGAGGTTCTTGTACTCGCGTTGGTCCCAGACTTTTACTGCCTTGCCCTGGCGCTTGCCGGCCTCACCGACGCGGATGCCCTCGGGGTTGAAGCCGCCCGAGCCGAATGGGCTGGTGCCGCCGGTACCAATCCACTTGTTGCCGCCAGCGTGGCGTTCCTTCTGCTCTTCGAGGCGCTGCTTGAAGGCCTCGATAAGCTTGTCCAGGCCGCCGAGCGACTGGATCTGCGCGCGTTCTTCATCGGTCAGCGAGCGCTCGAATTCCTTGCGCAGCCAGTCTTCGGGGATCAGTGCCTCAATGTGCCGGTCAAGGTTTTCCAGGCCCTTGAAATAGGCTGCGAAGGCACGGTCGAACTTGTCGAAGTGGCGTTCGTCCTTCACCAGGATGGCGCGGGCGAGGTAGTAGAACGCGTCCATGTCGGCGAACACCACGCGCTTTTGCAAGGCCTGGTGCAGGTCGAGCAGTTCACGCACCGAAACCGGCACCTTGGCCGCACGCATCTCATTGAACAGATTGAGCAGCATGGCCCTGCTCCTGTCAGCGGTTGCCGCGCCGGCTCATGAAGGCCAGGCGCTCGAGCAGTTGTACATCCTGCTCGTTTTTTACCAGCGCACCGGCCAGCGGCGGGATGGCCTTGGTCGGGTCGCGTTCGCGCAACACCGCTTCACCGATGTTGTCGGCCATCAGCAGCTTGAGCCAGTCGACCAGCTCGGAGGTGGACGGCTTTTTCTTCAGGCCCGGCACCTTGCGTACGTCGAAGAACACGTCCAGCGCCTCGCTGACCAACGACTGGCTGATGTTCGGGTAGTGCACGTCGACGATCTGCTGCAGGGTCGTGCGGTCGGGGAAGGCGATGTAGTGGAAGAAGCAGCGGCGCAGGAAGGCGTCCGGCAGCTCTTTTTCGTTGTTCGAGGTAATGATGATGATCGGACGCTGTTTGGCCTTGATGGTCTCGTCGATTTCGTAGACGTAGAACTCCATCTTGTCGAGCTCTTGCAACAGGTCGTTGGGGAATTCGATATCGGCCTTGTCGATTTCGTCGATCAGCAGGATGACCCGCTCGTCGGCCTCGAAGGCCTCCCAGAGCTTGCCCTTTTTCAGGTAGTTGCGCACATCGTGCACCTTGTCCACGCCTAGCTGCGAATCGCGCAGGCGGCTGACCGCGTCGTACTCGTAGAGCCCCTGGTGGGCCTTGGTGGTGGACTTGATGTGCCAGGTGATCAGGCGCGCCCCGAACGAGGCCGCCAACTGCTCGGCGAGCATGGTTTTGCCGGTGCCCGGTTCGCCCTTGACCAACAGCGGGCGTTCGAGGGTAATGGCCGCGTTTACCGCCAGTTTCAGGTCGTCTGTGGCGACGTAGTCGCGGGTGCCTTCGAACTTCATGGGGGGTTGTCCTCTGTTTAGGGCTGTGCGGGCCTTTTCGCGGTACAGGGTTGTAGGTGCGGGTTTACCCGCGAAGAGGCCCGAACAGGCAGCACATAATCCGGATTTGTTTCCGACTATAACGCGGGGCCAGGCGGCTGCAAACGCAGACCGGGTATTCAGTCCCTGAATGCCCCGTCACGCTGTCTCAGTCAGACTTCGGCGCTGGTTGCTCATAGCGCGCATTGAATGCCTGGACAAACCCGTTGCGCAGGATCTGCAGGAACGCCTCGAAGGCACTGACATCCTGCTTGCGCACACTGCCGCTGAGTTCCACCCGAGTGGCGAACTGGTTTTTCGGCTGGTTCTTCAGCACCGTCTCGGTCGCACCCACCAGGGCCTCCCACACCGAGCGGAAGAAGCCCTTGTCCTTTTCCTCGACGTCCTGTTGCCAGTCGAATACGTCGACATCGCGCAGCAGCGGTTTTATATAGCCGTTCAGCCGGCCGTTTTCTGCCTGGGCCTCGATGACCACGTCACCGTGCCCGGCATTGAAGTCGAATTTGCCGTAGGCGCTGGCAAAGTCATTCAGTTTGCGCAGCTCGATGCCGGTGGCGCGAAGCCTGAATTCGAAGTCGTCGAAATCACTGAAAGGGTCGAAGGTGGCACGGCTTTCTACGTTCGCATCCCCCGCGATGAGCGCCGTGCCTTCGAAACTTGCGTCGCGACGGCCTTTCTGGTCGCGCACGTTGGTCAGGTTGCGGATGCTGGCGTTCAACCGGGTGGCCTTGAGGTCGACCGGTGGCTTGGAATTGAAGTTGCGGAACGTCAGCACGCCCTTGTCGATACGCACTTCGTTGAGGGTGATGGGCAGGAGTTTTTCCAGCTGCTGGCGCCAGTCGGTACCTTGGCCGGTCTGCGATGCCTGTTTGCTACCACCGTCGACAAAGTTCAGCTCGGGGTGCACGAAGGTCACCTCCGCCACCACCGCCTTGTCGTACCACAACGCATGCCAGCTCACCGAGAGGTCGATCAGTGGGGCGTCGAGAAACGGTACGGGCACCTTGCCGGTGGTCTTGACGATTTTCAGCCCGTTTATCTGATAGGCACCGCGCCACCAGGCCAGGTCCACATCGGCTACCTGGCCGCGGTAGTCACCCATGTCGGCCAGCTTGTCGTTGAGGTAGTCGCGCACCAGGTAGGGCAGGGCCAGGTGCAGCGCCACCAGCAGCACGATCAGGCTGGCCAGGCCGACCAGCGGCCAGCGATAGCGGGCTTTCATGAGGCTGTCTCCAAGGCGGGATGTGCGGTTGACCGCAACGTGCCGGGCTGAGTTCGAACAGGCTTTACGGGCCACCGCAGCAGGCTTACCCTTGAGGCATTTCCCTGCTTTTTCATGCCAAGGACCCCTGCCATGAGCCGTATCTTTGCAGACAACGCCCACTCCATCGGTAACACGCCGCTGGTGCAGATCAACCGCATCGCCCCGCGCGGCGTGACCATCCTGGCCAAGATCGAAGGGCGCAATCCCGGGTACTCGGTCAAATGCCGCATCGGCGCGAACATGGTCTGGGACGCCGAAAGCAGCGGCAAGCTCAAACCGGGCATGACCATCGTCGAGCCCACCTCGGGCAACACCGGTATCGGCCTGGCCTTCGTCGCCGCCGCCCGCGGCTACAAGCTGATGCTGACCATGCCCGCCTCGATGAGCCTGGAGCGCCGCAAGGTGCTGAAGGCACTGGGCGCCGAGCTGGTATTGACCGATCCGGCCAAGGGCATGAAGGGCGCCATCGAGAAGGCCAACGAAATCGTCGCCTCCGACCCGGAGCAGTACTTCCTGCCGGGCCAGTTCGAAAACCCGGCCAACCCGGCCATTCACGAGAAAACCACCGGCCCTGAGATCTGGAACGACACGGACGGCGCCATCGACGTGCTGGTGGCAGGCGTGGGCACTGGCGGCACCATCACCGGCGTGTCGCGTTACATCAAACATACCCAGGGCAAGGCCATCCTGTCGGTGGCAGTGGAGCCCGTGGCATCGCCGCTGATCAGCCAGACCCTGGCCGGCGAAGAACTGAAGCCAAGCCCGCACAAAATCCAGGGCATCGGCGCCGGCTTCGTGCCGAAAAACCTCGACCTGTCGATCGTCGACCAAGTGGTGACGGTGACCGACGAAGAGTCCAAGGCCATGGCGATTCGTCTGATGCAGGAAGAGGGCATCCTTTGTGGTATTTCCTGCGGTGCGGCAATGGCGGCAGCGGTGCGCCTGGCCGAAAAACCGGAAATGCAGGGTAAGACCATCGTCGTAATCCTGCCCGATTCGGGCGAGCGATATTTGTCGAGCATGCTGTTCAGCGACATGTTCAGCGAGCAGGAAAACCAGCAGTAATCGGCCTTCCCGCTGATCCGGCGCAACGATCGGCGGCCTGGTTTATTGCAAAATCTTCATGAATGCGATCCCGCCCGGGTTGTTTTTACCGCGGCGGGATCGGTTTATGATGGCAGGATGATTTTCTGGAGAGCAGGCAGCGCAGCCCTGACTCTTCCTCAAGGAGTGAAAGCATGACCTTTTCCTTTGCAGCCAAGGCGGGTGTCTTGCTGGTGTTTTTCGGCAGCGTGCTGTTCGTGCACTTGCGCGGCAAGGCCCGCCTGCCGGTGTTGCGCCAGTTCGTCAACCATTCGGCGCTGTTCGCCCCCTACAACGCGTTGATGTACCTGTTTTCCGGCGTGCCGTCCAAGCCCTACCTGGATCGCCAGCGCTTCCCCGAGCTGGACGTGTTGAAGGACAACTGGCAGGAAATCCGCGAAGAGGCCATGCGCCTGTTCGACGAAGGCTATATCCGTGCCGCTGAGAAAGATAACGACGCCGGCTTCGGTTCGTTCTTCAAGAAAGGCTGGAAGCGCTTTTACCTGAAGTGGTACGACAAACCCCTGCCTTCGGCGCAAACCCTGTGCCCGCGCACTGTCGAGCTGGTCAGCAGCATCCCCAATGTCAAAGGCGCAATGTTTGCCCTGCTGCCCGGCGGCAGCCACCTGAACCCGCACCGCGACCCGTTCGCAGGCTCGCTGCGTTATCACCTGGGGCTGTCCACGCCCAACTCCGACGCATGCCGCATCTACGTGGACGGTGAGCAGTACGCCTGGCGTGATGGCGAAGACGTGATGTTCGACGAAACCTACGTGCACTGGGTCAAGAACGAAACCGACGTTACCCGCGTGATCCTGTTCTGTGACATCGAGCGCCCGCTGAGTAGCCCGCTGATGACGCGCATCAACCGTAAGGTCAGTGCCTTCCTCGGCCGCGCCACCGCGCCGCAGAACACCGACGACGAGCGCGTGGGCGGGATCAACCAGGCGTACGCCTGGAGCAAGCGCTTCAGCAACAGGATCAGCAGCCATGTGAAGCAGTTCAAACGCGCCAACCCCAAGGCTTACCGCGTGCTGCGGCCGGTACTGGCGGTGGTGGTGGCGTATCTGTTGTATCGCTGGTTGTTCTGATTTTTTCTGCGCTAACCGGCCCCTTTGCGGGGCAAGCCCGCTGCCACCGGTGCGCCTCATCCTTCAAGGACGAGGGTGCGCTTGTGGCAGCGGGGTTGTGCCGCGAAGAATCACTCGCTATATTCCAGAACATTCACTTTCTCAAAGACCGCGTTCATGCCAGCCATCCCTTCCACCACACGCTTTGCCATCGCGCCAGTCGCGGGCTTGGTCGTGCGTGGTAGCCAGCAGCCGGTCATGATCTGTCACTCCCCACCACCTGTCAGTGGCGTCGTAGGCGGCGTAGCTCCGCCTCATTGCGTGGTTGTGCTGGGCTGATCGGCTTCGTGCCGCAACCCTTCGCACGCGCAACGTACTGAACACGGTCGGCTACTGCTCACGTTGAAGCGCACGCCGTCCGTTTGGCTTATCTGCCTACTATCAGGTGGCAATTCATGTCTGTCTTTACCAAAACGTCCGTGGCCTCGGCGGCCACTACCTGCCTGTTCGTCCTGCTGTGGAGCAGCGGGGCGATCGTCTCCAAGCTCGGCCTGGCGCATGCCAGCCCGTTTGCCTTTCTGCTGTTGCGCTTGGCGCTGGCCCTGGCCGGCCTGTTGCTGATCGGCCCGTTGCTAGGGCTGCGCTGGCCGCGTACTCGCGGGAGCATTCTGCGCGCCCTGGGTACCGGTTGTGTGCTGCTCGGTGCCTATCAGATTTTCTATCTGTTGGCACTTGATACCCATGTCACCCCCGGCGTCATGGCCACGGTGATGGGGGTACAACCGATCCTCACCGTGGTGCTGATGGAACGCCAGCGTTCCTGGAGCCGTTTGTTCGGCCTGAGTTTGGGGTTGGGTGGCTTGATCATGGTGGTCTACCAGGGCATCAACCTGGGCGGGGTATCGCTGGCGGGCATGCTGTTCGCCCTGCTGGCGTTGGTCAGCATGACCTTTGGTTCGATCCTGCAGAAGCGCATTACCGACAACCCCATGGGCACACTGCCGCTGCAGTACCTGGCCGGCTTTGCCATGTGCGCGCTGTTCGCACCTCTGCAACCGCTTCATGTCGAGTGGACCGGCAGCTTCGTCGGTGCGCTGCTGTGGATGGGCCTGGTGGTCTCGCTGCTGGCAACCTTGCTGCTGTACCGGCTGATCGCCAAGGGCAACCTGGTCAATGTCACCAGCCTGTTCTACCTGGTGCCGGCAGTGACTGCGGTAATGGACTTGCTGATCTTCGGTAACCGCCTGGCACCGCTCAGCCTGTTGGGCATGGGGCTGATCGTGGTAGGGCTGCTGTTCGTGTTTCGCAAGCCTGCCGCGCGCCTGGCCGAGGCGTAGGCCCTAGCGGAATTCTTCGGGGATGGCGTGGCGCAACACGCCTTCCTCGAAGTCCAGCAGGCCGGCTTCGCGCTGGGTGAGCAGGTAGTAGAGCAGGGTATCGAGCGAGCGTTGCGGCGGGACCTCGACCGCCAACATCTTCACTGCTTGCTCGGTTTCACAGGCGCAGCCGAAATCCAGCAATGCTGCGCGTACCTGGTCGAGGGTTTCCGGTGGTTTGACGACCACCCGGAACACTGAGCTGCCGCTGCTATGGCGCAGTTCTGCGAACCAGGTTTCGCCTGCTTCCTCGCGGGTGTCGATCACGTCGCCCGGGGCGATGCCATAGACATGGAAGGGTATGTTGTCGATGGCGTAGCCGCCTTCCACGGCCTTGGCCCACAGGCCCTCGACCGAGGCTGGTGGGTAGCCGTTCTCGTCCTGTTCCAGGCGGAACAGGACCTTTTTGTACGCGCTGTTCATGCAGTACCCCGCTTCAGCTGCGCGCCGGGCGCAGCACCAGCCACAAGGCCAGGCCAATCAGCAGGCCGCCGTATAGGTGCGCCATCGACAACGGCTCATTCAGCAGCCATGCCCCCCACAATACGCCGAATACCGGGATCAGGAAGGTCACGGTGCTGGCTTTTACCGGGCCGATTTCTTCGAGCAGGCGGAAGTACAGGATGTAGGCAAAGGCGGTGCACAGCAAACCCAGCCCCAGCAACGACAACCACACCTCCCAGCCCCCCCAGCTGGCGGGCGGTTGGGTGAGTGCGCTCCAGCCGAACAGCGGTGTCAGCATCAGCGTGGCGCCGAGCATGCTGCCCAGTGCGGAAAGACGGCTGTCCAGGCCGCTGATCCAGCGGCGGGCGAGGAACCCGGCAAAGCCGTAGCAGGTGGTGGCCGCCAGGCAGGCGAGGGCGCCTTGCAGCAGGGCCATGTCCAGTGCCACCGGGCCGGCGCCGCTAAGGATGCCGACGCCGAACAGGCCAAGGAAGATGCCGCAGAGTTTGGCCAGGGTCATTGGCTCGCGGAAGAACAGTACGCCGACCAGCACACCCATCAGCGGGGTGGTGGCGTTGAAGATCGCCGAATAGCCGGCCGGCAGCACCTGGGCCGCCACCGAGTAGAAGGTGGCGGGGATGCCGGAGTTGATCATGCCCAGCACCAGGCACGCACCGAGCTTGCCCTGGAAGTCCCAGCGCACGCGGGCGGCGGCCAGAAGCACGATCAGGCCTAGGCAGGCGATGGAAACCCGGAAGAACGCGGTCGGCACCGTGCCCAGTTCGGGGGCGATGATGCGCATGAACAGGAAACTCGCTCCCCAGACGGCGGCAAGGGTCAGCAGGCGGGCTAGGGCGATGGGGCTCACAACGGTCTCCGGAGGTAAGGCAGGGGCGCGAGTGTACGCCAGGGGGCGGGGGGATTCTTGTGCTTTCTTGCTGTGTAATTCCTCTTGGGCTGCAGGGCTCTGGGCAAGGCAGCTGCAACTACAGCTCGGGCCTTCAATGGCAGTAACCCATGAAGCCAAGGGCGGCTAAGCTCTGTACTCAATCCCAGTTCCGAGGCCCCACGCATGTCCCAGCCCTGGCCCGCTGTCGAAATCGCCCGGATGATCCTCGCCGGCTTCGACGACTACCGCGATCATTTCCAGCGCATCACCCTCGGAGCCCGCAAGCGCTTCGAGCAGGCGCGCTGGCAGGATATCCAGCAGGCCGCCGCCGCCCGCATCAATCTCTACGAAGAGAAAGTCGCCGAAGTCAACGGTTGGCTGCGCCAGGCCTTTGCCGCAGAGGTGCTGCTGGACGTGGAACAGTGGCCGCTGGTGAAAAACGCCTATATCCACCTGATCGACCCACGCCTGGACGACGAGCTGGCAGAGACCTGGTACAACTCGCTGTTTTGCAGCCTGTTCAGCCATGACCT
Source organism: Pseudomonas putida group bacterium ESBL64 (assembly GCF_045277175.1). Taxonomy (NCBI): domain Bacteria; kingdom Pseudomonadati; phylum Pseudomonadota; class Gammaproteobacteria; order Pseudomonadales; family Pseudomonadaceae; genus Pseudomonas; species Pseudomonas putida group bacterium ESBL64. The sequence continues at coordinate 2,450,048 of NZ_CP145799.1, read as the reverse complement.
GATCAGCGACGGCTGCATGTTCATCCACACGACCCGGCCTTCCATGCGCGGCCGCGAGCGCGCGGCGCAAACCCGTACCTATCGGCTTGACGGCAGTCTCAGGAACTTGCTGCGCGCGGTGTTCGCCGATTACCCGTTCGACATGCCCTATGGCGACCTGGAAGGCGACCTGGCGCGGCTGGAAGAACAACTGCGCGAATGCCTGCCCGACTGGGTGTGCAAGGACCCGACGCTGGCCGTGGAGCTGTTTGTACCCGTGCTTTACCGCAACAAGGGGGCCTATCTGGTCGGCCGCCTGTACAACAGCGATGAGCAGTGGCCGTTGGTGATTCCCTTGCTGCACCGCGAGGGCCACGGCATCGAGGCCGATGCGCTGATTACCGACGAGGCCGAGGTGTCGATCATCTTTTCGTTCACCCGCTCTTACTTCATGGCCGATGTCCCGGTGCCCGCCGAGTTCGTCAATTTCCTCAAGCGCATCCTGCCGGGCAAGCACATTGCCGAGCTATACACCTCGATCGGGTTCTACAAGCAGGGCAAGTCGGAGTTCTACCGCGCGCTGATCAACCACCTGGCCAGCAGTGATGACCGCTTTGTCATGGCGCCAGGGGTACGGGGCATGGTCATGAGCGTGTTCACCTTGCCCGGCTTCAATACGGTGTTCAAGATCATCAAGGACCGCTTCTCGCCATCGAAAACCGTGGACCGCGCCACGGTGATCGACAAGTACCGGCTGGTGAAGAGCGTCGACCGGGTGGGGCGTATGGCCGACACCCAGGAGTTTGCCGATTTTCGCTTTCCGCGCAGCAAGTTCGAGCCGGATTGCCTGGCCGAGTTGCTGGAGGTGGCACCGTCGACGGTGGCGCTGGAGGGCGACACGGTGCTGATCCGCCACTGTTGGACCGAGCGGCGCATGACGCCGTTGAACCTGTACCTGGAGCATGCCACCGAGGGCCAGGTGCTGGAGGCACTGGAGGACTACGGCCTGGCCATCAAGCAGTTGGCGGCGGCGAACATCTTCCCCGGCGACATGTTGCTGAAGAACTTCGGCGTGACCCGCCATGGCCGGGTAGTGTTCTACGACTATGACGAAATCAGCTTCCTGACCGAGGTGAATTTCCGCCACATTCCGCCACCGCGATACCCGGAGGACGAAATGTCGGGCGAGCCGTGGTACTCGATCGGGCCGCATGATGTGTTTCCCGAAGAGTTTCCGCCGTTTCTGTTTGCCGATATGGGCCAGCGGCGGTTGTTCAGCCGCTTGCATGGGGAACTGTATGACGCGGATTACTGGAAGGGGCTGCAGGCGGCGATACGTGAGGGGAAAGTGATCGATGTGTTTCCGTATCGGCGCAAGGCCCGGTGAATCAGGTCGAACAGGCCTGTCACGCCTTCAAACACTTCATCTCGCTCAAATGGGTACGCACCTTGCTCAGCCGTTCCTGCAGGAACCGCCGCTGTTGCGGGGTGCTTTGCCGCACCAGGTCCACCAGCAGGCTGCGCGCCTGTCGCTCGGTATTCTGATACGCCGCCCGGTACTCGGGTGTCCACAAACTCTCCTTGCGCTGCAACAAGGTCGCCAGGCGCGGCTCGAAGCTGGAGTCGTTGCGCTGGTTCATCGCCAACAGCAGTTGCTGTTGCCAGTGGGCACGGTTGGCGATCCATTCACGGTTCTGGTCACCCAGCGCTTGAGACCAGGTCTGGATGCGTTGCTTCTGTACCGCCGTCAACTCGCCAAACCATGGCGTCAGGCGTTTTTCCATGCGCTCGCTACGGCGGGCCATCTGCTTCGGCAATGGCGTATCCACATACTGCTTTTGCCGCTCACTGATGTCATCGCGGAAGGCTTCACGCATCTGCGCTACCTGGTCGTCGCTCATGCCGCGCAGCAGTTCGGTGGCCGAAGGGGTGATTTCCTCGGCCACCCGACCAATTGCCTCACGGACCTCGCGGGTGCTTTGCTGCAGGGCCTGGTCGGTGACCTGGTCGTCGGCGACCAGCTCACGTAGCCGGTCGAGCCAGTCAAGGTAGCCGGGCAGTTGAGTCTTGCAATGCCAGGCCAGGTGCTCGCGCAACCGATCGTCCAGCAGCGCCCTTTGCTCGCGGTTCATGTCCAGGTAGTCGCTCAGCGACCACGGCACCAGGCGGTCGAGGTTGCGATAGGCCAGGTCGATGCGGCTGCAGGCGGCCAAGGCCAGGGCGAAGCCGATGGCGATAAGCAGGGCTTTGGGCAGGCGTAGCGGCATGTGCTGTTCCTTCCTCAGGCTGGTCAGAAGGTAGATGCAAGTGCGGCCTGGCGGTTCCACTGCATGAGTGGTCGGGCCATGTGGTGGCTTCAGGTGTAGAATAGCCGCCTTGTCTTGAGGATCATCGGAAATGGCTCTGCTTGGGCGTTACAACAGTTTGCAAATCGTGAAACACGTGGACTTCGGTCTGTACCTGGACGGCGGCGCCGATGGCGAAATCCTGCTGCCCGGGCGCTACATCCCGAAAAACGCCGAGACCGAGGTCGATGACTGGTTGAACGTGTTCATCTACCTGGACAGCGAAGACCAGCTGATCGCCACTACCGAGAAGCCCAAGGTGCAGGTTGGCGAGTTCGCCAGCCTGAAGGTCAAGGACATCAACGGTGCCGGTATCTTCCTGGACTGGGGCCTGTCCAAGGACCTGCTGATGCCGTACTCGGAAGAGGCACGGCCACTGAAGATCGGCGATTATTGCGTGGTGCACGTGTACCTCGACAAGCGCACCCGCCGGATCACTGCCACGTCGCGCCTGGACCGCTACCTCGATGTCACCCCGGCCGACTACAAGGTTGGCCAGCCGGTCGAGCTGCTGGTAGCCGGCGAAACGCCGATGGGCTTCAAGGCCATCATCAACAACCGCCACTGGGGCCTGATCCACAAGAACGAGGTGTTCAAGTTCTTGCGCTCGGGCATGCACGAGAAGGGCTTCATCAAGGAAGTGCGCCAGGACGGCAAGATTTCGTTGAGCCTGCAGCCGGTAGGCGCCGCCCTGGCGGACACCCTTCAAGAGCAGATCATGGCGCGCCTGGAAGCCGAAGGCGGGGTGTTGGGGGTGTGCGACAAGAGTGACCCTGCGTTGATCAGCAAGCTGTTCAACGTCAGCAAGGGCAACTTCAAGAAGGCCATTGGCGGGTTGTTCAAGCAGGGCCTGATCGTCATCCATGACGATCGCATCGAGAAAGCCTGACGGCCTTACGCCTGTACGAAGTTGCGGAAGTCCAGCTGCTCGCCACCCGGACGGGTGTCGCGCAGCAGCGAGTCACGGTCGGCGCTGAGGGCCAGGCTGATGGTGGAGCGGCGCTTGCCGGGCTTGCGCACTTCCATTTGCTCCAGGTGAGCCTTGAGGAAATTGGTGGGCACCTTCAGGTGCTGCAGTTCATCGCTTTCTGGCGTGTGCAGCAGCAGGTTGACCCAGTCGGCCTGGCCCTTGCCCAGCAGTGCCACTGGCACTTCGAACCACCACAGGTTGCGTTTGTTGTCCAGGATGGCGAACAGGGTATTGCTGCTGGTCAGCACCGGCCGGGCCAGTGCTTCGTTGCGCCGGGCGATGGCGGCGGGTTTGTCGAGTTTCATGCAGGTTCCTGCGAGTTGACGCTATGAAGGCCTGCATTGTGAGGGGTGGCACGGGGCGGGGCAAGGTTTGTGACTTGCGGTGCCTGTGCCGGCCTCTTCGCGGGCTTGGGCGGTATTCGCCTGCCGTTTTACCGTTCGGCTTCTGGCCGGAAAATCCGTTGAAACTCCTGGCCCAGGCGTTGGGTCAACCTACTGTCGACACGGTTCACGTGTCTCCATTTGCAGGAGTTTTGCCATGAGCGGTACTAAAGACAAAGCGAAAGGCTTGGCCAACGAAGCGATCGGCAACGTGAAACAGGGTGTTGGCAAGGTGACCGACAACGACAAGCTGCGGGCCGAAGGCAAGGCGCAGGAGCTTAAAGGCGAGGCGCAACAGATCAAGGGCAATGTGAAGGATGCGGTGAAGAAGCCTTGACTTGAGGTGAGGCGGCCTGTGCCGGCCTCTGGCGGGTAAACCCGCGTAGAGGCCGGCACTATTCGTAAGCAAATTCTTCAATCACGGCCGGGAGCAGCACAGCACGGGCACGGTCTATTAGACTTGCCTGTGTAACGATCAAGCGGCGAAAGGAGACGCTATGATTTTCCCCGACCTGCGCGGCTTGCCCCTGCACCGCGTGCTGGTTCGCACCGTCAAGGAATTCCTCGACGACGAGATGTCCACCTATGCCTCAGCGCTGGCCTACCAGGCGCTGTTCTCGCTATTCCCCTTCCTGTTGTTCCTGATTGCCCTGATCGGTTTCCTGCACTTGCCGGACTTTTTCTCCTGGCTGCGTCTGCAATCGGAACTGGTGTTACCGCCCCAGGCGCTGGAGCAGGTGAACCCGGTGATCGACCAGTTGCAACAATCCAAGGGCGGGCTGCTGTCGGTGGGTATCGTGATCGCCCTGTGGACCGCCTCCGCCGGCGTGCGCCTGATGATGAGCGCCATGAACGCCGCTTACGATGTGCCCGAAGGGCGCCCGGTGTGGAAGCGTATCCCGCTTTCCATTTTCTACACCGTGGGCCTGGCTGGCATGCTGCTGGCGGCCGCAGCACTGATGGTGCTGGGCCCGCAGGTGATGGAATGGATAGCCGCCCAGATCGGCATGCAGGAGTTCATCGTCACACTGTGGACCATCCTGCGCTGGCCGGTGATCATCATTCTGCTGATGGTGGCAGTGGCCCTGATCTATTACGTGATGCCTGATGTGAAACAGCAGTTTCGCTTCATCACCCCGGGTTCGGTGCTGGCGGTTGTGGTGTGGATCGTGGCCTCACTGGGCTTTGCCTACTACGTGAAGACCTTTGCCGACTACAACGCCATGTACGGCAGCATTGGTGCAATCATCGTGCTGTTGCTGTATTTCTATATTTCGGCTGCCGTGCTGCTGCTCGGCGCCGAAATGAATGCGGTGATCGAGCACATGTCAGCCGAAGGCAAGAACCCGGGCGAGAAAGACTTCGACGGGGAAAAGCCCAAGGAAACCTTGACTGTACTGGGTCACGAGCACCCGAACCCGAGCAAACCTCATAGCGTCGAGCCGAACCCCTGATGATCCGTGACATTCTCAAGATGGGCGACGAACGCCTGCTGCGCATCGCTCCGCCAGTGCCCGAGCACCTGCTTGGCAGTGCCGAACTGCAGCAACTGATCGACGACATGTTCGAAACCATGCGTCACGTAGGCGGTGTGGGCCTGGCCGCCCCGCAGATCGGCATCGACCTGCAGTTGGTGATCTTCGGCTTCGAGCGCAGCGAGCGATACCCCGATGCCGAGGCGGTGCCGCAGACCATTCTGCTGAATCCGGTCATCACCCCGACCTCAAGCGAGATCGAGGACGGCTGGGAAGGTTGTCTGTCGGTGCCTGGCTTGCGCGGCGTGGTGCCGCGCTTCAAGCATATCGGCTACCAGGGCATCGACCCCCAGGGCAACCCGATCAACCGCTTTGCCGATGGCTTCCATGCGCGGGTGGTGCAGCACGAGTGCGACCACCTGATCGGCCGGCTATACCCCTCGCGCATCCAGGACTTTGCCAGGTTCGGCTACACCGAGGTGCTGTTCCCTGGGCTTGAGGTCAGCGACGACTGACCTCGCTGCAGGGCTACCAGGCGTTTGTTGCGCTGATAGCGAAGCAGGCGGCTGGCCAGGGCTTCTGGCAGCTGTTGGGCCAGGTCGAAACCCAGGCGCTGGTAGAAGGGCGTCAGGTCGGGATGACAGAACAGCCAGACGGGCCCGTCAACCTGCGACAGTGCTGCCTCGATCAACTGCGCGGCCACCCCTTGGTTGCGTCGCTGCGGGGCGACGAACAGGCCCGTCAGCCAGAATCCCTCACCCACCGCACTCAGGCTCAGCCCGGCGATGATGCCAGGGTCCCGCGCTACCCACAGTTCGGCGTCGCTTGCAGCGCGCATGCGTGAGCTGTGCTGGCGGTAGAAGTGGTCCAGCAAACGGCGTTCTGTGTCCGAAAGCGTCGAACAGGACAATTTTTCAGAAATGGTGAGTCCTACCCTGAAACGTGGCCAGAGGCTCTGGCCTGATGATTTGCGGCCACTTTGTCGCAGATTGTTGCAAAACCGGCAAGGGTGAATATCCGACTCCGGGGTTCAACTATTACTGGCCGGGAGTAGAATTTTCTTCATCCCCCCTGGCAGTACGAAGCGGGATCGGTACTTCGTGCCATCTAGACCCTAGATGACAACTTCTCCGCGCCGGATACGGCAATAGAAGTCAATCGATCAGCTTGAACGCTCTAAAGGCAAAACCACATGAAACCATTACTGATTCTTGCATTGGTCGGTATGTCCTCGTTCGCCCTCGCCGATGAGGCCAAACCCGTCTCCAGCGAGCCTGTGGCTCAGCAGTACGACTACTCGATGAACCTGGACATCAAGCGGGTGATCAACCTGTCGACCATCCCCAATGTCTGCGAAGTGGTACCTGCGACCATGACCTATGAAGACCATCAGGGCCAGGTGCACACCATCCAGTACCGTGCCATGGGAGAAGGTTGCCAGCAGGGTTGACTGGCGGTGCCCGCCACAGGGGCTGAAAACGCTGTGGCGGGCACTTGCTGGCCCTGATGCGATCTCCCAGGTGCTCCGCCAATACAGAATAATGTCCCCGCCTGTCGAATCCTCCGCTTCCCGTTCGACCATAGCTGAAGGCACGCGTCACACACCGTGCCCCACCCCTATGATCTGTCGGAGGTACCCCCGATGAGCACCGCAGCCGAATCCGAAATCCGCCAATTGATCGAGCGCTGGATGCAAGCCGTGCGCGATCGCGACATCCCGGGCATCATCGCCCCCTATGCCGACGATATCGTCGCCTTCGATGCCATCCAGGCTCTGCAATTCAAAGGCAAGTCCGCCTACACGGCGCACTGGGAAATGTGCATGGGCATGTGCACCGGCCCCATGGTGTTCGAACTTGCCCAACTTACCGTGTACGCCGCTGGCGATCTGGCCCTGGCCCATTGGCTGAACCGCTGCGGCCCGGGCGACGACGAAAGCCAGTGCGGCTTCATGCGCGCCACGGTGGGCTATCGTCGTCAAGGCGGCCAGTGGCAGGTCATCCACGAACACTGGTCGGCGCCTTTCGACATGGAAACGCAAAAGGCCCTGTTCGATCTCAAGCCCTGAGCCTTTATCGCCAAACGCACTTTGCCAATGCCTTGGAGGCGACCATGAAATACCTGTGCCTGGTCTATTGTGACGAGGGGCTGTTGCACAGCCTGCCCGACAGCCCGGCAGACGCTGAATGCATGGCCTACGCCGAAGCCATTCACGGTTCCGGGCGCATGCTGGCGGCCGAGGCGCTGAAGTCGGTGCAGACGGCCACCACGGTGCGTATGCGTAACGGGCGCATGAGCCTGACCGACGGCCCGTTCGCCGAAACCAAGGAGCAACTGGCGGGCTTTTACCTGGTGGAGGCCCGCGACCTCAACGAAGCGCTGAATATCGCCAAGGGCATCCCTGCTGCGCGGGTCGGCAGTGTCGAGGTGCGACCAGTGCGCGAGCTGCAACCCTGACAGCCAAGGAGAACCATCAGCATGAGCCTTGCACCCATTGCCCAGGCGCAACACGAGTTGTCCATCAGCCGCCTGATCGACGCACCACCGGCCAAAGTATTTCGCGCCTGGACCGAACCCCAGTGGCTGATGCAGTGGTGGGGGCCGCGCGGCATGACCACCCCGGAGTGTGAGATGCAGTTGTGGGCCGGTGGCCTGTTTCGCACCCTGATGCGCGCGCCGGATGGCAGCGAGTACCCGAACCAGGGCGTTTTCCTGGAAATTGCCGCGCCACGCCGGCTGGTGTTCACCGATGCCTTCGGCCCCGGTTGGGTGCCGTCGGACAAGGCCTTCATGACCGCCGTGATCAGCTTTGACGAGGAACAGGGCAAAACCCGCTACACCGCCCGTGCCTGGCACTGGAATGCCACCGACTGCCGGGCCCATGAAGAAATGGGCTTCCACCAAGGCTGGGGAGAAAGCCTGGACCGCCTGGTGGAGGTGGTGACCCAGCGGATGCCCGACTGATGGCAGCACTGGCCCAGGTGAGCGCCGAAGTCGAGGCCGTGTACCGGCAGGAGTCGCGGCGCATACTGGCGACACTGATCCGCTTGCTGGGTGATTTTGACCTGGCCGAGGAGGCCATGCATGACGCCTTCTTCATTGCCGTCGAGCGCTGGCAACGCGACGGTATCCCCGCAAACCCGCGAGCGTGGCTGGTCTCTGTCGGGCGCTTCAAGGCCATCGACGCGCTGCGCCGGCGCGTCCGCTTCGACCGCTCCCAGGCGGACTTGAGCATGCTGCTGGATGGTCAGGCGCAGGACCCCAGTGAAGAAGAACTGCTGGCGGATGACCGCCTGCGGCTGATCTTCACCTGTTGCCATCCGGCCCTGTCGGCCGACGCTCAGGTGCCATTGACGCTTCGCGAAGTCTGCGACCTGACCACCGAGCAGATCGCCCGCGCCTTTCTGCAAAGCCCGACAACCATCGCCCAGCGGATCGTGCGTGCCAAGGCCAAGATCCGTGACGCGGGCATACCGTACCAGGTACCCGAGCTCAATGAGCTGCCCGAGCGCCTGGAAAGCGTGTTGCGGGTGATCTACCTGGTGTTCAATGAGGGCTATTCGGCGTCATCGGGCGAAACACTGCTGCAGCAGGAACTGAGCGATGAAGCCATTCGCCTGGCGCGGTTGCTGGTGCAGTTGCTGCCCGACCCGGAGGCGGTCGGCCTGCTGGCGTTGATGCTGCTGCAGGCGTCCCGGCAGCGGGCGCGCATCGATGGCCAAGGCGATTTGGTGGTTCTGGAGCAGCAGGACCGTAGCTTGTGGGACCGGCAGTTTATTGCCGAAGGCTGTGCCCTGGTGCGCCAGGCCCTGCAGAGCCGTGCGTTCGGGGCCTATACCGTCCAGGCGGCGATTGCTGCCGTGCATGCCGAAGCGGCGACGGCTGAAGAGACGGACTGGGGAGAGATCGTCGGCCTGTATGACGTATTGCAGCGGTATTGGCCATCAGCGGTGGTGGCGCTGAACCGGGCGGTGGCGCTGGCGAAGCGGGATGGGCCGGAGGTTGGCTTGCGGGAAGTCGAAGGGATTCTGGCGCGGGGGGAGTTGCTGGACTATCACCTGGCACATGCGGCGCGCGCCGAGTTGCATTGCCAGCTGGGGCAGGTAGAAGAGGCGCGAGCGGCCTGGCAGCAGGCGCTGGCCTTGACCCGACAGGCGCCTGAGCGGCGGCATATCGAGCGGCGTTTGCAGGCTATCGAATGATGTGGGGGTGCCGGCTCTTTTCGGGCCAGCCCATATCCCACAGGATGCCCGCTAAATCAACGAATTAGCGGGTTACCCAGGAGAGCAGCCTTGAAGTAGGTGCTGGCTGCATCACACTTCAGCTCGCCACAAAATTCGGCGGCGACACCAGCTCGACGGTCTGCTGCTTGCGCGGCGCCAGGATCTCGGCTTCACCCGCGACCACCAGCTCGTCGTTCTGGTTGTAGACGTTGGTGGCGATGCGCACCTTGAACTTGGGCAGCTTCTCGAGGATTTCCAGGCGCACGGTCAGGGTGTCGCCAATTTTCACCGGCTTCTGGAAGCTCATCTGCTGGCCCAGGTAGATGGTGCCAGGGCCAGGCAGTGTGCAGGCCACTGCCGCACTGATCAGCGCGCCGCTGAACATGCCATGGGCAATACGTTCGCGGAACATGCTCTTGGCGGCGAATTCGGCATCCAGGTGAACCGGGTTGTGGTCACCGGACATCGCGGCGAACAGCTGAATGTCACGTTCTTCAACGGACTTCTTGTATTCGGCCGTCTGGCCGACTTCGAGGGCTTCGTAAGGCGTGTTGGTGACCTGGGACATCGATGCTTCCTTAAGCGTTGGGCGAGGGCGGCTATCATTCACTGCGCGCAGGGCGGCCAAGGGCCAGCGCCTGTTCAAGCCAGCAGAGAATATCGGCGATGACCTCGCCACGGTTGATTTCGTTGAGTACTTCATGCCGCGCCTCCGGGTAGACGCGCAGCTGTACATGTCGGTTGCCGGTCGCGCGCAGGGCGTCGGCCAGATGGGTGAGACGCTTGCCGGCACTGACCGGATCACATTCACCGCCAATCACCAGCATCGGCAGGTTGGGATCGATCTGCGCGAGGTTACCCGGCTGACTGATCTGCGCCAAGCCTTGCAGCAGGTCGAGCCACAACTGGTTGGTGCAGCGAAAGCCGCACAACGGGTCGTTCACGTACTGATCGACCTCGCCCGGGTCGCGGCTGAGCCAGTCGAAGGCTGTGCGATTGGGCTTGAAGGCGCTGTTGAACGAACCGAAGGACAACCATTCGATCAGTGCACTCTTGCCCAGTGGCCCCTGGCGCCAGGATTCCAGCCGGGCAATCAGCCGCGCAAAGCGGTACAGCACGGCCGGTTGGTAGTTGGAGCCGCTGAGGATAGCCCCGTGCAGGCTGCCACTGTGATGCAGCAGGTACGCCTGGGCGATATAGCTGCCCATGCTGTGGCCGAACAGGAACAGCGGCGTGCACGGGTACTGCTGGCCGATATGCTGGGCCACACATCCCAGGTCGTTGACCACGGCATTCCAGCCATGATGGCGGGCGAACAGGCCGAGGTTGCCCAGCTCGGCAGTGCGCCCGTGGCCACGCTGATCGGCAGCGAACAGGGCAAAGTCGGCCTCGCTCAGGGCCTGGCCCAGGCGCTGGTAGCGCCCGGCATGCTCGGCCATGCCATGGGCCAGCAGCACCACGGCCTTTACCGGTTTGGCCGGCAGCCATTGGTGTACGTACAGGCTGCAGTGCTCACTGGCGGGCAGCCAGAAGGCGTCGTGGGGCATGGCGGGTCCTTGTGCGCGCAATTACCCGAACAGTGTATGCACAACCGGCCGGATTGCAGGAGGGGCACAAATAAGATTCACAATGTTAATGGCGGCACTTGGCGTATATGCCACCTTGGGTTTACCTGCTAACGTCGAATCAACGCCTTTTCGCCAGCAGGCGGTCAGGTAAAGGATTAAAGGACGCAGTGCAGGTCCAGGCAGAGGAACAATAATAAATGCAAGCCGATTTCTGGAATGACAAGCGCCCGGCAGGCGTGCCTTCCACCATCGACATCAATGCCTACGCCTCGGTGGTCGAGGTGTTCGAGCGCTCCTGCAAGCGTTTTGCCGACCGCCCGGCGTTCAGCAACCTGGGCGTGACCCTCAGCTACGCGGAACTGGAGCGCCATTCGGCAGCCTTCGCTGCCTGGTTGCAGCAGCACACCGACCTCAAACCGGGTGAGCGCATTGCCGTGCAGATGCCCAATGTGCTGCAGTACCCCATCGCCGTATTCGGTGCCATGCGCGCCGGGCTGATCGTGGTCAATACCAACCCGTTGTACACCGAGCGCGAGATGCGCCACCAGTTCAAGGACAGTGGCGCGCGTGCGCTGGTGTACCTGAACATGTTCGGCAAGCGCGTGCAGGAGGTGCTGCCCGATACCGGTATCGAGTACCTGATCGAAGCAAAGATGGGCGACCTGCTGCCGGCCGCCAAGGGCTGGCTGGTCAACACCGTGGTCGACAAGTTGAAGAAGATGGTGCCGGCCTACCAGTTGCCCCAGGCGGTGCCGTTCAAGCAGGTGCTGCGCGAGGGCCGCAGGCTGTCGCCCAAACCGGTGTCGCTGAACCTCGATGACATCGCCGTGCTGCAGTACACCGGCGGCACCACCGGCCTGGCCAAGGGCGCCATGCTCACCCATGGCAACCTGGTGGCCAACATGCTGCAGGTGCTGGCCTGCTTCTCGCAGCACGGCCCCGATGGGCAGAAGCTGCTGAAGGACGGCCAGGAAGTGATGATCGCGCCGCTGCCGCTGTACCACATCTATGCCTTCACCGCGAATTGCATGTGCATGATGGTCACCGGCAACCATAACGTGCTGATTACCAACCCTCGGGATATTCCCGGCTTCATCAAGGAGCTGGGCAAGTGGCGTTTCTCTGCCTTGCTGGGCCTCAATACCTTGTTTGTCGCACTGATGGACCACCCGGGCTTCCGTCAGCTGGACTTCTCGGCGCTGAAGGTCACCAACTCTGGTGGCACAGCGCTGGTCAAGGCCACCGCCGAGCGCTGGGAAGACCTTACCGGGTGCCGCATCGTTGAAGGCTACGGCCTGACAGAAACCTCGCCGGTGGCCAGCACCAACCCCTACGGCCAGCTGGCGCGTCTGGGTACGGTGGGCATCCCCGTGGCGGGTACTGCGTTCAAGGTCATCGATGATGATGGCAACGAACTGCCGCTGGGCGAGCGGGGCGAGCTTTGCATCAAAGGCCCGCAGGTCATGAAGGGTTACTGGCAGCAGCCCGAGGCAACGGCCCAGGCACTGGATGCAGAAGGCTGGTTCAAGACCGGTGATATCGCGGTGATCGACCCGGACGGCTTCACCCGCATCGTCGACCGCAAGAAGGACATGATCATCGTCTCGGGCTTCAACGTGTACCCTAACGAAATCGAGGATGTGGTGATGGGGCACCCCAAGGTCGCCAACTGTGCGGCTATCGGCGTGCCGGACGAGCGTTCCGGCGAGGCGGTCAAGCTGTTCGTGGTGCCGCGCGAGGGGGGGCTGAGCGTTGATGAGCTGAAGGCCTACTGCAAGGCCAACTTCACCGGCTACAAAGTACCCAAGCACATCGTGCTGCGCGAATCGTTGCCCATGACGCCGGTGGGCAAGATTTTGCGGCGGGAGTTGCGCGATATAGCGTGATACCGGGATGGCTTCTTCGCGGGTAAACCCGCTCCTACACCGCCAATGTAGGAGCGGGTTTACCCGCGAATGCCTCTAAACCGCTCTAAAAGGCCATATACAGCCTTATCTGCGACATTTTGGATAATTACTCTAAAAATGACCTGTATTGTTCATTGAGTCATTTTTGTGACCGCAAGGCCTGTTTTGGCCTCTAGGCGACCCCAGGCAAAGCTGTTACTCTCGGCCCGCTTCCAGATGATCCGGTTTGCAACGAACCGTCATCTCATATCAATAATAAGCGCATCGACGCGTGAATCGAACTTCGCTGTTGCTGAAGGAGTGGGCTTCCATGATCGAAAATTTTTGGAAGGATAAGTACCCAGCCGGGATTACGGCGGAAATCAATCCTGACGAATTCCCCAATATCCAGGCGGTACTCAAGCAATCCTGCCAACGCTTTGCCGACAAACCGGCCTTTAGCAACCTGGGCAAGACTATCACTTATGGCGAGTTGTATGCGTTGTCGGGGGCGTTTGCCGCCTGGCTGCAGCAGCATACCGACCTCAAGCCGGGTGACCGCATTGCCGTGCAACTGCCCAATGTCCTGCAATACCCGGTCGCGGTCTTCGGTGCCATGCGTGCCGGGCTGATCGTGGTCAACACCAACCCGCTGTACACCGCGCGGGAGATGGAACACCAGTTCAACGACTCGGGTGCCAAGGCCCTGGTGTGCCTGGCCAACATGGCCCACCTGGCCGAAAAAGTGGTGCCCAAAACCCAGGTCAGGCACGTTATCGTCACCGAAGTGGCCGACCTGCTGCCGCCACTCAAGCGCCTGCTGATCAACAGCGTGATCAAGTACGTGAAGAAGATGGTGCCGGCCTACAACCTGCCGCAGGCCGTGCGTTTCAATGACGCCCTGGCGCTGGGCAAGGGCCAGCCAGTGACCGAGGCCAACCCGCAGGCCAACGACGTGGCGGTGCTGCAATACACCGGCGGTACCACCGGCGTGGCCAAAGGCGCCATGCTGACCCATCGCAACCTGGTGGCCAACATGCTGCAGTGCCGGGCACTGATGGGCGCCAACCTGCACGAAGGCTGCGAAATCCTCATCACTCCGCTGCCGCTTTACCACATCTATGCGTTTACCTTCCATTGCATGGCGATGATGCTGATCGGCAACCACAACGTGCTGATCAGCAACCCGCGAGACTTGCCGGCAATGGTCAAGGAACTGGGCAAGTGGAAGTTCAGCGGCTTTGTGGGCCTTAACACCCTGTTCGTCGCCTTGTGCAATAACGAGGCGTTCCGAGCCCTGGATTTCTCGGCGCTGAAAATCACCCTGTCGGGCGGCATGGCCTTGCAGCTAAGCGTGGCCGAGCGCTGGAAGGCCGTTACCGGTTGCGCCATCTGCGAAGGCTACGGCATGACCGAAACCAGCCCGGTGGCGGCGGTGAACCCGTCGGAAGCGAACCAGGTGGGCACCATCGGTATTCCGGTGCCGTCGACCTTGTGCAAGGTCATCGACGACGCCGGCAATGAGCTGCCGCTTGGCGAAGTGGGCGAGCTGTGTGTCAAGGGCCCGCAGGTGATGAAGGGCTACTGGCAGCGTGAAGATGCCACGGCCGAGATTCTCGACAGCGAAGGCTGGCTGAAGACCGGCGACATCGCCGTGATCCAGGCGGACGGCTACATGCGCATCGTCGACCGCAAGAAAGACATGATCCTGGTCTCGGGCTTCAACGTGTACCCCAACGAGCTGGAAGACGTGTTGGCGGCCTTGCCGGGCGTGCTGCAGTGCGCTGCCATCGGTGTGCCGGACGAGAAATCGGGTGAAGTGATCAAGGTCTTCATCGTGGTCAAGCCGGGCATGACCGTGACCAAGGAGCAGGTGATGGAGCACATGCGTGCCAACGTCACCGGTTACAAGGTACCGCGCCACATCGAGTTCCGCGATTCGCTGCCTACCACCAACGTGGGCAAGATCCTGCGCCGCGAACTGCGTGATGAAGAGCTCAAGAAGCAAGGCTTGAAGAAGATCGCCTGACCATTAGCCTGCACGCTCAGTGTGGGGGCGGCCTGGTGTCGCGAAAGGGCCGCGAAGCGGCCCTGGGGTTTCGGCGGCGATGCAACGATGGCTGGGGGCGCTTTGCGCCCCTTTCGCGACACAAGGCCCCACAATAAGATGCGGCGCCGTCTTCAGACATTGTGAGCCCCTGTAGGCGCGGGTTTACCCGCGATACGGTAGTGGCGACAACGGTGAACGGCGGGTGGAGATAGGTCAGCAGGGCCGGCCCTTTCGCGGGTAAACCCGCGCCTACATCCGCGCAACTCAGCGCAGCTTCTCGAGCATCTGGTAATACCACATCCCCGCCGCCAGCAGCGGGTTCCCCAGCAAGTCCCCCATCGGCACCCGCACATGCTTGCACTGGGCAAAGGTGTCGAACTTCTCCAGCGTGCCGGTCAACGCTTCGGCCATGATCTCGCCCATGATGTGGCTGGTGGCAATGCCGTGCCCCGAGTAACCCTGGCAGTACCACACGTTGTCCGACAGCTTGCCCAGCTGCGGGATGCGGTTGACCACGATGCCCATGGCGCAGCTCCACTGGAACTCGATCGGCACCCCCTTCAATGCCGGGAAGGTGCGTTCGATGCAGGGGCGCAATTCGCCTTCGATGTCGCGTGAATCCTTGCCTGAGTAGTTGGCGCCGCCGCCGAACAGCAGGCGCTTGTCGGCCGTCAGGCGGTAGTAGTCGAGGACGAAGCGGCAGTCGTACACCGCCAGGTCCTGCGGGTTGATCTGCTCGGCCAGCTCACCCAGCGGCGCGGTGGTGACGATACCGCCCATGGCTGGGAAGATCTTGCCCTTGAGCTGGCGCTTTTCGAGCTTGTGATACACATCGCCGGCCAACATCACCTGGCGTGCCTCCACCCGGCCGTGGGCGGTAACCACCGCCGGGCGCGGGCCATGGACGATGTCCAGCACTTCGGAATTTTCGAATATCAGTGCACCCAGGCCATGTGCGGCACGGGCTTCACCCAGGCACAGGTTGAGTGGGTGCAGGTGCAGGTTGCGCAGGTTCTTCAACGCACCCAGATAAAGCGGGCTTTGCAGATGCTCGGCCACTGCAGCGCGATCGAGCAGTTGCACCTGCTCGCCCATGCCGCGGCGCTGTGCTTCGGCCTCGAACGCACGCAGTTCGTTCATGTGCGAAGGTTTCATCGCGGCATGCAAATGGCCACGCTTGAGGTCGCAATCGATGCCATAGCGCGCCACGCGCTGCTCGATCACCTGGTGCCCGCGCCAGCGCAAGTGCCAGATGAAGTCGTCGACTTCGGCGCCCAGGTGGTTGCGCATCTGCGAGCGCATGGCCTCGTCGCCCGACAGGCTGCCGGTGACCTGGCCGCCGTTGCGACCGCTGGCGCCCCAGCCGATACGGTTGGTTTCGACGATGGCGACCTTCAGGCCGCGCTCGGCCAGTTCAACCGCCGTGGCCACGCCCGTAAAGCCACCGCCGATGATCGCCACATCCACCTGCACCGTGCCTTTGAGTTGCGGGTACTCGCTGTGGTCGTTGAGGGTGGCGCTGTAATAGGACGGCGCGCGCTGCGCCGGGCCGTTGTTCAATGCTGCGTTCATGGGTGTTCCTTGTTTTGTAGGGGCTCAGGCCTGGTGCAGGTACCAGCGCCAGTCCTGTTCGCTGACTTCAGCCATGAACTGGCGGTACTCGGCGCGCTTGACCTTCAGGTACACGCCAAGGAAGTCTTCGCCCAGTGCTTCACGGGCCCATTCGGAATGTTGCAGGGCGTCGAGGGTGGTCAGCCAGTCGGTGGGCAGGTGTTCGGTGGCCTGAGCGTAACCGTTGCCTTCAACGGGGGCACCTGGGTCAAGCTGTTCGCGGATGCCCTGGTGGCTGGCAGCGAGGATCGCCGCTGCAGCCAGGTAAGGGTTGGCATCCGCGCCACAGATGCGGTGCTCCACATGGCGACTGTTGGCAGGGCCTCCTGGCACACGCAGGCTCACGGTGCGGTTGTCCACGCCCCAGGTTGGCGCCAGGGGCGCATAGCTGTTGGCCTGGAAACGTCGGTACGAGTTGGCGTTGGGGCAGAACAGCAGCAGCGAGTCGCGCAGGTGGCGCAGCATGCCGGCCACGGCCTGGCGCAGCAGCGGGGTGCCGGCCTTGTCTTCGCTGGCGAACAGGTTGTTGCCGGCGCTGTCGGCCAGGCTCAGGTGCATGTGCATGCCCGTGCCGGCCAGTTGGGCAAATGGCTTGGCCATGAAGCAGGCCTGCATGCCGTGAGCATGGGCCACACCTTTTACCAGGCGCTTGTAGCGCACCGCCTGGTCCATCGCCTGCAGCGCATCGCCATGCTCCAGGGTGATTTCCACCTGGCCGGGGGCGTACTCGGAAATGGCCGTGCGCGCCGGGATGCCTTGGGCCTTGCAGGCAGCGTACAGGTCGGCGAGGAACGGTTCGATCTGCTCCAGTTCGCGCAGGCCATAGACCTGGGTGCTGCGTGGGCGACCGCCATCGTTGTCCAGTGCCGGTTGTGGGCGGCCCTGGGCATCACGCTGCTGGTCGAGCAGGTAGAACTCCAGCTCGCAGGCCATCACCGGGTGGTAACCATCGGCCTTCAACGCTTCGATGGTGCGCAGCAGCACATGGCGTGGGTCAGCGATGCTGGCCGGCAGCCCCTCGCTGGGGTGCATGCTCACCTGCACTGCAGCGGTGGGCACCCGGCGCCAGGGCAGCCGCACCAGGCTGCCGTCAAGCGGGTAGGCACGGCAGTCGATATCGCCTACGTCCCACACCAGGCCGGAGTTTTCCACGTCGTCGCCATTGAGGGTCAGGCCAAGGATGGTGCTGGGCAGTGGCCGGCCTGTCTGGTACACGGCCAGCAGTTCCTCGCGGTGCAACAGCTTGCCGCGTGGCACACCGTTGGCGTCGAGGATGAACAGTTCGAACAGCTCGATATCGGGGTTGTCGGCCAGAAAACGGGTAGCCTGCTCTACAGGGGCAAAGTGCATGATCAATTCGCTCATAGGCGCGCAGGGCCACCGCGCAAGCAGGCGGCCCAGTTGAGTCAAACGGCCAGACGGTGGCCGGGTTTGGTCACAATGGCGTGAGCGAGGTGTCCGGTGGGCGCGCGTGACGGCAGTGCCACAAGGCCCAGAAGGCGAGGATGATGTGGACCAGCGGATTTTCCCCGGCACGGCTCCGGGCCTTCGGTAGCGAAGGGCGGGACGACGGTGGGGCGATAGGCTGGGCGGGAGTCATGCCTTTGATACTCACATGCGGCGTAAGGTTGATTAAAGCAGTGAATGGCAACCTTTACATCGCACTTGGCTAAACATTCGTGGTGAAAGCATCACGGTCAATGTGGGAGCGGGCTTGCGTCGCGAAAGGGCCGCGTAGCGGGCCCCGGCCATCAGCGACCATTCAGAAGTTTCTGGGCCGCTTTGCAGCCCTATCGCGACACAAGGCCGCTCTCACAGGGAGCGTGCAAGCAGCAGAGAATCCGCAAATCTGCGACAATCGCCCGACTTTCCGAATGCCGATCATGAAAAAGCAGGCTCACCTGCATCACTAAAAAGCCCCATGACTGACCACGCCATCGACAAACTGCTGCAAAACCTCGACCACGCCATGATTGCCGACCGCCATCGCCTGCGCCGGCAACTGCACGAACTGCGCAAGCGCCCCGACGAGGCGAAGCTGGCGCAGTGGGTGGAGAAGGTCCAGGCCTCCTGCGCTCAGGTCACCGCGCGTCAGCAGAGCGTGCCGACCGTACGCTACGACGACAACCTGCCCATCGCCGCCAAGCGTGACGAAATCAAGAAGGCCCTGGCCGAAAACCAGGTGTTGGTGATCGCCGGCGAGACCGGCTCTGGCAAGACGACCCAGTTGCCGAAAATCTGCCTGGAACTTGGCCGTGGCAGCCATGGGTTGATCGCCCATACCCAGCCACGCAGGATCGCAGCGCGTAGCGTGGCCGCGCGAGTCGCCGAAGAGCTGGGCACGCCCTTGGGCGCGCTGGTCGGCTACCAGGTGCGTTTCGAAGACCAGAGCGATTCCAATACCTTGGTCAAGCTGATGACCGACGGCATCCTCCTGGCCGAAACCCAGCACGACCGTTTCCTTGAACGCTACGACACGATCATCGTCGACGAAGCGCACGAGCGCAGCCTGAACATCGACTTCCTGCTCGGCTACCTGAAAACGTTGCTGCATCGTCGACCGGACCTGAAGCTGATCATCACCTCGGCCACCATCGACCTGGAGCGCTTCTCCAGGCACTTCGATGGTGCGCCGATCATCGAGGTGTCCGGGCGCACCTTCCCGGTGGACACCTGGTACCGCCCGCTGACCAGCGAACAGGACGAGGAAGGCAACCAGATCGAGGATGACCTCACCGTCGATCAGGCCATCCTTGCCACCCTCGACGAGCTGGCGCAGCACGAGCGTAGCGAGGGCAAGGGGCCGGGCGATGTGCTGATCTTCCTGCCGGGCGAGCGGGAAATCCGTGATGCCGCCGAGATCCTGCGCAAGGCGCAACTGCGCCATACCGAGATTTTGCCGCTGTACGCGCGCCTGTCGCCGGCCGAGCAGCAGCGTATCTTCCAACCGCACACCGGGCGCCGCGTGGTGCTGGCCACCAACGTCGCCGAAACCTCGCTGACCGTGCCTGGCATCCGCTATGTGATCGACACCGGTACCGCGCGCATCAGCCGCTACAGCTACCGCGCCAAGGTCCAGCGCCTGCCGATCGAGGCGGTGTCACAGGCCAGTGCCAACCAGCGTAAAGGCCGTTGCGGCCGGGTCGAGCCGGGCATTTGCGTGCGTCTCTACAGCGAAGAGGACTTCAACAGCCGGCCAGCGTTTACCGACCCGGAGATTCTGCGCACCAACCTGGCGGCGGTGATCCTGCAGATGTTGCACCTGCGCCTGGGCGCAATCGATGCCTTCCCGTTCATCGAGCCGCCGGATGGCAAAGCCATCAGCGACGGTTTCAACCTGTTGCAGGAGCTTTCGGCGGTTAACCGCGAGAACCAGCTGACGCCAATTGGCCGCCAGCTGGCGCGCTTGCCGATCGACCCGCGGCTGGGCCGCATGCTGCTTGAAGGCGCGCGCCTGGGCAGCCTGCAGGAAGTGCTGATTGTCACCAGTGCGCTGTCGGTGCAGGACCCGCGTGAACGCCCTCCAGAACGCCAGCAGGCCGCCGACCAGGCGCACGCACAGTGGAAGGACGTGGACTCGGACTTCGCTGCGCTGGTCAACCTGTGGCGCGGCTTCGAGGAACAACGCCAGGCGCTGACTGCCAACCCGCTGCGCAACTGGTGCCGCAAGCAGTTCCTGAACTACTTGCGGCTGCGCGAGTGGCGCGATGCTCATCGTCAGTTGGCGCTGATTTGCCGTGACCTGCAGCTGACGGTGAACAAGGAACCGACTGATTACCAGAAGATGCACAAGGCAATCCTCAGCGGGCTGCTCAGCCAGATTGGCCAGAAGACCGAAGAGGGCGACTACCAGGGCGCCCGCCAGCGGCGCTTCTGGGTGCATCCATCGTCGGGCCTGGGACGCAAGCGCCCGCAGTGGGTCATGGCTGCCGAGCTGGTCGAAACCACCAAGCTGTATGCGCGCATGGTGGCCAAGATCGAGCCGGACTGGATCGAGCCGCTGGCCGGCCACCTGATCAAGAAAAACCATTTCGAGCCGCACTGGGAGAAGAAGCGCGGGCAGGTGGTGGCCTACGAGCAGATCACGCTCTACGGGCTGATCCTGGTCGGCCGTCGGCCGGTGCACTACGGCCCGATCGACCCGGCGACCTCGCGCGAGCTGTTTATCCGTGAAGGCCTGGTGGGTGGCGAAATCCAGTCGCGGGCCAAGTGCCTGGCGGCCAACAAACGCCTGCTTGAAGCGCTGGACGAGCTGGAAGCCAAGGCTCGCCGGCGTGACATTCTGGCTGACGAAGAAACGCTGTACGCTTTCTACGAAGCGCGCCTGCCGGCGGAAATCCACCAGACGGCGACCTTCGACAGTTGGTACCGCATGGGCAGCCAGAAGGACGCCAACCTGCTGATCATGCGCGAGGAGGACGTGCTGGCCCGCGAGGCCAGCGAAGTGACCGCCGCACAGTACCCCGACAGTATGCAGGTGGGCGATTTGCGCCTGCCGCTGAGCTACCACTTCGAGCCCGGCCACCCCCGCGATGGTGTGACGGTGCGGGTGCCGGCGCCGCTGTTGCCGAGCCTGCCGGGCGAGCGCCTGGAGTGGCTGGTGCCGGGCCTGCTGGAGGCCAAGTGCGTGGCGCTGGTGCGCAACCTGCCCAAGGCCCTGCGCAAGAACTTTGTCCCGGTACCTGACTTCGTCAAGGCTTCGCTGGCGCGCATGACCTTCGGCCAAGGGGCGCTCCCGCAGGCCCTGGGCCAGGAGCTGCTGCGCATGACCGGTGCGCGTGTGTCGGATGAGGCCTGGGACGAGTCGGTCAACCAGGTCGAAGGCCACCTGCGCATGAACATCGAAGTGGTCGATGGCCAGGGCAAGTTCCTTGGCGAAGGCCGCGACCTGGCGGAACTGACCGCGCGCTTTGCTGCCGCCAGCCAGGCTGCCCTGGCCGTGCCGCGTGACGCCAAGGGTGAGCAGCCGGTGCAGGCCAAGGCCTTCAGCGAAGTGAAGCAGACCGCCCAGCAGAAGATCGCCGGCCTGTCGATGACCGTGTACCCGGCGCTGGTGGAAGACAACGGCACTGTGCGTGAGGGGCGTTTCTCGACCCAGGCCGAAGCCGAGTTTCAGCACCGCCGCGCCTTGCAACGGCTGTTGCTGCAGCAACTGGCCGAGCCGGCCAAGTTCCTGCGCGGCAAGCTCCCGGGGCTGACCGAGCTGGGCCTGCTGTACCGTGAAATGGGGCGGGTCGAGGCGCTGGTCGAAGACATTCTGCTGGCCAGCCTGGACAGTTGCATCCTGGAAGGCGAACAACCGTTGCCACGTGATGGCGCGGCCTTGGCCGCGCTGGCTGAACGCAAGCGCGGCAGCTGGGCCGAGCATGCCGAGCGCCTGGCAAGGCAGACCCTGGAAGTGCTGAAGCTGTGGCATGGGCTGCAGAAGCGCTTCAAGGGCAAGATCGACCTGAGCCAAGCGGTGGCGCTGAACGACATCAAGCAGCAGCTGGGCAACCTGGTGTACCCGGGCTTCGTGCGCGAAACGCCTGGGGTGTGGTTCAAGGAGTTGCCGCGTTACCTCAAGGCGGTTGAGTTGCGCCTCGAGAAACTCGGCTCGCAAGTACAGAAGGACCGGGTGTGGAGCGGCGAGCTGGCCAATTTGTGGGCGCAGTACAAGGCCCGTGCCGACAAGCATGCCCAGGAAGGCAAGCGCGATGAGCAACTGACCGTGTACCGTTGGTGGCTGGAAGAATATCGCGTGTCGCTGTTTGCCCAGCAGTTGGGGACCAAGGTGCCGATTTCTGACAAGCGATTGAGCAAACAATGGAGTCAGGTGGAAGGCTAACCTCCATTATTTGTGGCAAACTTTGGGGCGTTTGGGGCCGCTTTGCGGCCCTTGGCGGGTGAGCCCGCCTTGCGGGGGTAAACGTAGGCCCCTGAATTGGCACTAAAGTGCCATTAACCTGTCATGTTTCCAGCCAGCGCCCTGTGGCGGTGGCCTTTGACCAGAGGAACGACCGTGCATAACGTCGTGATCAGCGGCACCGGCCTGTACACCCCGGCCCAGAGCATTTCCAACGAAGAGCTGGTGGCTTCCTTCAACGCCTGGTCGCAGCAGTTCAACCAGGACAACGCTGCCGCCATCGAGCGCGGTGAAGTCGAGGCGGCGCCGCTCTCCGACGCGGCGTTTATCGAAAAGGCCTCGGGCATCAAGAGCCGCTTTGTCATGGACAAGGCCGGTATCCTCGACCCGCAGCGCATGAAGCCGCGCTTGCCCGAGCGCAGCAACGATGAACCGTCGGTGCTGTGTGAAATGGCCGTGGCCGCTGCCCGCCAGGCCCTGGAGCGCGCAGGCCGAACGGCGGCCGATGTCGACGGGGTGATCGTCGCCTGCTCCAACTTGCAGCGCCCGTACCCGGCCATCGCCATCGAAGTGCAACAGGCACTGGGTGTCCAGGGCTTTGCCTTCGACATGAACGTGGCCTGCTCGTCGGCCACCTTCGGTATCCAGACCGCCGCCAACAGCGTAGCGCTGGGCCAGGCGCGGGCGGTGCTGATGGTCAACCCCGAAGTGTGCACCGGCCACCTCAACTTCCGTGACCGCGACAGCCATTTCATTTTTGGCGATGCCGCCACCGCCGTGTTGCTGGAGCGTGCCGACCAGGCCACTTCGGCGCACCAGTTCGACATCGTCAGCAGCAAGCTCTGGACTGAGTTCTCCAACAACATCCGCAACAACTTCGGCTTCCTCAACCGTGCGGCGGAAGAGGGTGAAGGCGCTGCGGACAAGCTGTTCATCCAGGAAGGCCGCAAGGTGTTCCGCGAGGTGTGCCCGAAGGTGGCCGAGCTGATCGGGGAGCACCTGCAGGAGAATGGGCTGCAACCGGGCGACGTGAAGCGCTTCTGGCTGCACCAGGCCAACCTCAGCATGAACCAGTTGATCGTCAAGAAACTGGTGGGGCGTGAAGTGTCCGAGGAAGAGGCACCGGTGATTCTGGACCGTTACGCCAATACCAGCTCGGCGGGGTCGGTGATTGCCTTCCACCTGTACCAGGATGACCTGGCCAAAGGCTCGTTGGGTGTGTTGAGCTCGTTTGGTGCGGGGTATTCGATTGGTAGCGTGATTCTGCGCAAGCGCTGATTCATCAGGCGCCTGTTACGGCCTCTTCGCGGGCTTGCCCGCTCCCACAGGTACAGCACAGTTCTCAAGGTCTGTGGTGATTCTGTGGGAGCGGGCAAGCCCGCGAAGGGGCCGGCGCATTTCACACAGGCAAAAAGAAGCGGGAAACGCCGGATGGGGTCGGCGTTTCCCGCTTCAAGTGAAGCAGAGCAGGGTGTTGCTTAGAACTTGGCTTCCAGGTCTACCTGCAGGGTGTCGACGTCAGCATTGCTGTTCGGCAGCTGCGACAGGTCGGTCTTGGCCATCAGGTAGGCAGCACCCAGGGAGAAGTTCTTGTCGATTTCGTAACCGACCTTGAACTTATGACCGCGCGAACCGGTGTAGCCGTTGCCGAAGTCCGAATCGGTGAACAGGCTGACCACCGCGTTACGCTGCACATCGCGGTAGTTGTAGTCCAGGCTCCAGGCACCCATTTTGGTTTTCAGGCCAGCCAGCCAGGCCTGATCTTCGCCGTCGGTGCTGTCGGTGTTCTTCACGTACTGGCCATAGGCCGACAACGGAATGGCCAAGCCAGTGAAGTCGATCTGGCCAAAGCCTTCCACCAGATTGAACTCGTTGGTGGTGTTGCCGAACGACTGCAGGATGGCTGCTTCCTTGTCGTTGTCGTAACCATAGATGCTGGCACCCACGGTGAGCTTGAGCACGTCGGCCGGCGCGAACTTGGCGCCCAACTGGCCGTGGTAGACCTGTGCATCGTGCTTGTACTGGACGCCGTCACCATCGACGTTGTCCTTCAAGGTGTACTGACCGGCGCTGGCAAACACTTCGGCCCCGCCCAGGTCAGCCTTGTAGGTGGCCGCCACACCTTCCGGGTTGATGTCGCTATCCCAGATGATGTCGCCCATGCTCACCCAAGGCTGTTGCATCTTGCCGCCAATCAGGTGCAGGTTAGGGACTGCAGTCGGGTGCCAGTCGAGGTAGGCCAGGTCGACCCACAGCGACTTCTTGTCGAAGTAGTTGTCGAAGCTCTGGTTGGTCGAACGTCGGTCAGCGCTGCTGCCAGTGGCGATACGAACCCCAGCGTCAACCTGCGGGTTGATCTCGCTGTAGAAGCCGACACGGGCACGTACTCGCTGGCGGTCCTGATTGCCGCTGCTGCTGTTCGGATCGTCGACGTTGACGTCTTCGTAACGCAGGCGCACGTCACCCTTGATCTGGGTCTTGGCGGCCCATGCCACTTTTTGTTCAAAGGAGCTCATACGTTCGGACTGAGCTTTCTGGTCGGCCTTTTCCTTGGTTTCTTTTGCCAGGTCGCCCTGCAGTTCGTTGTACTGCGCCTGGTTGATCGAGCCATTGGCGCGGAGCATTTCGAGCAGCTTGGCGTCGACAGCAGCACTGGCCGGGGCACTCAGGGCCAGCATCATGCCGGTGAGGCTTACTCCGGTAAGTGTGGAAACAAGACGCATAAGGTTCTCCCTACTGAAAAAAATGGGGGAGGCTCAAGCGCCTGCCCCTGCGTTGGCATGTCTTCGGAAAGGGCCTGAATAGACAGGTTCTAGGGTTCCGGAAAACAGGCGCAAGTATTGCGGGGGCCAATGACAGATTAATGTCTGATTAGTGGCACTGTTGTTAAGTAATTGAGAATTAAAGGGCCCACCCGGCGTTCGTCATTTGAGCGACGGGCCTTCCTTGGGGATACTGACGGTCTTCAGAGAGCGAGCCGAAAACGTGACCAGCCTGTACAGCCTTGCCCACCTGCGTGATCTGCCGACGGCCACCTGGGATGCCCTTGTGCCAGCCGGCCAACCCTTCCTGCGCCATGCTTTTCTCAGTGCAATGGAGGACAGCGGCAGCGTGGCGCGCAACACTGGCTGGGCCGCCGAGCACCTGGTGCTGGAGCGAGGCGGGCAGGTGCGGGCGCTGTTGCCCGCGTACCGCAAATGGCACTCGTTTGGCGAGTATGTGTTCGACCATGGTTGGGCCGATGCTTGTGAGCGGGCCGGTATCGCCTACTACCCAAAACTGCTTGGCGCTGTGCCGTTCAGTCCGGTCAGCGGCCCACGGCTGCTGGCGGCCGATCCGGCTGACGGCTTGTTGATGCTGCAGGCCCTGCCGGAGTATCTGGGCAAGGGTGGGCTGTCCGGAGCGCACATCAACTTCACCGACCCGGCGCTGGACGCGCAGTTGGCGGGCCTGCCTGGGTGGATGGAACGCCTGGGTTGCCAGTTTCACTGGCAAAACCGGGGGTATCGCGACTTCCAGGACTTTCTCGACAGCCTCAGCTCGCGCAAGCGCAAGCAGATGCGCAAGGAGCGCGAGCAGGTGGCGGGGCAGGGTATCGACTTCCGCTGGTACCGCGGTGATGAACTGGACGAGGCACAGTGGGATTTCGTCTTTCTGTGCTATGCCAACACCTATGCGGTGCGCCGTCGTGCCCCCTACCTGACGCGCGATTTTTTCAGCCTGCTGGCCGAGCGGATGCCCGAGGCGGTGCGCGTGGTGATGGCCCGCCAGGGTGGTCGAGATGTGGCCATGGCCTTGAGCCTGGTGGGGGGCGACAGCCTGTTTGGCCGCTATTGGGGCTGCCTGGATGAGTTCGACCGGCTGCATTTCGAGACGTGTTTCTACCAGGGCATGGACTTTGCCATTGCCGAGGGTTACCAGCGTTTCGATGCCGGGGCACAGGGCGAGCACAAGTTGATACGCGGGTTCGAGCCGGTGTTGACGCGGTCGTGGCATTACCTGCTGCACCCAGGGTTGCGGCGGGCGGTGGAGGATTTTCTGCTGCAGGAACGGGAAGGGGTCAAGGGGTATGCCGAGGAGGCGCGGGGGATGTTGCCCTACCGCCGGGACTGAGAGATCTGTGTTGCCTGTGCCGGCCTTTTCGCGGGTAAACCCGCTCCTACAACGATAGCGAACCTGTGTAGGAGCGGGTTTACCCGCGAAAAGGCCGCGCAGGTGTCAATCGACCCCGACAAAGCCTCCGGTCTGGTGGTGCCACAACCGGGCATACAGCCCTTGCTGCTCCAGCAACTCACTGTGGCTGCCACTCTCGACAATTCGCCCCTTGTCCAGCACCACCAGCCGGTCCATACGGGCAATGGTGGAAAGCCGGTGGGCAATGGCGATTACCGTCTTGCCCTGCATCAGCGTCTCCAGGCTTTCCTGGATCGCCGCTTCCACTTCCGAATCCAGCGCCGAGGTGGCCTCGTCCATGATCAGGATCGGCGCGTTCTTCAGCAGCACCCGTGCAATGGCGATACGCTGGCGCTGGCCACCCGACAGCTTGACCCCGCGTTCGCCCACATGGGCATCGAAACCGGTGCGGCCCTGGGCATCCGAAAGCTGTGGGATGAACTCGTCAGCCCGCGCGCGGCGCACAGCTTCGTGCAGTTCTGCATCGCTGGCACCGGGGCGGCCGTACAGCAGGTTTTCGCGGATCGAACGGTGCAGCAGCGAGGTATCCTGCGTGATCATGCCGATCTGTGCACGCAGGCTGGCCTGGCTCACCTTGGCAATGTCCTGGCCGTCGATGAGGATGCGCCCACCCTGCACGTCGTACAGGCGCAACAGCAGGTTGACCAGGGTCGACTTGCCTGCCCCGGACGGGCCAATCAAACCGATTTTCTCGCCCGGGCGGATGTCCAGGTTGAGCCCTTCTATGACATTGGTGGCCTTGCCGTAATGGAAGTCGACGTCATCGAAACGCACCGCGCCGCGGCTGACCTTCAGGGCCGGCGCATTGGGCAGGTCGGTGACGGTGACTGGCTGGGCGATGGTCTGCAGGCCGTCCTGCACCATGCCGATGTTCTCGAAGATGCCGTTGACCACCCACATGATCCAGCCCGACATGTTGACGATGCGGATCACCAGGCCAGTGGCCAGGGCGATGGCGCCCACGGTGATCAGCGATTGACTCCACAGCCACAGGGCAAGGCCGGTGGTGGCGACCACCAGCAAGCCATTGAGGGTGGTGATTACCACGTCCATGCTGGTGATCACCCGGGAGGCCAGCTGAGTTTTCTCGGTCTGCTCGCGGATTGCCTCACGCGCATACTGCTGTTCGTAGTCGGTATGGGCAAACAGCTTCAGCGTTGCGATGTTGGTGTAGCCGTCGACGATACGCCCCATCAGCTTGGAACGTGCGTCCGAAGACACCACCGAGCGCTCCTTGACCCGTGGCACGAAGTAGAACAGCGCTGCAATGTAGCTGACGATCCACGCCAGCAGCGGCAGCATCAGGCGCCAGTCGGCCTCGGCGAACAACACCAGCGAGGTGATGGCGTAGATCAGCACATGCCATAGCGCGTCCACCGCCTGCACGGCGGAATCGCGCAGCGAGTTGCCGGTCTGCATGATGCGCTGGGCAATACGCCCGGCGAAGTCGCTCTGAAAGAAGTTCAGGCTCTGCTTGAGCACATAGGTATGGTTTTGCCAGCGGATCAGGCTGGTCATGCCGGGGTTGATGGTCTGGTGCACCAGCAGGTCGTGCAGGCCGAAGAACAATGGCCGCAGCAGCAGAATCACCACCAGCATCCAGATCAGCTCGCCGCTGTGCTCGCTGAAGAAGTTGGCATTGGGCGTACCTTGGGCCAGGTCGATGATCCGGCTGAGGTAGCTGAACATCGCCACCTCGATCAGCGAGGCGACCAGGCCGACCACCAGCAGGGCCACGAAGCTGGGCCACACCTGGCGCAGGTAATACAGGTAGAACGGCCACACCGTGCTCGGGGGGGCTTCGCTCGGTGCCTCGCGGAAAATATCGATCAGTCTTTCGAAACGGCGGTACAGCATGGGCGACAACACTCCTGTTCGTCCGACCTTCAGGCGGTTTCACATCCTTGTGAAGCCTGCGGTCAGTCGATACGTTTGGCGGACTTGATATAGACCGGATCGGCCGGTACGTCGCGCATGCCTTTTTTGATGGTGGTCGGCGAGTTGACGATCTGATCGACCACTTCCATGCCTTTGGTCACCTTGCCGAACACGGCATAACCGGCGTCGCGGCCTGGGTTGAGGAAGTCGTTGTCGGCGACGTTGATGAAGAACTGGCTGGTGGCCGAGTTCGGGTTGGACGTGCGCGCCATCGACAGGGTGCCGCGGGTGTTCTGCAGGCCGTTGCTGGCCTCGTTCTTGATCGGGTCGTTGGTGTTCTTCTGCACCATCTGGTCAGTGAAACCGCCGCCCTGGACCATGAAGCCCGGGATCACGCGGTGGAAGATGGTGTTGTTGTAGAAGCCGCTGTCCACGTACTCCAGGAAGTTCTTGGTACTGAGCGGCGCCTTCTCGGCGTTCAGTTCGATTTCGACCTGGCCGAAGCTGGTGTCCAGCAGGACGTGCGGGGTCTTGTCGGACGCCATGACACTGGTGGCAAAGGCGACCGAGCAGGCGGTGAGCAGGAGTTTTTTCAGCATGGGCTCAAAGATCCTTGAGAGGTGGAAGCGGCTGCGAGGAACTGCAGCAGGGTCTGGTTGAAGACCTCGGGTTGATCGAGGGGTGTAGCGTGCCGGGAATCGTCGACGACGACCAGCCTGGCGTTGGGTATGAGGGCGACATAGCGCTGTTTCAGTTGTATCGGCGTGTAATCGTGGTCGGCGGCGATCACCAGGGTAGGACAGTGAATCTGCCCGATGCGTTCCTGCACGCCCCAGTCGACGATGGCGTCGAAGCTTTTCAGGTAGGCGCGCTTGTCGTTGCGCGCCCAGCGCTGGGCCATCTTCTGTCGCAGGTCTGCTTGTTGTGGTTTGGGGAACAGCCGCTCGGCCAGCCCCTTGCCGACGGTTTCGACTCTGAGCACGCGCGCCAGGCTCCAGCGTTTGAACCACCATAGCCAGTCACTGCGGGTGCGACGCTTGACCTCGGGGGCGCTGTTGACGATGCACAGGCTGCGCAACCATTGAGGGTGGTCGACGGCAAACTGGAAGCCGACCATGCCGCCCATGGACAGGCCGACGAAGTGCACCGGGCCTGTGTGCAAGTGTTCGAGCAGGGCCAGCAGGTCGGCACTGAAGGTGGCGATCTGGTAACCGTCAGCGGGTTTGTCGGAGCGACCGTGGCCGCGGATGTCCATGAGTATCACCCGGTAGTGGCCGCTGAGCACCGGCACCTGCAACTCCCAGTCCTGGCAACTGGAGCCCAGGCCGTGCAGCAGCACCAAGGGTTCGCCCTGGCCATATTCCTCGTAATGCAGCGTGCATCCTTCGTGTTCGAAATAGGCCATGGGCGCGGTCCTCTCAGGCTTGTGGGGGGGCTGCGAAGGGCACGTCCAGTGGCGCGGTGTCGAAATTGCGCAACAGGTCGATGAGAATCTGCGTGGCCGGGCCCAGGGTCTTCTCTTTGCTCGAATAAAGGTAGAACAGTGGGTGGCGGCTGCCACCCTGATCCAGCGGCAATGGCTTGAGCACGCCTTCGCGCAGCTCGCGCTCGATCATGTGACGGGGCAGCCAGGCAAAACCCAGGCCGCTGCTGACGAAGGTGGCGGCGGTGCCCAGGCTGCCGACGGTCCAGCGCTGCTCGGCGCCCAGCCAGCCGACGTCGCGCGGTTGGGCGCGGCCGGAGTCGCGGATCACCACCTGCAGCTGGCTTTCCAGGTCCTGGAAGGTCAGTTCGCGTCCCAGGCGGTGCAGGCTGTGTTCGGGGTGGGCGACGGCGATGAACTCCACGGCGCTCAATTCGGCGCCCAGGTAGCCGCCGATGCTGTAGCTGCTGATGGCCAGGTCGGCGATGCCTTCGTGCATCACTTCCTCCACGCCAGACAGCACTTCTTCACGCAGGCGCACCCGGCAGCCGCGGCTTTGTGGCATGAACGCAGCCAGCGCGCGTACCAGGCGGGCGCTGGGGTAGGCGGCATCGACCACCAGGCGCACCTCGGCTTCCCAGCCCTGTTCCATGTGGTGGGCCAGGTCTTCGAGCTGGCTGGCCTGCTTGACCAGATGGCGCGAGCGGCGCAGCAGCACATTGCCGGCCTCGGTCAGCACCGCCTTGCGGCCATCGATGCGCAACAGCGGGACGCCCAGCTGCTCCTGCATGCGGGCCACGGTGTAGCTGACCGATGACTGCGAGCGGTGCAAGGCCTCGGCGGCCTGGGCAAACCCGCCGTGATCGACCACTGCTTGCAGGGTTCGCCACTGGTCAAGGGTTACGCGCGGCGCTTTCATCTTTCGCTCCTGTTGTCCTAAGCTGCGCTCTTTCAAGGAGAGCGGCCCATGAAGAAATGTTGTGCGGCAATACTGATGTGCCTGCCCCTCGGGGCCATGGCTTATCCCATCGATGTGGAGAAGGAGCTGACCGGGGTCAAGCTCGACTACACCGCCTATGACACGGCCTATGACATTGGCGCCATCACCCTCAACAACTATGGGCAGGTCCCGGCGGCGTGCAAGGTGACCTTCCGCAATGGCCCGGAGGCACCGCGGGTGCGCCGTGTGAACGTACCGGCAGGTAAAAGCGTCGATGTCACTGCCAAATTCAATCGGCAAATCATCAAACTGCGGATCGCCTTGAACTGCAGTGCGGAATAAACTGATTAATCGATAGATTGGACCCACTTTTTACGCTTTTTTATCGATAGGTCAAGCCTTAATCTCACCTCCATCGAATCGCACCCTTTTTTGCCGATGGAGGCACCCCATGTCCCGCGTACTGATCATCGAAAGCAGCGCCCGCCAGCAGGATTCCGTTTCCCGTCAGCTGACCAAGGACTTCATCCAGCAATGGCAGGCTGCCCACCCGGCCGATCAGATCACTGTGCGCGACCTGGCAGTAAGCCCGGTACCCCACCTGGACGCGAACCTGCTGGGCGGCTGGATGAAACCCGAAGAACAGCGCAGCGCCGCCGAACTGGAGGCCCTGGCCCGTTCCAACGAGCTGACGGATGAGTTGCTGGCTGCCGACGTGCTGGTGATGGCTGCGCCCATGTACAACTTCACCATCCCCAGCACCCTGAAAGCCTGGCTGGACCATGTGCTGCGTGCCGGCATCACCTTCAAATACACCCCGACCGGCCCGCAAGGCCTGCTGACCGGCAAGCGCGCCATCGTCCTGACTGCCCGCGGCGGCATCCATGCGGGTGCCAGCAGTGACCATCAGGAACCGTACCTGCGCCAGGTCATGGCTTTCATCGGCATCCACGATGTCGACTTCATCCATGCCGAAGGCCTGAACATGAGCGGCGAGTTCCACGAGAAGGGCGTCAACCAGGCCAAGGCCAAGCTGGCGGCGGTGGCCTGAGGGTTCACGAATTCCCAAACCTGACACCTGTTTTTGCTCCTTTGGGTGTACCTGCCCGGCTTGTATGGCCGGGCTTTTTTTATGCCTGGGGTTTTTAGGTCGCCAGTGCCGGCCTTTTCGCGGGTAAACCCGCTCCTACAAAGGCCATTGCAGATAACTGCGCGCAGGCGAGCCGCGAAGAGGCCGGTACAGCCCCTACATTCCTCATGGTTGAACTCATTCGCTGCAACCCGCTAAGGTCGCGGCCTTGATTCAAGAGAGGCAACCATGGGCTACCTGATAATCGTCGCGCTGATCCAGGCGTTTTCCTTCAGCTTGATCGGCGAGTACCTGGCCGGGCACGTCGACAGCTATTTCGCAGTGCTCGCCAGGGTGCTGCTGGCCGGCCTGGTGTTCCTGCCGTTGACCCGCTGGCGTCACGTCGAGCCGCGCTTCATGCGCTGGATGCTGCTGATCGGCGCGTTGCAGTACGGCATCACCTACGTCTGCCTGTACCTGAGTTTCCGCGTGCTCACGGTGCCAGAAGTGCTGCTGTTCACCATCCTCACGCCGCTGCACGTGACGCTGATCGAAGACGCCCTGAACCGTCGCTTCAACCCGTGGGCGCTGCTGGCCGCGCTGGTTGCGGTAGCGGGCGCCGCCGTGATCCGCTTCGACAGCATCAGCGGCGAGTTCTTCATCGGCTTCCTGCTGCTGCAACTGGCCAACTTTACCTACGCCGCTGGCCAGGTGCTGTACCGTCACCTGGTCGCTCGCCATCCCAGCGACCTGCCACACTACGCGCGCTTTGGGTACTTTTACCTCGGCGCGTTGCTGGTGGTGCTTCCGGCCTTCCTGCTGTTCGGCAACACTCAGCACCTGCCGAGCACTGATGTGCAATGGCTGGTGCTGTTGTTCCTGGGGCTGTGTCCGACGGCGCTGGGGCTGTACTGGTGGAACAAAGGTGCATGCCTGGTTTCTGGCGGTACGCTGGCGGTCATGAACAACCTGCATGTGCCGGTAGGGCTGCTGCTGAACCTGCTGATCTGGAACCAGCACGAGCCGCTAGGGCGGCTGTTCATCGGCGGGGGGATCATCCTGGCGTCGGTGTGGCTGAGCCGCCTGGGTGGTCGCGCGCAAGCACCGCTGGCCGGCAAGGCCTGACGCGCCCGTTGATCCGGGGCTGCAGGGCAGCCCCGGCAATCTCAAGCCTCGCTCATATCTTCAATGCGACGCGGCATCGGCTCTGCCGCCGTACGCCCGGCCAACCCCACGCGCATGTCATTGCCACTCGGCTGCTGATACAGGCTCAAGCCGAACTCCGGCAACACCGCCAGCAGGTAGTCGAAGATATCCCCCTGGATCCGTTCGTAATCCGCCCACACCGTGGTGGTGGTGAAGCAGTAGAAACATCGCTGTGAACACGCTGAAAAAAGGGTGCTGGCTTTACACATTTGTTTTTGGATGCAATCTCCATGGGAGCTGAAGTTTAGCGTCTATGCCTGGCCTCAATAACCACAATATTCTTTGCCGCCGAATCCAGAATAGCATTGAAGCGGCTAATGTTATCTAAATCTAAGTTGGCATCCCATTCGTCTAGCATTACGATTGGCGGTGGTGCGGACAAAACTTTCTCAATTTGTAATAGCCTTCGCTCACCCGTGGAAAGATTGTTTTCCAGCTTAACAAATTGCGCCTCGGGCGTCATCAGGAGAGCGTCATGTACAGCAGCTTTAATTCGTTTAAGGTAGGAGGATTTTCCTGATCCGTTATTTCCGCTAAGTAGATAGCGACCCACTGTTGTTGAACCGTTTTTTAGTTGGTCTAACAGTTCGGAAGGCGTAATGCTCTGAGAGGAGTTGCATTCTTCAATCTTGATGTTGCTCAAGTTCATGGAAGAAAGGTTTTCATGCTTTTCAAGTTCGGAAGCGAAACGGTAAAGATTTCTCATTTTAGTACGAACCAAGAGGAGTTGACTAAAATAAATGCTCAAGGAGTGAATGTTCCCGAATACCTGCAAGCTTCTTGGTAGCATTGCCACCAAAGCGCCTATGTTTGCGGCAGTGATGATGTTTGGAGTCTGAATGGTCGCGGCTACAATAATGGTTGCAAGAGCAATAGGCAAACATGCAATGAACTGTTCTAGTAAAACGTATCTATTTACTTCGCCAAAATACGAACGCGCTTTTTTTTCTAAAGACTCAAAGCTATCTGCTTTCATTTTTCGGCTGCCTAAGGTCGCTGAGTCCCACGTGAGCTCAATGGACAATAGCGCATCAAGTCGCTTTCGCTGCATGTTTCCGGCAGTATGCTTGATTCTGTTCTTTAAGATGCTCACTAATGCGGCAGATATTAAAAGTGAGATCGAAATGGCTATCGTAATCCCTAAACCGGTCGTGAAATAAAACACAGCTAGCGTCATGATCACATTCAGGCATGTCGATATTAACCCAACGTAAAAACCACAAGCATGTGTAATAGTAGAAGACGCCTCCCCGCTGATCCACTGCGCTAGACTTTTTTTGTTTTTATCTGATGCGTATCGCATGTCACTAGAGGCTTCACGTAGCACAGACTTCGTGTAGTTAAGCCATGTGGCGTTTGCCGCTTTAGTAACATATATTGAAGACATGGAGCTCACCATATACGCAGCAAGCGCAAATCCAAAAAAAAGAGAAATGTAGCGTACAATCAGCGTTAAATTACCATCGGCTAGCGTAGCCCCGGCCTTGGCAATGAAGTACGTGGAAAACGCAAGTAAGGTTTGCTGTGCAACAGCAAAAAAAATAGCAAGAACAAAGCTTCTGTCTTTCATGCTCAATTAATTCCTAATGCGAGCAAGGTACATAAAGCAACCGAGGCGCTCAACATGACTAAGACTACAGTATTTTTCATTCTGGTATTTGCGTAAGCGTTTCTCAAAGCTTTTGCTTGAGCGAACTGCTTGCCCGTGAAGCCCTTGCCATCATAGGGGCTGAATTTATTTATGAACGAGTCCCAAAACCCTATTTGTTTGATGTTGTAGTGATCAGGATTGAGAAATAATAAGTCCTGGGGCGTGAGATCGCTAAGCATCAACGTGGGGGTGGTAGTTCTAAGGGGGAAATAGCTATTAGAATGCAAGCTTGGAGCTGGGCTGTCTTTGCATAGTGCGCCTATCATCAATTCGCTTTTTATACAAAAGACAAGGGATTTGAATAGTCGATTTTCATAAACACTCCATGTAAATGATAAGTAAGTGCATCACGTAATGATGCGTATTCAGTATATGGGTGTTCAGTCTGGTTTTTGGATCTTAAATTTAGATGATTTCACGATGTTAATGGTTGAAAACATCAAAAAAATCGATACGTATTTGTATGAGAGGTGTTTTCTTGAAGCAAGCACGTTATGAATAGTTGTAAGAATGCAGATGGATGAGCATCAACACGGATTGCAATCAAGACGAATACGCCAATGACGTCACGTTCGTTCCCGGCACTCAATTTCGGGGCAAGCGCTTGCTGAGAATGGCTGCGCGGGAGGAACTTTTGACCACTGGTGGGCTTGAAGCTGGTGGGGCAGCCGGCGCTGACCTGGGTGCTGGCATACAAGGTATTCAGCCTGCCGACCGGCACCGGGCCGTTCATGCTGGCGGAGTATTCCAACCTTGAGGCGGGGTTGATTTCGCGGACGATCCTGTTGTCCCCCATGGCCTCGCTGGTGACCTTGACGGGGTTGTTGTACCTGCTGGGTTATGCGGAGTAGCTGCCGGCCCATTCGCGGGTCAACCCGCTCCCACAGGATGGCAGCACGGCTGGTGCTGTGAAGTCCCTGTAGGAGCGGGTTGACCCGCGAATGGGCTGCAGGGCAGCCCCGGCAATCTCAAGCCTCGCTCATTTCTTCCAGGCGACGAGGCAATGGCTCTTGGGCTGAACGCCCCGCCAAACCCACGCGCATATCATTGCCACTCGGCTGCTGATACAGGCTCAAGCCGAACTCCGGCAACACCGCCAGCAGGTAGTCGAAGATATCCCCCTGGATGCGCTCGTAATCCGCCCACACCGTGGTGGTGGTGAAGCAGTAGATCTCCAGCGGCACGCCTTCGGCGGTGGCCTGCATCTGCCGCACCATGCAGGTCATGTTCGGGTGCACGTTGGGGTGGTTCTTCAGATAGGCCAGGGCAAACGCGCGGAAGGTGCCGATGTTGGTCAGCTTGCGGCGGTTGGCCGACAGGTCCGCCACCGGCCCCAGCGCCTCGTTCCAGTTTTGCAGTTCCTGGCGCTTGCCCGCCAGGTAGTCACTCAGTAGCTGCACCTGGCTCAGGCGCTGTTCTTCTTCGCGGGTGAGGAAGCGCACGCCGGCGGCGTCGATGAACAGGCTGCGCTTGATGCGCCGGCCACCGGACTGCTGCATGCCGCGGTAATTGCGGAATGACTCGCTCATCAGGCGCCAGGTGGGGATGGAAACGAGGGTCTTGTCGAAGTTCTGCACTTTCACCGTGTGCAAGGTGATGTCCACCACGTCGCCATCGGCGCCTACCTGCGGCATTTCGATCCAGTCCCCAACATGCAGCATGTCGTTGCTGGTCAGTTGCACGCTGGCGACGAATGACAGCAGGGTGTCCTTGTACACCAACAGCAATACCGCCGACATCGCACCCAGGCCGGACAGCAGCAACAGCGGCGAGCGGTCGATCAGGGTGGCGACGATGATGATCGAGGCGAAGATCCACAACATCATCTTGGCCAGTTGCACGTAGCCCTTGATCGAGCGGGTGCGGGCGTGTTCGGTGCGGGCATAGATGTCGAGCAGGGCATCCAGCAGGCATGACAGCGCCATGGTCATGAACAACAGGGTAAAGGCCAGGGCGACATTGCCGAGGAAGTGCTGAGCGGTGTCGGACAGCTCAGGCACCAGCTTCAGGCCGAACTGCAGCACCAGGGACGGGGTCGTTTGCGCCAGGCGGTGGAACACCTTGTTGTGGCGCAGGTCGTCCAGCCACTTCAGTGCAGGCTGGCGGGCCAGCAGGCGCGCGCCGTGCAGTATCAGGAAGCGCGCCAGGCGGCCGACTGCCAGGGAGATGAGCAGCAGTACTGCCAGACCGATGGCAGCGTGCAGCATGGGATGTTGGTCGAGGGTGCCCCACAGGTCGAGGGAGTCACGCCAGATTCGTTGGATATCCATGGGCTTGCATACAGTCTTGTTGCGAAACGAAGCCGTATTAGAGCGCGGATAGCGACAAAGTTGCCAAAAGAAATTCGGCTAAGGCTGCAGAAAACGTTACCCTATGCAACTGAATTTCCCGCACTTGTCTGAGGTTACCTCCGTGTTCTCCCAATTCGCCCTGCATGAACGCCTGCTTAAAGCCGTGGCCGAGCTTAAATTTGTCGAGCCAACCCCGGTGCAGGCCGCGGCCATCCCCCTGGCCCTGCAAGGGCGGGATCTGCGTGTGACTGCGCAGACCGGCAGCGGCAAGACGGCGGCCTTCGTACTGCCACTGCTCAACCGTCTGGTCGACCTCAGCGGTCCGCGTGTCGAGATTCGCGCGTTGATCCTGCTGCCGACCCGTGAACTGGCCCAGCAAACCCTCAAGCAGGTGCAGCTGTTCTCGCAGTTCACCTACATCAAGTCGGGCCTGGTGACTGGTGGCGAAGACTTCAAGGAACAGGCTGCCATGCTGCGCAAGGTGCCCGACGTGCTGATCGGCACCCCGGGTCGCCTGCTCGAGCAGCTCAATGCCGGCAACCTCGACCTGTCCCACGTGCAGGTCCTGATCCTGGACGAAGCCGACCGCATGCTCGACATGGGCTTTGCCGAAGACATGGAGCGCCTGTGCAAAGAGTGCGAGAACCGCGAGCAGACCTTGCTGTTCTCGGCTACCACCGGTGGCGCGGCCCTGCGCGACATCATCGGCAAGGTGCTGAAAGACCCTGAGCACCTGATGCTCAACAGTGTCTCGCAACTGGCTGAAGGCACCCGCCAGCAGATCATCACCGCCGACCACGACCAGCATAAAGAGCAGATCGCGCAGTGGTTGCTGGCCAACGAAACCTTCGACAAGGCGATCATCTTCACCAACACCCGCGCCATGGCCGACCGCATCTACGGTCACCTGGTGGCCAAGGACGTGAAGGCTTTCGTGCTGCATGGCGAAAAGGACCAGAAGGACCGCAAGCTGGCCATCGAGCGCTTCAAGCAGGGCAGCTCCAAAGTGCTGGTGGCGACCGACGTGGCAGCCCGTGGCCTGGATATCGACGGCCTGGACCTGGTGATCAACTTCGACATGCCACGCAGCGGTGACGAGTACGTCCACCGTGTGGGCCGTACCGGCCGTGCCGGTGGCGAAGGTCTGGCGATCTCGCTGATCACCCACAACGACTGGAACCTGATGTCGAGCATCGAGCGCTACCTCAAGCAGCAGTTCGAGCGCCGGGTCATCAAGGAAGTGAAGGGCACCTACAACGGGCCGAAGAAGGTCAAGGCCTCGGGCAAGGCGGCCGGCAGCAAGAAGAAAAAGGTCGAGAAGAAGACCGGCGACAAGAAAGCTGCCGCCAAGCGCAAGCCTACTGCCAAGCCGAAGGCCAACGCGCCTCTGGCCAGTGCAGATGGCCTGGCGCCACTGAAGAAGCGCAAGCCTGCTGCTGAATAAGACTCACGCAGGCCCTTTGCAGAAGCGACACAAGCTTGCTTCTGCGAAGGGCGTGCGCAGGCGACGAACCATCACTCCGCCTTTTTCTCTGCCTGCTTCAACTCCTTGATCCGCTGGTCGATCAGCTGACACTTGTCGGGCAAGTCCTTGCTCGCCGTCCCCAGATCCATCCCCTGAAGCTCATCATTGATCTCCTTGGCCTTTTGCGGGTTCTGCTCAGTCAACTGAGTGACCAGCCCGGCCAGCTCCTCACGTTTTTGCGTTGCTTCTTCAGGTGTGCAGGCCCAAGCGGGCAGGGCGCAAAGCAGGGCAGCGGCACAGGCTATGGGCAGTAGCGGTTTCATCCTTCCAACCTCCGGCGGTGGTGATGCCCGGTGGAGGGCTGTGGGGCAGGGAAGTTCAGGGCTTGCGACCGATGGAAGATTTCTTTGGTGGTGGTCCTTGGGAGACCGAGCGCCGCGCGGGCGGCGCTCGATTTGCGCAATCTCCCCACACACAATCCGCAGCCCTTCTTCCCCAGTATCGCGTGCAGAGATTTCTTGTCGTCACAACGGTCTTGGTCGAGATCTAAAAATTTGCTCGAACACTTTGAGAGCGGGCTGACTTCATCGGCAAATCTGTAAGCAATTTCCCAAAGTAGCCTTGTTTGCTCGCGTTCTATTGCCCCGCCAGGTGTGGGGAGCTAGGGTCAATCGCACCTGAGGGCACGCAGCGCAATCCGCCCTTCGCCTTCGGGGCGATCTCGAAATGCCGTCGTTATCAGCCCAATCCTTACCAAGGAGAGGTGAGCATGGCCTTCGATGCTTATATTCAAATCGCAGAGATCACTGGCGAAGCACTGGACGAGCAGTACGCCAACTGGATCGAGATCATCGGCTACAAGTTCGGCGCCAACCAGAGCACCTCTGCCACCGCAAGCTCCGCGGGCGGCGCATCTTCCGGGCGGGCCACGCTCACCAACTTCACCTTTACCAAGTATCTGGACAGCGCCAGCTGCAAGCTGCTTGAGGCCAGCTGTGCCGGCCAGCACCTGAAGGAAGTGAAGCTGGTGGTGTGCCGGGCCGGTACCGAAAAGCTCAAGTACTACGAAGTCATTCTCGAAGAAGTGATCATCGCCGATTACGCCCAGAGCGCCAGCGCCGGAGTGCCGATAGAAGTGATTCAATTGAACTACGGCCGCATCAAGACCACCTATACGCGGCAGAAGCGCCGCGACGGCAGCACGGGCGGCAACGTGACCGGCGGCTGGGACCGCATCGCCAACAAGAAGTATGCGTGAGGTGCGACCATGTCCGAGGCACGCAGCTTTATCAATCCTCAGGCGCAATCGTTTGAGTCGCTGAAGGCCGGCACGCCCATGTCGGCCCATCAGCGGGCCAAGTTTGATGTGCTAAATGCGCATATCGCCAATGGCGTGGTTGTTGGAGGGGAACTGGTGATTGTTGGTGACCCCAGTACGCCATCGTGTACGAGCCATGAGGCTTTTTTAATGGCGAAGGCAGCGGGAATACATCATCAGCTGGAGGTCAATGGTGCTGGGGTGGATGACTTCTTTCTGGACAACTACGAGATGCTGAAAAGTTTCCTCACCCACGCCTCCATGGGGGCTGGCGCTGTAAGCGATGGCTGGAGTAGGCACCTTGAGTCGATCAAGAAGACCCTGGAAGATATTGAGGTCTTACATCGTCAATATTTGAGAGATGGCACAATTAAGGGGCGTAATGAGTTTTATGCCAGGCGAATGACCTTATTCATGAAGCTAGAAGAGCAGCTGAATAAATTGGCTGCGTACGGTTCAGGCCTGCGAAATAGAGGTTCGGTGAAGAGAGTCCTCGAGATATCAACCAAAAGCTACCTGCATACCGGTGAGATTGCTGGGTACGCCGAGAAGATCGCAGGAATCTCGAGAGCAGCCAATCTGATAAAGAAGGGTACTTATATCGGCTTGGGGCTCGACGTGGCTTCAACAGGGCTGAGTATCCATCATGCATGTACCTTTGGACGCCCTGAAGACTGCAGAAAGGCTAAATATGTGGAAGGCGTCTCTCTGGTTGGCAGTACGGGGGGATCGATCACTGGCGGGGCGATTGGTGGATTTCTAGGGGGAACTGGTTGCGTACTTTTCCTTGGAGTGACGACAGGCGGTCCGGGGGCTCTCGCGTGCACTGTCATTGGCGGTGCCGTGGGTGGCGCTACAGGCGGTTCGGTCGTAGGTGGTATCGGTGAAATGCTTGGTGAGTTGATATATGAGGTGGCGCAATGATTGGGTTCGACGCCAGGTGGTTAGGCCTTCCCTTGATGGTGGCTATGTTCATAGTCATATTTATATGGGTTTATGTTTCGGTTCGCTATGTGAGTCAAATAGAGTCGTTGCTATCTAATAGTTTGATGGTTTCTGGTAATAAAAAGATTTTTGGTCATGCAGGTTTGGTGGGTAAAGTGATGCGTACCGGCTCTGCATCCGTGATGTTGTCGATGAGGGCGATTTGCGTTCGTAAAGGCCTTCTAGACGTTCAGGATGTAAAAAAATTTCCTGGTGGATTGCGCCGCATGCTGGTTAGCTTGTGGTTTCTTCATATCGCTATTTTCTTGTCGCTCATTGGCCTTTGGAGCTGGTTGAAATTGGGGGGTTATTAAATTTCGTGTCTGGACAGGAAAATTTGCGCCTATCGTAGTGTTTTCAGCGCCTGGGAGACCGGGCGCCGCCCGCGCGGCGCGCAACAACGCAAGCGCTAAGCGCTTCGGAACGCTTGGCAACCCTGGCAGGTCCCAACCTGTGTACCCCTTTCGTCCACAGCAGGAGCCCGTAGCCATGAGCATCGCCTACGACTGGGACCTGATCGAACGCTTGCTGCACGAAGTGCAGAACGGCGCCGGTCACAGCTTCACGCCCCGCCCTTATGCCGAACAGCATGCTGCTGCACTGGCCGCCAAGGGTGAGCCGGTGGGTGACGTGGATCACCTGAAAACCCGTGCATGCGAGTATGAAAAGCTGCTATTTGAGCGCGGATTCATTGAATGCCGGCCTGAAGAGGACGGCGGCAATGGCGAAAACTTCGTCCTGACCGAACGCGGCTCGCGCTTGATGAGCCTGATCGACAGCAGCATCCCCGGCTTCGAGCACCCGCGCCAGGTGCTGGATGAGCAGGAAGATGCGCTGGACGAAACGACGTTCGAACAGGTATCTGCGAAGGCACAGATTGCTTGAGGTCGTTTTAAGGCTGGCAAGTGCAGCGTTCAAAACCCGATAATCGGTAGCTTCTGAACGCTGCCGAGCCTTGCCCATGCCTACGACCACCCCAGAGGCCCGCTTATGAGCGCGGTCCGCAAGAACCCTGACGCCTTTGCCTTCCAGGTAATGCTGGGCCTTTGCCTGATCTGGGGCTGCCAGCAGGTACTGATCAAGACCGCCGCCGTCGACATCGCGCCGGTGATGCAGGCAGCACTGCGCAATGGCATTGCCGCTGTGCTGGTAGGCCTGATGCTGTGCTGGCGGGGTGGCTGGGAGCAGGTCGGCACCACCTGGCGCGCAGGGTTGGTGGCGGGCGGGCTGTTCGGGGTGGAGTTTCTGTTCATTGCCGAAGGGCTGAAACTGACCTCGGCGGCGCACATGTCGGTGTTCCTCTATACCGCGCCGGTATTTACCGCCTTGGGCCTGCATTTTCGTCTACCCAGTGAACGCTTGCGGCTGCTGCAGTGGCTGGGCATTCTGCTGGCCTTCGGCGGCATTGCCATGGCCTTTGCCGGTGGCACTTCGTTCGAGCACATGGACAGCCGCACCTTGCTGGGAGATGCCTTTGGCGTGATCGCCGGGCTGGCCTGGGGCGCGACCACGGTGGTGGTGCGTTGTTCACGGCTATCGGAGGCGCCGGCGACCTTGACCCTGTTCTATCAGCTGGCGGTCGGTTTTGCCGGGCTGCTGCTGATCGCCCTGCTCAGCGGGCAGATCGGCGCGGTGTCGCTGACGCCGCTGGCGATGGGCAGTGTATTGTTCCAGGGGATTGTGGTGTCGTTTATCAGCTACCTCACCTGGTTCTGGTTGCTGCGCAAATACCTGGCGTCGAACCTCGCGGTGTTTTCCTTCATTACTCCGTTGTTTGGGGTGACCTTTGGCGTTTTGCTGCTGGATGAGCCGCTCAGTGCGAATTTCGTGGTGGGCGCGTTGATGGTATTGCTGGGTGTGATCCTGGTAAGTGCCGAGCCTTGGGTGAAACAACAATTGCGGCGGTTGGTAGGGTGATGTGTTGCCTCTACCGGCCCCTTCGCGGGCAAGCCGCGCCTGCAAAGCCGTTGTAGGCGCGGGCTTGCCCGCGAAGGGGCCGGTACAGACTGCATCGCCTCAGGATGCAGCCTTGGCCTGACAGGCGCTTCCCTGCTGTGCGTTACCCGGCAACTGGACCAGTACGCCCGCCACCGCCAACCCGCCCGCCGCCAGCATCAATGCCGGTTGCAGCCCGCCACTGTAATGGCTGCTGAGCGCCGCCAGCAGCGGCCCACTCAACTGCCCCAAGGCAAAGCACGCGGTCAGCAGCCCGGCATTGCGCTGTGTGGCATGTGGCGCCAACTCGCGCGAGCGCTGCATGACCAGTTGCATGCAGGCCAGGAACGGCCCGCCACACAGCGCAACACCCAGCACCAGCCCGATACCCCCACCCATCAGGCAGGCCAGCACACCCAGCCCTTGCAACCACAGGGTGGTGGTCAACCAGGTCGAGGTGCGGCCACCACGGCGCACGCTCACCAGCAAAACACCCAGCGCCGCCGCCAGGCCAAACGCCGGCCAGAACAGGTCAGCCAGCCACTGCCCGCGAAACTGCTGATTGGCCATCTGTGACAGAAAGGTGGCTGGCAGGATGTAGCCC
This sequence comes from Pseudomonas putida group bacterium ESBL64, assembly GCF_045277175.1. NCBI lineage: Bacteria > Pseudomonadati > Pseudomonadota > Gammaproteobacteria > Pseudomonadales > Pseudomonadaceae > Pseudomonas > Pseudomonas putida group bacterium ESBL64. The sequence goes on along the minus strand of NZ_CP145799.1, from coordinate 2,406,755 downwards.
ATGCCATACAAGCCATACACCAACCCCAGGCGGCCAGTGCCGACACTGCGCGTCGGGCCTTGTCGCACTGGCGGCTGAGCCGGTGCCGCTTGCAGTGCCCGTGGCAACCACGGCCGCACGGCCAGCAGCATCACCAAGGCAGCCACGGCATAGATCAGCCACAGTGCAGCCGAGCCCAACCCCTGCACATGCGCGGCCAGTGCCAGTAGCCCGGTCACGGCAATACCCAGGCCGGGTCCGGCGAAAACCAGCGCTCCCAGGCGCTGGCGGTTGTGGGCAGTGGCTACTTGCTGGCTGAGGCTGGTGATCATCACCAGCACCCAGGCGCTGGCTACGCCTGTGCCGAAGCGCAGCAGCAGGTGGCCCCAAAAACCGTTGGCAGCCCAGGAGGCCAGGGTCAGCAGCACACACAGCCACAGCCCCCCGTGCAGGCGCAGCCGTACCTGGCCTGGCGAGCGGGCGAACATGGCGTCCACCGCACCCACGAAATAGCCCAGGTAATTGGCCGCCGCGACCAGCCCGGCGACTGTCAGGTCGAACTGGCCTTCGGCAATCAGTTGTGGCAGTTGCGGGGTGAGGGCGAAACGACCGATGCCCATGGCCATCATCAGCGCCACGGCGCTGGCGAGCAGTTGAATGAGTGGCGACATGACAGGTCTCCTGCGCGGATGTAAGTGATGGCTGGCAGGTTAGGGTGCTTTTATTTTCAATAAAATTGAATAATGATGATCAAGTTGTTCTGTTTTAGAGAATGCCGTGGAATTCAGCCAACTGCGTATCTTTCAGGCCGTGGCCGAGGAAGGCTCGGTTACCCGCGCCGCAGAGCGCCTGCACCGGGTGCCATCAAACCTCTCCACGCGCCTGCGCCAACTCGAGGAGCAACTGGGCGTCGAACTGTTCCTGCGCGAACGTCAGCGCCTGCAACTGTCGCCAGCAGGCAAGGTGCTGCTGGACTATGCCAACCGTATGTCCGCCTTGCGCGACGAAGCGCTGGGCGCCGTGCGTGGCGGTCAGCCGGCTGGGGACTTCGTGCTGGGGACCATGTACAGCACGGCGGCGACCCACTTGCCGGCGTTGCTGGCGCGCTATCACCAGGCTTACCCACAGGTGAACCTGCAAGTGCGTGCAGCACCCAGCGGCGAGTTGCTTGAAGGACTGTTGAACCACTCCCTGGATGCTGCTCTTGTGGACGGGCCACCGAGCCTTGCCGGGCTGGATGGCGTGCCGCTGTGCGATGAGCAACTGGTACTGATCACCAGCCCCGAGCACCCGGCGGTCCTCACCGCCAAGGACGTGGCGGGCAAGGCGGTGTTCACCTTCCGCCAGGGCTGCTCGTACCGCATGCGCCTGGAGGCCTGGTATGCCCATGCCCATACGCCGATGGGGCGGGTGATGGAGATCGAGTCGTACCAGAGCATGCTGGCCTGTGTGATCGCGGGTGCGGGTGTGGCGATGATGGCCCAGTCGATGCTCGACAGCCTGCCTGGACGTGATCGGGTGAGGGTGCACCCGCTGCAGGCACCTTTCGATCAGGCGGTCACCTGGCTGATGTGGCGCCAGGGTATGCGCGGGGCTAATCTGCAGGCATGGATCGACCTGCAACAAAGCGAAACGATTAACCAGTCGTCGGAATGCGCCGCCACGGCTTGATCCGAGTCAAAATCGCCCTTATCTGTAGGAACAGAGGCATGCGTAATACAGGACATAGGGCTATGATCTGTATGAAACATTGCAGGATTGATTTGCCGTGAGGCTGACCCGTCAAGGGGGCATTATGAATAAACCACTGTCAAACTGGCTCCACGACCTGGCCGTCGCCTTGGGGCTGATTCCACCACCCTTGCAGCCGGTGCCGATCCCGACTGATGAAGAGCAGCGCAAACGTCAACCGCGTCGGCGCTGATTAACGACAAAGGCCGCTTCACCCGAGTGGGTGCAGCGGCCTTTTTGTGTCTGCTGATTGTCTATTGCGTGTACTGGCCCTTTCGCGCGTGCAAGCCCGCTACAAACGAAAGGGCCGGTACAGCAGTCAGGCCAGCTTCACCGCCGCCACCGACTTGCGCGACACCAGGCTCACGCCCACAAAGCTCACCAGCCCTACTGCCAGGCTGTAGTAGATCGGGGTATTGGCCTCCAGCCCGTCCAGGAACATGAACAGCAGGGCGGTGGCAAAGCCCAGCGACATGCTGGCAATCGCGCCTGCGGTGGTCGCACGCTTCCAGAAGATCGCCCCGATCAACGGGATCAGCATGCCGCCGACCAGCAGGTTATAAGCCAGGGTCAGGGCGTTGATCACATCATTCACCACCAGCGCGATGCCCAGCACCACCAGGCCGGTGAGCAGGGTGAACAGGCGGCTGGTGCCCAGGCTCGACTGCTTGCCGCCACGCAGCTTGGGCAGCAGGTCTTCGGTCACGGTGGTCGAGGCAGCCAGCAGACCGGCGCTGGCGGTGGACATCATGGCCGCCAGGGCCGCGGCCATCAGCAGGCCACGAATGCCATCGGGCAGGGTGCTCTTGATCATCTCGGCAAAGGCGTTGTTCGGGTTGGCCAGGTCGGGCATCAGCACATGCGCAGCCATGCCGATCGCCGCACAGGCCAGGCCATACAGCACGCAATACACACCGGCGGTGGTGCCGGCTCGCTGACAGACCTTTTCGTCACGGGCGGTGAACACTCGCTGCCAGATGTCCTGGCCGATGAGGATGCCGAAGAAGTAGATCAGGAAGTAAGTGATGATGGTGTCCCAGCCAATGGTAGTCAGCTGGAAGCTGGCCGCTGGCAGTTTGGCCACCAGGGTGTCCCAACCACCGGCCTTGTACAGGCACACTGGCAGCAGGATGAACATCAGGCCGACGGTCTTGATCACGAACTGGACGATATCGGTCAGGGTCAGCGACCACATGCCGCCGATGGTCGAGTACAGCACTACCACGCCGCCGCCGAGCATCAGCGAAGCCCAGAACGGCAGGTCCAGCAGCACCTGCAGGACGGTGGCCATGGCCAGGGTCGAGGTGACCCCGATCATCAGCGCGTAAGCCAGCATGATGACGGCGCTGGCCTGGCGTGCGGTGGGGTTGTAGCGCTGTTCCAGTACCTGGGTCACGGTGAAGATGCGCAGGCGCAGCAGCGGTTTGGCGAGGAACAGGTTGATGGCGATGATGCCCAGGCCCAGGGCTGCGCACAGCCAGAAGCCGGAAATGCCGTGGACGTAGCCCAGGCGCACGGTGCCGACGGTGGAAGCGCCACCGAGTACGGTGGTGGCCATGGTGCCCATGTACAGCACCGGGCCGAGGTTGCGCCCGGCTACCAGGTAGTCTTCATGGGTTTTCGCGCGGCGCATGCCATACCAGCCAAGCCCGAGCATGCCGGCGGTGTAGATCATTACAACAATGATGTCCAAGGCCATTGGGGGTCTCCCGATTATCTTTATTATGGCGAGATCGACCGCGCGGGCGTTTGCACGGCGCCCGGCGGTCTTTTCTTGTGTTGGCGGGCCTCAGTGGCCCTCCCTCATGGCTCCTGCCGGGGTAGAGCGGTATTAGCGACGCACCACGCCAGGTAGCACGCACAGCATCTCGAACAGCAGGTTGGCACCGAGCAGCGAGGTGTTGCCGGTGGTGTCGTAAGGCGGGGAGACTTCGACAAGGTCACAGCCGATCAGGTCCAGGCCGTGGCAGCCGCGAATGATCTCCATCGCCTGGATGGTGGTCAAGCCGCCGATCTCCGGGGTTCCGGTACCGGGTGCCCAGGCCGGGTCGATGCCATCGATGTCGAAAGACAGGTAAACCGGGCCACCGCCGACTTTTTCCCGCACTTCGGCCATCAGTGGCTCCAGTGACTTGTGCCAGCACTCTTCGGCCTGGACCACGCGGAAGCCCTGGCGACGGCTCCAGTTGAAGTCATCGGCGGTGTAGCCCTGGGCGCGCAGGCCGATCTGCACCACGCGGTCACAGTCGAGCAGGCCTTCTTCCACGGCGCGGCGGAAGGTGGTGCCGTGGGCGATCTTCTCGCCGAACATGTGGTCGTTGACGTCGGCGTGGGCATCGATGTGTACCAGGCCGATCTTGCCGTGTTTCTTGTGCAGCGCACGCAGGATCGGCAGGGTGATGGTGTGATCGCCCCCCAGGGTCATGGGGATGACGTTGTGCTCGACGATCTCGTCATACGCTTCTTCGATGATGCGCACGGCGTCCAGCAGATTGAAGGTGTTGATTGCCACATCGCCGATATCGGCGACCGACAGCGAGTCGAACGGGGCGGCACCGGTCGCCATGTTGTACGGGCGGATCATCACCGATTCGGCGCGGATCTGCCGCGGGCCGAAGCGGGTGCCGGAGCGTAGCGAGGTACCGATATCCAGCGGTACGCCAATGAAGGCGGCATCCAGGCCTTCGGCGCTTTGCAGGTGGGGGAGGCGGAGCATGGTGGCGATGCCGCCGAAACGCGGCATTTCGTTGCCGCCCAGTGGTTGGTGGAGAGTCTTGTCCACGGTGGGCCTCATCAGTCGGTCGATTGTTGTGTTTGTTCGAACCTGTGCCGCCGCGCGCCATTCACGTTTGGTTTGCCGGCGGGCAGGGACATTTCGGCCAAGTCTGCTCAAGGGAGTACCGGGGAAGAATCGCTACCGACAAATACTTAGTTCAGGATTTTCTGAACTAAAGGCGGGTAGAGCAGTTAGACTGCGCGCACATACCCTTGTGGAACCGTTGCACCATGGCCTCGACCTTGCCCGACCTGAAACTGCTGCGCATCTTCATCAGCGTGGTGCGCCACCAGGGCTTTGCCAACGCCCAGCGCGAGCTGAACCTGTCGACCTCGGCCATCAGTACCTACATGAGCCAGCTGGAGGGCGCGTTGGGTATCGTGTTGTGCCACCGGGGTCGGGGTGGCTTCAGCCTGACCAGCAAGGGCGAGCTGTTCCATCAGGAAACCCTGCGCCTGCTGGCCGAGCTGGACGGTTTCGAGCAGTATGCCGCCGCCCTCAAGGGCGAACTGCGTGGCACCCTCAACCTTGGCGTGATCGACTCCACGGTCGGTGACCGCGCCTTGCCGCTGGCCGAAGCCATCGGCGCCTACAGCCAGGAGCACCCGGCGGTGCACCTGCACCTGTCGGTGTCCAGCCCCTACGAGCTGCAACTGGGTGTGCAGGACAACCGCCTGGACCTGGCCATCGGCGCGTTTTCTTCGCGGATGAGCGGCCTGCTCTACCAGCCGTTGTACCGCGAACAGCACTGGCTGTACTGCAGCAGCCGCCACCCGTTGTATGCCGAGCGGCGCATTCCCGAGCAGGTGGTGACCCAGCAGCGCATGGTCGGCCGTGGTTATTGGAGCCAGGCCGAACTGGCCCGGCATGGCTTCAAGCACAGTGCGGCGACGGTTGAAAGCATGGAGGCGCAGCTGATCCTGATCCTTTCCGGGGCCTATATCGGCTACTTGCCTGAACACTACGCCCAGGCCTGGGTCGACAAAGGTGACTTGCGTGTACTGTCGCCGTCGACCTTTGGTTACCAGGCCCCGTTCTCGCTGATCATTCGCCGCGGGCGCAGCCGCGAACCGCTGATCCAGACCTTCCGTGACCTGCTGAAAAGCCAGCTCAACGTGGGCTGAGATGCGACGCATTCATGCATTCCGTCGGGAGCGGGTTAAATTCCGGTAAACGCTGGCCGCTAACCTGATAGCGCTCTGCTACATATCAACTTGCGCTGATGATTTCCCCTTATTTCATCCTGCAAGGATCGCCCAAGATGCGCATGAATTTGCCCGTCACTGAGCACGAAAGAACCTTCCCCGGCGATCAACGCCTTATTTCCACGACTGACCTCGGCAGCCGAATCACCTACTGCAACGACGCCTTTGTGGCAATCAGCGGCTTTACCTACGACGAGCTGGTCGGCCAACCGCACAACCTGGTGCGCCACCCGGACATGCCGCCGGCGGTGTTTGGCCACATGTGGGAGACCATCAAGCAGGGCAAACCTTGGATGGGCATCGTCAAGAACCGGGCGAAGAACGGCGATTACTATTGGGTAAGCGCCTATGTCACGGCGATATACGAACAAGGCCGGATCAGTGGCTACGAGTCGGTGCGCTCGGTGCCCACGCGCGAGCAGATCCGCCGTGCCGAGGCACTGTATGCGCGTTTGCGTGATGGCCGCGGCCCAGTGCCGTGGGCTGCTCGCCTGGGGCACGGCCTGGGCCATGGCTGGCCACTGATCGGCGCAGGCCTGCTGTCGGCGGCGGGTTACCTTTGGCTGCCCCCCTATGCGGCGCTCGCGGTGCTGATGGCAAGTCTGCTGCTGGCTTGGTACTGGGTCGAGCACCGTCAGAACCAGGCCATTCGCCGCACGTTGGCTGAGCATCCCAAGGCCTTTACCAGTCCGTTGGTGGCGCTGACCTACAGCGACAACCCAGGCCTGCAGGGCCAGCTCGACCTGGCCATCATCAGCGAAGAAGCCCGCCTGCAAACGGCCCTGACCCGGCTGGTGGATGCCGGTGTCGGGGTAAAGTCGCGGGCGGCGCAGTCTTCCGACCTGTCCGATGCCCAGGCGCAGATGCTCGACCGGCAGCGCAGCGAGACCGACCAGTCCGCCACGGCGATCGCGCAGATGGCGGCAACCATCCAGCAGGTCACCCACAACGTGCAGAGCACGGCACACGCGGCAGGTGATGCCGACCAACTGGCGCAGCAGGGCAGCGAGCTGGCCCTGAAGAGCCTGCAAGCCATGGGCAGCATGAGCGACGCGGTCAATGACATTGGTCAGGCGGTCAACGCCTTGGCCGAGCAGACCCAGTCGATTGGCAGCGTGGTCGACGTGATCACTTCGATTGCCGAGCAGACCAACCTGCTGGCGCTTAACGCCGCCATTGAAGCGGCGCGCGCCGGTGAGCAAGGGCGGGGGTTCGCAGTGGTGGCTGATGAGGTGCGGTCGTTGGCGCAGCGTACCCGCGCGTCGACCGAAGAGATCCACCATATCATTGCCTCGTTGAGGGCCGGGGCGGAGCGAGCGGTGAGCACTGCCAGCCGGGGCGAGCAGATTTCCCGGGACAGTGTGCACAGTGTCGAGGCGGTGCAGGCGGCACTGAGCGGGATTGCCGTGGCGGTCAGCCGCATCACTGGCATGAGCCAGCAGATGGCCACGGCATCGGAGCAACAGAGCCATGTGGCTGAAGACATCAACCAGCAGATCGTGAGAATTGCCCAGCTGTGCGACCAGAGTGCCGGGCAAGCCAGGCAAGGCGCGGAAATCAGCCAGGACCTCGAGCGCATGGCGGAGTACCTGCATAGCCTGGCGGAAAGGTTCAACCGTTGAAATCGCGGGGCCCGCAAAGCGGGCCCCGGTTATGTGGCAAACTGTCCCCGCCAAGGAGACCGCCATGCCCAGACCCCGCTGCGAGCGCTGCCAGCGCCCGCTCGACCATTGCCTATGCCCACTGATCCCCGCGCTCGACAGCCGCACCCGTGTGATCCTGCTGCAGCACCCCAGTGAAACTGCCCATGCCCTGAACACGGCGCGCCTGGCTGCCCTTGGCCTGAACAATGCCGAGTTGCGGATTGGAGAGGTGTTCGATGACCTGCATGACTTGCTCGCCACCCCCGGATACCACCCGGTGCTGCTGTTCCCGGGTGATGACGCCCAGGTGCTCACAGCTTATGGCGAGGCGGGCGACAAACCTTTGCTGCTCATCGTACCCGATGGTACCTGGCGCAAGGCGCGCAAGCTGCTGTACCTGAACCCGTTGCTGGGGGGGCTGCCACGGGTGACGCTGGGGCAGGTGGCCGCTTCACGCTATCGGTTGCGCAAAGCGCCGGAGGCGGGTGCATTGTCGACGATCGAGGCGGTGGTCGGGGCATTGAACACGCTGGAGCAACCGGCCTGCTTCGATGCACTGCTGGCGCCGTTCGAGGCGTTGATCGAGGGGCAGATCAGGGCCATGGGCGTAGAGACTTTTCAGCGTAATCATGGCCGCGAATGAGGGTTGGGGGCTGCTTTGCAGCCCATTCGCAGCACAAAGCAGCCCCGCTACCTAAAACCCGCTCAACGCATCTCAGGCAGACGCGCTTCGGTGCGGACTTCGGTGGTCGCCAGCGCCTCTGGTGGCAACGAAATATGCTGTTTGCTCAGCAATTCACCCATGGTCGCCAGTACGCGGTAGCGCGAGAACTCTTCGGTATAACGCACCTCGGTGTAGCGACGGTCTGCGTTGTACAGCTCGTTCTCACTGTCGAGGACGTCCAGCAGGGTGCGCTGGCCCAGGCCGAACTGGTCCTGGTAGGCCGCGCGCACACGTTTGGTGGTCTCGGCGTATTCGCGCGCGGTCGGCAGCTGCTTGCTGGCGTTGTTCATGGCGTTCCACGCCAGGCTCAGGTTCTCGGTCAACTCACGCAGGGCGTTGTTGCGAATGTCCAGTGCCTGGTTGATCTTGTGCGCGTCGGACTGCAGGCGAGCCTTGTCGCTGCCACCGCGGAACAGGTTGTAGTTCATCTCCACGCCAGCTTGCCAGTCGTTGTTGTTGTGGCCTTTCTCGCCGCCGGTGTTGTTGTTGGCACCGGTTGCCAGAATGGCGTCGAAGCGCGGGTAGAAGGTCGACTTGCCCACTTCGTACTGCCGCTCGGCGGCGTTGACGTCAGCCTGGGCAGACTTGATGTACGGGTTGTTCTGGCGCATGCCGTCGCGGGCTTCGTCGAGGGTGCCTGGCACCTCGCCCCTGATGCTCTGCGGGCTTTCCAGCTCGTCCGGGGCGCGACCGATCACGCTGAAGAAGTTGGCCTCGGCATCGGCCAGGTCGACTTCGGCGGTGTCCAGGTTGTTTTCCGCCAGGGCGCGACGTGCGCGGGACTGGTCGAGGTCGGCGGTGCTGCCGACGCCGCGCTCGTTGCGCAGGCCAATCTGGTCGTTGACGCGCAGGTGAGCTTGCAGGTTGTTCTTGGCCAGCGTCACCAGTTCACGGCGTTTGAGCACTTCCAGGTAGACCTCGACTGCACGCAGGGCGACATCCTGGGCAACGGCCTGGGTGTAATAGGCGCGCGAGGTAGAGACCGCCTCGGTGCGGCCTACTTCATTCGCGGTGTTGAAGCCGTCGAAGATCATCTGCCGCAGGCGCAGTTCGGACTGGGTGTAGTTGAGGGTTTCCTTGTTGTGGTTACCCTCGGCACGGGTCGTGGCGTTGTCCGAGCGCTGGCGGCCGTAACCGGCAACCAGGTCCACGGAAGGGTAGTAGCCACCACGCGCGAACTTCACGTCTTCATCGGCCGACAGCTTGCTGTTACGGTTGGAGCTGACTTGTGGGTGGTAGTCCACGGCGCTTTGGACAGCCTCGGTAATCGACATCGCCTGTACGTTGGCACTCGCCAGGGCCAACAGTAAAGCACTGGTGATGGGGTTCAAAACGCGCATGGTACATCTCCCTGATCCTGGAATTGATCCTGCTGTTCGCCAAAAAAATGACGATAAACGTATCGCGTATAGTGTTGCAGGTTTTTAACAACACAGCTAAGTACATTCAACGCGATAGATAAGAAGATTTATTCATATCAAATTGCCATATAAGATCGTTGTTGTCTAATAAGTGTGTATTCAAGGGCACGGAACGAAGGCGGGAAATGCCTTGAAAACCCATGGATACAAGGCCTATGCGCAGTTCCAGAACTAATTCGGATAAAGAGGGTGTTGATTAGGCGAAAGCGATATTTGGCGACAAAATATTGTCACTTTGGCTTGTGCAGGGTTTTCAGGCTGAGAATGTACAGGGTGACCAATGCGGCACTGGTCAACATGAAGGTGCGCGCCCAGAACAGCGGCACCAGGTAGCACGACAGGCCAATGCTGGCCCACATGAGGCCGATGGCGTAGACCTTGCCCTTGAGGGGGATGCCTTCACCACTGAGGTAGTCACGGATCCATGGCCCCAGCTTGGGATGATGGACCAGCCAGTGATGGAAGCGCGGCGAGCTGCGGGCAAAGCAGGCCGCCGCCAAAAGCAGGAATGGGGTGGTGGGCAATACCGGCAGGAATATCCCCAGCACCCCCAGCGCGACGCTGAGCCAGCCAGTGGCCAGCAGCAGGTAGCGCACAGGTAGCTCAGTGGTGGCGTGGCTTGAGCAGCGCCGGTTTTTCGTCAGGGGCGTGCAGCAGCAGGAACAGTGCGCTCAGTGCCTCGGGGATTTGCACGATCATGTCATCCTGCAGGTTGGCGTTGCTGGCGATGTCGGCGAACTCTGGTTGTTCGTCGAACAAGCCCGAACCCACCATGATCGGCAGCAGCATTTCGCTGACTTCTTCCTCGGCGTTTTCGAACCACGCCTCTTCCCGCAGGAACACGCCTTCCATGAAACCGATGCACCAGCCGCGCAGGTCGGAATCGTCCGGCTCATCGGTCAGGTCGAGGTCGCAGGGCAGGTCGAATTCTTCGTCGCTGGCCAGCTGGCGGGCAATGTGCGCCTTGAGCGCCACCAGGGTGGCCTCGATCTCGGTGCGCTGGGCTTCGCTGGCGTAGTGCGGCTCCTCGGCGAACAGGGCGTCGATCCACTCGCGCTCGGGCACGTCCTCGGCGTTGATCGAAAGAGCGGTGAGGTAGCCGTGTGCGGCGACATAGTCCAGCGCTTCTTCGTGCAGCTCGTCGGCGTCGAGGAAGGCTTGCAGGCGGGTCAGTTGCTCGGCGAAGGACATTACAGGGCTACCTTGGGGAATAAACGATAACGAATTCTAGCACCTTGCAGCGGCAGCGGGGCAAAGGGAACGTCTATCGCCGCGGTGCATGTGCAGCGCGGTGCTGCGGTATACTCCGCGATTTTTCATCCAGGGGCAGGTTTTAACGGCTGCCTGGCAAAAACCGCTTACGCATTTGGCGTGTGCGGGGCGGGTTTTTCGTCCAGCCTTTATCCAGGATGGTACGGCGATTTGGAGTTGCACATGCTCGAACAGGCTCAGCGCGTTCTCAAGGACATCTTCGGCTACGACAGTTTCCGTGGGCGCCAGGCAGCGATCATCGAATGCGTGGCCAATGGCGGCGATGCCTTGGTACTGATGCCCACCGGTGGCGGCAAATCGCTGTGTTTCCAGGTGCCGGGGCTGCTGCGCCCGGGCCTGACGGTGGTGGTATCGCCACTGATCGCGCTGATGGACGACCAGGTCGCCACCCTTGACGAGCTGGGTGTGTCTGCGGCCGCCCTGAACTCTACCCTGACGGCGGAGCAGCAGCGTGAACTGGCCGGGCGCCTGCGCCGTGGTGAAGTCAAGATGCTGTACCTGGCGCCGGAACGCCTGGTGCAGCCGCGCATGCTCGACTTCCTGCGCGATCTGGACATCTCGCTGTTCGCCATTGACGAGGCCCACTGCGTTTCGCAATGGGGGCACGATTTCCGCCCAGAGTACCTGCAGCTGGGCCAGCTGGCCGAACTGTTTCCGCATGTGCCGCGCATTGCGCTTACCGCTACGGCCGACATGCGAACCCGCGAGGAGATCGTTCAGCGCCTGCACCTGCAGGGCGCCGAGCGCTTTCTGTCGAGTTTCGACCGGCCCAACATCTTCTACCGCATCGTGCCCAAGGAGGCACCGCGCAAGCAGTTGATGGCCTTCCTCGGCGAACGTCGTGGCAACGCAGGCATCGTCTACTGCCTGTCGCGCAAGAAGGTCGACGAAACCGCCGCCTTCCTCTGCAGTCAGGGGTTCCCTGCGCTGCCGTATCACGCCGGCCTGGCCGCCGAGACACGTGCGGCCAACCAGCACCGCTTTCTCAACGAGGAAGGGCTGATCATGGTCGCTACCATTGCTTTCGGCATGGGTATCGACAAGCCCAACGTGCGCTTCGTTGCTCACCTCGACCTGCCCAAATCGCTTGAGGCCTACTACCAGGAAACCGGCCGGGCCGGCCGTGACGGCCTGCCCTCCGATGCCTGGATGGCCTACGGGCTGCAGGACATGGTGATGCTCAAGCAGATGCTGCAGAACTCCGAAGGCGACGAGCGCCACAAGCGTATCGAGCAGCACAAGCTGGACGCCATGCTGGCGCTGTGCGAAGAAACGCGCTGCCGCCGCCAGTCGCTGCTGGCCTACTTCGACGAGACCCTCGAACAACCGTGCGGGCACTGCGACAACTGTGTCGACAACATCCAGACCTGGGACGCTACCGAGCCGGCCCGCCAGGCGCTGTCGGCGGTGTTCCGCACCGGCCAGCGCTATGGTGTTGGCCACCTGGTCGATGTGCTGTTGGGCAAGGACACCGAGAAGGTGCGCAATTTCGGCCACGAGAAGCTGTCGGTATTCGGCGTTGGCAAAGGCTTGGCCGAGGTGGAGTGGCGTTCACTGTTCCGTCAGCTGGTGGCGCGCGGCCTGGTCGATATCGACCTGGAAGGCTACGGCGGTCTGCGCCTGTCCGACAGCTGTCGGCCGCTGCTGCGCGGCGAGGTGACCTTGCAACTGCGCCGTGATCTCAAACCGCAGACCACGGCCAAAACCTCGTCGTCCAGCGGCGGCAGCCCGGCCAGCCAGCTGGTGCGTGCCGAAGAGCGCGATCTGTGGGAAGCGCTGCGTACCCTGCGCCGCAAGCTGGCCGAAGAACACAGTGTGCCACCCTACGTCATCTTCCCCGACTCGACACTGCTGGAGATGCTGCGCAGCCAGCCGGTCAGCCTCAGCGACATGGCCCAGGTCAGCGGTGTGGGGGCGCGCAAGCTGGAGCGCTACGGCCAGGCGTTCCTCGAAGTGCTGAACAGCAGCGGTGGCACCGACGAGGCACCGAAAGTGGTGCTCGACCTGCGCCACGAACTGGTCAGCCTGGCCCGTGCCGGCATGACCCCGGCGCAGATCGCCGGGCAGCTCAACTGCAGCGAGAAGAATGTGTATAGCCTGCTGGCCGAGGCGCTGGGCCGCCAGGAGCTGAGTCTGGACCAGGCCATCGACTTGCCGGAAGACCTGATGATGGAGGTGCAGGACGCCTTTCTTGATGGCGAGGGTGAGCTGCCACCGGTGTCGGCCATTGCCCCGCAGTTCGGGGCGCGGGTGCCGGAGGGCGTACTTTATTGCGTGCGCGCAGCGCTGGCGGCGGAATTCGAATTGTAAACGCATGCAGGATCGAAGGCAGAAGCGCCATCTGCTGACCTTTGTCATGCTTTTTGACGATTATCGAACGCGTAACCATGGCCGAGCCTTGCCTCGTGGGGCAGGGCATGGTTAGCTGCCTAATAATTAGATCTACTCCAATGAGTTCCTTATGCCCCTGAACGACAACCAACACCGCTTTGGCATGCAACTGGCCCAGATGTCCCGAGGTTGGCGTGCCGAGCTGGACCGCCGCCTGGCCGGGCTCAACCTGTCCCAGGCGCGCTGGCTGGTGTTGCTGCACCTGGCGCGCTTCGAAGACGCCCCGACCCAGCGTGAGCTGGCCCAGAGCGTAGGTGTCGAGGGCCCGACCCTGGCGCGTCTGCTCGACAGCCTGGAAGCGCAAGGGCTGGTGCGCCGGCAGGCGGTGCTGGAGGATCGGCGGGCGAAGAAGATCGTGCTGTGCCCGCCGGCCAAGCCGTTGATCGATCAGATCGAGACCATCGCCAACCAGCTGCGGGTAGAGCTGTTTACCGGCGTGGACGAGGCGGACTTGCAGGTCTGCATGCGCGTGCATGCCAAGATCCTGGCCAACCTCGAAAAGTCCTGAGCTCCCCCCATCGTTGCAGGTGCAGTGCAAGCCTCAGAAGGTGTGCCCAAGGTTCAGGTACACCGCCTGCTCATGCGCACTGTTGGCGCCGTAGCTGAAGTTCAGCGGCCCTAGAGGCGTCTCCAGCCCCAGGAAGATGCTCGCCGCATTGATGTACCCACTGTCGAATTCGTTGTCATTGTTCCACGCCCGCCCACGCTCCAGCGAGCCGCCGATGTACAGCGGGAAGTCCAGCGGCACATAGGCCCGTGGCGTCAGCCGGCGGTAATAGACCATGCGCAGCAGGCTCACGTTCTGCCCCGATACCGAGTCCTGGCGGAAGCCTGACAGCTCTCGCGCCCCGCCCATCACAAAGCTCGACGTCACCACTTCGGTGTCGTCCAGCGTGCGCCCGTAGCGCCCACCCAGTACGAACGTGTTCGGCCCGCTGCTGATGGCCTTGTCCAGGGTGAACAGCCACTGCCGGTAATCCTGGTCGGAGTCCAGCGACTTGTCGTATTTGCGCAAGGTCAGGCCGATATCCTCGCCATGGTGCGGGAAGTACACGTTATCGAGGGTGTCGAACGAGTACTTCAGCTCGTAGAAACCTTCGTTGAAACTGACTTTGGGCAGGTCCTGGTCGCCGATGCGCACCTCGGCTTCGCCCCAGGCCTTGCCCACGCCCAGGCGCACTTCACCGCTGTTGCCGATCTGCCGGCCTACGTTCAGGCCAAAGCCATAGCGTTCCAGGCGATACTCGGCGACCGGGTCGTTGTCCAGGGTGGCTTCGATGTTCTGCGAGCCCAGGTCCAGGTACGGCGCGATGAAGTAGCGTGAGCCCACATCCAGGGGTTGGTAGAACTCGCTGTACAGCGCTTGCTGGTCACCGATCTGGCCGCGGGTCAGCCATTCGGCGCCAAGGCTGTTGATGCCGTTGACCCGGTAGCTGGCGCCCAGGTTGAAAGCGCTGTCGCCGCGCAGGTCATCGGACAGGTTCAGGCCCAGGCGCAGGTAGTCCGTGCCGCCGCGTCGGCCCCGGGCGTTGATCACCAGGGTATTGTCGTTGCCCTTGTGCACCACGCGGTACTGCACCCTGTCGAAGTAGTCCAGGCCATACAGCGTACCCATGTCGGTCTGCAGGCGGCCCAGTTCCAGCGGTGCGTCGATCGGCTGGCGGATGTACGAGCGGATTACATCATCGCTGACCTTGGAGTCGTTTTCGATCCGGATTGCGGTGATTACCGGCGTGCGCTGGCGCGGCGAGCGGGCCACGGCCAGGCTGGCGTCGCCCTCGAGCTGGCGCAGGGTGGCCAGGCGTGGGTCAAGCAGGCGAGTGGCGCGGTAACCGGCGTCGATCATGTCGCGGGCACGGCCGAAGTCAGTCACGCCGAAGGCGGTCAGCGATGGCTGGATGAGGATGTCGTCGCGGTGCAGACTGGCCAGTTGTTCTTCGGAGTTGCGCCGGGTCATCAAAGTGATCGACTGATTCAGCACGTCGACCACCGTCAGTAATTGCTTGCGATCGCGCAGCGGGGTGCCGATGTCGACCACGATGGCCAGGTCCACGCCCATTTCGCGGGCCACATCCACCGGAATGTTGTCGACCATCCCGCCGTCCACCAGCAGGCGGCCGTCCAGTTCGACCGGGGCGAACACGGCGGGGATCGACATGCTGGCGCGGATTACCTGGGGCAGGTGACCCCGGCGGAACACGACTTTTTCGCCACTGGCGATGTCGGTGGCCACGGCGCGGAAGGGGATGGGCAGCTTGTCGAAGTCGCGGGTGTCGGCGGTATGCGCCAGTTTGCTTTCCAGTAGCAGTGACAAGTTCTGGCCCTGAATCACACCCAGCGGCAGGCCCATGCTGCCGTCGTCGCGAAAGCTGAGCTTCTGCTTGACCAGGAAGTCACGGTCATCCTGCTTGCGCCGGAACGGCACATCCTTGCGCGGCGGGGCGTCGGAGAGCGCCTGTTGCCAGTCAAGGGTAGTCGCGAGTTTTTCCAGCTCTTCGACACTGTAGCCCGAGGCGTACAGGCCGCCGACCACCGCGCCCATGCTGGTGCCGGCGATGGCGTCGATGCGCACACCCTGTTCCTCCAGTGCTTTGAGCACGCCGATGTGGGCCAGGCCACGGGCAGCACCGCCAGACAACACCAGGCCGACCTTGGGCCTGGCGGGTTCCGCAGCGATTGCCGTAAGCGAGGTGAGTGCGAGCAGAAAACAGAACAGCAGACGGCGCATCGTGACTCTCAAACCGTGGGCTAAAGACCGCTAGTATAAGCGGCCCCTTACCTGGAGATGTTTCACCATGGCTGACAACAAGCCGGAAATCGTCATCACCTATTGCACCCAGTGCCAGTGGCTGCTGCGTGCGGCCTGGCTGGCTCAGGAACTGCTCAGCACCTTTGCCGACGACCTAGGCCGGGTTGCGCTGGAGCCGGGCACCGGGGGTGTCTTCCGCATCACCTGCAATGGCGTGCAGATCTGGGAGCGCAAGGCCGACGGCGGTTTCCCCGAGGCGAAGGCACTGAAGCAGCGGGTGCGCGACCTGGTCGACCCGCAGCGTGACCTTGGTCACAACGACCGCTGATCAGGCGCCCTCGGTCAGTGGCCGCTGCCTGGGCGGCTGCTCGGCAGCCAGGCGGCTGGACAGCACGATGGCGAAGATGATCAGCGCGCCGCCCAGCAGCATGCGCACGGTAGGGGTTTCGGCGAACACTGCCCAGGCCACGGCAATGCCGTAGACCGGCTCCATGCCGAACACGACCGCAGCGGTGCGCGCCTTGATCACTGCCAGGCTGGCGACGAACAGGCTGTGCGCCACCCCCGTGCAGAAAATGCCGAGCAGGGCGATCCACAGCCAGTCCAGGGTCGCAACGTCGGCCAGGCCGGGCGCCGCGAACGGTAGCAGGCACAGGCCCACCACCAGGTTTTGCCACAGTGCGGCCTGCACTGCAGGCAAACGTCCGGAGCCGGCCCGGTTGGTCAGTGACAGCAGCGAGAACAGCAGGCCCGAGAGCAGTGCCCAGAGCAGGCCGCCGGTGGCTTCGCTGGCCAGGTCGAATGCCGGTGTAACCAGTATCAGGCCGATGCTGACCAGCACGACCAAGACGGCTTCGTTACGGTGGATACGCTCGCGGAACAGCAGGCTTTCGAGGATCACCGTAAAGGCCGGGAAGCTGGCGAAGCCGAGGGTGGCGATGGCTACGCCGCCCACTTTGACGGCGATGAAGAAGCTGACCCAGTGGCCGGCCAGCAGCACACCACCGAGCAGCAGGCGGCGCGTATCCTGGCGGCTCACGCGTTGCCAGCCCGGGCCGGCCAGGCTGGCGAACAGGGCCAGGGCGAGTACGGCGAAGGCGGCGCGACCGAAGACAATGATCGCCGGGCTGGCGCTGGCGGCCAGTTTGCCGAAGACGCCGGTAAGGCCGAAGAATAGCGCGCCAATGTGCAGTGCGCCGAGGGCGGTGCGGTGGTTCATGATGGGTCCTTGATGAAGATCTCTACAGGCAGTGCCGGCCCTTTCGCGGGTAAACCCGCTCCTACAGGTTGTGCCGGCCCTTTCGCGGGTAAACCCGCTCCTACAGGTTTTGCACAACCTTCAGGCGGGGGCATCCTGTAGGAGCGGGTTTACCCGCGAAAGGGCCGGTAAAGGCAAAGTGTAAAGCCTCAGGCAAACACATTCTGTCGCAAGACTGCTGTCAGTTATCGCCAGACTCTCGCCGCAAAGCCAAAGGTGTACACCCGAACGCCCGTAGCATCGCCGCTGAAAAGGCACTTTGCGAGCTATACCCCACCTGCGCCGCAATTTCGCCCATCGGCAGCACGGTCTGCACGATTAGCCGCCGCGCCTTGAGCAAACGCCGCTGGCGAATGTAGTCCATCGGAGTCATCCCGCACTCAGTGGTAAAGCGCGCATGCAGCCGGGCACTGGACAGCCCGGCGATGCGCGCCAGGTCAGCTACCTGCAGCGGGTAAGCCGCATGTTGCTCGATATGCGCATCGAAGGCGCTGTAGGGCAGGCGCTGGCTGGCGTGCACGCTGGCTGCCGCCGTGGCGTTGAGGCTGGCCAGCAGCAGTGCCGCGCCTTGACGGGCAATCAGTGGGTCGTGCACGGGGCTGGTCGCCAGCCAGTCCACCAGTTGCTGCTGGCGCTCATCCAGGCTCACGGCGGCGGGGCGGTCGAGCAGGCGGCGGCTGGCATCGGCATGCTCGCCCAGGTGCTCGCGCAGCCAAGGCTCCCCTGGCACATCAAGCACCAGGCAATCACTGCCGGCATCGCTGGCGCACGTGTGATGAGCACCCGCCGGGACCACGATCAGCCCCTGGCGATCGATGCCGGCGCCATGCCCCTGGACCTCGAACTCCAGGCGGCCGCGCAGGCCGAACACCAGTTGCGGGTGTTCGTGGCTATGGGCGATCAGGCTGTCGCGGTAATGGCGCAGCGAGAGGATCGGGCCGGCGGTCATGGGGGCTTCCTCGCAGGGCAGGCGCCCATTGTGCCTCAATCCCTGCACGCCATCACTCGTCACTGTTTTGCCATGGCGCTGTCATGTACGCCTGCCAGTCTCCAGCAAACTGCGCCGGAGCCTGCCCATGAGCCATGCCGAACTGTCCCGCCCCTCGCGCAAGCAACGCGTGCGTACCCTGTGGATCTCCGACGTGCACCTGGGTACCCGCGACTGCCAGGCCGAACACCTGTCGCAATTCCTCAAGGGCTACCAGGCTGACCGCGTCTACCTGGTGGGCGATATCATCGATGGCTGGAAACTGCGCGGCGGGATCTATTGGCCGCAAGCTCACACCAACGTGATCCGCCGGCTGCTGACCATGAGCAAGCGCGGTACCGAGGTGATCTACGTCACCGGCAACCATGACGAATTCCTGCGCCGCTACTCAAAGTTGATTCTGGGTAACATTCAGCTGGTAGACGAGGCCGAGCACCTGACGGCCGATGGCCGCCGACTGCTGGTGGTCCATGGCGATCAGTTCGATGTGATTACCCGTTACCACCGCTGGCTGGCGTTTCTGGGTGATCGCGCCTACGAATTCACCTTGGTGCTCAACCGCTGGCTCAACCACTGGCGAGCGCGGTATGGCTATGGTTACTGGTCGCTGTCGGCGTACCTCAAGCACAAGGTGAAAGGCGCGGTGAACTTCATCAGCGACTTCGAGAATGCCATTGCCCATGAATGCACCCGTCGTGGGTTTCATGGAGTGGTGTGCGGGCATATCCATCATGCCGAGATCCGCAAGGTGGGTGAGGTGGACTACCTCAATTGCGGGGACTGGGTGGAGTCGTGCACGGCGTTGATCGAGCATTGGGACGGCAGCGTCGAACTGTATCGGCTGGCCGAAGCGCAGGCCGTGGCGGCGTTGCGCGAGTCGGCTTAGGGGCCGAGGGCAGAGTGCCGCCAAGCGGCCTCGGACGCTTACAGCCTGAGCTTGCCCAGCAGGATATCCCGGAACATCACGAAATCCCCGGCCAGGCTGTACAGCGGATAGGTAAAAGTCGCTGGCCGATTCTTCTCGAAAAAAAAGTGCCCAACCCAGGCAAAGCCATAGCCGAACACCGGCACGGCCAGCAGCAGCAACCATTTGCCACTGCCAATGGTGTAGGCCAGCAGCGCTATCACCAGGCTGGTGCCGACGAAGTGCAGGCGGCGGCAGGTGGGGTTGCTGTGCTCCCCCAGATAGTACGGATAGAACTCGGCAAAACTGCGAAACTGCGCTGTGCTGTTCATGGCAGTGCTCCGGGATTAATACTTCTGGACAAGATACACGGCGTGGAGCCTGATTCGAGTCTAGAGTGACTGACGGGGCCTACCAGTGACAATAGGCGCCAAATGAGTATCCTTGGGGTTCACCGCAGGAGCGGTTGGTAAAAGAAGCCTGTCATGAGCGAAAGAACAACGTCAGCCAGTTGGGCATCAGGGATCGTGAAGGCACTTGAACTGGAAGGGCTGGATTGCAGAGCCATGTTCAAGCAATTGGGGTTGGACTTTGCCGCCCTCGACGACCCCGATGCACGTTTTCCGCAAGACTCCATGACCCGCCTCTGGCAGCTGGCGGTGGAGCTGTCGGGCAATGAGGCCATCGGCCTGAACATGGCACGGGTGGTCCGCCCGGCGTCGTTCCATGTGGTGGGCTATGCGTTGATGTCCAGCCGCACCCTGGCCGAGGGCTTCGAGCGCCTGGTGCGCTATCAGCGCATCATCGCCGAAAGCTCCGACCTCAGTTTCGTCCTCGGTCCCGAGGGTTATTCGCTGATTCTGACCGTGCACGGTGACCACCTGCCGCCAACCCGGCACAGCGCCGAAGCGTCGCTGGCCTGTGCGTTGGCGCTGTGCAAATGGCTCAGTGGCCGGCCGGTCCAGCCGCGGCGGGTACTGGTGCAGGGGCCGCAGCCGAAGAATGTCGAGCCTTACAAGGTGGCGTTCCATTCGCCGCTGGTGTTCGGCGCCCCACATGATGCACTGGTGTTCGAGCGGGCCGACATGGAGGCGCCGCTGCCGACCGCGAACGAGGCCATGGCGGTGCTGCACGACCGGTTTGCCGGCGAGTACCTGGCACGCTTCTCCGAAAGCCGGGTTAGCCACCGCGTACGCCAGGTGTTGTGCCGCATCCTGCCGCAGGGTGAGCCCAAGCGCGAAACCCTGGCCCAGGCCCTGCACCTGTCGCAGCGCACCTTGCAACGGCGGCTGCAGGAGGAAGGCACCAGCTTCCAGACCTTGCTTGACGACACCCGCCGCGAACTGGCCGAACAATACCTGGCCCAGCCGGGTATGACCTTGCTGGAAACCGCCTACCTGCTGGGCTTTGCCGACCCCAGCAACTTCTATCGGGCGTTTCGCCGCTGGTTCGATGCCACGCCCAGCGAGTACCGCGCCCGCCTGGGCGCGGAAGGCGAAGTGCTCAGTGACGCCAGAACGCCGGCATGCACAACACCAACACCGTGATGATTTCCAGGCGACCCAGCAGCATGCCGGCCGCCAGAATCCATTTGGCCGCGTCAGGCAGCGTGGCGTAGTTGCCCGACGGGCCGATCACTTCACCCAGGCCTGGGCCTACACCCGAAACCGTGCCGGCGGCACCGGTCAGCGCAGTCATCCAGTCCACGCCCAGCAGCGACAGCAGCAGCGCCAAGACACAAATGGTGATGGCGAAGAAGAACGAGAACGTCAGGATCGAACGCACGATGTCTTCATCGAGGCGATGACCGTTGTATTTTTGCTTGATCACCGCGCGCGGGTGAATCAGCTGGTTGAGGCTGGCCTTCAGCAGGATGTAGGCCACCTGGAAACGGAAAATCTTGATACCGCCGGCGGTCGAGCCAGAGCAGCCGCCAACGAAGCCCAGGTAGAAGAACAGCATCAGCGAGAAGTTGCCCCACAGGCTGTAGTCCCCCAGGGCGAAACCGGTGGTGGTGACCACAGAGGTCACATTCAGCGCCACGTGGCGCAGGGCGTCGAGCCAGTGCAGGTTGGTGCTGTACCAGTACCAGGTGCCCAGTACCAGCCAGGTGACCACCAGCATGCCCAGCAAGCCTTGTACCTGCTGGTCACGAATCAGCGCCTTGCGGTTGCCGCGCAGGGTGGCTACGTAAAGGGTGAACGGCAGGCTGCCCATGATCATCACCACCACCGCCACCCAGTGCACGGCCGGGATATCCCATTTTGCCAACGACTGGTCGGAGGTGGAGAACCCACCCGTAGAGATAGCCGACATGGCGTGGTTGATCGCATCGAACGGGCTCATGCCTGCCCACCAGAAGGCCAACGCACCAAGGATGGAGAAACCGACGTAAACCGCCACGATCGACTTGGCGACCATGTGCGAGCGCGGCATGACTTTTTCCGAGCGGTCGGACGATTCGGTCTGGAACAGGCGCATGCCGCCGATGCGCAGCAGCGGCAGGATCGCCACCGCCATGGCGATGAAACCGATACCGCCGAGCCAGTGCAGCATCGAGCGCCACATGAGGATGCCCGGTGACATGTTATCGAGCCCGCTGAGTACGGTAGCGCCAGTGGCGGTGATGCCTGACATGCTTTCGAAGAAGGCGTCGGTGTAGCTGATGTGCTGGGTCAGCAGGAACGGTAGCGCGGCGAATACGCACACCACCAGCCAGCTGCTGACGGTCAGCAGGTACATGTCGCGTGGGCGTAGGTGTACATGCTCCGGGCGCCCCTGCACCACCAGGGCCAGGCCGGCGATGAAGGTGATCAGGCTCGACCAGAGAAACGACGGCATGTCACCGGTGCGCTCGAAGATCACCAGGGTCGCCATGGGCACGGCCATGCCGACGGCCAGGGTAATCAGGAAGATGCCGATGATGAAACCAATGATCCTTAAGGTCGGCAACGCCATGTGATCTGCTCAGACTCGAAACGGAAGGGCGCCATTCTACCTATGGGTCTGGTGATGTAAACGCTAGAATGGCCGCACATTCAACTGCCAGGAGGGTAGCCGATGGAGGCTCTCGACGCATTGCTCAACCGTGTTTCCGTGCCACGCCTGACCGACCCGGCGCCCAATGCCGCCCAGCGCGAGGCGCTGTTCCAGGCTGCCCTGCGCGCCCCGGATCACGGCCAGCTGCGGCCGTGGCGTTTTCTTACCATCGAAGGCCAGGGCCGCGAGAAGCTGGGTGAGCTGTTCGCCGAAGCCGTGCAGCACAAGGGCGATGCCAGCCAGGCTGCACTGGACAAGGCCCGTGCGATGCCGCTGCGGGCGCCGTTGCTGATCGTGGTGGTGGCCAGGTTGCAGGACCACTTCAAGGTGCCCAAGTCCGAGCAGCGCCTGGCGGCGGGCTGTGCGGCGCACGGTATTCTGATTGCTGCGCACGCGCAGGGGATCGGCGCGGTGTGGCGTACCGGTGACATGGCCTTCGATGCCCATGTGCACAAGGGGTTGGGGTTGGCCGAGAACGAGGAGCTGATCGGCTACCTGTACGTCGGCACGCCGCTGACCGAGCCGCGGACAGCGCCGGTGCTGGAAACGGCTGATTTCGTCAGTGGCTGGGGTGAGTAACCTGGCCTTGGGCTGATTCAGGTATCAAGGCTTCCGGCCTTTTCGCGGGTGAAGCCGCTCCTACAACGGCATCCACATCCCCTGTAGGAGCGGGTTAACCCGCGAAGAGGCCAGGTACCTTTACACCCCATCAACTGCCTGTCGCTTCAGCCAGGGGCAACTCCAGCCTGGCCACAAACCCACCCTGTGGATGATTCTCCAGCACCAGGCTACCGCCATGGCGCTCCGCGGCCTTGCGCGCAATCGCCAGCCCCAGGCCATGCCCCGGTGCTTCCTGCCCTGGCGCGCGGAAGAACGGCTCACCCAGTTGCGCCAGGTGCTCCGCTGCCGCCCCAGGACCATGGTCACGCACGCTGATCACGATGCGGTCCTGCTCGCGTGCGGCGCTGACCTCGACCGGCTGGCCCGCCGGGTTGAAGCGCAGGGCATTGCGCAGCAGGTTGTCCACGGCACGCTCGATCAGCGTTGGCCAACCCTGCAAGCTCAACCCCGGCTGCGCCTCCAGGCGCACGTCCTGCTCCGGTGCGCTCAGCAGGGCGTCCTTGCGTACGCTGCCGAGCAAGGCATTGATGTCGACGGGTTCGGCATGAGCCTGTTCGGCATCCACTCGGGCCAGGGCGAGGATTTCGCTGATCAGGTCTTCCAGGCGGTCGCACTCGCGGGTCAGGCGTGGCCACAGCGCTTGCCGCTGCTCAGGCTCGGCGCGTTCGGCCAGGGCCAGGGCAATACGCAGCCTGGCCAGCGGCGAGCGCAGTTCGTGGGACACATCGCGTAGCAGCTGGCGCTGGCTGCCAATGGTGCTTTGCAGGCGCGCGCCCATCTTGTTGAAGTCCTTGGCCAGCACGCCAAACTCGTCGCGCCGCGCTGCCAGCCGTGCCAGGCTGTTCTGCTGATAGGTGGTCTGGCCCAGATCGTGTACGGCGCTGCGCAGGCGGCTTAACGGGCGGGTGATGGACAGCGTCACCAGCAGGCTGAACAGGGTCAGCACGACCAAGGCAATGCCCAGTGCGCTGAGCGGCCACAGCAGGCTCTCGCGGTGCCAGGCATCCAGCGCCGGGTGAGGAATGCGGTAGATCAGCAAGTAGGTTTCGCCGGTGTCGGGGCTGGTGTATTCCTCCGTCAGCCGGCGCCATGGCAAGCGCCGCTGGTCATTGTGCTGGCGCGCTTCGAAGGCTGCCGCACGGCGTGGAAAGGTACCGGGCACCACGGCCTCACCGCTATCGTCGAGCACCTGCACGTCGATCTTGTAGCGGTCCTTGCGTCGTTCCAGAAAGTGCTGGGCCGCCTCCAGGCCTTCCTGCTCATAGTGCTTGGCCCACTTGCTGGCCAGGGTATTCAGGCCCGGGTGGCGGCTGAGGATCCAGGCGTCCTGGTTGAGCATGTGCCCCAGCAGGATCGACAGGCCTGCGACCAGGGTGATGGCCAGCCAGAAACTGGCCAGGATGCGCCAGAACAGTGAACGCAAGTGCACCTCCTAAACGGGAAAAGCCCGGCCCGCAGTGATGCGGGCCGGGCACGGGGCGGACAGCTTACTGGGCCTTGGCGCCTTTTTCAGCTTTCCAGGCCTGGAACTCCTGCCACTCGGCTTTCTTGGCGGCGCGTTCTTTTTGCAGTTCATCGAACTTCTTCTGCTGGTCAGCCGTGAGCAACTTGCGCACTGCGCTGTCGGTCTTGTCGCGGTTGGCTTGCAGTTCATCCTTCATGGCTTTCTGGTCGGCGGCCGGCAGCTTGGACAGGTAGCGCTCGGTAATGTCGCGGCGCTGCTGCATTTGCTCGCCCATCAGCTTGCCGATCTGCTGGCGCTGATCGCGGCTCAGGTCCAGTTGGTGGAAAGGCGCATCACCGCGATGATGCGGGCCGTCGTGGCGCGGGCCGCCATCTGGCATGGCCATGGCTACGGTCGGCAAAGCGGCAGCGAACATCAGGGCGATAAGGGTCTTGCGCATGGTGTCTCTCCTTTCATAGGCCGGTGATTACCGGATGAGCACAGTCTAGGGAGATCACCGTCAAGCGCAGTCAGGGGATGGTAAAGGCAAAGTAAAGATGATGGGACGGTGCAGCCACGGCCTTGTGCCGCCAATGGGGCGCGCAGCGGCTCCGGCGTTTTTACAGGCAGTAGTAATAGCCACGGCTACGCAACGCCACAATGCGTGGCCGGCCATCGGCGTGGGGGCCGATCTTTTTGCGCAGGTTGCTGACATGCATGTCCAGGCTGCGGTCGTACAGGGTCAGCTTGCGGCCCAGGCCGATCTGCGCCAGTTCCTGTTTGTCCAGCGGCTCGCCGGGCTGGCGCAGCAGCGCTTCAAGAATACGGCTTTCGGACAGGGTCAGGGTCATTTCGCGGCCATCGATGCTGGCCACGCCCCGCGCAGGGCTGTAGACCAGGTCACCCAGCTCCATCTGGCTGGTTGTGGCGGTGGGGTGGCTGCGGCGCAGCACCGCGCGCAGGCGGGCAGTGAGCTCGCGCGGGTCGCAGGGTTTGGCCAGGTAGTCGTCGGCACCCAGTTCCAGGCCGAGAATGCGGTCCAGCGGCTCGCCGCGGGCTGACAGCATCAGCACCGGTAGCTCGGCATGCTCGCTGCGCAGCTGCTTGAGAAGCTCCAGGCCACTGCCGTCGGGCAACATCACATCCAGTACCACAGCAGCAGGGGCATGCTCGGCCAGGGCCAGGCGTGCGCTCTGCCCATCGTGGCAGGCACGCACGGAAAACCCTTCCTGGGTCAGCCAGCTGCCGAGCAGCTCGCACAGTTCCTGGTCATCATCAATCAGTAACAGCTCGCTCATGACTCACTCAATTCAACCATTGACGGCGGTTATTCGGCCCGCCAGTGGCAAAGATACCGCAGACTGATGGCCTGAGTATAACTGCTGGTGCCGCGTGGCCCTCTTCGCGGGTAAACCCGCTCCTACAGCGGGCTGTGTCCAACCACCGAGATGTGTCCACCACCAATCTGTGTAGGAGCGGGTTTACCCGCGAATACGGTAGCGGCAGCAACGGTGAACGGCGGATGGAGATTGGCCAGCAGGCCCGGCCCTTTCGCGGGTGAACCCGCTCCTACAAAGGGCTGTGTCCAACCGCCGACGTGTGTCCACCACCAATCTGTGTAGGAGCGGGTTTACCCGCGAATACGGTAGCGGCAGCAACGGTGAACAGCGTGTGGAGATTGGCCAGCAGGCCCGGCCCTTTCGCGGGTGAACCCGCTCCTACAAAGGGCTGTGTCCAACCGCCGACGTGTGTCCACCACCAATCTGTGTAGGAGCGGGTTTACCCGCGAATACGGTAGCGGCGGCAACGGTGAACGGCGGATGGAGATTGGCCAGCAGGCCCAGCCTCTTAGCGGGTGAACCCGCTCCTACGGGCGATGGCACAGATCCGAAGGTTTGTGTAGCGAAGAAGGCCGTGCCGTCTCAGGTCAAGGCAGCACTTGCTTGAACGGCTTGACCACAACCTTGTCGTACACGCCGGCAGCGATGTACGGGTCGGCATCGGCCCAGGTCTGCGCCGCCGCCAGCGATTCGAATTCGGCAACGATCAGGCTACCGCTGAAACCCGCTTCGCCCGGGTCGTTGCTGTCGATGGCCGGGTGCGGGCCGGCCAACACCACGCGGCCTTCGGCCTTGAGCTGCTGCAGGCGTTCGATGTGCGCCGGGCGGGCAGCCAGGCGCTTTTCCAGGGAGTTTGCGACGTCGCTGGCGATAATGGCGTAGAGCATGTCAATCCTTGGGTTTGGAGGTAGAAGGGTCATCGTGCAGGTGGCGCGACAGGTACACGCCTTGCGCCACCAGGAAGATCACGGTCATGCCCAGGCTGCCGAACACCTTGAAGTCCACCCAGAAGTCCTGGAAGGTAAAGGCGACGAACAGGTTGGCCGCGCCGCAGAACAGGAAGAAAGCGATCCAGGCCAGGTTCAGGCGCGTCCAGATGGCATCAGGCAGGGTCAGGGCGTGGCCCATGATGCGCTTGATCAGCACCCGATCGCCAATGAAGTGGCTGCCGGCAAAACCCAGGGCAAACAGCCAGTTCACGACAGGAGCCTTCCACTTGAGGAAGGTTTCGCTGTGAAAGGTCAGGGTCAGGCCACCGAACACCAGGCAGGCGATCAGCGTCAGCCACTGGCCCTTTTCCAGCTTGCGCTGGCGCAGGAACAGTGCGCCGTACACGACCAGCGAGCTGATGATCAGCATGGCCGTGGCGCTGTAGATGCCGCCAAATTCGAAGTGATGGCCGGCGACTTCCATGGGGCGCGGGTCGAGCTTGTAGACGATGAAGAACAGCAGCAGCGGGATGAAATCGATGAATTGTTTCACAATGGCAGCCAGAATCGGGATGTGACGGCATAATAACAAACATCGATTCCAGCGAAAGCGCTCCTCCATGAATGTTGATCTGCACTGTCACAGCACGGCCTCCGACGGCGCCCTGTCGCCTTCGGTACTGGTTGCCCGGGCCCATGAACACGGGGTGCAAGCGCTGGCGCTGACCGACCATGACACCCTCGAAGGCCTGCCCGAAGCGCGCCAGGCCTGCGTTGACCTGGGTATGCGCTGGGTCAGCGGTGTGGAGCTGTCTTGCACGTGGGGCGGCGCGACCATTCACGTGCTGGGCTATGATTTCCCGCTCGACGCACCGCCATTGCTGGCGGCGATTCAAGCGTTGCACCGCGGCCGCTGGCTGCGTGCCGAAGAAATCGACAAACGGCTGGCGGCCAAGGGCATGCCCGGCACGCTTGAAGGCGCGCGCGCCGTGCAGCACGAGCTGGGTGACAGCGGCAACGCCCCGGCGCGCCCGCATTTTGCCGAATATCTGGTGCGTGCCGGGCACGTCAAGGACCGTGGTGAAGCGTTTCGCAAGTGGCTGGGCGCCGGCAAGCTGGGCGACGTCAAGCAGCACTGGCCGACGCTCGACGAAACCGTTGCCACGCTGAGGCAGTCCAACGCCTGGGTGAGCCTGGCGCATCCCATGCACTACGACCTGACCCGCAGCAAGCGCAGGCGGCTGATTGCCGACTATATTCAGGCAGGAGGGCAGGCGCTTGAAGTGGTCAACGGGATGATGCCTGCCGAGCAAGTGGGCACTATGTCCATTCTTGCCCGTGAGTTCGGCCTGCTGGCAAGCGCTGGCAGTGACTTCCACGGCCCCGGCACCTGGGGCGAGATCGGTGCCTATCGGCCTTTGCCCGAGGATCTGCCACCTTTGTGGCGTCGATTCAGCCATGAACAGCCTTTGGCGCTATGAACAGGACGATTACGTGAGCCAATTTTTCCAGATTCATCCGGAGAACCCACAGGCGCGCCTGATAAAACAGGCCGTCGAGATCATCCGCAAGGGGGGCGTGGTGGTGTATCCGACGGACTCGGCCTATGCGCTGGGTTGCCAGATAGGCGACAAGTCGGCAATCGAGCGGGTGCGGCGCCTGCGCGGGCTGGACAAGACGCACAACTTCACCCTGATGTGCTGCGACATGTCGCAACTGGGGTTGTATGCCAAGGTCGACACCGGCACCTTCCGCATGCTGAAGGCGCATGTACCGGGGCCTTACACCTTCATTCTCAACGGCACGCGTGAAGTGCCGCGTCTGCTGTTGCACGATAAGCGTCGCACCATCGGGCTGCGTGTACCGGACCACGCCATCACCCTGGCCTTGCTGGCCGAGTTGGGCGAGCCACTGATGAGCGTCAGCCTGATCCTGCCGGGCGACAGCGAGCCGATGACCGACCCTTACGAGATCCGTGAACGGCTGGAGCACCATGTTGACCTGGTGATCGATGGCGGGTTCGGCGACCTCAAGGCGTCGACCATCATCGACCTGTCCGGCGACGAGCCGGAACTGATCCGCGAAGGTTGTGGCGACCCCACGCCGTTCCTGGTCAACGCGTGAGCCAGCTGGAAGCGCCTGAGGCGCCGGCCGAACGGGTCGAAGCGCCTCGGCAACTGCAGTTGGCGCTGGTCTATGGCGAAGCCCTGACCGAGCTGCCGCTGGACCTGTACATCCCGCCGGACGCCCTTGAAGTCATCCTCGAAGCGTTCGAAGGCCCGCTGGACCTGTTGCTGTACCTGATCCGCAAGCAGAATATCGACATCCTCGACATCCCTGTGGCCGAGATCACCCGGCAGTACATGGGCTATGTGGAGCTGATGAAAAGCGTGCGCCTTGAACTGGCTGCCGAATACCTGGTGATGGCTGCCATGCTGGCCGAGATCAAGTCACGCATGCTGCTGCCGCGTTCCGCCGACGTCGAGGAGGAGGAGGGTGACCCTCGCGCCGAGCTGATCCGCCGCCTGCAGGAGTACGAGCGCTTCAAGGCCGCCGCCGAGGGCATCGACGAATTGCCACGGGTCGGGCGCGAGGTGGTGGTGCCGCGCCTGGAAGCGCCGCAGGCCAAGGTACGCAAGCTGTTGCCTCAGGTCAGCCTGGAAGAGCTGCTGATGTCCATGGCCGAGGTGATGCGCCGCAACGACCTGTTCGAAAGCCATCAGATCACCCGTGAGACCTTGTCCACCCGCGAGCGCATGAGCCAGGTGCTGGAGCGTCTCAAGGGCGGTGCCTTTGTGCCGTTCATCGCGCTGTTTGCTGCCGAGGAGGGCAAGCTCGGTGTGGTGGTGACCTTCATGGCCATTCTCGAACTGGTGAAGGAATCGCTGATCGAACTTGTGCAGAATGAACCTTTCGCCGCCATTCACGTGCGGCTTCGCCCGGCGCCAGTTGAAGAACCCGATGAACCTGAATGAACCCCGCGACCTGGCGTCGCTGATCGAAGCCTTCTTGCTCGCTTCGGGCAAGCCGCAATCCCTTGAGCGCCTGTACGAGCTGTTCGAGGAAGCCGAGCGCCCCGAGCCCAAGGTGTTCAGGCAGGCCCTGGAGGTGCTGGGCAAGTCGTGCAATGGGCGTGCGTTCGAGCTCAAGGAGGTGGCCAGCGGCTATCGCCTGCAGATTCGCGAGGTTTATGCCCCTTGGGTCGGGCGCCTGTGGGAAGAGCGCCCGCAGCGCTATTCGCGAGCGCTGCTTGAGACACTGGCCCTGATTGCCTACCGCCAGCCGATCACCCGTGGTGAAATCGAGGACGTGCGGGGCGTTGCGGTGAACAGCAATATCATCAAGACCATGATGGAGCGCGAGTGGATTCGCGTGGTCGGCTACCGCGAAGTGCCCGGCCGGCCGGCGATGTTCGCCACCACCAAGGCGTTTCTCGATCATTTCAACCTCAAGAGCCTTGAGGACCTGCCGGCCTTGGCCGAGCTGCGCGAAATGGAACCAGCGCCGCAACTTGACCCGGATGATGCGCCGGTGCCTGCGCACCTGCAGGCGTTGGCGGATGCCAGCCTTGGGGAAGAGGAGGTTGGTGAGCCGAGAGAGGAGACCAGCTTCCGTAGCTTGTTGGTGGAGCTGGATGCCATGGAAGACGGTTTGAAAACCGATTTTGATGATTTGCGGGGAGAAGAGCCTGAGCCTCCGATGGAGGAGGAGATCAAGGCGCAGCCCTGATTGATCTGTTGCCTGTGCTGCCCGCGAAGCGGCCAGCACAAAGCCCATTGGGCAGAAAATCATGCCCAGCCCCACAAAACCCTCTACCCTCCAGTGCGTTCCCCTGATGAACCGCGTATGATGCGCGGCCTTTTGGCGCGTTCGTCGCCAGAAACCTGTTTTCATTCCTACACCGGGAGGTGCCCAGATGAGTGAGCAAGACCTGAAAGAAACCGAAATCACCCCGCCATCCGGCGAAAAGCTGCAGAAAGTGCTGGCGCGCATTGGCGTGGGCTCGCGGCGTGATGTCGAGGCCTGGATCAGCCAGGGTCGCATCAAGGTCAACGGCGTCGAGGCCACCCTTGGCCAGCGCGTAGACCTGCACGACGCCATCGCCGTGGACGGCAAGCTGATCAAGCGCGAGGAGGCCGCCGAGGCCACCCGCCGGGTGATCATGTACAACAAGCCCGACGGCGAAATCTGCACCCGTGACGACCCGGAAGGGCGCCCGACCGTGTTTGACCGTTTGCCACGGCCAAAAGAAGGCCGCTGGATCAACATCGGCCGCCTCGACATCAACACCACTGGCTTGCTGCTGTTCACCACCGACGGTGAGCTGGCCAACCGCCTCATGCACCCGTCCTATGAGATGGACCGTGAGTACGCGGTACGTGTGCGTGGTGAAGTCGACGACGAGATGATCGAGCGCCTGAAAGCCGGCGTAATGCTGGAAGACGGCCCGGCCAAGTTCACCGATATCCAGAAGGCACCGGGTGGCGAAGGCTTCAACCACTGGTACCACTGCGTGGTGATGGAAGGTCGTAACCGTGAGGTGCGTCGCCTGTGGGAATCCCAGGGCATGGTGGTCAGCCGCCTGAAGCGTGTGCGTTTCGGCCCGGTGTTCCTCAATTCGGACCTGCCGATGGGCCGCTGGCGCGAAATGACCCAGGGCGAAATCGACATCCTCGCCGCCGAAGTAGGCCTGCAGCCGGTCGCGCTGCCAGCCATGAAGCTCAAGGCCAAGGACAAGATGGAGCGCCTGCAGCGCAAGTCGACCCGCCCGCTGGGCCGTGGCGAACGCGTGCGCAACTTGCGCCCGGCCCACGAAGGTGCCGCTACTGGCGAACGGCCGGCGCGTCAGCCGCGTGAAGAAGCGCCGCGTAAACCCACCCGTGGCAGCACGGTGGCTGAGCGCCCGAGCGAGATGCGCAAGCGTCCGGGCAAGCCTGATGGCGACAAGCCGGCAGGCCGTGGTCGCGGCAAGCCGCGTGGCTGATAAGCCAGTGTGGTCATCAAGGAACCAGCCTTCGGGCTGGTTTTTTTATGCCTGCGCGAATGTGGACCAAGCCCAAGATATTGAACAAAAAGAATTTTTCGGACGACTGGCAAGTTCTTGAACCGCCTTGTAAAGAAATCTGTACGAATGTGGCCGTTTTCAGTCCGCATTTCAGATCAAGCCCGATCGTGTAAACAAACCTTGCCGGCGCCCCTGTGCCAAAGCCGTCGCCATGGCGCCAGCCACCCTTGCCCAAACCCCCGTCCCCACGGTGTTATAGCCGCCATTGCCTTGTGCAGGAGCCCGTCCAAAGAGCCGGGCTGACAAAACAACAAATGGAGGCGCCATGTACGCCGATCACTTCGCCTTTGAAGGCCTGAACCACAGGAACGCTGCGTTTTTTCCCGAGGAAACGATGCAACGCGTTGACGCCTGCGCGTTTGCAGGGGTATACAGTGCGCCGCGTTTTACCTGTGACCCTCTTGCGTACCGCGCACTCTTGATCACGCCTGGTTGACCTGCTCCGGCGGCACCTGAGGTCAAGAAACCCAAGGTAACCACCTTGCCCATTCCGCTGCGCCACGAGCGCGGTGGGTCCGATTCCGTCACAGATAAAAACAATGCAGGTGACTTCGTTCATGAGTGGACAAAACATGCATTCAGGCGAGCTAAAGCGGGGCCTGAAGAACCGCCATATCCAGTTGATCGCCCTCGGCGGTGCGATTGGTACCGGCCTGTTCCTCGGCTCGGCTGGCGTGATGAAATCCGCCGGCCCGTCGATGATTCTTGGCTACGCCATCTGCGGCTTCATCGCCTTCATGATCATGCGCCAGCTGGGTGAAATGATCGTCGAAGAGCCGGTGGCCGGCTCGTTCAGCCATTTCGCCCACACCTACTGGGGTGGTTTCGCCGGCTTCCTGTCGGGCTGGAACTGCTGGGTGCTGTATATCCTGGTGGGTATGTCGGAGCTTTCGGCGGTCGGCAAGTATGTTCACTACTGGTGGCCGGAGATCCCCACCTGGGTCACGGCGGCAGCCTTCTTCGTGCTGATCAACGCCATCAACCTGATGAACGTGAAGTTCTTCGGTGAAGCCGAATTCTGGTTCGCCATCATCAAAGTGGTCGCCATCGTCAGCATGATCGGCCTGGGTGCCTACCTGCTGACCAGCGGCAGCGGCGGCCCTGAAGCCACCGTGGCCAACCTGTGGACACACGGCGGCTTCTTCCCCAACGGTGTCAGCGGGCTGGTAATGGCCTTGGCTTTCATCATGTTTTCCTTTGGTGGCCTGGAAATGCTCGGTTTCACCGCCGCCGAGGCCGACAAGCCAAAGACCGTGATCCCCAAAGCGATCAATCAGGTCATCTACCGCATCCTGATTTTCTATGTCGGTGCGTTGGTGGTGCTGCTGTCGCTGACCCCGTGGGACAACCTGGTCGCCAGCATCGACGCCTCGGGTGGCAGCTACGGCAGCAGCCCGTTCGTGCAAGTGTTCTCGCTGCTGGGCAGTGACGTGGCTGCCAACCTGCTGAACTTCGTGGTGCTGACTGCGGCGCTGTCGGTGTACAACAGCGGCACCTACTGCAACGCCCGCATGCTGCTGGGTATGGCCGAGCAGGGCGATGCCCCGGCGTCGCTGGCCAAGGTCGACAAGCGGGGCGTGCCAGTGCGTTCGATCCTGGTGTCGGCTGCCGTGACCTTCGTCGCCGTGCTGCTGAACTACCTGATGCCGCAAAACGCGCTGGAACTGCTGATGTCGCTGGTCGTGGCCACCCTGGTGATCAACTGGGCGATGATCAGCTACTCGCACCTGAAGTTCCGTCAGCACCTCGACCGTACCGGCCAGAAGCCGCTGTTCAAGGCACTGTGGTACCCGTACGGCAACTATGTGGTGCTGGCTTTCGTGGTGCTGATTCTGGGCATCATGCTGATGATCCCGGGCATCCAGGTGTCGGTGTATGCGATCCCGGTGTGGCTGCTCGCGATGTTGGTGGTGTACATGGTCAAGTCGCGTCGCCAGGTGAATGCGGGCGGTGCTGTTGAGACTGTGGCCAAGTAAGGCGCCATAAGCGGTATGCGAAAACCCGGAGTCAGGTGGCTGGCTTCGGGTTTTTGTTGTCTGTACGGGCCCTTTCGCGGGTGAACCCGCTCCTACAACGACCTGGTATGCCTGAGGCTTGCGTAACCCTTGTAGGCGCGGGTTTACCCGCGAATACGGTAGCGGCGGCAACGGTGAGCGGCAGGTGAAGATTGGCCAGCGGGCCGGCCCTTTCGCGGGTGAACCCGCTCCTACAACGACCTGGTATGCCTGAGGTTTGCGTAACCCTTGTAGGAGCGGGTTTACCCGCGAATACGGTAGCGGCGGCAACGGTGAGCGGCAGGTGAAGATTGGCCAGCAGGCCCGGCCCTTTCGCGGGTGAACCCGCTCCTACAGGTGCAGCGTTGCCCTCAGGTCAGGTGATCCCGCCAACAATCAGATCTGCTCCAGCAACCACCCCCTGAATGCCCGCAGCGACGGCAGTGCCTCATTCCTCGGCGGGTAGATCAGGTAATAACTACGCTGGCTGGCAAACGCCACACCCGGGCTGTACAGCTCGCCCTTGGCCAGTTCCTCCTCCACCAATATGCGCGGCACCAGCCCGATCCCGATCCCGGCACGTACCGCCTGGATCAGGTGCGAGGTCAGCTCGAAACTCGGCCCCAGCCGCATCGCCCGATGCGGCAAGCCATGATGGGAAAACCACTCGCCCCACGCATGCGGGTTGTTGGCCACATTCAGCAGCACCTCTTCACTGATCCGCGCCGGGCTCCAGCCTTGGCTGCCGACGCCGGCCTCCGGCGGCAAGATCACCACCAGCTCCTCGGCATGCAGGCGATGGCAGACAAGCCCCGGCAAGTCGTGGCTGGCCACGCCGATGGCGGCATCGATTTCGCTGGTGTCGAAGTTGATGGTTTCAATGCGTGAATGAATGTGCACCAGCATGCCTGGGTGAGCGCTGTAGAACGCATGCAGCCTCGGCAACAGCCATTTTGAACCGAAGGTTGGCAGGGTAGCCAGGCGCAAGGTGCCTACCCCCGACTGATAGGCCAGTGCCTGCAAGGTGGCGCTGCGGATGCGCCCCAGTGCCTCGCTCAGCTCGCGCTGGTACAGGCGGCCGACATCGGTCAGCTGCACCTGGCGCCCCTCGCGGCGGAACAGGGTCAGGCCCAACTGCTGCTCCAAGGCTTGCACCTGGCGGCTGACCGCGCTTTGGGTCAGCGACAGTTCGGCGGCGGCACGGGTGTAGCTTTCATGCCGGGCGGCGGCCTCGAAAGCCAGCAGCAGTGACATGGATGGGGTCAGGTGGCGGTAATTCATTCATAAAAGTCATTGATAGCGGCAGGATTATCCGTTTGCCCCTGACGCGAAACTACAGGAACATTGGCCTATACGTCATCCCTGCATGCCTCAACCCATGCCGGGGCGACAGGGATCCCGTGATTTAGCCAATATCAAGAGGCCATCCTTCGATGATCGCCCAGCTGTCCACCGTTGCACCGAGCGCCAATTACCCCGAATTCCTCGAAGCCCTGCGCAACAGCGGCTTCCGTGGCCAGATCAGTGCCGACTACGCAACCCGCACGGTACTGGCCACCGACAACTCGATCTACCAGCGCTTGCCGCAGGCGGCGGTGTTCCCGCTGGATGCCGACGATGTGGCGCGGGTCGCCACGCTGATGGGTGAACCGCGCTTCCAGCAGGTCAAGCTGACCCCCCGCGGTGGTGGCACCGGCACCAACGGCCAGTCGCTGACCGACGGTATCGTCGTCGACCTGTCGCGGCACATGAACAACATTCTCGAAATCAACGTGCAAGAGCGCTGGGTGCGGGTACAGGCCGGCACGGTCAAGGACCAGCTCAATGCTGCGCTCAAGCCGCACGGGCTGTTCTTCGCCCCTGAGCTGTCCACCTCCAACCGCGCCACGGTCGGCGGCATGATCAACACGGATGCCAGTGGCCAGGGCAGTTGCACCTACGGCAAAACCCGCGACCATGTGCTGGAGCTGCACAGCGTGCTGCTCGGTGGCGAACGCCTGCACAGCCTGCCGATCGACGATGCTGCGCTGGAGCAGGCCTGCGCCGCGCCGGGCCGGGTCGGCGAGGTGTACCGCATGGCCCGGGAAATTCAGGAAACCCAGGCCGAACTGATTGAAACCACCTTTCCCAAGCTCAACCGTTGCCTGACCGGCTACGACCTGGCGCACCTGCGCGACGAGCAGGGCCGCTTCAACCTCAACAGCGTGCTGTGCGGCGCCGAGGGCTCGCTGGGCTACGTGGTCGAAGCCAAGCTCAACGTGCTGCCGATTCCCAAATATGCGGTGCTGGTCAATGTACGCTACACCAGCTTCATGGATGCGCTGCGTGATGCCAACGCGCTGATGGCGCACAAGCCGCTGTCGATCGAGACGGTCGACTCCAAGGTGCTGATGCTGGCGATGAAGGACATCGTCTGGCACAGCGTTGCCGAGTATTTCCCGGCGGACCCCGAGCGCCCCACGCTGGGCATCAACCTGGTGGAGTTCTGCGGCGACGAGCCGGCCGAGGTCAACGCCAAGGTGCAGGCGTTCATCCAGCACCTGCAAAGCGACACCAGCGTCGAGCGCCTGGGCCACACCTTGGCCGAAGGCGCCGAGGCAGTCACCCGCGTCTATACCATGCGCAAGCGTTCGGTGGGCCTGCTGGGCAACGTCGAAGGCGAAGTGCGCCCGCAGCCGTTCGTGGAGGACACCGCGGTACCGCCAGAGCAGTTGGCCGACTACATCGCCGACTTCCGCGCACTGCTCGATGGCTACGGCCTGGCCTACGGCATGTTTGGCCACGTCGATGCCGGCGTGCTGCACGTGCGCCCGGCACTGGACATGAAAGACCCGGCGCAGGCCGCGCTGGTCAAGCCGATTTCCGACGCCGTTGCCGCGCTGACCAAGCGCTATGGCGGCCTGCTGTGGGGTGAGCACGGCAAGGGCCTGCGCTCGGAATACGTGCCCGAGTACTTCGGTGAGCTGTACCCGGCGTTGCAGCGCCTGAAGGGCGCCTTTGACCCGCACAACCAGCTCAACCCGGGCAAGATCTGCACGCCACTGGGAAGCGCCGAGGGCCTGACCCCGGTCGATGGCGTGACCCTGCGCGGCGACCTTGACCGTACCATTGACGAGCGCGTATGGCAGGACTTCCCCAGCGCCGTGCACTGCAACGGCAATGGCGCCTGTTACAACTATGACCCCAACGACGCCATGTGCCCGTCGTGGAAGGCTACCCGCGAACGCCAGCATTCGCCCAAGGGCCGCGCCTCGCTGATGCGCGAGTGGCTGCGCCTGCAGGGCGAGGCGAACATCGATGTGCTGGCTGCGGCGCGCAACAAGGTGTCGTGGCTCAAGGGCCTGCCGGCGCGTCTGCGCAACAACCGCGCGCGCAACCAGGGCCAGGAAGACTTCTCCCATGAAGTGTACGACGCCATGGCTGGCTGCCTGGCGTGCAAGTCGTGCGCCGGGCAGTGCCCGATCAAGGTCAATGTGCCGGACTTCCGCTCGCGCTTCCTCGAGCTGTACCACGGTCGCTACCAGCGCCCGCTGCGTGACTACCTGATCGGCTCGCTCGAGTTCACCATCCCCTACCTGGCGCACGCACCGGGGCTGTACAACGCGGTGATGGGTTCGAAGTGGGTGAGCCAACTGCTGGCCGACAAGGTGGGCATGGTCGACAGCCCGCTGATCAGCCGCTTCAACTTCCAGGCTACCCTGACCCGTTGCCGCGTTGGCATGGCCACGGTGCCGGCCCTGCGCGAGCTGACCCCGGCCCAGCGCGAGCGCAGCATCGTGCTGGTGCAGGACGCCTTCACCCGCTACTTCGAAACACCGCTGCTGTCGGCCTTCATCGACCTTGCCCACCGCCTGGGTCACCGGGTATTCCTGGCGCCGTACAGCGCCAACGGCAAGCCGTTGCACGTACAGGGTTTCCTTGGCGCGTTTGCCAAGGCAGCGATCCGCAACGCCACGCAGCTCAAGGCCCTGGCCGATTGCGGTGTGCCGCTGGTGGGGCTGGACCCGGCGATGACGCTGGTGTATCGCCAGGAGTATCAAAAAGTGCCAGGCCTGGAGGGTTGCCCGCAGGTGCTGCTGCCGCAGGAGTGGTTGATGGATGTGCTGCCCGAGCAGGCGCCTACCGCACCGGGCAGCTTCCGCCTGATGGCGCACTGCACCGAGAAGACCAACGTGCCGGCCAGCACCCGGCAGTGGGAGCAGGTGTTCGCCCGTCTGGGGTTGAAGCTGGTGACCGAGGCCACGGGTTGCTGCGGTATGTCCGGTACCTATGGGCACGAAGCTCGCAACCAGGAAACGTCTCGGACCATATTCGAGCAGAGCTGGGCGACCAAGCTGGACAAGGACGGGGAGCCGCTGGCGACCGGTTATTCGTGCCGTAGCCAGGTCAAGCGCATGACCGAGCGGAAGATGCGTCACCCGCTTGAGGTGGTGTTGCAGTACGCTCAGCGCTAAGTTTGAGGCCTTTTGGGGCTGCTTTGCAGCCCTTCGCGGGTGAACCCGCTCCTACGGGGGGATCGTGCACGCCAGGCTGGCGCGTCAACCCTGCAGGGGCGGGGTGGGCCGCGAAGAGGCCGGCACCGGCTTTCAGGCTGCTGTTGTACGGTCCCTGTCCCGACGCCCCTGGCGGTACAAATAGAGGCTCAATACCAACCCACACGCTGCCGCAGCCGCCGCGAACAGAAACATCGAAGCGAAGCCGAACCCCGCCGCCACCGCACCGACCAATGGCCCGGTCACCCCCAGTGACAAGTCGATGAACAGCGAATACGCCCCCACCGCTGCCCCGCGGTTAGCTGCCGACACTTGGTTCACCGCCTCCACGCCCAATGCCGGAAACACCAGCGAGAAACCAAACCCACTCAGTGCAGCCCCCGCCAAGGCCAGTTCGGCGTTGGGTGCCAGCCACAGCATCAACAGCCCAAGCGTTTCCACCGACAGGCAGGCGATCGCCACCCTGAAGCCACCGATGCGATTGATCAGGTTGCCAAAGAGCAGCCGTGCGCTGATGAAACTGGCGCCGAACAGGCTCAGGGTCAGCGCCGCATTGGCCCAGCCACGGCTTGCGTAGTAAAGGGTGATGAAGGTGGCGATGGTGCCAAAGCCGATCGAGCCCAGGGCAAGCCCCGAGCCATGCGGAAATACCTTGCCCAGCACCCGCAGGAACGGCAGGCGTACACCGCTGACGATGGGGGCGGCCTGCTTGGGCCAGGCCAGTAGCAAACCGAGTATGCACAGCAGGATGATGCTCACACCCATGCTCCACAGCCCGAGGCCTTTGACCATCAGCACGCCCAGTGGGGCGCCGATGGCCAGCGCACCGTAGCTGGCGATGCCGTTCCAGGAGATGACCTTGGCCGTGTTTGCGGCACCCACCCGGCCAATGCCCCAGCCGATCGCACCCGAGCCTACCAGGCTTTCGGCGCTGCCCAGCACCAGGCGACCGACCAGCAGGCAAGCCAGGCTCAGCCAAGGTAGGTGAGTGAGGAAGGCGCAGGCCAGCATGAATACCCCGCTGAGCCCGCAGCCAGCCAGTCCGTACATGACCGCCTTCTTGCTGCCGTGGTTGTCGATGATGCGGCTGGCGCCAGGGCGGCTGAGCAGCGTCGCGAGGTACTGCACGCTGATCACCAGGCCGGCGACCACGGCACTGAAACCCAGGTCGTTGTGCACATAGCCGGGCAACACGGCCAAGGGGATGCCGATGTTCAGGTAGCCGATGAAGGTGAACAGGACGATGGAGACGACTTGCCCAGTGACGGCAAGGGATGTGGGACTGCGTGCTGGCATTGGGGATCCGTTGCTGCGGTAAGGATGGCAGTGTGTGCCGCCATCTTAACCACAGCAAGGGTGTTTGCGGGCGAAGCTGTCAGGCTGTAGTCAGTTGGTGTAATCGAGCATCCAGGTCACACTGAACTCGGCTTTCGGGTAATCCAGCCGCAAGCGCGGCAGGACGAAGCCGCCACAGGAGCGACAGGAGTCGAGCAGTGTGAAGACATCGATACGCTCGACCTCGGTGTGGCGGTGAAGCAGTCTGCGGTTCAGCGCGCTGGCGATGTGTCGTTCGGCATCGAGATGCCGCTTATGGACGCGCGTCCACAGGAAATCTGCGCGCCGCAGGATTGGCAGCTCGGTAAACCGCGGGTCTGGTGGGAAAAACTGGTTAACCTGGCGTGCATCGACGTAGTCCACGGCCGGTGTGAGGCGGGGCGTCGGGATGATATGCAATGCGCGCCGGCCAGGGCTGCCTGATAGGGCGAAGAACACCACGCGGCTATGGTCCCTTAGCGTGACACTGGCAAAGGCCAGGTTGACTGGATACAGGTGCTGACGCAAGGCGGCCATCGCGTTGTCGTCCAGCGACTGTGCACCTGCTGTCGGTGTGTAAGGGTGAGTGGCGCCGCGCGCGGGTAGCAGATCGTCCAGTATGCCTAGCATGTGTTGGCGGTCTGCGGCGCTGGTGCCGTGGAATTGCCTCCAGATCGGGATTATCTCCCGGTTCAATGCTGCGATGCCGCGACTGGCGGGGCCCGCCAAAGCGTCCTGGGCCGCGCTCTGCGTGAGGATGTTGCGCGCGTATTCCGGGAGCAGGCGCGACTCCATGGCTTCGATGAACTGCAGGAATCGCGAGGGGTGGCGGAGTTGCCATGTTCGCCCTTGTTCTATCCAGTCGCGCAGCAATCTGACCACGTTATCGACATCGCGCTGCAGGTTGGGGCGTTCGGCGACGATGCGGTAGGTTTCGCTGATTTCCAGGTACCGCTCGATGGCCTCGTGGTCGGTGATTCTCTCGAACCTGCGACGCAGCCCTCTGGGCGGATGTGGCAGCGAAGCTGGCAGTGCCGGGGCATCCAGCAGCCTTGTCTGCCATGCCCAGGGCTGATGGGGGGCGCCATAAAAAATCCCCAGATCGGCCTCGACGATCAACCACTGCTCACCGCGCCAGTCGATCAATGCGCCGCGCAGGGTGCGGCGGTCGGGGATGGTCCGTGCCAGCCCGCCCAGGCGCACGGGAGGGCAGTAGTCGGTAATCTGCCTGACTTGCTCGATCGGCATGTCCGCAGGCAAGCCAAAGCGTAGTTCAGGCGATGGGTCGACCACGATGCGCCTGTGGTACACGGGAGGCGAGATGACGCCAAGGCGTAACTGGGTTTCTTCGACGGGCAAGGCTTTCAATCGCCTGGGGTGATTAGGGGCGTGTACGACGACCTTGCCCTCGCGCACCATGACCTGCGCCCAGATGTCGAAGCGTGTGTGCTGGGGGCGATAACGAATCGGTACCGGCTCGATCCGCACGGTTTGGAAGGCGTGACTGACGTGTTGTCCGAATACGGGTGTGCCGGCGTCATTGGGCAAGGGCGAGAAGTTCAGGGCCATTTGCGCTTCGCCGCCGGTGTAAGGCGGCGGCACCTCGGTGGGTGGCTGGCCGAGTAGCGGCTCATGCGCAACCCGACGTAGCAGCCCCGAGGTGTTCGGTGTTTGAAGGCGATAGGCGGCGCCATGAATGATTGCATCGACCGTGGCATTGTCGCGGGGGATCAGTGTGGC
This sequence comes from Pseudomonas putida group bacterium ESBL64, assembly GCF_045277175.1. Lineage (NCBI taxonomy): Bacteria > Pseudomonadati > Pseudomonadota > Gammaproteobacteria > Pseudomonadales > Pseudomonadaceae > Pseudomonas > Pseudomonas putida group bacterium ESBL64. The sequence goes on along the minus strand of NZ_CP145799.1, from coordinate 2,365,735 downwards.
TGTTTCGGGTAGCTCGCGTGGCACCGGACCATGGCTGTCGGGTATCTGGTCAAGTAGCACGGCATCGGGCGTCTGGCCCGGCAGTACCCTTCGCTGCGTCATGAGTTCCCGGGATTCGGGGGCGACCGTCGTCAGTTCGGGCGCGCTGCGCCAGCGCTTGGGCGGGGTAAGGCGCTCGCTGAAGTCGGGCGTGACGGGGATGCTGCTCCAGCGTCGGGCGGCGCGCGCGGCGTTCAGGCGTGCGGTGTTGGCGCTTTGGCCCAGCACGCCGGGAAGCTTGGCCAATGGTTTGAAGGCCCGTCCACCAAGCGTGACTGCCGCGCCTTTCAGCGCGGCGATGTCCAGGACACAAGCCAGTGCATCGCTGCCATCCTCTGGGTTCAGGCAACTCAAGCCCGGTATCAGGTTGGAAAACAACCGTTGCAAGTAGCGCCCAGTGCTCACGGACTGGCGCCTGGCCAGGAATTGTTCATGCGGGGTAGCGCCTTTGCCCAGTGCATGCAAAGCATCCCGATTGCCCAAGGCGATATCGCTGGCGTAATGCCTGGCCAGTGAGTCGAGGCGATCTTGCGTGGGGGCGATGAGCACTTGTCGCAAGGCGGGAAAGTCGGCAGCGATCCACGGCAGTTGTGATTGGTTGTATTCGCTGTAGAGCAGCGTCAATTGCTCGGCCAGGCGCGTCGGCGCTGTGTGGGCAATGAAGTGCGCTTGCCAGTGCAGCCGTTCGGGGAACAGCTCGTAAAGCCAATCGCCCTCTGTGCCCGGGGCATGTACGACGAAACCCTGGGTGGCCGTCTGCATGTGCCAGTCCGCTCTGGGGCTGGAGCCGTACTCAGGTCGGTTATCGTGGCCCACGTAGATCGGCCAGGTCACGGCATAGGCGGTCCAGGGGCCATCACGCAGGCGGTCCTTGATATCTTCCGGCAGGTGGCTCAAGCAGCGGTGCAGGATAGCTTGATAGACGTTGGTGGCACGCTGTTCCCAAGCGCCGAAGGCCACTTCATACCAGGCGGTCACGTCCGGCAGGCGGGGATTGCTTCGGTAGCCTGCGCCATGGTCAAGGTACATCAGCAGGTGCACTTGGCCATCCGCGTTGCGCGACTCGGGCGCTATCCGGCTCTGGAGCAACTGACGACGCGCCTCCTCGAAGCGGTCCGGGAGATCATTGAGGCTTTCAACGTCCCTGACCGCCAGGTAGCGATGCAACGCCAATTGCCATTGCTGGTGCGACCAGGGCGGGGGGAGTTCGAATGATCCGCGCAAGGGGGCCCACACCGCCAGCGTCTTGCGCAGTGCTTCTTCGGGAGCTGGGTCATCCTCGTGCAGGGCCTGGCGCATGACCTGTTCTGCGTTGTCGAAGGTCATCGGTTGCTGGCGGGCGCTGAGTATCAGGGCTCCCTGGCGGATGCTGGCCCAGCGCAGGTCGGGTTCGAAGCTGAAATCGGCCGGGTAGCCACTGAGCAGTAGTTCGGGCGCGAAGCGGCGCATCAGCAGTTCGCCGGCCAGTTGCGCAATCGCCGGGGTGCAGGCGAGACGGATTTGCACACTGTTGATCAGGTCAAGGCGGATTTCCTCGACGGGGAGCGTGGCATTGTCCGGGCTGAACAGCTCGAAAGCCATGATCAGCCCCGGCTGGCGGTCATCGGGTGGGTACAACACGTCGATCAAGGTTTGTTCGGCCAAGGCCAAGTGATCGGAGCTGGCATCCCATTCTGCCGAGGCGGCCAGTTCGCCGGCCCATCGGGTGAACATGGACGAATGCAGCACGGCGTCGAGCGCTTGAGCGGCTGGCGCATTCAATGCCGGGCCTGGGAGAAACGCCTTTCCATTTTGATCAGGGGTTATGCCTGCCTCCCGTTCGCGGGCAGTGGGCGGGCGGTAACGCCTGCCTTGTGCATAGACTGTCGCACCGAGGGCGTTGAACAGGTGGACGGCAAGGTGAACACCGGCTGGAGGCTTCAGCAGGTGTCTGGCCAGTGTGGGGAGATCCAGGTAGTTGTCCAGCACCAGTGGACGGGAGGCCGATCGTGGGGGCTGAGGGGGAGTTGGCAAACTGGGGTACAGCAGCAAGGCGGCCGCTACGAAGCAGTCACGCTGGGTCAGGCACACCCGCCGAGCCCAGAGTGCCTGGGCAAGGCTGCAACTGGCATAGGGCCATGGATTGGGCAGGCCTTCGTTCAACCCGGCGATCAGTGAGGCATCGGTTGCCGTGATCACGATATGGGCCAGTTTTACCTGCAAGGTCGCCACCAGGTTCGCCTCTACTTGGCTGCCGGCGGGGCGTCGCAGGGTGCGGTTGAAGTGCTCACGCGCCGGTTCACGGGCGAAAGCTTCGGTCAGCTGCTGGTGCAGGTCATGATCGCTCAGGTCGACGGGGAACAGGTCTGTGAAGCCCAGTGCCTGGTTGAAATGTTCGCGCAGCGATGTGGCCAGGTCCATTGGACCGGACAGGTCGCTGTGCAGGCGCACGCTTTCGGCGTCCAGGGTGTCTATCCGGGCGAGTAGGTCGGCGGCGTCAGTGATGGATGACATGGCTCTGCCTCTTTGCGGTTGGAGGCACGAGTCTGTGTAGGGAAGGGGCGGGGCAGGTGGTAGTGGGTTGTTACAACGTTGATTTTAGACGGTGTGAAAACGTGATGACGGGGGTAGCCCGCAGGTCAGCCGTTTTCACACAGTCGGGGATGCGCAGTTATTCCTGGTCAGCGCTGGATTGATCGTCACCATCCTGCTCGGCGGCAGCTGCCGGTTCGGCGTGAACGGTCACGGATGGCTCTTCTGGGTTCAGGCTTGGGAAGGGAAGATTCGGGATTTCATGCATCTCGTCGTTCCTCGCAAGTGTGAGTGAAAAGTCTGCGCCAGGCGCGTTTGTGGCTTCAAAAAGCTGGGGCAGGATACACAAGTCTGGATGACAGTTTGGTTTTTTTCCCGGTCGTTTGTCGGTTTTGCGGGCGAACAGCGCACAGATGCCCCATGAAAAAAGGGGCCTCTGGCCCCTTCGTTCTGGTGATTACTTCCGGCCTTCAGCCGTTTCCGCCACCTTGTCAGTGCGTGCGCACATGATGAAGTCGTTGCGGTGCAGGCCTTTGATCGAGTGGCTCCACCAGGTCACGGTGACCTTGCCCCATTCAGTCAGCAGCCCTGGGTGGTGGCCTTCGGCCTCGGCGATTTCGCCCACGGCATTGGTGAATGCCAGGGCGTGCTTGAAGTTCTTGAACAGGAACACGCGCTCCAGCTCCATGTGGCCGTCACGTACTTCGATGTTCCAGTCCGGGATTTCGCGGATCAGCTCAGCCAGCTCTTCGTCGGTGACTTTCGGTGCGTCGGCGCGGCAGGCTTCGCAATGGGCTTGGTTCAAGGCATTCATGAGGTGTTTTCCGGTTCGAGTTGTTATCGGCAAGGTCGCTCAGGCAGCGACCTTGGGTGGAAATTTCGGTGCGTGCAGACCCAGCTGCATGGCTTTATGGACCATGCCCATGATGTCCTCGTGGGCCAGGTCGAACAGGCGCTTCATGTTCGGCAGCACGAAATACACCGGTTGCAGAATGTCGATGCGGTAGGGCGTACGCATGGCCTCGATCGGGTCGAAGGCTTGGTGCTCAGGCTCGTCAGACAGACTGTAGACGGTCTCTTTCGGCGACGAGAGGATGCCGCCACCATAGATTTTGCGGCCTTGCGCGGTTTCCATCAGGCCAAACTCGATGGTCATCCAGTACAAGCGCGCCAGGTACACACGTTGTTCCTTGGTCGCGGCGAGGCCGAGCTTGCCGTAGGTGTGGGTGAACTCGGCGAACCAGGGATTGGTCAGCAGCGGGCAGTGGCCGAAGATCTCGTGGAAAATATCCGGCTCTTGCAGGTAGTCCAGCTCTTCCGGGGTGCGGATGAAAGTGGCGACCGGAAAGCGCTTGCTGGCCAGCAATTCAAAGAAGGTCTGGAAGGGGATCAGCGCCGGTACCCGGGCAACCTGCCAGCCGGTGGTGGCACCCAGCACCTTGTTGATCTCGCCCAATTGCGGAATGCGGTCATGCGGCAATTTCAGCTGGTCGATGCCGTCCAGGTATTCCTGGCACGCACGGCCTTCGATCACTTTCAGCTGGCGGGTGATCAGGGTGTTCCACACCGCATGCTCTTGCTGCGGGTAATCGATAAAACCATGCGCATCGGGCTCGCGTGCCACGTATTGCGTCTGTTTCATGAGGCTCTCCTGGTGAGGGCTTTTCTTGTTATGTGCAGGACATGCCTAAAGGAATATCCCTTCGCCAGCGGTTTTGCACGGGGGTGGGCCTCGGCCGCGAAGGGTGCTGACGTGGGTTTTCGTAACGATAATTTTACAAAACTCGGCAAGTGTCGGAAAATTCGAGGCATCTGGTTGATAGAAACCCGGTTTTTGTCAGCTTATCTTTACGACTTTTCCGCGCGGTGTTGAAAAACATCAGCGCTTCGAGAGCCCTCATGCGTATCAAAGTCCATTGCCAGAACCGCATTGGCATCCTGCGCGACATCCTCAACCTGCTGGTGGAGTACGGCATCAACGTGCTGCGCGGTGAGGTTGGCGGTGACCATGGCAACGCCATCTACCTGCACTGCCCGAACCTGATCAACCTACAATTTCAGGCCCTGCGGCCGAAGTTCGAGGCGATTGCCGGGGTGTTCGGCGTAAAGCGTGTGGGCCTGATGCCCAGCGAACGCCGGCACATGGAGCTGAATGCGTTGCTGGGGGCGCTGGACTTCCCGGTGCTGTCGATCGACATGGGCGGCAGCATCGTTGCGGCCAACCGTGCTGCCGCGCAGTTGCTTGGCGTGCGGGTTGATGAGGTGCCGGGCATGCCGCTGGCGCGCTACGTAGAAGACTTCGATCTACCGGAGCTGGTGCGGGCCAACAAGTCGCGCATCAACGGCTTGCGCATCAAAGTCAAAGGCGATGTGTTCCTGGCCGATATCGCACCGCTGCAGTCCGAGCACGATGACAGCGAGGCGCTGGCCGGCGCGGTGCTTACCCTGCACCGCGCCGACCGAATCGGCGAGCGTATCTACAATGTGCGCAAGCAAGAGCTGCGTGGCTTCGACAGCATCTTCCAGAGCTCGCGGGTGATGGCTGCCGTGGTGCGTGAAGCGCGGCGCATGGCGCCGCTGGATGCACCGTTGCTGATCGAGGGCGAAACCGGTACGGGCAAGGAGTTGCTGGCGCGTGCCTGCCATTTGGCCAGTCCGCGTGGACAGTCGCCGCTGATGGCGCTCAACTGCGCCGGGTTGCCCGAGTCGATGGCCGAGACCGAGCTGTTCGGTTACGGCCCAGGGGCATTCGAAGGGGCACGGGCCGAAGGCAAGCTGGGGCTGCTGGAGTTGACTGCAGGCGGCACGCTGTTCCTTGATGGGGTAGGGGAGATGAGCCCGCGCTTGCAGGTAAAGCTGTTGCGCTTTCTGCAGGACGGCTGCTTCCGTCGGGTAGGTAGCGATGAAGAGGTCTACCTGGATGTGCGGGTGATTTGTGCAACCCAGGTGGATTTGTCCGAGTTGTGTGCCCGTGGTGAGTTTCGCCAGGACCTGTATCACCGGCTCAATGTACTGTCGCTGCACATTCCGCCTTTGCGCGAATGCATGGATGGTCTGGAGGGGTTGGTGCAGCATTTTCTCGATCAGGCCAGTCGACAGATTGGCTGCGCCATGCCGCGCCTGGCACCGGCGGCAATGGACAAACTTGGGCAGTACCACTGGCCAGGTAATGTAAGGCAGTTGGAAAACGTTTTGTTCCAGGCGGTTTCGTTATGTGACGGCGGCGTGGTTAAAAGCGAGCATATCCGCTTGCCGGATTATGGCGTGCGGCAACCGTTGGGTGAGTTTTCGCTGGAAGGGGATCTTTCGCAGATAGTAGGGCGCTTTGAAAAGGCGGTGCTGGAAAGTTTGATAGGTGAGTTTCCCAGTAGTCGGGCCTTGGGCAAAAGACTGGGTGTTTCGCACACGACAATTGCCAACAAGTTGAGGGATTACTCGCTTAACAAGTCGGCGGATTAGTTGTTGGGCAAAGAACCTGGGACTGCGTTGCAGTCCTTTCGCGACACAAAGCCGCTCCCACAGGTAATACGCTGTGCTCTGGCTGAGCGCATTACCTGTGGGAGCGGCCTTGTGTCGCGATAGGGGCCCGCAGGGCCCCCGATTCCAAGGTATCAGCCGTTAGAGCAGCCGTTCCCCATCACGCGGTATTCGAGAATGTGCTTCTGGCCCTGGGAGTCCTCGTAGGTCATGCGGGCGGGCACGACTTCGCACACATTGGGCACTTCGCTCATGGAAATGACGCGAGCAATGTCCAGGTGCTGCGAGTAACTGTACTGTTCAACCGGAATCTGCTCGGCATCTTTGGCTTCGCCGGCCATTGCCGCGCCGCAAAGACTGCCAAGTACCAATACCAGTAAAGCTTTCATTTTCTATTTACCTGTCTAAGGTCGTGAGGGGGCACGCGGCGCTTATGGCGCCGCGAGTACAGCGAGTGTTAACTATCGGGATTAGAGGGGGATTAACGTTTGCCTTCGTGGGGGCTGTTACCAGTTGTTAATCGCCTTGCCGTTGCTGGCGAGGTGAATTTTATGGCGGTGGCCAATGCTGAAACAGTGGGTGTTTTGATAAAGTGTTTTGACAGAATCTGTAACAATCCTGTGGCAAACCCCTCGTTTTTTCGTCGGCAAGGCTGTAATGCCCGCGCCAGAGCGTTTTGCCGGAACGGGTGTACCAAATTACTACCAACGTCGAATGGCTTTTGTCGCTCTGGTACAGTTACAAACGGTTCCATACAAAAACAACTATTACACCGAGGTAACACAGATGAGTGCGGCTCCACTGTATCCCGTTCGTCCCGAGGTTGCGGCCACTACCCTGACCGACGAGGCCACCTACAAGGCCATGTACCAGCAATCGGTGATCAACCCGGACGGCTTCTGGCGCGAGCAGGCCCAGCGTATCGACTGGATCAAGCCGTTCACCAAGGTCAAGCAGACCTCCTTCGACGACCACCATGTCGATATCAAATGGTTCGCCGACGGCACTCTGAACGTTTCCTCCAACTGCCTGGACCGCCACCTTGAAGAGCGCGGTGACCAGTTGGCCATCATCTGGGAAGGTGACGACCCTTCCGAGCACCGCAACATCACTTACCGCGAGTTGCACGAGCAGGTCTGCAAGTTCGCCAACGCCCTGCGTGGCCAGGATGTGCACCGCGGTGACGTGGTCACCATCTATATGCCGATGATCCCCGAAGCGGTGGTCGCCATGCTGGCCTGTGCACGCATTGGTGCGATTCACTCGGTGGTGTTCGGCGGCTTCTCGCCCGAGGCGCTGGCTGGCCGTATCATCGACTGCAAGTCCAAGGTGGTGATCACGGCCGACGAAGGCGTGCGTGGTGGCCGCCGCACACCGCTCAAGGCCAACGTCGACCTGGCGCTGACCAACCCTGAAACCAGCAGCGTGCAGAAAATCATCGTGTGCAAGCGCACCGGTGGCGACATTGCCTGGCACCAGCACCGCGACATCTGGTACGAAGACCTGATGAAAGTCGCCTCCAGCCACTGCGCACCCAAGGAAATGGGCGCTGAAGAGGCGCTGTTCATCCTTTATACCTCCGGCTCCACCGGCAAGCCGAAGGGCGTGCTGCACACCACGGGCGGTTACCTGGTTTACGCCGCGCTGACCCATGAACGCGTATTCGATTACCGCCCGGGCGAGGTGTACTGGTGCACCGCCGACGTCGGTTGGGTCACAGGCCACAGCTATATCGTCTACGGCCCGCTGGCCAACGGCGCTACCACCTTGCTGTTCGAGGGCGTGCCGAACTACCCGGACATTACCCGCGTATCGAAGATCGTCGACAAGCACAAGGTCAACATCCTCTACACAGCGCCAACTGCCATTCGCGCCATGATGGCTGAAGGGCAGGCAGCTGTTGAGGGCGCCGACGGTTCAAGCCTGCGTCTGCTGGGGTCGGTGGGTGAGCCAATCAACCCTGAGGCCTGGAACTGGTACTACAAGACCGTCGGCAAGGAGCGTTGCCCGATCGTCGACACCTGGTGGCAGACCGAGACCGGCGGCATCCTGATCAGCCCGCTGCCTGGCGCCACCGGCCTCAAGCCGGGTTCGGCAACCCGTCCGTTCTTCGGTGTGGTACCTGCCCTGGTCGATAACCTGGGCAACCTGATCGACGGTGCTGCCGAAGGCAACCTGGTAATCCTCGACTCCTGGCCGGGTCAGTCGCGTTCGCTGTACGGCGACCATGACCGCTTCGTCGACACCTACTTCAAGACCTTCCGTGGCATGTATTTCACCGGCGACGGTGCGCGCCGCGACGAGGACGGCTACTACTGGATCACCGGCCGTGTGGATGACGTGCTCAACGTGTCCGGCCACCGCATGGGTACTGCCGAGATCGAAAGCGCCATGGTTGCGCATTCGAAGGTTGCCGAGGCCGCAGTGGTTGGCGTGCCGCATGACATCAAAGGGCAGGGCATTTATGTGTATGTCACCCTCAATGCCGGCATCGAGGCCAGCGAGCAATTGCGCCTGGAGCTGAAGAACTGGGTACGCAAGGAGATTGGCCCGATTGCCTCGCCGGATGTGATCCAGTGGGCGCCAGGGCTGCCGAAGACCCGCTCGGGCAAGATCATGCGCCGCATCCTGCGCAAGATTGCGACCGGTGAATACGACGCCCTGGGCGATATCTCGACCTTGGCCGACCCAGGTGTGGTGCAGCACCTGATCGATACCCACAAGGCGATGAACCTGGCTTCGGCCTAATTCCCTCCCCGGCAATACCCCCTGTAGGAGCGGGCTTGCCCGCGAATGCGTCAGTTCAGGCTAAGCTGTCTCCTGACCTCATGCATTCGCGGGCAAGCCCGCTATTGCATTGTTACCCGACAATCATCGGTTACTGTTCTGTCACCGGCCCCGCACAGGTTCGGGGCGCCAGGAAACAATTCCGGCCCGTTTCGGTGCATCGGGGACAGCATTTTGTGCATCAAGGCACGCTGCACTTGCCGTCGTACAAGGGTTTGCCAATAATAGGCCCAGGAATTGCTAGGTCTATAGGTTCTATTTCTTGCGCCATTGCATATTCTGCACTGGCTGTCAACATCGCCCGCGGCGGTTTCAAGCGCTTCTATAAGTAGTTGTCGCTTTGAAGAAATATCGACTACCGGGCTGTCGTTAAAATGCCACTCACTCGCTCGTGGTATGCGGCCTTGGTCGAACCCTGCGCGGCTCGCGTTGTACTCATTCGCATATCGGGCAGCCGTTACCTGCCTTGTATTGCCCCGTACCGATGGAGTTACCTGATGAAGAAGCTCGCACTGCTTGGCGCCCTGGCGCTGTCTGTGTTTTCCCTGGTGTCGCAGGCTGCTGAAAAACCGCTGAAAATCGGCATCGAAGCGGCCTACCCACCCTTCGCCTTCAAGCAACCTGACGGCAGCATTGCCGGCTTTGACTACGATATCGGCAACGCGCTGTGCGAAGAGATGAAAACCAAGTGTACCTGGGTCGAGCAGGAGTTCGACGGCCTGATCCCGGCGCTGAAAGTGCGCAAGATCGACGCCATCCTGTCGTCCATGTCGATCACCGATGACCGCAAGAAGTCGGTCGACTTCACCAAACGCTACTACCTGACTCCGGCGCGCCTGGTCATGAAGGACGGCACCACCGTCAGCGACAGCCTGGACGAACTGAAAGGCAAGAAGATCGGCGTGCAGCGCGGCTCCATTCACGACCGCTTCGCCAAGGAAGTGCTGGGCGCCAAAGGTGCCACCGTGGTGCCTTACGGCACCCAGAACGAAATCTACCTGGACGTCGCAGCTGGCCGCCTCGACGGCACCGTGGCTGACGCCACCCTGCTGGAAGACGGCTTCCTCAAGACTGACGCCGGCAAGGGCTTCGCGTTCGTAGGCCCGGCCTTCACCGACGCCAAGTACTTCGGTGACGGTATCGGTATTGCCGTACGCAAGGGTGACAAGGCCAATGTCGACCGCATCAACGCGGCGATCGACGCCATCCGTGCCAACGGCAAGTACAAAGAAATCGAAAGCAAGTACTTCAATTTCGACATCTACGGTCCAGACTCGAAGTAAGACGTCGGGTTTCACCTGTGCAATGGTGCAAACAGCAGAGGCTCTGAGGTTTGCACCATTTTTCATTCTCTAGGTCGAGGACCTCATCATGTTGAAAGGCTACGGGGCAGTCATCCTCGACGGGGCGTGGCTGACGCTACAGCTCGCCCTGTCGTCGATGGCCCTGGCCATCGTGCTCGGCCTGATCGGTGTGGCGCTGCGTTTGTCGCCAGTGCGCTGGCTGGCCTGGCTGGGCGATCTGTATTCCACGGTGATCCGTGGTATTCCGGACCTGGTCCTGATCCTGCTGATCTTCTACGGCGGGCAAGACATCATCAACCGGGTGGCGCCGCTGCTCGGCTATGAAGACTATATCGATCTGAATCCGCTGGTTGCGGGTATCGGTACCCTGGGCTTCATCTTTGGCGCCTACCTCTCGGAAACCTTCCGTGGGGCCTTCCTGGGCATTCCCAAAGGCCAGGCTGAGGCGGGCGTGGCGTATGGCATGAGCCCCCGCCAAGTGTTCTTCCGCATCCAGGTGCCGCAAATGATTCGCCTGGCCATTCCGGGCTTCACCAACAACTGGCTGGTGCTGACCAAGGCCACTGCGCTGATTTCGGTTGTCGGCCTGCAGGACATGATGTTCAAGGCCAAGCAGGCGGCTGACGCCACCCGCGAACCCTTCACCTTCTTCCTGGCAGTGGCGGCGCTGTACCTGGTGCTGACCAGTGTTTCGCTGCTGGCCCTGAAGTATCTGGAGCGCCGCTACTCGGTGGGCGTCAAGGTGGCTGAACTATGATCTTCGACTACAACGTCGTCTGGGAAGCGCTGCCGATGTACTTCGGCGGCCTGCTGACCACCCTGAAACTGCTGGCGATTTCGCTTTTCTTCGGCCTGTTGGCAGCCATTCCGCTGGGCCTGATGCGGGTATCCAGGCAGCCGGTGGTCAACCTTGCTGCATGGCTGTACACCTACGTCATCCGTGGCACGCCGATGCTGGTGCAGCTGTTCCTGATCTACTACGGCCTGGCCCAGTTCGAGGCGGTGCGCGAGAGTATCTTCTGGCCGCTGCTGTCCAGCGCTACCTTCTGCGCCTGCCTGGCGTTCGGCATCAATACCAGTGCCTATACCGCCGAAATCATTGCCGGCAGCCTCAAGGCGACGCCGCATGGCGAGATCGAAGCTGCCAAGGCCATGGGGATGTCGCGCATGAAAATGTACCGCCGCATCCTGCTGCCTTCGGCACTGCGTCGGGCACTGCCGCAGTACAGCAATGAAGTGATCATGATGCTGCAGACCACCAGCCTGGCGTCGATCGTCACCCTGATCGACATCACCGGTGCTGCGCGCACGGTCAATGCCCAGTACTACCTGCCTTTCGAGGCCTATATCACGGCGGGCGTGTTCTACCTGTGCCTGACCTTCATCCTGGTGCGCCTGTTCAAGATGGCCGAACGCCGCTGGCTCGGCTACCTGGCGCCGCGCAAGCACTGACCGCTTTGTGAGAATCGACAGCATGTACAAACTCGAAGTCCAAGACCTGCACAAGCGCTACGGCAGCCACGAAGTGCTCAAGGGCGTGTCGCTGGCGGCCAAGGCCGGCGACGTCATCAGCATCATCGGCTCCAGCGGTTCGGGCAAGTCGACCTTCCTGCGCTGCATCAACCTGCTGGAGCAGCCGCACGCCGGCAAGATCCTGCTCAACAACGAAGAGCTGAAGCTGGTGGCCGGCAAGGATGGTGCGTTGAAGGCCGCCGACCCGCGTCAATTGCAGCGTATGCGCTCACGCCTGTCGATGGTGTTCCAGCACTTCAACCTGTGGTCGCACATGACTGCGCTTGAGAACATCATCGAAGCGCCAGTGCACGTGCTGGGCGTGAACAAGAAGGAAGCCCTGGAAAAGGCCGAGCACTACCTGGCCAAGGTGGGGGTTGCCCATCGCAAGGATGCCTTCCCCGGGCATATGTCGGGGGGTGAGCAACAACGTGTGGCAATTGCCCGGGCATTGGCCATGGAGCCGGAGGTCATGCTGTTCGACGAGCCGACCTCGGCGCTCGACCCTGAGCTGGTGGGTGATGTGCTGAAGGTGATGCAGGCGCTGGCCCAGGAAGGTCGGACCATGGTGGTGGTGACCCACGAAATGGGCTTTGCCCGCGAGGTGTCCAACCAGCTGGTGTTTCTGCACAAAGGCCTGGTGGAAGAAACCGGCTGCCCGCGTGAAGTGCTGGCCAATCCGCAGTCGGAGCGCCTGCAGCAGTTCCTCTCCGGCAGCCTGAAGTAAAAGCTGCATTTTTGCACCAGAATAGGGCATGCTGCGCGGCGAGCGCAGCCTGACCCGGCGCACAGACTCGAACGACCTCAGGTTTCGGACCGTACCCTATGACCACCCAGCGAATCGGTTTTCTCATCTGGCCCAGCACCAGGCCTTTGACCCTGGCGTTGGCCGAGGAAGTGTTGCTGGTGGCGCAGCGTGTGCATCCGGATGTGGTCTACGAGTTGGTCTTCCTGCAGGCCGAGCCTGCGCAGGAAGGCGCCTGGCGGCTGCCGGGCGAGCCGTGGACCGGCCGCCTGGAGGGCTGCCACAAGCTCTTTCTGCTGGCCGACGAGCCGCCTGCGGCGATGGGGGCTGCCTTTTCAGCGGCGCTCAAGCAACTGGCGCGCAGTGGTTGCCTGATCGGTGGCTTGTCGGCCGGTGTGTATCCGCTGGCCATGCTGGGCCTGCTCGATGGGTACCGGGCAGCCGTGCACTGGCGCTGGCAGGATGACTTTGCCGAACGCTTCCCCAAGGTGATTGCCACCAGCCACCTGTTCGACTGGGATCGCGACCGACTGACCGCCTGCGGCGGTATGGCCGTGACCGACCTGCTGCTGGCGGTGCTGGCGCGCGATCACGGGGCGGAGCTGGCCGGGGCGGTATCGGAAGAGCTGGTGGTAGAACGCATCCGCGAGGGTGGCGAGCGCCAGCGTATTCCGCTGCAGAACCGCCTGGGCTCGAGTCACCCCAAGCTGACTCAGGCCGTGTTGCTGATGGAAGCCAACATCGAAGAGCCGCTGACCACCGACGAAATCGCCCAGCATGTGTGCGTGTCACGTCGGCAGTTGGAGCGTATCTTCAAGCAGTACCTGAACCGTGTGCCCAGCCAGTACTACCTGGAGTTGCGGTTGAACAAGGCGCGGCAGATGCTGATGCAGACCAGCAAGTCGATCATCCAGATCGGGCTGTCCTGTGGCTTCTCCTCGGGGCCGCATTTTTCCAGTGCCTACCGTAACTTCTTTGGTGCAACGCCGCGGGAAGACCGGAACCAGCGTCGCAGCAGCAGCCCGTTTGAATTGAGCTCGGCGCCGGCTGAAAAAGGCTGAGATTTCGGGTGGGTTCGGGGTGTATGCCTTGGGGGTGGTGTTGGGGTGCAAATCGAGCGCCGCCCACGCGGCGCTTCGCGGGTAAACCCGCTCCTACGTTTGTTTCGGGCCAGTTATGCCTGTGGCATTTGCGCGCGAACGCCTTGGCGCACACCTCGATATCCCGTCGAACAAACAAGGCGGTCGCGCGCGCCAGGCACAGGAGGGACTGGCCCGAAACAAACGTAGGAGCGGGTTTACCCGCGAAGCGCCGCGCGGGCGGCGCTCGATCTCCCCGCCAACACCTCAACATCGCCGTACATCCTGCCCCCTCACAAACCTGTGTGAACACCCGTTCACCCAGCCCCCTCTCTCCCGTACACTGCGCGATTGCGACAGTGTTTGTCGCATTGCCGAAAGCCTTGTCAAAACTGGGTTTTGCGCTGTAACAAGTTGTCGCTTGGCCGCAAGGACAGGCGCGGATCAGTCCTTACAATCCCCCCATCGCTCGCCACTTCCAGGCCAGCGTTCCTCTTCAGGAGACTCAGATGTCCGTTGAGCAAGCCCCGGTGCAACGTGCCGATTTCGACCAGGTGATGGTCCCCAACTATTCTCCGGCGGCCTTCATTCCTGTGCGAGGCGAGGGTTCCCGCGTCTGGGACCAGTCGGGTCGCGAGTTGATCGACTTTGCCGGCGGCATCGCGGTCAATGCCCTGGGCCACTGCCACCCGGCACTGGTCAAGGCCCTGACTGAACAGGCCAACACCCTCTGGCACGTCTCCAACGTGTTCACCAACGAGCCGGCCCTGCGCCTGGCCCACAAGCTGGTGGACGCCACCTTTGCCGACCGCGCGTTCTTCTGCAACTCCGGCGCCGAGTCCAACGAGGCCGCTTTCAAGCTGGCCCGTCGTGTGGCTCATGACCGCTTCGGTCCGCAAAAGCACGAAATCATCGCCACCGTGAACAGCTTCCACGGTCGCACCCTGTTTACCGTCAGCGTGGGTGGCCAGCCGAAGTACTCCGATGGCTTTGGCCCGAAGATCACCGGTATCAGCCATGTGCCGTACAACGACCTGGAAGCGTTGAAGGCACAGATTTCCGACAAGACCTGCGCCGTGGTGATCGAGCCGATCCAGGGCGAGAGCGGCGTGGTGCCGGCCGACAAGGCCTACCTGGAAGGCGCGCGCAAGCTGTGTGACGAGCACAATGCGCTGCTGATCTTCGACGAAGTGCAGACTGGCGTGGGCCGTACCGGCTCGCTGTATGCCTACCAGCACTACGGCGTGACCCCGGACATTCTGACCAGTGCCAAGAGCCTGGGCGGCGGCTTCCCGATTGGCGCCATGCTGACCACCACCGAGCTGGCCAAGCACCTGGCCGTTGGCACCCACGGCACCACCTATGGCGGCAACCCGCTGGGCTGCGCCGTTGCCTGCGCGGTGCTGGATGTGGTCAATACCCCGGAAACCCTGGCCGGTATCAAGGCTAAGCACGAGCGCTTCAAAACCCGCCTGGAACAGATCGGCCAGCAGTACAACCTGTTCAGCCAGGTGCGTGGCGTCGGCTTGCTGCTGGGCTGTGTCTTGACCGAGGCCTGGCAAGGCAAGGCCAAGGACGTGCTCAATGCTGCCGAGAAAGAAGGCGTGATGGTGCTGCAGGCCGGCCCGGACGTGGTCCGCTTCGCGCCAAGCCTGGTGGTTGAAGACGCTGACATCGACGAAGGCCTGGACCGCTTCGAACGCGCTGTGGCCACACTGACCAAAGGCTGATCCGCCAGCGGTCCTTTCGCCGGTCCCGGCGCAGCCTCAACCCGAGGCTACGCCGGGCCGGCGATACCCGATTCCAGTGCAGGTGCCTGGGTGCCTGCCGTTTTTCCGTGCCGACGTGAATGGCCCGTATTCCAAAGGAGTGACACCATGCTGGTGATGCGCCCCGCGCAAATGGCTGATCTGAACGACGTGCAGCGCATGGCTGCAGACAGCCCCATTGGTGTCACCTCGCTGCCGGACGACACTGCTCGTCTGGGCGACAAGATTGCCGCCTCTGAGACATCCTTCGCCGCCGAGGTCAGCTTCAACGGTGAAGAGAGTTACTTTTTCGTGCTCGAAGACAGTGAAACAGGCAAGTTGGCCGGCTGCTCGGCCATCGTCGCTTCGGCCGGGTACTCCGAGCCGTTCTACAGTTTTCGTAACGAAACATTCGTGCACGCCTCACGCGAGCTGAAGATACACAACAAGATCCATGTGCTGTCGCTGTGCCACGATCTGACCGGCAACAGCCTGCTGACCAGCTTCTATGTGGCGCCGGAGTTGGTGAACAGTGGCTGGGCCGAGCTCAACTCGCGCGGCCGACTGCTGTTCATGGCTGCGCACCCGGAGCGCTTTGCCGATTCGGTGGTGACCGAAATCGTCGGCTTCAGCGACGAGCAGGGTGAATCGCCGTTCTGGGATGCCATCGGCCGCAACTTCTTCGACCTCAACTATGCCGACGCCGAGCGCCTGTGCGGCCTGAAGAGCCGTACCTTTCTCGCCGAGCTGATGCCCCACTACCCGATCTACGTGCCGTTGTTGCCAGACCTGGCGCAGGAAGCCATGGGCCAGGTACATCCGCGGGCGCAGATCACCTTCGACATACTCATGCGCGAAGGCTTCGAGACCGAGCACTACATCGACATCTTCGACGGCGGCCCGACCCTGCATGCGCGCACCTCTGGCATCCGCTCGATCGCCCAGAGCCGGGTGGTGCCGGTGAAGATCGAAGAGGCCCCGGCCAAAGGCGGTCGCCCGTACCTGGTGTGCAACGGCCTGTTGCAGGACTACCGCGCGGTGTTGCTGGACCTGGACTGGGTGCCTGGCAAGCCGGTCAGCCTGAGCGTGGCAGCAGCCGACGCGCTGGGCGTGGGCGAGGGCGCCAGCGTGCGCCTGGTCGCGGTTTGAGGTCTGGCAACAGACGTTTCGGGATTGATGCGTTAGCAGAGTTTCGCGCCGGCCGATGCCGCCGCACAAGGAGATAGCATGATCGTTCGTCCTGTACGCAGCAGCGATTTGCCTGCGTTGATCGAATTGGCACGCAGCACCGGCACCACCGGGCTGACCACGCTGCCGGCCAACGAAGAGCGCCTGGGGCATCGCGTTGGTTGGGCGGAAAAAAGCTTTCGTGGCGAAGCCGAGCGTGGCGACACCGATTACCTGTTCGTGCTGGAAAACGACGAAGGTCTGGTGGTGGGTATCAGTGCCATCGCCGGCGCCGTCGGCCTGCGTGAGCCTTGGTACAACTACCGGGTCGGCCTGACTGTCAGCGCCTCGCAGGAGCTGAAGATCTACCGCGAAATCCCGACGCTGTTCCTGGCCAACGACCTGACCGGCAACTCCGAGCTGTGCTCGCTGTTCCTGCGTAGCGACTACCGCTCGGGCCTCAATGGCCGCCTGCTGTCGCGTGCGCGCATGCTGTTCATTGCCGAGTTCCCCGAGCTGTTCGGCAAGAAGATCATTGCCGAAATGCGCGGCATGTCTGACGAGCAGGGCCGTTCGCCGTTCTGGGAAAGCCTGGGCCGGCATTTTTTCAAGATGGAGTTCAGCCAGGCCGATTACCTCACCGGCGTGGGCAACAAGTCGTTCATCGCCGAACTGATGCCCAAGTTCCCGCTGTACACCTGCTTCCTGTCCGAAGCGGCGCGCAGTGTGATCGGCCGTGTGCACAAAGACACCGAGCCGGCGCTGGCCATGCTCAAGCAGGAAGGCTTCAACTACCAGGGCTACGTCGACATCTTCGATGCCGGCCCGGCCATCGAGTGTGACACTGCCAAGATCCGCGCCGTGCGCGAGAGCCAGACCCTGGTGCTGGCGGTAGGTACGCCAGGCGATGACGCGACCCCTTTCATCATCCACAACCGCAAGCGCGACGATTGCCGCATCACTGCTGCACCTGCACGGTTGGCCGCCGGCACCCTGGTGGTCGACCCATTGACCGCCAAGCGCCTGCGCATGGGCGTCGGCGACAATGTCCGCGCGGTGCCGCTGTCGGCCAGCCGGGAGGCCCAGTAAATGACCACGCATTACATCGCAGGCAATTGGCAGGCCGGCCAGGGCGAAACCCTGCAGTCGCTCAACCCGGTGACCCAGGCCGTGATCTGGCAAGGGCAGGGCGCTGACGCCAGCCAGGTCGACGCTGCCGTGCAGGCCGCGCGGCAGGCCTTTCCGGCCTGGGCGCAATTGAGCCTGGAGGCACGTATCGATGTGCTGGAGAAGTTTGCCGCGCAGCTGAAAGTGCATGCCGAAGCCATGGCCCAGTGCATTGGCGAGGAAACCGGGAAGCCGCTGTGGGAATCTGCGACTGAAGTCACCAGCATGATCAACAAGGTGGCGATTTCGGTACAGAGCTACCGCGAGCGCACCGGCGAAAAGAGTGGTCCGCTGGCCGATGCCACGGCTGTTCTGCGGCACAAGCCTCACGGCGTCGTGGCGGTGTTCGGCCCTTACAACTTCCCCGGGCACCTGCCCAATGGCCATATCGTGCCGGCGCTGCTGGCAGGCAACTGCGTGGTGTTCAAGCCCAGCGAGCTCACCCCCAAGGTCGCTGAGCTTACCGTCAACTGCTGGATTGCTGCCGGCCTGCCGGCGGGTGTGCTGAACCTGGTGCAGGGCGCACGTGAAACCGGTGTGGCGCTGGCCGCCAACCCAGGTATCGATGGCCTGTTCTTCACCGGCTCCAGCCGCACCGGCAACCTGCTGCATCAACAGTTCGCAGGCCGCCCAGACAAGATCCTGGCCCTGGAAATGGGGGGTAACAACCCGCTGGTGGTGGACGAGGTCAAGGACCTCGATGCGGCGGTGTATACCATTGTCCAGTCGGCGTTCATTTCCGCCGGCCAGCGTTGCACCTGCGCGCGGCGCCTGCTGGTGCCGCAAGGCGCCTGGGGCGATGCGCTGATCGCGCGCCTGGTCGAAGTGTGCAAAACCATCACGGTGGGGGCGTTCGATGAACAGCCGGCGCCTTTCATGGGGTCGGTGATTTCGCTGCAGGCGGCTCGGGCGCTGCTTGCCGCCCAGGTTGAACTGGCCGCCAAAGGTGGCGTGAAACTGCTGGAAATGACTCAGCCGCAGGCCGATGCCGCACTGCTGACCCCGGGCATTGTCGATGTCACCGCCGTGGCTGACCGCCCGGACGAAGAGTTTTTCGGCCCGCTGTTGCAGGTGATCCGCTACGCCGACTTCGATGCTGCCATCGATGAAGCCAATAACACCCAGTATGGCCTGGCCGCCGGCTTATTGTCTGATTCGCGAGCCCGCTACCAGTACTTCTGGTTGCGCAGTCGCGCTGGCATCGTCAACTGGAACAAGCAGCTGACGGGGGCTGCCAGCAGCGCGCCGTTCGGTGGTGTGGGTGCCAGTGGCAACCATCGCGCCAGCGCCTATTACGCGGCCGACTACTGCGCTTACCCCGTGGCTTCGCTGGAGACCGCCAGCCTTGCCTTGCCGGCGACCCTGACGCCGGGCGTCACCCTATAACAACAGGTCACGGAGCCTAGCCGATGAAATCCTATGAAGTGAATTTTGATGGCCTGGTGGGGCCTACCCACAACTATGGCGGCCTGTCTTACGGTAACGTGGCTTCGCAGAGCAACAGCCAGCAGGCGTCCAACCCGCGTGAGGCCGCGCGCCAGGGCCTGGCGAAGATGAAAGCGCTGGCCGACATGGGCTTCAAGCAGGGTGTTCTGGCGCCACAAGAGCGCCCGGACGTGGCGGCGCTGCGCCGCCTGGGGTTCAGTGGTAGCGATGCCGACGTTATCCAGCGCGCCGCCCGCGAGGCCATGCCGTTGCTGGTGGCCAGTTGCTCGGCCTCGAGCATGTGGGTGGCCAACGCCGCGACAGTCAGCCCGAGTGCCGACACTGCTGACGGTCGCGTGCACTTCACTGCCGCCAACCTCAACTGCAAATATCACCGTAGCATCGAACACCCGACCACCAGCCGCGTGCTGGGCGCCATGTTCAACAACGAGAAACACTTTGCCCACCACGCTGCGCTGCCTGCCGTGGCACAGTTCGGTGACGAGGGCGCGGCCAACCACACGCGCTTCTGCCGCGCCTATGGCGAGGCTGGCGTGGAATTTTTTGTCTACGGCCGCAGTGCCTTCGACAGCCGTTACCCCGCGCCACAGAAGTACCCGGCCCGACAAACCCTGGAGGCCTCGCAAGCTGTGGCCCGGCTGCACGGCCTGAGCGATGACGGTGTGGTCTACGCTCAACAGAACCCGGCGGTGATCGACCAGGGTGTGTTCCACAATGATGTGATTTCGGTCGGTAACGGCGAGGTGCTGTTCTACCACGAGGACGCGTTTCTCGAGACCGACGCGGTACTTGGGCAACTGCGAGCTAAACTGGCCAGCAAGGGTGGCAACTTCCAGGCCATCTGCGTGCCCAGGGCCGCGGTGGCGGTGGAGGACGCGGTGCGTTCCTACCTGTTCAACAGCCAGCTGCTCAGCCGCGACGATGGTTCCATGCTGCTGGTCGTGCCGGAAGAGTGCCGCAACAACGAGCGGGTCTGGGCCTATCTGGGCCAGCTGACCAGCCAGGGAGGCCCGGTGAAGGAGGTCAAGGTATTCGACCTCAAGCAAAGCATGCAAAACGGCGGCGGCCCCGCCTGCCTGCGTTTGCGCGTGGCTTTGAAAGAAGCGGAACTGGCAGCCGTCAACCAAGGCGTTATCATGACGGCCCCGCTGTATGACACGCTGCTGCAGTGGGTCGACAGGCACTACCGCGATCGCCTTGGCGAAGCAGACCTGGCTGACCCGCAACTGCTGGTGGAATGCCGTACGGCACTGGACGAATTGACCCAGATCCTGAAGTTGGGCTCGGTGTATCCGTTCCAACGCCAACCTTGAAGAGAGACTCTGTAATGACCGACGCCTTGCGCCTGATCCTTGAAGATGAAGACGGCACCCAGCTGGAAACTTCCTGCACCCGCTTTGCTGTGGTCTGGCAAGGCAAGGAAGTGTGGATTCAGCAGGATGGCCGTGGCCAGTTGCTGATCGGCGTGGATGTCGAGGAAGACGACACCGAGTATGCCAACTTGCTGCTGCGCCCGATGGCCACCAATCTGGTCAGCCTGCAGCTGGAAATGGAGCCGGCAGAACTTGGCGAAGACGACGATCACGTTCATGGCCCTGACTGCGGTCACCACCACTAAGGAAGCACCTATGCTCGCCCTTGGCAAATTGCTTGAGCTGACCCTCACCGCTCACGAACCGGCTGAGAAGACCCAAGTGACACCCGGGGGCGCGCGTTTGCGATGGCTGGGGGAGGGCGCGCTCGAAGTGCGTCCGGCCGAAAGCGAAGATTGCGGGCTGGACTTGCTGTTGTCCGCCGGCATTCATGGCAACGAAACAGCGCCGATCGAATTGCTCGAACGGCTGCTGCACGGCGTGGCCAACGGCAAGATCAAACCCAGGGCACGGGTGCTGTTCCTGTTCGGCAACCCGGCGGCGATCCGCAAGGGCGAGCGCTTTATCGAACAGGACATCAACCGCTTGTTCAATGGTCGCCATGAGCTGTCCAGCGGGTTCGAAGCACTGCGTGCTGCCGAGCTTGAACAGTTCGCCCGGGTGTTCTTCAGCAAGCCGGGGCGCAACCGCCTGCATTACGACCTGCATACTGCCATCCGCGGTTCGAAGATCGAGCAATTCGCCTTGTACCCTTATAAAGAGGGGCGCAAGCACTCCCGTCGTGAGCTGGCGCGCCTGGCGGCGGCAGGTATGGAGGCGGTGCTGCTGCAAAGCAAGTCGTCCATCACCTTCAGTGCTTTCACCTACGAACAGCTTGAGGCTGAAGCTTTCACTCTGGAGTTGGGCAAGGCCCGCCCGTTCGGCCAGAACGAGCAGGTGAACCTCGACAAGCTCGAAGAGCGGCTGATCCGCATCATCGAGGCTACCGAGCCCGAAAACGAAAGTTCGCTGGATGGCCTGCAGCTGTTCAGTGTTTCCCGCGAAATCATCAAGCACAGCGACAGCTTCCACCTGCACCTGCCGGCGGACATCGAAAACTTCTCCGAGCTGAGCAAGGGTTACCTGCTGGCTGAAGACCTGGCCGAGATGCGCTGGGTAGTCGAGGAGGAGGGCGCGCGCATCATCTTCCCCAATCCCAAGGTCAGGAACGGCCTGCGCGCCGGCATTCTGATCGTGCCGGATTCGGGGCAGCGGCTGGGGTGAGAGCGGTGTCGCCTGTTTCGCGGGTGAACCCGCTCCTACGGGCATGGCGCCACATTAAGGCCTTGCACATACCTTGTAGGAGCGGGTTTACCCGCGAACCAGGCGACACAGTTTCGGATCCTATCCATGATGAAAACCTTTTAATTCACCGCCTGTTCCCTTTTCCCCTCCCTTAAGCGGTAATTGGCTTGCCAGTGGCGAAACACAGGATTTAGCATCCGGTCATGTCGTTTTCGTTTGCATAGCCCGAAAAACCGTCCAAACGATGGCTTCTATCGTATAAACACACTGCATCAAGACTGCAGGACCGATATAATGCGGCCCTTTGCCGTCGTTTCGTCGACGCGTTTGCCCAACAGGGCCGCCGTTTCCGTGGAAGAACCTATGAAAAGCGCAGAAATCCGTGAAGCCTTCCTTCGCTTCTTCGAAGAGCAGGGACATACCCGAGTCGCCTCCAGTTCGCTGATCCCGAACAACGACCCGACCCTGCTGTTCACCAACGCAGGCATGAACCAGTTCAAGGACTGCTTCCTCGGTGCGGAGAAGCGCGCCTACACGCGTGCTGTCAGCAGCCAGAAGTGCGTGCGTGCCGGTGGCAAGCACAACGACCTGGAAAACGTCGGTTACACCGCGCGTCACCACACCTTCTTCGAAATGCTGGGCAACTTCAGCTTCGGCGACTATTTCAAGCGCGACGCCATTACCTTTGCCTGGACCTTCCTGACGTCTGAGCAGTGGCTGAACCTGCCCAAGGAAAAGCTCTGGGTCACCGTCTACGCCACCGACGACGAAGCCTACGACATCTGGACCAAGGAAGTCGGCGTGCCGGCCGAGCGCATGGTGCGCATCGGCGATAACAAGGGCGCCCCGTACGCCTCCGACAACTTCTGGACCATGGGCGATACCGGCCCGTGCGGCCCATGCACCGAGATTTTCTACGATCACGGCCCGGATATCTGGGGTGGCCCACCTGGCTCGCCAGAAGAAGACGGTGACCGTTACATCGAGATCTGGAACAACGTCTTCATGCAGTTCAACCGCACAGCCGACGGTGTGTTGCACCCGCTGCCAGCGCCGTCGGTGGACACCGGCATGGGCCTGGAGCGCGTCAGCGCCGTGCTGCAGCACGTGCATTCGAACTACGAGATCGACCTGTTCCAGAACCTGCTGGCTGCCGCAGCCCAGGCCATCGGTTGCAGCAATGACGGCCAGGCCTCGCTGAAAGTGGTCGCCGACCACATCCGTTCGTGCGGCTTCCTGATTGCCGACGGCGTGCTGCCGTCCAACGAAGGCCGTGGCTACGTGCTGCGCCGCATCATTCGCCGCGCTTGCCGTCACGGCAACAAGCTGGGCGCCAAGGGCAGCTTCTTCTACCAGATCGTTGCCGCACTGGCCGCTGAAATGGGCGAAGCCTTCCCGGAGCTGAAGAGCCAGCAAGCGCACATCGAGCGCGTGCTCAAGGCCGAAGAAGAGCAGTTCGCCAAGACCCTGGAGCAGGGCCTGCGCATCCTCGAGCAAGACCTGGCCCAGCTGAAAGGCGACGTGGTACCGGGCGACGTGGTGTTCAAGCTGTACGACACCTATGGCTTCCCGATGGACCTGACTGCCGACATCGCCCGTGAGCGTGAGCTGACTATCGACGAAGCCGGCTTCGAGCGTGAAATGGACGCCCAGCGTGAGCGTGCCCGTTCCGCCAGCGCCTTCGGCATGGATTACAACAGCCTGGTCAAGGTCGACAGCGCCACCGAGTTCCTCGGTTACGACACCACCGAGGGCCAGGGCAAGATCATCGCCCTGTACAAGGACGGCCAATCCGTTGACCAGCTGGGTGAAGGCGAGCAGGGCGTTGTGGTGCTCGACCGCACGCCGTTCTACGCCGAGTCCGGTGGCCAGGTCGGTGACAGCGGCTTCCTGCAGGCGGGTGCTGCACGCTTCGACGTGCGTGATACCACCAAGACCGGCGGCGCCTTCCTGCACCACGGCGTGGTCGCCAGCGGTGCGCTGCTGATCGGTTCGCCCGTCGAGGCCAAGGTCGATGCCGACGTACAGCACGCCACCTCGTTGAATCACTCCGCCACCCACCTGCTGCACGAAGCATTGCGCCAGGTACTGGGCGAGCATGTACAGCAGAAGGGCTCGCTGGTCGACAGCCAGCGCCTGCGTTTCGACTTCAGCCACTTCGAAGCGGTGAAGCCGGAGCAGATCAAGCAGCTGGAAGACATCGTCAACCGCGAGATTCGCAAGAACACCCCGGTTGAAACCGAACTGACCGACATCGAAACTGCCAAGGCCAAAGGCGCAATGGCGCTGTTCGGCGAGAAATACGGCGACACCGTGCGTGTGCTGAGCATGGGTGGTGATTTTTCGGTGGAATTGTGCGGCGGTATCCACGCCAAGCGCACCGGTGACATCAGCCTGTTCAAGATCATCAGCGAAGGCGGCGTAGCCTCTGGCGTGCGCCGTATCGAAGCCGTAACCGGTGCCGCTGCGCTGGCTTACCTGAACGCTGCCGAAGAGCAGGTCAAGGAAGCCGCACAACTGGTCAAGGGTAACCGCGACAACCTGATCGACAAGCTGTCGGCTGTGCTTGAGCGCAACCGCCAGCTGGAGAAGCAGCTGGAGCAGCTGCAGGCCAAGGCCGCCAGCGCCGCCGGGGACGATCTCTCCAACGCGGCCGTTGAGGTCAAGGGTGCCAAGGTCCTCGCCGCCCGCCTGGATGGGCAGGATGGCAAGGCCCTGCTGGCCCTGGTCGATCAGCTGAAGAACAAGCTCGGCCACGCAGTGATCCTGCTGGGCAGCGAGCATGAGGGCAAGGTTGTGCTGGTGGCCGGCGTGACCAAGGACCTCTCCAGCCAACTCAAGGCTGGCGATCTGATGAAACAAGCCGCTGCGGCGGTGGGTGGCAAGGGCGGCGGCCGTCCGGACATGGCCCAGGGTGGTGGCGTCGACGTCGCTGCCCTGGACCAGGCCCTGGCGCTGGCCGTGCCATTCGCAGAGCAGGGACTTTGAGATGAGGGGGTGGAGGGTCTAGTGGCCACACAGGCCACTCCCGTCCACCCCTTCATGTTGGATTGTTTTTTGGGGCCCTGTATGGGCTGAGGCACCATTGAAATGGCGTTGATCGTACAGAAATTTGGCGGCACCTCTGTCGGTTCCATCGAGCGGATCGAGCAGGTAGCCGAAAAGGTCAAGAAACACCGTGAAGCGGGCGACGACCTGGTGGTTGTGCTGTCGGCCATGAGCGGTGAAACCAATCGCCTGATCGACTTGGCCAAGCAGATCACCGATCAGCCGGTTCCTCGTGAACTGGACGTGATCGTGTCGACGGGTGAGCAGGTCACCATTGCCCTGCTGACCATGGCCTTGATCAAGCGTGGTGTGCCAGCGGTGTCCTACACCGGCAACCAGGTGCGTATTCTCACCGACAGCTCGCACAACAAGGCGCGCATTCTGCAAATCGACGACCAGAAGATTCGTGCCGACCTCAAGGAAGGTCGCGTGGTCGTGGTTGCAGGCTTCCAGGGTGTCGACGAGCACGGCAGCATCACTACCCTGGGTCGTGGTGGCTCTGATACCACCGGCGTGGCCCTGGCGGCAGCGCTGAAGGCTGATGAGTGCCAGATCTACACTGATGTTGATGGCGTCTACACCACCGACCCGCGCGTCGTGCCACAGGCTCGTCGCCTGGAGAAGATCACCTTCGAAGAGATGCTGGAAATGGCCAGCCTCGGTTCCAAGGTGCTGCAGATCCGTTCGGTGGAGTTCGCCGGCAAGTACAACGTTCCGCTGCGCGTGCTGCACAGCTTCAAGGAGGGTCCGGGTACCCTCATTACCATTGATGAAGAGGAATCCATGGAACAGCCGATCATTTCCGGTATCGCCTTCAACCGTGATGAAGCAAAGCTGACCATTCGCGGCGTGCCGGATACCCCGGGCGTGGCCTTCAAGATCCTCGGCCCGATCAGCGCTTCGAACATCGAAGTCGACATGATCGTGCAGAACGTTGCTCACGATAACACCACCGACTTCACCTTCACCGTGCACCGCAATGAGTACGAGAAGGCGCAGAGCGTACTGGAAAACACTGCGCGCGAAATCGGTGCCCGTGAAGTGATCGGCGACACCAAGATCGCCAAGGTCTCGATCGTTGGCGTCGGCATGCGTTCGCACGCCGGTGTTGCCAGCTGCATGTTCGAAGCCCTGGCCAAGGAGAGCATCAACATCCAGATGATCTCCACTTCCGAGATCAAGGTTTCGGTGGTGCTCGAAGAGAAGTACCTGGAGCTGGCCGTGCGCGCGCTGCATACCGCGTTCGATCTGGATGCTCCTGCCCGACAGGGCGAGTAAGGCGCTGCCTGGAAGGGCGCGGCTTGCCGCGCCCTTCGCGTTTCTGCTCGCCGCGCAGGCCCTGTCCTGCCCTGTGCGGCGAGTAACCGGGGCCATGGTCGTCGTCCGCGACCCGGCCCGATATCCAAGACTGTTACCCCTGAATGTTTTGCGTAAGGAGAAAGCTATGTTGATTCTGACTCGTCGGTGCGCCGAGAGCCTGATCATTGGAGACGGCGAGATCACCGTGACGGTGCTTGGCGTCAAAGGCAACCAGGTGCGTATTGGCGTGAGCGCCCCGAAAGAAGTGGCAGTTCACCGCGAGGAAATCTACCTGCGGATCAAGAAGGAGAAGGATGAAGAGCCAAGCCTTTAATTTTTTTGAAGTTTTTTTCAAAAAAAGGGTTGCAAAGGTGAAAGAGGTTCTTTAATATTCGCCTCGTGTTGCGGTGAGGTGGCCGAGTGGCCGAAGGCGCTCCCCTGCTAAGGGAGTATACCTCATAAGGGTATCGGGGGTTCGAATCCCCCCTTCACCGCCATTATTTGCGTAGGGCGCTGTAAACGGTAGGAACGCTAAGTAGTTGTTTTATAACGAAAAGCTTCTTGCAAAAATGTTTCAGCGACCTATAATGCGCGGCAAGACACGGACTCATAGCTCAGCTGGATAGAGTACTCGGCTACGAACCGAGCGGTCGCAGGTTCGAATCCTGCTGAGTCCGCCACTTTTGAAGTGGCTTTGTTTGCAAGGCTGCTTCAATCAACCAGCGGTATCTGGTCTAAAACTGCCAATCGCGGACTCATAGCTCAGCTGGATAGAGTACTCGGCTACGAACCGAGCGGTCGCAGGTTCGAATCCTGCTGAGTCCGCCACTTTCTTGAAGTGGTTCTGCTTGCAAAGCCATTTCAGTCAACCAGCGGTAATCTGGTTTAAAACTGCCAATCGCGGACTCATAGCTCAGCTGGATAGAGTACTCGGCTACGAACCGAGCGGTCGCAGGTTCGAATCCTGCTGAGTCCGCCACTTTCTTGAAGTGGTTCTGCTTGCAAAGCTACTTCAGTCAGCCAGTGGTAATCTGGTCTAAAACTACCACCACGGACTCATAGCTCAGCTGGATAGAGTACTCGGCTACGAACCGAGCGGTCGCAGGTTCGAATCCTGCTGAGTCCGCCACACCCCATCAGAAAGCCCGCTCAATAGAGCGGGCTTTTTGTTTGTGCGCCAATGAATTCTTGAGCCTGTCGATCTACGCTCTTCTGTAATGATTGCGGTGTAGTCTTGAGCCGCTGAGCGGCCTCAAAAATCAAATGTGCTTTCTCATCCACAACAACCGTCGCACTGATAGCTTCGAGCGTTGTCCCAGCTTTATCACGCAAACGATTGTTCTGGCCAAAAATTTAAGCGATCTGACAGCTTTAGCAGTGTATGATTGCGCCCGTCAGCCCCGCCGGGGCTTGTGGAAAACCACCATGGACTTACCCAGTAGTTACTCGCTAACACGATTCATACAGAAAGATCTGACCGATTGATTCCCTCGGCGTGCTCCGCTGCTGGGAGTGGAGTTCGCCTATGACCGAAGTAGAAGTTAAAAAAGCGCAAGAAAGCCTGCAGGATCGCCTGGCCCAGGTGGTCGAACTGCTGCAGCGTCAGCGCATGGTCGAAGACCTGACCCATCGCCAGGAAGGCGCGCACAATGACCTGGTGGAAAACCTGGTCCACCGCCAGAACCTCGTCGAGCTGCAGCGCAAGCTCGATGACCTGCACCCCGCCGACATCGCCTACATCCTCGAAGCCTTGCCCCTGGAAGATCGCCTGACGGTCTGGCAGCTGGTGCGCTCGGAGCGCGATGGCGACATCCTGCTGGAAGTTTCCGATTCGGTTCGCCAATCGCTGATCGCCGACATGGACGATCACGAGCTGCTGGCTGCCGCCAAGGAGATGGACGCCGACGAACTGGCCGACCTCGCCCCAGAGCTGCCGCGTGACGTTGTTCACGAGCTGATGGAAACCCTCGATGCCCAGCAACGCGAGCGGGTGCGTTCGGCGCTGAGCTACGACGAGGAGCAGGTCGGTGCGCTGATGGACTTCGAGATGGTCACCATCCGCGAAGACGTCAGCCTGGAAGTGGTGCTGCGCTACCTGCGCCGCCTGAAAGAATTGCCGAACCACACCGACAAGTTGTTCGTGGTCGATTACGACGGCATCCTCAAGGGGGTATTGCCGATCAAGCGCCTGCTGGTCAACGACCCGGAGAAGAAGGTGGCGGAGGTCATGGCGACCGACCCTGTCTCCTTCCAGCCCGAGGAAGATGCCTACGATGCAGCGCAGGCTTTCGAGCGTTATGACCTGGTATCCGCCCCGGTGGTGGACAAGAGCGAACGCCTGATCGGCCGTCTGACCATCGACGAAATGGTTGACCTGATTCGTGAGGAAAGCGAGAGCGAAGTCCTCAACATGGCGGGTCTGCGTGAAGAGGAAGATATTTTCGCCTCGGTCTGGCGTTCGTTCCGCAACCGTTGGGCGTGGCTGGCCATCAACCTGATTACCGCGTTCGTTGCTTCGCGAGTGATCGGGTTGTTCGAAGGTTCGATTGAAAAGCTGGTGGCGTTGGCTGCGCTGATGCCGATCGTTGCGGGTATTGGTGGCAACTCTGGTAACCAGACCATCACCATGATCGTCCGCGCCATGGCCCTGGACCAAGTGTCGCCAGGCAATACCAGCCGCTTGATGCGCAAGGAATTGGCGGTGTCGCTGATCAACGGCCTGGTTTGGGGCGGAGTGATTGGTGCGGTGGCTTTCTGGCTGTATGGCAGCTGGTCGCTGGGGGTGGTGATGACTGCAGCGATGACCTTGAACTTGTTGTTGGCAGCGCTGATGGGCGTGCTGATCCCGATGACATTGGCCCGCCTGGGGCGCGACCCTGCGATGGGGGCGAGCGTGATGATCACTGCTGTGACCGACAGCGGTGGTTTCTTCATCTTCCTGGGGCTGGCGACGCTGTTCCTGTTGTAAGCCGATCCTCCCTGTGGGAGCGTCCCGCAGGGAAATGCCTTTGCTGCCAATCAGTCATCCACAAAAAAGCCAGCTTACGCTGGCTTTTTTGTGTTCGCTGCAGGCCTCAGGAAGCGTCTGCGGCCATTTCCACATCGTGAGCGATGAGGGCGACCAGGGCGTTTTGCTGGCGGTGGGACAGTTGGCGGAAACGCTGCAGCAACTCGCGCTCATGCAGGGACAGCTCGGGGCTGTCCAGGCGCATGCTCAGTTCATCACCCAGCGCACCTTCCTGGATAAGGCTCTGCTCCAGGCGTGCAATGATCTCGGAGTTCATGCTGCGGTGGTGGTTGCGCGCTACCTCGGCAATGCGCTCACGCATTCCGTCTGGCAGGCGGACGACGAACTTGTCAGCGGTGCGGCTCGAATAAATAGCCTGTTTCATTGGGCGCATATAAATTGACCAGAGTTTGGTTCAGGGGAAGCGGTTCTCAAATTGGCCGCACGGGATGGAAGTACGACCGTGGCGACGACAAAATGTTCAACCGCCAGTGAAAAATGGATGCTCATCTTGCCTCATGGTCGCCGTTTGCTTGGCGTCAATTATGTGACAAATAGTGAGCCGGATAAAGGCTTTATGCCAGTACCAATTATCAGAAATGAGCACTGGTTTGAAAAGTTTTACATGCTCTGGCTAGCCTGGCCGTCAGTCTTTTGCCGTCAATAATCGGTAAAACGCAGAAAAATGCCCAGAAAAGCCCTAGAATGCGCCGGTTCTCTCCATAGAGCATAGTGGCTATGCAACATGACGCAAGCGACCACCGATCAGGGACGGGCCGGTTGATATTTCTGGTTGGGCCGTCGGGTTCCGGGAAAGACTCCCTGATCGACGCTTCGCGTGAGCAAATGGCCCTCGCCGGGGTAGAAATTGCCCGCCGGGTCATCACCCGTTCGGCCGAAGCCAAAGGCGAAGCTGCCCAAGGGGTCACGCCTGAGCAGTTTGATACCTTGCGTGCGCAGGGTGCGTTTGCCATGCACTGGCGGGCCAATGGCCTGGACTATGGCATACCCCGGCAGGTGGACCAGTGGTTGGCGGCGGGGAGGGCAGTGCTGGTGAATGGCTCGCGGGCTTATCTGCCAGAAGCCCGTCAGCGCTACCCGGATTTGTTGGCCGTGTTGGTCGAGGTCAAGCCTGAGGTGCTGCGCCAGCGCTTGCTGGCCCGGGGCCGGGAAACTGCAGAAGAAGTGGAGCAGCGCCTGGCGCGCAGCGCACGCTTGCAAGCTGCAGCCGACCCGTCGGTGCATGTGCTGGATAATTCTTCCACACTGGAGGCGGCGGTCGCCGCATTTGTTTCGCTGCTTCGCCATCAGGGCGTGCTACCACGGGGATAGCAGCGGCAGAAAAGGATTACGCGAAAAAGCCCAGTTCAGGCATGACAAACGCCAGCATGCTGGTTAACATGCTGGCCATCCCGCTGTGCAGCGTTCGCTGCCGGTCGTAGCGTCTCAGTAGCTCAATTGGATAGAGCATCCCCCTCCTAAGGGGAAGGTTGCAGGTTCAATTCCTGCCTGGGACGCCATTCTCGTCATTCCCATTATTGTCTCCGTCGCCTTTGTCGCCGTCGTGCTGCTGTTGACAGCACCTGCGCTTGGCCAGCGCTGTCATGCATCACGTTCGTGGGCTAACGCCGCGCTTGGGGCCAGCCGCTGACGCATCAGGAAGTACCCCGCCACCACCAGCAGTACCGTCAGCACCGTGAACCAGAATTGGAAACGCGATGCCGGGTCGAACGCCTGGGTGCCGATGACTGCCAGCAAGGCGAACAGCGCAATGATATTGGTGTAGGGGAACAGCCAGGCACGGAAGGCGTTTGGGGCGACCGCTTCGTGGCGGGTTTTCCTGCGCATGGCCACGTGGGCGATGATGATGAAGATCCATACGACCATGACCAGGCTGCCGGTACTCTTGGCCAAGGTCATGAACAGGTCGCCGCCACTGACAAAGTGCACGGTCAGGATCATCGTGCAGATCGACAGGCTCAGCAGCAGTGCATTGATCGGTACGCCCTTGGCACTGGTGCGTGAGAACAGCTTGGGCGCGTGACCGCGCTGGCTCAGCGAGAACAGCATGCGCGAGTTGGAGAACATGAACGAGTTCATCACCGACATGAACGAGACGAACAGCACCAGTTTCATGGCCACTGCAGCACCACCGAACCCGGCCAGGCTGAACAGCGAAACATAGGGCGAGGCCAGGTTGGCCTTGTCGGTCCAGGGCAGGCAAAGGATCAGGATCGACACAGAGCCTACGTAGAACAGCATCACCCGCAGGATCACGCTCTTGATCGCACGGATCACGTTCTGTCGCGGGTTCTCTGACTCACCCGCGGCCACAGCGGCAATTTCGCTGCCGCCCAGGGAGAAAATCACCACGATAACGCCGGCCATCACCGGTGACAGGCCGTTGGGCATGAAGCCGTCATGGGCGGTGAGGTTGATCAGGCCGGGGGCGGGAATCTCACTGTGCAGGCCGAGCAGGATCGAGACGCCCAGCAGCATGAAGATGAGGATGGTGGCGACCTTCATCGCGGCCAGCCAATACTCGACTTCGGCAAACGAACGCACCGAGTAGGCGTTGCTGGCCATGAGTGTCACCAGCATCAGGAAGGCACCTGCCCAGATCGGTAGCCAGGGCAGGAAGTCATGCAGGATGGCGCCCAGCAGTACCGCTTCCAGGGTGATGGTCATCATCGACTTGAACCAGTACAGCCAGCCGACCGCAAACCCTGCCCAGTCACCGAGGTAGGTGTTGGCGTAGGTCGAGAACGACCCTGCATCCGGGTTGCTGCAGGCCATTTCGCCCAGCATGAACATGACCAGGGTGACCACCAGGCCACCAATGAAATACGACAGTATGGCCGCGGGCCCTGCCGATGCGATCAGTGAGCCCGAGCCCATGAACAGCCCTGCACCGATCACCCCACCCAGCGCGATCATGGTGATATGCCGCTGCTTGAGGCTTTGCTTCAAACCGTGTGATTGCATTTCCTTGTCCTCTCTTATTTTAGGAGGGATCCGACATCGTCCCCCTACGCAGGCATCGTCATGCGCCTGCGTCCACGCGTGGCAAATAGCTACCAGCCTGCCACCCTGGACAATAAGGCCAAGGACCTCAAACGAATTCTCTGCACAACATCCTGCCGATTTTTCCTGAGACCGGTGATGGCCCCGTTAGCGTTGCAGTTGACGAAGCCATGCACCACCTGAACATCGACGCCACTGCACGCCTTCAAACCGCTCAGGCTGGGGCGCCTTGGACGAACCGCGGCGCTCTCCTTACCGGCCGCTGGCATTCCCTCACACCGGGCTTGCCGCTTGTTGCTCTTCATCCACGCCGCCGTCCACCTTGGCGACCTGCTCTTGCGCTTTCTCCTCGATCTTGCGCTTGATGTCTTCTTTCATGCGCTGTGCGATCAACTCGTCGACCTTTGCTTTCATTTCGGGCGGCAGGGCGTCGTACTCTTCTTCGGTCAAGCCTATTTCACGCAGCAGTTTTTCCTTGATCATCTCGCCGGGCGACTTGGACATGAAGTCGTGAAATTCCTGCCGGGCAGTCTTGGACGGCAGGGGTTCTCCGATGACCGGCTCGGTGGTCGCAGAACTCAGGTTTTGCAGCATCACCTTGAATTTGGCAAAGGCTTCTGCACGAGCATCCTCTGCGTTTTGCTGAGCGGTGCTGCCTCCATTCTGCTGTTGGCTCGCCGTGTTGGCGGTGGATATTGGCGTGCGGACCGGTGCAATCTGGGCCACTGCCTGCTCATCGCTGGTGGACCGAGGCTGATGGAGCGTGGGCTGCCAGCTGACGCCGTTAGGGGCGATTATCATGTTTCCTCCTTGGAAATCTCGTTGGCAGGTACCAAGCGCAAAAGCCATGCCAGCGCTGTGCCGGTCGAAATCAGGGCGTTGGCACTATTTCGGTTGCACGCGGGTGGGCATATGCTTGCCCGTGATAGGCATCATCTTGCCGCTCGCGGCAATCAACACCACTGTCGGCAGCCCCTTGATCGGAGCGCAGTTGCTGGGCATCAGGGAGAGCGTCCATGAGTCAAGACACCAGGCCGGTACCTGCCGGCTTCAGTGAACAGCAGTTGCACACCTTGTTCGATTTGATCAGCGATGGCATCTGGGACTGGAATGCCAATACCGGCTACGTTTATCGCAACCCGGGTTGGTACAACATGCTGGGTTATGCCAGCCACTCCATGGCCAACTCGGTATTTACCTGGGAAAGCGTGATCCATCCCGAAGACTACCCCCGGGTAATGGCCCATTTCGAGGCCTATATCAATCAGCGCAACGAGCGCTACCGCATTGAATACCGTTGCCGTTGTCAGGACGGCAGCTACATCTGGATCGAAGACAGCGGCTACGTCATCGCGCATAACGAGGACGGTTCCGTGGCACGCATGCTGGGTGCGCATCGCAATATCGACGCTGGCAAGCGCTTGGTGACGCAACTGGAACAGAAGAACCAGTCGCTGGAATTTCAGGTGGCCGAACGCACCCGTGAGTTGTCCTGGGTGAACCAGCAGTTGCAGCGGCAACTGGACGAAAACCGTGAATTGGCCGAACGCGATGCGTTGACCCGTGTTGCCAACCGTTACCGGCTGGAGAGCGCGTTGCAGCGGGAGTGCCAGCGCGCCCAGCGCTTCCGCCAGCCGTTGTCGCTGATTGCCATGGACATGGATGATTTCAAACCGATCAATGACCGCTACGGTCACGCCCGTGGCGATGCGGCGCTGGTCCGGGTGGCCGAAAGCCTGCGCACCTGCTTGCGCGAACTGGACCTGCTGGCGCGCTGGGGCGGCGACGAGTTCGTCATCGTGCTGCCGCAGACCGCATTGGGGGAGGCGCTGGATGTGGCGGCGCGCTTGCGCCAGGTGCTGGAGCAGGTGGAGCCGGTGGGTGATTGCCGGCTGACCATGAGCTATGGCGTGGTGCAATGGCTGGAAGGGGAGGACCAGCACGCGCTGCTGGCGCGTGCCGACAAGGCACTCTACAGGGCCAAGGGGACAGGCAAGAACGCAATTGCCGAGTAGCTAGTGTGGTGTTTCACAAATAACGACCATAATTCGCGGCGCTTTTTGCGCTCATGCGGCGTTGTCGCTCCTCGCCGTAGCTGGGCTACGACTCGTCGCGACGCCTTGCCTGAGCGCAAAAATCGCTCGCGAGTTATTGGCCGTATTTGCAAAACACCACACTAGCCCCTCAAAGAGCGCGCTGTTTTCTGGAGGCTTGGATGACCTGAATGAAAAAAGACCCGCAGCGCCTCTCGGCGCAGCGGGCCAAATCGGCCTCGGCCGCTTCAGTGTCAGATATGCAAGGCGTGGCCCAACGCGCGCAGGGCGGCTTCTTGCACCGCTTCACCCAACGTAGGGTGGGCATGAATGGTGCCGGCCACATCTTCCAGGCGCGCGCCCATCTCCAGCGATTGGGCAAACGCGGTGGACAGCTCGGAAACCGCCACGCCAACCGCCTGCCAGCCCAGGATCAAGTGGTTGTCGCGCCGCGCCACCACGCGCACAAAACCGCTTTTCGATTCCAGGCTCATGGCCCGGCCATTGGCGGCAAACGGGAACTGCGCGACGATGCAGTCCAGGCCCTGCTGGCTGGCTTGTTCCGGGGTCTTGCCGACCACCACCACTTCCGGGTCGGTAAAGCACACGGCGGCAATCGCTGCCGGCTCGAAGCGTCGGGCCTTGCCGGCGATGATTTCGGCGACCATCTCGCCTTGGGCCATGGCCCGGTGCGCCAGCATCGGTTCGCCAGCGACGTCGCCGATGGCCCAGACGTTGTGCATGCTGGTATGACAGCGCTCGTCGATGGCAATGGCGGCGCCGTTCATCTTCAGGTCCAGGCATTCCAGGTTGAAGCCCTTGGTGCGTGGCCGGCGGCCAACGGCCACCAGCACCTGGTCGGCCTCCAGGCGCAGTTGCCCACCCTTGCCGTCGCTGGCCAGCAGGCAGCCATTTTCGTAGCCCTCGACGCTGTGGCCCAGGTGCAACGCGATGCCCAGTTTCTTCAGCGACTCGGCCACCGGGGCGGTCAATTCGCTGTCGTAGGTCGGCAGGATGCGCTCACGTGCTTCCACCACACTCACCTGTGCACCCAGCTTGCGATAGGCAATGCCCAGCTCCAGGCCGATATAGCCACCGCCAACCACTACCAGGTGTTGCGGCAGGGCTTTCGGCGCCAGAGCTTCGGTCGAGGAAATCACCGGGCCACCCAGCGGCAGCATCGGCAGTTCGACACTGCTGGAACCGGTCGCCAGCAACAGATGCTCGCACTGGATACGCTGGCCATCGACCTCGACCTGCTTGCCGTCCAGTACCTTGGCCCAGCCATGCACTACTTTCACCCCGTGCTTTTTCAGCAGGGCGGCAACACCGGTGGTCAGACGGTCGACAATGCCGTCCTTCCAGGTGACGCTTTGGCCGATGTCCAGGCGCGGCGAAGCCACGCTGATGCCCAGCGGCGAGGGTTCGGTAAAGCGCGAGGCCTGGTGAAACTGCTCGGCCACGTGGATCAGCGCCTTGGACGGGATGCAGCCGATGTTCAGGCAGGTGCCGCCCAGTGCCTGGCCTTCCACCAGTACGGTAGGAATGCCCAGTTGCCCGGCGCGGATGGCTGCTACATAGCCGCCAGGGCCGCCGCCGATGATCAACAGGGTAGTCTGGATAATCTGTTGCATGCTCACTCCACGAACAGGCAGGCGGGTTGTTCGAGCAGGCCACGCACGGCCTGGATGAACAGGGCGGCGTCCATGCCATCGACCACGCGATGGTCGAACGAGCTGGACAGGTTCATCATCTTGCGCACGACGATCTGGCCATCGATCACCACTGGCCGTTCGACCATGCGGTTGACCCCGACGATTGCCACTTCCGGGGTGTTGACCACCGGCGTGCTGACGATGCCACCCAAGGCGCCGAGGCTGGTCAGGGTGATGGTCGAACCGGACAGCTCCTCGCGGCTGGCCTTGTTATTACGTGCAGCGTTGGCCAGGCGCGAAATCTCGCCGGCATTGGCCCACAGGCTGCCCGCTTCGGCGTGGCGCAACACGGGTACCATCAGGCCGTTGTCACCTTGGGTGGCAATGCCCACATGCACAGCGCCATGGCGGGTGATGATCTGCGCTTCGTCGTCGTAGGTCGCGTTGATCTGCGGGAAGTCACGCAGCGCCACGACGAGGGCGCGCACCAGGAATGGCAGCAAGGTCAGCTTGCCGCGGCTGTCGCCGTGCTTGCTGTTGAGTTGCTGGCGCAGGGCTTCCAGGGCGGTGACGTCGATTTCCTCGACATAACTGAAGTGCGCGACCCGGCGTTTGGCGTCCTGCATACGCTGGGCGATCTTGCGGCGCAGGCCGATCACCGGCACCTGTTCACTGTCAGTGCGCTTGGCATAACCATCAGGTGCTTGCCCGGCATTGCTTTGCGGCTTGCTCATGAAGGCGTCGAGGTCTTCGTGCAGAATGCGCCCGGCCGGGCCGCTACCATGCACATAACGCAGTTCGATACCGGCGTCCAGGGCGCGTTTGCGCACGGCCGGCGAGGCCAGCGGCTTGTCGCCCGGCTGGCGCGGCACGATGGGCGCAGCTTCGTGGTTGGCGGGCGCCTGGTACACGGCGGGTTTTACGTCTTTCTGCGGTTCCGGCTTGGCTGCAATCGGGGCGGCCGGGGCCTCTACCGGTTTTGGCTGAGGCACGTCCACATGGTTGCCGCTGCCTTCCACTTCGATGCGGATCAGTTCGCTACCGACCGCCATCACTTCCCCGGGCTGGCCACCCAGGGCCAACACCTTGCCGCTGACCGGCGAGGGGATTTCCACAGTGGCCTTGTCGGTCATGACGTCGGCCACCACCTGGTCCTCGGCGATGATGTCGCCGACCTTGACGAACCATTCCACCAACTCGACCTGCGCGATGCCTTCGCCAATGTCCGGCATCTTGATGACGTGCGTGCCCATTCAGACCTCCATGACCTTTTTCAGTGCCGCACCTACCCGCGAAGGGCCGGGGAAGTAAGCCCATTCCTGTGCGTGAGGGTAGGGGGTGTCCCAGCCGGTGACGCGCTCGATCGGCGCCTCCAGGTGGTGGAAGCAGTGCTCCTGCACCAGCGCCACCAGCTCGGCACCGAAGCCGCAGGTGCGGGTGGCCTCGTGCACCACCACGCAACGGCCGGTCTTTTTCACCGACTCGACGATGGTGTCCAGGTCCAGCGGCCACAGGCTGCGCAGGTCGATCACTTCGGCATCGACGCCGCTTTCTTCGGCGGCCACCTGGGCCACGTACACCGTGGTGCCGTAGGTCAGCACGGTCACGTCATTGCCAGGGCGGGTAATGGCGGCCTTGTCTAGCGGTACGGTGTAATAGCCGTCGGGCACGGCGCTATGCGGGTGCTTCGACCATGGGGTTACAGGGCGGTCGTGGTGGCCATCGAACGGGCCGTTGTATAGGCGTTTGGGCTCCAGGAAAATTACCGGGTCGTCGCATTCGATCGAGGCAATCAGCAGGCCTTTGGCGTCATAAGGGTTGGACGGCATCACGGTGCGCAGGCCGCAGACCTGGGTGAACATCGCTTCCGGGCTCTGGCTGTGAGTCTGGCCGCCATAGATGCCGCCGCCGCAAGGCATGCGCAGGGTCAGCGGGGCAATGAACTCGCCGGCCGACCGGTAACGCAGGCGGGCCAGCTCGGAGACGATCTGGTCGGAGGCCGGGTAGAAGTAGTCGGCGAACTGGATCTCCACCACCGGGCGCAGGCCATAGGCACCCATGCCCACGGCGGTACCGACGATGCCGCTCTCGGAGATGGGCGCGTCGAACACGCGCGATTTGCCGTACTTGTTCTGCAGGCCTTCGGTGCAGCGGAACACGCCGCCGAAGTAACCGACGTCCTGGCCGTACACCACCACATTGTCGTCGCGCTCAAGCATGACATCCATGGCCGAGCGCAGGGCCTGGATCATGGTCATGGTAGTGGTGGCCATGGCGGTTTCCGGGTTGATGCTGTTGTTGTGGTCGTTCATCTCAAACCCCCAGTTCCTGGCGTTGACGGCGCAGGTGTTCGGGCATCTCCTTGTACACATCCTCGAACATCGAGGCGGCGCTCGGGATGTGCCCGTTAGCCAGGGTGCCGTACTGCTCGGCTTCTTTCTGTGCGGCAATCACCGCAGCTTCGAGCTCGGCCGTGACGGCCTGGTGTTCTTCTTCGGACCAGTGGCCGATCTTGATCAGGTGCTGCTTCAGGCGGGCGATCGGGTCACCCAGCGGGAAGTGGCTCCAGTCATCGGCAGGGCGGTACTTGGAGGGGTCGTCCGACGTCGAGTGCGGGCCGGCACGGTAGGTGACCCACTCGATCAGGCTTGGGCCCAGGCCGCGGCGGGCGCGCTCGGCAGCCCAGCGCGAGGCGGCGTACACGGCGACGAAGTCGTTGCCGTCAACCCGCAGCGAAGCAATACCGCAACCCACGCCACGGCCGGCAAAGGTGGTCGACTCGCCACCGGCGATGGCCTGGAAGGTGGAAATGGCCCACTGGTTGTTGACCACGTTGAGGATGACCGGGGCGCGGTATACGTGGGCAAAGGTGAGGGCGGTGTGGAAGTCTGACTCGGCAGTAGCGCCGTCACCGATCCACGCCGAGGCGATCTTGGTATCGCCCTTGATCGCCGATGCCATGGCCCAGCCGACCGCCTGCACGAACTGGGTCGCCAGGTTGCCGCTGATGGTGAAGAAGCCGGCTTCGCGCACCGAGTACATGATCGGCAACTGGCGGCCCTTGAGGGGGTCGCGCTCGTTGGACAGCAGTTGGCAGATCATCTCGACCAGCGACACGTCGCGGGCCATCAGGATGCTTTGCTGGCGGTAGGTCGGGAAGCACATGTCGGTGCGGTTCAGCGCCAGCGCCTGGCCGCTGCCGATGGCTTCTTCGCCCAGGCTTTGCATGTAGAAGGACATCTTCTTCTGGCGCTGGGCAACCACCATGCGGCTGTCGAAGATCCTCGTCTTGAGCATGGCGCGCATGCCTTGACGAAGGATCTGCGGGTCAATGTCTTCGGCCCAGGGGCCTTGCGCGTCGCCTTGCTCGTCGAGCACGCGGACCAGGCTGTAGGACAGGTCGGCAGTGTCGGCAGCATCGACATCGATCGCGGGTTTACGGGCTTGACCTGCATCGTTGAGGCGCAGGTAGGAAAAATCGGTCTGGCAGCCTGGCCGGCCGGTGGGCTCGGGCACATGCAAACGCAGGGGGGCGTACTCGTTCATGCTTTTTACGCTCGCTCGGGTATTTGTTTTTGTGAGCTCTGAAGCGGCCGCCGCTGAGTACCGGCTTGTGACTGGTAAGTCAGCGTCACCTACATCTTAGTGGCCCGGCAGGAGAATTTTTCTCTCAAGTTGATTGCCTTTGCTGAGCGGGGCAGATAAACATTCCGCATAAACACAAAAAACCGGTGATTTTGTCTTATGCGCAAACTCGATCGTACTGATATCGGCATTCTCAACAGCCTGCAAGAGAACGCCCGCATCACCAATGCCGAGCTGGCACGCTCGGTGAACCTGTCGCCCACGCCTTGTTTCAACCGGGTGCGGGCCATGGAAGAGCTGGGGGTGATCCGCCAGCAGGTGACCTTGCTGTCGCCTGAGGTGCTGGGGCTGGATGTGAATGTGTTTATCCATGTCAGCCTGGAAAAACAGGTGGAGCAGTCGTTGCATCGGTTTGAAGAAGAGATCGCCGAGCGGCCCGAGGTGATGGAGTGCTACCTGATGACCGGGGACCCGGATTACCTGTTGCGGGTGCTGCTGCCGAGCATCCAGGCGCTGGAGCGGTTTCTCGATTACCTGACGCGCTTGCCGGGGGTGGCCAATATTCGTTCGAGTTTTGCCCTGAAGCAGGTGCGCTACAAGACGGCGTTGCCGTTGCCGGCCAATGGCATGACCTTGCGGGAGTAGGGGGCTGTGCCGGCCTCTTCGCGGGTGAACCCGCTCCTACACGGGGCGCACCCACCTGTAGGCGCGGGGTCACCCGCGAAGAGGCCGACACAGGCACCTATATAGGCTGCTTGATATTTTAAACACCCGCAGCCTATGTTGTTGTCA
Source organism: Pseudomonas putida group bacterium ESBL64 (assembly GCF_045277175.1). Taxonomy (NCBI): domain Bacteria; kingdom Pseudomonadati; phylum Pseudomonadota; class Gammaproteobacteria; order Pseudomonadales; family Pseudomonadaceae; genus Pseudomonas; species Pseudomonas putida group bacterium ESBL64. The sequence continues at coordinate 2,325,653 of NZ_CP145799.1, read as the reverse complement.
GCCTACAACAACAAGGACAAGCGTCATGAGCACCGCTCAGCTCCAGGGCATCGATGAAATCGAATGCGTCACCCCCGACCTCAACGGCGTCCCGCGCGGCAAGGTGATGACCGCCGACGGCTTCCTCGAAGGCCGTCGCCTGCAGATGGCCCGGGGTGTGCTGCTGCAGTGCATCATGGGTGGCTACCCAGCGGCGAAGTTCTACGGCAGTGATGACGGCGACCTGGCACTGGTGGCCGAACCCAGTCAGGTCCACCGCCTGCCCTGGAGCAACGACGGCCGTGCCTTGGCCATCTGCGATGCCAACGAGCTGGATGGCCGGCCCTCGGCACTGTCCACCCGGGGCCAGCTAAAAGCCGTGATAGCCCGCTATGCGGCACTGGGCTTGGCGCCGGTAGTGGCAACCGAGCTGGAGTTCTTCGTCTTTGCCCCCAACACAGACCCGCAGCAACCGTTCCTGCCGCCTGTAGGCAGCGATGGCCGCCGCGAGCTGGGCCATTCGGCGTTCAGTGTCAGTTCCAACAACGGCCTGCGCCCGTTCTTCAAGGAGGTGTACCACTGCATGGCCGCGCTCGGCCTGCCACGTGACACCTTCATGCACGAAATGGGTGTCAGCCAGTTCGAGATCAACCTGCTGCACGGCGACCCGCTGCTGTTGGCCGACCAGACCTTCCTGTTCAAGCACCTGCTCAAGGAAGTGGCGCTCAAGCACGGGCTGACCGTAGTCTGTATGGCCAAGCCGCTGGCGCGTACGCCCGGCAGTTCCATGCACATTCACCAGAGCCTGGTCGAGGCCGGCAGCGGGCGTAACGTGTTCAGTGACGAGCAGGGCCTGCCGACAGACACCTTCCACCACTTCATCGGTGGGTTACAGGCGTGCATGGCCGACTTCACCGCCCTGTTCGCGCCCAACGTCAATTCCTACCAGCGCCTGTGCCACCCCTATGCCTCGCCGAACAATGCGTGCTGGTCCGAGGACAATCGCGCTGCTGGCTTGCGCATTCCGGCCAGTGCACCGGTCGCCCGACGGGTGGAGAACCGCCTGCCTGGCGCCGATGCCAACCCGTACCTGGCCATTGCTGCCAGCCTGGCCGCCGGGCTGCATGGCATCGAGCAGCGCTTGCAACCATCGCCAGCCATCCAGGGCGAATTCGAAGTGCCCGAGCACCTGAGCCTGCCGTGCACGCTGCACGCGGCCCTTGAAAGGCTCAAGCGCAGCGCGCTGGCGCGGGAACTGTTCGGCAGCGAGTTCATCGAAGGCTACATTGCCAGCAAGACGCTTGAGCTGAGCGATTTCTTCGACGAGATCACGCCGTGGGAGCGCCGGGTCCTGGCGGCACAGGCCTGAGCGCGACACAACCTGCACCGGGCACGCCCCCGCAATGCCAAATAGCTGTCGGGGGGCCTGCGCCAGGCGGTTTTTGCCTTTATGCTGCTAGCACCCAAAACTGCCACCTGACCAGGGAGCTCCACGGGACGTATGCGAAATGTATGGAAGCCGTTTCAGTCGTTGTATTTCGCCGCGCTGATGATGTTGATCGGCTCGGGCCTGCTCAGCACCTACCTGGCCCTGCGCCTGGCTGCCGACCACGTCGACAGCCTGTGGGTGGGTGCGTTGATGGCGGCCAACTACTTTGGTCTGGCGGTTGGCGGCAAGGTTGGCCACCGGCTGATCGGACGGGTAGGGCACATACGCGCCTATGCCACCTGTGCCGGTATCGTCGGCGCTGCGGTGCTCGGTCATGGCCTGACCAGCTGGCTGCCGGCCTGGGTCGGGCTGCGCATGATCGTCGGCCTGGGGATGATGTGCCAATACATGGTCATCGAGAGCTGGCTCAATGAGCAGGCCGATGTGAAACACCGGGGCGCGGTGTTCAGCGGCTACATGATTGCCTCGTACCTGGGGCTGGTGCTTGGCCAGTTGATTCTGGTGGTGCACCCGCAGCTCGGCCCTGAGCTGCTGATGCTGGTGGCGATGTGCTTTGCCCTGTGCCTGGTGCCCGTGGCGATGACCCGGCGTATTCACCCGGCGCCCTTGCGCCCGGCACCGATGGAGCCGAAGTTTTTCATCAAGCGCGTGCCGCAGTCGCTCAGTACGGTTTTGGGCTCGGGGCTGATTGTCGGCTCGTTCTACGGTCTGGCGCCTTTATATGCGTCAAGCCAGGGGATGAGTACCGAGCAGATCGGTCTGTTCATGGGTAGCTGCATTTTTGCCGGCCTGCTGGTGCAGTGGCCGCTGGGCTGGTTGTCTGACCGTTATGACCGGGCGGTGCTGATTCGGAGTGTGGCAGTGGGGCTGGCGCTGGCTGCTGCGCCATTGGCAATACTGCCCAGTGTGCCGCTGGAGTTGCTGTTCGGTATCGGCTTCCTGATCTCGCTGCTGCAGTTCTGCCTGTACCCGCTGGCGGTTGCCTTTTCCAATGACCACGTGGAAAGCGAGCGCCGGGTATCGCTGACGGCGATGCTGTTGGTGACCTACGGTGTGGGTGCATGCGTCGGCCCGCTGGCGGCAGGCGTTCTGATGAAAGTGCTGGGCGCGCAGATGCTGTATGCCTTCTTCGTGTTCTTTGCCCTGGTGCTGGTCTGGCGCATTCGGCCGAAAGCGGTTACCGGCCTGCATCAGGTGCAGGACGCACCGCTGGGCCACGTGGCGATGCCGGCGGCCGGTTCGCCATTGTCGGCGGCGCTGGACCCGCGAGTGGATGAGCAGACGGTGCAGGACGTGATGCAGGCGCCGGTGGCGGCTGAAGACACCGAGGATGAAGAGAAGGGCGCGCAGCAACAGGCGCCTGAAGAGGTCAGCAAGTCGGTGTAGGAGCGGGTTTACCCGCGAAGAGGCCAGCCCAGCAGAAACACAAATGAAAACGCCACCTCAGCAGGTGGCGTTTTCTGTTTTACCGACCGACGATCAATAATCGTCCTTGTCGAACCGCCGCGCCTCACGCTGCAGCTGGTACACGAAACTCTCGATCTTGCGTTGAGCCTGCCCGCTCAGGTTGTGGAAGCGCACGCCGGCAAAGGTGGTGTTGATGCGCTCTTCATAGTGCAGATGACGCAGCTCGACCATGGTGTCCACCAGGCCCAGTGGGTTGCCTGCCTTGAAACGCTCATACACCTGGCCCAGTTGCAAGCGGTCTTCGACATTGCCTTCAAAGCGCAGTTTGCAGCCTGTGGCCGAGATATCCAGCAGCTTGCCTCGCATGGCGCCGTTGCCCTTGAGGTGAGCGCCGTCGAGGATGATATCGACCAGTTGCGATAGCTTCAGTGCGGCGCGGAAGGCGTTGCGGCGCTGGTGATAGGTCATCTCTTGCGGCAGGGCGCCGCTGTAGCAACGGTGGCCGTCGACTTCGCTGATTTTCAGTGCGTGATCGCATTCCCAGGCGATGCGTACACCATCGTGGAAGCCTTCGACACGGAAGTGCTCGCCGTTCTCGATGAATTTCTCGCCGTCACGGGGGATCATCTCATCCAGTGCCAGGGTGTTGCTTTCGCGGTCCACGTGCACCACATAGCTCTGGAAGCGCTGGCTGCGGTCATGGAAGGTGATGATCAGGGGGTCGTGGCTTTCCTGCAGCTGCCGCAAGTTGGCCGCAATCTCCAAGGGGGTGCTCAACACCTTGGGTGGTTGCGGGGCATCGGATTCATTGAACACAGCTTATCGTTCTCCAGGCAAAAGCGACACACGCAAGTAACGGCATTTTGCCACTATGTTCTGTGCCTTGATAGAAAAATCACACTTGGCTGAGCGCGCGCGGCTTGGCCAGAGGCGAGGTGCTGCCACGGCTGTCGTAGAGCGAAGGCGAGTCGCCGCCCATGAGGATCCGGATCTGGTTGTTGGTGACGTGTTGCTGCACCTGGATGATCCGGCCATTGGTTTCGTTAAGCTGTTGGCAGGCTTGCATCAACTGGCTGATCACGTCCAGTTGTTGCAGGATCAATTCACCGTTAGGCGATTGGGCCGCCACAGCCTCCACGCCGGCGCGATCTGCGCTCAGGCCAAGGCTGGTGAGCAGGTTGTTGCGCCGCAGGCCTTGCTGCTCCAGTAACACGATCAAAGACTGCTTGCGGGCCAGGATATTTTCCAGTGGCGCCATATCGCGGCCATGCAGGGCTACAGACTCCTTCTGCAGAAGGTCGAGCAGTTCCTGCATCGGGGCAATGTCATCTTCGATTAGTTGCAGCAAGGTGGTGTCGTGCATGGCTAACTCTTGGCTTTTCTGGCGTCCGTGAAGTCAGCGCGCCGTACGGTCAGCGCTGGGCTTCGAAATCGAGCAGTTTGCTGGCGACCCGGCCGGCATCGACCTGGTAGCTGCCGTCGGCGATTGCCTGCTTCAACTGGGCCACACGGGCGCTGTTGACCACGGGCTCGTCGCGCAGCTTGTCGCTGATCTTCTGCAACTGCTGTGCCTCCTGGCTGAGGTGTACCGCCTCTCCGCTGGCGCTGGTGTCTTTCACCGCTTCCTGGCTGGCTGCCGGTTTTTCGGCGCTGCCGGACGCGGTGTTGCCGCGCACGCCGCCCGTGACGGACGGAGAGTTATTCAAACGACTGAAGTCGATGACCATGATCAGAAACCTCTGGGTATTTGGACGCTTGCCTTGTTTTCGGCCAACCCGATATAAACTTTAGGCACAAATGCATTGCCGCCTGTCGGCAAGCCCGCGAACCCGTGTTCTGACACAGTTTAGGAAAAGCGGTTCCTCACTGCCAGCGCAATCTGGTGGCTGGCCTACATACTGACCTCGACTTGGCCCGGGCCGGTCACCCTGGCCTTGACCACGCGTTTTGAATTGAGGTTGCGTACCCGGATCTGCTCGCTCAGGCCGCCCTTGCTCAGGGCTTCGCCCGGCATGCGCACACTCAGGCTGCCACTGCGGGCAATGATCACCACCTGGTCACCCTTGCGCACCACCTCGGCCTGTTCCAGGTGTTGCGGGGTGAGCACCTGGTCGATCACCGTGGGGCGCAGCATCTTCATGCCCACCGCCTGGTCCAGCTCGGTCAGAAAGCCCTGGCCCAGGGTGCCGACATCGCGCTCGCGCAGGGCCACGTCACCTTCGCCGACCGTGTTGTCGCGCTTGAGCGGGCGGGTCACCACCACCACGTCGCGGAAAAGTCGCACGGTGGCCGGCACAAATACCGTCCACGGTGCTGCGCCGTTGCAACGTACCCGTACCGTCACCCGGCCCAGCGGCTGGGCCGGGCTTTCCAGTGAGGCGTCCAGCTGCTGACTGCACAACGGCATGCGCAGGCGTGGGTCCAGCGGGTTGACCTGGATTTCATAGCGGCCGGCGGTCTGGGTAGTGGACAGATAATCTTCAACGGTGAATTCAAGAAACCCTTGGGTGACACCGATAAGCTGTTCAGGCAAGGTGAACGCGTTCGCCACCGTGCGAACGCCGGGCATCAGCAGGCACAGCGTGGCCAGCGGGCCAGTCAGCAGGCGTGTCAATCGTCGGGAAAATGTCGTTTTCGTGTGCATGACACTCAAAAAAGCAAAGCCCGTGCCGACTCGCTACCTGAGTTGCAACGAAAGGCTGAAACGTTAAGGAGTCTGGCATGGCGGGTGTTATGGATTCGGTCAACCAGCGCACGCAGCTGGTGGGGCAGAATCGCCTGGAATTGCTGCTGTTCCGCCTCAATGGCGAACAGCTTTACGGCATCAATGTGTTCAAGGTCAGGGAAGTACTGCAATGCCCTGCGCTGACCCTGCTGCCCAAGGCGCACCCTGTGGTGCGTGGCGTTGCCAATATTCGTGGGTCGACCATCCCGATCCTCGACTTGTCGATGGCCACCGGGTTGCGACCGCTGCAGGAAGACACACGCAACAGCTTCGTGATCATCACCGAGTACAACACCAAGACCCAAGGCTTCCTGGTGCATTCGGTGGAGCGCATCGTCAACATGAACTGGGAAGAGATCCATCCGCCACCCAAGGGTACTGGCCGTGATCACTACCTCACCGCGGTCACCCGGGTGGACAACCGCATGGTCGAGATCATCGACGTGGAGAAGGTGCTGGCCGAAGTGTCGCCGTCGTCCGAGTCGGTATCGGCCGGTGTGATCGATGCCGAAGTGCAGGACAAGGCGGTGTTGATGCGGGTGCTGACCGTCGACGACTCGTCAGTGGCGCGCAAGCAGGTCAGCCGTTGCTTGCAGACCGTTGGGGTCGAGGTGGTGGCGCTCAATGATGGCCGTCAGGCGCTGAACTACCTGCGTCAGCTGGTGGATGAGGGCAAAAAGCCGGAAGAAGAGTTCCTGATGATGATCTCGGACATTGAAATGCCGGAAATGGACGGATATACGCTAACCGCGGAGATTCGCAGCGATCCGCGCATGCAAAAATTGCACATCTGCCTGCATACTTCGCTTTCCGGGGTGTTCAACCAGGCAATGGTCAAGAAGGTCGGCGCCGATGACTTCCTGGCCAAGTTCAAGCCGGACGACCTGGCCCAACGGGTGGTCGACCGGATCAAGGCAGCGCATTGAAGCAGCCGGGGGCATGCCCCCGGCACCAGTGATTGAAAAGAGGCGGCAGTAGTGTCTACGGGTAATTTGGATTTCGAACAGTTCCGGGTCTTCCTGGAGAAAGCCTGTGGCATCCTGCTGGGCGAGAATAAGCAGTATCTGGTTTCCAGCCGTCTCAACAAGCTGATGGAACAACAGGGCATCAAGAGCCTGGGTGAGCTGGTGCAGCGCATTCAGGCCCAGCCGCGCGGCGGTTTGCGCGAGCAGGTGGTCGATGCCATGACCACCAACGAGACCCTGTGGTTTCGCGACACCTACCCCTTTGAGGTGTTGAAGAACAAGGTGATCCCCGAGTTCATCCGCAACAACCCCGGCCAGCGCCTGCGCATGTGGTCGGCGGCCTGTTCGTCGGGGCAGGAGCCGTATTCCATCTCGATGGCGATCGACGAGTTCGAGCGCAGCAACCTCGGCCAGTTGAAGATGGGGGCGCAGATCGTCGCCACCGACCTCTCCGGCACCATGCTGACCAACTGCAAGACCGGCGAATACGATAGCCTGGCGATTGCCCGCGGCCTGTCCCAGGAGCGCCTGCAGCGCTACTTCGACCCCAAAGGGCCGGGGCGTTGGGCGGTCAAGCCAGCGATTCGCAGCCGTGTCGAATTCCGCTCGTTCAACCTGCTCGACAGCTATGCCAGTCTGGGCAAGTTCGACATCGTGTTCTGCCGCAATGTGCTGATCTATTTCTCGGCGCAGGTGAAGAAGGACATCCTGCTGCGCATTCACAGTACCCTCAAGCCAGGTGGCTACCTGTTCCTCGGCGCCTCGGAAGCGCTGAACGGCTTGCCGGACCATTACCAGATGGTGCAGTGCAGCCCGGGGATCATCTACCAGGCCAAGTAAGCACGAAGGCCGGTATCGAGAGATGCCGGTCTTTTTGTTTGCCTATCCGCTGTTCCTGCCGAGCTCCCCGTAGGCGCGGGTTTACCCGCGAAGAGGTCGGCCCTGCTGGCCAATCTCCACCCGCCGTTCACCGTTGCTGCCGCTACCGTATTCGCGGGTAAACCCGCTCCTACGACGGATCGGGGGTGGACATAGGTCGGTGGTTGGGCACAGGCCGCGTGTAGGAGCGGGTTTACCCGCGAAGAGGCCCGCACAGGAAAACACTGACGTCAATTTTTTGTTTTGCCGCTTTTGCCGCCCATCAATTGCCGCTTTTGTCACCTCAGGCGGAAGGCCTTTGCCGCTTTTCTGGCATCAACCTGACAGTACTGCGCCGCAATCCTCCCTAAACACGGGCTTTTCAGTGGTTGGCACAGCCCTTGCTATACCTTGCTCAACGAAATTCCGGTCAACCTCTGAAGGTTTCCCCGACATGAGCATCAGTTTCGACAAGGCGCTTGGTATCCACGAAAAGGCCCTGGGCTTCCGCGCTCAGCGCGCCGAGGTGTTGGCCAACAATATCGCCAACGCCGACACGCCCAATTACAAGGCGCGTGACATGGACTTTTCTTCGGTGCTCGCCGCCGAGACCAGCAAGCAGCAAGGCGGCCGCTTCGCCATGGACCGTACCAACAGCCGGCACATCGAAGCCGAAGGCCTCGCCATCGCGGCTGACGATACCCTCAAGTACCGTACACCGCTGCAGCCGTCGATCGACCAGAACACCGTGGACGCGCAGATCGAGCAATCGAACTACACCGAAAACGCGATTGGCTTCCAGGCAAGCTTCACCTTGCTCAACAGTAAATTCAAAGGGCTGGTTTCCGCCCTGCGGGGAGAATGACCATGTCCCTTTCCAGTGTCTTCAACATTGCCGGTAGCGGCATGAGCGCACAGAACACGCGTCTGAACACCGTGGCGTCCAACATCGCCAACGCCGAGACCGTGTCTTCGAGCATCGACCAGACGTACCGCGCCCGTCACCCGGTGTTCGCCACCACTTTCCAGAATGCACAGGCCGGCAGCAGCCAGTCGCTGTTCGAAGACCAGGGCGAGGCAGGGCAGGGCGTGCAGGTAAAAGGCATCGTCGAAGACCAGAGCACGCTGGAAGCACGCTACGAGCCGAACCACCCGGCGGCGAACAAGGACGGCTACGTCTACTACCCGAACGTCAATGTGGTCGAGGAGATGGCTGACATGATCTCCGCCAGTCGCGCGTTTCAGACCAACGCCGAACTGATGAATACGGCCAAGAGCATGATGCAGAAAGTGCTGACCCTGGGGCAGTGATAAGGAATTCAGACCATGGCAATCGATACTAACGGTGTAAACCTCAATGACGTGCTGTCGGCGTCGGGCGTGGGCACCAGCACCAAAAAGACCACGGACACTGCATCCAAGACCGGCAACGATTCGCTTGGCAAAGATGCCTTTCTGCAGCTGCTGGTCACCCAGATGCAACACCAGAACCCGCTGGACCCGCAGGATAACAGCGAGTTCGTTGCCCAGTTGGCGCAGTTCAGCAGCCTGGAAGGTATTACCTCGCTGAACGATTCGGTCAGCTCCATCACCAGTGCAATGGCCTCGTCCCAGGCGCTTCAAGCGTCGTCGCTGGTAGGGCGCTCGGTGGTGGTTCAGAACGACAAGGCTGTGGTTGATACCGCTGAAAGCTTCAATGCCCAGTTCGTTGTGCCTCAGGCAATCAGTGAAGCGAAGATCACTATCAAGGACAAGGATGGCAACACGGTCAAGACCATCGAGTTGGGTGAGCAGAAAGCCGGTTACGCCGACTTCATCTGGGACGGTACCAACAACAGTGGCGAGAAAGTCGACCCGGGCACTTACACCTTCACCGCTAGCACCACAGTCGATGGCGAGGCGGTGCAAATGAGCACGCTGTTGCCGGCCAAGGTAACCAGCGTCAGCTTCAGTGCCTCAGGAGAAATGGTGCTCAACCTTGCCGGTGTAGGCAAGGTCTCCCTCTCCGACGTGCAAACCATCGGTATCTAAGGCCCGCTAGCGCGGCAAAAGGAGCGAATTCATGTCTTTCAATATCGGCCTTAGCGGTCTGTACGCAGCCAACAAACAACTGGATGTCACCGGCAACAACATCGCCAACGTCAATACCACGGGGTTCAAGGCCTCGCGTGCCGAGTTCGCGGATGTTTATGCGGGCGCCAACCGTCTGGGTGTGGGCAAGAACCAGGTGGGCAATGGTGTGCGACTGGCAGCCATTTCCCAGCAATTCACCCAGGGTGATGTAAACACTACGGGCAACGCGCTGGACATGGGTATCCAGGGCCAGGGCTTCTTCGTGCTGTCTGACAACGGCTCGAAGGTTTACACGCGGGCTGGTTCTTTCCAGCCTAGCAAGGACAACTTCGTCGAGACCTCCGATGGCCTGCGCCTGCAAGGTTACATGGCGGATGCCACCGGCAAGATCCAGAAAAGCGGCCTGACCGACCTGAAAATCGACACATCGGCATTGCAGCCCAAGCCGACCTCGTTGATCGATCAGGGTATCAACCTGAACTCCTCGGCGGCCTCGATTCCTTTCCAGGTGTATGACAACACCAAGCCGCCAGCCATGGCTGCATTCGACCCTGCGGACCCAAGCACTTATCAGCGCTCTAGCACCAGTACCGTGCTGGATGCTGACGGCGTTCAGCACGAAGTGCAGCAGTACTACCGCAAGACCGATACCAACGAATGGACCATGTACACGCTGGTCGATGGTCGAAACCCGTTCGATCCAGCCAGTACCACCCCGCTGGCCGGCACCATCAACTACAACAGTGATGGCACCATCAGCTCCATGCTGGCCGACACCACGGGTGTGCCAAGTGGGGCGTCGTTCACTGTCAGCAATGGTGCATTTGCCATGACCGGCTGGGTGCCGGCCGCTCAGGATGCGAATGGCGACTGGGTTGCCAGTGGCGCGGCAGGTACTGACCAGGCGCTGGGTGTTACCTCGCCTGCCTTGGTGGCGAACAAGCCGTTCGACCCTTCTGACGATACGACCTATACCCGCTCGTTCCCGACCAAGGTGTATGACAGCCAGGGCAACGAACACACCATGGAGCAGTTCTACCGTAAGACGGGCACCAACGAGTGGACCATGTACACGCTCGTTGATGGGCGTAACCCGTTCAATCCGGGGAGTACGGAGCCACTGGTGGGCACGATCGCATTCAACAGTGATGGTTCGGTCAACTCGATGACGGCCGACAATACGGGGCATCCGGTGGGCACCTCGTTCACGGTCGTCAACAATACCTTCAGCATGATTGGCTGGGTGCCGGCAGCCGAAGATGCTTCAGGTAACTGGAGTGCCAATGGCGCGGTGGGCGATGCTGCCGGCATGAAAATGTCGATGGCCAGCACCACCTCCTACAACACTGAAACTGCGCGCATGTCCCAGTCTCAGGACGGTTATGCCACGGGCATTCTGTCCAACCTGAGCATCGACGCGACAGGTGTATTGTTCGCCTCCTTCAGCAATGGCCAGTCGCGCGCCATTGGCCAGGTAGCGCTGGCGAGTTTTGCCAACGAGCAGGGGCTGCAGCAAATCGGCAGTACCCGTTGGACCGAGACCTACAACTCTGGCATTCCGGGTATCGATTCGCCGAAAACCGGTACTTTGGGTGCGATCGAGTCCAACTCCCTGGAAGGTTCCAACGTCAACCTGACGCAAGAGCTGGTTGATCTGATCAAGGCGCAAAGCTACTACCAGGCGAACGCCAAGACCATTTCGACCGAAAGCACCGTGATGCAGACCATCATTCAGATGACTTGATCGTCATCGTTTGAGTGAGTGCAGGCGAACCCCTTTCTCGTGAAGGGGTTCGTTGTTTTTGCAGGAGGGGTGATGAAAAGGCTGTTTGTCGGAATGCTGCTCGCCTGCTGTCTTGGTCAGGTGCAGGCGGCGCCAGCGCCTTACTGGCGATGGGAAAGCCTGGTAGATGGGCGTCTGGTGTGTTCCCAGTGGTCGCCAGGTGAAGGCTGGAGACGCTTTGCCGGGCCCTACAGCAATGCGCGTTGCCGTGACCTGCCGTAGGCACAGGTTTGCCTGCAAATGAAACCTTTTTGCCGCCAACGGCAAAACAGCGCCGGATAACCGGCGGCCGTCGCTGCATGGGCTTTCTCAACTGCCCGTATTCATGGGCTTTTTCCTGCTTTTAGCAAGTTGGTTCGGAACTTGCTTTAGCCCCTGTAGAGCAACGGCGAACGGCAAACGGCCGCCAGTGCAATGGAGGATGATTGTGGACAAGATGCTTTATGTGGCCATGACCGGGGCTAGCCAGAACGCGCTGGCGCAGAAGGCTCATGCCAACAACCTGGCCAACATTTCGACCAATGGTTTTCAGCGTGACCTGGAGCAGGCGCGCTCGATGCCGGTGTTCGGTGACAGCTTTCCGGCGCGTGCCTTTGCCATGACCGAGCGCCCAGGCACTGACTTCAGTGAAGGCCCGATGGTGGAAACCGGCCGTGACCTGGATGTGACTGTGAGCGGTAACGGTTTTATCGCCGTGCAGGCGCCAGATGGCAGCGAAGCGTATGTGCGTACCGGTAGTCTGAACATCGATGCTCTCGGGGTATTGCGTACCGGCAACGGTATGCCTGTGCTTGGCAACGGCGGCCCGATTGCCATCCCGCCCGAGCAGAAGGTCGAAGTCGGCTCCGATGGCACCATCAGCATCCGTTCCATGGGTGAAGACCCGCGCGTGATGGCGGAAGTCGACCGCATCAAGCTGGTCAACCCCGACACCAAAGGCCTGACCAAGGGCCAGGACGGGCTGATTCACACCTCGTCCGGCCAACCCGCGGATGCCGACGTCAACGTGCGGGTGGTTTCAGGTTTTCTGCAGGGCAGCAACGTCAATGCTGTCGAGGAAATGACCTCTGTACTGGCGCTGTCCCGCCAGTTCGAACTGCACGTCAAGATGATGAACGCAGCCAAGGAAGGCGACGAAGCCATGGCGCGTGTTTTGCAACTCGGCTAACCACATTTGAACGGGTGCCGTAATTCAGGCGCACGAGGAGAACACTAAATGCTTCCGGCTCTCTGGGTCGCTAAAACCGGCCTGTCCGCACAGGACACCAACCTGACGGTCATCTCCAACAACCTGGCCAACGTCTCGACCACCGGCTTCAAGCGTGATCGTGCCGAGTTCCAGGACCTGCTGTACCAGATCAAGCGTCAGCCAGGCGCGCAGTCTACCCAGGACAGCGAACTGCCGTCGGGCCTGCAGGTCGGTACCGGTGTGCGCATTGTCGGCACGCAGAAAAACTTCCAGACCGGTAGCTTGCAGACCACGGAAAACCCGCTGGATATGGCTGTCAATGGCCGTGGTTTCTTCCAGATCCTGCAGCCTGACGGCACCGTCTCCTACACCCGCGACGGTACGTTCCACCTGAACTCCGATGGCCAGATCGTCAACGCCGATGGTTTGGCGCTGGAGCCTGCCATCGTGGTCCCGAACGACGCCCAGACCTTCACCGTCGGGCAGGACGGCACCGTGTCGATCACCACCGCCGGCAACCCGGCTGCGCAGGTTATCGGCAACATTCAGACCGCCGACTTCATCAACCCGGCTGGCCTGCAGGCGATGGGTAACAACCTGTTCCTGGAAACCGCTGCCAGTGGTGCACCGCAGGTCGGCACTCCGGGCCTCAATGGCTTCGGCACTACCCTTCAGCAGACGCTGGAAAACTCCAACGTCAGCACGGTGGAAGAGCTGGTGAACATGATCACCACCCAGCGCGCCTACGAGATGAACTCCAAGGTCATCTCCACCGCCGACCAGATGCTGTCGTTCGTTACTCAGCAGCTCTAAGCCCTGTCGCTTTGTTACACCCGTGAGGTTTGCATCATGAATCGTCTGTTGTCCGTGTTCGCCCTGGGGGGGGCGGTGTTGCTGGCAGGTTGCGTCGCACCGACGCCCAAGCCCAACGACCCGTACTATGCGCCGGTGTTGCCGCGCACCCCGTTGCCGGCAGCGGCCAACAACGGTTCGATCTACCAGGCCGGTTTCGAGCAGAACCTGTACAGCGACCGCAAGGCGTTCCGGGTGGGTGACATCATCACCATCACGCTCAATGAGCGCACGTCCGCCAGCAAGAACGCGGGCTCGCAGATCGCCAAGACCAGCAAGACCGACATCGGCCTGACTTCGCTGTTTGGTACCACGCCCAACACCAATAATCCGTTCGGTGGCGGCGACCTTTCGCTGGAGGCCGGTTACAGCGGCGATCGCGCCACCAAGGGCGACAGCAAGGCTACCCAAGGCAACACGCTGACCGGTTCGATCACCGTCACCGTGGCCGAGGTGCTGCCCAACGGCATTATCGCCGTGCGCGGCGAGAAGTGGCTGACCCTGAACACCGGCGAAGAGCTGGTGCGCATTGCCGGCATGATCCGCGCTGACGATATCGCCACCGACAACACCGTGCCGTCCACCCGTGTGGCCGACGCGCGCATCACCTACTCCGGTACCGGTTCGTTCGCCGATGCCAGCCAACCCGGGTGGCTGGACCGCTTCTTCATCAGCCCGCTTTGGCCTTTCTGAGTACGGATGACCATGTTCAACGTAAGGCAGCTGATTGCCACAACCCTGCTTTTGTCCTGCGCCTTCGCTGCCCAGGCCGAGCGTCTGAAGGACATTGCCAGCATCTCTGGCGTACGTTCCAACCAGTTGATTGGTTACGGCCTGGTGGTGGGCCTCAATGGCACGGGTGACCAGACCACCCAGACGCCGTTCACCCTGCAAACCTTCAACAACATGCTGTCGCAATTCGGCATCAAGGTGCCGGCCGGTTCCGGCAACGTACAGCTGAAGAACGTTGCCGCAGTGTCGGTGCATGCCGACCTGCCACCGTTCGCCAAGCCGGGCCAGGTGGTGGACATCACCGTGTCGTCGATCGGTAACTCGAAAAGCCTGCGCGGCGGCAGCCTGTTGATGACCCCGCTCAAGGGTATCGACGGCAATGTCTACGCCATTGCCCAGGGCAACCTGGTCGTGGGCGGCTTTGATGCCGAAGGTCGTGACGGCTCGAAGATCACTGTCAACGTTCCGTCGGCCGGTCGTATTCCGGGTGGTGCCAGTGTCGAGCGTGCGGTGCCGAGTGGCTTCAACCAGGGCAATACCCTGACCCTGAACCTCAATCGCCCCGACTTCACGACCGCCAAGCGCATCGTGGACAAGGTCAACGACCTGCTCGGCCCCGGCGTGGCCCAGGCCGTGGATGGTGGTTCGGTGCGAGTCAGTGCGCCGATGGACCCAAGCCAGCGCGTGGATTATCTGTCGATCCTCGAAAACCTCGAAATCGACCCGGGCCAGGCGGTGGCCAAGGTCATCATCAACTCGCGTACCGGTACCATTGTCATCGGCCAGAACGTCAAGGTGTCGCCGGCGGCGGTAACCCACGGCAGCCTGACCGTGACCATCACCGAAGACCCGATCGTCAGCCAGCCGGGGGCCTTCTCCAATGGCCAGACTGCCGTGGTGCCACGCTCGCGGGTCAATGCCGAGCAGGAAGCCAAGCCGATGTTCAAGTTCGGCCCAGGCACCACGCTGGATGAAATCGTCCGCGCGGTGAACCAGGTGGGCGCAGCGCCCGGCGACCTGATGGCGATCCTCGAAGCCTTGAAGCAGGCCGGCGCCTTGCAGGCCGACCTGATCGTGATCTGAGGACGGCGCGGATGAACAGCAAAAGCCTGGTTTCCGGCAGTGCCGACAGCGGTGCCTACACCGATCTCAATCGCCTGAGTTCGCTCAAGCATGGCGACCGCGACAGCGATGCCAACGTGCGCAAGGTAGCCCAGGAGTTCGAGTCGCTGTTCATCAGCGAAATGCTCAAGGCCTCGCGCAAGGCAAGCGACGTACTGGCCGACGACAACCCGATGAACACCGAAACGGTCAAGCAGTACCGTGACATGTATGACCAGCAACTGGCTGTGAGCATGTCACGCGAAGGTGGTGGTATCGGGCTGCAGGATGTGCTGGTGCGCCAGCTGTCGAAGAACAAGGCCAGCCAGGCCAGCACCAGCCCGTTTCCACGTACCGAGGGCAACGCCCCGGCGCTGTGGGGCAACAAGGTGGCCGAGCCCGTGCATGCCACCCAGTCGACCGCCACCCGCAACGACGTCGCTGCACTCAACGCGCGTCGTCTGGCGCTGCCGAGCAAACTCACCGATCGCCTGCTGGCCGGCATCGTGCCATCGGCGGCCACTGCAAATACCGCCACTGTGCCTGCCCGTGACGGCCAGCAAGTGGCCAAGGCCTTCGCCGTGCCGGACAACGGCCTGCGCATTGTCGGCCGCGCCGTGGCCCAGCCGCCGCTTGCACCGAACAAGGCCTTTGGCGACAGCGATGAATTCGTCGCCACCATGCTGCCGATGGCCGAACAGGCGGCCAAGCGCATTGGTATCGATCCACGCTACCTGGTGGCCCAGGCTGCACTGGAAACCGGGTGGGGCAAGTCGGTCATGCGCAACACCGATGGCAGCAGCAGCCACAACCTGTTCGGCATCAAAGCCACTGGCAACTGGGACGGCGGTGAGGCGAGGGCGATTACCAGCGAGTACCGTGATGGCCAGTTCGTCAAGGAGACGGCGGCGTTCCGTTCGTACGATTCCTACCAGGACAGCTTCCACGACCTGGTGAGCCTGTTGCAGAACAATTCGCGCTATCAAGATGCGGTGAAGGCCGCCGATAAACCAGAGCAGTTCGTGCAAGAGTTGCAAAAGGCCGGGTACGCCACCGACCCGAATTACGCCAGCAAGATCTCGCAGATCGCAAGACAGATGAAGTCGTACGAGCACTACGCAATGCTCGGTACTGCAACGAAACTTTAAGGGCATGGAACCATGGCGAGTCTGATCAACATTGGTATGTCGGGGCTGGGTGCCGCGCAATCGGGGATGTACACCCTCGGTAACAACATCGCCAACGCCGATGTCGAAAGCTACTCGCGCCAGCAGAACGTGCAGAAGACCAAGGGCGGCCAGCAGGTCGGCCAGGTTTTCATCGGCAGTGGCACCACCCTGGCGGACGTGCGCCGGGTGTACAACGCGTTCATCGAGAACCAGCTGCGCACGACCACCTCGCTGAGCAGTGAGGCGTCCTCGTACCTGGATCAGATCACGCCGCTGGATACCTCGCTGTCCAGTAGCGATACCGGTATTACCGCCGCGCTGAAAACATTCTTCACTGCCATGCAGGATGCGGCGGCCAAGCCGGCGGAAGACTCTTCGCGCCAATTGCTGTTGTCCAGCGCACAGTCCCTGGCCAAGCGTTTCAACACCTTGTCGTCACAGCTCAATCAGCAGTTGAGCAACGTAAACAGCAACATGGCTGGGATTGCCGATCAGGTCAACAACCTGACCAAGACCATCGCAGAACTGAACACTCAGATCACGCGGGTCAGTGCTACTGCCGGCCAGCCCAACGATCTGCTTGACCAGCGAGATGGTGCGGTGCGTGAGCTTAACAAGCTGATTGGCACCGACGTGGTCGAGCGTGAAGGCAACTACGATGTTTACCTGAAGAACGGGCAGGCGCTGGTACTGGGCAAGACCACCCAGACCTTGGGCGTGGAGCCGAGCGCGGCCGACCCGACCCGTTCGAACCTGATCCTCAACCGCGGCTCGACCAAGATGGACATTACCAGTAGCGCCACGGGTGGCGAGCTGGGGGGCTTGATCCGCTACCGTACCGATACCCTCGACCCGGCCCTCAATGAGCTGGGGCGCGTGGCGCTGGCAGTGGCCGATGCCATCAACAGTCAGCTTGCCCAGGGTGTCGACAAGAACGGCAACTTCGGCGCCACGTTGTTCGGTGATATCAACAGTGCCAAGGCCATCAGTGAGCGCAGCATCGCCAAGTCGACCAACAGCGCTGGCTCCGGCAACCTGGACGTCACCATCAAAGACCCCGGCAAGCTGTCTACCAGCGATTACCAGGTAACCTTCACAAGTGCCACGGGCTACAGCGTGCGTAAGCTGCCGGAAGGTACCGAGATGGGCCGCTATGACCTCAGTGATGACCCCGCACCTGTGATCGACGGTTTCACCTTGTCGCTCAACGGTGGTGGCTTGGCTGCCGGCGACAGCTTCAAGATTACCCCGACTCGCAATGCCGCTGCAGACATCGAAACTGTCCTTACCGACCCCAAAGGCTTGGCGCTGTCGTCACCGCTTACCGCCACCAGTGGCTCGGGCAACAAAGGCACCGGCGTGATCTCCCAGCCCACGCTGACATCGAAACTTGACATCTATGATGCTGCCCAGCGTTCGCAGTTGCAGACGGGTCTGACCTATTCGACCCCGGTCAAGCTGGTGTTCGGTGACAACACCACTTCGCCCCAGGCTTACAAGATGTACGACGCCAAGGGCACTGAGATCGGCAGCGGCACCATCGTGCCGGGCCAGGAGAACAAGCTGCAATTGTCGGTGCCGATGGTGGATGGCAATGGCAACTCGCTGGGCGGCAACTTCACCTTTGAAATGAGCGTTTCCGGCGCGCCACAGAACGGCGACAGCTATACCGTGGGCCTGACCGGCGCAGGCTCGTCAGACAACCGCAATGCTCAGGCGATCATTGACCTGCAGACCAAGTCCACGATCGAAGTGGGTGCCAATGGCAAGGGCATCAGCTTCACCGATGCCTACGCCAAGCTGGTGTCCAACGTCGGTGGCAAGGCCGGCCAGGCGCAAATGGACAGTGATGCCACCAACGCATTGCACACCTCGGCGCTGGACAGCCGCAACGGCCTGTCGGGCGTGTCGGTGGACGAAGAGGTCGGCAATCTGGTCAAGTTCCAGCAGTACTACACCGCGTCGTCGCAGATCATCAAGGCGGCCCAGGAAACCTTCGCCACCCTGATCAACAGTCTTTAAGGAGCCGTAGATCGTGAGCGTACGCATTTCTACTTCGCAGTTTTACAACACCAGCAGTGCCAACTATCAGCGCACCTTCGCCAATAGCGTGAAGAGCCAGCAGGAGTCCAGCGATGGCATTCGTGTGCGCTCCGGCAAGGACGACCCGGTGGGCGCCGCACGTTTGTTGCAGCTTGAGCAGCAGCAGAGCATGTTGAACCAGTATTCGACCAATACCGTCAATGTGCGTAACGCGCTGGGGACTGCGGAAAGTACCCTGACTTCGATTGGTAACGTACTGCAGCGTGTGAATGAGTTGGCCATTAGTTCCGGTAACGGTGCGTTCACAGATGCTGATCGAAAGGCCAATGCTGACGAACTGGCTTCGTTGGAAGATCAGCTGTTCAACCTGATGAATAGCCGGGACGAAAGTGGCAAGTACATTTTCTCGGGCTCCAAGGGCGATACGCCGCCTTACGTTCGCAATGCGGACGGCACCTACAGTTACCAGGGCGATCAAGGCAAGTTGAACCTGCAGGTGGGAGACATGCTCAGCCTGGCTGCCAACGAAACCGGTTATGACGCCTTCGAGCAGGCGCTCAATACCAGTCGGACCCAGACTCAGCTGACTGCGCCGGCGGTCGATGATGGGCGTATCAACCTGTCCAATGGTCAGGTTGCTGGTAGCTCTACCTACAATGATCGGTTCCGTAGCGGCGAGCCGTACAAGATCGAGTTCATCAGCAGTACCGAGTACAAGATCACCGACGTCAATAACAATGACGTCACGCTCGAAGCCAGCCAGGGCGGCAAGTTCGACCCCAATGGCGACAACGCGACCATCAATTTCCGCGGTGTCGATCTGCGCCTGGACATCACCTTCAAGGATGGTGACAAGGGTAATGAAGATGCCGTTATCGCAGGGCATACCTTCAGCCTGAGCTCCAAGACCGATGAGATTTCCGGCTCCCGCAGCCCTGGCAATACCTCTTCCGATCAGGTGACGGGCGCGACCATCACCGATCAGGCCGCATACAAGGCTGCCTTCCCGGGCGGTGGGGCGGTGCTCAAGTTCACTGGCAGCAGCACCTTCGAACTGTACGCCACGCCGGTCAAGGCTGACAGCCGACCGGTGGCCTCGGGTACGTTGGGCGGGCCGGGCGGTACCACCGCCACTGCGGCAGGGGTCAGCTTCGAGTTGTCTGGCACACCGGACGCCGGGGACTCGTTCGCGGTCAAGGTCGATACCCATCAGACCCAGAACATCCTCGACACCATCGGCAAGCTGCGTACCGCCCTGACCAGCCCGGTGGACGACGACCCGGTGGCCCGACAGAACTTCCTCGCCTCGCTGGATTCGGCGATTGGCAACATCGCCAGTGCCACCAACCAGGTATCGTCGTCGGTCAGTGCGATCGGTGGCCGTGGCCAGGCGCTGGATGTGCAGGTCGAGACCAACGAGGCGCTGAGCACCGAGAACACCAAGACCCAGAGTTCGATCCGCGAAAGCGACCCGGCCGAAGTGATGCTGCGCCTGCAGATGCAGACCAACATGCTGCAAGCGTCACTGCAGGCCTATGCCAAGGTCGCTGGCTTGTCGTTGGTCAACTATATCTGAGTTGACGCCTATCGGTTCATTTCTGTGCGCCATGCCGAAAGGTCTGGCGCACAGTCATTGTTAAAGGTCTTGCGCTGTGATTGAGCTCCCTCTCGTCAGTATTGTCATCCCCGCCTTCAATCCCCGTTACTTCGCCATGGCCCTGCAGAGCGCGGTGCTGCAAACGCAGCAGCGGCTTGAGGTTGTGGTCAGCGACGACAGTGAGGGCGACGAGATCGAGGCCATGGTGGCGGCGGTGCAGGTGCCAGAGGGCGTTGCGCTTCGCTATGAGCGTAATGCCTCGCGGCTGGGCTTCGCGCAGAACCTGGTGCATGCACTGGAGTTGGCGCGTGGTGACTTTGTCAAAGTGCTTTGCGATGACGACAGGCTTTTTCCGCTGTGCGTTGAGCGACAGGTACAGGTGCTGCAGGCGCATGACGATGTGACATTGGTCTTGGCGCAACGGATGTTTGCCGATGCCAGTAACTACGTGTTGCCGATGCGCTTGAACAACGCACGCTTTGCCAGCATTGATAGCCTGTTCAATGGCGGCGATATGCTTGCCCTGCTCGATGGCCGGCCATTGAATTTTCTGGGAAATTTTTCTGGCGCATTGCTGCGTCGTGAGCCGGCACTGGCGTTGCTGCACGCGTTGACGCAAGCGCAGAACGGCTTTGTCGCCTTGCTTGACCAAGCGCTTTTCTGTTGCCTGCTGCGTCGCGGCAATTTCGTGATGCTTAGCGATGTGTTGCTGATCGAACGTTTGCACCCAGAGCGTCTGAGCAACCAGGCGCCGGTCATCGAGGCCCTTGCCCCCGAGTGGGGGTGGCTGCAGCAAATGTTGTCGCAACGGGGGAGCGAGGCGCCGCCTGCGGTTGGCTGGGTGCGCTACGTGACCTTGGACGGTGCGACCGACGCCCGGCGAGACTGGCAGGAAATGAACATGGTGCTGCTCTTGAGCAATTGGCAGACCTGTATGCTCGGGCGTATCGGCAGTGATTGCGACAGTTATGAACAGCTCTACCAGCAGTGGCTGGCCGGCCGCCAGCTCAATCCGGCTCAGCGCCGGCAACTGCCGCGCACTATCCAGTCCTGGCCACGTCAACCGCGCATCAAGGTACTGGTCATCGATGCTGATGGCCGTGAGCAGGCTGTCCGCCACACGCTCGATAGTCTGAATCAGCAGCTCTATGGCGCACAGGCCTGCATCGTCCTGTCGAATATGGAGTCGGATGTGTCGCTGCCGGTGACGCATGTCGCCCTGGAAAGCGACTGGCCACGCCAGCTCAACCAGTTGCTCAAGGCAGGCCATGACGCCGACTGGGTCTATCTGCTGCGGGCGGGCGACCGACTCAGTGAATCCGCCTTGCTGTTGCTGGCGGAGCGCATTGCAGTGTTGCCGGGCCTGATGTGTGTTTATGGCGACGAGGGTGCTTGGGTCGATGGTCTGGCTTGCGAACCGGTGTTCAAACCGGATTTCAATATCGACCTGATGCGCAGCTATCCCTATGTGGGACGTGCTCTGGCCTTCGATTGCAACGCACTGAACGCGCTGGGTGGCCTTGATCCGTCTTTCGGTGAGCTGGCCCCGCATGATCTGCTTTGGCGCATGGTGGAAGCCCATGGGCCGCAGGTCATCGAGCATATTGCCGAGCTGCAGATGCAGTCGGAGTTGAGTTTCGCCCAATGGCTGTCGCAGGAGCAAGTGATCCGGCAAAGCCCGCGGATTGTCAGTGCGCATCTTGACCGAATGGGGGTTGCCCATTGCATGGGTCATGATACGTTGCCCTTGCTCAATCGGGTGGAATACCTTCATTCAGAGCAGCCGTTGGTTTCGATCCTGGTGAGCTGTGGCACCGATCTTGGCGCGCTGCAGCAGTGTGTGATGAGCCTCATGGAGCGTACGGTTTATCCGCGATATGAGCTGTTGCTGCTGGCCGAAGACGGCATGGATCCGCCCATGGCTGCATGGCTTGCGGCCATGACCGAGGTCGGCAATTCGGTCATGCGAGTGTTGGGGGCAGGGCTCGGTGGCGATGCCGCAACGTTGATCAATGCCGCCAGCAGGCAAGCGCTCGGCGACTACCTGGTGATGGTCGCCGCCGATCTGCAGGTGGCCGACGGGCAGTGGTTGAGCGAGTTGTTGCTGCATGCCCAGCGACCCGAGGTGGCGGTGGTGGGCGGCAGGGTGCTGAATGAGTCTGGCAAGCTTGTGCATGCGGGCATTGTGCTGGGGGTCAACGATTCTGCAGGTCCGGTGTGTGTCGGCGAAGACGGCCATGGCCGTGGCTATCTGCAGCGATTGCAGGTGGTGCAGAACTGGAGTGCGGTAAGCGGCGCCTGCATGATGGTGCGCAGGGCCTTGTTCGAGGAGCTGGGTGGCCTGGATACGCCGCGGTTCTCCTCGGGGCTGGCCGAGATCGACCTGTGCATGCGTGCGGGTAGCCAAGGTTATCTGGTGGTGTGGACGCCGTATGCAACCTTGCATTCGCAAGCGCGCGAGCTGTTGCAGGTGCCTGTGGCCGAGCGGCAGATCCAGGAAGACGCCTTCTCTGAACGCTGGTTGCCAGCCGTAGCGCGAGATCCTGCCTACAACCCTAATCTGAACCTGATGTTCGCCAATTTCAGCCTCGACCCTGGCCAGCAGGGTGGCTGGAGCCCTTTCTGTGCCCGGGCGGTGCCTAGCGTTCTGGCGTTACCGGTCAATGCCTCGGCGGTGGGGCAGTATCGTGTCATTCAGCCTTTCCATGAGCTGGAAATGGCAGGCCACATCGTCGGGCGGGTGGCTTACGAAGTGCCGAGTGTGGTGCAACTCGCCCGGATCGATCCCGACGTGATCGTCGTGCAGTTGCGGCACAATGAAGAAACCGTCCGCGATATCGGGCGCATGGCGCGTTTCTCCAACGCCCGACGAATCTTCGAGATCGATGACTATGTAGTCAGTACACCCAAGAAAAACAGCCATGCACGCAACAAGCCCAGTGATATCGAACAGCACCTGCGCAAAGGTATCAGCCTATGCGATCGCGTGGTCGTGACCACCCAGGCGTTGGCCGATGTGCTGTCGGATATGCATCAGGATATTCGCGTCGTGCCCAACATGCTGGACCCTGAGCGCTGGGCAGGTCTACGCAGTCACCGGGCCATATCGTCGAAACCGCGCGTGGGTTGGGGCGGTGGTACAAGCCATGGCGGGGACCTTGAAATCATCGCCGAGGTGGTGCGAGAGCTGGCCGCGGAGGTGGAGTGGGTGTTCTTTGGCATGTGCCCTGATGTGCTCAAGCCTTATGTGCACGAGTTTCATCCGCTGGTGGGGTTGCAGGCCTACCCGTCGAAATTGGCAAGCTTGAACCTCGACCTGGCCTTGGCTCCTCTGGAATTCCATGTGTTCAACGATTGCAAGAGTAACTTGCGCCTCCTCGAGTATGGTGCCTGTGGCTATCCGGTGATCTGCACCGATACCGCTGCCTATCGAGGCGATCTGCCTTGTACGCGTGTGCGCAGCAACAGTACCCGGGAATGGGTGGATGCCATTCGCATGCACCTGCACGATCCCGATGCCAGTTATCGATCGGGCGATGAGCTGCGCGAAGCCGTACAGCGCAATTTCATGCTGCGCGCAGACAACCTCCAGCATTGGCAGTGGGGTTGGCTGGCAGACTGAAACCAGCCCCGGATCTTGCCTTGCCCGAGCTATTGGCGCACTTCCTGCAACTTGCCCGTTAAGCGTCATAAACCCGTCTCCACCTGAGTTACGGCAGTGAGGCGGCGAAAAAATCGTTGGGTGATTTGAATGTACACAACCGTGCCACGGGGCTGACCCGTGGCGGGCCGTTGGGTCGCAGATGGCACCGGCGTGCATTTTTTAGTGAAGGATTTACGTATGCAAGGTCTCTCAGAGCAGCGTGGGCGGATAAGTTGCGCCGAGCGTTTGACATTGGTGGTCATCAGTCGTGGGCACCCTGTGCTGTTGCGCCGTGCCGTGCAGTATCATGCCAGCTTGGTAGACCGCCTGATGGTTGTGGATACGTCCGCGCAGCCTGCGCGCTGGGTCGATCCGTCACAAGTCTATTACTACCATGAGCCGGAGCTGGCATCGGCGAGTGACCAGGCACTGCACGCCTTCGCGGTGCAGCATGTACACACGCCGTTCGTGGCGTTCATCAAGGCCGATGATTTTCTCGTGGCGGATGCCCTTGAGCAGTGCGTGGATTTTCTCGAAGCCAATCTCGACTACGGCTACTGCCATGGCTATGGCCTGGGCTATCTCGCTTCTGGCGTCGGCATCCGCTATTGCCTGCGTCAGCGTAAAGGGCCGGAAGATCATGCCCAGCAAGAGCCGGCTCAGCGCCTGCTTGGCCAGGCCCGACATTTCGTGCCGATGCTCGATGCAGTGATGCGCACTGAGCTGCTTTGCCGCTGGCATGAGCAGGCGCCAGTGCTGGACGGTGAATTGCTCGCGGTCGGCCAGGCCCTGTTCTTCCTGAGCCAGGCCAAGGCGCGGGTATTGCCTGTAGCGTATGGCGTGCGGGCGCTCAACTATCCCGAGGCCGAGATTGAGGCGCGAATCGAGCAAAAACTGCTGGGGACCGATCCCGAGGCGGTTGCGAGTCGCGAGCAGTTGATCGGCGCCATCAGTGCATTGCCGGGCATGGACGGGACGGCTGAGCTCGTGCGCCTGGCTGTCGGCGAAATCGGGCGTTGCCTGGCGGCCAAGGTATCGCTGGTGCTGCAAGAGATCTTCAGCTGCGAGCTGAGTTGGCGCGCAGGTGCCCAGCACCGCTTCCAGCCTGTGCAGTACATGGAGATGCCATTCTACAACCAGGCATTCTTCGAGGTGCTCGAACAGATCGAGTTCCTCGTGCACGCGGTGCCATGTGGCGCGATTCAGACCCAAGTGCTGGAGGCTACCCTGCTTGATCAGCGTGAGCGAGCACGGCCACGCAAAGGGCAGGGGGCAGAGCAACTGAATGAGTGGGCAGGAGAGGCATTTGACCTTTACCCGTTCGATGCTGACCTTGGCCGACAGCAGCTGGCGAATTTGCAGCGCAACGGTGAACAGCAGCTGGCTCGGCGGCTTGAAGCCTGGCTGGAGCGCCTTGAGCAAGCGCAACGTGGCGGCGCGGTGCCGATATTTGAAGAGAGCCTGAGCGGCATGCTGTACCAACGTCTGCATGCCTGGCAACCTGGTGAGAAGCAGCTGCAGATGCTGAATGAGCAACTGGAGAGCGGCTTGCTTGGGCTGGTGCTGCTCGACCTCGAAGGTGACATGGACAAGTTGCAGGTGTCGCTCGATAGCTTGCTTGAGGGTGAGTTCATCCACTATCAGATCGTCGTGCTGACAACCTTGATACCGCCGGTTTCAACCCAGGCATCCGATCGACTGCATTTTGTCAGGGTGCAACCGCGTGACTGGCAGCAGCAGCTCAATCGCCTGGTGGAAAGCGCTGGCTGGAAATGGCTGCTGGTAGCGCAGAACGGGGTCACCTTCACGCCTTACGGGTTGCTCAAAGTGGCTGTCGAGCTGCAGCAGGCCGACGCTTGCCGCGCAGTCTATTGCGATGAACTGCAGCGCTTGCCGGGGGGCACCTTGACCTCGCTCTACCGACCCTCGTTCAACCTCGATCTGCTGTTGTCCTCGCCACGGAGCATGGCGCAACACTGGTTCATCCGCCGTGAGGTTTTCGTTCAGCTTGGTGGCTACAGTGCCCAATTCCCGCACGCTACGGAGCTGGACTTCATACTGCGGATGATCGAAGCGGGTGGCATGTCCGGCATTGGCCACTGTGACGAACTGTTGCTGATCAGCGATCACGACGAGCGCGAAAGCAACCATGACGAGCTCGGCGCATTGCGTCGTCACCTGGCTGCCCGGGGGTATGACCGCGGCGTCGTGCTGCAGCCGCGACCGCGCGCTTACCATCTGCGTTATGGCCATGCGCAGCGCCCGCTGGTGTCGATCCTGGTGCCGACCCGCGATCAGCTGGCCATGGTTTCGCGGTGCGTGGAAAGCATCTTCGAGCGTACCCGTTATCCGCATTTCGAAGTCATCCTGATCGACAACCAGAGTGAGACAGAGGAGGCCAGGCACTGGCTGGACGGGCTGGAGGCGATGCCGGATGCGCGGATTCGCGTGCTGCGCTATCCGCACCCGTTCAATTTCTCTGCGATGAACAATCAGGCTGCAGCGGCTGCGCGCGGCGAGTACCTGGTGTTGTTGAACAACGATACCGAAGTGATCGATGCCAACTGGCTGGACGAATTGCTCAATCATGCCCAGCGCCCGGAAGTGGGAATCGTTGGCGCGCGTCTGCATTATCCGAACGGTAAGCTGCAGCATGCGGGTGTGGTGCTGGGATTGCGTGGCCCAGCTGAGCATCCGTGGCTTGGGCTTGATCCTGAGGCGCCCAGCTACATGGGGCGCAGCCAGCTTGACCAGAACTTCAGTGCGGTCACCGCGGCGTGCCTGATGATCCGCAAGTCGGTCTATGAGCAGGTTGGTGGGCTGGATGAACAGGCGTTCGCTGTTTCCTATAACGATGTGGACCTTTGTCTGAAGGTCGGGCAGGCCGGATTCCTGACGGTCTGGGCCCACCGCGCGGTGGTCATGCACGAAGGCAGTGTCAGCCAGGTCATGCTTGACCCGCATGCCAACAGCGCCAAGCGGGTGCGGTTCGTGAAAGAGCAGCTGGCATTCTACGAGCGCTGGATGCCGATGCTGGTCGATGATCCTGCCTACAATCGTAACTTGTCCCTGGGTGGCAATGGCTTCGCGGTCGACGACAAACCATTGATAGAGCCAGGGCTGCGTGTTCGGCCACTGGTCTTGTTGCTGAACAGCCCTGGCCAGATTGCCAGCCTGGCTCAGCCTTGGGCCGGCTTGAAGGAATGCGCCACGGTGTCGGTCGGGGCGCATAACCTGCAAGTGGCGGAGCTGTTGCGAATGGCGCCGGACGTATTGGTCGTGCCAGCAGGGGAAGGGCGCTGGGATCCGCTGGTATTGGCGCTTTTCGGGCAATACTACAAGGGCGTCAAGGTGCTGGACCTGTCCGCCATGGCCGGGTCGAGCCTGGGCTGTGCCGAGGAACTGCCCGAGTACATTCGCCAAGCCTTGCCAGGGTTTGATCGGGTCTTGGTGGCCGATCCCCAGCTTGCGCGCCTTTTGCAAGGCGTACATGCGGATGTGCGCAAGGTGCCAGTGCTGCTTGAAAGCGCAGCCACAGCCGCAGGGCAGGGGAGCTCGCGGACGCCTCTGACATCTGATCAGTTGCAGGCTTGCCTGCCCTAGCGCGTCGCGGGCATGCAGCGCACCTGGCGCAGGCGCGGGCCTGCGACAGGTGCGTGAGCGTTGCAAATATGAGATGGTTAGCCAAAGGTGTGACTTGCGGGTCACTAAGTGCATCTCTATATCATTACGGTGGCCTCCGGCCGGTCGATGCTGCCGGCCGTTCGCCTGCACTCGCTTGCTGCCCAGGAGGTTGGATTCCCTTGGGCCGAGCGGTGATATAGAGCAGCTAATATTATTGGGAAGCCATGATGATTGGCATCAAGAGCATTGCGAGCTACGTGCCGGCACAAGGCACGGATAATTACGAACAAGGTGCACGTTTCGGCAAGGACGAAACGTTCATTCTGGGTAAGATCGGTTCGGCATTCCTGCCGCGTAAAACCGATGACCAGGAGACATCCGATCTGTGCGTAGAGGCAGCCAATGCGTTGTTTGCCGCTAACCCGCAGTTGTCGCGTGAGGCCATCGATGCGCTGATCGTGGTCACTCAGAACGGTGACGAAGAGGGGCTGCCCCATACCGCAGCCATCGTGCAGGACAAGCTGGGCTTGACCACGCGGGTAGCGGCCTTCGATGTGTCGCTGGGCTGTTCTGGCTACGTTTACGGCCTTTATGCGCTCAAGGGGTTCATGGAAGCGGCGGGCTTGAAGAACGGCTTGTTGATCACGGCAGACCCTTACTCGAAGATCGTCGATCCCGAGGATCGCAACACGGCCATGCTGTTCGGTGATGCGGCTACCGCAACCTGGATGGGCGAAGATGCTCACTGGCAACTGGGCAAGGCCAGCTTCGGTACTGATGGTGCGGGTGCGCCGCACTTGAAAGTGACCGATGGCGTATTCTTCATGAACGGGCGCCAGGTCTTCAACTTTGCCCTGCTCAAGGTGCCTGCGCACCTGCAGGAATTGTTGCAGGCCAGCCAGTTGCAGGCCAAGGATGTCGATGCCTTCTGCATCCACCAAGGCAGCGCCGCCATTGTCGATGCGGTTGCCCGACGTTTTGAGGAGGCTGACGAAGGCGAGGCGCTCAAGGATCGGTTCGTCAAGGACATGATCGAGACGGGCAATACCGTTTCCTCCAGCATTCCGCTGCTGCTCGAGAAGCATGTGCTCGATTCCAGCTTCAAGCGTGTGGCGATCAGCGGCTTCGGTGTCGGGTTGTCGTGGGGCTCGGCTATTTTGCAGCGTTCTGATTGAACCATCGGCTCGGACAGAAAACCGCCCTGCGTTGGCGGTTTTTTTGTGCGCGCTGTTCAGTGGGCAGGTTCATGGCCTGTTGGTAATGCCTTAAGATTTGCGCAGCGCGTCCGATACAGCAGTATCGAATGCGGTTCGGCTGTAGATCCATGACCGCGGACTTTTTCTTGACCGGTGAACCGGCAACTGCCCAGGACGTTCAGCCCCGTATGATTTCCCTCCAGGATCTAAAAGGTTTCATCAGTAATCCGGGTCTGGTCGACAGCATTTCCCAGGTGTGGGCGCTGATTGGCCAGCACTACGAGCAAGCGCAGCAGGCGCTGCCACCGGAGCAGGCGATGAGTCGCTCCGAACTGTCGTTCCATGGCCATGTGCAGTTGTTGGGCTACTTGGCCCTGCTGCTTGATGGCGTAGAAGGCGACGTGGTAGAGATTGGCGTCTGGAAGGGTAAGTCGCTGGTATTGATGAACGAGGTGTGCAACCGCGAGCGCCGAGTGATTGGCATTGACCCGTTCGAACTGCCCAATCAGTTCGAGGAGTTCAGTCACTACCAGTCGCTGCTGTTGCCCGATGCGCATATCCTGCGCGGGTATTCGGAGCATTGTATCGAGCGATTCCAGGCGCTGGCACCGAAGGTCGCGCTGTTGCACATCGACGGGGGGCATGCAGGGCGCAATGTGCTGCTGGATTTCCTCCTGTATTCGCCAAGTGTGGTGCGTGGTGGTTTTGTCGTCTTCGACGATTACGGCGACCATCAGTACTCTCCCGAGGTCGGTCCCGCCGTGGACCTGTTGCGTGCTGCTGGTTACTTCAGGGGCTTCAGTGTGCTGGGCGTCGTCGCTGGTTTCGAGAACAGTTATGTGCTGCAGCGGCTGTAAGCGCACCAGCCGCTGAGCGGAGGAGGGTCTATGGGCTTTTTGAGCAGCGCCGACATCGAGGCAATGGGTTTCTCCCGCGTCGGCGCCAATGTGCGTCTTTCGGACAAGGCCTCTTACTATAATTGCCGCAATATCGCTATTGGCGACAATGTGCGCATCGACGATTTCTGCGTGCTTTCTGCAGGTGCCGGCGGGATAGAAATCCAGAGCCATGTTCACATCGCCGTGTATTGCCTGTTGACGGGGGCCGGAAAAATCACCCTGTGCGACTTCAGTGGCCTTTCTTCGAGGGTTTCGGTGTACAGCAGTAGTGATGACTACAGTGGCGCGAGTTTGACCAATCCGACCGTTCCCGATGCCTTCAAGGGTGTCGTCACTGCGGACGTTTGCCTGGGGCGGCATGTGATCGTCGGGTCTGGAAGTGTCATCCTGCCAGGTGTCGTGCTGGGCGATGGCGTTGCAGTGGGGGCGTTGAGCCTCGTGTCGAAGAGTTGCCCGGCATTCGGCATCTACTCCGGGGTGCCAGCCAGGCGGATCAAGGAGCGTAGACAGGCCCTGCTGTCGCTGGAGGCGCGACTCTTGGCGGGCGAGGACAAGCCGGGGGAGTGAGCCTCTGGCGCACCTGAAGGTGATGCTTCTGGTGGCGGATGGATGATCGAGCGCGATGTTGGCCGGTTTTTTGCTCCGCCAACGCAATCGTCAGGTTCATGACGCGGGCCAGTATCGACGATGGCTGCTGTGCCATGAGCCTCCTCACTCTTTTCTCGCGAGCGACTCGTCGTCATGGCCGATCTGATTACTGTCACCAGCCCACTGCTGCCGCCCCTTGAAGAATTCATGCCCTACTTGCAGGAGATCTGGGATAGCAAGCGCCTGACCAATGGCGGGCCTTTTCACGAGCAGCTGGAACAGGAGCTTGCCGACTATCTGGGGGTTAAGCACCTTTCATTGTTCTGCAACGGCACGCTGGCGTTGGTGGCGGCGCTGCAGGCGCTGCGCATTACCGGTGAAGTGATCACCACCCCTTATTCGTTTGTGGCTACCGCGCATTCGCTGCTCTGGAACAACCTCAAACCGGTTTTCGTGGACATCGACCCGATCAGCAAGAACCTCGACCCCAAGCGGATCGAAGAGGCGATCACGCCTGCCACCACCGCGATCCTGCCGGTGCACTGTTACGGGATACCTTGCGACGTTGAGGGCATTCAGCGAGTGGCGGATACGTACGGGCTGAAGGTCATCTACGATGCCGCCCATGCATTTGGCGTGCGCCAGGATGGTGTCAGCGTTCTCAATCACGGTGATCTATCAATCCTGAGCTTCCATGCCACCAAGGTCTTCAATACCTTCGAAGGGGGCGCCATCATTTGCCCGGATGCCAAGATCAAGCAGCGCATCGACTACCTGAAAAACTTCGGTTTCGCGGATGAAACCACCGTCATGGCGCCTGGCATCAATGGCAAGATGAATGAGGTGCAGGCCGCATTTGGCTTGTTGCAGTTGCGTCATATCGACAGTGCGCTGGGCCAACGCCGCGCGGTTTTCGAACGTTATCGCCAAGGTCTGGAAGGCGTGAAGGGCATCAGCTTGCTGGAGCCGCCGGCAGGCTTGGAGTGGAACTACGCCTACTGCCCGGTATTGATAGACGAGCAGCAATTTGGCTGCAGTCGTGATGCCTTGTACGACCGATATCGTGAACAGTGCATCCTGGTGCGGCGTTACTTCTATCCGTTGATCAGCGAATTTCCCATGTATCGCGGTTTGCCCAGCGCAGCATTGTCGGCTCAGCCACATGCTGTGCATGTGTCTCGCCAGGTGCTTTGCCTGCCGATCTATCCGCAATTGCCCATCGATACTCAGCAAGCCATCATCGATATCGCACTGAGGTGCCATGCCGAGCGTGCGCTTGCCTGACCGTTGCCCCCTCGCGACGCCAATGCCCGGCCACTCCCGCTCAGCATGGGTGTGAGTGGCCGCCGGGCACCGATCACATTTCTACATTCTTTCAGGACTTTCGATGAGCCACCCGGTACTGGTCAGTATTGTGATTCCGGCCTACAAGCCGCAGTTCTTTGAAAAGGCGCTGATGAGCGCCATGCTCCAACAGTACGATGCCATCGAAATCGTCGTGTGCGATGACTGTCGAAGCGATGCCATTGCCAGCATCGTGGAGCACAATCGTTCCAAGAGCCGTTTTCCGATCCGCTATTTCCACAATCCGGTCCCCCTGCTGGAGCCTGGCAACCTGGCGCGAGGGATCAGCGAGGCGCGGGGTGAATACGTCAAGTTTCTTTATGACGACGATCTGCTGATGCCCAATGCGGTGGGCGCGTTGCTGAGTGCACTGCAAGCGCATCCAGGTGCGGTCATGGCTTCGGCCCGACGACGGATGATCGACCCTGACGACAACCCCTTGGGCGACAGCCTGCTTACCCTGTTCCCTTTCAAGGAAAGCGTCATCATCGACGGGAAAGAGCTCGCCTCGTTTCTTGGCCAGCATATCTACAACTTCATTGGCGAGCCCACCTCGGTGATGTGTCGACGCGCCGACGTGCTTGCGTTCGGTGCCGATATCATGGGGATCAATGGTCAATTGATGGAGTGGTTGGGTGACCTGACCCTGTACTTGAAGCTGTTGCGCCAGGGTGACTTGATCATGCTCGTCGATACGTTGGCGTGTTTCCGTGTTTCCAACCTGCAGACCAGCCAGATCGCCCGTGATACGCCGCATGTTGCCGCAGTACCGTATGAGCGCTATGGCAAAGCTGTTCGGGCGCTTGGCTGGATGCGACCGCCGGCGCTGAACGGTACCGTCAAGGTGGCCAGGCTGCAGAGCCCTGAACAGTTCCAGGACCTGCATCTGGCGGACTACTTCTCCTCCGGTGGCGTGCTGCCCATGGGCGCTGCGGACCTGCAGGCATGGGCTCATCCAAGTGCCTCGCAGATGCCGGTGAAGGACTGGCTGGCCCGGCGCACCTTGACGCCGGTGCAGCAAGGTTTGCTGGATCAGCGCCGTCAGCGCATCGCTGGCCAGGCAAGCCTCAGTGTCGTTGTGCTGGAAGATGGTGGTGATGGTCTGGGTACCACCCTGGCGAGCCTGGCAGCCTGGTCGCGGGCCAGCACTGGCCGTCTCGAGCAGCACGTTGTCAGTGGCAGCCCGGCGAGCCGCGTCGCACAATTGAATGCAATCCTGAGCGAAAGCGATTGTGGCTGGCTACTGATTCTGCGCGCCGGGGATGAGCTTCTTGCGTCGGGCACGCTCATGCTGGACCAGCTGTTGGCTGATGCGCCTGAAGCCCGTCTTGTCTATTGCGACGAGCTATATCGCACCCGACATGATCTGCAGCTGGCGTTGCGCCCCGGGCCTAACCTTGACTACCTGCTCAGCGCTCCCGCGATCATGGCGGGGCACTGGTTGTTGCGTCGAGCATCGGCGTTGCAGGCCGGTGGCTTCGATGCCAGCGTTGCGGGCGCCTGCGAATTTGACCTGATCTTGCGACTGATCGAGGCGCAGGGGCTGCAAGGTATCAAGCATTTGCCCGAGCCATTGTTGATTGGCGATGCGCCGGACACGGAGCCGAATGCGGACGAAGTGTCGAGCCTGGTCCGGCACCTGGTGCGACGTGGCTACATGGATGCGCGGGTGACGCCAACTGCTGGTCGGCAGTATCGCATTCACTATGCTCACCCAGAGCAGCCCTTTGTCTCGATCATCCTGTCCGGTGAGTACCCTTTAGCCATTCTGCAGCGCTGCCTGGAAAGCTTGCTGGCGAAAACCCGCTACCCGTTTTTTGAAGTGATTGTTCTCGATCAACCGCTGGCGGACGCGGCAACGCGCCGCTGGTTGTCGGCTTTGCCGACGGTTGGAGGAGGAAAACTGCAGGTTGTTCAAGTGGGCGCAGGTGCCGGGTTTGCAGAGACGATCAATCAGGCAGTCAGTCTGGCGAGAGGCGATTACCTCGTTTTCCTGGAAGGCGATGTCATTGCAATTCACGACGATTGGCTTGAGCAGCTGCTTAACCATGGACAGCGCGAGGAAGTGGCGATTGTGGGGGGGCGGCTGGTTGCTACCGATGGCAAGGTAGTGCAGGCGGGATTGATCGGTGGGCTGCACGGTTCGGTCGGCAGGGCGTTCGATGGCCTCAGAGGTCATCAGCCGGGCTTCATGCAGCGCCAGCAGGTCGAGCAGAACTTCAGCGCCGTCTCACCTTCGTGCATGATGGTGCGCAGGAGCTTGTATGAAGAGGTTGGTGGCCTGGATGCGGTAATGCCAGTAGGGGATCTTGCGGGCTTTGATCTGTGTTGCAGGATTGCGCAACTGGGCTATCTGGTTGTTTGGACGCCGCATGCAACGTTGGTGCAAGAAGGGCGGCAAGGTGCTCAGGGTGCTGACACTGACCACGATAGTGTCCATGATCGCTGGCTGCCGGTACTGGCCGATGATCCGGCCTACAACGCCAACCTGACCTTGAGCGGTGATGCATTCGGCTTGGAGCATCGTGTTGCGCTCAACTGGCGCCCTCTGATGTGGCGGCCGTTGCCGGTTGTGCTTGCCTGTACAGGGCTTGACTGCGAGATGCATGACTCACGCCTGGCGGCTCCGCTGCAGGCCATGTGCGATGCGGGGTTGATTGACGGGGTGCTGAGCGCCGAGTGGCTTGTACCTGCCGAACTGCACCGCCTCAAGCCGGATGCAGTGATCTTTCAGGATAACGTCTGCGCCCTGCCGCTGGACGCCTTGCGCCGTTTGAGGCGCTTGAGCGAAGCATTTTTCATCCTGGATGTGCATGCGTTTCTTTTGCAGGCGCCGTCGAGTGCAACCGTCGATCCGCAACAGCGCTGGAATGAGTTGTGTGAAGCCGCCAGCCTGGTTGACTGTGTTGTAGTTCCGACCCAGGCGCTAGCTGACGCTTTTGCGCCGCTTCATGCCGATGTCCGTCTTTTGCCACCACGCCTGGGCAAGGAGTGGGGGGGCTTGCCGGCGAAGCCTGTGCGGCATGGTAAGGCGCGTATCGGTTGCGCCTTCGACCCGTCGACCAGCCTCGAACCGCAATTGCTCGAAACCGTTGTGCGGGCCTTGGCCGATCAAGTTGAATGGGTACTGTGGGGCGATGTTCCCGCCCCATTGCATGTGCTGGCGACCGAGGTCCATGAGGGGGCGCTGGACAATGATCCGAGGCGCTTGGCAGGGCTGCGTCTGGATCTGGCGCTCGCGCCCCTGGGCGCGAGTGGTCTCGATGGCTGTCGCACGCCACTGGCCTTGTTGCGTTACGGTGCCTGCGGATACCCGGTCATCTGCAGCAGTTCCCCGGCCTATCAGAATGACCTGGACGTATGCCGGGTGGAAAACAGTCCTGAGCAATGGTTGCTGGCAATCGAGCGCCACCTGGCAGATCCATTTGCCTCGATGCAGCAGGCCAGCAGGTTGCAGGAGCAGGTAAGGCGGCAATGGCTGTTCGATGACGTCAGCGCCGCCTTCTGGGCCAAGGGCTGGGCGCGCACTTCACAGCCGTGATGACGGGCAACGTGTTGTTTTTATTGGGCTGGCGAGTTGCCATTAACTTTTTCTGAAAAAAGCCCTAAAGCAACCTGCCAACCCGACGATAAACATTACGAAGGTTCTCTAGGCCACACCCGGCAGATGCCAGGGCCGGAAGCCGTAGTACCCAATCCAACGAGGAATTCGTCATGGCTTTGACAGTAAACACCAATACCACTTCGCTGGGCGTTCAGAAGAACCTGAACCGCGCTACCGACGCACTGGCCACTTCGATGACCCGTCTGTCTTCCGGCCTGAAAATCAACAGCGCCAAAGACGACGCTGCTGGTCTGCAAATCGCTACCCGCATGACTTCGCAGATCCGTGGTCAGACCATGGCGATCAAAAACGCCAACGACGGTATCTCCATTGCCCAGACCGCTGAAGGTGCAATGCAAGAGCAGACCAACATTCTGCAGCGTATGCGTGAACTGGCCGTTCAGGCCAACAACTCGTCCAACAGCGACAAAGACCGTGACGCGCTGAACAAAGAGTTCGCGTCGATGTCCGACGAGCTGACCCGTATCGCCAACAGCACCCAGCTCAACGGCAAGAACCTGCTGAACACTACCGCCACCATGTCGTTCCAGGTTGGTTCGAACACTGGTAGCGAGAACCAGATCTCCATCACCCTGGCCAACCTGACCGCTTCGTCCCTGTCGGTTGACAGCGGTACGATCGCCATTTCCGGTACTGACACCACCATCGGCGCTAGCTTCAGCGCCGCTGTAGATGCCATCGACACCGCTCTGCAGACCATCAACACCAACCGTGCTGACCTGGGTGCCGTGCAGAACCGTCTGACCAGCACCATCAACAACCTGCAGAACATCAACGAGAACGCCGAAGCCGCGCGTGGCCGTGTACAGGACACCGACTTCGCTGCTGAAACTGCCCAGCTGACCAAGCAGCAGACCCTGCAGCAAGCGTCCACCTCGGTTCTGGCTCAGGCCAACCAACTGCCGTCGGCAGTACTGAAACTGCTGGGCTAATCTGCCTGGTAGCTGGCGGGGAAGTGCTCGAGCAGCGCTTCCCCGCCTTTTCTTTGCGAGGTGGTAGACATGGACATGAGCGTCAAGCTGAACCTGTCTTACCCGGCCACACGTTCGGCCGAGCAGGTTGCCGAAAAACCGGTTGTCCGGTCGACGGGGGAAGTCAAATCCGAAGATGACAAAAAAGACCCGCTGGCGGTGCAGGACACCGACAAGGTCAAGGAAGCCGTCGCGGAAATAGAGAAGTTCCTGAAAGCGTCGCAACGCAATCTGGAGTTCTCCATGGATGAAGAGTCCGGGCAGATCGTTGTCAAAGTCATCGCAACCGATAGTGGTAAGCTGATCCGTCAGTTGCCCTCGGAAGAGGCGTTGCGGATCGCACACAGCCTGAGCGATATCAACAGTGTTCTATTCGATGCCAAGGTATGATTGGCGGCGAACATCAATGAAGTAATGCATGTCGCCTCACAGGAGTGAGGTTTATGCGTTGAAGCGAGGGACAAAAGCATGGCAAGCCCGCTAACTTCCAGTTTAGGCCTTGGGTCTGGTCTCAACATCACCGAGATCGTGAGCGTTCTGGTCAAGTCCGATACTGCTGCCAAACAGGCGCAGATCACTCGGCAGACCACCAACAATACTGCGTTTATCTCCGGGGTTGGCGCGCTGCGTAGCGCTCTTACGGCCTTCACTACGGCCATGGGCAAGCTGAACGACAAGACGGCTCCCTCTTTCAACGCCTATGCGGCAACATCCGCCAGCGAAAGTATCGTCAAGGCGACTGCCAGCAATACCGCTGTGGCGGGCACCTACAGTGTGGAAGTGAAGAATCTGGCGACCAGCTCCAAGGTGGCCAGCCAGGCCTTTGTGGGTGGGGCGGATGCGGCCATTCCTCAAGGTGACCTGGTGATCAGTCAGGGCGGCAAGGACTACACCATCTCCGTGGGTGAAAACGCCACGCTTCAGACCGTGCGTGACCAGATCAACAAAGAGTTGGGCGCAAGCGGGTTCTCCGCCAACATCATCGCCGGCAAGGATGGTGCGCGCCTGGTGCTGGGTTCCACGACCACGGGTGCCGGCTCCGATATCTCGGTGAGTGGCCTGGGTCTGGATATCGATGGCACCGAATCGATGGCTTCCAATGGTGCCGGTTACGTCACCGGTGTCGCCATGGATGCGTCGGTCCTGATTGACGGCCTGGAAGTCACCAGTGCAACCAATACCGTCACCGATGCAATCAGCGGGATCAAGCTCGACCTTAATGGTGCCAGTGCCGCTGGTATTGCCACCAAAGTTACGGTGGCTGCCAACAATGATGGCCTGAAAACGTCGATTCAGGGTTTCGTTGACGCCTACAACACTCTGCAGAAGGCCATTACGTCGCTGACCGGCACCTCCAAGGATAGTGATGGCAATACCGTACTGGGTTCGTTGACCAACGACCCGACCACCCGCTCGTTGCTGGGTGACATACGGGGCGTGCTGGCGGAGGTCGGGGCGGGTGATCGCTTGACCACGCTCAGCCAGTTGGGCATCAACACCCAGAAAGATGGCACTCTGGAGTTCAATAACACCAAGTTTACCGCGGCGATGAATGACAAGAAGCTGGGGGGGGAGGTGCAGAACCTGTTCACCGGCACCAACGGCATCTTCGAGCGCATGAACAAGGCCATCGATCCGTACAATTCCACTGATGGGGCCTTGGCCACGCGCAAGGCCAACCTGGACATCGTTGCCAAGAACCTGGCTGACCAGCAGGCCGCGCTGGACCGTCGCACAACGTCGCTGACCGAATCTCTGACCAAGCAGTACGTCGCCCTCGATACCGCCCTGGGCAAGATGAAAGCCCAGTCCGACCAGATCACCTCGATCTTCGAAGCGATCAACGCCCAGGCCAAGAAATCCTGATCGGCTGAACATGCCAAAAGCCCGGCGGCGTCCGCGAGACGCCCCGGGCTTTTGGCTTTTCCCCTAAAGTTTTTTGACGTACAGGCGATACAACAGGTACAAGCACCTTTTTACCGCAGCAACGAGGCAGATCCATGAACCCGATGTTGGCCCTTCGGCAGTACCAGAAAGTCAACGGAGCAGCGCAGACGTCCGAAGCCACCCCGCACCGCCTGGTGCAGATGCTCATGCAGGGCGGCCTTGATCGCATGGCGCAGGCCAAGGGTGCCATTGCCCGCAACGACATCGCGCAAAGGGGCATCCTCATCGGCAAGGCCATCGACATCATCGGCGGCCTGCGTGAAGGCCTGGACCTGGAAAACCATGCTGAAAGCCTGGCCGAACTGGACAGCTTGTACATGTACATGAGTCGTCGCTTGATCGAGGCCAACGTCAAAGGCGACCCGACCATCATCGACGAGGTCGCGCGCCTGCTGATCACTGTAAAGGAAGGCTGGGACGCAATCGGCGATCAGTCGTCGGCCTCCTGATAAAGGAGCATGACATGAGCGAAGTAATCACCCGAATCGAACAGACCCGCGACATGCTGTTGGCGGCGCTGGCTGACCGTGACTGGGAGGCGGTGGGGGAGTTGGACCTGGAATGCCGTTTGCGCATCGGTGACATGGTGTCCGAAGCCAAAGGAAATGAGGCGGACGTGAGTGCCAGTCTCGAGGAATTGCTGGTCGTGTACCGTCAACTAATCGAGGTTGCAAGTGGCGAGCGTCAATCGTTGGTCAATGAAATGACGAAAATCCGTCAGGCGAAGAACGCGGCAAAGGTATACCATTTGTTCACCTGACCACCAATGTTGCAAAAAGCCGTGCGCCATTAATTTGACTGATCGGTGTTTTTTGACTTTACTAGTGGCTGTTTTCGAATTTCAGACGTCCGAACACTGACCATTCAGTCGGAATGATGTCGAGCACGCCCCTGCAGGGCGCCGATATGACTAGGGAAGTTGCTATTGCATGTGGCGTGAAACCAAGATTCTGCTGATCGATGACGACAGCGCGCGCCGCCGCGACCTTGCGGTGGTGCTGAACTTCCTCGGCGAAGAAAACCTCGCATGTGCCAGCCATGACTGGCAGCAGGCGGTCGAGCCATTGTCCTCGAGCCGCGAAGTGCTGTGCGTGCTCATCGGCACCGTGAATGCTCCGGGCAATCTGCTTGGGCTGCTTAAGACAGTGGCTACCTGGGATGAGTTCCTTCCGGTTCTGCTTTTAGGTGAAATTTCTTCCGCCGAGCTGCCGGAAGACCTTCGCCGCCGGGTGCTTTCCAACCTGGAAATGCCGCCAAGCTACAGTCAGCTGCTGGATTCGCTGCACCGTGCTCAGGTTTACCGCGAAATGTACGACCAGGCGCGCGAGCGCGGTCGCCAGCGCGAGCCCAATCTGTTCCGTAGCCTGGTGGGCACCAGCCGTGCCATTCAGCACGTGCGGCAGATGATGCAGCAAGTGGCGGATACCGACGCCAGCGTGCTGATCCTGGGTGAGTCGGGCACCGGCAAGGAAGTGGTGGCGCGCAACCTGCACTACCATTCCAAGCGCCGTGAAGCGCCGTTCGTGCCGGTCAACTGTGGCGCGATCCCGGCCGAGCTGCTGGAGAGCGAACTGTTCGGCCACGAGAAGGGCGCCTTTACCGGGGCCATCACCAGCCGTGCCGGGCGTTTCGAGCTGGCCAACGGCGGTACCCTGTTCCTCGATGAAATCGGCGACATGCCGTTGCCGATGCAGGTCAAGCTGCTGCGTGTGCTGCAGGAACGTACCTTCGAGCGTGTGGGTAGCAACAAGACCCAGAGCATCGACGTGCGCATCATCGCTGCGACGCACAAGAACCTCGAAACCATGATCGAGGACGGCACCTTCCGCGAAGACCTGTACTACCGCCTGAACGTGTTCCCTATCGAAATGGCGCCGTTGCGTGAGCGGGTGGAAGACATCCCGTTGCTGATGAACGAGCTGATTTCACGCATGGAGCACGAGAAGCGCGGTTCCATTCGCTTCAATTCCGCCTCGATCATGTCGCTGTGTCGTCACGGCTGGCCGGGTAACGTGCGCGAGTTGGCCAACCTGGTCGAGCGCATGGCGATCATGCACCCGTACGGGGTCATTGGCGTGTCGGAACTGCCGAAGAAATTCCGCTATGTCGATGACGAAGACGAGCAGATGGTCGACAGCCTGCGCAGCGACCTGGAAGAGCGCGTGGCGATCAATGGCCACACACCCAACTTCAGCAACCACGCCATGCTGCCGCCCGAAGGCCTGGACCTCAAGGACTACCTGGGTAGCCTGGAGCAGGGGCTGATCCAGCAGGCGCTGGACGATGCCAACGGTATCGTTGCGCGCGCGGCTGAACGTTTGCGTATTCGCCGTACCACCCTGGTCGAGAAAATGCGCAAGTACGGCATGAGCCGCCAAGGTGGCGAGGAACAGGCGGAAGATTGAAGCCTGGCGGTTACCTATGATGGCTTCTTCGCGGGCACGCCCGCTCCCACAGGATCGATACACATCTTCAATTCGGTGATATCCCTGTAGGAGCGGGCGTGCCCGCGAAGAGGCCGGCACAAATCCCTATCTCCGGCACGGCTATTGCTACATCGCTGGCAACACACCGTTTTTATGACGGTCAGCCACGCGAGAGAGCACGATGCCCCAGGCCGCCCACGTATCCCGAGCCCCCGATCAGCAGGGGCAAACCCCGGTCGCGCAGGACAGCGGCCAGGGTATCGCGCAAGCCTTTGCCCTGTTCAATCAGGTGTCCAGCCAGCTGAGCCAGTCCTACAGCCTGCTTGAAGCCCGGGTCAGTGAACTCAAAGGTGAGCTGGCCGTGGTCAGCGCCCAGCGCATCGACGAACTGAGTGAAAAGGAACGCCTGGCCAACCGCCTGCAGAACCTGCTCGACTTGCTGCCTGGCGGGGTGATCGTGA
This sequence comes from Pseudomonas putida group bacterium ESBL64, assembly GCF_045277175.1. Lineage (NCBI taxonomy): Bacteria > Pseudomonadati > Pseudomonadota > Gammaproteobacteria > Pseudomonadales > Pseudomonadaceae > Pseudomonas > Pseudomonas putida group bacterium ESBL64. The sequence continues at coordinate 2,285,006 of NZ_CP145799.1, read as the reverse complement.
TCGATGGTCAGGGCCTGGTGCGCGAAGCCAACCCGGCCGCCTGCGAGTTGCTCGGTGAGCCTCTGATCGGCCAATTGTGGCGCCAGGTGATCGCCCGTAGCTTTGCCCCGCGCAAGGACGACGGCCACGAAGTCTCGCTGCGCGACGGTCGCCGCCTGTCAATCGCCACCCGCTCACTGGATGCCGAGCCTGGCCAGTTGGTGCTGCTCAACGACCTGACTGAAACCCGTCGCCTCCAGGACCAGCTGGCTCGCCACGAGCGGCTGTCGTCGTTGGGGCGCATGGTTGCCTCGCTGGCCCACCAGATCCGCACGCCACTGTCGGCAGCCATGCTGTATGCCGGCCACCTGGCCGACAACGAGCAAGCGCTGAGCGTGCAAACCCGTCAGCGCTTCGCCGCGACCTTGAAGGAGCGCCTGCACGAACTGGAACACCAGGTGCGCGACATGCTGGTGTTTGCCCGTGGCGAGTTGCCACTGGGGGACCGGGTGACCCCGAAAGCGCTGTTCCAGGCCCTGCAACAGGCGGCCCAGGCGCATGTGCAGGGGCACGCCGTGCGCTGGCAGTGCGACAGTCATCTGGGTGAGCTGCTGTGCAACCGCGACACCCTGGTCGGCGCCTTGCTCAACCTGATTGAAAATGCCCTGCAGGCCAGCGATGGCCCGGCGCGGCTGAAGGTGCACCTGTACCGCCGCGAACGTAGCTTGCACCTGTGCGTCAGCGATGCCGGCAGTGGCATCGATGCAGGCTTGCTCGGCCGTTTGGGCGAGCCGTTCCTCACCACCAAGGCCACCGGCACCGGCCTGGGCCTGGCCGTGGTCAAGGCGGTGGTGCGTGCGCACCAGGGCACGATCAACCTGCGCTCGAAGGTCGGCCGTGGTACCTGCGTGCGGGTAGAGCTGCCATTGATCGACGGGCAACTGGCGGAGGGGGTGTAATGGCAATCAAGGTGCTGCTGGTCGAGGATGACCGCGTATTGCGCCAGGCGCTGGGCGATACCCTGGAAATCGGCGGTTTCGCCTACCAGGCCGTGGGCAGTGCCGAAGAAGCGCTGGAGGCCGTACTGGATGACGCGTTCAGCCTGGTGGTCAGTGACGTCAACATGCCCGGTATGGACGGGCATCAGTTGCTCAGCCAGCTGCGCCGCCAGCAGCCACAGTTGCCGGTGCTGTTGATGACGGCGCATGCCGCCGTCGAGCGTGCGGTCGAGGCCATGCGCCAAGGCGCCGCCGACTACCTGGTCAAACCGTTCGAGCCCAAGGCGCTGCTCAGCCTCGTGGAGCGGCATGCCGCCGGGCGTGTGACCGGCGAAGAAGGGCCGGTGGCCTGCGAGCCGGCCAGCCGCCAGTTGCTGGAGCTGGCGGCCCGTGTGGCGCGCAGTGACTCGACCGTGCTGATTTCCGGCGAGTCCGGTACTGGCAAGGAAGTGCTGGCGCGCTACATTCACCAGCAGTCGCCGCGCGCGGCGCAGCCCTTCGTGGCGATCAACTGCGCGGCGATCCCCGACAACATGCTCGAGGCCACCCTGTTCGGCCACGAGAAGGGTGCCTTCACCGGAGCTATTGCGGCTCAGGCGGGCAAGTTCGAGCAGGCCGAAGGCGGCACCCTGCTGCTCGACGAAATCTCGGAAATGCCCATGGCCTTGCAGGCCAAGCTGCTGCGTGTGCTGCAGGAGCGGGAGGTGGAGCGGGTAGGCGGGCGCAAGCCGATCAGCCTGGACATTCGGGTGCTGGCCACCACCAACCGCGACCTGGCAGGCGAAGTGGCAGCCGGGCGCTTCCGCGAAGACCTGTACTACCGCCTGTCAGTGTTTCCGCTGGCCTGGCGCCCGCTGCGTGAGCGGCCGGGCGATATCCTGCAGCTGGCTGAGCGCTTGCTGGCGCGCCATGTGGCCAAGATGAAGCACGCCCCGGTGCGCCTCTCGCCAGCGGCGCGGGCCTGCCTGCAAGCCTATGCCTGGCCGGGCAACGTGCGCGAGCTGGACAACGCCCTGCAGCGGGCGTTGATTCTGCAGCAGGGTGGCGTGATCGAGGCGGCGGATTTTTGTCTGGCAGGCGCCATTCCATTGTCGGCTGGCACCGAGCCATCTCTCGAGGTGGTTGCTGATGCCGGCGGCCTGGGGGATGACATGCGTCGCCACGAGTACCAGATGATCATCGACACCCTGCGCGCCGAGCGCGGCCGCCGCAAAGAGGCGGCCGAACGCCTGGGGATCAGTCCGCGGACGTTACGCTACAAGCTGGCGCAGATGCGCGATGCCGGGTTTGACGTCGAGGCCAGCCTGTTCGGCTGACAGGCCAATCATCTGCAACTGGCGCGGACCTCCGTGGGAGCGGCCTTGCGTCGCGATAGGGCCGCAAAGCGGCCCCGGCGATCTTTGCGGCGGAGCTGAAGTCCTGGGGCCGCTTCGCGCCCCTATCGCGACGCAAGGCCGCTCCCACAGGAATTGTGTGAGCCCTGGGAAATGAGTCGCGAAGGCTGGCACCTTTGTTGCTTTAGGTAGGTCATTCGCCGCATGAGTGTCAAAAAAATGCGGCCGCAGGAGAGAGAAGGGTCATGAGCCAAGGTGTTGAATTCAATCGTCTGATGTTGGACATGCGGGCCATGCAGGCCGATGCCATGTCGCTGCCCAAGGTAACTGCCGCCCCCGAGCTGGCGCCAGGGCAAAGCACCTTCGCCGACATGCTCGGCCAGGCCATCGGCAAGGTGCATGAGACGCAGCAGGCCTCGACCCAACTGGCCAACGCGTTCGAAATCGGCAAAAGCGGCGTCGACCTGACTGACGTGATGATCGCTTCGCAAAAGGCCAGCGTGTCGATGCAAGCCATGACCCAGGTACGCAACAAGCTGGTCCAGGCGTACCAGGACATCATGCAGATGCCGGTTTGAGGACGGATGTAACCCATGGCTGAAGCAGTCGTCGAAAACGCCCCCGCCAAAGCTGGCTCGCCAGCGGCCAAGCCGCCGCTGTTTGGCATGGCGTTTCTGGAAAACATCTCGCAGATGCCCATGCTGCGCCAGATCGGCCTCATGGTCGGCCTGGCGGCCAGCGTGGCCATCGGCTTTGCCGTGGTGCTGTGGTCGCAACAACCCGATTACCGTCCGTTGTACGGCAGCCTGTCGGGCATGGACACCAAGCAGGTCATGGACACCTTGGCCGCTGCTGACATCCCCTATAACGTGGAGCCCAACTCGGGGGCCCTGCTGGTCAAGGCCGACGACCTCTCCCGTGCGCGCCTGAAACTGGCAGCCGCCGGCGTGGCGCCGAGCGATGGCAATGTCGGCTTCGAGCTGCTCGACAAGGAGCAGGGCCTGGGCACCAGCCAGTTCATGGAAGCTACCCGCTACCGCCGCAGCCTTGAAGGCGAACTGGCCCGTACCGTTTCCAGCCTCAACAACGTCAAGGCCGCGCGCGTGCACCTGGCCATCCCGAAAAGTTCGGTGTTCGTGCGTGATGAACGCAAGCCCAGCGCCTCGGTACTGGTCGAGCTGTACCCAGGCCGTGCACTGGAAGCCGGGCAGGTGATGGCCATCGTCAACCTGGTCGCCACCAGCGTGCCGGAACTGGACAAATCCCAGGTCACCGTCGTCGACCAGAAAGGCAACCTGCTGTCCGAACAGATTCAGGATTCCGCGCTGACCCAGGCCGGCAAGCAGTTCGACTACAGCCGCCGGGTGGAAGGCATGCTCACCCAGCGTGTGCACAACATTCTACAGCCGGTGTTGGGCAATGACCGCTACAAGGCCGAAGTGTCCGCCGACCTCGACTTCAGCGCGGTCGAGTCCACCTCCGAACAGTTCAACCCCGACCAGCCGGCGTTGCGCAGCGAGCAGTCGGTCGACGAACAACGTGCCAGCAGCCAAGGCCCGCAAGGCGTGCCTGGCGCGCTGAGCAACCAGCCGCCAGGCGCCGCTTCGGCACCGCAGACCACTGGTGGCGCGGCTACCCCGGCTGCTGCCATTCAGCCTGGCCAACCGCTGGTGGATGCCAACGGCCAGCAGATCATGGACCCGGCCACCGGTCAGCCGATGCTCGCGCCGTACCCGTCAGACAAACGTCAGCAAAGCACCAAGAACTTCGAGCTGGACCGTTCCATCAGCCACACCCGCCAGCAGCAGGGGCGCATGACCCGCCTGTCGGTAGCGGTGGTGGTGGACGACCAGGTCAAGATCGACCCGGCCACTGGCGATACCACGCGGGCGCCATGGGGTGCCGAAGACCTGGCGCGCTTTACCCGCCTGGTGCAGGACGCAGTCGGCTTCGATGCCAGCCGGGGCGACAGCGTGACGGTGATCAACGTGCCGTTCGCCGCCGACCGTGGCGAGGAAATCGCCGATATCGCCTTCTACCAGCAGCCGTGGTTCTGGGATATCGTCAAACAGGTGCTGGGCGTGGTGTTCATCCTGGTGCTGGTGTTCGGCGTGCTGCGGCCAGTGCTGAACAACATTACCGGGGGCGGCAAGCAGGCTGCCCCGGACAGCGACATGGAGCTGGGCGGCATGATGGGTCTGGATGGCGAACTGGCCAACGACCGCGTCAGCCTGGGTGGCCCGACAAGCATTCTGCTGCCTAGCCCGAGCGAGGGTTACGAGGCACAGCTCAACGCAATCAAAGGCCTGGTGGCCGAAGACCCGGGCCGTGTGGCCCAGGTCGTGAAAGACTGGATCAACGCCGATGAGTGATAACCGAGCCGTTACCGCCAAGCTGAGCCGCGTCGACAAGGCGGCGATCCTCCTGCTCTCGCTGGGCGAGACCGATGCGGCCCAGGTGCTGCGGCACATGGGCCCGAAGGAAGTGCAGCGGGTGGGGGTGGCCATGGCGCAGATGGGCAATGTGCACCGTGACCAGGTTGAACAGGTGATGAGCGAGTTCGTCGACATCGTCGGCGACCAGACCAGCCTGGGCGTCGGTTCTGATGCGTACATCCGCAAGATGCTCAACCAGGCCCTGGGCGAGGACAAGGCCAACGGCCTGGTCGACCGCATCCTGCTCGGCGGCAATACCAGCGGCCTGGACAGCCTCAAGTGGATGGAGCCGCGTGCCGTGGCCGACGTGATCCGCTATGAGCACCCACAGATCCAGGCCATCGTGGTCGCCTACCTCGATCCGGACCAGGCCGGTGAAGTGCTGAGCAACTTCGACCACAAGGTGCGCCTGGACATCGTCCTGCGCGTGTCATCGCTGAACACCGTGCAACCCGCGGCGCTGAAGGAGCTGAACCAGATTCTCGAGAAGCAGTTCTCGGGCAACTCCAACGCCGCGCGTACCACCCTGGGTGGCATCAAGCGGGCGGCCGACATCATGAACTTCCTCGACAGCTCGGTGGAAGGCGCACTGATGGACGCGATCCGCGAAATCGACAGCGACCTGTCGGAGCAGATCGAAGACCTGATGTTCGTCTTCAACAACCTGGCCGACGTCGACGACCGGGGCATCCAGGCGCTGTTGCGCGAAGTGTCCTCCGACGTGTTGGTGGTGTCGCTCAAGGGCGCCGACGAGCGGGTCAAGGACAAGATCTTCAAGAACATGTCCAAACGTGCTTCGGAGTTGCTGCGCGACGATCTGGAGGCCAAAGGGCCGGTACGGGTCAGCGACGTGGAAACCGCGCAGAAAGAAATCCTCACCATTGCCCGGCGTATGGCCGAGGCCGGCGAGATCGTGCTTGGCGGCAAGGGCGCCGAGGAAATGATCTAAGGTATTCGCGATACCATGGCCGACGCCGCCTTTTGTAGGCGCGGGTTTACCCGCGAAGGCGTCGGCCCTGGCAATCGAGGTTGTCGCTGCCGACGCATTCGCGGGTGAACCCGCTCCTACAAGGGACCGTGTCGGCCGAACATGGTTTGAGAACATGACAGCATGTCCAGCAAAGAACATCACCCCAGCGACTTGATCCGCGCCCGCGACCTCGAGGGCGTGGACGTGTGGACGCTGCCCAGCTTCGACCCGGAACCGGAGCCTGCGCCCGAGCCAGAGCCGGAACCCGAGGTCATCGCGGAAGAAGTCGAGGAAGTGCCGCTGGAAGAAGTCCAGCCACTGACCTTGGAAGAGCTCGAAGCCATCCGTCAGGAGGCCTACAACGAGGGCTTCGCCACCGGTGAGCGCGAAGGTTTCCACAGTACTCAGCTCAAAGTCCGCCAGGAGGCCGAAGAGGCCCTGAAGGCCAAGCTGGAAAGCCTCGAGCGGCTGATGGCCAACCTGATGGAGCCGATCGCCGAGCAGGACACGCAGATCGAGAAAAGCCTGGTGCACCTGATCGCGCACATGAGCCGTCAGGTGATTGGCCGCGAGCTGCGCAACGATTCCAGCCAGATCACTCAGGTGCTGCGCGAAGCGCTCAAGCTGCTGCCCATGGGCGCGGACAATATCCGCATCCACCTCAACCCGCAGGATTTCGAGCTGGCCAAGGCCCTGCGCGAACGCCATGAGGAGAACTGGCGGCTGTTGGAAGACAGCGCGCTGCTACCGGGTGGTTGCCGCATCGAGACGGCCCACAGCCGTATCGATGCCACCATGGAAACGCGTATCGAAAAAGCGGTGGCGCAGCTGTTCGACCAGTTGCACGACCATTCCCTGCACCCGGCGGCGCCAGACATGACGATAGACCTGGACGCGCCGGCCGAGCGTGCCGTGGACAGCCCAGATGCACCTTGAACGCACCAGTTTCGGCAAGCGCCTCGGCTCTTACGCTGAGGCCATCGAGCTGCCTGCCCAGCCCATCGTCGAAGGCCGCTTGCTGCGTATGGTTGGCCTCACCCTGGAAGCCGAAGGCCTGCGCGCAGCAGTGGGCAGCCGCTGCCTGGTGATCAACGATGACAGTTATCACCCGGTGCAGGTCGAGGCCGAAGTCATGGGCTTTGCCGGGCCCAAGGTGTTTCTGATGCCGGTGGGCAGTATCGTCGGCATCGCGCCGGGGGCCCGGGTCGTGCCGCTGGATGACGGCGGCCGTCTGCCCATGGGCATGAGCATGCTGGGCCGGGTGCTCGACGGCGCCGGCCGTGCGCTGGATGGCAAGGGCGGGATGAAGGCCGAGGACTGGGTGCCGATGGACGGCCCGGTGATCAACCCGCTCAACCGCGACCCTATCAGCAAGCCGTTGGATGTGGGCATTCGCAGTATCAACGGCCTGCTTACCGTCGGCCGTGGTCAGCGGCTGGGCCTGTTTGCCGGTACCGGGGTGGGTAAATCGGTGCTGCTGGGCATGATGACCCGCTTCACCGAAGCCGAAATCATCGTGGTCGGCCTGATCGGTGAGCGGGGGCGCGAGGTGAAGGAGTTCATCGAGCACATCCTCGGTGAAGAGGGCCTCAAGCGCTCGGTGGTGGTGGCTTCGCCGGCTGACGATGCCCCGCTGATGCGCCTGCGCGCCGCCATGTATTGCACACGCATTGCCGAGTACTTCCGCGACAAAGGCAAGAATGTGCTGTTGCTGATGGACTCGTTGACCCGTTTCGCCCAGGCCCAGCGGGAAATTGCCTTGGCCATCGGCGAGCCACCGGCCACCCGGGGTTACCCGCCATCGGTGTTCGCCAAGCTGCCCAAGCTGGTGGAGCGGGCAGGCAATGGCGAACCTGGCGGTGGTTCGATCACTGCGTTCTATACTGTGCTGTCTGAAGGCGACGATCAGCAAGACCCGATCGCCGACTCGGCGCGGGGCGTGCTTGACGGCCACTTTGTGCTGTCGCGTCGGCTGGCTGAGGAGGGCCATTACCCGGCCATCGACATCGAAGCGTCGATCAGCCGGGTCATGCCCCAAGTGGTCGATGCCGACCACTTGCGCCAGGCGCAGAAGTTCAAGCAACTGTGGTCGCGCCTGTCGCAAAGCCGCGACCTGATCAGCGTGGGGGCTTACGTGGCCGGCGGTGATCCGGAGACCGACCTGGCCATTGCCTTGCAATCGAAGCTGGTTGAGTTCCTGCGCCAAGGCCTGCGCGAGAATGTGGGCATGGCGCAGAGCCGCGAACAGCTGGGGGCAATTTTCACGCCCCCGGCAGGTTGATAAGCCATGGCGCTGCCCGGACGTGCCGCGCGCCTGGCGCCGGTGGTGGACATGGCCGAAGAAGCCGAGCGCAAGGCGGCTCAGCGCCTTGGTCATTTCCAGCAGCAGGTGGCCACGGCCCAGGCCAAGCTGGCCGAGCTGGAGCGCTTTCGCGAGGATTACCAGCTGCAGTGGATCAACCGCGGCGGGCAAGGGGTCAATGGCAGCTGGCTGGTCAATTATCAGCGTTTTCTGGGGCAGCTGGAAACGGCCATGACCCAGCAGCGGCAAAGCCTGGTCTGGCACCAGAACAACCTCAATAACGCCCGAGGTACCTGGCAGCAGGCCTATGCCCGGGTGGAAGGTTTGCGCAAGCTGGTACAGCGCTACCTGGACGAGGCCCGGCGCGCTGAAGACAAGCGCGAGCAGCGCTTGCTGGATGAGCTGTCGCAGCGCCTGCCGCGGCAAAACCAGCTATAGGTGTTCGCCGCAGGCCTTGCAGCGGAATAATTGGCCCGAAACAAATGCGAGGTCTTGCCCGCGAATGCGGTGGCGGCTGTGACGGTGTATGACCGGGTATGTTGGCTGGCAGGTCCGGCCTATTCGCGGGTGAACCCGCTCCTACCACGGTATTGGGCGACACCACCGATTGATGTAGGAGCGGGTTTACCCGCGAAGAGGCCGTACAGGCCATCAAAGCCACGAGCCTGCATCCGCTTGCCACCCCCACCATCGCCTGCTAAACCTTAGAGCAGTTGCATCCGCCATCATCGAAGGAATCGCTAGCATGGCAGTCGAGACTGATTTTTCGCAGGACGGGAAAAAGCTGACCATCAAGATCAAGGGGCGCTTCGATTTCGGCAAGCATCAGGAGTTTCGCGACGCCTACGAACGCCAGCCCAGGCGCCCGGATTCGGTGGTCGTCGACCTGAAGGACACCACCTACCTCGACAGCTCCGCGCTGGGCATGCTGCTGTTGCTGCGCGACCACGCGGGCGGCGACGAGTCGGATGTGCGGGTAGTGCATGCCAGTTCCGACGTGCGCAAGATTCTCGCTATCTCCAATTTCGAAAAACTCTTCGATATCAGTTGAGTGCCGACATGCCGGCTGAACAGGCGTTGACCGTGCTGGTCGCCGAAGACAGTGCTGTCGATCGCCTTCTGCTTGCGCAGATCGTGCGCCGCCAGGGGCATCAGGTATTCACTGCGGAGAACGGCGAGCAGGCGGTAGCGCTGTACCTCGAGCGGCGCCCGCAACTGGTACTGCTGGACGCCCTGATGCCGGTCATGGATGGCTTCGAGGCGGCGCGGCAGATCAAGGCATTGGCTGGCGAAGCGCTGGTGCCGATCATTTTCCTGACGTCGCTGAATGAAGAAGAGGGGCTGGTGCGTTGCCTGGAGGCGGGGGGCGATGATTTCATGGCCAAGCCCTACAGCGCGGTGATCCTGGCTGCCAAGATTCGCGCCATGGACCGCCTGCGTCGCTTGCAGGCAACGGTACTGGAACAGCGTGACCAGATCACCCGGCATCACCATCACCTGCTTAACGAGCAGCGGGTCGCCAAGGCGGTGTTCGACAAGGTGGCCCACTCTGGTTGCCTTTCTGCGCCCAACATTCGCTACCTGCAATCGCCTTACGCGCTGTTCAATGGCGACCTGATGCTGGCGGCATTTACCCCGGCCGGCGACATGCGTGTGCTGCTTGGCGATTTCACCGGTCACGGCCTGCCGGCGGCGGTCGGCGCCATGCCGATGGCTGAGGTGTTCTACGGCATGACCGCCAAGGGCTACGGCATGGCGCAGATCCTGCGCGAGATGAATGCCAAGCTCAAGCGCATCCTGCCGGTGGACATGTTCTGCTGTGCGCTGCTGCTCAACCTCAGCATGCAGCGCGGCTCGGTGGAGGTATGGAATGGCGGTATGCCTGATGGCTATCGCCTGTCGGTGGATGGCCAAGTGCTGTCGGCACTGAGTTCGCGGCACCTGCCGCTGGGCATTCTGGCCGCTGAGCGCTTCGATGACAGCACAGAGGTGTTGCCGCTGGCACCGGGCGAGCGCCTGTTGCTGCTGTCAGACGGTGTGCTCGATACCGCCGACGACCAGGAGCGCCTGTTTGGCGTACAGCGCCTGCGAGCGGTGCTGGCCGACAACCGCGACCCTGTGCAGTTGTTCGATGAGCTGATGCTGGCCCTGGAGCGTTTTGGTGGGCAGCCACGCGATGACATCAGCTTGTGCGACATTCGCATGTTCACTGCCGAGGAGCGGGTGCCGGCACCGATGATCTACTCTGATAGTGGCCGCTCCAGCCCGCTGGACTGGTCGCTGAGCTTCGAAGTGCGGGGCGAAAGCCTCAAGCGCTTCAACCCTGTGCCTTACCTGGTGCAGTTGTTGCAAGAAATTCATGGCCTGCGCGCGCGTACCGGCAACTTGCACAGTGTGCTTAGCGAGTTGTATGCCAATGCGCTTGAGCATGGTGTGCTGGGCCTGGACTCACAGCTCAAGCGCGATGTGCAAGGCTTTACCGACTATTACCAGGAGCGCGCCCGGCGCCTGGGCTCGCTGACCGAAGGCTTTGTAAGCATCGATTTCAAGGTTGAACCGCATGGCGGCGGTGGGCGTCTGATGATCGAGGTGCGCGACAGCGGTGCCGGCTTCGACGTGCAGCAAGTGCTTGCGCGGCCTTCGCTGGATCAGGGGCTGAGCGGTCGCGGTCTGAATCTGGTGCGGCAGTTGGCCAGTGACGCGCGCTGGAGTGAAGGCGGGCGTTGCGCGCATGTGGAGTTCGTATGGTGAGCCGCGGGTTGGCTCGGGCATAATCTGGCTTGATCAAGGAGTGAACAAGTGACTGACATGCATATTGACCACAAGGTACTCAGTGACCTGCGTGAGGTCATGGAAGATGGCTACCTGCAGTTGGTGCAGACTTTTCTCGACGACTCAGAGCGGCGTCTTGGCCAGCTGCACGCGGCCAAAAGCGCCGAGGAGCTTGGCGCGGCAGCCCACAGTTTCAAGGGCAGCAGCAGCAACATGGGCGCGGTGGCCTTGGCCAGCCTGTGCCAGCAGCTCGAAGAGCGCGCACGGCGGCCCCCGTTATATGGAATTGAAGACTTGATCAGCCGCATCGACATGGAATTCGTCGTGGTGCAGCACTTTTACCGTGGTGAGCAGCAACGTATTTCCGCAGGCTGATACGCGAGTTGGCGCGAGTCTTGCCTGTCTCTGCCCGATGATTTTTGTTTCTGGCGCGGAGACCGCTCGATGCCTGTCGCACCCAACCCTTTGTTGCAAGCCAATGCCATTGCCAAGACCTCGCGTTCGGCCACCGTGCAGGCGGACAAGCCGCTGCAGGCGCTGGGCGACAAGGGCGATGCCTTTGGCCAGGTGATGGCCAAGCAGGGCCGCGACAAGGTTACCGGGCAGGACGACAAGGTCGCTCAAGCCAAGCCCAAGGACAAACCTGATGCGGCAGCCGGCGGCAAGAAAGACCCGGCTGGCAAAGCTGCAGTTGCCGATGACGGCAACAAGTTGCCAGAAGAGGATTCGGCCCAGGCCGATACGGGTGTGCGTGATGCCAGCCTGGTGGCCGGTCAGGTCACTGATGCCCAGCCCGGCGCGCAACTGATCCAGGCTCAGGCCGAGGCGGTGGCGCCGGTGCTGCAGGCGGCCACGGCGCAAACCCAGGTCGCCGCGGCACTGCCTGAAGAGCCGTCCGCCGAGGAGGCCTTCGATCCGGATGCTGACCCCCTGGCCAACCTGCCAACCCTGCGCCTCGCGCTGGAGCACAGTGCCCAGGCCAAGGGTGGCACCTCGGCACATGCCCTTGATGCTGCCCAGGCTCAGGGCGAGGAAGGGCAGGCGGCCGTCAATACCTTGGCGAATTTGGTCGAGAATACCGATGGCGAAAGCGCCGAATCCGGTGACAAGGCCTTTGGCAGCTTGCTTGAGGACGGCCTGAAAGACACCAAGAGTGCCAGCAGCGACACCCGCATCGATGATTTTGCCAACCGCCTGGCCAGCCTGACCCAGGCGGCCACGGCCAAGACCGCCAATGCCGTGCCGGCCAATGCGAACCCGCTGCATCAGCCATTGCCAATGAACCAGAACGCTTGGGCAGAAGGCCTGGTCAACCGGGTCATGTACCTGTCCAGCCAGAACCTCAAGTCGGCTGATATCCAACTGGAGCCAGCAGAACTCGGTCGCCTCGACATTCGCGTCAATGTTGCGGCGGACCAGGCCACCCAGGTCACCTTCATCAGCGGCCACGCCGGCGTACGTGATGCCCTCGACAGCCAGGTGCATCGCCTGCGCGAACTGTTTGCCCAGCAGGGGTTGGCGCAGCCGGATGTCAACGTGGCTGACCAGTCGCGCGGGCAGCAACAACAGCAGGGGCAGGCGCAGGGCAGCAACCTTTCCGGGGTGGCGGCGCGCCGGGCCGAGCAGGGTGGGGTCGAGGCGGTCGATGGCGTCCGGCCTTTGGAGCAGCAGGTGGTTGTCGGCGACAGTGCGGTCGATTACTACGCCTGATAACGGTTGGCCTGGGCTGGCTTCTTCACGGGCGAGCCCGCTCCCACAGGCATTTCGTTGATTTCGAACCCTGTGCGGTAGCGGTGGGAGCGGGCGTGGCCGCGAAGCAGCCAGCACCGCAAAACCTGCTGGAATCCATCCCCTGCAAAATCTGGCATAACACTTGCTCAAGCCAAGCCATCCTCCCTTGAACCCCCCGATGGACGACGGATTATTGGCATGGCGAAGAGCGAAGCAGTCAAAGACCCCGCCACTAAAGGCAAACTCAAGCTGATCCTGCTGGCCGTCGTAGGCCTGCTGCTGGCGATCGGCCTTTCGGTGGGCGCTACCTGGTTCATCATGCACAAGAGCGAGCCCGCTCCGGCCGCCGAGGCCGCGGCCAGCAACGTCAAGCCGGCGGCGATCTACGAGGCGCTGACCCCGGCCTTCGTGGTCAACTTCAACCAGAACGGCCGCCAGCGCTACATGCAGCTGAGCATCACCCTGCAGGCGCGTAACCAGGCCGACCTGGATGCCCTCAAGGTGCACATGCCGGTGATCCGCAACAACCTGGTGATGATGTTCTCCGGGCAAGGGTTCGACACCCTCGCCAGCAGCCCGGTAGGGCAGGAGATGCTGCGTCAGAAGGCCACCGCGGTGGTCCAGGAAGTGGCGCAGAAGGAAGTCGGCAAGCCGGTCATCGACCAGTTGCTGTTCACCAATTTCGTATTGCAGTAGGAGTCCGCAATGGCCGTACAGGACCTGCTGTCCCAGGATGAAATCGATGCCCTGTTGCACGGTGTCGACGACGGGCTGGTGCAGACCGAGAGTGCATCCGAGCCTGGCAGTATCAAAAGCTACGACCTGACCAGTCAGGACCGTATCGTGCGGGGTCGCATGCCGACCCTGGAAATGATCAACGAGCGCTTCGCCCGCTACACCCGTATCAGCATGTTCAACCTGCTACGCCGCTCCGCAGACGTGGCCGTGGGTGGCGTGCAGGTCATGAAGTTCGGCGAATACGTGCACTCGCTGTACGTGCCCACCAGCCTCAACCTGGTCAAGATCAAGCCGCTGCGCGGCACTTCGCTGTTCATCCTCGACGCCAAGCTGGTGTTCAAGCTGGTGGACAACTTTTTTGGCGGCGATGGCCGCCACGCCAAGATCGAAGGGCGTGAGTTCACCCCGACCGAACTGCGTGTGGTGCGCATGGTGCTGGACCAGTGTTTCGTCGACCTCAAGGAAGCCTGGCAGGCGATCATGCCGGTCAGCTTCGAGTACATGAACTCCGAGGTCAACCCGGCCATGGCCAACATTGTCGGCCCCAGCGAGGCGGTGGTGGTGTCCACCTTCCACATCGAACTGGACGGCGGCGGCGGCGATCTGCACGTGACCATGCCGTACTCGATGATCGAGCCGGTGCGGGAAATGCTCGACGCCGGTTTCCAGTCGGACCTGGACGACCAGGACGAGCGCTGGGTCAAAGCCCTGCGCGAGGACGTGCTGGACGTGGCCGTGCCAATGACCGCCACGGTCGCCCGACGCCAGCTGAAGCTACGCGACATCCTGCACATGCAGCCGGGTGACGTGATCCCGGTGGAGCTGCCCGAGCACCTGGTGCTGCGCGCTAACGGGGTGCCAGCGTTCAAGGCGCGGCTGGGCTCGCACAAGGGCAACCTGGCCCTGCAGATCATTGACCCGATCGAACGCCGCTGACGGTGTGCCGGTCGCTTACAACGAATTGAATGCCTGTCGAGGAAATCATGGCTAACGAAAACGAGATCACCTCCCCAGAGGACCAGGCACTGGCCGATGAGTGGGCCGCAGCGTTGGAAGAAACCGGTTCTGCCGGCCAGGCCGACATCGATGCACTGCTGGGCGGGGACACCGGCAGCAGCGGCCCGGGCCGCCTGCCGATGGAAGAATTCGCCAGCTCGCCGAAGCCGAACGAAAATGTCAGCCTCGAAGGCCCTAACCTGGACGTGATCCTGGATATCCCGGTGAACATTTCCATGGAAGTGGGCAGCACCGAGATCAACATCCGCAACCTGCTGCAGCTCAACCAGGGCTCGGTGATCGAGCTCGACCGCCTGGCTGGCGAGCCGCTTGACGTGCTGGTAAACGGCACCTTGATCGCCCATGGCGAAGTAGTGGTGGTCAACGAAAAGTTCGGCATCCGCCTGACCGACGTGATCAGCCCCAGCGAACGTATCAAGAAGTTGCGCTGAGTGAAGGGCACGATGCGCGCCATCGCCGTGGCAGCGGTGCTGTTCGCCAGCCACGCCTGCCTGGCTGCGGCCACGCCAGCGGCCACCCCGGCGGCTCAACCTGGCAGTCTCGGCGGGCAGCTGGCGCAGATGGTCTTGGGCCTGCTGCTGGTGGTGGGCCTGATCTTCTTCCTGGCCTGGCTGCTGCGGCGCCTGCAGAGCACCGCTGTGAAGGGTGGGCAGGTGATCGAGATTGTCGGCAGCCGTGCCATCGGCCCGCGTGACCGCCTGCTGCTGGTGCAGGTGGGCAAGGAGCAGATCCTGATAGGCCATACCCCCGGCACCATCGAGGCCCTGCACGTACTGGCCGAACCCGTGGAAGTGCCGGCAAGCGTCCGTCAGGCGACGCCGGAGTTTGCCCAGCGGCTGATGGAGCTGATGGGCAAGGACCCTAAGGACAACAAGTGATGAGCGGCGCGCTGCGTACGTTGTTGACTCTGGCGCTGCTGCTGGCTGCGCCGCTGGCCCTGGCCGCCGACCCGCTGTCGATCCCGGCCATCACCCTGTCCAACACCCCGGACGGGCAACAGGAATATTCGGTCAGCCTGCAAATCCTGCTGATCATGACCGCGCTGAGCTTCATCCCGGCGTTCGTCATTCTGATGACCAGCTTTACCCGCATCATCATCGTGTTTTCGATTTTGCGCCAGGCCCTGGGCCTGCAGCAGACGCCGTCGAACCAGCTGTTGACCGGCATGGCGCTGTTCCTGACCATGTTCATCATGGCGCCGGTGTTCGATCGGGTGAACCAGGACGCGCTGCAGCCGTACCTGAAGGAGCAGATGACTGCCCAGCAGGCGATCGACAAGGCCCAGGGCCCGCTCAAGGACTTCATGCTGGCGCAAACCCGGCAGAGCGACCTTGACTTGTTCATGCGCCTGTCCAAGCGCACCGACATCGCCGGCCCCGACCAGGTGCCGCTGACGATCCTGGTGCCGGCATTCGTCACGTCGGAGCTCAAGACCGCGTTCCAGATCGGGTTCATGATCTTCATCCCGTTCCTGATCATCGACATGGTGGTGGCCAGCGTGCTGATGGCCATGGGTATGATGATGCTGTCGCCGCTGATCATCTCGCTGCCGTTCAAGATCATGCTGTTCGTGCTGGTCGACGGCTGGGCGCTGATCATGGGCACCCTGGCCAGCAGTTTCGGCGGCGTCTGACGCCGTCAAGGAGAGCCGCCGATGACACCTGAAGTAGCTGTCGACCTGTTCCGTGATGCCCTGTGGCTGACAACCTTGATGGTTGCCGTGCTGGTGGTGCCGAGCCTGTTGGTGGGCCTGGTGGTGGCGATGTTCCAGGCGGCCACGCAGATCAACGAACAGACCCTGAGCTTTCTGCCGCGCCTGCTGGTGATGCTGATCACGCTGATCATTGCCGGGCCGTGGCTGGTGCAGAAATTCATGGAGTACATCACCACGCTCTACACCAACATCCCGCAGCTCATAGGTTGATGCGGCGATGCTGGAACTGACCGACACGCAGATCGGCACCTGGGTCGCCACCTTCATCCTGCCGTTGTTCAGGGTGACCGCGGTGCTGATGACCATGCCGATTTTCGGTACCCGCATGTTGCCGGCGCGGGTGCGCTTGTACGTGTCCGTGGCCATCACCGTGGTAATTGTGCCGGCACTGCCGCCACTGCCTGAATTCGACCCGCTGAGCCTGCGCGGTTTGCTGCTGTGCGCCGAGCAGATCATCGTTGGCGCACTGTTTGGCCTGGCCTTGCAGTTGTTGTTCCAGGCTTTCGTGATTGCCGGGCAGATTGTTGCGGTGCAGATGGGCATGGCCTTCGCCTCGATGGTTGACCCCGCCAACGGGGTCAACGTCACGGTAATCAGCCAGTTCATGACCATGCTGGTGAGTGTGTTGTTCCTGTTGATGAACGGCCACCTGGTGGTGTTCGAGGTGCTGACCGAAAGTTTTACCACCTTGCCGGTGGGGAGTGCGCTGGTGGTCAACCACTTCTGGGAGCTGGCCGGGCGCATGGGCTGGGTGTTCGGTGCCGGCCTGCTGTTGATTCTGCCGGTGATTGCCGCGCTGCTGGTGGTGAACATCGCCTTTGGCGTAATGACCCGCGCAGCGCCACAGCTGAATATTTTCTCCATCGGCTTCCCGCTGACCTTGGTCATGGGCATGTTCGTCTTCTGGGTGGGCCTGGCCGATATACTGTCTCACTATCAGGCATTGGCCAGTGAAACGCTGCAGTGGCTGCGTGAGCTGGCGAGGGCGCGCTGAACATGGCAGAAAGCGAGAGCGGTCAGGACAAGACAGAAGACCCCACCGAAAAGCGCAAGCGCGACGCCCGTGAGAAGGGCGAGGTCGCGCGCTCCAAGGAGCTGAACACGGTGGCGGTGACCCTGGCGGGCGCTGGTGGCCTGCTGGCATTCGGTGGTCACTTGGCCGAAACATTGCTGGCGTTGATGCGCATGAACTTCAGTTTGACCCGCGACATCATCGTCGATGAACGGGCCATGGGGGCCTTTCTGCTGGCCTCGGGCAAGATGGCTATCTGGGCGGTGCAGCCGGTGTTGATCCTGCTGTTCGTGATTTCCTTCGTGGCGCCCATCGCGCTTAGCGGCTTCTTGTTCTCGGGCAGCTTGCTGCAGCCCAAATTCAGCCGCATGAACCCGCTGTCGGGGATCAAGCGCATGTTCTCGATGCAGGCCTTGACTGAATTGCTCAAGGCGCTGGCCAAGTTTTTCGTGATTCTGGTGGTGGCGGTGGTGGTGCTCTCCGGTGACCGCCAGGCCTTGCTGTCGATTGCCAATGAGCCGCTGGAGCAGGCGATCATCCATAGCTTGCAGGTGGTGGGCTGGAGTGCCTTGTGGATGTCGGCCGGGCTGTTGCTGATTGCCGCGGCAGATGTGCCGTTCCAGCTCTACCAGACGCACAAGAAAATGAAGATGACCAAGCAGGAAGTGCGCGACGAGTACAAGGACAGCGAGGGCAAGCCCGAGGTCAAGCAACGTATTCGCCAACTGCAGCGCGAGGTGTCGCAGCGGCGCATGATGGCGGCGGTACCGGATGCAGATGTGATCATCACCAACCCGACGCATTATGCGGTGGCGTTGCAATACGACCCGGAGAAAGGCGGTGCGGCGCCGTTGCTGCTGGCCAAGGGTAGCGATTTCATGGCGTTGAAGATTCGTGAAATTGGCGTGGAGCACAACATCCAGATCCTCGAGTCGCCGGCGCTGGCGCGGGCGATCTATTACTCCACCGAACTTGAGCAGGAGATCCCGGCGGGGCTGTACCTGGCGGTGGCGCAGGTGCTGGCGTATGTGTTCCAGATTCGCCAATACCGCGCCGGCAAGGGCAAGCGCCCAGAGCCGCTGAAGGACGACCTGCCGATCCCGCCGGACCTGCGCCGCGACAGTTGACCTTGTGTCACGGCTTCTGGCTCTTTCGCGGGTAAACCCGCTCCTACCACGGTGGTGGGCACATGTCGGCGGTTGGCGCGCTGTAGGAGCGGGTTTACCCGCGAAAGGGCCGGGCCTGCTGGCCAATCTCCACCCGCCGTTCACCGTTGCTGCCGCTACCGTATTCGCGGGTAAACCCGCTCCTACACCTGATCGGGGATGGACACACATCGGTGATTGGGCGCAGGCCGTCGTGTAGGAGCGGGTTCACCCGCGAAAGGGCCGGGCCTGCTGGCCAATCTCCACCCGCCGTTCACCGTTGCCGCCGCTACCGTATTCGCGGGTAAACCCGCTCCTACACCTGATCGGGGATGGACACACATCGGTGATTGGGCGCAGGCCGTCGTGTAGGAACGGGTTCACCCGCGAAAGGGCCGGGCCTGCTGGCCAATCTCTACCCGCCGTTCACCATTGCCGCCGCTACCGTATTCGCGGGTAAACCCGCTCCTACACCTGATCGGGGATGGACACACATCGGTGATTGGGCGCAGGCCGTCGTGTAGGAGCGGGTTCACCCGCGAAAGGGCCGGCACCGGCAACATAAATCTCCCTTCGAGCAAAGTTGGAAGGCTTCTTGCAAAGCCACGCCCAGGCGCCCCCTGGGCGTCAAAGTTTTGCATCAAGAGGACTCGCGGTGGATCGCACTCAGTTAATCAGCAACGCCCGCAACAACCTGGCCGGGCTCGGCCGGGGCAACCTGGGTGTGCCGCTGTTACTGCTGGTGATGTTGGCAATGATGATGTTGCCGATACCGCCGTTCCTGCTCGACGTGTTCTTCACCTTCAACATCGCCCTGTCGATCGTGGTGCTGCTGGTCTGTGTATACGCCCTGCGCCCGCTCGACTTTGCCGCGTTCCCGACCATCCTGCTGGTGGCCACGTTGTTGCGCCTGGCCCTGAACGTGGCGTCCACCCGTGTGGTCATGCTGCATGGCCAGGAGGGCCACGGCGCTGCCGGTAAAGTGATCCAGGCCTTTGGTGAGGTGGTGATCGGCGGTAACTACGTGGTCGGTGCCGTGGTGTTCGCCATCCTCATGATCATCAACTTCGTGGTGGTGACCAAGGGTGCCGGGCGTATCTCGGAAGTGAGTGCGCGTTTCACCCTCGACGCCATGCCTGGCAAGCAGATGGCCATCGACGCCGACCTCAATGCCGGCTTGATCGACCAGGCCCAGGCCAAGCACCGCCGTGCCGAGGTGGCGCAGGAGGCCGAGTTCTACGGTTCGATGGACGGTGCCAGCAAGTTCGTGCGCGGCGACGCCATCGCCGGCTTGCTGATCCTGTTCATC
Source organism: Pseudomonas putida group bacterium ESBL64 (assembly GCF_045277175.1). Taxonomy (NCBI): domain Bacteria; kingdom Pseudomonadati; phylum Pseudomonadota; class Gammaproteobacteria; order Pseudomonadales; family Pseudomonadaceae; genus Pseudomonas; species Pseudomonas putida group bacterium ESBL64. Next base: position 2,265,550 of record NZ_CP145799.1, on the reverse strand, counting down.
AACCTGATCGGTGGCATGCTCATCGGCATGCTGCAGCACAATATGTCGTTCAGCGAGGCCGGCAAGGTCTACGCCCTGCTGACCATTGGTGACGGTTTGGTGGCGCAATTGCCATCACTGCTGCTGTCCACCGCCGCCGCGATCATGGTCACCCGTGCTTCAGGCTCTGAAGACATGGGCAAGCTGATCAATCGGCAGATGTTCGATTCGCCCAAGGCGCTGGCGGTGTCGGCGGGGCTGATGATCGTCATGGGCCTGGTGCCGGGCATGCCGCACATTGCCTTCCTCAGCCTCGGCCTGATGGCGGCCGGCGGCGCCTACCTGGTGTGGAAGAAACAGCAACAGGCCAAGGTCAAAGCCCAGCAAGAGGCGCAGCGTCAGCAGGACCTGCTGCCCTCGCCACAGCGCGCGCTGGAAACCAAGGAGCTGGGTTGGGACGACGTCACCCCCATCGACATGATCGGCCTGGAGGTCGGCTATCGGCTGATCCCGCTGGTCGATCGCAACCAGGGCGGCCAGTTGCTGGCGCGGATCAAGGGCGTGCGCAAGAAGCTGTCGCAGGACCTGGGCTTCCTGATGCCCACCGTGCACATTCGTGACAACCTCGACCTGCAACCCAGCGCCTATCGCCTGACCCTGATGGGGGTGATTCTGGCCGAGGCGGAGATCTACCCGGACCGCGAACTGGCGATCAACCCTGGGCAGGTGTTTGGCACCCTCAACGGTATTGCCGCGCGCGACCCGGCGTTTGGCCTGGAAGCGGTGTGGATCGACGTCGGCCAGCGCTCACAGGCGCAGTCGCTGGGTTACACCGTGGTCGATGCCAGCACCGTGGTGGCCACCCACCTCAACCAGATTCTGCAGAAACACTGCCACGAGCTGATCGGCCACGAAGAGGTTCAGCAACTGCTGCAGGTGCTGGCCAAGGCATCGCCTAAACTTGCAGAAGAGCTGGTGCCGGGTGTCATTTCCTTGTCGGGGCTGCTCAAGGTGCTGCAAGCCCTGTTGTCGGAACAGGTGCCAGTGCGCGATATTCGCAGTATTGCCGAGGCTATCGCGAACAACGCCGGCAAGAGTCAAGATACCGCCGCACTGGTGGCGGTGGTGCGCGTCGGATTGTGTCGCGCCATCGTGCAAAGCATTGTCGGCGTTGAGTCGGAGCTTCCAGTGATTACCCTGGAGCCAAGGTTGGAACAGATTTTGCTGAATAGTCTGCAAAGGGCCGGGCAGGGTCAGGAAGATGGTGTTCTTCTGGAGCCTAGCATGGCCGAGAAGCTGCAACGTTCGCTGATCGAGGCGGCCCAGCGCCAGGAAATGCAGGGTCAGCCGGCCATCCTGCTGGTCGCCGGCCCGATCCGCGCCATGTTGTCGCGTTTCGGTCGCCTGGCTGTACCGAATTTGCATGTTCTGGCGTATCAGGAAATACCGGACAACAAGCAAGTCACCATCGTTGCCACCGTGGGCCCTAACGGCTGAGGTAGGGGATAATGCAAGTTAAGCGATTTTTCGCCGCCGATATGCGTCAGGCCATGAAACTGGTCCGTGACGAGCTGGGCGCCGATGCCGCAATCATTGGCAACCGCCGCATTGCCGGTGGTGTCGAGCTGACGGCCGCGCTGGACTACAAGCTGTCCGCCCTGGCCCCGCGTGTGCCCAACGCCGAGCTGGAAGAAGAGCTGCGCAAGACCCACACGCGCATTGCCACTGCCCAGGCCGAGCTGGACCAGCGTCAGGACAGCAGCGACAACAACCGCCAATTGTTCGCCGGGCAATCTTTGACCGCTGCCGAACCGTTGATCGAGCCGCACGTCGATGCCCCTGAGGCCGCCGCCGTACCGGCTGCTGCGCCGGTTGACCCGCGCCTGTTCGATGCCATGCGCTCGGAGCTGTCGGGTCTGCGCGAGCTGCTGGAAGTGCAACTCGGTTCGCTGGCCTGGAATCAGCTGCAGGGCAGCAAGCCGCAGCAGGCCAACCTTTGGCGCCGCCTGCAGCGCATCGGCCTGTCCGGGCCGATCGCCCGCGAGCTGCTGGACCTGACCGCCGAGATCGAGGAACCGCGCCAGGCCTGGCGCATGCTGCTGGCTCACTTGGCGCGGATGATCGAAGTACCTGAAATCGAGCCGATCGAAGAGGGCGGGGTGATCGCCATGGTCGGCCCGGCGGGCATGGGCAAGACCACCACCCTGGCCAAGCTGGCCGCGCGCTACGTGCTCAAGTACGGCGCGCAGAACCTGGCGCTGGTGAGCATGGACAGCTTCCGTATCGGCGCCCAGGAGCAGCTCAAGACCCTGGGCCGCATCCTCAACGTGCCGGTGACTTACGTCGACCCGGGCCAGTCGCTGGCAGCAGCGCTGGAGCCACTGCTGCGCAAGCGCGTGGTGCTGATCGATACTGCCGGCCTGCAGGCCAGCGACCCTGCGCTGCGCATGCAGCTGGAAACCTTGGCCGGGCGTGGCATTGCCGCGAAGAACTACCTGGTGCTGGCCACCACCAGCCAGAAGCAGGTGCTGACCGCCGCCTACCACAGCTACAAGCGCTGTGGCCTGGCCGGCTGCATCCTGACCAAACTCGATGAAACGGCAAGCCTTGGCGATGTGTTGAGCCTTGCCATCAGTCATGAACTGCCAGTGGCCTATCTTACCGATGGCCCACGCATTCCTGACGACCTGCACCTGCCAAGGGGCCACCAGTTGGTCACGCGGGCGGTGAATGTGCAGCAGCAGGACGAGCCCAGCGAAGAGGCCATGGCCGACATGTTCGCTGATCTCTATCACAACCCACGGCGAGCGGGTTGACCATGAAGCGTGTGCAAAGTCGCTATGCCAAGGGGCACGCAGAATTGCCCTACGTGTGGCCTGAGTCCCAGCGAGACAAGGTAAAGAACAGACATGGGTAGCATGCATCCCGTACAGGTGATCGCCGTGACCGGTGGCAAAGGTGGCGTCGGCAAGACTAACGTTTCAGTGAACTTGTCCCTGGCGCTGGCCGAGCTTGGCCGCAGGGTCATGCTGCTGGACGCCGACCTGGGCCTGGCCAATGTCGACGTATTGCTGGGCCTTACCCCCAAACGTACCCTCGCCGATGTGATTGAAGGGCGTTGCGAGCTGCGTGACGTGATGCTGCAGGGCCCCGGCGGTGTGCGCATCGTACCGGCAGCCTCGGGCACCCAGAGCATGGTGCATCTGGCCCCGGCCCAGCATGCCGGGCTGATCCAGGCGTTCAGCGAGATCGGCGACAACCTCGATGTGTTGGTGATCGATACCGCTGCGGGTATCGGTGACTCGGTGGTCAGCTTCGTTCGCGCCGCCCAGGAAGTGCTGCTGGTGGTGTGTGATGAACCTACCTCGATTACCGACGCCTACGCGTTGATCAAGCTGCTCAATCGCGACTATGGCATGAATCGTTTCCGTGTGTTGGCCAACATGGCGCAGAGCCCGCAGGAAGGGCGCAACCTGTTTGCCAAGCTGACCAAGGTCACCGACCGCTTCCTTGACGTTGCCCTGCAGTACGTGGGTGCCGTGCCGTACGACGAGTGCGTGCGCAAGGCGGTGCAGAAGCAGCGTGCCGTCTACGAAGCCTTCCCTCGCTCCAAGTGTGCGCTGGCCTTCAAGGCGATTGCCCAGAAGGTCGACAGCTGGCCGCTGCCGGCCAATCCGCGCGGCCATCTGGAGTTCTTTGTCGAGCGCTTGGTGCAACCCACCAGCGCGGGACCCGTACTATGAACGCCAGCGGCTTCAAGATGTACAGCCGGGCGGCGAAGGACGCCCAGTACGAGCTGATCGAACGCTACGCCCCGCTGGTCAAGCGCATCGCGTACCACCTGTTGGCGCGATTGCCGGCCAACGTGCAAGTCGAGGACCTGATCCAGGCCGGCATGATCGGCCTGCTGGAAGTGGCCAACAAATACGACGCCAGCAAGGGCGCCAGCTTTGAGACCTACGCTGGCATCCGCATCCGCGGGGCCATGCTGGACGAAGTGCGCAAAGGCGATTGGGCACCGCGTTCGGTACACCGCAACACCCGTATGGTCAGTGATGCCATGCGTGCAGTTGAGGCCAGAACAGGCCGTGACGCTAAAGATCATGAAGTTGCTGCCGAACTCCAATTGAGTCTCGATGATTACTACGGGATCTTGAACGATACCCTGGGCAGCCGCCTGTTCAGCTTTGACGACCTGTTGCAGGACGGCGAGCACGAAGGGCTGCATGAGGATGGCGCCAGTGGCCAGGTCGAACCTGCGCGCGGCCTGGAGGAGGAGCGCTTCCAGGCTGCCCTGACCGAGGCTATCGCCAACCTGCCGGAGCGTGAGCGCCTGGTGCTGGCGCTGTACTACGACGAAGAGCTGAACCTCAAGGAAATCGGTGAGGTGCTGGGTGTCAGCGAGTCGCGGGTCAGCCAGTTGCACAGCCAATGTGCCGCGCGCCTGCGCAGCCGCCTGGGGGAATGGCGGGCGCGTTGAGCCCACTGTCGTTGCAGTCGTTTTCCACGTTGTACCGAATTGAATGAGTGCGTGCTCGGTAGGCCGAGCGCGTTTGAGACTGCTTGGAGGTCTAATTGGACAAGAACATGAAAATCCTCATCGTTGACGACTTTTCGACGATGCGGCGGATCATCAAGAACCTGTTGCGTGACCTGGGTTTCACCAACACCGACGAAGCCGATGACGGCACCACAGCGTTGCCGATGCTGGAAAACGGTCACTACGACTTCCTGGTGACCGACTGGAACATGCCGGGCATGTCCGGCATCGACCTGCTGCGTAAAGTGCGTGCCAGCGACAAGCTGAAAAGCATGCCGGTCCTGATGGTGACCGCTGAAGCCAAGCGCGACCAGATCATTGAAGCGGCACAGGCCGGGGTCAATGGGTACGTGGTCAAGCCGTTCACCGCTCAGGTGCTCAAAGAGAAGATCGAGAAGATCTTCGAACGCGTCAACGGCTGAGTCACGTCAGGGGGGGCGCGTCATGGATTCATCACAAACGTCTTTGGGCGAGTTCGAGTCGACCCTGAAGAAGCATGCCCAGGAGTTGGTCGAAAGCCTGGAGCGGGGCCGTTTCGGCGAGGCGGTGCAGTTGATTCACGAACTGAACCAGACCCGCGACCGCGGCCTGTACCAGGAAGTCGGCAAGCTGACTCGCGAGCTGCACAGTGCCATCGTCAGTTTCCAGATCGACCCCACCATGCCACAGGCAGAAGAGGTGTCGCAGATTACCGACGCCACCGAGCGCCTGTCGTATGTGGTCAAGCTCACCGAGGGCGCGGCCAACCGCACCATGGACCTGGTCGAGGAAAGCACACCGGTGCTCAATGAGCTCGCCAGCGAGGCCAAGGCCCTGAGCACCGACTGGCAGCGCTTCATGCGCCGCGAAGTGGCTGCGCCGGAATTCCGTGATCTGGTCAAGCGAGTCGACAGTTTCCTGACGCACAGCGCCGAGGGCAACCGCAAGGTTTCCGGGCACCTCAATGACATTTTGCTGGCCCAGGACTATCAGGACCTGACCGGCCAGGTGATCAAGCGCGTCACCGCACTGGTGACCGAGGTGGAAAGCAACCTGCTCAAGCTGGTGCTGATGGCCAGCCAGGTCGACCGCTTTGCCGGTATAAAACATGACCACGATCAATTGCGTGCAGAAAAAGATCGAGAAAAACATCCGACTCGGGGTGAAGGTCCGCAGATTCATGCCGATAAGCGTGAAGACGTCGTGTCCGGTCAGGACGATGTCGATGATCTGCTGTCCAGCCTTGGTTTTTAAGGAGCACGTTTGATGAGCTTCGGCGCCGATGAAGAAATCCTCCAGGATTTCCTGGTAGAAGCCGGCGAAATTCTTGAGCAATTGTCCGAGCAACTGGTCGAGCTGGAAAGCCGACCTGACGATGCCGACCTGCTCAATGCGATCTTTCGCGGTTTCCACACTGTAAAAGGGGGCGCCGGCTTCCTCCAGCTGAACGAGCTGGTGGAGTGCTGCCATATCGCCGAGAACGTGTTCGACGTCCTGCGCAAAGGTGAGCGCCGGGTCGATGCGGAACTGATGGATGTGGTGCTCGAGGCACTGGATACGGTCAACAGCATGTTTGGCCAGGTGCGCGAGCGTGCCGAAGTGACACCGGCCACCCCCGCACTGCTGGCAGCGTTGTCGCGCCTGGCCGAACCTGGCGCAGCCGAAACTGTTGCAGCGCCTGCACCGGCGCCGGTTGCCGACGTGTCGGTTGCCGCGCCGGCCGAGGCCGAGGAGCAACACCAGGACATCACTGACAGTGAATTCGAGCAGTTGCTCGATTCGCTCGATGCGGTCAAGGCGCAAGCGGCGGCCGACGAGCAGATGCAGGGCGAGACTGTCAGCGGTGCGGGTGATGAAATCACCGACGCCGAGTTCGAATCGCTGCTCGACCAGTTGCACGGCAAGGGCCAGTTCAATGCCGAGGTTGCCGCGCCGCCGGTGGCCGTCAGCAGCGAAGCGGTCAGTGATGAGATCACCGACGCCGAATTCGAATCGCTGCTCGACCAGCTGCATGGCAAGGGCACCTTCCAGGCTGGCGCCTTGCCAGCCGCCCAGGCACCAGCGCCTGCCGCACCCGACAACAGTGCCGCCAGCGATGAAATCAGCGAGCACGAGTTCGAAGCCCTGCTGGACCAGTTGCACGGCAAGGGCAAGTTCGGTGGCGATGTTGCCACTGTAGAGGCCCCGGCTGCTGTCCAGGCGCAAGCGCCGGCTGCCGCCAAGGCCGAAAGCCCGCCAGTGACCAAGCCCGCTGCCGCGCCAGCGCCAGCGCCTGCGCCGGCCAGCAAACCTGCCGCGGCGCCTCGCGCGCCGGCCCCGGCCGCTGAAAAGCATGCCGCCAGCGAAGCGGAAACCACGGTACGCGTCGATACCGCGCGCCTGGACGAGATCATGAACATGGTCGGCGAACTGGTGCTGGTGCGTAACCGTCTGGTGCGCCTGGGCCTGAACAGCGGCGACGAGGCCATGTCCAAGGCCGTGTCCAACCTTGACGTGGTCACCGCCGACCTGCAGACCGCGGTGATGAAAACCCGTATGCAGCCGATCAAGAAAGTCTTCGGCCGCTTCCCGCGCCTGGTCCGCGACCTGGCGCGCCAGTTGAAGAAAGAGATCAATCTGGAGCTGGTCGGCGAAGAGACCGACCTTGACAAGAACCTCGTAGAAGCCTTGGCCGACCCGCTGGTGCACTTGGTGCGCAATGCGGTCGACCACGGTATCGAGATGCCCGAGGAGCGTGAAACGTCTGGCAAGGCACGTACCGGCCGCGTAGTGCTGTCGGCCGAACAGGAAGGCGACCACATCCTGCTGTCGATCTCGGACGATGGCAAGGGCATGGACCCGAACATCCTGCGCGCCAAGGCCGTGGAAAAGGGCCTGATGGACAAGGACGCCGCCGAGCGCCTGAGCGAGTCGGACTGCTACAACCTGATCTTCGCCCCTGGTTTCTCGACCAAGACCGAGATTTCCGATGTGTCCGGGCGTGGCGTGGGCATGGACGTGGTGAAAACCAAGATCTCCCAGCTCAACGGCTCGATCAACATTTTCTCGGCCAAGGGCCAAGGCTCCAAGATCGTCATCAAGGTGCCGCTGACCCTGGCGATCATGCCCACCCTGATGGTGATGTTGGGCAACCAGGCGTTCGCCTTCCCGCTGGTCAACGTCAACGAGATCTTCCACCTCGACCTGTCGCGCACCAACGTGGTCGATGGCCAGGAAGTGGTGATCGTGCGCGACAAGGCGCTGCCGCTGTTCTACCTCAAGCGCTGGCTGGTCCAGGGCCAGGTGCACGAAGAGCAGCACGAAGGCCACGTGGTGATTCTGTCGGTCGGCACCCAGCGCATCGGTTTTGTCGTTGACCAACTGGTGGGCCAGGAAGAAGTGGTCATCAAGCCGCTGGGCAAGATGCTGCAAGGCACCCCGGGCATGTCCGGGGCCACCATTACCGGCGACGGTCGCATCGCGTTGATTCTCGACGTCCCGAGCATGCTCAAGCGTTACGCCGCGCGGCGTATTTGATTTCGGTGGCGCGCCCTGGCGGGTTGCGCCGCCTAATGGAGTGTTTATGGCAGTCAAGGTCCTGGTGGTGGATGATTCTGGTTTCTTCCGCCGCCGTGTCTCGGAAATCCTCTCGGCGGATCCAACGATCCAGGTAGTGGGTACCGCGACCAACGGCAAGGAAGCAATCGACCAGGCGCTGGCGCTCAAGCCCGATGTGATCACCATGGACTACGAAATGCCCATGATGGATGGCATTACCGCCGTGCGGCACATCATGCAGCGCTGCCCGACGCCCGTATTGATGTTCTCGTCGCTGACCCATGAAGGCGCCCGCGTCACCCTCGACGCGCTGGATGCCGGCGCAGTGGACTACCTGCCGAAAAACTTCGAGGACATCTCGCGCAACCCTGACAAGGTCAAGCAGTTGCTGTGCGAGAAGGTGCACACCATTTCGCGCAGCAACCGCAGGATCGGCAGCTATGCCAGAACGGCGCCGGTCGCCGCGCCAGCGCCCGCCAGCACTTTCGCCAGCCAGGCGCAGACGCGCCCGGCAGCGCCTGCCCGTGCAGTGGCCCCGACACCGGCGGCCTCGCACTCGCCGGCACCCAAGCGCAAACCCTACAAACTGGTGGCCATCGGTACCTCCACGGGTGGGCCGGTGGCGCTGCAGCGGGTACTGACCCAGCTGCCGGCCAATTTCCCGGCGCCGATCGTGTTGATCCAGCACATGCCGGCGGCCTTCACCAAAGCGTTTGCCGAACGCCTGGACAAGCTGTGCCGCATCAGCGTCAAGGAAGCCGAAGACGGCGATATGCTGCGCCCGGGCCTGGCCCTGCTGGCCCCCGGTGGCAAGCAGATGATGATCGATGGCCGTGGCACGGTGAAGATCCTGCCCGGCGACGAGCGCCTGAACTACAAACCGTGCGTGGACATCACCTTCGGTTCGGCGGCCAAGTCGTACGGTGACAAGGTGTTGTCGGTGGTGCTCACCGGCATGGGCGCCGATGGCCGCGAGGGCGCGCGCCTGCTCAAGCAGGGGGGCAGCACGGTGTGGGCCCAGGATGAAGCCAGCTGCGTGATTTATGGCATGCCCATGGCCATCGTCAAGGCCAACCTGGCGGATGCCGTGTACAGCCTGGATGAAATCGGCAAGCACCTGGTGGAGGCGTGCGTCTGATGGATGTCCTCAGCCTGATCGGTTTGATTCTGGCTTTCGTTGCCATCGTCGGTGGCAACTTCCTTGAAGGCGGTCATGTCGGTGCTCTGGTCAATGGCCCGGCGGCTCTGATCGTGCTGGGTGGCACCCTGGCGGCGGCGTTGTTGCAGTCGCCGCTGTCGTCGTTCAAGCGTGCCTTGCAGATTTTGCGTTGGATCCTGTTTCCGCCGCGGGTCGATCTGGCGGGCGGCATCGACCGTGTGGTGAACTGGAGCCTGACCGCTCGCAAAGAAGGCCTGCTGGGCCTGGAAGGGGTAGCGGACAGCGAGCCCGACCCCTATGCGCGCAAGGGCCTGCAACTGCTGGTGGATGGCGCCGAGCCGGAAGCAATCCGCAGCATCCTTGAGGTCGACTTCCTTACCCAGGAAGGCCGTGACATCCAGGCAGCCAAGGTATTCGAAAGCATGGGCGGCTATGCGCCGACCATCGGCATCATCGGGGCGGTCATGGGCCTTATCCATGTGATGGGCAATCTGGCCGACCCGTCGCAACTGGGCAATGGCATTGCCGTGGCCTTTGTCGCCACCATTTACGGTGTGGCCAGTGCCAACCTTGTGCTATTGCCGGTCGCCAGCAAGCTCAAGGCCATCGTCATGCGCCAGTCGCGCTACCGTGAAATGCTGCTCGAAGGCCTGCTGTCGATTGCCGAAGGTGAAAACCCGCGCTCGATCGAGCTGAAGCTGCAAGGCTTCATGGAGTAACCCATGCGTCGCCGTCGTCATACCGAGGAACACGAAAACCACGAGCGCTGGCTGGTGTCGTACGCCGACTTCATCACGTTGCTGTTCGCCTTCTTCGTGGTGATGTATTCCATTTCCTCGATCAACGAGGGTAAGTACAAGGTTATTTCCCAGGCTTTGCTAGGGGTATTCAACGACCCCGAGCGCAGCATGAAGCCGATCCCGATTGGCGATGAGCAGCCGCTGAGCGTTCGCCCGGCCCAACCGCTGGTCAAAGACAGCGAGCAGACCGAAGCGGGCCTGGCGGCGACCAATGTCGACCCGTTGAAAACCATCAGCGATGACGTGCGCGATGCCTTCGGCGACCTGATCAACAGCGACCAGATGACTGTGCGCGGCAACGAGCTGTGGGTGGAGATCGAGCTCAACTCGTCGCTGCTGTTTGGCAGTGGTGACGCGATGCCCAGTGACAAGGCGTTTGCGATCATCGAGAAGGTGGCCAACATCCTCAAGCCGTTTGCCAACCCGGTGCACGTCGAAGGCTTCACCGACAACCTGCCGATCCGCACCGCGCAGTACCCCACCAACTGGGAGTTGTCCTCGGCGCGCGCGGCCAGCATCGTGCGGCTGCTGGCCATGGAGGGCGTCAACCCGGCGCGCATGGCTTCGGTGGGCTATGGCGAGTACCAGCCGGTGGCCAGCAACGATACCGCCGAAGGGCGCGCCCGCAACCGCCGGGTGGTACTGGTGATTTCCCGTAACCTGGAAGTGCGCCGCAGCCTGACAGGCTCGGGCAGCGCCAATGCCACACCGGATGCCGCATTGCGCCGCGCTGGCACACAAAGTGCACCGGCAATACAAGCAACGGTAGCGAGGCCGTGATACGTCAATTCCCCGTCGCTGATACGAACACGATTTTGACTGTGCCGCCGCCCCCTGTGGGAGCGGGCATGCCCGCGAAGCCAGCGACTCGGTGAATGGCACCGGCTACGCCGGTGTTCGCGGGCTTGCCCGCTCCCACAGAGGAGAGTGCGAGCTTTGAAGTTTTGCGCATGACGGTTGTTTCTACAGTGTCCCTGCCAAATCAATAGATAGAGTTTGCTTGATGAGAGTCTGGGCAGTAGCCAATCAAAAAGGTGGTGTCGGCAAGACCACCACTACCATTGCCCTGGCCGGCCTGCTGGCCGAGGCCGGCAAGCGCGTGGTTGTCGTCGACCTCGACCCGCACGGCTCGATGACCAGCTACTTCGGGCACAACCCGGACGCCCTGGAGCACAGCTGCTACGACCTGTTCCTGCACAAGGGCACGGTGCCCGAAGGCTTGCCCGGGCAACTGCTGCTGCCCACCAGCGATGAGCGCATTTCGCTGCTGCCGTCGAGTACCGCCCTGGCGGTGCTGGAGCGCCAGTCGCCAGGGCAGAATGGCCTGGGCCTGGTAATCGCCAAGAGTCTGGCGCAGCTGTGGCAGGATTTCGACTATGCCCTGATCGACAGCCCACCCTTGCTGGGTGTGCTGATGGTCAATGCCCTGGCCGCCAGCCAGCAGCTTGTGATCCCGGTACAAACCGAGTTCCTCGCCGTGAAGGGCCTGGAGCGCATGGTCGGCACCTTGGCCATGGTCAACCGTTCGCGCAAGCAGGCGCTGCCGTACCAGATCGTACCGACCCTGTTCGACCGTCGTACCCAGGCGTCGCTGGGCACCCTCAAGTTGCTGCGTGACACCTACGGGCAGCATGTGTGGCAGGGCTACATCCCGGTGGATACGCGCCTGCGTGATGCCAGTCGCAAGGGCGTCACGCCTTCGCAGTTCGACAGCAAGAGCCGTGGGTTGATCGCCTACCGGGCGCTGCTCAAGCACCTGCTCACCTACAAGACCGCAGTGCAGGTGGCCTGATGACTCAAACCCGGCAAACCAGCACCCGGCCCCAGATGGCCCTGCAATCGTACCTGGACGGCCTGCTGCAGGAGGCCACCGAGGCCGAAGACCTGAGCGAGCAGCCGGCAGTGGCGGATGAGTTCGCCGAGGCGGTGCGCGAGGAGCAGGCACGCGATGCCCGACAGCCAGCCCGGCCTGAGCCCGCCGAAGCCGCCGCCGCCAGCTTTGCCCCGCGGCCGTTCGCCGAACCCCGTCTGGCGGTACTGCCCAGCGTGATGCCGGTGGAAGCCCCGGTGGTGACGGTGGTCGAGCAGGAGGTCGTGGCCGAAGCCAGCATCCCGGTACTGGTCGAAGAACAAACCGTGGAACCGGCTGTGCCGCTGGTCGATGTGCATCTGCCGGCACCCAACCTGCCCGTACCCCCGGCCACTGTCGACGGTCGTCCGGTGTGGGCGGCCGAGCCGTTCGAATGCCTGCTGTTCGACGTTGCCGGCCTGACCCTGGCGGTGCCGTTGGTGTGCCTGGGCTCGATCTACACCCTGGCTGGCCAGGAGCTGACGCCACTGTTCGGCCAGCCCGACTGGTTCCTCGGCATCCTGACCTGCCAGGCCGGCAACCTGAAGGTGCTGGACACTGCGCGTTGGGTAATGCCCGACCGCTACCGCGATGATTTTCGCCAGGGCCTGCAGTACGTGATTTCGGTACAGGGCTACGAATGGGGGCTGGCGGTGCATCAGGTCAGCCGCTCGCTGCGCCTGGACCCGTCGGAGATCAAGTGGCGCAGCCAGCGTGGCCAGCGCCCGTGGCTGGCCGGCACCGTAATCGAACACATGTGCGCACTGCTCGACGTCGCCGCACTGGCCGAGCTGATCGCCAGCGGTGCGGTCAAGCAGATGCACGCCAAACAGAAATGACACAGAACATACCGCCAACGGCGGATTTTGAGGGTAGGGGAATGAAAAAGTCGTCTGCACAAGGTTCCGAAGATCCGATCCTGCAGTGGGTTACCTTCCGTCTGGACAACGAGTCCTACGGCATCAATGTGATGCAGGTGCAGGAAGTCCTGCGCTACACCGAGATTGCCCCGGTGCCGGGTGCGCCGAGCTACGTGCTGGGCATCATCAACTTGCGCGGTAACGTGGTGACGGTGATCGACACGCGTCAGCGTTTTGGCCTGATGCCGACCGAAGTGACCGACAACACCCGTATCGTCATCATCGAAGCCGACAAGCAAGTGGTCGGCATTCTGGTCGACAGCGTGGCCGAAGTGGTTTACCTGCGCCAGTCTGAAATCGAGACCGCGCCGAACGTGGGTAACGAAGAGTCGGCCAAGTTCATTCAGGGCGTGTGCAACAAGAATGGCGAACTGCTGATCCTGGTCGAACTGGACAAGATGATGACCGAGGAAGAGTGGTCCGAGCTGGAGAACATCTGAGTTGATCCTAGAGGTTGCTGTCATCTTCCTGGCGCTGGCCTGGGCGCTGAGCCTGTGGTTTTTCCTCAACTACAGCAAGCGCCAGCGCGAGCTGGCTGCGCAGCAGGCCGAGGGCGATGCGCTGCGTGACCAGCGCATCAAGGACTTGGCCAAGCGTCTGGATGACTACCAGAACGGCACTGTGCGCATGGGTGAGGCCATCCATGAGCTGCGTGCGACGGTGGCTACCCTGCCAGACCGGCTGGAGCGCCTCGAGCAGCGCGACCCCAGCAACGTTACCTTTAGCCAGGCGGCCAAGCTGGTGGGGATGGGGGCGAGTGTCGATGAGTTGACCCAGAGCTGCGGCCTGACCCAGGCCGAGGCGGAGTTGATGAGCAAGGTGCACCGGGCTCCTTGACGGGGGCTGACAGGTAGCCTCGTTAGCAGGCTCGTCACCTGGGACATCGAGCGGCGCCCATGCGTCGCTCGATCTGAAGGGCGCCGCCAGGCCCGTTCAGTTCCCCATGCATTTCAGTTGCGAACCCAGGAGTGATTGCCGCCGACGCCGGCAAAACGGTTCAGGGGCAGCAATTGCTTCAGGGCAGCATTGGCCTGTGAGGCGTCGATGAATGGGTAGGTGTTGACGCGTGGCATGATGTGCAAGTTGATGATCTGGCGCAGGGTCCGCAGGCCGGGTAGATGGCGATCGACCATCTCGGTGAGCAGCGCCGGGCCGGTGAGGTAGCTGAGCTTGTTGGCATAGCGGTAGAAATTGCCAGGGTCCTGTTCCAGGCTCGGTCGGCTGTCGTAAAAGTCTGCATGGGTCTGGTAGCGTGCGAGCATTTCATCGGAGATCGCATCCAGCACCGGGTTGCCTGGGTGGCTACCTATGAGGCTGGTGTTGTACAGGCAATTCATGCTCATTTTTTCGTTGCACATCGGCGGTGGCAGCAGCAGCCCATCGGGCGGGGTGTGCAGCTCGACCTGGTCGATCGTTTCGCCCTTGCCGTCCGGCAGCAGGAAATCGTCTACGTCCATGTACAGCCCACCCTCATGGTGCAGCATTCGGTAGCGCAGCACATCCGTCGCCGACGCGTAATTGGTGGCGATGCCACCGTTGCCATCCAGTGCTGCATCGTACTGTGCGTAATAGCGGCTCTGGCGGAAGGCCCGGAAGAAACCTTGCTCTTCAAGCGGCAATACCTGAAGCCCCGGCGCCCGGGCTGCCAATAGCCTTGCGTTCTGTTCGTAGGCGGTAGGCGAAGCCTTCGACAGAAACAGGCGCATGCTGTATTCACTGTCGCTCAGGCGCGCTGCGTTGGCGGCAAGGTTGGCCAGCAATGGCTCGCCAAGGACGTTGTTGCCGACCCAGAGGCTGGATATGAGTTTTGGGATAGGTGCGCTGTCCGGCGCCCGTGTCGGTATTTGCACCGGCAGGGGCAGGTCGACACCCAAGGCGCGCAAAGTGCGCGTGCGCATGGCGTCGGTTACCGGCCGAGGCATGTCGAGCGCCACCAGGTCACGGCTGCCGGGGACTGCCACGTAGGCTTGCGGATCGACCTCGTTGACGTCGTCCTTGAGGATGAACGCATTCCGCTCCATGTCATAGACCACCCGCGCGTTGTAGGTTTCGATGCTGCATTCCAGGTCGTCCAGTTCGCCATCGTAGTGGGGCAACCGTATCACCGCGCCGGCAACCTCCGGGTCGCCGTCATCAAGGGGGGCAATGGGCTCGTGGTTGTGGAAGTACTCCGCGCCTTCTGGCTCTGGAAGCCGCGGTGGGCTGGTCGGGCTCAACGGATAGCCGAGCTGCCCGTTGACCTCGCGCGGCATGACAAAACCATCGCTTTTGAACTCGAACAGGGCCTTGATGCCTGCTGTGCCCTCCGTTGCCAGCGGTACGGCGTTGAACAGCCCCCAGGCGATGTCGCCCACCCCATCCTGTTTGGCTTTCAGGCTGTGGCCGTTGATCACCTGATCCAGGCCCAGACCCAACTGGGCAATGCCACCGAGCGCCAGCAGTGGCGCCAGCCCCGGCACCACCAGGCACAATGGCGCTAGCAGGTTGAGCGTATTGGTGAGGTAGCCTCGCCATTTGGCTTTGGTAACCTGGCTATCGGTGGTGATGACAAAATCGGCATCGTCGTAGCTGCGCTGGCGCTGGCGCTCGGTCAGGGCTGCGAACATATCCCCGGTCAGTTTGGGGTTGTACTTGCCAGGTTTGTAGTTCACGTAGGTTCTGGGGGGCCAGACGCCATCATCGTTGAAATAACCATGTTCAGGCGGCAGCCGGTGCCGAACCGGATAGTCGCCAAGGCCCTCGAGCGCGGTGTCCAGGCCGCTGAAATCGAGGCCCTGAGGGCGGTCGGCAAGCCTGAAGTGTTGTTTGAGTGCCTCGCGTCGGGCGGGGTCCTTGCACTGATCGCCCACCCAGTCCTTGAGCAGGTTCTCGCTGGCGAATTCGAGCAAGGGCGAGCTGTTACCTGGCATGTACAGCAGGGTCAGATCGCTGTGGGGGGCATTGATGTACAGCAGGTCGGTGGCCGCATAGCCATAGATGCTCAGCGTGCTCACCCGTATCTTGAAACGCTGCGGCATCATGCCGGCGGCTTGCCATGCCAGCTCCCTGGCGGCATCACTCAGGCGCCCCTGGCTGACCTGGGCGTTGCAGGCGGCGATGAAATTGAGCTTGCTGGCCAGGCGGTGACTGTCCTGATGCTCCTGCCAGTACGTGTCGAGCATGGCTTTGAACGGCGTGTGAAAATCCAGCGCGTCTATGAAACGCTGGAAAGCTTCAGCCGGTACCTGAACGTGGGTCGAGGCATCGTAACGGGCAGGGGACGATCGCTGGAACAGGCCGTTGTACACTTCGAAGGCTGCGCCCTGATGGCCAAAGCCCAGCGCTGGCAGGCGATCGACCAGCTTCAACGGCCCTTGGGGGAAGGTGCCTGCCCAAGGGTTGGCGAACAGCGCGCCGATGAGGTTGTTATCGGACTCCCCTTGCCAGTTGCCCAGCAGCGCCTGGGTCATGCTCTGGGTCTGCTGGATCGCTGCCACATACCCTTGGTCATCCGGCCGGTAGTGCAGGGTGACCACATCGACGCGATCGGGGTCGATATGCACACCTTGCCCGGCAAGCCACTGCCGGATCAAGCGATTGGCTTCGCGGTCCGGGCGTGGGATGTTGGCCAGATGGTCTACTACGAACTGCACGCCTTTGGCGTTGATTCTGCTGTCGATCATGACGGTCACCTTGTACGTGGGAAGCCGACAAGGTTGGGCGCATGGAGGGGGAGGGGGTGGTAGATAGTTACTGGCCAGTGCCGGGCAGCGGGGGCAATGGTGGGGTGATATCGCGTTCTGTCGGGCGCGGATCATCGAAGCCGGCGGGTACCTTGCCGCGCAGTTGCCAGGCGAAGGCGATGATTTCGGCAATGGTCAGGTACAGCGCTTCGGGTATTTGATCGCCCAGCTCCAGCCGCGCCAGCAGGCGCACCAGCTCGGCGTTTTCGTAGATCGGCACTTCGTGTTCGCGGGCGAGCGCAAGGATGGCCTCGGCCAAGTCCTCGTCGCCCTTGGCGGTGAGGGTCGGTGCCTGATGGCCGTCGTAGTTCAGCGCTATGGCTTGGCGTGGTGTCGTATCGTTCATGCGGTTTCGTCCACCCAGCGTTGTTCCATCCGTGTGCGTGGCCCCTGCGGCGGGATGCCCGGGTGGCACTCCAGGTCGCCGACTTCCAGGCCCCGGGCCACCAGGCGCGCGCGCAGCGCGCCAAGCTGGGCGTCGATCAACCGCGCGGTCTGCTCGCGCTCCGCCCATAGCTGCCCGCTCAGGCGGCCCTCGCTCAGTTGCGCCTGCACTTGCAGGGGGCCGAGCGGGGACAAGTCGAAGGCCAGCTCGATGCGCCACAGGGCTTGCCGAGGGTTTTGGGCTTCATGTTGGCGGTCGGCCTGTTGTTGTGGGGTTTCTTCGCGCTGCAGTTTGACTTGCAGCGGGATGAAGTCCTGGCCGTGGCGGATCGGCACTTCGGTTTGCCAGGTGGTCTGCAGGTTGCCGTTTTCCAGCGTGCCGGTTTGTTGCAGGCTGCTCATGGCGTGGCTCTGCAAACGTGAAACAGCAGCGGCAGCCAGGCGCAGCAGCTGTTGCAGGTCGCCTTCCTCTTCCAGGGCCTTGAGCAGGCGCGACGGTAATGGGAACGCGCCCGGCTGCGGCTTGGGGCTGACCCGCTCGAGCATGCCCAGTGCGCTGCGCGCCAGTATCGGCATGGTCAGGGCCAGGTTGGCGGGGCTCAGAGTGGTGGCTCCTGCCGGGAGGGCAGGGGCCTGGGCCATCAGCCGCAGTAAATGTGCTTTGAGGTCGGTGTCGACGCTGGCGGTGGACCCACTCAGCAGCTTCGCTTCGAGAAAGCTGCCGCTGTTGTTCAGGGCCTGGGCCACTGCCTTGGCGTCGCCCAGTTGTCGGGCGTCCGGCAGGCCGGCCAGCAGGCGTTCGGCGCTGGCGCGCAGCTCGCCATCGACGCCTGGGTCGCGGGTGAGCTGTTGCAGGGTGTTGAGCAGGCCGGGCAGCGAGGCTTGACGGTTTTGCTGTGTCAGCAGCTGTTGGGCAATGCTGAGTTGGTCCTGCCTGCCGCTGAGCGGCACGAAGCGCAATGACTGATCACCCTGCACCAGGGCGCTGAGCAGGCTGCCAATGGCCAGCGGGCGCGGGCTGTCGATGCTCAGCGTGGCACCGGCCTGGGTGCTGTTGAGCAAGCTGACCAGCGCCCGGTACACGGCCGGTTGGCCGGGTGCCTGAGCCAGCGGTTGGTTGGTCAGGACCTTGCCTTGCAGCAAGGTGCCGACCGGCACCTTGCTGGTGTCCAGCTGGGTGAGGGTGGCGACCTGGCTGGCGCTGGCCTGTTGCAACATGATCGCCAGGCGATTGCTTTCGGTCTGGCTGACGGTGATCTGGCTGCCTTGGGGCAGCGGCTGGCTGGCGTTGGCCTGTAATTGGGTCTGCACGCCGTTGGCCTGCATCAGCCTTAGCACCAGCTGAAAGTCCTGGCCCGTCTGGCGCAACGATAAAACCTCGGCTTGCGCGGTTTCGCCGGGGGCCAGCAGCCCGGGCTGCGCCTGGATAAGGCGCAGCAGTTCGCCGGTCGTGCCCGCCTTCATGGCTTGGCTGTTGATCGCGGTTTGTGCGCCGAGACTATTGATTTCAGTCATGATTGTATACAACCTGTCGAGCCCGGCCTCTTGGCAGCGCGGCGGCGCGTGTAATAATGCCGAGCGCCCGTGGTTGCCAGTATAACGGCAGCGCGCGGGGCGACTTGAGACACAAGGGTTCTGGAGCGGTGTTGGCTGCTTCAAAGCCCTACTGAAGATAAGGCGAAACCGTGACCCTTCACCTCCAAGCCGCGGGCCTGGCCTGCGAGCGCGACTGGCGCCTGCTGTTCGAACAGCTCGATTTCGAGCTGGGTGCCGGTGACATGCTGCAGATCAGTGGCCCCAACGGCAGTGGCAAGACCAGCCTGTTGCGCCTGTTGGCCGGGCTGATGCAGCCGACGGCCGGGCAGATTCTGCTGGGTGGCAAGCCACTGGCAGAACAGCGTCATGCCCTGGCCAGCGCCCTGCTGTGGATTGGCCACGCCGCTGGCATCAAGGACTTGCTCACCGCCGAGGAGAATCTCACCTGGCTGTGCGCCCTGCACCAGCCGGCCAGCCGCGAGGCGATCTGGGCGGCGCTGGAGGCTGTCGGCCTGCGCGGTTTCGAAGACGTCCCCTGCCATACCCTGTCGGCCGGTCAGCAGCGCCGTGTGGCCCTGGCCCGGCTGCACCTGGCTTGCCCGCCGCTATGGATTCTCGACGAGCCGTTCACCGCGCTCGACAAGCAAGGCGTGGCGCAGCTTGAAGCGCACCTGGCAGCCCACTGCGAGCAGGGCGGCACGGTGGTGCTGACGACTCACCACACACTGGAACGCAAGCCCTCCGGTTACCGAGAACTGAACCTGGGGCAATGGGCTGCATGAGCGTATTCATTTTGTTACTGCGCCGCGAAGCGCGCCTGCTGTTCCGTCGCCCGGCCGAACTGGCCAACCCGTTGGTGTTCTTCGCCATTGTCGTGGCCATGTTCCCGCTGGCGGTCGGCCCGGAAAGCCAATTGTTGCAAACCTTGTCGCCGGGCCTGGTCTGGGTGGCAGCGTTGCTGGCCGTGTTGTTGTCGCTGGACGGCCTGTTCCGCAGCGATTTCGAAGACGGCTCGCTGGAGCAATGGGTGCTGTCGCCGCACCCACTGGCACTGCTGGTGCTGGCCAAGGTGCTGGCGCACTGGATCTTTTCCGGGCTGGCGCTGGTATTGTTGGCGCCACTGCTGGCACTGATGCTGGGGCTGCCAAGCCATTGCCTGCCGGTGCTGCTCGGTTCGCTGCTGCTGGGTACGCCGGTATTGAGCTTGCTGGGCGCGGTAGGTGCGGCACTGACAGTCGGCCTTAAACGCGGAGGTTTGTTACTGGCGTTGCTGATTCTGCCGTTGTATATCCCTGTATTGATCCTGGGCAGTGGTGCGTTGCAAGCGGCGTTGCAAAATATGCCGGCAACCGGCCATCTGCTCTGGCTCGCCAGCCTGACGGCCCTGGCCGTTACCCTGGCACCCTTTGCGATAGCGGCCGGCCTGAAGATCAGCGTCGGCGAATAACGAGTCCCGGGCTCTCAAGCCCGGCAAATACCCTGGATGTACCCTGATGAAAATAAGCTGGACGTGGTTCCACAAGCTGGGCTCCCCGAAATGGTTCTATGCCATCAGCGGCCGCATGCTGCCGTGGCTGGCCGGTGCTGCCGTGCTCCTGCTGCTGGTCGGCATCACCTGGGGCCTGGCCTTCGCCCCCCAGGACTACCAGCAGGGCAACAGCTTCCGCATCATCTATATCCATGTGCCCGCGGCGATGCTGGCGCAGTCCTGCTATGTGTTGCTGGCGGTGGCCGGGGTGGTGGGGCTGGTGTGGAAGATGAAACTGGCCGACGTCGCCCTGCAGTGTGCCGCGCCCATTGGCGCCTGGATGACCGCCGTGGCGCTGGTTACCGGCGCCATCTGGGGCAAGCCGACCTGGGGCAGCTGGTGGGTGTGGGATGCCCGCCTTACGTCCATGCTCATCCTGCTGTTCCTGTACTTCGGCATTATTGCGCTGGGCCAGGCGATCAGTAATCGTGACAGTGCAGCCAAGGCCTGTGCGGTGCTTGCGATTGTCGGTGTGGTGAATATCCCGATCATCAAGTATTCGGTGGAGTGGTGGAACACCCTGCACCAGGGGGCCACCTTCACCCTTACCGAAAAGCCGGCGATGCCGGCCGAAATGTGGCTGCCGCTGTTGTGCACGGCGCTGGGTTTCTACTGTTTCTTCGGCGCCGTACTGCTGCTGCGCATGCGCCTTGAAGTGCTCAAGCGCGAAGCACGCGCCAGTTGGGTCAGGGACGAAGTATTGAACAGCCTGGGGCGGAGGGCCACACAATGAGCTTTGCCACCTTCGGTGACTTTCTCGCCATGGGCCACCATGGCCTGTACGTGTGGTCGGCCTATGGCATCTGCCTGGCGGTGCTGGCGCTGAACGTTGGTGCGCCACTGCTGGCTCGTCGTCGCTATTTGCAAGAAGAGGCGCGCCGTTTGCGCCGGGAGAACAACCAGTGAATCCGCAGCGCAAGAAACGCCTGTTGCTCATCGTCGGCCTGCTGGTCGGCGTCGGGGTTGCCGTCGGCTTTGCCTTGAGCGCATTGCAGCAGAACATCAACCTGTTCTATACGCCGACCCAGATCGCCAACGGCGAAGCCCCGCTGGACACGCGCATCCGCGCTGGCGGCATGGTCGAGAAAGGCTCGGTGCAGCGCTCGGCCGACTCGCTGGACGTGCGTTTCGTGGTAACCGACTTCAACAAGTCGGTACCCATCACCTACCGCGGCATCCTCCCCGACCTGTTCCGCGAAGGGCAGGGCATCGTCGCCCTTGGCAAGCTCAATGCCGACGGTGTGGTGGTGGCCGATGAAGTGCTGGCCAAGCACGACGAGAAATACATGCCGCCCGAAGTCACCAAGGCCCTGAAGGAAAGCGGCCAGGCCGCTGCCGGCGGGGAGACGAAGCCATGAACGCAGCACTGGTAGTCCCCGAACTGGGCCAGTTGGCGATGATTCTGGCCATCTGCTTTGCCGTCGTGCAGGCCAGTGTGCCGTTGCTTGGCGCGTGGCGTGGCGACAGCCTGTGGATGAGCCTGGCGCGGCCGGCAGCGTGGGGGCAGTTCGCCTTCCTGGCGTTTGCCTTTGCCTGCCTGACCCATGCCTTCATGACAGACAATTTCTCGGTCGCCTATGTGGCCAGCAACTCCAACAGCGCCTTGCCCTGGTACTACAAGTTCAGTGCGGTGTGGGGCGCCCATGAGGGTTCGTTGCTGCTTTGGGCGCTGATCCTCGGCGGCTGGACCTTTGCCGTGTCGGTGTTCTCCCGGCAGTTGCCGCAGGTGATGCTGGCCCGCGTGCTGGCGGTAATGGGCATGATCAGCGTGGGCTTCCTGAGCTTCCTGATCATTACTTCCAACCCGTTCCAGCGCCTGCTGCCGCAGGTGCCGACCGATGGCCGTGACCTCAACCCGCTGCTGCAGGACTTTGGCCTGATCGTTCACCCACCCATGCTCTACATGGGCTATGTGGGCTTCTCGGTGGCCTTCGCGTTCGCCATTGCCGCCTTGCTCGGCGGCCGGCTGGACGCTGCCTGGGCGCGCTGGTCGCGGCCGTGGACCATCGTCGCCTGGGCTTTCCTGGGTGTTGGCATCACCTTGGGGTCGTGGTGGGCCTACTACGAACTGGGCTGGGGTGGCTGGTGGTTCTGGGACCCGGTGGAAAACGCCTCGTTCATGCCTTGGCTGGTGGGCACCGCACTGATCCACTCGCTGGCGGTGACCGAGAAACGCGGGGTGTTCAAGAGCTGGACCGTGCTGCTGGCAATTGCCGCATTCTCCCTGAGCCTGCTGGGTACCTTCCTGGTGCGTTCCGGGGTGCTGACCTCGGTGCACGCGTTTGCCGCCGACCCGTCGCGGGGTATTTTCATCCTGTTTTTCCTGCTGTTCGTGGTCGGCGGGTCGCTCACCCTGTTCGCCCTGCGCGCACCGGTGGTCAAGAGCCAGGTCGGTTTCGCCCTGTGGTCGCGTGAAACGCTGCTGCTGGCCAACAACCTGGTGCTGGTGGTCGCGGCTTCGATGATTCTGCTCGGTACCCTGTACCCATTGGTGCTCGATGCCCTGACCGGGGCCAAGCTGTCGGTCGGCCCGCCCTATTTCGACGCCTTGTTCCTGCCACTGATGGCGCTGCTGATGGTGGTGCTGAGCGTGGGCGTGGTGGTGCGCTGGAAGGACACCCCGGGCAAATGGTTGGTCAGCATGATGACCCCGGTATTGATCGGCAGTGCCATCCTTGCCCCGGTTGCCGGCTTTATCGTCGACGACTTCGACTGGCCGACGCTGACGGCCTTCGCCCTGGCCGCCTGGGTAGTGCTTGGCGGGCTGCGTGACATTTTCGACAAGACCCGCCACAAGGGCCTGGTCAAAGGCCTGCCGGGCCTGGGCCGCAGCTACTGGGGCATGCAACTGGCGCACCTGGGCCTGGCGGTGTGTGCGCTGGGCGTGGTGCTGTCCAGCAACAACAGCGCCGAGCGCGACCTGCGCATGGCGCCGGGCGAAAGCGTGGAGCTGGGTGGCTATCACTTCCTGTTCCAGGGCGCCAAGCACTTCGAGGGGCCGAACTTCATCTCTGACAAGGGCACCATCGTGGTCAGCCGCGATGGCCGTGAAGTGACCACACTGTACCCGGAGAAGCGCCTGTACACCGTGCAACAGTCGATGATGACCGAAGCGGGCATCGACGCCGGCTTTACCCGCGACCTGTACGTCGCGCTTGGCGAGCCACTGGAGAATGGCGCCTGGGCTGTGCGCGTACATATTAAGCCTTACGTCCGCTGGATCTGGCTGGGCGGTCTGCTGACCGGCCTGGGCGGGTTGCTGGCGGCCCTCGACCGGCGCTACCGCGTCAAGGTCAAGACCCGGGTGCGTGATGTCCTGGGCGTGTCTGGAGCAGCTGCATGAAGCGTTGGATCATGGTAGTGCCCCTTGCAGTGTTCCTGCTGGTGGCGGTCTTCCTCTACAAGGGGCTTTTCCTCAAGCCCGACGAGCTGCCTTCGGCAATGATCGGCAAACCGTTCCCGGTGTTTTCCCTGGCGTCGACACAGGGGGACCGCACCCTGACTCAGGCCGACTTGCAGGGGCGCCCGGCACTGGTCAACGTGTGGGCCACCTGGTGCCCGTCGTGCAAGGTCGAGCACCCGTACCTGAACCAGCTGGCACAGCAGGGGGTGGTGATCCATGGGGTCAACTACAAGGATGACAACGCCGCCGCGCAGAAGTGGTTGGCCGAGTTCCACAACCCCTATCAGCTGGATATTCGTGACGAACAGGGCAGCCTGGGCCTGGACCTTGGGGTGTATGGGGCGCCGGAAACCTTCCTGATCGATGCCAAGGGCATCATCCGCTACAAGCACGTCGGCATCGTCGATGCCACGGTCTGGCGTGAACAGCTGGCGCCGTTGTACCAGGGCCTGATTGATGAGGCCAAGCCATGAGGCGTTGGCTGGCAGCTGCGGTGCTGGGCATGAGCCTGGCCGGTGTGGCCAAGGCGGCTATCGACACCTACCAGTTTCGCGACGAGGCAGAGCGCGAGCGTTACCAAGAGTTGACCAAGGAACTGCGCTGCCCCAAGTGCCAGAACCAGGATATTGCCGACTCCAACGCGCCGATTGCTGCCGACCTGCGCCGAGAAATCTTCCGCATGCTTGGCGAAGGCCAGAGCAACCAGCAGATCATCGACTTCATGGTCGACCGCTATGGCGACTTCGTGCGCTACAAGCCGGCGCTCAGCGGGCGTACCTGGCTGCTGTGGTTTGGCCCGGGGATCTTGCTGGCCGGTGGCTTCGTGGTGCTGGCGGTGATCGTACGCCGGCGCCGTGCTACGGCCGTGCAGGGCGCCGATGAGTTGTCTGCCGAAGAACGCGAGCGTCTCGCCAAACTGCTGGAAAAAGAACAGACCCATGATTGAATTCTGGCTTAGCGCGGGCCTTCTGCTGCTCGCTGCCCTCAGCTTTTTGCTGCTCCCGATCTTGCGTGGCCGCCGTCGCCAGCAGGAAGAAGACCGCACGGCCTTGAACGTGGCCCTTTACCAGGAACGTGTCGCCGAGCTGGCGGCCCAACAAGCCGCCGGTGTGCTCGATGAGGCGCAGATGGCCAAGGGCCGGGACGAGGCTGCCCGCGAGCTGCTGGCCGATACCGAAGGCGCCGAGGCCCCGCGCCAGGGGCATTTGGGCAAGGCCCTGCCGCTGCTGGCTGCGGTACTGGTACCGCTGATGGCGCTGGGGCTGTACCTGCATTTTGGGGCGGCCGACAAGGTGGCGCTGACCCAGGAGTTTGCCGAGGCTCCCAAGTCGATGGAAGAAATGACCACGCGCCTTGAACGCGTGGTGCAGGCCCAGCCGGATTCGGCCGAGGCCATGTATTTCCTTGGCCGGGCCTACATGGCCGAGCAGCGCCCGGCCGACGCCGCGCGTACGTTCGAACGGGCCGTGGCCCTGGCTGGGCGCCAGCCCGAGCTGCTGGGGCAGTGGGCCCAGGCCCAGTACTTTGCCGCCAACAAGCAGTGGAGCCCGCAATTGCAGGCGCTGACTGACGAAGCGCTGAAGGCGGACCCCAACGAGGTGACCAGCCTGGGCCTGCGCGGTATTGCCGCGTTTGAAGGCGAGCGCTATCAGGAAGCCATCGACTACTGGAAGCGCTTGCTGGCGCAGTTGCCAGAAGGTGATGCATCGCGAGGGGCCCTGCAGGGGGGGATCGACCGCGCCGCCGAGCGCTTGGGTGGCGCGCCAGTGCAGGCTACCGAGCCTGCACCTGTGGCGGCTCGCCTGAAAGTGCGGGTGGAACTGGCGGCTGCCTTGAAGGACAAGGTTCAGCCGGACGACACGGTGTTTATCTTCGCTCGCGCCAGCAATGGCCCGCCAATGCCACTGGCGGCCAAGCGGGTGACCGTGGCGCAGTTGCCGATCGAGGTGGAGTTGTCTGATGCTGATGCGATGATGCCGCAGATGAAACTGTCGCAGTATGCCGAAGTCCAACTGGTTGCACGTGTTTCACGCGCGGGTCAGCCTACCCAGGGTGAGTGGATTGGCCAGGGGGCGCCGTTGTCTAGCGCCACCCAGGCTACCCAGCGCCTGACCATCGACACTCCAGACCAGTAAGAGAGCAATGCCATGCACAGCACCGTCCGCCTGACCCTGATTACCTTGGCCCTGGGTTTGTCTGCGTGTACGGTGCATGAGCCGTACGAGCAGCCCGCGCCACCGATCGAGCGTGTGCCGCCGTCGGGGCCGGTGGTCAAGCCCTTGCCGGGCAGGCAGCCTGCCACTTCGCCGAGCAAGCCGGCGGCGATACCCAAGCCCATGCCGCGTACCTCGGCCAGCTTTGCGCCACCGCCTGGCGGGGCAAGTCACTGGGATCCCAAGCTGGGTGTATATGTGTTGGAGAAGCAGCCCAATACCTTCTACCGGCAGCGTACGTACTATCGGTTTGATAACGGCTGGAGCTGGTCGTTGAGCCCGAATGGGCCTTGGCAGGAAACTGACAGCAGTGGTGTACCCGGTGGATTAGGGCGCGCGTTCGCGCAGTAACGCTGTTTCTGTATCTGCTTATTCTGCTTCTGCTTCTGCTTCTGCTTTTGCTTGTAAGCGCGCGGTAGTTCAGGCGACGCAGATTGCGACTTCAGGAGGCCGAGCGCAGGGCTTGCGAAGGGAGGTGACGGGCATGGATGCCCGTCAAGCGCTGAGGCCCCATGGATGGGGCCTGCAGCGCGTACTCCCGGGAGCAAGACCGTAGCGAGGGAACCCCGGAGCGTAGCGCAGGGGCCGGATGATAGGAGCCAGCGTTTTTTGGTTACTTTTTGTCGCGTTTGACAAAAAGTGACCCGCCGTAAGGGCGGAAAGGTGACTATGCGCCACGTGCGCAAATGAATACCTACTCGATGTAGATGCCCACATCCAAGAAGCAAGAAGCAAGAAGCAAGAAGCAAGAAGCAAGAAGCGAACTCGTCTGTTTTGACTCAGCGAACCGTCCGTTTGCGATGGCGACGCTGACTCACCTTTTCGCCCTTACGGCGAGTCACTTTTTGTCAAACGCGACAAAAAGTAACCAAAAAACGCTGCGCTCCCATCATCCGGCCCCTGCGCTGCGCTCCGGGGTCCCCTCACTCCGGCCTTGCTCCCGGCAGGACCGCGCCGAAGGCCCCATCCTGGGGCCTCAGCGCTTGACGGGCATCCATGCCCGTCACCTGCCTCCGCAAGGCCTGCGTTCGGCCTCCTGAAGTCGCGAAGATCAAGATCAAGATCAAGATCAAGATCAACAGCAACAGCAACAGCAACAGCAACAGCAACAGCAACAGCAACAGCAACAGCACAGTACAGTTTTGCCTTGTTATTTCCATTGACTGTACCGGCCGGTGACTCCGCATAATGACGCCTCGAATTCACCCGGAGGTGGCATGAGCAAGACAGTCCTGGTACTGGTGGAAACCGTCGACGATTACCTGCCCATGCTGGAGCAGGCCGGTTACCACCTGATCCGTGCCCCTTCGCCGCAACTGCGCGCCGATGCCATTCATCGCCACGCCGAAGAAATCGATGCGGTACTCACCCGTGGGCCGCTGGGGCTATCCGCCACCGAAATTGATGCATTACCCAGATTGCAGATCATCTGCGTGATCGGCGCCGGCTACGAGCAGGTCGACCTGGCCGCCGCCGCCGCACGCGGCATAACCGTCACCAATGGCGCCGGGGCCAATGCCGCAGCCGTCGCCGACCACACCCTGGCCCTGCTGCTGGCGCTGCTGCGCGACATTCCTCGTGCCGATGCCAGCACGCGGCGCGGTGAATGGAACCGGGTGATCAGCCCCTCCGTGAGTGGCAAACGCCTGGGCATTCTCGGCCTCGGCGCAGTGGGGCTGGCGGTCGCCAAGCGGGCCCACTTGGGCTTCGACATGCCCGTCAGCTACCACAGCCGCACACCACGCCAGGATGTGCCCTATGCCTGGTACGACAGCCCTCGGCACTTGGCTGAAGCCGTCGACATCCTGGTGGTGGCCACCCCCGGTGGCGCCAACACCCGGCATCTGGTCGATGCCCACGTCCTTCAGGCCCTGGGCGCTGAAGGCTATCTGGTGAACATCGCCCGTGCCAGCGTGGTCGACACGCAGGCCCTGATTGCCGTATTGCAGCGTGGCCAGCTGGCTGGCGCCGCGCTGGATGTTTTCGATGACGAGCCAGCAGTGCCCGATGCACTCAAGGCCTTGCCCAACACTGTGCTCACACCCCACGTGGCTGGCCAATCGCCAGAAGCCGCGCGCGACACGGTGGCCTTGGTGCTGCGCAACCTGCAGGCGTTCTTTGCCGGTGAGCCAGTTTTGACCCCGGTACGCCCGTAGCCCTTTTCCAGATATCTGCCTGGCAGCGCCCAGGTAACAAGGAGTGTGTGCATGCAACTCGAAATCTTCCAGGTCGATGCCTTTTCCACTGAACCGTTCGGTGGCAACCCGGCCGCAGTGATCCCACTGGAAAGCTGGCTGCCGGACGATGTGCTGCAGCGCATCGCTGAAGAAAACAACCTGTCAGAAACAGCCTACTTCGTGCGCAAAGGCGAAACGTTCGACCTGCGTTGGTTCACCCCCACCGTGGAAGTCGACCTGTGCGGCCATGCTACCTTGGCCTCGGCTTACGTGCTGTTCGAGCAACTGGGTGAGCAGGCGCAAGTACTGCGCTTCAACACCCGCAGTGGCGAGCTGCGTGTCAGCCGCGGCACTGATGGCCTGCTGGCCATGGACTTCCCGGCCAAACAACCCGTAGCGGTGGACACGCCGGCGGGCCTGCTGCAGGCGCTGGGCTTGAGCCAGGCGAAGGCGGTGTACCGTAGCGACGATTATGTGGTGGTGATCGATGACGCCATGCTGCTCGAAACGTTGAAACCCGACTTTGTTGCGCTGTCGGCCTTCGACGTCCGTGGCATTGCCGTGACCGCGGCAGGGCGTGGCTTTGACTTCGTCACCCGCTGGTTCGGCCCGCGGGTTGGTGTGAATGAAGACCCGGTAACCGGCTCGGCGCACACTTCGCTGGCACCGGTATGGGCCCAGAGGCTGGGCAAGAACGTGCTGAGCTGCGAGCAGGGCGGGGCACGCAAAGGGCAGTTGCAGTGCGAAGTGCCGGGCAATGGCCGCGTAATCATTAGTGGGCGGGCGGCGTTGTACCTGCGTGGTACTGCGTACATCTAGCCGTGAGTGCGATGCCCTGTAGCAGACAGCCAGCCCTTTTGGGCTGCGCTGTCTCGCAGAGTACAAAAGCAGCAAGCAAGCGGCTTTCGCGGCGGGCTTCTATAATTGCAGGCCCATCTTTGCATTCGAGGAGCCACCCATGGCCCTGGAAAAACAAGGCACCTGCCTGTGCGGCGACACGCGGCTGACGGTCACCGTCGACAATACCCATATCAGCGCTTGTCATTGCAGCATGTGCCGCAAGTGGACCGGCGGCCCGCTGCTGGTGGTGCACTGCAGCAAGCCTCCGCTGATCGAAGGGCGTGCGCCCAGCGTCTATGATTCGTCCGACTGGGCCCAGCGTGCTTTCTGTGGCCGCTGTGGTACGCACCTGTACTACCGGCTCAAGGCCAACGACTTCCATGCCGTGCCGGTCGGCCTGCTCGATGGCGACCAAGCCTGGGATTTCGACCTGCAGATCTTCGTCGAACAGAAGCCCGCGTGGTACTGCTTCGCCAATCAGACCAAGGAGCTGTCCGGCCAAGAGGTGTTCGAGCAGAACAGCTGATTCAACGTCATGTTTGTCCGGAGGCATTCCGTGGGTGAATGCCTCTGGACATTTCTGCGTGAACTTGCCAAACCGGTGCATTCCTGAGAAAAGGGCGGTTTTGTTTTTCAGCGTTTGGAG
This sequence comes from Pseudomonas putida group bacterium ESBL64, assembly GCF_045277175.1. Lineage (NCBI taxonomy): Bacteria > Pseudomonadati > Pseudomonadota > Gammaproteobacteria > Pseudomonadales > Pseudomonadaceae > Pseudomonas > Pseudomonas putida group bacterium ESBL64. The sequence goes on along the minus strand of NZ_CP145799.1, from coordinate 2,236,338 downwards.
TGTACCCGTGAGCCAAGAACTGCAGATCATCGACCTGGTCGAGGGTGATGGCAAAGCCGCCGTCAAAGGTGCCCTGATCACCACCCAGTACACCGGCTGGCTGGCCGATGGCAGCGAGTTCGACTCGTCCTGGTCGCGCGGTAAGCCGTTCCAGTGCGTGATCGGTACCGGCAGGGTAATCAAAGGCTGGGACCAAGGCCTGATGGGCATGCGCGTAGGCGGCAAGCGCAAGCTGCTGGTACCGGCGCACCTGGGGTATGGCGAACGCAGCGTGGGGGCGATCCCGCCGAATTCGGACCTGACCTTCGAGATTGAACTGCTGGAAGTGCTCACGCGGGATGATTGAGTGTTCGCGTTGCAACCCGAGGTTCTTGCACCTTACACAATTGCGCAACACCCAGCCCTTAACCTAGGCCTTGCCTAGGGAACGGCATCCACCTCCAGGGAGGAACCAAACGGGTTCAGGGCACTCTGACCCTCACTCGTGCCAAGGATGGCATTCACTACAAGGACGCCCTCTAACGGGTGGCGATGTGGCGGGTAAACCCGATTTTCTCTGCCACACGAGCCTGCCTTGATGAAGTTGCCAACATTCTTTCGCCGTCGCCGTCACTTGCTGCTGAGCCTGGTGCTCACTGCCATCGCCGCGCCGTTGGCGCTGGAGGCTGTCGAAAGCCGGGCGCAACCGGTGGATGGCACCCAGACCCTGGTGTTTCTGCGTCATGGCGAGAAGCCGGGCGAGGGGCTCGGGCAGTTGAACTGCCAGGGCCTCAACCGTGCGCTGGACCTGGCCACTGTACTGCCCGAGCGCTTCGGCAAGGCCGACTATGTGTTTGCGGCCAACCCCACGCGGCATGTCGAGGAAGGCAGCCGGGATGAAAGCTACAGCTACATCCGCCCATTGATGACCATCACCCCCAGTGCCATCCGCCTCGGCTTACCGGTGAATATCGACTACGGCGCCAACGACACCGCTGAACTGGCCGATGAGTTGCTGAGCGACAAATACCGCAATGCGACCATCTATACCGCCTGGTCCCACGGCTACCTGCCGGAACTGATCAACACGGTGGCCGGCAAGGCCTTGGGGGAGGAGCGGGTGATCACCGAGGACTGGAGCGGCGAAGACTTCGACACCCTCTACGTACTGACCCTGACCTGGCACGATGGCAAGGCCAGCCTGCTGAGCCGCAATGTGCGCCAGGGCCTGAATGACGGTGCGCATAGCTGCCCGACCTGATCCGCTGGTACTGTTTGGCAAGGAAGCCGGAACAGGGATGAGCGATGAAGCAGCGGGTAACGGTGATCGGTGGCGGAGTGGTGGGCCTGGCGACGGCCTACGCGCTGGTTCGGGAAGGGTGGTCGGTTGATCTGATCGAGGCCCGCGACAGCCTGGCGTCGGCCACCAGCTTTGCCAATGGCGGGCAATTGTCCTATCGCTATGTGGCGCCGCTGGCTGATGCCGGGGTGCCGTGGCAGGCGCTGGGCTGGCTGTTGCAGGGCGAGTCGCCATTGCGCTTGCGCTTGCGCATGGACCCGGCCCAGTGGCGCTGGCTGCTGGCATTCACCCTGGCTTGCAGGCGTAGCGTCAATCGCCGTAATGCCGGGCACTTGCTTGAGCTGGCGCTGTACAGCCAGGCCGTTTTGGCGCAGTGGCGCGAACACCAGAACCTGGGGGATTTCGCCTGGCGGCGCAATGGCAAGCTGGTGGCTTTTCGCAGTGAACGGGCCTTTGCCCAAGGCCGGGAACAGTTGACGGACCCGGCCAGTCAGCAGGTGCTGGCGGCTGCCGAGCTGCGCGGGCTGGAGCCTGCCCTGGATGGCGCACCGTTTGTGGGGGGCGTGTTCACGGCGGGCGAAGAGGTTGGCGATTGCCACGTGTTTTGCTTGCGGCTGGAGGCGCTGTTGCGCGCGTCGGGCCAGTGCCGTTTCCTGCTTGGCCGGCCAGTGACGCAATTGGTTCAGCGCCAGGGCCAGGTCGTGGCACTGCAACTGGGCGATCAGCAGCTGGACGTGGAGCAGTTGGTGCTGTGTGCCGGGCATCGCGGCCCAGGCTTGGCATTACCGGGGGTGCAGATACCGGTTTACCCGCTGAAGGGCTACAGCCTGACCGCACCGATCAGCGCCGGGCACCTGCCCCCGGAGGTGAGCCTTACCGACTATGAGCGCAAAATCGTCTATGCACGCCTGGGGCAGCAGCTGCGGGTAGCGGCGATGGTGGACATTGTCGGCTTCGACGAGTCGGTGGACATGCGCCGTTTGCAGAGCATGCGGCGGCTGGCGCTGGAGACGCTGCCGAGGGCGGCGGATTATGGCCAGGCGGTGGAGTGGGCGGGGATGCGACCAGCGACACCTACCGGGGTGCCGATCATAGGTGGGACGGTGTACCGCAACCTGTGGCTGAACCTGGGGCATGGGGCGTTGGGGTTCACCTTGGCCTGTGGCAGTGCGCAGCGTTTGGCCAGGATGATGTGTTAAGCGGGCCGGCCTCTTCGCGGCTAAAGCCGCTCCTACGAGGACCCCACGGTATTCAGGCTTGCGCTGGTCCGGTAGGAGCGGCTTTAGCCGCGAAGAGGCCGGTACAGGCGAAGGATGTCTAGCGGCCGAAGCGCATCGGCCAGCCCACCACTTTCTTCGCCCGTGGCGTCGCATAGGTACGCACTTTGGACGTGCTCAAACCCATGCGCACCAGCGATTCGGCAATGGTCACCGCTGCACTCACACCATCCACCACCGGCACGCCGGTGCGTTGGCGAATCTGCTCGTCCAGCCCGGCCATGCCGCCACAACCCAGGCAGATCACCTCGGCCTTGTCGTCGCGCACGGCGCGTTCGGCCTGCTCGACAATCGCCTCCACGGCCCGCAGCGGGTCGGCTTCCAGTTCCAGCACCGCCAGTCCGCTGGCTCGCACCGAGGCGCAGCGGTCATACAGGCCCGAGAGCTTCAGGCGGTCCTCGATCAATGGCACGGTGCGGTCAAGCGTGGTTACTACGGAATAGGCGTGGCCCAGGTACATTGCCGTGCTGGCGGCGGCATCAGTAATGTCCACCACAGGCACGTTGAGCAGTTCCTGCAGGCCTTCGCGGCCATGTTCGCCATAACCGGCCTGGATCACGGCATCGTAGGGCCCTTCAAAGGCCAGGACCCGGTCCATCACCGCGATGGCCGCCAGGTAGCTCTCGAAGTTGCCCTCCACCGATTCGGCGCCGAACCAGGGCGTGAGGCCGACGATTTCGGTACCGGGTGCGGCCACCGCACGGGCCTGCTCGGCAATGGCCTGGGTAATGGCTTCGGTGGTGTTGACGTTGGCGATCAGAATACGCATGGGCAGTCCTCCTTGATTAGTGGCCGCTGTGGTCGACGGCGATGCACTCGCCGCTGACGTCGTGGTAGTGGCGGTTACGTGGCGCGATCAGCAGGTACAGGGCGGCGGCGATGCCGGCACCGATCAGCCAGGAGAACGGCGCGATACCCTGGAAGTTGGGCACCAGGGCCAGCACGATGGCCAGCAGTGCGGCCGGCACGAAGGCGGCCACGGCGCGCAGGTTGATGCCCTTGCTGTAGTGATAGGCACCGGCCGGGTGCTCGGTATACAGCTCTGGCACGTTGATGCAGCCTTTGCGCAGCAACCAGTAGTCGGACATGATCACGCCGTACAGCGGGCCGAGCAGGGCGCCCAGGCCCGACAGGAAGTACACGATCACCAGCGGGCTGTTGTACAGGTTCCACGGCAGGATCAGCACCGCCAGGGTGGCACTGATCAGCCCGGCACGGCGGAAGTTCAGGTGGCGCGGCGCCAGGTTGCTGAGTACGAAGGCCGGGGCGACGAAGTTGGCCATGATGTTCACCGCCACGGTGACGATCAGGAAGGCCAGGCAGCCGAGCACCAGGAATGGCGTGCTGGGTATGGCGGCGACGATCTGCGTAGGGCTGTCGATGATGTGGCCGTTGATCTGGAATTGCGCGCCGCACAGCACCACGGTGATCACGGCGAATACCAGGATGTTTACCGGCAGGCCCCAGAAGTTGCCGACGCGGATGGTCTTGCGGCAAGGCGAGGAGCGGGCGAAGTCACAGAAGTTCAGCACCAGGGTGCCGTAGATCGCCAGCCACAGTGCGCCGCCGGCAAAGATGTTGCGCCACATCTCGTAGCCGGTCAGCGGGGTAGCCACCGACCAGGCAATGCGCGCGTCGGCCTTGAAGTACATGAACACCGCCAGGGCGGCGACGGTCAGCAGGATCACAGGCCCGGCAAAGGCCTCGTAACGGCGCACCATCTCCATGCCGTAGGCCAGGATCACCAGCTGCACCAGCCAGATCGACACGAAACACACCCAGCCCAGGCTCGACAGGCCGAGGATGCTGTCGTGGTCGTAGGCTGCCAGTTGCGGCCACACGGCGGTGAGCAGCACCCGAAGCACCACCGATGCCAGGTAGGTCTGGATGCCGAACCAGGCGATGGCGATGACGGCACGGATCAGCGCCGGGATCTGCGCGCCGTGGATGCCGAAGGCAATGCGGCTGATGACCGGGAACGGTACCCCGGTTTTCTGCCCCATGTAACCCGACAGGTTCATGAAGAAGTACACCAGTGCCGCGCCGATGGCCAGCGACAGCAGAATTTGCCAGCCGCCCAGGCCGAGGGCGAACAAGCCCATGGCGAACGAATAGTTGGCGATATTGTGCACATCGTTTGTCCACAACGCGAAGATACTGTAGCCGCCCCAGCGACGGCCTTCCATACGCGTTGGCGCCAGGTCGCGGTTATGCAGGCGCGGGCTGAGAACAAGGTCCGGCTGGTGGCCGGCAAGCGTGGACGCGGGGTGTGTGCTGGCGACGGATAGTTCAGGGGCAAGGTCGAGGCTGCTACTCATTCCGGCGGGCTCCTGATGCACATGGACTGCGATGAGCGGGCATGCGCACGGGCTCGCCATCTCGTCGGTGCAGCGTTGGCATCACAGGGTTGTGGGCGCGGCGGCTGACATTGGGTCGGCGTCGCGGATTCTTGTGTATCTATGTTTTGTTTAAGTTGTATACAAAACACGAACACATAAAAGCGAGTTCCATGCCAAGGGAAGAGCAGGTTTCAACAGGCGATCATTTCGAACTTATCTTGTTAAAAGGTAAGTTAATGAAATACAGAGAATATAAATTGACCAAATGAACAAGTTATATTTTTTGAAAGATTGATTAGTTGATCATTTGGTCAAAATAACGGGTGGAAAGTGTGTAACGAATTGGGGCGCTACTGAAGAAAGTGCACACAAAAATGGCACCTATGGTTACGTTTTTGTGTACAAAAAATAGTCAGCTTTTCCTGTGCTGGCCTCTTCGCGGGCACGCCTGCGAGGAGGCCAGTACAGGGGCCAATCAATCCATTGGCGGCAACCGCCGCTTGACCGGGGTCTTCTTGATGATCGCGGTATTGGTCTCAGCCAGCACATTCATGAGGTCGAGCAGCGTGTCTAGCTGCTCCATCGAGCGCACATGCAGTCGGGCGACGAAGCAGTCTTCGCCAATGACCTTGTCGCATTCGGTGAACTCAGGGATGGCAATGATCTGGCGCTCCACTTCTTGCAGCTTCCCCGGTAGCGGACGGATGCGCACGATCGCCTGCAACTGGTAGCCAAAGGCGCGTGGGTCGACCTCCACGGTATAGCCGCGCAGCACGCCGCGCTCTTCCAGCCGGCGCAGGCGCTCGCTGACGCTGGGTGCGGACAGCCCGCTGACCTGCGCCAGCGCCTTGAGCGAGCGGCGCGAGTCCTCCATCAGTGCGTTGATCAATAATTGGTCGATGGCATCGGTCATACCCACCTCATCAGGTGATTCGTGTTATTTGCCTTGATAGTAAAGGCAGGTTGGCGAAAATGCCTTGGTTATCCGCTGGATGGCCAGGCTGCCGCCTTTGCATACTGTGGCCATCATCAACGGGAGGTTTGAGATGGACAGTTCATTGCGCCGTGGCTCGCTGGAAATGGTGGCCGCCATGCTGATTTCCGGGACCATTGGCTGGTTCGTGCTGGTGTCCGGCCAGCCGGTGCTGGATGTGGTGTTCTGGCGCTGCGTGTTCGGTGCCGTGACCTTGCTGGCGATTTGCGCCGCGTTTGGCTTTCTGCGACCGGGCGTAATCAGCCGCACGGCATTTTTGCTGGCGATTGCCAGCGGGGTGGCCATTGTCGGCAACTGGCTGCTGTTGTTCGCCTCGTACGCACGGGCGTCGATTGCCATCGGCACGGCGGTTTACAACGTGCAGCCGTTCATGCTGGTGGGGCTGGCGGCGCTGTTTCTGGGCGAAAAGATCACCTTGGCCAAGGTGACCTGGCTGAGTGTGGCGTTCCTCGGCATGCTGGCCATCGTCAGTGCCCATGGCGCTGGGCAAAGTGATGGCGAGGACTATCTGCTGGGGATTGCCCTGGCGCTGGGGGCGGCGTTTCTGTATGCAATCGCGGCCTTGATCATCAAGCGCCTGAGTGGCACGCCCCCGCACCTGATTGCGTTGATTCAGGTAACCACGGGTGTGTTGCTGCTGGCGCCATGGGTCACGCTTGGCGGGTTGCCGGTTGAAGTGCCCGCGTTGGCCAGCTTGTTGACACTGGGCATGGTACACACCGGCCTGATGTATGTGCTGTTGTACAGCGCCATCCAGCGTTTGCCCACGGCGTTGACCGGTGCGCTGTCGTTCATTTACCCGATTGCGGCAATTCTGGTGGACTGGGTGGCGTTCGGGCACCGCCTGGCGCCGCTGCAGTGGCTGGGGGTGGGGTTGATCCTGCTGGCGGCGGCGGGGATGCAGCAGGGGTGGTGGTTCCGCTCGGCGCGGCATCCTGTAGGCGCGGGTTTACCCGCGAAGAGGCCCGCAAGGTAGAATGCCGCTTTTTGCCAGCCTGCGATCCGCCATGACCTCGCCCATCGACACCCTTGAGCAACACCTGCTTGCCGCCCTCGACCCTGCCCCACAGGAAACCCGCCGCCTGTTTCACGGCCGCGGCCGCTGCTGGCAGGGCCTGGAGCAGGTGACCGTCGACTGGCTGCAGGGCGTGCTGTCGGTCGCCTTGTTCCGTGAGCCGCCCGAAGGCCAGCTCGCCGAACTGGAAGCCATGCTGCGCAGCTTGGCCGAGCGCCCGCAGTGGACGGGTCAGGCAGTCATCATCCAGCACCGCTACCTGCCCGACAGCCCGGGCCAGTGGCTGCTGGGCGAGCCGTGCCAGCAACGCGAAGTGATCGAGGACGGCCTGACCTACCTGCTGGACTTGGGCGTGCGGCAAAACAATGGCCTGTTCCTCGACATGCGCTATGGCCGCCGTTGGGTGCGCGAGCAGGCGGCGGGCAAGCGCGTGCTGAACCTGTTCGCTTATACCTGCGGCTTTTCCGTGGCAGCGATTGCCGGTGGCGCTGAGCAGGTGGTGAACCTGGACATGGCCAAATCGGCCCTGTCGCGGGGCCGGGACAACCATCGCCTCAATGGCCACGATGCATCACGGGTGGCGTACCTGGGGCATGAACTGTTCAAGTCGTGGGGCAAGGTGCGCAAGTACGGGCCTTATGACCTGATCATCATCGACCCGCCGACCTTCCAGCGTGGCAGCTTTGTGCTGACCCAGGATTACGCAAAGATCCTGCGGCGTTTGCCGGAGTTGTTGAATGCGGGGGGAACGGTGCTGGCGTGTGTCAACGATCCGGGCATCGGGCCGGAATTCCTGATCGAGGGGATGGCGGAGCAGGCGCCTTCGCTGGCGTTTGTCGAGCGGTTGGAAAACCCGCCGGAGTTTCCGGACGTTGACCCGGCGGGGGGCCTGAAGGCCTTGGTGTTCCGCCGGGTTTGATGTTGCTTGTGCGTTACTGACCGGTATAGATCTGGTCAAACACCCCACCGTCATTGAAGTGGGTCTTCTGCACGGTACGCCAGTCACCGAAGGTTTTCTCCACCGACAGGAAGTCCACTTTCGGGAAGCGGTCGGTGTACTTGGCCAGTACCGTTGCATCACGCGGGCGCAGGTAGTTGTTGGCGGCGATCTCCTGGGCTGCGGGTGACCACAGGTACTTCAGGTATTCCTCGGCCACGGCCTGGGTGCCTTTCCTGGCCACCACCTTGTCGACCACCGTCACCGGTGGCTCGGCTTCGGCCGATACGCTTGGGTAGACCACTTCGAACTGGTCGCGGCCGAACTCGCGGGCGATCATCTCGGCTTCGTTCTCGAAGGTGACCAGCACGTCACCGATCTGGTTGGTCATGAACGTGGTGGTGGCGGCACGGCCACCGGTGTCCAGCACGGGTGCCTGTTTGAACAGCTTGCCGACGAAGTCGCGGGCTTTGCTTTCGTCGCCGCCTTGCTTGAGTACGTAGCCCCAGGCCGACAGGTAGGTATAGCGGCCATTACCCGAGGTTTTCGGGTTGGGCACGATCACCTGCACACCGTCCTTGAGCAGGTCGGGCCAGTCTTTGAGGGCTTTCGGGTTGCCCTTGCGCACGATGAACACAGTGGCCGAGGTGAACGGCGCGCTGTTGTTCGGCAGGCGGGTTACCCAGTTGTCGGGCACCAGCTTGCCATTGTCGGCCAGGGCGTTGATGTCGGTGGCCATGTTCATGGTGATGACATCGGCCGGCAGGCCATCGATCACTGCACGGGCCTGCTTGCTCGAGCCGCCGAAGGACATCTGCACGTTGACCTTCTCGTTGTGCTCGGCTTCCCAGTGCTTCTGGAAGGCCGGGTTGTAGTCCTTGTAGAAGTCGCGCATCACGTCGTAGGAAACGTTGAGCAGGGTGGGGGCGGCCTGGGCGAGGTTGCCCAGGGCCAGGCCTGCGGCGAGCAGCGAGGCGGTGAAGAGTTTTTTCACGTTGCTTCCTTGTTCTTGAAGGGTGTTGGGGCAGATTGCCTGCGACTATAGCGGGTGGGTTTATACGGGTTAAAGAACAAAAAATGCTTTGGTTATGCTTCTGCCTGTGCCGGCCTCTTCGCGGGTAAACCCGCTCCTACGGGGACCGCGCACGGTCCGGGCCTGTTGTAGGGGCGGGTTTACCCGCGAAGAGGCCGGCGCAGGCGCTGTCACGCTTTGGGAAACAACCCATTCCCACAGCGAGAACAGAACGCTGCCCCATGCTCGTGGGTCTTCTTGTGGCAGGTCGGGCAATCATGCTGCAGCTGCTCCCCACGCATGGCATTGGCCAGCTCGGCGGTAAAGATGCCGGTCGGCACGGCAATGATCGAGTAACCGGTAATCATCACCAGCGACGACAGCACCTGCCCCAGCGGCGTCTTGGGCACGATGTCGCCAAAGCCCACGGTGGTCAGGGTAACGATGGCCCAGTAGATGCCTTTGGGGATGCTGGTAAAGCCATGCTCAGGCCCTTCGATCACGTACATCAGCGTGCCGAACACCGTTACCAGCGTCGATACTGTCACCAGGAACACGATGATCTTCTGCTTGCTGCCGCGTAGCGCCTCCATCAGGTAATGGGCCTGCTTGAGGTACGGGCTGAGCTTGAGTACACGGAAGATCCGCAGCATCCGGATGACCCGGATGATGAGCAGGTACTGGGCGTCGCTGTAGTACAGCGCGAGGATCCCCGGCACGATCGCCAGTAAATCGACCAGGCCGTAGAAACTGAAGGCATAGCGCAGCGGCTTGGGCGAGCAGTACAGGCGGGTGATGTATTCGGCCAGGAAGATCGCGGTAAAGCCCCACTCGATACCGGCCAGCAGGCCGGCGTAGCCCTGGTGCACCTCATCGATGCTGTCGAGGATCACCGTGACCAGGCTGGCCAGGATGATCAGCAACAGGATCTTGTCGAAGCGGCGACCGGCTACGGTGTCGGTCTGGAAGACGATGACGAAGAGCCGCTCGCGCAGGCTCGCTGGGTTGTTCATTGGCTCGTTCCACAAAAGCGATGGGCTGAGCCTAGGGGTTGCGTATCAGCCGTGCAAGCGGCTGGCGTTGCGCTGCCTGGGTTGCGCCAGGTGACTGCCCAAGTGCATCAGCCAGCAGGCGGCAACGAAGGGGGCGGTCAGGCCAGGCACTGGCAGCAGCTTGAACAGCGGTTGCAACAGCAGGGCCAACGCTATCGCCAGCAGCGTCACCCAAGGTTTTTCACCTTGCCTGCTGAAGGCCAGTGCCGCCAGTGCGCCATTGAAGCCGTACAGGCCTAACCAGGCGGCTTGCGCCTGATCGGTGAGCAACGCCACCCCGCCGCCAATGGCCGAGCCGATCACCGCCCACAGCGCCGCATAGGGGTTGGCGATGAACATGCCGACGATGATCAGCAACCCGGCCAAGGGCTGGTCGAGCAGGAAGATCTGGCCCACGCCGCGGGCCAACGCGTACAGCGGGTCAGCTTCGACGAAGCCGCTGGGTGAGGGGCTGACGACTAGCAGTGTGCCCCAGCCCAGCAGCACGAATGGCGCGGTGTAGGCGACCAGCAACTTGCCGCCGCGCTTGCGCCACTGGTGGGTGATGATGCTGGACAGGCCGCCGGCGGCGATGATCAGGGGGGGCAATATGACCGACCAGGGCAGCACGGCGCTGATCAGGATGCCGATCAGCACGCCGTTGTAGCAGTACAGCCCGGCCTGGCGGTCGGCACGGTCATAGCCGCGTGCCTGGGCGGTGAGCAGGCCGGCCAGGGCGCCAAGCAGCGCGCCGCCGACCAGGTTGGGCGCCGTCAGCAGGATGGCAAGCAGGCAGCACAGGCCGCACAGGGGGTTGCGCAGCAGCAGCACCTGGCTGAAACCGTTGAGTAACGCCGTGGCCCAGTCGGGGCACGGGTTGACGAAATTTTTGGTGTACATGGGGCAGTCAGTGAGGTTGATGGGGGAGCGGTGGGCCTCTTTGGGCCTCGGTTTTCCGCGGTCGGGTAGAGCGGTATTCAGGGAGGGCTTTGCCCTCCAATCGCGACACGAGGCCGCTCCCACAGGGATCGCATTCCCTTGTGCCAGCGTGGCCCTGTGGGAGCGGCCTTGTGTCGCGAAAGGGGCGCAACGCGCCCCCGGCAATCTCAGATCAAAGTCTCGATCCGCAGCGTGTTAGTCGTACCCGGCTTGCCGAAAGGCACGCCAGCGGTGATCAGCAGCGTGTCGCCACGGCTGGCCATGCCTTGCGCCTGGGCAATCTCCAGGGCGGTGGAAACCACCTCGTCGACCTGACGCAGGCGGTCGTTGACCACCGAATGCACGCCCCAGGCCACGCTCAGGCGCCGTGCGGTGTTCAGGTTCGGCGTCAGGTTGAGGATCGGTGCCCGTGGCCGCTCACGTGCCGCGCGCAGGGTCGAGGCACCCGACTCGCTGTAGTTGACCAGCACCGCCACCGGCAGGATGCCGCTGATGCGGCGGATCGCGCAGCTGATGGCGTCCGACACGGTGGCCTCGGCCTTTGGCCGGCCGACGTCGAGCTGGGCCTGGTAGTCCGGGCCGTTCTCAACCTGGCGGATGATCTTGCTCATCATCTGCACGGCTTCCAGCGGGTAATCACCCGAGGCGGTTTCGGCCGACAGCATCACTGCATCGGCACCTTCGGCCACCGCGTTGGCCACGTCGGTGACTTCGGCACGGGTTGGCGCTGGCGAGAAACGCATCGACTCGAGCATCTGCGTGGCCACCACCACGGGTTTGCCCAGCTGGCGGCAGGTGCCGATGATGCGCTTCTGGATCTGCGGCACGCTCTCGGCCGGTACTTCCACGCCCAGGTCACCACGGGCCACCATGATCGCGTCTGCCAGCTCGGCGATGGCTTGCAGTTGTTCGACGGCCGATGGTTTCTCGATCTTGGCCATCAGGTAGGCGCGGTCGCCAATCAGCTGGCGCGCTTCGACGATGTCCTCAGGGCGCTGCACGAACGACAGGGCGACCCAGTCCACACCCAGCTCCAGGCCAAAGGCCAGGTCGCGGCGGTCTTTTTCGGTGAGCGGGGAGAGGTCGAGCACCGCTTGCGGTACGTTGACGCCCTTACGGTCGGAAAGCTCGCCACCGTTCAGCACCTCGGTGTCAATCGCGTCGCTGTGCTTGGCGGTCACGCGCAGGCGCAGTTTGCCGTCGTCCAGCAGCAGGTCCATACCGGGCTCGAGGGCGGCGATGATTTCGGGGTGCGGCAGGTTGACCCGGCGGCTGTCGCCCGGGGTTTTGTCCAGGTCCAGGCGCAGGGCCTGCCCGCGTTGCAACTGCACTTTGCCTTCGGCGAAGCGGCCAACGCGCAGCTTCGGCCCTTGCAGGTCCATGAGGATGCCCAGCGGGTAGTTCAGTTGCTGCTCGACTTCGCGGATCCACTGGTAGCGCAGGGCGTGGTCGGCATGCTCGCCATGGCTGAAGTTGAGGCGAAAGATGTTCACCCCGGCTTCGACCAGCTGGCGGATATCGTCGATGCCGTTGATCGCAGGGCCAAGGGTGGCGAGGATCTTAACTTTTTTATCAGGCGTCATGATTGGGCAGTCTCGAGGATCAGGATGGCGCGGAAGTCGTTGACGTTGGTGCGAGTCGGTTCGGTGACGATCAGCGCATCCAGCGCGGCGAAGTAGCCGTAGCCGTTGTTGTTGTCCAGCTCGTCGCTGGCCGACAGGCCCAAGGCTTCGGCGCTGGCGTAGCTGGCCGGGGTCATGAAGGCACCGGCGTTTTCTTCCGAGCCATCGATGCCGTCGGTGTCACCGGCCAGGGCGTACACGCCCGGCAGGCCTTTCAGGCTTTCGGTGAGGCTGAGCAGGAACTCGGCGTTGCGCCCGCCACGGCCATTGCCGCGCACGGTCACGGTGGTTTCGCCACCCGACAGGATCACGCAGGGCGCTTTGAGCGGCTGGCCGTGCTGAACGATTTGCCGGGCGATACCGGCATGCACCTTGGCCACTTCGCGCGATTCACCTTCCAGGTCGCCGAGGATCAGCGGGCTGAAACCGGCCTGACGGGCTTTGACCGCGGCGGCCTCGAGCGACTGCTGGGGTTTGGCGATCAACTGGAAGTGGCTGCGGGCCAGGGCCGGGTCATCGGCCTTGACGGTTTCCGAGGCCGGGTTGTTCAGCCAGTCGATGACCGCTTTGGGCGCTTCGATGTTGTAGCGTTTGAGGATGGCCAGGGCGTCGGCCGAGGTGCTAGGGTCGGCCACGGTGGGGCCGGAAGCGATGACCGTGGCGAGGTCGCCCGGTACATCGGAAATGGCATAGGTGTAGACCGTGGCCGGCCAGCAGGCCTTGGCCAGGCGCCCGCCCTTGATCGCCGAGAGGTGCTTGCGCACGCAGTTCATCTCGCCGATGGTGGCGCCGGATTTCAGCAGCGCCTTGTTGATCTGCTGCTTGTCGGCCAGGGTCAGGCCTTCGGCAGGCAGGGCCAGCAGCGCCGAGCCACCGCCAGACAGCAGGAAGATGACGCGGTCTTCTTCGTTGAGGTTGCTGACCAGTTCCAGCACGCGCTTGGCCACAGCCAGGCCGGCAGCGTCCGGGACCGGGTGGGCCGCTTCGACCACCTCGATCTTCTGGCAGTTGGCGCCGTGGCCGTAACGGGTCACGACCAGGCCGGAGACTTCGCCCTGCCAGCTTTTCTCGACCACTTCGGCCATGGCAGCTGCGGCCTTGCCGGCGCCGATGACGATAACCCGGCCGCTGCGATCGGCGGGCAGGTAGGGTTCGAGGACTTGACGGGGGTGGGCGGCGGCGATGGCTGTGTCGAACAGTTCGCGGAGAAGTTTTTGCGGATCGACCGACATGGCAGGCTCCCAATTATTGTTGTTCTGCAGAATCAAAAACGCCCCTGGAACTGCCTCCGTGCAGGCCGAACCAGGGGCGGGTGTTGCTCGATGCCACCATTGGGCCTGTGGTCGCAGGTTCAACGGCGTTGGTTTCTTCGCGGACAAGCCCCGCTCCTACATGCACAGCTCTGAGCGATTGTGCGGTCTTTGGTAGGAGCGGGTTTACCCGCGAAGAGGCCAGTGAAGGCTAAAAACGACTTATTTGTCGTCGCGGATCGAGAAGTTGGCCATGTGCTCCAGGCCTTTGATCAGCGCCGAGTGGTCCCAGTTGCCGCCGCCCAGTGCCTGGCAGGTGTTGAACACTTGCTGGGCATTGGAGGTGTTGGGCAGGTTGATGCCCAGTTCCTTGGCGCCTTGCAGGGCCAGGTTCAGGTCCTTCTGGTGCAGGTTGATGCGGAAGCCTGGGTCGAAGGTGCCCTTGATCATGCGCTCGGCGTGCACTTCGAGGATTTTCGACGAAGCAAAGCCGCCCATCAGTGCTTCACGCACCTTGGCAGGGTCGGCGCCGTTCTTGGCGGCGAACAGCAGGGCTTCGGCCACGGCCTGGATGTTCAGGGCGACAATGATCTGGTTGGCGACCTTGGCGGTCTGGCCGTCACCGTTGCCACCGACCCGGGTAATGTTCTTGCCCATGGCTTCGAACAGCGGCAGGGTGCGCTCGAAGGCTTTCGGGCAGCCACCGACCATGATGCTCAGGGTCGCGGCCTTGGCGCCGACTTCACCACCGGACACTGGGGCGTCCAGGTAGGCGGCACCGGTAGCCTTGATTTTTTCGGCGAAGGCTTTGGTAGCGGTAGGGGAGATCGAGCTCATGTCGATCACCACCTTGTTCGGGCCAACGCCTTCGGCCACGCCGTTTTCACCGAACAGGACGCTTTCGACCTGCGGGGTGTCGGGAACCATGACGATGATGAATTCGGCTTCCTGGGCAACTTCTTTCGGGTTGGCCAGGGCCACGGCACCGGCGGCGATCAAGTCGGCTGGCGCGGCGTCGTGGTGGGTGGAAACGAAGATGCTGTGACCTGCTTTTTGCAGGTTCTGGGCCATGGGCTTGCCCATGATGCCGGTGCCGATGAAACCGATTTTAGCCATGAGAGATTACCTCTTTGTAATTGTGATATCTCAAGCAAGCTTTGGCCCCCTGTGGGAGCGGGCTCGCCCGCGAAGCAGACAACTCGGTGGATGGCACCGGCTTTGCCGGTGTTCGCGGGCGAGCCCGCTCCCACAGGGTCCCGAGTTGTTCCTCAGATTGCGTTGTGGGTTTTCAGCCAGCCCAGGCCTGCTTCGGTAGTGGTCTTGGGCTTGTACTCCGCGCCCACCCAGCCCTGGTAGCCAATGCGGTCCAGGTGTTCGAACAGGAAGCGGTAGTTGATCTCGCCGGTGCCTGGTTCATTGCGGCCGGGGTTGTCGGCCAGCTGGATGTGGTTGATCAGTTTCAGGTTGGCTTCCATGGTGCGAGCCAGGTCACCTTCCATGATCTGCATGTGGTAGATGTCGTATTGCAGGAACAGGTTGTCGCTGCCCACCTCGGCCTGGATTTCCAGGGCCTGCTGGGTGGTGTTCAGGTAGAAGCCTGGGATGTCGCGGGTGTTGATCATTTCCATGACCAAGCGAATACCGGCGCCCTTGAGCTTGTCAGCGGCGTAGCGCAGGTTCTCGACGAAGGTCTTGCGCACGGTGGCGCAGTCCGGGCCTTGTGGGCGGATGCCCGCCAGGGCGTTGACCTGGGTGTTGCCCAGCACCTTGGCGTATTCGATGGCCTTGTCGACACCCGCGCGGAATTCCTCGACGCGGTCAGGGTGGCAGGTGATACCGCGCTCACCTTTGGCCCAGTCGCCGGCCGGCAGGTTGAACAGCACCTGGGTCAGGCCGTTGGCCTCCAGCTGCTGCTTGATTTCAGCTGCGCTGAAGTCATAGGGGAACAGGTATTCGACGCCGCTGAAACCAGCATCGGCGGCAGCCTTGAAGCGGGCCAGGAAGTCCTGTTCGGTGAACAGCATGGACAGGTTGGCAGCGAAGCGAGGCATGAGTTGTCTCCTTGCGATGAAGGCCCCCAGGGCGTGCCTGGGGGCGTCAGGCGATCAGTCCAGCAGCGAGATGGCGGTTGGCGCGTCGTTGCCGACCAGGGCCAGGTCTTCGAACTCGTTGACCGCGTTGATCTCGGTGCCCATGGAAATGTTGGTCACACGCTCGAGAATCACTTCAACCACCACCGGCACGCGGAACTCTTCGGCCATCTTCTGTGCCTTGATCAGGGCAGGGGCGATTTCTGCTGGCTCGAACACACGGATGGCCTTGCAACCCAGGCCTTCGACCACGGCGACGTGGTCGACACCGTAGGTGGCAGCGTCGGTCGAGTTGATGTTCTCGAACGCCAGTTGTACACAGTAATCCATGTCGAAGCCACGCTGCGCCTGGCGGATCAGGCCCAGGTAGGCGTTGTTCACCAGTACGTGAACGTACGGCAGGTTGAACTGCGCACCCACCGCCAGTTCTTCGATCATGAACTGGAAGTCGTAGTCACCCGACAGCGCCACAACCTTGCGCTTCGGATCGGCTTTGACCACGCCCAGTGCAGCAGGGATGGTCCAGCCCAGCGGGCCGGCCTGGCCGCAGTTGATCCAGTGGCGTGGCTTGTACACATGCAGGAACTGCGCGCCGGCGATCTGCGACAGGCCGATGGTGCTGACGTAGCAGGTGTCTTTGCCGAACACCTGGTTCATTTCTTCGTAGACGCGCTGCGGCTTGACCGGCACGTTGTCGAAGTGGGTCTTGCGCTGCAGGCTCGACTTGCGCTCCTGGCACTCTTCCAGCCAGGCCTTGCGGCACTTGAGCTTGCCGGCGGCTTTCCACTCGCGGGCCACTTCCAGGAACACGTCCAGTGCCTTGCCAGCATCGGAAACGATGCCCAGGTCCGGGGTGAACACGCGGCCGATCTGGGTCGGTTCGATGTCGACGTGCACGAACTTGCGGCCTTCGGTGTAGACATCGACGGAACCGGTGTGGCGGTTGGCCCAGCGGTTACCGATACCGAATACCAGGTCGGACTTCAGCAGGGTTGCGTTGCCATAGCGGTGCGAGGTCTGCAGGCCAACCATGCCGACCATCTGGGCGTGGTCGTCCGGGATGGTGCCCCAGCCCATCAGGGTCGGGATCACGGGTACGCCGGTCAGTTCGGCGAATTCGACCAGCTTGTCGCTGGCGTCGGCGTTGATGATGCCGCCACCGGCTACCAGCAGTGGGCGCTCGGCGTCATTGAGCAGGGCCAGGGCTTTCTCGGCCTGTACGCGGGTGGCGGATGGCTTGTTGACTGCCAGTGGTTCGTAGGCATCGATGTCGAATTCGATTTCGGCCATCTGCACGTCGAACGGCAGGTCGATCAGCACCGGGCCTGGGCGGCCGGTACGCATTTCATAGAAGGCCTTCTGGAAGGCGTAAGGCACCTGGCCTGGCTCCAGAACGGTGGTCGCCCACTTGGTCACTGGCTTGACGATGTTGGTGATGTCGACAGCCTGGAAGTCTTCCTTGTGCAGGCGGGCACGTGGCGCCTGGCCAGTGATGCACAGAATCGGGATGGAGTCGGCCGAGGCGCTGTACAGGCCGGTGACCATGTCGGTGCCGGCAGGGCCGGAAGTGCCGATGCACACACCGATGTTGCCCGGGTTGGCGCGGGTGTAGCCCTCGGCCATGTGCGAGGCACCTTCGACGTGACGAGCGAGGACGTGATCGATGCCACCGACTTTCTTCAGGGCCGAATACAACGGGTTGATGGCAGCCCCCGGGATGCCGAACGCGGTATCTACACCTTCACGGCGCATGACCAGAACGGCTGCATCGATTGCTCTCATTTTGCTCATGGTTTGTGCCTCATCGATTTTGTAATTGTATACAACTTGCTTTGCGACAGAGTGTATTCACGCCTGGCGGCTCAGGTCAATGGGTTTTCATCGGGTGGGCTCGCTTTCGTCAAAGCGGCCGTGAAAACGGCTATTTGCGCCATCGCATACGATCGTTTCAAAATATTGTATACAAAAATACATCTCGTTGTGTTCTATTTGCTCTATCGGTTTTCAACTGCCCTTAGGGCTTCTCACAACAAGAAGAGGACCTTTCCATGAACGTCTTGAACCTGAAAATCGCTGTCAGCCTGGTAAACGCCGCACTGGCGGCAGGCCGCAAGATCAACGCCGCGCCACTGACCGTTGCGGTGCTGGATGCCGGCGGGCACTTGCTGGCGTTGCAGCGTGAGGATGGCGCGAGCCTGATTCGGCCTGAAGTGGCCACTGGCAAAGCCTGGGGTGCGATTGCCCTGGGCAAGGGGTCGCGCTTGCTGGCGCTGGATGCGCAGCAGCGGCCGGCTTTTTTTGCCGCGTTGAACGGGATGGGTGAGCGGCCGGTGGTGCCGGCGCCAGGTGGGGTGCTGATTCGTGATCAGGACGGCAAGGTGCTGGGTGCCGTGGGGATCAGCGGCGATACGTCGGATATCGACGAGCAGTGTGCGATCAGTGCGATCGAGGAGGTGGGGTTGCGGGCAGATGCCGGGGTAGCGGCGTAAGGCTCAAGTCAGCTGGGGCCGCTTTGCGGCCCATTCGCGACACAAGGCCCCACAAGGACTGCGCCAGGCTTTAGATGTGTACGGCGACTTTCAGGGCTTCCAGCGCCGGCTCGACGTTGATGCCCAGCGCTGCACCCAGCTCCATTACCCAGGGTTGATGGGCGGGTTTGCGGTGATGATGTTTCTCGACACTGCGCTGGGTTGAGGCTGAACACCGGCCTGATTTGCATCGACGCTGAACCCCGGGGCTGCTGTGCAGCCCTTTCGCGACGCAAGGCCGCTCCCACACGGATCGCGCCAGCTTTCAGAAATTGAGCAAGACAGTTGCTCCCACAGGGGCGTGCGACCCCAGTGGAATGCGGTCCCCATTGGCCATGTCAGGCCACCTCTGGCTCACAACCCTTGAGCACCATGCGGATAATGGTCTCGGCCGCCGCGTCATAATCACTGTCGGCCAGCTTGGCCTTGCCGGTCACCGCAGAAATCTGCCAGTCGAAGTCCGCATAGGTCTGGGTCGCCGCCCAGATGCTGAACATCAGGTGGTGCGCGTCCACATGGGCGATCTGCCCGCGGTCGATCCAGCGCTGGATGCACTCGATGTTGTGCCGGGCCTGCTCGTTCAACTGCTCGACCTGGTTCGGTGACAGGTGCGGCGCGCCATGCATGATCTCGCTGGCGAACACCTTGGACGCATGGGGCAGGTCACGCGAAATGCGAATTTTCGAACGAATGTACGCACTCAGCACTTCCTTCGGGTCGCCGTCTGCATTGAACGGCGTGGATGCCTGCATGATCGGCGCGATGATGCTTTCCAGGACCTCGCGGTAAAGGTTGTCCTTGGACTTGAAGTAGTAGTACACGTTCGGCTTGGGCAGGCCGGCCTTGGCCGCGATATCGCTGGTCTTGGTGGCGGCGAAGCCCTTGTCGGCGAATTCCTCGCTGGCCGCGCGCAGGATCAATTCCTTGTTGCGCTCGCGAATGGTGCTCATGGTCAGGGATCTTCCTCGTGTCTGGCCACCTCTAAGGGGGATCGGGCATGGTAGCACCGGCCTCGACGGGCGCTCAAGGCAGCGGCTTTGGGCTAGAATCCGGCACATTGACTTATTTGGATACAAGCAAACATGGCAGGAAGCAGTCTACTGGTACTGATCGACGACATCGCCACGTTGCTGGATGACGTCTCGCTAATGACTAAAGTCGCGGCGAAAAAGACTGCGGGTGTGCTGGGTGACGACCTGGCGCTGAATGCTCAGCAGGTCACCGGCGTGCGCGCCGATCGTGAACTTCCGGTCGTCTGGGCGGTGGCCAAGGGGTCGTTCGTCAACAAGGCGATCCTGGTACCGGCCGCGCTGCTGATCAGTGCGTTCATACCGTGGGCGGTTACGCCGTTGTTGATGCTGGGTGGCGCGTTCCTGTGCTTCGAGGGTTTCGAGAAGCTGGCGCACAAGTTCTTGCACAGCAAGGATGAGGATGAGGCACAGCACGAGGCGCGCAAGGAGGCTGTTGCCGATGCCAGTGTTGACCTGGTGGCTTTTGAAAAAGCCAAGATCAAGGGGGCGGTGCGTACCGACTTCATCCTGTCGGCGGAAATCATCGCCATTACCTTGGGTATCGTGGCTGACTCGCCGCTGACCCAGCAGATCATCGTGCTGTCGGGCATTGCGGTGGTCATGACCATTGGTGTGTATGGGTTGGTAGGCGGGATCGTCAAGCTTGACGACCTTGGGCTGTGGATGGCCCGCAAAACCTCCAGGCTGACTCAGGCAGTGGGTAACGGCATCCTGCGGGCGGCGCCGTACATGATGAAAAGCCTGTCGGTGATTGGTACTGCGGCGATGTTTCTGGTGGGCGGTGGGATCCTGGTGCATGGCATCGAGCCGCTGCATCATGCCATCGAGGCGTTCAGCGAAGGGCGTGGTGGGGCGCTGACCGGGGCGTTGCTCAACGCTGGGGTCGGGGTTGTGGCCGGTGCCATGGTGCTGGCGGTGGTCAGTGCTGCGGGGAAGTTGTGGCGGGCGCTCAGACCTGCCAATTGAGGCGCCTGGCCGGGGCTTTGCCCCGGTTCGCGCGTGAACCCGCCCCCCAGGTACCGCGTATGCCTTGAACCCGGTGCGGCCCCTGTAGGAGCGGGTTTACCCGCGAATGGGCCGCAGCGCGGCCCCGAGCGATCCGTTCAGAAGTGAACCTTGACCAAGAAGCTCATGGTGTTCTGGTCGGTAGTGAAGGCATCGCTGTCCTTGATGCCGTACTTGTTCTTCCAGTAATCGTACTCAACACCCACATACAACTGCTTCTCGCCCAGGTGCAGCGCCTTGCCCAGGTCATACTTGATCTGCGGGTTGAAGTGCAGGTTGGCCTGGTAGGTGCCGCGGCGGTTCTCGTCGTTGTCCACCACCCAGTCCATGAAGCCGTCGATCAGCACGTCGGAGTCACCGACCGGAATGGTGTAAGACCACACCGGGGTGATCTGCCACACGTTGTCGCCCGCGCGGCTGCCGTCGGTGGTGCGGTTGTAGAAGTTCAGCTGGAAGTAGTCGAAGCCCGGGATGGCCAGGTCGAAGCCCGGACCGATCAGGTAAGACTCGGTGTCACCCTCGCCAAACTCGTAGGTCATCGCCAGCAGCACGTCCTTGACCGGGCCAAACTCGATCTTCTGGTCGAAAATCTTGCCGAACGACAGGCGTGGGCTGATCTCACCGTAGTAGGTGTTCGGGCCGTTGCCGGCGTCTTTCTGGCCCTGGTAGAAGATCTTGTCGACGAAAATGAAGTTGTCGCCGTACTTCCAGCCATCGGCGTGCTCGAAGGTGACGGTTTGCTGAATCGCCGGGTTGACCTTGAAGTTCTTGCCCCACAGGTAGGTCAGGCTGTTGTTTTGCCATTGCAGCAGGTCGCCGCCGAAGGTGGTGCCGCAGGCCAGCAGGCCGCCGGCGAGGATCAGGCTGTTGATGGTACGCATTGCGAGTGTCGCTCCCTTGATTGATCTGTTGTCAGCGCTCGTTGCCGGCGCTTTTTTGTCTTTTGAGTCAGCTTTTTTCGATGGGCCACAGCTGT
This sequence comes from Pseudomonas putida group bacterium ESBL64, assembly GCF_045277175.1. NCBI lineage: Bacteria > Pseudomonadati > Pseudomonadota > Gammaproteobacteria > Pseudomonadales > Pseudomonadaceae > Pseudomonas > Pseudomonas putida group bacterium ESBL64. The sequence continues at coordinate 2,215,013 of NZ_CP145799.1, read as the reverse complement.
TTGGCAAGGGTCGAGCCAACTTTTCCGGGTTGGCAAAACCTTCCTGCTCGACTTCGTTCTGAACGGATGAAAAGGGTCTTTCAGGCTGGCAACACGTTGGCCAACCGCCCGTATTCATTGACTGAGCGGTCAGTAAACGCAGGCAGAATCCGTTCTGCCCTGATCGAGGGGGCGCGCAGATTACTGGCTTGCGCGCCGCGCCTCAAGTGCTCCGTCCTGGAGCGGGGTGATTCAAACTTGTGCGTTTGGTCAACTTCCTAGAAGTGCACCTTGATCAGCGCACTGGCCACGCTCTGGTTGCTGTCCAGGTTGCCGCGGCTGTCAATGCCGTACTTGTCTTTCCAGTAGCTGTATTCAAAGCCGACGTAGAGCTGCTTGGCGCCCAGGTTCAGCGCCTTGCCCAGGTCGTATTTAACCTGCGGGTTGAAGTGCAGGTTGGCGTGATAGGTGCCACGGCGGGTCTGGTCGTTGTCGGTAACCCAGTCCATGTAACCGTCGATCAGAATGTCTGACCGGCCGACAGGGAGGGTGTACGACCAGCCGGGGGTAATCTGCCAGACGTTGTCACCGGGGCGGCTGCCTTCGGTGTTGCGCACGTAGAAATTGAGGGTGAAATAGTTGAAGCCGGGGATGTTCAAGTCAAAGCCTGGGCCGATCAGGTAGGCCTCGTTGTCGCCTTCACCGCGCTCGTAGGTCATGGCCAGCAGCATATCCTTGATCGGACCGAAGGCAAGCTTGCGGTCGAAGATCTTGCCCAATGACAGGCGTGGGCTGAACTCGCCGTAGTAGGTGGTCACACCTTTGCCGGGGTCGGCCTTGCCGTTGTAGAAGATCTTGTCGACGAACATGAAGGTGTCGCCGTACTTCCATTTGTTGGCGTGCTCGAAGGTGATGGTCTGCTGGATATCAGGGTTGACCTTGAAGTCCTTGCCGTACAGGTAGGTCAGGCTTTCGCCGTGCCATTGCAGCCATTCGCCTGCGTGCGAGGGTAGGGTGGCCAGCAGGCTGCTGCCCAACAACAGGGACGTGGTGATGCGCTTCATGTTGTGATTCCCGGACTTATTGTTTTTGTTGGCGGTTTTTTTGGCGCGCAGGCGCCCCGGGCGACCCATTCCGGCGGGTCGACGGCGTAGCGGTTACTGCAGAGGTGATGAGGGGCGGTCATGCACCGCCCCTTTTGGCTCAATGCTGGTGACAGACGTCGTTGTGCATTGCGCGGTCGGCACCGCCAAGGATGTTGAACAGAACGTTCAACACCAGGGCACAGACCGTGGCCATGGCGATACCGCTGTGGGTGATGGGTTCCATCCACTGTGGCATCTGGGCAAAGAACTCCGGACGCACCACGGGGATCAACCCGAAGCCGACGCTCACGGCAACCAACAGCTGGTTGCGGCGGTCGCCGATGTCCGCCTCCTGAAGAATTTTGATCCCGGTGGCGGTGACCATGCCGAACATGGCGATGGACGCGCCGCCCAGTACTGCGGGCGGGATCGAGGCAATCAGGAAGGCCGCCTTGGGCAGCAGGCTGAGCAGGATCAGCAGTGCACCGGCCACGATGGTGACATAGCGGCAGCGCACCCCGGTCATCTGCACCAGGCCGATGTTTTGGGCGAACGAGGAGTGGGTGAAGGTGTTGAAGAAGCCCGCAATGAACGACGCACCGGCATCGCACAGCAGGCCGCGACGCAGCATGCCTGGGGTGACTTCGCGATCGGTCACCTTGCCCAGGGCCAGGAACATGCCGGTGGACTCGACGAAGATGATCACCACTACCAGGCACATGGACAGGATCGGCGCCAGGCTGAAGGTCGGCATGCCAAAGTGCAGCGGGGTGACCACCTGCAACCACGGTGCTTCATTCAGACCCGACAGGTCGACCATGCCGATGGAGCCGGCCAGGATGTAGCCAAGGCCCATGCCCACCAGTACCGACACGTTGACCCAGAAACCGCGCATGAAGCGGTTGATCAGCAGGATCACGGCCAGTACCAGGCCGGCCACCAGCAGGTAGATCGGCGAGCCGAACGTTTGAGCGTCTTGGCCGCCACCGGCCCAGTTGACGGCCACCGGGAACAGCGACAGGCCAATCGAGGTGATCACCGTACCGGTGACCAGTGGGGGGAAGAAGCGGACAACCTTGGACATGAACGGCGCGATCAGCATGCCGAAGAACCCGGCAGCGATGGTCGCGCCGAAGATCCCCTGCAGGCCTACGCCGGGCATGCCGGCCATGGCCACCATGCTGCCGACGGCAGCGAAACTGGCACCCATCATCACCGGCATGCGGATGCCCACCGGGCCGATACCGAACGACTGGATGATGGTAGCGACGCCAGCGACCAGCAGGTCGGCGTTGATCAGGAAAGCGACTTCTTCACGGGACAACCCGGCGGCCTGGCCGATGATCAACGGCACGGCGATCGCGCCACCGTACATCAGCAGAACGTGTTGCAGGCCAACCAGGAACAGTTGGAACAGGGGCAAGGGTTCTCGCGGCGGCGCAATGGGGATATACGCCTTGCGTGACTCGGACATGCAGCACCTCGAGTTTTGTTTTTATTCTCGGATCCAAGCGGCAGGCCTCATGCCTGCGCGCTCGATGCTTGCTTGTTGCGTAACACATGGAGCTTGAGGCCGGGGCTTCCGGCCTCTTCGCGGGCAAGCCCGCTCCAACAGGGGAAGGTGATTCCCTTGGGGGGCGGGTTGCCTGGCGAGGTGCTGTCAGTTGACCTGGGCGCCTTTGGCGATCCAGTCGCCGACGAGCTTGCGCTCTTCGGTGGTCATCTGGGTGATGTTGCCCAGCGGCATGATCTGGCTGGCAACCGCTTGCGCCTGAATGCGCGCGGCCTGGGCCTGGATCTGCTGCGGAGTGTCGAACATCACGCCGGCAGGAGCGGCGCTGAACAGTGGGCTGGTCGGCTTGGACGAGTGGCACACGGTGCAGCGTTCCTGGATGACATTGTGGATCTTGTCGAAGTCGCCACCACCGGCCTGGGCAGCGGCCTGGGCCGGTGCCTGCGCAGGTGCGGCGGGTGCTTCGGCAGCCTTGGCGGCGTCCTCGGCACGCTGCTCGGCAGCGGTCTTGCCGCCTACGGCAGTTGCCGGCAGCGGTTGGTAATCAATCTTCGCTGCGGCTTGCTCAGGGCTTACGGCCATCGGTTTCGGACCGGTAACGTAGGCCAGGCAGATCATCGCCAAGGCGCCGACGGGCAGGGTCCAGGCGTACTTGTTGCTGTCGTGGCGGGTGTTGAAGTAGTGGCGGATCAGAACCGCGGCTACTGCGATACCGGCCAGGATCAGCCAGTTGTACTGGCTACCGTAGGTGCTCGGGAAATGGTTGCTGATCATGATGAACAGCACCGGCAGGGTGAAGTAGTTGTTGTGACGCGAGCGCAGCAGGCCCTTGGCCGGCAGTACCGGGTCGGGCGTCTGGTTGTTCTCGATCGCCGCCACCAGCTGGCGTTGGGCCGGCATGATGATGCGGAACACGTTACCGACCATGATGGTGCCGATGATCGCGCCGGTGTGCAGGTAGGCGCCACGGCCGCTGAACACCAGGCTGAAGCCCCAGCAGGCAGCGATGATCAGCACGAACAGCACAGCACCGAGCAGCGCTGGCTTCTTGCCCAGGGGCGAGTCGCACAGGAAGTCGTAGATGAACCATCCCGCGATCAGCGAACCGATACCGATGGCCACGCCTTCGGCACCGCTCAGGGTGCTGCCAGGTGCCAGCAGGTACAGGGTCGGGTTCCAGTAGAACACCACGCACAGCAGGGCGATACCGGACATCCAGGTGAAGTAGGCTTCCCATTTGAACCAGTGCAGGTTCTCGGGCATTTTCGGGGGGGCGAGCTTGTATTTCTCCAGGTGGTAGATACCACCGCCGTGAATCGCCCAGAGATCACCCGACAACCCATCGCGCGGGTTGCTTCGGTTCAGGTGGTTCTCCAGCCAGACGAAGTAGAACGATGCACCGATCCAGGCGACGCCGGTGATCATGTGAACCCAGCGAATGCTCAGGTTCAGCCATTCGTGAAGGTGTGCTTCCACAGTATGTACCTCTGCCAGTCACCGAGAAGATGACTGACCTTTTCTTATTGGTGGGGATTGAGGATCAGCATCTGTTCCTCGGTGAAGTAATGCTCATCGCAGTTGTTGCCAGAACCACTGCGATCAACCACCAGGAAATCATCCCGCTTTTCGATCGTCAGCACCGGGTGGTGCCAGACGCCGCGATGGTAATTAACGCCCTGCCTGCCATTACTGCGGAAGGCTCGGACCAAGCCTGATACAGGTGCATCGCCAACGGGCGCGACCACGATCAGAAAGGGGTTGCCGAGCAGCGGGATAAAAGCCTGGCTGCCCAGCGGATGGCGTTCCAGCATGCGCACGGTCAGCGGCATGTCCTGCGCGTCGGCGCGGAAGATGCTGATGATCGCCTTGTCTTCAGGCTCGGCGGTTTCGACCGTGGCGAGCTTGTGAAAGCGCATGGTCGAGCCGTTGTTGATCATGAAGTGGTCGCTGCCGTCGGTTTCGATCACGTCTCCGAACTGGGCGAAGGCTTCTTTGGTCAAGGGCTCGATCATCAGGGTGCGCATGCGGTTATCTCTTCTATTGTTCGTTTTCTGAATAAGGTTCGGCTGTTGCTTACAGCTGCAGCAGGCGGAACAGGGCGATCAGGTTGATCTGCGCCAGGGCTTCCTTGAATTCGGCATCGGCATCGTTGTGGATGCGTTTTTCAAAGGCGGCGAGAATCTGGTGCCGGTTACTGCCCTTCACCGCCATGATGAACGGGAACTGGAACTTGGCCTTATAGGCATCGTTCAGTTCGGTGAACCGGGCGAACTCTTCGGCGGTGCACTGGTGGATACCGGCACCGGCCTGTTCGTTGGTGCTCGATTCGGTCAGTTCGCCCTGGATGGCGGCCTTGCCTGCCAGGTCCGGGTGAGCATTGATCAGCGCGAGCTGGTCAGCGTGGTTGGCGCTGAGCAGGATGTCGCTCATGCGCTGGTGCAGCGCCTCGATCTCGTCCAGCTCGCCCAGCTGGCCCAGGTCATAGGCTTTTTCGGCAACCCACGGCGAGTGCTCGTAGATATCGGCGAAGGCCTTGACGAAGGCGTCGCGGTCCAGGGCGGATGGTTTGAGGGTATTGAAGGCGGTCATCAGGCGTTCTCTTTCTTGTACGGGTGGGTGGTGTGCCAGTGGCGGGCGATATCCACGCGACGGGCGAACCAGACCTGGTCATGACTTTTTGCGTAATCGACGAAGCGCTTGAGTGCAGCCAGGCGTGCCGGGCGGCCGACCAGGCGGCAGTGCAGGCCGATGGAAAGCATTTTCGGTGCTTCGGCGCCTTCGGCGTACAGCACATCAAAGGCGTCTTTCAGGTACTGGAAGAACTGCTCGCCGCAGTTGAAGCCCTGTACCTGGGTGAAGCGCATGTCGTTGGTGTCCAGGGTGTAGGGGATCACCAGGTGCGGCTTGCCGGTGGGGTTGTTCGGCTCCCAGTAGGGCAGGTCGTCGTCGTAGGTGTCGCTGTCATAGAGGAAACCACCTTCCTCCATCACCAGGCGGCGGGTGTTCGGGCCGGTACGGCCGGTGTACCAGCCCAGCGGGCGCTCGCCGGTGAGTTCGGTGAGGATACGGATGGCTTCGAGCATGTGCTCGCGCTCCTGGGCCTCGTCCATGTTCTGGTAGTCGATCCAGCGGTAGCCGTGGCTGCAGATCTCGTGGCCGGCTTCGACCATGGCGCGGATCACGTCGGGGTGGCGCTGGGCGGCCATGGCCACGGCGAAGACGGTGAGTGGCACGCCGCTGTCCTTGAACAGCTTCAGCAGGCGCCATACACCGGCACGGCTGCCGTATTCATACAGCGACTCCATGCTCATGTTGCGCTGGCCCTGCAGGGGTTGGGCAGCGACCATCTCGGACAGGAAGGCTTCGGATTCCTTGTCACCGTGCAGGATGTTGCGTTCGCCACCTTCCTCGTAATTGAGGACGAAAGACAGCGCGATGCGGGCGTTACCCGGCCATTGCGGGTGAGGAGGGTTGTTGCCGTAACCGATCAGGTCGCGAGGGTAATCAGCGCTCACTGCAGTCTTCCTTCTTGTGCGTTAGTGCGGGGGGTGGGCGGGCCGCGTCGGTATGTCGCACCACCGGATGGGCTGATTGTATACAACTTCTGAAATCTTTTGTAAGCCTGTTTTTCCGCATTTCTTCCCTTTTGTCGCCTGACAGCGACCTGGAAATACAGTGCAAGAAACCTGCCTGTTTGGTCAGCTAATGAGGTTGGCATCGTTATGGTGCGTGTATTTGCGACCGATGGGTCGTTTATGGGCAGCAAAGGGAGGGTGTGACAGAGGGGATCAAAAAATTGTGTACAATCCTTGGATGGAATGTCTTAATAACGTCATTCCCGCCTGCCGCAGGCGCTAAGCTGGTGCGATGGCTGAGTATTTTTTGCCCACAGATTGAACAAGAGGCGACACGCAATGGGACGTTTGACCACACACGTACTGGATGCCGCGCATGGCTGCCCGGGTAGCTCGATCAAGGTCGAGCTGTACCGCGTCGAAGGCCAGCAGCTGGAGCTGGTGAACACCGCCCTGACCAACAGCGATGGCCGCGTCGACGCGCCGCTGTTGCAGGGGGACGATTACCGCACTGGCGTTTACCAGTTGCAGTTCAGCGCTGGGGATTACTACCGCGCCCGTGGCGTGCAATTGCCGGCCCAGGCGTTTCTGGATGTTGTCGTGCTGCGCTTTGGCATCGACGAGTCGCAGGAGCACTACCATGTGCCGCTGCTGATTTCGCCTTACAGCTATTCGACCTATCGTGGAAGCTAGTTGGTCGCTAGAAGAATCTTCGTAGGTCCTTTGGCCCGCTCTCACACTGGCGGGCTTTTTTTCGTCTGCTGTTTTTGTGTGGCCTGTGCCGGCCTCTTCGCGGGTGAACCCGTTCCTACGACGGCCTGCGCCCAATCACCGATGTGTGTCCACCCCCGATCAGGTGTAGGGGCGGGTTTACCCGCGAATACGGTAGCGGCGGCAACGGTGAACGGCGGGTGGAGATTGGCCAGCAGGCCCGGCCCTTTCGCGGGTGAACCCGCTCCTACGGCGGCCTGTATCCAACTGTTCACCCCGTGGTAGGAGCGGGTTTACCCGCGAATACGGTGGCGGCGGCAACGGTGAACGGCGGGTGGAGATTGGCCAGCAGGGCCGGCCTCTTCGCGGGTGAACCCGCTCCTACGGCGGGCTGTGTCCAACTGTCCACCCCGTGGTAGGAGCGGGTTTACCCGCGAATACGGTGGCGGCAGCAACGGTGAACGGCGGGTGGAGATTGGCCAGCAGGGCCGGCCTCTTCGCGGGTGAACCCGCTCCTACGGCGGGCTGTATCCAACTGTCCACCCCGTGGTAGGAGCGGGTTTACCCGCGAATACGGTGGTGGCGGCAACGCTGAGCGGCGGGTGGAGATAGGCCAGCAGGGCCGGCCCTTTCGCGGGTAAACCCGCTCCTACGGGCGACCGCGCAGGCCTTTCAAATGTTGAGCAAGGGCGCCATATCGCGGCGTACCAACTAGGCGTTCGCGCGCGTACCTCGCAGGCATTAATGGCCCGAAACAAGCGTAGGAACGACCTTGGTCGCGACGCGCCGCGCAGGCGGCGCTCGATTTCGAGAACACTGGAAATCTAAAGCCAAGCGCCCTCGGTCAGAGGAACACGAACTTGGCAATGAAGATCGCGCACAGCACCCACAGGCTGGCCGAGATTTCCTTGTATTTGCCGGTACCCGCCTTCAGTGCCACATAGCTGATGAAGCCCAGGGCAATACCATCGGCGACCGAGAACGTCAGCGGCATCATGATCACCGTGACGATCGCCGGAATGCTGTCGGTGGCCTCATCCCAATGGATGTGCGCCATGCTGCCCATCATCAGCATTGCAACGTAGATCAGTGCACCTGCTGTCGCATAAGCCGGAATCATCCCGGCCAGCGGCGCGAAGAACATCGCGGCGATGAACAGTAGGCCTACCACCACAGCCGTCAGGCCAGTTCGGCCACCTGCGGCAACCCCCGCAGCACTCTCCACATAGCTGGTCACCGGCGGTACACCGACCACCGCACCGAACACACTCGAGGCACTGTCAGCCTTCAACGCCTTCGACAGGTTCTCGATACGCCCGTCCGGCGCCACCAGGTTGGCCCGTTGCGCAACCCCCATCAGCGTGCCGGCAGTGTCGAACATGTGCACGAACAGGAACGCCAGCACCACGCTGATCATGCTGACATTGAACACGCCAGCCACGTCCATGGCCATCCAGGTCGGTGCCAGGCTTGGGGGCATCGACATCACCCCGCCAAACTTGACCAGGCCCAGGCCCCAGCCCGCCAGGGTGACACCAATGATGCTGATCAGGATCGCGCCGAATACCCGCTTGTAGCTGAGGATGGCGATCAGCAGGAAGCACACGGCCGCCAGCAGCGGCCCCGGCTCATGCAACGAGCCCAGCTTGATCAGGGTGGCGGGGCTGTCGACGATGATGCCTGCGGTCTTCAGGCCGATCAGCCCGAGAAACAATCCGACGCCGGCCCCCATGGCATGGCGCAGGCTGACCGGGATGCTGTTGAGCAGCCATTCGCGCACTTTCGACAAGGTCAGGAACATGAACAACACGCCGGAGACGAATACCGCCCCCAGCGCCGTTTCCCAGTTGTAGCCCATGGTGCCGACCACGGTGTAGGTAAAGAAAGCATTGAGCCCCATGCCCGGCGCCAGGCCCACCGGCCAGTTGGCGTACAGGCCCATCAGCAGGCAGCCCAGCGCGGCGGCGATGCAGGTGGCGACAAAAGCGGCACCATGGTCGATGCCGGCGTCGGCCATGATGTTGGGGTTGACGAAGATGATGTAGGCCATGGTGATGAAGGTGGTCACCCCAGCGATCATTTCGGTTTTGACAGTGCTGCCGTGTTGCTTGAGTTTGAAAATCCGCTCCAGCCAGCTCGTTTCGAGCGGCGGGGCGAGATCCAGCGTAGGGGCTTCGGATTTGCGGCTTTCCACAGCGGGTACTCCTCAAGTCTTTCTTGTTGTTATGGAGCCAGTTTCCTGCGCAATGCACTTGGCGGCTCCGCGAGGGAAGGCAGACGTCTGACCTTTTTTGTTGACTCAAGGGTCAAGAAGTTGCTCGGTGGATTATGCTTTTGTGTACAAATAAAGCAAATAATGTTTTATGTTTTGTATGCGCAATGCGTCGTACAACGGCTATATAGGTAAAACGCCCCCTGCGGAATCGCCTCAGCCTGTGTACAATGGCGCCATACTTTCTCTTCGTGCCTCGAGAGCCCATGAACGAACAGCTGCAACCTCTGAAAAAACCTGCACGAGTCGGCAAGGCCGGCCGCAGCGGTACCCAGGACGACATCGTCTACGCGCATATTTTCGAGGCGATCCTCGAGCAGCGTCTGGCTCCGGGCACCAAGTTGAGCGAGGAAGCGCTGGGCGAGATCTTTGGCGTCAGCCGCACCATCATCCGCCGCGCCTTGTCGCGCCTGGCCCACGAAAGCGTGGTGCTGCTGCGGCCGAACCGCGGCGCGGTGGTGGCCAGCCCGACTGTAGAAGAGGCGCGCCAGGTGTTCTTCTCGCGGCGCATGGTCGAACGCGCCATCACCGAGCTGGCGGTGCAGCATGCCACCCCCGATCAGCTTAACGAGCTGCGGCAGATGGTGCGTGAGGAGCGCGACAGCTTTTCGCGCGGTGACCGGGGTGCCGGCATTCGCCTGTCCGGTGAGTTCCACCTCAAGCTGGCCGAAGCGGCGGGCAATGCACCGCTGGTAAGTTTCCAGCGCAGCCTGGTATCGCAGACTTCGCTGATCATTGCCCAGTACGAAAGCGGCAACCGCTCGCACTGCTCTTACGATGAGCACATGCAGCTCATCGATGCCATCGAGGCGCGCGATGCCGAGCAGGCCGTGAGCCTGATGATGCATCACATGGACCACATCGACAGCAAGCTGAACCTGGACGAGGAGAGCGCCTCCGACGATTTGCATGCGGTGTTCTCGCATTTGCTGAAAAAGCCCAAGGTTTCCGTCAAGGGTTGAACGTTTGCCAGTGTGATCGAGGGGCTGCAAGGCCGCCCCCAGCCGCTACTGGCCATAACCCAAAGGTCTGCTAAATTCTTGTGAGCAAACCTTCATCAAGCAGTTGGGCTTGCGCATTCGTTGCGTTCAACTTCTTGAGGAATGGATTCATGAGCATGTCCCTCGGTAAACGCATGGGTGCCGAACTGATCGGCACCTTCTGGCTGGTCCTTGGTGGCTGTGGCAGTGCGGTACTCGCAGCCAGTTCCCCTCTCGGCATCGGTGTGCTCGGTGTCGCCTTCGCCTTCGGCCTCACCGTACTGACCATGGCCTTTGCCATCGGCCATATTTCTGGTTGCCATCTAAACCCTGCCGTGTCGTTCGGGCTGGTGGTCGGCGGGCGCTTCCCGGCCAAAGAGCTGCTGCCTTATGTGATCGCCCAGGTGATCGGTGCCATCCTGGCGGCCGGGGTGATCTACCTCATCGCCAGCGGCAAGGCCGGGTTCGAGCTTTCTTCGGGGTTGGCTTCAAACGGCTACGCCGACCATTCGCCCGGTGGCTATACGCTGGGTGCAGGCTTTGTCAGTGAAGTGGTGATGACGGCGATGTTCCTGGTGGTCATCATGGGGGCGACCGACGCCCGCGCACCGGCAGGTTTCGCACCCATCGCCATCGGCCTGGCCCTTACCCTGATCCACCTGATCTCGATCCCGATCACCAATACTTCGGTCAACCCCGCGCGTAGCACGGGGCCGGCCTTGTTCGTCGGTGGCTGGGCCCTGCAGCAGCTATGGCTGTTCTGGGTGGCGCCGCTGATCGGTGCTGCAATCGGCGGCGCGCTGTATCGGGGCCTGGCGAAAGAACCTTAGCGCTGGTGCACGCAGCGCCCGGCGGCGTAGGTTTCACGTACGGTACGGTCATCGCCCAGGGTAGTGAGCACGAACAAGGTTTCTTCGATGCTGTTGGACTGCTGGATGCGGTAGTCCAGCAGTGGTGTGGCCTTGTAGTCCAGCACTACGAAGTCTGCATCGTTGCCTGGGCGCAGGCTACCGATACGGTCGTCCAGGCGCAGTGCGCGGGCGCCGCCGAGGGTGGCCAGGTACAGCGATTTGTACGGATGCAGGCGCGCGCCTTGCAGCTGCATCACCTTGTATGCCTCGTTCAGGGTGTTAAGCAGAGAGAAGCTGGTGCCGGCGCCAACGTCGGTACCCAGGCCCACGTTGACCTTGAACCGCTCGGCCTGGGGCAGGTTGAACAGGCCACTGCCAAGGAACAGGTTGGAGGTGGGGCAGAAGGCCACGGCCGAGCCGGTTTCGGCCAGGCGCTGGCACTCGTCGTCGCACAGGTGCACGCCGTGGGCGAACACCGAGCGCTCGCCCAGCAGCTCGAAGTGGTCGTAGACGTCCAGGTAACCCTTCTGCTCGGGGAACAGCGACTTGACCCAGTCGATTTCCTTGAGGTTTTCCGACAGGTGCGTGTGCATGTACACGCCCGGGTGCTCCTTGAGCAATTGGCCGGCCAGGGTCAACTGTTGCGGCGTGCTGGTCGGGGCGAAACGCGGGGTCACTGCATAGTGCAGGCGGCCTTTGCCGTGCCAGCGCTCGATCAGTGCCTTGCTTTCGGCATAGCCGGACTCGGCGGTGTCGGTCAGGTAGTCTGGGGCATTGCGGTCCATCATCACTTTGCCGGCGATCAGGCGCAGGTCCAGGCGCTCGGCCTCTTCGAACAGGGCGTTGACCGATTCCGGGTGCACGCTGCCGAATACCAGCGCAGTGGTGGTGCCGTTGCGCAGCAGTTCCTTGAGGAAGATCTTCGCCACCTGGTCGGCGTGGCCTTTGTCGGCGAACTGCTTTTCGCACGGGAAGGTGTAGGTGTTCAGCCAGTCCAGCAACTGCTCGCCGTACGAACCGATCATGCCGGTCTGCGGGAAGTGGATGTGGGTATCGATGAACCCCGGGGTGATCAGCGCGTCCTGGTAGTGCTCGACCGGGATGCCGGCATCCAGCGTCGGCAGCAGTTCACTGGCGTGCCCAACGGCGCTGATGCGGCCATCGTCGACCACCAGCAGGCCGTCTTCGTAGTATTCATGGGAAGCCTCCAGGCCCACCTCGGCCGGGTCGGCAATGCTGTGCAGGATGGCGGCACGGTAGGCTTTGCGGGTAACGGTCATAACACACTCGTCAAATGGCTTGGCTGCGGCGGGAGGGCGGCAGCAATTGGGCAATGGGGCCGGCATTGGCGGCAGCGTCGTGCTGGCCGAAGCAGGCGTTGTAAGTGGCAATGATTTCACCGGCGATAGACACGGCGATCTCGATGGGCAGCTTGCCCTTGACCTCGGCCAGGCCCATCGGGCAGCGCATGCGTGCCATGACGGCCTCGTCGAAGCCTCGCTCGCGCAGGCGGTGCTCGAACTTGACCCGTTTGGTCTTCGAGCCGATCAGGCCGAACCAGGTGAAATCGTTGCGCTTGAGAATGGCGGCGGTCAGTTCCAGGTCGAGCTGGTGGTTGTGGGTCATGACGATGCAGTAGCTGCCGGGCGGCAGGTCTGCGACTTCGTCGACCGGCTCTTCACTGACCACCTTGGTCACCCCGTTGGGGATGAGCTCGGGGAATTCCTGTTCACGCGAGTCGATCCAGCGCACCCGGCAGGGGAGCGCCGCGAGCAAGGGTACCAGAGCCCTGCCGACATGGCCCGCGCCGAACACGGCGATCTGAGCCTGCACGGCGGCCATGGGTTCGAACAGCAGCACGGTCACGCCGCCGCAGCACTGGCCCAGGCTGGCGCCGAGGCTGAAGCGCTCAAGGTGCGGCGTGGTGCGCTGCGCTTCGAGCATTTGCCGGGCGATGTGCAGCGCCTTGTATTCCAGGTGGCCGCCGCCGATGGTGTCGAACAGACCGCTGGCGCTGACCACCATCTTCGAGCCTGCGTTGCGCGGGGTCGAGCCGCGTTCCTCGATGATGGTCACCATCACGCAGGCTTCGCCACGGGACTGGTGGTCGGCGAGGGCGTTGATCCATTGGTGCATGATGCAGATCCTCTTCAGGTCAACGCGGTCCGCTTCTTTGTGGGAGCGGCCTTGTGTCGCGATAGGGGCGCGAAGCGGCCCCAGAATATTTAAAGCAACATACATATTTGGGGCTGCTGCGCAGCCCTTTCGCGACACAAGGCCGCTCCCACAGAAAAAGCGGAGCGCGGCGTTACTGGGTGACGGTTTCCAGCTCCGGTTCTGCGGACTGAGTGGCAGCCACCGCCTTGCGCATCTGCTCACAGCCCCACAGCACCCGCTCCGGCGTAGCTGGTGCATCCACCTGCGGCTGCACGCGGTAATCAGCCAGGCTGGCCACGGCATCCTTGATTGCACACCAGGCAGCAATGCCGAGCATGAACGGCGGCTCGCCCACGGCCTTGGAGTGGAACACGGTGTCTTCCGGGTTCTTGCGGTTTTCCACCAGCTTCACCCGCAAGTCCAGTGGCATGTCGGCCACGGCCGGGATCTTGTAGCTGGCCGGGCCGTTGGTCATCAGCTTGCCTTTGGCGTTCCACACCAGCTCTTCGGTAGTCAGCCAGCCCATGCCCTGGATGAAACCGCCCTCTACCTGGCCGATGTCGATCGCAGGGTTCAGCGAATCGCCCACGTCGTGCAGGATGTCGGCGCGCAACATCTTGTATTCGCCGGTCAGCGTATCGACGATCACTTCCACGCAGGCAGCGCCAAAGGCGAAGTAGTAGAACGGCCGGCCGCGTGCCTGGCTGCGGTCGTAGAAGATTTTCGGCGTGCGGTAGAACCCGGTGCTGGACAGCGACACCTGAGCGAAGTAAGCCTGCTGCACCAGTTGCTCGAAGCTGACGATCTGGTCGCGCACCCGCACATGGCCGTTGCGGAATTCGACGTCTTCCTCGGTCACCTGATAGTGCCGTGCGGCAAACTCGGTCAGGCGGCGCTTGAGGATTTCGGCCGCGTTCTGCGCCGCCTTGCCGTTCAGGTCGGCGCCGCTCGACGCTGCGGTTGGCGAGGTGTTGGGTACCTTGTCGGTGTTGGTGGCGGTGATCTGGATGCGGCTGAAATCAACCTGGAAGATCTGCGCCACCACCTGGGCCACCTTGGTGTTCAGGCCCTGGCCCATTTCGGTGCCGCCGTGGTTCAGGTGAATGCTGCCGTCGGTGTAGATATGGATCAGTGCACCGGCCTGGTTGAGGAAGGTGGCGGTGAACGAAATGCCGAACTTGACCGGTGTCAGTGCCAGGCCTTTCTTCAGGATCGGGCTGTTGGCGTTGAAGCGACGGATCGACTCGCGGCGTTCGGCGTAGTCGCTGCTGGCTTCCAGTTCGGCGGTCATCTCCTCGAGCATGTTGTGCTCGACGGTCTGGTAGTAGTGGGTGACGTTGCGTTCGGTCTTGCCGTAATAGTTGGCCTTGCGCACGGCCAGTGGGTCACGGCCCAGATGACGGGCGATATGGTCCATCACCTGCTCGATGGCGACCATACCTTGTGGGCCGCCAAAGCCGCGGTAGGCGGTGTTGGAGGCGGTATTGGTCTTGCAGCGGTGGCCGTGGACGGTGGCATCGCCCAAGTAGTAAGCGTTGTCGGAGTGGAACATGGCACGGTCGACGATCGAACCGGACAGGTCGGGCGAATAGCCGCAGTTGCCGGCCAAGTCGAAATTGATACCGTGCAGCCGGCCGTTGTCGTCGAAGCCCACGTCATACTCGACGTAGAACGGGTGGCGCTTGCCGGTCATGGTCATGTCTTCGACCCGCGGCAGGCGCATCTTGGTTGGCTGGCCGGTCAGGCGCGCGACTACCGCGCACAGGCATGCCGGGCTGGCGGCCTGGGTTTCCTTGCCGCCAAAACCGCCACCCATGCGGCGCATGTCCAGCACCACCTTGTTCATCGGCACGTCGAGCACTTCGGCGACCAGTTTCTGCACTTCGGTGGGGTTCTGCGTGGAGCAGTAGACGATCATGCCGCCGTCTTCGGTGGGCATGACCGAGGAAATCTGCGTTTCGAGGTAGAAGTGCTCCTGGCCGCCGATGTGCAGGGTGCCCTGAATGCGGTGCGGGGCGCTGGCCAGGGCGGCAGCCGAATCGCCGCGCTGGTGGGTGTGGCTATCGAGCACGAAGTGCTTCTTGCGCAGCGCCTCGACCACGTCCAGCACCGGCTCCAGGTCTTCGTACTCGACGATGGCGGCCATGGCCGCTTTGCGTGCGGTTTCAAGATCGCGGGCAGCGACAGCGAGCACCGGCTGGCCGAAGAACTCGACCTTGTCGATGGCCAGCAATGGGTCGCCGGCCACCACCGGGCCGATGTCTTTCAGGCCGGGGATGTCTTCGTGGGTGATGGCAATGCGCACACCCTCGAAGGCATAGCACGGCGTGGTGTCGATGCGCAGGATGCGCGCATGGGCGCGGTCGGCGGTGCGGGCGTAGACGTGCAACTGGTTGGGGAATTCCAGGCGGTCGTCGATGTACACAGCCTCGCCGGATACATGCTTGTCGGCGCTGTCGTGCTTGACGCTGCGGCCGACCCCGGTGGTCAGGTCCTGGCTGAACAGTTCGGCCATCTCGGCCTGGCTCTTGGCTACGTGATGGTTAGACATAAGCGGTCACCCGGGTTTCGATGTGCGGCGTTTGCTGTTCGATGAAGTACTTGCGCAGCAGGTTCTGCGCGGTCAGCAGGCGGTATTCCTTGCTGGCGCGGAAGTCGCTGAGTGGGGTGAAGTCCTCGGCCAAGGCCTGGCAGGCGCGCTCGATGGCGGCCTGGTTCCACGGCTTGCCGCGCAACGCTGCCTCGCAGGCACGGGCGCGCTTGGGTATCGCCGCCATGCCGCCGAAGGCGATCCGCACACCGCTGACCACACCGTCTTCGATGCTCAGGTTGAAGGCTGCGCACACGGCGGAGATGTCGTCGTCCAGGCGTTTGGACACTTTATAGGCGCGGAACGCCCAGTCACTGGAGGCGCGCGGTACGATGATCTTCTCGATGAACTCGCTGTCCTGGCGAGCCGTGATGCGGTAGTCGATGAAGTAGTCTTCCAGTGGCATCACCCGTTGGCGTTCACCCTGGCGCAGCACCACCTGCGCGTCCAGGGCGATCAGCAGGGGTGGCGAGTCGCCGATTGGCGAGGCGTTGCCGATGTTGCCGCCGAGGGTGCCCTGGTTGCGGATTTGCAGCGAGGCAAAACGATGCAGCAGGGCGCCGAAGTCAGGATATTCCTCGTTAAGCGCGCCATAGCAGTCGGTGAGCGGGGTGGCGGCGCCGATTTCCAGGTGGCTGGCGGTTTTCTCGATGCGCTTGAGCTCGGCCACGTGGCCGACGTAGATCATCACGGGCAAGGTCTTGTGGAACTGGGTGACTTCCAGCGCCAGGTCGGTACCACCGGCCAGCAGCCGCGCTTCGGGGTGCGAGCTGTACAGGTCGGCCAGATCCGCCACGGTCAGCGGCACCAGGCAGCGCTTGTCGCCGCTGTTCAGCTCGCCGGTCTGCGTCGGGGCAATGGCCTTGAGGCGGCTGATGGTTTGTGCCTGCTGGGCATCGAACTGGTCGCGGCAGGGCTGGCGGCAGCTCTGCTCGGCGGCGTCGAGGATCGGCCGGTAACCGGTGCAGCGGCACAGGTTGCCAGCCAGGGCTTCCTGGGCCTGGTGCAGGTCAGGGCCGCTGCTGTTCTTTTGCAGAGCGAACAGCGACATGACAAAGCCAGGGGTGCAGAAGCCGCACTGCGATCCATGGCAATCGGCCATGGCCTGTTGCACGCTGTGCAGTTGGCCTTGGTGCTTGAGCCCCTCGACGCTGATCAGTTGCTTGCCGTGCAGCGACGACACAAAGGTCAGGCACGAATTGAGGCTGCGGTAGCGCAGGCTGTCGTTGCCTTGGTCGTCCTGGCTCAGTTCACCGACCACCACGGTGCACGCACCGCAGTCACCACTGGCGCAGCCCTCCTTTGTGCCGGGTTTGCCCAGGTGCTCGCGCAGGTACTGCAGCACTGTCATGTTAGGGTCCAGGGCGTGCTCACTACGCAGCTCCTGGTTGACGAGAAACTGGATCACGGGGATGGCCTCGCAATGGTTTTATTGTTGTTGGGCGGACTCTAAGCAAGACCTGTCTGGCAGGTCAATATTTTTCTGACTCAAAGGTCAAGAAAATGCACGTATCCATGCCCAGCCGCACACACTGCCTCTATTCCAAGCATAGATCGCGCCGGGCGCGTGGCTGTCTGAAAGGTCAAATAAACCACCTGGCCCCTCTGCGCGATTACCGCCCAAGTACGCTACAATTCGCCCCTTGTGCCCAGTTCAATGATTTTGAAGGAAAACCATGACGTTCAAGGCCCCGGACAGCCTCTCCGAGCAGATTGCCGATTACCTGGCCGAACGCATCATCCGCGGCGAGCTGGCGCCGGGCGAACGTATCCAGGAGCAGAAGGTTACCCAGGCGCTCAACGTCAGCCGCGGCTCGGTGCGCGAAGCACTGCTGATCCTCGAACGCCGCCATCTGGTGGCGATCCTGCCGCGACGTGGTGCCCATGTCACCGAACTGGACGAACGCAGCGTTCGTAGCCTGTGCTCGCTGATGGGCGAGTTCTACATCCTGCTGGGCAATGCGGTTGCGCAAAAATGGCGCACCGAAGCCGACCTGCGCCCGTTTCTGGAGATCCAGCAGCGGCTGCAGCGTGCCCATGACCAGCTCGACATCAAGACCTTCGTCGCCGACAGTTTTGCGGTCATGCGTGCGGCCTATCCGTTCGCCGACAACCCGTTCCTGCAGGAAACCGTGGAAAACCTGCAACCGGCCATGAGCCGTGCCTATTACCTGTCGCTGGACCAGCGCCAGGCCAACATGATCGACTATCTCGACCTGTTCGCCCGCCTGCTCGAAGCCGTGGTCTCCCGCGACCTGCCGCGCATTCGCGAGGTGCTCACCGCCTATGGCCAGCGCAGCTGCGAACTGGTGCTGGCGGCACTGGCCAGAGGCTGACCGATGCGCCTGAAGTGCATTCGTCTGGCCGGGTTCAAGTCGTTCGTCGACCCGACCACGGTCAACTTCCCCAGCAACATGGCGGCCGTGGTTGGCCCAAACGGCTGCGGCAAGTCCAATATCATCGACGCGGTGCGTTGGGTGATGGGCGAAAGTTCGGCGAAAAACCTGCGCGGCGAGTCGATGACCGACGTCATCTTCAACGGCTCCAGTGGCCGCAAGCCGGTCAGCCAGGCCAGTATCGAACTGGTGTTCGACAACAGCGAAACCACCCTGGTCGGCGAGTATGCCGCCTACGCCGAGATTTCGATCCGCCGCAAGGTTACCCGCGACGGGCAGAACAGCTATTACCTCAACGGCACCAAGTGCCGCCGGCGTGACATCACCGATATCTTCCTCGGGACGGGTCTGGGGCCGCGCAGCTACTCGATCATCGAGCAGGGCATGATCTCCAAGCTGATCGAGGCCAAGCCCGAGGAGCTGCGCAACTTCATCGAGGAAGCGGCGGGCATTTCCAAATACAAGGAGCGCCGCCGCGAAACCGAGAACCGCATCCGCCGCACCCAGGAAAACCTGGCGCGTCTGACCGACCTGCGCGAAGAGCTCGAGCGCCAGCTGGAGCGTCTGCATCGCCAGGCCCAGGCCGCCGAGAAGTACCGTGAGTACAAGGCTCAGGAGCGGCAGATGAAAGCGCGCCTGTCTGCCTTGCGCTGGCGAGGCCTGGACGAACAAGTCCGCCAGCGCGAGTCGGTGATCGGCGACCAGGGCGTTTCTCATGAGGCACTGGTGGCCGAGCAGCGCAATGCCGATGCCAGTATCGAACGCCTGCGCGACGGTCATCACGAACTGTCCGAACGCTTCAACCAGGTGCAGGGCCGTTTCTATTCGGTGGCCGGTGACATCGCCCGGGTCGAGCAGAGCATTCAGCACGGCCAGCAGCGCCTGCGCCAGTTGCAGGACGACTTCAAGGAAGCCGAGCGCACACGCCTGGAAACCGAATCGCACCTGGGGCACGACCGTACCTTGCTGGCAACCCTGAGCGAAGAGCTGGCCATGCTCGAACCCGAGCAGGAAATGACCCTGGCGGCTGCCGAGGAAGCCGCTGCCGCGCTTGAAGAGGCCGAGCTGGGCATGCACGGCTGGCAGGAGCAGTGGGACAGCTTCAACAGCCGCTCCGCCGAACCGCGCCGCCAGGCCGAAGTGCAGCAAGCGCGCCTGCAGCAGCTGGAAACCAGCCTTGAGCGCCAGGCCGAGCGCCAGCGCAAGTTGGTCGAGGAGCGCGAGCAACTGGGCAGCGACCCGCAGGATGCCGCCATGTTCGAACTGGCCGAGCAATTGGCCAGCAGCGAAATGCTGCTGGAGGAACTGCAGCTCTGCGAAGAGCAGGTGATTGAGCGCCTGGAAAGCGCGCGCGAGCAAATGCAGCAGGCCACCCGGGCGCAACAGCAGGCACAGGGCGACCTGCAGCGCCTGGGCGGGCGCCTGGCCTCGCTTGAAGCCTTGCAGCAGGCCGCCCTGGAGCCGGGCGCAGGTGCTGCGCAATGGCTGCACGGCCAAGGGCTGGAGCAACCGCCGCGGCTGGCCGAAGGCTTGCGGGTGGAGCCGGGTTGGGAGCTGGCGGTAGAGACGGTGCTTGGCGCCGATCTGCAGGCTGTGCTGGTGGACGATTTCAACGACCTCGATTTTGCGGGCCTGGAACAGGGTGAGCTGCGCTTGCTGCTGGCCGTCGGCGCGGGGGCGACGTTGCCCGGCAGCTTGCTGGAGAAGGTTGAGGGCCGTATCGACCTGGCGCCCTGGCTGGGCCAGGTCAGGCCTGTGGAAGACCTGGCTCAGGCACTGGAGCAGCGCGGGTCGCTCGGCGAAGGGCAGAGCCTGGTCAGTCGTGATGGCTACTGGGTCGGCCGGCACTTCCTGCGGGTACGCCGAGGTGGCGAGGCCGAAGGCGGCGTGCTGGCGCGCGGCCAGGAAATCGAACGCCTGGGCCAGGAACAACTGGAGCAGGAAGCGGCGCTGGAACAGCTCGATCAACAGTTGCAGGCCCTGCGCGAGCAGCAACTGGACCTGGAGGAGCAGCGCGAACAGTTGCGCCGCCGCACACAGGATGAAAACCGCCTGCACGGCGAGCTGAAGGCCAGTCTTTCGGCCAGTCGCGCGCGCGCCGAGCAGGTCGAGTTGCGCCGCCGCCGCCTGCACGAAGAGCTGGGCGAGCTGGAAGAACAGCGCGCCCTGGAACACGAGCAACTGGGCGAAGCGCGCCTGCTGCTGCAAGAGGCTTTGGAGCTCATGGCCCAGGACACCGAGCAGCGCGAACAGTTGATGGCCCGCCGCGACACCCTGCGCGAAAGCCTTGACCGGGTGCGTCAGGAGGCCCGCCAGCACAAGGACCACGCTCACCAGCTGGCGGTGCGCCTGGGGTCGTTGCGTGCCCAGCACGACTCCACCCGCCAGGCGCTGGAGCGTCTGGAGCAGCAAGCTGCGCGCCTGACCGAGCGCCAGGAACAACTGAGCCTGAACCTGGAGGAGGGTGAAGCCCCGCAGGAAGAACTGCGCCTGAGACTGGAGGAGCTGCTGGAGCGGCGCATGAGCGTCGACGAGGAAATGCGCCTGGCTCGCCTGCACATGGACGAAGCTGACCGCGAACTGCGCGATGCCGAAAAACGCCGCACCCAGGCCGAGCAGCAGGCCCAGCTGCTGCGTGGTCAACTGGAGCAGCTGCGCCTGGAGTGCCAGGGCCTGGATGTGCGGCGCAAGACCCTGCAAGAGCAGTTGCTGGCCGACGGCTATGACCTGCAAGGC
Source organism: Pseudomonas putida group bacterium ESBL64 (assembly GCF_045277175.1). Taxonomy (NCBI): domain Bacteria; kingdom Pseudomonadati; phylum Pseudomonadota; class Gammaproteobacteria; order Pseudomonadales; family Pseudomonadaceae; genus Pseudomonas; species Pseudomonas putida group bacterium ESBL64. The sequence goes on along the minus strand of NZ_CP145799.1, from coordinate 2,194,168 downwards.
GTGCTCGCCACCCTGGAAGCCGAGGCCAGCGAGCAGGGCACCGAGCAGGAGCTGGAACAGCTTGAAGCGCGCATCCAGCGCCTGGGGGCGATCAACCTGGCGGCCATCGAAGAATACGAGCAGCAGTCCGAGCGCAAACGATACCTGGACGCTCAGGACGCCGACCTGGTCGAAGCGCTGGAGACCCTCGAAAACGTCATCCGCAAAATCGACAAGGAAACCCGCAACCGCTTCAAGGATACCTTTGATCAGATAAATGCCGGATTACAGGCACTTTTCCCAAAAGTTTTCGGTGGTGGCAGCGCTTATCTGGAACTGACGGGCGAAGATCTACTCGATACAGGGGTAACGATCATGGCGCGACCGCCGGGCAAGAAGAACAGCACCATCCATCTGCTGTCCGGCGGCGAGAAGGCACTGACCGCCTTGGCGCTGGTGTTTGCCATCTTCAAGTTGAACCCCGCACCGTTCTGCATGCTCGACGAGGTCGATGCACCGCTGGACGATGCCAACGTCGGGCGCTACGCGCGTCTGGTCAAGGAAATGAGTGAAAGCGTGCAGTTCATCTACATCACCCATAACAAGATTGCCATGGAGATGGCGGACCAATTGATGGGGGTAACCATGCATGAGCCGGGTTGTTCACGCCTTGTTGCAGTTGATGTGGAGGCGGCCATGGCCATGGTCGACGCTTGATGCACGACGATAGGGGCACATTCTGCAGCGAAATGCCCCGCCGTGTGCGACAGACGGTGTAAAGTTGTCTTTGGTCGTGCTAGCTTAATGTCACTCGTTTTTTGCGTGGGTAAAACGCCTGTCAGAACATAGAGTTGGCGCCACGTGTTAAAGGGCTTTGAACCCTTTGTTTTCAAGCATATTTTTATAGAGGCACGGGATTACATGGAAATCGGTCTGCGCGAGTGGCTGATCCTCATCGGCATCATTGTTATCGCCGGGATTCTTTTCGACGGCTGGCGCCGCATGCGCGGCGGGAAAGGCAAGTTGAAATTCCGTCTGGATCGCAGTTATTCCAACCTGCCGGACGAAGAGGGTGGCAGTGCCGAGGTGCTCGGCCCGTCGCGCGTGCTCGATACCCACAAGGAGCCTGAGCTGGACGAAAGCGACCTGCCGTCGCTCAGCGCATCTGCGCGTGATCGCGAGCGTGAGCCCAAGCCGGTCAAGGCCAGCAAGCGCGGCAAGCGTGCCAGTGCGGCTGCCGATGTGCAGCAGGGTGACCTGAACCTGAGCGCCGAGCAGCGCGAGCCCGACCTGTTTGCCGACAGCGATGACGACTTTGCCGCCGACAACAACCGTAGCAGCGGCGCAGCGCCTGCCAGCAGCAGCGTCAAGGAGTTGCCACCCGCCGAAGAGGTGCTGGTCATCAGCGTGATCTCTCGCGACGAGGGTGGCTTCAAGGGCCCGGCGCTGCTGCAGAACATCCTGGAAAGCGGCTTGCGCTTCGGCGAAATGGACATCTTCCACCGCCACGAGAGCATGGCCGGTCACGGCGAGGTGCTGTTCTCGATGGCCAACGCAGTCAAGCCTGGCGTGTTCGACCTGGACGACATCGATCACTTCAGCACTCGCGCTGTGAGCTTCTTCCTCGGCTTGCCGGGCCCGCGTCATCCGAAGCAGGCTTTCGACGTGATGGTTGCCGCGGCACGCAAGCTGGCCCACGAACTGAACGGTGAGCTCAAGGATGACCAGCGCAGCGTGCTGACTGCCCAGACCATCGAGCACTACCGCCAGCGTATCGTCGAGTTCGAGCGCCGTGCGCTGACCCAGAAACGCTGACAGATCCAGACGAAAGAGCAGCCTGAGGGCGTGCTGGCCGGTTCGGGTATCGTCGTTGCCTGTGCCGGCCTCTTCGCGGGTAAACCCGCTCCTGCAGGTACATCACCGCCCTAGAGGCATGTGATGCCCTTGTAGGAGCGGGTTTACCCGCGAAGAGGCCGACACAGTCAATAGACACCTGATACCCCACGCACCACCCCCAAGCTGCTCTTTTGCTTTGCAAGAGAAGACAAATCCCATGACCGCCGAAACCCGTATCCTCGAACTGCGTGCCGAGCTCGATCAGCATAACTATCGCTACTACGTGCTCGACGAGCCCAGCGTGCCTGATGCCGAATACGACCGCCTGTTCAACGAGCTCAAGGCGCTGGAAGCCGAACACCCGCACCTGGTAACCCCCGACTCGCCCACCCAGCGCGTTGGCGGCGCTGCCTTGGCTGCGTTCAGCCAGGTGCGCCACGAAGTGCCCATGCTCAGCCTGGGCAACGCCTTCGAAGAAGCCGACCTGCGTGAGTTCGGTCGCCGCGTGGTAGAAGGCCTCGATCAGCCGGGTGCGGTCGACTACAGCTGCGAACCCAAGCTCGATGGCCTGGCCGTGAGCCTGCTGTACCGCGACGGTCAGCTGGTGCAGGGCGCCACCCGTGGCGACGGCACCACTGGCGAAGACATCAGCGCCAACGTACGCACCGTGCGCAACATCCCGCTCAAGTTGCAGGGTAAGGGCTGGCCGGCAGTGCTGGAGGTGCGCGGCGAGGTGTACATGAGCAAGGCCGGTTTCGACCGGCTCAATGCCGCCCAGGCCGAGGCCGGTGGCAAGACCTTCGCCAACCCGCGCAATGCCGCTGCTGGCAGCTTGCGCCAGCTGGACTCGAAAATCACCGCCAGCCGCCCACTGGAGTTCTGCTGCTATGGCGTCGGCCAGTTGTCCGAAAGCATCGGCGACAGCCACATCGGCATCCTCGAGCAACTCAAGGCCTGGGGCCTGCCGATCAGCCGCGAGCTCAAGCATGCGGCGGGCATCGAAGAATGCCTGGCCTACTACCGCGACATTGGCGAGCGGCGTAACAGCCTGCCGTATGAGATCGACGGTGTAGTGTTCAAGGTCAACAGCCTGGCCGCCCAGCGCGAGCTGGGCTTCCGCGCCCGTGAGCCGCGCTGGGCGATTGCCCACAAGTTCCCGGCCATGGAAGAGCTGACCGAGGTGCTGGACGTTGAGTTCCAGGTTGGCCGTACGGGTGCCGTAACGCCTGTGGCGCGGCTGAAGCCGGTCAAGGTGGCCGGTGTGACCGTGTCCAACGCCACCTTGCACAACATGGACGAAATCGCCCGCCTGGGCCTGCGCATCGGCGACACGGTGATCATTCGCAGGGCCGGCGACGTGATCCCGCAGGTGATGCAGGTGGTGCTGGAGCGTCGTCCGCAAGACGCCCGCCCGGTAGAAGTGCCAAGCGAGTGCCCGGTGTGTGGTTCGCAGGTCGAGCGCACCCAGCTGGTCAAGCGCAGCAAAGGCAAGGAAACCACCAGCGAAGGTGCGGTGTACCGCTGCGTCGGCCGCCTGGCCTGTGGCGCGCAGCTCAAGCAGGCGATCATTCATTATGTGTCGCGCCGTGCCATGGACATCGACGGCCTGGGTGAGAAGAGTGTCGAGCAGTTGGTGGATGAAGGCCTGATCGGCTCGCCGGCTGACCTGTACAAGCTGCAGTTCGAGCAGGTCGTCGGCCTTGAAGGCTTTGCCGAGGTGTCGACCCAGAAGCTGCTGGATGCCATCGAAGCCAGCAAGCGCCCGAGCCTGGCGCGCTTCATCTACGCGCTGGGCATCCCGGATGTCGGCGAGGAGACTGCCAAGGTGCTGGCCCGCTCGCTGGGCAGCCTGGCGCGCGTGCAGCAGGCATTGCCGCAGGTGCTGACCTATTTGCCGGACATCGGTCTCGAAGTGGCCTACGAGATCCACAATTTCTTTGAAGACGAGCACAACCAGAAGGTTATCCAGCAGCTGCTCGACAGCGGTATGCAGTTGCAGGACGAAGGTGAGCTGGCTGCCGAATTTGCCGCCAGCACCACCTTGGCCGGGATGATCGCCAAGCTCGACATTGCCTCCGTCGGCCCGACCGGTGCCGAGAAGTTGGTGGCCAAGCTCGACAGCCTGGACAAGATCATCGCCGCCGACGGCATTGACCTGCGCCAGGCCCTGGCGGCCAAGCAGGCCGACGCAGTGCGTGAGTTCTTCAAGGATGAAGCAAACCAGAAACTGGCCCGGGACATCGAAGCGCAGCTGCTGGCATTCGGCATGCACTGGAGCAGCGAGAAGAAGGTGGCCGAAGGCTTGCCGCTGGCCGGCCAGACCTGGGTGCTGACCGGTACGCTGGAGCGCATGAGCCGCGACATTGCCAAGGACAAGCTGGAAAGCCTGGGGGCCAAGGTTGCCGGTTCCGTTTCCGGCAAGACCCACTGCGTGGTGGCAGGGCCGGGGGCAGGTTCCAAGCTGGCCAAGGCTGCTGAGCTGGGTGTGAAGGTACTGGACGAAGATGCCTTCGTCACATTCCTGGCCGAACAGGGCATAGCGGTCTAGGCATCCGTGCCCCCCTGTGGGGGGCAACTGCCTTGCTCAAAACTCGAAAAGCCTGCGCGGTCCCCCGTAGGAGCGGGTTTACCCGCGAAGAGGCCCGTCCAGGCCGTCTCGCCCCTGACAAGTCATTGAGAAATGATGACTTTTTCTGCCGCAGTGGTTGTATCTGCCCCAAAGACCGGTACAATGGCGCCACTCGCTGCTCAGCGAGGCATGTAGTGGTGGCCCCATCGGTCCCCCCGCATTGATTACCCGTTAACCTGGTCAGGCCCGGAAGGGAGCAGCCATAGCGGGAACATCGAGTGCCGGGGTGTGGCTGGTGGGGCCGCCTCCATTTCTGGGGTCGGAAAACCTCAATCTGTAACGAACGTCTTCGTTCTTTTCTGCTTTTCGCCCAATGCTCCTGCCGCCGACAGCTTCATCAGCTGCTGGAATTTCGGGCATGTCAGATGATCTTTCTCAGGGCATTGCGCGGCATGCCGCAACCCCTTGCTCATCGCCCGCAACCGCTTGATCCGCGCATCCAGCTCGTCCGCCTTGGCCATCAGCATCTGCCGGTGGACCTGCAGGTCCACCAGCATCGCCCCCACTTCATCCAGCGAAAACCCCGCAGCCTGCCCCAGGGCGATCAGCGCTAGCCTGTCCGCCACGTCGGCTGCAAACTGTCGACGCTGACCGTGCCCGGCAAGCGACTTGAGCAAGCCTTTCTTCTCGTAGTAACGCAGTGTCGATGCGGGTACGCCTGTGCGTTTGGCGACGTCGGCAATGTCCATTTCGGGCCCTTGACTTGAAGTTGACTTCAACTTCTATGCTGCGCGGCATGGTAATGACCGTCAACCTTCGAGGGCTTGTTCAAATGACGTTTACTGCGATGTTTCTAGCTGCATTGCCGATTGGCATTGGTGCCACTGTAGTGATGGACCTGTGGGGGTTGCTGCTGAGGCGGTTAGGTATCGCAACGCTGAATTTCGCCATGGTCGGGCGTTGGGCGGGGCACTTGCTAGGTGGGCGTGTTTCGCACCAAGCGATTTCCAAAGCGGAACCGGTGCGAAATGAGTTGGCGTGGGGATGGGTGATTCACTACGCCACCGGCGTGCTTTTCGCGATGCTGCTGCTTGTGATCGTAGGGGAGGGCTGGTTGCGGTCGCCTACTCTTTTACCTGCAGTAGTTGTGGGTGTGGGTACAGTCGTGGCGCCGTTTTGCCTCATGCAGCCGGCGATGGGGGCAGGGTTCTTTGCGTCCAGAACGCCGACACCTGCGCGGAACTGTCTGAAGAGCCTGGCCACGCATTTTGTGTTTGGTGTGGGGTTGTTCTTGAGTGCGTATTTACGGGCTTTGGTGTGAAGACAGGGAGCCCGATAACAGTAAGCACATGATCAGAGTGCCCACTTTAAGATAGGTCTGATAACAGTCTAGGAAAGCCCCTACACGTCAGGCAGGCATAGCGAATTATCCTACGTGTTCCGTCGACTCCCGTCTGATTGTCCCGGTCAACCTCGCCCACTAGGCTTTCGCGGTCGCTGTCAGTTCAGCGATCGGGTGTGGAAGCCTGGGTGGTTTGGCGGCTGTCGATATGACAGTTGTGCGTGGGAGGCCTTCGGGCCTGCCGGGTTTGCCATACCCCTGGTCTTCCACCCCGCGTACAACTGTCACCCTAAGTGTGGAAGCAAAAGGGTGCTCTCAGCCCGGTATGGTGAGCTCATGAAAAAACGGGTCCCCGATCCGCCCCACGTCTTTGATCTTCCCCAAGGCAAATCCCTTTCCCGCGCGATCAGCGAAGGCATCGTCCCGATGGAGTTCGCGTTGATGAATGTTTCCCACTACCTGATGTTCGCCTACAGCGATAGCCGGCGGGCGCTTGAGCGTATTCAGGACGAAGAAACCAGGCAGTTGTTGGAGCATGGTTTGCGGGCCATGCAGATTGCCTGGGGGGCAGGCGGATGCTGTCAGCTTGGCGTTTGAACGTAAAGGCCGGTGACATTGAGTTTGTGATAGAGATTGTGAGTGTGCCGCACAACGCTGTGGGAGCGGGCATGCCCGCGAAGAATATAACGCGGTGGATGGCACCGGCTATGCCGGTGTTCGCGGGCAAGCCCGCTCCCACAGTGTTTGCGCAAGCGTTCGCGAAATGAGCAGGGCGTTAGTTGCGCTGGCTGTGTGCCGGCATTTTGCTGGGTATTTCGGGCCGGGCCACAGACATACTGTCCGGGTCGCCCGTCCCTCCATACCGCTGCAAAATCCGCTCGATCTCCCCCGACTGCTTCATCCTTACCAACGCCCGCAACAGCCCTTGTGTCGGTATCGCCGGATCGTTGCGCACCATGCACCCCAAATCCTGTTCGTCCAGCACCGCCAGCGCTTGCAATTGCTGCTCCGCTGGCAACCCTTGGTTGAACCACTGCAACGACAACTGGTTGCTCACCGCATGGCGATACCGGCCTGCCTGCAGCTTTTGCAGCACCAGCAACTGGCTGCGGCTGTCCTCACGGTGCAGCTGGCCGTGGTCCAGCAGCGGTTGCAGGGTTGAATAGGTGTAGCCAAGCACCGTGCCGATCGCCTGAGGTGGCAGTTGCTCAGGGGGGATCGGTGTGCTGTCGCCGGCGCGGCCGACCAGTACGTCACGCTGATGAATCAGCGGGATACTCCACACAAAATCCCTTGGGCGGTCGTTGAGCCATTGGGTACTGACGTAGCAACGCACATCAATGTCGCCGCTGCTCATGGCCTCCTCCAGGCGCAGGCGGGCCATGACGTGGAACTCGGGGCGAGCGCCCACTTGCCTGGCAACGGCTTGCATCAGGTCGTAAAGCAATCCCTCCACTGGCTGATCGCCTTCGATGCGTACCAGCGGCATGCTCCAGCTCTCGGCGACGGAAAAGCGCAGCACCGGCTGGTCAGCCAGGCTGTTTGTAGACCACAGCAGTAACAGGGCCAGCAGTCTTCGCAAAGGCAATCCTCCCTGGACAATGCGCCATTCCAAGCTTAGACGAGTTGCGCAGGGTGCAATTTTGCCCCCGCTCCGCTAGCATTAGCGATCTTCCGCTCGATCAGGCTACGATGGTTTTTCGATGAGTTATCAGGTTCTTGCACGAAAATGGCGTCCGCGCTCGTTCCGCGAAATGGTCGGCCAGACCCATGTGCTCAAGGCCTTGATCAATGCCTTGGACAACCAGCGCCTGCACCATGCCTACCTGTTCACCGGTACCCGCGGCGTGGGCAAGACGACCATCGCCCGTATTATCGCCAAGTGCCTGAACTGTGAAACCGGCATCACCTCCACGCCCTGTGGCACCTGTTCGGTGTGCCGGGAAATCGACGAAGGCCGTTTTGTCGACCTGATCGAGATCGACGCCGCCAGCCGTACCAAGGTCGAGGACACCCGCGAACTGCTCGATAACGTGCAGTACGCCCCTAGCCGTGGGCGCTTCAAGGTCTACCTGATCGACGAAGTGCACATGCTCTCGACCCACTCGTTCAACGCCTTGCTCAAGACGCTGGAAGAGCCACCGCCCTACGTCAAGTTCATCCTCGCCACCACCGACCCGCAGAAGCTGCCGGCCACTATCCTGTCGCGCTGCCTGCAATTCTCGTTGAAGAACATGAGCCCGGAGCGGGTGGTGGAGCACCTCAGCCACGTACTGGCCGCCGAAAATGTGCCGTTCGAGGAAGATGCCCTGTGGCTGCTGGGCCGTGCGGCCGATGGTTCCATGCGTGATGCCATGAGCCTGACCGACCAGGCCATCGCCTTTGGTGAAGGCAAGGTACTGGCTGCCGATGTACGTGCCATGTTGGGTAGCCTCGACCATGGCCAGGTGTATGGGGTCTTGCAGGCACTGCTCGAAGGCGATGCCAGGGCTTTGCTGGAGGCCGTGCGTAACCTGGCCGAGCAAGGACCGGACTGGTCGGGCGTTCTGGCCGAAATGCTCAATGTGCTGCACCGTGTAGCCATTGCCCAGGCGCTGCCCGAAGCGGTAGACAACGGCCAGGGTGATCGCGAGCGGGTATTGGCGCTGGCTTCGGCGCTGCCGGCCGAGGATGTGCAGTTCTATTATCAGATGGGCCTGATTGGCCGCCGTGACCTGCCCCTTGCGCCGGACCCGCGCGGTGGCTTCGAGATGGTGCTGTTGCGCATGCTGGCGTTCCGCCCGGCAGACACGGACGACGCACCGAAGCCGGTGCTAAAGCCAGCGGGGATCAGCCAGGCCACAGCTGATCCTGCAGGGAAGGTGGCAGCCGCGGCGCCGGTCGCGCTTTCATCGCCTGTTGCGGCTGTGCCGGCGGAGCCTGTAGCGCAAGCCCCGCAGCTGGAGGTGCCTGCACCCGCGACGGCTGATCATGAACCGGAGGCCGAGGCAGATGTTGAGCTGAAGGCCGAAGCCGAGGCCATCTCCGTACCTGAGCCTGTTGCCGAAGTGGTCGACCTGCCGTGGGAAGAGCCTGCCGTTGCACCCGCGCCGTTAGCGGCCGAACCCGCGCCTGAACCGGCACCTGCGCCCGAGCCTGTTGCCCCGGTGGCGCCCCCACAGGCCGCCCCGGCACACGACGAGCCGCCTTTCGACCCGTCTGCCTACGCTGCCGTGGGGATGGAGCGCGACGATGAGCCGCCGCTTGACGAAGACTATTACGGCGGCGAAAGCGATCCGGCAGGTTTCAGCTACCTGGACGAATTGGCCGAGCATGTTCAGGAAGACGTGTCCAAACCGGCTGCCGAACCGTTGCCGGCAGCCAAACCGGCCACCGGCCTGGCCTTGCAATGGCTGGAATTATTCCCACAGTTGCCTGTGTCCGGGATGACAGGCAACATCGCGGCAAACTGTACGCTGATTGCCGCCGATGGCGACGACTGGTTGCTGCATCTGGACCCGGGCCAGGGGGCGTTGTTCAACGCCACCCAGCAGCGGCGCCTGAACGAAGCGCTCAACCAGCACTTGGGGCGCACGCTGAACCTGCGTATCGAGCTGATCCTGCCCGAGCAGGAAACCCCGGCTCAGGCCGCAGCGCGCAAGCGTGCCGAGCGCCAGCAGGACGCCGTCGCGTCGATCGAGCAGGATCCGTTGATCCAGCAGATGATCAAGTTGTTCGGCGCCAAGGTGCGGCAGGATACTATTGAGCCTGTAGAAGCCCTGGCCAGTCAGGGCCAGTAACGGATAACCATGCGGCCGGCCCGGTGCCGGGCCGCATCACATGACCCAATCGAGGTATACCCCATGATGAAAGGTGGCATGGCCGGCCTGATGAAGCAGGCCCAGCAGATGCAGGAAAAAATGCAGAAGATGCAGGAAGAACTGGCCAACGCCGAAGTCACCGGTCAGTCCGGTGGCGGTCTGGTGAGCGTGGTGATGACCGGTCGTCACGACGTCAAGCGCGTCAGCATCGACCAGAGCCTGATGTCGACTGATGAAGACGACAAGGAAGTTCTGGAGGACCTCATTGCCGCTGCGCTGAACGACGCCGTGCGCAAGGTTGAGCAAAGCAGCCAGGAAAAGATGGGCGGCATGACCGCCGGCATGCAGCTGCCGCCAGGCTTCAAGATGCCGTTCTAAGGCATTGAGGTACTCAAAAACGCCGCTGATATCAGCGGCGTTTTTTTTGCGTAGGTTTCAACCCAGACGCGGTCTGCTTTTTTATGTCGGGACAACTGTTTTGCTCGAGCGTTGAAATTTTGCACGATCACTGTGGGAGCGGGCATGCCCGCGAACACGGGCGAAGCCCGTGCCATCCACTGTGCAGCCTGCTTCGCGGGCATGCCCGCTCCCACAGTGATCACACTAGCTTTCCAGTTTTGTGCAAGGCAGTTGCTCTCATAAAACTGCAGGCCGCGTAGACTTGGGGTGACCTGATTTGACGCCACCGCCCCCGCTGGGTATAAACCGCCTCTTATTGAATTGTCAGGCCTTTCCCATGAGCTTCAGCCCCCTCATCCGCCAACTGATCGACGGCCTGCGCATCTTGCCAGGCGTTGGCCAGAAAACCGCCCAGCGCATGGCCCTGCAACTGCTCGAGCGCGACCGCAGTGGCGGGCTGCGCCTGGCTCAGGCCTTGACCCAGGCCATGGAAGGGGTAGGGCATTGCCGCCAGTGTCGCACCCTCACCGAGCAGGAACTGTGCCCGCAGTGCGCCGACCCGCGCCGTGACGACACCCAGTTGTGCGTGGTCGAGGGGCCGACTGATGTGTATGCGGTGGAGCAGACGGGCTACCGTGGCCGTTACTTCGTGCTCAAGGGGCACCTGTCGCCGCTGGATGGCCTAGGGCCTGAGGCGATCGGTATTCCGCAGCTGATGGCGCGGATCGAAGAGCAGGGCACCTTTACCGAGGTGATCCTGGCGACCAACCCGACGGTGGAGGGGGAGGCGACGGCGCATTACATTGCCCAGTTGCTGAGCGAGAAAGGCTTGGTGGCGTCTCGCATTGCCCATGGTGTGCCGCTGGGCGGTGAACTGGAGATGGTGGACGGTGGTACCTTGGCCCATGCCTTTGCAGGGCGCCGGCCCATTTCGCTCTGATTCATTGGGGCTGCAAAGCAGCCCCAAAAGCCCACTCAGTACTCGCTGAGGGAAAACTCGGTCAGGCAGAAGGTAGGCACCCCGGCCGCCTGCAACCGGCGCGACCCGTCCAGTTCCGGCAGGTCGATGATCGCTGCCGCCTCGAACACCTGCGCCCCAGTACGACGCACCAGGTTGGCCGCCGCCAGCAGCGTACCGCCAGTAGCAATCAAATCATCGAAGATCAGCACCGAGTCGCCTTCACACAGGCTGTCGGCATGCACTTCCAGGAAGGCCTCGCCGTACTCGGTCTGGTAACCCTCGCTCAACACGTCAGCCGGCAGCTTGCCCTGCTTGCGGAACAGGATCAGCGGCTTGTTCAGCTGGTGGGCGATGATCGAGCCGATCAGGAAACCCCGCGCGTCCATGGCGCCGATGTGGCTGAATTCAGCCTCGACATAGCGCTCGATGAACTGATCGGCCACATAGCGCAGCCCGCGTGGCGACTGGAACAACGGGGTAATGTCGCGGAAGATCACACCCGGTTTGGGGAAGTCCACTACCGGGCGGATCAGGGCTTTGAGGTCGAAGGCTTCGCTGTGCATTGTTGCGGGTATCCTGGGAAAACGAATGCCCAAGTATACCCGCTAAAGACCAGCGTCAGGCCTCGATTGCACCACCGGCCAGCGCGCACAGCTGGATCGGGTCGAGGATGTGCACTTCCTTGCCCTCGGCGCGCAGCAGGCCGTTCTGCTGGAAGCGGGTGAACACCCGCGACACGGTTTCTACCGCCAAGCCAAGGTAGTTGCCGATTTCGTTGCGCGACATGCTCAGGCGGAACTGGTTGGCCGAATAGCCACGGGCACGGAAGCGCGCCGACAGGTTGACCAGGAAAGTGGCAATGCGCTCGTCCGCGGTTTTTTTCGACAGCAGCAGCATCATTTGCTGGTCGTCGCGGATTTCGCGGCTCATCACCCGCATCAGCTGGCGGCGTAGCTGTGGCAGTTGTACCGACAGCTCGTCCAGCCGCTCGAAGGGGATTTCACACACCGAGGTGGTTTCCTGGGCCTGGGCCGATACCGGGTAGGCCTCGGTATCCATGCCCGACAGGCCGACCAGTTCGCTGGGCAGGTGAAAGCCTGTGATCTGCTCTTCGCCGCTGTCGCTGAGGCTGAAGGTTTTCAGGGCCCCGGACCGTACTGCGTAGACCGAGCCAAAACTGTCACCCTGGCGGAACAGAAACTCGCCTTTCTTGAGCGGCCGCCCGCGTTTGACGATTTCATCCAGTGCGTCCATGTCTTCCAGGTTCAGCGAAAGAGGCAGGCACAGGGGGGCCAGGCTGCAATCCTTGCAATGGGCCTGGTTGTGTGGGCGCAGTTTGACTGGCTCGGACATTTGAATCGATCCTTGTGGGAAAGCACACATAAGTCGTAAGGGTAACTCACGACACAGGGTGTAGGCCAGTGTGCGCGGTGATGGTGCGCGCTGGCGAAACCCCGGCAGGTGGCCTGCCGGGAGTCCTTGTGTGCTCATAGTGTGCCTGACAAGGAAGCTTGTCCATGCGGTTGAACGCCTTGTTTTTCAGATCACTCGCGAGAAGCGCTGGCGGTTGTGCATCGCCAGATAGGCGTCGAACACCATGCATACCGAGCGCGCCAGCAGCCGGCCGGCGGGCAGGATGCGAATGCCCTTGTCGTCCAGGCTGATCAGGCCGTCGCGCTGCAAGGTCAGCAGCTCGGGCCAGAGGTCGTTGAAGTAACCGCGAAAATCCAGGGTGAAAGCCTGTTCGATGGGTTCGAAATCCAGCTCGAAATGGCAGATCAGTTGCTGGATCACTGCCCGGCGTATGCGGTCGTCGTGGTTGCACAGCAAGCCGCGCTGGGTGGCCAGCTGGGCGTTGGACAGGCTGTCCTGGTAGGTGTTGAGGTCACTGCTGTTCTGGCAGTACAGGTCGCCGATCTGGCTGATCGCCGACACGCCCAGGCCAATCAGGTCGCAGTGCCCGTGGGTGGTGTAGCCCTGGAAGTTGCGCTGCAAGGTGCCTTCTTCCTGGGCAATGGCCAGTTCGTCGTCGGGCAGGGCGAAGTGGTCCATGCCGATGTAGCGGTAACCGGCGGCGGTCAGTTGGTCGATGGTGGCGTGCAGCATCTCCAGCTTGGCGGCCGCGCTGGGCAGATCGTTGCTGTCAATGCGCCGTTGCGGCATGAAGCGTTCGGGAAGGTGAGCGTAGTTGAACACCGACAGGCGGTCGGGCTGCAGGCGGATCACCTCTTCGACGGTGCGGGCAAAGCCTTCCGGGGTTTGCTTGGGCAGGCCGTAGATCAAGTCGAGGTTGACCGAGCGAAACTGCAGCGTGCGCGCAGCCTCGATCAAGGTGCGGGTCTGTTCCAGGCTCTGCAGGCGGTTGATCGCGCGCTGCACGGCCGGGTCGAGGTCCTGTACACCCAGGCTGACGCGGTTGAAGCCCAGTTCGCGAAGCAGGCCCATGGTCGACCAGTCGGCTTCGCGAGGGTCGATCTCGATGCCGTAGTCGCCGGAATCGTCGTCCAGCAGGTGGAAGTGCTGGCGCAGGGTGGCCATCAGCTGGCGCAGTTCCACATGGCTGAGGAAGGTCGGTGTGCCGCCGCCAAAATGCAGCTGTTCAACACGTTGTTTAGGGTCCAGGTGGCAGGCGATCAGCTGGATTTCCTGCTCCAGGCGCTGCAGGTAGGGCGCAGCGCGCGCACGGTCTTTGGTGATGACCTTGTTGCAGGCGCAGTAGTAGCAGATGTTGGCGCAGAACGGCACATGCACGTACAGCGACAGCGGGCGCACGGCCCGTCGGCTCTCGCGCAGGGCGTTGAGCAGGTCGAACGAACCCACCTCGCTGTGCAGTTGCACGGCGGTTGGGTAAGAGGTGTAGCGTGGCCCGGCGAGATCGTAGCGGCGGATCAGGTCGGTATCCCAACGGAGGTCGTCGAGCATGAGGGTAGTCCCCGGAAAGAGCAGCAGTGCACCGGAGTCTATGGCCGTCTGTAGGAAACTGTGTTGATTTGTATCAAGGGCATTGGGGCTGCTTTGCAGCCCCCGTCAATGCCCCATCAGCCAGTGCTGGTGTGGGCCCGGCAGGGTCCAGACACCGAATAGCATCACCAGCACACCGCCCGCCACGCGCACGCTGCGTCGCCGCAACAGGGCGTTTACCCGTTCGGCAGCCAGCCCGGTTGCCAGCAACACCGGCCAGGTGCCCAACCCGAACGCGAGCATCAATACCGCGCTGTACCCGGCGTTGCCCTGGCTGGCGGCCCACAGCAGGGTGCTGTACACCAAACCGCACGGCAGCCAGCCCCACAAGGCGCCCAGCAGCAGCGCCCGGGGCAGGCTGGACACCGGCAGCAAGCGCGACGCCATCGGCTGGATATGCCGCCACAACCCGCGGCCCAGCGCCTCGATACGGGTCAGCCCGCTCCACCAGCCGGCCAGGTACAGGCCCATGGCAATCAGCAGCAGCGCTGCAGCCACCCGCAGCGCCAGCGCTGCCGGGCTGCTGGCCACGGCCCAGCCGGCCAGGCCCAGCAACAGGCCGGCGCAGGCATAGCTGAAAATGCGCCCCAGGTTGTACGCCAGCAACAGGCGCAGACGCTTGCCGCGTTGTTCGGGGGGGATGGCCAAGGTCAGTGCGCCCATCAGGCCACCGCACATGCCCAGGCAGTGACCGCCCCCTAGCAGGCCAAGGACCAGTGCCGAGCCCAGCAGCGCAAGCAGGTCAGGCACGGGGTGGTGGTTCCTTGTCGGTGTCGGCTGCGGCATCGTCAGGCTTCACTGCCGCCTGGTGGCGCGGGTCCTGATCGTCGAACAGGATGCTGTGGGCGGGGCCTTCAAGGTCATCGTACTGACCGCTGTCTACCGCCCAGAAGAAGATGTACACGGCCACGCCGACCAGCAGCAGCGCTGCCGGGATCATGACATAGAGGGCGGGCATGGCGACTTCCTCCCGGGTAAAGGGGCTTCGTGGGGCAGCGGGCCCGAGGCCACTGGCATACGGGTCAGGCGCAAGGCATTGAGCACCACGATCAGCGAGCTGACCGACATGCCGATGGCGGCCCACACCGGCGTGATCCAGCCGAGCGCGGCGAACGGCAACATCAGGCCATTATACAGGGTCGCCCACAGCAGGTTCTCGAGGATGTTGCGGCGGGTGCGGCGGGCCAGCTCGAACGCCTGCACCAGCGCTTGCAGGCGGTTGGACAGCAAGACGGCGTCGGCACTGGTCTTGGCCAGGTCGGTGGCGCTGCCCATGGCGATGCTGATATCGGCGGCGGCCAGTACCGGTACATCGTTGACCCCGTCGCCGAGCATCAGCACCTTGCGCCCGTCAGCCTGCAGGGCTTTCAGGCGGTCCAGTTTGTCATCCGGGCGCAGGCCGCCAATGGCCTGCTCGATACCCAACTGCGCGGCCACTTCGGCAACCATCGGCGAGCTGTCGCCCGACAGCAGCAGGGTGTGCCAGCCGCGCGCCTTGCAGGCAGCGAGCAGGGCCGGGGCATCGTCGCGCAGGCGGTCATCCAGGCCGAACCAGGCCAGTGGCCCCTGGCGGTCGCCCAGCAGCAGCCACTGGCCGCGAGGCTCGGGCACAGCGGGGATTTCCGCACCACTCAAGGCGCAGACGAAGGTAGCCTGACCAATGCGCAGGCGCTGGCCGTCGACCAGCCCCTCCAGGCCCAGGCCGGGTACGCTCTGTACGTCATCGGCAGGCGTGGCGGTACGACCAAAGGCGCGAGCGATGGGGTGTTCGGAGCGGTTTTCCAGCGCCGCGGCCAGGGCCAGGCAGCGGTCGGCGGCCTGGCTGCCGAGCGGGCGGATGCTGCGCAAGGTCAGCCGGCCTTCGGTCAGTGTGCCGGTCTTGTCGAAAATCACCGTGTCGATGTGGTTCAGGCCTTCCAGCACGTGGCCGCGGGTGACCAGCAGACCAAGCTTGTGCAGGGTTCCGGTGGCGGCGGTCAATGCGGTTGGCGTAGCCAAAGACAGGGCACAAGGGCAGGTGGCCACGAGCATGGCCAGCACGATCCAGAACGCCCGTGCCGGATCCAGGTGCCACCACCACAGGCCGATGGCTACCGAGGCCAGTAGCGAGAACAGCAGGAACCACTGCGAGGCGCGATCGGCGATTTCCGCCAGGCGCGGTTTTTCAGTCTGGGCGCGTTCCAGCAGGCGGACGATGGCCGACAAGCGTGAGTCATGGCCGAGGGCTTCCACTTCCACATTCAGCGCGCTTTCGACGTTCAGCGTACCGCCAGTGACCCGCTCACCCACCCGGCGTGGTTGCGGCAGATACTCGCCGGTCAGCAGCGATTCGTCGACGCTGGAGCGGCCCTCGACGATGCGCCCGTCGGCAGGAATGACCGCGCCGGGCAGCACCTGCACGGTGTCGCCGCACTGTAACTCGCTGAGCAGGATGCGTTCGCTGCGCCCGATGGCGTCCAGGCGCAGGCATGAGGCGGGCAGCAGGTTGACCAGCTGCGCAGTGGCCGCCGCTGTGCGCTCGCGGGCGCGGCGCTCCAGGTAGCGGCCGGTCAGCAGGAACAGGGCGAACATGCCCACCGTGTCGAAATAAAGCTCGCCGCTGCCAGTGATGGCTGTCCAGATGCCGGCGCCGAACGCCAGGCCAATGGCCAGCGACACCGAAACGTCCATGGTCAGGTGGCGCGTTCGCAAGTCGCGCGCCGCGCCCTTGAAGAAGGGCGCGCAGCTGTAGAACACGATGGGAATGGTCAGGAACAGCGCCACCCAGCGCAGGATCGTGTGCAACTCGGGTGTCAGGTCGATGTTGAATTCCGGCCAAGTGGCCATGGTCGCCATCATCGCCTGGAACCACAGCAGCCCGGCCACGCCCAAGCGGCGTAGGGCGCTGCGGTTTTCCCGGGCCAATTGCTCGGCGGCCTGGTCAGGCTGGTAGGGGTGGGCGGCGTAGCCGATCTGGCGAAGTTCGGCGAGCAAGCGCGACAGCGGCAGCTGCTTGTCGTCCCAGTTCAGCGCCAGGCGGTGGTTGGACAGGTTCAACCGGGCTTCGGCGACACCGGGCAGGTTGCGCAAGTGCTTTTCGATCAGCCAGCCGCAGGCGGCGCAGCTGATGCCCTCGACAAGCAAGGTGGTTTCGGCCAGCTCGCCCTGGTGGCGGACGAAGGTTTGCTGCACGTCGCTGCGGTCGTACAGGGCCAGTTCGTCCTGTAGTTGTTTGGGCAGGGCTTCGGGGTTGGCGCTGTTGTCGCTGCGGTGCTGGTAGTAATGTTCCAGGCCACCCGCGACGATCGACTCAGCCACCGCCTGGCAACCGGGGCAGCAGAACTGCCGCGGCTGGCCGAGGACCACGGCGGTGAAGCGGCCGCCAGTGGGGACGGGCAGGGCGCAGTGGTAGCAGGGGGTGGGCTGGGTCATTTTGGAACAGTCTTATGTCGTGAGATCGCCGGGGCTGCTTCGCAGCCCTTTCGCGACGCAAGGCCGCTCCCACAGAAGCATGCGTTCTCCTGTGGGAGCGGCCTTGCGTCGCGAAAGGGGCGCAAAGCGCCCCCATTCATACCAGGAATCATTACTGGTGTTCGGCGCCTTGCAGGGCTTCGTCACCCAACTGCAAGGTCACACCATGCGCCACTTTTTCCTCTTCGAACAGGCGCCACACCTGGCCCCCTTCGCTGCCCAGCAGTTCCACAAAGCGCCGCCCGTCGACCTTGTCCTCCAGTTGTCCCACATAGCGTCCTGCTTCGACACGGCTCAGCAGCACCTTGCGGTCCTTCTCTGGCTGGGTTGGCGAAATCAGGTTCAGCTCCAGGTTTTGCGGGCCACTGCTACCGGTCAGGCGCAGGTCCACTTCGCCGGTCAGTTCGTCCAGATGCACGCTGGCTTTCAGGCCCAGCTGCTGCGCCAGCAGCTCGCGGTCCAGCGAGCGGTTGATGCCCTTGCCGGCCTCGTAGTAGTTGTCATTCACCAGGTTGTCCGGGTTGTGCACAGCGATGCTGACCATGGTCAGGCTCAGGCACACCGAGGTGGTGAGAATGCCGATGATGATCCAGGGCCAGAGGTGCTTGTACCAGGGGCTGGCGGCGGTGGCGGCAGGCATTGTGCGTTATCTCTCTTAGCGGATCTGTGGGCCGATGAAACGGCTCTTGGCTTCAACCTGGGCGTCGCTGTCGTCGGCGCTCTTGAGGATGAAGGTGATTTCGTTGGTGGTCGATGGCAGCTTCTCGGGGGCAACCGACAGCTGCACGGGAAGGCTGACGATGTCACCGGCGGCCACGCGGATCTCGCGCTGGCCTTCGAGCTTGAGGTCCGGCAGGCCGGCGGCGTCCAGCACGTAGACGTGATCGCGCTGATCCTTGTTCATTACCTTCAGGCTGTACACGTTCTCGATCCGGCCCTGGGCGTTTTCGCGGTACAGCACGCGGTCTTTGCTGACGTCGAAACCGACCAGCGAACGGGTGGCGAAGGCCGTCGCCAGCCCGATCATCATCACCAGCAGTACCACGGCATAGCCGATCAAGCGCGGGCGCAGCAGGTGGGTCTTCTGCCCGGACAGGTTGTGCTCGGTGGTGTAGCTGATCAGCCCTTTGGGGTAGTTCATCTTGTCCATGATGCTGTCGCAGGCATCGATACAGGCGGCGCAGCCGATGCACTCGATCTGCAGGCCGTCACGGATGTCGATGCCGGTCGGGCAGACCTGCACGCACATGGTGCAGTCGATGCAGTCACCAAGGCCCTGGGCTTTGTAGTCGGTATCTTTCTTGCGCGGGCCGCGGGTTTCGCCACGGCGCGGGTCGTAGGAAACGATCAGCGTGTCCTTGTCGAACATCACACTCTGGAAACGTGCATACGGGCACATGTACACACACACCTGTTCGCGCAGCCAGCCGGCGTTGCCGTAGGTGGCGAGGGTGAAGAAACCGACCCAGAAGTAGGCCCAGCCATCGGCCTGGCCAGTGAAGAATTCGACCACCAGCTCACGGATCGGCGAAAAGTAGCCGACAAAGGTCATGCCGGTGACAAAGCCGATCAGCAGCCACAGGCTGTGCTTGGTGAATTTGCGCAGGAACTTGTTGCCGCTCATGGGGGCTTTGTCGAGCTTCATGCGCTGGTTGCGGTCACCCTCGGTGACCTTTTCGCACCACATGAAAATCCAGGTCCACACGCTTTGCGGGCAGGTGTAGCCACACCACACCCGGCCGGCGAACACAGTGATGAAGAACAGGCCGAAGGCGGCGACGATGAGAATGCCCGAGAGCAGGATAAAGTCTTGCGGCCAGATGGTGGCGCCGAAGATGTAGAACTTGCGTTCGGGCAGGTTCCACCACACGGCCTGGTGCCCTCCCCAGTTCAGCCACACGGTGCCGAAGTACAGCAGGAACAGTGCGGCACCCCCGACCATGCGCAGGCGACGGAACAGGCCGGTGAAGGCGCGGGTGTAGATCTTTTCCCGGGAAGCGTAGAGGTCGACGGAATCCTTCCCTTTGCTGGCAGGCGGGGTGACATCATGTACCGGAATTTGCTTGCTCATCATCAAGTCCCACGGCAGTGGAGAAACGCCGCGGCCTGTGCGTGCGGGCCGCAGTCTCGCGCAATCTGCTAGCGCTCTGCGGTCCATGATACGCCGCTGAGGGCAGCATGGGATCGCACTGCGACCTTTAGTCGCGTTGGGTTCGTGGTATGAAACGTGTTATGGCGGGTGTCAATTGATCCAGGTCATCAGCCTGCGAGAAATGCTGTGCCAGTACCGGCCTCTTCGCGGGTAAACCCGCTCCTACAAGGATCCTGTGTAGGAGCGGGTTTACCCGCGAACAGGCCAGGCCTGCCTTACTCAGCCTTGGCCGGCTCAGCCTGGTGCGACAGGCTGTACACATAAGCCGCCAGCAAGTGCACCTTGTCGTTGCCCTGCAGCTGTTCCTGGGCCGGCATCTGCCCCTGGCGGCCATAACGGATAGTCTGCTGCAACTGGGCAAAGCTCGAGCCGTAGATGAACGCCTGCGGGTGGGTCAGGTTCGGTGCGCCCATGGCGGGCGTGCCTTTGCCTTCCGGCCCGTGGCAGGCCACGCAGTTGGCTGCGAAGATCTTCTGCCCGTTCTCCACATCGGCCTTAGCCCCCTCAGGCAATGTGCGGCCATCGAGTTTGCTGACCACGAACGCAGCCACGTCGGCCACGCCCTGGTCACCGATCACTTCGGCCCAGGCCGGCATCACGCCATGGCGACCGCCCATGATGGTGGTCTTGATGGTGTCCGGTTCGCCGCCCCAGCGCCAGTCGTTGTCGGTCAGGTTGGGGAAGCCGAAGGCGCCCTTGGCGTCGGAGCCGTGGCACACCGAACAGTTGGAGGCGAACAGCCGCGCACCCATTTTCAATGCCTGTGGGTCCTTGGCTACGTCTTCGATCGGCATCGCCGCGAACTTGGCGAAGATCGGCCCGAAACGGGCGTCGGCCTTGGCCATTTCCTTTTCCCATTCGTGCACGCCGGTCCAGCCCGGCTGGCCGTTGGAAAACTCGGTCTGCTTGTCGTTATCCAGGTACGAATAGCCCGGCAGGACGCCTTTCCAGTTGCCCAGGCCCGGGTACAGCACCAGGTAGCCGAGGGCGAAGATGATGGTGCCGACGAACAGCCAGAACCACCATTTCGGCAGCGGGTTGTCGTATTCCTCGATGCCATCGAAGGCATGCCCGACGGTTTCGTCGGTAACCTCTTCGCGCTGGCCCTTGCGGGTCGACAGCAGCAGCCAGGTCAACGAGAAGATGGTGCCCAGGGTCAGGACGGTAACGTACAGACTCCAGAAGGTTGTCATTGTTGTTTGCTCCCAGAAGCTTTTGCTTGCTCGACGTGCCGAGTGGCCTCGGGGTCATCCGCGAAGGGCAGTTGGGTCGCTTCGTCGAAGTCCTTTTTACGCCGTGGGTTGAACACCCACAGCGCCAGGCCCACGAACGCCACCATCACCACGACGGTGCCCAGGCCGCGAATCATCCCGATATCCATCAGCGTCACCGTTTGCTCTTGATGATGGTGCCAAGACCCTGCAGGTACGCGACGATGGCGTCCATTTCGGTCTTGCCCTTGACCGCGTCACGTGCGCCGGCAATGTCGGCGTCGGTGTACGGGGTGCCGAGTGTGCGCAGCACTTCCATCTTCTTCGCGGTGTCCTTGCCGTCGAGCTTGTTCTCGACCAGCCACGGGTAGGACGGCATCTTCGATTCCGGTACCACGTTGCGCGGGTTGTACAGGTGCGCACGGTGCCAGTCATCGGAGTAGCGGCCGCCGACGCGGGCCAGGTCCGGCCCGGTGCGCTTGGAGCCCCACAGGAACGGGTGGTCCCACACGCTTTCACCGGCTACCGAGTAGTGGCCGTAACGCTCGGTTTCGGCACGGAACGGGCGGATCATCTGCGAGTGGCAGCCTACGCAGCCTTCGCGGATGTAGATATCGCGGCCTTCCAGCTCCAGCGCGGTGCGCGGCTTCATGCCCTCGACCGGCTTGTTGGTGACGTCCTGGAAAAACAGCGGGACGATCTGGGTCAGGCCACCGACGCTCACGGCGATGACCATGAAGAAGGCCAGCAGGCCTATGTTCTTCTCGACGGCTTCATGCTTCATCAGTGCGCTCCCACAACGACGATCTTGGCGGCCTCTTCAGCCTGTGCCGGGTTGGCGGCACGTACGGTACGGAACACGTTGTAGGCCATCAGCAGCATGCCGCTGGCGAAGAACGCACCGCCCAGGGCGCGGACGATGTAGCCGGGGTGGCTGGCCTGCAGGGCTTCGACGAAGGAGTAGGTGAGGGTGCCGTCATCGTTGATGGCGCGCCACATCAGGCCCTGGGTGATGCCGTTGACCCACATCGAGGCGATGTACAGTACGGTGCCGATGGTGGCCAGCCAGAAGTGCGCGTTGATCAGGCCGATGCTGTGCATCTGCTCGCGGCCGTAGAGTTTCGGGATCATGTGGTACACGGCGCCGATCGAAATCATTGCCACCCAGCCGAGGGCGCCGGCGTGGACGTGACCGATGGTCCAGTCGGTGTAGTGCGACAGTGAGTTCACGGTCTTGATGGCCATCATCGGGCCTTCGAAGGTGGACATGCCGTAGAACGCCAGCGACACCACCAGGAAGCGCAGGATCGGGTCGGTGCGCAGTTTGTGCCAGGCGCCCGACAGGGTCATCATGCCGTTGATCATGCCGCCCCAGCTTGGCGCCAGCAGGATGATCGACATCACCATGCCCAGCGACTGCGCCCAGTCAGGCAGGGCGGTGTAGTGCAGGTGGTGCGGGCCGGCCCAGATGTACAGGGTGATCAGCGCCCAGAAGTGCACGATCGACAAGCGATACGAGTAGATCGGCCGCTCGGCCTGCTTGGGCACAAAGTAGTACATCATCCCCAGGAAACCGGTGGTGAGGAAGAAGCCCACGGCGTTGTGGCCGTACCACCACTGGATCATCGCGTCGGTGGCGCCGGAGTAGGCCGAGTACGACTTGAACAGGCTCACCGGCAGCGAGATGTGGTTGACGATGTGCAGCATCGCGGTGACCACGATGAACGCACCGTAGAACCAGTTGCCGACATAGATGTGCTTGGTCTTGCGCTTGACGATGGTGCCGAAGAACACCAGGCCGTAGGTAACCCAGACGATCGCCAGCAGGATCGCCAGCGGCCACTCGAGCTCGGCGTATTCCTTGGTGGTGGTGTAGCCCATCGGCAGGGTGATCAGCGCGCCGACGATCACGGCTTGCCAACCCCAGAAGGTGAAGGCGGCCATGCTGTCGGAGATCAGCCGGGTCTGGCAGGTGCGCTGCACCACGTAGTAGCTGGTGCCGAACAGCGCACAGCCCCCGAAGGCGAAGATCACCAGGTTGGTGTGCAGCGGGCGCAGGCGGCCGAAGCTGGTCCAGGGAAGGTCCAGGTTCAGCTGCGGCCACACCAGCTGCGAGGCGATGAAGACGCCGAGGCCCATGCCAAGGATCCCCCAGACCACCGTCATGATGGCGAACTGGCGGACGACCTTATAGTTATAAGCAGTCGGACTGATTGCTGTGCTCATTCTAAGGTTCCACGGTTTTGATGTTCTTGTTGGTCGAAAAATCGGCGCCAGTATTGATAACCAGCAAGGTTACCGCAACGCAACTTTGGTACGCCGACCCGTGTCCAGGTCCGATCACTGATGTCCCGCAGTGATCAGGTCTGGACGATTGTACACAAATAAATATTTGTAATGTGTACCGTTTTTCATATTTTTCTGATCGATCGGTCAAGCTTTTTCGGGGCGGCGTCAGGCTACGCGCCGTGTCTGCATCGGTCCTTTCGGAGCGAAGCCCACTGAGGCAACAAGCTTAGTTCTGTTCGGTGGGGGTGCAAGGGAAGGGGGGCGGCGGTGGGGGTATGGTTTGAGGGGGATGGTGGGGCGGGGGTGTAAGGTTTGATGGTTATGGTGGGGCGGATATCGAGCGCCGCCCGCGCGGCGCATCGCGACGCAAGGCCGCTCCCACATTTGTTTCGGGCCAGTCCCTCCTGTGTCAGGGGCGCGCGACCGCCTTGTTTGTACGACGCGATATCGAGTCATGCGCCAAGGCGTTCGCGCGCAAACGCCACAGGAATAATTGGCCTGAAACAAATGTGGGAGCGGCCTTGCGTCGCGATGCGCCGCGCGGGCGGCGCTCGATCTCACAGGCGGCAAATCCCTTTCGGCGAACTCACTTGGCCGTCACGGTCTCAGCCGAACCACCCTGCGACAGGCTATACACGTAAGCCGCCAGCAGGTGCACCTTGTCATTCCCTTGGATCTCGGCCTGCGCCGGCATTTGTCCCTGACGACCATAACGAATGGTCTGCTGCAGCTGGGCAAAGCTCGAGCCATAGATGAACGCCTGCGGGTGGGTCAGGTTCGGTGCGCCCATGGCAGGCGTACCTTTACCTTCCGGCCCGTGGCAGGCCACGCAGTTGGCTGCGAAGATCTTCTGCCCGTTCTCCACATTGGCCTTCGCCCCCTCAGGCAGTGTGCGGCCGTCGAGTTTGCTGACCACGAACGCAGCCACGTCGGCCACGCCCTGGTCACCGATCACTTCGGCCCAGGCCGGCATCACGCCATGGCGACCGCTCATGATGGTGGTCTTGATGGTTTCCGGATCGCCGCCCCAGCGCCAGTCATTGTCGGTGAGGTTGGGGAAGCCGAAGGCGCCCTTGGCGTCGGAACCGTGGCACACCGAGCAGTTGGAGGCGAACAGGCGGCTGCCCATTTTCAGCGCCTGCGGGTCCTTCGCCACTTCTTCTACGGGCATGGCGGCGTATTTGGCGAAGATCGGACCGAACCTGGCATCGGCCTTGTCCATTTCCTTCTGCCATTCGTTGGCGCCAGTCCAGCCATTTTCATAGCCCGGCAGGATGCCTTTCCAGTTGCCCAGGCCCGGGTAGAGGATCAGGTAGCCGACCGAGAACGCCAAGGTGCCCACGAACAGCCAGAACCACCACTTGGGCAGCGGGTTGTCGTATTCCTCGATGCCGTCGAAGCTGTGGCCCATGGTTTCGTCGGTGGTGTTGTTGCTCTGGCCCTTGCGCGTGGCGAGCAGTAGCCAGGTCAGGCCAATCAGGCTACCGATGGTCAGTACGCTGATGTACGTACTCCAGAAGGTGGTCATTGCCCGTTACTCCTTTTTGCAGCAGGCTCCTGCCCGGCAGGGGGCAGGCGGTCGTCGACGAAGGGCAGCAGGCGCGCTTCGGCGAAATCACGGTCGCGGCGGCGGTTGAAGACCCACAGGGTGAGGCCGATAAAGGCAATCATCACCACCAGGGTGCCCACACCGCGGATCATGCCGATGTCCATTTCCATCGCACTCACCTCTTGTTCTTGATCGCGGTGCCGAGCACCTGCAGGTAGGCGACCAGAGCGTCCATCTCGGTTTTGCCTTTGACCGCTTCACGGGCGCCGGCAATGTCGTCGTCGGTGTACGGCACGCCCAGGGTGCGCAGGGTGCGCATCTTGACGTCGGTGTGGCTGTTGTCGACCTGCTGGGCAACCAGCCACGGGTAGGACGGCATCTTCGACTCCGGTACCACGTTGCGCGGGTTGTACAGGTGCGCACGGTGCCAGTCGTCCGAGTAGCGGCCACCGACCCGGGCCAAGTCCGGCCCGGTGCGCTTGGAGCCCCACAGGAACGGGTGGTCCCACACGCTTTCACCGGCCACCGAGTAGTGGCCGTAACGCTCGGTTTCGGCACGGAACGGGCGGATCATCTGCGAGTGGCAGCCCACGCAACCTTCGCGGATGTAGACATCGCGGCCTTCCAGTTGCAGCGCGGTATAGGGCTTCATGCCTTCGACCGGTTTGTTGGTGACGTCCTGGAAGAACAGCGGGACGATCTGGGTCAGGCCGCCGATGCTGACGGCAAATACCATCAGCAGGGCCATCAGGCCGACGTTTTTCTCGATGACTTCATGTTTCATCAGGCGTTTCTCCTCAAGCCAACTGGGCGTTCGCAGGGGCGACGTCAAGCGCTGGCGAACGCACGGTGCGCCAGGTGTTCCAGGCCATCAGGAACATGCCGCTGAGGAAGATCGCGCCGCCGACGAAGCGCACGACGAAGCCTGGGTGGCTGGCCACCAAGGTTTCCACGAACGAGTAGGTGAGCGTGCCGTCGCTGTTGACCGCGCGCCACATCAGGCCCTGGGCGATGCCGTTGACCCACATCGAGGCGATGTACAGTACGGTACCAATGGTGGCCAGCCAGAAGTGCGCATTGATCAGGCCGAGGCTGTACATGCGTTCTTTGCCGAACACTTTGGGGATGGTGTGGTACAGCGCGCCGATCGAGATCATCGCTACCCAGCCGAGGGCGCCGGCGTGGACGTGGCCGATGGTCCAGTCGGTGTAGTGGGACAGGGCGTTGACCGTCTTGATGGCCATCATTGGCCCTTCGAAGGTGGACATGCCGTAGAACGCCAGCGACACCACCAGGAAGCGCAGGATCGGGTCGCTGCGCAGTTTGTGCCAGGCGCCCGACAGGGTCATCATGCCGTTGATCATGCCGCCCCAGCTTGGCGCCAGCAGGATCAGCGACATCACCATGCCCAGCGACTGCGCCCAATCGGGCAGGGCGGTGTAGTGCAGGTGGTGCGGGCCGGCCCAGATGTACAGGGTGATCAGCGCCCAGAAGTGCACGATCGACAAGCGATACGAATACACCGGCCGTTCGGCCTGCTTGGGCACGTAGTAGTACATCATCCCCAGGAAGCCTGCGGTCAGGAAGAAGCCCACCGCGTTATGGCCGTACCACCACTGCACCATGGCATCGGTGGCGCCTGCGTAGACCGAATAGGATTTGGTCAGGCTGACCGGCAGCTCCAGGTTGTTGACGATGTGCAGCAGCGCCACGGTCAGGATGAAGGCGCCGAAGAACCAGTTGCCGACGTAGATGTGTTTGGTGTTGCGCTTCATCAGCGTGCCAAAGAACACGATGGCGTAGCCCACCCAGACGATGGTGATCAGAATGTCGATCGGCCATTCCAGTTCGGCGTATTCCTTGGAGCTGGTGTAGCCCAGCGGCAGGCTGATGGCCGCCAGCAGGATAACCAGTTGCCAGCCCCAGAACGTGAACGCGGCCAGGCCCGGTGCGAACAGGGTGGTCTGGCAGGTGCGTTGCACCGAATAATAGGAGGTGGCGAACAGTGCGCAGCCGCCGAACGCGAAGATCACCGCATTGGTATGCAGGGGGCGCAGGCGGCCGAAGCTGGTCCAGGGGAGGTCGAAGTTGAGGGACGGCCAGGCGAGCTGGGCGGCGATGAAGACGCCGAGCCCCATCCCGACGATTCCCCACACCACCGTCATGATGGCGAATTGGCGGACCACCTTGTAGTTATAGGCGGTACTGCTGGTTGTGTTCATGTATGGGTTCCCATCCACGGTTATTTGGCAGGCTTTACAGCGAGGCAAGCATGATTAATGGGCAAAGTGCCGGTATTGACGGGGATCAATGGGCGAAGGTCGCAAATGTCCCAGGCTTGCGCTGCGATCCTCCGCGGGTTGCAGGTCAGGATGACTACAAGGGGTGCCTGATTCTGGCCCATGGCGCGGGTGCGCCGATGGACAGCGGGTTCATGGACGAAATGGCGCAAAGGCTTGCGGCTCTTGGGGTAGCGGTAGTGCGCTTCGAGTTCCCGTACATGGCCGAGCGCAGGGTTACCGGTGGCAAGCGGCCGCCGAACCCGCAGAAGGTGTTGCTTGAATGCTGGCGCGAGGTGTACCGGCAGGTGCGACCTTTGGTCGCGGGCAAGCTGGCCGTGGGTGGCAAGTCCATGGGCGGGCGCATGGCGAGCCTGCTGGCCGACGAATTGGGCGCGGATGCGCTGGTGTGCCTGGGCTATCCGTTCTACGCGGTGGGTAAACCCGAGAAGCCACGGGTAGAGCACCTGGCCGAGTTGAAAACACCGACGTTGATCGTGCAGGGCGAGCGGGATGCGCTGGGTAACCGCGAGGCGGTGGCGGGGTATGCGTTGTCGCCGGCGATCGAGGTGAGCTGGCTAGTGGCGGGGGACCATGACCTGAAGCCGTTGAAGGCTTCGGGGTTCAGCCATGAGCAGCATTTGCAGGCGGCGGCTGAACGTGTTGCTGATTTCCTGAAGGATTAGTGCTGGATTCTTCGCGGGTAAACCCGCACCTACAAGGACCGCACACCATCGAAGGTCGGCTCAGCACCCTGTAGGAGCGGGTTTACCCGCGAAGAGGCCGGAACAGGCCGGCGCTTAGTCGCGGTATTCGCACAGGTAAGCGGTATCCACCTTCACCTGCAGCTGGAACTTGCTGTCAGCCGGCACGTTGAACTTGTCACCGGCGTTGAAGGTTTCCCAGTTGTCGCTACCCGGCAGTTTCACGGTCAGCGCGCCCGATACCACATGCATGATCTCACGCTTGGCAGTGCCGAATTCGTATTCGCCCGGAGCCATGACGCCGACAGTGGCCGGGCCTTCTTCGCCCGAGAATGCGATCGACTTGACGGTGCCGTTGAAGTACTCGTTGACCTGGAACATGGGCGACTCCTGAAAAGAGGTGCTGAAAAAGGGCTGGCCAGTATGCCCAAGGCCACAGGCCTCGTCATCTGCTTTCAGGGGCTGTGGGCGGGCAGGGTCAACGGTAATAGCCGCGCCGTGTTGCGCGCATCTTCCAGGGCCCTGTGCTGTTGCCCGCAAAAGTGCATGCCGGCCAGTTGCAGGGCGCCGTTCAGACCGGTGGGGCGCTGCAGGTGGCGGGCCTTGGCAAAGCGTTGCTTGAGGTTGATATGCGGCAATGTGCGCAGCAGGCTGTCGAGGCCGTGCTGCTGCCACTCCTGGTGCAATTGCTGGCGGTCGTAGTCGCCCCAGCTGACCCAGGCCTGAAGCTGCCCGCGGTGGTGCCCCAGCCAGCGCTCGAAGCTTGCCCACACCTCGCGAAACGGCGCGGCGTTGTCCACGTCGGCCTGGCTGATGTGGGTCAGCTCACGGCAGAACGGGGTCAGCTGCGGCCGCCGCCGTGGCTTTACAAAACGCTGGAAATGGTCGACCTCGCGGCCTTCGCGGGTCACCAGGCTTGCGCCGATTTCAATGATTTCCATCTCTGTGACCGGCCACCCACCATCGTCGGTGGTGGCTTCCAGGTCGATCACCAACCAATGGCCCATACCAGGCTCCCATGCAGATCCTGCTAGAGCGTAGCCAATGTACGGGCATACGGCATCCTATGGCATTTTGCCGCCTGCTTTGGCACAAAGAGCAGACGCCAGTAGTTGTGCCGCCCCTGGAAAACGCCTAGCTTAAGCGCATACAGGCATAAACCGTGATGAGTGTCCGTCTTGACTCCAGCGCCCGGCCTCAAGGCCTTGTCCACCCTGATGCTGCTGGCCGTGTTCTGGTTGGCGGCACCGGTATGGGCTGGCGAAGCGGTTGAAGTGAAGATTGGCGCAGCCCATTTCCCGCCTTACACAGTGCGCCCCGAGCAAGGTGCCGATACCGGTTTGCTGCCGCAGTTGGTCGATGCACTCAACCGGGCGCAGCAGCACTATCACTTCGTTCTGGTACCTACGTCTATCCAGCGGCGCTTCGGTGACTTCCAGCAGGGCCGCACCGACATGGCCATTTTCGAGAACCCACAATGGGGCTGGGAGCAGATTGCCCATCAGACCGTGGACATGGGCCTGGAAGATGCCGAAGTGTTCGTCGCCCGCAAGGAAAACGGCAGTGATCCGCGTTACTTCGACGACCTGCGTGGCAAACGCCTGGCCTTGTTCAACGGCTACCACTACGCGTTCGCCAGCTTCAACGCTGACCCCGATTACCTGCGCAAGACATACAACGCGACCCTGACCTATTCCCACGACAGCAACCTGCTGATGGTGCAGGCCGGCCGCGCCGATATCGCCCTGGTCACGCGTTCCTACCTCAGCGATTTCCTGGCACGCAACCCGGCGAGCAGGGCGCAGCTGGTGCCTTCGCAACGCATTGACCAGGTCTATCACCACTACGCCTTGCTGCGCCCGGGGGCGCCTATCGGCGAGCAGACGTTCGCTGCACTGCTGCGTGGCCTGCGTGACAGCGGTGAACTGGCGCGGATTTTCGAGCCCTACCGCATCACAGTCAGCACGCGCAGGCCTTGATTCCCGCCCGACGGCCTCGCCAATGTTCTCGAAGAATGACTCAGACCTGCCGGTTGGCGGTCTTGCGGCAATGCACCAGTGCATCGCGGATCATGAAGTTGACCAAAGTCGGCGACACCCCCAGTTCCTTGGCAATGTCCTTTTGCGGTACCCCATGCAGGCGGTACATCTCGAACGCATAGCGGGTACGTTGCGGCAGCTCGTTCAGCGCTTCGGCAATGTCGTCCAGCGCGGCAAGGTTGATATGGGTGGCTTCGGGCGAGGCGTTCTGGATAACCACATTCAGGCCTTCCTCCTCGCTGCCGGAGTACTTCAGCTCCATCGTCTGCTTGCGGTAGTGGTCGATCGCAAGGTTGCGCACGATCTGGAACAGGTAGCTTAGTTGCGCCTTGAACGACGAAGTGATCTGCGGGGCAGCGCCGAGCCGGAAGAAGGCGTCTTGCACCACATCCTCGGCGCGGGAGCGGCAGCCAGTGATGCGGGCAGCAATCTTGACCAGGATGCTGCGGTTGTCGACGAAGGCCTGCAGTAATGGTGAATCGCACTTACTTGTGGATAGTTGTTCCGCCATGGAAATCACCTTGTCACAGAGGGGAAAGGAGGCGCCCAGGGGTGGGTCGCTTCCTACGACGTGCGACAAGCTATTCAGAATGATAATGATTGTCAAATGCGAAACTAAATTATTATTGGGTGTTTCTGTTCTAAGGGGGCATACCTCAAGGTATGCCCCCAACCTTGACGCAGCGCAAAACCCTCACCCCCGCTAATTTCTGCCCCCGTCCATCCGTTCCCCTGTGTACATCCCCGGTCGCCGCTCGCTGCCCGCCCATGTTCGCGGCGTAGCCGGCACGCCCTAACAGACACTGGCAGGAACACCCCATGACGGACGCCTTCGAACTCCCGCTCTCGCTGGTCCAGGCCCTGGCGCAACGCGCCGCGCAGACCCCGGACAGGATTGCCCTGCGCTTTCTCGCCGACACCCCCGGCGAGCAGGCCGTGCTCAGCTACCGGGACCTCGACCAGCGTGCACGCACCATCGCCGCTGCCTTGCAGGCGCGCGCCAGCTTCGGTGACCGTGCCGTGTTGCTGTTCCCTAGCGGGCCAGACTACGTGGCGGCGTTTTTTGGCTGCCTGTATGCGGGCGTGATCGCAGTGCCGGCTTACCCGCCGGAGTCCGCGCGGCAGCATCACCAGGAGCGTTTGCTGTCGATCATCGCCGATGCCGAGCCGCGCCTGCTGCTGACCGTGGCGGCACTGCACGACAACCTGAACGGCCTGGAGGCACTGGCGGCAGATAACGCGCCCGAGCTGCTTGCCGTGGATGGCCTGGACCCGTTGCTGGCCTCGAGCTGGCACGCGCCCGAGCTCCAACGCGATGACATCGCCTTCCTGCAGTACACCTCCGGCTCCACCGCGCTGCCCAAGGGGGTGCAGGTCAGCCATGGCAACCTGGTGGCCAACGAGCAGCTGATCCGCCAAGGCTTTGGCATCGACCTCAACCCCGACGACGTGATCGTCAGCTGGCTACCGCTGTACCATGACATGGGCCTGATCGGCGGCCTGCTGCAGCCAATCTTCAGTGGCGTGCCTTGCGTGCTGATGTCGCCGGGGTACTTCCTGGCCCGGCCATTGCGCTGGTTGCAGGCCATCAGCGAATACGGTGGCACCATCAGCGGTGGCCCCGACTTCGCTTATCGCCTGTGCAGCGAGCGGGTCAGCGAGGCTTCGCTGGCCGGGCTCGACCTGAGCCGCTGGCGCGTCGCCTATTCCGGCTCCGAGCCGATCCGCCAGGACAGCCTGGCCACCTTTGCCGACAAGTTCCAGGCCTGCGGCTTCGACCCGCAGAGCTTCTTTGCCAGTTATGGCCTGGCCGAAGCCACCCTGTTCGTCAGCGGCAGCCGTCGTGGCCAGGGCATCGCTGCACTGGAGCTGGACGCCGAAGCCTTCGCTGGCAACCGCGCCGAGCCAGGCAAAGGCAGCGTACTGATGAGCTGTGGCTACCCGCAGCCCGGGCATGCGGTACGCATTGTCGAGCCGCAGCACTTGCAGGTGCTGGGCGACAACCAGATCGGCGAAATCTGGGCCGGTGGTCCGAGCATCGCGCTGGGTTACTGGCGCAACCCTGAAGCCAGCGCCCGTACGTTCGTCGAAATGGACGGCCAGACCTGGCTGCGTACCGGCGACCTGGGTTTCATGCGTGAGGGCGAGGTGTTCGTTACCGGGCGCCTGAAAGACATGCTGATCGTGCGCGGACAGAACCTGTACCCGCAGGACTTGGAAAAAGCCCTCGAGCGTGAAGTCCAGGTGCTGCGCAAAGGCCGTGTGGCAGTGTTCGCCGTCGAGCACCAAGGCGAGGAGGGCATCGGTGTCGCGGTGGAGATCAGCCGCAACGTGCAAAAGGCACTCAAGCCCCAGGACCTGATCAAGACCCTGCGCCAGGTCGTCGCCGACGCCTGCCGACAGGCCCCGGCCGTGGTCCTGCTGCTGAACCCCGGCGCGCTGCCGAAGACCTCCAGCGGCAAGTTGCAGCGCTCTGCCTGCCGGCTGCGCATGGACGATGGCAGCCTGGACTGCTATGCCCGTTTCCCTGAGGTGAGCGCAGCCGGTACCCGTGCAACCGCTGGCGACGAGCTGCAAGCACGCATCGCCGCTGTGTGGCGCGACATCCTCAAGGTAGAGGCGGTGGCCGCGGACGACCACTTCCTGCTGCTGGGCGGTAACTCCATCGCCGCCACCCAGGCCACAGCGCGCCTGGCCGATGAGCTGGGTATCGACCTGAGCCTGCGTACCCTGTTCGAGGCGCCGGTACTGGCCGACTACAGCAAGGCCGTGGCACAGATCATCGCCGATGGCGCCGCAGCCACCGCAGCCATCACCACGCTGGCGCGCGCCCAGGCATTGCCCCAGTCGCTGGCGCAAAACCGCTTGTGGCTGCTGTGGCAGCTGGAACCGCAATCAGCGGCCTACAACATTCCTGCCGGCTTGCACCTGCGTGGCGAGCTGGATGTCAACGCTCTGCACGTGGCCTTCGAGGCACTGGTGGCGCGCCATGAATCGCTGCGTACCGTGTTCAGCGAAGAGAATGGCCAGGCGCTGCAGCGTATCCTGCCGCAGCAGCCGCTCAGCCTGCACCGCCTGGACCTTGAAGGGCACTCGCCCGAGCAGGTTGCCGCGCAGCGTGAAACCGAGGCCCGCCAGCCGTTCGACCTCACCCAGGGGCCGCTGTTGCGGGTAACCCTGGTGCGCCTGGGCGACGAAGAGCATCAGCTGTGGGTGACCCTGCACCACATCGTTGCCGACGGCTGGTCGCTGAACATCCTGCTCGAAGAGTTCGCCAAGCTGTATGCCGCTCGCTGCCAAGGCCTGGAGGCCAACCTGGCGCCGCTGCCCCTGGGTTACGCCGACTACGGCAGCTGGCAGCGGCGATGGCTGGCTGACGGTGAAGCCGAGCGCCAGTTGCAGTACTGGAAGGCACACCTTGGTGGTGAGCTGC
The DNA here is from genome assembly GCF_045277175.1 of Pseudomonas putida group bacterium ESBL64. Classification (NCBI taxonomy): domain Bacteria; kingdom Pseudomonadati; phylum Pseudomonadota; class Gammaproteobacteria; order Pseudomonadales; family Pseudomonadaceae; genus Pseudomonas; species Pseudomonas putida group bacterium ESBL64. The sequence goes on along the minus strand of NZ_CP145799.1, from coordinate 2,161,215 downwards.
CGGCGCTCGACCTGTGCACTGACCAGCCGCGCGCCAGCCAGCGCGAACACAGCGCCGCGCGCTTCAGCCTCAAGGTGCCAGCCAGGCTTGGCGAAGCGCTCAAGGGCCTTGCCCACCAGCAGCAGGCCAGCCTGTTCATGGTCCTGCTGGCAGGTTGGCAGGCGCTGCTGCAGCGCTACAGCGGCCAGGCCGATATCCGCGTCGGCGTGCCCAACGCCAACCGCCCGCGCCTGGAAACCCAAGGCATGGTCGGTTTCTTCATCAATACGCAGGTGCTGCGCGCGCAATTCGATGGCCGTCACTCGTTTACCCAGTTGCTGACCCAGGTACGTCAGGCCACCTTGCAAGCCCAGGCTAATCAGGACCTGCCCTTCGAACAGCTTGTCGAAGCCCTGCCCGATGCGCGCGAGCAGGGCCTGTTCCAGGTCATGTTCAACCACCAGCAACGCGACCTGTCAGCCCTGCGGCGCCTGCCAGGGCTGTTGGCCGAAGAGCTGGCGTGGCACAGCCGCGAAGCCAAGTTCGACTTGCAGTTGCACAGTGAGGAGGACCATCTGGGCCGCCTGAGCCTGGCCTTCGACTATGCCGCGGAGCTGTTCGAAGCCAGCACCGTCGAACGTCTGGCCCATCACCTGCTGGCGTTGCTGGAACAGGTGTGTGCCGCGCCGCAGCAGGCGCTGGGCGACGTGCAACTGCTGGATGAGCCCGGCCGTGCGCAACTGCTGGGTTGGGGCCAGGCACCGGCCGCCGCAGCGCAGCACCTGTTGGTCGAACAACTCAATGAGCAGGCACGCCTGATGCCGCAACGCACCGCCCTGGTTTGGGACGGAGGCAGCCTGGATTACGCCGGGCTGCACCAGCAAGCCAACCGCCTGGCCCACTACCTGCGTGACAAAGGCGTCGGCCCCGATACCTGTGTGGCCATTGCCATCGAGCGCTCACCGCAATTGCTGGTCGGCCTGCTAGCCATTCTCAAGGCTGGCGGTGCCTACGTGCCGCTGGATGTCGATTACCCTGCCGAACGCCTGGCCTACATGCTGGCCGACTGCGACGCCCGTTTGCTATTGAGCCACAGCAGCCTGCTGGGCAAGCTGCCGCAGGTCGACGGTGTCAGCGCCATTGCCCTCGACCAGTTGCACCTGGACAGCTGGCCCAGCCATGCCCCCGGCCTGCACCTGCACGGCGACAACCTGGCCTACGTTATCTATACCTCCGGCTCCACCGGGCAGCCCAAGGGCGTAGGCAATACCCATGCGGCGCTGGCCGAGCGCCTGCAGTGGATGCAGACGACCTATGCGCTGAATGACAGCGACGTGCTGATGCAGAAGGCGCCGATCAGTTTCGACGTCTCGGTGTGGGAATGCTTCTGGCCGTTGGTCACCGGCTGCAAGCTGGTGCTCGCTGGCCCCGGTGAACACCGCGACCCACAGCGTATCGCTGCCCTGGTGCAGGCTTATGGGGTGACTACGCTGCACTTTGTACCGCCGCTGTTGCAGGTGTTCGTCCAGGAGCCGCAGGCAGGTGCCTGCAGTAGCTTGCGTCGGGTGTTCTCGGGTGGCGAAGCGTTGTCCGCCGCGCTGCGTGACCGCTTGCTGCAGGTGCTGCCGCAGGTGCAACTGCACAACCGGTACGGCCCGACCGAAACCGCCATCAACGTCACCCACTGGCACTGCCAGGTGGCGGACGGCGAGCGCTCGCCCATCGGCCGCCCGCTGGGCAATGTGCTGTGCCGCGTGCTGGACGATGAGCTGGAACTGAGCGCCCCCGGTGTGCCGGGCGAGCTGTACCTCGGTGGCGCGGGCCTGGCCCGTGGTTACCTGGGCCGCCCCGGCCTCACTGCCGAGCGCTTCGTACCCCAGGCCGACGGCAATGGTCAGCGTCTGTACCGCAGTGGCGATCGCGCCCGCTGGCAGGTTCAGCTGGAGGCACTGGAATACCTTGGCCGCCTCGACCAGCAGGTCAAGGTGCGTGGTTTCCGCGTCGAGCCCGAGGAAGTGCAGGCCTGCCTGCTGGCACAGGCGGGTGTGGAACAGGCGCTGGTGTTGATACACAAGGACGCCGTTGGCGCGCAACTGGTCGGCTATTACAGTGGCAGCGCTCAGCCTGCCGAGGTGCTGGCCGTGCTGGCTGAGCAATTGCCAGCCTACATGGTGCCGGCGCAACTCATCCCTTTGGCACAGATGCCATTGGGCCCCAGCGGCAAGGTCGACCGCAAGGCACTGCCTGCCCCAGTGTGGCAGCAGCGTGAGCATGTCGAGCCACGAACCGAGCTGCAACAACAAGTCGCGGCCATCTGGCGCGACGTGTTGAATCTGCCGCGCATTGGCCTGCAGGACGACTTCTTCGCCCTTGGTGGCCACTCGTTGCTGGCCACTCAGATCGTTTCGCGCACCCGCCAGGCCTGCGATGTCGAGCTGCCGCTCAAGGCCCTGTTCGAAACCAGCGAGCTGGGCGCCTTCTGTGCCGAGATCGCCCGCCTGCGCGCGGCCGGCGAGCGCAATCTGCAAGGTGAAATCGCCCGTGTCGACCGCCGTCAGGCGGTGCCGCTGTCGTACTCGCAGCAGCGAATGTGGTTCCTCTGGCAGATGGAGCCGGACAGCCCGGCGTACAACGTCGGCGGCATGGCACGCCTGCGCGGCACCTTGCATGTGGACGCTTTCGAGCGTGCGCTGCAGGCGCTGATCGTGCGCCACGAAACCTTGCGCACCACGTTCCCCAGCATCGACGGCGTGCCGTACCAGTGCGTGGCCGAAGACAGCGGCCTGCATCTGGACTGGCAAGACTTCAGCGATTTGTCAGACGATGCCCGCCAGCAACGTTTGCAACAACTGGCCGACGACCAGGCGCACCAGCCCTTCGACCTGGAGCGGGGGCCGCTGCTGCGCGCCTGCCTGGTCAAGGCCAACGAGCGCGAGCACTTCTTCGTGCTGACGCTGCACCACATCGTCACCGAAGGCTGGGCCATGGACATCTTCGCCCGCGAGCTGGGCGAGCTGTACGAAGCCTTTGTCGATGACCGCGAGTCGCCACTGGCGCCGCTGCCGGTGCAGTACCTGGACTACAGCGTGTGGCAACGGCAATGGCTGGAAAGCGGCGAGGGTGCTCGTCAACTGGCCTACTGGAAGCACCGCCTGGGCGACGAGCACCCGGTGCTGGCGTTGCCTGCCGACCGCCCGCGTCCGGCAGTCCAGAGCCACCGTGGCGCGCTGTACCGCTTCGAACTCGATCCGGCACTGGTGGCCCGCGTGCATGCTTTCAATAGCCAGCGCGGCCTGACCCTGTTCATGACCATGACCGCCACCCTGGCCGCCTTGCTGCACCGTTACAGTGGCCAGCGCGACCTGCGTATCGGCGCGCCGGTGGCCAACCGCATCCGCCCGGAGAGCGAAGGCCTGATCGGTGCCTTCCTCAACACCCAGGTGCTGCGTTGCGAGCTGGACGGGCAGATGACCGCCAGTGAACTGCTGGAGCAGCTGCGTCAGGTTGCCATCGAAGGCCAGTCGCACCAGGACCTGCCGTTCGACCAACTGGTAGAGGCCCTGCAGCCACCGCGCAGCAGTGCCTACAACCCGTTGTTCCAGGTGATGTGCAACGTGCAGCGCTGGGCCTTCCAGCAAAGCCGCACGCTGGCCGGCATGCAGGTGGACTACCTGGTCAACGATGCCAGCGCCACCAAGTTCGACCTATACCTGGAGGTGACCGACCTGGACGGCCGGCTGGGCTGCTGCCTGACCTACAGCCGCGACCTGTTCGACGCGCCGCGTATCGCGCGCATGGCCGAGCACTGGCAACAACTGCTGGTCGGTTTGCTCGACAACCCGCAACACCGCCTGTGCGAACTGCCAATGCTGAGCAGTGCCGAGCAACAAGTGCTTACAGGCCAATTGCAGGGCGAACACGATTTCGACCTTGGCCAGACCCTCCACGGTCTGTTCGCTGCCCAGGCCGCGCGCACGCCACAGGCTGGCGCGTTGACCTTCGCCGGCCAACACTTGACCTACGCCGAGCTCGACCAGCAGGCCAACCGCCTGGCGCGTGCCCTGCGCGAACGGGGTGTCGGCCCGCAGGTGCGGGTGGGCCTGGCGCTGGAGCGCTCGCTGGAAATGGTCGTCGGCCTGCTGGCCATCCTCAAGGCCGGCGGCGCCTATGTACCACTCGACCCCGAGTACCCGCTCGACCGCCTGCGCTACATGATCGAAGACAGCCGCATCGGCTTGCTGCTCAGCCAGCGTGCGCTGCTGCACACCCTGGGCGAGCTGCCTGAAGGCGTGGCCAGCTGGAGCCTGGAAGACGATGCCGCCAGCCTGGCGGCCTACAGCGATGCGCCGCTGGACAACCTCAGCCTGCCGCAGCACCAGGCTTACCTGATCTACACCTCAGGCTCCACCGGCAAACCCAAGGGCGTGGTGGTCAGCCATGGCGAGTTCGCCATGCACTGCCAGGCGGTGATCGCTGCATTCGGCATGCGCAGCGATGACTGCGAGCTGCACTTCTATTCCATCAACTTCGACGCTGCCAGCGAGCGCCTGTGGGTGCCGCTGTTGTGTGGTGCGCGCGTGGTATTGCGCGCCCAGGGGCAGTGGGGCGCCGAGGACATCTGCCAGTTGGTGCGCGAGCAGCAGGTGAGCATTCTGGGCTTTACCCCCAGCTACGGCAGCCAGCTGGCGCAGTACCTGGGCGGGCGGGGCGAACAATTGCCGGTACGCCTGGTGATTACCGGGGGCGAGGCGCTGACCGGCGAGCACCTGCAGCGTATTCGCCAGGCCTTTGCACCGCAGCAGTGCTTCAATGCCTACGGCCCGACCGAAACCGTGGTCATGCCGCTGGCGTGCCTGGCCCCAGAGGCCTTGCCAGCAGACCTTGGCAGCGTACCGATCGGCCGCGTCATCGGTAGCCGTACGGCCTACATCCTCGACGAGGATCTGGCCTTGTTGCCGCAAGGCGGCATTGGCGAACTGTATGTCGGCGGCGCCGGCCTGGCCCAGGGTTACCACGACCGGCCAGGCCTCACTGCCGAGCGCTTTGTCGCCGACCCGTTCAGTGCCGAAGGCGGGCGCCTGTACCGTACCGGCGACCTGGTACGCCTGGGTACTGATGGCCTGGTGGAGTATGTCGGCCGTGCCGACCAGCAGGTGAAGATCCGCGGCTTCCGCATCGAACTGGGCGAAATCGAGAGCCGCCTGCTAGCGCACGAGGATGTCGACGAGGCCGTCGTGCTGGCGCTGGACTTGCCGGGCGGCAAGCAACTGGTGGGCTATCTGGTGTGCAGGCAGGCCACCGCCGTTAACGACGTGCAACAACTGCTGCGCGAAGCGGTGAAAGCCGATGCCCGCCAGCACCTGCCCGACTACATGGTGCCTGCGCACCTGGTGCTGCTCGATAGCCTGCCGCTGATGGGCAACGGCAAGCTCGACCGCCGTGCGCTGCCGCTGCCGGACCTTGAGCAGGCGCGGCAGCAATACCAGGCCCCTGGCAATGAGGTGGAAGCACAGTTGGCGCAGATCTGGCGCGATGTGCTCAACGTTGGCCGGGTCGGCGTGCAGGACAACTTCTTCGAGCTGGGGGGCGACTCGATCCTGTCGATTCAGGTGGTCAGCCGCGCCCGGCAGGCCGGCTTGCAATTCACCCCACGCGACCTGTTCCAGCATCAGACCATCCAGACCCTGGCAACTGTGGTTCAGCTCAGCGAAGCCGCGAGCACCGTCGAGCAAGGCCTGCGCCGGGGCCAGGCCGGGCTGACGCCGATCCAGCACTGGTTCTTCGACAGTGACCTGCCACAGCCGCAACACTGGAACCAGGCTGTGCTGCTGGAGGTGCGCCAACCCTTGGTTGAGGCCACCCTTGAACAGGCATTGGCTGCGCTGGTGCAGCACCATGACAGCCTGCGCCTGCGCTTCAGCGACGCCCAGGGCCGCTGGCAGGCACAGTACGCGCAGCCTGGCGCCGAGCAACTGCTGTGGAGCGCCACTGTCGCCGATTTCAATGATTGTCAGGCCCTCTACACTGACGTGCAGCGCAGCCTGGACCTGCAACAGGGGCCGCTGCTGCGCGCCTTGCTGGTGCGTGACGGGCAGGGCACCCAGCGGTTGCTGCTGGCGATTCATCACCTGGTGGTTGATGGCGTGTCCTGGCGGGTGCTGCTGGAAGACCTGCAGGCGCTGTACCGTGGCCAGCCTCTGCCGGCCAAGACCCACGCCGTCGGCGACTGGGCGGCGCGCCTGGCCAGCTACGCCGGCAGCGATTCGCTGCGTGACGAACTGGCCTGGTGGCAAGGCCAGCTGGGCGGTGTGCGTCGCGAATTGCCGTGCGACCATCCGCAGGGCGGCAATTTGCATCGCCACGCTCAAACTCTGGCCATCGGCCTGGACGTGGAGCAAACCCGACAGCTGTTGCAACTGGCCCCGGCGGCTTACCACACCCAGGTCAACGACCTGCTGTTGACTGCACTGGCGCGGGCCTTGTGCCGGTGGAGCGGCGATGAAGAAGTGCTGGTGCAGCTCGAAGGCCATGGCCGTGACGGGTTGTTCGAAGACATGGACCTGACCCGCAGCGTCGGCTGGTTCACCAATGCCTACCCACTGAGCCTGCGTCCGCTGCCAGGTGAAGACGACGCGGCGCGGGCCGGTTCGATCAAGCGCATCAAGGAACAACTGCGCCATGTACCGCACAAGGGCCTGGGCTACGGCGTACTGCGCTACCTGGCGGATGCCGCCGGGCGCGAGCAGATGGCGGCTTTGCCGCAGGCGCGCATCACCTTCAACTACCTGGGCCAGTTCGACCAGCAGTTCGACAGTGCGGCCTTGTTCCAGCCCCTGGAAGCCCCGGCCGGGTTGGCGCATGACCTCGATGCGCCGTTGCCCAACTGGTTGAGCGTCGATGGCCAGGTGTATGGCGGTGCTCTCCAACTGCGCTGGACCTTCAGCGCCGAGCGCTACGACCAGCAGACCATCGCGGGTCTGGCTGAGGCCTATCGTCAGGAGCTGCTGGCGCTGGTCGCGCATTGCCTGGCTGATGGCAATGGCAGCTTCACCCCATCGGACTTCCCGCTGGCGCACCTGACTCAGGAGCAGATCGACGCATTGCCGGTCCCGGCCGCGCAGATCGAGGACGTTTACCCGCTGACGCCGATGCAGGAAGGCATGCTGCTGCACACCCTGCTGGAGCCGGGCACTGGCCTGTACTACATGCAGGACCGCTACCGCATCAACAGCGCCCTCGACCCCGAGCGTTTCGCCCAGGCCTGGCAGGCCGTGGTGGCGCGCCACGAAGCGTTGCGCGCCTCGTTCAGCTGGAACAGCGGCGAGGCGATGCTGCAGATCATCCACAAGCCGGGCAACCTGGCGGTGGACTACCAGGACTGGCGCGGCCTGGCCGACGATGCCCAGGAGCAGCGCCTGCAGGCCCTGCACAAGCAGGAGCGCGAGGCCGGCTTTGCCTTGCTCAGCGAGGCACCGTTCCACCTGCGCCTGGTGCGCGTGGCCGATGAACGCTACTGGTTCATGATGAGCAACCACCACATCCTTATCGATGCCTGGTGCCGCTCGCTGTTGATGAACGATTTCTTCGAGGTCTACCAGGCCCTTGGCGAAGGCCGTCAGGCCCAACTGCCGGTGCCACCGCGTTACCGCGATTACATCGGTTGGCTGCAACGCCAGGGCCTGGACGACGCACGTGCCTGGTGGCAGGCCAACCTGGCCGGCTTCGAACGTGCCACAGCCATCCCGAGCGACCGCCCGCTGCGCCATGACCACGCCGGTAGCGGCATGGTCGTCGGCGATTGTTATACCCGCCTTGAGGTGAATGATGGCGTGCGTCTGCGCGAACTGGCCCAGGCCCATCAGCTCACCGTCAACACTTTCGCTCAGGCGGCCTGGGCCCTGGTGCTGTCGCGCTACAGCGGCGACCGCGACGTGGCCTTTGGCGTAACCGTGGCCGGGCGCCCGGTGAGCATGCCGCAGATGCAGCGCACCGTCGGCCTGTTCATCAACAGCGTGGCCCTGCGCGTGCAGTTGCCCGCGGCGGGTGAGCGCTGCAGTGTGCGCCAGTGGCTGCAAGGCCTGCTGCAAAGCAACATGGAGCTGCGCGAGTACGAATACCTGCCGCTGGTGGCGATCCAGGCGTGCAGCGAGCTGCCCAAGGGCCAGCCGCTGTTCGACAGCCTGTTCGTGTTCGAGAATGCGCCGGTTGAAACCGCCGTGCTCGATCACGCCCAGCACCTGAACGCCAGCTCCGACTCGGGACGTACCCACACCAACTTCCCGCTGACGGCGGTGTGCTACCCGGGTGATGACCTGGGCCTGCACCTGTCGTTTGACCAGCGCTACTTCGACTACCCGACCGTCGAGCGCCTGCTGGCCGAATTCAAGCGCCTGCTGCTGGCGCTGGTACAAGGTTTTGAAGGGGAGGTGAGCGAGCTACCGCTGCTGAGCGCCCAGGAGCAAGGCTTCCTGCTGGAGGACTGCAACCGGACCGAGCGGGTTTATCCGCTGGAACAAAGCTATATCGCGCAGTTCGAAGCGCAGGTCGTGGCGCATCCACAGCGTACCGTGGCCCGCTGCTTGGAGGCATCCTATGATTACGCCGGGCTGAACCTGGCGGCCAACCGCCTGGGCCATGCGCTGGTGGCTGCCGGCGTCTGCGTGGACCAGCCAGTGGCACTGCTTGCCGAGCGTGGGTTGCCGCTGCTGGGCATGATTGTCGGCAGCTTCAAGGCCGGCGCCGGCTACCTGCCGCTGGACCCGGGCCTGCCGGCGGCGCGCCTGCAAAGCATCATCCAGCTCAGCCGCACGCCAGTGTTGGTGTGCAGCGCGGCCTGCGCCGAGCAGGGGCGGCAGTTGCTCGGTGAGCTGGAGGCTGCGCTCAGGCCGCAACTGCTGGTCTGGGAAGACGTCCAGGCCAACCCGATCGCAAGCCACAACCCGGGTATCCACAGTGGCCCGGACAACCTCGCCTACGTGATCTACACCTCAGGCTCGACCGGCCTGCCGAAAGGGGTGATGGTCGAGCAGCGCGGCATGCTCAACAACCAGCTGAGCAAGGTGCCTTACCTGGCGCTGAGCGAGCAGGACGTGATTGCCCAGACCGCCTCGCAAAGCTTCGACATCTCGGTCTGGCAGTTCCTGGCTGCGCCGCTGTTCGGCGCCAAGGTGGAGATCGTGCCTAACGCCATCGCCCACGACCCGCAAGGCCTGCTGGCGCACGTGCAGGCCACCGGCATCACCGTGCTGGAGAGCGTGCCGTCCCTGATCCAGGGCATGCTGGCCAGCGACCACCAGGCCCTCGACGTCCTGCGCTGGATGCTGCCGACCGGCGAGGCCATGCCACCGGAGCTGGCGGCGCAGTGGCTGCAGCGCTACCCGCAGATCGGCCTGGTCAATGCCTATGGCCCGGCGGAGTGCTCGGATGACGTGGCGTTCTTCCGCGTCGATGCCGCCTCGACCCAAGGCAGCTACCTGCCAATCGGCACGCCAACCGATAACAACCGGCTGTACCTGTTCGGTGAGGACCAGGCGCTGGTGCCGCTGGGTGCGGTGGGCGAGCTGTGCGTGGCGGGTACGGGTGTAGGCCGTGGCTACGTCGGTGACCCGGTGCGCACGGCGCTGGCGTTCATCCCTCACCCTTACGGGGCGCCGGGCGAACGCCTGTACCGTACCGGTGACCTGGCGCGGCAACGCCCGGACGGCGTGCTGGAATATGTCGGTCGCATCGACCACCAGGTGAAGATTCGCGGCTATCGCATCGAACTGGGCGAAATCGAGGCCCGGCTGCATGAGCAGGCGGAAATTCGCGATGCTGCCGTGGCGGTGCAGGAGGGTGTGAACGGCAAGCATCTGGTTGGCTACCTGGTGGCGCACCAAGGCGTCAGTGCCGATGCCGCGTTGCTGGAGCAGGTCAAGCAACGACTGCGTGCCGAGTTGCCGGAGTACATGGTGCCCTTGCACTGGGGCTGGTTCGACAGCTTGCCGCACAACGCCAACGGCAAGCTCGACCGCAAGGCCCTGCCAGCCATCGATATCGGCGTGCAGCATAGCCAGGCCTATCAGGCGCCACGTAACGACCTGGAGGACGTGTTGGCGGGCATCTGGGCCGATGTGCTCAAAGCCGAGCGGGTGGGGGTGCACGACAACTTCTTCGAGCTGGGCGGGCATTCGCTGCTGGCCACGCAGATCGCTTCGCGGGTGCAGAAGCAGCTACAGCTGAACGTGCCGCTGCGGGCGATGTTCGAGTGCAGCACGGTGGAGGCGTTGGCCGAGTATGTACAGGGGCTGCAGGGCAGTGCGCTGGATGATGACAAGGTCGACCGGCTCAGTGACCTGATGGCGGAACTGGAGGGGCTGTGATGGGCAGGGGCGCTTGGCGCCCCCTCTCAATGGCCAACCACTCCCGATCAGCGTAGGAGCGGGTTTACCCGCGAATACAGTGGCGGCGGCAACGGTGAACGGCTGGTGGAAATTGGCCAGCAGGTCCGGCCCTTTCGCGGGTAAACCCGCTCCTACGCCCGACCGCGCAGGCCTTGCGATCACGTGCCTGGCGTACAATCCAGCCGTTAGCGCGAGCCCCGTAGGAGCGGGTTCACCCGCGAACACCGGCGTAGCCGGTGCCATGCCCCGCGTCACCTGCTTCGCGGCGCTCGATCTTTGCCCCACCACATGCACTAGCGCTTGCCCAGAATCTTCCCAAGCATCTCCGGCCGTGGTGCCCCTTGCTGGCTTTGCAGGTTGCCTTGCTCATCCTGATAGAAAATGGCCGGGGTCGCCTGCAACCCCATCTCTTCCATCAACGCCATGTTCGCCGCCAGCTTCTGTTGCACAGCCTCTGGCACCTGTTCCAGCGCCTTCAGGGTGCTGGCCTTGCCGGCCTTCTCGTGCTGTTGCAGTGCCTTGGCCGGGTCTTTCGCCGCCAGCAGCGCCGCCGACTTGCCCGGGCTGTCCTCACGGATGATACCGACCATGATATGGCGCAACTGCACCTTGCCCGACTCCACCCAGGGCCGCGCCTGTTCCCAGAACATGTTGCAGTACGGGCAGTTCGGGTCGCTGAACAGGTACACCTTGCGCGGCGCGTCGGCCTTGCCGTCGGCGATCCACGCGGTCTTTTCCATTTTCGCCCAGATTTCCTTGCTCATCGGCGCGTATACCAGCTTTTGCAGCGGCTCGGCGCTCAGGTCCTTGCCCTGCTCGTCGAACAGGCTGCCGACCAGCACGTGCTTGCCGTCGGGGGTCAGGTACAGGGCCAGGGCGTTGTTCTGGTACTCGGCGGCATAACCGCGCAGGCCGTTGGGCGCATCGAAGCTGCCCTTGATCACGGCGCCTTTGGCTTGCAGTTGCTGAACCGCCTTGGGCAGTTCTTCGGCCTGCAGGGCAGGGGCGGCCAGCAGGGCCAGGGACAGGGGCAGCAGGGCAGTCAATCGCATGTCAGTTTCCTTGTGCGGCAGGGGCGGGCGCAATGGCCCGGTCGAAAGGTTCCAGGGCGTGGCGCAGGCTGGCCCGGGACAGTTCGCCCAGGTGGCTGCCGACCAGCCGCCCGTTGGCGTCGTAGAACAGGGTGGTGGGCAAGGCCATGGAGCCGACACGCTGGGCCAGCAGGCCGGTGCCGTCGAACAGCACGTGGGTCAGGCTCAGGCCGGTGGTGGCGAGGAAGGTGCTGACGTTTTCCGGGGTCTCGCCCTGGTTCACGAACAGGAAGGTCACGTGCGGGTAAGCGCTTTGTGCCTGTTGCAGCACGGGCATCTCACGCCGACACGGTGGGCACCAGGTGGCCCAGATGTTGATGACCAGCGGCTTGCCGCGGTAGCTGTGCAATGCCACGGCCTGGCCGCCGGCGTTGCGCAGGCTCAGCTCGGGCAGCTCGGTGCCTTTGCTGTACAGGTGGCCACCCAGGCTGGCCAGGCCCCAGAACAGTGCGCCGCTGAACAGCGCCCAGCCTAGCGGGCGGCGCAGGCCGGGGTGGCGCCAGCCCTGCCACAGGGCTCCGAGCACGATGCCGGCAAGGCCCGACCAGAACAGGAAGCCGCCATCACGAATGTCGATGATCTGCAGCGGGTCGTCCTGATACATCGGCCAGTAGGCCAGCACGAAGCCGGCGCGGGCACACAGCAGGCCGATCAGGAACAGGTTGAACAGCGCCGATTCCGGGCTCTCGCCGCCACGTCGGGCGACCCACCAGCCGACCACGCTGGCGATCACCAGGGCGGTGAGCATCAGCAGGTGGTTGAGGGCCATGGTCAGTGGCCCGAGTGTTACGGTCAGCATCAGCCTTGGCTCCTGGTCTGGCCCCAGTGTTGCTGGAACGCTGCTGCGTCCACCTCACCGGTGATGCGCCGCGCGCGGCGTTCTTCACCTTCCGGGCCGATCCAGATGATGCTGGGCGGGCCGGGTACCTGGTAGCGCTGCAGCAGGGCCTTGCTGGCCGGGCTGTCGGCCGTCACGTCCAGGCGCAGCAGGTGTACGCCGGCCAGGCCGGCCTGTACGTCGCTGCGTGCGAATACCTGTTTTTCCATGACTTTGCACGACACGCACCAGTCGGCATAGTAGTCGAGCATCACCCACTGGCCGCGGGCTTTGGCCGCATCCAGCTCACGTTGCAGGTCTTCGGGGCGGCTGACGGTGACGAAGCGGTCTTCGGCGTGTTGGCTTGGGGCTGTCGCGGCGACGCCACCGGCGAACGGGCGTAGTGGCTGCCAGAGGTCGTCGCCGCCTGCTGCCGCACCGACCAGCAACAAGCCACCCCACAGCGCGCCGAGCAACGGTACTGCACGCAACGCCGGCAGCCGTTGCAGGGCCGGCCAGGCGGCCCAGGCCAGGGCGATCAGCCAGGCGCCGCTCAGTGCCAGCAGCAAGGTCGCAGGCAGCAGGCTGCGCACGGTGTACAGCGCCATGCCCAGGAACACGAAACCGAACACACCCTTGACCCGGTTCATCCACGCACCCGGGCGCGGCAGATAACGGTTGCCCAGGGTTACCAGCAACAGCAGCGGCACGCCCATGCCCAGGCCGAGGCTGAACAGCACCAGCGCGCCTTGCAGCACGTCGCCGCTCTGCGCGATGTACAGCAGCGCACCGGCCAACGGCGCAGTCATGCACGGGCCGAGTAACAGGCCGGACAACGCCCCGAGCAATGCCGCGCCATACAGGTTGCCGCCACGGGTACCTTGCCCGGCGCGGTCCAGGCGGTCGCGCAGGGCGGCAGGCAGTTGCAGTTCGAAGGCGCCGAACATCGGCAGTGCCAGCAGCACGAACAGCCCCGCCAGGCTGCCCAGCAGCCAGGGTTGCTGCAGCCAGGCCTGCAGGCTGGCACCCAGCAGGGCAGCAACCACCCCCAGCACGGCGTACACCAGGGCCATGCTCAGCACATAGACCCCGGCCAGCAGCCAGCCACGGCGGGTGCTGGCGCCATTGCCCAGCACCAGCCCGGCCAGGATCGGCAGCATCGGCAGCGAGCAGGGGGTAAACGCCAGCAGCAGGCCAAGGCCGAAGAACGCCAGCAGGCTCCAGGCCAGGTGGCCTTGTTGCAGGCCGCTGGCCAGGGCCTGGTCGCTGGCTTGCTCGGCGGCCGGCGTTACGCTGCCACCCAAGTCGATCGAGGTGGTTTGCGGCGGGTAGCACAGGCCGGCGTCGGCGCAGCCCTGCCAGCCCAGGCGCAACTGACCCTGGGCGTTGGCAGGCAATAGCAGTTCAAGCTGGTCGCGGTACACCGCGCTGTCGCCGAAGAACTCGTCGTGATGGTTGAGTGCCGGTGGCAGTTGCGGGTGCTGCTCGGTGGGCAGGCCATCGAACTTCAGGCGCTTCTGGTACAGGTAGTAGCCCGGCTTGATCTGGAAGTACAGGCGCATCTGGCCGTCGGCCTGGCGGTCGTGGGTGAGCACGAAGGCTTGGTCAACCGGCAGGAAGTCTGGTTTCACATCGAACGGGTTGGCTTGCAACGGGCCGGCCAGTAGGAGTGTGAGGAAGAGCAGGAGAACGCGCATGTCTTCGCCTTGGCAGATCTGGGAATGGGGCCATGCTGGCTGGGGTTGATTAAATGAAGGTTAACGCGGGTGTTGGGGTTGGGGTGGTCAGGAGTAGTAAGAGTTTGGTTCTGGATTTGCAGGGTCTTCGTTGTTGGATTTTCGAGGGGGGCGGCGCTCGATCTCACAGGCGCTGAAACTCTCGCGGCGAACACCTACCAGGCGCTGAAAATCTCCCGCCAAACACCTACCCGCCAAAGCGCGAATTCCGCCTCTTGCCCTATACACACCGCGACACATTGTCGGCTTGACTTTGCCTATATCCACCCAATTGCTGTAAAGTTGACGCCAAGGTCAGCTTTTATCAAGCCAGGCCAAGAATCAAAAGAAAGGGCAGGCCCCAACTGCCCAGAGGATCAAGCATGTCCAACCGTGATATTTCCCGGCGCGCCTTCCTGCAAGGCGGCCTGATCGCTGGTGTCGGCGTGACCATGGCGCCACTTGGCAGCCAGGCCTTCGCCGCGTTGATGGAGGAGCGCGTTACCACTTCGCCGCAGAAGTGGATGAACCACGACGGCAAGGCGCGTTTCCGTAACGATGCCTTGTCCAAGGTCTGCGGCGACAAAGTGTTCGCCCGCGACATCCGCGCCAAGGACATGCCCGGGTGGCCCGCGCAGCAGGGCCATGCGCTGCTGCTCAAGGCCACCACGGTTGATCGTATCTATGCCGGGCATGACCTCAGCCTGCTCGGCACCGACCTGCAGCCGGACCGCATCGTCACCGCCGCCGACCTCGAACAGGACGGCATTGCCTGGCCCGAGGCCCATTCGCCCGACCCGCTGCTGCCGCCCGGCAAGGTGCCGATGTTCATCGGCCACCCGGTGGCGATCCTGATCTGGCACGACTTCGAGCGCTTCCGCCAGGCCAAGCGCAAGCTGCAGTTCAATCAGCAGGCGATCCGCTACGGTGCCCAGGCGCCGCTGTACCAGCGCGACCCTTATGGCAGCTTCCGCTTCGTGCGGGTGGGCGGCGCCACGCCGTTCGACGACGATGAGTTCTCCAGCCTGAAGAACTCCATGCTGTTCCCCACCATTCTCAACCGCAAGCCGGTGTGGTCGAAGCAGCCCAACCAGCACGGCGACCTGACCGAGCAGGGGTTGTTCTACGCCAAGCGCATGGCCGAGCAACTGGACAACCCGCCCGAGGACTGGCTGGTGTTCGACGAGCGCTACAAGACGCCGTCCATCGAACCTGCCGCGCTGGAGCCGGACAACGGTAACGGCTGGTATGACCCGGCCACGGGCACGCTGCACTTCGTGGTCGCCACCCAGTGCCCGTTCGAAGTGGTGCAGGAATGCGTGCACATGATCAAGCCGTCGCGCTTTGCCCTGAACACGCTGAACATGCATCCGGGCTATACCGTGGGCTATGGCTCAAAAGACAACAACATCTTCGTCTTCTATGCCGCGGTGGCTGCGCTTTACGGCGCCGGCGTGCCGATCCGCCTGGCCAACGACCGCTACGAGCAGTTCCAGAGCGGTATCAAGCGCCATGCCTTCGATATCCGCTACCAGCTGGCGGTGGACAAGAAGGACAACAGCTTCAAGATCTTCCGCGCCGACATGAGCTGCGACGGCGGCGGGCGCATCAACTACAGCCCGTCGGTGGCAGCCGTGGGCGCCACGGCAGCGCAGTCGATCTACTACATGCCACAGAACGACCTGTCGGTGACCGCCTACTATTCCCGTGGCGTCGAGGCCGGCTCCATGCGCGGTTACGGCACCCTGCAGAGCATGGCGGCCACCGAGATGATGGTGGATGAGATCGCCGGCCGCCTGGGCGTCGATGCCATCGACCTGCGCCGCGCCAACGCGCTGAAGTCGGGCATGAAGAACACCCAGGGTGCGGTCCCGGCCGGCGCCCTGCGCCTGTACGAGATCCTCGACAAGGCCGCTGTGCACGAGTGGTGGCGCAACCGCGATGCACGCAAGCAACAGATGGACGCCAAGGACCCGGACCACTGGTACGGCGTCGGCTTCGCCATCTGCCAGAAGGACTTCGGCACAGGTTCCGAGGCGCCGATGGCCAGTGTCGAATTCAGCGCCGATGGCCGCATCAGCCTGCGCCATATCGGCACCGAGCTGGGTACCGGCATGTCCACCTCCCAGGCTTTGGTGATCAGCGACTTCCTTGGCCGTTCGGCCGACGAGGTGAAGACTGCAGTCACCGAATGGCCAGAGCTGCAATTGAGCACCAGCGGAAACCCGTACCTGATCAGCCAGCCGGAGCAGGACGCCGCGCTGCGCAACCCGCGCTGGGTCGGCAAGCTGGCGTCGCCATCGTCGGCCACCAACTCGGCGTTCTACTTCAGCCACGCCACCCGTGAAGCAGCCCGTGTGCTGTTCAACCATGGCCTGTGGCCGGCGGCCATGGCGATCTGGAGCCAGGGCCCGCATGGCGGCCAAGCCAACCCGCTGGTGGTGCGCCGTGAAAATGCGGTGTGGGTCAACGGTGAGCTGACCGGCAACGGCCTGGCGCCGATTCCGTTTGCCCAACTGGCGCAGAAGGCCCACGACATGGGGCTGGTTACCGGCGTGAGCGTGCACGGCTTCAACCGCTGGAGCTGGGCCGAGGCCGACTTTGTCATCGATGGCGTGCGCGAGCGCTTCCCGCTCGATGCCATGGCGGTGAAGTACGGCGATGGTGCGGTGAATGCCAAGAAGGCGCAGATGGGCAGCCATGGCTATCACCTGCTCGACCGGCAGAATGCGGCCTACCCCGACACCCAGCTGAACAACGCCATGGTCACCTACTACAGCCCGGTGGCGACCATCGTCGAGGTCAAGGTCAACAAAGGCACCTTGGAGACGCAGGTGCTCAACCACCACAGTTGGGTCGAGTGTGGCCGGGTGCTGGTGCCGGAACTGGTCAAGGGCCAGCTCGAAGGCGGTATCGCCATGGGCATTGGCCATGCACTGACCGAAGAAATGCCGTTGTACGAGGGTGGGCCCGGGGAGGGCGACTGGAACTTCAACCGCTACCGCCTGCCGCATGCGCGCGATGTGGCGGTGTGGCAGCAGACCAGCGAAATCCTCCCGCCGCTGTCACCGACCGACCCCTCCAAGGGCATCGCCGAAGTGGTGATGATCCCGGTCGTCGGTGCCATCGGCAATGCCGTCGCGCATGCCATCGGCAAGCGCGTGCGCGATCTCCCCATCACCCCAGCCCGTATCAAGGAGGCCCTCAATGGCTAACCGTCCACTGCAACTGACGCTCAACGGTCAACCGGTCGGGCCGGTCGAGGTCCCCGCGGACCTGGCGATGATCGACTACCTGCACGAACACCAGAACCTCACTGGCTCGCGCCTGGGTTGCGGCCAGGGCATCTGCCACGCCTGCGTGGTGATCGTCGACAACCCCGACGGCACCAGCGAAGAAGTGCGCACCTGCATCACCGGTGCGCATTACTTCGAAGGCAAGAAGGTTCGCACCATCGAAGGCCATGCCAAAAAAGACGAGGCCGGCAACCTGACGCTCAACCCGATCCAGCAGAAGTTCGTCGACCTGTTCGCCTTCCAGTGCAGCTACTGCGCACCAGGCTTCGTCAACGCCGCTACCGTGCTGGTGGAAACGGCCCAGCGCCAGCCGTTGAAGAAGAGCGAAGTGGAAGACCGCATCGAGGCCAGCCTTGGTCATCACATCTGCCGCTGCACAGGCTACGTGCGTTACTACGATGCCACCCGCAAGGTGCTCAACGATCTCGGCCTGGTCAAGGAGGGTTGAACATGGGCTTCGTACGTAGCGCCTCGGCATTGGCCCTCGGGCTGGCGGTCAGTTCGTTTGCCTTGGCGGCCGACGATGCGCTGGTCAAGCGCGGTGAATACCTGGCCCGCGCGGCCGACTGCATGGCCTGCCATACTGCCGAAGGCGGCGCGCCGTATGCGGGCGGGCTGCCGATCCATTCGCCGTTCGGCACCATTTATGGCAGCAATATCACCCCGGACAAACAGTACGGCATCGGCAACTACAGCGCCGACGAGTTCTTCGCCGCAGTCACCGAGGGCAAGCGCAAGGATGGCGCCAACCTTTATCCTGCGATGCCTTACACCTCGTACCACCTGATCAAGCGTGAAGACTCGGACGCGATCCTCGCCTACCTGATGACCATACCGCCGATCAACCGCCCGGCACCGCAGACCGCGTTGCGCTTCCCGTTCAATGTGCGCATGGGGCTCAGCGGCTGGAACATGCTGTATGGCAAGAGAGTGCAACTGCAGCCGACCGAGGGTAAAAGCCCGGCCTGGCAGCGCGGCCAGTACATGGTCGAGGTCATGGGCCATTGTGGCGAATGCCATACCCCGCGCAACCCGATCGGTGCGCTGCAGCAGGACCAACGCCTGAGCGGCGGCCTGCTGGGTGGCTACCTGGCGCCAAGCCTGCTGGCCCAGGACCTGGCGGAGCGCGGCTGGACCCAGCCGG
Organism: Pseudomonas putida group bacterium ESBL64; assembly: GCF_045277175.1. Taxonomy (NCBI): domain Bacteria; kingdom Pseudomonadati; phylum Pseudomonadota; class Gammaproteobacteria; order Pseudomonadales; family Pseudomonadaceae; genus Pseudomonas; species Pseudomonas putida group bacterium ESBL64. The sequence continues at coordinate 2,142,791 of NZ_CP145799.1, read as the reverse complement.
ACCTGACCACCTTCCTCAAGCACGGCATCAGCGCCCAAGGCAGCATGTTCAACGAGATGTTCCCGGTGGTGCACCACAGCACCCAGCACCTTGAAGATGCAGACCTTGCGGCAATGGCCACCTACCTGCTGGGTGACCAGCCGCCGCCGGCCAAGGCTATCGAGGCCGTTGCCCTGGAGCAGATGAGCGACAGTGCCAAGCGGGGCCACCAGCAGTACCTGAACGTCTGCGCCGGCTGCCATGGGGTCGACGGCGAGGGCAAGCCGCACATCGCCGTGGCCATGCGCGGCAACACTGTGCTGCGCCAGGCCGACTCGCGCAATCTGGTCAAGGTGGTCCTCGAGGGCATCCGTGAACAGCAGTTCACCGGCTTCGAGCGCATGCAGCCGATGCCGGGCTTTGCCGACAAGCTTGATGACCAACAGGTGACGGATATGGTCAACTACCTGCGCCAGGCCTGGGGTGGATTGCCCGGCGACCTGAACGTACAGCAGCTCGCCGAGCTGAAGGCGGAGTAAAGCGTGCAGCATCTCGATCTACAGGTGATCCGTCAGGCTTTGCAGTGGTCCTGCAACGGCCAGCGGGTATGGTTGTGCACGGTGCTCGCCACCTACGGCTCGGCGCCGCGTGCGCCGGGTTCGCTGCTGGCGGTGAACGCCAGCGGCCAGTGGCTGGGCTCGCTGTCCGGTGGCTGTGTCGAAGACGACTTTCTCGAACGCGTGGCCCTGGGGGAATTCCCGGAGCCGGTTGCCATCGTGCGTTATGGCGACGGCAGCGACCCGCGTTCGCGCGTTCGCCTGCCGTGTGGCGGTGTGCTTGAAGTACTGGTGGAGAACCTGCCGGTTGAATGCGAGGTGCAGGCGCATCTGCGTGAGTTGGAACGTGCGCTGCTGGGCCAGCGCCGGGTACTGCGTGAGGTGAGCCTGCCAACGGGTACCCGCCAGCTGCTCGATGACCATAGTCAGGGGCCACGGGTCGAGCGGGAAAATGCCCGGGTGCGCTTGCGTGTCGGCGCCGCCCAGCGGCTGCTGCTGGCCGGCTATTCCAGCGTGGCGCATTTTTGCGCCGAATTCGGCAGGGGGCTGGGTTTTGAGGTCATCCTTTGCGAGCCGCGTGACGAAGTACTCGACGGCGTAGTGCTGAATGGCATAGAGGTGCGCCGCGAGCTGCCGTCGGAATTCATCGCCAATGGCGGTTGCCATGCCGATACGGCAGTGGTGGCATTGACCCATGATCCAAAAATCGATGACCTGGCCATGCTTGAAGCCGTGCGGACCGAAGCGTTCTACATCGGCGTGATGGGCTCCAAGGCCACCTCCGACAAGCGTCGCGAACGCTTGCAGCGAATTGGTGGCCTGGGTTGCGACGAGCTGGCGCGCATCCATGCGCCGATTGGCCTGAACCTGGGCAGCAAGACCCCGGCCGAGATCGCCCTGGCGGTACTGGCCGATATCCTTCGTGCGCGCAATGGCATCGAGCGGGCGGCGCTGTGAGCGTGGTTGCGTTGGTATTGGCTGCAGGCAGCAGTGTGCGTTTCGGCGCTGACAAGCGCCGTTCGCTGCTGGCTGACGGTCGAAGCTTGCTGGTACACAGCGTAGAGAGCGCCTGCGCAGTGTTCGATGATGTGCGGGTGGTGTTGCGTGAAGGGGAGCGAGGCGTGGACCTGGGTTTGCCTGCGCGGTGCAGGGTGGTCTCCAGTCCGGATTTCACATTGGGCATGGGCCATAGCCTGGCGGCCGGTGCCGCTTCGCTGGCTGACAGCGAGGCGCAGGCAGTAGCGATTCTGTTGGGTGATATGCCCTGGGTGGCGTCCGCGACCCTGGATTTGCTTGCGCGCGAGGCCAGTGGGTCAACGATAATCCTGCCTTGTCATGCTGGACGACAGGGCCATCCGGTGTTGTTCGGGCGCGATTTCTGGCCGGCGCTTGCCCGGTTGAAGGGTGATGAAGGGGCGCGTTCGGTGCTGAAGGCCCATGCGGACCGTTGCGTCCGGCTGGATGTCGAGGATGCCGGTGTGCTGCGGGATGTCGATTCGCCCGATGCGCTGCGCCAGTGAGCGTTGTAAGCGCGTGCTAATCATCTTCCTTTTCATCGAGTTCGTAGGGTCCCAGTTCGCCCGTCTACGCTAGCAGAATCAGATGCACGTCGGCCTTCAGCCGCTGAAGATTGGCCAGGCTGGCAGACACGCCCAGCATCAGCGCCGGGACGAAGCCGTGCATCTCATCCGCCGCTTTTCACGGCCAATACTGTGTTTAGAAGTCAGAAAAGCTATAGGGCTCGAGGGTGGAGATCTGTGCAAGTAGTATCAAGTGCTCGACAGCTTTGACTTTTTCTAGGTGCGCAAGATCGCAGGGGCCACCGAATGCCAAGGCTGGAACGAAACCATACATCTCATCATGATTGAGTTTGCCTAATTTGTTATATGCAGGCTCGAATAAATCGCCAAAGTCGTTGGACTCCCGTTCGATCAATAGAAAGAAGTCTTGCACGTCCTTGTCCATGTTGCCTGCATCAAGTTCATTCACTCTGCCGCAGTATTGTGAAGTGTGGGCTACGATGTCTAATGAAAACCCGGAACTTTCTCCGTACAGATAGAGATCACCAAAGGCGCCCCGAGCGATGACATGATAGGTATCTCGCCCTTCGAGCGCAGTGCCCTCTATGAATGAGGCGGCTACGCCCTCGTAGTCTTGCGGATTGACCGTCCAGAATATTCCATCACCATATCCGCACCATCCGTGCTCGGTCCAGTATTCCAACAGTTTCTTCGGCAATTTACCGCTGTAGCGCTCGATGCTAGAAGGAGGCACCTCCTGCCTGAAAATCGGCTCGCCCATTTCTTCTATGAAGAGGGAGAAAAATTCGTCCATTGTCGCGCTCCTTATCTTGTTAGCATTTGTGCAGTCTGACATTTAAAAAGCCTGATGCGCGGCCATCTTTGGCTTGTTCTTCGACTGATCTTGTCAGCTCTCCTACCCTGCTTCTCCATTGGGGACCTATAGTGGAATTTACTTGCCTATCCCCGAAGTCAGAGATGACATCCTTGCCGCCGGCGATTAGATCTGGATTGTGCAGCGCAGCAAGAGAGGACATCGATTCCTTAGCCTGCATCGTTGAAATTTTTCTTGCTTCAATTGGGTTCATGTCCTTGGGCAGTTTTCTATAAGCTCTTTTCCTTAGGTCGTCATACAGTTTTTGTCTTGCTTTTCTCGCAGTTTTTGGATCTCGCTCTATGGGGTTTGCAATATTTTCCAGGAACTCTTCAACCGTCAGCCGATTGAGTCCATCTTGTTGTCCCTTTAACTGCCGCTCAAACTCGCCATGCTTCGACGCTGGCAATTTATCCGCCTTGAAACACGCCACCGTATGCAACGGCATGCTACCGGGCTTCCCTGTGGGGTGCTCCTTGTCTTTTCCCGCCTGCCGATTCGGCTGAACTGGCTGCGGATCATCCATCGCCCCTTTGCGCCGCTCCGGCACCTGCAGATCCGGCCGTTTCTTCAACCCCTCTTCATGCTGGAGCATCCATTGCCCCAACCGCGCGCCTTTGCGGCTGGCCGCCATCTCCTGGGCCAGCACTCGGGCATCGCCGCGTCCGCGGGTGAGGTATGACACGATCGCCCCCAACAACAGCACCACGACTTCCACATGGCCTTGGGCAATCTGATGCGTGGCCCGAGATATCGCATAAGGGTCGTCCCGGCAGAACGGGCCGGTGCCTTCATTGCCGCAGGTGCCTTCCCAGGCGAAGCGGATGCCATCGACGTAGTACTCGCCGATACGCGGCAAGCCGTCGATGAAGAACTCGGCGATGGAGGCCAGCCCCAGCGCACCGAGGATCCAGCCGCTGACCTTGAGGCCCATGGCCGCGCCTGCGCCAGCGAACGGTATGGTTCCGGCGCCGCCGGCGAATGCGCCGACCCCTGCGCCAAGCAGGCCACCGGTAACGGTGCTGCCGACGACGATCATCGCCATCTGCTGCACGACCCTCAGCAGTTCGTCGACGATGCTGTTGATGTCGAGGTCGGCGAAGCGCTGGCGTAGCAGGTGCGCCGCCTGCCATTCGGCGTGGTAGAAGGCTGTGCGGACAGCTTCGATCCGGCGCAGGTTGAGGCCCAGCGAGGCGACCTCTTCATTGAGGCCGGTGCGGAACTGGCCACCGCTTGGGTAGCCCACCATGGCGATGACACGTGACTCGATCTCGTGCCAGGAGGGCACGAGGTAATCCAGGTACATGAGGTGTCTCCCTGACAGCGCGTGCAGGGGGAAATCCCATCATGGATTCTGATCAGAGGTTTCTGGATCAGTTGTAGGAAAAGGCGACTTCGTTTCTGTTGTGTTCGAGAAGCTCGGGAATTGGCGTTGAGGCTGCGAGGGGCAGGGTGGCGACCCGCGCGGCGCTCGATCTCCCCCCAACCCTCCCCAAAAGGTCCATAATCCCCCCTTAATCCGCCCAAGGTGCAATACCAGCCACACCACTCCGGGAGCCCCACCATGCACGTTCTGCTCTGCGAGGACGACGACCTGATCGCCGCCGGCATCTGCGCCGGCCTCACCGCTCAGGGTCTGACCGTGGACCGGGTTGGCAACGCCGCCGCTGCGCGAGCGATGCTGCAGGCCGCGCAGTTCGACGTGATGATCCTCGACCTCGGCCTGCCCGACGAAGATGGCCTCAAGCTGCTGCGCCGCCTGCGCGAAAAAGGCGAGACCCTGCCGGTACTGGTGCTCACCGCCCGCGATGCCGTCACTGATCGTGTCGATGGCCTGCAGGCCGGTGCCGACGATTACCTGCTCAAGCCCTTCGATCTGCGCGAGCTGGCCGCACGCCTGCATACCTTGCTGCGGCGGGTGGCCGGGCGGGCGGTGAACGTGATCGAGCACGGCCCGCTGCGCTATGACCCGAGTAGTTGCGAGGCGACCTTGGCCGGCCAGCATGTCGACCTGTCCCGCCGTGAGCAGGCCCTGCTCCAGGCGCTGCTGCAGAACCCCGGGCGCGTGCTGTCCAGCGAGCAACTGAAGGACTGCGTATACGGTTTCAGCGACGAGGTCGAGAGCAACGCCCTGAATGTGCACATCCACCACCTGCGTCGCAAGCTGGGTAACGGCATTGTCGAGACCGTGCGTGGCCTGGGCTACCGGCTGGGCCCGGCGCAGGCACCGCAAGAGGCCGCATCATGAGCCTTCGGGTACGCCTGAGCCTGATCCTCGGCAGCGCCTTCGTGATCATCTGGGCGCTGGCCGCGGCGTGGATGCTGCGTGACCTGCGCCAGCAGATGATGTTTTCCCTCGACCAGCGCCTGGTGGCGTCGGCGCGTATGGTCGCCGGGTTGATCGACCAGTTGCCGCAGCCGCTGACTGCCAAGGGCGGGGAGGCGCATTTTTCCGCCGACCAGTTCAGCGTACCGGACGGCATGGCCTGCCAGGTCAGCTCGCTGCGTGGCGAGATCCTCGCCAGCAACCACAAGCACGATGGCGCCATGGACGACGAGCGCAGCGGGTTCCGTGACCAGACCATCGACGATGCGCTTTGGCGCACCTTTACCTACAACCACGGCGATGTGCGCATCACCACGGCCGACCGGCACATGGAGCGCGAGGCGCTGAACCAGTCGATTCTGCTGGCGGCATCGGCGCCGGTATTGATGGCCCTGCTTGGCAGCCTGGGGCTGTTGTGGATCGGCCTTGGCAAGGGCCTGGAGCCGCTCAACCGCATGCGTGATGCCTTGCGCCGCAGGCGTGCGGACAGTGTCGAGCCGCTGCAGGTGGCGGGCATGCCCAGCGAGTTACAGCCGTTGCTGGAGACCCAGAACCAGCTGTTCCTGCGCATTGCTCAGACCCTCGAGCGTGAGCGGCGCCTGACCGACGATGCCGCGCATGAACTGCGCAGCCCGTTGACCGCGATCAAGACCCACCTGCAGGTGGCGCGCATGACCGACGGTGCAGTGCGCGAGCAGGCGCTGGAACATGCCGAGCAGGGCACCGACCGCATGCACCGCACGCTTGAGCAGTTGCTGATGCTGGCGCGGGTAGAAGGCAGCCTGTCGTTCGAGGATGGCGTGCAGTGCAGCGCCGAGCAGGTGGCGCGGCAGGCGATGCAGGATGCGGGCGGCGGCGACAACCGGCGTATCGTGCTGCGTCTGCCTGAGGAGGCTACGCAAATCTACCTGGGCATGCCGGCACCGTTGGCGGTGGCAGCACTGCGCAACCTGCTGGACAACGCCTTGCGTCATGGCGGTGATGAAGCTGTAGAGCTGGACGTGCAGATGGCAGACGGCCAAGTGGGCTTCATGGTGCGTGACCATGGGCCAGGGATTGCCGAAGCGGACCTGGAGCACCTGACCGAGCGCTTCTGGCGTAATGGGCAGAGTGGTGGTTGCGGATTGGGGCTGGCGATAGTGCAGGCAATCGTGCAGCGGTGTGCCGGTAGCCTGCGCTTTGACAGCCGTAGTGACGGCTTGCGGGTCTTGTTGCGGGTACCGGCGCGTCCGGTGCATTGATGTTTATTGCCTGTGCTGGCCTCTTCGCGGGTGAACCCGCTCCTACGGGGGGGTTTACCCGCGAAAGGGCCGGCACAGACAAAAATAAAATCCAGTAACAACCGCTAAATCCTCCCCCCACTCAAGCGTTTCCAAAGCGATAACCGCCCATCCGCTTGCTTGCGAGGATTCACCCATGTCCACCGCTTCCAGCCTTGCCCAGGTTGCACCGGCCAGCTTGCCGCAACCCTTGTACGAATTCACCGATTCGCCTTTGCTGCAACGCCAGCAACAGCAAGAGTCCAACGCCCGCAGCTACCCGCGGCGCATCCCGCTGGCGCTCAAGCGCGCCCGGGGCATCCATGTCGAAGACGTCGAAGGCCGCCAGTTCATCGACTGCCTGGCCGGCGCTGGCACCTTGGCGCTGGGTCATAATCACCCGGTCGTAGTCGAGGCAATCCAGCGCGTGCTGGCTGACGAACTGCCGCTGCATACACTCGACCTGACCACACCGGTCAAGGACCGTTTCGTCCAGGACCTGTTCGGCATCCTGCCCGAGGCGCTGCGTCGCGAGGCCAAGGTGCAGTTCTGCGGCCCAACCGGTACCGACGCCGTTGAAGCGGCGCTCAAACTGGTGCGTGGTGCAACCGGGCGCAGCACCGTGCTGGCCTTCCACGGCGCCTACCATGGCATGAGCCAGGGCGCGTTGAGTCTGATGGGTAGCCTTGGCCCCAAGCAGCCACTGGGTGCGTTGCTGAGCAGCGGCGTGCAGTTCATGCCGTACCCCTACGACTACCGCTGCCCGTTCGGCCTGGGTGGTGAGGCCGGGGTCAAGGCCAACCTGCATTACCTGGAAAACCTGCTGCTCGATCCGGAAAGCGGCGTGCCGCTGCCCGCCGCCGTGATCCTCGAAGTGGTACAGGGTGAGGGCGGGGTAATTCCGGCCGACATCGAATGGCTCAAGGGCGTGCGGCGCATTACCGAGCAGGCGGGCGTGGCGTTGATCGTCGATGAGATCCAGAGCGGCTTCGCCCGTACCGGGCGCATGTTCGCCTTCGAGCACGCCGGCATCGTGCCCGATGTGGTCACCTTGTCCAAAGCCATCGGTGGCAGCCTGCCGCTGGCGGTAGTCGTCTATCGCGACTGGCTGGACACCTGGAAGCCGGGCGCCCATGCCGGTACCTTCCGTGGCAACCAGATGGCCATGGCGGCGGGGTCGGCGGTGATCAACTACCTGGTCGAGCATCGCCTGGCCGAGCATGCCGAGGCCATGGGGCTGCGCCTGCGTCAGCACTTGCAGCAATTGCAACGTGACTATCCGCAATTGGGTGATGTACGCGGGCGTGGCTTGATGCTTGGGGTCGAACTGGTGGAGCCGCAGGGCGAGTGGGATGCCTTGGGGTATCCACAGGCCAACCGAGAGCTGGCGGCCAAGGTGCAGCGCGAGTGCCTCAAGCGCGGGTTGATCCTGGAACTGGGCGGGCGGCATGGCGCGGTGGTGCGCTTCCTGCCGCCGTTGATCATCAGCGCTGAGCAGATCGATGACGTGGCGCAGCGCTTTGCAGAGGCGTTGATCGCGGCAGTCTGAACCTTTGTCAGGGCCGCGTTGCGGCCCATCGCCTGCGCCAATGGCCCATCAAGATCAGGTTGCCGTCACGCCGGTTACCAGCCGCGTCCGGAGTCTACCCAGAAGTTCACGGACAGCGACGTGGACACTGACTCTACCTGGTGGAACCAGCCCTCGGGCAGGAACAGCAAGTCGCCGGCCTGCAACACCACGCGCAGGAAGGGCACCTTAAGGGCTTCGGGGAAGCGCTCGTAGTCGGGGGCATCGGGGTTGAAATCGCAGCCGTCCAGGCCGCCCTTCGGGCTGGTTGACCAGGTGCCCAGTGCGGCGCGATGGTGCGGTGCTGCCAGAATGAACGATTTCTGCCCCCAGACCTGGGCGAACAGGTTGTCGGTGTCATCCCGGTGCAGGGGTGTAAGGGTGCCTTTGGGACCGATCCAGATGCGCGGTGGAATGAAGCGCTGGCGATCGAAGTAGTCCGGGTAGCGGATCAGAGCCTGCAGCTTTTCCGGCACGATATTGTTGCCCATGTAGGCGGGCGGCTCGCCGGGCTTGGCCGGCTTGTCGAGCGAAGCGATGAAGTCGGCCATGGGGGTGGTGCGGAAGTCGCGGTCGGTAGAGAACGTCTTCTTCACGTAGTCACCATGCCGGGTGATGCCCTGCAGCTCGGCAAAGTGGGCCAGCGAAGCGTCACGGCCCATGGTGAACAGCGGCCAGTCGCCAAGGGCATCGCTCAGCACCACTGGCACGCCCGTTGAAAGGTGTTCATGGTGAAACCGCGACGGCGGCATTTCGGCCCGTGACAGGCGTTGTACCTCATACAGCACGGGTTGGGCTGCCGAGACCTCCTCGCTGTAGCGTCCTGGCGTGGGGTAGCGCTGGTTCATTGCTGCCTTGCTGGTGGTCGCGCCTTGCCGCGCGCTGCTGATAACCTGCGGCAGTAGGGTCGCCAGGCCCATGTTGCCGGTTATTTTCAGGCGTCCACTGGCGAAAAGCTCCTCTACGTCGACAGCGCCCGCCATGATGCCGAGGAAGTCATCTTGAGCCACTTCGATCGTGACGTCCGGAGCCTCATGCCAGCCACCCCCCGTGCAGGGGTTGGCGCATACCTCGGACCAGTAGGCGAGTCCCTGGCCGAAGTCGAACTGGAACACGCCTTCGATGCCGACGGCATGGGCATTGACGAACAGTTTTTCGAGTATGCGCTGAAGGTCCACGGTAAGCCTCGTCGGTTGTCGTTGTGCAGGGTTGGCATGGGCGCGTGTGGCCGGGCCCGGGTTGTCAGGCGCGCGGGCGCTGGCGCAGTACGTCGACCAAGCGGTCGATTTCCGCTTCGGTATTCAGCAAACCCGGCGCAGTGCGCACCACTGGCCCGGCATCGCGCGAGACGGCGTCGACGATGATGCGTTGGCTAGTCAGGTACCTGGCCAGCGCGTCGGCATCCTGGCCTTTGCCGCGAAAGAAGGTGAAGCCCGCCGAATGGGTGCTGCTGCGCGGCGTCACCAGTTCGATGGCAGGCAGGCTTTCCAGCTGTTGCTTCAGGTAGTCGTTGAGGGCGTGGATGCGTGCCTGCACGGCAGCCTTGCCGGTTTGCAGGTGCAGTTCGAACGCCTTGCCCAGGGCCCAGCGGTGCTCGAAGGCGTGGTAACCGCCCGGGCTCATGATGGTGGCGAAGTCTTCGTTTTCCGAGAAGGTGGCGATGCTCGGTTGCAGCTGCCCCAGTGCCGAGGATGCGGCGCAGATGATGCCTGTCCCGCGGGGGCCGAACATCCACTTGTGGGTCCCGGATATGAAGTAGTCGCAGTTCAGGTCGGCGAAGCGCATGTCCTCGACGCCAAAACCGTGAACCCCGTCGATGACATACAGGATATGGTCGCGTTCGTCCCTGTTCTGATTGACCTCGCGTACGAGCGCACCGATTTCGCCAACCGGCAGTTTCACCCCGCTGCCCGAATGTACCCAGGTCATGCCCAGCACGCGCGTTTGTGGGGAAATGGCGGCCCGCACGGTACCCAGCACCTGGTCGGTGCTCACCTGCCAGGGTTGCTCGAACAGGCGTAGCCTGCGTACCGGGTTGCCATCGCGGGCGCTGCGGTAGTTCATGGTCTGCCGTGCGGCGGAATGCTCGTGCACCGTGGTCAGGATTTCCTGGCCGGGCGCCAGCTTGATGCCGCCATAAATCAAACCCAGGCCCTCGGTAGTGCTGCCCGTCAGGGCAATCTGGCGTGGCGCCACCTCCAGGTAGCGTGCCGCCCATTGGCGTACCTCAGCCTCGTGCTTCCACTCCGACTGGGCATCCCAGTCGACCATCAGCGCCGGGTGACGGTCGAAACGTGCACGCAGGGCCTCGATGGCTTCGCGTACCGGCCTTGGATGAGAGGTGATCAGGAAGTTGGCGAAGTGCGCATAGTTTGGGTCGAGTTCGAACAGGCGGCGAAAATCGGCCCATCGTTGGTTGCCGGCGCTCGGTATCGGCGTGGCGGCCTCGGCAACGGGTAGCAGATGGCTGGCGAGGGGCAGGCCGGCGGCGAGGATGCCGGCCCTTTTGAGAAAATTGCGGCGGTCGTTCATAAAGGTGCCCAATGGCTTAGCGCAGTGAAGTGTCGGTACCGCGGGCGGCGCTCTGTACCTGTGCCCAGACGCGCAGGAAGTTGCCACCCCAAAGCTTGGCGATGTCGGCTTCGGAGTAGCCGCGGGTAATGAGTTCGGCCGTTACGTTGCGTGCTTGGCTGGCGTCGTGCCAGCCGTCGATGCCGCCGCCTTCGTTGAAGTCCGAGCTGATGCCTACGTGGTCTATGCCGAGCTTGCGCACGGTGTAATCGATGGCATCACCGTAGTCCTTCAGGGTCGCTGGCGGCTCCTGTTCGAGGATTGCATAGAGTTCGTTGGCATATTGCCCGACCTTCTGCTCGGGCCAGCCGGCTATGACCGGGTCGCCAGGCATCAGCGCGTAGTTCAGGTCAGCCAGTGGCGGCAGCGCGTAGCGGGCACGCAAGGCATTGAGCTTTTCCTGGGTCTGCGCGCTGAGCGGCTTGAGGTAGCTGGAGAACGCGACCAGTTGCACGACCCCGCCGCTTTCCTTGATCAACTGCATTTCCTTGTCGGACAGGTTGCGGTTGATATCGACCATGGCCCGTGGTGCCGAGTGCGACGCCACCACCGGAGTACGGCTGAGCTGAATGACCTGGTTCAGCGCCTTGCTGGACATCTGCGAGACATCGATGATCACACCCAGGTCATTGAGCCGTTGTACGGCGCGCTTGCCGATGGGGGACAGACCCTCGAGCGCATCGACAGTGTCATTGAAGAACGGCAAGGGGCGAGACGAGTCGGCCCAGCTGTTGTTGCCGACGTAGCTGAAGCCGAACATGCGCACCCCGCGTGCCGCCCAGCGGTCGAGCTGGTCGATATCGTCCCCCAGCGCATACGCATTGAGCATGCTCAGGAACACCGCGAACTTGCCTTCGCCGTGCAAGCGCCGCATGTCCTGTGGGGTGTAGGCGATGGCGACGCGTTCGGGGAAGTCGCGCACCATTGCGGTGATGGCGTTGTAGCGCACTTCCTGGGTGTGGCGGGCGGCCTCGACGAAACCTGGCGTGGGGCGATGCGGGCTGTTTGCGCCCGTCCAGGATTCGGGCCAGGCAAAGATGGTCAGCGCCGCGCCAGACAACCGCCCTTGGGCAGCCTTGGCCAGGTCGAAGCGGCCCGGTCCGTCCTTGTCGGCTTCGCTGCCTTCGTTGCCGAAGTCCAGCGGCAAGGTGACATGGCTGTCGAACGAGATGATGCGTTCCTGCAAGTCGTTGGCTTGACGAACGACTTCCCGGGAGTAGCCGCCAGGGGCCGCGAAATGGTACCAGGCAGCCAGACCGGCACCCGCGGCGACTGCCGCAGCCAGGCTGATGTACAGGGCTTTTTTCCAGCGTGGTGTCGTCATCTTGGTCTCGGTAGGTTCGCCGTCGAGGGAGGGCACAGAGGCCGTCGCTACCTGGGGTGAACGAGTCGACACGGAGGAAATTTAGCCGCCCCGGCCGCGGCGTTAAATTTCAGTGCAGGTACAACGTTCTAGCCTTGGACGGGCCGTGCTCCATGGCCGCAATGAAGGCGCAGGTAGTTGCAATGACGATTTCTCGACGCGGGTTCATCGCTGCTGTGGCATTGACGGGCGTAGCGGTACCCGGAGCGCTGTATATACAGCGCCAGCGGGATGCCGAGGCGTTTCCGGAAACGCCTGGCGAGGCTGTTGTCGAGTTGGCCGATACCCGCCTGCAGCAGCTGGGCGACATCCTGCGGGGCATCTGGCGCTGGACTGCACATGGCAAGGATGCCCAACTGCTGGGTTTGCCCGACGGGGAGCTGGAATTGTTTCTGGATGTCGCCAGCAATGGCCGGGGGCTGCGAGGTTACCTGGACACCGCCGAACGCCTGCGCAGTGAGCAGGAACCCCGTTATCGGGTCATGGGTGACTTGCTGACGGACAAGCCCGGGATGTTGCGCTGGCGGCTGTTTTCAACCGAGCCCGGTGCAGGGCAGGCGCGCTATGAATGCCATGTGGTGCTCGATGAGGTCTGGGGCGCCTATGGCAATGCCGGGCCGGCAACGCTCAATGGTCGTATCTCGGCCCTGGACCGCGCCCTGTCTCTGCCTGTTCTGGACAATGGCTTCCTGGCCTTGAAGCGGCCTTTCCCGGAGGCTCGCGAACGTACGCCGCTGTCGCCACAGCTGCTGGCTTGGCTCATTTCGCCGGAGCATCGGCTGTTCCACCAGCTATGGCACGCATCGCGGGACAAGTGGCACAAGCTGGAAGAGGACAAGCAATCCGCCCTGCGTGGCTTGGGCTGGCAACCCGGGCCGCGTGGCCAGGAGCGTGATGCGCGTGGCCGGCACAAGGATCGCAACGGTTCCGGAGAGGACTTCCTGTTCATGCACCGGCACATGCTCGGCAGTGCCAGGGCCCTGCAGGACCTGCCTTCGTGGACGCGGTTCCCGCTGCCTCAGCCGGAGCTTGAGCGTGACCGCATCGGTTTTGCCCGTTACTTCGACAACCACGACGGCAATGCCTTGCCACCGACCTGGCTGGCCCATGACGACCAGGAGTACACCCAGTGGGTACGCGACATCAAAAGCCCGGATACCTTCCACGGCAACTTTCAGGTCTGGGAGTCGCGCTACAGTGATCCGGAATATCTGAGCAAGCTGACCTTGGGGCAGTTCGGCTCAGAACTGGAGCTGGGCCTGCATGACTGGTTGCACATGCGTTGGGCGGCGGTGCCGCGCGACCCGTCCAACGGTATGCCGGTGCCTGCTGCACGTACCCCGGGTGATTTCGCTGAGCGCTGGTTCGAAGCACGCAACGATTTTCTCGGCGACCCGTTCTCGTCACATGTAAACCCGGTGTTCTGGCATTTTCATGGCTGGATCGACGACCGAGTCGACGATTGGTTCCGAGCCCATGAGCGGGTCCACCCGGGTGAGATCCGCCGCTTGCAGGTGAACGGCGTGCCCTGGTTCGCACCCGGGCGTTGGGTGGCGGTGGCTGACCCGTGGCTGGGTCCCGATACCCATGGCTGTTCGACGGTGCCGGGCTTGCGGCCCGGTCGAAGCGTCGAAATGGACCCGGAAACCATGAAGCTGGCGTTGCGCATCATTTATGGCAACGAAGACCTCTTTGCCCGGCTGCAACCACGGGTGCCGCAGCGCCCCTGGTATGCCCGCAATCTCAAGGTTGTACGGGCGTCGGGTTGACGGTAAGCACAGCGCAGGTGTGCGTTGCTGAGAATCATTATATTTTGTAAGATCGCACGCTGATATCACTCAGTTCTGCATCTGCCCCAGCGTGGGTGTGCAGACGATTCCAGGTGTGTTTGTGGAACGTTACTATCGTGAGTTGGTGAGTTTCCTGTCCGCGCGCTTGGGTAACCGTCAGGCGGCAGAGGATGTTGCCCACGATGCCTACCTGCGGGTACTGGAGCGAACGGACAACGGGCAGATCGAGCATCCGCGCGCATTCCTGTACCGTATCGCCCTGAACCTGGTGATCGACCGTCATCGTCGCCATCTGGTGCGTCAGGCCGAACCGCTTGAGATACTCGATAGTGATGAGGGCGGGCATGTGCCGGCGCTGGCGCAGGAACTGCAGCTCAACCAACGCCTGGCCCTCATGCAGCGGGCGCTTGACGAACTGACCGGCCCCTGCCGCGAATGCTTCCTGCTGCGCAAGATCGAAGGCCTTTCACATCTGCAGATCGCCGAGCGGCTGGGCATCTCCCGCAGCCTGGTGGAAAAGCACATCGTCAATGCCATGAAGCACTGCCGGGTGCGCATGCGGCAATGGGAATCCTGATTGCCAGGTTAAAGGCAAATGCAAATTCCGTCAGTCAATCACTTGATTTATGCGGCTTTCCCGACTTCTATCAAAGAAGACCGTTGCCGGGCATGGCCTTGGCATTAGCCGTTATTGGCGCAGTATGGTCATGGAGCGTGCCCATTACCCAATGGCCTAGGTCCGACCATGGTAAACAAGACCCTGCGCATTCTCATCGCCGATACACACCCGTGCCAGCGCCTGCAGCTGGAGCGGTTGCTCAATGGTTTGGGCTATTACCGGATAGCCCCAGTGGCCAGCTTCGAGGAGCTGCAGCGCCTGGTGCAGTGCGCCTTGCAGCCCTTTCACCTGTTGCTGGGCAATATTGAGCTGGCCAGCCATTGTGGCGTCGATCTGGAGCGCTTCTGCCGTGTCAGCACACAGATCCAGCATGCACTGCTTTACCATTCCAGCCAGTTGAAAGTGCCAGCAGTGCCGCAGGCCGAGCGCCAGGCGGTCAGCCTGAGCCTGCCTCAGGCGCCCGATAACGAGGCGCTGGAGACGTTCATGGCAATCATCGACGCACCGATGGTGGTCGGCAGGCTACCGCTGCCGGGCACCCTGCCGGCCAGTACAGTGCGGCCACGGCCGCGAGCCAACTTCGCGCATACGGTGTTCAACCGCTAGCGGTGCCGCCGGCGGGGCAATCGGGCAGCTATTTGATATGCTCTTGCCCTTTGCCGATCTGCGGACCCTGCCATGACTGCCATCGATACCGCTCGCCCGCCCCGGTTCAGCCGCGGCGACCATCGGACCCTGGGCCTGGCGGCGCTGGGTGGCGCGCTGGAAATCTACGACTTCATCATTTTCGTGTTCTTCGCGCTGACCCTCAGCCAGCTGTTCTTCCCGCCCGAGATGCCCGAATGGCTGCGCTTGCTGCAAAGCTTCGGAATCTTCGTCACCGGCTATCTGGCGCGGCCGCTGGGCGGCATCCTGATGGCGCACTTCGCCGACCACCTGGGGCGCAAGCGGGTATTCAGCCTGAGCATCCTGATGATGGCCCTGCCGTGTCTGCTGATCGGGGTGATGCCGACCTATGCCGACATCGGCTATGCCGCCCCGCTGATCCTGTTGGCCTTGCGCATCCTCCAGGGGGCTGCCGTAGGCGGTGAAGTGCCAAGCGCCTGGACGTTCGTTGCCGAGCACGCGCCCAACGGGCGGCGCGGTTATGCCCTGGGCTTTCTGCAGGCCGGGCTGACTTTCGGCTACCTGCTGGGGGCGCTGACCGCCACCTTGCTGGCGCAACTGTTCACCCCGCAGGAAATCCTCGATTACGCCTGGCGCTACCCGTTCCTGTTGGGTGGGGTGTTCGGTGTGGTGGGTGTGTGGCTGCGCCGCTGGCTCAGTGAAACACCGGTGTTCCTCGCCCTGCGCGCGCGCCAGGAGCAACCTGTGAGTTTTCCGCTGCGGCGAGTGCTGGGTGAACACCGCCGGGCATTGATCCCTGCCGCGTTGCTGACCTGTGTGCTGACCTCGGCGGTGGTGGTGCTGGTGGTGATCACGCCGACGGTGATGCAGCAGCGTTTCGGCATGACTGCCGGGCATACCTTCGCCCTCAGCAGTGTGGGCATCGTCTTCCTCAACATGGGCTGCGTGCTGGCCGGGCTGCTGGTCGACCGTGTGGGTGCCTGGCGCGCGCTGATGCTGTATAGCCTGTTGCTGCCGCTGGGTATTGGCGCGTTGTACGCCAGCCTGGTGGGGCAGTGGGGCATGACCTGGCTGGCCTATGCGCTGGCGGGGTTGAGCTGTGGCGTGGTGGGGGTGGTGCCCTCGGTGATGGTGGGGCTGTTCCCGGCGCAGATCCGCGTATCGGGCATTTCCTTCACCTACAACGTGGCCTACGCACTGTGGGCCAGTACCACGCCGTTGGCACTGATTGCGCTGATGCCGTGGAGCCCGTGGGTGTGTGTCGGGTTTTGTCTGATCATGGGCGCGGTGGGGCTGCTGACGGCCTTGTATTTCGGGCGTCGTGAGCCATTGGCGTTTGCGGCTGAGCCGATGCCGGTCATGTGTGGCGACAAATGAGCCGGTAACGGCTGCGGGGCATTGGGGCAGACTTCCAGGTGGGGGCTATTGGAATAACCTATTAGCCAAATTTAACCTGGAAGGTTAATTTCTCATGGAAAAGAGAATGCCTCATTGCCCGCTGGAGCGGGTAAAAGCCCTGGCTGCGGCAAGGCGAATCCGCCCTACGGGTGCTGCATTGAAAGGCGCCAAGGCGCTGGGAATGGATTTTCCGGGCATGCTTGAGGTGATCACCAGCTTGAAGCGCACTGATTTCTACAAGAGCATGACCAGCCATATTGACCACCGGGTTTGGCAGGATGTGTATCGCCCGCTTACAGCAATTGGGTACGTTTATTTGAAATTGTCCGTGGTAGACGACGTGCTCATCGTGTCTTTCAAGGAGTTGTAACCATGAGATGTCCAATATGCGGCGGCTCGGAGCTTGCACCTGACATTCAGGGCATGCCCTATAGCTACAAAGGCGAGATGACAGTGATCCCTGAGGTAAGTGGCGATTACTGCTCCGCATGTGGTGAATGTGTACTGAGTCATGATGAAGCCATGCGCGTCAGTCACTTGATGACGGCATTCGAGCGCCAGGTCAACGCAAATGTTGTGGATCCTTCCTTTATTGCCTCCATACGCAGAAAGTTCGACCTCGACCAGCGTGAAGCGGGGGAAATTTTCGGTGGTGGGGTCAATGCGTTCTCCCGCTATGAAAACGGCAAGACCACACCGCCAGTGGCGTTGGTGAAACTGCTCAAGCTGCTGGATCGCCATCCAGAACTCTTTGAGGAAGTGCGTACCGCCTGATAATGGCAGCCAACAAAAAGCCCCCGGCCCATAAGGACCGGGGGCTTTTTGTTGCCGCAAGGGCAGGGGCCTTACATGTTCGGGTAGTTCGGCCCGCCAGCGCCTTCAGGGGTGACCCAGGTGATGTTCTGGGCCGGGTCCTTGATGTCGCAGGTCTTGCAGTGTACGCAGTTCTGCGCGTTGATCTGGAAACGCTTGTTGCCGTCTTCCTGGGTGACCACTTCGTACACGCCGGCCGGGCAGTAGCGCTGGGCTGGCTCGTCGTACAGCGGCAGGTTGCTGGCGATCGGCACGCTCGGATCGGTCAGCTTCAGGTGGCAGGGTTGTTCCTCTTCGTGGTTGGTGCTGGAGAGGAATACCGAGCTGAGCTTGTCGAAGCTGAGCTTGCCGTCCGGTTTCGGGTAGTCGATCTTTTTCGAGTCGGCGGCCAGCTTGAGGCAGGCATAGTCCGGCTTGGTGTCGTGCAGGGTGAACGGCAGCTTGCCACCGAACCAGTTCTGGTCGACATAGTTGAACGCCGCGCCCAGCAGCGGGCCGAACTTGTGCATGGCCGGGCCGAAGTTGCGGCTGGCGAACAGTTCTTCGTACAGCCAGCTCGCCTTGAAGGCGCTGACATAGCTGTTCAACTGATCACCGCCTTCGCTACCGGCGATCAATGCGTCGGCCACTGCTTCGGCAGCAAGCATGCCGGACTTCATCGCGGTGTGGCTGCCCTTGATCTTGGCCACGTTCATGGTGCCCAGGTCGCAACCGATCAGCGCGCCACCCTCGAAGACCATTTTCGGCAGCGAGTTGATGCCGCCCTTGGCCAAGGCGCGGGCGCCGTAGCTGATGCGCTTGCCGCCTTCGAGGTACTGGCTGATCACCGGGTGGTGCTTGAGGCGCTGGAATTCGTCGAACGGCGACAGGTAGGGGTTGGCGTAGGACAGGTCGACGATCAGGCCGACCACCACTTGGTTGTTTTCCAGGTGATAAAGGAACGAGCCACCGGTGTTTTCCTTGGCCACCACGTCCAGCGGCCAGCCGGCGGTGTGTACCACCAGGCCCTGTTCGTGCTTGGCCGGGTCGATTTCCCAGATTTCCTTCAGGCCGATGCCGTAGTGCTGGACGTCGGACTCGCTGTCGAGGTTGAAGCGTTTGATCAGTTGCTTGCCAATATGGCCACGGCAGCCTTCGGCGAACAGGGTGTACTTGGCGCGCAGCTCCATGCCCGGGGTGTACAGGCCGTCCTTAGGGTTGCCTTCACGGTCGACACCGAGGTCGCCGGTAACGATGCCGCGGACCACGCCGTTGTCGTCGAACAGCGCTTCCTGGGCGGCGAAGCCCGGGTAGATCTCTACACCGAGGTTTTCGGCCTGCTGCGCCAGCCAGCGGCACAGGTTGCCCAGCGAGATGATGTAGTTGCCATGGTTGTGCATGGTCTTGGGCACGAACAGGTCAGGCACCTTGGTCGCGCTGCCGGCATCCTTGAGTACGTAGATGTCGTCGCGCTTCACTTCGGTGTTCAGCGGTGCACCGAGTGCTTTCCAGTCGGGGAACAGCTCGTTCAGGGCGCGGGGCTCGAACACTGCGCCAGAGAGGATGTGGGCGCCGACTTCAGAGCCTTTCTCCACCACGCAGACGCTGATTTCGCTACCGGCTTCGGCGGCCTTCTGCTTCAGGCGGCAGGCGGCGGACAGGCCCGCCGGGCCGGCGCCGACGATGACCACGTCGAATTCCATGTATTCGCGTTCCACTGGTTCTCTCCTACTCATCAAGGCTCGTGCTGTTGCTTTGTCTTATGGGTGCGGGGCATTCGCAGCGGTTCTACGCAACGGCGGAACTGTAGCTGGGCAAATGACGGACTACACCGTTTTGTCTTGGCCGCGCATTATATCTACACCACTTGGCGGGTCCAATACAAACGTTTGTTTGAATTTGCCGCAGGCCAGTAAAATCACAGGAACGCGGCTGGAGGGTGACCGATTTGCCGTATTGACCGGAATGGGTGTTACGGTCAAGATACGAGCGGTTTTACGTTCGCCGTAGGCTTGCAGCCGGGCGCAGGTACACCTCTAAAGACCAGGTGTGGAGCAGGGTTTTGCGGGCTTAGGCCGGTTTGTAGTGGAGTTTACACGCCACGACAGGAAATGACCCGTGAGGATTTGTCGCAAGAGTCCGAACAAGACTGTTTGGTCACTGTGAAGTTGCTGCCTCCCGATACGTCTTTAGAGGTGCCCTTGTACCCACGCGCATCGCAGGGCTCTGCCCCAGGCGACTATCTATTCACCGGAGAGTAACGAGGAATCCATGAAGGTTCTTGTAGCTGTCAAACGAGTGGTCGACTACAACGTCAAGGTTCGCGTCAAAGCGGACAACTCCGGCGTCGACCTTGCTAACGTCAAGATGTCCATGAACCCCTTCTGCGAAATCGCCGTCGAAGAAGCCGTGCGCCTGAAGGAAAAAGGCGTTGCGACCGAGATCGTCGTCGTTTCCGTCGGCCCGACCACTGCCCAGGAGCAACTGCGTACCGCCCTGGCCCTGGGTGCCGACCGTGCCATCCTGGTAGAAGCCGCTGACGAACTGAACTCCCTGGCCGTGGCCAAGGCGCTGAAGGCCGTTGTCGACAAGGAGCAGCCGCAGCTGGTCATCCTCGGCAAACAGGCCATCGACAGTGACAACAACCAGACCGGCCAGATGCTGGCCGCGCTGACTGGCTTCGCCCAGGGCACCTTCGCTTCCAAGGTCGAAGTCGCTGGCGACAAGCTGAATGTCACCCGTGAAATCGATGGCGGCCTGCAGACCGTTGCACTGAACCTGCCCGCGATCGTCACCACCGACCTGCGCCTGAACGAGCCACGCTACGCGTCGCTGCCGAACATCATGAAGGCCAAGAAGAAGCCGCTGGAGACTGTTACTCCAGACGCACTGGGCGTTTCCCTCGCCTCCACCAACAAGACCGTGAAGGTTGAAGCCCCGGCTGCCCGCAGCGCGGGCATCAAGGTCAAATCGGTGGCCGAACTGGTCGAGAAGCTGAAGAACGAAGCGAAGGTAATCTGATATGACTATCCTGGTTGTCGCTGACCTTCTACAAGGTCCGGAGAACGGTGCCGTAGCCCCGGCCACCCTGAACACTGTCGCCGCAGCCGCCAAGATCGGTGGTGATGTGCACGTGCTGGTCGCAGGCCAGAACGTCGGTGGCGTTGCTGAAGCCGCTGCCAAAATCGCTGGCGTTGCCAAGGTGCTGGTGGCTGATAACGCTGCCTACGCCCACGTCCTGCCGGAAAACGTCGCGCCGCTGATCGTCGAGCTGGCCAAGGGTTACAGCCATGTGCTGGCCCCGGCTACCACCAACGGCAAGAACATCCTGCCACGTGTTGCCGCGCTGCTCGACGTGGACCAGATCTCCGAGATCATCTCGGTCGAGTCCGCCGACACCTTCAAGCGCCCGATCTATGCGGGTAACGCCATTGCTACCGTGCAATCGAGCGCGGCCATCAAGGTGATCACCGTGCGTACCACCGGCTTCGACGCCGTGGCCGCCGAAGGTGGTTCGGCTGCCGTCGAGGCTGTTGGCGCTGCGCACAACGCCGGCATTTCGGCTTTCGTTGGCGAAGAGCTGGCCAAGTCCGATCGCCCAGAGCTGACCGCAGCCAAGATCGTCGTTTCCGGCGGCCGTGGCATGGGCAACGGTGACAACTTCAAGCACCTGTACAGCCTGGCCGACAAGCTCGGCGCCGCCGTCGGTGCTTCGCGCGCCGCGGTCGACGCAGGCTTTGTGCCGAACGACATGCAGGTCGGCCAGACCGGCAAGATCGTTGCGCCACAGCTGTACATCGCCGTCGGTATCTCCGGCGCGATCCAGCACCTGGCCGGCATGAAAGACTCCAAAGTGATCGTGGCGATCAACAAGGATGAAGAAGCGCCGATCTTCCAGGTGGCTGATTACGGCCTGGTTGCTGACCTGTTCGAAGCGGTGCCGGAGCTGGAAAAGCTGGTCTGATCCGCCTGCTTCACTTATAAAGAACCCGGCCCTCGTTTTGAGGGTCGGGTTTTTTTATGGCTTGAGGGGTGAGGGATGACGTTGCGCGGAACGGGCAGGGTGCTGGCATGTGTGGCGCTGTTGGTGTCACCACTGGCCATGGCCGCAGGCAAGTGCGAGCGCCTGGTGGCGACCGGCAGCCCTGATGCGCCGCCCTATTCGTGGCAGGACCCGAAAGACCCGAAGCACCTGGTCGGCGCCAACGTTGACCTGTTGCGCCAGGTGGCGGAAGAGCTGGGTGTGAAGGTCGAGGTGCTGAGCGCCGGTCGCCGTGATCAGGCGCTGGAAGAGGTGCGCAGCGGGCGCATGGACCTGCTGCTCGACACCCCCATGCAGGTGGAGCAACTGACCGCGCTGGACTACATCCATCCGCCGTTGCAGCTCAATGAGTACCTGGTGTGGACCCGCCATGATGCAGCGGTGACCTTTGATGGCCCGGCCGACCTGGCCAGGTACCAGGGCAGTTTGTCCGAGCGTGCGCGCCTGACCCCGGCCTTTACTGCGTTCGCCAAGGCCCAGCTCAAGCTGGTGCCGGCGCAGAACCTGACCCAGGCGTTCCAGAAACTGGTACTCGGCCAGGTGGATTATGTGCTGGCTGGCCGTTACTCCGGTATGGCCATGGCCCAGAGCCTGGGTATGAGCAATGACCTGATAGCCCGCGGCTTGCCGGTGGACAGGCCGGGCCTGTACCTGGCGCTGTCGCACAACTCGGCGTGCAATGACAGCTGGTTGCGTGGGCAATTGGCAAAAAAACTGACAGAATTGCCGATCTCTGGTGCATCCGAAGCTGTGCTGCAACGTAATGTCGAGCGCTGGAAAGCGCAGTTGCACGTGCCTGCGGACGCCCCCAAACACTAGGAAGATTGCGTGAGAACCCAACCACTAATCCTCGCCCTGGCCGTGCTCGGCCTGGCTGGCTGCGCCAATGATCCGGCCCCTGACGAGCAGATGCGCATTTCCGAACAGGCTCTGGACCAGGCCAAGGCCGTCGGCGCCACTGAGCAGGTAGAAACGCTGAAACTGGCTGAAGACAAACTGGCCCGCGCCAAGGCCAACATGCTTACCCAGGACTATCGCGATGCGCGCATGCGCGCCGAGCAGGCCGAGCTGGATGCGCGCCTGGCCGAGGCCCAGGTGCTGAACCAGAAGAGCGAAGAGCAGCTGCAGGTGCTGCAGTCGCGGGTCAAGCGCTTGCGCAAGCAACTGGAGGTGCAGCCATGATCCGTCGTACGCCTTTGGCTGCATTGGCATTGTTGGCGCTGACGGCAGGTTTGCAAGGTTGTGCCAGCCAGCGCAGCAGTGCCGCGCTGGATGAGGCCACCGCCGCCTTCCAGGGGGTCAAAGATGATTCCGATGTGCTGCGCAGCGCGCCGCGTGACGTGATTCGGGCGGGTGAATCGCTGGCTCGCGCCGAGCGCCTGTCCAGTTACATCGGCACCGGTTCTGATGTGCGGCATTATGCTTACCTCAGTCAGCGCTACAGCGAGATTGCCCGCGAGCATGCCAAGCTGGCGCTGAACCAGGAGCGCCAGGCCAAGCTCGACCTGGAGCGCCAGCGCCTGCAGCTGGCCTTGCGTGAGGCCAAGCTGGCCAGCGTGCAGCAGCAGGGCAAGTGGGTCGAGTCGCAGATTGCTGCGTTGGCTTCGGAGCAGACCGACCGTGGCTTGGTGATGACCTTGGGCGATGTGCTGTTCGATACCGGCAGTGCCGACCTGAAGAACTCGGCCAGCCGGACTGTGCTCAAGCTGGTGCAGTTCCTGCAGCTCAACCCGCGCCGGGTAGTGCGTATCGAGGGCTATACCGACAGTACTGGCGCGGGCGAGGAAAATCTCAAGCTGTCGCGCGACAGGGCGCAGTCCGTGGCCGACATGCTTGTGGACCTGGGCATCGATGAAAAGCGCCTGCAGGTCGAGGGCTATGGCGACCAGTACCCGATCGAGGCCAATGCTTCGGAGCGGGGCAGGGCGCAAAACCGACGAGTGGAGATCGTATTCTCCGATGACAAGGGTCGGCTCGCGCCAGCGCGCTGAGTCTTGTCGAAACGGGCCGCTTTGCGGCCCGTTTTATGTCGGTTTAATCGTTTCGACAGCGGTCACGCTGTTGTATTGTCGACTATGTTGCAATCTGTCCCAGTACACTTTGCAACTGTTACGGTATTCTCTACCGTCAGTGACCCGTACAAGAATAACGAGCATGTCGACATGACCAACCTGCTGCTGTACCAGCGTATCGCCCAGCAACTGGCCGATGATATCCGTCGCGGTGTCTACCAGCCAGGCGAGCGGGTACCTTCCGTGCGCAAGATGAGCGCCCAGCTCAACGTCAGCCATGCCACGGTGTTGCAGGCCTATGCCAATCTTGAGGACCAAGGGCTTATCCGGGCGCGGCCGCAGTCTGGCTATTACGTGCACCAGACCCCTGCCTTGACCGCGCAAACCCCGGACATCGCCCGGGTGGAACGCCCCGGCCTGGTCACGCGCGCCAGCATCATCCAGCAGGTGCTGACTGAGGCGCGCCGCGATGGTGTGTTCCCATTTGGCGCTGCAGTGCCGCATGTCGACTACCTGCCAGTGCGCGCCCTGCATCAGCAAATCGCCAAGGTGACGCGCTTCCACAGCCCGCGCGCCTTCAGCTACATGTTCAGCCCCGGTTTCGAGCCGCTGCGCCGACAGATTGCCATACGCATGCGCGATGCCGGCGTGCTGGTCGACCCGCGCGAAGTGATCGTGACCCATGGGTGTGTCGATGCCCTGCAGATGTCGCTGCGGGTGCTCACCCGCCCAGGTGACCTGATCGCCGCCGAGTCGCCGACCTATTACGGCTTGCTGCAGCTGGCTGACCTGCTGGGTTTGAAAGTGATCGAAATCCCCAGTGACCCGTCCACCGGTATCAGCCTCGAAGCCTTGCAACTGGCGGCTAACCAATGGTCGATCAAGGCGCTGGTGCTCACTGCGCGCTTGAGCAACCCGCTGGGCGGCACCGTTCCCGAAGAGCGGCAAAAGCAATTGCTGCGCCTGGCCTCGGACTTCGATATCCAGATCATCGAGGATGACATCTACGGTGAGCTGATGTTCGAGCAGGGCAAGACCAAGGCGCTGAAGGCGTTCGACCGGCTGGACCGGGTAATCTACTGTTCGAGCTTCTCCAAGACCCTGTCCCCTGGCGTGCGGGTGGGCTGGATGATCGCCGGGCGTTACCAGGACGAGATTCAGCGCCTGCAGACGTTTACCACCCACTCGGCCTGTAGCGTGACGCAGATGGGCGTGGCAGCCTACCTGGAGAATGGCGGCTACGACCGGCATCTGCGCTACATACGCCAGGAATATCGCAAGAACCTTAGTGCCTATCAGCTGGCAGTGCAGCAGCACTTCCCCGAGGGTACCCAGATGACCCGGCCGACAGGCGGCTTCATTCTCTGGGTGAGCCTGCCGGGTCGGGTCAATACCCAGGAGCTGCATGTGCGTGCGCTGGAGCAGGGCATCAGCATTGCGCCAGGACTGATATTCAGTAACACAGAGCAGTTCAACCACTGTGTCCGACTCAACTGCGGCATTCCTTGGAATAAGGAGGCCGAGCGGGCTGTGATTACGCTCGGTTTGCTGGCGCAGCAGTTGTGCAGGGAGACTGCGGTTACGCTTTTGTAAGGCTTGCAAGCTGCCTATGGAACAGGGAGCATACGCATTTTTCCTGCCAGTCTGTCCATTTGCCATGAACGTTTTGCGCTGCTTTGTTCTGATCGTGTGCCTTTTGCCGTTTTGCTGCCCGGTCGCCCCTGCCTTGGCTGCGCAACCGGCAAACGAGGTTCAGGCGGCTCAGGGTAAGCACGTGCCAAAAAAGGCGACAGCCAAGCCCGCGCACAAGCCGGTCAGCAAAGCGGTTGCCAAGCCATTGCCCAAGACAGGGCTGGACCTTAGCTTGCCCCTCGAGATGGTCAACAACCTTGAGCCGAATGTGGGCACGCTTTCCCCAATCCAGCGGCGCAAACCTTTGTTGCCGCCCATGTTCACAGAAAAGCCAGAGACCAATGACAGCCCGTTCCAGCTCAATGGCCGGCTGATCAACAACGAAATGCAGCTGCAACTGCGCAATGATAGCCGTCGTGAGGTGGAGGGCGCTGCCATCGATTTCGAGTATCGCCAATAGGCGAGAACTGACTGCTGGGTCACAGCAGATTTCATCGTGCCAGCAATTTCAAACGACTGTTTGAGCGGTTACTATCCAGGGACGTTCGTCCCGTTTTGTTCCAGGGAGTCCTGATTTTGGTGAATAGCCATGAAATGCCGTGAGGGCTGTGGTGCCTGCTGCATCGCCCCGTCCATCACTTCTGCGATGCCGCGAATGCCCAATGGCAAGCCGGCGGGTGAGCGCTGCCTGCACCTGACTGCGGCCAACCTTTGCGACCTGTTCGGCAAGCCCGAGCGGCCGGCGGTGTGCGGTGGCTTCAAGGCGGATGCCGAGGTGTGCGGCAGTGATCGTGACGAGGCAATCAGGATTCTTGGCTGGTGGGAGCAGATGACGGCGGCGTGACAGGCTGGATCTTCGACAACAAGGATAAACATGATGAGATCGTTCAAGCGTATTGCACTGCTGTGTGGCGTGGGTGTTCTGCTGTCGCCTGTGGCCTGGGCTGAAAACTGGCAAGTGGCCAAGAACGAGGACGGGATCAAGGTATCCCTCAGCGAAGTGGCGGGTTCCAAGTACAAGGCCTATCAGGGTGTTACCGTGATCAAGGCGCCGCTGGCCAAGGTGCAGGCGTTGCAGGAAGATGTGGTGGGTGCCTGCGCATGGATTCATGAGTGCAAGTTGCAGAAATTGCTCAAGCAAGAAGGTGACCAGACCTGGACCTACACCCAGTTCAATACACCCTGGCCGGTGACGCCGCGTGATTCGGTTTTGCATGTGACCACGGTCAAGGAGACGGACGGCAGCCTGGTGCGTAACCTGAAGGAAGAGCCGACCTATTTGCCGGAAGAGAAGGGCTTTGTGCGGGTGGCCAAGGTTGAGGGCTTCTGGAAGCTGGTGCCCAAGGGCGACAGCACGGAGGTGACCTACCAGGTGCACACCGAGCCGGGCGGCAGCGTGCCGGCAATGGTGGCCAACAAGTTCGTGGTGGATGCGCCGTTCAATACCCTGAAAGCTCTGCGCGAGCGGGCTGAGAAAAACTGAGGTTTAACGCGGCGCGCGGTCTCTGTGGGAGCGGCCTTGCGTCGCGAATGGGGCGCGCAGCGGCCCCCGAATCTTAGGCTTGGCGCAATATTGCGTGGGCTGCTTTGCAGCCCTTTCGCGACGCAAGGTCGCCCCCGCAAAGGCCGAACTGCGACCGGCAGGATTTACAATAAAAAAGGCTGCCCGAGGGCAGCCTTTTACGTTCAGCGATCAACGCTTACTTGCGGTCTTTCAGAGCAACGATGTCACGCTTCTGCTCACCGGTGTACAGCTGGCGCGGACGGCCGATCTTGTACGGGCTGGAGAGCATTTCTTTCCAGTGCGAGATCCAGCCCACGGTACGTGCCAGGGCGAAGATCACGGTGAACATGCTGGTCGGAATGCCGATCGCCTTGAGGATGATCCCCGAGTAGAAGTCGACGTTCGGGTACAGCGAACGCTCGATGAAGTAAGGATCGGTCAGGGCGATCTCTTCCAGGCGCATGGCCAGTTCCAGCTGCGGGTCGTTCTTGATGCCCAGCTCGCGCAGGACTTCGTCGCAGGTCTGCTTCATCACGGTGGCGCGCGGGTCGCGGTTCTTGTACACGCGGTGACCGAAGCCCATCAGCTTGAACGGGTCGTTCTTGTCCTTGGCCTTGGCGATGAATTTGTCGATGTTCGAAACATCGCCGATTTCATCCAGCATGGTCAGTACGGCTTCGTTCGCACCGCCGTGGGCCGGGCCCCACAGTGCGGCGATACCGGCGGCGATACAGGCGAACGGGTTGGCACCCGACGAGCCTGCCAGACGAACGGTGGAGGTGGAGGCGTTCTGCTCGTGGTCGGCGTGGAGGATGAAGATCCGGTCCATTGCCTTGGCCAGCACCGGGCTGATCGGTTTGATCTCGCACGGGGTGTTGAACATCATGTGCAGGAAGTTTTCCGCGTACGACAGGTCGTTGCGCGGGTACATCATCGGCTGGCCCATGGAGTACTTGTAAACCATCGCAGCCAGGGTCGGCATCTTGGCGACCAGGCGCACCGCGGAGATTTCGCGGTGTTGCGGGTTATTGATGTCCAGGGAGTCGTGATAGAACGCCGACAGGGCGCCGACTACGCCGCACATCACCGCCATCGGGTGAGCGTCGCGACGGAAGCCGTTGAAGAAGGACTTCAGCTGCTCGTGAACCATGGTGTGGTTCTTGACGGTACTGACGAACTGGGCCTTCTGCTCGGCATTCGGCAGTTCGCCATTGAGCAGCAGGTAGCAGGTTTCGAGGTAGTCGGACTGTTCGGCGAGTTGCTCGATCGGGTAGCCGCGGTGCAGCAGGATACCTTTGTCGCCGTCAATATAGGTGATCTTCGACTCGCACGAGGCAGTCGCCATGAAACCTGGGTCGAAGGTGAAGTGACCAGTGGCCCCTAACCCGCGGACGTCGATTACATCAGGACCAACGGTGCCGGTTAAAATGGGCAGCTCGACGGGGGCAGCGCCCTCGATGACCAACTGCGCTTTTTTGTCAGCCATGTGGCCTCCTATTAATGCTTGAAATCATCAGACAGACCCCCCACGCAGGGCCCGCACCACTATAGAGGGATAAATTCAGATGTCAATTTGCCTAAAGGCTTGTTGAATCAGGCATTCAAGCCTGATTTTTCCCGAAATTCTCGCCCATTTACGCCTTTTGTTCATTAAAGGCAATGCGCTATTTGGGCTACCCCGTCACGTTGTCATAAGCAGCCTAACTGTCTATACTCGGCACCCGACCGCCAGGGGCTTGCAAGCCCGAACTGCTGGGGGTCGCCGTTCCCTGGGTGGTGGGTACCTGACCAGTACACTTACCAACAACTTTGCCCTGATTCGCTAGGGGCTCTTCAGTGTGAAAAAAGCCGTGAAAAGCCAACGACCTGTAAACCTAGACCTAAGGACCATCAAGCTCCCCGTCACTGCGTACACGTCCATCCTGCACCGTATCTCCGGCGTCATCCTGTTCATCGGCCTTGCCATCATGCTTTATGCACTGGGCAAGTCGCTGGGTTCCGAGGAAGGCTTCGGTGAGGTGAAGGCGTGTCTGACCAGCCCGCTGGCCAAGTTCGTGACCTGGGGTCTGCTGTCCGCCCTGCTTTATCACCTCGTGGCAGGTGTTCGTCACCTGATCATGGACATGGGTATCGGTGAGACGCTGGAAGGCGGCAAGCTGGGCTCGAAAATCGTGATCGTCATCTCCGTGGTGCTGATCGTTCTGGTGGGAGTTTGGGTATGGTAACCAATGTCACGAACCTGTCGCGTTCGGGCCTCTATGACTGGATGGCGCAGCGCGTTTCTGCGGTCGTTCTCGCGGCTTACTTCCTCTTCCTGATCGGCTACGTGGTCGCCCACCCAGGCATCGACTACACCCAGTGGCATGGTCTGTTCTCCAACAACGCGATGCGGATCTTCAGTCTGCTGGCCCTCGTTGCCCTGGGCGCTCACGCCTGGGTTGGCATGTGGACCATTGCAACCGACTACCTGACGCCTATGTCGTTCGGCAAGTCGGCAACTGCGATTCGTTTCCTGTTCCAGGCGGTATGCGGCGTTGCGATGTTCGCTTACTTCGTCTGGGGTGTGCAGATTCTCTGGGGTATCTGATCCATGGCTAGCATTCCAACCATTTCCTTCGACGCCATCATCATCGGTGGCGGCGGCGCCGGCATGCGCGCAGCGCTGCAACTGGCTCAAGGCGGCCACAAGACTGCCGTAGTCACCAAGGTCTTCCCGACCCGTTCGCACACCGTATCCGCCCAGGGCGGCATCACCTGCGCCATCGCTTCGGCCGACCCGAACGACGACTGGCGCTGGCACATGTACGATACCGTCAAGGGTTCCGACTACATCGGTGACCAGGACGCTATCGAATACATGTGTCAGGAAGGCCCGGCTGCGGTCTTCGAACTGGACCACATGGGTCTGCCGTTCTCGCGCACCGAAACCGGCCGCATCTATCAGCGCCCGTTCGGTGGTCAGTCCAAGGACTTCGGTAAAGGTGGCCAGGCCGCCCGTACCTGTGCCGCTTCGGACCGTACCGGTCACGCGCTGCTGCACACCCTGTACCAGGGCAACCTGAAAGCGGGCACCACGTTCCTCAACGAGTACTACGCAGTTGACCTGGTGAAGAACCAGGACGGCGCATTCGTGGGTGTGATCGCCATCTGCATCGAAACCGGCGAAACCCTGTACATCAAGTCCAAGGCCACCGTACTGGCCACTGGCGGTGCAGGCCGTATCTACGCGTCCACCACCAACGCCCTGATCAATACCGGTGACGGTATCGGCATGGCCCTGCGTGCAGGCGTGCCGGTGCAGGACATCGAAATGTGGCAGTTCCACCCGACCGGTATCGCCGGCGCCGGTGTACTGGTCACCGAAGGTTGCCGCGGCGAAGGTGGCTACCTGATCAACGCCCACGGCGAGCGCTTCATGGAGCGTTACGCGCCGAACGCGAAAGACCTGGCCGGCCGCGACGTGGTTGCCCGTTCCATGGTCAAGGAAATCATCGCCGGCAATGGCGTGGGCCCGAACAAGGACCACGTACTGCTGAAGCTGGACCACCTGGGCGAGGAAGTGCTGCACAGCCGCCTGCCAGGTATCTGCGAACTGTCCAAGACCTTCGCCCACGTCGACCCTGTGGTCGCGCCGGTGCCGGTGGTTCCAACCTGCCACTACATGATGGGCGGCGTTGCCACCAACATCCATGGCCAGGCCATCACCATGGACGCCGACGGCCAGGATCACATCATCCCGGGCCTGTTCGCCGTAGGTGAAGTGGCGTGCGTATCGGTTCACGGTGCCAACCGCCTGGGCGGCAACTCGCTGCTCGACCTGGTGGTGTTCGGCCGTGCTGCCGGCCTGCACCTGGAGAAGGCGCTGAGCGAAGGCGTGGAATACCGCGACGCCAGCGACACCGACGTCGATGTTGCCCTGAACCGCCTGAACAAGCTCAACGAGCGTACCAGCGGTGAAGACGTTGCCAGCCTGAAGCGCGAGCTGCAGAGCTGCATGCAGAACTACTTCGGTGTATTCCGTACTGGCGAATACATGCAGAAGGGTATCGAGCAACTGGCCGGTCTGCGTGACCGTATCGCCAACGTCAAGATCAACGACAAGTCCCAGGCCTTCAACACCGCGCGTATCGAAGCGCTGGAGCTGCAGAACCTGCTGGAAGTTGCCGAAGCTACCGCCATCGCGGCGGAAGCCCGTAAAGAGTCCCGCGGCGCTCACGCCCGTGAAGACTTCGAAGACCGTGACGACGAAAACTGGCTGTGCCACACCCTGTACTACCCGGGTGAGAAGCGCGTTGCCAAGCGCGGCGTCAACTTTGCGCCGAAGACTGTTCCAGCCTTCGAACCAAAAGTCCGGACTTACTAAGGGTGGCTGCTATGTTGAAAGTCGAAGTTTATCGTTACAACCCGGACACCGACTCGGCGCC
The DNA here is from genome assembly GCF_045277175.1 of Pseudomonas putida group bacterium ESBL64. Lineage (NCBI taxonomy): Bacteria > Pseudomonadati > Pseudomonadota > Gammaproteobacteria > Pseudomonadales > Pseudomonadaceae > Pseudomonas > Pseudomonas putida group bacterium ESBL64. The sequence goes on along the minus strand of NZ_CP145799.1, from coordinate 2,111,935 downwards.
AAAAATGGAGTCGTTCGACGTCGATACCGGCGGCAAGGACCTGATGGTGCTGGATGTATTGGCACTGATCAAGGAAAAGGACGAGGGTTTCTCGTACCGTCGCTCCTGCCGTGAAGGCGTTTGCGGTTCCGACGGCATGAACATGAACGGCAAGAACGGCCTGGCCTGCATCACCCCGCTGTCGGCGGTGGTGAAGGGCGGCAAGCTGGTTCTGCGTCCTCTGCCAGGCCTGCCGGTCATTCGTGACCTGGTGGTCGATATGAGCATCTTCTACAAGCAGTACGAGAAGGTGAAGCCGTTCCTGCAGAACGACACCCCGGCCCCGGCCATCGAGCGCCTGCAGTCGCCGGAAGACCGTGACAAGCTGGACGGCCTGTACGAGTGCATCCTGTGCGCGTGCTGCTCGACTTCCTGCCCGTCGTTCTGGTGGAACCCGGACAAGTTCCTGGGCCCGGCAGCCTTGCTGCAAGCCTACCGCTTCCTTGCCGACAGCCGCGATACCAAGACTCAGGAGCGCCTGGCGTCCCTGGATGACCCGTTCAGCGTATTCCGCTGCCGCGGGATCATGAACTGCGTAAACGTTTGCCCGAAAGGTCTGAACCCGACCAAGGCAATCGGTCACGTACGTAACATGCTGCTGCAAAGCGGCACCTGATACAAAGCGTTGTACCTGCAGTAAGCCGAGGTGCGGGTGGTGAGCCCGCACTGAGGTAAAACCCGAACAAGGGCCCACAAAGCCCGCGTTCATTACCTATGAAGATATGAGACCAGCAGGGGCTTTCCGGGCTGGTACCCGGAAAATCAGCAGGATCCAAGTGGCGTGGTTCAGTCGCTGTTTTCGGACTTTTCCAGGTTTGCTGTGGCTCTCGCCGATCAGTCCCCTAATCGAGGGTGACCAAGCATGCAAGAAAGCGTGATGCAGCGCATGTGGGATAGCGCCCACCTTTCAGGTGGTAACGCTGCATATGTGGAAGAGCTCTACGAGCTCTACCTGCACGACCCTAACGCTGTGCCAGAAGAGTGGCGCACTTACTTCCAGAAGTTGCCAGCCGACGGCAGCACCGCTACTGATGTATCGCACTCGACAATCCGCGACCATTTCGTACTGCTGGCAAAGAACCAGCGCCGCGCCCAACCGGTTTCCGCCGGGAGCGTGAGCAGTGAACACGAGAAGAAGCAGGTTGAAGTTCTGCGACTGATCCAGGCCTATCGTATGCGCGGCCATCAGGCTGCCAAGCTCGACCCGTTGGGGTTGTGGCAGCGCCCTGCGCCCGTAGACCTGTCGATCAATCACTACGGCTTGACCAATGCCGATCTTGATACGACCTTCCGTGCCGGCGACCTGTTCATCGGCAAAGAGGAGGCGAGCCTACGCGACATCTTCGATGCACTCCAGAAGACATATTGTCGCACCATTGGCGCCGAATTCACCCACATCGTCGATTCCGAGCAGCGCAGCTGGTTCCAGCAGCGCCTGGAAAGCGTGCGCGGCCGTCCGGAGTTTTCCGCTGACGTGCAGGCCCACCTGCTCGAGCGCGTGACCGCCGGTGAGGGCCTGGAAAAGTACCTGGGCACCAAGTACCCAGGCACCAAGCGTTTCGGCCTTGAAGGCGGCGAGAGCCTGATTCCGATGCTGGATGAAATGATCCAGCGTTCCGGCTCTTACGGCGCCAAGGAGGTCGTGATCGGCATGGCCCACCGTGGCCGCCTGAACGTGCTGGTGAACACCTTCGGCAAGAACCCGCGCGAGCTGTTCGACGAGTTCGAAGGCAAGAAGATGAACGAGCTGGGCTCCGGTGACGTGAAGTATCACCAGGGCTTCTCCTCGAACGTGATGACCCCGGGTGGCGAAGTGCACCTGGCCATGGCGTTCAACCCGTCCCACCTGGAAATCGTTTCGCCGGTGGTCGAGGGTTCGGTGCGCGCCCGTCAGGACCGCCGCAACGACACCGTTGGCGACAAGGTGCTGCCGATCTCGATCCACGGCGACGCTGCGTTCGCTGGCCAGGGCGTGGTCATGGAAACCTTCCAGATGTCGCAGACCCGCGGTTTCAAGACCGGCGGTACCGTGCACATCGTGATCAACAACCAGGTTGGTTTCACCATCAGCAACCCACTGGATGCGCGCTCCACCGAGTACGCGACCGACGTTGCCAAGATGATCCAGGCACCGATCCTGCACGTGAACGGCGATGACCCGGAAGCCGTGCTGTTCGTCACCCAGCTGGCCATCGACTACCGCATGCAGTTCAAGCGTGACGTGGTCATCGACTTGGTCTGCTACCGTCGCCGTGGCCACAACGAGGCTGACGAGCCGAACGGCACCCAGCCGCTGATGTACCAGCAAATCAGCAAGCAGCGCACTACCCGTGAGCTGTATGCCGAGCAGCTGATCCAGGCCGGTCGCATCGACGCCGAGCGCGCTCAGGCCAAGATCGACGAGTACCGCAACGCGCTGGACAATGGCCTGCACGTGGTGAAAAGCCTGGTCAAGGAGCCGAACCGCGAGCTGTTCGTCGACTGGCGTCCGTACCTGGGCCATGCCTGGACCGCGCGTCACGACACCCGTTTCGACCTCAAGACCCTGCAGGATCTGTCGGCCAAGCTGCTCGAGCTGCCGGAAGGTTTCGTGGTCCAGCGTCAGGTGTCGAAGATCTACGAAGACCGTCAGAAGATGCAGGCCGGTGGCTTGCCGATCAACTGGGGTTATGCAGAGACCATGGCTTACGCCACCCTGCAGTTCGAAGGTCACCCGATCCGCATGACCGGCCAGGACATCGGCCGTGGCACCTTCTCGCACCGTCACGCGGTGCTGCACAACCAGAAGGACGCCAGCACCTACATTCCGCTGCAGAACCTGTTCCCTGGCCAGCCACGTTTCGATCTGTACGATTCGTTCCTGTCCGAGGAGGCGGTACTGGCCTTCGAATACGGCTACTCCACCACCATGCCGAACGCGCTGGTGATCTGGGAAGCCCAGTTCGGCGACTTCGCCAACGGTGCGCAAGTGGTGATCGACCAGTTCATCACCAGTGGTGAGCACAAGTGGGGCCGCCTGTGTGGCCTGACCATGCTGCTGCCACACGGCTATGAAGGGCAGGGGCCGGAGCACTCCTCCGCGCGTCTGGAGCGTTACCTGCAGCTGTGCGCCGAGCACAACATCCAGGTCTGCGTACCGACGACGCCGGCACAGATTTACCACCTGCTGCGTCGCCAGGTCATTCGCCCGCTGCGCAAGCCGCTGGTCGTCCTGACGCCGAAGTCGCTGCTGCGCCACAAGCTGGCCATCTCGACCCTGGAAGACCTGGCAGAAGGCTCGTTCCAGACCGTGATCCCGGAAATCGACGCAATCGATCCGGCCAAGGTCGAGCGTCTGGTGCTGTGCAGCGGCAAGGTCTACTACGACCTGCTGGAAAAACGCCGTGCCGAAGGCCGCGAAGACATCGCCATCCTGCGTATCGAGCAGCTGTATCCGTTCCCTGAGGACGATCTGGTCGAAATCCTCGCCCCTTACACCAACCTCAAGCATGCGGTCTGGTGTCAGGAAGAGCCGATGAACCAGGGTGCCTGGTACAGCAGCCAGCACCACATGCGCCGTATCCTGGGCCGCCACAACAAGGCACTGGTCCTGGAATACGCCGGTCGCGACGCTTCTGCCGCGCCAGCCTGTGGTTACGCTTCGAAGCACGCCGAACAGCAGGAAAAACTGCTGCAAGACGCCTTCACTGTCTAACGCCTTCGCGCACCTGAAACCGAATTTAAGGAAACACAGATAATGGCTATCGAGATCAAAGCCCCAACCTTCCCGGAATCGGTTGCCGATGGCACCGTTGCCACCTGGCACAAGAAGCCGGGCGAAGCCGTCAAGCGTGACGAGCTGATCGTCGACATCGAGACTGACAAGGTTGTCCTGGAAGTACTGGCGACTGCCGATGGCGTGCTGGGCGACATCGTCAAGGGCGAGGGCGACACCGTCCTGTCCGACGAATTGCTGGGTTCGATCGTTGAAGGCGGTGCTGCCGCCGCGCCTGCCGCGGCCGCCGCACCTGCAGCTGCTCCGGCCGCTGCCAGCGCTGACGCCGGCGAAGATGACCCGATCGCTGCCCCGGCTGCGCGCAAGCTGGCTGAAGAAAACGGCATCGACCTGGCTACCGTGGCAGGCACCGGTAAAGGCGGTCGCGTCACCAAGGAAGACGTGGTTGCTGCTGTTGCCAACAAGAAGTCGGCTCCTGCCGCTGCACCGGCTGCCAAGCCTGCCGCTGCTGCCGCTGCCCCGGTTGTCGTCGCCGCTGGCGACCGTACCGAGAAGCGCGTGCCGATGACCCGCCTGCGTGCCAAGATCGCCGAGCGTCTGGTCGAAGCCCAGTCGAACATGGCAATGCTGACCACCTTCAACGAAGTGGACATGACCGAAGTCATGGCCCTGCGTTCGAAGTACAAGGACCTGTTCGAGAAGACCCACAATGGCGTGCGCCTGGGCTTCATGTCGTTCTTCGTCAAGGCTGCCACCGAAGCGCTGAAACGCTTCCCGGCTGTCAACGCCTCGATCGACGGCAACGACATCGTCTACCACGGCTTTGCCGACGTCGGTGTTGCCGTGTCCAGCGACCGTGGCCTGGTGGTGCCGGTGCTGCGTAACGCCGAGTCGATGAGCCTGGCTGAAATCGAGAACGGCATCGCTACCTTCGGCAAGAAGGCCCGTGACGGCAAACTGTCCATCGAAGAGATGACCGGTGGTACCTTCACCATCACCAACGGTGGCACCTTCGGTTCGATGATGTCGACCCCGATCGTCAACCCGCCGCAGGCCGCCATTCTCGGCATGCACAACATCATCCAGCGCCCGATGGCCATCAATGGCCAGGTCGTGATTCGCCCGATGATGTACCTGGCGCTGTCGTACGATCACCGCCTGATCGACGGCAAGGAAGCGGTAACCTTCCTGGTCACTATCAAGAACCTGCTGGAAGATCCGTCCCGCCTGCTGCTGGACATCTAACCCTCTGGCTGCGTACCGTGCCGGGCCTGGCTTCGCGAGAAGCCATGCCGCGCGGTTCGCGGCTTGTAGCTTGTAGCTGATAAGGAATCTTTTATGACCCAGAAATTCGACGTAGTGGTAATCGGTGCAGGCCCAGGCGGCTATGTAGCTGCCATCAAGGCCGCACAACTTGGTCTGAAGACTGCCTGTATCGAGAAGTACACCGACGCCGAGGGCAAGCTGGCCCTGGGCGGCACCTGCCTGAACGTAGGTTGCATTCCTTCCAAGGCGCTGCTGGACAGCTCCTGGAAATACAAGGAAGCCAAAGAGAGCTTCAACGTCCACGGTATCTCCACTGGCGAAGTGAAGATGGACGTGGCCGCGATGGTTGGCCGCAAGGCGGGCATCGTCAAGAACCTGACCGGTGGCGTTGCCACCCTGTTCAAGGCCAACGGCGTCACTTCGATCCAAGGCCACGGCAAGCTGCTGGCCGGCAAGAAAGTCGAAGTCACCAAAGCTGACGGCACCACCGAAGTCATCGAAGCCGAGAACGTGATCCTGGCTTCCGGCTCGCGCCCGATCGACATTCCGCCGGCCCCGGTCGACCAGAACGTCATCGTCGACTCCACCGGCGCCCTGGAATTCCAGGCCGTACCGAAGCGCCTGGGCGTTATCGGTGCAGGCGTGATCGGCCTGGAGCTGGGCTCGGTATGGGCTCGCCTGGGTGCTGAAGTGACCGTCCTGGAAGCCCTGGACACCTTCCTGATGGCTGCCGACACCGCCGTGTCGAAAGAAGCCCAGAAGACCCTGACCAAGCAAGGCCTGGACATCAAGCTGGGCGCTCGCGTCACCGGCTCGAAAGTCAACGGCAATGAAGTCGAAGTGACCTACACCAACGCCGAAGGCGAGCAGAAGATCACCTTCGACAAGCTGATTGTTGCCGTCGGCCGTCGCCCGGTGACTACCGATCTGCTGGCTGCCGACAGCGGCGTGACCATCGACGAGCGTGGCTACATCTTCGTCGACGATTACTGCGCCACCAGCGTTCCTGGCGTGTACGCCATCGGTGACGTGGTACGCGGCATGATGCTGGCCCACAAGGCTTCGGAAGAGGGCATCATGGTCGTTGAGCGCATCAAGGGCCACAAGGCCCAGATGAACTACGACCTGATCCCATCGGTCATCTACACCCACCCGGAAATCGCGTGGGTCGGCAAGACCGAACAGGCCTTGAAGGCCGAGGGCGTTGAGGTTAACGTGGGCACCTTCCCGTTCGCGGCCAGCGGCCGTGCGATGGCTGCCAACGACACCGGTGGTTTCGTCAAGGTCATCGCCGATGCCAAGACCGACCGCGTTCTGGGTGTTCACGTGATTGGCCCATCGGCTGCCGAACTGGTGCAGCAGGGCGCAATCGCAATGGAATTCGGCACCAGTGCCGAGGATCTGGGCATGATGGTCTTCAGCCATCCAACCCTGTCCGAAGCGTTGCATGAAGCAGCGCTGGCGGTGAATGGCGGCGCCATTCACGTGGCCAACCGTAAGAAGCGTTAATTATAAGAAACCACGGCGGGCTGCCCGTCGTGAGTCTTGCGTGCATGACTCACCGCGGAAAGTCCGCCGGACCGGATCACACGGGAAACCCGGGGTCAACGGTCACAGGTGGTGCGGCGCCACTGATGGCGCAGCGCCGAAGCGCAGTACCTAACGAAGACGGTAAAAAGCATGAATCTTCACGAGTATCAGGGTAAGCAGCTGTTCGCTGAATACGGCCTGCCAGTTTCCAAGGGTTTCGCAGTCGACACCCCTGAGCAAGCTGCAGAAGCCTGCGACAAGATCGGCGGGAACGAGTGGGTTGTAAAAGCCCAGGTTCACGCGGGTGGTCGCGGTAAAGCGGGCGGCGTAAAGCTGGTTCGCAGCAAGGAAGACGCCAAGGCGTTCGCTGCACAGTGGTTGGGCAAGAATCTGGTTACCTACCAGACCGATGCCAACGGTCAACCCGTCTCCAAGATTCTGGTCGAATCCTGCACTGACATCGCCAAAGAGCTGTACCTGGGCGCTGTAGTCGATCGTTCGAGCCGCCGTATCGTGTTCATGGCTTCCACCGAAGGTGGCGTGGACATCGAGAAAGTCGCTCACGAAACGCCTGAGAAAATCCTCAAGGCCACCATCGACCCACTGGTCGGCGCTCAGCCGTTCCAGGGTCGCGAGCTGGCTTTCCAGCTGGGCCTGGAAGGCAAGCAAGTTCAACAGTTTGCCAAGATCTTCGTTGGCCTGGCCAAGCTGTTCAAGGATCATGACCTGGCGCTGCTGGAAGTGAACCCGCTGGTGATCAAGGCCGATGGCGACCTGCACTGCCTCGATGCCAAGATCAACATCGACGCCAACGCCATGTACCGTCAGCCGAAGCTGAAAACCTTCCACGACCCGTCGCAGGACGACGCCCGTGAAGCCCACGCTGCCAAGTTCGAACTGAACTACGTTGCCCTTGAAGGCAACATCGGCTGCATGGTCAACGGTGCCGGCCTGGCCATGGGTACCATGGACATCGTCAACCTGCACGGCGGCAAGCCGGCCAACTTCCTCGACGTTGGCGGTGGTGCTACCAAAGAGCGCGTTACCGAAGCGTTCAAGATCATTCTGTCCGACAGCAATGTCGCGGCCGTTCTGGTCAACATCTTCGGCGGCATCGTTCGCTGCGACATGATTGCCGAAGGCATCATTGGTGCAGTGAAAGAAGTCGGCGTTAAAGTTCCGGTCGTCGTTCGCCTCGAAGGCAACAACGCCGAACTGGGCGCTAAAGTACTGGCAGAAAGCGGTTTGAACATCATTGCGGCAACCAGCCTGACCGACGCTGCTCAACAAGTTGTCAAAGCTGCGGAGGGCAAGTAATGAGCGTCCTGATCAATAAAGATACCAAAGTCATCTGCCAGGGCTTCACCGGCTCGCAGGGTACTTTCCACTCCGAACAGGCCATTGCCTACGGCACCAAGATGGTCGGCGGCGTAACCCCAGGCAAGGGTGGCACCACCCACCTGGGCCTGCCGGTGTTCAACACCGTCAAGGAAGCCGTGGAAGCTACCGGCGCTGACGCTTCGGTCATCTACGTACCGGCTCCGTTCTGCAAAGACTCGATCCTGGAAGCTGCCTTTGGCGGCATCAAGCTGATCGTCTGCATCACCGAAGGCATTCCTACCCTGGACATGCTGGATGCCAAGGTCAAGTGCGACGAGCTGGGCGTGACCCTGATCGGCCCTAACTGCCCAGGTGTCATCACCCCGGGCGAGTGCAAGATCGGCATCATGCCAGGCCACATCCACTTGCCAGGCAAGGTCGGTATCGTTTCGCGTTCCGGCACCCTGACCTACGAAGCTGTGAAGCAGACCACCGACGCCGGCTTCGGCCAGTCGACCTGCGTCGGCATCGGCGGTGACCCGATCCCGGGCTCCAACTTCATCGACATCCTGAAGCTGTTCCAGGAAGACCCGAAGACCGAAGCGATCGTGATGATCGGTGAGATCGGCGGTTCGGCTGAAGAAGAAGCCGCGGCCTACATCAAGGCCCACGTGACCAAGCCTGTCGTTTCCTACATCGCCGGTGTTACCGCACCTGCGGGCAAGCGCATGGGCCACGCTGGCGCCATCATCTCCGGTGGCAAGGGTACTGCGGACGAGAAGTTCGCAGCCCTGCAGGACGCGGGTGTGAAAACCGTGCGTTCGCTGGCTGACATCGGCAAGGCCCTGGCCGAGCTGACTGGCTGGGAAGCCAAGAAGTAATACTGCTACACCCCCCACGCGCACAGAGGCCACCTTCGGGTGGCCTTTGTCGTATGTGGGGTTCGTAGGAGCGGGTTTACCCGCGAAGAGGCCGGTGCTGGCGATAGAGACTCTTCGACAGGTTTAATAGGAATTTTCATGCAGACGAATGTTTCAATCCGAGGATAATGCCTGCTGTCCTCGGTCGCGCAGACGACAAACATGTACGCACATCGGACAAGCAGCACTGTGCCAGTGCGTTTGACTGACAAAACAGTTACATTACGCGTTCACTCTGTGCCCGTACCCCAAAAGGGAACGACACGCTAAACGGGTCTGGCCTATCAAGCCGGGCAGCATTTCCCCTTACCCAAAGGGAAATCCCCTCTCGAATCCCGATTTCAGCAGTGTGGTACTACCTTAAATGAAAGTTCTCAAAGGCCAGGATATCCTGGCGCTTGGCTTTATGACGTTTGCGCTTTTCGTGGGTGCAGGCAATATCATCTTCCCGCCTATCGTCGGCCTGCAGTCTGGCCCGCATGTATGGATGGCTGCACTGGGCTTCCTGGTGACTGCCGTCGGCCTGCCGGTCATCACCGTGGTCGCCCTGGCCAAGGTCGGTGGCGGCATGGATGCCCTGAGCAGCCCGATCGGCAAGTTCTTCGGTGGCTTGCTGGCTGCTGTGTGCTACCTGTCGGTAGGCCCACTGTTCGCCACCCCGCGTACCGCGACCGTGTCGTTCGAAGTGGGCGTTGCACCGCTGACCGGTGAAAGCCCGCTGGCGCTGTTCATCTACAGCCTGGTGTACTTCATCGTCGTGCTGGCCGTGTCCATGTACCCTGGCAAGTTGCTCGACACCGTGGGCCGCTTCCTGGCACCGTTGAAGATCATTGCCCTGGCCGTACTGGGCATCGCTGCCTTCGCCTTGCCCGCCGGTACCATCGGTGACGCACAGCCTGCCTATGCCGCCGCTGCGTTCTCCAAGGGCTTCTCCGATGGCTACCTGACCATGGATACCCTGGGTGCCCTGGTGTTCGGTATCGTTATTGTCAATGCCATTCGCTCGCGCGGTGTCGAGTCGCCGAGGCTGATTACCCGCTACGCCATCATCGCCGGCCTGATCGCCGGTGTCGGGCTGGCCCTGGTTTACATCAGCCTGTTCCGCCTGGGTGCCACCAGCCACGACATCGCGGCGGACGCCACCAACGGTGCGGCGGTGCTGCATGCCTACGTACAGCACACCTTCGGCTCCCTGGGCAGCGGCTTCCTGGCCGTGCTGATCGCGCTGGCCTGCCTGGTAACCGCGGTTGGCCTGACCTGTGCCTGCGCCGAGTACTTCAGCCAGATCCTGCCGCTGTCGTACCGCGCGCTGGTGGTGATCCTCGCCGGCTTCTCGCTGCTGATTTCCAACCTTGGCCTGACCAAGCTGATCATGTTCTCGATCCCGGTGCTCACCGCCATCTATCCGCCGTGCATCGTGGTGGTTGGCCTGAGCTTCGTGAAAGACCTGTGGAACTCGCCAACGCGCATCCTGGCACCGGTGATGCTGGTATCGCTGTTGTTCGGCATGGTCGATGCGATCAAGGGCAGCAGCCTTGCCCACGTGTTGCCAGACTTCATGGCGCACCTGCCATTGAGTGATGCCGGCATGGCCTGGCTGGTACCTTCGGTGGTGACCCTGGTGGGTGCCGTGGCCTGCGACCGCATGCTCGGCAAGCCGCGCGAGGCGCTGGCCTGACCGGACAAGTCGAAGCCTGAGGGCGGCACCGGCCACAAGCCGAAGGGTGCCCGCCAAGGGTGAAAACAAGAGAGCCCCGTCTCCGAAAGGATGCGGGGCTTTTTGCTGTTTGCCTGTTTCGGCCGCTTCGCAGCAGGTAATGCATTTTTCAGTGTGCAGGTGTGCCTTTTGCCGCTTGCCAGCGTCGAAATCCGGTCCCTATCCTTTAGGCACATGGCCCTTTCGGTAACCCTGCATGAACTTCATCCAAAGCAACCTCAACAACCTGCTGGCCATCGCCTGGTTCGCCCTGTGCTGGGGTGGCTATACCCGCTATGCGATCTGGAAGGGGCGCGACACCGCGTGCCTGGCCAGTGTGCTGCACTTGTACCGCGAAGACTGGATGCGCCGCATGCTGCTGCGCGACAACCGCATCGCTGATGCCAGCGTGATCGGTAACCTGGAGCGCAACGCTTCGTTCTTTGCCTCCAGCACGCTGATCATTCTGGCTGGCATCCTCACCGTGCTCGGTGCCTCCGACCGGGCACTGTCGTTGCTGGCCGACCTGCCGCTGGTTCAGCAAACATCCCAGGGCATGTCGGAGATCAAGCTGCTGTGCCTGGCCATGGTATTTGTCTATGCCTTCTTCACGTTCAGCTGGTGCATGCGCCAATACAACTTTGCCGCCGTGCTGGTGGGGTCGGCGCCGATGATCGGTGAACGGCTGGTCAATGAGCTGGAGCGCAAGGCGTTCGCCTCCCGCGCGGCGCGGGTGCTGTCACTGGCCGCCAACCAGTTCAACTTCGGCCTGCGCTCGTATTACTTCGGCATGGCCATGCTGACCTGGTTCATCAGCCCTTGGCTATTCATGGTGGTGAGTGTGGGCGTGGTATTGATCCTGTACCGCCGGGAGTTCCATTCCGATGTACTGGAAGTGATGGTCTTCACGCCCACTGAAAGCGCCCCCACGGACGCGGGCAAGGAAAGCGCCGCTGGCAACGCTTGACCCGATCAGGGGGGGCGCCGCCGGGTTGTCTAGCGGCTGCCAACCTGCGCCTGCAGCCAGGCAACTGTCGCCGGCGAGGCCTGGCTGAGGGGGATCGAAGCCTGGTGCACGCTGCCATCCCAGCCTTCCATGGTGATCCACAATTCAGTGTTGGGTCGGGTCTTGGCCGGAACCGGGACGGAAGCGCCCATGCTGTAGGGTGAACCGAAGAAGATGCTCCCGGCCGCGCGCAGGCTGCGTGGCTTACCCACCCGCAGGTAGGTGGCCTTCACTTCGCCGATACAGTGGTTGCACAGCGCCGCACTGAAACTCTTGAAATACCCGGCCGGGCCTTCCTGGCGGGGCGCCGACGCACGGAATTCGGCCAGGCGCAGGCTCCATGGGCCCACTGCGACCACACCCGCCTCACGCTCACCCAGCCCGGCTTCACCTTTGAACAACGCCTGGTCGGCAAAATACCTGGGCATGAACCCCAAGGGGATGAGTATCAGCAGGATGTTCAGGTGAAAGCGCCATTTCAGCCACAGGCGGCGTGAGGCCGAAGGTGCGTCGGTGGTGGTGGCTCGGCTCATCGGGCGGTCTCCGGCAGGTGGGCGTCTTGCGCGGCGTTGGCCGTTGGTGCGCTGCGCGGCTTGCGTTTCAGTGCGGCTGCAGTGGCCTGTGCGGTGCGCTTGCTCCAGATCAACAGGCCGCTGAGCACCATCAAGGTCAGCACCAGGCCAAAAACGAACCAGATCATCTTGACCCACAGTCCGCCGAAGTCGCCTGTGTGCAACGGGCGCATGGATTCGGTGACGAACTCCAGCGACGTGCGATCATCCAGGGTGTGCGAGGTGGCGACCACGCCTGTGTACGGGTTGATGCTGGCGCTCTGGAACATCAGCGGGTACCAGCCGCGGCCACGGATGTTGAAGGTGTCATAGGCATTGCCGGGCAGGCGCACGAAGGATGCCTCGAAGCCGGGGATCTGCGCCTTCACCGTTTCGATGGCATGCTCCAGGCTGACCAGCCGGGGCGCTTCGCCAGCCTGCAGCAGCGGTACGTCCTCGCGGGCCACCACGGCGGGGACGTCGCGGCTTGAGATCGAGATGTGGTTGTCGGCCAGCAACGCCTGGATCAGGAACCAGGTGCCGGTGATCGCGATCACGGCAATGAACCAGATCGACCAGATACCGCTCAGGCGATGGAAGTCACCCCAGAAGATGCGCGCACCTTGGCGAAAGCGCAGGGTAGGTTTCAGAAAGCCTTTCCAGAAGCGCTTGTAGACGACCAGGCCGGTGACCAGCGAGGCAAGCATCGGCAAGCCCAGCAGCGAGACCAGGTACCACCCCCACGGGTAGCCGTTGCCGAAAGGTACCAGCCACCAGCCATGCAAGGCGCGAGTGAACTGGCGGAAGTCGAAGGAAGGGCTGATGCCCTGGATCTTCCCTGTATAGGGGTTCACGTAGAGGTTCTGGGTGGTGTTGTCCGGTTGCACCACCTGCACCTGCAGCGCGAAGTGCGACTCGTCCGGGCGCATGATGTATTGCACATCCAGATCGGGGCGGGCTTCACGCAGGGCCTTGAGCACCTGGTCGTAAGTCAGCAGTGGCGCATCATCGCTCGGCTTCGCCGCGCGTATCTCCGGTTTGGCCAGCCACACCAGCTCTTGGCTGACCACTGCCAGGGTGCCGGTGAAGCAGACGATCAGCACGAAGAACCAGATGGGCAGGGCCAGCCAGCTGTGAACCAGGAACCAGAGTTTCGAGCGTGACTTTTTGGACATAGGGGCCGGTGCCTTGTGGTTTGGGGGGCTTGCGCGTCGATCCCTCGCGGTATGAGGAAAATCCCGCCGGTACCCTTATGACGCGCGAGGGCAGGCAAACCGGAAAACCGTCTGTCATGGCGAACCCCAGGCCCCCGCTGAGCCTGCCTTTGCCGGTGGCCGTGACGGGTTAATTTTCCCGGTGTTCCATCCGTTTCGTAGGGATAGCCGAGTTGTTACTCGAAACCCATGTGCACGGATGAAACCCGATGAATGTTGAGAAGTCCCTGAAGCTCGCCCGCCGTTTCATTGAGCTGCCGGTGGAAAAGCGGCGGCTGTTTCTCGAAACCCTGGCCAGCGAGGGTATCGACTTTTCACAATTCCCGATCCCTGCGGACGTCGCCGTCGACGATCGCCATGCACTGTCCTATGCCCAGCAGCGCATGTGGTTTCTGTGGCAACTGGACCCACACGGTGCCGCCTACAACCTGCCCAGTGCGGTGGTGCTGAAAGGGGCGCTGGACACCTCGGCGGTACAGCGCGCGTTCGAGCAGGTACTGCAGCGTCACCAGGCCCTGCGTACTGTGTTCCAGACCCAGGGTGACGACGTGGTGCAAGTGGTGCAGCCAGCGGCCATCGTCATTGAAGAACACGACCTTCAGGCGCTGGCCGCCGAAGCCCGCGACGCCGCCGTCGCGCAGGCGGTGCGGGACGAAGCCGGTTTGCCCTTCGACCTCCAGCAGGGCCCGCTGTTTCGCGTACGCTTGTTGAAGCTGGCGGCACAGGAGCATGTGCTGCTGTTGACCCTGCACCATATCGTCGCCGACGGCTGGTCGATGAACGTGCTCATCCAGGAATTCGTCCACGGCTACGACGCCTTGGTTCGCGGGCAGGTGCCGGTGCTGCCTGAGTTGCCGATCCAGTACAGTGACTATGCGCTGTGGCAGCGGCGTTGGCTGGAGGCCGGGGAGCAGGCGCGACAGCTGGCTTACTGGCAGGCCAAGCTGGGCGACCAGCACCCGGTATTGCAGTTGCCTGCCGACTACCCGCGCCCGCTGCATGCCAGCCGCCAGGGCCAGCGCCTGCCCATCGCGGTGCCACAGGGCCTGAGCGAGCGCCTGGCGGGCCTGGCGCGTCAGCAAGGGGTCACCTTGTTCAGTGTGCTGTTGGCCGGTTTCAAGCTGCTTTTGCAACATTACAGTGGCCTGCAGGACATCCGTGTCGGGGTGCCGGTCGCCAACCGCAATCGCGAAGAAGTCGAGGGGCTGATTGGCGTATTCGTCAACACCCAGGTGTTGCGCACCGAGCTCGACCCGCAGATGTCCGTCGCCCAATTGCTGGGCGATATCCGCGAAACCACCCGCGCGGCCCAGAGCCACCAGGATTTGCCGTTCGAGCGTTTGGTCGAAGGCCTGCAAGTCGAGCGCAGCCTCAGCCACACGCCGTTGTTCCAGGTGTTGCACAACCATCAGGCGAACGTCGCCGACATCGGCGCCTTGCGCAGCGAATCAGGCCTTGAGCTGCACGTGCTGGAGCGTCACGAGCGCAGTGTCCAGTTCGAGCTCACCCTCGATACCGTGGAGCGCGATGGCCAGGTGCAGGCCGCCTTCACCTATGCCCGCGAATTGTTCGCCCCGGCCACCATCGAACGTATGGCGAGCCATTGGCTGAACCTGTTGCAGGCCATGGCCGCCGACCCGCTGGCGGCCATCGGCGATTTGCCGCTGCTGGGTGCCGGCGAGCGGCAGCGGCTGCTGCAGGCCAGCCAACCGGCCGCCAGCGAGTTCGCCGTCGACAACATACTTGCGCTGTTCGCCGCGCAGGTGGCGCAGCAGCCGCAGGCCCCGGCACTGGTGTTCGGCGACCGGCAGCTGAGCTATGCCGAACTCGATGCCGATGCCAACCGGCTGGCACACCAACTGATTGAGTGGGGCGTCGGGCCTGAAGTACGGGTGGGTATTGCAGTCGAACGGTCGGTGGAGATGATCGTTGGCCTGCTGGCCATCCTCAAGGCCGGCGGTGCCTATGTGCCGTTCGACCCCGAATACCCGCAAGAGCGGCTTGCCTACATGCTCGACGACAGCGGTGTTCAACTGCTGCTGACCCAGCAGGCGCTGCTGCCCCGTCTACCGCAGGACACACAAGTGCGCTACCTGGTGCTCGACCAGGCAGCAGAGGAGCTGGCGCGCTTCAGTACGACGGCTCCGCCTGCACAGCTGAATGCCGATACCCTGGCCTATGTCATCTATACCTCGGGCTCTACCGGGCGTTCGAAGGGTGTCACCATCAGCCATGGCGCCCTGGCCAACTACGTGCAGGCGGCCTTGCAGCGCCTGGCGCTGGGCCGGGTCGCGAGCATGGCGGTGGTTTCCACGCTGGCGGCCGACCTTGGCCATACCACCCTGTTCGGCGCACTGTGCAGCGGCAGCTGCCTGCATGTGATTGCCCTGGACATCAGCCTGGACGCCGAGCGTTTTGCCGCCTACATGCACGCACACGCCGTGGACGTGCTGAAAATTGTCCCTTCCCACCTGCAGGCATTGCTCGATGGCCCGCACCCGGCCCGGGCACTGCCGCAGCGTGCGCTGGTGCTGGGCGGCGAGGCTTGCCCCGCCGGGCTGATGGCACAACTGGCGCAGCTGGCCCCGCACTGCACGCTGTTCAACCATTACGGCCCAACCGAAACCACCGTGGGCGCGCTCGCTGATGCGGTCGAGGCGCCACCGGCGACGGGGCGTGCGCCGCTTGGGCGGCCGTTGGCCAACATGCAGGCTTATGTGCTGGACGCTTCGCTGCAACCGCTGAGCACCGGCTGCCAGGGCGAGTTGTATCTTGCCGGCGCAGGGGTGGCGCGAGGCTATCACCGCCGCGCGGCGATGACCGCCGAACGCTTCGTGCCCAACCCGTTCGGGGCCGCCGGTAGCCGCGTGTACCGAACCGGCGATCTGGCGCGGCAGTTGGCGAACGGCCAGGTCGATTACCTGGGGCGGGTCGACCATCAGGTGAAGATTCGCGGTTACCGCATCGAACTGGGTGAAATCACCGACACCCTCAAGCGCCAGCCCCGTGTGCACGACGCCGTGGCCGTTATCCACGGCACCGGCAGCGCGGCCCGTATCGTCGCCTACGTGGTGCCCGACAGCCAGGCCGACGCCCCGCAGGTGCTTGCCGACGTACAAGCGGCGCTGGCCAGGCAGTTGCCGGACTACATGCTGCCGAGCCGCTTCATGGCATTGCCCGGTATGCCACTGACACTCAACGGCAAGCTCGATTTACGCGCCTTGCCGGTGCCTGACGAAGGCCCGGCACAGGCCTACCGTGCCCCGCAGACAACCTTGCAACAGCAGTTGGCGCTGATCTGGCAGGACGTGCTGAACGTCGCCCAGGTAGGGCTTGATGACAACTTCTTCGCCTTGGGTGGGCATTCCCTGCTGGCGACGCAGATCATCGCCCGGGTCCGGCGCATCCTGGGGCGTGACGTGCCGTTGCGCAGCCTTTTCGAAAGCAACTCGCTGCAGGGCTTTGCCGAACAGGTACTGGGCGCTGGCGCGCAGCACGTCGAGCCGATCGCAGCGGTGCCGCGTGACCAGCCCCTGGTCGCGTCGCACGCCCAGCAGCGGCAATGGCTGTTCTGGCAGATGCAGCCGCACAGCACCGCCTACCACACACCTATGGTCGTGCGCCTGCGTGGCGAACTGGATCGTGCCGCATTGACCCAGGCCTTCGTGATCCTCTGCGAACGCCATGAAGCCTTCCGCACTACGTTCGTCGAGCGCGATGGCGTGTTGCTGCAGCGCATTCAGCCTGCGGGTGAATTACCGCTAACCTGGGACCGACTGCCAGCAACGGCCGAGCTGGCACAGATACAGGCTCAGGTACTGGCCGAGACCCAGCGGCTGTTCGACCTGGGCACCGGCCCGTTGTGGCGCGCCAAGGTGCTGCAGTTGGGCGAGCAGGACCAGTTGCTGGTGGTCACCTTGCACCACATCATTTCCGATGGTGGTTCGATGAGCGTGATGGTGCGTGAGTTCGTTGCCCTGTACCAGGCCTTGCACCGGGGCGAGGCGCCGGCATTGGCCAGGCTGCCGATCCAGTACGCCGATTACGCCGCCTGGCACAAGCACTGGCTCGACCAGGGCGAGCTCCAGCGCCAGCTGGACTACTGGCGCGGGCAGCTGGGAAGCGAGCAGCCCATCCTGGAACTGCCAATCGACCACCCGCGCAGCGCGCTGAAAGACCACCGGCTGGGGCGCGTCGCGTTCGCCCTGGACAGCGAACTGGCGCAGCGCTTGCGGCAGTTGGCGCGTGAGCATGAGCTGACCCTGTTCCAGCTGTTCCTCGGGGCTTTTGCCCTGTTGTTGCAACGCTACTGCGAACAACCCGATGTGCGCATCGGCATACCGGTGAGCAACCGCAGCCGGCAAGAGCTGGAAAACGTCCTGGGCTTTTTCGTCAATACCTTGGTCATGCGCGTCGAAGTCGACCCGGCCATGAGCGGCGCGGCGCTGCTCAGCCAGGTCAAGGCCACGGCGCTGGCCGGCCAGGCGCATCAGGACCTGCCGTTCGACCGCCTGGTCGAGGCCTTGAACCCGCAACGCTCGCTGGACCGCAACCCGCTGTTCCAGGTGATGTACAACCACCTCAGCATTGCCGGCCAGCAGGTGGGCAGCACCAGCCTGGCAGGTTTGCATGCCGAGGAAATGACCCTGCAGGGTGGCACCGCGCAATTCGACCTGACCCTGGAAACGCTGGAGACCGACGCGGCGATCAACGTGTCGTTCCTCTACGCTGCCGAGCTGTTCGAAGCCGCTACCCTGCAACGCATGGCTGAGCACTGGTGCAACTTGCTGCGCGGCCTGGCCGCCGACCCAGCCCAGGCTGTCGGCGAGCTGCCGTTGCTGGCGCCGCAGGAGCAGGCGGCCCTGTTGCAGGGCTGGCAACAGGCGGGGCTCGCGGCCGCGCCGGCGGCGGTCCACCAGCTGATTGCCGAACAGGCCCAGCGCCAACCGCAAGCGGTAGCGTTGCTGGTCGGCGACCAGCAACTGAGCTACGGCCAGCTCGAGGCCCGGGCCAACCAGCTGGCACACCGCCTGCGGGCGCTGGGTGTCGGCCCCGACGTGCTGGTGGGCATCGCCCTGGAGCGTTCGCTCGACATGGTTGTCGGTTTGCTGGGCATTCTCAAGGCCGGGGGCGCGTTCCTGCCGCTGGACCCGCAGTACCCGGCAGAGCGCCTGGCCTACATGATGCAGGACAGCGGCATCGACCTGTTGCTCAGTCACAGCCGGGTGCTGCCGGGCCTGGACGTGCAGGCCGGCATGCGTACGCTGCTGCTCGACCAACGGGTTGAGCAGCCGGGCGCCGAACATGCACCCACCGTGGCATTGAACCCACAGAACCTGGCCTACGTGATCTACACCTCGGGTTCTACCGGCCAGCCCAAAGGCGTTGCGGTCGCACACGGGCCGCTGGCCATGCACTGCCTGGCCACTGGCCAATGGTACGAAATGACCCCGGCGGACCGTGAGCTGCATTTCCTGTCGTTTGCCTTCGACGGTGCTCATGAACGCTGGCTGACCTCGCTGGTCATGGGGGGTAGCCTGCTGCTGCGCGACGATGAGCTGTGGAGCCCCGAGCGCACCTACGAGGAGATACGCCGGCATGGGGTGACCATGGCCGGATTCCCGCCGGCCTACCTGCAACAGCTGGCCGAGCATGCGGCGCATGCCGGTAACCCTCCACCGGTTCGTCTTTACAGCTTTGGCGGCGATGCCATGCCGCGGGCGACTTACGAGCGGGTGCAGCAAAGCCTGCAACCCCAGGTGATGATCAATGGGTATGGCCCCACCGAGACCGTGGTCACGCCGATGGTCTGGCGTACCCGCGCCGGGGATCATTGCGACAGCGCCTATGCACCGATCGGCCAGCCTGTCGGCGAGCGCAGTGCGTGTGTGCTGGACGCCGCCCTGGGCCTTCTGCCAGCAGGCGTGGCCGGGCAGCTGTACCTGGGCGGTGCCGGCCTGGCCCGCGGCTACCTGGGGCGCCCGGGGCTGACGGCCGAGCGCTTCGTGCCCGACCCGTTTGGCACCGAGGGTGCGCGCCTGTACCGCACCGGTGACCAGGTTCGCCTGCGCGCCGACGGGCAGTTCGATTACCTGGGGCGGATCGATAACCAGGTAAAAATCCGCGGCTTCCGTGTCGAACTGGGCGAAATCGAGGCGTGCCTGCTGGCCTGCGCCGAGGTGCGCGAGGCCGTGGTGGTAGCCGTCGACGGCCCAAGCGGCAAGCAGCTGGCGGCTTACCTGGTGCTGGCCGATAGCATTGCCGCACACGGGCCGGCCGAGCAGCGCGAGCAGCTGAAGGCGGCGCTGCGCCAGAGCCTGCCGGACTACATGCTGCCGACCCACTGGCTGGTGCTTGAGCAACTGCCGTTGCTGCCCAACGGCAAGCTCGACCGCAAAGCACTGCCGGCACCCGACTTCAGCGCCCTGCAGCAGGCCTACGTGGCGCCACGCAATGCCCTGGAGCAGCGTCTTGCCGCGTTGTGGCAGCGCGTGCTGAAGCTGCCGCAGGTGGGCGTGAGTGACAACTTCTTCGAGCTCGGGGGCGACTCGATCATCTCGATCCAGCTGGTCAGTCGGGCGCGTCAGGATGGCCTGCTGTTCAGTGCCCGTGATCTGTTCGAGCATCAGACCGTGGCCGCACTGGCCAGCGTTGCCCAGGTCGGCGCATGCGAGGTGCAAGCCGACCAGGGGCCGCTCAGTGGTGAGCAACTGCTGCTACCGGTGCACCAGCTGTTCTTTGCCCAGGAGATCCCGGCACGTCACCACTGGAACCAGTCGATCCTGCTTGAACCACGGCAGCCTTTGAACGCTGCTGACCTGGAGCAGGCCCTGCACGCCCTGGTCGAGCACCATGATGCCTTGCGCCTGAGCTTTGCGCCCGCCGATGACAGCTGGAAGGCGCGCTACCGCAGCCCTGCCCAGTGCGCCCAGGCGGCGCTGCTATGGCAGGCCGCGGTGGCCGACGAAGGTACGTTGCAAAGCTTGGTAGAGCAGGCGCAGCGCAGCCTTGACCTGGAAAACGGGCCATTGCTGCGTGCCTTGCTCGCAACGCTGGCGGACGGCAGCCAGCGCTTGCTGTTGGTCGTTCATCACCTGGTGGTGGATGGGGTGTCATGGCGCATCCTGCTGGAGGACCTGCAACAGGCCTACGCTGCCGTGCTTGCGGGTAACCAGCCGAACCTGCCCGCCAAGAGCCATTCCATGCAGGCATGGGCCAAGCGCTTGCAGGGGCATGCAGCGCACATGCAGGGCCAGCTTGGCTACTGGTGCGAGCAGTTGCAGGGGCGCGCCGCACTGCCGCGTCGGCAGGTCAGCGACCTGGCCGCAGCCAATCAGCAGTGCCACGCCCACACGGTTTACAGCCGCCTGGACCGGGCATGGACCGAGCGGCTGCTGCGCGAGGCGCCGGCCGCCTACCGCACACGGGTCAACGACCTGCTGCTGGCAGCCTTGGTGCGGGTGATTGCAGGCTGGACCGGGCGCGACGAAGTGTCGGTACTGCTGGAAGGTCATGGCCGTGAAGCGCTGTTCGACGACCTGGACCTCAGCCGCACGCTCGGCTGGTTCACCACGGTGTTCCCGCTGAAGCTGGCGGTGCCCAGCGAGCGTTCCCACACCTTGAAGCAGGTCAAGCAGCACCTGCACAGCATTCCCGACAACGGCATCGGTTTCGGGGTGCTGGGCCAATGGGGCAGCGCCGAGGCGCGCCAGCAACTGGGCCATGCACCGCTGCCGGAAATCACCTTCAACTACCTGGGCCAGTTCGATGGCAGCTTCGATCAGGCCGAAGCGCTGTTCGTGCCGGCCAAGGAAGACAAGGGCGCCGATCACGACGCGCAGGCGCCGCTGGGCAACCTGTTGAGCCTCAATGGCCAGGTGTACGGCGGTGAGCTGAGCCTGGGCTGGACGTTCAGTCGCGAACTGTTCGATAGCGCCACCCTTGAGCGCCTGGCCGCAGATTACACCCGCGAGTTGCAGGCGTTGATCGAGCACTGCTGCACACCGGGGGTGTGCGGTGTAACGCCGTCCGACTTCCCGCTGGCGCGCCTGTCGCAGACCCAGCTGGACCAACTGCCAGTGCCCGCGGCCGAGATCGCCGACCTCTATCCGCTGGCGCCGATGCAGCAGGGCATGCTGTTCCACGCCTTGTACGAGCAGCAGGCGGGGGATTACGTGAACCAGATGCGCGTCGATGTCGACGGCCTGGATGTCGAGCGTTTCCGCCGTGCCTGGGAGGCTGTACTGCAGCGCCACGATATCTTGCGCACGCAGTTCCACTGGGAACACGAGCAGGCCCTGCAGGTGGTACGCAAACACGTTGAACTGCCGTTCGTGGTGCACGACTGGCAGGGGCGCGAAGGCCTTGAGGCTGCCCTTGAGCAACTGGCACTCGACCAGCGCCAGCAGGGCTTCGACCTCAGCCAGGCGCCGTTGCTGCGCCTGGCGCTGGTGCGCACCGGTCCGGCCCGACAGCACTTGCTCTATACCAGCCATCACATCCTCATGGATGGCTGGAGCAACTCCCAGCTGTTGGGCGAAGTGCTGCACCAGTACGCCCTGCTGGGCGACGGTCAGCCCTCGGCATTGCCACCGGTCACCAGCCGCTACAGCGATTACATCGGCTGGCTGGGCCGGCAGGACGCCGCTGCCGGTGAAGCGTTCTGGAAAGACTGTCTGCGCGACCTGCAAGGGCCCACCCGCCTGGCGCAGGCCATTGCCTACGAGGCCCAGGCCGAAGCCGGGCAGGGCTACGCCGAGCATGTGCAGGTGATCGATGCCGCCACCACCGGGCAGCTGGTGGCACTGGCGCGCCAACACAAGGTCACCCTCAACACCTTGCTGCAGGGTGCCTGGCTGTTGCTGCTGCAACGCTATACCGGGCAGGACAGCGTCACGTTCGGGGCCACGGTTGCCGGGCGCCCGGCGGCGCTCAAGGGCATCGAGCAGCAGGTGGGCCTGTTCATCAACACCTTGCCGGTCACTGCCAGCCCGGCCCCGCAGCTGCCGTTCGCGCAATTCCTGCAGCAGTTGCAGGCGCAGAACGTGGCCATGCGCGAGTTCGAACACACCCCGCTGTTCGACATCCAGCGCTGGAGCGGGCAGGGCGGCGAGGCCCTGTTCGACAACATCCTGGTCTTCGAGAACTACCCGGTTTCTGAAGCGCTGCAGCAGGGTGCCCCGGCAGGCTTGAGCTTCGGCGAGGTCTACAGCCGCGAACAGACGCATTACCCGCTGACCTTGTCGATCAGCCAAGGGCAGACCTTGCAGTTGCACTACAGCCATGCGCTGGAGCATCTGCAGCGCCCGGCGCTGGCTGCGCTGGCGGACAACTTCCAGCATGTGCTGCAGCAGTGTCTGAGCTTGCCGCTGGACAGCTGCCTGGGCGCGTTCTGCCTGGTAGCCCCTGCCACCCGCGAAGGGCTGTTGCAGCACGTCAACCAAACGGCTGCCGAATACCCGCTGCAGCACAGTTATGCCGAGCTGTTCGAAGCGCAGGTGGCCCGTACCCCACAGGCGGTCGTTGCGCGCTGCGGCGACCGGCAGTACAGCTACAGCGAGCTCAACCGCCGTGCCAACCGTGTGGCCCATGGGCTGATTGCGCTGGGGGTCGGGCCTGACCAGCCAGTGGCATTGCTGGCGCAGCGCAGCCTTGAGCTGCTGGGCATGATGGTGGGCACCTTCAAGGCCGCCGCCGGCTACCTGCCACTGGACCCTGGCCTGCCACAACAACGCCTGAGCCATATCGTCGCCTTGAGCCGCACCCCGGTGTTGCTCTGCACCGAGGCGTGCCAGGCGCAGGCCGAGGCTTTGCTGGACGCACTGGACGAAGCACGGCGGCCGCAGCTGCTGGTGCTGGAAGCACTCGACCGGCCTGGCAGCGCCGAGCACGATCCGCAGCGCTACAGTGGCCCGCAGCACCTGGCGTACGTGATCTACACCTCGGGCTCGACTGGGCAGCCCAAAGGGGTGATGGTCGAGCAGGCGGGCATGCTCAACAACCAACTGAGCAAGGTGCCTTACCTGGGCCTGGGGCCGGACGACGTGATCGCCCAGACCGCGTCGCAGAGCTTCGACATCTCCGTGTGGCAGTTCCTTGCAGCGCCACTGTTTGGCGGCTGTGTACAGATTGTGCCAAACGAGCTGGCCCATGACCCTGAAGCCTTGCTGCAGCACGTGCGCGAGCAGCGCATCAGTGTGCTCGAGAGTGTGCCGTCGTTGATCCAGGGTATGTTCCAGGCCCCGGCCATTGCCGTGCCGTCGCTGCGCTGGATGCTGCCCACTGGCGAAGCGCTGGCGCCGGAGCTCGCTCGTCAATGGTTGCAGCGCTATCCCGATGTCGGGCTGGTCAATGCCTATGGGCCGGCCGAATGTTCCGATGACGTGGCGTTCTTCCGCGTCGACCTGGCGAGCACGCAAGGCGTGTACCTGCCCATTGGCAGCCCCACCGACAACAACCGCCTGTATGTGCTGGACGCCGCGCTGGAGCTGGCGCCGCTGGGCGTCACCGGAGAGCTGTGCGTGGCAGGAACCGGCGTGGGCCGTGGCTATGTCGGCGACCCACTGCGTACTGCCCAGGCCTTTATTCCGCACCCTTGCGGGGCGCCCGGCGAGCGCCTGTACCGCACTGGCGACCTGGCCCGGCGCCGTGCCGACGGCGTGCTGGAATACGTCGGCCGGGTCGATCACCAGGTCAAGATCCGCGGTTTCCGTATCGAGCTGGGCGAAATCGAAGCCGCGTTGCTCGACAGCGATCAGGTACGCGAGGCGGTGGTGATGGCCCAGCCCGGCGCCAACGGGCCGCAGTTGGTGGCCTATTGCGTGGCGGATGACGCTGTGGCTGCCGACGCGCTCAAGCAACAGCTCAAAGCCAGCCTGAAAGCCCGTCTGCCCGACTACATGGTACCCGTGCACTGGGTGCTGATGGCGCGCCTGCCGTTGACGCCGAACGGCAAGGTAGACCGCAAGGCGCTGCCGCTGCCGGACATGAGTCAGGCACGCCAGGCCTATGTTGCCCCGCGCAGTGAACTGGAGCAGCAGCTGGCCGCGATCTGGCAGGACGTGCTCAAGCTTGAGCAGGTGGGGCTGGACGACAACTTCTTCGAACTGGGTGGCGATTCGATCGTTTCCATCCAGGTGGTCGGGCGCGCCCGCCAGGCCGGCATCGCCTTCAGCCCCAAAGATGTTTTCGAGCAGCAGACGGTGCAGGGCCTGGCGCGTGTCGCTCGGCTGGGGGCCGCTCAGCAGCAGATCGACCAGGGCCCGGTCAGCGGTGAGCTGCACCTGCTGCCGGCCCAGGCCGAATTCTTCGCGCTGGCTATTCCCGAGCGCCATCACTGGAACCAGTCGGTGCTGCTGGACGCCCTGCAGCCGCTGGATGCCGACCGGCTGGAACACGCCCTGCACCAGTTGGTGGTACACCATGACGGCTTGCGCCTGAAGTTCGACGAAAGCGAACAGGGCTGGCGCGCCAGCTTCGGCGAAGCGCACGTGCGCCACGCGCTGTTGTGGCAGCGTGACTGTGCCGATGCGCAGGCGCTAGAGGCATTGTGCGACCAGGCCCAGGCCAGCCTGTGCCTGGGCAGCGGCGACCTGGTGCGTGCGGTGCTGGTAACGCAACCGGGCGAGTGCCAGCGCTTGTTGCTGGTGATCCATCACCTGTTGGTCGACGGGGTGTCCTGGCGAATCCTGCTGGAAGACTTGCAGCGTGCCTATCGTCAATGCGTGGCGGGCCAAACGGTGGTGCTGCCGGCCAAGACCAGTTCGCTCAGGGACTGGGCCGGGCAGTTGCAAGCCTATGCTGGCAGCGCAGGGCTTGGCAGCGAGCTGGCGTACTGGCAGGCGCAGTTGCAGCACGACCACGCCGAGCTGCCCTGCGACCACCCGGGTGCCGGGCAACAACGCCGACGTGCGCGCACGGTCAGCACGCAACTTGACCGCGAAGTGACCCGGCAGCTTCTGCAAGAGGCTCCGGCCACCTATCGTACTCAGGTCAACGACTTGCTGCTGACTGCGCTGGCGCGCGTGGTGGGTCGCTGGAGCGGCCAGGCCGCGACGCTGATTCAGTTGGAAGGGCATGGCCGCGAAGAACTGTCCGCCGACCTTGACCTCAGCCGAACCGTCGGCTGGTTCACCAGCCTGTACCCGGTGTGCCTGCGCGTCGAGGGCGAGCTGGGCGCGTCGATCAAGCAGGTCAAGGAGCAGTTGCGCGCCATCCCCAACAAAGGCCTGGGTTACGGTGTGCTGCGTTACCTTGGCAGTGACGAGCAGCGTCAGGCCCTGCAAGGCCTGGCAACACCACGCATCACCTTCAACTACCTGGGGCAGTTCGACGCCAGCTTCGATGGCGCCGGTGATGCCTTGCTGCAACCTTCCCGGCTGGGCGTCGGCGCCGAGCAGAGCGCTGACGCGCCGCTGGAAAACTGGCTCAGCCTCAATGGCCAGGTCTATGGCGGCGAGCTGCGCATGGGCTGGACGTTCAGCCTCGACCTGTTCGATGAACAGACCGTGCAACGCCTGGCGGACGATTACGGGCGCGAGCTGCGCAGCCTGGTCGAGCATTGCCTGCAGGCCAACGAGGCCGGTGAACAGGGCATGACACCTTCGGACTTCCCGCTGGCGGGCCTGAGCCAGGCCCAGCTCGATGCGTTGCCGGTACCGGCGGCGCAAGTCGAAGACATCTACGCGCTGTCGCCGATGCAGCAAGGCATGCTGTTCCACTCGCTGTACGAGCAGGGCAGCGGTGACTACATCAACCAGATGCGTGCCGATGTGCAGGGGCTGGATGCCGAACGCCTGCGGGCCGCCTGGCAGGCAGTCTACGACCGTCACGAGGTGCTGCGCGCCAGTGTGCTGTGGCAGGGCCAGCAGCAACCGTTGCAGGTGATCCACAAGCACCTGGCCGTGGCGCTGGTGTACCAGGATTGGCGCGAGCGGCGGGAGCTGCCCACCGCGCTCGACCAGTTGGCCAACGCCGAACGCCTGCGCGGGTTCGACCTGGGCAAGGCGCCGCTGCAGCGCATCCAGGTCATCCGCATTGGCGACGATCGCTACCACCTGATCGATACCAACCACCACATCCTCATGGACGGTTGGAGCTATTCGCAGCTGCTGGGGGAGGTACTCGAACAATACGGCGCCCAGGCCCGCGGCGAGCCTCGCCCAGCGGCGCCGGCAGGGCGCTACCGCGATTACATCGGCTGGTTGCAGCGCCAGGATGCGCAGGCCAGCGAGCAGTTCTGGAAAGCCCGCCTGGCGGACCTGGAACAGCCCACACTGCTCAGCCGCAGCCTGGCGACCGGCCAGCCATTGGCCGAAGCCGACGTGGCCGGGCAGGGGCAGGTTGTCTTGCTGCGTGATCGCCAGCAAACCCGCCAGCTCAGCGATTTTGCCCGGCAGCACAAGGTCACGCTCAACACCTTGATGCAAGGGGCCTGGTTGTTGCTGTTGCAGCGTTATACCGGGCAGGCGGCGGTCGCATTCGGTGTCACCGTAGCAGGCCGTCCTGCCGAGCTGCGCGGCGTCGAAGCGCACATCGGGCTGTTCATCAACACCTTGCCAGTGGTTGCCAGCCCGCGCCCGGAACAACCCGTGGTGCAATGGCTGCAAGCGTTGCAAAGCCTCAACCTGCAATTGCGTGAACACGAACACACGCCATTGTTCGAGATCCAGCGCTGGGCCGGTCACGGCGGCGAGGGGCTGTTCGACAGCATCATGGTGTTCGAGAACTACCCGGTCTCGGAGATCCTCCAGCAAACGGCACCCGAGGGGCTGCGTTTCGATGCAGTGCACAACCATGAGCAGGCCAACTACCCATTGACCCTGGCGGTCAACCAGGGCGAGACGCTGTCGGTGACCTTCGGCTACGACCGTGGCTGTTTCGCTGCCGTGCAGGTCGAGCAACTGGCTGGCCACCTGCGACAGTTGCTGGAGCAGATTGTCGAGGCCTCGGCGCACCAGGCGCTGGGCAGCCTGACGCTGCTCGATGCGCAACAGCAGCAGGCCACCTTCGCCCAGTGGAACCCGGCCCCCGCCGAGCACTCGGCCGACCAGGCCCTGCACAGCCGGATCGAGGCCCAGGTGCAGCGCACCCCCGATGCCATCGCCGTCACCTGCGAGGGCCAGGCCCTGAGCTATGCCCAGCTCAACCAGCGTGCCAACGCCCTGGCGCGGCGCCTGGTCGACGACGGGGTCGGGCCCGACGTGCTGGTCGGCCTGGCTGCCGAGCGCTCGCTGGACATGGTCGTTGGCATCTTCGCCATCCTCAAGGCTGGCGGTGCCTATGTGCCGCTGGACCCGGCCTACCCGGCCGACCGTTTGGCCTACATGATCGAAGACAGCGGCCTGCAGCGCGTGCTGGCCCAGCCCCAGGTGCTGGCCAGCCTGCCGGTGCCGGCAGGCGTGCGCGTGCTCAGCCTGGCAAGCAACGATGACAGCAGCCAGGCCGACCCGCTGGCCTGCTCGCCGGTCACGGTCAGCCCGGACAACCTCGCCTACGTGATCTACACCTCCGGTTCCACCGGCAAGCCCAAGGGCGTGCTGCTGCCGCAGCGCAACGTGCTGCGCCTGTTCACGGCCACCGACGCCGACTTCCGCTTCGGCAGCGACGACGTGTGGAGCCTGTTCCACTCCTATGCCTTCGACTTCTCGGTGTGGGAAATCTTCGGCGCCCTGCTGTACGGCGGGCGCCTGGTGATTGTGCCGCAGCACACCAGCCGTTCACCCGAGGCCTTCTACCAGTTGCTGGCCGATGAACAGGTCACGGTGCTGAACCAGACCCCGTCGGCGTTCAAGCAACTGATGGCGGTGGCCACCACGGCCGAGCCGCAGCGGCCACTGGCACTGCGCAGCGTGGTGTTCGGGGGCGAGGCGCTGGACGTCAACAGCCTGGCACCGTGGTTCGAACGCTTCGGCGACCGCCAGCCGCAGCTGGTGAACATGTACGGCATCACCGAAACCACCGTGCATGTCAGCTACCGGCCGCTGTCGCTGGCTGACCTGGGCAAGGCGGCCAGCAGCCCGATGGGCGTGCCGATCCCCGACCTGTCCTGGTATGTGCTCGACGGCGACCTGAACCCGGTAGCCAAAGGCTGCATCGGCGAGCTGTACGTGGGCCGCGCCGGCCTGGCGCGCGGCTACCTCAAGCGCAGCGACCTGAGCGCCACGCGCTTCGTGCCGGACCCGTTCGGTGCCCCTGGCGGGCGCCTGTACCGCACCGGTGACCTGGCGCGCTACCACGCCGACGGGGTGATCGAATACGCCGGGCGCATCGACCACCAGGTGAAGATCCGCGGCTTCCGCATAGAGCTGGGTGAGATCGAAGCCCGCCTGCAGGCCCAGCCGCAGGTGCGCGAGGCCCTGGTGCTGGCCCAGGAAGGCGCGACCGGCCAGCAGCTGGTGGCCTACCTGATCCCCGCTGCCGAGGTAGCGCTGGAGCAGCAGGCCGGGCTGCGCGCGCAGCTGCGCGAACAGCTGAAGGAAGCGCTGCCGGACTACATGGTCCCGGCGCACCTGCTGCTGCTCGACCGGTGGCCGCTGACAGCCAACGGCAAGCTCGACCGCAAGGCCTTGCCCAAGGCCGATGCCAGCCTGTTGCAGCAAGGTTATCGCGCCCCAGGCAGTGAGCTGGAACAGCAGCTGGCAGCCATCTGGCAGGACGTGCTCAAGCTTGAGCAAGTAGGCCTGGACGATCACTTCTTCGAGCTGGGCGGCCACTCGCTGCTGGCCGTGAGCGTGGTATCGCGGGTGCAACTGGAACTCGGCCTGAGCCTGACCCCGCAACTGATTTTCCAGCACCCGACCCTGGCGAGCTTCGCCGAACAGCTGGCCCAGGCATCTGCGCCGGCGGACACACAAACACTCAGCAAGCTGTCGGCTCTGCTGGACGAAATGGAGGAGGTGTGATGGACACCGCAGTCGCCACGAAAATTGCTCAGCGCTTCATCAATC
The DNA here is from genome assembly GCF_045277175.1 of Pseudomonas putida group bacterium ESBL64. NCBI lineage: Bacteria > Pseudomonadati > Pseudomonadota > Gammaproteobacteria > Pseudomonadales > Pseudomonadaceae > Pseudomonas > Pseudomonas putida group bacterium ESBL64. The sequence goes on along the minus strand of NZ_CP145799.1, from coordinate 2,082,731 downwards.
TGCCGCTGGAAAAGCGTCGCCAATACCTGCAGAAAATGCTTGAAGAGGGCGTATCCCCGGCGAACCTGCCCATTCCGCTGGTGCGCGACGACACCACCGTGGTGCCGTTGTCGTTTGCCCAGGAGCGCCAATGGTTCCTGTGGCAGATGGAGCCTCAGGGCACTGCCTACAACATCGGGGTCAGCCTGCGCCTGCATGGCCCGCTGAACCTGCAGGCCTTGCAAGGCAGTTTTGATGCGCTGCTGGCGCGGCACGAGAGCTTGCGCACCACGTTCACCCATGACAGCCGCGACGGTGGCCCACGCCAGCAAATCGCCCCACAGCTGACGGTGGCGATCGAATGCCGTGAGCGCGGTGTGGGCGATGAGCAGGCGCAGATTCAGGCCTTTGTCGAAGCCCACCGGGAGCAGCCGTTCGACCTGCAACATGGCCCCGTGTTGCGCGTGGCGTTGCTGCGCCTGGCGGCCGAGGACCATGTGTTCAGCCTGGTGGTGCACCACATCGCCGCTGACGGCTGGTCGCTGAAGGTCATGGTCGATGAACTGCTGCAGGGTTACAGTGCCTGCTGCCAAGGGCATGCCGTGGCTGTTCGGCCGCTGCCCATCCAGTACGCCGACTATGCCATCTGGCAACGGCGCTGGATGGAGGCCGGTGAGCGCGAGCGGCAGCTGGCCTATTGGCAAGCGCAGTTGGGTGGCCAGCAGCCGGTGCTGGAACTGCCCACCGATCGGCCCCGCCCGGGGCTGATGAGCTACCGCGGCGCACGGCATGACTTCAGCTTGCCGGCCGAACTGTGCCAACGCCTGCAAGACCTGGCCCGCCACGAAGGGGTGACCTTGTTCGTGCTGTTGCTGGCTGCGTTCCAGGCCTTGCTGCAGCGCTACAGCGGGCAGCAGGATATTCGCGTGGGTGTGCCCATCGCCAACCGCAACCGGGTAGAAACCGAAGGGTTGATCGGGTTTTTCGTCAACACCCAGGTGCTGCGCGCGCAAATCGAGCCGCAGCAGACCTTCCGCGCGCTGTTGCAGCAAGCCCGCCAGGCCGCCAGCGACGCCCAGGCCCATCAAGAGCTGCCGTTCGAACAACTGGTCGAAGCCTTGCAGCCGGGGCGTAGCCTGAGCCACAGCCCGTTGTTCCAGGTCATGTTCAACCACCAGCGCCAGGGCAATGGCCAGCAGGCCGCCAGCGACACAGCGCTGCGTATCGAGGCTTTGCCTGGTGAAACGCGCACCGCGCCGTTTGACCTCACCCTGGAAACCTTCGAAGCGCCAGGGCAGATCGGCGCTTCTTTCAACTACGCCACCGATCTGTTCGATGTCACCACCATAGCGCGAATGGCCGGGCACTGGCTGCAATTGCTGGACGGCATCGTGGCCGACGCGGGTCAGCGAATCGCTGCGTTGCCACTGCTCAGCGACCTCGAGCTGGACGTGATCGGCCAGGCCTGGAATGACACGGCGGTGCCGGTTGCCGACGCCTGTATCCAGCACATGATCGAGCAGCGTGCCCATGCCACACCGCATGCACCGGCCTTGCAGTTCGAAGACCAGACGCTGAGCTACCAGCAACTCAACGAACACGCCAACCGCCTGGCCTGGCGCCTGATCGAAGGCGGCGTAGGGCCGGACGTCAAAGTCGGGGTGGCCCTCGAACGCTCGCCACAGATGCTCGTCGCCTTGCTGGCCGTGCTCAAGGCCGGGGGTGCCTATGTACCGCTGGACCCCCACTACCCGGACGAGCGGCTGGCCTACATGATGGAGGACAGCGGCATCAGGCTGCTGCTGACCCAACCGTCGCTCCAGGCACGCCTGCCGATACCGGCCACGGTCCAGTGCCTGTTGCTGGCGCCCGAGCACCCGCTGGGCAGTGGCTGCAACGCGGCAGCCTACAGTGTGCACAACCCGCAGCCGCAGCTGTCGGCCGAGCACCTTGCCTACATGATCTACACCTCGGGCTCCACCGGCAGGCCCAAAGGGGTGATGGTGCCCCACGGCGCGCTGGTCAACTTCATCGCCAGCATGGCCAAGGCGCCGGGGCTGGCTACCGGCGACCGCCTGTTGTCCTTGACCACGTTCTCGTTCGATATCTTCGGGCTGGAGTTGTACTTGCCGCTGGTGCAGGGCGCCTGCGTGGTCCTGGCCGGTCCGGATACTGCACAGGACCCGCAGCGGGTGCTGGAGCTGGTAGCGCAGCAGTCAGTGACCGTGCTGCAGGCCACCCCTTCGACCTGGCGCATGCTGCTAGACAGCGGCCGCGGCGAGGTGCTGGCCGGCTGCACGAAGCTGTGTGGCGGCGAAGCGCTGAGCGATGACCTGGCCCAGCGGCTGCTGGCCTTGGGCGGGCCGTTGTGGAACCTGTACGGGCCGACCGAAACCACCATCTGGTCGGCGCTGCACTGCTTGCAGCCCGCCAGGCCGCAGGCATTGCTAGGCAGGCCAGTGGACAATACCCGGCTCTACCTGCTGGGTGAGGACCTGGCGCCAGTGCCTGTTGGCGTTGCCGGCGAGCTGCTGATTGGCGGGGCGGGCCTGGCGCGCGGGTATTACCAGCGGCCAGGGCTGACCGCCGAGCGTTTCGTCCCCGACCCGTTCGCCGGGAGCGGTGAACGGCTTTACCGCACCGGCGACCTGGCGCGTTACCGGGCCGAGGGTGTGGTGGAATACCTCGGGCGAATCGACCAGCAAGTGAAGATGCGTGGCTACCGCATCGAACTCGGTGAAATCGAGGCACAACTGGCGCGTCATCCGGCCATTCGCGAAGCGGCGGTAGTCGCCCGGCCGGGGCCTGGTGGCCAGCAGCTGGTGGCTTACCTGGTGCCGCAGGACGTGGCCGTGGTCGACGATGCGCAAACGCGGGAGGCACTGGGCGAGGCGCTGAAGCGGCAACTGCGCAGCGCGTTGCCGGAGTACATGGTGCCGACCTGGACGACGTTCGTCGCAACCTTCCCCCACACCCCCAATGGCAAGCTTGACCGCAACCGCCTGCCAGCCCCTGACCTGAGTGTCGCCCGGGTGGCCTACCTGGCACCGCAGAGCGAACTGCAGCAGCAAGTGGCGCAGATCTGGCAGGAGGTGCTGCACGTCGATCAGGTCGGCCTTGCCGACAACTTCTTCGACCTCGGCGGGCATTCGCTGCTGGCCACCCAGGTCACCGTGCGCCTGCGTGAGCAGTTGAAGCTGGAAACAGCGGTCAAGGCGCTGTTCACCACCCACGACCTGCAAACCTACTGCGCCGAGATCGCTGGTGCTCAGCCGCACACCCAGGCGGTCAACGATGCCTTGGCTAAATCCTTGGAGGCCCTCAAACGTCTATCAGCCGAAGATCTGGAAAATCTGATCTCTTGACAGGGGAAGGGCGTGCAAAAGTTAATCGAATCGGTAGCAACACTGTCGGCAAAGCAACGCAAGGCGCTGGCGGTGCTGCTCAAGCAGCAAGGTGTCGATCTGTACAGCGTGGCACCTGTTTTTCGACGCGATCCGACCGAGCCGCTTTCGCTGTCCTTCGCCCAGGAGCGGCAGCTGTTTCTTTGGCACCTTGAGCCAGACAGCGCCGCCTATCACCTGCCCAGTGCGCTGAACCTGCGCGGCGCACTGGACCTGGCTGCCCTGCAGCAAAGCTTCGATGCGCTGGTGGCGCGCCACGAGTCGCTGCGCACCACCTTCGCCACTGACGGTGAGCGCACCACGCCAGTGATCCATGCCCCCGCGCCGGTGAGCATTGCCAGGCATACCCTGGCCCTGGCGCCCGGCGAGGACCGGGCGGCGCGGCTGCGCACCTGTATCACCGAAGAAATCCGCCAGCCGTTCGACCTGGCCCAGGGCCCGCTCCTGAGGGCCAGCCTGCTGTGCCTGGGGCCGGACGATCATGTGTTGCTGATCACTCAGCACCACATTGTCTCGGATGGCTGGTCGCTGGCGCTGATGGTGCAGGAGCTGGTGCACCTGTATCGCGCGTACAGCAGCGGCCAGCCTGCCAACCTGCCGGCGTTGCCGATCCAGTACGCCGACTATGCCGCCTGGCAGCGTCAATGGATGGATGGCGGCGAACGGCAGCGCCAGCTAGCCTACTGGACCGCCCAGCTGGGCGGTGAGCAGCCTGTGCTGGCGCTGCCCGCTGATCGCCCGCGGCCGTTGCACAGCAGCTACCGTGGCGCCCGCATCGACCTGCCACTGAGCCCGGCACTGGCCGATGGCCTGCGGCAACTGGCACGGCGCGAAGGGGTGACCCTGTTCATGCTGTTGCTGGCGACCTTCCAGTGCCTGTTGCACCGCTACACCGGGCAGTCGGACATCCGCGTCGGCGTGCCGGTCGCCAACCGCACCCGCAAGGAAACCGAAGGCCTGATCGGCTTCTTCGTCAATACCCAGGTGCACAAGGCCGACATCGATACGCACCAACCGTTCGTCCGCCTGTTGCAGCAGGTCAAGGCCACTGCGCTGGAGGCCCAGGCGCACCAGGACTTGCCCTTCGAGCAGCTGGTGGATGCGCTGCAGGTCGAGCGCAGCCTGAACCGCAGCCCGTTGTTCCAGGTCATGTTCAACCATCGCAGCGCCGAGCGCCGGCTGCCAGGGGCCACACAGCTGCCAGGCTTGAGCGTGGAAGTGCTGGCGTGGGAAGAAGTGAACGCCCAGTTCGACCTGACCCTGGACACGGTCGAGACCGCGGATGGCCTGTGGGCATCGCTGACCTACGCCACCGACCTGTTCGACGCGCCAAGCGTCGAGCGCATGGGGCAGCATTGGCAGCATCTGCTGCACAGTGTGGTAGCCCAGCCGCAACAGCCGGTGGGCGAGTTGCCGATGCTTAGCCCGCAGCAGACGCAAGCGGTGCTGCATGACCTTAACGACACCGCCACCGACTACCCCGGCGACTGGCGCGTGCACCAGCTGTTCGAGGCGCAGGCGCGTCGCCAGCCGGATGCCACGGCACTGCTGTTCGGCGACCAGCGCATGAGCTACCGGGCGTTGAGCGAGCTGTCCAGCCAATGGGCGCACAAGCTGATCGAACAGGGCGTCGGCCCGGAAAGCCTGGTGGGTATCGCCGCCGAGCGTTCGCTGGAAATGGTCGTTGGCCTGCTGGCGATCCTTAAAGCCGGCGCCGCCTATGTACCGCTGGACCCAGACTACCCGGCCGAGCGGCTGGCCTACATGTTCGAAGACAGCGGCATCGAACTGCTGCTGACCCAGGCGCACTTGCGCGAGCAGCTGCCGGCGTTTGCCGGGCAGGTCCTTTTGCTGGACCAGCCCGGCGAACTGGGCGGGTACTCGCGGCAGGTGCCGGCGTGCCGGCTGCACCCCGAGAACCTGGCCTACGTCATCTACACCTCCGGCTCGACCGGGCGGCCGAAAGGCGCCGGCAACCGCCACCTGGCGTTGTATAACCGGCTGGCGTGGATGCAGCAGGCGTATGCGCTGGACGGCGCCGACACGGTGTTGCAGAAAACCCCGTTCAGTTTTGACGTGTCGGTGTGGGAGTTCTTCTGGCCACTGATGACTGGTGCACGGCTGGCCCTGGCGGCGCCGGGGGAGCATCGCGAGCCGGAGCGGCTGATCGACACCATCGAGCGCCACCAGGTGACCACTTTGCATTTCGTGCCGTCGATGCTGCAGGTGTTCGTCCGCGAGCCGGGCCTGCAGCGCTGCCACAGCGTGCGGCAGGTGATCTGCAGCGGCGAGGCGCTGGCGGTGGACACCCAGCAGCAGGTGTTCAGCCACCTGCCCGGTGCCCGCCTGCACAACCTGTACGGGCCGACCGAGGCAGCGATCGACGTCACCCACTGGACCTGTGTCGACGAAGGGCGTGACAGCGTGCCGATCGGCCAGCCGATCGCCAACCTGTACACGCACATCCTTGGCCCGGCGTTCGAAGCCTTGCCCCAGGTGGCCATGGGCGAGCTGATGCTCGGTGGCCAGGGCCTGGCGCGTGGTTACCATCGTCGCCCTTCGCTGACGGCCGAGCGTTTCGTGCCCGACCCGTTCGGCAGCCACGGCCAGCGGCTGTACCGCACCGGCGACCTGGCGCGCTACCGCGACAGCGGGGTGATCGAGTACTGCGGGCGCATCGACCATCAGGTGAAGGTGCGCGGGCTGCGTATCGAACTGGGTGAAATCGAGGCACGGGTGCTGGAGCACCCGCAGGTGCGCGAGGCGGTGGTGCTGGCCCAGGACAGCGGGCATGGCCAGCAGCTGGTGGCCTACGTACTGGCCGAGGAGCAGGGCATGGCAGTGGACGCCGCCGAACTGCGCGACAGCCTTCGCGAACAGCTCAAGGGCAGCCTGCCGGACTACATGGTGCCGACGCACATCCTGCAGGTGCAGGCCTGGCCGGTGACGGCCAACGGCAAGCTCGACCGCAAGGCCTTGCCCAAGCCCGACAACAGCGCCCTGCAGCAGGCCTACAGTGCACCGCAAGGTTCGCTGGAACAGCAGATCGCGGCGATCTGGCAGGACCTGCTCAAGCTGGAGCGGGTCGGCCGCAGCGACAACTTCTTCACCCTCGGTGGCGACTCGATCGTCTCGATCCAGGTGGTCAGCCGCGCCCGCCAGGCGGGCATCCGCTTCACCACCAAGGACCTGTTCCAGCACCAGACGGTACAAGACCTGGCCGCAGTCGCCCAGGTGGGGGGGGCGGCACAGGCCGACCAGCGCCCATTGCACGGGCCAACCCCGATGCTGGCGGTGCAGCATGCCTTCTTCGACACAGCGATTGCCGACCGCCAGCAGTGGAACCAGTCGGTGCTGTTCCGCCCGCTGCAGGCGCTTGATGCACAGGCACTGGAGCAGGCGCTGCAGGCCCTGGTCACGCACCACGACAGCCTGCGCCTGAGCTTCGTCGAGGTTGATGGGCAGTGGCAGGCCAGCTACCGGCCTGCCGGGCCGGTACAGCCACCTTTGCTATGGTGCGCGACACTGGCCGATGCCGGTGAGCTGCAGGCATTGGGCACCGAGGCCCAGTGCAGCCTCAACCTGGCCGATGGGCCGATGCTGCGCGCGGTGCTGGCAACCTTGGCGGACGGCAGTCAGCGCCTGTTGCTGGCGATCCATCATCTGGTCGTCGATGGGGTGTCCTGGCGTATTCTGCTGGAGGACTTGCACCGGGCCTACCAACAGTGTGCGGCCGGGCAGGTGCCACAGTTGCCCGCCAAGACCAGTGCCTTCAGGGCCTGGGCCGAACAGCTGCAGGCCTACGCCGGCAGCGACACGTTGCAGGCCGAACTGGGCTATTGGCAGGCGCAGTTGAGCCATGCCAGCGGCAGCCTGCCGCAGGACAACAGCGCTGGCGCCCTGAGCAACCGGTACGCCCACACGGTCTACAGCCACCTGGACGGGGCGCTGACCCGACAGCTGTTGCAGCAGGCCCCGGCCGCTTACCGCACCCAGGTCAACGACCTGCTGCTGACTGCGCTTGCGCGGGTAATCTGCCGCTGGAGCGGCGAACCCTCGACCCTGATCGAGCTGGAAGGGCACGGGCGCGAAGCGCTGTTCGACAACCTCGACCTGGGCCGCACGGTCGGCTGGTTCACCAGCCTGTTCCCGCTGCGGCTGAGCCCGGCGGCAACGCTGGATGGGTCGATCAAGCAGGTCAAGGAACAACTGCGCGCCGTGCCCGAAAAGGGCATTGGCTATGGTGTGCTGCGCTACCTGGCAGACGCTGCCAGCCGTGAGTGCCTGCGTGCCTTGCCTGTGCCGCGCATCACCTTCAACTATCTGGGCCAGCTGGATGGCCACCTGGCGACCGATGAGCAGGCGCTGCTGGTGCCCTGCGTAGACCCCAAAGGCGATGAGCAAAGCCTGGACGCGCCATTGGGTAACTGGCTGACGCTCAATGGCCAGGTCTACGCCGGTGAGCTGAGCCTGGGCTGGACCTTCAGCAGCGACATGTTCGAAGTCGCCACCGTACAGCGCCTGGCCGATGAATACAGCCACGAGCTACGCGCCCTGGTCGAGCACTGCTGCCAGCGCGAACACGCCGGTATGACCCCGTCGGACTTTCCGCTGGCCGGCCTGACCCAGGCCCAGCTCGACAGCCTGCCGCTGCCGCCAGCGATGGTCGAAGACATCTTCCCGCTTTCACCCATGCAGCAAGGCATGATGTTCCATACGCTGCTGCAGCAGGGCGGGGATTACATCAACCAGCTGCGGGTCGATGTGACTGGCGTGGATCCCGAGCGCTTCCGTGCTGCCTGGCAAGCGGCGGTCGACTGCCATGACCTGCTGCGTGGCAGCTTCATCTGGGGTGAGCTGGCCAGCCCGTTGCAGATCATTCAGCGTGAGGCGCAATTGCCGTTCGCGGTGCATGACTGGCGTGGCCGTGACGACCTTGCCGATGCGCTGGAGGCGTTCGCTGCTGCAGACTGCGGGGCCGGCTTCGACCTGGGCAAGCCGCCGCTGTTGCGCCTGACCCTGATTCGCCTGGATGCGCAGCGTTATCACCTGATCTACACCAGCCACCACATCCTGATGGACGGCTGGAGCAATACCCGGCTGCTGGGCGAGGTGCTGCAGCGCTACCACGGCAGCGTGCCGGAGCAAGGGCCGGGGCGTTTCCGTGACTATATCGCCTGGCTGCAGCGCCAGGATGGCGAAGCCCGCCAGGCGTTCTGGACCCGCCAGTTGCAAGACCTGGATGCACCCACTTTGCTGGCCAGGGCCACGGACTGGGCAGCCGGTAGTGAAGGGCAGGGGCAGGTCGAGCGGGTACAGCAACTGGATGCCCGGCAGACCGCCCGCCTGGACGCCTTTGCCCGTGAGCGCAGGGTCACCGTCAATACCGTGGTGCAAGCGGCCTGGCTGCTGGTGCTGCAGCGCTATACCGGCCAGGCCTGCGTCGCCTTTGGTGCGACCACGGCTGGGCGGCCGGCCGAACTCAAGGGCATCGAACAGCAGATCGGCCTGTTCATCAATACCTTGCCGGTCATTGCCAGCCCACGCCCGGAGCAAGCGCTGGGTGACTGGCTGGACACCGTGCAGGCGCTGAACATCGCCCTGCGTGAGTACGATCACACGCCATTGTTCGATATCCAGCGCTGGGCCGGGCAGGGCGGCGAACCGCTGTTCGACAGCATCCTGGTGTTCGAGAACTACCCGGTGTCCGAAGCGCTGCAGGCCGATACCACCAGCAGCCTGGTGTTTGGTGAGGTGGCGAACCACGAACAGACCAACTACCCGCTGACGCTGGTGGTTAACCTGGGTACGCACCTGTCGCTGCAGTTGAAAGCCGATCGGGCACGGTTCAGTGCCCGGTTGGCCGAGCAACTTGGCGAGCACCTGTTGCAGGTGTTGCAGCAGATGCTTGAGAGCAGCGCCGAAACGGCGTTGGGCGAGTTGCCGATGCTGAGCCCGCAGCAGGCGCAAGCGGTGCTGCATGACCTTAACGACACCGCCACCGACTACCCCGGCGACTGGCGCGTGCACCAGCTGTTCGAGGCGCAGGCGCGTCGCCAGCCGGATGCCACGGCACTGCTGTTCGGCGACCAGCGCATGAGCTACCGGGCGTTGAGCGAGCTGTCCAGCCAATGGGCGCACAAGCTGATCGAACAGGGCGTCGGCCCGGAAAGCCTGGTGGGTATCGCCGCCGAGCGTTCGCTGGAAATGGTCGTTGGCCTGCTGGCGATCCTTAAAGCCGGCGCCGCCTATGTACCGCTGGACCCAGACTACCCGGCCGAGCGGCTGGCCTACATGTTCGAAGACAGCGGCATCGAACTGCTGCTGACCCAGGCGCACTTGCGCGAGCAGTTGCCGGCGTTTGCCGGGCAGGTGCTGCTGCTGGACCAGCCCGGCGAGCTGGGCGGTTACGCGCGGCAGGTGCCGGCGTGCCGGCTGCACCCGGAGAACCTGGCCTACGTGATCTATACCTCCGGCTCGACCGGGCGGCCGAAAGGCGCCGGCAACCGCCACCTGGCGCTGTACAACCGGCTGGCGTGGATGCAGCAGGCGTATGCGCTGGACAGCGCCGACACGGTGTTGCAGAAAACCCCGTTCAGCTTCGACGTGTCGGTGTGGGAATTCTTCTGGCCGCTGATGACCGGTGCACGGCTGGCCCTGGCGGCGCCGGGGGAGCATCGCGAGCCGGAGCGGCTGATCGACACCATCGAGCGCCACCAGGTCACCACTTTGCATTTCGTGCCGTCGATGCTGCAGGTGTTCGTCCGCGAGCCGGGCCTGCAGCGCTGCCACAGCGTGCGGCAGGTGATCTGCAGCGGCGAGGCGCTGGCGGTGGACACCCAGCAGCAGGTGTTCAGCCACCTGCCCGGTGCCCGCCTGCACAACCTGTACGGGCCGACCGAGGCAGCGATCGACGTCACCCACTGGACCTGTGTCGACGAAGGGCGTGACAGCGTGCCGATCGGCCAGCCGATCGCCAACCTGTACACGCACATCCTTGGCCCGGCGTTCGAAGCCCTGCCGCAGGTGGCCATGGGCGAGCTGATGCTCGGTGGCCAGGGCCTGGCGCGTGGTTACCATCGTCGCCCGTCGCTGACGGCCGAGCGTTTCGTGCCCGACCCGTTCGGCAGCCACGGCCAGCGGCTGTACCGCACTGGGGATTTGGCGCGCTACCGCGACAGCGGGGTGATCGAGTACTGCGGGCGCATCGACCATCAGGTGAAGGTGCGCGGGCTGCGTATCGAACTGGGTGAAATCGAGGCACGGGTGCTGGAGCACCCGCAGGTGCGCGAGGCGGTGGTGCTGGCCCAGGACAGCGGGCATGGCCAGCAGCTGGTGGCCTACGTACTGGCCGAGGAGCAGGGCATGGCAGTGGACGCCGCCGAACTGCGCGACAGCCTTCGCGAACAGCTCAAGGGCAGCCTGCCGGACTACATGGTGCCGACGCACATCCTGCAGGTGCAGGCCTGGCCGGTGACGGCCAACGGCAAGCTCGACCGCAAGGCCCTGCCCAAGCCCGACAACAGCGCCCTGCAGCAGGCCTACCGGGCGCCGCAAACCCCGCTCGAGCAGCACGTTGCGGGTATCTGGCAGGAGGTGCTCGGCCTTGAGCGGGTGGGCCTTGGCGACCACTTCTTCGAGCTGGGTGGTCACTCGTTGCTGGCGACCCAGGCGGTATCGCGGATGCGCAAGCTGCCGGGTGTGCAAGTGACGTTGCGTGACCTGTTCGATCACCCGGTGCTGGAGCGCCTGCTGGCAGCGCTCGGCGGCGCTGGCAAGGCTGCGACCGCGCACGGTGTCGAGCTATTGGCCCATGGAGAAAAAGCCACCGCACCGTTGTCGTTGATGCAGCGGCGCTTGTGGGTTGCCGAACAATTGTCCGGGGGCAGTGCTGCCTACGGCATGCCATTGGCCCTGCGCCTGCAAGGGCCGCTGCAGGTCGAGGTGTTGCGCAACAGCCTGAACGCGCTGGCGCAGCGACATGAAGTGTTGCGTACGGCCTACGTGCAGGACGACGAGGGTGATCCGCTGGCGCTGATTGCCGACCGGATCGAGGTGGATATCGCCCTCGACGACTGGTCCGGGTTCAGCCCGCAGGAGCAGCAACGGTGCATTGCCGAAGCCACCCTGGCCAACGCCAGCACACCGATTGCACTGGAGCATGCGCCATTGTTGCGCTGCCGTCTGGCACGCCTGACAGACCAGGAGCATGTGCTGTTCTTCGCCATGCACCACATCATCTCCGATGGCTGGTCGATGGGCGTGCTGGTCCGCGACCTGGTTGAAATCTACCGTCACAGCGCCCCAGGGCAGACCCACCTACTGGCGCCGTTACCGCTGCAGTATTCAGACTTTGCCTTGTGGCAGCAGGCCCTCGAGCAGGCGGGTGAGCTGCAGCGCCAGGCAAGCTACTGGCAACAGGCCTTGGCGGGCCATACCGGCCACCTTGAGCTGCCACTGGAACAGCCGCGCAGCGAGCAGGCCTCCCATGCCGGCGGTGCGGTGGACTTTAGCCTGTCGCCAGCATTGACCGATGCGCTTGGCCAGTTCGCGGCCAAGGCCGGGGTGACCCTGTACAGCACGCTGCTGGCGGCGTTCCAGTGGTTGATGCACCAGACCAGCGGTGCCCACGACGTACTGGTCGGGGCCGACACCGCAGGCCGCCAGCACAGCGAACTGGAAGGCCTGATCGGCTTCTTCGTCAATGTATTGCCGCTGCGTTCCAGGGTGAGCGATGGGCTGGCCTTCGGTGACTTCGTGCAGGGCACCCAGCGCACCTTGCTCGCGGCCCTGGAGCATCAGGACCTGCCGTTCGACATGATCGTCGAGGCCCATGGCGCCCCGCGGGTGCGCGGCATGAACCCGCTGGTGCAGGTGCTGTTCGTGATGAACAACCTGCCCGTACGCAGCGAAGCCCTGGCCGACATTACCGTGCAGGCGCTGCCCGCCCCGGCGCTGTATTCGAAGTTCGACATGGCCCTGTTCATCGAACAGGAGGCCGGGCAGCTCAGTGGCAACTGGCAGTTTGCGACAACGCTTTTCAGGCAAGAGCATATCCAGCGACTCGTCAGCGCATGGATCGCGATGCTCGAACAGATCGTCAGTGTTCAGGATATGAGGTGGCAAGCGATGAACGTTCCATTACAGGGTGGCGCCCTGGCTGGCAGCACACCGGTAAGCGCCCCGGCCAGCAAGGCCGACAAGCTGGGCAAATTCCTCAAGCGCTCTGCCGGTGCCACTGCAGCTGCACCGCCACGGGCAGCGGTGCGCGAGTCGCTGCTGGTACCAGGCCAGCTGTTCCCGTTGCTCGTCGAGCCTGGCGACGCATCGATCGACCTGATCGAGTGGGTGCGCAACAACCGGCCGCTGGTCGAGCGCAAGCTGGGCGAGCATGCCGGGATCCTGTTCCGCGGCTTTGCCCTGGAGGGTATCCAGGGGTTTGAAGCATTCGCCGAAGCTGTACAGCCGGGGCTTTACGGTCAATACGGTGACCTGCCGAAGAAGGAGGGGGGCAAGAACACCTACCGCTCCACGCCGTACCCGGAAACCAAAATGATCTTGTTCCATAACGAGAGTGCGCACCAGGACAGCTGGCCGCGCAAGCAGATGTTCTATTGCGAGCAGCCTTCGCCGGTCGGCGGTGCCACGCCGGTGGTCGACTGCCGCCTGATGTACGAAAAGCTGCCGCAGGCACTGCGGCAAACCCTCGAGGACAAAGGGCTGCTGTATGTGCGCACGTTCGCCGACAAGCTCGACGTGCCATGGCAGCATTTCTTCCGCACCGATGACCGCGCCGAGGTCGAGGCCCGTTGCCGTGCCGCTGGCATCGAATGGCGCTGGCTGGACAACGACGAGTTGCAGACCCGCACCCGCTGCCCGGCAATCATCACGCACCCGATCACCGGCGCACGCTCGTTCTTCAATCAGGTGCAGCTGCACCACATCTATTGGCTGGAGCCGGATGCGCGTGAAGACCTGCTGGCCATGTTCGGCCTGGAGCGCATGCCACGGCATGTGTACTTCGGCGATGGTTCGCCGATCCCCGACCAGGACATGCAACTGATCGGCGAGCTGTATGAAGCCTGTGCCGTGCGGTTCCAATGGCAGAAAGGCGACGTGATCCTGGTCGACAACATGCTGGCGGCGCATGCCCGTGACCCGTACGAGGGACCACGCAAGATCGTCGTGGCGATGGGCGACATGTTCGACCGGGCCGCGCTGGAGGCGGCTGCGGCCATGCAGGTGATGGCGACCGAGGAGGCCCAGGGATGAACAGTTACGTAGACCAGGCCGAGGACATCGGTTTTGCCCTGACCGTCGACCAGCAACACTGGCTCGATGCCTTGCCCGCTTGCCCGGACTGGTCACAGGCCGCGACGCTGCTGAAGATCAGCGTTCAGGGCCGGCCGGACCCGGCGCGCCTGAGCCAGGCGCTTGAGCGCTTGGTCGAGCGCCACCCGATATTGGCCGGGCGCCTGGGCACTGCCCCGGGATACCGCGGCATGCGCCAGTTCATCGGCGCCCGGCGGCCAGCCCTGACGCTGGCAGTGCAGGCCGAGGCAGGTGCGCTGGCACTGCTCGAGCCTTGGTTGCAGCAGCGCTTCGAAATCGACCAGCTGCCAGCCGCCCAGGCCTTGCTGGTACCGGCCGCCGATGCCGGGCAATGGCATCTATGGCTGGGGGTGGCGGGCTTTGCCTGCGACGCGGCTGGCATGGCCATGCTGTACCGTGACCTGGCGGCGTTGTATGACATGCCAGCCGGGCCGGATGAAGACCTGCCTGAAGCCTTCGGGCAGTATCTGGAGTGGCGTGCCGAAGTGGCCCAGGATGAGGATGCAGCGGCAGCCCGTGGCTACTGGCAAGGGCACCTGATGCCAACGGAGCAGGGCATGAGCGCGCCTTGGCCAGCCTATCGCCAGGACCAGCCAGCGACGCATCAGGCACACCATCAGGTGAATCTGCCGCTGGCCTTGCAGGGGCAGTTGCAACGCCTGGCCGACGCCCGTCAGGCCAGCCTGGACACGCTGCTGCAGGCGGCCTGGTGGGCCTTGCTGGGCCGGCTTGGCGACAGCAACCGGTTGTTGGGCGCCTGGCAGCACGATGCGCGACAGGATTATGACTACTTCGCGAACAGTGCGGGGGCGTTCAGCAAGTTATTGCCGTTGTGCCTGCAGTGGGCTGACGAAACCCGTTTCGGCGAGCACCTTGCAGCGCTCGGCGCCGCGCTGGAGCAGCATGTGGCGTGGCAGGAGTACTGGGTACCGGAATGGGTGCCCACAGCCGTGCCGACCGTGGCGTTTTCCACTACGCCGGCGCTCGCGCCGCAGGTTGCCGGCGGGCTGTGCTGGCAGGGCGAGCTACTGGCGCCGCGCCTGCCGACGGGCATCGAGCTGCAGCTGCGCATTTGCCCAGCAGCGGGTGCTGACCAACCGATTACCGTGAGCCTGGATTACCTGGCCGGGCGCTACAGTGCCCGCGGCATGCAAGGCCTGCTGGAGCAGTACATTGAATTGCTGCGCAGCATCGCTCAGGCGCCGGACCGCCCGCTGCGGCAGTTGAACCTGCTGGGTGAGGCCGAGCGCCAGCGCCTGCTGTCGATCAACCCCGCGCCGCAACCACTGGCCGCGACATCACTGGCGGCACAGATCAGCCAGTGGGCAATCGACACCCCCGACGCGCTGGCACTGGTCGCAGGTGACGCGGGCCTGAGTTACGCCCAACTGGAGTTGGCAGTGCAGCGCCTGGCGCTGGCGCTGCAGCAGGCTGGCGTGCAACCCGGGGCGGTGCTGGCACTGGCGCTGCCGCGTTCGCTGGACTGGGTCGTGGCGATGTTGGCCAGTTGGCGTGTCGGCGCAGCCTACCTGGCGCTGGAGCCGCACTGGCCCGTTGCCCGGCAGGTGCGCCTGATGACACAGGCCGGCGCCACGCAGGTGCTGGTCGAACCGGCAGCGGTGGCCAGCCTGCGTGAGCAGGGCATAGAGGCGCTGAGCCTCGACAGCCTGTACCCGCTGGCGGTTGACACTGCACGGCTGCAACCGCACGCCGCCAGCGCCAGCGATGCCGCCTATGTCCTGTTCACCTCGGGCTCGACAGGCACCCCCAAAGGCGTGGTGGTCGAGCACCGGCAACTGCTGAACTACACCGCAGGCGTGTGCCACACGCTGGCGCTGGAGGGCTGTCGTCACTTCGCATTCGGCTCGACGGTGTCGGCCGACCTTGGCCATACGACGCTGTTCGCAGCCTTGTATGTGGGTGCGACACTGCACGTGGCCGCCGACGAGGTGATGAAGGATGCTGAACTGTTTGCTGCGTACCTCGAGCAGCAGGCAATCGACTGCCTGAAGATCGTGCCGTCGCACCTGAGCGCGCTGCTGGAGTCGAAGGCACCGGCAGTACCGGCCACCGTCATCCTGGGCGGGGAAGCCCCGAGCGCGGCGTTGCTGCAGCGCCTGTTGCAGATACGTCCGGACTGCAAGCTGTTCAACCATTACGGCCCGACCGAAACCACGGTCGGGGTCATGGTGCACCCGGTTCGGGCGGTACCGACCGGCACCCTCGGGTTGTCGCAGGTGTTGCCCAACAACCAGGTCTATGTGCTGGATCAGCACTTGCAGTTGGCGGTCACCGGCGTGCTGGGCGAACTGTATGTCGGTGGGCAGCAGGTGTGTCGCGGCTACCTGCAAGACGTGCAGAGTGACCCGCCGGCGTTCGTCGAGAGCCCGTTCGTGGCGGGCGAGCGGCTTTACCGCACCGGCGACCTGGCCCGCTATCGCCCGGACGGTGCTATCGAGCTGCAAGGCCGGCGCGACCATCAGGTGAAGATACGCGGCTTCCGCATCGAGCTGGCGGAGATCGAGGCACAGCTGTCGGGTGCACCGCAGGTGGTCGAGGCGGCGGTGTTGTGTGATGGAGAAGCGCTGAGCGCGTATGTCAGCTTGCGCGACGAGGCCACGGCGGCTGCCCTGGACGCGGTCCGCGAGTACCTTGCCCGGCAACTGCCGGCGGTGATGCTGCCGCGTACCCTGCAGGCATTGCCACGGTTGCCGCGCCTGGGCAACGGCAAGCTCGACCGGCAAGCGTTGCGGCAGGTGGGCAATGAACCTGCGGCGGGTCTGCTGGCCCCGCGTGATGCACTGGAAACCGTGATTGCGCAGCGCATGGCGCAACTGCTGGGGCTGGAGCAAGTGGGCATCGAGCAGGACTTTTTTGCACTGGGCGGGCATTCGCTGCTGGTCATCAAGCTGGCGGCAGGTATTCGCAAGTTGCTGCAGTGCGACATCAATCCAGGCGTCATCTTCGACCACGCTACGGTTGCCGCCCTTGCCCAGGCGCTGCGCGAGCGCGAAGCCAACCCTGGCCAGTTGCTCAAGCTGGCCCAGGCCCGTCTGCGGCTCGACAGCATGAGCCCTGAAGAAAAAGCCCGGCTGCTGGAAAAGAGCCGCTGAGCCTCACCACGCCCAGGGGCGGGCAACCCGCCCCTGGGGTCTTTTGCATTGCCTCCCCCGTACTGCCGTGCCGATTGCGTGGAAGGATGCCGGCGAGATACTAATGCAAAAAATTCTCATTCTGGATTTTCCAGGGTGATGCGTCTTATGTAGGAGCGCGCTGAAAGCCACACGTGGCAAGCCGTTTTGACTTGCGTGTCAGGCGTCTGTCGCGGGATCTGCCCGGGGGAGGATGGGCAGCTCGGCCGTTTGGGGGCCGTTGGCGGGCGCGGGACGATTTCATTACACGATATAAATAGAGAAATACCATGCCAGCAGGATTTTTCGAGTTCAAACCATTGGTCAAGGCGCTTTGCATGTCCCGCTCGATCAGCGCCCGCTCATCACGGGCGTTGCTCGGCAAAGGGGTGCTGGGCGCCGCATTGATGCTGCCCATGGCCGCCCAGGTCTGGGCTCAGGGGGTCAACTTCGACATCGCTGCCCAGTCGCTGCCCAACGCCCTGCGTGCGCTTGGCGAGCAGGCCGATGTGCAGTTCATCTACAACGCCTCGGAAATGGCCGACCTGCGTGGCAATGAAGTGCGTGGCAGCTACACCGTCGATGCGGCAGTGGCCAAGCTGTTGCGCGGCTTGCCGGTCAGCTACAGCCTGGAGGGCGATACCCTGACCCTGGTGCGGCGTGAGCGGCCAGCGTCCTCGGCGCTGGAGCTGGGCACCACCAGCATCACGGGCAACACGTTGGGCGTGACCACCGAAGGCAGCAACTCGTATACCACCGGTGGCGTCACCATCGGCAAGAGCGAACACAAGCTCAAGGACATTCCGCAGAGCGTGTCGGTGATGACCCGCAAGCGCATGGATGACCAGAACATCACCGACTTGCCGACGCTGTTGGCCAACGCGCCGGGCATGACCTTCGCCAAAAGCCCGGGTACCGGCGGCTTCATCACCTCGCGCGGTTTTGAAATCGATTCGCTGCAGTACGATGGCGTGCCCATGACCCGTGGCATCTACGCGCTGGGCAGCTACCTGACGGAACCGACGGCATTCTATGACCGTGTCGAACTGCTGCGTGGCGGCGCTGGGCTGCTGCAGGGGGCCAACAGCCCCGGTGGCGCGATCAACTTCGTGCGCAAGCGCGGCCAGGCCAAGCCGACAGTCACCCTGACCGCCCAGGCCGGTTCCTGGGACCACTATGCCACCCAGGTTGACGTTGGCGGCCCGCTGAACGAGGCGGGCAACATCCGTGGGCGTGCCGTGGTCGACTACGATACGCGCAACTCGTTCATCGACTATGTGGGCGGCTGGGAGCAGAAGGTCTACGGTGCGCTGGACTTCGACCTGTCTGAAGACACCACCCTCGGTGTCGGCATCAGCGATCGCAAGACGCGTTTCACGCCCATGGTCGCCGGTTTGCCGCGCTTCAGTGATGGCCGGGACGTAGGCTTGTCGCGCTCGACCTTCACCGGCTCCGACTGGAACCGCGGCATGACCGAGCAGCTGGCGTTGTATGTCGACCTCGAGCACCGCTTCAACGACCACTGGAAGTTCAAGACCGCGGCGGTGGCGATCAACGAGCGCAACGAAATGACCTACGCCTACGTGGTAGCACCGACCGGCCTGGCCAACGATGGGTCTGGGTTGTTCGACTGGCGCTATGCCACTGATTTCAACTCCCACAGCCGTGGCCTGGACATGTTCGTCGATGGCGACTTCAACGGTTTTGGCTTCGACCAGGAAGTGGTCTTCGGCGGTAACTACTCACGCTTCACCAGCGACAACACCATGGCGGTGGTGCGCAGCGCGGGGGCGAACATTTTCGATCTCGACAACCACTTGCCCTTCGAGAACTACGACAGCCTGGCGGCCCGTGGCACGCGTACCGACAGCCAGTACACGATCGTGCAGAAAGGTATCTACGGTACCTGGCGCGTCAAGCTGACCGACCCGCTGACCCTGATCCTCGGTGGGCGTACCAGCTGGTACTCCTACGATTACGACTCTCAGGTCTATGAGGCCGGTGTCTATCAGTATGACAGCCCGGCTTCCAAGGCCAACAACGGTGTCGTCACCCCTTACGCGGGCCTGGTTTACGAATTGACGCCGCAATGGTCGGCCTACGCCAGCTATGCGGACGTCTTCATTCCGCAGAGTGCCAAGGGCGTCGGTGGCTCTACGATCGAGCCGATCGTTGGCAGCAACTACGAACTCGGTCTGAAGGGTGAACTCTACGATGGCCAGGTCAATACCAGCGTTGCCCTGTTCCGCTATGACCACGAGAACCGAGCGGTGCCGGTTCAGGATGTCACACAAATCTGTGATGGGTCCAGATGCTCCGAAGCGTCCGGCAAAGTGCGTAGCCAGGGCCTTGAGGCCGAGATCAACGGTGAGGTGCTGCCAGGCCTGCAAGCGTCGGCCAGTTACGTCTACAACACCACCAAGTACCTCAAGGACAACACGAACGAGGGCAAGATCTTCTCCACCTGGACGCCGAAACACTCGGTGAAGGTGTGGACGGACTACACCCTGCCTGGTGACTTCAGCCGCTTCAGTGTCGGCGGCGGTTTCAACAGCCAGAGCAGCACCGTTGCCTACGACCGCAAATTCGATTCGCCCGGCTTCACCATCTGGAATGCGCGCCTTGGTTACAAGGTCAGCGATGAAGTCAGCCTGGCGGTCAACTTCAACAACATCTTCGACAAGGTGTACTACATCCCGTCGTATGCTGCGGTCAGTGCCAACAACTACTACGGCGACCCTCGCAACTTCATGTTCTCGGTCAAATACACCCCGCAGTTCTGAACCTGGGGCCACGCAGGCCATCTTGGCGGGTACCCCGCCCAGATGGCCTGCGCCAGATCACAGCTCCCGCGCTACACGAAAGCCCAGGAAGTCGCCACGTACCGTGCGTTCGCGATCATTGCGATTGCCCGAACGCGAGAAGATCGGCGCTTCACCCCAGTCATTCCCGCGCATGTGCGCCGCCTGGCAAAGCCCGCCGTCGGCCTCCATCCAGGCGCTGCCATCGCTGGGCGCGCCGACGTAGTCCTTGTGGTAGCAGTCGGCGACCCATTCATACACGTTACCGTGCATGTCATAGACGCCAAAGGCATTGGGCGGGTAGCTGCCTACCGGTGAGGTGTAGCTGTAGCCGTCCTTGGGGCCGTAGGTATTGGCGTGCTTGCTGATCTGGTAGTCGCCTTCTTCATCGAACGGGAACGGGAACGGCCCTGTGGAGCCGGCCCGTGCCGCGTACTCGCGTTCGGCCTCGCTGAGCATGCGGTAAGTGTGGCCGGTCTTTTTGCTCAGCCACTGCGCATAGGCCTGCACATCGTAGTAATCAACGCACACTGCCGGCTGGCGCGGCCCTTGCGGGTAGCGAGGCTTGCTGGCCTGGCACAGGCGCCCTGGGCGTTTGTCACCGTCCTTGATGACCACGCCGGTTTCCTTGATATAGGCATCCAGCTCGCCGGCGGTGACCTGGAAGCGGCTGATGGCGAAGGGTTTGGCGAAGGTCACGGTATGTTGCGGGCCTTCGTCGGGCTGCTTGCCCGGTTCGTCATCCGGCGTGCCCATGACGAAACTGCCCGCAGGCAGCACGACCATTTCCGGGCAGCCGGCCTTGCAATCCTGGAAGACCTCGCCCGGGGTCTTGCTGGCAGCCTGGGCGAGTAGCGGGCAGGCCGCCATGGCCAGGGCAAGGGCCAGGCCGGTGACGGTGTAGGGGGCGCACTTCATGGCGAACGTTTCCTTTTTGGCAGGTGTGACGGGGTATTCAGGGTGCCGGGCAGCTACGGCCGAACGCCTCGATGAACGAGTCGATCAGGGGCTGCTCCAGCATCATGGTTTCGTGTGGGTAGGGTGAGTGCAGCGAAACGTCCAGCTCACCCCCTGCGCAGAACTGGCGGATGACCTGCTCGGCGGCGTGAATGTGTGCTGCGCTCTTGTGCACCTGCGACCACCAGCAACTGGGCTTGACCCTGAGCGGAGTGAGGGTGAAATCGGCGAAGCTCGCTTCCAGCTGATCGTGGATGTCGAACGCCTGGGCATTCATGATCTGGGCCTTGGCACTGGCCAGCACGCCCTGGACATCGCTGCCAGCGTCAGCCAGGTGCGCCGTGGCCCACTGGTAGAACGCCTTGACGTCCTGAGTAGGGTTGGCGTGCAGCTGCTCGGCGGCGGCCTGTTTGGCCTGCGGGAACAACAGGCCGAACAGCTCGACGGTGTCTTGCAGCTCGCGCTGGCCCGGCGTATCGCTGTGGCGGGCTGGGCGAGGGGTGTGAGGGGGGAACGCGGCGCGGCTTAACTGCGCCTCGGGCAGGGTGCTGTCGACCAGCCCCAGGAATGCGACCTCGCAGCCGGCCTGTTCCAGCTGCCGGGCGATGTCCCAGGCAATGCTGCCGCCCAGGGACCAGCCCATCAGGCGGTATGGCCCGGACGGTTGTGCCTGGCGGATCTGTGCGGTGTAGTCGGTGATCATCGCTTGCCAGCCCTGCCGTTCGGCCGGCGCCGGGCTGCCGCCCCGGTGCTGCACGCCGTAGACGCAAGCCTGCGGTTCCAGGCACCTGGCCAGCGGCTGATAGCTGAAGACCATGCCGCCGCTGGGGTGGATACAGAACAATGCAGGCAGCGGTGTGGCCGGGCGGTTGAGGGGCACGATGCACGGGCTCGCACAGGCATGCTCACGGCCCAGATGTGCAGCCAACAGGTCGATGCGGGGGTAGGCGAGCAGGTCCTGGATACGCACTGCCAGGCCCAGTGCCTGCTTGATGCTGGCCAGCAGCTGGATGGCCAGCAACGAGTGGCCACCCAGTTCGAAGAAGTGATCGTCGCGGCTGATACGTTCGACGTTGAGCGCGGTTTGCCACAACGTGGCCAAGGCCTGTTCCAGCGCGCCCTGGGGAGCGTTGTAGGCTTGCTGCAGCAGGCTGGCATCGGCCTTGGGCAGGGCCTTGCGGTCGAGCTTGCCGTTGGCTGTCAGCGGCCACCGGTCGAGCAGCAGCAGGTGCGCCGGGACCATGTAGTCCGGCAGCGCTTCCTTCAACTGTTCGCGCAGCTGCGCGCGCAGCCCGGCCTGCTGCTCCAGCGCTACCTCGGCAGCGGGGATCAGGTAGGCCACCAGCTGCTGGCCGGTCGCGCCTTCCTGGGCCAGCACCAGGGCCTCGCGCACTTGTGGTTGCGCCTGCAGGCGGGCTTCGATTTCACCCAGCTCGATGCGGAAGCCGCGGATCTTCACCTGGTGGTCGATGCGCCCGGCGTATTCGATCACCCCGTCGGCGTGGTAGCGCGCCAGGTCACCGGTGCGGTACAGGCGCCCGCCAGGGGCACCGAACGGGTCCGGCACGAAGCGCGTGGCGCTCAGGTCGCTGCGCTTGAGGTAGCCGCGCGCCAGGCCAGCGCGGCCGACGTACAGCTCGCCGATGCAGCCTTTGGCTACCGGGTTCAGGTCGCCGTCGAGTACATACCAGGACAGGTCGGGGATCGGCACGCCCATCGGGCTGCTGGCCGCCTTGCCCAGGTCAGCCCGCGACAGCGGCCGGTAGCTGACATGCACGGTGGTTTCGGTGATGCCGTACATGTTCACCAGCTGCGGCTGGCGGTCGCCGAAGCGTTCGAACCACGGTGCCAGGCTGTTGACGTCCAGCGCCTCGCCCCCGAACACCACGCTGCGCAGTGCCAGTGGCCGCTGCGGCTCGGCCGTGGTGGCCACCGCCATCAGTTGCTTGAACGCCGACGGGGTCTGGTTCAGCACCGTGACCTGTTCATCGGCCAGCAGCTGGTAGAAGGCCTCGGGTGAGCGGCTGGTGTGCTGCGGCACGATCACCAGGCGCCCGCCGTACAGCAGGGCGCCGAAGATTTCCCACACCGAGAAGTCGAAGGCATAGGAGTGGAACAGGCTCCACACGTCGTCGCTGCCGAAGCGGAAGTCGGCGTCGGTGGCCGTGAACAGGCGCAGCACGTTGCGCTGCGGCAGCAGCACGCCCTTGGGCTTGCCGGTGGAACCGGAGGTGTAGATCACGTAGGCGAGGTTGTCCGGGCTGACCGTGACCGGCGAGCAGGCCAGCGGGTCGGCCTGGGTGCTGTCATCGTTGCTTTCCAGGCTGAGCACGCGCACGCCTGCCGGCACCGGCAGGCTGGCCAGCACCTGGGGCTGGGCCAGCAGGCGCTGCAGGCCGCTGTCTTCGATCATGTAGGCCAAACGGTCGGCCGGGTAGGCCGGGTCCAGCGGCACGTAGGCGCCGCCAGCCTTGAGGATGGCGAAGATGCCGACGACCATGTCCAGCGAGCGCTCGGCAGCCAGGCCGACCAGCACGTCAGGCCCGACCCCGTCGTCGACCAGGCGCCGGGCCAGGGCGTTGGCACGCTGGTTGAGCTGGGCATAGCTCAGGGCCTGGCCCTCGCAGGTGACGGCGATGGCATCGGGGGTGCGCTGCACCTGGGCCTCGATGCGGCTGTGCAGGGCCTGGTCGGCCGGGTGCTCGGCGGGGGCCGGGTTCCACTGGGCGAAGGTGGCTTGCTGTTCCGGCGTGCCCAGCATGTCGAGCTCGCCCAGCCGTTGCTCGGGCCCCCGGGCCATGGCCAGCAGCAGGTTCTGCCAGTGCCGGGCCATGCGTTGCACGGTGGCGTGGCTGAACTGGCTGCAGTCGTATTCCAGGCTGAAGCCAAGGCCATCGGCTGCGTATTCAAGGTCGATGCCGATCAGGCATTTGGCCTGGGCGCTGGCGGTATCGAGGAAGTCCAGCTGCAGTGGGCCCAGGGCCAGCGGGCCGCTGGCAGTCCCGGCCACGCGCCAGTTGAACAGCGCCTGGAACAACTGGGTGGGTAGCACCTGGCCGTTGTGCTGCAGCGTCTCCAGGTACAGCTCCATCGGGTAGTCGCTGTGGCTCAGGGCCGCAATAGACTGCTCCCGCAGGTTTTGCAGCAGGGTCTGCACGGATTGCTGCGGGTCGAGTTCGGCGCGGTAGATCTGGGTGCTGACGAAAAAACCTACCAGCTGCTGGGTTTCGCTGCGGTTGCGCCCGGCGCTGGGCACGCCGAGGGTGAATTGCCGCTGGCCGCTGTAGCGGCCCAGCAGCACCTGCCAGGCGGCCAGGGCGATGACGAAGGGTTGCACGCCCTGCTGCCGGCTGAGCTGCAGCAGGGCCTGGAACACCTCGGCGTCCAGTTGCAGGCCATGGTAGCGGGCACTGGTGCCCTCGGGCGGTGCGTCAGCGCAGCGCGGGTCGAGGTCACCCGGCAACATCAACGGCTGCAGTTCGTCACCCAGCCGGGTATGCCAGTAGCGGGCAGACGCTTGGCACGCATCGCTTTGCAGGTAAGCCTGGCGTTGCCAGATGGCGTAATCGGCATACTGGATGGCGGGCCGTTGCAGCTTGCAGGCTCCCTGGGCGGCTGCCTGCGAATAGGCGCCGAGCAGGTCCTGCAGCAGGATCGGATTGGACCAGGCGTCTGAAACGATGTGGTGCATGTTCAGCAGCAACACATGCTCGTCACCTTGTACTTTCACCAGCCGGGCCCGGATCAGGGGCGCCTTGCCGAGGTCGAACGGTGCCAGCGCATCCGCTTCGATGAGCCGCTGCAATGCATGAGGGCGTTGCGTGGCGGGCATGGCGGTCAGGTCGTCGCAGGGCATTTCGAGGCGTGCGTCGGCTTCGACGAACTGCTGCGGTATGCCCTCGACCTCGGCGAACCTGCTGCGCAGGATGTCATGGCGGTCGACCACCGCCTGCAAGGCCATGGCCAGCTGCTGGCCATGCAGTTCACCCTTCAGTGACAGTGCCCGTGGCAGGTTGTACGCCGCGCTCTGCGGGTTGAACTGCTGCAGGTACCACAGGCGCTGCTGGGCGAAGGAGAGGGGGGCCGGCCCGGCGCTCTCGCGTGGTGCTATCCGGTCGGGTTCAGGCAGCTCATCCTGGAGGAGGGCGAGCAAGGCGTCGTCCAGCAAGTCTTCAGCGAGCGAGTCGGCATCCAGTGATTCGTGCATGGCGGTCCCTGTGGCAGTCGAGGCGAAGGACAGCAGCATGGGGGCCGGCCTTGCCGGCGAATGGCCGCTGTCCTCTGGAGAGGTGTATGGCCAGTAAACGAGCCGCCGCACGGCAAATTTACCGGCGGGCGTGTGGGTGACGGGGCGGGTGGGCAGGCCCCGGCCAGGGTTGTAACCGACCTGGTCGGGGCGAGGGATGCAGCCGGTCAGGCCGGCTGGGCTGCGGTGCGAACCTTGCCGCTGTCCATGTGTACCAACTGGTCGGCAATATCGAAGTAGCGGTCATCGTGGGAGATGACAATGATGGTCTTGCCCAGGCGCTTGAGGTCCGGCAGCAGCTCTGTGTAGAAGATGCGGCGGAAGGTTGGGTCCTGATCGGCTGCCCACTCGTCGAACACCAGTACCGGGCGCTGCTCCAACCAGGCGCTGATCAGGGCCAGGCGCTTGCGTTGCCCAGTGGACAGGTCGGTGGTGGTGAAGGCGCCGTCACGTACGCTGACCTTGTGCGCGATCTCCAGGCGTTGCAGGTATTGGGTCGCATCGTCGGGAATCTGCTGGTCACCCTGGACCACGTCGTCGAACAGGTAGTAGTCGGCGAAAATGGTGGTGAACAGTTGTCGGTAGTCATCCCGGTCAAGCACCGAGACCGGCTGACCATCCAGTAGGATGTCACCACTGTGCGGCGCATACAGGCCAAGCAGCAGCTTGATCAGCGTGGTCTTGCCACAACCGTTCTCGCCGACGATGAACACGATGTCGCCCTGGTTGATTGTGAGGTTCACCGGGCCCAGGCGAAACGGCGTGCTGCCCTCGACGGCCGGAAATGCGTACTGCACATTGCGCAGTTCCAGGCTGTCGATTGTCTGGCGCGGTGCGCCTTGGCCGTCGAGCAGCAGGTTCGGTTCGGGCGAGGAAAACTGCTCTGACAGCTCGGCAATGCGCTGGAATGCCACCTGTGCCTTGCTGACCAGCGGCAGTACGCTGACCAGATGGTCCAGCGGGCCTTTCATGTACAGCAGCACCAGCACGAAGCCGGTCATTGCCGCCTGATCGACGCTTGTCCAGGTGCTCTGCAGGGCCAGGGCCAGGCCGATGACGATGAAGAACAGCGTCGAGCCGAACGTCTTGGCCAGGATGTAGGTATTGACTGCCTTGATCTGGATGGCGCTGATCCGCTCGCTGATCCCCTGGATGTGCCGGGTGAACATGCGATACCGGCGCGGCCGGTGTATGCGCAGCTCCTTGGCGCCCTGGGCAATGGCGTTGTAATGCTTCTGCAGGTCGTCCTCGGCCTCGCGGGCGCTATTGAACCCCTTGATGCCGCGCGTGCGGGCGATGACCTGGGCGGTGATGCCGGCGCCCAATGCCAGCAGCATCAGCAGGAACAGCGGGCCGGACAATGTTGCCAGGTAGCCCATGCAGCCCAGCGTCACCGTCAGCGAAATGGTCAGGGGGGCGAAGGCGAACGAGAAATCGCTGATGGTATCGATATCGTGGGTCAGCACCGGTATCAGGCGGTGGCTGCGATAGCGCTCGATCTGCTCGATGGGCGCCGAAAGCACTTTTTCGCCCAGCTCCTTGCGCAGTTTGGCAATGATCTTCTGGCCAACGAAATTGGTGCCCATGTCGGAGAAGATGCTGCTGAGCAAGGTCAGCACGCAGAGGCCGGCAAACAACCACAGCACGGCGTGGGTCAGCCCTGCTTCGCTGTTGAGGGCGCGGTTGATGGTGGCCAGCAGCGTGGTGACGCTGAAGCCGCCGAGGATGCCCAACAGTATGGAAACCAGCACGATGGGCCAGAACGGCTTGAGCAACTGGGCAAGCTCGCGGGTCGCGCTGAGCGGTTTGCGAATCATGGGGAAGTCTTCTCCAGGCGGATCAAAGGACGTGGTCATCAAAGAAGGCTTCGCGCTCCAGACGCAGCAGAGCGGCTTTCTTGTGGGCCAGTTGAATGTCCTTCAGGTGGCCGAACCCCTGGGACTTGAGGAAGTCGATCTGGCGCGTATGGTCGATGCGCGGCTCGCCGAGAATCCGCTGGGTGCGTGGGTCATCGAGGAACATGTAATGCATCAGCGAGCGGAACCAGCCGCGCAGTTTGCCGATGCCCTGGTGCTTGGGCTCGCCGATCACCACATGCCAGCCACGGTCGTAATCGGCGACGTCGTAGTAGGGGGCGATGCGGTCTTCCTTGCACCAGTACACCTCGAAGTAGGCGAAGGGTTCGTCGTCGAAGCAGCCGATCAGCGGGTGTACGCGCGGGTCGTCGAGCATTTCGCGAATGTATTGCGCATGTTCTTCCGGAGTGCCGGTCTGCTCCCAGAAGAACGCGACTTGCTCCAGGTTCATCCAGCGGTTGAAGGCTGCAAGGTCCTTCACCGGGTCGATGGTGCGCAGTGAAAAGGTGGCGTTCAGCTTCGGCAGATGGCGTCGATAGACTTCGCCCGCCGGTTTGGGCGGGCGTTGCGGGTGGCGTTTCTCGCCGCTGAAGCAATAACGCGGGGCCGTGTGCACGCTGGCCGGCTCGCGAAGCCACGGCAGGGGTTGCTGCCAGAAGGTCTGGCGGGTACAGCGCAGGGCAAGCCTGCCTTGGTCGTCGACCTGCCAGTGATCGAAAATGCCTTCGCGTACCGCACGCACGGCAAATTCCCGGTCGCCAGGGACCTGCACATTCACCTCGTTGCATTGTTTGCGGTGGCAGAAACGGGTCGCCAGCACTGCCAGCATCGCGCTGGCCGGAAATGCTGGCGGAAGTTGCTCGAAGACGATGCGGTTGTCGACCTCCCGGTAGGGGATGGCGGCGCTGCTGTCGAGGCGCAGGCTACCGCTCTCTGGCGTTTCATCCTGGGCACTGGCTTTGCGGCCATCGGCCAGGATCAGACTGAAAGAGGGTGCGTTCATAGGGCTTCCTGTGAGGGGGCGAGTGCGACTTGTCGGGTGCTGTCCATGGATAAAGACGAACCGCACCTGCCGATGTTTAAGCGCCAGGTGCGGCACCCGGTTCAGCGCCAGCGACCTGCCAGCCGCCGCCCAGGGCCTTGTACAGGGCGATGCTGCCCATGACCCGCTTGAGGCGCAGTTGCACATCCTCGTCCTGAGCCTGGTACAGGGTGCGTTGGGTTTGCAGGACGGTCAGCAGGTCCTCGGCGCCCGCCTGGTAGCGGCTTTCGGCGATGTCGAAGGCTTTGCGCGCCTGTTGCAGTTCGATCGCCTGCCAATGCAGTTGCCGGTCGATGCCGTCCAGGGTATTGAGGGCCTTTTCCACATCGCCGAAACCGGCCAGGATAGCGCCGCGGTAGTTCTGCAGCAGTTCCTCCTGGCTTGCTACCGCCTTGTCGCGTTCAGCGCGCAGGCGGCCGTTATTGAACACCGGCGTGACCAGGCCTGCGGCGAGGCTGGTGAAGGGGTTGCGCAAGACGTCCGGGAAGTGATCGGCGCCGCTGCCGACGATCAGCGTCAGGTTGAGTTTGGGCAGCATCGCCGCGCGGGCTACGCGCACATTGGCCTGAGCCGCCGCCAGCTTGGCCTCGGCATTGGCGATGTCCGGCCGACGGCTGATCAGTTCGCTGGGCAGGCCCGCATCGATCGAGGGCCAGTTGAGCTGTTCAAAGCGCGTGTTGTCCAGTTGCAGGTCCTGCACCGGCTGCCCGACCAGGGTCGCCAGGGTGATCAGGGCCTCCCGGGCCTGTTGCTGGTAAAGCGGGCGTTGCCGTTGCTGGGTGGCGACCAGGCTTTGTTGCTGGGCCAGTTCCAGTGCTGTGGCCGAGCCTGCATCGAAGCGGGTTTGCACCAGTTGCAGGACACGCTCGGCATTGGCCAGGTTAAGGTCGGCAATCCGCCCCTGCTGCTGGAAGGCCAGCGCCTGCATGTAGCTGTCGGCAACCTTGCCGAGCAAGGTCAGTTCAACGGTCGCGCGGTCGAACTCACTGGCTTGCAGGCCGTGCAGGGCACTCTCGCGGGCTGCCGCGTTGCCGCCCCAGAAGTCCACCTCATAGCTGGCCTTCAGGGCCACATCCAGGTAATGAGTGGTGCGCTGGGTCGGGCTGGAATTCAGTTGGCTGTAGCCGTTGCCGTGCTGCAGGCGCTCGCGGTTGGCATTGGCTGCCCCGGTCACCTCGGGCAGCAAGGGGCCGCCGGCGATGATCGCATCAGCCTGTGCCTGGCGAACCCGGGCCATGGCCGCGCCGATTTCGAAGCTGTCGGTGCGGGCTTGCTCCACCAGCTGGTTCAGTGCCGGGCTGCCGAACGACTGCCACCAGCCGGTCAAGTGGCGTGGTGTGCTCTGAGGCGCGGCCGCCTGCCAGCGGGCCGGGGTATGCACACCGTGTTGCGGCGGCGTTGCAGGGGTGGCGCAGGCGCTCAGCAGCAGGCAGGCGCCGAGCAGGGGCAAGGGTTTGATCAACGTTGGGGTACTCATACGCTGGTAAGGGCGGCCACCGGGTCGAGCCGTGCAGCCTTGCGGGCGGGCATGAAGCCGAACGCGATACCGGTGACCACCGCGCAGGCGAAGGCACCGATGGCGGCAGGCAGCGAGAAGGCGACGGCGACCTGGCCCAGGCTCAGGGCGCCGCCGATCAGTAATGCCAGGGCGATGCCGCTGACGCCGCCGACCATCGTCAGCATCACGGCTTCAGTAAGGAACTGGCGCAGGATGTCGCGCTGGCGCGCGCCGGTGGCCATGCGGATACCAATTTCCCGTGTGCGCTCGCGCACGGTCATCAGCATGATGTTCATCACCCCGATGCCGCCCACCAGCAGCGAAATGGCGGCAATGGCGCCCAGCATCAGCGACAGTGCGTTCTGCGTTTTGGCTTCGGCCTGGATCATGGCCGCATTGTTGGTCAGTTCGAAGTCGGTTACGCCGTTGTGCAGTTTCAGCAGCAACTGGTCGATGACCTGCTCGGTCTGCTTCACCTGGCGCGCATCTGCGGCGGCGATCACCACGTATTCCGGGGCCTGGTTGCCGAACAGGCGCACGCTGGCGGTGGTGTAGGGCACCATCACTCGGGCGTCGGCATCCTGGTCGCCAGAGCTGGCGCCCTTGCCGGCCAGCACCCCGATGACCTGGAACGGTGCGTTCTCGATGAGAATGTACTGGCCCACCGGGTTGCGGTCGGCAAACAGTTTTTCCCGGGTCTTTTCGCCAATCACTGCCACTGCCGCGCCGGCGGCTTCGTCGGCCTCGGTGAAGAAACTGCCCTGCGCCACTGGCCAGTTGAATATCTGCGGGAAGTAGGTGTTGGAGCCGCCGACATAGAGCTTCAGGTCCTGGTTGCCATAGCGCACACCGGCCTTACCGCCATTGACGGGCATGATCATGCGCACCTGGGGCAGGGTGGCGATGGCGCGGGTGTCGTCCAGGGTGATGATGCCTTCCGGCGCCCTGGGGGCGGGTGGCTTGCCGTTGAGGTAGATGATGTTGGAGCCGAAGGCGCCCATCTGCGCCATGACCTGGCGCTTGCTGCCTTCACCCACTGCCAGCATGACCACCACCGACGCCACGCCGATGATGATGCCCAGCAACGTCAGTGCGGTGCGGAAGCGGTTGATCCACATCACCCTCCACGCCGCCTTGACGGCGTCCAGCAGTTCGCCTTTCCAGGCACCGTTGTGCTCGCTGCCGTCGTTCAGGCGCTGGCGCAGGTCGACGGCCTGCAGCACGTCGACCTCAGGGTGCGAAGCGGGCAGTGGCTCAGGCTGGGCCTGGTCGCTGATGATCTGGCCATCGCGGATTTCGATGATGCGCTTGGCCCGTGCGGCGACTTCCCGGTCGTGGGTGATGAGGATCACCACATGGCCCTGGCTGGCCAGTTCGTCGAGCAGGGCCATGACTTCGGTACCGCTGCGGCTGTCGAGGGCGCCGGTGGGTTCGTCTGCCAGAATGATGTGGCCACCGTTCATCAGCGCGCGGGCTATCGATACGCGTTGTTGCTGGCCGCCGGACAACTGGTGCGGGCGATTACCGGTACGTTCGGCCAGGCCCAGGCGGGTCAGCAGGGCATGGG
Organism: Pseudomonas putida group bacterium ESBL64; assembly: GCF_045277175.1. Taxonomy (NCBI): domain Bacteria; kingdom Pseudomonadati; phylum Pseudomonadota; class Gammaproteobacteria; order Pseudomonadales; family Pseudomonadaceae; genus Pseudomonas; species Pseudomonas putida group bacterium ESBL64. The sequence goes on along the minus strand of NZ_CP145799.1, from coordinate 2,051,918 downwards.
CGCGTGCGTGGCGCTCGGCGGCAGGCGTGCCGGCATAGATCGCCGGCATTTCGACATTTTCCTGGGCGGTGCCGGAGGCAATCAGGTGATAGCCCTGGAACACGAAACCGAAGGCTTCACGCCGCAGCCAGGCGAGTGCGTCACTGTCCAAGCTGGCCACCTGTTCACCCGCGAACAGGTAGTCGCCACTGGAGGGGCGGTCCAGGCAGCCGAGGATGTTCATCAGCGTAGACTTGCCTGAGCCGGAGGTACCGACAATGGCGACGAATTCACCGGCGTGAATGCTCAGGTTGATACCGCGCAAGACCTCGATTTGCGGTGTATCGACGCCGCCATAGCATTTGCGGATATCGCGCAGCTCAATCAGTGGGACTGGCATTTACCCTCCTGCACTGAGCAAGGGGCTGATCAGCAGGCGATCACCTTCTTCCAGCCCTTCGAGAATCTGCACGCGCAGGCGGTCGCTGATGCCTGTGCGCACTTCGCGATTTTCAATGGCGCCGTGTTTCGTCAGTACCTGTGCCAGCCTGCGATCGGGCTGCTTGCCCGGGTTGAGCGCGGAAATCGGGGCGGTCAGCACATTGTGCGCACGGTCAGCGACGAAGAACACCTGGGTGGTCATTTCTGCCATCAGGGCGCCGTCGGCGTTATCGACGTCCAGCAACACCGTATACAACACCACCCGGCCATTGCTTTTGCTGGCCGGGCTGCCGCTGCCCTGGTTGGCATGCTCCAGCGGCTTGGGCGGCACCGGCAGGATCTGCCGTACAGTGCTGTTCCAGCGCCGGGTGCCACCGCTGAGGGTGGTGAAATAGGCGTGCATGCCGGGTTTGACGTGGCCAATGTCCGCTTCCGACACTTCCGCCCAGACTGTCATCGGTGACAATTTGGCGATGCGCAGGATCAGCGGGGTCTGCTGCTGGGCGTTAAGCGTCTGCCCCTCGCGGGCATCCAGTGCGACCACGGTGCCACTCATGGGGGCATAGATGCGGGTGTAACCCAGTTCGGCCTGGTCGCTGCGCAGGCTGGCCTGGGCCTGGCGAATCTGCGCCTGGATCATGTCGATGCGCGCCTGGGTGGCCTTGAGCTCGGCGCGCGCCGTTTGCACATCCTCTTCGCGCGTGGCGCCGCCTGCCGCCAGGCTCTGCTGGCGCTCGGCCTTCTGCCGGGCCAGCTCATGCTGGGCACGTTGCTCTTGCAACTGTGCCTGCAGGTTCTCGACCGAGTAGCGTCCCGCGTCCAGCTTGGCCTGTTGCGTGGAAGGGTCGATCTCGACCAGCAACTGGCCTTCTTGCACCGCGTCGCCGACCTCGACCTTGATGGCACGGATCTGACCGGATGCCTGGGCGCCGACGTCAACATAACGGCGTGGCTGCAAGGTGCCGATGGCGGTAACGCTGCTCTCGATATCACCCCGGCTGACAGTGACGGTATTCAGGCCATCATGGCGGGGTGGCATGATCTGCCAGGCACTTACGGCCAGCAATGTCGCCAGGCCAACTAAGGTGATCAGGGCCCGGCGGGCCAAGGGGGGACGTTTCATGCAGGGTTCCGGCCAAAGTAAGTTCCTCCGAGACACGTCGCGGGGTTGTACTTTGAACGAGAGCCCGCCCGCAAAATTTACTGCGCGGCGCGCGGCGGGTGCTGATAAATGCCGGCGGCGAGTGAACTATTGGGTTAAACGTTTAAGCTGCAACTTGCAAACACAAAAAAACCCGACAGTTGTCGGGTTTTTTTGTTGACTCGAGTTACTGCTTGGCAGGTTCTGCCGGCGTAGCTGGAGCCGGAGTAGCCGGAGCGGCTTCTTCGGCAGCCTTCTGCTCGGCTTCGGCCTGATCTTTGGCAGCTTCGGCGTTTTCCTTGGCGGCTTCGTTCATCTTATCCTGAGCTTCACCCATTTTTTCCTGGGCTTGCTCGGCGTGTTGCTGTGCGTCCTGGGCTTTGTCTTCGCTCGCTTTATCGCAAGCAGCCAGGCCCATGGCAGCGGCCAGCATCAGAGCAAAAGCAAAAGGTTTACGCATGGGGGTGTTTCTCCTTGGTGGAATAAGTGACTTGTTCCTTCGAGTGCAACTACGCGGAATAAGTTCCACGAAGATTACAGATATATAACGCCCCGTTCTACATAGACTTTTTAACGAATTTATGCCGCTGCCCTGCGGCCGGTGGGAACAGCCGATGAACGATTCAACCTTGATGGCAATGGCGGAACGCTTTCTCTCGGCGTTAAAACATTGTCAGCTGTTGCAGATGCGCGTGGCGCAGGCTGATGGTGATGGCATGACCCTGGTCCTGCCATGGTCGCCAGCGATTGTCGGCAACCCGCAAACCGGTGCCGTGCACGGCGGTGCGCTGACCACGCTGATGGACACCACCTGTGGCATGGCCACGTTGTGTGTGCTGCCGCGCTTCGAAGTGTGCCCGACGTTGGACCTGCGCATCGACTACATGCACCCGGCTGAGGCTGGCAAGGACATCTACGGCCACGCCCAGTGCTACCGTGTTACCCGCGACGTGATCTTTACCCGTGGCACCGCCTACCAGGACGACCCCGACCAGCCCATCTGCCAGGTGGTGGGCACGTTCATGCGCCTGGGCCAGGACATCAAGGGCGGCATCCGTTTCGGCGACAGTCTGAAGGAGGGCAAGGCATGATTCCGCACGCGGTGCGCCAGCAGCTCAACGCCGCCCATGCGGTGGGCGACTATCGACCATTGCTGGCGCTGATTCCCTATGCCGGGCTGATCGGCATCGAATGCGAACGTCAGGGCGATGATGTGTTGTTCCGCCTGCCGGCAAGCCCGGACAATATCGGCAACCCACTGCTACCGGCCATTCATGGCGGCGTGATCGCCGGCTTCATGGAGCTGTCGGCAGCGCTGTACCTGCTGATCTACAGCGAGAGCGCAAGCATTCCGAAGATCATCGACTTTTCTATCGACTACCTGCGCGCCGGGCATTTTCGCGATACCTACGCCCAGTGCCAGTTGTGGCGTCAGGGCCGGCGGGTGACCAACGTGGCCATCACCGCCTGGCAGGGCGACAGGCAGTCGCCGATTGCCACGGCCCGTGCGCATTTCAAGATCGAACCGGAAAAGCCCTTGAAATCATCCGGGCAGCCCCCATCTGCATGACATCCGCCGTTAACGCTGGCCGAACCGGCCGCCAGGCGCCACCGCCATCAGATCGGAGTTTCGAAGACCATGACTGTGGAAACACAAAAGGAAACGTTGGGCTTCCAGACCGAGGTAAAGCAACTGCTGCACCTCATGATTCACTCGCTGTACTCGAACAAGGAAATCTTCCTGCGGGAGCTGATTTCCAATGCTTCCGACGCCGCCGACAAGCTGCGTTTCGAAGCCCTGGCCAAGCCAGAACTGCTCGAGGGCGATGCTGACCTGAAGATTCGCCTGAGCTTCGACAAGGACGCCGGTACCGTGACCCTCGAGGACAACGGCATCGGCATGAGCCGCGAAGACGTCATTGCCCACCTGGGCACCATCGCCAAGTCCGGCACTGCCGACTTCATGAAGAACCTCACCGGTGACCAGAAGAAGGACTCGCACCTGATCGGTCAGTTCGGCGTGGGCTTCTACTCCGCGTTCATCGTTGCCGACAAGGTCGACGTGTACAGCCGCCGTGCGGGCCAGCCAGCGGCCGAAGGTGTGCACTGGTCGTCGAAAGGCGAGGGCGAATTCGAAGTCGCCACCATCGACAAACCACAGCGCGGTACCCGTATCGTCCTGCACCTGAAGAAGGACGAGCAGGAGTTCGCCGATGGCTGGCGCCTGCGCAATGTGGTCAAGAAATACTCCGACCACATCGCCCTGCCGATTCAACTGCCGAAAGAGCAGGCCGCCGCTGAAGGTGAAGAGCAGCCGGCCGAAGAGTGGGAAACCGTCAACCGTGCCAGCGCCCTGTGGACCCGCTCGCGCACCGAGGTGAAGGACGAGGAATACCAGGAGTTCTACAAGCACATCGGCCATGACTTCGAAAACCCGCTGGCCTGGAGCCACAACAAGGTCGAAGGCAAGCTCGAATACAACTCGCTGCTGTACGTGCCGGCCCGTGCGCCGTTCGACCTGTACCAGCGCGAAGCGCCGCGCGGCCTGAAGCTGTACGTGCAGCGTGTGTTCATCATGGACCAGGCCGAGTCGTTCCTGCCGCTGTACCTGCGCTTCATCAAGGGTGTGGTTGATTCCAACGACCTGTCGCTGAACGTGTCGCGTGAAATCCTGCAGAAAGACCCGATCATCGATTCGATGAAGACCGCGCTGACCAAGCGTGTGCTGGACATGCTGGAGAAGCTGGCGAAGAACGAACCCGAGCAATACAAGGGCTTCTGGAAAAACTTCGGTCAGGTGCTGAAAGAGGGCCCGGCCGAAGATTTTGCCAACAAGGAGAAAATCGCCGGCCTGCTGCGCTTTGCTTCCACCCAGGACGACAGCGGCGAGCAGAGCGTCGCCCTGGCCGACTACCTGGCCCGCGCCAAGGAAGGTCAGGACAAGATCTATTACCTCACCGGCGAGTCGTACGCGCAGGTCAAGAACAGCCCGCACCTGGAAGTCTTCCGCAAGAAAGGCATCGAAGTGCTGCTGCTCACTGACCGCATCGACGAGTGGCTGATGAGCTACCTCAACGAATTCGACGGCAAGGCCTTTGTCGATATTGCCCGTGGAGACCTGGACCTGGGCAAGCTGGATTCGGAAGAAGACAAGAAAGCCCAGGAAGAAGTCGCCAAGGACAAGGAAGGTTTGGTCGAGCGACTGAAAGGTGCGCTGGGTGACAGCGTGGCCGAAGTGCGCGTCTCGCACCGCCTGACCGATTCGCCGGCGATCCTGGCCATCGGCGAGCAGGACTTGGGCCTGCAGATGCGCCAGATCCTGGAAGCCAGCGGGCAGAAAGTGCCGGAGTCCAAGCCGATCTTCGAGTTCAACCCGAGCCACCCGCTGATCGAGAAGCTGGACCACGAGCAGAGCGAAGACCGTTTCGCCGAGCTGTCACACATCCTGTTCGATCAGGCGGCCCTGGCGGCCGGTGACAGCCTGAAGGACCCGGCGGCATACGTTCGTCGCCTGAACAAGCTGCTGGTCGAGCTGTCTGCTTGAGTTGATGCATAGGAAAGCCCGCTTCGGCGGGCTTTTTTCATGGCTGCCTTTTTTGTGAAAGTGCCAAAGGAGTGCTAGATGAGCAAAGTTATCGTCGAATCGCTGGTTTATCACCTGTCTGGCAAGGCCTTCGAAAGCCGTTTGGTCTATGAGCCGGGTGCGCTGGGCCGCCCAGGGCTGGTGATGGCGCCGAACTGGATGGGCATTGGTGAAGGTGCCGAGCGCATTGCCAAGGAAGTGGCCGAGAAGGGCTATGTGGTGCTGATCGCCGACCTGTACGGGCAATCGGTGCGCCCGTCCAATGCCGATGAGGCAGGCGTGGCGATGATGCCGCTGAAGAATGACCGTGACGAACTGCGCAAGCGCATGCAGGAAGCCCTGGCGCAATTGCTGGGGCAGTCGAAGGCGCTGCTGGAGCCTGGCAAGGTGGCCACCTTCGGCTTCTGCTTCGGTGGCTGCTGTGCGTTGGAACTGGCCCGTAGCGGCGCCGACCTGCGTGCGGCCGTGTCGTTCCACGGCACCCTGGACACGCCGGACCCTGAAGATGCCAAGCACATCAAGGGCTCGGTGCTGGTGTTGCACGGTGCCTCTGACCCATTGGTGCCTAAGGAGCAGTTGCCGGCATTCGAGGACGAGATGAACGCGGCCAAGGTGGACTGGCAGTTGCTCAGTTATGGCGGCGCGGTGCACTCGTTTACCGACCCGAATGCCAATGTGCCGGGCAAGATGCAGTATAACCGGCGCACTTCCGAGCGAGCGTTTCGTTCGATGCATAATCTGCTGAGTGAAGTATTCCAGCGTTGAGATTGCAGGGGGCTGCTTTGCAGCCCTTCGCGGGTAAACCCGCGCCTACACGACGGCCTGCGCCCAATCACCGACCTGTGTCCACCCCCGATCAGGTGTAGGAGCGGGTTTACCCGCGAAGGGCCGCAAAGCGGCCCCGATCACCGAGGCAACTCGATCCTCGAATGTTCCCCCGGCACCTCCGGCCAATCCCCCGCAGCCCACCTGGCCCGGGCCCGCTCGATCAGCTCCGGGTCGCTGGCGACGAAGTTCCAGTTCATCCGACGCGGCCCATCCAGCGGTGCGCCGCCAATCAGTACCAGTTGGCATTCACCCTCGGCATACAATGTCACCTCTTCGCCCTGCGGCAACACCACCAGGGTGCACGGCTCCACGTCTTCATCGTTCATCATCAACTCACCATCGAGCACGTACAGCGCCCGCTGCACATGCTCGGTCGGTACCAGCAAGGTGGTCGCCGGTTGCATCCGGACATGCGCATAAAGGGTAGGGGACAGCACCGGCACCGGTGACGCCAGGCAGAACCCGCTGCCCGCAATCATGCAGATACGTACACCCAGGCTGTCACTGACGGGCAGGCTCTCGGCTGGGTGATGGCTGTAACTTGCCGGGCCTTGCTCAAACGCACGTGGCGACGCCAGCCATACCTGCAGCCCATGCAGGCGCGAACCATGGGCCAGGGCATCTTCCGGGGTGCGCTCGACATGGGCGACGCCGCTGCCCGCAGTCATCCAGCTGACATCACCAGGCAGCACCCGCTGCGCCGAGCCGAGGCTGTCCTTGTGCAGGATTGCGCCTTCGAACAGGTAGGTCAGGGTGGACAGGCCGATATGCGGGTGCTGGCGGATGTCCATGCCATGCCCCGGGGCATAGTCTGTTTCGAGCATGTGGTCGAAGAACACGAACGGGCCGACGCTGCGGCACTGGGCTGATGGCAGCGGGCGCAGGATCGGCTGGCCCTCTACCGTCTCGGCTCGGGGGTGGATGACCAGTGGGCTGCTCATGGGGAAGGCTCCAGGCACGGTGGAAGTGCCTCAAGCATAGCGGTTTGCCCACCGTGGCTGAACCGTCTTGGCGGCCGCCTGGTCTACTGGGTTCGTACTTGCATGAGGAAGATGACCATGACCGCCAGAGCGCTGGCTTGTGTGCTGTTGTTCGGCTGGCTGTGCCAGGCGGCCCAGGCGCGCGAGTACCGCTACAGTGATGCCCACTTGCACTACGTGGACTTCTTCCAGGAAAGTGAAGGCATGCCGGCGCTGATCAAGGCCATGGATGCCGCAGGGGTTGAGCAGTCGATGATTTCAGGCATACCCGTGGCCAAGAAATGGCACGAAGACGAGCCCAAGCGCCCGCGCTACTACGCCGGTGATGACGCCGACGCCTATTGGTACAGCGCCACCGACACATACGTGGCGGCGGCGCTGCAGCAATTGCCAAGTCAGCAGCGCAAGCGGTTCCACCCGTTCCTCAGTGGTTTCAACCCGGTGGACAAGAATGCTGTCAGCCATATCGAGCGCATGCTCGATATGTACCCGGGGCTGTGGCAGGGCATCGGCGAGGTGTTCACCCGACATGATGACCTGACCGCGCTGACCAGTGGCGACACGCCACGTGCCAATAATGAAGCCATGACGCGTATCTACCACCTGGCGGCCGAGCGCGACCTGCCCGTGCTGCTGCATTCCAACATCACCTCCAAGCGCGAGCGCAACCCGCTGTACCTGGCGGAGATCGAAGAGCCGCTGCGCAATCACCCGCATACGCGATTCATCTGGGCGCATGCGGGCAGCAGCATGGAGATACACCGCCACCAGACGCAGATGGACTTTCTACTGCCGGTGCTGACGCGATTGCTGGAGGACTACCCAAACCTGTATGTCGATTTGTCGTGGAGTGTGCTGCAGCCGTATTTACTGGATGAGCAGGGCGCGCCGCGCAAGGAATGGCTGGCGCTGGTCGAGAAGTACCCGGAGCGGTTCATGCTGGGGTCGGATGTGGTGGGGCGGTTTGGCAGCCTGGGGGAACAGATGCACGGGTTCAAGCCGTTTCTGGATGCCTTGCCGGAGGCGGTGGCGCACAAGGTGGCCCGGGAGAATTTTCTGGCGGTGTTGCCCAAGGTACAGCAGTGACCTGTGCGGGCCTCTTCGCGGGTAAACCCGCTCCTACAGGGTGGGCACAGCGCTGAAGGCTTGTGTGGTGGGTTTACCCGCGAAGAGGCCAGCACAGGCAACACAAACAAAAACGCCCCGAACCAGTCGGGGCGTTTTCATTGACAGCAGCAGCGTCTTACTTGCCTTCCCAGCGCTTGAGCACCAGGGTGGCGTTGGTGCCGCCGAAGCCGAAGCTGTTGCTCATGACCGTGTCGATCTTGGCGTTTTCTTCGGTTTTACGCAGGATTGGCAAGTCGGCGACTTCCGGATCCAGCTCGTCGATGTTGGCAGAGCCGGCGATGAAGTTGTTTTCCATCATCAGCAGGCAGTAGATCGCCTCGTGCACGCCGGCAGCGCCCAGCGAGTGACCCGACAGGCTCTTGGTAGAGCTGATCTTCGGAGCCTTGTCGCCGAACACGGCCCGCACGCCCTTGATCTCGGCCACGTCACCGACCGGGGTCGAGGTACCGTGGGTGTTCAGGTAGTCGATCGGGGTGTCGACAGTGGACAGCGCCTGCTGCATGCAGCGGATGGCGCCTTCGCCGCTCGGTGCAACCATGTCGTAGCCGTCGGAAGTCGCACCGTAGCCAACGATTTCGGCGTAGATCTTGGCGCCGCGGGCCAGGGCGTGTTCCAGTTCCTCGACCACGACCATGCCGCCACCGCCAGCGATGACGAAACCATCACGGTCAGCGTCGTAGGCGCGCGAGGCCAGTTCCGGGGTTTCGTTGCGCTTGGTCGACAGGGCGCCCATGGCATCGAACAGGAACGACTGGCTCCAGTGCTCTTCTTCACCACCACCGGCGAAGACGATGTCCTGCTTGCCCCACTGGATCTGCTCCAGTGCGGTACCGATGCAGTGAGCCGAGGTGGCGCAGGCCGACGAGATCGAGTAGTTGATGCCCTTGATCTTGAACGGGGTGGCCAGGCATGCCGACACGGTGCTGCCCATGGTGCGGGTAACGCGGTATGGGCCGACGCGCTTGACGCCTTTCTCACGCAGGGTGTCCAGCGCTTCCATCTGGTTCAGGGTCGAGGCACCGCCGGAACCCGCCACCAGGCCGGTACGCGGGTTGGAAACCTGCTCTTCGGTCAGGCCGGCGTCCTTGATCGCGTCCTGCATGGCCAGGTAGGCGTAGGCAGCCGCATGGCCGACGAAGCGGTAAACCTTGCGGTCGATCAGTTCTTCGAGGTTGAGGTCGATGGACCCGGAAACCTGGCTACGCAGCCCCATTTCCTTGTATTCCGGGTTGAAACGGATACCCGGACGGCTGTTGCGCAGGTTTTCGGTGACGGTAGCTTTGTCATTGCCCAGGCACGATACGATGCCCAGACCAGTGATAACGACGCGGCGCATGCGAATAACCCTTAGAAATTGTCAGTGGAGGTGAACACGCCGACCCGCAGGCCTTCGGCAGTGTAGATCTCGCGGCCGTCGACGCTGACCGAGCCATCGGCGATGGCCATGTTCAGCTTGCCCTTCAGGACGCGCTTGATGTGAATGTTGTACGTGACTTTCTTGGCTTCAGGCAGTACCTGGCCAAAGAATTTCACCTCGCCCGAACCCAGGGCGCGGCCACGGCCTGGCAGGCCCTGCCAGCCGAGGAAGAAGCCAACCAGCTGCCACATGGCGTCGAGGCCCAGGCAGCCCGGCATGACCGGATCGCCTTCGAAATGGCAGGCGAAGAACCACAGGTCCGGGTTGATATCCAGCTCGGCGACCAACTCACCTTTGCCGTACTTGCCGCCTTCTTCGCTGATATGGGTGATGCGATCGACCATCAGCATGTTCGGCGCGGGCAGTTGCGCATTACCTGGGCCGAACAGCTCACCGCGACTGCAGCGCAGCAGGTCTTCCCGAGTAAAGGCGTGTTGTTTGGTCATGCGAGCTCCTCAATAACCCCCTGCGGCAGGGGATGAATCTTCCCGGCCGGCCCGAAAACCAAGCGCTTCGAGACGGCAGCCTACAGGTAGACTATTGCGTTGTGGTGAAAGTCACAGCGCACCTGGTGAAAGAAGTACAGGTGTGCACTGAAACGTCTATTTTCAGGTCCGATGAAGGTCCTGTCCAGTGTTTAAGACTGCCGCACTTTAGCATTTATCGCCAGTCGCGGTTGTCTGACCGGGTAACCAGCGCTGCAGCACCTGCTGCAATTCGGTACGGCGCAAGGGTTTGCTCAGGTAATCATCCATACCGGCGGCCATGCAACGTTCGCGGTCGCCCTGCAACGCGTTGGCGGTCAGGGCGATGATCGGTAGCCCAGCGCCGTTGGGCAACTGGCGGATGCGTCGGGTGGCTTCATAGCCGTCCAGGTGCGGCAGGCGGCAATCCATCAGCACGGCAGCAAAGCGCTGCTGGCCGACCCGCTCGACGGCTTCAAGGCCATCTTCTGCCGTGCATACTGCCAGCCCCAGGCTGCGCAGCATGGCTTCCACGACACTGCGGTTGACCGGATTGTCCTCCACCAGCAGTACCTGATCATTGTCCGGCACCGTCGTTCGTGCAGCCGTTGGCGGCGTCAGCGGGATGGGGGCAGGGGTGGCGAGTGCCAGCGGCATCTCCAGGGTAAAGGTCGAACCCAGGCCCTCACGGCTTTCACCGCGTAGCTTGCCGCCCATGCGCTCGGCCAAGGTACGAGCGATCGACAGCCCCAGCCCGGTACCGCCATAACGACGGGAAATCGAGCTGTCGGCCTGCTGGAAGGCGACGAACATCATTTCCAGGCGGTCGCTGTCGATGCCGATGCCGGTGTCGCGCACGCTGCAGGTCAGCCAGATCAGCTGCCGGTCGAGCACCTGCCAGCGTGCGTCGACTTGCACCTGGCCACGTTCGGTGAACTTCAGGGCGTTGCCCACCAGGTTCAGCAGGATCTGGCGGATGCGCGTGGGGTCGCCGTTCACCTGCAGCTGCTCGATGCCGGCCGGCAGTTGCAGGTGCAGGCCCAGGCCGCGTTGCTGGGCGCTGTGCTGGAACGACTGGACACTGCTGGTGATCAGCTCGCCCAGGTTGAAGTCGATGTGCTCCAACTGCAGCGCGGCGCGTTCGATGCGCGAAAAATCGAGGATGTCGTTGATGACCTTCAGCAAGTGCCCGGTGGACTCGCTGGCCACTGCCGTGTAATCGGCCTGTTCATTGCTCAGCGGCGTGGTTTCCAGCAGTTGCAGCATGCCCAGCACGCCATTCATCGGGGTGCGCAACTCATGGCTCATCATCGCCAGGAAATCCGATTTGGCGCGGTTGGCCTGTTCGGCCTCCTCGCGGGCCTGTATCAGTTCGGCAATGGCCTGCTTCTGTTCGGCACTGGCCTGTTCCAGGGCGCTGGCCAGGTTGTTGATGTGGCGGGCCAAGTGGCCCAGCTCGCTGTCGTCGACGACCGGCAAGGGGGTGTTGTACTTGCCTTGCTGAATCGCCTTGACCGCATGGCCCATGTCGCTGATCGGCTTGGCCAGGCTCAGGGCCAGGCGGCGTGCCAGCAAGAAGGTGAACAGCAGGGCGAACAACGCCAGGATCCCGGCCTTGATCACGATTTCCTGCTGGCGCTGACTGAAGGCGTCATCGGACATGCCGACGATCACGCGGCCCAGGTAGTCGTCACCGATGGCCGGGGTGGTGGCTTTGCCCTGTTGCAGGAAGTCGTTGTCCAGGCGGATTTGCTGCAGGCGAATGGGCGCCTGGAACACTTCGACCCGTTGCGCGCGGTTGGCACTTTCGTCGGACTGCTCGACGTACACCAGGATGTGGTTGCGGCTGTCCTGCACTTCCAGAAAGCGTACGTGCGGGATGCTGAGGGTGGCACGCATCAGCCCTTCAAGCACTTCGTTGTTGCCCGATATCACCCCATACTCCGACGCCGGTGCCAACTGGTTGGCGATCAGTTGCCCGGTGTGGTTGAGTTCCTGGCGCAGGTCCTGGATGCGTACGAAGGTGAAGAAACTGATCAGGAGCAAGGTCAGTAGCAGGGCGGGGCCGAGACTGATGATCTGCGTGCGGGTATGAATGTCCCAGCTCAAGCGTTTGCTCATGGGGTGGGTTCTCCCTCGGCCAGGGCCTTGACGGCGGCGTTCTGATCGATCGGTTCAAGACCCAGGGCCCGGGCCACCTGCTGGTTGCCACTGACCCCGTAGCGCACTGGGTACAGGCTGCGCGGCCAGCGTGTCGGCGGCTGGTCGAGCAACTGGTCGAGCACCCACAGCCAGTCGTCCTGGTCGCTGTAGGTACTGGCCAGGGCGCCGGCGCGAACGAAGCCGGCGTTCGGGCCGATCAGTGCCATCTGCCGGCCATAACTGCTCAACAGCAGGTTCTTTGCGGTCTTGGAGTTGTACAAGTCAGGGTCGTCCAGGCCCAGTAGCACATCGCTGTTGCCCAGCAGGTGCTGCAGCGGCCGGTTGTCACGCGGGTCGGACCAGTCCTGGGCCACGATCTCCAGGCCTAGCGGCCGTGCAGCATGGCGCAGTTCGTCCAGCAGAAAGCTGCTGTGCTCGCCGTACAGCACGCCAACGCGCCTGGCCTGCGGCAACAAGTAGCGTGCCAGGCGCAGTTGCCGTCCCAACGGTGCGTCGCTCCACAACAGTGTGAGGAACGCGGGGCGCGACTTTCCCAGGCGCTGTTCAGCCTGTACCCGGCTGACCCGCATGACCAGCGCCGGCGGGCCGGCGGTTTCGCCCAGGCGCCATTCCAGTGCTGCGTTGTCGAGCAGGATCAGGCGTTGGTCGGCTTTGAGCTTGCCCGGGCGCGGCAGTTCGGTGGTGGTGCGAAACTGCACATGATCGTGTGGCCGGCGGCTTTCCAGTGCGGCGATGAAGCTGCGTACACCGGGCTGGTCCTCAGCCCCAACCAGCAGGACTTCGCTGGCGGACAAAGGCCCCAACGGCCACAGGCAGAGCAGCAACAGGCGCAGCAGCAGGGCCATCAGAACTCCAGCTCCGCGCTCACGCTCAGGCGGTGACGGCTGTCGTAGCGGTTCTGCAGGGCCGAGGTCGGTTCATCGTCCAGGCGCTGCTGCCACAGCGCCGCCAGCTCCAGGTTGCTGCCATACACCCGAAAACGCTTGGCCAGGCGCAGGTCCAGACGCTCGTAGCGGTACTGGTTGAGGGCATCGTCACCGTAATAGAACAGCGCGCTCGACCAGCCGGCACCCCATTCGCGCATCCACCCGGCCGAGCCGCTGTTGCGGGCGCTAAGGCGACGGTCGTCGGGGTTACTGGCCCAGGCATCGACGTAAGCATAGGTCAGGCGCAGGCGGTCGCGCAGGGTGGGGCGCCAGTCCATTTGCGCCTCGCTGCCGCTGAAACGGGCCTTGTTGGCGTTGCTGGCGATGTACTGGTTGTTCCTCAGCGGCTCGCTGATCATGCCGGTGATCTCGTCGTAGAACAGCTTCACATCCAGGCTCAGGTCGATGTCGCTGAAGTAGCCGTTGTAGCCCAGCTCGCGCGAGCGCATGCGCTCCTGTTCAAGGTCGCCAGGGCCGCGGGTCTTGACGAAGTACTCACCGTTTTGCAGGCCGAATGAATTGGGGGTGAGGTTCTTGACCGTGTAACTCCAGTTGACGTTGTTCTCGAACATGTCGGGCGAGCGCACCGCTTCGGAGTACACCGCACGCAGACCGTGGCGTGGGGTGATCAGGTAGTTGACCGCGACGCGCGGGGTCAGCGAACTGCCTGACAGGCGCGAGTCTTCGAACATGGCGCCACCCTGCAATATCCAGTGCTCGTCGGCCCGCCATTCCAACTGGCCGAACAGGCGCCAGGTCTGGTCGTCGATGCTGCCGTTGAAGTAGGTCTGCGAGTCGGCGCGATCATAGCGGTAGTTCATGCCACTGAGCAGACGCAGGCTATCGGTCAGGCTCAGGGTGTCCTGGATTTCCAGGTCATAGCGGGTTTCACGGGTGCTCTGATCGACATCGCCGCAGACCTGCTCCCTTCCACCCTCTTTCCATTGCTGCTGCACTTTCTGCAGAAGGCCTTTCAGGGCAGGGTCGTCAGTGGAAAGGGGGGCGCCCGTTGCAATGCCGCGCGCCACTTTTTCGGCAAAGTCGGGGTTCATCTGCCAGAGCTGGGTCAGTTCGGGGCTGAACGACTGCAAGGCATCACAGGCGCGCCACACTTGCTGGCGATCAAAATGCTGGGCTGAGCCCTGGATATAAAGGCTGTGTTCAGCGCTGAAGTCTTTGGTCCAGCGCAACGAGCCCGCATAGTCCTTGGCGTTGACGTCGGCATTGTTCCCGGACTCGTACTGCTGGAACACCGGCTGGTAGGTGTAGGGCCGCTGATTGCTGCCTTCCTTGGCCGCCAGTTGCCACTCCAGGGTCTGGTCGACCGCCAGGTTGTGGTTGGCGCTGAGGTTGAAGCGGGTCAGGCGGCGGCTGTCGCGGTAGTCCTGGCCGAACTGGTTCTCATCGAAGCCGTCGTCCTGTTGGCCCGACAGCGACAGGCGCATGTCGCCACCGTCCCAACCGAAGCCGTGGCTGGCATAGAAGTCGTTGATGCCGTCCTGGCCGCGCGTCACTTTCAGCCGTGTACCATGGCTGTCGGCGGGGTTGCGGGTGAGGATGTTGACCACTGCCATCAGCGCGTTGGCGCCATAGCTGACGGTGTTCGGGCCGCGGAACACCTCGATGCGCTCGATGTCCTCCATGGCCACGGGGATGTCGCTCCAGTCCACCGTGGCCAGGCCTGCGCGGTACACCGAACGGCCATCGATCAGTACCTGCATGCGCCGTGCGTCGTTGACGTTGCTGCCGTGGTAGTTGACCGTGGGTTGATTGCCGGCACCGTAGCCGATCATCATGCCCGGTACCAGGCGCAGCAGTTCGGGGATGTCACGGGCACCGCTGGCGCGAATCAGTTCGCTGTCGAGTACGGTCATGCTGCCCGGGACAGCGGCGGGGGATTGTTTCAGGCGAGTGGCGGTCAGAACCTGTGGCAGGTCGGGGGTGTCGATGAACAGGTCGTCGGCCGCAGCCTGGCCGCCGAGCAGGGCGGTCAATAACAGCAGGCGCGGGTACGGTGGCGTGCCAGGGAACACGGAGCGGCCTTTGTTTCAGGATTGAAACAGGCATGGTAACTGACCTTGGCGTATTTTCCAGTGATCTGCAGCGGTTTTGCAGCGTGCCTGTCTTGACGCTTTCGTGGGGGCGGAAATCGAGCGCCGCCGGCGCGGCGCATCGCGAGCAAGCTCGCGCCTGCATTTGTTGCAACGTGGCCATGACAGTGTCATCTGCGTTGCTAACCTTGGCGCAAGGCAGGCGAGCCGTATAATGGCGGGGTCGCCACTTAACTTTTGGCTTTAATGGATTGGATATGACTGAACAGCAACCTGTTGCGGTTCTGGGCGGCGGTAGCTTCGGCACCGCCGTGGCGAACCTGCTGGCGGAAAACGGTGTGCCGGTGCGCCAATGGATGCGCGACCCGGCGCAGGCCGAGGCCATGCGTGTGAATCGCGAGAATCCGCGCTACCTCAAGGGTATCCGCCTGCACGATGGGGTTGAGCCGGTCAACGACTTGCTGGCCACCCTGCAGGCCAGTGAGCTGATCTTCGTTGCCCTGCCATCGAGTGCCTTGCGCAGCGTGCTGGCACCGCATGCCGAGCTGCTGCGCGGCAAAGGCCTGGTCAGCCTGACCAAGGGCATCGAAGCGCAAAGCTTCAAGCTGATGAGCCAGATCCTCGAAGAAATCGCCCCCGAGGCGCGCATCGGCGTTTTGTCAGGGCCCAACCTGGCGCGCGAAATCGCCGAACATGCACTGACTGCCACAGTGGTGGCCAGTGAGCACGAAGACCTGTGCCAGCAGGTACAGGCCGTGCTGCACGGGCGCACCTTCCGCGTCTACGCCAGTGCCGACCGTTTCGGCGTCGAACTGGGCGGTGCACTGAAGAACGTCTACGCGATCATCGCCGGCATGGCTGTGGCCTTGGGGATGGGCGAGAACACCAAGAGCATGCTGATTACCCGGGCCTTGGCCGAGATGACCCGTTTCGCCGTCAGCCAGGGCGCCAACCCCATGACGTTCCTCGGCCTGGCCGGTGTCGGTGACCTGATCGTCACCTGCTCCTCGCCCAAGAGCCGCAACTATCAGGTTGGCTACGCACTGGGGCAGGGCCAAAGCCTGGAAGAGGCAGTCAACCGCCTGGGCGAAGTGGCCGAGGGGGTCAACACGCTCAAGGTGCTCAAGACCAAGGCCCAGCAAGTGCAGGTGTACATGCCGCTGGTGGCCGGCCTGCATGCCATCCTGTTCGAAGGCCGCACGCTGAACCAGGTGATCGAGCACCTGATGCGCGCCGAGCCCAAGACCGATGTCGATTTCATTTCCATCAGCGGTTTCAACTGAGCCCTTGGCGGCTCTGACACGAGCAAGGAGCAACACATGAACGATACGCCCGAACGCGCCCAGCGCGAGTCGATCATCCTGCGGGTGCTGTGGATGCTGGTGTTCCTGGTGGTCTGGCAACTGGCCGAGTTGCTGTTGGGTGGCCTGGTGCTGGTACAGCTGATCTACCGACTGGTGTATGGCGCGCCCAGCGCCAGCCTGATGAACTTCGGCGACAGCCTGAGCCAGTACCTGGCACAGATTGGTCGCTTCGGCAGTTTCCACAGCGACCAGAAGCCATGGCCGTTCGCAGACTGGCCGGCCCCGCGTGCGCCGGAAGGTGAAGCCGCGCACGCTGTGGCACCGGCCGCGCATCCGGTGCGTGACGAGGAACCCAAGCTGTGAAGCTGTGGGTGCTGCGCCACGGTGAAGCTGAGCCGCGGGCCAAGACAGATGCCGAGCGCCGGTTGACGGCCCATGGTCGCGAGCAGGTGCTGCACAGTGCGGCTTACCTGATCGGGCAGCCATTGCAGGCGATTGTCGCCAGCCCTTACGTACGCGCCCAGCAGACCGCCGCACTGGTGCATGACACCCTGGGTTTCGCCGAACCGGTGCGCACCGTGCCCTGGCTGACGCCCGAGGGTGATGTACAGCAGGTCATCGGCGAAATCGAGCGCCTGGGGCTTGAGCATGTGCTGCTGGTCAGCCACCAGCCGCTGGTAGGCACCTTGGTCGGTGCACTGGAGCACGGCCACAGGCAACAGCCGGCAGCCATGAGCACTGCCAGCCTGGCAGAACTGGAAGGGGAGTGGCCGCTGGCCGGGTTGATGACGCTTCGGGCCATCCACTCACCCGCGTGAACTTCCCATGGCTTGTGCAGGCCACTGTTTCGCTCGCGTCTGAATGCTGGCATGGGTAAAGAGCGATAAGGCAACTGGCATTTTTGTCAGTTGCCGCACTTCACCACCGCTTGCTAGCGTTGCCACATGGCAAATATCAGGGAACGGCGAATGAGGGGTGAAATGCTGGAGCTGTTGCGCTCCCTGGACCTGCAACCCACCCTGGAACAGGTTGACCAAGGTACTTCGCTGGATTTCGCCCAATACAGCCTGCTGCGTGAATCGGCCGATGCCAAGCTTTACCACCTGATGCGCAAGGTGAACGACAACCCCGGGCTGGACCCTGTTGCGAGGCAACAATGCGAGCAGGACCTGCGGACGCTGCAGGACGCCTGCCTGCGGGTTTCGCACTTGCTGCAAATCAGTTGTCTGGCCCTGCGCCGCCTGCAACTGGACTACCAGGACCAGCGTCTGGCCCGCGAGGCGCTGGAGAGCCAAGTGGCCTACATGCAGGCCTGCCTGCGTCGGTCGCTGAGCAGTTTCGACCGCTCGGCATGACCTGATCCCCCTCGCCGATGACCTTTATGGACATTGCCGAACCGCCCCGCGATGCAGACAATGGGCCATCATTCCGGTCCGGACCAGGCGCCATGTCGCAGCAGATCTTCTTCGCCCCTGCCAACGGTTTCCCATCGGCCACCTACGGCAAGCTGTTTGCAGCGCTGGCGCCGGACTATCAGGTGCAGCACCTGGCCCAGCACGCGCATGACCCGCGCTTTCCCGTGGACGAAAACTGGCAAAGCCTGGTCGATGAATTGTTGCATCACCTGGCGCAGCAGGACCAGCCGGTCTGGGGCGTCGGCCATTCGCTGGGTGGCGTGTTGCACCTGCACGCGGCATTGCGCTGCCCCGAGTACTACCGGGGGCTGGTGATGCTCGACTCTCCGGTGCTCACCCGCGCTGATCAATGGCTGCTGCGTACAGCCAAACGCTTTGGTTTCATCGACCGCATCACACCGGCCGGGCGCACCCTGGGGCGTCGCGAAACGTTCAATGACCGCGACAGCGCCCGGGACTATTTCGCTGGCAAATCACTGTTCCGCCATTTCGATCCCGATTGCCTCGACGCTTATGTAGAACATGGCCTGCAGGTGGTGGAGCAAGGGCTACAGTTGCGCTTCGACCCTGCTACTGAAATCAGCATCTACCGCAGCATCCCGCACACCAGCCCCGCCCCCGCGCGCCAGTTGCAGGTGCCGCTGGCCATGGTGCGCGGCAACCGGAGCAACGTCATTCGTCGCCACCACACCTTGGCCGTGCGCAGTATGCCCAAAGGTGAATACCACAGTGTACCGGGTGGGCACATGTTCCCGCTGGAGCGCCCGGCCGACACTGCCAGCCTGATCAAGGGCCTGTTCGACCGCTGGAGCCAGGCATGAGCGCACACGTTGAGGAAATTCGCCTGAGCCTGGGCCATATCGAACTGGCTGCACACCTGTTCGGCCCCGAAGACGGGCTGCCGGTGATTGCCCTGCATGGCTGGCTGGACAATGCCAACAGCTTTGCCCGCCTGGCACCGCAACTGAAAGGTCTGCGCCTCGTCGCCCTGGACCTGGCTGGCCATGGTTATTCAGAGCACCGCCCGCTCGGCGCCGGGTATGCCCTGGCCGACTATGCCCATGACGTGCTGCGCGTGGCCGAGCAACTGGGTTGGCCGCGTTTCGCCCTGCTGGGGCATTCGCTGGGCGCGATCATTTCGGTGCAACTGGCCGGTGCATTGCCCGATCGGGTCAGTCACCTGGCGCTAATCGACGGCGTGATCCCGCCGACTGGCGCCGAGCAGGACGCAGGTGAGCGCTTAGGGATGGCACTGCAAGCCCAGTTGCGGCTGGATGGCAAGCGCAAGTCGGTGTATGCGACATTGGAAGCAGGGGTGCAAGCCCGGATGAAAGGCATGGTCGCGGTCAGCCGTGAAGCGGCCGAGCTGCTGGCCCAACGTGGCCTGATGCCGGTGCCCGGTGGCTACAGCTGGCGCAGCGACAGCCGGCTGACCCTGCCCTCGCCGGTGCGCCTGAGCGAGGCCCAGGCCATGGCCTATGTGCGGCGGGTGAGTTGCCCGGCGCTGTTGGTGGTGGCCGCCGACGGCATGCTGGCGCGCCACACCGGGTTGCTGGAGCAGCTACCCTTTGAACAGGTGACACTACCCGGCGGCCATCACCTGCACCTGAACGATGCGCAGGGCGCGGCCCTTGTTGCAGACTGTATCAATCGCTTCTTTGGCTTTGCTTGACTTGCACCGGACAAGTGTCGAGGCTTGGCGGGTTGAACAGGGAGACAACCATGCAACTGCCAGACATCCTGGAGCTTCAATTCGGCGCTGAGCGCCGCCTGGTTCGCCAATGAGCGTACCCGTTTCCATTCGCACTGCCTTGGCTGCCTGTCTGGTGCTCGCCACCCCCGTGTCGTGGGCCGGCGTCCTGCCGGTCCCGCAGGACGCCAAGGTGGTCGATCAACGCCCGGCGACGGAACAGGAGCGGGTCTACCCGATGGGCCCGCTACGCAAGATCAGTGGCCGCCTGCGGGTCGATGACAAAGTCGAAAGCCGCGGTCAAGTCAGCTCGGTAACCTACGAATTGCCCGTCGAGCGGACTGCACGCGAGGCCTTCACCAGTGCCCGCGAAGCACTTGTGCGCGACGGTGGCTACCCGTTGTTCTGGTGTCAGGGGCGTGATTGCGGTGAGGCCAGCCTGTGGGCCAATGATGTGTTCGCCAATGCCCGCCTCAACGGAGGCGACGAGCAGCAGGCGTTCATCCTGCTACGCCGCTCGGCAGACGAGGCCGACACCCTGGTCGCGCTGTACAGCGTTACCCGTGGCAACCGCCGTGCCTATCTGCATGTGGAAGAGTTCATCGCAGGCAGCCCGCTGGGCGAGCTGCTGCCAACCGCTGCCACGGTGCTGCGCGAAATGCGTGACACCGGCAAGCTCGACTACCCTGACCTTGCTGCGCCGCAAGACGCCTGGGTAAACCTGCTGGCCCGCAGCCTGAACCTTGACAGCACCTTGCGTGTCAGCCTCAGTGGCGCCCAGGCTGAGGCCTGGCGCGAGGCGCTGGTCAAGGCCGGGGTGCGCAATCGCCGTCTTGAAGTCGGCAGTGCGCCTACAGACGGCCTGCACCTTGAACTGATCCCTTGAACGAGCACCCTCATGGTTAACAATGATCGCCTGCTGGTCCAGATTCTGCTGGTGGCGTTGCTAGGTGCCGGCCTGTGGGTGATGGCACCGTTCATATCGGCATTGTTGTGGGGGGCCATCCTGGCCTTTGCCAGCTGGCCGTTGATGCGCTTCCTTACGCGCCTGCTGGGCGGTCGTGAGACGCTGGCAGCCGGCCTGCTGACCATGGCCTGGATCCTGATCGTGGCACTGCCGCTGGTGTGGCTGGGGTTCAACCTGGCCGATCACATTCGCGACGCTACGGCGTTTGTGCGTGACGTGCAGGTCGACGGCCTGCCCGATGCACCGGCCTGGTTGGGTGGCATTCCATTCGTTGGCGAGCGTCTGGTCAACGGTTGGCAATCGCTGGACCAGCAAGGCGCAGCCTTGCTTACCTCGATCAAGCCTTACTTTGGGCAGGTGGGCAACTGGTTGCTGGCGCGCAGCGCGCAGATCGGCAGCGGCGTGCTGGAACTGACCCTGAGCCTGGTGTTCGTGTTCTTCTTCTACCGCGACGGGCCACGTTTGGCGGCATTCGTGCTGCGCTTGCTGCACCGGCTGGTGGGCGAACGCGCCGAGTATTACCTGGACCTGGTAGCCGCTACCGTGCAGCGGGTGGTCAACGGGGTGATCGGCACGGCGGCCGCGCAGGCCCTGCTGGCGCTGATCGGCTTCCTGATCGCGGGGGTGCCTGGGGCGATCGTGCTGGGGCTGGTGACCTTCATGCTCAGCCTGATCCCCATGGGGCCGCCACTGGCCTGGATCCCGGCCACCGCTTGGCTGGTGTGGAAGGGCGAATACGGCATGGCGGTGTTCCTGGGCGTCTGGGGCACCTTCGTCATCAGCGGCGTGGACAACGTGCTCAAACCCTACCTGATCAGCCGTGGTGGCAACCTGCCGCTGGTGATCGTGCTGCTGGGCGTGTTCGGCGGCTTGCTTGCCTTCGGCTTCATTGGCCTGTTCATCGGGCCGACCTTGCTGGCGGTGGGCTACAGCCTCCTGCTGGACTGGAGCCGTAACGCGGCGCAGCCGCCACAACAGTAAGCCTGCGTCGGCCCTTTTGCGGGCTTGCCCGCTCCCACAGGTACCACACAGGCCGTGAAGGCTGTGCAGTGCCCGTGGGAACGGGCGAGCCCGCGAAGAGGCCGTTACAGGCAAACCACAACGCTGATCTTTACGCATTCTTTATCCCCACCCCCATCCCCCGATCTCGCCCCTTTACGCCCCTCCCTCGGACAATTTCCCCAAAGCGGCCCAAGCCGTAACACGGGGAGAACCACACATGAACATGCTCGACGGGCTGTCACTGCTGCTGGCAGTGGCATTGGCGTTTTATCTGCTGGTGGCGCTGCTGCGCGCCGATCGCAGCTAGGGAGCGGCCATGCACAGTTACGATTTCGCCTTGCTCCTGGCATTCTTTGCCATTGTGCTGCTACCAGCACCCTGGCTCGGGCGGTTCTACTTCAAGGTCATGGAAGGCCAGCGTACCTGGCTGACGCCTGTGCTGGGGCCGGTCGAGCAGGGCTGTTACCGGCTGGCGGGTGTGAACGCCAGCCAGGAGCAGAACTGGCGGCAATACACCCTGGCCCTGCTGGCGTTCAACCTGGTCGGCTTCCTGCTGCTGTTCAGCGTGCTGCTGTTGCAGGGCCACCTGCCACTCAACCCACAGCACCTGCCTGGCCAGGAATGGTCGCTGGCGTTCAACACCGCCGTCAGTTTCGTTACCAACACCAACTGGCAGGCCTACAGCGGTGAGGCGTCGGTCAGCTACCTGAGCCAGATGCTTGGCCTGACCGTGCAGAACTTTGTCAGCCCTGCCACCGGCCTGGCCGTGCTGGTTGCCCTGTGCCGCGGTATCGCCCGGCGCAGCGCGACGACGCTGGGCAACTTCTGGGTCGACATGACCCGTGCCACCCTCTACGGCCTGTTGCCGCTGTGCTTGCTGCTCGCGCTGTTGCTGGTATGGCAGGGCGTACCGCAGACCTTTGCCGACTACGCCCACGCGCTGACCTTGCAAGGTGCCGACCAGACCATTCCGCTGGGGCCGGCCGCCAGCCAGATCGCCATCAAGCAATTGGGTACCAATGGCGGTGGCTTCTTCGGCGTCAACTCGGCGCACCCGTTCGAAAACCCAACGGCCTGGAGCAACCTGTTCGAGGTGGCATCGATCATCCTCATTCCGGTGGCGTTGGTGTTCACCTTCGGTCACTACGTGAAGGACCTGCGTCAGAGCCGCGCCATCCTCGCCTGCATGCTTGCCCTGTTCCTGATCGGCGGTAGCACGGCGCTGTGGTCCGAGCACCAGCCAAACCCGGCCCTGGAAAGCACGC
Organism: Pseudomonas putida group bacterium ESBL64; assembly: GCF_045277175.1. Classification (NCBI taxonomy): domain Bacteria; kingdom Pseudomonadati; phylum Pseudomonadota; class Gammaproteobacteria; order Pseudomonadales; family Pseudomonadaceae; genus Pseudomonas; species Pseudomonas putida group bacterium ESBL64. Next base: position 2,029,174 of record NZ_CP145799.1, on the reverse strand, counting down.
AGGTGCAGCAGACCGCCCCCCTGGAGGGCAAGGAAAGCCGCTTCGGCACCACCGGTTCGGTGCTGTGGACGGTCACCACCACCGCCGCCTCCAACGGTTCGGTCAACGCCATGCACGACAGCCTGAACCCGCTGACCGGTATGGTGGCGATGGTCAACATGATGGTCGGCGAGGTGATATTCGGCGGCGTCGGCGCGGGCCTCTACGGCATGCTGCTGTTCGTCCTTATCGCGGTGTTCCTGGCCGGGCTGATGATTGGCCGTACCCCGGAATACCTGGGCAAGAAGCTGCAGGCCCGTGAAGTGCAGCTTCTGGTGGCAACCCTGCTGGTGATGCCGGTCGGCGTGCTGGTACTTGGCGCCATCGCCGCCAGCCTGCCCGGCCCGGCCGGGGCGGTCACCAACCCGGGGGCGCATGGTTTCAGCCAGTTGCTGTACGCCTATACCTCGGGCTCGGCCAACAACGGCTCGGCCTTTGCCGGGTTTGGCGCCAACACCGTGTACCACAACCTGATGATCGGCCTGGCCATGCTCATCGGCCGCTTCGGCTACATCCTGCCGATACTGGCGTTGGCCGGCAGCCTGGCGGCGAAAAAAAGCGCGCCGCTGGGACAGAACAGCTTCCCGACTCACGGCCCGCTGTTCACCGGCTTGCTGCTGGTGACCATCCTGCTGGTCGGTGGCCTGACCTTCCTGCCGACCCTGGCCCTTGGGCCAATCGCCGAACACCTTAGCCTGGGTTTTTGAGGACCGATCATGAACATGCCCATTCCTGAAGTGAATAGCCGGCACAATGCCAAGGACCAGACCCGCTTCGCCGCGCTGTGGCGCCCGGCGCTGGTGCAGGCGTTCGTCAAGCTCGACCCGCGTCAGCTCAAGCGCTCCCCGGTAATGCTGGTGGTGGCCCTGACCGCGGTGCTGACCACCGTGCTGTGTTTTGCCCCCGGCGGCGGCGTGAGCACCGGCGTTGCGGTGCAGATTGCCCTGTGGCTGTGGTTCACCGTGTTGTTCGCCAACTTCGCCGAGGCGTTGGCCGAGGGCCGTGGCAAGGCCCGCGCCGACAGCCTCAAGGCCGGCAGCCAGGGCCTGACCGCCCAGCGTCGTCTGCGTGATGGCAGCTACGAGACGGTAGCTGCCAGCGCGCTGCGCAAGGACGACGTGGTACGCGTGGTCGCCGGCGAAATGATCCCCGGCGACGGCGAGGTGATTGAAGGCATTGCGGCCGTCAACGAGGCCGCCATTACCGGCGAGTCCGCGCCGGTAATACGCGAATCAGGTGGCGACCGCTCGGCGGTGACCGGCAATACGCGGCTGGTCTCCGACTGGCTGCTTGTCCGCATCACCAGCAACCCGGGCGAGTCGACCCTGGACCGCATGATCGCCCTGGTTGAAGGGGCCAAGCGGCAGAAGACCCCGAACGAAATCGCCCTCGACATCCTGCTGATCGGCCTGACCCTGATTTTCCTGATCGTGGTGGTGACCTTGCAGCCGTTCGCCCACTTCGTGGGTGGCAGCCTGCCGCTGATCTTCCTGGCCGCGCTGCTGGTGACGCTGATCCCGACCACCATCGGCGGCCTGCTGTCGGCCATCGGTATCGCCGGCATGGACAGGCTGGTACGGCTGAATGTCATTGCCCGCTCGGGCCGCGCCGTCGAGGCCGCCGGGGACGTGCATACGCTGATGCTCGACAAGACCGGCACCATCACCTTCGGTAACCGCCGCTGCAGCGCACTGCATGCTGCACCGGGCATTACCGCCAAGGAACTGGGGGAGGGCGCCTTGCTGGCCTCGCTGGCCGACGACACCGCCGAGGGCAAGTCGATTGTCGAATACCTGCGCCAGTTGCACGACTTCGTCGACCCGCCTGCCGGGCAGTTCGAAGCGGTGGCTTTCAGTGCCGAGACACGCCTGTCGGGTATCGACTTCGAGCAGCACCGCTACCGCAAGGGCGCCGTCGATGCGGTGCTGGCCTTCGTCGGTATGCAACGCCTGGAAATGCCGGCGGCGCTGGCCCGTGAAGTCGAACGCATCGCGCAGAGTGGTGGCACCCCGTTGCTGGTGTGCGTCGACAAGCGCTTGCTGGGTGTGATCCACCTCAAGGACGTGGTCAAGCCTGGTATCCGCGAGCGCTTCGCCGAGCTGCGCAAGCTGGGCATTCGCACGGTCATGGTAACCGGCGACAACCCTTTGACTGCGGCTGCCATCGCCGCCGAAGCGGGGGTCGATGACGTGCTGGCCGAGGCCACGCCCGAGAAGAAGCTGGCGCGCATTCGCCAGGAGCAGAATGAAGGCCGCCTGGTTGCCATGTGTGGCGACGGTGCCAACGACGCCCCGGCACTGGCCCAGGCTGACGTAGGCATGGCCATGAACGACGGCACTCAGGCTGCGCGGGAGGCCGCCAACATGGTCGACCTGGACAGCGACCCGACCAAGCTGCTGGACGTAGTCCAGGTCGGCAAGGAGCTGCTGGTCACCCGCGGTGCGTTGACAACGTTCTCCATTGCCAACGACGTGGCCAAATACTTCGCCATCCTGCCGGCGCTGTTCGCTGCCATCTACCCGCAACTGGGTGTGCTCAACCTGATGCAACTGGCCAGCCCGCAGAGCGCCATCCTGTCGGCGATCGTGTTCAACGCGCTGATCATCATCGTGCTGATCCCGCTGGCGCTGCGTGGGGTGCGCGTGCAGGCGGCCAGTGCGGCGCACCTGTTGCGGCGCAACCTGCTGATCTACGGGCTGGGCGGCATTGTGGTGCCGTTTGCCGGGATCAAGCTGATCGACCTGCTGCTCAACGCCCTGAACCTGGTCTGAGGAGGCCGCCATGACTGCTTATCTACGCCCGGCATTGAGCCTGGCTTTGTTGATGACCCTGGTGACGGGCGCCCTGTATCCGCTGGCGGTGACCGGTATTGCCCAAGTCGCTTTCCCGAACCAGGCCAACGGTAGCCTGGTACGTGATGCGCAAGGCCAGGTGCGGGGTTCGGCATTGATCGCCCAGGACTTCCAGGGCGATGGCTGGTTCCACTCGCGGCCCTCGGCAGGTGCCTACGCGACCGTGGCCAGCGGCGCCAGCAACCTGTCGCCGAGCAACCCGGCGCTGGCTGAGCGGGTAAAGGGCGATGCGGCTGCATTGTATCAGGCGCAGCAGGGGCCAGTGCCGCAGGCGCTGCTGACCACCTCGGGCAGCGGCCTGGACCCGCACTTGCCACCGGAGGCGTTGGCCTATCAGATCCCGCGGGTGGCGGCGGCACGGCAGCTGCCGGTCGAGCGCTTGCAAGCCTTGCTGGAACAGGCCACCCTCCACCCATTGATCGGCCCGCCGGTGGTCAACGTGCTGGCGTTGAACCAGGCCTTGGAAAAGCTCGCCATTGTCAGGTAATCGAAGCGCTGGCAGGAAGCCTGTAGGAGCGGGTTCACCCGCGAATGCGGTGGTGGTGCCACTGACGTATTCGCGGGTAAACCCGCTCCTACACGTTAAGGGGGCTTTCCCTGAAGTGGCCGACTGCTGGAAAAAGCAAAGGATGAAACATGAGTGACTCCGCCCGCGCCGATGCGCTGTTGGCCAACCTTCCACGCACCGGCCGGGGCCGGCTGAAGGTGTTCCTCGGCGCTGCCCCCGGCGTCGGCAAGACCTTCGCCATGCTCCAGGCTGCACACGCCCAGCAACGCCAGGGCGTGCAGGTGTTGGCCGGGGTGGTCGAAACCCATGGCCGCGCCGAAACCGAAGCGTTGCTCGGAGGGCTGCATCAGCAGCCCTTGCTGCGCAGCCAGTACCGTGGCGTCACCCTCGAGGAAATGGACCTTGACGGCCTGCTGCGTGCCGCGCCGGCGTTGGCCCTGGTGGACGAACTGGCCCACACGAACGCCCCCGGCAGCCGCCACGCCAAACGCTGGCAGGACGTACAAGAACTCTTGGCCGCGGGCATCGACGTGTACACCACGGTCAACGTCCAGCACCTGGAAAGCCTCAACGACAAGGTCCGTGACATTACCGGCGTGCAAGTGCGCGAGACCCTGCCGGACTGGGTGCTGCAGGAGGCGTTCGAGCTGGTGCTGATCGACCTGCCTCCGCGAGAGCTGCTCGAACGCCTGCGTGAAGGCAAGGTGTACGTGCCCGAGCAGGCTCGGGCGGCCATCGATGCGTATTTTTCGCAAACCAACCTCACCGCCCTGCGCGAGCTGGCCATGCAGACCGCCGCTGCTCAGGTCGATGCCGACCTGGCCCACGGCTATCGTCAGCGCGGCCAGGAGGCGCCGGCCTTGCGCGGCCGGTTGCTGGTGGGCATAGACGGTGACGACCAGGCCGAACGCCTGGTGCGCCATGCCAGCCGCGTGGCCCAGCGCCGCCACCTGCCCTGGAGCCTGGTGCATGTGGACAACGGCCGCCTGCGTGACGAAACCGCACGGCATCGTTTGCAAGCCGCGCAGCAACTGGCCGAGCGACTGGGCGGGGAGGTGGTGCTGCTGCGGGCTGGGGAAGTGGCCCGCACGCTGATCCAGCATGCTGTCGAGCGGCGGGCCAGCCTGGTGCTGGTCGGGCAATCCCGCAACCGCCTGCGTCGGCGTTTGTTCGGCGCGGGTGTGGCGGCGCGGCTGCTGCGCGAAAGCCGTGGCCTGGAAATCAACGTGCTGGACCGCGACGTGCAGCCGCCAGCGCCGCGTTCAGCCGTGCGGCGGGTGTGGGTGTGGCGTCATTACCTGCTGGCGCTGCTGGCCACCGTGATGGCTGCGGGTCTGGCCTGGGCGGTGTCCAGTGTGCTGGCGCTGCCCAATATCTCGCTGGTGTTCCTGGCGGCGGTGTTGCTGGTCGCAGTGCGCAGTAGCCTGGGACCTGCGCTGGCTTGCGCCGCGCTGTCGTTCCTGGCCTATGACTTCCTGTTCATACCGCCCAACTTCTCGTTCACCATCCAGCGCGAAGAAGACGTGCTGACCCTGGTGTTCTTTCTGTTGATGGCTGCGCTCACCGGCAACCTGGCCGCGCGCCAGCGTCGCCAGTTGCAGGCGCTGCGCGAGACCCAGGCGCAGACCAGCCAGTTGCTCGACCTGTCTCGCCGCTTGACGGTAGCCACCGACCGCCAAGCCATATTCAAGGCTGCCGGCCAGCACCTGGACGGCTGGCAGGACACCCAGGTGTGCTTGCTGGAGCGCAACGCCGAAGGCCAGTTGCAAGTGGCCAGCGGGGAAGCCTGCACCTTCAGCGACACCGAACGGGCGGCTGCCGATTGGGCCTGGCAGCACGGGCAGGCCGCCGGCCACGGCAGCGATACCCTGCCTAATGGCCGCTGGTGGTGGTGGCCATTGGCGGTGGACGATCAGCCGCTGGCGCTGCTGGGCGTGCGCCCGCGCAACGGGCAGCCGCTCAGCGACCCACGGCGGCGCCTGCTCACCGCCCTGGGCCAGCCCCTGGCCCAGGCCCTGGCCCGCGCACGCCTGGCCGAACAGCTGGAAGCCGCACGCCTGCACGGCGAAACCGAGCAACTGCGCAGCGCCCTGCTGGCTTCCGTATCCCATGACTTGCGCACGCCGTTGACCGCCATGCGTGGCAGCATCGACAGCCTGCTGGCGTTGGGCGACGCGATCCCGGCCGAAGACCGTCGCGAGCTGCTGGAGGGCACCCGCAACGAGGCCGAACGCCTCGATCGCTACATCCAGAACCTGCTGGACATGACCCGCCTGGGCCATGGCGGCCTCAAGCTGGCCCGCGACTGGGTGGCCCCGGCGGATATCGTCGGCAGTGCGCTTAACCGCCTGCGGGTGGTGCTGGCGCCGCTGCGTGTGCACACGGACGTGCCGGCCGAGCTGCCATTGCTGTTCGTGCATGCGGCGTTGATCGAGCAGGCACTGGTCAACGTGCTGGAAAACGCCGCACGCTTTTCGCCGGTCAATGGTCGGCTTGAGCTGCAGGTGGCCGTGCATGACGACCAGCTGCGCTTGACCGTCAGCGACCAGGGCCCCGGCATTCCCGTAGCCGACCGCGAGAAAATCTTCGACATGTTCTACACCGCCGCCCGTGGCGATCGCGGCGGGCAGGGTACCGGGCTGGGCCTGGCTATCTGCCAGGGCATGATCGGTGCCCATGGCGGGCAGATTCTGGTGGGCGAAGGCATTGATGGCCAAGGCACCAGCATCACTCTATGCTTGCCGCTGCCTCCTCAACCTGAAGCCGAAAGCGAAACCCCATGAGCCACTCCGCCACCCTGTTGGTCATCGACGATGAACCGCAGATCCGCAAGTTCCTGCGTATCAGCCTGGCCTCGCAAGGCTACAAGGTGCTGGAGGCCGCCACCGGTGCCGAAGGGTTGGCCCAGGCGGCACTGGGCAAGCCGGACCTGGTGGTGCTCGACCTGGGGCTGCCGGACATGGACGGCCAGCAGGTACTGCGTGAGTTGCGCGAATGGAGTGCAGTGCCGGTGATGGTGTTGTCGGTGCGTGCCAGTGAAGTGCAGAAGGTCGATGCGCTGGATGGTGGCGCCAATGACTATGTGACCAAGCCGTTTGGTATCCAGGAGTTTCTCGCGCGCGTGCGGGCGTTGCTGCGCCAGGTGCCACAAGCCGGCGGCTCGGAAGTGGCGGCCAGCTTTGGGCCGCTGACGGTGGATTTTGCCTTCCGCCGGGTGACGCTCGACGGCGTGGAGGTGGCATTGACACGCAAGGAGTATGCTTTGCTGGCGCTATTGGCCGGGCACCCCGGGCGGGTGATTACCCAGCAGCAGCTGCTCAAGGATATCTGGGGGCCGACCCATGCGGAGGATACCCACTACCTGCGCATCGTGGTCGGGCATCTGCGACAGAAGCTGGGCGATGACCCCACGGCGCCGCGGTTCATCATTACCGAGGCGGGGGTTGGCTACAGGTTGGTAGCGCCGACAGCATAACCCTCCCAAAGGCGATCGCCTGCAGGGCCTGGACGTGCGCAAGGGTGTCAGGCCCTGGGGGGCTCCTTCTCGAACAGCTGGCGAATGACTTCCAGGTAGCGTCGCGCGCCCAGGCCCAACGGGCGCGACTTGATCCAGATGATGTCTACCCACAAGCGCAGGCGGCTGGCCATGTTGTCGAAGCGCACCTCGGCCAGTGCGCCCGAGGCAATCAGCGGTTCGACCAATGGCTGCGGCAGGTAGGCCCAGCCCAGCCCGGACTGCACCAGGTCCAGCGTGGCCAGGTAGCTGTCGGTCAGCCAGATGCGCCGGGACAGCACCATGCGCGGGTCCGATCCGGTGGCCTTGCCCGAAGCCACGATGATCTGCCGTTGTTCGGCAAAGGCCTCTTCAGGCAATGGCGTACCGCTGTTCTGCCCGGCCGGATGGCGTGGTGAGGCAACGGCCACCAGCAGTTGGCTGCCGGCTTCGAGGAAGGATTCGCGCTCATCGATGCCGGGCCGTTCGAACACCAATGCCAATTGCACACTGCCGTCATGCAGCAGGCGAATGGCTTCGGTCTGGGTCGCCGAACGTACCTCGACTTCCAGGCTGGGAAATGCCTGGGCGAGGATTTCCAGCGGCTGGCTCCAGCGGCCGGTCTGCAACTCGGGCGCCATGGCGATGGTCAGGCGCTTTTCCAGGCCTTTGTGCAATTGCAGGGCCTGGGCATCCAGCAGGTTGAGTTGGCAGATGACCTGCCTGGCCTGGGGCTCCAGCGCCAGGGCGGCGTTGGTGGGCAAGGCTTTGCGCGTGGCCCGGTCGAACAGGGGCAGGTCCAGTTCCGCTTCCAGTTGGGCGATTGCCATGCTCACGGCTGAAGGCACACGGCCCAGCTTGCGGGCGGCGGCGGAGAACGAGCCGGCATCGAGCACCGCGAGGAAAATCGCCAGGGAGTCGCTGGTAAAGGCCATTGTCAGTAAACCTGATGATGATCATCTTTTATGGCTAAAAATTATGAACATTAATGCACCTGCAGGACAGCCCCCTCAATGGAGAAAAGCGTGCACAGACCAACCGCATGGCATGTCACCCACTGGAGTTGCGACCCGTTCAGCCTCGGTGCCTACAGTGCCTTGCTGCCTGGCGGGTCGCCGTTGCATCGAAGCGCCCTGGGCCAAGTGCTGCATGGGCGCTTGGTCATCGCTGGAGAAGCTTGTAATGCCAGCGCTCCGGCAATGACTCATGGTGCGTGGAATGATGGGCTGCGTGCCGCCGAGGCAGCCGTGAGTGCCGGTGCGAGCAAGGTGATCGTGATCGGTGCGGGGTGTGCAGGCCTGGCTGCCGCTCAACGCTTGCGGGAAAGGGGTGTCGATTGCACGGTGCTGGAGGCGCGTGGGCGAACGGGTGGGCGCACGCACACTGTCGAGTTGGGCGGCGTGAAAGCAGATGAAGGTGCGGCATGGCTTCAGCATTTTGCCGAGAACCCATTGGCCACTGTTGCACTTCAATATGGCTTGGCTTGCGTCGAGACCGATTTCAGTTGCCCGCTTGCAGCAGCGCGCGGCGGAGCGTTGCCGGATATCGACGCCGCCTGGGATGCCTTTACCAGGCGTCTCGATCGGCAACAGCCTTTGCCTGACGCGATCAATGGCTACATGGCCACACTCGACCCCGCGCTCGCGCGTGCCACGCAGTTCGCCATCGACGCCAACCTTGTACTGGAAGCGTGTTTGCCCGTCGAACAACTGTCGGTCTGTGCCTTGGATGAAGCGGGGGTCGGGCATGGTGATCGTATGCTGCCAGGCGGCTACAGCGAGCTTGTCGGCTTGCTGTCGAAGCACCTGGATATCCGCCTGAACAGTCCTGTCACCCACATCGACTGGTCGAGCGCGCGCGTCAAGGTAAATGAAGAGGTGTGCGACTTCTGCATTTGCACAGTCCCGGTGGGGGTTCTGAAAACGTTGCACTTTACCCCTGCGTTACCTGAAACACAGCAGGGAGCGTTGGCGCATCTGGGGATGGGCAAGCTGGAGAAAGTGATTCTGCAGTTCGATGAGCGATGGTGGCCGTGCTCACCCTCAGGCTACCTGCGCTGGTACGACGTACCCGCCAGTTGGGGGGAATGGCTGGACCTGACCGATGCTGTCGGCAAGCCCACCATTGCCGGGCTGATTGCCGCCGATGCGATCGAGCGGCAGTTCACCGGGCGCACCGATGAACAGGTGGCCATGGCCGCGTGTGAGGCATTACAGGCGTGGGCCGCAGCCGTCGGGCCCACGCCTTGACACTTACAGGCCTTCGTCCAGCACCCGGTCAATGCTGTCGACAAAGTAGTCCACGCTGGCCCGGCTGGTGCACATCGGTGGCTTGATCTTGAGGATGTTCAGGTAGTCGCCGGTCGGCTGCATGAAGATGCCCAGGTCACGCAGGCGATCGCACAGCATCATGGTTTCTTCGGTGGCTGGCTCCAGGGTGGTGCGGTCGCGCACCAGTTCCAGCCCCAGGTAGAAGCCCGAACCATGTGCCGCTCCGGCCAGCGGGTGCTTGTCGACCAGCGCCTGCAGGCGTGCCTTGAAGTAGCGCCCGGTGTCACGGGCGTTGTCCCACAGGCCTTCCTCCTGCATGACATCCAGCACCGCCATGCCGATGCGGCAACTGACCGGGCTGCCACCGGCCGAGGAGAAGAAGTAGCCCTCGGCCTCCAGCGCCTCGGCGATTTCGCGACGGGTGATGACCACGCCCAGTGGCTGGCCGTTACCCATGCCCTTGGCCATGGTAATGATGTCCGGCACCACGCCCTGTTCCTCGAAGCCCCAGAAGTACTCGCCCAGGCGGCCATAGCCCACCTGCACTTCGTCGGCGATGCACACCCCGCCGCGCGCGCGGACCTTGGCATAGGCTGCGCGCAGGTAGCCTGCGGGCAGCGAGATACCGCCGGCATTGCCGTACACCGGTTCGCAGATGATGCCCGCCAGCTGACGGCCACGGGCGTCGAGGTCAGCCAGCTTGGCGTCGACGTCTTGCAGGTAGTCGGCGGCGCTGTCGGCCCCGCGGAAGCGGCCGCGGAAGGTGTTCGGTGCTTCGACCGGGTGTACCCAGTCCGGGCGGGTTTCCAGGGCTTGCGGGTTGTCGGCGATCGACGTGGAGATGGCATCGGTGGCCACCGACCAGCCGTGGTAGGCCTCCAGCACACTGAGCAGATCGCGCCCGCCACTGTAGGCCCAGGCCAGACGAATCGCCAGGTCGTTGGCCTCGGTGCCGCTGTTGACCATGAACACCCGGTCGAAACCTTCGGGGGCCAGGTCCAGCAGGCGCTCGGAGAATTCGGTGATTGCTGCGTAATGGAAGCGCGAGTTGGTGTTCAGCAGCGACCACTGCCGCGCCGACTCGGCAACCATGCGTGGATGGCCATGGCCCAGCACCGCGACGTTGTTGAGCATGTCCAGGTAGGAACGGCCCTGCATGTCGATCAGGTAGTTGCGCCAGCCACGTTCAATGTGCGGCGGTTGCGCGTAGTAGTGCTTCTGCGAGCGGGCGAAGCTGGCGTCGCGGCGGGCCAGCAGGGCTTGTGGATCGGGTAGTGGCTCGGCATCGCAATCGAAGCCCAGCAGGGCGGCCGGTGACGGGCACAGGGCCAGCCAGGCGGCGGCTTGTGACGGCGTGGCGAAGAGCGGCGGCTGGATGCCATTGTCCAGGCATACCTGCACGCTGAGGAAGCCGCAGCTGCTGCCCAGGGCCTGGCCTTTTTCCACGGCCTGGCCGTCTGCCGGTGCGTCCTCCAGGCCTTGCAGCCACAAAGCCCAATGCGGGGTGCGCAGGCAGCCCCGGCCGTCGCCGCGGTGCTGCCAGGTGCCGGCTGCCGGCGCTTGCACCGGGCTGCCGTTGGGCACATGCAGCTCGACGCCAAGGGCGCAGGTGGCGGGTTCGTCGGGGCGGTCGATATGGGTTTGCGACAGGCGATACTGCCCGTGCAGGCTGCAGGCCGGGGCAGGGTGCAGGGTTAATAGACGTTGGTCGAAGCCGGGTTGCTCCCAGTTGCCCGCTTCACAATGCTCGCTGAGCACGCCGAGGTCCACGCGCGTCACCGGTTGCCCCGCAAGTTCGGGCAGCAGCGGCGCGCAGCCGGTCAGGTCTGGCGTGGCGGGCTGCAGGCCGGCAGCTTGCAGGATGGCCGCTTGCATTAGCGCGAAAGGCACGGCGGTGGCGGTATCGAAGATTTCCCACTCATGGGCGACGTTGTCGCGGGTGTACTGGTTGCCCGGGTCCACGGCCAGTTGCTGCGCACTGCTCAGCACCAGCACTGCCGCGCGGTTCAGTACCAGAGGCCACAACGCACGCAGCTCGGCGTCGGTCAGCGGGTTGAGCGCCTGGTAGGCGCTGATCGCCGGCAGGATCCGCAGCGGGTCGCCTTCGGCGTGATGCAGCAGCGCCGCGCAGGTCACCGACAGGTCGGCGATGCGCCACGTGCGCAGCAGGTCGCCGAAGTCGATCACCCCTTGCAACTGCCACTGGCGCTCGCCATCACGGGCCCAGACGGTGTTGTCGTCGGTAATGTCCAGGTGCACGGCCTGGCTTGGCAGCCGATCAACCAGCGGTGCGAGGTGTTCGTCGGCGACGCGGGTGGCGTGTTCGATGCGGACGCGTTGCTCGGTGTTGTGCAGGACGGGCAGCAGATGCTGGATCAACGCCTGGGCGTGTTGCGGGTCCCACTGCAGGGTGCGCGCAAGGCCGGGGTGGTCGAAATCGGCCAGGGCGCTGTCGAGCCGCGCGCACAGCCTGCCCATTTCGGCCATCACCTGCGCTGGCATGTGCTTGAGACGCGTCAACGGTTGACCGTCAATGTAGTCGAGCAGGCGTACCCGCAGCGGTTGGCCATCAACCTCCACGGCCAGCAAGTTTTCGCCGCTGTGCGCCGCACGTACTGCGGGCACCGACAGGCCGTGCTCACGCAGGTAGGCGAGGGCGGCATGCTGCGCCTCCAGCTCCACCTTGGCGTAGCTGTCATGACAGGCCTTGAGCACGAACTGCCCTCCAGCCGTGTCGACCCGGAAGTTCAGGTCCTGCTGACTGCCCAATGCCGACAACCCACCGGCAACGCCGTAGTGCATCTGCAGCAAGGCATGCGCCTGGGCTTCGCTGAGCGTGGGGCCTGGCAGGCCGGCGCGCTGGATCAGCTGTTCGAGGGCAGGGGAGACGTTTTTTTGGTGTTGACTGGGCATGGGCTCTACCGTTGGAGCAGGGGTGACAGCAGCGACTGTATGCCCGATCTGGCTGATGATGAAAGACGATCGTGATCAGAAATCCTGATAAATGGCAGCCCTTTGCCACGTACCTGGGTTGATGTTTGTTTTTGGTAAGCATTACCATTTACATTTAGTTTCACTTCCTCAGCGCTGTCAGGAATTTACCAATGCCTTCCCGTATTCCCTCACGCCCCGCATTACTGGCGATCTGCTGTTCCGTAACTCTGATGGCGCAGGCTGCCGAGCCGATCCAGCTGGAGGCGACCGATGTCAGCGCCGATGCCTTGAAAGCGCGGCCCGACGCGTTACCGGACGAGTTTGCCGGAGGCCAGGTTGCCCGTGGCGGGCGAATGGGCGTGCTGGGTAACCAGGACTACATGGATGTGCCATTTACCATGACCAGTTATACCGCCAAGGTGATCGAGGACCAGCAGGCGGAGGATATCGGTGACGTCTTGGCCAACGATCCTTCGGTGCGTGAATCATTCGGCTTCGGTAACCAGTCCAAGGTGTTCGTGATCCGTGGTTTGCCGTTGGCTGGCGACGATATTTCATTCAATGGCCTGTACGGCATCTTGCCGCGACAGATCATGTCCACCGACGGCGTCGAGCGGGTCGAAGTGTTCAAGGGGCCCAATGCCTTCCTCAATGGCGTAAGCCCGACTGGCACCGGCCTGGGCGGCAACGTCAACCTGCAGCCTAAGCGCGCCGGCGATGAGCCGACCCGCCGCTATACCCAGGACATCAGCTCTGATGGCCGCATTGGCGAGCACCTGGATATCGGCCAGCGCTTCGGTGAGGACAACCGCTTCGGCGCGCGCCTGAACCTCAGCCAGCGTGAAGGTGAAACCGCCGTCGACGACCAGGACCAGCGCACCAAGCTGTTCACCGCTGGCCTGGACTACCGCGGCGACAACTTCCGCATGTCGGCTGATATCGGCTACCAGAAACAGCGCATCAACCACCTGCGCAATTCGGTGCGCCTGGGCAGCACCGCGACCAAAGCCCCGACCGCACCGGATGCCAGTCACAACTATGGCCAGAACTGGAGTTACAGTGAGTCGGAAGATACCTTCGGCATGGTGCGTGGCGAATGGGACCTGAGTGACAACTGGACCGCCTACCTCGCCGGCGGCGCCCGTCACACGCGCGAGCAGGGTACCTACGGCACGCCGGTACTGGTCGGCAACAGCGGCGCAGCGACGATGACCGCTTCGGACATCGTGCACGGCGAAGACAACACCAGCTTCAGTACCGGCCTGAATGGGCGGCTGCAGACCGGGCCGATCAGCCACCAGATCGCCGTGGGAGCCAATACCATGTGGACCCAGGCGGAAAACGCCTACATCTTCTATTCGCCAATCAACACCAACATTTACGACACCGTGCAGCAGGCCAAGCCGGGCACGGTCACCAGCACGGGTGGCGACATGGGTGACCCTGGTGTCACCGGCAAGACTCGCGCGCGGAGCATCGCGATTTCCGACACCATTGGCGTCTTCGATGACCGCCTGTTGCTGACTTACGGCTTGCGACGGCAGCAACTGCGGGTGGAAAGCTACACCTACGATGGCACTGTTTCCCAAGGGCAGCCCAACCTGGCGAATGACGGAAGCCGCAAAGGCGACCCATACGAGGAGTCCATCACCACACCGGTCTATGGCATCGTTTTCAAGGCCACCGACAGCATTTCCTTGTATGCCAACCGCATCGAAGGCCTGGCGCAGGGGCCGACGGCGCCAGCCAATGTGTCGAACGCCAGCGAGATGTTCCCGCCAGGCCGCACCAAGCAGCTTGAGGCTGGTATCAAGTTCGACCGACAGACCTTTGGTGCGAACCTGGCCGTGTTCCGTATCGAGAAGCCTTCGGACGGCTACACCTTGAACAACGTCTTCGTTCGCGACGGCGAGCAGGTCAACAAAGGCCTGGAGTTGAGTCTGTTCGGCGAGCCGGTCCAGGGCTTGCGCCTGATGGCCGGCGGCACGCGCATGACCTCGGAGCAGAAAAACACCGCCAACGGCAGCAACGATGGCAACCATGCCATCGGCGTGCCGACGTTCCAGCTCAATGCCAGCGTCGACTGGGACGTGCCCGGCGTGCCGGGGCTGGCGCTGAATGCGAGGATGCTGCGCACCGGTGGCCAGTTCGTCGATGCGGCGAACAATGTCAGTCTGCCGACCTGGAACCGTTTCGATGCCGGTGCCCGCTACAAGTTGAAGGTAGCGGAGAAAGACCTGACCTTGCGGGTGAATGTGGAGAACCTGACCGACAAGAACTACTGGGCTTCGGCTAACGGCGGTTACCTGACCCAGGGTGACCCGCGACTGGTGAAGTTCTCCGGGACCATTGATTTCTGATAACCCGGGCGTACGTAATCTCCAGGTGTTCTATGCCCGATTGCGTCAGGGCACCTGCCTTGGGTTTTGCGGTGTTGCGTAGATCGAGCGCCGCAAGAATCAAGGCGAACACACGCCCTTCTCCTACAAATTCCCAACCTCCAGAAACGCCGCCTCCAGCAACTGCCGCGTATAGGGATGCTGTGGCGCATGGAAGATTGCCTGCGCGTCCCCTTGCTCTACCACATGCCCATGCTTGATCACCATCAATTGATGGCTCAACGCCTTGACCACTGCCAGGTCATGGCTGATGAACAAGTAGGTCAGGTTGTACTTCTGCTGCAGATTACGCAGCAGCTCGACCACTTGCCGCTGCACGGTACGGTCCAGCGCCGAGGTGGGCTCATCCAGCAGAATCAGCGCCGGCTTCAGCACCAGCGCCCGGGCAATCGCTATGCGCTGGCGCTGGCCACCCGAAAACTCATGCGGGTAGCGATGCCGCGTGCGCGGGTCCAGCCCCACTTCCTCCAGCGCCGCGATGATCGCCGCTTCCTGTTCCTGCGCGGTGCCAATGCCGTGGATGCGCAGCCCTTCGCCGACAATGTCCGCCACGCACATGCGCGGGCTCAGGCTGCCAAACGGGTCCTGGAACACCACCTGCATTTCCCGCCGCAGGGGGCGCACGGCTTTCTGGTTCAGCCCTTCGAGGTTCTGCCCATGAAAGCGAATGCCGCCCTGGCTGGAAATCAGCCGCAAGATCGCCAGGCCTAATGTGGACTTGCCCGACCCGGATTCGCCAACAATGCCCAGCGTCTGGCCCTGGGGCAAGCTGAAGTTGACCCCGTCCACCGCCTTCACATGGTCGACCGTGCGCTGCAGAAAGCCCTTCTTGATCGGGAACCACACCTTGAGGTCATCCACCTCCAACAATGGCGCACCCACCGGGTTGTGTGCCGGCAGCCCGCTGGGCTCGGCATTGATCAGCATCTGGGTGTAGTGGTGCTGTGGCGAGCTGAACAGCGTGGCGCATTCGGCTTGCTCGACAATTTGCCCGCGCTGCATCACGCACACGCGGTGGGCGATGCGGCGCACCAGATTCAGGTCATGGCTGATCAGCAACAGGGCCATGCCCATACGCGCCTGCAATTCCTTGAGCAGCTCGAGGATCTTCAGCTGCACGGTCACATCCAGCGCCGTGGTCGGCTCGTCGGCAATCAGCAGCTCGGGCTCGTTGGCCAGCGCCATGGCGATCATTACCCGCTGGCGCTGGCCGCCCGACAATTCGTGGGGCAGGGCCTTGAGGCGCTTGCGCGGCTCTGGAATGCCGACCATATCCAGCAACTCCAGGGTGCGCGCAGTCGCTTCCTTGCCCGTCAGGCCCTTGTGCAGCAGGAGGATTTCGTTGATCTGCTTTTCGATGCAATGCAGCGGGTTGAGCGAGGTCATCGGCTCCTGGAAGATCATCGCAATGCGGTTGCCGCGAATGCGCTGCAGGGTCTTCTCGCTCTGCTGCAGCAGGTCCTTGCCTTCGTAGCGAATGCTGCCGCTGGGGTGCCGGGCCAGGGGATAGGGCAGCAGGCGCAGGATCGAGTGCGCGGTGACCGATTTGCCCGAGCCACTTTCGCCCACCAGGGCCAGTGTCTCGCCTTTGCGAATATCGAAGCTGACGCCGTCCACCACCCGGTTGACCTGGTCCCCGGTCACGAACTCCACGGCCAGGTCCCGCACTTCGATCAGGTTCTGTTCACTCATGTCACTTCCTCGGGTCGAAGGCGTCGCGGGCGGATTCGCCGATGAACACCAGCAGGCTCAGCATCAGCGCCAGCACGGCAAAGGCGCTGATGCCCAGCCATGGCGCTTGCAGGTTGGACTTGCCCTGCGCCACCAGTTCGCCCAGCGAGGGCGAACCGGCGGGCAGTCCGAAGCCGAGGAAGTCCAGGGCGGTGAGGGTGCCGATGGCGCCGGTGAGAATGAATGGCATGAAGGTCATGGTCGAGATCATGGCGTTGGGCAGGATGTGCCGGTACATGATCGCGCCGTTGCGCATGCCCAGGGCGCGCGCGGCGCGCACGTATTCCAGGTTGCGCCCGCGCAGGAACTCGGCGCGTACCACGTCCACCAGGCTCATCCACGAGAACAGCAGCATGATGCCCAGCAGCCACCAGAAGTTGGGCTGCACGAAGCTGGCCAGGATGATCAGCAGGTACAGCACCGGCAGGCCGGACCAGATTTCCAGAAAGCGTTGCCCGGCCAGGTCGACCCAACCGCCATAGAAGCCCTGCAGTGCGCCGGCGATGACGCCGACAATGGAGCTGGCCACGGTCAAGGTGAGGGCAAACAGAACCGAGATGCGGAAGCCGTAGATCACCCGCGCCAGCACGTCGCGGCCCTGGTCGTCGGTGCCCAGCCAGTTGTCCGCCGAAGGTGGGGCGGGGGCGGGGACACGCAGGTCATAGTTGATGCTCTGGTAGCTGAACGGAATGGGCGCCCACAGCACGAAGCTGTCTTTCTTCGCCAGCAGTTCGCGGATGTAGGGGCTCTTGTAGTTGGCTTCCAGCGGGAATTCCCCGCCGAAGGTGGTTTCCGGGTAGCGCTTGAACGCCGGGAAGTACCATTGGCCGTCGTAACGTACGGCGATCGGTTTGTCGTTGGCGATCAGTTCGGCGCCCAGGCTCAGCCCGAACAGAATCAGGAACAGCCACAGCGACCACCAGCCACGGCGGTTGGCCTTGAAACGCTCGAAGCGCCGGCGGTTGAGGGGGGACAAGGCCATGTCAGTGCTCCCGGCTGGCAAAGTCGATGCGCGGATCGACCAAGGTGTAGGTCAGGTCGCCGATCAGTTTCACCACCAGCCCTAGCAGGGTGAAGATGAACAGGGTGCCGAAGACCACCGGGTAGTCGCGGTTGATGGCCGCTTCGAAACTCATCAGGCCCAGGCCGTCGAGGCTGAAGATCACCTCGATCAGCAAGGAGCCTGTGAAGAAGATGCCGATGAACGCCGAAGGGAAACCGGCGATCACCAGCAGCATGGCGTTGCGGAACACATGACCGTACAGCACCCGTGATCGGCTCAGGCCCTTGGCTTTGGCGGTGACCACGTATTGTTTGTTGATCTCGTCGAGGAAGCTGTTCTTGGTCAGCAGGGTCATGGTGGCGAAGTTGCCGATGACCAGCGCGGTGATTGGCAGCACCAGGTGCCAGAAGTAGTCCAGCACCTTGCCGGTGGTGCTCAGTTCGTCGAAGTTGTTGGAGGTGAGGCCACGCAGGGGGAACCAGTCGAAGTAGCTGCCACCGGCGAACAGCACGATCAGCAGGATGGCGAACAGGAACGCCGGGATGGCGTAGCCGACGATGATCGCCGAACTGGTCCACACGTCGAAGTGGCTGCCGTGGCGCACGGCCTTGGCGATCCCCAGCGGGATCGACACCAGGTACATGATCAGCGTGCTCCACAGCCCCAGCGAGATCGAAACCGGCATCTTCTCGGCGATCAGGTCGATCACCTTGGCGTCGCGGAAGAAGCTGTCGCCGAAGTCCAGCCGGGCGTAGTTCTTGACCATGATCCACAGGCGCTCGGGCGGCGACTTGTCGAAACCGTACATGCGCTCGATTTCAGCGATCAGCGCCGGGTCCAGGCCCTGGGCGCCGCGGTAGTTGGAGCCGGCCACGGAAACCTCGGCGCCGCCACCTGCAATGCGGCTGGTGGCGCCTTCGAAGCCTTCGAGCTTGGCGATCATTTGCTCGACCGGGCCACCGGGGGCGGCCTGGACGATGATGAAGTTAATGATGAGGATGCCGAACAGGGTCGGGATGATCAGCAGCAGGCGGCGCAGGATGTAGGCCAGCATCTTAATTGGCCTCGTCCGCAGGCGCTTCGCTGACCGCCGGGGTTACATCGGGCTTGATCCACCAGGTGTCGATGCCGATGTCGTACTTGGGCGACACGTTCGGGTGGCCGATGTGGTTCCAGTAGGCCACACGCCAGGTCTTGATGTGCCAGTTGGGGATCACGTAGTAGCCCCACAGCAACACGCGGTCGAGGGCGCGGCAGTGGTCGATCAGGCTCTGGCGCGAGTCGGCGTTGATCAACTGGTCCACCAGTTGGTCGATGGCCGGGTCGCGCAGGCCGATGAAGTTGCGGCTGCCGGGGTTGTCGGCGGCGGCGCTGGACCAGAACTCGCGCTGCTCGTTGCCTGGCGAGTTGGATTGCGGGTAGCCGCCAACGATCATGTCGTAGTCACGCGAGCGCAGGCGGGTGATGTATTGCGAAACGTCGACGCGGCGAATGTTCAGCTCGATACCGAGGTCGGCAAGGTTGCGCTTGAACGGCAGCAGAATGCGTTCGAACTCGGTCTGCGCCAGCAGGAACTCGATGCTTGCCGGCTTGCCTTGGGCGTCGACCATCTTGTCGTCGACGATTTTCCAGCCGGCTTCCTGCAACAGCTTGTAGGCCTGGCGCTGTTGCTCGCGGATCATGCCGCTGCCGTCACTGACCGGGTTGTGGAAGACCTCGGTAAATACTTGCTCGGGCACTTTGCCGCGCAGTGGTTCGAGGATTTTCAGCTCGTTGGGGCTGGGTAGGCCGTGGGCGGCCATTTCCGAGTTGTCGAAGTAGCTGCCGGTACGGGTGTAGGCGCCGTTGAACAGCTGCTTGTTGGTCCACTCGTAGTCCAGCAGCAGGCTCAGGGCCTGGCGCACACGCACATCCTGGAACACCGGGCGGCGGATGTTGAAGATGAAGCCCTGCATGCCAGTGGGGTTGCCATTGGGCAGCTCTTCCTTGATCAGGCGACCTTCGCGCACGGCGGGCACGTTGTAAGCGGTGGCCCAGTTCTTAGCACTGACTTCCAGGCCATAGTCGAATGCCCCGGCCTTGAGGGCCTCCAGGGCGACGGTGGTGTCGCGGTAGGCGTCGAAGGTCATGACATCGAAGTTGTAGAAGCCACGGTTGATGGGCAGGTCCTTGGCCCAGTAATCCTTGACCCGTTCGTAGCGCACCGAGCGCCCGGCCTTGACCTCGGCGACCTTGTACGGGCCGCTGCCCAACGGGATTTCCAGGTTGCCGCGGTTGAACTCGCGGTTTTCGTACCAGTGCTTGGGCAGTACCGGCAGCTGGCCGAGAATCAATGGCAGCTCGCGGTTGTTCTTGTGCTTGAACTTGAACAGCACCTTGAGTGGATCTTCGGCGACCACTTCGGCGACGTCGGCGTAGTACTGGCGGTACAGCGGGGCGCCGTCCTTGATCAGGGCGTTGAACGTGAACACCACGTCGTCGGCGCGCATCGGATGGCCGTCATGGAAGCGCGCTTCGGGGCGCAGGTAGAAGCGCACCCAGCTGTTGTCCGGGGCCTTTTCGATCTTGGCGGCCACCAGGCCGTATTCGGTGAACGGTTCATCCTGGCTCTGGCGCATCAGGGTGTCATAGATAATGCCGATGTTCTCGGCCGCCACGCCTTTGTTGATGAACGGGTTGAGGCTGTCGAAGCCGCCGAAGCTGGACTGGCGGAAGGTGCCGCCCTTGGGCGCATCCGGGTTGACGTAGTCGAAGTGCTTGAAGTCGGCGGGGTACTTGGGTGGCTCGTCGTAAAGGGTGAGCGCGTGCTGCGGTGCGGCCAGCGCGGGAAGGCTCAGGCAGGCGAGCAACAGGCTGCCTGCCAGCCGGCGCAGACGGTGCGTTGGCGTCATTGGGCTTTCTCCGAAGTCTTGATCCACCAGCTGTTCAGCCCAAGGGTGTAGGGCGGCGTGGTGACGAAGGCGAACCGGTTGCGGTAGGCCAGGCGATGGTTGTCGAGGTACCAGTTGGGGATCATGTAGTAGTGCCATGAGAGCACGCGGTCCAGGGCGCGGGCAGCGGCGATCTGGTCATCGCGGGTGCGGGCGGCGAGCAGGGTGTCGAGCAGGTGGTCGACCACCGGGTCCTTGACCCCAGCATAGTTCTTGCTGCCCTTTGTCGCGGCCTGGCTGGAATGGAAGTACAGCCACTGTTCGAGGCCGGGGCTGAGGGTCTGGTTCAGGGTCATCAGAATCATGTCGAAATCGAACTGGTCCAAGCGTTGTTTGTACTGAGCGCGGTCCACGGTGCGCAAGCGCGCATCGATGCCGATGCTGGACAGATTTTCGACATAAGGTTGCAGGATGCGTTCAAGGTTGGGGTTTACCAGCAGCAGCTCCATGCGCAATTGCTGGCCCTTGCTGTCGACCAGACGCTGGCCGTGCAGCTTCCAGCCGGCCTCGGCGAGCAGGCCCAGGGCCTGGCGCAGGGTTTGGCGGCTGATACCCCGGCCATCGGTGTGGCTGACCTTGTACGGTTCGCTGAACAGCTTGGCCGGCAACTGGTCACGGAATGGCGCCAGCAGCAGCCACTCCTTGCCGGTGGGCAGGCCGCTGGCGGCGAATTCGCTGTTGGGGTAGTAGCTGGTCGAGCGGCGGTAGGCGCTGCTGAACAGCGCGCGGTTGGTCCACTCGAAGTCCAGCATCAGCCCCAGCGCCTGGCGTACCCGCGGGTCGCTGAACGCGGCCCGGCGGCTGTTCATGAACAGGCCCTGTGTTTGCGTGGGAATGCTGTGCGGGATTTGTGCCTTGATCACTTCACCGCGGCGCACGGCAGGGAAGTTGTAACCGTTGGCCCAGTTTTTTGCCTGGTGCTCGATATAGATGTCGAACTCGCCGGCCTTGAAGGCTTCGAAGGCCACCGTCGCGTCTCGATAGAACTCGTATTCGACCCGATTGAAATTGTACTTGCCACGGTTGACCGCCAGGTCTTTGCCCCAGTAGTTCTTCACCCGTTCAAACACCAGGCGTCGTCCGGGTTGTACCTGGGTGATGCGGTAGGGGCCGCTGCCCAAGGGGGGCTCGAAGGTGGTGGCCTTGAAGTCGCGCTTCTGCCAGTAGTGTTTGGGCAGCACCGGCATTTCGCCCAGACGCAGGATCAGCAGCGGGTTGCCGGCGCGTTTGAACACGAAGCGGATGCGCAGCGGGCCGAGGATGTCTACCCGCTGCACTTCCTGCAGGTTGGTGCGGTAGATCGGGTGGCCATCCTTGAGCAGCGTGCGGTACGAGAAGGCCACGTCAGCCGAGGTGATGGGCTGGCCGTCATGCCAGCGGGCTTCGGGGCGCAGGTTGAACACCACCCAGCTGCGGTCCTCGCTGTACTCCACCGAGCGGGCGATCAGGCCGTAGCTGGAGGTTGGCTCGTCACCGGACGGGTCGTACTGGCCCGTGCCGACCATCAGTGGCTCGTTCAGCTCACTGATGCCGTACTGCTGGAAATTGGGCGTGGTAATCGGGCTCGACCCTTTGAAGGTGTAGGGGTTGAGCGTGTCGAAGGTACCAAAAGCCATGGCCCGCAACGTGCCGCCCTTGGGCGCTTGCGGGTTGACCCAGTCGAAGTGGGTGAAGGTGGCCGGGTACTTGAGCGTGCCGAACTGCGCGTATCCGTGGCTTTCGCTCACCATCGCGGCTGCGGGAAAGCTCAAGGCCAGGCTGAGTGACAGCAGGAGGGGACGTATCAAGTCGGCATCCGATCCAGAGGCGTTGGGCTTTGATCGAGTACAGTAACAGCTTGGTGGGGTTGGAAAAAGAGAGGTTTTGAAGGTGCGGGCCCCAAGCCGGGGGCAACAGGTGCCACGGTACCTGTGGGAGCGGCCTTGTGTCGCGAAAGGGCTGCGCAGCAGCCCCGGCAGTTTATGCTGAAAAGTTGAAATACTGGGGCCGCTCCGCGCCCCTATCGCGACACCAGGCCGCTCCCACAAGGCCGCGTGAGGGCCCTGGTTGCGGGATCAATGCCCGAGGTAGACGGTCAGGGTCTGGCCTGGCTTGAGGGCATGGCCGCTGCGTGGGTTCCAGCGCTTGAGGTGCTTCATTTCCACATTGAAGCGCTTGGCCACCAGGTACAGGGAATCGCCCTTGCGGACCTTGTATTGCGTGGAGCGCTTCCCGGAGGCGGCAACCCGGTTGCCGGCGGCGCTCGGTGCACTGCCACCGCGCAGGGCCAGAACCTGGCCAGCACGCAGACTGTTGCCGGACAAACGGTTCCAGCGCTTGATGTCCTTGACCGACACACGGTTGATCTTGGCGATGGCGCTCAGGTTATCGCCACGCTTGACCCGGTAGCTACGCGCCCCCACCGGTGCCTTGGCTTCGGCCACAGCCCGGGCAAACGCTGCTTTCGGCGGTTGCAGGCTGACCAGTTGCTCCGGGTTGAGGTTGGACAGGCTGGCACTGAGCAACTGCGCCTTGGCGGTGGGCACCAGCAGCTGTTTCGGGCCATCGACGGTCATGCGCTTCTTGAATGCCGGGTTGAGCTGGATCAGCTCGTCCTCGTCGATGTTGGCAAAGGCCGCGACCCGGGTAAGGTCCAGGCGGTCATTGATCGCCACCGCTTCGAAGTACGGTTCGTTGGCGATCGGGGTGAGATTGACACCATAGGCTTCTGGCGTGGACACCACCTGCGACAGTGCCAGCAACTTGGGTACGTAGTCGCGGGTTTCCTGTGGCAGCGGCAGGTTCCAGTAGTCGGTCGGCAGGCCGAGCCTTTCGTTGCGCTCGATGGCTCGGCTGACGGTGCCTTCGCCGGCATTGTAGGCCGCCAGGGCCAACAGCCAGTCGCCGTTGAACATGTCGTGCAGGCGGGTCAGGTAGTCCAGCGCGGCGTTGGTCGACGCGGTGACATCGCGGCGGCCGTCATAGAAGTTGGTCTGGCGCAGGTTGAAGTGGCGACCGGTAGCCGGCATGAACTGCCACATGCCGGCAGCGCTGGCGCGTGAGTAGGCCATGGGGTTGTAGGCACTTTCGATGGCTGGCAGCAGGGCCAGTTCCAGCGGCATGTCGCGTTCTTCAAGGCGCTCGACGATGTAGTGCAGGTAGAGGCTGCCACGTTCCCCGGCGCTTTCGATGAAGGTCGGGTTGCTGGCGAACCACAAGCGCTGCTGTTCGATGCGCGGGTTGACGTCGATGCTGTCCTGCAGGGCGAAGCCCTGGCGCATGCGCTCCCAGACATCCTGCGGCGCCTGCTCGGCCGGCTTGACCAGCAGCGGAGAAGGCTTGTGCTTGATCCGCGCCTGGTAGTTGTGCGCGCGAACGCTATCGGATTCGTCGAGCTGACGGGTGCTCTGGCAGCCCACCAAGGTGGCGGCCAGGGCCAGCGCACTGATTTGGGCCAGGCGCGTCAGGGCGACGGAATGAGAGGTTCTGCGGCTACGGGAAGACATCGGCTGATACAGGTATCCGGGCGAAAAAGTTCGGCGATTCTAGAAACCGCTCCGGGCCTGGTCAACCTTTGACCATCACTTGCGATATATCTTGCGGTTATCAGAAGGTGTCCTTCCAAGACCTCAAGGCAGCAAAAACAGCGACATGCGTGGTGTTTGAATGTCCCTTCCATTCGTCTGCTTTTTGTTTAACTAATGTTTCAGAGGTACGCAGAAAGGGGTTGGTCAGGCGCTCCAGGCCGATCGTTGATGGCAAACTGATGCGATTTTCGGCGCGCAAACGGCTAACGTCCTCGAACCGTTGTTGAACGTGCGGGTTGGTCGGTTCCACCGCCTTGGCGAAACGCAGGTTGCTGAGGGTGTACTCATGGGCGCAGTACACTGCTGTCTGCTCTGGCAGGGCCGCCAGGCGGGCGAGGGCAGGCTGCATCTGTTCGGGTGTACCTTCGAACATGCGCCCGCAACCGGCGGCGAACAGGGTATCGCCACTGAACAGGATGGGCGTTGCTGGCTGGTCGCTGAAGAAGGCGATATGCCCCAGGGTGTGGCCGGGTACCGCCAGCACCTGGAAAGTCACACCCAGCACGTCCACCCTGTCGCCTTCGTCCAGTGCCAGGTCGCGGCCGGGAATGCGTTCGTTGGCGGGGCCACAGACCCGTGCGCCGGTCAATTGCCTGAGCCGCTCCACACCGCCGACATGGTCATTGTGGTGGTGGGTGACGAGGATGTCGCTCAGCACCCATTCGGGGTTGGCAGCCAGCCAGCGCTCCACCGGGCCGGCATCGCCCGGGTCGACCACCGCACAACGGCGTTTGGCAGTATCCTGTAACAACCAGATGTAGTTGTCGGAGAAAGCGGGGAGAGCATCGATCTGTATCATGGTGCGGATCCGATTCGCCTAGCGTGGCACATGAGGGCATCTTAGCCGCGATGGCGCGGTGGGAGAACCTTCGAGGGAGAGCGCAATGACCGACCAAGCTTTTGCACAGGCCGACCCGGACTGGGTCGAGCTGATCAGCCTGGCCCGTGAGTGGTTCAACGGCCCACTTGGGCAACTGATGCTCAAGGAGGAGGACAAACTGCTGGAAGAAGAGCTCGGGCGCTTCTTTGGCGGCTATCTCGTGCATTACGGGCCCTGCGCCGAGCCACCGCCCAGAGCCCCCCAGGTGCAGCGTAACGTGCGCCTTGGTGCGCCCTTGCCGGGTGTGGAGATTGTCTGCGAAGAACAGGCCTGGCCGTTGAGCGAGCACGCTGCCGACGTGGTGGTGCTGCAGCATGGCCTGGACTTCTGCCTGTCGCCCCATGGCCTGCTGCGCGAGGCCGCCAGTGCCGTCCGCCCGGGCGGGCACCTGCTGATCGTGGGGATCAACCCCTGGAGCAGCTGGGGCATGCGCCATTTCTTCAGTCACGGTGCTCTGCGCAAGGCGCGCTGCATCTCGCCGTCCCGGGTGGGCGACTGGCTCAACCTGCTGGGCTTCGCGCTGGAGAAACGCCGCTTCGGGTGCTATCGTCCGCCGCTTGCCTCACCTGCCTGGCAGCAACGCCTGGAGGGCTGGGAACGACTGGCCGGCGGCTGGCAGGGCTCCGGTGGCGGGGTGTACCTGCTGGTGGCGCGCAAGATGGTGGTAGGCCTGCGGCCTTTGCGGCCGGAACGCCGCGAGCCAATGGGCAAGCTGCTGCCGCTGCCACTGGCGAAAGTCAACCGCACCGCAGCCAACCCCGAAACTGACAAGCACTGAATTCAAGAGTGGTACATGAGCGATAGCGTCGAGATGTTTACTGATGGTGCCTGCAAGGGCAACCCTGGCCCGGGTGGCTGGGGCGTGCTGATGATCTACAAGGGCGTCGAGAAGGAACTGTGGGGCGGCGAACGTGAGACCACCAACAACCGCATGGAGCTGATGGCCGCGATCCAGGGCCTGATGTCGCTCAAACGTGAATGCGAGGTGGTGCTGACCACCGACTCGCAGTACGTGATGAAGGGCATCAACGAATGGATGGTCAACTGGAAGAAGCGCGGCTGGAAGACCGCCGCCAAGGAGCCGGTGAAGAACGCTGACTTGTGGCAGCAGCTCGATGAGCAGGTCAACCGCCACAAGGTGACCTGGAAGTGGGTACGCGGCCATATCGGCCACCCCGGCAACGAACGCGCCGACCAGCTGGCCAACCGTGGGGTCGATGAGGTGCGCGCCCAGCGTTGAGCTGGGGTACAATCGCGACCTTTGTAACGGATGCAAGTTGGAGCGCCCGCGTGGAGCAGCAGCAAGATAAACGGTTCGTCATTCTCGATACCGAAACCACGGGTATGCCGGTTGGCGAAGGCCACCGGATCATCGAGATCGGCTGTGTCGAGGTCATCGGCCGGCGCCTGACCGGGCGGCACTTCCACGTCTACCTGCAGCCCGACCGCGAGAGTGACGAGGGCGCGATCAACGTTCACGGCATCACGGATGCCTTCCTGGTCGGCAAGCCCCGCTTTGGCGATGTCGCCGAGGAGTTCTTCCAGTTCATCCAGGGTGCCACGCTGGTCATCCACAACGCGGCGTTCGACGTTGGCTTCATCAACAACGAATTCGCCTTGCTGGGCCAGCAGGACCGTGCTGACATTTCGCAGCACTGCACCATTCTGGACACCCTGTTGCTGGCACGTTCGCGCCACCCGGGGCAGCGCAACAGCCTGGATGCGCTGTGCAAACGCTACGACATCGACAACTCAGGCCGTGAGTTGCACGGCGCACTGCTCGACTCGGAACTGCTGGCCGACGTTTACCTGGCAATGACCGGTGGCCAGACCAGCCTGTCGTTGGCTGGGAATGGCGCAGATGCCGAAGAGGACGGGCAGGGCGCTGGCGGCAGCGAGATCCGCCGGATTGTCGGGCGTGCGCCAGGGCGGGTGATCATGGCCAGCGCTGAAGAGCTGGAGGCGCATGCCGAGCGGCTGGCGGCCATTGCCAAGTCGGCGGGTGGGCCTTCGCTGTGGCAGGCCCTGACTGAGACGCCAGCCGGCTGATCTTTCGCCCTGCAACAGAAGTGGAGATCGTTGGAGGCGCGGGTTTACCTGCCGAATACGGTGGCGGCTGCGGCGGTGAATGGCGGGGGCAGATTGGCCAGCAGGCCCGGCCCTTTCGCGGGTAAACCCGCTCCTACGACGGCCTGTGTCCAATCACCGACCGGTGCCCAGTAGGAGCGGGTTCACCCGCGAAAGGGCCAGTACAGGCAATACAAGGCTCAACTACCCTGAAATGGACGCCATGTCCTTCGGAGGTAGCCACCTGATGTACAAGGACCTCAAGTTCCCGATCCTCATCGTCCACCGCGCCATCAAGGCCGACAGTGTTGCCGGCGAGCGCGTGCGCGGCATCGCCGAGGAATTGCGCCAGGATGGCTTTGCCATTCTCGCCGCAGCCGACCACGCCGAAGCACGCCTGGTCGCCGCCACTCACCACGGCCTGGCCTGCATGCTCATCGCGGCCGAAGGCGCTGGCGAGAACACCCATTTACTGCAGAACATGGCCGAGCTGATCCGCCTGGCCCGTCTGCGCGCACCCAACCTGCCGATCTTCGCCTTGGGCGAGCAGGTGACCCTGGAAAATGCTCCCGCCGAAGCCATGAGCGAGCTCAACCAGCTGCGTGGCATCCTTTACCTGTTCGAAGACACCGTGCCGTTTCTCGCCCGCCAGGTGGCGCGTGCTGCACACACCTACCTCGACGGCCTGCTGCCGCCGTTCTTCAAGGCGCTGGTGCAGCACACTGCGCAGTCCAACTACTCCTGGCACACCCCGGGCCATGGTGGCGGTGTGGCCTATCATAAAAGCCCGGTAGGCCAAGCCTTTCACCAGTTCTTCGGGGAAAACACCCTGCGCTCGGACCTGTCCGTTTCCGTGCCGGAGCTGGGTTCGCTGCTCGACCACACAGGCCCGCTGGCCGAAGCCGAGGCCAGGGCGGCGCGCAACTTCGGCGCCGACCACACCTTCTTCGTCATCAATGGTACCTCCACGGCCAACAAGATCGTCTGGCACGCCATGGTCGGTCGTGACGACCTGGTGCTGGTGGACCGCAACTGCCACAAGTCGGTGGTGCACGCGATCATCATGACGGGTGCCATCCCGCTGTACCTGTGCCCGGAGCGCAACGAACTGGGCATCATCGGCCCGATCCCGCTCAGCGAGTTCAGCCCCGAGGCGATCGCCGCGAAGATTCAGGCCAACCCCCTTGCCCGTGATCGTGGGCAGCGTATCAAGCTGGCGGTAGTGACCAACTCCACCTACGACGGGCTGTGTTACCACGCTGGGCTGATCAAGCAGGCCCTGGGTGCCAGTGTCGAGGTGCTGCACTTCGACGAGGCCTGGTTTGCCTATGCCGCGTTCCACGACTTTTTCACCGGGCGCTACGCCATGGGCACCGCCTGCGCGGCAGACAGCCCGCTGGTGTTCAGTACCCATTCCACCCACAAGCTGCTCGCGGCGTTCAGCCAGGCTTCGATGATTCATGTGCAGGACGGGGCCAGGCGGCAGCTGGACCGGGACCGTTTCAACGAAGCGTTCATGATGCACATCTCTACCTCGCCGCAGTACAGCATTCTCGCCTCGCTGGATGTGGCTTCGGCCATGATGGAAGGGCCGGCCGGGCGCTCGCTGCTGCAGGAGATGTTCGACGAGGCGTTGAGTTTTCGTCGTGCCCTGGCCAACCTGCGTGAGCACATTGCCGCAGAGGACTGGTGGTTCAGCATCTGGCAGCCGCCAAGTGCCGAGGGCATCCCCCGTCTGGCCGCGCAGGACTGGTTGTTGCAGCCGGGGGCGCAATGGCATGGTTTTGGTGAAGTGGCGGCCGACTATGTGCTGCTCGACCCGCTGAAAGTGACTTTGGTGATGCCGGGCCTGAGCGCTGATGGTGTGCTGGGCGCGCACGGCATCCCGGCGGCAGTAGTCAGCAAGTTTCTCTGGGAGCGCGGGCTGGTGGTGGAAAAAACCGGCCTGTACAGCTTTCTGGTGCTGTTTTCCATGGGCATCACCAAGGGCAAGTGGAGCACCTTGCTCACCGAACTGCTGGAGTTCAAGCGCCACTATGACGGCAACACCCCGCTCAGCAATTGCCTGCCGAGTGTGGGGGCTGCCGACGCCCTCCGCTACCAGGGCATAGGCCTGCGCGACCTGTGCGACCAGTTACATGACTGCTACCGCGTCAATGCCACGGCCAAGCAGCTGAAGCGGCTGTTCACTCGTTTGCCGGAGGTGGCCGTAAGCCCGGCCCAGGCCTATGACAAGATGGTGCGTGGCGAGGTGGAGGCGGTGCCGATCGAGGCGCTGCTGGGGCGTGTGGCGGCAGTGATGCTGGTGCCGTACCCGCCTGGCATTCCGTTGATCATGCCGGGTGAGCGGTTCACCGAGGCGACCCGCTCGATCCTGGACTACTTGGCATTCGCCCGAGCATTCAACCAGGGCTTTCCCGGGTTTGTCGCCGATGTGCACGGCCTGCAGCACGAAGGGGGCCGCTACACGGTGGATTGCATCACGGAATGCGCGTGATCTCGACGCCGGAGCGTGCCAGTTCGAAACGGTTATCACCCAGGTGGTTGACCTTGTCGCCGATGGCCAGGCGGTAGGTGGTGATGGGGGCGCCCAGCGTGCTGCCGTCGAGTTGCAGGGTGGATTCCTGAAACTCGTGCACGGGGTAGATGCGGCCTTCGGCGTCACGGGCGTGGAATTGGCCGACCATTACTGCTGCCATTTGGGTGGAAACCTCTGAATTACGTAGGAAATGTATGAAGGCATAGACCGTGAAACAGACGCGGAAGTTTTCGCCCTGCGGAAAAAAAACTTAGGCACTGGAGAACGGTCATCTATAACTACAACGTCTATTTAACCCGCAAAGGTTGGAATTGCCATGAGCCAGGTGTATTCGGTAGCAGTCGTCGTGGGCAGCTTGCGCAAGGCGTCCTACAACCGCAAGGTCGCCCGCGCACTTTCGGAGCTGGCGCCGTCCAGCCTTGCGCTGAAGATCGTCGAGATTGGCGACCTGCCGCTGTACAACGAAGATATCGAAGCCGAGGCACCGCCGGAAACCTGGAAGCGTTTTCGCGATGAAATCCGCCGCAGTGATGCGGTGTTGTTCGTCACCCCGGAATACAACCGCTCGGTGCCAGGCTGCCTGAAAAATGCCATCGATGTGGGTTCGCGTCCTTACGGGCAAAGTGCCTGGAGCGGCAAGCCGACGGCGGTGGTGAGTGTGTCGCCGGGGGCGATTGGTGGCTTTGGCGCCAACCATGCGGTGCGCCAGTCGCTGGTGTTTCTCGACATGCCCTGCATGCAGATGCCCGAGGCTTACCTTGGCGGTGCGGCGAGCTTGTTCGAGGATTCGGGCAAGCTCAACGACAAGACGCGACCGTTCTTGCAGGCGTTTGTCGACAGGTTTGCTTCATGGGTGAAGTTGAACAGGGCGGTCTGAGCCCCGAATGATGCTGTGCAGCGCCCCTGTGTAGGCGCGGGTTTACCCGCGAATGCGTCATTGAATTTGCCGACGCATTCGCAGGTAAATCCGCGCCTACCCGTCAGCGGAAGCTGTAGGAAACCCCGGCATATACGCCAAATCCTTCGCCCGGTGTCGAACGGGCATTGTCCTTGCCAGCGTCGTTGTAGGCCGGCGTCACGGTCGCTGCATAGCGCTGGTTGGTCAGGTTGCGCAGGTCCAGCCAGGTCTGCCAGTCCTGTTTCGGTGAGTCCCAGCCAACGCGTGCGCCGAGCAAGGCATATTCATCGGCGTGGTAGCTATTGGCGTAGTCCACCTGCACCTTCGAAGCCATTTGTGTGTTGACCCCGGCATAGAAGCCGCTCGGCCAGTCATAGCGCAGCTCGGCCTGGTAGTAGTGCATGGGGATGCCGGGCAGACGGTTGTCGCCAAACGTGTCGTCATCACGGTAGTGGAAGTCGCTGAAGGTGTAGGCCTGGCGCAAGCTCAGCTTGCCAGTGCCCGCGCGTTCCCACAGGGTGCTGTCGAGGCCGGCTTCAACGCCTTGGTGCACGGTAGCGCTGGCGTTGAATTCCGAGGTGAAGTTCGGCACTACCTCAACGGCCAGCAGTTCGTGGCGCACTTGCGAGTAGTACCAGGCCAGGTCCCAGCGGCCGAGCGCCGAGTCGCCACGGGCGCCCAGTTCCAGGGTGGTGGCTGTCTGGTTCTGCATCTCGATCGGCTGGATCTGCTTGCCGCCTGTGCTGGGCGCGCTCCAGATCAGCGACCACGGGTGTGGCGGCTCTACCGAGCGGCTCAGGTTGCCGTACACCTGCAAGTCCGGGCGGATGTCGTAGCGCAGCCCCAGGCGGGGTGCATAGTCCCAGTCATGCATGCTCACCTTGCCGCCTTCAGCGGGGTAGGTCACGTCACTTTCGCGGCGTGTGTAGACCATGGCCAGGCCGGTGCTCAGCCACAGGTTGGGGACCAGTTCCAGATCGTTGCCAACATGCAGCACGGTGTCCGAGCCCTGGTAGGTGAAGTCACGGGTGCGCTCGCCGAACACATCGCCATTGCGGGTAAATTGCGAAGCGCCGCTGTTGGGCAGGTGCTTGGTGGTACGCCAACCGACGGTGGTCTTGCTCTCGCGTCCGAACAGTGTGTCGCGGCGGAAATAGTTCAGTGTACCGCTGACATCGGTATAGGCGACCTTCAGGCGCATGGGGCCTTCGCGCAGGTCCATCGGGTAGTCGTGATAGACCAGTCCGGCTTCCAGGCGCGCCTCGTCGTCGAGGTAGAAGGTGGTCTTGTTGCCCACCCAGGTGCTGCCTGGTTGCGGGCGGCTGTCGTCGCGTGCCAGATAGTTGGGGTTGGCCGCGCGTGGGTGGTGCTTGATCTGGTCTTTGGTCAGGCGCCCAGGCAGTTCGTTTTCAGTTTCCCGGTAGCGCAGGTAGAAGCGGGTTTCCAGGTCGGGGTTGAAGCGGTAACCGACATTGGCGGCAATGCCCTTGGCGCTGCCGCTGCTGTGCGCCTGGTAGCCGTCATATTCCGAGTCGGTCAGGGCCACGTAATAGTCGAGATTGCCCAGCACCTGGCCCGAACTGATGTGCCGATGCTGGTAGCCGCGGCTACCGACCTCGTAGCGTACTTGCAGTGCAGGCGCGTCGTAGCCGGTGTGGGTGACGTAGTTGATGGCACCGCCCAAGGCCAGGGAGCCTTGGTCAAAGCCATTGGCGCCACGCAGCACTTCGGCACGGCTCAGCCACAGCGGTTCGAACAATTCGTAAGGCGTGCCGCCCGGGCCGGTCAGCGGCAGGCCGTCGAACATCGTGTAAACGCCGGAACCGTGCGCCCCCGGCGCGCGGTTGAGGCCCGAGCCGCGTATCGACAGCTTGATGCCGTCGTTGCCTGCCGATTGGGCGAACACCCCAGGCTGATAGGCCAGCACGTCCTGGTTGCTGGCCACCCGGCCTTGCCCCACGCGCTGCATGTCCACCAGGTTGCTGGCTCCCGGTATTTCACGCAGGCGCTCGCTGGCTGCCGTCA
Organism: Pseudomonas putida group bacterium ESBL64; assembly: GCF_045277175.1. Taxonomy (NCBI): domain Bacteria; kingdom Pseudomonadati; phylum Pseudomonadota; class Gammaproteobacteria; order Pseudomonadales; family Pseudomonadaceae; genus Pseudomonas; species Pseudomonas putida group bacterium ESBL64. The sequence continues at coordinate 1,997,040 of NZ_CP145799.1, read as the reverse complement.
GCTCGTTCTGCTCCTCATCGGTGATCAGCACTCGGCCCAATTCGACCGAGGATGCCCCCAGAGCGGGCTGATTAGCAGCCAAGGCCGCCAGCAGACCGAGGCAGGACGAGAGGGGTAAATCGGAACGCATTGTACGACTCCAGGCGAAAGGCGAATGGACAACGGCGTTGAGACGAGCGAAATGCGGCTTGGAGCACGCAGAAAGTCAGCAAATCGTGCGTAACCTTCGTCATACGGTCTTGTACGAAAGTTCTTTACAAACCACGGCGGTGGAGGTGGGTGGCCTGTGCTTCGTAAGGTGACTGCAGGTAGGCAGTAATGCCTCGCTCAATCACCCGTGGAGTTCAAACATGACTGACAACGCTCGACACTCGCAGCAACCCTTGGCGGACGCCCCGGTTCGCCTGACGCCACGTGAACAGCAAGTGCTGTTGTGGTGTGCTTATGGCAAGAGCTCGTGGGAGATCGGCCAGATCCTTGAATGCAAGGAGTCGACGGTGAACTTTCACGTGTCCAACATCCTGCGCAAATTTGAAGTGCCTACCCGGGTGGCAGCTGTGATCAAGGCCATTCGCTACGGCATGCTGGCCGAGCAGTAAGGGGGGTGGAGCATGAGCAACGATCCTCGGCTACCGCGCTTTGCCGATTGCCATGACCCGTTCTGGCCGCGGGTGGATCTGGGCAGGTTGCGTGAGCACCTGCAACTGCCGCGGTCTGTCAGTGACGCGGCTTTGGAAGTGTCCGCCCGCTGCGCAGCCATCGAGGCAGCACGGGAATTCGCCTGTTGGCGGTCAGTGCTGCGAGAGCGGGGCTACAAGCGGCTCGAGGATGTGGCCGGGCATGATCATGGGCGTGCCTTGCGGGTGTGCTACATCCGTTTTGTCGAAGCGGCGGTCATGTATAGCCTGGGTTCAACCGCCTGCCTGCCTGTTCCGCGCGGAGGGCAAGTGCATGCCTGAGCGATCTGTTTTCGACCACCTGGCCCCGGCATTGGTGACGTTCCTGGGGGTGGATGGCGATGTGCTGTTCGCCGCGCTGCTGGGAGCATTGTTGGTGAGCGCGGCACGCGATCGATTGATCACCAGTGAGGCCAGGCGCCTGACTCTGGCCAAGAAACTGCTGCTGCTATTCGTGACCGTGGGCGTGGGCCATTTGTTCGAGCCACTGGTTTCGTCATTGGTGCCTTTGCTGACCCGGGGCATGGCGGCATTCGTGGCCGCTGTGGTGGTGATCCCCATCAGCCTCAAGGTCATGGTCTGGCTGGATACACTCGACCCGCGCGAGCTCATCCAGCGCTGGCGCCGTCGGGGTTAGCCATTGGCTGCGCCGCCGAGCTCACTCAGTTGCTGTTCCAACTGCTGGATGCGCTGCTTGTCCTTGATGAACAGCAGTATGGCCTGGCGATCGCTGTGCGAGAGCGTGCGCAGCCGTTCGAGCATTTCGCACTCCCAGCCCGCATCACCTGGGCCGGCGGCGTTGTGCTCGGCATGGCCCAGCAATAGCCAGTCCAGAGAGCATGCATGCTTTTTGGCGATGTCTATGCAAAGTGAGTAAGGGATGCTTTCGCGAACCTTCCAGCTGCTCAGCGTTTGCGGGCTGACCGACAGTGCACGTGACAGCTCGGCATCAGTGTTTGCGCCAGTGAGGAGCTTAAGGCGCGTGAGCACCTCAGCAAGTATGTGAGTACTCATAACAAATATCCATGACTGGTTTAATGATATTCCATGGGCTTAAACTACTCGTTATGAATACAGCCCTGCGTTTTAAGGAGCACTTCTGCAATGAGAACCATCAAATTGAAGAATACACCCACAGTTGCAGCCAATACTGATACACAGGCTAGCCTGGGCAATGCTAGCAGGTACTTGCCGTGAGTACTTACAAGCTTGTTTGCCCGCATTGCCACAGCCGGATGCGCATACGTACTAGCGAAGGGCGCCATATTTTCCTGCGAATCGCTTATTTGCAATGCACCACCGAGGCGTGTGGCTGGTCAGTGCGCGCCGAATTCGAAATGACCCATGAACTCTCCCCCAGCGGCATGCCCAACCCGGAAGTGTACCTGCCTTCGGCCAATGGTGATTTGCGCAAGGCCGCCTTGCCGGGCGCAGGCCAGGGCAGCCCGAGTGAGTGAGGCACCAGTGGGCGCAGGTAGCAAAACGTGCAGATAAAAAAACACCCCGCCTAGGCGGGGTGTTTTCTGTTACCGGGGCTGCTGGGGTGATCAACCGATCAGTTGCAGGCCCGCTTGCTGAACCATTTCCAGCAGGGGCTGCGGGTACACACCCAGTACGAAAGCGAGAATGGCGATAGCCAGCAGCATGACGCCGCCGGTGCGCTGTTCCCACTTCAGCGGGGCGTCGTGACGACGCAGGTTCGGCTCGACCAGGTACAGGGTAACCATGACGCGCAGGTAATAGTACACGCCGATGGCGCTACCGATCACCAGCGCACCAACCAACCACCACAGGTGCGATTCGACGCCGGTAGCGATGATGTAGAACTTGCCGATGAAGCCGGCGGTCAGCGGGATACCCGCCAGCGACAGCATCATCACGGTCAGTACCGCTGTCAGGTACGGGCGGCGCCAGAACAGGCCGCGGTACTCGTACAGGGCATCGGCGTCACGGCCGCCGTATGGCGAGGACATCAGGGTGATGACGCCGAAAGCGCCCAGGCTGGTGATCACGTAGGTAACCAGGTAAACGCCCATGGCTTCCAGGGCCAGGCCCTTGCTGGCGACCAACGCGATGACCAGGTAACCGAAGTGGGCGATGGACGAGTAACCCAGCAGACGCTTGAGGTTGCTCTGGGTCAGCGCCAGCAGGTTACCAATCAGGATCGAGGCTACGGCAATCACCGCCAGTACGGTGCTGAGCACGCCGCTGCTGGCAGCAGGGGAGAGCATGAACAGGCGTACGACAACAGCGAATACTGCCACCTTGCTGGCGGTTGCCAGGAACGCGGCGACCGGTGCCGGAGCGCCTTCGTACACGTCCGGGGTCCACAGATGGAACGGCACCAGCGACAGCTTGAAGGCCAGGCCGACCAGCATCATGCCCAGGCCCAGCTGGGCCACCAGGCTTGGCATGCTGGTGGTAGCCAGGGCCTTGCCGATCTGGTCGAAGCTCAGGCTGCCGGCGTCGGCGTACAGCAGGGCCATGCCGAACAGCAGGAAAGCCGAGCCTGCGGCCGACAGCACCATGTACTTGATGCCAGCTTCCAGCGATCTCTTGTTGAAGAAGGCATACGCCACCAGGCCGTAGACCGGTACCGACAACAGCTCCAGGCCGATGAACAGGCCGGCCAGGTGGTTGGCGCTGACCAGCACCAGGCCACCGAGGGCCGACATCAGCAGCAACAGGTACAGTTCTTCACGGTTGCCCGGGAAACCCTTGGAGCCCTCGCCGAGGTAGGCGTGGGCGAGGGTGACGCAGGCCAGCGTCGCCACGAGGATGATCGCCATGTACAGGCAGGCGAATTTGTCGATGGTGATCAGCGAGGTGACCGCCAGCGGCGCGACCTTAAGCGCCGGCAGGAGCGACAGCAGGGCCAGGTTCAGGCCCACGGTGGACAGCAGGAAGGTCTGCGAGTGGTTGCGCTTCCAGGCGATCGCCAGCATCACCACCACCGTGGTGATGGTGGTGATCAGCATCGGCGCCAATGCGATGAAGTGTTGAGTGGTGAATTCCATAGCGCTCTTACCGGGCCGAAGCGAGTTGAGTGAAAGCGGATCCGAGCCACTGCTGCACACCACTCATGGTGGCGGCAGAGGTGTCGAGGAACGGCTGCGGATACACGCCCAGCAGGATCAGCAATACCGCCAGACCCAGAACCATGATCAGTTCGCGACCGTCCATGCCGGCCAGCACGGTGTCGGTCTTGGCCGGGCCGAAGTAGGCGCGGTGGATCATGATCAGCGAGTACACCGAACCGAACACCAGGCCGGTGGTGGCAATCACGGTGATCCACGGTACATGCACGAAGCTGCCGATCAGGATCAGGAACTCGCCGACGAAGTTGCCGGTGCCTGGCAGGCCCAGCGATGCCGCTGCGAAGAACAGGCTGATGGCCGGCAGGTAAGCGATGCGGTGCCACAGGCCACCCATCTGGCGCATGTCACGGGTGTGCAGGCGCTCGTACAGCTGGCCAGACAGGATGAACAGTGCCGCAGCCGACAGGCCGTGGGCCAGCATCTGGATCACCGCACCTTGCAGGGCCTGCTGGCTGCCGGAGTAGATACCGATCAGCACGAAGCCCATGTGCGAGACGCTGGAGAAGGCGATCAGGCGCTTGATGTCGGTTTGTGCGAAGGCCAGGAAGGCACCGTAGAAGATACCGATCAGGCCCAGGGTCATGGCGATCGGCGCGAACTCGGCCGAGGCGTTCGGGAACAGCGGCAGGGCGAAGCGCAGCAGGCCGTAGGCCGCGGTCTTCAGCAAGATACCCGCCAGGTCCACCGAGCCTGCGGTCGGTGCCTGGGCGTGAGCGTCAGGCAGCCAGGAGTGGAACGGCACCACCGGCAGCTTCACCGCGAAGGCGATGAAGAAGCCCAGCATCAGCACGTACTCGACACCGGCAGGCAGCTCGGCCTTGAGCAGGTCGCTGTAGTTGAAGGTGAGCACGCCAGTGGTGTTGTAGTTGACCAGCACCAGGCCCAGGATCGCCACCAGCATGATCAGGCCGCTGGCCTGGGTGAAGATGAAGAACTTGGTCGCCGCGTAGATCCGGGTCTTCTTGCCGTCTGCCGAGCTGTGACCCCAGAGCGCGATGAGGAAGTACATCGGCACCAGCATCATTTCCCAGAAGAAGAAGAACAGGAACAGGTCCAGGGCCAGGAACACACCGACCACGCCGCCGAGGATCCACATCAGGTTGAGGTGGAAGAAGCCGACGTGGCGCTGGATCTCTTTCCAGGAACACAGTACCGACAGCACACCGAGCAGGCCGGTGAGCAGGATCATCAGCAGCGACAGGCCATCAAGGGCCAGGTGGATGCTGATGCCGAAGCGCTGGATCCACTGGACTTTGTATTCCAGGGCCCAGGCCGGTTCGGCGCCCGGGGCGGGAGCAAGGGTGTAGTCGCCGGTACCCCACAGCCACAGGCCGATGCCAAGCAGCAGGGACATGGTAAGCAGCGCGATCCAGCGCGGCAGGGTGGCGCCGAAGCGCTCACCCAGCCAGCACAGGAAGCCGCCGATGAAGGGGATCAGGATCAGCCAAGGCAAAATCATGACGGGTTGGTTTCCTTTGGCAAAGTCGCAAGATTCATAGTCATACCGCAGCCACTACCACGGCACCGAGCACCAGCACGGCACCCACGGCGATAGAGGCGGTGTACCAGCGCAGTTGGCCAGTCTCGGTCTTGCTCATGGCCACGTGGCCACCACGCGCCATCCGAGGAATCAGGCCGATGGTGCGGTCAACCGGGTCCTTGCGCAGGATGTGGCTGATCAGCAGGTACGGTTTGACGAAAAGCTTGTCGTAGATCCAGTCGAAGCCCCAGGCAGCGAACCACCAGGCCGACAGGACGCGACCGATGCCACTGTTGGCGACGGCGCTGACGAAGCGGCGCTTGCCCAGGAACAGCAGGGCGGCCAGCAGGATACCGGCGATGGCGATGGCACCCGAGGTGATCTCCAGCGCGTGCTTGGCTTCGCCACCGGCATGGCCGGCGCTTTCTGGCAGCACACCGGCCAGCGGCGGGGTGATCCAGGCGCCGACGAAGGTCGACAGCACGATCAGCACGCCCAGCGGCAGCCAGTGGCTGATGCCGTGGCCCGCGTGGGCTTCGGTCTTGGCTTCGCCGTGGAAGGCGATGAAGATCAGGCGGAAGGTGTACAGCGAGGTCATGAACGCGCCTACCAGGCCGGCATACAGCAGGCCGGTGTTGCCGCTGGCGAAGGCTTCCCAGAGGATCTCGTCCTTGGAGTAGAAGCCCACGGTCACGATCGGCAGGGCCGCCAGTGCCGCACCACCGACCACGAAGCTGGCGTAGGCCAGCGGCAGCTTCTTCCACAGGCCGCCCATCTTGAAGATGTTCTGCTCGTGGTGGCAGGCAACGATCACCGCACCGGAGGCAAGGAACAGCAGGGCCTTGAAGAAGGCGTGGGTCATCAGGTGGAAGATCGCCGCGTCCCAGGCACCCACGCCCAGGGCCAGGAACATGTAGCCGATCTGGCTCATGGTCGAGTAGGCGAGGATACGCTTGATATCGGTCTGTACCAGCGCAGCGAAGCCTGCCAGTACCAGGGTCACGCCACCGACCACACCTACAAGGTGCAGGATGTCCGGCGCCAGCAGGAACAGGCCGTTGGTACGGGCGATCAGGTACACGCCCGCGGTCACCATGGTTGCGGCGTGGATCAGTGCCGAAACCGGAGTCGGGCCCGCCATGGCGTCGGCCAGCCAGGTCTGCAGTGGCAGCTGTGCCGATTTACCGACCGCACCACCCAGCAGCATCAGCGTGGCCAGCACCATCCAGGTGTCGCCAGCCTGGAACTTCTGCGGTGCCAGCACCAGCAGTTCCTGCACGTTCAGGGTGCCCAGCTGGGCGAACAGGATGAACAGGCCGATGGCCATGAACACGTCGCCGATACGGGTGACGATGAATGCCTTGAGTGCCGCGTTACCGTTGTTGCGGTTGCTGTAGTAGAAACCGATCAACAGGTACGAGCACAGGCCCACGCCTTCCCAGCCGAAGTAGATGAACAGCAGGTTATCGCCAAGGATCAGGAACAGCATGCTGGCGATGAACAGGTTGGTGTACGAGAAGAAGCGCGAGTAGCCGGCTTCGCCACGCATGTACCAGGATGCGAACAGGTGGATCAGGAAGCCGACACCGGTCACCACACCGAGCATGGTGACCGACAGGCCGTCCAGGTACAGGGTGAAGTTCGGCGCGAAGCCGTCCACCGACATCCACTGCCACAGCAGCTGGCTGTACGCGCCGCCCTCAGGCGGGGCGACGTTGAACTGCCAGATGACGTAAGCGGCCGTGGCGGCCGACAGGCCTACCGAGCCGACGCCGATCAGGGCGGACAGGTTCTCCGAGAACCGTCCGCGCGAGAACGACAGCAGCAGGAAGCCGATGAGGGGAAAGACGAAAGTCAGGAAGAGAAGGTTCATCCGCGCATCTCACTGGCAGCATCGATGTCGAGAGTGTGGAAGCGGCGATACAGCTGCAGCAGGATGGCCAGGCCAATGCTGGCCTCGGCGGCTGCCAGGCTGATCACCAGAATGAACATCACCTGGCCGTCGGGCTGGACCCAACGGGCACCGGCGACGACGAACGCCAGGGCAGAGGCGTTCATCATGACTTCCAAGCTCATGAGCACGAAGAGGATGTTGCGGCGGACCATCAGGCCAACCAGACCTAAGCAGAACAGGATGCCGGCGACCGCCAGACCATGCTCGAGAGGGATAGCACCCATGATTTACTCCTTCGCCTCGTTGCGGCCCAGGTGGAAGGCGGTGACGGCTGCAGCCAGCAGCAGCATCGACGCCAGTTCGACCACCAGCAGGTACGGGCCGAACAGGCTGATGCCCACGGCTTTCGGGCCCACGGTGGTACCGCTGATGCCGGCGCCGCTCGGGGCGACGAACAGGACGTACAGCAGCTCCGCCAGCAGCAGGGTGCCGAGGATCACCGGCCCTGCCCAGATACCGGGCTTGAGCCAGCCCCGTTCCTGGGCGACCGAAGCCGGCCCGAGGTTGAGCATCATCACCACGAACACGAACAGCACCATGATGGCGCCGGCGTAGGCGATCACTTCCAGGGCGCCGGCAAACGGCGCACCCAGGGCGAAGAAGATCATGGCCACGGAAATCAGCGAAATGATCAGGTAAAGCAAGGCGTGCACGGGGTTGGTGCCAGTTACCACCCGAAGGGTGGAGACCACGGCGATCCCGGATGCGAAGTAGAAAGCGAATTCCATCTTTCTGTCCTTATGGGAGCAAGCTCTTCACGTTGATCGGCTCGGCTTCGTTCTGTGCAGAGCCCTTCGGCTTGCCAGCGATTGCCATACCCGCAACACGGTAGAAGTTGTAGTCAGGGTTCTTGCCGGGGCCGGAGATCAGCAGATCTTCTTTCTCGTACACCAGGTCCTGACGCTTGAACTCGGCCATTTCGAAATCCGGAGTCAGCTGGATCGCGGTGGTCGGGCACGCTTCTTCACACAGGCCGCAGAAAATGCAACGCGAGAAGTTGATGCGGAAGAACTCCGGGTACCAGCGGCCGTCCTCTGTCTCGGCCTTCTGCAGCGAAATGCAGCCAACCGGGCAGGCCACCGCGCAGAGGTTGCACGCTACGCAGCGCTCCTCGCCATCGGGGTCGCGGGTGAGGACGATGCGGCCGCGGTAGCGCGGCGGCAGGTACACGGGTTCTTCGGGGTACTGCAGGGTGTCGCGCTTGCGGAACCCGTGGGAGAACACCATTGCCAGGCTGCGCAGCTGGGTGCCGGTGCCCTTAACGATGTCGCCGATATACTTGAACATGGGTCAAATCCTCACTGGGCCGCGACGGCTGGCGTGTTGTAGAGCACGATCGCAGCGGTCACCAGCAAATTGATCAGGGTCAGCGGCAGGCAGAACTTCCAGCTGAAGTCCATCACCTGGTCATAGCGTGGGCGCGGGATCGAGGCGCGCAGCAGGATGAACAGCATGATGAAGAACGCGGTCTTCAGGGCGAACCACAGGAACGACAGTTGCGGCAGGATGCCGAACGGGCCGTGCCAGCCGCCGAAGAACAGGGTTACCAGCAGCGCCGAGATGAGGATGATGCCGATGTACTCACCGACGAAGAACATGCCCCACTTCATGCCGGCATACTCGATGTGGTAGCCGTCGGCCAGTTCCTGTTCTGCTTCCGGCTGGTCGAACGGGTGACGGTGAGTCACGGCGACGCCAGCGATGAAGAAGGTGCAGAAGCCGAAGAACTGCGGAATGATGAACCACAGGTTCTGCGCCTGGTACTCAACGATGTCGCGCATGTTGAACGAGCCCACCTGCACCACCACGCCCATCAGCGCCAGGCCCAGGAACACCTCGTACGACACGGTCTGTGCCGAAGCACGCAAGCTGCCCAGCAGGGCGTACTTGTTGTTCGACGACCAGCCGGCGAACAGCACCGCGTAGACCGACAGGCCGGCCATGGCGAAGAAGAACAGCAGGCCGATGTTCAGGTCGGCAACGCCCCAGGTCGGGGTGATCGGGATGACCACGAAGGCGATCAGCAGGGCGCTCATGGCCACTACCGGTGCCAGGGTGAAGATCACGCGGTCGACGAAGGGTGGGTTCCAGTCTTCCTTGAAGAACATCTTCAGCATGTCGGCAGCGATCTGGAACATGCCGAACGGGCCGACGCGGTTCGGACCGTAGCGGTCCTGCCACCAGCCCAGCAGGCGGCGCTCGACGAAGCTGAGCAGCGCACCGCAGACCACCACGGCCAGCAGGACCACGATGGCCCGCAGCACGGTGAGGATCACATCGATCACTTCGGGGGTGAACCAGCTCATTGTGCTGCCTCCTGCAGACCTTCGACGGATGCACCGAAGATGGCAGGCGGAATGCCAGCCAGGCCTTTCGGCAGCGCGACCAGGCCAGCGCCCAGCTCTTCATTGATACGCAGCGGCAGGCGCAGGGCCACACCGGCGACGTTCAGGCTCAGCAGGGCACCCTCGTTGACGCCCAGGCGGTCGGCTTCGGACTTGGCCAGGGCTACGTAGGCAGCCGGGATGCGTTCTTGAACCGGGGCGGCGCGCGAGGAGCTTTCTTCGCTGCCGAACAGGTGGAAGAACGGTACGGCAGTCCAGGTGCCACGGGCCGGGTTGAAGGCCCCCGGAATGGCGTTGAACCAGTTCAGGCGGTCGCCTTGCGATTCGATCAGGCGTACGCCTGGGTCACCGGCACGCAGGTGGCCACCGACCTCGTCCTGAAACTTGTTCCAGGCTTGTGGGGAGTTCCAGCCCGGCGACCAGGCGAACGGCACCTGCTGGCGCGGTTCGGCCGAACCCGAGTAGCCTTCCATGGAGAAGGCGAACGCGGTGTCCTTGTCTTGCGGGGTGCGCGGCTCGTGCACGCTGATGTTGGCACGCATGGCGGTACGGCCGGAGTAGCGCAGCGGCTCACGGGCCAGCTTCATGCCCTTGATGCGGAACGCAGCGCTTGGCGCGGCGTTGACGATGCCGGCCAGTTGCGGGGCGGCTTCGGCGCAGGCGCTGGTGACGTGGTCCAGCTGGGTCCAGTCGACCGGCTTGTTCAGCAGGGTGGCACGCAGGGCGTGCATCCAGCGCCAGCCTTCGTGGATCTGGATGCTGCTGTCCAGGTACTGCGGGTCGAACACCTGGAAGAAGCGCTGGGCACGGCCTTCCTGGCTGACCAGGGTACCGTCACCCTCGGCGAACGAGGCGGCCGGCAGCACCAGGTGGGCGCGGTCGACGGTGGCAGTTTTGGAGTGGTCGGCAACGATCACCACCTTGGCCGCAGCCAGGGCTGCATCGACCTTGGCGGCCGGTACGCGGGCGTACAGGTCGTTTTCCAGCACGACGATGGCATCGGCCTTGCCGCTGATGACCGCGTCCAGCGCGGCATCGACCGACTCGCCACCGAGCATGGCCAGGCCAAGGCTGTTGGCCTCAGGTACCACCAGGCTCAGCGAGCCGTTTTTCTCGCGCAGCTTCAGGGCTTTGGCGATGTTAGCGGCGGCTTCGATCAGCGCTGGGTCGGCCAGCGACGTACCGGCAACGACCAGTGGGCGCTTGGCGGCGACCAGGGCGTCGGCGATGCGCTGGGCCAGGGCCTTGGCTTCGTCGTCCAGGCCGGCGACGGCAGGGGCGCTCGGGTCGATGGCGTGGGCCACGGCGAAACCGATGCGGGCCAGGTCGGCCGGCGCGGCGTGTACGCACTCTTCGGCGACGTCGTCCAGCTTGGTTTCCGCCAGGGACGCGATGAACAGCGGGTACAGCGCGTGCTGGCCGATGTTCTTCACGGCAGCGTCGAGCCAAGGTTGCACTTTCATTGCTTCGGCCATGGCCTCGGCCTTGCCTTTGGTGGCCTGGCGCACGGCCAGGGCAACGCGGGCAGCGGTCTGGGTCAGGTCTTCACCGAGCACGAACACGGCGTCGTGGTCTTCGATGTCGCGCAGGGTCGGCACGGGCAGCGGGCTGTTGTTCAGCACGTTCAGGGCCAGGCGTACGCGGGCCAGTTCGCCCGCTTCCATGCCCGAGTAGAAGTACTCGGCGCCGACCAGCTCACGCAGGCCGTAGTTGCTTTCGAGGCTGGCGCGTGGCGAGCCGATACCGACGATGGTACGGCCGCGCAGCAGGTCGGCGGCCTTGTCCAGGGCGGCGTCCAGGCCTAGCTTGGTACCGTCGGCCAGTTGTGGCTGGCGTGGGCGGTCCTTGCGGTTGACGTAGCCGTAGCCGAAGCGGCCGCGGTCGCACAGGAAGTACTGGTTGACCGAACCGTTGAAGCGGTTTTCGATACGGCGCAGTTCGCCGTAACGCTCACCCGGGCTGATGTTGCAGCCGCTGGAACAGCCGTGGCAGATGCTTGGGGCGAACTGCATGTCCCACTTGCGGTTGTAGCGCTCGGAGTGGGTCTTGTCGGTAAATACGCCGGTCGGGCAGACCTCGGTCAGGTTGCCGGAGAACTCGCTTTCCAGCACACCGTCTTCGACGCGGCCGAAGTACACGTTGTCGTGGGCGCCGTATACGCCCAGGTCGGTACCACCGGCGTAGTCCTTGTAATAGCGCACGCAGCGGTAGCAGGCGATGCAGCGGTTCATCTCATGGGCGATGAACGGGCCGAGGTCCTGGTTCTGGTGGGTACGCTTGGTGAAACGGTAGCGGCGCTCGTTGTGGCCGGTCATTACCGTCATGTCCTGCAGGTGGCAGTGACCGCCTTCCTCGCACACCGGGCAGTCGTGCGGGTGGTTGGTCATCAGCCATTCGACGACGCTGGCGCGGAACGCCTTCGACTCTTCATCGTCGATGGAAATCCAGGTGCCGTCGGAAGCAGGGGTCATGCAGGACATGACGATACGACCACGGGTGTCGTTCTCGTCGGTGTACTGCTTGACTGCGCACTGCCGGCAGGCGCCAACGCTACCAAGCGCCGGGTGCCAGCAGAAATAAGGGATGTCGAGGCCGAGCGACAGACATGCCTGTAACAGGTTGTCTGCACCGTTGACTTCGAGCGCTTTGCCGTCTACGTGGATAGTGGCCATTGTTCAAAGTTCTTCGTTGGCCCGCGTGAGCGGGCGTGGCTAATGGAAATCGGTGAGCTTGCGACACGCCTCGATTGCTCGGGCCTGCCGGTAAGCTGGCGAGTGGCACGGACCACCCGCCTAATCATCTTGTTATGCGCCGACCACGATCGGCTTCGCCAGGTCGGGGCGCAGGGTGGCAGCGCTTTCTGGCGCCACACCGGCCTCGAACTCCGAGCGGAAGTATTTGATGGCACTGCCCAGCGGCTCGACGGCACCCGGTGCGTGAGCACAGAAGGTACGGCCCGGGCCGAGGAAGTTGACCAGTCCCAGCAGCGTCTCGATGTCCTCGGCGCGGCCTTGGCCGTTTTCCAGTGCGCGCAGCATCTTCACGCTCCACGGCAGGCCGTCACGGCATGGGGTGCACCAGCCGCACGATTCGCGGGCGAAGAACTCTTCCATGTTGCGCAGCAGCGACACCATGTTGATGCTGTCGTCGACCGCCATGGCCAAGCCAGTACCCATACGGGTGCCGACCTTGGCGATCCCACCGGCGTACATTTGTGCATCAAGGTGCTCGGGCAGCAGGAAGCCGGTACCGGCGCCGCCTGGCTGCCAGCACTTGAGCTTGAAGCCATCACGCATGCCACCGGCGTAGTCTTCGAACAGTTCGCGTGCGGTAACGCCAAATGGCAGTTCCCACAGGCCTGGATTCTTCACCTTGCCGGAGAAGCCCATCAGCTTGGTGCCGTGGTCCTCGCTGCCTTCGCGGGCCAGCGACTTGTACCAGTCGTTGCCGTTGGCGACGATGGCCGGGACGTTGCACAGGGTTTCGACGTTGTTCACGCACGTCGGCTTGCCCCACACGCCAACGGCGGCAGGGAAGGGCGGCTTGGAGCGCGGGTTGGCGCGGCGGCCTTCCAGCGAGTTGATCAGCGCGGTTTCTTCACCGCAGATGTAGCGGCCGGCACCGGTGTGCACGAACAGCTCGAAATCGAAACCGCTGCCCAGGATGTTCTTGCCCAGCAGGCCGGCGGCCTTGGCTTCATCGATGGCACGGTTGAGGTTTTTCGCTGCGGTGGTGTACTCGCCACGCAGGAAGATGTAGCCGCGGTAGGCCTTCAGGGCGCGGGCGCTGATCAGCATGCCCTCGACCAGCAGATGGGGCTGTTGCTCCATCAGCATGCGGTCCTTCCAGGTGTTCGGCTCCATTTCGTCCGCGTTGCACAGCAGGTAGCGGATGTTCATGGATTCGTCTTTGGGCATCAGGCCCCACTTCACGCCAGTGGGGAAGCCTGCGCCGCCACGGCCTTTGAGGCCGGAGTCCTTGACGCTCTGCACGATGTCGTCGGCGGACATTTGCGCCAGCGCCTTGCGGGCTGCGGCGTAGCCGTTCTTCGATTCGTACTCGGCCAGCCAGACCGGCTCGCCGTCGTCGCGCAGGCGCCAGGTCAGTGGGTGGGTTTCGGCCGAGCGCGCGATGCGGTTGGCCGGGCCGAAGGAAGTAATGGTCATACGTAACCCTCCAGCAGTTTGGAAACGCCAGCCGGCTGCACGTCACCGAAGGTGTCGTCGTCGATCATCAGTGCCGGGGCCTTGTCGCAGTTGCCCAGGCAGCACACGGGCAGCAGGGTGAAACGGCCGTCGGCGGTGGTCTGGCCGAGGCCGATGCCCAGCTCGCTCTGGATCTGGCTGACGACCGACTCATGGCCGCCGATGTAGCAGACCATGCTGTCGCACACGCGGATGATGTGGCGGCCGACCGGTTGGCGGAAGATCTGGCTGTAGAAGGTGGCGACACCCTCGACGTCGCTGGCCGGAATGCCCAGCACTTCGCCGATGGCGTGAATGGCGCCGTCCGGCACCCAGCCACGCTCCTTCTGGACGATCTTCAGGGCTTCGATGGACGCCGCGCGCGGGTCCTCGTAGTGATGCATTTCGTGCTCGATGGCCGAGCGCTCGGTTTCGCTCAGGGCGAAACGGTCTGTCTGGATAAGCGTGCTGTTCATGCTTAGCGGTCCACGTCAGCCATAACGAAGTCGATACTGCCCAGGTACGCAATGAGGTCGGCAACCATGCTGCCTTTGATCACCGAAGGGATCTGCTGCAGGTGCGGGTAGCTCGGGGTGCGGATCCGGGTGCGGTAGCTCATGGTGCCGCCATCGCTCGTCAGGTAGTAACTGTTGATGCCCTTGGTCGCTTCGATCATCTGGAACGACTCGTTGGCCGGCATGACCGGGCCCCACGAGACTTGCAGGAAGTGCGTGATCAGGGTTTCGATGTGCTGCAGGGTGCGCTCTTTCGGCGGCGGCGTGGTCAGCGGGTGATCCGCCTTGTACGGGCCTTCCGGCATGTTGCGCAGGCACTGGTCGATGATGCGGATACTCTGACGCATCTCCTCGACACGGACCATGCAGCGATCGTAGGCATCGCCGTTGTGGGCCAGCGGTACTTCGAACTCGAAGTTTTCGTAGCCGGAGTAAGGACGGGCTTTACGCAGGTCGAAGTTGCAACCGGTGGCACGCAAGCCGGCACCGGTGGTGCCCCACTCCAGCGCTTCCTTGGTGTTGTACGCGGCAACGCCGATGGTACGGCCCTTGAGGATGCTGTTTTGCAGGGCGGCCTTGGTGTATTCGTCGAGGCGCTTGGGCAGCCACTCGACAAAGTCCTTGACCAGCTTGTCCCAGCCACGTGGCAGGTCGTGGGCGACGCCACCGATGCGGTACCAGGCCGGGTGCAGGCGGAAACCGGTGATCGCTTCGATCACGGTGTAGGCGCGCTGGCGGTCGGTGAAGGTGAAGAACACCGGGGTCATGGCGCCGACGTCCTGGATGTAGGTACCCAGGAACAGCAGGTGGCTGGTGATGCGGAAGAACTCGGCCAGCATGATGCGAATCACGTCGACCTTCTGCGGCACCTTGATGCCGGCCAGCTTCTCTACCGCAAGCACGTACGGCAGGTTGTTCATCACCCCGCCGAGGTAATCGATACGGTCGGTATAGGGGATGAAGCTGTGCCAGGACTGGCGCTCGGCCATTTTTTCGGCACCACGGTGGTGGTAGCCGATGTCCGGTACGCAGTCGACGATTTCTTCACCGTCCAGCTGCAGGACGATACGGAACGCACCGTGCGCCGAAGGGTGGTTGGGGCCGAGGTTGAGGAACATGTAGTCCTCGTTGGCGCCCTGACGTTTCATGCCCCAGGCTTCCGGGTTGAAGCGTGCCGATTCCTCTTCAAGCTGCTGCTTGGCCAGGGTCAGGCTGTAGGGGTCGAACTCGGTCGCACGGGCAGGGTAGTCCTTGCGCAGCGGGTGACCTTCCCAGGTCGGCGGCATCATGATGCGGCTGAGGTGCGGGTGGCCGGCAAAGTCGATGCCGAACATGTCCCAGACTTCGCGCTCGTACCAGTTGGCGTTTGGCCAGATGCCCGTCACGGTCGGCAGGTTCAGGTCGCCTTCGCTGAGCGACACCTTGATCATCACATCGCTGTTACGCTCGATCGACAACAGGTGGTAGAACACGCTGAAATCGGCGGCTGGCAGGCCACGGCGCTGGGTGCGCAGGCGCTCGTCGACGCCATGCAGGTCGTACAGCATGCTGTAAGGCTTGGCGATGCCGCGCAGGAAACTGAGCACCTCTTTGAGCTGGGCGCGTTTTACCCACAGCACGGGCATGCCGGTGCGGGTCTCCTGGGCGACGAATGCTTCGGCGCCAAAACGGTTGTTCAGTTCGACGACCACATCCTGGTCGTCAGCCTTGTAGGGCGGAATGAAAATAGCGTTGTCCGCTGTCATGGTCTCGGTCGCTTTGGGTCAACGTTAAGAATGAAGCCAGGCCGCCGGCTCCTTCGGGAGCGGGCGGCAGGTCGCTGGATCAGACTTCGTCGGGGCTGCGCAGGTTGGTTACTGCAATGCGCTGCTCACGACGCAGGTCTTTCTGGGCTGGCATCTCGGCACGGTAAATACCTTGATCACCAACAACCCAGGAAAGCGGGCGTCGTTCTTGGCCGATCGACTCCTGCAACAGCATCAAGCCTTGCAGGAAAGCCTCAGGGCGTGGCGGGCAGCCAGGCACATAGACGTCCACGGGGAGGAACTTGTCGACCCCCTGAACGACCGAGTAGATGTCGTACATGCCACCGGAGTTGGCGCACGAACCCATGGAAATGACCCATTTTGGTTCGAGCATCTGCTCGTACAGGCGCTGGATGATCGGCGCCATCTTCACGAAGCAGGTACCGGCAATGACCATGAAGTCGGCCTGACGCGGCGAGGCCCGGATGACTTCGGCGCCGAAGCGGGCGATGTCGTGGGGTGCCGTGAAGGCCGTGGTCATTTCCACGTAGCAGCAGGACAGGCCGAAGTTGTACGGCCAGAGGGAGTTCTTGCGGCCCCAATTGACCGCGCCACGCAGCACATCTTCAAGTTTGCCCATGAAGATGTTCTTGTGGACCTGGTCCTCTAGCAGTTGATCGGTGACGGTTTCCCGTTCACCGACCGGGTACTGCTCGTTGGGCGCATCCGGATCGATTCTGGTGAGATTGTATTGCATGCCAAAGCCTCATTGTTTCAGCTTCGCTTGCCGCTTGCGGCGACCTTCGGGAGCCCAATCAAGTGCCCCGACGCGCCATAGGTAGACAAGACCTGCCAACAGAATTGCTATGAAAACGAGTGCTTCGACGAATCCGGTCCAGCCGCTTTCGCGGACGGACACAGACCATGCAAAGAGAAAGAGGGCTTCGATATCGAAGATCACGAACAGCATCGCGACCAGATAGAATTTGGCGGACAGGCGCAGGCGAGCGCTGCCGACGGGCAGCATGCCGGATTCGAAGGGTTCGTTCTTGGCGCGGCCCCAAGCCTTGCTACCGAGCAGGCTGGACAGGCCGAGCATGAAGGCGCACAGGCCGACGACACCCAGGAGGAAGATGGCAAAGCCCCAGTTGTGGGCGATGAGTCCTGCCGAATCGGACATGCTAGAAATCCTTATACAGAGACCCAGCTCTGCAGTCTGAAATAAGTGTAGAGCGGCGACTTGGCGTCGCACATGCAGTGACCAAATGTCGCAGCCGAATCAATCGCGCTGATTTTATGGGTAAACCTGGTGCAAGTAAAATTTCTGTCGCAAATTTATTCGTAGGATTAAGTACAAAAACCGTTCGTAACTGGCTGAGAGCCTTGAAATTCGGGCATTACGCGCGGTTTTGTTAATTATGTTTCTTGCTGCAGGTAACGAATTGCAACCCCTGTAATGATAATTAATATCATTTGAGCTGCTGCCGTTGAATTTGGCTCTTCTGTGCCTTGTAAAGTTCATCTGGCGATTCCCCCTACTTGCAATTGCAAAAAACCCTTGTTCTAGCAGCTCTCGGTCCTGCGCGCACCGCTCTGGGTCAATACTTTATCGGTTGAGCGATGACCGACTGATGAAGCGATGGCCCATTGGCCGAGCCAGTAGGCGAGGATGATCAGGTACGGTGCGGCGGCGAACGGGCTGACGAAGCGGTCGATGCCGATCAGGCTGTCGGAGAACACGAACAGGCCGGCACCCAGTGCTGCAACTCCCCCGCAGGCCAGTGCGCGCCAGAGCATGGCGCTGATGGCCAGGGCGTAGAGCGCTACCGGGATCAGCAACGGGCCGAGGCCGTGGCTGGCCAGTACACCGAGCAGCGCGATGCCCGTGATTGCGCTGAAGATCAGTGCGGGCAGGGCGGGGCGCAGGGTAATGCCGCAATAGCCGCGCAGGTAAGCAAGGTGGGCACAAAGGAAAGCAGCCAAGCCGAACACGAACAGGTCGGCGGGGATGGCCAGCAGGATGTCGCCGAGTACCGAGAAGGCCAGGCCGATCGAGATCCATGTGCGATAAGGCGAAACCGGGGTGCTGCGCAGCCAGGCAATCAAGGCCAGCACCGGGATGGGTTTGGTCATGAGGGCGAGCAGGGTGTTGTCGCTGGCCAGTGCATATAGATAGAGGGCAGCGGCGGTCAGGGCGAGAATCATCAGGTGGCTTGGACGAGGCATGGGCGGTCCTTGCTGCTGGGCTGCCACAAGCATAGCCCTGATCCGGGGTTTTGCTGCGGCCTGTGCCGGCCCTTTCGCGGGTAAACCCGTTTCTGCAGCGGCCTGCGCCCAATCGCCGATGTGTGTCTCCTTCCGATTAGTGTAGGAGCGGGTTTACCCGCGAATACGGTAGCGGCGGCAACGGTGAACGGCTGGTAAAAATTGGCCAGCAGGCCCGGCCCTTTCTCGGGTAAAAACAAAGGCCCGGAGCTTTCACAAGCCCCGGGCCTTGGTTCAACCGCAACCCACTATCAGTGGAACTGCTCTTCCTCGGTCGAACCGGTCAGTGCAGTCACCGACGAAGCGCCGCCCTGGATCACGGTGGTCATGTCGTCGAAGTAGCCAGTGCCCACTTCCTGCTGGTGCGCCACGAAGGTGTAGCCCTTGCTGGCGTCAGCGAATTCCTGCTCCTGCAGCTTCACGTAGGCGGTCATGTCGTTGCGGGCGTAGTCGTGCGCCAGGTTGAACATGCCGTGCCACATGTTGTGGATGCCAGCCAGGGTGATGAACTGATGCTTGTAACCCATGGCCGACAATTCGCGCTGGAACTTGGCGATGGTGGCGTCGTCCAGGTTTTTCTTCCAGTTGAAGGAAGGCGAGCAGTTGTACGACAGGATCTGGTCCGGGTACTCCTTCTTGATCGCCTCGGCGAAGCGGCGGGCTTCGTCCAGGTCTGGCTTGGCAGTTTCACACCAGATCAGGTCGGCGTACGGGTGGGCAGGTCACGGGTAATGGCCTGCCCAAAGCTGTTGGGCGACTTATCGGTAGGTGTGCTCAAAATTGGGGTGAATATAATCAACTAAGTCCAGAGACAGAGAAGGTTTTTAGGTGGGTTGCCAAGGCTAAGTGCAACAAATAATTTCTGGGTTGGTGTGGTTGTATTTTGCTCTATCTTCGCAGTTTCGGGTGCGGGGTGATTGTTTGATATTTTCATTGGAAATCACCTGTGGCATGAATTTTTGCGCGTCTGAATGCTCTGGTTTTGTTTTGGGGTTGACCTTCCTGGTTGGAAGGTGTTGGTATTGTATCTCAAGCTTGACTTATTGAGGTGCGGCAAGAAATAGTTTGTATTGGTTGTTGTAGGAAGTTTCCTTTTTCTTTGTCAGTAAAGTATGCGTGCATGCTTATGGAGGTGCTATGTCAGAGCAAAGAAACCTGTTCATCAATACCGAGCGCACTATTGAGTTGGGTAACGCGTCTTGGGAACTCGCCCAAGCGTCTGGCCTGACAGATCGCAGTGTGGTCCACTGTCCATCCAGCCGCCTGCGCGACCAAGACGGGCATGTCTTTATGAATATGTGCTCATGCTCCTACTTGGGGCTTGAGGTCGATAAACGACTGGCCCAAAGGATGTAGTACTCGAAGCCTTGTCAGGTAGTGATGGGCTGATTTTGTGCAATCCGAATAATCCGTTGGGAGTGCAAATTGAGCCTGATGATCTGCAGCGCTTGATAGTTCGCTGCGTTGAACTGGATAAGCCGGTTATTGTTGATGAGTGCTATTACGAGTACCTGCGCCACTCTTGCGTTGGAGCCTTCAGTGGCCTTGAGCAGTTGTTCGTTATTCGCTCGTTTTCCAAGTACTTCGGGTTGGCAGGTTTGCGTCTCGGCTATGTGGTCGCCAGCACGCATGCTGTCAGGCAGTTGCTCAAATTGCGTGGCCCCTGGGATATCAACCATGCGGCAGTTAAGGCGGCCCTGCATTGTCTGGCCAATCAGCCAGAAATCGCAGCGGCGCATGGTAGCCAAGATTGGGTGCGTACGCGGATTGTTAAGTGTTGCCAAGGCTTGGGAATTGGTGTCATCGATACTCTTGCCAACTTCCTGCTACTCGATGACGGCCCTGATCAGCGTTTGGCCAAAGCTTTGCACAGGGCGAGGATACGTTTCAGCGATTGCTCAGGATATCCCCATGCTGGTTCATTACTGACCAACGTGCTGCGAGTGGCAATTCCAAAGGGCGACGATCTGCAGTCGTTTATCCAGGCATTGCAAGAAGCATGAATCTAGTGTCCGGGGAAGGGACGCCCCGCACTAACAGTCACCGGCGTTAGCCAAGAAGTCGCAGGATGCAGGTATGCCTATACAACAACAATATTCTTTGATCAGAAAACTCTATACCTCCCAGCCACGCGAGATGTTGCTCGACCTAAGCATCTTGCAACGCATTGGGATATCGAGCCAGAGGGCTGCCAGCTATGCCAGGAATGGTTGGCTGAATCGCGTAGCTCGCGGTATCTATGCCTTTCCAGATAGTGAGTTGAACCTTGCGGTGGGGTGCTGCTATCTGGAGCGTCGGATCACCTGCCTGCATTTAGGAGGTAGCAGTGCGTTTCGCGAAATTTATGAAAATGATACTTCGCTAGTGTTGTGGGGCGATAACCGAGTCTCATTACCTCGGTGGTTTACCGAACGTTATTCGGTGCGCTATGTGTATGCAAGATTGTTTGATTGGGGCGGGGAGATATCTCTGCGCACGGCGACCCTTGAGCGGCGGGGTGGGCTGCTCAGGTCAGTGCCCGAGCGTGCGTTGCTGGAGATGCTATATGAAGTCGGCAGCAGTCGTGATTTGCTGAAGGCTAGGGAGTATTTCTATGCCGTTGGCGAGGTCTGTCCATTGGCCAGTGGCCAACTACTCCAGTGTTGCACCAGCGTGAAGGCTGTGCGCTTGTACCTGCGGTTGGCTCGTCAGGCGAGTTTGCTGGATGTCGATGAGTTGCTGGGGCTATGGAACATTCGAGTTGGAAGCGAGCGTCGCTGGATTTCAAGGCTCAAGGACGGCACGACGTTGTGCCTAGGCCCTCATGGATAGCGCCGTAAGCCACAGCATTAAGCGAATGAGCCCGCTGATGCATAAGGTGGCATTGCTCAAATTGCTATTTGTCCTGGCCAACGGGGTCGGGTCATTTGCGGCGTTATTCATGAGTCGGCACTTCGCTTTGGCGGATGCTGAACTGGCGACTACGGTATCGCTGATGATTATCAGCTATCTGGCCGGAAACCTGCTTGGCGGGCAACTGCCAGGACGAGTGGGTAGTCGAATTCTCTTGTTGGGCTGCTCGTCGACGGCGCTGCTCGCGCTGTTGGGCAGCCTTCTGCCGATCTTACCCATCGCAATTGCGATGATTTTGCTTTTTATGTTCAGTGCGGGCGCCATCACGCCGCTTTTCAGCGTGATGACGGCCCAGGCTGCACCGTCTGGCGATCAGGTGGGGGCTTTTGCATATCTACATCTAGCCAGTAATGCGGGTGGTGTCCTGCTGTTCGTCGTAGGGGGTGTTCTGCTGAGTTGGCAAAGCCAGTATCTCTTGTGGTTTACCGCGGCGATAAGCCTGGTTTGCCTGGTGACGAGCGCTACCTTAGCTCTGCCGATAACTGGAAGTCATCTTGATACTAAAGATACGCAGCTTAAGGCTAAGGATGTGCCGATACCTTCGGCGGTGATCTTGGCGGGTATGATATTTTTCGTATTGTCCTTGCTCGATGGCCAGCGTGAATACCAGTTCCCTCTCTGGCTAGGAGCATTGGGGGCGGGAGACGCGGCGCATCTGTTTGGAGTGGCAGGTATTGTTAATGGGTTACTGGTCATCGTTCTGACTCGACCGCTGATCGCCTTGAGCCGCCGTTGGTCTGCCATGGTCAACATGGCGCTAGCGGCGATCTGCTACGGCATTGGTTTCGGTGCTTATGCCTTGGTCGATACTTGGCCCGCAATACTGCTGTTAGTGGTGGTCTGGACCTTGGGCGAGATCATCGGTATCACCTACATGGCGACCTTGATTGCCCAGCGAGCGCCGGTGTCGCGACAAGGTTTTTTGTTTTCGTTGATACCTGTGATTCAGGCTGCGGCACGAGTGCTATGTGTGACCTTGGCTGTGCCGATGCTGGATAGCCTTGGCTTCAGTGTTACTTGGGCGGCTTTTGGTTGCGTTGGTGTGATTTTTGGCATGACCTGTCTATTTCTGCGACGTGCAAGGCTTGATCATTAGCAGAAGGGATTTGAGCGCATGAGTAAGGTAGTTGTTATTACTGGTGGCAATTCCGGTATCGGAGAGGCGTGTGCCTGGAAATTTGCCAGAGAGCAATACACAGTCATTGTGTGCGGACGAGATCATGTTAGGAACGTCCGTGTGTGTGAGAGTATCAACAGGGAGGCAGGGTGTGCGTATCCGTACTCGGTTGATTTGCGTAGCCCTACCGAGTTGACCGACCTCTTCAGGCGACTGACTCTCGATCATCCACCCATAAATTGTCTCGTCAACAGCATTGGTATTGATGGTCAATCGTTCACGATGACCGAGGAATATCCCGAGGCTGATTTTGAAGATGTCATGTCCACGAATGTAAGTGCGCCATGGCGATGCATGAAGGCGGTGTTGCCTGCAATGCGTGAGGCGGGGCGTGGCACCATTGTCAATGTCGCCTCGCTAGCGGGTCTGAATGCCAGTGTCACGGGTGGTTCTGTATACACCGCCAGCAAGCACGCACTAGTTGGAATTACCAAGGCCGTTGCAAAGGAATATGCCCCTTATGGCGTACGGGTCAATGCCGTTTGTCCGGGATTTGTGTCAACGCCATTGGCAAGGCATGTATTGGGGAGCAAGTTTGATGCGGTGTGCGCCTCGCAGCCTATGGGGCGGGTCTGTGAAGCCCATGAAGTTGCTGAGCTTGTGTACTGGCTTAGCTCGGAAGCAGCTTCTTACGTAACTGGTGTGGCGGTACCAATCGATGGTGGATTCCGCGCTTAGGGTTTACTCGGAGTTTTGGTGGGGCGTCTGTAACTCAAGGCCTTACTTCATCAGAGTAGCGTTGCATTAAAGAAGCCCGGAGCTTTCACAAGCCCCGGGCCTTTGTTCAACCGCAACCCACTATCAGTGGAACTGCTCTTCCTCGGTCGAGCCTGTCAGTGCAGTCACCGACGAAGCGCCACCCTGGATCACGGTGGTCATGTCGTCGAAGTAGCCAGTGCCCACTTCCTGCTGGTGCGCCACGAAGGTGTAGCCCTTGCTGGCGTCAGCGAATTCCTGCTCCTGCAGCTTCACGTAGGCGGTCATGTCGTTGCGGGCGTAGTCGTGCGCCAGGTTGAACATGCCGTGCCACATGTTGTGGATGCCAGCCAGGGTGATGAACTGATGCTTGTAACCCATGGCCGACAATTCGCGCTGGAACTTGGCGATGGTGGCGTCGTCCAGGTTTTTCTTCCAGTTGAAGGAAGGCGAGCAGTTGTACGACAGGATCTGGTCCGGGTACTCCTTCTTGATCGCCTCGGCGAAGCGACGGGCTTCGTCCAGGTCCGGCTTGGCGGTTTCACACCAGATCAGGTCGGCGTACGGGGCGTAGGCCAGGCCGCGGGCAATGGCCTGATCGAGGCCGGCACGGACCTTGTAGAAGCCTTCGCGGGTGCGCTCGCCAACCACGAACGGCTGGTCGTACGGGTCGCAGTCGCTGGTCAGCAGGTCGGCGGCGTTGGCGTCGGTACGCGCCAGGATGATGGTCGGTACGCCCGACACGTCAGCGGCCAGGCGCGCGGCTACCAGCTTCTGTACGGCTTCCTGAGTCGGCACCAGCACCTTGCCGCCCATGTGGCCGCATTTTTTCACCGAGGCCAGCTGGTCTTCGAAGTGCACGCCGGCGGCGCCTGCTTCGATCATGTTCTTCATCAGCTCGTAGGCGTTCAGTACGCCACCGAAACCGGCTTCGGCGTCGGCCACGATCGGCGCGAAGTAGTCGATGTAGCCTTCGTCGCCCGGGTTTTTGCCGGCTTTCCACTGGATCTGGTCGGCGCGGCGGAATGCGTTGTTGATGCGCTTGACCACGGTCGGTACCGAGTCGACCGGGTACAGCGACTGGTCAGGGTACATCGACTCGGCCGAGTTGTTGTCGGCGGCAACCTGCCAGCCGGACAGGTAGATGGCCTGGATGCCGGCCTTGACCTGTTGTACAGCCTGGCCGCCAGTCAGGGCGCCCATGCAGTTTACGAAATCTTTTTCGGGGCGGAAGGACGGGTGGGCACCTTCGGTGACCAGCTTCCACAGTTTTTCTGCGCCCTGACGCGCAAAGGTGTGCTCAGGTTGCACGGAGCCACGCAGGCGAACGACATCAGCGGCGGTGTAGGTACGGGTCACGCCTTTCCAGCGCGGGTTTTCGGCCCAGTCTTTCTCGAGGGCTGCAATTTGCTGTTCGCGTGTCAGTGCCATGGAAATAAACCTCGTCGCATCGATCTTGGGTTAATTGTGCTGATGCTCGGAGCAGATCAGGTGCCTGGCGGCTGTCCTGTTCGCAGGAATGCGGCGGCGAACGCGAAGGCTCGAAGGGGAAGGGTGGGCAGACCAGGCGAAGGTGTGCTCCGGCAGGTCGGCTCGTGGTTGCCTTGCTGCGGTGCGACGCGATTGCCAGTACTGCGGTGATGCGCTTCCGTCCCTCGGGACAACTTCTTCGTTGCAGTCGCAATCCCGTCGAACCGCCTTGTGGGCCGTATAGACACGAGGCGCCTCCAGGGGTGGGAGGAGTACGCCTCGAAGGCCCTTGCCAGGGCCCCTGATTAGCGGGAGCGAGGCCATCATGCCCTTGGGAAAAAGACCCTGTCAAATGTTTTGTAGTGCTTTTTTGTACTTACTACATCTTTGGTCTAATGCGACTTGGCAGTCAGTTTCAAGGCCTTTGGTCGAAGCCTTGAGTTGCCTGGTATCAGTCGACAAGGTCGACTTTGACCCGCAATGTCATGTTTTCACCCCGTTGGGTGCTGTACGTATGGCTTGACGCGCTGCGGTCGGCTTGGCTCTGCTGGTTGAACCCCGCCAGGGTGATCCACTCGCCGAGCTTGCCCGTGACTGTCGTGTCGGTACTTTGTACTTTCACTACATCTGCACGTTCATGGCTGATACGGTCATTATTGCTGCTTATTTGCAGACGAACCGTTTCGCCGCTCAGGCTCGGGGTTACGTAGAAGCCTTGGGTCACGTTGCGGTATTCGGTGTTGCTTTGAATGCGCCCATAGCCGTCTGTGCTGGTGCTGGTAATGGGGATGCTCTGGCCCACCTGGATCAGTGCCGGTTGCCCTTCGCTGGCTTGTACCTGTTGCATGCCGCCGTCGCGGTTGCTGGTGCCGTAGTGAATGACGCGTGCGTTGCCGCGGTTGTCCTGGAAGTTGCTGTCGTTGTTGTCGACGCTGATCAGCAGGCGCTTGGGCGCGGTATCCAGCTGTTGCAGCAGGGCGCGCAGGTCGTCGATGCGCTCGGGGCTGGCGTTGACGATCAGTTTGTTCTCGAAGGCGCTGACCGTGCCGTCCTTGCCGATGAACGCCTGCAGGGCGGGCAGCAGTTCGGCGCTGCTGCGATGCTGAAGTGGCACCACCTCGGTGGCGGCATGGGCGGTGAGGCTGGCGACCAGCAACAGGGAGGTGAAAAGGGGGCGTAGCGGCATGTCCATGATCTCCGCAGGTGGAATCAACATGATGGCAAATTTGCTGACTTTTTGCCGGATCTGGATCACGCCGGCACTGTTGCGGACGGTCGTATTATCCTGGTTTATCTTGTAGGCTATAAATTATAGTAGGCAAGATAATTGAGGTTAATTGCATGTCTCCCGTTCGCCCGCTCCTACGCCGTCATCAGTTGGCCACCGCACTGGCCCAAGACCTGGCCGGCGAGTCGTTGGTCGATTACAGCTCGGGCATGTTCCTGGCCGCGCCCCGGCGTACGGGCAAGAGCACCTTCCTCAACAACGACTTCATACCGGAATGCGTACAGCGCGGCTGGCTACCGGTTTACGTCGACCTGTGGTCGGATCGCGACGCCGCCCCTGCGCAGCTCATCAGCGGCGCCATCGGTACTGCGCTGGCCAGATTCGAAGGTGCGCTGGCCAGGACGGCGAAAAAGGCCGGTGTCGACAAGATCAACCTGCTGCGCACCCTGAGCTGGGATTTCACCCGCCCGCAACTGCCTGCGGGTACTACCCTGGCCCAGGCGCTTGCCGTGTTGCATCAAGTGTCAGGGCAGTTGGTAGTACTGATCATCGACGAGGCTCAGCACGCCCTTAACAGCGAAGATGGCCTCAATGCGATGTTCGCGCTGAAAGCCGCGCGTGACCACCTTAACCGTGGCGACCGTCCGGACGGCTTGCGCCTGGTGTTCACGGGCTCTAGTCGCGACAAGCTGGCCAACCTGGTACTCAAGAGCAAGCAGCCATTCTTTGGTGCCAGCATCACGCCTTTTCCGTTGCTGGGGCGTGAATATGTCGAATTCATCACCGCCTTGTGGAACCGTCGCCTGGCCGACAGTAACCAGTTCAAGGTAGAGGACCTGGCATACGCGTTCGAATTGGTCGGCCGGCGCCCGGAAATGCTCAACAAACTGTTGGCCGAAGTCAGTGTCGGCCTGGGGGAGGCGGGCAACCTGGGTGAACTGCTGCGCAATGGGGCGCTGAACCATCAAGCCGGGGTGTGGAGCGACTACGAAAGCGCTTGGAACGAACTTACGCCGTTGCAGCAGGCCGTGCTAGAGGTCATGGCTGAGCGCACGCTGGGTCGGCAGCCGTTTTCCCCGTTTACCGAGCAAACCCTGGTTGAGGTCAGCCGCAAGCTGGAGCAGGCCCAGGCGGTAGCCAACGTCAACACGGCAAACGTACAGAAGGCCCTCGATGCCCTGCGCGACAAGGAGCTGGTATGGAAGGCCAATCGTGGCGAGTACGCGTTGGAGGATACTGCCATGGCCGAATGGCTCGCCCGCGACCAGGCAGTCGCCGGCCACAGGTGAACCTTTGAGGTGCCCCGTAAGTCGCACTCACAGGGAGCGCGTGGGGTGATTGCATGAAGGGTGTCCTGATCTTGCTGTTATGGCTTTGCAGTCTTGGAGCACAGGCTGCAGCGGACACGCTGCGCATCAAGCAGCTGCAGCGTTGCGGCGACTTGTTCAGCGATAGCCAGCAGCGATGGTGCCTGCGTGCCGAAGGGCTCCGGGCAAATCTGCCAACGGTATGGCTCGGCGGTACGCGGCTGTCAGAAGCCGATATCGAGCGCCAGGGTGACCGGCTAACGCTGAAACTGGCGAGACAAGCCCAGCGCAGTGCCCCGCTCTGGCTGGCCGATGGCGGCAGTACCAGCAACCCGGTATGGCTGAGCCGCCAACGCAGTCATGTGATCGCCGCAGGGCCCGATGAAGTGGCGAAGAACATGGATGGCCTGACCACCTATGTCGATCTGGTCAGCTTGTTGATCGAAGAAAAATACGACGGCCTCGGCGAGGCCCGGCGCATCGCCGGTAAATACGGCGCCCAGGTTGTCGGTGCCATACCGCCGCTGAATGTCTACCAGTTGCGCTTGCCGGTAGAGGACCTGGTGCAGCGCGATGCGATGGTCCTGCGCATGGGCAGTGAAGTCAGCGTGGATGCCGTGATTGTCGAAGAGTCCGGCCCCGAGCGCGGGGAGGAGGGCAATGGGCGCAGCACCCGGGCCATCGACCAGGCGGACGAATGGGCCGCCAACCGCTTCATGGACGCGCTGTATTTCTACCGGCGCCGGATTGCCGCATCTCGCTTGCCGGTGAAGCCCGTGCGGGTCGGGGTAATCGAGCGCGAAGTGGACTTTGACGCCCCAGGGTTCAGCCATTATCGAGGGGGCTGCGAACAAGGCCAGACATGCCTCTACGCTCGCGACGGTGATCGCCCGGCAGGCCACGGCAGCCATGTCGCAGGCATTCTCGCTGCGCAGGGTGAGGGCTTTTTGCCAGGGCTGGGCAAGCACAGCCCTGGCTTCGAGGTGGTGGTAGAGCGCAACTCGGATGCCGGTATCACCGCCAACATCGCTGCCTCGGTGAACCTGGTCGAAGATGGCGTGCGGGTGCTGAACTGGAGCTGGGGCATTCACCGGGTCGGGGCACGCAATGTGAAGGGTGATGAGGTCGATTCGCTGGTGCGCTCCGGGCTGGCAATGAGTGGCTACGAGGAGTTACTTGAGGAGTTCTTCCTCTGGCTGCGCAAGGAGCACCCTGATGTGGTGGTGGTGAATTCGGCGGGCAATGGTGCGTCCTGGTCGGGGACCGATGAATATCGCCTGCCTTCGTCGTTTATCACCGAGCAATTGCTGGTGGTGGGCGGGCATCAGCGCAGTGACAAGGCTACGGTAGTTGAAGCCCACGATCACGTGCGCAAGCGTCACAGTTCCAATATCGACATGCGCGTGGACGTCAGTGCTGCTGCCTGCATACGCCCAGTGTCTGCCGAGGCTGCGCATTGCGGCACGTCGTACGCAACACCCTTGGTGACTGCCACTGTGGCGACGATGCTGTCGATCAACCCGGCACTTACCCCGGAACAGGTGCGCATGCTGTTGCGGCGCAGTGCCTTGACCCTGGGCGCCGAACAGGATTTTGAAGCGATGGATGCCGAAGACCTGACGGCGCCGATCCTGCCCTCAGAGCGTGGTGGCCGCCTGAACGACCCGGACCTGGGCCGTTCGGCGCGCCTGGACATGCAGCGTGCGCTGGACCTGGCCGTGCAGAGCCTGGAACGGGTGCGTTGAGCGGTGGCCGCTGTCAGACAAATTCCGTAACATCGCGCCCCTCGTTTTTCTAACGTCCGTCAGGACTGCACCACAGGAAGCCCATGAAGCCCGCCCGACTACGCGCCGACCTGCTCGCCGGCCTCACTACCTCGTTTGCCTTGGTCCCCGAGTGCATCGCCTTTGCTCTGGTGGCCCATCTCAACCCGCTGATGGGCCTGTATGGCGCGTTCATCATTTGTACCCTGACGGCGCTGTTCGGCGGGCGGCCGGGGATGATCTCAGGCGCTGCCGGCTCGATGGCGGTGGTGATCGTCGCCTTGGTGGTGCAGCACGGCGTGCAGTACCTGCTGGCCACGGTGCTGCTGGGCGGTGTGGTGATGATCCTGTTCGGCCTGCTGCGTCTGGGCAAACTGGTGCGCCTGGTGCCATACCCGGTCATGCTTGGCTTCGTGAACGGCCTGGCCATCGTCATCGCCATGGCTCAGCTGGAGCATTTCAAGGACGGCGAACACTGGCTCAGTGGCACGCCGCTGTACCTGATGATCGGCCTGGTCGCGCTGACCATGGCGGTGGTTTATGTGCTGCCGAAACTGACCCGTGCGGTGCCGCCGGCCCTGGTGGCGATCCTCGGTGTTGGCCTGCTGGTGTACGTGCTCGGGCTGCCTACCCGCACCCTGGGCGACATGGCGCATATCGCCGGCGGCCTGCCGGGGCTGGCGCTGCCGGAGGTGCCCTGGAATCTGGAAACCCTGAAGATCATCGCTCCCTATGCGGTGCTGATGGCCATGGTCGGCCTGCTGGAAACCCTGCTCACCCTCAACCTGACCGACGAAATCACCGAGAGCCGTGGCTTCCCGGACCGCGAGTGTGTGGCATTGGGCGCTGCGAACATGGTGTCGGGCCTGTGCGGCGGCATGGGCGGCTGCGCGATGATCGGGCAGACGGTGATCAACCTCAGCTCCAATGGCCGGGGCCGGTTGTCGGGGGTAGTGGCCGGGGTGATGATTCTGCTGTTCGTGCTGTTCCTGTCGCCGCTGATCGAGCGCATTCCCCTGGCGGCGCTGGTTGGGGTGATGTTCGTGGTGGCCCAGCAGACCTTTGCCTGGGCGTCGTTGCGGGTGTTGCACAAGGTGCCGGTGAATGATGTGCTGGCGATCGTTGCGGTGACTGTGGTCACGGTGCTCACCGACCTGGCCATGGCAGTGCTGTTCGGTATCATCATCGCGGCGCTCAACTTTGCCTGGCAGCATGCGCGGGAGCTGTATGCCGACACCCATGAGGACGCGGAGGGCGGCAAGCGTTATCAACTGCATGGCACGCTGTTCTTTGCCTCGACCACCTCGTTCCTCAACCAGTTCGACACGGCCGGGGACCCGGCCCAGGTCACGCTGGATTGCCAGCATTTGAGCTTTGTCGACTATTCGGCGGTTGCGGCGCTGAAAACCCTGCGCGAGCGCTATGCCAAGGCGGGCAAGCATTTGCGCGTGGTGCATTTGTCCGAGCGGTGCAAAAAGCTGTTGAAGCGGGCGGGCGAGCAGCACTGAAAACTGCTGGTGTCTGTGTCGGTTTCTTCGCGGGTAAACCCGCGCCTACGGGGGATCGCATACCCCTGTAGGCGCGGGTTTACCCGCGAAGAGGCCGGCACAGGAGAACCGCTTACTCTCCGCGGCTCTTCTTGACGATGCCATCGGCAATGCTCGCCGGGGCCTCGGCATAGCGGGTGAACTCCATCGAGAAGCTGGCCCGGCCCTGGGTCATCGAGCGCATCGAGGTGGCGTAGCCGAACATTTCACCCAACGGCACTTCGGCACGTATCACCTTGCCAGCCGGTGTTTCATCACCGTCCTGGATCATGCCGCGACGTCGGCTCAAGTCGCCGAGGATGTCGCCCTGATATTCCTCGGGCGTCACCACCTCTACCTTCATCACCGGCTCCAGCAACACTGCGCCGCCTTTCTGCGACAACTGCTTGGTGGCCATTGACGCGGCGATCTTGTAGGCCATCTCGTTGGAGTCGACATCGTGGTACGAGCCGTCGAACACGGCGGCCTTGAGGTTGATCAGGGGGTAGCCGGCAAGCACGCCGTTCTTCATTTGCTCTTCGATACCCTTCTGGATTGCCGGGATGTACTCGCGGGGTACCACGCCGCCGACGATCTCGTTGATGAACTCCAGGCCTTCTTTGCCTTCATCACCGGGGGCGAAACGGATCCAGCAATGGCCGTATTGGCCACGGCCACCGGACTGGCGCACGAAACGCCCCTCGATCTCGCAGGTATTGCGGATTTTTTCCCGGTAGGCCACCTGCGGCTTGCCGATGTTGGCCTCGACGTTGAACTCGCGGCGCATGCGGTCGACGATGATATCCAGGTGCAGCTCGCCCATGCCCGAGATGATGGTCTGGCCAGTCTCTTCATCGGTACGCACGCGGAATGAGGGGTCTTCCTGGGCCAGCTTGCCCAGCGCGATCCCCATTTTTTCCTGGTCGGCCTTGGTTTTCGGCTCTACTGCGACGGAAATCACCGGGTCGGGGAAGTCCATGCGTTCGAGAATGATCGGCTTGTCCATGTCGCACAGGGTGTCACCGGTGGTCACGTCTTTCATGCCGATCAGCGCGGCGATATCGCCGGCGCACACGTCCTTGATTTCGGCACGCTGGTTGGCATGCATCTGCACCATGCGGCCGATGCGTTCCTTCTTGCCTTTGACCGAGTTGAGTACCGCATTGCCTGACCTGAGCACGCCAGAATAAACGCGGGCGAAGGTGAGGGTGCCGACGAACGGGTCGGTGGCGATCTTGAACGCCAGTGCCGAGAACGGCTCTTCGTCGTCGGCGCGCCGTTCCAGGTGCTTGTCTTCATCGTCCGGGTCGGTGCCGCGGATGGCAGGAATTTCCGAGGGGGCGGGCAGGTAATCGATTACCGCATCGAGCATCAGCGGTACGCCCTTGTTCTTGAAAGAGGAGCCGAGGATGGTCGGCACGATTTCGTTAGCGATGGTGCGTTTGCGCAGTCCGGCCTTGATCTCTTCGATGCTCAGCTCTTCGCCTTCGAGAAACTTGTTGAGCAGTTCGTCATTGGCCTCGGCGGCTGCTTCTATCATGTGCGCGCGCCATTCGTCGGCAAGCGCCTGCAGCTCGGCGGGTATGTCTTCTTCGCGGTAGCTGGTGCCTTGGTCGGCGTCGTTCCAGTAGATGGCCTTCATCTTCACCAGATCGATCTGGCCGATGAAGTGCTCTTCGCTGCCGATGGCCAGCTGGATGGGCACCGGGTGGTGCCCCAGGCGTTGATCGATCTGCTTGACCACGCGCAGGAAGTCGGCCCCTTGGCGGTCCATCTTGTTGATGTAGGCCAAGCGTGGCACGTGGTACTTGTTGGCCTGGCGCCAGACTGTCTCGGACTGCGGCTCGACGCCGTCCGCGCCGCTGAATACCACGACCGCGCCATCGAGCACGCGCAATGAGCGCTCCACCTCGATGGTGAAATCGACGTGGCCTGGGGTGTCGATGATGTTGAAACGGTACTTGTGGGCGAACTGCTTGGTCGAGCCTTGCCAGAACGCTGTGGTCGCCGCCGAGGTGATGGTGATGCCGCGTTCCTGCTCCTGGGCCATCCAGTCCATGGTCGCCGCGCCATCGTGCACTTCGCCCATCTTGTGGTTGACCCCGGTGTAGAACAGGATCCGCTCGGTGGTCGTGGTCTTGCCGGCATCCACGTGGGCGACGATGCCGATATTGCGGTACAGCTCGATGGGCGTTGTGCGGGCCATGGCGGACTACCTGTGGGTGGACGGATTCCACCAAGTTAGCAGACCGGTGGAATCCTGCCCTGCCACCGGGCCGTCAGTCGGCCTGGGCTTGCAGCATCCACTGGCCATCTACTTCACGGGCCAGGCCGCTGGCCGGCAGCAAGGCTAGCAGGCGCGTGTGCAGGGCGGCCTCGGTGAAGGTCTTGAGGGTGGTCAGGTCCAGCGCGCCGACCAGGTTGAGATCAGCCTTGGTGTACGACAGCCAGGCTTTTTTCAACACCTGGGCGACGTCGCTGCCGGCGGTAGTGGCGAACCGGCGGTGCCACTGGCGGCCTTCGAAGGTGAAGTTGTGCGCGTGGCTGTAGGTGCTTTGGTCGGCGCCTTCTACGCAGCGGTGGCAGCGGCATGGGCCCTCGCCGAAGGCATTGCGCAGGTAGCTGTTGAAGTCCACGACGGGCTTGAGGGACAGGCGTTTGTCGACTTCGAACAGGTCGGCGATCAGGGGTTCTTCGGCGCTCACTCGGGATCCTCGTGTGGTGTGGCGTGCATCGGCCGGCACCCTAACAGATCGGGGCATTCAGATCACCTGTTGCAGGCCCGGCTCTTCCCAGGCAGACCCGCCCCGCACAGGTACCCTGCATACCCTGAGCAACATGCGATCCCTGTGGGAGCGGGCGTGCCCGCGAAGAGGCCAGTAGAGACAACAGAGACGGCCTGCCGTACTCTACGCGCCCGTACGCCTATACACCCACCGAGGTAACCCCGTTTGAGCATCAAGTACCCGTACATCGCCACCGTGACCATCAGCGCTGAAGACCGTGGCGGAGATACCGAGGCTTCGGAAAACCCCAGGATGCGCGTGGGCCTGGAAGCGGTGACCGAAACCCTGAAGAAGGTGCATTTCGTCGGTACGCTCGCGGCCCCTGAGAAACCGGCCACGCACATTTGCGTAACCCTGGAGAACGGCCTGACCTATTACGGCCCGATCGTCAACGGCCATGCCGAACTGGAAGGCGGCTGGATCGCCTTCGAGTCCGACATGCTTACCCCGGAAGAACTCGGCCTGTAAGCCTCAGTTCAGTTCTGCCAGGCACTGTTCGAGGATATCCAGCCCTTCCTCGAGCACCTCGGCCTCGATGGTCAACGGCGCCAGCAGGCGAATGATGTGCCGCGCCTTGCCGCTGGGCATCAGCAGCAGGCCCTTGGCGCGGGCCGCTTCCATCACCTTGGCCAGTTGTGCCGGTGCCGGGCTGCCATCGGCATTGGCGAACTCGATCCCTCGCATGGCGCCCACGCCGGTCAGGCGGCCGATGTACGGGCTCAGGCCCGAAGCCTTCCAGCGCTCATAACGGCTGACGATGGCCTGTTCCTGCCGTTCACCCCAGGTTGCAACGTTTTCGTCGGTCATCTGCGCCAGGCTGGCCAAGGCCGCCGCACAGGCAATCGGGTTGCCCGAATAGGTGCCACCCAGGCCGCCCTTGGGCAGCGCCGCCATCAATTCCTTGCGCCCGACCACTGCACCCAGCGGCATACCGCCAGCGATGCTCTTGGCCAGCAGCAGCAGGTCGGGCTCGATGCCCAGGCGCGGAAACGCGAAGCGCTGGCCGGTGCGGCCGAAGCCCGACTGGATCTCGTCGATGATGATCAGGATGCCACGCTCGTCGCAGAAGCGGCGCAGGGCCTGGGCGAAGGCCGGGTCCAGGGCAAGGAAGCCGCCTTCACCCTGCACCGGCTCGAAGATGAACGCCGCGACGTCCTCCACCGCCAGCTCGACGCTGAACAGGCGGTCCATGGCCTTGAGCGCTTGCTCGCAGGTAACTCCGGTATCCGCGCTGGGGTAGGGCAGGTGATACACCGGCCCGGGCAGTTCGCCGACCCGCTGCTTGTAGGGGGCGACCTTGCCATTGAGGTTCAGGGTGGCCAGGGTGCGGCCATGGAAGCCGCCGTCGAACGCGATGATGGCGCGTTTGCCGGTGGCGCCGCGGGCCACTTTCAGGGCGTTTTCCGCCGCTTCCGCGCCGCTGTTGGTGAGCATGCCGGCCAGTGGGTAGCTGACTGGCACAAACTGGCTCAGTTGCTCCATCAGGGCCAGGTACGGGCCGTGAGGGGCCGCGTTGAAGGCGTAGTGGGTCAGGCGGGTGGCCTGAGCCTGGATGGCCTCGACTACAGCGGGGTTGCAGTGGCCCAGGTTGAGCACGCCGATACCGCCGACGAAGTCGATGTAACGTTTGCCGTCAGTGTCCCAGACTTCGGCATTACGGCCATGGGAAAGTGTGATCGGGTGAACGATGGCAATGGATTGGCTGATACTTTCCTGGTTCATGGGGGCACGCGGACCTTGTTCGAGTTTCTTATTATCCAAGCGTGTCGGCGGGTTATTCCGCAAACGAATTATTCGATTGCGATCATTCCATGGATTCGTGATCTGGCCGGTTTTTTGGGTTGGCTGCCGGCCTCTTCGCGGGCAAGCCCGCTCCTACCAGAGGCCAGGGCAGGTCAAATCAATCGCCTTCAGCCACCCGCTCCCGGATCCACTGCACGAAGGCCCTGATCTTGGGCACTTCGGCCGCATGCTCGGCATGCGCAATGAAGTGCCTCCCGTTGCTTGCCACAGGGTGGTCCCAGGCCACCACCAGCTTGCCTTCGCTCAGCTCTTCGGCCACCAGATAGCGGGGAATCAGGGCTATGCCGCAGCCGGAGATGGCCGCGCGGATACACAGGTAGAACGTGTCGAAGCGCGGCCCGTGGTAGCTGTTCTGGCTATGCAACCCAAGCCCCAGGAACCACTCATGCCAGGCCTCCGGCCGCGACACGCATTGCAACAGGCGGTGCTCAGTCAATGCCTGGGCGCTGTCGAAACGGTGGCTGGCCAGCAGCTGCGGGCTGCACACCGGCACCACTTCTTCGCTGAACAACTCGATGCAGGTCGCCCCGGGCCAGGTGCCCTGGCCGAAGAAAAAGGCGACGTCAGCCTTGGCCTGTACCAGGTCGAATGGCTCCAGCTCGTTGCGCACATCCAGGTGAATGCGTGGGTAGCGGTCACCAAAACCCTTGAGCCGGGGCACCAGCCAGCGGGCGCCGAAGGTCGGCTGGGTGGCGATGCGCAGCACTTCGGTTTCGTCGCCGTAGCTGAGGATGTAGCGGCTGGATATGTCGATCTGGGTGAGGATCTTGTTCACTTCGGTGAGGTACAGCGCGCCGGCCGGGGTCAGGTGCAGGCGCCGGCGAATGCGCTGGAACAGCGAGTGCGAGAGCATGTCTTCAAGCTGCGCGACCTGCTTGCTGACGGCGCTCTGGGTCAGGTGCAGTTCCTGGGCCGCGCGGGTGAAGCTGAGGTGGCGAGCGGCCGCTTCGAAGCACTGAAGGGCGGTGGTCGAAGGCATCAGGCGTTTGGACATGACGGGCGAATACCGAGCAAAAAAGGAAGGAGTTCATTCCATAAAGGAATTATGTGGTTCGAAAAGGTCGTTTGTTGACCCCGGCCTATAGATTAATACTGACCTGGATCAACGATTACAACCGGTCATGCGAAGAGGAGGTCAATACCCGCTTCGGTCATCTGCAAAAAACAACAACAACACACATCAGAAATTTATAAGAATTCTGCTCAGACCTTCAGCCGCTTTGCTGCGGCCGACCCATTCGAGGGTTCTTCATGGCTTCGCAAGACAACAAGAAACAGCGCTCACTGCAGCACGGCCTGACTTCCCGTCAGGTTTCCATGATCTCCATTGCCGGCATCATCGGCGCCGGGCTGTTCATCGGGTCCTCCAACGCCATTGCCACCGCCGGCCCGGCCATCCTCATCTCCTACGCCATGACTGGCCTGCTGGTCTTGCTGGTGATGCGCATGCTGGGTGAAATGGCCATCGCAAACCCCAACAGCGGCTCTTTTTCCACCTACGCCTCGGAGGCCATCGGGCCTTGGGCGGGCTTTACCATTGGCTGGCTGTACTGGTGGTTCTGGGTGTTGATCATTCCGGTGGAAGCCATTGCCGGTGCTGACATCCTGCATGCCTACTTCCCTGGCGTGCCGTCCTGGCTGTTCGCCTTCCTGATCATGCTGGTGCTGTCGGGCACCAACCTGGTCAGCGTGAAGAACTTCGGTGCTTTCGAGTACTGGTTCGCGTTGGTCAAGGTGGTCGCGATCATTGGCTTCATCGGGGTGTGCACCTTGGCGGTGTTCGGTTTCTGGCCGCTGGCCGAGGTCTCCGGGGTCAGCCGACTGTGGGACAGCGGTGGTTTCATGCCCAATGGGTTCGGGACGGTGCTTGGGGGCGTGCTGATCACCATCTTCTCGTTCTTCGGTGCCGAAATCGTCACCATCGCGGCGGACGAAACCGCCAACCCGAAAGACAAGATTCGCCGCGCCACCAACCTGGTGGTGTACCGCATCGCCATTTTCTACCTGGCGTCGATCTTCCTGGTGGTGTCGCTGGTGGCCTGGAACGACCCCGGGCTGAAAGCAGTAGGGTCGTTCCAGCGTGTACTGGAAGTGCTGAACGTGCCGGGCGCCAAGTTGCTGGTTGACCTGGTGGTGCTGGTGGCGGTGACAAGTTGCATGAACTCGGGGCTCTACACGGCGTCGCGCATGCTCTATTCGCTTGGCGCGCGTGGCCAGGCGCTGAGCGTGACCAAGCGCATCTCCGGTTCCGGCGTGCCGACCGTGGCAGTGATCTTCTCGACCCTGGCGGGTTTCGCTGGCTGCCTCGTCAACTATGTGTTCCCGGGCAAGGTGTTTGGCTTCCTGCTGTCGACCACTGGCGCCATCGCTTTGCTGGTGTACCTGGTCATTGCCGTGTCGCAGCTGCGCATGCGTGCCCGTGCCGAGCGTGAAGGGCGCCCGCTGGAACTGAAGATGTGGCTGTTCCCATGGCTGACCTGGCTGGTGATCGGCACCATCGTCATGGTGCTGGGCTACATGCTGTTCAGCGACGCCTACCGCTATGAGACGCTGATGACTGCCGGGGTGACCGCGTTCATCCTGCTGGTTTCACTGACCCAGCGGCGTACGAAGATGGTTGCCCAGACGGTCTGATGTTTCTGCTTTAATGGGGGCGTTGCGCGCCCCCATTCCAACAAGCACAGGAAGCGTATGACTGAGCACACCCTTTCCCTTCAAGCCCTCGCGGCCCCTGAGGGTACTTGCTATGGCTGCGGCTGTTCCCACCCCAGCGGCCTGCACCTGCAAAGCCACTGGGACGCCGACGGTGTTCACCTGGTGTGCCGGCACTCGCCCGACAGCACCTTCATTGGCTGGCCTGGCCTGGTTTACGGTGGCCTGCTGGCGATGCTGGTCGACTGCCACTCCAACTGGACGGCGATGGCCTACCACTACCGTAACGAAGGCCGAGAACCGGGCAGCCTGCCGCGTATCGACTGCGTTACCGGCACGCTCAACCTGACCTACCTGAAACCTACGCCGATGGGCGTCGAGCTGTTGCTCAAGGCGCGTGTCGAAGGCGAAGTGGGGCGCAAGAGCCGGGTCATCTGCGAAGTCTGGGCAGAGGATGTACTGACGGTGACTGCCGATTCCGTGTTTGTCCGCGTCGATACCGAAAAGCTCAAGCTCAAGGCCCACGGCCAGGCCTGAGCTGCCAACGCTGATGAGTGGTCGGTGATGGTCAGCGGCTGGGGATGTCTCTAGAGTGACAGGTTCATTCCCTTGGCAAGGTTGATCATGACCGAACTCAGTGCTTTCCCCATCACCCGCAAATGGCCCGCCAAACATCCCGAACGCCTGCAGTTGTACTCGCTGCCGACACCCAACGGGGTGAAGGTGTCGATCATGCTCGAAGAGATTGGCTTGGCTTACGAGGCGCACAAGGTCAGCTTCGACAACGATGACCAATTGAGCCCCGAGTTCATCTCGCTCAGCGCGAACAACAAGATTCCCGCCATCCTCGACCCGAACGGGCCGGGCGGTCAGCCGCTGCCGCTGTTCGAGTCGGGGGCGATCTTGCAGTACCTGGCGGAGAAGAGCGGCCAGCTGCTCAGCCAGGACCCCGCCCAGCGCTACCAGACCCTGCAGTGGCTGATGTTCCAGATGGGCGGCATCGGGCCGATGTTCGGCCAGGTCGGGTTCTTCCATTTCTTTGCGGGCAAGGAATATGAAGACAAGCGCCCGCGCGACCGCTATGTCAACGAGTCCAAGCGGCTGCTGGGCGTGCTGGATCGGCATTTGAAAGGTCGGCAGTGGATGGCTGAGGAATACAGCATTGCCGACATCGCCATCTTCCCTTGGGTGCGCAACCTGGTGGAGCGCTACAACGCCCGTGACCTGGTGGGCTTCGACCAGTTCAAGGAAGTGCAGCGCGTGCTGGCGAATTTCCTCGAACGGCCAGCCGTGCAGCGTGGCCTGAAAATCCCGGGCTGATCAACCTGTGTAGGGACAACTGCCTTGTGCAAACGTTGAAAGGCCTGCGCGGTCGCCCGTAGGCGCGGGTTTACACGCGAAAGGGCCGGGCCTGCTGGCCAATCTCCACCTGCCATTCACCGTTGCCGCCGCTACCGTATTCGCGGGTAAACCCGCTCCTACAGAAGGCGGCGTACGGGTTCAGAAGATGTGGTTCAGCAGCCAGTACAGGCTGCCAGCCAACAGCATTGCCGCTGGCAGGGTCAGCACCCAGGCCATCAGCAGATTGAACAACGTGCGTTTCTGAATCCCCGACCCATTGGCGACCATGGCGCCGGCCACCCCCGAACTCAGCACATGCGTGGTCG
This sequence comes from Pseudomonas putida group bacterium ESBL64, assembly GCF_045277175.1. NCBI lineage: Bacteria > Pseudomonadati > Pseudomonadota > Gammaproteobacteria > Pseudomonadales > Pseudomonadaceae > Pseudomonas > Pseudomonas putida group bacterium ESBL64. The sequence continues at coordinate 1,957,810 of NZ_CP145799.1, read as the reverse complement.
ACACCGGCAACCCGAACATATCCGCCGCGCCAATGGTGCACATCGCCACCACTTCAGCCGATGCGCCTTGGGCATAGCTGAGGTGGGTCTTGCCGATCTTCTCGCCAACGGTGACCACAATACGCCGCCAGCCAACCATGGTCCCCAGCCCGAGCGCGATGGCTACAGCCACCTTCACCCACAACGGAATATAGCGGGTGGCGTCGTCCAGCTGGGCCTTGAACAACTGCACTTGGCTGCGGGTGTCGGCATCGAATGTCACCAGGTGGTTTTTCTCCATGAGGCGGATGGCTTCACTGGTCAGGTACATGTCGTTGCGCACGTTGGCCATGGCTTCAGCCGGTACGCGTTTGAGCGAGCCATAGCCTTTGACCTCTTCGCCGATCATCCCGGTCAGCGCCGCCAATGCCGGTACCAGGTGCGGGCTGGCCTTGGGCTGGGCAATGAACAGGGTAAGCACCTGGCGCGGGTCATCCGGGGCCGCTTGCGGGTTGCTGCGCACCAGTGCCTGGCGGGTCACCTCGGCGACGGCGGAAAACTGCAGGGCCTGCGCGTTGGGCATGGTCTTGTTCAACGCATAAGCCATCGGCAGGGTGCCGACCAGAATCAGCATGATCAGCCCCATGCCTTTCTGGCCATCGTTGGAACCGTGGGCAAAAGAGACCCCGGTGCAGGTCAGAATCAGTAGGCTGCGGATCCACCACGGTGGCGGTGTTTGGCCTTCCGGTGCCTGGTAAAGTGCCTTGCGTTTGACCAGCGCGCGCAGGGCCAGCAGCAGCAGGGCTGCGCAAGCAAAACCGATCAGCGGTGAGAACAGCAGGGCATAACCCACCTTGCTGGCCTGGGCCCAGTCCACGCCGCTGGTGCCGTCACGCCCATGCATCAGCGCATTGGCCACGCCCACGCCGATGATCGAGCCAATCAGGGTGTGCGAGGACGATGCCGGCAGGCCCAGCCACCAAGTGCCAAGGTTCCAGATGATCGCCGCCAGCAGCAGGGCGAAGACCATGGCGAAGCCGGCCGAAGAACCCACTTGTAGAATCAGTTCTACCGGTAGCAGGGCGATGATGCCGAAGGCCACCGCGCCACTGGAAAAAAGCACGCCCAGGAAGTTGCACAACCCAGACCACACCACCGCTACCGGCGCCGGCAACGAATGGGTGTATATCACGGTGGCTACCGCGTTGGCAGTGTCGTGGAAGCCGTTGACGAACTCGAAGCCCAGGGCAATCACCAGCGCCAGGCCCAGCAGAAGGAACGGTGTGGCCGTGGTGATGACCGTACCGCTTGCGGTCACATCCTGCTTGAGGCTCCAGGCGGTGTAGGCGATACCCGCCAGCAGCAGGCTGAAGAACAACGTTAAGGTGGCACGCCCAGGTTTGTGGGAGAGCTGCGGGCGAGCGTCGTGTTTGGCCAGTAGTGGGCTGCTGGCCACTGACGGGGTTGCCATGGGGGCTCCGGTTGGCGTTGGGCGAAAGTGCCGAAGGCCTTGAGCATAGAAACAATTCGTAACCCGGCCGTGACCTCGATCAATGAATTATCTAGGCTCAAGACGGACGGTAATGGCAGGAGACGCCCATGATTCGCTGCAAGCGTGTCTATGATGCGGTTGAGGATGAAGATGGCCAGCGTGTACTGGTCGACCGCCTTTGGCCGCGCAACAAGCGCAAGGAAGACCTCCATGGGCAGTGGTTGCGCGAAGTGGCACCTTCGAATGAATTGCGTAAGGCGTTCCACCAGGGAGACGTAGATTTCGCCGGTTTTACCCAGCGTTACCAGCAAGCGCTGGCGGCCCACCCCGAACACTGGTATCCGCTGCTGGACATGGCCAGGAAGGGGACGCTGACATTGCTTTATGCCGGCAAGGACAGCGAGCACAACAATGCCCGGGTGCTGGCCGACTGGTTGGAAAACGAACTGGACAGGTGTGGCCCTGGCAGTTCGCCAGTGTGTTATGCCCAATGAGCGCGATGCGATGCCCTTACAGTTGATTCCCGCCCAAGACATCCACTGTACCTTCGCCCGCAACCTTACGCGCCGCGCCATGTTGCCCTACTACCGTGAATTCGACCTGCTGTGGATCGAGGACGCCTTCGACGCGGCCTGGGGCTGGCGCGAGCAGTGGCTGGTGATCGAAGGCGACACGCTGTTGGGTTTTTGCAGCCTCAGCCAGGACCGCCAGGCGCTGTTCATCCGCGAGTTGCACCTGTTGCCTGAGTACCGTGGGCGAGGGGTCGGTAGCTGGGTGCTGGAAGAACTGGCGCTGTGGGCCAGGCAGCGGCGCCTTCCCCTGTTGCGGCTGATGGTGTTCCGCAGCAACCCGGCCCGCCTGCTGTACCAGCGCCATGGCTTCATCGAAATGGGTGAAGACGAATGCTTTGTGCGGATGCAGCGGGATATCAACGTAGTAGCTAAATGATGGCTTGTCGCGACCGCAGAGCATGGGCATAGTGGATCCACACCTTTACGGCTGCCTGCAGGCGGGCAGGCCGTACTTGAGAGGATAAGGGAAAAGGAGAAGCCCCTATGAACGGAATCGGTCCACGGCTGCGGGAAGAGCGTGAGCGGCTGGGTATGACCCAGCGTGTATTTGGCGATATCGGTGGCGTCGAGCCCAACGCTCAGGGCAAGTACGAAAGCGGTGAGCGCACGCCGCGGCTAGATTACCTGGCGGCATTGGCGACCCGGGGCGTGGATGCGTTGTATGTCCTCAGCGGCCTGCGCACCCCGGCAGCACACGAAGGTTTGAACACGAATGAGTCCGGTTTGCTGGGGGCTTTTCGGAAATTGCGGTCGGATGATCAGGCGGCGCTCTTGCACCTTTTGGGGCGGTTGGCCAACGACGCCAAGCCCCGGCAAATAGTGCGGCCTCTCACAGTCGAACGTCAGTCGTTTCTGACGGAAGCAATGCGTTAGGCCCACCGTGAAAAATTTTGTTAAGGTGGCGGGATCCAATCGCCCTGCTGACGAGGTGTGTGCTTGATTAGGGTCTTAGTGGTCGATGATCACGATCTGGTACGAACCGGTATTACACGCATGTTGGCCGACATCGACGGCCTGCAGGTGGTGGGTGAGGGAGATTCCGGCGAGTCGGCGCTGAAACTGGCCCGGGAGCTGAAACCGGACGTTGTGCTGATGGATGTGAAAATGCCCGGCATCGGCGGCCTGGAGGCCACCCGCAAGCTGCTGCGCAGCCACCCTGACATCAAGGTAGTGGCGGTGACGGTGTGCGAGGAAGACCCGTTCCCCACACGCTTGTTGCAGGCCGGCGCTGCCGGCTACCTGACCAAGGGTGCAGGCCTTGACGAAATGGTCCAGGCCATTCGTCTGGCCTTTGCCGGCCAGCGCTATATCAGCCCGCAGATCGCCCAGCAGTTGGCGCTGAAACCGTTCCAGCCGCAGGGCTCGCCGTTCGACGCGCTGTCCGAGCGGGAAATCCAGATTGCCCTGATGATTGTCGGCTGCCAGAAAGTGCAGATCATCTCCGACAAGTTGTGCCTCTCGCCCAAGACCGTCAATACTTACCGTTATCGGATCTTTGAAAAACTCTCGGTCACCAGCGACGTTGAACTGACGTTGCTGGCCGTTCGCCACGGTATGGTTGACGCAAGCCTGTAAAACCCCATGTCCCAAGTCTTTGATGCCAGCGCATTCCTGGCGACCTGCAGCGGTCGCCCGGGCGTTTACCGGATGTTCGACGGCGAAGCCCGGCTGCTTTACGTGGGCAAGGCCAAGAACCTGAAGAAACGCCTGGCCAGCTATTTCCGCAAGGCTGGCCTTGCGCCCAAGACCGCCGCGCTGGTTGCGCGCATCGCCCAGGTTGAAACCACCATCACCGCCAACGAAACCGAGGCGTTGCTGCTGGAGCAGAACCTGATCAAGGAGTGGCGGCCGCCTTACAACATCCTGCTGCGCGACGATAAGTCCTACCCCTACGTGTTTCTGTCCGATGGCGAGTTCCCGCGCCTGGGCATTCACCGTGGGGCGAAAAAGGCCAAGGGCCGTTACTTTGGCCCGTACCCCAGCGCCGGGGCCATTCGCGAAAGCCTCAGCCTGCTGCAAAAGGCCTTTTCTGTGCGTCAGTGCGAAGATAGCTACTACGCCAACCGCACCCGGCCATGCCTGCAGTACCAGATAAAGCGCTGCAAAGGGCCCTGCACCGACCTGGTGACTGCCGAGGAATACGCAGAAGACGTGCGCCATTCGGTGATGTTTCTGGAAGGGCGTAGCCAGCAACTGGGCAATGAGTTGAACGCCGAGATGGAGAAGGCCGCCATGGCCCTCGATTTCGAAAAAGCCGCCGAGCTGCGTGACCAGATCGCCTTGTTGCGCCGCGTGCAGGACCAGCAGTACATCGAGGGCGGCAGCGGCGATGTCGACGTCATCGCCGCCTTCGTCAACCCGGGTGGTGCCTGTGTGCACCTGATCAGCGTGCGCGGCGGCCGAGTACTGGGCAGCAAGAACTTCTTCCCGCAGGTGGGCATCGAGGAGGAGGTGGCCGAGGTCATGGCCGCTTTCCTGTCCCAGTACTATCTGGGCAACGCAGAGCGCGAGCTGCCCGGTGAGTTGATCGTCAATGTTGTTCACGAAGACTTCAACGCCATCACCGAAGCGCTGCACACGCTGCGTGGCCGCGAACTGACCATCAGCCACCGGGTGCGCGGCACCCGCGCCCGCTGGCAGCAACTGGCCGTGACCAATGCCGAGCAGGCGCTGAATGCCCGCCTGGCCAACCGTCAGCACATGGCTGCGCGCTTCGAAGCCCTGGCCGAAGTGCTGGGCCTGGATGAAGTGCCGCAACGCCTGGAATGCTACGACATCAGCCACTCCAGTGGTGAAGCTACCGTGGCCAGTTGCGTGGTGTTCGGCCCCGAAGGGCCGATCAAGTCCGACTACCGCCGCTTCAATATCGAAGGCGTCACCGCAGGTGACGATTACGCGGCCATGCATCAGGCCCTGACCCGCCGCTATGGGCGCATCAAGGACGGCGAGGGCAAGCTGCCCGACGTGCTGCTGGTGGACGGCGGCAAAGGCCAACTGAACATGGCCCGCGATGTGATGCAGGCGCTGGGCTTCACCGACCTGACCCTGCTGGGTGTGGCCAAGGGCGTTACACGCAAGGCGGGTTTCGAAACCCTGTACCTGAACGATGTGCATCACGAATTCACCCTCAAGGGCGATTCATCGGCGTTGCACCTGATCCAACAGATCCGCGACGAAGCCCACCGCTTCGCTATCACCGGCCACCGCGCCCGCCGTGGCAAGGCCCGTCGAGTCTCCAGCCTTGAAGATGTGGCCGGGGTAGGGCCCAAGCGCCGCCGCGACCTGCTGAAACATTTCGGCGGCCTGCAGGAGCTCAACCGCGCCAGTATCGATGAAATCGCCAAAGCCCCCGGCATCAGTAAAAAGCTTGCCGAGTCGATTTATGCCAGCCTGCATAGCGAGTAGAATGCCGGGCTCAACTTGCAGCCAGTCGTACCGATGAATATTCCAAACCTGCTCACCGTTCTACGCGTCCTGCTCATTCCGTGCTTCATTCTGCTGTTCTACATGCCCTATCAGTGGAGTTACATGGCCGCCAGCAGTGTATTCGCCGTTGCCGCCGCCACCGATTGGCTGGACGGCTACCTGGCGCGTCGACTGCAGCAGAGCACGCCGTTCGGCGCCTTCCTCGACCCGGTGGCCGACAAGCTGATGGTGGCAGTGGCCTTGGTGCTGCTGGTGCAGACCCACGCCAACTTCTGGCTGACCCTGCCCGCCGCGGTGATCATCGGCCGCGAGATCGTGGTGTCTGCGCTGCGCGAGTGGATGGCTGAGCTAGGGGCGCGAGCACATGTGGCGGTGTCCAACCTCGGTAAGTGGAAGACTGCGGCGCAGATGCTGGCGCTGGTGATCCTGCTGGGCAACCCGCCGGTGGTGACCTTCTGGGTGATCCTGGGCTACGGGCTGCTGCTGGTGGCAGCGGGGCTGACGCTGTGGTCGATGGTGCACTACCTGTTGGCCGCCTGGCCGCACCTGCGCGAAGGTTCGGAAAAAAAATAAAAGTTTTTTGAATCAAGGGGTTGACGCTGTTTTAGAAATCGCTAGAATGGCACCCATCACGACGCGGGAATAGCTCAGTTGGTAGAGCACGACCTTGCCAAGGTCGGGGTCGCGAGTTCGAGTCTCGTTTCCCGCTCCAAATAAAGATCTACAGGTTTCAGTCGAAGTCTGTAAGTCGTTGAAAAAAGGCCCTTCGGGGCCTTTTTTCGTTCGAATGCATTCTGCCTCAATCCCCTCCCTCCACGAAATTCAAGTACAAACACCACAACGCGGCGCCCTGGCCGTGACGCCGTGGGCTACCTGGACATATCGCTGATCACGTCAGCGGGCATTTCAAAGATCTCGGGTGCGCTCAACAGGTCCACTGCGGACAGCAAGGCATCGGGATCGATTGGGTCTTCCAGGATCAGGGTGTGCTGGGTGTGATTGTCGGTCAGGCGCAGCGTGGGGGTGGCGTTGAATCCGTTCTCCAAGGTTTGCGCTTTTTGCGTGTCCACGACTTGGGCAGCCCGTTCGCCGGCCAGGCAGCGTTGCAGGGACGGGCCGATGTCCGGATAGTCGTGTCCAGCAGCCAACCCACGGCCGTTGCCTTGAGTATGCAGGTAGACCCAGAGCACCGCCCCCCAAACGCCTTCGCGCCCCTCACGCTGGCCCAGGCATTCGACCCGCCGCGCTTCCCGACTGGCGGCCGGTTCATGCTGGGGGAGGGGCAGGTGACGCCAGACCAGGTTGACGTGATCGTTGGTGACGATCCAGCGCTGCAGTTGCGGCAGGTAGGCCTGGCAGTGCGGGCATTCGAGTTCGGCGTAGAGGGTGAGGGTGAAGCGCGCTTCGGGGTTGCCGTAGATCCGCGGCGGGCCATCATCGGCGGTGGAACGAAAAGGTAGCGGCAGCCACCAGCACAGTGCCAAAACCGCAGCTGCGAGCCAGCCGCAGGCCCACTTTAGGTTGGTTGCACTCATCCGTTTGCGCATGTTGTTGCTCCTGGCAATTCCAGATCGAACGGCTCGAAACAGGTGCGCCGTCTCCATCCTGAGTCATGCGGAGGGCGGCATCGAGTCCACTGATGCCGAGTTGCTGCATGAGGCTATGACGCTGGCTTGCTCTTCAGGTTCCGTCATCGCCAGTGCCAGATATGAACGGGTGGCACGGTGCGGAACAACGGCTCCGCCTTCGTTTCAACGATGGACGCTGCGAGGTTAAACGCTTTCGATCAAAGTGGCGCCGCGGCGGTTTGGAAGTAAATTCACACAATGTCCCTCTACCCCTTGAAACGCATAGCCTGCAGGCAGCATGCGTCAGCGCAGGTGCAAGCCTGAACCTGGAAGCCCTGCTCAATCAGCTAGCTTTTCTGAGCTTCGGTTTTGCTCGCGAGGGGATTCGCGGTTTGATTCCTCAGGTAGGCCAAGGCGAATCGGGCAAGCGGCTGAAGCGTTACTCTCTGGTCCTGGGCCCTTGTCTTGCGTATCTGGATTGACGCACGAATCAACGGATTTTCCAGGCGATGACGGCGAGCAGATGATTGTGCAGGTTCTTAAGGAGCATGGCATTCTCGCTGACGTTTGCCATTTCCACTTTGGACCGCCCCCCTATCCTGAACGAGTTTACTCGATGCAGTACGGAGAGTCCGACTTGCCTAAGCGCTGATCAAGCCCAGAACCCAACCAGCACCAACGCCGCCACACCCAGCCCGACCGCAACCGAGCAGCCACCCAGCGACAGCGCCGCCCGGCCTTGCCGATACCAGCCGTCATGGCCCAGTTGCCGTGCCGGCGCCAGCAGGCTGCGCCACCGCAGTTCCGTATCGTGAAACGCCTGCAAGTTTGCCGTATCGGCATCCAGCCAGCGGCGGAAGTCGATACGCTCGCACGCCGTCACCTGCGGGCTCTGCAAGCGCACATACCATTGCCCGGCCACGCTCGCCAGCACATCCCGGCGCGAGCGGCCAGCCTGCAGCGCCTGGTCCATGTTGCGCTCGATAGTCGCCAGTGGCAGGTCAAGGCGCGCAGCGATGCTGGCGAAGTCCAGCTGATCGAGGCGGTTGAGCAGAAATACTTGCTGTACGCGCCGTGGTAGCCGCTTCAGTGCATGCAGCAGGGCATCGTCGGCATCGTGCTCGGCAGCAGGAGTGGGGTGCTCAAGGGGCAGCAGCAGACGGGTCATGGACAGCTCCTTGCTCTGTAAAGGGGAGGAGGGGGCATCTTCCTTGATGCGGAAACAGCGTAGGCGAAACGAGATTGATTCTCAAGTGCTGATTCCGCAAAGTTTTGTAACGAGCGTTCACGCCCTGAAACACCTTTGCTATCATGCGCGCCATCACGATCTTCATTAGCCTGAAGAGCCAAAAAAAAGACCCGGCAAAAAAGCCGGGTCAAAAACCGTGATTAGCCTGATGAGGAGATAATCTGAGAGCGACCTAAGCTTTCAGGTTATCCAGCGGATCTCGCGATCAGCTGAGTGCAATAATAATCGTTATCATTTGCCAGTCAAATGAATTTTCGCTAATCCGGTAAAAAATTTTTACCGGCGCGCTTCCTTGTCCCGGCAATCGGGGCCTTTGCCGTTACCTGGCCATCACGTTCTCTCCCTTCTTTTTTGTCTATAAACCCGCTCACTCGGTGCGTTTGTGCTCCAGCAGTGCGCGAGCCATGTCCATCATGTGCATCAGCGCGAACGTCAGTTCTCGCTGGCTGCCGTGCTGGTGGGTGGCGGTTTCCTGGGCGGTGGCTGCAGCGCAGCGCAGCAGGGCGATGGCGTGTTCCTGGGCCTGGTCGCCGGTTACGCCTTCGTGCAGGGTCCAGATTCTGTTGTCCAGGGTGGGCCGCGGTGGGTTGGGGTTGAGGTAATAGTCGAGCGCGCGGCGTGCGGCTTCGCTGTCGAGATCTGTTTCGTCGTTTTTCGATGGTTTCATGGCAATACCTGCTGATTTCCCTTCAAGCACACTGGAATCACAGAATAGGTCAAGCTGTACTATGTAGTGCCAAATAAATAATTCAGATTGTGTATTGCAGCGGTTAATACAGTCCGTATTGTTGCCGCTCATGGAAAACTGGAACGCATTTCTCAAGCGCTACAAGCGCGAACATAACCTCAGTCAGCTCCAACTGGCCGAGCGCCTGGGCATGACGCAGGGGGGCGTGGGGCATTGGCTGCGTGGCACGCGTCGGCCGACGCTGGAAACCATCAATGAAAAGCTGGAGAAGCTTGGGCTGGTGTTTCTGGAAGCCCAGGTCATGGTGGTCGAGCGCGACATCGTGCGTGAAGCGCAAGGGCTCTATACGGCCGAGCAGCCGGTTTCAGCCGAGGCGCTGCTCTATGCCAGCTTCCGCTTCCCGGTGCTGAGTTGGGCTGACCTGCAGGGGCCATTGCCTGAAACGAGCACGTCCCATGAGCAGACGGACTATATGCCCGCCGGCAATGCGTTCTGGCTGGTGGTGGAAAACGACTCGATGAACGCGGCCAGTGGTAAGAGCGTGCCCGAGGGCATGCGCGTGCTGGTGGATACCGGGCTGGAGGCACAGCCCGGCAGGTTGGTCATTGCACGGCAGCCGGGGCGCCCGGCGGTATTGCGGCAGTTGGTCGAAGAGGGTGGAGACAAGATGCTCAGGCCACTGAATACGCGCTATCCGACGGTTTTGTGTGAAGAAGGCTGCGCGTTTCTGGGAGTGGTGGTGCGGGTACATGGGGCCTTCTAGGCTGCCGGGTTGCTGCGAAGCTGTGTCACGCCACAAGGCCGCTATACGTGAGGGGCATGCCAGCCATGAACATGGATAAGTGGATTGCCCTCGTTCGCGACCGGATGGAGGAATTAGGGCTTACCCAAGAGCAGCTTGCCGAGCGCGTAGGCGTGTCGCAAGGCAGTGTAGGACATTGGGTGAACAAGCGGCGCCAACCGAAGCTCGAGTCGATGAACCGCACTTTGGTTGAGATTGGCATGCCCCACTACTGCGTCCGCTTGCAATTGCGTATTCACGGGCAGGCTGATGGTGAACGTTGTGTTTCTGGGGTGGATGACGATGATGACGAACCCGACCTCATGCGATACATCGTCTGCTTCCGTTACCCGGTGCTGGGTTGGAGTGAGTTAGAGGCTGCAACGGCTGTAGAGCCTGCTGTTTTCGAGCAGACTGACTACTTGGCACAGGGCAAGGCGTTCTGGCTAACCGTGGAAAACGATGCCATGAGCGCTGTCAGTGGCCGCAGTGTGCCGCAGGGCATGCGGATGCTGGTGGACCCAGGTGTAGAGGCTGAGGCGGGGCGTTTGGTTATCGCTCGTCAGCCCGGCAAACCGGCGATTTTCCGCGAGCTGGCCGAGGAAGGTGGGCAGCGTTATCTGAAGGCATTGAACAGTAACTACCCGGCGCTGTTGTGCGAAGAGGGTTGCGAATTTCTTGGGGTGGTCGTGCGGGTGCATGGGGCCTTTTGAAAGGGTTTGAGTAGCGGCGGCAACGGTGAACGGCGGATGGAGATTGGCCAGCAGGCACGGCCTCTTCGCGGGTGAACCCGCTCCTACAGGACGGGCTGTGTCCAACCTCCGGTGTGTGTCCACCACCAATCTGCGTAGGAGCGGGTTTACCCGCGAATACGGTAGCGGCGGCAACCGTGAACGGCGGGTGGAAATTGGCCAGCAGGCACGGCCTCTTCGCGGGTGAACCCGCTCCTACGGGCTGTTGCAGGGGCGGCCTTGTGTTGCGTTAGGGCCGCAAAGCGGCCCTCCGGCACCGTTATTCCACCAGTTCGACCAGCACAGTCCCTTCGCTGACCATGTCCCCCTCCAGGCAGAACAGCGCCTTCACTGTGCCGGCATGCGGCGCACGAATGCTGTGCTCCATCTTCATGGCCTCCAGTACCACCAGCGCAGTACCGGCTTCCACCACCTGCCCAGGTTCGACCAGCACCCGCACGATACTGCCGTTCATGGGCGCACCCAGCCCACCCTGATGGCTGTGGCTGGCTTCGGCCTCGGCAATCGGGTCGAAGGCTTCGATGGCATGCATTTCGCCATCCCAGTGCAGGTACAGCGTGCCACCCCGACGGATTGCCAGATGCTGGCGACGCACGCCGTTCTGGTCATGCACCAACTGCTCACCTTGCAGCTGCCAGGTAGAAGCAGCGCTGCGTTCCAGGGCCACTGCCTGATCGTGCCCAGCACTCACCAGATGCAAGCTGCTGCGTGCCGGCAGGCCCAAGCGCAGTCCATTACGCCCGCTCCACGGCGAATGGCGATCGTCTTCGCGCTGATGCCCCGCCTGGCCCTGCAGCCAGGCTTCGGCTGTCGCCTCCCAAAAGCCGGCCGGCAGCGCACGTGGCGCCGGCAGCAGCACATCCTGGTGGCGGGGAATGAAGCCGGTGTCCAGCTCTGCCGCCGCGAACGCAGGGTGCGCGAGAATGCGGCGCAGGAAGGCGATGTTGGTCTTCAATCCGCCAATGGCAAACTCGTCGAGCATGGCCAGCAAGCGCAGGCGTGCCTGTTCGCGGTTTTCACCCCAGGCAATCAGCTTGCCCAGCATCGGGTCGTAGAACGGCGACACCACATCGTCTTCGCTGACCCCACTGTCCACCCGCCGACCTTCGCCAGGTGCCGATTCACGGTACAGCGCCAATTTGCCGGTCGCGGGTAAAAAATCGTTGGCCGGGTCTTCGGCATACAGGCGTACTTCGATGGCATGGCCGATCAGCGGCACTTGTTCCTGTGTGATCGGCAGGGCTTCGCCGCAGGCCACGCGAATTTGCCAGGCAACAAGGTCCAGGCCGGTGATGGCCTCGGTGACCGGGTGTTCCACCTGCAGGCGAGTGTTCATCTCCATGAAGAAGAATTCGCCACGTGCATCAAGCAGAAACTCCACGGTGCCGGCACCCACGTAACCGATAGCCTGGGCGGCTCGCACCGCCGCTTCGCCCATGGCCCGGCGCAGTTCGGGCGACAGGCCGGGGGCCGGGGCCTCTTCCACCACCTTCTGGTGGCGGCGCTGAATGGAACAGTCGCGCTCGTTGAGGTACAGGCAGTTGCCGTGCTGGTCGGCGAACACCTGAATCTCCACGTGGCGTGGCTTGAGCACGTACTTTTCCACCAGCATGCGCGCATCGCCGAACGACGACTGTGCCTCACGCTGGGCCGACGCCCGGGCGTCGGCCAACTGGCTTTCTTCCTCGACCACTTTCATGCCCTTGCCGCCGCCGCCAGCGCTGGCCTTGAGCAGCACCGGGTAGCCGATGCGTTCGGCCGCGGCGCGGAAGGTGTCCAGGTCCTGGGCCTCGCCGTGGTAGCCCGGAACCAACGGCACGCCGGCGGCCTCCATCAGCGCCTTGGCTGCCGATTTGCTGCCCATGGCGTCGATGGCGCTGGCCGGTGGGCCGAGGAAGATCAGCCCGGCCTGCTCGATGGCGCGGGCGAAACCTGCGTTCTCGGACAGAAAGCCATAACCTGGGTGGATGGCCTGGGCGCCGCTGGCCTTGGCGGCGGCCAGCAGCTTGTCGACCAGCAGGTAGCTTTCGGCAGCCTTGGTGCCGCCCAGGTCGACGCGGATGTCGGCTTCGCGGCTGTGACGGGCGTCACGGTCGGTGGCGCTGTGCACGGCGACAGTGGTCAGGCCCATGGCCTTGGCGGTGCGCATCACCCGGCAAGCGATTTCGCCGCGGTTAGCGACCAGCAGGGTGGTCAAAGCGGGGCGGCTCATGGGCGCGGCTCCTTCTTGTCAACGGTTTGCCAGGCAGGGCGGCGTTTTTCTAGGAAAGCGCGCAGGCCCTCCTGGCCTTCGGCGCTGACGCGGATACGGGCGATGGTGTTTTCGCAGTAACGGCGCAGGGCCGGGCTGAGTTCGCCGTCGTCCACTTCGCGCAGCAAGTCCTTGGTGGCGCGCAATGCTTGTGGGCTGTTCTGCAGCAGGTTGCTCACCCAGGCTTCGACGTGGTCGTCCAGTTCGCTGGCCGGGTACACCTCGGCCAGCAGGCCCAGCTCGCGGGCGCGCACGCCAGTGAAACGCTCGGCGGTGAGGGCGTAGCGGCGCGCGGCGCGTTCGCCAATGGCCTTGACCACGAACGGGCTGATCACCGCCGGGGCCAAGCCGATGCGCACTTCCGACAGGCACAGCTGGGCGTCTTCGGCGCCGATGGCCATGTCGCAGCAGCTGATCAGGCCCAGCGCGCCGCCAAAGGCTGCGCCTTGCACCACGGCCAGGGTCGGGGCCTTGAGGCGATGCAGGGCGTACATCAGCTCGCCCAGTTCGTGGGCATCATCCAGGTTGGTGTTGAAGTCCAGTTGCGCCGACTGCTGCATCCAGGCCAGGTCGGCACCGGCGCTGAAATGCCGGCCACGGCCACGCAGCAGCACAAAGCGCAGGCTGGTGTCTTCGGCCAACTGGTCGATGGCCACGATCAGCTCGCGGATCATCTGCGCGTTGAAGGCGTTGTTCTTGTCCTCGCGGCTTAACCACAGGGTGGCAAAGCCGCGCGGGTCGCGGATCACTTCAAGGGTGCTGAAATCGCTCATGGGTCACATCCGGAAAATGCCGAAGCGGCTCTGTTCGATCGGCGCGTTCAGCGCGGCAGACAACGCCAGGCCGAGGACGTCGCGGGTCTGTGCCGGGTCGATGACGCCGTCGTCCCACAGGCGGGCGCTGGAATAATAGGGGTGGCCCTGACGCTCGTACTGGTCGAGGATCGGCTGCTTGAGCCTGGTTTCGTCTTCGGCACTGAATGGCTGGCCGCTGCGTTCGCTCTGCTCGCGCTTGACCTGGGCCAGCACCCCGGCGGCCTGTTCGGCGCCCATCACGCCAATCCGTGCGTTGGGCCACATCCACAGGAAGCGCGGGTCGTAGGCGCGGCCGCACATGCCGTAGTTGCCGGCACCAAAGCTCCCGCCGATGATCACCGTGAACTTCGGCACCTGGGCGCAGGCCACGGCGGTGACCAGCTTGGCGCCGTGCTTGGCGATGCCGCCTTCCTCGTACTTCTTGCCGACCATGAAACCGGTAATGTTCTGCAGGAACAGCAGCGGGATGCCGCGTTGGCAGGCCAGTTCGATGAAGTGCGCACCTTTTTGCGCGGCTTCGGCGAACAGGATGCCGTTGTTGGCCAGGATCGCCACCGGGTAGCCATGCAGGTGGGCGAAACCGCACACCAGGGTGGTACCGAACAGCGCCTTGAATTCATCGAACACCGAGCCATCGACCAGGCGGGCGATCACCTCGCGCACGTCGAACGGTTGCTTGGCATCGGCCGGCACCACGCCGTACAGCTCATCGGCCGCATACAGCGGTGCCACCGGTGCCAGGCGTTGTAGCTTGCCCTGCTTGTGCCAGTTGAGGTTGGCCACGCTGCGCCGGGCCAGGGCCAGGGCATGTTCGTCGTTGTCGGCATAGTGGTCGGCCACGCCGCTGGTGCGGCAATGCACATCGGCGCCCCCCAAGTCTTCGGCGCTCACCACTTCACCGGTGGCGGCTTTTACCAACGGCGGCCCGGCGAGGAAGATGGTCGCCTGCTGGCGCACCATGATCGCTTCGTCGGCCATGGCCGGCACGTAGGCGCCGCCAGCGGTGCACGAGCCCATCACCACGGCGATCTGCGGGATGCCTTGCGCGCTCATGTTGGCCTGGTTGAAGAAGATGCGCCCGAAATGCTCGCGGTCGGGGAACACTTCGTCCTGGCGTGGCAAGTTGGCGCCGCCGGAGTCCACCAGATAGATGCACGGCAGGCGGTTCTGCAGGGCGATGGTTTGTGCACGCAGGTGCTTCTTCACCGTCAGCGGGTAGTACGAACCGCCTTTTACCGTGGCGTCGTTGGCCACGATCATGCATTCCACGCCTTCCACGCGGCCGATGCCGGCAATCACGCCCGCCGCTGGCACGTCTTCGCCGTACACCTCATGGGCGGCCAACTGGCCGATTTCGAGGAACGGCGAGCCCGGGTCCAGCAGGCGGTCGATACGCTCGCGCGGCAGCAGTTTGCCACGCGAGGTATGCCGTTCCTGGGCCTTGGGCCCGCCGCCCTGGGCAACCTGGGCGAGCAAGCCGCGCAGGGCCTGGACCTGTTCGAGCATGGCCGCGCTGTTGACGGCAAATTCTGCCGAACGCGGGTTGATCTGGGTGTGCAAGGTAGCCATGTGCGCCCGTCCCTTATGTTCAGCGGGTTTCGTTGAACAGTTCGCGGCCGATCAGCATCCGGCGGATTTCGCTGGTGCCGGCACCGATTTCGTACAGTTTGGCGTCGCGCAACAGGCGCCCAGCCGGGAATTCGTTGATATAGCCGTTGCCGCCAAGAATCTGGATCGCCTCCAGGGCCATTTGCGTGGCGCGCTCGGCGGTGTACAGGATCACCCCGGCAGCATCCTTGCGGGTGGTCTCGCCACGGTCGCAGGCCTGGGCCACGGCATACAGGTAGGCGCGGCTGGCGTTCAGCTGGGTGTACATGTCGGCAATCTTGCCCTGGATCAGCTGGAACTCGCCGATGCTCTGGCCGAATTGCTTGCGGTCGTGGATATACGGCACCACCAGGTCCATGCAGCTTTGCATGATGCCGGTCGGGCCGCCGGACAGCACCACACGTTCGTAGTCCAGGCCGCTCATCAGGACGCGCACGCCGCCGTTAAGCTGGCCCAGAATGTTCTCTGCCGGCACTTCCACGCCGTCGAAGAACAGCTCGCAGGTGTTGGACCCACGCATGCCCAGCTTGTCGAACTTGTTGCTGCGGCTGAAGCCTTTCCAGTCACGCTCGACGATGAACGCGGTGATGCCGTGCGCACCCTTGTCCAGGTCGGTCTTGGCGTAAATCACGTAGGTGTTGGCGTCGGGACCGTTGGTGATCCAGGTCTTGCTGCCGTTGAGCACGTAGTGATCGCCGCGTTTTTCTGCGCGCAGTTTCATCGACACCACGTCGGAGCCGGCATTGGGCTCGCTCATGGCCAAGGCGCCGATGTGCTCGCCGCTGATCAGCTTGGGCAAGTACTTGAGCTTCTGCTCGTGGGTGCCGTTGCGGTTGATCTGGTTGACGCACAGGTTGGAATGGGCGCCGTAGGACAGCGCCACCGAGGCGGAGCCACGGCTGATTTCTTCCATCGACACCACATGGGCCAGGTAGCCCAGGCCAGCGCCACCGTACTCTTCCGGTACGGTGATGCCCAGCAGGCCCATGTCACCGAACTTGCGCCACATGTCGGCGGGGAACAGGTTGTCGTGGTCGATCTGCGCGGCACGCGGGGCCAGTTCGGCGGCGACGAAGGTGCGCACCTGGTCGCGGAGCATGTCGATGGTCTCGCCCAGGGCGAAGTTCAGGGAGGGGTAATGCATGCTGGGGCACCTTCTTGTTCTTGGAAATTGGGTAACACCGTAGCTCAAAGGCTAACCGCTGACCCCTGTAGGAGCGGGCTTGCCCGCGAATGCGTCAGCAGGACCACCGTCATTGCCTGGGTGATCGCATTCGCGGGCAAGCCCGCTCCTGCAAGGGTCGGCGTCATGCCGGAGGTTCCGGTATCGTTCATCACCTTTACGTTAACGTAAGCCTGCGGGAAGGCACTGTCAATCCACTCGTCACCTTTACGTAAACGTAAATCTGCGCCAGAGTATTCCCGCTTGCTTCAGCCGTGCCCAAAACAACCACAAGAAGGGACACCCATGAGTCAACCGAGCTATACCCGCGGTCGCCAGGACCGACCCTTGCTGACCCAGACCATCGGCCAGGCCTTCGATGCCACCGTGGCCCGCTGTTGCGACAGCGAGGCCCTGGTGTCCCGCCACCAGGGCCTGCGTTACAGCTGGCGGCAGTTGGCTGAACAGGTCGAAATATACGCCCGCGCCCTGATCGCACTGGGCGTGAACACCGGCGACCGTGTTGGCATCTGGTCGCCCAACTGCGCCCAGTGGTGCATCTTGCAGCTGGCCAGTGCCAAGGTCGGCGCCATCCTGGTCAACATCAACCCGGCCTACCGTGTGGGTGAGCTGGAATACGTGTTGCGCCAGTCCGGCTGCCGCTGGCTGGTCTGCGCTGAAGCCTTCAAGACGTCTGATTACCACGCCATGGTGCAGGCGCTGGTGCCTGAGCTTACCAGCGCCCGGCCTGGTGAGCTGGCCAGTGAATGCCTGCCCGAGTTGCGTGGTGTCATCAGCCTGGCCGCCAACCCGCCTGCCGGCTTCCTGCCCTGGCACGCATTGGCCGAGCGGGCAGGGCAGACGTCTGTTGAGGCCTGCACAGCCCGTCAGCAAAGCCTGCAATTCGACCAGCCGGTGAACATCCAGTACACCTCCGGCACCACCGGTGCGCCCAAAGGTGCCACGCTCAGTCACTACAACATCCTCAACAACGGTTTCATGGTGGGTGAAAGCCTTGGCCTGACGGCCCGCGACCGTATGGTGATCCCGGTGCCGCTGTACCATTGCTTCGGCATGGTCATGGCCAACCTCGGCTGCATCACCCACGGCAGCACCATGATCTACCCCAACGACGCTTTTGACGCCGAACTCACCCTGCGCGCCGTGGCCGAGGAGCGTGCCAGCATCCTTTACGGCGTGCCGACCATGTTCATCGCGATGCTCGATCATCCCTCGCGTGCGCAGATGGACCTGTCGACCCTGCGCAGCGGCATCATGGCCGGCGCCACCTGCCCGATCGAGGTGATGCGCCGGGTCATCGACCAGATGCACATGGCTGAAGTGCAGATCGCCTACGGCATGACCGAAACCAGCCCGGTGTCGCTGCAGACCGGCCCGGACGATGACCTGGAGCTGCGCGTGACCACCGTCGGCCGCACCCAGCCTCAGCTGGAAAACAAACTGGTGGACACTGATGGCTGCATCGTCGCGCGCGGTGAGATCGGCGAGCTGTGTACCCGCGGCTACAGCGTGATGCTGGGCTACTGGGACAACCCCCAGGCCACGGGGGATGCCATCGACCCGGCCGGCTGGATGCATTCGGGTGACCTGGCGGTGATGGACGAGCAGGGCTATGTGCGCATCGTCGGGCGCAACAAGGACATGATCATTCGCGGCGGCGAGAACATTTACCCGCGTGAGCTGGAAGAGTTTTTCTACACCCACCCGGCGGTGGCCGATGCGCAGGTGATCGGCATTCCGTGCAGCCGCTATGGCGAAGAGATCGTCGCCTGGATCAAGCTGCACCCTGGGCACAGCGCCACGGCCGAGGAACTGCAGGGCTGGTGCAAGGCGCGCATTGCCCACTTCAAGGTGCCGCGGTATATCCGCTTCGTCGACGAGTACCCGATGACGGTGACGGGGAAGGTGCAAAAGTTCCGGATGCGTGAGATCAGTGTGGCGGAGATTGCGGCTGCATCTGCGGGTTGATGTGCTGGCGCGGCCGGCCTCTTCGCGGGTAAACCCGCTCCTACACCGCGCCGCATTCAAGGCCGGCACGGTCCCTCGTAGGAGCGGGTTTACCCGTGAAGAGGCCGGCCCGATCAATGCAAGATCTTCACCTTGCCAAGCACCTGGTCATCCTCAACCTTTCAACGGAGCAGTGGAGATCGCTGTTCATGCCGGTGCCGTGGTCTACCCTTAAGCCTTCACCGGTGGCTCCTGGCTCGGCGGGTCGCCCACTGTCGGCGGCACGGTCGGCTTGATCGGCAGCTCGTCCGGGTCTTCTTCCGGTACGGGTGGCGGCAAGCTCGGGTCGTCGATGTTGGGATCGGGTGTCTCCGGTGGAATGGGAATGTTCATGGCCTGACCTCGCGTGGGTGGGTGAAGAGGTGCTGTAGGCTCTGACCGCTGGCAGCTGCCGTTCGCTCAATTATTTTGAACCCCCCGCCTGTGCCCGGCTCTGAACCCTTACCGCCACCAGCCTGAGGGAGCAAGGTCGATGTCACGAAACGAGCCCTTTGAAAGCGTGCCCATGGCGAACGATCACCCCGACCAGGCCATTAGCCTGGCCCAGGCGCTGTTGGCGCCACGCATCGTGATCGAAGACACCCAACCCGTGCTCGACGCCGGCAGCTTCGCCGCCAAGGCCGTCAGCGGCCAGCCTGTGGCAGTCAGCACCAAGGCCTACAGCGACGGCCACGACCGCCTGGCGGTGATGTTCAACTGGCGCCAGGCGCACAGCAGGCGCTGGCACTGCGTGCCGATGCAGGCGGCGGGCAACGACCTGTGGCAGGCCGAATTCACCCCCACCGAGCTGGGCCCGCACCGGTTCAGTATCGAGGCCTGGATCGACCCGTTTGCCACCTATTGCCACGACCTGGAGAAGAAGTACCACGCCGGCGTCGAGGTGAAACTGGAGCTGGAAGAAGGCCGTTTGATGCTGGGCAAAGGCATCGAGCTGTGCAGCGGCGCCCTGCGCGAGGCGCTCGAGGCCGTGCAGCTCCGCCTGGCTACCCTCAGTACCGATGACCAGGTGGCCGTGTTTCTCGACCCAACCACCGCCCGCCTGATGGGCGAAGCCGAACACCGCAGCTACCTGACCCGCAGCCCTGAGTTTCCCCTTGATGTCGACCGCCCGGCCGCCCTGTTCGCCAGCTGGTACGAGCTGTTCCCGCGCTCGATGACCGACGACCCGCAGCGCCACGGCACCTTCAACGACGTGCACGAACGGCTGCCGATGATCCGCGACATGGGCTTCGACGTCCTGTACTTCCCGCCCATCCACCCCATCGGCATGCAGCATCGCAAGGGCCGCAACAACGCCCTCAAGGCCGAGCCGGGCGACCCGGGCAGCCCTTATGCCATCGGCAGCCCGGAAGGCGGCCACGAGGCCATTCACCCGCAACTGGGCAGCCGCGATGACTTCCGCCGTCTGGTGGCCGCAGCGGCGGAACACGGCCTGGAAATTGCCCTCGATTTCGCCATCCAGTGCTCCCAGGACCACCCCTGGCTCAAGGAGCACCCGGGCTGGTTCAGCTGGCGCCCGGACGGCACCATCCGCTACGCTGAAAACCCGCCGAAAAAGTACCAGGACATCGTCAACGTCGATTTCTATGCGCCGGAGGCCGTGCCTTCGCTGTGGCTGGCCCTGCGCGATGTGGTGGTCGGCTGGGTCGAGGAGGGCGTCAAGACCTTCCGCGTCGACAACCCGCACACCAAGCCGTTGCCGTTCTGGCAATGGCTGATCGCCAATGTGCGCAGCCAGCACCCCGACGTCATCTTCCTCGCCGAAGCCTTTACCAAGCCGGCGATGATGGCGCGCCTGGGCAAGGTCGGCTACGCACAGAGCTATACCTATTTCACCTGGCGCAACCACAAGCAGGAGCTGCGCGAATATTTCGAGCAGCTCAACCAGCCGCCGTGGAGCCAGTGCTACCGGCCCAACTTCTTCGTCAACACGCCGGACATCAACCCGTTCTTCCTGCACACCTCCGGCCGCGCAGGTTTCCTTATCCGTGCCGCGCTGGCGACCATGGGCTCAGGCTTGTGGGGCATGTATTCGGGCTTCGAGCTGTGTGAGGGCACGCCGTTGCCGGGCAAGGAGGAGTACCTGGATTCGGAGAAGTACGAAATCCGCCCACGCGACTTCACCCAGCCCGGCAACATCATCGCCGAGATCGCCCAGCTCAACCGCATCCGCCGGCAGAACCGCGCCTTGCAAACCCATCTGGGTGTGGCCTTCTTCAATTGCTGGAACGACAACATCCTGTACTTCGCCAAGCGTACGCCCGAGCGTGACAACTACATCCTGGTGGCCGTCAGCCTCGACCCGCACAACGCCCAGGAGGCGCACTTCGAGTTGCCGCTGTGGGAGTTGGGGCTGGACGACAACGCCGAAACCCAGGGTGAAGACCTGATGAACGGCCACCGCTGGTCGTGGTACGGCAAGACCCAATGGATGCGTATAGAGCCCTGGCACCTGCCGTTCGGCATCTGGCGCATCGCGAAAGCCGGGTAAAACCGGTCTGTAGCCTTTTCCCCTGTGGGAGCGGGCACGCCCGCGAACACCGGCAGAGCCGGTGCCAAGCACCGCGGTGGCTGATTCGCGGGCACGCCCGCTCCCACAGCGATGGTGCAAGAAGGGGCAAACATGCAATTGAAAGGAGTCGCACATGGCCAAGCGTTCCCGCCCGGCAGCCTTCATCGACGACCCGCTTTGGTACAAGGACGCTGTCATCTATCAGCTGCACATCAAGTCATTCTTCGACTCGAACAACGATGGCATCGGTGATTTCGCCGGCCTGATCAGCAAGCTCGACTATATCGCCGAGCTGGGCGTCAACACCCTGTGGCTGCTGCCGTTCTATCCCTCGCCACGCCGTGACGACGGCTACGACATCGCCGAATACAAGGCCGTGCACCCGGACTACGGCAGCATGGCCGACGCCCGCCGTTTCATCGCCGAGGCCCACAAGCGCGGCCTGCGGGTGATCACCGAGCTGGTCATCAACCACACCAGCGACCAGCACCCGTGGTTCCAGCGCGCCCGCCACGCCAAGCGCGGCAGCAAGGCGCGCGAGTTTTACGTGTGGTCGGACGACGACCAGAAGTACGACGGCACGCGCATCATCTTCCTCGACACCGAAAAGTCCAACTGGACCTGGGACCCGGTCGCCGGCCAGTACTTCTGGCACCGGTTCTATTCCCACCAGCCGGACCTCAATTTCGACAACCCGCAGGTGCTCAAGGCGGTGATCGGCGTCATGCGCTTCTGGCTCGACCTGGGTGTAGATGGCCTGCGGCTGGACGCGATCCCTTACCTGATCGAGCGCGACGGCACCAACAACGAAAACCTCGCCGAAACCCACGACGTGCTCAAGGCGATCCGCGCCGAGATCGACGCCAACTACCCCGATCGCATGCTGCTGGCCGAAGCCAACCAGTGGCCGGAAGACACGCGCCCGTACTTCGGTGAAGGCGACGGCGACGAATGCCATATGGCTTTCCACTTTCCGTTGATGCCGCGCATGTACATGGCCCTGGCCATGGAAGACCGCTTCCCGATCACCGATATCCTGCGCCAGACCCCGGAAATCCCGGCCAACTGCCAGTGGGCGATCTTTTTGCGCAACCATGATGAACTGACCCTGGAAATGGTCACCGACCGCGAGCGCGACTATCTGTGGAACTACTACGCCGAAGACCGCCGCGCGCGCATCAACCTGGGCATTCGCCGGCGCCTGGCGCCCCTGCTGCAGCGTGACCGTCGGCGCATAGAGCTGCTGACCAGCCTGCTGTTGTCGATGCCCGGCACGCCAACCCTGTATTACGGCGACGAACTGGGTATGGGCGACAATATCTATCTGGGTGACCGCGATGGCGTTCGCACACCCATGCAGTGGTCGCCAGACCGCAACGGCGGTTTTTCCCGCGCCGACCCGCAACGCCTGGTGCTGCCGCCGATCATGGACCCGCTCTACGGTTACCAGACGGTCAACGTCGAGGCGCAAAGCCACGACCCGCATTCGCTGCTGAACTGGACCCGGCGCATGCTGGCGGTGCGCAAGCAGCAGAAGGCCTTTGGCCGCGGCAGCCTGCGTACCCTCACGCCCAGCAACCGGCGCATCCTTGCCTATATCCGCGAGTACACCGACGCCGACGGCAATACCGAGGTCATCCTCTGCGTGGCCAACGTGTCCCGTGCCGCCCAGGCTGCCGAACTCGAATTGTCACAATTCGCCGACAAAGTACCGGTGGAGATGCTGGGCGGCAGCGCGTTCCCGCCAATCGGCCAACTGCCGTTTCTGCTGACCTTGCCACCTTATGCCTTCTACTGGTTCCTGCTGGCCAGCCGCGATCGCATGCCCAGCTGGCACATCCAGGCCACCGAGGGGTTACCCGAATTGACCACATTGGTACTGCGCAAGCGCATGGAAGAACTGCTGCAAGCCCCCGCAAGCGATACGCTGCAAAGCACCATCCTGCCGCAGTACCTGCCCAAGCGCCGCTGGTTCGCCGGCAAGGAAGGGCCGATTGATGCCGTGCGCCTGTGTTACGGCGTACGTTTCGGCACCGCCACCACGCCGGTGCTGCTCAGCGAAATCGAAGTACTCAGCGACGGCACGGCTACCCGCTACCAGCTGCCTTTCGGCCTGCTGCGTGAGGAACAGATCCATACCGCGCTGCCGCAGCAGCTGGCGTTGTCGCGGGTGCGCCGTACCCACCAGGTTGGCTTGATCACAGACGCCTTCGTCCTTGAGCCGTTCATTCACGCTGTGATGCAAGCCTGCCAGGATGGCCTGCGTCTGCCGTGTGGCGACAGTGAGGGTGAATTGCGCTTTGAATGCACAGAGCAGCTGGCCGGCCTGGCGCTCGACGAGGAGAGCGAAGTGCGCTACCTCAGTGCCGAGCAGTCCAACAGTTCGGTGGTCATCGGCGACCGCGTGGTGCTCAAGTTGATCCGCCGGGTCAACCCGGGCATCCATCCAGAGCTGGAAATGAGTGCCTACCTGACCGCCGCCGGCTTTGCCAATATCTCGCCGCTGCTGGCCTGGGTCAGCCGGGTGGACGAGCAACACGCGCCGCACCTGCTGATGATTGCCCAGGGTTACTTGAGCAACCAGGGCGATGCCTGGGGTTGGACCCAGAACACGCTGGAACGGGCCATCCGCGACCAGATGGAGCCCACCCGCAACGACGCCGAAGCGCACACTGACGCGTTGGCCGAACTCAGCGGCTTTGCGGCCTTGCTTGGCCAGCGTCTGGGCGAGATGCACCTGCTGCTGGCCGCCCCTACCGAAGACCCGGCCTTCCAGCCGCGCCCCAGCAATGCGCGGGACAGCGAGCGCTGGCGTGCACAGATCAGCACCGAACTGACCCACGCCCTCGACCTGCTGGCCCAGCATCGCGACACGCTGGACAGCGACAGCCAGTCCTTGGTCGACGACCTGCAGCAACAGCGTGACGGTTTGGCCCAGCACATCGACACCCTGAGCAAGCAGGCTCAGGGTGGCCTGCTGATGCGTGTGCACGGCGACCTGCACCTGGGCCAGGTGCTCGTGGTGCAGGGTGATGCCTACCTCATCGATTTTGAAGGTGAACCCGCCCGGCCCCTTGAAGAGCGCCGGGCAAAACACAGCCCCTACAAGGATGTCAGCGGCGTGCTGCGTTCCTTCGACTATGCTGCTGCGATGATCTTGCGCAGCGCGTCTGCGGTGGACCTTTCCGAGCCGGCGCGGCAAGCCCGGCAGCGGGTTGCCCGGCAGTACCTGCACCAGTCCCGGCATGCCTTTGTCGAAGCCTATGGGCTGGCCACCGCCGCCATGCCTCACGCCTGGCAGCACGCCGAGGGTGAGCGCGCGGCGCTGGAATTGTTCTGCCTGGAAAAAGCCGCCTACGAGATTACATACGAAGCCGAAAACCGTCCGAGCTGGCTGGCCGTGCCTTTGCATGGTCTGCATGGACTGATCAGTACCTGGGGAGAGTCAGAATGAACGTTACAACGCGTGAAAACGGTGGCCTTCGGCAACGGGACCTCGACGCCCTGGCCCGCGCCGAA
Organism: Pseudomonas putida group bacterium ESBL64; assembly: GCF_045277175.1. Taxonomy (NCBI): domain Bacteria; kingdom Pseudomonadati; phylum Pseudomonadota; class Gammaproteobacteria; order Pseudomonadales; family Pseudomonadaceae; genus Pseudomonas; species Pseudomonas putida group bacterium ESBL64. Next base: position 1,933,408 of record NZ_CP145799.1, on the reverse strand, counting down.
CACGCCGATCCTTTTGCGGTACTCGGCCCCCACGGCGACGGCGCAGGCGGGCAGGTGGTCCGCGCCTTTCTGCCCAATGCCCTGAAAGTGCGCGTTCAGGCCCGGGATGACGGGCGGGTCCTTGCCGAAATGGAGCAGGGCAGCCTGCCTGGGTTGTTCAGCGCGCACCTCGATGAGGCACAGCCCTACCAGCTTCACATCGTCTGGGCCGGCGGCGAGCAGGTTACCGAAGACCCCTACAGCTTCGGCCCGCAATTGGGAGACATGGACCTTCACTTGTTCGCGGAAGGCAATCACCGCGATTTGTCCGGGCGCTTCGGTGCCCAGCCGACTCAGGTCGATGGCATCGACGGCGTGTGTTTCTCGGTCTGGGCGCCGAATGCCCGGCGGGTGTCGGTGGTAGGTGATTTCAACAACTGGGATGGTCGCCGCCACCCCATGCGCCTGCGCCACGGTGCCGGGGTGTGGGAACTGTTCATTCCGCGTCTGGGCGTGGGCGAAACCTACAAGTTCGAAGTACTCGGCAAGGACGGCATACTGCCGCTGAAGGCCGATCCGCTGGCCCGTGCCACCGAGCTGCCGCCGAGCACGGCGTCCAAGGTAGCCGGTGAACTCAGCCACGCCTGGCAGGATCATGACTGGATGGCGCAACGCGCCCAGCGCCATGCCTACAACGCGCCGTTGTCGATCTACGAGCTGCACCCAGGGTCATGGCGCTGCGAGCTGGACGAAGCGGGCGAAGTCGGGCGTTTCTACAACTGGCGCGAACTCGCCGAACGGCTGGTGCCCTATGTGCAGGAACTTGGCTTTACCCACATCGAACTGCTGCCGATCATGGAACACCCGTTCGGCGGCTCCTGGGGCTATCAACCACTGTCGATGTTCGCGCCCACCTCGCGCTATGGCAGTGCCGAGGATTTCGCCGCGTTCATCGATGCCTGCCACCAGGGAGGCATTGGTGTGCTGCTGGACTGGGTGCCGGCGCATTTTCCCACCGACGAACATGGCCTGGCGCGCTTCGATGGCACTGCGCTGTACGAATACGATAACCCCCTGGAGGGCTACCACCAGGACTGGAACACGCTGATCTACAACCTCGGGCGCAATGAAGTGCGCGGCTTCATGATGGCTTCGGCGCTGCACTGGTTGAAGCATTTCCACATCGACGGCCTGCGCGTCGATGCGGTGGCCTCGATGCTGTACCGCGACTACTCGCGCAAGGCTGGCGAATGGGTACCCAACCGGCACGGCGGGCGCGAGAACCTGGAAGCCATCGACTTCATCCGCCACCTTAACGGCGTCGCTGCCCACGAGGCCCCGGGTGCGCTGATCATCGCCGAAGAGTCCACCGCCTGGCCTGGGGTCAGCCAGCCTACCCAACAGGGCGGCCTGGGTTTTGCCTACAAGTGGAACATGGGCTGGATGCACGACACCCTGCACTACATCCAGAACGACCCGGTGCACCGCACCTACCACCACAACGAGATGAGTTTCGGGCTGATCTATGCCTATTCCGAGCACTTCATCCTGCCCATTTCCCATGATGAGGTGGTGCACGGCAAGCATTCGCTGATCGACAAGATGCCCGGCGACCGCTGGCAGAAGTTCGCCAACCTGCGCGCCTACCTCACCTTCATGTGGGCACACCCGGGCAAGAAGCTGCTGTTCATGGGCTGCGAGTTCGGCCAGTGGCGTGAGTGGAACCACGACAGCGAACTGGACTGGTACCTGCTGCAGTATCCCGAGCACCAGGGCGTGCAGCGCCTGGTGGGCGACCTCAACCGCCTGTACCGCGAAGTGCCGGCGCTGCACGAGCAGGATTGCCAGCCGCAGGGCTTCCAGTGGCTGATCGGTGACGACGCGCAAAACAGCGTGTACGCCTGGCTGCGCTGGAGCAGCAGCGGCGAGCCGGTGCTGGTGGTGGCCAACTTCACCCCGGTACCCCGTGAGGGTTACCGCATTGGCGTGCCGTTCGGCGAGCGTTGGCAGGAGCTGCTGAACAGCGATGCCGAGCTGTATGCCGGGTCGAACGTGGGTAATCTGGGGGCGGTGGCCAGTGAGGCAGTGGCCAGCCACGGGCAGCCATTATCGCTGGCCCTGAACCTGCCGCCGCTGGGGGTGTTGATCATGAAGCCCGCCTGACCGGTTGACCGCACTGGCCTTTTCGCCTGTAGGAGCGGGTTTATCCGCGAATCCGGTAGCGGCGGCAACCGTGAATGGCCTTTGGAAATTGGCCGGCAGGCCCGGCCCTTTCGCGGGTGAACCCGCTCCTACAACGGCCTGTGCCGAGCCACCGATGCGTGTGGCCCCGATCAGTGTGTAGGAGCGGGTTTACCCGCGAAGGGGCCGGCCCTGCCTACCACCGCATCCGCACCCCAAGGCTGCCAATCAGCCCGTTCAGGTCATTGTCATCCACATCGCTGCTGTAATCGGCGCTGACGAACAACGCCACCGAAGGCGTCACCCGCGCCACCAGCCCCAAGCCTAACTCCACCGTGGTGGAGTAGCGCGAACTGGAGATCTTGTCGACCTGGTCCAGCTTCACCTCATCGGCATTGCTGAAGTCATACCACACGTTGGTCCGCACATAGGGTTCGATGGGCATGCCGCGCACTTCGTAGCGCCCGGACAACTTGGCACCGACCCGGCCGCTCCAGCTCGGCTGGCTGTCGAAGGCTTGCAAGGTCTCCTCCTGCACCTGGTTGCCAGGGAAGAACTGCTGGTTGATCAACTGTGCCTGGGGTTCGATGACCCAGTTGCCACCCAGGCGGATCGGGTAACCGCCCTCTACCGAGAAGGTCATTGCATGGCCACTGTCGTCCAGGCGCTGGCCGTTTTCGCCACGGCCCATCACGTCGATCCGCGAGCCCATGGCCACGGCATCCAGGTGCCAACCCTGTTCATGGGTCATGCTCCAGTACACCCCCAGGCTTTCCCCGCTCAAGTTCACTGCTTTGCGCTGCTTGTCGCCCAGCAGAGGGCGCGCGCCTTTGAAGCTGCTTTGCAGGTTGTTGTGCCCCACGAAAATCCCTGCGCGGTGCACATCGCCCGCAGCAGTTTCACGCACGAACAGGTCCGGGCCGATCATCAGTTGCTGGCTGGGCGCCTCCAGCTGTGCCGGGGGCAGCGCGCGGCCGCGCGCACGGGTGGGGAAGAACTGCGCCCACTGACTGGCAATCAGGTCCGGTGCCGGCTGCTGGTGGCGTTCGCTCATCTGCTGCGAAAACGCATTGAGGGTGCCGAGGCTCAACCCACTGGCACTGAGCGGGTCGAGCGAGAGTTGCGCCGCCACGGGTTGCTGCAGAAAGCCGGGGGAGGTGGGGTCACCCTGCAGTTCGTACGCGATCGTTTCCACTGGGGTTGCCAGAAGCAGCGACGTGGAAACCGCGTAGAAAATGCTGTCGAAGCGCAAGGGGTTCGAGGTGCTTTTCATGGCGGATCTCCTTTGTTTTTGTGGTGCAGCCGGAGAACCTGGCCTGTTGTCACGAGCTGTACGGCAAAAACAGTGGGCGACCCAAACCAGCACGCCAGTTATCGCAAGCGCGCAAGAAGGCGCGAGCTAGAGGCCCGGCGCAAGTTTTTTACAGCTTGGTACTGTTCAGCTAAGGAGAGGTCGCCGCTTGCGTCAAGAAAGCGTGAAGGAAGTGTTCAAGGTGCGTCGTAACGCTCAACCTGTTGTTTTATAGGTAAAAACAGCAGGGTATAGCGGGGATCGCTATTTGCCGTGCCGTGGCTATGAAGAATGATTGCTAAAGTCGCACTTCAACGGCCAGCGGCAGGTGATCTGACAGGTGTGACCAAGGTTTGTGCCCCAGAATCCGCGGCCCATGGCTTTCGGCATTACGCAGGTAGATGCGGTCCAGGCGCAGCAGGGGCAGGCGGGCCGGGTAGGTGCGAGCAAGGTGGCCGTGGTGGCGCTCGAAGGCTTCGTGCAGGTCGCGTTGCAGGCCAAGGGTGCGGTTGCCATGGCTTTTCCAGTCGTTGAAGTCGCCGGCGATGATCACCGGGGCGTTGGCCGGCAGGGCGTCCAGCAGTTTACGCAGCAACTGCAGCTGCTTTTGCCGGTGGCTTTCCAGCAGCGACAGGTGCACGCAGACCGCATGCACCTGGCCTTGCCCCGGCACCTCCAGCACGCAGTGCAACAGGCCGCGGCGTTCGGGGCCGGTGATCGACACGTCCAGGTTGCGGTGCTCGACGATCGGGTATTTGGACAGCAGCGCATTGCCGTGGTGGCCGTCAGGGTAGACCGCATTGCGGCCGTAGGCAAAGTCGCTCCACATGCTGTCGGCGAGGAATTCGTACTGCGAGGTCTGTGGCCAGCCGGGGTAGCGCGCGGCGTGGCGGTCGTGGCTGCCGAGCACTTCCTGAAGGAAGACAATGTCGGCCTGGGTGCTGCGCACGGCCTCGCGCAGCTCTGGCAAGATAAAGCGCCGGTTGAAGGCGGTGAAGCCCTTGTGGGTGTTCACCGTCAGTACCCGCAGGCGTTTCACGGCTGGGGCCTGGCTGACGCTGGCGAAACCATTACTGCCGGCTTCGAGGCTCACAAATCCTCCTGAAGTTGACCCTGCCTTACTGTCGCCGCTAAAACCTGTGGCAGCGGGCAAACCCGCTCCCACAGGTATGGCGTAGCGATCAAAACGTAAGACCTGCCTGGGTTATCACGGTTCACTCCTCGTCGCGCTGCAACACCATCAGCAGCATCGACCGGCCCTTCACCTCGAAGGTACTGTCGAACTGCAGGTGCTGCCCCTTGCGCAACTCCGGCCGGTCGGTATCGACCAGGCAGCTCCAGTAATCGCCTTCGGGCACAGCCGGCAGCTTGAATGGCACCACGTCATGGTGGGCATTGACGATCAGCAGCACGGTGGCCTCGGCACCTGGCCGGGCGATACCGCTGACCTGTGCTCGGCCATCTATCAGCATGCCCAGGCAACGCCCGTGTGGGTCTTCCCATTGCTCAACACTCATCTCGTTGCCATCGGGTGCCAGCCAGGTCACGTCCTTGACCCCAATTGCCTCATTGTAGTCACCCACCAGGAAGCGTGAGCGGCGCAGCACCGGGTAGGCCAGGCGCAGACGCGTCAGGCGCTTGACGAAGGCCAGCAGCTCCTGGCCTTCCTCGTCCAGGTCCCAGTTCACCCAGCCGATCTCGCTGTCCTGGCAGTAGGCATTGTTGTTGCCGTGCTGGGTGCGGCTGAACTCGTCGCCGGCAACGATCATTGGCGTGCCCTGGGCCAGCAGCAGGGTGGCGAAGTAGTTGCGCATCTGGCGCATGCGCAGGGCATTGATCCCCGGGTCGTCGGTCGGCCCTTCGACGCCGCAGTTCCACGACAGGTTGTTGTCCGTGCCGTCCTGGTTGTTTTCGTCGTTGTCTTCGTTGTGCTTGTGGTTGTAAGACACCAGGTCGCGCAGGGTGAAACCGTCGTGGGCGGTGATGAAGTTGACCGAGGAATAGGGCCGGCGCCCACGGTTGTTGAACATGTCGCCCGAGGCGGTCAAGCGGGCGGCAAAATCGGCCAACTGGCCTTCGTCGCCTTTCCAGAAGGCGCGTGCGGTATCGCGGAAGCGGTCGTTCCATTCCGCCCAGCCCGGGGCGAAGTTGCCCACCTGGTAGCCGCCGGGGCCGCAGTCCCACGGTTCGGCAATCAGCTTGACCTGGCTCAGCATCGGGTCCTGACGGCAGGCGACCAGGAAGCCATGACGCTCGCTGTAGCCATCGTGGTAACGGCCAAGGATGGTCGCCAGGTCGAAGCGAAAACCGTCCACGTGCATTTCCCCGGCCCAGTAGCGAAGCGAATCGGTGACCAACTGCAGCACGCAGGGGTGGCTCAGGTCCAGGGTGTTGCCGGTGCCCGAGTCGTTGATGTAGTAGCGCTTGTCGTCCGGCATCAGGCGGTAGTACGAGGCATTGTCGATGCCGCGCATCGACAGGGTCGGGCCGCGCTCGTTGCCTTCTGCGGTGTGGTTGTAGACCACGTCCAGGATCACCTCCAGCCCGGCGTCGTGCAGGTGCGCGACCATCTCCTTGAACTCGGCGATCTTGCCGCTGGCCAGGTAGCGCGGGTGCGGGGCGAAAAAGGCGATGCTGTTGTAGCCCCAGTAGTTGTTTAGGCCCTTGTCCAGCAGGTGCTGGTCGTTGACGAAGGCGTGAATCGGCAGCAGCTCGATGCTCGACACGCCAAGGTCCTTGATGTGTTTGAGCAACTCGTCGTTGGCCAGGCCGGCGAAGGTGCCGCGCAGTTCTTCAGGCACAGCCGGGTGGCGCATGCTGATGCCGCGGGCATGCGCTTCATAAATGATCGTGCGCTCCCATGGGATCTGCACGCGCTGGTCGCGGCCCCAGGTGAACGCCGGGTCGATGACCTTGCATTTGGGCACGAAAGGCGCGCTGTCGCGCTCGTCGAACGACAGGTCACCGTCGGGGTGGCCGATGGTGTAGCCGAACAGTGCCTCGGACCATTTCAGGCTGCCGACCAGTTGCTTGGCATACGGGTCGATCAGCAGTTTGTTGGGGTTGAAGCGGTGGCCGTTTTCCGGCTCGTAGGGGCCGTACACCCGGTAGCCATAGACCAGGCCGGGGTGAGCGTCGGGGAGGTAGCCATGGTAGATCTCATCGGTGTATTCGGGCAGCTCTATGCGCTCGATTTCCTGCTCGCCGGTGGAGTCGAACAGGCACAGCTCGACCTTGGTGGCGTTGGCCGAGAAGAGGGCGAAGTTGACCCCAAGGCCATCCCAGGTGGCGCCGAGGGGGAAGGGCATGCCTTCGCGGATGCGCGATGGTGCGACCGAGCGGGTTTTCTTTGGGGTGCGGGGGCTCATGACGATCCTCGAGTGGCCGTGATGGAAGGGGAATGGTGCTGTCCTGCATTGGCCTCTTCGCGGGTAAATCCGCTCCTACATGCGCCTGTGATGAACCTGTAGGAGCGGGTTTACCCGCGAAGAGGCCCGGACAGGCTTAACCGGCAGTAGGCTTTTTCACCGCCCGGGGCTTTTTCGCTGCAGCGGGTTTAACCCCCGGCAGGGCAGACGCCTTGGGTTCTGCAGGCGCCTTCGGCTTGGCCGCTGCTTTCTTGCGCGGGGCTGCCTTGGGCGCCAGTGCTTCGGCCTCGGCCAGCTTGCGGGCCATTTCCCAGTGGCGCTCTTCTTCCCCTACGGGCTTACCTTCGGATTCCCAGATCTGGTAGGCAAATTCGCGAATACGCTTTTCATCGACACTCATCATGACGCTCCTGATGCTCAAGATTGTTGTATCAACACGTTGACCGGAAACTCCGCCAGCACGGCGCTCAACAGCAACTCCTTTGAAGAGCTGACCGCCGCACAGGCGAAAAGTCCCGTCGAGTTGGCAGGTGACAAGGCAAACGGCAATACCAGCCGGGTGTCGTCCCAGTTCTGCGCCGGGATCAACGGTGTTGCGGCACCTCCGAGCAGGCTGCTGGCCAGGCGCGGGGCGACGACGATGGCGTGCTCGCCTTCCCCCAGGCGAGCAAAGGCAATGACCTTGTCAGCGTGCCGGCCCTGTACGGTCAGTGGCAGGTAGGCACCGCGGCGGAACAGCTCGGCATGGGCCTGGCGGCAGTCCAGCACGCGGGCGATCAAGGCCTGTTTGACGCGGCCGTCGCGCCAGTGCGCCAGCAGCTCGGCTGCTGGCGTGGCGTCGTCCAGCGTGCGACGCCTCGAAGCGTAGTCCACGGCGCGGCGGTTGTCCGGGTCGACCAGGCTGAAGTCCCAGTATTCGTTACCCTGGTACAGGTCGGGCACACCGGGTGTGGTCATGCGCAACAGGGCCTGGACCAAGCCGTTGAGTGCGCCGGGGCAGGCCAGCAGCTGCGCCGCGTCGGCCAGCGACTTGCGCAGTTGCTGGTTCTCGCTGTCCAGCAGCAGGCCGTCGAGGTAATGAGCGCAGGCGCCTTCGTAGGCTTCGTTCGGCGCGCTCCAGCTACTGCGTAGCTTGGCCTCGCGCAGGGCCTTCTGCTGCCACTGGCGAACACGTTCGGCGTATTGACGCAGGGCATTGTCGTCGTTCAGGTCGAGGTCCAAGGGCCAACTGCCGAGCAGGGTCTGTAGCAGCATCAACTCGTCGCCGGGGCTGGGTGCCAGCCCGTCGTCCAACTGCGCGCGCAGGGGGGCGGCCAGCTCACGCCAGTGCTCTACCCGGCTGGCCAGCCACGTGCCGCGCTCGCTGAGTACAGCCAGGCGTGCACGCGTGTCTTCGCCGCGCTTGTGGTCGTGGGTGGCGGTGGCCAGCAGGTTGTCGGGGAAATCGCGCAGGCGCCGCTGGGCCTCATTGTGGAAATGCATGGGTGGGGCGCTGAAGCGCTCGGCCTCGAAACCCACGTCGTTACGCGACAGCAGCCGCGCGCTGCGGTAGAAGGCGGTGTCTTCCACGGCTTTGGCGGCGCTGGGCGCAGTCAGTTGCTGGAAGCGCACGCAGGCGTGGCGCAGTTGCTTGCGGGCGCGCCCCGGTGGCAGATGCCGCCAGGCTTGCCCGCCCAGCCACCGTTCAAGTTGGTCCAGTAGCGGCCAGTCGGCTTCGGCAAGGTCTTGCCGGGCGTTGGTCAAGGCCTGCTGGAAGAACGTTTCGTCCTGCGCCGGGCGCCCGCAGGCATTGAAGTAGGTTCGGTAAACCGGGTAATGCGCCACCAACGCCTGCAAGGCCCGGCGAATCGCGCCCAGGGTCAGGTCACGGGTCATCAGGTCGTTGCGCGCCACCTGCAACAGTGCCTGGGCCACCGACTCGCAGTCACCGGCCAGGCTCGCGTTGAGCACCAGGTGACGGGCCTGGCGCACTTCTTCAGGGAAGTCCGGGCGCTCGCTGACGTTGCTCCACAGTTCGCTCAGCGGCGCTTCGCCGGCCGGATCATGTTGCAGCAGCGACATCTGGTTCATGAACTCGTAGCCGGTGGTGCCGTCGGTAAGCCAGTCGCGGTGCAGGTGCTCGTCGGCACCCAGGATCTTTTCCACGTACAGGGGGAAGTGCTCCAGCCCTGCATTCAGCGGCCGCCGCGCCAGCAGGCCATCAACCCGCCGGCGCAGTTTGCGGCAGTAGCCACGCGGGTCGGCAAGGCCGTCGATATGGTCGATGCGCAGGCCGTCCACCAGGCCGCGCTCGATGAGTTCGAACAGCTTGGCATGGGTGGCTTCGAACACCACGGCGCGCTCCACGCGCAGGCCGCCCAGCTCGTTGATGTCGAAGAAGCGCCGCCAGTTGATGTCGTCGGCAGCGGTACGCCAGCTGGCCAGGCGGTAGGTCTGGCGCTCCAGCAGCAGGTGCAGGCGCTTGAAACCGGCCTCGCTGCGGCTGTCGAAGGCCACCAGGGCCGATTCGAGGTCGGCACCTTCGCGCACCAGGCGTGCCAGTTCGGCTTGTAGCGGCAGGCTATCGGCCAGCGGGGTGGCCGAGTCGCCCAATGCCGTGAAGCGCTCGGCCAACACCTTGAGCGCAGGCTCTGGGCTGAGCGCGAGAATCCAGCCGTAATCGACCGGGCAGATCGGAAAACGATGCGCGTAATGGGCCACCTGCAGCAGCCCCTGCTGTTTGTCGAACTGCAACGGTATCTCGCCATTCCTGAGCGCCACGCCATAGTCGCTGCCGAGGAACGGCAACAGCAGTTGCCCGGCCAGCAGTGGGTCGCTGGAGTGCCACTGGATGTCGAAGAACGCTGCATACGGGCTGCGCCGTCCCCAGGCCAGCAGGCTTTGCCACCAGGGGTTGTCGGCACCGCCCACGGCCATGTGGTTGGACACCGTGTCGAGGATCAGCCCCATGCCATGCTGGCGCAGGGCGGCAACCAGGCGCTCCAGCGCGGCCTCGCCGCCCAGCTCCGGGTTGACGCAGGTAGGATCGACCACGTCGTAGCCATGGCGCGAGCCAGCGCGGGCCTTGAGGATGGGCGAGGCATACAGGTGGCTGATGCCCAGCTGGGCGAAATACGGCACCAGCGGTACGGCGTGATCGAGGGTGAAGTCGCTGTGAAATTGCAGGCGCAGGGTCGCGGTCAGTGGCTTCATCGGTCACGCTCCCACGCCTGTTCGCGGGCCTGGGCCAGCAGCTCCAGGCGCCGTGCGGCGTCCTCATCGTCGAGCAGTTCGCGTACTGGAAGGGCAAAGCGCCGCCGCCAGTTGGGATGGCCATTGGTGGTGCCCGGCAGGTTGGGTTGCTCGTCGCAGCCCAGCAGGTCTTCCAGCGGTACCAGCACCAGCGGCGCACGGGTATGGCCAACGAAGCGGATGGCCGCATCGATCAGCGCGTCGTTGTCCTTCAGTTCGCCGTAGTTGGCCTCCAGGATGCGGCGCAGGCCGTCGCGTTCTTTCTGACGCTCGTGTCGCCAGTGCAATTCGGCAGCAGCATCAATCAGTTGCAAGCGGTGTCTCCAGTCGATGTCGCGGTTTGCCAGCCAGCCGGCCAGTGGCGCCAGGTCGTGGGTACCGGTTGTGGCCAGGGCATTGTCCGGCCAGTCGAGAATGGGCTTGAACTGGCCCGGCTGGGTCTGCTCGAACGGCAGCACGCGCATGCCCAGCACCGCTTTCTCGGCCAGCTTTTCGCGCAGGCTGTCGGGCACGGTGCCCAGGTCTTCGCCGAGGATGATCGCCTGGTGACGCACCGACTCCAGCGCCAGCAGGCGCAACAGGTCGTCTAGCGGGTAATCGAGGTAGGCGCCTTCGCTGGGTTTGGCCCCCTGCGGGATCAGCCATAGCCGGCGCAGGCCCATCACATGGTCGATGCGCAGGCCGCCAGCGTGGGCGAGGTTGGCCCGCAGCATCTCGATGAAGGCGCGATAGCCATTACGCTTGAGGCCCTCGGGCGAGAAGGCGCAAATGCCCCAGTCTTGCCCGACGTGGTTGAGGATGTCGGGCGGCGCACCCACGCTCAGGCCGGCCAGCAGTTCGTCCTGGCGGCTCCAGGCCTGGCTGCCGGCACCGTCGGCGCCCACCGCCAGGTCGGCGATCAGGCCCACGGCCATGCCGTTGCTGCGGGCCGCTTCGTGGGCACGTTGCAGGCCACGTTCGGTCAGCCACTGGCAGAAGGCGTGGAACTCGACCTTGGCCGGGTAGGCATTGGCTAAAGCCTCCACTTCCGGGTGGTAGGGGTCATGCCAGGCTTTGGGCCAGTTGCGCCAGTCGGCACCGAGGCCGTGCTCCACCGCCTGGGCCTGCAGCACCTCGAAGCGGCAGTGGTGCTCCAGGGTCTGGCCGCCGGCTTCGCGGAAGCTGTCAAAATCAGTGCGTAGCGGGTGGTCGCCTTGGCTGAAGCCTTGGTAAAGCGCTTCAAGCAAGCGCAGCCGAGCGCTGGCGGCGCGTGGCCAGTCGACCAGAGGGCGCTGCTCCAGCTCTTCGAGTTGTTGCTCCAGCCCGCAGGCTTCGATGGCCATGCGCACCTCCCGTTCACCCAGCAGGGCTGCGGGGCTGGTGTACAGGGTGTTGAGCAGCAGGCGACTGGAAGGTGAGTAGGGGCTGTAGTGTTCCTGGTCGATGGCCGACAGGGCGTGAATCGGGCTGATAGCCAAGGCATCGGCGCCGCGCTCGGCGGCCGAGCGGGCCAACTGCTCCAGCGCCAGGCAGTCGCCGAAGCCACCATCGCCGGGGCGGCGCAGGCTGTACAGCTGCACTGCCAGGCCCCAGTAGCGTGGTGGCGGCTGTTGCACCTTGTCTTCCAGGCTGTGGCAGCGTGTTGGCGCCACCGCCACGGTGAAGCGGCGGCTGTCGATTTCCACCTGGTGATAGCCGATGGGCAGCTCGCCGGGCAGGCGCGCCTGGTCATCGAGGCTGAGGGTGACCGAGGTGTGATCTTCCAGGGTGCAGTGGGCCACGCTGGCGGCACTGAAGTAGCGCGACAGCGCTAGCGGCTGGCCTAGGTCGGCGGTCAGCAAGGGCGGCAGGTGTTCGCTGTCTTCGGCGGTTTCCACCGCACGCAGGCTGGCGGCAACGGCCGCTTCATCGCCGGCCGGGTGGCCAAGGCCTTCGAGGACGTTGCGCAGCACGTCGTCGCTGACACGCTGGGGCCTGGCATTGGCGTCGATCCAGTCGCGGCTCAGCCCGACGCTGGATGCCAGACGGTGCAGGGCGGTTTCGCTCATGGGTGCTCCTGGGCAGGGGGAAGCAGGCTGACCACACAGCTGTAGGCAGCCAGGTGGGTATCCGGGTGGCGGGTGTCGCTGCTGTCGAACAGCCGTGTGGATGGCGCGGGCAGTTCGACCGCCTGCGGGGTGTCGGCCAGGTTCAGGTCGATGCGCAGTGTGTTGCCATTGCCCAGCCGCCAGCGCGCGGTCAGCGCTTTGTCAGCGTGCACCTCGGCGCCCAGCGCACGGCTACCGGGCAAGTGCGGGATGATGTGGCGGCGGCGCAGGTCGAGCAGTTGCTGGTAAAGGCCGTGCCAGCCGGCGATCACCGCCTTGTTCTGCGGGCGTGAAGAGGCGAAGGTCTGTTCGGCGTTGGGGTCGGGAATGTGCTCACGCTGCTTGGGGTCGGCGAACGCGGTGAAGTGGGCGAACTCGCCACGACGGCCTTCGCGTACCGCGTCGGCCAGCGCGTCATGGAAGTCGGTAAAAAATAGGAACGGCTGGCAGCTGCCGGCTTCGTCGCCCATGAACAGCAGCGGAATCATGGGTGTCAGCAGCAACAGGCCGGTGGCTGCACGCAAGGCTGGCGCGGGGCACAGCCGGGTCAGGCGCTCACCCAGCGCGCGGTTGCCGACCTGGTCGTGGTTCTGCAGGAACAACACGAAGGCGCTGGGCGGCAAATGCCCGCTGGGTTCGCCGCGTGGTTTGCCATGCCGGTTGGCCTGGCCCTGGAACACGAAACCTTCGCCAAGGCACCGGGCCAGTTGGTCGATGGGGCGATGCTGGTAGTCGGCGTAGTAACCTTCGGTTTCACCAGTCAGCAGCACGTGCAGGGCATTGTGGCCGTCGTCGTTCCACTGGGCGTCGTAACCCCGTTCCAGCAGGCCCGCCTGGTTGTGCTCGTTCTCCAGCACCAGCCACACGTGCCGGCCCGGTTCTACGGCGGCGCGTACCCGTTGGGCCAGTTCGATCAGGAAATCGGGCTGGTCGATGGCATGCACGGCATCCAGGCGCAGGCCGTCGCAGCGGTAGTCGCACAGCCACATCAGGGCATTCTGGATAAAGTACTCGCGCACCTGCGAGCGGCGAAAGTCGATGGCCGCACCCCAGGGTGTCTGCCGGTCTTCACGGAAGAAGGGGCTGGCGTACTGGTGCAGGTAATTGCCGTCAGGTCCGAAGTGGTTGTACACCACATCGACCAGCACCATCAGCCCGTGGCCGTGGGCCTGGTCCACCAGTGCGCACAGCTGCTCGGGGCTGCCGTAGGTGTTCTGTGGGGCGTAAGGGAGTACGCCGTCGTAGCCCCAGTTGCGTTCGCCGGGGAACTGCCCCAGCGGCATCAATTCGATCGCGCTGATGCCCAGTTCGGCCAGGCGCGGAAGTTGCCGGGCAACCCCGGCGTAACCCCCGAGCAGGCCAACATGCACCTCCTGGATCACGGCCTCATGCCAAGGCCGGCCCTGCCACGGGTGCTGCCAGGCATAACCGGCCACATCCACTACCTGGCTTGGCCCCTGTACGCCGTCGGGCTGGTAGCGCGAGGCCGGGTCGGCCACCTGCAGCTCACCGTCGATACGGTAGTGGTAACGGTCACCGGCCTTGCATGGCACCACGCCGCTGTACCAACCCTCATCATCCGGCAGCAGTTCGATGGCCGGCTGCCGCTCCAGTTCCACGCTCACGCTGCGCGCATCCGGCGCCCAGAGGGCGAAGCGCGCCGACGTGGCGTCCAGCAAGTGTGCGCCATGTCTGTGCATCTTCTGACCCCCGCTCAGTAGTGGCTCAGTTGTGTCTGCTTGACCAGGTCCTCGTACAGGCGGGCATAGGGTTCAACCGCCTGGCACCAGTTGAACGGCTGGGTCATCGACAGGCAGCGCATGGCGTTCAGCAGGTCCTTCTTGCCGTAAACATAGAAGGCGCGGCTGAGTGCCTCGCGGTAGCTCTCGACGGTGGACTCGTTGAACAGGAAGCCCGTCACGCCGCACTCGATAGTGTCGGCCAGGCCACCGGTATTGCGTGCTACCGGCAGCGAGCCGAAGCGTTGCGCGTACATCTGGCTAAGGCCGCACGGCTCATACCGAGACGGCATCAGCAGGAAATCGCTGCCGGCGAACATGCGCCGGGCATCGGTTTCATTGAAGCCGATACGCACACCGATGCGGCCCGGGTGACGCAGCGCCAGCTCGCGCATGGCCTGTTCTTCTTCCGGCTCGCCGCGGCCGATGATCGCGATCTGCCCGCCTTGCTCGACGATGTAGTCGGCCACGCCCAGGGTCAGGTCCAGGCCCTTTTGATAGACCAGGCGGGACACCACGGCGAATAGTGGGCCTTCGGAATCGTCCAGGCCGAACAGCTCGCGCACCTCCTGGGTGTTACGCGCTTTGCCCTCCCAGTCATTGATGCTGAAGTTGTGTTGCAGGTGCTTGTCGGTAGCCGAGTCCCAGCTTTCGTCGATGCCGTTGGGGATGCCACCGAGCAGGCCTTGCTGGGCCTTGCTGGCGAGGAAACCGTCCAGGCCGCAGCCGAATTCCGGGGTGGTGATTTCCCGGGCGTAGGTGGCGCTCACTGTGGTGATGTGGCTGGAGTAGGCCAGGCCGGCCTTGAGGAACGACAGCTTGCCGTAGAACTCCATGCCTTCTTGCTGCATGGCATGTTCGGGTATCGCCAGCTCCGGGCTGCAGCCGCGGCTGTACACCCCTTGGTACGCCAGGTTGTGGATGGTGAACAGCGTGGGCGTATTCAGGCCGCGCCAGTGCATGTAGGCCGGGGCCAGGCCGGCCGGCCAGTCATGCGCGTGCACCACTTCCGGCGTCCAGTGGATCTTGCCTTCGCCGGCAGCGATTTCGGCGGCAGCCAGGCCCAGGCGGGCGAAGCGGATGTGGTTGTCGGGCCAGTCGCGGCCATTGTTGGCACCATAGGGTGTGCCGTCGCGCTGGTACAGTTCGGGGCAGATCAACACATAGATGACCAGGCCGTCGGCCATGTCCATGCGCCCGATCTTGCAGGGCGGCAGGGCCGCGTGACCACCCAGTTCACCCACGATATGTATAGGGTTGTCGCTTTCCATCACCTGGCGGTAGCCGGGGATAAGTACCCGCACATCGTGCAGGTGCGCCAGGGCACGGGGCAGGGCAGCGGACACGTCACCCAGGCCGCCGGTTTTCACCAGATCAGCGATTTCCGAGGTCACGAACAGAATCTTGCGCATGTTCGGGTTTTGCTGGCGCTGGGCGCCGGGTGCCTTGCCTGTCGTGGCGAAGTCCGGGGTGAGCGGCTCGCGGTTATCCGGTTTGAAAGCGTCTACGTGAGGCTCGACAGCGGCACTGATCATACTTCTCTCCGTCCCTATGCTTGGTCGGGTGCTGGCACCCGTGGCGATGTTTCGTGCTGGTTCTCTCTAGTTTGAATCTGCTTAGTGCGTTCCATGCCCCAGGGTCGTGCGCGCAGGCACTACGCGATCAGCATTCCGGCCGAAGGCGCTTGGACTGGTTGGGGTGTGTGGGCCGAGGATCGGGAATAGCCCGATGCGTCTGGCCTACTTATGTTCATGACCTGCCGGGTTTCCTGAAAGTTCGACTTTTTTGGGGTCACTCTTCCATTGAGCAAATGGCGGGCCGAAAACTGAGTGTAGGAGAGAAAGTGCTAAAAAGGTGACCCACTGGTCACTATTGTTATGTGCGCAATAGACGCAAACGTTGGCGTTTGTGACGGGTTGCGAAAAGGGGTGGGCGAGTGTGGGGCAGAGGGGTTTCGAGCTGCGCCAAATTGTGGCTCGTTACGCGCAATGCACCTTTTGGGTGCGTAGGCGTAAGCGTGGCTTTAGGCTGCGAAGAGGTGGGTATGGGCGCAGGATTCTGCTTTCAGTGCTGGCCCTTTTTGGGCACAAAGCCGCTTCGGTTGCCCGATAGGGTTCAAAGACGGCGACTGGATTCAGGATCGGGTGGGAGCCATGCAGCCCCCACAGGCGAAAAAGGAATCGATCAGAGGCTGACCGCTTTATCGCCAGCGCGCTGTTGCGCCAACAGCAGGTTCAACTGGGCGACCTGCTGACGCAGCTGGTCACGTTCGTCTTTAAGTTTACGCAGCTCATCACGGCGCACGGAGACATAGAGGGTCTGGGGTGGGGTTGCAGGCATCAATGTACCCATGAGCACACCTCGCGGTTTTGGCTGGTGACAAGTCAAAGCGTAGACGCTTCACGCGGGGCGCATTCTGAATTCTTTCACCGGGCTTGGGAACTTTTTTGTTTATTGTGGTCTTGCCGTTCGTCGCTGAACCCTCGGGCGGCATGCTGGACTAATCTGAAAAGCTGGACTGTCGTCATCCATTTCGAAAAGGGAGCATTGGCTCATGCAACTGGGAATCATCGGGCTGGGCCGTATGGGCGGCAATATCGCAAGGCGCCTGATGCGCGCCGGTCACCGCACCGTGGTGCACGACCGCAACCGTGAAGCCATCATCGGCCTGGAGGGCGAAGGCGCCCAGGGCGCGCATGACCTCGGTGCACTGGTACAAAAGCTGAAAGCGCCGCGCGCGGTATGGGTGATGCTGCCGGCTGGTGACGCCACCGAGCAGACCATCGCCCAACTGGCCGAAATGCTGGAGCCGGGCGATGCGATCATCGACGGCGGCAACACCTTCTACAAGGACGACATGCGCCGCGCCGCAGAACTGGCCAAGCGCGGCCTGCATTATCTGGACGTCGGGACTTCCGGCGGCGTGTGGGGCCTGGACCGCGGCTACTGCATGATGATCGGTGGCGAAAAGGACGTGTTCGAGCGCCTGGAACCGCTGTTCAAGGCGCTGGCGCCGGGCGTGGGCGACATCCCGCGTACCCATGGCCGCAGCGGCGAGCACCAGCGTGCCGAGCACGGCTACATCCACGCTGGCCCACCCGGCGCCGGGCACTACGTGAAAATGGTGCATAACGGCATCGAGTACGGCCTGATGCAGGCCTATGCCGAAGGCTTCGACCTGCTGCGCAGCAAGGGCGGCAACGAGCTGCCCGAAGACCAGCGCTTCGACCTGAACGTGGCCGAAATTGCCGAAGTGTGGCGACGCGGCAGCGTGGTGACCTCGTGGCTGCTCGACCTTACCGCCGATGCGCTGGTGGCCGACCCTCAGCTGTCGCAATTCAGTGGCTCGGTGTCCGACAGTGGCGAAGGCCGCTGGACCATCGACGCCGCCGTCGAGCAGGCGGTGCCGGTGCCGGTGTTGTCCAGCGCACTGTTCGCGCGCTTCCGCTCGCGCCAGCAACAGGGCACCTACGGTGACAAGATCCTCTCGGCCATGCGCCTGGGCTTCGGTGGCCACGTCGAGAAGAAAGGCGAATGACTAAACAGACCCTTGCGGCCGCCCCCCCTTGTACCCTGTTCCTGTTCGGCGCCAATGGCGACCTGGTCAAGCGCCTGCTGATGCCCGCGCTGTACAACCTCAGCCGCGACGGTTTGCTGGACCGTAACCTGCGCATCGTCGGCGTTGACCATAACCCGGCCAGCGCCGAGGACTTCGCCGCGCGCCTGCACGCGTTCATGGTCGAGCGTGACAAAGGAAGCGAGGGCAGCGCCAAGTGCCTGGACGAGAAGCTATGGGCCCGCCTGGCCAAGCGCCTGGATTACCAGACGGGCGACTTTCTCGATCCGGCCACCTACCAGGCCCTGGCCAGGCGCATCGACAAGACCCGCCACGGCAATGCCATCTTCTACCTTGCCACGTCGCCGCGCTTCTTCCCCGAGGTGGCGCAGCGTCTTGGGCAGGCCGGCCTGCTGGACGAGTCTGCCGGCGGCTTTCGCCGGGTGGTGGTTGAAAAACCGTTCGGCACCGACCTGGCCAGTGCCGAGGCGCTCAACGCCTGCCTGCTGAAGGTGATGGGCGAGCGGCAGATCTACCGCATCGACCATTACCTGGGCAAAGAGACGGTGCAGAATATTCTGGTCAGCCGCTTTTCCAACGGCCTGTTCGAATCGTTCTGGAACAATCACTACATCGACCACGTGCAGATCACCGCAGCGGAAACCGTCGGTGTCGAGACCCGTGGTGCGTTCTATGACAGCACCGGCGCCCTGCGCGACATGGTGCCCAACCACCTGTTCCAGTTGCTGGCGATGGTGGCCATGGAGCCGCCGGCCGCGTTCGGCGCCGATGCGGTGCGCGGTGAAAAGGCCAAGGTGGTCGGCGCTATTCGCCCATGGTCGGCAAAAATGGCCCTGAAGAATTCCGTACGAGGCCAGTACAGCGCCGGCAAGCAGGGGCGCAAGCCGTTGCCAGGCTACCGGCAGGAGGCCAACGTCGCGCCGGATAGCCAGACCGAGACCTACGTGGCGCTGAAGGTGATGATCGACAACTGGCGCTGGGCCGGCGTGCCGTTCTACCTGCGCACCGGCAAGCGCATGAGCGTGCGTGACACCGAGATTGCCATCTGCTTCAAGCCCGCACCGTATGCGCAGTTTCGCGAGTCGGAGCTGGAACGGCCCAAGCCCAACTACCTGAAAATCCAGATCCAGCCCAATGAAGGCATGTGGTTCGACCTGCAAGCCAAACGGCCCGGGCCAGAGCTGGTGATGGAGAATGTCGAGTTGGGTTTTGCCTACAAGGACTTCTTCAAGATGACCCCGGCCACTGGCTACGAGACGCTGATCTATGACTGTCTGACCGGTGACCAGACCCTGTTCCAGCGGGCTGACAACATCGAAAACGGCTGGCGAGCGGTGCAGCCGTTTCTCGATGCCTGGGCCCAGGGCGGCGAAGTGCATGAGTACTCGGCTGGCGAAGATGGGCCTGAGGCCGGCAATGAATTGCTGACCCGCGACAAGCGGGAGTGGCACCGGTTGGGGTGAGAGGTTTCAAGCCTGTGCCGGCCCTTTCGCGGGCAAGCCCGCGCCTACAGGGCATTCCATTCCCTCAGGCACCTGCGAAGCGGGCAGCACAGGCAACCACACAAAGGAGACTCAATGCCTGCCCACATCGAAGACTACGCCCTGCTGGGCAACTGCCGCAGTGCGGCGCTGGTCAGTCGCGATGGCGCGCTGGACTGGCTGTGCCTGCCACGCTTCGACGCCCCCGCCGTGTTCGCGGCCCTGCTGGGCAACGAAGAAAATGGCCGCTGGCGCCTGGCCCCTTGCGACCCGGTAACGCACAGCAGCCGCCAATACCTGGGCGACACCCTGGTGCTGGAAACCACCTGGGTCACCGCCAGCGGTCGTGCCCGGGTGCTCGACTTCATGCCCCTGGGCGAAGTCAATTCGGTGGTGCGCATCGTCGAAGGCTTGGCTGGCGAAACCCATTTCGAAATGGACCTGGTCATGCGCTTCGACTACGGCCGCAGCGTGCCCTGGGTGGAACGGCTTGACCCACTGACCCTCAGTGCCGTCGCCGGCCCTGACCGGTTGATCCTGTGCAGCACCGTGCCCCCGCAAGCCCGCGACCACCACACCGGCTGCCGCTTTCGCGTCAGCACGGGCCAGCGCCAGGTCTTCAGCCTGCGTCACCAGCCCTCGCACTTGCCGGTGCAGCCTGACTGCAACATCGACCACGCCCTGGCAAACACCTGTGAGCAATGGCAGGCCTTCGCCGACCGCTGCCCGCAGGTAGGGCCATATACCGCCCTGGTGCGTCGGTCGCTGCTCACCCTCAAGGCCATGACCTACGCCCCCACCGGCGGTATTGTCGCTGCCGTCACCACGTCGTTGCCTGAGCGTGTGGGTGGCGAGCGCAATTGGGACTACCGCTTCTGTTGGCTGCGCGACGCGACCATGACCCTGCTGGCCTTCATGAACCTTGGTTACTTCGACGAGGCCCAGGCTTGGCGTGAGTGGCTGCTGCGCTCGGTGGCCGGCAACCCCGAGCAGATGCAGATCATGTATGGCCTGGCTGGCGAGCGTGACCTGCAGGAGTACACCTTGCCGTGGTTGGCCGGTTATGAGCATTCGCAGCCGGTGCGGGTGGGCAACGCCGCCTCGGCGCAGACACAACTGGACATCTATGGCGAACTGGCCGATGCGATGACTCAGGCGATCAGGGGCGGGTTGCCCCGTCACCCGCGCAGCGCCGCCATTTCGCGCTTGATATTGCCTTATGTCGAACGCATCTGGCGCGAGCCGGACGAGGGCATCTGGGAAGTGCGTGGCGGCCGGCAGCAGTTCGTGCACTCCAAGGTGATGGCCTGGGTCGCCTTCGACCGCGCCGCAGGGCTGGCCGACACCACAGAAGAAGGCCGCGAGCGCGGGCAGCATTATCGCCAGGTGGCGGACGAAATTCACCGCGACGTGTGCGAGCACGGCCTGGACCCCAGCGGCCGGTTCTTCGTCCAGGCCTATGGTTCGACCGAAATGGACGCCAGCCTGTTGCAGATCGCCCTGACCGGCTTCCTGCCGGCGGATGACCCACGCTTCATGCGCACCCTGGAACAGATCGAACAGCGTCTGATGAAGAACGGCCTGTTGCTGCGCTATGACAGTGACAGCTGCAGCGACGGCCTGACGCCGGGAGAGGGCACCTTCCTGGTGTGTTCGTTCTGGCTGGCTGACGTTTATGTATTGCTGGGGCGCCAGGCCAAAGCCGAAGCGCTGTACCAACACCTGACCGGCCTGTGCAACGACCTCGGCCTGCTGGCCGAACAGTACGACCCGGCCGGCCAGCGCATGCTCGGCAACTTCCCCCAGGCCTTCAGCCAGATAGGCATCATCAACACCGCGCTGAATCTGCACCGCGCACAGTGCCCGGCGCGCGACCGGGCGCGTTGTGGGTAGCGAATGAGTAGGGCGACTGCCTTGACCGGAGTAGACTAGGCCAAACCCTTTCGGCACGGAGCATACATGGGCATTCGCGGTACTGACCGGCAGATCGACAACATCGAGTTCAATGTCAGCGACATCTCACGGAGCAAGGCCTTCTATGGCAGTGTATTCGGCTGGGCGTTCACCGACTACGGGCCGACCTACACCGAGTTCAGCGATGGCCGGTTGACGGGTGGCTTCACCACGGGTGAGCCGGTGCGCCCGGGCGGGCCGCTGGTCATCCTGTACGCTGACGACCTGGAGGCCACGCAGCAACGGATCGAAGCTGCCGGGGCGAAAATCAGCCGGGCGACCTTTGCCTTCCCCGGCGGGCGGCGCTTTCATTTCATCGACCCGGACGGTTATGAGCTGGCGGTGTGGACGGCGCAAGCCTGATGGCCAATCACAAGATCGAAATCCGCCGACGCAATATCGAAAAAATCCTGCAAGCGGCGGAAAAGGTGTTTGCCGAGAAGGGCTACGGCGCCACCTCCATGGGGGATATCGCCGAGCAGGCTGAGCTGCCACGCTCCAACCTGCATTATTACTTCAGCACCAAGGACGAGCTGTTCCGCGCGGTGCTGCAGGACCTGCTGGATGTGTGGAAGCAGGACGCCCTGTGCTTCGAGAACTTCGACGACCCGCGTGTGGTACTGACCAGCTACATTCGGGCGAAGATGGGCCATTCGCGCTCGCGGCCGCTGGGCTCGAAAATCTGGGCCGAAGAGATGCTGCACGGGGCGCCGGTGCTGGGGGTGAACCTCGACGAAAGCCTGGTGCCCTGGGCGAAGATGAAAGAAGCCAAGATCCGCTGCTGGGTGGAAGAGGGGCGTATTCTGCCGGTAGAGCCTTCGGCGTTGCTGTACATGATCTGGGCGTCTACCCAGCACTATGCTGACTTTGGTTACCAGGTGCAGTTGCTCAACGGCGGCGAGGTGCTGTCTGACATGGCCTTCGAGAATGCGGTGCAGACGGTGACCAGCGTGATCTTGCGGGGAATAGGGCTGGAGCCGTGATCCGGCATTCCAGGTGGACGTGGTCTTTTTGTGGGAGCGGCCTTGTGTCGCGATCGGGCCGCGAAGCGGCCCCTCGATGTCTGCATCGCGGCAAAGACTGCTGGGGCCGCTGTGCGGCCCGATCGCGACACAAGGCCGCTCCCACAGGGATCGCGCCAGCTTTTAGAAATTGAGCAAGACAGTTGCTCCCACAGGGGGCGCGTCAGCTGTTCAGGCGGTGACCCGCTTCAACTGGCCTCACGGTAGGAGTTACGCGGATCCTGCGTCCAGTTCAGGTACGGCTTGCCGGTGTCCTGTGCCTCCATTTCGATGCGGTTTTCCACCGGGCAGGTGATCTGGCACAGGTTGCAGCCTACGCACTCCTCTTCGATCACACGGTGACCAGCGTGATCTTGCGGGGAATAGGGCTGGCGCCGTGAACCGGCATACCAGGTGGACGTGGTCTTTTTGTGGGAGCGGCCTTGTGTCGCGATTGGGCCGCGAAGCGGCCCCTCGATGTCTGTATCGCGGCAAAGACTGCTGGGGCCGCTGTGCGGCCCAATCGCGACACAAGGCCGCTCCCACAGGGATCGCGCCAGCTTTTAGAAATTGAGCAAGACAGTTGCTCCCACAGGGGCCGCGTCAGCTGTTCAGGCGGTGACCCGCTTCAACTGGCCTCGCGGTACGGGTTACGCGGATCCTGCGTCCAGTTCAGGTACGGCTTGCCGGTGTCCTGCGCCTCCATTTCGATGCAGTTTTCCACCGGGCAGGTGATCTGACACAGGTTGCAGCCTACGCATTCCTCTTCGATCACACTGTAGGCATGCGTGCCGTCAGCCTTCAGCGTGCTGGCAATCGCCTGGTGCGAGGTGTCCTCGCACGCAATGTGGCAGCGCCCGCAACCAATGCACGCCTCCTGGTCAATGTGCGCTACCGATTTATAGTTGATGTCCAGGTATTTCCAGTCGGTGGTATGCCCCACCGCCTGCCCGCGGAACGCTTCGACAGTGGAATGCCCATGCTGGTCCATCCAGCGTGCCAGGCCGTCCTGCATGTCCTCGACGATACGGAAACCATGCAGCATCGCTGCCGTGCACACCTGCACGGCGCCACTGCCCAGGGCCATGAACTCGGCGGCGTCACGCCAGTTGCCGATGCCGCCAAT
This sequence comes from Pseudomonas putida group bacterium ESBL64, assembly GCF_045277175.1. Classification (NCBI taxonomy): domain Bacteria; kingdom Pseudomonadati; phylum Pseudomonadota; class Gammaproteobacteria; order Pseudomonadales; family Pseudomonadaceae; genus Pseudomonas; species Pseudomonas putida group bacterium ESBL64. The sequence continues at coordinate 1,910,415 of NZ_CP145799.1, read as the reverse complement.
GCCACAAATCGGCAAGCCCCGCGTTTCCGGGTCGCGGGCGATTTCCGCCACCATGTTCAAGGCGATCGGCTTCACTGCCGAACCGCAGTAACCGCCATGGGTACTCTGGTCCCCGACAATCGGGTGGGCCACCATGCGGTCCAGGTCGACGCTGGTGATCGAGTTGATGGTGTTGATCAACGACACGGCATCGGCCCCGCCTCGGTGCGCGGCACGGGCCGACTGGCGGATATCAGTGATGTTCGGCGTAAGCTTCACGATCACCGGCAGCGCGCAGTACGTCTTGCACCAGCGGGTGACCATTTCCACATATTCCGGCACCTGGCCGACGGCCGCCCCCATGCCGCGCTCCGGCATTCCGTGCGGGCAACCGAAGTTCAGCTCGATGCCATCAGCCCCGGTGGCTTCCACCAGCGGCAGGATGAACTTCCACGATTCCTCTATGCACGGCACCATCAGCGACACGATCAGTGCGCGTTCGGGCCAGTCCTTCTTCACCTGGGTAATTTCACGCAGGTTGATGTCCAGTGAGCGGTCGGTGATCAACTCGATATTGTTGATCCCCTGTACCTGACGGTTGGGGCCATAGTGCGCCGAGTAGCGCGACGACACGTTGACCGCCGCAGGGTCTTCGCCCAGGGTCTTCCAGACCACGCCGCCCCAGCCGGCCTCGAAGGCGCGGACCACGTTGTAGGCCTTGTCGGTTGGCGGTGCTGAGGCCAGCCAGAAGGGGTTGGGTGCCTTGATGCCGGCAAATACGATAGACAAGTCGGCCATTTACGCTGCCTCCACGTTGAGCATGAGTTGGGCATGGATGGCTTCGGCGGCCAGCTTGCCGTGTTGCACGGCCTGCACGGTAAGGTCCTGCCCCAGCGCGGTGCAGTCGCCGCCTGCGTACACGCCCGGCAGGCTGGTCTGCAGGTTTTCGTCCACGCGGATGCGCTCACCCTCGCGGGCCAGTTGCGCAGCCACCGGGTCGCCGAGGCTGGCATCGTCAAAGCGTTGGCCAATGGCCTTGAAAATGGCGTCCGCAGCCAGCTCGAAGGTTTCGCCGGTATCGCGCAGGCGGCCTTCCGCCAGCTCGGTGCGGGCAAAGCGCATGCCGCGGACCCTGCCGGCGTCATCCAGCAGCACGGCATCAGGGCGGGCCCAGGTGTGCAGGCGTACCTGGTTGGCCTTGGCAATGTCCTGCTCGTGGCCGGTAGCGCCCATGTCGGCGTGGCCACGGCGGTAAACCAGGTTGACGTCGCGGGCCCCCAGACGGCTCATCTGCACGGCCATGTCGATGGCCGTGTTGCCAGCACCGATCACCAGGCAGCGGTCGGCCAACGGTAGCTGGCTCAGGTCATCGGCCTGGCGTAGCTCACGGATGTACTCGGTGGCGGCGAGCACGCCGGGTGCTTCCTCGTCGGGCAGCCCTAGCTGGCGCACGGCATTCAGGCCGAGGCCCAGGAACACCGCGTCGTACTGATCGCGCAGTTCGCCCAGGCTGAGGTTGCCACCCAGGCGCTGGCCATGGCGGACTTCGATACCGCCAATGCCCAACAAGAAATCCACTTCACGTTGGGCATAGTCGTCTACCAGCTTGTAGCGGGCGATGCCGTACTCGTTGAGGCCACCGGCTTTGTCGCAGGCCTCGAACACCACCACGTCATGGCCGTGCATGGCCAGGCGGTGGGCGCAGGACAGCCCTGCCGGGCCGGCGCCGACCACGGCGATTCGCTTGCCGGTGGCTGCCGAGCGCTTGAACGGGTGTGCGCTGAACTGGGCGTTGTCCAGGGCGTAACGCTGCAACTGGCCGATCAGCACCGGCGCGCATTCCTGGGCATTGTTGCGCACGCAGGCTTGCTGGCAGAGGATTTCGGTGGGGCACACGCGGGCGCAGCTACCGCCCAGAATGTTGGCCGAAAGAATGCGCTCGGCGGCGCCTTGCAGGTTTTCGTCACTGATGCGGTGTATGAACGAGGGGATGTCAATTTCGCTGGGGCAAGCGTTGACGCAGGGGGCGTCGTAGCAGTACAGGCAGCGTGCACTTTCCAGGGCGGCCTGACGCGCGGTGAGGGGTGGGGCCAGGTCGCTGAAGCGCTCGGCCAACTGGTCGGCGCCGGCCCGGGGGCGCGGCAAATGGTTCAGGGCGTTGGTCACGGTTGTAGCCTCTCTATTTTTTTTGGTGCAGGCGACAGGTATTGCGGTCGATTCTGGGGCCGCTCCCACAGGCGATCGCGGTCCTTGTGGGAGCGGCCTTGCGTCGCGATGGGCTGCACAGCAGCCCCAATGGCTTCAGCGCTGAACAGGCATCGGCCGCTGATGCTCGGCCCGGCGCCCCAGCACCTCATACACCGCCGGGTACGCCGGCCGTTCCACATAGCGCCCCGCGCCCGGCTCGGCGCGCAGGTCGCCATCGGCCCAGAGCACCTTGCCCTGGCTGATGGTGTGGCTTGGGATGCCGCGCACGGTGCGGCCTTCGAAAATGTTGAAGTCCACCTGCTGGTGGTGGGTTTTGGCGGAGATGGTGCGGGTGCCCTGCGGGTCCCACAGCACCAGGTCGGCATCGGCACCCACGCGGATAGCGCCCTTGCGCGGGAACAGGTTGAAGATTTTCGCCGTGTTGGTAGAGGTCAGCGCGACGAATTCGTGCATCGACAAACGCCCGCTGTTGACCCCGGCATCCCACAGTACTGCCATGCGGTCTTCGATGCCGGCGGTGCCGTTGGGGATGCGGCTGAAGTCGTCGCGGCCCATGGCTTTCTGCTCGGCGCAGAAGCAGCAGTGGTCGGTGGCGGTGGTGTGCAGGTTGCCCGATTGCAAGCCGCGCCACAGCGCCTCCTGGTGCTCGCGTGGGCGGAACGGCGGGCTCATCACATAACCGGCGGCGGTGGCCCAGTCCGGGTCACGGTAGACACTGTCGTCCAGCAGCAGGTGGCCGGGCAGCACCTCGCCATACACCGGCTGGCCCTTACCTCGCGCATAGGCGATTTCATCCAGTGCCTCGCGGCTGGAAATGTGCACCAGGTACAACGGCGTGCCGAGGGTTTCGGCAATGCGGATGGCGCGGCTGGCCGCTTCGCCTTCGACCTGCGAAGGGCGCGACAGCGGGTGGGCTTCCGGCCCGGTCATGCCCTGGGCGAGCAGTTTTTTCTGCAGGTGGTACACCAGCTCGCCGTTTTCGGCATGCACGGTGGGCACCGCGCCCAGTTGCAGGCAACGCTCGAAGCTGGCCACCAGGGTATCGTCGGCGGCCATGATCGCATTTTTGTAGGCCATGAAATGCTTGAAGCTGTTCACCCCGTGCTTGGCCACCAGCTCGCCCATCTCTTCGGCCACCTGCTCGCTCCACCAGGTGATGGCGACGTGGAAGCCATAGTCGCTGGCGCTTTTCTGCGCCCAGCCACGCCAGGTGTGGAAGGCCTCCAGCAACGACTGCTGCGGGTTGGGAATGACGAAGTCGATGATCGAGGTGGTGCCGCCAGCCAGGCCCGCAGCGGTGCCGCTGAAGAAGTCCTCGCTGGCCACAGTGCCCATGAACGGCAACTGCATGTGGGTGTGCGGGTCGATGCCGCCGGGCATCAGGTACTGGCCGCTGCCGTCGAGGATCTCGCAGTCGGTGGGCGGTTCGAGGTTTTGCCCGATGGCACGGATCAGGCCATCGGCACACAGGACATCGGCGGGATAACGCTCTTCGTGGGTAACCACGGTGGCGCCACGGATCAACAGGGACATGCCGTTTTCCTCGCAGGCTGACCGGTCTTGGCCGGTTCTTTGCATTGTCATGGATGCCAGGGCGGGCAGGGCGGCCAATCCTGTCAGACCTGACAAGATTCGAGGCTAGATGCTGATTCTGGATTCAGCAAGAAAATTTTCCCATTAAATCTGTGGTTTTTAAGTTACTGATATTTAAAGGAAAAAATTAACGCGCGAATGGGCGATGGGGTTTTCAGGGTATTTGACTAACTTGACAAGATGAAAATCTGGTCGAGATTTCTAAGCACAATTCCGCGTGCGAACTCCGGTCATCGAATCAGCCTGATGAGCGAAAAATAGAAGAAAAACTGGAGAAGGGCCTATGCAACAGAGCAGATCGGAAGTGGTCGAGCAAGATGGCCTGTTCGAGCTGTCCGAGGGCAGCGATGTCCTCGACAGCCCGCGCTACAACCCCGACATAGCACCGACCAAGGTGCACCAGCGCACCTGGAACAAATGGCACATCACCGCCCTGTGGGTGGGCATGTCCATCTGCGTACCCACCTACACCCTCGGCGGTGTCCTCACCGCCTACTTCGGCCTCAGTGTTGGCGAAGCGCTGCTGGCGATCCTGCTGGCCAACGTTATCGTGCTGATCCCGCTTACCCTCAATGCCTTTCCCGGTACCAAGTACGGCATCCCGTTTCCGGTGCTGCTGCGTTCGTCGTTCGGCATTCTTGGCTCCAACGTACCGTGCCTGATCCGCGCAGTGGTTGCCTGTGGGTGGTTCGGTATTCAGACCATGTTCGGCGGGCTGGCCATTCACCTGTTCCTGGGTTCGGTGTTTGACGGCTGGAAGGCGCTGGGCGGGACAGGCGAGGTGATTGGCTTCATGATCTTCTGGTGCCTGAACCTGTGGGTGGTGCTGCGCGGCGCCGAGTCGATCAAGTGGCTGGAAACGCTGTCGGCACCGCTGCTGGTGGCAGTGGGCGTCGGTCTGCTGTTCTGGGCCTTGCCGCACATGTCGATGACCGAACTGTTGGCACAGCCGCCCAAGCGCCCAGAAGGGGCGAGCGTGGTCAGTTACTTCTGCGCCGGGCTTACGGCCATGGTCGGCTTCTGGGCCACACTGTCGCTGAACATTCCCGACTTCAGCCGCTACGCCCGCAGCCAGAAGGACCAGATTCTCGGGCAGATCTTCGGCCTGCCGCTGACCATGTTCCTGTTCGCTGCGCTGGGTGTGGTGCTGACCGCCGCTTCGGCGTCGCTGGTGGGCGAGACGGTGTCCGACCCGGTCACCCTGATCGGCAAGATTCAAAGCCCGTTCTGGGTGGCCCTGGCCATGGCGCTGATCGTGATTGCCACGCTGTCGACCAACACCGCGGCGAACATCGTGTCGCCCACCAATGACTTCCAGAACATTGCCCCACGCCTGATCGGCCGAAGCCGCGCGGTATGGCTGACCGGCTTTATCGGCCTGGCGCTGATGGGGCATGAACTGCTGAAGAAACTGGGCCTGATTGTCTCCGACCTTAGCCTGGAGAGCGTGTATTCCAACTGGCTGCTGGGCTATTCCAGCTTGTTGGGGCCCATTGCCGGCATCATGGTGGTGGACTACTTCCTGATCCGGCGGCAGAAGCTGGACCTGGCCGGGCTATACCGCGACGACGTGTATCCCGCGTGGAACTGGGCCGGTTTTGCCGCCTTCGCCTTGCCAGTAGGGCTGACGGTAATGGCGATTGGCAACAGCAGTTTCAGCTGGTTCTACGACTATGGCTGGTTCACCGGCTCGTTGCTGGGCGGTGCACTGTACGCCGCGCTTGGCGGTTTGGCGGCACGCAACCCGGTGCGGTTGGTCAAACCCTTGCCTTGAGGCCTCGAAGAGGCCCGTACAAACAATAAGAAGCCTGAAGGAGAAGCCCGTGACCCCCGTCAAAGAGATCCTGAAGACCAACGCCCGTCACGTCGACAGCACCCGCCTGTGGCAGTCGCTGATGGACCTGGCCCGGCTCGGCGCCACTGCCAAGGGCGGTGTCTGCCGCCTGGCCTTGACCGACCTCGACCGCCAGGCCCGCGATCTGTTCGTGCAGTGGTGCGAGGCGGCCGGTTGCTCGGTCAGCATCGACGCTGTCGGCAACATATTCGCCCGCCGTCCGGGCCGTAACCCCAAGCTGCCGCCGGTGATGACCGGCAGCCATATCGACACCCAGCCCACCGGCGGCAAGTTCGATGGCTGCTTCGGGGTGATGGCCGGGCTGGAGGTGATCCGTACCCTCAACGACCTGGGCGTGGAAACCGACGCGCCGCTCGAAGTGGTGGTGTGGACCAACGAAGAAGGTTCGCGTTTTGCGCCGTGCATGATGGGTTCAGGGGTGTTCGCCGGCAAGTTCACCCTGGAAGACACCCTGGCCAAGCGCGATGCCCAGGGTGTCAGCGTTGGCGAAGCGTTGAACACCATTGGCTACGCCGGTCCGCGTGCCGTGTCGGGGCACCCGGTGGGGGCGTATTTCGAAGCGCATATCGAGCAGGGTCCTATCCTTGAGGACCAGGCCAAGACCATCGGCGTGGTCCTCGGCGCGCTGGGCCAGAAGTGGTTCGACCTGACCCTGCGCGGTGTTGAAGCCCATGCCGGCCCTACGCCGATGCACCTGCGCAAGGACGCCCTGGTGGGGGCAGCCGCTGTGGTAGAGGCGGTCAACCGCACGGCGCTTGCCCACCAGCCCCACGCTTGTGGCACGGTGGGTTGCCTTCAGGCGTACCCGGGCTCGCGTAACGTGATCCCGGGCGAAGTGCGCATGACCCTCGACTTCCGCCACCTGGAGGGCGAGCAGTTGAATGCGATGATTGCCGATGTGCGCGGGGTGATCGAGGCGACCTGTGCCAAGCATGGCCTGAGCCATGAGCTGGTGCCCACGGCAGACTTCCCGGCACTTTACTTCGACAAAGGCTGTGTCGACGCCGTGCGCGAGTCGGCCAAGGCGCTGGGCCTGCCGCACATGGACATCGTCAGTGGCGCGGGGCATGACGCGATCTTCCTGGCCGAGCTGGGGCCGGCGGGGATGATTTTCGTGCCGTGCGAAAACGGCATCAGTCATAACGAGATCGAGAACGCCACGCCCGATGACCTGGCGGCGGGCTGCGCAGTGTTGTTGCGGGCGATGCTGGCGGCGTCGGAGGCAATTGCCAGCGGGCGGCTGGCGGCCTAGGCACTGGCCTCAAGAAGGCCGTTACGGCCAAGGTGATAGCGCTGCAGGTCCTGCGCCAGGGTCAACTGCCCGCTGTAATGGGCGAGGGCCTCGTCGCGCACGGTGTCGATGTGCGGGCTGCGCCGTGGGTCGTTCTGGTAGCGGGCGCTGAAATGCGTCAGTACCAGGTTGCGCACGCCAGCGGCCTCGGCAAAGCGTGCCACCTCAGCGGCGGTGCTGTGGCCGAACGTGCCCCCGGTGCGTTCGACCACCGCCTGGGTGAAGGTGGCTTCGTGCACCAGTACATCCGCACCCCTGGCGACGGCTGCCAGCAGCGCTGGTTTGTCGTTGTCCCCGCACACGATCACCCGCTGGGGCGGACGCGAAGGGCGCAGGTAGTCGTTGCCGTTCAGCAGTTGCCCATTGAACGTCACGGTCAACCCCTTGGCCAGCTCGCCCCACAGCGGACCACGCGGTATGCCCTCGGCGTCCAGGCGCTGGATGTCCAGGCGTGGCTCAGGGTTGATTTCGGTGAATACGAAACCCACGCTGGGCACCCGGTGCGACAGTTGCACGGTGGTCACCTGCAGGGTCTCGCTGCGCCATGCGATCAGCGCTTCCACGGGCAACAGGCGTAGCTCGAACGGCAGGAAGGTGTCGCTGGCAACCAGGCCCTGGCGTACCCAATCGTGCAGTACGGCGGGCAGGATCACTTCCAGCGGCTGGGTGCGCCCGCTCATGCCCGCGCTGGCCAGCAGGCCGGGCAGGCCGAAGCAATGGTCACCATGCACGTGGGTGATGAAGATCGCGCGCAGGTCGCGGATCGAAAGCGGGGTGTGCAGCAGGCGGTGCTGGGTGCCTTCGCCGCAATCGACCAGATACCAGTGGCTGCCACTGGCTTCGATCACGGCTGTGGCGCTGACATTGCGTGCCTTGGTGGGCACCCCGGCGGAGGTGCCGAGGAACAGCAGGTCCATGCTCAGGCTCCTGTTTCAGGCCAGAAGCGGCCAAGGTGATACGGGGCGCACACCTTAGCCGGATTGCCACCCGCCGTCGACGGCCCGCTAGTTATCCTGTCGCCAGATGAGCTTGCTGGTGTCATACCCTTGCTCCCGGGCGATTGTCAGCAGTTGCTCGCGCTGCTGGTCGGTGACCGCTGGCGTGCGCGAAAGCAGCCACAGGTACTCGCGGTTGGGGTGGCCAACCAGTGCCACGCGGTAGTCCTTGTCGTGGTACAGCACCCAGTACTCGCCCTTGGTCAGGCCCGGTGCCAGGCGGCTGAACCAGTTGTCGAAGCGCACCCACAGCTTGTCGGTACTGCCCGGTTGCTGAGCCTCGGCGATGCCCTTGGCTTCATTCCACTGGCCGTCCTTTTCCTGGCAGCGGTTGGTTACATCGATACGGCCGTCCTCGCGCAAGCCATAGCGCGCTTCGGACTTCACGCAGTTACGCTGGAAGAACATCGGCAGTCGCGCCAGTTCATACCAAGTGCCCTGGTAGCGTTGCAAGTCGACCTGCTGGGTGCGCGGCGGTGCCGGGTGATCGTTGCCGGCGCAGCCGAGCAGGGCCAGGGTCATGCAGGAAAGCAGCAGTGTAGTGCGCAGCGCCATGGGTGACCTCCTTGGAGCGGATGGGGCGTACCTGTGTTTCGACGCCTGTGCGGGGAAAAAGTTGTAGGCGATATTGCCTGCGGGTAAACCCGTGCAGGAGCGGGTTTACCCGCGAAAGGGCCCGCACAGGTCCGCACAGGCCTGCCTCACAGCCAGTACGTCACCGCCCACCATCCCAACCCGCCCATCACCACGGTATAGGGCAGCGCCATCCACACCATCCGTCCATACGACAGCCGGATCAGCGGCGCAATGGCCGAGGTCAGCAGGAACAGGAACGCCGCCTGCCCGTTCGGCGTCGCCACGCTTGGCAGGTTGGTGCCGGTGTTGATCGCCACCGCCAGTGTTTCGAAATGCTCGCGGCTCATGCTGCCGTTGAGAAATGCCTGCTTCACTTCGGTGATGTAGATGGTGGCAACGAACACATTGTCGCTGATCGCCGACAGCAAACCGTTGGCCAGATACAGCATGCCCGGTTGCTGTTCGGCCGGCAGCGTCAGCACCCAGCTGATCAATGGGCTGAACAATTGTTGCTGATGAATCACCGCGACCACGGCAAAGAACACCACCAACAGCGAGGTGAATGGCATGGCGTCCTGGAAGGCACGGCCCAGGCGGTGCTCGTCGGTGATGCCGGTGAAGGCCGTGATCAGTACGATCACCATCAGGCCGATCAGGCCGACCTCGGCCACATGCAGCCCCAGGCAGATGATCAGGATCAGGGCAGCAAGCCCTTGTACCCACAGCGCGATGCGCTGGGCCTGGGTGCGTGCGGCATCGTCCTCGGCGGCATAGGCAGCCAGTACCTGGCGCACTGTTTCAGGCATCAGCGTGCCGTAGCCGAACAGGCGCAGCTTCTCCAGCAACACGCAGGTCAGCAGGCCGGCACCCAGCACCGGTATCGACACGGGCGCCACCTTGAGGAAGAAGTCAGCGAAGTGCCAGCCCATCTCGTGGCCGATCAGCAGGTTCTGCGGCTCGCCCACCAGCGTGCACACGCCACCCAAGGCGGTACCCACTGCGCCGTGCATCAGCAAGCTGCGCAGGAACGCGCGGAACTGGTTCAGGTCGTCACGGTGTAACTGCGCCACTTGCTGGTCGCTGTCCAGTGCGCTGTCTTCACGCGGGTTGGCGCCGGACGCCACGCGATGGTAGACCGCATAAAAGCCGACCGCGGCGCTGATGATCACGGCCGTCACCGTCAGCGCATCGAGAAACGCCGAAAGGAATGCCGACAGTACGCAGAACAGTAGCGACAGCATGGCTTTTGAACGCACACCCAGCAGAATGCGCGAGAACAGGAACAGCAGCAGTTCCTTCATGAAATGGATACCGGCGACCATGAACATCAGCAGCAGGATTACCGGGAAGTTGTGCTGCAGTTCTTCGTACAGTGCCTGCGGCGTGGTCATCTGCAACAGCAGGGCTTCGATCAGCAACAATCCGCCGGGCATCAGCGGGTAGCACTTCAGCGCCATGCCCAGGGTGAAGATGAACTCGATTACCAGCGCCCACCCTGCTGCAGCCGGGCCAATGGTTGCCAGCAGAAGCGGATTGAGCACCAGGAACAGGCAGATGACCGCTTTGTACCAAAGCGGCGACTGGCCCAGGAAACCGTGAGCGAGGGCGCCGGTCAGGGAGCGCGACATGAATATGTATCCTTATGATTCAGCGATGGCGCACGGTGCCGGATCATTGCGCCTTAGGCAAGGCATACAGTCCCGTTTTTGGCACAAGTACGGTCATCGGCATGAGTTAACATCCGGACCATGAACTTTTCGCCCGCAGGAGTGCCGCCCGTGACCGAGTACAGTGCATTAAAGGTCGAACTGACCGACAGCGTCGCCCATGTTCAGATCAATCGCCCAGAGAAGGTCAACGCAATGAATGCGGCCTTCTGGGAGGAAATCGTCGACATCTTCCAGTGGATCGATGACACCGATGCCGTGCGCGCGGTGGTGATCAGCGGCGCTGGCAAGCACTTTTCCGCCGGTATCGACCTGATGATGCTGGCCTCGCTGGCTGGGCAGATGGGCAAGGACGTGGGCCGCAATGCACGCTTCCTGCGCAAGACCATCCAGCGGCTGCAGGCCTCGTTCACCGCTGTGGACACGTGCCGCAAACCCGTACTGGCGGCCGTGCAAGGCTACTGCATCGGCGGCGCCATCGACCTCATCTCGGCGTGCGACATGCGCTACTGCAGCAGTGACGCGCAGTTCTCGATCAAGGAAATCGACATGGGTATGGCGGCCGATGTTGGCACATTGCAACGTTTGCCACGCATCATTGGCGACGGCATCATGCGGGAGCTGGCGTTTACCGGGCGCAATGTCGAGGCCGACGAGGCGCTGCGCATCGGCCTGGTCAACCGAGTCTATGATGATCAGGCCGCACTGATGGACGGCGTCTTTGCCATCGCCCGCGAGATTGCCGCAAAATCGCCGATCGCTGTGGCCGGCACCAAGGAAATGCTCAGCTACATGCGTGACCATCGCATCGACGATGGCCTGGACTACATTGCCACCTGGAACGCCGCAATGCTGCAGTCCGAAGACCTGCGCGTGGCTGTGGCGGCGCACATGAGCAAACAGAAACCGACGTTCGCCGACTGATCGGGCCGGGGGACGCGCAGTAAAGGAACCCCCGACATGTCAGCACGCTGGACTACTGCAGTACTCGACCCACAGATGACCGGGGGGCTGGCCGTGGCCCGCAGCCCTGAAGGGTTTCTGGTGGACGCCAACGGCGCGCTGTTCCCCCGCGACTGGCTCAAGCGCCAGGACCTCGACGTGCTGTGCGAGCACGGCATCGGTCACTTTGACGGCCAGCCGGTGTTCCTGCTGGAACTGCGCAGCGCCACTGATGTGCCTGGCTGCAGCTGGCGCGGCCTGCGTGCGTTCATGCTCGAAGGCGACTTCGACACCTACAAGGTGCTGGGCTATGCCGCACAAATCGGTACCTGGGCGCGCGAGCATCGCTTCTGCGGCAGCTGCGGCCAGGCGATGACGCAAATTCGCTGGGAGCGGGCGATGTATTGCCAGCCCTGCGACCTGCGCAGCTATCCGCGCATTTCACCCAGCATGATCGTGCTGGTGACCCGCGGTGATGAAATCCTGCTGGCGCGTTCGCCACGCTTCGTTACCGGGGTGTACAGCACCTTGGCAGGTTTTGCCGAGCCGGGTGAATCGGCCGAAGACTGCCTGGTGCGCGAAGTGCGCGAAGAAGTGGCGGTGGAGGTGCGGAACATCCAGTACGTCGGCAGCCAGTGCTGGCCGTTTCCGCATTCGATGATGCTGGGTTTTCATGCTGAGTACGCCGGTGGCGAGATTGTCATGCAACCGGACGAGATCGAGGACGCCAAGTGGTTCAGCGTCCACGACCTGCCGCCGCTGCCGGCCGGGCGGTCCATTGCCCGTTACCTGATCGATCTGTATGTTGCGCGGCGGCTGGGCTGTGATATCCCTGCTTTCCCGTCCTAGCTGCAGTGAACAATGTGCTCCGACTAGGCGCAGGGCGCAGGCAATGGTCATTCCATTGCCAAAGCCCCTCAGGCCTGCCCGAACCAGTGTTGCCACGCTAAGCGCACGGTCAACGCCAGCACCACGGTGATGAACACTGGGCGGATGAACTTGCTGCCGCCGCTGATCGCCGTGCGTGCGCCGAAAAAGGCGCCGACCATGACCGACAGGCCCATGCACAGGCCGACGATGTAGTCCACCTGCCCGGAAATGATGAACACCGTCAGCGCCGCGATGTTGCTGACGAAGTTCATGCTGCGCGCCACGCCGCTGGCGCGTACCAGGTCGATGGGGTACAGCAGCAGGGTACTGACCGTCCAGAACGCCCCGGTACCCGGGCCGGCTACGCCGTCGTAGAAGCCCAGGGTGAAGCCTTGCGGCACTTGCCACTTTTTCTTGATCGGTGCATCGGCATCCAGCGGCGCCTTGGGCGTGCCGCCGAACAACAGGTAGATGCCACAGGCGAAGACGATCACTGGCAGCATCTTGTTCAGCCATTCGGCTGGCATGTAGTGGGCGATGACGGCGCCGAGCAACGCCCCGGTCAAGGTGGCGAACAACGCCGGGCGCCACTGCGCCGGGTGGAACAGTTTGCGTTTGTAGTAAGTGAAACCTGCAGTGGCCGAGCCGAAGGTGGAACTGAGCTTGTTGGTGCCCAGTACCAGGTGCGGTGGCATGCCGGCGGTGAGCAGGGCCGGGGTGGTGAGCAGGCCCCCGCCACCGGCGATGGCATCGATGAATCCGGCGACGAAGGCGACCAGCGCCAGGATGAGTAGGGTTAGGGGTTCTACGGTGAGTTCGAAGGGCATGGGTTTTTGGCAGGCGGGGAGGCAAGGAGGCGGCAAAGTGCTGCACTAGAAGGGACACATGGTAATCCTGGGGAAGGTGTGTTGCCAGTGCCGGCCCTTTCGCGGGCAAGCCCGCGTAATCCCGTAGGAGCGGGTTTACCCGCGAAAGGGCCGGTACTGGCGAAAACATCAACTACGGATAAACGCCAGCAAATCCGCATTGATCACATCGGCATGGGTGGTGGGCATGCCATGCGGGTAGCCTTTGTAGGTTTTCAGCGTGCCATTGGGCAGCAGCCTGGCCGACAGTACCCCGGAATTTTCGTATGGCACGATCTGGTCATCGTCGCCGTGCATCACCAGCACCGGCTGCTGGATGCCCTTCAGGTCCTCGGTGAAATCGGTCTGGGAAAACGCCACGATGCCATCGTAATGGGCCTTTGCACTGCCGATCATGCCTTGGCGCCACCAGTTGCCGATGATGCCTTCGCTGGCTTCGACCCCTGGGCGGTTGTAGCCGTAGAACGGCCCTGCAGGTACATCCCGGTAGAACTGCGCCCGGTTGCTGGCAACCTGGGCCTGGAAACCGTCGAATACCGACTTGGGCAGGCCACCGGGGTTGCCGGGGGTTTGTACCATCAAGGGGGGGACGGCTGCGATCAGCACGGCCTTGGCCACCTTGTCTTCAGGGTGCCGGGCCATGTAGCGCACCACCTCGCCGCCGCCGGTCGAGTGGCCGACATGCACGGCGCCCTGGGTGCCCAGGTGGGCGACCACGGCGGCTACGTCGTCGGCATAGTGGTCCATGTCGTGGCCGTCCCATACCTGGCTGGAGCGGCCATGGCCCCGCCGGTCGTGGGCGACCACGCGGTAGCCTTCAGCGAGGAAGAACAGCATCTGCGCGTCCCAGTCATCGGCACTGAGCGGCCAGCCGTGGTGGAAGTGGATCACCGGTGCATCGCGCGGGCCCCAGTCCTTGTAGAAAATCTGTACGCCGTCCTTCGTGGTTACATAGCTCATGGTCGTGTCTCCTGGGTGCAGGAAGCGAAGGGAGCTATTGAGAATAGGAGGGTTTTTGGCGGGTATCAGGAAGTTGTGGTGCCTGTGCGGGCCTCTTCGCGGGTGAAAGGGACCTCACAGTGTAGGAGCGGGTTCACCCGCGAAGAGGCCCGCACAGGCAATACTGATGCCCTTCAGACGCGGTCGCGCATGCGGTACCAGGCCTTTGCCGCCGCTTCCAATGGCGCAGCCAACAGGTCGCCACCGGGGAAGCGGCCGTTGTCGATGCCTTGGTACAGCGCCAACAGTTCTTCATCGCCGAGAATGGCATCACTCACCGCCCGCGCCGCCGCCAACGTCGGCAGAACGCCATGGCCGGAGAAACCCTGCAGCCAGTAGCGCTGGCCCTCGCGGCCGACGTCCGGGGTGCGTTGCATGCTGCAATCAATATGGCCACCCCAGGCATAGTCGATGGCTACCCCGGCCAGTTGCGGGAATACCCGCTCCAGGTACGGGCGGGTAGCGCTGGCGACGTCCTTGGGAATGCCGCCCAGGTATGTGCAGCCGCCACCGAACAGCAGGCGGTGGTCTGGGGTGAGGCGGAAGTAGTCGGGTACGAACTGGTTGTCGATCACGCAACTGTTGCGAGGTAGTAACGAATGGGCCAAGTCGGCATCCAGAGGCGCAGTGGCGACCTGGTAGGAACCGACTGGCAACAGGCGACGCGACAGGCTGCGGTCAAGGCGGTCGATGTAGGCGTTGCAGGCCAGCACCAATACCTGGCAGCGAACTTCGCCACGGTCGGTACGGGCGACATAGCCGTCGCGAGCCTGCTGGTAGCTGAGCACCTGGCTCTGTTCGTAGATTTGCCCGCCGGCAGCCTCGATGGTACTGGCCAGGCCCTGTGCCAGTTTCAGCGGGTTGAGGTGGGCACCTTTGGCGTCGTACAGCGCGGCCTGGTAGCGCGGGCTGTCGATCCATTGCGGCAACTCGTCACGGCCGATCAGGCGCAGGGCGTCGTAACCCCATTTATGCTCGGCATCATGCAGGGCCTCTTCGAGCATTTTTACCCGGCGCGGCAATACCGCAGTCCACAGGCTGCCCGGCCGGTAGTCGATGTCGAAGCCGTGGCGCTGGGGCAGTTCGCGCATCTCGTCGGCGGCCCAGCACATGCTGGCCCATAGCCGTTGGGTGCGTTCGATGCCAAGGGCCTGCTCCAGCGGCGGCATGTCGCACGACCAGCCCAGCAGCGCCTGGCCACCGTTGCGTCCGGAGGCCGCCCAGGCAACCCGGCTGGCTTCCAGCAGCGTTACGCGTTTGCCGGCCTGGGTCAGGCGCAGGGCAGTGTGCAGGCCGCTGAAACCGGCGCCGATGATCAGCACATCGGTGTCCTGAGTGCCTTGCAGGGTAGGGCGTAATGGGATGTTGGCGGGGTAGGTCTGGGCGTAGTAACTGGCGACGTGCTGGGCGGATTGTTTGAACATGCCGGATTTTCCGTGAAAATTATTATGTTTATTTTCATGAAAATCTAGCAGTTAAATTTCACGTTGCCAATGTGTTGGTCGGGGTTTGTGGTTTGCCTGTGGTTAATGTGTTGCCTGGGCTGGCCTCTTCGCGGGTGAACCCGCTCCTACAGAGGGGCTCGCTTTTTCCGCGCCTGACGTGGCTTGCTCGGAGTTGCCTTGTTTCCGGCCGCTTTGCTTTTGCCACCTCCACCGCGACGTTTCTTCTTCCAGGGCGGGGCCGCCCCGGCCGCTGGCCCGCTGATGGTCATGCGCATGCCGCTGCAACGCTCTACCAGCTTGCCCATCCACGCCGACTGCCGGGCGACGAACTCGTCCAGGGTCATCTCGCCGCTTTGCACCATGTCCAGCGCCTGCTCCCAGATCGCCGTGGTGCCGGGATCGGCAATGGCGCGGGGAACGGCGTCGATCAGGCTGAAGGCCGCAGGTGTGCCCGACAACGCCTTGCCGTTCTTTACCAGGTAACCGCGGTCGAGCAGGCCCTGGATAATGCTGGCGCGGGTGGCCTCGGTGCCGATGCCGGTGGTTTCCTTGAGTTTCTGCTTCAGCCGAGGGTCATCCACCAGCTTGGCCACGTTTTTCATCGCCTTGATCAGGTCGCCTTCGGTAAACGGTTTGGGTGGCTGGGTCCACAGGTCTTTCAGTTGCAGGCCGTGTACGTTGCAGTCCTGGCCTTCGCGAAGCGCCGGCAGCACCTGGGCCGGTGCTGCCTCGCGGCCTTTGGCCGGGGTGAGCGCCTCGGGCAAGGCGCGGCGCCAGCCGGGCTCGACGATTTGCTTGCCCACAGCACGCAGCGCATGACCGGCGCAGTCGAAGTCGGCCTGGGTGCGGTCGTACTCATGGTTGGGCAGGAACTGCGCCAGATAGCGGGCGCGGATCAGGGTATACACGGCCTTGTGCTTGGCCGGCAGGCGCGAGGGGTCGCTGGCGGCGGCCGTGGGGATGATGCCATGGTGAGCGCTGACTTTGGCGTCGTTCCACGCCCGCGAGCGGCGTTGCGGCTCCAGGTAGGGCTGCAGCGGTGCCAGGCTGGCATCGGCCCGTTGCAGGGCGGCGAGGATGGCGGGTGCCTCGGCGTGCTGGCTTTGTGGCAAATAGCCGCAATCACTGCGCGGGTAGGTGATCAACTTGTGTGTTTCGTACAGTGCCTGGGCAATGTCGAGGGTTTCCTGGGCGCCGAGGCCGAACTTTTTCGAGCACAGCTCCTGCAGGGTGCCAAGGTCGAAGGGCAGCGGTGCTGCTTCGCGCACACGCTCGGTCGCTACCTTTACCGCTCGGGCAGTGCCGGCATGGCCGATGTCGGTGGCGGCCCGCTGTGCCAGGTCTTGCTTCAGGCAGCGGCCTTGGTCATCACAGGCGTCTTCGGGGGCACGCCATTGGGCATCGAAGCGTTGGCCGGCGTGTTCCAGCTGGACGTCGATGGCCCAGAACGGCACCGGTACGAAGTTGGCGATGCTGCGGTCGCGGTCGACCACCAGGCGCAAGGTCGGCGTTTGCACGCGGCCTACTGGCAGCACACCCTGGTAGCCGGATTGGCGGCCCAGCAAGGTGAACAGCCGGCTCATGTTCATGCCGATCAGCCAGTCGGCGCGCGAGCGGCCCAGCGCCGAGTGGTACAGGTTGAACGTCTCGTGGCCTGGCAGCAGGCGCGCCAGGGCCTTGCGGATGGAGGCGTCATCCAGCGCCGACAGCCACAGGCGCTGCACCGGGCCTCGGTAGCGGCAGTGCTCGACCAGCTCGCGGGCAATCATTTCGCCTTCGCGGTCGGCGTCGGTGGCAATCACCAGCTCCCGCGCTTCACCGAGCAGGCGTTTGACTGCCTTGAACTGGCTGGCGGTCTTGGGCTTTACCAGCATCTTCCACTTGTCTGGAATGATCGGCAGGTCGGCCAGGTTCCAGCGCTTGTAACGTTCGTCGTAGCTGTCGGGCGGGGCGGTTTCCAGCAGGTGGCCAATGCACCAGGTGACGCAGATATCGGTGCCTTGCCAGCAGCCGTCGCCTTTGCGGTTGGCGCCGAGCACTTTGGCAATGTCTTTTGCCTGGGAGGGTTTTTCACAGAGGAACAGGCGCATGGCCGGGACGCTTCATCGGGGTGGTGGGCCATAGGATGCGCAAGCGGGGGCGCAGAGGCAAGTTTTATCTGGATGGATGTACAGGTTTTTTGTCAGCGGGGATGTATATGGCCTGTGCCGGCCTCTTCGCGGGTAAACCCGCTCCTACAGGGACGCGTGGTGCTTGTAGGAGCGGGTTTACCCGCGAAGCGGCCGGCACAGGTGATGGATCAGGCGCGCGAGTCGCGCACCATGTCGACATGCGGGATGCCAGCTTCGAGGAATTCCTCGCTGACTACGCGAAAGCCCAGCCGCTCATAGAACGGCGTGGCGTGTACCTGGGCGCTGAGCATCTGCTGTTTCAGGTCGCGGTTCTGCGCTTCGACGATGACCGCATTGACCAACGCATCGCCCACCTTCAGGCCACGCCAGTCCTTGAGCACCGAGATGCGCCCGATGGTGCCGTCGGCCAGCAGGCGCGCAGTACCGATCGGATAGTCGCCTTCCAGGGCCAGGAAGTGCAGGGCATCCTGGTCTTCCGAATCGAACTCCAGCTCTGGCGGAATGTGCTGCTCGGCGACGAACACGGCTTCACGGATTCGGCGGATGTCGGCGTTGTCTTTGTGCCAATCGGCGAGGCGAACGCTGATCTTATTCATTGGCGAATCCCAGGCTCCCTTGTTTGACCAGCTGCTGTACCAGCATAAGGCCATCTTCGTCCTGCAGCCACTCGGCCAGGTTGTCGATGTGCAAGGCGTCGGCCGCACATACCAGCTTCAGCAGCTCTCGCAGTTTGCCGGGCAGTGGGCAACTACGGCCGCTGGCGAACAGCAGCAGGTCGTCTTCGAATTCCGACCAGGCCAGGCGTGCGCTGGGGTTGCGGATCAGGATGGCGCCCTGCTCAAGGGCGTCGATCAGCTCTTCCTCGCTCAGCTCTTCGCCAACGATCTGCTCGGGGTAGCGCGGCTCGGTCATGAACTGGCCGAACCAGGTCAGCAGCAGGTCCTTGTCGCCCATGTGCTTGTCGAGCAGCGCCTTGAGGCGGTCGAGGGCATCGTGCTGGATCTGGTGCGGGTCGCTGACCGGCTGGGCGTCGGCGTCGCTGTAGCGCTCTTCGTCGGGCAGGAACTGGCCGAGGAAGTCGGTGAAGTGGGTCAGCACTTCGGCAGCGCTCGGTGCGCGGAAGCCGACCGAGTAGGTCAGGCAGTCATCCACGGCCACACCGTAGTGGGCCAGGCGCGGTGGCAGGTAGAGCATGTCGCCGGGCTCCAGGGTCCACTCTTCACTCTGCTCGAACTCGGCCAGGATACGCAGGTCGGCGTGCTCCAGCAGCGGGCTGTCACTGCTGCACATCTGGCCGATCTTCCAGTTGCGCTGGCCGTGGCCCTGCAGCAGGAACACGTCGTAGTTGTCGAAGTGCGGGCCGACGCTGCCACCCGGGGCGGCGAAGCTGATCATCACGTCATCGATACGCCAGCTGGGCAGGAAGCGGAAGTTTTCCAGCAGTTCGGCCACTTCCGGAACGAACTGGTCAACGGCCTGTACCAGCAGGGTCCAGTCTTTTTCCGGCAGTTCGGCGAAGGTGTCTTCGTTGAACGGGCCGCGGCGCAGCTCCCACGGGTGTGCGCCGTGCTCCAGCACGATACGCGACTCGACTTCGTCTTCCAGGGCCAGGCCGGCGAGCTCGTCGGGGTCGATCGGGCTGATGAAGTCCGGGAAGGCCTGGCGTACCAGCAGCGGCTTCTTCTGCCAGTAGTCGCGCATGAATTCGCGGGCCGAGATGCCGCCGAGCAGCTGCAGTGGAGTATCAGGATTCATGTTCAACCTATTGAAAAAACGTAATTTTCGTACGGGAATAAAAAACGCCCGGCCAGGCCGGGCGTTGTACGCGACGCTCAGCTTAGATGCGTTTGGCCTGGGCCGCCGCGTTACCGATGTAGGTAGCGGGGGTCAGCTGCTTGAGCTCGGCCTTGGCTTCGGCTGGCATGTCCAGGCCGTCGATGAAGGTCAGCAGCGCTTCTGGGGTGATGCCCTTGCCACGGGTCAGCTCTTTGAGCTTCTCGTAGGGGTTTTCGATGTTGAAGCGGCGCATCACGGTCTGGATCGGCTCGGCCAGCACTTCCCAGCAGGCGTCCAGGTCGGCGGCGATGCGAGCTTCGTTGACTTCCAGCTTGCCGATGCCTTTCAGGCTGGCCTCGAAGGCGATCACGCTGTGGGCAAAGCCCACGCCCAGGTTGCGCAGCACGGTGGAGTCGGTCAGGTCACGCTGCCAGCGCGAGATCGGCAGCTTGCTGGCCAGGTGCTGGAACAGCGCGTTGGCGATACCCAGGTTGCCTTCGGAGTTTTCGAAGTCGATCGGGTTGACCTTGTGCGGCATGGTCGACGAACCGATTTCGCCGGCAACGGTCTTCTGCTTGAAGTAACCCAGGGAAATGTAGCCCCACACATCACGGTCGAAGTCGATCAGGATGGTGTTGAAGCGGGCGATGGCGTCGAACAGCTCGGCGATGTAGTCGTGCGGCTCGATCTGGGTGGTGTACGGGTTGAACTGCAGGCCCAGTTCGTCTTCGATGAAGGCGCGGGCGTTCTCTTCCCAGTCGATCTGCGAGTAGGCCGACAGGTGGGCGTTGTAGTTGCCCACGGCGCCGTTGATCTTGCCCAGCAGCGGCACGGCGGCAACCTGGGCGATCTGGCGCTCCAGGCGGTACACGACGTTGGCCAGTTCTTTACCCAGGGTGGTCGGGGAAGCCGGCTGACCATGGGTACGCGACAGCATTGGCACTTCGGCGTGGGCGTGGGCCAGGGCGCGGATGGCGTCGGCGACCTGGCGCATCAGCGGCAACAGCACTTCGTCACGGCCAGCGCGCAGCATCAGGGCGTGGGACAGGTTGTTGATGTCCTCGCTGGTGCAGGCGAAGTGGATGAACTCGCTGACCTTGGCCAGCTCAGGCAGCTTGGCGGCCTGCTCCTTGAGGAGGTATTCAATGGCCTTGACGTCGTGGTTGGTGGTGCGCTCGATTTCCTTGACGCGCTCGGCGTGCTCCAGCTTGAAATCGTTGGCCAGGCTGTCCAGCAGGGCGTTGGCTTCGGCGGAGAACGCCGGCACTTCGCCGATTTGCGGGTGGGCGGCCAGGCGCTGCAGCCAGCGCACTTCGACCAGGGCGCGGAAACGGATCAGGCCGAATTCGCTGAAAATGGGGCGCAAGGCCTGGGTTTTGCCGGCATAACGGCCGTCTACAGGGGAAACCGCAGTGAGCGAAGAAAGCTGCATGGGGTGTTCTCGGACAGTCAGGCTTTTGGAAGGGCGCATATCATACATGAAAATTGCGCCTGGGTCGGGTGGCTGACCAAAGGTCGGCCCAATTTGGATCTGTGGCAGCCCCTGTGGGAGCAGGCGTGCCCGCGAACACCGGCGTAGCCGGTGCCATACACCGCGTCGCCTGCTTCGCGGGCACGCCCGCTCCCACAAAGGGCAGCCCAGCCCGTCAGGTGGGGCTGCGCATCATGTCGTACAGTTCGTTCAGCAACTTGCGCCGGCTAAACACCAGCTGCCAGCGGTGCCCGCCCAGCTGCCGCCACAGTCGCGCGGCGCGGATGCCGGCCAGCAGCAAGGCGCGGATCTTCGAGGCGTTGTTGGGCTGCTGCAGGAAGCGCATGTCGCCGTGCACCTGAATGCGCTGGCGCAAGGTGCTCAGGGTGTCTTGATACAAGGCTCCACTGGAAGCGATGACGTTTTCGTGAACCAGGCCGAAATGCTCGGCCTGCGACTGGATTTGCGGCAGGCGGTTGCCGATGGTGTCCAGCAGGTCACCACGCTTGTTCAGCTGGCGTTCCAGGCCCAGCATCGACAGGGCGTAGCGCAGTGGCTCGCGCTGCAGGCTGTTGGGGTCGCGCTCGAGGGCGCCGATCAGCGCTCGGTAGCCGTCGCGCAGGTTCAGGTCGTCACCGCCGAACACCTCCAGGGTGTCCTTGGGGTCACGCACCAGCAGGCTGCCCAGCATGCAGCCGATATTGGCTTCACTGGCCTGGCCGGTGCGGGCGATGCGGTCGACAAGCACGGCGGCCTGGAACACACCGCCCAATGCGATCAGCTGCTCCTGCAGGTTGCTCATGCGCGCGGGCTCCACGGCTCGGCAGCCTCGATCACGCCGCCGCCCAGGCACACTTCGCCGTCATAGAACACCACCGACTGGCCCGGCGTCACGGCGCGCTGAGGCTCGTCGAACACGGCGCGGTAGCCGCTGGCGGTGCGTTCCAGGGTGCATCGCTGGTCGCTCTGGCGGTAGCGCACCTTGGCAGTCAACTGCCGTGGGCTGCCGAGGTCGACCGGGTTGACCCAGAAAATGTCCGAGGCCAGCAGGGCGCGGGAGAACAGCCAAGGGTGCTCGTTGCCCTGGCCGACCACCAGCACGTTGCGGGCCAGGTCCTTGTGCAGCACGTACCACGGCTCGTCACTGGCATCTTTCAGGCCGCCAATGCCCAGGCCCTGGC
Source organism: Pseudomonas putida group bacterium ESBL64 (assembly GCF_045277175.1). Lineage (NCBI taxonomy): Bacteria > Pseudomonadati > Pseudomonadota > Gammaproteobacteria > Pseudomonadales > Pseudomonadaceae > Pseudomonas > Pseudomonas putida group bacterium ESBL64. Next base: position 1,888,569 of record NZ_CP145799.1, on the reverse strand, counting down.
GCTGGCCGATGGTGTGGTACATCAGGCCATGGTGGCGGCCGATCACTTCACCTTCGGTGGTTTCAATTTCGCCCGGCTGGGCCGGCAGGTACTGCTTGAGGAAGTCGCTGAAGCGGCGCTCGCCAATGAAGCAGATGCCGGTGGAATCTTTCTTCTTGGCGGTGGCCAGGCCGTGCTTTTCGGCGATGGCGCGTACTTCGGGCTTTTCCAGTTCGCCGACCGGGAACAGCGTGCGGGCGATTTCCTGGCCGCCGACGGCGTGCAGGAAGTAGCTCTGGTCCTTGTTCGGGTCCAGGCCCTTGAGCAGTTCGGTGAGCGCGCCAGTATCGCGGCGGCGCACATAGTGGCCGGTGGCGATCAGGTCGGCACCCAGCGACAGGGCGTAGTCGAGGAACGCCTTGAACTTGATTTCGCGGTTGCAGAGGATGTCGGGGTTGGGGGTGCGGCCAGCCTTGTATTCCTCAAGGAAGTGCTCGAACACGTTGTCCCAGTATTCGGCGGCGAAGTTGGCGGTGTGCAGCTTGATGCCGATACGGTCGCACACGGCCTGGGCGTCGGCCAGGTCTTCACGGGCGGTGCAGTATTCGGTGCCGTCGTCCTCTTCCCAGTTCTTCATGAACAGCCCTTCCACCTGGTAGCCCTGCTCGATGAGCAGAAGGGCTGAGACGGAAGAGTCCACGCCGCCGGACATGCCGACGATGACGCGGGTCTTGGCGGGGTCTTTAAGTGCTGGGCTGGTCATGGGTACCGGTGTGTATCAAGGGGGAAAAACGCCGATTCTATCAAAACCGCGGCGCTGCGTCAGTCGCGTAGCAGGTCGAGGCTGTGCAGCGGGCCTTTGAGGTAGTCATCCAGGCAGCGCGGCACCAGCTCGCTGCGCCAGCGAGTGGGGTCGGCCAGCAGTTCGTCGCGGGTCAGCCACACGGCGCGGACGATGTCGCTGTCCAGTGCCAGGTCGGCGTGATGGCGCACGGGGCGGGCGGCGAAGCAGATGCGCTGGTAGGTCACGCCGTTGCTGGGGGCGGTGTACAGGTAGATGCCGACCACGCCGGTCAGCTCGACTTCCCAGGCGGTTTCCTCCAGGGTTTCGCGCAGGGCGGCCTGGGGCAGGGTCTCGTTGGGCTCGAGGTGGCCGGCCGGCTGGTTGAAGACGTGCTGGTTGGCTTTGAATTCCTCGACGAAGAGGAACTTGCCTTCGTGCTCGACGATGGTCGCTACGGTGATGTGGGGTTGCCAGGTCATTTGCCATGTCCTTTCAGATTGCCGGGACCGCCTTGCGGTCCTTCGCGGGCAAGCCCGCTCCCACAAGGTGCAGCGCAGGTCTCACAAACTGCACCTCTCCTGTAGGAGCGGGCTTGCCCGCGAAGGGCCGCAGAGCGGCCCGATTTCCCAGAAAGCACAAACCCCGGTGCGTGGCCGGGGTTTGTGCTATTACTTCAAGCGAACCTTACAGGGCAGCGATGGCGCTGTTCAGGGTCTGGCTTGGGCGCATCACCTTGGCGGTCAGCTCGGCATCCGGGGCGTAGTAGCCGCCGATGTCGGCTGGCTTGCCCTGAACGGCGTTGAGCTCGGCGACGATGGTCGCTTCGTTCTCGGCCAGGGTTTTTGCCAGTGGTGCGAAGCGTGCCTGCAGGGCAGCGTCGTCCGTCTGAGCGGCCAGGGCCTCGGCCCAGTACAGGGTCAGGTAGAAGTGGCTGCCGCGGTTGTCGATACCGCCGACTTTGCGCGACGGCGACTTGTTGGTGTCGAGGAACTTGCCGGTAGCCTGGTCCAGGGTGTTGGCCAGAACCTTGGCGCGCGGGTTGTCGTAGGTGTTGCCCAGGTGCTCCAGGGAAGCGGCCAGGGCCAGGAATTCACCCAGCGAGTCCCAACGCAGGAAGTTCTCTTCAACCAGCTGCTGCACGTGCTTCGGAGCCGAACCGCCGGCGCCGGTTTCGAACAGGCCACCGCCGCTCATCAGCGGTACGATCGACAGCATCTTGGCGCTGGTGCCCAGCTCCATGATCGGGAACAGGTCGGTCAGGTAGTCACGCAGCACGTTGCCGGTCACCGAGATGGTGTCCTTGCCTTCGCGGATGCGGGCCAGGGAGAACTTGATGGCGTCGACCGGTGCCAGGATGCGGATGTCCAGGCCGGTGGTGTCGTGATCTTTCAGGTACTTCTGCACCTTCTCGATCATGACGCCGTCGTGGGCGCGAGCCGGGTCCAGCCAGAACACCGCCGGGGTGTTGCTCAGGCGGGCACGGTTGACGGCCAGCTTGACCCAGTCCTGGATCGGCGCGTCCTTGGTCTGGCACATACGGAAGATGTCACCGGCTTCGACGTTCTGCTCCAGCACCACGTTGCCCTTGCCATCGACTACACGAACCACGCCGTCAGTCTTGACCTGGAAGGTCTTGTCGTGGGAGCCATACTCTTCGGCCTTTTGCGCCATCAGGCCAACGTTCGGCACGCTGCCCATGGTGGTCGGGTCGAAGGCACCGTTGACCTTGCAGTCTTCGATGGTGGCCTGGTAGATGCCGGCGTAGCAGCGGTCCGGGATCACGGCCTTGGCGTCTTGCAGTTCGCCTGCGGTGTTCCACATCTTGCCCGAGTCACGGATCATGGCCGGCATCGAGGCGTCGACGATCACGTCGCTCGGCACGTGCAGGTTGGTGATGCCTTTGTCGGAGTTGACCATGGCCAGGGCCGGGCGCTCGGCGTACAGGGCCTGGATGTCGGCTTCGATCTCGGCCTGCTTGTCAGCTGGCAGGTCCTTGATGCGGGCGTACAGGTCGCCGATACCGTTGTTGGCGTTGAAGCCTACTTCGGCCAGGGCAGCGGCGTGCTTGGTCAGCACGTCGTTGTAGAACTCTTCGACGATGACGCCGAACATGATCGGGTCGGAGACCTTCATCATGGTGGCTTTCAGGTGCACCGACAGCAGCACGCCGGCGGCCTTGGCGTCGGCGATCTGCTCGGCGATGAAGGCTTTCAGGGCCTTGCGGCTCAGGGTGGCGCAGTCGATGACTTCAGCGGCTTTGACGGCGGTTTTTTCTTTCAGCACGGTGGTGCTGCCGTCTTTGGCGACCAGCTCGATGCGCAGGCTGTCGTCAGCTTCGATCAGCGCGGCCTTTTCGCTGCCGTAGAAGTCGCCTTGGGTCATGTGGGCAACGTGCGACTTGGAGTCGGCGGCCCAGGCGCCCATCTTGTGTGGGTGCTTGCGGGCGTAGTTCTTGACCGACAGCGGCGCGCGGCGGTCGGAGTTGCCTTCGCGCAGCACCGGGTTCACGGCGGAACCCTTGATGCGGTCGTAGCGGGCACGGGATTCTTTTTCTTCCGCGGTGGCCGGCTCGTCGGCGTAGTCAGGGATGTTGAAGCCCTTGCCTTGCAGTTCCTTGATCGCGGCTTTGAGCTGCGGTACCGAGGCGCTGATGTTCGGCAGTTTGATGATGTTGGCTTCAGGGGTGGTAGCCAGCTGGCCCAGTTCCGCCAGGTGATCGCCTACTTGCTTCTCTGCGCCCAGTTGCTCCGGGAAGGCGGCAAGGATACGGCCAGCCAGGGAGATGTCGCGAGTTTCGACAGCGATGTCAGCCGAAGCGGTGAACGCTTCGATGATCGGCAGCAGCGAGTAAGTGGCGAGGGCGGGGGCTTCGTCGGTGAAGGTATAGATGATCTTGGAACGGGTGGGCATGCGGGTTAACTCTCTGTGTGCTGAGCGTGCTCGAGTCTCGTGGTGCGCAGGGTAGGCGCATCGCCCTGGCAGCGCCATGAGCGGAAAGTCGAGAGGCTGCGAGCGGTGATGGTGGATGCATCAGTCGAGCGTCAAGTGCTGAGCTGCGGTAACAACCCAGGCTTTATGGCCATTCATGGCCTAGGGCGGTCCGCATTTTCCTGGGATTCGCCCCGATGACCCTTCGGTCGCGGCGGAGTATACCAAACCATTCGGGCTAATCAGCAAGGCCAAGTGATATCGGCCCATTTATAAGACCAAAGACTAAGCGGCAATGCGGCGGGTTGTCGCATGCCTTGCAGGTCGGCAGATGTGGTTTAGGCTCAGTGGATCGCACGATGTCCAAACCACACCCGACAGCGGAGTAGTGCAAGCATGGGATACCAGAAAATCAAGGTTCCGACCGACGGCACCAAAATTACCGTCAATGCAGACCATTCGCTTAACGTGCCTGATCATCCGATCATTCCTTACATTGAAGGCGACGGGATCGGCGTCGATGTTTCGCCGGTAATGATCAAGGTGGTCGATGCCGCCGTGCAGAAGGCCTACGGCGGCAAGCGCAAGATTGCCTGGATGGAGGTGTACGCTGGCGAGAAAGCCACCCAGGTGTATGACCAGGATACCTGGCTGCCGCAGGAAACCCTCGATGCCGTGCGTGATTACGTGGTATCGATCAAGGGCCCGCTGACCACCCCGGTCGGTGGCGGCATCCGCTCGCTCAACGTGGCCCTGCGCCAGCAACTGGACCTGTATGTGTGCTTGCGGCCGGTGCTGTGGTTCCAGGGTGTACCGAGCCCGGTGAAAAAGCCGGGCGACGTCGACATGGTGATCTTCCGCGAGAACTCCGAAGACATCTATGCCGGCATCGAGTGGAAGGCCGGATCGCCCGAGGCGAACAAGGTGATCAAGTTTCTCAAGGAGGAAATGGGGGTCACCAAGATCCGCTTCGACCAGGATTGCGGCATTGGCATCAAGCCGGTGTCTAAGGAGGGTACCAAGCGTCTGGTGCGCAAGGCCCTGCAATACGTGGTGGATAACGACCGCGAATCGCTGACCCTGGTGCACAAGGGCAACATCATGAAGTTCACCGAGGGCGCGTTCAAGGACTGGGGGTACGAGGTGGCGCGTGACGAGTTCGGCGCTGAATTGCTCGATGGTGGCCCGTGGATGAAATTCAAGAACCCCAAGACCGGTCGCGAGGTCATCGTCAAGGACGCCATTGCCGACGCCATGCTGCAGCAGATCCTGCTACGCCCGGCCGAGTACGACGTGATCGCCACCCTCAACCTCAACGGTGACTACCTGTCCGATGCCCTGGCGGCGGAAGTGGGCGGTATCGGCATTGCGCCGGGCGCCAACCTGTCCGACACCGTGGCCATGTTCGAGGCCACTCACGGCACGGCGCCCAAGTATGCCGGGCAGGACAAGGTCAACCCGGGCTCGGTGATCCTCTCGGCAGAGATGATGCTGCGCCACATGGGTTGGACCGAGGCCGCCGACCTGATCATCAAAGGCACCAATGGTGCCATTGCGGCCAAGACCGTGACCTACGATTTCGAGCGGTTGATGGAAGGCGCCAAGCTGGTAAGCAGCTCAGGCTTTGGCGATGAAATGATCAAACACATGTAAGGCAACAGAAAACCGGCCGCCTCCTGTAAAGAAGCGGCCGGTTTTTTCGTCTATCGGCACAGCGCAGGCAGTCAGGCTTTTGCAGTTTCGCTTTGCGGCTCGCCCAGGGTTCTGGCAGCCTCTGCTGCAGCGGCCGCGGCATCTTTGATTTCGACGGCGTGCAAGCCTTTGGGGCCCTGGACGATGTCGAATATCACGGCCTGGCCAGCCTTCAGGGTCTTGTATCCGTCCATTCGGATGGCGGAATAATGGGCGAACAGGTCATCGGATTTACCTTCCTCATTGATGAATCCATAGCCCTTGGCATTGTTGAACCACTTGACTTTACCGCTTGCCATCCCTATGTCCCTCTGCAAAGGACTCCATCACTGGAGTATCATCCACTTCATCCGCATACGAACCTTGCGAAAAATCTGGTTGACTGCGCGGATCTTTATCGACCACGGTGGGTTCTTATTGGTTGTAACACCGTTTTGCCGATAGTCAAGGTCACGCGGCGCCTGCGCCGGCGGTGGCCTGTGCAGTCAACCCGCAACCTTAACCTGACGCTCATGATGAAATTCTTTCCATGCATGCACCTAGTGAGATTCGACTAACATTCAATCAGGATCGCCCGCAATCGAATGAGGACGACGGCTCAGGTCTTGCAGTTCAGGAAGCCAAGCCGATCCTGCAGGCGCCACCGATGTACAAGGTGGTTTTGTTCAACGATGACTACACACCAATGGATTTCGTCGTCGAAGTGCTCGAGACGTTCTTCAGTCTGAACCGCGAGCTGGCGACCAAGATCATGCTGACCGTCCATACCGAGGGGCGGGCAGTGTGCGGATTGTTTACCCGTGACATCGCCGAAACAAAGGCCATGCAGGTCAACCAATACGCCAGGGAAAGCCAGCATCCGCTACTCTGTGAAATCGAGAAGGACGGTTAATCGCCGACCACTTGGGTATGAGGTGAAGCTATGTTAAACCGCGAGCTCGAAGTCACCCTCAATCTTGCCTTCAAGGAGGCTCGTTCGAAGCGTCATGAGTTCATGACCGTCGAGCATCTGCTGCTGGCACTCCTTGACAATGAGGCTGCCGCGACCGTTCTGCGCGCCTGTGGCGCCAATCTCGACAAGCTCAAGCATGACCTGCAAGAGTTCATCGACTCCACCACGCCGTTGATCCCTGTCAACGACGAAGACCGTGAAACCCAGCCAACCCTGGGCTTCCAGCGCGTGCTGCAGCGTGCCGTGTTCCACGTGCAAAGCTCTGGCAAGCGCGAAGTGACCGGCGCCAACGTGCTGGTGGCGATCTTCAGCGAACAGGAAAGCCAGGCCGTGTTCCTGCTCAAGCAGCAGAGCGTGGCCCGTATCGACGTGGTCAACTACATCGCCCATGGCATCTCCAAGGTGCCAGGGCATGGTGCGCAGTCTGAAAGCGAGCAGGACATGCAGGACGAAGAGGGCGGCGAAACCTCCTCTTCGAGCAACCCGCTGGACGCCTACGCCAGCAACCTGAACGAGCTGGCCCGTGCCGGCCGTATCGACCCGCTGGTCGGTCGCGAGCAGGAAGTGGAACGCGTGGCGCAAATCCTGGCCCGTCGGCGCAAGAACAACCCGCTGCTGGTGGGTGAGGCTGGCGTGGGCAAGACGGCCATCGCCGAAGGCCTGGCCAAGCGCATCGTCGATGGTCAGGTGCCTGACCTGCTGGCCCAGAGCGTGGTGTACTCCCTCGATCTGGGCGCCTTGCTGGCCGGTACCAAATACCGTGGTGACTTCGAGAAGCGCTTCAAGGCGCTGCTCGGTGAGCTGCGCAAGCGTCCGCAGGCCATCCTGTTCATCGACGAAATTCACACCATCATCGGCGCCGGTGCGGCGTCGGGCGGGGTGATGGATGCCTCCAACCTGCTCAAGCCGCTGCTGTCGTCGGGTGAAATCCGCTGCATCGGCTCGACCACGTTCCAGGAGTTTCGCGGCATCTTCGAGAAGGACCGTGCCCTGGCGCGGCGCTTCCAGAAGGTGGATGTCAGCGAGCCATCGGTCGAAGACACCGTGGGGATTCTGCGCGGCCTGAAAGGGCGTTTCGAAAGCCACCACAACATCGAGTACAGCGACGAAGCCCTGCGCGCCGCCGCCGAACTGGCTTCGCGCTACATCAACGACCGGCACATGCCTGACAAGGCCATTGATGTGATCGACGAGGCTGGGGCCTACCAGCGCCTGCAGCCAGAGGCCAATCGCGTCAAGCGCATTGATGTGCCGCAAGTGGAGGACATCGTCGCCAAGATTGCGCGAATTCCGCCGAAGCACGTCACCAGTTCCGACAAGGAGCTGCTGCGTAACCTTGAGCGCGACCTGAAACTGACCGTGTTTGGCCAGGACCAGGCAATCGACTCGCTGGCCACCGCGATCAAGCTGTCCCGTGCCGGCCTCAAGTCGCCAGACAAGCCGGTGGGTTCGTTCCTGTTCGCCGGCCCTACCGGCGTCGGCAAGACCGAAGCGGCTCGGCAACTGGCCAAGGCGCTGGGTGTGGAGTTGGTGCGTTTCGACATGTCTGAGTACATGGAGCGTCACACCGTGTCGCGTTTGATTGGTGCGCCGCCGGGTTATGTTGGTTTTGACCAGGGTGGCTTGTTGACCGAGGCGATCACCAAACAGCCGCACTGCGTATTGTTGCTCGATGAAATCGAGAAGGCCCACCCGGAAGTCTTCAATCTGCTGCTGCAGGTGATGGACCACGGTACCTTGACCGACAACAACGGGCGCAAGGCCGACTTCCGTAACGTGATCCTGATCATGACCACCAACGCCGGTGCAGAAACCGCGGCGCGGGCGTCGATCGGCTTCACTCATCAGGACCACGCGTCCGATGCCATGGAAGTGATCCGCAAGAGCTTCACGCCAGAGTTCCGCAACCGTCTGGATACCATCATCCAGTTTGGCCGCCTGAGCACGGAGACGATCAAAAGCATCGTCGACAAGTTCCTTATCGAATTGCAGGCGCAACTGGAAGACAAGCGTGTGCTGCTGGAAGTCAGCGATGAAGCACGCGGTTGGCTGGCGGTTTCGGGCTATGACGTGCAGATGGGCGCGCGGCCAATGGCGCGGCTGATCCAGGACAAGATCAAGCGGCCGCTGGCCGAGGAGATCCTGTTTGGCGAGCTGGCCGAGCATGGTGGCGTGGTGCATGTCGACCTGCGCGATGGCGAACTGGTGTTCGACTTCGAAACCACCGCTGAGGTCGCGTGATGTGCAGGGGCTGCCTTGCAGCCCCTGCAGTTTCAAAAGGCACAAAAAAGCCCGGCACCTGGCCGGGCTTTTTCATGGCTTGAGTTTAGCGCGCACGGTAGGTGATGCGGCCCTTGCTCAGGTCGTACGGCGTCAGCTCGACGCGGACCTTGTCGCCAGTGAGAATACGGATGTAGTTCTTGCGCATCTTTCCGGAGATGTGCGCGGTTACGACGTGCCCGTTTTCCAACTCCACGCGGAACATGGTGTTGGGCAGGGTGTCGACGACAGTACCTTCCATTTCGAAGCTGTCTTCTTTCGACATGCAGTTGAGCCCTCGGATCCAGTGTTAGCCCGACGCATATCCGCACCGGGCAAAAAAGTGGCGTGGATTATGCCGGAAAACTGCGTGTCAAGCCAATGCTTTCAGTTGAGGGTGACCCAGCGCTGGTTTATCAGCAGCTCGATAGGTCGGTACTGCGTCTTGTAGTTCATCTTCTTGCAGTTCTTGATCCAGTAGCCCAGGTAAACCGCCTCCAGGTTCTGGCGCAGCGCTTCGGTGATCTGCCAGAGAATGGCGAAACGGCCGAGGCTGCGGCGCTCCTCGTCCGGCTCGTAGAAGGTGTACACCGCTGACAGGCCATTGGGCAGCAGGTCGCACACTGCCACCGCCATCAACCGGCCTTCCAGGCGAAATTCGTAGAACCAGCAGAACGGCAGGTCGCGTACCAGGAAGGTGGAAAACTGATCGCGGCTGGGTGGGTACATGTCGCCATCGGCGTGGCGCGTTTCGATATAGCGCCGGTACAGCTCGAAGTACTCTTCCTTGAACGCCGGGCGCGCTGCGGTTACGGTCAGGTCGGCGTTACGTTTGAGTATGCGACGCTGCTGGCGGTTGGGGATGAAACGCGCCGCCGGGATGCGCGCCGGCACGCAGGCGTTGCAGTTCTGGCAGTGTGGGCGGTACAGGTGGTCGCCACTGCGGCGAAAGCCCATTTCCGACAAATCGGCGTACACGTGCACGTCCATCGGCTGGCTGGGGTCGAGGAACAGCGTGGTCGCCTGCTCCTCCGGCAGGTAGCTGCAGGAGTGGGGCTGAGTGGCATAGAACTTCAACCGCGCCAACTCTGTCATGATCAACCCCTTCGGTGAGACTTTGTTTTAAGTGTAAGCCAGCTACGGGAACTCGCCTAGGCAACCCATGAAGCACTGTTGGGTTGGTCAAGGTGGCGTGCCAGGTAGCTGGCGAACTCGGCACGGCTGATGGCGTGGGCGCCCAGGCTGTGCAGGTGGTTGGTCGGCATCTGGCAGTCGATAAGCACGAAGCCGGCGTCTCGCAGGTGGTTGACCAAGGTCACGAAGCCGACCTTGGAGGCGTTGTCGGCGCGGCTGAACATCGATTCGCCAAAGAACAGCTGGCCCATGGCGAGGCCGTACAGGCCCCCGACCAGTTCGCCGTCCTGGCGAACTTCGACCGAATGGGCGATGCCGCGGCGGTGCAGCTCGCAGTAGGCGTTGCGCATGGTGTCGGTGATCCAGGTGCCGTCAGCGTAGTCGCGAGGCGCGGCGCAGGCGGCGATCACGGCCGGGAAGTCGGTGTCGAAGCTGACCTGGTAGCGGCCTTGGCGCATCAGCTTGGCCAGCGAGCGTGACACATGCAACTGGTCAGGCAACAACACCGTGCGCGGGTCGGGTGACCACCACAGGATCGGTTGGCCGTCCTGGTACCACGGGAAGCAGCCATGGCGATACGCCTGCACCAGACGCTCGGGGCTCAGGTCACCGCCGGCGGCCAGTAGGCCGTTGGGGTCGTGCAGCGCCTTTTCCAGTGGCGGGAAGGTCAGCGAGTCGCGGGTCAGCCAGGTGAGCATGGTCTATCGTGCGGTGGGGGAGGGGAGAGGGCAGCATGGCTTGGGTCAAAAGCGGGGTCAATCTCTTTGGGTGCCTCAAAGCCAGCGCGGTAACCTGCACAAGCTACCCCCTACAGGGAGGTGAGGCCGTTTTGCGGCAATTCAGGGCAATTTCCTACACATTCATCAAACCGCAGGCACCATCCGCTACATTTGCTGTCACACCTGTGCAAAAACACAGCATAAGCCTTTGTCACAAAAGAAAATGCATGCTCAAATTGCAGCTATATGAATTCGCCCCCGGCCAAACCCCCATACGGCGTGCCGCCATGGCGGCTGGCGGGCAGTAATGTTAAAAGTAGTGGTTCGTTGGTCGCGCAGCGGCCGATCACTATTGGACGCGCACCACGCGCAGGAATAGACGCGTTTTGAAGAAATCCACCGCAACTCCAGCTCCATTGCCTGTGCCACTGTGGCGGCAGCAGCTGCATTATCGCCTCAAGGAAGGTGCGTTGATCGCTGTCGGCGCGCTGTGCCTGTACCTGTGGATGGCGCTGCTGACCTACGATACGTCGGACCCGGGCTTCAGCCACACCAGCAACGTCGACCAGGTGCAGAATGCGGCCGGGCGTGCCGGTGCCTACTTCGCCGACATCCTGTTCATGGTGCTGGGTTACTTCGCCTATATTTTCCCGCTGCTGCTGGCGGTCAAGACTTGGCAGATTTTCCGCGAACGCCACCAGCCGTGGGATTGGAGCGGCTGGCTGTTCTCCTGGCGGCTGATTGGCCTGGTGTTCCTGGTGCTGTCGGGGGCAGCGCTGGCGCATATCCACTTCCACCCGCCCGCCAGCCTGCCGTTCTCCGCCGGTGGTGCACTGGGCGAAAGCCTGGGCGACCTGGCGCGCAACCTGCTGAACGTGCAGGGCAGCACGCTGATGTTCATTGCCCTGTTCCTGTTCGGCCTGACCGTCTTCACCGACCTGTCGTGGTTCAAGGTGATGGACCTGACCGGCAAGATCACCCTCGACCTGTTCGAACTGGTGCAAGGGGCTGCCACCCGCTGGTGGGAAGCGCGCAACGAGCGCAAGCGCCTTGAGGCACAGCTGCGCGAGGACGAACCGGTGTTCAAGGCCGCGCCGATGGCTGCCGAGAAGCGCGAGCCGGCCAAACCGTCACTGCGCGAGCGCATCCTCAAGCGTGAAGAGCCACCCGCTCAGCCGGTCGAGCCACGTGAGCCAACCCTTGCACGCGAACCGATTGTGCCGCCACGTGAAACGGCGCCTGAGGCATTGGCGCCGCGTGAAACCGTGGTGCCCCGCCAGCAGCACGCAGCGCCCACCATTGTGCCGCCGTCAGCCGCCAAGGCGCCGGAGCCGAGCAAGCGGGCGATGAAGGAAAAGCAGGCGCCGCTGTTCGTCGACAGCGCCGTGGAAGGCACCTTGCCCTCGATTTCCATCCTCGACCCGGCCGAACAGAAAAAGATCGAGTATTCGCCAGAGTCCCTGGCTGGCGTCGGTCAGCTGCTGGAAATCAAGCTCAAGGAATTCGGTGTGGAAGTGGCGGTGGACTCGATCCACCCCGGCCCGGTAATTACCCGTTACGAAATCCAGCCGGCCGCCGGCGTGAAGGTCAGCCGCATCGCCAACCTGGCCAAGGACCTGGCGCGCTCGCTGGCCGTGACCAGTGTGCGAGTGGTCGAGGTCATCCCTGGCAAGACCACGGTAGGTATCGAGATACCCAACGAAAACCGCCAGATGGTGCGCTTCTCCGAAGTGCTGGCCACGCCGCAGTACGACGAGCAGAAATCGCCCGTCACGCTGGCGCTGGGCCACGACATTGGCGGCAAGCCGGTGATCACTGACCTGGCCAAGATGCCGCACCTGTTGGTGGCCGGTACTACCGGCTCCGGTAAGTCGGTGGGTGTGAACGCGATGATTTTGTCGATCCTGTTCAAGTCCAGCCCGGAAGACGCGCGGCTGATCATGATCGACCCGAAAATGCTTGAACTGTCGATCTACGAAGGCATCCCGCACTTACTGTGCCCGGTGGTCACCGACATGAAGGACGCCGCCAACGCCCTGCGCTGGAGCGTGGCCGAGATGGAGCGGCGCTACAAACTGATGGCGGCCATGGGCGTGCGTAACCTGGCCGGTTTCAACCGCAAGATCAAGGACGCCCAGGAAGCGGGCGAAATCATCCATGACCCGCTGTATCGCCGTGAGAGCATGGACGATGAGCCGCCTGCGCTGAAAACCTTGCCGACCATCGTGGTGGTGGTGGACGAATTCGCCGACATGATGATGATCGTCGGCAAGAAGGTCGAAGAGCTGATCGCCCGTATCGCGCAGAAGGCACGGGCGGCCGGTATTCACCTGATCCTCGCGACCCAGCGCCCGTCGGTGGACGTGATCACCGGCCTGATCAAGGCCAACATCCCGACCCGTATGGCGTTCCAGGTGTCGAGCAAGATCGACTCGCGTACCATCATCGACCAGGGCGGTGCCGAACAGCTGCTGGGCCATGGCGACATGCTGTACATGCCGCCGGGCACCAGCCTGCCGATCCGGGTGCACGGCGCATTCGTGTCCGACGACGAAGTGCACCGCACGGTCGAGGCGTGGAAGCTGCGTGGCGCCCCGGACTACAACGACGACATCCTCAACGGCGTCGAAGAGGCCGGTAGCGGCTTTGACGGCGGCGGCGGCGGTGGCGAGGGTGACGATGCCGAAACCGACGCCCTGTATGATGAGGCGGTGCAATTCGTGCTCGAGAGCCGTCGCGCCTCCATTTCTGCCGTGCAACGCAAGCTGAAGATCGGCTACAACCGTGCCGCGCGCATGATCGAGTCGATGGAGATGGCCGGCGTTGTCACCCCGATGAACAGCAACGGCTCGCGGGAAGTGATAGCCCCGGGCGGCCCGCGCGACTGATGAACACCCTGCCTGGCGCCAACGGTGGCGCCAGGCCTTTTCAACGCTCAATGAGGATTCCCATGCGCGCGATTCGCATGCTGTTGGTTTCTGCCCTGACCCTGGGCTCGGTTACTGCTTATGCCGGTGAGCAAGACGTACAACGCCTGACCCAGTTGCTGGAAAAGTCGCAGACCATCGAGGCCAACTTCTCCCAGCTGACCCTGGGCGCCGATGGCACCAGCCTGCAGGAAACCTCGGGCAAGATGACGGTCAAGCGCCCGGGCCTGTTCTACTGGCACACCGATGCACCGCAGGAGCAGGTGGTGGTGTCGGACGGCAAGAACGTCACCCTGTGGGACCCGGACCTGGAGCAGGCCACCATCAAGAAGCTCGACGTGCGCCTGAACCAGACCCCGGCCCTGTTGCTGTCCGGGGACGTGTCGAAGATCAGCCAGAGCTTCGACATCGCCTCGAAGGAGCAGGGTGAGGTGATGGACTTCACCCTCAAGCCAAAGACCAAGGACACCCTGTTCGACTCGCTGCGCGTGTCGTTCCGCAAAGGCCTGATCAATGACATGCAGCTGATCGACAGCGTCGGCCAGCGCACCAACATCCTGTTCAATGGCGTCAAGGCCAACCAGGCGGTGCCGGACAGCAAGTTCAAGTTCGACATCCCCAAGGGCGCGGACGTGATCAAGGAGTAACCAGAGCTCGCCATGGACCTGTTTCGAAGCGAACCTGTCGCCCAGCCCCTGGCCGCCCGTCTGCGCCCGTCCAGCCTGGATGAGTATGTCGGCCAGGAGCACCTGCTGGCGCGCGGTAAACCGCTGCGCGAAGCGCTGGAACAAGGTGCGCTGCACTCGATGATCTTCTGGGGGCCGCCCGGGGTCGGCAAGACCACGCTGGCGCGGTTGCTGGCGCAGTTCTGCGATGCGCACTTCGAAACGGTGTCGGCGGTGCTGGCCGGGGTGAAAGAGATCCGCCAGGCGGTGGAGGTGGCCAAACAGCAGGCTGGCCAATATGGCCGTCGCACCATCCTGTTCGTTGACGAGGTGCACCGCTTCAACAAGTCGCAGCAGGACGCCTTTTTGCCCTATGTCGAGGACGGCACCCTGCTGTTCATCGGTGCCACCACCGAAAACCCGTCGTTCGAGCTGAACAACGCGCTGCTGTCACGGGCGCGGGTGTATGTGCTCAAGAGCCTGGACGAAGCGGCCTTGCGCAAGCTGGTCAACCGTGCGCTGACGGAAGCGCGTGGCCTGGGCAAGCGCAACCTGCGGGTGGGCGACGACGCCTTCAAGATGCTGATGGCCGCCGCCGACGGCGATGGCCGGCGCATGCTCAACTTCCTTGAGAACGCCTCGGACCTGGCTGAAGACGGCAGCGAGATCGACGTCGAGATGCTACAGAGCCTGCTGGGTGACAGTCGCCGCCGCTTCGACAAAGGCGGCGAGGCGTTTTACGACCAGATATCCGCACTGCACAAGTCGGTGCGCGGCTCCAACCCCGATGGCGCCCTGTACTGGTTTGCACGCATGCTCGACGGCGGCTGCGATCCGTTGTACATCGCCCGCCGCGTGGTGCGCATGGCCAGCGAGGACATCGGCAACGCCGACCCGCGTGCGCTTAGCCTGTGCCTGGCAGCCTGGGATGTGCAGGAGCGCCTTGGCAGCCCCGAGGGCGAGTTGGCGGTGGCACAGGCCATCACCTACCTGGCCTGCGCACCCAAGAGCAACGCGGTGTACGTGGGGTTCAAGACCGCCCTGCGCGAAGCGGCTGAGCATGGTTCGCTGGAGGTGCCGTTGCACCTGCGCAATGCCCCGACCAAGCTGATGAAACAGTTGGGCTATGGCGACGAGTACCGCTATGCCCACGATGAGCCTGACGCCTACGCCGCCGGTGAGGATTACTTCCCCGACGAGCTGGAACCGCGCCAGTACTATCAGCCGGTGCCCCGTGGCCTGGAACTGAAAATTGGCGAGAAGCTGCGCCATCTGGCCGACCTCGACCGCAACAGCCCCCGCCAGCGGAGAAAACCGTGATTGCACTCATCGCCGCAGTCAGCGCGGGTGGTATTGCCGGCACCTTGTTGCGCTTTGCTACCACCAACTGGGTAGCGGCCCACTGGCCACGGCACTTCTATGCCGGTACGCTGGCGGTCAACCTGGTTGGCTGTCTGCTGATCGGCTTGCTCTATGGCTTGTTCTTGCACAAGCCGCTGGCGCCGGTCGAACTGCGCGCCGGCCTGATTGTCGGCTTCCTCGGGGGCCTGACGACCTTTTCCTCCTTCTCGCTCGATACCGTGCGCCTGATGGAAAGCGGGCAAGTGCCCCTTGCCTTGGGCTATACCAGTATCAGCGTAGTGGGCGGGCTGCTCGCAACCTGGGCTGGCCTGTCCCTGACCCGATTCTGAACCAACACCTACACATAACGAGAGAACGATATGCTCGATTCCAAACTGTTACGCGGCCAACTTCAGGAAGTGGCGGATCGCCTGGCCTCCCGTGGCTTCAGCCTGGATGTCGCGCGCATCGAATCACTGGAAGAGCGCCGCAAGGCGGTGCAGACCCGCACCGAACAACTGCAGGCTGAGCGTAACGCCCGTTCCAAGTCCATCGGCCAGGCCAAGGCCAAGGGCGAAGACATCGCCCCGCTGATGGCGGACGTCGAGCGCATGGCCAACGAACTGGCTGCCGGCAAGGCTGAGCTGGACGCCATTCAGGCCGAGCTGGATGGCATCCTGCTGACCATCCCCAACCTGCCGGACGCCAGCGTGCCGGTCGGCGCCAGTGAAGACGACAACGTCGAAGTGCGCCGTTGGGGCACGCCGAAGGCGTTCGACTTCGAAATCAAGGACCATGTGGCCCTCGGTGAAATCAGCGGTGGCCTGGACTTCGAAGCGGCTGCCAAGCTGTCCGGTGCCCGTTTTGCTGTGCTGCGTGGTCCGGTTGCCCGTCTGCACCGCGCCCTGGCGCAGTTCATGATCAACCTGCACACCGGCGAACATGGCTACGAGGAACACTACACCCCGTACATGGTGCAGGCGCCCGCGCTGCAGGGCACTGGCCAGTTGCCGAAGTTTGAGGAAGACCTGTTCAAGATCACCCGCGAAGGCGAGGCTGACTTCTACCTGATCCCGACCGCCGAAGTGTCGCTGACCAACCTGGTGGCGGGTGAAATCCTCGACGCCAAGCAGCTGCCGCTCAAACTGGTTGCCCACACCCCTTGCTTCCGCAGCGAAGCCGGCGCTTCTGGCCGTGACACCCGCGGCATGATTCGCCAGCACCAGTTCGACAAAGTCGAGATGGTGCAGGTGGTAGAGCCGTCCAAGTCGATGGAAGCCCTGGAAGGCCTGACCGCCAACGCCGAGCGCGTGCTGCAGTTGCTTGAGCTGCCATACCGCGTGCTGGCCCTGTGCACTGGCGACATGGGCTTTGGTGCGGTGAAAACCTACGACCTGGAAGTGTGGGTGCCGAGCCAGGACAAGTACCGCGAAATCAGCTCGTGCTCCAACTGTGGTGATTTCCAGGCGCGCCGCATGCAGGCTCGCTGGCGCAACCCGGAAACCGGCAAGCCAGAGCTGGTGCACACGCTCAACGGCTCCGGTCTGGCCGTAGGCCGTACCCTGGTTGCTGTGCTGGAGAACTACCAGCAGGCCGACGGTTCGATCCTGGTGCCGGAAGTGCTGAAGCCGTACATGGGCGGCGTCGAGGTCATCCGCTAAATGGATTACCTGCCGCTGTTCCACAAGCTGCAGGGCGGCCGCGTGCTGGTCGTCGGTGGCGGTGAGATCGCCTTGCGCAAGGCACGCCTGCTGGCCGATGCCGGCGGTGTGCTGCGCGTGGTGGCGCCGGACGTCGACGGCCAGTTGGCGGCGTTGGCCCGGGAAGGTGGCGGTGAGGTGCTGGTGCGTGGCTATCAGGCAGCCGACCTGGTCGGTTGCCGGCTGGTGATCGCGGCGACTGACGACCCTGGGCTGAATGCCCAGGTGTCGGCCGATGCGCAGGCCCTTAGCCTGCCGGTCAATGTGGTGGATGCGCCGGCCCTGTGTACGGTGATCTTCCCGGCGATCGTGGACCGTTCGCCGCTGGTAATTGCTGTTTCCAGCGGCGGTGACGCCCCGGTACTGGCACGCCTGATTCGAGCCAAGCTCGAGGCGTGGATCCCTTCGGCCTATGGTGAGCTGGCCGGGCTGGCGGCACGCTTCCGGCACAAGGTCAAATCCCTGTACCCGGACGTCAACCAGCGTCGTGGCTTCTGGGAAACCGTGTTCCAGGGGCCGATCGCCGAGCGTCAGCTGGCCGGGCAGGGCGCGGAAGCCGAACGTCTGTTGCAGGCGATGGTGGACGGCGCACCGGTGCAGCAGGGTGGTGAGGTGTACTTGGTTGGTGCCGGCCCGGGTGATCCGGACTTGCTGACCTTCCGTGCCTTGCGCCTGATGCAGCAGGCCGACGTGGTGCTGTACGACCGCCTAGTCGCACCCGCCATCATCGATATGTGTCGTCGTGATGCCGAGCGCATCTATGTAGGCAAGCGCCGCGCTGATCATTCAGTGCCGCAGGACCAGATCAACCGCCTGTTGGTCGATCTGGCTCGGCAGGGTAAGCGGGTGCTGCGCCTGAAGGGTGGCGACCCGTTCATCTTCGGCCGGGGCGGCGAAGAGATCGAAGAGCTGGCCGAGCATGGCATTCCGTTCCAGGTGGTGCCGGGCATTACCGCGGCCAGCGGCTGCTCGGCGTATGGCGGCATTCCGCTGACTCACCGCGACTATGCCCAGTCGGTGCGCTTCGTCACTGGGCACCTCAAGGATGGCACCAGCAACCTGCCGTGGAATGACCTGGTGGCGCCGGCGCAGACCTTGGTGTTCTACATGGGGTTGGTGGGCTTGCCGACCATCTGTGCCGAGCTGATTCGCCACGGGCGTGCCGCGAGTACCCCGGCGGCGTTGGTGCAGCAGGGGACCACGCGTAATCAGCGCGTGTTCACCGGCACCTTGGCTGACTTGCCAGACCTGGTGGCCCAGCACGAGGTGCATGCGCCGACCCTGGTGATTGTGGGGGAGGTGGTGCAGTTGCGTGACAAGCTGGCCTGGTTCGAAGGTTCGCAGAACAGCTGAAATCGTTGGGGCCGCTTTGCGGCCCATCGCACATGCCCCAGGCATTGCAAGGCCCTTGTGTGTGGGCCTTGTGTCGCGATGGGCTGCAAAGCAGCCCGGCTTTCTCAAGCCTGCCAAATCCCTTTGCCCACCAACCGCTCTCGATCATGCGGCAAACCAAAGTCCTGCAAAGGCCCTTTAGGCACAATCCCGTTCGGGTTGATGGTCTTGTGGCTCATGTAATAGTGCTTCTGGATATGCTCCATGTTCACCGTACCCGCCACCCCAGGCCACTGGTACAGCTCACGCAGCCAGTTCGACAGGTTGTGGTAGTCGCTCAGGCGGCGCAGGTTGCACTTGAAGTGCCCGTGGTACACGGCATCGAAGCGCACCAGTGTAGTGAACAGGCGTACATCAGCCTCGGTCAGGTACTCACCCGCCAGGTAGCGATTGCGGCCTAGCAAGGCTTCCAGGTAATCCAGCTCGTTGAACACATCGTCAAAGGCAGCCTCGTAAGCGTCTTGCGTGGTGGCAAAGCCTGCGCGGTACACGCCGTTGTTCACCGCCGGGTAGATGCGCTCGTTCAGTGCTTCGATGGTCGGGCGCAGCGATGTGGGGTAGAGGTCCAGAGTATTGCCGGTCAGCTCGTTGAACGCGCTGTTGAATATGCGGATGATTTCTGCCGACTCATTGTTGACGATGCGCTTCTCTTTCTTGTCCCACAGTACAGGCACCGTCACGCGCCCTGTGTAGTGCGGGTCATCCTGGGTGTAGCGCTGGTGCAGGTACTGCAGGGCGTCTAGGTGGTCCCCGCTGGAGCCTTGCTGCTGATCGAAGGTCCAGCCATGGTCCTGCATCAGCCAGCTGACCACCGACACGTCGATCAACGGCTCCAGGCCTTTCAGCGCGCGAAAGATCAGGGTGCGGTGGGCCCATGGGCAGGCCAGCGACACGTACAGGTGGTAGCGGCCGGCCTCGGGGGCGGGCAACTGATTGCGGCGCTGGGCATTCTCCCGCTTGAACGTGCCGTCCTTGCCGTTTTCATACCACTGGTCGTGCCAGCGGCCGTCGATCAATAGGCCCATGGTGAGCTCCTGAAACAAAGTTGTTTGTCGTTGGAGCCCAGTCTAGGCCAAATCGTTCGAAGAAATAGCGCAAAGATCGCGGTTCTATTATCGGCTAAATCGATCTATTTCGAGTGTCCCAGTAGCCTTGCGCTGTTACGAACGCCTGCTCGCGGTGCTGTCCCAAACCACGCAGGGCCAGCGCCATGGTCGCAATCAGGGCCTTCTCGCCATAACTGTCTTCCACTTCGCCACGCCAGAACGCCAGCAAGTGTTCTGCCTGCAGGCTGGGCGGCTTGACATGGCGACGTTCGCTCAGCGCTGGCCACTCTTCATCCCACGCCTCACCCGCCGTGGTGCCGTAGAGATGGCTGATGACATCGGGATTGACCTCGATTTCGCCGCCATCACCCTTGATCACCACGGCATGGTCGCCCAGCAAGCGGCTGGCCTCGCGGTGCACGGCCTGGTAACCGGGGTGAAAGATGCTCTGCAATCCACAGCGAGCGCCCAGCGGGTTGAGCACTCGCGCCAGCGAGTGGATGGGCGAGCGCAGGCCCAGGGTATTGCGCAGGTCGATCATGCGTTGCAGCTGCGGCACCCAGTCGTGCAGCGGGAAGAATGCCAGCTGGTGCTGGTCCAGCGCGTTGCCGACGGCGGCCCAGTCGCGGCACAGCGGAATCTGCAGCAGGTCGAGCAGTTGCTCTGTATACATACGCCCGGCAGTGTGTGCGCCACCGCCGTGCATCAGGATGCGCACGCCATTGTTGGCCAGGCACTTGGCGGCCAGCAGGTACCAGGGCAGGTGACGCTTCTTGCCGGCGTACGTGGGCCAGTCCAGGTCAACGGCGATGCGCGGCGCCTGCAGGTGGGCGCGCAGGGCCTCGGTGAAGCCGGCCAGCTCTTCGGCGCTTTCTTCCTTGTGCCGCAGCAGCATGAGGAAGGCACCGAGCTGGGTGTCTTCGACCTTGCCTTCCAGCAGCAGGGTCATGGCTGCACGGGCCTCCTCGCGGGTCAGGCCACGCGCGCCGCGCTTGCCTTTGCCGAGAATACGCACGAATTCGGCGAACGGGTGTTCGGCGGGGGTTTCCAGAGTGAGCGGACGAGGTTCGGTCATATGCAGTTGGTCGGCTTGGGCAGGCCCGCCAGCTTGGCGGCAAGTTTGGCGGGGGTGCCGTTGAACAGGCGGTTAAGGTGCGGGCTGTTGCCCTTTTCAGGGCCCAGCTTGAGGGCCGTGTACTTGATCAGCGGGCGGGTGGCCGGAGAAAGCTGGTATTCCTGGTAGAACTGACGGAGCAGTTCGAGGATTTCCCAATGGTCCGCCGTCAACGGGATACCCTCGCGCTTGGCCAAAGCCTCGGCGGCGTCGTGGGACCAGTCTTGCAGGTCGACCAGGAAGCCATCCTTGTCCAGGGCGATCACCTGATCGCCAACGGTGAGCGTATTCATAGCCAGCTGTTGACCTTGTCGTATTGCAGCGACAGTTCGACGAACCCGGCGTAGTCCACGGCCGTTGCCAGGTCGTTGCCGACCGCGCGGGCCTGTACATCCTCGTCCAGGGCGAACAGGCGCTGGGCCAGGCCGGCGGCTTGCAGATGGCCGTGCGGCTCGCTGCCGGTGCGCAGGGCATACACGGCATCACCGCACAGCAGCAGGGCATCTTCGGCACCGAGCAGGCGCAGGCAACTGGCCAGGCGCTCGTCGCCAAACGGGGAATGGGCAATTACATGCAGGGTCTTCATCAGAGCGTTATCACCTGGTCGAAACGGGCTATCAGGGCGGTCAGCGCTGCGTCATCGAGCACTTGCACCGGCAGCGCCAGGGTCTCGGCTGCCAGGCCACGGCGGGCCAGGCTGTGGTTGCAGGCGAACAGTTCTTCGACACCGAACATCGGCAGCGCCTGCAGGTTGGCGGCCAGGTTCTTCTGTTGCACGGCGGCGGGTTGCTGGTCCGGCGCGAGCTGGAACACACCATCGTCGAGGAACAGCATGCCCAACGGCAGGTCGAACGCGCCGCCGGCCAGGGCGATGTCCAGCGCCTCGCGGGCAGAGGGGCCATTCCACGGTGCCTGACGGCTGATGATCAACAAGGACTTGGCCATATCAGTCGCCTCCGAAGCAGACAAGGCGATCGGCCACTTGCGCGGCCTCGTGCAGTTGGCCCAGCCCCGACAGTTCCCAGGGCTTGGGCAGGTTCACGGCCGGGCGCTGGTAGCGGTTGGCCTCGGCTTCGTCGAGCACGCCACGGCGCAGGGCGGCGGCGATACACACCACGGCGTCCAGCTGATGGGTCTGTATGAACGTGCGCCACTGGCCAGCCACGTCCAGTTCGTCCTGGGGGGCGACGACGTTGGCCGAGGCACTGTGCACCCCGTCCTGATAGAAGAACAGCCGGGCAATCTCATGCCCGCCGGCCAGCACCGCCTCGGCGAAGCGCAGGGCGCGTCGCGAAGAGGGCGCATGGGCCGGGGAGAACACCGCGATAGCGAATTTCATGGCTAACTCATGCAAAGGATTGGTGCCATGATAAAGCAAAAAAGCCCGCACCCGCTTGTGCAAGCGGGCGCGGGCTTTTCATTCAAACGCCAGGTTCAAGCCTGCTCCTTGCTCTCCGGCAAGAACCAGTTCAGCACCAGCGCACAAATCCCCCCGGTAGCCACACCCGACTCCAGCACATTGCGAATCGCCGCCGGCATATGCGCCAGGAACTCCGGCACCTGCGCCACACCCAACCCAAGCGCCAACGACACCGCAATAATCAGCAGCGCCCGACGGTCCAGCCGGGTGCTGGCCAGAATATTGATCCCCGACGCCGCAACCGCGCCAAACATGACCATCGCCGCGCCGCCCAGCACCGGCTCCGGCACGGCCTGAATCACCCCGGCAACACTCGGGAACAGCCCCAGTAACACCAGCATTACGGCAATCCACATACCGATATGACGGCTGGCAATACCGGTCAGCTGAATCACCCCGTTGTTCTGGGCAAAGATCGAGCTAGGGAAGGTGTTGAACAGACCGGCCAGCAGCGAGTTGGCGCCGTTGACCAGCACGCCCCCCTTGATCCGCTGCATCCACACCGGCCCTTCGACCGGCTGGCGCGACACCTTGCTGGTGGCGGTAACGTCACCGATGGCTTCCAGCGAAGTGACCAGGTAGATCACCAGCATCGGAATGAACAGCGCCCACGAGAAGCCCAAGCCAAAGTGCAGCGGTGTCGGCACCTGGAACAGCGCGGCCTCGTGCATGCCGGTAAAGTCCAGGCGGCCCAGGAAACCGGCCAGCGCATAGCCGACCGCCAGGGCGATGACGATGGCGCAGCTGCGCATCCACACCACCGGGATACGGTTGAGAACGACGATGATCGCCAGTACCACGCCCGACATCAGCAGGTTTTCGCCATTGGCAAAGGTGCCATTGGCCATGGCCCCAAAGCCACCGCCCATGCTGATCAGGCCGACCTTGATCAGCGTCAGGCCGATCATCAACACCACGATGCCAGTCACCAGCGGGGTGATCAGGCGTTTGACGAAGGGCAGGATGCGCGACACGCCCATCTCGACGAACGAGCCTGCGATTACTACGCCAAAAATGGCTGCCATTACGCCCTCGACCGGCGTGCCTTGCTTGACCATCAGCGCACCACCGGCAATCAGCGGGCCGACGAAGTTGAAGCTGGTGCCCTGAACGATCAGCAGCCCCGCGCCAAATGGGCCGAAGCGTTTGCACTGGACGAAGGTGGCGATACCCGAGATCACCAGCGACATCGAAACGATCAAATTGGTATCACGTGCAG
Source organism: Pseudomonas putida group bacterium ESBL64 (assembly GCF_045277175.1). Classification (NCBI taxonomy): domain Bacteria; kingdom Pseudomonadati; phylum Pseudomonadota; class Gammaproteobacteria; order Pseudomonadales; family Pseudomonadaceae; genus Pseudomonas; species Pseudomonas putida group bacterium ESBL64. Next base: position 1,865,298 of record NZ_CP145799.1, on the reverse strand, counting down.
ATACACCCAACGCCTGGCAGATCAGCAGGCCAGGGGTGACGATCGGCACGATGATCGCCAGCAGGTGCTGCAGGGCTGCCAGCAGGCCGATCAACAGCCGTGGCTTGTCCTCCAGACCAAGCACCAGTTCATTGGCAGGCGCCGCTGCGCCTGGGCTGTGTTCGTGTGAGCTCATTGCTGAAAGCCGCCCCGGAAGAAAAAAGGAGCGCATTCTACGGGGTGATGAAAGATAGCGGTAGAGAAAAGCAGGATGGCGGCATGATCGGCGACCATTTGCCTGGTTATCTGACTTTTTGGTCAGTTATTGTGATTGCAGGAATAGTTGGCTCGAAACTGATGTAGGAGCGGGCTTGCTCGCGATGCGCTGCGCGGGCGCCGCTCGATCTATCAGGCGCTGAACCTCTTCCGACGAACATCCCGCAGCCCGCCCCATTTCCAGCGCCTACAAAAAAGCCCGCCTAAGCGGGCTTCTTGCGGCACAGCAATCAATCAGTCATCACGACCCATGATGCCAAACAACTGCAGCAGGCTGACAAACAGGTTGTAGATCGACACATACAGGCTGATGGTCGCCATGATGTAGTTACGTTCGCCACCATGAATGATCGCGCTGGTCTGGAACAGGATGCAGACCGACGAGAACAGCACGAAGCCAGCGCTGATTGCCAGTTGCAGGCCGCTGATCTGGAAGAAGAAGCTGGCAACGACAGCACCCAGCAGAACGAAGAAACCTGCAGTGATGAAGCCGCTGAGGAAGCTCATGTCCTTGCGGGTGATCAGCACGTAGGCCGACAGACCACCAAACACCAGCGCAGTCATGGCAAACGCGGAGCTCACTACCTCGGCGCCACCGGCCATGCCCAGGTAACGGTTGAGGATCGGGCCGAGGATGAAGCCCATGAAACCGGTGAGCGCGAAGGTGGACACCAGGCCCCAGGCCGAATCACGCAGTTTGTTGGTAAGGAAGAACAGCCCGTAGAAGCCGATCAGCACCACGAACACGTTCGGGTAGCCGACGCGCATCTGCTGGGCAACGAAAGCCATGACACCGCTGAAGGCGAGAGTAAGCGCCAGCAGGCTGTACGTGTTGCGCAGGACCTTGCTGATCTCCTGCTGCTCGACCTGCTGGCCGTGGTGGACGGCGTAATCCTGTTCGCGCATGGCGACACTCCTTGGTAAACCTGTGGTTTCGGACGTTCAGATGCTAGGAGTCTACCATTGCTCCTGCAACCCGCGACACAGAGAGTTTGACAGCGTGTTTCATTAAGGTATTATGGCGGCCGCAAAACGAGCTGGAAGCGTGGCCGAGTGGTTTAAGGCAACGGTCTTGAAAACCGTCGATGGGCAACTATCCTAGAGTTCGAATCTCTACGCTTCCGCCATATTCAAAGCCCTGATTATTCAGGGCTTTTTGCGTTTTTGGGGCCTAGAAAATCTACCCATGGGAACACCCTTGGGAATGCTCTTGATGTAATGGAATTGGGACGCGTCCTAATAATCTGCTTATTTGGTCGGTTTGGCGAGCGCCCCGACGCGTCGGTAAACCCTCTCGGTAATGTCGCCCTTGTTGTGGCCGAGAAGCAGGCTGGCATGGTCGACGTCACCCGTTTGCCGTTATCGGTCATCAGCAGGTATGGCGATCCATGTGGAGCGTTGCGCTCCTGAATCTTCCTGATGACGGTGCCCAGGCTCCTTCCACGTCATTGACCTCAAGCAGGGGCCGCAGCTTCTTGTGGGGCTTCTTCTGCTTCACGCGGTGGGCCTTGGCGATCTCGCGGTTCGCCCTGACGTCGCGATACTTCGCCATGTATGCAGGGGTAATCCCGTCGTTTGGCGCTTTGTCGAAGTAGTTGCGCAGCTGCCGGAACTCGGCCAAGTTGTCCCTCTGGGTGCGAGGCGCTTTGTCGAGATGATGTCGCGTTCGTACCGGTCGAAGATCGCTCCCTGCGTGATTAGATCCTTGGGTTTCTCTTTCGCCTCCAGTTCTGCCCACTTCAGCCTCGCCAAGCTCAAGTCGGTGCCGAGTGGCAATCCCCGGCATGATAATCAACTGAAGCTGCCCTCGTCGCGGATGCGACTGCTAGCGCAAAGCCAAGAGAAGCTAGGTGGGAAGCCATCATGCCAGGGTGGATTTGCTCCCAGGCCGCTTTTGTTCAGGCAAGTCTTTCCAGGTAGCTAGGTGCATCAGGCTCTGGAAGGACTGAGAGCACCTTGAGTCGCTGGAGCGTGCGCTCGCGGGCTTTGGATAGATGATCGCGCAGGCATGAACAGGCAGATTCAACCGTTCCATACAACAATGCTTCGAAGATCAAGCGATGTTCCATCAGCATGGCTTCGTCGTTGCTGGACTGCAGTGCTTCATGCAGTACGCGTCCGACATTCATCGGGATCTGACATTGGCGAATCACTGCTGCCATACGGGTATTACTCACCCCGGCTATGCAGGTGACGTGCAGATCCTGCTCAAGCTGTTCGATGTCTGCGCGCTGAACCAGGCGACCGGCTTCCTGGGCTTTGACGATGCGGCTCAACATTGCTTCAAGATCGCTCCGAGGCATCTGATCGACACCTTGGCGCAGAGCATCGGGCTCCAGGAGCATCCGTAGCTCGTAGTCATGCTTCACGGCCTGGGCTGTTAATGGCCCGGCCAACCAATGTGAGTACGGTTCTTTTTCTACTAGCCCTTTGTCCCGCAGTCGCATCAATGCCTCTCTGACTACGTTCCGGCTTACGTTCAATTCTTCGGCTGCGCTCTGTTCATCGATCCGGTAGTGGCCGAAGACCATGAAACGTATGACCGCCTGGGCAAGGTGGTCGTAAATGCGCTCACCCAGCGGACGGTAATCGATAAGGTCTTCTTGCGGCTCGATTCCCAAGAGCTTGCGAGTCAGGGGGACTCGGAGCGGTGTTTCGGTGGTGCCTTCAGGGTCGATCAGAAAACCCCGCCCATCAAATCGCCGTATCAGTCCTTCCTCATGGAGAAGATTGAGGGCCTGACGAACCGGCACGCGGCTTGTGCCGAAGAGCTCCGCTAACGGCCCCTCTACCAACACGAGTCCAGGAACCGTCTGCCCGCCGAGGATCGCATCGCGCAGCGTATTGCGGATTGTCTCGTAGCGAGAGGCTGGACGGTCTTCCGTTGGCTGTGTGGCAGACATCAAAGGGTTCTCATGAAGCGTGGAGGGTAAGTTTCTCACAAGCGAAGCGAGATGTGATCGAACACCGGTAACACTTCTATGAACGATTTTGGGGCAGGCTGTTACCGAAAAACCCAAAATGGATCATTTATTAAAACATACATTTTCTGGGCCGGCCTGACGTGTGGGGTCCTCTCACCCGTCTCCCTCAAGGCCCAGAGCTTTCAGGAGGTCGTAGAATACTCGCTACGAAAACTTGGCACGTTCGATGCTTTGTGAAATGTATGTATTATTAAAATGTACATTTTAGAGGTGTGCCATGCTTGCCGATGCCCATTCCTTAGCTCAGCAATTCGCCGACGGAACGACCGACCCTGTCGCCGCCCTTGAAAATGCGCTTCTAAGGGCGGAGCGGGTGCCCGAAGCATTTATCACCTTATGCGAGGAGCGAGCGCTACGCGAAGCGGCTGCGGCTAAGGCGCGCTGGCAAGCAGGTCAACCCTTGTCACCTTTTGATGGCGTACCAGTAGCGTGGAAAGACCTCTACGACCTGGCCGGCTGTGTAACAACGGCTGGTGCGAAAGTACGTTTGCACGACCAACCGGCATCACGCGATTGCTCACTGGCGACAATGCTCAGCCGGGCGGGCATGGTGAACATCGGAAAGACCAACCTCAGCGAACTGGCATACTCGGGGCTGGGCCTTAATCCCCATTTCGGAACGCCAGCCAACATTAGCTTTGTCGGCGAAGTACGTGCACCGGGAGGGTCGTCCTCCGGCTCGGCTATAGCCGTTGCGCAGGGGTGCGCGCCTATCGGTATGTCGACTGATACCGCTGGCTCCATTCGAGTGCCAGCAGCTTTCAATGGACTTGTGGGTTACCGCAGCAGTGCAAAGCGTTACTCGTTCGAAGGTGTCACGCCCCTTGCAAGTTCTCTTGATTCGCTTGGGCCGATCACCCATAGCGTTCGTGATGCCATCGTTGTCGATAACCTCCTGTTAGGTGATCAGAATGGCATGCCGCTGGACACCTCAGGCCTTCCCGCTGCAGGGCTAAAGCTGTGCGTAGATATTGATCTGCTTGATGACTCGCGCATTCAGCCTGAAGTACGCGCAAACCTTCTCGCGGCGCTTGATCGATTGGCTGCGGCGGGAGCAGTGGTCGAGCGAAAAAAAGTTAGAGCATTTGAACAAGCGCTGGACGTCATCGAGCAGATCGGATGGCTCGGGAGTGCGGAGGCTTTTGCCTACTACCAAGCGCTTCTCGATAGCACGGATGCTGAGCAGCTAGACCCGCGTGTTCGCAAGCGGCTTGAGGCCGCGCGAGCGTTTCCAGCCAGTAAGCAGGTTCGCTTGTACCAAGCTGCCGAGGCACTGAAAGCACAGATTGCGCGTGAGTTAGATGGCGCATTCCTGGTGACCCCGACAGTAGGTCACGTAGCTCCGCTTCTGGCACCGCTTGAAGAAGACGCCAACCTTTTCGTTGCTACTAACCTGGCAACACTGAGGCTGACAATGCCCGGCAGCATGCTGGACATGCCTGGCATTGCGTTGCCAAGTGGGACTGGGGAGGCAGGGCTTCCCACGAGTCTCCTTCTTTCAAGTGTGAGTGGAAATGATAAGGAACTGCTCCGAGCAGGCCTGGCAATCGAGCCTTATGTTCGAGGCGTGAATTAACAGGTCAACCGGAGTGCGGGCAATGTTTGCCTGTGAATAGTTGAATAACAAAGAGGTATTGACCATGAAGAAAGAAATTTTTGTATCAATTGGCGTTGATGTCGATGCGGTAGCCGGTTGGCTCGGTTCCTATGGGGGGGAGGATTCGCCTGACGATATCTCTCGCGGTCTTTTTGCTGGCGAAGTTGGCGCCCCCCGCCTTCTGAAGCTTTTTGAAAAATATGACCTGCGCACAACGTGGTTCATCCCTGGCCACTCGGTAGAAACCTTCCCCGAGCAAATGAAAGCTGTGGTTCAGGCAGGCCATGAAATTGGCATTCATGGTTACAGCCATGAGAACCCGATCGCGATGACGCCTGAGCAAGAAGAAATCGTCCTGGACAAATCGATTGAAGTCATCACCCAGCTTTCAGGCAAACGGCCGACCGGCTACGTGGCACCTTGGTGGGAATTCAGCAATGTCACCAATGAGCTGCTTCTGAAGAAGGGTATCAAGTACGACCACAGCTTGATGCACAACGACTTCCACCCTTACTACGTCAGGGTGAAGGACAGCTGGAGCAAGATTGACTACAGCCAACATCCCGATACTTGGATGAAGCCGTTAGTTCGTGGCGAAGAAACCGATTTGGTTGAGATTCCAGCCAACTGGTACCTTGATGATCTTCCGCCGATGATGTTTATCAAAAAATCGCCTAATAGCCACGGCTTCGTCAATCCTCGCCACTTGGAAGAAATGTGGCGCGATCAATTTGACTGGGTTTACCGCGAACATGACTACGCAGTGTTCCCAATCACGATTCACCCTGATGTGTCCGGTCGACCTCAAGTACTACTTATGCTTGAGCGCTTTATCGAGCATATGAAGAGTCATGAAGGTGTGAACTTCGTCACGATGGACGAAATCGCTGACGACTTTATCCGGCGTCAACCGCGTAAGGGTTGATTAAATACTTCGGTTCGCACGTTTATAAGCGGATCAACAACAAGAGAAATGCCGATATGACCACTACGCCAGCCACCACCACGACGCCAGTTACCGAGTCTGGTACATGGAAGCCGGTACAACTGGAATCCAAAGATGTCAAATATGCGACTTGGATTGCCTTCTTTGCTTGGGTTTTTGCAGTTTACGACTTCATCTTGTTTGGCACCCTGCTGCCGGTCATGGGCGGGCATTTCACTTGGAGCGAAACTGAGCAGGCGGAAATCGCCACGTGGGTAGCGGTTGGCGGTGCTGTCGTGGCGTTCGTCGTCGGCCCTCTCGTAGATAAGATCGGTCGACGTGGCGGGATCATCTTCACAATCGGCGGTACAGCGCTTTGCTCGGCGCTCACCGCTGTGTGTGCCGGTATGGGGAAGGGGCCGTTGATAGCTGTTCGCTCGGTCGCAGGCCTCGGTTATGCCGAGGAAGGGGTCAACGCGACGTACCTTACCGAGGTGTATGCAGCCTCGACCGATCCAAAGCTGATCAAGCGCCGGGGGTTTGTCTACAGCTTGGTGCAAAGTGGTTGGCCGGTAGGGGCTTTGATTGCTGCAGGCCTTACTGCACTGCTGCTGCCCCACATTGGTTGGCAGGGTTGTTTCATTTTTGCTGCGGTGCCTGCGCTGGTTGTGGCGATTCTGGCTCGAAAACTCAAAGAAAGCCCTCAGTTCCAGGTGCATCAGCGGATCAACCAATTGCGCAAGGCGGGAGATGATTCCGCCGCACGCAGCCTGGCTCGTGAATACCACGTTGACTATGACGAGCATGCCAAGGCAGGCGTTGCAGCAGCATTTCGTGGTGCAGCACTGCGGCCTACATTGGTTCTGAGCTTGGCGATTCTCCTCAACTGGTCGGCCATTCAAGTCTTCAGCGTTCTGGGCACGTCAGTCATCGTGAGCGTTCACAAGTTGTCGTTCGAGAACTCGTTGTGGATCCTTGTTCTCTCCAACCTGGTTGGGTTCATCGGTTACCTGGTTCACGGTTGGCTGGGCGATCGGATTGGACGCCGCAACACAGTGGCTCTCGGTTGGATGTGTGGTGGATTGGCATTCTTCGCCATGATTCAAGCGCCAAGTGATCTGATCACGGTTGTTGCCTTGTACAGTTTGGGCCTGTTCTTCCTGACCGGCCCGTATTCCGCGATGTTGTTCTTCATGGGCGAAAGCTTCCCCACCAGTATCCGTGCAACAGGGGGCGCAATTGTCCATGCCATGGGCCCTATCGGCGCCATTGTTGCTGGTCTGGGAATCACCAGCGTGCTGTCCACCGGTGGTGAATGGCACAGTGCTGCCCTTTGGTTTGGAGCGCTGCCTTGCTTCCTTTCGGGCTTGATTATGTTCGCCGCCCGGCACGTCGAACCCCATTCAGTCAAATAACAGGGATTTGTAACTATGTCTCAACCCGTAGCGTTGGTTACCGGGGCTGCCAGTGGCATTGGCCAGGCGGTTGCAATTGCGTACGCGAAGAAAGGTGTGCGCGTGATTGGTGGCTATTTGGCAGGTGACCCACATGACCCCTCTCAGACTCAGCGACTCGTAGAGGAGGCAGGTGGCGAGTGTTTAATGGTGGCGATGGACGTGACCAGCAGCGCCTCGATGGACGCCATCGCCGCAGTGGCAGTCGAACACTTCGGTCGGCTCGACTATGCCGTCGCGAACGCTGGGCTTTTGCGCAAAGCTCCGCTACTTGAGATGTCGGATGAGCAGTGGAATGAAATGCTCAACGTCGACCTTACGGGCGTGATGCGCACTTTCCGAAGCGCGAGCCGTTACATCAGTGAAGGCGGAGCCATGGTTGCCATTTCGTCGATTGCTGGTGGTGTATACGGATGGCAAGACCATTCTCATTACGCAGCTGCCAAGGCCGGCCTTCCAGGGCTCTGCCGCTCTCTTGCGGTGGAATTTGCGCCGAAAGGAATTCGCTGCAACACCATCATTCCCGGTTTGATTGAGACACCTCAATCGCTGGACAGCAAGAATTCGCTAGGGGCTGACGGTCTGGCCAAGGCGGGCAAAGCGATTCCTCTGGGACGGGTAGGGCGAGCAAGTGAAGTGGCTGACCTGGTTTGCTACTTGACCGGTCGTGAGTCGAGCTACATCACGGGACAGAGCATCATCATCGATGGCGGTCTGACCGTACGCTGGCCTGAGTAAAAAATAACAACACCGCAAGGTTTCCTTGCGGCTGCGAGGAGAAATGACAATGAAGCCATTGCAAAACCGACGTGCCGTCATTACCGGTGCAGCTAGCGGTATCGGTGCGGCGATCGCCTATGCATATGCCGATGCAGGCGCCAAGCTTGTGTTGTGTGATCGAGACGCCGAGCGCTTGGCTGTCGTTGCCAACCACTGTCGTGACCGTGGCGTCTTGGTGATCGAGTGTGTTGCTGATGTCGGTAGCAGGGAAGGGGCTCAAGCTGGCGTAGATGCCTGCGTAGATGCGCTCGGTGGCATCGATGTTCTGGTGAATAATGCCGGTATGCTGACTCAGGCTTCCTGTGTGGATCTCACTCAGGAAATGTGGGATGAGATGCTGCGGGTCGATCTGACCAGCGTATTCGTCGCAAGCCAGCGTGCTCTACCTCATATGCTGGAACAGAAATGGGGCCGCATCATAAACATCGCCTCTCAGCTCGGCATCAAAGGTGGCGCTCAACTGACTCACTATGCTGCCGCGAAAGCAGGTGTAATCGGATTCACCAAGTCCCTGGCTTTGGAAGTGAGCAAGGACAACGTCTTGGTCAATTCTGTTGCTCCTGGGCCGATTGAAACCCCGCTCGTTGAAGGGATCAGTCAGGAGTGGAAGGCTGCAAAGGCCAGAGAGTTGCCATTGGGTCGGTTCGGTAAGGTTGAAGAGGTGGCACCGATCGCGGTGCTGCTTGCCTCTGAGCCTGGCGGAAACTTGTTCGTCGGCCAAACCCTTAACCCGAATGCCGGCGACGTAATGCCTTGAGGTGAGCTATGTGTGGACTTTGTGGCCTGATCGGTGAGGATGTTCACTGGAGTGATCCTATAGACACAAGCCTTCCCGGTCGCCGCGAGCGCTTACGTCGAATTGCCTCAATTAACCAGGTGATAGCCCCCTTCAGGCTCAAAGTCAGTGACGTCCAGGGCGCTTCTTATCTGGTCCAGGGCCCCACGGGAAAGCAAGGTATTGCCTCCGGTTTGGAGCAGCTCTGGCAAACAGCCGAGGAGATTCTGGGGCGCAAGCTTGACCCCCTTGATCCAAGAATTCTCGATCACTTGGAGATGCAGGCATGAGCCTTCAGATCAATGTCCTGACCGGTTTTCTGGGCAGTGGGAAAACTACTTTGTTGCAGCGGGTGCTGGCCAATGAAGAGATGGGCGAGACGGCTCTGCTCATCAATGAATTCGGCGAGGTTGGCATCGATAATCTTCTCGTGCAGGAAATCGCGCCCAACACGGTGCTGCTGCCAAGTGGGTGCGTCTGTTGTTCGGTGCGTGGGGATCTGAAACAAGCGCTCATCGATCTGCATGACAAGCGAAATCGTGGGGAGATCCCTGCTTTCCGTCGAGTGCTTTTGGAAACGACTGGCCTTGCGGATCCTGCGCCGATTCTTGCGACTTTGCAGCGGGATCCACAACTTCGAGGTCGATACCATGTTGGGCTTATGGTGACCGTTGTCGACGCCCTGCACGCCGCTCTTCAGGAACGAATCCACCCCGAGTGGCTGGGCCAGGTAACAGCTGCTGATCGCCTTTTAGTGAGTAAGGGAGATCTGGTTAGCTCAGAGATTCTTGATCTGCTAGTGGATCACCTGAAAACCCTTAACCCGTCTGCCTCGGTCGCGCTGGCAAGTGCCATTGGGGAAGGCGATGAGCAGATGCTTGGCGAAGGGCTCAGAAGCTTGGAGCCTGATGATGAGGTCGCGGTGTGGCAGCTCTTTGCACCCATGAAGCAACCTCGGCACGGGGGCGCACAAGTTTGCGTGCTTGAGTATGAAACGCCGCTGGATTGGCTTGCCTTCGGGGTTTGGCTATCGATGCTGTTAAGATGCCACGGAGAACGTATTCTTCGGGTCAAAGGTATCTTGAGCGTGATCGACTCTGAGCAACCTATCGTGATTCACGGTGTGCAGCACTGCCTTCATTCACCGGTGCATCTTGCCAGTTGGCCTGATGGGCAGCGGCGATCACGTCTGGTGATTATCGTGCGCGATTTGGACACCAAGCTTCTAAGTAGATCGTTCGAAGCCTTCTTGAACCGTCTGGGGCGTGCTGTATGAGCGGCCCTGTCACGTTGAGAGTACTGGGTACCTCTGTGACCTTGCTCGAGTCTATTCGCTTGCGCGCGGAGCGAGAGCTGGGCATTCGAATTGAGTACCAAGTCCATGACGTTCAAACGGTTCAGCGCATTGCGTTGATGCACCCCGAGAGCTATGACCTTTACGATCAATGGTTCCATAGCATGGATTTTGTCTGGCCCGCAGGCGCAATCCAGCCCATTGATATCAGGCGCGTTGCTTTGTGGGATGAGATCAATGACCTGGCCAAGCGCGGCCGACTTCACGCTGGCGATGAGCTAGCGGGCGGTAGCCTGCCTTGCGACCGTTTGTATGTTCAGCATGATCGTAGCTTGGCCAATCACCCAACTGACTCAATCAGTATGTTGCCGCTCACGCACAATGCGGACAGCTTTGCCTACAGGCCAGACCTGCTTCCCCCTGGGTTTGGTATCGAAAACGAAAGTTGGTCCTGGCTTGTTGATCCTGGCTGGTGCGGTCATGTGGCTTTGCAGAGCGATGCAGCTATCGGGGCGCTGGACGCGGCGCTGGCAGTGCAGGCTAAGGGCCTGGCCAAGTTCGACGTAATTGGCAACCTTCGGCTGGATGAGATCGATGAGCTCGCGGATGTGCTCATCAAGCTCCAACGCCAAGGGCATTTTGCGGCTTTCTGGTCGGATGATCGTGATGCCAGTAAGCTAATGCTTGGCCCAAACGTTCACATTGAGAGTGTCTGGTCTCCAGCGCTGATGCAGCTGCATCGCGAAGGCATTCAGTATCGCCAGGCAGTTCCTAAAGAAGGCTACCGGGGCTGGTTCGGCGGCTTATCGTTGTCTCGGGCTGTTGATGGTGCAGTGAAAGATGTGGCTTACGCCTATCTGAACTGGTGGTTGGCAGGTTGGCCAGGCGCGATGATGGCGCGACAGGGCTTCTACATTTCCAATCCACTGCGAGCTCGAGATCACCTGTCGGCTGCGGAATGGGATTACTGGTACGAAGGCAAGCCAGCCAGCGAACAGTTGCTTGGGAGTGATGGTGAACCACTCATTGGGCCTGGAGAAATAAGGGAAGGGGGCTCCTACGCCGAGCGAGTGAGCCGAATCAGCGTCTGGAACTCGGTGATGGATGAGCATAACTACCTTGTCCGCAAATGGGCTGCATTTCTTAGAGCGGGCCGCTCGAAGGAGCTGTCATCCACAGCTGGAAGCTTGGGCATTGCTTAGCTCCTGTTTCGTGTAAGACAAGCAAAGTTTCGACCTGAGGGATTTCTACGCAGACTGTTCTGATGCAAACACGCTATAGGGTGACCGACTGTGATCTGCAGGAGGTGTCATTCCAGTCATCGATCTTCAACGTATCCAAGGTCGGCGCTAATCTTTGTGCTGCACTCCCGTAGCAGCGCCTCAAACTTCCCCGTAGCACCCTCGGGATCCATCACGGCATCCGGGCCTGACAGATTGATTGCAGCCGTCACTTCTCCCCTGTGGTCTTTGATAGCCATCGCAATCGCAGTGGAGTAATCCGAACGATGCAGCACCCATCCTCGCGCTCTGTCACCCTCGATCATATCTTGCAGCTCGAGCTGAGTCCGTGGGGCAGGGGCTGGGTAATCGTCTAAACGGATGTGTTGGTAAAGTGCGGCAAGTTCTACCTGGTCAAGGCCGGTGAGTAGCATGCGGCCAATCGCCGTGCAGTGGCATGCGATGCGGGTGCCAACCGGAATGTTGACGGACAGCCGCTGAGCCGCAAACGCTCGGTAGACATACAGGCTTTCCGTATTCTCCCGCACGGCCAAATGGCAGGAGAGAGAAGTGCGATCTCGCAATTGATTCAGGTGAGGCATGGCGACATCGACAATGTCGCGGCTGGCGAGGTAACTGAAGCCATCGCTGATGACTCGGGCTCCGAGCTCGTATTGACTGTTGTGTTTGTTCAAGTAACCCATATCGGTCAACGTGAACACTATCCGGTACAGCGCCGAGGTGCTGACGTTCAATCGCTCGGCGATCTCCTGCATGCTCAGACTACGCGTTCGAGCGTTGAACAGGCCAAGCACCGCGAGCCCTCGGGCTAGGGCAGGTACGCTGTAGTCGGCATCCTTAACGGGGGCGTCGATCATCGTTCGTTGCTCATCCGGGATCTGGGAAGCGATATCATGTGTGCCGGCCACGACCGCAGTGGACATGGTCTGCTTCAGCGCGTAGTCAGCACAGCATGATCTGTATCACTTAATACAGCGCGTCGATCTGTAGGGCTCGTCCATCAAACTCGGCCATCGCATCCATTAGTGCGCCCTTGAAATACTCGAGCGAAGCGCGATCACACAGGATGTGGAAGATCGGGTGCGATTCAGCACTGATGTTGATGACGATCACGTTGATCCTTGCAGCCGATGTTTGTGCAACGGCGCCATGCGCAAATGCATCGCTGCGTAGATCAACCCCACACAGTTTGGCCATGACTTCAGCCGCGTGAGCGCCGCTCAGCTGCATCCACGCATGGCTGTCTTCGCGAGGCAAAAGGTAGTTGGCCAAATGATCCATCTCCCAGCGAGCTTCTTCATCGGCGATGCGCTCACCTCTGTCTCGCAGGCTGCCCAGGAGCAAATACTCTGTCTGCGACAGACGCGCCACGTGGCTACCGTCCGGTTGGGTAATGGCCTGGTTTGGCTTATCAGGAAGGCTGAAGCCGCGGGACTGCAGGTATTCGCCACTCTGAGCGCCGCGAAAACCAACCCTTGGAAGCCCCGTCAGGTCGACCACCGCACATTGCTGAAGTGGGCCCGGCCCGATGTCATTGAGATTGGACATGTCAAAGCTCCTGGCGCTGGTTGTCTGGATCGAAGAAGGGGAGCTTTACGACGGTTGCCTGGACGACCACACCATCTTCAACTCGGATCGGAATCTGCTGCCCCGGAGTGCTCTGATCAAAGGCGGCGTAGGCCAGGCCGATGATCTGATCAAGGCTTTGCGAATACTCACAGGACGTCACATTACCGCTGATGTCCGGCCCCTTGAGAACCAGATGGCCCTCGAGCGGTTGCGGGCTGGTCTTGGGCAGCGTGAAGCCCACCAGCTTGCGTTTCTGTGGCTGCGCTTCAAGGATGTCCACGGAGCGACGACCGACAAAGAACGGCTTGTTACGGCTGACCGCCCACCCCATGTCGATTTCGCCAGGATGGGTCATGCCGTCGGTGTCCTGGCTGATGATCACATGGCCTTTTTCCAGGCGCAGCAGGCGCTGGGTCTCGACACCAAACGGGCGAATGTCGAATTCCTTGCCGGCCTCTATCAGTGCATCCCAAAGCTTCAACGCATAACGTGCAGGTACGTGGATTTCGTAACCCAATTCCCCTACGAAGCCTACGCGCAGGAGACGTGCCTTGATCCCGGCCACGGTGCCCAGGCGAACGCCCAGGTATGGGAATCCTTCAGCGGACAGATCAAGATCCGCGCACACCTTCTCCAGCACCTTGCGTGAGTCGGGCCCCGCTACGTTGACTGCCGAGATCGCGGCAGTGACGTTAGCGATGTCGACGTTCAGGCGCCATTGCGCGTTCCACTTGAGCATCTGCTGATAGATTCGATCCACGCCGCTGGTGGTGGCAGTGACGTAGAAGTGGTTTTCGGCAAAGCGCGCGCAGACGCCATCGTCGATCACCACGCCATGTTCGTTGGTCATCAGCGCGTAGCGTGAGCGACCCACGGGCTGCTTGAGAAATGCGAAGGTGTACATGCGGTTGAGAAGTTCGGCAGCGTCAGGGCCGCGCACGTCCAGACCGCCCAGCGTCGAAACGTCGATGATGCCGACCTTCCGGCGCACGTGCAGCGCCTCGGCCTGCATGCATTTATCCCGCTCGCTCGGTTTGCCATAATAGGCAGGGCGCTGCCAGATACCGGCAGGCATCATTTTTGCGCCGGCTTCCAGATGACGGCGGTGCATGGGTGTCTGGCGGTACGGATCAAACGCTCGCCCCGCGACATGGGCCAGCTTCTCCGCCTCAAAGGGAGGGCGCGCTGTGGTTACGCCTGTTTCGCTGACGCTGCGCTGAGTGGACGCTGCCACCAGTCGAGCTGTTGGCAGGGCTGAGTGGCGCCCTTGAGAAGGCCCCATGCCCACGGTGGAGTAGCGCTTGACCAGTTGCACATCTCGATAGCCGATCTTCGTGGCGTTAATGATATCGCGCACCTGCAAATCTTCGTCGAAGTCGACAAAGTCCTTGCCTTTGGGGTGCGGGAAAATCGGCCATGGAAAATTGACTTGCGCTTCTGGGCGCAGCGGCAGGGGCTTGACGTTGATGACCAGGCCTAGCGCTGTAATGATTTCGGTGGCTGTGCGAGTGGCATCAGCGAGCACGTTGTCCAGTGCGTGGAAGCCATGGGCGGAACCTGCAACGCTGAGATTCTTCGGCAGGCCGCTAAGGGTGAACTCAGCCAGTTGATCGTCATAAGACAGCTTGCCGCCGGCTTGGCACAGCAACTGATAGACCGGCATGTAGCCGCCGGACATGCAGAGCAAATCGCAATCCAGGTGCAAGCTGCTATTCGCGACCTGGCCGAGGCCGGTGATTTTTCGGATGTCGACGCCGCTGACATGGCGCATGCCTTTTTCATGCAGCGCTTCAAACACCGTGCTGTTCAGATGACAGGGGATTCCGCGCTTTTCCAGCGCGATCAGCAACGCGCGATCAGCGGGATTGGTACGCATGTCCACCAGCGCTGCAACCTGAACACCTTGCTCGTGCAGATCGAGCGCTGCGTAGTAACCGTCGTCGTTCCCCGTGAGTACCACTGCGCGTTTGCCAGGCTTTACGGCGTAGAGTTTCATCAGGCGTTGGGCTGCGCTGCTAAGCATCACCCCGGGCAAATCGTTGTTGCGGAAAATCACTGGCTGATCAAACGAGCCGCTGGCGATCAGGCATTGGGTGGCGCGCACCTTGTACATGCGTTTACCCTGAATCACCGGCAGATAGTTATCGGTGAACCATGCATTGCACGTAGCTTTCTTCAGCACTTGAATGTTGGCGTGGCCTTCAACAGCGTTGATCAGCTCGCGGCGTAGGCTATCGGCACGATTGTTTTCGACATCGAAACGGGCATAGGTCAGTGAGCCGCCCAGAATGGGTTGTTGCTCAATCAACAACACCTGTGCGCCTGCATCGGCCGCAGTCAGTGCCGCCTGCAGTCCAGCAGGGCCAGCGCCGACAACCGCGAGGTCAGCGAACAGGTAGGCCTTGTCGTAGTACTCGGGCTGGAATTTGAGATCCAAGACGCCGAGTCCGGCCTTTTTGCGAATGATGGGCTCCCATAGTTTCCATGCACCCTTAGGCTTGTAGAAAGAGCGGTAGTAGAAACCAACCGGCATGAATTTGGAGAACTTGCCAAGATAGGCGTCTTTGTCGTTGTCCAGAGAGCCGTTGAAGTTTTGCCCGGTCACCTGCGCACCACTTTCCAGCAGGTGAGTGTCCGCCAGGACGTTGGGCTCGCTCGGCAGCTGTACCAGGGTATTGGCGTCTTGACCTGCCATGGTCAGCGGGCCGCGCGGGCGGTGATACTTGAACGAGCGGGAGAGCAGGAAGCGACCATTGGCGAGCAGGGCACTTGCGATGCTGTCACCTGCAAACCCTTGATACGCTTTGCCATCAAAGCTGAAATGAAGAGGCTGATTGCGGTCGATCAACAAGCCCATGGGAGCGGGTAGGCGGCTCATTGCGCGGTCTCCTTGGCGGTCGTGAATTCAACACGGGTGGTGAACAGCTCTTTGGGATCGAAGGTGCGCAGAATCTCATCGCTGCCAGTGTGGCGTTCGGCCAGGAACCAATAGCTGGAGGGGTTGTGCATCCACCACTCGCAAACCACGCCCAACGTGTCATCGCTGTTGAACACGTAGTCGGCCCATTCGGCATCGGTACACGTCTGCGGATCGGGCATCTGCTTGAACTCACCGCCATAGGTGAACTCACTGATGTTGCGCGGCCCGTTGAGTGGGCAATTCATCACTTTCATGTCTTGCTCCTCAGTGGCTGGCCGCTGTCGCGCCCATTTCGTTGACTTGCTGGAAGGTTGAGAAACGCTCGAGGCCGAACGGCTTGATCAGTTCAGGTACCTTGCCCCCGCTGGCGACGAGTTCGGCCATGGTCTTGCCGCAAATGGGCGTAGCCTTGAAGCCCCACGTGCCCCAGCCGGCATCCAGGTAATAGTTCTTCACCGGGGACAACCCCATGATCGGGCTGTAATCCGGAGTCATGTCGGTGATCCCGGCCCACTGACGCATCAGCTTGGCATTGGCCAAGAACGGGAACATCTCGATCGCGTGTGCCAGCAGGCTTTCTTTCAGATCCAAAGTTGAGCGGGTGTTGAACAGCGGGTACGGATCCGAGCCACCGCCAAACACCACTTCGCCACGGCTGGTCTGTTGCACGTAGCAGTGCAGGGCAGAGGAGCTCACCAACGGGTCGAGGAACGGCTTGAACGGCTGGGTCACCATGGCTTGCAGAGGGAAGGTCTGGATCGGCGAGCGGATACCCGCTTTCTTCATCAACTGCGAACTCATGCCCGCCACTGCTTGCACCGCGCAGCCGCACTGGATGGTGCCGCGATTGGTTTTCACCGCCTTGATGGTGCCGTTCTCGATCACCAACTCTTGGACTTCAGTGAGCTGATGGATTTCCACGCCACGCTTAGCCGCCTGTTTGGCGTAACCCCAAGCCACTGCGTCATGCCGGGCAGTTGCGCCGTCTATGTGCCAGAGACCTGCGATCACCGGGAGATGCCCAGGGTCGAGGTTGAGTGTCGGCACGAGCTCACGAATCTGCTGACGGTCAAGCATTTCGGTGCGCCCGCCGAAGTGTTTGTTGACCTCTGCACGCTGACGGAACGAGCGCACGGTGGCGTCGGTGTGGGCGAGCGTCAGTTGGCCACGATGGGAATACATGATGTTGAAGTCGAATTCATTGGACAGCCCTTCAAACATCCGTACTGACTCGGCGTAAAAGCGCACCCCCTCGCTGGTGAGGTAATTGGAGCGGATGACCGCTGTGTTGCGCGCCGTGTTGCCGCCGCCCAGATACCCCTTCTCCAGCACCGCGATATTGGTGATGCCGTGGTACTTGGACAGGTAGTAGGCGGTTGCCAGGCCGTGGCCACCGCCACCGATGATTACCACATCGTAGGAAGGTTTGAGCGCCTTGGGAGCAGGCAAATCCACTTCGACCGGGTATTCAGAGCTGAGCCCGTATTTCAGGAGATTGAAAGGCATGCGGCCTCCGAGGAAACGCGTTGTGCATGAGCCTGCTGAACCGCAGCGGTAACGGTGTTCTTCATCAGAAAGGCAATGGTCATCGGCCCAACACCACCAGGAACTGGTGTGATAGCTGAAACTTGGGGCAGGGCGCTGTTGAAGTCGACATCCCCAACAAGCTTGCTGCGGCCATCCTCTTCAATGCGATTAATGCCGACGTCGATGACCACCGCTCCTGGCTTGAGCCAACTTGCATCGATCATCCGTGGTCGTCCGACGGCGGCAACGACAATGTCTGCCTGCCGGCACAGGGCCTTGGCATCGACGCTGCGCGAATGCACCACAGTGACCGAGCAATGCGCCTGCAGCAGCAGAGCGGCCATGGGTTTGCCGACGATGTTGGATCGCCCGATGACAACGGCGTGCTTGCCGCTCAGGTCGCCGCAAGCCTCTTCAAGCAGTTGCATGCAGCCGCTGGGAGTGCACGGCGTTAGCACATCGCGACCCTGGCTTAAGCCGCCGACATTTTCACTGTGAAACCCATCGACGTCTTTGCCCGGGGCAATGGCCTGTAACGCACGCGTTTCCTCGATGTGCTCAGGCAATGGGAGCTGCAGCAGAATGCCGTTCACGGCGTTGTCTGCATTCAAGTCTGCGATCAGCTTGAGCAGTTCACCCTGCGAGGTTTCCGCACTCAGGCGGTACTCGAGCGATTTGATTCCCGCTTCTTCTGCACGGAGGATTTTGTTGCGCACATAGACCTGGCTGGCAGGATCTTGCCCGACGAGTATTACAGCGAGCGCAGGGAAGACGCCGTCGGCGCTCAGTCGGGCGACCTCGTCTCGAACCTGCTTCAGCACACGGGCTGATGCCGCTTTGCCGTCAATCAGTTTGGAAGTACTCATCGGAAGATCACCGTTCTGTCTTCGTTGAGGAATACCCGATGCTCCAGGTGATATTTGACCGCTTTGGAAAGCGCCACGGTTTCAGTGTCGCGTCCGATGGCGACCAGGTCGTCTGGCAGATAGGCATGATCGACGCGCTGGACTTCCTGCTCGATGATCGGGCCCTCGTCCAGATCGCTGGTGACGTAGTGAGCCGTCGCCCCAATCAGTTTCACGCCGCGCGCATAGGCCTGGTGATAAGGCTTGGCGCCCTTGAACCCGGGCAGGAATGAGTGATGAATATTGATCGCACGGCCCGATATCTGCTTGCAGAGATCATCAGAAAGGATCTGCATGTAGCGGGCGAGGACGACGAGGTCAGTCCCGGTCTCATCCACAACCTTCATCAGCGCTGCTTCCTGCTGAGCTTTGGTCTCCCTGGTCACCGGCAAGTAGATAAAACGAATGCCTTCGCGCTCGGCCATAGGACGTAGATCAAGGTGGTTGGACACGATGGCCGTGATGGTCATGTCCATTTCGCCCTTGTGGTAGCGATAGAGCAGGTCGGTGAGGCAGTGGTCGAATTTGCTGACCATCAGCAGTACGCGCATCGGCTGGCGAGTATCGTAAAGCTCCCACTGCATGCCGAAAGCTTGAGCGACGTCTTCGAAGCCGGCTTTCAGCTGAGCGATGTCGCCTTCGTGGCCATCGTTGAAACGAAACACCGCCCGCATGAAAAATTTGCCGCTCAACTCATCGTCGAACTGCGCCATCTCACCGATGTAGCAAGCGTTGCCTGCGAGGTAGGAGGTCACTGCTGCAACGATGCCGGAAGTCGCAGGACAGCTGATTTTGAGAATGAAATGGTTTTTTTCATGTTGCATGGTCAGTCCTCAGAGGTGCGCGGCGTGATTTCCGGCAGGTGATTCATCGGTGAAATGCAGATTCGCCCGCGAATAAATATTCTCTTAGAGAATTAAATATTCCGGATGGCGAATTTATAGGCGAATTCAGCCGACACGTCTACACGTATGGGAAAGATTTTTTACTGACAGGAAATGTGGGGCGTGGGCGTGGGGAGGAGGAGAAGGCGAGTCCAGGTTCAGCCTGGACTCGTGGCAACCTGAGTGGTCAGGCCTCTGCGGGGGCGTAGTTCATGATCGACAGGAGGCGGATCGGGACGCTTATCAGTTTTTCCGGGCCGTGGGGAATGTCAGCATCGAATGTCAGGCTGTCACCTGCTTCCAGGTGATAGAGCTGGTTCCCGTGGCGGTAGACCATCTCGCCCTCCAGCAAGTGAAGGAACTCAGTGCCTGGGTGGGAGAAGGTCGGAAATTCCTCGCTAGCGTCATCCATGCTCACCATGTACGCCTCGAAGCTTTTCTTGGGCCCACGGGTGTGGTTCAGCAGGTGGTAGGTATGGCCTTTTTCCGTGCCACGGCGAACGACTTCCAGCCCTTCATCGCGTTTGACCAGAATCGCGCTGCTGCCTTGCTGGTCATACTGGCTGAACAGTTTTGACATCGGCATGCCGAGCACATCGCAAAGACGGCTCAGGTTTTCAAGGCTGGTCGACACCTGAGCGTTTTCAATCTTGCTAAGCATGCCCTGACTGATTCCAGCTATGCGCGCCACGTCCGCAAGCTTCAGATCCTGCGCTTGGCGCTGACGTTTTATCTGGATGCCCAGGTACTGCTCAAGCTTGAGCTTGGGTTGGCTTTCGTGTGTGTTCATGGCTTGCACTAATTCCGCACAGTAAATTTATTTTCGCACTGAGAATGTGCAAATGTGGCCGCGCCGGATAGGGTCGCTTGGCGTTATTCATCACGGGAAAAATATTTTCCCATAAACAAAGCAGAAAGGCTCCCCTCGAATCGAGTTTTTCCGCGACAGCAGCGAGTTGGCAAGCTCATTGCATTCCTGATGGGAAATTAAGTTTCCTGTTCGTAATAATCAGATCGGGCGACTAATCGACCTCCCCACCACGAATTGCTACAGCCAGGAGTCATGTCCATGTTGCCACAAGAAACACAGCGCCTGATCGAGACACACGGGATCAAGTATGTCCTGGCCCAGTTCGTAGATATCCATGGTTCGGCCAAGACCAAATCGGTACCCGTATCGGGTCTCGAGATGGTTGCCGAAGCCGGGGCGGGGTTCGCAGGGTTCGCGATCTGCGGTATGGGCATGGAACCGCATGGCCCCGATTTCATGGCCAAGGGTGACCTGGCTTCACTCACGCCAGTGCCATGGCAGCCAGGTTACGGCCGCGTGGTATGCATTGGTCATGTTGAGAACAAGCCTTGGCCATACGACAGCCGCTACGTCCTGCAGAAGCAGGTGGAGCGATTGAGCGATCGTGGCTGGACGCTGAATACCGGACTGGAGCCAGAATTTAGCCTGTTCAAGCGCGACGGACAGGGCAAGCTGCAGATGGTCGACGCCAGCGATGATCTGGACAAGCCGTGCTACGACTACAAAGGCCTGTCCCGCTCGCGCGAGTTTCTTGAGCGGCTGACCGAAGCCTTGCAGCCAGTGGGTTTCGACATTTACCAGATCGATCACGAAGACGCCAACGGCCAGTTCGAGATCAATTACACCTACAGCAATGCCATGGAATCAGCTGATCGGTTCACCTTTTTCCGCATGGCTGCCGGTGAGATTGCCAACGACATGGGCATCATTTGCTCATTCATGCCAAAGCCTGATCCCAAGCGGGCGGGCAACGGCATGCACTTTCACCTGTCGATCAGCAGCGCGACCAACAAAAACTTGTTCCACGATGCGAGCGATCCGAGCGGCATGGGCCTGTCGAAAATGGCCTACCACTTCGCCGCAGGCCTTCTGGCACATGGCCCAGCCTTGTGCGCCTTCGCAGCGCCGACGGTCAACTCCTACAAGCGCCTTGTTGTGGGCAATTCCTTGTCCGGGGCGACCTGGGCACCAGCCTTTATCGCTTTTGGCGCCAATAACCGCTCGGCCATGGTTCGTGTTCCGTATGGCCGCCTGGAGTTCCGCCTGCCGGATGCTGGCTGCAACCCCTACCTGGTCAGCGCAGCAATCATCGCGGCGGGACTGGACGGCATCGACCGCAAGCTGGAAATCGACCAGGTGTGCAACGAGAACCTCTACAAGTTGAGTCTTGAAGAAATCGCCGCGCGCGGCATCAAGACCTTACCTCAGTCGCTCAAGGAAGCCTGTGATGCCCTTGAGGCTGACCCACTGTTCGCCGAGGTACTTGGCAGCGAAATCGTGGGTGAGTTCATCAAGCTCAAGCGCATGGAGTGGGTGGAGTACAGCCGTCACGTCTCGGACTGGGAAGTGAAGCGCTACACCGAGTTCTTCTGATCTAGCCAGTTTAACCAACCCTTTCTGACACCCTGCCAATGGGTAGGGGGTCTTCTGCCCAGGAGTTAACGATATGTGTGGAATTGTGGGGCTATACCTGAAAAATCCGGCGCTGGAGCCCCAGCTCGGCAAACTCTTTGAACCCATGCTGGAAGCCATGACTGATCGCGGCCCCGACAGTGCCGGCTTCGCCATTTACGGCGATGAAGTTGCTGATGGCTGGGTGAAGTTGACCTTGCAAGCAGCAACCGATGACTACGACTTCAAAGCGCTGGTAGGCGCACTGGAAGGCAAGCTCGCGGCGTCTTTGGACTGGTTCCAAAATGCGAGCGCCATCGTGTTGAAGATCAAGGCTGAGGAAGCTGCCGTACGTTCCGCTTTGGCCGAGCTGGCCCCGGACGTGCGCATCATGAGCGCCGGCAAAAGCATCGAGATCCTCAAGGGCATGGGCTTGCCTAAAGAGATCTCCGAGCGCTTCGGTTTGGGTTCGATGAAAGGCAGCCACATCATCGGCCATACCCGGATGGCGACTGAAAGCGCCGTAACCATGGAAGGCAGCCACCCGTTCTCTACCGGCGCTGACTTGTGCCTGGTGCACAACGGCTCGCTGTCCAACCACTTCCGTCTGCGTCAGGAACTGCGCCGCGAAGGCATCCAGTTCGACACCGAGAATGACACTGAAGTCGCGGCCGGTTACCTGGCCTGGCGTCTGCAGCAAGGCGACAGTCTGAAGACCGCCTTGGACAGTTCGCTCGATGCACTGGACGGCTTTTTCACCTTCGCAATCGGCACCCGCAATGGATTCGCCGTGATCCGAGATCCGATTGCGTGTAAGCCGGCAATTCTTGCCGAAACCGACGACTACGTTGCAATGGCTTCGGAGTATCAGGCGCTGTCGAGCCTGCCGGGCATCGAGAAAGCCAAGGTCTGGGAACCTGTTCCGGCCACCATGTACATCTGGGAACGCGAGTCGGCTTAAGGAGCACGCACATGAAAACCATTGATCTTGGCAACACCACCGTGCGCGACCTTAACCAGGCGCTGCACGATCAAGCAAAGACGCTTGAGGAAAGAGAATGGGTCGTCACGCACCCTGACGGCGCGCACAACATCGCGGTCGGCGTAAACGAAGCGGTGTCCGTGGATATCCAGGGGCATGCCGGCTACTACTGCGCCGGTATGAACCAGAAGGCTTCCATCACTGTGCACGGGAACGTCGGCGTTGGTTGCGCCGAGAACATGATGTCTGGCTACGTCCGAGTAAAAGGCAGCGCTTCGCAAGCAGCGGGCGCTACGGCGCATGGCGGTCTGCTGGTGATCGAAGGCGACGCCGGCGCCCGTTGCGGGATCTCGATGAAAGGGATCGATATCGTGGTCGGCGGCAGCATCGGCCACATGAGCTGCTTCATGGGGCAGGCGGGACGCCTTGTGGTATGCGGTGACGCCGGCGATGCGCTGGGTGACTCCCTGTACGAGACGAAGATTTTCGTCAAAGGAAAGGTCGAGTCGCTGGGTTCTGACTGCATCGAAAAAGAGATGCGCCCGGAGCACATTGAAGAGTTGCAAGCGCTTCTGAACAAAGCCGGCTTCAACGAGAAAGCCAGTGACTTCAAGCGCTACGGCTCGGCTCGCCAGCTGTACAACTTCAAAGTCGACAACGCCTCCGCGTACTGATTCAGGAGCAAGAAAATGAGCGAAAAAACCCCTCCAGTCCTGCGCGAGTCGGCCACCTTTGATCGTCTGACTATTCAGGAAATCCAGCGTGCCGCCGAGACCGGCATCTACGACATTCGCGGCGGTGGTACCAAGCGCAAGCTGCCGCACTTCGACGACCTGCTGCTGCTCGGTGCGAGCGTCTCGCGCTACCCGCTGGAAGGCTACCGTGAGAAATGCGGAACGGATGTAATCCTCGGTAACCGGTTCGCCAAGAAGCCGATCCACCTGAAAATTCCGGTGACAATCGCCGGCATGAGCTTCGGTGCATTGTCGGCCAATGCGAAAGAAGCCCTGGGGCGCGGCGCCACTATTGCAGGCACCAGTACCACCACGGGCGACGGTGGCATGACGCCGGAAGAACGCGGCCAATCCCAGCACCTGGTTTACCAATACCTGCCTTCGCGTTATGGCATGAACCCTGATGACCTGCGCAAGGCCGATGCCATCGAAATCGTCTTGGGGCAGGGCGCCAAGCCCGGTGGCGGCGGTATGCTGCTGGGCATGAAGGTGACCGAGCGTGTTGCCGGTATGCGTACCTTGCCCATCGGCGTTGACCAGCGCTCGGCGTGCCGTCATCCGGACTGGACTGGGCCTGACGACTTGGCGATCAAGATTGCCGAGATCCGTGAGATCACCGATTGGGAAAAACCGATTTACGTGAAAATCGGGGCCAGCCGTCCTTACTACGACGTCAAGCTGGCAGTGAAGGCCGGCGCCGATGTGATCGTGCTTGATGGCATGCAAGGCGGTACCGCTGCGACTCAGGAAGTGTTCATCGAGCACGTCGGTATCCCCATCCTGCCAGCCATTCCCCAGGCGGTTCAGGCGTTGCAGGAGATGGGCATGCACCGCAAGGTGCAACTGATTGTCTCCGGCGGCATCCGTAACGGTGCAGACGTTGCCAAGGCCATGGCGCTGGGTGCCGATGCCGTGGCCATCGGTACGGCCGCATTGATTGCTCTGGGTGACAACCATCCACGCCTGGACGATGAGCTCAAGAAGATCGGCTCTGCGGCTGGCTTCTACGATGACTGGCAGAACGGTCGTGACCCGGCAGGTATCACCACGCAGGATCCGGAGCTGTCAAAACGTCTTGATCCGATCGAAGGCGGGCGCAGGTTGGCCAACTATTTGCGTGTTCTGGTGCTGGAGGCGCAAACCATGGCTCGAGCCTGCGGCAAATCCCACCTGCACAACCTCGACCCTGAGGATCTGGTGGCCTTGACCGTAGAATCCGCCGCTATGGCTCGCGTGCCATTGGCAGGGACTTCGTGGATTCCAGGCAGCCAGTACTGAGCATTACCTGATGCAGGAGCGCGTGTGCCCGTGGCGGCGATCTGTCTGCAACTGAATTGTTGTCTGACACGCCGCCGCCAAGGGCAAGTGCGCTCTTGCGTTCAGGCCATTCTTGATTTGACCCATCCAAGAGGCCTCAACGGCCCAGCGCTTCACCGCCTCGCTTTCTGCCAGACACTTTTCCATTCATCGCAGGAGCTTCCACAATGGTTAATCGTCTACCCGGCAAATCACTTCTTGCGTTGTTCGCGCTCAGTGCATGTATACCGCTGGCACAGGCGGCTGATGCCCCAACATTGAACACCGGCAGCACCGCCTGGATGGTAACGGCGGCGGTTCTGGTGCTGTTCATGTGTCTGCCAGGCCTTGCGCTGTTTTACGGCGGTCTCGTGCGAGCCAAGAACATGCTGTCACTGTTCACCCAATGTTTTGGTATCGCCGGACTGGTGGGGGTGCTGTGGGTGGTTTATGGCTACAGCATGGTGGTCGATACCACCAACATGGTTGAGGGCGAGGTTAGCTTCAATAGCTTTGTCGGCGGCCTGAACCGCGCATTTTTGGCAGGCATGACGTCTGAAAGCCTGGTTGGCGACATTCCGGAAGGGGTGTTTGTTACCTTCCAAATGACCTTTGCCATCATCACTCCGGCGCTCATTGCCGGGGCTTTTGCCGAACGTATGAAGTTCTCGTCGGCGCTGCTGTTCATGGCCATCTGGTTCACCCTTGTCTACGCGCCAGTGGCCCACATGGTATGGGGTGGAGCAGGGGCATTGATGCACAACTGGGGCGTGCTGGATTTCGCTGGTGGTACTGCAGTTCACATCAACGCCGGTGTAGCTGCGCTTGCCGCCTGTTTGCTGCTTGGCAAGCGTAAGGGTTACGAAAACGCTCCAATGCCTGCACATAACCTGAGCCTCACGATGGTCGGCGCGGCGATGCTCTGGGTCGGCTGGTTTGGATTCAACATCGGCTCCGGCGGCGGCCTCAGTGGCCTTTCAGGCATCGTGATGCTCAACACTCAGCTCGGTGCGTGTGCCGGTATTCTGGGCTGGATGTTCACCGAGTGGCTCAGGGTAGGTAAGCCGAGTGCGTTGGGGCTAGCCAGTGGCGCCTTGGCCGGCCTGGTCGGGATTACCCCAGCCTGTGCGTATGTAGGGGTTGGCGGCGCGCTGGCCATCGGCCTGCTTTGTGGCGTGTTCTGTTATCTCAGCGTGACGGTGCTCAAGACGCGCCTGGGCTATGACGACAGCCTGGATGTATTCGGCTTGCATGGTATCGGCGGAATGATTGGCGCCGTGTTGACGGGCGTTTTCTGCGTGCCGTCGTTGGGCGGGTTGGTCGAGAACGTCACCATGGCTGACCAGGTGATCGCGCAGGTCAAAGGGGTGGCATTCACAACGGCCTACTGCTTCATTGCGAGCTGGATCATTCTCAGAGTGTTAAAGGCCGTCGTCGGGTTGCGGGCACATGACGCTGTTGAGGAAATGGGGCTTGACCTCGGTGAGCATAACGAGCGGGCTTACAACCACTAAGTGAGGAGAGCGCCCCGGCAGTTTGCGCCCAGGAGAGTCGACAACTGGGGCCCTGGCATGGGGCGTAGGACGTGTACGATGCCTTGCGCCTAATCAGCAGCCTGCTGAGCGGCAAGCAGCATAAGGATCATGCCGGGAGGTGGCGGCAATTACTGGCCGCCACCCAGCTGATTCCACTCGCTGTACGCCGACGTCAGACCTTGGGGAAGCCGAGGCAGATCATGTCTGATCTCACTCAGCGCATTGGGGCTTCGAATCCATTCCGTCAGCCATGCGATCAGCATCGGTCGGGTAGCGTTGCAGGGTGCGACTTGCTGTTCAAGCTCGTCGGCTATTGGTTCCAGAAGCGCCAAATACGCGTCCAAATCGGCAATTTGATTGACCAAGGTATTCTTCCTCTCTCAGATCCGGATGAGTGCTGGCTCTGATGCCCTCAATGCTCAAATTTCAGCAAGTGTGTGCCTTTTTTCTGTGCCTCAGGGCATGGTCCTGGTAAGCCAACGTCAGGCTCCAGTTTCTCAATTCCGAGCGAAGTTCGTCGATGAGCGCAGTTGAGTATTTCCAGGGCTGAACGCCATTTGAAAATCGGAACAGCCGCGTCGGGAGTGGCGATCCGCTTGCCCAACTGCAAGGGATCGCCAGTCCGGAGTGTAGCTAGGTGGGCGAACCTGCTTTGGTAGCAGACGCTGCGCTACGCAGGCTCCACACCCCCCAGGTCAACCCCAGCACGGCCGCGATCAACGACGCGGATAGCACGCCGAGTTTCGCTGCCCCAAGTGAGCCAGGGTCGACGAACGCGAGGTTGGCGATGAAGATCGACATGGTGAAACCGATGCCGGCCAGCAGCCCGACCAGGACAATGCTACGCCAGTTGACCTCGGCGGGAAGCACGCACCAGCCCAGGCGGACCATCAGCCAGCTGACGCTGACGATGCCCAACGGCTTTCCTGCTACCAGGGCGACAGCGACGGCGATCATGACCCACTGGGGGCCTTCAACGGACAGGTCGACACCCGAAAGGCTGACCCCGGCGTTGGCCAAGGCAAACACCGGCATGATGCCGAAGGCTACCCAGGGGTGCAGGGTGCCTTGCATGCGCACTACCGGCGGCAGCAGTTCGCGCTGGGCCAGGCGCAGTCGTTTCAACGGGTCCATGAGGTCGCTGGCATCTTGCTCAGGCGCCTTGGCGCGCCCCAGCAATTCGCCGGTGAAGCGGGTAATGGCGTCCAGTGGGCGCTCACGCATCGGCATCGCGGTCACAGGTGTCATCAGGCCCAGCACGACGCCTGCGAGGGTCGGGTGGGCGCCGGTCAACAAGATGCCCAGCCAGACGATCGCACCGGGAAGGACGTAGGCGTAGGCTGAACCCACACCGATCTTTTGAAGCCCGATCACCATTAGCAGGCCGATCAGTGCAACGCCGAAACCGGTGTAATCAAGGCCACCTGAGTAGAAGAACGCGATGATCAGGACTGCGATGATGTCATCGATGATTGCCAGGGCGAGGAGGAACACACGTACGTTGGACGGGATCGACTTGCCGAGCAGTGCCAATACGCCCACCGCAAAGGCGATATCCGTCGCCGTTGGCACGGCCCAGCCTTGCTGGTCTGCCGACGCGTGACCAAAACTCAGGTAGAGGAGTGCGGGTACCGCTACGCCGCCGACAGCGGCTGCCATGGGGAGTGTGGCTTGGCGCAGGCTGGACAGTGCACCCTCGTGGATTTCGCGGCGGATCTCCATGCCCACGACCAGGAAAAAGATGGTCATCAAGCCATCATTGATCCAGAAATGCAGAGACTGCGAATAGACATGCGAGCCTACGCCGAACGTCAACGGCGTATGCCAAAGGGCTTCATAACTGTCGGCAGCCGGGGAATTCGCCCAAATCAATGCAGCGACTGCGGCAATCAACAGAACGATGCCGCTGACCGCTTCAATGTGCAAAAAGCGTTCAAGGTTGGCGAAGGCACGCTCAGCCAGTTTCTGGGCGCGAGGTAATTCTACTTTATGCATAGGCACAGGTACTCCCGCATGGCGGCCCGACCTGCGCTGTTCTTTAACCTGCCCCACTGCACCGTGCAGCTGGCACCCGTCCGGTAGTCTACCGAATAACCACTCTCAGATGAACAACAAGCGCCAAACCATTCACTCCCATGGGGCGTCGGTCTGGGATTTTTCCCTGCGGACGTTACGGTTTATGGTGATTTCCGAGCACGCGGGGCTTGGCGAACGGCAATTTATCCAACTGATCACCGCCACCTGCACATTGTGAAGACAGTGCGCTCGCCTTGTTTGCTTTCCTGGAGCATTTTCCGTTCTTCAGCATCATTGTCGTGGGGCGCGGTACTTAGGGTGGTCGTGTTCTGTCTCAAGGTGCTGTGCACGCTGCGACTTTGGGGTTCGGTAATGCCTTCGCCCAGCGTTCGACACCGTGCTTGCCACGCGAGGGTAAAATCGAGCAGTGGCAGGCTGGCCCAGGCTACACCGCCTAGCCCACCGCAAAGGCGGGGCATGCGGGGAGTCCAGAGGTCTTCTGGCTGATTGGTTGTATGACCTCAGGCCTAGAATCGCCAGAAGGCCGGCGAGACAAGTACCAGTACGGTGAGGATCTCGAGCCGTCCAAGCAGCATGCCAACCGTCAGCAACCATTTCGCTGCGTCCGGCAACGAGGCGAAATTACCTACAGGCCCGATAATCGTCCCCAGGCCTGGGCCGACGTTGCACACCGCGGTGGCCGCCCCGCTCAATGCCGTCATCCAGTCGAGCCCTATCAGAGAGAGGCCAAGGGCGATGACTGCGATGGTGACGGAGAAGAAGAAGGAGAACGTCAGCAGTGACCGTACGATCTCTTCATCGATGGGGTGCCCATTGTATTTCTTCGAGATCGTTGCCCGTGGATGGATCAACTGCTTCAGGCTGCTGACAAGCAAGGCAGCGGCCACCTGGAAACGGAATATTTTCAAACCGCCGGCGGTGGAGCCCGAGCACCCGCCGACGAACGTCAGGTAAAAGAACAGCATGATGGCGAAGCTGCCCCAGAGCGTGTAATCACCCAAGGCAACGCCTGTGGTGGTCACCACCGAGGTCACATTGACCGCAACGATACGAAACGCATCCCACCAAGCCAGGTCGCTGTGCAGGCAGAGCCAGGTTCCGACGGTGAGCCAGACGAAGACGAGAAAACCAATGAAACCGCGAACTTGATGGTCCGTGAGCAGGATGCGTCGATGGCCACGCAGCGTGGCGACATAGAGTGTGAAGGGCAGGCTGCCGAGTATCATGATGACCACAGCTACCCAATGCACCGCAGGCTGTGGCCAATGAGCCAGCGAGGCATCCGAGGTCGAGTAACCACCGGTTGAAATCAGCGACATCGAATGATTGATGGCTTCGAACGGGGTCATGCCGGCAGCCCACAACGCCCCTGTTCCCAATGCTGTCAGGGCCAGGTAGACCAGCAGTATCATCTTGGCAGCCACATGCGAACGTGGCGTCACTTTGTCAGACCAATCCGAAGACTCGGTCTGGAACAGGCGCATGCCGCCCACGCGCAGCAGTGGCAGGATCGCCACGGCCATGCCGATAAATCCAATGCCTCCCAGCCAGTGCAGCAGGGAACGCCATATCAGTAGCCCCGGTGATGCACTGTCCAGGCCTGTCAGCACGGTCGAGCCGGTGGTGGTAATTCCCGACATGGTTTCGAAGAACGCGTCCGTGTAACTGATGTCGCGAATTAACACCATCGGCAGCGCCGCAAATGCACACACGATGACCCAGCTTGCCGTCGTGAGGAAATACATGTCCCTGGTCCGCAGTTGCGGTATGTCGGGGACGCCCCGGGCTACCGGAAGCAGGCCGACGCACAGAACGATCAGGCTCGACCAGACGAATGCGCCGAGGTCGTCGCTGCGGTCGTACCACAGCAACGTCAGCATCGGAATCACCATGCTGACGGCCAATGTGATCAGGAATACGCCAATAATGAAGGCAATGAAACGCAATGCAGGCAGCGGCATTGAGGGAGCTCGTTGGGACAGTGCCGGCAGTATTGCTTGCTTTACGGTAATGTCGAGTAAAAAAGGCGTAAAGTCGCGGTCGGGGATTTTGCACGCCGCTTTCTGGCTCTCGCTCGATGGCTTATTGGGCTGATCTCTACGCGTGTTCCCGTCTGTCAGCTCCCAAACGGTTGGAAGAGAGGCCTCAACGCCGCGCGCCCCCTTCGCGGGTTGGCGAAAACAGCGCAAGCCTTGTGTCGCGAAAGGGCTGCGGAGCAGCCCCTGGATTTCAGCGTGGATACACGAATTGCCGGGGCTGCCGTGCAGCGCTAGTGCGGCACTGTTGAGAGTGCCGCAGTGGGCATGGAAAGCCCGCGGGCTTTCTGGATTACTTGATTAGCGGCACGCCACTGAGTTTCTGTAGTTCGTCAAAGTCGATGTCCGCGCAGATCTCGACCACTTTCAGCCCTTCAGGTGTCACTTCCAGTACGGCCAGGTCGGTGTAGATGCGGCTGACGCAAGCGATACCGGTCAGCGGGTAGGTGCACTCGGGCACCAGCTTGCTTTCGCCGGTCTTGGTCAGGTGGTCCATCATCACGAACACCTGGCGGGCGCCGGTGGCCAGGTCCATTGCGCCGCCTACGGCCGGGATCGAACCTTCGGCACCCGTGTGCCAGTTGGCCAGGTCGCCCTTGACCGACACCTGGAAGGCACCCAGTACGGCGATGTCCAGGTGGCCGCCACGCATCATCGAGAACGAATCGGCATGGTGGAAGAAGGCACCACCGGTCAGCAGGGTGACGTGCTGCTTGCCGGCGTTGATCAGGTCATCGTCTTCCTCGCCCGGCGCAGGGCTTGGGCCCATGCCCAGCAGGCCGTTTTCGCTGTGCAGGAACACTTCCTTGTCGCCCAGGTAGTTGGCCACCAGGGTCGGTGCGCCGATGCCCAGGTTTACATACGCGCCTTCCTGGATGTCTGCGGCCACGCGTTGGGCCATCTCGGTGCGGGAGAGCTTTTTGGTGATGGTCATGGCAGGCCTCAGACAGCTTTGGCGATCGAAGAAGCGGCAGCACCGGTGACGGCGACCACGCGCTGGACGAAGATACCCGGGGTGATGATGTGTTCCGGGTCCAGTTCACCAAGTTCGACGACTTGGTCGACCTGGGCGATGGCGGTCTTGGCAGCCATGGCCATGATCGGGCCGAAGTTGCGGGCGGCCTTGCGGTAGGTCAGGTTGCCCCAACGGTCACCCTTGTGCGCCTTGATCAGTGCGAAGTCGGCGTGCAGCGGCATTTCCAGCACGTACATGCGGCCGTCGATCTCACGTGTTTCTTTGCCCTCGGCCAACAGGGTGCCGTAGCCGGTCGGTGAGAAGAACGCACCAATGCCGGAGCCTGCGGCGCGGATACGCTCGGCCAGGTTGCCCTGCGGGACCACTTCCAGTTCGATCTTGCCGGCGCGGTACAGTTCGTCGAACACGTAGGAGTCGGACTGGCGCGGGAACGAGCAGATCACCTTGCGCACGCTGCCTGCCATGAGCAGGGCGGCCAGGCCGATCTCGCCGTTGCCGGCGTTGTTGCTGATGATGGTCAGGTCGCGGGCACCGGTGGCAATGAGGCCATCGATCAGCTCGGACGGCATGCCAGCCGTGCCGAAGCCACCGACCATGATGGTCGAACCGTCGGTGATCCCTTCCACCGCGCTGGCGATGGACTCGTACGTTTTATTGATCAAGGCGAGCTCCTGGTTGTTCCTGGAGTTGTGGTTGTCGGGCTGGCCGGAGCGCGTGAAGCGATGGGGCCTGTCAGCACTTGAAATGGCTTGCTGACTTTCGCTATAGCGTGCCGCAAGATAGGGCAACAGTAGAGAGGGTTTGGCTGAATTTGTGCGATTATCGAACTGTTGTGCGATCTGCGAGCAGTTCTGGCGGCTATTTGCCTCATTTCAGTTGAATGCTTAAACCGCTCATTTTTGCCCGTGGCTGGTGCGTTCCGGGGTTGCCTGCCGGCATCTTGCACTGATGAAGTGCATCCACTCCGCTGGATCGCCGATTAATCACGCCTCCCGCCGTTGGCGTGCGACTTGCTATCAGATTGCCATTCGATGTCGCGTATGGTGAAGATAATGTCGCTTTCCAGTGGTTCGATGCAGTTATCGTCGAGTGAAAAGGGTTGGCTGCCGTGGTTTGGCAAAACCGGCAAATTCAGCATGGGTTGGGCGTGCCGCCTTAACCGGGCCAGTTACCCGCAGGTCGAGCAAACGTTCGAAGCCATCGCCCAGACCCGCGTGCAGTTGCTGCATGAGTGGGTGCGCGAGCAGTGGGAACACTTGGCCGACCTGGCCGAGCAGGTGACGCCCGGGCTCGCTCAAGTCGATAGCGCGATGTTGCGCAACACCCTGGCCCAGGCTGAGGACTTTTCCGAACTGTTTGTCGTCGATGCCCACGGCATCGTCATCGCTTCGACCTGGCCCCAGCGTGGCACGCCACGCATCGAGCACTTGGCAGCCCTGGCGCAAGGGCTGAAAGCACCGTTTCTGCACGGGCCCTACAGCGACCCGCTGACCTTGCAGGTCGGCCCGTCTTCCTCGCGCTTCCACGACGAAGTCACGTTGATGTTCTACCAGCCCCTGATGCACGAGGGCAAAGTGCTAGGTTGTTTGTGTGGGCGGGTGCCCAACGATGTGCTGGGTGACCTGATCCAGCGCGAGGCAGGGCACATTTACCCCGAGTCGGGCGACAACTACCTGTTCATGGCGCAATCGCGCTTCGACCCTGGCATACAGCCCGGTACCGCGTTGTCCCGCTCGCGCTTCGAGGACGCCACCTTCACCCATGGCGAAAACCTCAAGAACGGTGTGCACACCCCCTGGACCACCGTGCAGGTCCAGCGTCATACCGAGCTGGAGCTTCGTTTCACCGACCCTTCCACGCGGGAACTGCACCCTGGCGTGAGGGAGACGATCAGGCGGGGTGCCAACCTGTTCGTGACCTACCCCGGCTATTCCGACTACCGTCATGTGCCAGTGGTGGGCAAGGGCGTGACCTTCCAGTTGCCAGGCTCACCCGACCGCTGGGGCATGATGTGCGAGGCAGACCTGGAGGAGGTCTATCGCCGGCGTTCGCTGAGCTACGGGTTGATGAAACCCTATGTAGCGATCATGGCGGGGCTGTTCGGCTGCAATTACTGGGTGCAGCACTATGCAGGCCTGCCGCAAGGGCTGACTGACGCGATCGAGGCCTTGAGCATGCTGGGCGCCACCTTGTTGTTCGGCATGCTCGGGCCCAAGCGCCTGGCCGCCAGGTTGAAGGGCATGAGCAGTGTGCTGTGCACCATCGCCGAGGGTGAAGGCAACCTGCGCCAGCGCCTGGATACCAGTACCTTGGCCAATGATGAGAGCGGCGACATGGCGCGCTGGATCAACAGCTTCATCGACCGCCTGGACACGGTGGTCGGGCAGGTGGTCAAGGCCAGTCGCACGGTTGGCAGCACCAACCAGATGATGCTCGGGCGCAGCCAGGAGGCCAGCGTAAGCTCCGCCGACGTGGCCGACGCCGTGCACCAGATGATGATCATCATGGAAGAGCAACTCGGCGAACTGCAGCAGGCCTCGGTCAGCGCCGAGCAGATGAAACAGGCCATGGACGAAGTGGTCAGCCGCGCACGCGCGCAGTACCAGGCGGTGCAGGCGGGCACCCAGTCGATCCGCGATGTGGTGGCGCGATCATCATCCAGCGTGCAGCGGCTCGACAGCCGCATGGTCGAGATCGACAACATCACCGGGTTGATCAGCGAAATCACCAACCAGACCAACCTGCTGGCGCTCAATGCCGCTATCGAGGCGGCGCGGGCCGGGGAGCATGGTCGTGGCTTCGCCGTGGTGGCCGACGAGGTGCGCAGCCTGGCCGCACGCACCTCGCGTGCCGCCGACGACATTCGCCATATGGTCGAGAGCCTGCAGGGCGAAACCCGGCAGGCGGTAAGCTTCATGGAGCAGGGCGTGCAGGATGTCGACAACAGCCTGCGCCTGGCGGAGGACGCGTCTTCCGAAAATGTGCAACTGCACCAGGCGGTGGAGGGCATGTTCGCCATCATCCAGCAGCTCAACCGTCGCAGCGTGGAATACGGCAAGACGATCGAGCAGGTCAACCAGTCCTCCAGCGAGATGCGCCAGACCGCTCTGGTGCTGCAAAGCAGTGCGCAGAAGGTGAAGGTGGATGCTGGCAAGTTGCAGAAGCTGGTGGGGCAGTTCGAAGTCAGCGATGATGGCGAACGAGGCGTCGCTGCTTGAGTAACGCACCTGTCCGGTCATCGCCAGTTGATGATCGCCGTGGGGCTGGTGGCGGTGTTCATCCATCGCCATGTCACCGGGCATACCCGCACGCCGATGCAGTTGTGCGTGGCGTTGCTGCTGATCAACGTTGGCTGGGTGCAAGCTCACGCCGCTGATCAGCATCTCGTCGATGGGCGTATTGCCCCTGAAACAGCCGCAGCCTGGCTTCATTCAGCCCTTGGCGATGGGCTCCGGCAAGCCTTTGACGCCAGGGGTCAATGCGAATACGCCACCGGCCAGGGGCTGGTCGCTCAGGTCGATGCCTTGCGGGCGAATCGACGTCACGAACAACGTTTCCAGTTGCGGGCCACCGAATGCGCACATGGTAGGTTTCTTCACCGGTAGCGGCAGGGCGCGGTCCAGCTTGCCGTCGGGAGTAAAGCGCAGTACCTGGCCGGCATCGATCGCACAGATCCAGTAGCAACCTTCGGCATCTACCGCAGCCCCATCCGGCCGGCCGGGGTGCTGGTTCATGTCGACGAAGACCCGGCGGTTGTGCGGGCTGCCGCTGTCGATGTCGTAGTCGAAAGCCCAGATCATCTGCACGCTCGGGTGTGAGTCGGAGACGTACATGGTTTTGCCGTCCGGGCTGAACGCCATGCCGTTGGGAACGGACAATGTGCCCAGCCGTGCCTGCAATGGCCCTGCCGTGCCATCTGCCATCGCGTCATACCGGTACAAGGCACCCACCGGCTCGGCGGCCATGCTGGTTTGCATCGTACCGGCCCAGAAGCGCCCCTGGCGGTCACAGCGCCCGTCATTGAAGCGCATGCCGGGCCTGGCGTGTTCGACACTGGCACGTTTGCCGGCCAGCAGACGGCCGTCTGCCTGGGGGATGAGGTGGAAGATCCCGCTCTCCTGGGCCCCCAGCCAATGGCCTCGGTGGCTGCGGGCAATGCAGCCTAGCATTTCGTCTGCGGTCCAGTGGTGGGTCTGGCCGTCCGGTTGCCAGCGGTGCAGGCTGCCTACCGGAATGTCCACCCAGTACAAGGCATTTTCCTGCGGGTGCCAGACCGGGCTCTCGCCCGTGACATTGCGTGCATCGATAATCAGTTCGGCTGTCATGGAAGCATTCTGCACTCTATCGGGGGTCAGTCGCCAAAAGGTCCGGCAGCGGTGAAGGCGCCACCTTGCAGATGAGCAGTCGGGTCATTCGCGGCGGGTTTCGGCTGCTGCTCCAGTGCCGGGCGGAAGCGTTCGGCACTGTCCTTCGGGTTGAAACCCAGGTGCGCGGCGTAGCGGTTGCTCCACCACAGGTCGCGGTTGGCGGAGACGCCATACACAACGGTGTGGCCAACGTTCTCGGCCAGCAATGCGCGCTCCACCAGGTGTGCCAGGTCGCCATAGCTCAGCCAGGTTGACAACATGCGCACATTGCGGGGTTCGGGGAAGGAGGAGCCGATACGCAGGCTGACGGTTTCGATGCCGTAGCGGTGGAAGTAGAACGTTGCCAGGTCTTCGCCGTAGGCCTTCGACAGCCCGTAATAGCAGTCCGGCCGGCGCGGCGAATGCGCATCCACTTGTTCGCCCTGGGGGTAAAAGCCGGTGACGTGGTTGGAACTGGCAAAGACCACACGTTTGATCCCGTGCTTGCGGGCAGCCTCGTAGATGTGGAAGGTGCCGATGATGTTCGCTTGCAGGATTTCTTCGAAAGCGCGTTCGGTAGAGATCCCACCCAGGTGCACGATAGCGTCTACACCGTTGGCCAGGGCCAGTACGCCGGCCTTGTCCGCCAGGTCGCAATGGATAACTTCTTCATGCTCGTCCTCGGCCGGTGTCATTGGGCTGATGTCCGATACGCGCACGATGTCGGCGTGTGCTTGCAGTGCTTCGCGAAGCACGTGTCCGAGCCCGCCGGCAGCACCGGTGAGCAGCAGGCGGTTGAAGGGTTTGCGGGTGGTCGTGGTCATTGTACTGGGGCCTTTTACTGAAATTGCATGAAGGTGCCGTACAGGAACGACACCGGCATGGGCGGGCGATAGCCCTTACAGGAAGTTGTACTGGATACCCAGGCGCCAACGGGCCTGGCGATCGTCCGTGTAACTGTTGACCTTGATGTCGCCCACCTCCATGAACGGTGCCCACTGTTTGTTGAGCTTGTACTTGATGATCAGGTTCTGCTCGTAGTCGCGCTTCTTGTTGTCGTAGCGGATGTAGTCGGTGGTGAAGTGGATGTACTGGTATTCGAATGCCCACGGGCCGCTGGGGGTATAGCCGAGCCAGCCTTCAAGGCGGGTGGTGTTCTGGTTGTCCTTGGCGCGGTCCGGCTTGCTGTGGTCAATCTGGTCGCGGTCGAGGTTGCGTGCGTCGTGGCGCACGCGGGTGGCGACGTACCAGGTGTCGCTGAGCTTGTAGTTGTACTTCAAGCCGAACTTGTAGGTGGTCGCATCCTTGGTGCTGTCCATCTGGAAGGCGGGGGTCCAGGTCGACCGGGGGCTCATCTTGTAGTTGTAGTCCACGGTGAACTCATGGCCGTTGTTGACCATGTTGTCGTAGGCGACGTCTTCGCGGTCGCCGGCAGTCTTGTATTTGATTTCTGCGGCAAACCCCAGGCCGCTGTCCTTGCGGTAACTCAGCTTTATCCGGTCGGAATGAATGCTGTCATCTTCGGTGAACGTGTGCCGGTAGTTGATGCTGGCGGAGTCTGCGCAGGCGTAGAACGACAGGCCGAGCGTACTGGCGGCGATGAGGCGGCGAAATGTGATGTTCATGCGATCTCTTTTTTTGTTTTTGTTGAGGACGTGATGAGGCGGGTGAGCAAGGTGTTCGAGGTGGTCAGCGCTCCGTGATTTTTAAAATAAGTTATCGTACGACTGTGGGGCTGTCTACGAATTATTGAAATGTTGTCTGATCACATTGCTTGATGGCTCTATTAGGCGTGTTTCAAGGGTGTGTTTGCTTTTCTTTCGGGGTCTCATGATTGCTGCAGGCATCATGAATCGGAGGTTTTATCGGGTTTTAACTGGCGCTTTTCAAATGTTGTATGATGACGTAGGATGGCCCCAGAGCGTGACTCACTCGCCACAAATCCAATAAGAAGGCTCAGACGTCCATGATCATTACTGCTGTAACCGTCCAGGTATTTTCCTACCCCACGCGCCGCGCCGTAGACAGCGCCGGCCATGCCCACCCAGGTGATGTGACCCAGGCCAGGATGGCCCTGCTGCGCATCAGGACCGAGTGCGGCAGCGAAGGCTATGCGCTGGGCGCACCCGAGCTCATTCGCCCTTATGTGCTGGATAATTTCGTGCGCAAGGTGCTGGTTGGCGCCAATGCCTTTGACCGCGAAAAAATCTGGCACGACCTCGCGCACTGGCAGCGCGGTAGCGCCAGCCAGCTGACCGACCGTGCCCTGGCGCTGGTCGAGCAGGCGCTGTGGGATTGGGCCGGTCGCAAGTTGAACCTGCCGGTGCACAAGCTGATCGGCGGCTACCGCGACAAGGTGCCGGCCTATGGCTCGACCATGTGCGGCGATGAGCTGCCCGGCGGTCTGTCCACTCCGGAAGAGTACGGTCGCTTCGCCGAAACCCTGGTCAAGCGTGGCTACAAGGCGATCAAGCTGCACACCTGGATGCCGCCGGTGTCGTTCGCGCCCAGCGTGAGCATGGACATCAAGGCATGCGCCGCCGTGCGCGAGGCCGTGGGGCCGGACATTGCGCTGATGATCGATGGCTATCACTGGTACAGCCGCACCGAGGCCCTCACTATCGGCCGTGCCCTGGAGAAGCTCGACTTTGCCTGGTTCGAAGAGCCAATGATGGAAGACTCCGCCGAGTCCTACGCCTGGCTTTCCGGGCAGCTGGATATCCCGGTGCTAGGCCCGGAAAGCCTCGGCGGCAAGCACCTGAGCCGGGCGAGCTGGGTCAAGAACGATGTGTGCGACATCCTGCGTGCGGGGGTTGCCGGTGTGGGTGGCATTGCACCGTGTCTGAAGGTTGCGCACATGGCCGAATCGTTCGGCATGGATTGCGAGATCCATGGCAACGGCGCCGCCAACCTGGCGGTCGTGGGGGCAATCAAGAACTGCACCTGGTACGAGCGCGGTCTGCTGCACCCATTCCTTGACTACGACGAGGTACCTGCCTATCTCAAACGCCTGGTCGACCCGATGGACGAAGACGGCTATGTGCACCTGTCGAACTTGCCTGGCCTTGGGGAAGACATCGACTTCGACTACGTCGAAACCAATACGCTGCAAAGCTTCTGATTCGTGCATGGCGGCACGCGTCGCTGCGTGCCGCCCGAGCGTCCAATAACTATAAGAAGGCGATCTCACATGAGCGTTATCCCCACACTCTGGGCGGGGGTCTTTGCTGCGTCTCTGGCGCTGACCTCGGTACCTGCTGCTTTAGCGAAAACCCCGGCGGATCAGTTGATCGTCGGTATGAGCATGATCAACCTGCTGTCCCTCGACCCGGCGGCGGCGACCGGGCTGGATGTGTCCGAGGTCAATGCCAACCTCTACGACATGCTGCTGGTGCAGGACGTGCGTCAGCCGGACCGGCTGCTGCCAGCGCTGGCAGAAAGCTGGCAGGTCAGCGATGACCGCAAGACCCTCACGTTCACCCTGCGCAAGGGCGTAACGTTCCAGTCCGGTAACCCGCTAAGTGCCGAGGATGTCGCCTGGTCGCTGCAGCGCGTACTCAAACTTAACCTGGCCTTGGCGTCGACCTGGAAGGCCTACGGGTTTTCTGCGGGCAATGTCGACCAGCACATGCGCGCTGTTGATGACTCAACCTTCGTCATCGAGCTACCGCGGCCGACTGACCCGTTGCTGGTGCTGAATACCCTGGCAACTTCGCCCAGCGCATTCATCCTCGACCGCAAGGTGGTGCAGCAGCACCAGAAGGGCGATGACATGGGCAGTGCCTGGCTGGCCACCCACGCGGCTGGTAGCGGGCCGTTCGTGCTCAAGGAGTGGCGCGCCAACGATGTCATCCTGATGAACCGTTTTGACGGGTACTGGGGTGGCCCAGCCAAGCTCAAACGCATCGTCATGCGCAATATGACCGAGTCGCAGTCACTGCGGTTGATGGTGGAGCGGGGCGACCTGGACCTGGCCAAGGGCATGTCCGCGCCAGACATCGAGGCGCTGGAGAAGTCTGACAACGTTCGTACCCAGACCGTGCAGCGCGGAACGTTGTACTACGTTGCCCTGAGCGTGAAGAGCAAACCCTACGACGATGTGCGCGTACGCCGGGCGGTTCGTTCGCTGATCGACTATCAAGGCATCAACCAGACCGTGATGCCGCACTATGGCCAGCTCAATCAGCGCCCGCTACCGCTTGGCCTGCCAGCAAGGCTGGATGATCCGGGCTATGCCCTGAACGTGGCCGAAGCGAAAAAACTGCTGGCCGAAGCGGGCTACCCCGAGGGCTTCAAGACCACCATCCGCGTGCTCACCGAGCCACCTTTCATCAACATTGCGTCCAGCCTGCAGTCGACCTTGGCCCAGGCCGGTATCAAGGCCACCATCGTCACCGGTACCGGCAACCAGATCTACGGTGCCATGCGTGAGCGCAGCTTCGACATCCTGGTCGGGCGCGGCGGCGGTGGTGCTGAACGGCATCCGCATTCAAGCCTGCGCACCCTGGTGTACAACCCGGACAACCGCGACGAAGCCAAGCTGAGCAACTTCCAGGGCTGGCGTACCTCGTTCTACAGCCCCGAGCTGAACAACCTGATCGAGCAGGCGGAAGTCGAACCCGACAAGGCGCAGCAACTGGCCCAGTACCAGCAAATCCAGAAAACCCTGGACGAGCAGGTGGGGGCCATCCTGCCTGTGTCGCAGATGACCGACACCGTGGTGCTCTACCACGATGTGCAGGACTACCAAGGCCATACCGCGGCCACCACCCGTTACAAAGACGTCTACAAGTCGCGCTGAGGTCAAGCCTGCGTGATTGGTGATTGCTTTTTCAGGAGCCTGTTATGTTTGCTTCGACTGCCTCTGTAATGGGTGCCCGTGTATCGGGTACCGCCCGCCGGGCCAGCACGGTGCTGGTGACCTTGCTTGGCCTGCTGGCGCTGACGTTCTTCATCGGCCGGGTCATGCCGCTGGACCCGGTGCTGGCGGTAGTTGGCCCGGATGCCGACAGCTCCACCTACGACCAGGTATACCGGGCGATGGGCCTGGACAAACCGATCTGGGCCCAGTTCGGGCTGTACTTGAACGACTTGCTGCACGGTGATTTCGGCAATGCACTGCTCACCGGCCACCCGGTACTCGATGACATCAAGCGGGTGTTCCCGGCCACCATCGAGCTGGCAACGCTGGCCATTCTGTTTGGCGTGCTGATCGGTCTGCCACTGGGCGTGGTGGCTGCCAGCAATCAGGGGCGGGTCGGCGACCATGTCGCACGGGTCATTACCTTGTTCGGCTATTCCACGCCTATTTTCTGGGTCGGCATGATGGGCCTGCTGGTGTTCTACGCCTGGCTGGGTTGGGCGGGTGGCGCAGGGCGCATCGACCTGGCCTATGACGGCATGGTCGATGAGGTTACCGGCCTGCTGCTGATCGACACGGCGCTGGCGCGTGACTGGGAGGCCTTCACCAGCGCGTTGCGCCATATCGTTCTGCCGGCGTTGATCCTGGGCCTGAACTCGGTGGCCTACATCAGCCGCATGACCCGTAGCTTCATGCTCGAGCAACTGTCGCAGGAATACATCATCACTGCCAGGGTCAAGGGGCTGTCGCGGCGCCAGGTGGTCTGGAACCACGCGTTCCGCAATATCCTCGTGCAGTTGCTCACGGTGGTCGCCCTGGCCTATGGCTCGTTGCTGGAGGGGGCGGTGCTGATCGAAACCGTGTTTGCCTGGCCTGGCTTCGGCCAATACCTCACCAGCAGCCTGATGCTCGGTGACATGAATGCAGTGATGGGCTGCGTGTTGATCATCGGCCTGATTTTCGTTGCGCTCAACCTGATAAGCGACGCCCTGTACAAGGTGTTCGACCCAAGGACCCGCTAATTCCCGCTCAGCGTGAACACATTGAATAACTATAAAAAAGGATGCGCCATGAAGACTGTATTCCCGCCGCTGCGTATGGCTTTGCTGGGCGCAGCGCTGCTGCTCGGCCCGCTCGCTGTGGTGCAGGCGAAAACCCCTGGCGACCAGTTGATCGTCGGCATGAGCATGGTCAACCTGTTCTCCATCGACCCGGCCAACGCGCCCGGCCTGGATGCCTCTGGCATCAATGCCAACCTTTACGACACGCTCATCAAGCGCGACCAGGGCAACCCGGACAAGCACCTGCCACAACTGGCTGAACGCTGGGACGTCAGCGAAGACGGCAAGCAGATCACCTTCCACCTGCGCGGTGATGTCCTGTTCCATTCCGGCAACCCGCTCACTGCCGAAGATGTGGCCTGGTCACTGTACCGGGTGATGAAGCTCAACTATGGCCTGGCTACCACCTGGAAGGCCTACGGCTACAGTGTCGAAAACATTCAAAAGCTGATCCGTGCGACCGATAGCCATACCTTGGTGATCGACCTGCCGCAGCCGACCGACCCGTTGCTGGTGATCGACTCGCTGGCTGTGTCCCCCAGCGCTGTCGTGGTCGACCGCCAGCAAGTGCTCAAGCATGAGAAGAACGGTGACCTGGGCGCGGCCTGGCTGGTCACCAATGAGGCAGGCAGCGGGCCGTTCACCCTGACCAAGTGGAGCGCCAACGATGCGCTGGTGATGACCCGTTTCGACGGGTACTGGGCAGGCCCGGCGAAGATGAAGCGAGTGCTGGTCCGCCACATGACCGAGTCGCAGTCACTGCGCCTGATGCTCGAACGCGGTGACCTGGACCTGGCCTACGGTATGGCTGCGCCGGATATCAAGGCCATCGAGAGTTCCGACACACTCCAGGTGCAAGCGTTGCAGCGCGGCACCCTGTACTACGTGGCGATGAGCATGAAGCAGCCGGAGTTTGCCAACCGCAAAGTCCGCGAAGCGGTGCGTAACCTGATCGACTACCAGGGCCTGGACCAGCAGGTGATGCCGCATTACGGCAAGCTCAACCAGCAGCCGATGCAGCTTGGGCTCGAGGCCCGGTTGCCCGACCCGGGCTACAAGCTGGATGTCGCCAAAGCCAAGGCACTGCTGGCAGAGGCGGGCTACCCACAAGGTTTCAATACAACCATTCGCACGCTGTCCGAACCTCCCTTCATTGATATCGCTGCACGTATGCAGTCGACCCTGGCTGAAGGTGGCATCAAGGCCACTATCGTCACCGGTACCGGCAACCAGGTGTATGGCGCCATGCGCGCGCGCAACTTTGAGATGATCGTGGCGCGGGGCGCCGAGCGTTATCCGCACCCGTATTTCAGCCTGCGCACCTTCGTCTACAACCCCGACAACAGTGACAGTGCTGGCCTGCCCAACTTCCAGGGCTGGCGAGCGTCGTTCTTCAGCCCCCCGCTGAATGACCTGATCGACCGGGTGGGGGTCGAGCGCGATGCGGCCAAACGCCTGGCCATGTACCAGCAGGCGCAGAAA
Source organism: Pseudomonas putida group bacterium ESBL64 (assembly GCF_045277175.1). Taxonomy (NCBI): domain Bacteria; kingdom Pseudomonadati; phylum Pseudomonadota; class Gammaproteobacteria; order Pseudomonadales; family Pseudomonadaceae; genus Pseudomonas; species Pseudomonas putida group bacterium ESBL64. The sequence continues at coordinate 1,822,420 of NZ_CP145799.1, read as the reverse complement.
CTGTACGACGACGAGGTGGGGCCGATCATGATGATTTCGCAGATGACCGACACCGCCGTAAGCGCAGCCGACGTCAAGGGTTTCACTGGCGACGACGCCGAAGCCACCCGCTACCTGGGCGTCTACAAGCAACGTTGAGTACCGTCCGGGGGCTCACGGGTACCCCGAGCGGCCATGACTCCACATCGAGAACTTGCCGATGATTGCCAACATATCTTCTACCGAATCTACCGCCAAGCGGCAGGCCGATGCCCCGGCGTCCAGCCTTGAGGCCCTTGGCAAAAGCAGCCTGCGGGTGTTGCGCCTGCTGGTCCGCAACCCTATGACCTTGGCGGGCTTGCTGGTGGCCTTGCTGCTGGTCGTGGTAGCGGCGTTCGCGCCGTGGATCGCCACCCACGACCCGGTCATCCAGAACCTCGCCAACGCCTTGCAGGCACCCAGTGCCGCGCACTGGTTCGGTACCGACGAATACGGCCGGGATATCTTCAGCCGGCTGGTCTATGGCGCGCGTATCACCCTCTACATCATCGCCCTGGTGACGGTCATCGTCGGCCCGATCGGCCTGTTCATCGGCACGGTATCGGGCTACTTCGGCGGCATTGTCGATACCGTGTTCATGCGCGTCACCGACATTTTCATTTCGTTCCCCAGCCTGGTGCTGGCGCTGGCCTTCATCGCCGCATTGGGCCCTGGCCTTGAGCATGCGGTGGTGGCTATTGCGTTAACCTCCTGGCCACCGATCGCACGGCTGGCCCGGGCCGAAACCCTGTCGCTGCGCAAGGCCGACTTCGTGGTGGCGGTCGAACTGCAGGGCGCGTCTTCGACACGCATCATCCTGCGCCATATCGTGCCGATGTGCCTGTCGTCGGTGATCATCCGCCTGACCATGAACATGGCCGGCATCATCCTTACTGCGGCGGCGCTGGGCTTCCTCGGGCTAGGGGCGCAGGCGCCTTTGCCGGAGTGGGGGGCGATGATCTCCACGGGGAGGCGCTACATGCTCGAGTGCTGGTGGCTGGTAGCCGTACCCGGTGCGGCAATCATGCTGGTGAGCTTGGCGTTCAACCTGCTGGGCGATGGCCTGCGGGACATTCTCGACCCGCGTAGCGAGTAACCGGAGGCTTTATGTCAGCAGTCAAACTCAATGTCGAATCGCTCAATGTGCGCTTCGTCAACGGCAAGAAAGTGATGCACGCGGTGCGTGATGTGTCCTTCACCCTGGGCCGGGAAAAGCTCGCCATCGTGGGTGAGTCCGGTTCGGGCAAGTCCACCGTGGGCCGCAGCTTGCTCAAGCTGCACCCCGGCAGCGCGCAGATCACCGCAAAGGCCCTGCAGTTCGGCGATGTCGACCTGCTCAGTGCCAGCGAAAAGACCATGCAGAAAATTCGCGGCCAGCGCATCTCGATGATCATGCAAGACCCCAAGTATTCGCTCAACCCGGTGGTGCGGGTGGGTGACCAGATTGCCGAGGCGTACCTGGCGCACCACAAGGCCAGCCGCAACGACGCCCGTGAGCGGGTGCTGCAGATGCTCGACAAGGTGCATATCCGCGACCCGAAGCGCGTCTACGATCTTTATCCGCATGAGGTGAGCGGCGGCATGGGCCAGCGCATCATGATCGCGATGATGGTCATCACCAGCCCGGAAGTGATCATCGCTGACGAGCCGACCTCGGCGCTGGATGTTTCGGTGCGCCAGCAGGTGCTCAACGTGCTCGAAGAGCTGGTGGTGGAGCAGCAGATGGGGCTGATCTTCGTTAGCCACGACCTGAACCTGGTGCGCAATTACTGTGACCGGGTGCTGGTGATGTATGCCGGGCGCGTGGTGGAGTCGCTGGCTGCCAGTGACCTGCACCGTGCCGAACATCCCTACACCCGAGGCCTGCTGGCCGCTTTGCCAAGCATGGACAACCGCCGCCCGCGTTTGCCCGTGTTGCAACGCGACCCACTGTGGCTCTCCTGCTGAGGTAACTGACCATGTCCATGATCCAAGCACACGCATTGAACCTTAGCTTTGGCGTTGGCGCCACGCTCAACCAGGTGCTGCACAATGTCGACCTGAGTGTCGAAGATGGCGAGTCATTTGGCCTGGTGGGGGAGTCCGGCTCTGGCAAGACCACGGTATTGCGCTGCCTGGCCGGCCAGTACCGGCACTGGAGCGGAGCCCTGAGCATTGACGGCGTGCCGTTGCAACACAAGCTCCCCAAGGAGCACTTTCGCAAGGTGCAGATGGTGTTCCAGGACCCCTATGGTTCGCTGCACCCGCGCCATACCATCGACACTGCACTGCGCGAGCCGCTGGTGATCCACGGCATGGATGAGCGCAACGATCGCATCAACGACATCCTCGTCAAGGTAGGTCTCAACGACAGCTACCGTTACCGCTACCCGCACCAGCTGTCCGGTGGCCAGCGTCAGCGCGTGGCTATCGCCCGGGCGTTGATTCTTGAGCCTAGGGTGCTGTTGCTCGATGAGCCCACGTCGGCGCTGGATGTGTCGGTGCAGGCAGAAATTCTCAACCTGTTGTCCGACCTGCGTCAGCGCGAGAAGCTCACCTACCTGATGGTGACGCACGACCTGGGTGTGGTCAGCCATCTGTGTGACAAGGTCGCGGTGATGCAGCAGGGGCGTATCGTCGAGCAACTGGACTGCCGGGCACTGAGCCAGGACCAGGCCACCCACGATTACACACGAATGCTGGTGCAAGCCAGCCGTGACTTCAGCGCAGATCGTGCCCCGGCCATGTCGGCCTGAACCCGGCAATTACAAGGAAGATAAGAAGATGCCGAATGCCAACCTTGCGCCCGCTTCGCTGGTGCGTGCTGCCGTGGTTGCCCTGGCCATGGGCAGCAGCTTGCCGCTGTGGGCCGTAGAGGCACCTGCAAAGGTCCAGGTGCCGACGCTGGCCTACGACGACCGGCAGATCATCCTGGTATGGGAAAAGCCCGCCAGCCATGCCGAGATCGTCGACTACCACGTGTACGCCAATGGCCGGTTGCTGGGTGCAAGCAACGCCAACAACGAGCAGGTGTCACCGGCCAAACCGTACATCGACCGGTTTTACGAGCAGGACCTGCACAACTTCCACCACCGCATCGCCATTCACAGCTTCACCGCCCAAGGGCTTGCCCCCGATACCGAGTACCACTTCACCGTGCGCTCGGTCGATCGCAATGGCAAGGAGTCTGCTGACAGCCCCGTGGTTGTGCAGCGAACCACGGCCATACCGGCGCTGTTCAACGTGCAGCGCTACGGTGCCAAGGGCGATGGCAAGGCGCTCGACACGGCTGCCATTCAGCGTGCCATCGATGCTTGCAGCAAGGGCTGCAAGGTGTTGCTGCCTGCCGGCACGTACAAGAGCGGGGCGCTTTACCTCAAGAGCGACATGACCCTGGAAATCGCCGAGGGCGCTACCCTGTTAGGTTCCGAGCGTGCCGAGGACTACCCGCGCCAGGGCTATATCCAGTACCCGTATTCCACCACCGTGCGTCCGGCCTCGCTGATCAATGCCTTGCCGCGCGACCCGCGTGCGCATCAGGCCTTCGAGAATATCCGCATCGTCGGCAAGGGCACCATCGACGGCAATGGCTGGAAGCGTAACCCGGATGTGCTCGACGAGCGCGGGCAAGCCTTGCCCTTCTACCTGCCCAGCGACAACAGCCGCTACATGCACGATGGCGTGCTGGCCAAGGCTCAGGTGGAGCGGGCGGTGGCCGAGGGCATGAACGTCAAGGACGCCTACGGTCAGATGCGTTCCTCGCTGATTACCCTGCGCAATGTGAAAAACGTGTTCTATGGTGGCTTCACGGTGGTCAACCCGGCCTACCACGGCATCATGAACCTGGAGACGCAGAATGTGGTGCTGGCTAACACCACGCACCGTACCTACGACGCCAACAACGGCGACGGTATCGAGTTTGCCAACAGCCGCGGCGCCCTGGTGTTCAACAACTTCTTCGACACCGGAGACGACTGCGTCAACTTCGCCGCCGGCACTGGGGCGGATGCGGTCCACCAGAAGGCGCAGGAGGAGGCCTGGATCTTCAACAACTATTTCCGCAAAGGCCATGGGATGGTCGTGGCGGGCAGCCATACCGGCGCGTGGATTCAGAACATCCTGGCCGAGGACAACGTCTCCGATGGCACCGATGCCGGGCTGCGCATGAAAAGCACCAACTTCATGGGCGGCGGCGCACGCCACGTCACTTTCCGTGATTCGGCCATCCGCAACACGGCAAAACAGGCCTTCATCTTCACCCTGGATTACAACGACCCGAATGCCAAGCTCGATTACAAGCGCTCGGCGGTGGCGGGGCAGTTCCGGGATATCACGGTCAGCGACGTAAGCGTGGAAAACGCCCGCACCGCTGCCATCGAGGTCAAGGGCGATAGCAGCCATGGCGCCTGGCATCAGGGCCTGGTGTTTGAACGAGTGCGCTTTCGCGGGCCAGCCCCGGTGAAGATCGATGGCCTCAAGGATTCGCGTTTCGACGGGCTTCGCTTCACCGACACCGGGGGTGCCAACCCTTGGCAGGTGCAGGGCAGCCAAGGGCTTGTCTATACGGACGTAGAGCCCGCGCCGGGGCCTCAGGCCTCGCTGTAGAATGCCTGTAGCCGTTGCGCCTCACGCAGGCGCATACGGCTGTTGCTCAGGTGCAGGTACATGGCGGCGCGCGCCGCATCCACCTGGCGGCTGGCGATGGCGTCGTAGATCTGCTGATGTTCGGCATTGATACCGGCCAGGTAGGTACTGCGGTTGCTCTGCCCGGTATAGGCAGAGTTCATGCGCGTGCGGGGGATCATCTTGGTGCCCAGGTGCTTCATGATATCGATCAGGTACTGGTTACCCGCGGCCTTGGCAATTTTCAGGTGGAACTGGAAGTCGGCGTTGGTCGTGCTGCCGGATTTTTCCGGGCCTTGCATCAGGGCTTCCAAGGCTTGTTGCAGTTCTTCGAGTGCCTGTGGCGTGGCCCGTTCGGCGGCCATGCCGGCGGCTTGCACTTCCAGGCTTAGGCGGTATTCCAGCAGGTCGAGCACATCGGACAGCAGGCTGATGGTTGCCGGCCCCACGTTGAAGCTCTCCGGTGCCGGCATGTCCAGCACGAAGGTGCCCACGCCGTGGCGGGTCTCGACCAGGCCCGCTGCCTGCATGCGCGACAACGCTTCGCGTACTACCGAGCGGCTGACGCCTTCGGTTTCGATCAGTGTGGCTTCGGTCGGCAGCTTGTCACCACGCTTGAGCGTGCCCTCACGCATGCGTTGGGCGAAGCGCTCGACCAGTGCTTCGGCCAGGCGGCGAGGCTGTTGAGGGGGGCTGGCGGTCGGGTTCGGCATTACTGTGCTCTTGTGTTGGCAGCGGGCAGTATAGTGCGTTTTGGCCCCGGGCAGCGGGTATACTCCGGGATCTTCCGCTTAGCAAAGGTTCGCCCAATGGCTTCTGCCACCCCGGAAAAACGCCTGAATCTCGCCCAGCAACTGGTGCATGACCTGTCGCAGCAGATTCTCTCGGGCGAATTGCCAGCGGGAAGCAAATTGCCCACTGAAGAAGCCGTGACCAAAGCGCGTGGCGTAAGCCGTACCGTGGTGCGCGAAGCCATGTCACGGTTGCAGGCCGAAGGCCTGGTAGAAACCCGCCGTGGTATCGGCACCTTTGTTGTAGACGCCATCCCGGCAGGTGACTTCCAGAGTGCCAACCCTGGAATGGGGGGCGCATACAACGAGGTGGCGATCATCGAGCTGCGGCTTTGCCTTGAAGTCGAGGCGGCTGCCATTGCTGCCCAGCGTGCCACCCCAGAGCAACTGGCTGCCATGCGGGCGGCGCTGGATGGGAGTGTCGCTACGCAGTCTGCACCCTGCATGCGTACCGACTTCGAGTTTCACCTGCAGATAGCCCAATGCACGGGCAACAGCTTTTTCATCGACACCATGACCCATCTTGGGCATACCTTGTTGGCTGCGGCCCAGCAAGCAGTGCCAGGTGGCGATGCCGAGCAACGGGCACTGGAGGCGCGGGAGCGTGAGCAAGTGCATGCCGCGATTACCCGCAAGGATGCCGGTGCTGCCCGCGCTGCCATGCGGCTGCACTTGGTCAACTGCCTGACACGTGCCCAGCGCGCGGTCAGCGAGTGTCCGAAAACAGATCGAACATCAATTGCCTGAGCCATCGGTTGGCCGGGTCCTTGATGTACCGTCTGTGCCAGAACAGGTTGATCTCGATGTTCGGCAACTTCACGGGTGGCGGCAGTAAGCGATGATTTGCAGGGCGAACTGAACCGTGCCCGGCAGTTGGCGGGGCAGGCGCAGGCTGCTTGATGGCTTGGGGCGGTGGCTAACCTCACAGCGCATCCCGCGCCTTGCCCCGATACACCCGCAGCACATCCGCCATCACCGCCAGCGCGATCTCCGCTGGCGCCTTGCTGCCCAGGTCCAGCCCAATAGGCATGTGCAGCCGTTCTATCTGCTTGTCGGTCAGCCCGCCAATCCGCTGCAGCCGCTCGGCGCGACGGGCTGACGTGGCCGCCGAACCCATGGCGCCTATATAGAACGCTGGGGTATTCACCGCCTCCATCAATGCCAGGTCATCGATTTTCGGATCATGCGTCAGCGCCACAATGGCGGTAGCCGCATGGCAACCACCCGCAGCAATGAACAGAGAAGGCAGCACCCGATGCATCTGTGCGCCCTCGATTACGACGTGCGCCATCTCCTCGCGCGGGTCGCAGGCGATGACCTCGCAGCCCAGTCGAAAAAGCCGCGCAATGGCTCAATGTCTGTGGCAGTGTTGGGTATCTGGCCAGCCCCACAGGGACCGACATGCAAACTCGCAAAACCGGTGTTCGCGCCCAGCAGGCCGACCGCACCCGGGACAATATTCTCAAGGCCGCAGTGAAGGTCTTCAGCAAGGAAGGCTTCACTGGTGGGCGCATCGAGCAGATCTCCACACTGGCCAAGTCCAACGACCGGATGATCTATTACTACTTCGGCAGCAAGGAAAAGCTGTTCATCAGTGTGCTGGAGCACATCTATGCCAGCTTCAACCAGGCCGAAGCGAAGCTGCGCCTCGACCTCGCCGACCCTGAGCAGGCCCTGCGCGAACTGGTGGCATTCATCTGGGACTATTATGTGCGTCACCCCGAATTCGTCACCATCCTCGCCACCGAAAACCTTCACCAGGGCTTGCACGCGCGCAAGTCGCAAAACCTCAGGGCGCTGTCCGGCGAGGCGGTCGGCGTGCTGCGGCCGATCATCGAGGCCGGACAAGTAAAGGGCCTGTTCCGCGACGATATCTGCATTACCCACGCCTACCTGATGATTGCCTCGCTCTGCTATTTCTATAACTCCAACCGCCATACGCTCAGCTCGTTCCTGGCCGTGGACCTGGCGGACAAGCAGGCCAAGGCCGATTGGCTGGCCTTCATCAGTGACCTTGCGCTGCGCGGCTTGCGCCGCTGAGCCTCAGTGGCTGCCAGGGTTGGCGCGTACCTGCGCAGCCTTGGACGCCAGCCCTTGCCAGGCCGGTTTGTCGGCGGCAAAACGATGGCGCAGGTAGGCCGCGAGGTCGGCTACCTGGCGGTCCGACAGGCTGTCCTTGAAACCGGGCATGTAGCCCAGGTCGCGGGTTGCCGGGGTCGGAATGCCGTGCAGCACCACGCGCAGCAGGTTGTCCGGCAGGTCACTATGGACGTTGCTGTTGACCGCCATCGACGGGCTGACGCCAAACAGCTTCGGCCCCAGCCCATCACTGTGGCAGGCCAGGCATGCACCTTTGAATACCCGCTCGCCGTTGCTCAGCGACACTGGCGAGTCCACCTGAGGCGCGGCATTGGCGGCCAGTGCCTGCGGCTCGCCATCCAGGGCGCTGAGGTAGTGGGCGATAGCGCGCACGTCGCTTTTTGGCAGGGTGGCAAGCTCACTGACCACCGGGCCCATGGGGCCGGCCGCCACGCCGTGTTTTTCGGAGAAGCCGGTGCTGAGGTAGTTGAACAACTCGTCTTCGCTCCACGGCGTCGATGACTTGCCCAGGGCATTCAAGGCCGGGGCCTCCCAGCCATCGACCATGCCGCCAGCAAGGTAGCTGCTACCGCCTTTTTCTGCGCCCATCAGGTTGCGCGGCGAATGGCAGGCCGTGCAGTGGCCCAGGCCGTCGACCAGGTAGGCACCGCGGTTCCACTGCGCGCTGCGCTGCGGGTCGGGCTGGTATTCGCCGCGTTGCAGAAACAGCGCATTCCAACCGGCCATCAGCGGCCGCTGGTTGAACGGGAAGCGCATCTGGTTGGCGGGCGCTTCCTGGCGTACCGGGGTTTGCGACATCAGGTAGGCATACAGCGCTTGCAGGTCGGCGTCGTTGATGTTGCGAAACGAGGTGTAGGGAAACGCCGGGTACAGGTGCCGGCCATCGCGGCTGATACCTTCGCGCATGGCCCGCTCGAAGGCAGCGAAGGACCAGCGGCCGATACCGGTTTCTGGGTCGGGGGTAATATTGGTGCTGTACAACGTGCCAAAAGGCGTATCCATTGCCAGCCCCCCAGCATTGACCTTGCCGCCGCCGACCGTATGGCACACGGCGCAGTCGCCGGCCGCCGCCACCTGGCGCCCGCGCTCGAGCATGGCAGCGCTCCAGCTGCCGACACCAGGTGGCGTTACCGGGGCGATTTCGGCGCGCCAGGGCAAGGCGGTGGCAAGCATGCCCAATGCGGCGCCGAACACCCCGGCCAGCGAGCCGAACCACCACTTCGAACGCTTGGTTGACGGCTGCGCTGGCGCGGGTGCATCTGGCCCTTGGCCTTCGCCACCGAGCGCAGCGCGCACGCGTTCGGCAGTGATCGGCAGCTCGCGAAAACGAATGCCGGTGGCGTCGAAAATGGCATTGGCGATGGCCGCTGCGCTGGGTACCGAGGCTGACTCGCCACTGCCCATTGGCGGCTCGTGCTGGCGCGGCAGCATCATTACGTCGATAGCTGGCACCTCGGGGAAGGTCAGGATCGGGTAGCCGCCCCATTCCTTGCTCGCCACCGTCGACTCTTCGAAGCTGACCTGCTCCTTGAGTGCCCGGCTGGTGGACTGGATGACGTTGCCGTGGATCTGGTGACGCACACCCTCGGGGTTGACCATCATGCCGGCATCGTGGCCAATCACCACACGGGTGACGGCGACTTCGCCTGTGCGCCGGTCCACTGCGACATCAGCCACCCAGGCTGCCCAGGCCGCGCCGAAGCCGGGGAATTTACTGTGGATATAGCGCGCATAGGCAAAACCCCGGCCGCGCAGCACATCACCTTCGGCCTGTGTCTGCATGGGCCGGGTATGTGGCTGCCATTGCGCGCGTTCAGCGGTGGCTTTGACCAGGTCGATGGCGCGCGGGTCGGACAGGTGCTTGAGGCGATATTCGACCGGGTCGACGCCAGCGGCGAAGGCCAGCTCATCAATGTACGACTCATGGGCGAAGCTGTTGGGCATGGCCGACACCCCCCGCATCCATGAGGCACGCACCAGTGGCGTCATGTCATTGATGGTGACGCGCATGTGTTCGTAATCGTAAGGCGGGATCGACGTGCGATCGCCCATCTCGAACAGCGCCGGCACCGGTTCCACGGCACCGGTCAGCAGCAGGGCCAGGGTGGGCGCGCCATTGGACGGGTAGCTGGTCTGGAAGTCATAGGCGGCCACGCTGCCATCGGCGTTCAGGCCGCCATCGATTTCCATCAGCTGCGCGGTGCCCTTGGGCTCCCATACGTGTTCCTGTTCGCGGGTCAGCTGCACCCGCACCGGGCGCTGCACCGCACGCGACAGCAGCACCGCGTCGGCGCACACGTCATCGGCGCAGTTGCGGCCATAACAGCCGGCTGCCTCCATGCGAATGATCTCGATGCGTGCTTCGTCGCACGCCAGCAGCCAGGCCAGGTCTGCGCGCAGCAGGTGCGGGTTCTGCGTACCTGACCACACGCGGATCTGCCCTGCGGTGAAGTCGGCCAGCGCACATGATGGGCCGATCGATGCGTGCAGCTGGTAGGGCCACAGATAGCTGCGGCTCAGGCGCTGGCTGGCATTGGCGATGCCGTTGTCGACATCGCCCTGGTCCAGCACGGTTCGCTGCACGCGCGGGTTGTCGCGGATGGCCTGGGCGACATCGCTAAGGTCGGGCAGCTTGCCTGTGAATGGCTTCCAGCTGATTTTCAGCTCATGGGCTGCACGGATGGCTTGCTCTTCGCGCTCTGCCACCACGCCGACGAAGTCGCGGATGACCACCACGGCGACCACGCCGGGTAGATGGGCGATGGAGGATTCATCCACCGCCAGCAGGCTGTTGCCGACAAAGTCGCCGCTGTCATGGCCGGCATAGGGTGGGCGGATGACCCGACCGTGAAGCATGTTGGGCAGGCGCATGTCGTGCACATAGGTCAGCTCGCCGGTGGCCTTGCCAGGGATGTCTACCCGTGCGGCGCTACGCCCGACCAGGCGGTAGTCCTCGATGGCCTTGAGCGGGGCGTCGTCGGCAATGTGCAGCCGGAGGTTCTCACCTTGCACCAGTTCGGCAAAGCTCAGCGTGCTGCCGTTACTGGCGATAACCGTGCCGTCTTCAATGCGCAGCATTTCGGGCGGGCAGCCAAGGCGTAGGGCGGCCTGTTGCAACAGATAGCGTCGCGCTGTGGCTGCGGCCTTGCGCAGCGGTACCGCGGAAATCTGCAGGGTGGCGCTGGCAATGGTCGCGCCCTGGTTGGGTGCCCGCTCGGTGTCGCCCAGCACCATGTGCACCTGGTCCATGCGCACGTCCAGCTCTTCGGCGACGATCTGCGCCAGCGAGGTGCGGATACCAGTGCCCAGGTCGACATGGCCATTGAAGGCGTAGACCATGCCGTCGTCGCTGACCGCGATGAACAGCGCCAGCTCACGTTCCTTGACTGCAGGTGTCACGCCCTTGGCCACAGGGCCTGAGGGTGGGGTGATCTGGTCGACGATCAGCAACACGCCGGTCTTGGCCAGCATTTGGTCGCGGCTGGGCACCTGTTGTGAGTGGTTCATGGCTTTCTCCGGGTCTCGGCAGCGCGGCGCACGGCGCGCAGGATTTCGACGTGGGTGCCGCAGCGGCACAGGTTGCCGGACAGCTCATTGCGAATCTGTTCGTCGCTGGGCTCGGGAATGCGATCGAGCAGGGCCTTGGCGGTCATGATCATGCCGTTCATGCAGTAACCACACTGGGCCGCTTGCTCGTCGATGAACGCCTGTTGCACCGGGTGCGGCGCGGCCTTGCAGCCCAGCCCTTCGAGGGTGGTGATATCGCGGCCGGCGGCGCCGGCCAAGGGGATGACGCAGGAGCGGGCGGCCACGCCATCGATGATCACCGTACACGCCCCACACTCGCCCAGGCCGCAGCCGTACTTGGGGCCGTTCAGGCACAGGTCGTTGCGCAGGATCAGCAGCAGCGGGGTGTCAGGCATGGCGCTGACTTCGACGGGCTGGCCGTTGACCTGCAGGGAGATGGTTGTTTGCATTATTGGCTCATCTCTGGAGGTTGCTTGCGCTACCAAAGGACTCAAATGACGCGAGCGTTTCGGTAAGTACTCACTACATGAAATGAGTGAGCAAGAAGCAGGCCAGAGATGAATTTGCAGAGCGCTGTGGTGGGGGGCAGGGAGGAAGATTGTCGGCGTCTGGGAAATCGAGCGCCGCCCGCGCGGCGCATCGCGCTGTGCCGAACCCCCGATGCGTGTGTGTAGGAGCGGGTTTACCCGCGAATACGGTAGCGGCGGCAACGGTGATCGGCGGGTGGAGATTGGCCAGCAGGCCCGGCCCATTCGCGGGTAAACCCGCTCCTACGACGACCTTTACCCAACCACCGATGTGTGTGTAGGAGCGGGTTTACCCGCGAATACGGTGGCGACGGCAACGGTGAACGGCAAGTGTAAATTGGCCAGCAGGCCCGGCCCATTCGCGGGTAAACCCGCTCCTACGACGACCTGTGCCCAACCACCGATGTGTGTGTAGGAGCGGGTTTACCCGCGAATACGGTGGCGACGGCAACGGTGAACGGCAAGTGTAAATTGGCCAGCAGGCCCGGCCCATTCGTGGGTGAACCCGCGCCTACGACGGCCTGTGCCGAACCCCCGATGCGTGTGTAGGAGCGGGTTTACCCGCGAATACGGTGGCGGCGGCAACGGTGAGCGGCCGGTGGAAATTGGCTGGCAGGCCCGGCCCTTTCGCGGGTAAACCCGCGCCTACGACGGCCTGTGCCGAACCCCCGATGCGTGTGTAGGAGCGGGTTTACCCGCGAATACGGTGGCGGCGGAAACGGCGAAGGGCGGGTGGAAATTGGCCAGCAGGCCCGGCCCATTCGTGGGTGAACCTGCGCCTACGAAGGCCTGCGCCCAACCCCCGATGCGTGTCCAATGTGAGCGAGCTTGCTCGCGATGCGCCGCGCGGGCGGCGCTCGATCTCTCAGGCCGCGTATCTGTGACGACCACCGCGGCAGTCACAACAAATTTCAGCCCGCGTTTTCGTCGCTGTCGATCATCTTGCGCAGCAAGTACAAAATGGCTACACGTTCGCCGGCATTCAGGCTGCCCATGCTCAGTTCGCTGATCTGCCGGGCGCAGGGGATCATTGCATCGAGCAATGCCGCGCCGCTTTCGGTGAGTTCGACGATGACCTTGCGCCGGTCGCCTGGGTCTGGCGAAAGCTGCACCAGCTCACGGGCCTTCAGGCGCTCGACGATGCCGCGGATGGTTGCCTGGTCCACCGCGGTGGCCTTGATCAGCTCAGCCTGGGAGCTGGGGCCGTGGTCGCGCAGGGCGCACAGCGTGACGAACTGGATCGAGGTAAGCTGCGGGTCGCAGGCCTGCTGCTGGAAAATCGCCGTGTGCCGCTGGTAGGCCTTGCGCAGCAAGTGCCCGACCTGTTCGGTAACGTCGTAGGGGGTGTTGTCGAGCGGGGCGCTGCTGGGGGTGGTTTTTTTCGACATAGGATGGCTTGGGCTGGGTGGAAAGAGGCTGGCCGGCCGCCAATAGCGGAGCGCCCGGCCAGTATAACCCCTATCGCGCTCGCGACTCCTCTGGTGCAACCACGTCGCCGGCCAGCACTACCGCCTTGTCATCCAGGTAGATATCGCAGTTGCGCAGCGGGATGTCCAGGTGGCACGGGGTCTTGCGCTTGCCGCCGACCTCGGTGTTGGGGCCAGTGGAGAACAGGAAGTTGCCGTAGAACGCACGGGCATCCATGCACATGCCGTCGTTGCGGTCGTGCAGGCCCATGGCCGTCCATTGCGCGCGCGGCTGCAGGCCCCAGCCTATGTGCGAGATGCCGTATACCTCGGGGTCGTTGAAGTACTTCATGTAGTCACGCAGGTACTCGGCCTCGAAGCCGCCATGTATGCCGGTGATGAAGCCTTTTTCGATTTCCAGGGTGATGCGCTCGCGGCAATAGTTCTTGAACGGCAGGATGATGTCGCCCACGTCCAGCACCAGCGTGCCCTCGGCGCTGTCCTCGTTCGGCCAGGTGAACAGAAAGCCGCTGGGCCAGTGGTCCCAGCGCCCCGGTTCGTCGGCATAGCCGTACTCAGTCACGGCCGGGTACTGGCCGAGCGGGGCGTGGAAGTCGCTACCGGCCTTGGACCGCACATGCAGGCTGCGCGCCTGTTTCAACAGGGTTTCGGCAGCCAGCACCCGGCGTTTGTCGTCTTCGGTCGGCAGCATGCGCGCCAGCACCTCGGGTGGCTCCACGGCCAGCAGGATGCGCGTGCCGGTCTTGAGAATCTGCTCCTGCTCGGGTGAGTGCAGCAGCATCATGGTGTCGACGATCAGGTCGGCTGCTTCCAGCGCCCGCTGCGCCGCCAGGTTGCCGGTCAGCGCGGTGTCGCCGCAGTAGGCCGTCATGTCGTTGCCCATGGCGGTCGGGTGGTTGAACGCCGGCAGCTCTACCGCATACACCTTGGCCTTCAAACGCTGGGCGGCCTCCATGGCGGCGTTGACCGTGCGCGGGTCGGAGTAGTGGCTCTTGAGCACGGCCACGCTCTGCGTTTCGTCCACGCGAGACAGCTTCAGTACGTGCTCGAACATCTGGGTCAGTTGTGCATTGCTCACCGGCATCGGGGTTCTCCTGGGTGGCGTTGACAGGGGCGCACCATGGCAGTGCCTGGTGCTTCATCTCGGTGCAAAATAATAGTGTGTACACCCTACTTGTGCAGATGAAAACGCATCCTGCCAGCGAGCGCAAGTTATCTGTTCAAACGTTACATATCCACACATTGGCCAGTATTTGCGGTAACAATCAGCCGGGTGTCGTTTCGATCAGCTGTTTGAAAAATATTTTCGGCAGACTCTTTTCAAAGGTCATTTGTAGCGTATACGCTCTAAATCGTCAGGCGGTTGAGCCGCTGGCCACCTATCAGAACAAGAGGAGACATACCCATGCGGGGTAGGCAGAAAATCGCAATCGTCGGTGCAGGTCTGGGTGGGGCAGCCGCCGCCACATTGCTGCAACAGGCCGGGTTCGATGTCGAGGTATTCGAACAGGCTCCGGCGTTCACCCGCCTGGGCGCGGGCATTCATATCGGCCCTAACGTGATGAAAATCTTCCGCCGCATGGGGCTGGAGCAGAAGCTGGAGCTGATGGGCTCGCACCCGGACTTCTGGTTCAGCCGCGACGGCAATACCGGTGATTACCTGTCGCGCATTCCGCTGGGCGAGTTTGCCCGCCGCGAATACGGCGCCGCTTACATCACCATCCACCGTGGCGACCTGCACGCCCTGCAGATCGAGGCCATCCAGCCGGGCACCGTGCACTTCGGCAAGCGCCTGGAAAAGATCGTCGACGAAGGTGATCGGGTGCGCCTGGACTTTGCCGATGGCACCCACACCGTGGCCGACATCGTCATTGGGGCCGACGGCATCCACTCGAAGATCCGTGAAGCGTTGCTGGGGGCTGAAGCGCCGATCTACAGCGGCTGGGTCGCGCACCGTGCACTGATTCGCGGGGTGAACCTGGCACCGCATGCCGATGTGTTCGAGCCCTGCGTCAAATGGTGGTCCGAAGACCGCCACATGATGGTCTACTACACCACCGGCAAGCGCGACGAGTATTACTTCGTCACCGGCGTGCCACATGAAGCCTGGGACTTCCAGGGTGCGTTCGTCGACAGCAGCCAGGAAGAAATGCGCGCAGCCTTCGAAGGCTACCACCCCACCGTACAGAAGCTGATCGACGCTACCGAATCGATTACCAAGTGGCCGCTGCGCAACCGCAACCCGTTGCCGTTGTGGAGCCGTGGCCGCCTGGTGCTGCTGGGCGACGCCTGCCACCCGATGAAGCCGCACATGGCCCAGGGCGCGTGCATGGCCATCGAGGACGCGGCCATGCTGACCCGCTGCCTGCAGGAGACCGGGTTGTCGGACCACCGCACGGCGTTCTCCCTCTACGAGGCCAACCGTAAAGAGCGGGCATCGCAGGTGCAATCGGTATCCAACGCCAACACCTGGCTCTACACCCAGGAAGACCCAGCCTGGGTTTACGGCTACGACCTCTATGGGCAGCAGCTTAAAAGCGGGGAGGCGGCATGAGCACCTTCGTCGCTGGTGGTAACGTCAGCGCCAATGGCATCCGCCAGCATTACCTGCGCTATGGCGGCAAGGGCCATGCGCTGATCCTGGTGCCGGGCATCACCAGCCCAGCGATCACCTGGGGCTTTGTCGCCGAGCGCCTTGGGCAGTATTTCGACACCTATGTGCTGGATGTGCGCGGGCGCGGCTTGTCTTCAAGCGGCCCCGAACTGGACTACGGCACCGACGCTTGTGCTGCGGATATTCCCGCCTTTGCCGCCGCGCTAGGCCTGGATGGCTACCATCTGGTCGGGCACTCGATGGGGGCGCGTTTTGCCATCCGCGCTGCCGCCCAAGGGGCACCGGGACTGCAGCGGCTGGTGCTGGTCGACCCACCGGTGTCCGGGCCGGGCCGCCGCGCCTACCCGAGCAAGTTGCCGTGGTACGTCGATTCGATCCGCCAAGCCACGGTTGGCATGAGCGGCGATGACATGCGCGCCTTCTGTGCCACCTGGAGCGACGAGCAGCTGGCCCTGCGTGCCGAGTGGCTGCACACCTGCTACGAGCCGGCGATCGTGCGGGCCTTCGATGATTTCCACGAGGTCGATATCCACCAGTACCTGCCCGCGGTGCGCCAGCCGGCATTGCTGATGGTGGCCGGGCGGGGTGGAGTGATCGAGCCCCGTGACATTGCTGAAATGCGCGAGCTCAAGCCGGATATCCAGGTCGCGTACGTGGGCAACGCCGGCCACATGATCCCCTGGGATGACCTGGACGGTTTCTTCGCCGCCTTTGGCGACTTCCTCGACCACCCCCTCGTCTGACGGAGCACGAGACATGACCCAGCTATACCGCATCGGCCAGATCGTGCCGAGTTCGAACACCACCATGGAAACCGAAATTCCGGCGATGCTCAACGCGCGCCAGGCGATCCGCCCCGAGCGGTTCACCTTCCATTCCAGCCGCATGCGCATGAAGCAGGTGAAGAAGGAAGAGCTGGCCGCGATGGACGCCGAGTCCGACCGCTGCGCAGTCGAGCTGTCCGATGCCAAGGTCGATGTGCTGGGCTATGCCTGCCTTGTGGCGATCATGGCCATGGGGCTGGGCTATCACCGCCAATCTGAAAAGCGCCTGCAGCAGGCCACCGCCGACAATGATGCACTGGCACCGGTGATCACCAGCGCCGGGGCGCTGGTCGAGGCCTTGCATGTGATGAAGGCCAAGCGCATTGCCATCGTCGCGCCGTACATGAAGCCGCTGACCGAGTTGGTGGTGAACTACATCCGCGAAGAAGGCTTCGAGGTGCAGGACTGGCGCGCGCTGGAAATCCCCGACAACCTCGCCGTGGCCCGTCACGACCCGGCCAACCTGCCGGGCATCGTCGCCGGCATGGACCTTGAAGGCGTCGATGTGGTGGTGCTGTCGGCGTGCGTGCAGATGCAATCGCTGCCGGCAGTGGCCAAGGTCGAGGCGCAAACCGGCAAGCCGGTGGTCACCGCTGCAATCGCTACCACCTACGCCATGCTCAAGGCGCTGGACCTGGAGCCGATCGTGCCGGGCGCCGGTGCCTTGCTGTCGGGCGCCTACTGAAATCGGGAGACGGACATGAGCGACGCACAAAGCGCCCGTGACAACTACCAGGGTGTGTGGGGCCAGCGCATCGGCTTTGGCCGCAAGCCGGCCCTGCTGATGATCGACTTCATGCAGGGCTACACCACCCCGGGCGCACCGCTGTACGCCCCGGGCGTGGTCGCAGCGGTCGAGCAGGCCGCCGGCCTGCTGGCGCTGGCCCGCGACTGCGGTACCTTGGTGGTGCATACCAACATCCGTTACCAGCCGCCGCATTTTGCTGACGGCGGCGTGTGGGTGCGCAAGGCGCCGGTGATGAAGGACATGGTCGAAGGCAACCCGCTGGCAGCCTTTTGCGAGGCCGTTGCGCCACAGGCAGGGGAGGTGGTGCTGAGCAAGCAGTACGCCAGCGCTTTCTTCGCCACCAGCCTGGCCCCGCTGCTGCATGCACAGGGGGTAGATACCGTGGTGCTGGCTGGCTGCTCGACCAGCGGCTGCATCCGCGCCAGTGCGGTGGATGCCATGCAGCACGGGTTTCGAACCATCGTGGTGCGCGAGTGTGTCGGTGACCGCCACAGCGACCCGCACGAAGCCAACCTGTTCGACATCGACAGCAAGTACGGTGATGTCGTCACCCGGCAGGATGCCATGCAGCAACTCAGGCACCTGGCCGGCTGAACGCCGGGCAGCGCCTATCCAATAACAATCAAGGACCGGTGCGGGAAGCCCGTCCATGACCGCCTGCTGTCCGGGTGGTCGCCCCGCAGGAGCACTCGGGGTCTTCAGGCGCTGTCCAGGCCCGCCGCGTAGAATGCGCGGCGTGCCCGGCGCGTCGAAAACTGCTGGCCTTAAAACAACCACAAAGTCGCCCGCCAGGAGACAGGAAATGCCAATTGCGAATGCAACCACGGTCCACAGTGACATCGACCATGGCACGAAAGCGCTGTACAGCAAGATCACCTGGAGGCTCATCCCCTTCTTGTGTTTCTGCTACCTCGCAGCTTATCTGGACCGCATCAATGTCGGCTTCGCGAAGCTGCAGATGCTCGAAGACCTGCAGTTCAGCACAGCGGCCTATGGCCTGGGTGCAGGGCTGTTCTTCGTCGGCTACATCATCTTCGAAGTGCCGAGTAACCTGATCCTGCAGCGCGTTGGCGCCAAGCTGTGGATCGCCCGCATCATGATCACCTGGGGCCTGCTGTCGGCCTGCACCATGTTCGTCACCAGCACCACCCAGTTCTATATCCTGCGTTTCCTGCTGGGTGCGGCCGAGGCCGGCTTCCTGCCAGGCGTGTTGTACTACCTGACCATGTGGTACCCCACCTATCGCCGCGGGCGCATCATTGCCCTGTTCATGATCGGGCTGCCGTTGTCGAGCGTGATTGGCGGGCCGATTTCTGGCTGGATCATGGGGCATTTCGACCAGGTTCAAGGTTTGCATGGGTGGCAGTGGCTGTTCCTGCTGGAGGCGATCCCCAGCGTTTTGCTCGGCATCCTCACGTTCTGGGCATTGCCTAACCATTTTCAGCAGGCCAAGTGGCTGTCGGCTGACGACAAGGCACAACTGGCGGCAGACCTGGCCGCCGACGATGCCGAGGGCAAGGACAGCAAACACAGCTTCCGCGATGGCTTCTTCAACCTTAAGGTGTGGATGCTCGGTGGTATCGACTTTTCGATCCTGCTCAGCGCCTATGCAATGGGCTTCTGGATGCCGACCTTCATCCGCGATGCGGGCGTCAGCGACACCTTCCATATCGGCCTGCTCACGGCCATTCCAAGCCTGGCCGCGCTGGCTGGCATGCTCATGATCGGGGCCAGCTCCGACCGCCACCGCGAGCGCCGCTGGCACATCATCGTGCCGTTCATCATTGGTGCAATCGCCATGGCCAGCAGCACCTTGTTCAGCCAGAACCTGGTGATGACCGTGGTGCTGTTCGCCATTGCCTCGGCGGCGATCATCGGCGCGGTGCCGGTGTTCTTCAGCCTGCCGGCGACCTTCCTCAAAGGCACCGCAGCCGCCACCGGCTTTGCCCTGGCCTGTTCGGTAGCCAACATCGCCGGCCTGGTGAGCAACTCACTGATGGGCGTGGTCACCGACCTCACCGGCACCTCGCACGCTGCGCTGTGGGTGTTTGCCGGCTGCCTGATCCTCAGCTGCTTCCTGGTCATCGCCTTGCCGGCCAAGCTGGTCAACCGCTAGCGGCCCAGCGCTTCACGCAACGGCAGGGCAGGCGGGCCGGGGGCCCGCCTGCCGACCTCTCTCGATGCAACCCGCACGCCGGTGGCCATGCAGTGCCGCCGCGCCGGGTTGCTGTTGCCCAAATCCAGGAGTAGCCCTATGCAAGGTTTCACTGCGCCGCGTTTTTCTTCGTCTGCACGCCTGGCCGGCGGTTGTATTGCCGCCGCTTTGTGTGCAGAGGCCACGGCAGAAGAGGCCGGTTTCATCGAAGGTGCCCGCGCCACGCTGCAGGTGCGCAATTACTTCTTCAGCCGCGACTATGCCGATATCAAAGGCGCCAGCACCCAGTCGCGCACCCAGGAATGGGCGCAGGGGTTTATCCTCAATGCCAGCTCCGGTTATACCCAGGGCACCCTTGGCGTGGGTGTGGATGTTACCGGCCTGCTGGGTTTCAAGCTCGACAGCAGCCCGGAACATGCCCGGTCCGGGTTGCTGCCCAGTCTGGACAGCGGCAAGTCGGCGGACGAATACAGCCGCCTGGGTGCGGCGATCAAGTTCAAGGTGTCGCAAACCGAGCTGAAGGTGGGCGAGTTGATGCCCAACCTGCCGGTGCTGCTGTTCAGCGATTTGCGCCTGTTGCCGCCGACTTACCAGGGCGCGATGCTGGAGTCGCGCGAGTTCGCCGGGTTGACCCTGAACGCCGGCCAGTTCCGCTCCACCAGCCTGCGCGACTCGTCCAACAGCCAGAAGATGTACGCGCTGGTCAACGACCCGATCAACCCGGCGCGGCTGGCGCGCTTTACCAGCGACCGGTTCAACTACGTGGGGGCCGACTATGTCTTCAACGACAACCGTACCAGCGTCGGTGTCTGGCAGGCGCAGCTGGAGGATATCTACCAGCAGCGCTTCTACAGCTTCAAGCATGCCGAGCCGATCGGGGGCTGGACGCTGGGGGTCAATGCCGGCTACTTCGATGCCCGCGAGGACGGGAGCAAGGTGGCTGGCGACTACGATAACCATGCGCTGTTCAGCCTGTTCTCGGCCAAGACCGGCGGGCATACCTTCTATGTGGGCTATCAGCAGATCGGCGGCGATGACGGCTTTATCCAGGTAGGCGCCAACACCAACCCGATGGGTAATACGCTGCCGACCTATGAGTTCTCGGCGCCGGGTGAACGCTCGTGGCAGGTGCGCCATGATTACAATTTTGTCGCGTTGGGGCTTCCGGGGCTGACGTCGACCCTGCGTTATGTAAAGGGGCGGGACGTGGACACAGGGCTGGGCTTTGAAGGGCGTGACCGCGAGCGTGACCTGGACCTGGCCTACGTGGTGCAAAGCGGGCCGTTGGCCGGGCTTGGGATACGGGTGCGCAACGTGATGGCGCGCTCCAACTACCGGACAGATATCGATGAGAACCGCTTGATTCTGAGTTACACGATCAAGGTGTTCTGAGGGGGTAGATGGCCCGGCGCCAGCTCGGTTCCCGAAGCAACCTTGTGCTGCGAAGAAGCAATTACGGCCTAAGGCAGTCGTTTGCCTGACCGCCCTCTTCGCAGCGCAAGGCTGCTCCTGCACGGTGATGGGTAGGTTTGAGCTGTGGAGCATGACAATTGCCCTTGCAGGTCACTGCAAGGTGTCGGGCTTCAGGCTATCTGGCAGTTGCCGAAGGGCCTCCTCAAGCCGAGCGATCGGCCCAGTGAGTTGATCCGCTTCCTTGTCCTTGCCTTCACCTCTTAAGCGCTCACGCTCAACGCGCAGGTTAAGCAGATTTTTCTGCAACTTCAGTGCAGAGGTTTTGAACGAGTCCATGCTTTTCTCACGCTGTAGGCTTCCGTACCGTTGTAGGAAAAATGGACCGTAGCAGCTCGAATTTGCCGGAGAAACTGATGTTTCATACAGGCAAGACTCATTGCCACGCCATTTCCTACGGCGTGCGGTAAACAATCCTACAAACCGTGTTTCAGATCGTGTCCTCCCAAACAAGCTCAATCTACCGTATTGGCTGGGTTCAGGCGCTTTCGAGGGGCAGCGCACTTAACGCAGGTACTGCAGGCGTGTTTAGAAACTTCATGTATCAATTCCCGGCCCGCGAGCGACAGGTGCTCAGCGTCAACCACTGCGGCTGAATCCAGCCCAGCGGCATCTGCGCATCACATCTGATCCGCTTTTTTTCCATAAACCTGAATCTGTAACCGTATCAGCCCAAGCTCGACAATGTGCCCATTCCCGCATCACAACTGTAGAGGTTCCAATGGGCAAGCTGGCGCTGTTCCTGGGTGGTTTTCTGCTGCTGACCATTCTGATTGGTATTCTTGGCACCATTCCGCCAAGCTGAGTTCACTGCTTTTTCCCCTGCGCGGCCCGTCCACTTCAAGCGACGGGCCCAATCCATCGGCAAATGGCCGGTAATCTCTTTGATTGCACTGCTGGATCAGCAGTAGGTGCAAGTCATTCTCAAGTGCAGAAGCCTCGTTTAGCTCCCGCCGCTGCGCATTCGGTGGAGTTTGGCTTTGGCGTCGATACGCGCGGTACGCAGGCGTGGATCGAGCTGGCCAAATTGGCCAATTCGGCGTGTCTGCTTGTGCGATAAGTCGTTCTTTACGCTGGGAAATCTGTCCACAAAAAACGTGGGTAGGTCTGTGGATAAAGTGCTGCAAGCCAGACCCGCGGCGGGCTCTGTTAAATTGAGCAGAAATTGAACAGTTGTTTTATGGCCTGTTTCAGTGGAGCGGGCCGGCTCGGCGTATGGCTGCCAGCAAGTCACGTACCCGCGTCGGCAACTCGCCGGCAGGGTACACAGCATGCATCTGTGGGTCCTGGCCGCTGCTGGACGTCAGGCGGTACTGCGGACACACCCGCACCAGGCGGCCGGCCTTGACCTGTGCTTCGCCGACCCAGGCGGCAAGGCGGGCGATGCCGGCGCCAGCCAGGGTGCTGTGGTATACCGCGCCTCCTGAGCCCAAGCGAAGCCGGGGTCTGGGGCGCAGGCTGGTGATCTGGTCATCGTGGCAAAAGTGCCAGGCCTTGAGGATGCGTGGCGCGGTATGCAGGATCAAGGTGTGTCCCTCCAGGTCTTCCGGGTGTTGCGGTGTACCAGCCAGGGCCAGATATGCCGGGCTGGCATACAGGTG
The DNA here is from genome assembly GCF_045277175.1 of Pseudomonas putida group bacterium ESBL64. Classification (NCBI taxonomy): domain Bacteria; kingdom Pseudomonadati; phylum Pseudomonadota; class Gammaproteobacteria; order Pseudomonadales; family Pseudomonadaceae; genus Pseudomonas; species Pseudomonas putida group bacterium ESBL64. The sequence continues at coordinate 1,800,015 of NZ_CP145799.1, read as the reverse complement.
GCGCTGGTAGGGCCAAAGCGGGTAGCCGATCAGCTCGCTCGATTGCGGGAAGGCACCGCGCACCACGAAATCGAATTTACCTTGCAGCGGGTCAAGGGCTTCGTCGCTGTACTGCACGTCCAGGGTCACCTGAGGGTGGCGGCGGGAAAACTCGGCAAGCACTTGCGGTAGCACATGCTCTCCCAGCAGTTGCGGCGCGGCAAAGCGAATCCAGCCTTGGGCGCTGCCGCTGAGCGCGGCCAGTTCGTCGGCAGCATCGCGTTGCACATCCAGCAAGCGTTCGGCATGCGGCAGCAAGCGCTCGCCGGCCTCGGTCAGGGTGACGGCGTTGGCGTTGCGGTTGAGCAGTTTGCTTCCCGCATTGTCTTCCAGGGTGTGTACCGCGCGTGTAACTGCGCTGGGTGAACGCCCCAGGGCGCGGGCGGCAGCAACGAAGCTGCGCTTGTGCGCCACGCTGACGAACGCCTGGATTTCCCGCAGCATGTCCAGTGCCATGGCCTGCTCCTCGTTGCAGTTATCGCAATATGGCATTTCAACACAAGTGTGCCACTTTGATTAGCCTTGCAGGCGTCTTCACTGCCTGGAACCGCGTCATGATGGATATTGCTGTGCTTTCTGTGTTCGCCTTCGCCGCTGGGTTGATCGACGCCGCGGTGGGTGGCGGCGGGCTGATCCAGATCCCGGCCTTGTTCAACGTATTGCCCTCCGCGCAACCGGCCGCATTGCTCGGCAGCAACAAATTGGCGTCCGTGTGCGGCACGGCCTTCGCGGCCCGCTCGTTCATCCGTAAAGTGACGCTGGATTGGGGGTTGATCGTACCGGCGGCACTCAGTGCCTTTGTCATGTCGTTCGCGGGGGCCGCCACGGTGTCGCTGGTACCCCCCAGCGTCATGCGCCCGGCGGTGCTGGTGCTGATCGTGCTGATGGCTGTCTACACTTTCTGCAAGAAGGACTTCGGCACCTTGCACACACCTGCCCAGGTCGGCCGCAAGGAGCAGTGCCTGGCAGTGCTGATCGGCGGCGCTATCGGCTTCTACGATGGCCTGTTCGGCCCGGGTACCGGTAGCTTCCTGATCTTCCTGTTCATCCGCTTCTTCGCCCTGGACTTCCTGCACGCCTCGGCTTCGGCCAAGGTGGTGAACATTGCCACCAACCTGGCGGCACTGGTGTTCTTCGTACCGACAGGCAACGTGCTGTACGCCATAGCCTTGCCCATGGCGGCGTGCAACATTCTCGGCGCGCTGACCGGTACCTGGCTGGCGGTACGCAAGGGTGCCGGGTTTGTCCGCGGGCTGTTCCTGGTGCTGTTGTGTGTGCTGATCGCCAAGCTTTCGTGGGACCTGCTGGCCGGCTAGTTCAGATCACCAGGCGCTGTGCTTCGGCCTGTTCGACGCGGTTGCGGCCCCGGGCCTTGGCCCGGTACAGCGCCTGGTCGGCACTCGCCAGCAGTTCGTCGAGGCTGGGGGCCGGCATGTCTGCGTCGCAGCCTGCCACACCGATACTCACGGTAATCTGCAGGCGCTGGTCGGCCTGTACCACGTGCAGGTCTTGGATGGCGCGGCGCAGGCGTTCGGCGATGAAGTTGGCCCGCTCTGGCGCAAGTCCGGGCAGGATGACAACGAATTCTTCGCCACCCAGGCGTGCGATCAGCTCATCGTTGTGCAACTGGTCCTGGAGGGTGCTGGCGAATTGGCGCAGCACCTGGTCACCGACTGCATGGCCATGGGCATCGTTGATTGACTTGAAGTGGTCGATGTCCAGCATCATCAGGGTCAGCGGCAGCGCCTGGGCGTGCTGTTGACGGCTCTCCAGCAGCGCGTTGGCGCGGCGTGTGAAGGCGCTGCGGGTGAGCACACCGGTGAGGTGATCGACGGTGGCCTGGTGCGCCAGGCGGGCCATGAGGCTACGGTTGGCCTGGCTGACGCAGGCCACCACCAGCGGCCCGAGCACCAGCATGGCGATGCCCAGGCGCGCCGACATCAGCGTGGTAACCCCAGGTTCGCTCTGCGGCACGCTGAAATGCATGAGGTTTTGCGCCACAGCCACAATCAGCGTACTGCCGGCCGTGAGCGTCAGCAATGAAACCAGGAACGGTGAGTAGGTCCAGGCACACCACAGTAACGCGGCAATCGGGAAGGCAATGGCCCCAGGGCCACCAAAGGCGATGCTGAACGCCAGCGAGGCCAGCAGCACCAGCAACGGCGCCAGGCGGATGGGTTGCGCGCCGCCGCGCACCAAGGCCCGCACCGAGGGCGCTGTAAGCAGCACCGGCAGTACCAGCACACCGGTCGAGAACTGTTCGCTGAACCAGGCTAGCCAGGTGGCGCGCAACGACTGTTCGAACCACGGTGCGGCCATTACCGCTGCCATGCTGGCCGCCACCATGGCAGCGGCGGCGCAGGCGGCGAACACGCTAAGCACGCCGTGCGGGCTGCGCATGCGCCGGTGCATGCGTGGCAAGCGCGACATCAGCAGCCAGAGGGTGACCACCACGCCAAGATTGCACAGGTTGAACCACAGAGCCGGCCCCCAGGCGCTGCCACACAGCAGGTCGGCCCCCACCATGGCCAGCCACACCAGGCAAAAGCCCGTAAACGTGGCTTGACGGGGGTAGCGCAGGAGTACGCCGGCCAGTACCGCATTCACTGGCCAGAACAGCGACAGCGATTCGATCGGGCGTGCCAGGATGCCGCCCAGGGTGAGGGCGAAGGTCACGCCAAGTACAACGACATAAGGCAACACGCGCGATTGGGCTGGAAAAACCATGAACTCGACCGGCAAGCGGAAACGAAATCCAGGACAACGCGATGGAGCACCTGGGATAATTACCTGCAGTGTGTTGGGTCACGGTGGTTGATGTCAATCTGCCGCGATCGGTTGCGATAATGTCAAATAGCCTCTACTCCTGGCTGCTTTCCTCACAACCCGAAGAACCACGGCACCATCACGACGGTAACCAGCATCACCAGCACGGTGAACGGCACGCCAATCTTGACGAAGTCAGCAAAGCGGTATTGCCCCGGCCCAAGCACCAGCGTGTTGACCGGCGATGACACCGGCGTCATGAATGCCGCCGACGCGGCCAGCGCGACGGTCATGGCGAACGGGTAGGGCGACATGCCCAGCTGCGCTGCAGTGCTGACAGCCACCGGTGCCATCAGAACAGCGGTGGCGGTGTTGGAAATGAACAGCCCGATCACTGCGGTGACGGCGAACAGGCAGGCAAGAATGGCGCTGGGGCCGGCACCCCCCAGCACGTTCACCAGCCCACCCACCGCCAGGTCGATGCCGCCGGTTTTCTGCAGCGCCTGGGCGAAGGGCAGCATGCCCACGATCAGCACCAGGCTTTGCCAGTGGATGGCGCGGTAGGCACTGTTCATGTCGATGCAACGGCCTGCGCCCATCAGCAGGCAGCCGATCAGCGCTGCAATGACATTGGGTACGGCGCCGCTGACCATTAGCCCGACCATTACCGCCAGGCTAAGCAACGCTTGCGGCGCGCGGGTGCGGGCTGGTGCGACCAGGTCGATCTCGGCGGGAAGGCTCAGGACCAGGAAGTCTTTGGGCTTGCTCTGCAACTGGCGTACCGCCTTCCACGGGCCGACCACCAGCAGGGTGTCGCCAAGGCGCAGCTTTTCTTCCACCAGTTGCTCTTCGATAGCGGCCTGATCGCGGCGCAGGCCGACCACGTTAAGGCCATAGCGGGTGCGAAACGCCAGTTCGAGGATGCTCTTGCCGATCAACTGCGAGCCGGGTGGCAGCGAGACCTCAGCCATTCCCAAATCCTGGGATTGATCGATGAAGTAGGCGGCCTTGAAGTGCAGCGGCTCCAGTTGCATGGTTTGGCACAGGCTGCGCAGGTCGTCATGCTTGGCGAACAGGTCGAGCAGCAGCACGTCGCCCTGATGCAGTACGGTGCCCGAGTCGGCCGCGATCACGCGCGTGGTGAACTTGTGTTGGCGCTCGATACCGATCACGTTGGCGCCGTGTCTGGTGCGCAGTTTCAGCTCGCCAAGGTTGTGGCCGATTAGCGGCGACTGAGGGCGGATGCGCAGGCGTCGTTCACGGCCGTTGAGCTTGTAGTCCAGGACCAGATCCAGCAAGGTGCGGCGGCTTTCCACCCGGCCGTCCTTGCGCACTTCACCGTTGAGCCAGTGGCGGGTCAGCAGCATGTACCCGATACCCAGCACCAGCACCACCAGGCCAAACGGGGTAAAGCTGAAGAAGCTGAACCCTGCTTCGCCATGGCGTACCAGCTCGCTGTGCACCACCACGTTGGGCGGTGTGGCGACCAGGCTGAGCATGCCACTGATGAGGCCGGCAAAAGCCAGTGGCATCATCAGGCGGCTGGGTGAGAGCTGCAGGCGCGCAGCGATGCTCAGCACCACCGGGATAAAAATGGCCACCACGCCGGTGGAGCTCATTATCGATCCCAGCCCGGCCACCGCCACCATCAGCAGTACCAGCAGGCGCGCCTCGCTATTGCCGGCCCGCTCGCTCATCCATTCGCCGATGCGATAGGCAATGCCGGTGCGCACCAAGCCTTCACCAATCACGAACAGGGCGGCGATCAGCACCACGTTGGGGTCGCTGAACCCGGCCAGGGCCTGTTCCACGGTAAGGATGCCGAGTAGTGGCAGGGCGAGAATCACCAGCAGCGCGACCACGTCCATGCGTGGGCGGTTGATGACGAACAGGGTAATCACGATGGCCAGCAGGCCGAGGACCCAGAGCAACTCATGGTTCATGGGGAGGGGGTGTTCCTTCACACGGGCACGATAGACAGTAGCAGTCAGTGTGCCAGCTTGTCGTGAAGGGGGTGTTGATGTGCTGCAACAAAAAGGGCCGCTATGCGGCCCTCCGGTCACGGGGTCAGTGACGGTGGCGGTGGTGCTTCTTGCTGCCGCGGTTGTCGTCGCCCAGATGGTTGCCGAGGGCACCACCGGCCGCGCCGCCCAGGCCGGCACCCACGGTCGAACCGGTCTTGCCGCCTACTGCGCCGCCCAGCAGCGAGCCGCCAGCCGAGCCCAGGCCACCGCCAATGGCGGCTTCGGTACGGTTGCCCTTGCGCGCACCGACAGCGCTGCCGGCTGCGCCGCCAACGCCGGCACCGATGGCTGCGCCGGTCTTGCCGCCGAGCTGTTGACCAACAACGTTGCCCAGGACACCCCCCAGGCCACCGCCAATGGCGGCAGTACCGTCACCGGCGAAAGCGCCCTGGCACAGCAGCAGGCCGAGGGCAAGGGAAGGCAGAGTCAGACGCATGATACGAACCTCAAAGGAATCATCAGGATAAGTTGCCGCGCAACGAGCGGCAGGTCAGGGCTGAAAGGACGCTTCAGCGGTAGTAGCGGTCACCGCGGTATTGCCGATCGTCATCGTCGTCGCGGTCATGGCGGTGGTGGTGGCGATGGTCACGGTCACGATCGCGGTCACGCCAGCCGTCGTCATCATGGTAGCGATGGCTATGGCAACCTGCGGTCAGCAGAACAACAGCAACCAGAGAAAGGCTTGCAAGACGCGTGAGCACGATATAGGTCCTTGATCCGCATAGGTTTACGGGGCACCTTTTAAGACTGGGGCCGATCGATTTGGTTTCCTGGGTGGGCAAAAAAATTGTGCGTCCCGCGATCAGCCCTGGCGTATCGACGCGTTCCAAGCGCACTTGGCCGGCGGCGAGGTGCCCTGCAATGGGTCGCCTTGGCCAGGGCATGTTGAATCAGGATGCCGGTTGAATCGCCAGCACCACGCCATTGGTGATCTGCACCAGCACGTAATGCTTGCCCATGCGCACCCAGTGGCTTTCCTTTTCCGGTTCGGGCAGGCCTTTGGCTTTCCAGTCCTTGACGGCCTGGTCATCGCGTTTGTACTGGTCCGGAGCCTTGTCGCCGACGTTCAGTTCACGGTTGTGGGTTTCGGGGGCGGTGATGCTTTCTTCGCTCGAGGGGGCGGCGCTGACGCTCAGGGGCAGGCAAGGCAGGGCGGCGAGTAGCAGGTAGTGCAGTTTCATGATGCGTTCCTCGTGATGGCATGTCTTATCTGCGACAGCGGCAAGTGCGTGGCAATTCACTCGGGATGCCTGCCAGTGCTAGAGTCGCCTTCTTTTTCGCGACCCCGAGGATGGAACATGCGTGCGATTCTGCCGTTGGCTGCGGTGCTGATGCTGGCCGGTTGTGCTTCTGCGACCATGGAAACGGCGCGTGGCGGCAAGCCGACTGCGCAGCTCGACTCGCACAAGGCGCCAGAGCTGGTGGCCCAGTGCATCCAGTTCAGCTGGCAGGAAGAGAAGGTGTTCGGTGATGACGCCAGCGGCTACCTGGAACCGCGCAAGCAGGGCGGGTTCACCGTGTTTACCCGTGAGGCCGAAGCGTTCGTGGACGTTTACCCGCAGTCGGGCGGGACGCGTGTGGATTACTACGCGAAGCAGAACGACGGCGTGGCCCTGCAGCGCCGAGCGGCTGCTGCAACCTGCCTGTAACGGCTGGCGCTATCGCCGCTCCTGTAAGGGCCCGTGCATTCAGGGTACTGAGCAAGGCAGTTGTTGCCACAGCAGAGGCGCGCGGGCTTTACAATTTTTATCAAGTCAGTTGTGTCTCAGGGCGCGGGGTGACGGCTAGCATAAGGTGCTTCCACGCAAGGACGACACCATGGACCGTTCACTGCAACTCAACCGTATAAGCTGGGATGAGCGTGCCCCGTTGCACGCCGCTTCAAAGGACTACGAGGTCGAGCGCCTGGTCCAGCAACACGGGCACTTGTCCGAAACCGTACGCTTCGACCTGCCATTGCTCGGTGACATCGACGGGCTTGATACGGTCCACTTGCAGTGCCACATCGGCACCGACACCCTGTCGCTGGCGCGCCTTGGCGCCAAGGTTTGCGGCCTGGATTATTCCAAGGCTTCGCTGGCCGAGGCACGGGCATTGGCCGAGCGATGCGCGCTGCCCATCCAGTATGTCGAGTCTGACGTCTATGCCGCCGACAAGGTACTGCCGGCGGGTACGTTCGACCTGGTCTACACCGGTATTGGCGCGCTCTGCTGGTTGCCCCGCATCGAGCCATGGGCACGCACTGTCGCAGCACTGCTGAAACCGGGCGGGCGGCTGTTCCTGCGCGACGGGCATCCGATGCTGATGGCTGTCAACGAAGATCATCAGGACCGCCTGCAGCTCGAATATCCGTATTTCGAGCACGAAGCGCCGACGGTGTGGCACACCGACCAGACCTACGTCGAAACCGATCAGCGCCTGGCCCACACCGAAACCCATGAATGGAACCACGGCCTGGGAGAAGTGATCACTGCCTTGTTGGCCCAGGGCCTGCAGCTGACAGCGCTGGTCGAGCACCAGAGCATCCCCTGGGAGGCGCTGCCGGGGCAGATGGTCAAGGGCGAAGACGGCGAATATCGCCTGCGCGAGCAGCCTGCACGCCTGCCCCTGAGTTACACCTTGGTCGCCGTCAAAGCCTGATCAGGACAGGAAGCCACCGTCGACATTGAGCGTGGTGCCGGTGGTGTAGCTGGAGGCATCGCTGGCCAGGTACAGCACCGCGCCCGCCATTTCCTTGGGGTCGGCCACGCGCTTGAGCGGGATCTGTTGCAAGGCGGCGTTGAGGATGGCTTCGTTCTTCACCAGTGCCGAAGCGAACTTGGTGTCGGTCAGCCCCGGCAGTAGCGCGTTGCAGCGAATACCGAAGGGTGCACACTCTTTGGCGAACACCTTGGTCATGTTGATGACCGCCGCCTTGGTCACCGAGTAGATGCCTTGGAACAGCCCGGGTGAAACTCCGTTGATCGACGCCACGTTGATGATGCTGCCGCCGCCGTTCTCGCGCATCAGCTTGCCAGCCTCCACTGACATGAAGAAGTAACCACGGATGTTCACATCCACGGTCTTCTGGAACGCCCCTGGGTCGGTGTCCAGCACATTGCAGAATTGCGGGTTGGTGGCGGCGTTGTTGACCAGCACGTCCAGTCGCCCGAACTGTTCGCGAATGCCAGCGAACACCTGCTGAATCTGTTCCAGCTCACCAATGTGGCAGGCCACAGCCGTGGCCTTGCCGCCGGCGGCAATGATGGCGTCGGCCACCTGCTGGCACCCGTCAAGCTTGCGGCTGGAAACGATCACATGGGCCCCTTGCTGTGCGAGCAAGTGGGCGATGGCCTCGCCGATGCCTCGGCTGGCGCCGGAAACAAAGGCAATCTTGCCGTCGAGGTCGAACAGGTGGGTCTTGGACATGCTGTTTTCCTTGTTATCCGTCGTCGTGGGCTGTGCTCAGAGGCTGGACTTGGAAATGACCTGCAAGGTCATTTGTTCCAGCAAGCGGTTCATGTGAATGAACTGGGCGAAACGCTTGTCCTGGGTCTGGCCGTGGTAGTAGCGGTAGTAGATCTGCTGAACGATCCCTGCCAGGCGGAACAGGCCATAGCAATAGTAGTAATCGAAGTTGTCCAGGCGGATGCCGGCGCGCTCGGCGTAGTAATCGACGAACTGGCGACGGCTGAGCATGCCCGGCGCGTTGCTTGGCTGGCGGCGCATCAACTGCACTGGCGCCGGGTCGCCGGCTTCGATCCAGTAGGCCAGGCAGTTGCCCAGGTCCATGAGTGGGTCGCCTAGGGTGGCCATTTCCCAGTCCAGCACACCGATGATGCGCATGGGGTTGTCTGCGTCCAGGATGACGTTGTCGAACCGGTAGTCGTTGTGCACGATGCTAGGGCGCGGGTGGTCGGCGGGCATTTTTTCGTGCAGCCAGGCGGTTACCGTTTCCCAGCGTGGCGCATCCGGTGTCAGGGCTTTTTCATAACGGCTGGTCCAGCCCTCGATCTGGCGCTGCACGTAGCCCTCAGGCTTGCCCAGGTCGGCCAGGCCGCAGGCGGTGTAGTCCACCTGGTGCAGCTCGACCAAGCGGTCGATGAAGCTTTTGCACAGGGCTTCGGTCCGGCCAGCGTCCAGGTTAAGTTCGGCCGGGATGTCCGAGCGCAGGATGATGCCCTTGACCCTTTCCATCACATAGAATTCGCCGCCGATCAGGCGGGTGTCAGTGCAGTGTGCGTAGGCCTTGGGGCAATAGGGGAAGCCGCTGTTGAGCTGGTTGAGGATTCGGAACTCGCGCCCCATGTCGTGGGCCGACTTGGCCTTTTGACCGAAGGGGGGGCGGCGCAGCACGAAGTCGCGGTCCGGGTAGCTGACCAGATAAGTGAGGTTGGAAGCGCCGCCAGGGAACTGGCTGATGCTCGGCAGGCCGTGCAGGCCGGGGATATTGGCTTTGAAGTAAGGGTCGATGACGGCCGCGTCGAGTTCTTCGCCGGGGCGTACCTGGGTGGACTGGTCGGTGAGCGTCATGCGTCTTCCTTATTCTCGATAGCAAGTACTATTGGGTAATCTAATGGTCCGCCAGGGTTGGAACAATCGTCCCATGTGCCAAATAGGTGAGGGTGTTGCTGGTGGATCACTGCACCGAATGCAGGGCAAAAAAAACCGAAGCCGTCAGGCTTCGGTTTTTCGATCATCCGGTATTCCCAGCCCTCAGGACGGGAACAGCTCGCTGAGTTTCATCGACAGCATCATGTCGCCCTCAACCCGCAGCTTGCCGCCCATGAAGGCCTGCATGCCGTCGGTTTCGCCGCTGACGATACCTTTCAGGGTTTCGGCGTCCATCACCAGGGTGCAGTTGGCATCCGGGTTCTCGCCTTCCTGCAGGTCGCAGGTGCCGTCCTTGACGATCAGCGCGTAGTGCTTGTCTTCGTCGGTGATGTTGAAGCCGAACACCAGGTCCAGGCCGGCGGCAGCGGATGGGTTGAATTTCTCTTGCATCTTTTTGACGGCATCAGCTACGGAGGTCATGGCGCATTCCTTATAGAGTGATTTACACGTCCCCGCAGGGACACAACAAGCCGGGCTTATCGGTAAGTGACAAGCTCCGGCGCCCTCAACAGCTGCACATGGGCCTGGCTGTTGAAGGAGGCCAGTGCCACGTCGCGGCCGCGAAACTTCAGCTGGCTGAGCGACGTGTTGATGATCTGCCAGTTCAGCGCGAACGCCTGGCTGGGGGTAATGCCGGTAACCAGATGGAGCAGGGCGGCAATGGTGCCACCCGAGGTGAAGATAGCAACATGATCGCCGCTGCCGGCGGTATCCAGCACGCGTTGCAGCCCACCTTGTACGCGGGATGTAAACGAACGCCAGGTTTCCAGGCCATTATCGGCATGCTCGCCATCGTGCCAGCGTTGCACCATCAACGCGAACAGACGCTGAAACTCGCTGCGGTGCTGCGCAGCATTGCGCAGCACATGCAGGGCATCGGGCTCTTCGGGCAGCAAGTCGGGCAACAGGGCGCGGATCACACCGTCGGCATCGAACTCATTGAATGCGGCGTCGGTCTCAACCGCCGGCACCGGGCAGCCGTTGGCGTGCAGCGCCTGCAGCGCCAGCCGTGCGGTATCCTGCTGGCGGCGCAGGTCGCCAGCCACGCAGCGATCCAGCCGCACGCCCAACTGGGCCAGGTGCTCACCCAGGGCCTGGCTCTGGCGCACGCCCACGGGCGAGAGGACGTCGTAGTCATCGGCACCGAAGGAGGCTTGGCCATGTCGAATCAGGTAGAGATTGCCCACGAAAGGTTCCGGCCTGTTGGAGGTTGCTGCGAGGTTAGGATGCGGCTCACGGGCTGTCAACGAAAAAACATACAAGCGTTTGAAAAGGTTGTTTGAAAGATGTTGCCAGCGTTTACACCGGCTGGCAGCACCACAGACGCAACGGTATGCTTGCAACAGTGACGCGCCGTAGTGGCGCAGGCATTTAAGGAGTCAACGTGGAGTTTCTTGCCGAATACGCAAGCTTTCTCGCCAAAACCGCCACCCTGGTCATCGCCATATTGGTGGTGCTGTCGGCGATCGCCGGGCTGCGTGGCAAAGGTCGGCGTAAATCGGGCGGGCAATTACAGGTCACCCGACTGAACGATTTTTACAAGGACCTGCGTGAGCGCCTAGAGTCCGGCTTGCTCGACAAGGCCCAGCTCAAGGCCCTGCGCAAGCAGCAGGCCAAGGCGGAAAAACAGCAGAAGAAGGGCAAGGCCGAGGACAAGAGCCGGGTATTCGTACTGGACTTCGATGGCGACATCAAAGCCTCGGCCACCGAAAGCCTGCGCAACGAAATCACTGCGCTGCTGACGCTCGCCACCGCGCGTGACGAAGTGGTACTGCGCCTGGAAAGCGGCGGTGGCCTGGTGCACAGTTACGGCTTGGCTGCTTCGCAACTGGCGCGTATTCGCCAGGCGGGCATCCCGTTGACCGTGTGTATTGACAAGGTGGCTGCCAGCGGTGGGTACATGATGGCCTGCATCGGCGAGAAGATCGTCAGTGCCCCATTCGCCGTACTGGGGTCTATTGGCGTGGTGGCGCAGTTGCCCAACGTCAACCGCCTGCTGAAAAAGCACGACATCGACTTCGAAGTGCTGACTGCTGGCGAATACAAGCGCACCCTGACCGTCTTTGGCGAAAACACCGAGAAGGGCCGGGAGAAGTTCCAGGAAGACCTGGACATCACTCACCAGTTGTTCAAGGATTTCGTCTCCCGCTATCGTCCGCAGTTGCACATCGATGAAGTGGCCACTGGCGAAGTCTGGCTGGGCGTGGCCGCCTTGAATCGCAAGCTGGTGGACGAGCTGCAGACCAGTGACGAGTACCTGAGCGAGCGCGCACGCAACGCCAACCTGTTCCACCTGCACTATGCCGAACGCAAGAGCCTGCAGGAGCGGATTGGCATGGCCGCCAGCGGTACCGTGGAGAACGCGGTGGTAGGCTTGTGGAGTAAACTCAGCCGCCTGCGCTAACACCTTGAACCCGTTGAAATTTTTTTTCGTTCAGGGGGTTGCAAGGTTAAAGGAATGAAGACATAATGGCGCCCATCGAAACGCAGCAAACTTTGAAAAAGGTTCAGCGTTTCAAGGAGATAGCAAAGCGCAAGCAGCTAGATCCGACCTTTGAGGCCGAGTAGCAAAGTGGTTATGCTCCGGATTGCAAATCCGTCTACGCCGGTTCGATTCCGACCTCGGCCTCCACCATTCGAAAGCCCCGCAGATTAACGTCTGCGGGGTTTTTCTTTGTGGTCTAGAAACGCCGATCATTTCCGCATCATCGGGCATCGTTTCCGCATCTGCCCACTATTTGGTCGGGCTGACCACCTCACCGACGCGGCGATAAACGCGTTTTGTAATCTCCTCCTTGGAATGTCCGAGCAGCCGGCTGGCGTGGCTAATGTCCTCAATCTCCGATGCCGCCTTCGGTCGGATATCGCGGAATTGGAATTGCCGAACTTTGGTGGCCAGGTCTGTGTTGCCATCGGCGATCAGCTTGCGTGCCGCCTTGTCACGCGCCTCACTGAAGCGATTCCTCAGCATTTCCCAGCTCATGCGCAGGCCGGAGTCGTTGGTGATGAGGCGTGAGTTGCGCACGCCTTGCAGCTTGCGTCTCTCCAGGAGCGCTTCGATGAACAGGCCCAGGCCGGTCGACTCGCCATTGATGTGCCGGCGGATCCGAAGCTTCTTGTCAGTCTTGTTCTGGCCGACCCACAGGTAGTCCTCGTCGAGGTCGGCGTATGGCTGCGTTCCTTGCACAAGTCGGCCATGAGTCGGGCCAGCTGCTGTATGTGCGAGAGCTCGGTAACGATGCCTACCTGGACAAGTACGACACCGGGCGGCTGGCGGAGCGCCTCGGCAACACCCCGGCGGCTGACGGTGATGGTCAGCGGTACCGTGGTCGTGGGCTTATCCAGATCACCGGACGCGACAACTACGAGTCCTGCGGCGAAGCGCTGTTCGGTGACAGTCGTTTGCTCAACACCCCCGATCTGCTCGAGCAGCCGGTCTACGCGTCGCTGTCGGCCGGCTGGTACTGGCAGCGGGCGGGGCTCAATAGCCTCGCTGACAAGGTGCTGCACGCCGATGACTCGGTGTTCGAGCTGATGACCCGCCGTATCAATGGTGGCTTGAACGGATTGAAGGATCGCCAGGCGCTCTACAAGCGTGCGCTTGAGGTGCTGCAGTAATGCCGCTGAATTGGCGTATCGCACTTCTGGCCGTGGCGATCGGGCTCTATGCCGGTGGGCGTGGAGCCTGGGTGTGGCAGGCCAGCGAGTACGGAAAGCGGTTGGCTGACCAGGCTGCAGATTATGCCCAGCAGCTGGCGGTTAAGGATCGGGCTTACGGTCGTGAGCGTGAGGAAGCAGCAGTTGCAGCCCTGGAGCAGTTGGCTGAGCAGAAAAGTCAGCGCAAAGACCTGGAGGATCGCCTGCAGGAGCAGGGCAAAACACATTGGAAGGAGATGAGCTATGCACAACAGATTCAAGCTCGCCTGCGTGACAGGCTGGCTACTGCTGACTTGCGGCTGTCAGTCCTTGTCGACGCCGGAGCCTTTGCCGCTCCGGGTGGTGACGGTAGGGTGCGAGAAGCCGCCGGCACCGGAGGCGTGGTTCATGGAGCCGTTCGCGCCCGACTTGACTCAGCGCATGCTCAACGAATTATCGGCATCACCGACGACGGTGACCGAGGACTGATCGCACTGAAGGCCTGCCAGGCCTACGTCCGCGAAGTTACCAAATGAAAAGAGGCGAGCCAGGTAGATGCGCCAACATCCAGCCCGGCCCGCCGAACCCGCAGACCATTCCTGCAAGTCCAGCCGCAGCCTCTGCCTTGTGCACAAAGCGCGGCGAGCCTAACACCTGTTTACCCATACAGTAAAGACTTGCATACCTATGACCTCTCCAATTATTCCCTGGATGGGTGGCAAGCGCCGCCTGGCCGACCGCTTGATCCCACTCTTTCCCCCTCATGAATGCTATGTAGAAGTCTTCGCCGGCGGTGCCGCGTTGTTCTTCATGCGTCCCCAGCCCGCCCCCGTGGAGGTGCTGAATGATCTCAACGGTGACTTGGTCACCCTCTACCGTGTAGTACAGAACCACCTGGAGGAGTTCGTGCGCCAGTTCAAATGGGCGCTTAGCTCCAGGCAGATTTTCGAGTGGCAGAAGATGACGCGCCCCGAGACTCTGACCGATATCCAGCGGGCCGCCAGGTTCTTCTATCTGCAGCAGCACGCGTTCGGCGGCAAGGTCACCGGACAAACCTTCGGTACTGCGACTACCGGTCCAGCCATTAACCTGCTGCGCATTGAGGAGAACCTGTCCGCCGCGTGGCAACGTCTCGCGGGTACCTACGTCGAGAACCTGTCCTGGCTCGACTGTGCCCAGCGCTACGACCGAGCACATACGTTCTTCTACATGGACCCGCCATACTGGCAGACTGCTGGTTATGGCGTGGATTTCCCGTTCGAGGAGTACGAGCGGATGGCCGACTTCATGCGGTGCTGTAAGGGCAGGGTGATGGTCAGCATCAATGACCACCCGGACATTCGTCGAGTCTTCGAAGGCTTCTACTTTGAGTGCCTCGACATCCGTTACAGCACCACTAATCAGCGTCAGTGCAAGGCTGAGGTGACCGGTGAATTAGTATTTATGAACTGGGAGCCATCAGGTCTGCAGCAGCTTTTCTAACTGGAGATACTGCAAGAGTCGGAACAGTTCAATGCACAACGTTAAAATAAGGTTTAAGGTAGTCATGACTCTCTCCGGTTAACTATTTCTGCTCGACTTGGTGGCGAGTGGGTTTTGATGGAGCGATTTAACCGGCGAATTTTGTTGTTTGTCAACAGCTGGAGTGTGCGTGCGAAGAGGGATTGTCGTTATTTAGGCGCCGGCGCGAGTCAAGTTGTCGTCACAGTGAGAGCATTATTAATGCCATAGCGCTAATCAACTTTGTACCACAGTGATGGTGCTATTTGTACCACAGCGCTAATCTACTTCGTACCACGGTGAGGGCGTTATTTGTGCCACGGTGCAAGGCCATTTCGTACCACGGCGAAATCGCTATTTGTGCCACAGTGCAAGGCGATGCAGTACCACTGTGGCGGCGCTATGTATGCCATAGCGCTAATCAAATTCGTACCTCGTAAGACAATGATTTACGCAAATGCGTTTTTTCTCAGGTCGCCGCCCACCCTGTCGATTAGTGGGTGATTTCTCGTCTCTGCGATCGGTGGGGCCAAGGCTGGTTACCGTTCATCGGATCTAGCTTCAGCGGGCTGTTGGCGTGGCTCGGGTTCGTTCGTTTCTGTCTATGTGGAGTGGCTAGCGCGCTCGCTGTTGAGTAGAGCAAGCACCCCTGGCAGCCAGCTTTATAGCTTTTAGGCTTTTTGTATGTGGATGCATCTTGTACGATGCGTCCCCCGGGGTTCAGTTAGCCACGGTGCAATGGATAAGGATGATAGGGATTATGGAATACAAGCAGAAATCCGTACTTGCAGGGCTGGCACTTGCTTCGATTGTAGGCTTGGTTGGATGTAGCAAGCCCGATTACAAGGTGGTCGGCAATAATGGAAATGAAGTAGCCGAGCACGCAGCTAAGCGAAGTGATGCTATTGCGTTCTTGCTAAAGACTAGCGTGTATGTTGGTGAGGTGCGCGCAATGACGGTTCTGCCGGTTGGTGCAGATCTGTCAGCACAGGCCAAAAAAATGATGGATCTGAAAGCTGAGGCGGATATGTTGGGTACTGTCGTATCCCCGTACTCCCATTGTCGCGGTGTGGGTTACAAGGCAAGTGACTACTGGTCCGTTGTGGCTGGAAATATTCGAACTGAAACACCTGGCAACGCTTTGGCGGCATATGTGGAGGAGGCGCAGCAATGCCAAAATCAGGTTGATAACGTGCCTGCGGCGGTAACTTATATTGAGATCGCTGTAGGTAAGAAACCGCCTGTTGAGGGCTGTCTGCAAGTGGTTTCTCTGGGGGGGGATGAAAAGGTACAAGAGTGGAGCTGTCCGTCTGCACTGCTATCCAAGTCTTGATCGTTGGATCGTAGAAATCAGCCTTCAGTGAGTGGACGAGCTGGTGTTAGCTTGATGGTCCGCTTCGGCTAGGTGCGGTTACGGTTGTGTATCGCAAGCCAGCTCGGCCAATCGCTGACCTGTGACATTGTCGACCAGTATCTCGATGCGCTCGATGTCCGAGCGCGCAAGTACCTTTCCCATGTTTAGCCCAAGGCAGACGCCCTGTGCAGTAGCCTGTGCAATCAGGCAATTCACAGGGCTGTTTGCCACTTCGATCGACGCAAGAATTGCGCGAAGCCGCCTTTGGATATCCAGTGGTAGCACCAGGCCGGCTGTCAGTTCTCCACTTGGAATCGTGTAGCGTTGGTGCATGGTTAACTACTCAAGCAAATGGTAGTCACGATGGCTGCGAGGGTCTTTCGTTGATCCGCGACAGTTGTCACCCTTAAGTGGTGGGTGTCCGGGGAAAAACACTATGCCTTCAGCCTCAAACGCAAATGCCAGAGCTTGCATGCTCACCGCTTTGAGCTTGTCACCCCCTTCCAGCCTCTGGATCGCTTGGGAGGAGACGCCGGATGCTGAGCTGAGGGCGTCTATGCTCCAGCCCATCAGATGGCGCGCAGGACAGCAATGAGCGTCTTTAAAGCCGATTGGTAGATGTTCCTCAAGCCACGTAACGATTTCGATTTGTTCCTCGTCCAGGTAGAGGCGAAGGGGCTGACTATTAGAGAGGGGATAGGTCATGGCCACGTCACCATATACTGTTCATTCATACAGTATAATCCAAGCGGTTACGTTGGCCAAGGGGGCTGGGGGGAGGCCAAATTTAGGGGCACCACAGGTCGCAACAGACTGTGATGAGCCATTGCCTACTCGGGGGCAAGCAAGCAAGGCAGGCAGGCGGGCGAGCTAGCCAGTGTGCTATGTGCACACTCCGCGATACTGGTTCACGGTAACGCCATTTTTCATCTATCCGAGCGCCCACCTGTTGGTTACACTTGATTTTTTTCTTGGTTGATGATGATGACCACTGCAGCCTCTGATACTGACAACGTAGAGCAGCCTACCCAGCTTCAGCATGTCTTCAAAAAAAGTGGTGTGCCTACCCATACATTTGTCGAGCCGAGTGAGTTCAATAGAGTGGTGGTGGCTCTACGGACACCTGGTCGAGGTATGATTGTAGAGGGGCCTTCTGGTATTGGTAAGACCTCCTCAATACTTCGCGCGATTGAGCGAGTTTCGGGTGCGCCCTGTAAGTTTTTATCTGGACGCAAAACCGCTGATATCAAAGAGATTGAGGCTATTCCAGATAAAGATGGTCTTGGGCTCATTATAATCGATGATTTTCACCGCCTTGATGAGAGAATTCGTCAGAAGCTAGGGGATAAAATCAAGCTTCTCTCTGATGAAGAGGATGAGTCAACGAAACTTGTTCTGATTGGTATTAATCGGGCTGGTCAGTCTCTAATCGATTATGCGCCTGACCTTTTGCATCGTGTTGAGATGATTCGGTTTGGTCGTACTAACATCGAAAGAATTCAGGAGCTCATTCAGAGGGGGGAGGTTGCCTTAAATTGTTCGATCTCTGCTGCAGAGGCTATTGCCGAGGAAGCAGAGGGCAGCTTTGCTATGGCACAAGTGCTTTGCCATGAAGCATGCTTGCAGGCTGGTGTCCTTGAAAAAGGGGCGGATAATAAGAAGGTAGAGGCGAGCTTGCCAGCAGTAAGGGAAGCTGTAATCCGTGATCTAGCTCCGGCGTTTTACCCTGTGGCTAGAGATTTCGCCACAGGCAATAAGCTTCGGCGTGAAGGGCGTGCTCCATACTTACACCTCTTAAAATGGCTCTCGGTGACCTCCGAAGGTGATCTGGATACGCGTGAAGCTATTAGGGCAAACCCTACATTGAAGGCCAGTGTTTCTCAGGTCATTGAAAAAGAACATTTATCGACTCTTTTGCAGTCTAATGCTCGAGTGTCTGCGATTATTCACTTTGACCATGTAAGCCAGCTGTTGACGGTCGAGGATCCCAAGTTTCTCTACTTTATCCGCCACTTGGTGTGGTCAAAATTTGCGAGACAGGTTGGGTACGACAATATAGAATTTAAAGGCAAGTATGACTTTGCGCTTTCGTTCGCGGGCGAAGACCGCGATCTAGCTCGTAAGATTTATGAGAGCCTCCAGCAGCGTGAGTTGACGGTGTTCTATGATGAAAATGAATCTCATAGAATTCTTGGCAATGATGTTGAAGAGTACTTGGCGCCTATCTACAGAAGCGAGGCTGACTATGTGTTGCCTCTGCTAAGTGGTAGTTATCCTCGTAAAATCTGGACGAAATTTGAATCTCAGCAGTTTAAAGATAGGTTTGGTGAAAGTTCCGTTATTCCCATCATGGTCAATGATTTTTGTCCGTCCTTGTTCGATATTGCGGCAAGTGTTGGGTTTGTGAGTATTAAAGAAAAGCAGCTTGATGACGATTTGAATCGCGTCGTTGATATGCTTTGCAAGAAGATTATTGAGGAGCGCGAGAGTAAGCTCGAAGTTAATGAAGAAGCGATGGATGCCCAGGGGCAATCTTAAAATGAGTTCTAGGATTTTAGGGCAAATTTAGGGCAAAACCCGGGCCGTCTTAGGCCTAAGCAGGCTGTCCGCTGGCTTCAGATTTGCCAGTTTTACGGGCCTACAGCGGCCTACTCAGAACTCTGGGCGGGTTCAAATCCCTATCCATGGCTGCCAATGTGCCTATAGTAGTAGCGGAGGCAATAGACGATGAGAAGGCATAGAGTCCATGATCATGCCGGGCGATCCGTTGATACTTGAGGCTGCGGAGGCGGTAAGTCGGTACCATGTGGCTCAAGCAGCAGTCCGGCCCAGCAAGTGGAGCGTTGTCGCCTTTTGGGTAGGTAGAGGGCAGTCGCGATCGGCAGCTATCGACCCGAAGCTGCCCTTCACGAAGGGCAGAAATCGGCCAAAAGCGGACGTTTACTTAGGCCCGATTTTGAGTTACTGAGGCATCTACGAAGCCTGGGACGATTCAGGTTGGCGCTCCGCCACCCAAAACTCCAGCGCTTCCTAGCCGATGGCGGGGAGTCCTACAGTGCCTGGCTGGATTACCACAGCTCTTGGAAGCTGGGCCCATCGGACATTGGTGGTTGAGAGGGTCGGCCAATTTGAATGGTCACCGGAATCGGAAAATCTACTCCCACCATTGCAACTTCACCCTGCTTTAGGTTTGGCAGGAATGCAGCCGCTGAACGATCGATTTCCCCACATGCACGCTCGACAACTTCTCTATCTCTATCATTGGTCAATCGATGCACTAGAAGAGTGCCCATCTGGCTCAGTACACCTTCGGTAATGTCCCTAGGTCGTTGAGTTGCGAGGCAGATGTTCAATCCGTACTTACGGCCCTCTTTGGCAATCAGCTCAAATGCATCGAGATTCTGAAGGTCGTCCTCGTTACCGAGGGTCTTGCCGAGGAAGTTATGAGCTTCATCGAGAATCACTACCAATGGGCTCCGGCGGAAAGCTTCACATCTGGCACGCTGCAGGAGCAGCCGTCCTATTGCATTAGCAATTACTTCCCGTGCATTAAATTCATAACCGATGGAGCTCAGGCAAATCCTGAACAGACGTTTATCACCCTCCAAGAAAGCATCAAGGCTATCAACAAGATTCGGTAGGTCGGCTGCAGGGCTGAAAACGCAGCTGAGTGAGCGGGAGCTCATCACACTCATAATCCGGGTCATGAGCGAAGAACAGTACGAAAGCTCATTGCTCGCGCCTCCCCAGCGATCCATTTTATCTGCGCCGGCATCCGGATAGCAGCATTCTTGGACAACCTGCTGAACGAGGTGCCTAGGCTCGAATGGTTGGCTGGGGTTACCAACCAAGCCAGCGTTGTTGTCGCGTCTCATCGCTTCTCGGTAGGTGGTTTTAGATTGGCTGACCTTGCGCACAATTCCCCTAGGGAACAGATCTGGTGCGAGTGCCGCTAGCCGTAAGCTTTTAATCGCTTCCCTAAGCTTTGGTCCTTGGGTCTTTCCTGAAGGCTGGAACAAGGCAATAAAGTCGGTTTCCGCAAAGCTTGTGGGAGGAATGGCGACTTCGATCGACTCTGCGCTTCGGTGTATAGGTTCACCCAGGTGGCAATGAACGGTGTCGGCCCCGTTCAGCGATCGATACTCTCCAGTAGCATCGATCAATACGAGCTTGCATGAGAATTTTCGGCATTCTTGGATCAACTTGGATGTTGTCCAGCTCTTGCCGCCACCAGTCGAGCCCAAAACTGCGCAGTGTCGGCCGAATAGCTTCTCTGGGGTGACCGCGATCGGGAACCCGTTATCACCCGCAACATGTCCTAGATCCAGAGTGACGCGTGGCACTTCTGCGTCTACCCCTGCAGAAGTCAACACCGGGATTTGGGATATGAACTCACCTGGAGCGGAGTAGACTCGATCACCTAGCCGAGGATAAGAGCTGACTCCGGCTGTGATCTTAAGGGTGTGAGGGTTTACCGAGCCCAATAGGCGAATGAACCCAATAGCGTCGATATGACGAATCCCTGCAAAATCTTGAGAGATTTCAGTTCGATCGCGGTCGGGAAGATTGACCTCCGTGATACGCCCCAGAAGTACTGTCTGCTGGCCCTCGATCAAGACAAGTTCGCCGACTTCACCCTTGCCATAGCGATTTTTTCCTAGATAGTGCCCGCTTACCTCGCCCGCATGGGCAAGGTTTGTTTTGATGAGTTGAGCGCTGACACTAGATACCACCCCTATTTTCAGGGTGCTGGCCAATATTCCGTCCAGTGCCATCGATTATGCCCCTCCCTTTACACGTCTCACGGCGTTTGCTAGCTGCTCTGCAGGCGAAGCTGTACGCAGATGTGGGATGTGGCTAACCATGTCACCGAATGAGCCGCTGACGAAATGGATATCGAAGCCTTCCATCGCAAGGTCATGGAATTTTCCCCAATAGGGGCTTGAACCATGTTGGCCGCGATTGTGTAGGTGAGTGATGCCCTGGAAATCACAGAGGATGAGTTTGAGGCTTGGGTTGGACTGAATCGCAGAGTAGATGGGCTCGGAGAGGTGATCATCGTTGAAGCCGAAACCCGCAATAATTAAGCAGCTATTGGGCTGTCGCAAAAATTCCAAAAACCTTGATAGGAGCTCAAGGTGTGGCTGTAGGAATGCTTGCTGATATTTTCCCTTTGCCGGATAGATCAAACAGGCATTCTCTGGGGCGGGAGCAGCATGCTCGTAAATCTCTGTACCTTCACGACTCCAGCTTACGGAGCCATGAAGCTTCAGGAGGTGGTAAATACCCTCTGTAAATTCGTGGCTGTCCGCCTCCCGTCGCACGATGTCATAGGTGAAGTGCTTTCCATCGAATCTGCGCTTTCGGGTGTACGAGAAGCCATCAATGGTAACCATCCCTAGATCGGACGCAGCGGTTTCAAAGCACATGTCGTAGTTCGTAGTGAAAACCCTTAGTCGAGGATCTCTCACCCTGCGCCTCGCCAACTTCTGCAACAGATTCCTGTACGCTGAGATGTCGGAATTATCACTATTCATGAACTCCGAGCAGGCGTGAAGAATCACGGCTTTCACATCGTTAACAAATGCGTTGACCCCCGCGTCGCTGTTGAACGCCAAGTAGGCATCGCACTGGGACAAAAAGTGCTCGATGTTTGGGTTGTCTCTCTCAAGATAACGGACGGTATCTGCGACTTGTGCAGCGCGTTCGGAGAGCCTGTTTTGCTCCTCTGGGCACATCGCTCGTTGCCATAGCTCCCACATGCTCGGGCCGCCGACGGCGCCAAGCGAAGTACCGCTTCCCGCAAAGAACCCTAGGTTCGGGATTTGAAGTGCGGACGCAAACATGGCCGAAAGGGCGGCTTTATTGGCGCGCACTTGTTCATCATCTGCTTCGTCTGTGGACTTCAGTGCCGTGAAGGCCTCCTCAGTCAACGGCAGCCACTCGGCGGCACCTGGCGAGAGGTAAGCCTGTTGCCCCTTAAGTTTGTCGTTGAGTGGGACTACTTCGTCTGTCATGACACGATCCTTTGTCTATGGCTAACCGCAACTATCCGAGTCGAGCGATAAGCCGAAGGGGCTGAAGATGGGGACACTGTATTGGAAGAGTTGATGGGTGTCATAGTGCCATGATGCAATCACTCGCGGAAGCTGCGTTGCATGGCATGCACCGAGCGCTGAGGTGGCGGAATTGGGGAGGCAGACAGGTGCGCTCTCTATGGTCTCTAGCTTCGTCACAGTGCCCATCAGCATACTCCCGCCGGTAGCTCTTCTTCCCTGCAGGAGTCAGGTAATACAGCCCGCTGCGCAGGCCCGTGCAGAAAGTGCCAGTACCGCACAGACGGTCGCCGGTGTCGACCAGCATTTGCTGTAAGTGGCTTCGGGTGATAGCCAAAGCTCGTGGAACCGAATTGCCGAAGCTGCATTAGGTGACCCGCAGGGATGGCTGCTCCTTGAGGGCTGGGGAAGTACGCTGGTTCTGTCGCTTTTCGGCTGCGCGGGGAGGCAGGTTAGTGCTCAGCCAAGCAGTAGGCAGGCTATTCGGCAGGGCGCCAGTGGGGGGGGCGTTTATTACGGTGAAAGCTACAATACTTGGTGAAAAATCAGTTCCGCAACTGTCTAGAGGTCCCTTGATTTCAAGGGGCGGCAGAGCTACTTGAAATGATTTTTTTGCGGAACTAAAGTAGATCTAACATATTGAAAATAAAGAAAATATCTCTCGGATTGCAAATCCGTCTACGCCGGTTCGATTCCGACCTCGGCCTCCACCATTCGAAAGCCCCGCAGCCATTGAGGTTGCGGGGCTTTTTTAATGCCTGCGGATTTTTGTCCCGCGACCGATTTGGGACAAATTTGGGACACCGAAGAAAATTGCGTGTCCCAATCGTCCCCGGCAAAATCCGGTGCATGGCAACTTACGAGCAGCGCCCAGGCGGCGCATGGCGGGCAAAGATCCGCCGGAAAGGATACCCATCACTCTCTGCGACCTTCGATACCAAGGCCGAGGCCCAGCGCTGGGCAGCGGAGATCGAGGGTGACATGTCGCGCGCCCGTTTCGTCGACATGCGAGAGGCGGAGCGAACCACCCTGGCTGAAGCCTTGGATCGGTACTCCAGGGAAGTCAGCTCGACCAAGAAGGGCGCGAAGCAGGAGCAGACCCGGATCAACAAGTGGAAGAAGCATCCATTTGCCGGGAAAGGCCTAGCTGCTTTGCGATCAAGTGATTTTGCGTCGTACAGGGATGAAGAGCTCAAGGCGGGCAAGTCCACGGCCACGGTCAGGCTCGACCTGGCAATCATCAGCCACCTGTTCACGGTAGCCATCAAGGACTGGGGTATTGAGGGGCTGAGCAACCCGGTGATGAAACTGCGTATGCCCAAGGGGGCAAAGGAGAGGGACCGCCGGCCGAAGGGCTTCGAACTGGCCGGCGTGATCGAGAAGGCGGGAGCGATTCACGCCGAGATGCCGGCGATCATCCAAATCGCGGTTGAGACGGCGATGCGCCGCAGCGAGCTGCTGGGCCTGCGCCGGGAGAATGTGAAGGCGAAGCATGTGCTGCTCGAGGTCACCAAGAACGGTACCCGGCGCCTGGTCCCACTTTCCACCAAGGCGCGGGCGCTCCTTGACGGGTTGCCGGCGCGTCTGGATGGAAAAGTGTTCTCGCTGGCGCCGCACTCGGTTAGCCAGTACTTCAACCGGGCCTGCAAAGCCGCCAAGGTGGAAGACCTGCACTTCCATGACCTGCGCCACGAAGGTACATCCCGGCTTTTCGAAAAGGGACTGTCGATCATGGAGGTGGCCTCGATCACTGGCCACAAAACCATGAGCATGCTCAAGCGATACACCCACCTTTGCCCGGACGCGCTCGCGGACAAGCTGGGTTAGCGGACACTGGCCAGTGTCGGCGGCGCCTGGCGCTTCCTGCCGGGTTTGGCCGGCGTGTGCAGGCCCTGTTCGAACTCCTGCAGGAACTCGCGCACCGTGCTGACCCTCCAGCAGACACGCGAGCCCTGTTTGAAAAAAGGTGGCAGCCACGCTGCGCCGGCCTGCCGGGCACTGCGTATAGCTGATTCGGACCGACCCAACAGCTTGGCCAGTTCGGGGATGTGGATGATCTCTGGTTCCATTTAGGGCTCCTGCCGTACCCGGCGGTGATCAGTAGGATGCAACGATCTTCTTCCGCTGCTCGTGCAGCGCGTTTTCTTTGGCAAGCTGCGCGTCGCGGTCAGCCAGCCATTTCCTCGCTTTGTCCTGCGCAGCCTTGGCGCTGGTGAACAGCTTCGGCTTCGGGTGCTTCACGCCCTGGCTGTCCAAGCAGAACAGCCCGTTGCGCACGATGGTGACCTCCCGTACGGCGAAATCCTCGCCCAGGGTGTAGGCCTTGAATGAAGTGGTCATTGGTAATCCTCAGGCCGTGAAGTGGTGCCCGACCTTCGCCGCCCGGGCGGCTTCCTCGGTGCGGAACATGAGCTGGGTTTTGCTGGTGCTGCCCCAGCTGTCGTATTCAACGTCGACCCACCAGTGGCCGAACTTGCGGTACGGCTCGCCGAGGATCTTCGTTACGTAGCAGTCGATCAGGTTCATGGAAGGTCTCCACGCCGCCGATGGCGGCTGGTTGGTGGTCAGGTCGTGGCCTGGGTGATGGTCTGCTCGAAGCGCGAGGCCAGCTGGGCGTTTACTTCGGCCTTGGCCAGGCTGTCGGCTTTGCCCTTGGCCCGGTGCAGGGTTTCGTACTTGCGCAGCTGGGCAGCGGCTTCGATCAGGTCCCTCAGCAGCAGGGGCGCCGCGGCGATCAGCTTGGCGTTGGCCCGGCGCAGATCCCGGCTGAGTTCAGCAGGTCCGATCTCGGTGAAGGTCACGCAGTCGCCGCAATCAGCGATCATCCAGCCGTCAGAGGGAAGCGCCTTCACACCATCACCACTGTCGGCGCCGAGGCCGGTGAAGACATCGGTTTCGTTCAGGACTTCCCATGGGCCGGGCGTGTGTTTGTGATTCGTCATGGCAATAGCTCTCCATGCCCGCGCATGTCGGCGGGCTCGTATGGTTTAATCGGGGATTGATAGGAGGATCGATATGGCCAAGGAGACTAGAAAGCCGTGGGGCTATGCAGCAGTCGCCCTGATACCAACTGGCGTCGGGTTCGCTTTCAGTGGGCTGATGACAGGTCAGCCTGCCTTCATCTACAGCGGCCTTGGCATGGCCATACCAGGTGTATTGCTGGCCGTGACGCACTTCTGGTCGGCACGCCGGCGGGCTTGAGTTGTACGGGAAGGGGTTAGGCTTCAGGCTCGAAGCAGCGTTTGTAGCGGGACCGGTATTCCTGGCGGTCAAGGTTGGCGTGCAGTTCTTGCTCGCGGCCGGCGGCCCACATCTGGTTATGGCGTTTGTTGCAGGTGAATCCGGTGTCCGATTCGTGCTCGCCGTCTACCCACTCCAGCCATTTGCAGGTGTTGCAGTTCTTGCTCATCGCGGCGCCTTCCATACCAGGTAGGCCATGTAGATCAGGGGCAGGATCATGGCGCCACCTGCTTGCGGTAGCCAGCGTCGTAGATCTTGGCCGCAGCTGCAGCTACTTCTGGGTCGTCTACGTCAAAAGCCCCGTCCGCGCAGATGTGCTGAACGACAGTGGCAATGGATTCACGCCGCTCCGCCTCCGCGATCTGCTCAGGCGTGCGGATGGGGCTGAAGAAGGCCATGCGCAGGCAAGTCTCGGAGTCCTCTGCGCCCTTGCGACGGAACCATGTTTCATCGCCATCACGGCCCAGGATCGTCACAACTATGACCTGGTCGCTACTGGGGTGCCATTCGCATGTGGTGCCAACCGGCGGACTGCCTTCGCCAGCCCAGTGCGCCGGGCGCGGTGTGATGTACTGGATCTGGCCCTGCGTGAAGTTATGCCGGTGATCGCCGGTGCCGCCGCCGTAGGGATAAGCGCGATCCTCGGCGCCGACCACGGCGTACTGGTCCATGTTGATCCACACCTCGGTGATGCCGTGATGGGCAACCAGGCCGTGCCCATCTGCACACTCAGGCGCCTTGCTCCAATCGATCTTGCTCACAGCTGATACCTCTCATCAATCCAGCGCCCAGGCGCCCGTGCGGGTGTAGGTTCGGGTTGTGTTTCGTGCGGGGAGAGCTGGTGCTGGTTACCGGCCTGCAGCTGGCTGCCGGGGATGCAACTGATGCCGACCCCGTTGAGCAGGTAGCAGGTGACGCCGCGCTGGCTGTCGTGCTGCACGTCGATGACGTTCTCGGTTGCGCTGGCGCCGGTGGCCAGCAGCAGGAGGTAGAGGGCGAGGCGGGTCATTTGCGCAGGCCCTCATCCGGGTCCAGCCCGTAACGCCTGCACAGCGCTTGGGCTACGCCTGAGCCGCAGACAAAGGCGTCCATCATTAGCACCCAGCGCGGGGTCTTTTGCCTGCTGATCCCGCTGACGCACCGGACCGCAGTGCCGATTAGGTCATCTTCCGTGTATTCGCACCCCGCCAGCGTGATGGTGCGGCTCTGGCCCTTGAGCCGTTCAATTTCCGCCTGCAGCTCGGCAACTTGGCCGTGCTCGCATTCGTCGCTTTGGTCGTCGATCAGCTTGAGGCCCACCATTTCGTCGTCGCGCCAACCACCGTAATCGTGGTCGTACCGCTCGCAGCAGAAGCCTTCGTCGCCGTCGCGGGTCGGGATCGTGTAGCTGTCGAAAGGGCCGCCATAGGTCGGAACCATCCCGCCATCGGGGTGCTCGATCCACATGAAGAGCTTGCGGCCTGTTATCCGGCATTCGTCCGGGCACCACCGTGGCGCCGTTTGTGCGCTGGGCATACAGATTCCTTGGCCGCCATATCGCGGCAGTGAATAGAGGGGAGAAGGGCATTTGTTGGTACGGGCGAATGGGATTATGATCCGGGGCTCGCCTGCCAATTTTTCCGGGGGAGTGGGTAGAGAAATGGTTGCGATTCCGGGATTATGAAGTACTGAGTCAATCTGCTCTCGTCAATTAAAATCCAAACCTCGTTGTTGAGATAACTTTATCTAAGGATGCAGGAAGTTAAATGGATCACCACTCAGCTCAAGATTGGTTGCAGTCAGTTTTGCCGCGTTATGGATCTTTGATGGTAATGGTTGAGTCAATAATTTCCAATCTGCTCAGAGAGAAAGGTATAGACTATCTCGCAATTACATCGCGGGTTAAGGCGGAAAGCAGTGTGCTCGAAAAAATCGAGCGAAAGCAATATAAAAACCCTCCAGAGCAACTTACTGATCTCGGGGGTGTAAGGGTCATAGTTTTCTTTGAGTCTGATCTTCAGCGAGTTGCTGAGGTTATCGAGGGCGCATTTGTTATTGATGGTGATAACTCAAGCGATAAAATTCAGCAGATGTCAGTTAATCAGACTGGCTATAGGTCGTTGCATTACGTTTGCGATCTGGGTGACGAAAGGGGGGCGCTCCCCGAGTACAAGGGGTTGGCGGGACTGAAATTTGAGTTTCAGGTGAGGACAGTGTTACAGCACGCATGGGCAGAGCTTGCGCACGACAGGAATTATAAGTTCTCAGGTAAGCTGCCACATGATATTGAAAGGAGGCTTTATCTCTACGCTGGAATGCTAGAGCTTGCAGACAAAGGTCTCGATGAGCTCTCTAGGCAGATGGATACTCATATTGAGAAGGTTCAGAATGACATTAAGTCTGGAAAACTTGATGCGGTTATTGATTCTGTGAGTTTAGTTCAGTTTGTTGGGGAGTGGGCGGAGCGTCATAATGTCTCTCTGAAATTCATGGACTTTAAATCAGGGTTTGAAGATTTAATTAATGAGCTAAACCTATTTGGCGTGACTACTTTGGCGCAGCTCAGAGCGCTCGTTCCTGCTGATTACCATGAGCATATACTTGAAGAGACTACTATATATGGTGTCGTTAGGGATTGGATGTTGATTAAAGATTGGCGGGGCTTTTTCGAGCGAGTTCCTTGTAAGTGGGTGTTCGAGGATGGTGATGATGAGCCGCTTTGGAGGTACCTATCTGCTGATGATCGTCGGGAGTTTTGCCAAACATTTGAAATTATTCCCAAAGATCCCGAGTATTCCTTAGAAGGCGAATTATGATTTATTTTGTTCATTGACTCTGAATGTTCGTCACGCAGCATCAGAAATTCTTAAGCTTTTCCATGGGTCATTTGCCGTCGCTAAGGCGGCCATCGGCGGCGGGCTGACGCTATTGCCGCACATGTGCACCTGTTCGGTCTTGGTGAACGGCTTGCCGTCGGCGCCCTTGTCGATGATGTAGCTCGCCGGGAAGCCCTGGGCGCGGTACAGCTCGTGCGGCTGCAGCATGCGCAGGCAAATGTCGACGATCACGTAGGGTGTTCCCTTCACGAAGACTGTCACCAGGCCAAGGCGGTCCTTGGTGGTAACCGTCGGCGCTGGCGCGTCTGCTGCGCTGGTGTTCTCGGTGCCGTAGTAGCTGATCAGGAATGCCGCGACGCGCAGCGCGCCTTCTTCGTGCTCGGGTGACAGCTTGTACTCGACCAGGGCGTGATGCTCAGCGCCCGCGGTCATGGTCGGCACCGGCTCATCAACGGCCCGGCCCACGCAGTTGCGCCGCAGCGTGACCAAGCTGGCTGTCACAAGGCGCTGCTGGCTGCCGGTGTTGGTGACGGTGCTCATGGGGGCATCCATGCTGCGGGCTGGCGTGGTGTTGAATCCGCCATTGGCCTGCTCGATGAATGCGGTGACCAGGGCCCGGTGGTTTTGCGTCATCAGAGTGCCCATGGGTTGGTCGGCTGGCGCAGGCTTTCCGGCGTACACCGGCCCACCTGCCCCGATCATCACTGGGCTGGCCATCATCAACTCCCCGCGGTTTGCGGCGGTAACCGTGGGCAGCGGTTCACCGGGGTCGTTCACCCGGACAGTGCCTTGATGGGTTGCTGGCAGAATCACCGCGCTCGACAGCGCATGCTTCACGCCGCCGGCTACGACTGTGCCCAAGGGCTGATCCAAGCCTGGAACCCGCGGCTGCTGGCCGGCGCGTTCGCCGTATCCGGTTTGCACCAGGGTAGGACTGGCCACGGCGAATGATCCTCCGCGTGGCCACGAGGTGACCGTGCGCAGAGGTTCGTTGGTAGACTGGGCCAGCTCTCCAGACCAGTTCGCGATCGGCACGATGAAGGGCTGGGGGTTGTCCAGCACGAACTTTTTCATGCCCTTGGCGACCCGGCGCAACGTTGCGTCGGCCAGCGGCTTCTTCCGGCCGAAGATGCTCTTGCTCTGCACGGTCCAGTCAATGCAGTCGGCGGCGGTGCGCCATTTCTGCTGGCCCTTGGCTGGGTTCTTGGCGTGTGTAGGCTCCGGCCACACGATGGGCTGCCCGTCGCAGCGAGCGATCATGAATAACCGCTCGCGGCTGGTTGGCGCGCCGAAGTCGCAGGCCTTGATGACGCGCCATTCCACCTGGTAGCCCATACCTTCGAGCAAGTGCACGAACCGGCGCCAGGTGATGCCGCGACGTTTCGGGTTGGGCACCAAGAACTGCTGCTGCACCGGCACGCGCTCGCCGATGGCAGCCACGGTCCCGTCCAGCTTCATCACCCGCCCGGTAGCCTTGTCGCGCTTGGCGATCAGCGGACCCCACTGCAGGATCTGCTTCACGTTCTCCAGGCTGATGACCCGCGGCCGCTTCTTGCCGGCCCACTTCAGTCCAATCCAAGACAGGTTGCGGATCTCGCGCTTTCGCGGCTGGCCGCCGGCGGCCTGGCTGTGGTGGGTGCAGTCTGGGCTCATGTGGAACCAGCCAACTGGTCGGCCCTGGCATTCCTCATCCGGGTCACCCTCGAAAACGTCGGTGGTGAAGTGGCGCGCTGCAGGGTGGTTGGCGGTGTGCATGCTGATGGCCGCCGGGCTGTGGTTCTTTGCCACCGTCACCGGCCGGCCCAGGCCCATCTCCAGCCCGGTACCGGCGCCGCCGCCACCGCAGAAGAAGTCCACCACGATCTCATCGTCTTGCGGATCGAAGCCAAGGCCGTACTGGGTTTTGAAGTCGAGCGGGTTCTTTTTCTGAAATGCAGACATGGGCGGTCCTCGCCAGGGTGGCGTGATTTGGTGAAGTCGGGTATTAGTGCGCGGCGTAGTGCTGAGCTAAAGAGGCGATGAATGAGCTGTGAAGGGGTTTTGTTTTGGATTGAGCATCATCCGGGTCTTGCATCTTGGGTGCAGGCGGTTGGATCTATTGGTGCGATTGTTGGAGCTTTTGCAATCAGCAGTGGGCAAAACAGGCGTCAGGGTAGGCTTGCAAAACGAACTGCTATAGATCGTTTCGACGCCTACTGTGCTGTCATAAAAAATGCGGTTGAAAGCGCAGAGTCGGTTTCCGGCTTGGCACGCGATAAGGCTGCTTATTTCGAGTTT
Source organism: Pseudomonas putida group bacterium ESBL64 (assembly GCF_045277175.1). Classification (NCBI taxonomy): domain Bacteria; kingdom Pseudomonadati; phylum Pseudomonadota; class Gammaproteobacteria; order Pseudomonadales; family Pseudomonadaceae; genus Pseudomonas; species Pseudomonas putida group bacterium ESBL64. Next base: position 1,769,714 of record NZ_CP145799.1, on the reverse strand, counting down.
CGCTCGGTTTGGGAAAAGTATTTGGGTGAATCGTTTAAGACCTCTTTGGAGGCAGCCAAAGCGATATTGGTGCACGATCTCGCCGACTATAAACTTGTTGTCTACTACAGCGGTTTGATGGGATCAATTTATAAAATGCACTATGAAGTTGAGAAATACATGGCCGCGACCCCGAGTCCGGACGCGACATCCAAGGCTTACGATGATTTGAAGCAACTGTCATCGCTCATCAATTTCGACTGGATTCAATTCCAAGAGCGCGCTGAGCTGAAGCGGATCCGGATGAAAAGGTAGCGTTCCCATTGCAGGCGCCGCCCTCGCCGGGGAGGCGTTATCGTTGAATAGGGGAAGACGCCGCGTGGCGCTCGTGATTCTGGTTGACTATCACTTCATGGGTTACTCGACCTTGTGGCGGTCGCCATGACACTGAAAAGCGATACAGAAGCTCTTGCCTCGATCGAGGAAGAAGCCCAAGCAATGCTGAAAAAGATCGGTCTGCCGGATGACCCGGTGAAGAAGGAGGTAGTCATCTGCCTGCGCCAGATCATCGCGATTGCGCGCTACCGAAAAGGCCTGGGCGCCAACCCTATCGTTGACTAGGGGAAGGCGCTGCTGGGCAGCACCACGTAGTGAGTGAACTTTTGCGAAAGTTGATGGCTCTGAGCCATTCCCGCACTGCACAGGGCAATGCGGCCTCTCAGAGATCCAGTCATGTTTTCGGAAGACTTCTACGGCGTGTTCCTGGTTGCCGAATCGGTATTGGCATTCACCGTGCTGGCAGTTGCATACCATTGGAACCGAGGCGCTTAAGCCCCTGGAGTTATCCAAGATGAGGGCGCCCCTCTTTCGGGTGATGGCATTTTGATGTCGCATCGCACCGTCATTGCGTTGCAGTCGACTGCCCAGATCGAGCAGGGCGATGTCATGTGCTGGCGTGATCGATCCTCTACGGGATCATGTAATTACTGGAACGCGACCAAAGGCTGGAATGCTGAGGTGAGCGTGCAGGCTCAGGATGTCGCGATTGATCTGCTAGGACAGCATCTCAACTGGTGACCCTGCCGCGTGCTGGAGTGTTCCAATCGTGCCACCTCCGGGGAAGCGTTATCTTTGAATAGGGGAAGGCGCTGGCGGGCAGCGCCGAGTGATATGCTTCGCCGCTCACCAAACAAGGATGGTGGTAATGGGGTTGCGAGATCGAGGAAGATCGCCAAGATCAGGAGCTGCCGCGATGAAGACCCGAACGGCATCATTCATAGGGCTAGCGATTTGGATAGCGTTTCTTTGGCTGGGAAAGCCATCTGCATCGTTGATCAGCTATTCTGTGCCGTTTGGGATTGCTCTGATCGCCACAGGCCCCCTCGAACTGATCCCAGATCGTTGGCACAGGCTTAATTTCCTCGTCAATGCCCTGGCGACTGGATTCTTCTTTGTCAGCATCATGTTTGCGATAGTGGCAATCTCTTTCGCCCTGTCATTGAGCACAAGCGAGCGTTCGATTTTCTGCCTTGCTGGATGGGCAACGCTGTTGATTGTTTACAATTTCGCAATCCCTCGGCTGAAGCGGTCGCCTTTTCACCGACTCAGCGAGGATAGAGGTATGTACAGCCCTCCAACGGATGACGATAAACGGAACTGAGATTAGATAGGCCAATGCCGGAGCAGATTAGTCGCTGGCGGGCAGCGCCGGAGGGTCAGGCGGCTTTCGCTTCGGCCTGCTGAGCGACGATCGCTTTGGCGGCGTGGTTGATCAGGTACAGCCGATTGATCAGGCTGTCCCGAGGCTTGTCGATGGTGATCTCCCAGTAGTCGCAGCCCAGGCCAAGCACTTCGTGGTGCTCGCTCATGAGCATGCTGGCCTGTTCGACGCATTCGACGTGATGGGCTTCGTACAGGCGATCATTCAGGGAATCCCAGAATTCGCGCCCGTCTTTACCGTGTTCGATTGCTGCGAGCCGATCCTTGACCAGGCTGCGCAACTCATCCCACCGGCCTGCTTCACCGACACCGCCGTCATTCCGCATCCACTCGGGCAGGGCGGCGTACAGCTCGTCGTCATGGGTGTTCTCGCAGATCTGGCTGCACACGCCAGTTACAAGTGCCTCCCGGAAGGCTCCCTCATCGAACTCGCGCTCGCGGCAGTGCTCTTCGAGCTTCGAATGGATGTAGTAGCCGATATCGTCCCCGGCCAGGAATTCGATGCCGTAAGAGAGGCCTACGTTGAAGGTCAGGCCGTCGATGTCGCCGACAGTGGCGATGCCGAAGCGGGTGATCAGAATGTCGAATGCATAGCTGGTGGTTCGCGGTGCCTTGCAGCGCCATGCCTTCAGCTGGTCGGTGTCAGCCAGGACGGTGTATTCGTGGTCCTTCAAACACTCGGCGGCCCGCTCGCGGCGTTTGGCCTTTTCGGCTTTCCGCTGAGCGATCCATTCTTGGTGGCGTTGTTCGTCGTTCATGGCTTTCTCCATGCATGCGCCGCCCTCCGTGGCCGGATGCGGCATGGCAATTTCGTAGGGTTTGGGGTATTACGGATCACCGGCAATGGAGCCGATTTGAGGAGCTAGAAATGGCTGTTGATTACAGCAAGGGCCGCTATAACGTGTACGACGCTGACCGCAAGCTGATTGGCCGCATCGACGAAGACGAATACATCCGGAGCGGCGCGAAACTGATTTACCGAGTGGACGACGACTCCCTTTATTCCATGAATGGCGAGCTGCTTGGTTTTATCGATGATGGCATCGCTCGCACGCCGAAGGATGCGAAGATTATCCTGGTCATCGAAGCAGAGTAGAGGCTATGCCGGGCTTGACGACTGGTCAGGCCCTTTCTGAGAGCAGGATTAGGCCGGTATCGTCAGGGTCGTCGCCAAGCTCCAGGCCCGGCGCGCGCAGCTCGCGGCTCAGCCTGAACTGGTCCAGCTTGCGCACCACAGAACTCGAAAGCTTGATTTCGTGGCGCGGCGCACTTAGGAAGTGGCGGGCCGCTTCAGGCCCTAATTCATGGATGCGGTGGATGAGCAGGGTCATGGCTTCGCCGTTTTCCTCGACGCTGGCCCAGGCCTTTATCTCGGCTAGTGCCTGCCTAGTCCCTGGTCGAACCTTCAAGCGCAGGTCTTCTTCCTGCAACCGTGCGGCTTTGGCGCGGCGCTTCTCGTCGCGCTCCTTGGGTGACATCGCCATACGGCACCTCCATGATTCCGCTGGGCGGGATGTGTATGTGCAGCTGGCGGCGACGCTGCTGCGTGAGCTTCTGGATGCGTCTCATGGGTGGCACACCTCAATGGGCGTTTTCTTGGTCGAGCCAGATGGCATAACCACCAGTAGACGCTTGTTTCCTCGGTATACGCCCCAAGGCTGACCAGTGGATCTGGCCATGGCCGCAGCGTACTTCACGGCGGGCACAGGCTGAGACAGGGTGGCGATCATGGCCTACCCTCGATTCCGCTGGAGCGGGAAGTCAATGTCGAACTCGGCAATGATGCGCGCGAACCTGCAGTTACCGATGCCCAGCTCCAAAGTCACGCCCCACCGGGACATGCCGGCATCACGCAGGGCAATGATCTTGTCGGCGAGGTCACGATCCTCCTGGCTCGGTTCGGCCTTTACCTTCGTCGGTCTTGCCGGCTTCGGCGGGCTGAAGAACCTGAATCCTCCCCGCGCTGCTACGCCCCAGAGAGCGGTCTTGGTTTCGCCCAGGAGCTTTGCGACCTCACCACAGGTCATGGTCTTGGCGAGCTCTTCTACCTGAGCTGTGCGTGCCTTGGCGCGGCTTTTACGCTCGCCGCCGCGCTCCTGCTTGACTGGCTTGACCCGCTTCGGCTTCGGCTCAGGGTGATGGCGCTGCCGGAAGGGCACGTACTGGAACCCCTCTAGCACAATGATCCGGCCGCCAGACGAGAAGAAGGCCGATTTGGCGGCCTCCAGGTCGATTGATTGGTTCATGGTCACCTCATGCTGCTATTCCGAGCACCCTGTTCATGCGCTCGTCGAGGATTTCGTAGAAGGTTTTCACGCGCTCCGAGAGCTTGCGAATCATCGCCTCGTCCCGGTAGGCACGCTTCACGAACAGCGGCATGCCTGGCCAGTAGCAGATGAAGTCGATCCACTCGCGCTCCGATACCCACAGGCCGACCTGGCACTGGGCGACATGCTCTTTTGGGATCTCACCGCCCAGGATCACGTCGACCTGCAGCTTTGGCAGCTTGGTCTTGATCTCGGTCAGGCCTTTGTCGCCGACCAAGGCATCTGGCGAGTAGCCGATGCCGTGATTGAGGATGATCCCCACCTGGTGGGTCTGGACTTCCTCGCGGTCGCAGTACAGGACTCGGGCGGTGCCTTCCAGTTCGTGCCCGCGCTCGGTGTGGCGGTTACCGGTGAACGGGTCAGCGGCCTCGCCGGTGATGCGCTCGCCGATCAGCGTGTTCATGTAGGTGAATGCGCCGGCACCGAAGCCTGCCTCGCCTTTGCCGTTTACCAGCAGGCAATCCAGTTCGCTGCAGGTGATGATGCCCAGGCGCAGGTCTAGCCAGGCCTGGCTGCCTTGCTCGACGTCTGAGATGATCTGCATGGCTTACTCCTGCGGCCGGTTGGCCGATTTGGTGAGGCGGGCTAGCACAATGTCGAACTCGGATTTGTAGACGTTGGCGGAGCAGCCGTATTTGGCCGTAAAGTTGTCGACCAGCACTTGGGTACATTTCTTCAGCAGCGCGTCGAGCTGTGCGGCTTGCCGCGGTGTGATAACGGGCTCGACAGGATCCTGCGACGTAACAGCACCCTGGCCGTCATCGTCTTCACCGGTTGTGGTGAAGTTCAGCAGCGCACCTGCTGTGTATCGCTTCCCGTAGCTAACAGAACTGGCAACGGCTTGGACGGCATTCTTGCTGCCGGTAGCATCGGCTGGCAGGAGGATTGATGTGGTTTCCCTGTGGCCGTCTCGATGACTAAGGACGCCCTCAACCTCGATGCCTTTGTCGGTGCGTGGAATTCGGAAGGTGAGAGCAAAGCCGTGCTTCGCCAGGATTGGCTTCAACTCTTCGTTGATGTCCTCCCATAGGGCGTAGGTAGATTGGACGTTCTTGTACTTGTCCTTGATTGCGCCGCGCTCACGGATAACCGGAAGCTCTTCCTGCATGGCGGCTAGCGCGGCATCGAACGCTTGCTGCGCCTGTTGCGCTTGGTGCTGGCGGTGCATCGCCATCAATCGCTCCATCTTGTCGATGTCTGCATTGGGGGACATTGCGACTTGCTGGATGATCTGCAGGATGGTCGCCGACTCGGCGGCTACAGCCTGTGACTGGGAATGGGTTTCGACCCTGGCTACTTGGCTCATGGCGACCTCAGAAGTTGATGGTGATGTTCGGGACTTCGCGGCGGGCGATCTTGAGAACGATGGCCCTGGCCAGCTCCTCGGTGATGTTCAGTGACATCAACGCTGTTTTGGCCTCGCCCATGACCTTTGCCTTGTGGGCTTGGTCGCGCTCGCGGGCCTCTTGCTGGCGGAGGATCTCGGCTGCTGCTGCATCAGCACGGCGGCGTTCGTCCTGGCGCGCCTGCTCGGCTGCCTCCTCTTGCCGGCGGGCAGCGTCCTGGCGCTCCTGCTCCATCCGCTGCTCGGCCGCAACGCGGTCGGCCTCGGCCTGAATCCGAGCGCGCTCGGCTTGTTCGGCCTGCAACTTGAGCTGCAGGCGCTGGTTCTCGGCTTCCCGCTCTTGCGCAGCGGCCTGGTCAAGCAGCTCCTGCTCGCGGCGGGCTGCGGCTTCGCGTGCTGCCTGCTGCTCCTGGGCCACACGCTGGCGCTCAGCCTCGACTGCGGCCTCCTGTGCCAGCCGGATGCGGTCTTGCTCGGCGCGCTCGTCTGCTTCGCGGCGCAGGCGGGCCAGCTCGGCCGTACTTCCGGCGGGCGACCAGGGCGGCCTGCACTGCATTCAGAGAAGCCTCTTTGGTCCGAGCTGCCTCAGCCTCGAATTCCTCCCACGCTTCGCCCAACTGGAACGCGGAGAGCTCGCTGAGGCGCGCCTGCAGCTGCTCGGCATCCAAGGGGCTCAGCTCGGCGGCCAGGTCCTTCATACGGTTGATTGTGTCGTTGTGGCGGTCGATCCGAGCATCCTCGGCGGCTTCCCACTCGGTGAGCGGCCGGCGCGTCTCGTCCCGTAGCGCGTCCATCTTGGTCACGAACTCGCGCAGCTCGGCCTCAACGATCTTCGGCATTTCCTTCAGACGGCGCAGGTAGTCGCGGCCAGGCTTCTCGACAGCGGTCTTCGACTTGCTGACTTTGGCGGCAAGGCTGGCGATGCGCTCGCGGCCCTTGCGGGTTTTCAGGTCAGGCACTTCGCCCAGTACCTCACCCTTCACCAGGTCGATGAATTGTTGCAGGCCGCCGGCCACGTAAATGGCCGGGGCGTTCGCCTCGCTGATCTCTTCGATCGCGATCAGTTTCTGTTCTGCGGACATTAGAAAACCTCGCGCCAGGCCGGCGCCGTCAGTTGGGATAGGGAAATGCCAGGTCACCCAGGCACGGAGGTACGCTCCAGGCCCTGGCTGCGGTGGATGGTTGCGCGCTCTCGCCGCTTACGCTCCGGGTAGGTCCGGTTATCCCCTAAGGGCCCGCCGGGCTCGGGTGCGTGTGATTCAGGAAGTGATGCTGCCAGCGAGGGCGCTGGCGAGCATGAAGAAGGTGCAGGCGAAGAGCATGGAGAAGGAGCCGCGCCATATGACCAGGCGCCGGGCGCGCTGGTAGCTGCTCATGACTTAGGGGCCAAGGACTTGATGGCCGACTTGCCCAGCGCACGCAGCGAGCGACGGAAGTTTCCGAGGTCGCGGCGCGCCTTCTTGCGCTCTCTGACGAAGTAATAGGCCCTGGTGCAGTGGACGCATCCTTGCTTGAGCAGGTAATCCATTACCTCTTTGTCATTCAGGCTGCGGTCTTCGTCCTGCGACCACTCTCTGAATGCGTCCCACATGTGCGTCTTGCGGCGATTTTTCTCGTCATACAGGATCTGGAAATGCTTTTCGCTTCCGTTCGGCCAAGGAAGATCGCCAAGTTCTGGGTGTGGATTTGCAGGCTTCGGGCCAATCAAATCGAAGCGGTTCTCACATCGACCGAGGTGAAGACCGATCTCGGCCGTCAACGACTTGATCCGCTGCAAGACTGATTCGTGAGCGGCCAAGGTGATGAGAATCGAGCGCTCAAGCTTCATGCCCGCACCTCATACCCGACCGTCCATTCTCCGCAGATACAGGCCCGGCACTTCCAAGCCTGCGGGTTCTCGATGCTGGCCAGCGCCGCCTCATTCACCGCTGCCGCGAACGTCGGGCCCTTGAACAGCATCAGCACCCGGTCAGCCGGCATGGCCTGAGCCTCGGGCAGTTCGGCGATCTGCTCGTCGATGAGCGTGGTGATCAATGGCGTAGTCATGCAGCCTCCTTGCGCCGAACGGCAATACGCCGGATGCGCTCGCAGTAGTGTTTGAACTCCTCGGCGTCGATGGCGAGGAGGGAGAAGTAGGCGACCACCAGGGTTTCGGCTTTGGCGTCCTCCACCGGGCCAGAGCCCGGCAGAAGCATCGTTTCGATAGCCGCGTTGATCGCGCTGACGGCGATGCTGTGAGGGCTCATTCCGCCCCCTCGGCCTGGGCCATTACTCCTTCCTTGGCAAAAGGGGTGAGCAGATGGCGGGCGATCTCTTCCAGCGCCGACTCAGGGTTGGCCACGCTCAGGATCTCGTCAGCTGCCGCTGCTGCGTCGCTGGTCACCTTGCAGCGCGCCGCCAAGACCAGGCGACCTAACACCGAATTGCTGATATCCGACTGGCCAAGCTGACCCATGACGAACTCATCCACCGCCTGTGCAAAGCGCTCATAGGTGACACCCTGCTTCGGGCGCATCCGACGCTGAAACACTACGTCGCGGCGCGCCATCAGCTCAGCGATGCCGTCGTCGATCCAAGTGGATTCCGCGTCGGCTACTTCGCTCACCGCCGGCGGCATCCGATTGTCGTACTCAAACTGTGCTGCTCGAAGTGCGCCCATGGTCGCCTCCAGAATGATCAGCCCTTAAAGGGCGTGTAAGGGATGTCGGAGATTCGGATCGGATAATCTGAACCGCCTGCCTGGGATTCTCGGTAGGCGGCACGCTCAGATTTCTCTCTGAACTCAGCGAGACGCTCAGCTGTGATTCGCGCTATGCGTCGCTCGCGCTTGGCCAGCGCCTTGATTGGGTCGGCCATGGTCGCCTCCAGGTGGTGGGTTACTCGGCGGGTGGGGAAGGGAGGGGCTGCCAGTGGGTGACGCCGTTGCTCAGGTACATCTTCGTGTAGAGCTGATTCCCAGCGTCATCCAGGCCGGCGGTGACATCGCCGAAGTAGTCTTCGATGTGCATCATGTCCATTCCGCCCTTTGGCCACGCATGGCGCCCTGCGTGCGGCGATGTTCCATCGGCGTAAGCGAGAACAGAGTCATCCTGTAATTCGGGCAGCCTATCGCTGCACTTGATCCAGCCGCTCATGGCTTCACCCGGGCGGCGAGCATGGCCTTGCCGTATTCGTAAGCCATGCTTGCGGTATGAACCGGGTCGCTGTTCGAGTGATAGCTGCCGCTTCCCTCGTCGCCAGGCCAAGACAGAAGGCCGACAAGCGCCTTAGCCGCGAAGTAGTCGAGCAGGGTCATGCCTGACATGAGCTGCTTGGCCTCGTTGACATGAGATGGCTGGAAGGTGTCGTGGTCATACGAGACCGGGAACGCCGGTCCGCCTGTGTCTTTGCTCATCTTGTGAACCTCGGTAGCCAACCGCATTGGCCAGGAGCCAGGCGAAGGTGACCAAACCCACCGTGAAAGGTGGCCTGGCGCCTGCCGATGCGGTCGGAGAATGGGAAATTGGCGTATCCTGTCAATGTGATCTCATCTCGACATCAGTAGGCGGATAGCGCGACTTTGAAAAAATTTATTGAGCCAATCAAAAGGTCAGTGAATGGACTGATCAACTTTGTGTTTCGAATGACAGGAATTCCCTGGGTCACTACATTCATCTCAACGCAGCTAGCAAAACGTAAGCACTTCAAATGCGCGGCGCTGGCGACTCAATGGTTGTCGCTTTCAATTGTCGGCTGGCTGATATGGATGGGAGTTGGGTACTTGGTTGCTGGTGAGACATTGAAGGGCGTCAACCTATGCCTCGGCGCGTTGCTCACTTTCGCCAAAACTTTTGACGCGACTCTCGACTCTTACCGCCAACTGAAGTTTTCTGCTGAGTAGGCAAAAGCCACATTAATTTCATGGCCGGCCCTGTCGCCAAGGCCTGCCAGTTAAATATTTAGGCTTCAATGAGGCCTAGCTGGCACCGCACTTCGGTGACAGCCTCAGAAGGCTCGCAGCCATCGCAGTACAGGTCGTGCAGCCATTCTTCAGCTTCGCCCTGGTCATCTACGATGTAGCGGCCGAGGATCTGGCGAGCCTGTGCGATCCAGCAATCCAAGGCGCTGGTCTTGAGCATCTTCGCGGCATTCATCAGCCGCCATGGTTACCATGTTGAACATCGTGGATCCCTCCGGTTGATTTCCCAGATGCCACTCATGGAATGGCACCTGGTGAAATCCCGGCCTCGCTACTGGCGACAGGCCGGGGGTGTTGCGTCAGCGGTGATCGCTCGAGCTCAGCCGCCGACGGCCCTGCTCTCAGTTAGGTTGGCCTTGAGCTTCCCTATCACCTCGCGTCGATCGGCCTCGGCGGGGTGGTCATGGGGTCAGGTGTTCGCTACACGACTGTCAACTGCAGCTCTGCGGCCCATTGGGTGGGGCAGTCCGCCGTGGGTTGCCGGTCCGTGTTCCGGCTGGGCTTGCTACTTCATTGGCTGGTTCCTCCTGTTGGTTGATCGCTGCTCGTGCTTTGCCAGGCACCTACGCCCGTTCTGAGGGCATCCCGGCAGGGAGCATCTGCAGCGCAGCCCTCCATCCGCTTTCCGTGGCTCGGCCAATGTTCCTGCCGTGCTGACGTTTCGCCTGATTTCGAGCTGGCCAGTTCCAGAGCTGGCATGGGGATCGAATTTATTGCTCGCGCTTTACCGTTTCCGGGATCGATCCGCGAGGTTCCCATCAATGTGAAAGAGCGGTGAGGCTTGAGGGCCTCGTTCGAGGGCCTCAGTGGCGCCTCGATGGAATGAACGATAAGCCAATGCCTAATCGCTGTAAATAGGTAATGCCTAATTATTTTTCTGTGGACGAAAAAAAGCCCGCTGAATGGCGGGCTGATTTCTTGGGGATTGAATAGGTCTTAGGCGTCTACGCTGCTCGTTCAAGCCCAATTATGTACCGCGCCCCCTGCTCCGGAGTAGGTACGGTCGAAAATGTAAATTTATGCTTTTCGGTCAGATCCTGAGCCATAAGAAGCTTTTCCTGAAGGAAGCGAAGGTTGCTTCTGTCGGAAGACTTATCTATCGCCTCAGCGCTTGGTACCGCCAGCAGAATATGGGGTTTCTGACCGTACTCGATAAAGGCATCATTCCCCCTGAGCTGGTCGAGTCTGCAAACGCGAGAAAAGAATGCCTCAAATTGCTGCTGGAGATTGCGCCCTGGACCCATACTGCACATGTTAATCGCCAGGCTGGAAGAGAAGTAATCGCAATACACCGACGCCTGCGTGCTCCGGATCGTGACCGGTACCGGCACGTGAAATCGGTCAGAAAATTCGGGAGCCAGAACGCTCATCGCCTTTTTCACGCTGGTAACAAGCCGATTTTGTTCTGCCTTCTTGGCGTTGGCTCTAAATGCTTCAGTCATCGCGCTCAGGCTGGCGCACGCACGCAGGGCTTGCTTCGCAATCTCTTCGAGGTTATCGCCTTGACCCTCTTCTATGTCCCCTAGCGTCACTCCGCTAACCGGGGGGACCCATGATGCAAAGTCGCCGGTCTGTAACAGATGGTCGAAAAGGCTGGATGATGCTGTGCGAGCTATCCCCATAAGGCTCAGACCATGTGCGCCAAAAACCGTAGTCATGACCTCTTCGGAGAGAGCAGTAATGATGCGAGGCTTTGTGCCCGGCTCGCCGACAATCGCAACCGCGACAGTGAGCAACTCGCCAGACATGGCAATGGGCTCAACTCGGATAGGCGCCCAGAATGCTGTCAATTCGGGGAGCTCTGGGAATTGCTCGAGGACATCGTTGCGTAGCCCATATCGGGCAAGCCAATCTTCTGACATATTTGCTCAACCGCATGGGAGATTCTGGACTCGATCCAGACATAGAGGTCGCGGAGCGCGTCCTCACTGATCATACGCTCTAGTCCAGCCTCGATGAAAAGGCCTTCGACTTTACCTACCAGCGGAGCAAAGCTCTTGTTCGCTTTCTTCCGGAACGCATACCTAGCTAAGTCATCCACCCCAAGCGTAGCGCCGTAATCGGAGCGTTCCAGCAGCCAGTTAATAATGTCGATCTCAGGTGAGGGTAGGCCAAGGTCAGCCCATGTCGACCCACCGAAGCTTTGAGCGTGATCGATCGCCCAATGTTCAGTTCCATCATAAATCATCTGACCTAGATGACGATCTCCGTTCGCGATCAGCTGATCGAATGCGGCAACCAGGTCTATGTTTTTGAGGGCAGCGTGCAGTTGGGCAAAATTGCCTAATCTTGCGAATGAGTGGCCAGCAACGGCAGCCGTTCCAAAACCAAGCATCCTAGACTCAATTGGGATTGGCGGTTTCGCGCGCGGATCAACCAGTACCAGGTATGGATCTGGGACCTTCACTCCAAGCGCTCTTCCGATGACAGAAGAAACCAGCTCAGACTGAAGCTGTGCTCGATTGTGGCAAATTTTCACAAAGGCTCGAAGGCTCGCCACTGCCTTGTCTGGACGAATATCTCCGACAAGGAGAGCCAGATTGTCTCTCCCCTCATCCACATAGAGCTTGCTCCCCCTTTGAAGGGTCGCATATTGAATTGCTCTCACTTCCTTGAAAGCTCCGTTAGCAGATCGTTGATGAGGGTCCACGCGCGATCGTCGATCTCTCCACGCTCTGCGAGCCCGATCATCCTACTGATCACGGCTTGAGATCTTGGCGAGGCTCTGTCTTTTGCTTCCTTCAGCTGACCTACCAAGCCTTCGAACTCCGTTGCCCCCACCTCAAGCAGGTCTTCTTCGAGAGCATCCTCCGATAGATTCTCGAAGGAAAAACCGGAGCGAAGCCCCCAGTGCTCTGGACTGACAACATCAGAGAAATACGCGATCAGGTCCATAAGTTTCGATTTGTCGATCCGGCCGTTTTTAACCCAGCCCTGAACCGACGGAGGCTTCACTTGGAAGTCGTCTGCGAGCTTTTTCTTCGATACGCCTTTGGCGATCCGGGCTGCCTCAATGGCAGCGCCTAATTCTGGTCCGGTAAGCATTGCCTAATTAGGCCTATCCCTACCGTGGTTAGGCAATGGCTTGTGCTAGATAAGGTAATGCCTTATATTCATCGGTAAATCTCCAGGAGAGAACTCATGAAATCAGCAGAAGCAGCCAAAGAAGCATCCCGCGTGCTGGGCAGTCAGGCGGAATTGGCGCGCCGGCTGAAGGTTGCGGCACCCACCGTCAACCAATGGTGTTCAGGAGAGCGCACGGTCCCAGCCAAGCGCGCATTACAGATTGAGGCGCTTACGAATGGCGCTGTGAATCGTGCCGACCTGTGTCCTTCCTTTCCATGGAGCCAGATCGACAGCAACCCGACCCACGCGCTTTCCGCCGCTTAATCACTTTCAACCACAAAGGAACCCACCGTGTCGTACTTCGACCCCGACCACCTGCACAACAAGCCCACCAAGGTTCGCTTGGATGAGGCTGCCGACGATCTGCTGTCGGCGATGGCTCGCTTCAAGCGCACGCAGAAGGCTGTGCTCGCCAGGGAAATTCTGGAGCGCGGTCTCGACCAGATGATGCAAGAGCTTAACGCGAAGACTGACGTGGCCTGAAGTGGCCGAGGAGGCCCTGTGCCAGAAAGCAAAGAGCTGGGAATCCAGCTCGACGGGAAGGGCAATTCAGATCTGGCGTATCTCGCCAGGCAGAAGGGCTTAACCCCTGAGCAACTGGCGGCACGAATCATCAATGAGGCTCTCGACCGAATGACGAGAACAGAGCCTGGCCGAAGCAATGTTCGGTCGTTTCGCAAGGGCTGATAAGCCCCTGAGGGACTCATGAGGAACTGCCGTTGAACACAGCAAAACCAAAACCGCAGACGCAAAAAAGCCGGTGGCTAGACCGGCTTCTTGTACTGCATTCGTAACGCTTGTGTGAGGTCATCATATATGCACCAGAGCATCCAAGGCAATACCGCGTACCCCGCGCCACGAAATTCGAGCTACGAAAATGTGACGCGCACAATGTCACTCAGCCTTGGCGGGGTGAAGATCAAGCAGGACGCCGAAGGTCGGTATTGCCTGAACGACCTGCATAAGGCTGCCGGCAAGGAAAAGCGTCACGCCCCAGGCTACTGGCTTGCCATCCAGCAAACCGGCGAGCTGATAGCTGAACTGGAAACTACCGGAATTCCGGTAGTTACGATTGAGGGCAGAAACGGCGGAACCTTCGTGATGAAGGAGCTGGTTTATGCCTACGCCATGTGGGTGAGCGCCAAATTCCATCTCCAGGTCATCCGCACCTTCGACGCTGTCGTGGTCGGCCACATCGAGGTAGTGGAAGGGCGCCAGGCCCGCGAGCGTGCACGCCTTGAAGCCCCGGCGCTGACCGACGCCATCAAGCATGGTCGCCTCTCCATCGGCAAGGACGTCAAGCACTACCACTTCAGCAACGAGTTCGACCTGATTAACCGAATCGCCCTGGGCATGCCATCCAAGGCCTACCGCGCAGCGCATTGCATCAGTTCTGCCGACTCCATCCGCGATCACCTCACCCCGTGCGAGATCCGCTGCATCGAGCACCTGCAGCGCGTGAATGCCTCGCTGATCGATGTGGGCATGGACTTCGAGTCGCGCAAGCAGAAGCTGAGCCAGATCTACATCCAGCGGCATAGCCGCGCTCTGCTCTCCGAAATCAAGCGGCTGGAGTTCTGACCATGGCGAAGAGCACCTACCAGAAATTGATAGAACGCGCCGCCCTGACCGCGCTTGAGCTGCACCGGGTATCCAGCCAGAAGAAGGCGCTCAAGGCGGAGCTGAGCTCGATGTACGACACCTTCTTTGCTGCTCGTGGCCGCCCCGAAGGCCGCTTCGATCCTGACAGCGACGCCTTCTTGCCGGTGATTAGCTTCACCGAACCCCAATTCCAGCGTGTTCAGGCAGCCAAGAAGGCCGAGTACAACGCCAAGCGCCGCCATGAGACGGCTATCCGCGCCCTGGCCGCTCACACACAGGAGGTCGCGTGATGGCGATTTTGAACTGGGCCGATGCGCCCGAATGGGCCACCCACATCGTGCGCGCCGTGGATATCCCCGACATTGAGTGCTGGGCCTTGAAGGCCGGTGACAACTACTACAACGAGACGTGGCGCGAGTCCCTACTTGCTTCTTTCGATATGGGCGACGAGGGAGCGGGCGAGCCGGCTTACTGGGAGGTCGCAAGCGCTAGGCCTTCACTTGACACAATGGAGGTCCAATGATGGCTCGCATCCGCACTGTCAAACCCGAGTTCTGGTCGAGCGAGCAGGTCATGTCCTGCAGCCCGCTGGCGCGCTTGCTGTTTATCGGCATTTGGAACTTCTGCGACGACGGCGGCAATCACCCCCTGGCCCCGCGCACCATCAAGGCCCTGGTCTTCCCTGGTGACGACATCACCACAGACCAAGTGAGCGCACTGCTGGGCGAACTGGAAGGCGCCGAATTGACCATGAGCTACTGGGTTGCCGGCAAAAACTACCTGCACGTTTGCGGCTGGAAGCACCAGAAGATCGAGAAGAAGAACTTCAAATACCCAGCTCCGCCGTCAGAAATCGACGACGAGTCGGAGAGCGGTCGTCGACAATTAGCCGAAGAGTCGCCGACTGGTCGTCGAACGGTTGACCCCGGAAGGGAAGGGAATGGAAGGGAAGAACACAACACGCAACGCGCGAGCGAGGATTCCGGCGTTGACCCAAAGCTTCCGACCGAGATGGACCTTGAGTGGAAGCCAGACGACAAGCTGCTGAAGGCCTACGCCAAGCGAATGGGCACCCCTGTAGACCTGTTCACTGATGAAGCGACCGCTGCGTTCGTCTGCCACTACTCGGCATCAGGCCGCTGCGAGACTCAGGCGTCGTGGGTGAGCCTGCTGGTCAAGTGGATTAAGCGCGACGTGGCAACCGGCAGTAATGTTCGCCCGTTCCCGGTGAAGCGCCAGGCCAATGGCCCCGACTTCAACGACACCAGCTGGGCTGATGACCTGGGGGATCTATGAACGCACAACCGAAACTGCGAAGCGTCACGCAGATCATGGCGGCGACCAAGAATGTGCCCGCCGAGGTGCAGGCCCCGGCCAAGCAACTGGACCAGCGCACCACCAAGGTGGTCAACGCTTTGTTTCTGGAGCTGCAGGCCATCTTCCCTGCGTGGAAGCAGGCTTGGCCTGATGACGACGCACTGATGGCTGCCAAGCGCAGCTGGATCAAGTCCTTCGCCGCGGCTGGCATCAACACTCTGGAGCAGATCCGCTTCGGCATCCAAAAGTGCCGGGTGCTGGGTACCGACTTCGCCCCGAGCAGCGGCAAGTTCATCAAGCTGTGCCAGCCGACCCCGGAAGAGATGGGCATTCCGCCGCTTGCACGGGCCCTGGCAGAGGCGTTGGAGAACTTTCACCCCAGCAGGGCAGGTGCACGCCAATGGTCGCACGCAGCGGTGCGCCACGCGGCCCTGCAATGCGAGGCGCAGAACCTGGGGTCGATGGAAGTCGAGCGAGCCGAGAAGGTCTTCGCCCGGGCCTACGACATCACCATCCGCATGCTGGTGGCCGGCGAGCCACTTGGCGACATCGCCACCGGCATCGGTCACGACAGCCAGAAGAGCCTGATCGAGCTGGCCGATGAATACGCCAGCCAGCGCCAGGCCCGCCTGTTGGACCTGCAGCAGATCCCATCGAGCGCCGCCGCGTGCCGTGCACACCTGCTGGCCAAGTTGAACATCAAGCGCGCCGGGCAGCCGGCCGGGGAGGGGGTGTGATGCGCACCTATCTCAAAGCCGTGCTGATGATCGTGCTTTTGCCGTCGGCCGTGATCGCCGGATCGGTGATGGCCTACCTGTGGTGCGAGTTCGCGATATCGCTGGACCTGCCAAAGCCTGTTCGCTTCGGCATCTACATCACGCCGGTGGTGTTACTCGCTGCAATCCCAGTTGCCTGGGTGCCGAAAAAACTCGAGGAGAAGCACTGATGGACACCAACAAGATGCGCGAGCAGTTCGAGGCGTGGGTCCTTCGGGAATGGCCTGAGCAATCGCTGGCCCGTTTCACTACCGGCGAATACCAGGGCTTCACGGTCGAGCACTGCTGGAAGGCCTGGCAGGCATCCCGCGAGGCTTTACAGGTCTACTCAATCAGTCCGGAAGCCTCTGCGCTAATGCAGCGTATCGATGACGAGGAGCGTGGGCAGGCGCTGCGTGCTGAGGTGTTCGTCCGCGAATCGGGGCGCGCCTCGATCTCCGCCCTTCAGCGGCATTTCAAGATCGCCTATGGGTCTGCGTGCCGGCTTATGGATCGGCTGGTTGCTGACGGCGTTGTCAGCCCAATTGACTCGGATGGCCGCCGCCAGGTCCTGCCAAAGGTAACACCATGACCGAGAAGATCAGCGTCAACAGCCAGGCCAAGCTGTCGGAGGCGATCACCACGATCACCCGGATGTTCCGCGACAAGAAGTTCGTCGTGGTCAGCATGCGCCCAGGCAAGGACCGCACCCTGGACCAGAACGCCCTGTGGTTCGCCATGTACGAGCGCATCGCCAAGAGCACCGAGATGGGTGACATCGAGGACGTGCGCCGCTACTGCAAGCTGCACCTGGGCGTGCCGATCATGCGCGCCGGCTGCGACGAGTTCCGCACCGGCTGGGCTGAGTCGTTCATCCACCTGGATTACGACGTGAAGCTGCGCCTGATGGGGCCGTGCGCCATGTTCGGGCCGGATGGTTTCCCTGTCACCCGCCTGTTCGACCGGGCCCAGGGCTGCCAGTACACGGACCGCATCGTTGAAGAGTTCAGCCGCAAGGGTGTGTTCTTCGGCGACCTGCTGAGCGAGGAGGCGGCATGAGGATCGTATCCAAGAAGGTGCGCGAGAGCGCCCGCGGCCAGGATTGCACCGTGCGCATCCCTGGCGCCTGCAACTTCAACCCGGAGACCACCGTGCTGGCCCACCTGCCATGCGGGAAGAAGGGCATGGGCATGAAGGGCTTCGACACCGTGGCGGTCTACGCCTGCAGCGCCTGCCATGACGTGCTCGACGGTCGCGGCAAAGGCGAGGTGGACTGGTCAGACATGCCACGGGCGATCGCTGAGACTCATGAGGCCCTGATTCGGGCTGGCATTCTGACCGTGAAGGGGGCTGCATGATCACTCTGCACCTGCCATACCCGCCAAGCGTGAATACCTACTGGCGCCACCCGACCACTGGCAAGCTAGCCGGCCGCCATCTAATCAGCGAGAAGGGCCGCAAGTACCGCGCCGACGTGTGCTGGTCGATACCGCATGCCATCGAGAAGCTTTCCTGCAGGCTCTCTGTGACGATTGAGTGCTTCCCGCCTGACAGGCGCAAGCGTGACCTCGACAACGTCGCCAAGGGCCTGCTGGATGCCTTGTCGCATGCCGGGGTCTGGGGTGACGACGAACAGATCGACGACCTACGCATCGTGCGCCGGGAGACCACCAAAGGCGGCGCCGTGCGCGTCCGTATCGAAGCGCTCAAGGAGGCTGCATGACACCAGCATGGGGATTCCTGATTTTGGCCACCCTCATGGTGGTGGGTGGTGTGTCGCTGTCCTGGGCGGGCGCGGTGCGCCGCAAGCGCTTCTACGAAGAATTCATTTTGAGCAAGGCCAAGCGGGCAGGGGGTAAGCAATGAGCTATCAGAACGTGATTTCCGCAGTCGTTCGAGCCCTGGCGGCCGAGACAATCAACAGCGCCGGCGGGTGCAATGTCGAACCGCGCGTGCAGTCCAGCAAGCTCAAGGGGGAAATATCGGGGAAGGATGCCGCGCTGCTGGCTGACTCGATCGTGCACAAGCTTCTGCATGCCCAGCTCAGCCCGCGACACTGGAATGCCCTGGTGGCGAAGTACAGCACGCACAAGGGTCGCAAGATCGATTCAATTGGCCGGCTCGTTGCCATCGTGCCAACCCCGGCGCCTAATCGCTTCACTCAGCAGGCCGTGCTGGCCTGGGCGGTTCCGCAGCAAACGAAGGGGATTCAGCGCAAGGTGCCTCAGTTCAAGGCGCCCGAACCACGCGAGAACAAGGAGGAAGGGCAGTGGGACTGGCGCAACAAGGCTGCCGCCGCCGCCGTTGAGCGCGCCAACAAGCATGCCCGGGCCGTGGCCGAGGTGAAGCCGGGGGAGATGATTGTCCTAGCTGAGTCGAATTACGACATGACCAACTGGGATTCCCAGGGACTTACCGAGCGCACCTATCAGCGTTGGAACAAGGCGATCAAGGGAGCGTTGGAGGCGATGGTCAACGAGGCGCTGGTCGAGGCGCAGCACATGCTGGAGGCGATTGGAGTGCTGTCCGGCGAGGCGGCGTGAATGAGGCCCTCAAAAGGGCTTGCAATATCATGTCGCCATGTCGTAAATTTGCCCCATCCTGTCATTCCTGCGCGTGTTGAGGAGTGATAACCGAGCATCGGCATGCGGTTATGTCAAAACCGGGTGGTTGTTGATGGTAGTGGGTGGTTTGGTTCTGATGGTTATTTGGTTCCTGCAGGCACTCACTGATTCACCAAAAGCGGTACAACAACTTGGACAAGAAGGAGGGACACGTATGGGTAAGGCTATTCTCAAAGCAACTGTAAATTTCGCTGCAAACGCTTCGACGGCCTACTACGTCAACAACCTGCCCGCATTAGCCATTCAGGACTGCTGAGAAGTCAGAGTCCAAAAAGAGCACTAAGCCACTTGTCCGGCTGCCTCAATACAAAACCCGGCCCTTAGAAGCCGGGTTTTTTATTGACCTTTGAGGGCCTAACAAGCCCCGGCCATTCCGGAGGGCTTCCCATACGGTGCGCGCGCTAATCGATGCCCATCGATTTCGTGATGAGCGACGCCCCTACTGCAAGAAACTGGTCAACGAGCTTCGATGTCGTCGCTTTAGCCCCATCGGAAGACGCCTTTTTCAACTTTTCGCCCAGTGTGTCGCTGCCGATCTCTGGCTGATCTACGTGCTTCATCGATTTAAGCCCCGCCGCAGAAAGGGTGAAGCGCGAACTGAAGCGCCCGGCTCGCTGAGAGAGGTAACCCTCCTCGGCGAGCCAGTACGCAGAGTGTTCTATGAAATCACTTAGCTCTCTCCATCCAGAGGTGTAGATCACCCCTCCGGTTACATCTCTTGTTGGCTCCTCGTCGCTGAGCCCTAGTTCCTTGGGGCCCAAGAAAACAGGCTCAGGGAATCTTGAATAGAGTGTCGAGAGAATCAGAGCGGTGATCTCGTCGAATCGTTCAATGTTTGATTTTTCCATGGCTCTGCTCATCGTCAAAAAACATGTCAGGACGATAGCACAGGGCCATTTCCTGATGCGTGCACGCTTTGGCACGCCTAAGCCTTCGGGCACAACTGGAGCGAATGGATGGACCCGACCGACCTCGGCCCAGGCACAGCCACTTGGCTGGGCGGAACGGGCACTGTATTGCTGGGCGGCTTCCTATGGCTGCGCAAGTGGCTGTCTCGGGATGCCACCGACAGGGCGATGGACACCGCCGACATCGGCGTCGTCCGCCGCCTGAATGAGCTGCTGGATATTGAGCGTGAGGCCCGGAAAGAAGCCGAGGCCCGCGCCGACCAGTTCGCCAAGGAGCGCAATGACCTCGCTGCCACTGTTGGCCGCATGGAAGGGAAGATCGAGGCCCTGACCAGTCAAGTGGCCAGCCTGACAGAGCGGGTAGCGTTGCAGAGCGATGAAATCGCCCGCCTGCGCACCAAGCTTGGAGGGACTACCTGATGGACCGATGCGCACTTGAATTCATCGCCCGCCGCTGGTGGCGCCGGGCAGAGGTCTGGATCATCGCCGCTCTGTTGGTTACAGGCGGCGCTGTACTCGGCTGGCAGTCAGCCTACTGGGCCATGGCCAGCACCCAGGCCAACCAGGTGAAGCAGATCCGCGAAGCCTACGACGCGGCTATGGCCGAGCGCGACAAGCGCCTGGATGAGCTCACCAGTAAGGCTGAGAGCGCCGCGACCAAAGCGTCGAAGGCTGCGATCACCGCCAACCAGGCCGCCGATAAGGCTGATGAGGCCCTCAATCGAGTTGCTCCGTAGGATGCTCAGCGAAGCTATATTTGTGGAGTTGTCGTTGACATTTGAACAAGGACACTCATATGAAAGGGCGCATTAGTCTCACTGACTTTATTTCCGACGTGAAAGCTGATCTGCGGAAATCTGCCGACACGGATGATCCATTCTTCATTATGGGGGATGTGGAGCTGGAGGTTGCTTTCACGCTGGACATCAGCGGGGGCGGGAAGGCCAAGTTTTTGGTGGTGGATTTGGCGACCGATTCGAAAGCAAGCCAGACGCACAAGGTGAAAATAAAACTGACGCCAAAGTTCTTCTGCGAGCTTGATCCTAAAGAGGCAAGTGAAGCGAGTGACGCTAACACCATGACTCTGAAGGGGAAAACTTACATGATGGAGGATGTTGCTGCCGCAGAGCCCCCCAATGCTGTTGGTGGGTGTTAGGTGTGCCGCAGTTGAGTGCGGCACGGTTGATTACTTGACCTTCAGTGCTTCCTGGATGGCGTCCGCATAGCCAGACAGGTTCATGAATTCACGGCCTAGGCTCACGTTATCGTTACCATTTCGGTTGGTAATTACCTCAAGCGCAGCTGCCACTGCAAACGCCCGGCGCTGCTCGGTGGAAAAGTCGCTGTCTACCGCGTTTCGAATTGCGGAATGGATGGTTTCAGACATTGGTACATCCTTGCGTTAAGTGGAACTCAACTAATACCGGCAATCCGCTATTATTTCAAGATTGAGAGACAGCATGACAGCCAAGCAACCCGACTGAGAGGCAATCGAGAGAGCCTACCGGGCAGGGCGCAGTCCAGCACGCCCTGCCGGCACTCCTGTCTAGAGCGTCCAGATCTCGAACAGGGCTATTGCACCAAGTCCAAGTATTACCAGGGTAGTGGTGGACCAGATCCGTTTAGTCGCCAAGTAAGTAGTGGCTAGTCCGAGTGCGGTAATTGCTAGGGTGATCATTGTGTATCTCCGTTTTTGGTTTGAGCCCCTAGTGTTCCTTATTTTTTTTTGAACAAGCCTCATTTTCCGACGATTTTCCGTCAACTTTTTAACAATCTTTCTTCGTTTCTATGCATCTCTCGGCGGTGATCTATGGAGCGGCCAAATCCACCGGAAGACCTGCTTGAGTCAGTCTGGCTTACGCTGCGCCCAGCGCCTGATGTCTGGGAGTGGATACAGCGCGAGATCCTGGCTGATACCGGTAGCATCCATAACCCCGAGCATGGGCATCTCATCGACGCGAGTATCGGCGTGCTGTGGGCTTCATCGTCATTCAACAAGAAGGGGCGTTCAGTACTTGGCCAAGCCGAGCAACTGATGATCCGCGCGGGCGGTTGGCAGAAGGCTCGGCAAGAGCAGCAGATGCGCGAATGGTTCGGCGAGGAGCCAGAGTTCCTCATCACGCTGGCGGGTGACTATTGCGTCCAGTGCAGCGAGGCCGAGTTCTGCGCCCTCATAGAACACGAGCTGTATCACATAGGCCACAAGCTAGATAAGTACGGCGCCCCAGCATTCGGCGATGACGGCATGCCCAAGCTTGAGATGCGCGGCCATGACGTCGAAGAGTTCGTCGGAGTGGTTCGCCGGTATGGGCCAAGCCATGAGGTACAGCAGCTGATCGACGCTGCAAGCCGGCCGCCTGAGGTGGCCAAGATCAACATTTCGAGGGCCTGCGGAACCTGTCTGCTCAAGTCTGCTTGACCTTTGACAGACCTAAGACGGAATTGAACCTATGGCGGCCCTGAGCAACGAGGTGAAAGCCTTTATCGTTCAGGCCCTGGCCTGTTTCGATACCCCCGCACAGGTGGCGGTCTCTGTCCGAGAAGAATTCGGCATTGAGGTGAGCCGCCAGCAGTGCGAATCGCATGACCCAACCAAGAGCGCAGGCCGAGATCTGGCCAAGCGCTGGCGGACCCTGTTCGAAGACACACGCAAGCGATTCCGTGAAGAGACATCCGAGATCCCTATCGCCAACCGGGCATTCCGGCTTCGTGCGTTGGGAAGGTTGGCTGAGAAGGCCGAGGCCATGAAGAACATGGCCCTGACTGCGCAGTTGCTCGAGCAGGCTGCCAAAGAGGTCGGCGATGTCTACGTGAACCGCCAGACCAAGAACGAGAATCCCCACGACAACGTGCCGCCTACCCGGGTGCAGGTCGACGTGGTGGATGCGAGGAAGCCTGATGCCGTCACTTAACGTGCCCCAGGCCAGCTTCCTCCGCATGGAGAACAAGTTCCGCGGCTTCGTGGCTGGGTTCGGCTCCGGCAAGACCTGGGTAGGCTGCGCGGCGCTGTGCAAGCACGTATGGGAATAGCCACGGATCGACTCCGGCTACTTCGCTCCGACTTACCCGCAGATCCGCGACATCTTCTTCCCGACCATCGAAGAGGTCGCCTTCGACTGGGGCCTGAAGGTCAAGACGAAGGAGAGCGACAAGGAGGTCGAGTTCTACAGCGGCGGCCAGTACCGCAGCACGACCATCTGCCGCTCGATGGAGAAGCCGCAGACTATCGTCGGTTTCAAGATCGGGCACGCCTTGGTCGACGAGCTCGATGTTCTGCCAGCGCTCAAGGCCGAACACGCCTGGCGCAAGATCATTGCCCGGATGCGCTACAACGTTCCCGGGCTGAAGAACGGCGTGGATGTGACCACGACCCCTGAGGGTTTCAAGTTCGTCTATCAGCAGTTCGTGAAGCAGTTGCGCGAGAAGCCGGCCCTGCAGGGCATGTACGGCTTGGTGCAGGCCAGCACGTTCGACAACGAGCTGAACCTGCCCCCGGACTACATACCATCACTGATGGAATCCTACCCGGCCCAGCTGATCCTGGCGTACCTGAACGGCCAGTTCGTCAACCTGAACGCCGGCTCGATCTACCACGCCTACGACCGCAAGCTGAACTCCTGCTTCGACACGGTCGAGGCGGGTGAGCCGCTGTTCATCGGCATGGACTTCAACGTCGGCAAGATGGCGGCGATCACGCACGTCAAGCGCGCAGACGACAAGCCCAGGGCTGTGGATGAGTTGATCGATGGCTTCGATACCCCGGACATGATCCGGCGCATCAAGGAGCGCTACTGGCGGCACAACGGGCGCGACTACGAGAAGACCTGCGAGATCAGGATCTATCCCGACGCCTCTGGCGGGTCGCGCAAGTCGGTCAATGCCAGTGAGACGGACATCGCCATCCTGCGCCAGGCCGGCTTTGCCGTGATCGCGCCCGACGCCAACCCGCCTGTGAAAGACCGCATCAACGCCATGAACGCGATGTTCTGCAACGCGAATGGAGAACGCCGCTACCTGATCAACCCGCTGCGATGCCCGACCTATGCAGACGGCCTGGAGCAGCAAGTGTGGGCGCCAAACGGCGAACCCGACAAGAAATCAGGCGTGGACCACGCGAACGACGCCGGCGGCTACTTCATCCATCACGACTACCCGATCAGCAGGCCGGTCACTCACGTGCCGATCTCGTTCACTTTCTGAGGCCACCCATGCCGAATTTCCTTCCCCGGGCAGAGTACTCGGAGGCCTTGCCCGGCTGGCAGCTGGTCAAGCGCTGCGTGGCGGGCGCCCGCGAGGTGCGCAAGCATGATATCTACCTGCCGATGCCGGACCCGGAGAACAAGTCTCCCGAGAACCAGGCGCGGTACAAGCAGTACAAGAAGCGGGCGATGTTCCTGAACATCACCGGGCGCACGCGCACCGGCCTGCTGGGCGCCGTGTTCCGCAAGACTGCAGAGCTGGAGCTTCCCGCCGGGGTCGAGTACCTCAAGGAGAACGCCAGCGGCGATGGCACGAGCCTGGAGCAGCTGTCCAAGGACGCCGTGGGCGAATGCCTGGACGCCGGTCGCGGCGGGTTCCTCGTGGACTTCCCTGCGGTTGAGGGCGTGTCCTCAATGGCTGACATGCAGGGCCGCAGCGCGCTGATTCACCACTACGGCGCCGAGTCGATAATCGACTGGGATGAGCAAGTGGTCGATGGCGTGAAGCGCCTGGTCTATGTATGCCTGTTGGAGTGCGTGTCCGTGTTCAGTCCGGACAGCCTGGAGCGCACAACTAGCACCCAATATCGCGTGCTGCTGCTGGTTGATGGCCGCTACGTCCAGCGCGTCTACGCCGAAGACGGCAACACCTACACCGAGGTCGCGCCGCTCGATAAGAATGGCCGCCCCTTCGACCACATCCTGTTCAGTTTCTACGGCGCCCAGAACAACGATGCCAGCGTCGACAAGTCGCCCCTCGAAGACCTGGCCGACGTGAATATCCTGCACTACGGCAATAGCGCCACGGTGGAGGAGAGCGGTTTCATCAGCAGCCAGCCGACGCTGTTCATCACCACGGATATCAGCGCCGACGAGTTCGCCAAGGTGAACCCGAACGGCATGCACATCGGATCGACCCGTGGCTACAACCTCGGTAAATCCGGTGACGCAAAGCTTGTCCAGGCAACCGAGAGCCAACTGGCCCGCACGCTGATGAAGGACAAGGAAGAGCAGATGCTGATGATCGGCGCGCGCATCGTCCAGAAGGCGGGTGGCGCGGAGACGGCCGAGGCAGTGCGAATTCGCTACAGCTCGGACAACAGCGTTTTGGGCACCATCGCCGGCAACGTGTCCGAGGCCCTGAAACGGGCCATCCTCGACGCCGAGCGATTCATGATGGGCGAGCCGGACGAGGAAGGCACGGTCTTCTGGCTCAACCAATCGTTCTTCGACGAGACGATGACCGCCCAGGACATCCTGGTCCAGGTCCAGCTGTGGCAGCAGGGCCTGATTGCGAAGTCTGACCTGCGCACCAACCTCCGCCAGGGTGGCGTGCTTGAGGCTGACCGTACCGACGAACTGATCGACGATGAACTGGCCCAGCAGGCGCCGGTAGACGGAAGCAGCACCGGAGGCGGCGAGGATGAGCAGTGATGGCTACCTGTCCGACGCAGCGACTCGCCACCAGGTACACGTCCAGCGCTACGCCGGCGGCAGCCTCAAGCGCCTGGCCAAGTTCATCACCAAGGCCATCAGCACTGCCAAATCGCGCGTATCCGAAGGATTGAGCCGATACGGCACCCAACGGTACGAGAAGCAGATCCAAGAGCTTCAGGGCGAGCTGGCGGGCGTCTACGGCGAGATGAAGCAGCAGGCAGTGCTCGACTTGACCGAATTCGGTGGCTATGAGGCTGAGTTCAACATAACTCTGCTGGGCAAGGTCGTGAAGACGGTCGTCCAACTGAACAGGCCCAGCATCGAGCAGGTAGCCGCTGCTGCGCTGGCTGATCCTCTCGATTTAGAGGTCGGCAAGGGCCGCCAGCGCATCAGCATCAACGGCGCGCTCGACCAGTACGGCACCAAGAAGAGCACTGAGATCATCAGCGAGATCCGCATGGGCTCAGCGCTGGGCGAGACTTCCGGGCAGATCACGCGCCGGTTGACGTCACTTGGCGTCCAGCAGCGCGATCAGGCACAGGCCCTGGTCAACACCATGACCAACCACATCGCCACAACGGCGCGCGTGGAGGTGCTCAAGGACAACGACGACATCCTCAAGGGGATGCGCCGGATCGCCACCCTGGACAGCCGAACCACGCTGTTTTGCATGAGCATCGATCAGACGATCATTCCGCTGGATGGGCCGAAGCCGCCGTATCACTGGCGGTGCCGCACCACGGTCATCCCGGTGCTGAAAGACGAGTTCGCCAGGGAGATCCCCGGCTCAACCAGGCCTTCTGTCGGCCCTGATGGTGCCGAGCAGGTTAACAGCAAGAGCAGCTACGCCGAATGGCTTGCACGGCAGCCCGCAGCGTTCCAGAAGGACGTGCTTGGCCCTGCTCGCTACGAACTGTTCAACAAAGGCGAGTTGTCCATCGACCGTTTCGTCGATGACGACGGCACGACCCTAACCCTCAAGCAGCTGCGCGAGCGTGAGCCGATGGCTTTCAATCGGGTCGAGATGTAGTAGGCTGCAGCGCCATTCGATGGACGCCGCAATGCTTCAATCCCTTGCTATGCCTGAGCTCATGAAAATTTTTGCAACTGTCAAAATCGCTGTTGCGAATCGCGGGAACCCTGCTTTAGTGCTCGAGCAGGTCTTGGCCATGCACAGAATCAACTCACAACTTGTCATCGATGGTCACACTACCGATCAATCGCTTGTTACCGCGCTCATGGTAATTTTAGAGCATGAGACCTGCTGCGATCTGGTTGAACCAAACCCTCCACTGGTATCGACTGTTCTCAGCACGATTTTGGGTGACAGGCCAATTCTGAGCCTCACCGACCGAGGCGAAAAGCTCGCTACTGATTTAGGTCTCTGACCCAAACCCGCTTCGGCGGGTTTTTTTATGCCCGCAGGCAGGGCCTGCTCAACGTCTCAGGGAGACAGCAATGACCTTGAAATTCCAGCTGGACAGCCTCGAAGGCGTCGAAGAATCCATCCAGGCCCTGTACGTCGAAAAGGACGGCAAGTTCGTTCTCGGCATTGATGGCCTGCCTCAGCAGGAGGACGTAACCGGCCTGAAGGCCAAGGTGGAGGAGCTCTTGGGTGAGAAGAAGGCAGCCGAGAAGGCCCGTCGCGAGGCCGAAGAGAAGGCGCGCACTGAAGCAGAGGAGGCCGCTCGCAAAGCCGGCGACGTCGAGGGGCTCGAGAAGTCCTGGTCCGAGAAGTTCGCCCGCCGTGAGGCTGAGCTGACCGCCCAACTCGAAAGCACCAACAGCACCCTGCAAGGCCAGATCCGGGATCTGACCGTAGGGCGCACCGCGACCGAGATCGCGACCACCTTGGCTGTTCCAGGCAGCGCCAAGGCATTGCTTCCCCACATCGAACGCCGGCTGAGCGTCGAGCAACGCGACGGTAGACCCACCGTTGTCGTGCTGGACGCCGCCGGGAAGCTCTCGGCGGCAACGCTCGATGAGCTGAAAGCAGAATTCACCAACGATCCGGCCTTCGGTCCGCTGATCGCTGGCAGCAAAGCATCTGGCGGCGGGGCCGGGGGTGCTGGAAAAGGCGGCGGGGCCGCAAGAGGCAACATCGGCGGCACCAAAGAGGAACGCACGGCGGCACTGGCCAGCCGGTTCCCAGACCTTCCACTGAAATAAGGAAATACACCCATGTCCCTGTCGCAAATGCAGGTTTTCAACGAATACATCATGCCGGCGACCATCGAGACGCTGGATCAGATGCTCGTTGCGTTCAACGCCGCCAGCCGCGGCGCCATCGTGCTGTCCCCGGACGGCTTCACCGGCGACTTCCTGCAGGAGTCGTTCTTCCAGACCCTGGCCGCTGCCCAGCGCCGCGTTGATCGCTACGCTGCCAACGGCGCCGCGCCGATCACCGACTTGACCGAGCTGAAAAACACTTCGGTCAAGGTTGCTGGTGGTTTCGGCCCGATCCGCTACGAGCCCTCGCAGATGACCTGGTTGGAGCGCCCGACCGCCCAAGGCATCGAGGTCGCATCCCGGGCGTTCGCAGAGATCCTGCTGAAGGACCAACTGAACACCGCCATCGCCGCCCTCGTGGCTGCGATCACAGCCCAGGCCGCTGCCGTCAACGATGTCTCGGCCACCGCAGGCATCACCTACGCCGGACTGAACAACGCTCACGCGAAGTTCGGTGATGCGAGCCAGAACCTGGTCACCCAGGTAATGCAAGGCACCACCTACCACAAGCTAGTCGGTCAGAACCTGGCCAACCAGCAGCAACTGTTCCAGGCCGGCAACGTCCGCGTGATCGATATCCTGGGCAAGGTCTCGGTTGTGACCGATGCCCCGGCGCTGATGCAGGACGGCACCCCGGACAAGGAGATCATCCTGTCTCTGGTCCAGGGCGCGGCTCTGGTGCACGACGGCCGAGACATCATCAGCAACGTCCAGACCAACAACGGCAAAGAGCGGATCGAAACCACGCTGCAGACCGACTACACCTTCGGCCTGGGCCTCAAGGGCTACACCTGGGATGTGACCGCCGGCGGCAAGTCTCCGACTGATGCCGAGCTGGCCACCGGCACCAACTGGGACAAGACCGCTACCAGCATCAAGCACACCGCTGGTGTTGCTCTGATCGGTGACGCCTCCAAGTAACCCTGATGGCGGGCTGGGCCTATGGCTTGGCCCGCTGAGGGTGTGAGCATGAGCAAGAACAACATCTGGTACTTGGCGGGACCGTTCCACCAGTATCAGGAGAACGTGAAGGCACTGGCTAAGGAAGCCGGCTTGGTAATCGTTGATGCCAACGCTGCTACCAGTCGCAAGGGCGAGGCCAAAGACGTGCCTGAGGTGACCATTCGCCCCGAACTGAAGGCCGTGGTTGTCGGGGCTGGCGGGCTGAGCCAGGACGTGGTCGATCAACTGACTGCTGAGCTGGCCGCCATTGGCGTAATGGTTGAATCGTTCGCAGTGCAGAGCCTGGAGCGCCCAGAGGGTGAGCTTGGCGAAACAGCCGGCCGCCTGTTCCAGGTGCTGGAAGCGGTCAATGCCGGCATCGCCAGCCTGCAAAGCGAGCGCGATGGCGAGGTCGAGAAGGCCGGCAAGTTGCAGGAGGAGAACGAGCATCTCCGCGCTGAAATCGCTGCCTTGAAGCAGGCTGCGGCCAGTGACCCAGAGGTGGAGCAGCTGAAAGCCAAGCTGACAGAGGCCGGGGTGACCTATCGCGCCAACGCCTCGAAAGAGTCTCTGCAGAAGCAGGTCGACGAACTCGCCAAGTAACACAGGGGCATCGGCCCCACTCATTACAGCGGAGGCCTGATGGCTACCTACATCACCGTGGCCGACGTGGATAGCATCCTCGGGGCTGGCTGGGCAGCTGACGACCTCAAGGACGAGGCCGTGTTTGAGGCAAACGCCTACCTGACAGCGCTAAACCTGGTCGGCGTCGACATGGACGACATCCCTGGCGACGTGAAAGAGGCTGGCGCTAGGCTGGCCAAGTGCGCGTCTCAAGGGAAGTTGTACGAGCAGCATACCGAAGGGTCGCTTGAGGCGAAAACCGTCAAGGCCGGTTCGGTATCGACCAGCAAGACCTTCGGATCGATCGACAAGACCAGCGCGGCAGCCCAACCTGCGTGTGTGCAACTGGCGCTGGCCCTGCTCACGCCCTGGCGCAGCAATCCATTCGCGTTCCGCGTGTCGAGGGGGTAGGGCATGGGTCTCCGTGAAGACATCCAGGCCGACCTGGCCGAGGCATTCGACGACGATCTGGCTGATGCTGTGTCCACAATCACCGGCACCTACATGGGGCCGGGCGTCTTTGATCCGGTTACCGAAACCACTACAGCCCAGCCAGTGACCTACACCGGGCGCGGCGTGCTCGACAGCTACGACAGTCGGCGCGTTGACGGACTGAACATCCTGGTGGGCGATGTGCTGTTGATCTGTTTGGCCAGCGAGGTCACCGACAAACCGGCAGTCGGCCACGAAATCACCGCCAACGACCTGATCACGGGCGAGCCTGTGAAATACCGCATCGTCAGCCCAGGCATCGACCCGGCCAAGGCCCACTACGAGATCCAACTGAGGAAGTGACCATGGCCAGGGGAAGAGGTTGGAGCACACCACCAAGCGCATTTGCTGGTGTGGTGGAGGATGCACTGACTCAGCGCTCTAGGGCGATAGCAATGGCAATGCTTGGCGAGATCGTGTTGCGCTCTCCGGTCGGTAACCCTGATCTATGGAAAAGCCCTCCGCCCCCTGGTTATTCCGGCGGGAGATTCAGGGGAAGCCACATTGTCAGCATTGGCAGTCCCGTTTACACGCAGACGACCAAAATTGACAAGGTCGGAGCAGAAACAATCGCAGAAGGGCAACGGCAGCTTTCAGGCCTGGAGCCCTTCACTGTCATTTACATCCAGACAAACTTGCCTTATGCCGAAAAGCTTGAGGATGGTCATTCGACCCAGGCGCCGGGCGGTATCTATGCAGTGTCGTTCAACGGCGTATCGCAGGCTTACTCATGACCTTCGAACAGATCCGTGCCATTGTCATCGGGCGCATGCAGCAGTGGGCGGGAATTCCCGCAGACGCTGTCGATTACCCGAATCCGCCAAAACCATTCAATCCGGCTGGCCGCGCCATTTGGGCTCGGCTGGCTGATGTTCCTGGCTTGAGCAGCACGCCAGAGGTCGGTTTCGGCCCATGTGTGCGTCAGACCGGCATCGTCATCATTCAGCTGTTCGTGCCGAGCTACAGCGGCACCCTGGCCATCACCCGGGCAGTCGACACGCTGGTAGCCCAGTTCCAGTACTACAGCGCCCCGGAAGGCCCGTTTGACTTCGTCGAGGCATCCCCGCAGGTCGTCGGCGACGAAGGTAGCGGCTGGTACCAGGTCAACGTCCGGGTGCCATACCGGGCCTATTGATCAGGATGGCCCAGGACTCCAAGATAGTGGCGCAAACCAAGCCACCATGGCCTAACGCCGTGGGTCTCGATGGCTTCGTGGTGATTTCCGGGAATTGTGTCGACCTTTCCTTCTGGCCAGTCAGAAAAAGCATGCACTATTACTGCAGATGACTTTTGAATGCTTCCGGTGGCGTAGTAGTCCTGAGACTGCCGCGTTATCTCATTCAGCTTTAGGTAAAACTGATGCCGCCAGTGCTCTTCATGGCTTTCGCACTCTTGAAGTAGCTGAGATGAGGAAATCCTGACCTTGGTGTTTTGATACTCAGTGATTAGGCGAGCAGCAGTTAACCATGCGAGCCTGTCCGATGGTGGAAATGACAAGGCAATATTGCCGCCCATCAAGGCGGAAAATGCTCGCTCAAGAGTTGTTGTGGCGTGGTTCAACAGCCTCTCATTCTCTCTGACTTCGTCGGACGCCTTTCTTTCTTCGCGCAGGTTCAGGCTGTTTTTTCGTATTGTCCAGAAAGCCCCGAAAGCAGATGCAGCGGCCGCTATGGCCGACGCTGCATTAAGACCTATTGTCCATAGAGTGTTTGTGTCTTGGTCGATCATGGTTATCCCTGCCGGCTCTTGAAAGTTCGCATGGTACGCGACCTACAGAGTCAGAACATCCACCGCCCCATGGCGGTTTTTTTACGCCTATCGATAGGAGAAACCGCATGTCGAGCGGAGCCAAGGTCCAGCTGGCCTGGATCAAAGAAGTAACCCCCGGGGTGACCTCGGCCGGCGACTGGAACGTGCTGACCCGAATCAGCAACGGCCTGATGCCGACCTTCAACTCGGAAGAAAACAACGAAATCGGCTTCACCCGCATGTCGCAGGGCACAGCCCAGACCACCGTGGATGTGGGCGGAGACATCGAGACCAAGTGGCGGTACGGCGCGCTGGACGAGTTCATGGCCTCCTGCTTCGGCAAAGCCTGGGCGGCCAACTCGCTGACCATGGGTGACGACCGAATCACCTTCTCAATCGCCTCCTACGCGACGGATATTGGCGTATCGGCCATTGCCCGCGGCGTGCAAATCGCGACCATGAACTTCGATTTCCCAGGCGACAACGAGGTCACGGTTACCACGACCATGGCCGCGCGCGCCTGGGATGACAAGGGCGACAACACGTCGTTCATCGTCAACGCCCAGCCCGAGACCAGCCAGCGCCGCTTCAGCTTCAAGGACATCAGCGGCCTGAAGATCAACGGCGTCCAGGTGGGGGAAGACAACGCCTGCGTCGACAGCTTCAACCTGCAGTTCGACAACGCGGTCCAGACCCAGCGCTGCATCGGCAACGGCAACCCGTACCCGGGCAACATCATTGCCACCACCTTCACCCCGTCCGGCGCGATCACCATCAGCTGGTCGAAGATGGCCTACGAGCTGTGGAAGGCCCAGAAGGGTAATGACGCGATCAGCTTGGAATTCACCATC
The DNA here is from genome assembly GCF_045277175.1 of Pseudomonas putida group bacterium ESBL64. Taxonomy (NCBI): domain Bacteria; kingdom Pseudomonadati; phylum Pseudomonadota; class Gammaproteobacteria; order Pseudomonadales; family Pseudomonadaceae; genus Pseudomonas; species Pseudomonas putida group bacterium ESBL64. Next base: position 1,737,531 of record NZ_CP145799.1, on the reverse strand, counting down.
GGCAACGCTGACGGCGGGTATCGCTTCCTGATCCCCGAGATGGAAGTGACCGCCGACTGGCCGGATGGCGGCTCGACCGACATCATCCAGGTCGAACTGAACTACACCGCTCGCCGTGTCGCCCCGACCATCACCCGCCTGCCGGCTCCGATCGTCGTGGCTGCCGTGGATGTCACACCGGCCACCCTGAGCCTGGAAGTGGGTGATACCGGTGACCTCGAAGTCGTGGTCACCCCGGACGGTGCCAGCCAGCAAGTCACCTGGACCAGTTCCGCCCCGACCATCGCCAGCGTGAGCGAGACCGGCCTGGTCACCGCTCTGGCAGTCGGCACCGCCACCATCACGGCCACCAGCGTCGCAGGCGGCACCAAGACCGATACCTGCGCTGTAACCGTAACCGCTTAAACCTTTGCCCGGCGCGCCCTGCGGTGTGCGTCGGGCCTTTTACCGCAGAGGAATACCATGGGCATCACCATTGCGAGAAAGCCAGAGCTGGACATCAACGGCGAGCGCTGGGTGCACTTTAAGGTCGGCCCGGGCGGCCTGGCGGTGAAATGCGAGAAGGGGCCGGACACGGCCGCCATTCTGGTCGCATCCATCGCCAACCCGATCTACAAGTCGCACCAAGCCGTGATCCGCCGGCACCTCGCCGCGCTGAACCAGCAGGCAGGCGTAGGCACCGCTGGCTTTACCATCGACTCCATCCCCGATGTTGAGCTCGAAACCGACGACGATCTGTTCATCGACCTGGCCACCAAGCACCTGATCAAGGACTGGCAGGGTATCGATGTCGAAGAGCGTCCAGGCGAGCCAGCCAAGTACACCCCGCAGCTGTGCAAGTCGCTGATCGAGCAGATGCCAAGCATCTACTTCCTGGCCCTGCGCACCGGCCTCGACATCGCCAAGCGCATTGAGGAGCAGGCCCAGGCCACTGCGGAAAAGCAGTAGCGGCATATCGCTGGGGTAGGGACTGGGCCGGTCCTGAGAACGAGAAGAAGCGCTGGAAGCATGAGCGCCTCGGCCTCAAGGCCCAGGAGCCGCCAGAGATCGACGACGTGGTTGCCGAGATCCTTGAGGCCTACGGCCACATCGGTCGGTCCCGGCAGTACGTCGGCATGATGGGAGCCCCGGCCCCGATTGCGCCGGCGGCCATTGCCGAATACCTCGACCGATACCCCTCAGTGATATGCCGCGAAGAGTTCGATGCCGCCATCTTCGCCTTGGACGACGAGTTCCGCCGGCGGTGGGACGAGCAGCAGGAAAAAGCTCAGGCAGGGTCAGAGGGCAGGCCTAAAAGGCGCTGATGGGTCCGTCGTTATGGTAGATTCTGGCCATCTTTAGGGAGGAAGCCATGAATCGAACGCTACTGATCGCCACCCTTGTCTGCCTGCCTTTGCCGGCCCTGGCTGCGAGCGGGGTCGAGAGCTGCAAAAAAATATCGGCTATGGCCGCGAAGGCAATGGAGGCCCGCCAGGATGGAGAGCTTCTGGAGGATGCCATGGCATCTGTAGGCGACCAAAGTAAATTCTCTGATGCGATGGTGCTTAAGGCCTACAAGGTTCGCGTTTTTGAGGATTCGAAGGAGCGGGCCACCGCAATATCTGAGTTCCAGAACGCCGCGTACCGAGAGTGCTACGAAGCGTATAACTGAAGTATCGATTCACAAATTGCCCGCCTTGTGCGGGTTTTTTTATGCCCGGAGAAAGGTATGGCGCAGGAATCCCGTCTGGCGGTAACGATCGACTCGCGGGGCGCAAAGCGCAATGCGGATGACCTGAGCAGCTCCCTCGAACGCATGGAGCGCGCCGGCGACTCGGCAGTATCATCGGTCGATGGTGTGAGCAGCAGCCTCGATGATCAGCGCAAAGAGCTATCTCAGCTGCTGGGTCAGATCAACCCAGCCGTAGCAGCGCTCGGCCGCCTGGACGACATGCAGGAGAAGCTGGCCAAGTTCAAGGGCAGCAAATTTCTCGACGCTGAAACTTTCGACGAGTACAACCAGCGCATCAACACCCTTCGCCAGGGTCTTGGAGAATCCGCTGAGGGCATGAATAAGGCGGGAATGTCGGCTAGGGCATACCAAGCTGCGTTACGGGGAGTGCCGGCACAGTTCACCGACATTGCCGTCAGCCTACAGGGTGGGCAGGCCCCACTGACCGTGTTCCTGCAGCAGGGCGGCCAGCTCAAGGATATGTTCGGCGGGATTGCGCCTGCAGCAAAGGCCTTGGGCGGCTACATAGTCGGCCTGGTAAATCCGTTCACTGTGGCGGCCGCGGCTGCAGGCGCATTGGCCGTGGCCTACTACAAAGGCTCTGAGCAGTCCGACGCTCTGCGCAACAGCCTGATCCTAACCGGTAACTTCTCCAAGGCATCAGAAGCGCAGCTGATCAGCTTGGCTGAGTCGGCAGACCAGGTTTCGGGCACATTTGGCCAGGCAGCAGGAGCTCTGGCGCAATTGACCGCTGCCGGCACGAACACCACCGGCAACTTGAAGCTGATCACCACGACCGCTGTTGAGATGCAGCGAGTTACCGGCAAGGCTGTCGAAGAGACAGTGGCTGAGTTCATCAAGCTCGGCAAGGATCCGGTCGCCGGTATTGTTGAGCTCGACGAGAAGTACCGGTTCTTGACCGCTTCGGTGTACGCCCAGATCAAGGCCTTGTCGGACCAGGGCAATGCAGTTGGCGCAGCTGACTTGGCAGAGCGCACATATGCTGAGGCAATGGGGCAGAGAACCTCGAAGATCCGCGAAAATCTTGGAAGCATTGAGCGTGGATGGCTAAACATCAAGGATGCCACCAACGAGGTCCTTGATGCCTTTGCAAGCATCGGCCGGAAAAGCGTCGAGAGTGAAGGCAAGGCCATCACCCAGCTGCAGCAAAAGATCGCCTATCTGCAAAGCACGCTGGACACCGCTTACGAAGACAACGATGCCCGTGATCGTATCGCCAGCCTTCAGGCTGAGCTCAAGCAGCGTCAAGGCATCCAGCAGGCCAATGCGAAAACCTTGGAGGATGAAGAGAAGCGGCGTCGCATCCAAGAGGAAGGGCGCAAGGGTCTCGATGCACTAGATAGCACCTACAAAAGCTCGATGACTCAAACCCAGCGCCTAAACAAGGAGCTGACCGACCTCGACAAGGCGCGCGCCAAGGCAGTAGCCGCGGGTGTCTTCACCGCAGCGGAAGAAGCGAAGTACGCACAGTCCAGGAAGAACATCGAGCAGGAAATCGCGGACATCAAGACCCGCGAGGCGAAGAAGAACGCGCCGAAGAACGTCAACCGAGGCGTGGCCGAGGCCGAAAACACCTTCGCTCGACTTTACGGCCAGTACGACCCTGCAGCCCAGGCCGCACGGGCACTCACCAAGGAGCAGGGCCAGCTCGACCTGGCCCTGACCAAGGGCAAGATCACGCAGGAGGAATACAGCAAGGCGCTGGCGCAGGCTTCGATCAACTATGCGGCAGCGCTCAAGGGCGCCCAGGGCCTCACGGCCGTGGAGCAGTACCGCGCACAGTTGCAGAAGCAGCTGGCCAACGAGCGCGACCAATATGCGCTTGACGCAGCCAGCATCGGAATGGGTGACCTGCAGGCCTCCCGCATGCAGCAGCGGCTCAACCTGGAGATGCAGACCAACGACCGCCTGCTGCAGCTTCAGACGGAATTGGCCAACGCCACGGACGAGAAGCAGCGGCAGGCGCTCCAAGGGCAGATCGACGCCATCAACGAGTTCCTGCCCCAGCAGCTTGCAGCGATGCAGGCCGGGTGGGCGCAGATGGACCAGGCCATGCTCAACCCGATCAACGGGTGGACAGCGGCGGTGCAGAACTTCGGCAACCAGGCGCGGGATATCGCCGGGCAGACGGAGTACATCTTCTCCAGCGCGTTCAACAACATCTCCACCGACATCACCGACGCGATCATGGATGGGCAGTTGTCGTTCAGCAACCTGGGTGACATCGCCGGTAACGTGGTGCGCGACATCCTCGCGGGCTTCGTGAAGATGGGCGTGCAGATGGCGCTGAATGCTGCGCTGAACGCCACCCTAGGTACGGCTGCAGCCAGTCAGAGCATGATCTTGGCTGGAACCACGGCCACCGCCTGGGCGCCGGCGGCGGCGATGGCATCCCTGGCAACGCTGGGCGCCAACTCCGTGCCCGCGGCTGCAGCGCTGACATCGACCACTGCTCTGGCATCCAGCTTGGCTGTAATCCCGGGATTCGCCACGGGCGGATACGTGTCCGGAGCCGGTACCGGCACCTCCGACAGCATCATGGCCAGGCTGAGTGACGGCGAGTTCGTGGTAAACGCCGCAGCGACCAAGCGTAACCGGGCGCTGCTGGAGGCGATCAACTCGAATGAGCGGGTATCGGTGGCCGGTGGTGGTGGCTCCGTCGCTTCCACGCAGCCGGGTTCGTCAGGGGCATCCGGTATTCAGCAGAACATCTACATCCAGAACCACACCACTGCGCAGGTGGAGCAACGACGCATGCCTAACGGAGACCTTGAGTTTGTTATCCGGGAGGCAACTGGCCGAGCTGTTCAAGAGGTCGCTGGGCAGCTCGCTTCAGGTTACGGCAACGTAGTGGATGCCGGGGAAGGTGCTTATGGGTGGAGGCGCCCAGGCGGCTAACCAACAAATCAGGAGATTCACATGGAACAACAAGCAGTTGCAGAATCCAAATTCCCGGCTGGCCGGGCTAAGTCATTCCTCTTGGATGAAGATTGGATCGAGATCACCCTCGGTGAACTGGTCGACCTAGCTGATTTTGAGCTTGGCGTGTGCTTTCAGTGCGGCTTGGCGACAATCACGCGCGATGGGGCGATTCGCCCTGCGACTTCAGAGGTGGAGGTTCAGGTTAAGCGCGATGGCGGCGAATGGGCCTCGGCATTCAAGAATGCATGGACCTTGGGCTCGCTCGACACGCATGAGGAGGAGATCAAGGTTCCTGGCGAAGGCATGGTTCTGATCCGCGCAAGGAAATCTGCGCAGCCAACCAGTGATGTACGCGACGATGTAGCCCTGGTAGCCAGGCGCCGAGCATTAGCCTAACGCCTGGCCATCCTGTCACTCAGACTTTCGGTTAGCCGGGCTCTCCTCGTTCAGCTGCTGCAAGTCCATCAGGATGATGTTTATGGTCGATCCAAGCCGACCAAGGGCCGCATTCAGGTGCGCCTTGCTCATCTCATCAGTGACTGGGGTGTTGGCGTAATCATTCAAGTGCGACTTGAACCGCTCCAGTTCGTCTCTGGCGACATTGTGTCGTCCGATCATGTCTAGCTCCTTATTTACCTAGAAACCCCACCTCCCTTGCTGGGCCCTCACGCCCGGGAAGCGGAGGGGGTCGAGCATAGGACAGATAGCCAGCACATTGCTATCTAAGGTACGCCTCAACGAGGAATGGCAATGATTCAATACCCGGCAGAATTGCCACTTCCGCTGCAGGATGGGTATGGCTACGACACGGTTGACCCAATGCGCTCAACGCGAATGGTCACCGGGCGGCGCCGATACCGAAAGGTGCACAGTTACGTTCCTTCGACACTGACATTCAACTTTGTCTTCGATGAGGATGAGGCGGGCTTCTTTGAAGCCTGGTATGCAAGGACGCTGAATGACGGTCTGGAGTGGTTCGAAATGCCTCTCCAGCTTCCTGCTGGATTCGCCAAGTACCAGGTTCATTTCGTAGGGATATATGGGCGAACAGAGCTCACTCAGGTCTCGCGCTGGAGATACTCCATCAGTGCGGAGCTCAAGCAGCGGCAGCTCATTCCCGAAGGATGGGAGCAGTTCCCTCAGTACTGGCTGAACAAGAACGTGATCGACCTCGCCATGAATAAGGAGTGGCCCGAAGCATGAGCCTGATCGAGGAGTGCTACGCCTCGGGCAGAGGCGAGTTGGTCGACACCATCGAGGCGCGGGAGGAGGGCGGTACGGTCTCGCACTGCTACTGCGCTGGCTGGGAAGATCGAGTATGCACCACTGAGGACGGTCGCACGTTGACCTTCATCGCTATGGCGATGGACCTAGGCCTACCGAAGAGCGACAACAGTGCGTTCCAGAACATTGTGCTCGGGATGGATAACGTCACTGGAGAGGTGCAGGAAGTAGTTGAGGAGGCAAAGGAGGACGACGAGCGCTTCATCATCACCATCCGGCGCTATCTCGCCGAAGATCTTTCGTTTCCGCAAGAGCGATATCGGATGACCCTGCTCAGCCGGGAGTATGAAGACGGCATCGCCAAGCTGACTTGCGGCTTTATGGATCTACTCAATACCAACGGCATGCGTGAGTTCCTCACCGCGACAAAAGCCCCTGGCCTGAAGTACCTCTAACCATGATCGAGAAATTCATGCGCGCCCCGTATTGCGAGGGTGCACGGGGGCCTATTGCCTTCGACTGCTGGGGGCTGTGCATCGCGGTGCGCCATGAGGTGTTCGGCCTGCCGCTGCTGCCCAGCCTGGGCGCAGTGGGCAAGAACAAGCTCAGGGCCAACACCGAGGCCTATCACGACCTGCGCCAGGACATGGAGGAGTGCGCCCCGGAGCCTGGCGCGATCGCCGCCGTGTTTCGCGGCGCGCTGTGCCTGCACGTCGGCGTGGTCGTGGAAAGCGAAGGCCGGATGAAGGTGCTGGACACAAACCCCGGCGGCGCCTGCCTCCGGACAACCGGCGAGTTCGAAGCCGCTCATCCCAAGGTGGTCTATTACCGTGATCGAGTTCTACCCGAACAAGCTGAGTGACACGGCGCCGCTCGGCACCTGGAAGACTGATCGCCGCATGTCCATCGAGGAGTGGCTGAAGTGTCAGGCTGTATCCTATGAGCGCCGCGAAAGCCCGCCAATCAGCGTGGTGCTGAACGATGAGGTGATCGAGCAGCACCTGTGGCACAAGGTGAAGTTCAAGCCTGCCGACTTGCTGCAGATCTACCGCGAGCCGAAGGGCACCGACCCATTCTCCATCACCTTCGCGCTGTTCAAAGGCGCCAAGGCGGTGCTCAAGTCGATCATGCCCAAGATGCCCGGCATGCCATCCAGCGCAGGTACTCAGCAGGGCGACCCCCTGACCGAGGCCAGCGCCAAGGGCAACAAGGTCAAGCTGGGGGAGCCGGTGCGCCAGATCGCAGGGCACCAAAGGGTCTATCCGTCGTATCTGACCCAGCCACGCAGGGCACACGTTGCGCCGCGTGACCAGCGCGTGGAAATGCTGCTGTACATCGGCGAAGGCGAGTACGAGGTACCGCTGGCCAAGGTCAAGGTTGGCGAAACCCCGCTGATTTCACTGGGATCCGATGCAACGTTCACGATTTACCCGCCAGGCGCTGATCTGTCGGGCGACCCAGCCCACATCAACTGGTTCAACGTTCCTGAGGTAGGGGCAAGCTCCAGCGGCTCGGCCGGCCTTGAACTGACCATGGCCACCGACCTCACCAGGTCTGCAGTCGCTTCGGCGTACCAGTTCGTTGACGATACGATCAGCGTGCCGTCCGGATCCGGCCAGTTCCCGGCCGACTGGTCGAACGGGATCATCATCCGCGTGCTTGCACCGTACACCTACACGGTGATCGACGGTGGCGCCGGGCGCGACATCATCCGTGGCCCGCTGGAAATGCTGAATCCCACGGCAGGAATGCTCATCGAGGTGGCCGGGGCGAACGCTGGCCTATACGTGGTCAACAGCTACACGCCATACAGCCCTGGCGTGCCAGCCAACCCCGGCACTGCGTCGACGCTGACCGGATCAGCCGCGCCCAGCAGGTACGACTTCGACGTCACGCCGCTGAGCTTCAGCCTGGTCCGCGGCGCGTCCACGTATCCGATCACGCTCAACACGGCAACGACCGACCTCACCGGTCTGGTGTCTGCTCTGAATACCCTGCTCAGCGGTACGCCATTCCAGGCACAGCAGAGCAGTGGTCTATTGCGCTTCGTCGAGCTGACCCCGTTTGCTGGTCAGGCCATCACGGCTACCGGCGCGTCCACCATTCTGGGATCGTCTCCGATCGGGTCAACCGGCACGGCAACGACGAGCGCCATTCCCGAGCAGCCAGCAGAAATGACGCTGGACTATGACGGAGGCTCCCCTGTGGTGGGTCTTGCGTTGGGTCAGGGCCTTGCCACCATCGGCCCGCGCGGCCTGCGGTACCGGATCACGGCCTTCAGCACGAGCCTGCTCGAGGTTGAGCGCCTGACCTCGTCCGGCTCGACCGACACGGGCTGGCCTGGCTTTAACGCCATGCAGACGGTGAATGGCCTCATCACGCTGGATGCTTCGAACCTGCAGGGCGGCTACCGCGGGCCGTTTGCACTGTGCCCAGAGGGAGAACTGGTAACCGATATCGAATGGACAGTTACCTATGCGAACGGTCTGTGCGGAATCGGGCGAGAAGGGCAAATCTATGAGATCCCTGCTTACCATGCCTTCGAGTACAGGGACATGAATACAGCTGGTGAATGGACGGTAATCGAGAAGGAGCATTGGGGCGGATCGCTTGACGCTCAGGGATTCACGAACAGGACGACGGCCCCGTACCCTATGCGTCCAGAAGGGAGGATCAGGAAGCTTTACGTAGACAGGCCAGGACGGATCAACGATGAGGCGCGAGATGACGCCACATGGACGGACCTGCGTGGTCGCCTCCAGAACTCGCCCACCAGCTATCCAGGCCTCACTGTGATGACCTGCAATATCCGGGGTGGTGACCGGCTATCAGCGCAGTCGGAAAGCCAGGTCAGCGTCGAGGCCACCCGAATCCTGCCACTGATGGAGGGTGGTACCGGGCCAAGCCGCGACATTGTGCCTTGGTGCATATACCAGCTGAAGCAGCGCGGATACACGGACGAAGACCTGGATCTGCCTGAGTGGCAGGCCTTCCACAACACCTGCGTGGCCCGCGGCGACACCTACGACGAAACGCTGGATTCGACGATCACCGTCAAGGACATGATCAACAACGCGCTGGCGTGCGGGTTTGGCGAGCTGGTGACCTTCCGAGGCCTGCTGCGCCCGGTTCGGGATAGTGCCAGGGCCGCATTCGACGTGACCTACGGCCCGAAGACGCAAACCTACTCGCCACAGAACATGACCAAGATGCTCAAGATCAGCGGCGCCATGCCGTCGATCAACGACTTCGACGGCGTGGATGTTGAGTACTTCTCCCGAGAAACGTGGGCCTGGGAAACGGTCGAGTGCCGTTGGCCAGGGGACCTTGGCACCAAGGTCGAGAAGATAAAGATGCCGGGCATCAGCGATGAGACCCGGGCCTGGCGTATCGGCATGCGCCGGCGTGGCCACCAGAAGTTCCGTACCGACATCTACACCTGGGAAACCGAGATGGACGGCAGCAACAGCGGCTACCTGAGCTTTGCGGCCGTTGCGGATGACGCTCCAAAGCGGTGCCAGAGCGCCATCCTACTGGACTTCGAAGTCACCGGCTCGGGAACGCTGCTGACCTCATCGGAGCCGCTGGACTTCAGCGCCGGCGGCGAGCACCGGATCGGTGTGCGCAAGCTGGACGGCACCTTATCCGGGCCATGGACTGCCACGCAGGTGGATCCGTACACGGTCCGCGTCGATGCGCTCGACTTCACCCCAGAAGTGGATGGCCCTCTTGAGCCGCCTCACATCCTGTTCGGACCGGCCTCGCGCTGGGCCTACCCCGTACTGATCACCAGTTCCGACCCAGCCAACGGCAATACGGCGATGAAGGGCATGCCCTACGACGCCCGGGTTTACACCTACGACGACCAATTACCACCGGCCTGACCGGACCTTATCGAGCATGCCCGCCTTGTGCGGGCTTTTTCATGCCCGGAGAAAATATGCGATACAACACCGGAAACCCAGTTGAGCCGGACGGTTCCAGCAGTCCATTCGATCTATATGACAACGCAGGAAATCTGGACCTCGCAACCAATGGGATCGCGCCGACCTGGATCGACAGGCTGGGCGTGACAAGGAAGTCCTTCGCAGGCATGGAGCAGCTGTTTGATGCAGCTCAGGATGACCGTAAGGCAGCGTTTGATCAGTTCATGGCTGATAGCGCATACCAGTTCATGGGCGACTATGCCGCTGGCATCAATCTGACCGCTTATAACCAGATTTTCCGGAAAGACGGTGAATTTTACCGGGCAAGCCCCGTCCTCAACCTTCCCTACACCACAACCGGAAACTGGACCACGGAGGGCGGTAGCTTCGTTCCAGTGGGTGACGCTTACCTTCGCCAGGAGCTGTCCCTGAAGCTTGTTCCCAACGCTCGTGATTCAGGCGCAACTGGCACGGGAACCGCTGACCAGGCGGGCAACTTGAATGCTGGAATCAACACAGCCTGGGCGTTTGATATCAACGCGGGCGTTTATCCAATTTCCACGACCGTCACGTCCAAAGGCAAGGACATGGAGACGCGTGGATTTGTACGTGCAATGGAAGTAGGTGGCGACCCGGCTATGGCCCACGATCAGATCATGGAGGGGATTCTGTTCCCGCAAGAGGCGTTCCAGAAGTTCGACGCTTCGTATTTCTGGCGCGTAGGGCCAGTGATCGCATTCTGGGGGGATTCGAACACAGCGTTTTGCGATGCCAGCGCGAATCGCGTCACGGCGCTGGGCGAAGGCTCCACTCCTGCAAACGTCGAGATGAAGCTGCGCGAATACGTCTACTACGCAGAAGGCCGGGTACGGGGCGATGGTTCGCCTGGTGAGACTGCCCAGTTCGGCTGGAACGGCCTGGAGAACGCCATCACGACCTTCCAGCCGCAGGTGATGGTTCTGGCTTGGGGCACCAACGATATCGCCCAGGGCTTCAGTCGTGAGCAGTACCTGGATTATATGCGGCTCCAGATCGAGCGATTGCTTGTCGGCGGTATCAGGCCGATTGTGCAGTCGATTCCATACCATGGAACCGAGGCAAACCGCCTGAAGGCTGTGGCGTGGAACAGCAGCCTTAAGCGGCTGTGCGACTTCTACGGCGTCCGGTTCGTCACTCTTTACAACCTGTTCGCCAACACGCCCAGCTACTACTTCTGGTCGGACAACGTGCACTACCAGGCTCCTGCCACCCGCATGATCTCGCAGATCGTGTGCGATGCCATCCTGGATGAGTACGGACTTCCCCGCGACAAGCTCAAGGTCAACAAGGCTCGCCGCGGCGCCATCGGCATTGATGGATCTTTCGGCCTTTCTGGTCTCAGACACAGCCTTGGCAAGCCACTGACTGTGGTTCAGACACCGAACATCTACCTGCGCCAGTTCTACCCGTACTCGGTCAAGATCCCGGCCGGTACGGAGGTTCATTTCCAGGCGGCAGGGCCGTTCTCGGCAATCTTCAACCGCCCGGATGGTCCAGCTTCCGGGTATCTGGTGAACGGCGGATCGACCACCACCCTGACGCGAGGCAACACGATTGCCATAAACTCGATTGCATCGCGCTTCGATGGTAGCTATTCGAACTTTCGCGTCTCGCACGCCACGTCGGATCTATACCTGGTGGCCACGCACTCATCGGCTGAGTTCCCGGTCGACCTGTGCTATTCGGCTGCCGAGGTGTCGAGCTCGCAGTTCATTCCGGGCCAGGTGATCACTGTCACGGACGGAACCAAGGCAATTCAGACGGTGATGCAGGATGTATCCCTGGGACTGAAGGGCACAGCGGTTAACAGTTCCATTCCTAATGTTGGACCTATTGCTACCAGGACAGCGATCACCAGTGCTCCAGAGGGGTTCCTTTTCCTCCAGACCGGGACTGTTGGGTGGTGGAAATGGACAGCTGGCGCTTGGGTAGCAATGTAGCTTAGCTAGGCAAGCGAGGAGTCTTGCTGCCTTATCGGCAGCAGACCCCCGACAACTATCTGAGTTGTGCATCACGCTTGGCGATTGCTTCCTGCTGCGCGAAGAGCTGTGGATGAAGAGCCTCTGCCTGATGCATCAAGGCCTGGACGTTAAGCCTGCCGCCAATCAAGCGCCCTTCCGGTGAAATGAAGACTGACGATGCGTCAATCGAGGCGGTCGACTCACCGTCATCAAGATTGATAACAACCACATTTTCTTTCTTCTGCTTTCCGCCGCCGTTGAGATATTCCACATAGTGCTCACGAATGTTTCTAACAGTTCGAGCTTTATCCGCTGCCACAAGGAAGGGCGCAGTTAACTCAGGCTCAAGAAGGTTTCTCTTGTGAGCTTCAACTATCCACTCGACTGACTTGTGGACGGTGGCGACGAACAAATGATCCTCGATGTGAGTGAAATCGGGGTTCATCTGTTTCACTCTGGCTTTAGCAAAAAACACCTCAGGATCTGTGTCGAGTTTCAGATCCTCAGCCTGCAAATCCATGACGCGCCGCCCTTGGTGAACAACTGCTGCTACCCAGTTCCGCGCGGTAGCCATTACAAACCAGTCACTCATAGCGATCCCTCATCTGTAGGAATGTTGTTCATAGCACCAAGCCATCATGCTGTATAGAGGAAGGCCTATTTGCTCGCAAGAACAATTAGAGCTGCCGGCCTAGGGCCTCACCTCGACCGGCACCTTCAGCCCGCTATGCGGGCTTCTTTTTGTCTATAGGAAATGACCATGGCCAGACTCACCGAATCCCAGGCCGGAGGCGCAAACGTGCTCCGGTTTCTGGACCTGATCGCCTTTTCCGAAGGCACCTCGACCATCTAGGCTAGCGACGACGGCTACAACGTGCTGTACGGCGGCAGCCTATTCCATGGCTATGCGGATCACCCACGGCGTAAGCTGACATTCCCCATCAACGGTAAGCCGGTTACCAGCACCGCTGCTGGCCGGTACCAGTTGCTCGAGCGTTACTGGGACGCATACCGGACCAGCCTGCGCCTGGCGGGCGGATTTACGCCAGAGAATCAGGACCGCATCGCGTTGCAGCAGATCCGGGAACGTAAGGCCCTGGACGACATAAAGGCTGGCCGCATTCAGCAGGCAATCGCCAAGTGCTCGAACATCTGGGCCAGCTTCCCGGGCAACACCTACGGGCAGAACCCGCACCGCTTGGACAAGCTGCTCGGGCGCTGGGTGGAACTCGGCGGAGCGCTGGCATGAACTGGCTCGGCGCGGTACCGGAATGGTGCTGGTGGTTGATCGCGCTTGTGCTGGTCGCTGGTGGCCAGCAGTACCGGGTGGTGGTCGCCCAGGGCGAGACAGCCGAGGCACGAACTGAACTGTCCGACTACCGCCTGGAGGTCGCCGAGCGCGACCGGCGCGCCGCCGCCCAGGCCAGAACCGAAGAACACCGGATCGCAGATGCACAACAAGAGGCGAGGGTCAAGGGGCATGAAGAAAGAACGATTGCTGATGCTGGCGCTGCTGGCGCCGATGCTGCTGGCCAGCGGCTGCGCAATGACGCCTCCCACCTCGCTGCCGCCGTCAGTTGCTCCGGCACGGATACCGCCGCTGTCGCCCGAGGCGAGGCAGCCACCCGTGCCGCGATGGTGCTCTCCGAATTGCTCGACCGGTCTGTCGCTACGAATAGAGAACTGGCGCAAGCTTATGACCTTGCCCGAATAGCTGGGCAGCAATGCGAGACAGAGCATGATGCGGTCATGCTAGTAAATTAGACTTTGGGGGAATGGAGCGCGCGAGTCATTCTTCGTGATCCTATGCTGGCACGGCAATGGCAAGTCGGGAGGGTGAGTGGTAGCTGGAGGCAAGTGTGTCGTCACGCTCAGGCTGGCACAAGTCCTGCCCTGTGACCGGCCTGAGCACAATTCATCTCCAGCACATGAGGACCTGAAAATGGGTAGACCCTTCGATTTCCCTACGCCGCAAAGTGTGACCATCGGCAACCCTACAATGTTCGTTCCTGCCGAACGAGTTTTGAATCTGTACAACCAAGATTCCGACAATCCGAAGGCTGTTAATTTCAGCCAGAGAGTGAGGGATTGGTTCATTCACGAGGCTTACGCCGTTGGCTGGAGCAACGCGGGGGTAGATGGTGGCAACACTGGCATCCTGTTGGTTGCCAATGTTCAAGTCATTCCGCATCCAACCTATCCCCAGTTGACGTAAGGTTTGGCCTAACCCCTGGCAGCACGCAGGGTCTTGGCGCATTTCGGCTGACCTTCCTTGGCCTAGGGCGACCAAATAATTGGCGTACCGCTGCATCATTGTTTAGTGCTGGCGCAGGTATGCCGCCTTGTTGTGAGCATCGGAAACGCCCCGCTTTCTTGTGGGCCAGCTGCGCTTTCACGAATTCCTTTTTCCATTCGTGCTCGCGCAGCGGGGCCGTCGGGGGCTGCGTGGCTGCCGCCTCTCAGGTTTGGGGTGTGTTTCCGATGGAGTTCGTCGCCGATGAAGGTGCTGGCGGCCCGACGGGCAGCTCGTAGCCATATAAAGGAAAGGAAGTGGTCGGCAGAACGCCACAGGGGGATCTTGAGGCGTGGGACAAATCTGGGACATCGAATGTCCCAAACCATGATGAATCAAGACGCAGGAAAATTAGGCGAAACTCAATGAATACAGGAAGTTGAGCAGTTTCATGCAGTAAAATAGCAGGTCTATACCGGATTGCAAATCCGTCTACGCCGGTTCGATTCCGACCTCGGCCTCCACCATTCGAAAGCCCCGCAGCTTAACGTCTGCGGGGTTTTTCTTTATGAGTCCACAAAAGCCACGAGTTCGGTAACTTTTGGCATGGAGTTCCGAAACCGCTTGGCCAACCTTGAGTCGCGGTCCTGCGCGATCAGGGCCGGCGTGCTGGGGGCCATTGATGTCTAGTCAAACACTGAGCGCAGCTGCTTGAGCCCGTAGATGTTGGCGGAAGACCCGGTCCAGCTTGCGCTCGTCGTGCTGTTGTTCGGTCATTTCGTGGTTCTTGCGTGCAGGCGCCGCCCTTGCCGGGAACGCGTTATCGTTGAATTAGAGGTGATATGCTTCGCCGCTTACCAAACAGGGAGGGTGGTAATGAAACTGCGGGAGAGGCACAAGGCGTTTCAGGAATGGTTCACGCCGAGGCGGCGTAGGCGAGCGGGCGGAACCTTACTCGCCATCTGGGCTGTCGGCATCTTCATCTACCCTGGCCAGCACTGGATCTATGTATTGACGCCAGGAGTCATGTGGTTCTTCAGCGCTTGGCCGCCCGAGTTTCACGACAAGCGTTGAGTCTTTGGCGGGGCTGCTGAATAGCCGATTGTCCGATTCAGCTCACAGATGAGTCAGACGAATTTGCGTAAAACTGCACGTTCGCTATGGTGGCAATAAACCACCTGACTACAACTAAAGTCGTAGGAGCGCCTCATGAGAATACGCGGTGATGTTTTCTGGGCCTGGGCTGACCCGACGCTTCATCACCGAACTCACGACGAGACGCTCGACGATGGGACATACATTGATGTTCAGACGCGACTGTCGCGGACAGGCAAAACGCAGATGTTCATCGGGGTGTATGCCCCTGGTGGCATGGCTATCCTTGAAGAGGCCTTCGATTCTCGCCCTGGCGAGTCGATGACCAGGGCACTGGCGTGGGGCGTTGGCCGGGCCCGACGGGTCGCCGCTGAAGGTGCGCCTGCTGCGGGCTTTATGGCTGCCTCGAAATAGCGGCCAGGCGCGCAGCGCCGGAGGTCAAGCGGCGACCTATTGTCATCAGCGAAGACACCGTGCATGAAACCTCTGCGTCTCCAGACTT
The DNA here is from genome assembly GCF_045277175.1 of Pseudomonas putida group bacterium ESBL64. Classification (NCBI taxonomy): domain Bacteria; kingdom Pseudomonadati; phylum Pseudomonadota; class Gammaproteobacteria; order Pseudomonadales; family Pseudomonadaceae; genus Pseudomonas; species Pseudomonas putida group bacterium ESBL64. The sequence goes on along the minus strand of NZ_CP145799.1, from coordinate 1,721,897 downwards.
CCAGCAATCCGGCAGGGAGGCTTCATCGGCCTGGCCCGTTATCCTCGCTGGCCAGCGCCTTCTCTTTTGGACTTTTTCATCAAGTAGTCGCTGACATAGCGCACCGTGTTTTCCAAGGCCTGCGTCATGTCGGGATGGGTAAACGCGTACTTGCGCTCCAATTGCCTGCTGTTTCCCATGTCGAAGCGCTGTGTCTGAATAAAGTTCAATGACTCGGCGCTGATCGCCAAGCGGGTCGCCAGTCCCGGAATTGTCAATATCGACCTGAGCAACCCTATGGGTACATGGCGGCGGGGTGCCTTGACCTTTAGCGTGTCTGCGATCTGCACAAGCATTCCCTGCAAGTTTGGTGTTCGCTCATACAGCGCCAGCACTTGCCGGTTGGCCATGGCGGGGTCGAACGCCACGCAAGTTATCATGTTCACCAGATAATCGACGCTGACCAATGGCAACCAGTGACTGGCGGAACCGGGAACAGCTTTGAACCGGCCTTGTGCCAGATTGCGAATGAGTTCGGCAAGCGGTTGTCCGTCCAGGATATGCCCGTTCTCGCTGTGGCCGCACACCGTAGCAGGGTGAACAATCGTGTAATCCGCATCCGCGTCTTGCATATAGCGGATGACTGCAAAATGGGACTCGAGTTTGCTGCCTTCGTAGCCGCCTACACGGGCGTAGACCGCGGGCCAGTTTGTGTTTTCAGGGCACTGAATATCAACCCCGATACGGGCAAGGTGGTTGAGGTTTTGCAGCATGAAGCCGCCTACCATGAGCAATCGGATGCGCTGGCTGGCCGCAAGCCTGGCCACGCTCAGAGCACCTTGGACATTGACTGTGCGGGCGCGCTCCGGTGTCAGCCCCCAGGAAAATGCCGCCGCGAGATGGAAAAATACAGCGGCCGAAGTGACGCGTTCTTTGTCTGCTTCGCTGAGGCCAAGCCCCTCCTGGCTGATATCGCCTTCAACGGCATGGAGATACTCCGGGTTACCCCCCAGTTGGCCTACCTGCTCCTTGAGGCGTTCGATGTTACCGGGGCTGCGCATCAGCACCCAGGTCTTGTGCCCTTGCGCAGTAAGAGCGGCCAGCAAATGTTGCCCCACAAAGCCGCTGCCGCCGGTGACAAAGCATTCCACACTCATGTTTGAACCCTTGTTTGGATAATGGGCGCAGGCTAAGGTGTAGAGCCTGCTCTACAGTCAAGGGTTTTTAACGTGAATATTGGAGAGTTGGAGCGCCGGAGTGGGCTCAGCCGCCATGCATTGCGCTATTACGAACAGCTCGGGCTTATCGAGCCACACCGACAAGCCAACAACTATCGCAGTTACAGTGAACAGACCGTAGCTGACTTGGCCTTCATACAGAGCGCCCAGGGCGGGGGCTTTTCACTTGCTGAGATTGGGGACATTCTTGTGGCCAGGCGGGGGAACACGATCGATTGCGCGCAAGGCGCCGTCTTGGTCGCCGCCAAGATGGCCGAGATTCAAACGAAGATCGCCACGTTACAAGCCGCTTATGTTTTTCTGGACGCGGAGCGTGCCAAGCTCGAAGCCAGTGCTATTGCCAATGGGCAGATAATGCTTTGAAGTCCTGTCCGTGACTATTTTCGATCGAGCGTCAGCCTTCAGGTAAGGTGACACCGCAGATAAATTCCTGCGTCCCCAAGCGGTGCGAGCCGAATTCCACCACGTAGCCGTCTCCTCTGCGCTGCGCCTCTGCCATGGCCGTTTTCTGGTCGGCATAAACGTCGACAAAATGCCATGGATGTCGGTCTCTCAGGACCCCCCATCCGATGACCCAGCCTTCCCGCGAAGGGTCTGGCGGCAGGTTCTTCGCCAAGCTTCGAATGGACATACCGATCTCCTCATATGCACAGGCTCGCCCTTGCAGGTTGAGCACTTTTCTTGAACCACACCTCGCGGGCGCCGGTCTTCAGCATGAAGGATGAGTGATAATTCCAGGTTTCCTCTTCAAATATTGAAATGTTCGCAGTCTAGGGTTGAACTCAAGCCAATTCCACCATCGAGGGAGTCAGGAAATGGATTATTCCAGCATGGTTGAATCGTTGGACAAGATGCTGAAGGCAACGGCTGCAGGCAAGGCCTGCCTCCAGCCGTCAGATACAGAGCTTCACCCATACCTCCGTAGCCATTCGTCCGCGACGTCACCCATGGTTGATGGGGTACCACTCTTGATCCAAAGCATGAGTCCACGGTCGAACTTGAATGCCGCGCCGCACTCGCTGAGCAGAAACTGACGAACCTTCTGCGTGTTGCGGTAATGCTTGTCCAGTGGAGTCGTACGGCTAATCGGCCCGGCGTGCCAGTCGACGGTCATGGTCTGTTCCTTTGACAATTGAGAAGGCAAAAAGCCCGTAGAGGGTCATCTACGGGCTTTGCTGTGGTTCCACATGACCTGGCTCGGACTGTCAGCCTTCGAACTGTATCACCATCCGGCCTTTGATCTTGCCCTCAAGCATCTCGTCAAAGATCTGGTTGATATCCTCGATCGGTCGCAGCGTTACCTTGGGCACCACTTTGCCTTCAGCGGCAAACTGGAAGGCTTCCTGCAGGTCCTGGCGTGTACCTACCAGCGAGCCCACCACTTCGATCCCATCAAGCACCAGGCGGGGAATATTCAGGTCCATGGACTCCGACGGAAGCCCGACGGCCACCAGTCGCCCGCCAGCGCGCAAGGCATCGACAGCCGAGTTGAACGCGCCTTTGGCAACGGCAGTAACGACGGCAGCATGTGCACCGCCGGTTTTAGCCTGGATGACCTTCGCGGCATCTTCGTTGAGCGGGTTGACGACCAGATCCGCGCCCATCTCGCTGGCGAAGCGCAGTTGCTCTTCGTTGACATCGATGGCGATGACTTTGGCGTTGAACACATTCTTGGCATATTGCAGGGCCAGGTTGCCCAGGCCGCCGAGGCCGTAGATGGCGATCCATTGGCCGGGGCGGACGTTGGAGATCTTCACTGCCTTGTAGGTCGTGACGCCGGCGCAGGTGATGCTGCTGGCGGCAGCGGAGTCGAGGCCGTCGGGCACTTTAACCGAGTAGTCGGCCTTGACGATGCAGGCCTCGGCCATGCCGCCGTCCACGGTGTAACCGGAATTCTTCACGTCGCGGCACAGGGTCTCGTTGCCGCTGTTGCAATATTCGCAATGTCCGCAACCCTGGTAGAACCAGGCAACGCTGGCACGGTCGCCTGGCTTGAGCGAGGTGACGCCCGGGCCAACTTCCTGAACCACGCCAATACCTTCGTGGCCCAGTACTACACCGGTCTTGTCACCAAAGTCGCCATTTTTCACGTGCAGGTCGGTGTGGCACACACCGCAGCACTGCATCTTCAGCAGCGCTTCGCCGTGTTCGAGAGGGCGCAGGGTTTTCTCTACCACGTCCACGCGACGGCCTGGTGCAACGACAGCAGCTTTCATGAGAGCCTCCGTGTCTATCCGATATGAGCTTGGGTTATCGCTGGGACAGCATAGACCTCGCCTGGCCAGGCAAAACTGCTTCAGATCATGGTCATGGTGGACGTTTGCGCAAAATACCGACGGATGCCTGACTGGCATTTGCGGAAAAAAGAAAAGCCCGCGGCAATGATGCGGCGGGCTGCAAGAACGTACGGAGCAGGGTCAGTGTGCCCACCCGGATGTCGGCATTTCGTGAAGATCAGGTCATGGGGCTGTCATCATCTGCACCGAAGTGCGCAGGGCCATAAAAAAGCCCGCCATAAAGGCGGGCGAAAGACGTTTGAAGGGAGAGCCTGCAGGTTGCGCCGGGCCGGTTAACCCAGGATTAAGCGACAACGCATTGACCCAGCATCCTGATCAGCCTATACAGGCCTGCCATTATCCCAGGAGCCAGCATGCGCGACGAAGACGACCTGCACGAACCCGAGCACGATCACCTGCTTGACCACGAATTTCTCTACGACGACGTGGAGCCCGAGGCAGATGCCCAAGGTGCCGAGGATGAAGTGGAGGAAGACGAGGAGACGCTGGATGACCTCGATGATGAAGAGCGCGATCACCCAGCCTGGTTCGACGACTGCGACGACTGACTCAGCGACCATCCACCGAGAACCGCCCGGGCCCGCTTACCGCCAGCAACAGCAGGCCGCCCATGATGCTGAGGTTTTTCAGAAACTGGGTCATGTTGGCGCTGCGCTCGGGGTCGACCATGTTCCAGAACGGGTGGCCCAGCAGCGCCGTGCCCAGTACGAACAGCGCGAATAGAAAGGCCAGCGGCCGCGTGTAGAAACCGAGGATCAACAGGATTGCGACGACGAACTCCATGATGACGGCAATCCCTGCTGCCAGCATCGGAGCAGGGGCGCCGAGCGAGGTCATGTAGCCTACCGTGCCATCGAAGCCGGTCAGCTTGGCCCAGCCAGACAAGACGAAGAGGACCATCAGCAGTACGCGGGCGATCAGGATAATGATGTCGCGTTGACCATCGAACAGGGAGTAGCGCATGGCGGCGTTCCAGTGGACGGGGACAAGCTCCACTTTAGCAGCTACGCCAGACATTGCTGTCAGGCAGCAAAAAGGCGCCGCAGGGGCGCCTTTTCAACGAAGTTTGGTGCGAGTGGCGGGACTCGAACCCGCAAGGCTCACGCCGACAGATTTTAAGTCTGCTGTGTATACCAATTCCACCACACTCGCACGTTTGAAGGGGTCGCAACGACCAGCTCGCTTCTAAGCAGAAGGGCTTCGCAATCAAGCGCGCTTTATAACCCATTGTTATAGTTGAGTCAACTGCAGCACCTATGATCAACAGATAGAAGAGGCGATCGAACGGGCAATTGACACCTTGCTGTCGTTACGCCACTGTTGCCCATGATTGGATCCAAGCGTGTTCCGCAATGACTTGGGGCCGAGTTGGCGAAGGTGTGGTGCGTCCACGGTTATTCTGGCGGCTGTTGTTCGCGCAGGTGCTCGTGTTGGCCTCTGCCGGCGGTGGTATGATCATGCGGCTCAGCCTGTGATTGCTGAAAGAGGCCATGCCGCGGCGCATCAGCCCGGCGCTGGCCGAGCCGGAACGCTGACAGCCTGTAGTCGTTCAGCTGTCTACTGGCAGACACTCCAGGCTACGTTCATTTTCTCCCTCCTGCTGTGCCAGTGGAGTTTGCATGGTTTCAGCCGACTGCCTCGACGCTTCCCTCATGCCCGCCCATCGTTATGAACAGCTGGTTCAGTCGGTGGTGGATTATGCCATCTACATGCTCGACCCTTCCGGCCATGTGGTGTCTTGGAACGCCGGCGCGCAACGGATCAAGGGTTACCGTAGGGATGAAGTGATCGGCAAGCATTTTTCGTTGTTCTTCACCCCACAGGATTGTGCTCAGGGCCGCCCCGAGTGCCTGCTGCGTCAGGCGCTGGAGCAGGGTGTGGCGCAGGACGAAGGCTGGCGGGTGCGCAAGGACGGCTCGCAGTTCTGGGCCCTGGCGGCACTGGATGTGATCCGTGATGAAAATGGCCAGATCATTGGCCTGGCCAAAGTCACACGCGATATCACTGACCGTCGCGAGTCGGCGCTGCAGCTCGACGCAGTGCGTGCCCAGCTGTTCCAGGCGCAGAAGCTTGAAGCCCTCGGCCAGTTGACCGGTGGTCTGGCGCACGACTTCAACAACATGTTGACCATCATCATCAGCTCCGCGCGCCTGGCGCTGGCCACCCAGGACCCGGCACGCACCCAGCGCATGTTGCAGCACATCCTCGATGCCAGCCAGCGTGGCACCGAACTGACCCAGCAACTGCTCAGCTTTGCCCGTCACCGCAAGCTCGATGTGGCCAGCGTTGCCCCGGCAGACTTGGTTAACGCTACGCGTGGCCTGCTTGAGCATGCATTGCCAGGCTCGATTGACTTGAACGTATTGCTGCAACCGGACCTGCCGCGGATCGAGGTGGATGCCGGGCAACTGCAGATGGTATTGCTCAACCTGTTGTTCAATGCCCGTGATGCCATCGACGGGCATGGCCGCATCAGCCTGACTGTCGATGTGGTCGAGCTGCTCGGCGAAGTTGAAGGGCTGAAGGGCAGCTTCGTGCGCTTCGAGGTGGAAGACACCGGCGCAGGCATACCCACAGAGATACTGCCGCGTATCTTCGAGCCGTTTTTCACCACCAAGCCTTTCGGCAAGGGTACCGGCCTGGGGCTTAGCCAGGTCTATGGGTTCGCCCGGCAAAGTGGTGGTGCCATTTGTGTCGACAGCGAGCCTGGCCGGGGAACTTGCATGCGACTGTACTTGCCAATGTATCAGGACCAGACGGATAGCCCACTCGACAGGTAGACATCATGGCACAGGCACTGAAGCGGCTGGTAACGGGGATCGACGGGCTCGACGCGTTGCTCAAGGGTGGCCTGATAGCTGGCGCCTCCTACATTATCCAGGGGCCACCGGGGGCCGGTAAGACCATCCTCGCCAATCAGCTGGCCTGCGGCCACGTGCGTGGCGGTGGTCGGGTGCTGGTGGCCACCTTGCTGAGCGAGTCGCATGAACGCTTGTTCCAGTACCTGTCCACGCTGGACTTCTTCGACCCGGCGCTGGTCGGTGACAAGATCCAGTTCGTCAGCGCCTTTGATACCCTTGAGCAGGACGGGCTGGATGCGGTGGTGCGGTTGCTGCGCCAGGAAATTGCCCGGCAACAGGCCAGCCTGCTGATCGTCGACGGTGTGCTCAATGCCCGGGTACGCGCGGAAACCGCGCTGGACACCAAGAAGTTCGTTTCTGAGCTGCAGGGGCATGCCGCCTTCGCCGGTTGCACCGTACTGTTGCTGACCAGTGCCCGGCTGGACGAGGGCAGCCCGGAACACACCATGGTCGATGGCGTGATCGAACTGGGTGAGCAACTGGTGGGCAGCCGCGCCGTGCGCCACGTCCAGTTGCGCAAGACCCGCGGCAGTGGTGCGTTGTCGGGGCGTCACGAATGCCTTATCGATGAGTCCGGCATGCAGGTCTATCCTCGCCTGGAAGCGTTGTTCAGCCACCCTAGCCAGTTGGGCAGCGGCACCTTGGCGCGTATCAGCAGCGGTGTCCCAACCTTCGATGAAATGCTTGGCGGTGGCTTGGCCACCGGGTCAGTCAGCCTCTTGATGGGGCCTTCGGGGATTGGCAAGACGTCATTGGGCCTGGCCTTTCTGGGTGCCAGCACGCCGCAGGCGCCGGGGTTGCATTTCGGTTTTTACGAAACGCCCGAACGCCTGCGCAGCAAGGCCGCTTCGCTCGGCTACGATTTTGCCGCGATGGAGCAGGGCGGTAGCTTGCAGCTGTGCTGGCAGCCGACCACCGAGGGCTTGCTGGACCAGGTTGGCGCGCGGCTACTGGAGCGTGTGGCGGCGCAGGGCAGCAAGCGCGTGGTGATCGACAGCCTTGGCGCATTCAGCCGCCTGGCTATTGACCCGACGCGGCTGAATGCGTTTTTCCGCGCGCTGGCGGGTGAGTTGCGCGCGCGCGATGTCAGCGTGGTCCTGACCTGGGAGATGCGCGACATTTTCGGCGCGGAAATCAGCGCCCCCGCGCCGGACCTGTCGAGTATCGTCGACAACCTTATGCTGATGCGCTTTGTCGAACTGGACTCGCAACTGCGGCGCATGCTGTCGGTCCTCAAGGTGCGTGACAGCCACCATGACCCGGCCTTGCACGAGCTGCTGATCGGGCCGCAAGGCATTACCTTGCGCAAGGCATTCGAAGGTGCCTGCGGTGTGCTTTCGGGAACGCCGACGCCGCAGGGGAGCGGGTGACGGACGAGCCGATGAACACCATCCTGATTGTCGATGACGAGTACCTGATCGCCGATATCCTCGGTTTTGCCCTGGAGGACGAAGGTTTCGTGGTGGAAAAGGCGAGCAATGGCTGCAAAGCACTGGAGGCGTTGAAGGAAAAACGCGTGCAGCTGGTGATTACCGACTACATGATGCCGCTACTCAACGGTGAGGAGTTGGCACGTGCCATACGCCAGGACCCGGCGTTAAGCGAGTTGCCGGTCATCCTCATGAGCGGCGCACAGGCCAGCCAAGGATGCCCGGCCCTGTTTGCCGCAATATTCGACAAGCCGTTCGACATGGATGAGATGATCGCCACGGTGCATCAGTTGATGGGCACCTGAGGCTGGCGGTCGAGCGCATCCATGCCCCTCGGGTGGCGCTAGTGTGAGTCTTCGTGTTTCTCCGGAGCCGGGTTGCCGGCCTGGATGCGTTTGAAGATCTCTTCTCGATGGACCTGAACATCTTTCGGTGCATCGATACCGATTCTCACCTGCATCCCTTTGACGCCCAGAATGGTGACTTTGATGTCATCGTTGATGACGATGCTTTCGCCAACCTTACGGGTGAGTATCAGCATGTAATTCTCCTTGGTGATGTAAAAGTCCGCAGGGCTAGTTGCCGCTGCGGCGGGAGCTTGTCCCTCTTCCTTCTCATTAAAGACGCTTTCGGCGGATAGTAATTCCCCGACAGACAAATTCTGTTGCGTGTCTTCAGTTGCAGGTGCCAAAGCAAACCGTCAACGGTTTGTCGGCCAAGGTGCTCGCTGGCAAGAATAGGGGGCTTGGCGACTAATGGGAAATTTCTTCGCATCATGGGCTGAATAGACAAGCTCAATGGTCCTCCTGTTCCTCGAGTGCCTGAAGAAACAGCAGCAAGGCCACTTCCTCCGGGTCCAGGCCTTTGCGCACACGGTTTTTCGGTAAATTGGCCAGGCGCCCCAAGGCATAGTGCTCCAGGACTGCCGGGTGGATGTAACAGCGCCGGCACACGGCCGGTGTATTGCCCAGGCGTGTGGCCACCTGGCGGACTATCGCGGCCACCTGGCGTTTGGCTTCACTTTCCGGCTCCCAGGCCAAGGGCTTCAGCAGGTTCAATGCCAGGCTGCTGCCGGCCCAGGTGCGATAATCCTTGGCGGTGAAGTCGGCGCCGGTCAATTGCTGCAGAAACTGATTGACCTCGCTGGAGCCGACACTATGGCGCTGGCCGTCTTCATCCAGGTATTGAAACAGCGCCTGCCCAGGCAGTTCCATGCAGCGTTTTAGCAGGTTGGCCAGGCGTCGGTCGTTGAGGGTGACGTTGTGCTCGACGCCGCGCTTGCCGCGGAACTGGAAGCGGATAGTGCTGCCTTTGACCTGCACATGGCGATTGCGCAGGGTGGTCAACCCGTACGACCGGTTATCGCGCAGGTAGCGCTGGTTGCCAATGCGGATCAGGGTGTGATCCAGCAGGCTCACCACCAGTGCCATGACCTTTTCCCGGTCCAGCCCTGGCCGCGCCAGGTGGGCTTCCAGCTGTGTGCGCAGCTTTGGCAGGGCCTGGGCGAACGCAAGCATGCGCCCATACTTGTGCTGGTCGCGCAGTTCGCGCCACTGTGCGTGGTAGCGGTACTGCTTGCGGCCGCGGGCATCGCGGCCGGTAGCTTGCAGGTGGCCTTGCGGGTCGGCGCAGATCCACACATCCGTGTAGGCCGGGGGAATCACCAGTGCGGCGATGCGCGAGAGGGTGTCGCTGTCACGTACCCGTTGGCCATCGGCATCCAGATAGATGAAACGGTCGCGCCAGCGCCGACGGGTCAGGCCCGGCTGACTGTCGTCAACGTAATGCAGGGTGCGCGGCAGGGGGCAGTCGAGCATGGGCAGCAGGCCTCGATCAGGTCACTGATCAATGGACAATACGCGCGCTAAGGATGCTCAACCCAAAAGGGCCACCGACTTGATCTGGGCGAACAGTGTCTGCCCTGTGTGCAAGCCGAGCTGGTCTGCCGAGAAGCGGGTGATGCGTGCAAGCAGGGCATTGCCGCCAGCATCCAGGCTGACCAGCACATGCGCCGGGTTAGCCGCCGGACGGCTTTCGCGCACACGCACCGGCAGGCGGTTGAGGATGCTCGATGCGCTGTCCGCCGCCAGGGCCAGGCTGACATCCCGGGCCTGAACCTTGACGCGTAGGGTGCTGCCCATCACCTGCGCCGCGTGGGTGATGCGCAGCAGCGGCCCGTTGCTGCCGGGCAGGCGCAGGTCAAGCAGGCCGTAGTGCGGGTCGTGCCCTACCACCTTACCCTCGAACACGACGCCGGCGTCGTCGCCCTGGGCCAGCGACAGGTCAAGGCGAGCCAGGGTTTCGCCGATCGGGCCGCTGGCAATCGCCTGGCCTTGTTCCAGCAACACCAGGTGGTCGGCCAGCCGCGCGACTTCATCCTGGGCGTGGCTGACATATATCAGGGGGATGTCCAGTTCGTCGTGCAGGCGCTCCAGGAAGGGCAGTATCTCGCGCTTGCGCGGGCCGTCGAGGGCTGCCAGCGGCTCGTCCATCAACAACAGCCTTGGGCTGCTGAGCAGGGCGCGGGCAATACCTACCCGCTGCGCCTCGCCACCCGACAGGGTTGCCGGGCGGCGCTCCAGCAAGTGGCCGATACCCAGCAGTTGGCACGCCTGGTCGAGGCTGACCTTGCGTTCAGCGGGCGCTACTCGGCGCCAGCCGAACGTCAGGTTGCCGCGCACCGACAGGTGCGGGAACAGGCTGGCTTCCTGGAACACGTAGCCCACCGGGCGCAGGTGCGGTGCCTGGAAGTAGCCACGGGTGCTGTCTTCCCAGACTTCGCCGTTGACCTCGATATAGGCGCTGGCGGCCCGTTCCAGCCCGGCCAGGCAGCGCAGGCAGCTGGTCTTGCCGGAGCCAGAGTGGCCGAACAGTGCGCTGATGCCGCGCCCGGGCAGGTGCAGGTTGACGTCCAGGGTGAAGTCGTCGCGCGCCAGTTTCAGGCGCGCCACAATCGATGCGGTCATTTCAGCTCCAGCCAGCTTTGCCGCGGCGTCCAGCGTACAGCAGGAGCAGCACCAGGAAAGAGAACACCAGCATGGCACCGGCCAGCCAGTGGGCTTGCGAATACTCCATGGCTTCGACGTGATCGAAAATTTGCACCGAAACCACGCGAGTCTTGTCGGGAATGTTGCCACCGATCATCAGCACGACGCCAAACTCGCCCACCGTGTGGGCAAAGCCGAGGATGCTGGCAGTGACGAAGCCAGGGCGGGCCAGCGGCAGCACCACATGAACGAAGGTGTCCCAGGGGCTGGCGCGCAGGGTAGCGGCGACTTCCAGGGGCCGCTGGCCGATCGCGCCAAAGGCATTCTGCAGGGGTTGCACCACGAACGGCATGGAGTACACCGTCGAGCCAATCACCAGGCCTGTGAAGCTGAACACCACACTGCCCAGGCCTAGCGCCTGGGTGGCCTGCCCGAGCCAGCCGTGCGGGCCAAGGGCGATCAACAGGTAAAAGCCGATCACCGTCGGTGGCAGTACCAGGGGCAGTGCCACCACCGCACCCACCGGCCCGCGCAGCCATGAGCGTGTGCGCGCGAGCCACCAGGCGACCGGTGTGCCGATGACCAGCAGGATCAGGGTGGTCAGGCTGGCCAGTTTCACGGTCAGCCAGATGGCGCCCAGGTCACTGGCATCGAGTGGCATCAGCGTTCATAACCATAGGATTTGATCACCGCTGCGGCTTTCGGGCCTTTGAGGTATTCGACCAGTGCCTTGGCGGCCGCATTGTCCTTGCCTTTGTTGAGGATGACGGCGTCCTGGCGGATCGGGTCGTGCAGGTCGGACGGCACGATCCATGCCGAGCCATGGGTCACCTTGCCGTCCATGTAGATCTGCGACAGGGCGACAAAGCCCAGCTCGGCGTTGCCGGTGGAGACGAACTGGAAGGCCTGGGTGATGCTCTGGCCTTCGACGATCTTGCCTTTGGTGGCTTCGGTTAGCTTCAGCCTGTCCAGTACCTGGGTGGCGGCCAGGCCGTAAGGTGCCGCTTTCGGGTTGGCGATGGACAGGTGTTTGTATTCGTTCTTTTTCAGCACTTCACCCTTGGCATCTACGTAGCCTTCCTTCGCAGACCACAGGGCCAGGGTGCCGATGGCGTAGGTAAAGCGCGAGCCGGGTACGGTTTCCTTTTCTGCTTCAAGCTTCTTGGGGGTGGTGTCGTCAGCGGCTAGGAACACTTCGAACGGTGCACCGTTCTTGATCTGCGCGTAGAACTGCCCGGTGGCGCCATAGGCCGCGACCAGTTTGTGGCCGGTGTCTTTTTCGAAGTCCTTGGCGATGGCCTGGATAGGGGCTGTGAAGTTGGCTGCGACCGCGACCTGGACTTCGTCGGCCCAGGCAGTGTTGAAGGCGAACAGGCTGGCCAGGGCAGTGACGGCCAACTGGGGCGAGCGGATACGCATGAAGACAGCTCCTTGAGGTTATCGTTATAGCCTTGACTATATAGCGATAAGCCATTGGCCGGGAAGAGGCCAGGCCTGCCTGTCAGAATGCCTGGTGACCGATCACTGCCAGTGCCTTACCGGCAATCTCCCGGGTCAACTCACCCGCCGGCATGTGCCGGCCCAGCCGCAATGCCTGCCCCGACCACAGATTGCTGAAATCACTCTTACCCTGCGGATCGGTGATCGCCCGTAAAGGCATCAATGCCCCGCCCGCCAGCGGGAAGCGCGGTGCTAGCTCGCTCATCGGCCCCAGCTCGCGCATGAGGCGATTGTTGATGCCGCGCGCCGGTCGGCCGGTGAACAGGTTGGTCAGCGCGGTGTCGCTGGCAGGTGCGCTGTCCAGCGCCCGGCGATGCGCTGGCGACACCTTGGCCTCGGGGCAGAACAGGTAAGCCGTGCCGATCTGCACTGCCGAGGCACCCAGGGCCAGTGCCGCCAATAGCCCGCGGTGGTCGCCGATACCACCGGCGGCAATCACCGGCACGCCGACGGCATCGGCCACCTGCGGTACGAGCGCGAAGGTGCCTATCTGGCTGGTGATGTCATCGCTGAGGAACATGCCGCGATGGCCACCGGCTTCATAGCCCATGGCGATGATCGCATCGCAGCCATTGCGCTCCAGCCAGGCCGCTTCTTCCACGGTCGTGGCGCTGGACAGTACCTTGGCACCGCTGGCCTTTACCCGCTGCAGCAGTTCGGCCTGCGGCAGGCCGAAGTGGAAGCTCACCACCTCCGGGCGCAACGCTTCGACCAGCAGGCAGCTCTGCTCGTCGAAAGGCGCACGGTTGGACACCGGCGTGGGCGCCGCGAAGTCGGCGCCCACTTCGCTGTAATAAGGCTCAAGTGCCTGCTTCCAGCGCGCATCGCGCTCGGCATCGGGCGCTGGCGGCTGGTGGCAGAAGAAGTTCAGGTTCAGCGGGCGCCCCGGGCAGCCGGCGCGGAATGCAGCGATCTCGGCGCGCACCTGTTCGCCGCTGAGCATGGCGCAGGGCAGGGCGCCCAAGCCACCTGCCAGGCCCACGGCAATGGCCATGCCCGAGCCTGTCGCCCCCGCCATGGGTGCCTGCAGAATGGGCAGCTCGATGCCCAACAGGTCGAGGATACGGCGGTCGGGCCAATGGCTCATGCGATTCTCCTTGCGTGGGGCGAGCGATGCGGCGGGGGCTTGCGGCAAGTCTTAGAGGGCCTTGCTGACCTGGATGTCGCTGATTTTCTCGGCGTCTTCGCCGTGGATCTTGCGCAGGGCCTCAAGGGCTTGCTCTTGCGAGGCATCGGGCATCAGCGCGAAATCCCAGCGACGTTGGCCGTCGAGCTTGTATTTGATGACGTACTTGATGGTCTGGGTCATGGTGGCCTTATCTGAGTTTCGACGACGAGCGACGGATGATCTTGATCTTGTGGGTCAGCGTTGGCTTGCGGGTGACCGAGATCGGGCGAGTGGTGACGGTATCGATGGTGATGTTCCAGAAGCCGGTGCTGGGTACGGTGATCTTCGCCGGAAACTTCTCGAAATGGCCGCCGTGGTAAGTATGACGGCCGCCGTTCTTGAAGCTGCGGAAGTTGGCGTCGTTCATCAGGCGGATATTGCAGCGCTGGGAGCACTCGATGACGACGATATCGTCCTCGTTGAGGTGCTCGCGCTGGTGTACGAATTTCATGTGATGCTCCGCAAGGTTTGGATCTGCAAAAGCAAAAGATACCACGATGTGCCGTTACACTGCCGCGTTGATCGCCAGGCGTAGATAATTCTGCCAAAGCAGGGAGCAAAACCGCCTGGATGTGGTCGAAGCGAATTCCTGAAGGCAGAGGTGCAGCAAATGAAGTGGATGGTGGCGGCGTTGTCGGTTGCGCTCGGTGGCTGCGTGAGCGTCGCGGAGCTGGAGCAATCGCGTGAAACGATGGATGTGATCTCTGGCAAGAGCCCACGCGCCTATGCCGATTGCGTAAAGGAAAAGCTTGCCGATACGCGTGACCCGCTGACCGAAGAGCAGCGTGGCGACGGCCTGCGGCTGATCGTACCGCAGAAAATCACCTCAGGTGCCGGCCCGGCGGCGCTGGTGGATATCGACAAGCGCGGCAGCGGCAGCAGCATCAAACTGCACGAGCGGCTGAATAACTTCCCGCTGCGCCTTGGGGATGTGCGCACTGCGGCAACGCAGTGCATCTCTGGAAGTTGATCTGAAGCAACGGGTCCTCCTTTCTCTGCTTATATGTTTTAAGCCTAAACATATAACAAAAGAAAAGGAGATTCGTGATGACACCGTTGAGACGCGTGATGATCGGCAGCTTGCTGATCCTGATCTGGCCCGCGGCACATGCCGCTGAGGGACAGAAGGTCTTCACCCAGGGTGGGGCCAACCCCGCCGCCATGGCCTGCCTGGGTTGCCATGGCCCGGACGGCAATGGCATTGCGGCTGCCGGCTTTCCACGTTTGGCCGGGCTACCGGCCGGTTATCTTGCCAAGCAGTTGCAGGACTGGCGCAACGGCAGCCGCAAGCAGCCAGTGATGGAACCTTTGGCCAAGGCCCTGAGCGACGACGAAATCAAGGCCGTCAGTACCTACCTGGCCAGCCTGCCAGCAGCGCCCGCTGGCGACCTGCACCGCCAGCAGATTGCCGATGACCCGACCACCCGCATGGCCCTGTACGGCGACTGGAGCCGGCAGATTCCAGGTTGCGTGCAATGCCACGGGCCGGGTGGCGGCGGGGTGGGCGAACACTTCCCGCCCTTGGCCGGCCAGCCCGCCAGTTACCTGGTGGCACAGCTCAATGCCTGGCGCGACGGCAGCCGCAGCAATGACCCCAACCAGCTGATGGTCGGCGTGGCCAAGGCCATGACCGATGAGGAGATCAAGGCCGTTGCCGAGTTCTTCGCCCGCCCCGCCAGTCAGGAGGTCACGCCATGAAAACCTTGATTCCCGTCTTGTTGCTGCTGGCCGTGGGCAGCGCCCAGGCCACGCCGATCGCCATGGAAGACCAGTCGCAGTTGAAGGTGCCCGGTGTGCAGGCTGCACCGCAGTTCGTGCCGCCTGCTGAGCGTGAGTTGCCCGATAATGCCTTTGGCAAAATGGTGCGTGAAGGCCACGCTTTGTTCGTCGACACCCGCCGACTGATGCCCGAGGCGGTGGGCAACGGCATGAACTGCAGTAACTGCCACCTCGATCAGGGGCGGTTGGCGCATTCGGCGCCGTTGTGGGGTGCCTACCCGATGTACCCGGCCTATCGCAAGAAGAATGACAAGGTCAACACCTTCGCCGAGCGTATCCAAGGGTGTTTTCAGTTCAGCATGAACGGCAAGCCGCCGGCCGCTGACAGCCCGCAGATGACGGCCCTGGCGGTGTATTCATACTGGCTGTCGACCAAGGCGCCGACCGGCGTGGAGATTGCCGGACGTGGTTATCCGGAGGTGGCACAACCCAAGGGTGGTTATGACTTCAAGCGCGGCCAGCAGGTTTACCGTGAACAATGCGCGATTTGCCATGGCGATAACGGTGAAGGGCAAAAGGTCGCCGGCGAGTACGTAATGCCGCCGCTTTGGGGCAAGGACTCCTACAACTGGGGGGCTGGCATGCACCGCATCAATACCGCTGCGTCGTTCATCAAATACAACATGCCGTTGGGCAAGCCGGGCAGCCTCAGCGATCAGCAGGCCTGGGATGTGGCGGCGTGGATCAACCGCCACGAGCGGCCACAGGACCCGCGGTTGGTAGAGGGATCCATCGAGAAAACGCGGGTGAAATTTCATGCCAATGATGGGGTGAACCTGTATGGTCAGGAGGTTGATGGGGTGCTGATCGGACAAGGGACGGGTAGCTGAGGTCAGCCAGTGGCCGTCTCTTCGCGGGTGAGCCCGTTGAAAAGGCCGCCACTGGCACGCTGATTTTCCTGTCATCCAACGGTCATGTATGACAGCAATATTTACGATCCCCCGGAACTATCTACACTGGGATATCTCTATGATGGCAACGGTCGTTAACGGGGGCATTGTAAGGTGACTGCCGCCTGATTAGACTGCGCCGAATTCCACAGGCCTAGCCTTTTGTAAGGACGTATATGATCAAAAAATGCTTGTTCCCGGCAGCCGGCTACGGCACGCGCTTCCTGCCTGCTACCAAAGCCATGCCCAAGGAAATGCTGCCGGTGGTCAACAAGCCACTGATCCAGTATGGCGTTGAAGAAGCATTGGATGCGGGTCTGAACGAGATCTCCATCGTTACCGGGCGCGGCAAGCGCGCCCTGGAAGACCACTTCGACATCAGCTACGAGCTGGAAAACCAGATCAAGGGCACCGACAAGGAAAAATACCTGGTCGGTATTCGTCGTCTGCTCGACGAGTGCTCCTTCTCGTACACGCGCCAGACCGAAATGAAAGGCCTCGGCCACGCCATTCTCACTGGCCGCCCACTGATCGGCGACGAGCCGTTCGCGGTGGTGCTGGCGGACGACCTGTGCGTCAACCCGGAAGGTGACGGCGTGCTGACTCAGATGGTCAAGCTGTACAAACAGTACCGCTGCTCGATCGTCGCCATCCAGGAAGTCGACCCGCAGGAAACCAACAAGTATGGTGTGATCAAAGGTGAGATGATCCGCGACGACATCTTCCGTGTAACCGACATGGTCGAAAAACCGGCCCCGGAAGACGCGCCTTCGAACCTGGCGATCATCGGCCGTTACATCCTGACCCCGGATATCTTCGACATCATCGCCAACACCAAGCCAGGCAAAGGCGGTGAAATCCAGATCACTGATGCCCTGTTGCAGCAGGCGAAGGATGGCTGCGTGATTGCCTATAAGTTCAAGGGCAAGCGTTTCGACTGCGGTGGCGCCGAAGGCTACATCGACGCGACCAACTTCTGCTTCGAGAACTACTACAAGACTGGCAAGGCTTACTGATAAGCCCTGCTGGCCTCAAAGCCATCCTTCGGGATGGCTTTTTTGTTTGCGGCGGCCAACGGCGGTATGCTGGACGCCTGCCTGGGAGAGTGAATACATGGCCTTCGATTTTGATCTGTTCGTGATTGGCGCCGGGTCCGGTGGTGTGCGCGCAGCGCGTTTTGCTGCCGGTTTTGGTGCAAAAGTGGCAGTGGCTGAAAGCCGCTACCTGGGGGGGACCTGCGTCAACGTCGGTTGTGTGCCGAAAAAACTGCTGGTATACGGCGCGCACGTTGCCGACGAGCTGGAGCAAGCCGCGGGTTTCGGCTGGACGTTGGAAGAGGGGCATTTCGACTGGGGCACCCTGATTGCCAACAAGAATCGGGAAATCGAGCGCCTTAACGGCATCTACCGTAACCTGCTGGTCAACACCGGGGTGACCCTGTTGCAGGGCCACGCGCGTCTGACGGGTGCCAACGAAGTGGAAGTGGACGGTCAGCGCTACACCGCCGAGCATATCCTCATCGCTACCGGAGGCTGGCCGCAGGTACCGGACATCCCCGGCAAGGAACTGGCCATCACCTCCAACGAAGCCTTCTACCTCAAGGACTTGCCGCGCCGCGTGCTGGTGGTGGGTGGGGGTTATATCGCCGTCGAATTCGCCGGCATCTTCCAAGGCCTGGGGGCCGACACCACACTGCTGTACCGTGGCGACCTGTTCCTGCGCGGCTTCGATGGCTCGGTGCGCACCCACCTGAAGGAAGAGCTGGAAAAACGCGGCCTCGACCTGCAGTTCAACGCCGACATCCAGCGCATCGACAAGCTTGAAGATGGCCGCCTGAAAGCCACGCTCAAGGACGGCCGCGAGCTGGTCGCCGATTGTGTGTTCTATGCCACTGGCCGGCGCCCGATGCTGGACAATCTGGGCCTGGAGAACACCGGCGTCGAGCTGGATGCGCGCGGCTACATCCGGGTTGATGAGCAGTACCAGACCACCGCGCCCTCGATTCTCGCCATTGGTGATGTCATCGGCCGTGTGCAGTTGACCCCAGTGGCCTTGGCTGAAGGCATGGCCGTGGCGCGGCGCTTGTTCAAACCCGAGCAATACCGCCCGGTGGATTACCAGAACATCCCCACTGCGGTGTTCAGCCAGCCACCCATCGGTACCGTAGGCTTGACCGAAGAGCAGGCGCTGGAGGCCGGGCACAAGGTGCAGGTATTCGAAAGCCGCTTCCGGGCCATGAAGCTGACCCTGACCGACATTCAGGAAAAGACCCTGATGAAGTTGGTGGTCGATGCCGAGACCGACAAGGTGCTGGGCTGCCACATGGTCGGTCCTGACGCTGGCGAGATCATTCAAGGCCTGGGCATTGCACTTAAAGCCGGTGCGACCAAGCAGCAGTTCGACGAAACCATCGGCGTGCACCCGACGGCGGCCGAAGAGTTCGTGACCATGCGCACCGTCACCCGCTGATGACGTGGAGCCTGCTCTACAGCCTGTAGACGCAGCCTTGTGCTGCGACGAGGTCCTTGCTGACACCGGAATGTTTCTGTCATTCGGGCCTCGTTGCAGCACAAGGCTGCTTCAGAGGTGTGTACAAGGCCGGATCAATACACCCACACCTCGACCCGCCGGTTGCGCAGCCGGCCTTGCTCCTGTTCATTGCCGGCCACTGGCAATTCATCGCCCATCCCGGTCACCTGCAGCACCTCCACGCCACCACGCGCCAGTTCGCGGCGCACTGCTTGCGCACGCAGGCGGGAGAGCAGGGCTGCGCGCCCGGGCGTTTCCTTGGGGTCGCCGAACCCCACCAGCACTGCCTTGCCCTGCAGCTTCCCGGCCTGGCGCAGGTACTCTGCCACCCGCTGCACATCGCGCAAGGCCTTGTTGTCCAGCCTGGCGCTTCCTTCCTGGAAGCGGAAGTTCACACTCAGCCGCTGCGCCTGCAGGGTCAGGATGCGATAGCGCGGTGGCATGTCGCTTTGGGGGGCGACAGACAGGGCCTTGATCTGCTGCGAAACGAAACCCTGCTGGGCGATGATCGCCTGGCCGGCCGGGCTCTGAGCGAAATCGACCAGGGCCTTGGCCTGGGGCTTGGGGTTGGCCGGCAGGTAAAAGTACAGGCGCCGTGAGAGCGGGTAGTCCTCGCTGGCCACACGTGCACGCTCTGGCAGCATGGCCGGCGCGTCGCCTTCGGCCACCGCCAGCACCTTGGCCCCGTGTACGGCGGCCAGGCTGCTGAAACCGATGGCCTGGCGGTCGGTACCCACGCGTTGCGCCAGTTCGTCGCTGGACTCGAAGCGCCTGGCCTTGGCCGAAAGTTCGCCGTGCTGAGGTTCCAGCACCAGCGCCTTGAAGGTCTCGAAAGTGCCGGAACGGTCGTCACGGGCATACAGATGAATGGCCCCGCCAGGTATGCCCAGTTGTTCCCAGCGCTGGATCTGCCCGGAGAAAATCTGCGCCAGTTGCCGGGTGTCCAGTTGGGGTATTGGGTTGTCGGGGTGGACGATGATCGCGACGCCGTCGAGGCCGATCACTTGTTCTGCGCCGGCTGCGCGCAGGTCGCCCAGCGCCTGCAACTGGCGCACTTCACTGTCGTTGATCGGTCGCGAGGCGGCGGCCAGGTCAGCCTCGCCACGGCCCAGCGCGACAAAGCCTGTGCTTGAACCGTGGGCGGCAATGTCGATGCGCAAGGGCTGACCATGCACGTCGCGGGCGGTAATCACCCGCTCGTTGGCGACCTTGCCTGGCTGTTGTGCGATGGCGGTGGCCTGCTGCGCGCGCAATTGCCCCTGCACCAGCGCCGGCATCAAGGCCGCGCCGATGGTGTTGGAGCCTTGGACACGCAGATGCAGGGGCTCAGACAAGGTCGCTAGTGGAAGCAAGGTGAGCAGCAAGACAAGCAGGCGGAGCATGCCGGGTGGCCTATGGCACAGTGTTGGCCGGCAGATTACGACAGTGGCGTGATGATAATGTGACGGGGGCGTACACCTTCCAGCGTGCAGCGCCTGCCAGATCGTGCGCCGCGCGGGCGACGCTCGATCTGGCAGGCGCTGCAACGCTGAAGACGTTAATGTGCCCCGGCCGACTTGCTCAGGTCGCTCTCGGCCCATTCGGTATAAATGCAGGCGTCGGCCACTGCCCAACGCACCTTCACGCTGTCGCCCGGCTGCATCGGCATGCCCGCGGCCGACAGGGCCTTCACCGTCAGCTCGGTACCCCCTGCAGTCACCACATGACAGGTCTGGCTTTCACCCAGGAACAGCACTTCGCCCACCTTGGCACTGACCTCGTTCCAGCCTGCCGGCAATGGCTCGCGCGCCGCTTGTTCGGCGGTCAGGGCCAGGGCTTTTTCCGGACGCACCATGATCAGCGCATCCTGCTCGGCGGCCAGGCCTGGGGTGAGGCGGATGGCCACTGGTTGGCCCTCGAAGCTGCCTGCGCCATTGCTGCTGGCCTTGATCCGCAGGAAGTTGGAGTTGCCCAGGAACGACGCAACAAAGGCATTCGGCGGATTCTGGTACAAGTCGTACCCGGTGCCCAGGCCGACGATCTTGCCGTGGCTGAAGATGGCGATGCGCTGCGACAGGCGCATGGCCTCTTCCTGGTCGTGGGTCACGTAGACAATGGTAATGCCCAGGCGGCGGTGCAACTGGCGCAGTTCGTCCTGCAGGTCTTCACGCAGCTTCTTGTCCAGCGCGCCGAGCGGCTCGTCCATCAGCAGGATACGCGGCTCGTACACAAGCGCCCGGGCGATCGCCACGCGCTGCTGCTGGCCGCCCGACATTTGCGAGGGTTTGCGGTGCGCGAACGGCTCCAGTTGCACCAGCTTGAGCATGGCGTCGACGCGCTTTGCGGTTTCGGCAGCGCCGAGTTTGCGAATGGCCAGTGGGAAGGCGATGTTGTCACGCACATTCAGGTGCGGGAACAGCGAATAGCGCTGGAACACCATGCCGATGTCACGCTTGTGCGGCGGCACGTTGACCAGCGACTGGCCGTCGACCAGGATCTCGCCGCTGCTGGGTGTTTCGAAGCCGGCCAGCATCGACAGGGTGGTGGACTTGCCCGAGCCGCTGGAACCGAGGAAGGTCAGGAACTCGCCGTCCTGGATCTCCAGGTCGAGGTTGTCCACGGCGGTGAAGTCGCCGTAGTGCTTGTTCAGGCCGCGCAGGCTGACCAGGGTTTTGCCGTGCGCGTTGTCTTTGATCACTGCACTCATTGTTGTTTTCTCCGCGCTCAGGCGTTTTCGGTGCGCCGGCGCAAGGCGGCGGCAATGAACATGACCAGCAACGACAGGCCGATCAGCAAGGTCGAAGCCACGGCGATGACCGGGCTAAGGTCCTGGCGCAAGGTGGTCCACATCTTCACTGGCAGGGTCTGCAGGTCGGGGCTGGCCATCATCACGCTCAGCACCACTTCATCCCAGGACACCAGGAAAGCGAACAGGCCACCGGCGATCATGCCGGGGCGGATGGCCGGGAACGTGACCTTGAAAATGGCCTGCAGGCGTGATGCACCGCAGATCACCGCAGCATCTTCGATCGACTGGTCGAACAGCTTCAGCGAGTTGATGATCGAGATGATCGTGAACGGCAGGGCGACGATCACGTGGCTGACCACGAAGGCGAACAGCGTGCCGGTGTAACCTAGCTTGAGGAACAGTGCGTATACCGCCACGGCAATGATCACCAGCGGCACGATCATCGGCATGGTAAACAGCCCGTACAGCAGCTCGCGGCCCGGGAAGCGGCCACGCACCAGGGCGAATGCGCTGGGCAGGCCCAGCAACACGGCGGCGATGGTGGTCAGCACGGCCACTTTCAGGCTGGCCAGTGCGGCGTCCATCCACTCCGGGTTGGAGAAGAACTGGCCGTACCACTTGAAGGTCCAGCCCGGTGGCGGGAACACCAGCCACTGTGACGAGCCGAATGACAGCAACACAATGAAGACCACCGGCAGCAGCAGGAAGGCCGCGATGACCCCGGTGGTCAGGTACAGGCCCGTACGCAGCGGGCGGCCCATGGCATTGGGAGACAGGAGCATGGCGGTTTACCTCGCGTTGCCAACCGGGGATTCCGGCTGCAGCTTCAGGTACAGGTAGAAGAGCACCAGGGTGATCGCCACCAGCAGTGCGGCAGCGGCGCTGGCCAGGCCCCAGTTGAGGAACGACTGCACCTGCTGGATGATGAATTCAGGCAGCATCATGTTCTGCGCGCCCCCCAGCAGCGCCGGGGTGACGTAGTAACCGAGCGACATCACGAACACCATCAGCGCCCCGGAGAACAGCCCCGAGCGGCACAGCGGCAGGAACACCTTCCAGAAGTTGGTCCACGGGCTGGCACCACAGATCGAACCTGCCTGCAGCACCATCGGGTCGATGGCGTGCATGGTCGCCTGCAGTGGCAGCACGATGAACGGGATCATGATGTAGCTCATGCCGATTACCACGCCGGTGAGGTTGTGCACCATTTCCAGCGGGGCATCGATGATGCCCATGGCCATCAACGCCTTGTTGATCACGCCCGAGCTCTGCAGCAGCACCAGCCACGAGTAGGTGCGCGCCAGCAGACTGGTCCACATCGACAGCAGCACGATGTTCAGCAGCCAGCGGCCCCACCCCTTGGGCACCAGGGTGATCGCCCAGGCCAGCGGGAAGCCCAGCAGCACGCTGATCAGGGTAACCACGCCGGCCACCGAGAAGGTGTTGAACAGCACCCGTGCATAGGCCGAGTTGGCAAACAGCTGCTCGTAGTTACCTAGCCCCGGGGTGGGTTCCAGCACCCCGCGCAGCAGCAGGCCGACCAGCGGGGCGAAGAAGAACACGCCAAGGAACAGCAGGGCGGGCAGCAGGTTGCGGCTGCCTTTCCAGCGCTGGCTCAGGCTTGCGCGGCGCGGGGCGGTGCCCGGGGCGCCAGCACCCGTGGGGGTGCCTTGCGCATTGTGCAGGGCGTTGATGGCGACTTTCATTTGACCAACCACTCATTCCAGCGCGCGGCGATGGCTTGACCGTTCTTGGCCCAGTAGGCGAAGTCGAGGGTGACCTGGTCCTGGGCGTAAGCAGTCGGCAGGTTTGGCGCGAGGTCCTTGTCCAGCTTGGCCACGCTGTCGACGTTGACCGGCGCATAGGCGGTTTTGTTGGCGAATTCGGCCTGGCCTTCGGCGCTGCTGGCGTTGGCCAGGAATTTCATGGCCGCTTCCTTGTTCTTGGCGCCTTTGGGGATGACCAGGAAGTCGGCCATGACCAGGTTCTGCTTCCAGCTCACACCCACCGGTGCACCGTCTTGCTGCAGGGCGTAGACACGGCCATTCCAGAACTGGCCGAGCGAGGCTTCACCTGAGGCCAGCAACTGCTGTGACTGGGCGCCACCGCCCCACCAGACGATGTCTTTCTTGATGGTGTCGAGCTTCTTGAAGGCGCGGTCCAGGTCCAGCGGGTACAGCTTGTCAGGGGCTACGCCGTCGGCCAGCAGGGCCAGTTCCAGCACGCCGGGGCTGGGCCATTTGTACAGGGCTCGCTTGCCGGGGTAGGCCTTGGTGTCGAACAGCGCGGTCCAGTCCAGCGGCTTGTTGGCCCCGAGCTTGCCTTCGTTGTAGCCGAGCACGAAGGAGAAGAAGAATGAGCCGACGCCATGGTCGGAGACGAAGCGTGGGTCGATCTTGTCGCGCTTGATCTGGTTGAAGTCGAGGGGTTCGAGCAGGCCTTCGCTGGCGGCACGCAGGGCAAAGTCGGCCTCGACGTCGACCACGTCCCACTGCACGTTTCCGCTCTCGACCATGGCCTTGAGCTTGCCGTAGTCGGTGGGACCGTCCTGCACGACCTTGATGTTCGTGGCTTTGGTGAACGGTACTGCCCACGCTTCTTTCTGGGCGTCCTGGGTCGTACCGCCCCAGCTGACGAAGTTGAGGCTGTCGGCGGCCTGGGCGGCCTGACATGCCAGGGTCAGCAGGCTGGCGGACAGCACTGCGGTTACACGTTTGCTTAACAGCATGGTTACGCCCTCGTTGCTTTTGTTATTCGAGGCGGGGCTTGTGGTGCGCCCGCCAATAATGTTCGGGGAGCAGCTAAAACAAAGTGTTCTGATGGCCGTTTTTAATTGTAGGTGCCGGCCTGCAGGTTTAAGGTCTACGGGATATCATATTATGGTATTCCAAGATTTTGGCAAGAGGTATGAGGCGACCGGCCATCACTCCGCCCTGTCAAAAGCACCAAGGGCCCTGTAGGCGCGGGTTTACCCGCGAATGCGTCGGTGGTGTCACCCTCGCATTCGCGGGTAAACCCGCGCCTACAGGGCCCCGCTAAATCAATTGCTTGTGTGTTCTCAGCCATCCATCCCCGGGTCGAACGGGATGCTCTGCACCACCTCCAGCTCATAGCCCGCCAGCCCCGCGTATTTCAGCGGTGGCCCCAGGTGACGCAGCTTGCCCACGCCAAGGTCCTGCAGAATTTGCGCCCCGGTACCCACTTCGGAATACACCTTGGACTGGCCACGTTGATAGGGCCGCACAGGGTGGGTCAGTTGTGGCACACGCTCAAGCAAGGCCTGGGAGGATTCGTGGTTGGCCAGGATCACCACCACGCCAGTACCTTCCTCAGCCACCTTCTGCAGCGCCGCCCACAGCGTCCAGTTGGCGGGGCCGGCGTACTCGGCACCCACCAGGTCGCGCAGCGGGTCAATCACATGCACCCGCACCAGGGTCGGCTGTTCGCGGCGAATGTCGCCCATGACCATGGCCATGTGCACGCCACCTTCGATGCGGTCTTCATACGTGACCAGGCGGAAGGTGCCATGCACGGTCGGTAGCTCGCGCTCGCCGATGCGCTTGATGGTCTGCTCGGTGCTCAGGCGGTAGTGGATCAGGTCGGCGATGGTGCCAATCTTGATGCCATGCCGGGCGGCGAACACTTCCAGGTCAGGGCGACGGGCCATGGTGCCGTCGTCGTTCAGCACTTCAACGATGACCGAGGCCGGGCTGAAGCCGGCCAGGCGTGCCAGGTCGCAGCCGGCTTCGGTGTGGCCGGCACGGGTCAGCACGCCGCCTTCGCGTGCCCGCAGGGGGAAAATGTGGCCAGGTTGTACCACGTCTTCGGGGCGGGCGTTGGGGGCCATGGCCGCTGCCACGGTGCGTGCCCGGTCAGCGGCGGAAATGCCGGTGGTGACCCCGGTGGCCGCCTCGATCGACACGGTGAACGCGGTGCTGAACACGCTACCGTTGGCCGGAACCATCTGCTCCAGGCCCAGGCGCTGGCAGTGATCGTCGGTCAAGGTCAGGCAGATCAGCCCGCGCGCCTCGCGGGCCATGAAGTTGATGGCCTGGGCGTCGCAGCGCTCGGCGGCGATCAACAGGTCGCCTTCGTTTTCCCGGTCCTCGTCATCCACCAGCAGGACCATCTTGCCTTGCCGGTAGTCCTCGAGAAGTTCCTCGATGGTGTTGAAAGCCATGGTGCACGCTCACTGTGGTGGGGTGAATTTTATGGTATACCATCATACACAAATATCGCCGTAACAGGAGAGCTGCACATGAAGGCCTACTGGATCGCCCATGTGGACGTGACCGACCCCGAGCAGTACCAGCAATACACCCAGCGCGCCCCGGCTGCCTTCAAGGCATTCGGCGGGCGCTTCCTGGCCCGTGGCGGGCGCAGCGAGGCGATGGAAGGGAGGGCTACGCCTCAGCGTAGTGTGGTGATCGAGTTCGATTCCTACGAGCAGGCGTTGGCGTGTTATCGGTCCGAGCTGTATCAGCGGGCTTGCAGCCATCGGCAAGGTGTGGCGAAGGCTGAGGTGATCATTGTTGAAGGTTGGGAGGCCTGAGCAATAACCTGACGCCAGGTTCTTGCTGGCCCCGACGCATAAAACAGGAATGCCCGCCTGGGCGGGCACTTTTGTGATTCTCCCGTTACTGCAAGTGTACCTTCAACTCTCCAGCTGCCTGACGCATCGCCGCCTTCACCGCCGGCACCTGGCTCAATGGATTGAGCAGACCGTAGTCATGGATCATCCCGTTGTAGCGCACCGAGGTAACGGTCACGCCAGCAGCATTGAGCTTGCGGGCATAAGCCTCGCCTTCATCCCGCAACACATCGAACTCAGCCGTTTGCACCAGCGCTGGCGGCAAGCCCTTGAGCTGTTCACTGCTGGCCCGCAGCGGCGAGGCGTAGATCTGCGCCCGCGCCTTTGCATCAACGGTGTAGTTGTTCCAGAACCACTTCATCATCCCGGTGGTCAGGAAGTGTCCTTCGGCAAACTGCTTGTACGATGCTGTCTCGAAGCTGGCATCGGTCACCGGCCACAGCAGCAACTGGAAGCGCAGGGCAGGGGTACCGGCCTCTTTGGCCTTGAGTGCAACCACCGCCGCCATGTTACCGCCAACGCTGTTGCCGGCTACAGCCAGGCGCTTGCCATCCACGCCGATCTCCTTGCCATGCTCGGCCACCCAGCGAGTCGCGGCGTACGCCTGGTTGATCGCCGTCGGGTAGTGCGCTTCCGGTGACGGGGTGTAGTCCACATAGACCGCCACCGCACCCGAGCCGACCACCAGGTCGCGGATCAGTCGTTGGTGGGTCGGGAAGTCGCCCAGCACCCAGCCGCCGCCGTGGAAGAACATGAACACCGGCAGATCACCTTTGACGTTAGTCGGGCGTACCACTTGCAGCTTGATCGACTGGCCATTGGCCTGAATCGTGCGTTCCTTCACTTCGATCCCCGAGAGGTCGACCTTTACCGAGGCCTGGGCGCCGGTCAGTACCGCGCGGGCGTCGTTTGGTGTGAGCTGTTCCAGCGGCTTGCCACCCCCTTTCTCCAGGGCTTCGAGGAAGGCCTGGGTGTGTTGTTCGACACCAGGGCTGCCTGCGGCGAAGGCACTGGAAACGGACAGGGCCAGGAGGGAGGCGGTGAGGGCTTTGTGGACAATGTTCATGAGCGAATCCTTTTCTGTGCAAGTGTTGGTAGTGGGCGTCTTGCCTGGCCTGAGGGGCCATCGCTGCGACTTGTGCGTAGATTAGGCAGATGCACTCGTGGGAAAAAGCCGCTATAAAGTGTTTGACTGTCAGCAAGAGCGAGACAATGAACCCTTACGAAGACATGCGGATCTTTGCCCAGGTGATGGAGGCCGGTAGTTTCACCGCTGCCGCCGACCGTCTGGGCATGTCCAAGCAATCGGTCAGCCGGCGTCTGATGCAGCTTGAAGAGCGCCTGGGCGTGCGCCTGCTCAACCGCTCCACCCGGCGCCTCGATGCCACGCCACTGGGGCAGCACTACTACCAGTCGGCCCTGCGCCTGCTGGGTGAAGTGCAGCAGGTCGAACACGACATCAGCGGCCAGGCCCAGGTCCTGCGCGGCACCTTGCGCCTCAGCGCGCCGCTGTCGTTTGCCATGGCGCACCTGGGTTGCCTGCTGACCGAGTTTCTGCAGTTGCACCCCCAGGTTGATGTAGAAGTAGACCTGAGCGACCGCGCCGTCGACCTGATTGGTGAAGGCTATGACCTGGCGCTGCGGATTGGTGCACTGGAGGACTCCAGCCTGATTGCCCGGCGTATCGCCAGTGTCGAGCGGGTCTACTGTGCGAGCCCGGCGTATTTGCAAGCACGAGGAGTGCCGGAAAAACCGGATGAGCTCGCCGCGCATGATTGTCTGCCCTATGGGCATTCGCGGCAGGTGCAGTGGCAATTCCACAAAGGTGGCAAAACCCAGGCAATTCAGGTGACCGGGCGCATGCGTGCGAACAATGGCGAGTTGCTGCGGGGGGCTGCGATTGCCGGGATGGGGGTCACTTACCTGCCGACCTTTATCGTTGGGCAGGCGTTGGCGGAGGGGCAACTGGTGACGGTTCTGGATGAGTGGCGCCCGCCCGCGCTGCAGCTCTCGGCGGTGTATCCGCAGCACCGGCAGGTGGCGCGGCCGGTGCAGGGTTTTGTCAGCTTCCTGCGTACGCGGCTGGCGCAGCTCTGACGGTCGGTACAGGCTATGCTTGCCCTATGAGTACGCCCGTTCCTTTACGCCAACCTTGCCCCCCTGGCGCCTGCGTCTGCGGCCGCGAGCAATTGGCCGACCATCCGCAGGCTGCCCAGCGCATCCTCTTGCTGACCCGGCAGGAAGAAAAACGCCTGCTCGAACGCCTGGAAAACCTGAGGGACCTGGAAGACCTTCAACGTCTGCAGCAGCGCCTGTACGAAAACCTCGGCATCCGCGTGCACATCGCCCCCGGTTACAACGAGGTACGGACCATGCGCGGCATCGTCATCGAGCTGGACGAGCAACCCGGGCTGTGTCGCAAGACCCGGCAGTCTATCCCGGCGGCAATCCGGCGCGGGCTGGAGCGTAATCCGCAGGTTGCGTTTCGGTTGCTCGATACGCATGACCTGTTGCGTGATACCTGAGCGTTGATACCAGCACCGGTCGCTCCCACACAGGGGCGCGTCAGTTCCGTTAATTTTTACAACGCTTGCTACGTCTACTTGAAAGCCACCCTGCGCCAGGCGCGCAGCGGCATCATCATTTAAGGAGACAGGCAATGACTTCCGTTTTCGACCGCGACGATATCCAGTTCCAGGTAGTGGTCAACCACGAAGAGCAATATTCGATCTGGCCCGACTACAAAGCCATCCCCAACGGCTGGCGAGCCGTGGGCAAAAGCGGCCTGAAGAAGGACTGCCTGGCCTACATCGATGAAGTCTGGACCGACATGCGCCCGCTGAGCCTGCGCCAGAAAATGGCCGAAGCTGCCGCCCAGTGACCGTGCTGAACCTGCTGTGCCTGCCGTACTCCGGGGCCAGCGCCATGGTCTACAGCCGCTGGCGGCGCAAGCTGCCGGCATGGTTGCAGGTACGCCCGGTAGAGTTGCCTGGGCGGGGGGCGCGCATGGCCGAGTCGCTGCACACCGACATGCAAGTGCTGGCTCGGCAACTGGCCAGCGAGCAGCGACTGGCGGCAAGCGCTCCTTATGCGCTGCTCGGCCACAGCCTGGGCGCTCTGCTGGCCTTCGAGCTGGCCCATGAGCTGCAGGCATTGGGCTGCCCGGCGCCGCTGGCCTTGTTCGCCTGCGGCACCGCGGCACCTACCCGGCGTGAGGACTACGACGGCAACAACTGGCGCGAGCCCAAGAGCGACGCCGAGCTGATCAGCGAGTTGCGCGCGCTGCAAGGTACGCCTGAGGAAGTGCTGGCCAACGCTGAGCTTATGAGCCTGACCTTGCCGACCTTGCGCGCCGATTTTCTGTTGTGCGGCACTTACACCTACCGGCAGCGACCGGCGTTGCAGTGCCCACTGCATGTACTGGGTGGCGTGGAAGACCGGGCCAGCGATGAGCAACTGCGGGCATGGCGCAGTGAAACCCAAGGCGCGTTCTCGCTGCAGATGTTCCCAGGTGGCCATTTCTTCATCCATGAGCAGGAAGACCGTGTGCTCGCTGCGCTGACCGCGTCGCTGCAACCGCTTCGGCTGTCCGCCTGATTGACGTCACCGCTTGCCTGGGGGAGGCTAGGGTTTTTCCCAGGCAAGAGGCAGACAATGCTGATCGATCCACTCAAGGCCACGCTGCTGGTCGTCGACATCCAGGAAAAACTGATCGGTGCCATGAGCGACCCCGAAGGCACTCGGGCACGGGCCCGCTGGTTGCTGGCGGCGACTGCCGAGCTTGCGCTGCCGACGGTGATTTCCGAGCAGTACCCCAAAGGCCTGGGCCATACCCTGGCCGAACTGCTGGCCGCAGCGCCGGCAGCCGAAGTGGTGGAAAAAAGTCACTTTTCCTGCGTGGCTGCCGAGTGCCTGCCGGCCAGTTTGATGGCGCGCGAGCAGGTGATCGTCTGCGGCATGGAAACCCATGTTTGTGTGCTGCAGACTGTGCTCGGCCTGCTGGCGCTGGGCAAGCAAGTATTCGTGGTCGAGGATGCCTGCGACAGCCGCACCCCGGCCAGCAAGGCCGCAGGCCTGGCGCGCATGCGTGCCGCCGGTGCGCAGGTAGTGACCCGCGAGATGGTGCTGTTCGAATTGATGGGCAGTGCCGGGCACCCGCAGTTCCGCCACATCAGCAAAACCTATCTGGTCGGTGAACAGCCCTGAACGGCCGGTTACTGGCCATTGCGGTGATGGCCCTGGCGCTGTTGCAAGGCTGTGCCGGGCGCCGGGAAGAAGCGCCCGAAGCAGCCCCGGCCAAAATCCGTGCGCAGCTCCTGCGGCTGTTACCCGCCCAGGTCAAGGACCGCGAGGGTTGGGCCAACGATATCCAGGCAGCCTTCGAAGCCCAGCGCATAGCGCCCAGTAAAAGTAACCTGTGCGCAGTGCTGGCGGTGACCGAACAGGAGTCGACCTTCACTGCGGACCCGCAGGTGCCCAACCTTGGGCGTATCGCCCGCCAGGAGATCGACCGCCGCGCTGCGCGTCTGCATATTCCCAAACTGCTGGTCGACGGTGCGCTGAAGACGCCGTCGGGCAACGGCAAGAGCTACCAGCAGCGGTTGCAGACGGTGCGCAGCGAAAAGCAGTTGAGCGAACTGTACGACGAAGTCGTTGCTCGCGTGCCGCTGGGCAAGACCTTGCTGGGCGGGCTGAATCCGGTGCACACCGGCGGGCCGATGCAAGTCAGCATCGATTTTGCCGAAAAGCATGCGAGGGATTACCCCTACAGCCATGAAGGCACGATTCGCCAGGAAGTGTTCAGCCGGCGCGGCGGCATGTACTTCGGTATTGCCCACCTGTTGGGCTACCCGGCCAACTACGAGCGCCAGCTTTACCGTTTCGCCGATTTCAACGCAGGCTGGTACGCCAGCCGCAATGCGGCATTCCAGGCGGCATTGAGCAAGGTCACGGGGGTGAAGTTGGCACTGGACGGCGACCTGGTGGCGCCGGGGGCGATCATGCCGGGGACGACTGAACTGGCCGCGCGTAAGCTGGGGGTGAAGCTGGGGCTGCGTAACCCGC
Organism: Pseudomonas putida group bacterium ESBL64; assembly: GCF_045277175.1. Classification (NCBI taxonomy): domain Bacteria; kingdom Pseudomonadati; phylum Pseudomonadota; class Gammaproteobacteria; order Pseudomonadales; family Pseudomonadaceae; genus Pseudomonas; species Pseudomonas putida group bacterium ESBL64. The sequence goes on along the minus strand of NZ_CP145799.1, from coordinate 1,690,856 downwards.
AGATCCGAAGCCAGCTGGAGGAGGCCGACAGCCTGGCGTTCGAGGACAGCAAGCTGTACAGCGGGGTGTTCGCCCTGGCGGATGCCAAAGCCGGCAAAACGGTGCCCCGCGCAGTGTTGCCGGGCATCGAGCTGAAGAGCCCGAAGATTACCCGCAAGCTGACCACGGCCTGGTTTGCCGGGCGGGTGGATGAGCGCTATCAGCGGTGCATGAAGCGTTAGCCTGGCAGCAACCGCGATCCTTGAGCGGGTTTACCCGCGAATACGGTGGTGGCGGCAACGGTGATCGGCGGGTGGAACTTGGCCAGCAGGGCCGGCCTCTTCGCGGGTAAACCCGCTCCTACACGACGGCCTGCGCCCAACCACCGACGCGTGTCCAATGTAGGAGCGGGCTTGCCCGCGAACACGGGCGAAGCCCGTGCCATCCACCGCGCGGGCCTGTCCGATCAGCGCCCGCCCAATGCCCCAACCACTTGGTCAACGCTGGCTTTGAGCCCCGCAATCGCATCTTCAGGGTCACTCTCCACCACCACCAGCTTGGCCCCGGCCGCCTTGATCACCTCGGCCACTGCCGCTTCAGGCTGACGATGGTCCAGCACCAGCGCCACGTCCTGCGCCTTCAGGTTCTCCCCCAGCGCCTTGAGGGCTGCCGCATCCCATTCGGCCGGCAGTGGCTGCTCGACCGCATCCAGGTTCAACCCGTTGACCAGATACCCCAGCCGCTCCGACAGGCTCACCACCGTCAGGTTGTCGACTTTGGCCAACCGCGTCTGGCTGCTGGCCGAAAGCTCCAGCAATTGGCGTTTGAGCCCTGCCAGGTTGCCCTGGATCTTTGCCTTGTCGTCCGGCGCCAGGCGCTCCAGGTCATTGGCCACCACGTCGGCCATGCGCCCGAGGTTGGTCGGGTTGAGCCAGGGGTAAGCACCATAGGCATCGTCACCGTTCACCGCAATGCCCGGCAGTGCGCCATCCACCGGTCGCGCGGCATCGATCTCGACAATGCGGATATTGCTGCGTCGGGCCATCGGGTACAGCGGGTCGTCACGCCAGATCGAACGCACCCCGATCACCGCATCTGCCTGCTGGGCGGCCTTGTGCAGGCCTGCGCCACCACGCCCGCTGAAATACGACGGTTGGCGGCTGGCAGGCAGGTTGGCCGGTGCTGCCTGCTGAAGCCGCACCGCAGTGCCGTCGAGCAGGGCGCTGGCCAGGCTGTGGGTGATGGGCAGGGTCGTCAGCACTTGCGTGGCGAAAGACAGGGACGGCAGGCCGGCCAGTGCCAGCGCCAGGGTCAGGTGTTTGAAGTTCATGCCGGGTTTCCTTGCAGGCGGGGAACGAGGGCGCGGGCCAGGGCGGCCAGGGCAAAGCAGATGCCGGCGACCAGGATGATCGCGGCCCCTGACGGCACCGGCAGGTCGAAAACGATCGGCAGCAAAATACCGAGCAGGGTACTGATGGTGGCAATCAGCACCGACAGGAAGAAAAAACCCTTGAGCGACTGACTGACCAGGCGAGCGGCGGCGGCCGGGATGACCAGCAGCGCACCGACCAGGATGGCCCCGATCACCTTCACCGCAGCCACGGTCACCAACGTCACCAGCACCACGAACAGATAGTCCAGGGTCTTCACCGCTACCCCGCGCACAGCCGCCAGCTGCGGGTTGAAACTGGCCAGCATGATGCGGTTGTACAGCGGCAGCGCCAAGGCCAGCACCAGCGCCGCGACGATGCCCAGCACGAGCAAGTCCTGGGCGCTAACGGTCAGCACCGAGCCGAACAGCACGTTCTCGAGGATGTGCACGTTGATCTTGCCTGCCAGCATCAGCAGCAGGCTGGCGCCCAGCGCCAGCGACACCGACAGGAACACGCCAATCAGTGTGTCCGGCGACAGCCCGGTACGGTTGCGCAGGAAGTTGAGCAGGATGCCGAACAGCAGGCAGTAGCCGAACAGGCTGCCGTACGGGCCGGTATAGGGCTCACCCAGCAGGATACCGATGGCCACGCCGGTCAGCGCCGCATGGCCGACCGCTTCGGAGAAGAAGGCAAAGCGCTTGACCACCACCAAGGTACCCAGGCCGCCCAACACCGGGCCGATCATCAGGCCGGCCAACAGGGCGTTGACCACGAAGCCGTAGGCCAGCGCCTCGGGCAGATAGCCGGCAGTGGCCCAGTCCTGGACCGTTTGGCGAAAGATTTCAAAACTCATCAGGCAAGGCTCTCGCTACGCGGGTGAACGGAGAACAGACCGAGCAGACGCTCCGGAGTCAGGGCCTGGGCAGGCGGCGCATCGAACAGCACCTGGCGGTTCAGGCCTGTTACCCGGTCCGCCAGACGCAACACGGCTTCCAGGTCATGCTCGATCCACAGAACGGTAGTGCCGGCCTGGCGCCAGCCCTGCAATAACTGTTCGAACACCTGGATTCCGGCTTCATCGAGGGCCGACATCGGTTCGTCCAGCACCAGCAACTGCGGCTCTGGGATCAGGCCTTGGGCCAGCAGCACGCGCTGGCGCTCACCCCCGGACAGTGCACCCATGCGCCGCGTGCGCTTGTCGAGCATGCCAACCTGAACCAAGGCTGCATCAATGGCTGGCTTCACGCGCCGCGACAGGCCGAGGAAGGCCGGGCGGCGCTGGCACATGGCGGCCATGAAGTCGTCCACGGTCATGGGCAGGCCGCGGTCGAACTCCAGTGCCTGCGGCACGTAGCCAATCACTTCGCGCTCACCAGGCCAATGCAAGGTCAGCTGGCCCTGGTGTGGCATCTGCCCGAGCAGGGTCTTGATCAACGAGCTCTTGCCGCCGCCGTTGGGGCCGACGATGGCGTGCACGCTGCCTGCTGCCACGCTGAAACTGACCTGTTCGAGGATGCGCGTACGCCCCAAGGTCAGGTCGATGCCAGTGAACTCGATGCGCGGCCCGCAGGCTGTCACCCGCTTGGCGGCAGCGGTCATGCGCGGTTCTCCTGAATGGCGCGGACCACGGTGTCCAGGTTGCGCTTCATTTCCACCTCGTACTTGTCCTTGGTGTAATCGCCGTAGGAGATATGCGTCAACGGATACAGGCGTACGCCGGACTCACGCTGAATGGTTTCGACATAGGCCGACGGGAAGTCCATTTCCGAGAAGATCACCCGCACGTCCAGTGCCTTGAGCTGGTCGATGGTTTTTTTCAGCTGCGCCGGGCTGGGCTCGATGCCATGGGCCGGCTCGACGACGGCGGTCACCTCCAGACCGAAGTCGCGCACCAGGTAGTCATAGGCAGCATGGATGGTGGCGACCCGGAACGTTGCGCCAGGGGCTTCGGTGACCTTGGCCAGGGCCTCGGCACGCAGGGCGCGCAGGCGCTTGGCGTAGGCACGGGCGTTTTGCGTGTACAACTTGGCGTTGTCCGGGTCGAGCTTGCCCAGTTCACGGGCGATGTTGTTCACCTGGGCGATGGTGGTGCTGATCGACAGAAAGGTGTGCGGGTTGACCACCTTGCCGGCACCGCGCGCGGCGATGCCAGTGGCCGCCAGCAGCGGCACGTTCTGATTGGCTTCGATAGTGGCAATGTCGGGTTTTTCGCTGGTGGCGATCATGCGGTCTGCGAAATCGTCATGGCCAACACCGTTGAGCACCACCACGTCCAGCGTGCCGATGCGCTTGATGTCCTCGGCCCGCGGCTCGTAGGCGTGCGGGTTGAAGCCCGCCGGAATCAGGGGAACCACCTCGGCCTTGTCGCCGACAATATTGCTCACGTAGCTGTAGTAGGGGTGCAGGGTGATGCCGATTCGCAGCGGCTTGCTGTTATCGGCCAGGGCCATTGCCGGCAGGGCAAGGGACAGGAGCAGGGCGAGGGCGGAGCGAAACATGGGCGGGTCCTTGGGTTCAGTGACGGTGTTCGCGGGTGACCCCGGCGTCGTAGTGGCTGACCACCTGTTGCCAGCCAGCCGCGATCAGGGCGGCCTGGCCGAGGTCGTCCGGGATCACGGCGGCGCTGTCGCGGCGCAGCCAGATATCGGCTTGGCCTGTGCTGTCGGGGGGCAGGATCAGCAGCAGGCTACCGGCCACTTCCGGGGCCTGGCTGCGGCCCAGGTAGGCGCCGGGTTCCAGCCATGACCATTGGTGGCTGCCACGGCTTTGGCTGCCGGCATCGACCACGAACGGCGGCAGGCCTTCTTCGGCCAGGGCCTTTACGCTGGGCGGGACGGCGTTTTCTTCGCGCAGGAGCTGGATCTCGTCGAAGGCTACCCGCAGGTCGGTGTAAAGGCCTTGCTCGGCGGCGGTGAGGTCGCGGCGGGCGTCGATCTGGTGGCTGGCGATGGCCTGTTCGTCCTCGCGCTCACCGCGCAGCAGCACCACGCTGGCGGCGAGCACCACGATCAGCAAGCTTGCCAGCAGCACGTACAGGGTTTCGTGCCCGGCACCGGCCGGGCGAATGACGTGGGCGCGGCTCATGGCTGGGCGATATCGGCGTAGTCCACTTCCACCACGTGCCCGGGGCCAGCATCGAACAGCACGTAGAATTCGCCGTCCGGGCGTTTGAAGGTCAGCGTCGAGTCGTCGCCAAGCTTGCCGCCGACCAGCACCTGTTCGTCATAACCGATCACGTCCAGGGTCACTCCGGGGGCACCGCTGCCGTCCGAGAAACCGCCGGTGCACTTGACCTGGCCGCTGGCCAGTTCTTCGCATTCGCACATCGGGTTGTGCGCCAGCGCAGGGCCGGCGACCAGTACCAGCAAGGGCAGCGCCAGGGTGCGCATCCGGTGATTCATTTGTTTTCTCCTTGTTTCTCGAGCCATGCCACAGTGGCTGGCGATGCCTTGGCCAGGGGGATCGACGCCTGGTGCATGCTGCCGTCCCAGCCTTCCAGGGTGATCCAGATGTGCGCGTCGGGTTTGGTACGCGGCGGAATCGGCAACGAGGTGCCCATGTTGTAAGGTGCACCGAAGAAAATGGTGCCGGCGGCGCGCAGGCTTCTTGGCTTGCCGATGCGCAGGTAGGCTGCCTTGACGTTTTTTATGCAGGCCTTGCACAGCGATGCATTGAACGATTTGAAGTAGCCGGCGGGGCCGTCGGCGCGTGGCGCCTCGTCACGCAGTTCCGCAAGGTCGAGGCTGTAAGGGCCGACCTGGATGTCACTGATCACGTTGGCGCCAAGGCCGGCGTCGCCGCGGAACAGCCTGGCGTCGGCGAAGTACTTGGGCATGAAGCCCAGCGGGATCAGGATCAGCAGGATGTTCAGGTGAAAACGCCACTTCAGCCAAAGCTGCTTCAGCGGGCTGGCGGGCAGGGCCTGGGCCTGGCTCATGAATGGATCTCCACGGTGGTTTCACTGTGAGCTGCACGCGGAGCGCGCTCGCTGCGCTTGAGGGCCGCGGCGGTGGCCTGGGCGGTGCGCTTGGCCCAGATCAGCAGGCCGCTGAGCACCATCAGGGTGAGGATCAGGCCGAAGAAGAACCACACCAGCTTGATCGGCAAACCGCCAAAGTCGCCGGTGTGCAGCGGGCGCATGGACTCGGTGACGAACTCCAGGGCCGAACGGTCGCTGATCAGGAACTGGCTGTCGACATTGCGTGTGTACGGATTGACCGACGCACTCTGAAACATCAACGGGTACCAGCCCGGGCCAGACAGCATGACGTGGCTGTAGGCAGTGGCGGGGAGCGAGATGGAGGTCACTTCCAGCCCCGGGATCGCCAGACCGGCAAGGCGTGCCGCCTCATCCAGGTCGATGCGCGAGGCGGGGCTGCCATCTGGCGTTTGTGGCACTTCCTCACGGGCGATCACCGGCACGATGGGCTGGCTGGAAAGGGTGATGTGGTTGTCAGACAGGATCGCCTGGATCAGGAACCAGGTGCCGGTGACGGAAATGACCGCAATGAACCAGATTGACCACACCCCGGACAGACGGTGCAGGTCACCCCAGAAAATTCGCGAACCATGGCCGGTACGCACGGGTTTGAAAAAGCCTTTCCAGAACTTCTTGTAAACCACCAGGCCGGTGACCAGCGAGGCCAGCATCGGCAGGCCGAGCAGCGAGACCAGGTACCAGCCCCAGCTGAAACCGTTGGTGAACGGCACCAGCCACCAGCCGTGCAGGGCGCGGGTGAAGGCTTCGAAGTTGAAGTCCGGGGTCTTGCCCTGAATGGTTCCGGTGTAGGGGTTTACATACAGCGTCGGGCGGGTGCCGTCAGGCAGGGTGACATTGGCTTTCACCGCGAAGTGCGAACCATCTGGCTGGCTCAGGCGCTCCACCACCATGTCCGGCTCGGCCTTGTTCAAGGCCTCCAGTACCTGCTGAAAGCTCATGCGCTCGGTGTCCGCGTCTGGCTTGTTGGCGCGCACAGCCGAATCGGCGAGCCAGACGATTTCCTGGCTGACCACGGCGAGCATGCCGGTGAAGCAGACGATCAGGACAAAGAACCAGATCGGCAAGGCGAGCCAGCTGTGGACCAGGAACCACAGCTTGGATTTGGATTTTTTCGGTGATTGGGCCATCAGACGGTCTTCTGCTATGGGTGGTCGAGCGTGTGCCAACCAAAGAGTGCTGTACTGATAAGGACGAATGAGAATCGAAAACCTGCAGGTTAAAATGAAAGCAAATGTTTCAAAGCACAAACACCGGACTGCGCACGAGGCACCAGTCCGGCCTTGATGGCTGGTTGTAGAGAGGGGTCAGGCGCGGGTCAGTGCCACGGCTGCTTGGGGCTTTTCGTGCAACTGCTCCAAGTCCTGGTACAGCGCTCGGCCAATTTCCGCAGCGCGTGCCGGCAGGACCGAAAGCAGGGTGTCACTCAGGCCGTGGCTGTTTTCGCAGAAGCCCTGCAGGTACACCGAGGCTTGCAGGTCCGGGCTGGCCAGTACGCGGTAGTTGCGGTCGACGCTGAAGTCCTCCAGGTAATCGGCCAGCGGCGCGAGCAATTCACGGTGCGAGCGGCGCTCGTAACCGGTGGCGAGGATAACGGCATCGTAGCGGTGGGTTTGCTGCTGGCCGGTGGCGAGGTCGCGCAGGGTCAGTTCCAGGCCTTCGCGGGTGGCCACCACCGCTTCCACCTGGCGCCGGCACAGCACGTTGTGGCGGTGCTGATGGGCAACCTTCTGCCGGTAGAGGATGCCGTAGATGCGCTCGATCAGGTTGAGGTCGACCACCGAGTAGTTGGTGTTGTGGTATTCGCCCAGCAGTTTGCTGCGCTGTTCGGCCGGTTCGTTGTAGACCAGGTCGGTATAGTCGGGCGAGAAGATCTCGTTGACGAAGGGGCTGTCGTCGGCGGGCTTGAGGGCCGAGCCGCGCAGAATCATGTCGACCTTGACTGACGGGTAGCTGTCGTTGAGGTCGATGAACGCCTCGGCGGCGCTCTGGCCTGAGCCGATCACGGCAATGCGCATGGGTTTGCCAGCCGTGCACGGCAGTTTGGTCAGGCTGCTCAGGTACTGCGAGTGGTGGAAGACTCGCGGGTCATCCTTGAAGGCGCCGAAGTTTTCCGGGATTTTCGGCGTGCCACCGCTGCCCACCACCACTGAGCGGGTGGCGCGGCTGTATTCGCGGCCTTGTTTGTCACGCGTGATCACGCAGAGGTGTTGGACCCGGCCTGCATGCATGTGCGGTTCGATGCGCAACACTTCCTGCCCATACACCGCCTGGGAGGCGAAATGCTCGGCGGCCCAGCGCAGGTAGTCGTTGTACTCCAGGCGGCAGGGGTAAAAGGTGCCGAGGTTGATGAAGTCGGCCAGGCGCTGCTTCTGGTGCAGGTAGTTGACGAAGCTGTAAGGGCTGGTTGGGGTACGCAGCGACACCAGGTCCTTGAGGAACGAGATCTGCAACTCACTCTGGGTAGCCAAGGTCTCGCCGTGCCAGTGGTAGTCTTGCTGCTTGTCGATGAACAGTGCGTCGAGTGCATGGCCCCGGGATTCGGCGAGTTCTTCCAGGGCGATGGCCAAGGCCAGGTTGGAGGGGCCGAAGCCCACGCCGATCATGTCTTTGATGGTTTCCTGCTGTGAGGACTGGCTCATGGCTGCGATTCCCTGAATGGTCGAATATGGACGCCCGCCGGGGCTCCGGCTCCTGCGCAAGTACATGAGTTGGAACGAGCCAGCCGAGGGGGAATTTAAGCGGGCTAAAGAACAGCGTGAGGCGGCCGATGTGTTGGTTACGGCAAGGACCAATTTTTCAGGCAGGGAATCAACATGAGCGGTATCACGGCAAGCAACCTGATGATCAATGGTGTTTCAGCGCAGACGCTGAGCGCGAACGCAGCAACCGAGCGTGAGCAGGCGAAGCAGGCCGGTGAGGCGGTGGGGCCCTTGAGCATCAGCAGTGACAGCATGAAGGTGTCGGCGGGTAGCCCGGCGCAATCCACCGACACAGAAGGCAGTGGCGAGTCGGAGGCTGTGAGCGAGCTGCGTCAATTGATCAAGGATCTGCAGAAGCAATTGGCAGAGGAACAGAAACAGTTGGCTGCATTGCAGAACAGCAAGATGGACGAGGCTGCGAAAGCAGCAGCGGTTGGTGCCAAGCAGGCGAGTATTGCTACCCTCAATGGGCAGATCATGGCGGCCACGGCGCAGTTGCTGGAACTGTTGCAGCAAGAGGGCGGCAGCAGTGCGGGCGGGATGGTCAGCGCTACGGCCTGACTGGACATGCACAGGCCGCTGTAGGAGCGGGTTTACCCGCGAATGGGCCGGCCCTGCTGGCCAATTTCCACCCGCCGTTCACCGTCGCCGCCTCTACCGTATTCGCGGGTAAACCCGCTCCTACACATGCACAGGCCGCTGTAGGAGCGGGTTTACCCGCGAATGGGCCGGCCCTGCTGGCCAGTTTCCACCTGCCGTTCACCGTCGCCGCCGCTACCGTATTCGCGGGTAAACCCGCTCCTACACATGCACAGGCCGCTGTAGGAGCGGGTTTACCCGCGAATGGGCCGACCCTGCTGGCCAGTTTCCACCTGCCGTTCACCGTCGCCGCCGCTACCGTATTCGCGGGTAAACCCGCTCCTACACCTATCGAGGGTGGACATACATTGGTGATTGGGCGCAGGCCGTCGTGTAGGAGCGGGTTTACCCGCGAAAGGGCCGGGCCTGCTGGCCAATTTCCACCCGCCGTTCACCGTTGCCGCCGCGACCGTATTCGCGGGTAAACCCGCTCCTACACCTATCGAGGGTGGACACACATTGGTGATTGGGCGCAGGCCGTCGTGTAGGCGCGGGTTTACCCGCGAACACGGGCGAAGCCCGTGCTATCCACCGCGTTGTCTGTTTCGCGGACAAGCCCGCACGCGCCAGGAAATGGCGGTCATTCGGCCGCCAACCGCCCCTTGTTCTGCCGGTCGGCCTTGTACTGCATGGCCACTGCCGGTGCCGGTTTGGCGGCACCGGTTTCCAGCCATTGACGCATGCGGCTGGCATCGGCGAAGTGGGTGTACTTGCCGAAGGCATCGAGAATGACCATGGCCACCGGGCGGTTATCCATGCGGGTCAGCAATACCAGGCAGTGCCCGGCCTCGTTGGTGAAGCCGGTCTTGGTCAGCTTGATATCCCAGTTGCTTTTGTTCACCAGGTGGTCGGTGTTACGGAAGCCCAGGGTGTAGTTGGGCTTGCGGAAGGCGACGGTCTTTTCGCGGGTGGTCGACAGCTCACTCAGCATGGGGTACTTGCGCGAGGCCATCAGCAGCTTGGCCAGGTCGCGGGCAGTGGATACGTTCTGCGTCGACAGGCCAGTCGGCTCAACATAGCGGGTGTGGGCCATTCCCAGGCTGCGGGCTTTGGCATTCATTGCCTTGATGAACGCCGGATAGCCGCCGGGGTAGGCGTTGGCCAGGCTGTTGGCCGCACGGTTTTCCGACGACATCAGGGTAATCAGCAGGGTTTCGCGGCGGTCCAGCTGGCTGCCCAGGCGTACGCGCGAGTACACGCCTTTCATCTCCGGGTTGTTGGCAATGGTCATGGTGAGCATTTCATCCATGGGCAACTTGGCATCCAGCACCACCATCGCCGTCATCAGTTTGGTCACCGAAGCGATCGGCACCACGCGGTCGGCATGGCTTGAATACAGCTCCTGGTTGCTGTTCAGGTCGATCAGCAGAGCGCTGCCTGAAGCCAGATGCAGTTTGGAGGGGTCACGTTGAACCTGGGCCGGGGGTTGTGCAGCAGCAGTCGACGGAAGGGTCGCGGTACCTGTGAGCAACAGCAGCAGGCTGAGGATGGACAGGGATGTTTTCACGTTGAGGCTCACTAAAAGTTGGTATGTCGTTGGCTGTGCAAGGGTTTTCCCCCTAAAACCGATGCATTCTGGAGTATGGCTGAATTGCTGTCGAATGCCTTATGCCTAAAGGGCGCAAGGTGAACGATATTTAATCCTGTACCCATTACGTTCTTTTCCAGCTTCGCCAGTTCCGTCCAATCGTTGGCAGAATTCAACCACTTGGCGTAGGTCGAGAGAAGCACCTGCACCGAGCGCCCAAGCTGCCCAGCAATGAACGCTGGATTCGTGGTGACGAGCCAGAAGGCTGGAAGATGAATGGCGACTCCGTCGAGACGCGGCGCTTCTGCTTCGAGCGGTATTGCGCGATCTCTCTGGCCCTTGCCAGTGCGCCAAGAGCCCGGCTGTTCAACATTACGGTGCGGGTGTATTTCGTCTTGGTCCGCTCGACTGCCTGCTTTTCAACCACGATCCGGCAGATGTGAGCCGTCTTTTTCTCGACGTCGACCTCATCCCGGCGCAGCGACATAATCTCGCCCGTGCGCATACCCACCCTGCGACACGCTGCGGATGACCCGATTTGCCTCAGAGGCGGTCGACCGTATCTTCAGGCCCGGTTTTCGGTACAGCAAGGCAGAGGTGCTGCTGATGGACTTGCGGCAACCCGGTGAGTTGGCAGAGGACTTGTTTGCGCTCAAGCAATGAGTGGCTGCATTCGACCTACATCTGCCTTTAAAAAAGGACAGCTAACGGCCAGAAGAGGACCGTCGAAGACATTACCTGATGGGCTGATTTGTGGAACGAGGCGGTCATCCATGTTCCGCTGCTAGCATTGATCTGAACTGAGAAATGAGCGCTGAAGATAATCCGGCTCCTTCGAACACTGCGCAGGTGAAGCTAACGGGTGCAGGGCCTGGAGCAGTTATGATGCGGTCTGCAACCACAGCTACTGCACTGCTTCGATAGCGCGTGCGCCCGTCATAACCTACGGCATTTTTTTGCAGAAATTCAGCGCTGTTCGAGGTATGAGGAACTGTGTCGAGTAGCCCGGCTCTCGCAAGTGCCAGCGTTCCACCACAGATGCCAGCAATTGTCGCTCCACTTGAACGACTAGCATGAAGAAAGTCTCGAATATCCGGAGCTTCTGTACGCTCCCAGACCATTCCTCCAATCACGACAACAACGTCCGGTTTCCAGTCCAGGCATTGTTGCAAGCCACTATCGACAGTTACAGCCAATCCGCCCTGCGAGTGGAGCGGCCCTGTAGTAGGTGCGAAAAACCTGACGTCGATCCCATAAAATGGAGACGCAGTTCCAGCAATGAATGCGTATTCCCAGTCAGCAAAACCCGGTGTCAGTATCAAACCCACGCGTGCCATCAGCCAGATTCCTCCATGAATGCCGATAGCGTACGGCGGCTTCAAACAGACATCAAGGTTCAGCTAGCGGTGCTCATAGGAAGGGAGGATGATGTTCCCGGTCGCGATATTGGATTCAATATCGAAATTAAGAATACTGTGCTGCTGGCACCAGGGCCTTGGGCAATTTGAAATTTGTCAAGTGTCGGCAAGCTTGATTGACTACGATTATGAGGGCGAAAGCGAAGCTGACGCATCTTAGATAACACGCAATTGACTCCAGACCGCCGGGGGCATTTAGTGAGCTCCTCAGACTTTGTCTTCAGTAAGTGACCGCTTTTGGCCGATAACTGTTCTCCACGAAGGACAGCAATGGGTCGAAAGCGGCCTGTCGTGAATCGCAGATTTCGACCCATTAGAGATAGTCAGGCCGCCTGCTGGCTCAGAGCCCGACGCAGGACATCCGACAAACGCTTCAGACCTTCATCCAGCTTGTCGGGAGCAACATGGCTGAAGTTCAGCCTCAGGTGCCCTGGATGTTTGTCAGGCTCTGGGAAGAAGGGCTCTCCTGGCATGAAAGCCACATTGGCCGCCAGTGCCGGCTCGAGCAATGCCCGGGTATCGATGGGGTGCTTGAGCGTCAACCAGAAGAACAACCCTCCCTCTGGCATCTGCCACTCGGCCAGGTCGGCGAAGTGCGTCTCCAATGCCGCCTGGAAAGCGTCTCGACGACCTCGGTAATAGCTGCGTAACTCTTCAAGATGACGGTCAAGCTTTTCTGTCCCCAGCCATTGAAGCACCTGCCATTGGCCAACCCGACTGGTGTGCAGGTCCGCCGACTGTTTGAGCCGCAGCAAGTGCGGGAACAGGTCGGGGCTGGCAATCAGATACCCAATCCGCAAGCCGGGCAGCAAGGTCTTGGACACAGTACCGGTATAAATCCAGCTGGTGGTGCTCAGACGGCTGACAACCGGCATGGCCGCGACGCTGTCGAAGCTCAGCTCTCGATAAGGCTCATCTTCGATCAATGTGACGTTGAACTCATCGAGAAGCGCCGCGACTTCGTCCCTTTTCCTGTCGCTGTAGCGCAGCCCCGACGGGTTCTGGAACGTTGGAATCAGATAGATGAACGCGGGGCGGTTCAGGCTCAGCAGTTCGCGCAGCGACTCCAGGTCCGGGCCATCCCGCTCCATCGGCAGCGAAAGGCAGTGCGCGCCGAAGAACTGGAAGCTTTGCAATGCAGCCAGATAGGTAGGGGCTTCCAGCAGTACCGGCGTTCCTTTGTCGATATACAGTTTTGATGTCAGGTCCAGAGCCTGCTGCGAGCCGCTGAGAATGAGCACTTGGCTAGCCTCGCACGTGATTCCCAAGGCACGGGCTTCCCTGGCCAGCGCCTCACGCAACATCGGCTCACCCTCGCTCATCCCGTACTGGCCCATGCTGGTGGGCATTTCAGCCCAGTCCACAGAGGGCAGCATCTCCTCTGCCGGTAGCCCCCCTGCAAAAGACATCATCCCTGGGCGCTGCGCGGCGGCCAGAATTTCACGAATCAAAGAGCTTTTAAGGCGCGAAACACGTTCAGAAAATGCCATGGATCACCTCTGGCCAAGCGCGAACAATATAGGTCAAACTCCTTTACCTAAAGTAGAGCGCTCGTCGAGAATAAGTCAATATGATTGACCTAAAAAACCAGGAAGCACAGCAGCAGGCCATGGAGGCGTTTTTCTTTGGCTATCAGGCGTTCACCACCAAGGCCGACGAGATGCTTGAGCGCAGGGGCTTGGGCCGTGTGCATCAGAGGATCGTTTTTTTCATAGCCCGGCACCCGCACCTCAGCGTCAAGCAACTGCTGGCTCTGCTCGGCGTGACCAAGCAGGCGCTGAACATACCGCTCCGGCAATTGGCAGAGATGGGCTTAGTGGACAGCGTGGCATCGCATACCGACAAACGGATGCGTTTGCTTCAGTTGACCAAAGAAGGCTCGCGACTTGAGGAAATGCTGCGACGTGAACAAGTAAAGCTGCTTGAACGGGCATTCGGTGAGGCCGGAGCGCCGGCGGTAGAGGGATGGCTGGCTGTCAATGCGGCATTGGGGAAGATACAAAATTCAACGTGAACCCGGATACCCGGAAGAAGGCCTCTGTAGACGCGGTTTCATTAGGAACATGCGTATGCTGAGCAGATTTGATTGTCCGCAATGGGTCGACAGCGGACTGTGGGAGGTGGGTGTAGCTGACGACCCAGGACGGATCTTGGTTGGCTGAACGCCTGGATGGGGGAATAAAGCTGTCTAAAACCGCCCGAAAGCGTCTCGGTTTTATTGGGCCAAAGTCGCTGAAACTGGCTGAACCCTATTAGACAGGCCAGATGCTCAGGCCGCTTGCGGTGCGGTCTGAGGCTAGATTCCCACGCTACTGCTGCATTGCCGGGATGTGCTGGATGGACGTACAGCCGGCGCGTACCAATTTTTGTACCAATAGTGGGATGCAGTTCAGCGAAAGGTCCTGGTATTGAGGTTCTCGCCCGTGTCCGGTGATCTGATATAAAACCTTTCTGGACAGGGTAAGCGCACACTTGATGTAGCTCAGAGCTTCTGAGCATTGAGAGGTGCGTATGACCATAGATAGGGATGGAATTGTTTGTGATCAGCAGGCTATCAGGCCGGCTGAAAACAATGGTCCGCCAGGCAGTCAAGACTCGGAAGGTAAAAGGGAGCAGCCCGAGGATCGCGACGATTCCGCACATAATCGGCCCTTTCGAGGCAGGCAGAGATCAGGCCCGCCGGACCCATCGCGGGCATCCAATGCCGAGCGTTATAGTTATCACAAGCGCCCACTGGAGTAACTTCCAGTACAGTGTGTAAAGGCTGGCGGAAGTACTGTTCAGCCCAGCTGATAGAAGCCCAGCCCCGCGCTGGGCTTTTTGCATTCATGAGACGCCATGAGGGCTTGTGATAGCAGGGCTGGGCATCGACGTTCAGCGATGGATGAGCGAGAGCTCGCTGATGATGCAGATCGAGCCGTCCTCGGCGGGGGTTGCGTCGGTGTAGTCGACCTGGTTGTAGACCCCGCCGTGGAACTCGAACAGGTGCGAAGCCCAGGTACTGTCGAGCTGCAAATCGCCCGACGAGGCGGATACCCCGTTGCATTCGGCCGTCACGGTTACCACGCCTTCAGACGTCGTGTGAATGCTGATGTGGAACGTCGCACCCAGTGGCACCCCCTTCAGGACTGTGGAATTCACCGGGTCGGTCTGGTTGAAGGTGCGTCGAAACCCCAGTGTGATGTTGCCCTTGTTCCAGAACACCTTTACTGGCGGGCCGTCGTCCCCGCGTACGTGCATCTGGGCGATGACCACCTTCTGCGCGGAGTTGACCTTGGTCAGCGTCATGGTCTGGCGATTCCAGTGATCCTGGGCGCTGGCCAGCGTCCAGTCTTGCGTTTCTGTCCATTCGCAGCGTGTCCTGTGGGTGCTTTTGCTCGATGCTCCTTTGGTTGGGGCTGAGAACTGGATCGAGCCATCGCTGAGCACCGTCACGATGCTGGGAAAGCGGGCAATCGCTTCAGCACCGTTTAGCTCCAGAGCAACGGGGTTGGTTGAGGAGACGGCTACCGGCGTGGCGATGGTGAGGTGGCTGATATCTACGGCCATGGGGAACTCCTGGCGAAAAGGTTTGAGTGACAGAGCAGCCGTACAAGCGACGGCTGAATACAAAGTTAGCCTCAAGCTAAATCATGGTCAATAGCTTGCGGCTAAATTAATTTCGCTTCACGGGAAATTACCTGCTGGCGAAATTTTTCCGCAGTGGGGGCTTTACGCAGGATTTGGCAGTGAGATAAGCTTTCGCCGAGCACTGTACGAATATACAGCTATCGGGATGAGAATATGGCTAGCCACATGAAGTCGGAAACCCAACAGCGCCAGGAAATGACCGGAATAGAGCGGCTTAGCCTGCGGGTATCGTCAATGATCAACCACCCGCTCGCACAGACGCAGCGCTGGGTAGTGGTGCACCGTCTGGATACCGACGGTGAAGCGGAATGGGAGGAGGTGATGGGCCAACTGCTGGAAATGCCCGAGTTGCAGCTGACGTTCAATGATGACGCTAGCGTGACGGTGCGATGGGCGCGCAGTAGCGTGGAAGAGCGTGATGATTTTATCGTCGAACGCGACTGCGAGGCGCAGGTCGAGGAGGCTGCACCGTTCTGAGCTTCAGCAAAAGCCCGCCGGTCAGGGCGGGCTTCGGTTTATACAAGGTGGGCATTCCACACCAGCAGGACCCTGGCCTGTATGTAGGTTTCCTCCCGACGAATCATGCGGTCTTTGTGCCGCGAGTTGTCGGAGATCATCTCGAAGTGGTCCTCGTCCGCGATCTGTAGCCGCTTGATGTAGATGTGGTCGCCCCAGGAAAAGAAGTAGATACCATCGCCGACAAATTCGCGGATGCTGACGTCGACGATCAGCGGGTCGCGGTGCCTGATGGTCGGCTCCATCGACTGGCCCCAGCCGGTTACCATCTTCAGGTGATGGTGCTCGCTGAACGCCACGCCCAGTTCGCGCAGGTGGCTGGGGCTGACGCGAACGTCCTTGAACATCTCGGGGTAGTCGTGGGGGATCTGGCCGCCGCCCATGGCTGCCCGCACGTCATAGTGGGCAATCCACACTTCGTCACCGACCAGGCCGGGGCGCAGCGGCTCGGCTTCCAGCAGCGTGGCATCTGCAGGCTCTTGCGCCGCAGCCAGCAGCCTTTGCCGGGTTTCTTCAGCGATACCTTTGCCGCTTCGGGCAAGCATCTGTTTGACCAGGTCGGCTGCAGAGAGCTTGTTGTCACCTGGCTCGACAGCCGCCTGTGCGTGTTCGCCTGGCGACAGCGCGTCGAACCAGCCCCGTGGCAAACCTTCGATGCCCTCGATGCGGCGGGCCACGTCATCGCCCAGGTTTTTCACGGTCTTGTCGGAAAGGATCTGACTCAGGTGTGCAGGCGCCATCCCCCAGCGCTCTGCGCAGGTGCCCTTTCTCTGGCTGCCGATCAGCTTCACCAGGTTGTGCTTGCGAATTTGGTAGATGTCCATGGGGTGAAGCATGCCAGTGTTTAGCTTGCTGCTAAATGTGCGCATGGCTAAATCTGCTCTTGTGGTGTTGTTAGCTGTAGGCTAAATTAAGCGCGCGAACAAGGAAAGCTGACGAGACATTTTTCTCCAGGGCTGATCACATCATCATCTGTAATGAGGTTCACATGGATCCGACCGACCTCGGCCCGGGTACCGTCACTTGGCTGGGCGGTACGGGGACTGTATTGCTGGGTGTGTTTCTGTGGCTGCGTAAATGGTTGTCCAGGGATGCAGTCGACCGTGCGATGGACACCGCAGAAATTGCCGTCATCCGCCACCTGACAGAGCTGCTGGACATCGAACGGGACGCTCGAAGGGAGGCGCAGGCAAAAGCTGATCTGCTCACCAAGGAGCGAAACGAGCTGGTGATGACCGTAGGCCGGCTGCAAGGCAAGGTCATGGTGCTGTCCAGTAAGCTGGGCAGTAGCGGCCAAACCTCAGGTGGCAGCCCGGGCAATCCGTGAAGCACAAAAAAAGCCCGCCATATTGGCGGGCGACAAGGGCGTAGGGAGCAACGCACAACAAATTCGGTTCAGGCAACCAGAGTACCTGGTTGCAACTGTTCGGCCAGTGCCTGGGCTGAGGCGCGGGTCGGCATCGGGCCGCTCACGGCTTCGCCGTTGCGAACCAGGTACCAGCACGCCAGCAGGCCCTGCTCACGCAGTGAGGCGGGAACGGCGCTACCGACAACGGACATGATCTGGATAGTGGCCATGGGGACCTCCTGTGAAACATGGCTCTACCATACGCAGCAGCCGGATATGTTTGAAATCAACTTCCTCGATAGTGATCATTGCTCCTATCAACCATTACCAGCGCGGTGGCCCGTAGTACACCGGTGGCGGCCCATAGTAGGTGCGGTAGCCCGGTGGCGGCGGGGGTGGTGCGTAGTAGGGCTGGTAGTACACCGGCTGTGGTGGCGGTTGTACGTACACCGGCGGCGGCGCGTAATAGACCGGCTGGCGTTCGACATACACTGTGCGGTCATGGCCGCCATAAACCGTCGCCCCAACCACGGCGCCGACCACTGCCGCACCCAGCAGTGGCCCCGGCCCATACCAACCACCGTGCCCATGGCCGCCATAGCCGCCGTGCGCTGCTGCAGGCCCGCTGATGGCCAGGGCGCCGACCAGCAGGACGATTCCGGGAATGAGACGGTTCATAAAACAACCTCGCAGGAAAACCCCACGTCCGGGGCCCTGTTACTATGACTCCGGTCTCTGTCAGCTGAGCACAGGGGAACGGTAAAGGTTGTGTAAGGGGCGACCAGTGGTTGACTCTGTTACGCTGAATAAACGTTTCAGTCATGACTAAGGGGCCTGTTATGCCGACAACTCCAAGCCGGGACACCGTGCTTTGCATCTCTCTGGCCGGTCGTCCCGGCACCTTCGGCGTGCGCTTTCACAACCACCTGTATCAGCAGTTGGGCCTGGACTTCTACTACAAGGCTATGCGCACCGATGACCTGCCGGCGGCAGTGGCAGGGATCCGCGCCTTGGGTATTCGCGGCTGCGGGGTGTCGATGCCGTACAAGGAAGCCTGCATGGCCTTGGTCGACGAAATCGATCCTTCGGCGGCGGCCATCGACTCGGTCAATACCCTTGTCAATTGCAATGGCCACCTCAAGGCGTACAACACCGATTACCTGGCTGTGCGCCAATTGCTGGCTCAGCATCAGGTCGATCCGGGCACGGCCTTTGCCCTGCGAGGCAGCGGTGGCATGGCCAAGGCCGTGGCCAGCGCCTTGCGCGATGCCGGGTTTGCCGAAGGCATCATCGTTGCACGCAACGAGCAGGCCGGGCGTCAGTTGGCGGATGTCTGTGGTTATCGCTGGGTACCTGAGCCAGGCGACCTCTGCCCGCCGATGCTGGTGAACGTGACGCCGATCGGTATGGCAGGCGGGCAGGAGGCAGAAGAGCTGGCGTTTCCCGAGCACGCCATCGCGGCGGCGGAGCGGGTGTTCGATGTGGTGGCAATGCCGGCGCAGACGCCGTTGATTCTCCGGGCTCAGGCGTTGGGCAAGCCGGTGATCACTGGGCTGGAGGTCATTGCGCTGCAGGCGCTGGAACAGTTCGTGTTATACACCGGGGTAAGGCCGACGCAGGCGCAGGTGGATGCGGCGGTGGCATACGCGCGGGCAACCTAGTTACGCCTACCCCCTTCGCAGCATCAGCCGCGAAGGGGGTACAGGCGAAACCCGGATCAGAACACCTCGTGCCCGTTATCCAGCTGTTTGTCGACCAGTGCCCGGCCATGGGCCAGCGACACACGCTGCGCATTCTCAAGGTCGGAGAAGAACTGCATGGGCATCGACATGCGCTTGCTGGTGTGCCCGTCAGGTGCCGTGATCAGGCAGCCGGCGGCATAGGGCAGGGGGGAGTCGGGATGGGGCATCACGCTGGCAGTGATGGTGTGCTCGCGGTATTCACAGTGAAGAGATTGCATCGTCCTTACCTCGCTGTGGCATGTGAAGCAGTTACCTTCATATACCACAGCAAGAGGCCGGGAGTTCCCGGCCCGACGAGCGCGCCGCGACGAACGCTTAGCCTTCGAGCTCGGTTGGCTGGATCACTTCGACCCAATAACCGTCCGGGTCCTTGACGAAGGCCAGGTGGTTCATGCGGCCGTCCTGCAGGCGTTTCTGGAACGGTACTTCCAGTTCCTCGAAGCGCGCGCAAGCGGCGCGTACGTCGGGTACCGAAATGCAGATGTGGCCAAAGCCGCGCGGGTCGGTGTTGCCATTGTGGTAGGCGAAATCGGCATCGTTTTCGGTGCCATGGTTGTGGGTCAGCTCCAGCACGCCAGGGATCGCCTTCATCCACTGGTGGCGGGCGGTGTCATCAGCGGGGATCTGGGCAGGGTCGACCAGGGCCAGGAAGTACAGGCTGAAAGCGGCTTCAGGGAAGTCACGCTTGTCCACCAGGCGGAAGCCCAGCACGCGGGTGTAGAAGTCCAGCGACTTCTCGATGTCCTTGACCCGCAGCATGGTGTGGTTGAAGACGAACTGGGCGGTGGCGGCGTCAGGTTGCGCGGTGACGCCAGGCAGGGTTTGCAGATCGTGCAGGCTCATGGGAACTCCTGAGACGGGGCCGGGCACAGGGCGCCGGCAAAACAGACAGGCTGGCCATGATACGGCAGTGCGCCGATTGCGCAAATGAAAGCGCCCTGCAAAGGCAGGGCGCTGAAATTAGAGGCCCGCATGTGCGGGCGCGTGATGGGGTCGCTAGTCCTTTAGCTGTTTCGATACTGAGCCAGTCCTTGTGAAAAAAGTGTGAAGCCTATGTGGGCATTTCATCAGCGTACCCAGCTTTCTACCGTGGCGGCCCCATACTGTTCTTTCCAGGCCTTGAGGCCACGGTGGTTGCCGCCTTTGGTCTCGATGCGTTCGCCGGTGTGCGGGTTCTGATAGACCTTGACCACCCGCGGGCGGCGTTGTTGCTTGGGGGGTGTGCTGGAAGCGCGGGCCACAGCCTTCGGGTCGAGGATGGCGATGATATCGCGCAGGCTCTTGTCATAGCTTTTCATCAGGCCGACTAGTTTCTGCTCGAATTCGATTTCGCGTTTGAGGCCGGCATCCTTTTTCAACGCTTCCAGTTGCGCCATCTGTTCCTGGAGCGCTTTTTCGGCAGCACGAAACTCTGCAAGTCTGGACACTGTAATCACTCCTGTACGTCGGTCGTGGCAGGGCGTGACGAACATTGAAGACGCGTAAAAACGCCGGCCACGCAGTTGGGTTTCACTGTTCGCTGATATCGAGTGTAGTCATTCATGTCTACTGGGTAAACTGCTAACTTTTTGCAAGTAAGCCGGGAACTTTCCTAGTTTTGCGTGCGCTATTTTGCGGTTTTTCTGCGGTTGCGCGACAGGGGGGCTAGACCATGGTCCAATGGCCCGCGCCAGAGCCTTTGCGCGATCATTTCAGATGATGGCCGACTCATGTTCGACCTGCCGCAGTGCCGTGGCCAACCCGTGCCACAGGTTGTTAACTCGTCTTCACTCTGGATGTTTCCTCGCATGTTTTCCCCTTTCCCCCTCGCCCCCGGGCGCCGTGTTACCGGCCTGTTTCTATTGTGTGCCGGTGTCAACGCCCAGGCTGCCGGGTTTCTTGAAGACGCCAGTGCCAAGATCGAAGCACGCAATGTCTATTTCAACCGCGACTTCCGGGACGGTTACAGCAGTTCCAGCCAGGGCGCATCCAAGCGCGAAGAGTGGGCACAAGGCTTTATCCTCAATGTGCAATCGGGTTATACGCAAGGCCCGGTAGGTGTTGGTGTGGATGCGCTGGGCATGTTCGGCTTCAAACTGGATTCCAGCCCGGCCGACAGCAACAGTGGATTGCTGCCCTCGTCTGGCCACGACCCCCGGCACTCGGCCGACCAGTATGCGAAGATGGGCCTGGCGGCCAAGGTCAAGGTGTCCAATACCGTGCTCAAGTACGGTTCGATGATGCCGGATGTGCCGTTGCTCAAGTACAACGATGGCCGTCTGCTGCCGACCCTGTTCCATGGGGCCATGCTCACCTCTGAAGAACTGCACGACCTGAAGTTCACCCTGGCTCGCCTGGACAACTACACCGCTCGGGATTCCACCGATCGGCAGGACATCCGCGTGCACTGCAAAAACAAGCGTTATGCCTGCGATACCGAAGCCGACCACTTCGACCTGGCCGGTGTCGACTACCGTTTCAACGAGCGTTTCAGCGCGCAGTACCAAGTGGCCAAGCTGGAGAATATCTACCGCCAGCACTTCCTCGGCCTGGTGGCCAGTCAGCCGCTGCCGGTGGGCAGCCTGTCGGCTGACATGCGCCTGATCAAGAGTGATGACATCGGCAATGCCCGTGCGGGCGAAATCGACCATCGCGCCTTCAGCGGCATGCTTGGCTACAGCCTCGGTGGCCACAAGCTCAGCGCCGGCTGGCAGCGCATGTATGGCAACAGTGCCATGCCGTACCTGGATGGCAGCAACCCGTACTTGGTCAACTACGCCCAGGTCAATGATTTCGCCGCTGCACAGGAGCGCTCCTGGCAAGTGCGCTATGACTACGACTTCAAGGCGTTGGGTGTACCCGGCCTGACCTTCTTCACCCGTTATATCAACGGCGACAATATCAAGGTGCCGGGCAGCGGTGCCGAAGGCAAGGAGTGGGAACGCGACACCGAGTTCAAATACCAGGTGCAAAGTGGCTCTTTCAAGGATGTCAGCGTACGCCTGCGTAATTCCACTTACCGCAGCAACTATGAACAGTGGGCGCGTGACATGGATGAGACGCGGGTCATTGTCAGCTACAACTTCTCGATCTTCTAAGCGGCTGCTTTGCCAAATACCGGTAGCCGCCTGACAATGGTGGCGGGTTCCCGCAAAGGGCAGGGCAATGAAAGACCTGTTGTTGATCGGCATCGGCGCGGGTGACCCGCGCCAGGTCACCTATGAAGCAGTCGATGCGCTGCGTAGCGCTAGCGTGTTCTTCGTGCTCGACAAGGGCGAGGACAAAGATGAACTGGTACGCCTGCGCAAGGCCATTCTGCAGCGCTACCGCCCCGAAGGTGGCTATCGCCTGGTGCCGGTGGTCGACCCTTTGCGCGATGGGCAGGCGGATGACTACCTGGGCGCGGTGCAGCACTGGCACCGGCAGCGTGCTGCGCTGTATGCGCGCCTGATCGAGGAGGAAATTGGCGACGGGGAAACGGGGGCCTTCCTGCTGTGGGGCGAGCCCACCCTGTACGACAGTACCCTGCGCATTCTCGACCTGGTCCGCGAACAGGGCGTGACGTTGCGCTTGCAGGTCATCCCTGGCATCAGCAGTGTGCAGGCGCTGGCGGCGCGGCACCAGGTGCCGCTCAACCGCATCGGCGAGCCCCTGACCGTGCTGCCGGGGCGACGCCTGGCCGGGCAGGGGGCTATCGACAACGTGGTGGTGATGCTCGACGGGCAGTGCGTCTTTGCCGGGCTCGATGACCCGGCGCTGACCATCTATTGGGGCGCGTACCTGGGGACCGAGGATGAAGTGCTGATCGCCGGGCCGTTGCAGGCGGTGAAGGCACGGATACTGGAAGTGCGCGAGCGGGAGCGGGCGCGCAAAGGGTGGATCATGGATACCTATCTGCTGCGCAGAGAGCTGTGAGGTGGGTTGCCTGTGTCGGCCTCTTCGCGGGCAGGCCCGCTCCGGCAAGCGAAACAGGCAACGCCGTGCTCAAGGGTTACCCAGAATGCCCACCACCGTGTCCCGCAACTGATCGATGCTGAACGGCTTGCCGATCAGGTGCATGCCCTCCGGTACCGTGAGGCTGTCGGCGTAGCCGCTGGCGAACAGCACCGGTAATAGCGGCCGCAGTTCGCGCGCTTTGCCCGCCAGCACCTCACCTCGCATGTCCGGCAGCCCCACATCGGTCATCATCAGTGCCAGCGTCTGGCTTGGGTCTTCAAGTACACGCAGGGCGGCTGCGGCGTCTTCTGCCTCGATGACCTTGTAGCCCAACTCGTCGAGCACTTCGACCGTCAGCATACGTACGATGTCGTCGTCTTCGACTACCAGAAGGTGCATGGTTCAAATCCTGTACAAATGAGTGTCTTTAATCTGTGCACCGCGCGGCATCAGAAGTTCCCGAGGATACCGCTCCATGCAAATAGATGGAACGATTGCCGAATGCAACCTTCAAATACTGGCTAAATGCCCTGCCAGACCCGTGAAAGCTGGTTAGACTCGCTTATCAGGACAGCGCAGTGGCAGATAACAATAACGACTGATCGGCCACTCTTTTCAATGGACTTTTCTAGCTCGGGCGTTTTCTCATGATTCAAGCAGCCTCGATGGACCAGCGAAGCTTTCGCAAGCTGTTGAGCCGTAACATCGGCCTCCCCCTGGGGGTTGGCCTGCTCGGGGCCGTGGCCTTCGTCGCGGTGATCAACTACCTGCTTTCGGCCATGCAGTGGGTCGAGCACACCGACCGGGTGATCGGCAACGCCAACGAAACGGTCAAGCTCTCGATCGACATGGAAACGGGCATGCGCGGCTTCCTGATCACGGGCGACGAGCGCTTCCTTGACCCTTACGAGGTGGCCAAGCCACGCATTCTCGGCAGCCTGCAAAGCCTGCGCAGCATGGTCGAGGACAACCCGCAGCAGGTTGACCGTATTGACCGGCTGATGGCCTTGCAGCGGGCCTGGAACGACTTCGGTAACGAGATGATCAGCCTGCGCCGCAGCCAGGGCGATTACCAGGCCTCGATCGGCAATGGCCGGGGCAAGCGCATCACCGATGAAATCCGCAAGGAGTTCGATGACCTGATCATTACCGAACAACAACTGCGCATGGCCCGTACCGAAAAAGTCAGTACCGTCACCTTGACGGCGATTTCGGCTTTCGTGCTGTTCATTGTCGGTCTCAGTGCATTGCTGGCCTACCTGGGCCGTCGTGACCTGCTGGCACTTTCGGCCAACTACGCTGAAAACCTGCAGGCCCAGCAGCGTTCGGCGCAGCGCCTGGAGCACCAGGCCTGGCTACGCAACGGCCAGACCCAGCTGGCGCAGCAGGTGCTCGGGCAGCTGACCTTGCCCATGCTCGGCGAGAACATCCTGCGCTTCTTTGCCTCTTATCTGGGCAGCGTGGTGGGCGCCGTGTACGTGCGCGACGAGCATGGCCGGCTGGTGCGCGTGGCCTGTTATGGCCTGAGTACCGAAGCGCAGGCCCGCGAGCAGATCGAGTCGGATCACCATGGCCTGTTGGCCCAGGCGGTCCGCGAAGGCCGCTTGCTGCGCCTGGAGGAACTGCCCGAAGACTACTACCGCCTCAGTTCCGGCCTGGGCAGTGGCTTGCCGCGCAGTGCATTGCTGATGCCGGCGACCGAAGACGGGCAGATCAACGGGGTGATCGAGCTGGGTTTCCTGCGCCCTTTGCAAGAACGGGATGAAGAGCTGCTGGAGCGGGTCGGCGGCAACCTGGGCATGTCGATCGAGAGCGCCCGTTATCGTCAGCGCCTGCAGGAAGTGCTGGCCGAAACCCAGCAACTCAATGAAGAGCTGCAGGTGCAGCAGGAAGAACTCAAGACTGCCAACGAAGAGCTCGAAGAGCAGTCACGGGTGCTCAAGGAGTCTCAAGCCCATCTGGAAACCCAACAGGCCGAACTCGAGCAGACCAACGAGCAGTTGTCGGAACGCACCGATGCGCTGGACCGCAAGAACGATGAGCTGAGCCAGGCGCAGCTGGAGCTGCAGGCCCGTGCCGACGACCTGCAGCGATCGAGCAAGTACAAGTCCGAATTCCTCGCCAACATGTCCCATGAGCTGCGCACGCCGCTCAACAGCTCGCTGATCCTGGCCAAGTTGTTGGCTGAGAACGGTGAAGGCAACCTCAGTGAGGAGCAGGTCAAGTTCGCCGAATCCATCTACTCGGCCGGTAACGATCTGCTCAACCTTATCAACGACATTCTCGATATCGCCAAGGTCGAGGCCGGCAAGCTCGAAGTACGGCCCGAGACCACCCAGGTCGAGCGCCTGGTCGAAGGCTTGCGCGGCATGTTCCAGCCGCTTGCCGGCCACAAGGGGCTGGCCTTCGAGGTCAAGGTCGAGCCGCAGGTACCGGTCACGCTGTTCACCGACCGTCAGCGCCTGGAGCAGATCCTCAAGAACCTGTTGTCCAACGCCATCAAGTTCACCGAGCGTGGCCAGGTCAGCATGAACGTCAGCTTCCAGGCTGGCAGCGGTATCGTGTTCGCAGTCCGTGACACCGGCATCGGCATTGCGGCCGATCAGCAGCAGGCGATCTTCGGCGCCTTCCACCAGGTCGATGGCACCAGCAATCGCCGTTATGGTGGCACTGGCCTGGGGCTGTCGATCTCCCGTGACCTGGCGCATTTGCTCGGAGGCCAGATCAATGTCGACAGCAGCCCCGGGCAAGGCAGCGTGTTCAGCCTGATTCTGCCGGAGCGCTATGCCGCCGAGGCCGAAGACGTCGAGCCGCAAAGCCTGCGCCCGGCCGTCGATGCGTTGCCGCCTGCACCGCAAGCGCCGTTGGCCGCCGCTGTCATGCGCCCGGCGCCGGCCTTTGCCGACGACCGCGAGCGGGCCCCTTTCGATACCCGTTGCATTCTGGTGATCGAAGACGAGCCCAATTTTGCCCGCATTCTCTTCGACCTGGCCCATGAACTGGGCTATAGCTGCCTGGTGGCCCATGGCGCCGACGAAGGCTTCGAGCTGGCAGCCCAGTACATTCCGGATGCGATCCTGCTGGACATGCGCCTGCCCGACCACTCGGGCCTCACCGTCCTGCAGCGCCTCAAGGAGCAGGCCAGCACCCGCCATATCCCGGTGCACATCATTTCGGTGGAAGACCGCGTCGAGGCGGCCATGCACATGGGGGCGGTGGGGTATGCGGTCAAACCCACCAGCCGCGAGGAGCTCAAGGAGGTGTTCGCTCGCCTGGAAGCCAAGCTTACGCAAAAGCTCAAGCACATCCTGCTGGTGGAAGACGACGACCTGCAGCGCGAGAGCATCGCCCGGCTGATCGGCGACGACGATGTCGAGATCACGGCCGTGGCCATGGCCCAGGATGCACTGGCGCTGTTGCGCCAGAACATCTACGACTGCATGATCATCGACCTCAAGCTGCCAGACATGCTCGGCAACGAGCTGCTCAAGCGCATGACCGCCGAGGATATCCGCGCCTTCCCGCCGGTGATCGTGTATACCGGCCGCAACCTCACCCGCGAGGAAGAAGCTGACCTGCTCAAGTACTCACGCTCGATCATCATCAAGGGCGCACGTTCGCCGGAACGCCTGCTCGACGAAGTGACGCTATTCCTGCACAAGGTCGAATCGCAGCTGTCCAACGAGCGTCAACGCATGCTCAAGACCGCGCGCAGCCGCGACAAGGTGTTCGAGGGTCGCAAGGTGCTGCTGGTGGATGACGATGTGCGTAATATCTTCGCCCTGACCAGTGCCCTGGAGCACAAGGGCGCCATTGTCGAAATCGGCCGCAACGGGCGCGAAGCCATCGAGCGCCTGGAGCAGCACGACGACATCGACCTGGTGCTGATGGACGTGATGATGCCGGAGATGGACGGCTTCGAGGCCACGCGGCTGATCCGTCAGCAACCGCGCTGGCGCAAACTGCCGATCATCGCCGTGACCGCCAAGGCCATGAAGGATGACCAGCAGCGTTGCCTGCAAGCCGGTGCCAATGATTACCTGGCCAAGCCGATCGACCTGGACCGCCTGTTCTCGTTGATCCGTGTCTGGCTGCCGCAACTGGAGCGAATTTGACTAGCGAACGCAACACCGACATCGAGATCCGACTGCTGATCGAGGCGATCTACCTCAAGTACAGCTACGATTTCCGCAATTATTCCGGCGCTTCGATCAAGCGTCGGATCCTCCACGCGCTGCGTCAGTTCGATTGCCTGACGGTGTCTGCGCTGCAGGAGCGTGTGCTGCACGACCCGGGCATGTTCATGCAACTGCTGCAGTACCTGACGATCCCGGTCAGCGAGATGTTCCGTGACCCTGACCACTTCCTTGCCGTGCGCAACGAAGTGGTGCCGCTGCTGCGTACCTGGCCCTCGATCAAGGTCTGGATCGCTGGCTGCAGCACGGGGGAAGAGGTGTATTCCATGGCCATCCTGTTGCGTGAGGAAGGGCTGCTTGAACGCACCATCATCTACGCCACCGACATCAACCCGCATTCGCTGGACAGGGCCAAGCAGGGTATCTACTCGATGCAGAGCATGCGCGAATACGAGGAAAACTACCGCCTGGCCGGTGGCCGCCGTGACTTCGCCGAGTACTACACCGCCGCCTATGGCAACGCCATCATGGACAGCAGCCTGCGCGACAATGTCACCTTCGCCGACCACAGCCTGGCCACCGACAGCGTGTTCTCCGAGACCCAGTTGGTGTCGTGCCGCAATGTGCTGATCTACTTCAACAAGGACCTGCAGGATCGGGCGCTGGGCCTGTTCCATGAGTCGCTCTGCCACCGCGGTTTCCTGGTGCTGGGTAGCAAGGAGTCGGTGGATTTTTCGGCCTACAGCGATCGTTTCGAGCCGCTGGTCAAGCCCCAACGGATCTTCCGTAAATCATGAGCGGCGTACGCGCAGTGGTGATCGGCGCCTCGGCCGGTGGCGTGGCGGCATTGTTCCAGGTGCTCGGCACGTTGCCATCGGCGTTCGCCATACCGGTGCTCTGCGTGCTGCACCTGCCGGACGACCGCCACAGCCAACTGGCTGGCGTGCTGCAGCGGCGGCTGCATCGGCCGGTGTGCGAGGCACGTGACAAGGAGAGGATCAGCGGCGGGCAGATCTATGTGGCAGGGCCGGGTTACCACTTGTCGGTGGAGCGCGACCTGACGCTGTCGCTGAGCCAGGAAGAACCGGTGCATTTCTCGCGCCCAGCGATCGACTTCCTGTTCATCTCGGCGGCCGATGCCTATGGCGACAGCCTGCTGGGTGTGCTGCTTACCGGCGCCAACGAAGACGGCGCCAGGGGCCTTGCCTACATCAAGAACAATGGGGGGCGCACGATTGTCCAGGACCCTCGTGACGCACAGGTTGCCCTGATGCCGGAGGCCGCCCTGGCCCTGCACCAGCCCGACCATATTCTTACTCTGAGCGGTATCGGGCAGTTGCTCGCGACCCTGGAATACAGCGCATGCTAAGCCACACCATCGCCAAACTGCTGATTGTCGACGACTTGCCGGAAAACCTGCTGGCGCTCGATGCCCTGATCCAGGGCGAGGACCGCGAGGTGCACCAGGCACAGTCTGCCGAGGCTGCCTTGTCGTTGCTGCTCGAGCACGAGTTCGCACTGGCCATTCTCGATGTGCAGATGCCGGGCATGAACGGTTTTGAACTGGCCGAGCTGATGCGCGGTACCGACAAGACCAAGCACATCCCGATCGTCTTCGTCAGCGCGGCGGGTCGCGAGATGAATTATGCCTTCAAGGGCTACGAGAGCGGGGCCGTGGACTTTCTGCACAAGCCGCTCGACACCCTGGCGGTGAAAAGCAAGGTCTCGGTGTTCGTCGACCTGTTCCGCCAGCGCAAGGTGCTTGGCCGGCAGCTGGAAGCCCTGGAGCAGAGCCGCCAGGAACAGGAGCTGTTGCTCAGCCAGCTGCAGGTGGCACGGTGTGAGCTGGAGCACGCCGTGCGCATGCGGGACGACTTCATGTCGATCGTCTCCCACGAGGTGCGTACGCCGCTCAATGGCCTGATCCTGGAAACCCAGTTGCGCAAGATGCACCTGGCTCGGGGCAACCTGGACGCGTTCAGTGTCGACAAGCTGCAGGCCATGGTCGAGCGCGACGAACGGCAGATCAACAGCCTGATCCGGTTGGTCGAGGACATGCTCGATGTTTCGCGCATCCGTACCGGTAAACTGTCGCTGCGGCCCAAACTGTTTGACCTGGGCCAACTGGTGCGTGGGCTGGTGGAAAACTTCACGGCGCAGGCCATGGCCCTGGAAACACACATCGAATTGCAGCGTTGCGAAGCGCTGAAGGGGGAGTGGGACGAATTCCGGATTGAACAAGTAGTGGCCAACCTGTTGTCCAATGCAATGCGTTACGGCGAGCGCAATCCGGTGCAGGTGCGGGTGTTCGAGCAGGGCGGCATGGCCTGGGTGCAGGTGCAGGACCACGGCATCGGTATCAGCGCCGTCAACCAGCAGCGGATCTTCCAGCAGTTCGAGCGGGTCTCTGCCCAGCAGGCCAGCGGAGGGTTGGGCCTGGGGTTGTACATCTCCGAGCAGATCGTCCAGGCACACGGTGGCCGGATACAGGTTGAAAGCGAGGAGGGCAAGGGTGCCACATTCACCCTGCAATTGCCGATGGCAATATTCAAAGAACAAAACGACCAGGCGCGGGCAACCTCTGTGTAAGCCTGGGGTCTGATGGCCAACTGTAAGTATTTCAAGGCGTTAACATGAGTGAAGATGCACAAGATGTGGTTCTGGTCGTCGAGGATGAACCGGCGATTCGCATGATTTTGCGCGATTACCTGGCGGGTGAGGGGTACCACGTCCTGGTGGCTGAGGATGGCGAGCAGGCGTTTGCCATCCTGGCCAGCAAACCGCACCTGGACCTGATGGTGACAGACTTCCGTTTGCCGGGGGGGATCTCGGGGGTGGATATTGCCGAGCCCGCGGTGAAATTGCGGCCCGACCTGAAGGTGATTTTCATCAGCGGCTACCCGGCGGAGATTCTCGAATCTGGCAGCCCGATCACCCGCAAGGCACCTATCCTGGCCAAGCCGTTTGACCTGGATAACTTGCACGAGCAGATCCAGTCGCTGTTGCGCTGAGGCATCCGGCCTTTTCGCGGGGCAAACCCGCGAGGAGGCCGTTGCAGGCTATCGCAGCGTCCGCTCAATCCCGCCGACCAGCAAGTTTTCCATCAGCTCCAACCCTTGCGCTTCAGGCAGTGCTTTGAGCAACCCCGGCAGCTGGTTGAGAAACGTCGCCAGTACATGCGCTGTAGCGTCCAACGCCTGCCCCGGCAGTTTCGCTTGCGGTGCGATCAAGCGCAGCAAACCCGCCTCATAGCGCTTGCGCAACGATGCCAGGTGCGCCTGTTGCGCCTCACTCAAACAACACAAATCCCGCTCGGCCAGCCGAAACTGCAGCGGCCGTTCGGCATGCAACTGCCAGTGCGCAGCAATCAGGCAGCTCAATGCCGATGTCCCCCGGGCCATGGCCCGGCGGGCCTGGTCCAGGGTGGCCTGCAGCTCTTCGTACAACTCTTCGATCAAGTCGTACAGCAGGTCCTGCTTGCTGGGAAAGTGATGGTACAGCGAGCCGGCGGTCAGCCCCACATGGGCCGCCAGTTCGCGCATGCTGACCTGGCCAAAGCCCTTTTCGGCAAACAATGCCATGGCCCGGTCACGTCGCTCCTCAAAGTTGGCACAGCGCATTGCGGCATTGACCGGGGGCATGGCGCTTGGTCCTCAGTAGGTGAAGAAACCGCGACCGCTCTTGCGCCCCAGCCAGCCGGCCGCGACCATTTCCTTGAGCAGCGGAGCAGGGCGGTACTTGCTGTCGTTGAAGCCTTCATGGAAGGCCTCCATGATCGCCAGCAGGGTGTCCAGGCCGATCAGGTCGGCCAACGCCAGCGGGCCGATCGGCTGGTTGCAGCCCAGGCGCATGCCGGTGTCGATGTCCTCGGCACTGGCCAGGCCTTCCTGGCGCACGAAGATCGCCTCGTTGATCATTGGCACCAGGATGCGGTTGACCACGAAGCCCGGACGGTTGCCGGCGGTGATCGGGGTCTTGCCGACTTTTTCGGTCACCACCAGCGCCTGGGCGTAGGTGTTGTCGCTGGTCTGCAGGCCACGAATGATTTCGACCAGCGCCATCATCGGTACTGGGTTGAAGAAGTGCACACCAATGAAGCGCTCGGGGTGCTCGATGCTGGCGGCCAGTTGAGTCACCGACAGCGACGAGGTGTTGGTGGCGATCAGGCAGTCGGCGGCAACGTTGGCTGCCACCTGCTGCAGGATGCGCTGCTTGAGCTGCAGGTTCTCGGTCGCCGCTTCGATCACCAGGTGTGCAGCGCTGAGCTGGGTGTAGTCGGTGCTGGTGCGAATGCGTGCTTTGGCGGCTGCGGCCTTGTCGGCATCGAGGGTGCCTTTGCTGACCTGGCGCTCGAGGTTCTTGCTCAAGGTGGCCACGCCGCGCTCGAGCGCTGCGTCGGAAACATCCACCAGCAGCACCTGGTAGCCGGCAATGGCGCACACCTGGGCAATGCCGTTGCCCATGGTGCCCGCGCCGATCACGGCGATCTGTTCAATGCTCATGTGTCAGTCTCCCTCAGACGCGCTCGAACACGACGGCGATGCCTTGGCCACCGCCGATACACATCGTGGCCAGGGCGTAGCGGCCCTGGATGCGCTGCAGCTCATGGATGGCCTTGGTGGCGATGATCGCACCGGTGGCACCCACCGGGTGGCCCAGGGAAATGCCCGAACCGTTGGGGTTGACCTTTTCCGGGTCGAAGCCCAGCTCGCGGGCCACGGCGCAGGCCTGGGCAGCGAAGGCCTCGTTGGACTCGATCACATCCAGGTCTTGTAGGTTCAGGCCGGTTTTTTCCAGCACTTTGCGGGTGGCCGGAATCGGCCCCAGGCCCATCAGCTCGGGCTCCACCCCGGCGTGGGCATAGCCCACCAGGCGTGCCAACGGTTTCAGGCCCAGGCGGCGCACTGCGTCACCGGTGGCCAACACCAGGCCGGCGGCGCCATCGTTGATACCGCTGGCGTTGCCGGCGGTGACGGTGCCGTCTTTCTTGAATACCGGCTTCATACCGGCCAGTTGTTCGGCGGTCACATCAGCACGCACATGCTCGTCGACACTGAACTGCACGCTGCCTTTGCGGGTTTTCAGCTCCAGCGCAACGATCTGGCTGGCGAAGCGGCCCTCGGCAATGGCACGCGCGGCGCGGCGCTGGCTGGTCAAGGCCAGTTCGTCCTGCATTTCGCGGGTAATGCCGTGCTTGGCCGAAACGTTCTCGGCGGTGATGCCCATGTGGAAGTGCTGGAACGGGTCCTGTAGCACGCCGACGGTATAGTCGATGCCTTGCAGGTCACCCATGCGTGCACCCCAGCGCGCCTGTGGCAGCAGGTAAGGGCCACGGCTCATGGATTCGGCGCCGGCTGCGACGGCCACATCGGTGTCGCCCAGCAACAGGCCCTGGGCCGCAGAGACAATAGCCTGCAGGCCAGACCCGCACAGGCGGTTGACGTTGAATGCCGGCGTTTCCTTGGGGATGCCAGCGTTCATTGCCGCTACCCGTGCCAGGTAGGCGTCACGCGGTTCGGTGGGGATCACCGTGCCCATCACCAGGTGGCCGACTTGCTCGGCGGCCAGGCCCGAACGCTCGATGGCGGCGCGGGTCACGGCGCTGGCCAGGTCGGCCAGTGGCAGGTCCTTGAGGGAACCGCCGAAGCCACCAATGGCTGAACGGACGGCACTGACGACGTAGATTTCTGCGCTGCTCATGAGGGCTCCGATTGCGAAGGCGTGGCGGGACCGGGCCAGGCTCTGCGAGAATGGTGGGCGGCCCCGGAGTGGGATCGAGTCTAGGCAAAGGCTCTGTTGCCGCCTATGCCGGATCTGTTCAAACAACCTGGCACTTTTTGCCACTCAGCATAGACAGCGAAAACCGCCATGCGCGAAAGCGATTCAGTCGCCGTGTACTTCCTCAACGCCATGCTCCACGCCCTGCGCGACACGCCCGCCGAGCGTGATGCCCAGCTGCGTGCGGTGGGCATTGCCCCGCAGCTGCTGGATCAGCCTCAGGCGCGGGTGCCGGCCAAGGCGTTCGCCCAGCTGTGGCTGGCGTTGATCCAGCGCCTGGACGATGAGTTCTTTGGCCTCGACAGCCACGGCATGCCGCTGGGCAGTTTTGCCCTGATCTGCCGGGGTTTGATCCTCGAGCCGAACCTGGAAAAGGCCTTGCGCCAGTGCATGGGGGGCTTCGGCCTGTTCCTGCGTGACCTGCGTGGCAGCCTGACGGTACGTGGCGGGCGGGCGCTGATCAGCGTGCAGTCGAACATTGCCGACCCATTGACCCGGGTCTATGCCGAGGAAACCTACCTGGTGCTGATGATCGGCATGCTGTGCTGGCTGGCCGGGCGGCGGATTGCCATCGACCGCACGGAGCTCGCGGTGTCGCGCCCGGCCCAGGAGGACGACTTGCTGCTGTGGGGGCCGGACCTGCGCCTGGGCAGCGGACGCACCGAGGTGGAGTTCGACAGCGCTTACCTGCGCCTGCCGGTGGTGCAGGACCGGGCGGCTTTGCAGACCTTCCTGCGCAGTGCGCCACAGGGCCTGGTGATCCGCTTTCGCAATCAGAACGGGCTGGTGGCTGAGGTGTATCGGCACCTGCGGGCATTGCGCTATGGACAGTGGCCGACATTGGCCGCGCTGGCGCAGCAGCAGGGGGTCAGTGCCAGTACCTTTCGCCGGCAGTTGGAGCGGGAGGGGCGTTCGTACCAGCAGATCAAGGATGAAGTGCGCCGGGCCATGGCCTTCGAGCGGCTGCGCGAAGGCGCGTTGAGCATTGCCGAAATTGCCGAGCAGGCGGGGTTTCAGGAACCGAGTGCCTTCCACCGGGCGTTCAAGAAGTGGACCGGGCAGAGCCCAGGAAGCTACCGGGCGCGGCTGGCCGGCCTGCGTTCTACCTGTGGGAGCGGGCTTGCCCGCGAAGAAACAAACGCGGTGGATGGCACCGGCTCTGCCGGTGTTCGCGGGTAAACCCGCTCCTACAGGGCACGCCCAGAATTGTAGGACCGGGCTTGCCCGCGAAGAAACCAACGCGGTGGATGGCACCGGCTCTGCCGGTGTTCGCGGGTAAACCCGCTCCTACAGGGCATTGCACAGAATTGTAGGAGCGGGCTTGCCCGCGAATAGGCCTGCACAGGCCACCCGAAAGGATCAGGCCGGCACCATGGCAAAGCCGACGCCGAACCGGTTCCAGGCATTGATGGTGGCAATTGCCAAGGTCAGGTTGGCCACCTCGGCCGGCTCGAAGTGTTCCTGCAGGGCTTCATATTGGCCCTGCGGCGCACCCTGTTCTGGCAAGCGGGTCAGGCTCTCGACCCAGGCCAGCGCAGCACGTTCACGCGGCGTGAAGTAGCTGGTGTCCTGCCACACGCACAAGGTCTGCAGGCGTGCTTCGGTCTCACCGGCCTTGCGCGCATCGTTGGCATGCAGGTTGACGCAGTAGGCGCAGCCGTTGATCTGCGAAGCGCGCAGGCGTATCAGCTCCAGCAGCGAGTTTTCAAGGCCGCTGTTAGCCAGCGCCTGCTCCAGGCCGACCATGGCTTTGTAGGCTTGCGGCGCGTGTTTGGCCCATTCGATACGGTTGTGCATGTCAGTCTCCAGGCGTGTGGGGGTGGATATGGCGCTACTGTAGCGCCGCTCATTGGCCACCCCGATAGCCAATTTTGCGCATAAGCGGGAGGCCAATCGTCCATTCAGGTGGCCACTGACCTGCATCCAATCTCTTCATTTCTGCCAAGCCAGCCGAGCCGGGATAATGGCCAGCTCCTGCTAAAAGAGAACCGACTCACAATGAGCGCTGTACTGAACCTGTTGCTGGTGATCCTGCTGGCGTTGAACCTGCGGCCGATCCTGACCAGTATCGGCCCGTTACTCGAACCGATGCGCGCCAGCACCGGCCTGGGTTACCAGCAGGCCGCCTTGCTGACGGCGCTACCGGTGCTGTGCATGGGCCTGGTGCCCCTGTTGCAACCGTGGCTGCGACGCTGGGTCAGCGAGCACGGCGGCATGCTTGGGGGCCTGACCGCCATTGCCTTGGCCTGCCTGTGGCGCCTGCAACTGGACAGTGCCTGGGCGCTGATCGCCAGTGCGCTGGTCGCCGGCCTGGGCGTGGCGGTGGTGCAGGGCATGATGCCGGGGCTGGTCAACCGCTGGTTCCCTGGCCGTCTGGCCGGGGCGATGGGGCTGTACTCGGCGGCGCTGATGAGCGGCGGCGGCTTGGCGGCAGTACTCGGTCCACACATCAGCGGCCATTTCGGTTACTGGCAGGCGGGCCTGGGCGTTTGGGCGATCCCGGCCGTGCTGGCGGTGCTGGCCTGGGCCGTGCTGCGGCCAAGGCAGGAGGCGCCAAAGCTGTCTGGGGCCGCAGGCGGGCACTGGTTCGGCACCCGCCGGGCGTGGTTGCTGGCCCTGTACTTCGGCCTGATCAACGGCGGCTACACCAGCATGGTGGCCTGGTTGCCGGCTTACCACATCGAGCACGGCGGCACCGCTCAGGGCGGTGCCGACCTGGTGGGCCTGATGACCGTCTTTCAGGTGCTCGGTGCGCTTGGCCTGCCGCTGCTGCTGCGACGTTGGGCCGACAGGCGCCCGGGTTTGTGGCTGGCGCTGGCGATCCAGCTGGCGGGCTTTCTGGGTCTTTTGCTGGCACCTGCGGCGGCTTCCGGGCTTTGGGTCGCCATGATCGGCTTTGGCTTGGGTGCCTGCTTCAGCCAGTGCCTGACGTTGACCCTGGAACACCTGAAAACGCCTGCCGAGGCCGGCAGCCTGGCGGCGTTCGTACAGGGTATCGGCTTTATCATCACCGGCATCGTGCCGTATATCACGGGTTGGCTGCGGGATGTCAGTGGCGACTTCCAGGCTTCGTGGACGCTGTTGACCGTGACCGTGATGGCAATGCTGCTGGTGACGGCGTGCTTCAACCCGCGCGGCTATGCGACGGCTATCGCCCGGCCGGCCGCAACCGGCAAGGCCGCACCGGTCAACTGAGGCGTTGCAGGGTATCGCGTACCCGGTCCAGCGCCGGGTCGATATCCAGCAGTTCGATGGCGCCGAAGCCCATCAATAACCCCGGGCGGACCGGCGCCTCGCTGAAGAAGGGTGCCAGTGAATACAGGCCGACCTCTACCTTGCGCGCGAGGTTGGCCAACAGTTCCACATCCACTGCGGGCGTAGCCAAGGCACTGAGGTGGAAGCCTGCGCTGGCGGGGATGGCGCTGAACCACGGTGCCAGATCGCCGCCAAGGCGCGCCAGGATGCGCTCGCGGCGTGCACTGTAGACCTCGTGGCAGCGGCGGATGTGCTTGTTCAGGTGGCCTTCGCCAAGGAAGCGCGCCAGCGCCCACTGCAGCAGGGTCGGGCTGTGCCAATCGCTCAGGTGCTTGGCCACGCAAGCGGCCTGCAGTACGGCAGGTGGTAATACGGCATAGCCCAGGCGCAGCTCGGGCAGCAAAGTCTTGGAGAAGGTCCCGACATAGGCGACCAGCCCATGCCGGTCCAGACGCTGCAGCGCGTCCGAGGCTGGCCCGTGGTAGCGGAACTCACAGTCGTAGTCGTCTTCGATGATCAGTGCACCCAGCTCGGCGGCCCGCGCAAGCAGGGCATGCCGGCGTGGCTCGCTCATCGGCATGCCCAGCGGGAACTGGTGCGAGGGTGTGACGTAGATCAGCCGGGTGCCATCGGCGATCTGTTCCACGCACAGGCCCTCATCGTCCACCGGCACCGATTGCAGGCGTGCCCCCAGGGCCAGGAACAATTGCCGTGCCGGCGGGTAGCCAGGATCTTCCATGGCCACCTGGCAGCCCGGTTCGACCAGCACCCGGGCGATCAGGTCCAGCGCCTGCTGGGCGCCGTTGCACACCAGCAGGTCGGCTGCGCTGCAGTGCACCCCGCGCGAGTAGGCGATGTGGTGGGCAATGGCTTCGCGCAGTTCCGGCAAGCCCTGGGCCGGGAATTGTCGCTCGGGGTGGCGCTGGCTACGGCGCAGTGCGTAGTTCAGGCAACTGCGCCACTGGTCGAAGGGGAACTGTGCCTTGCTCGAAGCACCACCGACGAAGTCATAGCGCGATGGCGCCTGCACCTGGCGTTGGCTGAGCACGGTGGCGCGCTGCTGCCAGCGCTCGAGGGAGGCGGCGCCGGCCAGGGGTATGGTGGCTGATTCGTTACTGCGCAGCGGATGGCGTGGGGTGACGAACGTGCCACGGCCGACCACGCCGCTGAGCAGGTTATCGTAGGTCAGCCGCGAATAGGCCTCGGCCACTGTCTTGCGCGATACGCCCAGTTGTTCAGCCAGCAGACGGGTGGGCGGCAGTTGGGTACCGGCGGCCAGGTGGCCGCTGTCGATACCGTCGCGCAGTTGCTGGTAAAGCTGATCGGCCAGGCCTTTGCGGCCCTCCAGGCGAATGTGCAGTTCCATGGGCGGGTC
Organism: Pseudomonas putida group bacterium ESBL64; assembly: GCF_045277175.1. Lineage (NCBI taxonomy): Bacteria > Pseudomonadati > Pseudomonadota > Gammaproteobacteria > Pseudomonadales > Pseudomonadaceae > Pseudomonas > Pseudomonas putida group bacterium ESBL64. The sequence continues at coordinate 1,653,525 of NZ_CP145799.1, read as the reverse complement.
CGGAGCGGAGGATTGCTCAGGATAGCGGATCGGCTGCGACTCAGGTGCTTGTCACAGGCTACGATGATGCCAAGCAAACCGCTCAGAGCCGGGCGGTGCTGACAGTGATATAGCCTTTTTCTGCCAGGGCAATGCGTATCACGGTTTCATCCTCCGGCGCGTTGCGGTTGCGCTTGATGCGCACGCCTTCAACCGCCGAAGCTTTCATATGCTCTGAAATGGCCCGCCCGTTCGCGTCGAAGAACACCTCGCTGGCCAGCAACTCGATGCGTTCGATCAGTTGCCGGGAATGTTCATCGGTGGCGCAGAAGAACATGACCCCCGACAAGTGCGGGTCGTTGTCGGGGTTGGTCATGTCATGGGCCAGCATTTCGCGCAGGCTGCTGCGCAGTTCGGCGATGGGGCGGGCGTACGGGTGCATGCGGAGCCTCCTCTGGGGCGCGACCTTGCGTCCTCCAGTGCCGATCATGTTTTCTGTGGGCAGAGGCAGCAAGTAGGGCGCTTCTGAGGGCGGCGTAGGAAACGTCTTAAGATGCTGGGCGGTGGTCGAACCCCAGGGTCTACAAGGCAGCAGCCCCCGCCTTGGCCACCTGGGCATCCTGTTCGGATTTGACGCCGGATACACCAATGGCGCCCACCACCTGGCCTTCCACCCGCAGCGGCACGCCACCTTCAAGGCTGGTCAGCAGGGGGGCGGTCACGAAGGCCGTGCGGCCGCCATTGACCATGTCTTCATAATCCCGTGTCTCTTTGCGCCCCAGTGCGGCGGTGCGGGCCTTTTCCATCGCGATGTAGGCACTGGCCGGTGCGCAGCCGTCCAGGCGTTCCAGGGCCAGTGGGTGGCCGCCGTCGTCGACCACGGCGATGGTCACGCTCCATTGGCGGGCCTGGGCTTCCTGGCGGGCGGCGGTCAGTACGCGGGCGATTTCGGTCTGGCCGATAACGAACTTGCTAAGCATGGGCGGGCTCCGGGTTCAAGGCGGCTTCGACGATTTCGATCCAGTGGCGCACGGGCGTGCGTCCAGCTCCGTCGAGGTGGGCCTGGCAGCCTATGTTGGCTGTGGCAATGAGGTGCGGTTTACCGCTTTCCAGCGCATTCAGACGATTGTCGCGAAGTTGCAGTGACAGTTCAGGTTGGGTCAGCGAATAGGTGCCTGCCGAGCCGCAGCACAGGTGGCCATCGGGCACCGAGGTCAGGGTAAAGCCAAGCCGTGTCAGCAACGCCTCTACCGCGCCGCCCAGCTTCAGTGCGTGCTGCAGGGTGCATGGGCAGTGGAAGGCCAGGCGCTGTTCGGCGCACAGGGCCAATTGTTCGATCGGCTCATCGCGCAGGATTTCCACCAGATCGCGGGAAAGTGCACTGACCCGTGCGGCCTTGGCAGCGTAATGGGGGTCTTTCTCCAGCAGGTGGCCATAGTCGCGGACAAACGCGCCGCAGCCGCTGGCGGTCTGCACGATAGCCTCGGCACCCGCTTCGATGGCGGGCCACCAGGCGTCGATATTGCGCCGCGCCCGCTGCAGGCCTTGCTCCTGGGCATTCAGGTGATAGTCCACCGCGCCACAGCATCCGGCCTGCAGGATGGGTTGCACACTGATGCCCAGGCGGTCGAGCAGCCGCGCAGCCGCGGCATTGGTATTGGGTGACAGGGCTGGCTGCACGCAACCTTCCAGCATCAGTACCCGGCGCGCATGGCGCACTGCCGGACGCTGGCCGGGTGTGGTGACCTGCGCCGGCAACTTGCGTTTGAGTGAGGCCGGTAGCAGCGGGCGCAGCGCCTGGCCGCTGCGGGTCAGGGCCTTGAACAGTGCCGGGCGCGGCACCACCGCACGCAGGCCCAGGCGCAACAGGCGCTGGCCGAGTGGGCGTGGCACCTGCTGCTCGACCACTGCGCGGCCGATGTCCAGCAGGTCGTGGTACTTCACCCCCGATGGGCAGGTGGTTTCGCAGTTGCGGCAGGTCAGGCAGCGGTCCAGGTGCAATTGGGTGCTGGCGGTGACCGGCTCGCCTTCGAGCATCTGCTTGATCAGGTAGATGCGCCCGCGAGGGCCGTCGAGTTCGTCGCCCAGCAACTGGTAAGTGGGGCAGGTGGCGGTGCAGAAGCCGCAATGTACGCAGGTGCGCAGAATGCGCTCGGCTTCGTCGGCGCGGGCCAGGCGGCGCGAGGTTTCGCTAAGGTTGGTTTGCATGGGCTGGCCTCACAGGTCCGGGTACAGGCGACCAGGGTTGAACACCCCCTGGGGATCGAGCTGCTGCTTGAGGGCGCGGTGATAGCGCATCAGTGCAACCGGCAGCGGCGGGCTGCTGGCTGCACCGGGGGCGTAGCAGGTGGCGTGGCCGCCCACCCTGGCGACCTGGTCGCGAATGGCCTGCGCCGGTGCGCAGGTCTTGAGCCAGCGCTGGGCACCCCCCCAGTCGATCAGTTGCTGGCCGGGCAGGTCCAGCTCGCCGGTGACGGTGGGTACGGACAGGCGCCACAGGGGGGCGGCGTCGGCAAAGAACGCCAGGCGCTGCTCGCGCAGGTCGCTCCAGAAGCGGTTATCGAGCGTTTCGCCCCCCAACCGCTGGCGTGCCGATTGCACCGACCCTTCGCCGCCTTCCAGGCGCAGGTACAACGTTTCGCCGTCATGGCAGGCGGCGCTGATCGGTAGCGGTTGCTGGCCCCATTCGGCCAGCTCGGCCAGCGCTTCATTGCGGCCCATCGGCAGGCGCAGGCTCAGGCACAGGCGCGGCCGTGGCAGCACTTTCAAAGAAACCTCGGTCAGCAGCCCCAGGCATCCGAAGCTGCCCGCCATCAGGCGTGACACATCGTAGCCGGCGACGTTCTTCATCACCTCGCCACCAAAGCGCAGCAGCTTGCCGTGGCCGGTGATCACCCGTGTACCCAGTACAAAGTCGCGCACCGACCCGGCCCACGGCCGTCGCGGGCCAGACAACCCGGCCGCGACCATGCCGCCCAAGGTGGCCTCGGGGCCCAGGTGGGGTGGTTCGCAGGGCAGCATCTGGCCGGCCTCGTGCAGGGCGGCCTCGATCTCGCGCAGGGGGGTACCGGCGCGGGCCGTGAGTACCAGCTCGGTGGGGTCGTAGCTGACAATGCCGCGGTGGTTGCGGGTGTCGAGTACTTCGCCGGCCACCGGGTTGCCGAGCATCGCTTTGCTGTTGCTGCCCTGGATACGCAGCGGCGTACCTTCGTTCAGCGCCTGGTTGACCTGCTCCAACAGCGTCTGGCTCATGTCGCGCTCCATGCTCATCAGAAGCGCTCCAGCTCGGGGAAGGGCAGTTGCCCTTGGTGCACGTGCAGGGCGCCGAATTCGGCGCAGCGGTGCAGGGTGGGAATGTTCTTGCCGGGGTTGAGCAGGCCCTGGGGGTCGAAGGCGGCCTTCACCGCGTGGAACAGGGTAATTTCGTCGCTGTTGAACTGCGCGCACATCTGGTTGATCTTCTCGCGCCCCACGCCGTGTTCACCGGTGATGCTGCCGCCCACCTTCACACACAGTTCCAGAATCTTGCCGCCGATCGCTTCGGCACGCGCCAGCTCGCCGGGCAGGTTGGCATCGAACAGGATCAAAGGGTGCATGTTGCCGTCGCCGGCATGGAACACATTGGCCACCCGCAGGCCGTACTCCGCGGACAGGTCGCTGATGCCCTTGAGCACCCGTGGTAACTCGCGGCGCGGGATGGTGCCGTCCATGCAGTAGTAGTCCGGGGAGATGCGCCCCACGGCCGGGAAGGCGTTCTTGCGCCCGGCCCAGAAGCGAACGCGCTCGGCTTCGTCGCAGGCCAGGCGCACCTCGCGGGCCCCGGCTTGCGTCAGCACGGCGGCGACGCGCGCGCAGTCGTCGTGAACATCGGCTTCCACGCCATCCAGTTCGCACAGCAGGATCGCCGCCGCGTCCACCGGGTAGCCGGCATGGATGAAGTCTTCAGCGGCGCGGATCGCCAGGTTGTCCATCATCTCCAGGCCGCCGGGAATGATGCCGGCAGCGATGATGTCGGCGACTGCCCGGCCGGCGTCCTCGACGCTGTCGAAACTGGCCAGTATCACCCGCGCCACCTGGGGCTTGGGCAGCAGCTTGACGGTGACTTCGGTGACGATACCGAGCATGCCTTCGGAGCCGGTGAACAATGCCAGCAGGTCGAAGCCGGGGCTGTCCAAGGCATCGCTGCCGAGGCTCAGGCGTTCGCCCTCGACCGTAAGGATGTCCACCTTGAGCACATTGTGTACGGTCAGGCCGTACTTGAGGCAGTGCACGCCACCGGCGTTTTCGGCGACATTGCCACCGATTGAGCAGGCAATTTGCGAGGAAGGGTCGGGTGCGTAGTACATACCATGGGGTGCGGCGGCCTGGGAGATGGCCAGGTTGCGTACACCCGGTTGCACGCGGGCGTAACGCCCCTGCGGGTTGACCTCGAGGATACGGTTGAAGCGTGCCATCACCAGCAGGATGCCCTTGGCCAGCGGCAGGGCACCGCCAGACAGGCCGGTACCGGCGCCACGCGCAACCACCGGTACGCCGCGCTGGTGGCAAAGCTTCAACAGCGTCTGCACCTGCTCCAGGCGCTCGGGCAGCGCCACCAGCAGTGGCACGGTGCGGTAGGCCGACAGGCCGTCGCATTCGTACGGTTTGAGGTCTTCATCGCGGTGCAGGATTTCAAGGTCCGGCAGGGCATCGCGCAGCGCCTGCAACAGGGCGGCCAGGTCCACGTTGGGCAGCGCGCCATCGACGCGTTCGTCGTACAGGATATTCATTGGCTCACTCGCAACGGTTTTTGTTGTTGTTGGCGAAGCGGTCACCGATGCAGCGTGCGCGTGCTAGCGTTTGGGGTCGAGCGAGATGTTGACTGGTCCTACCAGTTTCTTCGGGCAGTACTGTTTATTCACGGTTCTGTCTGGCTAGATTGGTGCTATAAGTCAAAGTGGTCCTACCAGCAGGGGTGTGCGCAGTGGGTACTGAAGGCAAGGCCAAGGTCGCCGACCAGGTGGCCGAACGGGTCGAGCGGCTTATCGTCGAAGGCGTGCTCAAGGTGGGCCAGGCGCTGCCATCGGAGCGGCGGCTGGTGGAAAAGCTTGGCTGTTCACGTTCGGCCTTGCGCGAGGGCCTGCGCATTCTGCGTGGGCGCGGCATCATCGACACCGAACAGGGGCGGGGTTCGTTCGTCGCCGATCTCACCGGGCAGGCGGGTGCTACGCCTTTGATGCACCTGTTCAGTTCGCAACCGCGCACGCTGTTCGACCTGCTGGAGGTCAGGGCGTTGCTGGAGGCTGAGTCGGCGCGGCTGGCAGCGTTGCGGGCTACCGACGTCGACCGCCTGCTGATCCGCCGGCGCTACGAAGAAATGCTGGCTGCGCACGAGGCTGCGCAGGCGCTCGATGCCCGTGAGCATGCCCGCCGTGACCATGCCTTTCACCGGGCGATCAGTGAGGCGTCGCATAACCCAGTGCTGGTGCATACCCTGCAATCGCTCAGTGACCTGACGTTGAGCACGGTGTTTGCGTCGGTCAACAACTTGTACTGCCGGCCAGCGCAGAAACGCCAGATTGATCGGCAGCATGCGCGGTTGTACCGCGCAGTCATGGAGCAACTGCCCGAGCAGGCGCAGCGGGCGGCGCGTGAGCATATCAACGGCATACGCGACAGTTTGCGGGAGATCGAGCAGGAAGAACAGCGCCTGGTCAGGGCGACCATGCGTATGGATGGCTGGGGGTGAAGCGGCCCTGTACCGGCCCTCTCGCGTCGAACCGCCGCGAAAGGGCCGGTACAGGTTTACTCAATGGTCAGCCACAGGGTCATCTTGCGACAAGATGGCCCGGGCCAGCTCTTCATCGTTGGCCTGCAACCCAGGATGGTCCTTGCGGACCTGTTCAAGCGCCGACTCCACATAGGCGCCGCGGATGGCACCGCCGCTGGCGACGAACGCTGAAAGTTCGTCACGGGCCGGGATGATCCGTTTGTCATCCTTGAAGGTCGAATACAGCGAAGCGGAAATACCGGCCGAGGTGGCGACGTCGCCCGCATCGACGCGGGCCAGGGCAGCACCGGCAGGCATCAGGAGCAGCAGCGCAGGGGCGAGCAGTAGGTGGCGCATGTCGTGTTCTCCAGTAACGTGAAGCACAGGGAAATAAACCACTCAGTGTCTAAGACGGTTGAGGCGTTCGGGTAGTTCCCTTCTGCTGGCAGGAGCGTGGCGGGGATGAAGGTGAACCTGCCGCTGACGATATGGCTGAACGCACGGTTCTCAAGGTGTCGACGGAGCGCGTCATGGATTGACCGCGTCGGGACGCGCGTGATTTGCTTGGGTGGAGGGGCTTCGCGGGCAAACCCGCAGAGCGCCCTGCCGATCATTCAAAGGAAACTGAAGGTTCGCCCATGTCCGACTACAGGCTGCATTGCTTCGCCGAATCCGGCAACGCCTACAAGGCTGCGCTCATGCTTGAACTCACCGGCCAGAACTGGCAGCCGGTGTTCGTCGACTTCTTCCATGGCCAGACGCGTGAGCAAACCTGGCGCGATGAGGTGAACGAGCAGGGCGAGGTGCCGGTGATGGAGCATGCTGGCAAGCGCTTCACCCAGTCTGCGCTGATTCTGGAATACCTTGCCGAACAGACCGGCCAGTTCGGGCCCCGTGATGAAGATGAAAAGCGTGAGATCTGGCGCTGGATGCTGTTCGACAACCATAAATTCACCAGCTATTACGCTGCGCTGCGCTTCCTGTTCTGCCTGAAAAACACCGGCGAAACCGATGTCACGCGGTTCCTGCGCGAGCGTGCCACGGCGGCTTACCGTATTGTCGACGCGCACCTGGCGAAGACGCCATTCATGGTCGGTGGCCGGTTGACCATTGCCGACCTGTCGTTGGCGGGGTATGTGTTCATGCCAGAAGACACCGGTATCCCGTTGGCAGCGTTCACGCACATCGAGGCCTGGAAAGCCCGTATCCAGGCGCTGCCGGGGTGGAAACACCCGTATGAGCTGATGCCGCGCACGGCATCCTGACTCATTCGCGACTAAAGCCGCCTGCACAGCGGCTACGCCAAATCATGTGTGTGGCACACCCCGAGTGGGTGCGCCGCCCGCATACTCCGGCTTCAGGTGCCCTTGCTCATCCAGCAGATAAGCATCCATCACTTCCCGCACCACCGGCCCTGCGACCCGGCCTCCAGCCTCACCGTTCTCGATCATGACCGCCACCACCACACTGGGGTGCTCAGCCGGAGCAAAGCCGACAAACAGGGCGTTGTCGCGGTGGCGCTCCAGGGTCTTGTTGCGGTTGTAACGCTCACCCTGTTTGATCGCCACCACCTGCGCGGTACCACTCTTGCCGGCGATCCGATACTGCGCGCCTGCTGCTGCGGCGCGGGCAATGCCGCGCGGGTCGTGCATGACCATCTGCATGCCCTGGCTGACCTGGTCCCAGGCATGCTTGTCGTGCAGCACGATGTCGGGCATGGGGTTTGGGTCGATCGGCGTATCGCCACCCACGGTCATGGCCAGGTGCGGGCGGTGCCACACGCCCTTGCTTGCCAGCAGGCTGGTGGCCTGGGCAAGTTGCAGGGGGGTGACCTGCATGTAACCCTGGCCAATGCCAAGGATCAGCGTCTCGCCCGGGAACCAGGCCTGGCGTCGTGTGGCGCGCTTCCACTCGGCCGAGGGCATCAGCCCGGAGGCTTCCTCGAACATGTCCAGCGACACCTTCTGGCCCAGGCCGAACTCGGCCATGTAGTCGTGCAGGCGGTCGATACCCAGCTTGTGCGCCAGGTCGTAGAAGTAGGTGTCGTTGGAGCGCATGATGGCGGTGTACATGTCCACCCAGCCGTCGCCGCTGCGGTTCCAGTTGCGGTACTTGTGGTCATAGTTGGGCAGTTCGTAGTAGCCCGGGTCGAACACCCGGCTGCCAGGGGTGATCACCCCGCTGTCGAGGCCAGCGATGGCCACTTCAGGCTTCACGGTCGAGCCAGGCGCATACAGGCCGCGCAGGACGCGGTTGAACAGTGGGCGGTCGATGGAGTCGCGCAGCGCGGCATACTGCTTGAAGCTGATGCCCTTGACGAACAGGTTGGGGTCGAAGCTGGGGTTGCTGACCATCGCCAGTACGTCACCATTGGCCGGGTCCAATACCACCACCGAGCCACGGCGGTCACCCAGCGCTTTTTCTGCGGCTATCTGCAAATGGGCGTCCAGGGTGAGGACTATATCCTGCCCAGGGGTCGGGTCCTTGTGGTTGAGCACGCGCATCACCCGACCCTGAGCGTTGGTCTCGACCTCTTCGTAGCCCACGTGGCCATGCAGCTGGCTTTCGTAAAAGCGCTCGATGCCGGTTTTGCCAATCGATTGGGTGCCGCGGTACTCCGTGCTGTCGAGCGTCTTGGCTTCTTTCTCGTTGATGCGTCCCACATAGCCCACTGAATGCGCGAAATGCCCGGCCAGTGGATACTCGCGGATGAACTGCGGCTCCACCTCCAGGCCCGGCAGGCGGAACTGGTTCACCGCTACCAGGGCGATCTGCTCCTCGCTCAAGCCCACCATAAGGGTCACGGGCTCGAACGGTTTGCGGCCGCGGCGCAGGTCCTTGTCGAACTGCTTACGGTCGTCTTCGGTCAGGCCCAGCACCTGCGTCAGGGTGTCGAGCACCTTGGCCGAGTCGCCGCCGGCCCGCTCGCGAGTCATGGTCAGGTCGAAGCTGGGCTTGTTGTCGGCCAGTACCACGCCGTTGCGGTCGTAGATCAGCCCGCGTTCGGGGGCGATGGGCAGCACGTGCACGCGGTTGTTTTCCGACACGGCCGTTTGTTGGTCATGCTGCAGCACTTGCAGCACATAGAGCCGGCCCACCAGAACAGCACACAGGCTGAACACCATGGCAGCGCAGGCCAGAAGCCGACGGTTGACCAGGTGTTTTTCCTTTTCGTGGTCCTTTAACGGGATGGGTTGCGGCATCTGTGAATCGATCCTGAGGGGTGGCAATACGCGCGCGATCGGGTCGCGGATGCTACGCAACCCGCACCGCACCCTCAAGGCGAGTCCCGGCTGCCGGCTGGCTGGCATCGGCTGTGCGCCCCATGATCAGGGCGCTGAGGGGGAACATGAAGATTTGTTCATTGCGTAGTCATGGTGGTGAGTCAAGGGGTGGTTTTTGATGGTTTGTGGATCCATAATTCGATTGTGTTCGTTAATCGAACATCAAGTTTCTTTGGTTTTAAATTTATAACCTATTGAATTTAATTATAAAAAATATGATTTTTCCTAACGATGAGCTGAGGTTGGTCGCGCCTGATTGATAGGCAGTGCTTTCGTAACGTTGTCTGTGGATCCATTATCTGGTTGATTAGCGCCTGACAACGGCCGGAGCCCTCCTGCCGTATGCGATAACAATTACAAAAAGGGTCCAGTCATGAATGGCTATCCAGCGGCACTGAACCGTCAGGGTTCCTCCCGTTGCGCCTGCGCGTGCGCATCGTTCCTCTCGCCTGTGGCCAAGCCTGGCCGGCAGGTGACCCCATGAATACCGATCTCAAGCAACGTCTGGACAACGACCCGATGGGTCGCTTTCAGTGCCTGGCCATTGGTATTTGCATCATCCTCAACATGATCGATGGCTTCGACGTGCTGGTCATGGCCTTCACCGCCGCCTCGGTGTCTGCCGAGTGGGGCCTGAATGGGGCGCAGGTAGGGCTTCTGCTCAGTGCCGGCTTGTTCGGTATGGCGGCCGGGTCATTGTTCATCGCGCCGTGGGCTGACCGCTTTGGCCGACGCCCGCTGATCCTGCTGTGCCTGGCGCTGTCCGGTATCGGCATGCTGCTCTCGGCACTGAGCCAGAGCCCGCTGCAACTGGCGCTGCTGCGTGGCCTGACCGGGCTGGGCATCGGTGGCATCCTGGCCAGCAGCAATGTGATTGCCAGTGAATATGCCAGCAAACGCTGGCGCGGCTTGGCGGTGAGCCTGCAGTCCACTGGCTATGCGCTGGGTGCGACCCTGGGCGGTTTGCTGGCGGTATGGCTGCTGGGGCATTGGGGCTGGCGCTCGGTATTTCTGTTTGGCGGCATCGTCACCGTACTGGTAATCCCGCTGGTACTGCTGTGGTTGCCAGAGTCGCTGGACTTTCTGCTGGCACGCCGGCCGGCCAATGCGCTGGCCCGGGTCAACCGCCTGGCCGTACGCCTCGGCCAGCCGGCATTGGCGCAACTGCCGGCTGTTGCCGCACGGGCAGAAGGTGCCAGCAGGGGTTTCAAGCAGCTGCTGGCGCCGGCCATGCGCCGCACCACGCTGGTGATCTGGTTGCTGTTCTTCCTGGTCATGTTCGGCTTCTACTTCGTCATGAGCTGGACGCCGAAACTGTTGGTGGCCGCCGGCTTGTCGGCCCAGCAAGGCATCACCGGCGGGGTGCTGTTGAGCGTGGGCGGCATCCTTGGCGCGGCGCTGATCGGCGGCCTGGCTTCGCGCTGGCCACTGACGCGCGTGCTGGCGTTGTTCATGCTCATTACCGCCGCGCTGCTGGTGCTGTTCGTGGCCAATGGCGCCTCGGTCACTGCGGCGCTGGCGTTGGGCCTGCTGATCGGGCTGTTTTCCAACGGCTGCGTGGCTGGGCTGTATGCCTTGTCGCCGGTGGTCTATGACGCATCGGTACGCGCCACCGGCGTGGGTTGGGGGATCGGCATCGGCCGCATGGGCGCAATCCTGTCGCCGACCGTGGCTGGCGTGCTGCTCGATGGTGGCTGGCAACCCCTGCATCTGTATGGCGTGTTCGCCAGCGTGTTCGTGCTTGCCGCGGGTTGCCTGCTGCTGTTGCGCCCAACGGCCAAGCCTGCGTCTGCCTTGTCTGCTGATGCACTGAGCCACTGAGTGCAACCCGGCCTGGCCGGGTATCTGAATGCAACTTACTGCTCCGGGTCATGCTGGCCTGGGGCGGTCTGCTGCGCCTATTGAACGCGGAGAACAATAATAATGATGGACACAACTTGTACGCTGGCCCGTTCGGTCCTGGCAGTTTCGCTGGCGTTTGGCCTTGGTTTGCCGGCCTGGGCGCAAGAGGGGGGCTTCTTTGAAGATGCCAAGGGTGGGCTGACACTGCGCAACTACTACTTCAACCGCGATTTCCGCGACCCGGGGGCCGCCAAGGGCAAGGTTGAAGAATGGGCCCAGGGTTTCATCTTCAAGTTCAGCTCGGGCTACACCCCGGGGCTGATCGGTTTTGGCCTGGACGGTATCGCCCTGTTCGGCGTGAAGCTGGACAGCGGCGGCGGTACCAGCGGCTCAGAACTGTTGCCGGTGCACGATGACGGGCGAGCGGCCGACGACTACGGTCGGGCCGGGCTGGCGGCGAAGCTGCGTATGTCTGCGACCGAGCTGAAGGTGGGGGAGTTGTTGCCGGATATTCCACTGCTGCGTTACGACGATGGCCGCCTGCTACCGCAGACTTTCCGTGGTGCCATGCTCGACTCGCGGGAAATCGAAGGCCTGAGCCTGCAGGCCGGCCAGTACCGCGAGGTGAGCCTGCGCCACTCTTCGGACATGCAGGACCTGTCTGCCTGGGCCGCGCCCGGGGTCACCTCGGACGGCTTCAACTACGCCGGCGCCGAGTACCGCTTCAACCAGCAGCGAACACTGATCGGCGCCTGGCACTCGCAGTTGGAGGACATCTACCAGCAAAGCTACTTCAACCTGCTGCACAGTCAGCGGGTAGGGGAGTGGACGTTGGGGGCCAACCTTGGCTACTTCATCGACCGGGATGACGGACAGGCGCGCATCGGCGACATCCAGAGCCGCACCGGCTACGCCTTGTTGTCAGCTTCGCACAGTGGCCACACGCTGTACCTGGGGTTGCAGAAGGTCAGTGGCGACAGTCAGTGGATGTCGGTGTACGGCAGCAGTGGGCGAACCTTGGGCAACGACATGTTCAACGGCAACTTCAGCAATGCTGACGAGCGTTCGTGGCAAGTGCGTTACGACTACAACTTTGCCGCGCTCGGTGTGCCAGGGCTGCTGGCCATGGTGCGGTACGGGCATGGCGAGAACGCCACCACGGCGGCGGGCAGCAATGGCAAGGAGTGGGAGCGCGATACCGAGGTGAACTACACCTTCCAGAGCGGGTTTTTGAAGAACCTCAACATCCGGCTGAACAACGCGACCAACCGGCGCAGCTTCAACAGCGACTTCGACCAGACGCGACTGATCGTCAGCTACCCGCTGACCTTGTAGGAACGGGTTCAGCCGCGAACACCGGCGCAGCCGGTGCCATGTTCCGTGTTGCCTGCTTCGCGGGTAAACCCGCTCCTACATCTACGGCGCCTGTTTCGAGACAGGTTGGTTTCTTGGCGCGCGCTCTGCCCGTAGGAGCGGGTTCACCCGCGAACACCGGCGCAGCCGGTGCCATGCACCGCGTCGCCTGCTTCGCGGGTAAACCCGCTCCTACAACAGGTCAGCAGCAACCCCACGGCTTGCGCTAAGATGCCCGCTCATGTCTTTGGAAGTCGCCTGGATGAGCAAACCCGGTCAGATGGTGCTGGTTGCGTTGCGCAAGATGATCGCTTCAGGCGAGCTGGCGGCCGGCGAGCGCTTGATGGAAGTCCCAACCGCTGAACTGTTCGGCGTTTCACGCATGCCGGTGCGCATGGCATTTCGCACCCTCGAACAGGAAGGCCTGCTGGTGCGCTTTGGTGGCCGGGGGTTTCAGGTGCGTTCGGTCAGCGCCGATGACATCGCGGGTGCGGTCGAGGTGCGCGGTGTGCTGGAGGGGTTGGCGGCGCGTCAGGCTGCAGAACGTGGCTTGTCGGTGCAAGCACGCGCTGCGCTGCAACAGTGCCTGGTCGACGGCGATCAGCTGTTCGACAAGGGCTTTGTGAGCGAAGACGACTTGCAGGTCTATCACGACCTGAACATGCGCTTTCATCAGGTGATCATCGACGCCAGCCACAACCCGGCCATTGCCGTTGCCCTGGCGCGCAACGACCACCTGCCATTCGCCTCGGTTACCGCACTGGCGGTGGACCGCCATGATCTGGCTCGCGAGTACCGGCGCTTCAACTTCGCCCACATGCAGCACCACGCCGTGTTCGACGCCCTGGTCAACCGCCAGGGTGCCCGCGCCGAAGCGATCATGCGCGAGCACGCCAATGCCACCTTGCGCTATGCCGAAACCTTTGGTGGGGCAGCGGCGGACGCGGGCATGAAAGTCATCCTGCCCTCGTCGTAAGCCGGGTCAGATGTCCAGCACCAGCAGTGGCGTCTTCGAGCGCGAGCAGCAGGGCGTGAACTGATCGTTCAGGGCCTGTTCCTCTTCAGTGAGAAACAGATCGCGATGGTCCGGTGTGCCCTGCAGCACGCGTGTCAGGCAGGTGCCGCAAATACCCTGCTCGCACGACATGGCGATCTCGATACCGTTCTCTTCCAGCACCTGCACCACGGTCCGGTCGGCTGGCACCTCGAACACCTGGCCCGTGCTGCCCACCTGCACCGAGAAACTGCCATCGTTGCTGGCATCCACCGGTGCTGCGGCGAAGTACTCGCGGTGCAGGTTGGCCTCCTCCCAGCCCAAGCCCTTCGCGCTGTCCAGCACATGCTGCATGAACCCGCCCGGCCCGCACACATACAGGTGCACATCAGCTTGCGGGTTGCCCAGCACCTGGGCGATGTCCAGCGCCGTTTCCGGCTGCTCGTCAAAATGCACGAACAGCCGATCAGCGAACGGCGCGCTGCGGATCCGCTCGACAAACGCCGCCCGCTCGCTGGAGCGGGCACAGTAGTGCAGCTCGAAGGCCTGGCCGCAGTGGGACAGCTGCTCGGCCATGCACAGGATTGGGGTAATGCCGATGCCGCCGGCAAACAGCACACTGCGCTGCGCCCCCTCGGCCAGCGGGAACAGGTTGCGCGGCGCACTGATACGCAGCCGGGCACCGGCCTGCACCTGCTCGTGCAGGCTACGTGAGCCGCCCCGCGAAGCCGGGTCGTTGAGCACGCCTATCAGATAGCGATGGCGTTCTTCGGGGTGGTTGCACAGCGAATACTGGCGCACCAGCCCGTCGGGCAGGTGCACGTCGATATGGGCGCCGGCGCTGAACGCCGGCAGCAGGCTGCCATCTGCCGCTGCCAGCTCGAAGCTGCAGATTCCCTGCGCTTCATCGTTACGGGATACCACTACGGCATCGATCATGTCGGCTGTTCCTCAGACAGGGGTGGCGCTGGTGGCGATCAGTTGCGGCTGCGGCGCACGCTCTTTGGCGATGATCCGCTCCAGCACTTTGCGTGACTGCACGCCGCCGGCATCGATGTTCAGCTTCAGCAAGTTGCGCTCGGGGTGGGCCAGCAGGTTCTGCTGCTGGCGTTCGAGCATTTCCAGGTCTTCGCTGAAAATCTTGCCCTGGCCCTCACGAATGTTGTCGGTCAGAGTCTGGTCGTGCGCAGCGAAATTGCGTGCCATGCCCCAGAAGTACCAGATCGAGGTATCGCTTTCTGGGGTGATGAAGTCGACGACGATGCTCGATGCCTTGTGCTGTGCCTCGGCGTGGTAGCCGCCCTTGCCGGCATGCGCTACACCCACTTCGATCAGCACATGGCTAGGTGGGGTGAAACGGCAGATCTGCCAGCGGTCCACCGGTACATCGTCGGCCAGGCCGTTGCCACGCAAGGCCATGCGCCAGAACGGCGGCGCCATGATGTTTTCCATGTGCCGGGCGGTGACCACTTCGTCGCCGGTGACGGTGGTCACCGGCGGTGCCTCGTCGATCTCCTTCTGGCCGATGCTGGAGGCGTGCACATAGGTTTCATGGGTGAGGTCCATGAGGTTGTCGATCATCAGGCGGTAGTCGCAACCGATGTGGAACAGCCCGCCGCCGTAGGCCCACTCATCACTCACCGCCCATTCCAGATGCGGAATCAGCGCCGGGTCGGCCTGCGCCTGGTCACCGGGCCAGACCCAGATGAAGCCATAGCGCTCGACGGCCGCAAAGGTCTTGTTGCAGGGGAAACCACGCACCCGTTGGCCCGGCATCGACACGGTCTTGCCGTCGCAACCCATCACCAGGCCGTGGTAGCCGCACACCAGGTTGCCGTCCTCGACATAGCCCAACGACAACGGTGCGCCGCGGTGCGGGCAGAAGTCCTCGACGGCGGCGACTTGGTTCTCGCGGGCGCGGTAGAACACGATTTTTTCCCCGCAGATCTGCCGGCCCAGGGGTTTGGTGGCGATTTCGTCGGGGGTGCAGGCGACGTACCAGGTGTTTTTAGGGTACATGGGAGGCTCTCCGGGGTTTTGTTTTTATTTAATGGATCCATTAAGGCTGCGACTGGCGGGCATGGTCAATGCATTTTGCTTTGTTAATGCGGATTCTGTGCGATTATCGGTTTTTAGTGGATCCATTGAAGGGGCGCCCCTGCGATTCGAGGGGGCGGCTGCAGCAGCACGTCGTCTGAACAGGAAGGCACCGGCGAGATCGATCAAAGCGGCCAGTGCAGGAGCAGGCTTGGCCGAACCTGCTATGCCTAAAGGGACACCCCACCCATCAAGGCCACTCGATGCTAGCCATCGAACAACTCTACAAATCATTCCCCACCCCCCAAGGCCCGCTTCCCATATTGCAGGGGGTGGACATGCGCCTGGCGCGGGGCAGCAGCCTGGCGCTGATGGGCGAGTCGGGCAGCGGCAAGAGCACTTTGCTGCACCTGGTGGCTGGCCTGGACCGAGCGGACAGCGGCCGTATTCTGATCGACGATGTTCCGCTCGATGGCCGTTCGGAAGCGTCGCTGGCGCAGTGGCGGCGGGAGGGGATTGGCCTGGTGTTTCAGCAGTACAACCTGATCAGCAGCCTGGACGTGGGCCTGAACCTTACGTTCCAGGCCCGCCTCGCCGGGCGGCATGACCCGCATTGGGCGGCTTACCTGGCGCAGCGCCTGGGCCTGGCGGACCTGCTTGAGCGTTACCCGGAACAACTGTCTGGCGGCCAGCAGCAGCGGGTCGCCATCGGCCGTGCACTTGCCGGGCGCCCGGCCTGGCTGTTGGCTGACGAACCGACCGGCAGCCTCGATGAAGCCAGCAGTGACGAGGTGCTGAGTTTGTTGCTGCAGTTGGTCGCCGAAGCCGGCAGCGGGGTACTGATGGTGACCCACAGCCCGCGGCTGGCGGCGCGTTTGCAGCACCGTTGCTACCTGCAGGCCGGCCGTGTGCGGCCCGAGCAGGGCTGATGAAGCTTTTGTCGCTGGCCCTGTTGGCGCTGCTCAGCCACTGGCGGCGCCATCGTGTGCAGTGCTTCAGCATCTTCACTGGCCTGTGGCTGGCCACGGCCTTGTGGACCGGTGTGCAGGCATTGAACAGCCAGGCACGCAGCGACTATGCCCGGGCCAGCGCGGTA
Source organism: Pseudomonas putida group bacterium ESBL64 (assembly GCF_045277175.1). NCBI lineage: Bacteria > Pseudomonadati > Pseudomonadota > Gammaproteobacteria > Pseudomonadales > Pseudomonadaceae > Pseudomonas > Pseudomonas putida group bacterium ESBL64. Next base: position 1,637,191 of record NZ_CP145799.1, on the reverse strand, counting down.
TTGACCGGGCCGCTGCAGGCGCAACTGATCGCGCGCAATGGCGAGCGCTTCGATCAGGCGTTGTACGTGAAACTGCGCAGGCAGGGCTGGGCTGTTTCGCCGGTGCTGGAAGGGCGCTTGCGCTTGCCGGGCGAGCCCGCACGCAGTGTGCGACTGATCGGCATCGAGCCGTTGAGCCTGCCGCCTGCCAGCAGCGTTGCCGGGGTGCAGGTGCAGGCATTCGACCTGCAAGCGTTCATCGGCACGCCCGGGCAAGCCTGGGTTGGGCCAGACACCTTGCGTCAACTGAACAAAAGCCCCGGGCAGCCGACCCGCGACAGTGAAGGGCAGTTGCTGCCGCCTTTGGTTTTGCAGCCTGCGTTGGCACCCGGGGTCATCGTGGTGGACATCGGCCACGCGCAGACGTTGCTGAACGCACCGGGGCAGTTGTCTCGTCTGCTGCTGGCTGATACGCCCGGGCCGTTGCCTGCGGATATTGCCCGCCACCTTGAACTGCAGCCGCGGCAGGACGATGGCGGCTTGCAGCGCCTCACCGACAGTTTCCACCTCAACCTGACCGCCCTCGGCCTGCTGGCGTTCGTTGTCGGCTTGTTCATTGCCCACGCCGCGATCGGTCTGGCGCTGGAGCAGCGCCGTGGGCTGATCCGCAACCTGCGCGCGTGCGGCATCAGCCTGAAGACCCTGCTGGGTGCCCTGGTGCTGGAGCTGGGCCTGTTCGCGGCAGTGGGTGGGCTGGCCGGGGTGGTCAGTGGTTACGCATTGGCCGCGTGGCTGTTGCCCGACGTGGCCGCCAGCCTGCGTGGTCTGTATGGCGCCCAGGTCGCCGGCACGTTGAGCCTGCCGGCGGGGTGGTGGCTGCTGGGTGTGCTGGTGAGTGTACTCGGGGCATTGCTGGCCGGCCTGCAAAGTGTAATGCGCGCTGCCCGATTGCCTTTGCTGGCGCTGGCGCAACCCCAGGCCTGGCGACTGGCGCAGGGGCCGTGGTTGCAACGGCAGGCTTTGCTAGCGGGCCTGCTGCTGTTGCTGGCCTTGGGCTGTGGTGTATTCGGGGCTGGCCTGCTTAGCGCGTTCGGCATGCTGGCAGGGTTGTTGCTGGCGGCGGCGCTGCTGTTGCCGGCGTTGCTCGATCGGGTACTGGCCTGGCTGGCGCGTCGTTGCCACCGGCCATTGGCGCAATGGTTCGTGGCTGACAGCCGCCAGCAGCTGCCAGCCTTGAGCCTGGCGTTGGTCGCCCTTTTGCTGGCGCTGGCTGCCAGTGTTGGCGTGGGCAGCATGACCGAGGGTTTTCGCAAGACGTTTGTCGGTTGGCTTGACCTGCGCCTCTCCGCCGACCTGTATGTCACCCCGCGGGACACGGCCCAAGGCTTGCAGATAATCGAGTGGCTCAAGCAGCAGCCCGGGGCCAGCGTGGTCCTGCCCGGCTGGCGTGCAGACATGCAGCTGCAAGGTTGGCCGGTGCAAGTGCAGGGCATTGTCGATCACCCCGCCTATCGAACGCGCTGGCCATTGCTGGAACAGCATTCGCGCGCCTGGCAGCAACTGGCCAGCGGACAAGGCGTGATGCTCAGTGAGCAGTTGGCCAGGCGACTGAACCTGCAACTGGGCGACAGCCTGAAGCTGCCCGCAGACACGCCAGCCTTGCCCGTGGTCGGGATCTACGCCGATTACGGCAACCCCAAGGGGCATGTACTGGTCAATGCCGGCTGGTTGCGCGCCCACTGGCCACAGGCAACCCTGGCCGGCTTGAGTGTCGACCTGAGCGCTGAACGGGTGCCGGTGCTCAAGGCCGCGCTGCAACAGCACTTTGCCCTGGATGACAGCCGGGTGGTCGAGCAGGCGCGCCTGAAACGCTGGTCAACCGACGTTTTCAACCGCACCTTTGCCGCCACCGCAGCCCTCAACAGCCTTACCCTTGGCGTGGCTGGTGTGGCGTTGTTCATCAACCTGCTGACCCTGGGCCAGGCCCGGCTGGGCCAGTTGGCACCGCTGTGGGCGCTGGGGGTGCGGCGCATGCAACTGGTCTGGCTGAGCCTGGGGCAGACACTCATGCTAAGCAGCTTCACCGTGTTGCTGGCAATCCCGCTTGGGCTGTTGCTGGCCTGGTGCCTGGTCGCAGTGGTGAACGTGCAGGCCTTCGGCTGGCGCTTACCGCTGTATGTGTTCCCCATGCAACTGCTGCAGTTGACCGTGCTGGGCATGTTCACCAGCCTGCTGGCCTGCGCCTGGCCGCTGTGGCAACTGGCGCGCCGCCAGCCGCGCGAACTGTTGAGGCCGTTGGCCGATGAAGCTTAATGCGTGGCTGTTGCTGACCGGGTTGTTGTTGTGCGGTTGTGATCAGCCAGCACCGCAGAGCTATGCCGGGCTCGGGCAGCAGGCTGGCGAGTTTAGCCAGGTGACCCGCGATCATCGTCTGGTATTCCCGCATGACCACGGTCCCCACGACGGCTTTCGTATCGAGTGGTGGTATGTCACCGCTAACCTCAAGGACGCCCAGGGCCGAGATTGGGGCGCCCAGTGGACACTGTTCCGCTCTGCCCTGCGCCCCGGCCTGGAGACCACCGACTGGAACAGCCCGAACCTCTGGATGGGGCATGCAGCACTGACCGGGCCGGGTGGCCATCAGGCTGCTGAAACCCTGGCGCGGGGTGGTGTCGGCCAGGCCGGCGCGCAGGCCCAGCCGTTTCGCGCATGGATCAATGACTGGGTGTTACAGGGCCGGGGCGGCATTGAAGACCTGCAGATGGTCGCAAGTGGCGAAGGTTTTCGCTATGACTTGCAGTTGCACAGCGATCTTCCCTTGGTGCTGCATGGTGAGCAGGGCTACAGCGAAAAATCAGGCAAGGGCCAGGCTTCGTACTATTACAGCCAGCCGTTCTACCAGGTCCAGGGGCAGGTCCAGCGTGGCAGCCTGTGCATCGCGGTTACCGGGCAGGCCTGGCTGGACCGGGAATGGAGCAGTCAGCCGCTGGCGCCCGGGCAGACCGGCTGGGACTGGTTTTCCCTGCACCTGGACAGTGGCGCCAAGCTGATGCTGTTCCAGGTACGGGAGGCCCACGGGGAACCGTATCGCGCCGGGACCTGGGTAGGGCCACAAGGGGACGTGATGGCACTGGACGCCGCACAGATCCAGCTGCAGGCCCTGGCCTGGTCTGCGCAGAAAAACGGCAAGCAGGTGCCCACGCGTTGGCGGGTGCAAGTGCCGGAGCATGGGGTGGATGTGCAGGTCGATGCCGTTGAGCCGCAGGCGTGGATGCAGACACGGTTCCCGTATTGGGAAGGGCCGGTACGCTTGAACGGGAGTGCGGGCGGGCGCGGGTATCTGGAGATGACCGGGTACTAGTGCAACAACGTTTGCGCAAGACAGTTGCGCCCATGAAGATCGCGCCAGCCCCTTCAACCCTTGATCAGCCCTCGCAGCACGGCCCGCGCTTCTTCAGTACGCAGGCATTCGATGAACAGTCGGCTTTCCCGCGCCACCGTGGCCTCCAGCTCCGCCCGCTGGCTGTCCTTGAGCAGCCGCTTGCTGATCCGCAGTGCCGCCTGCGGGTAGCCTTGCAGCTGCCGCGCCAGCGTGCGGGCAGCGTCCAGGCACTGTTCGCCGTTTTCATGCAGCTCATTGGCCAGCCCCCAGGCCAGCATCTGTTCGCCATCCAGCAATGCATTGGTCAGCAGCAAGCGTGCCGCCCTGGCCTGGCCAAGCACACGCGGTAGCAGCAGGCTGGAACCAAACTCCGGGCACACACCCAGCGGCGCGAAAGGCATGCGCAGCTTGGTCGAGCGGCTGACCAGCACCTGGTCGCAGTGCAGCAACAGGGTGGCCCCGATGCCGATCGCCGCACCACTGACCGCTGCGATCAGCGGCTTGTCCAGGCCCATGACCACCCGCATCAGGCGGAACACCGGGCTGTCCAGGTCGCTGGGTGGGTTGTCGAGGAAGTCGCGAAGGTCGTTGCCAGCGCTGAAGCAGTGCGGCCCACCGGTGATGATGATGGCATCGACAGCGGGGTCTTCACCTGCCGCCAGCAACAGGTCGCCCAGCAGCTGGTACATGGCAGTGTTCAGGGCATTGAGCTTGTCGGGGCGGTTGAAGGCCAGGGTCAGCAGGCCTTGGTCCAGCTCGCGTGTGATCAGGTCGTTCATGGCAGCCGCTTTTGTTGTTGTGAGGGGGCCCTGCCGGGCAGTGGCGCTTAGGGTTTATCACGCAGTCCGGCTTGTTGTACAGTCGTTCAGTCCAGCCCCTAACCAGAGACCCACCGATGACTCAGGAAGCCCGCTACCACCGCATGCTGCCGGAACTGCGCAAAGCCAACCTGGTCGAGGCGACCCTGGTGTGCCTCAAGCGCCATGGTTTCCAGGGGGCTTCAATCCGCAAGATCTCGGCCGAGGCCGGGGTCTCGGTCGGGCTGATCAGCCACCATTACGCGGGCAAGGACGAACTGGTGGCAGAGGCTTACATGGCCGTCACCGGTCGGGTGATGGGTTTGTTGCGCGAGGCCATGGCCCAAGCTGCGCCCAATGCCCGCGAGCGGTTGTCGGCGTTCTTCCGTGCCTCGTTCTGCGCCGAGCTGCTCGACCCGCAATTGCTCGATGCCTGGCTGGCCTTCTGGGGCGCGGTGAAGACCGCCGACGCGATCAACCAGGTGCACGACCACTCCTACGGCGAGTACCGCAACGAACTTGGCCGGCTACTGGCCAGACTGGCCGAGGAGGAGGGCTGGCAGGGCTTCGATGCCGACCTGGCGGCCATCAGCCTGAGCGCCTTGCTCGACGGCCTGTGGCTGGAGTCGGGCCTGAACCCCGGCACCTTCAGCCCCGAGCAGGGCGTGATCATCTGCGAGGCGTGGGTCGACGGCCTGCAGGCCGGCGGCCGGAGGCGCTTCAGCCTGCCCGAGGGCTGTTGATCACCTGTTCAGTAACGAGTACGCTGCTGTCGCGAGTGTGTAGAACAACACCAATAAAAAGAGACAACACGCAATGACGCCTCGGGTATTGATCGTCGATGACGATCCGCTTATTCGTGACTTGCTGCAGGCCTACCTGTCCCAGGAGGGCTACGACGTACACTGCGCCGACACCGCGGAAAGGGCCGAAGCCCTGCTTGCCAGCCAGGATGTCGACCTGGTGCTGCTGGACATCCGCCTGCCCGGCAAGGACGGCCTCACCCTGACCCGCGAACTGCGGGTGCGCTCGGAGGTTGGCATCATCCTCGTCACCGGACGCAATGACGACATAGACCGCATCGTTGGCCTGGAATGCGGTGCAGATGACTACGTGATCAAACCACTCAACCCCCGCGAGCTGGTGTCCCGGGCGAAAAACCTGATCCGCCGCGTGCGCCATGCCCGCGAGGCGCACCCCGCCCCGGCCTGCGCGCAATCGCTGAAGCAGTTCGCCGACTGGGCGCTGGATACCGACCGCCGGCGCCTGATCGACGCCCGTGGCGGGCAAACCCTGCTGACCCACGGCGAGTTCCAGTTGCTCAGCGTGTTCCTGCGCAACAGCGGCCACACCCTCAGCCGCGACCAGTTGATGGACCAGATTCGCAACCGCGAGTGGGTGCCCAACGACCGCTCCATCGACGTGCTGGTCGGCCGCCTGCGGCGCAAGCTGCATGACGACCCGGCCGAACCGCAGTTGATCATCACCATTCACGGCACCGGCTACCTGTTCACTGCCAGCGTGGCAGCATGATTCATCGCGCCTGGCGATTGGCGCTGGCCTTGACGTTGCCCACCCTGCACGCCAGTGCCAGTGAGCCGGTGCGTTACTGTGACTACCCGGTGTACCCGCCCATTTCCTGGAGCGACGGCCACCAGGTGCGCGGCCTGGCCCCAACCGTGGTGCGTGAACTGTTCGCGCGCATGGGCTACGAGGTGCAAACCGTGGTGCTGGGCAACTGGAAGCGCTGCCTGATGGACGCCGCCGCCGGGCGGGTGGACGTGGTCCTGGCCTACAACAGCGACCAGCGTGACCAGCGCATGCGTTTTTCCACGGAGCCGGTGGTGCGCGAGGAAGTGGCCGTGTTCTACAACCGCAAGCGGCCGGTGCAGTTCCAGCAGCTGGAGGACCTGGCGGGTTACCGTGGCGGCCTGTTGTACGGCGAAAGCTACGGCGCCGAATTCGACCGCTTCGTCGCCCGGCATCAGAACATCGAGCGGGTGTCTTCCAGCCAGCAGAACTTCGGCAAGCTGATCCGCGGGCGCATCGACTACGTGATCCAGGAGCGGCGCACCGGCCAACTGTTCATCGAGCACCTGCCCGGCGCGCAGGACATCCGCGTATTGCCCAGCGCGCTGAGCGTGGACTACCTGCGGGTAGCCGTATCGCGGCAATCACCCCTGAGCCAGCACATGGACGAAATCGACGCGCAGTTGCGGCGCATGAACCAGGCTGGCGAGATCGCGCGCTGGCTGGAGCAGAGCGAGGTTACCTACCGCGACATGATCAACCTGCCGGCAGATGCCCGATGATTCGCCTGCACACCGATGGCCTGCTGCGCCGCCTGCTGCGGTTCATCCTGTTGTTCAGCCTGTGCTTTACCGTACTGGCCAGTAGCGTGCAGCTGTATTTCGAATACCGCCGCGAGATGCGCGACATCGAGGCGCGCATGGCGTTGATCCGCGCAGGCTACCTCGCCAGCCTGGAGCGCAGCCTGTGGGACTTGGACGAGGCGCAGCTGGATACGCAATTGCGCGGCCTGGTGGATTTTTCCGACGTGGCCCGGGTGCGCTTGGTTAGCGATGATTTTCAACTGCTGCGAGGGGAGGCCGAACCCAAGGGGCCGCTGCGCATCGAGCGCTTCCCCCTGGATTATCAGCCCCCCTCGGGCCCCGCCAGGCACCTGGGTGAGCTTGAAGTGAGTATCGACTTGGGTGCGGTGCACCATCGGTTGTATGCCACCGGCCTTGCCAGCCTGCTGTGGATGGGCGTGTTCCTGTGTGGCCTGGCAGTGGCGCTGTCGGGGCTGTTCTATCGCCTGGTCACCCGCCATCTGCAAGTGATGGCCGAGTTCGCCCGGCGTATTGGCGCCGGCCAATGGCAGGAACCGTTGCGCCTGGGGCGCCGCCGTTCATCGCGCCCTGACGAGATCGACACGGTGGCCAATGCCCTGGACGATATGCGCCGCGCCATCCTCAGCGACATTGAACGCCGCGAACGCGACCGCCTGGCGTTGCAAGACAAGCGCGACGAACTACAGGCCATGGTCGAACGACGTACCGCCAGCCTGGCCCGGGCCAAGGATGACGCCGAGGCCGCCAACCTGGCCAAGTCACGCTTCCTGGCGACCATGAGCCACGAACTGCGCACCCCGCTCAACGGTATCCTGGGCATGGCCGAGCTGCTACGCGGTGGCGGGCTGGAAGCGGCCGACCGTCAGCGCCTGGAAGCCTTGTACAAGGCCGGCGAGGGGCTGTTGGCGATTCTCAACGAAGTGCTGTATTTCGCCCGGCTCGAAGAAGGTGAGAGCCGCGCCGAGCTGGTCGGTTTTTCGCTGCGCCAGTTGTGCCAGGAAGTGCTGGCGCTGCTCGAACCCATGGCCGCGGACAACGGCGACACACTGCATCTGGAGATTGATGAGCAATTAGCCGGTTACCAGCACGGCGCCGAGCAGTACCTGCGTCAGGTGCTCAGCAACCTGCTGGCCAATGCCATCAAATTCACCGAGCACGGCCAGGTGCGGCTCAAGGTGCAGGTGCTGGTCAGCGATGCGACCACGCAGCGCCTGCGGCTGTCGGTCAGTGACAACGGCATCGGCATCGAGCCGGCCGTACAGGCAAAAATCTTCGACCGCTTCGTCCAGGCCAGCGAGGCCGTGGCACGCCGCTACGGCGGCACCGGTCTGGGATTGGCGATCTGCAAGCACCTGGTGGAAAAGCTGGGGGGCTGCATTGGCCTGGACAGTGTACAAGGGCAGGGCAGCTGCTTCTGGTTCGAACTCGACATCGCCCTTGGGCAGCCGGTTGCGGCTAATACCCCAGCCCAGTCGGTCAGCGCCAGCCTGGATATCCTGGTGGTCGAGGACGTCGCGCTGAACCGTGAGGTGGCGAGCGGCCTGCTGGTGCGCGATGGCCACCGGGTGAGCTTTGCCGAGGATGCCGGGCAGGCCCTGCAGTTGTGCGCACAGCGGCGCTTCGACCTGATCCTGCTGGACGTTCACCTGCCCGGCATGAGCGGGGTGGAACTGTGCCGGCAGCTTCGCGCCACCCCCGGGCCTAACCACCACAGCCGGATAGTGGCGCTGACCGCTGGCGTGCAACCGGGGCAACTGTCGGATTATCTGGAAGCCGGCATGCAAGGTGTGCTGGCCAAGCCCCTGCGGCTGGCCAACCTGCGCCAGGCGCTGGCCGACGCAACGCCGACTGAAGAGGCCGGTATTGACGCAAACATGGACTGGTCGCTGCTGGCCACCCACCGCTCGCTGCTGGGCGAGCAGAAGCTGCAGGGCCTGCTGAATGTGTTGCGCCAGTCACTGGAGCAGCACGCCACGGCGTTGGCCGAGGCGCTGCCGGCCCAGGACTTTACCGAGGTGCTGCACCTGGCCCATCGCCTGGCCGGCAGTTGCGACTCCCTGGGTTTTTCTGGCCTGGCTGCGCTGTTGCGACGCCTGGAAGACGCCGCCCGCCAGCATGATGGGCAGGCGCTGAACGCACTGGCCGAGCCACTGGCAAGCCAGCTCGGCCAGGCCCGTGCGACCCTGGAACAGTTGATCCAGAGCTGACGTACAAAAAACTTACGACTTTTTACATCTTCGATCCGTTCGTACAACGGCGTCTTACATCCGTTTCCAATAATCCATGGCAACCGTGTTGCACACGGTCCATGAGGCTTATTGGAGACAAGAATAATGACATGCCGTAGCGCTCAGCCCCTCGTTCGCATCGCCACACGTACCTGCCGCAATGGTGAGGTGCGCCATGACTGACAACGTTGAAAAGATCCAGCTCACCCGCGCCCTGAAAAGCCGACACATCTTCATGCTGTCGCTGGGTGGGGTTATTGGAACCGGCCTGTTCATGGGCTCGGGCGTAACCATCAATCAGGGTGGGCCGGTGGGCGCGATCCTGGCTTACCTGGTCGCGGGCTTGCTGATGTACCTGGTGATGGTCTGCCTGGGTGAGCTGTCGGTGCAGATGCCGGTGTCCGGTTCGTTCCAGGCCCACGCCACCAAGTACATTGGCCCGGCCACCGGCTTCATGATCGGCTGGGTGTACTGGATGAGCTGGGCCACCACCGTAGGCCTGGAGTTCACCGCTGCCGGCATGCTGATGACCCGCTGGTTCCCGGAGGTGCCGATCTGGTACTGGTCGGCGCTGTTCGTGGTGGTGCTGTTCGGCCTCAACGCCCTGGCCACGCGTGCCTTTGGCGAGGCTGAGTACTGGTTCTCGGGCATCAAGGTGGCAACCATCCTCGGCTTCATCGTCATTGGCCTGCTGGTGATCTTCGGTGCCATCCCCCTGAGCAGCGGGGCACCCGCACCGATGCTGAACAACCTGGTGGGCGAATCGCTGTTCCCCCACGGCCTGTCGGCAGTGTTCGCGGTGATGATGACCGTGGTCTATGCCTTCCAGGGTTGCGAAATCATGGGGGTGGCGGCTGGTGAGACCGAGCACCCGGAAAAAAGCATCCCGCGGGCGGTGCGCAATGTGGTGTTCCGCGTGCTGATCTTCTATGTGCTGGCGATTGCCGTGCTGTCGGCCATTGTGCCGCACGAGCAGGCCGGGCTGATGGAAAGCCCGTTCGTGCAGGTGTTCGATATGGTCGGCATCCCTTACGCCGCCGACTTGATGAACTTCGTCATCCTCACGGCCATCCTCTCGGTGGGCAACTCCGGGTTGTATGCCTCCACGCGCATCCTCTGGGCCATGTCCAAGACTGGCATGGCACCGAAAAGCCTGTCGCCGCTGAGCAAGCGTGGCGTGCCGCTGCGGGCGCTCAGCATCACCCTGTGCTTTGCGCTGATTTCGCTGATGACCAGCTTCGTTGCGGCTGACACGCTGTTCATGGTGCTGATGGCGGTAAGCGGTATGTCCGGCACCGTGACCTGGATCGTCATCGCCCTGGCGCAGTACCGCTTCCGCAAGGCCTGGCTGCGCGACGGCGGGCAACTGCAGGACCTGAAGTACAAGGCGCCGCTGTACCCGCTGGTGCCGCTGCTGTGCATCACCCTGTGCAGCTCGCTGTTCGTGTTCCTGGCGCTGGATGAAACCCAACGACCGTCGCTGTATTGGGGCTTTGGCTTCATTGCCCTGTGCTATGCGGCGTACTTCTTCGTCAACCGCCGCCGGCAGGGGGCCTTCGCACCCAGCGCACCAGGGGTTTGACGCCGCAGCTCGTCGCCGGCGGGTGTCAATCGCTGCATGTTCAGCACCTGTGAGATCGAGCACCGCCCGCGCGGCGCGCGATCTCACAGGCCATAAAGCCGTCACGACGAACGCCCTTGTGTAACGCCAAACACCGAGTTGTGCGAAGTTGTAACAGCCCATCCCGTCTTGTTGAACACTCGTTTAGTATCTTCCTCGTCAAGCCCTCCAAAACCATCACAACAACACCGAGGCCCCCATGACTACCCCGTCGTCGCCACTGTTGAGCAAGGTCGAAGCTGGCGTTGCCTGGATCACCCTCAACCGCCCCGAGCAGCGCAACGCGCTGGACATTCCCACCCTCAAGCAACTGCACGCCTTGCTCGACAGCCATGCCGACGACCCCGCCGTACGCGTGGTGGTGCTGACCGGCAGCGGCCGCAGCTTCTGCGCTGGCGCCGACCTGGCCGAATGGGCTGCCGCCGAAGCTGCCGGCACCCTGGAAAGCTATGGCTGGACCGAAACTGCCCATGCCCTGATGTTGCGCCTGCACAGCCTCGACAAACCCACCATCGCCGCCATCAACGGCACCGCCGTGGGCGGTGGCATGGACCTTAGCCTGTGCTGCGACCTGCGCATCGCCGCCGCCTCGGCGCGCTTCAAGGCCGGCTACACCAGCATGGGCTACAGCCCCGATGCCGGCGCCAGCTGGCACCTGCCACGGCTGATCGGCAGCGAGCAGGCCAAGCGCTTGTTGTTCCTCGATGAACTGTGGGGCGCCGAGCGTGCCCTGGCGGCTGGGCTGGTCAGCGAAGTCTGCGCCGACGAGCAACTGCCCGCCGTGGCGGCCGAGTTGGCCGGGCGCCTGGCCAATGGCCCGACGTTCGCCTATGCGCAGACCAAGCGGCTGATACGCGACGGTGCCCGGCGCACGCTGGCTGAACAGCTGGAAGCCGAGCGCCACGCCGGCCTGTTGTGTGGCCGCAGCCAGGATGGCGCCGAGGCCCTGCAAGCCTCGGTTGAACGCCGCGCCCCCCGTTTTACCGGCCAGTAATCCGATACCCGACCCTCATCAGGACCTTCGCAGATGAATTTCCAACTGACCCAAGAACAAGAAATGTTGGTGGAAGCGGTACGCAGCTTTGTTGCCAAGGAGCTGCTGCCCCATGAGGAAGCGGTGGACCGCGCCGACGCCGTGTCACCCGAACTGGCCGCACAGATCCGTGGCAAGGCCATCGCAGCCGGTTTTTATGCATTCAACATGCCCGAGGAAGTGGGAGGGGGCGGTCTGGACTACCTGTCCCAGGCGCTGATCGAACGTGAGCTGTCCAAGGTGTCCTGGGCGCTGCATGTCTTCGTTGCACGGCCGTCGAAAATCCTCATGGCCTGCAAGGACGAGCAGATCAACGACTACTTGCTGCCTTGTGTGCAGGGCGAGAAAACCGACTGCTTTGCCCTCACCGAACCGGGTGCCGGTTCCGATGCCAACGCCATCAAGACCCGCGCCGTGCGCCACGGCGATGACTTTGTCATCAACGGCAGCAAGCACTTCATCAGCCACGCCGGCCACGCCGATTTTGCCATCGTCTTCGCGGTCACCGACACCTACGAGCACAACGGGCGCAAGCGCAATGCGGTCACCGCCTTGCTGGTCGACCGGGGTACGCCGGGCATGACCATCCGCCGTGGTCCCAAGTGCGTGAGCAACCGTGGTTATCACACCTACGAGCTGTTCTTCGACGACTGCCGGGTGCCGGCCAGCAAGGTGCTGGGCGAAGTGGGCAAAGGTTGGGAAGTGGCCAATGCCTGGCTTACCGCCGGCCGGGTGATGGTCGCCGCCAACTGCGTGGGCCAGGCCCAGCGCGCCCTCGACCTGTCACTGCAATGGGCCGCCGACCGCAAGCAGTTCGGCCAGGCCATCGGCAGCTACCAGGGGGTGTCGTTCAAGCTGGCCGACATGGCCACGCAGATCCGCGCGGCCGAGATGCTCACCCTGCACACCGCCTGGAAGATGGACCAGGGCAACATGACCGACGGTGAGGCCGGCATGGCCAAGCTGTTTGCCAGCGAAGTGCTGGGCAAGGTCGCCGACGAAGCCGTGCAGATCTTCGGCGGCATGGGCCTGATGGACGAAGGGCCGGTTGAGCGCATTTGGCGCAACGCGCGTATCGAGCGCATCTGGGAGGGCACTTCGGAAATCCAGCGGCACATCATCGCCCGCGAACTGCTGCGCCCGCTGCTGCGCTGAGCGCCAGGAGAACACCCATGTCGCAATCGATTCGTGACAACCTCAAGCGCCTGCTGGCGCCCCGGCACCTGGCCTTCGTTGGCGGGCGCAGCATGGCGCGGGCGCTCAAGCGCTGCGCCGAAGGCGGCTTTGCCGGTGAGCTGTGGCTGGTCAACCCGCAGCATGAAAGCCTGGAAGGCATCCCCTGTGTGGCACAGGTGGCCGACTTGCCTTACGCCCCGGACGCGGTGTTCATTGCCACCAACCGTGAGCTGACCTTGCAGTGCGTTGCCGAGCTGGCTGCACGTGGTGCCGGTGGCGCCATCTGCTATGCCTCGGGCTTTGCCGAAAGCGGTGAGGAGGGCTGCCAGTTGCAGCAACGCCTGCTCGCTGCGGCCGGCAACATGGCCCTGCTCGGCCCCAACTGCTATGGCCTGCTCGACTACCTGCACGGTGCAGCCCTTTGGCCGGTGGCCCATGGCGGCGAGCAGGTGGAGAAGGGCGTGGCGATCCTCACCCAGAGCGGCAACTTTGCCTACAACCTGTCCATGAGCGACCGCTCGCTGCCGGTGGCCTACATGGCCTCGGTCGGCAACCAGGCGCAACTGGGTGTGGCCGAGCTGATGGATGTGCTGCTCGACGACCCACGGGTAACGGCCATTGGGCTGCATCTGGAAGGCTTGAAGAACGTGCCGGGCTTTGCACGCGCCGCCTACAAGGCATTGCAGCAGGGTACGCCGATCATTGCCCTGAAGACGGGCGTTTCGCAGATCGGCGCTGAACTGGCGCTCAGCCACACCAGCTCGTTGTCCGGCTCCGATGCGTTGTACGACAGCTTGTTCCAGCGCCTGGGGGTGATCCGCGTCAGCGGCCCGGTGAGCTTTGTCGAAACGCTCAAGGCCGCAGCCTGCGGACGCTTGCCGGCAGATGGCGAGCTGATTGCGCTGGCCTGCTCAGGCGGCGATGCCGGCCTGATTGCCGACTATGCCGAACGCAACCAGTTGCAATTGCCGAAGCTCGCGCAAGAGCAGGTGGCGGCACTGGCCGAGGTGTTGCCGGGCTATGCCAACCTGGTCAACCCACTGGACTTCACCACTGCCATCTGGGGCGATGAAGCCGCCCTGCAACGCATGCTCGAAAACACCCTGAGCGGCGCCGCGGGCGCGGCGATGCTGGTGCTGGACTACCCGGCGGCCTTCACCGGCGAGCGCAAGGAATGCGACCTGCTGCTGGGGCTGTACTGCGATGCCGTTGAACGCCACGGCAAGATCGGCTTCGTCACCTCGGCTTTCCCGGAACTGTTGCCTGCCAGTGCGCGTGAGCGCCTGCATGCGCGGGGCATCGCTGCCCTGCAGGGCGTGGAAGACGGCCTGGCGGCCTGGGGGCGCATCGTCGCTTACCAAAAGAACCGCCAGCGGTTACTGGACCAGGGCGAGGCTGCGCGGGTACCGCTGTGCCCCCAGGCCCTCACGGGCGAAAGCCGACTGTTGGACGAATGGCAATCCAAGCAGGCCCTGCGCGCCTTCGGTCTGCCGGTGCCGGCAGGTGTGCTGAGTACGCCCGAGCGCGCTGTGGCAGACGCCGCCCGCGTGGGATACCCGCTGGTACTGAAGGCGGTCAGCGCACAGCTGCCGCACAAGACCGAAGCCGGTGCGGTGGCGCTGAACCTGCGTGATGCCGCCGCCCTGGAAGCTGCACTGTTGCAGATGCGCCAGCGCATCGCTGCCTACGCCCCGCACGTCGCGTTCGACCAGGTACTGCTCGAACCCATGGCCGAGCCGCCGCTGGCCGAGCTGATAGTGGGCATCAAACGTGAACACGACTTTGCCCTGGCCTTGGTGATCGGTGCCGGCGGCGTGCTGGTCGAACTGCTCAAGGACAGTGTCAGCCTGTTGTTGCCCACCACCGACAGCGCCATCCGCGCCGCACTGCTGAACCTGCGCAGTGCCAGCCTGTTGCAAGGCTTCCGTGGCCGCCCGGCTGCCGACCTCGACGCCTTGGTCGCAGCTATCCGTGCGGTGGCCGACTACGCCTGCGAAAACGCCGGGCAGCTGTTGGAGCTGGATGTGAACCCATTGATGGTCGGTGCCCATGGCACCACCGCGGTCGACGCGCTGATCCGCCTCGGCCAGGCGCAAGGAGAATGACATGAATGACCTTACCCTGACGGCCGGCCAGGCGCTGGTGCGGTTGTTGGCCAACTACGGTGTGGAGACCGTGTTCGGCATCCCTGGGGTGCACACCCTGGAGCTGTACCGTGGCCTGCCGGGCAGTGGCATTCGCCATGTACTGACCCGCCACGAGCAGGGCGCCGGCTTCATGGCCGACGGCTATGCGCGGGTCAGTGGCAAGCCGGGGGTGTGCTTCGTCATTACCGGCCCAGGCGTGACCAACGTCGCCACCCCCATCGGCCAAGCCTATGCCGACTCGGTGCCGATGCTGGTGATTTCCAGCATCAACCACACCGCCAGCCTGGGCAAGGGCTGGGGCTGCCTGCATGAAACCCAGGACCAGCGCGCCATGACTGCGCCCATCACGGCGTTTTCTGCGGTGGCCCTGCAGGGCGACGACTTGCCCGAGCTGATCGCTCGCGCCTGGGCAGTGTTCGACAGCGAACGGCCGCGCCCGGTGCACATTTCGGTGCCGCTGGACGTGCTGGCGGCATCGGTCAGCCGGGACTGGAGCGACGAGGTGGTACGCCGTCCTGTGCGTGGCCAGCCGTGCCGCGAAACCCTCGAGCAGGCTGCCCTGAAGCTTGCCGCCGCCCAGCGGCCGATGATCATTGCCGGGGGTGGCGCGTTGCACGCGGCTGAGCAGTTGCAGCAACTCAGTACACGGCTGGCAGCGCCTCTGTTCACCAGCGTGGCCGGCAAGGGCCTGCTGCCGCCGCAGGCGCCGCTGAATGCCGGTTCCAGCCTGTGCGTGGAACCCGGCTGGCAGCTGATCAGCCAGGCTGATGTGGTGCTTGCCGTGGGCACCGAAATGGCCGACACCGACTTCTGGCGCGAGCGCCTGCCGATCACTGGCGAGCTGCTGCGCGTGGACATCGACCCGCGCAAGTTCAACGACTTCTACCCCTGTGCCATTGCCTTGCAAGGTGATGCCCGGCAAACCCTGGCCGGCTTGCTCGAACACCTGCCAGCACTCGACCGAGACCCTGCACAGGCCAGCGAAGCGGTGAGCGACCTGCGCCAGGCCATTCGTCATGGGCATGCACCGTTGCAGGCCACCCATCAGGCGATTCTTGACCGCATTGCCGCCGTGCTGCCTGACGATGCGTTCATCAGCAGCGACATGACCCAACTGGCCTACACCGGCAACTACGCCTTCGCCAGCCGGGCGCCGCGCAGCTGGCTGCATCCGACCGGCTACGGCACACTCGGCTACGGCCTGCCAGCCGGTATTGGTGGCATGCTTGCCACCGACCATCGCCCAGGCCTGGTGCTGGTGGGCGACGGCGGTTTCCTTTATACCGCCCAGGAGCTGGCCACGGCTGTAGAGGAACTGGACCGGCCGTTGGTGGTGCTGCTGTGGAACAACGACGCCCTCGGGCAGATCCGCGATGACATGCTCGGCCTGAACATCGAGCCGGTCGGCGTGCTGCCGCGTAATCCGGACTTCATCGGCCTGGCCCGTGCCTTTGGTTGCGCGGTGCGCCAGCCGCGTGATCTGGACGCGCTGCAGGCCGACCTGGCCAGCGGTTTCGCCACACCCGGCGTGACCTTCATCGAACTCAAACACACCTGCGTCTGTTAAGCCGCGAACAACCAAAAGAACAAGAGAAACCCACATGCCATTTCGCCGTACACTTCTGGCCGCATCCCTGGCCCTGCTGATCACCGGCCAAGCCCCACTGTATGCCGCCCCCCCGCTGTCGATGGACAACGGTACCAACGCCCTGACCGCGCAAAACAGCAATGCCTGGGTCGAAGTCAGCGCCAGCGCCCTGCAGCACAACATCCGCACGCTGCAGGCCGAGCTGGCCGGCAAGTCCAAGCTGTGCGTCGTGCTCAAGGCCGATGCCTATGGCCACGGTATCGGCCTGGTAATGCCATCGATCATCGCCCAGGGCGTGCCCTGCGTGGCGGTGGCCAGCAACGAGGAGGCCCGCGTGGTCCGCGCCAGTGGCTTCACCGGGCAACTGGTGCGGGTACGCCTGGCCAGCCTCAGCGAGCTGGAAGATGGCTTGCAGTACGACATGGAAGAGCTGGTGGGCAGCGCGGAATTTGCCCGCCAGGCCGATGCCATCGCCGCGCGCCATGGCAAGACCTTGCGCATTCACATGGCGCTCAACTCCAGCGGCATGAGCCGCAACGGGGTGGAGATGGCCACCTGGTCCGGCCGTGGCGAAGCGCTGCAGATCACCGACCAGAAGCACCTCAAGCTGGTCGCGCTGATGACCCACTTCGCCGTGGAAGACAAGGACGATGTCCGCAAGGGCCTGGCGGCCTTCAACGAGCAGACTGACTGGTTGATCAAGCACGCGAAGCTCGACCGCAGCAAGCTCACCCTGCACGCCGCCAACTCGTTCGCTACGCTGGAGGTGCCGGAAGCGCGCCTGGACATGGTACGAACAGGGGGCGCGCTGTTCGGTGACACCGTGCCGGCGCGCACCGAGTACAAGCGTGCGATGCAGTTCAAATCGCACGTGGCTGCGGTGCACAGCTATCCGGCTGGCAACACCGTGGGCTATGACCGCACCTTCACCCTGGCCCGTGATTCGCGCCTGGCCAACATTACGGTCGGGTACTCCGATGGCTACCGCCGGGTATTCACCAACAAGGGCCATGTGCTGATCAACGGCCACCGTGTGCCGGTGGTGGGCAAGGTGTCGATGAACACGCTGATGGTCGATGTCACCGACTTCCCGGACGTGAAGGGGGGCAACGAAGTGGTGCTGTTCGGCAAGCAGGCCGGGGGCGAAATCACCCAGGCCGAGATGGAAGAAATCAACGGCGCGTTGCTGGCCGACCTGTACACCGTGTGGGGCAGTTCCAACCCGAAGATCCTCGTCGACTGAAACCGCCAAAGAAGGGAGATTGCCATGCGCTACGCCAAGCTTACCCAACGCATCGCCGGCGACGGGGCTGCGGCCTGGGACATCCACTACCGCGCCCTTGCGCTGCAGGCCGAGGGTAAGGACATCCTGCTGCTGTCGGTGGGTGACCCGGACTTCGACACCCCCGCGCCTATCGTCGAGGCGGCCATCGACAGCCTGCGCGCTGGCCATACCCATTACGCCGATGTACGCGGCAAGCTGGCGCTGCGCCAGGCCATCGCCAACCGTCACCGGCAGCGCAGTGGCCAGGCGGTGAGCGTCGACCAGGTGACCGTGCTGGCGGGTGCCCAGTGCGCGCTGTTCTGCGTGGCCCAGTGCATACTCGACCCAGGCGATGAGGTGATCGTTGCCGAACCGATGTATGTCACTTACGAGGCCGTGTTCGGCGCCTGTGGCGCCAAGGTGGTACCGGTACCGGTCAAGCCCGAGAATGGCTTTCGCGTGTGCCCGCGTGACGTCGCCGAGCGCATTACCCCGCGCACCCGCGCTTTGGCGCTGAACAGCCCGCACAACCCTTCGGGGGCGAGCCTGCCGCGCGCCACCTGGGAGGCGCTGGCCGAACTGTGCATTGCCCATGATCTGTGGCTGATCTCTGACGAGGTCTACAGCGAGCTGCTGTATGAAGGCGAGCATGTCAGCCCCGGCAGCCTGCCGGGCATGGCCGAGCGCACTGCAACGTTGAACAGCCTGTCCAAGTCGCATGCCATGACCGGCTGGCGCATGGGGTGGGTGGTCAGCTCGACAGCACTGGCCACGCATCTGGAAAACCTCGCCCTGTGCATGCTCTACGGCTTGCCGGACTTCGTCCAGGATGCCGCCGTGGTGGCGCTGGAGCAGCCGTTGCCAGAGCTGGACGCCATGCGCGAAGCCTACCGCGAGCGGCGCGATCTAGTGTGCGAGCAGCTGGCCGGCTGCCCGGGCCTCAAGGCATTGAAGCCCGATGGTGGCATGTTCGTGATGGTCGATATTCGTGAGACCGGCGTAAGTGCCCAGGCCTTTGCCGACTACCTGCTGGACAGCCAGGGCGTGTCGGTGCTTGCCGGCGAAGCGTTCGGCCCCAGTGCTGCCGGGCATATCCGCCTGGGCCTGGTGCTGGGCAATGCGGCGCTGGTCGATGCCTGCCAGCGCATCGCCCGCTGTGCCGACGAACTGAAACGGGAGTACGGCCATGCGTGAGTACGCGCGGCTGTACATTGATGGCGCCTGGCAGGTGCCGAGCGGGCAGGGCATGGCTGAGGTGATCGACCCGGCCACCGAGCAGGCCATTGGCCGGGTACCCTTGGGCGCCGAGGCCGATGTCGAGCGGGCGGTGATGGCGGCGCGGCGGGCCTTCGATGGCTGGTCGCGCACACCGTCCAGCGTGCGCGCCGGGTACATCCGGGCATTGGTCGCACAGCTGAAAAACCGCGCGGCGCAAATGGCCGAGGTTATTACCGACGAGCTGGGCATGCCGGTGCAGTGGTGCCAGGCGGTGCAGGTCGAAGGCCCGATTGCCGGGTTGGAGCAATACGCCGAACTGGCCAGGCTGATGGACGAGGTGCGCGAAGTCGGCAATTCGCTGGTGTACCGCGAAGCCGTTGGCGTGTGCGCATTCATCAACCCGTGGAACTACCCGCTGCACCAGATGATCGGCAAGCTGGCGCCGGCCCTGGCTGCCGGGTGCACGGTGGTGGTCAAACCCAGCCAGGAAACGCCGCTACACGCATTTGTGCTGGCCGAAATGATCGACGCCATCGGCCTGCCGGCAGGGGTGTTCAACCTGGTCAGCGGCCCAGGTGCCAAGGTTGGTGAAGCCCTGGCCCGGCACCCGCAGGTGGACATGGTGTCGTTCACCGGCTCAACCGGTGCTGGGGTGCGGGTGGCACAAGCGGCCGCGCCGACGGTGAAGCGGGTGTGCCTGGAACTGGGTGGCAAGTCACCGTTGCTGATTACCGCCGATGCCGACCTGCACGCTGCGGTGCGCCATGGCGTGCAGGACGTGATGATCAACTCGGGGCAGACCTGCACGGCACTGACCCGCATGCTGCTGCCGGCCAGCCGCTACGCCGAGGCGCTGGAAATCGCCGAGGCCGAAACCCGCGCACTGGTCATGGGCGACCCGCGTGACCCCGCCAGTTTCCTCGGGCCGATGTGTTCGGCAGGCCAGCGGCGCACGGTGCTCGACTACATTCGCCAGGGCCAGGAGGAGGGCGCGCGCTTGTTGTGCGGTGGTAATCACGGCGGCTTCGAGCGCGGCTTCTACGTGGCGCCCACGTTGTTCGCCGACGTCGACAACCGCATGCGCATTGCCCAGGAAGAAATCTTCGGTCCGGTGCTGTGCCTGATCCCCTACGCCGAGGAGGCCCAGGCGCTGGCGCTGGCCAATGACTCGCCGTTCGGCCTGTCCAGCGCGGTGTGGGCGGGCAGCCGCGAGCACGGCCTGGCGCTGGCGCGGCAGATACGGGCCGGGCAGTGCTTCATCAACGGGGGCGGGTTCAACTACCAGGCGCCGTTCGGGGGCTACAAGCAGTCGGGCAACGGCCGCGAGTGGGGCGAAGAGGGCCTGGCGGAGTTCGTCGAGGTGAAAGCCGTACAGTGCTGAGCCACCGCTGGAAGACAACCTGTTTTGTGTAAGGAGAATGCTTGTGAATGTACTGATCGTCCACGCTCACCCCGAACCGCAATCGTTCACGGCAGCCCTGCGTGACCAGGCTGTGGAAACCTTCCGTGCCCAAGGCCATCAGGTGCAGGTCAGTGACTTGTACGCCATGGGCTGGAACCCGGTGGCCAGTGCCGATGACTTTACCCAGCGCGAGAACCCCGAGTACCTCGTGTATGCGCTGGAGCAGCGTCAGGGCGTCAAGCGCGGTGCCATTGCCGCAGATATCCAGCAGGAGCTGGACAAGCTGTTGTGGGCCGACTTGCTGGTGTTGAACTTCCCGATTTTCTGGTTCTCGGCCCCGGCCATGCTCAAGGGCTGGATCGACCGGGTGCTGGTGTCGGGGGTGTGCTATGGCGGCAAGCGCTTCTACGACCAGGGCGGGTTGGCTGGCAAGAGGGCGCTGGTGACCGTGACCCTGGGCGGGCGCGAGCACATGTTTGGCGACGGCGCGATTCACGGGCCGCTGGAAGACATGCTGCGGCCGATCCTGCGTGGCACGCTGGCCTATGTCGGGTTCGAGGTGCTGCCGCCGTTCGTGGCTTGGCATGTGCCTTATATCAGTGCTGATGCGCGGCAGGACTTTCTGCAGCAATACCGGCAGCGTCTGGAGCAGCTCTCGGACGACCAGCCACTGGTGTTCCCGCGCCTGGCGCAGTTCGATGAAGCGTTGTACCCGCTGACGTGACCTTTCTCTTGTACTGAGCACTGGGGCCGCGTTGCGGCCCTTTCGCGACACAAGGCCGCTCCCACAGGATTACCGCCAGCTTCGAAGGCTGCGCCGTCCTCCCACAGGATTACCACCAGCTTCGAAGGCTGCGCCGTCCTCCCACAGGATTACCGCCAGCTTCGAAGGCTGCGCCGTCCTTGTGGGAGCGGCCTTGTGTCGCGAAAGGGCTGCAAAGCAGCCCCAACATTTTGTCGGCATACGATGTTCTGCAAACCTTCCAGCGCCACCTGCCAAAAAACGACCACCCACACATTCGGGGTATGTCACCCCTGGACGAATCCACCGATAGTGAACCCATCGGCTCGATCCGGAGCACTCACACGATGGAGTTGCCATGCGCAAGGTACTGAAGGTGATTGGCGGTCTGCTGCTGGCGTCTGGCGCCAGCCTGGCCCAGGCGGCAGAGGTGGACAGTGGTAACACGTTACGGTTGTACAACTGGACCGACTACATCGGTGAAACCACCTTGGCCGACTTCGAGAAGGCCACCGGCATCAAGGTCATCTACGACACCTTTGATGGCTACGAAACCGTGCAGACCAAACTGCTCACCGGCCGTTCCGGCTACGATCTGGTCATGCTCAACGCCTCGCTGGTCCCCCCGCTGATCAGCGCCGGCGTGTTCCAGGCACTGGACAAGCAGCAACTGCCTAGCTGGCAAAACCTCGATCAGCAGGTGGTCAACAACCTGCAGGGCTACGACCCTGGCCTGAGGTACTCGGCGCCCTATACCTGGGGCAGCTCGGGGGTAACCTACAACGTCGACAAGATCACCGCGCGCATGCCCGACGCGCCGATCGGTTCGCTGGCCATGCTGTTCGACCCCAAGATCGTCTCGCGCTTCGCCGACTGCGGCGTCACCCTGATGGACGCGCCCACCGAGGTCATTCCGCTGGCCCTGCAGTACCTGGGCAAGGACCCGCGCAGCGCGTCGCCTGCCGACCTCAAGGCGGCCGAGCAACTGCTGCTGGGCATCCGCCCCTACATTCGCAAGTTCGACTCGGTCAACTACCTCACCAGCCTGCCCAACGGCGATGTCTGCCTGGCGCTGACCTGGTCCGGTGACTACGCCACCGCCCAGGCCCGCGCGGTGGAAGCGAAGAAGGACATCAAACTGTCGTTCTTCATCCCCCAGGAAGGTTCGCTGATCTGGTTCGACAACCTGTACATCCCCAAGGATGCGCCGCACGCGGCCAACGCCCACCGCTTCATCGAGTTTCTGCTGCAGCCGCAGACCATGGCCAAGGTCACTGACTACATCCACTACGCCAACAGCAACGCTGCTGCTACCGCGCTGGTGCGTGATGACATTCGCCAGGACCCGGCCATCTACCCCGACGCACAAACCCGTGAGCGCCTGTTCGCGCAGAAAACCCAGAGCCCCAAGGACATGCGCGCCATCACCCGGGTCTGGAGCACGGTCAAGACCGGTTTCTGAACACTGCCCAACGATTCCCGCCAAGGAGCTGCCCATGGCCACCCCAAGCAAAGCATTCGCTATCGCCCACGACCCGCTGGTGGAAGCCGACAAGGCCCACTACATGCACGGCTACCATGTGTTCGACGAGCACCGCGAGCAAGGTGCGTTGAACATCGTCGCCGGTGAGGGCGCCTACATTCGTGACACCCACGGCAACCGCTTCCTCGATGCCGTCGGCGGCATGTGGTGCACCAACATCGGCCTGGGCCGCGAGGAAATGGCCCTGGCCATCGCAGACCAGGTGCGCCAGCTGGCGTATTCCAACCCGTTCTCCGACATGGCCAACGACGTGGCCATCGAACTGTGCCAGAAGCTTGCGCAGCTGGCGCCGGGCGACTTGAACCATGTGTTCCTCACCACCGGCGGCTCGACCGCTGTCGACACCGCCTACCGGCTGATCCAGTACTACCAGAACTGCCGCGGCAAGCCACACAAAAAGCACATCATCGCCCGCTACAACGCCTACCACGGCTCCACCACCCTGACCATGTCGATCGGCAACAAGGCCGCCGACCGGGTGCCGGAGTTCGACTATCACCACGACCTGATCCACCACGTCTCCAACCCCAACCCGTACCGTGCCCCGCACGACATGGACGAGGCCGAATTCCTCGACTACCTGGTGGCCGAGTTCGAGGACAAGATCCTGTCGCTGGGTGCCGACAACGTGGCGGCGTTCTTCGCCGAGCCGATCATGGGCTCGGGCGGGGTGATCATTCCGCCCGAGGGCTACTTCCAGCGCATGTGGCAGCTGTGCCAGACCTACGACATCCTGTTCGTCGCCGACGAAGTGGTGACCTCGTTCGGGCGCCTGGGCACCTTCTTCGCCAGCGAGGAACTGTTTGGCGTGATCCCAGACATCATCACCACCGCCAAAGGCCTGACCTCGGCGTACCTGCCGCTGGGCGCGTGTATTTTTTCCGAGCGCATCTGGCAAGTGATTGCCGAGCCAGGCAAGGGCCGTTGCTTCACCCACGGGTTTACCTATAGCGGCCACCCGGTGTGCTGCACGGCGGCGCTGAAGAACATCGAGATCATCGAGCGCGAGCAACTGCTCGATCATGTCAACGACGTGGGGGGTTACCTTGAGCAACGCTTGCAGAGCCTGCGCGATCTGCCGCTGGTGGGGGATGTGCGCTGCATGAAGCTGATGGCCTGTGTCGAGTTCGTCGCCAACAAGGCCAGCAAGGCACTGTTCGCCGATGAGGTGAACATCGGCGAGCGCATCCACAGCAAGGCGCAGGAAAAAGGGTTGCTGGTGCGCCCGATCATGCACCTGAACGTGATGTCGCCACCGTTGATCATCACCCATGCGCAGGTGGACGAGATCGTCGAGACCCTGCGCCAGTGCATCCTCGAAACCGCGCGTGAACTCACGGCGCTTGGCCTGTACCAAGGCCGATGAACCTGGCGCAAAGGGCTGTGCGCGGGCGTGCCTGGCAGGCTAGACTGCCGGGCATGACCCAGGCCTCCCCCGATACCCCGCTTACCCTCACAATGGGCGCGCTGCAGCAGTGGCACGTGGCGTTGCAGCGCGCCCTGGCCCATGGCGAAACCCCCGAGGCGCTGGAGTATGTGGCCGCTGCCATCGGCCAGTTGGTGCAGGTGGAGTCGATGATGATCAGCCTTGAGTGCCAGGGGCGGGCACCGCAGTTGCTGTACCAGCAAGGCATTCCTGAACTGCACCGGGCTGCCGTGCTGGAGCGCTATTTCAGCGCCGGCTACCTGCTGGACCCTTTCTGCCTTGCCGTGCAAAGCGGCCTGGCCGAAGGCTTCTACCACCTGCAGGAAATCGCCCCCGACAACTTCTTCGACAGCGACTACTACAAGGCTTATTACCTGGGTACAGGTTGCAGTGAAGACAGCTACTACATCGTCGACCTCAGCGCAGGCCGCAAGCTGTCGCTGAGCCTGTTCCAGGGCTGCAGCGGCACGCGCCTGAATGCCGGGCAGGTCGACCTGTTGCGTGCGCTGGAGCCGATGGTGCGCGAACTGCTGGGGCGCTATGCCCGGCACAACCTGGAACCGGGCGCTGCATCAACCGAGCGCGGCAGCCTGCAGGCAGCGTTCGACAGCTTTGGCTGTCAGGTGCTGACCGACCGCGAACGGGAAGTGGCGCACATGATCCTGCGCGGGCACTCGGTGAAATCTACTGCGCAGGAGCTGGGTATCTCGCCGGAGACCGTGCGCATGCACCGCAAGAACCTGTACATGAAGCTCGGGATCAACTCGCAATCGGAGTTGTTTGCACGGTTTATCGACTGGTTACGCGGTGATCAGCTGGAAATCCATAGCGTAACGCGGTGATCAATTTTCTATACCTCCCGGTATATGGACAGCCCTGCACCTTGCCGCATAGCTTAACCCTCGACGGGGCGCGCCATGCTCAAGCCATAACAACAACGATGCCCCGTTACATTTCAGACCTGCCAACCCAAAACTCTAAAAATGAGGCGGCAAATGGAAAGCATCGGCACCTATGTCATCTACGTCATCATGGTGTGCGCGGTACTGGGTGCCGTGGCATCCATCTACAACCCCGAAGGCGAACTGGGCCAGGAGTTCATCGCCGGCCTGCACAGCATCGGCCCCATCTTTATCCCGGTAGCCGGCATCATGGCGGCGATCCCGTACATTTCAGCTGGTATCAGTCATGTGATCGCGCCACTGTTCCAGGCCATCGGGGCCGACCCTGGCATCGCCGGTCCCATCTTCATCGCCTCGGACATGGGCGGCTACCAGTTAGCCAAAGCGCTGGCGCAAAGCCAGGAAGGCTGGATCCTCGGCCTGATCACCGGCTTTCAGTGCGGCGCCACCATCATCTTCGTCATTCCGGTCGGGTTGGCCATGCTGCGCAAGGCCGACCACAAGTACATGGCACTGGGGATCATGGCCGGGCTGCTGACCATTCCGCTGAGCATCATGATCATTGCCATGACCATGCAGGCGCTTGGCCTGAGCGTGCGTCCGGACATCGCTACCACTGGCGCCGCTACCCAGGCACTGCACTTCACCTGGGCAATGCTGCTGCGCAACCTGATGCCGTTGATCCTGTTTTGCATTGCCCTGGCAGCAGCATTGCGCTACTTCCCCACACTGATGGTGTACCTGTTCCTCAAGCTCGGCCAGTTCATGTACATCGCCGTGGTTCTGGTGCTGGTAGCGTCCATCGTGCAGTACTTCACCGGCCTGTTCAGCCACCTGTTCGGCAGCTGGGGTTTTGCGCCGATCATCGCCGATGCCGATGATCAGTTTCGCGCCTTGGAAATTGCTGGCTACATCGGCCTGATGCTGTGCGGGGCGTTCCCCATGGTGCACTTGCTCAAGCGCTTCCTGGCGCGGCCAATCGAACGGGTGGCCTCGCGCTTTGGCATGTCTGGTGTCGGTGCGGCCGGGGTATTGGCGGCCTCGGCGAATATCCTGGCCATGTTTCGCTTGGTCAGCGAAATGCCGCCCAAGGACAAGGTATTGGTGATCGCTTTCTCTGTGTGCGCCGCGTTCACCTTTGGCGACCACATGGCCTTCTCCGCCAACTTCCAGCCCTCGCTGATACTGCCGTTGATGATAGGCAAACTCAGTGGCGGCCTGATCGCCATGCTGCTGGCCAGTTGGCTGGCGGTGCCCAAGGCGCAGGAGTTGGGGCGTCAGGACGCTGCCGCAGGTGTCTGCAAGGGGGTGGCCGAGCCGTCCTGAGCAAAAGCGTCATGCGCATGATCCGGAGCGTCCTGGGCGCTCCGGATTTTGTGTTTTTAACCGATCAAGGCGGTAAGGTCATGCAGGCCTTCGGTGCATGAGCGTGTGGTGAACAATGACAAAAGATGAGGCAAACGAGTTGGCAGCGGTGATCGAGGCGATCGGCAGCGAACAGCTGGGACCGGCGCTGGATGCGTGGCTGCGCAGCAAGCTGACGTTCGACATGAGTTGCGCCTACCTGTTCCAGTTCAATCAACCAGCACTGCTGGTGCATAACGGGTACAACCGTACGGTCACGGAGCGTACGTTGAACGCCTACGTGCGCGGCGGCTACCTGCTTGACCCGTTCTACGTTGCTTGCGTCAACGAGCACCCAGCCGGGCTATGGCGCATGAGCGAACTGGCACCTGACTGCTTCTTCTCTTCAGGGTTTGCCATTTCCAAGGACATCCACCCCTGCGTGTCGTCCGACTATGGGACGGCGGTGGATGAGGTGGGCTTCATCATTCCCCTTCGGCCCCGGTTGGCGATCGTCTATTCGCTGATGCGCAACCACGGCAGCGGGGATTTCGGTGCAGGAGAAATGGACCTGTTGGCTGCAATGTCGCCGCTGCTGGCTTCGGTTTTTGGTCAGCACTGTCGATTGCGTTACGCTGATATCCTGCGCGCAGCACCAGAGGGGGTGGTGCTGGAGGACGCCTTCGTAGAGATCTTGCAAGGGCAACTGACTGAAACCCAGCGCCTTATCGCCAAGTTGTTGTTACAGGGGCACAGCAATGCGTCGATTGCGCGGCAGCTGAATATTTCCGATGGGACGGTAAAGGTGCACAAGCACAACATCTATCAGCGCCTGGAAATTTCATCCAACGCCGAACTGTTTCGCCTGTTTATCGATTATCTGGCCAAGGGCTGATACAGCAAGGGGCTGCAAAGCAGCCCCTTGCTGTATCAGGTACAGGTCACCTGAACAGCGGACTCAGGTGCTCGCTGAGGTAGATCCCTTGCGGATCGAGCTGGCGGCGCAGCTTACGGAAGTCCTCGGCACGCGGGTATATTGCACTCACATCTTCACCCGTCAGGAAATGCAGCTTGCCCCAGTGCGGTCTGGCGCCATAGGAACGCAGGATCTGATCCACCGCCCGCAGATAGTCCCAGTAGTCGGTACCCGGCTGGCCGGACACCGAAATGGTCACGCTGTCCTGCTCGAAGAATGGGCTCATCCACGCCCCGTCACCGGCAGTAAAGCGGTACTCGATGGGGTAGATGGCCTTGGGGAAGTCCTCCAGCATCAGCTTGCGCACGGCCCGCAACGCTTCCTTGCTGTGGCGCAACGGCACAGCGTATTCCAGCTCGTGAAAGTTGGGCAGGTACTCGATCGGGTACACATCCGAGCTGTAGGCCACTTTCTCGAACTCGCTTTCCCAGATCGGGTGGCCGGTGATGTCCATGACCTTCACTTCGCAGACATCGGTGGTGCGCCCGCTTGTAGAGGTGGCGGCGGTATCGGGTAGGCAATAGCAATGCCGGCTTTGCTCGTAGGGGCACCAGAAGAAGCTGAAGTGGCGGTGTTTGCGTGCCAGTTCGTCGTGCTTTTCCATCACGCTTTCGAAGTCTTCGCGCCAGATGCGCTCGTGCAGGTTGAAGCTGTCGGTCACCTGCAAGGTCAGTTCGGAAACAATGCCCAGTACGCCCAGCGACACCCGACCCGCTTGTAGCAGGTCAGGGGTGCTTTCGTCGACCACGAGTATTTCGCCATTGGGTTGCACCAGCTTCATGCCGACAATCGACGAGGCCAGGTTGCCGAGGGTCAGACCGGTGCCGTGGGTACCGGTAGTCAATGCGCCTGCAATCGACTGGCTGTCGATGTCGCCCTGGTTGACCATTGATAACCCGGCGGCACGCAATGTCTTGCCCAAGGCATTGATGGTGGTGCCGGCGGCAGCGGTGACGCGCTTCCTCTCGTGGTCGATATGGCGTACGCCGCTCATGTTGGCCAGGGTCAGGTGCAGGCCATTGGTCAGTGCCACCGGGGTGAAGGAATGCCCCGAGCCGGCCACGCGCACGTTCATGCCATTGCTGCTGGCCTGGCTGACCATTGAGCACAGTTCGTCCTCGCTGGCCGGTGCTCCGCGTGCTGTACGGATGCAGGACTGGTTACCGGCCCAGTTGCGCCAGTGCGCGTGTTCAAGGCCGAATTCGTTTATATGCATGTTGTTGGAAGAGGTGCTCACATCGTTCTCCTGCCGGTTGTTCTTGTAATCAGAGGGCGGTGTAGCCATTGTCGGCAAACAGGTGCGCACCGTTTACGAAACTGGCGTCGTCACTGGCCAGGAACAAGGCTGCGCTGGCGACTTCCGAGGGTTGGCACAAGCGCCCCTGGGCGGCAGCGATGGCCTGTTCGCTGACGTCCACGCCATGTTTGCGCAACATATCGATCTCGCGCAGGCCGTGGGCGGTGGCGATGAAGCCCGGGCAGATGGCATTGGCGCGAATGCCTCGGTCGCGAAACTCCACAGCGATAGCCCGGGCGAACATATGGGTGGCACCCTTGCTGGTGCAATACAGCACCTCCATCGGCGTGCCCACCACTGCCGAGATGGATGAAGTGCAGACGATACTGCCGCCGCCGGCCGCGAGCATGCCCGGCAACACCGCGCCGGTGACCAGGAACATGCTCTTCACGTTCACGGCCATGATCCGGTCCCATTCTTCTTCACTGGTTTCCAGGAAGGGCATGGCCGACAGGATGCCCGCGTGGTTCATCAGCACGGTGATGTGGCCGAATGCCTCTTCTACGGCCGCCACCGCGGCCTTCACTTGTTGTGCGTCCGAGACATCGGCGGCGGCGAAGATGGCCTGGTAACCTGCATCACGCAATCGCCTTGCAACTTCGGCGCCCTTGCTGCCGGGCAGGTCGACAATGCCTACCCTTGCCCCTTCTGCCGCGAACAGCTCCGATGCGGCCAGCCCGCAGCCACCCGCACCGCCAGTGATCAGCGCCACCTTGCCGTTAAGACGTCCAGCCATGTTCGACTCCCGATGATTTTTGATTGACTGTCTTGGGCCCGGGCGTTTCGCGATTCGCGTGCCGGAGCATGAAACAGATCATCGGGAACATCCATATACCGATGGGTATACGGGGCACGCATAGGCAATGGGGCAGGGCTATAGAGTCCCTGTGGGGCCTGCCCGCGAAGCAGGAGAACCGGTGCATAGCACGGGCTTTGCCCGTGTTCGCCGGCGCGTCCGCTCCCACAAGGTGCATGGTGTGTTCATATTGCCTGTTGCTCGATCAACGCCAGGCACCGCTGCACGATCGGGCTTACATCACCCTTGCGCCGGCTGAGGATGATGGGGCTGACGGCGCCGCTATCAAGCAGGCCGACATACTCGATATCGGGACGGTGCTGCTGCTGTACCGATGCTGGCACCAGGGTCACCCCGACGCCAACCGCTACCAGGCCGATGGCGGTCTGTAGTTCGTTGGCCCACTGGCTGACACGAATGCTCATGCCGTGGTGGGCGAACAGCGCCAGCACGTGGTCGGCATAGCTGGGCCGGGGATTGGCCGGGTAGAGGATGAACGCTTCGCCAGCCAGCTGGGCCAGACTGAGCGGGCTGCCCGCCAGGGGGTGGCCCTTGGGCAGCACGGCCACCAGTGGGTCCTCGCACAGCACCTGCTGGTGAATCACCGGGTCGTCGATGCGAATGCGGCCGAAGCCAATGTCGATACGCCCGCTTTTCAGCGCCTCCACCTGTTGCAGTGTGGTCATCTCGTTCAGGCCCAGTTCCAGCTCGCTGTCCTGGCGAAGTTCGCGGATCAGCTCCGGCAGCACGGTGTACAGGGTAGAGGGCGCAAAGCCGATGCCCAGCCACTGGCGCTGGCCCTGGCCGATGCGGCGGGTGTTGTCGCTGATGTTCTGCAACTGCTGCAGCACGGTGCAGGTCTGTTCGTAGAAGAAACGGCCGGCCTCGGTCAGCCGCAGCGGACGTTCGCGCACCACCAGCAGGGTGCCGAGCTGGTCCTCCAGCTGGCTGATCTGCCGGCTCAGGGGTGGCTGGGCGATGTGCAGCAGCTCGGCGGCGCGGGTGAAGTTCAGGGTCTCGGCCAAGACTTTGAAGTAACGCAGGTGGCGCAGCTCCATCAGACCTCCAGGGTATGGTGGGAGATTCATTTGATATTGGACGGTCGTCAGGGTCTCGCGCAATCCTTCAACAATCAAGTAAACGCATCACTCGGGCCTACGACTGTAAGCCCTACCTGACGGGACCTGGCAACAATGACAAGCGCGCTGATTGAACACATAGATGCAATTATCGTCGATCTCCCGACCATTCGCCCGCACAAGCTGGCGATGCACACCATGCAGCAGCAGACCCTGGTGGTATTGCGACTGCGCTGCAGTGATGGCGTGGAAGGCATCGGTGAAGCCACCACCATCGGTGGCCTGGCGTATGGCTACGAAAGCCCCGAAGGCATCAAGGCCAACATCGACGCGTACCTCGCCCCGGCGCTGATCGGCCTGCCGGCAGATAACATCAATGCCGCCATGCTCAAGCTGGACAAGCTGGCCAAGGGCAACACCTTCGCCAAGTCCGGCATCGAAAGCGCCTTGCTCGACGCCCAGGGCAAACGCCTGGGCCTGCCGGTCAGCGAACTGCTGGGGGGCCGCGTGCGTGACAGCCTGGAGGTGGCCTGGACCCTGGCCAGCGGCGACACCGCCCGCGACATCGCCGAAGCCCAGCACATGCTGGACATTCGCCGGCACCGGGTGTTCAAGCTGAAAATCGGCGCCAACCCGGTGGCCCAGGACCTCAAGCATGTGATCGCGATCAAGCGCGAGCTGGGTGACAGCGCCAGCGTGCGGGTCGACGTCAACCAGTACTGGGACGAGTCCCAGGCCCTCCGCGCCTGCCAGGTATTGGGCGACAACGGCATCGACCTGATCGAGCAGCCGATCTCGCGCATCAACCGTGGTGGCCAGGTGCGCCTGAACCAGCGCAGCCCGGCACCGATCATGGCCGATGAGTCGATCGAAAGCGTCGAGGACGCCTTCAGCCTGGCCGCCGACGGCGCCGCCAGCATCTTCGCCCTGAAAATCGCCAAGAATGGTGGCCCGCGCGCGGTGCTGCGCACTGCACAGATCGCCGAGGCCGCTGGCATTGCCTTGTACGGCGGCACCATGCTCGAAGGTTCGATCGGCACCCTGGCTTCGGCCCACGCATTCCTCACCCTGCGCCAGCTCACCTGGGGTACAGAGCTGTTCGGGCCGCTGCTGCTGACCGAGGAGATCGTCAACGAGCCGCCGCAATACCGCGACTTCCAGCTGCACATCCCCCATACCCCAGGCCTGGGCCTGACGTTGGACGAACAGCGCCTGGCGCGCTTCGCTCGTCGCTGACAAGCAAGGAGATAACCATGTTGTTCCACGTAAAGATGACCGTGAAGCTGCCGGTCGACATGGACCCGGCCAAGGCCGCCCAGCTCAAGGCCGATGAAAAGGAACTGGCCCAGCGCCTGCAGCGCGAAGGCACCTGGCGCCACCTGTGGCGCATTGCCGGGCATTACGCCAACTACAGCGTGTTCGATGTGCCCAGCGTCGAGGCGTTGCATGACACGTTGATGGAGCTGCCGCTGTTCCCGTACATGGACATTGAGGTCGACGGCCTGTGTCGGCATCCCTCGTCTATTCACAGCGACGATCGCTGATTCGCACCTGTATGCCTGACAAGAACAATACGAGGTAAGCACGATGACCGTGAAAATTTCCCACACTGCCGACATTCAAGCCTTCTTCAACCGGGTGGCTGGCCTGGACCATGCCGAAGGAAACCCGCGCTTCAAGCAGATCATTCTGCGTGTGCTGCAAGACACCGCTCGGCTGGTCGAAGACCTGGAAATCACCGAGGACGAGTTCTGGCACGCCGTGGACTACCTCAACCGCCTGGGTGGCCGTAACGAGGCAGGCCTGCTGGCTGCTGGCCTGGGCATCGAGCACTTCCTCGACCTGCTGCAGGATGCCAAGGATGCCGAAGCCGGCCTTGGCGGCGGCACCCCGCGCACCATCGAAGGCCCGTTGTACGTTGCCGGGGCGCCGCTGGCAGAGGGCGAAGTGCGCATGGACGACGGCACTGACCCAGGCGTGGTGATGTTCCTTCAGGGCCAGGTGTTCGATGCCGACGGCAAACCGTTGGCCGGTGCCACCGTCGACCTGTGGCACGCCAACACCCAGGGCACCTATTCGTACTTCGATTCGACACAGTCCGAGTTCAACCTGCGTCGGCGTATCATTACCGATGCCGAGGGCCGTTATCGCGCGCGCTCGATCGTACCGTCGGGGTATGGCTGCGACCCGCAGGGGCCAACCCAGGAATGCCTGGACCTGCTCGGCCGCCATGGCCAGCGCCCGGCGCACGTGCACTTCTTCATCTCGGCACCGGGGCACCGCCACCTGACCACGCAGATCAACTTTGCGGGCGACAAGTACCTGTGGGACGACTTTGCCTATGCCACCCGTGACGGGCTGATCGGCGAACTGCGTTTTTTCGAGGATGCGGCGGCGGCGCGCGACCGCGGCGTGCAAGCAGAGCGCTTTGCCGAGTTGTCATTCGACTTCCGCTTACAGGGTGCCAAGTCGCCTGACGCCGAGGCGCGAAGCCATCGGCCGCGGGCGTTGCAGGAGGGCTGAGTTCAAGGTTGTGTCACTGTGATTTTGCCTGGGGCTTTCCGTGCGGGGAGGTCCCGGGCTTTTTGTCGTCAGGGGCGGGTGATCTAGAATCGTCTTTTTGTTCAGGCCTCCTACACCATGCTCCCCATCGCGCTGCTGCCAACCACCCTCGACCAGGCTTCGCTGATCCGCAATCTCTACCAGTTCTATTGCTACGAGTCCTCCGACTGGGAGCAGGAAGACGTCGAGGCGGATGGCCGTTTCTACATCCACGAGGAGCACCTGCAACGCTACTGGCAGGACGACGGCTGGGGCGCGTATCTGGTGCTGGTGGACGGATTCATCGCCGGCTTCGTCCTGGTCGAGCGTAGCGAACTGCCTGGCATCGATGCGCAGGAACTTGCCGACCTGTTTATTTTGAAGAAGTACCGTCGCCAGGGCATCGGCCAAGCGGTGGCGTTGCAGTTGCTGAGTGGCGAGG
The DNA here is from genome assembly GCF_045277175.1 of Pseudomonas putida group bacterium ESBL64. Classification (NCBI taxonomy): domain Bacteria; kingdom Pseudomonadati; phylum Pseudomonadota; class Gammaproteobacteria; order Pseudomonadales; family Pseudomonadaceae; genus Pseudomonas; species Pseudomonas putida group bacterium ESBL64. The sequence continues at coordinate 1,603,914 of NZ_CP145799.1, read as the reverse complement.
GTGACTGGCTGCTGCGTTGCTACGCGCAGGATCTGCCCGCCGTGGCTTTCTGCAATGCCGTGCTGGCGAGCCTGCCGCGGCCGGCGCAGGCTATCCCCTTGGGGGATGAGCCGGACTTGCTCAATTTCCTGGTGACCGGCACCCGCCATTGAGGGGGCGCCTTTTCGTTGGTGCGGATAAGGGATAGCGCCATTTTTGTGATGTGCTTCACAAAATGCTCACGAGCGGCATAATGCCACCATTGCTTTCCAAGACCCGGCCGCCGCTTGCCGGGGTCCCTTTTCATGCGCTTCGAAGGTTCAGGTAAAGTTCATGTCGCTCGCAGCAAACCCCGACATCATGTACCGGCTGTTGATCCAGAGCGTGGTGGATTATGCCATCTACCTGCTCACCCCTGAAGGTATCGTCGCCAACTGGAACCCCGGCGCCCAGCGCGCCAAGGGGTACCGTGCCGAAGAAATCGTCGGCCAGCATTACTCGTTGTTCTACACCGATGCCGAGCGCGTAGCCGGGTTGCCGGCGTTAAACCTGGAGCAGGCGCGCAGCACCGGACGCTTTGAAGAAACGGGCGCACGCCTGCGCAAGGATGGGACGGTCTTCCACGCCCATGTGGTCATCGAAGCGGTGTACGACGATGCCGGGCAACTGGTGGGTTACGCCAAGGTCACCCGCGACATTTCCGAACGCCACCGCCAGGAGCTCGAACTGCTGCAGGCCAAAGAGCTGGCCGAGCAGTACAGCCAGGAAATGGCCAAGCTTTCGCAGTTTCTCGATTCGGTGATTGCCAACATTCCCGCGAGCGTCATCGTCCAGGACCTGGAAAGCCAGCGCATCCTGTTGGCCAACCAGCAGGCCGAGCGCCTGTTCGGCGGGCCGCAGCGCAGCATGATCGGCCAGTTGCCCAAGGAATGCCTGGCGCCGGCTGCCGGTGACTACCTGGAGCAGCAATTCGTGCGGGGTGCCCGCAGTACCAAGGGGCACGCCGCCGAAACCCGCGTCGACACCGCCCGTGGCCCTCGCACCCTGCGCAGCCGTACCCTGCTCAGCCAGAGCCGCGAGGGGCAGGCCGATTACGTGTTGTTCGTGGCTGAAGACGCCACCGAAGAGCTGGCCGCCCATGCGCAGATCCATCACATGGCGCACCATGACGCGCTCACCGGGCTGCCCAACCGTACGCTGTTCCACGAACGGCTACGCCAGGCCCTGTTGCGCGGCAGCGAAAACGCCAAGCTGACGGCTGCCCTGTGCCTGGACCTGGACAACTTCAAGAACATCAACGACTCCCTTGGCCATGCGTTTGGTGACAAGTTGCTACGCGAGTTGGGCAAGCGTCTGCGCCGCGAACTGCGTGAGCACGACACCTTGGCCCGCCTGGGTGGCGACGAGTTTGCCGTGGTGCTGACGGGCCTGGAGGGGCGGGATGCCGCGTGTAATACCGCGCAGCGCCTGATCAAGGCCATCAGCCCGCCATTCCAGATCGAAGGGCATCAGTTCGTGGTGGGGGTGAGCATCGGCATCGCCATCGCGCCTGATGACAATGACCAGGCAGAGCAACTGTTGGGTTACGCCGACATGGCCCTGTACCAAGCCAAGCGTAACGGCCGTAATCGTTATGAATGCTTTGATGTCGAACTGGACGTTGCCGCCCGTCAGCGCCGCCTGGTGGAAACCGACCTGCGCACAGCGCTGCACCTGGGGCAGTTGCAGTTGCACTACCAGCCGGTAGTCGATCATCAGACCAGCAGCGTTACCGGTTATGAGGCGCTGCTGCGCTGGGAACACCCGACCCGTGGCATGGTCATGCCGATGGACTTCATCCCCATTGCCGAAGAAACCGGGTTGATCCACGAGCTGGGCAACCGTGCGCTGAATCTGGCCTGCCAGGAGGCGGCCAGTTGGGACAGTGAGCAGACGGTGTCGGTCAACCTGTCGGCGGTGCAGTTCAAGAACGGCGATCTGGTGCATACCGTCGCCCTCGCGCTGGCCGACTCGGGCCTGCCGCCGCAGCGGCTGGAGCTGGAAATTACCGAGTCGGTACTGCTGGGCAACAGCGAGGAAAACGTGCGCACCTTGCGTGCGCTGAAAGACCTGGGCGTGTCCATTTCACTGGATGACTTTGGTACCGGCTACTCATCGTTGGGCTACCTGCGTTCGTTCCCGTTCGACCGGATCAAGATCGACAAGTCGTTCGTGCATGACATGTGCGACAGCCGCGAGGCCATGTCGATCATTCGCGCCATTACCGAGCTGTCCAACAGCCTGATGATCAAGACCACGGCTGAAGGCGTGGAGTCGGAGGAGCAGATGCGCCGGCTCGCGGCGGAAGGCTGTTCGCACTTCCAGGGCTACTTTTATGGGCGGCCGGCACCGGCGAGCGAGCGGTTGAAGCAGGTCATCACGCAAGCATAATGGGTTGCGCGGCCCCAGGCAGGCGCGGCCTCAGCTGTTCCAGTCCGGCGCAAACGGCGGGCTAACCACGCGCTGGTCTTTCGGCAGCCCGGCAATGGCTGCGCGGTCTTCGTCATCCAGCTGCACGGTCAACGCAGCCAGGTTGGCCAGCTGGTTTTCGCGGCTGCTGGCTTTGGGGATCGCCGCCACGCCGTCCTGGTCCAGCAGCCATTTCAGCGCGACCTGGCTGGGCAGCACGCCATGCTTGCGGGCAATCGCCTGGATCACTGGCTGCGCCGCTGCCTGGCCGCGTGCCAGCGGGGTGTAGGCGGTGAGCAACAGGTCATGGCTGCGAGCGAAGTCGAGTAGCGGTTGCTGGCTGAGCAGAACATGGTATTCCACCTGGATCGCCGACAACGGCGCGCCCAGGGTTTCCACCACCTGACGCAGTAACCCCAACGGGAAGTTGGCCACCCCAATATGGCGCGCCTTGCCTTCGTCACGCAGGGCTACCAGGGTGTCGATGCTGCGGGCCAGGTCCCAGTCTTTGCCTGGCCAGTGGATGTGGAACAGGTCGACCTGTTCGGTACCCAGCGCGCGCAGGCTGTCTTCCAGCGACTGACGCATGGCGTTGGGCTCCAGGCGGTCCCACCAGACCTTGGTGGTCAGGTGGATCTGCTCGCGTGGCACGTCGCTGTCGCGCAGCGCCTGGCCAACGGCTGCTTCGTTTTCGTAGGCGGTGGCAGTGTCGATGTGCCGGTAACCCACGTCCAGTGCCTGGCGCACGGCCTGGGTGCATTCACTGCCGGTCATTGGCCAGGTGCCCAGGCCGATGGCGGGCAGGTCCAGGCCGGTGCGGGTGCTGAGCCTTTGCATGTAAATTCCTTGTAGGGTGTGCAGGGTCGGTCGATGGTCGGCGATCAACCGTGCACGGGCCATGCAGACAAGGTGGAAAGTGGTCGATCAGCGAACACAAATTGCACTTGACCGGGTCAAGCGGCAAATGAACTTCCTTATGCTGCGGCATCTCTTCTAGAATCCCAGCTGTCACATCCGCCAGGCAATGCCTGCGCGGCCTTCCTTGGGCGGGGCATGTTGCCGCGCCGTCATCGAGAGAGCCATGAGTTCCAGCACACCGCTGTCCGGCGTCAACCAACCCCTGCGCGGCATCGCTTTGGTGGTGGTGGCGACGTTCCTGTTTGCCAGCCACGATGCCTTGTCCAAATTCCTGGGTGGCCTGTACCCGATAGTCATGGTGGTGTGGGCGCGTTATGTGGTGCACACGTTGCTGATGGCCGGTATCTTCCTGCCCAAGTCTGGGCTCAATGTATTGCGCACACGCCGGCCGGTACTGCAGACCTTGCGGGCCCTGAGCCTGCTGAGCACCAGCCTGCTGTTCACGACCGGTTTGCAATACCTGCCATTGGCCGAGGCCACGGCCGTCAACTTCCTTGCCCCGGTGCTGGTCACCGCGCTGTCGGCGCCGCTGCTCAAAGAGCGAGTGACAGTGGGGCAGTGGGTGGCGGTGGTCATGGGCTTTATCGGCGTGCTGGTGGTGGTGCACCCGGGTGGGGCGATGTTTACCCCGGCCATTCTATATCCGTTCGGTTCGGCGTTGGGCTTCTGCTTCTATCAGTTGCTGACGCGGATTCTGGCGGCGCATGACAGCCCGACCACCAGCAACTTCTACGCGGGGCTGTGCAACACCTTGGCAATGAGTGCGCTGGTGCCGTTCTTCTGGGAAGTGCCGCGCTGGGACCATGCCCTGTTGATGCTGGCACTGGGCGGCTTTGGCATGACTGCGCACCTGCTGCTGACCCAGGCCTTCCGCCATGCAGCGCCGGCGTTGCTGGCCCCGTTCAGCTATTGCCAGATCGTGTTTGCCGGGTTGCTTGGCTTCGTGGTGTACAGCCAGGTGCCGGATACCCTGAGCCTGGTGGGGATTTTGGTGATCTGCCTCAGTGGGCTTGGCGCAGCGTGGATGCAGCGCAGCAAATAGCAGCTGCGTACTTCAGGCTTTACGGCCGGTAGCAACAGCGTTGTGCTGCGAAGCGGGCATCACGGCGTGGCCATGAACTGCAGGATGCGGTCGCGCAGCCAGCGCTCGGCGGGGTCGTTGTCCTGGGCGCCGCTCCAGACCATCGACAGCTCGGCCTCGGTGATGTCGAACGGCGCCGGGTCGGCGCGCAGGCTGCCGTCGTCGGCGAGGGCACAAGCGGCATAGTCCGGCACCGTGGCGATCAGCTCGGTGTTGCGCAGCAGGGCGCGCAGGCTACCGAACTGCGGCACCGCCAGCACCACCTTGCGGCAACGACCGATGCGTGCCAGGTCGAGGTCGATGTTGCCGCTCATGTCACCGGAAAACGACACCATTACGTGCGGGCGGGCGCAGTATTCGTCGAGGGTCAGCGGCCCCGGGCGGTCGTCGGCGCGTAGCACCCGTACACCGATGTCGCGCAGCTTGCGGCGCTTGGCGGTGGCCGGCAGGTCGGTGGTATAGCTCACACCTACCGAGATCTCGCCGCTGGCCAGAAGGCCCGGCATCAGCAGGAAATTGGCCCGCCGCACTACCACGCTAATGGCGGGGGCTTCTTCACGCAGGGCCTGCAGCAGGGCCGGAAACAGGCCGAACTCGGCATCGTCAGAAAGGCCCAGGCGGAACACGTTGCAGCTGTTGGCCGGGTCGAACTGGCGGGCGCGGCTGATGGCGGCGGAAATCACGTCCATGGCCGGGCCCAGTTCAGCAAAGATCTGCATGGCCCGTGGGGTGGGTTCCATGGCCCGGCCGCTGCGGATCAGCAGCGGGTCGTCGAACAGCTCGCGCAGGCGGGCGAGGGCGGCGCTGACGGTGGATTGGGTGATAAACAGCTTTTCACCCACGCGGGTCAGGTTGCGTTCGATCATCAGGGCTTCGAACAGCACCAGCAGGTTCATGTCGACGTGGCGCAGGTCGTTGCGGTTCATGAGGGCTCGGCGTCCTGGGCAAAGGGTATGGCTGTGTATTGAAGCAGGGTGCAGGGCCCTGTGCCTTGTATGGATGTGCCGGCCTCATCGCGGGCTTGACCGCGATGAGGCCGATACAGGCCTGCGCCTGACAGAGTCAGCCTATCAGGCTCCAACAGCCACTCTATTAGAACTCTGCCCAAGCTCGGCTAGTCTTTCTCGTGGCCCCGCGAATTCCGCGACAGGGCAGCGCGTCAGCACCTGCGTGCAAGACCGTGCCCCCCCGCCGTGACAGCTTCGCAAGCCCCGTGTACACCTGATGAGGGGTAGTACGAGCCCACCCGCTCGGCTGAAAGAACACTGGCATAGACCGGAAATCTGGATAACCGACCCAAAGGTACCCGCAGATGTCGAACGAATCGAAATGCCCGTTCCATCAAACCGCAGGTGGCGGCACCACCAACCGTGACTGGTGGCCTGACCAGCTCAACCTGAGAATTCTTCACCAGCATTCCTCCAAGTCCAGCCCCGACCCGGACTTCGACTATGCCAAGGCGTTCAAGAGCCTCGACTTCCAGGCCCTGAAGAAAGACCTGACTGCCCTGATGACCGACTCGCAGGATTGGTGGCCGGCCGACTTTGGCCACTACGGCCCGCTGTTCATCCGCATGGCCTGGCACAGCGCGGGCACCTACCGCATTGGTGATGGCCGCGGAGGGGCGGGCTCTGGCCAGCAACGCTTCGCCCCGCTCAACAGCTGGCCGGACAACGTCAGCCTGGACAAGGCCCGGCGCCTGCTGTGGCCGATCAAGCAGAAGTACGGCAACAAGATTTCCTGGGCCGACCTGATCGTACTCACCGGTAATGTTGCCCTCGAATCCATGGGCTTCAAGACCTTCGGCTTCTCCGGCGGGCGTGCCGATGTGTGGGAGCCGGACGAAGACGTGTACTGGGGGTCGGAAAAGGTCTGGCTGGGCGGCGATACCCGTTACGGCAAGGATCAGGTCAAGGCGCAGCCGCCGGGGCAGGGTGACCTGGTGGCCGAGCCGGCCAAGCATGGTGAAGAACAGAATCGCGACCTGTCGGCCGAGCGTAACCTGGAAAACCCGCTGGCCGCCGTGCAGATGGGCCTGATCTACGTGAACCCGGAAGGCCCGGAAGGTAACCCCGACCCCGTGGCCTCGGGCAAGGACATCCGTGAAACCTTTGGCCGCATGGCCATGAACGATGAAGAAACCGTGGCCTTGATCGCCGGTGGTCACGCGTTCGGCAAGACCCATGGTGCCGGCCCCGCCGACAACGTCGGCCCCGAGCCGGAAGCGGCAGGCCTGGAGATGCAGGGCCTGGGCTGGCACAACACGTTTGGCTCCGGCAAAGGCGGGGATACCATCACCAGCGGCCTGGAAGTGACCTGGACCTCCACCCCGACCCGGTGGGGCAACGAGTACCTGAATAACCTGTTCGACTTTGAGTGGGAGCTGACCAAAAGCCCGGCCGGCGCGCACCAGTGGCGGCCGAAAGACGGCAAAGGCGCAGGCACGGTGCCCGATGCACACGATCCCGGTAAAAAGCACGCACCGTCGATGTTGACCTCCGACCTGGCATTGCGTTTCGACCCCATTTACGAGCCAATCGCTCGCCGCTTCAAAGAAAACCCTGACCAGCTGGCGGATGCTTTTGCCCGTGCATGGTACAAGCTGATCCACCGCGACATGGGCCCGCTGGCGCGCTACCTGGGCCCGGAAATGCCCAATGAAGAGTTGCTGTGGCAAGACCCGTTGCCCAAAGCTGACCCATCCACGATCAGCGAGCAAGACATCGCGACCCTCAAGGCCAGGATCCTGGCCTCGGGTTTGAGCGTGGGCGAACTGGTCTCCACCGCCTGGGCATCCGCGTCGACCTTCCGCGGCTCCGACAAGCGCGGTGGTGCCAACGGCGCACGTTTGCGCTTGGCGCCACAGAAGGACTGGGCTGCAAACCAGGGCGTGGACAAGGTGCTGGCGGCATTGGAGAAGATCCGGGGCGAGTTCAACAGCGGCGGCAAAAAGGTTTCCCTGGCCGACCTGATCGTGCTGGCCGGTACCGCGGCAGTCGAAAAAGCTGCCAAGGATGCGGGTTACAGCGGCAGCGTAGGGTTCCGCCCGGGCCGAGTCGATGCGTCCCAGGAGCAGACCGACGTCGAGTCGTTCGCCGTGCTGGAACCGCTGGCCGATGGCTTCCGCAACTTCACCAAGGCACGCTACAGCGTCAAGGCCGAGAAACTGTTGCTGGACAAGGCGCAGTTGCTGACCTTGACCGCGCCAGAGCTGACCGTGCTGATCGGTGGCCTGCGGGTGCTCGGTGCCAACCATGGTGGTAGCAAACTCGGGGTGTTCACCGACAAGCCGGGGACGCTGAGCAACGACTTCTTCCGCAACTTGCTGGATATGAGCGTGGAGTGGAAACCGACCTCGGCGGACAACGAAACCTTTGAAGGCCGCGACCGCAAGACCGGGCAGGTGAAGTGGAGCGGTAGCCGGGTCGATCTGGTGTTCGGTTCGCATGCCCAGTTGCGGGCGTTGAGCGAGGTGTATGGCAGCAGTGATGGGGGTGACAAGTTTGTCCGCGACTTTGTGGCCGCCTGGCAGAAGGTCATGGAGCTGGACCGCTTTGATTTGAAATAGCGTTGCCTGGCGGGGGGGCGCTCAGCGCCCCCTTGGCCAGTGGTTATCCCGCCAATTCCAGGTCGGATAGATACAAAAGTATCCTCGTCGGTTCTGTTGCAATGCTTCTCAGGCGGCCGGCCTGAACAGCGTGCTCACAACGACAAGGAACCCCGACCATGCAAATGCCCAAGACCCTGAAAATCCGCAATGGCGACAAGGTGCAGCCAACCTTCTCCGCTCAGGAATACGCTGCTCGCCACGCCCGGCTGCGGGCCTATATGGCCGAGCAGGACATCGAGGCGGCAATCTTCACCTCGTACCATAACGTCAACTACTACAGCGATTTCCTCTACTGCTCGTTCGGCCGCCCCTATGCGCTGGTGATCACCCAGGACAAGGTGGTCTCGATCAGTGCCAACATCGACGGCGGGCAACCTTGGCGGCGCACGGTCGGTACTGACAACATCGTCTACACCGACTGGCAGCGCGACAACTATTTCGTCGCCATCCAGCAGGCGTTGCCGCTGGCCTCGCGCATCGGCGTGGAGTACGACCACCTGAACCTGCAGAACCACGGCAAACTCGCCGCCTGCTACCCCAAGGCCGAGCTGGTGGACATCGCTGCGCCGTGCATGCGTATGCGCATGATCAAGTCGGCCGAGGAGCAGGCACTTATCCGTCACGGTGCACAGGTGGCCGACATCGGCGGGGCGGCAGTGGTCGAGGCCCTGCGTGAGCAGGTGCCCGAGTACGAGGTGGCACTGCATGCCACCCAGGCGATGGTGCGCGAAATTGCCAAACGCTTCCCCGACGCCGAGCTGATGGACACCTGGACCTGGTTCCAGTCCGGGCTCAACACCGATGGCGCACACAATCCGGTCACCAGCCGCCGTGTGGGCAAGGGCGAGATCCTCAGCCTCAACTGTTTCCCCATGATCGCCGGCTACTACACCGCGCTGGAGCGCACCCTGTTCCTTGACCACTGCCCGGACGAGTACCTGCGCCTGTGGCAGGCCAACGTCGAAGTGCACGAAGCCGGGCTGAAACTGGTGCGCCCGGGCATGCGCTGCAGCGATATCGCCCGCGAACTGAACGAGATCTTCCTGCGCCACGACCTGCTGCAGTACCGCACCTTCGGGTATGGCCATTCGTTCGGCACGCTCAGCCATTACTACGGCCGCGAGGCGGGGCTGGAGCTGCGCGAGGACATCGATACCGTGCTGGAACCGGGCATGGTGGTGTCGATCGAGCCGATGATCATGCTGCCTGAAGGGCGGCCGGGGGCGGGCGGTTATCGCGAGCATGACATCCTGATCGTCAACGACAGCGGCGCCGAGAACATCACCAGGTTCCCGTATGGGCCGGAGCACAACATCATTCGCAAATAAGCATCGGCGTCGGCTGCTTCGCGGGCAAGCCCGCTCCTACGGGGATTTCACCGTTGTCGTAGGCGCGGGTTTTCCCGCGAAAAGGCTGGCCCAGACAACAACAAGATCCCCGTATGACCACCAGACCCTGCCTCCAATTAAAAGAACCAGAGGGTACCCGTCATGTCCAGCACCACCCTAGACCCATCCGCCATCGCCGGCCCCGCGCACAACGCCGAACGCCAGGCGCTGCGCAAGGCCGCCCGGGCCAGCTTCATGGGCAACTTCGTCGAGTGGTTCGACTACGCCGCCTACGGCTATCTGGCCACCATCATCGCCGCCACCTTCTTCCCGCAAACTGACAAGACCACCGGCCTGCTGGCTACCTTCGCGGTATTCGCGTTGTCTTTCCTGGTACGCCCGCTGGGCGGCATTGTCTGGGGCCATTTCGGCGACCGACACGGTCGGCGCAACGCGTTGTCCTGGTCGATCCTGATCATGTCGGTATCCACCTTCTGCATCGGCTTGTTGCCGGGCTATGCGCAGATCGGGCTGTGGGCACCGGCCCTGCTGTTGCTGATCCGCCTGGTTCAGGGGTTTTCCGCCTCGGGTGAGTACGCCGGGGCCGCTGCGTTCCTGGCCGAGTACGCGCCGCCTGGGCGGCGTGGCTTGTACACCAGCATCGTGCCGGCCAGCACGGCGGCGGGGTTGTTGTTCGGTGCGGCGTTCGTTGCGGTGCTGCATGAGCTGCTCAGCAGTGAAGCCCTGCATGAATGGGGCTGGCGCCTGCCGTTCCTGCTGGCGGCGCCGTTCGGCCTGGTAGGGCGCTATATCCGCATGAGCTTGCAGGACACGCCCAAGTTCCTGGAGATGGAGCAGCGCCTGGAAACCAAGGCCGGCATGGCCACGACGCCGCTGCGCGAACTGCTGGGCCAGCACCGGCGCAGTCTGGCGATCGGCATAGGTGTCACCTGCCTGAATGCGGTTGCGTTCTACCTGTTGCTCAGTTACATGCCGACCTACCTGTCCAGTGAAATGGGCATGAGCGAGCGGGATTCGTTCATCGCCTCGACGGTGTCGCTGGCCACCTATATCGGCTTGATCTTCCTGATGGGGCGGCTGTCCGACCAGTTTGGTCGCAAGACCATGCTGGTGGTGGCCTCGCTGTTGTTCCTGGGGTTGACCGTGCCGTTGTTTCGCCTGCTGGACGGCCAGCCGCTGCTGGTGATTCTGGCCATCCAGATCCTTTTCGGTGCGATGCTGGCGATGAACGATGGGACCTTGCCGTGCCTGCTGGCCGAAATCTTTCCGACCCGGGTGCGCTTCAGCGGGTTTGCCCTGAGCTTCAATGTGGCCAATTCGCTGTTTGGCGGGACTGCGCCGTTCATTGCCACCTGGCTGATTCAGGTGACGGGCAGCAAGCTGGCCCCGGCAGGATACCTGCTGGCGGCAGCACTGGTGGCGCTGGTGGCCATGCTGATGTGTCGGGAGACGGCGCACGGGGCCCTTGAAGATTAGTTGACCTGCACTGGCCTCTTCGCGGGCAAGCCCGCTCCTACAACGGCCTGTGGCGGACCACCGATGTGCGTGTAGGCGCGGGCTTGCCCGCGAAGAGGCCAGCAATGCCAATACCTGACCCCCGTCAGTGGAGAGAGGCCTGCCGCCGCTCCCCTAAAGGCGACAGCCCGAAGAACCGGCTATAACTCTTGGAAAAATGCGCAGGCGAACTGAAGCCGCAGGCCAGCGCTACCTCACGCACTTGCACGTCGCTGCGCAGCAGTAACTCCCGCGCCCGCGACAGCCGCAGCTCCAGGTAATACTGGCTGGGCGTGCGCTGCAGGTACTTGTGGAACAGCCGCTCCAATTGGCGCACGGTCACGTCGTTGAGGCTGGCCAGTTCCTCCAGCCCCAGCGGCTCCTCCAGATTGGCCTCCATGATCGCCACCACCTGGCTCAGTTTGGGCTGGGCGCTGCCGAGCAGGGTGCGCAGCGGCACACGCTGCCGCTCACGCTCACCGCGTACGCGGTCGCACAGCAACAGCTCGGCGGCCTTGGCCGCGATGTCCTGGCCGCCCGTGTCGCGGGCCACCAGTTGCAACATCATGTCCATGGCTGCCACGCCGCCTGAGCAGGTGTAACGGTCGCGGTCCAGTTCGAACAGCTGGCTGGAGATCACGATACCGGGGAAGTGTGCCTGCAACGTCGGCAGGTCTTCCCAGTGGATGGTGCAGCGGTAACCCTTGAGCAATTCGGCCTTGGCCAACAGGTAGCTACCGGTGCAGATACCGCCTAGCGGCAAGCGCTGGCGGGCCAGTTGGCGCAACCAGTCGATCAATGGGCGGTTGCTACGGCTTCGGTCGATCGGGTTGGCGCCGACCACCAGCAAGGCATCCAGCGCGGGGGCGTTGGCGATGTTGTAGTCGGGCAGTACGCGCATGCCGTTGCTGGCCACCACCGGCGCGTCGTCTGCGGCGATCAGCACACTGCGATACAGTGGCTTGCGCGCGGCCAGGTTGGCCATGCGCAGGGTCTCTACCGCCGACGCAAGGCCGATGGTGGTGAAATTGGGCAAAATCAGGAAGCCAAAGGTCTTTGCCGAACAATTCTTTACACTAGACGGCGATAGGTTTGCAGAAGCGGGGTGGACCATTGCGCTGTTCCTGTGCAAGCTGAGGCCTGGTTGGTCAGGGGCAGTGAGAAAGCAGAGCCTCGCGTGGTTCTTGTTGTTATGGGTCGTTGCCGGGTCGATCATACACCCCGGATGCAGCGGCCAGGAATGGCCCCGCCGGCTGGCAGGGCCGACAGTGATTGCACAGAGAAGGTGAGCGTCAGTGAACCCCGAAACCATGCTGGCGGGCTTGCCAGGCTATGCCATGGCCCCCGAAGCGATCCAGGTGCTGCCCGATGCCAGGGCTTACCGCGCCTGCCTGTTCGAGCGCATCCGTACGGCGACTCGGCGCATCGTTATTGTCGCGTTGTACCTGCAGGAGGATGAGGCTGGCCAGGAAGTGCTGGATGCCTTGTACCAGGCCAAGGCCGCGCGGCCAGGCCTGGAGATCACCATCGTGGTCGACTGGTTCCGCGCCAGGCGCGGGCTGCTGGGGGCCGGGCGTCAGCCGGGCAATGCCGCCTGGTATCAGGCCCAGCGCCAGTTGCGCGGGCTGGACATCGCGATCCATGGCGTGCCAGTGCAGACCCGCGAACTGTTCGGGGTGTTGCACCTTAAAGGCAGCATCATCGACGATTGCGTGATCTACACCGGCGCCAGTCTGAACAACGTCTACCTGCATCGTTTCGACCGCTATCGCCTGGATCGCTACCACGTGTTCCAGTCACCGGCACTGGCTGATGCCATGGTCGGCCTGGTGCAGCGTTTGCTGCACCACACCGCCACACCGCGCCTCGACCTGCCGGCGCCACCTTCCACCCGCAGCCTGCGCGGCGACATTCGGCGTTTGCGCGCAAGGCTGCGACGCATGGCCTACGAGGTACCTGCCAGCATGACGGGGCAGGGCTTGCAGGTGATCCCGCTGCTGGGTGTGGGCCGTGGCAATCCACTGAATCGGGCGCTGTGCGCCTTGCTGGCAGTGGCGCGCACGCAGATCATCATCAGTACGCCGTATTTCAACCCGCCACAGGTCGTGATGCGCGAACTTGACCATGCCCTGGCACGGGGGGTTGGGGTGGAACTGATTGTCGGTGACCGCACCGCCAACGACTTCTACATCGCCCCTGGCGAACCGTTCAGTGCCAGTGGTGCATTGCCCTATCTGTATGAGGACAACCTGCGCACCTTCGCCCGCCGCCGCCACGCCGCGATTGCCAGTGGACAGCTGCAAGTACGCATCTGGAACGATCCGGGGCATACCTTCCATGCCAAGGGCGTGTGGATCGACCAGCGTTATTCGCTGCTGACCGGCAACAACCTGAACCCGCGCGGGTTCAACCTGGACCTGGAGAACGGCCTGCTGATCGACGACCCGCAGGGGCAATGGCTGGCGCCACGGGAAGCGGAGTTGAGCGAACTGCGGCGCTTTGCGCCGAGAATCGGTTCGGCAGAGGCGCTGGGGGAGAAGGCCGAACATCCCAAGCAAGTGCGCAAGTTTCTGCGTCGGTTGCGCTATAGCCGGTTGGAACCGTTGATCAAGCGGGTGCTCTGACATCGCCTGTACTGGCCCTGTCGCCGGCAAGCCAGCGACAGGGCCAGAGTGGTGCGCACCGCGCATTGATGTCATTATGATATTGCTGCCCACGGCCCTTTGTCAGGGGCTGGATTACAATGTGCAGGCAACCGTGCAAGGCCCCTCTGAACGTGATCACGATCGCATACAGTCGGGCCTTTTCCCGTTAACCAGACAGGCCAATGCGTATATGGCGTTAGATCCACCCACGATGCTGACTATTTCAGTCGCTTTGGCCGCTGCGGCCGCCTTGTACCTGGCGATTGAATGGCGCAGTGTGCGCGAAACCTCATTGCTTTACTGGAGTGCGGGTTTCGCCACGATTACGGTTGGTAGCACCCTGGCATTGTTGCGCGGGATCGGCTTGCTGTTCATCGGTATCTGGTTCGCCAATGGCTTGCTGGTGGTGGCCCACGTTTTTTTCCTGATCGGCGTGCTGCGCTTCACCCAGGAGCGCTTGTCACGTGCCTGGTTGATGATCGTGCTGGTCTGGTTCGCCTTGCTGCTGCTGCCCGTGGGCCCGCAGTGGTCGAAGGTGATGCTGATGGTCAACTCATTGTTGGTGGCCTCGCTGACGCTCAAGGCCAGTTTCCTGCTGCGGCCACATGGCAAATCGCTGAGTGTCGGGGCCGTGCAGCTGCGCTATGTGTTGCTGATCCATGGGCTGTTCTATGTGGCCAAGGCGGCCATCGCGATCACGCCAGGCACGCTGATTGACCTGGCGACCTTTGGCGGGCTGATCATTCAGGTTTCGCTGGTGGAAGGCGCGATGGCGATCATGCTGATTGCCTTGTCGATGACCGGCACCGTACGTTACCGGCGTGAAGAGCGGATTGCCCGGCTGGCAGCCCGTGACCCGCTGACTGCGCTGTACAACCGGCGTGCACTGGAGGTACGGGCGGGGCATTTCTTCAAGGACGTGAGCCCGGCGCAACCTGGGGCATTGCTACTGATCGACATCGACAACTTCAAACTGGTCAACGATCTGCACGGGCATATCGCCGGCGACCGTTTGCTGATTGCCTTGAGCGAGATGATCCGGACGGCGCTGCCCGAGCGTTCGCTGGCGGCGCGGTTGGGCGGGGATGAATTCGTCATCTTGCTCAGTGGCGCGAGCAGTGAACGGGTCATGGAACTGGGTAGTGGGCTGCGCGAGCAGTTCCAGCAGTACGCCGACAAGACCGTGCCTACGCCCCAGGCGGTTACCTTGAGCATTGGTGCCAACGTGTTCGACCAGCCGCCGGCGAGCCTGGCGGCGTTGATCGAGCAGGGGGATGTGGCGTTGTACCAGTCCAAACGTGGGGGGCGCGACAGCATTCGGTTTTTCGAGCGGGCGATGGTTGAACTCCGGCAGTGAGCGAATCACCTAGGGGGTGAGCTTTCATGTAACCCATGTGGGTGATCCGTACAGGCGCTCCCGTCACCCGGCCCCCGCGTTTGACGGGCATCCATGCCCGTCATCAGCAAAACAGCGTGGTCAGGTCGCTACCTGATAGCACGGCACATACGCCGCGCCGCCGGGCAGCTTCATCCGGTGCTGGTCGACGAATGCCTGTAGCAGCCGGCCCAGCGGGTCCAGTACGGCGCTGTCACCGTGGATCTGATACGGCCCGTGTTCCTCGATCAGGCGGATGCCTTTGTCCTTGACGTTGCCTGCGACAATCCCGGAAAACGCCCGGCGCAGGTTGGCCGCCAGTTCATGGGGCGGCAGCTCGCGGCGCAAGTCCAGGTCGGCCATGGCCTGGTGGGTCGGGTCGAACGGTCGCTGGAAGCTCTCCTCGATCTTCAGCAGCCAGTTGAAGTGGAAGGCATCGTTGCGCTCGCGGCGGAACTGCTTGACCGCTTTGAGGCCTTCGACCATGTGCCGGGCGACTTCCGCCGGGTCATCAATGATGATTTCGTACAGGCGATGGGCCGCTTCACCCAGCGTGGCGCCGACGAAAGCGTGCAACTGTTGCAGATAAGGCTCGGCGCTGCGCGGGCCGGTGAGCACCACCGGGAACGGCAGGTCGTGGTTGTCCGGGTGCATGAGGATGCCCAGCAGGTACAGGAACTCCTCCGCCGTGCCGGCACCGCCTGGGAAGATGATGATGCCGTGGCCGACACGCACGAAGGCCTCCAGGCGCTTCTCGATGTCTGGCAGGATCACCAGTTCGTTGACGATCGGGTTGGGCGCCTCGGCGGCGATGATGCCGGGCTCGGTGAGGCCCAGGTAGCGGCTGCCATGCATGCGTTGCTTGGCGTGGGCGATGGTGGCGCCCTTCATCGGGCCTTTCATCACGCCCGGGCCGCAGCCGGTGCAGACATCCAGCTTGCGCAGGCCCAGTTCGTGGCCGACCTTCTTGGTGTACTGGTATTCCTCGGTGCTGATCGAGTGGCCGCCCCAACACACCACCATCTTCGGCTCCACGCCCGGGCGCAAGGTACGCGCGTTGCGCAGCAGGTGGAACACGTAGTCGGTGATGCCCTGGGAGCTTTCCAGGTCGATGCGCTGGCTGGCCAGCTCGCTTTCGGTGTAGACGATGTCGCGCAAGGCGCTGAACAGCATTTCACGGGTGCTGGCGATCATTTCGCCATCGACGAAGGCGTCGGCCGGCGCGTTCAGCAGCTCCAGGCGCACGCCACGGTCCTGTTGGTGGATACGTACCTCGAAGTCTTTGTAGGCCTCAAGGATAGTCTTGGCATTGTCGACATGGGCGCCAGTGTTGAGGATTGCCAGGGCGCACTGGCGGAACAGTGTGTAAAGGCTACCGGTACCGACTTCACTCAGTTGCTGCACTTCACGTTGTGACAGCGTCTCCAGGCTGCCTTTGGGGCTGACGGATGCATTGATGACATGGCGTTGAGGCATCTAAGTCTTTCCTGTGCGGGTAAAACATCCTTCTTTGACACCACCATACCGAGAAATGTGGACGGCAACGAGGGGGGCTGTGAAAAACCTTGAGACCGGGCGGCCTGCTTCGCGAGTAAACCCGCTCCTATACAGGTACAGCGCAAGCCTTGATGGCGGTGCGGACCTGTGTAGGAGCGGGTTTACCCGCGAAGCAGCCGACTCGGTCTCCCGTCAGCCCAACAGCTTCTGCACCCCCAGGGTAATCGCCAACCCCCCGCCAACCAGCCACAGGTTGAGGATCGCCCCGGTCGCCAGCGCCCGTGGCCCGGCCTGGCGAATCTGGCTGAAGCGGGTCTCCATACCCAACGCCGTCATGGCCATGGTCAAGGCAAAGGTGTCCAGGCTGTTCACGGCCTGGGTCACGCTGCCAGGCAGCACTTGCAGCGAATTCACCAGTACCAGTGCCAGGAAGCCAAAAGCGAACCAGGGCATGGCAATGCGCCCGTTGCCCTGCGCCTGGCCAGCCTTGCGCGAACGGCTGATCCACAGGCCCACCACCAGCAGTACCGGCACCAGCAGCATGACCCGGGTCATCTTGACGATGGTGGCGATATGCGTGGCTTCGGGGCTGACATTACTGGCCGCGCCTACCACCTGCGCCACTTCGTGGACTGTGCCGCCCAGCAACAGCCCGGCGCCCATGGTATCCAGATGCAGCCAGCCGGCATTGATCGCCAGCGGGTAAAGGAACATCGACAAGGTACCGAACAGCACCACGCTTCCGACTGCCATGGCGCTTTTATGGGGGGCGCTGCGCAGCGCCGATTCAAATGCCAGCACGGCGGCAGCGCCGCAGATAGCGCTGCCGGCGGCGGTGAGCAAGGCGGTATCGCGGTCGAGCTTGAACACTTTCATGCCACACCACAGGCCGATCAGCAGGGTACTGGTGACTACCAGCACCGACACGATAAGCCCCGACCAGCCGACTTCGGCAATTTCCTGCAGGCTTACCCGCAGGCCAAAAAATGCCACCGCAATGCGTAACAGGCCGCGAGCGGAAAAATTGATGCCTGCCGCCCAGCTTGCCGGTACGCCGTCACGCAGCGCGTTGCCATACAAGGCACCTGCGACGATACCCACGATCAGCGGGCTGATGCCCAGGTTGGCGATAGCGGGCAGGGCCGCCAGTTGAGTGACTGCGACCGCGAACAGCGCGACGAAAAGAATGCCATTGAGCCGCCCTCGGGTGGAGAGGGTAGGGGCAAAGGCAGGGTTGGACGGAACCGTGGCCATGTGAGTCCTCCGGAAAAGGTGTTTCGACAAGGCCTACGTTAATCTGGTTATAAGCTTATAAAAAATCGTAATTTAGGATGGCAAATATCCGAAAATCTGATAATTTTCAAAAATGACCCCAGAACAGCTGATAACATTCGCCACGGTTGCCGAACACGGCAACATCAGCCATGCCGCTCAAGCCCTGCACCTGTCGCAGCCGGCGGTGTCCGGCCAGCTCAAGCTCTTGCAGGAGGCGTTTGGCGAACCCCTTTACCAACGTGCCGGCCGCGGCGTGCGGCTGACAGCGGCCGGTGAGCAGTTGCTGGCGCATGCCGAGCGCCTGCGCGAAACCTTCCGACAGGCGCAAGCATTGCGCGAGGCCATGCGCGGGCTGGAGCGCGGCACCTTGCGCATCGGCGCCAGTACCACGCCCGCCAGTTACCTGCTGCCTTACCTGATCGCCGATTTTCACGGGCGTCATCCGGATGTGCTGGTCAGCACCTCGCATGGCAACACGGCGGAGATCGTCGCCGCCCTGGACAGTGTTGATATTGCCCTGATCGAGGGGCCGCCCGGGCAGGAGTTGCCGTTGGGTACGCAAGTGACGCCGTGGCGCGAGGACGAGATCGTGGCGATTGTGCCCCGTGGGCATCCCCTGGCAAGCAGTGACCAGCAGACACTGGCGGCGCTCGGCACCTACCCCTTGGTACTGCGTGAAAGCGGCTCGGGTGTGCGGCAGATCGTCGAGCGGGCGTTTGCCCGTGATGGCGTGGCAATGCGAGTGGCGCTGGAGATCGCTGGCGTTGAAGGGGTAAAAGAGGCGGTCCGGGCCGGGATGGGGGTTGGCTTTGTGTCGGCGATGTCCATTCGTCATGAAGATGGGGCGCTGCACCGGCTGCAGGTTGCGCCGCAGGCGCTGGTGCGGCGTTTTTCCATTCTGTTGCCGCATGGGGCTACGCCTTCGCGGGCTGCCTCGCGGTTTCTTGAATTGTGTGTTGCCATGCAAGAGGTGGGTTGACTGTGCTGGCCTCTTCGCGGGCGTGCCCGGTCCCACAGGTTACAGCACAGATGTTGAAGACTGCGCTGTACCTGGACTGCCCGCCAAAATTTGAAAGCCTGCGCGCTGCGCTTGCTCAGCCGCTTCGCGCAATTGCGACCCTCTGACGGCGGTACTTGAGAGAGATGTTTGGGGGCTTCTGAGCAATGAGGATTGGCCAAATGGATCGGCGTCGGAGTCATTTTGCTCGTGCGATTAGCACGGTCAGGTCGTAAGTCAACACCGAACCGGTGCCGGCTACCTGCACAGCAATCGCGAGCGTGACCCAGCCGCAATCGTCTCGACGAGCGTGCTGTGAGACATTCATCACCTTTGCCGTCAGGCTGAGCCTATCTCTCGGCTTCACAGGTCGATGCATGATGAAGTTTTCAATGCGGTGCCCGGCCACGACATGCGTCACCGAAAACAGCGCATCACACAGCATTCGCTGAGCCAGTGCGAAGGTATGCACGCCGCTTGCACAATGTACGCCCAGGGGGCTGGAAAGCGCCTGAACGGGATCAGTGTGCATGTATAGCGGATCGTATTGCTTTGCGAAGGCGATGATTTCGTCTTGCGCCAACGTTTCATCTCGATGGTGTGTCCACGCCTGGCCGACAGAAAACTGCTCCCAGAACATCTCGCTGGCACTCATGGAAAGGGCCTTAAACAGGTGGGGTGACTATCCTGGATGCAGGGGCGAGAATGAAGCAATGCCCGCTTACCTCAGGTGTTGTGACCTCTCTGGGCGGTAATCCAAAACGTGTTGCAATAAAAAACAAGGGGCGTTGACACCTGGCACAGTGATATTGGTACGGTAGATCTTCTACGGGTGTGTCTGCTTTGCAAGGCAGCCTTTGGTATCGAGTTAGCAACGGAGCCCCAGATGGAGTTTTCTGCCCACAAAGGCACTACGTCGATCAGCCTCGTGCGGGACGCACTTCAAGGAGCAGAACTGCGTGGCCTGGATGTTGCTACTGTGCTCAGCCACGCGCATATTGATCCACGCCTGCTGGACCAGCGCTATGCCAGGGTACCTGCTGGTACGTTCTCCAGATTGTGGATTGCGTTAGCGGATTTGCTCGACGATGAGTTTTTTGCGGCAGACAGTCACCCTCTTCGCAGAGGTAGCTTCAAGCTGATGGCGCAGTTGGCCCTCGGCTGCGACACCATTGGACAGGCGCTCAAGCGGATTCTGGCGTTTCTCAGGGCTGCCCTTGATGACATCTATGGGTCGGTGGAGTGCGACGGAGAGTATGCTGCAATTGTCATCCATGATCATGGTGAGTCGCGAAGGGCGTTTTGTTATGGTGCCTGGCTGGTCCTCGTGCACGGTCTGCTTTGTTGGCTGTGCGACAGGCGCATCCCTGTTTTGAAGTTATCGATGCGTCCTCCTCAGCCAGAGGACGACAGCGACTATCGAATGCGTTTTTGTGAGGAAATCGAGTGGCGGGCCGAAAGAACCTCCGCTGTGTTCGAGAAGAGCTTTCTGGCGTACAAGGTTTGCCAAACGCCCGCTTCTCTTCCTGCCTTTCTAAAAGGCACGCCAAGTAACTTCCTCGTGAAATACCGTAACGACGACAGTACGAGCATTATGATCCGGCGGCGATTAAAACTGCTCTCTCCACACACGTGGCCTGAACTCGATGAGCTCGCACGCGACTTGAGCATGTCCAGTTCCACCCTACAGCGAAGGCTCTACGCTGAGGGTTTCACCTACCAACGGCTCAAAGATAATCTAAGGCGGGATATTTCCATCAGTCTGCTGTGCCGGGCAGGTATGACAGTGGATGGCGTTGCGTCAGAGGTTGGCTTCATTGAGACCAGTGCGTTCCACAGGGCATTCAAGAAATGGACGGGTATCACCCCTGGTGCTTACAGACGCTCGTTGCTTAGCCCTCGAGGGGACTAGTCCGCTGCGCTTGGGCTGATCACCCTCTCTTCGAAGCCATCTGGTTTTCCAAAAACTGCCCGTTCCGGTCAAGCAGAATGATGCCATTGGGCATGGTTGGCGCTTGCCATAAGGCCTACGATTTTTCTCGGGCGCCGTCTAGTTGGTGCCTCTCAACTCTCCCGACTCACACGCGGAACCATGCGTACCTGTGCGTGTGGTCGAGTTGTGCCAGATCGCTATACGTATGTGGACTTCAAAAACACAACAATAAGATTGAAGGAGACACGGTATGAGTTCTTTGAATATGTACACGTTGACCGAAGAGTCGAAGTTTAACCGCTTTCATGGAATTATTCTGTTCTGGTGCGTGTTAATTCTGATTATCGATGGCTACGACTTGGCAGTGGTGGGGGCTGCCTTACCGGCCATCATGGCCGATATGCAAATTGATGCGACCAGCGCCGGGGTAATGGCTGGCTCAGCATTGTTTGGGACAATGCTGGGGGCCATTTTTTTAGGCACATTGGCAGATCGAATTGGCCGGCCGAAAATGATCGCGATCTGTGTGGCGCTGTTCAGCATTTTCACCGCTGCGGCAGGGTTCACTGACAGCCCGCTGACCTTCAGTATCATGCGCTTTATCGCCGGCTTGGGCATCGGCGGTGTGTTGCCCATCTGTACGGCGCAGATGGGTGAGTTCTCGCCCTTGAAAGTTCGCACCCGGCTGGTGACCATCGTTTTCGCAGGCTATTCGGTGGGCGGAATTCTGGTAGCCCTGACGGGTAAACAACTGATCGAAAGCTACGGTTGGCAATACGTGTTTTACGTGGCCGTCCTGCCAGTGGTTTTGATTCCTTTCATTCTCAAGTCAATGCCCGACTCTATCGGCTTTATGTTGAAGCAGGGTCGACAAGACGAGTTGAAAATCATCGCGCGTCGCCTTCGTCCTGACCTTGTGATCAAGGATGACACGCAGCTCGTCGGCAATCCGCAGGTTATCTCTGCTCAAGACAAGCCGGTACGAAGCCTTTTCCTGGAAGGCCGTGGATACAGCACGGTCATGATCTGGATGGCATTCATGACCGGGCTGTTCATGGTGTATGCGCTCAATTCGTGGCTCACCAAGTTGATGGCCATGGCGGGCTTCAGCCTCGGTTCAGCCCTGAATTTCGTCATCGTGTTCAACCTCGGTTCGATCTTCGGTGCAATTCTGGGTGGATGGCTTAGCGACAAATTCAGCATCAAGCACGTCTTGGTGGTGTTCTATGTAGTGGGCGCGGTCGCACTCACGTTGCTGGGATATACCCGCTCCACCGAACTGCTCTTTGTCGTCGTGTTCATCGTGGGGGCCTCGACCCTTGGCACCCAGCTTCTGGCCTATGCATACGCCGGCGATTTCTATCCCTCCACCATCCGCTCAACTGGCGTCGGTTTTGCCTCGGGCGTCGGTCGCGTCGGGGCGATTGTCGCACCTGTTTTGATTGGTGCCTTGGTGTCGATGGCGTTGCCGCTGGAGCAGAACTTCATGGCAATCGCGCTCGCCGGCCTGGTAGGGGCTGTTGCAGTGACCATGATCAACCAATCTCGCTCGGACTCGGCTGTAGTGAGGAAGAAGGCCACGGTTGCCCACGAGCTGACCTGACCATAATGCTGAGAGACAGGTGCCAAGTATGCTTATTGATCGCTTGCGCAAATCACCGGTAGGTTCGGACGAAACTGCCCGTTTGATCGACTGGGCAATCGTCTCACGTCGGAGCATCAGGTCGTTCCTCCCAACCCCAGTTCCGCGAGAGGAAATTGAAGCGGTTCTGAACGTTGCGCGCTATAGCGCAACAGGCGTCAACCTGCAGCCCTGGAACGTGCATGTTGTTACCGGCGATATGAAGGCACGGTTGTCCGCAGCAATTACTGAGGTTGATGACCATCCGGCTGATGACCAACGCTTTTCTGATCCCTACGCGTATTACCCCAGGGAGTGGACATCTCCCTACATCGAACGGCGCAGGGAGGTAGGGTGGGGGCTCTATAGCTTGTTGGGCATCAGTCGAAGCGATAAACAAAGGATGCACGAGCAACACGGCCGGAATTATCGCTTCTTCGGGGCGCCTGTTGGCCTGTTCTTCACGATTGACCGCGTGCTTCAGGAAGGGAGCCTGCTGGACTATGGCATGTTCCTGCAAAGCCTCATGATTGCCGCACGGGGAAGAGGCTTGCACACCTGCCCGCAGGCAGCATTCCTTAAATATCACAGCATCATCACTGAAATGCTGGCAATACCGAAGAGCCAAATGCTCGTCTGTGGGATGAGCTTGGGTTATGCCGATGATGGCAGCATTGAGAACACGTTGGTTACTGGCCGTGAACCCGTGCGTGCATTCACGACCTTTCACTCAGAATAAAAAACCTGGCGTGCGCCCTGTCCAAGTTTAGCGCCGGGCAGGGTGATACTGTTTCGATCATTCCGCTAAAGCGGGCCTTAACCCATTTGTAGGATTGGCATTGCATGGGGCGCTTCGCTGCGCTCCATGTTCAAGCACACAACAAGAACAAGGTGCCTGTGATGTCTATTGCTTTAAAAAAATCGTTGGCTTGTTCAGCAGCATTGCTGGTCGCGCCTTATGCTTCTGCCGCGTTCGTGGAAGACTTCAAAGGCAGTCTCGAACTCCGTAACTTCTACTATAATCGCGATTTTCGCAATGATGGCGCCACTCAGTCCAAGCGCGATGAGTGGGCGCAAGGCTTTATTTTGAACTTGCAATCGGGTTTTACAGAAGGGCCCGTGGGCTTCGGTATTGATGCGATGGGCTTGCTGGGGGTGAAGCTTGATTCCAGCCCGGACAGAACGGGATCAGGGCTGCTGGCCTACGATTCCGACAGGCAGGTTGAGGATGAATACGGTAAGTTCGTAGCCACCGCCAAAGCAAGGATGGGTAAGACGGAGTTGAGGATAGGAGGGATAAACCCTCTGATGCCTCTGCTCTGGAGTAATAACAGCCGCCTGCTGCCTCAGGTCTTTCGCGGTGGTTCGCTGACCGTCAACGACATCGATAAATTGACGGTAACGGCTACAAGAGTCAACGCAGTGAAGCAGCGTAATTCCACCGATTTCGAATCACTCACAGCCACTGGCTATGCCCCGGTTGAGGCGGATCACTACAACTACCTGGCATTTGACTTCAAGCCTGCGAAGGACATGACCTTCAGTTTGCACGCCGCCGAACTTGAAGATCTCTATAAATCCTACTTCGCCGGCATTAAAGTAATCAAGCCGTTGTGGGAAGGCAATGTGATCGCGGATGTTCGCGTGTTCGATGCCAGCGAGACGGGCTCCAAAAAACTGGGTGAGGTGGACAACAGAACGCTGAGTAGCTACTTCGCCTACAGCATCAAGGGACACACCCTCGGTGGCGGTTACCAGAAGGCTTGGGGCGACACCTCGTTTGCGTTCGTGAACGGCACGGATACCTATCTGTTCGGCGAATCGCTGGTCAGTACATTCACTGCCCCTGAGGAGCGAGTGTGGTTCGCAAGGTACGACTTTGATTTCGCCGCGTTGGGTGTACCGGGCTTGCTGTTCACCACCCGGTACATGAAAGGTGATGATGTTGATCCTGATCTGCTGAAGAGCCGCCAAGCCGCTTCACTCCGCCTTAACGGGGAGGAGGGCAAAGAATGGGAGCGGGTCACTGATATCTCTTATGTCATTCAGAGTGGGCCGGCGAAGGGTGTTTCGTTCCAATGGCGAAACTCCACGAACCGCTCGACCTACGCTGACAGCGCTAATGAAAATCGCTTGATCATGCGCTACACCTTCAACTTCTGAATAGCGAAATGGGCCGGCCTTCTGGCGCCGGCCCCTTTTTTGCCATTCATTCCCAGTCGACGGGTTCGCTGTTTCCCGCCTGAATTGCACCAGGCGTTCGGACGCCTGCACCCAGCCGTTTCATCTTTTGCTGCGAAAGGCCAGTACCGATCAAGCCACTGCTGCCAGCTTGGCGCTGGTCTGCCGACGACGGTAGGCACTGTCACGGCTCGCCAGCCACCAGTACAGCGGCGAGGTGATCGCCAACCCTACCAGCCACGACAGGTCAGCCCCGTTGATGTGCTCGGAAATTGGCCCGACGTACAGCGGGGTGTTCATGAACGGTATCTGCACCACGATACCCACAGCGTAGGCGATCAGTGCCTGCGGGTTGTAGCGCCCGTAGATACCACCATCGACCTGGAAGATCGACTGGATGTCGTAATCACCTTTGTGAATGGCGTAGAAGTCGATCAGGTTGATCGCCGTCCACGGCACCAGCACCACCAGCAGTACCAGCACCATGTCAACGAAGTGGCCGATGAAGTCTGCCGAAGCGAACACCGCTACCACGCAGCAGGCCGACAGCACGATCAGCGACAGCACTGCACGGCTTTTGGCGGTGGGGATCCAGCGGTAGGCGAACGTTTGCACCAGGGTGATGATCGACAGCACCGCGCCATACAGGTTGAGGGCGTTATGGCTGATCACACTGAGCAGGAACAGCACCAGCATGATCGGGCCGAGCGTGCCGGTGGCCAGCTTGACCGCGTCCATGGTGTCCATGCCGGCCGGGATCGCCAGCACGGCCACGGCGCCGAAGATGAACGACAGGCTTGAACCCAGGGCCGAGCCCAGGTAGGTGGTCCAGAAGGTCGAGCTGACTTTGACATCTGCCGGCAGGTAGCGCGAGTAGTCCGACACATAGGGCGCAAAGGCGATTTGCCACAACGCCGCCAGCGACACGGTGGCCAGCCAGCCGGCCAGGTTGAAGCCGCCGCGGGTAAGGAAATCGTCGCTCTGCACATGGGTGAAGATGTAGCCGAAGCCAACCACGATACCGATACCCAGTACCCAGGTGCCAATGCGATTGAGCACGTGGATGAAGCGGTAGCCGATGATGCCGATGATGCCTGAACCCAACGCACCGACGACGATGCCCACCGGTACCGGAACGGCGTCGACCACGCCATGCAGTGACTTGCCGGCAAGGACGATGTTGGAAGCGAAGAAACCGATGTACATGACGCCGGCGATCACCACCACCAGCAGCGCGCCGAGGGTGCCGAACTGGGCGCGGCTCTGGATCATCTGCGGAATGCCCATTTGCGGGCCCTGGGCCGAGTGCAGGGCCATCAGCACCCCGCCGACCAGGTGACCGGCGAGGATGGCGACGATGCCCCATACCAGATTCAGGTGGAACAGCTGCACACCCAGCGCGCCGGTGACGATGGGCAACGGCGCGATGTTGCCGCCGAACCAGAGTGTGAACAGATCCCTTACCTTTCCATGGCGGTCTTGCGGGGGCACGTAGCCGATCGTGTGTTTTTCTATCAGGGGTGCCGAATTGGCTGCACTGGTCATGACTGACTCCAAGGCAAGGTAGGGCATTGGGAACTGCCCGGGGGCGTGCCGGCGGTGGGCGACGCGTTCTTGTTGGAGCGATGATGAGGGGCGCGGGGGTAACGAGAAATTAGTAAATATGTGCCCATAAGCGTTAAAAAAACTAAGGCTGACAAAAGCTTAAGCGGGTGACGGTAGCAAGGAGAGTGCCAGCTGGCTGAAGGCCGTGGGGTAGAGGGGCGGCGGGTTGGCAACCCGGATCACGGTGGGCTGGGTTGGTGCGACGTGCGCGTTTTCAGGGCAGATGAAAGGTTGCCTGGGCCGGCCTTTTTGCGGGTAAACCCGCTCCTACAGCAGGCGCGGGTTTACCCGCGAAGGGGCCGGCACAAGAGGAAACAGCTACATGGGGAGCAACCGATCCTGAATCACTTCCTTCATCACCAAGGTCGAGCTCAAGCGTTTCACATTGGGAATACTGGTCAGATGCTCGTCATACAGCTTCTGAAACGCCGGCAGGTCCTTGGCTACCACATGCAGCAGGTAATCCGGGTCGCCAAACAGCCGCTGCGCTTCGACAATCTGCGGGATCTGCGCCAGTGCCGTTTCAAAGTCCGCCACCGGCTGGCGGGTCACCTCGCGTAGCGTCACGAACACCAACGCGGCAAAGTTCAGCCCAAGGGCGCTCGGTGCCAGCCGTGCGTGATAGCCCAGAATGGCGCCGGACTCTTCCAGTGCCTTCAAGC
This sequence comes from Pseudomonas putida group bacterium ESBL64, assembly GCF_045277175.1. Taxonomy (NCBI): domain Bacteria; kingdom Pseudomonadati; phylum Pseudomonadota; class Gammaproteobacteria; order Pseudomonadales; family Pseudomonadaceae; genus Pseudomonas; species Pseudomonas putida group bacterium ESBL64. Next base: position 1,577,244 of record NZ_CP145799.1, on the reverse strand, counting down.
GCCGATGACAGGGTGACAGGCTGAGCCCCACGCGGTCGGCCAGCTCGGTTACCGACAGCCGCCCGTCTTTTTGCAGCTCGGCAAGGATTTTTCGATCAGTTCTATCCATTGGGAAGAATCTTCCAGTACATGAATGCTGAGGGGGAATATACGAAAGAAAATCCCCGGACGGAATCCGTAATCTATCGACATCCCAATGCAGTAGATAAGGAAGATTCAAGTGGCTATCAGTGTGCTGACGGCGTTCTGGGCTGTGTCGATGCTGTTCGTGATTACCCCCGGTGCAGACTGGGCCTATGCCATCTCGGCCGGCATGCGTGGGCGCTGGGTGATGCCAGCGGTGGCGGGGATGTTGTCGGGGCATTTCCTGGCCACGCTGGTGGTGGCGGCCGGGGTCGGCAGTTTGCTGGCAGGTCACCCGTTGGCGCTGACCTTGCTGACCCTGGCGGGGTGCAGCTACTTGCTGTGGCTGGGCGGCAACCTGTTGCTCAGCCCGGCATTGCCGGCGGCCGGGCAGGGCGGCGCGGGGGAGTCGGGCTCACGCTGGGCGTTGAAGGGTTTTTGCGTCAGCGGCCTGAACCCCAAGGTATTCCTGCTGTTCCTGGCCCTGCTGCCGCAGTTCACCGACCCGCAGTCGAGCTGGCCTGTGCCCTTGCAGATCTTGTTGCTGGGGCTGGTCCACCTGTGCAGTTCGCTGGTGATCTACACGCTGGTCGGCTATGGCGCCAAAGCTGTGCTGAGCACTCGGCCGGGTGCGGCAAAGCTGGTCGGGCGGGTGTCGGGGATGGCGATGATTACCGTGGCCCTGGGCTTGATAGCTGGGCAAATGACCTGAATTTACCGGTTCAGCATGACTTCAGATAAACTCGCTGCAACCTAATGCACAACCAGGATGTGCCCCGTGCCCGAAACCACGCAACTGCTCACGTTCGCCTTGATTTGCCTCGGCATGGTCCTGACCCCAGGGCCGAACATGATCTACCTGATTTCCCGCTCGATCTGCCAGGGCCGCCAAGCCGGCTTGATTTCGCTTGGCGGTGTGGCTCTGGGCTTCGTCATCTACATGTTCTGCGCGGCAATGGGCATCACGGCGCTGGTGATGGCGGTACCCTTTGCCTACGACGCGCTGCGCATCGGTGGCGCGCTGTACCTGTTGTACCTGGCCTGGCAGGCGCTGCGGCCGGGTGGCCAATCGCCGTTCCAGCTCCGTGAACTGCCCGCCGACAGCCCGCGGCGGCTATTCACGATGGGGTTTGCCACCAGCCTGCTCAACCCCAAGATTGCCGTCATGTACCTGTCGCTCATGCCGCAATTCATCGAACCGGGCCACGGCAGCGTGCTGTTGCAGTCGCTGGTGCTGGGTTCGACGCAGATCGCCATCAGCGTTACGGTCAACGCGCTGATTGCGATCATGGCCGGTTCCATCGCCGTGTTCCTGGCTGGCAGGCCGCTGTGGCAACAGGTTCAGCGTTGGTTGATGGGAACGGTGCTGGCGGGGCTGGCGGTGCGCATGCTGGCAGAAGGGCGCCGTTGATCGCCTATTGCGATGCAAGGTATCAGTGGCCGAATACTTTGCCGAGTATCTGGCACACCTGTTCTGCCGAGTAGGGTTTGGCCAGGAAGGTGAACCCTTGGTGCCCGCCTTCGGCAATCGCCTCGCTATAGCCCGAAGTCAGGATCACCGGCAACTGCGGGCGCTGGCGGCGAAGTTCGCGGGCCAGTGCCAAGCCACCCATGCCGGGCATGACCACATCGGAAAACACCGCATCAAAATCACCTGCCGGGCCAGTCAACTGCGCCAGCGCTTCTTCTGCCGACCGTGCATAGCTGATTTGGTAGCCGTGGTCCTCGAGGAGCTGAGCCGTGAAGCTGCCCAGGTCGGGATTGTCTTCTACCACCAGTATTCGTCGCCGCTCGCCCTGTACCTGCGGCTGGCTGCCGGCCGAGGCGTCTTCGGGCGAGGCCGCATCTGGGGCCTCCTGCGGCAGATACAGGGTAAAGGTGGTGCCCTGACCGGGGATGCTGTTCACCTGTACATCGCCCCCGGATTGCTTGGCGAAACCGAACACCTGCGACAACCCGAGCCCGGTACCTTCACCTGGGGCCTTGGTGGTGAAGAACGGGTCGAAGATGCGCTCCAGCAATTCGGTGGCAATACCGACTCCGTTGTCGCTCACCGATATCGCCGCGAACGGGCCTGGCTGTGAAGGCTGACCGCGCAAGGCCGGCAGGCACTGGTCGGCCTGCAGGCGCAGCTGCAAGGCACCTTCGCCAGCCATGGCATCGCGGCCGTTGAGCATCAGGTTGATTACCGCAGTTTCCAACTGGCTGAGGTCGGCGCGGATGTGGCAGGGCGCTTGCGGTAGCTGCAGCTCGACCCGGATGCGCGCGCCAGTGACGGTGTCGAGCATGTCGGCCATGGCTTCCAGCCGTGGCCCGGCTTCGAACACCTGTGGGCTGAGGGCCTGGCGTCGGGCGAAGGCCAGTAGCTGGCCGGTCAGTTTGGCACCACGGTCAACCGTGTCGGACATGGTCTTGAGGTAGCGCTCGCGGCGCTCCTCGGCCAGGTTGGGGCGCTGCAGGAAGTGCAGCGACGAGCGGATGATGGTCAGCAGGTTATTGAAGTCGTGGGCTACCCCGCCGGTCAGCTGGCCAATGGCTTCCAGCTTTTGGGCCTGGCGCAGCACGGCCTCGGTGTGCAGCAACTGAGTGGTGCGTTCTTCGACGCGATGTTCCAAGGTGGTGTTGAGCGCTTCCAGGGCCGCCATCGCTTCGCGCACTTCGGCATGGGCCTGGACCCGCTGTATGTGCGCCCAGCATCGCTCGGTCACTTCGCTGATCAGTGCTTGCTCGTAGTCGGTCCATACTCGGGGTACGCGGTCGTGAATCGCCATCAGCGCGGTCAGCCTGCCACCCTTGATCAGTGGCATGCAGATGGTGGCCGTAATGCCGATGGCCTGAAAAGTCGCCGCCTCGTCAGTGGCCAGTTCGCGCAGGTTGTCGTTGATCACCAGGGCCAGGCCGCTGCGCAGGCGGCTGACCGCCAGGCGGCCGAAGTCATGCAGGTGATAGTGGCCCACCAGGCGTGGTGAGCCGGGTGTCACCGCATCGCCGCAAATGGTGAAACCGTCCTCGTCGGGGTCCATCATTGCATAGGCGCAACTGGACAAGCCAAGGTGCTCGACCAGCATGCGGGTGGTGATGGCCATGATCTGGTCCGGGTCGGTCGCTTCGGTCACGGCTCGCCCGAGGGTATCGAGAAAGTTCAGGCGCTGGTTGGTGACCACGCTGGCGGTGGTTTCGGTGACCGTGTCGAGCATGCCCAGTATCTCGCCATCATGGCCGCGAATCGGGCTGTAGCAGAAGGTAAAATAGGCCCGCTCCAGGCCGCCGTTGCGGTCGATCATCAGCGGGAAGTCTTCGATGTAAACCGCTTCGCCGGCCAACGCGCGGGCCGCCATGCTGCTGATTTCATCCCAGGCTTCGTGCCACACGTCGCGGAAGGGGATGCCCAAGGCCAGGGGCTTGCGACCGAGAATCGGTGTGAAGGCATCGTTGTACAGGGTGATCAAGTCCGGGCCCCAGAGCACGGCTTGCGGAAAGCGCGAGGCCAGGCACAGAGCTATCGTGGTTTTCAGGGCATCGGGCCAATGTTCCAGCGGGCCCAGGGGGGTGGTGGCCCAGTCGTGGTTGCGGATGCGTTCGGCCATTAGCCCGCCGCCATCTAGCCATCTAGCCATGTGCTTTGCCGGTCCTCTTTCTCAAGGCCCTTAGGGTGCACCGAGAATAGACCGTTGGCGAGGGTTTTGTGAGGGCTGTGCCACTGCACGAGCCTCTGTAACTGCGCGATCCGGGTGAGTGCAGGTTCACCCGCGAAGAGGCCGTACCGGCTAGCGCATGAAGTGCACCTTGCCGGTGTCATCATTGCCCATGTAAATGCCATACACCCCGGCCTGCCGCTCGAGGATGTAGCGCTCGAGAATTTGCCGGATGGCCGGGTAGTAGATCTCATCCCAGGGGATTTCATCCGGTTCGAAGAACTTGTACGCCAGCGTCTCAGGCCCGTACTGCCCGGTCTCTTCGGTGACGATGGCACGGAATATGATGTACACCTCGCTGATCTTTGGCACGCTGAAGATCGAATACGGCGAGACGATGTCCGCACGTACGCCGCTTTCTTCCCATACCTCGCGCAGCGCCGCCTGTTCGGTGGTTTCGCCAGCCTCCATGAACCCGGCAGGCAAGGTCCAGGTGCCGGGGCGAGGGGGGATGGCGCGCTGGCACAGCAGGTACTTTCCATCGCGCTCGATGATGCAGCCGGCGATGATCTTGGGGTTGATGTAATGGATGTAGCCGCAGCCGGTGCAATGCAGGCGTTCGTGGGTATCGCCTGTGGGAACGCCCCGGGCCAGTTCCTTGGTGCAGTGCGGGCAGTAGCGCGGGGCATTGGGCATGATCAGCGACCTATGCGGGGTTCCTTCAGGGCCAAGGGTTCGACAATGTCGCGCACTTTGGCGTTGTCATCCTGCTTCTGGCGCAGGTAGTCCAAGGCCACCTTGGCGGCGGCGCGGACGTGGTCGACCGAGGCCTGGTGGGCTACCAGCGGGTCACCGCTCTTGATTGCCTCGACGATCTTTTCCATTTCGCGGTTGCTGGCGCCGCGGCGGTTTTCCTGCGATACCGAGGTGGCGCGCAGGTAGCTGATGCGTGCTTGCAACTGGCGCAACTGCTGGGCCGCCACCTGGTTGCCGGAGCCTTCCAGCAGCACATCGTAGAAACCTTGTACCGAATCCAGTACCTGTTGCAGCTCACCTTCTTCCAGTGCCTCGCGGTTCACTTCCAGCGCGCGTTCCAGCGCACGGATGTCCTTGGCCTTGGCGTTGAGGGTGAACAGTTGCACGATCAGGCCTTCGAGCACACAGCGCAGCTCATAGATGTCACGTGCGTCTTCCAGGGTGATGATGGCCACCCGTGGGCCTTTGGCGTCGGCGAACTCCACCAGGCCTTCGGACTCCAGGTGACGCAGCGCTTCACGTACCGAAGTGCGGCTGACGCCGAGACGGTCGCACAGGTCGCGTTCGACCAGGCGGTCGCCGGGCAGCAGGTGAAAGTTCATGATAGCGGCGCGCAGCTTGTCGAGCACGATTTCGCGCAGAGTAACGGGATTGCGGTTGACCTTGAAGCTGTCGTCGAGTGGCTGGCGTTTCATCAGGTGCGCTCTTTATGAGGCTGTTGCGCCAACATCGCGGAATGCCTCGAACCGAGGCTTTCCATGCAGTGGTTCGAACAGCCCGTTGTTAACGGGTTGGCTCCGCATCGGCTTCGGCAAAGGCTTCACGGGCCAGGCGGAAACTGTCCACCGCCGCGGGTACGCCGCAATAAATGCCGACCTGGAGCAGGATTTCGCGAATCTGTTCACGGCTCAGGCCATTGCGCAGGGCACCGCGAATGTGCAATTTGAGCTCGTGGGGCCTGTTGAGCGCGGAAATCATGGCCAAGTTTATCATGCTGCGCTCTTTCAGCGACAAGCCTTCACGGCCCCAGACGTGACCCCAGCAATACTCGGTGACCAGCTCCTGCAACGGTTTGGTGAACTCATCTGCGTTCTGGATCGAGCGGTTGACGTAGTCCTCGCCCAGCACCTGGGTGCGGATTTTCAGACCCTTTTCGTACTTTTCATTGCTCATGTGCAGTACTCCGGCATAAAACAGGGGCCGCAACCGAGGGTGAGACGATTAGCGCGACCCCTGAAAACAGGGTCATCGGTGTTGGCTTTTTCGCGGGCTTGCCCGCTCCCACGGGTTCCAGGATCTGTGCGATACCTGTGGGAGCGGGCGAGCCCGCGAAAAAGCCAACACCGACTTCAAGATGTATCAGCCAAGCGGCGGCAGGGCGCCGAGCTTGCCTTTGTGGTAGACCATCGGGGTCACCGGCTCGGCCGGCAACACCAGGTTCTTCACCGCGCCGACAATGATCGCGTGGTCACCGCCGTCGTACTCGCGCCACAACTCGCACTCGATGATCGCCGTAGCCTTGGCCAGCAGGGGGTTGCCCAGCTCGCTCAGGTGCCACTCCACGCCCTTGGCCTTGTCCTTGCCCTTGCCTGCGAAGGCATAGGCTTCGGCGGTCTGGTCGGCGGACAGCAGGTGGATGGCGAACTGCTTGCTGTCGCGCAGGATCGGGTAGGTGTCGGAGGCGTAGTTGGGGCAGAACAGCACCAGCGCCGGGTCGATCGACAGCGCGCTGAATGCACTGGCGGTGATGCCGACGATGCCGCCGTCGGCGTCCAGGGTGGTCACTACCGTGACGCCGGATGGGAAGGAGCCCATCACGTCTTTGTAGATGCCGGGTTCGATCATCTCGTGTTCCTCTTAGCGCATCACGAACGGGTCGGGCATCGGCGCGGTGGACAAGTTGATCCACACGGTCTTCAGCTCGGTATAGGCCAGCACCGAATCGATGCCGCTCTCACGGCCGTAGCCGCTGTTCTTGAAACCACCTATCGGTGCCATGGCCGACACGGCACGGTAGGTGTTGACCCAGATGATCCCCGAACGCACGTCGCGGGCCAGGCGGTGGGCACGGCCCAGATCGCGCGTCCAGATGCCGGCAGCCAGGCCGAATTGCGAGTCGTTGGCTATGGCCAGCGCTTCTTCTTCGGTCTTGAAGCGGATCACCGCGGCGACCGGGCCGAACACTTCTTCCTGCATGATGGTCATCGCGTTGCTGTCGCACTCGAACAGGGTCGGCTCGTAGAACCAGCCGTCACCTTCAACGTCGGCACGCTTTCCGCCCATGTGCAGTTTTGCGCCTTCGGCCTTGGCTGCTGCCACCAGGCCTTCGACGACTGCCAGCTGTTGCGCGGTGGCCATCGGGCCCATTTCGCTGGCGTCGTCCTGCGGGTTGCCGATGCGGATGCGCTTGGCGCGGGCAATCAGGCGCTCGACGAACACGTCGAAGATTTCATCCTGCACCAGCAGGCGCGAACCGGCCACGCAGCTTTGCCCGGACGCGGCGTAGATGCCGGCCACGGCGCCATTGATGGCGCTGTCCAGGTCGGCGTCGGCGAAGATGATGTTCGGCGACTTGCCGCCCAGCTCCAGCGACAGCTTGGCGAAGTTTTCGGCACTGCTGCGCACCACGTGGCGGGCGGTGGCGGCACCGCCGGTGAAGGCGATCTTGCGCACCAGCGGGTGGCGGGTCAGCGCCGCGCCGGTGCTGGGGCCGTAGCCGGTGACCACGTTGACCACACCGGCCGGGAAGCCGGCCTCAAGGGCCAGTCGGGCCAGCTCGAGGATGGTTGCCGAGGCGTGCTCGGACGGTTTGAGCACGATGGTGTTGCCGGCAGCCAAGGCCGGCGCCAGCTTGATCGCGGTGAGGTACAGCGGGCTGTTCCACGGGATGATCCCGGCAACCACGCCGATTGGCTCGTGCACGGTGTAGGCGAACAGGTCGGGTTTGTCCAACGGCAGGGTGCCGCCTTCGAGCTTGTCGGCCAGGCCCGCAGTGTAGTGGAAGAACTCCGGCAGATAGCCGACCTGGCCGCGGGTTTCGCGGATCAGCTTGCCGTTGTCACGGCTTTCCAGCTGGGCCAGGTGCTCCTTGTTCTCGGCAATCAGGTCACCCAGACGACGCAACAGCTTGCCGCGCGCGGTGGCGGTAATGCTGCGCCACGCCTTGCTGTCGAAGGCACGCTGGGCGGCCTGAACGGCCAGCTCCACATCGGCTTCATCGGCGTCGGGCAGTTGCGCCCAGGCCTGGGCGGTGGCCGGGTTGAGGCTGTCGAAGGTCTTGCCGCTCTGGGCATCGCGCCATTGGCCGTCGATGCACATCTGGAAACGAACGAGGGTCATGCAACAATCCCCTTGGCGGATTCGGTGAGGGTGCGGGCTTGGGTGAGGAAGTCCAGCAGCATCTTGTTGACTTCACGCGGTGCTTCCACTGGCATCATATGCCGTTGCTCGGCGAGGACCACACTGCGTGCGCCAGGAATGCTGGCGGCGAGCTGGCGGGTCATGGCCGGGGTGGAGCCCGAGTCGAGTTCGCCGGTGGCGATCAGCGTCGGCACCTGGATACTGCCCAGGTCGTCGGCGCGGTACATGTCCTGAGTGGCGAACAGCGAATAAGTGGTGTGGTAACCCTGCGGGTCGTTGCTCGCCAGCACCTGGCGAATGGCGGCGACCTGCGCCGGGTTGGCAGCCTTGTATTCACGGCTGAACCAGCGGTCCAGGGCAGCATCGACGTTGGCGTCTGGGCCCAGCTCCGCCGCCTGGGCAGCGCGGGCGATCACCCCGGCACTTTGCTCGGGGGTGCGGTTGAACACGCTGTTGAGCACGACCAGTGCAGCCAGGCGCTGCGGGTAATTGAGGGCGAACGCACGGGCAACCAGGCCGCCCATGGAGAAGCCGATCACGGTGGCTTGTGCAATTTGCAGGTGGTCAAGCAGTTCGGCGAGCTGGTCGGCATAGCCTTCCAGCGGTGTGTCGGCGGCCGGTACGCGGCTTTGACCGTGGCCGAGCATGTCGTAGGCGATGACGCGGTAGTCGTTGGCCAGGCCAACGAACTGACCGCCCCACATTTCCTTGTTCAGGCCCACGCCGTGGATCAGCACCACGGGTTGGCCCTGGCCGACATCCAGATAGCTGGTGCCGGCAGGTGTGCGTTCAGCGACAGGCTGAATCATGGAGGGCGCTCCTTGAAGGTCGGGCGCGGCGGGTAAGCACGCCACGCCCCGGCCCGTCTTGGTTGTTGTTATTGAGCGTTGGCTTTTTCGGCAGCCAGTTCTTCCAGGTCGATGTAACGGTTGCCGATGCGCGGGTGCAGGCGGCCGCCATCGGCTGCGCCCAGGACCACGACGATTTCATCGGCACGCGGGGCATCTTCGATCTGCATTTCCAGGGTGATGTAGTGCGAACGCAGGCCTTCGTCGTCCTTCTGCATCATCGGGATCTGGATCGAAGTGCCTGGGCCGCCGCGCTTGTTGGTGAAGCTCAGGTAGCTCTTGGCCTGTACCGCCTCGCGGTAGTGGTTGCCGAAGCGCAGGGTATGGATGACGGCCGAGGCGTGCTCGATTTCGCCATCGGCGCCGACGACGGCGGCCTTACCGTAGGCCTCGATCTTGTCGGCGCCGCCAATGGCAGCAGTCAGGCGCTCGACCATCAGGGCACCCAGCTCCGAGCAGTTGGCGCGAATTTCCGGCTTCAGATCTTCAACGAAACCGCGACCGGCCCATGGGTTCTTGATCACGACGGCCAGGCCGACCATGGTCACCGGCTTGTCAGTGGCCTTGCCGCCTTCGATGCGGGTCTCTTCGGAGTAGGTGACGATCTTGCGGATTTCGAAACTCATGGATGGCTCCTGGTGAGGGTTATCAGCTCTTGTTGTCTGATGGTATACCATAATATTTGTTGTGCAAGAGGTGTCAGGAAATTTCTCTTGCCGGGGGACGAAAGGTGGCCTGATGCCTTGATTTCTCTGTTGTCTGTACTGGCCTCTTCGCGGGCTTGCCCGCTCCCACAAGGACTGCACAGGTTTCAAAAAAAAGCCCGCTCACGCAGGCCGAAGGGGCCCACGGGAGCGGGCGCGTCCCGCAATGATTCAGGCAATGGGAATTCAGGCGAACGCCGGCACCACTTCCTTGATGAACAGCTCGAGCGACTTCTTCTTCTCGGCGTGGGGCAAGCTGTTGTCGCACCAGAAGCTGAACTCGTCGACGCCCAGTTCCTGGTAGTACTTGATGCGTGCGATGATCTCTTCCGGCGTGCCGATCATGGTGTTCTTGCGGATGTTCTCCAGCTGGAACGCCGGCACTTCGGCGAATTTTGACTCCGGGCTCGGCTCCAGAAAGCCATTCACCGGGGTGGTCTTGTTGCCGAACCAGGCATCGAAGGTGCGGTAGAAGCGCGAGATCGCCTGGGCGCCGACCTTCCAGCCTTCCGGATCAGCCGGGCTGTGCACATGGGTGTGGCGCAGCACCATCAGTTGCGGGCGCGGCACGTCTGGGTTGTTGTCCAGGGCGGCCTGGAACTTGTTCTTCAGGTCCAGCACTTCTTCGTCCCCCTTCATCAGCGGGGTGACCATGACATTGCAACCATTGGCAACGGCGAAGTTGTGCGAGTCCGGGTCGCGGGCGGCGATCCACATAGGCGGCGTGGCGTTGAACGGCTTCGGTACGCTGGTGGAGGTCGGGAACTTGTAGATTTCACCGTCGTGGGCGTAGTCGCCTTCCCACAGCTTACGCACCACCGGTACCATCTCGCGCAGCGCCTTGCCGCCGTCGGTGGCCGGCATGCCACCTGCCATGCGGTCGAACTCGAACTGGTAGGCGCCGCGGGCCAGGCCCACTTCCATGCGGCCGTTGCTGATCACGTCGAGCAGGGCGCATTCGCCAGCGACGCGGATCGGGTTCCAGAACGGCGCGATGATGGTGCCAGCGCCCAGGCGGATCTTCTCGGTGCGCGCGGCCAGGTAGGCCAGCAGCGGCATCGGGCTTGGCGAAATGGTGTATTCCATGGCGTGGTGTTCGCCGATCCACACGGTGCTGAAACCGCCGTCTTCGGCCATCAGGGTCAGTTCGGTCAGGTCTTCGAACAGCTGGCGGTGGCTGACCTGTTCATCCCAACGTTCCATGTGTACGAACAACGAAAATTTCATGGGTTTTTCCTCAACGCTTGTTATTGCCCGTCAGTCAATCGGGCTTCAGTGTGGGAGCGGGCTGCGTCCAACTGCAGGCTTCAGGCAAAGGCCGGCAGGCTGGCCATCTTGCCGCGGCAGTACACCATCGGCCGTGGCGCTTCGGCAGGGACGATCAGGTTGTGTACCTTGCCCACCATGATGGCGTGGTCGCCACCTTCATATTCACGCCACAGTTCGCATTCGATGACGGCGGTGGCACCGGCCAGGATCGGGTTGCCCAGTTCGCTCAGGGTCCACTCGATGCCGCTGGCCTTGTCCTTGCCCTTCTTGGCGAACGCGTAGGCTTCAGCCTGCTGTTCACCGGACAGCAGGTGAATGGCAAAGCGCTTCTGCTTGATCAGTACCGGGTAGGAGTCGGAGGTGTAGTTGGGGCAGAACAGCACCAGCGGCGGGTCCATCGACAGGGAGGAGAAGGCGCTGGCGGTCAGGCCGACGACCGAGCCGTCGTCGTCCTGGGTGGTGATGACGGTAACGCCGGACGGGAAGGAGCCCAGAACGTTCTTGTAGACAGTTGCGTCGATCATCGGGAGTACCTCTGAAGGGCTGCGGTGGTCCGCGGTTTTTATCGTTGATGTGTCTGATGGTATACCGTAATACCTATTTTGCAAGCGGAATTTTCAACCCTGAGTTTTCGCGATGAACGGCCCAAAGCCACGAAAACCGTGGCCTTGAGCGGTGAGGCGGTTTGTCGCAGGGGTTTTGCAAGCGGATCAGTGGCCGTTTTTTCATGCGGATCAGTGTTGTCAAAAGTTTGGAATACCATAATATGGTCCGCAGCTGAGAGGCCGCCTTGATGCGGTTTCCTTACAAAGATAAAAACGACCTTTCGAGCTGAAAACCATGTCCCAACCGTCGTCGCAGCACCAGTTTGTCGAGAATCACACGGTCGATTACGTTCCACCTGCCGAGCGCCATGGGAAGGCGCGCGACCTGTTCACCCTCTGGTTCAGTACCAACATTGCGCCATTGCCTATTGTGACCGGCGCCATGGTGGTCCAGGTGTTCCACCTGAACCTGTTGTGGGGCCTGATCGCCATCGTGCTGGGCCATCTGGTCGGGGGCGTGGTCATCGCCCTGGCCTCTGCACAGGGGCCGCAGCTGGGCATTCCGCAAATGGTGCAGAGCCGTGGCCAGTTTGGCCGCTACGGTGCCTTGCTGATCGTGTTCTTCACCGCGCTGATCTATGTCGGCTTCTTCATTTCCAATATCGTCCTGGCGGGCAAGACCATTCACGGCATCGCGCCGAGCGTGCCGATGCCCGGCGCGATCGTGATCGGTGCCCTGAGTGCGACTGCCATTGGCGTGATCGGCTACCGCTTTATCCATATCCTCAACCGCATCGGTACCTGGGTGATGGGCTCGGCGTTGCTGGCCGGTTTCATCATGATGTTCGTCCAGGATCTGCCGGCTGACTTTTTCAGCCGTGGCGCGTTCAACCTGTCGGGCTTCATTGCCACCGTGTCGCTGGGTGTGATCTGGCAGATCAGCTTCTCGCCGTACACCTCTGACTACTCGCGCTACCTGCCCCGTGAAGTGGGCATTGCCAAGCCGTTCTGGGCCACTTACTTCGGCGCCACCCTGGGCACCATCCTGTGCTTCAGCTTTGGTACGGTGGCGGTGCTGTGCGTGCCGGAAGGCACCGACGCAATGGATGCGGTGAAGCAGGCCACCGGCTGGCTGGGCCCGATCCTGATGGTGCTGTTCCTGCTTAACATCATCAGCCACAACGCCCTCAACCTTTACGGCGCCGTGCTGTCGATCGTGACCGCGATCCAGACCTTCATGGCCGAGTGGACGCCGAGCATCAGGGTACGGGTGATCCTGGCCTCGATCATTCTGGTGGGCTGCGGGATGGTGGCACTGAATGCCTCGGCGGACTTCATCGGCCAGTTCATCGGCCTAATCCTGGCGCTGCTGCTGGTGCTGGTGCCGTGGGCTTCGATCAACCTGATCGATTTCTACCTAATCAAGAAGGGCCAGTACGACATCGCCTCGATCTTCAGTGCCGACGGCGGCATCTATGGCCGCTTCAACCACCACGCGATCATTGCCTATGCCTGCGGCATCCTGGTGCAGCTGCCGTTTGCCAATACTTCGCTGTATGTGGGGCCGTACTCGAACATTGTCGAAGGGGCTGACCTGTCGTGGCTGTTCGGCTTGCTGGTGACCGTGCCGCTTTACTACTGCCTGGCGACGCGCGGCAAGGCTGTCGAGAAGGCGGGGCGGGTGGTAAGCGTCAACGACTGATAGACCGCTGTTGCTGTAGCCGGGGCCGCAATGCGGCCCCGGCTGTTTTGGATCAAACCTTGAACTGCGCCACCATCCCGTTCAGGTCCACCGCCAACCGCGACAGATCCTGCGCCGCCGCACTGGTCTGGTTCGCGCCCGCCGACGTTTGCATCGCCAGGTCACGAATATTCACCAGGTTCCGGTCCACCTCGCGTGCGACCTGCGCCTGCTCTTCCGAGGCACTGGCAATCACCAGGTTGCGCTGGTTGATCGAAGCAATGGCCTCGGCAATCACTTCCAACGCCTGCCCTGCGCTTTGTGCCACTTCCAGCGTACCCGTGGCGCGACCCTGGCTGCTGTGCATTGCTGTCACTGCCCGCTCGGTGCCGTTCTGGATACCGGCAATCATCTGCTCGATCTCTGCCGTCGATTGCTGGGTACGGTGGGCGAGGGCGCGTACCTCGTCAGCCACCACGGCAAACCCACGTCCTGCCTCTCCGGCCCGTGCCGCCTCGATGGCGGCGTTCAGTGCCAGCAGGTTGGTCTGCCCGGCAATTGCACCAATCACGTCCAGCACCCGGCTGATCTCGTTGGCGTTGCTGGCCAGCTGCTCGATCTCAACCGATGTGCCGGTCACATCCGCTACCAGATGCTGAATGGATGCCAGCGCCTGGTTGACCTGGTCGCGGCCATCGCGGGTGGTCTGGTCAGCGCCTTTGGAAGCATCAGCAGTGCTGACCGCGTTGTTCGCCACTTCCTCGACTGCCGCAGTCATCTGGTTCACCGCCGTGGCGGCCTGGTCGATTTCTGCACTCTGCTGATGCAGGCCGCGGCTGGTGTCTTCAGTGACGGTGTGCAGTTCTTCCGAGGCCGAGGCCAGTTGGTCGGAAGACGCGGCGATCTGGCGAATGGTATCGCGCAGGCTGCCCTGCATCCGGCTCAGGGCGCGCAATAGCATGGCCGGCTCATCGCGGCCGGTTACCCGTATCTCCCGGGTCAGGTCGCCGGTCGCCACGCGCTCGGCCACAGCCAGCGCATCGGCCAGCGGCACGACGATACTGCGGGTGAGCACGGTAGCGATGGTGGCAAGGGCCAGCATGATCACCACCAGTGAGGCAACCAGCGCGGTGAACGCTTCGTCCGCTACGTCGCTGCTGCGCTGCGAGGCTTGTTCGGCACCTGTGCCGTTATAGGCGATCAACGCTGCCATGGCCTGCATCATGCTGTCGGCGCGCTGAGTCAGCGGGCCGCTGATCTGCTGCTTGGCATCGTCCATGTGCCCAGCTTGAATGCCTTGCAGCACACGGGTCTGTAATTCGAAATAGTGCTGATAAGCAGCGCTGAAGGCATTGAACAGGGCGCGGTCATCGGCAGCGATGATCGTGTCGGCATAATCCTTCAGCGCATTATTCAGCTCGGTATTGATGCCGTTGAGCATCTGCAGGTTGCGCTCGCGGTCACTGGGGTTGTCGTCCAGGGCGGCACGCAAGGTGACGGCGCGGGCACGCCCGAGGTTGGTGCTGATGTCACCGAGGGCTATTACGGCCGGCATCCAGGTCACCCGGATTTCATCCGTGGCCTTGTCCATCTGCCGGGTTTCGTAAAGTGCGATCAAGCCCATGAACAGGACCAGGATGCCCAACAGGGCGAACACGCTTGCAGCGCGAATGCCGATCTTCAAATTCCGTAACTGCATGGAATGCTCCTTGACGGTGGCGTGCAGGCCTCAGGAGCTTGGGTGGATGGCCGGGTCACCGGTATGGCGCCAGGCTCTTGATGCGCTGCGGAGTTGTTTGTGTGTCTCACCCTCGTGACTTTTTTGATTTCAATGATGCCATATGGCCATCATTATTGAACAGCCATTCAATGTAACGGCCAAAACTGACAAAACCGCCAATTGTTGACGGTTTTGTCAGAAAAATGCCGTTAAACGATGGCGATCATTGGGTCCGCCGCAGCCAGCGCTAAGGCGCGGTCAGCCGCTGGCGGGTAAATCCATACCGAGTTGATCTGGCGCTTGAGGGCCTTGCCTTCCTGGCCGTGCAGCTTCAGTTCGCGCTCCCAGCCTTCGCTGAAAGCGGCGCCCCAGTCTCCCAGGTCCAGGCAGGTGACGTATTTGGGCTGGCGATACAGCACCGGCTGCAGGCCGAGCAGGTCGGCGGCGGCGTTGTTGCCGGCGTGGCGGCCCATGGGGATGGCGTGCTGGCACGTCATCAGGGCATGGTTGCCCAGGTCATCCACCGCAGCCCAGGCGGTGTCGCCGGTGGCGTAAACGTGCTCCTGGCCCAGCACTTTCAAATGGCCATCCACTTTCAGCCGGCCGAAGGTATCGCGCTCGCCGGCAACGTGCGCCGTCAACGGGCTGGCCTTGACGCCAACGGTCCAGATTACCGTGTTGCTGGCGATGTGCTCGCCGTTGTCCAGGGTGACTCCCGCAGCATCGACAGCCACCACGGAAGCGCCGGCCAGCCATTCGACTCCGGCCTGTTCACACGCGGCAACAATCGACGGTGTGATCCCTTCACCCAATGCCGCCCCCACTTGCGCACCACGGTCGACCACCACTACCCGCAATGCCGCGTCGGCCCCGAGGATCGAGCGCAGGCGAGTAGGCATTTCGGTTGCGGTCTCGATGCCGGTGAAGCCGCCGCCGCACACCACCACGGTATTGCGAGTTGGCGAAGCGGGCAGGGCGGCCAGATCGACCAGATGCTGCTCCAGGCGCATGGCCGATTCCATCTGGTCGACATCGAACGCATGCTCCGCCAGGCCTGATACTGCCGGGCGGGCAACCTGGCTGCCTGCGGCCAGGATCAGGCGGTCGTAGGCGATGCGCTGTGGCTGGCCGTGGGTGTCGGTATAGCTGACGCTGCGACCTTCGGTGTCGATGCTGTCGGCGTTGCCCGGGAAGAAGTGAATGCCCACGGCCTCGAACAGTTCACCCAGAGGCGCCTTCATGCCATGCACGTCGGCCTCGTAAAAGCGCGGACGAATGCGCAGTTCCGGCTGTGGCGCCAGCACGCTGATGCTGAGATCGGCACGTTGCGCCTGGTCGAGTAGGCGGGCAGCGCTCAGGGCGCTCCAGACACCGGCAAAGCCGGCACCGATGATCAGGATGTTGGATTTCATGAAGGTGCTCCGCAAGGTTCGAAGAGGGCATCGGGGGCCAGCTGTATGGCCTTCGAGTAACTACGACTATATCGGTCGTAGTTGCCTTCGGCAAGGGCTTTTCCCTTTGCGGTGGAGCTACCTTTTGACACCTTGTTTTGTCAGTGCCGGGGCATCGGCGTAACATGTACGACAAAGTCGGTCGGAGATTTGAATGTCGCTTTACAGTGCTGGCGTGGAATAC
Organism: Pseudomonas putida group bacterium ESBL64; assembly: GCF_045277175.1. NCBI lineage: Bacteria > Pseudomonadati > Pseudomonadota > Gammaproteobacteria > Pseudomonadales > Pseudomonadaceae > Pseudomonas > Pseudomonas putida group bacterium ESBL64. The sequence continues at coordinate 1,560,968 of NZ_CP145799.1, read as the reverse complement.
GGTATCCATTGCCTGTTGTTTTTAGTCGACGAGCGCGGTGAAACTCGTGATTCCAGCGTGCGCGACCTGGCCGAGTTGCAAGGCGTGCCGCAGGAATACCTGGCCAAGGTCTTCACCAAGCTGGCCCGTGCCGGGCTGGTGGCGGCCACCGAAGGCGTGCGCGGCGGCTTCCGCCTGGCGCGGCCGGCGGCGCAGATCAGCGTGCTGGATATCGTCCATGCCATTGATGGACCAAAGAAGATCTTCGATTGCCGCGAGGTGCGCGAGCGTTGCACCTTGTTCGACGGCTCGCCGCCGCGTTGGGCGACCGAGGGTACCTGTGCGATCCACGCAGTGATGCTGGGGGCGCAGAAGCGCATGGAAGAGTCATTGGCACAGCAGACTGTGCTGGACCTGGCCATGCGCTTCGGGCGCAAGGCCCCGGCTGAATTTGGCCAGCAGGTCGATGCCTGGATGGGTGAGCGGCGGGAGGCCAAGGGGGCTGGGGATATTCCGGTAGACCAGGTGTGAAGGGCTTGCCCGAACCGGCCTTTGCGCGAGTAGGGAAGTACGCCGATCAGCGCCCTTCGTGTTGGCGCCGATAGGCCCCAGGCTGCACCCCCATGGCCTTGGCAAACGCCCGGGTAAACGCCGCCACCGACTGATACCCCACCTGCGCACCCACTTGCTCCACGGTATTACCCGCCCGCAGCAACTGGCTGGCATGGCGCATGCGCAGTGCCAGCAGCACCTGCCCTGGCGATTGCCCCGCCAGTTCGTTGAAGCGCTTGAAAAACGCAGACCGCGATAAGCCGGTGCAGGCGGCCATGCTCTCCAGCGTCCAGGCTTGCCCCGGTTGTTCGATCAACTGCTCCAGCAGCCCGGTAAACGCTGGCTGGCGAGCGAGGGCGACAAGCCCGCCCAGTGACTGCCCGGCAATGACCTGCTGGCGCAGCACGTACAGGAACAACAGGTGCGTCAGGCGCTCCAGCAACGCCTGCGACGGGCCGGCGGCCCGCCGGCATTCTTCCAGAATGAGCTCGAACAGCGCCCGCGCCGCACTGCCGGCGGGGTCTTCGGCGCGCAGCAGGATCCAGTCGGCCAGGCCTTCGACAATCAGTGAAGACAGGCCGGACTGGAAATGGAAGAAGCCGCAAACCAGCCCGACGCCGTCGCTGGCTTCGCTATCCAGCGACTGCATGGCCTGGCGCGGTTGGGCACAGGCGTCGACCGGGTCCTGATCGCTGGACAAGCGATAGGCAAGGTCGCGCAACAGGAATACGGCATCTCCCTTCTCCAGGCGCACCGGTTGCGGCTGGCCGTCAATGTGCAGCCAGCAATGCCCTTGCACCACCAGGTGAAAGCTGGCGCGGCCCATGCCCTGGGTGCTGGCATGCCAGCCACCGCAATAGCGCCCGACATGAAACAGGCTGGCATCGAGCTCCAGGCCCTCTAATAACCAATCGACAAGGTGGCTGGACGAAATCATCTAATACAAAGACTCAGGAACAAGGAAAGGCGACTGATGAATATGGAGGGTAGTTCTTATAACCAACAGACTGTAGTGACACTCATCAAAGGAGATCACTGCATGTCCTCGCGCATTACTTTACACACGCTGCAGAGCGCCCCGGAAGCGGCACGGCCGTTTCTTGAGAATGCCCAGAAGAATTCCGGCTTCATCCCCAACCTGCTCGGCGTGCTGGCCAACGCCCCGGCGGCGCTTGAAACCTACGTGACCGTTTCGGCACTCAATGGCAAGTCTGAGCTTGGCCTGGCCGAGCGTGAAGTGGTGCAACTGATCGCGGCCACCCAGCATGGCTGCGACTTTTGCGTGGCCGGCCATACCGCCGTCGCGCTGAACAAGGCCAAGCTGCCGCAGGAGGTGGTCGATGCTCTGCGTGCCCGTGGCGAACTCCCCAACGCCCGCTACGAAACCCTGGCCGCCTTTGCCCGCGAAGTGATCGCCACCCGTGGCAATGTCAGCGAAGCCACCTACCAGGCCTTCCGTGAGGCCGGCTTCAGTGAAGGCAACGCCTTGGAGGTGATTCTGGGCGTAAGTCTCGCAACCCTGTGCAACTTTGCTAATGTTTTCGCCCAGACGCCACTCAACGAAGAGCTTGGCAAATACCGCTGGCAGCCTTCTGCGTAGCCCACCTGTGATAATGGCCCTTACCAGGCCGTTGTAGGAGCGGCCTTGTGCCGCGAACGGGCCGCAGAGCGGCCCCGGCGTTATCAAAGGAGCAAGACCATGCAAGATTGTGCATTTCGACACTGGCTGGATGCCAATGCCGAGGCCATCGACCGGGGCCTGTGCGAACCGCAGCAGGTGCTGGCGCAGATCGCAGAATCGCAGCTGTTGCGCACAGGGGTCGACCCAGCGCTGGGCGGTACGGGCGGGCAGGTGACCGATGCGGTCGAGGCCATCGCCGCCATTGCCAGCCGCTCATTGGCTGCGGCTTTCGTCTGCTGGGGCCAGCGTGCCTTCATCGAATACCTGCTGCACAGCCCCAACCAGCCCCTGCGTGAGCGCCTGCTGCCGCGCCTGTTGACCGGTGAATTGGCCGGTGCCACCGGGCTGTCCAACGCCATGAAGTTCCTGTCCGGTATCGAAGCGCTGCAGGTGCGTGGCCGCCCGGCAGCCGATGGCTGGCACCTGGAAGGGCGACTGCATTGGGTGACCAACTTGCGTAAAAGCGGCTTCGTGGTGGCGGCGGCCATCGAGGATGAAGCCGGCGGCGCGCCGTTTGTGCTGGCCATTCCTTCCGACGCTCAAGGCCTGGAGCGTTCTGATGATCTACAACTGATGGGCCTGCAGTCGAGCAACACGGCAGCACTGGCTTTTCACCAGGTATCGCTGGCACGCGACTGGCTGCTGCATGAAAATGCACGCGAATTCCTGCCACGGGTACGCCCGGCATTCCTGGCGCTGCAATGTGGCATGGCCATCGGCCTGGCGCGACGGGCGCTGGAAGAGGTTCACGCGCACCTGCATGGCCGAGCGTCGTTCCTCGACGAAGCCCGTCAGGTGCTTAGCGAACGCCTGGAAAACACCGTCAGCGAACTCAAGCAGGGCTTGCTCGACGGTCGCTTCCAGCAGCAGCCGGCGGCCTTGTTCAAGCTGCGCATCATCCTGGCTGAAAGTGCTGCCGACGCAGTACAACTGGAATTGCAGGCCAGTGGCGGCAAGGCTTACCTCAGCGAATACGGCGAAGGGTTTGCCCGCCGCTGGCGGGAGTCGGCCTTCGTGCCGATCGTCACGCCCAGCCTGGTGCAATTGCGCGCCGAACTGCAGCGCCAGGCGGGCGTTGCATGAGCGCAGTGTTGCTGGAGGCCCGTGACATCCGCCTGGGCTACCCGCGTGAGGGGGGGTGGCAACAAGTGCTGGCGCAGTTCGACCTGCAGCTGGCGCCAGGTGAAGTCGTGAGCATCCTTGGCCCCAGTGGTGTGGGCAAGTCAAGCCTGCTGCGGGTGCTGGCAGGCCTGCAGCAGCCTGGCGGCGGTAGCGTGAGCTTGCACGGCCAGCCACTGCAGGGGCCGCACCCGCGTCTGGCGGTGGCCTTTCAGGACCCCAGCCTGCTGCCATGGCTGAGCCTGGAGAAAAACGTCGCCTTCGGCCTGGACTTCGCCCGTCAGCCCAAGCTGGCAGATGCCGAACGCCGTGCACGCATCGACCATGCGATTGCGGCGGTGGGCCTGGCCCACGCGCGTGGCCAGTACCCGGCGCAGTTGTCTGGCGGCATGGCCCAGCGCACCGCGCTGGCCCGCTGCCTGGCACGCCAGCCCGAAGTCTTGCTGCTGGATGAACCCTTCGGTGCGTTGGATGAGGTGACCCGCGCCGACATGCAGCAGCTGCTGCTGCAACTGATCGCCACGCACAAGACCGCGGCCGTGCTGATTACTCACGATATCGACGAAGCCCTGCTGCTGTCAGACCGGGTTCTGCTACTGGGCAACCACCCAGCGCACATCCTCGGCCAGTGGCACATTGACCTGCCGCAACCACGGACGCAGCGGGTCGAAGAACTTGGCGCCTTGCGTATCGAAATCCTCAAAACCCTTCGGCGGGCAAGCCGCACAGTCGAACCTACCCCAACCTCGTTGCCCTCGGAGGCTGTCCATGTGCATGGATGACTGCTGTTCCTCTTCTTCGCGTCGTGACTTTCTCAAGCTCGGCGCCATGCTCACTGCTGCCGGTGCATTGCCGTTGCTGTCGAGCTTGCAGGCGCGTGCCGCTGCCGAGCCGGACGCGCCGGTGCGCATCGGCTACCTGCCGATCACCGATGCCACGCCGCTGCTGGTGGCACATAACAACGGCCTGTTCGAGGCCGAAGGCATCAAGGCCGAGCGCCCGGTGCTGCTGCGCAGCTGGGCGCAGGTGATCGAGGCATTCATTTCCGGCCAGGTCAATGTCATCCACCTGCTTTCGCCGATGACAGTATGGGCGCGCTATGGCAGCAAGGTGCCAGCCAAGGTGGTGGCCTGGAACCACGTGGGCGGTTCGGGCCTGACTGTAGCGCCGGATATATCCGACGTGAAACAGCTTGGTGGCAAGACAGTGGCCATTCCGTTCTGGTACTCGATCCACAATGTGGTACTGCAACAGTTGCTCAACGACAACGGCCTGACGCCCGTGTCGAAGCCCGCCAATGCGCAACTGGCCGCCAACGAAGTCAACCTGCTGGTGCTGCCACCGTCCGACATGCCACCCGCTCTGGCCAGCAAGCGTATTGCCGGCTACATCGTTGCCGAGCCGTTCAACGCGCTGGCCGAGAACCTCAAGGTAGGCCGCGTGCAGCGCTTTACCGGCGATGTATGGCGCAACCATGCGTGCTGCGTGGTGTTCATGCACGAGCATGACCTGAATAACCGCCCGGCGTGGTCGCAGAAAGTGGTCAACGCCATCGTCAAGGCCCAGCAATGGACCCGTGACCATCGCACCGAAGCCGCCGCACTGCTGTCCCGGGCGGGCCCCAACAAGTACACCCCGCACGAGCCTGCGGTGCTGACCAAGGTCCTGGCGCCCGCCGCCGAAGACCGTGCTGGCTACATTGCCAGTGGTGCCATTCGCCATCAGCAGTGGGACGAAAAGCGCATCGACTTCCAGCCATACCCGTTCCCGAGTTACACCGAAGAGCTGGTCAAGCGCCTGAAAACCACCCTGATCGAAGGCGACAATGCGTTCCTTGCCGGGCTGGATCCGGCGTATGCCGCCCGCGACCTGGTCGACGATCGCTTCGTGCGTAATGCCATCGCGACAGTGGGTGGCCCGTCGGTGTTCGGCATTGCCGACAACTTCGAGCGTAGCGAGGAGTTTGCGGTCTGATGCGCACCCATGTCGTACATGCCGGCCTTGGGCTGGTCGGGTTGCTGGCCTTGTTGCTGTTATGGTGGGCCGGTGTAGCACTGTTCGGCCAGGCCGACGGCCTGTCGGCGCGCTTTTCGCCGGCGGCAACCCTGGCCAGCCTGGTCGAGCTGCTGGGGCAGGGCGAGGTCTATGGGCATATCTGGGTCAGCCTCAAGCGCATCCTGATTGGGCTGCTGCTGGCGCTGCTGATGGGTGTGCCGCTGGGCTTGCTGGTAGGCAGCTACCGGCACCTGGAGGCGGCGACCACGCCAGCATTCCAGTTTCTGCGCATGATATCGCCATTGTCGTGGATGCCTGTGGTGGTGATGCTGATGGGCGTGGGTGACCAGCCGATCTACTTCCTGCTGGCGTTTGCCGCGTTGTGGCCGATCTTGCTGAATACGGCGGCAGGGGTGCGTCAACTGGACCCGCGCTGGCTGCAACTTAGCCGCAGCTTGAGTGCAACGCGCTGGGAAACCTTGTGCAAGGTGATTGTGCCGGGGGTGATCGGTCACGTGCTGACGGGCGTGCGCCTGGCCATCGGTATTCTGTGGATTGTGCTGGTGCCGTGCGAAATGCTTGGGGTGAGTGCGGGGCTTGGGTATTTCATTCTTGATACCCGCGACCGGCTGGCTTATTCCGAACTGATGGCGATGGTGCTGCTGATTGGCGTGCTGGGGTTTGTGCTGGATGCCCTGGCGCGTGGGCTGCATCGGCGCTGGGTGCATGGCTGAAAGGCCAATGGGGCTTCTTCGCGGGCTCGCCCGCTCCCACAGGTACATCACCGGCCTTGGGCCTTACGGTATTCCTGTGGGCGCGGGCAAGCCCGCGAACAGGCCATCGGATCAATGCACGGTCTTGCGCTGGCGCACACATTCCTGGGCCTGAGCGGTCAGCTCATCCAGCCGCTCATCGCGCATCTGCTCCGCTTCGATCATTGCATCCTCACCCTGCTGGTTAAGCAGATAGGTGTGAATCTGCAGCACTTCAGCCGTCTGATAAATCGGCGCAATGTCCAGGCGCCCGATCAGCGCACCACTGGGCTGGCCGGTACTGCTCATCAGCACCTGCGGTCCATTGGCGGCCACCACTTGCATGCCCATCGCCTCGAACCACGGCACCTGGTTGGCAAAGGCGTTCAGCTCCACGCAGGCATGGCGCGACCGCAGGTCGCCCAGCAGAGCACGGGCGATGCCCTGGCGGCGATGGCTGGCGCACACGGCCAGAAAGGCCAATGAACAGGCCCGCCCATCGTCCTGGGCTGGCAGCGACAGCGCAAAGCCCAGCAACTGGTCCGGTGCTTCGGCATCCAGCGCCAAGGTAAGTGCCACCGCCAGACCGCGGGCGCCGTCCAGCGCTTGCAGGTACTGGTGGACTTCCATGCCGACGCCGTACTGGTACAGCGGGTACAGCGGGTTGTCGACAGCGATGGCGACACTGCTCAATTCGCCGACATTGTGAATGACCAGCTCGCGGATCTGGTTCTGGAAAGATTCGGGTGGCACGCTGTCGAGGCGGCTCAGGATGAACATCTGGGGGCTCCGGCGGATGAGAATACGACCCGCGCTGTGTTGGCGCGGGTGTACAGTCTAACCGGTTTTGCCGCATCAGCCGTGTGCCTGTAAGGCACCGAGCATCAGGTCGAGGTTTTGCACGGCAGCACCAGAGGCACCTTTGCCCAGGTTGTCGAACACTGCGGTGAGCAGTACCTGGCCATGCTCGGGGTTGGCGTACAGCGCCAGGCGCAGGTCATTGCTGCCGTTCAATGCCTCGGGGTCGAGGTTTGCCGCAGCGCCGCCCTGATGCAGAGGCATCACCTGAACATGGCGGGCACCCTGGTAATGCCGTTCCAGGCAGCCTTGCAGCTGCGCGGCGCTGACCTGTCCAGGCAGCAGGCGAAGCTGCAGCGGAATGCTCAGCACGATGCCTTGGCGGTAGGCGCCATAGCCGGGCATGAACATCGGCCGCGCCGACAACCCCGCGTGCTGCTGGATCTCCGGTACGTGCTTGTGCGCCAGCTCCAGGCCGTACAGCTGTAGCGCCGGCGCTTTGGCGGCGCCGGGCTGTTCGTGCCGCTCGACCGCCGCGCGACCACCGCCGGAGTAGCCAGACACGGCGTGGATGTTCAGGGGGTAGTCCGCAGGCAGCAAGCCAGCCTTGACCAGTGGGTGCAGCAGCGCGATGGCGCCGGTGGGATAGCAGCCGGGATTGCTGACGCGCGTGCTTTGCGCGATGCGCTCGGCTTGCTGTTCGTCAAGCTCCGGCAGGCCATACACCCAGCCTGGTGCGGTGCGGTGCGCCGAGCTGGCGTCGATCACCCGCACCTGTGGGTTGTGGATTGCGGCCACGGCCTCGCGGGCGGCGTCGTCGGGCAGGCACAGCAGGGCGATGTCGGCGCTGTTGATCGCTTCGCGGCGGCGTTGCGGGTCCTTGCGCTCGGCCTCGGGGAGGGTCAGCAGGCGAAGATCGCTACGGCCCTGCAGGCGGGCATGGATCTGCAGGCCTGTGGTGCCTTGGTCGCCGTCGATGAAAACAACAGGGGTGTGCATGCTCGGGGTCCGGTTGGGGAAAGATAGCCTATGCTCGCCCGTAGCGTTGGTAATGAAAATTTGAATATGATGATCGATACATTCAGGTTTTCTGAATGATTTTTGAAACGCGTGGTGAACCTGTAGGTTTACCCGCAAAAGGGCCGGCTCTGAACAATGCGCGAAATCAGCCTCGACCGCCTCCGCACATTGGTGGTCATCACCGACCTGGGCTCCTTTGCCGAGGCCGCCCGCCAGCTTAACCTGGCGCCGCCCACCATCAGCTTGCACGTGGCCGAGTTGGAGGCGCGTATCGGCGCCCCGTTGCTTACCCGCACCCGCGGCCAGGTGCGGCCTACCGTCATCGGTGAAACACTGCTGGGGCGTGCCCGACGCCTGCTGGCGGACGCTGACTTGGCGCTGGACGAAGTACGCCGGCAGGTCGAAGGGTTGACCGGGCGTGTGCGGCTGGGCGCCTCCACCGGTGCCATCGCCCATTTGCTGCCGCAGGCGCTGGCGCGCCTGCGTGTGGAGCACCCGGGGATCGATGTGCAGGTCCAGGTGCTGACCTCCCAGGCGTCGCTCGCGCGCTTGCGTGAGGGCACACTGGATATCGGCCTTGTGGCCTTGCCGCAGGTGGCCGGCAAAGGGCTGACGGTTACCCCCTGGCGGCGCGACCCGATCCTGGCGTATGTGCCGGCCGACTGGCAGCCACCGGCCAGGATCACCCCGGCCTGGCTGGCGCAACGGGCGTTGATCCTGAACGACAGCACCACCCAGCTGTCGCGGGTTACCGGCGAATGGTTTGCAGCGGCGGGGTTGTACCCCGAACCACGGATCGAGCTGAACTACAACGATGCGATCAAAAGCCTGGTCGGCGCCGGGTATGGAGCGACCTTGTTGCCGCAGGAGGGGGAGGCGACCGAACTGGACCGGCGCATTGCCCGCCGACCGCTGCGGCCGGGGTTGTGGCGGCAGTTGGGTATTGCGTGTCGGGAAGGGCAGGTGGAGCGGGCCACGGGGTATGTGCTGGAGGCGCTGGAACGGTTGCGGTAGGGGTGGTTCCGCTGCTGCAAGACCTGTGGCAGGCCTGCACGTTCCAGCCCCGACGCCTTGCCAAACTCAGAACCAGCGATCGTTCTTCTTGCGCCCACGGGTCAGTGCCGGCAGGATCAGCCCCGCCAGCAAGCCTGCACCGGCAATGCTGCCGCCATACACCATGTAGCGCATCATCACCTGCTTGTTCTCATCCCCCAGGCGGGCCTGGGTATCGCGCAGGTCCGACTGGCTCTGATCGAGCTGCTCGTTCAGTGCCTTGTTGCGTGCCTCCAACTCGTCAATCAGCTGCTTGCGCGAATCAAGCGTTTCCTGCATGCCCTGTACGCGGTTCTTCCAGCTGTCGTCGATGGTCTTCAACTGCCCGGTCAGTTCGGTGACCTGGGCATCGAGCAACGGCAGGCGCTCGTTCTGCCCGGGCACTGCCTGCAGGTCGTTGCTGAGGATCCACACCACATCGCCGTTCTGCCCGCGCACCTGGCTGTAATTGCCCTGGCTGCCGAGCAGGGTCAGCTTCTGCCCGGACTTGAGCGTGCCGACAATGCGGTGCCCGTCGGTCGGGCCGCTGCGCACGTAGGTGCTCAGGCTGTCACTGACCCAGCGTGCGTCGCTGGCAGGCTCTTCGGCGTGCACGGGGGCGGCCAGGCCCACCAGGGCGGCAATCAGGCCGATGCGCAGGGCAGGGAGGGCGGAAGCATTTGGGCGGGAATCGGGCATGTTGGGTCTTCGCTGAAACAGGACAAAAAGTAGGCCCGGTGACTGGGCCGATGAACCGGTCGGTGAGTTGACCGTCAGCGAAAGACCGTTTTTTTGTCAGCAGGTTCACTGCCTAGTGTCGGAAATGTCTGCAGAATGTTGCAGTGCCCGCCCCAGAGCGCTGCGTTGCCGATGACGCAATTGTAATGCGCCGATCACCTTGGCGTTATCTGCCGGCCGTCAATCTTGGCCCGCCGACATAACAACAAATGCGACGTTCAAGGAGCATCGGATGACGTGCAGATCACCCCTGACACTGGCTGCTTGCCTGGCGCTGGCCGGCGTTGGCAGCCAGGTTGTTGCTGCAGAAAAAAGTGCGGACGGCTTCATGGAGGGCAGCACCCTCAGCGTGCTTAACCGCAACTTCTACTTCAACCGCGATAATCGCGATTCTGTGGCCCCCACACACAACCCGAGCAAACAACCTGACAACGGCTACTCCGAGGCCTGGGGGCATGCCGTGATTACCCGATTCGAGTCGGGCTTCACCCAGGGCATCGTAGGTGTTGGCCTGGATGCGTTTGCCATGCTTGGCCTCAAGCTCGACACTGGCGGCGGCCGCAACGGCGGGCGCAGTTCTTTCGACGTATTGCCGGTTGACCGCGACGGCCAGGCACGTGACGAATACACCAAGGTGGGGGGCGCGGCCAAGCTACGACTGTTCGACACGGTACTGAAGGTGGGGGATGTGTTCCCGGCCAACCCGGTGGTGGCGGCTGGCGACTCGCGGCTGCTGCCGGAAAGCTTCCGTGGGGTGACCCTGGAGAACACCAGCATCCAGGACCTTACCCTGCAAGCCGGGCGTCTGCATGCCATGAGCCAGCCGATGTCCAGCGACCTGCGGGAGAACTTCGTGACCTTCTATGGCGGCCCGGTCGATTCGCCCTGGATCGCCTATGGTGGGGGGGATTACAAGCTCAATGAGCATGTCAGCGTCAGCCTGTTCAGTAGCCGGCTCAAGGACGCGTGGAACCAGTACTACGCCGGCACCAGCCTGAGCTGGCCACTGAGCGAGGCGTTGGCGCTGATTGGCGGTTTCAACTATTACAAGGCTGTGGATGAAGGGCAGCAGCGCCTGGGCGCCTTTGACAACGACATCTGGAGCGCCAAGCTGGGTGTGCGCTTTGGTGCTCACACCCTGGCCCTGACGCACCAGCGCAACAACGGCGACGACGACTTCGACTACCTGCGTCAGTCCGACTCGATCTTCCTCGACAACTCCATCCAGTACAGCGACTTCAACGCGCCCAAGGAGCGTTCGTGGATGCTGCGTTATGACCTGAACATGGCTGCCTACGGCGTACCCGGGTTGTCGTTCATGACACGCTACGGCAAGGGTACCGATGCTGACTACTCCAATGCCAACGCCACCTACATGCGCCGTGACGTTGCGGGCAACCCGCTGACCGACCAGAAACGCTGGGAGCGTGACATCGAGGTGAAGTATGTGGTGCAGACGGGCGCGGCCAAGGACCTGTCGTTGCGGGTTCGCCAGGCCACCACCCGGGCCACGGCGTTCGAGTCGGACCTGGACGAAGTGCGGCTGATCGTGGAGTACCCGTTGTCGATTCTGTGATTCCACCTTGGCAACCTTGTTGCTCCTTTGGTTTGGGTGGATTTTCTGGCGCTCCGCTTGGGGCGCTTTTTTTATCGGCTTGATCGCCTATCAAACCTGCATTTGCATCAGGTGGTCAGGTGCTACCGGTACGCCGGGGCTATGGGGCTAGACTCAAGGCTCACCTTCGATCTTGGAGCAAGACCATGACTGCCAAGAACACCGTCTGCCTGTGGTATGACCACGCTGCCGAAGAGGCGGCGAACTTCTATGCCCGAACTTTCCCCGATAGCCGGGTGGTCGCTGTGCACCAGGCACCCGCCGATTACCCTTCAGGCAAGCAGGGCGATGTGATCACCGTGGAATTCACGGTAATGGGTATCCCGTGCGTGGGGCTCAATGGTGGATCGGCCTTCAAGCACTGTGAGGCATTTTCGTTCCAGGTCAGTACCGTGGACCAGGCAGAGACCGACCGCTTGTGGGAGGCCATTGTCGGCAACGACGGCGAGGCCAGTGTTTGCGGCTGGTGCAAGGACAAATGGGGGATTTCGTGGCAGATCACTCCACGCATCCTCATCGAAGCCATCGGCCACCCCGACCGTGCGGCGGCCAAGCGTGCGTTCGAGGCCATGATGCAGATGGGCAAGATCGATGTGGCCAAGATAGCGGCGGCGTTGAAAGGTTGAAGCAGATCCATGTTTCAGCAGGCGCGGTCCCGCATCGCGAACGGGCTGCTTAGCAGCCCGTGGTCTTCTGGTTGACGCCGTCAGTTGCTGGTTACTTCGGCCTCTGCCGCTGTCTTGGCCGATGCCTTCTTCTCCTGCACCACAATGTAGAACTCTTCCCCATGCTTCACCGCCCCATACAGTACGGCCTTCTCGATCAGCTCGTTGCCGCGCAGGTGGCGCAGCATCATCGGGTCCTTGCGCAGGTCGCGGTACAGCGCCAGGCATAGCAGCACCATCACCACCACGAATGGCAAGGCCACGACGATGGTCAGGTTCTGCAGCCCGGTCAGTGCCTCGCCAGGGTTACCTGGGTCGCCGATCGCCAGCATGATGGCCGCCACCGTACCGGTCAGCGTCCCCCAGAAAATCACTGTGCGTCGCGATGGCGCGGTGGTGCCGTGTTCCGACAGCGTGCCCATCACCAGCGAGGCGGCATCGGCACCCGAAACGAAAAAGATGCCCACCAGGATCATCACCAGCACCGAGGTTGCCGACGCCAGCGGGTAGCTGTCCAGCAACTGGTACAGCGCGTGGTTACTGTTGACCGCCCCGTTGGCCAGCTGGAAGGCGCCCTCGCGCACGGCCTCGATGGCGGCGCCACCGAAGATGGTGAACCACACCAGGCTGACCAGGCTTGGCACCAGCAGCACCCCGGTAACGAACTGGCGAATGGTGCGACCGCGGCTGATACGGGCGATGAACATGCCCACGAAAGGCGTCCAGGAGATCCACCAGGCCCAGTAAAACACGGTCCAGCCGGCCAGCCAGCTGTTCATCTGCTCGCCGCCGCTGGCGTTGGTGCGGGCCATCATTTCCGGCAGCATCTTGATGTAGATGCCGAGCGAGGTCGGCAGCAGGTTGAGCATCAGCAGCGTCGGCCCGACCATGAACACGAACACCGCCAGCACCAGTGCCAGCACCATGTTGGTGTTGGACAGCCACTGGATACCCTTGCCGATGCCCGACACCGCCGAGGTTACGAAGGCAATGGTCAGCAGGGTGATGATCGAGATGTAGAACAGTTTACCGGGGCTTTCGATCCAGCCGTTGTATTCCAGGCCGCCGGCAATCTGCAGCGCCCCAAGGCCCAGCGAGGCGGCCGAGCCGAATAGCGTGGCGAAGATTGCCATCATGTCGATCAGGCGGCCGAGAGGGCCGTTTGCGTGCTTGCCGATCAGTGGTCGGAAGGCGGCGGAAATCAGCTGCGAGCGGCCACGGCGGAAGGTGCCGTAGGCGATTACCAGGCCGACGATGGCGTACATGGCCCAAGGGTGCAGGGTCCAGTGGAACAAGGTGGTGGCCATTGCCACCTGCATCGCTTCGCTGGTCTGCCCGCTGGCCGAGCCGGGCGGCGGCGATATGTAGTGCGACAGCGGCTCAGCCACGCCGAAGAACATCAGGCCGATGCCCATGCCGGCGCTGAACATCATTGCTACCCAGGACACCGTGCGAAATTCTGGCTGTTCGCCATCGCGGCCCAGCGGCACTCGCCCGTAACGGCTGGCGGCCAGCCACAGCACGAACACCACGAACAGGGAGGAGGTGAGCACGAAGAACCAGCCGAAATTGAGAATGACCCAGGATTGCGCGCTGGAGGCGCTGCTGGCCAGGCTGACCTGGTTGAGGAAGCCCCAGAGCACGAAGGCGATGGCCAGAAGGCTGGTGAAACCAAAGACAATCCAGTCAAGCTTGCCCTCGAAATGCCGGTCCTGGCGGGCTTCTGCGGTTTTCGAGGGGTCTGTGACGCCAAGATCGAGTGTTTCGGGGATGTGTTCCTTTGCCATGTATGATGAGGCCCCATTGTGTCTGCCTGAGCGCGCAGGCTTGTTGTTGTGTGGGCTGCCGAGCGCGATGACGGCCTCGGCGGGGTGGATTGCTGGCGGGATTATCCTGCGCAGCAAATGGCGGCTCATGTCCCCATAACGTCCTGGGGCGTCCATTACGCGACTTGGCAAATACTTTTAGTTCTGGGGGCAGTGGCCCTTTCTGCCTCGGCTTCTGGTACCCTGATGGGCATAACCCGGGCCCGCACATACGAGCATCGTAGAAGCGCTGCTGCTTGTGGGCCTGGCCGCACCAGGAAACGGAGATTCGTCATAATGGCCACTGACCGTGTGAGCCTGATTCATTTCGATAAATTGAGCATGAGCCCTGCCGCTGCCGATCGGTTCCAGAAAGCCCTCGACGCGCTGGAAGCGCTCAAGCTGCAGGACCGTTACGTGTATCTCATTGCTCCCTATCTGGGTGATATCGCTGACGCCTCCGACGCCGAGCAACTGGCCACAGCCCTCGAGCAGGGCTTGCGCGTAGTCGAAGAGTTGCTGGCAGCCAGGTCGGTAACCAAGGTCAAGGCCGAGGAAGTGCGCCAGGTGTTCCACAGCGCAGGCGAACGTGCGCGTGCAGAGCTGCCTGGCTGAGCAGTTGCATGGCCAAAGACATCGACAACCCCTGCGTCTCGTTATGCCAGCTCAACAGCGAACTGTGCGTGAGCTGCGGCCGTACCCGTGACGAAATCCGCAAGTGGCGGGGCATGAAGCGGCCCGAGAAAATGGCCACTGTGCAGCGGGCGGCGACGCGAATGAAGGCTATCGCCAAGAAGGCGGCCAAGCGGCAGAATGCCAGCTGAACCTGCGTGCAATTCACGCAGCCTTTCCTGATTGTCTGCCGAGCCTGAAATGGATTCTCACTCGCTGTTCGCGTTCACCCTGGTCGCCGCCATCGCGATCGCCAGCCCCGGCCCTGCCACCTTGATGGCTATCAACAACAGCCTTGCCCATGGCCAGCGCAGCGCGATCTGGTCGTCGCTGGGCAATGGCACGGGCCTGTTCTGCTTGTCGGCTGCGGCCATGCTGGGGCTAGGCGCACTGCTGGCCAGTTCTGAAGTACTGTTCAATGCCGTGAAGATCCTGGGGGCGGGCTACCTGTTCTACCTGGGCGTGCGACAACTGCTGAAGAAGAGCCCGATGCTGGAGCAGGGGGCCGCAGAGCGTGCGGCCAAGGTGCGACCCGCGCCGCTGAAACTGTTCAAATCGGCCTTCCTCACTGCAGTCACCAACCCCAAGGCGACCATGTTCTTTACTGCGCTGTTCCCGCAGTTCATCGACCAGGGGGCTGCGTTGTTGCCGCAGTTCCTGACCTTGACCGGGATTTTCGTGGCCTTGTCGCTCACTTCGCTGAGCGCGTATGCCGCCTTGGCTGCGCGGGCCAAAGGGGTGCTGACCCGGCCGTCGCTGTCGCGCTGGGTGAACCGGGTGGTGGGCACCACCTTTATCGGTTTCGGCGCGGCGATCCTGGCGATGCGACGGCAGGGTGCCTGAAAAGCCCACGTTGTCGCCTGCTGTGCAGGCCCTTACTGTCTGTCCTTCGGCAGATTTTTCAACTGAACGATGAAAGGCTCGTCTGCGGGTTGCTGATGGTCCAGACTGTCCACAGCGCGCAGACGATAGCTGCAGGCGACCACAGTGGGTGGCAGCCTTTGGCTATCACGCCGGGTCGCCGGGTGTTTCATGTGCCGAGGGTTGTAGATGATCGAGCGTTGCTTTCGCCACGTCTTGCTCCTGGTGTGCCTGTCACTGCTGCCCCTGGCTGCGGTGGCGGATGATGCATGCTTACGGCTGACCGCCACAGGAAATCCGGAGTACCCCCCCTACCTGTGGCGCGACCCGCTAAACCCTCAACGATTGATCGGTGCCAATGCCGACCTGCTCAAATACGTGGGCAAGCAGTTGGGGCTGGACATAGAGGTGGTTTACGCCGGGCCGTGGTCGCGAGCCCAGGAAGCCGTGCGCACTGGGCGGATCGACTTGATGGCCGGGTATTTCCTGACCGAGGCGCGCCGGCAGCATGTGGACTTCATCGCCCCGCCATTTTTGCGCACCCCCAGCGTCATCTGGGTGCGCCAGGACAATGCTTTTGCCTACCAGCAATGGGCCGACCTCAAAGGCCGCAAGGGTGGCACTCTGGTCAACAACAGCCACGGCCAGCAGTTCGATGAATACGCCCAGGCCAATCTCACCCTCGAAGCGGTGCCCAGTGCCAGGCAGGCGTTCGAGAAGCTGATGCACAAGCGCAGCGATTATGTGGTGTACGAGCAGTATCCTGGCATGGCGCTGGCACGCACATTGGGCATCGCAGCCACTGTGCAGGTGTTGCAGCCACCGGTGTCCAGCGAAGGGTTGTACCTGGCAATCTCACGTGAGTCGCCCTGCAACCGGCCACCGCTGCGTGAGGCGCTGGCGCGGGAGATGGCGAAGATCGTTGGCGGGGCCTTGCCCGAACAGTGGTTGAAACAGAATCTGGAGCGGTGGCAGTGACAGAGTGGCTCATGTGCTGCGCGGTCTTTGTTGGGGGCAGCCTCGCGTCGGTACATGTGCCACTCCAATTCAACGCATATGCAAGATGATAGGGCTGCTGCTGGCCGGGTCGGTATGCCCACGCAGCTTGCCTACCGCCTGCACATCCACCGCACCACCCTGGTTGCCCCAGGCCGTACGCACAAAGCTGAGCACGTCGGCAATCTCCTGATCACTCAGCTGTTCGCGCAAAGCCGGCATGCGATAGGCGTCCGGCACCCCTGCAGCCACCACCCGCTGCGAACCATTGAGCGTGATATTGATTGCCGAGGCGCTCTCCTTGGCCAGTGCCGAGGTTGCCCCGGCCAAGGGCGGCATCCATTCGGCCTGGCCCTTGCCGTCCAGGCCGTGGCATGACGCACAGCGTGTCACGTAGGTGCGCGCTCCTGGGCTGTCCAGCCGTGTGGCTAGCGATTCGGCCTGGTATTGCCAGGGTGCGCCGTCACGTTGAGGGTCGCCGGGCAGCGACTTCAGGTAGTGGGCGATGGCGGCCAGGTCGTCGTCACGCATGAATTGCGTGGAGTTGTTGAACGCCTCGGTCATCGAACCATATACCACTGCATGCCGGTTGCGCCCGGTCTTCAGGAACTGCGCGATCTCGGCCTCGCTCCAGCGCCCCAGCCCGGTGTTGTGGTCGGCACGCAGGCTGGGTGCATACCAGCCGTCGAGCAGTGCGCCGGACAGGAACGGCTTGCCGCTGTCATCCAGCGCCTTTTCATTGAAGGCCAGGCCGCGTGGCGTATGGCAACTGCCGCAGTGCCCGGGGCCCTGGACGATATAGGCGCCACGGTTCCACTGTGCATCCTGCCCGGCCTTGGCGGTGTAAGGCGTGGTGGCGGCGAACAGGCCGTTCCACAAGGCGATGGGCCAGCGCAGGTTCAGCGGCCAGGGGATGTCGCTGGCCAGGTTGGCCTGCCGCGCCGGTTGCACGCCGTGCATGAAGAATGCATACAGCGCCTTGACATCATCATCGCTGAGCTTGGCGTAGGACGGGTAAGGCATAGCCGGGTACAGGCGTCGGCCACCCGGCGCGACACCCTGGCGCACGGCGCGGTCGAAGTCAGCCAGGGTATAGTTACCGATACCGCTGTCGCGGTCGGGGGTGATGTTGGTGGCGTGGATTGCCCCCAGCGGGGTGGCCATTTCCAGCCCGCCGGCGAACGGTTTGCCATCCGGCAGGCTATGGCAGGCCACGCAGTCACTGAGCCGGGCTACGTATTCGCCTCGGCTGACCAGCGCCGGGTCGGCAGCAGTGGCCTGTGCATCGGCAAACGGCGATGCGGGTTCACGGGTGACATACCAGGCCAGCAGGCCCGCCGCGACCAGGCACGGCAGCGCCAGCCAGCCAGCGGTTCTTGCGAAACGATGGGTCATGAGGCGTCCCTTGTGCGATCAGCTGAAGGTGTGGCGGCTCAATGGCAAACTGCGCACGCGCTGGCCAGTGAGCTGCGCGACCGCATTGGCCACCGCCGGGGCAACGGCGGGCAGCGGTGGTTCGCCGATGCCGCCCATCTTCGCCCCGCTTTCGATGATGCGCACATGCACCCGGGCCATGCGCGAAGGCGGCAGAATCGGGTACAGGTCATAATTGCGCGCGCGCGGCTTGCCATCCACGTACACCGCTTCTTCCACCAGCGTCTGCGACAGGCCCAGGGCGACAGCGCCGTTGACCTGATGCTCGATGATCGCCGGGTTGACGATGCTGCCTGGGTCGATGGCTTGCCAGATGTCGTGCACCCTGACCTGGCCGTTGTCGATGGAAACCTCGGCAATGACCGCAGCCTCCGAGCCGAACGGTGAGGCCATGGCCACGCCGCGTGCGCGCTTGCTGCCATCCTCGGCGGTGAACGGTCCGCGCTTCCAGCCGCCGGACAAGTCGGCCACTGCGTTCAGCAGGTTGGTCAGTCTCGGGTTGTCGCGCAGCAGGTGCAGGCGCAGTTCAAACGGGTCCTTGCCACCTTTGTCAGCCAGTTCGTCCAGGAATGATTCGTAGAAGAAGTCGTTCAGCGAGTTACCTACCGAGCGCCAGTAACCGAGCATGGCCGGGCCTTTGACATAGATCTGGGCAATGCGCTTGTTGGCGATGGCGTAGGACTTGCCTGACAGCCCCTCAAGCGCGGTCGGGTCGATCTTCTCCCCTTGTTTTCCAGCAAGGGCCTCGGTTGGGCCCTCGGTGGCGCTGACCGCTTCGAGCGCCACTGGCATACCGTCTGCGTCCAGCCCGGCGCGGAACTTCACCACTGCGACGGGGCGCAGTACATCGCGCAAAAACTCCTCCTCGCGGCTCCAGATAAGCTTCACCGGCCGGCCAACCGCTTTGGCCAGGGCAATGGCCTGTGGGTAGGGGTTGGCAGAGTCGTACAGGAAGTGGCGGCCAAAGAAGCCGCCCAGCAGCGGCGAGTGCAGGTTGATTTGTGCAGGCTCCAGGCCGGTGCGTCTGGCAATGTCGTCTCGGAACATGTCCGGGGCCTGGTTGGGCAGCCAGACGTCGAGGCTGCCGTCCGGGTTGAAGCGGGCGAGGGCGGACGGTGGCTCCAGCTGGGCATGGTTCAGGTACTGGTTGTGGTAGCTGGCCTCGACCTTGGTCTTGGCGTTGGCCAAGGCGCCGGCAATATCCCCTTCGTTCTCTTCATCACGGGATGGCCCTTGCACCGTCGCGAGGTGTTCGCGCCAGGCGTCGCTGGAAAAATCGGCCGGCATCGGGCGCACTTTGCTGTCGGCGGCCGGTTCTTTCCAGTCCACCTGCATCGCCTCCACTGCACGCTTGGCGTGCCACCAGCGCTCGGCGACCACGGCCACGGCGCCTGGCAGCTGATGCACAGAATGTACGCCTTTCATGGCCTTGACCTGGTCTTCGTTGCGCAGGCTGCCAACCGTCATGCCCAGGCGCGGCGCATGTTGCACGGCAGCGTGGAGCATGCCGTCGACTTTGATGTCGATGCAGTACTGGGCCTTGCCGGTGGACTTGTCGTAGGCATCCAGGCGGCGTACGGGCTTTCCAATCCAGCGAAACTGGCTGGGGTCGCGCAGCTTGACGCTGGCCGGGTCGGGCACCGGCAGGTCCATGGCGCGACCGGCCAGCTCACCGTAGGGTACGGAACGTCCGGTCGTGGTATGTACTACGTTACCCGGTGTGGTAGAAAGCTCATCGACCGGTACACCCAGGTGTTCGGCGCCCGCCTGCAGCAGCATGCCCCGGGCGAGCGCGCCCAGGCGGCGCATGGTGGGGTAGCTCATGCGCACCGACATGCTGCCACCGGTGATGCGCATGCCGTTCTCCATCACCACGTAGGCTTCGCCCGGTGGTGCGCTATCGACCACGAAATGGGCCGGGTCGACATCCAGCTCTTCACCCACAATCTGCGCCATGGCGGTGAAAGGGCCTTGCCCGCCTTCCATAAAGGGGCTCAGCAGGCGCACCGTGCCGTCCGGGCGAATCTCCAGAAATGCAGGCACCTGGGTGCCGCGTTCCGCGGTTGCCGCAGCGGCGGCTGCTGCCTGCACGCGGGCCGAGCCCATGGGCAGGCCGAAACCTAGCACCAGGGCACCGACTGCGGTGCCGGCAAGAAAGCGCCGACGTGACAGGTTGACCGTTTCGCCCCGCTGCAGCCTGAGCAGTTCGGCGGGTGTATCGACTGGCGTGTTCATCAGGCCTGTTCCCCCTGGGCCAGGTCATGCACGGCGGCATGGATGGCGTTGTAGGTGCCGCAGCGGCACAGGTTGACCATGGCTGCATCGATCTGCGCATCGCTGGGTTTGGGCGTGTGCTTGAGCAGCGCCGTGGCTGCCATGACCTGGCCAGACTGGCAATAGCCGCATTGAGCCACCTGGTGCTCGACCCAGGCGGCGACCACCCGTTTGCCGACGGGGTCGGCTTCGATCGCCTCGATGGTGGTGACCTCACGCCCCACCACACCGGCCACCGGGGTAACGCAGGCGCGCACCACATTGCCGTCCACCAGCACCGAACAGGCGCCGCACTGGGCCAAGCCGCAGCCATACTTGGTGCCGGTCAGCCCCAGGTCATCGCGGATTACCCACAGCAGGGGCGTGTCGGCGTCCGCCTCGACCTGATAGGTCTTCTGGTTGATGCGTAGTTCCATGGTTTCACCTGCCCGTCACGGTTGTTGTCGCTGTGTTTTATCTGCATGGGGAATACGTTGTCCCCCGGTGCAGAAACGCTAGCACAGCAGGATGACCGCTGGTCTGGTGGCGGGGTGGCTTCAGAGGATCAGGCAAGTAATCCGGCGGAATACGCAAGCCAGCTTCGAAAAATCAAGCCTGCAGTCGGCGTTGAACAGGACTTGCGCAACGAAAACCCGGATAATGCCGGCCAATTTCGTTTTGCACGCTTAAATCACGGTAATCCCGCATGGAAATCAAGGTCAATTTTCTCGACAATCTCCGTCTCGAAGCCAAATTCGATGACTTCACGGTGATCGCCGACCAACCTATCCGCTACAAAGGCGATGGTTCGGCCCCCGGCCCGTTCGACTATTTCCTGGCGTCTTCGGCCTTGTGCGCGGCTTACTTCGTCAAGCTGTACTGCCAGACCCGCGATATCCCCACCGAAAATATCCGCCTGTCGCAGAACAACATCGTCGACCCGGAAAACCGCTACAACCAGATTTTCAAGATCCAGGTCGAACTGCCCGAGGACATCTCCGACAAGGACCGTCAAGGCATCCTGCGCTCCATCGACCGCTGCACGGTAAAAAAGGTGGTGCAGACCGGCCCTGAGTTCGTGATCGAAGTGGTCGACAACCTCGATGCCGATGCCCAGGGGTTGCTGATGCCGGTGTCGGACACCAGCACCTATATCCCCGGCAAGGACCTGCCGCTGGAGCAGACCATTGCCAACATGTCGGGCATCCTCGCCGGGTTGGGGATGAAGATCGAGATCGCCTCGTGGCGCAACATTGTGCCCAACGTCTGGTCGCTGCACGTACGCGATGCGCAGTCACCCATGTGCTTTACCAACGGTAAAGGCGCCACCAAGGAGGCTGCGCTGGCCTCGGCGCTGGGCGAGTTCATCGAGCGCCTCAACTGCAACTTCTTCTACAACGACCAGTTCTGGGGCGAAGACCTGGCCAACGCCCCGTTCGTGCACTACCCGAACGAGCAGTGGTTCAAGCCGGGCCCGCGCGACGCGTTGCCGGCCGAGATCCTCGATGAGCACTGCCTGGCGATCTACAACCCTGACGGGGAGCTGCGTGGTTCGCACCTGTATGACACCAACTCGGGTAACACGGCGCGGGGCATCTGTTCGCTGCCGTTCGTGCGCCAGTCCGACCAGCAGGTGGTGTACTTCCCGTCCAACCTGATCGAAAACCTGTTCCTCAGCAATGGCATGAGCGCGGGCAACACCTTGGCCGAGGCGCAGGTGCAGTGCCTGTCGGAAATCTTCGAGCGGGCAGTGAAGCGCGAAATCCTCGAGGGCGAGTTGTGCCTGCCGGACGTGCCGCAAGAGGTGCTGGCCAAATACCCGGCGATCGTCGCCGGCATCCAGGGCCTGGAAGAGCAGGGCTTCCCGGTGCTGGTCAAGGATGCGTCGCTGGGGGGCGAGTTCCCGGTCATGTGCGTGACCTTGATGAACCCGCGCACGGGTGGCGTGTTTGCCTCGTTCGGTGCCCACCCGAGCCTGGAAGTGGCGCTGGAGCGCAGCCTCACCGAGCTGCTGCAGGGCCGCAGCTTCGAAGGCCTGAACGACCTGCCGCAACCCACCTTCGAAAGCCATGCACTGACTGAGCCGAACAACTTCGTCGAGCATTTCATCGACTCCAGCGGCGTGGTGTCGTGGCGCTTCTTCAGCGCCAAGGCCGACTTCCAATTCGTCGAGTGGGACTTCTCCGGGCACGGCGAGGACTCCAACCAGCAGGAGGCCGCGACCCTGTTCGGCATCCTCGAAGACCTGGGCAAGGAAGTGTACATGGCGGTGTACGACAACCTTGGCGCCACCGCGTGCCGCATCCTGGTGCCGGGCTATTCGGAAATCTACCCGGTCGAGGACCTGATCTGGGACAACACCAACCGCGCCTTGTCGTTCCGTGCCGACATCCTCAACCTGCACAGCCTCGACAGCCGCTCGCTCAAGCTGCTGCTCAAGCGCCTGGACAATTGCGATGTGGATGACTACACCACCATCACCACGCTGATCGGCGTGGAGTTCGATGAAAACACAGTGTGGGGCCAACTGACCATTCTGGAGCTGAAGCTGCTGATTTGCCTGGCGGTACAGCGTTTTGAGGACGCCAAGGAACTGGTTGAGGCATTCTTGCAGTTCAACGACAACACCGTAGACCGCGGCCTGTTCTACCAGGCGCTGAACGTGGTGCTGGAAGTGCAGTTGGATGACGAACTGGAGATGGATGACTACGAAGCCAACTTCCGCCGTATGTTCGGCAATGCGCGCATGGACGCGGTATTGGGTTCGGTGGACGGCAGTGTGCGCTTCCATGGCCTGACCCCGACCAGCATGAAGCTCGAAGGCCTTGATCGCCACCTGCGCCTGATCGACAGCTACAAGAAACTGCACGCGGCCCGGGCCAAGTTCGCCTGACAGGCGCTGCGCCCAATCATCGCCGGCAAGCCAACGCCACAGGTATTGCACCGCTCTTGAGATTTGTGCCGAACCTGTGGACGCTGGGTTGCCTGCGATAAGTCAGGCGCCGTCCTACAGCCCTTTGATCTGGGCGCCATCCTCATTCTGTCTTGCCGCGTTGCCATCCAGGCGCTTAGCGTTCTCTTCCTATCCACTTCAGGTGGTAACTATTCGGGCTTAGCAGGCCCCCCTTCGAAAGCCTCCGCCGGTGGTGGCGCTGCACGGACATTGAAAAGCTTGCAGACACAGTACCAACAGAGGGCGACGGTCAGGTTGTAGGGAAACAGCACGGCCCAGAACGGCAATTGCCAGTTCTTTTTGCCCTGCATTTCACCGGGCTCGCCGGTTCGCCAGGGGGCATAGTGGCGCCAGGCTTCTGCCGGGGTCAGGCAGATGGCGTGCAGTGGCTTGTGCCACCAGTTGGGTTCACCGGGCGGGGGGAGTTTGTCCGGGCCGTGGTCCATGAAGTGGCGCAGGTATTCCCACACTTCGGCGACATGTTTGACGCCGGGTTCGGTGGGTTCGTTGCTGTCGACCCAGAGGCAGTCTTTTTGATGCAGGCTGCCGTCTTCGCGGCGGGGGGCGAAGGCGAGGGCATAGCTGGTGCTGAAGGATGAACCGCCGTATTCGGTGCGCTTGAAAATGCCACCTCCGGTGTTGGCCCATTCGAATACGAGTACCTTGCTCAAACGTTGGTAGTAGATTTTTTGGGTTGATCGATTGAAGCAGAAAATTGATAAGCGTTTTATGAAATATATTCGATAGGCTAAGAATGGGAGGAAGATTAAAGGTGCAATTAGTGTAAGGAGGATAAAGGTATAACTAAAGGTGTATGGGTTCCAGGCTTCACTGGTTAGTAAGTAAGGGTAGGTGAAGATGACGAGCGCAATGGTCATTGCACAGTACAGCTTTCCCATAAAAACTGAGTCTGTTACCCAGGGGTTTCTCAGGCATAAGGTGGTTTTTGACAAGCTTGATAGTTGCCCGCCAATAGCGGGGTTATACCCTGAACTTGAGCTTGAGTTGAATATCCAGATGGTTGCCATGATCAGCGCTCCAGACGAAAAATTGACAGGGTCTCATTGTCTTCGTCCAGGCCTTGATTGGCGTTGTAGGGATGGATACGCGTTAGCTGCAGGCAGGGTCCGGAGGTCGCGCTGCTGACGGAGGTGTCGCTCATGTACGCTTCCTTTTTGGGGTTGAATGCGCTGGGGCCTCCTCAAATGCTTCGGGTGGCGGTGGCGCTGCTCGGACGTTGAACAGGCGGCAGATGCCATACCAGCAGAGTGCGACGGAGAGGTTGTAGGGAAACAGCACGGCCCAGAACGGCAATTGCCAGTTCTTTTTGCCCTGCATTTCACCGGGCTCGCCGGTTCGCCAGGGGGCATAGTGGCGCCAGGCTTCTGCCGGGGTCAGGCAGATGGCGTGGAGTGGCTTGTGCCACCAGTTGGGTTCACCGGGCGGGGGGAGTTTGTCCGGGCCGTGGTCCATGAAGTGGCGCAGGTATTCCCACACTTCGGCGACATGTTTGACGCCGGGTTCGGTGGGTTCGTTGCTGTCCACCCACAGACAGTCTTTTTGGTGCAGGCTGCCGTCTTCCCGGCGGGGGGCGAAGGCGAGGGCATAACTGGTGCTGAATGATGAACCGCCGTATTCGGTGCGTTTGAAGATGCCACCTCCGGTGTTAGCCCATTCGAATACGAGTACCTTGCTCAAACGTTGGTAATAGATTTTTTGGGTTGACCGATTGAAGCAGAAACTTGATAAGCGTTTTATGAAATATATTCGATAAATAAGGAAAGGAAGGAAGGTGAAGGGGGCGAGTGTGAAGCCGGACATTAATATGGGGTTGGAATTAAAGTAGCCCAGGAATTCTCTGCCAAATAGATTTGGGTATAAGCCGATTATTAATGATAGGATCATTGTGCAGTACAGTTTCCCCATGAATACGGAATCTGATATCCAAGGATTTCGCAGACATAAAGTGTTTTTTGATAAGTTTGATGCTTGCCCGCCAATAGCGGGTTTATACCCTGAAGCTGACGTTGAATTGAATATCCAGATGGTTGCCATGATCAGCGCTCCAGACGAAAAATTGACAGGGTCTCATTGTCTTCGTCCAGGCCTTGATTGGCGCTGTAAGCTAGATGCAGTGAGATATGTTCTTGGTTGGTAAGCGTGTTCTCGAAATGCAGAACCAGGCCAGCACCTACGATGTGGCCGGTCGGGGCAATTGGGAATACGTCCATTCTTTGGTCATCATGGAGGGAGCTCAAGCTTCCTGACCATTTGCTTACGCCTAACCTGAAGCCAGGTAGCAGGACTGTGAACTCAACGGTTGGTTGAAATGTGCCTACTTCGTTATGTGTGATAGCTGTCCAGTTTGGCGGAGACCAGTGATTGTTTTGATTCCATCTTGTATCGACTTTGGTTATGCCGAGTGTGAGGGCTTGCTCAGCTGAAATTAGCTTTGGTCCAAAATGCTCATCATGCCAAGCTTTGATTTCTGCATGCAGCGATGGGAATGCAGGCAGTTTTTTTTCATGGTCCAAGATGATTTCAATGCGGATTTCTCCATCGTTAATACGATTGCCGAAGATGCTGCGTGCTGCCCAAAGTTCAATAGGGCTGTGAAGATGTTCATGTGCCTTGGCATGTAGGTAGAGCCCCCCTGCAATGATTGCAATACCTACGAGTACAAGTGCAGCTGCTGCCCATCCAGCGAAGGGAACAATGGATGTCACGCCCGCAACTGCAAGTCCTGCTTCAAGGGCAACAACAGAGCCAGTAGCCATCGTTACCCCGCCGGCCAAGGTGTATCCGCCTGCGGTTGAATTACCACTGTCGAGTTGACGCATTCCCTTAGATAGGTCAGAAAATAGGCTAAATGCAATCGCCGGGTATCCGGCTAAACGCGCAAACAAATTGCTACTCAAAAACTTGATAACCCCATTGCCGAAGGCCATACCCGGCGCTGTGGCACTTAGTCTCAGCATGACGGCCTTTTGCGTCGCCCGCACGCTGACCAATGTCGCCGCCGCTGCACCGATCACCCCGAAAACAGATGAAGCGAACCCCATGGTGTATTCCGGTGCGTCGCTCTTTTGCAGGCTGTTGTAAGCCGTCTTGAGCGATAAGATGTTGAACCACAGCATCCCCGCGTTTAAACCGCCACCACCGCCGGAGGTGAGCAACCCCAGAAAGTTGGGTTTCACCCGCGCAGTGGTGGTCAGCTCGATGGACACCGTGCGGCTACCCGAGATGCGCAACGCTTTCATCTCTTCAACCTGCGCCATGCCGCTCTTCAAATACCGCTGCACCTCCTGGCTAAAAGGATTTTCCGTAATGGCCTGCTCGGTGATTCGATAGCGCGCCGCCAACAACCCCAGTGCTTTCTCGGCATTGGCCTCACGCGCTGCCAGCAACACTTGCTGGCGCAGGCCATGGCTGGCATCCCAACGGGTCTGGCCACGCAGGCGCTTGAGCACCACGGCATTGACCGACTGGGCGGTGAGGTCGGTGATGTCCGCCATGGCCGGGAAGCGCCCCGCCAATCCCTCGATCACGTTGTCGCTGGCGCCGAACAAGGAGCCGATGGCGTCGGCTTTGTCCTTGAACGGGTTGAACGGCGCCAAGGCGGTGTAAAGCGGGCTGTCGTGCTGGTCCAGCCATTGCTCCAGGCGTTTGAAACGCCGGTCATGATCTTCGGTGCCGGGTGTCGGCTGGCCCATCGGGTGAATCAGCAACGCCAGTGAGATTTCCAGACCGCGGGCGGAGGTGCGTTCGTCGCGGTCGTAACAGGCCAGTGCCGCAGCCAGGCTGTAGGGGTTATCAATGTGTTGGGATTCGGCCGTCGCCAGCCAGGCGTCGTGATCGTTGCTGGCTTGCAAGGCCAGGTTGCGCAGGGCAGCAATCCGCCGTTCCAGCGCGTCGCGTTCGGCGAGGAAGCGCCGGTATTTGTCGACATCGAGGCGCTGTGCCAGGCGCGCGCCATTGGGGGAGTAATCTTCGTGGGTGAGGGCCTGGAAATGGGACTCGGCCGGCGACAGGGCAGGCCCCCGGCGTGACGTGCCCAGCCTGAACGCGGCCAGTTCCGGTGAAGGTGCATCCGCCGGGTACAGGCTTTCCAGCGTCTTGTTCAGCAGCATGGCGACCAGGTTGCGATGGTGAAAGTCGCGGCTCTGCGGGCTGAGCTGTTCGGCATCCAGCCGGTAACACGCTGGCACGCGCTCCTGCTCGGGAGGTTGGGCGGGTCTTGTGTGCTCCAGTTGCTCGGCCGGCATCAGGTCACGCAGTTGATGCTGGTAGGCCGAGACAGACAGGCTCAGGTCCAGGGCCATGCCTTCGGCGTCGGCGAGCGCCACCACCACTGGCACTTTCGGCTGGGTCCAGGGGTAGTGGCGGGCGATGGCATTGAGGTTGCCGATGGGCAAGGTTTCGGTGACCGGGTCGCTGCTCCAGGTCAGCGGCATGCGCCGCTCGGTTGGCTTGAAGTCTTCGACCCAGGTTTGCAGGGCACTGACCGGCAACACATGGGGCTGGGTGGACGGCGCCTGATTGCCGCTCACCAGCTCGGCCATGTCCAGCTGGCGCATGTGCCGTTTGCGCAGGGCTGCCGAACCGGTGATACGGGCGGTGATGGCGTTGGTCCACAGGTGCGGGCTGTAGCCGATCCACACTTCCTTGGCCGTATCCTGGCAGGTGTCGGCCCACACCCAACCCGTGCTCTGGCCGGACAGGTAGCGCTCACGGCGGTGGTAGTCCTCCAGCCCTTGGTAGCGCATCTCCTTGTAGAGGCCCGCGCCGACGTGCTCATGAATGACCAGTTTTTCGCCCAGAGGGCCTTTCATGAACACGTAGACATAGCCTGGGCGCACAGCGCGGAGGGTGTAGGCCGAGTGCTGCAGCGGGGCGAAGCCTTGTTCCAGGTTGAAGCCTGCATCGGTATAGCGGCAGGCGGGGGCGTCGCCGGTGCGGGGTACGATGGCGTAGCGCACCGGCAGGATGGGCACACGTGCGCTGCAGGCAGGGCCGGAGGTGGCGCTGCTGACGGAGGCGTTAGTCATGGGCAGGCTCCTTGCTTTCGACCAGTGCCTGGAGCTCGCGAAGGCGGGCCTGGGGCGACTCTTCGAGGTTGGTGTAGATTTTTCCTGCCTTGTCATTGCTCATCAGCCACATGTGCCCGGCTATCAGCCGAATGAATTGGCCCGCAACTTCCTCGCTCCGGAAATTGAGGGCTGTCAGTTGCGGCAGGAGTGTTTCTATCCATAGGCGTATGTCCGCCAAGGTATGGGTGGCATGGGGCGGCATGGCCAAGACCTCATGCGCCAATGAGAGGACGAAGTGCTCGTGCATGCCTGCTTGCAACCGATCAAGTTCAAGCGGGTGGAGGGTCAAAGGCAGTTCTGATCTTGAGCGGGCAGCAATCGGCATGTTTTCGTGTGTCTTCCACTCATGAGCCGGCCCCCAGTTGACTCGCCATGCCAACCGAGACACCGGGCCAAGCCAGGCCTTGCGATGGTCGTCGTCCAGCGCATTCAGCCAGGCTGCAAGATGGTCCGGCGTGACATGGTGAGTGGCAACGCTCTGATCAGGGAGCACGACCTGCACCAGGCTGGTGAAGTGGTCTGCCAGCGCTGCCAGGCCAACCTCGGCATCCAGCGCGATGGCTCCACCGATAGGCATCCAGGTCGTGATTGCATGGGCAAGCAGCTCGTGAGCGTCTGCAACGTCCACCAGCAGAGGCCCAAACTCATGACGGTCATCCAGGGCGCTGTTCTTCCATAACCATGCCTTTTGAGTATTCCGGCTGACAGCGTTGATAAGCTCGAGTACCGATGGGGCATAAGCAGGAACCAGTTCACCTTCCTGCGGGATGGGCCGATAGGCCCAGTACTCGATTGCCCTGGTCATGAGCAGCAGAAAGCGGCAGTTGTGAGCAAAGTCTTCGCTGCGCGGAGCAGGTGATGGCGTTGTAGTCATTGGCCTGGCCCTCGGATACAGCGGCAATCGGGCAGGGGGCAGGAACCATCAGGGCGGCGCCCACACAAGCGCTCCAGAGGCTTGCCGGTGTTCGGTGCACTGCTGATGGAAAAGGGGCTTGTCGTCCCATTTGCCGACTTGAGCATCTGGCCGGTGATGCGAATCGTCGGGCTGTCCAGGGTGATGCCCGTTTCGTCGATTCGAATGGAGCCACCAGGGCCTTGGATGACCACGGCTTCCGAGGCTCGAAGTTCATAACGGCGTGTACGTCTGAGGATATCCCCACGGGCTTCCAGCTCGGCATGCCCTTCGACCCGTTGCTCGAAGTTGCCACCGATACGGGTGTGGTGATTGGCGGCGATCTGGTCGTGACGGTGATTGCCGATGTTTTCGACACGGTCCTTGGCGATCCTGATCGTGTGGTTTCTGCCGATGTCGAGCGCGGCGTCCTGCCCGATGGTGATGTGCTCGTCATTGCCAACCGTTTCCGTACGGTCGTGGCCGATCAGGATCGATTCGTCGTGATCGACCTGCTCTTTGCGGTCATTGCCGACCTGCGTAGTCTCATCGTGCTTGACCACATTGTTCTGGTCCCTCTGGGCATGAATGAACACTTCCTCCTGGCCCAGTTCGTCCTCGAAGCGCAGCTCATTGAAGCCATCGCCCTTGTGGGTCTGGCTCTTGATGGTCATGCGGGTCTTGTGGCGGGGAAGGTCGTAGGGTGGCAGCTGGTTACCGCAGTAAGTACGGCCGGTGATCATCGGCTGATCGGGGTCGCCGTTGACGTAGTGGATGATCACGTCCTGGCCAATCCGTGGGATGGCCATCGAGCCCCAGCTGCCGCCGGCCCAGCCTTGGGATACGCGTACCCAGCAGGAGCTGAACGCGTTGTCCTGGCTTTCTCTGTCCCAGGGGAAGCTGACCTTGACCCGGCCCCATTCGTCGCAGTAGATCTCTTCACCGGGCGGCCCCACCACGGTGGCCATATGCGGGCCGTCAACGCGTGGTTTGGGCAACGGAGCTGGGCGCCATTCGGTTCTGCCTGGCACCAGTACCGCCTTTTGCTCGTAACGTGTGCCCTGGTCGGTCCCGGCAGCTTCTTCCTGCAGGCTGGTGAACTGGCTGCCTTCGTGGCGGACCGTGCTGACCCGCCAATGCACATTCAGGTCTTCGCGCGGGTGCCCGGTCAGGGTGAAGCTCAGGCCTGGTTGCAGGCGCACATCGTCGCCTTGCACTTGGGCAATACGCACGTCATGGCGCAAGCCGGTGATGCGGTTTTCGGTGAACGGCTTGCCAACGGCATCGCGTTTGTAACGGCCGGGGTAGTCGAAGCACTCATAGTCCGTGGACTGGTGCTCAAGATAGGGGCCCGAGGCCCTGTGTTCCTGACGATAGGCCGGGTGGGTGAAGGTGTAGTCGCGTTGAACCTGCCGTGCAGTACGCACCTGTTCGCTGTAGCGCAAGCGCCGTAGGCACGGTTGAGGCTGGTCGCCGCCGTGGTTGGAATGGTACAGCACGGTGTCCGGGGCTGACGGTTCACGCTCACGGTAGAAGCCTTCGGCGTCGTCCTCGTGTTTGATGACACCGTGACTTATCAGACCGAGTGACTGCAGTCTGTCGGTGATGATCAGCTTATGGCGTTTTTCATTGTGCTCGAAGCGGTAGACAAAGCCTTCTTCGGCCGCCAGGCGGGCGATGAAGTCGAGGTCGGTTTCGCCGGCCTGAACGCAGAATTCGCGCACCTGGTGGTCCAGGCTGGCGCGTAGTGCGTACTGGTCGATGCCCTGGCGCTTGAGCATCAGTTCAAGAATTTGCGGCACGGTCTTCTGCTGGAAGATGCGCCAGTTCGAACGCAGGCTGGCACGGGCCAGCTGTGGCTCGATCAGCGCGTCATAGTAGGTGCGGTAGAAGCCACTTTCCGCTTGGCTGAAACGACTGACCAGACCGTGCACGTAGCGTACTGGGCGTCCGCCTTCCCAGATGGTGAAGAGCACCGGTTTGTCGAGCAGGTGGCCGAAGTCGATATCGTTCTCGAAGCTGATCAATTTCAGCTCCAGTTCGAAGGGTGTGCTGATTCCTTCTCGTAGTTCGAACGACACCACTTCGAACTCAGCGTTGCCAACGAGTGCCTCAAAGCTGTAGCGCAAATCAGATTGGCTAGGCATAAAAGATCCTTGTCCGCCGTCTGAATCAACATAAAGCCCGGGCGGGCATGGCCTGCCCGGGGCATTTGCACAGGTCAGGCGGCGGGTGCGCGCCAGTCGTCAGAGCTTTCGGTATTGGCTACATCGTGAGCCCACGTGATCTTTCGATAAGCCAGCGATACTTCAACCAGTTGGGTGTAGTTTTCATTGTCTTTGTCGAGTGCGTGGGGAAGCACGGTATTGATGCTGACAATGGTGGCGTCTTCGAGCGTGGTCGTGAAAAAATGCTCTTGTTTGCCTTCCGACGAGGTGCGATACCAGCTGACCTCGACCGTTGGCAGCATTTCGCCGTTGGCAAGTGCCTGATACATCAGGGGTGTAGCTTTATTCAGCGAACTGGTGAATATGAAAGGCTTATGCACGCGCTGGCCACTCGGTTGACCGCTCTGGGGGTCAGTGGGCGTAGTCACCTCATGCTTGATTTCCTGAACCAGAATTTGATCTTCATGGCCTTGTTGGAACACGTTGCCGACGGATTCAGCGGTAAATGCATTTTCGGTGATGTTGCCTTGGGTGTGGCCTATGATCTTGATATAAGCGGGTGTTGGCATGGCAGTTTCTCCTACATCCATATGGATAAATCACGCCACCACGGGCGGCGTGGCCATCAGGAACGATGGGCTTGTCAACGAGGCAGGTACCTCGTCAATTCAATGAATCAGCTGCGCCGTGGATCGACGCGCTACTGCTGCAAGATGCCGTTGAGCGACTCCAGCACCTCGGTGGTAATCAGGTGCAGGCGATAGCTGTAGATGCTGTAAGCCACCGCCATGGCGATGGCGGAAATCACCAAGGGGCTCCACCAGGGCCATTGCCGGCTCATGCGGAAGTTGCGTGGGGCCACATTGGTGTAGGGGTCGCAGACTTCTTCGGGGGTAGGGCCGCGCAGTTCGCGGATGATCCCGTGCAGTTGGTGAATCAGTGCGTTGAGTGTTTCTTCGCCTTTCGGCGCGAGCGCGTACTTGCCCTTCAGCCCAAGGCACAGGGCGTAGTACATGAACTCAAGTACGTCCTGATAACGCTTGGGCTCCTGCATCAGGCGGGTGATCACCGTGAAGATTTTTTCCCCACCCCAGGTCTCGTCGTGGAAGATGCTGAGCAGCGGCTCCTGGCTCCAGCAGCTGCTCTTGCCCCAGGGCCGCTCCATAACGGCCTCGTCTATGAACAGGCACAGACCGTAGGAGTACGCCAGCAACTGAGCCGGCTCGTAACCGTGCTGGCGCATTTCTTCCTGAATGTTGTCGATCTGGCTGCGTACTTGCTGGTGCACGTCCTGGATGTTCGGCAGCTCGTCCAGCGTACGCAGGCGTATAACCAAGCCGAACAACGGTGATGCGGCATCCAGCATCAGGTTGGCGAAGCCGCCCCGCAGCTGAAATTCCGGGTCAGCGGGGTAGCCTTCGGAAACGGGCTCTGGCTCAGGTTTGTCCGTGGATGCTTGCCCATTGGTTGCTGCAGCCCGGGGGGCGGGTACTGGCTGTTCAAGGGTTGAATCCAGCGCGTTGACTGCAGCGTTGTTTTCATCGGTGGGCGTATTGTTGTCTTTTCCCATGTCACTCACTCCTGATCGCCCAGAACTGCAGTTCAAGCCCTGGGAAGTCGCCCGCAATGTGGATGCCGAAGCCATTCGCCTTGCTCATGCACGCCCAGGCCGGGTCACGTCGGTCCAGCTCGAAGTAGCTGAAGCCCGCATGGAAGGGCAGGTCGCGGGGCGCCACGGGTAATGGCAACAAAGGGATGCCCGGCAATTGCAGCGGCACCAGGTCATTCAGTGACTCAAGTGAGGTGATCTTGGCTTTCTGGATGAACATCTGGCGCAACGCCTGTGGTGGCATGCTGGCGCGCACGGCGAGGATGAAGTCGGCTTCGTCGATCAGCCGGCGGTCTTCCAGCGTGGTCGTCATCACGCCGAATTGTTCGCTCTCCAGCGGTAGTGAAACAGCGCGTGGCCGCAAGACGGTGCTCAGAGACCGACGCAAGGTGTCTTCCAGTGGTTTGAAAGAGGTGCGCAGCGCGGTGTGGTGATAGGCGGGGTACTCCTGCGGGAGCCTGTTCTGGTCGGTGAAGGTGACGAATTCGCCGCAGGCCTGGCTCATGCACAGGTACAGCTGCTCGGGGTGCGTTTGCGCTTGCCTGGCCAGATGCTGGAAGCATGGCCACCAACGGTTCATGGCCTGCAGCAGGTTGAAGTCGCGAATGTCGGCGATCCCGGACTGGCCCGAGGCACCAATCCGCGTGGCAAGGCCGCGCGCCCGCTCGCGCAAGGTATGGGTGATTTCTTCAAGAAACCGCTGCAGCGCTGGCACCGCCCGCACCGAAACGCTGGTGGGGTAGAACGCTTCGTCCAGTTGCAGGCTGCCGTCGGGGCGCCGTTCCAGAATACGTGCCAGGGCCAGGCGGGTGTAGGCGCTGCTGTCTTCGGTCTTGCGTTTGAGCTGCAGGTTGGGCACCGCAAGGTCTACCTGCACCAGGTCACCGTCAGCGGTGTGGGTATCCTTGATTTCCTGTGCCTGGGCGGTATAGCGGAAATTGGCTGCATTGTCGGGCCAACTCACTTCGCGGCCGCCATCGGTACGCAGCGGCAGGCACAGATACACCTCACTGTCTTGGCACGCGTCGTCGCCGATTTCCAGCGGCGGCGGTGGCGGCAGGTCGGCGGGAATGTCGAACACCGTGCCGTCCGGCATCACACCGCGCGCCCGGGTGATGGCGACTTTGCCCAGGCTCAGGTATTCGTCGCTCAACTGAAGTTCGCTGAAGCCGTAGAAGGCTGCGTTGAGGCTGGCGAGGCGCTGTTGCAGGGCTGCTTCGCTGGCCCTGGTCGCCTGCTGGAAATGCTGTGGTTTGACGAACAGGCCTTCGGGCCAGAGAACGGGATTGCGTGAACTCATGGGCGCTCCGTGTCAGCGTGAGTAAGCAGGAAGGGCAAAGGGTGTTGAGGCGCCATCAGTCTTCTTCCTTGAGCACGATGTGCGTGTCGTTGACCAGCACCGACAGCATGATCTGGCGGCCACGCGGCGGAATGCGCAGAACTTGCCGCCAACTGGCGTTTTCATGCCCTCGGTAATCGGCAATCACCGCGACGAAGCGGGTTTCGGCGTGGATAGTCTCGAACGGGATGTACTTGAACTGGCCAGGGCGCAGCAGGTAATCGTCACTGCGGATGTAGGTACTGCGCAGCGCTTTGGCCGGGTCCTGCTCCAGTAGCTGGTACACGGTGTTGCGCAGCAGTGAGTCGTCGCGCAGTTGCAGGATCGTGATGGCAATAGGCGTGGCGACCAGCGCTGAGGCAACGCTTGTGGTGCGCGGCAAGGTCAACGCCACCTGAGGGTCGTCGTAGCTGCCGGGGCCGCTTTCTTCCAGGGGCGAGCGCGCCGGGTCGCTTTCGTCTCCTTCGTCCAGCTCGACGGGAGACATGGCCGGGAATTGCGCTTGCAGGTATTCGAACAGAACCCCGATTTTTTCGGTCAACGCATAGGGGTCGCCAGCACTCAGGGTTACAGCGTAGGGGCTGGGCTCCAGGGCGCTATCCTGTTCGGCTGCGACGTCAAGGCTGTTCGGATTGCCGTTGAGGGTAGGGCTGGCATTGATGCTGAATGCGACCTCGGTCGGGTGATCCTTGGGCGGCCCGATGGGCAACGAGTGGTCCATGGCCACCTGGCTCATTCTGCTCAAAGAGGTACAGCCGGTGGGCACGACCAGCGCAAGCAGCAGGCTGGCGAGCAGAAGTGGATGAGGCTTCATGGGTATGCTCCGGCAATCAGGCGCTGCAGCGGGCTTTCTCGGAGTGCCCCTTCACCGTCTGCTGCGTCCAGCGCTGCCAGAGGGTCATTCCCCATGGCTGCTTTGAAGACCGAGGAGATCTCGACGGCTGGTTGGGGGGCAGAAGGCTGTGCCGGCCAAGCGGGTGCAGGCGCTTCCGCTATCAGGCGGTCGAGCACCCTCGGGTCCGGGTTGAACAGGTCCTCCAGCGAGCGCGTGCAGGCCTGATCCTGGGTGTACTGAACCTGTAGCCGATAGGTACCAATGAGAAGCTGGTCACCCTCAACCAGGCGTCTGGGTGGAAGCGGCCCCAGGCTGTTGGCACTGCCATTGAGGTAGGTGCGGTGGCAGTGGTCGATCACGCAGAAGCTGCCTTCGATCCAGCGGATTTCGCAGTGGATGGGCGCAACGGTCTGATCGCGGTCATTGATCTGCCAGTTTGCTCGCCCGCTGCCGATGGTGCCGCCCTTGCAATCGAACAGGTGCCGAGCAGTAACGCCGTGCTGCAGTTGGTCGAGGTTGGTGATGCTCAAGGTGACTGTGTTCATGAGCGCCCCCGGATGCGTACAACCGGGCTGATCTGGCCATGCCGGTCGTCGACGAAGCTGGTCCAGCCCAGGTATGCGCCCTGGCTGCGGTGCAAGCAGAAGGGGGACAACGCGCTCTGCTTAAGGCGCAGTTCCAGGTCGTAGGCCAGCCCGTCACGCAGCAGAAAGTCGATCAGTGCACGCAAACGGCCGAAGTTGATGCCGCTGGGCAGCAAGTCCCGCAGCTGTGTCTGGTCGAGTTCGCTGATCACGATGGTGAACTTGCTGCTGCGAGTGCGCGTGCGGCTGCCGATCATGAACGTGCTGCCCAGCTGGCCGTTGGTCCGCCCCAGCCTTGCAAGCTGCCTGGACGGCGTGACGACTGATCGCGTCTCGAACTCGCGGATGTGCACCTGCTTGAGGTCGAAGCAGTGCGCAATGATGCCGGCCACAGTGCCCGGCGCACGGCTGCGGCTGGCGATCACGCCGGCAAAACTGAGCAGGCGGCTCCAGGGCAGCGCCGTGTCCCCTCGCAACTGCTTGTCGTTAAGCCCAAGCAGGGCAAACACGTACTGCGAGAACCCGTCACTGGCACCTGGCTGGAAGCGGATGTAATAGCGGTACTTGCGCCAGATACGGTGCAACAGGCTGAGCAGGTAATGGTTGAAAAAGTCGAAGAAGGCCGGCCGTACACCGATGCCATGCGCATGTTCATACGCCACCTGTTCCAGGTAATAGGTGGGCAATGGCGAATCGGTGCCGTGCAACCCCAGGAATGTGGCAATGATGCGGTAGCGCGCTTCCTCAGCGGGCATCCGCTGGGCTTTGTACACGTCCGATACAGGGAAGGTCAGCCGTGGGTCGCAGGCCAGGCGCACGCGCAGCCGGGTGGCCTTGTCCGGCCAACGCGGTTCCAGGTCATCGCCATGCAGCCCGTGCAACCGCTCCAGCAACTGGAAGAAGTTGTACTGGTGCGCTTTGCAGAGCAGCTTGTCGGCTAGATCAGCGGTTGCTTGCCGGTCTGTATTGGCCATGTGTAGTGCTCGTTATTGGTGGTGTTGATCACTTCCAGCTGGTGGAAGGAATTGATGCTGGCGTACAGGGCGAAGAAATGAGCGAGCACACAGCTGAACAGGTACAAGTCGCCTTCGCAGAGGAAGGCGGTCTGGTCCAGTTTCAGCAGGGTGTGCAGGCCGCGAATGGGTTGCCCCTTGATCAGCCAATCCATGGGCTGCGTATGAATGTCGCGCATACCCTCCAGGCGTTTACGGGTGGTGCGAGCCTGCTGGATGTCGTGCAGGGCCATGAAGTCATAGGCCCGGATCACCGCTTTCAGCGGCTCTACCGAGAGCATGGACAGGT
Organism: Pseudomonas putida group bacterium ESBL64; assembly: GCF_045277175.1. Taxonomy (NCBI): domain Bacteria; kingdom Pseudomonadati; phylum Pseudomonadota; class Gammaproteobacteria; order Pseudomonadales; family Pseudomonadaceae; genus Pseudomonas; species Pseudomonas putida group bacterium ESBL64. Next base: position 1,524,229 of record NZ_CP145799.1, on the reverse strand, counting down.
AGTTGAGCGACATGTTGGAGATCAACGCCCACTGCAACTGGCCGTCCAGCACCGGGCGACAGGGGCGGGTGGGGGTACAGAGATTGGTGTAGGTGGCCAGCGGCGGCGTAAGTTCGCTCAGGACGTTGATGTCATCCACGCCTAGCGCCAGCGGTAGGTCCCGATTGGTGCAGGTGAGGTCGATGGACGCGGTTTCCAGCTCGCCTATGTAGCTGTTGGCGTCGGCGCGGACGAAGGCGATTCGATGCATGACGCCATTGCCGTGCAGGCACTCTTCCAGCTGGCAGCGGTAATACAGCGCCGTGCGCCCCTGGACGTGCTCGATTTCATGGGCGAATGACTCGAAGGGACGGAAGGTCCGAAGGTGCTCACCGGTGTTACCGTCAGTCGTCGTTCGGGTGCTGATCACCTGGTCGACACTGAAGATTTCGTAGCCGTGCGGCGCTGTGCCCTTGGGCTTCAATGGAACCATGGCGTCCTTGCCGGACAGGTCGATGGGCTCGGCGCTGTGCTGGAACAGGTTGACCGCAGGTGCGCAGAACAGGTTGAAATCTGCTTTGCCGACACGCAGCGAGTCGGGTAGCTGGCGCGTGAAGTGAAATTCGAGGTTTACCTGCTGGCTGCCATGAGCTGGCCAGATTTTTTCCAGCCCGGTAACGCTGAAAAAGTGAAAACGTTGAGGGAACGCGAAGTATTCCTGCAGGATGCGGTAGCCATCAAAGACGTTCTGTGGATAAGGCAGCAAGGCGTCGTTGGGGCTGAACCCTGGGAATGCGATGCTGTTTGCCGGCAGCCGACGAACCTCGCCATTGATGGTCACGCTGACATGCTTGAGGTATTGAGAAACCCACAGGTAAAGCGTGCGAGCGGTTCGGGCATCGCCGCTGAGGTAAAAGTCGAGGCCGGTACAGCCCAGGCTGTTCAACGGCCGCTCGACCAGTGATTGAAGGCCGATGCAGATCACAGAACTGTCGGATGTCTGGGTGGCTGCGACCGTGTCGATCTCGAACGGATGAATGTTGACCGCTGTACAGGTGCGGAACTCGCAGGCCACGCCGTCTACCGGTTTCGAGAACAGCCGCGACCCCTTTGGGATGCGCTGTGACTGGCTGAGGGATTGCCTCACCGGGCTGAACTTGATGATCGTCGCGCTGGGCAGCGGCCGCAGGTAGTTCGGCCAGAGCAACTGCAGCATGGGATGGGTCAGCTCTGGCAAGTCGTCTTCCAGCTTCAGCCGTAGCTTGGCGGTCAGGAACGCAAAGGCTTCCATCAGGCGTTCGACATCGGGGTCGCTGGCACCTTTGCCAAGCAACCGCGCGAGTTGTGGGTTGTCCTTGGCAAAGTCGTTCCCCAGTTCGTGCAGGTAACGCAGTTCTTCGCTGAAACGGTCTCTCAGTGACATGGGTCACCTCACGCGCGTGTAGCGGTTGTGCCCATCGACCAGCAGCTCGAGTTGCAGCTGCTCTGCGTGGTTGTTGACCTGTACCAGGCAATCCAGCCTGAAATGCAGCTCCAGCGGGGCATGGGTATCGGGCACTGCGTTGAGCGTGCGTACCTGTATGCGCGGCTCGAAGCGCTGGAGGGTGCGGCGGATATCCGCGCTCACCTGCACAAGCAAGTCGCCGTTGCTCACGTCATGCCCGTTGAAGTCGCGCAGGCCCAGCTCAGGGCTGCTCTGGGAGCACCCCTGGCGAGCATTCAGCAGCGTTTCGAGGTGGCGCTTGATGGCGGCGAACTTGTGGGAAGCGCTCTCGCGTCGGGAGGCCTCCCGGCGGGTGCACTGGTCCACCATCAGGCGATCAAAAAGACCACTCATTGCGTATCGAGCCGCCCGACCAGGGAAATCTCGAAGTTCGCGCCCATGTACTTGAAGTGCGGGCGTACGGCGAGCGAAACCTGGTACCAGCCCGGGTCACCCGCAACATCCGAGACCTCAATACGGGCGGCACGCAGCGGCCGGCGGCTGCGAACGTCGGCAGACGGGTTCTCCTGGTCGGCGACGTACTGCTTGATCCATTTGTTCAGCTCGGACTCAAGGTCACGGCGCTCTTTCCAACTGCCGATCTGCTCGCGCTGCAGCACCTTGATGTAGTGGGCGAGCCGGTTGACGATGAACAGGTAGGGCAACTGGGTACCCAGCTTGTAGTTGGTCTGTGCCTGAAGCCCCTCAGGGGTTTTCGGGAAGTGCTTGGGCTTTTGTACCGAGTTGGCGGAGAAGAACGCGGCGTTGTCGCTGTCTTTACGCATGGTCAGGGCGATGAAGCCCTCTTCGGCCAGTTCGAATTCCTTGCGGTCGGATATCAGCACCTCGGTAGGAATCTTGGCCTGCAACTGGCCCAGGGATTCGTACAGATGGACCGGCAAGTCTTCGACAGCACCGCCGGATTGGGGGCCGATGATGTTCGGGCACCAGCGGTAGCGGGCGAAGCTGTCGTTGATGCAACTGGCTAACAGAAAAGCAGAATTGCCCCACAGGTAGTTGTCGTGCTGCCCGGCGATGTCTTCGTTGTAGTTGAAGCTCTCGATCGGTTGTTCCTGCGGGTGGTAAGCGGAGCGAAGCATGAAGCGCGGCCCGGTCAGGGCGACGTGGCGGGCGTCTTCGCTTTCACGAAAAGCGCGCCACTTGGCATGCCGAGGGCCGGCGAAGAGGTCTTTTATTTCCTTGAGGTTAGGCAGCTCCTCGAAGCTGTTCAAATTGAAGAATTCGGGGGCAGGTGCAGCAAGAAAAGGGGCATGGGACATGGCGCCAACGGAGGCCATGTAACTTAGCAACTTGATGTCAGGGGAAGAGGGGCCGAAGTTGTAGTTGCCTACCATGGCCGCAACCGGCTCTCCCCCGAATTGGCCATAACCCGCGGTGTAAACATGCTTGTAGATACCGCTGCAGGTAATGTCAGCAGCATTTTCGAAGTCGTCGAGCAGGTCCTCTTTACTGACATGCAAGACTTCAAGCTTGATGTTCTCCCTGAAGTCCGTGCGGTCGACCAGAAGTTTCAGGCTGCGCCATGATGATTCAAGCTGCTGGAACTCAGGCTGATGCAGAATGGCATCCATCTGTTTGCCGAGCATTCGGTCGATTTCGGCAATCATCTGGTCGGCTCGGTGCTTGTTGATCAGTTGATCTGGGTCATTGCTCTTGAGGATTTCGGTGATGAAGGCAGATACGCCCTGCCTGGCAATTTGGTAGCCCTCCTGGGCAGGTACCAGTTTGGTTTCTGCCATGATCTGGTCGAGCAAGGTGGCATTGCTCAATGTGTCGGCCGTTGCGTCTGTGGTGATGGCGGTGCTGCTTGGCTTGGGCATGTGGACGCTCCGTTGTCTCAATCTTGTTCTGGCGCCTCGAGCACCAGGTCCAGTTCTTGGGCGAGCTGCTTACGCGCCTGCTCGTTGTTAAGCAGGTGCTGCAATTGCTTGCGGAAGGCCGGGACGTTACCCAGCGGGCCTTTCAGGGCGACCAGTGCTTCGCGCAGCTCCAGCAGCTTGTTCAGCTCGGGCACCTGGCGCGCGATCCGGTCCGGCCCGAAATCGTTGATGGACCTGAACTGAAGGTGGACGGCCAGCTCGGTATCCGGGGCGGTGCCAAGCCTGGACGGTACCGTTACGTCCAGGCTCACGTTGGCGTCGTTCAACACGCTGTTGAATGTATGTTTATCGATGCGCATGACCTGACGGTCCTCAAGCGCACGGTTGTCATCCAGGCCGAAGTCGCCCAGCACCAGCATCTTGTGCGGCAGCTCCACCTCAGCCTGCTCATCGCTGGTAGCGGGGACATACTTGATATTGACGCGTTCTTTCGGCGCAACGGATCCCGTATTTTTAGACATCGGTACGCAACTCCCTGTTGGGCTGTAGGATGTTCAGGTGCTAGTTGTGTTTATTGTTGTCTCGGTCTTGTAGGAAGATTCCCACATATGATTAATGGGTTGGGTTATTTGTCCGTTCCCTATGAAAACGATGCACGGAATAGTGCTCTTTGGTCGAGCATTAAGATGTAAAGAAATATTTGTTTGTGTGCATTCGGTACTGTGTAATAGGCTTCTGCTGGATTTGTTTTAATTGGTCGCGCGGACGCATGGGCATTGCTATCTATTTGTAGGAAAGTTCTTTGCGCCATATAGGCCATTTGTACTATTCAGAGAGTAAATTCAGGATGATTAACCGCTGTGCATATGGCGCCGGTCTCTCGTTGCTGTTTTGTCTGCAGCCGGTGCTGGCAGGCTCCACGCGGGACTGTCCCCGGATTGTTTCCAACGTCGAGCGACTGGCCTGTTTCGATCAGGCTGCTGGCACCCCGGCGTACACGCCAAAACGGCAGTGGTCTGCACCGGAGCAGCAGGCCCCCACTGTGTTGCGTGTGATGGCAAATGAAGCTGAACGGGCACCGGATGACCTGACGTTTCGCATCGGGAGCCAGACCCAGGACGGGGCAGGCGCACCAGCGCTTGTGATTTCGGCGCCCGCCATCGCATCGGGTGATGAACGTGCTTACATGGCAATCAGTTGCATCCAGGCCATCTCCCGGCTACAGCTGATTGCCAGGCGCCCGATCGAAGCAAGCTGGGTCAAGGTACGCCTGAGCGGGGAGGGCTGGTCTACCCGTGAGACGTCCTGGCAAGTGATGGAGAACGGCCAAGTGCTCGATGCCGGGCGGGGCCTGCCCGCCATCGAACAGATCAGGAAGCTGATCGGTGCCCAGCGTATCGAGGTTGTGAGTGATTACGGCGAGGTCGACGGGCTGACCTTCGATGCGCAAGGCCTGGACCCCTTGATCAGCCGGGCGCGAAGCACATGTCGGTGGTAGCGCAGGTATCCAGGGAAGAGGTCACTCGGTTGCTCGCGCCGATTGATCCGGCAGTTCCGGCTGGCCTGTTCGATGTCGAGGACGAAACCTATCAGGCCATTGATCAGGAGATGGTCAAGCTGGGTGGGCTGCAGGAAGCCTCGATAGACTGGGTCTACATCGAAGACGCGTCCCGTCAGTACCTGAGCCAGCAATGCAAGCACTTGCGAATCGTTGCGCACCTGAGTGCCGCATGGTTGCGTAGCGGCTGCTGGGAGCAGTGGGGATGCACCTTGGCGTTGCTGGCCGGCATGCTCGAGTGCTATTGGGAAGCCGCTCATCCCAAGCCGGGACCGAAAGGCTTCCTGGGCAAACGCAAGCTGGTTGCCCTGGTGATCGATCGCTTGGCCGAGGCGCTACCGCGTCTTGATCGTTTTACCTACACCCCGACCCACGCAGCGGCAGCGCAGGCTGCCTTGAAACGCCTGCAACAACAGGAAACGGTGCAGCTGGACACGGCAGCACTGGGCGAACTTGAGCGCCTGCTAGGCAAGTACTCGGAACTTGCCAACGGTGTTGGCGAGGCTGCTGTGCCCAAAGCGCCGGCTGCAACCGAGAAGCCTGCGCCGTTGGCCGATGTCATCGCCACACCCGTGTCACGCATGTCGATGGGCAATGAGCGTGAGACACGGCGGGCCGTGCTGTCCATGGCCGAGCTCATCAACCAGCAGGACCCTTACGACGCTACCGGCTATCAGGTACGGCGTTTCGGTTTGTGGGCGCACATTCAGATTGCTCCCCAGGTCAGGCAGGGCAACCGTACGGAATTGATGGCGGTGCCGCTGGACATCACGCGGGTCTATGAAGAGGCCATTGCCAGTAAGGCGGTTGACCCCGCCTTGCTGCAGCGTATTGAAAAGAGCCTGACGGCTTGCCCCTTCTGGATTCGTGGCAGCTTTCTGGCTGCGACCGTCGCCACACAGCTGGCGATGTGCGAGGTGGCCGAAGCCATCCGTTGTGCCACCGCCCGGTTTGTACAGCGCATGCCGTCGCTGCAGCAGTTGTGCTTCAGCGACGGGCTGGTATTTGTCGACGACCAGTGCCTGGCCTGGCTCAAGGGCACGCAAGGGCCGTCTGGCCAAGGTGCAACCCCCCAGGAGTTCAGCGGCTTGCGCGAGGAGTTGGTCAGCCAGCTGGAAACCGGTGGCGTAGAACCGCTGCTCCTTCGGCTGCAAGGGCTGCAAGCGGGCTTTCGTGCTCCCCGTGAGCGCTGCCACACCACCGTGATTGCAGCTGATCTGCTGGCCGCGCGGGGTGTGTCCTGGCTGGCCCAGGACCTGTGCGCCAACGTTGCCCGAACCATGCAGCAAACCACCGCCAGTGCGTGGGAGCCCGAGGTGTTTCAGCGGCTTCAGCAGTACGCGGCATCCCCAGTGCTGGCAGTTCAAGACAAGGATCAGGAGCCTCGATGAATCAAATATGGACGCAACTCAAACGTTGGGGCTGGCCGTGGGTAACGCGCATTGGCCTGGCGCTGCCGCTGCTGCTAGGGCTTGGCGCCTTGCTGATGCTGGTCGCTATCTGGTGGCTTGGCCCGCAATGGACGTGGCGGGAGCAGCAGCCGCTGGCAAGTGTGGCTCATCGCAGCGTGGCAAGCCTGGTGCTCGTGCTGGTGCCGCTTCTGTGCTGGCTTGGGGTGCTGCGCACGCGCTTTCGCCGCCTGCAAACGGAGCGCCGGCAGGCACTGGCCGCCGAACAGGATGTCGCGCTACCGTTCGTGCAGGCGCAAGAGCGGGCCTTGAGCCAGGGGCTTGAGCGGTATCTCGACAATGCCGGTGGGCGACGCGCGTTGTACCGGCTGCCTTGGTACCTGGTGTTGGGCGACGAACAGTCCGGTAAAAGCAGCTTCATCGACCGCACCGATCAGCGCTTTACCCTGACGCGTATCGACCAGGCCCAGGCACGGGGCCGACAGGCTGAAGCACTGGCCTATCCGGTAGGCTGGTGGGTCAGCGACGATGCCGTGATCATCGACCCGCCCGGCGTTTTCATCAGTCAAAAACCACCGGTGGGCTCGGCGGCCAACGACCCCACCAATACCTCCGCGCCGCCCGGCATCCAGGCCCGGTTATGGGAGCACCTGTTGGGCTGGCTGCAGCGTAAGCGAAGCCAGCGGGCGCTCAATGGTGTGTTGCTGGTGGTCGACCTGCCGGCGCTGCTGCATGGCAAGCCCGAGCAGCGCGTCGCGCTGGCCCATGGGTTGCGCACACGCCTGTACGAAGTGAGCAGTCAATTGGGCGCGCGCCTGCCGCTGTACGTGGTACTGACCAAATTCGATCTGCTGGACGGCTTCGACCAGTTCTACAGCCAGCTTCCGGCCGCCAAGCGTGAAAGCCTGTTGGGGTTCACCTTCAAGCTGGATGCGGTTGACGCGTTCGACGCCTGGCTGGATGAGTATGACGAGCACTACGGGCGGCTTCTCACCCAATTGCATGAGCAGGTCATCGATCGGCTGGATGTACTGGGCAAGACAGCACCGTGCGGACGCCTGTTCTCACTGCATGCACAGCTGATCGGGTTGCGCCCCATACTGCAGGCATTCTTGCGCGAAACCCTGGCGAGTGACCGGTTCACCACGCCACCCTTGGTGCGTGGTGTGTACTGGTCGTCAGTGGTACAGCAAGGCGACATGCGCAATGCCTTTGTCCGTGAAGCGGCTCAGCCCTACACGACGAAGCTACCCCTGCGTGAAGGTAAAGCACAGGGGAAGGCGTTGGTCTATTTCATCCAGCAAGCATTCAGGCGGGTTATTTACCAGGAAGCCGGGCTGGCGGGCGACAATGTTCGGGTAGCGCGCAGCAAGCGCCACTTGTTGTGGGTGGGCTCTGGTGTGGGCATCCTGGCGTTCAGTATCGCCATTGCCAGCTGGCAGCGTTACGCCGAGATCAATGGCGCCAAGGCTGCCAGTGTGCTCGCCAAAAGCCAGGAGTACGGCGGTCACGAAGTCGATATGCGTCTTGATCCGACCGGGCGCAACCTGCTGGCGCCACTGGACCAGATTCGCGATGCGGTGGCGGTGTTTGGCGACTATCGTGCGGCCTGGCCGGTGGTTGCCGATTTTGGCTTGTATCAAGGGCGCAACATTGGTCCCTTGGTTGATGAGGCGTACCTCAGCTTGTTGTCGAAACGTTTCTTGCCGGCCTTGGCCAGTGGTGTGATCGATGCCATGAACGCTGCACCACCTGGCAGTGAGCAACAAATGGCCGCGCTCAGGGTTTACCGGATGATCGAGGACCGCAATAGCCGCCGGCCAGAATGGGTCGAGGACTGGATGGCCCGTCAGTGGCAACGGGCCTTTCCTGGCCAGGGTCAGTTGCAGCGTGACCTCATGCAGCACCTGAAGTACGCCTTGGCCTATGCCGATACCGATTTGCCGCAGTACCGCCAGCGGGTCAGCGAAGTGCAGCAGGCGTTGCGCAAATTGCCGTTGCCACAGCGGGTCTACGCTGGGCTGAAACAACAATCGTACGAGCAGGTGCACGCCGGGCTGGACCTGCGCCACCAGGTAGGGCCTGCGTTCGATGTGGTGTACCAGCCGTCTTCCGGGTCAAGGCAAGGGGGGGAGGATGTAAGGCTGGCCGGCATGCTCACCGCCAAGGGCTTCAGGGATTACTTCGAGCCGCACAGCCAACGCTTCGCTGAAATGGCGATGGTTGATCAATGGGCATTGGGGGAGCGCAGTCAACTCGACTATTCGGACGTCGACCGCGATGCGTTGACCGAGCGGCTGTATAACCTCTACAGCGCCGATTACATTGACAGCTGGCGGCGCGCCCTGAACGCGTTTACGGTGGCTGACTTCCGTGATCTGGACCATGGTGTCGCGATCCTGGAGCAGTTGACCGGCCCCGCAGCACCGTTGCAACGGCTGCTGGATACGGTCAGGGATAACACCTCGCTTGCGTCTCCAGCAGTTGTTGAATCACCGGGTGAGCTGAGTACGCTGCGGGTAGCAACCGGAAAACCCGAGCAACAGCAAGCGTTGGCTATCCAGCGGGCGTTTGCAGGCCTGGGCGCCATGCTGCAGGCGACAGGAGAAAAGCCGAGCTACTACGATGAAACCCTCGGCGCTGTTGCGGCCGTGCTGGACTACGCCAAGGCCGTACAGGACAGCCCGGACCGCGGCAAGGCCGCGTTGCAAGCCGTGCATCAGCGCTTTGCGATGACAGGGCAGGACCCGATCGGCACCCTGCAACGTGTTGCCACAGGTTTACCGGAGCCTATCAGCCACCAGGTCAGAAAGCTCGCCGACCAGACTGCCCAGGTGCTGAACGTCGAAGCACTGCGCGAACTGGAGCGACGTTGGGATGCTGACGTGTACAGTTTTTTCCAGCAACGCCTGGCAGGCCGCTACCCCTTTGTGGTGAAGGCCCCCGATGCTTCTTTGGATGACTTCGAGGCGTTCTTCGGGCCGAAAGGGCGCCTGCAGCAGTTTAATGATCGGTATCTCAAGGTTTTCCTGAAGGACAACCTTGAGGCTTTGCAGTCCGCTCAGCACGGGCAATCCCTGATTCGTGCCGACGTGATCGAGCAGCTCGAGCTGGCGGAGCGCATCCGCGAAACCTTCTTCGATCAGCGTGGCCAACTGAGTGTGCAGTTCAGCATCGAGCCCTTGGGGCTCAGTGCGAACCAGCGTACCAGCCTGCTGGACCTGGATGGCCAGTTGATTGCCTACACCCATGGCCCAAGCCATATCACGGGTATTGTCTGGCCCAATACCCTGGGGCAGCAGGTCCGTAGCAATCTCACCTTGCTAAGGCAAAATGGCAACAGCAGCAGCCTGGAGTACCGTGGCCCGTGGTCGATGTTCCGCTTGCTCAGCCGCGGCGCGCTCAATGGCCGGACGGCGACCAGCGTGGACCTGAGCTTCCGGACCGGAGATGGTGTGATGCGCTATCGGGTTAACGCTGAAAAAGCCTTCAATCCTATTACCCAGCAACCGTTCAAAGGCTTCCGCTTGCCCCGAGGCTTATTGCAACAGCCAGCCAATGGGGTGCAGGCGGCGCTATCGGATGAGCAGCGACTATGAACATCGTCAGGGGCGCAATGCATTGACTGGGCAGGCTTTCGAATCTTGGGTATGCGCTGGCTGCCCCCGGCCTCTGCTTACTCCACAGCCTCGGCCACGCCCCGATCCTCACCCAGGAACCCGCCACTCTGGTGCTGCCACAACCGTGCATAGGTACCCTGTTTTGCCAACAGTTCGGCATGGGTGCCTTGCTCGATGATGCGCCCTTCATCCATCACGATCAGCCGGTCCATGGCGGCGATCGTCGACAACCGGTGGGCGATGGCGATAACGGTCTTGCCCTGCATCATCTCATCCAGGCTCTCCTGAATGGCCACTTCCACCTCCGAGTCCAGCGCGCTGGTGGCTTCGTCAAGCAGCAGGATCGGTGCGTTCTTCAGCATCACCCGGGCAATTGCAATGCGCTGGCGTTGGCCGCCAGACAGCTTGATACCGCGTTCTCCCACCAGGGTGTCATAACCGCTGTTGCCCTGGCGGTCGCTGAGCTGGCTGATGAAACCGTCGGCCTGGGCATTGGCCGCAGCAGCACGGATCTGTGCTTCGGTAGCATCGGGGCGGCCATAGGCAATGTTGTCGCGAATCGAACGGTGCAACAGCGAGGTGTCCTGAGTGACCATGCCGATGGCGCTGCGCAGGCTGTCTTGCGTGACCTTGGCGACGTTCTGCCCGTCGATGCGTATTTCCCCCTTATCCACGTCGTAGAAGCGCAGCAGCAGGTTGATCAAGGTGGATTTACCGGCGCCGGAGCGGCCGACCAGGCCGACTTTTTCGCCTGGACGAATGTGCAGCGTCAGCTCATTGAGCACCTGGCGCTCGCCGTTGTAGTTGAAGCTGACCTTGTCGAAACTCACCGCGCCACCCGTGGTGACCAGCTCTGCAGCACCCGGCGCATCCTGTACCTTGGGGCCGCGGGTGAGGGTGGCCATACCGTCCTGCACGGTGCCGATGTTTTCGAACAGCGAGGTAATTTCCCACATGATCCAGTGCGACATGCCGTTGACGCGCAAGGCCATGGCGGTGATTGCCGCCACGGCCCCGGTGCCGACCTGGCCCTGGTGCCACAGCCACAGTGCATAGCCACCGGCACCAAAGATCAAGCCCACCACCAGCGCCTGGTTGACGATTTCGAACTGGCTCACCAGGCGCATCTGGCGAAAACCGGTCTGCTTGAAGTCTTCCATGGCTGCGCGCGCAAAGTGCGCTTCGCGGTTGGAGTGCGAAAACAGTTTCACCGTGGTGATGTTGGTGTAAGCGTCAGAAACCCGCCCGGTCATCGACGACCGGGCATTGGCCTGCTCCTGCCCGACTTTGCCCAGCCGGGGTACGAAGTACAGCATGGCCAAGCCGAACAGCACGACCCAGGCAATGAAGGGCAGCATCAGTTTCAGGTCAAAGCCGCCGGCCAGGGCAATGATCGCGATGAAATACACGCCAATCCCCGGCAGGATTTCGATAAGGGTGAACAGCACATCGCGCACTGCCAGTGCCGTCTGCATCACCTTGGTTGTGACCCGGCCAGAAAACTCGTCAGAAAAGAACGACAAGCTTTGGCGCAACATCAGGCGGTGAAAGTCCCAACGCAGCCGCAGCGGCAGGTTGATCGCCAGCACCTGGTGCTGAACCATGGTGCGCAGCGCCACCAGCCCGATGCTGACCAGCAGGACGATGCCGATACCCCACAGCACACGGCTTTCCTCGGGGCCAACAGTACCGCCTGCCTGCCAGGACGCGAGCAGGTCGACCACCTGGCCGAGGAACGCGAACAGCCAGGCTTCGTATATCGACACCCCGGCACTGAGCAGTGCCAGCGCCAGAATGTAGCCACGGGCGCCGCGGGTACAAGCCCACATGAAGCGCAACAGGCCAACGGGCGGCGGTGGTACCTCGTCGGGTGGGAAGGGGTCGAGCCGACGTTCAAAGATACGCAGCATGCTTGTCTCCGGAAAACGGTTTTTGCCTGGCCAATGCCCTGCCGGCTTGCCTTTGCCGACTTTTGTTTTTAACCCGGAAAAGGTCGGCCTTGGGGTGTTTGTTAACAAACCTTTGCAACTCATTACATTTCAGATTGATTTCATTCTGCCCTGATGCTGTATAATTGACGCGACTTTGTGCTCGGCATCCTTTTCGTCGTTTTTTTGACATGAGTCATAAGGCGTCAGCAGAGGATGTGACACATTCCGCCTTCAAACCGTTTCAATTTACCTTTTGTAGAGCCAGTGTTTTGACTAATGGAATGCAGTTGTTGGCGATTTCCGGCCTGAGCGTCGAGAGCAGCCAGCTTCATCAACAAGGACTGTACTGGTTAGCCTGTGACGCCGCCGAAGACGCCTCCTTGCTATGCCGCCAGGTGGTCGAAGGCATGCCCGATAATGCCAGGGCAGCCCTGATCGCCGATGCGCAAGCCATGGATGACGTGCTGGGTGCGCTCGACGCAACGCGCGGCCCGGCCGAGCTCGCGTTGTATGAGGCCAACTCGCAAGCCACCCGTTATCTGGTTGAAGACCTGCCTCGTCTTGATGCCCGTGGGCGTGTGCTGGTGCTGCTGGCACCGGCACACGCCTGGGCGGATACCGAAGTCGAGCACTGGTGCAATGCGCTGCGCCCGGCGTTGTTGGCTGAAGCGGCGTTGCTGCTGGTCGTCAGTGGGGGACAGAGCACCGCCTTGGTCGAGCGCCTGCGCGTTTTCAACCAGTGCCTCGACGGCCTGGGGCAGGTGTACCGCGGCAAAGGTGGGGTGCGCTACCTGCAGCATTTCTGGAGCAACCCGCTTGGCAAAGCAGCCACCCGGGACATGGAGCTGACTCGGCTGAGCGCGGGGTTTGCCGTTGCTGCCACGCCTCAGGCACCCAGCGACACCGGTGGCGACGAGTTGCTGTGCCTGGCCCAGCGCCCGGTACTGGAAGGCGCGCCAGCCTTCTCTGAACACTGGCAGGTCTGCGAAAGCTTTGAGGAACTGGGGGGCAAAGCCAGCCGGGCGGTGTCTGCCACGGTGATCTTTGCCATGGACGGTGGGCAGCGTCTGGATAGCCTGGCGCGCCAACTGCACCACCTGCGGCAGTCGCGTGGCAACGCCTTGAAGCTGGTGGTGCGCGAAATGGCGCCGACCCTGCGTTATCAAGACGAACAGTTGCTGCTGGCTTGTGGTGCCAGCCAGATCGTGCCGTTCGGTGCCAGCTTGTCACGCTTCCTGACCATGGTCGAGAGTATCCAGGGTTACGTCTGGCGTCGACACCTGCCAACCGACTTCGATGCCTTGCTGGCACGCCTGCGGCCGCTGGCCATCTGTGGGTTGGTAGCGCCACGGGCGTTCGCCGAGGCTGTGCAAAGCATGTGGCACGGGGTGCGCAACGGCGAAATCGTCCACCAGTTGCTGGTGTTGCGTCCGGCGCCCGGCCTGACCCCGCTGCAGGCTTGCTCGCGTACGGTATTCCGCCGTGATGGCGACATTGCCTGCGTGGTTGGCGAGGTGCTGTTCCTGTTCCTGTTCGCTTGCCGCTCAGAAGGGGTCGAGCAGGCGCTTGACCACATCTTCCAGCTGTCATGGAAAGAGCTGTTCATCAGCCAGGAGGTGCTTGCCGGTGTCGACAGCCTGGCCACTCCGGCTTTCCTCGACAGCAACCTACCGCAGCCACCCCGCAGCGACACGGCGGCGCAACTGCCTGCACAGGCATGGTCGGCACTGGCACCGCGCAAGGTTGGCCTGGCCAAGCGGGGTGGCGCATGAACTTCGTGCAACTGCTGCAGGTGGTCGGCATTACCGCACTCGTCACGCTGGGCCTGGCCTTGTTGCTCGTGCGCCTGTGTTCGGCATTACGTGGCGTGTTGCGCCGTCGCCTTCCCCCCCGTTACCTGAAACCGCTGGGCGTACGCCGCCGCGCTGCACGCCAGGAACCCCAGAATGACTAATACCACCATCACCCTCCCGGTACTGGCCCGCTGGCCTGGACTGGGAGGGTGGAACCTCTATTTTTTTGCAAAGTTTCTGCTGGTCGCACTTGGCATGCTCGACTTCCAGGCGCTGCCGAACCTGTTGTTTGCTGCGTTTCTGCTTATCCCTTTGCCGGGCCAGTGGCTGCGTATTGCCCGGCAACTGCTGGCGGTGCCAATCGGTATCGCGCTTTTCTACCAGGACACCTGGCTGCCACCCTTCAGCCGCTTGCTGGCGCAGCCGGGGGTGCTGGACTTCTCGTGGGACTATCTGCTCGAGCTGCTGGGCCGCTTCATCAACTGGAACCTGCTGGGGGCGCTGGCAATGTTGCTGGTGGGTTACCTGTACCTACGCCATTGGCTGCGCCTGAGCACCCTGAGCCTGCTGGGGTTGGCATGGCTGTCGGTCGGCGGCTTGCCGTTGCTGGGTGCAAGCCAGGCGCCCGGCGTGGCGGCGCGCACCGCAGCCGAACCCGCGCCAGCCACTGCAGTAGCCGACAATGCCACGCTCGACAGCTGGCTTGAGCGCTTCTTCGCCAGTGAGCGCGAGCGGGTGACGGCGTTCCCGGCCGTGAATGCCGATGAGCAACCGTTCGACCTGCTGGTAATCAACATCTGCTCGCTGGCCTGGGAGGATCTGTCTGCCGTGGGGCTGCGGGACAACCCGCTGTTGTCGCGCATGGACGTGATCTTCGACCAGTTCAACTCGGCGACCTCCTACAGCGGCCCGGCCGCCATCCGTGTGCTGCGTGCCAGCTGCGGACAGTCGTCGCACACTGGCCTGTACCAACCGGCTCCGGAGCAGTGCCTGTTGTTCCAGAACCTGGCCCGGCTGGGTTTCCAGAGCAACACCTTGCTCAACCACAGCGGCCGGTTCGACAACTTCATCGGCGACATTACCCAACAGCACATGCCGCAACCCGGCATGCGCAATACCGACTTCCCACGGGCGCTGGTGGGCTTCGACGGCTCGCCGATTGCCAGTGACCTGGATGTCCTGCGCCGTTGGTGGGGGCAACGCAAAGGTACCCCGGACGAGCATGTGTCACTGTTCTACAACAGCATCAGCCTGCATGACGGCACCCGTATCGTCACTGCCGACGGCGGTACCCGCGTGGCCGACTATGCCACCCGCGCCAATCGCCTGTTTGGCGAGCTTGGCACCTTCCTTGACGAACTGGAGCGCAGTGGCCGCCGGGTAGTGGTGGCCATTGTCCCTGAGCATGGGGCCGCGTTGCATGGTGACCGCATGCAGTTGTCTGGCATGCGCGAAATTCCCACGCCGTCGATTACCCATGTGCCGGTCGGCCTGAAGTTCATCGGCATGGGCCAGCCTGCCCGCAACGAGCCGCTGCGGGTCACAGCTGCCACCAGCTACCTGGCGCTGTCCGAGCTGATCTCGCGTGTGTATGCGGGCCTCGGCCAGCAGCAGGTGCTGGATGTGCCCGGCCTGCTGACCGACCTGCCAACCACCGAGCAGGTTGCCGAAACCTCTGGCGCACAGGTGCTGAATTACCAGGGCCGTGCCTACATGCGCCTGCAAGGCCAGCCTGACTGGCAGCCCATTCCGAAGGAGCGCCCATGATCACTGGCAAGTCAGACCCGTCCGACCGCAGCGACGATATTGCCCAGTTGCGTCAGCACCTGGACATGCCAGAGCTGGACTACCAGGACATCTCGATGCTGGTGGGCGTTCAGCAGGCCCTGCAGCGCTGGCCATTGCTGGGTGAAAGCTGCAGGGCCAGCAGCGACGATGCGCTGTACGCGGCTGTCACCCAGCGCGAGAGGGTCGCGCCATGACCAGCCTGGCATTGCATGGGGTACGCGGAGGCCTGGGGCGCAGCGCCTTGCTGGCTGCATTGGGCTACGCGCTGCAGGGCGTGGGCGAGCGGGTGCTGCTGATTGACCTGTGCCCAAGCAACTTGCTCGGGCTGCACTTCAACCTGCCGCTGGATACGTCCGAGGGCTGGGCGCTGGCCGAGCGGGAAGGGCGACCGTTCAGTGATGCCGTGTACCAGGTGCTCGATGGCCTGTGCCTGCTGCCGTACGGCAACCTGCCTGGCGGTGCGCAGCACCGTGTGCCCGATGCGCAGTCATGGCGCGCTCGCCAGGTCGAGCTGGCCGAGCATTTCGACTGGCTGTTGTACGACCTGCCGCAATTGCCGGGCGATACCGCCGGCAATGGCATCGAGACTGATGTACGGATACTGGTGGCAGAAGCCGAAATGGCTAGCCACCTGCTGCTCGGGCGACGCCCGCTCGAGCACTTCGACATGCTGCTGGTCAACCGCTACGACCCGGCCAGCCGCTTGCAGAGCGACCTGTTGATGGTGTGGCGTGACCTGTTTCGTGATCGCTTGCCGATCCAGGTGGTCCATCGCGACGAAGCCTTCCTCGAAGCGCTGGCGTACAAGGCTCCCCTGGGTCTTTACGCACCGCAGAGCCTGGCCTGCCGGGATGTGCAAAGCCTGGCGGTGCGCTGTCTGACGAGGCGCCAGCCGTGACCCTGACCCCTCTGTCGGCCTATACCTGGTTCACTGTCCGTGGCGCGCGTCTGCCGGTCGCGTGGCTGTTCACCCTCGGCGTGTGGTTGGCCTTCCTGTTTCTGCGCCTGGAGTCACCCGCCTGGCAGGCGCTGCTGGCCGAGCGCCAACGCCTGTACCCGCAGCTGGCGGGCAAGCGCCCAACCCTGGGTGACCCGCTGCGTCTGTTGATCCAGAGCCTGTGGTTGTTGCTGCGGCGCCAACCGCAGGCACGTACAGCAGGGCCTGGCCGCCGCGCGTTGGGCGCGGTGCGCATGCACCTGCGGGCGGCAGGCGGGGTGGCGCGCCACTACCGCGGCCTGCTGATCGATGCATTGCAACAGGTACCCGCGCGCTACCGCGCCAGTGCTTTCAAGCACCAGGCCTCGGCACGCCTGCGCGGCCTGAGCGTGTTTGCCCGGCGGGCGTTCTATAGCGTGCTGACGGTATTCGCCCTCAGCCTCGCCCTGCTGTGCGTGACCGAACCGTTCGGCTACCTGGCGCAACTGATGTTCATCTGCCTGCTGCTGGTCATCGCCCTGCTGGTGCGACACATGCCAGGGCGTTTCCCGACCCTGATGCTGATCGTGCTGTCGACCATCATCTCGTGCCGCTATCTGTGGTGGCGCTACACCTCGACCCTGAACTGGAACGACACCACCGACTTGATATTCGGGGTGATCCTGTTGGCGGCAGAAACCTATTCGTGGTTCGTGCTGATCCTGGGTTACATCCAGACCAGCTGGCCATTGCAGCGCAAGCCGGCAAACCTCCCGGCCAACGCCAGGCACTGGCCAACCGTCGATTTGCTGATCCCCACCTACAACGAAGACCTGTCAGTGGTGCGCACCACGGTAATGGCCGCGCTGGGCCTGGACTGGCCACGCGAGTGCCTGCGCATCTATATCCTCGATGATGGCCGCCGCGACGCGTTTCGTGCCTTTGCCGACGAAGTCGGGGTAGGGTATATCGTGCGGCCCGACAGCAAGCATGCCAAGGCCGGCAACCTCAACCATGCGCTGGGCGTCACCGACAGCGAGTTGATCGCCATCTTCGACTGCGACCATGTGCCGGTGCGCTCCTTCCTGCAACTGACCGTGGGCTGGTTCCTCAAGGACGCTAAACTGGCGCTGGTGCAGACACCGCACCATTTCTTCTCGCCTGACCCGTTCGAGCGCAACCTCGGCTCGTTCCGCCGCCGCCCCAACGAAGGGGAGCTGTTCTACGGCCTGATCCAGGACGGCAACGATATGTGGAACGCGGCGTTTTTCTGCGGCTCGTGTGCCGTGCTGCGCCGCACTGCGCTGGAAAGCATCGGTGGTTTTGCCGTCGAGACCGTGACCGAAGATGCCCACACCGCCCTGCGCCTGCATCGCCAAGGGTGGACGTCAGCCTACCTGAGCATTCCGCAGGCTGCGGGCCTGGCCACTGAAAGCCTGTCGGCGCACATCGGCCAGCGCATTCGCTGGGCCCGTGGGATGGTGCAGATCTTCCGCACCGACAACCCGCTGTTCGGGCGTGGCCTTAGCCTGTTCCAGCGGGTGTGCTACGCCAACGCGATGCTGCACTTCCTGGCCGGCCTGCCGCGGCTGGTGTTCCTGACGGCGCCACTGGCGTTCCTGTTGCTGCATGCCTACATCATCTACGCACCGGCATTGATGATTCTGCTGTACGTGCTGCCACACATGATCCACGCCAGCCTGACCAACTCGCGCATGCAGGGCAAGTACCGACAAACCTTCTGGGGCGAGGTCTACGAGACCGTACTGGCCTGGTACATCGCCCGCCCGACCACGGTGGCGCTGTTCGCGCCGAAAAAAGGCACGTTCAACGTCACCGCCAAGGGCGGCCTGATGGAGCAGGAACAGTTCGACTGGCGTATCGCCCAGCCTTACCTGTGGCTGGCGGCGCTCAACGTGGTGGGTCTGGGCTTTGCGGTGTGGCGCCTGGTCACTGGCCCAACGGCAGAAATCGGCACGGTGATCGTCAGCTCGCTGTGGGTGATCTACAACCTGCTGATCATCGGTGCCGCAGTTGCGGTGGCCGCCGAAGTGCGCCAGGTGCGCCGCGCCCATCGGGTGCAGATGCGCTTGCCGGCGGGGCTGATGCTGGCCAGCGGTCATGCCTACCCCTGCACCCTGGTCGACTACTCCGACGGCGGTATCGGCCTGCAGGTACAGCCCGGTCTGGAGTTGAAACCGGGGGAGCAGGTACGCCTGCTGCTCAACCGCGGCCAGCGCGAGTTCGCCTTCCAGGCGTGCGTCACCCGTACCGTCGGGCAACACGTGGGCCTGGTGTTCCGCGACCTCGCCCTGCAGCAGCGTATCGACCTGGTCCACTGCACCTTTGCCCGCGCCGATGCCTGGCTTGGCTGGAACGAGCAGCACGAGGTCGAGCGCCCGCTGCGCAGCCTGATCGATGTGTTGAAGCTGGGCGGCGTCGGTTACGTGCGCCTGGTCGAGCACATGCCGCCATGGCTGCGGGCGTGGTTGCGCCCGTTGCGTTCGCTGGCGCTGTGGCTGGCCAGCTACTGGCCCCGCACACCGCGGGCAATCCCTTCCATGAACCCTGTTGATCGAGACGCATGATGACTGGTTATCCCGCGCGTACCTGGGGCCTGGCGATGGCGCTGTTTACCGCCTTGTCGCAGAGCGCCGCTGCTGCTTCTGTAGCTCCGCTTGCCGAGCCTGCGGTACCCACACCCACGGTACCAAACTGGCAGGTTGCAAAAACCTTCGAGCAGCTTGGACATGCGTCCGACAGCCTGCTGCTGGGGGTACGCAACAGCGAGCATATTGAGTTCGGCCTGCGTCGCGATCGCCTGGCCACCGATGCCAGCTTGCAACTGGACTACACGCCTTCGCCAGCCTTGCTGCCGAACCTGTCGCACCTGCGCGTCTACCTCAACGACGAGCTGATGGGCGTAGTTCCGGTGGAAAAAGAGCAGTTGGGCCAGCGTGTGCGTCGCCAGCTGCCGTTGGACCCGAAACTGCTCGGCGACTTCAACCGGGTACGTCTGGAGTTTGTCGGGCACTATACCGATGTCTGCGAAGACCCGGCGCACAGCGGCCTGTGGCTTAACCTTAACCGCAAGAGCCAGGTACAGTTGCACGAGCAGGCGCTGGTGCTGGAAAACGACCTGGCGTATTTCCCGTTGCCGTTCTTCGATACCCGCGACACCGGCAAGGTAGTGCTGCCGGTGGTGTTCAGCGGCGTGCCGAGCCTGGGCGAGCAGCGTGCGGCGGCAATCCTGGCATCCTACTTCGGTAGCCAGGCCGGTTGGCGCAAGGCCAGCTTCCCTGTGCTGTACAACCACCTGCCGGCCCGTGGCGAAAAACCTGCACCGAGCATCGTGTTTGCCAGCAACGACCGTCGCCCGGCGTTCCTCGCCGATCTGCAGCAGTTCCCGCCAGTCGACGGCCCCGTGCTGCAGGTGATCGATCACCCGGACGACCGCTTCAGCAAAGTGCTGCTGGTGCTGGGCCGTAACGACGACGACCTGATCAAGGCCGCCTCGGCGCTGGCGGTCGGCAACAATCTGTTCCGCGGCGCGCGCGTCAAAGTGGAACAGATGACCGCGCTGCAACCGCGTCAGCCCTACGATGCGCCGAACTGGACGCGCACCGACCGGCCGGTTCGATTTGCCGAGCTGCTGGATTACCCCGAGCAACTGCAAGTCAGCGGCCTGCAACCGCGGCCGGTGACACTGGAACTGAACCTGCCGCCCGACTTGTTCGTCTGGCGCAACCAGGGTATTCCGCTGCGCACCCTGTACCGCTATACAGCGCCAGCGGTGACCGACGAATCGCGCCTGAGCATCAGCGTCAACGATCAGTACATCACCAGCATGCCGCTGGTGGGCAATGACCGGCGCGGCGGTACCCTTGAAGAAATGCGCCTGGCAGTGCTGTCCGGTGACAACACTGCATTGACCGAGAACTCGCTGGTGCCGGCGCTGAAGATTGGCGACCGTAACCGCCTGCGCTTCGACTTCAGCTTTGCCAGTACCCTGGGCAGCGCCCAGCGCGATCGCTGCCAGACCTCGCTGCCGGTGGACGTGCGTGCAGCAATCGACGACAACTCCACCATCGACCTTTCCGGTTACCACCATTACATCGCCATGCCCGACCTGCGTGCATTCGCCCGCAGTGGCTTCCCGTTCAGCCGCATGGCCGACCTGTCCGAGACGCTGGTCATCATGCCGGCCAAACCTACGGCGATGCAGGTCGGCACTTTGCTCGACACGGTTGGCGGGTTGGCCGGACAGATCGGTTACCCGGCGCTTGGCCTGCAATTGATCGACGACTGGCAACAGGTCGCAGCGGCAGACGCCGACTTGCTGCTGATCGGCAGCCTGCCCGAGGCCCTGCGCGACGCGCCCGACCTTGGCCTGTTGCTCAGCGCCCAGCGTGACTGGTTGCTGCAGGGCCGCAGCGCATCGCTGCCCGGTGGCCAGCGTTTCGATACTGAGCCGGTGGCTGCAAGCAGCCGCGTGGCGGTCAGCGCCCAGGCGCCGATTGCGGCCATCACCGGGCTGAAGTCGCCGTTCCACGAGCAGCGCAGTGTTGTGGCCTTGCTGGCCAACAGCGACAGCGATTACGCATTGCTGCGCGACGTGCTTGGCGATGTAGGCAAGCTCGATGCGGTGGCGGGTTCGGTAACGCTGGTACGCAGCAGTGGCGTGAGCAGCCAGTTCGTCGGCGAGCACTACTTCGTGGGCGCGCTGCCGTGGTGGCTGCTGCTGTGGTTCCACTTGTCCGAGCACCCTGTGTTGCTGGCGGTGATCGCGGCTGTTTGCGTGGTGCTGTTCGCCTTCTTGTTGTGGCGGGCACTGCGCTGGGCAGGCAAGCGCCGCTTGGGTGAGGCGGGGTGATGATGCGTCAGATGCTGGTAGGGCTGGTCGCCTTAGGCCTGCCCGTCTTTGCCAATGCCGGGTCGGTTTGCTCATGGCCTGCCTGGGAGCGGTTCAAGGCCGAGCTGGTGAGTGTGGATGGGCGGGTCATCGACCCGAGTGACGAGCGCCTGATCACCACCTCGGAAGGGCAGAGTTACGCGTTGTTCTTCGCCCTGGTAGGTAACGACCGGCAAACCTTCGCGCAGTTGCTGCGTTGGACCAGCAACAACCTCGCCGAGGGTGACCTGGCCCGGCATCTGCCTGCCTGGCTGTGGGGCCGTGACGGGCAGCAGCAGTGGCAGGTGCTGGACGCCAACAACGCCAGCGATGCCGATCTGTGGATCGCCTACAGCCTGCTGGAAGCAGGGCGGTTGTGGGACCAGCCGGCCTACACGCAACTGGGCCAGCACCTGCTGTGGCGTATCGCCGCGCAGACCGTGCGCAAGCTTCCAGGCCTTGGCGTGATGTTGCTGCCAGGTGACTACGGCTTCGAAGACGCCCAGGGTACCCGCCTGAACCCCAGCTACCTGCCGCTGCAGTTGCTCGACCGCTTCAGCGAGGTGGACCCCTTGTGGGGGGAGCTGGCGGCCAACACGCGGCGTTTGTGGTTGGCATCGTCGCCAAAGGGCTTTGCCCCGGACTGGTTGCTGTGGACGCCGGCCGGAAAGCCAGCGGCAGACACGAAACATGGCAATGCCGGTGATTATGACGCCATTCGTGTGTACCTGTGGGTCGGCATGTTGGCCGAGGGGGCGGCGCAACGCCGCGAACTGGTGGCCCATTATGCGCCGATGGCGGCATTGACCCAGCGCCAGGGGCTACCTCCTGAGCACCTGGATGCACGCAGCGGTGAAGCCCGCGGCCATGGCCCGGCAGGTTTCTCTGCGGCCTTGCTGCCATTGCTTGCTGCCTCGCCAGAGCACGTGGCCGGCCTGGCGGCCCAGCGCCAGCGCTTGCGCGAACAACCGGTCGAGGCCAAGGCGTACTACAGCCAGGTGCTGGCGCTGTTCGGCCAGGGCTTCGACGAGGCCCGTTACCGTTTTGACCCGCACGGCCGCCTGTTGCCGGCCTGGAGTGCGCCATGCAGCGAATGATCGGCGTGTTGATGCTGGCGGCAATAACCTGCCAGGCAGATGCACAACCCAAGGATATCGATGAACAGCGCCAATGGCTGCTGGACCAGGTACGCCGTGGCGAAGCGCTGCACCGTGACGACCTGGTGCGCGATGCGCTGGGCCGTTTGCAGTTGCTTGAGCCGCGCAACCCGGAGGTATTGCTGGCGGCCTTGAGCCTGGCATTGCGCGAGAAGAACAGCAGTGAAGCCGAGCAGTTGAGTGCGCGGATCAGTGCCGTGGCGCCTGGCAGCCTGCAAGCACGTCAGGCCGCACGCCTGCTTGAACTTCAACAACCGGCGCCTGCGCGGCGCTTGCAGCAGGCGCGTCTGCTGGCGGTTACCGGCCGTAACGAAGAGGCGCTGGCGGTGTACGAACAGTTGTTTGCCGGCGAACCACCCAGCCTTGAATTGGCCCTGGACTACTGGCGCGTGCGCGGCAACCTGCCAGGCCAACGCCCTGAGGCGATCCGCCAGTTGCAGCGGTTGGATCAGCAGTACCCAGGCAGCGCCGGGCTGCGCCAGACCCTGGCCGGTTGGTTGTTCGCCGAAAAGCGTGACCGCGAGGCCTTGGCCCTGCTCGATCAGCTGGCGCGAGACCCCGGTGCACGGGATGCCGCTGCCCAGCGCGAGTTCGACTACCTGTCCGGGCAAGCCGTGAGTGCCACCAGCGCGGCAGCCTGGCAAGCCTTTCTTCAGCGTTACCCGGCTTCGCCGTTGTTGGCACAGGCCAGCGAGACCTTGCAACAGCAGCGCAAGCTGCTGGCCGACCCGGCATGGCAGGCCGGTCAACGGGGTAAGGCATTGCTCGACAAGGGCCGTAATGCCGAAGCGGAAACGCAGCTGCGCCGCGCCCTGCGCCAGTACCCGGGCGATGCCAGCCTGCATGGGGCCCTGGGTTATGCGTTGATGCGCCAGGGCCACCATGAAGACGCCCATGCGGCGTTCCGCGCGGCGAGCGCCAAGGAGCAGGACACCTACTGGATCAGCCAATGGAAGGACCTGGAGTCGTCCAGCCAGTATTGGGCCCTGCTGAAGAAAGCCGAGCGGGCCCTGGAGGTGAAAGACGTGCGCGGTGCGCGCGCACTTTACCAGCAGGCTCGCCAGCAACGGCCAAAGGATGAATACGCGTTGCTGGGCTTGGCAGATGTCTCGCTGGCCGAGGGCGATGTGGCGGCTGCCGAGCGGCAGTACCTGCAGGTACGGCGTATGGCGCCGGATAACGAAAGTGCCGTGCGTGGCTTGATGCGCGTTTACCAGGCGCAGTCGCCAGGCAAGGCGCAGGCATACCTGGACAGCCTGCCACCACGGCAGCAGGCGCAGTTCGCCAGCCTGCGACGCAGCCTGGAACTTGCGCGCCTGCGCCAGCAAGGGGACGAAGCCCTGCAGCGCGAGGACTGGTCGACGGCCAGCCATGTGCTGGGCCAGGCTTCAGCCCTGGCTCCCGATGAGCCTTGGCTGGTGTATCAGCTGGCCAACAGTCTGCGTCACCAAGGGCGCACTGGCGAGGCCGACGCGGCATTTGCCAGGCTGGTGCAGCACCAGCCACGTGATCCGGCAACGCGCTATGCCCACGGCCTGTTCCTGGAGTCCAGCGACCGTGATGCCTTGGCTCTGGACAGTCTGAGGGCGGTACCTCAGGCGACCTGGAGCGCGGACATGCACGCGCTGGAGCAGCGTGTTCAGCGGCGTATGACCCTGGCCTCTGCGCAGCAGTTGCAGGCACAAGGCCGCAGTGCCGAGGCGACAGCCTTGCTTGAAGCCGGCCTGGCGCGTGGTGAAGGTAGCCCGGACGACTTGATGCTGTTGGCTGACTGGGCAGCCGCGCGTGGTGAACATGGCAAGGCGCGCAGCTATTACCAGCGTGTGCTGGTCGCGCAGCCTGGGCGTCCTGATGCACGCCTTGGGGTGATGGAAAGCGCCGTGGCCGAAGGCAACCTGCAGCAGGCCCGGCACATGCTGGGCGTGAAGGTGCCACAATTTGCCGCTGATGACGGCAACGCCCAGCGGCGCCTGGCGGCGGTGTGGACCGCGCTGGGTGAACACGATCAGGCGGCCAGGCTGCTTGACCGGATTGCCGCGCAGCAGACGCGACCCGATCCGTTGTTGCGGCGCGACGCAGCCCGCCTGGTGGCGCAGGATGATCCTCATCGAGCACTGGACCTTTACGCGGCAGCGATGGCTGATGCGCAGTTGCTGGACCGTGCTGCCGTAGCGCCACGGGATGACCGTGCATTGACCCTGGCCAGCCGCGAGCGGGATGGCGACGACTGGCTGGCCCGCAGCCTGCGCAGTGATGTGGACGCCCTGTATCGCCAGCGCAATACCCATGTGACGCTGATGCATGACTACGGCTGGCGCGAGGATGACGGTACGCCCGGCACGTCGGAGCTGAGTACCCAGTCGACCTTGTTGCATGCCGACACTCCTTGGCAGGAGGGCACCGCGTTTGCGCGAGTAGAGCGCATTGGCATGGATGCGGGGTCGTTCGAGCCGAACGATCAGGGAAGCTACACCCCCGACTTCGGCAGCTGCCAGTTTGTTGGCCAGACCGCTGACGGCAAAACACTGCCCGCGTGCACGGGGGGATCGCAGACTGCAAACGGTAGCCTGTTGGCGTTGGGTTGGCAGGGCAGCCGCTGGGCGTTCGACCTGGGCACCACCCAGGGCTATGCAATCAACAACTGGCTGGGCGGCGCAACGGTCAACGGTGACCTCGGGCAGGTTGGCTGGTCGCTGACCGCCTCGCGCCGGCCGATGAGCAATTCATTGCTGTCGTTCGCCGGCGCACGCGACCGCCCGACGGGCGTGCGCTGGGGCGGGGTCACTGCCAATGGCGCCACGCTCGGCCTGAGCTGGGACCAAGGTGGCGACAACGGGGTGTGGGCCAGCCTGGGGCACCATTGGCTGTACGGCGAGAACGTGGCCGACAACCAGCGGACCCGGGCCATGGCCGGCTTTTACCACCGCGTGGTGGAAAAGGCCGACGAGCGTGTCCGTGTTGGCGTGACGCTGATGCACTGGCGCCATGACAAGGACCTGGGCGGCTACAGCCTGGGGCAGGGCGGTTACTACAGCCCGCAGCGCTACAGTTCGGTGGGCGTGCCGGTCAGTTATGCCTGGCGCAACTACGACTGGTCGCTGCTGCTGGAAGGTTCCGTCAGCTGGTCTCAGGCTCATAGTGGCAGTAGCCGCTTGTACCCGGACGCGCACATCAACCGCAAGGTACTGGCGAATTATGGCGTCGACTCCAACATCGATGCGATGACCGAAGCCAGCGACAGCAGCGGGTTGGGCTACCGCCTGCGCGGTCTGTTCGAACGGCGCCTGAGTGACCAGTGGGTACTGGGCGGCGGCTTCGACTGGCAGCACAGCGATGACTATGCGCCTAGCCATGGCATGCTCTACCTGCGCTACCTGTTCGAACCGTGGCGAGGCAACCTGGCCCTGCCGGTGACACCGCTGGAGCCTTACAGCGAGTGGCGGTGACGGCAATCGCTGCGTTGCAAGGGGCGCGCCTGCACGGGGCGATGCGGGCCAAGGGTTGACACCAGGCACGCCGCCCCACCATTATCCAGCCATACCTACGCAACGGGCTTGCCAGCATGTCCACATCCAACCACGCCATTTCCGCTTCGGGCTTCATCGCTCAGGCAGACGCGTGCGTTGCCGTTGCCAAGAAATCCAAGAAACAGCCGCTCATCTGACCGAGGCGCGCTGTCTCGTCAGGTGGGCTGACGAGACAGAAGGCGCCAGGTATCCCTGCCACCACTTCCACTCTTCGCCCTGCTGACGCTGACTTTCGGTCAACATCAGGAGTTTTTGCATGTCGAATTTCCGTGGTATCTGGATCGCCCTCGTCACGCCAATGCGCGCCAATGAAATCGACTTCCCAGGCCTGGAAAAGCTGGTGAAGAAGCTGCTCGAAGACGGTGTGGCCGGTTTTGTGGTGTGCGGTACCACGGGTGAGGCAGCGGCGTTGTCCAAGGCCGAGCAACTGGCAGTGCTGGATGCCGTGCTGGCCTGGGTGGAGCCTGGCAGGGTGGTGATGGGCCTGTCAGGTTACAACCTGGGTGAGTTGCTGGCCTTCCAGGCTGAAATCCAGCAACGTGACATTGGCGGACTGCTGGTTCCCGCACCTTGCTATATCCGCCCTTCGCAGGCTGGCATCGAAGCCTTCTTCGCCACCGTGGCCGATGCCGCCAGCGTGCCAGTGATCGTCTACGACATTCCCTACCGCACTGGCGTACGCATCGAACGTGAAACCCTGCGCCGTATCGTGCGCCATCCACGCATTGCAGCGGTGAAAGACTGTGGTGGTGACAGCGAGACGACCATGGCCCTGATCGAGGACGGCCACGCCCAGGTGCTGGCCGGTGAAGACCTGCAGATCTTCAATAACCTGTGCCTGGGTGGGGCAGGGGCCATTTCAGCCTCCGCACATGTGCGCGCCGACCTGTACGTACGCATGGTGCGGCAGGTTGACAGCGGTGATTGGGCCGCCGCGCGTGGTACGTTCTACCAGTTGCTGCCCTGGATCAAAGTGGCCTTTGCCGAGCCCAACCCGGCCGTGGTCAAGGCGGCGTTGCAGCTGCAAAGCCTGATTGCAGACGAGCTGCGCGAGCCCATGCAGGCGTGCACGAATACCACCCGAGACAAGCTGCAAAGCGTGCTGTGTTCGCTCGGCGCCTGAAGCGGCAACGGTTGATGGCGGGTTGACAAGCCGCCACACCCGGCATATACCGTTGGTTGTCAGGAGCCGCGCATCAATGGCGATGTCGCGGCCTCCACCCCGAACCCAAAGAGCAAATGAGCTCTCTCCGCATGCGGAGAGGGCTTTTTTTCGTCCCTGAAAAATAACAACAAGAGGTGGTCAACATGCGTCATGGTGATATTTCCAGCAGCAATGACACCGTCGGCGTCGCCGTGGTCAACTATAAGATGCCGCGCCTGCATACCCGCGATGAAGTGCTCGAAAACGCCAGGAAAATCGCCGACATCATTGTCGGCATGAAGCAGGGGCTGCCGGGCATGGATCTGGTGATTTTTCCGGAGTACAGCCTGCAGGGCATCATGTATGACCCGGCCGAAATGATGGAAACCGCCGTGGCCGTACCCGGCGTGGAAACCGAAGTGTTCGCCCAGGCCTGCCGCAAGGCCAATGTCTGGGGCGTGTTTTCGCTGACCGGCGAGCGCCATGAAGAGCACCCGCGCAAATCCCCCTATAACACGCTGGTGCTGATCGACAACAATGGCGAGATCGTGCAGAAGTACCGCAAGATCATCCCCTGGTGCCCGATCGAGGGTTGGTACCCGGGCGACCAGACCTACGTTGCCGATGGCCCCAAGGGCCTGAAGATCAGCATGATCATCTGCGATGACGGCAACTACCCGGAAATCTGGCGCGACTGTGCCATGAAAGGCGCCGAGCTGATCGTGCGCTGCCAGGGTTACATGTACCCGGCCAAGGACCAGCAGGTGCTGATGGCCAAGGCCATGGCGTGGGCTAACAACTGCTACGTTGCAGTGGCCAACGCCGCGGGCTTCGATGGTGTGTATTCCTACTTCGGTCACTCGGCAATCATCGGTTTCGATGGTCGTACACTCGGCGAGTGCGGTGAAGAGGAGATGGGTATCCAGTACGCCCAGCTGTCGATCTCGCAAATTCGCGATGCGCGGCAGAACGACCAGTCGCAAAACCACCTGTACAAGATCCTGCACCGTGGCTACAGCGGTATGCATTTGTCTGGCGACGGCGACCGCGGCATTGCCGAATGCCCATTCGAGTTCTACCGCACCTGGGTGCTGGATGCCGAGAAGGCCCGCGAGAACGTCGAGGCCCTGACCCGGCGCACCTCGGGGGTGGCGCAGTGCCCGGTCGGCAGCCTTCCCTACGATGCCAAGGAAAAGGAAGCCCGCTGACGGGGTTGCCCAGCGTGCCTGCGGGCACGCTGTTTCACAAAGCGAGGGGAAGACCATGCCGTTCTTGAACGACCTGCTGGAGCAGACGCGTCGCGATGCGTCCTCCAGTGCTGCACTGAGTGCCGAAAACTGCCACACCCGGGCAATCGTCGAGACCCACCTGCGCAGCGAAGACACCCTGCAGTCGCGTTTCCGCTTCGATGTCGCTGCCGTCATGCAGGTAGTACGCAACGAAGTGCTGGGCCAGGACGAAGCCTTGCAGGCCATCGAAGATGTGCTCACGGTGGTGCGTGCGGATATTCTCGACCCGCGCCGCCCGCTGTTCACGGCATTGTTCCTCGGCCCGACCGGGGTCGGCAAGACCGAGGTCGTGCGTGCCCTGGCCCGCGCCCTGCACGGTGATGCCGATGCCTTCTGCCGGGTCGACATGAACACGCTGGCCCAGGAACACTACGCCGCTGCTCTGACCGGCGCGCCACCGGGCTATGCTGGCGCCAAGGAAGGCCGCACGCTGTTTGATCAGGCGCTGCTGGACGGGAGCCAAGGGCGCCCTGGGATCGTGCTGTTCGATGAGCTGGAAAAGGCCAGCAAGGAGGTGTCCCAGGCGCTGCTCAATGTGTTCGACAATGGCCTGCTGCGCTTGGCCTCCGGTGAAAAGAGCTTCAATTTCCGTAACACACTGGTGTTCATGACCAGCAACCTGGCGGCAGACGAAATACGCCAGCACCGGCTGGGCCCGCTGGCGCCGCTGCGGCGTCTGCTTGGCCTGCAGGCAGGGCGACGCGAGCGTTTGCTGGGGCTGGTGCGGCGGCGCCTGGTGAAGCGTTTTTCTGCCGAGTTCGTCAACCGCATCGACAGCACTGTGGTGTTCAATGCCATCGAACAGGAGGTGAGCGAGCGCATCGTTGAACTGGAGGTGTCGCGCCTGAACCGGCGCCTTGCCAAGCATCACTGCCACCTGCAGCTGGATGCGGCGGTGGTTGGCAAGCTGGCCAGCGAAGGCCACGACCTGGAGTTTGGCGCGCGTGCGCTCAAGCGCTTTATCCGCCATGAGCTGGAAGTGCCACTGGCCGAGTACCTGCTTGGTAACCGCATCCCATGCCAGGCAGACGTGACGTGCATGACGGTGGCCGGCCACCTTGAGCGCGGGCGCATCCGTTTTTCGTTGCCGACATGACGGTTGTCACAGGATGGTGTGATGAGTAGACAAGACAGGCAATTGAAGGTGGGCTTGCTGTTCGCCGAAACCGGCGTTACCGCAGCCATTGAACGCTCGCAGCGCTGTGGCGCGCTGCTGGCGGTCGAACAGGTTAACCGCGAGGGGGGCGTACTTGGCGAACCGGTTCTGACCCTGGTCGGCGACCCCGGGGGCGACCCGGACCGTTATCGCAATCTGTGTGACGACTATGTGCGCAACCACGGTGTGCGCCTGATGCTCGGCTGCTACATGTCGCACACCCGCAAAGCCGTGATGCCCGTCATCGAGCGCGCCGATGGCTTGCTGTTCTATCCCACGCCCTATGAGGGCTTCGAGTACTCGCCCAATATCATCTACGGCGGGCCGGCACCTAACCAGAATAGCGCGCCTCTGGCGGCATACCTGACACGTCATTACGGCGCCAGGGTCGCCTTCGTCGGTTCCGACTACATCTACCCGCGGGAAAGCAACCATGTCATGCGCCACCTGTACAAGCAGCATGGTGGCGAAGTGGTGGAAGAAGCCTACATGCCCCTGTACCCCTCGGCCGATGACCTGGCCCTGGTGGTCGAGCGGGTGGTGCGTTCTGCCCCTGACGTGGTGTTCTCGACCGTGGTCGGTACGGGGACGGCAAGCTTCTACCAAGCAATGGCGCAGCGCTATGGCAATGGCCCTCGGCCGCCGATCGCCAGCTTGACTACCAGCGAGGCAGAAATTGCCGAAATGGGGGCCGAGGCGGCCCGTGGCAACATCGTCGTGGCACCCTACTTCACCAGCGTCGAGTCACCGCAAAGCAACGCATTCGTCAGTCAGTGCCGTGCGTTCTTTCCGGCCGATGTGCGCATCACTGCCTGGGCCGAGGCGGCGTACTGCCAGATGCGCATGCTGTGCCAGGCGGTAAATGCCACCGGCAGCCTGGAGGTGGAGGTAATCCGCAATCACCTGTACCACGCGAGCATGGATAGCCCCCAGGGCAGGGTGCAGGTGGAGCAGCAGAACAACCACTCGCACCTGTTTTCACGTATCGGCGAGATCGATGCGCGCGGGCAGATCTGCATCAAATGGCAATCGTCTACGACCATCCGCCCTGACCCCTATGTGGTGGTTCACAACCTGGACGACTGGACCTTGAGCATGATGGGAGGCGGCCCCTCATGAGCACGTCGAACATCCTGAACACGCTGCGTGAACTGCACGTGGGCATCGTTTGTCCGCCCAGTGAAATCACTGATGCCCTGGTGTTGCAACTGATGCGTATCGGCTGCTCGGTGAAGCAGTGCTGGCCACCGCCCAAGGCGTTCGACACCCACACCGACCTGGTGTTTTGCGGGGTGTTCGAAGGCCGCCACCATGCCGAGCTGGGCAAGCTGCTGGCCCAGGGCGGCGTACGCCTGACCGCCATCGCCTTGGTGGAGTACGAGAGCCCGACCATTCTTTCGCAAATCCTGGAGCTGGGGTGTCACGGCGTGATGGTGCTGCCTCTGGACAACCACAAGGTGCTTCCGGCGTTGGTGTGCGCCAGAAGCAACAGCGAAGCCCAGGCCCGCTTGATG
Organism: Pseudomonas putida group bacterium ESBL64; assembly: GCF_045277175.1. NCBI lineage: Bacteria > Pseudomonadati > Pseudomonadota > Gammaproteobacteria > Pseudomonadales > Pseudomonadaceae > Pseudomonas > Pseudomonas putida group bacterium ESBL64. The sequence goes on along the minus strand of NZ_CP145799.1, from coordinate 1,493,233 downwards.
CAGAAGAATGCCCAGTTGCAGGAGCGTCTGGAGCACCAGGCCGACATCAACAAGGCCAAGGTCCTGCTGATGGCGGCCCAGGGCTGGCAGGAGTCTGAAGCTCATGCCTACTTGTCGAAAGAAGCGATGAAACAGCGGCTGTCGATGCTGGAAATGGCAAGAAAAACCCTAAAACAATTCGAATGAGAAGAGGTTGCCATGTTGTACGGACTGGTTCTGCTGTATGTGGGTGCAGTGTTGTTCATCAACAGCATCTGGCTGATGGGGCGTATCACTGACCGCGAAGTGGCGGTGATCAACCTGTTTGTCGGTTTGCTCAGCCTGTTGGTGGCGGTCTACCTGATCTTCGTGGTGGGCTCGGCCGAAGGCATCAAGGCCGGTGCCTTGACCCTCCTGTTCGCCTTTACCTACCTGTGGGTGGCCGCCAACCAGGTGCTGCAGGTTGATGGGCGCGGGCTAGGCTGGTTCTGCCTGTTCGTCAGCGTGACGGCGCTGGTGGTGACAGTCAGTTCCATCCCTGGCGCCGAAGGGCTGTTGAAGGTATGGGATGTGCTGAACTGGGCGGCGTGGACGGTGTTGTGGTTCAGCTTTTTCCTGTTGCTGGCGCTGGCCAGGAAGATCCAGCGTCTGGTGGCGGCAATGACCTTGCTGTGCGCGATCTTCACCGCCTGGGTGCCCGGGCTGTTGATCCTGTGGCAGCAGATGGGCTGACGGCCATGCGCCCGCTGTGGAGCAGCCTTGCGCTGTGACGCTGCCCTTACGGCAGGCGCTTTTCCATCGGCTGATATACCAGCCCGGCAAACTCACCCACGTCGCCTGCCAGGCTGAATCCGTAGCGTTGGTAGGCGGGTACAGAAGACAGTGATGCCTTTACCGTCACCACCTCAGCGCTGGCATGCTCCAGTGCTGCGTTCATCAACCGCTTGCCTATGCCCTGGCGTTGCAGGCCTGGTGCAATGAACAGCATCGCAATGTGACGGCCTTCCTTGAGCTCGATCAGCCCCGCGATAGCGCCTTCGACAAAACAGGCCAGCATAAGGTTGCCACCTTGCATGCGCTCGGCAAACGCCTGGGGTGCTGACACCTGGGTAAAGGTCTCGATACCTTGCGCCGACAGCGTGGGCGCGACTGCCTGCATGAAGGCATCCATGCACAAGGCGCAGGCTTGGGGGAGGTCGTCAGGGGTGAGCGTGCGTACTTGCATGGTAATCGTCCTTGTCGGGTGTCCTTCTGTTGCCCACTTTAACCTGTTACGGGTTCAGAGGCCGATGCGGCATCAAGCTGCCTTGGCAGCGCCCGGCTTGCGTTCGCCAATCAGGATGTCTTCGAAGAATGCCCCGACAGGTTCGGTAGGGTGGCACAGTTGTATCTCCAGCACCCACACCACCTCGCTCGGGACAATCTCCACCTCGGCCAGCTTGTCCTGGCTATACAACACATGCGGGAAGTCGGCGATGCGATGCCCGGCCAGGTTGCGCTCCAGCTGCCAACCTTTGGCCTGGGCACTGCGCTCGGCGAAGTCATACAGTTCACGCCCGGTCAACCCGCGGCCCCAGGCCTGGCGGGTCTCGTCGAACACTTCATGCAGTGCCTTCACGCAGGCGTGGTGCAGGGCGTGCTGGCCAAACACGAAGGTATCGCCATAGTCACCTTCATAGCCATCCCATACCGGCCCAACGTCGACAACGACGATGTCCGTGGTACGTAACACGCGTTGAAGGTCAATGCCTTGCCGTGGCGTACGCACGGTATCGTCACCAAAACGGATGTAGGTGGGGTGCCAGGTGTGTGAGGCGCCCATCGCCTGCAGGGTATGCGCGGCCATCTCCAGTGCCTGGGCGGTGGTCATGCCGACTTGCAGTTGGCTGGCAATGGCGGCCACGGCCCGCACCGACTGCTCGCGGGCAGCGAGCATGCCGTCCAGCGAATAACGCGGGCCGACCTTTTCCAGCTCAGGGTGCAGCGGGTTGGCTGAGGAAGCCTGCGTTGTCAGTGCGCCGCTGGCGACAAAGGCCTCGGCGACAAAGCGATGGGGCTTTACCCCTGCTGCAAGGCATTGTTCGCGGGCCTGGGTGATCATCGTGGCATTGCCACAGGCATAGACTTGGGCTTCGTGCCAGCGATGTGTCTGGCTGAGCGCCACCTGCTGTATACGTGCCTGGGCCGAGAGCACCGGTTGCCAGCGAAAGTGCGGGTGCACACGGCTGGACACGTCGAGAAATTCGCGATCATAAAAATCCGCCGGCGAAGAGCCGCCCCAATACAGCGTGACGTCGGCATCGCCGGCCAAGGCTGTCAGCAACAGCGGCTTGATGCCGGCGTAACCTGTGCCAGTGGCGAAAAGGATCAGCGGGCGTTGATCATCGTGCTGCCAGGTACAGGCGCCCAGCGGGCCCTCGAGCTTTACCGTTGCACCTGCTTGCAGGGTGGGCAGCAAACCTTCAGTGAACAGGCCGCCGCTGACCTTGCGGATGTGAAACACCAGTTGCCCTTGTTCCTGGGCAGGCAGGTTGGCAATGGAGAAACAGCGGCTGTCGCCGTTGTCCAACTGAAACCGCATGTACTGGCCCGCCCGCACCTCCAGCGGCTGAGCAGGTTGCAACACCAGCTCGACGATATCTGCGCTCAGCGCGCGCTTGCCAACCACCTGTGCCTGGGTTTCCAGTGCGGGTGCGTCCAGTGACCAGCCGGGTATTTCCAGGCGCATGTCGCTGCAGGCGTGGCTCTGGCACAGCAACATCTCGTCGGCGGCCAAGGGGTAGGAAGGCGGCGGCGTGTCCGCATCCCGCTGCTTGTCCTGATGCTGCCCCGACACCACCTTGACCTTGCACGAGCCGCAGGCGCCGCGGCGGCAGGAGAAGGGTACCGGCAGGCCGCTGGCGAGCATGGCGTCGAGCAGCAGCTCCTGGCTGGCTTCGAAGGTTTTGCCCGTGGGCGAAATTTCAATGACGTGGCGGCTTTGCATGAGCACCTCGGGGCAAATGGAGGTTCGATTGTTGCTATAGTCCAGGACCAGCAGAACCTCCAGTTTTGGATATTTCATATGGTCCAGCTTCGTAAATGGCAGCCACTGCTCAAACTCGATGGGGCACAAGCTTCGTACCGGCAGATCGTCGAAGGGTTGGTGGCCGCAATCAGCGAGGGTCGCCTGCGCCCTGGCACGCCGTTGCCGGGCACGCGGGAGATGGCGCAACTGCTGAACGTCAATCGCAAGACCGTGATCCTTGCTTATGAGGAAGCCGAAACCAAAGGCTGGCTGCAAAGCGTGCAACGCCGGGGCACCTTTGTCAGCCAGCAGCTGGCGCCTGGCACAGCGGCCGTTTGCGGTGCCGTGCGGCCTTTTGCCCTGGCGCTGCCAGAGGAACCTGCCGTTGCCTACTTCAAGGCGAACGAACAGGCTGTAGCCCAACAAGGCCGGCCAGGGGCCTTGTTCTTCGACAACGGCGCCTGTGACCACCGCCTGCTACCGCAGGCTGTACTGCACCGCTATTACCGCAATGCCTTGCGCAGCAGCTTCAGCAGCAATAGTGTGCGCCACGGCAGCGAGTGCAGCAGCCGCAATCTGCGCAGCGCCCTGGCCGACATGTTGCGGCACAATCGCAGCCTGAACGTTGGCGCCGAGCATATCTGCCTGACCCAGGGGGTGCAGATGTCGCTGTCCCTGGTGGCCAGTGTGTTGCTCAAGCCGGGTGACGTTGTGCTGGTCGAGCGCCTGAGTTACCCCCCTGCCTGGGAGATCTTCCGTCAGCTGGGTGCCCGCCTGGTGACCGTGGAGCTGGACCATGAGGGCTGCCGAGTCGATCAGCTCGAGGCCCTGTGCCGGCAGCACAAGGTGCGGATGATGTACATAACACCCCATCACCAGTTCCCGACCACGGTCAGCCTGCCAGCCGGGCGCAGGCAACAGTTGCTGGAGCTGGCGCGCCAGCATGCCTTTTGCGTGGTCGAAGAAGATTACGACTACGAATACCACTTTGCCGGGCGGCCTTATCTGCCGTTGGCCAGCGACCGCCAGCAGCGGCACGTGATTTACATTGGCTCACTGTCCAAGCCTTTGGGCAGCACGTTCCGTTGCAGCTATATCGTGGCACCGGTGGAAGTGACAACCGTGCTGGAACGCAGGGCGATGTTGACCCTGGGGCAGGGCGATGCAGTCATGCAGCAGATGTTGGCGGACCTGATCAATGATGGCGAACTGAAGAAGCACCTGCGCCGGGTCAACCGCGAGTACCGGCGCCGGCGCGAGACTTTGTTGGGGTGTTTGCGCGATGCGTTCGACGAACAGATCAGCGTGCAGGCGCCAGAAGGTGGCCTGGCGCTGTGGGTGAGGTTTGCCGATGAGATCAACGTGGATCAGTTGGTCGACAAAGCGCTGGAACGGGACCTGGTGGTGCGCAGTGGGCGACAGTTTTCACCGTTTGGCCATGCCGAGAATGCCTTGCGCCTGGGGTTTGCTTCGCTGGATGCCGATGAGATCCGGCAGGCTACCCAACGCCTGGCAGACGCCGCGAAAGCGATTGGCAAGGCGCGGTGGCTGTAGGCACGGCCATCTGCCGCGACAGGGGATGGCACGGGCTTCGCCCGTGTTCGCGGGCAAGCCCGCTCCCACAGTGATCGCGCTGGCCTCAGGATTTGTGCAAGAGGGTTACGCCCCCAAGGGGCGCGCGGCCTTTGGGTCTCAACGCATTCCGTTCGGTTACCGCACATAACCGTATCTCGGCGCCTCAAGCCTGCGCCAGCACCTCCGATAGCAGCACACCCACCCTCGAATCTTCGATCAGAAGTGGTGCCAACAAGGAGTACTGCCCGCATGCTTGCCAACCTGAAAATTCGCACCGGAATGTTCTGGGTGTTGTCGCTGTTCAGCCTGACCCTGCTGTTTTCGACGGCCAGTGCCTGGTGGGCTGCCGTGGGTAGCGACCAGCAGATCACTGAACTGGACCAGACTGCGCACCAGTCGGACCGGTTGAACAATGCGTTGCTGATGGCGATTCGCTCCAGCGCCAACGTGTCTTCGGGCTTTATCGAGCAGTTGGGTGGCCATGACGAGAGTGCAGGCAAGCGCATGGCGCTGTCGGTGGAGCTGAACAACAAGAGCCAGACGCTGGTCGACGAATTTGTCGAAAACGCCCGTGAACCCGCCCTTCGCGTGCTGGCAACCGAGCTGCAGGCTACCTTTGCCGAATACGCCAAGGCGGTGGCGGGGCAGCGCGAAGCGACCCGCCAGCGTTCCCTGGAGCAGTATTTCAAGGTCAACAGCGATGCCGGTAATGCCATGGGGCGGTTGCAAACCCTGCGCCAGCAGCTGGTGACCACACTGAGCGAACGTGGCCAGCAAATCATGCTCGAGTCCGACCGGCGTCTGGCCCGGGCGCAATTGCTGAGCCTGTGCCTGCTGGGCATGACCGTGGTGCTGGCGGTGCTGTGCTGGGCGTTCATTGCCCAGCGTGTGTTGCACCCCCTGCGTGAAGCCGGTGGGCATTTCCGGCGCATTGCCAGTGGCGACCTGAGCGTGCCGGTGCAAGGGCAGGGCAACAACGAAATCGGCCAACTGTTCCATGAGCTGCAGCGCATGCAGCAGAGCCAGCGCGACACCCTTGGGCAGATCAACAACTGTGCCCGGCAGTTGGACGCCGCCGCCTCGGCGTTGAACGCGGTCACCGAGGAAAGCGCCAACAACCTGCGTCAGCAGGGGCAGGAGCTGGAGCAGGCCGCGACTGCCGTGACCGAAATGACCACGGCAGTGGAGGAGGTTGCGCGCAACGCGATCACCACCTCGCAAACCACCAGTGAATCCAACCAGCTGGCCGCGCAAAGCCGCCGGCAAGTCAGCGAAAACATCGACGGCACCGAAGCGATGACCCGCGAGATCCAGACCAGCAGTGCGCACCTGCAGCAGTTGGTGGGGCAGGTGCGGGACATCGGCAAGGTGCTGGAAGTGATCCGCTCGGTGTCCGAGCAGACCAACCTGCTGGCGCTCAATGCTGCCATCGAGGCGGCCCGTGCCGGTGAGGCCGGGCGCGGCTTTGCGGTGGTGGCGGATGAGGTGCGCACACTGGCCTACCGCACGCAACAATCGACCCAGGAAATCGAGCAGATGATCGGCAGCGTGCAGGCGGGGACCGAAGCTGCGGTGGCTTCCATGCAGGCCAGCACCAACCGCGCCCAGTCGACACTGGACGTGACCCTGGCCTCGGGGCAAGTGCTGGAGGGCATCTACAGTGCGATCGGCGAAATAAACGAGCGCAATCTGGTCATTGCCAGTGCGGCCGAAGAGCAGGCTCAGGTAGCGCGAGAAGTAGACCGCAACTTGCTGAACATCCGCGAACTGTCCAACCATTCCGCGGCAGGTGCGCAGCAGACCAGCGAGGCGAGCAAGGCGTTGTCGGGGCTGGTGGGGGAGATGACGGCGTTGGTGGGACGGTTCAAGGTTTGAGGCGCTGCGCCTGCGTGGAACATTAAGATAAGGTTAAACTTATTTAAAGTTCCCCTTGCGGGTTGACTTCGATACTACGCTTGAATAAAGTTCGACCGCCCCGAGCGCGGGGCCTTTTTTCCCTTCACTGAAGAATTCAATGGACACAGTATCTCGTCGCTGCCTGACCTCTGCCGAATGGCCGGGTCAGGCACTTGAACCGGAACACCGGTCCCGACACCCTGGTCGGGCAAGCCGCGCCAGAGCCTGATGCTCCGCCGTGACTTGCCGCCGCCGGTGTTGGCCGGTTGGAGGCAAGCTCATGAACCTCACTTCATTCGTTTCACATCGCCAGCCTGCGTGCCTTGCGCCGCGGCAGGCCCGCGCCTGGCCGCGGCGTCTGCACGGCTACCTTGACCACCACCAGCACCCCCCAAGTAGTTGCGGGGTGCTGGCGCGTCTTCATGCACGCTTGAGCCCCCGCACTTCTCACTGAATAAAAGATATTGAGCGGTATCTTTATGCTCGAACTTTTCACCTTAAAAGTTCGCGGGATAACTATTGCCCTGTGTTTATGAAAAGGAACCAAACCATGGATTGCGCGAGTAGAAAGTTCGCTGCCGACACAACTTCCGACTCTCGGCAGCGGACAGACAACTGTCGGAAAGAACCAGCATTATTCAGCGACCCGACATGCCTTCGTTCACCGCCTGAGTGAAACGTCTGTGTGTCGTGCCGCCGCAGCGGCAGGAGCACAGCAACATGACTGTCAAACACCGTAACACCTCATCGGCCAAGGCCGAACGCGAAACCCGCCTGTCCACCCGCGCCGCCCGTGAAGCGCGCAATGGCCTGGCGGTCACCCTCGCCAACCTCGATGCCAGCGAACAGGGCCTGACCGAGCACGAAGCCGCCAAGCGCCTGGCGTGCGATGGGGCCAACCAGGTTGCCCACGACCCGCAACCCCACGCCCTGGTGCAACTGCTCAAGGCCCTGAACAACCCGTTCATCTATGTACTGCTGACCCTGGCCGGGATCAGCTTCGTCACCGACTACTGGCTGCCGGTCAGCGCAGGCGAAGCAGACGATGCCGACCTGACCAAGGTCATCATCATCATGACCATGGTCAGCCTCAGCAGCCTGCTGCGCTTCTGGCAGGAGTACCGCTCGAACAAGGCTGCCGACGCGCTCAAGGCAATGGTGCGCAGTACTGCCACGGTGTTGCGCCGCGAGCAGATCGGGCAAGCCCCGCGCCTGCGCGAAGTGCCCATGGACGAACTGGTGGCCGGCGACATCGTGCAGCTTTCTGCAGGTGACATGATTCCCGCCGATATCCGCCTGCTCGAAGCGCGCGACCTGTTTATCAGCCAGGCCGTGCTCACCGGCGAAGCGTTGCCGGTCGAAAAGTACGACACCTTGGGTAATGTCGCGCAGAAGTCGGCGGCCGAGCATGGCGCACATCAGGACAACCTGCTCGAGTTGCCGAACATCTGCTTCATGGGTACCAATGTGGTCAGTGGCCGCGCCCGCGCCGTGGTGGTCGCCACCGGCCGACGCACCTATTTTGGCTCGCTGGCCAAGGCCATTGCCGGTTCGCGCAGCCAGACCGCTTTTGACCGCGGCGTGAACAGCGTCAGCAGCCTGCTGATCCGCTTCATGCTGGTGATGGTGCCGGTGGTGTTCATGATCAACGGTTTGGTGAAAGGCGACTGGGGTGATGCCTTCCTCTTCGCGCTTGCCGTGGCAGTGGGCCTGACCCCGGAAATGCTGCCGATGATCGTCAGCGCCAACCTGGCCAAGGGCGCCGTGGCCATGGCCCGGCGCAAGGTGGTGGTCAAACGCCTGAACGCCATCCAGAACCTGGGCTCCATGGACGTGCTGTGCACCGACAAGACCGGTACGCTCACCCAGGATCGGATCATCCTCGAGCACTCTGTGCGCTTCGACGGCCAAACCGACAAGCACATCCTTGAGCTGGCCTGGCTCAACAGCCATCACCAAAGCGGCATCCGCAACCTGATGGACCAGGCCGTGCTGCATTTCGCCGGCCAGGACCACCAGTTCCAGGCGCCTTACGCCTACGCAAAGGTCGACGAACTGCCGTTCGACTTCATCCGCCGCCGCCTGTCAGTGGTGGTGAAGAATGCCTTGGGCGATCACCTGCTGGTAAGCAAAGGGGCGGTCGAGGAAATGCTCGCCATCGCCACCCATGTGCAGGAAGGCGACAAGATCGTTGCCCTCGATCCGTGCCGCCGCCAGCAGCTGATGGCCAGTGTCGATGCCTTCAACCAGGACGGCTTCCGCGTGCTGGTGGTTGCCACCCGGCAGATCCCGGCGGCCGAAGGCAAGGCGCAGTATCACACCGAAGATGAGCGCGATCTGGTCATCCAGGGCTTGCTGACCTTCCTCGACCCGCCCAAGGAAACGGCCGGCCCGGCCATCGCCGCCTTGCGCGACATGGGCGTGCAGGTAAAGGTACTGACCGGCGACAACCCGGTGGTCACGTCCAAGGTCTGCCGTGAAGTGGGCCTGGCGCCAGGCCAGCCGTTGCTCGGCCAGGACATCGAAGGCATGGACGACACCACCCTGAAGCTTCTGGTGGAGGAGCGAACCGTCTTCGCCAAGCTCACCCCGCTGCAGAAATCACGGGTGCTCAAGGCCCTGCAGGCCAATGGTCACACCGTGGGCTTCCTTGGCGACGGCATCAACGATGCCGCCGCCCTGCGCGATGCTGACGTCGGTATCTCGGTGGACAGCGGCACCGACATCGCCAAGGAATCGGCCGACATCATTTTGCTGGAAAAGAGCCTGATGGTGCTCGAGGAGGGCGTGCTCAAAGGCCGCGAAACCTTCGGCAACATCATGAAGTACCTGTGCATGACTGCCAGTTCCAATTTCGGCAACGTGTTCTCGGTCCTGGTGGCCAGTGCGTTCATTCCGTTCCTGCCCATGCTGGCGATCCACTTGTTGCTGCAGAACCTGATGTATGACTTTTCCCAGCTGTCGCTGCCCTGGGACCGCATGGACAAGGCGTTCCTCAGCAAGCCACGCAAATGGGATGCCCGCAACATCGGCCGCTTCATGTTGTGGATAGGTCCTACGTCGTCGATCTTCGACATCACCACGTTCGCCCTGATGTGGTACGTGTTCGCCGCCAACAGCGTCGAAATGCAGGCGCTGTTCCAGTCTGGCTGGTTCATCGAGGGCTTGCTGTCACAGACGCTGGTAGTGCACATGCTGCGCACTCGCAAGGTACCGTTCTTCCAGAGCACCGCTGCATTGCCGGTGGTATTGGCAACGGGGCTGGTCATGGCATTGGGTATCTACATCCCGTTCTCCCCGGTGGGCGCGATGGTTGGCCTGGTGCCGCTGCCGTGGGAGTACTTCCCTTGGCTGGCCGCCACCCTGCTGGGCTACTGCGTGGTCGCCCAGGCCATGAAGACCCTCTATATCCGCCGTTTCGGCCAGTGGTTCTGAGCGATGCAAGGAGAGCAGACCATGCGGGTACTGATTTGTGCAGGACGCAACTACGCCGACACCCGACGCTGCCGCCAGGCCTTGGACGACGTCCAGCGCCAGCGGCCGATCCGGGTGTTGATCCACGGTGGCAGCCAGTTCATTGGAGGGGAAATCGAAAGCTGGGCGCGCGAGCATGGCGCCGATCTGGTGCGTTACCCGCCAAACTGGCAGCTGCACGGCAAGCAGGCCGAACGCTTGCGCAACCTGTTCATGCTCAATGACAGCCGCCCTGACCTGTTGCTTGCCTTGCCCGGTGGCGATGACACCGAGGAGCTGCTGGCCAGGGCCCGTGGCGCCGAGGTTCAGGTGATGTGCGCCAGGCAACCACGCCAGCCCGAGCGGGGCGATTGCAGCTAATGCAAACGCCTGGGGCCGTACGGTACCTGCGGGCTTGCCCGCGAAGCAGGCGCCTCGGTTTCACGGCCTCAAGCTTTGCGCAGCCGCCCTGGGCGGCTGCTTAACCTGGCTGCGCCGCCAGATCGTTACTGACGTTGCGCCCCAGCACCAGCACGGTGACAAAGCCACAGCCCACCAGCGCCGTGGCCAGGCTCAGCAGTACCGCAGTGCCCATATGGTCTACGACTTGCCCGCCGAAGAACGAGCCCACGGCAATGATCACCTGGAACAGGGCCACGAACAGCGGCATGCCACGTTCGACATCCTTGGGCGCCACGACAAACATCCAGATATTGGCACAGGCCGGGAACGCACCGAAGGCAAAGCCCCACAGCGCGATCAGCATGGCGGCGCCCGTCATGCCGGTGGCGAAGTGCGGGAACAGGGCGGTGCTGACTGCGATCATGAGCGCGACCAGCATCAGGGTATGCCGCACGCTGCGGTTGGCCGCAAAGCCGGCGAAGATGTTGCCCATGAAGCCGGCCACGCCATACAGCAGCAACAATGAACCGATCGTAGGCCCGTCAAAGCCGGCATTCTGTTTGAAGAACGGTGCGACGTAGGTGTACGCCGCAAAGTGCGCCAGGCCGATCAGCAACACGGCGATCAAACCGACCCGTGCTTGCGGGTTGATGAACAACGCCGGCAGGTCGCGGATGCGAATGGCCTTTTCCGGCATCAGCCGCGGCAGCAGGAAGACCTGTGCCAGCAGCACCGGTACGCCTACCAGTGCAGTGACCAGGAACGTCATGCGCCAGCCCATCAGGCCACTCAGCCAGGTGCCGACAGGCACGCCCACTACCGTCGCCAGGGTTACGCCCGCCATGATGATGGAGTTGGCTTTGGCTACGCCCATCCCGTCAGGTGCCAGGCGGCCGCTGAGGGCGATGGCTGTCGCCCAGAAGCCGCCGATACTGATACCCAGTAGCACACGGCCGACCAACAGCAGGTTGAAGTCGCCGGCGTAGGCGACGATGGCGTTGGCGATGATCATGATCAGCGTCAGGCCGATCAGCAGGTAGCGCCGGTCCAGCGCGCCGACGCCTACGGAAATCAACGGGGCGGCTAACGCAGCCATGATCCCTGGCAGGGTCACCATCAGGCCGGCAAGGCCTGCACTGATGCCCAGGTCGCTGGCCACATCGTTCAGCACCCCCACCGGGAGGAACTCACTGGTGACCAGGGCGAAAGCACCCACGGCTACCGAGAGGATTGCCAGCCATTGCTGGGTCACGCTTTGTTGGCTATGTTCGGGAAGGCCGCGAGGGGCCTGGCTGTTGCTTGGCATGGGTTAGGTTCCATGAGGGATCTCGCCTGTAGCAGGCGCAGGAGCGGGGGGATTTGCAGGGGATTGTAGAGGCGGCCTTGCCTGGCCGACAGGCAGGCCGCTCGATAGTAATCATCAGTGCAATCGATGAAACGTCTTGTGGAGAGCGCGCTGTCAGCGACTACGCCCTACCGGTACCGCACCGGTGCAGGCCATGGCAATTTGCAGCCTGCAGCGTCAGCTTCTCTTTCCTGCGTCGTATACCGGGGTGCCCAGCGAGTGATCGAACGCACCGTACGGGCGTCGCCGTCGGCTACTTTTGCTGTTGCTCACCCTCCACCCACTGCTGGTAGGTGATGCGGCTGATGTGCTCAGTACGATAGTCGTCGAGAAAGCGGTTGTGCTTGTTTTCTTCGGTGTGATGATGACGGAAGCCACACTTCGCCTGGGCAGCCTGTGACTGGCTGTTGTCAGTGTAGTAGCCACACCACAGTGCCTGCAGTTTCAGGGTTTCGAAGGCGTGGCGCATGACTTCCCGCACAGCCTCCGGAACCAGGCCTTTGCCCCAGTAGGGAACCCCGATCCAGTAGGAAATTTCACCTTCTTGTTCACTGATCTCGAAGTTGCTGTTACTGCCAGTCAGCAGGCCGACACAGCCTACGGCACGTTGATTCTGCTTGAGTTCAAGGGCGTACACTTCGGGGTGGTTGAACACTTCGCGAATGACCTCGCGGCTGTGCTCCACACTGGTGTGCACAGGCCAGCCCGCAACGGGGCCGACGCGCTCGTCCTTGGCATATTCGTACAAATCAGCAGCGTCGCTCTCCAGCCAAGGGCGAAGCAGCAAACGTTCGGTTTCCAATTTCATGTCCTGTACTCGTGTCTGGTCCGTGGGCCAGCGTATGGCCGACTGGCCACGCGGTAAACGTCACTACCTTGGCATTATCGGTACTTTTCGAAACTGCACGGGTGCTTGATGTTAGGCTGTTGGCTCTATCTGGCGGTGGTACCGAGTGCGATGCATCACATTCCGAAACTTTACGCGGCTGGTGATCCGATCCAGACAGGTGAAAGCACGCTTGCCGATGGGCAGGGGGCGCCACTGTCATTCGGTCATGCCTATCTGACACTGCTTGTGTGCCTGTCCGGGGCTGCCCGTTTCACGCTGAACTTCAAAGAACATGCTGTCAGGCGCGCAGATGTGCTGGTGCTGGCCGAAGACACCATAGCCTTGCTCAAATGTCGCTCACGATGCTTCAAGGTGTTTTTCTGCCTGATACCACAAGCACTTGCTGCCGAGGTCGCCTACCCACTGCCCAATTCATTGTTCGTCTTTCTGCACGACCATCCGCACTGTGTACTTGCCGAAAGCGAGAGGCCGCTGCTGGAAGGGTGGATGGGGCAGATGCGCGATATTGTGCGGTGCTGTGCCACTTATCAGCACATCATGCTGCGCAACCAGCTACAGAACCTTTTCCTGAAGATTGCCGAGCAGCTTCCCGTGTTACCGACAGCAGGCAGGGCGTTCAGCCGCAAGGAAGCGCTGAGTTGGCGATTCTGGGAGCTGGTAGGCAAACACAGCACCCGGCAGCGCGAGGTTAAGTTCTATGCCGACGCGCTTAACATCACCCCGTTCTATCTGTCGCAACTGACAAAGGTGTATTTCAATGCCAGCCCGAAAGGTTTGATCGATCGGCAGGTGACCCTGGAAATCAAGGCACTGCTTTCCTACAGTAATCACGCTGTCGGGCAAATTGCCGATGCGCTCAATTTTGCCGACGCGTCTTACCTGTGCCGCTATTTCAAACGTCAGACCGGTTTTTCGCTTTCCAGCTACCGCAGGCAAGCGCAGAACGTGCAAGGGCAGGGCTGACGCTTGCACAGCGGCGCCTGCCGAGGGCGCTTAGCAGCGTGCTCGGCAGGCACGGTATGCTATGGCGAGACCAGCACATCACACTGCGATTCGTTCAGTACATGCTTGGTGACGCTGCCCACCAGCAGTTCCTCCAGCGCGCTTGCCCCCTGCTTGCCGACCACGATCAGGTCGCACTCCAGCTCCTGTTCCTGCTCTGCAATGCGCCAGCCAGGGTCGCCGTGCACGAGGATCTGCCGTGCATCGGCCAGGCCGGCAGCCTCACTCAGCGCCGCGAGCTGTACTTGTGCATCCTTGCGGATGACATTGCGGTAGTGGGTGAGGGTGTCGTGGTCGAGATGGGCGAAGCGCACGCTGGCTTCGAACGGGGCTTCGTACACATGCAGCAGAATGATCTCTGCTTGCGGGGCAATGGCCTTGGCCAATTCGAGGGTGCGCAGTGAAACGGACGAAAAGTCGACTGGCACCAGCACGGTGCGGTAGGCATCACGAGGGGCCGGCTTGACCACCAGCAAAGGGCAGGGCATGCGGTTGAGCAGTTTCTGCACGGTCGAACCCAACAGCAGGCGCCGCGCTACGTTCTGGCCCCTGGCCCCACACACCAGCAGGTCGCTGTGCTTGTCCTGCACCACCCGGTTGATCTCCGTGATCACCGAGCCGCTGGCGACCTGCACGCCAGCGGAGATACCGTAACGCTGGAACAGCAGCGCTGCCAGTGCGTGGGTTTTCTCGCCTGCGCTATCCAGTACGCGTTTCAACAGATCGTCATCAGGCGTCACCAACTGTTTGAGGTGCTCGAAGGGTGCCGGGTTGGCAACGTAGAGCAGGTCCAGCGAGGCCTGTTGCGCATCGCTCAGGTAGGCCGCGCGCTCAGCGGCGTTGCGGGCATGTGGGGAAAGGTCGGTGGCAACCAGTATGTGTTTCAGCGGGTTCATGTGGGGCTCCTTGGTCAAGGCGCGCACTGCGATCAAGCGGTAAACCTTGCGCACTGTGCACCTGTCGGTACTTGAGTCATTCCTTGCGTGCAGCCATCGTCGCGCGAACCCGGCGCGAGGGCTTGATCTGGGTCAATGGCGTGTAGGTGTAGCGGCAGGTCATGCCGGCAACAGCACGCGCAGCAACCCCGTCACGACAATGGCAAATACCACCACCGGCAACAGGGAAAACCGCGCAGCGGCGTACACGGTAAGCCCCAGAGCAATCAGGTCGGCCGGGTGCCCGGAAACGAACTTGGGCGCGATCACGGCAATCAGCACGCAGCCGGGCGCGGCGTTCAGCACCTGGGTCAGTTGCGGGCCCAGGGTGCGGTTGCGCAGCAGTAAAAAACCCAGTGCACGGGTCAGGTAGGTGACCACGGCCATGCCCACGATGGTGACCAGCGTAGCAACGTCAATCATGGCTTGGCCCACAAATAGGCGGTCACCAGGCCGGCTACAGTGCCCGCGAGCACGTACCAGCCACCGGGGATCAGCAGGTAGAACAGCGCTGCGGTGAACAGGCTGAATAACCATGGCAGGGCAGCGTGTACACCTTTCCACAGGCCTTTGAGCAGTACCAGAAAGACCGCGGCGAAGGCCATGTCGAAGCCATAGCTGCGCAGGTCCCCGAGCAATGGCCCGATCTGCGTGCCAAGGCTGGTGAAGGTGACCCAGGTGATCCAAAGGGATAGCGACACGCCCATGAAATAGCACAGGCTGAAGCCACCACGCTGGCGTGCATCGGCCAGGCCCATGGCCCAACTTTCGTCACACATGAAGAACAGCGCTCCTAATGCCTTGGGCAACGGCAGGTGGCTCAAGCAAGGCGCCAGCGTCGCGCCCATCAGCAGGTGGCGGCTGTTGATCAGCAGGGTCATGGCAACAATCACAAGGATTGCCGGCGGCGAGGTCCACAGCTCGATTGCGGCCAACTCCGAGCCGCCACCGAAGTTGAGGCCAGTCATCAGTGCCACTGCGCCTGCTGTCAATTGGTGCTGGGACGCTTGCGCACCGAGTACCAGGGCAAAGGGGATGAACCCAAGCAATACCGGCAGGGCGGCAACGGCGCCACGGCGCAGTTCGCTGTGCGGCGTGGTGGCGGGTGGATCGTTCAGTACAGGTTCAAGGGCATTCATGGTCACCTCCAATGGAGGAAAATTATTCCAATGAACGACTGAAATTGGCTTGCGTAGTTGCGCTGATGCGCAGAGCATTTGGCAGTTGCTACCGATAATATCGAAAAAAAGGTTTATCAATGCCAATCAAGCTAGATGCCATTGACCGACGTATCCTCCGGGCGCTGCAGCGCGACGGCAGGTTGCAGAACCAGGAGCTGGCCAAACAGGTAGGCTTGTCTGCCTCGCCGTGCCTGCGCCGGGTACGCCTGTTGGAGGAGGCTGGGGTGATCGAGCGTTATGTGGCGCTGCTGGACCCGGCCAAGGTCTCGCTAGGCCTGACCCTGTTCGTGAGGGTATGGCTCAAGCGTCAGGACCAGGAAACCACGGACGAATTTGTCGAGGCTGTGCGCCAGTTGCCCGAAGTGGTGGAGTGCCATGTGATGGCGGGCGATTGTGATTTGATGCTACGGGTGGTGGCAGCAGACCTGGAGGCCTATCGACGCTTCCAGGTGGCGCACCTGACCAGCCTGAGCGTGGTCCAGAACGTGAAGACCGAAGTCCCGATGGAAAAAATCAAGCTCACCACCGAACTGCCGGTGTAGCTGCAAGGCTGATTACTCAGGGCTGCCTCATTACCGTCTTGACCCTCAGCCTTTCAGCCCGGATTTCCCAGTGGCCTGCCATGAAACCGCATTAACTGTCGCAGCGCTGTCGGCCCTGCAACAGCAGCAGTTCGGTGAGCGTGTCCATGGCCGGTGTTGCCTGGCTGCCTTTACGGGTTACCAACTCGTAGGGGTCGCTGACCGAGGCCATGCTCAAGGGCAGTATGCTGACCTGTTGATTCATTGCACATTGCTGGGCCACGTCGATCGACACCAGCGCAACGAAGTCAGGACGGTTTTGCAACAGCGACAAGGTCGCCAGGATCGAAGTGGTTTCAACCAGGTGCAGCGGGAAGCGCAGCCCGGCATCGTGAAATTCGCGCTCCAGTTGCACGCGCATGGGCATGTTGGCCCGGTAGACGATCCAGCGGCTCTCGGCCAGGTCGGCAAGGCTCAGGCTTGGCGCATGCTTGAGCGGGTGGTCGATGTTGGCGATGACCGCCAGTGTCTCATCCTGGACAAAGGTGCTGGCGAACAGCTGCGGCGTATTGCTGACACTGGTGCGGCACAGGGCGATGTCCAGGCGGCCGCTCTCGATCTGCGTCAGCAGCGACTGGCTAGTGTCTTCGATGATTTCGAACGACATCTGCGGCTGGATGCTGGCCAGCTGTGACACCGCCTTCATCAGCAACGGCACCGCGCCCATGATCGCCCCCACAGCCAGCCGGCCGCCGACCCCACGCAGGATCGCATCCAGATCGTGCCGCAGGTTGGCGATATCGGTCTGCAACAGGCGTGCGTAGCGGATGGCGCAGTGTCCGGCGGCCGTGGGCTCCAGGCCTCGGTTGGTGCGGTTGAACAGCACAGTGCCGAAGGTGGTTTCGATTTCCTGCAAGGCCTTGCTGGCACCAGGCTGGGTAAGCCCGACGCTGCTTGCTGCACCGAGCAGCGAGCGGTGCTCGTCCAACTCGATCAACAAGCGCAGGTGGCGGGCGTGCAGGCGGGACATGATCGAATTGAGCGATGGGGTCATCTGGTATTCGTCCTGGTTATACCGATATGGATTGTTCTCAATACCATGGCCAGCCGCGCATTCCTATACTGGCGCTGCACAGTGTCGCATCCAGTGCGGCTGAAACGCCCAGAACAATAAAGCCAGGAGCCTGCCAAGCCTTATGTCCCTGATCAACTACATCACCCAGATCCAATTCGATATCGGTGCCATTGCCTGCCTGCCCGCCGAATGTGAGCGCATTGGTATAACCAGGCCTTTGATCGTGACCGACCGTGGCGTGCGTGCCGCCGGTATCGTCGATACGGCGTTGAACACCTTCGGCAGCACCACCGCACAACTGCCGATCTACGACGGTACGCCACCCAACCCCAACGAGCATGCCGTGCGTGAGGCCGTGGCCATGTTCAAGGCATATGGCTGTGATGGCATCATCGCCATTGGCGGTGGCTCGGCGATCGACCTGGCCAAGGGGGTGGCCGTGTGTGCCCGGCACGACGGCCCGTTGAAGGGCTTTGCGGTGATCGAGGGCGGCCTGGCCCGGATCACCCCGGCAACCGCGCCGGTGATTGCCGTGCCGACCACGGCCGGCACGGGGAGCGAGGTCGGGCGCGGAGCCATCCTGATACTTGAGGACGGGCGCAAGGTGGGGGTGATCTCGCCCCATGTGGTGCCCAAGGCCGCCATCTGTGACCCGGCATTGACCCTCGGGCTGCCGGCACAACTCACGGCTGCCACCGGCATGGACGCGATTGCCCACTGCCTGGAAACCTTCATGGCACCTGCGTTCAACCCGCCTGCCGACGGCATTGCCCTGGACGGCCTGTGGCGGGCCTGGCGCTTCATCGAACGAGCCACCCGCGAGCCGGGCAACCTGGACGGGCGCATCAACATGATGAGCGCATCGCTGCAAGGTGCGCTGGCCTTCCAGAAAGGCCTGGGCTGCGTGCACAGCCTTAGCCACGCGCTGGGCGGGATCAACCCGCGCCTGCACCACGGCACCCTCAATGCGATCTTCCTGCCTGCCGTCATCCGCTTCAACCGCACGGCCGAAACGGTGGTGAGTGAACACAAGATGCAACGCATCGCCCAGGCGATGGGGCTGGCCGATGACAGCCAGATCGAAGATGCCATTCGCCACATGACCCGTACGCTGGGCCTGCCGACCGGCCTTGGCGAACTGGATGTCAACCCGGACCTGTTCCCACGCATCGTCCAGGGCGCGTTGGCCGATCACAGCCACCGCACCAACCCACGTGAGGCATCTGCCGAGGACTACCAGTGGCTGCTTGAAGCGTCCATGTAAGCCGTTACCTGCTGTTCAACCAATAACAACAAAAGTGAACGCCCATGAATACCAAATATGCGCAACCCGGGCTTGCCCGCGAACCTGAAGCGGTCGCCAGCTCGAACCCGTTCAGAAAGTACCAGGTCATCACCGTCAGCCTGTTGCTGGTGATCGGCATCATCAACTACGTCGACCGCAGTGCGTTGTCGATTGCCAATACGTCCATCCAGCGCGACATGGGCATCACGCCGTCACAGATGGGCATTCTGCTGTCGGCGTTTTCCCTGGCGTATGCCTTTTCGCAACTGCCCTTGGGCATGATCATCGACCGCCTGGGCAGCAAGATTTCGCTGGGGGCGGCCCTGCTGGGCTGGTCGGTGGCACAGACGGCTTCAGGCCTGATCAACAGTTTTTCTGCATTCATCGGGCTCAGGGTGGTGCTGGGAATTGGCGAGGCGCCGATGTTCCCGTCGGCGGCCAAGGCGCTGGCGGAGTGGTTCGAGGCCGAGAAGCGGGGGACGCCGACCGGCATCGTGCTGTCATCGACCTGCATCGGGCCGTGTCTGGCGCCGCCGTTGCTGACGCTGCTGATGGTCACCTGGGGCTGGCGCGGCATGTTCATCGTCACCGGAGTGTTCGGCATTCTGGTTGCCGCCTGCTGGTTCGCCTTCTACAAAAGCAAGGCGCGGTACCTGGCTGAACTGCCTGCCGAGGCGCGTGAGCAACTGCTGGCGGCCCAGGCGCATAAACAGGCGGTGCCAAGCGCCAGGCCCAGTGTGCAGGCACAACTGGCCGCGTGGGCCGAACTGTTCCGCCACAAGAGCACCTGGGGCGCAGTATTGGGCTTCATGGGGGTGATCTACATGCTGTGGCTGCACCTGACCTGGCTGCCAGGCTACTTCGAGCGCGAGCATGGCTTGAGCCTGTACCAGACCGCCTGGGTGGTTTCACTGGCCTATGTGTTCGGCGCGTTGGGCACCATTGTTGCGGGCCGCATCTGCGACCGCCTGGTGAAGCACGGTGCCAGTGTGCTGGGTAGCCGCAAGCGGGTTGTCGTGACTGCGTTGTTCGCGGCGGCCGCATTCACCGTTCCCCTGTCGTTCGGTAGCGGCTTTCTGCTCAGCGTGGCGCTGCTGTGTTGCGCGCTGTTCAGCGTGAACATGGCCAGCTCTACCGCATGGATGATCGCCAACACCGTGGTCGATAGCCAGCGCGTGGCCTCGTTTGGCTCGATCCAGAACTTCGGCGGCTACCTGGCAGGCTCTGTGGCGCCCATCGTGACCGGGTTCAGCATTCAGCAGACCGGGTCCTTCGCTTCGGCATTCCTGATCAGTGCCGCCGTGGCCGCGGTTGCTGCGATGGTTTATGTGTTGTTGTTGAAGCAGCCGGTTTCCACTGATTGCTGAGCATGCACCTGCAGGCGGATTTCATCAGGCAATTCAATAACAATTTGTGATGATTGGCATCATGACAATATATTTATCATTATCAATTTCAGGCCATAGCATCTGTTGCCTGCCATCGCCTATCTCAACGAGGTCTTGATGAACCGTTCGCTCTTCGTACACCAACGCACTGCAGCCTTGCTACTGCAACACTGGCGCAGCGGTGACCTGCTGACGGAACTGCCCGCCAGCCTCAAGCCCGAGACGTTGAAACAAGGCTATGACAGCCAGGACCAGTTGTTTGCCGCTGCCGCAGGCCAGCGCGCCGGGTGGAAGCTGGGCGTCGGCAGCCCGGCTGGCATGCGTGCCGGCAAGTTGTCGCGGCCCTTGATTGGCCAACTGGAAGCGGGGCGTTGCCATGCCGATGGCGCACATATCCAGCTGCCAGCGGTTACGCCGGTGACCATCGAATGCGAAATTGCCTTCGTGCTGGACCGGGATATTCCTCCGCAAGCCGGGCGCGTACCGGTGAGTGAGGATATTCGCGCCACGTGCGTCACCTTTGAAGTGGTGCGTTCGCGCTTTGTCGACCGCAAGGCTGTCGGCTGGCCAAGTTTTGTGGCTGACAACGTGGGGTTTGAAGCATTGGTGGTCGGCAATAGCCTGGGCGCCGGTATCAATGTGCCGTTGCTCGCCGACCTGGCCGAAACCACCGAGGTGCATGTGGATGGTCAACGGCGCGCCGGTGGCTTGTCTGGCGATGCGGCCACCGACCCGCTGGTGTCGCTGGCTCACCTGTACGCGCACGCTGCCGAGCGTGGCCAGACCCTGAAGGCCGGGGATATCGTGACCACCGGGGCCATGTGCCAGCCGTTCGACCTGCATGAAACAGGCCACCAGGTCAGCGCCAGGTTCCTTGGCCAGACCCTGACGTTCACGCTGTAACGGCCGACCATTGCTCGAACGCTGCCAGCATTCTTTGCCGGGTCTGTGGGTCGGCGGGGATCAGGTGTTCGATGCGCAGTGACTGCACGGTGACATCCTGCGGCATGCCAAAGGTGGTGAACGTGGACAGGAACCGCAGCTCACCATACGGGGTGTTCACGCGGGTCAGCAGCAGAGGGGTGGCTGTCGTCATCTGGCACGGGCTTGCCGGGGCCGGCAAGTCGCGCAAGCGCGCTGCCAGTGCCGGATTGCCTGCGGCCTCCCTGGATGCACGTTGCCAGGCTGCAGCGCGGATTTCCGGCGCGTTGACCAGGTGATCACCCAGACCACCCGGGCACAGCAGTGTCTGTAGCAGGTTGAGGCCGGTTGCCGGCTGTGCGCTGACACCGGCCATCGCCAGCAGCAGCCCGGTACTGGCGTTGGCGGCGATGACGTCCCAGTGGCTGTCGATGACGATCGCCGGAGCGGGGTTGTTCACCTGCAGAATATGCTCGATGGCAGTATTCACCAAGGCCAGTTCAGGCGCATCGAGTGGCGTGGCGGCGTAGCGGGGCGCGTATCCTGCAGCAACGAACACTTCGTTGCACCGCTCCAGCGGCGCATCCAGGGCCGAGAGGAGGGCATGCAACGTGCCTGGGCTGGCCTTGGCGCGTCCTGTTTCCACACAGCTCAGATGACGCTGCGACAGCCCCGTCAGCAGCGCCAGCTCCAGCTGGCTGAGGTTGGCCTGACGGCGCAGTTCGCGAAGATGCTGGCCCGCTGAGATGTGCGGGGCAGGGGTGCTGCGATGGAACAGATGCTGATTCATGCGTTGCCCTGATCGTCCTTGAGTGCAATGTCCATGACCTCACGGGTCATTGAGTGCAAGCAACCCTATCACTACTGTGCCGGCAAACCCTATCAAGGAGAGCTATATGGGCTTGCGTATCTGCGCGCTGGCAATACTGGTGCTGTTTTCGCTGTATACCGGCTGGACCATGCTGATTGCCGAGCAATCGCTGCTGGCATTCGGGCTGGCACTGCTGGCGCAGCTGGACACGGCCCAGGTGGTCATCGACCTGTACCTGATGGCCGGGCTGGCCGGTTGCTGGATGGTGAGAGACAACCGCATGCGCGGCAGCGCCGGGATCGCGGTGCTGCCTTACCTGCTGCTGACCGTCGTGTTCGTTTCGCTGGGGCCGTTGCTGTACCTGGTGATCAGAGGCGTTGCCGAGGGGCGCCAGCCATGAGCAGTGCCTTGCAGGCCTATGCGCTGTGTGTGGTGGTGCTGTTCCTCAAGATGTTCCTGGTTTCCTGCTATCAGGGCTATCACCGCTTGCGCTTCGTCGCGTTCACCAACCCGGAGGACGCTGCCGTGTTCGGGCGCGTCGCCCAGGCTGCAGAACGCCCGCAGGTGATACGTGCTGCCAAGGTTTGGGCCAACGACCTGGAGAACATTCCCCTGTTCTTTGCCCTCGGCGGGCTGGCTGTTGCGCTGGAAGCCGCCACGCTACCGGTACTGTGGCTGAGTGTGGTGTTCACGGTTGCCAGGGTCCTGCACACGCTGGCCTACCTGCGGGGTTTGCAGCCCTGGAGAACGTTGTTCTATGGCATCGGGGTCATTTGCCTGCTGGGATTCTGCTCACTCATCACCGCGAGAATAGGCGGCTGAACCAAAATATTGCATGAGTCATCTTGATGCTTTCACGTAGCAGTACTAATACTTAAGCACTGCCGAAGGGGATGATCATGCAGACACGCTTCGTTGTGGTTCCCGCAGTGCCACTCAAGAAAGAGGCTTATCCTCGGCGGCTTGGCTTTCCCGCCGCACTGGGGGAGGGTTACGACCTCTACGACACCCAAGACAAGATGCGTCTGAGCCTGAACTTTTCCACCCGTGCCCAAGCCGAGTTCGAATGTGCATGCCGCAACCGCTGTGCGGATGCCGGTGATGCAGGTCTTGCCGGCATCGGTTGATCGCCTGCAGTGGCCAGGTTCTTGTTCCTGGTGCTGCGTTACAGGGTCTTCGCGCTTGCCGGTTTGCCTGAACGGTTGAAACCCTGCGCGTCTAAAAAGTGCCGGCTAATGGGCGAGCGGTGCTTTGGCCTCGTACGGCCGTCATCCAATCGGCACATTCAAGCGTTAGCGTTGAGGCCGGAGCCGTTTCAGGGTTCCAGCTCGGCGCCTGATGGCACAGTCAATAAGCTCTACCGCGCGGCCTGCCATTCAATAGTCACAAAGTTGTAACACAGCTGATGCAAAGTGTGCCGGCCATCACATGGAGCACATTTTGATGAAACGCCTGATGAAGTCTGCTGCACTCGCCGTTGCCGTTTCCCTTTGCGCCACCTCGGCAGCCTTTGCTGCAGAAAACGTTCGGTTGACCGGTTCGGGCGCCAGCTTCCCTGCACCGATCTACCTGACCTGGTTCAAGGACTTCAGCAAGAACACGGCTGGCGTCACCGTCGATTACCAGTCCAAGGGCAGCGGCGCGGGCGTTCAGGACTTCCTGAACAAGACCGTCGACTTCGCCGCCAGCGACTCGGCCATGAGCGAAGCAGACATTGCCAAGGTTGGCGAAGGCGTGCAGTTGCTGCCAATGACCGCCGGTGAAATCGTCCTGGCTTACAACCTGCCGGGTAACCCTAAAGGGCTGAAGCTGCCGCGCGACGTCTACTCCAATATCTTCCTCGGCAAGATCACCCAGTGGAACGACCCGCAAATCGCGGCGGCCAACCCTGACCTGAAGCTGCCTGCCACCCCGATCACCGTGGTCGTGCGTGCCGACTCCAGCGGCACCACTGCCGTCTTCACCAAGCACCTGTCGGCCATCAACGCTGACTTCAAGCAAGGGCTGGGCGAAGGCAACACCGTCAACTGGCCGGCCACCGACAAGTTCATCAAGTCGCCGAAGAACGACGGCGTAACCGCCACTGTCCGCCAGACCCCAGGCGCCATCGGCTACATCGAGTACGGCTTCGCCAAGCTGGCCAAGGTCGACTTCGCCATGTTGCAGAACAAGGCTGGCCAATACGTCGTGCCGAATGCCGAGAGCGGTGCTGAAGCACTGGCGGCGGTGAACATGCCGGAAAACCTGGTGGCCTGGCTGCCTGACCCGGACGGTGCCAAGTCCTACCCGATCACTTCCTATACCTGGATGATTTTCCGCAAGGACAACGGCAACCCGGAAAAAGCCAAGGCCATGCGTGAAATGGTCGAGTACAGCCTGACCAAAGGCCAGACCATCGCCGACTCGATGGGGTACATCCCGCTGCCGCCGTCGGTAGTCGACCAGGTGCGTAAAGCGTCCGCCAACATCCAGTAATACCCAGGCGCTCCCGGTATCGGCATGAAGCCATGCCGGGGGTGTTTGTCCCTTGTCCCGGAACTCGCCAATGAACACTCCTTTTGCCATACCGGATAACCCCGACTCCGCGTGCCAGCCACCGTCTACGAAAGACTTTCTGGTCGATCGCACCTTCCGTGCGCTTGCGCGCATTGGCGTGGTGTTGGTACTGGCGCTGGTCTTCGCGCTGGTCTACGAAGTCGGCCGCAAGGCACTGCCCGGCATTGAAAAGCACGGTTTTGACGTGTTGTTCGGCAGCGTCTGGGACGTTAACCAAGGCAAGTACGGTATTCTGCCAGCGATCTGGGGGACGCTGTACAGCGCCTTGATCGCCCTGTTGATCGCCGGTTTCTTCGGCGTCAGCATGGCCATTTTCCTGACCCAGGATTTCCTTCCGGCCAAGCTTGCCGCGGTGTTTCGCACCATCGTCGAGCTGCTTGCCGCCATCCCCAGCGTGGTGTACGGCCTGTGGGGCATCTATGTGGTCATTCCGGCGATTCGCCCGCTGACCGCCTGGCTGAACAGCGAGCTGGGCTGGATCCCGTTTTTCGGCACTTCCCTGAGTGGCCCAGGCCTGCTGCCTGCGGCGTTGGTACTGGCGATCATGATCCTGCCGACCATCGCGGCGGTTTCCCAGGATGCGCTGACCAGCGTACCGATGAAAACCAAGCAGGCTGCCTACGGCATGGGGACCACCCACTGGGAAGCCATCCTCAAGGTGATGGTGCCCTCGGCGGCTACCGGCATCTTCGGCTCGTTGGTGCTCGGCCTGGGCCGTGCACTCGGCGAAACCATGGCGCTGGCCATGCTGGTCGGCAACGCCAACACCATTTCCCTGTCCTTGTTCGCACCGGCCAACACCCTGGCGGCGCTGCTGGCGCTGAACTTCCCGGAAGCCGGCCCGAACGAGGTCGAAGTGCTGATGTACGCGGCACTGGTACTGATGTTCATCACCCTGCTGGTGAACGTCCTCGGCTCGATGATCATGCTCTACGCCCAGCGGGGTAACAAACAATGACTGACCTGACGACCCCTGTTGCCGCGCTGCCCAGCCTGCAGCGCAAGCTGGAAGGCCGCGCCCTGCGCAGCCTGGTATTGACCACCCTGGCATGGTTCGCGGCACTGGTGGCCAGCGTGCCGCTGATTTCCGTGCTGTACATGCTGATCACTCGCGGCGGGGCACGCCTTAACCTGGAAGTGTTCACCGAGCTGCCGCCGACCGGCTTCGAGATGGGCGGTGGTTTCGGTAACGCCATGGCCGGTACCTTCGTCATGGTCGGCATTGCCGCCGCCATCGCTGTGCCGGTCGGTATCCTGGCAGCGGTGTTCCTCGCCGAGCTCGGCCCGGACAGCAAGCTGGCCAATGCCGCGCGCTTTGCCGCCAAGATGCTCACTGGCCTGCCCTCGATCCTGGCCGGGGTGTTTGCCTACGCCCTGGTGGTGATGACCACCGGTACCTACTCGGCACCGGCAGGCGGCGTGGCGCTGGCGGTATTGATGCTGCCGATCGTGGTGCTCACCGCTGAAGAGTCGATGAAGATGGTGCCCAAGA
Source organism: Pseudomonas putida group bacterium ESBL64 (assembly GCF_045277175.1). NCBI lineage: Bacteria > Pseudomonadati > Pseudomonadota > Gammaproteobacteria > Pseudomonadales > Pseudomonadaceae > Pseudomonas > Pseudomonas putida group bacterium ESBL64. The sequence goes on along the minus strand of NZ_CP145799.1, from coordinate 1,467,559 downwards.
TCATGAAGGATGCTGCCTACGGCATGGGCTGCACCCGTGCCCAGGTCATCTGGAAGATCGTGCTGCCTACCGGCCTGCCGGCCATCCTCACCGGCGTCATGCTGGCCGTGGCCCGCGCCGCTGGCGAAACCGCGCCACTGCTGTTCACCGCGTTGTTCAGCAACTACTGGATCTACCACGACGGCGACCTGGCGGTGATGAACCCCACAGCCTCGCTTGCGGTACTGATCTACAACTTCTCCGGCATGCCGTTCGACAACCAGCTGGAGCTCGCCTGGGCGGCCTCGCTGGTGCTGGTAATGATCGTGCTGGTCATCAACATTTTGAGCCGAGTCTTCGGCAAGCCCAAGTATTGAGAAAGGGAGCATCCAACTTGAACGTATCCACTGCGCAAAGAGCCGCTCCCATGGTCAGCGAAGCCCCCATCGTCATGGACTGCAAGCTCGACAAGATTTTCTACGGTAACTTCATGGCCGTGCGTGACAGCCATGTGCCGATCAGGAAAAACGAGATCACCGGTTTCATCGGCCCTTCGGGCTGCGGCAAGAGTACCGTGCTGCGTAGCTTGAACCGTATGAATGACCTGGTGAAGGGCTTCCGTTTCGAAGGCCATGTGCACTTTCTTGGGCAGGATGTCTACGGCAAGGGCGTCGACCCTGTTGTAGTGCGCCGCTATATCGGCATGGTGTTCCAGCAGCCCAACCCGTTCTCGATGAGCATCTTCGACAATGTGGCCTTCGGCCTGCGCCTGAACCGCTACAAAGGCGACTTGGGCGATCGCGTGAAGCACGCCTTGCAAGGCGCCGCATTGTGGGACGAAGTGAAGGACAAGCTCAAGGTCAGCGGGCTGTCACTGTCCGGTGGCCAGCAGCAGCGCCTGTGTATCGCCCGTGCCATCGCCACCGAGCCGGAAGTGCTGTTGCTGGACGAGCCCTGCTCGGCACTCGACCCGATTGCCACCCGCCGCGTGGAGGAGCTGATGGTCGAGCTGAAAAAGGACTACACCATCGCCCTGGTGACCCATAACATGCAGCAGGCGATTCGTGTGGCCGACACCACCGCGTTCTTCTCGGTGGATATTTCCCAGGGCACCCGCACCGGCTACCTGGTCGAGATGGGCCCGACCGCGCAGATTTTCCAGAACCCGCGCGAGCAGCTGACCAGCGACTACATCAGCGGCAAGTTCAGCTAAACCATGCAAGCTCAAGGTGGGCGGGTGTTGCAGCCAGGAAGGTTGCAACACCCGGCCGCGTTACCTTCCGTTAAAGTGTTACCCGGGATTACCAATGCGAGCGACGCGTCGTCTTGATCTGTCAGCGGTAGAGCGCGCACTGCGCGAGGTGCAGGGCCGTTTTGCCGAACTCAGCCAGCATTTCACCGAACCGCGGGACCCGTTTACCGACGAGGTGCTGCTGAATGTGGTTGAAGGCTATGCGCTGATTGACGACTATGTCGCTCGCGGTATCGACCTGTTCGACCTGCAACAGCTGAACCTGATGCTGGAAATCAATGCCACCGTGCTATGCGGCAGCGATCCGGCCCGTCGCCTGGAATTCGCCCCGCACCTTGCGGCAACCGAAGCGCACTTTTTCAACAACGTGGAAGGTGGCATCAAGGATTTGTACAACTGGTACTGCGCGTACCGCAGCGATTCCATCTGGAAGCGGGCAGCGGGTGTGTATGTACGGATCCTCAGCAAGCCGCAGCTGTTCATCGAAGGCAACAACCGCACGGGTTCGCTTATTGTCAGCTATTTGTTGATGCGTGCCGGGCTGCCGCCATTCGTGCTGTCGCTGGACAACGCCGAGGGTTACTTCAACCCGTCCTCGGTCATACGCAACTCCGCCAAACACGGTGTCAAGGCTTTGTACGAACTCCCCAAGATCAAGAAAAAGTACGCCGCGTTCCTGGAAGCGAAGGCGCCTGAGCCCGGCAAGTTCTTCCTGAACGGCACGCCCGTGCCTGCCTGTGAGGGGAGCCGCTGATGCAAGGTTCATCCCTGTTCGCACGAGGGCGGCAAGCCATCGAACGCAAGCTCAAGCGTGGCCAGGTACGCATTTCGTTCGATATCGACGACACGCTGGCCTGCCTGCCCGAACACGCCGCCGCCGAGGACAGCAAGCTGCCGGGTTTCGTCCATCGCTGGCTGGGTGAGCCCCTGCGCAGCGGCACCCGCGAGCTGATCCGCGACCTGCGCCGCCAGGGCTGCAGCATCTGGATCTACACCTCCTCGGGGCGTACCCCGGCTTACATCCGCCGCTGGCTGATGCTTTACGGCATTCATGTCGATGGCGTGGTCAACAGCGATCGGCACCAGCACATCCTGGCCCAGAACGGGCTGGAAAACTCACCCTCCAAGCTGCCTTCGGCTTTTGATATCGATCTGCACGTAGATGATTCCGAAGGTGTGCGCCTGGAAGGTGTCGACCACGGTTTCCGCGTGGTGGTGGTGTGCCCGAAGGATGAGCACTGGGCGCAGAAGGTGAAGGACGCGGTGGTGGATGTGCAGGCACGGCTGGCCTGGCAGCAACCGCATCGCTATGAGATGCCCGCTTGCCAGCGTTCGCAGGCACTGGCTTCCTGAAGCCAGGAGATTCCGCTCAGACAATGTAATTGGGGCTGCTTTGCAGCCCTTCGCGGGCTCGCCCGCTCCCACAGGGATCTTGGATATCCAAAGATTGTGGGAGCGGGCGAGCCCGCGAAGGGCCGCAAGGCGGCCCCGGTTCATTCAATCGTATGGATGCCCGCCTGCCACTCCTGCCTAAGCCATAAGTCTCGAACCCAGACCCAAGCAGGTACCGGGACCAAATCACCGGGCCACACCCTCCCGCCCCAAAGCACTCGCCACCCCACGCCAAAGCAGCGTTTCTGGCAATTTGCCCACTTCTGATAATCGCCTCCGACATCCCGTCCCCGTTTGGAGCGCGCCATGCACAACAACAATAAGCACCTGCCGCCTCGTTTTCTCGCAGCCGCCATCGCCAGCTTTTCTGCGCTTGGCCTGAGCAGCGTCGCCGAAGCCGAGATCATGCTGTACGACAAGGACCAGACGACGTTTTCCACCGATGGCTATATCAACGCCTTCTACGTCAACAGCAAGGTCGACCGTGAGGGCGAGCAGTTTGACCGCCGCCAGTCGCGGGTGAAGATGGGCTTCTTGCCCAACTACCTTGGCTTCAACATGGGCAAGCAGGTGGATGACCTGAAGCTCGGCGCGCGTGCCTCGTTCTGGGTAACCATCAACGACAGTGAAACCAACGGCACCGACACCGCCATCGACGTGCGCCAGTTTTACGGCACGGTGGCCAACCCCGAGTGGGGCGAGGTGCTGATCGGCAAGGACTTCGGGCTGTTCGCCCGCTCCAACATCCTGCTCGACGAACTGCTGGCCGGCTATGGCCAGGTCAGCGACACCCTGGGGCTGGTGGACGGCGGCGGGGTGTCGTTCGGCAACATTGGCAGCGGTTACCCATACCCGTTCCCTACCTCACAGATCACCTACCGTACGCCCGTGATGGAGGGCCTGCGGGTGGCGGTGGGCATCATGGACCCGGTGGACACCAACGACAGCAGCCCGACCGGAAAGGCCTACCAGGAAAACCCACGCACCGAGAGCGAGATCACCTACCAGTTCGACCTGGGTGGGGCGCAGATCTACAGCTGGGTCAACGGCAGTTACCAGACCTCGGACAATACTGACTCCACGGTAGAAACGATCACTTCCAAGGGGGTGGGTTACGGGGTGCAGGCAAAGATGGGCGGCTGGTCGCTGACCGGCTCGGGGTTCCAGGCCAAAGGCATCAACCCGTTCTTCACCAACAATGCCGGCGAACCGGTTTTGCGCAATGTCGACAGTGATGGCTACCTGCTGCAGGGCTCGTACAAGTTCGGCAAGAACCGCGTGGCGCTGTCCTATGGCAAGACCAAGGACGATGGCAACGGTGCGGTTGGCAGCGGCGCGGACTACGAGACCCGGGGTGTAGCGCTGTTCCATGACATCAACGACAACCTGAAACTGGTGGCCGAGTACAACCAGTTTTCCATCGACGGGCATGACACCAGTGCGCAGAACGAAGACACCGATACCTTTGCGGTGGGCGCGGTGTTGACCTGGTAAGCGGCCGGGGCCGCAAGGCGGCCCCGAATGACACGGTCTTTTACGCCCATGGAACCGCCCACCCGCTACCCAAGTAGCATTCGTCACCCACCACCACCTCCTTAAACTGATCACTCAGCCACCCCGTGCCGGAGACCACGATGCAGCAGGCTCATAACGACGGTGTGGTCAGTGCCATGTCGCAGGCTACCGACGCACGGCTGGCCGCTCAGGACCTGGCGCGGCAGTTGCTGCACCCGCACCTGGGGTTCGTGCTGTTCTTCTGCTCCGCCGAATACGACTTGCAGGCTTTGGGCGAAGCATTGGAACAGGACTTTGGTGGCATACGCCTGGTCGGCTGCACCAGCGCCGGTGAAATCACCCCGCTGGGCTACGGCCGCAATTGCGTGACGGCGTTGGGCTTCGATCACCGGCACTTTTCGATCGCCACCGCGTTGATCGATGAGATGGAGCGCTTCAGCCTGATCGACGCGCAGCAGATGGTCGAGCGGCTGGTCGGCACCTGCCGCAGCAATACCCTGGCGCCAATCAAGGGCCACAGCTTTGCACTCACGCTGCTCGATGGCTTGTCCAGCCGCGAGGAGATGGTGCTTGCCGCACTCAGCGCAGCACTGGGGGATATCCCGCACTTCGGCGGCTCGGCCGGTGACGACAACTACCTGAACCGCACCCATGTGTATTACGGCGGTACATTCCACAACGGTGCAGCCGTGGTGGTGCTGGTCAACACCTGGCTCGACTTCGAAGTGTTCACCACGCATCACATCCTGCCGCGCCAGGAAAAGCTGGTGGTCACCGGTGCCGACAGCGCCCAGCGCCGGGTTTTCGAACTGAATGCCGAGCCGGCGGCCGAGGAATATGCCCGCCACATCGGTGTGCCCGTGGCTGCGCTCGATCACCGGGTGTTCGCCGCCCACCCGCTGGCCGTGCGCATTCATGATCAGTACTACGTGCGGGCGATCCAGCAAATGCACCCTGACCTCAGCTTGAGCTTCTACTGCGCGGTGGAGAACGGCATCGTGCTCACGGCCATGACCCCGGGCCCGCTGCTGCCGAACCTGCACCAGCTGTTCGATGGCCTGCACCAGCGTCTCGGACCGTTGCTGCTGACCATCGGTTGTGATTGTTTCCTGCGGCGGCTGGAACTGGAGGCCCACCACGGCCTGGAGCCGGTCGGCGCGTTCCTGCGCGAGCAACGGGTGATCGGCTTCAACACCTACGGAGAACAGTTCAATGGCATGCACATCAACCAGACCTTCACCGGGGTCGCCATTGCCCGCAACCGGCCTCCTGTCGGTCGCTGAACTGCAGGCCGAGCTGACCCGGCTGCAGCACCAGAACCACAAGCTGCAGCGCATCAATGACGCACTGATCGAGCGCATCGAGTCGGGCGTGACCCGGGGCAACGACCCATACGCCGCGTTCCAGCATTCAGTGGTGCTGGCCGAGCAGGTGCGCGAACGCACCGATGCGTTGAACCAGGCCATGGCCGAGCTCAAGGCCGTCAACCGCCTGCTCAGCGAGGCCCGGCAGCGGGCCGAGACGGCCCATCAGCACCAGATTCGCCTGATTACCGACAACGTCCCGGCGCTGATCGCCTACCTGAACGCCGATCTGGTCTACGAATTCACCAACAAGGTTTACGAGGAGTGGTATTGCTGGCCGCATGGCGTGATGCTGGGCCAGAGCCTGCGCGAGGCCCACAGCGAGCAGCATTACCAGCGCCTGGAAGGCTACGTGGCGCGGGCGCTGGCGGGGGAGAGCGTAACGTTCGAGTTTGCCGAGACCAATATCAACGGCCAGGAACGCTACATGCTGCGTTCCTACGTGCCGAACCGCCTGGCCAGTGGCGAAGTAGTGGGTATCTTCGTGCTGATCCGCGACATCACCGAGCGCCGCAACACCGCACAGGCGTTGCACCAGGCGTATCAGCACCTGGAGCAACGGGTGCGCGAGCGCACTGCCGAACTGACCAGCCTCAACGACCAGTTGCTGCGCGAGATCGAAGAGCGCAGCCAGGCCGAGTCGCGTCTGCGCGAGGCCAAGCGCGAGGCCGAGCAGGCCAACCTGTCGAAAACCAAGTTCCTTGCTGCGGTCAGCCATGACTTGCTGCAACCGCTGAACGCGGCGCGGCTGTTCACCAGTGCATTGCTTGAGCGCGACGAACCGCAAAACGCTGCCCACCTGGTGCGAAATGTCAGCAATTCACTGGAGGATGTGGAAAACCTGTTGGGTACCCTGGTGGATATTTCCAAGCTCGATGCCGGGGTGATCAAGGCCGATGTCGCCCCGTTTGCCCTCCACGAACTGATGGACAACCTGGCTGCCGAATACGCCCAGGTGGCGCGTAGCGAAGGGTTAGAGCTGCATTTTGTGGGGTGTTCTGCCGTCGTGCGCAGTGACATCCAGCTGCTGGCGCGCATCCTGCGCAACCTGCTCAGCAATGCTATCCGCTACACCCGCAGCGGGCGCGTGGTGCTGGGGTGTCGGCGCCAGCGCGGTGGCGTGCGGATTGAAGTGTGGGACAGCGGCATCGGCATTGCCGAAGAACACCTGGAAGACATGTTCCTGGAGTTCAAACGGGGTGATGTGCAGCGCCCGGACCAGGACCGTGGGCTGGGCCTGGGCCTGGCAATCGTGGAGAAGATCGCCGGCATCCTCGGCCACCGGATCCGCGTGCGGTCATGGCTGGGCAAAGGCTCGGTGTTCGCTGTCGAGGTGCCGCTGAGCGCCACTGCACCCAAGGCCCAGCCGAGCCAGGCGATCTGCGAGCCAATGCTCGAACGCCTGCGCGGGGCGCGGGTGTGGGTACTGGATAACGATGCGGCGATTTGCGCGGGCATGCGCACCTTGCTGGAAGGTTGGGGCTGCCGGGTGGTCACTGCGCTGTCGGAAGAAGACCTGGCGCGCCAGGTGGACAACTACCACGCCGAGGCCGACCTGCTGATTGCCGACTACCACCTGGACAATGACTGCAATGGTGTCGACGCCGTAGCGCGGATCAATGCCCGCCGCGCCCAGCCGCTACCGGCGCTGATGATCACGGCCAACTACAGCAACGATCTCAAGCAGCAGATCCGCGAGCTGGGTCACACGCTGATGCACAAGCCCGTAAGGCCGATGAAACTCAAGACGGCGATGAGCCATCTGCTGGCCAGTGGCGTGGCATAGCGGTTGGCCGCTTCGCGGGTTTACCCGCGAAGCGGCCGGAACAGGTCAACGGCGCAGATAATCAGCAAAATCGATATCGCCAGCACTGAGGATGGCTTGTACCCGGTTGTGCACATTGAGTTTGCGCAAGATCGCCGAAACGTGGGCCTTGACTGTGGTTTCGGCGATGTCCAGCGTGTAGGCGATCTGTTTGTTCGATTCGCCTTTGGTCATGCGCTCGAGCACCAGCAGTTGCTTGCGGGTCAGGGCCTGGAGCATTTCCGGCGGGAAGCTCGGGGCATCGTTATGGCGCCGGCTGGTACTGCTTTTTTGCGCGCGGATGATGTCTGGCGGCAGGTAGACATTGCCATTGAGGATCTGCTCGATCGCTTCGATCATCTGTGAGCGTGGCGACGACTTGGTGATGAAGCCCACGGCACCGTAGGTAATGGCCTGCAGCACGATCTGCTTTTCCTGCTCGGCCGAAACGATGACCACCGGCGTGGTCGGCGCCTCGTTGCGCAGGGTGATCAGGCCATTGAGGCCGTGCATGCCGGGCATGTTCAGGTCGAGCAGGATCAGGTCGAGGTCGTCATGCGCCTGGGTCAGGGCCAGGGCGCTTTCAAGGTCGGCGGTCTCCATGACCTCGCTGCCCTGGAAACCATCGCTGATGACATTGTGGATGGCTTCGCGAAACAGGGGGTGATCGTCGGCAATCAGAATTTTGTACATGGCCTTTTCACCTTGTTTTTATTGGATGGAGCGGGGCACGCATACACAGGCATTTCAGGGGAACGGCACCGGTTGTGCCGGCTGCAATGGCAGGTTGGCTTGCTGCCATGCATCCAGGCCGTCGCGGTACCAATACAGGTTGTTATAGCCCAAGGCTTTCGCGCGTTTTACCGCGTTCCAGCTTAACCAGCAATCGGAGCGGCAGTAAAAGACCAGTGGTTGGTCCGGGTGCCCGGCCGTGGCTTTTTGCAGGTTACGCACGAAGTAGTCCTGCCATGCCGGGCTCAGTTCGCCGTCGCCGGTGTTGGCCAGCCACAGGCTGCCGGGGAGGTTGCTGTGTGGTTCGTCTTCGATGAAACGACCTTGCAGCCATTGGCGGCGATAGACGTCGATCAGCACCGGCCTGGGCGTCTGGCCCAGCAGGCTTTGCAATGTGGCGGTGTCGACGACCTGGCCGCCTTCGACCTGTTGCGGGGTCGGGCTGCGATAGTGCGTGCTGCGATAGCCGTCGGCGGAGAACAGCGGCGCCGTGTCAGCCTGGGCAATGCCTAGCGTCAGGCTCAGCGAAAGTACCGCCAGCAAAGGGCGTGGCAGCCGGGGCAGGGCACGTGGCATGGAGGTTTTTCCTTTTTGTTATGGACTCATTACATGCCAGTGGCGGTGCTTTGTGAATGCGACGATAGACAGTAAATGCAGTACTAAAGTAGTAGATGGCCGGGCGCCTGAAGGCAGGGAGACGCCCAAGGTGTGGGAGCAACTGTCTTGCTCAATTTCTAAAAGCTGGCGCGATCCGTGTGGGAGCGGCCTTGCGTCGCGAAAGGGCCGCAAAGCGGCCCCCGATTTCAGCTGCACCGCACACATGGCCGGGGCTGCTGCGCAGCCCAATCGCGACACAAGGCCGCTCCCACACGCGTTACACGCCAGGTTTTCAGCGCGGCTTGCGCAGCGCTGCATGCTGGGGGTTGAAGGTGAGGATCGCCAGCAGGGTGAACAGCCCGGTCAAGCCCAGGCACACCGCCAGCGCCAGCAGGTTCAACCGCTCATAAAGTGCAAACCGCACCAGCTCTACGGCATGGGTGAACGGGTTCACAGCACACAGCCAGTACAACCACTGGCTGGCCTCGCGCATTTTCCACAACGGGTACAGCGCCGACGACAGGAAGAACAGCGGGAAGATCACGAAGTTCATCACCCCGGCGAAGTTCTCCAGCTGGCGGATGGCGTTCGACAGCAATAGCCCCAAGGCACTGAGCATGAAGGCCACCAGCAGCAACGCTGGCAGCGCCATCAGCAGGCCTGCAGCCGGTGGCTGTACCCCGTATAACCAGGCGATGGCGAGGAAGGCATAGACTTGCAGCAGGGAAATCAATGAAGTTGCCAGCAGTTTGCTGCCCAGCAGGAACGGGCGTGGCAGCGGGCTGGTCAGCAACACGCGCATGCTGCCCATCTCGCGGTCGTAGACCATCGACAATGAGCCCTGCATGCCGTTGAACAGCAGAATCATGCAGGCCAGGCCGGGGATGATGTACACCTCGTAGGGGATGTAGGTGTCGTAGGGCTCGATGATGGCAATGCCCAGCGCTGCGCGAAAGCCGGCAGCGAACACCAGCAACCACAGCAGCGGGCGTACCAGCGCGCTGAGCAGACGTGTACGCTGCAGCACGAAGCGCAGCCATTCGCGCAGCATGATGCCGTTGAAACATTGCCAGTAAGCGTTCATCGGGCGTTGGCTCCTGAGGGGGCGTTGGTCAAGCGGGCAAAGGCGTGATCGAGGTCACCGCCGTGCTCAAGGCTCAGCGCATCGGCGGTGCCACTGGCCACCAGGCGCCCCTGATGCAGAATCAACAAATCATCGCTGGGCTGCACTTCGTCCAGCAGATGAGTGGCCCACAGCACACTGAGCTGCTGCTCGCGGCACAACCGGCGCAGGTGCTGGTTAAGCGCCAGGCGGCTGGCCGGATCGAGGCCGACGCTGGCTTCGTCCAGCAGCAGCAGGCGCGGTTCATGCAGCAGCGCGCGGGCAATTTCCACCCGCCGCCGATGGCCGATGTTCAGCTCACGCACACGATCGCGCCGGCGTTCACCAAGGCCTTGGCGGGCCAGTTCGGCTTCGACCCGCAGGTGGCTCTGACGCCGCGACAGGCCATGCAAGGCGGCGTGGTAGCGCAGGTTCTGCTCAACGCTCAGGTCCAGGTCCAGGGTGCTTTGCTGAAACACCACGCCCAGTTGGCGCAAGGCCGGGCGTGCAGCGTTGCGTAGCGAGCAGCCACACACGCGGATGTCGCCATGCTGCAGGTCGTACAGGCGCGTGAGCAGGGCGATCAAGGTCGATTTGCCGGCACCATTGGGGCCCAGCAATGCGGCGAAGCGCCCAGGTGCCAGGCTGAAACCGACCTGCCTGAGTGCCTCGCGCTGGCCATAGGCAAAGCTCACGTCACTGACGTCGAGGGCATTCATGGTGTCACCACCACGCCCCAGGGGTAGCGCCCGACCTTCACCGACTTGAGCACTTTGAGCTGCTTCACATCGATGACCGAAACGTCACCGCTGACACCGTTGGTGGCCAGCAACTGGCGCTGGTCCGGGGTGAATGCCAGCTGCCAGACCCGCCGCCCGACCAGCAGGTAGTCGAGCACATCAAAGGTCTTGGCATCGATCACCGCCACGTGGTTGGCCGGGCCCAAGGCGACGAAGGCGTACTTGCCATCGGCGCTGAGCTTGATGCCCACTGGCTGGACTTTGTCCGGGTGCACGCCCTTGATCTGGAAGTTCAGGGTTTTCAGCACCTGGCGCGTGGCCACGTCAAGTATGGTCACCGTGCCGCCGATTTCTGCCGAGGCCCACAGGCGCGAACCGTCTTTGCTGAACTCGACGAAGCGCGGGCGCTGGTCGACCAGCGTGCTGTCGGCCAGGGTCTGGGTGCTGGTGTCGATCCAGTGCAGCATGTTGGTGGTTTCACTGGTGTTGACCGCCCACTTGCCGTCAGGGCTGACCGCCATGCCTTCGGGTTCGATGCCGACTTCGATCTGCCCGAGCACCTTGTCGGTGACGGTGTCGATCACTGTCACCAGCGCATCGTCCTCGTTGGACACATACAGCCAGCGGTCGTTGGGGTGCAGGGCGAACTGCTCGGGGTCCTTGCCGGAAGGCAGCTCCTTGATGATCTTGCGTGTGGCCACGTCCATCACCTGCACCCGGTCCGAATCGCTGGCGCAGATGTACAGCAGCTTGCTGTCGTGTGACAGCAGCAAGCCACGCGGGCGCTGGCCCACCGGCAGGGTTTCGGTGACGTCCAGCGTTTGCAGGTCGATCAGGCTGAGGCTGTTGTCCTTCTCGTTGGAGACCCAGGCGGTGGCAGCCATGGCGTGACTGCTGGCCAGCGCCAGGGCGCCCGACAGCAGGCTGGGGTAAATCAGGGCCCGGTGGAAGAGGGGGCGGCGCATGGCGGATTCCTTATTGTTGTGGTTGTCGGGTCAGGGGTAGCTACACGTCACTTCGGGCTTGTCATAGCCCAGGCTGTCCATTTCGTTGAAGGGATGCAGGAAGCCCTCCTGCGGCGAGGTGCTGACCAGGGCGCGGGGCTGAACCAACGGGATCGGCTGGCGCAGTTCGCCGTTCCACGGGCGGTAACTGAGCTTGCGCCCCTTGAAGCCGTCCAGCGGCAACTGCTCGCTGAGCAGCAGTTGCTGCAGCGCGCGCGGTTCGGCCAGGCGCAGCTTGCTGGCCGCACTGGCGACACTGCGCACAGCCATCCAGGCGGCGAAGTCACGGTCATTCATCCAGCGCCCGGCCTGGGCCTCGAAGCGTTTTTGCAACTGCGCCGCCCCGAAGGTTTCCACCGTCTTGTGCCAGCCCGTGGGGGTCAGGCCCTGGGTACCGGCCACCGGGCGTGGATACCACGTCTGGTAGGGCAGGTACTCGCCGAAGTCACCGCGCTCGTCGGCCACCAGTACCACGTCGTATTCGGCAGTCTGGGTGAACAGCGGCATGTCGGCCTGGGCGCTGCGGCGCTGGTCGTTGTCGAACGTCCAGGTTTTTTCCGCGACCAGTTGCACGCCAAAACGCTTCACCGACCGCCGCAGGGCAGCGGCGTACGCCTGATCGTCCGGGGTCTGGCCGACCACCAGCAATGCCCGTTGCCATTTGCGCAGCACCAGAAACTGCGCCAAGGCATCGGCCAGCATGGCCCGGCTCGGCAGGCTGTGCAGGACATTGCCCAGGCACTGGCTGCTGCGCAGGCTGTCGTCGGGGCTGCCGGCGTTGAACAACAGGCTGTCGGGCAGGGCGGCAGACAGCGCGCGCAGGCTGGCGGCCGGGGCATTCACCACGAACAGGCGCAGGCCTTGTTCATGCTGGGCCCTGGCGGCTTGCAGCAGGGCCTCGGGGCTGTCGACATTGGCGCTGGTCAGCTGAAACTGCTGCTTCAGGAAGCGCCCGGTGCTGTTGCTGTCGACAATGGCCAGTTCGGCACCTTGGAGCCCGGCATCGCCGGGTTCGGGGATGACGTTGGACAGCAGCGGGCCAGCGGCGGGGCGATAGCCCAGGTAGCCGATGCGTATGTGCAACGGGGCTGCGGCCTGGCCCTGAGCGGCGGGCGCCTGGGGCGTAGCCAGCGTTGCGGCCAAGGCCAGCAGGCAGGTCAAGGCAAGGTGGGCAGGCTGGCGCATAACACACTCCACGGCAGATGGCGCCAGCATAGGAAGCCCGCCGGGAGGGGGGAATATGCAGAAAGTAGCGCTCGGCCGGTACCAAGGTAGTAATTCAGTGCGGGGGCCGCAGTTTTACGATGGTCCACAACGGCCTGAGGAGAACCGCTTGTGCGCCTTGTCAACTTGTCGGCCCTGTGGCGAGTCAACCTCTGGGTCACGTTATGCTTCGCCTTGGTGACGCTGGCTTGTGCCGGGGTGCTGTTGCACCAGGCGGTGGCCGACGTCGAGCGTGAGTTGCAGTCAGCCGAAGCCGTGGTGGCATACCTGGGCGACACCGCCGAACGCGACCCGGCAAACCTGCAGCCCGGCTTGACCAAGAACCTGCGCCATGTGCGGGTGCATTGGCTGGCAGCGGGTGAGGTGCCAAGGCTGCCGCAAGAGGCCGGTATGGATGCCTGGCTCGGCCGCCAGTTGTTCGGCGAGCGCTACCACAGCAGCCGGCTGCTGGACTTGAGTGATGGCCGCCGCGTGTTGATTGCCGTGGATGCGCGGGATGAAATCGATGAAGTCTGGGACTCCCTGCAACAACTGCTTGTCGTTTGTGGCCTGGCGTTGTTGCTGAGCTTGTTGACCATCCGCTGGGCGGTACGGCGGGCCATGGGCCTGCTGGATGAGCTGCTGGGCGCCTTGCATCAGGTTTCAGGCGGGCAATTGACGGCACGCCTGCGCGAAGCCGGCCTGCCGGAAGCGCGCCAGCTGGCCAAACACTTCAACCGCATGGCCGCAGCCCTGGAGCAGGCCCAGGCCGACAATGCCCACCTGACCCAGGCCCTGCTGGCGGTGCAGGAGCAGGAACGTACCCAGCTGGCGCAGACCCTGCACGATGATCTGGGGCAATACCTGGCAGGCATGCGTGCCCAGCTATGCCTGCTGCGTATGGTGGCCGAACAGCCTGAAGTGGTGACGCAGACGGCGCAGGCCCTTGAATTCAATTGCGAGCGCCTGCAGCAGGGTTTTCGCGCGCTGGTGCACAACTTGTATCCGGTGGCGCTGCACTACATGCCGTTGGCCGAGGCCTTCGGGCTGTTGGTGAGCCAGTGGCAGGCCAGCCAGGGCATCGAATGCCGGCTGCGGGTTGGCGAGCACTTGCCGGCGCTGCCTGGGGCGAGCAGAACGCATTTGTACCGCTTGCTGCAGGAGGCGTTGACCAACGTCGCCCGGCATGCCGGTGCCAGCCAGGTGCGGGTGCGCCTGCAGCGCAGTACCAAGGGCTTGCGCCTGTTCATTCGCGACAACGGCTGCGGCGGGTGCCAGCCCCAGCGCCCAGGGGTAGGCCTGCACTCGATGGCCGAGCGCGCCCGCAGCCTTGGGGGGGAGTTACGCATTTTCAGCCGCCCGGGCGGTGGCTGGGCGCTGGCCCTTAACATTCCCCAGGAGGTGTGATGAATATCGTGTTGGTCGATGACCACGCCGTGGTCCGCCAAGGCTACGCCAGCTTGCTGCGGGCGGTGCTGCCATTGGTGCAGGTGCGTGAGGCCGCCAGTGGTGAAGAGGCGCTGGCCAGGGTACAGGAGCAGGTGCCCAACCTGGTGATCATGGACTTTGGCCTGCCCGGTATCAGTGGCCTGGAAACCACCCGCCGCCTGCGCCAGCGCCTGCCGCAATTGCGGGTGCTGTTTTTCAGCATGCACGATGAGCTGCCGCTGGTGCGCCAGGCGCTGGATGCGGGGGCCTCGGGCTATCTGACCAAGAACTCGGCGCCCGAGGTGCTGATCGAGGCGGTGCAGCGGGTGTTGGCCGGGCATGCCTACATCGAGCAGCCCCTGGCCACCCAGCTGGCTTGCCTGTCACAGCAAAGCACCAGTGACCCCCGGTTGCAGCGCATGACCCAGCGCGAACTGGAGATATTCACGATGCTGGCCAAGGGCACCCCGGCGCGGGTGATTGCCGAGCAGTTGTGTATCAGTGCCAAGACCGTGTCCAACCACCTGACCTTGCTCAAGAGCAAGTTGCAGGTCAGCTCGCATGCCGAGCTGGTGCATCTGGGGATTGACCTGGGGGTGGTGCGGGTGGCGGGGTGAGGTATTTCATTGCACCTGTTGGGGCTGCGTCGCAGCCCTCCGCGCACAACGGAATGTGTCCAGCCCCCGACATGTGTCCACCCCCGAATCAGGCGTAGGAGCGGGTTTACCCGCGAATACGGTGGCGGCAGCAACAGTGAACGGCGGGTGGAAATTGGCCAGCAGGCCCGGCCCTTTCGCGGGTGAACCCGCGCCTACGACGGAATGTGTTCAACCCCCGATGCGTGTCCACCACCGATCCGTGTGTGTAGGAGCGGGTTTACCCGCGAATACGGTAGCGGCAGCAACAGTGAACGGCGGGTGGAAATTGGCCAGCAGGCCCGGCCTTTTCACGGGTGAACCCGCGCCTACAGGCTGCTCATTTGTCCCAGGTTTCAGGGCACCCCTTGCACCCCTCCATGTTGGCCTCCTGAAAATTCCCGTAATGCTGCCGCGCCCCGCGCAAATCGGCGTGTGCCAGGTTGCTCTGGCCAAACTTGGCCTCCTGCAGGTTGGCATCGCTCAGGTTGGCCGCTTGCAGGTCGGCCTTGCTCAACCAGGCCATCTCCAGGTCCGCCGCCTGCAAGTTGGCCTGCTGCAGCTTTGCCCCGGACAGCCTGGCGAACTGCAGGTAGGCTGCGCGCAGGTCAGCCTTTTCAAACTGTGCACCCTGGGCGAACAAGCCCCAGCCTTGAATGGCCACCAGCCTGCTGTTGCTCAGGTCAGCCAGGCGCAGATTGCTCTGTTGCAGGCTGGCGCGGGTAAGGTTGGCACCTTGCAGGCGGGCTTTTTCCAGATTTGCCAGGTCCAGCTGGGCATGACGCAGGTCGGCATCGCGCAGGTCGGCACCGGCCAGGTTCATCTTGCGCAGGTCCTGGTTGGCCAGGTTGGCGCCGCGCAGGTTGGCCCCCGGGCACTGGCTGGCTTCGGCAATCACACAGCCGTTGATGGTCAAGGGGGTATCGTTGCCGGCGTCGTCGGCGCTCACTGCCAAGGCAGGGGATAGCGCCAGCAGCAAGGTAAAGGGCAGGTAATTCATGGCAAAAGCCTCTGGGCAGGAGAAGGGCAGAAACGGGGAGGGGCGCAGGCCGCTCCCCGCTGCAGGTCAACGCTGTGCCGTCTTGTTGTCCCAGCTCGGGATCTTGAACACCCAGAACGAACCACCCTGAGCCACCGGCTTGGTCAGCTCGGCCATGTCGCCGCCCCACAGCGGTACTGCACCGCCGTAGCCCACGGTCACGCCGATGTACTGCTCGCCGTCCTGCTCCCAGGTGATGGGCGGCGAGACGATGCCGCTGCCGGTCTGGAACTTCCACAGCTCTTTGCCCGTCTTGGCGTCGAAGGCCTTGAAGAAGCCGTCGCCCGTGCCGGTGAACACCAGGTTGCCCTTGGTCGCCAACACCCCGGCCCATAACGGCAGGTGCTCCTTGTGTTCCCAGACCAGCTTGCCGGTGGTCGGGTCCATGGCGCGCAACGTGCCGACGTGGTCGTCGTACATGCGCTTGATACGGAAGCCCATGCCCAGATAAGCCGAGCCCTTCTTGTAGTTCACTTCCTCGGTCCAGTATTCCTCTTTCCACTGGTTGCCGGGGATGTAGAACAGCCCGGTGTCCTGGCTGTAGGCCATGGGGTTCCAGTTCTTGCCGCCCAGGAACGGTGGCGAGACTTCCACCGGCTTGCCCTTGGTTTCACCCGGCAGTGGCTTGGCCGGGCGTTGGCCGGGGTTTTCCACCGGGCGGCCGGTCTTCAGGTCGATATGGCTGGCCCAGGTGATGTTGTCGACGAAGGGGAAGGCGTTCTGCAGCTTGCCGTTGTTGCGGTCGACCACATAGAAGAAGCCGTTGCGGTCGGCGTGGGCGGTGGCCTTGACCACGTTGCCGTTCTTGTCCTTGTAGTCGAACAGCACCAGCTCGTTGTTGCCGGAGAAGTCCCAGGCATCGTTGGGGGTGTGCTGGTAGAACCACTTGACCTCGCCGGTACTCGGGTCGACGCCGACCTGGCCGGAGGTGTACAGGCTGTCGAAGTCATGCGGGTTGCCGTCTTTCGACGTGCGCGCCCAGGTATTCCAAGGGCCGGGGTTGCCAGCGCCGACAATGATGGTGTTGGTTTCGGGGTCGAAGCTCGCGCTTTGCCAAGGGGCTCCGCCGCCGTGGCTCCAGGCTTCGACCTTGCCGGTTTCGGTGGTAGGGTCGTCTGGCCAGGACGGCGCCTTGACGTCACCGGTCGGGGTGCTGTCCTTGCCGTTCAGGCGGCCCATGTGGCCCTCGACGAAGGGCCGCATCCACACTTCTTCACCGGTGTCCGGGTCGCGTGCGAACAGCTGGCCGACCACGCCGAATTCATCGCCGGAGCTGCCGTGGATCAGCAGCACCTTGCCGCTGGTCTTGTCCTTGATCAGCACTGGCGCACCGGTCATGGTGTAGCCGGCGCTGTGGTCGCCGAACTTCTTGTTCCACACCACTTTGCCGGTGCGCTTGTCGAGGGCGATGACACGCGCATCGAGGGTGCCAAAGTAGATCTTGTCGCCGTAGATCGCCGCCCCGCGGTTGACCACGTCGCAGCAGGGACGAATGTTGTCGGGCAGGCGGTGGTTGTAGGTCCACAGGCGTTTGCCGGTCTTGGCATCGAGGGCGAATACCCGCGAGTACGAGCCGGTGACGTAGACCACGCCATCGCTGACGATGGCCTGGGATTCCTGGCCGCGCTGCTTCTCGTCGCCGAAGGAGTAGGACCAGGCCGGGGTCAGCTTGAACACGTTCTTGTCATTGACCTGGGCCAGCGGGCTCCAGCGCTGGGCATTGGTGCCCATGCCGTACTGCAGCACGTCCTGGGTGGTCAGGTGGTCATTGGCGATGTCTTCCCAGGTGACGTTCTTGCCGGCAGGTGCAGCGGGTGTGCTGGCCGCTGTTGCCACATTGCCCAGGGCCAGGCTACCGGCTATCAGCAGGACGCGCACGCTCAGGGCCAGCGGGGAAAGGGCGGGTAGCGATCTTATTGTCATGGTTGCAGTTCCCAGTGGAGGTTTTGGCCTGCACAGGGTGGGGCGCAGCGGCCATCGCGGGATACGGAAAAAGTCCCGCCCTTGCCGGGAATAGTTCCCGCACGGCACCTCAATTGGCCCTTCGCCACAAGCCCTACTACCAAGGGATTAAGGCCCGGCCACCAAAGCAGCATTCGGCCACCCGCGGGCTGTTTCTAAGATGGCGGCACGGCCTCTGTGGTTGAGGCTTTGTGTGCAATGGTGAGGGCATAACAATGACAACAAAATGCAATGTGTTGCTGGCTGCTGGGTTGCTGGCCGCAGCCGTGCTGACCGGTACAGCCTGGGCCCATGGCAACGTGGTGCCCCAGGCAGTGGAGACCAAGGGCCTGACCCCGATCAAGGACACTGGCGTGAGCCTGGACGGCGACGGCTGGGCCGCGGTCAACCCGTACCGCAGCTCGCCCGAGCACGAAAAGGCCGTGGAAATCGGCGCCTCGGCCTACAACCAGAACTGCGCTGCCTGTCATGGCCTGGAGGCCAAGTCGGGTGGTATCGCCCCTGACTTGCGCATGCTCGATGCGGGTGATGCCGGCGATGAATGGTTCGTCGAGCGGGTACGCCACGGCGCGGTTCGCGACGGCCGCGTGTACATGCCGAAGATGGCCGACTACCTCAGCCAGGAAGCCCTGTGGGCGGTGCGCACCTACCTCGACAGCGTGCACGTCGAGGAGTGACGGCCATGCGTCTGTGGGCGGTGCTGTTGAGTGGCCTGCTGCTGTGTTGCGCGGCGGCCCAGGCGCAGGTGCGCAACTATGACGCGATCATCGCCGCCGGCGAGCTCAAGGTGGCAGTGTACAAGGATTTCGCCCCCTACAGTTTCCAGGACCACGGCCAGCCGCGTGGTGTCGATGTGGAGCTGGCGCAGGCCCTGGCCACGGCCTTGGGGGTACGCCTGCAACTGATCTGGGCGCCACCCGGAGAAAAGCTCGACGATGACCTGCGCGACTACATCTGGCGTGGCAGCCCGCTGCGTCATCAGCAATTGGCCGACCTGATGATGCGGGTGCCTTACGATCGCGCCTACGCGCAGCGGCGCAACGAGCTGGGGGAGCTGGAAAACGCCCAGGTGGTGATGTTCGGCCCCTATCAGCAGGAGCGTTGGCAGGTGGCCTACGATCGCCGTCGCCTGGCCTCGGTGGCCAGTGTCGCGGTATTCCAGCAGCATCCTATCGGGGTCGAGGTGGACAGCGTGCCGTCGTTCTACCTGACATCGGTGTTCAACGGCATGCTCAGCGCCAGGACCCACCATTACCCCAGCGTGCAGCAAGCTTTCGCTGCCATGCAGGCCGGCCAGGTGGACGCAGTGATGGCGATGCGCGGCGAGGTTGACTGGCAGCTGCACCAGGCCGCCGACCCGCAACTGGCCCTGGCAGAAAACGCTTACCCGAACCTTGGCAAACAGGCCTGGGAAATCGGCATGGCCGTACATGAAAGCAACCGGCAGCTGGCCTATGCCGTGGAGGAGGCCATGGAAGCGATGATTCGCGATGGCCGGCTCAAGGCGATGTATGCCGCATACGGCCTGCGTTACGAGGTCCCGGAGATGTATCAATAGGAGTGGCCATGAACTGGCGAGCAACTTTCCTGCTGGCCTGCTGGATGCCCTGGGCCGCCCAGGCTGCGACACAAGGCACCCACACAGACCCGGTGCCTTCTGTGATGTGGGACTTCTACCACAAGCAGTTGCTGGGGCAGGCGGCGTTCGTGTTCGATGACCGTGTGAAGCTTCTGGCGCCGCCCTTTGCCGAGGATGCACGGCAGGTACCGCTGGAGATCGACGCCCGGGCGTTCACGGGCGATGTGGTGCGGATTATCGCCTGGGCAGAACTGAACCCTCTGCCGCGCATCGTCGACTTTCAGCCCGGCGAGCGCGTGTTGCCCTGGTTGTCGATCCGCATCCGCATCGAACAGGCCACACCGTTGCGCGCCGCCGTACTGACACGCGATGGCCTGTGGCACGTCGGTTCGACCCTGATCGATGCTGCCGGCGGCGGTTGTACCGCACCCAGCGTGGTGCGCACCCAGCCCGGCTGGGAGGAGCACCTCGGGGAGGTGCTGGGCGGGCGCTACCCGCGTGGCGACAGCAGCCGCCTGCGCCTGCAGGTGGCCCACCCGATGGATAACGGCCTGGTCAGCGGCATTCCTGAATTCTTTCTCAACCATGCCGAGTTGCAAGGTGCAGATGGCCAGCGCCTGGCCAGCCTGGAACTGTACCCGGCGGTCAGCGAAAACCCCAACCTGGGCTTTGACATTCAGGGCCCTGGGCCAACACGGCTGCTGTTGCAGGACAACAGCGGCAACCAGTTCGAGGCGGCGCTGCCCTGAGCGCGTTGTCTGATTTCACCCTGACCCGAGGCACCGCCATGCGTTGGATCCTGCTGTTGCTGCTGTGCCTGGGGCTGCCGGCCCAGGCTGATCTGGCGTACCGGCTTACCCCCCGGCAGATCGCCGAGGGCACCTGGTTGCTGGAAGGCAGCACCGACAATTTCGCCAAGGCCAATGGCGGCAATGTGGTCAACACCGCGTTCATCGTCACCGACAGCGGTGTGGTGGTGATCGACAGCGGGCCGTCGAAGGGCTATGGCGAGGCATTGCGCAAGGCCATTGCCACCCTCACCGACAAGCCGGTAGTGGAGGTGCTGCTGACCCATCATCATCCGGATCATGTGCTGGGCAACCAAGCCTTTGCCGATGTGCCGATCGGTGCCCTGGCCGGCACCCGCGACCTGCTGCGCCAGCAAGGCGATGCCATGGCCGAGAACATGTATCGCCTGGTCGGCGACTGGATGCGCGGTACCGAGGTGGTGCTGCCGACCCGGGTGCTGCAGCCGGGGGGGCATGAGGTGGGCGGGCACCGCCTGAGGTTGTTGGGGCTGGGCGGGCATACGGGGGCCGACCTGGCGATTTTCGATGAAAAGACCGGCGTGCTGTTTGCCGGCGACCTGGTGTTCTACGACCGCGCCCTGACCACGCCCAACAGCCCGGGGCTGGACGTGTGGCTCAAGGACCTGGATACCCTGCAGGCACTGCCCTGGAAACAGCTTGTACCCGGGCATGGCCCCTTGGCCAGTGATGCGCAGCCGTTCGTGCAGATGCGTGACTACCTGGGCTGGCTCGATGGCCTGATGCGTGATGGCGCGGCGCGCGGTGACGACATGGCCGAGATGATCCGCAGCCCCATTCCCGAACGGTTTGCCGGGATCAGCCTGACGCGTTATGAGCTGATCCGCAGTGTCAGCCACCTGTACCCGCGTTACGAGCGCCAGCAGTTGCAGCGCTTGCCATGACATTTACGGTGCCTGTGAGCCCCCGCGCCGTCCGTGCCGCGCTCTATGGCTGCCCCCGTCCATCGCTCAGTCCCCTACCAAGGAACTAGAAAACTCCGCACTGCGGGCAATTGTTGGCAATCGGGTCGGGACCAAGAATTCCCGGCACACCGGGAAATTTTCCCGGGCACAACAAAAAAACCAAAGGTAGCCGTCATGACCCGATCCCCACGTCGCCCCTTGTTCGCCGTGAGCCTGGTGCTCAGCGCCATGCTGCTTGCCGGCGCGGCTCACGCCGCTGTCAGCAATGAAGAAATCCTCCAGGACCCGAAGAACCCGCAGCAGATCGTGACCAATGGCCTGGGCGTCCAGGGCCAGCGCTACAGCCCGCTGGATCTGCTCAACGTCAATAACGTCAAGGAGCTGCGCCCGGTCTGGGCGTTCTCCTTCGGCGGGGAGAAGCAGCGCGGCCAGCAGGCCCAGCCGCTGATCAAGGACGGGGTGATGTACCTGACCGGCTCCTACTCGCGGGTGTTCGCCGTGGACGCCCGCACCGGCAAGAAACTGTGGCAATACGATGCACGTCTGCCGGATGACATCCGCCCCTGCTGCGACGTGATCAACCGCGGCGTCGCACTGTACGGCAACCTGGTGTTCTTCGGCACGCTGGACGCCAAGCTGGTGGCCCTGAACAAGGACACCGGCAAGGTGGTCTGGAGCAAGAAGGTTGCCGACCACAAAGAAGGCTACTCCATCAGTGCCGCGCCGATGATCGTCAATGGCAAGCTGATTACCGGCGTTGCCGGCGGCGAGTTCGGCGTGGTGGGCAAGATCCAGGCGTACAACCCGGAGAACGGCGAGCTGCTGTGGATGCGCCCCACCGTGGAAGGGCACATGGGCTATGTGTACAAGGACGGCAAGGCGATCGAGAACGGTATTTCCGGCGGTGAGGCGGGCAAGACCTGGCCTGGCGACCTGTGGAAGACCGGCGGCGCCGCGCCGTGGCTGGGCGGTTACTACGACCCGGAAACCAACCTGATCCTGTTTGGTACCGGTAACCCGGCCCCGTGGAACTCGCACCTGCGCCCCGGTGACAACCTGTACTCCTCCTCACGCCTGGCACTGAACCCGGACGACGGCACCATCAAGTGGCACTTCCAGAGCACGCCGCATGACGGCTGGGACTTCGACGGCGTGAACGAACTGATCTCGTTCAACTACAAGGACGGCGGCAAGGAGATCAAGGCTGCCGCCACGGCCGACCGCAACGGTTTCTTCTACGTGCTCGATCGCACCAACGGCAAGTTCATCCGTGGCTTCCCCTTCGTTGACAAGATCACCTGGGCCACGGGCCTGGACAAGGACGGCCGGCCGATCTACAACGACGCCAGCCGCCCGGGTGCCCCCGGCAGCGAGGCCAAGGGCAGCTCGGTGTTTGTCGCGCCGGCCTTCCTCGGCGCCAAGAACTGGATGCCGATGGCCTACAACAAGGACACAGGGCTGTTCTACGTGCCGTCCAACGAGTGGGGCATGGACATCTGGAACGAAGGCATCGCCTACAAGAAAGGTGCGGCGTTCCTCGGCGCCGGTTTCACCATCAAGCCGCTCAACGAAGACTACATCGGCGTGCTGCGCGCCATCGACCCGATCAGCGGCAAGGAAGTGTGGCGCCACAAGAACTACGCGCCGCTGTGGGGCGGTGTGCTGACCACCAAGGGCAACCTGGTGTTCACGGGCACGCCAGAGGGCTTCCTGCAGGCATTCAACGCCAAGACCGGCGACAAGGTCTGGGAATTCCAGACCGGCTCAGGCGTGCTTGGCTCGCCCGTCACCTGGGAAATGGACGGCGAGCAATACGTCTCGGTGGTCTCCGGCTGGGGCGGCGCGGTGCCGCTGTGGGGCGGCGAAGTGGCCAAACGGGTCAAGGACTTCAACCAGGGCGGCATGCTCTGGACCTTCAAGTTGCCAAAGCAGTTGCAGCAAACGGCAAGCACCAAGCCATAACGCCTGCCTACTGCCGCTTGCTGCCGCTGATCGGTGGCAAGCGGCCCTAGGCTCTGACGAAAAGCCTTGATACTTGTTCATGCTGCGTTGAGAACCGCCTCGGAATGCTCATGTACTCCCGTACAGTTGGGCGCGACCCCGGCCGTTCCTCGGCTGTTTTCGCCTTGCCTGACCTGCGTCTCAAGACTTTTCGTACAGAGCCTACTACCAAATGACGAGAGCCCCGCTGCCAACGATGCATTCGCCCGGCACGCGGGGCTTCTTACCATCGGTGCATCGCCTGTCGTGGGACAGGCACCGACCCGCAGAGGCTCAGCATGATCTACGCACAACCCGGAACTCCAGGCGCCGTCGTATCCTTCAAACCCCGTTATGGCAACTTCATCGGTGGCGAGTTCGTGCAGCCGTTGGCTGGCCAGTACTTCACCAACAGCTCGCCGGTCAATGGCCAGCCGATTGCCGAATTCCCGCGCTCCACGGCCCAGGACGTCGAGCGCGCCCTGGACGCCGCGCATGCCGCCGCCGAAGCCTGGGGCAAGACCTCGGTGCAAGACCGTGCGCGGGTACTGCTCAAAATTGCCGACCGCATCGAACAGAACCTGGAAGTGCTGGCGGTTACCGAAAGCTGGGACAACGGCAAGGCCATACGCGAAACCTTGAATGCCGACGTGCCGCTGGCAGCGGACCACTTCCGCTATTTTGCCGGTTGCATCCGCGCCCAGGAGGGTGGCGTAGGCGAGATCAACGAAGGCACCGTGGCTTATCACATCCACGAGCCGCTGGGTGTGGTGGGGCAGATCATCCCGTGGAACTTCCCGCTGCTGATGGCCGCCTGGAAGCTTGCCCCGGCCTTGGCCGCAGGCAACTGCGTGGTGCTCAAGCCCGCGGAGCAGACGCCGCTGTCGATTACCGTCTTTGCCGAACTGATCGCCGACCTGTTGCCGGCAGGCGTACTGAACATCGTCCAGGGCTTTGGCCGTGAGGCCGGCGAGGCGCTGGCCACCAGCAAGCGCATTGCCAAGATCGCGTTCACCGGGTCCACCCCGGTGGGCTCGCACATCATGAAGTGCGCGGCCGAGAACATCATCCCGTCCACCGTCGAACTGGGTGGCAAGTCGCCGAACATTTTCTTCGAAGACATCATGCAGGCCGAGCCGGCATTCATCGAGAAGGCTGCCGAAGGCCTGGTGCTGGCGTTCTTCAACCAGGGCGAGGTGTGCACCTGCCCGTCACGGGCGCTGATCCAGGAGTCGATCTACGAACCGTTCATGGCCGAGGTGATGAAGAAGATCGCCAAGATCACCCGCGGCAACCCGCTGGATACCGAAACCATGGTGGGTGCCCAGGCGTCCGAGCAACAGTACGACAAGATCCTTTCGTACCTGGAAATTGCCCGGGAGGAGGGCGCGCAGCTGCTCACCGGCGGTGGTGCCGAGCGGCTGCAGGGTGACCTGGCCAGCGGTTACTACATTCAGCCAACCCTGCTCAAGGGCAACAACAAGATGCGCGTGTTCCAGGAAGAAATCTTCGGGCCGGTGGTGGGCGTGACCACCTTCAAGGACGAAGCCGAAGCGCTGGCGATCGCCAACGACAGTGAATTCGGCCTGGGCGCCGGCCTGTGGACCCGTGACATCAACCGCGCCTACCGCATGGGACGCGGGATCAAGGCCGGGCGAGTGTGGACCAACTGCTACCACCTGTACCCGGCGCATGCGGCGTTCGGGGGGTACAAGAAGTCCGGTGTTGGCCGTGAGACCCACAAGATGATGCTTGACCATTATCAGCAGACCAAGAACTTGCTGGTGAGCTACGACATCAATCCGCTGGGCTTCTTCTAAACCGCGTCGCGGCCTTCGCGGGCTCGCCCGCTCCCACAGGTTCACCGCTGGTTCCAGAACCGGTGCAGAGCCTGTGGGCGCGGGTTTGCCCGCGAAGAGGCCGGCACACGTAACGGCCTACCCGTACCAACGCACCCCGCCAGCTCGTTCCAAAGTAGCATTCGGTCCGGTCCGCCCCCGTGCATTAATGCTTCTACCGGAATCCTCCGGCACAAGAAGAGGACTTGCCCTATGTGGACTAAACCCGCCTATACCGACCTGCGCATTGGCTTCGAAGTGACGATGTATTTCGCCAACCGTTGATGACGGCCCGGCCATCGCCACGGTGGCCGGATCCTCCTGGAGCATGTGCCTGTGAACCTGATTGATCGCCAGCAAGCCCTTGCCTTGGGGCGAGGCTTGCGTCTGGACTGGGAGCCACAGAAGGCTTGCCACGTGCTGTTGTACGCCGGGGGCATCATCGAGCTCAATGCCAGTGCCGGCTGGGTCCTGGCGCTGCTGGACGGCCACAGTACCGTGGCAACGGTCATCGACCGCCTGGCACAACGCTTCCCCGATGTACCGGGGCTCGAAGAGGACGTACTGGCGTTTCTGGAGGTGGCCCGCGCCAAATCCTGGATAGAATGACCGGTAGCCCCGCTTTGGTCTGGTTGCTTTCGTGGTGGGATGCTTTACGCTGGCGGTTATCTTCCAGAACAATAAGAACAGGCTTACCAATGAGCCAGAGTTTCAGCCCCCTTCGCAAATTCGTATCGCCTGAAATCATCTTTGGTGCCGGCTGCCGGCACAATGTGGCCAATTACGCCAAAACCTTCGGTGCGCGCAAGGTACTGGTGGTCAGCGACCCTGGCGTGATCGCGGCCGGCTGGGTGGCGGATGTGGAGGCCAGCCTGCAGGCCCAGGGTATCGACTACTGCCTGTACACAGCGGTGTCACCCAACCCGCGGGTCGAAGAGGTGATGCTCGGCGCCGAAATCTATCGGCAGAACCACTGTGACGTGATCGTCGCCGTCGGTGGCGGCAGCCCGATGGATTGCGGCAAGGCCATCGGCATCGTGGTGGCCCATGGGCGCAGCATCCTCGAATTCGAGGGCGTGGACATGATCCGCGTGCCCAGCCCGCCGCTGATCCTGATCCCGACCACCGCCGGCACCTCGGCGGACGTGTCGCAGTTCGTGATCATTTCCAACCAGCAGGAACGCATGAAGTTCTCCATCGTCAGCAAGGCGGTGGTGCCGGACGTGTCGCTGATCGACCCGCAGACCACCCTGAGCATGGACCCGTTCCTGTCGGCCTGCACCGGCATCGATGCGTTGGTGCATGCCATCGAGGCCTTCGTGTCTACCGGCCACGGGCCGCTGACCGACCCCCATGCGCTGGAAGCCATGCGCCTGATCAATGGCAACCTGGTGGAGATGATCGCCAACCCTACCGATATTGCGCTGCGCGAGAAGATCATGCTCGGCAGCATGCAGGCGGGGCTGGCGTTCTCCAATGCGATCCTGGGCGCAGTGCACGCCATGTCGCACAGCCTGGGCGGCTTCCTCGACTTGCCCCATGGCTTGTGCAACGCTGTGCTGGTGGAGCACGTGGTGGCGTTCAACTACAGCTCGGCGCCGGAGCGTTTCAAGGTGATCGCCGAGGTGTTTGGTATCGACTGCCGCGGTCTCAATCACCGGCAGATCTGCGGGCGGCTGGTGGAGCACCTGATTGCCCTGAAGCGTGCCATCGGCTTCCATGAAACATTGGGCCTGCACGGGGTGCGCACGTCCGATATCCCGTTCCTGTCGCAACACGCGATGGACGACCCGTGCATCCTCACCAACCCCCGTGCGTCCAGCCAGCGTGATGTCGAGGTCGTTTATGGCGAGGCCCTCTGACGAGCAGCAGCGGGCGTTGGCCGGGTTGCTGGGGCTGGGTGACCACTCGGCGCGCAAAAGCCATTACCCGGAGCTGTCCGCCCGCCTGGACGAACTGGAAGCCGAACGCAACCGTTACAAATGGCTGTTCGAAAACGCCGTGCACGGTATTTTCCAGGCCAGCCTTCAGGACGGCATGCGTGCCGCCAACCCGGCGTTGGCGCGCATGCTCGGCTATGACGACCCGCAATCGGTGCTGTTTTCCCTGACGGACCTGGCCGCCAACCTGTTTGACGGCGGTGCCGAGGAGTTACAGGCCATTACCGCAGTGCTCGCCCGTGAGCACAGCCTGCACGGCTACGAAACCCGTTTGCGGCGCAAGGACGGCAGCCATCTCGATGTGCTCATGAACCTGCTGCTCAAACCCGGCCATGAAGGGCTGGTGGAGGGGTTCGTTGCCGACATCACCGAGCGCAAGCTGGCCCAGCAACGCCTGCAACAGCTCAATGATGAACTGGAGCAACGGGTCGCTGCGCGTACCGATGAATTGCTGGAGGCGCGCGATGCTGCTGAAGCTGCCAACCGCAGCAAGGACAAATACCTCGCCGCCGCCAGCCATGACCTGCTGCAACCGCTGAACGCCGCCCGCTTGCTGATCTCGACCTTGCGCGAGCGGCCATTGCCAGAGGCCGAGCATGTGCTGGTGGAGCGGACCCACCAGGCCCTGGAGGGCGCGGAAGACCTGCTGACCGACCTGCTGGACATTTCCCGGCTCGACCAGGCGGCGGTAAAGCCGGATGTGGCCGTGTACCGCCTCGACGAGTTGTTCGCACCACTGGTCTCGGAGTTCCGCTCGGTGGCCGATGCGGAAGGCCTCAAGCTGCATGCGCGCATCCCGGACTGTGCCATCAGCACTGACCTGCGGCTGATGACACGTATCCTGCGCAACTTCCTCAGCAACGCCTGCCGCTACACCGACGAAGGCCGGATCTTGCTTGGGGCAAGGCGCCGGGGTGGCCATTTGCGGCTGGAAGTGTGGGATACCGGGCGGGGTATTGCCGAAGACCGGTTACAGGCGATCTTCCTTGAGTTCAACCAACTGGACGTCGGCCGCGCAGCGGATCGCAAGGGCGTGGGGCTGGGGTTGGCCATCGTCGAGCGGATTGCCAAGATTCTCGGCTACCGGATTGAGGTACGTTCGTGGCCGGGGCGTGGTTCGGTGTTCAGCATCGAGGTCCCGCTGGGTAAAGAGGTGCCGCTGGCCGCTCACCAGGTTGTGCCGCTGCCAAGCGTCGGCAACCCGCTACCGGGCCGCCGCCTATTGGTACTGGACAACGAAGTGAGCATCCTCGAGAGCATGGGCGCGCTGCTTGGGCAGTGGGGCTGCGAAGTGGTGACCGCGACCGACCAGGCAGGTGCCTTGCTGGCCTTGCAGGGGCAGGCCCCGGAACTGATCCTGGCCGACTACCACCTGGACCATGGCGTGGTGGGTTGCGAGGTGGTCAGGTATTTGCGTGAGCATTTTGCGGTTGCCATACCGGCGGTGATCATCACCGCCGACCGCAGCGATCAATGCCGGCGGGGCTTGCAGAAATTGGGGGCGCCGCTACTGAACAAACCTGTGAAACCGGGAAAATTGCGAGCTGTATTGAGCCAGTTGCTCCTGGTGCATTGATTGCGCAGGGCTCATTGGGGGCGCGGGTACTGCATTTGCCAGAAGCCTGCGCTGTACCTGTGGGAGCGGGCTTGCCCGCGAAAAGATGAAATGGGGTGGCGCTGTATAACCCCCTGATTTGGAGTTGCCCTGCGAACAACGAAGTAGAGCCGTGAAGGCCCGTTGCGACGTTTGGATCCAGTGATCAGAAAACTTTACCATTCGGTCAGCTTGCAAAAAGTTAGCAAACTAACTAATGCGGCTTTAAATACCGCTGGTCGGTGCTTTTGCTCAAGAAATGAACGATTACCCTGTTGATGGCTCATATTTGCCAGCAGGTGTATTCGCAGGAACTGCACCTGGCATCTCTCAGGAAGTTATCAACCTTAAAACTCATGTGGGTCGCAGGGACTCACATGGGGATTTTTATTGTCTCTGATCATGGAGTAACGCCTATGCCCAACCGAGGCTCAACGGTTGAGTCGCTGTGTATTCATGTTTCAATCCGCTGTTTCAATTAACGATATGAATGGGGTCTTGCCGTTGCGATCACGCCGTTCGCACGCCTGTAGCACGGCCCGCTAGCGCTAATGCATTACGTGGAGAATTCGACGTGGAGTTTAATACAATTATTAGCCTGTTCGGGCAGAAAGAATCCATGGAGCTGGTGCGGTTGTCGGTTATTTATGTTCATTTGCTGGCCTGCTGCGTTGCCATCGGGCTGGTGTTTGCCAGCGATGCCGAGATGGTCAGGGACTTGTTGAAGGGTCATCAACAGGCCGGGCATGACGGCAGGCATATGGCACGTTTGCAGAAGTCTGTAACGAACGCCTTGATGTTCTTGTGGCTCACGGGGGCTGCCGTCATCGGTATCGACTACCTTGAAAAAGGCATGGGTTACTTTGCCAATCCGAAACTTCACGCCAAAGTTATTATTGTCCTGTTGCTGACATTCAATGGCATGTTGTTGCACCGTTATGTCCTGCCGGCGTTACTCAAGGCGGGCTCTTTGCTTGACCTGAATATCGGCGTGCGCATGTTTGCACTGTTCTCCGGCGCGTTGTCCGGTGTGTCCTGGTTATATGCGGCAATGTTGGGTGTCGGTCGGCCGCTGGCCTGGAAGTATTCGCTGACCGAGTTGCTGCTGGCCTATCCAGTCATGATCCTGCTCGGCTTTGCCCTGATGGCCGCACTGACCCAGTGGGCGCGCAAACGCACCATGGCCAAAGCGACGCAAGCACCTGTCTGGCCGCTGGCGGGCATTCCTTGCTGATAGCCTGAGCCACGGCGCTGAACGCAGTTCGCTGCGAACCTGTAACGCGGGTTCGCGGCGTTGTTGAGGCTTTGGACATGACACAGGCTTAACTGGCCGGAGAACGTCGCCTTGCTGCGTCGCTGAGTATCCGGCGCATTTACAAGATCGAAAACGGATAACTCACGATCACCCGGTGCTCATCGAACTCATTGCTGCTGAAGTCCCTGCGCAAGGTTGAACTGCGCCACCTCACGGTCAGGTCACGCAATGTGCCGCTTTGAAGGGTGTAGGCCAGCTCGGTTTCGCGGCCCCATTCCTTGCCATCGCGCACGCTGCCGACGCGCACGCTGTCGCCGCTGATGTAACGGGTCATGAATTGCAGGCCGGGCAGGCCGTCGACCGCGAAGTTGTGGTCGTAGCGCAGCTGCCAGGAGCGCTCGTGGGCGTTGTCGTAGCTGGAGTTGTAGCTGTCGTTGGCCAGGCTGGTGCCGGCAGTGCCATTGACCCGCATCCAGCCGGTGTCGCCGCTGACCCGCTGCAGCCCCAGATACAAGGTATGGCCGCCGGTACGTGCGCAGAGCAGCAGCGAGGTGGTGCGGTTGTCCATCGCACCCGCCAGCGAGCGGCCGCTGTCGTTGCCGACGAAGTAGCCGAGGTTGGCCCCCAGGGTCCAGTTGCCCACGGTCTGGCTGTGGATCAGGTTGTAGTACTGTTGGCGGTAGATGTCTTGCAGGTCCGAATGCCAGACGGCGAGTTGGGTGGCCTTTTCGTTGAACAGGTATTCGGCACCGAGGATGTCCAGGCGGTCCGAGGTGGCGGTGGGCCTGCCGGCCATGAACAGGTCCTCCATGCTGGCGTCGTTGCGCGGGCTGTTGCCACGCAAACGTGCGCCGTAAAGGGTCAGGTTGTCGATTTCGCGGGAGGTGAGCTGGGCGCCCTGGAAGGTCTGGGGCAGCGAGCGACCGTCGTCCGAACGCAGCACCGGCAGCATCGGCGACCATTCGCCAACCTTCAGCTCTGTGGCTGAAACGCGTGCCTTGAGTGCCACACCCAGGCGGCCGAAATCATCCGCCGGGCGGCCATCGTCGTGCACCGGCAGCAACTGGGTACCGGCAGTGCCGCGGCCGCCGTCGAGCTTGACCGAGTACAGCCCCAGCACATCCACACCAAAGCCGACCACGCCCTGGGTAAAGCCGGAGCGGGCGTCGAGGATGAAGCTTTGCGTCCATTCTTCGGCCTTGCCCTGGGGGTAGGCCGGGTCGACGAAATTGCGGTTGATGTAGAAGTTGCGCAGGGTCAGGCCGACCTTGGCGTCTTCGCTGAAGCCTTGGGCCAGGGCGCTGCCGGCGCCAAGCAGCAGGCAAGCGCAAGCCACCGTCATGCGGCAAGGGGGGCAAAGGATATTCATTGTTGTTGTTCCTTTCTTGCAGGCGAGTGAAACCACGCAGCCGCAGTGGCTGCGTGGCAGAGCAGGGGAGGGTCAGTTCAGCCGAACAGGGCGACGATGGCCGGCACGCTGAGCACGGCGGTGTAGTAGCCCATGAATTGCACGCCGATGTTGAAGCCGATGAAACGGTACAGGAAGCCACCCAGCAGGCCGACCGTGAGGATCACCAGCAGGCCCAGCAAGCCGCCTTCCCACAGGCCGATCACCAGGATCAGGCCGACGAACGTGGCGATCACCGCCTCGTGGCTGATGCGTCGGGACACGAACGAGGCGGCGCGGTGGGCGAAGTTCATCGAGAAGGGGTAGGCAATCAGGATGGCGATCACGACCGCCAGCATGCCGTAGGCGAGGAACTCGCTTGCGCTGAGCAGGTTGTGCAGGTTGTTCACCTGCCCGCTGGCGCTGTCCACGGTGAAGCGTGGTGGGGCGTTGAACAGCGGTGCGGCCGGCCCGGCGGCTACCGGGCTGAGCGGCAGGCCAAAGGCGATCAGCGGGATCAGCGCCTCGGCAATGTAGGTGGACTCGGTAACACCATTGCGCACGCTGATGACCGTGGTCAGCCGGTGATAGGCGTGCTTGATGCGCGAGCCCACCACTTCACCGAGGATTACCGTCATTGCCACCGGGCTGAACACGAAGGTGGCACTGGACACCGTGGCGGTGGCCAAGGTCCAGCCGGCCTGGCGGCGGTCCAGTACCTTCAACGGGTTGGGGAACCATCCACCCCAGCCCTTGACGTCCGGCGACAGGGCAAAGGTGCGTTGCTCGCTGCGCTTCATCCGCGCCCGCTCTGCCGGGGCGAGCATGGCAAACAGGGCGGCGATCAGCGGGCCGATGGCGATACCCAGAAAGTAGCTGACGCTGAGTTTGACGCCGTGCTGGCCGGTGAGGGTCTGCAAGGCAATGATCACCAGCACGAAGGGCAGCAGCGCCAGCACCGAGGCCCAGCGGCCGGCCGAGAAGTAGGCAATGGTGGTGGCGGCAGCGAGGAACACCCAGGGCGCCGCCTGTTTGATCGCATCGCCGAAGGGCGCCAGCAGCACGGCGAACAGCACCGCCAACGGGACTGCCACCAGGGCGGCGATCACCGCGCCGGAGATCATCTTGCGCAGGGCGATATGCGGCACGCCAAGGTTGCGCAGGAAGTTCGCTTCGCGCATCAGTGGGGTAGCCATGGTGTCTCCGGGGATGCCGAGCAACGCCGTGGGTACCGCGTGGGTCATGTGCTTGGCCACCGCGCCGGCAAGGAAGAAGGTGAACACCCCGGCCGCGGGCACGCCCAGCAGTACCACCAGCAAGGTCAGGGGCGCCAGGGTGGTGGTTTCGTCGCTGCCGGAGATCAGGCCGATGGCAGCAAACACCACGGCACCGATCACGCCCATCAGCACGGCTATCAGAACCTGGTCGAACAGGGCGTCCATCAGGCGGCACCTCGCTTCAGGGCGGCGGTGCTTGTGCAGGCGACGGCTGCGTTGGCGGGCTCGGCTTCATCGAACAGGCGCTCCAGGCCCAGTTCACGCAACTCGTTGCGTACCGCTTGCGGCAGGTCGCTGAGCTGGCCGATGCCGCCGTACTCGCTGCGCAGCGCTTCGATCACCTGCTGGCGCCAGGCAGGGTCGGCGACGTGCTCGACCACATGGCGCTTGGGTTTGAACAGGCATGCGCTGACCCCGCCGCCCAGCAGTGAGCCGAGAATGCCGAGCAACATGGCGTAGGCGCGGGCCATCTGGCTGGACTCGACCCAGCCGGTCAGCAAGTGCGCAGCCAGAAAGAACGTGCCCAGGCTGCAGGCGGCGCCGATGGCGATGGCGGCGAGCAGGTGGCGGCTGTCCACGGTGTCGCCCCAGACTTCATACAGGTTGTCGTCAGCCATGGTCCACCTCCGGGTGGAGGGGCTGCAGGCGGCATTCAAGGGTCATTGGTTTTCTCCTGCCCTTGCGGGCTTGTTGTTTTTGTACGGGAGCTACAGGCGCAATCAGTGCTGGCTGACGCTCCTTGCCGCCAGGGCGAGGCCGGCGCGGGAGCGGTTGGCGGTGCCCAGCTGGGCGCTGATGTGCACGCCAACCCGTGCCACGGCCTCCAGGTCGACACCGGTGCTGTAGCCCAGGCCGTGCAACAGGTACAACAAATCTTCCGTGGCCACGTTGCCGCTGGCACCAGGCGAGTAGGGGCAGCCGCCAAGGCCTGCGACCGAACTGTCGAAGGTGCGTACACCTTGCGCCAGCGCGGCATGAACATTGGCGATGGCCATGCCCCAGGTATCGTGGAAATGGCCGGCCAACGCTGCCACCGGCACGTGCTGCGCGCAGTGCTCGAACAGCTGCGCGGTTGCGTCCGGCCGGCCGGCACCGATGGTGTCGCCCAGGCTGATCTCGTAGCAGCCCAGTTCGTGCAGGCGCCGTGCGACCTTGGCCACGGCCTCTGGCGTCACCGCACCACTGAATGGGCAGCCGAGTACGCAGGATACATAACCGCGCACACGGACAGAGGCTTGCCTGGCTGCTTGCAGCACGGGGATGAAGCGTTCGAAGCTGTCATCGATGGAGCAATTGATGTTGTTGCGCGAGAACGCCTCGGAGGCGGCGGCGAACACCGCCACCTCGCGGCATCCGGCCCGTTGCGCGGCCTGGAAGCCTTGCAGGTTGGGCACCAGGCCTGCGTAGCGAACCCCGTCGTCGTTGGGCAACTGGCGCAACACTTCCTCGCTGCCGGCCATTTGCGGCACCCAGCGCGGCGACACGAAGGCACCGGCTTCGATGTGCCGCAGGCCGGTGGCCGCCAGCGCGCCGATCAAACTTACGCGGGCGGCCACCGACAATGGCTGGCGCTCGTTCTGCAGGCCGTCACGCGGGCCGACTTCAAACACCTTTACCGCTTGCGCCGGGGCCATGGTCATTCGCCGCGCTTCTGTTTCAGCAGCGCGACGGCGCGGTCGGCACGCACATCGTGGTCTTCTACCAGTTGCCGGGCAACCCAGTCCACCTCATCGCCCCGGGCACCCGCGACCACGGCGATATTGCGCGCATGCAGGGCCATGTGGCCGCGCTGGATGCCTTCGGTGGCAAGGGCGCGCATGGCCCCGAGGTTTTGCGCCAGGCCCACGGCCACGGCAATCTCCGCCAGGTCCTGGGCGGTTTTCACCTGCAGGATGCGCAGCGACAGTTGCGCCAGCGGGTGCGTCTTGGTGGCGCCGCCGACCAGGCCCACGGGCATCGGCATTTCCAGGGTGCCGACCAGGTGGCCGTTACCGTCCTTTTCCCAGGTGGTCAGCGAACCATAGTGGCCACTGCGGCAGGCAAACGCATGGGCGCCGGCCTCAACGGCACGCCAGTCGTTGCCAGTGGCGACGATCAGCGGGTCGATGCCGTTCATGATGCCCTTGTTGTGGGTGGCCGCGCGGTAGGGGTCGACCGCCGCTAAGGCGTAGGCGTCGAGGATGCCTTCGATCACCGCCTCGCCGCTGAACTCAGCCGTTTTAAATTGTTCCGGGGTGATGCGCACCTGGGCCCGAGCCAGGCGCAGGTCGGCCAGGTTGGACAGAATGCGCAGGCGTACCTGGCCCCCGGTGATCGCTTCCATCAGCGGCGCCACGGCCTCGGCCATGGTGTTGACGGTGTTGGCACCCATGGCATCGCGCACATCGACGATCAGGTGCGCCACCAGCATCGGGCCGCGCGGGGTATCGGCGAAGGTGTGTACTTCGATATCGCGGCAGCCACCGC
Organism: Pseudomonas putida group bacterium ESBL64; assembly: GCF_045277175.1. Taxonomy (NCBI): domain Bacteria; kingdom Pseudomonadati; phylum Pseudomonadota; class Gammaproteobacteria; order Pseudomonadales; family Pseudomonadaceae; genus Pseudomonas; species Pseudomonas putida group bacterium ESBL64. Next base: position 1,432,763 of record NZ_CP145799.1, on the reverse strand, counting down.
CGAGGCTGTTGAGCAACTGGTCCTTGCGGTTGGCCAGCTCAATGATTTCGTCCTTGCGCCGCAGCAGGCTCAGGCGTGCATTGAGTGGGTCCTGGATGCCGACGATCTGTACCTGGGCGCGCATCAGCGGGGCGCTGCTGGAGGTGATGAAGCCGCCATTGGCGCGGGCCAACTTGGCCATGTACGAAGCCGCGGCGACGATGGAGGGTTCTTCCACCACCAGCGGCACCAGCACATCATGGCCGTTGACCTGGAAGTTGCTGGCCACGGCAAAGGGCAGCTCGAAGGTGCCGATGACGTTTTCGATCATGCCGTTGGCGATGTCCATCGGCAGGGCGCCGGCGTTGGCCAGCAGGCTGACATCGCCGTGGCTCAGGCCAAGTAGCTGGCCGATATGATCCAGGCGCGCGGCAGGGGACAGGTTGCGGAAAGCGGGCAGGCGGGAGTCGAGGCTCATGAAGGCTCCGTTGGAGTCATTGTTGTTGGGCGGCCGCTTGAGCGCGTCGCCGGCTTGGTGCTAAATGTGCAGCCACTGTGCCCTTGATTAAAGGTACAGTTTTGCCCAACAGTACCCAGACTGTACCCATGGCCGCCCAGGAGCCCGCCGATGCCCCGTGTCACCCTTGCCCAGCAGGTCGCCGATGCGGTTGAGCAGCAGATCCGTACTGGGGTGCTGAAGGTCGGCGATCGCCTGCCATCGCTGCGCGAATACATGCGCTTGCACGGGCATTCGAAGAATACGGTGATAACCGCTTACGAGATCCTCGCCTCCAAGGGGCTGGTGGAGGCGCGCCACGGCCAGGGCTTTTTCGTGGGCGCGCAGGTGCAGGCCGCCGAAGTGGATGAGACGCCGCCTTACACCCGGGCAATGGACACTATCTGGATGATGCGTCAGCAGTTCGTTCGCGAACCCGGGCTGGCGCCGCTGGGTGAAGGTTTTGCGCCGGTGGCCTGGCTGCAGGACATGCGCCTCGACAAATTCACCCGGCAGGCAATGCGCAGTGGCGCTGGCAACCTGTTCCGCTATGGCAACCGCCTGGGCAACCCGGGCCTGCGCCAGAGCCTGGTGCGCAAGCTGGCCAGCTACGCCATCAGTGCCACGCCCCGGCAGATCGTGACCACCCACGGCGCCAACCATGCGCTGGACCTGATCATCCGCCGCTTCGTGGTACCGGGCGACGCGGTGCTGGTGGAAAACCCGGGGTACTACCCGCTGTTCGGCAAGCTGCAACTCCACGGCGCGCGGCTGCTGAGCGTTCCGCGTCTGGCGGATGGGCCGGACATGGACGCGCTGGAGTCCATGCTGCGTGTCGAACGGCCCCGCTTGTTCTTCATCCAGTCGGTGTGCCACAACCCTACCGGCTCGGATATCTCCCCGGCCAAGGCCCACCGCCTGCTGCAACTGGCCGAGCGGCACGACTTGCTGCTGGTCGAAGACGATGCCCTGGCCGACTTCAAGCCCAGCTCTGCGCTCAAGGTGGCGGCGCTCGACCAGTTGCGCCGGTCGCTGTACATCGGCAGTTTTTCCAAATCGGTGTCGGCGGCCTTGCGGGTGGGTTACATCGCGGGCAGCAAGGAGGCCATCGACGAGTTGGCCGACCTGCAGATGATGCTGCACACCAGCTGTTCGGAACTGTGCGAGCGCACGGCGGATGTGATCCTCAGCGAAGGGCACTTCCTGCGGCACCTGATGCGCCTGCAGGACCGGGTGCGGGAAGCCACTGCCGGTGGGTTGCGGGTGCTGGACGAACTAGGGGCCGAAGTGTTCTGCCGACCGGAACAGAGCCTGTACCTGTGGGCGCGTTTCCCCGGGATCGAAGATACTGCCGTGCTCACCCGTGAAGTGCAGGGCAGGGGGGTAATGCTGGCACCAGGGGCGATCTTCCAGACCAACCAGAAGGCCGTGACACCCTGGACCCGGCTGAACGTGGCCTATCTGCAAGAGCCGGTGTTTGCCCAGTGCATCCGCGCCTGACCCAGTCCTTGGGCCTGCACTGGTCGCTCCTACAGGTCAGTGCAGGCTTCTTTCACGAGCCAGTCGATCAACACCTGCAGGCGTTTGGGCATCGGGTCATGGTGCGGGTAGACCAGGTAATAGCCATGGTTGGGGGTGTCGACGAAACCACCGAACGGCAAAACCAGCTCACCTCGTGCAATGCGATCCTTGACCAGCTGTTCGCGGCCAATGGCGATGCCTACGTGATTCAGCGCGGCGAGCGTGCACAGGTCGGAGCGATCGAATGTGAGGAATCGGCGCGGGAGGCTGATACCCGCACCTGTGGTGTTGGCCCAGAGCTGCCATTCTGCATCGAATGCAGCGTTGTCCCAGGCCGCTACGTCATGCAAGGCGGTGCAATGATCCAGCGGGTGCAGGTCACCGGTCAATGCATGGGTTTCTGCGTAACGGGGGGAGCACACCGGGGCGATCCGCTCGTCCATCAAGTGGATGCTCTGCAACCCCGGGTGATGACCATCCGAATAACACAGGACCAGGTCGATCTTGCGGGTGCGGTAATCGATGCTCTCGTTGCCCACCCTGATATCCAGCTGGATATCAGGGTAGCGGGCGGTGAACTGCGCCAGCCGCGGCACCAGCCAGCATTGTGCGACTGACGGGCGCACATACAACGTCAACTGGCCGGCGATTTCGGCGTGAGCACGTTCCTGCACGGCCTCGCTTAACTCATCCATGGTCCGTTGCATGACCGCGAACAGGCGCTCGCCGTCTTCGGTGAGGCTGACCTTGCGCGGCATGCGGTGGAACAGCTTGAGCGCCAGCTCATCTTCCAGGCGATTGATGCGGTGACTCACGGCACTGGCCGTCAGGCACAGCTCATCGGCGGCGCGCGAGAAGCTCAAGTGGCGTGCCGCCACCAGAAAGACATGCAGGCTGCCCAGGTGCGAGCCATTGAGTTTCACGGCGCCGCCGCCGGGCTTTTTCATTGATCAATCCTTCCTGCGCCGTGAGCTGATTGCGGTTACACGTTTGCCTGCAGGCTGCGCCCTTTCGCCAGATAGGCGTTGAATTCATCGTCCGGCACCATGCTGCCACCCGTCCCCCAGACGAGGTGTGTAGCCTGCTGCAGCTGGGTTGGGGTGAAGCCCTGGCGAGCCAGGTACTCGCCTGCTTGCAGCACCCGTAGCATACCGGGTACGCCGGCCAGGGCAGAGGGTTCCAGTTTGACCTTGTCCTGCTCATGGGCGATGACCATCAAGCGGTACAGTTCTTCGTCGGTCACGGTGTAGTAACCATCGATCAGGCGCTGCATGGCTTTGCCGACAAACCCTGATGGGCGCCCGACCGCCAGGCCGTCGGCGGCGGTGATGTTGTCGATGCCGAAGTCCTGCACGCTGGTTTCATCGTGCAGGCCGGTATAGACACCCAGCAGCATGCAGGGGGAATGGGTGGGCTCGGCAAAGATGCAGTGCACCGCATCGCCGAATACCAGTTTCAGCCCGAACGCAACACCGCCTGGGCCGCCCCCTACGCCGCACGGCAGGTACACGAACAATGGATGATCTGCGTTTACCTGGATGCCCGCCTGGTCGAATTGCCGCGCCAACCGTTCGGCGGCCACGGCATAGCCGAGAAACAGCTGCGGGGAGTTTTCGTCGTCGACAAAGTAACAGCTGGGGTCGGATGCCGCCTGCTGGCGGCCTTGCTCGACCGCCACGCTGTAGTCGGAGGCGTGTTCGACCACCGTGACACCGTTGGCCCGCAGCTTGTCCTTCTTCCATTGCCTGGCGTCAGACGACATGTGCACGCTCACCTGGAAGCCCAGCTTGGCGCTCATGATGCCAATCGACAGCCCCAGGTTGCCGGTCGAGCCCACGGCGATCTTGTACTGGCTGAAGAATGCGCGGGCCTGGTCGCTCGCCAGTTTGGTGTAGTCATCCGTTGGCGTGATCAAGCCGGCAGCCAGGGCCAGGTCCTCGGCGTGCTTGAGCACCTCATGGATGCCGCCCCGGGCTTTGATCGAGCCGGAGATAGGCAAGTCGCTGTCCGCCTTGAGCCACAGGCTGCCTGCGTTCTGCAGCGATCCCTCCTCGACAAGCAGCTGGCGCAGCTGAGGCAGCGGGGTGATGTGCGACTCGATGACCCCGCCGGCCGCTGCCGTCTCGGGGAACACGGTGGCCAGGTAAGGCGCGAACCGCTGCAGCCGCGCGCTGGTGACTTGCACGTCGGCCGCCGTCAGGCCCACGTCGTGCAGGGCTTCTGCAGCCTTGGCGATGCCAGGGTTGAACCAGCTGGTTGGCTTCAGGGCCACCAGCTCGGCGATGATCGGGTGGCTTTGTTGCCAGGCTTCCAGGGTTTTTCCGTGAATCATGATTTCACCTGTAGTGCGGTATGTGCAGAGTAGATCAGACAATCTTCGAAAGGAGCAGGGTAAGGCACAAGGCGACTACCGAGGCCAGCACTGTAGCGGCAGTGAACTTCTTCAGTGCATCACTCAGGGAAAGGCCCAGGTACTCCTTCACCACCCAGAACGCCGAGTCGGTGATGTGGGTCCAGCCGATGGCGCCGGCGCCGATGGCGATCACCAGGATTTCCCGGTTGTATTCCGGGTGCTGGCCAAGGATTGGCATTACCATGCCGGCCGCGCTGATCATCGCGACGGTGGCCGAGCCGACGGCAAAGTGCATGATCCCGGCGACCAACCAGGCGAGGATGATCGGGTTGAGCTGCGTCTGGTTCAGCACATCGGCCAGTGCCTTGCCGATGCCGCTGCCCACGAGCATGTCATTGAAGGCACCGCCGGCACCGATGATCAGCAGAATGCCGGCCAGGGGAGGGAAACAGCGCTGGGTCAGGCTCAGCAGGCCTGCCATATCCAGGCCGCGGCGCAAGCCCAGTGCCCAGTAGGCGAACACCACCGACAGCGTCAGGGCAATCAGTGGGCTGCCCAGGAAGGCCACCCACTCGTACAGCGCAGAGCCCTTGTCCAGGACCGTGACGGCCAACGTTTTGCCGACCATCAACACCAGTGGCAGCAGTACGGTGGTGAGTGTGATGCCGAACGCGGGCATTGCCTGCTCTTCTGCTTGAGCCACCGTGCGCGCAGACAGGAAGGCCTGCTGGGATTCGCCGGCTTCACGGTTACAGGTGAAGCGAACCCACACCGGGCCCGCGATGATAGCGGTCGGCAGGCCAACGATCAGGCCGTACAGGATGACCGTACCGATATCCGCATTGAGCATGCCGGTGATGGCTGTGGCGGCCGGGTGTGGCGGGAGAATGCAGTGCACCACCATCAGCGAGGTGGCCAGCGGCACGCCGAGGTACAGCATGCTGATGCGGGTTTGCCGTGCAACCACGTAGATCAACGGAATCAGCAGGACGAAGCCGACTTCGAAGAATACCGGGATGCCGGCGATGAAGCCGACGAGCATCATTGCCCACGAGGCATTGCGTTCCCCCAGCCTGTTCAGCAGTGTGGTGGCGATGCGCCTGGCACCTCCGGATTCCTCCAGCAGTTTGCCGAGGATACTGCCCAGGCCGATGATGCCGGCAAGAAAGCCCAGCGTGCTGCCCATGCCTTTCTCGAATGCCGCCACGATTGCCGTTGGCGCCATGCCGGTGCCGACACCGACCACCAGGCTTGCGGCCATCAAGGCCAGAAACGGGTGTACTTTGAGTTTGCTGATCATGACGACGATCAGGAGTATCGCGGTGCCCAGGACGAGTAATGAGAACGTTGGAGTCATCGTGTGGTTTTCTCTATCGCTGATCGCTTCCGTGCGAGCTTCTTGTTGGTTTGCACCCATTAGATTTCAGCGATTTGATCGACTCAAACGATCACTCCTCACCCCATAGGTGAGCCCATGTCATGCATGGCATGGGGCGGCATTGCGGGAGTCTGGTCGGCGCGGTGGATTGGCACCGGTGTGGCAGCGCACGACATGACAGGCTCGTGACAGGGGGGGAAGGCGCAGGATAAACCACGGAGTTTCGAACATTACACATTGGTTTTACTGAGGTGTTGCCTGTACCGGCCTGCTCGCGGGCTCGCCCGCTCCCACAGGCCATCACAGCCTTCAAGGCTTGCACAGTACCTGTGGGCGCGGGCCAGACCGCGAAGGTGCCTGTCCAGGCACCAAAGGATCTGGACAGTTCGCTTACTCAGCCATAAGGCGGCGCTGGCAGTTCGGCCAGCAGGGTTTTCAAGCCGTCGCTCCACTGCCTGCGAATCTGCTGGTAATAGGCATCGTCGCTGGTAATGCGCTTGCGCGTCATGCTTTCCAGGCTGTTGTTGCGGTACACCAGCAAGTCCAGCGGCATGCCCACCGACAGGTTGCTGCGGATGGTGGAGTCGAACGAAATCAGGCCGCAGCGCAGCGCTTCATCGAGCGGCGTGCGGTAATCCAGGTTGCGGTCGAGTATTGGCCTGCCGTACTTGCTTTCACCCAGTTGCAGAAACGGGGTGTCCGGTGTGGCCTGGAAGAAATTGCCTTGTGCATACACGTTGTAGATGGCCATGGGGCCGCCGGCTATCTGGCCGCCGACGATGAATGAACTGCTAAGGTCGATATCGGCCGTGAGCTTGCTGCGGTCTCTTTTGACCACCTCGCGCAGGGTGTCGGCGACCAGCACCGTTGCATCGTAGAGCGTGGCAACGTTCAGCAGATGGGGGCCGTTGCCCTGGGTGCGTTGCTGCAGCAGGTTTACCACCGACTGCGAGGTCGCCAGATTGCCGGCGGTCTGCAGCACGATCAGCCGCTCGCCCGGGGCGCTGAAGACGAACAACTTGGTGAACGTGGAGATCTGGTCGATGCCGGCGTTGGTGCGTGAGTCGCTGATGAAGACAAGCCCGTCCTCCAGGTGCATGGCGACACAGTAAGTCATGCGGTTTCCCTTGTGTTGCGTGTGGAAGGGTCTTGCCGCACTCGCGCGGCAAGACCGGTCTGACGCCAGCCTGTCACTGGCGATGCACGTGGACGCTGGCCTGCATCGATTCGGCGCCGCCGCCGCGGCGTACGCCCCTGACCGGACAGGCATCGAGGTAGTCCAGGCCCACCGCGAGCTTCAGGTGACGCTCTGGCCGGGTCAGGCGGTTGGTAATGTCGAAGCTGTACCAGGCTTCGTCGACCCAGGCTTCGGCCCAGGCGTGGCTGGCCAGGTGTTGTTCGTCCTCGGTGCACAGGTAGCCGGACACATAGCGTGCCGGCACCCCCAGGCTGCGTGCGCAGGCCAGGAAGGCGTGGGTGTGGTCCTGACACACGCCTGCGCCACCGTTGAAGGCTTCGATGGCCGTGGTGCCCACCGACGTGGCCCCAGGGCTGTAGGGCATGTGCTCGGCCAGGCCTTGCATCAGCCCGATCAGTGCTGCCCGGTCGCGGTGACTGCCACATTGCCGGGCGGCGAAAGCAATCAGGGTGTTGTCGGCCAGCGTCAGGTGGCTACCGCGCAGGAACGGCAGGGGAGACTGGCTCTCGGTTTCGTGTTCGCAATCCGGGTCGATCTCGACCTGGCCGTGTGCGGTAAGCGCCAGATGACCATGGGGTTTGTCCAGCGTCAGCACATGCAGGATGTTGCCGTAAGGGTCGATCTGGCCCTTGACCTTGCAGGGCAGGTCCAGTTGCCATTGATTGATACGCTGGCGTTCGCTGCTGCGCGGCGTCAGGCGCAGGAACTGGATACTGTTGCACACGTCGCTGGCGTAGCTATAGGTCGTGTCGTGGCGAATGGACAGTTTCATACAACCTCCAGGTAGGAGTGATGGACGGCCTGGCCCAGTTGGTTGATGCGGCCGATGAAGTCGCTTAGCCAGGGGTGCAACCCTGCATCAAGGATTTCGTCGATGGCGGTGTAGCGCAGGCGCGCGTTCAGTTCGGCGGCCATGCGCTGGGCGGCACGCCCGGTACTGCCCGGCAGGCCCGCCAGGATCAGGTCCAGTTCCTCGATGCAGGCATGCAGCGAGCGCGGCACGTCCACCCGCAACAGCAGCAGCTCGGACACCGGCCGGGCACTGGGCGCGGCGCGATAGAGCTCGTTGAAGGCCTCATACGAGGTCAGCGCGCGCAGCAGGGCGCTCCATTGGTAATAACCGCGGGCGGAGTCGTCGCTGACCTCTTCGGAGGCCTCGCCGAACATTTCATAGCGCGAATCGAGCAGGCGCAGGGTGTTGTCCGCCCGCTCCAGGAAGGTCCCCAGGCGAATGAAGCTGTAGGCATCGTTGCGCATGATGGTGCCAGAGGTCGCACCGCGGAACAGGTGCGACCGTTCCTTTACCCAGTCGCAGAACTGGCTGATGCCATAGCGACCCAGGCCGTTGCTGGCAATGTTGCGCATTTCGATCCAGGTGGCGTTGATGTTCTCCCACATGTCGGCGGTGATACGGCCGCGCACTGCATGGGCATTGGTCCTGGCGGCCTGCAGGCAGCAATAGATGCTGCTGGGGTTGGTGGCGTCGAGGGCGAAGAAGTGCAGCATGCGCTCGGTGTCGAGTTCATTGTGCCGACGCAGGTAGTCGTCCAGCATGCCCGAGGCCATCAGCGACATTGCCAGTTCGGCATGGCCGTCGCTGCGCCCGGCCTGGGGCATCAGCGACAGCGAGTAGCTGACCTCGAGCATGCGCGCGAGGTTTTCTGCACGCTCCAGGTAGCGGGACATCCAGTACAGGTCGGAAGCGGTTCGCGAAAGCATGGCTCAGTCCTCCACTACCCAGGTGTCCTTGGTACCGCCGCCTTGCGACGAGTTGACCACCAGCGAGCCTTCCTTGAGCGCCACGCGCGTCAGGCCACCGGGCACCAGGCGGGTTTCACTGCCCGACAACACGAACGGGCGCAGGTCGATGTGACGCGGTGCGATGCCGCTGTCGACGAAGGTCGGGCAGGTTGACAGGCACAGCGTCGGTTGAGCGATATAGGCGTGCGGGCGGGCTTTGATGCGCGCGCGGAAGTCCTCGATCTGGGCTTTGGTCGAGGCGGGCCCGACCAACATGCCATAACCGCCGGAGCCCTGGGTTTCCTTGACCACCAGTTCGGGCAGGTGGGCCAGTACATGGGACAGGTCCGCCGGCTTGCGGCACTGCCAGGTCGGCACGTTGTTCAGGATCGGTTCTTCGCTCAGGTAAAAGCGGATCATGTCGTCGACGAAGGGGTAGATGGATTTGTCATCGGCCACGCCAGTGCCGACGGCGTTGGCCAGTACCACATTGCCGGCGCGGTAAACCGAGATCAGCCCCGGCACGCCCAGCATGGAGTCAGGGTTGAAGGACAGCGGGTCGAGGTAGTCGTCGTCCAGGCGACGATAGATCACGTCCACCTGTTGGGGGCCGGCCGTGGTGCGCATGTAGACATGCTCATCACGCACGAACAGGTCGGCGCCTTCGACCAACTCGATGCCCATTTCCCGGGCCAGGAAGGCATGCTCGAAATAGGCGCTGTTGAAACGGCCGGGCGTGAGCAGCACCGCGGTGGGGTTGTCCAGTGGGCTGGCGCTCTTGAGCGTGTCCAGCAGCAGGTTGGGGTAGTGATCGATGGGCGCGATGCGCTGGGCGGCAAACAGTTCGGGGAACAGGCGCATCATCATCTTGCGGTCTTCGAGCATGTAGCTGACGCCGCTGGGGGTGCGCAGGTTGTCTTCCAGCACGAAATAGCTGCCATCGCCGTCACGTACCAGGTCGACACCGGCAATATGCGCATACAGCCCACGGTGAAGGTCCAGGCCCTGCATGGCGATCTGGTAGCCCTCGTTGGCCAGCACTTGCTCTGGCGGGATGATGCCGGCCTTGAGAATGCGCTGGTCGTGGTAGATGTCCTGCAGGAACAGGTTCAGCGCCTGTACCCGTTGAATGCAGCCACGCTCGACCGTGCGCCATTCGCTGGCGCGGATGCTGCGCGGGATGATATCGAAGGGGATCAGGCGCTCGGTATCCTGCTTGTCGCCATACAGGGTGAAGGTGATGCCAGCGCGGTGAAACAGCAGGTCGGCCTCGCGGCGGCGCTGTTCCAGCAACTCCAGCGGGGTGTTGGCCAGCCAGCGGGCGAACTCCTGGTAATGCGGGCGGCAAGTGCCGTCCGCTTCGTACATTTCATTGAAAAAAGCCCGGGACATACCCACTCCTTGCCGCCGTTGCCGGCAGCTTCATTGCGGTTCATCTGCGTCTTTCAGGGTGCTGCCTTGCTGGGGTAAGTGGGAGCTGTGTCTCGCGTTAACCTCGGTTTCGGTAGATTGCCTGTGCGTTGAGTACAACCAGTCTGTGCAATAAAAGTGCCGAATACGCCTGGCGGTTCTGGCGATGCAGGAAATGTGAGGGGCACACCCGATGTGTGCTGCCTGGCCGCAAGGGCCGGCGCATCAAAAAAGGGCGCTTTTGATCCGGGCGCGGGTTTTGAACCGAAATGGGGCGCAGGCCGGTGCCTGGCGGGAGAAAAAGGGAGTATTCCGGGTGCATGACGTGGGGTGGAGGGTGCATGCATCGAGCGCCGCGCGGGCGGCACTCGATTGCGCGAACGCTGAATATCGTGAGACGGGCGCCTTCAGGGCGTCAGAGGCAGGCGTAGACCACCAGCTCCACCAGCATTTCTTCCCGGGCGAGGCCAGCCACCACTACGGCCGCACGGTTGGGGTAGGGTGCCTGGAAATACTCGGCGTACACGGCATTCACAGTCGCCAGATAACGGCGGTCGGTCACGTAGATCAGTACCTGGGTCACGGCATCCAGCGAGCTGCCAGCGGCTTCCAGGGTGTGGCGCAGGTTGTCCAGTGTCTGGCGGGCCTGGGCCTCGATGCCGCCGGCAACCACCTGGCCCTGCGTATCGATTGGGATCTGGGCCGTGTACAACGTACCGTTGCCGACGACCGCCCATTCCAGTGGCGCCCTGGAGGCGAACAGCTCGGTCTTTATCGCATGCTTCATGGGTTTTTTCCTCAGTGGCAAGGGTGTTCAGTCGGCGTCGCTGCCGCCGCCTGCACCGTGGCGGCGTGAGGCATCGGTGCTCTCGACAAGGATGTGTTCGGCCAGCTGCCTGAGCCTTTGCCAGGTATGTTCGTTGACGGTAAAACCTTGCTGCAGTGGGCGCTGCGGGTCGCTTATTGCCTGGGCGGTCTGGCCTGCTCGGGTGAACAGCACCGTTACGTCTTGCGCGGCCGCTTCAATGGCCTGGGGCCGGGTTTCACTGCTCAGTTCCGGGCGCGGCATGCCGGCGGTAAAATCGGCCAGGTGGCATTGGCGGGCGTCCTCCCAGCGGGCTTGCACGTGCAGCCCCTGCACCGCTGCCCGGCTCAGGTAGCCCAGCAACAGCAAACGGTTGTGGCAGTGGCGTATGCGCAGTTCAGCCTGACCACAGCGCATGGCCTTGGCTGCCGCCAGTTCCACCACCGTGGCGGCGCAGCGCAACACGCTCTGGCCCTTGGCGTCGATCACCAGCAGGGCGTTATCCTCATGGCACAAGGCGTATGGCCGTGCAGCTTCGGCTTGCAGATAACGCAACGCCTTTTCCAGTGCACCGACGCCATCGAGCCCCTGCAGTTGCAACCAGCCCACGAGTTCGGCGGCATCCTCGCAGTCGCCCGGGGCGAAGCCCATGCCTTCGAATGCCTTGCGGCACATCACCTGTATTTCGTTAAGCGATACGCGCATGGTCAAAGCTCCCTTTGCGGCATGACTGCGAAATTCCAGTCGTCTGCGAACGGCTGACCGATGTCGCTGACCAGCGGCGCGCCCTGGAACAGCGTGATACGCACCCAGCGGCTTGACTTGGGGTCGAATTTCCCCGCGCCGAAAAATGCCAGTTTGCAGCGCAGCAGGTGAATCGGCAGCATGTCCCGGGCCAGCAGATTGGCACGGATTTCACCGTAGTTTGTTTTTGCCATGCCTTGCAGGCGGCGTACCGCGCCCTTGAACCTCGGTTGGGCGATCAGGAAGTGAGCGGTCAGCGCCTGAGGCTGCCGTTGCAGGTGCTCCAGTAGCGCGCTATGGCACTGCTGGATATTGCGGGCAATACCCAGTTGCATTTCTTTTTCGGCCCCTGGCTCCTCTGCGCGAATGCCCAGGCGCGGCTCTTCTTTTTCAGCTGAGCGGTACCAGAAGAAGTGCTCCGCATCGACAGCACTGAAGTCGTAGCGCAACGCCCAGCCATATTGCTGCTCGATGAGCTGGCGCAGTTGCCCAAGGGGCATCTGGGCGTCCAGCTGCCAGCTTTCGTTGACCCCCATGTGCTCGGCCAGGGGCGTGACCTGCTCGGGGTACAGCTCCAGCAGCAGGCTGACCAGAAGCTCCTGGCAGCCCACCCCCGTGTGTAATTGCGCCCAGGCCAGCAGGCGCGGCCAAAGGCCCGCGCCGTCGGCTTGCGTGCCAAGCCAGGTGGCCAGTAAAGCAAGCTCGGCCAAGGTTTGCAGGTTCTGCTCATGCTGGCGCTGGTCTTCGGTCCGGGACTGGCTCAGGTGCAACTGGGCGCGCGCCAGCAATTGCTGCAGGCGTGCCAATTGGTCGGGCTCCGCCGACTGCGCCAGTACCAGTGCCAGGGCCGTTTCCCGCGTACTGATCCAGTGCTCCACCAGTTGAGGGTGGTTGATCAGAAAAGGGGCCATTCCCAGCCCGGTCGCGTTGCCTACCCCCAGGTAGCGCTGTAGCGCCGGGGCCAGTTGCACTGCCCGCTGCGGGGCGAGTGCCCGGGCCATGTGGTTGATCTGCTCGATGCTGAAGTGACGCAGCAGGTAGACGGTGAACATCTGCGCGCTGAACGGCTGGTTGAAGTCCGGGTTATCTTGCAGGCAACCAAAATCGGCGATGCCGAACTTGCCGTTACCGTAAACCGCGGTGGTGCGATACAGGTAGCCGACTTCAGCCAGTTGCTGTGGATCGGGCTGGCGTCCTTCTGCCAGCGCCGCCAGAAACCGGTCGAAATTGCGCAAGCTACGGTTGGCCCGCGACAACACCAGCACGCGTGCATCGAAGCGGCCGGCTTCCTGCAGCGGCACGTTGCGTTGCAGGTCGGCCAGTTGTGCCGAGTCGACATCGCCGGCCACCAGCACGAAGCTGACGTCCCACTGGTCGGCGATGACCCGATCGCTGCGCTTTTCCGGCGGCAGGTAGGCCGAGAAGATCACGCAGTGGTAATGGCCGTTTGGCGTTTCGATGCGGTAGATCGCAGTGCCGAAGCCTTGGCCATCGAGGTCGAAACAGCTGCGCCGGATTTGCCAGCGCTGTTGCATCATCCGCCGCATGCTGCTGCGCACGAAGCTTAGCGGGCTCTGGAAGTGGCTACCCAGCCGGGCCAGGTCCATGACTTGGCTGGCAGGGCGCAACGCGGGTATTGCAGGCACGCTGTTGGGCATTGTTGTTGTACCTGGATGGATCATGTTCAGACGCCTTGTTCACGGGCCATGTGTCGAGCGATGCGCACGGCATCCCACAGCGCTGGCAGGATCACCAGCGACACCGGCACCGCGGTGATGACAATGAAGGATTGCAGGGCCGTCACCCCGCCTGCGCCAATGGTGATCAGCACCACCGCCGCCAGGCCCATGCCGATTGCCCAGAAACCGCGCAACCACTTCTTCGGTTTATCGTTGCTGGACATCGCCAGCGCCACGGTGAAGGCCATGGCGTCGCCATTGGTGGCCACCGAGATGAAACTCAAGAACAGGAACAGCGCGCTGACAAGGCCACCCAGTGGCAGGTGCTGCGTCACTCCCAGCAACAGGTCTTCAGGCTTGGCGCCATGGGCGGTGACGATGCCTGGCGTTTGCAGCTCCAGGCCGATCCCGGTACCGCCCACCACAGTGAACCAGAACATGGTCACCAGCGGTGCGATGATCGACAGCGTCATGATGATCTCGCGGATGGTGCGGCCCCGCGAGATCCGCGCGACATACAGGGCCACCATGGGCGCGTAGCCGATGAACCAGCCCCAGTAGAACACCGTCCACCAGTCCAGCCATTTGGGGTCGGCGCGGAACATCGTCAGGGGGATGAAGTGCTCCACGTGCAGGGCAAAGGCCGCCGGGAAACCGCCGAGGATGAACAGCGTCGGTCCGAATACCACCATGAACAGGGCCAGGCCGATCATCAACCAGACGTTGATCTCGCTGACAAAGCGGATGCCTTTGAGGCCCACCAGGCACGAGACGGTGTACATCGCGGTCACCAGGACAATGGTCAGCGACTGGGTGACGATAGTGTTGGGCAGCCCCCACACGGCGTGCATGGCGCTGCTGATCTGCAGGCCAAGGAAACCGATCGGACCGATGGTGCCGGCCACTACCGCGATGATCGAGGCAGCGTCGGCCAAGGTGCCGATCGGGCCCTTGAGCGCTCGCTGGCCGAACAGGGGGTAAAGCAGGGTGCGCGGCGCCAGCGGAAGGCCTTTATCGTAATGCAGGTGCATCAGCACGATCGCCAGCAGGCTGCCCAGCACGGCCCAGGCCAGGAAGCCCCAGTGCACGAACGATTGCGCCAGTGCCGCGGTGGCCGCCGCTTCGCTGTGCGGTTGCAGGCCGGCGAAGAAGGGCGGTGGGCTGGCAAAGTGCATCAAGGGTTCGGCAGCGGCCCAGAAGGCGCCACCACCTGCCAGCAGGGCGCACATGATCACGGCGATCCAGTTGAAGGTGCTGACGTCCGGGCGCTGGGTGACCCCGCCCAGGCGTACACGCCCGCACCTGGAAAAACCGATGAACAGGCTGACGGCGAAGGTTGCCAGCATCAGCACTTGCCAATAGAGGCCAAAGGCCTTTGTCGACCAGGCGAACAGGGTATTGACCAGCGCCGACACGGTGTCGATGTCGATCAGCGCCGCCAGCAGGAAGGCGCCGAGGAATCCGCCGCTGATCAGGAACAACGGCCAGTCGATATCGCGTGCCATAGGCAGGCCCATGGCCTGGCCGTCGGCCTGCAAGGTAGTTGGGTTTTTCATGAAACCTCCGGAACCTGCGATTCTTTTTATTGTTGATGCTGTCCGTGCAAGGGGTTCAGGCCTGTGCCGTGGTGGCGGTCTCCAGCAAGCGCAACCAGTTCAGCCCCATGATGTTGCCCACGTCGTGCTCGGCAAAGCCGCGGGCGCGCAGGCCCTGGGCAATGTTGCGGAAGTCGCGGCTGTCGCGGAACCACTGCAAGGGCGCCGGCCAGTTGGCGTTGTCCCTGGAGCCTTCGCCGTAGTCCTTGTCCTTGCTCCAGCGGCCGTTGCGCATCCATTCCAGCACAGACAAGGGTTGCGCCTGGCACAGGTCGGTGCCGATGCCGACGTGCTCCACACCCATCAGGTCGGCGGTGCGCGCGACCATGTCGCAGAAACTTTCCAGGCTACAGTCCGAGGCACCCTTGAGGTGGAACGGATAGGTGCTGAAGCCCAGCAGCCCGCCGGACTCTGCGATCCCGCGTAGCACCGCATCGGATTTGTTGCGCTTGGCGGCGTGGAAGCTGGCAGGGTTGGCGTGGGAGATGATCACCGGTCGGCTGGACAGTTCGATGGCCTCAAGCGTGCTTCGCTCGGCGCTGTGAGACATGTCGATGAGCATGCCGACGCGGTTCATTTCGGCGATCACCTGGCGGCCGAAGCGGCTGATGCCGTTGTCCTCGCGCTCATAGCAACCGCTGGCCAGCAGGCTTTGGTTGTTGTAGGTCAGCTGCATGACGAACACCCCGAGCTGGCGGAAAACCTCCACCAGGGCAATGTCGTCCTCGATCGGCGAGCAGTTCTGGAAGCCGAAGAAGATACCCACCCGGCCCTCCTCGTGGGCCAGGCGGATGTCGCTGGCCGTGCGCACCGGGCGGATCAGCTCGGGCCATGTCTCGAAGCGGCGGTTCCACTCGCCCAGGCGTGACAGGGTTTCGCGGGCGTTTTCGTGGTAGGCGATGGTGGCGTGCACCGCGCTCAGGCCACCGGCCTGCATCTGCTGGAATATTTCCTGGCTCCAGTTGGAGTACTGCAGGCCGTCGATCATCAAAAGGTCGTGCATGGCATGTATTCCTTCAGGGCCGCAGGTAGGTGGTCTTGACCACGGTGTAGAAGTCGCGAGCGTATTGCCCCTGTTCCCGGGGGCCGAAACTCGAGGCTTTGCGGCCCCCGAATGGCACGTGGTAGTCGGTCCCGGCGGTGGGCAGATTGACCATCACGCAACCGGTCTGGGCGCGGCGCTTGAAGTGGCTGGCGTGGCGCAGCGACTGGGTGATGATCCCGGCTGTGAGGCCGTACTCGGTATCATTGAGCGTGGCCAGCGCCTCTTCAAAATCGCGCACGCGGATCACGCAGGCGATGGGGCCGAACACTTCCTCGCGGTTGATGCGCATGTCGTTGCGGCTGTTGATGAACAAGGCCGGGCGCATGTAGTAGCCATCGGAGGCCAATTGCAGGCGCTCGCCGCCTTCTATCAGGGTGGCGCCTTCGGCCTGGGCCAGTTGCAGGTAGGCCAGGTTCTGTTCCAGCTGGCGCGCGTCAGCTACCGGGCCGATCTGGACGCCAGCCTCCAGTGCATGGCCGACCTTGAGCTGGCGCATGCGCAGGCGCAGCGCCTCGACGAAGCGGTCGTGGATGCCGTCGCAGACGATCAGCCGTGATGACGCAGTGCATTTCTGCCCAGTGCCAAAGAAGGCCCCGTTGAGCGCGCATTCCACGGCCAGTTCGAGGTCGGCGTCGTCCATGACCACCAGGGCATTCTTGCTACCCATTTCCAGCTGGCAGCGCACCAGGTTACCGGCGGTGGCCACCGCTACGCGTCGGCCCGTCTGCAGAGAACCGGTGAACGTCAGGGCATCGATCTCGGCGGACTCGATCAGGGCCTCGCCGACGTCGGCACCGCTGCCCATCACCAGGTTGAAGGTACCGCTGGGCAGGCCCTGACGGCTGATGATCTCGGTGAGCGCCCAGGCACTGGCTGGCACCAGGTTGGCCGGCTTGAACACCACGGCGTTGCCAAAGGCCAAGGCCGGGGCGATTTTCCAGGCGGCGGTGGCCATGGGGAAGTTCCATGGGGTAATGATGCCCACCACACCCACCGGTTCGCGATGCACTTCGATGTCGACCCCTGGGCGCACCGAGGCGGCAGTCTCGCCCATCTGACGCAGCACTTCGGCGGCGTAGTAATGGAAGAACTGGCCACTGCGGTTGACCTCGCCGATGCCTTCGGCCAAGGGTTTGCCTTCTTCTCGCGACAGCAGTTCGCCGAGTTCTTCCTTGCGGGCGATCAGCTCGTCGCCGATGGCCATCAGCACTTGTTGGCGGCTTTCCAGGCCACTGGCGGCCCACAGGGGTTGAGCGGCGCGGGCGGCCTGAATGGCCTGGCGGGCCTGTTCGGCGCTGGCCTGATGGTACTGGCCGATCAGGTCGCCAGTGTCCGAGGGGCTGTAGTTGCCCAAAGTGGCGTGGCCTTCACACCACTGGCCATCGATGTAGTTGTTGTAGGTCTTGTGTGACATGGATGAACGCCTCCGTTTGCATGGCATTCATCATGCGAGCAATATGCAGCAAATAAAAATTAATAAAAAAAATGCTTTGATAAGGAATGCTAACCATGTTGCCCGAGCTGAAAATCGCGCAGTTGCGTTACTTCGTACTGGTCGCCGAACACAAGAGTTTCCACGCGGCCGCCCGCCAGGCCTTTCGCACCCAGCCTGCGATATCCCTGGCCCTGCGTGAACTGGAGCAGAAGCTGGGGCAGGCACTGGTCGAAAAGGGCGGTGGCCGGGTAGAGCTGACGCCATATGGCGAGCATTGCCTCCCGTTGTTTCGTGGCTTGATCGAGCACCATGACCGTATTGCGCGTGAAGCCATGCTGTTTGCCCGGCATGAAATCGGCCAGGTCAGCATCGCCACCGTGCCTTCTGTGGCCAGCCGAATGCTGCCAGGGCCGCTGGCCCGCTTTGTGGCCGCGCACCCCAATGTGCAGGTCAGCATTCAGGACGGCACGGCCGAACGTGTGCAGCAGTTGCTCGCTCAAGGGCAGGTTGATTTCGGCATCAGCAGCCTGTGGGTGGACGATGACCAGCTCGAATTCGCCCCCATCGTGAATGATCAGGTTGGCGTGGTGTGCCGCAGCGACCACCCGCTGGCGCAGGCGGGGGGGCAGCTGCATTGGGCGCAGTTGCTGGGCGTGCCGATGATCCGCAACGGTACCTCGCAATTACTGGCGGGTACCGAGGCCGAGGGTTTGCTGGCCGATAGCCGGCTGTTCATTTCCAACATGATTTCGTTGATCGCCATGCTGGAGGAGGGGGTAGGGATCAGTACCTTGCCGTACCTCGCTTTTCCGCAGGAGAACGAAAAACTGGCGTTCGTGCCCCTTGTGGAGCCCAAGGTAGAACGGCACATCGGCATGCTCACCCGCAAAGGGCGCAGCTTGTCACCTGTGGCGGGGGCACTGATGGCGTTTCTGCAAGTGCAGTTGGCGAAGGCTGGCTGATTCCTTGGCCGTAGGGGCATGGCGCGCCATGGCCGGCACTGAGGTTCGCAAACGCACGCCCGGGCTTCAGATAACCGGGCCTGAAGGCACGCTGACACCTGCCAGCGTGGTGAACGAAATATCCTTGGCCGTCAGCAGAAAATCACGCACGTACGGCACCTCCAGCATGTCACTGCGCAGTGCCGCATAGAGGTTTGCCTGCAGGCCGTGTTCGCCAAGGCGCTTGGCGGTTACATAGCCGCGCGAACTGTATTCGTGCACGGCCCAGTTGGGCAGGCAGCAGACGCCGCGCCCGGACGCAACCAGTTGCATCATCATCACGGTAAGTTCTGAGGTGCGGACCTGTGCGGGCTCGACGTCGGCGGGGTCGAGGAAGCGGGTGAAGATGTCCAGGCGGGTGCGTTCGATCGGGTAGCTGATCAGTGTCTGGCTGGCGATATCGGCGGGCTCCAGGTACGGCTTGTGGCGCATGGCGTGGTGGTTGTCGATGGCCAGCAGCGCCTCGTAGCTGAACAGAGGCACGTAGCTGATACCCGGCAATGTCACCGGGTCGGAGGTCACCACCAGGTCCAGGTCGCCGCGCTCCAGGGCTGGCAGTGGCGCGAAGGAAAAACCCGAGGCGAGGTCCAGTTCCACCTCAGGCCAGGCGCCGCGGAACTCATCCACTGAAGGCATCAGCCACTGGTAGCAGCTGTGGCACTCGATGGCGATGTGCAACCGTCCGGCGCAGCCCCCGGCCAGCTTGCCCAGGTCCCGTTCGGTATTGCGGATCTGAGGCAGCACCTGATCGGCCAGCTGCAGCAGCTTCAGCCCGGCGCTGGTGAAGCGCACCGGCCTGGATTTGCGCACGAACAGTGGCATGCCGATGCGCTCTTCCATATCGCGGAACTGGTGCGACAGGGCTGATTGTGTCAGGTGCAGGCGCTCGGCGGCCTCTTGCAGGCTGTCGGTTTCACGCAGCGCGTGGAGGGTTCGCAGGTGGCGTAAATCGATCATGAGTAAAATGGCGGATCAACGCAGTAATGGCGGGTTTTCTTCACTGCTGCGTGATCCTGACAATTCCTTTGCTGGGTTTTCCGTGAGTGGGGTGAGGCTCAAGCCGCGTGAGGCGCGGCGAGGTTGCAGTACTGCCCCTTGAAATACAGCAGCGGCTGCGTGGCAGCAGTGGCCTGCAGGTTCAACGCTTTGACTTCGCCAATCACGATCAGGTGGTCCCCGGCGGCATGTTCGGCGTGAATTTCGCAATCAAGCCAATGCAGGCTGCCGGCAATGATCGGGTTGCCCAACGGCGATGCTTGCCATTCGACGCCCTGCCACTTGTTGGCGCCGCGCCGGGCAAACTGGTTGGAAATGCCGACCTGTTCACCTGACAGGATGTTGACCGTGAAGCGCCCAGCCTGGCGAATTTTCGGGTAGCTGGCCGAACGGGACATCACACTGAATGACACCAGCGGCGGGCTCATCGATACGCTGTAGAACGACTGGCAGGTGAAGCCGATCGGCTCACCTTCGTGGTGCGATGTAATCACCGTGATGCCGGAGGCGTAGTGCCCGAGTGCCTGGCGAAAAGTCGACGGCTCGATCGCCGTACCGGAAAGCAACATGGTAGGTCCTGTGGCTGCATTCATTTCAGCGTGCGTTAGCGAGTTCCTGACGGACGATGGCTGCGCCTGCACTCAACGCCTTGAGCTTGCCGCTGGCTACCTGGCGAGGCAGGGGTGCCATGCCGCAATTGGTGCAAGGGTAGAGCTTGTCGGCATCGACGAATTGCAGTGCCTTGCGCAGGGTGGCGGCGACCTGTTCGGGTGTTTCAATGACATGGGTGGCCACATCGATGGCGCCGACCATGACTTTCTTGCCGCGAATCAGCTCGAGCAGGTCCATCGGAACATGCGAGTTATGGCATTCCAGCGAAATGATATCGATGCTGGACTGCTGCAGTTTGGGGAAGGCCTGTTCGTATTGCCGCCATTCTGAACCGAGGGTCTTTTTCCAGTCGGTGTTGGCTTTGATGCCATAGCCATAGCATATATGGACGGCCGTTTCGCACTTGAGGCCCTCGATGGCCCTTTCCAGGGTAGCCACGCCCCAGTCATTCACATCGTCAAAGAAAACATTGAATGCCGGTTCATCGAACTGAATGATGTCCACGCCCGCGGCTTCCAGTTCTCTGGCTTCCTGGTTGAGAATCTTGGCGAACTCCCAGGCCAGTTTCTCGCGGCTTTTGTAGTGGTTGTCATACAGTGTGTCGATCATGGTCATGGGGCCGGGCAGCGCCCACTTTATCGGCTGTGTGGTGTGCTGGCGCAAGAACTTGGCATCTTCGACAAACACCGGCTTTTGTCGAGCGACAGCACCCATAACCGTCGGTACGCTTGCATCGTAGCGGTCACGGATTCTAACGGTTTTCCGTTGTTCGAAATCAACGCCGCTGAGGTGCTCGATAAACGTGGTGACAAAGTGCTGCCGGGTTTGCTCGCCGTCACTGACGATGTCGATACCGGCGTGTTGTTGTTCTTGCAAGGCCAGGCGCAAGGCATCCTGTTTGCCTTCGATCAGTTGCGCGTCTTGCAACTTCCACGGTGACCAAAGTGTTTCGGGTTGAGCAAGCCAGGCGGGTTTAGGCAGGCTGCCGGCCGTGGAGGTGGGTAGCAATGTGTTCATGAACTGTGACCTTGTGCTTTGAATGTTCAACGTGCGTATTGAGCGGACCATTGCGCCAGCGTGGCCTGGTAGGGTTTGACAAATTGCTCCTCGGCAAACTTGCCCTGCTCGATCGCCAGGCGGCTGCGCTCTTCCCGGTCGTAGACAATGCGCGTGAGCGAGTAATCCTGGTTTTGCAGGCTGGGCTGGTAGGCCTTGCCTGCGGGAGAATTGGCGTTGTAGATCTCGGGTCGGTAGATTTTTTGAAAGGTGTCCATGGTGCTGATGGTGCTGATCAGTTCAAGGTCGGTGTAGTCAGCCAGCAAGTCGCCGGCAAAATAAAACGCCAACGGGGCGACGCTGTTCGGCGGCATGAAATAGCGCACCTTCAAGCCCATTTTCTTGAAGTATTCATCCGTCAGCGAGTACTCATCCTGCTGGTACTCAACCCCTAGCACAGGGTGCTGATTTTCGGTGCGCAGGTAAGTCCTGCTGCTGGATACGCTCAGGCAGATAACCGGTGGTTTGCTGAAATGCTCCTGGTAGGTTTGCGAGTTGACGAAGCATTTGAACAGGTTGCCATGCAGCTCGCCGAAATGATCGGGTGTGCTGAAGGTCGACCGATGCTTGTTATGCTCCAGTAACAGCACGCTGAAGTCGTAATCGCGCACGTACGAAGAGAAGTTGTTGCCTACCATGCCTTCGAGGCGCGTATTGTTTTGGCGGTCGACAATATGGGTTTTCAATATTTCGATCAGCGGCAGTGCATGGCCGTGCTGCGCATTTTCAATATTCATTTCCACCGATATGATGTCCAGCTCTACGCGGTAGCGATCATGTTCGGGGTTGTCCCAGTGCGCCAGCGCATTGAAACGGTTATTGATCATCGTCAAGGTATTGCGCAGGTTTTGCTGGCGGTTTGCACCCCGGGCCAAATTGGCGAAGTTGGTCGTGATGCGAGTGTTTTCGGCGGGGTGATAATGTTCGTCGAACGCAATGCGCTTGACGGTGAATGTTGGCGCTTTATTCATGGTGACGGCTTCCAGATGCCTGAGTGTGAGCAACTCAGTGCTGGTCAGTTGCGTAGGCTGAGTCGTTCACACCGTAATCTTGATGTGTTTGATTGAGGCGTATCCTAGGCGGGGCGCTGCATGAATGATATTGAAGTTATTTCACAGGTTTTTTAGCCCTGCTCATGATGCGTTGCCTGGTCGACTGCGGCATCATGGCCGCCTGGCCCTCACCTCACCCAGGAGACAGCGATGATCAAAACCGGCGATCAACTGCCCGACGTTACCCTTTATCAATACAACAGCGACGCAGGCGCCTGCGCGATCGGCCCGATGGCCTTTTCCATTCGCGAGCGTTGCAAGCACAAGAAGGTGCTGATCTTCGCGTTGCCGGGCGCATTCACGCCGACGTGCTCTGAACGTCACGTTCCCGGTTATGTCGCGGCGGCCCCTGCGTTGTGTGCGGCTGGCATTGACGAAATCCTGTGCGTCTCGGTGAACGATGCCTTTGTCATGAACGCCTGGGGCAACAGCATGCAGGTCGGGGATGCGGTCAAGATGATCGGCGATGGCAATGGCGAATTCAGCGAGGCGCTGGGGCTGACCCAGGACCTTTCGGCACGCGGTTTGGGGCGGCGCTCGCAGCGGTATGCGATGTGGGTCGACGACCAGGTAGTCCAGTACATTGCGGTTGAAAGCCCCGGCAAGTTCGAGGTCAGTGATGCGGCCAGCCTGCTGGCTGTGTTGCGCTAGCCATACCTTTCAGGCCTTGCCGACAACGGCTGTCAGGGCTGCCAGAACACTTTTCGAACCGGCCGCTAACAACAAGGTATAAACGGTTGAAACTTCACCAACTCAGGGCGCTGGTCGCCATTCATAACGCAGGCAGCATCCTCGAAGCCTCCAAGCTCATGCACATTACTCAGCCCGCGCTGAGCCGTTCGATCAAGGAGCTGGAGCGGGAGGTGGGGTTTACCCTGTTGCAGCGGTCGCACAAAGGCATGGCCCTTACCGAGGAAGGCAAGCGTGTCATCCGCCATGCCAACCTCGTGGTAGAGAGCATACGCCGCCTGCAGATCGAAGCGGCGAGCATTCAGGATGCGGCGCTGGGCGCCGTGTCGATCGGGGTTACGTCGTTGACGGCGATGCTCGATGGCGTCGATGAAAGTATCCTGGCCTTTCGGCGCAAGTACCCGCGGGTGAAGATCACCATCACCGACCTGCGTCCCAGCCAGATCCTGCAGCGCTTGCGCGATGGCAGCCTGGACTTTGCCATTACTTCGCAGCAACCGCTGAGTCGGCTGAGCCTGGACTGGGAGGCGCTTGGCAGTATCAAGGGCAGGGTGATTTGCCACGCCTCGAATCGGCAGAAGTTCAGCCAGTCACTGCGCACCCTGCAATACGCCCCCTGGATCAGCCTGGACGAGTTGTCGGACCAGGCTTCGCAGTTTCACCAACTGTTCGAAGCCAATGGCCTTCGGGTGCCACAGAACACCGTTGAATGCACTTCAGTGATGATGGCGCTGAAGCTGTTGAAGAACACGGAATCGTTGATGACCATCAGCGAGCTGGCGGTGGACCAAGGGTCTACCTACGGTATCGATTGCGAGTTCGTAGCCATGGCGGTGCAGGAGTTGATTCCGGATTACCCCATCAACCTGGTCTGCATTGACCGCCACAGCCTCACGGCGCCTGCCCAGGAGCTGTTCCACAGCTTGCGCGGGCAGGTGCTCAAGCAGACCCGCCCCGTGGGGTCAGAAGTGGTAGTACATGCCTAGCGAGACGTTGCTTGGGTTATCGCCCGCCTGGTCCACCGGGGTCCCGGCGTAGGTGACCGACGAGGCGCGCTGGTTGGCGATCATGCCGAGGCGTCCATAGAGGGCCCAGCGGGGGTTGATGAAATGGTCATAGCCGATCATCACACCCCACGCGTCCTTGTCACGGGCGCTGACCTGGCGTTGCATCACCGCCAGGCGCAGCACGTCCAGCTCGCCCACTGGCGCCATCATGCCAAAGGTGTACAGCGTGGTGCTGGGCGTGCCGGCCTGGTCCACGTCCTGACGCTGCCAGGTGAGGCTGGTGGCCAGCGGGCCGAAATCGTAGAACGCCGACAGGCTCTTGAAATCGTTGGCGGTCTGGCGTGAAACGCCGCCGTCGTCCCATGGGTCGCTGTAGTAACGGTTGTAGGAGGCCAGCAACATCACCCGGCTGTTGCGGTACTGCAGCCGGGCGCCACCGCCACGTACGGTGCGCCCAGCGCTGGCGGCATCGTCGAAGCCGAAGCTCAGCGCGGTACCGAGGCTGAAGCCGCTGAAGGTCGGGCTGGTGTAGACCAGGGTGTGCTTGGGGCGCAGGTCAAGGTAGAAGGCGCCCTTGCCGGCGGCAGGCAGGGCCAGGTAGGTGTAGGGCGAGCCATAGGTGGCCAGGAACGGGTCGGCGTAGGTGGGCGTGGCCATGCCGTAGGTCTTGCCGAACTCGAGCTTGCCCAGGGTGCGCGAGCGCAGGGCGACTGTCGCCAGGCGCAGGGTACCGACGGTGTCCCAGGTGCCCTCCAGGGCCTCGCCATTGAGGTTGAAACCCTCCTCGACGTCAAGCTCCACCACGGTATCGGGGTCAAGCGCCTTGCGTGCGTACAGCCCGAGCTTGTTGGTCCAGGCGCCGCCACCGGCCAGCCTGAAACCCGAGTGGTGCTGTGAGTCGTGATAGCTGGCGAATGCATCCACGGTGCCGTACACCTTGAGCGTGTCATCGAAGCCGTAATCCAGCCCGTAATAACCAAAACCCGGCGCAATCCGCGCGAGCGTCGGAAAACCCTCTGCCTGTGCCTGCGCAGCAAGGCAAGCCCCTTGGATCATCAACAGCAACGATGTAATGCGAGTGTTCATTCACGACTCCAGGCCAGCACGGTGATGGGGTGGCTTTAGCGTCGGTGAACAGAACGTTGCAGCGTGATTGCTTATTCGGTCAGGTCATGCCGTTTGGTTAATCAGGGGCTGGCGCGGCGTGTGGATTGGCGAGCGCATCCGCGTTAGACAGGCTTCGTACCTGCGTCAACGCTGCGCTACGGCTGCTGATTTGTGGGCGTTATTGGGGCCGCGCGCGGAGCGAGGGCGGACTGTGCGCCAGCTCAGGGCAATTTGGCCAACGATCGCGCCAGCTAATTAATCATTGGTTATCCCTATGCCGAAACTGCAAGTGTATTGGGTGCCCGATTGGCTGATATTCGCTGCACGCCGCGATTTGCCAACGGAGACAACAATGATCAGACCGCTACCCACATCGCCGAGCCTGCAAAAAGGTGCGCATTCAGCCGCGCAGGTATCGTCCTCCCGTAAAACCTTGGTCGCCTGCTCGTTGGGCAATGCGCTGGAAATGTACGACTTCACGATCTACAGCTTCTTCGCTGTACTGATCGGCAAGCACTTCTTCCCCTCTGACTCGGCCATGGCGTCGTTGTTGATGTCGCTGGCCACCTTTGGCGTCGGTTTCCTGATGCGCCCGGTCGGGGCGATGGTCATCGGCCGCTATGCTGACCGGCATGGACGCAAGGCCGCTTTGAGCCTGACCATCGGGCTGATGACCCTGGGCACCGCAATGATTGCCTTTGCGCCCACGTATTCACAGATCGGGATTTTCGCCACCTTGCTGCTGGTGACCGGCCGGCTCATCCAGGGCATGTCGGCAGGCGGGGAGGTCGGTACCGCGTCGGTGTTCCTGATGGAATCCAGTGCAGTCGGCAATCGCTGCCAGAGCGTCAGCTGGCAGGCCGCCAGCCAAGGCTATGCCGCCTTGGTGGGGGCCGGCTTTGGCCTGGCCCTCAGCCAGTTGCTCGACCCTTCCGCGCTGGAAAGCTGGGGATGGCGCATACCGTTCATTTTTGGCCTGCTGATCGGGCCGGTCGGTTGGTACATACGCACGCGGTTGCCGGAGACCCATGAGGCCGCACCGGCGCAGAAGGCAGAGCAGGGGCTGGATGCCGAACTGCTCAAACGCATCGCCCAAGGCATCGGCCTGATGGCCAGCTCGACCATTGGCATGTACCTGTTCGTGTTCTACATGCCGACCTACCTGACCACCGCCTTGCATTATCCACCCGGCAGCGCGATGGCGATTGCCTGCATCAGTAGCGGTTGCATGGCCGTCATCTGCCCGTTGGCCGGCAAATTCGCCGACAAGTATCAGCTCAGAAAACGCCTGCTGGTGTGGACGGTCGCCGCACCGGTGGTGTTGACCCTGCCCGTGTTCTATCTGCTTGGGCACGTGCAGCACATGGGCCTGGCCATGATGGGCGTGGCGATCCTGATCTTGCCGACCTGTATCGGTGCCGGTGCGTTCTTCGCGCTGATCATGGAGGGCTTCCCGAAGGCCAGGCGCTCGTTCGGCACCTCGGTCAGCTACAGCCTGGGTGTGACCCTGTTCGGTGGTTTTTCGCCGTTGGTGGCCACTTGGCTGATTGCAGCGCTGGGCACGGCGTTGGCGCCAGCTTACTTCTTGCTGGCCGGCGGCATCGTCAGCCTGGCCTGCCTCAGGTACTTCCCCGAAAACAAAGGATGCGAGTGATATGGGTATTTTGCAGAGCAATCAAACACGGGGCTCAGCTGCCGAGCTGGATGAGTTCGTCATGCTGCGCCGGCAGATCCACGCTGCGCCGGAAATTGGCGGCGACACCCCCGATACAGCGGCCCTGGTAGCCGACAAGCTGCAAGCTTTGGGCTATGAAGTGCATCGCAATGTAGGTGGGCATGGTGTGGTCGGCGTGCTGAAAGTGGGGGACAGCCCGCGCAGCATCGGTTTGCGTGCAGACATGGACGCACTGCCGATGGGCGAAAAGAATGCGTTTGCGCATGCCAGCAAGATCCCCGGCCGCATGCATGCCTGTGGCCATGACGGGCATACCGCGATCCTGCTGGCAGCCGCTGCGCAACTGGCGACTACACGCCAGTTCAACGGGACGTTGAACGTGATATTCCAGCCCGACGAGGAGGGCCTGGCAGGGGCCAAGGCGATGATCGACGACGGCCTGTTCGAGCGCTTTCCGTGCGACTCGGTGTATGCGCTGCATAACATGCCCGGCCTGCCGGTGGGCACGTGCGTGGTGCAGGCGGGGCCCACCATGGCGTCCTCCGAACGTGTCAGCATTCGGATTACCGGCAAAGGTGGGCATGGTGCGATGCCGGAACTGTCGGTAGACCCGGTGATGGCGTTGAACAGCCTGATCAGTGGCATCCAGACCATCAAGTCGCGCAATCTGAGCGTCGAGGACTACGCCGTGATCAGCATCGGCATGATCCAGGCCGGCACCGTCTACAACATCATCCCTGACGAGGCCTGCATGTTGCTGAGCGTGCGCACCGACACGGCCCAGACCCAGCAGAAGATCAACAGCCGCATTGACGCCCTGGCCAAGGGGCATGCAGAAAGCTATGGCGTGGAGATCGAGGTGCAATTCACCCAACTGGCGCCCGCCTTGTGCAACAGCGATCACGAAAGCGCGTTGCTGCGTGACAGCCTGAGGCCGTTGTTCACCGACGGCGCGCTGCTGGACAAGATGCCGAAGAAGGTCATGGGCACCGAAGACTTTGCCTACATGTTGCAGGCGCGGCCGGGCTGTTACTTCATGCTGGGCAATGGCACCGGCGAGTTCCATGGGTGCTCGGTGCATAACCCCCACTACGATTTCAATGATGCGTTGGTGAAGATTGGCGCTGATTGTTGGGTGAAGTGGGTTCAGGACTATCTGCGTTGACCCCTTTGTCGGGGCTTGCCGGGGCTTCCACAGCTCCGGCAGGTGCCGCCTTTGCCGTGGAGAATACCCGGCGGTGCATGGCACCGGCTTCGCCGGTGTTCGCGGGCAAGCCCGCGCCTGCAGGCTGGACTGCCTTTTGACCCTGCATCATCTGCGCAGGCCGAGGCAGGGTCAGGTTTGCCTCCTGTCGAGCCAGGCACTGCGTGTCATCTCCCATACCTCTACCCGCATCTGCCCAGCGACAAAATGCCCGTCTCGCGTTGCCACCCTGCGCATGCCCTCATACTCCGAAACCCTGCGTGAAGCATGGTTGGCAACCGCTTTGGGAACCTGCATGACCGGACGCGACAATGTCTCGAACCAGTATGCGTTGATGACCTGACATGCTTCGCGCATATAGCCTTGCCCCCACCACTGCGGTGCAAGCCAGAAGCCTCGGTTGTTTCCAGGCTGTTCATACAGGCTGATGCTGCCAATGGTGTTCTCGGTTGCATCGCGCAGCCGGATCATCCAGTGCCATTCGCGGCCCGCCACCATGGCCGGCAGGGCGATATCACGCACATAGATCAATGCGCCGTCTTCCGGGTAAGGCCACGGCACACGACGGTCCAGATAACGGACGATCTCCCACTGGGGGAACAGTTTCTGAATGGTTGCTGCATCTCCCAACTGAAGGGGTGTGAGAACAAGACGGTCTGTGAACAGCGTTGGAAGGCAATCCATGGCACTCGCTCCTGAGCTTGCGGATAATGCGTCTGAGACTTGTGAAACTTGGTATCCATGCGTCTGAGCCGAAATAGTCTACGCTCTTAGCCGAAGCGCGTCGTGACAGGCTTCATCCCGTTATCGTCGCTCTGGCGATTCACACCGACGGACCAGGCTCGGTCCAAAGAGGGTGCTGCAATGGCGACTATCGACACCGAGAACCTTGCAAAGGGGCTGCAGCAGGTTGAAGCCTGCTGGCAGGCGTATACCTCGTCACAGCGGCTTGTCGAAGGCCTCGCGGGCAGCGACCGGAGCAGTGCCATTGAAACCGCCAACCGCGATTTCACCAGGTTTCAGAACCAGTGCCAGCTGTTTTATGCCGAAGTGCGCAAGAGGGCAGCGGATGCGGACAAGCTGGAGAGCGACATGGCACGGTATCCCCATTACTTTCAGTGACGCCCTGATTGAACGTCGCGCTGTGCCCGGGTTCTGACAAGCAAAGGGTACAGCGAGGACGCTTTCATGAGCATCGAACGCAACATTCCCGAGCTTGAAGCCTGGTACGCCCAGTACGACGACATCAGTTACCGGCGCGCGTCACCGGATGCCTACCACCATGAACTGCTTCGCACAGCCGAGGCCCTGCGCGACGACGGTGCCATCGACTGGGACGACTGGTTGGCGCTCAAGGCGCTGGCCGATGAGGCGCATATCCGCGCGCTGGAAGATGCCGTGCAGGCCCATGTGAGCGACCCGGACGCATGAAAGCGCTGAAGATTGCCACCTTCAACATCAATGGCATCCGCAGCCGTTTGCCGGCGCTGCTGGCCTGGCTGGAGCGGGAGCAGCCCGACATTGCCTGCCTGCAGGAGCTGAAGGCGGCCGATCAGCAGTTCCCTCGCGCGGAGCTGGAGGCAGCAGGCTATGGCAGCCTTCATCATGGGCAACCGTCATGGAACGGCGTGGCCATTCTGGTGCGGGGCAGCGATCCGCTCGAGGTTCGCCGCGGCTTGCCCGGCCTGGAAGAGGACAGCCAGAGCCGCTATCTGGAAGCTGCGGCACACGGGGTGTTGGTCGCTTGCCTCTACCTGCCGAACGGCAACCCGCAGCCCGGGCCCAAGTTCGATTACAAGCTGCACTGGTTCGAATGCCTGATCCAGCATGCGCGCAGCCTCTATGGAAGTGGCCACCCCACGCTGCTGGCAGGGGATTTCAATGTCGTGCCCACCGACATGGACATCTATAACCCGCGTTCCTGGCTGAAGGACGCACTGCTGCAGCCTGAGTCGCGAGCGTGTTACCAACGACTGCTTGATCAGGGCTGGCTCGATGCCATACGCCATCTGTACCCGGACGAGCGTGTCTACACCTTCTGGGACTATTTCCGTAACCACTGGGCCCGCAATGCCGGGTTGCGGATCGATCATCTGTTGCTCAACCTCGAGCTTGCGCCTTATCTGAAGCGGGCGGGTGTCGATGCGTGGGTGCGTAACGAGGCCAAGGCCAGCGACCATGCACCCGTCTGGATCGAGCTGGGCACGCGTCGTGCCCGGTCATAGTCAATTCAGCACATGAACGAGCACCGGGCTGAGGCGCTCCGACAGTAGCCGACTTCAGATTGCATTCAGATTCGGCCCCGATAATTCCCTCCGTCGCACCCAGGCGGGGAAATTTCATGACTCAGACTCATCAATGGCACAGTTTGCTTCCGTTACCCATCGGTAGCCATGCCGATCATCAGGCGCATCTTTCTCTTCACCTCAGCGGCGATCATGGGCGAGGCGAGCTGGAGCACTTCATACACGAGCGCTTTGCCTGCGTGCACCAGGCGGATGTGCAGCATTACCTGCCGGAACTGCTTGCCTTGCAGGGTAGCCACGGTCGCCTGATCGCGGCGGCGGGCATGCGACCGGCCAGCGAAGGGCCGCTCTTTCTTGAGCGGTACCTGGACGAGCCTCTGGAATCCGCTGTTTCACGGGTAACCGGTGCCTCACCGGATCGCAACTGCATGGTAGAAGTAGGCAACCTGGCCTCGCTCAGCGCCGGCAGCGCTCGAATAATGATCATTGCCGTGACGTGGTTGCTGGCCATGCGCGGTTTGGAGTGGGTCGCATTCACGGGCGCCGCGACACTGTTCAACAGTTTCCAGCGACTGGGGCTGGTGCCCACTGTTCTGGCCTCAGCGGATCCTGCGCGCTTGCAGGGCCAAGTGGACCAATGGGGGACCTACTACGACCAGCGACCCCAGGTATTTGCCGGCAACATAGGCTTTGGCTTCGATGCCCTGAAGCAGGCGGGCATGTTCGAGCGGCTTGGGTTTCCCATGCTAACCCTGGAGACCGGCCATGCGGCATGAACTGACTGCCTTTCAGGCACTGTTGCGCCAGCACGCGCTGGAACATCCTGACGCCGTGGCCGTCCAGGGCGATGCGCAGCGTTACACCTACCGGCAACTGCTCGACGAAGTCGAATCTCGTGCGGGCTGCCTGCGTAGCCAACCACCGGGAACCTTCGCCGTGGTGCTGGATAACGGGCCCGAGGCGCTATTCTGGGATTTGGCGGCGCTGTTCGCCGAACGCGCCACTGTGACAGTGCCGTCGTTTTTCAGCGCGACCCAGTTCCAGCACTGCTTGCAGCAAAGCGGAGTCACGGCGGTCGTGTGCGAGGCGCAGTGGGCCGAACAGCTCGTTGCGCTTGGCTTTGCCCGGCAGGCGCCAGCTGGCGTGTGGCAGCGTGACAGTTTTGTCGCCCCGGCGCTGCCTGAGGGCACAGCCAAGATCACTTACACCTCCGGTAGCACCGGCACGCCCAAAGGCGTGTGCCTGAGCGCTGAAACCCTGCTGCGTGTGGCGCATGAGCTGGAGGCCGCCAGCCGCCCAACCGAGCCGCAGCGATACCTGGCGGTACTGCCACTGGGTGTTCTGCTGGAAAACCTGGGCGTCTACGCCGCGCTCATGGCTGGCGCTTGTGTCCAGATCTATCCGCAGCAGCAGTTGGGGATGGGAGGCGCGAGCCAGGTCGATTTCAAGCGCCTGCTGGGCGCAATCGCCCTCAGTGGTGCGCAGAGCCTGATCCTTGTGCCGCAACTGCTGATGGGGTTGGTGACAGCGATCGAACGCGGGCTGATGCGGGTCGGCCCTCTGCGTTTGGTGGCGGTAGGCGGCGCTCGGGTTTCGCCAAGCCTGCTCGCGCGGGCCGAGGCGGTCGGTTTGCCGGTGTTCGAAGGTTACGGCTTGTCTGAGTGCGCCTCGGTAGTGGCGCTCAACCGCACAGGGGCTGTGCGCCCTGGGAGCGTCGGCAAGCCATTGCCGCATGTGCAGGTGCGCATTGCCGACGATGGCGAAGTTTTGGTGGCCGGCTCGATATTGCTGGGCTACCTGGGAGAGCCGCCGGTAACCGGGCAGTGGTGGGCAACAGGCGATGTAGGGCACCTCGATGAGGAGGGCTACCTCTACCTGGATGGCCGCAAGAAGCATCAGTTCATCACCAGCTTCGGGCGCAACGTCAACCCGGAGTGGGTAGAAGCCGAGCTGAGCCAAAGTGGCGTGATCGCCCAGGCTTTCGTGCATGGCGAGGCCTTGCCACGCAACCTTGCCTTGCTCTGGCCGCTGGATCCCGGCATCAGCGACGAGGCCATCGAACAGGCCGTACAGCAATGCAACGCGCGATTGCCCGATTACGCCAGGGTGCACGCCTGGCGCCGCTTGCCAGTGCCTCTGAGCACGCTTGACGAAACCCTGACTGCCAATGGCCGCCCGCGACGTGAGGCGATCTTGCAGCGTTACCACACCCTATTGTCCGACATCTCGTTGTGAGGTTCACAATGTCCTTTTTCGACACCCTGCAAGTACAAACCGCCCAAGAGCGTCAGGCGCTGTTCGCCGTACCGGTGATCCGCGAAGCGCTGGCCGGCCAGGTCAGCCTGGACAGCTACGTCGCCTTCCTGACCCAGGCCTATTACCACGTGCGCCATACCGTGCCACTGATGATGGCCTGTGGGGCTCGATTGCCGCTGCGGCTGGAGTGGCTGCGCGGCGCGGTCTGCGAATACATTGAAGAGGAATACGGCCACGAGCAGTGGATCCTCAATGACATCAAAGCGTGCGGCGGTGACTGGGAGGCCGTGCGCGATGGCCAGCCGGTGCAATCCATCGAGCTGATGGTCGCCTACCTGTACGACCTTATCGCCCGTGGCAACCCGGTTGGGTTGTTCGGCATGGTCAACGTGCTTGAAGGCACCAGCATCGCCCTGGCCACCCAGGCGGCGGGCGTTATCCAGAACACATTGGCACTGCCAGACCAGGCGTTCAGCTACCTCAGCTCGCACGGTGCGCTCGACCAGGAGCACATGGTGACCTACAAACAGTTGATGGACCGCCTCGACGATGCCGGTGACCAGCAGGCCGTCCTCCACGCGGCCAAGGTCGTCTACCGCTTGTACACCGAGATGTTCCAGGGCTTGCCGCGTGCCGGGCAGCAAGAGGTGCACCATGCGTTTGGCTGAGTCCGTGGTGATCCTCACCGGCGCCAGTGGGGGCATAGGCCTGGAATTGGCCGAACAGCTCTGCGCTGCCGGTGCCCAGGTGTTGGCCGTCAGTCGGCATATGGGCAAGCTGGCTGGCCTGATGAACCGGTACCCTGATCGTCTGCGCTGGCAGGAGGCCGACCTGCGCAGCCCGTCAGGGCGCGAACATGTCATCGAGCGGGCACGCGAGATGGGGGCTGTCAATGTGCTGATCAACGCGGCTGGCGTGAATCGCTTCGCTCTGCTCGACCAGCTGGATGAGTATGCGCTGGACGAGCTATTGGACATCAACCTGAAGGCACCCTTGCAACTGACCCGGGCCTGCCTGCCGTTGCTGCGTGCTCAGCCCAAGGCGTTGGTGGTCAATGTCGGGTCGACCTATGGCTCGATCGGCTACCCCGGCTACGCCACCTACTGCGCCAGCAAGTTTGCGCTGCGTGGTTTTTCGGAAGCGCTGCGCCGCGAGTTGGCCGACACCACGGTGAACGTGCTGTATGCCGCCCCCCGGGCGACCCGCACAACGATGAACAGCAGTGCTGCGACTGCGCTCAATCAAGCGCTGAAAGTTGGCATGGACGACCCTGCGGACGTCGCCCGTGCTGTGCTCGAGGCGGTGCAATCCGAGCGCACCGAGCTTTATCTGGGGTGGCCGGAAAAGTTCTTCGTGCGTATCAACGGGATGTTGCCGGGCATAGTCGATCGCGCACTGCGCAAGCAACTGCCAGTCATTCGCCGCTATATCGGTAGCCACTCCAAGGAGTCGAACAAATGAAGCGTCTGTTCATTGCCAGCTTGCTGGCATTTGCACCCTTCACCTGGGCATTGGACCAGGCAGGCAGCCAGCGCCTGAGTGATCTGCAGCAGCGCTGGGCGCAGATTCAGTACCAAATGCCCAAGGACACGCGTGCCGACGCCTTCGAAAAGCTGGCAGGCGATGCAGCAACGTTTGTTCATCAGTATCCGGGCACACCTGAACCCTTGATCTGGGAGGGCATCATCAACAGCAGTTGGGCGGGGGCGACGGGTGGCCTCGGTGCACTGGGCAAGGTCAAGGCGGCGAAAGCCAGCCTGGAGCAGGCCATGAAGCTGGACCCCAACGCCCTGCAAGGTTCGGCCTACACCAGCCTGGGCACGCTGTATGATCAGGTGCCCGGCTGGCCTATCGGTTTCGGTGATGCCGAAATGGCCGACAAAATGCTGCGCAAAGCCTTGCAGATCAACCCCAACGGTATCGACAGCAACTATTTCTGGGCTGATCATCTGTATCGGCAAAAGCGCTACCCTGAAGCTACCGCAGCCCTGCAGAAAGCCTTGCAGGCACCGCCCCGGCCGGGGCGTGAGTTGGCTGACCAGGGCCGGCGTGCCGATATCGATGCTTTACTCAAGGCCATCAAGGACAAACAGGACTGAACATGCGGCTGTTGCTGGTTGAGGATGACATTGCACTGGGGGAAGGGATCTGCGACGGCTTGCGCCAGGAGGGGTACACCCTCGACTGGTTGCGGGACGGTGTCAGTGGCTTGCATGCGCTGCAACACGAGACCTTCGACCTGCTGATCCTGGATCTTGGATTGCCCCGTATGGATGGCCTCGAGCTACTCAGGCGATTACGCGCCGGCGGCGACAGCTTGCCGGTGCTGATCCTCACCGCGCGGGATGCCCTTGATGATCGCATTGCCGGCCTGGATGCCGGCGCCGATGATTACCTGGTCAAGCCTTTCGACCTCAACGAGCTCAAGGCGCGCTTGCGCGCCTTGCTGCGGCGCAGCGTAGGGCGCGCCAAGGTGCTGATCGAGCATGCCGGGGTCAGCCTGGACCCGGCCACCCAGCAAGTGCATTACAACGGCGTTGAAGTTGTGCTCACCCCCAAAGAGTATGTGCTGTTGCATGAGTTGCTGGCACATCCCGGCAAGGTATTCACACGTGAGCGCCTCACTCAACTGCTGTATGGCTGGGATGAAGAACCGGAGAGCAACACGCTGGAGGTGAACATCTACCACCTGCGCAAGAAGCTGTTCAACAGCCTGATTCGCACGGTGCGCGGCATTGGCTATCTGGTCGAGGTCAAGGCATGAGCTCGCTACGCCAGCGTACGCTGTGGCGCGTGATGCTCTTGCTGCTACTGGGCACCGGCCTGCTCGCGCTCTACAACTACCATGACAGCAGCCACGAAATTAACGAGGTGTATGACGCGCACCTGGCCCAGAACGCGCGTTTGCTGCAAGGCGTCATGAGCATGCCGGTACAAGAGGGCTCGCGTGAGGCGCTGTATGAGGCCTTCAACGATGCCTTGGGCAAAGCGGGGCGGCACCAGGTGGGCCACCCTTACGAAAGCAAGCTGGCATTCCAGGTCTGGGGTGAAGGCATGGCGTTGCTGGTGCATACACCCAGTGCGCCGCCCATTGACCCACCACCCACTGCTCCAGGGTTCTACGACTTTTCCAGTGGCGGTGAGCAATGGCGCGGTTTCGTTTTGCCGGTGCCGGAAAAGCACTGGCTTATCTGGGTGGGTGAGCGTGATGATGTGCGCTACGACCTGATCGACCGCATCGTTCGCCACACGCTGTTCCCGTTCCTGCTTGGCAGCCTGGCGTTGGCACTGCTGGTGTGGGCTGCGATCGGCTGGGGGCTACGGCCACTGCAGAACATGGCCAATGTCATCCGCAGGCGCCATGCCGATTCGCTGGAGCCGCTGCAACTGGTACCGCTTCCCACTGAACTGGAGCCCATGCAGGCGGCCATCAATCGCTTGCTGGCGCAGATCGACGATCTGCTGCGGCGTGAGCATCGCTTCATTGCCGATGCTGCCCACGAAATGCGTACGCCTCTGGCCGTACTGCGGCTGCACGCGCAGAACGCGCTGGCCGCCAGCAATGATGCCGAGCGCGAGAAAGCCCTGGGCTTTCTTGTGGGTGGGGTCGATCGGCTGACACGGGTGGTCAACCAGTTGCTGACATTGGCCCGCGTTGAGCCAAAACTGGGGCAGCGAGCCAGCGCCCGTATCGACCTGGCCGAGGTCGTCACCGAAACCCTGGCTGAATTGACCCCATGGATACTGGACCGTGGCCTGGAACCCTCGCTGGACATAGGCGAAGGGGGCCTTCATCTGCAGGTCGACGCTGGCGCGCTGGGCATTGCGCTACAAAATCTTGTGTCCAACGCGGTAGAACATTCACCGCCTGGGGGGCGCATAGCCGTGTCACTGAGGCGCCTGGCCAGCCGTATCGAACTGGTCGTCGAGGATGAAGGGACGGGTATCGACGAGGAGAGCCTATCCCGTGTATTCGAACGCTTCTATAGCCGAAATAGCCCAAATGGTGCTGGCCTCGGGCTCTCCATCGTCGCGACCATCATCGACCGTATGGGGGGGCAGGTACGCCTTGAAAACAGAGCGGGTGGCGGGCTGGCCGCTACCCTGTCGTTTCCACTGTCTTGAATCACGTTTGCGTCAGATGGATCGCTGATTGACCCGCTCAGACAGCTGCTCGGCGCTTTCCTTGCGCTCCGAATAGCGATCCACCAGGAATGCCTGGCGGTCGCGCAGCAGCACGGTGAACTTCACCAGCTCCTCCATGACATCAACCACGCGATCGTAGTACGGCGATGGCTTCATCCGCCCGGTGTCGTCGAACTCCAGATAAGCCTTGGGTACCGAAGACTGGTTCGGGATGGTGAACATCCGCATCCAGCGGCCCAGCACACGCAACTGGTTGACCACGTTGAACGACTGCGATCCGCCGCACACCTGCATCACGGCCAGGGTCTTGCCTTGGGTGGGGCGCAATGCCCCCAGCGCCAACGGAATCCAGTCGATCTGTGCCTTGAACACCGCAGACATCGCCCCATGGCGCTCCGGCGAGCACCACACCTGGCCTTCTGACCATTGCACCAGTTCTCGCAGCTCCTGCACCTTGGGATGCTCCACGGGGACATCGTCAGGCAGCGGCAGGCCCGACGGGTCGAAGGTGCGGGTTTCGGCACCGAAGTGCTCCAGCAGACGCGCGGCTTCTTCTACCAGCAAGCGACTGAAGGAGCGTTCTCGGGTAGACCCGTACAGCAGCAGGATGCGTGGTTTGTGTTCGCTGGTCGGGGTTGCCGAAGGCGGCAGGTCGAACAGCGTGAGGTCGAGGTTAGGCAGTTGCTCGGACATGTATTTTTCCTGTTCAAAGCGAGCCGATGCGATCCAGCGCGTGCTTGAGCTGCTCGCGGTCGAGTTGATCGAACGGCAGTGCGAAGAAGGCCTGGCAGCGAGATCCGATGCGGGCCAGTGTGGCGCGGAACACCGCATCGACCGATGCTTCGTCACCCACGACATCGGAGGGGTCTTCCAGCCCCCAATGCGACTTCAGCGCAGGGCCGAAATACACCGGGCAGGCTTCGCCCGCGGCCTTGTCGCAGACGGTGATGACGATGTCGGGTGGGTTGCCCTCGAATGCATCGTTGCCTTTGCTGCTCAGGCCCTCGGTCGAAATATTGGCCTGCTGCAACGTGCTCAGGCTGCGTGGCAACACCTGGCCCTTGGGGAAACTGCCAGCGCTGACTGCCTCGAAACCGGGCGGTGCCAGGTGGTTGAACATTGCTTCGGACAGGATGCTGCGGCAGCTGTTGGCCGTGCACATGAACAGGACTCGCATGGAGGGCTCCTCCGCTGGGGGGCGAATGTCAGAGGCTCAGGCGCATTGCCAGAGCAGAAAGGGTGATCAGCAAAACCGGTACGGTGAGCAGCAGGCCGACCTTGAAGTAGTAACCCCAGGTGATGCGCATGCCTTTACGCGCCAGCACATGCAGCCAAAGCAGTGTGGCGAGGCTGCCAATCGGGGTGATCTTCGGGCCGAGGTCGCAGCCGATGACGTTGGCGTAGATCATCGCCTCACGTACCACGCCCTCTGCGCCGCTGGCCTGGATCGACAAGGCGCCGATCAGCACGCTGGGCATGTTGTTCATGACTGAGGACAGCAGCGCGGAGATCAACCCGGTGCCAATGGCCGCGCTCCACAGGCCCTGCTCGGCAAGCCTGTCCAGCAGGTGGGTGAGCATGTCCGTGAGGCCGGCGTTCTTCAGGCCGTACACCACCAGATACATGCCCAGAGAAAAAATCACCACCTGCCACGGCGCTTCCCGCAGCACGCGACGGGTTGAGATGCGGTGACCGCGAGCGGCCACGGCAAAGAGGATTGCGGCACAGACGGCGGCCACCGCACTGATCGGGATGCCCAGAGGTTCCAGTACGAACAGGCCTGCAAGCAACACCAGCAGCACCCACCCACCGACTTTGAAGGTGGCGTGGTCATGAATTGCCTCGCTTGGCGCCTTCAGCGCATCGAGCGCGTACTGCCTGGGGATATCACGACGGAAGTACAGAAACAGCACCAGCAGGGTGGCCGCCACGCTGGCGATATTCACCGGCACCATCACCGATGCGTATTCGGCGAAGCCCAGGCCGAAGTAGTCGGCCGAGACGATGTTGACCAGGTTGGAGACCACCAGCGGCAGGCTTGCCGTGTCGGCAATAAAGCCTGCTGCCATGACAAAGGCCAGTGTCGCTGCAGGTGAGAAGCGCAGCGCGAGCAGCATCGACATGACGATGGGGGTGAGGATCAGCGCCGCACCGTCGTTGGCGAACAGCGCCGATACAGCGGCGCCGAGCAGTACGCAGAAGGCGAACAGGCGGTGGCCGCTGCCGTTTGCCCAGCGCGCCACATGCAATGCGGCCCATTCGAAGAAACCCGCCTCATCCAGCAGCAAGCTGATGATGATGACCGCGATGAACGTGGCGGTGGCGTTCCAGACTATGGCCCATACGGCAGGGATGTCATGCAGTGAAACGGCGCCTGTAGCCAGGGCGATGATGGCGCCTAGCGCGGCGCTCCAGCCAACACCGAGCCCCTTGGGCTGCCAGATGACCAGTATGAGGGTGAAGACGAAGACAGCAATGGCGGGCAGCATGAAAATCTCGCTTGGTGATGATCAGCAGCAGACGGAATCACGCACGGGGCGACCGTCCATGTTCTTCAGCCGAAGGGCATTGTCAGCCAGCCATTGCGAATTGGCGTGCAAGGTGACCTGAAGCATTTCGTGAACCCAGGAAGGCAGTTCCGGATTCAGGCGGTAATACACCCATTGGCCCTGACGGCGGTCCAGCAGCATGCCAGTGCTGCGCAGTTGTGCCAGATGGCGACTGATCTTGGGTTGGCTGTCGTCCAGCGCGCACATCAGTTCGCAGACGCACAGTTCGCCCAGGCTGGCGATAAGCAGCGTGGCGCGAGCGCGGGTTTCGTCAGAGAGGCTCTTGAAGACATCGGGCGGTGTGATCATGGGGGTGCCTGTACATGCGGAAAGCCGAATATACGTATTTCCATATGTTCGGGCAAGCATTCCTGGGCTTGTGCGCTTGCAGCTCACCATGGCCACGCCCTTCGGTCGACAAAAGCAGGGTTTTGGCAGGCTTCAGACGCTGATGGCACTGCAGGGTGTATAGTGCCTGCTCGGGTGACTGTCGTTCAGTGGCTCATAACCGAGAGGCCAACATGTCCCAGACGTACCCCAGCGCGGCCCAAAAAGCCCATGTGCGCATCTGCGAGCAGGTCGAAGCTTTCCTTCAGCATGGCGGCCGCATTCAGCAGGTAGCGATCGGTGTCACCGGCTACGCTGATGGTGTCTCCAGGGCGCAGTGGAAAAAAGAGCGAACGGCCAAGCCTTGAGGATGCCGGCAGTGTTTATCTGCCAGTAGGGGCCACACCATCAGAGCGCCGCGCGCGCTTGCTTGCCAGGGGCTCTCCCGTGGACGAAGAACCAAGCGATTTTTCGGTAGCCGTGTGCATCGGTATTTCCGAACAGCAAGTCACGTTGTACCGCCGTGAAACGTTCCATTTAGGTGATGGTTCATGGCTTGTGCATTTCGCGTTCTCCATGCCCAAAGAGCTGCGTCAGCAACTGACCGGCAGCTTCACATTGTTGTTGAAAGCCCCGCGAGCGTTCGGTGACGCTCGTTGGACCGATGAAGCTTGAACAGCGTAGCGGGGTGCCTGCGCGTCTTCACTGCTGAACCCTGGGTGGTCGCGCAGAGCTCTTCCAGCAGTTTCTTGACCAACGCATGGTCTTGAATCAGCAAATCGATAGCATTCATGGTGTCACCTCGTCGCGGGCGAATGAACAATGGCTTGCATGGAATTGAGTGACAGTGGGCGGCAGGGTTCAACGTCGATGATGGCTGGCAAAGCGCGCTTCGAGGTCACGCTGCGATTACGCGCTGCCAGAAGCCCCAAGGCCCGCGTATGCAGGCCTCGGCAGCACATTCAAAGGATAGGTTTGCCCCCCGTCACGGCGTACCGCGAACCCGAGATGTAGCTGGCTTCATCGGACCCCAGCAAGACATAGATTGGCGCCACCTCCACAGGTTGACCCGGCCGCCCCATCGGGTAACCGGAACCGAAGTTCCTCACGGCCTCATCAGGCATGGTGGCCGGGATCAGCGGGGTCCAGATCGGGCCGGGTGCGACGCTGTTGACGCGAATGCCCTGCTTGCCCAGCAATTGCGCAAGGCCTGCAGTGAAATTGGCAATGGCACCTTTGGTCGCGGCATAGGCCAACAGGCTGGGTGACGGGTCGTCCGAGTTGACCGAGCTGGTGTTGATGATCGAACCGCCTTTTGGCATCGAGGGCAGAGCGCGCTGGCAAATGCGGAAAATGGCGGTGATGTTGGTATCGAAGGTCTTCACCCATTCATCGTCGTCAATCTCGTCCAGGCTTTCATGGGCCATCTGGAATGCGGCGTTGTTGACCAGGATATCGATGCGACCAAACTGCGCCACGGTCTTATCGACGATGTCATGGCAGTGCTGTTTCTGTGCCAGGTCGCCGGGCAGCAGCAGGCACTGGCGGCCCGCCGCTTTGACCCAGCGCGCGGTTTCCTGCGCATCGTCGTGTTCATTCAGATAGCCAATGGCAACGTCAGCGCCTTCTCGGGCATAGGCAATCGCCACCGCACGCCCGATGCCGCTGTCAGCACCGGTTATCAAGGCGATCTTGCCTGCGAGGCGATTGTTGCCGGTGTAGCTCTGCTCACCGCAGTCCGGATAAGGATCCATCCTGCGCTGGGAACCGGGAACGCTTTGCGGTTGGGAAGGGAATGGAGGGGTAGGGTAGTCGCTCATGCTGGAAGCTCCTGCAGGTTTGGAACGCTCATTCCCGTTCGAAAGGCGCGCCAGGCCAGTGTTGAAGTGGATCTTCGTGCTGAGCGACGAGCGGTTGATGCACCCATTCCCAGTGAATTTTTACCCACCGCCTAGCTCTACCGCTGACGGGGCTTGCTGGCATGGGTGAGGCCCACGTTATCAAGGAGTCTGCGGTGCCTCGAATCATCACGCCTTCCACGCCGGAACATGAGATCGATCAGACGAACGAGAGGATGTTCGGTACGCCCAAGGAGAGGCTGGATTTCTATCGACGCGAAATTCAGTATGAGACCACCATCCTGGCCAACCGTACCGACGCTTATCTTGCGGCCCAGTCGTTCCTGGTGATCGCCTACGTGTCATCGATGGGTAACCTGAACCAAAGCTGGGGCGAGATGTTCACCTTGATGGTCCCGGCTTTTCTCGCATTGCTCGGCGTGCTCAGTACACTGAATGCCTGGCCTGGCATCCGCGCGGCCTTCCGGATTATCGAGCACTGGCAGATGAAGCAGAGCCACCTGCTGCGCAGCGAGCCGATGATGGGCCTGGCCTATGACGAGTCGCCGCTGTTCTGCGAGGCCGAAACCTCTCAGGCGGGGCACCGCAAATCGCTGCTGTTTTCCTTGCGCACGCCCTGGATTTTCCTGTGCTTCTGGGTGTTGCTGGGCGGCTATTCAGTTTTCATCCAGCTGGCGTGATCAGTGCGTGCTGGTCGGCACCATGGGCGACCAGCACGCGCTGAACAGAAGCAGGGTCAGTCTGCCAGTGCCTCGCTCAGGATATCGACCACCGCGCCGCTGTTTTCCAAGGCATCACGCGGGCCGGTCAGTTCCACCTGTTCAAAGCCATTGGTGACCAGAAAGGCACGCGATTGCCGTTCAATTGTGCACTCATCATTGTGCTCCTCGTACTGACAGGCCTCTCATAAGGGCCTGCAAACAGCAAGCAGAGTTCCTGCTCGATGCTTGGCGGTAGAGGGAAAACAGGCTAACGGTTGCGTACAGTCTCCAATGCAGGCGACCACACCGTATGACCGCAACGTGAACACGCCAGGGTGTCGTGAGGCTCATGGTAGGCCGGACAACCACAGCCCACGCAGCAATGCAAACCTGCGCCGGGCGGCGATGTGTACTCTGGGCGATGCTCGACCGGCAGCACTGACAGGCCGGGGCGTGTGTCTTGCTGGTCATAGAAATACAAACTGAGATCGCCATCGGTTTCCAGAAGGCCCAGTCGAACCTGGCCCAGGTGCTCGACACCTTGCTGGCGTAGCTCCATGAACAGCTCATTCGGTGAAATGTTCATGTGACGCAGCGAATGGACTTCGTACATGCCCTCTTTCACTACCGTAACCGGCAGCCCGTCGATCCAGGCCTCGCAGGTTCTGTTTCGCCTCATGAGGTAGACCGTTCCTCGGTAAAGCATGAACAGCGTGAGGAAAACCAAGGCCACCGGCAGCAGCGGTACATCTTCATAAAAGGTTACATCGCCGGCCGCTGAGCCCAGGGTGAGAATGACCACGAGCTCGAACCGGGACAGCTGTCTGATACCGCGCCGGCCACTGAATTTCAGAAAGAAGAACACGGCCAGGAAGGCCGCTGAAACACGCACAGCAACTTCCAGCAGAAAGGTAAAAGGAAAGTCGCCTATCAGCATCCGTTGCAGATCAAACGAAACCATTCGCTGCACCCTTCCTTCTGCCGTTGTCAGATAAAGGGTTGACCGTTCTCGCTCAGGGCTGGTTCATCGACTTGGCCTGGAGCTCTCCGCCCGCGTCACCAGGGAATCGGCGTGCCATCCCACGCCCAGAACGTTCCGCTCTGCGCCGGGCCGTGACGGCTCACAAGTGCCAGGATGCAGGTGGCGGCAAACGCGGGCGAGAACAGTTTGCCCGGCGGCACATTGCCCTGAAAGGGGCGGGAAAGCTGGGTGTCGGTGGTGCCGGGATGCAATGCAAGTACCGTTGACGCGGGGTTCAGTCGCTTCAGCTCGATACTTGCAGTGCGCAAAAGCTGATTGAGCGCGGCTTTGCTGGCACGGTAGCTGTACCACCCACCCAGGTGATTGTCGCCGATCGACCCAACCCGCGCCGACAAGGCGACGAAGGCCATCGGTTGCCGACGCAGCAGCGGCAGCAAATGCTTGAGCAGCAGAACAGGGGCGAAACAGTTGGTTGTGAAAGTGCTCAGCAACCCCGCCATGTCTAGCTGGGTCAGTGCTTTTTCAGCCCTCGCCGGGCCTTCTTGCAGCACGCCAAGCGTGCTGAAGACCAGGTTCAGTTGGTCGCAGCAGGCGCCCACCTGCGCGGCCAGTGTTTGCAGTGCCTGCTCGGATCGGGCGTCGCAGTCGAGGCGAACCAACCGTCGCGCGTGCTCTGTGAACAAGGTATCCAGCGCAGGGCTGGTGGTGGCGCGTCGCGAAACGGCGAACACCAGCCCGATGTCATCGCGCGCCAGCAACTGCGTGCACAATGCCAGGCCAATCCCTTGGCTGGCCCCGCAGACCAGCACGTTGGCGGGTGTGTGAAGGTCGTTTATCAGGCTCATCGGCGTGTCCTCTTGGCCGGGCGCTGGCGCCTCGTCCTGTGATGCCTGCCAACGTTCTTGCACATGGCAGGGGTGAGCTCACAGCAGGATATAGTCGCTGTACTGCCGTAAGCCGGCATGGGGCCCTTCGATCAAGTGCACGTAACGGCCGTTCACCCAGTCGATCGGCAGGCAATCGTCGACGTCCAGTACCGCATCGGTATGCGGCTTGAGCCAGTCTGCCTGCAGGCGCTGCTTGGCCAGTTGCTTGGCCTCGGCCTTGTCCCTGGCCACCACCAGCAGGTAGCGGTGTGCCTCGCCAAACACCCCGGGCTCGTAGCCGCCCAGGTTGATGAAGAACAACCTGGGATCGTGTGGGCCAGGCGCTACCTGACTGAATTCGAGGCGGTAGTGGTCAATACCGTCGACTTCCATCCATGCGTCGATGTGCAAGCCCGTTCGGCTCCCGAACCAGGCTTGGCGCAAATGTGGGTAGGCCTGTTCAAGTGAGTCCGCCTGGGCGAACAACACATCGTGGACCTCGATATTGGCCCGTGGGTGGCGTCCACCGAGCATGACGACGTACAGCATGAGCAATTCCTTCTATCTCGACTTTCATGGGTGTTCGATAACGGGGCGCGAGGCTTGCAGAAATACGCATGCTGGGCATTAAAAAACTATACATGGCTCGTCAAATATCTGTACAAGCGTCTACTATTGTATAGTATTTAGCAAAGTGCTCGAGGTCAGAATGGCGCACCCTGCACGTTGGACCTGTCTGTGCCTGCTGCTAGCCGCCATGTCGTCGGCGGCAGACTGGCGAGCGGAGCTGCCTGCGGCGCAACGGCTGGGCGCCGGTGATTTCACCTGGTTCGGCCTGCGGCTGTATACCGCCCGGTTATGGGCAGTTGGCCCGGTTCAGGACTGGAGCCAGCCGTTCGCCCTTGAGCTGCTTTATCACCGTTCATTGTCCAGGAACACGCTGGTCAAGGCCAGCCTCGAGGAAATGCAACGCCTGGGTGGCGGCAGCATGACGGCACAGCAACGCGCGGCATGGACCAGGGCGATTGAGCAGGCATTCGTGGACGTGAGCCCTGGCATGCGCATCACGGGCTTGTACCTGCCGGGGCAGGGTTGCCGCTTTTACGTCGACGGCAAACTGAGCCACGCGATCGACGATCCGGTGTTCGCCCGGGCCTTCTTCGCCATCTGGCTTGACCCGCGGGCC
The DNA here is from genome assembly GCF_045277175.1 of Pseudomonas putida group bacterium ESBL64. NCBI lineage: Bacteria > Pseudomonadati > Pseudomonadota > Gammaproteobacteria > Pseudomonadales > Pseudomonadaceae > Pseudomonas > Pseudomonas putida group bacterium ESBL64. The sequence goes on along the minus strand of NZ_CP145799.1, from coordinate 1,387,867 downwards.
AGAGACCCCCAATTGCGTCAGCGGCTGCTTGGGCTGGCTGGCGATGACCGAGGAGCCTGAACATGTACAAAGCGCTGTTGCTGGCTGCCTGCCTGCTTCTGGGCAGTTGTGGCAATGTCGGTGTCGAGCACTATGCCCAGGAGCAGCCGAAGCTGGACCTGGCGGCGTTCTTCTCGCGCCCGGTTCAGGCGTGGGGGATGTTCCAGAAGCGCTCCGGTGAGGTGGTCAAGCGCTTCCATGTGCGCATCGACAGCCGCCGCGAGGGTGAGCGGCTGATCCTCGACGAACATTTTCTTTATAGCGATGGCACACGCCAGCAACGTACCTGGACGCTGGTGCCGGACGGCCCCGGGCGCTGGCGGGGAACCGCGGGGGACGTGATCGGCGAGGCGCGTGGCGAAGTGGCGGGCAACGCGCTGCGATGGCGTTACCAACTGGACCTGCCGGTCGATGGGCGGCACTGGCAGGTAGACCTGGACGACTGGATGTACCTCATGGATGACGACACCCTGATCAACCGCTCGAGCATGAGCAAGCTGGGCGTTGAGATTGGCCAGATCACCTTGTTCTTCCGCCGCCTGCCAGAGGGCACACCATGAACCTGATCGCGCTGACCCAGCTGGTTTCGACCGGCGAAGCCAAGGAACTTGAACTGCTGTCGCTAGAGGGGGGCTTCTACCTCCTGCGCGCCCTGACCGACGCCGGCCCTGTGACATTGAGCGATGCCCAGGGGCAGCCCGTGCGCGTGCGCTCCACGACCGAACTGCGGCAGTTGCTGGCCGACCTGCCGCCGGTGCCCTGCATGCTGGTGCAGCAGGTGGTGCACGATGAGATGTGCGGGCAACGCGACGGCCCCATCGCGCCGCTGCGCGTACCGGTAACGCTCACCAGCCAGTGGTAGCCCGGACGATGCGCCTGGGCCTGGTGCTGGGTGACCAGCTGTCGTTCGACCTGGCAAGTCTGGCGTCCCTTGACCCTGCTCGCGATGCGGTCCTGATGGCGGAAGTGGAGGGGGAGGCCCGATACGTACCGCATCATCCGCTGAAGATCATTCTCATCTTCAGCGCCATGCGGCATTTTGCCCAGGCCCTGCGTGAACGGGGTTGGCAGGTGCACTATGTCGAGCTGGATGCCGAGGGTAACAGCGGCAGCATCGTGGGGGAGTTGCGTCGATGGCAACAAGCCTTGGGCGCTACCCACATTCACTTGACCGAGTGCGGTGAGTGGCGCCTGGAGCAGGCCTTGCGTGATGCCGAGCTGCCGCTTGTATGGTTTCGCGACACGCGTTTTCTGTGCTCCCGTGAAGCCTTCGGGCGCTGGGCCACAGAACGTCGCCAACTGCGTTTGGAGCACTTCTACCGTGGCATGCGCAAGCGAACCGGCCTGCTCATGGAGCCTGACGGCAGCCCGGCAGGTGGGGCCTGGAATTTCGATGGCGACAATCGCAAGCCATTGCCACGGCAGCTGCGTGGCCCGTTCGCTGCGCATTTCGCGCAAGACGACATCACGGCAGCGGTGGTGGCCTTGGTGCGTCAGCGGTTCAGCGACCACTACGGGGGCGTCGACGGTTTCGACTACCCCGTGACCCACGCCGAGGCACAACAGCTGTGGCAGCATTTTCTGGATTTCGGCCTGGCGGCTTTCGGTGACTACCAGGATGCGATGGCCGAAGGCGAGCCGTACCTGTTTCATGCGCGCATCAGTGCGGCGCTCAACATCGGGCTTCTGGATGTGCGTCGTCTGTGCGACGACGTCGACAAAGCCTGGCGCGAGGGGCGGGTGCCGCTCAATGCAGCCGAAGGCTTCATTCGCCAGTTGATCGGCTGGCGTGAGTATGTGCGTGGCATCTATTGGCAGCGCATGCCGGCGTATGCCGGGCTCAATCACCTGAACAACGACCGGGCGCTGCCAGAATTCTACTGGACCGGGCGCACCCGCATGCGCTGCATGGCCCAAGCCATCGGGCAGACCCTGCGGTTGGGCTACGCTCACCATATCCAGCGGTTGATGGTTACCGGCAACTTCGCCTTGCTGGCCGGTATCGTGCCAACCGCGATTTGTGAGTGGTACCTGGCGGTCTACATGGATGCCTTCGAGTGGGTCGAACTGCCCAACACGCTTGGCATGGTGATGCACGCCGATGGCGGCTACCTGGGGTCCAAGCCGTACTGCGCCAGTGGTCGTTATATCCAGCGCATGTCCGATCATTGCAAGGCTTGCAGTTACAGGGTCGACCAGGTGACCGAAGAGGAGGCCTGCCCGTTCAATGCCTTGTATTGGCATTTTCTCATTCGCCATCGCCCCCAGCTCTCGGCTAACCCGCGCCTGGCCCTGGTTTATCGTAGCCTCGATGGCATGCCCGCCGGCCGTCGCGATGCCGTGTGGCAACGTGGCCAGTCATTGCTGGCGCGGCTCGATGCGGGGCAGGCGTTATGAAAAAGAGCCTTCTGCCCAGCAAGGTTTGCGTGGTGTGTGGCCGGCCGTTCACCTGGCGCAAGCGCTGGGCACGCTGTTGGGAGCAGGTGCGTTACTGCTCCGAGCGATGTCGCCGGTCAGCGCCGCGCCGCGATGCGCGCCAGCAGGGGCAGGGCCAACGCCCAAATCGGCATCAGTAGCAGGCCGGTTTCCAGCGCGCCCAAGGGCAAGGCGACACCTGCCAGCCTGGCGCCGCCTACGTAGGCCAGAGGGCCGCCAATCGCCCCCAGCAGTGCGCCGATTCGCCAGTGCCTGCCGGCCCATGCCAGGCTGTGACGCATCCCGCTGGCCAGCACCAACCACAGCAGCGCTAGCCACAGTGGCAGGGGCCAGGCGTCGAAACCGAACACCCCCAGTGCTCCCAGCACGCTGTCGAGCACACAGCCGATAAAGGTGACGCGCACCAGCGCCTTGACCTCGGCATGGATGTCCGGGCACAGGCGCAGGTGCACTGCCACGCCCGGAATCACCAGCAGCAACAGCAAAGGCCGCTCGGCCCCCAGCACGCAGACCCACCAGCCGGCTTGCAGCCAGAGGGCATTGGCGATCAGCCAGCGGCTGCGCATCAGGCACTGCCAGGCAAGGGCGCGCGGCGTGCCTGGGGTGCTGCCCAGAGCAGGTGCGCAACACCGATGGCGCGTTCCTCGAAACCGCCTTGGCAGTAGCAGAGGTAAAACTCCCACAAGCGCTGGAACATGTCATCGTAGCCAAGGTCCGTCAGCGCAGTGCGTGCCTGACGCAGGTTTTCGCGCCAGTGTCGCAGGGTGTGGGCGTAGTCCAGGCCAAAATCTTCCATGTGCACAAGGTTGAGGCCAGTGTGCCGGCTGGCGGTGTCGAGCAACACGCTCAGCGAAGGCAGGGCGCCACCGGGGAAGATGTACCGCTGGATAAAGTCGACCGAGCGCTGCGCCTGGGCATAGCGCTGGTCGCGGATGGTGATCGCCTGCAATAGCATCAGGCCTTCAGGTTTGATGAGCGAAGCACACTGGCGGAAATACACCGGCAGGTAGCGATGGCCAACCGCTTCGATCATCTCGATGGAAACCAGTTTGTCGAACGTGCCTTGAAGGTCGCGGTAGTCTTCGCGGAGCACTTGCACGCGCTGCCCCAGCCCCAAGGCCTTGACGCGCTCCAGGGTATGGCTGTACTGCGCCTCGGAGAGCGTCGTGGTGGTGACCCTGCAGCCGTAACGGGTGGCTGCGTGGATAGCGAGGCTGCCCCAGCCGCTGCCAATTTCCAGCAGGTGATCGTCAGGGCTCAGTTCGAGCTTCTGGCAGATGCGCTCCAGCTTGTGCAACTGGGCCTGCTCCAGTGTTTGCCCCGGGTGTTCGAATTGCGCAGCCGAATACATCATGGTGGGGTCCAGCAGCCGCTCGAACAGGGCATTGCCCAGGTCGTAGTGGGCCAGAATGTTGCGCCGGGCGCCGCGCTTGTCGTTGCGGTTGAGCCGGTGCAGCAGGCGCAGGGCAGGGCGGCCCAGGCGGGCCAGGCCGCCCTCGAGCGCGTCGAGCACTTCAAGGTTGGCGACGAACAGGCGGGTCACCAGCGCCAGGTCGGGGCTGCGCCAATAGCCGTGAATGTAGGCTTCGCCAGCACCGATCGAGCCATTGCCGGCGATCAGGCTCCAGGTGGCGTCATCGAGGATCTCCACCTCGGCCTGCAACGGGCTGTCGGCATCACCGAAACTCCACTGCTGCCCGTGGCTGAGCAGGCGCAGGTGGCCGTGACGCAGCTTGCCCAACTGGGCGAGCACGGCGCTTCGTGCCAGCCCGCCGAGCAGGGGCGCAAGGCCTGCGAACTTGCTAACGCTCAGGGTGGGATTTGACATCATCAAGGTCCTCGCAAGGTTGGCCGAGTGCCAGGTCACCCTGGCAGGTGGTGTGGTCATGCACGGGGGTGCGTTTGAGTAACAGGCGAAGCGCTTGCCAGTAGATGGCCGAGACGGTGCGCAGGCTCATCCATGGGAAGTTCAGGACATACCGACGTAGCGCTGCTCCATCCAGTGGCGTGCGGCGCAGGGCGAGGTCGGCCTCGAACACCTTTGTGCCGTCTTGCCAGTTCTGCATCTGAATGCGTACATGGTCCGTGTCCAGGAAAAAGCGCAGGCGATAGTCCATGTCCAGCGGCATGAACGGTGACACATGGAAGGCCTTGCCTACGCTGAAGGGCCTGGCAAGGTTGCCTTGCACCGGGAGCACGTAATGAAAGCGTTCACGCCAGGGCGTGTTGCGCACTTCCATCAGGATCGCGGTCAGGCACCCGTCGCGGTCATGGCAGAAATAGAAGCTCACCGGGTTGAACGACAGCCCCCAGCACCGCAGTTGCGTGAGCAGCTGTACCCGGCCTTCGGGCAGGTGCCCCGTCGCCTGCCCGACCAGCAAGCGTGCAGCCTGGGCCAGCGATTCGCCTTGGCGGGTCAGGGCGGGCAGGTAGTCGGTTTCGCGCCAGCACAACGGCGCCAGGCGCCAGCGTCCCAGCCAGCGTGACAGGCCCATCAGCCAGGATTGTTCGTCCAGGTCCAGGTAGAACATGCCGATCCGGTAGCGGAACGCGTGGGCCCGCGGCGTCAGCCGACGGTGGCTGATCCAGCCCACGCAGAGGCTGCTGTTCACAGTTGCTCTCCGAAGTGCGCGGCCACCTTCAGTGCGCTGACCACCCCGTCTTCATGAAAGCCATTGCCCCAGTAGGCGCCGCAGAAGTAACTGTGCTGTTGCCCTTGCAGTTGCTCTTGGCACGCTTGCGCGGCGGACGCTGCAACGCTGTACTGCGGATGGGCGTACTGGAAGCGGGCGATGACCTGCGCCGGGTCTATCAGTGCGGTCTGGTTGAGGCTCACACAGAAGGTTGTCGGTGCCTGGATACCCTGCAGAATGTTCATGTTGTAGGTCAGCGCGGCGGGAGCCCGCTCGGGGCCGCCCAGGCGGTAGTTCCAACTGGCCCAGGCGCGCTGGCGGCGTGGCAGCAGACGGGTATCGGTATGCAGCACCACGTCGTTGCTGGCGTAATCGATGGCGCCGAGTACGGCGCGCTCCTGGTTGCTGGGGCTTTCCAGCAGTGCCAGGGCCTGATCGCTGTGGCAAGCGAACACCACATTGTCGAATCGCTCGGTGCCGGCCGCGTTCACGAGGGTCACGCCACCTTCGTCGCGGCTGACCCGGTAAACCTTGCAGTTGAGGCGGATGCGCTCAGCGAACGGTCGGCACAGCGGTGCGACATAGCTGCGCGAGCCGCCTTTGATCACCCGCCACTGTGGACGTTGGTTGACCGACAGCAAGCCGTGGTTGCGGCAGAAGCGCACGAAGAACTCAAGCGGGAAGTGGAGCATGTCTGCGCGAGACATCGACCAGATCGCCGACCCCATCGGCACGATGTAATGATCGATGAAGCGTTGCCCATAGCGGTTCGCTTGAAGGTAGTCGCCCAGCGTGGTGCTGGCATCGATACGCTGGTTGTCCAGGTCGGCCAGTGCCTGACGGTTGAAACGCAGAATGTCCCGGATCATCCCCCAGAACCCTGGGGACACCAGGTTGCTGCGTTGGGCGAACAGGGTGTTCAGGTCGTGGCCGTTATATTCCAGGCCCGTGATCGGGTCATGCACGGAAAAGCTCATCTCGGTCGGCTGCGATGGCACCTGAAGCTGGTCGAGCAAGCGGATGAAGTTCGGGTACGTCCAGTCGTTGAAGACGATGAAACCGGTATCTATTGCATGGCGCTGGCCTTTCCAGACCACATCAAGGGTGTGCGTGTGGCCCCCGACCCATTGCTCGGCCTCGAAAACCGTGACTTCGTGCTTGCGTGACAGCAAATGGGCGCAGGTCAGCCCCGCGATGCCACTGCCGATGATTGCTATACGCATGGATCATCATTCCTGTTCATGACGGGCGAGGCGTTGGCCCAGCGCCAGGCGCAGGCGCGCGGGCAGCGCCCCGAGCAGGCGCAACACCCAGGTGAAAAGACCGGGGAAGTTGATTTCCAGGGGGCGGCCGGGCAGGCGCCTGGCGATATGCCGGGCGGCACGCTGCGCAGACCACAGCTGTGGCATGGGGAAATCGTTGCGACGGGTCAGTGGCGTGTCCACGAAGCCTGGGCTCACCAGGGTGACCGCGATGCCTTCGCGAGCCAGGTCGATTCGCTGTGACTCCACCAGATAGCGCACCGCGGCCTTGGACGCGCCATAGGCGCCAGCGCGGGGCAAGGCCAGCCAGGTCACCGAACTGCCCATGACCACCAGGTGGGGGTGTTGGCCTGCGCGAAGCAAGGGCAGTGCCGCCGCCAGGCAGTAGCTGACGCCCAGCAGGTTGGTGCGCATGACGCGCTCGACCAACGCCGGGTCGAAATGCCCCGGCTCCAGGTATTCGCAGGTGCCGGCATTGAAAATGGCCATGTCCAGGCCCCCCCAGGCCTGCTCGATATGCGCAGCGATGCCGGCGACCTGCTCCGGGTTGTCAAGATCGCCAATGGCCAGCAATACCTGCCCAGGAAACCGTTCGGCCAGCGGGGCAAGGCGGTCGGCGTGGCGCCCGCCCAAGGCGACCTGGTGACCTTGTTCCAGGAGGATTTGCGCGAGCGCGGCACCGATACCGCTGCTGGCGCCGGTCAGCCAACAGCGGCTCATGCCAGCCTGCCTTTGAGCCAGCGGATCGCAGTGCCCATGACGGGAAGGTGCTCATAAAGCAGGGCACCGGCGTCGAAATAGTCCTGGTGAAAATGCACACGGTCGCGCCAATGCAGGCAGCTGCACCCTTGCAACGTGATCGGCTGGCCCCCCGCCAGGCGCGGGTGGCAAAACTGCAGTGTCCAACGCAGGTAACCTTGCCCGGGCTTTACCTCGTCGGCGCTGGTGAAGGCGTAGCGGATATCGGTGGCGTTGGCGTACAACTGCTCGAAGTAGGCGCGCAGGGCCTGCAGCCCCTGTATCTGGTGCAGGGGATCACGGAAGGTGACATCGTCGCTGTACAGTTTATCCAGCGTGTCGAGGCTCGCCCCATCAAGGCGGGCGAAGCGCTCGGCGAACTGCTGTAGGTACGCTGACATACTGGGCTCCAGGCAATCCTGTACAACATTGAATTGTTGTACAGGTATAACTGAAGCCTAAGCTTTTATCTATACAAGTCAACGTCCTTGTATAGGTTTTTTGTCAGCGCTTGGCCTGGCCCTGCTGCCGGCGCAGTTCTGCCACTTCAGCCTCCAGCTCGCGAACCCTTTCCTCGGCGAATATCTGCGCTGTGACATCGCGCTGGATGCCGATGTAGTAGGTTAGCTGGTCCGCCTCGTTGTGCACGGGTGTGATGGACAACTCGTTCCAGAACAGGCTGCCGTCTTTGCGGTAGTTGCGCAGCACCTGGCAGCAGGGGCGGCCTTCGCGGATCGCTTCGCGGATGGTTGCGATGCCCGGCTGGTCGTGATCCTCGCCCTGAAGAAAACGGCAGTCCTGATAGAGGATATCGTCGGCGCAATAGCCGGTCAGGCGCTCGAAGGCCGGGTTGACGTAGATAAGGATGCTCTCATTGCCTTCCTGCTCGGCGACGACGATGCCATCGTTTGAATGTTCGACCATCAGTTGCAGGAGTTTAGCGTTGATCATGGGGCTCACCTACAGACACTTCGTATGCGATGTGCGCCGAAGGCTTCCGTGCAGAAGCTTTTGGCGCCGTTTGTTGCATGATGAACCAAGGAGGCTCGCCGCAGAAGGTGCATCTGGGTTTAGAATGTATCACCCCTTGGATGACACCTCGTTATGACCGACGCCACCCCACCCGAATTGCTACCCATGCGCGATGTGGTCAGCCTGACCGGCATCAATCCGGTGACCTTGCGTGCCTGGGAGCGGCGTCATGGGTTGATACGCCCGCAGCGCACCGAGGGCGGCCATCGCTTGTACACGGCCCAGGATGTGCAGCGCATACGCGACATCTTGCGCTGGACCGCCAACGGCCTGCCCATCAGCAAGGTTAGCGACAGGCTCGCCGGCCAGCCTGAGGTGCCTGTGCAGCAGCCCTCGGCCTTTGACGATTGGCGCGCCGCCGTTGCACGCGCCTCCAGGGCATTCGATGCGCAGGCGCTGGAAGCTATCCATGGGCAGCTGTTCACACTCTTGCCAAAGGCCACGGTGCTGCGGGACGTGCTGATGCCGGTTTGGCATGAGCTGGCTTCAGGCACTGCGCCAGGCCAGCGTAGCCAATGGTTGTTTCTCGATACGTTCTTGCGCGCCCGGCTGTTGCTGCGCTTGCAGATGAACCAGGCCGATGCGCCACGGGTGCTGCTGGCGGGTACCGAGGGGCAAGCCGAGTGCCAGGTATTGTGCGCCGGGCTGCTGTTGAGCAGTGAGCAACAACGCATCGAAGTGCTCGGCTGCGGGCAGCCGCTGGAAGAGCTCCCGCTGCTGTGTGCGGCGATGCAGCCTGCGGCACTGGTGATCGCGCTGCAGCCGCCGGTGAGCCCTGCCTTGGCCAAGCGCCTGCGCTCGCTGCAGATGGACATTGCTTGTCCGCTGGCCTTGACGGGCGAGGGGCTGGCCGGTGTGCAAGCGGCCTTGCACGGGCTGCCGGTGTGCCTGCTGGACGAGCAGGGTGCTGACGTCGCGCGTGTGCTTGACGCCTTGCTCAGGGGGGCGCTGGACGTTTGAGCCTGGCCCTGCGCGATGCTCAGGGTGGTTGGGTCGTTGCTCGGCATGCTTTTGGCCCTTATCGGCGTCGATGAACAAGATCCTCAAGCAGTCGGGGAGCACACGCCGGTCATCGGCTTCCGTCTGCTACGCCGTTTCCAATGTCCTGTTGGCGGTTTGTGGGCCGGTGATCATTGCGCTGACCGGCACCTGAGGCCTCATCGCTCACGCGGTGTTTTCAGGTTTGGACGGGGCCGCGTGCCACTGCTCCTTGGGCACCCATTTGGGTTGCTCGGGATCGCCCAGGTAGTGAGGCGACATGATTTGCACCCCATACTCGTTGAACACGTCCTGGATATTGGCGTGCAACAGGCTCAAAAGCTGCGCGCGTGGCCTGGGCTCTGACGGAATGGCCTGGGCCACTAATCGATACTCGGGGTAGAAGTCCGACAGTGCCGTCTGGAATACCTGGGGCATGGGCGTTTGCAGCACGCCGTCGGTGCGCCGAGCCGCTTCCAGCAACATCGCCTCGACCTGACGCCACGGGGTGTCGTAGCCAATGGTCACCACGGTGTCGACCACATAGCCTGGCCCTTGCACGATTCGTGAGTAGTTCTTGGTCACCGAGCCGGTAATCATCGAGTTGGGAAGTGTCAGCACTTCGCCAAGCCCGGTGCGAATGGTCGTGGTGAACATGCCCACCTCGGTCACCGTGCCCTCGTAATCACCCACACGTACAAATTCACCGACGCGCAGCGTGCGCGTGTAGGTGAGAATCAGTCCGGCGGCGCCTTGGCCGATGACACTGGTCGCCCCCAGTGAAACCATCAGACCGAGCAACACTGACAACCCCTTGAAGGCATCGGTACCCGAGCCGGGTAGATAGGGGTAGGCCATCACCAGGGCAAATAGCCAGATCGCCAGCGACGTCAGGCGCATGGTCGGTTGCAAGGTTTCGGCGGTCAGCCATTTCAATGTGCCTGGGCGTGCCATGCGCCTTAGCACACGTTTGGAGAAAGCGCTGATGCCCCGGGCGATGAAGAAGATCGACAGTGCAACGGCCAGGCCGGGCATGGCACGCAAAATACCGCTGATCAGGTAGTTGAGCAGCGCCATCAGGTGGATATTGAGGCTTTCCCCCCAAGACCTTGTGTAGGGGAACTGAGACAGCACGAAGCCCAGCCACTGGTAGCAGAACAACAACACGAGCAACCAGTACAGCAGCCAGAGAGAGCGGTCGATCAGGTAGTACAGGTTCTGCAGGTCGAACAGTTGCGTGTGGCCGACCTTGAGGCGCTCGGAGTGTTTGCCCATCAGTTTAGGCAGCAGTCCCAGGAGCTTGCGTCGACAGTAGCCTGCGGCCTTTACCAGCATGAAAAAGACCAAGGTTGCAGCAGCGCTGTAGCCTACCGCGGTGAGCAAGAACCGCAGGCTTCGCGCCTGGCGGGTTTCCTCGACGACAAGGCGCAGGTTCTCGGCGGCCTGCTCGGCGGCTTCGCCTGTTGTAATGGTATCGGCCGCAGCATCCAGTGGCGTCACGATGAATGCCCGGCGCCCGCCCAGCAGCACCAGGTAGCTGTGCAGGATAGGGTCGACGCGAACCTCCAGATCGTTTGTTTCCTGAAGCGTATCCTCGATGACCTTCTTGGCGCGCTGGGCACGCACCGTGGGTGTTTCGCCCAGCAGCGTCGCACGAAAGACCAGCACCGTGCGGTTGATGACGGTCAACGGTGCGGGTTCGGCAATCACACCCTCTATCTCTGGCCCAGGCTGAGGGGTGTCGGCATGGAGCAGGGGCGAGAACAGCAAGTGGATCAGTAGCATCAGCCCAGCAGCCCGTCCGAACCTGCGCTTGTTGCCCATTTAACAGCCCCTGTGCCGGCGTGTGGATTGCTACCAGCATAGTCGGCTTCAGCCAGCATTCAGTGGCTTAGTTCGCGGGCACGAGGATCACGAAGTTCTTCTTCATGTCTTCCACTACGGTCCATTTGCCCTTGGCGCCCGGTTCGATAATGAACGTGTCGCCAGCGGCCAGTGTGACCGGGGCGCAACCCTCAAGCTCGATGACGCAGCATCCACTCAGGACATGGCAGAACTCCCAGACTTTGTAGTCAATGCGCCACGCCCCGGTGCTGGCTTCCCATTCTCCGGAAATGCGACCTTGCTGTTCATCGTGATAGTACTTGGACGTCAGCGTGTGAGGGCTGCCTTCCAGGACTTCTTCAAAGAACGGAAGGTCGCGCAGCGGTTGGATATCCAGTTCGCGGAACACGGTCAGTTTCTGGTTCATGGCTGTTTCTCGAGCACGTTATGAGTAGGGCGATACATTAAATAGGCTTCACCGGTGACGCCCAGCATCGGGTGCGGAACGATCTGGCAGGTTTTAACAATTTGAAAACCATGACGTTCGTAGAAGCGGCGTGCACCGTGGTTTTCTGCGTAATCGATCAGGCACAACCCATCAAGGCCCGCGTCGTCAGCGCGCTGCTGGGCGTGGCGAAGAAACTGGGCGCCCAGCCCCTGGCTCCGCCAGTCCTCATCCAGCGCCAGGCTGGATATGTACAAGGTATCGGGTATTTCCATGTCGGAATAAGGCGCGAGGACGGGGTCGGTCTCGACTGGCCTGTCAGGCGTTGCGCGCAAGGCATAGCTATGCATCATGCCGATGACGCGCCCTTCAAAAGTGGCCATCAGGCAGTTCTTGTATGAAAAGTCGCCCTGTTCTCTGGCATAGCGAGACGCACCGACACTCAGCAAGGCTTCTCCAGGTGCGGCGAGCTTGCTCCATATGTAATCGGCCATGCCCTCCGATGTCAGTTGAAAGAAGCGCGCAATATCATGCGCGTCCGAGACTCGAGCGGGTCTGAAGTCGATAGGCATGCACAGTGCTCCCATGGTGCCGGGGGTCAGTTTTCAAGGGCTACGCCTTTGGCAGGGAGGCAGGGTAGACGGTTATAGCGGTTCCCATGATGCTCTGCGCGAACACCATCAGCATGGCCTGCGACACGCCTCGTGGCTCGACCGATTTCAGGAGCAGGGACGCTCCACCGGCGCCACCTGCACTGGGGTCATGCGCCAGTGCCCGGGCGGTTGGCAAGCAACTCGGCGACCAAGGCGCTGGTATCGACGATATCCAGTTGCGCCAGGCATCGCACGGGCAGGCGAAAGGGGGCGATGCTGTCGGCCACCAGTACCCGTTCGAACGCGCCGCTGTCGAACAGCTCGCCACCGGTGGTGAACAGGCCGTGGGTGGCCGCGGCCAGTAGGCGGCTGGCTCCGGCCTGCCGGCAGGCCTGGGCAGCGCGTAGTAGCGTCTGCCCCGTGCTGATCAGGTCGTCGAACACGATGACGGTGCTGCCTGCCACGTTACCGACCAGGTGTTCGCCGCTCAGGCCTGCCTGCTGGCGGTGTTTTTCCATCATGGCCACCGAGACCGGGCGCGCCAGCAGGTGCGCCAGGACCTGGCGAAACTGCTCCGCGCGTTTGACGCCACCGATATCCGGTGACACGACCGTGACCGCCTGCTCACCGAGTAGCGGGGCCAGGCGTTGGGCGAATAGCTGGGTGCATTGCAGGTTCCAGCTCGGGATTCGGTAGGCGTTGTCGAAGGCGCTGGGGTTGTGCACGTCCAGCGCCACAATGCGGTCCACGCCGCAGCTTTCCATCAGCCGAGCCACATGGCGAGTGATGATAGCGTCCTGAAACTCCACCTTGCGGTCCTTGCGACCATAACAGAGGTAAGGCGTGACTGCCGTCACCTGGCGGGCAGCAGCGTCCTTGAGCGCGCCACAGAAGAACAACAACCGGCATAGCTTGTCATGCGCGCTGTGGTGCGCGTCACCATACAGCGAGTGGAAGACGATGACCGATCGACCGTCCACCGATTCGCCGGGCCAGCACTTGTGCTCTCCGTCCTCGTAGTCGCGCTCTTCATGTGCAGACAGTGTCCTGCCCAGGCGTTGCGCCACGGCATTCCCATAGGCCTGGCTGCCTTGCAGGGCGAACAGCAACGGCGGTGTGTCATTCATGCCCTGCGCTCCAGAGGTCGTTCACAGCGACATGAGCTGCATGGCACTGTGCGGTTTGATGAGTATCCAGTCGAGCATAGCCAGTGGGCGACCGTTCAACCGTGAATCGCCAGAATACTGGAGTGAACCTTGTACAGGGTTTGCTCGGTAGTACTGCCGACGACCTTGCTCACCCCCTCGTGGTAGAGCGTGCCCATCACCACCACATCGAAGCCTTGCTGGTTCGCGTACTCGCTGACCACGTTACGGGCAGCGCCCCGCACCAGGTGCAGGTGGTCTGGCTTGATGCCATAGTGGCCGCCGAACGTCGCCATGCGCTCGCGCGCACGACCGGACATTTCCTCGACCAGTTTGTCTGTCCAGGCCACGGGTGCGGCGGCATAGGCGACGAAACTGGCGCTGGGTTCGTAGGCCTGCAGCAAATGCAGCTGCGCCTTGCAGCGTTGTGCCAGTGCCTGTGCCGATTGCAGGATGTGGTCGTTGAGCTTGTCGATCACCGGGTCGTGCTCGACCAGATCAACGGCGACCAGTATGCGCGCTGGCAGCGTCGTTTCAGCCTGGGCTACCAGGTGCAGCGGGATCGGGCAGCGGCGTAGCAATTGCCAGTCCAATGGCGTGAGCAGGGCACGGCTCAAGGCGGTTTCGTGCTGGATGTCCTTGATCACCATCCCGACCCGGTGCAGTTGGGCCAGCCGGATCAAGTCCTTGAGCGGGTCTTGATCGTCCAGTGTCTCGGCGTAGGCGGTAATGCCCAGCTCGCCCAGCGCCTTGACCTGCTCAGCGAGCCAAGCCTTGCGATGCTCGGCGTCCTGCTTGCGGGCGTTTTTGCGTAGCACCTGGTCCAGGGTTGCCAGGCGCGAGGGCAATTGACTGAGCGCCACCAGGTGCAAGGTAGCACCTGTCGCACTGCTCAGCGCTTGAGCACGCGTCAGGGCAGGCGAAGGGTGCAGGTCTGGATGGCAGATCAGCAGCAGTCTTGAGTAAGTATTCATGATGGCCTCCACCGCGGTGGCAGCCTCGATGAAGGCCCACCGGTTCAGGCCAAGCGTGACGCAGTGGGGCTCGATGACCTTGATATTTATCAAGATTGGCTGAATGCGGTGTACTCATGACCGGGTCGCAGAGCTCGGCATGTTTCTCGCTGCGCATCAACACTGTTCGCTGTTGTACAGCTGATCAGCAGTGATGTCGTCCTGCAGGCATTAAAGCTGCTTCGAGTAATCTCTATGTCATTGTAAATAAAGAAAATATTTATTGGCATGGATTGTGTTGATAGAGCATTGAGAGGCGCCGAAACAGGGTGCCGAGCCTATCGATCAGGAGCTCCCATGCCACGTGAAATTCGTTTGAACGCCTTCGAGATGAACTGTGTCGGCCATCAGTCGCCCGGACTCTGGAGGCACCCCAAGGATCGCGCCTGGCAATACAAGGATCTGGAGTACTGGACGGATCTGGCCAAGTTGCTTGAGCGCGGTAAGTTTGACGGCATCTTCATCGCCGACGTGATCGGCATCTACGACGTGCTGGGTGGCAATGGCGATGCGGCCATCCGCCAGGCGACCCAGGTTCCGGTCAATGATCCGCTGGCGCTGATCACCCCGATGGCGCTGGTTACCGAACACCTCGGTTTTGGCCTCACCGCCTCGCTGACGTTCGAGCACCCGTATCCTTTCGCCCGGCGCCTGTCGACCCTGGATCACCTGACCAAGGGGCGCATCGGCTGGAACATCGTTACCTCGTACCTCGACAGCGGCGCGCGCAACCTCGGGCAGAAGGCGCTGAGCGACCACGATGCGCGCTACGACTACGCCGACGAATATCTTGAAGTGCTCTACAAGCTGTTCGAGGGGAGCTGGGAAGAGGGCGCTGTGCTGCGTGATCGCGAGCGCGGCATTTTCAGCGATCCCAGCAAGGTTCATGAGATCCGCCACCAGGGCAAGCACTTCCAGGTGCCCGGCATCCACCTCTGCGAGCCTTCGCCGCAGCGCACGCCGGTGCTCTATCAGGCGGGGGCGTCGAGCCGTGGCAAGGACTTCGCAGCCGGACACGCCGAGTGCGTGTTCGTCGCCGCACCGTCCAAGGTGATCCTGAAGAAAACCGTGGCCGACATCCGCCGTCGCGCTGCCGAGGCCGGGCGTGATCCACGCAAGGTGCTGATCTTCAACCTGCAGACAGTGATCGTCGACGAGACCGACGCCAAGGCTCAGGCCAAGTGGCAGGAGCTCACGTCATATACCAGCTACGAAGGTGCGCTGGCGCTGATCTCGGGATGGACGGGTATCGACTTCGGCCAGTACCGGCCCGACCAGGTGCTCAAGCATATCCATACCAATGCCATTCAGTCGGCAGTGGAAACCTTTTCCACCGCCGACCCCAATAAGCAATGGACGGTGCAGGAACTGGCCGATTGGGTTGGTATTGGCGGCTTCGGCCCGCTGATCGTCGGCAGTGCGCAGACCGTCGCCGACGAGCTGCAAGCCTGGGTCGAGGAAACCGACGTGGACGGCTTCAACCTGGCTTACGTCCTGGCCCACGAAACCTTCCGCGATGTGGTCGAGCTGTTGGTGCCCGAGTTGCAGAAACGCGGTGTGTACAAGACCGAATATCGTTCCGGAACCCTGCGCGAGAAGCTGTTCGGCGATGGCCCGCGACTGCCCGCCAACCATCCTGGCGCCGGCTATCGCGACCTCAGCCAGCAGCGCGAGAACGTCGGTGTCAACCTGGCCGAGCCGGCCTGAATCGGCAGAGGAGTCATTGCATGAGCATTCATGAACGCTATCTGCCGTTGCCCGACGTAGTGGCCGACAGCGCCCTGACGGCGCTGCAGCGTTGGGCCAGAGAACGGCCGACACAAATCGCCCTGCGTCATCGCCGTCTTGGTGTGTGGAAGGCCTGGCGCTGGATCGATGTGCAGCACGAGGTCGAGCGGGTTGCCAACGGCTTGCGCCAGCAGGGGTTCGGCCCCGGGCAGCGCCTGGCATTGAGTGGCGCCTTCGAGCCGAGCCTGCTGATTCTGGCGTTGGCTGCCCACCCGCTTGGCGGCCAGAGTCTGGTGATTGGCCGCGACAGCCGTGGCGATGAGCTGCAACGGCAACTGCGCCAGGCGCGTCCGACGTTCGCCTTCGTCCAACGCCGTGAAGACGTGTCGCACTGGTTGGGTAGCGGCCTTGCCGAGCTGTGGCCACTGCGTTTGTTTTCCGCCCAGGCCAATGTCGTGAGCAACGGCTTGTGGCAGGTGCAGCCGCTGTCGACGTTGTTTGTCGGCGAGGCGCCGGTGGCGCAGCGTCAGGGTTGGACGCAGGTCGCCGAAGATGACGTGCTGTGGGTCGATGAGGGCACCGAATGGCGTGAGGGACTGGGGCATTTGCTGAGCCGTTGGTTGCACCATGGCGAAAGTCTAGCCTTCCCGGAAACGAGCGAGTCTGCTGGTCGCGACCGTCGCGAAATCGCCCCGACCGGGTTGTTGTTGTCCGCTGCGGGGGTCGAGGCGCTGGCGGGCGAAATCGATGCCCGCCTGGCGCCACCAGACAGTTGGCGACGGCGTCTGTGTGACTGGACGCTGGAGAATCCACACCAGGGCTTGCGTCGCTGGCTGAAGCAGCGGGTGCGGCGTCTGCTCGGCTTCCATCGCTTGCGCCGGATCGAGGTGCCAAGTGCGTCCGCCAGCGTGGCGCTACAAGGCCCGGCACGCTTGTCATGGCTGCACGAATATCTGGAGCGCGCGGCATGAGTGCTTTGCTGGAGGTGCGCAACGTGTCGCTGTCGTTCAAGGGCGTGAAGGCGATTTCCGACTTGTCCTTCAGCGTCAGGCGCGGCGAGATCTGCGCCCTGATCGGGCCGAATGGCGCCGGCAAGAGCTCGCTGCTGAACATCCTCAATGGCGTCTACCGGGCCGATGCCGGCCAGCTGTTCTTCGCCACCGAGCCGTTGCGCCGGCCGCACCCGCTGCAGGCGGCGCGGCTGGGGATCGGCCGTACCTTCCAGAACAATGCGCTGTTCAAGAAGATGAGTGTGCTGGACAACCTGCTTACCGGTCTGTCGCGTTTCCAGCGCAGTTTCTTTCTCGAACAGGCACTGGGCCTGCCACGTGCCCGGCGCGAGGCCCGGGCTTTCGCCGAGCGTGCCGAGCAGGTGCTGGAGTTCCTCGAGCTGCAGCCCTGGCGCGACGTTGCCGTGGGCAGCCTGGCCTATGGCCTGCAGAAACGCGTGGAGCTGGGGCGTGCGCTGATCGCGCAGCCGACCCTGCTGCTGCTCGACGAGCCGATGGCGGGGATGAACGCCGAAGAGAAACAGGACATGAGCCGCTTCATCGCCGATATCAACCGTGATCTCGGCACCACGGTGATTCTCATCGAACACGACATTCAGGTGGTCATGGGGCTGTCCAGCCACGTGGTGGTGCTGGACTACGGGCGCAAGGTCGGCGATGGCACACCGGCCGAAGTACAGGCCAATCCCGATGTGATCGCCGCCTACCTGGGAGCGCCACACGGATGAATTTCTTCCTGGAAACCTTGATCGGCGGCTTGCTCGCCGGCACCCTGTATTCGCTGGTGGCCATCGGCTTCGTGCTGATCTACAAGGCCAGCGGCGTGTTCAACTTCGCCCAGGGCGCGATGCTGTTGTTTGCTGCGCTGACCTTCGTCAGCCTGCACGAGCAGGGCCTGCCGTTCGCCCTGGCGTTGGCCCTGACCGTACTGGTGATGATCTTCGGCGCGCTGCTGATCGAGCGCCTGGTGCTGCGGCCCCTGGTCAATCGCTCGCAGATCACCCTGTTCATGGCCACCCTTGGCCTGTCGTTCATCATCGAGGGCCTGGCCCAGGGCTTGATGGGCGCCCAGGTACGCGCGCTGGATCTGGGCATCGAGGACGTCCCGCTGTTCGTCGGCGAACTGATGATCAGCCAGTTCGACCTGGTTGCCTCCGGCGTTTCCGCCTTGTTGGTGGCGGTGCTGGCGCTGCTGTTCAACAAGACCCGCATCGGTGTGGCCTTGCGGGCGGTGGCCGACGATACCCGCGCGGCGCTGTCGCTGGGCATCAACCTCAACCGCATCTGGCAGATCGTCTGGGCCGTGGCCGGAATGGTCGGGCTGGTGGCCGGGCTGCTCTGGGGGGCGCGCCAGGGCGTGCAGTTCTCGCTCTCGCTGGTCGTGCTCAAGGCGCTGCCGGTGCTGATCATCGGCGGCTTCACCTCGATTGGCGGAGCCATCGTCGGCGGGCTGATCGTCGGTGCCGCCGAGAACCTCGCCGAAGCCTACATAGGCCCGCTGATCGGCGGCGGCATCACGCCCTGGTTCGCTTATTTCCTTGCCCTGATCTTCCTCTACATCCGTCCGGCCGGCCTGTTCGGCGACCGGGCCACCGAACGGGTATGACGCAATGACCGCTACCGTTTCACGCTTGGGCGCCGGCTACGACGAGGCGCCGCTGACCCTGGTGCGCCGTCGCTGGCCAGTGGGCCTGCCGTTGTTGCTGCTGGTGGCCTTCGTCGGCTTGCCCTGGCTGGGCAACGACTACTGGCTCAACGCGATCCTGATTCCCTTCCTGGTGCTGTCGCTGGCCGGGCTGGGGCTGAACTTGCTCACCGGCTACACCGGGCAGACCTCGGTCGGTGCCGCCGGCTTTATGGCGGTGGGCGCCTTCGCCACCTACGGCCTGCTGCTGCGTGTGCCTGGGCTCCCTTTGCCGCTGGCGCTGATCGGCGGCGGGCTGATTGCCGGCCTGGTCGGCTTGCTGTTCGGCATACCCAGTTCGCGGATCAAGGGTTTCTACCTGATGGTCACCACGCTGGCTGCGCAGTTCTTCCTCGAATGGGTGTTCGCCAAGTTTCCCTGGTTCTACAACCATGCCTCGTCCGGCACCATCAGCGCACCGCGCCTGGAGTTGTTCGGCCACAGCCTGGCCTCGCCGGTAGGTCGCTACCTGCTGACCCTGAGCTGCGTGGTGCTGCTGACCTGGGTCGCGGTCAACCTGGTGCGCAGCCAGGTCGGGCGCAACTGGATGGCGATCCGCGACATGGACACCGCCGCCTCGGTGATCGGCATTCCGGTGGAGCGCTACAAACGCCTGGCCTTTGCCGTCAGCTCTTTCTACCTGGGCATCGCCGGGGCGCTCTGGGCCTTCGCCTACCTGGGCACGTCCAGTGCCGGCAGCTTCGATATCAACCGCTCGTTCCAGATCCTCTTCATCATCATCATCGGTGGCATGGGCAGCATCGCCGGCAATTTCATCGGCGCGGCTTTCATCAGCCTCACACCGATTCTGCTCAGCCATGCCGGGCAGTGGCTGTTCGGCGGCAACGTCGATGCCGGGCAATTGCAGAACCTGCAGAAGATCCTCTTCGGCAGCCTGATCATCTGGTTCCTGATCAAGGAGCCGGAAGGCCTGGTACGCCTGCTCGGCGACCTGCGCGAACGCATCAGGGTCTGGCCGCTGCGATTCTGAGCACGACCGCCTCTTTCCATGAACCTTGACCCGACCGCGGGAAAGGAGGTTTTCACCCCAGCACAAGAAGTTCACACCATGCGCAAACCCTTGCATCGTCACCTGCTCGTCAGCCTCTTTGTGCTCGGCGCCCAGGCCCTGTCTCCGGTCGTCACCCAGGCCGCCGACAACCAGCAGTTCATTCCCATGGCCACCTACCGGGTCGGCGCCTATGCCTCCAGCGGGATTCCCTGGTGGGCCGGAGAGATCGACTACTTCCGTTACATCAACGAGGTGGAAGGCGGCATCAACGGCGTCAAGCTGGTCTGGCAGGAGTGCGAGACCGAGTGGAACGTCGACCGTATCGTCGAGTGCTACGAGCGCTACAAAGATGGCAAGGATGGCGCGCCGACGGCGTTCTTCTTCACCCACAGCACTCCGGGCTCCTATGCGCTGATGGAGAAGGGCGCGGCCGACCGCATCCCGCTGATCGATGGTGCCGGCGGGCGCACCGAGTCTACCGACGGCAGCGTGTTCCCCTATGCCTTCCCACTGCTGCTGAACTACTACGGGCAGGCCTCGGTGGGCATCAACTACATCGCCGAGCGCGAGGGCGGCTTCGACAAGCTCAAGGGCAAAAAGATCGTCACCGTCTACCACGACTCGGCGTATGGCCGGGAAACCCAAGCGCCGATGAAGCTGCTGGCGGAAACATACGGCTTCGAGAACATCCAGATCCCGGTGGCCGATCCGGGCAATGAGCAGTCGGCGCAGTGGCGCCAGGTGCGGCAGATCAAGCCAGATTGGGTGTTCCTGCGTACCTGGGGGGTGTCCACTCCGGTTGGCATAAAGACGGCCGCACGCTTCGGCATCCCGGTGGAGCGCATCATCGGCGACGTCTGGGCCGGCTCCGAGGCCGACGTGCTCCCTGCCGGCACGGCGGCCAAGGGCTACCAGGCCCTGGCGCCGTTCCCCGGTGGCGACGGTTTCGAGATTCACCAGCGCCTGCGCCAGCACATCCTCGATGCCGGCAAGAGCGACCTGAAGGATAAGCGCTACTTCGGCAAGGTGTACTACAACATCGGCCTGATCAATGCCGCGATTGCCGTCGAGGCGCTGCGCACCGCCCAGGGCAAGTTTGGCAACCGCCCGCTCAATGGTGAGGAAGCGCGCTGGGGCTTCGAGCACCTGAATATCGACGCCGCGCGCCTCAAGGCCAGTGGCTTCGAAGGGCTGCTGCCACCGCTGCAGCTGTCCTGCTCTGATCACGAGGGCGGTGGTGCGGCCCGCGTTCAGCAGTGGGACGGCGAGAAATGGGTGCTGGTGACCGACTGGATCCAGGCTGACCGCGCCACCTTGCGTCCGCTGATCGAGGCCAAGTCCGCCGCCTATGCCCAGGAGAAGGGCATCACCCCGCGTAATTGCGCCAACGAGCAATAAACCCCCATGACCTGCGCCCGGCCACCGTCGCGTGGGCCGGGCGCCTGTGGAGAAAGACCATGCATGCAACGCTGAAACGCGGTGTCGCCGCCTTTGGCCTGGCGCTCGCGAGCTACGCCGCGATGCCGTCGGCGGCCCAGGCGGCCAATGAACAATTCTTCCCGCTAGCCACCTACCGAGTCGGTGCCTATGCCTCCAGCGGCATTCCGGTGTGGGCCGGGATGATCGACTACCTGCGCTACATCAACGACGTCGAAGGCGGCATCAATGGCGTCAAGCTGGTCTGGCAGGAGTGTGAGACCGAGTGGACGGCGGAGAAGGGCATCGAGTGCTACGAGCGCTTCAAGAACGGCCTCAATGGCGCTCCGGTAGCGGTCTACCAGCCCAATGGTGCGCCGGCTGCCTATGCCCTGGCGGACAAGGCCGAGGCCGACCGGATCCCGCTGATCACCCTCGGCTATGGTCGTACCGAGGCCACCGATGGCCGCGTCTTTCCCTACAACTTCCCGGTGATGCTGACCTTCTACAGCGAGGCTTCGGCATTCATCAACTACGTGGCCGAGCGCGAGGGTGGGCTGGACAAGCTCAAGGGCAAGAAGATCGCCACCGTCTACCACGACTCCGCCTATGGCCGGGAAACCCAGGGGCCGCTGAAGCTACTGGCGGAGAAGTACGGCTTCGAGAACATCCAGATTCCCGTCGCCGACCCGGGTAACGAGCAGGCCTCGCAGTGGCGCCAGGTGCGCCAGCTCAAGCCGGACTGGGTATTCCTGCGCACCTGGGGCGTGTCCACACCGGTGGCGATCAAGACTGCGGCGCGCTTCGGCTTTCCGGTCGATCGCATCGTTGGCGACATCTGGGCCAGCTCCAATGAAGACGTGCTGCCGGCCGGCGAGGCGGGCAAGGGTTATCTGGCCCTGACGCCCTATCCGGGCGGTGCCGACTTCGACATCCACCAGCGCATCAAGGCACACATCCTCGACAAGGGCAAGAGCGACCTCAAGGATCCGAAGAGCTTCGGCAGCGTCTACTACAACTCCGGCCTGGTGAATGCCGCCATCGCCGTTGAGGCGATCCGCGCCGCGCAGAAGCACTTCGGAGCGCGGCCGCTCAATGGCGAGGAAGGTCGCTGGGGCTTGGAACACCTCGATCTCGACGATGCGCGGCTCAAGGCGATCGGTTTCCTGGGGCTGATGCAGCCGCTGAAGCTGTCGTGCAGCGACCACGAGGGGGGCGGTGCCGTCAAGGTGCAGCAGTGGGATGGCCAGCAGTGGAAGCTGATCACCGATTGGGTGCAGGCCGATCATGTCACCCTGCGCCCCCTGATTGACGCCAAGGCTGCCGAGTACGCGAAAGAGAAAGGCGTGACCCCCCGTGCGTGTGACGCGCCGTGAGCGCTCGCTTTTCACCTGTGGCAGGGGCTTTAACCGCGACCGGCACGGGCAACGCATTTCAAGGCTTTGGGGCGGCAGGCGCCGCCCGCTGAACGACGACCAGAGGGCAACAATCCATGACCAGTGCGACTCTTCCAGCCGCCGTCAGCAGCGAGCTGCTGGCAGTGGAGGACATCGAAGTGATCTACGACGGCGCAATCCTCGCCGTGGCCGGTGTATCCCTGCGGGTCGGGCAGGGCGATATCGTCGCCTTGCTAGGCGCCAACGGTTCTGGCAAGAGCACCACACTCAAGGCTATTTCCGGCCTGGTGCAGGCCGACCGGGCGCAGGTCAGCCGTGGCCATATCCGCTTCCAGGGACAGGACACCGCCGGTGTCGCGGCCAACCTGCTGGCACGCCAGGGTATCGTCCATGTGTTGGAAGGACGGCATGTGTTCGCCCACCTGACCATCGAGGAAAACCTGCGCAGTGGCGGCTTCCTGCGTAACCCGACGCGGCGCCAACTGGAGCAGGATCTGGAGCGCATCTATGCCTGGTTCCCGCGCTTGAAGACCAAGCGCAAGACTCCGGCTGGGCTGACTTCCGGCGGTGAGCAGCAGATGCTCGCCATCGGCCGCGCGCTGATGACCAAACCGCGCCTGGTGCTGCTCGACGAGCCCTCGATGGGCTTGGCGCCGATCCTCGTCGAGGAGATCTTCGCCATCGTCGCCCAGCTCAATGCGCAGGAGGGCGTGAGCTTTCTGGTGGCCGAGCAGAACATCAACGTTGCCCTGCGCCATGCTAGCCATGCCTACATCCTGGAGAACGGCCGGGTGGTGGGTGAGGGCAGTGCTGCCGAGCTGGCCGCGCGGGAAGATATTCAGCATTTTTACCTGGGCGGCAAGGCTGACTGAGCGGTGGCGACGGCTGTGGAACGCTGTGGTCATACCGCCTTTTACTGAGTAGGTGATGTTCCATTCAACGCGGCCCAGGCCGCGTTTTTTTGTCCTGACGAAAGCGCTGTGGCGCCGGCAACAGCAGTTGTGCAGATTGCTCCGCAGACGGTGCATCATATTGTTGAGTAGATTGTTCAAGTGATTGAATAACAATGATTTTTTCTGTTGGCATGGTTGTTGGAACAACTGGATTTGCAGCGCCTGGAAAGGCGCCTACCTCGTCATTCCAAGGATCACTGCCATGCGCTCTACCGCTTGCTACAGAACAGCTCTTTCTCTGGCCATCCTGCTGGCCAGCCCCGCGTTTGCCGACGGCGTTGATGAAGGCTTCATCGACGGCAGGCAGATCCATGTGCTCAACCGCAACTTCTTCTTCAGCCAGGACTATCGCAACGGCGACTTCACCCTCAACCCCAACAAGGGTGAGCGGCAGAGCCTGCATCGTGAATGGGGCCACGGCATCATCGCCAATCTGCAATCCGGTTTCACCCGTGGCACTGTCGGCTTCGGCGTGGATGTGCAGGGGCTGGTCGGGCTCAAGCTCGATGGCGGCAATGGGGCAGTCGGCAATGGTGTCGGCGTGCCTGGCATCGTGTCGCGCTCGGGGAGCAACTTCGATGGCGAGCCCAAGGACAGCTACGGCAAGGTTGGCGCCGCGCTCAAGGTGCGCGCCTTCGACACCGAGCTGCGCTATGGCGACGTCAGCCCGACCAGCCCGGTGCTGCACGCCAGCGACATTCGCCTGCTGCCGCAGACACTGCGCGGCTTCATCTTCAACAACAACTCGCTGGATGGCCTGAGCCTGCAGGGCGGCAAGCTGGAGTCGAGCAGTGACCGCAACGCCAGCAACCACCGTGGTGATCTCGGCACCGTCTATGCCGGGCGTATCAAGGGCGCCAACGATGTGATGTACCTGGGTGGCGATTACCTGTTCAACGACCAGCTCACCTTGCGCCTGCACAGCAGCCGCCTCGACGACGTATGGAACCAGTCGTTCTTCAGCGTCGACCATGTGCAGCCGCTGGGTAGCGAGCTGAGCCTGAAGACCGGCCTCAATTATTACCGCACCCGTGACAGCGGCCAGGCGCTGGCCGGCCAGATCGACAACGACTCATGGAGCGTGCATGCCGGTCTGGCTGCCGGCGCTCATGGCTTCAAGCTGTCCTACACACGCATCGATGGCGACACGCCGTTCGACTACGTGTGGAACACCTATGACCTGCAACTGGATGCCGCCTCGCAGGTTTCCGACTTCAACAACCCCAATGAGCGAGCCTGGGAAGCCCGTTACGACTATGACTTCGCCACGCTTGGCGTGCCTGGGCTGAGCCTGACGGCCCGCTACGTGCGCGGTACCGACATCGACGGTACGCGCGCGGGGGGCGCTTACAGCTACTTCAATGGTACCGAGGACGGCCGCCACTGGGAGCGCAACCTGTGGCTGAAGTACGTGCTGCAGAGTGGGCCGGCCAAGGACCTCTCGTTCAACCTGATGCAGGCCACCCACCGCGTCGGTGGCGATCACGTCGCCGAGTCCAACGTCGACGAACTGCGCCTGATCGTCCAGTACCCGCTGGATATCAGCCTCTGAGAACCTGCTCACGATCTCGCGAGATAACGCCATGCAACACCGATGGCGGCCCCGCAAAAACAGGCGAGGCGCGGTCGGAGTCGCGCTCGACTTCATCCGCTGTAAATGAGCAGTCCGACCACGCTGGCGCTCCAGCCTTTTTTAACGCAGGAGGGCCGACGCGCAGCAGGTCGTGAACAGGTCTGAGGCAAGTGTCCGCCCGGCAACAGCCAATCCACAGTTTGCCGCCACAGGTGCTTTTCCAATTATCTGGATTGCGCATCAAGTCATTGAATATGAAGGATTTTCCAGGTTGGTACGGGCTGTGCAGTAGCCCTGGAGAATCCATCACGCTTGGAGCAACACATGACTCAGTCACAACCCGCCGATCTGCGCGAGCAGGTCAGCTCGGCGCCTCGGCGCCCGGCACAGATCATCCGTAGCGACGCCGAAGCCATCGAGGTGGCGCAGCGCTTGGCCGAGGATTTTGCCCGTGAGGCAGCCTGGCGTGATCGCGAGCGGCGCCTGCCCTGGGAGGAACTGGATCGCTTCTCCGAAAGCGGTCTGTGGGGAATCAGCGTGCCCAAGGCGCACGGCGGCGCCGGGGTATCTTATGTCACCCTCAGCGAGGTGATCGCGACCATCTCCGCCGCCGATTCATCGCTCGGCCAGTTGCCGCAGAACCACTTTGGTGTGCTCAGCAACCTCGGCCTGACCGGCAGCGAGGCGCAGAAGCGCCGCTACTACGCCAAGGTGCTGCAAGGCTACCGTTTCGGTAACGCCTTTTCCGAAGCGCGCAGCCAGTACGTCACCACCTTCCAGACGCAGATCCGCTTCGACGGCGACAGCGCCGTGCTCGATGGCGAGAAGGCCTACTGCACGGGGGCGCTGTTCGCCCACATCGTCCCGGTCGCGGGTGTCGACGAGGAGGGCCGCCCGCACATCGCCTTCGTGCCACGCGATGCAGCTGGCCTGACGGTGATCGACAGTTGGGATGGCTTCGGCCAGCGCATCACAGCCAGCGGCCAGGTGCGTATCGAAGGCGTGCGGGTGCCAGCGAGCGAGGTGATACCGGCCTGGAAGGCCTACGACCAGCCAACCGCTGATGGCCCGATCTCGCAGATCATCCAGGCCGCCGTGGACACCGGCATCGCCCGTGGCGCCTTTGCCGAAACCCTGCGCGTGGCGCGTCAGGCACGCCCCTGGGTCGACAGCGGCTTGCAGCACGGCTGGCAGGATCCACTTGGCCAGGCGCTAATCGGCGAGCTGGCCTGGCGCCTGCAGGCGGCCGAGGCGATCTTGCAGCGCGCTGCCGAGGCGGTCGATCGCGCCGTCGCCGAGCCTGGCGAAGAGCACGTTGCTGAAGCCTCAGTGGTGGTCGGCCAGGCCAAGGTGCTGTCTACCGAGATTTCCCTTGAGGCGTCCAGTCGCCTGCTGGAGCTGGGCGGCACGCGCAGCGTCTCGGCCAGCCAGGGGCTGGACCGCTTCTGGCGCAATGCGCGCACCCACACGCTGCATGACCCGGTGCGCTGGAAGTACCACCTGGTCGGCAATCAACTGCTCAACGGCATCAAGCCGCAACGTCATTCCTGGAACTGAGGTCACGCCATGTCCAACACCCATTCCCAAGGCCGGGGTGACCTGGCCCACGCCCGTCATGTCGAGGCAGCTCTGCTTGACTACCTGCGCGGGCAGAGTGCTCGCCATGAAGCGCTGGTCATCGCTGCAGTCGGCGAGTTGCGCATCCGTATCGACGCCGCCGACGCGTTGCTGGCACGCGCCGACGCCTCGCAGTCGGCCGCCATCGCTTTTCGTTTGGGCGCCGCCGAGGCCGCGCGCCTGGCCGCGCAGACGCATTTCGAACTGGTGGGCAGTAGTCTGCCGCGTCCGCAGCCGGGCAGCGCCGAACCGGCACTGCCCACTCAACGGCGACTGCTCGGCGACCACTACCTCAACGGCGCCGCCTTGGCAGATCAGCAAAGGGTGCAAGCATGAGTCGAATCCTGACGTTGCTCACCGCCCTGGTGCTGGCATTGGCGGGCGGCCTGACACAAGCCGAGGAGGAGGGCGAGGCCGTGCCGTCGCTGGCCGGCAAGCGCATTGCCGTGAGCATGACTGGCACCAGTCATTACTTCGACATCAAGGCGTTCCAGGCGCAGGTCAATGAGATCAAGCGCCTGGGCGGCACGCCGATCACCCTCGACGCCGGGCGCAACGACCGCAATCTGGTCACACAACTGAACACGGTGGTCACGCAAAAGCCCGATGCGGTGATTCAGACCCTCGGCACCCTGAGCGTGATCGACCCCTGGCTCAAGCGCATCCAGGCAGCAGGCATCCCGCTGTTCACCATTGATGTGCCATCGCAGTACAGCCTCAACAACACCACCTCGGACAACGTTGCGGCCGGCCGCGCGTTGGCCGAACAGCTGGTGCGCGACACCGGCGGCAAGGGCCGCATCCTGGTGTTCAACGGCTTCTACGGGGTGCCGGTCTGTGCGATCCGCTACGACGAGTTGAAGAAGGTACTGGCCGATCATCCGCAATTGCAGATCGTCCAGCCGGAGCTGCGTGACGTGATTCCCAACACCGTGCAGGACGCCCGCAGCCAGATCGCCGCGCTCCTGAACAAGTACCCCAAGGGCGATATCGCCGCCATCTGGTCGGCCTGGGACATCCCTCAGCTCGGCGCCAGCCAGGCGCTGATCGACGCCGGGCGCAGTGAGATCCGCACCTATGGTGTGGACGGCACGCCGGAGGTACTGGAGCTGCTCGCCCATGACAACTCGCCCATCGGCGCGGTGGTTGCGCAGCAGCCCGACCTGATCGGCCGCACCGCCGTGCGCAACGTTGCCCGCTACCTGGCCGGCCAGCGTGATCTGCCGAAGGAAACCCATGTCGCCGCGCTATTGACGACCCGCGACAACCTGGCTCAGGTCAAGCACCTGCGAGGTGACCAATGAGTGACAACGACTGCTCCGGCATTTCCCGGCGCTGCCTGCTCGGCGCGTCTTCGGCGATGCTCGCTCTCGGGCTTGCCGCACCATTGACCCGCACCATGGCGGCTGGAGCCGACAGCGGTGCCGAGGCCAGTGCCACAGTGCCTTCGCTCAAGGGCAAGCGCATCGCCATCAGCACCGTAGGCACCAGCATCTACTTCGACAGCCGGGCCTTCAAGGCGCAGGTCGAGGAGGTACAGCGCCTGGGCGGCACGCCGATCACCCTGGATGCCGGGCGCAACGACAAGGCCATGGTGACCCAGTTGCAGAATCTGGTGACGCAGAAGCCCGATGCAGTGATTCACACCCTCGGCACGCTGAGCATCATCGAGCCCTGGTTCAAGCGCATCAGCGCCGCCGGCATCCCGCTGTTCACCATCGAGGTGCCGTCGCAGTACGCGGTCAATACGATTTCCGCAGACAACTGGAGCACGGGTTTGCTGCTGGCCAAGCAGTTGGTGGCCGATCTGCGCGGCAAGGGCAGGGTGCTGCTGTTCAATGGCTTCTATGGCGTGCCGAGCTGTGGCATTCGCTATGACCAGTTGAAGCTGGTGAGCAAGTTCTACCCGCAGATCGAGTTCATCCAGCCGGAGTTGCGCGACGTGATTCCCAACACCGTTCAGGATGCCCGCAGTCAGGTTGCCGCCTTGCTCAACAAGTACCCCAAGGGTGAGCTCGACGCGATCTGGGCGGCCTGGGATCTGCCGCAGCTCGGTGCCAGCCAGGCGCTGATCGAAGCCGGGCGCAATGAAGTGCGCACCTATGGCGTCGACGGTACGCCCGAGGTGCTGGAATTGCTGCGCCAGCCCGGCAGCCCGGTGGCTGCAGTGGTGGCGCAGCAGCCTGCGTTGATTGGCCGTACGGCGGTGCATAACGTCGCCCGCTACCTGGCCGGCGAGCACGATCTGCCGCCCGAAACCTTCGTCGAGACCCTGCTGACCACGGCAGGCAACGTCGATGACGTCAAACGCATCCGAGGCGACGCATGAGTACGCCGGTGCTGGAGTTGCGTGGCATCGTCAAGACCTTCGGTGCCACCCGGGCGCTCGACGGCGCCAGCCTGCGGGTGGCGGCGGGCAGCGTGCACGGTCTGGTGGGCGAGAACGGCGCCGGCAAGTCTACGCTGATCAAGGTGCTGGCCGGCATCCACCGCCCGGACGCCGGCAGCCTGCTGCTCGACGGCCAGCCGCACGGGCATTTCAGCCCGCGCCAGGTGGAGCGCCTGGGCATTGGCTTCATCCACCAGGAACGCTTGTTGCCGGCCCGTTTCACCGTGGGTGAAGCTTTGTTCTTCGGCCATGAACGGCGATTCGGGCCCTTGCTCGATCGCCGCTCTCAGCAGCGCGAGGCCGCGCGTCTGCTGGACGACTACTTCGGCCTGCGACTGCCGGCGAATGCGCTGATCGGTGAACTGAGCAGCGCCGAGCAACAGATGGTGCAGATCGTCCGCGCGCTGCTGATCAAACCGCGTGTGCTGGTGTTCGACGAACCCAGCGTGGCCCTGGTGCAGCGTGAGGTGGAGCGTTTGCTGCGGATCGTCCAGCGCCTGCGTGACGATGGCCTGGCGATCGTCTACATCTCCCATTACCTGCAGGAAATCGAGGCCCTGTGCGACCGCGTGACGGTACTGCGCAACGGTCGCGATGTCGCTGAAGTCTCCCCGCGCAACACGTCGCTGGAGCAGATCACCCGCCTGATGGTCAACCGCGAAGTCGGCGAGCTGTACCCCAAGGTAGCGGTGCCTGCCGGTGCGCTGTTGCTCGACGTGCGCGGGCTGGGTCGGGCACGGGCATACCAGGGCATCGACCTGCAGGTGCGCCGTGGCGAGATCGTCGGCCTCACCGGGCTGGTGGGCTCGGGCGCCAAGGAGTTGCTACGCAGCCTGTTCGGCCTGGCGCCACCGGACAGCGGCGAGGTGCGCCTGGACGGGCGACCGTTGTCCTTGCGCAGCCCCCGCGAGGCTGTCGCCCAGGGCGTCGCGCTGATGCCCGAGGAGCGCCGTCGGCAAGGCGTGGCGCTCGACCTGAGCGTGCAGGAGAACACCACCCTGGCGGCACTGTCGCGCTTCGTCCGCCTGGGGCTGCTGTCGCCGGCGCGCGAGCGGCATACCACCCTGGAGCTGATCGAGCGCCTGAGGATCAAGGCCCCTGGCGCGCATGCCAAGGTGCGTCAGCTCAGCGGCGGCAATCAGCAAAAGGTGGCGCTGGCCAAGTGGTTCGCGCGGTGTTCCAGCCTGTACCTGCTGGACGAGCCCAGCGTTGGCATCGATGTTGGCGCCAAGGTGGAGATCTATCGGCTGATCGGTGAACTGGTGAAGGAGGGCGCCGGGGTGTTGATCCTCTCGTCCGACCTGCCGGAGTTGATCGGCCTCTGCGACCGCATTCATGTCATGCACCGCGGCGCCATCGCCGCACGTTTCGCCGCTGGCGAGGCGAACAGTGACCGCCTGCTGGCGGTGGCTACCGGCGCGCAACGCGCGCAGAACGAGGAACGACCTTTCTATGCCTATGCCATTGCTATCTGATGCCTTCCACCCGCGATTCGCGCAGTGGCTGCTGCGCCGTGGCGCGCTGCTGGCCTTCGCCGCGATCCTGTTGGCCTTCGCCCTCAGTGCGCCGAACTTCCTCACCCCGAGCAACCTGGTCAATGTGCTGGCCCAGTCGGCGATCCTCGGCAGCCTTGCCTTCGGCCTGACCGCGGTGATCATCGGCGGCGGCTCGAACGTGGTGTCCGGTGGGCTTGATCTGTCGCTGGCGGCCAACCTCGGGTTGTCCGCTGCGGTCTATGCCAGCCTGAACAACGCCGGTTTCGGCGATGTTGTCAGCATCGCCGCGACGCTTGGTACTGGCCTGGCCATCGGCACGCTGAATGCGCTGGTGGTGGTCGGTTTCCGTTTGCCGCCGCTGCTGGCGACCCTGGCCACGATGAACCTGGTGGCCGGGCTGGAACTGGTGCTGACCGAAAACACCGTGCTGCCTAGCTCTTCGCCGTTGCTGGAAGGGCTGGCCTTCGGTAGTTGGCTCGGCGTGCCAGCCCTGGCCTGGGTGCTGCTGGCGGTCGGTGGCGTGCTGATCGTGTTGATGCAGTACACGCCATTCGGCCTGCGTCTGTACGCCATCGGCGAATACCCGGAGGCGGCTAATGCCGCTGGCCTGTCGGTGCGTGGCTACGTGTTCGCCAGCTACCTGATCAGCGGTCTGTGCGGCAGCCTGGCCGCGTTTTGTTCAGCGGCCTGGTTCAGCGGCAGCACCACCGGCTCCGGCGAGATGCTGCTGTCGGTGGTGGCCATCGCTTTTCTTGGGGTGATCTTCTCCCAGCGTCTGCAGCCGAGCATCGGCGGCACGCTGCTGGCAACGATGCTGGTCGGGGTGCTGATCAACGGCTTCCAGCTTCTGAATATTTCCAGCTTCTGGGTCGACGGCGTGCAGGGTGTCCTGATCCTGCTGGTGGTGGCCCTGTCCGGTTTGCGCAACAAGGAGGCCTGAGATGTCCGATTCGTTATCCGCCCCGCAGCCTGCCGGTCTGACCTGGCTCTCTGGCCAGGCGTTGCTGCGCCTGGTCATGCCGACGCTGTTCGCCGCCGTTCTACTGTTCTTCGCGTTGAAGGCACCCGGCTTTCTCACTGTCGGCAACCTGTCCAGCCTGTTATTGAACAATTTTGTGTTGCTGGCCATTGTCGCCATCGGCATGACCTACGCCATCGCCGCGGGTGGCATCGACCTGTCAGTCGGCACTGCGCTGGACTTCTCGGCGCTGACCTTCGTCCTGCTGCTCAATGCCGGCTTCGGGCTCTATGTCGCGATTCCCGGTGGGCTGCTGGCTGGCAGCCTGGCCGGGTTGTTCAATGCCGGGCTGATCGCCGGGCTGCGTATTTCCCCTTTTCTGGCCACCCTTGGCACGCTGTTCATTGGCAGCAGCGTGCAAAAGCTGCTTTCCGATGGCGGACAACCGATCTACCTGGAGGCGCAGGTGCGCAGCGGCTTGGCCAGTGAGCGCTTGCTCGGCGTGCCGCTACCCTTGCTGCTGGTGGCACTGTTGGCGCTTGTGTATGGCGTGGTATTGGCGCGTGGCCGCTTAGGCCGGGAGATCATCGTCCTTGGCAGCCAGCCACTGGTGGCGCGTTATTCGGGCCTGGCGCAGCGACGTATCGCTGCCCTGGTGTTCATCGCCAGTGCCTTTGCCAGCGCGCTGGCGGGCATCCTGCTGCCGGCCACGGTGAACGCCTACGCGCCGATGTCCGGCAATGCCTTCCTGATGAATGCCATCGGTGCGGTCTTCATCGGTGCCACGCTGAGCCTGCACAACCGGGTCAACGTACCCGGTACACTGCTCGGTGTGCTATTTCTCAACGTCACGGCCAACGGTCTGCTGCTGATCGGCTGGAATTTCTTCTGGCAGCAGGTGGCCACCGGCGTTCTGATTCTCTCGGTTCTGCTGTTCAGTTTTGCCAGTCGGCGGCTCGGCGCTGGCTAGTTCTGGCGTTTCGGGCGAAACGCCAGTGCCGTGACGAGGCCTGGGGGTGTGCCCCAGGCCATGCTTTCAGGACTGCTTGGCACCGCCACCGATCTGCCAGACATAGGGCGGTTCGCTGCCATTGACGTGCCAGTCGCCGATGATGCGTTCCTTGTAGATCACCGGGTTGTGCGAGGCGGCAGTACGGGCGTTGCGCCAGTGGCGATCGAGCTGTTTGGTGGTGCTGGTACCGGAGGCGCCGAGGGTGTTGAACAGGTCGCTGGTGGCACGCAGCACCCATTCGATGGCCGCCACCTGGGCCTGGGCCGATTCCAGTTCGGCGGCGATGTTGGCCTTGCGCTCGGCGTTCTCGTCATTGCCGAAACGCGCCAGGTAGGCTTGCTGCGCGGCCTCGCTGGCGCGCAGGGTACCTGCCTCGGCGGCGTAGATCAGGCCGGAGGCCTTGCCGATAACCTGCAATACCTGTGGATCCTCGCTTACCGCTGCGCCATTGCCATGGCTGAACACGCGCGTGCGCTTGCTGGTTTCCTGGCTGAAGTCACGCACGGCGGCGCGGCCGGAACCGACGATGACGGCGAGCAGCACCAGTTGGTAGAAGGCCGTCTGGTATTTGAAGCGGGTGGCGAAGTCGATGATGTTCTCTTCCTCGACCACCGCGTTCTCGAACACCGAGGTGCCGCTGCCGGTGGTGCGCTGGCCAAAACCATCCCAGTCGTCGCTCTGGGTGATGCCGGGTTGGCGGGTACGGATCGCTGCGATCACGTCGCCACCGGTGTCGTCTCGGCGGGCGAACAGGTCGATCCAGTCGGAGAAGAGGCTGCCGGTGCTGTAGTACTTGGTGCCATTGACCACCCACTGATCACCCTGGCGCGACACCCGGGTGCTGACGGCGCCGATCTTCACTGCGCCCACCTCCGTCCAGGCGCAGCCCACCAGATCGCCGTCGACGAAGCGTTTGAACCAGACGTCCTGTGGTGTGCTGGCATGGGCGTTGAGGCGGTCCTCGACGAAAGCAAAATGCCCGCGCAGTGCCTGCGGCACATTGGAGTCGGCTTCGGCCAGTTCGATCAGCAGCTGGAACAACTGTGGCAGGGAAGCGCCGGCACCGCCCTGTTCGACGGGTACACGCACGGCGCCGAAGCCGGCTTCCTTGAGCCACTGGATGGGCTCATGGGGCAGGGTGCGGTTGCGCTCGCGTGCCACGCTGGATTCGGCGATGCGGGCAAAGATGGGGCGGAAGCGGGCGGCAAGGGATTCGTAGTGGGTACCGGTAGACAGGTGGGGCAGTGGGGCTTGGGCGGTCATCGCAGTTCTCCTCGATTGATGCGATTGCTGACGGTGACGCTCTCGCAAACTTCGTGCCTTGCAGTGAATGCCTTTTAAATCAACGGGTTGTGATCATTCTGGTGGGGCGGGCTGTTCGCTCGCCGACAGCTTGCTGAATGACTGTTGGTGGGCGGTCAATTGCGTTTTCCGGGGCAACTGTTGGCCGAGGGTCAGTGGTTCAACAGCTTGTTGGCCAAAAGACAGTTCAGGCTGCTAGCGCTAGCGTTCAAGTACTTGAATTTAAATGTTTTTATTGGTTGGCACGGTTGCTGCTGAAGCTCCCTCAGGTAATGCCCGCTGGGCAAGGAGGGATGAGCATGAACGCACGTGTTATCAGGGTCGTGGTGGTGTCCGGCAGCCTGCGGGCCCCATCACGCACCCATGGTCTGCTGCAGGCCCTGGTGGAGCGGCTGCCGGCCGTGTTGCCGAAGCTGGAGGTGCACTGGGTGCGCATCGCCGAACTGTCCGCCAGCCTGGCCGGTTCGCTGGAGCGCGATAGCGCCTCGGCTGACCTGCAACCGCATTTGCAGGCCATCGAGCAAGCCGACCTGCTACTGGTCGGCAGCCCGGTGTATCGCGCGTCCTACACCGGTTTGTTCAAGCACCTGTTCGACCTGGTCGATCACCAGTCGCTCAAGGGCGTGCCCGTGGTGCTTGCCGCCACCGGTGGTAGCGAACGACATGCCTTGATGATCGATCACCAGTTGCGCCCGCTATTCGCTTTCTTCCAGGCCCACACCCTGCCGTACGGGCTGTACGCCAGTGTCGAGTCTTTCGACGATCAGCGCCTGGCTGACCCTGCGCAGTTCGAACGGATCGAGCGGGTACTCGACACCGTCGGCGCCTTCTTTCATATCCCGGTCGCCCGCGCGGCCTGACTTTCCGAGTTACAGGAGACATCGCCATGAGCCAACCGATCAAATTCGCCTACTGGGTTCCTAACGTCAGCGGTGGCCTCGTTGTCAGCAAGATCGAACAACGCACCAGTTGGGACATCGATTACAACCGCAAGCTGGCGCAGATTGCCGAGCGTTCCGGGTTCGAGTACGCGCTTTCGCAGATCCGCTTCACCGCCGGCTATGGCGCTGACAACCAGCACGAGTCGGTAACCATCAGCCACGCGCTGCTGGCCGCCACCGAAAAACTCAAGGTGATCGCCGCGATCCTGCCCGGACCCTGGACGCCGGTATTGGCAGCCAAGCAATTGGCAAGCATCGACCAGTTCACCGCGGGCCGCATCGCCATCAACGTGGTGTCCGGCTGGTTCAAGGGCGAGTTCCGCGCCATCGGCGAGCCATGGCTGGACCATGACGAGCGCTATCGCCGATCCGAGGAGTTCATTCGTGCCCTGAAGGGCATCTGGACCCAGGACAATTTCAGCTTCCACGGCGATTTCTACCGTTTCAACGACTACACCCTCAAGCCCAAGCCGCTGCAGCACCCGCACCCGGAAATCTTCCAGGGCGGGAGCTCGCGGGCCGCGCGCGACATGGCCTCGAGGGTCTCCGACTGGTACTTCACCAATGGCAACAGTGTCGAGGGCATCAAGACCCAGGTCGACGATATCCGCACCAAGGCAGCGGCCAACGGGCATTCGGTGAAGGTCGGGGTAAACGCTTTCATCATCGCCCGCGACACCGAGGAAGAGGCCCGCGCGGTGCTGGCGGAGATCATCGCCAAGGCCGACCCGGAGGCGGTCAACGGCTTTGGCAGTGAAGTGAAGAACGCCGGTGCGGCCAGCCCGGAAGGCGAGGGCAACTGGGCCAAGTCGACCTTCGAAGACCTGGTGCAGTACAACGACGGCTTCAAGACCAACCTGATCGGTACGCCACGGCAGATCGCCGAGCGCATCGTCGCGCTCAAGGCGGTCGGCGTCGACCTGATCCTCTCCGGCTTCCTGCACTTCCAGGAAGAGGTCGAATACTTCGGCAAGCATGTGTTGCCGCTGGTGCGCGAACTGGAGCAGGAGCAGCATGCCTCCCTCGCTGTGGCCTGAGGTGCGTGGCCATGCATGAGGCGTTCGCGGACAACCTGCCGGCCAGCTTGCTGGCCCGCGCACATCAACGTGGGGCGGACGTTGCGTTGCGCCACAAGCGTCTAGGCCTGTGGCAGGCGCGCAGCTGGGCGCAACTGCTGGCCGAGGTGCAGGGGCTGGCCACCGGGCTGCGCGAGGCCGGCTTCGCGGCCGGCGACAGTCTGCTGATCGTCAGCCGGCCGCGCCCTGAGGCGCTGCTGGCAAGCCTGGCGGCGCAGTGGCTGGGCGGCGTCGCGGCACTGCTCGACCCGCTGATGCCCGACGCGGAGCAACTGACGCTGTTGCGTGAACTGCAGGCCGGGTTCGTCTTTGCCGAAGGTCAGGAGGAGGTCGAGCGGGTGCTCGCGAGCGGTCATGTGCCGGCATTGCTGTTCTACGCCGATGGCCGTGGCCTGGCGGATTCCGGGTTGCCGAATTACGCTCGCCTGGCCGCGCAGTTGCCCGATCCTGCCTTGGCGGTGCAGGCGCAGAGCGAGCGCCCAGCGTTCAGCTTTCACCGGCTGGATGCCGATGGCCAACTTCAGCAGCACGGGCTCAGCCATGCCGAGGTGCTGGGCGAGGGGCGTCGGCTGGTCGAACAGGAGCGCCTGACGGCGGCCGAGGAAGCCTTGGCCTCCCGCAACTTCGCCACCAGCGGCCAGGCCCGCTACCTGCTGGCGCCTTGGCTGCTGGCAGGCTTTCGGATGAATTTTCCGGAGAGCCTGGCGACCCGCGACACCGACCGCCGTGAGCTCGGCCCGACCCTGGTACTCGGCACCCACGACAGCTACGGCCGCCTGTATGCACTGGCGCAGCAGCGTCTACCGCTGCCGGGCAGCCTGCTGCGGCGCTGGCTGGACTGGGCGCTTGACGCGCGCGGTGGGTTGCTGCGCAACGGCCTTGGCCACGTGTTGCTGCGTCGGCCGCTGCGCGATGTGCTGGGCCTGAGCCGCACCCGGGTGCCGCTGCTGGTCGGTGAGGCCCTGCCGGGCGAGGTGCAGGCGTTCTTCGCCGCCCTTGGGGTGGCGCCGCGTATCTGGCGGGAGGCGCCCCGCTGGCAGGCCGTGCGTAGCCCCCGTTCATCCCTCGCTGCTCGGTCGCAAAGCCGGGTTCAGCCCGTCTGAGGAGTGTTCATGTCAAATTCCCCGTTGCTGGAACTGGAGGGCATCAGCCTGTCGTTCAAGGGTGTGAAGGCCATCAGCGACATCGGCTTCAGCGTCGCCGAAGGCGAGATCTGTGCGCTGATCGGGCCCAATGGCGCGGGCAAGAGCTCGCTGCTGAACATCATCAATGGCGTCTACCGGGCGCAGCAGGGGCGTATTCGTTTTGCCGGGCAGCAGCGTCGGGTGATGCACCCACATGCAGCGGCACGCGACGGCATCGCTCGCACCTTCCAGAACATCGCGCTGTTCAAGGGCATGAGCGTGCTCGACAACGTGCTCACCGGGCGCAACCTCAAGCGCCGCAGTTCCTGGCTGGAGCAGGCGTTGCGCATCGGCCGCGCGCCGGGCGAGGACGATCGCCAACGCGCCGCCGCCGAGCGGGTCATCGAGTTTCTGCGCATCCAGCCGTGGCGTGACGAAATCGTTGGCACCTTGCCCTATGGCCTGCAGAAGCGGGTCGAGCTGGCCCGTGCGCTGGCCGCCGAGCCTCGCTTGCTGCTGCTCGACGAGCCGATGGCCGGGATGAATGCCGAGGAGAAGCGCGAAATGAGCCGCTTCATCGTCGAGATCAACCGCGAGTTCGGCACGACGGTGGTGCTGATCGAGCACGACATCGGCGTGGTCATGGGCATTTCCCACCATGTGGTGGTGCTCGATTACGGCCGCAAGATCGGCGACGGCTCCCCGGAGCAGGTTCGCCGCAACCCCGACGTGATCGCGGCCTATCTGGGTGTCCGCCCGGCGGCGGCTTCGGGGCTGTTCCCACACAGGAGCGCGACATGGCATTTTTTTTCGAAGTGCTGATCGGTGGCCTGCTGGCCGGGGTGATGTACTCCCTGGTGGCCATCGGTTTCGTACTGATCTACAAAGCCAGCGGTGTGTTCAACTTCGCCCAGGGGGCGATGGTACTGTTCGCCGCGCTGACCTTCGTCAGCCTGCTGGAGCGCGGCGTGCCGTTCTGGCTGTCCTTTCTCGTCACCCTGGCGACGATGATCGCCCTGGCGCTGCTGATCGAACGGGCGGTACTGCGGCCATTGGTCGGGCGTTCGCCGATTACCCTGTTCATGGCCACGCTCGGCCTGGCCTACATCATCGAGGGCGCCGCCCAGGCCCTGTGGGGCGCCCAGGTTCACGGCCTGGAGCTGGCCATCAGCGACGCGCCGCTGGAACTGGGTGGCTTGCTGCTGTCGCAGTTCGACCTGTTCGCCGCCGCAACGGCGGCGGCCCTGGTGGTGCTACTGTCCTTGCTGTTCAACCGCACGCGCATCGGCCTGGCGCTGCGTGCGGTGGCCGACGATCCCCGCGCGGCGATGAGCGTCGGTATCCGCCTGCCGAGGGTGTGGGCGGTGGTCTGGGCGGTGGCCGGGTTCGTCGGGCTGGTCGCCGGGCTGCTCTGGGGCGCGCGCCTGGGGGTGCAGTTCTCGCTCTCGCTGGTGGTGCTCAAGGCCCTGCCGGTGCTGATCATCGGCGGCTTCACCTCGATCAGCGGGGCGATCGTCGGCGGCCTGATCATCGGCGCTTCGGAGAAGCTCGCCGAGGTGTACCTCGGGCCGCTCATCGGCGGCGGCATCGAAAACTGGTTTCCCTATGTGCTGGCCCTGCTGTTCCTGCTGGTGCGTCCGGCTGGGCTGTTCGGCGAGCGCGCCATCGAGCGAGTCTGAGGAGCGTCGATCATGCTGTATCGAGAAGCGGGTCAGTTCAGCGTGCGTTACGCCGACGACCGACGATTCTTCCGCCTGCGCCAGGATCGGCTGGGCCTGGCGGCCTTGGTCCTGTTCGCCTTCATCGGCGTGCCACTGCTGGGCAACGATTACTGGTTCAGTGCCATCCTGATCCCATTTCTACTGCTGTCGCTGGCCGGCCTAGGGCTGAACCTGCTGACCGGTTATGCCGGGCAACTGTCCCTGGGTTCGGCGGCGTTCATGGCAGTAGGTGCCTTCGCGGCCTATAATTTCGAGCTGCGCGTGGCGTGGCTGCCGCTGCTGGCCAGCCTGCTGCTCGGCGGCCTGGTGGCGGCGCTGGTGGCTGTGGTGTTCGGCCTGCCAAGCCTGCGCATCAAGGGCTTCTATCTGCTGGTGTCGACACTGGCGGCGCAGTTCTTCGTGCCATGGGCGCTGACCCGCTTCAGTTGGTTCAGCAACGACAGTGCCTCGGGGGTGATCAGCGCGCCGCCGCTGCTGATGGCCGGGTATGACTTTTCGTCGCCGGCCGGGCGCTACCTGCTGACCCTGGCGGTGGTCAGCGCGCTGTTCTGGCTGGGCGCCAACCTGGTGCGCAGCGAGCTGGGGCGCAACTGGATGGCGGTGCGCGACATGGACACCGCCGCCGCAGTGATCGGCATCCCCCTGTTGAAGACCAAACTGCTGGCTTTTGCCATCAGCGGCTTCTACCTCGGCGTGGCCGGTTCGCTCTGGGCCTTCACCTACCTGGGCACGGTGGAGCCACACGGCTTCGACCTGAACCGCTCGTTCCAGATCCTGTTCATCATCATTATCGGCGGCCTGGGCAGCATCCTCGGGAACTTCCTCGGCGCCGCCTTCATCGTGCTGTTCCCGGTGCTGCTGTCGAACCTGGCCGGGTTGCTGCCGACCGGGCTGATCGATGCAGGACAGATAGAGAACCTGCAGAAGATGGCCTTCGGCACGCTGATCATCATCTTCCTGATCAAGGAACCGGAGGGCCTGGCGCGCCTCTGGCAACGCTTTCGCGAGCGCACTCGGCGTTGGCCGTTGCGCCACTGAGCGAACCTTCGCACCGGGCTTCGCCCGCCTTATGTCACTGCCCACTGATTTGTAAAGGATAACCACGATGTCGACCCGATCCGTCCTCGGCCGCCTGGCGCTGGCCGTGAGCCTGGCGGCCGGTGCACTCAACGTGCACGCGGCCAACGAACAGTATTTCCCCCTGCAGAGCTACCGCGTTGGCCCCTATGCCGCAGGTGGCACCGGTTTCTTCGGTGGTTTTATCGATTACCTCAAGTACGTCAACGCCCAAGGCGGCGTGAATGGTGTCAAGCTGACCTGGAGCGAGTGCGAGACTGAATACGTCGTGGAGAAGGGGGTGGAGTGCTACGAGCGTCTCAAGGGTGGGCTCAACGGCGCACCGGCTGCCGCCACCAATCCGCTGTCGGTGGGTATCGCGTATGCCACCCTGGAACGCTCCACGGCCGACAAGCTGCCGCTGATCACCATCAACCATGGGCGTACCGACTCCACCGATGGCAGCGTGTTCCCTTACGTCTTCCCGCTGCAGCTCAATCCCTATTCCGAGGTATCGGCCATCGTCAACTGGATCGCACAGCAGGCAGGCGGCGAGCAGGGCCTCAAGGGTAAGAAGATCGTCACGCTTTTTCACGGTTCGCCCTATGGCAAGGAAACCAACGGGGTGCTGCAGGCCCTGGCGGACAAGTACGGGTTCGAGTTGACCCTGCTGGAGGTGCCGCACCCCGGCAACGAGCAACAATCGCAGTGGCTGAACATCCGCCGCCTGAAGCCGGACTGGGTCATCCTGCGCGGCTGGGGCGTGATGAACCCGGTGGCGCTGAAGACTGCGCAGAAGGTCGGTTTCCCTGCCGACCGTATCATCGGCAATATCTGGAGCAACTCCGAGGAAGACGCGGCGCCTGCCGGTGCCGCGGCCAAGGGCTTCATCGCCATCACCACGCATCCGTCCGGTACCGAGTTCCCGGTGCTGCAGGGCATCGAACAGGCGGTGGTGGACAAGGGCCAAGGCGACCTGGCCGATCCGAAGCGCTTTGGCACCGTGTACTACAACCTCGGCGTGGTCAACGGCATCCTCAACGTCGAGGCATTGCGTCTGGCTCAGGAGAAGTTCGGCAGGCAACCGCTGAGTGGCGAGCAGGTGCGTTGGGGCTTCGAACACCTGAACCTGGACGATACCCGCCTGCAGGCACTCGGTGCCAAGGGGCTGGTGCAGCCGCTGAAACTGTCCTGCTCCGACCATGAAGGCGGTGGTGCGGTGCGCTTCCAGCAGTGGGACGGGCAGAAGTGGAAACTGATCAGCGACTGGGTACAGGCCGACCGCGCGTTTTTGCGGCCGATCATCGAGGCCTCGTCGCATCAATATGCCAAAGAGAAGGGTATCACCCCGCGTGATTGCAGCCAGGAAGGCTGATCGCGCGGGCAGGGCCGGTGGCGTCCCTCCGGCCTGTCTTCAGCCCTGCGCAGTTCGGGCGCCGCCGCGCACCAGGCCCACACCGGCTCAAAGGTTGGGGGCTGCTTCCAGTCTGTTGCGATTGCCGCCATTTGTCGCGGCCATGCGCTTCTGTCCTTCGCAACCCTCCTCGCGCAGTTGGCAAGGGGGGCGCAATCGTTCGTGGCGGCCTCTCAGATTGATAGTTGTATCGCCCGCTCAGGGCGCATCTGGGGCTCTGGCCGGCGCCGATTGACCACCAGTTCGCCGATGGCGATCAGTCGGGCGCGGGTGATGTTGCGGCTCAGACCCAGCAGGCTGGCCGTGTGCACCTGGTTGCAGTGGCAGAAACGATAGGCACTGCGTAGCAGGGTGTCCTCGACCTTCTCGTGCAGGCTGCCGGCCTGCTCCTCGAACAGGCGCTGAAAGGCACGCAGCAACTGCTCTTCGGCGCTTTCGGCGGTGCTCACCGGCGACTTGTCCTGGCGCTCGATGCGCAGGTGCGACAGGCGCAGGTCGTCGTCCTGCACCAGGCCATTGCGGCACACCAGCAGGGTGTGGTGGATGACGTTTTCCAGCTCGCGGATGTTGCCGGGCCAGTCGTAGCTCACCAGCTTGCGTTCGGCCTCGGGGGACAGGCGCACTTCGCCGTAACCCAGGCGGTTGCAGTAGGTCTTGATGAAGTGTCGGGTCAGCGGCAGGATGTCGCCCGGGCGTTCTCGCAGCGGGTAGAGTTGCAGGCTGACCACGTTGAGGCGGTAGTACAGGTCTTCGCGGAAGTTGCCGGCAGCGATGGCCTTGTCCAGTTGCACGTTGGTGGCGGCGACCACGCGCACGTCGATGGGGATGCTCTTGCGCGAGCCCAGGCGCACCACTTCACGCTCTTGCAGCACGCGCAACAGCTTGACCTGGATGGCCATGGGCAGGTCGCCGATTTCGTCGAGGAACAGCGTGCCACCGTTGCCCTCCTCGAACCAGCCGGCCTTGGCCGCCAGGGCGCCGGTGAAGGCGCCTTTCTCGTGGCCGAACAGCTCGGCTTCCACCAGCGACTCCGAAAAGGCGCCACAGTTCACCGCGACGAAGGGGCCGTTGCGCCGTCCGCTGAGGTTGTGTATGTGGCGTGCGACCAGCTCCTTGCCCGTGCCGGTCTCGCCGATGATCAGGACGCTGGCCTCGCTGGGGGCGACCTGTTGCAGGTGGGCGAGCAGCGCCTGCGATCTAGCGTCTTCGAAGACCTGTGCGGTCGCCCGGATCGAGGTGGCCAGTGACGGCGAAGGGGGGAGGGTCAGCAACTGCATGGCGATTCCTATGAGTAGAAAGATGGGGTGGGTCGCGTCTGGCTCAGTGCCCACTCACCCAGCTCGTGGAGTTTGTAGTCCAGCGGGTCGTGCAGGCTCTGGGTACGCAGGTTGCGCCAGTAGCGATCGAGGCGTAGCGAGGCGTGGGTCGCGCGTGCGCCAGTGACCTCGAACAGGCGGTTGCAGATGTCCAGGCCAGTGCGTGCCGCCGCCACCTTGGCCGTGGCGATGGCCAGCGCCAGTTGCGCACGCTCTTCGGCGCCGAGCGCGTGCTCCTTGTGCCAGGCCGCGTCGAGTTGCGTAGCGGCGCGCTCCACCAGCAGGCGCACGCCTTCCAGACCGACCCAGAACTCGCCGTAGTGGCGCAGGATGTAAGGGTCTTCGCTGACATGTCGGGCTTTGGAGCGGAACCACGGGCGGCCTTCCTTCAACGTGTAATGGCGAGCCTCTTCCAGAGCGCCTTCGGTGATACCAAGGAATACGTTGGCGAAATGCAACTGGGCGATCAGCGGGCGCAGGCTGGCGAAGGGTGTGCTCAGCGGGCCGGGGTCGAGAAGCATCTCGTTCTCTTCGACGCGCACGCGCTCGAAAGTAGCGCTGCCGCTGT
This sequence comes from Pseudomonas putida group bacterium ESBL64, assembly GCF_045277175.1. Taxonomy (NCBI): domain Bacteria; kingdom Pseudomonadati; phylum Pseudomonadota; class Gammaproteobacteria; order Pseudomonadales; family Pseudomonadaceae; genus Pseudomonas; species Pseudomonas putida group bacterium ESBL64. The sequence goes on along the minus strand of NZ_CP145799.1, from coordinate 1,344,966 downwards.
CGGTCTGGCGCTGGCCCATGTTGTTCCAGTCATCATGCAGTGTGATACCGGTCCGGCCGCTGGGGATGGCAGCGATCAGCAGCTTGCCGCCAGCACTTTCATCGACCGCCGAGGCAATCAGCATTTCCGAGTCGCTGGCGCCTGAGCAGAAACTCTTCTTGCCGGAAAACTCGTACCAACCGTCGAAGCGTGTGAGCACGGTGCGGCTGTCCAGGGGGTTGAGCGCATTGCCCCAGAACCAGTTCTTGCGCGCGGTCTGCTCGAACCAGGGTTGCCACTGATCGCGGCGGGAGAACAGGCGTACGGTAGCCAGCATCAGGTGCTGAAAGCCGAAGACGTGGGCGATGGAACTGTCGACCCGGGCGAATTCGCGCACCACCTCCAGGGTTTCGCTCCAGCTAGCGCCGAGGCCGCCGAACTGGGTGGGTATGCTCAGCGCCAACAAGCCGCTCTGGCGGATAGCGTCGCGCTGGGCCTTGGGTGTGCCGCCGGCCTCGTCGCGCTCGACGGCGGTTTCGGCGAACGCCGTCGCTAGGCGACGTGCAGTCTGCAAGGGGCTGAGCACGGCAGGTCGTAGAGGGGTTGTCACTCGGCATTCCTCGCTGGCGGGTGGGGAGGGCGGATTGGGGGGCGTTTCATAGCGGCTCCTCAGGCAATTTGCTCAGCACATGCGCTTGGCGGTGGAAGAGGGCTGCGGTGCGTTCTGCGGCTAGCGGGATGCGGGCCTGCAGAGGCTGGAAGAAACTGAACAGCGGGTGCAGTTGCAACAGCACCTGGGATTGGCCGGAGGTAGGCAATGATGTTGGCATCAGAAACTTCAACCCTCCAGCACGGTTACCCCGATTCATCGCGGGTCTGATGAAAGTATAAAAGTCGATTCATATCTCTAAAAATAATAAAAAATAATATTTATATTCCCACATGGAATACTTAGTCATTGCAAATGCAATGGCAGCACAAGGCAGCCAAAGCTTTCGTTCAACTAAGACCGCAGGCGTGTTCATCGCTGTTTCCCACACAACAGCAGCCATGCAACGTTGCTGCCTCTTCAACACCATGCCGGCATGACAAAAACCCGTCTCGCGCTTGAGTACGCGGGGTTTGGCCGATTGGCATGGCGTCTGCGTCGTTGCCCTGGAATCCACTGAACTCCAGGGGGCGACGTGATCGCTGATAAATATCCACTGATTGCCAACGACCCTTTGGAAACCCCTGCGCGGATCAGCGCAGACTCCCTTGGCTCTGCATCGATTCCTGCTGTCGCGCTGGAATTTCGCGCGGTCACCAAACGCTACGAGGGGAGCCGGTCAGGCTCCAGCAACGCGGTTGAGCAAGTGAACCTCGCGGTGCGGCGTGGCGAAGTGCTTTGCTTGATGGGTACATCCGGCAGCGGCAAGTCGACTTTGCTGCGCCACGTCAACCGGTTGATAGAACCGAGCAGCGGCGAGGTGCTCATCGACGGTGAGGCCCTGAGCGACTTGACGCAGCCTGCGCTGCGCCAACTGCGGTCGCAGCGCATCGGCATGGTGTTCCAGCATTTCGGTTTGCTGCCGCATCGAAGCGTGCTCGACAACGTGGCCTTGCCCCTGGGGTTGCGCGGTGAGCCGGAGCGTACACGACGCGCAGCGGCACAACGGCAGTTGCAGGCGGTGGGGCTGAAAGCGTGGGGCGAGTGTTTTCCCCACGAGTTGTCTGGTGGCATGCAGCAACGTGTCGGGCTTGCGCGGGCAACCACCCACCGCTGGGTCATCTGGCTGTTGCCTATGGCCGGCTTTGCGGCGGGGCTGGTTTATCACCTGATCGGCAAGCCGGTGAACGCGGCAATAACCTACTGATCAACGAGATTCACGGCCCGACGAAAACCGTTCCGCTGCGCAGGGTACCTCTGGTGCTTGCGGGTACGGTGACACCCCATTTCTGGAACTCTCGTGCTGTTTCAAGCCATCGATTTTGTCATCTTACGATTCCTCTCCAAGCCCCATTGAGCGGCATAAATCAAAGGTTTCAGGGTGCGTCGGGATTTCCCACAAAAAGCACTGATGGCACGTTGACTCTCCCCTTAGGGGGAGACTTTAGACTCCCGGCCCTCGATAGATCTGGCCTGAAAACAGCTTTTTTGGCCCGATGACTTTATTCATTCAATGCGGCTTTTGTAGGGAAACAATCAATGAATAATCCGTTGGAACTGGACAGCGTTATCAGCAGTACACAGGAGATTCTTGCGCAGTTGCTGGTGTTGGACAGGGGCGACGTGACAGAGCACAGCAGTATCGTTGACGACCTCAGCGCCGACTCGCTGGACATCGTCGACCTGAGCTTCCAGCTGGGCCGTCAGTACGGTTGCACCTTGCCGAAAACCAGCGTGCTGGATCACGCGGTAGCGGTGTTTGGCGACGCCACCCGGTTTATCGAAAAAGGCCGAATCACGCAGGACGGCGTGGCCTTGCTGGAGCAGAGCCTCAGCGCTTATGCGCCGGGCCAGCTGCACGTGGGCATGCAGCCGGGCGATGTCTTCTCGGCCACCACCGTGCGGAACTGGGCGCAGCAATGCCATAACGTGTTCAACCACCTCCCCGAAACCTGCCCTGAGTGTGGCGCGGCTCATGCCCAACTCAATGAACGCCAACAAGTGGTGTGTGGCGGTTGCAGTGCTCGCCTGACCCCTCTGGACGGTGACTCGATCTCGCGTCTGCTGGTTGAGCAGTACGCGGCCGCCCAGTTGAAGGCTTCGGCGTAGGGGGTGCCTTGATGCAGGCCCGAGAGGTTCTGGTCACCGGCTATGGACTGGTGGCTCCCACGGCACTGGATGCGGCCTCGCTGTTCACGACGATCAGCGAAAACCGTTCCTGCATTGGCCAGCACCCGGCGTTTGTCGAACTGGGGTTTGCGAACCCGGCGGCCGGATTTATCGATGAGCAACAATGGCAGGTCATCGCGGCGGCCTTTCCGGGCGACCTGCAGACCACCTCCCGCCAGGAATGGCTGGCGCATTACGTGGCCCGTCAGGCGCTGGCCCATGCCGGGTTGGCCGACGGCGCATTTGCCCGAGTCGCCAGCGGTGTTTTCGTCGGGGCCAACAAACATTGCGTGAGCGGTGATTTGCGGGACGCCAGCCGTTACATGGACGATCAGGGGCGGGTCGATCTCGACCAGTTCCTGGATAACCACACCCTCAGCGGTGGGGCGTTTGCCCGGCGGGTTGATCAGCAAACCCGCCATCTCGCCGAATGGCTGGGTGTCCGTGACCATATCTCCACACATTCCGATGCCTGTGCCGCCGGCACCATGGCCATCGGCAGCGCCTATCGAGCGATCGCCCGTGGCGAGATCGACCTGGCGTTATGTGGCGCGGTGGAGTTGATGGCCCATGAATTGTCCTACTACAGCTTTGATGGGCTGGGCGCACTCTGCCAGCGCGTGGACTTTTCCCCACAAGAACAGAGCCGGCCGTTCATGCCGGACCGCTGCGGCTTTGTGCTGAGTGAAGGGGCGGCGCTGTTGGTGCTGGAATCCCGCGAGCATGCCGAGCGTCGTCAGGCCTGTTCGCTGGGCCGGGTGCTGGGTTACGCGAATCTGTGCGAGGCAGAGAAAATTACCTCCAGCAGCCGCGACGGCAGCAAGTATGCCGCCTGCATGACGGCCGCCCTGGCCGATGCCGAACTGACCAGTGCGGCTGTGGACCATGTGAATGTTCACGGTACGTCGACACAGGCCAATGACCGTTGTGAGGCCCTGGGCCTGGCGCAGGTCTTCGGCGAAACCCTGGAGCAGATGACGTTCACCGCCAACAAGTCTGCCGTAGGGCATTCGTTGGCCGGCAGCGGTGCCATTGAGGCGGTGCTGTCGTTGATGAGCATTCAGTTGGGCGTGGCCTTGCCGACCCTCAATTTTCAGCCGGAAAAATCCGAATTTCCGGCGTTGAAATTCCTTTGCGAACCGTTGCAGCAACCGATCAATGTCGTGCTCTCCAACTCCTTCGGGTTTGGTGGCGTGAACAGTTCGTTGGTGCTGGGCAGGGCATGACATGACCAGATCCAATTCAACCGCTGTTTATATCACTGCGGCGTCGGTACTCAACGCTGCCGGTACTGAATGTGCGCCTCGTGACAGTCAACCTCAGGCCGCGCAACCGCTGGATTTCGACCCGGCACGTCTGGCCCATTGTGTGGCAGCGCCCGCCTTGCCGGCGGGTGTGTACGACCGCAGACTGTCCCGCAGCCTCGAGCCTCAGGGCGCGCGCCTGCTGTATTGCGCCGGCCGTCTCGCCGAGACCTTGCGTGGGCTGGAACTGCCCGACGAGCGGATCGCATTGACCGCTGCCATTCCGGAAGTGGATGGCCCCAGCTCGTGCTGGGATGCAGTGCAGGCCATTGGCGCACAACCGGCCGATCTGTTGGCGCAATTCTTTGCCCACACACCGCCGCTGCATGCGCTGATGATGCTCAACAGCAGCGTCATGGCCCACGCGGCTGAGGCCTTGCGTTGCAAGGGGCCCATGGGCGGTTTTTGCTCCCAGGGCAATGCGGGGCTGGATGCTTTGATGGAGGCCGCTGCCCATCTGAGCGAAGGCCGTGCCGATGCTGCCGTCGTCGTCAGCAGCAGTCCGAACATCACCCCCGCGTTGTACCTGCGTGACGCTACTCACCCACCTGTGAACCCCGGCCCGTGGGTTTTCGGCGAAGGTGCTGCGGCACTGTTGCTGACGACCAACCCGGGCAGCGGTGCTCAATCTGCGTTGCGTATTGCCGGGTTTGCCCGTGGTTACAGCGCGCAACCCGAGCGTGGACTGGCGGTTGGGCGCGACGTCATCGAGCGTGCTTTGAGCAACGAAAAACTGTGCCTCAGCGATGTCGGGCAAGTCGTCGCCGATGCACAGGATCCGCAGATTGCCGCGTTGTTTACCCTATCGGGGCACACCCTCGAACACTCCAAGGCGTTGCTAGGTGACTTGGGCGCCAGCGCCTTGCTCAGCGAAATCGCTGTGACCTGGGCACTGGATTGCAGCCGTTACACGCTGTTGCTCGAACATAGCCGAGGCGGGCATTGGGGCGCGGTGCTGCTGGCCAGAACGTCGTCGGACACCCAGACAATGGAGAATTACCCATGAGCCCCACACGGATCGTGATCACGGGCATGGGCGCCGTCACCGGCTTCGGTTTCGAGTGGCAGTCCATGTGGCAAAGCATGTTGGCCGGCGAGCATTGCATTCGGCCATGGCAACCGGAAGGCGTCGAAGCGGGTGCGTTCCCCGTGCGTTACGCAGCGCCCGTGGATATGGGCTTGATGCCGGCACACTTGAAAAACCATCCGGCCTGGGGATTGTCGCTGGAAAAACGCACCCGCTTGGGTTGGGTCGCGGCCACCCAAGCCATTGCCGATAGTGGTCTGAGCCCCGAACAGTTGCGTGGCGCGGCGGTATTGTCAGCGTCCGGCGCACCTGCTCATCGTTTGCAGGACATGCTGCTCAGCCTGGCGGATAACCCGGCGCAGGCGCCGTCCTGGGCTCAATTGATGGCGCGACAGGCGCAGGTCGATCCTGACAGTTCACTGTGTCAGAGCAACGACCGCCTTGCGCGGGTGATTGCCGATGGCATCGGCAGTGAAGGCCCGGTGATCAATATCAGCAGCGCCTGCGCGGGAGCGTCCCAGGCCATCGGCAATGCATTCCAGATGATCCGTCGCGGCGAGGTCGAGCTGGCCATTGCCGGGGGCGCCGATTCGGTGCTGAGCCTGGACACCATGACCGCGCTGTATCTGCTCGGCGCCGCCAGCAGCGAACAGCGTTGGGGCACCGAACTGTGTCGGCCGTTCGACCGCCATCGCAGTGGCTTGATTGCGGGTGAAGGCGGCGGTTTTGTCGTGCTCGAAACCCTCGAACGGGCGCTCGCCCGAGGGGCCACGCCGTACGCCGAAGTGCTGGGTTTCGGCAGCAGCCTGGATGCCTACAAAATCACCGCACCCGACCCGCAGGGCCGGGGCGCGGTGCTGGCGATGCAGGCGGCCCTGACGGATGCCGGGCTGGCGCCGCAACAGGTCGATCTGATCAATGCCCACGGTACCTCGACACCCCTCAACGATGCCGCCGAAACCCTGGCGATCAAGACCCTGTTCGCCGAGCGCGAACATTATCGGCGGTTGCTGGTGACGGCCAACAAATCCCAGTTCGGCCACCTGATTGCGGCCGCCGGAGCACCGGAGTTCATGCTCACGGCCCTGGCCTGCCGGGAGGATCGGGTCACGCCGACCCTGAACCTGCAGGATGCCGACGAACAATGCGACCTTGACTACTGCGCCCATCAAGCGGTCAAGCGCAAGGTTGACGTTGCCCTGAGCAACTCCTTCGGTTTCGGCGGCCTCAACACTTCACTGGCGCTGGGCAAGTACCGGGAGGCGCCGCGATGAAACAGGCGGTCGCGATTGCCGGTGCGGGTTGCGTGTTGCCCAGCGGTTGGGGTGTCGAGCCTTTCTGGGCGGCCGCAACCGAAGGGCGCAGTGCAATTACGGCGCTGAACGCCCGACGGTTCAGCAGCGAACGCGTGGTGGCGTTCGGGCAAATTCAGGATCAGGACCACCAACGCAGCCGACAAGACCTTGCGCAAAACCTTCAGCGTTACTGCACACCGGCAGTGATCTGGGGTGTCAGCGCGGTACGTCAGGCGTTGGAAGAAGCCGGCCTGGCCGATGAGCCGCCGGATGTCCGTTTCGGTTTGTATTGCTGTCAGGGCGGCTACACCCATCCGTCTCTGGAATCCTATGCCGAGTTGTTGCTCGGCTGTCGGCAGGACGGCGTCGCCGACATGGCGGCGTTCGCCAAACGGATCCTGCAAGACCGTGCCCAGGACCCTTTTCTGGTGCTCAAAGGCTTGAGCAACTGCTTGCTGGGTGTCACCAGCCTGGCGCTGAAACTGGTGGGTGAGTGCAACGCCTATATGCAAGGTGTCGCCGGCAACCTGGCAGCCTTGCGTGAGGCTACGGCCGCTTTGCAGGCTGGCCGAATTGACGCGGCAATCGTTGTCGGTGCGGGCAGCGAGCTGGATGCCCTGGCGCTGTCCGGGTTGGTCCAGGCGGGTGTCATCAGCGCCAATGGCTCTAACACGCTGCTGCCGTTTGACCTTCGGGGCACCGGCGGCATTGCCGGGGAGGGCGCGGCAGCATTGGTGCTGCGCCGTCGTGAAGACCTGCCGGCCGGTCCTCAGGCGTGCCTCGCCGACATGACGGCCCATGCCACCCTCGGTCGCTTGAGCCTGCCCGACAGCCCAACCGATGTGTTGGTGTGCAGCGGCACCGGCGATGCGCACAAAGACCGCGTGTTGTGCCAGACGCTGGCCCTTGCGCGCGCCTCGCACATCACCAGCGGGTTGGCGATCAACGGCATTCTCAGCGCGGCGCCGAGCCTGGTGGATCTGATGCTTGCGCGTTGCGCATTGCAGGCCCAAAGCGTGCCGCCGATTGCCGGTTTGCAGCAACCAGTGGCGAACCTGCCGTTCATTCAGGGCGCGCCCCACGCCGCGAGCCTTGCGCATTGCCTGGTGCTGAACCGCGACGACAACGGATTCAGCGCCGCCTATCAAGTGCTCTACAGCGCAAAGGCCACTCAGGACTGCCGCTGACTACCGCCTCTTTTTTACTTTCAAGGGATATGACTGTCATGGATTATCGCGATTTCGTTCGGCCCAAATTCGTCGGCCTGCTCCAGGCACTGGGCCTTGAGTGTCAATTTGAGCGCGCCCTCGGTAGCCAGTTGTTCTACCGCAACCCCAAGGGCGACATGGTCGCGGTCACCGACTTTCTCGGCGGTTACGGTGCGGCACTGTTCGGCCACAACGACCCACAGTTTGTCGACCAGCTATGTGCGCTGCTGCGCAGCGACGTGCCGTTCAACGCACAAATGTCGATCCGCGGTGCGGCCGGGCAATTGGGGCGAGCGCTCAGCGACGCCTTCAATCGCGAACTGAAGAACACCGAACGTTATGTTTCGACTTTCTCCAACAGTGGCGCGGAGGCGGTGGAAATCGCCGTCAAGCACGCGGAGTTCCGTCGCCAGAAGAGCCTGCAAAAGCAGTTCGACGACATCGATTTCACCCTGGCCAGCCTGACCGCCAGCGAACACGCTTACCGCGAACTGGATGTGGCCGACCTCGACCTGCCTGCAGGTGTCCTGCCGACCACCCTGAACAGCGTGACCTTGCGTCAGGTGGTTGAAGCCGTTCGCCAACACAACCTGGCGCAGTTGCACATCGAACCGGTATTCGTCGCCCTGCGCGGCAGCTTCCACGGCAAATTGGTCAATACCGTGCAACTGACCTATGGCCGTCAGTACCGCGCACCGTTTGCCCGTTTTGGGCTGAACGTCGAGTTCATCGACCCACAGCAGCCCCATCAGTTGCAGGCATTGCCGGCCCGGCACACGCACCATTGGTTGAGCCTGCAATGGGACGGCGAACACCTGCACGTGCTGCAACTGCCGTTCAGTGCGATTACCGCCGTGTTGATGGAACCGATTCAGGGCGAAGGCGGTATCAACGAGTTCGCGGCCGAGTTCTATCTGGGGCTGCGCAAGCTGTGTAACGAGCAACAATGCCCGCTGGTGGTCGATGAAGTGCAGTCGGGTTTTGGTCGCGCCGGGACGTTTCTTGCCAGCAGCCAGTTCAACCTGCAAGGCGACTATTACTGCCTGTCCAAGGCCCTCGGCGGCGGCTTGATGAAAATCGCCGCGACGGTGATCCGCAGCAGCCACTACGAAGGCGAGTTCAGCTACATCCACAGCTCGACCTTCGCCGAGGACGATCCGTCCTGCCATATCGCGCTGTCGGCATTGCGCCGGTTGTTCGCCAATGACGACGCGATGCTCAAAGACATACGCACCAAGGGCGCCTACCTCAAAGCCTCGCTCAATGAGCTGAAGATAGCCTATCCGGATGTGATCGCCGATGTGCGCGGGCGTGGCTTGCTGGTGGGGCTGGAATTGCACGACTTGAGTGTCAGCAGCTCGCTGGTACAGGCGTCGGCCCAGTACAACGATGCCTTGGGTTACTTGATCGCCGGTTACCTCTTGCAATTCGAAGCGTTGCGGGTAGCACCGTCGGGCAGCAACTCCAACGTGATTCGCCTGGAGCCGCCAGCCTGTATCACCCTGGGCGAAATCGACGGGCTGATCGCTGCCCTGCAACGGGTCTGCGACATGCTGCGACGTGGCGATGCGTTGCCGTTGGCGGCGGGTATCTGCGCGGACTCGATGCCCACCGTGCCAGCCCGTCAGGACGATTTTCGGGTGACCGAGCCCGTTGAAAACAGGGATGCCAAGGTCGAAGTCGTCGCTCGGGTAGCGTTCATCAACCACCTGATCGATGCCGATATCCTCGGTGACGTCGATCCCTCGCTGGCAGCCCTGAGCCCGGAACAAAAACGCACGTTCATCAATCGCACCAAGCCTGAACGCCGCGCTGTGCCAGTCGGCCCGGTGATCATTCGGTCGCGCCTCGGCATGGCGGTGGAGTTCACGTTATACCCGCTGTGCATGGATTCGGATGCCATGGCCGAGTACATCCGCAGCGGTGACCTGGACAGCATTCGCGAAGAAGTCGGCAGGCGTGTCACCGATGCCCGCGCCGATGGCTGCAGCATCGCCGGCCTCGGGATGTACACCTCGATCGTCACCAACAATTGTCAGGCGCTGAAGATTGCCGACATGGCGCTGACGTCCGGCAACGCCCTGACCATCGGCATGGGGCTCGAAGCCATCGAGCAAGGCTGTGTACAGCAAGGTCTGGCACTTTGCGAGCAAACCGCTGCCGTTGTCGGTGCCGCCGGTAACGTTGCGTCGACCTATGCCTCGGTGCTGTCCGCCACCGTCGATCACCTGATTCTGATTGGCAGCGGTCGTGACGGCTCGGTTCGGCGCCTGGAGAAAACCGCGCAACAGATCTACGCCGACGCGGCCCGTTCGACCCTCAAAGGCACGGCCGAACACGACCGGTTGGCGCAGCGACTGCTGACCCTTGATGGTTTTCGTGGCGTGTTGCACTCACATGGCCAAAAAGCCGACCTCGGTTTGCACATCGCCCGTCTTGTGGATGAGCGCCTTGGCGCGAACGCCTTCATCACGGTCACCAACGATCTCGACGCCATCAAGGGCGCACGGATTGTCCTGTGCGCTGCCAATGCGCCTCAGCCGTTCCTCGGTGCCGAACATTTCGCCGAGCGCAGCGTGATTTGCGATATCGCCGTGCCGCTGAACGTCCATCAAGACCTGCCGAGCCAACGCGAAGACGTGCTCTACATGCACGGCGGCATCGTCCAGACGCCGTTCGACGATGGCCTGGCGCCCAACGTGCGGGCCTATCTGAAAAAAGGTCAGCTGTATGCGTGCATGGCCGAGTCGGTGTTGATGGGCTTGTCTGGCATGAGCCAGCACGGCTCCTACGGCGATATCAGCCGTGAGCAAGTGCAGCAGGTCCGCGCACTGGCCGCGACCCACGGTTTCACCCTCGCGCAATTCAAAACTCAAAACTCACTGTAAGGAGCGGTCATGACTCAGAAAATAGCTGTCGTGACCGGCGGCAGTCGCGGCATTGGCAAGTCCATCGTGCTGGCCCTGGCCGGCGCGGGTTATCAGGTTGCCTTCAGTTATGTCCGTGACGAGGCGTCAGCCGCTGCCTTGCAGGCGCAGGTCGAAGGGCTCGGCCGGGACTGCCTGGCCGTGCAGTGTGATGTCAAGGATGCGCAGAGCATTCAGGCGTTTTTTGAACGGGTCGAGCAACGTTTCGAGCGTATCGACTTGTTGGTCAACAACGCCGGTATTACCCGTGACGGTTTGCTCGCCACGCAATCGTTGAGCGACATCACCGAGGTCATCCAGACCAACCTGGTCGGCACGTTGTTGTGCTGTCAGCAGGTGCTGCCCTGCATGATGCGCCAACGCAGCGGGTGCATCGTCAACCTCAGTTCGGTGGCCGCGCAAAAGCCCGGCAAGGGCCAGAGCAACTACGCCGCCGCCAAAGGCGGGGTAGAAGCATTGACACGCGCACTGGCGGTGGAGTTGGCGCCGCGCAACATCCGGGTCAACGCGGTGGCGCCCGGCATCGTCAGCACCGACATGAGCCAAGCCCTGGTCGGCGCCCATGAGCAGGAAATCCAGTCGCGGCTGTTGATCAAACGGTTCGCCCGGCCTGAAGAAATTGCCGACGCGGTGCTGTATCTGGCCGAGCGCGGCCTGTACGTCACGGGCGAAGTCTTGTCCGTCAACGGCGGATTGAAAATGCCATGAGCCAGGTACGCACGATTGTGATTACCGGCGCGGCCAATGGTATTGGCCGCGCCGTCGCGGAAAATTTTGCAGCCCAGGCCGAGCACCTTTTGATCTTGCTTGATCAGGATCTGGCAACCTTGCAGAGCTGGGTCACCGAGGGCGAATTTGCCGCTCGCATCGAAACCCATCAAGCGGACATCGCCGATCTCGCCAGCCTGCAACTTCTGTTCAAGGGCCTGGCCAACCGGGTCGGCTTTGTCGATGTGCTGGTCAACAGCGCCGGGGTCTGCGACGAGAACGAACCCGAAGACCTCGACAACTGGCACAAGGTCATTTCGATCAACCTCAACGGCACCTTTTACGTCACCTCGTTGTGCCTGCCACTGATGGCGGAGGGTGGGCGGATCGTCAACATGTCGTCGATCCTCGGCCGAGCGGGCAAGGTTCGCAACACCGCTTACTGCGCCTCCAAGCACGGCATCATCGGCATGACCAAAGCCTTGGCGCTGGACCTGGCGCCACGGCGAATCACCGTCAATGCCATCCTGCCCGCCTGGATCGACACACCGATGCTGCAAGGCGAATTGGCGGCTCAAGCGCGCATCGCCGGGATCAGCCACGAGCAAATCCTGCGCAATGCCAAGAAGAAGTTGCCGCTACGGCGCTTCATTCAGGGCGACGAAGTGGCGGCCATGGTTCGTTATCTGGCGAGCCCGCAGGCAAGTGGTGTCACGGCGCAAAGCCTGATGATCGACGGCGGTGCCGGGTTGGGAATGTAGCCATGGCTCGACTGGGATTGAACCGCGGCCTTTTGGCCGCGCTGGTCAGCCTCGGCTCGCCAGTGGCGATCGCCGAGTGGTTGCCGGAGCACCATGAAGCGGAGATCGGCGTTGCCACGGCCGTGCGTCTGCACGGTGACGACCGGGTCACGCAGAAGGCCGTGTACCTCAAGTTCAGCCTGGAGGATGCCTGGGACAGCGGCTACTACAAGGCCAAGGGCCGAGCCCGTTACGACTTCCGTTATGACGGCAACAACCCATACAGCGCGCAAGCCCGGGACGATTACCGGGCCACTGCCGATTGGCGGCACCTTTACTGGGGGCTCTACGTCGATGACGGCGAGCTGACGGTGGGCTGGCAGCAGGTGGTGTGGGGGCGTGCAGATGAATTACGGGTGCTCGATCAGATCAACCCGCTGGATTATCGCGAGGGTGTGATCGGTCTGTTGGAAGACAGCCGCATCGCCGTGCCGATGATTCGCCTGGTGCAGCCGGTCGCCGAGTGGGAGCTGGAAGCGCTGGTGATCACTGATTTCGTGAAGAACCAGGCGCCGGCCGTCGGCAGCGAGTTCGATGCACCGATCTTTGCCACACCCGATCCGCAGATGTTCGTGGTCGATTCGCGGCCCGGGTATGACGGTCACAGTGGCTTCGGTTACGGCGCCAGTGCCAACGGCCGGGTCGGCACGGTGGATGTCAGCTTCGTTGCCCTCAACGCCCGCCAACAGGACCCGGTTTACGCCGTTGAAGGCCAGACCGAAGAGGGCCTGATTCGCCTCGAGCGGCAATTCCCGCGCTATTCCATGGGCGGCGCCGGTGTGGCCATCGATGCCGGCCACAGCATCGTGGTACGCAGTGAAGTCGCCTACTTCGACAATTGGCGCATCACCAATCCTTACCGCGCTTACGGCAGCGACCAGACGGCGATGACCAAGTCGCTGCTGGGCGTCGATTACCTCTTGCGGGACTGGCTGATCTCGACGCAGTGGCAACATCAGCGGCTGCTCGACTGGCAGCCCGGCATGGTCCAGGACAAACGCGACGACCTGTTCACCGTGTCTGCCGAAGGCTCGCAGTTCCAGGATCGCCTTAAGACCCGTCTGGTATTCGGCATGTCGCCGCCAGCGCAGGACGACAGTTTCGTTCAGGGGATCTTCACCTACAAACCGGTGGACTGGCTCAAGTTGGGGCTCGAAGTCGACGTGTTCTTCGGCAAGCCCGACCGCCAGTTCGGTGCGTACGACAACCGCGACCAGGTGCGCTTGTCCGCCGGTTATCTGTTCTGACCACACCGGTGCGGTGTGCGAACCACTCAAACAATGAAAAGGAAATCGCCATGTTGCCCATCTTCAAGACCCTGACTGTAAGCGCACTGCTGCTGAGCGCCGCTGCCGCCATGGCAGCTGAAACACGCACGGCCGACGACATCATTCGCCAGGCCCGGGACCGCGACGACGGCAAGAGCTTCATGTCCCAGGTGTCCCTGATCCTGATCGACAAGCAAGGTAACAGCCGCATCCGCGAGTTCAGCTACCTGCAAAAGGATTACCCGGACAGCGACAAATTCACCATGTATTTCTCCGCGCCGAGTGATGTGCGTGACGTCGCCTTCCACATCGAAAACCCGCGCGAGGCCCTGGGCCTCGAAGACAGCCAATGGATGTATTTGCCGGTCAGCCGACAGACCCGAAGGATTTCCACCACCGACAAACGCGGGGCGTTCATGGGTAGCGACTACTCCTATGCCGACCTCGACAAGATTCGCGCCGAAGACTATCGCCAAACGCTGGTTGGCGAAGAGCAGTTGCAGGGCCGCGATTGCTACGTGATCGAGCGTGAGCCGGCGACGCCTGCCGTGCTGGCCAAGACCGGCTACAACAAGCTCAAGGTCTGGGTTGACAAGAAGAACTCACTGGTGCTGCGCCAGGACTTCTTCGATGTAAAAGGTGTGATGTTCAAGCAGATGCGCACCCTGAAGACTGAAACCATCGACCAGATCGACAGCATTACCTTCAGCGAAACCGAGGACTTCATCGCCGGTACGCGCTCTCAGCTGCGCTTCAACCAGTTGCAGTACAACGTCGCGCTGGACGACCGCCTGTTCACGCAGACCGCGATCAAGCGCGGGCTGAAAGCCGGCGACTTGCCGGAATACGCCGTGTCTGCCCGCTAAGCGCCGCTCTCGATTCATCTGGAACCCTCATTCATGGAAAGATACCTGAACTTCGTCGAGCGCTATGCGCGGGCAATTGTGTTCGTGTTGGTGGCGATCACCGCCTACTTCACCTACACCCTCGGCGCGCTGATGTCGGACACCAATCCGTATCTGCTCAAGGACACTCACCCGGCGCGCAAGACGATCATTGATCTGCAGCGCGAGTTCACCGGCACGTATGACTCGGTCATGGTGGCGCTGAACAACCCCGTGAGTGTCTTCAACACCACGTCGCTGAACGCCCAGTTCGAGCTGTCCCAGGCCATACGCCAGTTGATGCTGGCGAACGATGAGGACCGTGTCGAACTGCAGCGCATCGTCGGCCTGCACAGTGGCGACCCTGATGCCCAGGGTTTGCTGGTGCAGATCCTCGCCGAGGGTTTTTCGCAGAACGATTACGCTGCCGCCAAAGCGCTGCGCGACCATGGGATTGCCCGGCACTGGGACAGCCATGACCTGCAGTTTTTGAGCTTTCTTGCCGAGCGGCTCAACCCGATCCAGGAAATGGCCTCGATGGCTGACCTGGAAAACATCAGCTTGAGTGCCGATGGCGAGTTATGGATCCACAAGACCCTGCACGCCCTGGATATGGACCCGATCAAGGTCGAAGCGCAGATCATGGGCAACGAGCAGATGGTCGGTGGCGTCGTCTCGGCGGACAAGAAAGTCGCCATGGTCGTCGCCGAACTGGGCACCAAACAGGACGACGCTCAGGCCCAGTTGCGTGCTTATCACCAGGTCCGCGAGATCATCGCGAAGTACCAGGCCGCCCACCCGGAGTTCACCGATGAGGTGTTCATCGCCGGCATGCCGATCTTCATTGCGGCCCAGCAGGAAATCATCGATCACGACCTGGCGATGCTGTTCCCGATCGTGTTCCTGCTGGTGACCTCTCTGCTGGTTTTCTTCTTTCGCAAACCACTGGGCGTGGTGCTGCCGCTGTTCAATATCCTGTTCTGCACCATCTGGACCCTTGGCCTGATGGCGCTGCTGCGGGTGCCGATGGACTTGCTCACCAGTGTCTTGCCGGTGTTCCTGTTCACCATCTGTTGTGCCGACGCGATCCACGTCATGGCCGAGTATTACGAACAGCTCAATTCGGGTAAGTCTTTCCGCGAAGCCAACCGGGAAACCCAGCGCCTGATGGTCACGCCCGTAGTTTTGACAACGGTCACGACTATTGCGACGTTCCTGATTTCCACCACCAACAACATTGTCAGCATCCGCAACTTTGGCGTGTTCATGTCCATCGGCCTGACGGCGGCGCTGATCATCTCGTTGCTACTGATTCCGGCGTGGATTTCGATCTGGGGCAAAGATGCCGTCCCGCGCAAAGTGCAACTGAAAGCGTCGCTGATCTCCCACTATCTGGTGGTGTTCTGTGCCTGGCTGATTCGCTGGCGCAAGCCGGTATTGCTGGTGACCCTGCCGTTGTTGGCGATGATGACGGTGTTCACGTTCAAGGTGGATATCGAAGACTCGGGCATTGCCTACTTCAAGAAGGACAGCCCGGTGCGGATGTCCGACGAATTCATCAACCGGGCCGGAGTCGCCGGTACATCGCCGGGCTGGATCGCTTTCGACACCAAGACTCCGCGTGGCGCGCTGACCACTGAAACCGTGCAGTTCCTCGAACGTCTGGACCAGTTCATCAAGGCCCAGCCGAACGTGAGTTACACCTATTCGGTGGCGACCTACATCAAGCGCATGAACCTCGTGCTCAACGACATGAACCCTGCTTTCCTGCGGGTGCCGCAGGCGGTGGAGCAGGTGACGGTGGTCGATGATGACGGGAAACCGGAGACCTTCGATGTCGATGGCAACTCGCTCATCGAACAACACATCATGATGTTCGAGAACGGTGGCGGCACTGACTTGCAGAACGTGCTCAATGCCGATTACTCGAAGGCGGTGACGCTGTTCACCATGACCTCCTCTGTGGCGGGCGATTACCAGGCGATGCTCGATAAACTGGACGCCTGGCTGGCCATCAACAAACCGGCCAACCTGCAGGTCACCCATGCCGGTACGCCGTACATATGGACCGGGGTGTTGCAGGAAATCACCCAGGGTCAGGTGCTGAGCTTCTCGCTGGCGTTGCTGGCCGTGACCTTGATGATGATGTTCTGGCTCAAGTCAGTACGCCTGGGCATCCTCGGCATGCTGACGTTGCTGACCACGTCGGTGACGGTTTACGGCAGCATGTACCTGTTGGATATCGAGTTGAACATCGGTACCACACTGGTGACGTTCCTGGTGGTGGGCGTCGTGGATTACGCCGTTCACCTGCTGTCACGGATCAAGATGCTGGTGCAGAAGGGCATCGAGATCGACGAGGCCATCCTGGCGGCCATGCAGGGCGTCGGGCGCTCGACGGTGGTCAACGTCGTGATCTTCTCGATGGGCTTTGTCGCGCTGCTGTTCTCCGCCTACAAACCCGTCATTGACCTGGGTGTATTGGTGATACTGGCGCTGTCATCCAGCGGCTTCATGACCATTTTGTTGGTCACGCTGATTTCGCCGTGGTTCTTTGCCTCGATTGTGCCGCAGCCAGCCGTGCAAGAGGGCGAGCAGCCGGGGGGTGGGGCTGTGCCAGGCTAAATCGCCGGGGCGCCTGCGTGCTGAAAACGGCACGGGGCGCCATGGCCGGTCAGGGGCGGCGGAGCGGATTCAGCGGGCCTTTTCCAGGTGTTCGAACTGGCATTGCATCTGAGCATCTTTGAGGCTCAGCTCAAACTCAACCAAGCCGTCATGCACTTGCTGCAAGGCCTGGATCTGCCCCATCAATTCCTGCTTTTTGTTATCGATGGCCTGCATGGCCAGATCCCAGGGCAGCTCCTGGCCGCGATGATCCTGCAGAATGGCCTGCATTTCCTTGAGCTTGAAGCCGAGTTGCTGAGCGCATTTGATGAAGGTCAGCAGCTCTACGCTTTGCTGGCTGTAGATGCGGTACTTGCCTTCGCGTTGCGGGGGTGGCAACAGGCCGATTTCTTCGTAATGTCGAATGCTTTTGACGGTGGTGCCCGACAGCTGGGCAGCTTTGCCGATGTACATGAAAATCCCTTTTTATGACGCATCAGAAGCAAAAAGATGTCGCGTGCTCGTACAGGCGCGCGACATCTTTGCACAAGCGTCAGGGTGTGGGAAGCCAAGTTGGACAAGGTGTCACAGCAGGGAGGCCCGGCTGGGCGGCGCAGGGGCACGGCCCGACCGGGGCCGATCAGCGGCTGGCGACTGCCTGGACTTGTTTGAGCCAGGCTTCACGCTGTTCCGGCTTGGAGCCCAATACCGGACCGAAGGTCAGGGTTTTCAGGGGTTTTATGCCGCAGAACTCCAGGGTGGTCTTGCGCATCTGGTGCAGGCCCGGCATGCGATACACCCACCGGTAGTACCACGGCGGCGTGTCCATGGTCACCAAAAGGTGAGCCGTGCGGCCCTTGAGCAGCTTATCCGGGAAGGGCGAGCCCTTGCGGTACTTGAAGGCAAAACCGGGCAGAAACACGCGGTCGAAGAACCCCTTGAGCAACGCCGGAATGCCGCCCCACCAGATCGGGTACACCAATGTCAGGTGTTCGGCCCAGGTAATGTCGTTCTGTGCGTTGATCAAGTCGGGCTCAAGCAACTGGATCTGGTTATAGCCATCGTGCAAGACCGGATCGAAATCCAGGGTGTCCAGGCGCAGCAGGCGCACCTCATGGCCTGCTTGCGTGGCAGCCTCGACATAACGTTCGGACACAGCGCCGCAAAAGCTGTCGTTCGAAGGGTGGCCGAGGATTACGAGCATGCGTTTGCGCTTCATGACAAACTCCAGGTAATGAAGTGCCAAGGGTAAAGTCTGCCCCTTACGGTAGAGTCAAGCCTTGCCGGTTAGCGGTAGAGACAAACAGTCCAGCAGCGCTCGGCTGGAGCCCGGCAAACCGTCGAATGAGCGGGCGCAGAAACGCAATGTGCGTTGAGCCAGCACTCGCACTTGCAAGCGCCAACCGGCTTGAAGGGCTTGCGCCTCCAGATAGACGGCGAGGGCACTGTTGGCGTTGAGGGCGACATAAGCGTGGCTGAGGGTGTCGTTGAACGTCAGGGGGGGCGAGCCCTGTCAAGGCATGATCGACCGGCATCACCAACACTGACGGGTCGCGATCGCGCTGGGGGCGTACCGACCTACAGCCAAAGCGTCTATGAAGCCTTACCGGCGCGAGATGAGCCGGCCGCACAGGTTCCGTTGAGGGTGTGCGTTTAGAGGCCTCGTACCTCATACCGGTCGTGCAGACCTTTTTTTTTGGGGTTCTTCACGGATTGCCGGGAAAGTCATTCAAGGCCAGATTTGAGACCAGAATGGGATAGACCCCAGTTCGGTTTTTCGATGGAGCGGGATCGTGGACGAGATGAGTATTTGGCTTCTGGCAGGTTCAGGAGGTCACCATGGCTCTTTCGGAAACAGCGATGGGCTTACTCGAATCACCGGTCAGGACTACCCGCCCGCCGACTAATGAAGGGCTGACTCTGCACGTCACTGCCCAAGGCGCAAAACTCTGACATTTGCCAGGCGTTTGCACACAACCCTCTACGTTGTCACCGCTCGATCTTGCCGCGTGAACAGTGTTTTCAAAGTTATAGCCGGCACCTGTCAAAACTCGCAGTGTGAATCTTCCCAGCTAGGAAAGTCAGTACCGCTTGGAGAGTATACCCAGGCCACGTGCAGCCAGCAGTCTTGATCTCTGGCTCAACGGACCTGGATATAACCAAGAGGGATTTGCGTGTGAAGGATAAAGTCGAGGGCATCATTTTTGCTGCGGTAGATGGGCTGAGCCATGTACTGGCGCAACCGGTCGACTGTACTGCAGGGTCTGAAACTGCGCTGTTCGGCGCAGAAGGGCAATTGGACTCCATGTCGTTGGTGTCACTGATCGTTTCGGTAGAGGAAGCGGTCGAAGAGGCGTTTGGAGTGGCGATCGTGCTTGCCAGCGAGAAAGCGATGTCAGCCCGGCGCAGCCCGTTTGCCAGCGTGGCATCACTGACTGAACATGTCGTGACTCTGATTGGAGAGCACGCTCATGCATGAAGCTCCAGTGACCTTGATCACGGGTACACGCAAAGGCATCGGCAAGTTTTTGGTCGAGCATTATGTCGCCCGCGGCCATCAGGTAGTTGGCTGCAGTCGAAGTGACATCGACTGGGAACTGCCTGGCTACCGGCACTTCGTCGCTGACGTCATTGACGAGGCGACGGCCAAAACGATCTTTTCGCATATACGTCGGGACTATGGACGGCTAGATAACCTGATCAACAATGCCGGTATCGCCAGTATGAACCACACGATGCTGACACCGCTGGCAACCGTGGAACAGATTCTCGATACCAACGTGGTCGGCAGCTTTCTATTTGCGCGTGAAGCGGCCAAGCTGATGTCTACCCGCAAATATGGTCGCATCGTCAATTTCACCACGGTGGCCACGCCACTAAAGCTGGAGGGTGAAGCGATCTATGCCGCGTCAAAGGCCGCCGTGAAGTCACTGACCGAAGTGATGGCCCGGGAGTTGGCTGCTTTTGGTATCACCGTCAATGCTGTTGGCCCGACACCGATCGAGACTGATTTGATTCGATCAGTTCCGCAGGACAAGATGCAGCGTCTGCTGGCGCGCCAGGCCATTGCCCGTTTCGGTGAAATGGCTGATGTGGCCAATGTGGTCGACTTCTTTATCAGCGAGCACAGTGGGTTCGTCACGGGGCAGAACATTTACCTGGGTGGCGTATGAACGCACTCCAGACGCTGTTGAAGCGGTTTGCCGAGCATCCACATGCCCCAGCGGTAATCTATCATAACCGTCCAACCTGCTATGACCAGTTGCTTGAGAGCGTGCACCACGCCAAGTCAGTGTTGCTTGAGCGGGTTGAACCGGGGAGTACGGTATCCCTGGTGACAGATTTTTGTCCCGATGCGATCGCCGTTCTCATTGCGCTTTGGCTCAACCGTTGTACCGTCGCCCTGATCACGCCTCGTCCCAGCGCACAGCTGCAGGTCCTGCATGACATCTGCCAGGCGCAGTGGGTCGCTAACTTCGATGAGCGGGGGCAGTTGTGCGTGACGCCACATACCCGCAGCATCGAGCCGGCCTTGATCAGGCAACTGCGCGATCAAGATACCCCAGGTGTGATCATTTTTACCTCGGGCTCCTCAGGTACGCCCAAGGCCAGCGTACACAAGGCACTGGCGTTGCTTGAGCGGCATCAGCAGCGCAAGCGGCGGCTCACCAGTATTGCGTTCTTGTTGTTCGATCACATCGGTGGGCTTAATGCGCTTTTCTATACGCTGTTCAACGGTGGCTGCTTGGTTATCCCGGCGTCTCGCCAGCCTGCGCCGGTGGCAAAGGCCATCGAGCAGCATCGGGTACAGGCACTGACCACATCGCCAACCTTCCTCAACCTATTGTTGCTCAGTGGTGCTTTCGAAGATCACGATCTCGGTTCACTGGAAGTCATCAATTACAGTGCCGAGCCGATGCCTGAGCAGGTCTTGCACCGATTGCACAAGCTTCTGCCGCATGCGCGCCTGTCGCAAAGCTATGGGTTGACCGAGACCGGTGTGGTACCGGCGCGCTCTGAATCATCCCGTTCAGGTTGGATGAAACTGGGCGATGAGGCATGCCAAGTACGGGTCGTCGACGGGCTGCTGGAAATTCGCAACAACAGCACGATGCTGGGCTATCTGAATGCTCCAAGTCCCTTTACCGAAGATGGCTTCTACCGTACTGGCGACGCGGTGGTGCAGCGGGGCGACTGGATGAAAGTGCTGGGCCGTGCCACAGAGATGATCAACGTGGGCGGTGAGAAGGTGTTCCCCAGTGAAATTGAGAACGTGCTCAAGGGCTTGCCCAGGATCTTGGATGTGATGGTTAGCCATGAGCGGCATGCCATTGCAGGCAGCCTGATCACGGCGACCTTTTCGCTTCCTGAAGATGAGTCTCTTGCCGACTTCAAGGCCCGGCTCTACGCATTTTGCAAAGATCGACTCCCGGCTTTCCAACTACCCCGCAAAGTGATCCTCACCCAGGACAGCTTGCATACCGCGCGTTTCAAGAAGAATCGCAACCCACTCAAGGATATGAGATGAACGAACAAGCTTTCGCCAATGAGCTGGCCAAGCTGCTGGAGGTCACTGTCGATCAACTTCACGTCGACGCAGCGCTTGGACACTTCGATAACTGGGACTCACTGACGCAGATTTCCGTGTTGGCACTCGTGCGTGACCAGTATCAGCGCACGCTGAGCAATGATGTCTTCGACAAAATTGCCACGTACGGTGAGTTGCTGGCCTCCATCAATGAGGCTGGCAGTGAGGGTCAGCGAAAATGAAGGTGGGATTGGCGGGGGTGCGCATCGCAGCGTTGACCGCGGCTCTACCGGAGCAACGATTGGCGTTGACGGAGCTGGCGGGTGAGTTCGGCGCCCAGGAAGTCAAACGCATCATCCATAGCACGGGTATCGAAACAGTCAGGATTGCAGGCAGCCTGACTACCGGCGCGCTTTGCGAGGCGGCAGCACGGCACTTGCTGGCGTGCAGCGGCAAGGCTGCAGCTGATATCGATGCCGTCGTGGTCGTGACGCAAACACCGGATGACCTCATGCCAGGCGTGGCTGTGCAGTTGCAGCAGCGCTTGGGGTTGAGTGAGCACTGTGTGGCGTTCGATATCAACTATGGCTGTTCGGGCTACATCTATGGTCTCTATCAGGCAGCCATGCTGATTCGTGCTGGGGGGTGTCGACAGGTCTTGCTCTGTACCGGTGATGTCACCAGTACATTACTTGACCCGGCGGATCGGCAAGTCAGGATGGTGTTCGGTGATGCGGCAAGTGCGACCTTACTGGAGGCGGGTGAGGGCGGGATCGACCTGCTGATACGTTCCCAAGGGGGCAGGGAGCATCTTTATACGCCTTGGCGCTCTCCACCGCCAGAAGGGGGCAGTCGACAAGCTGGTTACCTGCACATGAACGGCACGGCAATCATGAACTTTGCATTGAACGGTGTCCCGCCGGCAATCGAGGAGCTCTTGCTTCACTGCGGCCTGACGTTGGAAGACGTGCCCATACTGGCGCTGCATCAGGCCAACGGCTTCATGCTCAATTATCTGCGCAAGTTGCTGGGCGTCGAACGCGCCAAAGTGCCGATCAATATGCGCGAGGTAGGTAACACCGGCCCGTCGTCGATCCCGCTGTTGCTCGCATCCTTACCAGCGGCTGACTGGCCGCAGCGCGAGCACGTAGTGTTATGTGGCTTTGGCGTCGGCTTGTCGCTGGGCGCCGCTCGGGTCGACCTCAGCAGTACACACTTCTACGAACCGGTCGAGGTGCCTCAGGTCGCTGCCTGAGTCGCATCTGACAGCGGTACTTCAAAGACCTTTTGCCCCCGGAGAGGGGGCTGGGAATCAGGGTAATGAATGGATTTCAACGGCGCGCAGACATCGATGGGCTGCGCGCGCTGGCAATTCTCTCGGTCATGGCATTTCACTTCAACGCGGCCTGGTTGCCGGGCGGTTTTGCTGGAGTGGATGTGTTTTTCGTCATATCTGCCTATCTGATCACCCGCATCATCACATCGGCGATCAACGACGGCACCTTCACATTCACAGGTTTCTATGCCCGCCGCGTCAAGCGGATTTTCCCGGCGGCTTTTCTGGTATTTCTGGTCAGCGTACTGGCTGCCAGCCAACTGAACAGCATGTTGCTGCCTGCAGCGAAGTTCGTGCTCTTGTCGCTGTTCAACCATTTCACGAGTGATTATTTCACTCAGGATACTCAGCAGAATTTCTTCTTGCACTATTGGTCGCTGTCGATTGAGGAGCAGTTCTACTTCATTTGGCCAGCTTTGCTGGTGGCTGGCAGCTGGGTGGCCGGCCGCTGGCTGGCGCCGGCTCAGCGCACGCGGGCGTTGATGGTCGGGTGCATGGTGATCGGCGTACTGTGTTTTGCCCTGGGTGAATACTGGGTGCGTGACGCTGGGCAGCAAGCGGGCGTGTACTTTTTCTCGATCCCACGCTTCGGTGAAATGGCGTTGGGCGCATTCATCGCCTTGGCGCCGACATCTAAGGTCCAGGCGCGTTCACGCCTTGAGGTTTTGTCCTTGCTCGGCGGGCTGTTGCTGGGTTGCAGTTTCCTGTGGTTGGCAGAGCAGCCATACCCCGGCTTGCACGCACTGGCTCCGTGCTTAGGTACGCTGCTGCTGATCCGATATGGGCGAACCACCGACGGCGAGCTTTCGACGATTGCCCGGGTCTTGGCCTGGCGCCCGCTGGTGGGCATCGGCCTGATCTCATACTCACTGTACCTGTGGCATTGGCCTGTGCTGGCAATCGCACGCTTTGTTGAGGGCGACAACGACTTGTCGATGGGCATGATGGCCTGCTTGCTGGTGCTGATCGTGGCGCTTTCAGTACTGACCTACTTGGGTGTAGAGCGCCCTTTGATTCGTTCCAGGCTTGGGTTCAAGGCCGCCTTCACGGGTTTTGCCGGGCTTTCCATGGGGTCTTTTGCACTGATCGTGGCTATGACCGGCCTGGAGGCATTGAACTTGCCCCCGATAATGGGTGAGCGGTATACCAACCTGACGGTCAATGGCCAGAACATCCATATGACCGAAGGCTGGGTAGCGCCCTGCTGGGAAGTGAATGACCTGGATCCCAGCAAGGCCGCCGTGGATGAGCGCTGCCACATCGGCGCGCATTCCTCCGAGCAGGTCTTGATGGTAGGTGACTCCCACGGTGCGGCATTGGGCGGTTTCATCGACACCCTCGCGAAAGCGGAAGGCTTTTCCGTTACGGCATATGAAGTGGGTGGCTGCCAAGTGGCCGAGTGGGGTATGGCCAAGCGCGTACCGGCTATCGTGTTGACGGATGAACGCCGCGCCAAATGTGCAGCGATGCTTGATTTCATTGAGCAGAATCATGCCCGCTACAAAGCCATTTTCGTGGTTAACGCTTTCAACCTATTTGCCGGTGCATACGATGTACTTAAAAAGGTCGATGGCGTACCGGTGGACTTGAATGAGGAGCGCCTGCATAGGTTTGCGGCGAAGACACCGTTGTACTTCTTCCACGATGCGCCAGTGCTCGACCGCTCGATGCAACATTCGCCTCTGCTCAGTCGTCTCGGTCTGCGCTTGGGCGCTGCTCCTGTGGAGCATGGCGCGCAAGGCAACCTCCAGGTAAAGGCGATGGTGGCTCGGATAGCGAACGCTCACTGGGTCGACTTGGCTGCGGCTTACCAAGTGCTTCAGGACAGCAGTTTCCTGCATGACGGTCTGCCTGCCTATGCCGACACCAATCACCTGAGTGGTCGTGGTGCGCTGGCGCTGGCTGGGGTCTTCCAGGCTCAGGGCGGGTGTCTGCTGTGTACCTCGGTTAAGGCTGGCAAGGACGGGATGGCGTTGTCAGGGGCGGCGCGCTGAACCTACGGCAGGGCAATGTCGTGGGCGACGAGATTTCCCGCCCATGGCTTAACGGGCAAAGGAGCTTCATATGAAAACTGAACAAGGCAAGCATCACGTGGTAGTGGTCGGCGCCGGGCCAGTCGGCTTACTGACCGCCTACTTGTTACGGCGTATGCAGGTCGATGTGACGCTGTTAGAACGGCGTCACTCGCGCTCCACACAGTCCAAGGCGTCCTCGATGAACGCTTACTCGCTGGCAATCATGGACATGGTCGGGTTGGCGGACGCCTTCATCGAACAGGGAGTGCCGATTCACGACCTGTTGGTCTACTGGAACAATCGGCGCACGATGCATGTGAACTATCGCCACTTGCCATCGGTTCATGACTACATTCTCGGCATTTCCCAGCCCGAGACCGAAGCTGTGCTTGAGCATGCCTATCGAGACCTGGGGGGGAGCCTGCAACGAGGCAGCAGCGTGACTGCATTGACGCCCACCGAGCAGGGGGTCGAGGTGGAGCTGGACGATGGCCGTATTCTTAGCTCTGATTACGTCGTGGGGTGCGATGGTAGTCTAAGTACCGTCAGAACATTAATGGGCATCGAATTTGAAGGTAGCGATTTCGGTGTTGAGTTCTTCATGTTCGATGCGCAGGTCAGTTGGGCAGGGGAGGTTGGCAAGGTCCACTACTACGTCCGTGAGGACAGTTTTTTCCTCATCATCCCCCAGGCCGGCGGTACCCACCGGGTCATCATCAAGGCCAGCGACGGCAAGGTTGCCCAGGTGCAGGGCGATCCTCTGGCGTTCTACCAGGAACTCACCGACCGCTACGGTCGTTGTGGGGTCAAGCTGGAGCGCATCATCTGGGAGTCCAATTCTCGCTTCTACAACCGGCTGGCGCGTCGCTACTCGCAAGGCCGGGTGTTCCTGTGCGGAGACGCCTGCCACCTGTTCAGTCCGGTAGGAGGCTTGGGCATGAACACGGGGTTTCAGGATGCTTTCAACCTCGCCTGGAAACTGGCAGGTGTACTGAACGGTAACCTGTACCCGTCGGTGTTGGAAAGCTATGAGCATGAGCGCCAGCCGGTAGCGGCTCAGATGATTGCGACCACCGACGCCAACACCCGTTTGATCCTGCGCCAGGATTGCGATCCGGCTGGCGCATTGCGCCGGTGGCTGCCGACAATGGACAACCGCCATCACATCGCTGTTGGCTTCCCAATGACATTTTCGGGCCTGGGTCAACGGTACGGGGAGCAGGCCCTTGTCGCCGGCGGTGGGCGGTGGGTGGGCCGCTTGTTGCCCTCTGTCCAGATGCACACCGACGTGGGTGTGCAGAGCAGCCATGCACTGATGCGAGCAGGGCGATTCGTGTTGCTGGTTCGCGGGGCGTGCCCTACCCAGTTGAGTCAGCAACTGCAGGCCAGTGGGCAGGTTGATGTCGTGTCTGTCATTGAGGTGTCGGCTGGACGTAACCAAGCCATGGCGCTGCGTAAGGGGGAAGCCTTGCTGGTCAGGCCTGATGGCGTGGTTGCACTCCAAGCGATGGTTGATGACCCGAACGTGTTCTTGGCGTACCTGAGCAACGTCTTGCCTGCATTGGCACTTTACAGGCCTGCGGAGGAGTCCCTACAGGTCTGACGCATGATCAGATGCATGGAATGAGGGGAAATCTTGACTGACATCGAACGATTTAGAGCATTGACTGTAACAGCAACTCTGGACGAATGGTTCGACACCTTGAGAGGGCTCGCAGGCAACATGGGGTATGGTCAGATTCTGCTGGGCCTGAAGTCCAGGTCACAGGTGGATCACCGAAGCGCTTTCATCAGAAGCAATTATCCCCAGGCCTGGCGGCAGCGCTATGACGAGGAGCAGTTCGCCCTGGTGGACCCGGTGGTATCACATTGCCTGCGCTCGCCATTGCCGTTTTCGTGGAGCGGTTACAGCTGCCATTCCGCGTCGGCCCAAACATTCTTCGAAGAAGCCGCCGCCTATGGCCTGCAGCACGGTGTAGCTTTGCCCCTGCACGGAGGAATGGGGCACAGTGGCATGCTCAGCCTAGTGTGGCAGGGTGGTTGCGCCAAGGCGTACCAGCGACATCTGGATGACACACTGGGCCGCGCTACCCTGCTACGTGATTTTGCCTTGGAAAGCGCAATTTCTCTGCTGTCGCGCAGTCAATGGTCGCATGACCCTCTAACCAAGCGGGAGCTCGAGGTGCTGCTTTGGAGCGCGGCAGGCAAGACCACGTGGGAAATATCCATGATTCTCTCCTGCTCGTCCTCGACCATCGAGTTCCACTTCAAGAACATCCGTCGCAAGTTCAACGTCAGCTCTCGCCAGCTAGCTGTCGTCAAGGCCCTGCAGACCAAATTGATCAACCCATAAGCACAAATACGTTTGTGTCACCTCTCATATCTGAGAGGTGACACAATCGTGTTTGTAACTATAAATTTCAACGCGATATTTGATGCAATGGAATGTGGCAATGCTCATCTCGATAAAGCAACGCAGTGAAATGGACAGCGCGCACCTGAAGGCAATGCATGCCTTGCGCGCGAGGGTTTTCAAGGACCGAAAGCAATGGGATGTGAGCATTATCGATGACATGGAAATCGATGGTTACGATGCGTTGAACCCGTACTACATGGTGGTCCGCGATCCGACCGATCCGCAGGTGCCGATCGGTTGCTGGCGCCTGATGCCAACCACAGGCCCTAACATGCTTGCCCACAGTTTTCCGCAATTGCTGGATGGTCAACCTGCACCGTGTTGCACTGACGTTTGGGAACTGAGCCGGTTCGCCATCGATAGCCCGGCGCGATCAGCAGGCCGCTTTTCCCACGGTACGACCCATGCTATCCGAGCAGTCGTGGCTTTTGGCCTCGCACGCAACCTCAGCCGCTATGTGACCGTGACAACCACGGGTGTCGAGCGTTTGCTGCGGCGCCTTGGCGTCGACCTGTCGCGTTTGGGGCCAGCTCAGCAGATCGGTGTCGAAAAGGCTGTGGCCCTGAAAATTGAGCTCAATGAAATCACCCGTCAGGCGCTCATGGCTCGGTAGCCTCGGCACCCCGTATTCATTTGGGAGTATTTAGGCATGCTATCCGGACGCATGTTCATGGAAGACATCATCAAAATGGCGGGCGATGCAGAGGTGTTCTCGGTCTGTCAGCGTTGGGTAACACAACTGGGATTCGACTTTTTTGCGTGCGGCACCCGCAACCCTTTGCCCATTTTCAATCCGTCCATCGGTATGTTCAGCAATTATCCGATTGAGTG
This sequence comes from Pseudomonas putida group bacterium ESBL64, assembly GCF_045277175.1. Taxonomy (NCBI): domain Bacteria; kingdom Pseudomonadati; phylum Pseudomonadota; class Gammaproteobacteria; order Pseudomonadales; family Pseudomonadaceae; genus Pseudomonas; species Pseudomonas putida group bacterium ESBL64. Next base: position 1,317,018 of record NZ_CP145799.1, on the reverse strand, counting down.
GCAAATGGCCTATCAGAACAATGACTATGTGGGCATCGACCCCGTGGTACGCCGCTGCACCGATGCTGTTTCACCGCAGATCTGGAATTGCAGCGAGTTCGCTGAGCGTCCGTTCGCCGAGCAGGCTCAGGCGCATGGCATCCGGTATGGGGTGTCGCTGTGTATCAGGGACGGTCGGGGTTACCAAAGCCTGGTCACGTTTGCACGCCAGGAGGAGCCGTGCAGGGCCATGGAGCTGCTGGAGCTGCAAGGTATGCTGGCGATGTTCGGCCAGTTGACCCACGCCCAGTTGGTGCGCCAGAGCCAATGCCCGGACGTGGCGTCATTGACATCCCGGGAGCTTGAAGTATTGAAATGGAGCGCCGAAGGCAAGACCTCTGCCGAAATCGCCCAGATCATGGATATCAAGGTGCGGACGGTTAATTTTCATGTCGACAACTGCGTCTTGAAGTTGTCCGCGTCCAACAAACTGCATGCTGTGGTTAAGGCTGCGAGGGTTGGCATTCTGTGAAAGTTCGCAGGTTGTCTGTGAGGCCACGCTTGATAACCTGAGTCGACCCAAGGGTGGCAGGCCTGCACAGGGGCTGGCCTGGCTCAGGGATATCAGCAAAAGGACCGATGCAATGGAACAGGCGTCAATTCAGCCAAGATGGCTGCATAAGGATAACGGCGAAGATGTCTTGATCCGCCACTACAGGCCGGCATGGCCGTTGTACCAGCCGGCAACCACCGCTGATGAGGCGCACCTGCCGTATCGGCAGGAGGCGGATGGCCGCAGGCGCTTCTCCCTCCCAACGACTTCGCTGGATGAGTACCTGGCCAATGGCATCCTGCCGCAGCCCATTGCTCGTGACGATGCCTGGCAAGCCCGGCGGGGCGTTCCCTATCAACTGGCCGCGCCGTTGCTGGAGGCCTCGGAGATGCCAGCAACCAGCCCAAGGCACCTCTCCAGCAGTTACGAGCTTATCAATTACGCCGATCACTACTACTTCTATCGAAAATCCCACGAGCATGTACCCGGTGTCATGCTGATAGAGGCGCAGCGCCAGGCGGTTTATCACCACCTTTATCACACGACCGCGCACGTACGTGGGGAAGTGACCGTCAGCTGGAATCAAGTCAATGCGAGCTTTTTCTCTCATGCCGAGCTGATGTATCCCATCGAGCTGGTGGTCGACGACCTGCAGACAGAGCCGTCACCAAAGCCACGCAAGATCCACTACCGAGTGGCGTTCTATCAGCGTGGCTATCTGCTGGGCACCATTGATACAGTGGCGAGCGTGATCGAGTTAGGACGTTTCGAACGCTTGCGCAGCGTATTTGCCTTAAGTAATGATCGCTTCCGCCCGCTTGCGGGCGTGCGCCATGAATGTTGTCTGACACTGGACGAGGGCAGTCAAGAGACAACGCAACTGGCGTTCCTCGAACGCGGCCACTGCGTCACCGCGCCGGCTCTAGCCGATCCCAAACGGGTGACAGGCATCAGCATTGCCAATGCCGAAGGTTTGCGCTTCGAGGCCCATGTTCGTTCGTTCGTTGCACTGGACGGCCAGGTCCGCTGGTATTTTGAAGCGTTGTCCGAGGATCAGGAAACAGCTATGGGCAAGCTGATCAAGCGTGGGTATGTGGCTGCCTGAACGGGTCATATTTCTTGCTGTTGAACATCCAAAAAGGGAATTACAGATGCTCATAATCGAAACGCGTTATATCGTTGATCCTGCACTAGCCGAACCCCACAAGCAGTCACATGTCGAGTGGGTCCGCAAGTATATCGCTGAGGGGTTATTCATCCTGGCCGGCCCCAAGCTGGAAGCTGGCGGTGGCGTCATCGTTGCCCATGCCGTGAACGACGAGCGCTTGCAGGCCATCTTGAAGGAGGACTCCTATGTCAGTGAAGGCATCGTCGAATACAAGGTGAGCGCATTCAACCCTCTGTTCAAAGGCGCTCCGTTCCAGGCTTGATACGTTTGCAGTCGTGGAGCGAGTTATCGCGGTTGCCGTAAGCATGACGGCGGCCGCTTTTTTTAAAGGAGACGTTTTGATACCTATGGATAGACCAATAAGACTGGTGGTATTGGGCGCGTCGGGGCGCATGGGTCAGAGACTGGTGCGAAGCTTGCTTCATGCCCAGGGTGCGTGCCTGCATGCTGCGGTGGTACGGCCTGGTTCCAGCTTGGTTGGCAAGGACTGCGCTGAAGTGGTGGGGAGTGACCCGACTGGGGTGCATTTCACTGACGATATGTTGCGATCGCTCGACGGGGCTGATGGCGTGCTTGATTTCACCCAGCCCGAAGTCACGTTGCAATGCTTGGAGTACACCTCGGCCCGAGGGTTGGTTCACATTATTGGTACGACTGGTTTCAACCCCGAGCAGGAAGCGGCGATTGCTGGCAGCCAAGGGGCGCGCATTGTCAAGTCTGGCAACATGAGCGTAGGGGTGCAGTTGCTCAGTGTCCTCGCTGAAATTGCCGGTCGAGTGCTACCTGCGGAGGATTGGGATGCTGAGGTGCTGGAAATGCATCACCGTCATAAGGTAGATGCACCGTCCGGCACGGCGTTGATGATGGGGGAAGCGGTCGCCAAGGGCCGGCAGGTGGACCTAGGCAGCCAGGCGGTGCGCGTGCGGGATGGGCTGACCGGCCCCCGTGAAGTGGGCACCATTGGTTTCGCCACCCTTCGGGGGGGCTCAGTGGTGGGGGATCACTCACTCATCTTTGCGGGCGAAGGAGAAGTATTTACCCTTAGCCACCAGGCACTAGATCGGCAGGTATTCACCCGAGGGGCGCTGCGGGCGGCACGCTGGGCTTGGCATCAGCCTGCCGGGGTATATTCCATGCAGGCGGTGCTTGGCTTGGCAGTGAGTTGAGCGTGAGTGCGATGCGGGCTAGTGGTGCTCTAGTCGCAAGGATTGGTCCAGCGCTTGCAAGAGTGTCTGGTCGATCTCGTCCAGATCCTTGCAGATGAACCGCACACCCGATGCCTGCATCTGCTGTTTCTGGTACAGGGTTGCGGGTTTGCCGATAAAGCCACAACCGAGCGTTTTGCTCACTTGGGCGACCCGGTTCAGGTCATCGATGAACACCAGCTCGCCGGCACTGGTAGCTGTTTGACGGTGGATTTCAGCCATGCCCGGGCGTGCGTGGCCCATGTCGATGTAAGGCAGGTCGGCATCGAAGTACTCACTTACCGGCGCCAGGTAGCGGTCGAAGATCGCTGCCTTGGTGCTTCCCCCATATGCGGTGATACGAGCGCCTGTTTCTTTGAGCCGGGCGAGCAAGGCAACGGCTCCCGGTGCCAGCTGCACAGGGTGGCGTGCGGCGTACTGGGCTTGCTCTGCGAGGAAGGCATCTATGGTTTCCATGGCTGTCCAGGGCAGGTTGCAGGCCAGCGCCATGATGTGCCCCCCGGCCATATGCGGCGAGCCTAGTATCTGGCGTTCTAGATCGGCCGTGTAGTGGCCGCCATGGCGTTCGACGAAGGTACGAATTGGAGTGCTATAGACATCGCTCAGCAATACACCATTGGTGTCTATCGCGAAATGGCGAATTTTTTCGAGCTTGTTCATTCTGGATTCCATCTCAAATGGGCGCATAGCCGACGAGAAGCAGCGCGGGCTGCTTCTCAACGCGGGGGATTAGGTGTTTTGCGTCGCGGCTTGGCGAAGGCGGAACGTGCTGGGGTCATAGTCGTGGAGGCTGGCGAAAGGCAGCGCTTCGGCTGTGAACAAATGGTCCAGGCGATCACGGTAGGCTTGTAGGTAGTCCGCACGAACCTCGGCGGAGACACTTGCTGGTTGCCAGCAGATGAAGGGTTCGAGCACATCGAAGCCGGTCAGACGCAGTACACCGTGCTGAATGGGAAACAGCAGCGTATTGATGTTGCCGTTGATGCCGTCATGGCCGTACATCGAGGCGCCACCCCCGGTGGTAAGCGAAACCATGGCTTTCTTGCCGGCGAACTTGCCGTTGTCATACCAGGCCCCGGCGCCATAGACCGCACCGTAAGCCAGCACGCGATCTACCCAGCCCTTCAGAATCGCAGGCATCGAGAACCACCAAAGTGGGAACTGCAGAATCAGCGCGTCGCAAGCAAAGAGCTTGTCGATCTCTGCTTGAATGTCCGGGGCAAAGCCTGAGTTTTCGGTAGCGTGCGCCTCCTCGACCTGTTGCTTGAAATAGTCAGGGTCGGCACAGGTTGTGAAGTTGCCACGCCCGGACAGTGCCTGCCAGTTCATCGCGTAGAGGTCTGAAACCGTGACTTCATGACCTTGCTGAGTGAGGTGACTGCGGGCTTGGGCTGTGAGTGCAGCGTTGAAGCTCTTGGCTTCAGGGTGGGCATGGACGATGTGTACTTTCATGTGTGTTCCCGGGAGTCGTTCGCTGATGGAAGTAAACGAACGGTGCATACTCAGCCCATCTCATGCAGGGCAGGCTCACGCCGTTCGCCCGCAAACTCTGGCCAAACGGGGGCATTTCGGCTAGCTGCGAACTATCTCAGGTAGGGGGGCGCCCAGCGGTGCGTCAGTGGGTTTCTGCGCCGGATCGTGCACCCCATGCAGGGTGATGACTTCGCCAGCTTCGTTGCGCCATTGAGCCTCGATCTTGGCTTTTTTGGCTTTGAGTGAGAGACAGACCCGGCACGTCGCCATCGGCGTACTTACCTATAATGGGCATGGTCCGAATCCGTATCTCAAGGATGCACTGACACGCTTGCCGATACAGCGGGCAAGTCAGATTGCCGAGCTGCTAGCGCACAGGTGGGGCACTGCTCAAATTTGCAGCATGTTTAAGGCTGAGCCGAGGCTCAAACATCAGGCCCTGCTTCAGCAAACACCATCCTGTGAAGCGCAGTCAGCCCAGTTGCGCGACCCACTTGCCCCCGCCGTTACCCTCTTTGAGCTGGCGCAGTGCCAGGGGAAGCTCAGCGAAGTCGAACAGCCGGCGTTGCGGAGTAATCAGTTGGCCATCGGCGACGTGTTGCAGCAGCTGTTGCGCCTGGGTCCGTAGTGCCTGGTGATCGAGCAGCCGACCGTGGGCGTGAACGCTGTTCAGGGCCACTTCATGCAGCGAGATCGCGCTGCTGAATGCGGGCAGTGGCGCGGTTTCCTGGCGGTCCTGGATGCACACCAAGTGGCCGTTGTAGCCGAGCAGATGGGCGAGGCTGGCAGCGTGGGCGCCGCTGACCGTGTCGAATAGCGCATGCAGAGGGCGCTCGCCCAAGGCGATTTGCAATTGTGCCTGCCACTGGGCGTTGTTGTAATTGAACACATCGACCACACCAAGGGCCTTTAGCGCAGCATGGTGCCGCTCACCGGCTGTGGCCCACACACGCAAGCCACGTTGTACGGCCAGTTGCGCCAGATAGAAGCCCACCGCGCCACCAGCTCCGATCACCAGCACATCGGTTGAAGCGCCTTGGGCAATTTTGGCCAATGCCTGCCAGGCGGTAAGAGCCGGGCAGGGCACAGTGGCAGCGACGCTGTCATCAATAGTGGCTGGCAACTGCATGAGCAAGTAGGCGTCTACCAGGCAGTATTCGGCGAAGCTGCCATCGCGTGAGAGCGATTGGTGGTAAGCCACGCGAGTGCCGACTGGGATATCCACACCAGCGCCGACGGCTTCGACGATACCTACACCGTCAACCCCGGGCACGGTGCCATGACGCCAGTCGGTGTGACCCCATTCGCAGATCTTCCAGTCCACCGGGTTGAGGGCGATGGCGCGGTTAGCTACCAGCACTTCGCCGGGGCCTGGTTGCGCCAAGAGTTTGCGGATCAGTTGCAGGCCATCGAGGCCAGCGCCCGGGGTCCAGCCCCAGGCTTGGTACGAGGTGGACATGAGCATTCCTGGTTCGAAAGGTATAAGGGAGTGTGCCAATGCCATGAAGGCTCTTTCACTGAATGACTATCAGACCGTCTGTAAAGTCGGGTAGTCCGTCAGCCCTTGGGCGTTACCCCCAAACAGGGTGGCGCGTTCATGCTCGGCCAGCGGCGCATGCTGGCGCAGGCGTTCGGGCAGGTCGGGGTTAGCCACGAACGGCCGGCCAAAACCGATCAAATCAGCCCAGCCCGCTTGCAGCGCCTCACGCGCGCGCTCGCCGGTGTATTTGCCGGCATAAACCATCACCCCTGGGAATACCTCGCGCAGCTGCTGCTTGAAGGTCACCGGCATGTCTGGCGCATCGTCCCAGTCGGCTTCGGCGATATGCAGGTAACCAATACCGATTTCGCCCAGCCGCTGGGCGGCCGCGGTGTAAGTGGTGACCGGATCTGCATCGACACAGCCATTGAGGGTAGTCAGCGGTGCCAGGCGCACACCGACCCGGCTGCGCTCGCCAGTGCCATCGACCAACGCGCGGGTCACCTCATCGAGAAAGCGCAGGCGGTTTTCCAGCGAGCCGCCGTAGCGATCGGTGCGGCTGTTGGCTTCTGAGTCGAGGAACTGGTTGACCAGGTAGCCATTGGCGGCATGCAGCTCGACGCCATCGAAGCCAGCTGCCATGGCATTGCGTGCGGCCTGGCGATACTGCTCGACAATCTGCCCGATCTCGTCTTCAGCCAGTGCTCGCGGCTGCGATGCCTGGACAAAGCCTGGGGTGCCATCGGGGTTGTCGATGAACACATTGACCCCGACTGCCTGCACCGCCGAGGACGACACTGGCGCCTGGCCGCCGAGCAAGCTGCTGTGGCTCAAGCGGCCGACATGCCACAGTTGGGCAAAAATCCGCCCGCCCGCGGCATGCACCGACTCGGTAACCAGCCGCCAGCCGTCGATCTGCTGCTGGCTGTAGATGCCTGGCGTGCGCGCATAGCCTTTGCCCAGCGGCGAGATCCAGGTGCCTTCGCTGACGATCAACCCGGCGCTGGCGCGCTGGGCGTAGTACTCGGCCATCAGCGCCGTGGGCACGTCACCTGGTTGCGCGGCGCGTGAGCGCGTCATCGGTGGCATGAGGATGCGGTTGGGCAACTGCAGCCCACCCAGTGGCAGCGGTTGGAACAGCGGGTCGTTGCGCATGGCGGTCTCCGGAGAAAGTCGATGGGGTGATTCTCGACAGCGGCGCAGGATGGAAACAGCCGTCGTGGGGACAATCACTTTTGCCTCCATGGCACAAGTCGCTTATGGAACTGCATGCTCCGTTCATGCTCGGTGCACAAAATTGATTTGTGCGCGCCGCTATTAATCTGCCACAGCCATTTGCCGAGAATCCGCCTCACTTTCCGCTCACCGAGGCATCTCCATGACCGTTATCAAGCACGCCCTGCTCCTGCTCGCCACCCTGGCCAGCCTGTCGTCCGCCCTGGCTGTCCAGGCCGAAGAGTCGTCAGCGTTCGTCGAGCGCACGCAAACCCTCAGCGCCCGCGTCCTGAAAAACTGATGCTGTTCTGCATGGAATCCATCCATATGAAGCTCTCCAGAAGTGGCGCAGCCGCAGCGTTCGCCTTGACCCTGGCCGCCGTGCTGGTCGGCTGCGGCCCGCAGGCCGAGCACAGCGCACCGGCGCTGCCAAGCGTAGTGATCAGCCAGCCCTTGAAATCCACCGTCAGTGACTGGGACAGCTTCACCGGCCGCTTCGAGGCCACCGACTCGGTCGAGGTGCGCTCGCGGGTCAGTGGCTACCTGGAAAAGGTAGCCTTTACTGATGGCGCGATCGTCAAGAAGGGCGACCTGCTGTTCGTCATCGACTCGCGCAGCTTCCAGGCTGCCGTCACCCAAGCGCAGGGCCAACTGGCCCAGGCCCGTTCGCGGTTGTCGCTGGCCGAGCAGGAGTATGCGCGGGCCAGGCTGCTGATCAATTCCAAGACCATCGCCCAGAGCCTTTACGACCAACGCCTGCAAGCGCGCGACGCGGCCAAGGCCGAAGTGCTCAGCGCCGAAGGGGTGCTGGCCAATGCGCGCCTGGAACTGGAGTTCACGCGCATCACCGCGCCCATGAGCGGGCGCATCAGCCGCAAGCTGATCAGCGAAGGCAACCTGGTCAATGGCGGCAACAGTGGCGCGACCTTGCTGACCACCATCGTCTCGCTCGACCCGATCGACATCTATTTCGATATCGACGAGCAGAGCTACCTCAAGTACCGCCGCCAGTCCTCCGGCAACCTCACCGGCAGCCAGGTACGCATCGCCTTGCCGGGTGAGGCCCAGCCGTCGCTGAGCGGGCGTATGGACTTCATCGACAACCGCCTCGACCCCTCCACCGGCACCCTGCGTCAGCGGGCGCGGGTGAGCAATCCAGACCTGGCCTTGAGCCCGGGCCAGTTCGGCCGCGTGCAGTTTTCCGCACGCCCTGCCTATGAGGCGTTGCTGGTGCCGGACACCGCAGTCGGCGTGGATGCCACGCGCAAGGTGCTGCACGTGCTCAATGCGCAGAACCGGGTCGAGCTGCGCCCGGTGCAGCTGGGCAAGCTGCATGACGGCTTGCGCGAAGTGGTCAGCGGTTTGCAGGCGCAGGAGCAGGTCATCGTCGATGGCCTGCAGCGGGTACGCGCAGGCGACAGCGCCGTTGGCGAGCCGCGCAGCCTGAGCCGGGTGGCCAGTGCCAACCCAACTGGGGAGGCACCGCTATGAACCTGGGACGCACGTCGATCGACCAGCCCGTGCTGGCCATCGTCCTTTCGGTGGTGATGCTGATCGTGGGTGGCTTGGCCTACCTGGTGTTGCCGACCTCCGAGTACCCCGACATCGCACCGCCGACGGTGGTGGTCCAGGCGACCTATCCGGGCGCCTCGGCGCAGACCGTGGCCCAGACCCTGGCGATCCCATTGGAGCAGGAGGTCAACGGTGTCGAGGACATGCTCTACATGTACAGCCAGGCGACCTCCGATGGCAGCCTCAACCTAACCGTGACCTTCAAGAGCGGCACCGATGTCGACAAGGCCCAGGTGCTGGTGCAAAACCGCGTCGCCCTGGCCACGCCACGGCTTCCGGAACCGGTGCAGCGCAGCGGCGTTTCGGTGCGCAAGTCGTCGCCGACCCAGCTGTCGACCATCTTCATCTCTTCACCCAAGGGCACTCACGATCAGCTGTACGTGTCGAACTTCGCCATTCGCACCGTGGCCGACACGCTCAAGCGCATCGATGGGGTAGGGGACATCAACCCGCTGGGCGCCCGCGAGTACTCGATGCGTATCTGGCTGGACCCGGAGCGGGTCGCGGCGTTCAACCTGACCCCAGGTGACATCATTGCGGCGGTACGCGCACAAAACACCCAGGTGGCTGGTGGGGTGATCGCTCAACCTCCGGTAGCGTCCCAGGCGTTCCAGCCGAACTTGATCTTCGAAGGCCGTCTCAAAGAGCCGGCAGACTTCGACAACATCGTGCTCAAGTCCGGTGAGGCGGGACGTCTGGTGCGCCTCAAAGATGTTGCCCGCACTGAAATCGCCGGGCTTGCCTACGTCAACAACACCTACTATCTGCGCCATCCGGCGATTGGCTTGCAAGTGTTGCAGCGCCCCGGCGCCAACGCCTTGGCGACCATGCAAGTGGTCGAGCAGACCATGGCGCAGCTCAGCGAGGAGTTCCCTGAAGGGATCGAGTACAGCATCGGTTACAACCCCACCGCGTTCATCGCCGACAGCATTGGCGAGTTGGGCAAGACCATCTATGAGGCTGTGATCCTGGTAGTGCTGGTGGTGCTGTTGTTCCTCCAGGGCTGGCGGCCATCGATCATCCCGATCCTGGCAATCCCGGTATCGCTGGTGGGCACTTTTGCGGTCATGGCGATGCTCGGCTATTCGATCAACAACCTGACTCTGTTCGGCCTGGTACTGGCGGTGGGGATCGTGGTCGACAACGCCATCGTCGTGGTGGAGAACGTCGAGCGGCATCTGGCCGAGGGCAAGGGCCCGCGTGAGGCGACTATCCTGACCATGCAGGAAATCGGCGGCGCGCTGGTGGCGATCACCTTGGTGCTGTGTGCGGTGTTCATCCCCACCGCGTTCATCCCGGGGATCTCCGGTGAGTTCTTCCGCCAGTTCGGGGTGACCATCGCGGTGGCCACGGCGATCTCACTGTTCAACTCGCTGACCCTGTCGCCGGCACTGGCGGCGATGATTCTGCGTCGCCATGGCGGCCATGCGCCGCTGCGCCGTGGTGTGCTTGGCGTGCCGCGGCGCGGTGCCGAGGCGTTCAACCGTGGCTTTGCCCGGTTGTCTGATGGCTATGCCCGCAGTGTACGCGGCCTGGTGGCGAAGACGCCGTTGATGCTGGCGCTGTACGCGGCACTGATCGCCGCCACCGGCTACCTGCTGGTGAGTACGCCCAAGGGCTTCATCCCGGCGCAGGATCGAGGCTACCTGGTGGTGATCGTGCAACTGCCCGATGGCGCCTCGCTGGAGCGCACCAACGCCATTTCTCAACAGATCGAAGCGATTGCCCTGCAGGTGCCGGGTGTCGATCGGGTGCCGACCTTCTCCGGTTTTTCGATGGTCACCGGGACCAACTCGTCGAATTCGGCGGGCCTGGCGCCGGTGTTCGAGCCCTGGTCCCAGCGCAAGCTGCACGGGCTGACCGCTGACAAGATCGCCGTCGACCTGCGCGAGCGGCTCAAGGCCGTCAGTGGTGCTTCGGTGATTGTCGCCACGCCGCCGCCGGTACAGGGGCTGGGCAGCACCGGCGGCTTCTCCCTGCGTCTGCAAGACCGCGCAGGGCTGGGCAGCGAGGCGCTGGCCAAGGCCACCGCCGAGCTGGTCGCCGCGGCCAACGCTACGCCGGGCATGACCGGGGTGTACTCGCCGTTCTCGGCCAGCACGCCGCAGGTGTTCGTCGAACTCGACCGCGAGCGCGCCGAGATGCTGGGGGTGCGGAGCAGCCAGATCAACCAGGCCATCGAGACCTACTTTGGCTCAACCTACATCAATGACTTCAACCTGGTCGGGCGTACCTATCGGGTCACTGCCCAGGCTGACTTGCCGTATCGGGTCAGCCCTGAGGACCTGGCACGGGTCAAGGTACGCAACGAGGCCGGGCAGATGGTGCCGCTGGCCAGCGTGACCCAGCTGCACGAAGCCCTCGGGGTCGAGCGCTTCCCACGGTACAACCTGTTTCCGACCGCTGAGATCAACGGCGACACCTTGCCGGGCCTGGGCTCGGACTACGCCATTCAGACCATGCAACGGTTGGCGGGCGAGCATCTGCCGGCGGGTATCAGCTATCAATGGACCGACCTGAGCTACCAGCAGACCACCGCTGGCAACATGGGCCTTCTGGTCTTCCCGCTGTGTGTGGTGTTCGTTTATCTGGTGTTGGCGGCGCAGTACGGCAGCTGGAGCTTGCCCCTGGCCATCCTGTTGATCGTGCCGATGTGTCTGTTGGCGGCGGCCGGTGGCGTGCGCCTGATGGGCCTGGATATCAACATCCTCACCCAGATCGGCTTCATCGTGCTGGTGGGCTTGGCAGCGAAGAACGCCATCCTCATCGTCGAAGTCGCCCGCCAGTTGGAGCAGGACGGGCAGGCCATCGTTACCGCCGTGGTCGAGGCCTGTCGCTTGCGCTTGCGGCCGATCCTGATGACCTCGCTGGCGTTCATCCTCGGTGTGTTGCCGCTGGTGCTGTCCGAGGGCGCCGGTTCTGAAATGCGTCTGGCGGTGGGCTCGGCGGTGTTCTTCGGGATGATCGGCGTGACCTTGTTCGGCCTGTTGTTCACCCCAGTCTTCTATGTGCTGATTCGCCGCCTGGCCGGTGGCGAGCAGCGGCTTTCGGCGCAGCCTGCGGCTGCTGAACAGGATATCCAGCCATGAACACTCGTCTTCGTTTTCCCCTGCTGGGCTTCACCGCGGCGCTGCTTGGCGCCTGTGCCGCGCCGAGCCTGCCGCCGGACAGCGCGGCGCCGCCCGCGCAGTACATCAATGCCCATTCCACGGCGCCGCTGACAGTCACCACACAGTGGTGGCGTGGCTACCATGACCCGCTGCTCGACCGCTTGGTGCAGCGCGCCATGGACGACAACCTCGATGTGCAGATTACCTTGGCGCGCATCGATGCGGCGCGAGCCTTGCGTCAGGTCAGCGCCTCGGCGGGTAGCCCGAATCTGGACCTTGGCGCCAGCGCGGCCCGCCAGCGCACCTCGGCCTACCAGACAGGTTTTAGCGACGCCGTGATCGATGAGCCGCTGTCGCTGGGGGTAGGCGCCAGTTGGGAGCTCGACCTGTTTGGACGCATTCGCGAAGGTGTGCGGGCCGCCGATGCCGAAATGGTTGCCAGCGAGGAGCAGGCGCGCGCGGTGCGCGTCGCCTTGGTGGGCGACGTGGTCCAGGCCTATGCCCAGGCGCGTGGTTTGGAGCAACGCCTGGCCATCGTTCGACAGAGCGCGCAGAGCCAGGCTGAGACCTCGCAGTTGAGTGAGCAGTTGTATGCTGCCGGCAGCAGCCCGCAAGCCGATGTGCTACGCGCGCGGGCCCAGGCTGATAGCACTGCGGCGCGGGTGCCGGCGTTGCAACTGGAGTGGCAGCGTGCTGTGCATCGGCTTTCGGTGCTGCTGGCCATGCCCAGTGCCGAGCTGTATGGGCAGATGCAGCAAAGCCCGGTCAGCGTGCGCGAAGTGGCCGTGCAAGACGCCGGCACCCCGGCCGATCTGCTGCGCCAGCGACCGGATGTGAAAGCGGCGGAAGCGCGGGTGATTGCCGCCTATGCCCGCGTGGGCGTGGCCAAAGCCGAGCTGATGCCGCGCTTGAGCCTGTCGGCGGCAATAGGGTCTTTGATCAACGGCATGAGTGCTGCCAATCTGGCCAGTTCGACCTTCTGGCTGGCGGGGGTGAATGCCAGTGCGCCGTTGTTCGATGGCGGTCGGCGCAAAGCTCAGGTGGCGCTGCGTGATGCCGAGGCGCGCGAGGCGTTGCTGGCGTATCGGCGCACGGTACTGGTGGCAGTGGCGCAGGTGGAGTCGGCGCTGGCGGCGGCGCAGCGCAATGCTGAGCGTCAGGTGTTGCTCGCACGCTCAGCCGAGCAGGCGGGCTCGGCGCTGGAGCAGATTCGCCGGTCGTGGCAGGCAGGTGAGGCGCCATTGCTCGATGTGCTGGAGGCCCAGCGTAGTCAGCTCAGCGCACAGAGTGCGCTGGCAATGGTGCGCACCGCGCAGTGGCAGAACCAGGCATTGTTGGTAAGTGCGCTGGGTGGGTAAGGCTTCAGGCCAGCGGTGGATGCTTCGCGGGCAAGCCCGCTGCCACAGGTATCGCCTAGATTTCAGACCTGCGTTGAGTCAGCACTGGCTCAACGCAAATACTGCCAACGGCCCGAACCCTGTGGGAGCGGGCTTGCCCGCGAGGAGGCCAGTAGGTACAGAGCAAAGGGTTGGTTCAAACCTGATCGATCGGCACCCCGTGGTTGTTCTTCCACATCAGCACCACACCACTGGCAATCACCGCCACCACAATCAGGTAGACATTGAACATCCAGCCGATCTGCTCCGAATACAACCAGGTGGTCAGGTATGAGGCGGTCCCGCCAAACACGGCAACCCCCAAGGAAATGCACACACCGAACATCCGTGTGCGATAGCGCGTCGGAATCTGCTCGGAGATCGATGCCGGCTTGCAGCCGGTGATGAATGCCACCAGCATCAACCCGGCTGTCTGCGCCACCATCAGTGTCCATGGCTCGCTGGATATCATGCCCCACAGCGGGAACAACGTCGCGGCAATGCCCAGCAGCGAGATCAGCGCGCAGACCTTGCGCCCCCAGTGGTCCGACAGCCAGCCACACACCGGCAGGAAGGCCAGGTAGATCACCTGGGCAACGCAACTCATCATGAACGCGCTGTGCGGATCCATGCCCTTGACGGTCATGGCGTAGATCGACGCGGAGGTCACCCAGGTGTAGTAGGTCAGGGTCGCCCCGGCTTCATAGAGGAACAAGCGCACGCCATGTTGCAAGACCTGGCCGCGGCTCCAAGGCGCCTGCAGCGAATTGTTGCTGGCACTTGGGCTGTGCTCGCTCTCCATCATGTTGCGCCGCAGCCATAGAGCGACCACGGCCAGCACACCACCGGTGGCGAACGGGATACGCCAGCCCCATTGCTGCATTTCTTCGACGCTGAGCACCGAGGTCAGCAGGGCCATGTAGAAGGTTGCCAGCAACGAGCCGCTGCCGACGGCGAAAAACACCGTGCTCGACCACAGCCCACGGCGTTTCGGCGGGGCAATTTCGGCGATATAGGCGTAGGAGGTGGTGGTCTCGCCGCCATGGGCGAAGCCCTGGATCAGCCGTGCACCAAGCAGCAAGGCCGAGGCCCAGCTGCCAATGGCTTCATAGGAGGGGATGAAGGCGATCAGCAGGCTGGCGCCGGCCATCAGCAGCATGGTACTGAGCAGCACGGTGCGCCGGCCGAGGCGGTCGGCGAGGATGCCGAAGACGATGCCGCCCAAGGGCCGTAGCAAAAAGCCTGCGGCGAACACGGCAAGGGTGGCCAGTAGTGCGGAGGTGGGGTTGCTCTTGTCGAACAGGGCGGCGGCGATGTACACCGAGGCGACGGTGTAGAGGGTCCAGTCGAACCACTCCAGCAGGTTGCCGATGCCAGTGGCGAGCAAGGATTTGCGGCGCAGGTTGACAGCGCCTGGTGTGGCCTGGGCCACGCTACCGGGCAGGGTCTCGGTCATATTGTTCATTGTTGGCTCCGAGCGAAAGGGGCGGGCAGCGCCAAGGCTGGCGCTGCCCGTACAGCGACAGAAGTCAGCTTGCCAGGTGCGTGAGCGCCACTTCCTCGATGCCAGCGGCGTCGAGCTTGTAGTGCTGGTAGAGGTGGGTCGGTGGTGCGATCAGGCTGTACTCGTCATAGATGCCATGGCGCTTGAGCTTGATCCCGACACCTTCGTCGGCCAGCACTTCGGCCACGGCCGCGCCCAGGCCGCCGAGCACGTTGTGCTCCTCGACCGTCATCATCCGTTTGCTGCGCGCTGCAGCCTGCAGGATCGCCTCACGGTCGATCGGCTTGATCGACGCCATGTCGATCACACCCACCGAACGGCCCTCGGCATTGAGCTTGCGTGCAGCGGCCAACGCCGGATGCACTGTGATCCCGCAGGCAATGATGGTCAGCTCTTCGCCCTGCACAAGCTCGGTGGCCTTGCCGAATTCGAAGGTGGCGCCGTTCTCGTAGATGATCGGGTCGCGACCACGACCGATACGGAAGTACACCGGTTTGTCGTAGGTGGCCGAGGCCTTGATCGCAGCGGCCAGTTGCGGCCCGTCGGAGGGCGAAACCACCGCCAGGTCGGCGATCGAGCGCATGGTCGCGATGTCTTCGGTGGCGTGGTGCGAGGTGCCGTAGAAGCCCAGGGAGATCCCGGTGTGGTGGCCGATCAGGCGCACCGGCTGCGCCGAGTAGGCGACGTCCATGCGGATCTGTTCGCAGCACAGCAGGCCGAGGAACGAGGCGAAGGTCGCCACGAACGGCATCACTCCGCAGGTGGCCAGGCCGGCGGCGGCGGTGACCATATTCTGCTCGGAGATGCCGAACTGGATGTAGCGATCCGGGAATGCCGTGGCGAACTTGTTCAGGCCGTTGGAGTACTGCAGGTCAGCGGAGCCAGCCATCACCGGATGGCCCTCGCGGGTCAACTCGATCAGGGCATCGGAGAGGTAGGAAAGCCCTGGGTTCATGGCGTTCAGGCCACGGTATTGCCAGGAGTTGGGGGACAGGGGGGCGCTCATGTTTCAGATCTCCTTGGCTTCGATTTCAGCGATGGCGCGTTTGGCGTCTTCAGGGTCCAGGTAACCCAGGTGCCAGCCCGGCTCGGTTTCCATGTAGGAAACCCCTTTGCCCTTGATGGTCTTGGCGATGATGCAGACCGGCTTGTCACGGTTTTCGTCGGCCTTGACCTTGCGCAGGGTGGTGGTCACCTCGGCGATGTCGTGGCCGTCGATCACGTGCACTTCCCAGCCGAAGGCGCGCCATTTCTCATCCAGCGGCTCGACGCCGATGACATCGTCAACGCTGCCGTCGAGCTGGAAGCCGTTGCGATCGACAATCGCGATCAGTCGGCTGGCCTTGTGGTGGGCCGCGCCCATGGCCGCTTCCCAGACCTGGCCTTCCTGCATTTCACCGTCGCCGAGCATGACGAACACGTCGTATTCGTGGCCGGTGAAGCGCTGGGCCAGGCACATACCCAGGCCGCCGGACAGGGCATGGCCGATGGAGCCGGACGAGAAGTCGATACCGGGTACTTTGCGCATATCAGGGTGATCACCCAGAGGGCTACCCAGGCGCGTGTAGTCATCCAGCCATTGCTTGGGGAAGATGCCGAGGTCGGCCAGGATCGGAAATTGACCGACGGCAGCATGGCCCTTGCCCATCAGGAAGCGGTCACGGCCAGCCCAGTTTGGCTCTTCTGGGCGCAGGTTCAGTACGTCGTAGTAAAGCGCCGAGAACAGCTCTGCGGCGGAGAACACCGAGGTGTAGTGGCCGGTCTTGGCGATCTCGATCAAGCGGATGGTTTCCAGGCGGACGAATTTCGCCCGGTCGCGCAGGTGGGCGACGGTCTCGGCGCTAGGCACGAAATCGCTGGCTTTCCAGGCCTCGAGGGTTTTACGGGGTGTAGCCATCTCTACCTCCAAATTCAGGCATCGCAGGGTGGGTGTTGCCGGGGAAATTCAGCGGGTCAAAGATTCGAGCGCGCGCATGGCCTCGATCAGTTCATCACTGGTTAGGGGGTGGCCGTTGGCGCGCACGAAATTGAGCGCGTGGGGCGCTTGCAGGGTCGGCTCGGCAACTTGGAGCAGGGTCGCCTGGTCGAGCACCTTGACGCCCAGATCAACCAAGTTGCAGGGCAGGCCGATGCGTCGGTAGAAGGCCAGCAGCTCAGCCATGAACGCCGCTTCGCGGTCTTCCAGAACCAGCTGCACCAGCAGGCCGTAGGCAACCTGCCAGCCGTGCACCTGGTCACGCGCGCCGGGGATCTTCGACAGGCCGCGAGTCATTGCGTGCGCGATCGACAGGCCGCCACTCTCAAAGCCCAGACCGCTCATCAGCAGTACGGCTTCGATCAGGCGCTCGAACGATTCGTTGACTTCGCCGCTGCCTGCCAGCGCCAGGCCTTCTTCAGCGTTCGCGCGCAGCACCTGGTAGCACTCGCGGGCCAGGGTCACGCCGGCTAGCGAAGGGCGGGCGCCGAACATATTGATGCCGCCGGCCTTAAGGCATTGTTCGGCTTCGAACTTCTTGGTTAGGGCATCGGCGATGCCCGCCAGCAGGAACGGGCGGGGAGCTTGGGCGATCAGGCGGGTATCGACCAGTACATAGCGTGGGCTGCTAAGCAGGTGGCCGACTTCGCTGAGTTGATGATGCTCGTCGTAGACGACGAAGTTCTTTGAGGTCGGCGCATCGTTGGAGGCTACGGTGGGCATGCTGATCAGGGCCGCGCCAGAGGAGTGAGCCAGGGCTTTGCCGGCGTCGATCGACTTGCCACCACCGACTGCCAGGATCATGTCGAAGGCAAACCGCGCCGCGGACTGGCGCAAGGCGGCGATGCCGTGGGCGGTGATCTCACCATCGAAGGTGATGTAGTGCAGCTGGACGTCGGCGCGGGCGCAGGTGGCGTCCAGACGCTCCTTGACCAGGCCGATGACGAAACTGTCGATGACCACCACGGCGCTGCGGCCGCAATGGGCCAGGTATTGGCCTGCCTCATCAAGTACACCAGGGCCTTGCACGTAGCGCCCGGGCGATCCGAATACCAGATTCATACGGCACCTCTTTGTGACTGTTTGTTGTTGTTATGCGAGACCAGCGAGGATCTCGGTCATGCGTGATGCATCATATATCATGCGTTTTGGCCGTCAAGCGACTTCAGCTGGCAGTAACGGCCGTAGGTCAGTTCAGCGGCGAATCAGGCGATCGAGTAGCCACCGTCGACGGCCAGGGTGGTGCCGGTGACGTAGCGAGCGTTGGCCGAGACCAGGAAGGCGATGGCGTTGGCCACGTCTTCAGGCTGGCCCCAGGCCTGCATTGGAATGCGTGACAGGATGCTGGCTGAGCGGCTCGGGTCTTCGTAGGCGCGGCGTGATAGCTGGGTCACGATCCAGCCTGGTGCCACGGCATTCGAGCGCACCCCGTCGCCCGCCCAGGCCACGGCCTGGCAGCGGGTCAGTTCAGCGATGGCCGCTTTGCTCGAGGCATAGGCCGGGGTCTTGGCCGAGCCGAAGATGCCCCACATCGAAGCGAAATTGACCACCGCGCCGCGGGCCAGTTTGAGCGCGGGCAGGGCGGCGTTGCTGATGCGCATGACAGCGGTGAGGTTGACCTCGAGCACGCGGCTGAAGCCGTCCAGTTGCCATTCACGGCTGTGGTCGATGACGCCAGCAGCATTGATTAGCGCATCGATACGTTCGAAACGGCTGAAGAAATCGTTAACCGCGGCGTCGCTGGTGACATCCAGCTCCTGATAGTGAATACCTGCAATCCGTTGCTCAGGTTCGCCCAGGCCCAGGGTATGCACCTGGTAACCGTCGGCGAGCAGGCGCTGGGCAGTGGCCAGGCCAATGCCTGAGCCGCCACCGGTGATGATTGCGATCTTGGTCATGCGGTGCTCCGTTATAGAGGTTTTTATGTGGGGGCAAGACAGCTGGTTTCGACCAGGCCGGCACAGGCCCTGTAGCAGCGGGTTTACTCGCCAAGAACAGCCACCGGGCATTAATGGCCGAACAGAAAATCAGCCAACAACTCAACCTGCCCGGTGAGCATGTGCACGCCTTTGTGGATCTGGCAGCCACGCGCCCGAGCGGCCTCCAGCAACGCGGTGACATCAGGGTTCATCACCACTTCGCCGACCAGCGTGCCCGGTTCGAGCGTTTCTGCCGGCAGCGGCAACGGGTCATTGGCCTTCAGCCCCAAGGCGGTGGCATTGATCACCACATCGAAGCCACGCCCATCGGCGGCACCGGTTGCGACCAGACGACCAGGCACCAGGCCCTGCAGTTGGATCGCCAGCTCCTGGGCCTTGGCCGCGGAGCGATTGCTGATCACCAACTGCGCCAATGGCTCGGCCAGCAGGGCGTGAGCTATCCCCGTGGCGGCGCCACCGGCGCCGAGCAGCAGCACGCGCTTGCCGGCCAGGCTGTGGCCTTGGTTCTTCAGGCCACGGACAAACCCTTCGCCATCGAACATCCGCCCAGTGAAGCGCCCGTCTGCTAAACGGCGAGCGACGTTGCACACCTTGAGCAGCTGCGCCGTGCCCTGGAGTTCATCACACAGATGCGCGACTTCGATCTTGTGCGGCACGGTGACGATCACCCCGGCGAGGTTCTCGATCCCGCGCAGGCCTTGCCAAGCTGAGGCCAGGTTGGCGGGTGAAACCTCCCAAGGCACCAGCACGCCGTCATGGCCCAGGCGTTCAAGCAACGGGTTGAAGAAGGACGGCGTGCGCAAATGCTTGGCCGGGTAGGTCAGGTGGACCACGACCTGGGTGGTGCCGGTGATTGGCATGGCTGCATTCCTTTTTGCGGACAGGTTCAGGGAAAGTACGTTTATTAATGCATCATATATCTTTCTTTTGGCATAGCGCCGCAAGCAAAAGTGTTTTGCCTTGAAGTCAAAGGATCGCGCTTGGCGCCTTAAAAATAAATATGATATATCATGTTTTCAGTCGGCCCCGAGCCGGTGAACGTCCTGATAGCAAAAACAACAACAGCCTAAGAAAAGGCGAGGATGAACCCATGCAAGCAATACGTTGTGCGTTGCCGCTCGAACGTGGCGGGAGGTGCGAATGACCCAGATCTTCGCCGCACCCGGCCGCTACATTCAGGGCTACAAAGAGCTTGAACGCCTCTACCGGCATATCGCCTGGTTTGGCCAACGCTTTCTGATCATCACCAGCCAGGGCCGTCTGGATAGCCTCAAACAGACCCTGGCCATCAGCTTCGATCAACCCGACCTGAGCCTGCACTACGCCGTGTTCGATGGCGAAGTCACCCGCGCCGAGGTCCAGCGCCTGGCTGCGTTGCAGCACAGCCTGGGCTGCGATGGGGTGATTGGCGTGGGCGGCGGCAAGGTGCTCGATGCCGCCAAGGCAGTGGCACAGCAAGCGCGGCTGCCGCTGTGCATCGTACCCACCGTGGTCTCCAACGACGCCCCGACCAGCGCCTTGTCGGTGCTGTACCACCCAGATGGCAGTTTCGATGACGTGCTGTTTCATGAACGCAGCCCGGATGTAGTGGTGGTCGATACCTGGGTGATCGCTCAGGCCCCGGTGCGCTTGTTGGTTGCTGGCATCGGCGACGCCTTGGCCACCTATTACGAAGCGCGTACCTGCGTGCAAGGTAACAACGACAACTTTCTCGGCCTGGCCGGTGGCGGTTTGCAGGCGAGCGAGGGCGGCGGCAAACCAACCCTCACCTCGATGGCGATTGCCCAGCTGTGCCACCAGGTGCTCCAGGCCGATGCCGTGCAAGCGGTCATGGCCTGTTCCCGGCAGATCGTCACCAAGGCGCTGAATCGGGTGATCGAGGCCAATGCCCTGATGAGCGGCATCGGCTTCGAAAGCAACGGCGTGGCTACTGCCCATGCGGTGTATTGCGGATTCAGCGTGCTGGGTGCGCGCGCCACGGCCTACCACGGGGAGTACGTGGCCTTCGGCACCCTGGTGATGCTGCTTCTGGAAGGCGCACCGGCCAGCGAGTTGGATCAATTGCTGGGGCTGTGCCTGGCGATCGGCCTGCCGGTGTGTTTTGCCGATCTTGGCCTCGCTGACCTCAGCGAAGAGGAGTTGCAGCAAGTGGTGCAGGTCGCCGCATCGCCGCAGCAGACCAGCCGGGTAGAGCCGTTCGAAGTCACCACCTGGGAAATGCGCGCGGCGCTGATCGGCGCCAGCGACCTGGGCGAATTCTACAAAAAAGGCGGATCGATCCTGAGCACATCGGGTGCTCGGGATCTGCCATCGGCCATTAGCAGAGGTGAGTAGATGAAAGCATTTCAGGCAAGCCTGCCGGTCAAACTGGATTTTGAGGTCGGGGCGATCCGCCGCATGGGCGAAAAGGTAGCCCCCTATGGCAACAAGGTGCTGCTGATGGTCGACCCGTTCCTGCAAGGCAGCGAGCTGGTCGCCCAGGTGCTGGGCAGTTTTGCCGAGCGCGGCATCAGCGCAGTGGAGTTCTACGACATCGTGCCCAACCCACGGCACACCACCATCGACCGTGCAGTGGCGCTGGTGCGTGACAGTGGCTGCCAGGTGGTGGTGGCGATTGGCGGCGGCAGTGCGATCGACTCGGCCAAGGCGGTGGCTTTCGTCGCCGTGCATGGCGGCAGTTGCTGGGACTACACCGAGCGCCTCGGTGAGCCGGTGACCCGTCCGCAGGCACGCGGGCTGCCGTTGCTGGTAGTGCCGACGACTTCCGGCACCGGCACCGAGGCAACGCCGTTTGCTGTCATCAATAATCCAGGGCTGGGCCTCAAGTGTGCCATCGTCAATCCGCACATCTATCCGGATGTGGCCTTGATCGACCCGCAGATTCTGGTTTCCAAGCCGCCACGGCTAACTGCGCTGACCGCGGTCGACACCTTCTGCCATGCCCTTGAGGCTTACATCAGCATCCACGCCACGCCCTGGGTGGAGATGGTCGCGCTGGAGGCGATTCGGCTTTTCGCGGCCAATGCCCTGCGCTGTGTCGAACAGGGCGATGACCTCGAGGCGCGGGCGCGCATGGCCTTTGCCTCGACCTTGGGTGGCATGGCCATCGCTGGCGCTGGGGTTACCGTGTCGCACGCGCTCGGCCAGCCACTGGGAGCGATGACCGATGCCCCGCATGGCGGCACGGTAGCGGCCAGCACCGCGCAGGTGATCCGCTGGACCTTGCCAGTGGCCGCCGGCAAGTTCGCCCGCGTTGCCGAAATTCTTGACCCCAGCACCCATACCCTGCCCGAAGGCCAGCGTGCGTCACGGTTGCCGGAGATTGTCAGCGCTCACTTTGCGCGCCTGGGCGTGCGCGACACCTTCGGCAGCTATGGCCTCAAGCCCGAGCAGGTCGATGAGTTCGCCCAAGTGGTTTGGACCAGTTTCAACCAGGACCTGGCGTGCCACCCGAAACCGATTCGTGACCAGCAGGAGGTGGCCGAGATCGTCAGGCAGTGCCTCTAGACCGGATCGGCTCAACATTCTCGCTTCGCGGCTAAAGCCGCGAAGCGTGCACCACAGCACTCAATACCAAGCACCACCTTTGCACACTCGAACCGCTGAACAACAACCACAAAAACCAGTTTCGGGAATTCAACGCAATGGCAAGAACCACCTTGATCGGGGTCGGGTTACTGGGCGCGTGCGCCTTGCCCCTGGCCCAGGCCGATAGCTATTCTCCGGCCAATTTTCTCTTCGGCGACTGGCAAGGCCAGCGCACCCTCCTGCATGAGCAGGGCGTGGACCTGCAGTTCACCTATGTCAATGAGCTGGCCTACAACACCCAGGGCGGCGAGCAGCACAAGGGCACTTACAGCGATCAGCTGATGGCCGATGCGCGCTTCGACCTGCAGCGCCTGCTGGGCTGGCAGGGCGCGGCGTTTCGCCTGACCCTGAGCAACCGCAACGGCGAGAGCCTGACTCAAGAGGCCAACACCGGTACGCTGTTGGCTGCCCAGGAGATCTACGGCTACGGCAGCGTCACCCGCTTGGTGCAGATGTATTACCAGCAAGCGTTGCTCGATGAACGCCTGCTGCTCAAAGTCGGGCGGCTGCCGATGAGCGGCGATGTGTTCCCGTTCTCCTGCAAGTTTCAGAACCTCACCTTCTGCGGCGCCGTTCCGGGCTACATTACCCCCAACTGGTTCACCTGGCCGGTCAGCCAATGGGGCGCCACCCTGGCTGCGCAGTTGGCCGATGATTGGTGGCTCAATACCGCGATCTATCAGGTCAACCCACGTTTTACCGAGAACAGCCAAGGGTTGAATTTCGCCAGCCCGTCAGGCACCAGCGGCTACCTGGCTGTAGGTGAGCTGGCCTGGAAGCCGAGCTTCAATGGCCTGCCGGGCAGCTATCGGCTCGGGCTGTGGCGCAACACGGGTGACTTCGCTGATATCTACCACGATGTCGACGGCCAGCCCATCGGCCTGACTGGCGCGCAAGCCAAGCAGCACGATCAGGCCAACGGCTATTACGCCATGGCCGAACAGCGCGTGTACCAGAGTGCGCGCAACCCCGCGCGCGGCCTGACCCTGTTCGCCAACTTCATCCAGTCTGACCGGGATGTCTCCAGCATCGAGCGGGTTTGGCATGTGGGCGCCTTCATCAGCGGGCCATTGGCCCAGCGCCCGCAGGACGAGATTGGCGTTGCCCTGGGCCGCCTGGAGGTCAACCCGCGTTCGGCCCGGCGTGTCCAGCAAGCCAGTGGGCAACCGCAGCGCGCCGACGTCGAGTACCCACTGGAGCTGTATTACGGCCTGAGCCTGAGCCCGGCGCTGACCCTCAGACCCAATGTGCAGTACGTACGTAACCCAGGCGGCTTTGAGCATGACCGCAGCG
The DNA here is from genome assembly GCF_045277175.1 of Pseudomonas putida group bacterium ESBL64. Taxonomy (NCBI): domain Bacteria; kingdom Pseudomonadati; phylum Pseudomonadota; class Gammaproteobacteria; order Pseudomonadales; family Pseudomonadaceae; genus Pseudomonas; species Pseudomonas putida group bacterium ESBL64. The sequence continues at coordinate 1,293,587 of NZ_CP145799.1, read as the reverse complement.
TGGTGGTCTGGGGCCTGAAAACCGAAATCAGCTTCTAGGGCGATGGTGCCAACACGGCGCCGTGTCGCTTTTTTAATGATGCATCATGTATGAATGGAGTGAATCATGAGCCTTGCCAATTTCGTTGACCTCACCAGCGTCCAGCAACGTGCCAGCCACCTCACACTGCTGGGCCAGGCATTTATCGATGGCCGCTTTGTCGATGCCCAGGGTGGCGAAACCTTCGACAATATTTCGCCCCGCGATGGCCGGGTGCTCAACCAGGTCGTCTCGTGCCAGGCCGCAGACGTCGACCTTGCCGTCAAGGCCGCGCGGCGCGCCTTCGACAGCGGCGTCTGGGCGCAGCGCACCCCCAAGGAGCGCAAGAAAGTCCTGCTGCGCTTTGCCGCACTGTTCGAGCAGCACATGGATGAGCTGGCGCTGCTGGAAACCCTCGACATGGGCAAACCGATCAGCGAAAGCGCAGGTTTCGATGTTCACGCCGTGCTTGATTGTCTGCAGTGGTACGCCGAAAGCTGCGACAAGCTTTACGACGAAGTCGCCCCGTCGGGCCCCGCAGCATTGGGCCTGGTGACCCGCGAAGCGATTGGCGTGGTGGCGGCGGTAACGCCGTGGAACTTCCCCATGCTGATGGCCATGTGGAAGGTCGCGCCGGCTTTGGCCATGGGCAACTCAGTGATCCTCAAACCTGCCGAGCAATCGCCGCTGACGGCCCTGCGCATCGCCCAACTGGCCGCTGAGGCGGGCATTCCGGCGGGGGTGTTCAACGTCCTGCCCGGCTTTGGCCCCACCGCCGGCAAGGCCCTCGGTCTGCACATGGATGTCGACACCCTGGTATTCACCGGCTCAGGCGAAGTCGGCAAGTTGTTTCTGCAGTACTCCGGCCAGTCGAACATGAAGCGGGTCTGGCTCGAGTGTGGCGGCAAGACGCCGAACATCATTCTCAATGACTGCCGCGACCTGGAAAAAGCCGCGACCACCGCAGCGCGGTCGATGTTCTTCAATCAGGGCGAAGTTTGCGTGGCGCCGTCGCGGCTGATCGTCGAGGCGGGTATCCGCGCCGAGTTCGTTGCCGAGGTGCTCAAGGTGGCCCGGGCGATCACGGTTGGCGACCCGCTGGACCCAACCACCGAGCTGGGCGCGATGGTCGATGCCAGTCAATTGCAGCGGGTACTGGGCTACATCGACAAGGGCGTGCAGGAGGGCGCCCAGCTGATTCTTGGCGGCGAGCGGGTCAAGCATGGCCTGGGCGCCGAGGGCTACTACATCCCACCAACCATTTTCGACAACGTCAGCAATGACATGACCATCGCCCGAGAAGAGATCTTCGGCCCGGTGCTGTCGGTGATCACTGCCCGCGATCATCTCGAGGCCTTGCGCATCGCCAACGATACCCCGTATGGCCTGGCCGCCAGCCTGTGGACCGCCGATCTGTCCCGCGCCCACCAGATGGCCCGTGGCCTGCGTGCCGGCAGCGTGTGGGTCAACTGCTTCGACGGTGGCGACATCAGCATGCCGTTCGGTGGTTTCAAGCAATCGGGCAATGGCCGCGACCGCTCGCTGCACGCCCTGGACAAGTACTCCGAGCTCAAGTCCACCTGGATCGAGCTGTGAGCCTTCGCCCGGCAACTTTGGAGAACAATAAGATGAACAAAACCGTTGCCCGTACTTTTGCCACCCTGGCCATGACTGCGCTGCTGGCGGGCCCAGCCGCCGCCGAGGCGCGCCACTCGCTGTACCAATTGATCCCCAATACCGCGCTGTCTGGCCTGGTCGATCCGCAAATGGCTGATCGTAGCCAGGTCGACAAGGCCCTGCCGCTGAAACAGAAGGGCGAGCGCCTGCGTATTGGTTGGACCGAGATCACCCTCGGCAACCCTTGGTTCGTGTCGATGATCGACGATGCCCGCAGCCTGGCCGAACGCTATGGCTATGACATGCAGGTGCAGGTCGCCGACGGCGATGTCGCGCGCCAGAGCACCCAGGTCGATAACTTCATCACCCTGGGTGTCGATGTGATCGTCATCGACCCCACCGACATCCTCGGCTCGGTGGCCGATGTCGAGCGGGCAGTGGCGGCGGGGATCCCGGTAATTACCGTCGGTACCGCACCCGACGCCCGAGCGCCGGTTATCACCACCAGTACCGGCAACCCCTACGGCAGCGGTGTCGAGGCGGGGCGCTATGTGGTCGAGCACAGTGATCCGGCCAGCGAGATCAACGCGGCCATGGTCATCGGGGTGATGGGCAACTCCACCTCCGAGAGCCGCCTCAACGGCATGATCTCGGGGATCGTCCAGGCCCGCGCCGAACAGCGCAAGCTCGGTCTGTCCAGGGAGGATGCCTTGCTCAAGGGCTTCGAGCTGTTCCAACAAGTAAAGGCCAAGGGCAGTTTTAGCTGGCCCGAAGGGGGCTTCAATGTGCTTGCCTGGGGGCGTGGCGATTGGACCGAGGAGGGCGGCCTGGCTGCCAGCGAAGACATCCTCAGTGCCCACGGCGAACGCCTCAACCTGATCCTGGCGGAGAACGACTTCATTGCCATCGGTGCGATCAGCGCCGTCGACAACGCTGGCAAGGCTGGCCAGGTGCGAGTCGCTGCCGCAGCTGGCAGCTTCAAGGTCGCGCTGGAGCTGATCAAACAGGGCAAGCTGCTGGTCACCGCCAGCAACAGTGGTTCGCAAACTGGCGTGGCGGCTATCGAGCTGATCCATCAGATCCTCGATGGCCGGCTTGCCGCCAACAACTTGCCACTGGCCTCGTACTTTCCGGTCGAGCTGATTACCCCGGCCAATGTCGAGCAGTTCATCCAGCTCGAACAGGCCCCGGCCAGTGTCGAGCGATTGCCGGCGTTCCGCTCCATCGACCAGCTCAAGGCAGCCATGCGCTGACCCCCGCGGATGCGGCGCCTGTCCAGACAGCGCGCCGCTTGCAGAGGCATGACCTATGAATACATCAAACACTATCGCTGTGGAGCTGCGCGACATCCACAAGGCTTTCGGCGGCATCAGCGCTCTGAGTGGTGCCAGTTTCAGCGCCCAGGCCGGTGAGATACACGCACTGATGGGCGAGAACGGCGCGGGTAAATCGACCTTGATGAAAATCCTCGCTGGCGCCTACCTGCGCGATGCCGGCGAGGTGCTGTTGCACCAGCAGCCGGCGAGCATCGCCAAACCGGCCGATGCGCTGCGCCTGGGGGTATCGGTGATCTACCAGGAGTTCGCCCTGGCGCCACACCTGTCGGTGGCCGAGAACATCTGCATCGATGACCTCGGCGCGCGCGGGGGCCTGGTGCAGTGGGCCACGCTGCGGGCCAAGGCGCGGCGCATTCTCGACGAGTTGGGCTTTGCCATCATCGACGAGCGCCGCGCAGTCGGCGCGTTGCCGGTAGCCCACCAGCAGGCGGTGGAAATCGCCAAGGCGCTGTCACGCAACGCTTCGGTGCTGGTGTTCGACGAGCCGACGGCGGTGCTCACCTCGCACGAGACCGAGCAGTTGTTTCGCATCCTCGATGAGCTACGGCGCAAGGGCGTGTGCATCATCTACGTTTCGCACCGCATGGACGAAATCTTCCGGATCTGCGACCGCGCTACGGTGCTCAAGGATGGGCGCACGGTGGGCACCTTACCGTTGTCGGCCATTGATGAGCGAGGCCTGGTGCAGATGATGATCGGCCGTGAGCTGAGCGATCTGTTTGCGCCGCGCAAGGCCAGCCTGGGCGAGGTGCGTTTGCAGGTCGAGGGGTTGTGCGCCGGGCCACTGGTGCGCGATATCAGCTTCCAGGTGCGTGCCGGCGAAGTGTTGGGTTTCAGTGGCTTGGTCGGCTCGGGCCGCACCGAAACCATGCGCGCCTTGTTCGGCGCCGAGCGCAGCACTGCCGGCAGCATTCGCCTGGATGGCCAGCTGCTGCGCAATCGCAACCCGCGTGCGGCCATCGGCCACGGCATTGGCTTGCTCCCCGAAGACCGCAAACAGCAAGGCGTGCTGCTGGAGATGTCGATCCGGATCAACGCCGCCTTGCGGCCTGATTCGCCCTACACCGGCCGCTGCGGCTGGATCGACGGCCGGCGCGAGCGCGCCGGGGTCGAGGCGCTGCGCAAGCGACTGCGGCTCAAGACCGGCTCGATCGAGCAGGCAGTGGGCGACCTGTCAGGCGGCAACCAGCAAAAGGTCGCGCTGATGAAGTGGGTCGATGCCGGCTGTCGGGTGTTGATCCTCGATGAGCCGACCCGCGGCGTCGATGTTGGCGCCAAGACCGAGATCTATCGGGTCATCAATGAACTGGCCGAGGCCGGGGTGGCGATCATCCTGGTGTCTTCGGAAATGACTGAGCTGATCGGCATGTGCGACCGGGTGCTGGTGATGCGCGATGGCGCCATCGCTGGCGAGCTCGGCGGCAGTGCGATCGAAGAACACGCAATGATCTGTCTGGCGATGGGAGTCGAACACCGTGGATAACAACCTGAGCAAACTGGCCGCCGGCAACCTGCCGGGCGAGCCTGCCCAGCCGCAGGCCTGGGGGCGCTCGCTGCAGCGCCTGTTTTTGCAGCACAACGCCTTGGTCATGCTGCTGGTGCTGGTGGTGGTTGCCAGCAGCCTGTCGGCGGACTTCTTCACCTGGCAGAACCTGGGCAACCTGCTACGCCAATCGACGCCGCTGATGCTGGTGAGCATCGGCATGCTGATCGTCATCCTCACCGCCGGCATTGACTTGTCGGTGGCGTCGGTGGCGGCGGTGGGCGGTATTGTGGTGGCGATAAGCCTGAACCTGGTGCCACTGGAGGGGGGCGCCGGGCTGTTTTTGGCGGTCGCCATCGCCGTGGCGGCAGGGGTGTTGATGGGCCTGGTGACGGGTAGCTTCGTCGCCTACTTTCGCATGGCGCCGTTCATTGCCACCCTGGCGATGATGACGGTGGCCCGGGGCCTGGCGTTCATACTCTCCAATGGCCAGCCGCAACGCCTCGCCGACGGCCAGAGCGCCGCTGGGCTGTTGCGCGACTTCGGTCGTCAGGCGGACGGCCTGTTCGGCGTGCCCTGGCCGGTATGGTTGGCGGTGCTGGCAATCGCAGTGTTCGCGCTGATCCTGCGTTACAACGCCTTTGGCCGGCTGATCATCGCCAGCGGCAGCAACGAAACCGCTGTGCGCCTGGCGGGCATCCCGGTGGAGCGCTACAAGCTTGCCGCCTATGCCATCTGCGGTGGGTTGAGTGCATTGGCCGGGGTGGTCATCGCCTCGCGCTCGGGAGTCGCCACGCCGAGTGCCGGCATGGCCCTTGAGCTTGATGCAATTGCTGCCTGCGTGATTGGTGGGGCGCTGTTATCCGGCGGCAAGGGCAGTTTGTTCTATACCGTGGTTGGCGTGCTGGTGCTGGGCCTGATCGGCAACATCATGAACCTGCTCAGCGTCCCCGCTTACCCACAGCAGATCATCAAGGGCGCGATCATCGTGGTGGCGGTATTGCTGCAAGGGGTTGGCAGGCGCGACGCGCGAATCTAGATACCAGCGGGCGTGCTGGCGGCGCATGAATGATGATGTATCATGCGTCTTCGCCATCTCGCCCAGCGGTACCATCACTGGACGCTGGCGCCGGGCCATTCACCAGACGAGAGAGAACCAGCGTGACAGTTCACAAGCCCCTGGATAAAGGCAACCTGAGCGAGCGGGTCTACAGCATCATCCGCACGGCATTGATGGACGGCCAGTACCAGCCGGGTGACCGCCTGCGCATCAGTGCCTTGGCCGAGGAGTTCGGGGTGTCGATCACCCCGGTGCGCGAGGCGATTTTCCGTCTGGTCAGCGACCATGCACTGGACATGAAGGCGGCCACCTCGATCTATGTGCCAGAGCTGAGCGTCAGCCAATTGCGCGAGATCCAATTGATTCGCCACCTGCTCGAAGGCGAGGCGGCGGGGATGGCCGCCGAGCGTATTTCTGCGGCTGAGCTGGAGCATCTGGAACAGGTGCAGGCGGCGTTTCAGGCGGCGGTCAGCGTCGATTACAAGAAGGCGTCGCTGCTTAACCGCGAGTTTCATTTCGGCCTGATTGCCGCGGCGCGCATGCCGGTGATCTTCAAAACCTTGGAGAACATGTGGGTGATGATGGGGCCGCTGCTCAGCACCTTCCACGCCGAAGTGCCCAAGGCGGAGTTGGCCAGTGCCAAGCACAAGCATTTCGAAGTGTTGGAGGCCTTGCGCAAACGTGATTCGGCCAAGGCCAAGGCGGCTTTGCAAGCAGATATCGCCTGGGGCGAATTGATGTTGGAGTGGTTGGAGCGCAAGTCGCTGAGTCCGGCCTGAGCAGTACCGGCCCTATCGCGGGGCAAATTGGGCCAAACCGCCGCTCCCACGCGGACCCCGTGGGAGCGGGCTTGCCCGCGAATGGGCCTTACTGGCCCTTGCAGGCTGAGGCATGAAAATGCGGCAATACAAACGCCGCCAACTCCTCCAGCGTCTCATCCAGCGGCCGCCGATTGCGCCGCAGGTGCAAGCCAAGATGCGCCACCCCCGCCTCGCGCATCGCCTCAAGCTCGCCAATCAGCCCATTACGCCCAACCATCGCGCCAAAGCGGTGACGCTGTAGCGGCGTGTCCGGGTTGTCATCCAGATCCAGGTGCAGGAATGACACGTATGGCTTGGCCCCGGCCACTTCGCGCCACAGCGCCGCACGACGCACGTGCTCCTGCGGCGTGCCGGGGTAGGCCAACCAGCCATCCAGATGCTCACCCACCCACGCCGGGCTCTGCTGAGCCAGGCCGGCCACCAGCAACGGCAGCGGTTGGGAGGGGCGCGGCAAGACTTCGATCTGCTCGGGCAGGCCCGGCCCGCGCCAGTCGCGCAGCAACGCGATATGCTCACGAAAGCGTTCGCCACGGCTGTCGAAGTCGCGCTCGAACAGCGGGTATTCCACTGGTCGGTCGCCACTGGCCACGCCCAGCAACAAGCGGCCGCCGCTGAGCAGATCGACGCTGGCTGCGGCCTTGAGAGTCAGCAGCGGCTCTCGGATCGGCAGTACCACCGCGGCTGTGCCGAGCATGATGTTGCGGGTAATGCCAGCGAGAAATCCGAGGTAGGTAAACACCTCGAACACCTGCGCCGCATCGCCGAATTGCGGGTCGTACAGCGGCACGTCGCGTACCCACAGGGCGCGAAAGCCCAAGCGATCAGCGAGAGTCGCCAGCTGTGCATGCTGTGCCAGGTCCGGCACACCGAACAGACCGCCGGCCTGCTGCCGGGTCTGATCGCGTGGGGTGGTCCAGTCGTTGTCCAGCGGCAGCTCCAGGCCGATGCTCAGGCCACCAGCGGTCAGTTTTGCCAGGGCGCCGCTCATGCTTGCGCTCCTGCCTGTGCACCCGCGTCAACCGCTGGGCGTTTGCCGCGCCAGACCAGCCACGCCAGCGGCAAGTGAACCAGTACCGCAGCGACCACGCCGGCCCAGGGGGTTAGGGCCAGTTGGCCGTGGGTCACCAGGTAGCTACCGGCGGTCTCACCTAGGGTGATGCCCAGGTTGAACGCCGAGATATTCAGCCCCGAGGCGAAATCCACCGCTCTAGGCGTGTAGCGCCCAGCGGTGTCGAGCATGCCGGCCTGGAAGCCCGGCGTCATGCCAAAAGCCAACACGCCCCAGATGAACAGCAGCACCACCATGGCCACTGGCGACGACAGCGAGAAGCCCAGCAACACCAGCACCGCCGCCAGCAAGACGAACAGTACGCGCAACGCCCGTTGCCAGCCCAGGCGGTCGGCCAGACGGCCTCCGGCAAGGTTGCCGATCAGCGTGGCAATGCCGAACACCACTAGCAGGCTGCTGGCCGTGGCCGAGGAGAAACCGGTGATGTCGGTGAGGATCGGCGTGATGAAGGTAAATGCGGCAAAGCTTGCGCCAAAGCCCAGGATGGTCACCAGCATCATCGACCAGATCGCCGGTTGACCGAGCGCAGCCAGCTGGGTGCGGATGCTCCCGGCTTCCCCGGTTTTCAGGGCCGGCAGCCAGAACAGGGTGGCGAGCAAGGCCAGTGCGCTGAGCACCGCCACCGCGTAGAACGGCAGACGCCAGCCCATGGCATTGCCCAGGAAGCTGCCCAGCGGCACCCCGATGACCATGGCCAGGGTCAGCCCGGCGAACATGATGGCGATGGCTTTGCTGGCCTGCCCCTTGGGTGCCAGGCTCGCCGCAACCGTGGCCCCAATGGCGAAGAAGCTGCCATGGGCGACGGCGGTGATCAGTCGCCCGATCAACAGCGTCGGGTAGTCACTGGACAACGCCGAAAGCAGGTTACCAGCCAGGAAGATTGCCACTAGGCCAGCCAACACCGGCTTACGTGGCAAGCGCCCCAGCAGCAAGACGATGAACGGGGTGAACACCGCCAGCGCCAATGCGTACAGGCCGACCAAGCCACCCGCGGTGGCCAGGGTCACGCCCAGGTCGTTGGAGATAGCGGGGAGAATACCGACCACGATGAACTCGGCCACGCCAATGGCGAAGGCGGTCAGGGCCAGTACGTACACCCCGGGGTGAATGCGTGTTGAGGAGAGGGTAGCCATGAAAAATGCTCGCAAGGTGAAAGATGCAGCACAGGATACGAGGCGCCAGTTTTGTGATGTAGACTCGTGTAATTCCAACCAGCTGTGAATTCAAGTCATGAAAACCCGAGCCAAGGACATCAATCGCTCTGGCGAGATGGAAGTGTTTGCCGAAGTGGTCGCCTGCGGCACTTTCTCGGAAGCGGCGCGGCGCCTGGACATGACCCCATCGGCGGTGAGCAAGCTGATCGCCCGCCTTGAGCAACGCTTGGGCGCACGCCTGCTACTGCGCTCGACACGGCGCCTGGAACTGACCGCCGAGGGCGAGCGCTTCCACGTCGAGACCCTGCGCATTCTTGAGCAGATCGACAACGCCGAGCGCGATGTGGCCAATGCCGCCTGCCCCAGCGGAATCATCCATATCAACAGCAACCTGCCGTTCGGCCTGCATTGCCTGGCGCCGCTGGTGCCAGCATTTCTTGAGGCCTATCCGCAGATAACCTTGAACATCGAACTGACCGATACGGTGGTCGATTTGCTCGAGCGCCGGGCCGATGTGGCGATCCGCTCGGGGCCGCTGAAGGCCTCGCGGCTGGTGCAACGGCACTTGGGCCGTAGCCGTTTGTTGACGGTGGCCGCACCGGACTACCTGGCGCGCAAGGGCACCCCGCGTACGCCACAGGAGTTGCTCGAGCACAATCGATTGAGCTTTGGTTTTCACCGGCACTCTCAGGCCTGGGTGTATCAGGACACCGATGGCGAGCGCGTCGAGGTTGAGCCGCAGGGGAATCTGCTGCTGCAAGACGGTGAGAGCATGCGCCAGCTGACCCTCGGTGGCGCGGGGATTGCCCGCTTGGCCAATTTCCATGTGGGAGCGGATATTGCGGCGGGGCGGCTGGTGCCGCTGCTGGAGGATTTTGACAGTGGTGAGCAAGACATCCTGCATGCGGTATTCATTGGGCCTGGTCGACAGTTGCCGCAGCGGGTGAGGGTGTTCATCGATTTTTTGGTTGAGCGTTTGGATGTGCAGTATTTCAGTTGAGTGGCTGGGCTAGGGCCCGCTTCATGCCACACCTCCACGCTCCCGCTATCACACCAGCTTGGCAGGGAGAGTGAGCTGGACGGAGTTGATCAGCAGGATCACATTGACGGCATGGCCTTCTACATCGAGGTGAGGAAATTCGTCACGCCAATCGATCAGATCCTCTTCGGTTTCAGCCGAGGCATCGATACTGAAAACGGCTTCAAGATGGGGAAGTAATCAAAGCTGTGCTTCTTCCACCTCCCAGAAATACCCTCTGATACCCCCAGCTGGATGCGCGATCGCGAATGGCGATTTCTGATAGCTGTCGGGGTGGCGCACTCTGGACTGTATCTCCATGGCTGGATCGACGTAAGCAGGGCGGGGCTGCATCTACATGGGTCGTATGTCACGAATGGCTGCTTTCGACCCAAAGCGGCCGTTGGTTCAGATCGGCTAAAAGCCAAGAGTCGCCCTTTAGGCAGTATCTGCCGAAGGGGCGATTCAAAGCGTTCCGAAATGGGCGACTGGAGACTAGTTCTCGTAGCGCAGCGTAACGGCAAAGTTGCGGGGTTCGCCGTAGTAGTTGCCAGTGTCCTGGCTGAAAATCGCGGTGTAGTACTTCTCGTCAAAAACGTTGTTGAGGTTCAGTTGCACGCTGAGGTTCTGGTCAATCCGGAAGTTGGCGTTCAAGTCCACCAGATTGTAGGCGCTCTGGGTAATATCATTCAGGTACAGCTTGCTCTGATGGTAGAGGTTGGCGCCCACTCGCCATTGGTCGAACCCACCGGGCAGTTGATAGGTGGTGGCGGCCTTGAACAGTCGCTGTGGCGAGTTCTCGGTGCCATAGGTGTCGCCCTTGCTGGCGCCGGCCACGTATTTCGGATGGCTGTAGGTGTAGCCCATCGACGCGTTCCAACCGGGCATCAATTCACCTGAAACCTCTGCATCGAACCCGCGGTTGCGCACCTTGGCACCCTCGGTGTAGCACCGCGCATCGCGCGTCGGCCCGCACACGCGCCCGGCCTCGGGCACTACCTGTGGAAGGCCGGTCTGATCCACCTGGAACACTGCGACGGCGGTATTCAAACGTCCATCGAACAGCTCGCTCTTCACGCCAACCTCGTAGTTGCTGCCGGTAGTGGGCTCCAGCAACTTGTTGTCGACACTGTAGGTGCTTTGCATCTTGTAGATCTCGGTGTAGCTGGCGTAGACCGAGGTGTTGTCCGTGAGGTCGTAGACGATGCCGCCGTAGGGAATGACCTTGCGATCTTCCTTGAACCGGTCGGTTTCCCACGGGCCTTGGGTGTCATAGTCGACCCAGCTCAAGCGGCTGCCAAGAATGACGTGCAGATCATCCAACGGATTGAGGCGCGTGGCGACATAGACCCCCTTGTCCTTGCGCACATGCCGGCTGGGCGTCAGGCTGCCGACTATCTGCGGCTTGGGGAACGTGGAGGTGTCGAAGTCGAGGATGTCGACGGTGGGGTTCTCACTGGCCGAGCCGGTGACGTACTGCAGCCTGTCGCGCCGCATGTTGGTCCCTATCACCACTTCATGCTTGCGCCCCAGCAGGGTGAATGCGCCGTTGAGCGCCGCGTCGAGGTTGACCTGCTCGTCATCGTAACGGGCACTGTTCGGCCAATACTGCATCGTCGAATCCGTCTCGTAGGTGTGATAGCCAACCTGGGCAAGAAAGTCGGCGTTGGACCAGATCAGGTTGGTGGCGACGGTGAGGTTCCAGTCCTCGTTGAAGCGGTGCTTGATATCGGCGAAGACGTTGCGGTTGATCTTGTCCAGATAGGCCCACTTGCCGGCGAGCGACTTCGAGCGCGAGAAGTTGTACGAGCTGCCGTCCAGGTGGGTAGGCAAACCACCCCAGTCGTAGCCGTTGTTGTTGTCCTGCTGGAAGGACGCCCCCAGCGCGACCGTGGTCGCGTCACTCAGGTCGGCTTCGCCGATGGCGTAGAACAGCTGGTTGTCCTTGCCTGCGTAGTCCTGGTAGCTGTTTTTCGTGTTGTACATCAGCACCGTGCGGCCGCGCAGGGTGCCCTCTGCGTTCAGCGGGCCGCCGACATCGAGCTGGGTGCGGTAGTTGTCCCACGAGCCGGCGCCGATTTCCGCCTTGAGCTGGTATTCACGCGTGGGTCGCTTGCGCACCATGTTGATCGCCGCAGACGGGTTACCTGCGCCTTGCATCAGACCGTTGGCGCCGCGGACAATCTCCACCCGGTCGTACATGGCCATGTTGTTCACCGACATGACGTCCATCGAGAAACTTTCGGTGACACTGCTCGGCAGGCCATCGAACTGCAGGTCGTCGACCTGGAACCCGCGTGAGTAGTACAGCGGGCGCTCTGTGCCAAACCCTTTGACCGTGCTGATGCCCGTCGCGGCCTTGGCAACGTCTTCCAGCGACTGCATGTTCTGGTCGTCCATCTGCTGGCGCGTGACGACACTGATGGACTGAGGCGTCTCTCGCGGCGAGAGCCCCAACCGGGTTGCGGTACTGGTGAGGCCAGTGGTGTAGGAGCCAGTCCCTTCGGTAGTCGCCCCCAGCCCAAGTGCATTCACATCGGTAGCGCCCAGCTCCAGCGCTGATGAATCCGCCGCTATCTTGCGCAAGGTCAGCGTCTTGTCATTTACGTACTCGTAGCCGTAACCACTGCCTCTGAGCAGTTGCTCGAGCGCCTCGTTGATCGTGTAGGCCCCACGCAGCCCAGCGCTGCGCATTCCGCTTATCTCGTCAGAATTGAAAATGATGCGCAGGCCGGCCTGGTCGGCCAGACGGGTTAGTGCGCTGTCCAGTGGCTGGGCAACGATGGTGAAGACCTGGGTGACAGCTGAGCTTTCTGAAGCCCTGGCCTGGGCCTCGACCGGTGCCAGGAGGCCGAACAAGGCGGCGAATGCCACCGCTTGGCGCAACGACTGTGCGCGGGTACGTACGCAGATATGCAGCATGACAGCAACCTTTCCCTAGAGTTGGCTGCGCGACTTTTATGTGAATGATTCGCGCTTCGTCTTTACGACGAAGCGACCTACAGGACCTTGCCAAAGAATTTTCATTTTTTTTGCAAGGCGCTGCGCGGAAGAGAGAGGGTGCGGCGTCAGTCTTTCGGCCGCACCAGGGTGATCAACGGCAACCGGGTGATACGCAGGGGCTGCGTCTGCTCCAGCACGGCCAGGGCAGCCTGTGGATCATCCACCTCGAATATGCCGCTGATGCGCCGGGCCGCCAGCGTCTTATCGGTGAGGTACACAATGCCGGGGATGTACCGGTCGAGCTCGGCGAGCACGTCACCCAGCGGGCGCGCGTTGAAGATCAATTTGCCGCGTTGCCAGGTGGCGACGTTCTGCACATCGACCGCCTTGCCCGGCTGCGGCGCCACACCGCGCCGATAGGCCGAGGATTGCCCGGCCGGCAGGCGCAAGCTCTGCCCGCCCGAACTGAGCTGCACGATGCCTTCGCTCACCTGCACGGTCACCTCGTCACCGCGCTGGTTTACATCAAATCGGGTGCCGACGGCCTGCACATCTCCTTGCGCCGCGTGCACGATGAAAGGCCGCGATGGGTCCTTGGCTACCTCGAATAGCGCCTCCCCTTGATACAGCGTGATACCGCGTCGATTTTGGCTGTAGCCCACCGACAACACGGTGTCTGCGTTCATCCAGACAACGCTGCCGTCCTGCAGGCGCACTTCCCGCCGCTCGCCAGCATCGGTCACCTGATCGGCATACAGGGCCGACCAAGGCCGTAGCAGCCCTGCACTGATCATCACCAGCGCCAGGCACGCGGCCAGGCCCACCGCCCACAAGGCGCGTGCGGGTCTGCGCCGCTTGCGCGGGCTTAGGGCGACGAACTGTTGGGCTTTCGGCGTGTGCGCAAATGCCCCCCACAACGCCTCGGACTTTCTGGCGGCCAGGGCATGGGCCTCGGAGCGCTGGCACCAGCGCTCATAGGCCAAGTGGTCGGCTGCAGTAGCCCGGCCGGACTGAAGATGCACCAGCATCTCGATGGCCTGGTCTTCCAGCTCGAAAGGATCAACGGTATCGGTCATGGTTTCTGCAAGCTGAGCAGCATGAGGAGGCGTCGGAGTCTGGGGGGTGGTGTCCGAATAAGGCAAGCGGTTCATATCCACTCCTTCTTGCTCAAGGAGTCGCGACAATGACGTACCGCTTGCACGATGTACTTGCCTACAGTGCTCTCGGACACGCCGAGCCTGGTGGCGATCTGGGCATGCGTCAGCCCCTCGAGACGATTGAGCAGCAGCGCCAGGCGTGCGTTGGTGGGCAACTGGTCCATCGCGACATCGAGCTGCGCCAAGGCCTCATCGGTCATCAGCGCCGACTCGGGTGAAGGGCGTGGGTCGCAGACCTCCAGGGCTTGCGACTCGTCGGCATGCAGGGCATTGAACCGCCCCTCGCGCCGCATACGGTCGATGGCCAGGTTGCCGGCGATGCGGAACAGGAACGCGCGCGGCTCCTGGATCGGTTCGCCCGCAGGGAGGTTGACCAACCGCAGGTAGGTGTCTTGCGCTACATCGGCAGCCTGCTCGACGTTGCCCAGCCGCCGAGCCAGGAACGCCATCAGTTCCGCGTAGTGCTCATGGAAGTTGGTCAGCAACTCAGAGGTGCCAATGCGCGACATGCTCAGCCCTACGTCGGTAAACCGGCTCCGCCGGAGAGCGGCGAATACTACACTAACTGAGAAGCATTATTAAATGGGCTTCGAGTGGACTTGACAATGTCGAGCATATCGCTTGGCGAGGGTGACAGGCTGCTGATCAGGCGATGATCGGACCCCACTGCTGGACCCTGATCGCCATCAATGAAGGGCAGCTTTGGGTCGTAAGCAGCCTCTCCACCCCAGCGGTTTTGGATTCAAACATTCAACCTCTTGTTCCTCGCCCTAGCGGATTGCCTCTCCGGCAGCCTCCACGTAGCGTTTTCTAGGCGCCTCCGTAGAAAGCTTCTGTTTGCCACAATGGTTTTTTACATAGGCCCTGCCGGCTTTCTCTTTGCGCGGCTCCCTCAGTACTCCTCGTAGCCAGGCAGGCAAATGACTACCCAACCGACTAAATCAGAGACGGCTGACGCTAGACATCCTGGGATAGTGTACTTGGCTATGTGGGGCGGCATTGAGAGCCGTCCCAATACACACTCCATGATGGAAGGAGTAAAGCGATATCGACCTTATCCTTGGCACGATGCACCCATGCAGTCAACAGATCAGACTTCGAGCGGGATCAGCAGTGGCCGGATACTCCCCAAAATCGCCGCCTGCTGGCCGCATACGGGGCCGCGTGTGTCGGATTCCGAAATAAATGCGAAATTTTGGAAATAGCTGCGACTACAAAGACGACAAAAAAACCGCACACGCGGGCCTGTGGGCGCATCTGATGTTCCGTGACGTTCGCGCATCCAGTTTCCAGGCAGCACGGGCGCGCTAAACTGAAGGCCCATCTACTGATGATTGAGCCCGTCGCTATGTCGCTGATGATTGATGCCGCACCGCTCAGAATGGTGATGGTCCAAGTTGAAGGCGCGCGCCAATAGCTGGAAAAAGCCGACAGAAAGGTCGGCCTAGGCAGCATGCTCTGGTCAGCGATTACGTCCTGAAGCTGATGGATGAGTATGCGCACGCTCATGAGACCTACGCTCGCTTCACCATTGACAACCTCAGCGCCACCTTCAGCCCGGAACTGGCCGACCTGACGGTCAATGTGATCGATGTCGCCGAGGGCGAGAAGATTCCGCGCAAGGGCGGGCCGGGCATTACCAAGTCGGACTTCCTGGTGATCAGCAAGATCAACCTGGCACCTTATGTCGATGGTTCGCTGGAGGTCATGGAAAAAGATACCCAGCACATGCGTCCGCAGCGGCCGTGGGGCTTTACCAATCTAAAGACCGGGCAAGGATTGCAGGCGCTGATCGACTTTATCGTCGAGCGCGGACTGCTCAAGGCAGGCAAAGGTCATCCAGACCTATAGGGACAAACCCGCCAGCTCACGGCGGGCTTGCATCTTTCACCGGGTGTAGAGTGGTTCAGTAGTCAAGCCACTCCAGATCGCCTACAAGTTTCTTGCCGGCGAGGATGCGCCGGAGCACGAAGGTCATAACCTCGATATTGTTATCAAAAGAACCATGGGTCGCCTGGATTTGCTGGCCATCACGGGTGTGCTGGACCCAGGGTGATGGCCAGACTCGCAAGCGATCCGGTTTGCTCGGCCAGTTCGCCAGCCATTGCTGCACATCGGCCAGGGAACCGGCATCCCATTGGTCCTGGTTGGTGGCAAAACTCTCGTCCAGGGCGCGGGCCATGCCCAGCAGGGGTTGCTTGCGCACATCCTCTAGGGCCCGGGATACCAGGTACAGCAGAGATTTGCCATAGGCAGCGAAGCCCGGCGTGGGCAGACCATCGGCTTTCTCATCTTCATCGCGCAGCACATCCAGCCACAGTTGATCCAGCGGCAATACGCCGTTGGCGTGGGCCTTGAGGTAGTGATCCAGGGCAAAGCGCGACGAGCAGGCTGCTGCGAACAGCTCGCAGCTGCGCACCTTCACCACACTGCCACCCGCAGGGCCGAGGCGGTCAAGCAGGTGGCCTAGGAGAATGGAACCGGCGGAGTGCCCGATCAGGTGCAGTTCAAGTGTCGCCCCTTGTTGCTGCAGGGTGTTGGACAGGTCGCGCAGCGCCTCGGCCAGCAGGTCAATGCCGTGCCCCGGCTTGCTGCTATCACGGGCATTGTTGCGCATTTGCGACCAGATGCCGGTGCCCAGCACATTGCCCAATGCCTCGACCATGCGGTCCTTGGCATCCTTGAGATCCTCGAAGACTCCGGTGGCCAGGGCATCGCGGTCACCGAATAACGAATGGAACCAGTCAGCGGCCATATTCGCCAAGGTTTCGCCGGGGCCGGTTTTCCAGGTCAGGAACAGCGGGTAGATGCCGTTGGCCAGGAAGTAGGGCGCCAGCACGCGGTTGCGTTGGATCGACTCATCCTCGGCGTTCAGCCCTCCGTGGGCATAGATCGCCAAGCGTAGTGTCGTCTTCGGGTTCTGGGTAGCAAGCCAGGCGAGTGGCCGCTCGTGCACGGTTTCCTGGACCAGGCCGACTCGGTTCAGCGGATCGTGGGTAAAATCAGTGGGGACGATTTCGCCGTCGTTGCCGGTAACCAGGGTCAGCTCGTAGGCACGGGGAGTGGTCAAGGGATGATACAGAGGTTGTAGGAAGGGGTGATCGAAGGGCCAGGGATCATCCACCGGGTTGGCCGGCTGCCGTGCGCTACGGCCGAGGCTGGTCAGTGAACGGCCCGAGCCCAGGCGAAAGGCCGAGGCTATCTGCGTACGCATGGCCACAGCCCCGGCTTTCTGCTGCGCCGCCGGCAGCAGCTGTGGAACGCCCAAGGCACAGGCCCAGGCGTCGGTGCCGTACAGCACCCATTCCTCGTAAGGCAGAATGGCAAACCCTGCGTTGCCCCAGCGGGTGCCCCAGGAGTTCTGCACGATAAAGCCGCGCTGGTTGTAGCCAACCAGTGCAAAGGCATGACCGCCCAGGGTGCCTGGGTCTTTCGCCGCGGGGATCACCGAAAGGCTGGCATGGTTCTTCGGTACGGCGGTTGCGCGGCTGCGCATCAGTGTGTCCCAACCGTCATGGACCTTTGCCGAAACATAGATGGCACCAATGTTGAGAATCGCCGCCTGCAGGTCGACCACCGAGGTGCGATCGATGCGGTAGTAGACACCCAGTGGCCGCGACGGAGCGTCGCTGTCCCATCCGGGTAGCGGCCGGACAAAGCCCTTCTGCGAAAAGGGCCAGAGTGTTTCGCTGCAGACTCCGTGCTTGTGCCAGCCTTTGAGCGCACCCCGGCAGCTTGAGCCCTCGTAGTCATCCCCCGGCCACTCATCGTAGCGCCGGGCCAGTTCGTAGAGCATGCGTGGGCTGACCGCGGTGAAGACGTGCCCGTCACCGAGGGACAGATGCTGCAACCACAACAGGTAGTTGACCACGCAGGCCAGCCCGAAGCCGGTACACGCGCCATCACTGCCCTGATCGAGGACCAGGCCTGCGGCCACATAGCTCTTGAGGTATCGTGCCAGGTCCGTTTGCAATGGCCAGCAGGGTGACAGGGAACGTAGCGGGGGCGTGTAGGGCAGGTCGCGAAAATCAAGGCGGTCGGGGCGGGCGTCAAACACCCGGCCGGCGATGGGGGTGCGATGGACCGGCGGCTTCTGTGCCTGGGTGGCGATAGCATTGCTTTTGGTTGCTGCAGTTTTTCGTGGCGCTTTGGCGGACGCGCTGGGTGCCTTGGGCATGTCTGTTGCTCCATGGAAATGCCTGACGTGGGGTCCATTGGTCATGGCATGTCCATCTGACTGCAAGGCCGGCCTCGGCTTGCTACCACCCGGGTCCAGGATGAAGGCATCGCCACTGTCCAAACGGCACCAAAGAGCCTAGATCAAGCGCGGATGCTTTGCAGATCCGTGCCGGGATCTTGAAGAGACTGATGGCTTTGAGGCTCACCACGACGAGTTGCCCAGCGTGCAGCTGGTCGACTGGAGCCGTCTCATTGAGTGTTTCAAGGCCCCAACAGGAGAATGCTGCATCAGCCAGTGATGAGTTCAGTACCGGCTGCTGATTCGGTTAGGATCGCAGAAGCGCCAGAGGGGGACCTCGAGTTCAACGAGCGCGTTCTGTCACCCAGTACTAATGATGGGCAGGAATGTCCGCGGTGTGGTGGTGCAATGACCGCTCGGTATGCTCGGGCCATGAATAACGGGATCGCCCAGAGTGTTTTCCTTAGCTGCCTCAACTTCCCAGCATGCCGTGGTACTCGGCCACTATAACGCTAACCCTACTCATAGAGGTCGACGGGCTGACTAGAAGATTCTTCTGAGGGTGTCATTTCAGGCCGGTCAGCTTTATGTGACAAGGGGGGCTCAGACCACCTTCTTTCGAGATGAAGCAATTTGGCGCCAGATTTTCAGCCCATCGGTCGGGAGTGCTCGCCGGCACTTAGGTTATGGCAGCTTCACTTCCTTTAGGGGGGCTGGCATGCTTACGGTTGCATTGATTCCGGCTTCCTTGACGACCCTGTCCACTGCCTTGCGCATACCAATGATGTCTTGGTGAGGTAGTGGTTTTGGATTTTCGTCACCGGGGTCATTCCCGAAGAAATTTTCCCAGTGGCCGAGCAGCACAAGCTTGGGCCTTGTCAGCTTCAGTATCTCATCCGGATAGTTTTTCACGTTATCCCATGACCCTACGCCGAGGATCTCCACGTCAACGGGATGATTCTCGGGCAACGGTGAGGGGAATCCGCAAGGAGGGTTGGCAGCACTGTCCTGGAAGTGGATGCGGTGTTCGACCTTTGCCTTGCTGTCATCTGGTTGAGTGGCATCCAGCAAATCAATCAACCAGGCCATCGACTGGCCTTGCTTCCATTTGAACACGCTTGTCGGCACCTCGTTCAGTTCCGTCGGGTAGGATCCGTCAGCGATGGTAATACCCAGAAAGTGGCTTGCGTGCATGCTTTGGATGGGCATTGCTCGGATGTGGCCACCGGTTGAGCGAATCCAATGTCCAGGTGTTGACGCATCCTGTCTGCCTTCGCAGCTCTGAACGGTTGCCATATACCCGGATGTCCAGGTTTCTCCGTTCACCACAATTTTCGTGTTAACTGTCCGGAGTCGATTGGGGTCCACGTGTGTCCAAGTGTCATCCACCGTTTTGTTTTCGAAGCGCATCGAACGCAACATGTTTACAACCGTGTCTGAGCCGTAGAGCGTAGCTTTCGGGGTGTGCATTTTCATCACCCAGGGCACGTCTAACAGGTGGTCATAGTGGCCGTGTCCAACAAGAAGCATCGTGACGTCCTTAGCTTCAGGCATGTACTTGTCGATCCGCCCCTTGTTGGCTACAACCCGCAACGGTGGAAGGCCCATGAAACTTTCAGGGTTGCTGAAGGATGGCGCTAATAGCAGGCCTTCTCCACGCCAGTGCACCAGCCAACCGCCTACGCCCAGATACTGAATTTTTGGCTCGAGTAAATCGTGGCCACGGGAGATATCAAGGTTCTCAGTGTCCGAGCCGTGGGCGAAGATACTGACAAGCATCAACCCAGCAAACCCAAGGAGCTTTTGCCTGTTCATCTGCGGGAAGGTTCTATTGGTGCAGGCACAACCCGTTTGGGTCAGGGGCTCGGTCATCGCCACACCTCCAACGAGATGGATGAGATGTTGTTCCAGTACATGCCAGGCATGTCGTTGGCGAAGACAGTGAGCCTTCCTTTCATGGTGGCAACCCATCCATCGCGCCAACGCGAGCCATCGCCAATGACAAACAATGAGTCGTTCGACTCTTCGATGGCCCCGATCAGGGTGAACCAGGTGGCTCCGTCCTTCCGGCAACGCAGGTGGTCCTTGGCAAAATTCGTGTACCAGCGACTGTAGCCATTAGCATCACAACGGATGTAGGCATCCCACCACTTACCAGTTGCCCTGAAGAAATATCGCGTGCCCTGCTCCAGGATGACCTTGGTGTCCGCCCAATCGTCTCGTGATGAAACCTCGGTTTGCACGAGCAAGTGTGATGCACCGAAGGGCGGAGAAAGCGCTAGGTCGTTCACGGCTGTTCCTATTTGTTGAAGGGATTGAACCTGGTAAAGACATCAGCGGCTTCATCCAACCACCCAAGAATTTTGAGGTCGTTGGCCAAAGAAGTGGGTGACCATTAAGTGTGTCTAGGCATCCCGTCGTTACTTGTCAAACGCCATCTCACCCGATCCGGTTGGAGTATCAAGGAAGGTTGGAAGTCGCTGCACTTTTGCGGCTGCAAAACACTGTCGCTGTTTCAAATGCCGTTAGACTCATGTGGTGGGCGGAAGGCCGCTCCTACACCGATGCGCAGGCCGTCGTGGAACGGGTTCACCCGCGAAAGGGCTGGGCCTGCTGGCCAATGTCCCCGGCCGTTCACCGTTGTCGCCGCCACCGTATTCGCGGGTAAACCCGCTCCTACACCGAGGCGCAGACCGTCGTGGAACGGGTTCACCCGCGAAAGGGGCGGGCCTGCTGGCCGATATCCCTGGCCGTTCACCGTTGTCGCCGCCACCGTATTCGCGGGTAAACCCGCTCCTACACCGAGGCGCAGACCGTCGTGGAACGGGTTCACCCGCGAAAGGGGCGGGCCTGCTGGCCGATATCCCTGGCCGTTCACCGTTGTCGCCGCCACCGTATTCGCGGGTAAACCCGCTCCTACACCGATGCGCAGGCCGTCGTGGAACGGGTTCACCCGCGAAAGGGCTGGGCCTGCTGGCCGATATCCCTGGTCGCTCACCGTTGCCGTCGCCACCGTATTCGCGGGTAAACCCGCTCCTACACCGAGGCGCAGACCGTCGTGGAACGGGTTCACCCGCGAAAGGGGAGGGCCTGCTGGCCGATATCCCTGGCCGTTCACCGTTGTCGCCGCCACCGTATTCGCGGGTAAACCCGCTCCTACACCGAGGCGCAGACCGTCGTGGAACGGGTTCACCCGCGAAAGGGGCGGGCCTGCTGGCCGATATCCCTGGCCGTTCACCGTTGTCGCCGCCACCGTATTCGCGGGTAAACCCGCTCCTACACCGAGGCGCAGACCGTCGTGGAACGGGTTCACCCGCGAAAGGGGCGGGCCTGCTGGCCAATGTCCCTGGTCGCTCACCGTTGCCGTCGCCACCGTATTCGCGGGTAAACCCGCTCCTACACCGAGGCGCAGACCGTCGTAGGAGCGGGTTTACCCGCGAAAGGGCCGGGCCTGCTGGCCAGTGTCCCTGGCCGCTCTGCCAGTTCATACCGCCCCCGAGGGTCAGGCGATTCAGCTCGCCTGGCAGACGATAGGTGCTCCACAGCTTATTTCTAGAGCCGGATCTCTTAGCGTCATTGCTCCCGCATATGGAGATGACGCTATGAACAATTCAGGGCTGTGCTTGCATGTTGACGCTCAATTCACAAGTCCTTATGCAATGTCGTGCTTTACGGCGCTTCGCGAAAAGGGAATCGAGTTCGAATGGAGCCCTCTTGACCTGGACAGCCTGTAGCATCAGGCGGATGGTTATTCCCATCTCTCGCTGACGCAGCGAGTGCCCACTCTGGTGCATGGCGATTTCGCGCTGTCCGAGTCATCGGCAATCACTGAGTATCTGGAGAAGCTGTACCCGCACACGCCGATTTACCCAGAACACTCACTGCAACGTGCCAGGGCGCGGCAAGTTCAGGCGTGGCTACGCAGCGACTTGCTCCCCATTCGTCAAGAGCGCTCTACGCTCGTTGTATTCTATGGCCTCAAGTCCGGCCCCTTGTCAGCACTGGCGGAGTCTGCAAAACAAAAGTTGGTGAATGCCGCGCAACTGTTGCTTGCTGATAATCCCGATTACCTGTTTGGTCGATGGTCAATCGTCGATGTTGATCTGGCATTGATGCTCAATCGATTGATACATAATGGTGACAGGCTTCCAGCCCAACTGGAGGATTATGCTCAGCGACAATGGCAACGCCCGACCGTGCAGGAGTGGGTCAAGCTGATGCGACCCATGCTGTAGCGCCGGCGTATGGACGGTCGCTGCCCTTGGTTGAGGGTAGCAATCGGGCCCGATCCAGATATTCGCCTGAAGGGCGGGAATTCAAAGGCTATCCGGATCCCCAAAGAACATCTGTATCCGCGACCGCAGCCACCGCTCCGCCGGGTCATTGTCCTGTGCCCCGCGCCAGGCCATGTGCAGTTCGAAACTGCGCACGGGTATCGGCAAATCCTCGGCCCGCAAGCCGCCGGCGGCCGTCAGTGCATCCGCCGTGTAGTCCGGTACCGTCGCCACGATATCGGTACCTGCCAGCAAGCTCCCCAGCCCGTTGAACTGCGGTACCGCCAGCACCACGTGGCGCTTGCGGCCGATTTCTTCCAGGGCTTCGTCGATGAACCCGGACAAGTCCCCGGCAAACGACACCAGCGCATGGGGCCGGGCGCAGAAGTCATCCAGGGTGATGCTGCCGGGTACGCTGTCGGCGCGCAGCAGTTTCGGCATGCTGCGGCGCAACACCTTGCGCTTGGCGTTGGCCGGCAGTTCGCTGGTGTAGCTGACACCCACCGAAATCTCGCCCGAGGCCAGCAGGGTTGGCATCAGCAAGTAGTTGACCCGTCGCACCACCAGCACGATACCGGGTGCCTCGGCGCGAATGCGCTTGAGCAGTTGCGGCAGCAAGGCGAACTCGGCGTCGTCCGACAGGCCGATGCGGAACACCGCATTGCTGGTGGCCGGGTCGAATTCGGCGGCGCGGCTGACTGCCGTGGAAATCGAATCCAGTGCCGGTGACAGCAGGGCGAAGATCTCGTGGGCCCGTGCCGACGGCTCCATGCTGCGCCCTGTGCGCACGAACAACGGGTCATCGAACAGGTTGCGCAGGCGCGACAGCGCCGCGCTGATGGCCGGTTGGCCGAGAAACAGTTTTTCTGCGGCACGGGTCACGCTGCGCTCGTGCATCAGCGTTTCGAACACGATCAGCAGGTTGAGGTCTACACGACGCAGGTCGTTTCGATTCATCGGTGCGCTTCGCCTAATGTGGGGCAGAGGTGAATCTTAAGGCCAAAGGCTGTTACCCTGCACGGGTTTAGGGGGACCAATCGCAGGGAAAGTCAGGTGCCCAATCGATGACAAGCATGTCGACTATTAATGCCCACTGATGGTCTAACGGGCAAAGCCCGGATAGAGTCAGTGGTAATTAGAGGTTCACAAAGGCGAGGTATGCGATGTCCCGCATGATCCGTTTCCACAAGTTCGGTGCTGCCGACGTGCTCCGTTGCGAAGAGCAGGCCGAACCGTCACCCGCTGCCGACGAGGTGCAGATCCGCGTCGAAGCGGTTGGCGTCAGCTGGTATGACGTGCTTTGGCGCCAGAATCTGGCACCGTCCCAGGCGCGTCTGCCAGCGGGGATCGGTCATGAAATGGCCGGGGTGGTGACTGCGGTCGGGGAAGGGGTCGATGACATTGCCGTCGGTGATCGGGTCGCCAGCTTCCCGGCCACCAGTGCCAACGACCACCCGGTGTACGGCGATGTCATCGTACTGCCCCGTACAGCCATCACGCGCTACCCGAATGTGCTCACCCCGATCGAGGCCAGCGTGCACTACACCCCGCTGCTGATCGCCTACTTCGCCTACGTCGACCTGGCACGGGCCAAGGCCGGGCAGACAGCACTGGTCACCGATGCCAGCCATTGCGCCGGGCCTGCCTTCGTGCAGCTGGGCAGGGCCCTGGGGCTGAAAGTGTTCGCCGCCACCAAGGATGCGGCGCAGCGTGACTACCTGCTGGGCTTGGGCGCAGACAAAGTGATCGTCACCGAAGAGCAGGACCTGCTGCTGCAGATTGGCAAGTACACCGATGGCCGTGGTGTGGACATGGTGCTCGACGGCATGGGCGGCCCGCAGATGTCGCTGTTGGGTGATGTGCTGGCGCCGCGTGGCAGCCTGGTGCTGTACGGTCTGCAAGGCGGCAACCAGACGCCGTTCCCGGCCTGCGCGGCATTCCAGAAGAACATTCAGTTCTATGTGCACTGCATCGGTAATTTCACCGGCAAGCCAGAGCTTGGCATCAGCCAGGACCAGGTGGCACTGCAGCGTGCCTTGCGCGATATCAACCAGTTCACCGCCGATCAGCTGCTGACACCGCAGATCATCAAGGTGTACCCGTTCGAGCAGGTGGTCGAGGCGCATCGCTACATGGACCAATGCCCGTGCGGCGGGCGCGTCGTGCTGGACATGGCGCAACACTGACGGTGGATGGCGCAAGCAGAAAACCCGGGCAATGTCCCGGGTTTTTTATGCGCGGAGTAAAGTGTTTCAACACTTAAAGTAGGACTGTTCCTACAATAAACCCAGATGTGGACTACATATAAGTCCGTAGCTTTCGGGCTGTCAGAAATATCCCGGAAAATAATCAGCCTTGAACGCTTTTGCCTTGCGAGTCACTGTGAACTGACACGGATGCTGAATGGTTTTTTTACCCTGAACTGTATCTTCAATTCATGCTGCCTCCCTCTCGATAATGGCCCAATGATAGTTTGTGCAAGGAACGTGGGATGAGCATGGCTATGCCTGATATAGAGCAGCATGTGACAGCGACAGGCCATCGCAGGGGTGGTTTCTTCTCGATGGCTTGGCGACAGTGAAGGGTTACGTCATTACTTTCATTTTGTTGTAAGAAATTTCTTCTAGGTAAGTTCGGCGCATGTTCACGTTCAAATGTTGGATACCGCATGCGCTGGCTGCATGAAGTTGATGAGGTGATTGCGTGACTGCTATTCACGACCAGGCGATGCATTATATCTACCAGCAAGTACTCGAGCGCTTGTTGAACCACATGTCCCAGGCCCAGCGCGCTTCCTTGCAGTTGCTGATACAACGCCTGTTGGTCGCTGCAGGCGGGCCGGAGTACATCGGTACTTTCAGC
The DNA here is from genome assembly GCF_045277175.1 of Pseudomonas putida group bacterium ESBL64. Classification (NCBI taxonomy): domain Bacteria; kingdom Pseudomonadati; phylum Pseudomonadota; class Gammaproteobacteria; order Pseudomonadales; family Pseudomonadaceae; genus Pseudomonas; species Pseudomonas putida group bacterium ESBL64. The sequence continues at coordinate 1,268,576 of NZ_CP145799.1, read as the reverse complement.
TTGCAGGTATTGCAAGGGAGCGACCGCCATAGCAGCCGGCTGCTGGCCATGTTGCGTGCCGCGCAACTGAGCATTGCCCTGCGTTCGCCGGTAACCTTCCAGCTGCGAGTATTGGTGGTCAGCCTGCCGGTTGCCGATAGCGCCACGCTGGAAGCTCACGAGCGCAGTTTTAGCGCGTTGTTCATGCAGGATGACCCGCGGGTGCAATTGCAGATGATCGAGGGGCGCGCAGTGGTGCCGTTCAGTCGTCGGCTCTCGGTAATGCCTGAGCGCTGGCTGCTGGCGAGGGACGCGATGTTGATGTTCGGCCACATGATCGATGCCAGGCCTGAAGCCCTGCTGGGCTGCCGCCTGCACCTGGAGCTGGCCGGGGCCGTGGGTCAGGCGCTGCAGGCAGCGGTGCCTCCCGATGCGTTGGTCACCGCCATGCCCGGGCTGCAGCGGCGCCGATACCTGGCGTGGGCCCGGCGTAGCCTGCGCCTGGCCGGCGTGCGTGGCTCGCATGCAGTGCACCAGTGCCTGGCGGCGCTGGCCCAAGGGCTGAGCCGATTGCACGGTGCTGTTGGGGGCGCACCGGGTGGTCAGCACGAGCCGGTTCCAGGCGCCGTACCGGAGCGCGCGCCGGTGCGGCTGATTGCTATTGATGACCTGTTGCCGCACTTGCTTGAAGAGCCGCAGCTTGACGCGATGCTGGGTTGTCACTTCGAGACGGCTGCGGATGCTTTGCCGCTGTCCGAATTCGTTGACTCGCTAGCCACGGCCCAGCTGCATGAACTGCGCGCCCGCAGTCTGGAGCCGCTGGCCGGGCGCCCAGCGCTGAGGCTGGCAGGGCAGGCGGGCGGCAGCAAGCAGCGTGACGCCGCGTCGTTGCTATTGGGCAAAGCCTACGGCATCAATCAGGCCCAACTGGTGTGCCTGCTGTTCAGCCCGTTTGCCAGGCAGGGGAAAAACCTCGAGCGGTTCTTGCAGTGTCGGCACGCCGACATGGTGGTGGCGTTGCCGTACCTGCACAGGGCCTTGCAAGGCAAACCCTGCCCCGATGCAGTCAAAGCCTGGCTGGTGAATACCAGTGGCTTGCCGTTGGGGCAACTGCGGCAAATTTATGATGGGCAGTTGCCGCTGGCGGGATGGCGCCTGCTTAACAACCTGGCCCGCCGCGATGTACACCTGAGGCTGCTGCCGCAGCTGGCGTTGGGGCGGCGGCGTGGTGTTGCGGGGCTGCCTTGATGGGGCGAGCGGCCCCAGGCGAGTTCGCGTATCGCAAGGTGTATCGCTACCTGGAAGCGTTGATCGAACAAGCTGCAGGCGTTGGCACATGCCGGTTGCCGTCATTGCGTGAGCTGTCCCGGCGGCTGCGGGTGTCGTTGGCCACGGTACAAAGTGCCTACAGCCTGCTGGAAGAGGAGGGCCGTGTACACTGCCTGCCGAGGTCGGGCTATTACGTACAGAGCGGTGGCAAAGATCAGGCCGTGGCCGTGGCCCGGCAGCCTCCCTTGCCGACGCAGCCACTGTTGGAGCGCATGCTGCTTGGTCACGAACGGCGTTTAGCCCGTCAGCGTGATCGCAGCGTTGCGTCCTGGGAAGCGCTGGGTAGCGCCCGTTTGCGCAATGCTGTGGCTGAGCGATACACCCGCTGCTCCAACCAGTACTGGCATGCCGATGATGTCCAGCTAGCTCCCGATGTGCTGGCGGTGCTGGAGACGCTGCTTGCGGCGCTGGCCCTGCAAGGTGGTACCGCATTGGTGCATTCGCCTTGTTGCTGGCAAGTGTTGCGCGCCCTGGCGCGTGCCGGCATGCGCGTGCTGGAAACACCACTGGATGCCCGTGGCAACCCCGAGCTGCACGCGTTGGCCAAGCTGCTGGGTAGCGAGCCGGTAAGCCTGCTGGTCATGCCGTCTTGCCTGGGCATGCCACAAGGTCGGCTGGTTTCACCGTATTACCAGCAGCAGCTTGGTCTTTTGCTTGGCCAGCACCCTGTATGGCTGCTGGAAAACGACCTGGACAGCGAGCTCTGTTACGACGGGCCGCCGAGCACACGCCTGCGTGACTGGATCGACCCGCGCTGGCTTCTGGTGATGGGCACGTTCGAGGCCGCAGTGGGGGCAGAGGCGCCGTATGCCTATTTACTGAGCCGTGACACCGTGTTGGCCAAGGCATTCGCTGAACGGGCGTTTCGGCTTGCGCCGCTACGTTTGCAGGCGCTTGCTCACATGCTCGGCAAGGGGGAAATCGAAACGCAGCTGGTACAGCAACGCACAGACTTGCAAAGGCGTACGCAATACCTGGCGCATGTACTGCAGTCGCAATTCGGCCAACGGGTGGTCTTCGACATGCCGCAAGGTGGGCAAATGCTGTGGGTGAGCTTTTGCCAGCCGCTGGCGTGGGACGGTATTGCCGCAGCGTTGGCAGGCTCTGCATTGCACGCACTGCCGGGCGAGCAGTTTGGCCTGCCGGGGCATTACCCTCAACACCTTGCGCTGATCTGGCTGGGGGGGCGCCCGGATGAACTGCAACTGGCGGTAAGGCGACTGGCGCAGGCGCTTGAGGTGCGCTGCGGGCGAAACACCCGCTTCTCAAGTTGAAATCAAGACGCTTGCAGGCGCCGCCAAGTGCTGCGAGAGGGCCGACAAACGAAATGACGGCCTGAAGATCTCAAGGCTCACTCGCAGCACAAAGAGCCACCTGCAGGGGGTGTAAATTGAGTACGCCTCAGGGTTGCTCTTGCCCTTGACGCAAACGGGTACTGACCAGCGCCGCACATACCAGCAACGCTGCAATGATCCACAACCCGTTGCGGGTGCTGCCGGTGGTCTGCTCGATCAGGCCCATCACCGACGGCCCGACGAAACCGCCAAACAGACCGCAAGTGGTGACGAAGGCCAGGCCCGCCGCCAACGCGCTGCCGCTCAGTCGGCTGGAGGGGAAGACGAAGATGATCGACTGCACCACGAACAGCATCAGCGCGGTCAGGGAAAACCCGATCAGGCCGATGAACGAGTTGGCCAGCGATGCCAGCAGCAATCCGGCCGCCATGGTCAGCAGGCCAAAGAACAGCAGGGTGCGGCAGCGGCGCGGCGAGGTGGCCAGGCGTGGGAAGGTCGCAGCACCCATGGCTGCTGCAATCCACGGCACCGCTGTCAACAGGCCGACCTGGAAGGGCGAAAGCGCAGCGTAGGTGCCGATAATGCCCGGCAGGAAGAAAATCACCGTGTAGATGGTGATCTGGTGCACGAAGTAGACCACGATCGCCAGCCAGATCTGCCGGTCGCGGAACATCTGCCCCAGCTTGCTCTGCTGCGGTGCGGCCGCCTGCTCTGCGGCCAGGCGGCGCTCGATGTCCTGGGCGTCGGCAGCCGTCAGCCAAGGTGCCGAGGCTGGACCGTCCGGCAGCTTCTTCCACACCACATAGGCCAGGGCTACGGCGGGCAGGCCTTCGAGCACGAACAGCCATTGCCAGCCATGCCAGCCCAGTACACCGTCCAGCTCCAGCAGGGCACCGCCCAGCGGGCCGCTAAGGATGTTGGCCAGGCACACACCCAGCAGGAAGTACCCCGTGGCACGGGCGCGTTGTTCGCGGTCGAACCAGTAGGTCAGGTACAGCATTACCCCGGGGAACAGGCCAGCTTCGGCGACCCCCAGCAGCAGGCGCATGATGTAGAACGAGGTTTCACCCTGAACGAAGGCCATGCCTGCCGAGAGCAAACCCCAGGTAATCATGATACGGGTGATCCAGAAGCGCGCGCCCACCCGGTGCATGATCAGGTTGCTGGGCACTTCGGCCAAGGCATAGGTAAGGAAGAACAAGCCCGCGCCCAGGCCATAGGCGGCTGCCGAAAGGCCCAGGTCAATGCCCATGCTGGCTTTCGCCAGGGCGATGTTGGTGCGGTCAAGAAAGCTCATCACGTAGACGACGATGAGCAGTGGCATCAATTTGCGTAGCAGCAGGCCGTTCAAGCGCTGCTCATGGGTGGTGGCTGGGGCGCAAGCCGCTGCGCGGGTGAGGGTTGTCATTGTTTTTTTCCCCGTGAAAAGTGCTGGTGGTGTGCCGCGCAGCAGCGGCACACTCAGGTCTGTGGGTCAGGAACGGTTGATGTCGAGCCACACTGCGCCGTTGGGGTACTGATAACGTTCCAGGGTCTCAGCGTGCATCTCGATGCTGTAGCCAGGGCGTTGTGGCGGCATGTAGCGCCCGCGATGGATCACCACCGGGTCGATGAAGTGCTCGTGCAGGTGGTCGACATACTCCAGCACCCGGTTGTGCAGCGAGGCAGACACCGCGATGTAGTCGAAAAGCGCGATGTTCTGCACATACTCGCACAGCCCGACGCCACCGCCGTGCGGGCAGACCGGCACGTCGTACTTGGCGGCCATCAGCAGTACGATCAGGACCTCGTTAAGGCCGCCCAGGCGGGCTGCGTCCAGCTGGCAGAAGTCCAGTGCACCGGCCTGGAACATCTGCTTGAACATCACCCGGTTGTGGCAGTGCTCACCGGTGGCGACACCGATTGGCGCAATGCGCTGGCGAATGGTGGCGTGGCCGAGAATGTCATCGGGGCTGGTCGGTTCTTCGATCCAAAGCGGTTCGAAGGCGGCCAGGCGGCGCATGTTGGCCACCGACTCTTCGACGCCCCACACTTGGTTGGCATCCATCATCAGGGTGCGTTCCCAGCCGATTTCGTCGCGCAGGATGCTGGCGCGGCGGATGTCTTCTTCCAGGTCGGCCCCGATCTTCTGTTTGATGTGGGTCCAGCCGTCTGCCACGGCCTCGCGGGCCAGTTTGCGCATTTTCTCTTCGCTGTAGCCCAGCCAGCCCGGGGCAGTGGTGTACCCGGGGTAGCCTTCACGCACCATGTGTGCCTCGCGCTGGGCTTTGCCCGGCGCCTGGCGGCGCAGCAGGGCGATGGCCTCTTCGGGGGTGAGCACGTCGGTGACGTAGCTGAAGTCCAGGCAGCGCACCAGCTGCTCTGGCGTCATGTCGGCCAGCAGTTTCCACACGGGCTTGCCCTCGTGCTTGGCCCACAGGTCCCACACCGCGTTGATGATGGCGGCGGTGGCCAGGTGGATCACGCCCTTTTCCGGGCCCAGCCAGCGCAACTGGCTGTCGCTGACGGTAAAGCGATGCCAGAAAGCGCCCATGTCGGCGCTGATTTCTTCGAGCGTAAGGCCGACGATCAAGGGGGCCAGCGACTGCACCGCTGCCGCGCATATCTCGTTGCCACGGCCAATGGTGAAGGTCAGGCCGTGGCCTTCGAGGGCTGCAGCGTCGGTGTGCAGCACCACGTAGGCCGCCGAATAGTCGGGGGCACTGTTCATGGCGTCGGAGCCATCCAGCGACAGCGAAGTGGGGAAACGGATATCGCGAACGCTCAGGTGGGTAATGCGTATGCTCATGGTCGACTCTTGTTCTGTTCAGGCACAGGGAGAGCTGACTGTAGGTTGTCGAGCGATACAGGCATAATCGCCAAATCTTAATCAGTGATACCGGATTCGATATGTCTCGCTTGCCACCTGACAAGGCCCAGGCGCCTGCCGGCCTCGGTGCCTTGAAGATTTCCAGCCGTCAGATCACGTTGCTCAATGCCCTGGGCGAATTCGGCAACCTGCGCCGCGCCGCCGCCGCGATGCACACCACGCAACCGGCCGCCAGCCTGTTGCTACAGCAGCTTGAGGAGCGCCTGGGGGTACGTTTGTTCGAGCGCCTGCCCCGGGGGATGCAAGCGACGCTGTATGGCGAGGTGATGATTCGCTATGCGCAAAACGCATTGCATGAGTTCGATCATGCCCAGGCGCAAATCGCCGAACTGGCGCGCGGGGCGTTGGGCCTGGTGCGGGTGGGCAGCGTCATGGGCCCGGTACCGGGCGTGCTGACCAAGGCGGTGCTGGCCTACAAGCGCGACCAGCCCAAGGTGCGTATCTCGCTGGAAGTGGGCACCAGCGACACCTTGCTGCCGGCCTTGCTACGCGGTGATTTCGATATGGTAGTGGGGCGCCTGCCGGATCAGAGCGACAGCCAGGAACTGAATATCGAGCTGTTCGACGGCGGTGAGCAGATGCGCGTAATTGCTCGCGCAGGTCATCCCTTGGCGACAGCCACAGGGCTGCAGCTGGCCGACCTGGTGAGCTTGACGTGGATCTTGCACCCCATCGGCAGCCCGATGCGCCGTCGCGTCGAAAGCGCATTGCAGGCCGGTGGCATGGTGCAGTCGCTGGATATCGTCGAAACCGCTTCGATCCTGGCGACCACTGCCATGCTCGAAGCGTCCGAAATGATTGCGGTGGTGCCCAATGACGTGGCCCAGCATTATGCCCGCTATGGCATGGTCGCCATCCTGCCGGTGGAGTTGCCACTGGCGATGGCCAACCTCGGCGTGCTGACCCTGCGCTCGCGGCCCAACTCGGTTGCCCTTGATACCTTGCTGCGCTACCTGCGGGCACAATAACTTTCACCTGCATGAGGCCCTGCGTCTATGCCGCCGGACATGACCCATTCCAGCTTTTGCAACTGGATCCGCTACAAGCACCTGGTGTTGATCGACACGCTGGCGCGCACGCGCAACATGCACGCCACTGCCACGCGCATGAACCTCAGCCAGCCGGCGCTCAGCAAAATGCTGCGTGACCTTGAGGAGCAGTTCGGCTTTGCCCTGTTCGAGCGCCTGCCTCGCAGCATGCCCCCCACCGAGCTGGGTGAATACGTGGTGCGGTACGCCCAGGGTGCCCTGGCCGAGTCGCAACAGTTCGTCGACCAGGTCAACCGCCTGCGCAACGGCGGGCACGGTTTCATCCGCGTTGGCGGGATCTTTGCCGCGACCGCATTGGTATTGCCGCAGGCCATCGCCGCCATCAAGGCGCGAAGCCCGTTACTGTCGATTGAAGTGGTGGAGCATTCCAGCGATCACCTGCTGACCATGCTCGAGCAGAACAAGCTGGACATCATGATTGGCCGCTTCACCGAGGAACGCTTCGGTCAGCTGTTCGACTTCCAGCCGCTGGAGCCTGAACCCTTCAGCCTGGTGGTGAACAGCGAGCACCCGCTCAACCGGCTCGACAACACACCGCTTGAGGCGCTAGGCGATTGGCCGTGGGTGCTGTACCCGGTGGGTACGCCGATCCGCAACCGCCTGGAGCAGGCGTTCCGAGTGGCCGGAATCGCCACGCCTGCCGACTGCGTGGAGACCATCTCCATGCCCATGTTCCTGCAGTTGCTGCAATCGGCACCGATGATTGCCATGCTGCCGCGCTCGATGGTGGCCGCGCAGTTGGCCAGCGGGCAGTTCAAGGAGCTGCGCAGCCCTTTGCAGGTGCCCGCGCTGGAGTATGGTGTGGTCACCCGCAAGGATGAACCGCTGAGCGCCTCCGCCAGGGCGTTTGTCGAGATTCTGCTGGAGGGCGCGCAGCGACGGCGGCAATCTCCGGCAGATGCTGCGTTCCACCCCTAGCCGATTTAAGATCACGCACCCAAATACCCTTGCGATAACTCCAGGTTATCGCTCGATCGGATCATCTCATTGGGAATGCGGCACCAGGCTTCTTACAGTGGCGACAGCCATAACAAGAAGTCAGCCGCTCCGCCCTGAGAGGTCCCATGCAACTGATTGCCAAATCCGGTGACCCCGCCGTCATCCGCCTCAACCCTTTGGACAACGTCGTCATCGCCCGCCAGGCCCTGGCGCCGGGCGTGCGCCTGGATGCCGAGGCGATTACCGTGCGCCAGCCCATCCCTTCAGGCCACAAGCTCGCCACCGAGCCTGTGGCGCAAGGCCAGCCGTTGCGCCGTTACGGGCAGATCATCGGGTTTGCGTCCCAGGCGATCGACGCTGGCGACCATGTGCACGTGCACAACGTGCAGATGGGCGATTTTGCCCGCGACTACGCGTTTGGTGTCGATACCCGCAGCCTGCCAGGCTGCGCCGCGCAGTTCCAGGGCATCGTGCGCGCCGATGGCCGTGTCGCTACCCGCAACTACATCGGCATTCTCACCTCGGTGAACTGTTCGGCAACCGTGGCCCGGGCCGTGGCCGACCATTTCCGCCGTGACATTCACCCCGAGGTGCTGGCCGACTACCCGAATGTCGACGGTGTGGTCGCCCTGACCCACGGTGCCGGCTGCGCAGTGGACCCGAGCGGTGAAGCCTTGGGCCTGCTGCGCCGCACCCTGGCCGGGTACGCCGTCCACCCCAACTTCGCTGCCGTGCTGATCATCGGCCTGGGCTGCGAAACCAACCAGATCGAAACCCTGCTGGAAACCCAGGGCCTGCAGGCGAGTGCGCAACTGCGCGCCTTTACCATCCAAGGGATCGGGGGCACCTCGAAAACCATCGCTGCCGGTATCGCCCAGGTCAAGGCGCTGTTGGCCGAGGCCAATCAGGTACGGCGCCAGCCGGTCAGTGCCCGCCACCTGGTGGTCGGCCTGCAGTGCGGCGGCTCAGATGGCTATTCGGGGATCACCGCCAACCCGGCACTGGGCAATGCCGTTGACCGCCTGGTGGCCGCCGGTGGTACCGCCATTCTCTCCGAAACCCCGGAAATCTATGGTGCCGAGCACTTGCTCACGCGCCGCGCGGTAAGCCGTGAGGTGGGGGAGAAGCTGGTGGCGCGCATTCGCTGGTGGGAAGACTACTGCCAGCGTATGAACGCCGAATTGAACAACAACCCCTCGGCCGGCAACAAGGCAGGGGGGCTGACCACTATCCTCGAGAAATCCCTGGGCGCAGTGGCCAAGGCAGGTTCCAGCAACCTGGTCGATGTGTATCAGTACGCGCAAGCCGTGCGTGCCCAGGGCCTGGTGTTCATGGACACCCCCGGCTACGACCCGGTCTCGGCCACCGGTCAGGTGGCCGGCGGGGCCAACCTGATCGCCTTCACCACCGGCCGCGGCTCGGCCTACGGCTGTGCCCCGGCGCCATCGATCAAGCTGGCAACCAACAACCGGGTGTTCGAGCACCAGCAAGAGGACATGGACGTCAATTGTGGCGGCATCGCCGATGGCTCCACCAGCATCGAAGAGCGCGGCGCATTCATCTTCGAGCAGATGCTGCGCATTGCCTCCGGGGAACGCAGCAAGAGCGAACAGCACGGCTACGGGCAAAACGAGTTCGTCCCGTGGCAGATCGGCGCCGTGACCTGATTGACCGCTCCCGTCCCATTTGCGAGGCAACTGCAATGATTCAAACCACACGGTACAACGTGCAAACGCTTACCACGTTTGTCGAGCAACTGTTCATGAAAGCCGGAGCCGACGTGGAGGTCGCCCAGGTGGTGACCCGGGTGCTGCTCGAAGGCGAACTGCTCGGCCACCGTACCCATGGCCTCAACCTGGTCAGCCGCTACATCGACGGCGTGCTCAGCGGGCAGGTCAAGGCCCGCGCGCAGGCGCTGGAACAGGTCGCCGACAGTGGTGTTTCCAGCCTGTTCGACGGCCACTACGTGTTGGGGCCCTATTGCGTCAGCCGGGCACTGGATTGCGCGGCCGCGGGCGCGACCAAGCAGGGCATCGGTATTGCGGTAGTACGCCGCGCTGCCCATATCGGCTGCCTGGCCGCCTACCTCAAGCCATACACCGACCAAGGGTTGCTGGCCATCGTCTACTCGTCGGATCCGTCGGTGGGGTTGGTCTGTGCTCATGGTGGCATCGACCCGGTGTACACCCCCAACCCGATTGCTGCCGGTATCCCGACCCAGGGTGAGCCGATCCTGCTGGACGTCAGCATGTCCACCGTCACCCTCGGCCTGGTCGGCCAATGCCGCGATGCCGGCCGACGTCTGCCGCACCCGGTGCTGGTGAGCAATGACGGGCAGCTCAGCGATGACCCGGGCGATTTCTTTACCCGCCCGCAAGGCAGCATCCTGCCGCTCGGCGGCCAGGCCTTTGGCCATAAAGGGTTTGCCCTTGCGCTGTTGGTCGAAGCCCTCACCTCGGGGCTGGCCGGCCATGGGCGCAAGGATGCACCGGATCAGTGGGGCGCCTCGGCCACTGCGCTGGTGATTGACCCGCGCATGTTCGGCGGCCTGGAGGCGTTCCTCGACGAAACCAGCTTCCTGGGGGGATTGGTTCTGGCAAGCCGCCCGCTCGACCCCGAACGCCCGGTACGCCTGCCCGGGCAAGCAGGCCTTGCCCTGCGTCGCCAGGCCGTGGAACAGGGCGTGAGCCTTTCGCCGCAGTTGATAGCCGACCTTGAGCGTGTGGCTGGGCAGTTGCAACTGCCGGGACTTTTCCAATGATGCACAGCAAGGGAACACAGATGACTGATCGAACGAACGCCAATCAACCGCTGCCACTGAACCATGATGCCAGCGTTTTCGACAGCGGCAGCTGGGTAGGGCGCGTCTGGTTGCCGGAGCAGGGGCCGGCGGTGGTGCTGGTGAAAGCCGGCGCTGTCTACGACATCAGCACCCACGTGGCGACCGTCTCGGCGCTACTGGAAGTGGACGATCCGGTGGCCTACCTGCGTGCCTTGCCGCTGGCCGAACCCTTGATTGCGCTGCCGGCATTGCTGGGCAACAGCGATCCCGCACGGCGCACCCCGCACCAGCCGTGGCTGCTGGCGCCGATCGACCTGCAAGCGGTGAAGGCCGCTGGTGTGACCTTCGCCACCAGCCTGCTGGAGCGTGTGGTAGAAGAACAAGCCAAGGGCGACCCGGCCAAGGCCGACGCCATCCGTGACACCCTGGCCAGCCGCATCGGCGCCGACCTGTCGCAGATCGTGCCCGGCTCGGCTCAGGCCGAAGCGCTGCGCAAGGTGCTGGTAGAGCAGGGCCTGTGGTCGCAGTACCTGGAGGTGGGTATAGGCCCGGATGCCGAAGTGTTCACCAAGGCCCAACCGCTGTCCGCGGTTGGCCACGGCGCCGACATCGGCATCCACCCCAAGTCCAGCTGGAACAACCCAGAACCGGAAGTGGTGCTGGCCGTGTCGAGCAATGGCAGCATCAAGGGCGCCATGCTCGGCAACGACGTCAACCTGCGTGACTTCGAAGGGCGTAGCGCGTTGCTGCTGTCCAAGGCCAAGGACAACAACGCCTCCACTGCACTGGGCCCGCTGCTGCGGTTGTTTGACGAAAGCTTCGGCCTGGACGATGTGCGTGCTGCCGAGGTGGACCTGCGGGTGGAAGGCGAGGACGGCTTTATCCTCGCCGGGCGCAGTTCCATGCGCCAGATCAGCCGTGACCCGCAAGACCTGGTGCAGCAAACCCTCAACGAAAACCACCAGTACCCTGACGGCCTGGTGCTGTTCCTCGGTACCCTGTTCGCCCCCAAGCAGGACCGCGATCAGCCGGGTAACGGCTTTACCCACAAACCGGGTGACGTGGTGAGCATCAGCAACCCGCAACTGGGTACCCTGTGCAACCGCGTGACCACCAGCGATCTGGCACCGCAGTGGGACTTCGGCCTGCGCGCGTTGATCGACAACCTCGGCCGGCGTGGCCTGCTGGAGGTCGCGGCCACCGCCCGCCCGCTTTGAACGGCTCGCTGCGTCAGGGAGGGGCGCAGCATCATCGAGGGATCGTCAAGGCGCTGACAGCGCGGCAACAATAATAATAAAGGTCATCACATGAACCCAATGAAGAAGTACCAGCGCATTACCGTCGTGTTCCTGCTGCTGATCGGCATCGTCAACTACCTGGACCGTAGTGCGCTGTCGATCGCCAACACCTCCATCCAGAAAGACATGATGATCAGCCCGTCGCAGATGGGCATCCTGTTGTCGGCGTTTTCCATTGCCTATGCCTTTGCCCAGTTGCCAATGGGCATGATCATCGACCGCCTGGGCAGCAAGATCGCCCTCGGCGCCTCGTTGCTGGGCTGGTCGGTTGCCCAGGCGGCGTTTGGCATGGTCAACAGTTTTGCCGGTTTCATGGGCCTGCGGGTGTTGCTGGGGATTGGCGAAGCGCCGATGTTCCCATCGGCGGCCAAGGCATTGTCGGAGTGGTTCGACGCCAACGAGCGCGGCACCCCGACCGGTGTGGTCTGGTCGTCGACCTGTCTTGGCCCCTGCCTGGCGCCGCCGTTGCTGACGCTGTTCATGGTCAACTTTGGCTGGCGCGGCATGTTCATCATCACCGGCGTGATCGGCGTGGTACTGGCGCTGTGCTGGCTGACCTTCTACAAGAGCAAGGCCCGTTTTCTGGCAGAGCTTGCCGCCGAGGGCAAACCGCTGCCGAGTGAGCGCCAGGCTGCGGCCGCCACGGCAACCGCGCCGAAGGCTTCGTACTTTGCCGGCTGGCTTGATCTGTTCAAGCACCGCAGTACCTGGGGCGCGGTGTTGGGTTTCATGGGGGTGATCTACATGCTCTGGCTGCACTTGACCTGGCTGCCGGGCTACTTCGAGCGCGAGCATGGCCTGGACCTGTACAAGACCGCCTGGGTGGTGTCGCTGGCGTATGGCTTCGGTGCGGCGGGTACCATCGTTGCCGGGCGCTTCTGTGACTGGCTGGTAAGGCGTGGCATGAGCGTGCTGGGCAGCCGCAAGTTCAGTGTCATCACTGGCCTGCTGCTGGCAGCGCTGTTCACCTTGCCACTGTCGTTCGTCACCGGCCTGACGGGGTGCATCATGCTGCTTTGCCTGGCGCTGTTCAGCATCAATATGGCCAGTGCCACCGCCTGGATGATCGTCAACACCATTGTCGACAGCCAGCGCGTGGCCTCGTTTGGCTCGATCCAGAACTTCGGCGGTTACATCGCAGGCTCGGTGGCACCGATCGCGACGGGCTTCAGCATCCAGTACTCGGGCTCGTTCACCACAGCGTTCATGATCAGCGCGGTGGTGGCGCTGTGCTCGGCGGTGGCGTACTTCCTGCTGCTACAGGCACCCATTGGCAGTGCCAAGGTCGAGGCAGGCGGGATGGCTGGCGCAACTGAACAGGCGTGAACGCTACGGGGGCTGCAGTGCAGCCCCTGAACCCTTGGTTGATTGTGACGCGACCCGCGGCGCTTGTCATGGAGGGGTATCTGTATGTATAAACAGTGCCTGTTGCCGCCATCTGACTTCCGCCCGTGATCGCCCATTCCGTCGACGACCCGTTCTACTACCTGCATAACTTCCGCCAGGTCGTGCTGTGGGTCGAACAGCGCTACCAGGACCTGCTCGATGACCAGGAACTGGCCTTCATCCGTGCCTTCAGTCAACTGCAAGCGCCAGCCCAGGCTTTGATGGTGCGCATGGTGATGCGCAAAGGCGAGTTGTTTCGCAGCGATCGGCTCGACTACGCCGAAATCGGCGATACTGCGCTGGCGCTGCAGCCGTTGCTGGCCCTCGGCTGGGTACGGGAGCCCGAGCAACTGGACCTTGAACAGCTGTTCGCGTTGCTGCGCAAGGAAGAGCTGGCCCGCTGCTTCGCCCGGCAACTGAACCGCCCGCGCGCGGCCAAGCATGAGTTGTTGGCACAGCTGCAACCCCTGGCGCTGGCAGCCCGGTCACTGGTCGAGTGGTTTCCTGACAGCGAGGTGCGCATCCTCCAGTGGTGCCTGCAACCTCTGTGCGACCGCATGCGCCTGCTGTTCTTCGGCAACCTGTACCAGGACTGGTCAGACTTCGTCCTTGCCGACCTGGGCTTGCTGCGTTACGAGCAGGTGCCGTTCAGCTCCGATTCGCGTGCCTTGCAGCAACGTGACGATGTCGACCTGGCCATGGCGCTGCACCAGTGCGCCGAGCGCCTGGAGCAGGGCGGCGACCCCCTGCCGATCCTTGCCACCCTGCAGGGCCTGCACAGCAGCAACCCCTGGCTGGCCCGGCGCCATGCGCGGCTACAATTCGCCGTGGGCCAACAATGCGAACGCCTGGGTGAATGGGACCTGGCCACGGCGGTGTATGCGCAATGCAACCATCCCCAGGCGCGCATTCGCCAGGTGAGGGTGCTGGAGCGCAGCGAACAGTGGCACCAGGCCCATGCACTGGCGGTGCAACTGGCTGCGGCACCTGCCAACGCGCTGGAGGTGCAGGCGCTGCAGCGCATGCTGCCACGCCTGGCGCGCAAACTCGGCGGCCCGCCACAGCGGCGCCAGCGCACCACGCCGCTGGAACTGATCGAGCTCGAACTGCCCCGCGGGGACGCTGCACTGGGCGTTGAAGAAGCCGTGCGTCAGCACCTGATGCAAGAGGGGGGGCAGGCGCATTACGTGGAAAACACGCTGTTCAACAGCCTGTTTGGCCTTTTGTGCTGGGAGGCCATCTTCGCCCCGGTGCCCGGCGCATTCTTCAACCCGTTCCAGGCCGCGCCACAGGACCTGCACGACAGCGACTTCCAGCAACGGCGCAGTGCACTGTTCGAACGCTGCCTCGGGAGGCTCGACGAGGGTAGCCATCGGCAGGCGATTCTCGACTGCTACGTGGCCAAACAGGGGCTGCAGTCGCCGTTCGTGTTCTGGTCCATGCTCAGCGAGGAACTGCTGGAGCAGGCCTTGGCTTGCCTGCCGGCCGCGGCGCTCAAGCAATGTTTCCTGCGCCTGTTGCAGGACATTCGCAACAACCGTACCGGCATGCCCGACCTGATTCAGTTCTGGCCCGAGCAGGGCCGTTATCGCATGGTCGAGGTCAAGGGGCCCGGTGACCGCCTGCAGGACAATCAGCTGCGCTGGCTGGAGTTCTGCAGGCAGCACGGCCTGCCGGTCGCGGTGTGCCACGTGCGCTGGAGCGAAACGCCTTGAGCTACAGCGTAGCGGTGCGCGCCTTGTGTGAGTTCAGCGCCAAGGTCGGCGACCTGGACCTGCGCTTCACGCCATCGCCCACCGCCCAGGAGGGTATCGAAGGGCATCAGCGGGTGGTGGCACGGCGGGCTGCTGGCTACGAGTCGGAAATCGCCCTTGAAGGCCAGTTCGAAACCCTCAGGGTGCGGGGCCGCGCCGATGGCTATGACCCTGGCAGCAATCGCCTGGAAGAGATCAAGACGCACCGTGGCGATCTGGCGCGTCAACCGGCCAATCACCGTCAGTTGCACTGGGCGCAGGCCAAGGTCTATGGCTGGTTGATGTGCCAGGCACGGCAACTGCCCGCCATCGAGGTGGCGCTGGTGTACCTCGACGTGGACAGCGACAGCCAGACGCTGTTCACGGAGCACTGTTCGGCTGCCGAGCTGCAGGCCTTCTTCGAAACCCAGTGCCAGCGCTTTCTGGGCTGGGCCCGATCGCAGCAACGACGCCTGGCCGACCGTGACCAAGGCCTGCTGACGCTGAGTTTCCCCTACCCAAAGTTCCGAAAGGGCCAGCGGCAGTTGGCTGAAACCTTGTACAAAGCGGTGAGCACCGGCCGTTGCCTGATGGCCCAGGCCAGCACCGGCATTGGCAAAACCCTTGGTACCTTGTTCCCGCTGCTGAAGGCCATGGTGCCGCAGCAGCTGGACAAGCTGTTTTTTCTCACCGCCAAGACACCAGGCCGGGCACTCGCCCTGGATGCCATGCGCCAGATCACCGATGCCACGGCCCAACCTGCCCTGCGCACATTGGAGTTGATCGCCCGCGACAAAGCCTGTGAGTACCCGGACAAGGCCTGTCATGGTGAGTCCTGCCCATTGGCCGCAGGTTTCTACGACCGTTTGCCGGCTGCGCGCGAGGCTGCAGCAGCACTGCCGTTGCTCGACCGCGCCAACCTGCGTGAAGTGGCTTTGGCGCACCAGGTGTGCCCGTACTACCTGGGCCAGGAGATGGCGCGTTGGGCCGACGTGCTGGTCGCCGACTACAACTACTACTTCGATGCGCATGCTTTGCTGTTCGGCCTGACCCAGCTCAACCAGTGGCGAGTGGCAGTACTGGTGGACGAAGCGCATAACCTGGTCGAGCGTGGGCGCGGCATGTACAGCGCCAGCCTTGACCAGGGCCAGCTGCTGGCGTTGCGCCAGAGCAAACCGCTTGGGCTGGTCAGTGCGCTGGACCGCCTGAACAGGCAGTGGAACGCCCTGTATAAAGAGCAGCGTGCGCCGTACCAAGCCAGTGAGTCGCTGCCTGAAGGCCTGCTGCGCGCCCTGCAGCAGTGCGTCGGGGTGATTCAGGAGCAGATGAACCAGGCCCCCGCGCACATCGACCCCCAGGTGTTGCAGTTCTACTATCAGGCCTTGCAGTTCTGCCGGGTTGCCGAGCTGTTCGACGAGCACTTTCTGTTCGACATCAGCCAGCGCCAGGGCCCGCGCAAGCGGCGGCTGGCCACGCTGTGCCTGCGCAATGTCACCCCGGCGCGGCTGCTGGCACCACGCATGCAGGCGGCGCGCAGTGTGACGCTGTTTTCCGCCACGTTGAGCCCACGGCACTTCTACAGCGACCTGCTGGGCATGCCAGCCGATACCGCTTGGCTGGACGTGGCCGCGCCGTTCCGTGCCGAACAGCTGGAGGTGCGCATTGCCAGCCAGGTGTCCACCCGTTACCAGCAGCGCCAAGCCTCCCTGGCGCCGATCGTTGACCTGATTGCCCGGCAGTATGAGCGCATGCCGGGTAACTACCTGGCGTTCTTCAGCAGCTTCGAATACCTGCAACAGGTGGCAGGGCTGTTGGCCGAGCAGCATGGGCAGATTCCGCTGTGGTCACAGGAGCCGGGCATGGACGAGGCGGCCCGCCAGGCATTTCTCGATCGCTTTGTCGCCGATGGCCGAGGTGTGGGCTTTGCCGTATTGGGCGGCGCTTTCGGCGAAGGGGTGGATTTGCCCGGCACGCGGCTGATTGGTGCGTTTGTCGCTACCCTGGGGCTGCCTCAGGTCAACCCGGTCAACGAGCAGTTCAAACAGCGCCTGGGGCGGCAATTTGGCGCGGGTTTCGATTACGCGTACCTCTACCCGGGCGTGCGCAAGGTGATCCAGGCGGCGGGCCGGGTTATTCGGGGTGATCAGGACCGTGGCGTACTGGTGCTGATTGACGAACGCTTCGCCGAGCCCCGGGTGCAGCAGATGTTTCCAGGGTGGTGGGCAGCGGCTATTGTCTAGCGGTCTTTCGCCTTTGGCGATCAGACGCAATCAGGAGGGTGAGCAAACCACCCACCAAGTTCCCCTCATGGCACACCGCCGCAAGGCGGCCCAAGCACGTCAACCGGGCATTCCGTCTGCCCGGGGACGCAGCAGGATGGGCAGGTAATGGCGCAGGAACAGCAACAGCGCCAGGCTCCAGCACAGTGCCGAAACGCTTACCCCCAGCGATGTGAACAGCGGCAGAATCACCCGGGCCAAGGTCGACAGTTGCATCAGGGCAAAGGCCCAGGCAATGCTGGTCGGCACCTGCAATGGCCTGCCGGTGTGGCCCAGGCTGACCCGCGCCATCATGGCCAGGATCAGCCCGGTCATGGCGCCAACGGTCAGCGCGTGGGTCACCAGGCTCGGGCTCAGGGCCACCCCGCTATGCCACAACGCCATGCCCAGGCAGGCCAGGGCGAGCCAGGCGTAGGCCAGGTGTAGCGACCACAGCAACGGTACGCGCCACAGGCCACGGTCGTGCCACAGCACCAGTCGGGTCGCGTGCAGCGCGAACAAGGCAAAAAACAGCACCGCCAGGCTTGCTTGCGGCGTATCGGCCAGGCCGGTGGCAAACGCCAGCGGTACTGCGACGCCGAGCAACAGGCAGGCTCGGTCCAGCCATGGGCGGGCAGGGGCCGCGTCAAGGTAACCCAGGCCACGGCGGGTAAAGAATGGTATGACCCGGCCGCCGAGTACGGTCATCATCGCCGTCACCAGCCACAGCCCGGCAAATATTCCACGACGCTGCCACAGTTCGTCCTGGTGCAACCAGCCGGCCAAGGTCAGCCACTGGCAGGCGGCAATCAACAGCACCAGTACGACGATCGGGTAGTTGTTGCGCAGGCGCCGTTGCAGGACCGGTCGTGCCAGGCTCAATGCCACCAATGGCAGGAAGCTGCCCTCGACCAGTACCAGCAAGCTACCCGGTAGTGGCATGAACCAGCTTACCCGCCCCAGCAGCCAAAGCAGGAACACACCCTGCAGCGCCCGCCCGCTCATGCCTGGGATGCCGCTCCAGTTCTGCACGGCGGTCAGCAGAAAACCCGCGATAATGGCGGCGGCGAAGCCGTAAAGCATCTCGTGGCGGTGCCAGGCGAGCATACCCCCGGGCGGTGCAGGGGCCAGTGCCCCAGCCAGTACGCCGGCCCACAACAGCAGGGCGATCAGCGCAAACAAACTGCCACCCAGGAAGAACGGGCGAAAACCCAGGCTCCAGACGGCTTGGCGTGGGCGTGAAGCAGTGGGTTGCAAGAGCATGGGCAGTCCTTGGTTCGTTCAGTAGGCTTCAATTGGGGTAAGATCACGATCCGTGCCAGTTTGCAAAGCCCTTGAATATCAAGGTGATGGCACTTCTCAGGGTCCGAATGACACGCGCGTATTGCGGTCATTCAGACTGGCTTGTATGTCGTTTTGACTTGCTTCAGGGTTTGCCTGGTTCAGTGCCGGCTGACGCTTCGCTACAGGATTCACGTTTTGTCCGACCTCTCGAAAAATCCGCTGCTGCAGTACATGGCCCGTCTGGCCCCATCCAGCCAGCAAACCATGCGCTACATTCTTCAGGACGCCGCCGACCGGCTAGGTTTTGTCGACTGCAACATTGTCGATGTGCCTTGGCATCGGCTCGAGCCGGGCCATGTGATTGCACTGGTGGCTGCCCTGCGTGCCGATGGCTACGCGCCCAACAGCTCGTCGCTGTACGTCAATGCGATTC
The DNA here is from genome assembly GCF_045277175.1 of Pseudomonas putida group bacterium ESBL64. NCBI lineage: Bacteria > Pseudomonadati > Pseudomonadota > Gammaproteobacteria > Pseudomonadales > Pseudomonadaceae > Pseudomonas > Pseudomonas putida group bacterium ESBL64. Next base: position 1,249,942 of record NZ_CP145799.1, on the reverse strand, counting down.
GCGGGGTGATGAACGAGGCCTGGCGTCAGGGCCTGATCGACCACGAGCAGCTGTTGCGTATTCGCGAGGTCAAGCCCGCCACGGGCAGTCGCCTGCCGCCAGGGCGCAACCTGCGCCGCAGCCTGATCCGCGAGCTGATGGATGTGTGCGCCGCCGACCCGCGGCCACAGGGGGTACGTGATGCGGCGATCATTGCCTTGCTGTACGGCACCGGCATGCGCAAGTCGGAGTCGGTCGACATCGACCTCGACCAGGTCGACTTCGAGGCGCGCAGCCTGCAGGTAGTGGGCAAGGGCAACCACCAGCTGGTCAAGTACGCACCGCCGTGGGCGTTCGAGAAGCTGCAGGCCTGGCTTGAACTGCGCCGCCAGGACCTGCCTGCCGGGGCGGAAGATGACCCGTTCCTGTTCAACCGCATCCGTCGCGGCAACCACATTACCCGGGCGCGCATTACCAAGCATGCGATCTACTACATTGCCCGCCAGCGCGGCGCGCAGGTGGGGGTGAAGATCATGCCGCACGATTTTCGCCGGGCATTCATTACCCGGGTGATCGAAGAGCACGACCTGTCGATTGCGCAGAAGCTGGCGCACCATGCCAATATCCAGACCACGGCCATCTATGACCGGCGTGATGACAACGAGCGTCGGCGTGCCGTGGACCGCTTCGATTACTGAGGCTTGAAATTGTGGGGCTCAAAGCAGCCCCCTTTTCACGTATGCCGGCACCGAAACAGGGCCGACACACGCCCCTGCTTTGTGCGCCATTCCCCCGCATGCCCGATGCCAGAGCGGGCACCGCACAGGTTTCATCATCGTTCACCTGCGAAGTTGGCCCGCAACCTGCTATATCCAGCCTGCGAATTTGATCGAGTGGTCAGGCCGTGCGCGCTAGCAGGCGCCCGCGCCGGACCCTCTAAACGGCCAGCAGGCCACGGATTTCAGGGGCCGCAGGATGTCGCTCGCGGAGCAGATCGAACAACAACAAGACGATGCAGGCTGGAGTGCTCACCTGCAGTTGCGCTTTGTCCAGCGTGACGGCGTGACCCGCCTTGGTGCGTGGAAGCATTTCGGACCTCTTTTGGTGCAGCGGCCTTTCTATCCTGAAGGTGCGCCGTGCCATGTCTATGTCCTGCACCCGCCAGGCGGTATCGTCGCCGGCGACCGCCTGGAACTGGACATTCACCTGGAGCCGGGTAGCCACGCGCTGCTGACCATGCCCGGCGCCAGCAAGTTCTACCGCAGCATTGGCCCGACCGCGCGGTTGACCCAACGCTTCCACATGGCCGCGGGCAGCACCCTGGAGTGGCTGCCGCAGGACAGCATCTTCTTCTCCGGCGCCCGCGCCAGCCTCGCCAGCCGTTTTACCCTCGAGCCGGGCGCCCGCCTGCTGGCCTGGGAAACCCTGTGCCTGGGCCGTCCGGTCATGAACGAGCGTTTCGACCACGGCGCCCTCGACAGCCTTTTGCACATCGAACTGCCTGACGAGGTTGGCCTGCATGAGCGCCTGCGGCTCGCAGGCGGGCACCTGGGCAAGCTGGGTGGGCATCCGCTACTCGCCACCTTTTGTGCCGCACCTGCCGATCAGGCAGTACTGGAGCAGGTGCGCCCGCTACTCGATGAACTGGGCAACCCGGCCGGTGCGACCCTGCTCGGGTCGTTGCTGGTGATCCGCGTGCTCGACCATGACAACCAACACCTGCAACGCACCCTGCAACGCCTGTGGCATGTGCTGCGCCCGGCCATCCTCGGCCTGCCAGCCTGTCCGCCGCGTATCTGGGCTACCTGAGAGAGCGCCATGGAGCTTACCCCGAGAGAGAAAGACAAACTGCTGCTGTTCACTGCCGCGCTGCTGGCGGAGCGGCGGCTGGCCCGTGGCCTGAAGCTCAACTACCCGGAGGCCGTGGCGCTGATCAGTGCCGCGGTGCTCGAAGGCGCCCGCGATGGCCGCACAGTCGCCGAGCTGATGAGCCTGGGGCGTGAAGTGCTGACCCGTGAGCAAGTGATGCCCGGTATCGCTGAAATGCTTCACGACGTACAGGTCGAAGCGACCTTCCCGGATGGCACCAAGTTGGTGACCGTGCATGACCCCATCGTCTGAAACCGCCAAGGAGCGTCGCATGATCCCAGGTGAAATCCAGGTCGCCGCGGGCGACATCGAGTTGAACAGTGGCCGAGAAACGGTCAGCGTCAGTGTGGCCAACCATGGCGACCGGCCGGTGCAGGTCGGCTCGCACTACCACTTCTACGAGGTCAACGACGCGCTGGTATTCGACCGTGCGCCAACCCTGGGCTTTCGCCTGGACATCCCGGCCGGCACTGCCGTGCGCTTCGAGCCGGGTCAGGCGCGTACCGTGCAACTGGTGGCGTACGCCGGCAAGCGTGAGGTCTATGGTTTTCAGGGCAAGGTGATGGGCGCGCTGGAGGGCAGGGCATGAGCCGTATTTCCCGTCAGGCCTATGCCGACATGTTCGGCCCCACGGTTGGCGACCGCGTGCGCCTGGCCGACACTGCGCTGTGGGTGGAGGTCGAGAAAGACTTCACGATCTACGGCGAAGAGGTGAAGTTCGGCGGCGGCAAGGTTATTCGTGATGGCATGGGGCAGGGCCAGATGCTGGCGGCCGAGGCCATGGACCTGGTGTTGACCAATGCGCTGATCATCGACCACTGGGGCATCGTCAAAGCCGACATCGGCATCAAGCATGGACGCATTGCGGTGATCGGCAAGGCCGGCAACCCCGATGTGCAGCCGGGCGTGAACGTGCCGGTTGGGCCGGGGACCGAGGTGATCGCGGCCGAGGGCAAGATCGTCACCGCCGGGGGGGTCGATTCGCATATCCACTTCATTTGCCCGCAGCAGGTGGACGAGGCATTGAACAGCGGTGTCACCACGTTCATCGGCGGTGGAACCGGGCCGGCCACTGGCACCAATGCCACCACCTGCACGCCCGGCCCTTGGTACCTTGCGCGCATGTTGCAGGCCGCCGACAGCTTGCCGATCAACATCGGGCTGCTGGGCAAGGGCAATGCCTCGCGGCCGGACGCGCTGCGCGAGCAGATTGCCGCAGGTGCTGTCGGGCTCAAACTGCATGAAGACTGGGGCTCTACGCCAGCAGCCATCGACTGTTGCCTGGGCGTGGCCGAGGAAATGGATATCCAGGTGGCGATTCACACCGACACCCTCAACGAGTCGGGCTGTATCGAAGACACGTTGGCGGCCATCGGCGACCGCACCATCCACACCTTCCATACCGAAGGTGCCGGTGGCGGCCATGCCCCGGACATCATCCGTGCGGCGGGGCAGGCCAACGTGCTGCCATCCTCGACCAACCCGACCCTGCCGTACACGATCAACACCGTGGACGAGCACCTGGACATGCTCATGGTCTGCCACCACCTGGACCCGAGCATCGCTGAGGACGTGGCCTTCGCCGAGTCGCGCATTCGCCGCGAAACCATCGCTGCCGAGGACATCCTCCACGACATGGGCGCCTTTGCCATGACCTCGTCCGACTCCCAGGCCATGGGCCGGGTTGGCGAGGTGGTGCTGCGCACCTGGCAGGTGGCGCACCAGATGAAGCTGCGTCGCGGGCCGCTGGCACCGGACACCCCGTACAGCGACAACTTTCGGGTCAAGCGCTACATCGCCAAGTACACCATCAACCCGGCACTCACCCATGGCATCGGTCACGAAGTGGGCTCGGTGGAGGTCGGCAAGCTGGCCGACCTGGTGCTGTGGTCGCCAGCGTTCTTTGCGGTCAAGCCGGCTTTGGTGCTCAAGGGCGGGATGATCGTCACCGCGCCCATGGGCGACATCAACGGCTCCATACCCACCCCCCAGCCGGTGCACTATCGGCCGATGTTCGGCGCGCTGGGGGCGGCTCGGCATGCCACACGCATGACATTCCTGCCCCAGGCGGCAATGGACCGCGGGCTGGCAGAGGCGCTTAACCTGCGCAGCCTGATTGGCGTGGTCAACGGCTGCCGGCGGGTACGCAAGCCGGACATGGTCCACAACACCCTGCAGCCGCTGATCGAAGTCGATGCGCAGACCTATCAGGTGCGTGCTGATGGCGAGCTGCTGGTCTGCGAGCCGGCCAGCGAACTGCCGCTGGCCCAGCGCTATTTCCTGTTCTGAGGAGCACCCATGATTGTCTTGAGCCGCCGTATCTCCGAACCCGGTACGCGGGTTGTCAGTGGCACTGTCACCCTCGACGTGGACAGCCGTATCAAGAGCCGCCTGCGAGTAACCCTGGACGATGGACGCGAAGCCGGGCTGATGCTGGAGCGCGGCCACCTGCTGCGCGGAGGTGAACTGCTGGCCGATGCCGAGGGCACCCAGCTGATCCGCGTGCTGGCGGCGCCCGAGGCGGTGTCGACGGTGCGCTGTACCGATCCACACCTGTTGGCCCGCGCCGCCTACCACCTGGGTAACCGCCATGTGCCGCTGCAGATCGAACCCGGGCTGTTGCGCTTCCAACACGACCATGTGCTGGACGACATGCTGCGGGGGCTGGGCCTGACGGTAGAGGCCGAACAGGCCCCGTTCGAGCCTGAAGCGGGCGCTTACCAGAGTGCACCGCATGGCCACAGCCACAGTCATGCCCATGGCCACGATCACCCGTTCGTACGCCTGCCTGCCCATTCCTGAACTGCCCTGGAGCAACCGATGAAAAAGACTTTCGCCCTGTTTCTGTTGATGCTGGCACTGCCAGCCTTCGCCCATCCAGGCCATGACAGCAACCCGCTGCAGGACGGCCTGCTGCACCCGCTGACCGGGCTCGATCACCTGCTGATGCTGCTGGGCACCGGTGTGCTCGCCGCGTTGACCCGGCGCAACCTGACATTGCCCCTGGCGACCCTGGCGGCCATGTTCGGTGGCGCCGTGTGCGGTCACCTGTTCGGCGATGTGCTGGGCATGGAAACCCTGATTGCCGCGTCGCTGCTGGTGGCTGCCGGGGCGGTGCTGCTGCCGAGCCGCCAGTCGCTGCTGGCCATGGCCATGCCGGTGTTCGCCTTGTTCCATGGCTGGGCACATGGCGTAGAAGCCACGCCGAGCGCGTTCTGGCAGTTCAGCGCGGGGTTTGTCGTGGTCAGCGGCTTGCTGCTGGCGGCGGGCTTTGCAGTCGGTTGCCTGCTGCGCCGCCACAGCGGCCTGCAGAAGGCCTTTGGCGGTGGCCTGTTGGCCGGCGCCGCGCTGGTACTGGCCGGTTGATGAACAGCGACCTGGCGCTGCTGCGCCTGCTGCAGTTGGCCAGCCCCGGCTTGCCGGTGGGTGGTTTTACCTATTCGCAAGGCCTGGAGTGGGCGGTCGAGGCCGGCTGGGTTCGGGGCGTGGACAGTTTTGCCGGCTGGCAGCGTGAGCAGGTTCACGACACCCTGGCCTGCCTCGACTGGCCGGTGCTGGCGCGTCTGTACCAGGCCTGCCAGGCTGAGGACGCCGAAGCGTTCGGTCACTGGAGCCGGTTCTTGCTGGCCAACCGCGAAACCGCCGAGCTGCGCCTGGAAGAACAGCAGCGCGGCGCAGCGCTGGCGCGGTTGCTCGACGGCTGGCAACTGGGCCAGGCACCCGCCTGGCGCGCCAGCCTTGAGCTGACCCAGTTGGGCGGCATGGCCTGGCTGGCTGCACACTGGGCCATCCCGCTGCGCCAGCTGGCATTGGGCCATGGCTTTGCCTGGCTGGAGGGTGCAGTCATGGCCGGGGTCAAGCTGGTGCCGTTCGGCCAGCAGGCTGCCCAGACCTTGCTGCGCGACCTTGGCGCCGACTTGCCCGCTGCACTGGACCAGGCACTGGCCCTGGGCGATGACCAGCTTGGCGGCGGCCTGCCGCTGCTGGCCATCGCTTCATCGCGTCACGAAACCCAATACACCCGTTTGTTCCGTTCCTGAGGACTGCCTGCATGCAAAGCTATCAACAACCCCTGCGCGTCGGTGTCGGCGGCCCGGTCGGCTCTGGCAAGACCGCTCTGCTGGAAGCGCTGTGCAAGGCCATGCGCGATCACTACCAGATTGCCGTGGTTACCAACGACATCTATACCAAGGAAGACCAGCGCATCCTCACCGAGGCCGGCGCCCTTGAGCCGGAGCGCATCGTTGGCGTTGAAACTGGCGGCTGCCCGCACACGGCCATTCGTGAAGACGCCTCGATGAACCTGGCGGCGGTCGAAGCGCTGGCGCGCAAGTTCGGTAACCTCGAAGTCATTTTCGTGGAAAGCGGCGGTGACAACCTCAGCGCCACGTTCAGCCCGGAGCTGGCTGACTTGACCATTTATGTGATCGACGTGGCCGAGGGCGAGAAAATCCCGCGCAAGGGCGGCCCAGGCATTACCAAGTCCGACTTCCTGGTGATCAACAAGACCGACCTGGCGCCTTATGTAGGGGCTTCACTGGAGGTGATGGAGCGCGACACCCAGCGCATGCGGCCACAGCGGCCCTGGACCTTCAGCAACCTGAAGAAGGGCGAGGGGTTGCAGGCGGTGATCGACTTTATCGTTGAGCGCGGGATGCTGGGGGTGCGAGCCTGACAGAGCGAGGTCTCTGTGCGGGCATGTCCGCACAGCGACCAACGCGGTGGATGGCACCGGCTCTGCCGGTGTTCGCGGGTGAACCCGCTCCTACGACGGGCTGTGTCCAATCACCGATGTGTGTCCACCCCCGATCAGGTGTAGGAGCGGGTTTACCCGCGAATACGGTAGCGGCGGCAACGGTGAACGGTGGGTGGAGATTGGCCAGCAGGCCCGGCCCTTTCGCGGGTGAACCCGCTCCTACACGACGGGCTGTGTCCAATCACCGATGTGTGTCCACCCCGATCAGGTGTAGGAGCGGGTTTACCCGCGAATACGGTAGCGGCGGCAACGGTGAACGGCGGGTCGAGATTGGCCAGCAGGCCCGGCCCTTTCGCGGGTGAACCCGCTCCTACACGACGGGCTGTGTCCAATCACCGATGTGTGTCCACCCCCGATCAGGTGTAGGAGCGGGTTTACCCGCGAATACGGTAGCGGCGGCAACGGTGAACGGCGGGTCGAAATTGGCCAGCAGGCCCGGCCCTTTCGCGGGTGAACCCGTTCCTACACGACGGGCTGTGTCAAACCACCGATGTGTGTCCACCAACGATCTGTGTGTAGGAGCGGGTTTACCCGCGAATACGGTAGCGGCGGCAACGGTGAACGGCGGGTCGAGATTGGCCAGCAGGCCCGGCCCTTTCGCGGGTGAACCCGCTCCTACGGGGCGACCGCGCAAGCCTTCGAATGTTGATCAAGACAGTTGCCCCACAGGTGTGTGTTGCCTGCATCATTTGTGACAACAGTGAGGCTTGTCCGGTTGCCCTTCATAGCGGTCATGGTGCCGCACCCAGTCCATGGTCCCACCTTCATTGCGCCCCAGTGGCGCAATGTCGAGGAAGTTGTAGGTGTTGACCAGAATGTCCAGCCCGCGGGCGTAGGTTGAGTAGGTGTGGTACACGCTGCCGTCGCCTTCGCGGACAAACGCACTCAAGCCGGGCAGCTCGCTATCATTGCCCTCATACGGCTCATAGTTGTACTGCCGCTGGCCTTCACTGCCGACACTGACGCCAAAGTCCTCGTTGAAGGGGCTGCCATGCGACGAATACCACGGGAACTGCCAGCCCATGCGCTGGCGAAATGCCTGAAATTCGGCATACGGGGCCCGTGACACCGCCACCAGCGACACATCGTGGTGGGCCAGGTGCAGGTTGGCGCCGTCAAAGTGGTCGGCCAGAAAAGAGCAGCCGGGGCAGCCCTCGCTCCAACCCTCGGCGAACATGAAGTGGTAAAGCAACAACTGGCTGCGGCCTGCGAACAGGTCGGCCAGGCTCAACGCGCCGTTCGGGCCGAAGAAGCGGTAATCCTGCTCGACCTTTACCCAAGGCAGGGCGCGACGGGCTGCAGCTAGCGCGTCGCGGTGGTGGGTAAACGCCTTTTCGTGCAGCCACAGTTGCTGGCGAGCCGCCAGCCACTGGCTGCGGGAAACCACCGGGTGCCTGCTTTCGCGGGTGCTCATGGTGCTGTCTCCTCGCTGGGGGATTCACACCTTGGTCGAGTACGACCAGGTCGATTCGACAAGCACCGGTGACCGGGCGATGAGCGGTACCTGCTTAACCCGAATGAGCGATATGCCCCTCGGCCAGCTCATCGGCGCCGTCATCCTCACCCGGCAGGGCGGTGATCACGCTGAAGTCGCTGACTTCTACCTTGCCGCCGCCATAGCCCAGCAAGTGGAAGGAAAACGCCTTGCGCTCGGTCGGGTTGTCGAAGCTGAACTCCATCTCCAGTGGCGCGTCGGCAGTGACCTTTACCTCTTCTGGCAGGCCCAGCGGCACGTCCTGTTCCAACTGCTTGGCCTTGAGCCGGATATAAGCCGCACGTTCAGGGTCCAGCGAGCGGACCTTGACCCGCACGCGGGTATGCGAGCCTCCGGGCATTTCCAGATACTGTGCGCCAATGAGGTTGTCGGCCCAGTCATCGTGAATGCGCTTGCGCAACTTGATCGGCGAAGGGCCGCCAAACTGGTAACGCAGGTTGAGTGGGGTTTGCAGCAAGGATTGGTCGAGCACCCCGGCCAAGGCGCCGATCTGTTGGCCCAGCAAGCTGTCGGCCGGCCCGAGGTAGCGGGCCTGGTCGGCGATAAAGCCCTCACTGGCATAACGCCGGCAGCGCTGTTGGAAGTCACATTCAGTGAACAGGCCCTGGCCATTGTGGTAGCGCAGCATGCCGTTGGTGTAGGAGATCATTTCGCGGCCGCTGTCGTAGTCGCGGTACAACGAGCGACCGCCAAGCGCCACAGGAATGGGCAGTGCGAAGTAGTCGAGCAGCGAGGTGGCCAGGTCGATATGGCCGTAGGTGCCGCGCTTGATGGTTGGCAGCTGGGCTTGCTCCGGCGCCAGGGTAAGGTTGAAGCCCCAGGACGACGCCAGGCGCACGCCATCGATGCCGTGAGACTCGTCGGAAGTCACCACCACCAGTGTGTCCTTGAGGACGCCCTGGCGCTCGAGATTGTCAAGAAATGCCCCGACTGCGTCATCCAGGTAGGCGACCGCTGCCTGTTTCGGTGTGTCGAAGCGCTCGAGGTACTCGGCCGGCGCCGAATAGGGCTGGTGGGTGCCCACGGTGAGCAACGTCAGCATCCATGGCTTGTCCTGCTTCTGCAGCTGGCCCACATAGCCCAGGGCACCTTCGAAGAAGGCGCGGTCATCCTTGCCCCACGGGAAGTCCAGGTAGTTCTTGTTGCCGAACCACTCCTGGCCATGCACCGAATCGAAACCGATGTGCGGCATGATGCGGTCCTTGGCCATGAAGCGCAGGCCCGCGCCTTGCAGGTAGTGGGTGGTGAAGCCGGCCTGGCGCAATTGCGCCGGCAGGCAGGCCTGGTTGCGTTCGTTCTGGGTCAGCAGTTCTACGCCCTTGGGCGTGCCGTTGGCCAGCTTGTCGTAATCGCCGCACAGCATCGCATACAGGCCACGGATGGTCTGGTGGGTGTGCAGCACGTAGTCTGGGGTGTTCATGCCGCGCTCGGCCCACTTGCTGAGCTTGGGCATCAAGTCGTCGTTGAAACGGCTGTTCAGCGCCTGGCGGTTAGGCTGCAGGTAGGCGCCTGGGATGCCTTCCAGGGTAATCACCAGCAAGTTGCGGGCGCTTCCAGGGCCGGCAAGCAGCCTTTGCCCATGCAGGTCGGATTGAGTCAGGCCGCTGCTGGCCAGCGGGGTGAAGGGTTGCGTGCGGCCCATCCAGCCTTCGACCTGGCGTTGCAGGTTACCGACGCCGGCAGACATCAACTGGTGGGGGAGGTTGTATTGCCGCCACTGGTCGGCATCGGAAGGTACCCACTGCTGGCTGCCCCAATGCGCGCCGAACAGCAGTACGGGTATGGCCCAGGCTTTGGGCGGCAGTGGCAGGTTACGCCGTGCACGGCTGCGCCACGCACAGGCCAGCCAGGCCAGCAGGCCGCCACCCAGGGCCCAGGGCAGCCAGGCATGGGCCAGGCCGCCACCGGTCGAATTCTCCATGAATTGCGGGTCGGTCAGGTAGTTAAGGTCGGCGCTGGTGGGCAGTCGGCCCACTGCGCTTACCAGTTCGGCCGAGGCCACCCAAAGCGCCGCCCAGGCCAGCAGCACCGGCAGCGCCAGCCACCACGGCCTGCGGTGTAGCAGCACTATCAACAGGCTGCCGAGGGCGAGATCGGACAGGTAACCGAACGGGTTGGACCAACCCAGCATGGCGCGCGTACCCAGTGGGATCACCAGCACCAGGGCCGCCAAAGCGGCAAGCCGGGTGCTTGGGTGGTCGGACAGGTTCTTCACAAAAACTTCCCTTTTGCCATTAAATCGTCATGCATCTGTGCTTGATGATATCAGGCCTGGGCAGGGAAGGCGGCCGGTTACAAGGCTTGTAACCAAAGCCGGGCCCGTTCGCACAGGCCCGGCCGATGGCAACTATCAGAAGTAATAAGGGAATTTCAGGCTGAAAGAAAAGTCAGGTGCGTCATCGGTCAGACCAATGGACAGGTTGGGCACGATGGTCAGGTTGTCGGTGGCGGCGAAGGTCAGGCCAATGTTGAAGTTGGCGGCGTTGTAGTCACTGTTGGAGATCGATTGCCAGTCGCCGCCATCAGGTTTGATCTTGCTCTTGCGGGCGAACTGGTCGGATACCGAGAACGACATACTCATCTTTTCGTTAAGGGCAAAGGCGATGCCACCGCCGATCTGCCACGAGTCGCCAAGCTTGACGTCACCCGGCACCTTGCTGTTCACCTGCGGACTGATGTCGCTGAACGAGTCTTGCATGTTGTAGGTGTAGGACAGGCTGCCGAACAGCACGGCCGGGTCGAAGGTCTTGACCAGCGAGATGCCCGGTGTGATCGACCATACACCGTTGCCGGTCGGTAGGCTTTCCGGTACCGCGAGGTTGTTGTTGCCGTCCACCTCGCGCAGTTTGATGCCATAGGGGTCTTTGCCGGTCGGTGCCTTGATTCGCAGGGTGGCCACTGCGTCAGGCCAGGTTTCGTCCTCGTCGAGGAACTTGTAGGCCACCCCGACGTTGATATCGCCGATTTCCGGGTCGCGGGTCACGCTGGCATCGGAAGTGGTTGCCCCGGCTCCCCCCGCACCGCCAGACGAGTAGGTGGACTCGCGGTAAACCACGGGGACGTTGATATCGAACTGCCAGCGCTGCGCCAGGTTGTAGCGCGCGGTCATGTCCAGGGTCCAGTTGTCAGCCTTGATCCGGTCAAGGTTGATGCTGCCGAGGAAGATCGAGTCCAGTGCCAGAAAGCCATTGAGGGTCAGCGCACGGGTATCGTAATGGGTATAGGTAACGCCGGTTTCGAAGCTGAACTTGCCCCCGCCAAAGAATCCGCTGGCTTCGTCATACAGGTTGGAAACGCTTTGCGCCGGCTCGGAATCGGCTGTCAGCGCCTGGCCGTAGGAGCTCCCTGTAGTGCCCGGTGCGCCAGAGGCGACGGTCTGCGCACCTTTCACCCCCTCGGCCGGAGACTTGACCAAGCGTTTGGGTTGCGCGGCAGCAGGGGCCTCCTCGACCTGACGCACACGTTGCTCCAGCACCATCAGTGCCTGTTGCTGTGCCTCATAGCGGCGTTTGAGTTCAATCAGTTCCTGTTTCAGCGCTTCGACTTGTGGGTCGGCGGCTGCATAAAGTGCGGTGGCGGGGGCCAAGGTAGTCAAGCACACAAAAGCTCTGAGCGTAAAAGATCGGTACATGGAGTTGCCGTCCCTTCCAACTACTTTTGATGAGACTGAGCGTAGATCAGTATCCGAAGGTGCGAAGACCTTTGAGCTGGTCGAGGCTACCGTTGAGGGAAGCCGCTGTCGGCACGCTCTCGCGCATGACAACGTTCAGGGTAGTGACGTTGTTGACCAGGTTGCCGTTGCCAAGCAGCGTCGAGTTCTGCAACAGGCCACCTTGGGCCAGGCGTTGTACGCTGCTGCCCTGGTTATTGCTGGCATTGATGTTGAGCTGCACGCCCACACCGCTTGAGGAGACACTGAGCGCGCCGGCGCCATTTTCCCCGACCAGGGTCTGGCCGGCGGCCAGTACCTGGCCTTGCTGTTGTGCAGCGGGGGCCTGGTTGGCTTTGGTCACGTTGATGTCGACGTTGTTGTAAGCGGCGTTGTTGTCACCGGCTGCACGGACCACCTGGGTCACACCTTCGGTGGTGGTCAGGCCGTTGCCGCCCGTTACCACGCCAGTCCCGGCCGCAGACGCGCTGCTCGGCGCCGCACCTGCGCCTTTTCTATCGATCATCGATACATAGAACTGGGGTTTGATGGTCGATTGCTGAACCTGCAGCGTGGACGTTGCCCCGATCACATCCCCTTTTGCATTTTGCCAGGTGCTGGACATGACAATGCCGAAGCTCACGATTCGTCCGGGCATCACATAGCGGCCCCGCAGGTTGGCCAGCTCCTGGTCCTTCAGTTCGATGGGTTTCAACGCCTCTGCGTGACTGGGCAGGCTGGCTGCCAGGCAGGCGATGGCCAACCACAATGAAGTCTTCATGAAATGCTCCCTGGAGCTTCATGCTCCTTGTCATTAGAACAGTCGTTAGAAGAAGTCGCTTCTGATGAAGCCGAAGTCCAGCAGCTCTGAGTCCTGCACGGGGGTGAAGTTGTTCACCCGGCCCTTGGCGGTCAGTGGCAGGGGCGGGTCGAGCAGGATGTTGTTCTTGTCGTAACCCTGGCCGATCACCGCGAAGATGATGCCGTTCCAGCCCTTGAGGAAATCGTCGACCTTGTATCGCCTGTGGCCCAGCACCGGATCACCGATGTACACCCAACCTTTGTCGACTTTCTGCATGACCACGAAGTGCTTGTAGCCGCGCACATCCATCAGCACCACGACAGGAATGCGTACGCTGTGCAGGGTTTCAGGCGCCACCCGGTAACCGCGGGCACGCATCCCGAGGCTTTCGACGTAGCGCTTCATGTCGAGCATCGAGAAGCCTTGCGTACGCACAAGGTCCTGGTCGGCGTGGGCCAGCATGCCTTCGATGATCTGATGTTCGTCCACATCCAGCCAGTACGCCTGGCGCAGGATGGTCGCCAGCGCGGCGGCGCCGCAGCTGAAGTCGGTCTTTTGTTGCACCAGGTCGGCGAACTTGCGTTCACGCAAGCTCTGGATCGGTTTGAACACCACAGCGCCGCCCGGCAGGACGGACAGCGGCATTTGTGCAGCTTCGCTCACGCTGGCCAGGCACAGCAAAAACGCCAAGGCGAAAATACGCATGATCGGATGCCTTAGGGTGTGTTGAAGAAAGGCCCCCCGAAGGGGGCCTCAAGCACAGCGGTTAGAACGAAGTGTTGGAGATGGCCAGCGAGTTGCTTTGCTGGTTGCCCACACCGGCTGCTACGTTCACGCCCAGGTTACCGCTGCCACCGTTCACCGAACCGCTAAGGGTTGCAGTGTTGGTAACTGGGTTGGCCCAGCCGGTCGGGGTCAGCACTTGGAAGGACACAGTATTGCTCAAGTCGTAGGCGCTGCTTTCGCTGTAGCTCTTCGAAACGTCGTTCGAGGATTGTTTTGATTGCTCGCCAGACTTCGAGAACTCAGACGCCGAAGCATTCTCGTACGAAGAGTCGTGAGACTTGGTGTACGAAGACTCTTTGGACTTGTCGTACGACGACTGATGCGCCTTGTCGTAGTTGGAGTCGAATGCTTTCTCGAACGACGAGTCGTATGCACTTTCGTGCGACTTGTCGACCGACACATCCAGCGACGCACTCAGCGAGCCATCGAAGGAGCTGGAGTCGGTACGCTCGTGACGGCCATAGTCGGTGGTCCGGGTACGCGAGGCGCTAACGTCAGCGTCCAGCGAAGCTGCCAGGCTGGCGCTGCTCGACGCGCTGTGGCTGCCGCTGGCAGAGCCACTGGCACCCCAGCCGAACGAGCCACTTGCGCTCGAGTTGTGGGAGCCGCTGGCACTGCTGGATTGCGAGCCGCTGGAGTCCCAGCCACTGGAGCCGCTGGAACTGGCGCTTTGCGCACCGGCGAGGCTGAAGCTCGAAGACGAGCTGCGGTCGTCGGTCGAGTTGAAGCTGCCTTCCTTCGAGCTTGAACCGCTGGCCGATTTGGTGATGGTAATCGTATCCACCCGATAGGTGCGGTCGGCGCTGTTGTTTACAATCAGGCCTGGGCCGTCCTGATTGGCCGAAGCCGTGGCAGTGGCGTTACCCAGCGGGGCACCGGTGTTGGCGATGGCCATGGTGTTTTTCTGCTGGTTGAGGTCGCCACCGGCAACGTTGATGCCAATGTTGCCCTCAGCCCCGCTGGCCGAGCCGCTCATCACAGCCGAAGACTGGGTCGAATAGTTGTCGACCCGGTTGTTTCTGCTGGTTTGCACAACGTCAGCTGTGGCACTGGCCATGCCGAACACGAAGCTGTTGTCCAGGCTCGAGTCGGAGCCTGCGTTGGCAATGGCAGCGGCGTTATCTTGCTGGTTGCCGTTACCGGCCGCCACGTTTATGCCAACGTTGCCGCTGGAGCCGGTGCCAGAGTCACTCATCTCGGCTTCGTTGATGGTGCCTTCATTGGAGATGCGGTTGCGAGTGCTGGTTTGGGTGTCCCAGGCATTGGCCGTTGCATACACAGGGATCTTGGTGGGTGGAGGCGTGTGATGACCATTGTTGTGGTGGCCGTTATGGTGGTCATTACGCCGATCATTTTGCCCAGCTTGTACAGCAACAGCCATGACCGCAGCAATTGCGAAAACCAGAGGCTTGATTGCCATCGAGGGTTTCATGGTGATTCTCCGTACGCTATTAGGTTAAGTGTCGTTCTTAACTGCAGGGTCAATCCGCGACCCGGATGCTCAAGGTGTTGGCCATTCGGTTTCCCACCCCGGCACTCTGGTTCAACTGGATCACCCCTCGGCTACCGGTGAAGGCCTGGTCACTGGTAGTGACCTGGCGATAGCCTGCTGGAATGTCAGTTGCTCCTGAGTTGTTGATCAGCGCCACGTTCTGCTGCATGAGGACGCTGTCGTCGATGCTTTGCGGTTGTGCACCAATGCTGATGCTCAGTGCGTTGGCTTGCTGGGTGTTGGCACCTGCGCTCTGGTTGACCCCCAGGGCACCGCTGCCGTTGCTGAAAGCGTTGCCCTGGATGGTCGAGCGGGCGTCCATCGCGGGGTCGGCGGGCGTGTCGAGCCGTTGCCGGATCTGGGTGCTTGCATTGGCTTCGGGGCCGACGGCGATGGCGCGCGCATTGACTTGCTGCTGTTTGTCGCCAGCGGCCTGGTTGACAGAGAGGTTGCCCTGATAGCGGCTGCCGGAGCTGTCGATATCGGCGTTGTTGATGACGGGAACCAGGGATTGCGCAAAGGCCGGTGCAGTGCAAAGGGCGGCCAGCATCAGCAGTGTGCGCTTCATCTCACTTGCCCCCGCCGGTCAGAATCTGCAGCGGCGCGAGGCCACGCTGCACGCTCGAGTTGACCATGTTCGAGATACCGTTACCCGACCCCGTGCCGCGTCCGCCCGCCAAGTTGGGAAGCTGGTTCTGGTTGCCGAGGTTGCCACCCAGGTTGTTGGTCTGCTGGGTGACCAGGTTGCTGATGCCTGCACCGCTGCTGATGCCGGCGAAGTCGCCATCGCTCAGCTCGTTGGTTTGCTTGAGCACGTGGGCAGAAGGGTTGGCATTGACGGTGGTAGGGCTCGGGTCTGGGATCAGAGGGGGGATGGTCGCGTTGCGCACCTGCACATCGCGCTTGATGATGATGATCCCCTTGTCCGCCTGAGCCGTCAGGCTGAGTGACCCCAGTACACAACCCACCAGTAATAGGTGATAGAGGCGTTTGTCACGTTTCCTCACGACGGCAACTCCTTCTTTGAGCGCTGGCCCTGTTCAGCGATGCGAACGACAGAGCAGAAGGTGTGCCGCTTTTTAGAATCTTTTTTAGATCAGATAGTTAGGGCAAGAGGCTGACAAAGTGCGACGCATGCTGTCTCAGGCTTGAAACAGCTTGCTTCGAGCGTTGCCGGCAAAGGCAGCTGTGGCCTTGATTGGAAGGGTTTTTGCAAGTGTGTTTCACGGGCTTGACACTGCCCCCAGGACAGGGGGAAGCCCCGCAATTTCGGGGGCTTTGCCCCACCGGAGTGTGTCAGTGGTTTAACACTCGGTTGGGCATGATGGCGCATCGCTACCAAGCAGCATAGCAACTGATTGCAAGGCCAGCAATTGGCGTTGCGGCCAATTGCCATCGAGTATTTGGTGCGGCTGGTTGTGCCGCCTCAGCCACGCCTGGCTGTCGTCGAAAAAGCGCTGACGATCGCTGAGATCGGGTTGGCAACGCTGACCATCGGCAATCCAGTCCACCCCTTGCGGGCTGAGCAACAGGTGCAGGTCGTAACGCCGTGCCAGCAGTGCCTCTTCCAGCCAGGTTGGGCAGTCGTCGAACAGTGCCTGGCTCCAGAGCATGTTGCTCAGCAGGTGGGTGTCCAGAATTAGCAGCGGGGGCGCCAGCTCACGCGCACGGTCCTCCCATGCCAGTTGCCCGCGGGCGATGGCGGGAATATCGGCGTAGCAGGTGTCACGGCATTGCTGGTCGATGAAATGGCGCACGTACTCGCCCACCACCACGCCACCAAAATGTGCCTGGATCACCCCGCTAAGCCAGCTTTTGCCACTGGATTCTGGGCCGCACAGTACCAGCACTTTCATTGCTTGCTGCGCACTCATGGCTGTACCAACGCCGGGTCGCGGCGCCATTCCAGCCAGCCGCGTACAGCAATGAGGGTGAGCACGGCGAAGAAGCCTGCGGTGAAATACAACTGCTGATGCAGGTATTGGCCCACATAGATGATGTCGACCACCACCCACAGTGGCCAGCACTGCAGGCGTTTCTGCGCCATCCACAGTTGCGCTACCAGGCTGAATCCGGTCAGGGTGGCATCCAGCCAGGGCAGGGCGGCATCGGTCCAGTTGGCCATGGCCGTGCCCAGGGCGGCGCTCAGCAGCACCCCGGTGGCCAGGCCGGTGAACAGTGCCGGGCGTTGCAGGCGGGAGACCTGACGGGCGTCTTCAGCGTGGCCGGGGCGCTTCCATTGCCACCAGCCGTACAGTTGCAGGATGGCGTAGGCCACTTGCAGCAACATGCCCGAGTACAGCTTTACCTCGTAGAACAGCCAGCCATAAATCAGCACCATGACCAGGCCAATTGGCCAGCACCAGGCGTTCTGCTTGACCGTGAGCCAGACAGCGGTTACGCCGAGGAGGGCGGCAATGAGTTCAAGGCCGGACATCGGCGATCCTTGGAGGCTACGGGGAAGGGGCGAGATTGTAGCGGGTCGGCCGGGGAAGGTGTAGGGCGCAGCGGCGGGATACCTGGTTGTAGGAGCGGGTTTACCCGCGAACACCGGCAGCGCCGGTGCCATCCACCGCGTTGCTTCCTTCGCGGGCATGCCCACAAAGGATCGGCGGCGCCTTGATTACCAGCGCCCCGCCGCATCCTGGTCACTCTGCTTCCCCTCCACCCATCCAGTGGTGTGTCAATCAGCTTTGCCGGTGAAGATGACGCGTATCATCACTGACCTTCAGCGGGCTACACGCGCCCTGTGGGAGCGGCCTTGTGTCGCGATTGGGCCGCAAAGCGGCCCCAGGATTTCGGCTTTGATGCGCAGATTGTCGGGGGCCGCTACGCGGCCCTTTCGCGACACAAGGCCGCTCCCACTCGGATCGCGCCAGCTTTCAGAAATTGAGCAAGACAGTTGCTCCCACAGGTGCAGCGCAGGCTTGAAGGTCACTCGATACCTGCTGGAGCAGGCATGCCCGCTCCCACAAAGGGCTTGTTCTCAGACCCGGAACTGCCGCAACAACTGCTCCAGCTCTTCGCTCAACCGCCCCAATGCCACCCCGGCATCGCTGGACTGACGCGCTGCATCGGCGGTCTGCTGCGACAACCCGGCAGTATCCAGCACATTGCGGTTGATCTCTTCGACCACATGCGACTGCTGCAAGGTAGCGCTGGCAATGGAGGCATTCAATGCGGTGAGGTTGTTCAGCACCTGGTTGATGGCGTCCAGGCTGGCGCCGGCCTCGCGGGCTTGTTCGACAGTCTGGCGTGATGCCTCGCTGCTGGTGTCTATGGCCTTGACCGCAGCGTCCGACTGACTCTGCAGGTGCTCGATCATGGTATGAATCTCGGCCGTCGATTGTGCTGTACGCTGGGCCAGCAGGCGCACCTCGTCGGCGACCACGGCAAAGCCTCGGCCTTGCTCGCCAGCCCGTGCAGCCTCGATGGCGGCATTCAGCGCCAGCAGGTTGGTCTGTTCGGCAATGGAACGAATCACGTCCAGCACGCCACCGATGCGCGTGCTGTGGCCGGCCAGGTCGCGGATTACCTGTACGGCCTCATCGATGGTCAGCGACAGGCGGTCGATCTGCGCCAGGCTGCCGTGGATGGCCTGCTGGCCGTGCGTCACCTGTTGTTGTGCCGTGCGCATTTCTCCGGCGGCCTGTTCAGCGGTCTTGGCCACGTCCTGCACGGCGTAGGTCACCTCATTGACTGCAGTGGCCACCTGGTCCATCTGCAACGATTGCTGGGCACTGCGCTGTTGTGCGGCACCCGCATTGTCACCGACGTGCCCGGCGGACTGGGCCAATGCGTGGGCCGCGCCTTGCAGCTGGCCGACGACACCTTGCAGTTTGCCGTTGAAGCGGTTGAAGTGCTCGCCCAGGTGGGTGATCTCGTCGCTGCCATGGGTGTCCAGGCGCCGGGTCAGGTCGCTTTCGCCGCTGGCGATGTTGCCCATCGCCTGCACCGCTTCCTGCAGCGGGCGGGCGATGCTGCGGGCGATCAGCATGACCACCAGCGCCATCAGCAGGGCAATGCCCACGCCAACCAGCGAAGCGTCGCGCAACTGGCGAGCGAATTCGGCCTGCACGTCATCGACGTACACGCCCGAACCGATGATCCAGCCCCACGGCTTGAACAACTGAATATACGAGGTCTTGGCTACCGGCTCACTGGCGCCGGGCTTGGGCCAGCGATAGTTGACCGGGCCGGCGTCCTGCTGGCGGGCAAGGGCGACCATTTCGTTGAACACCGCGAAACCATCGGGGTCGCGGATGGCTGAAAGGTCCTGGCCGTCGAGCTTGGGGTTGGCCGGATGCATGATCATCTTCGGCCCCAGGTCGTTGATCCAGAAATAGTCGTCATGGTCGTAGCGCAGCGCGCGCACTACCTGCAGCGCCTGTTGCTGGGCGGTTTCGCGGCTGAGCGTGCCGGCAGCTTCCAGGCCTTGGTAATAGGCCAGCACACCCGCGGCGGTTTGCACCACATGGCGGGTTTTCTCTGCCTTGGCCTGGTACAGGTCGCCATGGATCTGCCGCAGCATCAGCAGGCCCAGTACCACCAGCATGGCCACTGCCACCACAAGGATCAGCCACAGGCGCTGACTGATTGACATCGATCTCAGAGTGTTCATCCATCAGCTCCCGCATTGTTCTTTTTATTGAGGTGCATCGAAGCATGCTTTGCAGCGAGCCCACACCCGACTAATGGCTAAGTGCTATGTTGGTGATAGTCTGCAACGGGTCAGGTAAAGCGATTGCCAGGGGGCTCTGTCAGGATTTCGGCCGCGCAAGATGAAACCTTTAACAGGCATGAACTTTTCCGCTGGCGTTGCGCCCAACAGACGCTGTAAAACAGCCGGGCCGTGTAAGGCAATTTCAAGCAAATCAAGAACAAGGGGCCTGCGACAAGCAGAGCTCCATCCGGGGGAATGATGGATTTTTGGACTGCCTTCCAGGCAATCATCTTAGGCGTGGTTGAAGGGCTGACGGAGTTTCTGCCGATCTCCAGTACCGGTCACCAGATTATCGTCGCCGACCTGATCGGTTTTGGCGGCGAACGGGCCATGGCTTTTAACATCATCATTCAGCTGGCGGCGATCCTGGCGGTGGTGTGGGAGTTTCGCAGCAAGATTTTCGAAGTGGTCTTCGGCCTGACCCACCAGCCCAAGGCGCGCCGCTTCACGGGCAACCTGTTGCTGGCGTTCATGCCGGCGGTGGTCCTGGGTGTGCTGTTCGCCGACCTTATTCACGAATACCTTTTCAACCCCGTCACCGTGGCGGCGGCTTTGGTGGTGGGGGGCGTCATCATGCTCTGGGCCGAGCGCCGTGAGCACCGCGTGCAGGTGGACCATGTGGACGACATGCGCTGGAGCCATGCGCTGAAAATAGGCTTCATCCAGTGCCTGGCGATGATCCCGGGCACGTCGCGCTCCGGTTCGACCATTATCGGTGGCCTGCTGTTCGGCCTGTCGCGCAAGGCAGCGACCGAGTTCTCGTTCTTCCTGGCAATGCCGACCATGGTCGGTGCGGCGGTATATTCGGGCTACAAATACCGTGACTTGTTCCAGCCCGGCGATCTGCCGGTGTTCGCGCTCGGCTTCGTGACCTCGTTCATCTTCGCCATGATTGCCGTACGGGCGTTGCTCAAGTTCATTGCCAACCATAGCTACGCGGCATTTGCCTGGTATCGCATTGTGTTCGGCCTGTTCATTCTGGCGACCTGGCAGTTCGGTTGGGTCGACTGGTCCACGGCACATGGCTGAGGCGCTGCGTGGGCAACGGGCTGAAGGCGTGCGCAATGTGCGCCTGAAGCTGCTGCTGTTGGGCGTGCTTTGCCTGTTGCCCGGCCTGGGGGCGGCGCGCATGGCCTGGAACGATCAGGCCTGGTGGCCGTTGGCGTTGTACCCGGCCATGAGCCTGATCAGCCTGTTGCTGTATTGGCAGGACAAGCAGCAGGCACGTAACCAGGCCTGGCGTACACCCGAGAAAGTGCTGCATGCCAGCGAGTTGCTCGGTGGTTGGCCGGGGGCGCTGTTGGCGCAGCAGCTGTTTCGGCACAAGACCCGCAAGGTGTCGTTCCAGTTGGTGTGCTGGGGGATTGTGCTGCTGCACCAGGTGTTCTGGGCAGACTGGCTGTTTCTTGACGGGCGTTATCTGCCCCTTGGTTGATGTGCAGTTGTGCCGGCCTCTTTGCGGGTAATGCCGCGAAAGGGCCGGTACAGGTAGATCACATGACCAACCCCACCTGCAACCGCTTGGGCAACCGACGCACGACCAGCTGGTGCGACCGCTGCAACACATCACACAGTTCATCACGCCCCATGGGGTAGGGCGGCGCCATGCTGACCCATCGCGCCCGCGCCAGGTACGGCGCCGGCCGTATCCCGGGGCGATCGCAATAACCCAGAAACAGCTCGTCGGCTACCTTGAACGACAACCCGGCACCCGCCAGGTCGAGCACCGCGAACATCTTGTTTTCTGCCACCGAAAACACTCGGATGCCGCCCCATTTGTAGTCTTCCCGCGCCCCCGGCAGGCTCAGACAAAATGCCGCCACCTGGGCCTCGCTCATCTTCCGTTCAGACATACCGCTCTCCACAAGCCTCGAATGACGCCGCCAGGTGATCGATCCACACTCGGACCGCAGGCAGCAGGCCGCGCCGGTGTGGGTAAACCGCCTGCAGGTAGCCACCCGGCAGCGACCAGTCTGGCAGCAGGCGCACCAGTTCGCCGCGTTCCAGTTCCTCTTCACAGAACATGCTGGGCAGCGCAGTGAACCCCAGCCCGGCACGTACAGCAGCGTTACGTACTACGAAATCATCGATCGCCAAGCGTGGCTCCAGCGCTATTTCCTGCTGCTTGCCATGGGGGCCGAACAGGCGGAAGTGTACCAGCCGGTCCGCTTCGGCTGCGCCCAGCACGGGCAATGATGCCAGCTCGCCCGGTTCGCGAATGTGGTCGGCAAAACCGGGTGCAGCCACCAGTTGCATTTGTGCCTGGCGCAGGCGGCGGGTGACCAGGGCCGGGTCTTCGTCGCCCAGGTCGCGTACGCGCAACGCTACGTCAATGCCTTCGGAAATCAGGTCGACCCGGCGGTTGAGCAATACCATGTCCAGTTGCACCAGCGGGTACTGCTCGAGAAAGCGGCTGATCACATCCGGCAGGAAGGCGTGTGCCAGTGCCACCGGGCAGGAAACCCGCAAACGCCCGCGCGGTTCACTGCTCATGCTGGCCACGGTTTCGTCGGCGGCTTCGGCCTCCAGCAGCATGGCCTGACAATGATGCAAGTAACGTTCACCTACTGCGGTGAGCTTGAGTTGCCGTGTGGTGCGCTGCAACAGGCGTGTGCCCAGGCGTTCTTCAAGCTCGGCGATACGCCGCGACAGGCGCGACTTGGGGATACCCAGCTGGCGCCCGGCGGCGGCGAATCCGCCGGCTTCGACGACGCGCGCGAAGTAGAAGAGGTCGTTGAGGTCTTGCATGGGCATGTCTCACTGTTCCATCTGTGGGACAAACTAACGCATTTTTGCTGACTTATCAGCTATTGATCACTTCGATAGGATTCTCCCCATCGTGATCGCCCACAGATGCGGTCTTCACTCACAGGAGAGTCCCATGAAACTGTTGCACATCGATTCGAGCATCCTGGGCGACAATTCCGCCTCGCGTCAGCTGAGCCGCGAAGTGGTCGAAGCCTGGAAGGCTGCAGACCCAAGCGTTGAGGTGGTTTACCGCGACCTGGCTGCCGATGCCATTGCCCACTTCTCCGCCGCCACCCTGGTCGCTGCAGGCACCCCTGAAGACGTACGCGACGCGGCCCAGGCTTTCGAAGCCAAGCTGAGCGCCGAGACGCTCGAAGAGTTTCTGGCTGCCGATGCCGTGGTGATTGGCGCGCCAATGTACAACTTCACCGTGCCGACCCAGCTAAAAGCCTGGATTGACCGTGTGGCCGTCGCCGGCAAGACCTTCAGCTACACCGAAGCCGGCCCGCAAGGCCTGTGCGGCAACAAGAAAGTGGTGCTGGTTTCCACTGCGGGTGGCCTGCACGCTGGCCAGCCGACTGGCGCCGGGCATGAAGACTTCCTGAAAGTGTTCCTGGGCTTCATTGGTATTACCGACCTGGAAATCGTCCGGGCCCACGGCCTGGCCTATGGCCCGGAGCAGCGCAGCCAGGCGATCGATGCTGCACAGGCGCAGATTGCCAACGAGCTGTTTGCGGCTGCCTGATCAAGGGAGCGGTTGGTTGCAAGCGTGGCCCTGTCGAGGGACAAGGCCACCCCAACCCGTAGAAGCGTTCAGGCTACCGGAATAAGCGGATCAGCGGCTGCCAAGGCTGCTGCACGGTCAGCCGCTGGCGGATAAATCCACACTGAATTGATCTGGCGCTTCAGCGCCTTGGCTTCGGCCTTGTCCTCCGGTGGCGACACCTCACGGTCCCATCCTTCGGTATACACCGCACCCCAAGCCCCCAGGTCCAGGCAGGTCACGTACTTGGGCTGGCTGTAAGCCATCTGTGCCACGCCAATCAGCTCGGCCGCGGCATTGTTGCCTGCGTGGCGCCCCAGCGCAATCGCATGCTGGCACGACATCATTGCAGGGTTGCCAAGCGCGTCACAGGTGGCGTAAGCCACGTCTCCAGCTGCATACACGGCATCATTGCCCTTGACCTTCAGGTTGCCATCGACATGCAAACGGCCGCGATTGTCGCGCTCGCCGCTGATCTGTTCGGTGAGCGGGTTGGCCTTGAAGCCAACCGTCCGGACCACCGTGCTGGCGTCGATACGCTGGCCGTTGTCCAGCTGCACACCGGCAGGG
This sequence comes from Pseudomonas putida group bacterium ESBL64, assembly GCF_045277175.1. NCBI lineage: Bacteria > Pseudomonadati > Pseudomonadota > Gammaproteobacteria > Pseudomonadales > Pseudomonadaceae > Pseudomonas > Pseudomonas putida group bacterium ESBL64. The sequence goes on along the minus strand of NZ_CP145799.1, from coordinate 1,226,310 downwards.
TCTACCGAAACTACTGTGGCACCGCAAACCCACTCCACGCCCAGGGCCTCGCATGCCTGCTCGATGGCTGGGCGGATGCCGTCACCCAAGGCTGCGCCAATCCTGGCGCCGCGGTCGATTACCACTACGCGCAACGCGGCGTCTTCACCCAGTATCGCGCGCAAGCGGGCCGGCAATTCGGTGGCCGTCTCGATGCCGGTAAAACCGCCCCCGGCTACCACCACGGTATTGCGTGCCGGCGTGTTCGGCAGGCTGGCCAGTGACTTCAGGTGGGTTTCCAGGCGTGCGGCGCTGTCGAGCTTGTCGACGTCGAAGGCATGCTCGATGCCGACCATGTCAGGGCGCTCGAGCTCACTGCCGCAGGCCATGATCAGACGGTCGTAGGGCAAGGTGCAGCGAGTGCCGCTGCGGGTGCGATAGCCCACGCGGCGGGCCGCTTCATCGATGTGGTATGCCGTGCCCTCCACGAAACGGACATTGACAGCGTCGAACAGCGCCTGCAGGGGTGCGGCCAGGGTATGCACGTCTGGCTCATAGAAGCGCGGACGCACATGCAGCTCAGCCTGGGGCGCGAGCAAGGTGACCTCGACGCCCTTGCTGCCGTTGAGGTCAAGCTGGCGGATGGCGCTGAGTGCGCTCCACAGGCCGGCAAAGCCCGCACCAATGATCAGGATCTGCTTCATGGTTGTGCTCCTTTGAAGTTCGGTGGACAAGGTAGACCGTATTGCCGGTCAACGGTGTTACCAGTGCTTGCCGGAGTGCTTCAGAATGTTGGCGGCGTGATCACCCAGATCACCACGGCATCCACCTCACCGGGGTTGCCGTAGCGATGGGGCTCCTGGCTCGAGAAGCTGAAGCTGTCGCCTTCACTCAGCTGGAAATGCCGCTCGCCTACCCACAGTTCAAACGTGCCACTGAGCAGGTAACCGGCTTCTTCGCCGTCGTGGCTGTAGCTTTGCTGGCTGTAGGTACCTGGCGGGAAACGTGAGTGCAGCATCTCCAGCTGGCGGTTGGGCTGGGGGGTGAGCAGTTGATCAACGATGCCATCTTCGTAATGCACGCTCAGGCGGCTGTTGCGCCGCACCACAAAGCCTTGGTCTTCGGGCGCGGTGGTGGCTTCGCTGGCGAAGAACCACTGGATGGTCACGCCCAGGCTGCGGGCGATATTGAACAGCGCCGGGATCGACGGGTAGGAGAGGTTGCGCTCCAGCTGGCTGATGTAGCCTGCGGTCAGTTCACTGTGTGCGGCCAGCTCCGCCAAGGTCATGCCGCGGCGCTTGCGCAGGCCGCGGATGCGGGTGCCGAGGAACTGCGGCGCGGCGCCCCCGGGTTCGCTGGCGGTGGGCTGGGAGGGTTGGCTCATGCGCGTCGGTCCATCGCAAAAGCCGCAGTATGTACAGCCTCAGAGTGCCCAGGCAACCGTCAGGCCATCGTGAATCGCTTCTTCGGCTGTGCGCGGCGCCAGGCAGTCGCCAATCCGCCGTACGTCCACCACACCTGCCAGTTCAGTGGCCAGGTGGTCTTGCGGTAGATGCCCCATGCACAGCACCAGGGTGTCGATGCCTTCGAAGATCATCGGATCGCCGCTGGCGGTGTGCTGCAGATACACCGTGTTGTCGTCGCTGCCATACAGGCGTGCGTATGGGGTGACAGGGATACCCAGGCGATGCAGCTCGCCGGCCAGTTGGTCACGTACATAAAGCGGCAGGCTCTCGCCGCAATGAGTGCCGTTGACCGCCAACTGGACCTGATGACCTTCGCGCACCAGGCGTTCGGCGATACCGGGGCCGATCCAGTCACAGCGCCAGTCGATCACCAGCACCGAACGCCCCGGTTTCACCTCATTGCGCAGCACTTGCCAGGCGTCCACTACCTGAAGCTCGCCGGTACGCTCGAACGCCGGCCAGTAGGGGGTGGCGCCGGTAGCGGCAATGACCAGATCAGGGCGCTCACGTTCGACCAGCGCGCGGTCGACCCGGGTGTTGCGCACCACTTCTACACCTGCCAGGGCCATTTCCCGTTGAAGGTTGGTGCTGGCACCCCCGAACTCGCTACGCCGTGGCAGTAGCTGGGCCAGCAGCACCTGCCCACCGAGCTGCGGGCCCGCCTCGTACAGCGTGACCTGGTGCCCGCGCGCGGCGGCCACGGCGGCGGCCTTCATGCCGGCAGGCCCGCCGCCGGCGACCATTATGCGCTTGGGCGAGGAAGTGGGCGTGAGGTGCCCGTACTGCAACTCACGCCCGGTTTCCGGGCGCTGGATGCAGGAAATGGGCAAACCACGATGGAAATGGCCGATGCATGCCTGGTTGCAGGCGATGCAGGCGCGCACGTCTTCGACCTGGCCGCGTTCGGTCTTGCCTGGCATCGACGGATCGCAGATCAGCGCCCGGGTCATGCCGCACACATCAGCCTGGCCGCGGGCCAGGATCAGCTCGGCTTCCTGGGGCTGGTTGATGCGCCCGGTGACGAACAGGGGGATAGCCAGCTGTTGCTTGAAGGTGCCAGCCTCGCGGGCCAGGTACGCCGGTTCGATGGCCATCGGCGGCACGATATGGACCGCGCCCCCCAGCGAGGCCGAGGTACCGGCGACGATATGCAGGTAGTCGAGCTGGCCCTGCAAGGCCACGGCAGCAGCCAGTGACTCGTCTTCACTCAGGCCCTGGCTGTCGCGCTCGTCAGCGCTGATGCGCAGGCCAATGATGAATTGCTCATCGGTGGCGGCGCGCACTGCGGCCAGCACTTCGCGCAAGAACCTCAGGCGCTGATCCAGGTCACCGTTGTAGCCATCGCTGCGTACGTTCACACGCGGGTTGAGAAACTGCGCGGGCAGGTAGCCATGGCTGGCCACCACCTCGACGCCATCCAGCCCGGCCTGGTGCAGGCGGCGGGCGGCGCTGGCGTAGCCCTGGACGATTTCGTCGATCATTGCCTGGTCCAGCGCCCGTGGCATCACCCGGAAGCGCTCATTGGGCACCGCAGAGGCCGAGTAGGCTACCGCCAACAGGCCGTCTGCCGATTCCATGATCTCCCGCCCGGGGTGAAACAGTTGCGACAGCACCACGGTGCCGTGCGCGTGGCAGGCCTCGGCAAGCTGCCGGTAGCCATCGATGCAGGCATCGTCAGTGGCCATTAGCACATGCGAGGTGTAACGGGCACTGTCGTGCACCCCGGCGACCTGCAGCACGATCAGGCCAACGCCGCCGGCAGCGCGGTCGCGCTGGTAGGCGATCAGTTTGTCGTTGACCAGGTTGTCGGTGGGCAGGCAGGTGTCGTGCCCGGTGGACATGATGCGGTTTTTCAAACGTTTGCCGCGGATCTGCAAGGGCTCGAACAGGTGTGGGAAGGCGGTCTGCATACAGGCGGCTCCGGTACGGTGTTGTTATTTTTCTATCAAAGTGTAGCGATAGTAAAAAATCAACTTGTTTTTTTACTGGTGTCTGTCTAGGTTTTCCTCACTCGCATGGCGAGGGTGTGACCTCAAAACAACAAGAAAACGGGCCCGTCGGGCACCGCCAGGAGGAAACTACGATGCAGCTATATCCACGTGTGACCGGCCTTTGTGCAGCCTTGCTGGCCCTTGGCCTGGGCACTGCGCAAGCTGCGCAGCAGATGGTTGTGGTCGGTTATGGCGGCGCGGGCCAGAAGGCCCAGGATGAGGCGATTTTCAAGCCCTTCGTCGCCCAGGACGGCAGCCAGCTGATCCAGAGTGAATACAACGGTGAAATGGCGCGGATCCAGGTCATGGCAGACACCGGCAACGTCGATTGGGATGTGGTGCAGATCGAAGGCCCTGACTTGATGCGCGGCTGCGACGAGGGGATCTACGAGCACCTGGACTGGCAGCGCCTGGGCCATGCCGCCGAACTGATCCCGGCAGCCGCACAGGATTGTGGATCGGCCGCGCTGGTCTGGAGCGTGGCTATTGCCTACGACCGCAGCAAGCTGGCCCAGGCGCCGGCGTCGTGGGCCGACTTCTGGGACGTCGACAAGTACCCTGGCAAGCGCGGCCTGCGCAAACGTGCGGTGTACAACCTGGAATTCGCGCTGTTGGCTGACGGGGTCAAGGTCGAGGACGTATACCGGGTATTGTCCACGCCGGCAGGTGTCGAGCGGGCCTTCGCCAAACTCAGTGAACTCAAACCCCATATCCAGTGGTGGGACGCCGGCGCTCAACCCGCGCAATGGCTGGCAGCCGGTGACGTGGTGATGACCTCCACCTACAGCGGACGAATTGCGGTGGCGGCGCAGCAGGGCAGCCCGTTGGCCGTGGTATGGCCTGGCAGCCTGTACGGTATGGACTATTGGGCGATCATCAAAGGCTCGCGGCATGTCGACCAGGCCAAGCGGCTGATTGCCTATGCCAATCAGCCGGATACCCAGGTGCGGTATGTACAACAAATCCCCTATGGGCCAACCAATACCCAAGCCGCGGCCAGGCTTGACCCGGCGCTGGCCAACTGGGTACCCACTTCGCCACAGAACCTGCAAGGGGCGCTGGCCATGAACGTGGAATTCTGGGTCGATCATGGCGAAGAACTGGAGCAACGCTTCAACGCCTGGGCCAGCAAATAGGGCTCAGTAAAGGGGCAACAAGATGACTGAAACGGAACTAAGCCTGCGTCGGGAGCTGGCTGCCTGCTACCGGCTGATCGCACACTTTCGCATGAGCGATCTCATCTTCACGCATATCTCCCTGCGCCTGCCTGGGCCGGAGCACCATTTCCTGATCAACCCGTATGGCCTGCTCTTCGAGGAGATCACAGCGTCCAGCCTGGTGAAGATCGACCTGCAGGGGCGGCCGGTGGGGGCTGCCCGTCACCCGGTCAACCCGGCCGGGTTCGTCATTCACAGTGCCATTCACGCTGCCCGCGAGGATGCCCAGTGCGTGCTGCACACCCACACCCGCGCAGGTTGCGCGGTGGCCGCACTGGAATGTGGCCTGCTGCCGGTCAACCAGATGTCCATGGAGTTTTACGGCAATGTGGCTTACCACGCCTACGAGGGCGTCGCGCTGGACATGGATGAACAGCAACGGCTGGTGGCCGACCTGGGCAACAAGCCGGTGATGATGCTGCGCAACCATGGCCTGTTGACCACGGGGCGCAGTGTGGCTGAAGCCTTCTTGCGCATGTACTACCTGGAGAAGGCTTGCGAGATCCAGTTGGCGGCGCAAAGTGCTGGGCAACTGATATTGCCGACGACCGACGTGTGCGTGCGTACCGAACGGCAGTTCAACGCGCCGGAGAGAGGGTTGAAGCAGGGGGAACTGACCGACCCGGATGCGCTGCAATTGGCGTGGGCGGCGTTGTTGCGAATGTTGGAAAAGGTGGCGCCTGGTTATCAGGATTGAACCTGTGCTTGCTGATTTGGCAGTTAGTCGTCCAAACGACAGCGGGCAGACGGAACAGTCACTGTAGTGCAACCATTGGTTTCAACTGTGCTGGTCCCTTCTCAAGGAATACCGTTATGCTGTAACGAAATATGTCTAAAAAGCCTGCAGAAGGAAGTCGCAATGCCACTCAAGGACCTGCTTATCGCCCTGGTGGTGATTGTCGCCTGGGGCGTCAACTTTGTGGTCATCAAGGTTGGCCTCGACGGGCTGCCACCGATGTTGCTGGGGGCATTGCGTTTCTTGCTGGTGGCGTTTCCGGCGATCTTGCTGGTCAGGCGGCCCAAACTGCCGTGGCGCTGGCTGATCGCTTACGGTGCGACCATTTCACTGGGCCAGTTCGCGTTCCTGTTTCAGGCCATGTACAGCGGCATGCCGCCAGGATTGGCTTCGTTGATCCTGCAGTCGCAAGCCTTCTTCACCCTCGGTTTTGCGGCGTTGTTTCTCGGTGAGCGGCTGCGCCTGGCCAGCGTGCTGGGGCTGCTGGTGGCGGCCGGCGGCCTGGCACTGATCGGCAGCGAAGACGGCGGCCATGTGCCCATGCTGGCGTTGGTGCTGACCCTGTGTGGCGGTGCAATGTGGGGCCTGGGCAACATCATTACCCGGCGGTTCGGCTCGGTCGACCTGGTCGCGTTGGTGATCTGGGGTGGGCTGATCCCGCCACTGCCATTCCTGGCACTGTCCTGGTGGCTGGAAGGCCCCGAGCGCATTGGCCATGCCTTGGCCAATATCAGTTGGAGTTCGGTGCTGGCCCTGGCGTATTTGGCCTTTGTGGCCACCATGCTCGGTTACAGCCTGTGGAGTAAGTTGCTGTCGCGTCACCCGGCAGGCAAAGTGGCGCCGTTCTCGCTGTTGGTACCGGTGATTGGCCTGAGTTCGTCGGCGTTGCTGCTGGGAGAGCGCCTGACCGCTACGCAGGGCTGGGGCGCATTGTTGGTGATGGCCGGCCTGCTGGTGAATGTATTCGGTGCGCGCATCGGTCAGCGTTTGCGGGCTGCCAACGCGTAAAGCGCTTAAATCCGCCGACCTGCGCTCTGTTAGAATCGGCCTCTTTTTGCCAGGCCAACGGAGCGCATCCATGATCATTTCCACCACCAGCCAGCTCGAAGGCCGCCCGATTGCCGAATACCTGGGCGTGGTCAGTTCCGAATCGGTGCAGGGCATCAACTTCGTGCGCGATTTCTTTACACGGTTTCGCGACTTTTTCGGTGGCCGCTCACAAACCCTGGAAAGCGCGCTGCGCGAGGCCCGGGAGCAGGCCACTGAAGAACTCAAGGCCCGGGCACGACAGTTGCAAGCCGATGCGGTAGTGGGGGTGGATTTTGAGATCAGCATGCCGTCGGTACAGGGCGGCATGGTCGTGGTATTTGCCACCGGCACGGCAGTACGCCTGAAGTAAAGCCTTTTGCCATTGGTCGGCTGCAAGGTTCTTGTCCGGTCGGTCCGCAAATGACCAGCTAGTCTCACTTTCACAGGCCGCGTTTCCTGGGCAACTTGTCTGGTTGCCGACGCGACCGCCACTGGAGGGAGACTGGGCATGAGCGAATCCTTTTTCGAAGACCTGAACGACACGTTCCCGATCAACAGCCAGGTGCGTTGCGGCCAGGCGGCATTTCGCCTGGGTTTCGCCCACATGACGCTGGATGATTCCGAACAGCTCCAGCCTGCACATTTGCAGCGCAGCAAAAAAGGCCGCTTCATGCCGCGGGTACCGCTCAAGAAGTGATCCCGCGTCTGCACACACCCCGCCCAACGGCGGGGTTTTTATTGCCATTCGTTGATCCGCCTCATGGTATTGCCCGGTAGCGCTCGCCGGATGGCCCGGCCTGTGGTTTTCTGACGCGGCATTCCAGCAACGGAGGATTGAATGCTCATGCGAGTCAGGGAAGAAACCTATTGGCAGTGGGCCGACGCACATTTGCACAGCCGCTGCCACGACGAAGCACTCAGCGACGGCACCACACTGGACGTGCAGGTGCGCTTGTCGCGCCTGGGGGCGACGCAGCTGTTTCTGGGGTTGTACGCCGGGGATGGGCGGGCGTTGCTGGAAGAGTATTACCCTGCGCTGCCGGGCGAGACCATGACCCGTGCGCTGGTGTGGGGTGTCGACCGCGCCCGGGCGATGGCAACAGGCGCCTTGCCTTTGCCGGAAACCCGTCTGCAGCGGCGCCAGGCATGAAAAAGCCCGGCCTATGCGGGCCGGGCTCTGGTAAGGGTGCGAACCCTCAATTTAGCGGTTCGATCACCTTGACTGCCTGCTGCTCACGGGCAGCGGGCCATTCTTGTTGCAGGGTCTGCAGCACGCGGCCAACGAATTCAGTGTCGGCGGCGGCTTTCTTGCCGACGTAGCCTTGGCCACGGCGGTAGACCTTGAAGCGGGCACGCATGCTGGGCAGGTGCTCTTCAAATTCATCTTCGACGGTGTTCGGTGGCAGGCGGTCGAGGCGCACTTCACCGGTTTGGCTAACCCACAGCAAATGGTCGTCAAGGCTGTCCTTGCGCACGGCGAACAGCTGGGCCAATTGGTCGATAGTCGGATTGTTGTTCAAGTTCATCATAAAGCCCCCATTACCCATTCATAGGTGATTTTCACAGTTGGCGCTATCACGGTGTAGCGCACTACCAAGGCTGCTACAGCAGCATCGCAACAGGGGCTTTCTCACGCTGCCTTTTGGACAGTTTCCCTCTCCACGGACGGCCTGCGTTACCGCGCAGGCCGTCTGGAACACCCTTGCCACCGCTCCCGATCGGGGAGACGGCTTCATCATGCCCAAGCGCGATGAACGGCGTCAACCATTTTGTAGTGAATATTTTTGCTCACTACATTCTGTCGTTTTGTCCGACAATCAACGTGAGCGTTATAAGCCGGAAAGGATGTCGAAGGCGGCTTGCACCCGCGCCTGGTTGGGGTAATTCCGATTGGCCAGCAGCACGACTGCCAGCTGTTCTGCCGGCACGAACGCGGCGTACGCGCCGAAGCCGTTGGTGGCGCCGGTCTTGTTGTACCAGGCTGCCGGTAGCGCGGGCAGGGCCGGCTGCAAGCGAGTGGTGGCCTGCGGTTCGCGGATCAGCCGTGGGCTGTTGCCATCGATCAGTGTGCTCAGCGTGACCGGGTAGGGGTAGCGTTCCCAGCCCAGGCCTTGCGTCATGCCGCCAACCTGGAAATAGCCCTGCTGGGTAATGGCGGTGGCTTTCACCAGGGCCGGTGGCAGGCCCTGCGGCTGCATGTGCAACCGCACATAGCGCAGCAGGTCGCTGGCGCTGGTTTTGATGCCGTAGGCCTCATCGGCGTAGGGGCCGGGCCCTACACGCACCGGCTTGTCGTCGGCGTCATACCCTTGGGCATAAAGCCCCTGGGCGCTGGCCGGAACCTGAAGGTAAGTATTTTTCAGGCCCATCTTCGTCAGCAGGCCCTCACTCATCAGCGTGGAAAACGGTTCATGCTGCGCACGGGCAGCCAGGTCACCGAACAACCCCAGGCTGGGGTTGGAGTAGCAGCGCTGGGTGCCGGGTTTGGCGCGAGGTTGCCAGTGGCGGAAGAAATCGACTACCTGCTGCGGTGTTTGCACGGTGTCGGGGAACTGCAGTGGCAGGCAGTCGGCGCTATAAGCGCCCAGTTCCAGCACCTTCGCGTCGCCGATGGGGACGCCGGCCAGTGCCGGGTGATAGCGCTTGGCCGGGGCCTCGAGGTCAAGCTTGCCCTCGGCGCTGGCAAGCGCGGCCAGGGTGGCAGTGTAGGTCTTGCTCAGCGAACCGATTTCGAACAGCGTATCGCGGCTGACCGGTACGTTGTCGGCCTTGCTGGCCACACCGTAACTGAAGTAATGCGCGTGGTCGCGTGCATAGATGGCCACAGCCATGCCGGTGATGCCTTGTTCCTGCATGAGCGGGCGGATGATCTGGTCGACCTTGGCCTGTAACTGGTCGTCGGCCTGGACGCTGGCATGGCCCAAGGCAAGGGTAATGGCGGCTGCAAGTGCAGCCAGACGTGGGCGGAGCATGGTGAGTCCTTTTTGTGGAACGTGTCCGTTGAGCGATACCGCTCGGGGTTCCGGCGTTAGCGACGGAGAGCCAAAGACCTTATCGTCTGCCCAGCCACCATGACAAGATGGATACAGTGATGAAGTATTTGCGCATGTTATTTGACAATTTCACCTTGGCCTTGCTCGGTGTAGTACTCATCGCCACCGTGCTGCCTTGCGCGGGCGATGGCGCGGTGTATTTCGGCTGGCTGACCAACCTGGCCATCGGCCTGTTGTTCTTCCTGCATGGCGCCAAACTGTCCCGTGAAGCCATCATTGCCGGTGCCGGGCACTGGCGCCTGCACCTACTGGTGTTCTCCTGTACTTTCGTATTGTTCCCATTGCTGGGCCTGGCGTTCAAACCCCTGTTCGTACCGCTGGTGGGTAACGAGCTTTACCTGGGCATCCTGTACCTGTGTGCCTTGCCTGCAACCGTGCAGTCGGCCATTGCCTTTACCTCGCTGGCCCGCGGTAACGTGCCGGCCGCCATCTGCAGCGCGGCGGCCTCCAGCCTGCTGGGTATCTTCCTCACCCCGTTGCTGGTGATGTTGCTGCTGGGTGCCAGTGGTGATACAGGTTCCGGCCTGGATGCGGTGTTGAAGATCACGTTGCAGCTGCTGGTGCCGTTCGTTGCCGGGCAGGTCGCGCGACGCTGGATCGGTGCCTGGGTCAAGCACAATGCGCGCTGGCTCAAGGTGGTGGACCAGGGTTCGATCCTGCTGGTGGTGTACACCGCCTTCAGTGAGGCCGTGGTTACCGGGCTGTGGCACACCGTATCGCCGCAGCACCTGGCGGGGTTGTTCGTAGTGTGCGCAATTCTGCTGGCAGTGGTGCTGTTTGGCACACGCATGCTTGGCAAGGCGCTGGGCTTCGACCTTGAGGATCGCATCACCATCCTGTTTGCCGGTTCCAAGAAAAGCCTGGCCACGGGGGTGCCCATGGCCCAGGTGTTGTTCGTGGGCAGTGGCATTGGCGCGATGATCTTGCCGCTGATGCTGTTCCACCAGATACAGCTGATGGTGTGTGCTGTGCTGGCGCAGCGTTATGCAAGCCGCGAGCAGGAGGTGGAGGCTTCGGCGGTGTCGTGAGCGCCTTTGCGTTCCCATTAGATACACTGTTGGCGGTCAAGCTTTTCTGCGGTGCTCAGAGCTGAAAAGCTTGGTCGTATTAAATGGTTGATGGCCGCGAAGAGGCCGTGCCTGCTGGCCAATTTCCACCCGCCGTTCACCGTTGCAGCCGCCGCCGTATTCGCGGGTAAACCCGCTCCTACAAAGTCACCACAGTTCTGAAGTGTTGTGGCTTACCTGTGGGGGCGGTGTCATGCCCTCAGTCTTGCAGCCGTTCCGGGCTGTTGAAGTTGCTTAGCCGGCGATCGCTCTCGGCGCACTCCAGCCCTTGCACCGCCTCGCGCAGCAAGGCCTTCTGCAAACTCCGCTCACCCGCTGCCCAGGCCTGCTCCAGCACCGGCAACACCCGCTTGGGCAGCACGCTGAACATCGGCTGCCAAAAACCACCCTGACGCACCATTGCCGCGCTGTTACCGGCCACTGCCAGCCGCAGCAGGTCTTCGATCAAGTCGCGATCAACCAGGGGGGCATCGCAGGCCAGCAACACCACCCACGCATGACGTGCCACCTTGAGCCCGGCAATCACCCCCGCCAGCGGCCCGGGGAAGTCGGCTTCTGCATCGCCCACCCACTGGTCGGCGTATGCTCGGTAAGCCGCCTGGTTGCGATTGCAGGAAATCACCAAGTCGTCGCTCAGTGGCCGCACCGCGCGATGAACATGTGCAATTAACGGCTCGCCTTGCCAGTCCACCAGGCCCTTGTCACGGCCGCCCATGCGCTGGCCGCGGCCACCGGCGAGAACGAGGATTGAGCAGGGGGGGAGTGCATCAGGCATGAAAAAGGGTTCCGGGCAGTCATTGCCGGGAACCCTCCCATTTCACGCGGGGCTTGTCCAGTCAGCTTTCGCGGGGCACGGGTTGCCCGTCGCTGTCATGCGCCTGGCGTCGCTGTGACAGGCGCATCACCACCACGAAGAACACCGGCACGAACACCACCGCCAGCGTGGCGCTGAGCATGCCGCCGATCACCCCGGTGCCAATCGCCTGCTGGCTGGCAGAGCTTGCGCCGCTGGCGATGGCCAGTGGAACCACGCCGAGAATGAACGCCAGCGAAGTCATCACGATCGGCCGCAGGCGCAGGCGGGCCGCTTGCACGGCGGCGTCGACGGCGTCCACGCCCTGGTCTACCAGATGCTTGGCAAACTCGATGATCAGGATGGCGTTCTTCGCCGACAGGCCGATCAGGGTAATCAGGCCAACCTTGAAGAACACGTCGTTGGGCATGCCGCGCAAGGTCACCGCCAGCACCGCACCGAGCACACCGAGCGGAACGACCAGCAGCACCGCAGTCGGGATCGACCAGCTTTCGTACAGCGCAGCCAGGCACAGGAACACCACCAGCAGCGACAGCGCCATCAGCAGGGGGGCCTGGCTACCGGACAGCCGCTCCTGCAGTGACAAGCCGGTCCATTCCAGGCCGGTACCGGCCGGTAGCTGCGCCACCAGCCGCTCGACTTCGGCCATGGCTTCGCCCGAGCTGTAGCCGGCGGCTGGCTCGCCAGAGATCGACACCGCCGGGTAACCGTTGTAACGGGTCAGTTGCACCGGGCCGCTGACCCACCTGGCCTGAACGAACGCACCCAGTGGCACCATCTTGCCGCTGTCGTTGCGCACGTGAATGTTCAGCAAGTCTTCAACCTGGCTGCGCTGGTCACCTTCGGCCTGCACCACCACCCGCTGCATACGGCCCTGGTTGGGGAAATCGTTGACGTAGCTGGAGCCTACGGCCACGTCCAGCACCGTGCCGATATCGGCAAACGACACGCCCAGTGCATTAGCCTGGCGGCGGTCGATTTCCAGTTGCACCTGCGGGCTTTCCGCCAGCGAGGCTTCGCGCACGTTGGTCAGCACCTTGCTTTTGCTGGCGCTTTCGAGCAACTGGTCACGGGCTGCCATCAGCTCGGCGTGGCCCATGCCGCCACGGTCCTGAAGGCGAAATTCGAAACCGGTAGACTCACCGAGCCCGTCGATGGGGGGCGGCAGCACCGAATAGGCTATCGCGTCCTTGAGCTGGGTGAAGGCCATGGTCGCGCGGTCGGCGATCGACTGGGCGCTGTCGTCGGCGCTGCGCTCGGACCAGTCCTTGAGGGTGGTGAAGGCCAGCGCCGCGTTCTGCCCGCTACCGGAGAAGCTGAAGCCGAGGATCAAGGTGGTGTTGCCCACGCCTGGTTCTTCGGCGTTGTGCGCCTCGATCTGCGCGGCTACCTGTTCGGTGCGCATGCGGCTGGCGCCCGGCGGCAGTTGAATGTCGGTAATGGTGTAGCCCTGGTCTTCGGTGGGCAGGAACGCCGTAGGCAGCTGGCTGAAACCGTAGCCCAGCACCGCCAGCAGCACCGCGTACACCAGCAGGTAGCGGCCGCTGCGCTTGAGCGCCTGCACCACCCAGCGCTGGTAGCCGTTGCTCATGCGTTCGAAGCGGCGATTGAACCAGCCGAAGAAGCCTTTGCGTTCATGGTGCTCGCCCTTGGCCACGGGTTTGAGCAGGGTGGCGCACAATGCCGGGGTCAAGCTGAGGGCGAGAAACGCCGAGAACAGGATCGACACCGCCATCGACAGCGAGAACTGCTGGTAGATCACCCCCACCGAGCCTTGCATGAAGGCCATAGGCAGGAATACCGCCACCAGCACCAGCGTGATGCCGACGATTGCACCGCTGATCTGGCCCATGGCCTTGCGTGTGGCGTCCTTGGGCGGCAAGCCTTCTTCGGCCATGATGCGTTCGACGTTCTCCACCACCACAATGGCATCGTCGACCAGAATGCCGATGGCCAGTACCATGCCGAACAGTGTCAGCACATTGACCGAGAAACCCATGGCCAGCATCACGGCGAAGGTGCCCATCAATGCCACTGGCACGACCAGGGTCGGGATCAGCGTGTAGCGCAGGTTCTGCAGGAACAGGAACATGACTGCGAACACCAGCAGCATGGCTTCGAACAGGGTGTTGATGACCTGCTCGATCGACACCTTGACGAACGGCGAGGTGTCGTAGGGGATGTCGTACTTGACGCCTTCCGGGAAGTAGCGCGCCAGGTCCTGCATCTTCGCCCGCACCAGGGTAGCGGTTTCCATGGCGTTGGCGCCGGGTGACAACTGCACGCTGAAGGCCGTGGCCGGTTTGCCGTTCAGGCGCGTGCCGTACTGGTATTCCTGGGCGCCGATTTCAACCCGGGCGACATCCCCGATGGTGACCGTGGAGCCGTCCGGGTTGGCACGCAGGACAATGGCAGCAAACTCTTCGGGGCTGCTCAACTGGCCTTTGACCACCACGTTGGCGGTGATTTCCTGGGTGCTGCGGCTGGGCAGATCGCCGATGCTGCCAGGGGCCACCTGGGCGTTCTGCGCGGCGATGGCTTCGGCCACATCGTTGGGCGTGAGGTTGAAACCGATCAGCTTGCGCGGGTCGATCCAGATGCGCATGGCCCGTTCGGAGCCATACAACTGGGCCTTGCCGACGCCCTTGAGGCGGCGGATTTCGTCCATCACGTTACGTGCAAGGATGTCCGACAGCGCGGTTTCATCGAGCTTGCCGTCTTCGGAGGTGAGGGTGGCCAAAAGCAGAAAGCCGGTGGACACTTTCTCCACCTGCAGGCCTTGCTGGGTGACCGGGCGTGGCAGGCGCGACTCGACCACCTTCAGGCGGTTCTGCACGTCGACCTGGGCCAGGTCCGGGTGGGTGCCCGGGGCGAAGGTGGCGGTGATGGTGGCGCTGCCCAGGCTGCTCTGCGACTCGAAGTACAGCAGGCTGTCGGCGCCATTGAGCTCTTGCTCGATCAGGCTGACCACGCTTTCGTCCATGGTCGCCGCCGAGGCGCCTGGGTACACGGCGTAGATTTCTACCTGCGGCGGTGCCACGTTGGGGTACTGGGCCACCGGCAGCTGCGGGATGGCCAGCGCGCCGGCCAGCAGGATGAACAGTGCGACCACCCAGGCGAATACCGGGCGATCGATGAAGAATTGTGGCATGAATCAGGCCCTCACTGGCCGGTATGCTGTGCGATGGGCGGGGCAGTGGGTGCGTTGTCGACCTGCACCTGGTCACCGGCCTTGACGTGCTGCAGGCCTTCGACCACCACCCGCTCGCCGGCCGCCAGGCCCTCGCTGACGACCCAGCGGTCGCCTTGGGCGCTGCCCAGTACAACCTGGCGGTCGCTGACCCGGGCGTGCTGGTCTACCACCAGCACCTTCGGCACACCGGCGCTGTCACGCAGGATGGCGCGTTGCGGCACGCTCAGGCCCTTGGGTTGCACCGCTTGCTCCAGGCGTACCCGCACGTAGCTGCCAGGCAGCAGGTCGAGGTCCGGGTTGGGGAATTCGCTGCGCAGGGTGATCTGGTTGGTGCTGGGGTCGACGCTGATGTCGGAGAACAGCAGCTTGCCCGGCAGCGGGTAGGCGCTGCCGTCATCCTGGATCAGCGTGGCGCGTGCCTGGCCGTCGCCCACCTGCTGCAATTCGCCAGCGCGCAGGGCGCGGCGCAGCGCGTTGAGCTCACGGGTAGACTGGGTGACATCGGCATGGATCGGGTCCAGCTGCTGGATGGTCGCCAGCGGGGTGGTTTCGTTTTGCCCGACCAGCGCGCCTTCGGTGACCTGGGCGCGGCCGATACGGCCGGAGATCGGCGCGGTCACGGTGGCATAGCCGAGGTTCAGCCGGGCGCGCTCCAGCGCCGCCCTGGCTTCGGCCACTTCGGCATCGGCCTGCAGGAAACTGGCCTTGGCGTTGTCGTATTCCTGGCGGCTGACGGCTTTGTCGTCGACCAGCTCGCGGTAGCGCTGCTCTTGCAGGCGCGCCTGATACCGGGTGGCCTCGGCCTTGGCCAGCGTGGCGCGGGCGCTGTCGTGGTCGGCCTTGAACGGTGCCGGGTCGATCAGGAACAGTACATCACCCTGCTTGACGTCGCTGCCTTCGCGGTACACCCGCTTGAGCACCACGCCTGCGACCCGCGCACGCACTTCGGCGGTGCGTGGCGCGAGGATACGGCCGCTGAGTTCGCTGCTGATGGCCAGTGGCTGCAGTTGCAGGGTTTCCACGCGCACTTGCGCAGTGGGTGCCTGGTCGTCTGGCTCGGCGCTGTCGCTGCAACCGGCCAGGGACAGGCTCAGCAATGCCATGAGCGCCAACGGGCGCAGGCACGGGGAGAGGGTAGTAGGCATGCGGATCTTCCGATGATGACCGTGTATATGCTAAGGCAGACGCTGGCTGAGCGGCTGTTAATACCTGTAGGGCGAGTGTGAAAAAGTGTGAAGAATGGTCCTGTCGAGTGGTTGGGTTCTATATTCTGCATGGGCCTGTGGCGAGCACTTCGCGGGTAAACCCGCTCCTACGGGGACCTGCAGGAGCGGGTTTACCCGCGAAGTGCTCGCCACAGGCTTACTTCAACCCAGACGCCCAAGCACCTATGCCGAACATTTTCCTGGTCGAGGACGACAGCGCCCTGTCCGAGCTGATCGCCAGCTACCTGCAACGTAACGACTTCCATGTCCAGGTGATCGCCCGGGGCGATCATGTGCTGGACGAGTACCGTCGGCAAAGGCCTGACCTGGTCATCCTTGACCTGATGCTGCCGGGCATCGATGGCCTGCAGCTGTGCCGGCTGCTGCGCCAGGAGTCGCAGACCCTGCCAATCCTCATGCTGACGGCCCGCGACGACAGCCATGACCAGGTGCTTGGCCTGGAAATGGGGGCCGACGACTACGTGACCAAACCCTGTGAGCCACGCGTGCTGCTGGCCCGCGTGCGCACGCTGCTGCGCCGCAGCAGTGTCAACGAACCGCGCCTGGAAAACGACCTGATCCTGATTGGTGGCCTGCGCATCGACCTGGCCGAGCGCACGGTGAGTTGGCGCGGCGAGGAGGTGGAGCTGTCCAGCGGCGAGTACAACCTGCTGGTGGTGTTGGCGCGCAATGCCGGTGAGGTGATGAACCGCGACCGTATCCTGCAACAACTGCGTGGCATCGAGTTCAATGGCACCGATCGCTCCGTTGACGTGGCCATTTCCAAACTGCGGCGCAAGTTCGACGACAACGCCGGCGAAGCGCGCAAGATCAAGACCGTGTGGGGCAAGGGCTACCTGTTCAGCCGTGTCGAGTGGGAGTGCTGATCGGCCATGCTCAAGATCCTGGTGCGGTTGTACCTGGTGATCATCGTCGCCTACGCCGGCGCATTGCTGTTCATCCCTGACACCATTGTCGGCCTGTTCCGCGACCGGTTCATGGCCTACAACCTGGACCAGGCCAAGGGCGTACAGGCGTTGATCGTGCGCCAGTTCCGCCAGGCCCCGCGCGAGCAGTGGCCAGCGGTGGAGCAGGAACTGGCCAGTGATTTCGCGCCGCTGGAGCTGCAGCTGCTGCGCAGGGATCAGGCCGGTTTGAGCGATGAGGAGCAGGCGCGCCTGGCGCAGGGGCTGTACGCAGTGCGCATTGCCGAGTGGGGCTATTACGAGACGGTGCTGGCGCCGCTGGACAAGGAGTGGCTGGTACGCCTGCATTCCCCGCCGGACCCGCTGGACATCAACGTGCTGTCGTGGGGCGTGACCGTATTGATTGGTGCAGCCATGCTGGGCTGCCTGCTGCTGTGGGTATGGCCGCACTGGCGTGATCTGGAGCGCCTCAAGGAGACCGCTCGGCGCCTGGGCCAGGGGCAGATGGCTGAGCGTACGCACATTTCGCCTCACTCCAACATTGGTGAGCTGGCCGGGGTATTCGACACCATGGCCAGTGACCTGGAACGCCATGTCAACCAGCAGCGTGAACTGCTCAATGCGGTATCGCACGAGTTACGCACGCCACTGACCCGGCTGGACTTCGGCCTGGTGCTGCTGTTCGACGAAGTGCCGCCAGCCAGCCGCAAGCGCCTGCTGGAGCTGGTCGGGCATGTGCGCGAGCTGGATGAACTGGTGCTGGAGCTGCTGTCCTACAGCCGGTTGTACAACGCCGATCAGGCGCGGGAGCGGGTGGAGGTATCGCTGCTGGAGCTGGTCGACAGTGTGCTTGGCGGCTTTGCCGAGGAGCTCGATGGCCGGGGTATCCAATGGGAGGTGCGGGCCGAGGGTGAGTTGCCGCGCTTTGTACTGGACCCGCGGCTGACGGCGCGCGCGGTGCAGAACCTGGTGCGCAATGCCATGCGCTATTGCGATGAAAGCCTGTTGCTGCGCTTGCGCCTGGAAGCCGATGGCGCCTGCTTGCTGACGGTAGAGGATGACGGGATTGGCGTCCCTGTGGAGGAGCGCGAGCGGGTGTTCCAGCCGTTCTACCGCCTGGACCGCAGTCGCGATCGCAACACCGGTGGTTTTGGCCTGGGGTTGGCCATCAGCCGTCGGGCAATCGAGGGGCAGGGTGGCACCTTGACCCTGGCGCAGTCGGCGCTGGGTGGGGCGCAGTTCAGGATTCGTTTGCCCGCCGGATGATGTTTCGCCTGTTCTGCCAGCTGGCTTGATCACAACGCAAAGCGGTCTTGGCTTCCTGCAACACCTGGGCAGGGACGGCGCCGCCACGCGCTGCTCGGCCCCAGCGGGTCCAGCCCTTCAACGCCTATCGCGAACGCTTCACCTCACAGCCGGGCAGCCAAGCGCGAAGTTGTCCAGCGTTCGGGCTTTTTCTTGGGGGCTACATCTTGTAGCTTTACAGGTCGTTTATTCAGGGAGCTGAACATGCAAGGCAAGGCCCGCAAGATCGTCCAGGCCATTCTCTATGAGGCCATCGCCGTCGCCTGTGTGGCGCCTGCGCTGGAGCTGGCGTTCGGCGCCGGCATGGCGCAGTCGACCGTGCTCTCGGTGCTGATGTCGGGTATCGCGATGAGCTGGAACATGGGCTACAACTGGGTGTTCGAACGTTGGGAAGCGCGCCAGCACAAGCGTGAGCGCACCTTTTTGCGGCGCCTGCTGCATGCGCTGGGTTTCGAGGGTGGGCTGGTGGTGATTCTGCTGCCGCTGGTGGCGTACTGGCTGGACGTGAGCCTGTGGGCGGCACTGCTGACCAACCTGGCGCTGTTCGTGTTCTTCTTCGTTTACGCCTTTGTCTTCCAGTGGGGCTTCGACAAGGTGTTCGATGTGCCGCTTTCGGCGCAGCAGGCCAAGTGTTGACTTCTGGCTGTGAGGCAGGCTAAGTTCCTACCCATGAACACATTCCCGCACGTGAACGCCATTATTATTACCGCCATTATCAGCTTGGCGGGCTAGCGCGTACGTGCACCGAACCCGCCCTGGAGGCGGGTTTTTTCTCTCTGACTCCTGGGCAACGTAAAAATAGCCAAGGAGTCATCGATGACCAGCTTCAGTGTCCCTCGTACTACCGTCACCCCCCAGCAACTGCTGTCGGAGCAGGTGCGGCGCATTCTTGCCGCGCCGGTGTACGACCTGGCCATCGAAACGCCCCTGCAAGCGGCCCCGGCCTTGTCTGCCGCCCTGGGCAACCAGGTGTTGCTCAAGCGCGAAGACCTGCAGCCTACGTTTTCGTTCAAGATCCGCGGTGCCTACACCCGCCTGTCGCGTCTGACCGATGTGCAGCGTGAGCGCGGGGTGATCACCGCTTCGGCGGGCAACCATGCCCAGGGCGTGGCCTTGGCGGCATCGCATCTGGGTATCAAAGCAACGATCGTCATGCCCACCACCACGCCATCGTTGAAAGTGGAAGGTGTGCGTTCGCGCGGCGGGCATGTGGTGCTGCATGGCGAGAGCTTCCCGCATGCGCTGGCCCATGCACTGAAGCTGGCCGACAGCGAAGGCGCCACCTTCGTGCCACCGTTCGATGACCCGGATGTGATCGCCGGGCAGGGTACCGTGGCCATGGAAATCCTCCGTCAGCGCCCGGGGGCGCTGGACGCGATCTTTGTGCCCGTGGGCGGTGGCGGCTTGATCGCCGGGATCGCCGCCTATGTGAAGTACCTGCGCCCTGACGTGAAGGTGATCGGCGTCGAGCCGGTAGATTCCAACTGCCTGCAGGCTGCCATGGCCGTCGGCGAACGCGTGATCCTGCCGCAGGTCGGCACCTTTGCCGATGGCGTGGCGGTGGCGCAGAT
The DNA here is from genome assembly GCF_045277175.1 of Pseudomonas putida group bacterium ESBL64. Classification (NCBI taxonomy): domain Bacteria; kingdom Pseudomonadati; phylum Pseudomonadota; class Gammaproteobacteria; order Pseudomonadales; family Pseudomonadaceae; genus Pseudomonas; species Pseudomonas putida group bacterium ESBL64. Next base: position 1,206,758 of record NZ_CP145799.1, on the reverse strand, counting down.
CGGCGCCCATTGCTTCGAGCTGTGCCGCCACTTCGTCGACGAGGTGGTGACGGTGAGCAGTGACGAGCTGTGCGCGGCGATCAAGGATATCTACGACGACACCCGTTCGATCACCGAGCCGTCCGGGGCCTTGGCCGTTGCCGGGATCAAGAAGTACGTGGCGCGTGAAGGTGTGCAGGGGCAGACCCTGGTGGCCATCGACTCCGGGGCCAACGTCAATTTCGACCGCTTGCGCCATGTGGCCGAGCGGGCCGAGCTGGGTGAGCAGCGCGAGGCGATCATTGCCGTGACAATTCCGGAACAGCCGGGCAGCTTCCGGGCCTTTTGCCAGGCACTGGGCAAGCGGCAGATCACCGAATTCAACTACCGCTTCTACCCTGGCAAGGAGGCGCGCCTGTTCGTGGGCGTGCAGACCCACCCGGTGCACGACCCGCGTGAGCAGTTGCTGGCCAGCTTGCGGGAGCAGGGGTACAGCGTGCTGGACCTGACCGACAACGAGCTGGCAAAGCTGCATGTGCGCCATACCGTGGGCGGGCATGCCGCGTCAGGGGCTGATGAGCGGGTACTGCGCTTCGAGTTTCCCGAACGGCCAGGGGCGTTGCTGGGGTTTCTGGAGCGGTTGGGCAAACGTTGGAACATCAGCCTGTTCCATTACCGCAACCATGGTGCGGCGGAGGCACGGGTGTTCGCTGCTTTGGAAGTGCCAGCGGACGAATTGGCGAGCTTGCCGTTGACGCTGGACGAGATGGGGTACCGGTATTGGGACGAGACTGACAACCCGGCGTACAAGCTGTTCCTGGGTTGAGGCACCTGTGCGGCCAATGCACGCTTGTCTAACCGCTTGCCGCCTGTGTTCGCTGCGTGACCGCCCCGCCCAAAGGGCAGGGCGATCTCCTGCAAGAAACTGCGCGAGCCAACGCGTGGGTTTCAACGCTCGCGCATGAAAAAGCCGGCAACGAACTTGCGGAACGTTTCAAGGCTTTTGAAGTCGGCGTAGCGCTTGAAGTTCTCGGTATCCGGCTCGGGACCGATGGGCTGTTCCAGCAGCGACACTGACAACACCCGGTCCTGGTCCGAGGTCAGCACCAGTTCATCCATCACCTGCCCACCGATCACGGGGCGACGCATCTGCACTTTCACCCCTTTACTGGCCATCCAGTCGATCAGCGACACCAATGCCTTGAGCGGCTCGCGCTCTTCATCGCGGTACACCGGGAACAGGTGGGCGCGCGACAGCACGGGCACACTGGCCACATGAATCAGCTCATAGAAATGGCTGCCGGCGCTGGTCGGCGAGTAGATCATCAGCGCCAGCAACGGCCCGGTGGTGCGGCTCCCGCCCCAGTACAGGTGATGCCCCTGGAAGTCGAAGCCGTCTTCGCTGCGGTTGTTGAACAACTTGCGCCCTTTGATCTGGTCGACGCAGTCCAGCAGCAGGCCATGGCGGCGATGGTTGCCGAACACAGAGGCTTCGCGCAGGCGGGACTTGAGCATCATCATGTGCTTCATGTCCAGGCGGGTTTCCAGGTAGTTGCTGGCGGGCACCCGCTCCAGCAGCGGATAGCGGCTGGCCACGCTGCGCAACTCGGCAAACTGCGTGGTCAGGTCTTTTTTCAAGTGGGTGGCGTAGAGGTTGAGCCCGCTGGTTTCAATCCAGGTTAGCAGCAGTGACAGCAGGCGCTGCTGTTCGCGTCTGTCGTTGCCGTCGCCGGCGCCACCGGCCGTGCCAGCACGGAAGTCGCTGATCAGGCGCAAGGGTGTGTCGGGTGGCAGCCAGGCGGCGGGGGGGACAGGGTCATTTTCACGTTCGGCGGCTTCCCGCTCGTCCTTGGTGAACGGGCAGCCTGGCGCGTGCTCGGCAGTGCCCGGGTTGTTCTTGAGGAAGAGCGTACCGGTGCTGCCGTTGAGGGTGACGTTGAGCACCGGCAAGGCATCGTTGCGGCAGTCGCAAGCCAGCCACTGGTTGGCGTTGCGCACTTTCATCAGTAGCTGGTTGGCCTGTAGCAGGCGCGGGCCGGCGAGGCTGCCGGTGGCAAAGCCGACCAGCAGTTCCTCTTCAGCGGGGGTCAGGCTGCGCACCTGGGTGGCGGTTTTGTCGATGATTCGCATGAAGCAGCTCCAAGCTACGAGCCTCAAGCTTCAAGCAAAGTCGCGCGGCTTTCAACTCGCCGCTTGGCTGCCGCCGAACATCTTCGCGGCGCGGGCGCGAATCTCGTCGGGGGTCAGGTCCTCTTTGTGGGTGGACACGAACCAGATGTTGCCAAACGGATCTTTCAGGGTGCCGCTGCGGTCACCGTAAAACTGGTCGGTCAAGGGATGTAACTGGATGCCCCCGGCGGCCAGGGCCTGGGCGTAGACCTTGTCGCAGTCTTCAACATACAAGTGCAGGCCAACACCCGCACCGCTGAGCTTCTGGCTGGCGGTGAGGCCGCCTTCCATGTCGCAGGGGTCGCCCAGCATCAGCGACGAATCGCCGATTCTCAGTTCGGCATGGCCAACGCGACCGCCCGGGGCATCGAGGCGGAACATTTCCTTCGCGCCAAAGGCTTGCTTGTAGAACTCGATGGCCTTGGCGGCGTCGTTGATGGCCAGGTAGGGCGTGATGCTGTGCTGGCCTTCGGGGATGGGTTTGACTGCCATGTTCGACTCTCCTGCGCAATGGGCGCCGAAAGGCGCCCTGTTGCTTAGAGTCGTTCGCCCAGATGGAAAATCGACAGTGACGCTAGATCGATTGTCTATAAGCGCGGCGGTCAGAAGATGTAGTCGGTGGTCAGGAAGCTTGACTGGCGGTTGCGAATGATCTCGCTGATCAGCGCTTTGTTGGCCTCCTGGAAGCGGGTGGCGACCAGCGTCCGGATGGAGAACACACGCAAAGCGTCATCCACCGAGAGCGTGCCCTCGGCGCTGTTCTTGCGGCCGTTGAACGGGTAGGTGTCAGGGCCGCGTTGGCACTGAGCATTGATGTTGATGCGCCCGACCTGGTTGGCGAAGATGTCGACGAGGCTGCCGATGGTGGCCGGGTCGTTGCCGAACAGGCTCAGTTGCTGGCCGTAGTCGGAGTCCAGCACATAGTCGATCACTGTCTGCAGGTCGCGGTAGGGCACCACCGGTACCAGCGGGCCGAACTGCTCCTCGTGGTACACGCGCATTTCTTGGCTGACCGGGTACAGCAAGGCCGGGTAGAAGAATGAGCCGCGGCTGTGCCCGCCATTTTCGTTGAGCACGCGCGCGCCCTTTTCCGTCGCATCGGCAACCAGGCCATCGAGGTAGTCGACCTTGCCAGGCTCGGGCAATGGTGTCAGCGCCACGCCAGGTTCCCACGGCATGCCGGGCTTGAGCGCCGCCAATTTGCGCTGAAACTTGTCGAGGAAGGCCTCGACCACATCCTCATGCACGAACAGGATCTTCAGTGCCGTGCAGCGCTGGCCGTTGAACGACAACGCCCCGGTGACGGCCTCTTCGACAGCGTTGTCGAGGTCGACCTGGGGCAGCACGATGCCCGGGTTCTTGGCGTCCAGGCCCAGTGCGGCGCGCAGACGATGCGGGCGTGGGTGCAGTTTTTTCAGGTCGCTGGCGGCCTTGTGGGTGCCGATGAAGGCGAATACATCGACCTTGCCGCTGGCCATCAGCGCGCTCACCGTTTCCCGGCCGCGTCCATAGATGACATTGATCACGCCTGCCGGGAAGCTGTCGCGGAACGCTTCGAGCAAGGGGCGGATCAGCAGTACGCCGAACTTGGCCGGCTTGAACACCACCGTGTTGCCCATGATCAGCGCCGGGATGAGCGTGGTGAAGGTCTCGTTCAGCGGGTAGTTGTAGGGCCCCATGCACAGGGCCACGCCCAGCGGGGCGCGACGGATCTGGCCGAGGGTGCCTTGTTCCAGCTCGAAGCGGCTGGAGCGGCGGTCCAGGTCCTTGAGGGCGTTGATGGTGTCGACGATGTAGTCGCAGGTGCGGTCGAATTCCTTTTCTGAATCCTTCAGGTTCTTGCCGATCTCCCACATCAGCAGCTTGACCACGGCCTGGCGCTGTTCACGCATGCGGGCAAGGAAGGATTCCACATGCTGGATACGCTCGGCCACGCGCATGTTTGGCCAGGCGCCACGGCCTTTGTCATAGGCCTGCACGGCGGCATCGAGGGCGGTAAGCGCGGTATCGGCATCCAGCAGCGGGGCGCTGCCCAGTATGACCTGATGCTCTTCGTCGCCTTGCTTGAGCCACACCGGGCTGCGCACCGTGGCCAACGGGCCGTCCCAGCGCCTGAGCTCACCGTTGACCAGGTAGTCGCGTTGTTCCAGTGGGGCTCCCAGGCGCCAGGTTTCCGGGATGTTTTCGGCGCTGGGGAAGAGTGAATCGAGCAAACGGTCCATGGGTACTGCACCTCACATCAAAGGGCGGTTTTCAAGTCAGTTGAATCGTTTCAGCTGCGAGCATGCACTGGCTGCCGGAAAAACACCAGTCTGGTTCAACATGGCCGCCAATGCCTGCCCGGCAATCCGTCAGCGGCCTGAGAGACGTTGATGCAAGTCGTCAAAGGTTATTCATGGATAGCGAAGTGGCCAGCGGAGCTTGATGGGCACGGTTATAGCAAATGTGTTGTTGAGCGTCGGTTTGATGCGGGGAATTTGACGCCATGAAACTTGATCTAAAGTCAGCCAGAAGCCGCTTGCCAAAGCGTTTGCAGGCATCTTAAATTGTTACTGAATGTGATTAGAAAGTTGCAAGCCATACTATAAAAATCAAAGTGTTAAGTGTTTTTGCTGGATTTTTCTCTTTTTCCGATTGGCCAATAGTGCACTTCAAAAGGACGTCGAAGAAGAAATGAAAAAGACCTTGACGACTGTGGCGCGCAAGCTCCTGTCGCCCTCCATGCGCTACGAAATCAGGCTGCTGGCCAGCAAAATGCGAGAAATGATGGCGCGTGCCTGTCTCTGGCGTTGGGAAGTCGCCAGGTTTCGCCCGCAACAGGAGAGCCCGTACGAAATCCTCTACATCGGCCGCAAGCAGCAACGGGAAATGGCCAAGCTGCTGATTGGGGGCAAGGGCCAGGGCAGCGCATCGATCGTGGACGGTGCAAGTGCCACGGCGGCTGCCAGCCACGTCGTGGTCATCAGCGAAATGCCCACGTCGGGGGCGCTGTCAGTGCCGCACTACCTGAGCGCCGTGGTGCCCTTGGGGCGCCCTCTGGAAGACATCACGGCCCGCTACGACAGCGAACTGCGGCGCAGCATTCGCAAGAACCGGCCGCTGTATCACATGCGCCAAGCTCTTTCGGACGAAGAAATCGCCATGGCCGACCGGGATCTGCTGCGCCCTTATGCTTCGGCCCGGCAGGGCATTCATGCCGCGCAGTTTCCTACCGAAGAGGTGTTCCGTATTGCCAAGAGTGTCGGCCGGCTTGACTTGATCATGTTGGGCGATGAAGTGATCGGCTGTCACCTGGGGTGTGAAGTGGTACGCGGCGGCAAGCGTTACTGGAGCACGTTGCGCTTTGGCTATTGCGAGGCGGTGTTTTCCGATGCGAAGAAACTGCGCGAGGTGAATTCGATCACCACCTTCATGGCGCTTGAATGGGCACTGGAGCAGGGCTTCGATTATTACGACATCGGCCTGTGTCTGGCGCGCCCGGACGACGGCCTGCTGAAGTGGAAGCGCCGCCGCGGTGGTGATATCGATTCGCTGGGTAACCATGCGTACCTGTTTGTCCGCCTGCCCAAGACCGGTACGGCAAAGTTCTTGTGGGATACGCCGATGTTCGCGGTCGAAGGCGACAAGCTGACGTTGCATCTGGGGCTCCCGGATGGCCCAAGCGATGAAGAAGTTGCCAGTCGCTATCACGAAATGGTGTTTGGTGGCCTGCACAAGATTTATCTCTATGGCGGCAGCGGGGCAGGCGAACCGTTTGTGCAAACGTTGCGCAGCCGTTACGCCAGCTTGCAATCACCGCCCACCATGGAAAGAGTCACGAGCAATTGAGTAACTGCCAGGGATGCTTTGATCTGGCGCCTAGGCGCTGTAAGAAAAGCCTTGATACTGGTTCATGCTGCGTTGAAAACAGCCTCGGAATGCTCATGTACTCCAGTACAGTCGGGCGCGACCCCGGCCGTTCCTCGGCTGTTTTCGCCTTGCCTGACCCGCGTCTCAAGACTTTTCGTACAGCGCCTAGCGCCGGGCTCCACACTTCGCCATCAAGGGAGGACGCTTCATGGGAAGCGACATCTCGCAGTTCAGTGCATCGCCCGCAGCCAGGCAACACAGCTGGACCTTGGCCGCCTACCGCCACATGGCGCGCAAACGGCTGGGTGGAAAAACGGCGACCGATCTCAAGAGCGTCGCCACCAAGTGCTGGGACATCGCCCCGGGCGAAGCCACGGTTTCGCCGCCGGCCATTTTCCTGCCTGGTCAGCTGGAGCGGGTGACGGGCTGGGAAGGCAAGCGGTTTTACCCCTACGTGCACCCGGCGCAGACCATGGAGGGGGGCGTCAACACATTGCAAGGGCCAACCCGTGGCTACTTGATCAAGGATGTATGGCTGGTCGAAGGGGCGTTGTACAAGGGCAAAGCCAGCCATTGGCTGTCACAGAAGCCGAGTACCTTCCCGACCATCCTCATCGACAATGAAATCGACCGCGCTGCAATCTACTGCACGCAAAACGGTAACGCCTGGTTCGGCACCTGGTTGATGGAAGACTGTCCGACCTATGCGCTGGCCTGCAACGAGGGCATCCCGGTGACCACCGCCCCGTCTGCCAGGTATCCGCTGTTTACCCAGGCACCGGCCTATGAAGACTGGCTGGACATGAAGCCTTTGCGCCTGCGCAGTGCGTTCTTCCGTGAGCTGGTGCTGTTCGATGACCAGAGCAACAACCGCAGCCGGCATGCTCGCTACCGAGCCATGGGTGACAAGCTGCTCTCGCATGTGTCGTACACGCAGCACCCGGGGGTTTTCCTGTTGCGGGGCGGTGATGGTGACCTGCGCCTGTTGCGCAACGAGCTGGAGCTTGCCGAACACTTGCGTACTACCCGCGGTTTTCGCATCGTCAACCCGCTGAAGTCCGATGTGCCGAGCATTATCGCGGCATGCGCCGGGGCTAAAGTGGTCATCGGGGTGGAGGGTAGCCAGTTGGTGCATGGCGTGAATGTGCTGCAGGCTGGAGGCTGCCTGCTGACTTTGCAGCCGCCGAACCGTTTCGTCAGTTACTACAAATACCTGACGGATCGTGACCAGCAGCATTTTGGCTTTGTGGTGGGCCTGCCGGAAGGCGATGGTTTCAGGATCGATATTGACGAAGTGGAGCGCACGTTGGATCTGTTCCCACGATAAGTGTGTAGTATCGGTGCATGGATCCGCGGCGGGCAGGGCAGTAGAGGATGATCGAGGTATCACGGTTTTGGCGCGACCCTGCCTTGCCGTTCGTCGAAGCCCGACGGGTAGGGGACGGGCGCAAGGTGTGCTACGCCGCGCACTCTCACGAGAGCTTCTCCATCGGGGTGATCACGGGGGGGCGTAGCACTTACATCAACAGTGACCAGTGCGTTGAGGTGGGGGCGGGTACCACGGTGTTGATGAACCCGGGCGTGGTGCATACCTGCAACCCTGTTGCCGGGGAACCCTGGTCTTACCTGATGCTGTTCGTCGATCAGCCTTGGTTGCAGGCAGTGGGTTTTACCCTGCCAACACAGACCTGGAGCCGCTCACCTGTGTTGTACGGGCGGCTGTTGCAGGCCTTTGCCGACCTGTTCGACGCCAGGCTGCCTGATCGGGAAACCCGCCTGGCGGCCCTGTTCAGCGAGCTGCCGGGCATGCTTGCCCGTAATGCCAGCGAGATTGACCAGGGCAATCCACGGCTGGATGCAGCGGCTGCTTTCATACGCGCCCACCGCAGTGACCCGCTCAGCCTCGAAGACATCTGCGGGGCTTGCGGCCTGTCCCGCTCCTACCTGATTCGTGCGTTTCGCCAACGCTTCGGCCTGACGCCGCATGGTTACCTGCTAGACCAGCGTGTACAGCTGGCCCGGGCGCAGTTGCGCCAGGGCCGCTCAATTGCTGAAGTTGCACAGGAGGCCGGGTTCGCTGATCAGGCACACCTGCAGCGGGCATTCAAACAGCACCTGGCGGCGACACCGGGGCATTACAGAAATGCTGTCGCTAGCCTCGGTGCTCCTGCAGGAGCCGTGCATGCCTTAAAGGATCAGGTAAACCGCACTGGCAACCAGTAACACGGCCAGGCTCCGATTGAGCATGCGCAGGTGACGTGGGTTGTCCAGGTACCGGCGAATCACGCTGCCGGCCCAGGCCCAGCAGGCCACTGAGATGAAACAGATCGGCCCGTAGATCCAGGTAAACAGCCACAGCAAGTGCTGTTCACCACCGGTGTAGGCACCCACCCCGGCAACGGCTGCCAACCAGGCTTTGGGGTTCAGCCACTGCATTGCTGCGCCGTGCCAGGCGGAAGGGGCTTGGGTAGGCTGTGCGCTGTTCAGGTTACCGTCGTCACTGGCCAGCTTCCACGCCATGTACAGCAGAAACGCCACACCGCCCCAGTGCAACATCAGGCCCAGCAAAGGCCAGCGAAGCAGCAGTTGATGCAGGCCCAGCCCGACCAGCACCAGCAACAGGCAGAACCCCAGCGTGGCGCCGGCGACATGTGCAACGCTGGCGCGCAGGCCATGGCGGGCACCGCTACCAAGGGCGACGATGTTGACCGGGCCGGGAGAGATCGAGGCCGCAAGGGCGAAGGCGGCCATGGACAGGGATAGGCTCATGAGGAAGATCCACGTGGTTGGAGAGGCGTCATCCTCGCGTCGCCGACGGTCTGATGTATTGAACAAAAGTACCCGCGCACGACTCGCTCCCGCGGGGCGATAGGGCGTTGCAGGGTCGTTACAGGTTTTGTAATAGTTTTGCGCTACAACAGAAACCTGCTGTGCTTGTAGCATCGTTCTCCCAATTTGTTATCAAGGTCTATATGAGCACCTTCGCGGAGCCCCCCAGTCTTCGGCCTTTCTGGCCATCCTTCTCCCGTCCTTGTGACGTGTCCCACGTGAGTACCCGCTAATGGAATGGCTAGCCGACCCCACGGCCTGGCTAGGCCTGTTGACGCTTATCGTCCTCGAGCTGGTGCTGGGTATCGACAACCTGGTGTTCATCGCCATCCTTGCCGACAAGTTGCCGCCCCATCAGCGCGACCGCGCGCGGGTCATTGGCCTGAGCCTGGCGCTCATCATGCGCCTGGGCCTGTTGGCCAGCATTTCGTGGATGGTCACCCTTACCGCACCGCTGTTCGAAGTGTTCGGCAAGAGCTTCTCTGGCCGTGACCTGATCATGCTGTTCGGTGGTGTGTTCCTGCTGTTCAAGGCCACCATGGAGCTGCACGAACGCCTGGAAGGTCACGTGAGCCAGGCCAGTGGCACGCTGCGCCATGCCGCGTTCTGGCCGATCGTTGCCCAGATCGTGGTACTGGACGCGGTATTCTCGCTGGATGCCGTGATCACGGCGGTGGGCATGGTCGATGAGCTGTCCGTGATGATGATCGCGGTGATCTTCTCGATCGGTATCATGATCGTTGCCAGCAAGCCGCTGACCCGCTTCGTCAACGCCCACCCCACGGTGATCATGCTGTGTCTGGGCTTCCTGATGATGATCGGTTTCAGCCTCACCGCCGAAGGCCTGGGCTTCCATATCCCGAAAGGCTACCTGTACGCGGCCATCGGCTTCTCGATCCTGATCGAGCTGTTCAACCAGCTGGCGCGCGCCCGTCGCAAGCGCAGCCTGCAACAGCACAAGCCGTTGCGTGAACGCACTGCCCATGCCGTGCTGCGCCTGCTGGGCGGCCGCCGGGTCGAGGCTGACGAGGTCGGCGAGGAGATTGCCGATCTGGTCGAAGGTGGCGGCGAGCAGGTGCTGTTCGACCGCCGTGAGCGGGTCATGATCAGCGGCGTGCTGAACCTGGCCGAGCGGTCGATTCGTACGGTGATGACTGCCCGTGCCGAGGTTGATGTGATCGACCTGGCGCAACCGGCCGACGCCATTGCCCAGGCCCTGGCCAATTCGCCGTACTCGCGCCTGCCGCTGATCCGCGATGGTCGCGTGGACGAGCCCTTGGGCTTTGTGCACAAGAAGGAACTGCTGAAGGAACTGCTCTCGGGCAGCCAGCCCGATCTGGAAAGCATGGCCCGGGCGCCGTTGAACCTGCTGGAGAGCTTCAGCATCCTCAATGCCCTGGAGCAAATGCGCGGTCAGTCGACCCACATTGCCTTCGTGGTCAACGAGTTCGGTGACTTCACCGGGCTGTTGACCATGACCGACATCCTTGAGTCGATTGCCGGTGAGCTGCCGGATGCCAGTGAAGTTGAAGGCCCGGGCATCGTTCAGGAGGGCGAAGGCTTTGTGGTCAGCGGCGCGCTGAACCTCAGCCAGGTGCAGGCGCGTACTGGCTTCAGCGCCCGTGCTACCGAGGATTACCAGACCCTTGCGGGCCTGGTGATGAGCTTGCTCGACCGCCTGCCGATGGTCGGTGACCGGCTAGCCTGGAATGGCTGGATGCTGACCGTGGAGGCGGTTGAAGAGCGACGGGTACGCCAGGTTCGGCTTACACCGAACGGCGACGCTGACGTAGCAGGTGCTTGAAGCCCTCTAGCACCAGCACCAGTACTGCGGCCCAGATTGGCAGGTAGGTCAGCCACTGATCCGGGCCGATGGTTTCGCCCAGCAGCAACGCCACGCCCACCAGCAGCACGGGTTCGACGTAGCTGAGCAGGCCGAACAGGCTGAATGGCAGCATGCGGCTGGCCAGCACGTAGGCGATAAGCGCCGAAGCGCTGATCGCGCCAAGGATCGGCACCAACACATACAGCCCGGGGTGTGCTTGCAGGTCAGCGCTGGAAAGTGGGCTCTGGATCACGAAGTACAGCGCCCACGGTAGCAGCAGGCACATGTCGCACCACAGGCCGCCCAGGTGGTCGGTGCGGCAGCGTCGGCGCAGCACGAAGTAGATCGGGTAGCCGATCGTTACCAGCAGGGTTTCCCAGGCAAAACTGCCGTTTTGGTACAGCTCGTGGCCTACGCCCAGTGCGGCGCAGGCCACGGCTACCGTCTGCAGGCGTGACAGCCGCTCGCCATAGACCAGCCGCCCGGTCAGGACCATGGCCAGTGGCAGCAGGAAGTAACCCATCGACACTTCCAGGCTGCGCCCATGCAGGGGCGCCCAGAGAAACAGCCACAGTTGCACCCCCATCAGCCAGGACGTGCCGACCATGCCGAGCAACAGCACCGGCGTGCGTTTTACCCGACCCATCAGTTCGCCCACCCGCTTCCAGTCTTTCGAGACAAGCATGAACAAGGTGAGGCAGGGCAGTGTCAGCAGGGTACGCCAGCCAAAGATTTCTTCGCCATCGAGTGGCTTGAGCAGGGAGGTATAGAAGTACATCACAGCGAACAGGCAGGACGCCATGACCGATGAAACAATGCCTTTTGACACGAATGCCTCGAATGCGGGAATTGAGCGGGTTGATCAGCCGCGCATGATCTCAGGGGGCGCATCTTGCGGCAACTGCGTTGCGCTCGGGCGAGTGGCCAGGGCTGCGAGGAACTGGGCGGCCGGCATGGGCCTGGCGAACAGGTAACCCTGCTGGAAGTCCACCCCATGCGCGGCCAGGTAGTCGCGCTGCAGGTCGGTTTCCACACCCTCGGCAACGATGCCCAGGTCCAGCTTTCCCGACAGCTGGATGATGGTCTCGAGTATGTGCACAGACAGCGCATCGGCGCCGATCATGGCAACGAAGCTCTGGTCGATCTTCAGGTAGTCGACCTTGAATTGCCGCAGGTAGTTGAGGCTCGACTGGCCGGTGCCGAAGTCGTCGAGGGCGATCATCACGCCCATGGCATGCAGCTTTTCGAACAACTCAAGGGTGACCGGCGTGGGCTCGATCAGCTTGCGCTCTGTCAGTTCCAGGGTCAGCACCACCCGGCCGGGCGGAAAGTGCTGCAGGAACGTGCGGCAGTCATCCAGCAGGCTGAGGTCGCGGCAGTGGTCAGCGGTGATGTTGACACCAATATGGAAGCCGTCTTCCAACAACCCGGCATAAGGCGCCAGGCTTTGCGCGGTATGTGTCAACAGCGCGCGGGTCATGGCGACAATCTGCCCGCTGTGTTCGGCATAGGGGATGAACAGGTCGGGGCGAACCAGGCCTTCTCGTGGGTGGTGCCAGCGCATCAGCACTTCCGCACCGGCCCAGCGGTAATCGCCCTTGCGCACCACCGGCTGAAAATACGGCAGGAATTCATCGGCCTGCAGGGCACGGTCCAGTTCGGCACGCGGAGAGGTGGCGCGGCGAATCTGCCAGCGGCACACCAGCGCTGCCAGGGCACCCAGTACCAGCAACAGGCTGAGCAGGCCAGGGTAGTGGCTGCGCAACAGTTGGCCTTGCTTGTCGGCACTGTAGCCGCCCTGCACGCTGAAAGGGTAACGCGTCGAGCCTATCAGCACGTTGGCACTGGGGGCGGCAGGGGAGACACCTTTGTGGACCACGCCGTCCTTGCCCATCCAGGCGTCGCCCACGCGGATTTGCAGTTCTTCATCGGGGCCGATCAGGCGCAGTGCTGTTAGCAGGTGGTCGCCGTCCACCGTGGTGATTGCGCCGTGGTCGCCGTCGCTGGCACGGTAGACCAGCAGCGGGTGGCCCGGCGTAACCGAGTTGCCGTCCATCAGCCATAACTTGCCGTCGACGTAATCGCCAGGATTGACCGGTTCTTCGAACTCGCCGAACAGCGAGGTGCAATAAAGGTTGTTGTGCCTGAACAGGTTGGTCGAGCGCACGAAGGCATTGCGGGTAACCTGGGCCCGCAGCATAAGCTGGGCCTGCTCGCATGAACGGTCAGTCAGTGGAAGTAGCGAATTGGCGGCACGGGACAGGTTGTCGAGGATGTGTTCGACGTGCTCCAACGCCTGGCGGGTGGTGGCGTGGCTGCTGGCCTGCATTTCACGCTCGACCTGCCAGTTCATCACGGCCAGGCCGCACATGACCGGCAGCACGCCGACGACCCAAGGCAAGAGCGTGCGCCAGCTGAGTGCGGCGCGGCGTTTGACGGTAAGGGGCATGCTGACCTGACTATCATGGAGTAAAACGAGAGGATAGCCGTTTGTCGCCGCGTACGAGCAACTAAAACGCGACAAACCATTTTACGCAATGTAGAATCGATTTACGAATACAACAATAAGGTCCTTCACCTCCGAAGGATCAAGCCCGCCGAGAATGGGTCCATATGACATACCATGGGTTCAAGCTGATCATAGGTGACTTCCTCGCCCGCAGCGTGCGCGGTATCCCGTGCTCACCGCCGTTTCTGTTCCACATCCTACGCAATCTATAATTTTCGCAGCAGATGAGGACACGAACATGGCTGATATCTTCGACAATCCAATGGGCCTGATGGGCTTCGAGTTCATCGAACTGGCTTCGCCGACCCCTGGCGTACTTGAGCCTGTATTCCAGATACTGGGTTTCACCAAAGTGGCCACCCACCGCTCCAAGGATGTGCACCTGTATCGCCAGGGTGGCATCAACCTGATCCTGAACAATGAACCCAAAAGTATCGCTTCGTACTTCGCCGCTGAACACGGCCCGTCGGTATGTGGCATGGCCTTTCGCGTGCGCAATGCCCATGAGGCTTATGCCCGCGCCCTGGAACTGGGCGCCCAGCCGGTAGAAATCGAAACCGGCCCGATGGAATTGCGCCTGCCTGCGATCAAGGGTATCGGGGGGGCACCGCTCTACCTGATCGACCGCTTCGAGGAAGGCAGTTCGATCTACGACATCGATTTCAACTTCATCGAAGGCGTGGATCGCAACCCGGTGGGTGCTGGCCTGAAAATCATCGACCACCTCACCCATAACGTCTACCGTGGGCGCATGGCCTACTGGGCCGGGTTCTACGAGAAGCTGTTCAACTTCCGTGAAATCCGCTACTTCGACATCAAGGGCGAATACACCGGCCTCACCTCCAAGGCCATGACTGCGCCTGATGGCATGATCCGCATCCCGCTCAACGAAGAGTCGTCCAAGGGCGCAGGGCAGATCGAAGAGTTCCTGATGCAGTTCAACGGTGAAGGTATCCAGCACGTAGCCTTCCTGACCGATGACCTGCTCAAGACCTGGGATGCCCTGAAGGGGCTGGGCATGCGCTTCATGACCGCGCCACCGCAAACCTACTACGAAATGCTGGAAGAGCGCCTGCCTGGCCATGGTGAGCCGGTCGACCAACTGCAAGCGCGTGGCATCCTGCTCGATGGCGCCTCGCAGCCCGAAGACAAGCGCCTGCTGCTGCAGATTTTCTCGGAAACCCTGCTTGGCCCGGTCTTCTTCGAGTTCATCCAGCGCAAAGGTGACGATGGCTTCGGTGAAGGCAACTTCAAGGCGCTGTTCGAATCCATCGAACGTGACCAGGTACGCCGTGGCGTGCTGAGCACAGACTGATCGCCCCTGGAGTACCGTCGTCGTCATGTTCGTTCGGCGGCGGTACCCCGCCTGTTGGCACGTGCCCTGAACAGGGCCAGGTAGACGATCGAGCCGGTCACGATCCCCACCAGCATCAGCGAGGGGACGATCTGCAGCACCGACTGGCGGATTTCCTGAGCGGTGAAACCCTCTGGGTAGCCACCTTTGACCGTGTATCCATACTTGGCCGACATTGCGCTTGTAAAAAACTCGGACTGTGAAGGGCGCTCAAGGTCACGGCTGTCACCGTTGCTCCATATGTAGCGGTCGCCAAATTCGACCAGCAGTGTCAGCCCATCCAGAAAGCCATCCAGCTCGTTGCGGATCTGCATGGCATAGGCGGTGACGATTACGCTATTGCTTTTGCCCTTCTGGTGAAAGTCGACCAGCAGCTTCTGACGCGTATCAGGAGGGCCGTAGGACAGTGCGACTCGCTGGCCGGACGACGCGAAGGATGAATAATGCTCCAGCGAACCTGAAGCCGTGCTGCAGTAGGGTTGATTGTCTTTGAGCAAGGTCAGCGACCTGACCATTGAGCGAATGGCAACCTGGTCCTGCAAGGCACTTTTGACGTTATCGCAAGATTCCCCTGCAAATGGCAGAGTGCGCAGGGCCGTCTCGTGCATTCTGTCCAGTGCATTGTCGACGCTAAAAACCGCCTCCTGAACGGAAATGCTGGCGTTTTCCGCAAGTTTCGCTTCCAGCTGGAAAGCCATCACCAGCAAACCGGAAACCACAGGCACCAGCGCCACTGCAATGAGCAGCAGCAGCTCCACCATGCTGCGCCCCGCGTGCATGATTTTCGACATAGGCTAATAGTTCTCCGCTCTGAAACTGTTCGTGGTGAACAGCTGAGCCCTGAGCCTATGTATTTGCTGTCCGGGCTGCTGTAGTCCGGCTGCAGTTGAAACGGTAGGAAATCGAGCGCCTTGATGTAGCTAAGTGCCCTTGAGCTTTTTCAGCACTGTCTCGGCCAGCAAGGCAGTGGAAGCGGGGTTCTGCCCGGTGATCAGCCTATCATCGTCGACCACGTACGGCTTCCACGGCTCATCATGTTTGCTGTACTCACCGCCGCGAGCTACAAGTTCGTTCTCCGTCAGGAACGGCACTTTGTCGTCCAGTTCGGCCAGTTTTTCCTCTATGTTGGAAAAGCCGGTCACCTTGCGGCCTTTGAGGAGCAGGCAGTTGTTGCTCAGCTTGATGCTCAGCAGGCCGACAACGCCGTGACAGACTGCTGCGACAATGCCACCTTTTTCGTAGATTTTGCGTGCCAGTTCCTGCAGAGCCTGGTTTTCTGCGAAGTCATACATTACCCCATGACCACCGGTGTAATAGATGACGCTGTATTCGTCAGCCTTCACCTGCCCTGGGGCCAAGGTACTGCCAAGGCGCGTCATGAAACGCTTGTCGTCGTACCACTGCCAGTCCAGCTCAGGGGCCATCTGCAGGCTGTGCGGGTCGACGGGAACGTAACCGCCCTGTGGGCTGACATAGTCGACGGTGTAGCCGGCCTTTTCGACTTTCTCGACAAAGTGAACGGCTTCACCCAGCCACAACCCGGTCGCCCGTTTGAGGGTTGGATACTTCGCTGTATTGGTCAGTACCACCAGAATTTTCTTGCTCATGACCCTGCTCCCGTCGCCAACCTGAATGGGCCGGTGCTCCCTGGCCCGAGGGAAAACCTAAATAGCATAGCTGTCACCTGCAAGTGCGCCATGGTGTTCGGGACATGCTGTGCTAATTTGAACAAATCCACGGGCGAGCCTGCCAGGCTTGGCGGCGCTGTGGTCAACCCTTAGCATTGCTGGAGTCACGGTATTGGTCGCAAACGGTACGCCACGCGAGCCTGCGTCGCAGGTCATCCTGCAGTCGCCTGTTTTGCCATTGATCGAGCCGATGGGGGAGCGGATAGCCCAGTTCGACTGGTGGCGTACCTCGCTTGGGCCATTGTCGCGCTGGCCTGCTTCGTTGCGCATAGCCGTGGACATGATGCATTTGTCACCTTTCCCATGTGCGGTGGTCTGGGGGGCGGACCTGTGTGTGGTGCATAACGATGGCTACCGGGCGTTGCGGGCATTACCGGATGCGCTGGGCATGGCGTTCGATACCCTGTGGAGTGATATCTGGCCTGCAGTGGGACCCTGGGTGTTCAAGGCACTGGAAGGCCACTCGAATTTTGTCGAGGACCCACCCCTGCGTATCGTCCGCAGTGAAGGCGCCGAACCACTATGGTGCGCTTTCGGTTATGCCCCCCTGCACGATGAACTCGGTAACGTGGCGGGGTTTCTGCATACGGTGATCGAGACCACGGCCAGCGTCGAGGCCCACCGCCATTGGCGTGAGCAGGTGCAGAGCTTTGAACGCCAGGTTGAGCAGCATGTGGCCGAGCGAGAGCAGTTCTGGTTGCTGTCGCGCGAAGCGATGATGATGCTCACCCCTGAATTGAAACTGCATGCTGCCAACCCGGCCTGGTACCGCATTCTGGGCTGGACAGAAGAACAAGTGCAGGCGAAGTCGGTGATGCAGCTGGTGCACCCGACAGAGCGTGCCGAAGTGCAATTGGCAGTGTCCGAGCTGCTGCAATGCAGCCACGCGGAGCAGTTGGAGATCCGCCTGCGACACCGTGATGGTCACTACCACTGGTTTCGTTGGAGTGCGCGGTTTGACGGCAGCCTGCTGACTGCAGTTGGCCGCGACATCACCGCAGACCGTGAAGAGGCTGCGCGTCAGGCGGAGATGCTGATGCACAACAGCGAGCGTATGGAGGTGGTTGGCCAGTTGGCAGGCGGCATGGGCCATGAAATGAACAACTTGCTGTCCGGTATTGGTGGCAGCCTCGAACTGCTGCAGCGGCGCCTGCAGGAGGGGCGGCTGGAACGTGTGGAGGCCTACGTGGACGTTGCGCGCGACGCGGTGCAGCGGGCCATGGACCTGACCCATCGGTTGATCGCATTTTCCCGCCATCAGCCATTGGTCCCTCGGCCACTGGACTTCAAGCGGCAGTTACGTTTGAGCGAACCCCTGTTGCTGCGGGCGTTGGGGGCAGAGATGCGTTTGCACTGGCAACTGGACGTTGCACCTTGGGCAGTGAGCCTGGACGTGCCCCAGCTTGAGAATGCCTTGATCAACTTGTGTGCCAATGCGCGTGAAGCGTGCCTGGAACAAGGGAATGTCACCATCAGCAGCGTCAACGAACGGCTGACTGCGTTTTTCCCGGATGAAAGTGGCTTGCCGCCGGGCGACTATGTGGCGTTGCATGTCGAGGATGATGGCCATGGCATGGAAGTGGTGGATATCGCCAGGGCTTTTGAACCGTTTTACACAACCAAACCTCTCGGGCGTGGGGCGGGGCTTGGCCTGTCGATGGTGTATGGCTTCGTCCGTCAGTCGGGCGGGTATGCCTGGATCGAGTCGGCGCCGGAGCAGGGCACCAGGGTTTCCATGCTTTTCCCCAGGTGCCATGAGCCGGTTCCGGATGAGCCCGCGCCGGTACTGCTGTCGCAGCGCATGGCCCGGGGCGAGCGCCTGCTGCTGGTGGATGACGAGCTTGATCTGCGCGCGGTCATGCGTGAATACCTGACTGAGCGTGGTTTTGACGTCACGGATGTGGGCGATG
Source organism: Pseudomonas putida group bacterium ESBL64 (assembly GCF_045277175.1). Lineage (NCBI taxonomy): Bacteria > Pseudomonadati > Pseudomonadota > Gammaproteobacteria > Pseudomonadales > Pseudomonadaceae > Pseudomonas > Pseudomonas putida group bacterium ESBL64. The sequence continues at coordinate 1,188,646 of NZ_CP145799.1, read as the reverse complement.
CCAATAGCGCACTGGAGCGCTTTCGCCATGGCGGCCCTTTCGATCTGGTCATCACCGATATCGGCTTGCCGGGTGGGTTCAGTGGCCGGCAAGTGGCCAAGGCCATGCGCATGCAGCTTGCACAGCAGAAAATTCTGTTTATTACCGGATATGCGGATCAGTCCATTGAAGCGCAATTGCTCGATCAGCCGGGCACGGCATTGTTGAACAAGCCGTTTTCGCTGGCGCTGCTTGCCGATGAGGCGCTACGCATGCTTGACGTGTAAGGCGCTTCAAGGCTTGCCTAGAATCTGTGCCACTCGCGTCTGTAACTGCTGCAACTCGAACGGCTTGCAGATAAGCTGCATGCCTGCGCCCAGGAAGCCTTCGCGGGCCATGGCCGTTTCCGCGTAGCCAGTGATGAACAGCACCGGTAATTGTGGCCGCAGGCTGCGGGCAATTTCTGCCAGTTGCCGGCCGTTCATGCCGGGCAAGCCCACATCGGTGATCAGCAAATCCACCGGTTGTGCCGAGCGCAGCACCTTCAGTCCCTCGTTGGCGTCGGCTGCGCTTTGGCAGGGGAAGCCGTTTTCGCCCAGTGCCTGGCAAAGCAGTTGGCGCACATGGGGATCGTCCTCGACAATCAGCACGTGTCGGCTGCAGCCGTCTTGTCTGGCCGGCACAGGCTTGCTGGATGGCAGGGCCTGGTCGACATGGCGTGGCAAATACAGCTCCACCTGGGTTCCCTGGCCAATCTCGCTGCTGAGGGTGATATGCCCATGGGACTGCTTGCTGAAGCCGTACACCATCGACAACCCCAGGCCAATGCCCTGGCCGGTCGCCTTGGTGCTGAAGAAGGGTTCGAAGGCGTGCTCCAGCGTGCTTTGCGCCATGCCTTGGCCGCTGTCGATGATTCGCAGGCGCACATAGTCGCCAGTGCGCAAAGCGCCGTCCGCAGCTTGCTCGGTGGCGATGTGATGATTGTTCGCCTCGATGCGTAGCAGGCCACCGTTGGGCATGGCCTCGCTGGCATTGAGCAGCAGGTTGTCGAGGGCCTCTTGCAACTGCTGGTCATCCGCCTCCACGGGCCACAGGTCTTTGGCCGCGTGCACTTGCAGGGTTATTGACGGGCTCAGGCAAGCTTCCAGGCGTTCTGTCTTGAGCAAGGTAGGCAGGTCTATACGTTGGCTGTGCAGCGATTGGCGGGAAGAGAAGGCAAGCAGGCGGTGGGTCAGGCGGGCGGCGCGTGAAACGGCCTCGCGGCCCATGCACAGAACGCCATCCAGTCCCTCGCCGCGGCCTTGGCGCAGCCGCCGCTGGATGAGTTCGAAGCTGCCGCTGATGCTGGTGAGCAGGTTGTTGAAGTCATGAGCAACGCCGCCGGCCAGTTGGCCGATGGCCTCCATCTTGCGTGCCTGGCAGCGGGCGAATTCACCGCGGTCCTGCTCTTCTTCCGGCGTTGAAGGCCGGCTGTCCAGGCGCTGCTGCATACCATAGAGTTCATCACGTGTAACGTACTGTCGCCGGCGGTTGCGCAGCGCGGACCGGGTCATGTGCAGTAACTGGGCATTTTCGTAGGGCGCGCCCAGCCATAGCAGATTGCCCACCGGATGATGACTCACGCCAGCGGCCGACCAGGCGCTCTGGGTCAGCAGCACAATGGGCAAATCCGACCAGCTCGGTTGCTGGTCGATGAATGCCTGCAGCAAGGCGCTTGGGCCTTGGCTGAACACTTGCTCGGCAATAATCGCCAAGCCTGCGCCTTCGGCCAGACGCGCCTGCAGGTTGGCCAGGTCGACCGCGCAGAGGCTGTTGATGCCGGCGGAAGTCAACAGACGTGAGGTATCCGCCGCCAGTTGTGGCGGTGCGAGGATCAAGGCACGTTCATCCAGCGCCAACGAACTGGCCAAAACGACTCTCCTTTAGGGTGGCCTGATACCCACTGGACCCTGGCGCAGGCTCAGGGTTCAACTGAATTCAGGCACTGCCTACAGGCCCTGTTGCAGCGCAGGGTCGTCCGGGTTCTGGCGCTCCAGCTCGGCGAGCGAAACTTGCACGTTCTGCAGTTGGCCGGACTCTTTCCAGTACTGGATCAGCAGCACCCGTACCCGGCGATTGGCTGGCTGGCGATTGAGCACGGTTTCCAGTTGCTTCTGGGCGGCGTTGGGCTGGTCCAGCTCATGCAGAGTGACCGCCAGGGTATAGCGGTAATCGGCGTTGTCCGGGTCCAGTTCCACGGCGCGGGACAGGGCCAGCAAGGCATACTCGTGCTGTTCGTGGCGCTTCAGCCAAAGCCCTAGCTCATACTGCAGAAAGGCCGAGTCGGGGCTCAGCGCCAGGGCTTTGCCCAGCACCTGGCGGGAGGCGTCGTGGTGGCCCTGGCGCTCGAGCAGGCGTACCTGAGTTGCCAGGGCATCGAGGTTGCCGGGGGCAACCGCGAGCGCACGTTTCAAGGCCGCAGCGGCCTGCGTGTAGTCGTTTTCGTGCAGGTACAGGCGCGCCAGGTGCACTTGGGCGTCGGCATCTTCAGGCTGTTGCTCCAGGGCTTGCTGGTATTGCTCCAGGGCTGACTGCAGGGGGCCGAAATAGAGGCCGATGGCGTCGGGATCGAGGCCCAGCAGGGCATCCACGGCGGCAAAACGCACGCTTTGCTCACTGTCGTCCAGCAGCGGGCCGAGTACCAGGCTGCGCTGCGCTGGCGGTAGCAGGCGGCGGATACTGGCAATGGCCGCTCGACGCACCAGCGGCTCGGCATTTTCCAGGTCCTGGCGGGCCAGTTTCAATGCCTGCGGCGAGGGGTAGTTGGGCAACTCATCGTAGAGCGCCGCACGGCGGATCGCAGGCAGGTCGTTACGTTGCAATTGCTGGTACAGCACCCGTGCGGCACCGGGCTGGCCATCGTGGGCCTGGCGCAGCGCCTTGGCGTAGCTGTGTGCTGGCAAGGTCGGCGGGGTTGGCGGGGCGTCGCGCCACAGGTAGCCGAACAGGGCCGATACCAGAATCGACAACAGCAGGGCGATCAGGTAGCGGTTGCGTCTGGGCATCGGACGATCCGTGGCGGCGGGAAGGGCAGAGCTTGGGCCAGCCGGGGGGTAAATGCAACCGAACCGGGCACGCCGCTCGCCAGGCGCCAGGCCTGAGGTGGCATTCCATGCACTGCGTATTGGGGTGAATACGATGGCAAACATAAAAAAGCCCCGCGGGCCAAGGCCTGCGGGGCAAACGGTTGGGGGAGGAGCCAACCAAAGGAGTCGTTGAGCAGTGGAATCAGTGTGCGCTGGCCACTGTCTCCGGTTGCCAGCCGCCACCCAGGGCCTTGTAGATCGAGACGATGCCGCGATAAAGGTCGACTTCACCCTGAGCTTGTGCATCTTCAGCACTTAGCCGCTCACGTTCGGCATCGAGCAGTACCAGGTAGTCCACGGTACCCTCGCGATAGCGAATCGAGGCCAGTTCTGCAGCCTTGCGGCTGGCGTCGCTCTGGCGCATCAGCGACAGCAGACGCTGCTGGGTCTTGTCGTAATCGCTGAAGGCGTTGGCCGACTCTTCCAGTGCCAGCAGTACCTGCTGTTCGTAGTTGGCCAGAGCCCCTTCGGCATCGGCCTTGGCGCCGCGCAGGCGGGCCCGCACGCTGCCCAGGTCGAAGGCCGCCCAGGTAATGCTCGGGCCCAGTGCCCAGGCGTTGGCCGCCGAAGAGCCGATCTGCGAGCCGCGGGCGGCGGTAAAGCCGAGGAAGCCACTAAGGCTGACGCGCGGGAACAGGTCGGCGGTGGCCACGCCAACGTTGGCGGTGGCGGCCGCCAGTTGGCGCTCGGCGCTGCGGATGTCCGGGCGGCGGCGCAACAGCTCACCCGGGTCACCGACCGGCAGCGCCTTGGCGATGGCCGGCAGGGCCTTGGGCGACAGGTCTACGCTGAGCGCGTCAGGGCGCTGGCCGAGCAGGGTGGCGATGCGATGCCGCGCCCGTGCCTGTTCGGCTTGCAGTTGCGGCACGGTGGCTTCGACCCCGGCCAGGCGGGCATCGGCACGCACCACGTCGAGGTCGTTGCCCACGCCGGCATCGCGCAGGGTTTCGGTGATGGTGCGCGATTCCTGCTGGGTCTTGAGGTTGGCCAGGGCGATTTTCTCGCGCAATTGCGCGCCACGCAGCTGCCCATAAGCATCCACCAGCTCGGCGATCAGGCTGACCTGCAGCTGTTGCAGGTCGGCGGCGGCTACCGCTTCCTGGGCTTCGCTGGCTTCGATCTGGCGCTGGATGCGCCCGAACAGGTCAAGCTCCCAGGCCATGTCCAGGCCCAGGTCGTAGCGCTCGCTGTTCACCCGCTCGGTGGTCTGGCCGGGGATCTGGCCTTTGCCGAGATCGCTGCTGGCACGGCTGGTGACCACCGGGAACGGGTCGTTTTCGGCGTCTTCGCGGATCGAGCGGGCAGACTTCAGGCGGGCGAAAGCCACGCGCAAGTCACGGTTGCCGTCCAGCGAAGCCTGCACCAGCTGGTTCAGCACCGGGTCGTCGAACTGCTTCCACCACAGGCTCTCGAAGCGGCTACGGTCGTAGGCCTTGGCCTGCACATCGCTGCCCAGTTGAGCAGGTTCGGTGGCTGGCGCCTGGTAGTCCGGGCCTACCGCACAGGCCGCCAGGGCCAGTGCCAGCAGGCTTGGGGTCAAGGGTTTGAGCAGGTTCATGCGTGGTTCTCCAGCACTTGAGCGTGTTCAGCCTTGCGGGCCTGGCGACGCTCGACGAAACGGCGGATCAGGAAGAAGAACACCGGGGTCAGGAACAGGCCGAACACCGTTACGCCGATCATCCCCGAGAACACCGCCACACCCATGGCATGGCGCATTTCCGAACCTGCACCGGAGCTGAACACCAGGGGCACCACACCCATGATGAAGGCGATCGAGGTCATCAGGATCGGCCGCAGACGCAGGCGGCAGGCTTCCAGCACTGCAGCCAGCGGGTCGAGGCCCTTGGCCTGTTCGTCCTTGGCGAACTCGACGATCAGGATCGCGTTCTTGCACGCCAGGCCCACCAGTACGATCAGGCCGATCTGGGTGAAGATGTTGTTGTCGCCACCCGAGACGATCACACCGGTGATGGCCGACAGCAGGGTCATCGGCACGATCAGGATTACCGCCAGCGGCAGGCTCCAGCTTTCGTACTGGGCGGCCAGCACCAGGAACGCCAGCAGTACGCACAGCGGGAACACCAGCAATGCGGTATTGCCCGAGAGGATCTGCTGGTAGGTCAGGTCGGTCCACTCGAAGGTCATGCCGTTGGGCAGTTCCTCTTTCAGCAGCTTCTCGATCGCAGCTTCCGCCTGACCAGAGCTGTAGCCCGGGGCGGCAGCGCCGTTGATCTCGGCAGTGATGAAGCCGTTGTAGTGCATGACCCGGTCCGGCCCGGAGGTGTCGCTGACCTTGAGGAAGGTCGCCAGCGGGATCATCTCGCCAAGGTTGTTGCGCACTTTCAGTTGGCCGATCTGCTCGGCATCAAGGCGGAACTGCTGCTCGGCCTGGACGTTGACCTGGTAAGTGCGGCCAAAGCGGTTGAAGTCGTTGGTGTACAGCGAGCCCAGGTAAACCTGCAGGGTGTCGAAGATGTCGGTAATCGCCACACCGTGGGTCTTGGCCTTTTCCCGGTCGATGGCGGCATCGACTTGTGGCACGTTGACCTGGTAGCTGGTGAACAGGCCTGCCAGCTCTGGGACGTTGTGGCTTTTGGCGATGATGTTCTGGGTTTCCTTGTACAGCGCTTCGTAACCCAGGTTGCCACGGTCTTCGATTTGCAGACGGAAGCCGCCAATCGTGCCCAGGCCCTGTACCGGCGGCGGTGGGAAGATGGCAATGTAAGCGTCCTGGATGTCGGCGAACTGGGCATTCAGCGCGGCTGCGATGGCTGCCGCCGACTGGCTCGGGTCCTTGCGCTCATCGAATGGCTTGAGTGGGGTGAACACGATGCCGCTGTTAGGGCTGTTGGTGAAACCGTTGATCGACAGGCCCGGGAAGGCTACCGAGTCGGCCACGCCAGGCTGCTTGAGGGCGATTTCGCTCATGCGCTTGATCACCGCTTCGGTACGGTCGAGGCTGGCCGCGTCCGGCAGTTGGGCGAAGGCCACCAGGTACTGCTTGTCCTGGGCCGGCACGAAACCGGTCGGCGTGGACGAGAAGCCGAGGTAGGTCAGGCCCATCAGGCCGGCATACACGAACAGGGCGATGCCGCTGGAGCGGATGACCCGGCGCACGCCACCGACGTAGCTGTGGCTGGCCCGGTCGAAGAACCGGTTGAAAGGGGAGAACAGCCAGCTGCCCAGCAGCTTGTCGAGGAACCGCGAGAAACGGTCCTTGGGTGCGTGATGGTCCTTGAGAAGCACCGCGGCCAAGGCTGGCGACAGGGTCAGCGAGTTGAACGCCGAAATGACGGTCGAGATGGCGATGGTCAAGGCGAACTGCTTGTAGAACTGCCCGGTCAGGCCGGAAATGAACGCTGCAGGTACGAACACCGCGCACAGCACCAGGGCGGTGGCGATGATCGGCCCGGTCACTTCGCTCATGGCTTTTTGCGTGGCTTCCAGCGGCTTCAGGCCCAGCCCGATGTTACGTTCGACGTTCTCCACCACGACGATGGCATCGTCCACCACGATACCGATGGCGAGCACCAGCCCGAATAACGACAGCGCGTTGAGTGAAAAACCGAACAGGTGCATGACCGCGAAGGTACCGATCAGCGAGACCGGCACCGCCAGCAGCGGGATGATCGAGGCGCGCCAGGTCTGCAGGAACAGGATCACCACCAGCACCACCAGCACCAGGGCTTCGAACAGGGTGTGCACCACTGCTTCGATGGAGCCGCGCACGAAGATGGTCGGGTCATAGACGATGCTGTAGTCCATCCCTTCCGGGAAGTCCTTTTTCAGCTCGGCCATTTTCGCCCGCACTTCGTCGGAGATCTCGATGGCGTTGGAGCCTGGGCGCTGGAAAATCGGGATGGCCACCGCCGGCTGGTTGTTCAGCAGCGAGCGCAGGGCGTACTGGCTGGAGCCGAGTTCAACCCGGGCGATGTCTTTCAGGCGGGTGATCTCGCCATCGGCACCGGCGCGGATGATGATGTTCTCGAATTCTTCCTCGTTGACCAGACGGCCTTGGGTATTGATCGACAGCTGGAAGCTGGTCGAGCCTGGGGCAGGCGGCGCGCCCAGCTGGCCGGCGGCCACCTGGCGGTTCTGCTCGCGGATTGCCGCGACCACATCACTGGCCGTCAGGTTGCGCGAAGCGGTCTTGTTCGGGTCCAGCCAGACGCGCAGCGAGTAGTCGCCCATGCCAAACAGCTGCACATCGCCTACGCCGCCCAGACGCGCCAGCTCGTCCTTGATGTTGAGGATGGCGTAGTTGGACAGATAGAGCATGTCGTAGCGGTTGTCCGGCGAGGTCAGGTGCACGACCATGGTCAGGTCAGGCGAGGCCTTGTCGACGGTGATACCGATACGGGTCACTTCCTCGGGCAGCTTGGGCTGGGTGCGGGTGACGCGGTTCTGCACCTGCACCTGGGCGTTGTCCAGGTCGGTACCCAGGGCGAAGGTGATGGTCAGCGTCAGCTTGCCGTCCGCAGTGGACTGGGAGGACATGTACAGCATGTTCTCCACACCGGTAATGGCCTGCTCCAGCGGCGCGGCAACGGTTTCGCCGATGACCTTGGGGTTGGCGCCGGGGAAGTTGGCGCGCACCACCACGGTGGGCGGCACCACTTCGGGGTATTCGCTGATCGGCAGCTGGAACAGCGAGATAGAACCCGCGATCAGCAGCACCAGCGACAGCACCGCGGCGAAGATCGGCCGGGTAATGAAGAATTTCGAGAAGTTCATCGGTAGGGTCCCTTAACCGCGTGGCGCCTGGGCGCTGGCGACTTTCACGTTGTTGCCCGCCACCTTCGGCGCCGGGTTGCTGGCCTCCAGGGCCTGACGCTGCTGGGCGAGGGCGGCGAGGGTTTGCTCGCTGGCCATCTGTGTTTCTTCCGGGGTTACCGGCGAACCAGGGCGCACGCGCTGCAAGCCCTTGACCACGATGCGGTCGTCCTTGCCCAGGCCGCTGCGCACGATGCGCAAGCCTTCCAGCTTTGGCCCCAGTTCCACGGCGCGGTAGGTGGCTTTGTTGTCCTTGTCCATGACCAGCACAAACTTCTTGCCAAGGTCGGTGCCCACGGCTTCGTCGTTGATGAGCATGGCGTCGTACTGGGCGCTGCCGACCAGCTTCAGGCGCGCATACAGGCCCGGGGTGAACTGGCCGTTGCTGTTGTCGAATACCGCGCGGCCGCGGATGGTGCCGGTGCGCGGGTTGACCTGGTTGTCGACGAAGTTCATCTGGCCCAGGTGCGGGTTGCCGCTTTCGTTGGTCAGGCCCAGGTATACCGGGGTGCTCTGGCTACGCTGGCCTTCACGGGCCAGCTGGGTGTACTTGAGGTACACGCGCTCGTCGGCGTCGAAGTAGGCGTAGACCTTGTCGGTGGACACCACACTGGTCAGCGGGGTGACATCGGCGGTGACGATGTTGCCGGCGGTGAACTCGGCGCGGCTGACACGGCCACTGATGGGCGCGGTGACGCGGGTGAAGCTGAGGTTCAGGCGTGCCAGGTCGAGCTGGGCCTGGATCGCATCGACGCCGGCACGGGCTTCGGCGGCGGCACTGCTGCGCGATTCGGCCAGTTCGGCGGAGATGGCGTTGCTGTCACGCAGGCGCTCGCCACGGCGGGCTTCGTTGGCGCTGCGGATGGCGGTGGCCTTGGCCTGTTGCAGCTGGGCTTCAAGGCGGCGGACTTCAGCCTGGAACGGGCGCGGGTCGATCTGGAACAGCAGGTCGCCTTTCTTGACCTGGGCGCCTTCGGTGAAGGCTACCTGGTCGATCTGGCCGGAGACCCGCGGGCGCACTTCGACGGTTTCCGGGGCTTCGAGGCGGCCGGTGAACTCGTCCCATTCGGTGATCGGTTGTTCGATCACCTTGGCCACACTTACCTTCGGCGCGGCGGGAGCCTGCACGGCGTCGGGGGTTCGACCGCAAGCGCTGATCACCACCACTGCCAGGGCAGCGAGGGGGAAGCGCAAGGGTTTGAGTGATTGTTCCATGGAGAACTCCGCCAATGTATTAGTAGTGGGCGGAGTGTGAGTGTGTTGCGCGCGAGGCACGAATCGAACGGGACGAAGGTTAATATCACGCTGAATGATAAGTGGGGATCAACTATCGATGGCTGCCAGGGTTGGGCGCAGGGCACCGCCTGTGCGGGCACCACGTTACGCGAGAGCCTGGGCCTGGCCATTCAGTGAATACTTGAGGCCAGCTCGAAGATTGGCATGTACATGAGGATCACGATCAGGCCGATCAGCAGGCCGATGAAGGTCATCAACAGCGGCTCGAACAGTTTGACGAACCATTCCACCCAGCGGCCGATTTCCTGATCATGGAAGTCGGCGCAGCGCTCCAGCATCTCGCCCAGGTTGCCAGACTGCTCGCCAGCGCGCAGCAGGCGCAGTGACACCGGTGTCACCAGGTGCCCGGCCGCGAGTGCATCGGAGAGGGGCAGCCCTTCGCCCACCCGCTGGCTGGCCTGCTCCAGGCCCTGCGCTGCTGCGTTGCCGAGCAGGCCGCGGGCCATGCCCATGGCGGTGAGGATGGGGATGCCGCCTTGCAGCAGGATGCCCAGCGAGCGATAGAAACGCGCCAGCTCGTACATCATCAGGCGTTGGTGCAGCGCGGGCAGGCGCCGCAGTTGGCAGGAGGCCCAGTACCGTACACGCGGGTGCCGGCGCAGCAGCCAAAGCGCCGCGACCCCACCGACGGTGCCCAGCGCCAGTGGCGCTTGCTGGGCATGCAGAAACAGGCCGACCTGCATCAGCACCCGTGACAGCCAGGGGAGCTCGGTGCCCATGCCCTCGAACACCTGGCTGAACCGCGGCACCACATAGCCGAGCAGGAACAGCACCACACCGCCTCCCACCAGCAACAGCAGTAATGGGTAGACCGAGGCACCCACCAGCTTCTGCCGGACCAGGTCCAGGCGCTGGCGATAGCTGATGTAGCGGGTGAGGGCGTCGCCCAGAGCACCGGTGCGTTCGCTGGACTGCACCAGCGCCACATACAGCGGCGGGAATACCCGCGGTTGCTGGCCCAGCGCCTGGGACAGCGAGCGGCCCTCGTACAGCTGGCGCACCAGCTCGGCGAGCACCTTGCGCGCTGTCGCTGCGGGGCTCTTCTCCGCCAGGCTTTCCAGTGCGTCAATCAGCGGCAGGCCGGCATTGAGCAAGGTTGACAGTTCCTGGCTGAACAGCACCAGGTCGAACGCCGCTTCACGGCGCCAGGCCATGCTGCGCAGGGCGCCGCCGCTGCTGCGCAGGCTGAGCACACGCAGGCCTTGGTCTTCGGCCTGGCGGCGGGCCTGGTCGGCGTCCTCGGCGTCGATCTGCAACTGCACCACGCCCTGCCTACCCAGGGCCTTGAGGCTGTAGCGCATGGCTGCTCTCCTTACTGCCAGCTGGTAACTTCGGCATTTTCGCCATCGCCACCCGGCTGGCCGTCCTTGCCCATCGACAGCAGGTCGTACTCACCGCCGTTCTCGCCAGGTTGCCGGTAGATATAAGGGCGGCCCCACGGGTCTTGCGGCACGGCCTTCTGCAGGTACGGGCCGGTCCAGCGAGCCTCGCCACTGGGCGCGACCACCAGCGCCTGCAAGCCTTGTTCGCTGTTGGGGTAGTGGCCGACCTCCAGACGGTACAAGTCCAGGGCCTTGCTCAGCCCCTCGATCTGCGCCCGCGCTACCTTGGCCTCGGAGCGGCCTAGCTGACTGAAGTATTTGGGGGCGACGATGCCGGCCAGCAGGCCGAGTACTACCAGTACCACCAGGAGTTCAAGCAGAGTGAAGCCACGTTGCGGGTTGGTTCTGCGCTGCATGGTGAAACCCTCCACTGCATGGGGACAAGCGTTGACATGCACCATGCAACAGCCGTGCACGTCTGCCTTGGGGCCTTGCGCCATGCGGCACAGGAAGCGGCACAGTGCTTGCGTCGTGGTGAATGTCCTCGGGTTTTCCGGGGCATTTCCCCCACATCGGGGGCCACGACGAAGAGGCGACCGGCATGCGTGGACTCATCCTCGGTTTGATCTGGCTGGCGGCAGGTGCTGCCCAGGCCGATGTGTACATCTCAATCGATGCCAAGGGTGGCTACGTACTGACCAATGTCCATCGACCAGGGCGACACTATGAGAAGGTGATCAGCGAGCCGCTGGCCCAGGGCGGGCCGGTCAAAGCGCAGATGATCACCGGCCGCCCTTACGCCGAGGTAGTCGCCACGGCTGCGCGCCTCCACAACCTGCCGCCGGCGCTGCTGCACGCGGTGATCAAGGCCGAGTCCGGCTACAACCCCAAAGCCCGTTCGCGGGCGGGTGCAGTGGGGTTGATGCAACTGATGCCGGACACCGCCCGCGAGATGGGGGTGCAAGACCGCCTGGACCCGGAAGACAATGTGCAGGGCGGGGCACGCTACCTCAAGCAGATGCTCACCCTGTTCGACAACGACATCACCTTGGCCGTGGCGGCCTACAACGCTGGCCCGGATGCTGTACTGCGGCGCGGTGCCGTGCCGCCGTTTGCCGAGACCCGGCGCTATGTGCCCACGGTGCTGCGCGAGTATCGAAAGTTGCAAGGGTTGACGGATGATTCGTCTTTGTAACAGCGGGCGTGCAGCTCAAGCATTCCCGCAGGGGCGGCGCCACCCTCAAGCTATTTTTGGGTAGGTGAAGTCAGGGCGAATAAATACCCTTCGGCGGATGCCATCAATTTAATACTATAGTTTCCCCAAGTCTGGGCTATAACCTTCTGAAGGTGCCCAGCTGAGGAGTCCGTTATGGACGCCGCCCCTCGTTCCGTCACTCTTGACGTGCCAGCCGGTAGCGAGCTAGCCGTCCCGCGCAAGCCATTCAACCTGCTGCGCTGGTATGCCTGGGTCAGTCTGGCCATCATTCTCTCGGTGGCTGCCGGGCTGGGGCTGATTTCCAGCCGCTTCATCATCGACGAGAGCGTCGAGCGTGATGCGTTACTCACCGCACAGTTCATCACCTCCATTGCCGATGCCGAAGTGCGCCATGTGTCGATCCCCAATGTGCGGACCATGGGCGAACTGCTCGATCCGCGCACCGACCGCAATAACTTGCCCGACGTCGACCCGCAAGCCCGGCGCAAGGCCCGCGGCGAGTTCCTTGACCATATCGCTCACCTGCCCGATATGCTGCTGGCCAATATTTATGCTTTGGACCATACAGTGATCTGGTCCACCAACCCGGCACTGGTCGGCAAGCTGATCGAAGGCGACGAAGACCTGAGTCGGGCTTTCGAGTACAAGATGCGGGTCTCGGCCAGCTACCACAATTTCGAACAGGCTCGCGCCGAGCAGAAGTTCATCACCCCGCCCAAGCAGTTGTTCATCGAGAACTACATTCCGCTGTTCGATGCCGATGGCGATCGGGTCACAGCGATGGTCGAGATTTACAAGGAGCCCCACGACCTGATCGCACGCATCGAGCGTGGCCTGATCCTGATCTGGTTGGCCATCACGGTCGGCGCTGCACTGGTCTATGTCGGCCTTTACGGCATCATGCACCGCGCCGCACGGCTGCTGGCGGTACAGCAGAAACGCCTGATCAGCAGCGAAACCTACGTGGCACTGGGTGAGGTGTCTTCGGCGGTGGCCCATAGCTTGCGCAACCCGCTGGCCAGTATCCGCTCAAGTGCGGAACTGGCCCTGGCGTTCGACGAAGGCCCGGCGCAACGCCAGGTCAACGATATCATCAGCCAGGTCGATCGCATGTCGCAGTGGATCCGCCAGATGCTGCAGTCACTGCGCCCGCTGAACGACGAGGTATTGGCGGTGGACTTGCCGCAGGCGTTGCAGGAAAGCCTGCAGACCTACGCTGTGCCGCTGGCGCGCAGCGGGGTAAGCCTGGACCTGCAACCGTTACCGGCCGTGCAGGTGTTGGGGCACCCGGTATTGCTGCGCCAGGTATTCAGTAGCCTGATTGCCAATGCCTTGGAGTCGATGGAGCAGGGCGGGCGGTTGCGTATCGAGGTGGTACGTCACAACCGGCGCAGCCTGACTTTGCGCCTGGCCGACAATGGTAAGGGCATGAACGAAGAGCAGCAGCGTATGGCTTTTCGACCGTTCTTTACCACCAAACAGGGTGGGCTGGGGGTGGGGCTGGTGCTGGTGAAACGTATCATGGAACGTTTCGGTGGTACGGTCCGGCTCAGCAGCAGCGAAGGCCATGGCACGAGGGTTTCGTTAAGCTTTCGACTGGCCTGAATATGTCAAATTACCTCAATATAATTTAGTAAGGTATTGATATAAAAAGGATTATTATTTTTGGGTGATAATCACCCAGATGTGGGGAATCATCCTCTAATCATTCTTAATAAGTTCTTGCAAGCTACTGAAAAATAACGTTTTGAATTTGGCATGGTCCTGCTGGCCGAGTTTTTGCAGCGAAGTTTGTGAAGCGCGACACGCGACAAATGGCAGCTGCGACTGCCCAGGTGGATTGCTACCCAGTGGCTGCTGCCATTGGCCTTGATGCAGTTCTGAACGTACGCCCTGCGCGGGAACCACGCGATGCAGATGCTGGAAAACGAAGCGCCCGACAAGGCCAATGCGACCGCCAGCGGACGGGCCGTACCCTTGCGTGAATTCAACCTGCTGCGCTGGTTTTCGGTGATCAGCCTGTTGATCATTACCGCGGTGGCAGGTGGGCTGGGTTACGTTTCGACGCGCTTCGTGGTGCGCGACAGCGTGCAGCGCGATGCCATGCTCACTGCGCAGTTCATTCAGGCAATGGCCCAGGCTGAAGTGCGTCATTCGCAATTGCCGCCTGGCACCACCATGGGCGAATTGCTGGACCCGCGGCTGGACCTGCAGCACTTGCAGTTCACCCCGGCCTTGGCCGAATCGACCCGCGTCGAGTTCCTCGATCATGTCGAGCACCTGCCGGACACTTTGCTGGCCAACGTCTATGCCCGCGACCGCACCATTGTCTGGTCCACCAACGTAGAGCTGATTGGCAAGCAGATAGAAGTTGATGGCGATCTTGAGCGCGCCTTCCGCTCGCGCAAGGCGGTGTCGGCCAGTTATCACAAGGCCGCCGAGGATCGCGAAGAGCAGAAGTTCCAGCGCGCACCGCGTTACCTGTTCATCGAGAACTACATCCCGCTGTTCGACAGCCAGGGTGAGCAGGTACTGGCCATGGTGGAAATCTACAAGGAGCCGCAGGACCTCATTCGGCGCATCCAGCGCGGCTATGTGCTGATCTGGGCCTCGACACTGGTGGGTGGGGCGTTGATCTACTTCGGCCTGTTCTGGATCGTGCGCCGTGCGGCGCACATGCTGCACCTGCAGCAGGAGCGGCTGGTGGCAAGCGAAACCTACGTGGCGCTGGGAGAAATGTCGTCGGCCGTGGCTCACAGCATGCGTAACCCGCTGGCCAACATACGCTCCAGCGCCGAACTTGCCCAGGAAACCGCCAACCCTGCTGCGCAGAAGAACATCACTGACATCATCAGCCAGGTCGACCGCATGTCGCGCTGGGTGCGCGACCTGCTGGTGTCGTTGCGCCCGGCCAGTGACGAACCCGAGGCCGTGGACCTGGTGGCGGCCATCGAGGACACCCACCTGGCCTTCGCCCAGCAGATCGAACGCAACGGCGTGCGCTTCCATTTCGAAGGGCCTGACGTGCAATGGGTGGTCAGCCAGCCGCTGCAGCTCACGCAGATTCTCAACAGCCTGTTTTCCAACGCCCTGGAGGCCATGCCCGCTGGCGGGATGCTCAATGCCCAGGTCAACGTGCAAGAAGGCCTGCGTGCCGAGTTCGTGCTGACCGACACCGGCAAAGGCATGAGCCAACAGCAGGAACGGATGGTGTTCAAACCGTTCTTCACGACCAAGCAGGGAGGCCTCGGTGTAGGCCTGGCCCTGGTCAAACGCATCATGGAACGTTTTGGCGGCTCGGTCAGCCTGAGCAGCCGCGAAGAGGAAGGAACCCGCGTCAGCCTTACATTCAATATTGCAGCGGGAGGGGAACATGGAGCACAGCATCCTGGTCGTCGAGGATGATGAAATCCTTGCCGACAACATTCGCACCTACCTCAGCCTCAAGGGCTACGAAGTCATCGTGTGCCACAGCGCGGAGCTGGCGCTGGAGCAGATCAAGCGGGCGCAACCTGACGCGGTGCTGACCGACAACTCGTTGCCAGGCATGAGCGGGCACGACCTGCTACGTACCCTGGTGGCCCAGGCGCCGGACCTGAAAGTGATCATGATGACCGGCTACGGCAATGTCGAAGATGCCGTACAGGCGATGAAGGAGGGCGCCTTTCATTACCTGACCAAGCCGGTGGTACTGGCCGAGCTCAAACTGACCCTGGACAAGGCCCTGGCTACCGAGCGCATGGAGCGCACGCTGTCGTTCTACCAGGAGCGTGAGGCGCAGAAGTCCGGGTTGCAGGCATTGATCGGCGAGTCGCCGGTGATGCTCACCCTCAAGCACACCCTGCGCCAGGTGCTCGATGCCGAGCGGCGCATGGCCAGTGACGACCTGCCACCGGTGCTGATCGAAGGCGAGACCGGTACGGGCAAGGAACTGGTGGCCCGTGCCCTGCATTTTGATGGTTCGCGCAGTAAAGGGCCGTTCATCGAGTTCAATTGCGCTTCGATCCCTGCCAACCTGCTTGAGGCTGAACTGTTTGGCCACGAGAAGGGCGCGTTCACCGATGCCAAGGAGCGCCGGGTGGGGCTGGTGGAGGCTGCCGATGGCGGCACCCTGTTCCTTGACGAGATCGGCGAAATGGACCTGGTGCTGCAGGCCAAGCTGCTCAAGTTGCTGGAGGACCGCAGCATCCGCCGGATTGGTGCGGTGAAGGAACGCAAGGTGGATCTGCGGGTGATCAGCGCCACCAACTGTAACCTGGAGCAAATGGTGCAGCAGGGCAAATTCAGGCGTGACCTGTTCTTCCGGCTTCGCATTATCGCCCTGAAGGTGCCGCGCCTGTATTCGCGTGGGCAGGACATTCTGCTACTGGCGCGGCATTTCCTTGCCCACCATAGCCGGCGCTATGGCAAGCCGAACCTGCGCTTTTCTGCCGAGGCCGAAAGCCTGATGCTCGGTTATAGCTGGCCTGGCAATGTGCGTGAATTGCGCAACATGCTGGAGCAGACCGTGTTGCTGGCGCCAAACGAGGTGGTGCAGGCGCATCAGTTGAACCTGTGCATGACCTTGGTTGACGAGCCGTTGACGCAACAGCCGATGGCGGCCATGTTCGAAATGCCGCGGCACGAGCCAGAGCCGGGTACAAGCCTGCCTGACATGGAGCGTGACCTTGTCTGCAAGACCCTGGACCGCACCGACTGGAACGTGACCAAGTCGGCGCGGATGCTTGGGTTGTCGCGGGATATGCTGCGTTACCGGATCGAGAAGTTGGGGCTGACCCGGCCTGACAAGCGTCAGTGGTAGTACAGACCGTGTCGTCAGGGGTTACCTGTGCCCGAGCTGCCTTCTCCTTGCCGGCCGGTACCTTCCGACCCACTGCCATCCATCCCCGGCAGATCGCGGTTGTCATTTTGCTGCGCCGGTGGGCTTTGCGGTTCGTTGCCCTGTATGCGCGGGTCGGTGTCCCGCGGCAAAGGCTTCTCGATCGGGTTGAGGGTGCTGTCCACGCCTGGCTGTGGCGCCGTATTGTGCGGGTCGTCGGGGTAGGTCGGACCGGTGCCGACAGCAAAGGCCAGCGGCGAGGCGAGCAGGGCAATCGACAGGATGATTGAGCGGGGCATGGCAGGCTCCTTTGCTATACGGGTAAGGCTCATACTTCTCTTCGGCCTTACCCGGAACGTCAAGGTGCCATTACCCCGATCAACGGTCACACCACCAGCGACAGCAACATGATGAAAATGATGCCGACGATGGACAGGATCGTCTCCATCATGCTCCAGGTCTTGAAGGTTTCTGCCACGGTCATGTTGAAGTACTGCTTCACCAGCCAGAAGCCGGCGTCGTTCACATGCGACAGGATCAGCGAGCCGGCACCGGTGGCCAGTACCAATAGCTCACGGTTCACCCCCGGCACCAGGTCGATCACCGGCGCCACGATACCCGCGCCGGTGATGGTGGCGACCGTGGCGGAGCCGGTCGCGATGCGAATCACCGCCGCCACCAGCCATGCCAGCATGATCGGCGAAATTTCTGCCTGCACAGCCATCTGCCCGATCACGTTGCCTACGCCGGTGTCCACCAGCATTTGCTTGAAGCCACCGCCAGCGCCGACGATCAGCACGATGGCGGCAGTCGGTGCCAGGCTCTGGTCGAGCATCTTCATGATCTGCTGGCGGTTGAAGCCGCGGGCCGAGCCGAAGGTGTAGAAGGCCAGTAGCAGGGCGGCGAGCAGGGCGGTGATCGGGTGACCGATCAGGTCCATCCACTGGCGCACGATGTGCTCGGCCGGCAGCACCACGTCGGCGAACGTTTTCAGCAGCATCAACGCGACCGGCAGCAGTACGGTGATCAGGGTGATGCTGAAGCTTGGCAGGTTGCCCTGATCGGACTCCTTGGCGATCTGGTCCATCAACTCCTGGGACGGGTTGCCCGGGATGTAGCGGGAAATGAAGTTACCGAACAGAGGGCCGGCGATGATCGCGGTGGGCAGTGCGACGATCAGGCCGTAGAAGATGGTCTTGCCAATGTCAGCGTGGAAAATGCCGATCGCCAGCAAGGGGCCCGGGTGTGGTGGCACCAGACCGTGCACCACCGACAGGCCGGCCAGCAGCGGAATGCCGATTTTCACCAACGAGACGCCCGAGCGCCGGGCGACGATGAACACCAGGGGAATCAGCAGCACAAAGCCGATTTCGAAGAACAGCGGGATGCCCACCAGGAAGGCGGCGAACATCATCGCCCAATGCACGTTCTTCTTGCCGAAGGCGCGAATGAGGGTTTGCGCGATCTGGTCGGCACCACCGGAGTCGGCCATCAGCTTGCCGAGCATGGTGCCCAGGGCGAGCACGATACCGACGAAGCCGAGTACGCCGCCAAAACCGTCCTGGAACGATTTCATGACCTTGGCCACCGGCATGCCGGAAGTCAGGCCCAGGAAGCCGGCCGCGAGGGTGAGGGCGACGAAGGGGTGAACCTTGAAGTGGGTGATCAGCAGGATCAGCCCGACGATGGTAACCAGCGCGTCGAGCAGCAGGAAGGTATCAGTAGCCAGTCCGAACATGGTTTGAAGGCCTCGGTCTTATCGTTGTTTTGGGCGTAGCTTTTTGGAGTCTTTGCCGCGTTTACGGGGTGGGGTAGCGCTGTCTTTGGTGAGACGGAAAAGCCGCCGAGGTCAGGCGGTTTGCGCCAGGCCCGGCTCACCGCAGCGCTTTAGCCAGTGGTCCACCGCTTCGGCCAGTGCTTCGATCGGTTGGGTGGCGTCCAGTGCCAGCGTCAATGGCTCGCCGCGTGGCGATTCCAGGGCCGCGAACTGGCTGTCGATGAGGCTGGCCGGCATGAAGTGCCCTGGGCGAGCCAGCACGCGTTTTTCGGCCTCGGCAGGCGACAGTTCGAGGAACACGAACACCAGCCCGGGCATGGCATCGCGCAGGGTGTCGCGGTAGCGGCGCTTGAGTGCCGAGCAGGTCAGGATCGGGCGTTCACCGGCCTGGGTGGTGGCTTGCAACTCTTCACCAAGGCGGACCAGCCAGCCGGCACGATCGCTGTCGTCCAGCGGTATGCCAGCGCTCATCTTGCGGATGTTTTCGGCAGGGTGGAAAGCGTCGCCTTCGATCAGGCGGCCGCCGCTTCTGGCAGCGATGGCAGCGCCGATGCAGCTTTTGCCGCAACCGGCTACGCCCATCACCACAATGGCGGACAGGGGAGAATTCATCAGTACCTCCTGCGGGTGAGATAGCGCTGTCTCGCCGTTGACGAACAGCCACCTCCCCGGTGTTATTGGTCTTGTCCTTACGCAGTATGGACGCCTGGTGGCGAGCGCGTGGTGGCTGCTACCAAAGATTACATTGCCTGCATCCTGAGACAGCGCTACCTTAGTGGCCGTTCCCTCTCCTTGCAAGTAGTAAAATTACAACATTCATGTCCCGCACCGGCTCCCGAACTACAGGTCGTCCCACCCTGGCTGAAGTTGCCAGGCTTTCCGGGGTCTCCCCGATCACCGCTTCGCGCGCCTTGCGCGGGGTCAGCACGGTTGCGCCTGACCTGGTGGAAAAGGTCATCGCCGCAGCAGCGAACCTTGGCTATGTGGCCAACCCGGCCGCCCGGGCGCTGGCCTCGGCACGCAGCCAGTCGGTGGTGGTGTTGATCCCGTCGTTGTCCAACCAACTGTTCATCGACACCCTGGAGGCCATTCAT
Source organism: Pseudomonas putida group bacterium ESBL64 (assembly GCF_045277175.1). NCBI lineage: Bacteria > Pseudomonadati > Pseudomonadota > Gammaproteobacteria > Pseudomonadales > Pseudomonadaceae > Pseudomonas > Pseudomonas putida group bacterium ESBL64. The sequence goes on along the minus strand of NZ_CP145799.1, from coordinate 1,169,245 downwards.
GAGGTCATGCGCCCTCGTGGGCTAGAGGTGCTGATCGGCAACTATCACTACGACCTTGCCGAAGAAGAGAACCTGATCCGCAATTACCTGGCCTATCAGCCCTGCGGCATTTTGCTGACCGGCTTCGAGCGTAGCGATGCTGCGCGGCAGATGCTGGCTGCCAGCGGCGTGCCGTGTGTGCACATGATGGAACTCAATGGTGAGCCAGGGGCTTTGTCAGTCGGCTTCTCGCAGCATCAGGCCGGGCGTGCTGCTGCACGGCACCTGATCGAGCGCGGGCGCAAGCGCCTTGCATTCATTGCCGCGCAGCTGGACCCGAGGGTGATGCAGCGTGCCGAGGGCTTCCGTCAGGCGTTGGCAGAGGCCGGTTTGCAGGCTGCCGAGCTGGAGGTGTTGGCCCCGGAGCCATCGTCGATTGCCCTGGGCAGTGTGCTGTTCAGCCAGCTGATGCAGCAGGCGCCGGATGTCGACGGTATCTTCTTCTGTAACGACGACCTGGCTCAGGGCGCGGTGCTGCAGGCCTTGCGTCAAGGGGTGGAGGTGCCACGCCAGGTGGCGATGGTCGGTTTCAACGATCTACCGGCCTCGGCGCATATGGTGCCACGGCTGACCTCGATTCGCACACCACGGGCTGCGGTGGGGCGGGGCGCAGCGCAGGCGTTGCTGGCGTTGCTGGATGGCAAGCGGGTGACGAATGCGCAGCAGGATCTGGGCTTTGAGCTGATGGTGCGCGAGAGCACCTGAGAGTGCCCGCCAAGGCGTTCTCGCGCGAATGCCACAGGAATGATTGGCCCGAAACGAATGTGCAGCGGGTTTACCTGCGAAGCGGGCGACGGGGGCATGGCACCGGCTGCGCCGGTGTTCGCAGGTGAACCCGCTCCTACAGGCGCTGTCGATGCCACGACTTGCCAACGGCGATCTATGCTCAGAAAACCGCGCATAGGGAGCCCCGCGTCATGTTCGATTTCCACCGCAAGTCTGATTTGGCAGAAATCCAGCGCAGCCGCCAGGCGTTAGTCAATGCGCAAGCCAAACTGGCCGCTATCGGCCGTTCCATGGCGATGATCGAGTTCGCCCCTGACGGCACTATCCTCGACGCCAACGAGCGCTTCTGCCAGGCCATGGGCTACAGCGCCGACGAGCTGCGTGGCAAGCACCACCGGCTGTTCTGTGAGCCGGACTATGCAAAAAGCGCCGAGTACCAGCAACTGTGGCGCGAGTTGGGGCAGGGCAAGGCTATCAGCGGTACGTTCGAGCGTATCGACAAGGCGGGGCGCGAGGTCTGGCTGGAAGCCAGCTACATGCCCGTGCTGGACGAGCACCGGCAAGTCACCAGCGTAATCAAGGTGGCGTCGGACATCACCCAGCGGGTGGTGCTGGAGCACGAGAGCGAAAGCCTGCTCAAGGCCATCAGCCGCTCCATGGCGGTGATCGAGTTCACCCCGCAAGGCCGGGTGATCAAGGCCAACCAGAATTTTCTCGACACCATGGGTTACCGCCTTGATGAAGTGGTTGGCCGCCACCACGGGCTGTTCTGCCTGGCGCATGAACGCGAATCGGCCCAGTACCGGGAGTTCTGGGCTTCGCTAAACCGTGGCGAATACCACTCGCACCGCTTCGAACGCGTCAACAAGCAAGGCCAGACTGTTTTCCTGGAGGCCTCCTACAACCCGATCTTCGACAGCAAGGGCCGCCTGTGCAAAGTGGTCAAGTTTGCCAGCGACATCACCCATCAAGTCTGCACCCAGCAAAGCGCCGCCCATGCCGCCCATGCCAGTTCGGTGCAGACCGATGCCTGCGCGCGCAAGGGTACCGAAGTGGTGCAGCAGACCGTGCAGGTAATCGAGCAGATTTCCCAGGAGCTTAACGACGCAGCGCGCAGCATCGATGCGGTAAACAAGCAGTCGGATGTGATCGGGCAGATTGTGCTGACCATTCGTGGCATCGCCGACCAGACCAACCTGTTGGCCCTTAATGCAGCCATCGAGGCCGCGCGTGCCGGCGAGCACGGGCGAGGCTTTGCCGTGGTGGCCGATGAGGTGCGCAACCTGGCCGCGCGAACCAGCAAGGCCACCCTGGAAATCGTCGATGTGGTGCGGCAGAACCACGACCTGTCGCTATTGGCGGTGGCCAGCATGCAATCGAGCCTCAACCGTACCGGTCACGGCGTGGCACTGGCCAATGAGGCGGGGACAGTGATCATGGAAATTCAGCAAGGTTCACGGCACGTCGTGGACGCCATCAGCCAGATCAGCTCGACGCTGCAATTGCATTGAGCGCCTCGCGCATCTCGTCAAGCAGTGCCTGCAGGCTGACTTGCAGTTGCCCGCGTTGCTCAACGGTTGGTAGCCCTCGTGCGTGGGCGTGTTCGATGGCTTCACAGTCTTTGACCACGGTGCGCACCCTGATCATTTTGGCGCCACCCTTGATGCGGTGGGCCAAGGCGCGTACCGCTTCATCAGGGGCGTCTGTGGCCAAGGCACGCAGGGCGGCCAGGTCTTCACTGACGCTTATCGACAACTGCTCCAGCAAATGCCGCGTCAACTGTTCGTCGTCCTGGGTCAGGTGGCGCAATTCGGCCAGGTCGAACCCACCTTGGGAAGGCTCCGGCGACGGCTGCTGAGGGCGCACCTGGGGCAGATGGGTCTTGAGCGTGCGCAGACCAATCGGCTTGAACAGGCATTCGTCCATGCCGCTGGCCAGGCAGCGAGTACGCTCCTCGGCCTGGGCGTTGGCGGTCACGCCAAGAATACGGCCTGCTGGCAGGCCGTGTTCGCCCTCCAGGCTACGAATGCGCCGGGTGAGTTCATGCCCGTCCATGACCGGCATGCTGCAATCGGTGATCACCAGGTCAAAGCGTGCTTCCTGCCAGCGAGCAAGGGCGATCTCGCCATTCTCCGCCAGTGTCACGTGGTGCCCCAGGGTTTGCAGTTGCCGTTCCAGCAAGAGCAGGTTGGCTGGGTAGTCGTCGACCACCAGAATATTGAGCGGGCCGCTGTTGCTTTCATGTGTCGTGAGTTGAGGGTCCGCTTGTGCCGGTGCTTCGCAGACGGGTAACCGCAGGCTGACTTGTACCCGGGTACCAACGCCCTCGACGCTCTGAAGGCTCAGGGCGCCGCCCATCAGTTCGGCCAGGGTACGGCTGATGACCAACCCCAGGCCTGCCCCTTGACGTGCCCTTGGGCCATCGACCTGAACGAAGGCACTGAACAGCCTGGCCTGGTCGGCGGGGCTGATGCCGATGCCGGTGTCACGCACATTCAGCTCGATAGCCAGAACGCCGTGGCCGGCAACTTTGGGCAGTAGCAGGCATGCCTGCACTTCACCACGGTCGGTGAACTTGATGGCGTTGCTGATCAGGTTGGACAGAATTTGCTTGAGTCGCAGTGGGTCAGCCAGCACCCATACCGGCTCTGCAGGCAGCTCGCCCTGCAGATGCAACCCTTTGGCCCGGGCATTGCCTTCGAACACCCGCAGCGTGGCGCGCACCAGTTCGACCAGATTGGTAGGCACCGGTTGCAGGCTGATATGGCCGGATTCGATGCGGGAAATGTCGAGAATATCGCCAATCAGCTCAAGCAGGCCAATGGCCGAATCATGGGCGGTCTGCAAGGTCTGGGCGTCGCTGCGGCCGCTGCGGCTATCTTCCAGGGCCAGTTCCAGCAGACCGATCACCGCATTCATCGGGGTACGGATCTCATGGCTCATGGTGGCCAGGAAGGTGCTTTTGGTCTGGCTGGCCTGTTCGGCATCGTCTTTGGCCTGGCGTAACTGTTCCAGCAGCCCACGGCTCAGCGCGAGCTGTGCCTGCAGTGCGTGCTGTGCCTCGGTTCGCTGGTTGATCAGCTTGCGCAGGTAGCTGTTCCAGAACACCACCCCGGCCAGCAGCAGGGCCGACAGCACCAGCACCTGCAAAGCCAAGGTGCGGTAGTCGCGCCATGGGCTGTCGCTCACCAGTGTGCTGGTGCGCCAGCGGTTGATCAACTGGTCCAGTTCTTCAGGTGGAATGCTTAGCAGCGCCTTGTCGAGAATGGCCTGCAGCTGTGGCTGGTCGGCGGCTACGGCAAAGGCGGCAATGGCCGGGGCGTCGTCGAGCACGCTGGCAATGCGCAAACGGTCCTTGAACACATGGCTGATGTAATAGGCCGCATTGATATGGCTGCTCAGGGCCACGTCGGCAACACCGTTGGCCACGGCCTCCATCTGGCCCAGTGGGTTGTCAACTTCGACGATCTTGGCCTGCGGGTATCGCTGTTGCAAAACGGCCTGCAGCGGTGAGCCGCGCACCAAGGCGATGCGCTTGTCATCCAGGGCCTTGGTCTGTGCAGGTGATTCACCGTCGTTGCGGGTGACAAGCACGCGCGGGCTGACCAGATAGGGGCGGGTGTAGCGCAGTTGCTTCAAGCGGTCGGCACCATAGCCCAGCGCCCCGATCATCTGTGCCTCGCCGTGCACCAGGCGGTCGATCATGGCCTGCGATGAAGCACTCTCGACGGGTGTGAACTGCAGCCCAGTGCGCAGCGAGATCTGCTTGAGCAGGTCCAGGGTGATACCGCTAGGGCGGTGCTGAGCATCGTTGAACGTCAAAGGTGCCAGCGAGGTATTGACCAGTACGCTGATAGTGGGGTGGGCGGTGATCCAGGCTTCTTCTTCTTCGCTCAAGGCAGTGAGGTGGCGCTGCAGCAGCAGGCTGGTGTTACCACTGCTCCAGCGGCGCAGAATGTTCAGGCGTTCACTTTCGCTAATGCGTGACAGCGCCTTGTCCACCAGCCGATGCAGGCGCGGGTTGTCGCTGGCTATGGCGAAGGCAAAAGCCTCTGGAGCCAGTTGGGAGAAATGGTCGATTTTCAACGTGCCCTGAAAACTTTTGCCGATCATGTAGTCGGTGCTGATCGCATCGCCCAGATAGGCGTCTGCCTCGCCCAGCACCACAGCAGCGAGCCCGGCCAGGGTTGAGCGGTACAGGCTCAGTTGCGCCTTTGGGTACAGGGTGCGAACGCTGACGGCCGGCAGGTAGTGATCGACCATCGCCAGGCGCAGGCCAGCGAGGTCGGGCGTGCTTTTCAAGCTGTGCCCCTCACGGGTGACGATCACTGGCAGGTCGTCGGCATAGGGGGTGCTCAGGCTAAGCTGGGCGTCTGCCGCTTCGAAGGCGTTGGAGCTACCTAGCAAGTCGATATGGCCATCACGCAGGGCAGTGATGGCCTCGTGACGGCTGTCAAAACGGCGTACTTCAATGGGTATGTCAAGCTGTTCGCCGATGATGCCGGCGTAGTCTGCGCTTAACCCCTCATAGTCATGCTGACTGACATTGATTTCGAACGGGGGGTAGTCGGGGCGCGCGCTACCCAGTATCAGGCGTTGGCGATTTTTCAGCCAGTGGCGATCATCGCCGGATAACGCCAGTGGGGCAGCGGCACTGATTGAGCGCGCCAACAGATGGCGTGGTTCGCTGCTGGCCTGCAGCACCGTGGAGTTGGCCAGACCGATAGCCAGAAGGACGCTCGCCAGCAACAGTTTCATGGTAGCCGAGCGCTCAATAGACGCTGTTGCGCTTGGCCAGGTCGACCATTTCCACGAGAGACTCAGTCTTGAGCTTTTCCATGATGCGGCCCCGGTAGGTGCTGATGGTCTTGGCGCTGAGGTTCATGCACGTGCCGATGTTCTTGTTGTTCTCGCCGCGCGCAAGGCGCCGCAGCACTTCCATTTCTCGGTTGGAGAGACTGGCCAGGCGCACTGGCTCGCTCTCCAGCGAGTTGCTGTTGACCGACATTTGCGGAAAGGTCGAATAACCTTTGGTCAGGGCCTTGAGGGCGAACAGCAGGGCCTCGTGGTCCTCTTCCTTGGTGACGAAGGCACCTATCCCGGCATCCAGGCAGCGGCGTACATACAGGTCAGTGGCCTGGCCGGTCAGCACCATGATCTTCGGTACCGGCTCCAGGCTCTGCAATCGCTTGATGACTTCCATGCCGTCAAGGCCAGGCAGGCCGATGTCGAGAATGACTACGTCCGGGCGCAGTTCGCGGGCTACCTGAGCCACTTCACTGCCATTGCCGACCTCGCCGATGACATGGAAGCGCTCGCGCTCGAGCAGTAGGCGCAGGGACAGCCGGACAATGGGGTGGTCGTCGACGATCAGCACGGTTGTCATGAGGAAAACTCCTGTAGGGATGTGGTCCGCTTCCTGGAACACTCAGGAATACGTCTGCAAGTGGGGTTATCGGAAGCGCTGCACGATACGACCATTCCCGAAGTTTGGTAATGCCGAGTATAGAAGTGTTGAAAACCCCAGTGCTTTTTGTTGAAAAGTCCTACAAGAAACAGGAAAGACATCACCCTGAGAAAGCGGTGATGCCGCTTCTTTGCAGTTGTTCAGGCGCAGGCAGCGTGCGGTTTGTGTATACGCAGTGTGGAGGCAGGGTTGTTGGCCAATGCCTGGCCGACCCGCGTCGGGCGGGCTACCAACTGCCCGGTACAATTTGGGCAGCGGCCTTGGAAGCGGGTTTCGGCACAGGCACGGCAGAACGTGCATTCGAAGGAGCAGATCATAACGTCGGGGCTGTCACCCGGCAGGTCGGCATCACAGCACTCGCAGTTGGGGCGTAATTCCAGCATGGGCATGGCTCCTGTTCGCAGGCGGGAACCCGGAGTCTGCTACGCCCGAGGCAAGGCTGGCAATGTTCAGTCGCCAGGGCGGTACAGATGGGCATGCCCGGCACGGTACAAGGCCGATTCGGCGAACGGTGTATCCCCCAGTACGTGGCCTACCAGGATCAGCGCCGTGCGCCGGAAATCCTTGGTCGCTACGCGTTCGACGATATCACCGAGGTTGCCGCGCACCCAATCCTGGTCTGGCCAGGTGGCCCGATGCACCACCGCAACCGGGCAGTGCGCGCCGTAGTGCGGCATCAACTCATCGACAATGCGCGACAGGTGCTTGACCCCCAGATGAATTGCCAGGGTGCTGCCATGGCGCGCCAGGTCGCCTAACTGCTCACCCGGCGGCATGGGCGAGCTGTCGCCATAGCGGGTGAGGATCACGGTCTGCGCCACTTGAGGCAAGGTCAGCTCGCAGCCGAGCAGGGCGGCGCTCGCTGCCGTGGCGGTAACGCCGGGGATGATCTGGTAATCGATGCCCAGCGCCTGCAGGTGGCGAATCTGTTCACCGATGGCGCCGTACAGGCTGGGGTCGCCGCTGTGCACCCGGGCCACATCCTGACCTTTTTCGTGTGCGCTGCGCATGGCAGTGATGATCTGTTCCAGATGCAGTTCGGCGCTGTTGATCACGGTTTCGGCCTGGTGGCCTTCGAGCACGGCGGCGGGTACCAGTGAACCGGCATAAATGATCACCGGGCACTGACGAATCAGCCGTTGGCCCTTGACCGTGATCAGCTCCGGGTCGCCGGGGCCGGCACCGATAAAGTAGATGGTCATGCAAAGTCCTGGCAAAAAAGAGGGTACGAAACGCTCAGCAGGCCAGGGCGAGCGTCGCCGGGCCCAGTACCTGGCGCGTCAGCAGCAGCCTGGCCGAACCCTGCCGCTGGCTGGCCAAGGCCAGTGCCGCGCTCTCGGCTACGCCCCAACAGCCACTGTGCTGGTGGGCAGCGGCGGAACGGTGGCTGAGCAGTGGTTCATAGGGTTGCAGTTGCGCGCCATGGTACAGCACCAAGGGCAAACCGAGGCGCTCTGCCAATTGCTGCAAGCCGGGCTCGTCGGCCTTCAGGCTGATGCTTGCGATGCCGCGCAGGTCGGCCAGCGCCAGGCCCTGGTTGTCCAGGGCCTGGCGCAGCAAGCGTTGCAAGGCATCTGCCGGGCAACCCCGGCGGCAGCCAAAACCGGCATAGAAGGCAGGCATCAAGCCTGGCTGGAACGGCGGAACAGCCAGGCGCTGAGCAGGCCCAAGGCCAGCCAGAAGGCGGCGTTGGTCAGCCAGGAGGCGACTTTGAACTGGGTTTCCAATGCTTCAGGGGCCAGGCTTTCGTGCACCTCGGGTTGCGGTGCACCGATTACATGGGGAATGACCAGCAGTACGGCGCCCAGCGCCTTCAGCAGCCAGTGGCGGGCGAACACCAGCAAGGCCAGGCCCAGCGCTGTGGCACTGGCTGTACCAACCCACCAGGTTTGGCGTTGCCCCAGGTCGGCGGCCGCAGTCCCCGGCAGTTCTGGTGGCAAGCCCAGGGTGGGAGCCAGGCAGAACACGGCGAAGCCAGCCAACCCCCACAATGCGCCAGTGGTAGCGCGTTTGGGCTCGCGAAGGCTGTACAGGGCGGCGAGGATCAGGGCGAAGCCGACTGCGACCACCAGGTTGCCGCCTGTGGTGGACAGCACGCGCTGCCAGCCGTCTTCCGGCGACCAGGCTTCGGCGCTGTGTTCATGAGCGGCCACTTCGCTACCGTGTTCGTGGTGTGCGGCCGGGGCCGAGGACTCGTAGGTTTCCGCCTCCAGAATCAGCGGGGCAACCCAGAAGCTTTGCAGCAAGGTCAGCAACAGGGCTGCAAGGAGCCCGCTGAAACCCGCAGTACGGGCAATGCGCGTGATCATCAGGCGTACTCAGTGGCAGGGGAAGGCGGCGCTGTGGCGGGTGTCGTGGGCGGCGTTGTGCACAGCCTCGATGTGCGAGAACCCGGCAAAGTACACCAGGCACAAACCCAGCAAGCTGGCACCGACGGCGATGATTACACGCTGGCTGAGGGTAACGGGGGTAGCAAGGCTGTGTTGTTTGGCGCTGGTGACGGGCATGACGCGATCCTCTGCTTTTTGTGGGCAATGGGCGAGCGCGGCAGCCCCGGACGTGGTCGCCCAAGGGAATGCAACAGCGCCCGCCCACCGCGGGGTGTTCATGAACGCCAGGCCGGTCTCCGGGCTTGCGAGGAAGAGCTGGGCTCCTGGAACGCGTCACCTTCCCATGCCGCACTACAAGGCACAGTGGTACAGACGCTTCACTCGCTTACCGTTGCGGGGGCAGCACCGGCATTGTCCGGCCCTGCTGAAGGGCCTGGGACGCACCGGTTTCCCGTTTCACCCCCTGAGGGGCACCTGAACGTGAGGCATAAGGAGAGCATGGGGCGGGCTTGGCGTCAATGTCATACAGCGCGCGAGGCTGCCGAGCAGCAGGTAGGACAGGCTCAGGCCTGCCGTGTTCTTCCAGCAGGCAGAAGTGCAGAAACCGGGCGATCACCCGCGGGCGAATGCCGCCAGCTTGTCGCCATCCAGGCGGTAGCGCACCCACTCATCCTGCGCCTCGGCCCCCAGCTTCTGGTAGAAGCCGATCGCTGGCTCGTTCCAGTCCAGCACGCTCCATTCCAGGCGCCCGCAGTTGTTCGCCAGCGCTTCGCGGGCAATGTGCTGCAACAACTGCCGGCCGGCGCCATCGCCGCGTTGCTCGGGGGTTACGTACAGGTCTTCCAAATAGATGCCATTGCGCCCGAGCCAGGTCGAGTAGCTGTAGAAGTACACGGCAAAGCCAATTGCACGGCCATCACGCTCGCACATCAGGGTGTGCACAGTGCTGCCTTCGTCGAACAGGCTGTGCTCGATATCGGCAAGGGTGGCGACCACCTCGTGGCGCGCGCGTTCGTACTCGGCCAGTTCGGTGATGAAGGTGAGGATCTGCTCGGCATCGGTACGAACGGCAGGGCGAATGGTAAGGCTCATGGTGACGGCTTCCTTGATCCGGGTTGTCGGTACAGTGATGTGTATCTGCGTAATTTAATCGAACTGTACCGGTTGCTGGGAGTGGCGCTCCGTTAGTGTGACAGCACCCATAAAGAAAGTGGAATGCCCGCCATGCTTGCCTCTGCCGACCTGCTGACCGCCTTTGTGCTGTTTGCCTTCGTGTCTTCCATCACCCCGGGTCCCAACAACACCATGTTGCTGGCCTCGGGGGTGAACTTCGGCGTGCGCCGCTCGGTCCCTCATGCCTTGGGTATCAGTTTTGGTTTCATGATGATGGTGCTGGCCGTCGGCCTGGGGCTGGGTGAAGTATTCAAGGCCTGGCCACCCTTGTACACGGTGCTGCGCTACGCTGGCGCCGCCTATCTGCTGTACCTGGCCTGGAAGATCGCCACTTCCGGGCCGGTCGGCACGGCCGCGTCCAGTGCCCGTAAACCGCTGGGCTTCTGGGGGGCGGCGGCGTTCCAGTGGGTCAACCCCAAGGCTTGGGTGATGGCGGTAGGGGCGATTACCACCTACACGCCAGCGCAAGGCTATGTAACCAACGTGATCGTCATTGCGGCCTTGTTCGCGTTGGTCAACTTGCCCAGCGTGGGGGTATGGGTGATGTTCGGCAGCGCCCTGCGCAACCTGTTGCAAAACTCGCGCTGGCTGATGCTGTTCAATGTCGTGATGGCCTTGTTGCTGGTGATTTCACTGTACCCGCTGCTGTTTGTAGAATCAGCGTTTTCCTGACCCCGAGAGTACAGTAAGCCGATGCAGTTGATTCCCTGGTCCCACGAATGCGCCGAAGGTTTCACCCTGCGTGGCTGGCGAACCCCGGCCAGTGGCAAACCGCTGCTGCACTTCCTGCATGGCAACGGCTTCTGTTGTCTGGCTTACCAACCGTTGCTGATGCGCCTGGGCGAGCATTTCGACCTGTGGCTTTGCGACGTTCAGGGCCATGGGGACAGTGACCATGGTGGGGTGTTTCGCGGCTGGAACCGCACCGCTGCCTTGGCGGTGGAGGCCTTTCAGGGCGGACGTGGCGAGTATGGCGACGTACAGCGGTTTGCCGTAGGCCACAGCTTTGGTGGCGTGCTTACGGGGCTGATCCTGGGCAGTGAGCCGCAACTGTTCGCCCGTGCCGTGCTGCTCGACCCGGTACTGTTCAGCCGACGCATGATCGGTGTGATGGGGGCGGCAGCCCTGGTCGGCCTGCATCAGCGTCACGCCCTGGCCCGTAAGGCCGCCAGCCGCCGCAGCCACTGGCCCGATCGCGAGTCGGCGTTGGCCTCGCTGGAAGGGCGCGGTATCTTCAAAGGCTGGACCCATGCGGCACTGCAGGCCTATGTCGAGCATGCCATCGGTGAGTGTGGCGAGGCCGTGGTGCTCAAGTGCCGGCCCAGCCGTGAAGTGGAGATCTTCAGCTCATTCCCTAAACGCATGTGGGCCAGTCTGGCCGCAATCACGACGCCGACACGGGTGTTGTACGGAGAAGACACCTATCCCTTTGTGCCACATTCGGTCAATCGCCTGGCGCTGCTAAACCGCAATGTGACCGCACGGCAAGTTCCCGGTGGGCACTGTTTCATGCAGGAAGACCCGGCCATGGCGGCGGAGCAGGTGCTCGATTTCTTGCAGGGTTGATTGTTCCGCACGTGGGACGATGCATGCCATTTTAGCCAGCTACCGCGTGATTGGCATCATTGATAAGGTTATCTCAGCCAAGAGAGGAGCCTTCTCATGAAAACGATTCTGGGTATTCACCGCAGCCCCCACGCCCATTGGGTGGGGGATGGTTTCCCGGTGCGCAGCCTGTTCACCTACGACAACCTGGCCAGCCGGATCAGCCCGTTCCTGCTGCTGGACTACGCCGGTCCGCATGACTTCACCCCGACCCAAGCACGACGCGGTGTAGGCCAACATCCGCATCGCGGCTTCGAGACCGTGACCATCGTCTACCAAGGTGAACTGGAGCACCGTGATTCCACCGGTGCTGGCGGCTTGATCGGTCCAGGTGACGTGCAGTGGATGACGGCGGCCAACGGCATCATTCATGAAGAGTTTCATTCCCCGGACTTTGCACGCAGTGGCGGCACGCTGGAAATGGTCCAGCTGTGGGTGAACCTGCCGGCGCGGGACAAGCGTGCAGCGGCCGGCTACCAGACGCTGCTGGCCGGCGACATTCCGGTGGTAGCGCTCGACGGTGATGCCGGGCGCTTGCGGGTGATTGCCGGTGACTACCATGGCCACCAAGGGCCGGCCAGAACCTTCACCGCGATGGACGTGTGGGATTTGCGGCTCAACGCCGGCGCGGCCTTGCAGTTGCCGGTCGCTGCCGGTCGCAATGCGGCGCTGGTGGTGTTGCGTGGTAACGTTCGAATCAACGGCGAGCGCGAAGCAGGCCCGTCCAGCCTGGTGCTGCTCGACCGGGAGGGTGTAGACGTAGCTGTCGAGGCGCTGGACGGCGCAAGTGTGCTGCTGCTCAGCGGTGAGCCAATCGATGAGCCGATCGTCGGCTACGGCCCGTTCGTGATGAACAGCCAGGCGGAGATTGCCGAGTCGTTCGATGATTTCCATGCCGGGCGGTTTGGGCAGATGCAGGATGAGAGGGGAGGTGCCGCGCACTGATCCTGTTGATTGGGTGGCCTGTCCCGGCCCTGTCGCTGGCAGGCCATCTTCCCACGGCCACCCGGCTGTACATTGGTCAACGCGTTGCTGACCAAGACCACTCGTCGTCAAGTCTGCTAATGCAGTCGAACACTCGGCCCTCGCGGAGAATCTTCCACTAAGGTGCTAAAGGATCCCCCGCAAGCTCATTGCCCGGGCGCATGGACAGCTGGCCGAGCATGCGCAATATCAATTGGCGCCCCGCCCGACAAAGGCGTACTCCCAAACAACAGGCCATCCCACAGAGAGGGTCGTACCATGTCGTTGATAGGCGTTTCGATACTAGAGATGCGGCAACTGATCGAGCAGGCCTGCTTGCCAGACCGCTGTGAAGTCAGCTGCCCGGACGGCGCCAACCTGACCATCCGCCTGGGCCAGGGCCAGGATCTCGATCAGGGCGTGACCCTCAGCGGGGTCGCGCTGCAAAACCTCAACAGTTGCCGTGACCTGGTCAACCTGGTGGAGCAGCTGCATGCGCTGCGTGACAACCACCCGGCGCCACTCAAGGCGATTGCCTGAGCGCGCCTGTCGTGCCTCGGTCAGCCTAGGCTGGCCGGGCATAGATGGCTGCTGAAAGCAACGCGCTGGCATGCGCCCAGGCAGCCACAACCCCCGTTGATCGGCTTATTGCAGTTCCAGCAGCAGGTTCAATCCACCGTCGCCGCACTTTCCCTTCTCGCGAACCACGCCGTGGTAACTCCGCCCATCCCAGACGAAGGCCACACTGTGAGCTCGGTCGATCTTGTCAGGCAGTGGGGGGCACACGTGCAGGCGCAGCCCTGGGCGACCCTGCAGGTTGAGGGCGGCGAGCTGGCATTGGCATTCCACGCGTTGCGCCACCGGGCCGAACAGGGTGTCGCGTACGTAATCGAGCTGCAGCGAAGCATTGGGTGCGCGGCCAGGCATCTTCATCGGTACATGGCTCCGTTGCAACGGCTCGAAGAACCAGGCGGGTTGGGCATGGCAGGCTCCAGACAAAAGAAAGGCGGCTTATCATTCGAAGCTTGCCTGGCCAAGATGTTCAATGTGTTTCATGTGCGTTCATCTTGTTTTGCGCGGGGTGGCAGATGACGGCCCCTGTTCAGGCACCCGCCTTGCGCAAGGTCAGGTTGATCCGCCGTTCGCCCAGGCGCGGATGCACACCGGGTTTGATCGGTAGCACGCCGTGGAAGCGCAAGCGGTCTTCGCCGCCCCAAACCAGCACATCGCCGTGGCTCAGCGCAATGCGCTGAGCCTTGTCGGCACGCTGCAGGCCGCCGAACAGGAACACCGCCGGTAAGCCCAATGACACCGACACGATCGGCTGGCCGAAATCCTGCTCGTCGCGGTCCTGGTGCAGACTCAGGCGTGTGCCTGGCAGGTAATGGTTGACCAGGCAGGCATCCGGCACAAAACCGTCAAACCCGGCCATGGCTGCCGCGCGGGAGGCCAAGGCGAGCAGAACCGGGGGCAGGGCGGGCCAGGGCTGGCCACTGAGTGGGTCGCTGGGGCTGTACCGGTAGCCATGTTGATCACTCACCCACCCCAGCGTACCGCAGTTGGTCAGGCCCACTGCCATGCGCAGGCCTCCTGGGGTGTACATGTGCCGGAACGGCGCAGCACGCAGCACCGGACGCAGGGCATCAAGCAGCGCCTCGGTTTCGGCCAGGGCGAAGCCGGGCAGCAGCACGGTGTGGCTGGCCAGGCGTTGCGGCTGGGCGCCGAACAGGTCGAGGTCGGACTGGATCATGCGGCTGCACATTTTCGAGCGGTTTGCCATTGTACCCGACAGATACACGTCAAGGGATCGCACACGCCGATCGGATCGAACGATTGCAGAGGGCGGGATAACAGAAAAAGGAACCGCGGCACCAGGGAGAGGAGCACCGCGGTTCAAGGGGGAGCGGTTTACTGCTGGGTCACAGTGGCCAGGTTCGCGCTGCCCAGCTGGGTGATGGTGGCGGATTGGGCGACGCCACTTTGGTCGACGAACGCCTTGTTGCTTTGGCCTCCCTGGGTCACGTAGGCGACGTTGATGCTGTCAGTCTGTTTGATGGTGGCTTCGTTTCCGCTTCCGTAGAGTTGGTTGGTGTAGCTCTGGTTGCTATAGCCGGACTGGTCGAGCGTGATGGTGTTGCCGGTGCCCTGGCTGCTGCCGTAGGCATAGTTGTCGGTCCCACGCTGGTCGGCGATCAGAATGTTGTCAGTGCCGTTCTGTTCGAAGTACAGCTCGTTGCTGACGTCATCCTGCTTGGTCGACATCTGGTTGCCTTTACCCGTCTGGGTCAGCGTGGCCTGCTGGTCAGCGCCCTTCTGGGTAAGATTGACACCGTTGCCATTGCCCGTCTGGTTGATGGTGGCGTTTTGGTTGGTGCCGAACTGGCCACCCATCTTGGCGCCTTTCCAGTTACTGGCGGTGATGCTGTTGCCATTGCCTTGGGTGTTGATGGTCAGGTTGAGGTTCTCACCATTCTGATAGGTGAAATGCAGGTTGTTGTTGCCGGTTTGGGTAATGGTGGTGGTCGAGTTGTTGGTCTCGAACTGGTCCGACCAACTGGCGTTGGCATTGCCTTGCTGCGACAGGCTGACCTTGTTGCTGACGCCGAAGCTCTGGTCGATATAGCCTTCGTTCGACTGGCCGGTCTGGACTACGGAGGCCTGGCTACCGATCTGTGTGTCCTGCCACACTTCCACGGAGTTGCCGCCCCCGTACTGGCCAATGGCAATGGTGCCACCGGTGCCTTCGCGCTGGTCGCCATAGGCCCAGTTGTCGTGGCCATCCTGATAGACCTGGATATCGCCATCGATATGGTTCAGGTGCTCGGCGGCGGCGTAGTTGTCCTGGCCGGTCTGGTTGACGGTGCTGCGGTTGTTGCTGCCACCGAAGGTCTGCTCGATGAACGCTTCGTTGCGCTGGCCGGATTGCCAGCTGGTGGCTTTGCTGCCTTCCTGGCTGTCCTGCCACACGGTGGATTTATTGCCGACGCCTTGTTGGGTTTGCAGCGATTCGTTGTTCGACCCTATCGACTGGCTGGCGAAGGCATCGTTGTAGCTGCCTCCGGCGTGCTGGGTGATCTGGCTGCCGTTCTCGAACAGTTGCTCAGCGTAGCCGGCGTTGTACTGGCCGGTGGCGCTCTGCTGAATATCGCTGGTGCTTTCGGTCTGCACGGCGAGGTGGTTGTGGCCCTTGCCAGTCTGGTTCTGGGTGGCCGAGGCGAAGGATGCCTGGGTCTGAGAGACTTCGGCGATGTTTTCCTTGCCGTCCTGGGTCTGGGACGAGGTGCTGTCAGCAGCCATGGCCTGACCTGCGAGGGCCAGGACGATAGCGGCACTTAACGGAGCGAGCTTGTACATGGTGGTGCCTCCAGGTCTATCGGTATTGGGTGATCTGAACATGCTGGCCATTGCCAGCCTGGGTCACGGAGCTGTTGAGACCCGAGCCGGACTGCACGATGCTGGCGCTGTTGTCGTTGCCGATCTGCTCGATGGCAGCGTTGTTGCTGCTGCCACTCTGGCGAATCGACGCGCTGTTGCCATTTCCCTGTTGGCGGATGATGGCCATCAGGTCACTGCCTTCCTGCAAGATGTACGCTTCCTGGGCACCGCCGGACTGGACGATACGGCCCAGCAGGGCCTGACCGTTCTGGTCGAGGGCGGCGCGGTTGCCTGACCCGTGTTGCTCGATCACCGCAGCCTGGCCGGCACCGGCCGGCAGCAGGCGGATGATCACGGGTTCACCGAGGTCGTTGCCGGGTGCGAGGTCGGCATTGTCCATCAGGTCCTCTGCCCAGCAGGCCTGGCCCGCCAGGGCCAGGCAGAGCAACAGGGAGTACAGCCGTTTCATCGAAGCCTCCGGCTTTTACTGCACGACTACGTTGACGGTGCGCGTGGTGCCTTGGCTGGTTGTGATCGTCGCCGTCGGTGCCGCAGTCGGGATGATCGTGGTGCTATTGCTCACCGCCAGGCGCCAGCGGCCGGTCAGCGCTACCGTGGCCGTACCCAAGGTCTGGACGCCGGTAGTCGTGGTTACCCGCACGGTTACGGTATTGCCGGTGGTCACCGACGAGGTGCCACTGATGTCCCAGTTGTAACGGTTGTTGGAGCGCGCCGTGACCGTGGCTGCCGTGACGGCGAAGGTTTCAGCGGCAGGCCGAGGCGACACGTTGACGGTGACCGTACCTGGGGTGGACAGCCCCCCCAGCGAGTCACGTGCCTGGTAGGTGAAGGTGGTGGTGAAGGCTGTGGTTACAGTGGCTGGTGGGGTATAGGTGACGGTTGTGCCGTCGGTGCTGACCGTGCCGCGGCCGGCGGCCGGTTGGGTGATGTTGGTCACGCTCAGCGGTACGTTGCCTTCTGGATCGGTGTCGTTGGCCAGCACGTTGATGGTCAACGGCACGCCCAAGGTGGCGACGGTTTCCGGGTTGGCAGTCGGTGCCTGGTTAGGTGCGACGTTGATGGTGACCGTGGCCGGTACCGATTTCAGGCCCTTGGCATCCACCGCCCGGTAGCTGAAGGTGGCTACCAGCGGTTGTGTGGCCCCGGTCGGCGGCGTGTAGGTAACCGAGGTGGTGCCATTCATCACGACGCCGCCAAGGCCGGTCCCGGGTTGGGTCAGGTCGCTGATGGTCAGCGGCACGTTGCCATCCGGGTCGCTGTCGTTCAGCAGCAGGTTGAGTGTGATCGGTACACCGACACTGGTGCTGCCGACATCGGCCTGGGCGAGCGGTGGCTGGTTGGCGGCCTCGACCGGGGCGTTGCCGACCACGATCACTGGCTCTACATCACTACCGCCGCGGGCAGACTTGACCGTAACGGTGGCGGGCGGTTGCGCCAAGTCGTTGACCGTGATGCTTTGCAGTGTGCCCGATTTCGACAGGCGGCCGTAGCCTTGGGCGAGCAGGTCGGGGACCGCTACTTCGTCGCTGGAACTGGCCTCGATCAACAGACGTTTGTTGGCCCAGTCGTAGCGTGCGGTGCTGACTTTGACCACGTCGCTGAGCTTGCTCGAGAGCGCAGTCGGCTGGGTGCCGCCGACTGCGTTGCTGGCGGTGACAACCACCACCTCTGGCGGCACCGACTGGTTGAACTGCTGGCTGAAGAACAAACCGTTGTTGTCCGAAGTCAGGGTGAACTGACAAGGCGAAGGCGGCGTGCCGATCAGTGCCAGGCCATTGCGCATACACAGGCTGGCCTCACTCGGGGCCTTGGCGAACACTTCCACGCGGGTACCGCTGCCGTTGCGCGAGTAGGTGGCGCGCTCCAGCGTGACTGGGGTTTGTGCTCGCGGGTCCAGCACCTTGCCAGACACTGTGAACGTGTTGGTCTGAATGGCGCCCGCGGGCCCTTCGATGCGCACGAAGTTGGTATTGAAGGGGCTACCGGTTACCGCTTCGGTGATATTGGGGTCGCCGATGTAGGTTTCGGTGGTGCCAGTGTCAGGATTGACCTCTGTATACGGCCCGCCAACCCCCTTCAGCCAAGGGCCGATCGCCCCCCCCAGCGCCCCCTGGAAGTTGCCCGGAGCGCCAATGCCTATGTCCCGAGTGATATTGATCGCGCGACGACCTGCCGTGGTGACGTTGACCGTCTCCACCCCGTAAGGGTGCGTGATGGTGTAGGTACCGGTGCGTGGGACCGATGCGCGGATACGGATACGGGCGAAGCTTTGCTGATCACCGTCTACCGGGTTTTCAGCCGCGAAGGCTGCCTCTATACCGGCAACGTAGACCTCCAGTTCATAACCGCTGTTGCCTACTTGTGGTATCGAGGTTTCGGCCAGGAACCAGAACATCTCGGGTGGCCAGTTATCTGGAAATACCAGCGGCAGGGCATCGTCATAGATCCCGGGCTCGGGCAACAAGGTGCACATGTAGGCGGGCGCCCCTGGTGCGCCTGGCGCACGGGTGCTGGTGGCACGCGACTGGCACAGCTCCAGGGATTGGTCGAGGCTGTCCTTGTACCACATCGGATAGCCACCCGTGGCGAAGGTGTAGGGCCCCGGGTCGACATCAGACAGCGCGGCGAACGCGGCGCTGGTAACGGTAAGAGAGAAACCGGCGGCCAACAGCGCACGGCGCGACCAAGTGTTCATGCTGCCTCCTTGAAGGCTGAGCCTTTGTCTGTTCATGGCACCAGCACCACGTCTTCGGAGTCGCTACCACCGTTGGCGCTGGTGACCTGCACCTTGGCCGGCGGAATGGGCGAGAGGGTCATGCTCAACGTCTTCACGGCGCCGGTACCGCCCAGGTTGCCGATCAGCGTGCCGTTGCCGGTATGTGCGGTAAGTACTGGAGGTGTTGTTTCGTCACTGGTGCTGGCCACCAGGGTCAGCTCGCCAGTGGACAGGCGGTACTGGGCCTGCGTGATGGTGACCAGGTCGGTCAGGGGAACGTTGCTGGTGGTCAGGCTGCTGGTCGGGATTGCCACGCTGTTGTCAGCGGACAGCGTCACGATGGTTCCGGCCGCCGGGTTGAGGGCTGACTGGGCGTACCAGGCGCCGGTGCCGTTGGCCTCGGTGAGGCTCAGGTTGGGGGTCTGACTGGTCAGGGTGACGCTTGCCGGTGGCGGCGGGGCCAACACGAAGATGTCTTGCTGGGCGATGAGGTCGCCGTTCTCGGTATGGCGTGAGTAAGTGCTGCGTTGTGGCATCAGCGGGGTTGGCAGGGCCACTTCGGAAAGCTTGCCCGAGACAGCGAACAGCTCGGTGCGCAGGTCGATGCCACCAGGGCCTTCGATGCGCACGTAGTTGGTGTTGAATGGGCTGCCCGTTACCCGTTCTTCCAGGTTCGGGTCACCGATGAAGCGCTCGTTGCCTTCGGTGTAGGGGCCGTTGACACTGCGCAGGAACGGCCCGACATCGCCCTTGAGTGCGCCGGTGAAGTCGCCTGCGCCGGCGATGCCGATGTCGCGGGTCATGTTGATCGCCCGGCGCCCTGCAACGGGCACATCGAACACTTCAACACCATAGGGGTGGGTGACCACGTAGGTGCCCGCGGTGGGTACGTCGACCCGGATACGGACCCGGGCGAAGCTGACCTGGTCACCCTCGACAGGTTCTTCGGCAGCGAATGCCGCTTCGATCGCCGTGCCATAGCTGAGGTCGATGCCACGCGCAGCGTCGACGATGGCAGCGTCGGCAGTGAACCAGAACGCTTCGTCAGGGAAGTTGGTGGGGAAGACGATGGGTTGGGTATCGTCGAACACACCAGGTGTGGGCAGTAGCGTGCACATGTATGAGGGTGCACCAGGTGCGCCGGCGACCCGGGAGCTGACGGCCTTGGTCAGGCACAGGTCGAGGGTACGACCGTGGCTGTCCTGGTACCAGGCGGGGAAGCCGCCATTGGCTGGGACGTAAGCGCCTGGATCGACAGCGTTCAAGGCGGCCTGCGCGGGAAGCTGGAGCATGCCGGCGAAAATCGCCACTGCCAGCGGGTGGGGTATCGGTCGGTGCATGAGTCAATTCCTCCTGCAAACGGGCCCATGGACTTGGGGCGTCTGGGAGGAGATCGGCAAGAGCTGTGCCAACACCTGAAAAATGCTTTGCAGGCCTTGTGGTGCAGGGGCTACAGATTCTCAGTAGGGCTTTATGCCAGCCGCTGGCGGTGGGCAGCGTTCCCCCAAGGTTGGGGATTGGGGGCCGGTAATTCAAACCCGGTTTTAGAAGCCAATGCGGTTTTTGCTACAGTGCTACGGCGGTCCCTTCCCCAAGCCGAGCCAAGCGATGCAACCCCTCGACCACCTTTCCCTGAACCTGTTCATCGTCGTCTGCGAAGAAGGCACCATCGCCCGCGCAGGCGAGCGCGCGTTCATGGCGCCGTCCGCCGTCAGCAAACGTATTTCAGACATCGAGGCGCGCTTTGGCACCGCCTTGCTCAAACGTAGCAAGCGCGGCGTGGAGCCCACCCCGGCGGGGCTTGCACTGCTGCGCCATGCCAGGGAAATGACCCGCGCCATGGAACGCCTGGACAGCGAGCTGAGCGAATACGCCCACGGCGCGCGTGGTCATGTGCGGGTGCTGGCCAATGTATCGTCGATCATGGAGTTTTTGCCTGAAGAACTGTCAGCGTTCATGCTGGAATACCCACTCATCCAGGCCGATATCGAAGAGCGCTTCAGCGCCGATGTCGTTCATGGTGTGGCCGAGGGCACTGCAGACCTCGGCATCTGCCGCAAATCCATGGCGGTGGGTGACCTGGATTTCGTACCGTATCGGCAGGATCACCTGGCCGTGGTCGTTGCTGCTGACCACCCGTTGGCCGGCCGCAGCCAGATTGCCTTCGAGGAAACCCTGGGTTACGACCACCTGGGGCTCTCGGCCTTTGCCACATTGAACGCTTTTATGCGTAAAAGCGCCGAACAGTCAGGCAAGGCGCTGCATTTTCGTTCGTACGTGTCGTCGTTCGACGCGGCATACCGTCTGGTGCAGTTCGGCCTTGGCCTGGCGGTGTTTCCGCAAGAGGCCGTGTCCCGCTATGCGGCGTTGTTCGACCTGCGGGTCATTGCGCTGACTGACGACTGGGCGCTTGGCGAATTCGTCATCTGCATGCGCGACCGGCACACGCTCTCGCTGTCGGCTCGGCGCCTGCTTGACCACCTGTTGCTGCGTGCACCGGCCTGGCAGGTCGCGGGCTGATCCATCGTGGCTGACGATGGATCAGCCCGCGAAACACGTCTTTTCTGCCCGTCATCCAGCTCTTAGTCTGGCGCAACGCTTCAGACAGAGAGACCGCGATGACAACAATAACAATCAATGAAGTCGGCCTGCGCGATGGCTTGCAGAGCCTGCAAGTGATCATGCCGACAGCAGCCAAACGCCGCTGGATCGACGCCGCTTACGGCGCCGGCGTGCGCCATATGGAAGTCGCGTCGTTCGTGTCGGCACGCTTGCTACCGCAGATGGCCGATGCCCGCGAAGTGGTGGCCCACGCCCTCACGTACCCGGACCTGCAAGTAACCGTGCTGGCTCCGAACCTTCGTGGCGCAAGGGACGCACTTGAATCGGGTGCACACCGCATCGTCGCCCCGGTATCGGTGAGCACGGCGCACAGCCTGGCCAACGTGCGCCGCACGCCAGTGGAGATGGTCGAGGAACTGGGGCGCATGTGCCAGCTGCGTACTGAAATGGGCCTGCATGGGGTGCAAGTCGTGGCCGGCATGTCGGTGGCCTTTGGCTGCACCCGCCAGGGCGAGGTGCCGCTGGCTGACCTGTGTGCGTTGACCCGCCAGGTGATCGAAGCCGGTTGCGACCTGGTCTCCCTGGGAGACACCACTGGCTATGCCAATCCGGGCCAGGTGGCAACGGTGCTTCAGGCCGTACGGGAGATTGCAGGCGACCGTCTCAAGGCCGCGCACTTCCATGACACCCGGGGCCTGGCCTTGGCCAACAGCCTGGTGGCGGTGCAGCAGGGCATTGGAGAACTGGATGCCTCCCTGGCGGGCCTGGGAGGGTGCCCGTTCGCCCCTGGCGCGTCTGGTAATACCGTGACCGAAGACCTGGTGTTCATGCTGCAAAGCATGGGCTACGACACCGGCATCGACTTACCTGCACTGATCGAAACCCGGCAGGTACTAAGCGAAGCGCTACCGGGCGAGCCACTTTACGGCTTCATCGCCCGGGCCGGATTGCCGCTCAACTTCGCCAACACACACCGCCACGCCTGAACTGCCCGTAAGAGGAGCACCACGATGTCCAGACTTCCCTTGGACGGCATCCGTGTCGTAGAGATTTCGCATATGGTCATGGGCCCGACGTGCGGCATGATCCTCGGCGACCTTGGCGCCGAAGTCATCAAGATCGAGCCGGTACGCGGCGACGGCACGCGCCGGTTGCTGGGCGCAGGGGCGGGTTTTTTCCGCACCTTCAACCGCAACAAACAATGCATCGCTGTCGATGTTGAAACGCCCGAGGGCCGTGAGGCGGTGCTGCAACTGATCGACACCGCCGACGTCTTCATCGAGAACTTCAAGCCCGGGCGTATGCAAAAGCTGGGTCTGGGCTACGACGCACTGTGCCAGCGCAATCCAGGGCTGATCTACGCCTCGCACAAGGGGTTCCTCAGCGGGCCATACGATAACCGCCTGGCGCTGGATGAAGTGGTACAGATGATGGCCGGTCTGGCCTACATGACAGGGCCGGTAGGGCGCCCGCTGCGCGCAGGCAGCTCGGTGAACGACATCATGGGTGGCATGTTCGGCGCCATTGGCGTGCTGGCTGCACTCAACGAGCGCCACAGCACCGGCAGGGGCCGTGAGGTGCAAAGTGCCCTGTACGAGAATTGCGTGCTGCTGGCTGCCCAGCATATGCAGCAGTACGTGGTCACCGGTGAAGCCGCAGCGCCGATGCCGAACCGCATCAGTGCCTGGGCCATCTATGACGTGTTCACTTTTGCCGGTGGCGAGCAGATGTTTGTCGCCGCCACAGGGGAAGGCCAGTGGCACGCGTTATGCCGGGTACTGGGGCAGACCGCTTTGCTTGATGACCCAACCCTTGGTAGCAATAACGACCGCGTGTTGCAGCGGCCACGGCTGCTGGCGCACCTGGCCGAGGTGTTTGCGCCGCTGGACGCCGGGCAGTTGGCGGTGCAGCTGGAAGCCAACGGCATTCCTTTCGCGCCGATCCGCCGCCCTGAAGAGCTGTTCGAGGACCCCCACCTGCTACAGAGCGGTGGCATGGCCGAGCTGCAACTGGAAGACGGCAGCCACACACCGATGCCGTTATTGCCGCTGTCACTGGACGGCCAGCGCCTGCAGCCACGGCGGGCGATCGCGCGGATTGGTGAGCACACCCGCCAAGTGATGCGTGAACTGGGTTACAGCGACGCGCACATTGCCCAGCTGTGTGCGGCGGGCGTGCTGAAAACAGACGACGCGGCGTGAGGAGGACTTGAGATGGCGATCTACCAATATGACAACCTTGCGCCCAACCTGCACCCGGAAACGTTCATCGCCGAGGATGCCAGCGTCATCGGCGACGTTACCCTGGAACAAGGCGTCAGTGTATGGCCGCAGGCCGTGCTACGGGGCGACAACGAAGCGATCCGTATCGGCCAGCACAGCAACGTGCAGGAGGGTGCTGTCTTGCATGCCGACCCCGGCTTTGCGTTGACAGTGGGGCAAGGTGTCACCATCGGCCACCAGGCTATGCTGCACGGCTGCACCATCGGCGATGGCGCGCTGATCGGCATTCAGGCAGTGGTGCTCAATGGCGCGGTCATCGGCAACAACTGCCTGGTGGGTGCCGGCGCCATCGTCACCGAAGGCAAGGTGTTTCCCGACAACTCGTTGATTCTGGGCGCACCTGCCAAGGTAGTGCGCGAGCTCACTGCCGATGCCATCGCCAGTATGCAGCGCAATGCGACCGAGTACGTCGCAAAAGGCCAGAGCTTCAAGGAAAAGCTGATCCGTATTCGCTAAAAAAACCTGCTGGTGGCGCCCTTCGAGACGTCGCTGCTCTCCAATAATTACAAGAATGGAGATTCACCATGGTTGCTTTGACCGGCGAACTGGCGCGTGAGCGCAACGACAGTCACATCAATGAGCTACTGCTATACCGCCGTGTGGCCTGGCGCATCATGCCGCTGGCTATCATCTGCTTCCTGTTCTCCTACTTCGACCGCATCAACATCAGTTTTGCGAAGACACAAATGCAGCAGGAACTGGGCCTCAGCGATGCCGCCTACGGCCTGGCCGCGAGCATGTTCTTCGTCGGCTACGTGCTGTTCGAAGTGCCCAGCAGTCTTGGCCTGAAACGCTACGGGGCTCCGGCCTGGATCTGCCGGATCATGGTGTCCTGGGGCCTGGCGACGGCTGCGCTGGTATTTGCCTATACCCAGTACACGCTGTACTTCCTGCGCTTTCTGATCGGCGTCATGGAGGCCGGTTTCGGCCCGGCGATCCTGTTTTATCTGGCATGCTGGTTCCCCCGCAAGCACCTGGCGAAGATGAATGGCCTGTGGTTCCTGGCGGTGCCGCTGGCCGGTGCGGTGGGTGGCCCGGCTGCGGGCTTTTTGCTGGGGACAATGGACGGCGTGCTGGGCCTCGCTGGCTGGCACTGGTTGTTCCTGATGTCCGGGCTGCCGTGTGTGCTGCTGGGCCTGCTGGTGCTATGGAAGCTGGACCGTGATATCGAGGCGGCGAAATGGTTGAGCCGCGAGGAGAAGGACCTGCTGGCGGAGAACCTTGCCCAGGACAAACGCACCGCAAAACCGATACTCGGCTCGATCTGGCGGGTGTTGCTGACACGTGAAGTGGCGATCATGGCGTTTATCTACTACGTGGTCAAAACCGCGTCCTACGGGCTTAATTTCTGGATGCCGCACCTAATCAAGTCCTCGGGGGTGCAAGACATGCTCTGGGTTGGCGTGCTGTCGGCATTGCCCTATGCGGTAGCGTGCATCGGCATGGTGTTGCTGACTCGTCACTCCGACCGCACCGGCGAGCGCAAGCGCTATCTGGTGTACTGCCTGCTGGCGGCCGCCGCCGGTTACCTGCTGGCGTGCCTGTTCTCCGACTCTCCCTTCGCGATGATGACCGCGCTGGTGCTGGCCACCGCGGGCACCTTTATCGCTATCCCGATCTTCTGGACCATTCCACAGTCGACGTTCTCGGGGCTGGCCATTGCCACCGGCACCGCCGCGATCAACTCGGTGGGACAGCTGAGCGGCATCGTTGCACCAGTGATGGTGGGCAAGATCAATGACCTTACCGACAGCACCTACATGGGCATGCTGTCAATCGCGCCGCTGATCCTGGTCGCATGCCTGGTGGTGATGCGTTGCGTGCGCAACCCCAAAAGCTGATTGGCGCTGAGTCTTCGAACAACAACAAGAATAAGCACAAGGCATACCAATGATCGTGATCTTTCGGCGAGCATCGCTGGTGCTCTCGGCGCTTTACTGCGCCTGTCAAACCGCCCAGGCTGCCTTTATCCATGACGGCAGTGGCAACCTGGAACTACGCAATTTCTATTTCGACCGCGACTTTCACGGTGACAGCGCCACGCAATCGCGGCGCAGTGAATGGGCCCAAGGCTTCATGCTGCGCTTGCAGTCTGGCTATACCGACGGCGTGGTTGGCTTTGGCCTGGACGCAGCCGGCATGCTGGGGCTCAAGCTGGACTCATCGCCTGACCGTAGCGGTTCCGGCCTGTTGCCGCGAGGCAGCGACAAACGCGCCGCGGATGACTACGCCAAGGCCGTGGCTACCTTCAAGGCCAGGCTGGCGCAGAGCGAATTGAAAGCGGGGGGCCTGAGCCCGCAACTGCCATTGCTGGCGTCCAACAGCAGTCGCTTGTTCCCCCAGTGGTTCAACGGTGTGCAACTGGTGAGCAAAGACTTGGACCGGTTTACGTTCACCCTGCTGCAGGTGAATGCCACCAAATTGCGTGACTCCACCGACTATGAGGACCTGACCGCCATGGCGCAGCAAGGGGCCTATTTGGCGACGGTCACCAGTGATCGTCTGCGCTACGCCGGTGTCGATTACCAGCCGTTGAACAACTTGACCCTCAGCCTTCACACCAGTGTGCTCGAAGACCTGTTCCGGCGTGATTTTGCCGGTTTCAAGTTCAAGACCCGCCTTGGGCCGGGGGATGTGTTCACCGAGTGGCGCTGGTTCAATGCAAGGGAGCAGGGCCGGGCGTTGCTGGGCGGAGTCGACAATCAGACCCTCAGTACCAACTTCGGGTACAGCGTTCAGGGCCACACGTTCAGTGGCGGCTATCAGAAAGTGCGTGGGGATACGGCCTATGCCTACGTGGGGGGCACCGATACCTACCTGTTCAGCGAACAGCAGGTCAGCACATTTGCCTTGGCCAACGAACGGGCGTGGATGCTGCGCTACGACTTCAACTTTGCTGCCGTGGGCATCCCCGGGCTGACGTTCAACGTGCGTTATGTAAAGGGCGATCAGGTGGACCCGCAACGCATTGCCAGCGTCAAGGGCAGGACATTGGCCGCTGGCGGCGGAGAGGGGCGGGAATGGGAGCGGACTACGGATATCACCTATGTGGTGCAGTCGGGGGCGCTCAGGAATGTGTCGCTGCGTTGGCGCAATGCGAGCATGCGCTCGAATTTTGCCGATGCAGCGGATGAGAACCGGGTGATCGTGGGGTACACGTTCGAATTCTGAATTCAGACACAATCATTCGTTGGGCGCAGCCGGTTTCTCTTGCGCTTTGGATCTGCGCGGTTTGCGTGGCTTTTTCGCCGGCCGCTTGCCGGGCTTGAGCTGCCAGCGGTCGGCGTTGGCGAGCAGGCGTGCCTGGATTGCGGGTGGGTAGTCGCTCAGGGTTGTCACGGGTGGGACTGGCTTGCCGGGCAGGCCGGCCTCGCGGATGACCTTCGGCCAGTGCGGTCGCCAGCACAGCAGCAGGCTGAGCCAGTGGCCGGTGCCGATGATGATGAACGCGGGCCAGACAAACAGCAGCGCAACTTTGAACAGCCAGCTGCTTTTGCGGAAGAAACGCCCAAGGCCTTCGAACTGGGCGCTGAATGCCTGGAGGGGTGAGGGTAGCTGGGTGCTCAGGCGGGGGCGGGGGACGGCGTGTGGGCCTTCTTCCATGTAACGGCGGATGAATTCCCACTCATCACGCAGTTCGCTGCCGCCTTGGCCTTGTTTGCCCAGCAGGGCCATTTCCATGTGGGGTAAGCCGGTGCGGCTGGGGTGCCAGATTAGGCCGAGTCGTATTCCAACGCTTAGCGAATCATCTTCTGGGCGAATGCCCGTGCTGCCGGTTGTTTTCCAGGGGAAGGTGACGATGCCACCACAGTAGCTGGGTCGATGGAGGTGGACCTGTTGAGTTATTCGATTGAAGCGAATAAGTAGATGCCGACTGGTCAGCATTTCCAGTCGCGAGATTCTTACGCCGTACTTCAGGTAAAAATACAATGCTGCTCCTGAAGCTGAAGCCAAGAGAGCTGTAAGTAAGACTGCTATAAAGGAGATTGAATAAGGTTGGGTGATATCAAGCCAGATGGAACCGACAGCTATGCCGATTCCGAAAATTATCCCAGGCAGTACTCCGCCGATCGTGACTAGCGTAATGAGGCCGCGCTTCTCTTCTGAGCCGCCACAGCGCATTTCCATGTAGGTTTCATTGAATGCATAAACAGGGCCGCGTAGGAGGGGTGTTTCACTTACCTGGCAAAAGTGAATTTCTTCATTCAGGTCGCCTTCATAAAAATCTCTATTTGCGCGCTTCTCTGCTGGTGTCATCCCTGCTTCGTACGTTCTACGTGCAGCTTGTGGCTGAGTTGCCATCTGCCAGAATCCCCATTCGATAAGATACATTATAAAACCTCGCTGATAGCAGAATGTAGGGCGCTCAGTTCTTCCTGCTCTTCATAGGGCTTAATATTTTTATGAGTTCGGAAGCAGCTGCGTTTGCACCACTTCTCTAACGCGTCATCTTCCAAAATATAGATTGTGAGTGTCAGGATGAGTCCGATCCAAAATGCACCTAAGACTAAACGTGCAAGCAGTAGGCGAGCAGCTTGTGTTCCTAGTTTATTGGCGAGCGCGCCCATGGATGTTGTCATCATTCTCACAAGTTTTGTTTTGGCATTCTGAGATAGGTGGTCAAAAAGAGGTTTTGCGATTGCAATGGCTGTTCCTGCTTCCGCCAGCGAAATTGTAATAGTTGCCAGTGCCCGCGATGCGTATGCGAGTGCCAGTGTTCTAGGTTTTTTTGTACTTTGTTCGGTAAGGTTTTGCTGGCGGTATACTAAGTGCTGAGCCGCATCGGCGAAGTCCCACCAGGCGAGTACGAAACCACCTGTCACAGCTAAACTAGCGCCCCATAGTTTCAAACGCCCTAAAGCGGCCGCTGCTCCTCGTCCGGTCACACTGTTCGCGCCGTACCGCGCGACCACCTGGTCCACATAGCTGGCTCCAACTTCAAAGCCCGCCGCAGCCGTAGTCATCGCGGCCGCCAGGAGTTCGGTCTTCACCCGCGCATCACTGTCAGGCAGTTCGCGCGCTTTGAAGGCCATCAGCATCCCCTCCAGCAGGCACACCAGCCCGGAGACACGCACTTTGTAGAAGTCACTGTTACGGGCCTGCATCAACCCTTCAGCCCAGGCCTGGTCGAGGTACCTTGATACCTGGCCTGCACTGCGTTGTGGGTTAATGGGCTGCCCGCTACGTGCAGCTTCACTCAGGCGAATATCGACAGCCGTTTCATGCACCGAAGCGAACAAGGTCAGCCGCAAACCCTGGTGCAACGCGCGGTCCATGCTGTTGGGGGTCGCGGTGCGCAGCACTTGCCGCCCCAGCGCGACGTACCAGGCATACAGGCCGATGCTGGCCGTGCTGCTCTGTGCCTGCATCTGTTCGTACAGGGTGTTGATGCGCCCAAAGGCATTGGCAGCGGCATGGGCTTGCCGGGCAAGTGCTTCCGGCAGGGCGAAGGATGACGCTGACTGTGGTTCGCTTTTAGCCGCTTCCAGCAGCGCCGCCAGTGCTTCCCGCAGGTCCTCCTGGTTGTAGGTGATGCCGCGTATTGCCAGGTTGCCCCGGTCTGCTACGTCGCTGCGCCACCAGTGGTCCAGCACCTTCGTACCCCCTTCACTCAACTCCATGCCGATCACGCACTGGCCGGTCTGTTCGGCAAAGGCCAGGCCGTTGATGAGGTCGGCGTTGTCGTAGCGGTCCAGCGCCTGCAACAAGCGTTCGCTGACCACCTAGCGGGTATGGTCCTTGGCGCGGTCCTCGGCGGCTTGCTGGGCGTGTTGCATGGCCTGCTCGAAACCGTCGAGCTGATCGTGCATGGCCTGGCGGTCGACCAGGTGGCCGTATTTCTGGTCGAACCGCTTGCGGAACTCGCCGGCATCCTGGCGGGCCTGGACTTTGCTGCGGACCTCGCGCTCGAACTGCGCCAGGTGGGGCTTCATGCGTTCATCATGGGCATCGGCCTGTTGATTGGCCCGTTCGGAGAACAAGTAGATCTCGGGATGCAGGTGGGGCTGGTTGCGGACTTTTTCGGCCATGACTTCGCGCTTGACGATCTGCTCGGCCACCATCTGCGGGTAGAGTTTTTCGATTTCCAGGAACGACTGCGCGACCAGCAGCTTGCGTTCGTTGTCCACCCCGGGTTCCACAGTGCGCGCCAGCCACTGGGTCTTCACATCCTCGACAGCGGCGTTGCGCCAGGCGTTGAGCTCCTGGGTGATCCCGATGGCGTCTTCGATGACGATGGCCGCGCCACGGGGTTTGCTGTGGTTCACCAGCGGTGCCAGCGCTTGGCGTGATGCGTGCGGCGAGACGATCTGGTCGTTGTTGAACGGCTGCAGGTCCAGCAGTGCCTGCAGGTCTGCATCGTTTTGGGCCTTGAAGTCGGCCACCCAGTTCAGTTGGTCATGCTTGAGGACGTGGGGCTGTGGCGGGGCGTCGGAAGGCTGGATGAAGCGGGCGATATCGATCGTGGGCAGGCTGCTGCGGTATTCCTCGTCGAGCAGGCGGTAGTTGTCGAGCATGCGCGGGGTCAGCGGGGAAGGGCTGAACAATGGGCGCAGCTCCTGGATGTCATCCAGGTCGTAGAGGGTGATGGTCCAGCCGAAACCGCGAAGGATCTCATCCAGATTGCCGGCGCTGGGGGCAGGCGCCCAGGGGGCGTCGCTGCTGATGTACAGCAGCGAGCCATTGGGCGCCACGCGGTACTGGCTGTGCCATTCGTAGGCCGGTGCGCTATGGCGCTTGATCAGCAGGTAGAGAAAGCCCTCACGCAAAGGGCGGATGGCGTAGCTGGAGTGGGTCAGCTCGCCGACCTCCTGGAACGGGCTGAGATAGCCCGGCAATTTGGGCAGGCGGGCACGTTGTGCCGGGTTGCCGCCGACGGCGGCGTAGCGCAGGGGCAGCAGTTCGAAGCGGCGGGTGCAGTCGGCGACGGGGCTGTTGCGCAGGGCAGGGCGGTAGCCGGAGGTGATGCGCCTGCACAGTTCGAGGGTTTCGCTGAGTGAGTCCATGGTTGTGTTGTGCCTCAGTCCTTGGTGCGCAGGCAGCGCTGCACGTTGTCCATCAGGGATGTCTGCTGCTCGCGCGTGGCGGCAATCGCCTCCTGCCAGGCTGGCGAGCTACTGAGCTGTTCGCCACCGCGAGCCAGCATCAGCACATAGCTGATAAGGTCTTCTTCACGCCCCAGGCCTTGCGCGCGCGCCTGATCCAGATAGTGCTGAATCAAGCCAACCCGTGTGCCGTTGCAGGCAGCGTGCAAGGTCGGGCAGGACTGCTCGTTCTTGAGCAACTCGGCAAGTTGATAGCTCAGCGGGTCACCCGCCAGTTCGGCCCAACACGCTTCGTTCAACGTGATTGGCGGACAGTGCGTGGATTGAGGCTGATTACCGCCGGATATCTGCATCCACAACCGCTTGCTCGGGTGTGCCACGGGGGCCCACCAGTGATGGATGGGAGCCAGCCATTCGCTAACCCCAGGCAGCTCACGGTGCCTGTCCAGCACTAGCAGAGCCGCGGCGGTGTGGAAGCGCAACAGGTACGAGTGGCCGTCCGTGCCCGTGACGATGTTGGCGTGGCTCAGGTGTCCGGCGAGCCGGGCAGCGGGAAGCGCGCTGACTATCCAGCCGCACACGGCGCCAGCAGCACCTTGTTCAAGTTGCCATTGGAAGTCGTACTGGGCCGAGACATCGGAACCGAGGCGCGAACCGAACAACCAAGGGCCTGCTGTCCGCAGGTTGCTGAACTGGGCTTGCTGCAGCAGTGGCCAGCAGCGGCCCGTGTAGTGCCCGGTCAGTTGTTCCTGCACCTCGGGTGTCAAGTTGGCCATTTCCACGATGGCGCTGAGGCGATAGTGATCGGATGCCCGCAGCACATCGACCATTGCTCTGACAAATGGGCTGGGCATCAGCTTGCTCCTTCCATGCGAATGATGGTGTGGCCGTCGGCGATCGCTTTGAGCAGGCAGCTGAGGCAAATGGGTTCGCCCGGCGCCGGTACGCCAGACGTTGAAGTGACGCGATTGCTACCCGTAGCCTGCTGGCTGACAGGCCCTTTGAAGGCCAGCGCCAGGCCGTCCAGCGTGATACCGGCGCCGTCGACTCTCAGAAGCCCCGCGGGGCTGCGGATCGTCAGGCTTTCGCTGACCTGGATGTCATAAACCTTGGTGGTGTGCCGGATGGCTTCGCCCGTTTGCAACGTGCTGTGACCGGCAACGACCTGTTCGAGGTGGCCGCCGATTTCTACTGTGTGGTTTGCCTTGGTGATGTCCTGCCGGTGGTTCCCTACCTGTTCGATTCGATCCTTGCCTGTGGTGATCCTGTGGTTGCGGCCGATGCTCAGGCTGTCGTCGTTGCCGATTTCGTGTACCCGGTTCTGGCCGATGCCAACAGATTCGTCACGGGCGATGTCTTCGCGACGGTCCTGACCGATCGAAATCGTCTCGTCTCGTTCGACGCGTTCGGTACGGTCGTTACCCACGCGTGTGGTTTCGTCGTGCTTGACGATGTTGTTCTGGTCCCGCTCGGCATGAATGAACACCTCCTGCCGACCCAGTTCATCCTCGAAGCGCAGCTCGTTGAAGCCTTCGCCTTTATGGGTCTGGCTCTTGATGGTCATGCGCGTCTTGTGCTCGGGCAGGTCATAGGGCGGCAACTGGTTACCGCAATAGGTGCGCCCGGTGATCATCGGCTGGTCCGGGTCGGCGTTGACGTACTGGATGATCACATCCTGGCCGATGCGCGGGATGGCCATCGAACCCCAGCTGCCCCCCGCCCAACCTTGCGACACGCGCACCCAGCAGGAGCTGAACTCGTTGTTTTCGCTTTCCCGGTCCCAAGGAAAGCTCACTTTCACGCGGCCCCATTGGTCGCAATAGATTTCCTCGCCCTTGGGCCCGACCACCGTCGCCATGTGCGGGCCGTCAATGCGTGGCTTGGGCAGGGGGGCCGGGCGCCATTCGGCCCTGCCGGGAACCAGCAATGCTTCCTGTTTGTAGCGGGTGCCTTGCTGCGAGCCGGCGGCCTCTTCCTGCAGGCTGGTGAACTGGGTGCCTTCGTGATGCACGCTGACCGTGCGCCAGTGCACGTTGAGGTCTTCACGCGGGTGCTCGATGAGGGTGAAGCTCAGCCCCGGTTGCAGGCGCACATCGTCGCCTTCCACTTCGGCAATGCGCGCATCATGGCGCAGGGCCGTAAGGCGGGTGGCAGTGAACGGAACCCCAACCGCATCACGCTTGTATCGGCCGGGGTAGTCGAAGCGCTCATAGTTCAGCGATTGATGGGTGTTGCTATTGTCGTACGCCTGGTGTTCCTGACGGTATTGCGGATGAGTGAAGGTGTAGTCCCGTTGCACCTGCCGCGCTGTTCGCACCTGTTCGCTGTAACGCAAGCGCCGCAGGCAAGGCCTGGCCTGATCGCCGCCTCCAACGGATCGGTACAGCACCTGATCGGGGCCCACGTCGTCATTGTGAAACCCTTCATCCTCATCATCGGTCTTGATGGCCCCCCGGCTGATCTGGCCCAGCGCCAGCAGCCGGTCAGTGATGACCAGCAAGTGCTGTTTCGGCGTGTGTTCGAAGCGGTAGACAATGCCTTCCTCGGCGGCCAGGCGGGCCATGAAGTCGAGGTCTGTTTCACCGGCCTGCACGCAAAATTCGCGCACCTGATGCGGGTCGAGACACTTCAGCTCGTAGGCATTCACGCCTTGGCGTTTGAGCATGATCTCGAGAATCTGCGGCACGGTTTTCTGCTGGAAGATGCGCCAGTTCGAGCGCAGCCCGGCGCGGGCCAGCATGGGCTCGACCAGTGCCCGGTAACGGGTGCGATGGAAGCCTGTTTCCCCTTGGCTGAAGGTGCTGATCAGGCCGTGCACGTAGCGCAACGGGCGCTCACCCTGCCAGAGGGTGAACAGCACCGGTTTGTCGAGGAGCTGGCCGAAGTCGACATCGTCTTCGAAACTGATCAGCTCCAGCTGCAGCTGGAACGGTGAGCTGATGGCTTCGTCCAGTTCGAACGACACCACCTCAAACTCGCTTCGGCCAACCAGCGGCTGGAAAGTGAAGCGCAAATCGGATTGGCTGGGCATGTGGCGTCCCCCTTTACTGCTGCAGAATGGCGTTGAGCGATTCGAGGACTTCGGCGGTTAGCAGGTCGAGGCGGTAGCTGTAGTAGCTGTACGCGCAGACCATGGCGATGACCGAAATGACCAGCGGGGTCCACCAGGGCCACTGCCAGCGGCGCATACGGTGGGGGCAATGGACGACGTTGCTATAGGGGTCGCTCACTGTTTGCGGCGTGGGGCCACGCAGTTGGCGAATGACCTTGTGCATCCGACTGATCAGCGCGCTGAGGATTTCATCACCCTTGGGGTCAAGGGCGTATTTGCCTTGCAGGCCCAGGCAAAAGCAGAAGTACAGGAACTCCAGCACATCCTGGAATTCCTTTGGCGATTGCATGATGCGCTCGAGCAGCACGAAGATCTTTTCGCCGCCCTGGGTTTCATCGTGGAAGATGCTCAGCAGCGGTTCGTGGCTCCAGCACGAGTTCTGGCCCCAGGGGCGGGTCATCACGGCCTCGTCCAGGTGCAGGCACAGGGCGTAGGAATAGACTTCCTGATGGACCGCGCAATAGCCGTGCTGTCGCATTTCTTCGCGAATAGTACTGACCTGTGTTTGCACGGTCTTGTGCACGAACTGGATGTTGGGCAGGTCATCCAGCGTGCGCAGGCGAATGACCAGGCCGAACAGCTGGCTTGCCGCGTCGAGCATGAGGTTGTCGTAGCCGCCGCGTAGCTGAAAGTCTGGATCGGCCGGGTAGCCGGGTAGATCGGTTGCATATTCAGGACCCGCGCCGTCAGGAGGCGATGAGGTTTCGTTTATGTCTTCGAGCAGGATTGGCTTTTGGGGGGTGGGCACTGGTTTGCCAGTGCGGTCGGACTCTTTGGGCATCCTTGATCCTCGTCTCTTGGCAGCTCAACACTCGCGGTGGCCCCCCGCGTCCATGCGGTCGGGCATTAGCAGTTGCGAAAGCCTGAAGAGTAACTAGGAATCAATTTTTGTGGGAGATTGAAACTTCCTAAAGCATTGTAGGAAGTTTCTTTGGAAGTTGTTGTCTAATTATTTCTGTCAAAAAATGAGTGATGTTTTATAGAGGGCTGATTTTTCTCATGACTGTTCTGGCCACGTCTGCAAGTGCTGCGGCGCAGCATCAGATAGGACTGGGCTGAGTTCAGCCGCCTGCAGCGCGATGCGTCCATAGAAGAGCAATGCTGTTGCCCAGGTTGTAAGCCAGACAAAGATCCCGGCCCAGAACGTATGAGACATATAGTGCCAGCCCTGTAATACTCGGGTAGTGCCGTACACGAACCCGATCAGCAGAATGGCCACCAACAACTTGCGAGCATGTGCCCACCGATGGCGCAGGGCCACGAAGTACAGCGCCAACAGCGTAAACCCGCTGGATGCATGGCCACCCGGCCAGCAACGGCCATCGCCGGGTTTGCTCCATAAAGAGAAGTTTTCGAACCATTCGACCCGGGGCTGCGAACCGCCATACAGCGTGGTTTCCACAGGGCAATACACGCTGGTATGGCTTTTCAGGTAGTGAATCACGGTGGTGCTCAGCGCGAACGCTACCACCACGAACAACAGGTCGCGTCGGTGTTGGGTGGTAAAGCGCAGCACCGGTGCAATACGGACCTTTTCCAGCGCCCGGGCAAGGCCCAGTTGGGGGCGGTTGGCCAAGCGCGGCCAGATGAACGACAGCAAGCTGCCTATGACGGCCAGTTCACCGGTCCAGTCCGGCAGGATGCGTGGCCATTTGTGAGTGACTTTCTCGAATAACGGGTTGTGCAGCAGCGGGAACTGGCCAGTGGCCGGGTCAAGCAGCAGGTTGCTGATCCAGCGATCGAAGTCTGTGAGGTCGAAGGCCATGAACACAATGGCGGCCAGCAATAGCGGCAGCAGCAGGTTGTTGCGGTAGAAGGTGGCGCGGGAGGGCATGTTCAGAGTTCCTTGGCATCAATGAGTGTGTGCCATTCACTGGCCGCCATTTGGCCCAGCACCTTCGTCTTGCCATCGTTGCCACGCGTGATGAACAGGGCGCTGGCATAGCTGTTCGCTGTTGCGCTAGAAGGCGCTTTGAGTGCCTGCTCCAGTTGCTCCATGCAGCCGCTGTGGCTGACCAGCACGAGGTTGTGGCCTTTTCGCTTGAGGGCAAAGGCATTTTCGGCAAAGTGGCCGTCACACTGATTAAGCCAGTCTTGTGTGGCAATGGTTTTACCGAACATGGCTTGTGCGGTCTGCCGGGTTCGCACCTCTGGGCTGGTCCAGACATCAACTGCGCCCAGGCCAAGGTGTTGCAACCCGAGGCCTACATCGGTGGCCGCCTGCCTGCCCGCGACGGTGATGCCGCTGGGGTCATTCAGGCACGCCTCACTGGAGCGGTCGCAGCGTTCGGCATGGCGCAATACGACAATCACCGAGCCTTTCGCCCAATCGGTATACAGCCCACTGTGCTGCAGGTGATGGGGATTGCCCAGGTTGGGGATGGCCGCGCGCTGCTGAGCCCAGGCTGCCGCTACGTCGAGCAAGAGCAGCAGGCACAACACCACCCATTGCGCTGTGCCCCAAGGCCATCGGTATATTGGCCCAAGCCGTGAAGCGGGGGAGTCGTCGATCACGTCGTGCAGCATGTTTGCCACTCCAGTCAGTCTGCTCCATGCAAGAGCGTCGGCACTGTAGGCAGTGGAATGTCGGCAGAGGGTGAGGTGGGTGTGAAAAAAGCCTTGCGCTGATGGGCGTGCGGTGGAGGTCAAGCCGGGTGAGAGGGTAAAAATGAAACCGGTTTCAAAACCTGTCTGAACGCGCTAGATTATTCGGCTGTCTTCTTGATGGCCTATCAAGATCACCTCTTTATTGAAAATCAGATGGCGCTTATCAAGGCCACCCCCACAGCCGATGAGGATTCGCAATGCCTGAGCATGCCCCAGACAACCCGCGCAGGGATTTTCTGCGCAAGACCTTGACCCTGATCCCTGTCGTTACAGTGGCCAGTACAGGGCTTGGCGTGGGCGCCAGCCAGCTGCTTGCGGCCCCGCAACCGCATCAGCAACCGAAAGTGCCGGCCACGCCGCCTGCGGGCAATTATCAACCGACATTCTTCAACGCCGAAGAATGGGCTTTTGTACAAGCCGCCGTGTCGCGCATCATCCCGGCCGATGAGCTTGGCCCAGGGGCACTGGAAGCTGGCGCCGCCGAATTTATCGACCGGCAAATGAACACCCCCTACGCGACTGGTGCGCAGTGGTACATGCAAGGGCCCTTCAACGCCGACGCCCCGCCCGAGCTGGGCTACCAGCTGCAGCTCAGCCCGCAACAAATCTACCGCCTGGGCATCGCTGCCGTGGACGGCTGGTGCAAGGCCAATGGCGGACAGGTTTTTGCTGAGCAAGATAGCGCTACCCGGGACCGCATTCTCAGCAAGTTGGAGGCAGGAGAGCTGGTTTTCGAAACCATTCCGGCCAAGGTGTTCTTCAGCCTGCTGGTGCAAAACACGCGCGAAGGGTTCTTCTGCGACCCGATTCATGGCGGCAACAAAGGCATGGTCGGCTGGACCCAGATCGGCTTCCCCGGCGCCCGCGCCGATTTCATGGACTGGGTCGAGCGCAATGAGCCTTACCCGTTCCCGGCTGTATCGATCCGTGGTGAGAGGGCCTGAGGCATGGCGACTGTGTTGAACAAAGTGGATGCGGTGATCGTCGGCTTCGGCTGGGCCGGTGCGATCATGGCCAAAGAGCTGACCGAGGCCGGGCTGCACGTGGTAGCCCTGGAGCGGGGGCCGATGCAGGATACCTACCCCGAAGGCAGCTACCCGCAGGTGATCGATGAGCTGACCTACAGCGTGCGCAAGAAGCTGTTCGTCGATGTATCGAAAGAAACCGTCACTGTCCGCCATAGCGTGAATGATGTGGCATTGCCCAATCGCCAGCTGGGCGCATTCCTGCCGGGCAAGGGCGTGGGGGGCGCGGGCCTGCACTGGTCGGGTGTGCACTTCCGGGTCGACCCCGTCGAGTTGCGCCTGCGCAGCCACTATGAAGAGCGCTACGGGCGCACGTTCATTCCCGAAGGCATGACTATCCAGGACTTCGGTGTCAGTTACGAAGAGCTGGAGCCCTATTTTGACTTTGCCGAAAAGGTCTTTGGCACTTCGGGCCAGGCCTGGACCGTCAAAGGCCAGGTGGTCGGTGAAGGGAAGGGTGGCAACCCCTATGCGCCGGACCGTTCCAACCCGTTCCCGCTGCCCGCGCAGAAGAACGTTGTATCGGCAAGGCTGTTCGAAAAGGCGGCCACCCGCCTGGGCTACAAACCCTACAACCTGCCGTCGGCCAACACCTCCGGGCCATACACCAACCCCTACGGGGCGCAGATGGGGCCGTGCAACTTCTGCGGTTTCTGCAGCGGCTACGTGTGTTACATGTACTCCAAGGCCTCGCCCAACGTGAATATCCTGCCGGCGCTGCGCCAGGTGCCCAACTTCGAGTTGCGGCCCAATGCCCATGTGCTGCGGGTGAACCTGGACGACCGCAAGCGCAAGGCCACCGGCGTGACCTACATCGATGCCCAGGGGCGCGAGGTGGAGCAGCCGGCAGAGCTGGTGATTCTGGCGGCTTTCCAGTTCAACAACGTGCGTCTGATGCTGCTTTCCGGCATTGGCAAACCTTACGATCCGGTAAAGAACGAAGGTGTGGTCGGGCGTAACTTCGCCTATCAGAACATGGGGACAGTCAAGGCGTTCTTCGACAAGGACACCTACACCAACAACTTCATCGGCGCGGGTGGCAATGGCATTGCCATCGACGATTTCAACGCCGACAACTTCGACCATGGCCCGCACGGCTTCGTCGGCGGTTCGCCAATGTGGGTGAACCAGGCCGGTAGCCGGCCGATTGCCGGTACCTCCAACCCGCCGGGGACGCCGGCCTGGGGCAGTGCCTGGAAGAAAGCCACGGCCGACTACTACACCCACCAGGTGTCGATGGACGCGCACGGCGCCCATCAGTCCTACCGTGGCAATTACCTGGACCTGGACCCCACCTACCGCGATGCCTACGGTCAGCCGCTGCTGCGCATGACGTTCGACTGGCAGGAAAACGACATCAAGATGAACCAGTTCATGGTCGATAAGCTGAGCAAGATCGCCCAAGCGATGAACCCCAAGGCCATTGCCGTGCTGGGCAAGCAGGTCAAGGACCACTTCAATACCGCCAGTTACCAGACCACCCACCTGAACGGCGGGGCGATCATGGGCACCGACCCCAAGACCAGTGCACTGAACCGCTACCTGCAAAGCTGGGACGTACACAACGTGTTCGTTCCGGGCGCTTCGGCGTTCCCGCAGGGGCTGGGTTACAACCCGACCGGGCTGGTGGCTGCGCTCACCTACTGGTCGGCCCGCGCCATCCGTGAGCAGTACCTGAAAAACCCCGGTCCGTTGGTCCAGGCTTGAGGAGCGATGAGCATGAAGACACTGTTGATCGCCACCCTGGTGCTGGGTGCCGGCGCGGCTGCACAGGCCGTAGCGAATGACGATGCGCAGGTACGCCTGGGCGAGTACCTGGCCCGCGCCGGTGACTGCGTGGCCTGCCATACCGCCAAAGACGGCAAGCCTTTTGCCGGTGGGTTGCCGATGGAAACGCCGATTGGCACGGTGTACTCCACCAACATCACCCCGGCGGCCAGTGGCATTGGCCAGTACAGCTTCGAAGACTTCGACCAGGCCGTGCGCAGGGGTATTGGCAAAGATGGCAGTACGCTCTATCCGGCCATGCCATACCCGTCGTATGCGCGGGTCAGCGAGCAGGACATGCAGGCGCTGTACGCCTATTTCATGAAGGGCGTGGAGCCTGTCGAGCAGGCGAACAAGGCCTCTGACATTCCCTGGCCGCTGAGCATGCGCTGGCCACTGGCAATCTGGCGCGGCCTGTTCGCACCAGAGGCCAAGCCCTGGCAGGCATCGGCGACAGCTGACCCTGTGGTGAACCGCGGTGCGTACCTGGTCGAGGGCCTTGGGCATTGTGGCGCTTGTCATACGCCGCGGGCGCTGACCATGCAGGAGAAGGCCCTGAGCGCGGCCGATGGCGAGCAGTTTCTGGCCGGCAGCGCACCGCTGGAAGGCTGGATTGCCAAGAACCTGCGTGGTGATCACAAAGACGGCCTGGGCAGCTGGAGCGAAGCGCAGTTGGTGCAGTTTCTCAAGACTGGGCGCAGTGATCGCAGCGCCGTGTTCGGCGGCATGAGCGATGTGGTCGAGCACAGCATGCAGCACATGAGTGATGCCGACCTGACCGCTATCGCCCGCTACCTGAAAACCCTGCCGCCGAGTAATCCGAATGACCAGCCGCATGTTTACGACAAGCAGGTCGCGGATGCGCTATGGAAGGGTGACGACAGCAAGCCTGGGGCGGCGGTGTACATCGACAACTGCGCGGCCTGCCACCGCACCGACGGGCAGGGCTACACCCGCGTGTTCCCGGCTTTGGCCGGCAACCCGGTGGTGCAGACTGCGGATGCCACGTCGCTGATCCATGTGGTGCTCGCCGGTGGCACGGTACCGGCAACGCACACTGCGCCGTCGAACTTCACCATGCCGGCTTTCGGCTGGCGTCTGAGTGACCAGGAGGTTGCCGAGGTGGTGAATTTCATTCGCAGCAGCTGGGGGAACCAGGGCAGTGCCGTCACCGCCGGTGATGTGAAGTCGCTTCGCTGACGTGTTTTTCTGCGCCCTCGCCCGTAGGAGCGGATTTACCCGCGAACACGGGCGAAGCCTGTGCCATCCCTAACCCCGATCCCGTAGATCTAAATTTATTAATATCAATGATCTATGCAATATTCTTAATGCGATTTAACATTCCCTGTCTTCGTGCCCGACCAACGGCCTGTTGACGAATCCGCGCATTTTTGCTGTATTGAAACCGGTTTCATCACTATTAAAACAATCATAAGGAAAACCCATGACCGACGCGCCTGCCCATACCCGCGAACGGGTCACCATCAGCGAAGTGGCGCGTGTTGCTGGCGTTTCCAAAGCCACCGTCTCCCGTTACATCGGTGGCGACCGCCAATTGCTGGCCGAAGCCACGGCCAAGCGGCTGGAAGAGGTCATCGAACGCCTCGGCTATCGCCCCAACCAGATGGCTCGCGGCCTCAAGCGCGGCCAGACGCGACTGATCGGCATGCTGGTGGCCGATATCCTCAACCCCTATTCAGTGGCCGTGATGCACGGCGTGGAAACCGCCTGCCGTCAGCATGGTTACAGCCTGGTGGTGTGCAACACCAACCGTGACGACGAGCAGGAGCGTCACCACCTGGTGGCCCTGCAGAGTTACAACGTCGAAGGGTTGATCGTGAACACGCTTGGTCACCACCCCGGCGAACTGCTCAACCTGCAGCGTGACATCCCCATGGTGCTGGTCGACCGCCAATTGCCCGAGTTGAATGTGGACCTTGTCGGCCTGGACAATGCTGACGCAGTCGAGCAGGCCCTTGACCACCTGCAAGCCCAGGGCTACCGCGACATCCTGGCGGTCAGCGAACCCCTCGATGGCACCAGTTCTCGCCTGGAGCGGGTGCAGGCATTCGGCGCGTCGATCAGCCGTCGGCCAGGCATGCGTCAGCAGGTACTGGAAATCGGCACCGGGCTGCAGGGCCAATTGGCTTCGTTTCTTGCCCACAGTGGTCATGGTCCGCAAGCCATCTTCACCTTCAACGGCGTTGCCACCTTGGCGGTGACCCGGGCGCTGCTCGAGGCCGGGCGCAACCTGGTTGCCGATGTCGGGCTGATCGCCCTCGACGACCTCGACTGGTACCCCTTGGTCGGCAAAGGCATCACCGCACTGGCCCAGCCCACCGAGCGTATCGGCGTGGCGGCATTCGAAAGCCTGCTCGGTCGCTTGCGCGGCGACAGCGGCGCAGCCCGGCGCATCGACTTCAAGGCCAACCTGATCATCCGCGGTTCAACCCAACCCCAGTAAGAAAACGGCAGGCTTGTGCCTGCTGTTGATCAAAAATGAAACCGGTTTCATAAGGACAAGAACAATGCAAGCGAACCCCGTTTCCATCAGTCTCTCCAGCTACGGTGCCGATTTTGTGCGCCAACGTGGCCAGGAGCAGTTTCTGGACCTGCTGGCAGCCGCTGGCGTCAGTCGCGTCGAATTGCGCGAAGAATTGTTCACCAGTGCACCGGACGCAGCTGCGCTGGGCAGGGTCATTGCCGCGCTGCGCCTGGAATGCCTGTACTCCACCCCCCTTGAACTGTGGACCGCGCAAGGCGTGCCCGACCCGCTGCTGGTGCAGAAGCTGGAAATTGCCCGGGCGCTTGGCGCGGTGGCGCTGAAGGTTTCCTTGGGACACTTCGATGAGCACTGCGATGTGACGGCCCTGGCGTCGCTGCTGCCTGCGCAGGGGCCTCTGTTGCTGGTGGAAAACGATCAGACCGCACAAGGTGGCAGGATCGAACCGATGCTGCAGTTTTTCCAGCGTGTCGACCCGCTTGGGCTGCGCCTGGGCATGACGTTCGATATCGGTAACTGGCAGTGGCAGGGCGAGCCTGCGCCGCAAGCTGCAAGACAGCTAGGCCGTTGGGTGCGCTATGTGCATTGCAAGGCTGTGCAGCGCCGGGCCGATGGCCGTCTGGTTGCCATACCGCCGCAAGCAGCGGACCTGCAAGCGTGGGCAGCACTGATGGCCGAGTTCGCGCCGGGCGTGGTGCGCGCCGTCGAGTACCCCCTAGTGGGCGAAGACCTGCTGGCGCTGACCCGGGCCCAGGTGCGTCACCTTTCTGCACTGGGCGCTGCGCAGGAGCTGGACCATGCATGAACATGACGTGCTGTGTTTCGGCGAAACCATGGCCATGTTCGTCGCCGAGCAAGCCGGCGATCTGGCCGGTGTCGGCCAGTTCGGCAAACGCATCGCCGGTGCCGACAGCAACGTGGCGATCGGCCTGGCGCGGCTGGGTTTCAAGGTGCGCTGGCTGAGCCGGGTAGGTGACGATTCGTTGGGCCGTTTCGTGCTCGACAGCTTGCGCTGCGAAGGCCTGGACTGTTCCGGCGTCGAGGTGGATGCCAACTACCCGACGGGTTTTCAGCTCAAGGCCCGCAGCGATGATGGCAGTGACCCGGCAGTGGAGTACTTTCGCCGCGGTTCGGCGGCCAGCAGGCTGTCACCTGCGATGGTGAGCCCCGTTTGGCTGCAGGCTCGCCACGTGCACGCTACCGGTATTCCGCTGGCGCTGTCGGACAGCTCGCGGGCGCTGTCCCACGCGCTGCTGGACGCAATGCGCGCAGCCGGGCGCAGCATATCGTTCGACCCCAACCTGCGCCCCTCGCTGTGGCCCGATCAAAGCAGCATGGTGCGAGAAATCAATGCCCTGGCGGCCAAGGCCAACTGGGTTTTACCGGGGTTGGAGGAGGGGCGGTTGCTGACCGGTCAGCACACGCCGGCCGATATCGCCGCGTTCTACCTGGACCAAGGGGTGGAATTGGTGGTGATCAAGCTGGGCGACGCTGGCGCCTACTTCCGCAGCGCCAAGGGCGAAGGGCAGGTAGCCCCCGTGCCAGTCAGCCGCGTGGTGGACACCGTCGGTGCAGGTGATGCCTTTGCCGTCGGTGTGCTCAGCGCGCTACTGGAGGGCCGTCCGGTAGCCGAGGCGGTAGCGCGCGGCAACTGGTGCGGCAGCCGTGCCGTGCAGTCGCGGGGCGACATGGAAGGGCTGCCGCTGCGCCATGAACTGGAGGCCTACGACTTGCGCAGAAGCGCGTGAAGGCCCCAACCCGAATCACCTGTTGCAACAAAAAAAACAAGCTCAGGAGCAACAAACCATGCAAAGCCAAAGCCTGGCACCGCGCCGCTGGTGGTACATCATCCCGATCGTGTTCTTTACCTACAGCTTGGCCTACCTGGACCGCGCCA
Organism: Pseudomonas putida group bacterium ESBL64; assembly: GCF_045277175.1. Taxonomy (NCBI): domain Bacteria; kingdom Pseudomonadati; phylum Pseudomonadota; class Gammaproteobacteria; order Pseudomonadales; family Pseudomonadaceae; genus Pseudomonas; species Pseudomonas putida group bacterium ESBL64. The sequence goes on along the minus strand of NZ_CP145799.1, from coordinate 1,126,032 downwards.
ATTACGGCTTCGCCGCCGCCTCCGGTATGGCCGAAGACCTGCACATCACCCCCGTGCTTTCGTCATTGCTGGGGGCGTTGTTCTTCCTCGGCTACTTCTTCTTCCAGGTACCTGGGGCGATTTACGCCGAAAAGCGTAGTGTGAAGAAGCTGATCTTCGTCTGCCTGATCCTTTGGGGCGGCCTTGCCACGCTTACCGGCATGGTCAGCAACGTCTACATGCTGATCGGTATCCGCTTCCTGCTCGGGGTGGTGGAAGCTGCGGTCATGCCGGCCATGCTGGTGTACCTGTGCCATTGGTTCACCCGGGCCGAGCGTTCGCGCGCCAACACCTTCCTGATGCTGGGCAACCCGGTGACCATTCTGTGGATGTCGGTGGTGTCCGGTTACCTGATCAAGCATTACGACTGGCGCTGGATGTTCATCATCGAAGGCCTGCCCGCCGTGATCTGGGCGTTCTTCTGGTGGCGCCTGGTGGATGACCGCCCGGCCCAGGTGGCTTGGCTGAGCGAGCAGGAAAAGGCCGCTCTGGCGCAGGCGCTGGCTGCCGAGCAGCAGGGTATCAAGCCTGTAAAGAACTACCGCGAAGCGTTCCGCTCGCCGCAAGTGATCATCCTGGCGCTGCAGTACTTCTGCTGGAGCATCGGCGTGTATGGCTTCGTGCTGTGGCTGCCGTCGATTCTCAAGCAGGCGGCGAACGTCGATATCGTGCAGGCCGGCTGGCTGGCCTCGGTGCCTTACCTGGCGGCAGTGCTGGCAATGGTGGGCGTGTCCTGGGCGTCCGACCGCCTGCAAAAGCGCAAGCGCTTCGTCTGGCCGCCGCTGCTGATTGCCGCGTTGGCGTTCTATGGTTCCTACGCCTTGGGCAGCGAGCATTTCTGGCTGTCGTATGCATTGCTGGTGGTTGCTGGCGCCTGCATGTACGCCCCTTATGGCCCGTTCTTCGCGATCGTGCCCGAGATCCTGCCGGCCAACGTCGCAGGCGGCGCCATGGCCCTGATCAACAGCATGGGGGCGCTGGGCTCGTTTGGCGGTTCGTGGCTGGTGGGCTACCTCAATGGGGCTACGGGCGGGCCCGGCGCCTCTTATCTGTTCATGTGCGGTGCGCTGCTGACTGCAGTGGCGCTTACCGCTGCGCTCAATACTTCCCAGACCTCTGGCCGAGCAAAGCGCGATAGCTCGCGTCTGGCCATGAACCATTAGGAAATCTGCAATGAAGAAGCGAATCGTCCTGTATAAACGGCTGTCAGACGACTTGATGGCACGCCTGCAAGATCGCGTCGAGGTGACCTGGGTGGACACCACCCAGCCCGATGGCCTGGCCCGACTGCGCGATGCGTTGCCGGGGGCGCACGGGTTGCTGGGGGCCAGCCTGCGCCTGGATGCCAGCCTGCTCGACCTTGCCCCGCAACTGGAAGTGGTGTCGAGCGTTTCGGTGGGCGTGGACAACTACGACATTGCTGAACTCAGCAGGCGTGGTGTGATGCTTACCAACACGCCCGACGTGTTGACAGAAACCACGGCCGACACAGGCTTTGCCTTGATCCTGGCTACCGCCAGGCGGGTGGTGGAGCTGGCGAACTGGGTGCGTGACGGCCGTTGGCAGGCCAACCTGGGGCCGGCGCATTTTGGCAGTGATGTGCACGGCAAGACGCTAGGCATCGTCGGCATGGGCCGCATTGGCGAGGCCCTGGCCCGGCGCGCGGCCGCTGGTTTTGGCATGCGCGTGCTGTATCACAGCCAGCGTGCCAAGCCCGAGGTGGAAGCACGCTATGCCGCATGCCAGTGCAGCCTGGATGAGCTGTTGCAGCAGGCAGATTTCGTTTGCCTGACGGTGCCGTTGAGCGCTAGCACCGAAGGCCTGATAGGCGCACGGGAACTTGCGTTGATGAAGCCTGAGGCAATCCTGGTGAACATCTCACGCGGGCGTGTGGTGGATGAGCAGGCGCTGATCGAAGCGCTGCGGGCCAGGCGCATCCGCGGTGCGGGGCTGGACGTGTTCGTGCACGAGCCGCTGCCGAGCGACTCGCCGCTGTTGCAGCTTGATAACGTGGTAGCGACCCCGCACATCGGCTCGGCGACCGAGGACACCCGCCAGGCCATGGCGCGTTGCGCGGTGGACAACCTGCTCAGCGCGCTGGCCGGTGAACGGCCGGTAAACTTGGTCAACGGCTGACGCGCCCCGGTTCCCACTGGGGCCGCGCAGCCTTTGAAACGGTCAGCGGCAGTTGCCTGCCTTGCGATACCCCGCTGCCTGCGCTTCACCTTCGTTTGCGAAGGTAACCTGGTTCTTCGCTGCAACCTGGTTGTAGCCCGGGCAGCCGACTGACAGGTGATAGACGTGGCTGTTGCGGTTGCCAAGCACGGCGCCGACCGAACCGGCGCTGGCCAGGCTTGGTTTGGCCTCTGGCTTGGCCGCTTTTACCGGCACCGCCTCTACCACGCCGCTGCCAACCGGCTTGTAGCCGGCGGTCCACTTGCGTTCGCCGCTTACGAACGGGTTGGCATGGCCCATGATCGCGGCAATGCGCCGGTCGCGTTCTTTCTCCCAGGCCGACACCGGGTGTTGCTTGTCCCAGGCCATCAGCAGCTGTTGCTGTTGGCGCGACATGTTCAGCTTGTAGCGGTCGAACATGTAGAACGTGGTGCGGGCCACCAGGCCTTTGACTTCGTCACGCGGTTCGGCGGTGCGCTGGACGAAATCGACCTTGGTGGTGCATTGGCCGTATTCGCCGGCATTGCCAGTGACCATGCCGTAGTTGAAGTTGCTGCGGTCACCGTTGACCTCACCCACGGCCGGGTAAAGGTTGAACAGGTCGGCCTCCATGGCGCGGAACACCGGGTCGTTGTCCACGCAGTGCTCACGGCCGCCGTTCTTCCAGCACTGGCGCTGGTTGCCGAAGGTGTGGGCGGGCACGATGTGTTCCCACTCGGTGCGTTCGGCACGGTTCTGCTGCTTGCGCGTCTGGTAACCACACGAGGCGGCATCGATGCGCCCGCCAGACTTGCCCACCCAGGTCCATTTGCAACCGCAGTACAGGTCGCCCATGGCACTGCTGGCCTGGTCCAGGTAGACCTTCTGCTTGGCCACCACCTTGGCTTCGGTGAAGGTGGCCGGCGGGTTGGCCAAGGCAGGGAGGGTAAAGGAAAATAATAAGGTTACGGCGTAAAGCAGTGATTTCATGGGGAAAACATATTTCAGGTTGGGCCGCGCATTGTAATGGTTTCCCCGGGGCTGACCAGCTCGCGGAGCCATACCAATGGTCGGCCAGGGTCATCGCTGCCCATACGGCTGAAGGTGGCTGAGTCGAGCATGTCCCGCACCTGGGTGCCCATGCGCAGCAGGTGCTCGACGAAACCGGCACCGACGTCACCGTAATCCTCCAGGGAAACCCCGCTCTGGTTGTGCTGGATTGCCAGGTGGTAATGACTGACACCATCGCCGTTGCCGCTACCGCCCAGTACCACCGTGAAGCGTGGGCCAAGCAGGGTGGCCAGGCGTTGCTGCACCAGATCGAGCAGGGCGACGGGTATTTCATCTTCGCGCAGTGATGTAGGGAAACAGGGTGTGAACGGAGGCATGAGGGTGTCCTGCTGGGCGGGGTTCGAGTGCTGGCCAGCTTAGGCAAGGTGACTGTCAACTTGGGTAAAGCGGGGGTAAAAGCGGGTAATGCTCAACCCCCGTGCTGCGCGGTTCATTTCATGAGCAGCCTCAGAAGGTCTGCCCCAACGAGAACTGGAACACCTGGGTTTCGGCGTTATCCGGCTTTTTCAATGGCGCCGCCAGGCTGAAACTCAGCGGCCCCATCGGGCTGTACCAGGTCACGCCAACCCCCAGCGACACAGCCATCTGCGCCAGGTCGACGCTGCCGCAGCCTTGGGTGGTGGACAGGTAGCAGGTGTCGGCATACACGTTGCCGGCATCGACGAACACCGAGCTGCGCAGTTGGCTCTGGTCCTTCACGAAGGGCAGCGGGAACAGGTACTCGGCACCGCCGGTAATCAGGATATTGCCCCCCAGCACATCGGTGTCGCGGTCGGAATAGTAAGCCTGCCCAGCGCTGGAATAGGCCCCGGTAGCCGGTGTGCTGCGCGGGCCGAGGGTGCCGTCCTTGAACCCGCGTACCGAGCCCTGCCCACCGGCGGTGTAGCTTTCATAGAATGGCAAGCCGTCGGTGGAGCCATAGCCGTTGCCGTAGCCCAGGTTGGTGTGCAGGCGCAGCGTGGTGTTGCTGGTCACCGGCAGGAAAGCCTGGCCGTTGTAGTCGAGCTTGTAGAACGACAGGTCGCTGCCAGGGGTGGTAGCCATCAGCGTCAGGCTCTGCGAGTGGCCCCGGGTGGCTAGCACGCCTTTGTTGAGGGTAGATTCCGACCAACCGATCGACGCCTTGAGGTTGTTGAAGCTTTTGCCTTCGCGGGAGATGAAGTCGTAGATCTCGTCAGCGCTGTAGGTGCCGGGCGAAATGTCGTCGTGCTGCAGGGTCAGGCCGTAGGTCAGGCGCGAGGTTTCGTTGATCGGGTAGCCGAAGCTGACCCCGGCGCCGTAGCTGTTGATTGCATAGTACGAAACCCCATCGTCGTAGTAATCGCTGTAGTCGGTGCTGTTGTAGAACAGGTTGTAGCCCAGGCTGACGCCGTCGGCGGTGAAGTAGGGGTCGACGAAGCCGAAGTTGTACTTGGTCTGGTATTCCGAACGGGTCAGGCCGATGGATACCTTGTTACCGGTACCGAGGAAGTTGCTCTGGCTGATCGAACCACCCAGGATCAGGCCGGCGCTCTGGGCGAAACCGACGCTGGCGGTGATCGAGCCGGAGGCCTGCTCTTCGACGCTGTAGTTGACGTCGACCTGGTCGTCGGTGCCAGGCACCTGCGGGGTCTCGACGTTGACTTCCTTGAAGAAGCCCAGGCGCTCCAGGCGGGTCTTGGACTGGTCGATCAGGTAGGTCGACGCCCAGCCACCTTCCATCTGGCGCATTTCGCGACGCAGCACTTCGTCTTCGGTCTTGGTGTTGCCGCGGTAGTTGATGCGGTTGACGTAGGCACGCTTGCCCGGGTCGACCACGAACATGATGTCGACGGTGTGGTCCTGGTCGTTCGGCTGTGGCACGCCGTTGACGTTGGCGAAGGTGTAGCCTTCGTTACCCAGGCGGCGGGTGATCAGCTCGGACGTGGTGGTCATCACCTTGCGCGAGAACACCTGGCCCGGCTGCACCAGCAGCAACGACTTGACCTGGTCTTCCGGCACCTTGAGGTCACCGGACAGCTTCACGTCGCGAACGGTGTATTTCTCGCCTTCGTTGATGTTGACGGTGATGTAGACGTGCTTCTTGTCCGGCGTGATGGACACCTGGGTGGAGGCGATGTCCATGTTGATGTAGCCGCGGTCCAGGTAGTAGGAACGCAGGCGCTCCAGGTCACCGGAGAGTTTTTCACGGGCGTACTTGTCGTCGTTCTTGAAGAACGACAGCCAGTTGGTGGTCTTCAGCTCGAACAGCTGCCCCAGGGTCTCATCATCGAAGACGTTGTTGCCCACGATGTTGATGTGCTGGATGGCGGCGACGGTGCCTTCGTTGATCTTGATCTTCAGCGCCACACGGTTGCGCGGCTGCGGCACCACCTCGGCGTCGACCTCGGCCGAGTAGCGGCCTTGGGCCACGTACTGGCGCTGCAGCTCGTTACGCACACCTTCGAGGGTGGCACGCTGGAAGATCTCGCCTTCGGCCAGGCCCGATTGTTTCAGGCCCTTCATCAGGTCTTCGGTGCTGATCGCCTTGTTGCCTTCAATCTCGATGCTGGACACCGACGGGCGCTCGACCACGTTGATGATGAGCACATTGCCATCGCGGCTCAACTGGATGTCCTGGAAGAACCCGGTCTTGAACAAGGAACGCGTCGAGTCCACCAGGCGGCGGTCGTCGGCCTGGTCGCCAACGTTCAGCGGCAAGGCACCGAACACACTGCCAGCGGAAACCCGCTGCAGGCCGTTGACGCGAATGTCGGCGATCCTGAACGGTGAGGCCTGGGCCAGCGTGGCTTTCAGCAGCAGGATGGAGAGCAACAGGCGCGGGTAGTTCATCGGGGGTTCCAGACAAGCGGATTTGGAGGGAGGCGAGCGCGGGCAACCCGCAAGCAGCGGGCGATGAGGATACGGGCGGGCTGTGTACGGCGCGGTTAGCCGAGGGTAAAGATGTGTAAAGTCCGACCGGCCGGCGGTGACAGTGCCGGCGCGTAGGGCGATCATTACCACCCCTGCAATTGCGATATCTGGCCCTGATGATCCCTGTGCTGCTGGTCGACGACGACCGCGAACTGACCGAAATGCTCTCTTTGTACCTGGCGCGCGAAGGCTTCCAGGCAACGGCCGTGGACACCGGCGAAGAAGGCGAGACCCAGGCGTTGTCCGGTAACTTCCAGGTGGTGGTGCTGGACGTCATGCTGCCCGGCATTTCGGGCATCGAAGTGTTACGCCGCGTGCGCGCGCGCAGCCAGGTGCCGGTACTGCTGCTGACGGCCCGTGGCGACAACATCGACCGCATCGCCGGCCTTGAGCTGGGTGCCGACGACTATGTACCCAAGCCCAGCTCTCCTGGCGAGCTGGTGGCGCGCCTGCGGGCGATACTGCGCCGCGTGCAGCCACACCTGATGGGTGAAACCAGCGCGCCCGAGGTACCTGAACAGGTACGCAGCGGCGCATTGAAAATGTGGCCGGGGCGGCGCGAGGCACGCTGGGGCGCAGCCACGCTGGAACTGACCGGCTCCGAGTTCAGCCTGCTCGAAGCCCTGGCGCGCCAGGCCGGTCAGCTGGTCAGCAAGCAGGACCTGTCGCTCAATGCCCTGGGCCGGCCGCTGACCCGTTATGACCGACGCATCGACGTGCACGTCAGCAGCATCCGGCAAAAACTTGGCCCGCGTGCCGATGGCAGCAGCTGGATACAGAGCGTGCGCGGCATGGGCTACATGCTGATCGTCGAATGATGCGCCGGCGTCTGTTCTGGAAGCTGTTCCTGGCGTTCTGGCTGGCCAACACCCTGACCTTCCTGGTGGGGGCGGGGGCCTTCATGCTCAATGAGCTGCGCGGCGATACACCCGGGCTGCGTTCGCTGCTGGCCACCGAGCTGCAATTGCTCGAACGGCATGGCGAGCGGGCCGGCCGCCAGTTGCTGGACGTGTCGCCACAGCCGCAGGATGTGCAAGTAGGCCTTTACGACGATCAAGGCCGCTTGCTGGCTGGCCAAACGGTGCACGTGGCGCGTTTCGAGCAGGCACTGCTCGACCGTGACGGCCGCCCGCTGGTGCTGCGCGCTTCGGTGGCCACCCGTGTCGGTATGGCACCGCGCCCACGCAACCTTGGCCCGTTTGTGACAGGGGCGGTGATGAGCGCGCTGTTCGCGCTGTTGTGCAGCTTTTACCTGACCCGGCCGCTGACCTGGCTGCGCGAGGCCATGGGCCAGGTTGCCCAAGGCCGTTTCGATGTGCGGGTCAGGCCGCGGCTGGGCAAGCGCCGTGACGAAATCGTCGACCTGGCCGAGGACTGTGACCGCATGGCCGGCCAGCTCAAGGCCCTGGTGCAGGCCCAGCAGAACCTGCTGCATGATATTTCCCATGAGCTGCGCTCACCGCTTACCCGCATGCATGCCGCCATCGGCCTGATGCGCCAGCAACCCGACCGGCCCGACATGCTGGAGCGGGTCGAGCGCGAGTCGCGGCGCATGGACGACCTGATCGAGCAACTGCTGACCCTGGCCCGTGCCCAGTCCCGTCAAGGCAACAATGACTTCGCCAGCGTGGATGTGGTCGAACTGCTGGCGCAGATCGTCGAGGATGCCCGTTTCGAGGCAGGCATGAAGCAGTGCCAGGTGTCCTTGCTGGCTCAGGGCGCGTTTCTCATGCATGGCCATGAAGAGCTCCTGTACCGGGCTTTCGAGAACGTCATCCGCAATGCCGTGCGCTACACCAAGCCCGGCACGGCGGTATTGGTGGAGGCCGCACCGGCACCCGGTGGGCAATGGTTGCAGGTGTGCGTCAGCGACCATGGCCCGGGCGTCGACCCGGCGCGCCTGCAGCGCATCTTCGAACCGTTCGACCGTGGCACCGACAGCAGCGACGGCTTCGGCCTGGGGCTGGCGATCGCCCAGCGTGCCATCGCCTTGCACGGTGGCAGCATCACCGCGCTGGCCGCCGCCACAGGGGGCTTGCGGGTGCGCATCGAACTGCCGCAAGCCATTGCTACTTGAAGCCGGTGACCGCGTGGGGAACGTAAGGGGCCTGCAAGCGCGCCACCTCGTCCTCGCTCAGCTGCAGTGACAGTGCGCCCAGGGCATCGTCCAGGTGGGCGGGCTTCGAGGCGCCGACGATAGGGGCGCTAACGCCGGCCCTACCCAGCACCCAGGCCAGCGCAACCTGGGCCATCGGCACCCCCCGTTCGCTGGCGATCTGCTCGACCACATCGATTACCCGGCCGTCCTCCACCTCGGTCTTTTCATAGAACGACTGCCCGGACACATCGGTGCGCGTGCGCTGGGTTTGCTGCCCATGCGGTCGTGTCAGGCGGCCGCGCGCCATCGGGCTCCAGGGCATCAGGCCGACGCCTTGATCCAGGCACAGCGGGATCATCTCTCGCTCTTCTTCGCGGTAGATCAGGTTGAGGTAGTTCTGCATCGACACGAAGCGGCTCCAGCCATGGTTGGCGGCTACCTGCTGCGCCTTGGCGAACTGCCAGGCATACATCGACGATGCACCGATGTAGCGCGCCTTGCCGGCCTTGACCACATCATGCAGAGCTTCCATGGTTTCCTCGATGGGGGTGTGGTAGTCCCAGCGGTGGATCTGGTAAAGGTCGACGTAGTCTGTGCCCAGGCGGCTGAGGCTGGCGTCGATGTTGGCCATGATCGCCTTGCGTGACAAGCCTTGCTCATTGGGCCGGCTGGCGCCTTCCCACATGTTGGCAGGGAAGAACACCTTGGTGGCGATCACGGTTTCTTCGCGGCGGGTAAACTCCCTCAGGAGTTTGCCGAGGATGATTTCCGAGGTGCCGGCGGAATAGCTATTGGCAGTGTCGAAGAAGTTGATGCCTTGCTCGACCGCATGGCGAATGATCGGCCGGCTGGCGTCTTCGCCCAAGGTCCAGGGATGAGTGCCGGCGTCGGGTTCACCGAAGGTCATGCAGCCCAGGCACAGCCTTGAAATGTCCAGCCCAGTGCTACCCAGCTTTACGTACTGCATCGTCGTCTCCTTCAAGGGCGTGAGTGATGGAGTTAGCCTAACGCTGGCAGGGTTGGGCGAAAATTCCGTATTGATGCATGCGCCATCTGCAAGAATTCACAAGCGTAGCAGCGGCCGCACCTGTTGCTGAAGGAAGTCGGTAACCGCCTTGATCCGCGGGGTGGCACGCACGTCTTCATGCACGGCCAGCCAGATTTCGATGCTCATTGTCTGTTGGGCGCTGCCTGCTTCTTTCAGACCGTGTTCCTGTGCCATGAACGCGGGCAGGCAGGCGATGCCGATGCCGCCGGCACAGGCTTGGGCCTGGATGCGCAGGTCATTGCTGTGCAATGCGAACGGCTGCTGGCCGGCCTGGAGGTTGAGCCATTGCTGTTGTGGGGAACGGGCCTGAGACTCGTCGTAGCCGATGTAGCGCCTGACCGTTGCGCTGGCCAGGTAACCGGGCGAGGCATACAGCCGGTAATCCAGGTGCCCCAGCAGGCTGACCACCAGAGTTGGCTCTGTCGGCCTGGCCAGGGCGATGCTGATGTCAGCTTCGCGGCGGACCAAGGATGCCTTGGATTTGCTGCCTACCAGCTTCAGGCGCAGCTGTGGGTAGCGCTGGTACAGCTCGCCCAGGCGCCGGGCAACGATGCTGCCCAGCAGCGCCGGTGGTGCCGAGAGCACCACTTCGCCTTCCACTGTCTGTTGGCCGGCGCTGGCGAAATGTGCCAGGGCAAAAGAGGACATGGCCATCTGCTCGGCGAGTTCCGCAACACGTTGGCCTTCGTGGGTGAGGGCATAGGCGCGGGGACGTCGGTCGACCAGCTTGAGCTTGAGCGAAGCTTCGAGCGAGGCGATGCGCCGGGCCACGGTGGCGTGGTCGACACCCAGGGTCTTGGCAGCGGCCGACAGCGAGCCGGCCGAGCTGAAGGCGGAGAAATGGCGCAGGTCTTCCCAATCGAACATGAATGACTCGGCAGTGGCGGGTGCATAAAGGGGTAGGGTAACCCTTTATGACCCTGCCGGCTTCAATGCCCGCCTTTCATCCGCCGCGCCACCAGGTAGATGCCCAGGCCAACCAGCGCAGTCGCGGCGCCGATGTACCCGGTGCTGGTCCAGCCCATGCCGGCAGTGATCGCCATGCCTCCCAGCCATGGCCCCAGGGCATTGGCCAGGTTGAACGCCGCATGGTTCGACGCCGCTGCCAGGCTAGGTGCCTCATGGGCAATGTCCATGAGGCGGATCTGTAGCGGTGCCGCCAGCGCGATCATGGTGCCCACCAGGCCGATGCCCAGCAGCAGGCTCCACAGCGCCTGGGCGGCGAAGGTAAAGAACAGCAGCACGGCGACCGACCATATCAGTACCAAGCCCACGGCGCGGAACTGCAGGCGGTCGAACAGCTTGCCGCCAGCGATGTTGCCGACGATACCGCCCACGCCGAACGCCGCCAGACCAAACGGAATCCACTGTGGCGACACCTGGGTCACGTGCAGCATGGTCGGTGCCAGGTAGCTGAACACGCAGAACATGCCGGCAAAACCGATCGAAGCGATGGCCAGCGCCATCCATACCTGTGGGAGGGCAAAGGCTTGTAGCTCCTTGCGCGGGTCGCTGCGTGTTTCGTCGTGGCGCTGGGGCACGAAACGCCAGACCAGGGCGATGGTGCACAGGGCGATCGCGCCGACCAGCACGAATGCCGAACGCCAACCGAAGTACTGGCCCAGGAAGGTGGCAACCGGGTTGCCGAGCAACATGGCCAAGGTCAGGCCCATCATTACCCGGGCAACCGCCCCCGCGCGCTGATCCTTGGCGACCATGCTCGAGGCGACCACTGCGGCAATGCCGAAGTAGGCGCCGTGGGGCAGGCCGCTGATGAAACGAAATGTGACCAGGCCACCGAACGAGGGGGCAAAGGCCGTGGCCAGGTTGCCCACGGCATACAGCAGCATCAACAGCAGCAGCATGTGCTTGCGCAACAGTTTGGCACCGAGAATGGCCAGTGTCGGTGCGCCAACCATCACCCCCAGCGCATACGCGCTGATGGCATGGCCCACCTGCGGCTCGCTCAACTGCAAATTGCTGGCAATGTCGGGCATCAGGCCCATGATGGCGAATTCGCCGGTGCCGATGGCAAAGCTGCCCAGTGCCATGGCGGCTTCCATCTTGGCGACGGTGTGTTTACTGGGGAGCGGGGGGCGTTCCTGGACTGACATTTGTATCCCTATTGAAACATGCTGAAACGTTCAAGGCGGGATAATAGTCAATCGATGGCTGCAACGTCGAGGATGCTGCCCCGGCTGCCGCGACGTTGCAGCCCGTTTCCTGCTCAGTGCGGGCGCGCTTGCTACGCCCCTGGCTGAAGTGACTGGACCCTGTGGCAGCGGGTACGCCTGCTCTTTTAGACTGCGGGCGGTGACGCGCCAACGCTCGGCAAACGGTGAGTACACGCGCCACACACTCGGTTCACAAGGACAACTGCAATGTCAGATACCCCGCGCAACCCGCTGCTTATCGATGGGGCCGTCGGCCAGATCGAGCTGTTGATCGACTACCCCGACGGACCACCCAAAGGGCTGGTGCTGGTCAGCCATCCGCAACCGCTGCTGGGCGGTAGCCCACGGCATATCGTGCCACTGACCCTGGCACGGCAGCTGCGTGCAGCCGGCTGGCAAGTGGTACGGCCGAGCTTTCGTGGGGTGGGGCAGACGCAAGGCACGCACGACCAGGGCATCGGTGAAGCCGAGGATTGCATCGCGGTCATCCGTCACTTCAATCAGCAACAGCCCGAGCTGCCGGTAGCGCTGGTCGGGTTTTCCTTTGGGGCCTACGTGTTCGCCCGGGTTGCCTGTGCGCTGGAAGGGCAGTTGCAGGCAGTCGCATTGATGGGGCTGCCGGTGGGGGATGTACCGGGAGGGCGCTATTACGAGCCATTGCCGCTGCCTGGGGATTGCCTGTTACTCCATGGTGAACAGGATGAAATGGCACCGCTGGCCAACCTGCTGCAATGGGCTGGCCCTGAACAACGGGCGGTGTCGGTGTACGCCGGTGCCAATCATTTTTTCAAAGGCTGCCTGGGGCGTGCAGCGGAGCAGGTGATTGCTCATCTCGCCCAGAAGACTGGTACTCACCGCTCCAGGTAATGCGTCTGTGCAGCAAAATCGATAAACCGCTTGCTGGCCAGCGACAGGTATTCCCCCGAGCGCCAGCACAAGCGGAAACTCATCTGCTGTGCTGGCCGGAACGGCACGCCGACGATGCCTGGCGTGCGTTGCTGCACCGAGCGCAGCAGGGTCGCCACCCCCATGTTGTCCAGCGCGGCCTGCACCACCAGCGAGACGAAGTTGCTCTGTAGCGCCACCTGGTAAGTGATGCCATGTTCGGCGAAGAACGCATCCAGAAGATGGCGTTGAACGAAGGTGCGATCGAACACCACCATGTCGGTATTGCGCAGGTCTTCGGCGGTGAGGTAGGCCTTGCCGGCATAGGGGTGATCCGGGTGCATGCACGCCAGCATCTCGTCGCTGCCCAGCAGGATCGACTCCTTATCCGGCGGTACACGCCGGGACTCCAGCAGCGCCAGGTCGATTTCCCGTTGCTCCAGGCGATGGCCAATGTCTTCGGCACTGCCTTCGAACACGGTCATGGCAATGCCGGGGTACGACTTGCGGAAGGCGTTCATCAACCCGGGGACGTAGTGCAGGCCGAACATCGGCGGGATACCCAGGCGCACTTCACCGCGCTTGAGGTCGGCCATGTCGCGCAGCTCTTGCCGGGCAACGTCCATTTCGCGCAGGGCAGAGGCAATGCGCGGCAAGAACTGCTCGCCTTCTGCCGTGAGGATCACTTTGCGCGTGGTGCGGTTGAACAGGGTTACCCCCAGTTCTTCTTCCAGCCGGGTGACGGCCATGCTCAGCGCTGGCTGGGCGATGTGCAGGTGCTGCGCGGCCTTGGTGAAGCTGCCTTGCCGGACGATTTCGACACAGCAGCGCAATGCCTTGAGGTTCATTGAGGGGTGCTACCTTTCATGCGAGATGCATTCATAACGAACTGTGATGCTAAGCATCATAACAATATATTTATTATTATTAACCAGAGGGCCTACGATGCGCGCCACTGAGACATCCTGCAACATCTCAGTCACGCAGCTTAATAAATCTGCAATCCCACAAAGATTTTGAGGTAGTACCCCAAATGGCCAAGGCCGCCGATGTCGTTGTGCAATGCCTGGAAAACGAAGGTGTCGAGTATGTATTCGGCATTCCCGGTGAGGAAAACCTCGACCTGCTCGAATCCCTGCGCAAGTCGAAGATCAAGCTGGTACTGACCCGTCACGAGCAGTCTGCAGGTTTCATGGCTGCCACCTACGGTCGTCTGACCGGCAAGACCGGCGTCAGCCTGTCGACCCTCGGCCCTGGTGCCACCAACCTGGTGACCGCCAGCGCCTACGCCTACCTGGGCGGCATGCCGATGATGATGATCACCGGGCAGAAGCCGATCAAGAAGTCCAAGCAGGGTCGCTTCCAGATCATTGACGTGTGCGGCATGATGGACCCCATCACCAAGTACACCCACCAGTTCGCCTCGGCCGACAACATCCCGGCCCGCATGCGCGAAGCCTTCCGCCTGGCCGAAGAAGAAAAGCCGGGTGCGGTGCACCTGGAGCTGCCGGAAGACATCGCCGCCGAGCAGACCGACGCGCTGCCGATCCCGCGCAGCCTGCACCGCCGCCCGCTGGCCGAGCACGTGGCCATTGAAGCTGCCGTCGAGAAACTGCAGAACGCGCGTAACCCGATCCTGGTGATCGGTGCCGGTGCCAACCGCAAGATGACCGCCAAGGTCCTCAAGCAACTGATCGACAAGACCGGCATCCCGTTCATCACCACCCAAATGGGTAAAGGCGTGGTCGACGAGCGCCACCCGCGCTTCCTTGGCAACGCTGCGCTGTCGTCGGGCGACTTCGTTCACCGCGCCGTCGAAGCCGCCGACCTGATCATCAACATCGGCCACGATGTGATCGAGAAGCCACCGTTCTTCATGGTCCGTGGCGGCACCGAAGTCATCCACATCAACTTCCGCTCTGCCGAAGTCGATGCTGTGTACTTCCCGCAAGTAGAAGTGATCGGCGACATCGCCAACGCCGTGTGGCAGATCAGTGAAGCACTGAACGACACGTCGCACTGGGACTTCACCCGCCTGATGGCCATCCGTGAAGCCAACGAAGCACAGATCGCCGAAGGCGCCGACGACGACCGCTTCCCGGTCTACCCACAGCGCATGGTGGCTGACATCCGTCGTGTACTGCCGTCCGAAGGCATCGTCGCCCTGGACAACGGCATCTACAAGATCTGGTTCGCCCGCAACTACAAAGCGCACAAGCCCAACACCGTGCTGCTGGACAACGCCCTGGCGACCATGGGCGCCGGCCTGCCATCGGCAATGGCTGCGCACCTGGTGCACCCGGACCGCCCGGTAATCTCGGTGTGCGGCGACGGCGGCTTCATGATGAACAGCCAGGAACTGGAGACTGCAGTACGTCTGGGCATGCACATCACCGTGGTGATCCTGCGTGACGACGGCTACGGCATGATCCGCTGGAAGCAGGCCAACATGGGCTTCACCGATTTCGGCCTGGACTACGGCAACCCGGACTTCGTCAAGTATGCCGAAGCCTACGGCGCCAACGGCCACCGCGTGGAAAGCGCCGAAGGCCTGCTGCCGCTGCTGGAGCACTGCATCAAGACCCCGGGTGTGCACGTGATCGACTGCCCGGTCGATTACAGCGAGAACGACCGCATCCTCAACAGCGAGCTGCGTGAGCGCGCGCTGGCGGTGTAAGCCCTGACAGGCCGGCGCCGTCTTTTTGCCGGCGCGGCCTGGTGCTGTAAAGAGGCCCGTATAGCTGACGGTGATGTGTCGGCTTTACGGGCCTTTTCGCAATACAAGGCTGCTTCTGTATCCCATTCACCCCAGCTCAAGCAGGCCTTGCAGGCTGGCCAGAATGGCATTGGCGTCATAAGGCTTGCGCGTGACGGGCACATGCTGCAAGTGCTCGGGAATGCTGATGCCGTCGCCATAGCCGGTGGCAAAGAGGAACGGGACCTGCCGGCGAACCAGTTCATCGGCTACGGAAATGGAGGTTCCGGTGCCCAGGTTGACATCCAGTATTGCCGCGTCCGGTTTGTGGCTACCAAGCAGTTGCATGGCTTGGTCCTCGGAGCTGGCGGTGATCACGTCCTCGATTTGCGCATCGTTGAGAATTTGCTCCAGGCCTACTGCAATTACCAGTTGATCCTCGAGTATCAGCACACACAAACCCGAGCGCGCTGCAAACGCACCGTTTGCACGGGCCATAGGCGTGGCCGGGAGAGCGGTTACTGCCGCTTCGGCTACGGAAAGGTGCTTGGCCGGGATTCTGAAAAAGCCTTGCAGGCCTTCGGGGTGATATTCCACCGCGCTGGTGCCACCCAGGTCGAACGGGATGCTGCGGTCGATCAGCACCGTACCGAAGCCGCTGCGGCTGGGCGGGCGTACCGTTGGCCCACCACTTTCCCGCCAACTGATGGCACAAGCGTTGGTGGCGTCGATTGCCCAGCTCACCGAAAGCTTGCCGCCAGCCCGCGATAGCGCACCGTACTTGGCCGCGTTGGTGGCCAGTTCGTGCAGCACCAGGGCCATGACCGAGTACGCGCGCGCATCGAGGATGACGTTCGGGCCCTGCAACTCGATCACGTCGGCAGCCGTGCGATAGGGAGAAAGCTCGGCCTCCAGCAGCTTCGCCAGGCGCCCGCCACCGTCACCGCGCACCACCTGGTCATGGGCCAACGACAAGGCCTGGATACGCCCTTTGAGCGTTGCCACATAGTCCTGCAGGGTCTGGCTTTCCGGGGTCGGATGGGCAACCAGTGCACCAATCAGCGACAGGATGTTCTTGACCCTGTGGTTGAGCTCTTCGTTGAGCATGCGCTGGCGCACGTCGGCTTTGGCGCGTTCACTGGCGAGCAGTTCGCTGTTGTGCAGCACCACTTCGACGATAGCGGTACGGATGGCATCGCCAAACTGGCGGTCCTGCTCGGTCCAGGGTAGCGACTGCTGGTGAACGGTTTCTTTCCAGATGGCGAAGCTCTTGCGGGGCGTCAGGCGGTCGCCCAACGCGCCGCTGTCATAGGTCTTGTTCGGGTCCCCGGCCCAATCGAGTGTCTCGACCACCTCCTTGCGGAAGAAGATCAAGTAATCCCTTGGGTGTTGCGACATCGGGACGATCAGCACACCCGACACATCATTAAAATACGCCTGGGCCGACGGAAGCACCGTCGACAGGCGATTGGACGCCCAGATTCGGCCTTCGCTGACCATGTCTGCCAGGCGCAGCAGATCAGGCACGGCCGTTTGGGGCGGCGCCAGCCCTGCGCACGACCAGCGGCCTAGCAGCGACATGCCGATGCCGTCGCAGGGAATCAGCGACATCAACCGGGGCAGGCGTGCGTGGAAGAACCCATCAATGTCCGCCGCCTGGTTGGCGTCGCGCAGCAGGCTGTCCAGGGCTTTGTGGATGCGCACGGCGGCTTCGAGTTTTTGCCGGCTACGCAGGGTCTCGATATGCAGGGAGAAGAACTCACCGAACATCTCGGCGGCCACACGTTGCCCCATGGCCAGCGTGCGCGGTGCGTAGTGATGGCAGGCAATCATTCCCCACAGCTCGCCATTGACGATGACGGAAATCGACATCGAGGCGCCCACGCCCATGTTGCACAGGTATTCGCAATGGATCGGCGAGACGCTGCGCAGGTGCGCGTAGGACAGGTCGAGCGGTTCGCCCGAGGGGTCGAGCACCGGGTTGATGGCGACCGTATTGAACTGGGCGTCGGAGATTACCCGGATCGGGTTGCGCAGGTAGAGCGCGCGGGCCTGCTGGGGGATATCGGAGGCGGGGAAGTACTGGCCCATGAAGCTTTCGAGGTCGCTACGCTTGGACTCGGCAACCACCTTGCCGGCACCGTCGGCTCCCAGCTGGTAGATCATCACCCGGTCGTAACCGAGCACCGCCCTGACAAAGCGGGCGGCGTCGCGGAACAGCTTGTGGGTCTGGTCGATTTCGCGCAGTTGGGCAATCAGCGTGCGGGCCAGCTCGATCGGTTCGGCGATGCTCGCCCCGGCGGGCTCGAATTCGAGGATTGCCGTGCCTTTGTACAAGTGGGCGGCGATGTCGACGGCCGCGCCGTTGGGCAACGTCACGCCGAAACTGAGCGCGGGCCGCGAGGCATCCCGGGTACGGGCAAGTGCGTTGCGAAGCGTATGCGTGACCTCGTCACCCAGCACCGCGTGCAGTTTCTGACCATTGATATCGTTTGCTACACCCAGCATCTGTGGGGCGTTGACCGAATGGCGCAGCACTACGGTCGCCGAGGCATCACAGGCCAGCAGGCAGCCATGGGGCTGGATGCTCCCGGGAATCTGGATGGGCTCCCGGTCGCAGTTGGTCAGGTTAACGTGGGGGTTGTAGGTCATTGGCCCGTGCCTGTGGGTAAGGGGAGGCGGGCTGCAGGTCCGCCATCGTCCGTCAGCCTAGCAGGCATTGCACGCCTTGGGGATGGCGGGTCGGGCAATGCCGGTCCATTCCCAAGGCAATGCTTTGATCACAGCGTGGAGTACGGATGTACTCCCGTCGAGAATCGCTTGAAGGCAGCTACGATCAATGGTCTTATCCCGGGCTTGAGCCAACTGGTATTGCAAGATGAACCGCCCGCTGTTTATTTCCTTCGATGGGCCCAAGGGGACCGGCAAGACCACGCTGCTGGAGGCCGTCACTCAAGCGTTACGGCTGGACGGGAACAAGGTGATCCGCCTTTGCGAAAGAAAGAATGATCCTCACCGGGGCGAGACCATGGCCCTGGTCAACCAGCTTTCCAGAAGCCCTTGCCAGGACCTTGAGTTCAAGGTTTGCGAGCGCTTCGCTGAAAGCCGCGCCTGGATTTCCCGACATGTACTGCCCAGGCAGCCCGCTGACAGCATCATCCTGATTGATCGCTGGTACCCCTCTGACGCTGCGTTTCGCCGCACAGTGCCGTTTGACAAGATCCTGCGCCTGAACCTCGAACGAAACGTGCAAGTGCCCGATTTGCATGTCGGGGTTGTCACAACGCCTGAAACCTCATGGGCGAGGGCCGCGGCGCGCACGCGTGGGCTGGGCAGTACGGTGATCCATAACCTGGATGAACAGGTTGCCTGTACCGAGGCGTTCGAGCGTGCGGTTGCGGAGCAAGGCTGGGTGCTGTGCCGCAATGAAGGGACCGTCGACGAGGCAACGCGGCAGGTCGTTCGCGAGATCCAGGGCGTGCTTCGACACCTGTGAGGCTTGGGTAAGTACGGCCTGTCTACTGCCTCTGCAGGTATCAGGCGCCCTGGCGGTCGATATCACGGCGCAGGACTACCGACGTGGTAATGTCATCCACTGATTCGTGACGTGCCACGTTGTCGCGTACCTGGTTGAGGTCGTCGATCGTTCGGGTCTCCACTTCAACCACCAGGTCAAGCTGACCGCTCACCGACGACACCCGCCGTACGCGCGCGTCCGTTGCCAACTGGTCGAGCAGCCCCATGGCAGGCGTACGCTGCAACGTAACCAGCAAGATCGCGCGTATCACGTTGGCGTCTATTTCGCCGATGTCAGCGCGATAACCGCGAATGACTCCGCTGCGTTCAAGGTTGGCGACACGCTCGGTGGTGGCACTTCGGGAAAGGCCTATGCGGCCGGCTAACGCCTTGAGCGCAATACGCGCGTCCTTCGAAAGTACCTCAAGAATCTCACGATCTTTAGCGTCCAGGTCACGCATTGCAGCCCCTTGATAAGCTTGCCGTCATTATGCCGGTCGGAACCGGCATAATGCCTGTTGCGCCCGACCGTATGCAGGGTGTCCGTTTCGGCGGCGCATGACAAGCTATTGAAAAACAATCAGCGCGCTCGGAACCTGATGATATGACAGACCTTTCCCACCCGGCACCTCGGTTTTCGGCAAGCGATGCAGAGGGCCTTGCAAAAGATTTCTTCAATGTCACCGGCACTGCAACGCCCTTGGATGGGGAACGTGATCGCAATTACCGGCTGGATACGGGCGTAGACGCAGGCTGGATACTGAAAATCGTCAATGCCAGCGAGCCCAGGGTAGAAAGCGAGTTTCAAACCGCGCTACTCGACCACCTGGCCGTGCATGGCGCGCATTTGGGCGTACCACACCTGCGGGCCAGCGTGACGGGCGACTACCTGCCGTCTGTGGCCAGCAGCACCGGTGAACAGCACGCTGTGCGCCTGGTCAGCTGGCTGGCCGGCACGCCACTTGCCAAGGCCAGACGCTCCCTGGCGCTGATGAGAAACTTCGGCCAGGCACTCGGTGAACTTGACCGTGCGCTGCAGGGCTTCATGCACCCGGGCGCAGTCCGCGACCTGGACTGGGACTTACGCCATGCTGCGCGCTCCCGTTCGCGGCTGCACTGCATCAAGGACCCTGATCGCCGGGCCGTTGCCGAGCGCTTCATCGCCCGGTTCGAGCAGACGGTACAGCCTGAACTGGCGTCCCTTCGGGCCCAGGTGATCCACAACGATGCCAACGACTGGAACATCCTGGTCGATGCCGAAACGGCCGGTAACGTGACTGGCTTCATCGATTTTGGCGATGCCGTGCACACCGTTCTGATTGCCGAGGTCGCAATCGCCAGCGCCTACGCCATTCTCGACATGGACGACCCGATCGGCGCTGCGGCTGCGCTGGTGGCCGGCTTCCATGAGAAGTACCCGTTGCAAGCGCAAGAACTTGATGTGTTGTTCAACCTGATAGCCATGCGCTTGGTCATCAGCGTCACGTTCTCCGCTTCCCGGCAGGACCAGACCGACGACAACCCCTACCTGGCGATCAGTGAAGCACCTGCCTGGCGTCTACTGGAACAGCTCGATTCGATGAACCCACGGTTGGCCACCGGCATTTTGCGCAAGGCCTGTGGTTTCGATGCCATCGAAGGTGCGGGGGAAGTCCGCCGCTGGATTGCCGACAACCACAAGTCGTTTGCCGACCTGGTGCGCCCGTCAGCCGCCATTCTCGACAAGGTCATCGCGCCGTTTGGCGATGCCAGCCATGAGATGACCATTGCCTCGGCCCAGCAGCGCCCTGCAGATGCGACGCGGTGGTGGAATGAATGCTCTGCCGCGCACAAGGCCCCGCTGGGCATCGGGCCATGGGGCGAGGTACGTGCCGTCTATACCGACAGCGCCTTTGAGTCTCGCTTCATCAAGGGGCAGCACCGGACCCTGCATGTGGGGGTAGATTTGCTGATGCCAGCGGGTACGCCGTTGTACGCACCGATTGCCGGCACCGTCAGAAGCGTCGAGGTTGAGCCAGACCCGCTGGGTTATGGCGGCCTGGTGATGCTCGAGCACACCCCGCCCGGTTGCCCGCCATTTCTGACACTGTGGGGGCACATGGCCCACGAGGCGCTCAGCCGTTTGAAGGCCGGTGACAAGCTCGAAGCGGGCGACCTCGTCGGTTACATGGGCAGCGATCACGAGAACGGCGGCTGGATTCCCCACCTGCATCTGCAGTTGGTCACCGATACCCAGTTGCGCGCGTGCGAGGTCATTGGCGTGGGTGAGCCCGCATACCGCGAAGCGTGGGCCGACCTGTTCCCCGATGCCTCGGCCCTGGCCGGTATCCCGCCAGAGACCTACAGCCAGCAGGGGATGACCAAGGCCCAGATCATTGCCAGGCGCAAGGAACTGCTGCTACCCAACCTGTCCATTTCGTACACCGACCCGATCAAGTTCGTGCGCGGTGATGGCGTATGGCTGATCGACAACTTCGGGCGGGCCTACCTGGACTGCTTCAACAACGTGTGCCACCTGGGCCATAGTCATCCCGACGTGGTCGAAGCCCTGACCCGCCAGGCTGCGCTGCTCAACACCAATACCCGCTACCTGCACGACAACATCGTCGAATACGCCGAGCGCCTGACCGGCACTTTGCCCAAGGGCCTTTGCGTAGCGTCCTTTGGCTGCTCGGGGAGTGAGGCCAACAGCCTGATGCTGCGTATGGCGCGCAACTACACAGGCAGTGATCAGGCGATCGTGCTGGACTGGGCCTACCACGGCACCACTCAGGAACTGATCGATCTGAGCCCTTACAAGTACAAGCGCAAGGCGGGCAAGGGCAGGGCGGCGCATGTTTACGAGGCCGTGGTCCCGGACAGCTACTACGCCCCCGAGCACTGGCCCGTGGAAGCGCACGGCAAGCGCTTTGCCGAGTCGGTGGCAGAGCAGCTGGATGCCATGCGCAAGGCAGGCAAGCGCCCCGGGTTTTTCATTGCCGAATCGATCCCCAGCGTGGCGGGGCAGGTGTTTTTGCCCGAACACTACCTTGAGGAGGTGTACGCCATGGTGCGTGCCGAAGGTGGGCTGTGCCTGGCCGATGAGGTTCAGGTCGGGTTTGGCCGGGTCGGCAGCCACTGGTGGGCATTCGAGACCCAGGGCGTGGTCCCGGATGCCGTCAGCATGGGCAAACCCATTGGTAACGGCCACCCGATGTCGGCGGTAGTGACCACGCGCGAGGTTGCCGATGCTTTCAACAACGGCATGGAGTATTTCAATACCTTCGCCGGTAACCCAGTGTCATGCGCGGTAGGCCTGGCGGTACTCAATGCAATCGAGCGCGACCAGTTGAAAGAAAACGCCTTGAGTGTCGGCCATTACCTGCTCGAGGGTTTGCGCAAGCTTCAGCAGCAGTTCGACGTGATTGGTGATGTGCGCGGGTTGGGCCTGTTCCTCGGCATCGTGCTGGTCACTGACCGCAAGTCAAAGACGCCAGCCACGGCCCTGGCCAGAAAAGTGGCTGATGGTGCCCGGGAGCGCGGCGTGTTGATCGGCACCGAAGGCCCGCATGACAACGTGCTGAAAATGCGCCCTTCGATGATTTTCAGCCGGACCAATGCGGACTTCCTTCTCGAGGTGCTGAAAGACAGCTTCATCGCGGCGCTGAAATAGCGTTTCAGCGCGGGCAGGGCGTGCGCATGTGCACGCCCTGCGGCGGACCTATCTGGCGAGCCGGGCAGGTTGCCAGCATCAAGCGCCCCTGATGCTCAGGCCTTCGCGAGCCTGGCCATGCAGGCCGGCGGCCTCTGGCAATGCCGTGACCTTGATTGCGCGCACCGGCACGGCGAACTTGGCGCCGATTTGCGAGAACCGCTCCAGCAGCCTGAAGTTGATCGCTTGCTGAATGTCCATGTAAAGGTTGTAGCCTGGGTCCCGGACAATGTAGACACACTCGAACTCCAGCGCCTCTTTGCCGAAGCCGCGCAGGTGAGCGCGATCGAAACGCGCCTGCTCCTGGGCCTTGATGGCGTCTTCTACGATGGCTGGCGCTTTCTTCACGGCCTCGGTGGGCGTGTCGTAGGAAAGCCCGAACTCGAACACGATGCGACGCTCTTGCAGGCGCTTGTAATTCTGGATGGTGCTGCTGATCATGCTGGCGTTGGCCATGACGATCTGTTCGCCGCCGAGGCTGCGGATGCGTGTGGTTTTGAGGCCGACGTGCTCAACGGTGCCCGCCAGGGGCCCGATGACGATGAAGTCACCGATCTCGAACGGCTTGTCCACGGCGATCGACAACGAAGCGAACAGGTCGCCAAGGATATTCTGCACAGCCAGCGCCACCGCGATGCCGCCCACGCCAAGGCTGGCGACGAAGGCGGTGATGTTCACCCCCAGGTTCGACAGCATCGCCAGCACTACGACTGACCACAGCAGGACCCGCGCGCCCCAGGCCGAAAGGGTTGCCAGTGCGCTGCCCTGGTTCAGGCCGTCGGTACGGTGGCGGGCGAAGTAGCGGCTCAGGCCCAAGCCGATGGCGCGGTTGGCCCACAGGCCAATCTGCAAGGCAGCGACCACGAACCACAGGCTGCTGACCCTGCTCAGCCAGCGCTCGGGCAGGTCGAGCATGCTCAGGCCTACCAGCAATGAGGCCAGCAACAACAGAACGTTGCTGGTGCCGGAAAGCACCTTGGCCATTATCTGGCTCAATGGGCCTTCGTGTTCGGACCAGCGCCGTACCCGGCGCATCAGGAAACTGATGGCGGCACGGGCGACCAGGAAAACTACGGTGGCGACTGTCAGCGCCACCAGCAGATTGAGAATGGAGATGCCGAATAGGGTGGTTTCGGTGAAAAACGCGATGATGCGGTCGTTCATGAGTACCTCGCCTCTGGGGTGATTTGCCAAGGTGCTTTCTTGGGACGTCAAAGAGGCGCAACAGGTCGATCGGATTTCACCACGCTGGGCAGACGGAGTCAGTCTCGGTAGATTTTCTTCAATAACTGCAACAACTTGTTCAGCATTGGCACGACTTGCGGGGTTCGATTGCCAACGCACGCTTGCCGCAACGGCTGCAGGCCCATGCCAACCTACACCTGTTTGACGATGCCGTGCGCACGCTGCGCCCAGCCCCGGGTGACGCCGTGGCCCAGGACCCTGCATAGCCATTCTTTGGATGGGCTAGTGCTGCTCGCGCAATGCCTCCTGCTCCGGTTCGGCGACCGTGACCCGGTTACGGCCCGATACCTTGGAAAGGTACATGGCGCTGTCTGCACTGCTGAGCAAGGCGCCGAGCTCAGAGGCAGGGGCCTTCGCGAACGCTAAACCTATGCTTGCGGTGACCGGGTGTTCATCATTCACACGCAGATTGGCTATCAGGGCCCGCAGGCGCTCGGCAACCTCAATCGCCGTGTCTGGCGGCGTATTGGGCAGCAGGATGGCGAACTCCTCGCCGCCCAGCCTGCCGGCAATGTCGTTGTCACGCAGGCTGGCACTGATCGCTGCACCGATGCGCTGCAGCACCTGGTCGCCTGCGGCATGCCCGAACGTGTCGTTGATCTGTTTGAAATGGTCGACGTCCAGCATCAACACGGCCATGAATGTACCCGCATCCCTGCACTGGGCGTGCTGCGCCGAAGCGTTGTCGAAAAAAGCACGTCGGTTGTTCAGGCCGGTCAGTTCGTCCGTGCACGAGGCCACCATGGCAAGCCGATGCGCGCGTTGCATTTCGTGTTTCAGGCGCCAGGCCGTCGTCAATGCCGAGGACAGGCTTTGCGTCGCGCTGACCACGAACCAGGCGAACACCAGCACCGCCAAGGCTATCCCTTGTTGCAGCGTAGAAGGTTGCAACAGTAGCCAGCCTGTAGAAGGCAGCAAGACCAGGCCCATCGACACCAGGGTCATGTTGCGGTAGGAGGAGTAACACGACACCGCGCTGACAGACATGCCGACGGCAAACAACATGATCAGCGTCTGCCCCAGCGCGTCGTCGGTGGGCATTACGGCAAAGGCGCCCCAGCCCCAGATAGCCGCCGACAGCATCAGCGTGACCCAGTAACGCCACTCCCAGCGTTCGGCCGTGCGCTGGTTGGCCGGTGCTCGCAGATAGGCGAAGAACATGGCGGTACGCACGCCGGTCGACAGGCCCAATAACGTCATCCACACGATGACCCTTTGCGGGTCGAAACGCTCCCAGCCCAACCAGCACAGCATGACGGCGGCCAGGAAGCTGCCAAGCACAGCGGGCGCCGACTGGACAAACAGCTGTTCAAGCCGATCCCTCCGTACGGAGTAGGCTACTTCATCGCCGGGATCAAGGTTTGTCATGGCTGGCGCCGCCGCATGTGACCGGTAGCGGATTCTGGCACTTTGACGGCGTCCTGGAAAAGCCTCCTGGCGTTCACATGTGATGCCCTTCGCCCTGTTCGATTGCTGGATTCAGAAAGCGTTGCGGTAAGTAGTGGCAGTGCAGCACAGGTTATCGCCACGGTTACGGCACCTGCGACGCTTCCCGTATTTCACGTCGTTGCGCGGATCCTTTTCTTGATCGAAGGCTGCCTTGGCTACACAGTTTCCCCTCGCAAGTTCAATCACGAACATAGCGTGTTTTCCGGCACTTCGAAAGCCAATTGATCGCGACGGCCAACAAGCGGTCGAGCAAGCCAAGGCCACTGAGGGCGTTGCCCGAGCCACTGGCGCCGACCAACGTGCAGACTTTCAGAAGTCGAACGTCACGCCGGCATACAGCGCACGACCGTCACCCGGGGCGTGCAGGGAAGCCTCCGCACCATCCGGGTCGTACCACACGTACTCATAGTAGCGGTTGGTGAGGTTCTTCAACTGCAGGTCGACACTCATCGCTTCGGTGACCTTGTACGTCGCGCCAAGGTTCGTGAGTACGTAACCGCCATACCGGCCCTGGGTATTCTCGCGTTCCAGGTAGTAGTGGGTCTGGCCATTCATCCAGGCCGTCAATTGCAGGGCAGGGGTGGCCTGGTAGCTGATGCCGGTGTTCCACAGGTGATGCGGCACGTGGTCGATTTCCTTGCCTTTGCTGGCTGGCAAGGCACTGCTGGGCTCAAGGATTTTCGAGTACTGCCAGGAATAGGACATCCACATCTCGGTGCGTGCGTCCGGGTGCAGGTTAACCTGCAGGTCATAGCCCCAGCGGCGTGTCTCGCCGACGTTGTCCGACTCGCCGCTGGGGTCGTTCAGACGGCGGCTGACCTCGCCCGTGGCGTCCTGGCGCCAATAGGCGAAGCGGCCATCGACCCAACCGGCTGGCGTGAACTTGACACCGGTTTCCCAGCCTTCGTTGATCGACGGAGAAAGGTCTTCGTTGCGCGGTGGTACTTTGTAGGCGGCCGCGCCCGTACCCACCTGGAACGTTCTGCCCCAATTGGCATAGACGCTGGCGACCTTCCAGGGTGAATAGACCACGCTGAGCTTGGGCTGTTTGATCAGGCCGTAGTCGTTGATGTCGTAATCCAGGCCGGTCATCTCGTTGGTGAAGTCACCGCTGATCCTGTCCACACGGTACGCCGGGACAATCTTCAGCGATTCGACCGGTTCGATCTCCGCCTGCACATAGGCCCCCACGGTGTTGAAGTCGTAACGCTGGTCGCGGGTTTGCGCCTGCCGCACGCGGTTGAGCGTGCGGTAACGTTCGCTGCGGTTTTCCTGCTTCTGGATATCGCTGCCGCCTTCCAGGGCGAAGGCATGCAGCCAGTCGACCTGCGGGCGCCAGGTGAGCGAGGTAATGGCGCCGTACTGGGTTTCGTACGTGTCGCGTTCCTGCTGCGAACTGCTGCTCCAGTACTGGGTCCAGCGCCGGTCGTCAAAGGTGTTGACGTAGGTCCTGGCGGACCAAGACAGGGTCTGCGCCAGTTCGGTATCGAAATGCAGGCTGACCTGGTTCATCCGCCGCGTGCCCTTGTCCGTGGCGTTGTAGTCGTTGCTCATGCGCGGGTGGTGGCGGGCGTTGTCCTCGGTCAGGTAGCCGGCCTCCTGCGCTTCGGACTCGTAATGGCGGGCGATCAGGCCCACGCGGTAGTTGCCATCGTCCGGGGTGTAGAACCATTTACCGCCGAAGCTGTAGCGTTCGGTGTCGGCATGGTCGCGGTAGCCGTCGACCTGCTGGCGGGCGAAGAAGTAGTTCTGCGTCCAGTTACTGGTCTCGATGCCCTTGGCCAGTTGCACCTCGCGGGTGTTGAAGCTGCCATAACGCATGCGCGCTTTGTTGTAGTTGCCGCCGGTACGGGTATTGATGTTGACGTTGCCCGCAATGTTGTTCAGGCCATAGCGCGGGTCGCTGGTGCCGCGCACCACCTCGATGCTGTCGATGTCCATGGGGAACACCGAGTCGATGAAGGGCATGTTGCCGTCATTGGTGTTGCTGGGAATGCCGTCGATCATCAGTTTCACGGCGTTGATTTCGCCTTCGCCATTGAAACCGCGGAACGAGAGCTTGCCGGAGGTGGTGCCTTGGTTGAACTCGGTGAGCATCACCCCCGGTGCCCGGCGAAACAGCTCCCAGCTGTAGGCAACTGGCATCTTCTCGAGGATGTCACCGCCCAGAATATCCACCGAACTGAGCACGCTGGTTGTGGCCAGGGGGCCGCTGTCGGTGCCGGTCACATTGACCGCGCCGAGGGTGAGTACCGAGTTTTCGGCAGGCAGTGTTTCAGCGATGGCAAGTGACAGTGGGTTGAGGCCGAACAAGGCGAGCACGGGCAATACGGCGCGTGCGGTGCAACGGGACGCAGGCATGTGTGGTTTCCTGGCAAAAACGGTCGGGCAAGGTCAGGCGTCGTGCAGCGCACGCCATGACCACAAGACAGCAGCGACGGTTTAGGCCAGGGGTGAGGCGCGGGGATTCAGCCGAGGCCACTGTTCTCGTGGCAGCGGCAAGGCATGACGGTCTCCCAGTAGAAGGTCGGCCGGCCAGTAGCGGGGGAACAGATGGCGGTAGTAATCACCGCCTGCCAAGGCATGGCTGGCATGGCCACAACAGCAGTCACCACGCTGATGCTTGGGTTCAGGGGAATGGTCGAGTTGCGGCAGGTCTGCCTTGAGCTGGGTCAACAGTGACTTGGGCAGGCTCTGGGCACCGTGCAGGCTGCAGAAGCTGCCAAATATCAACGACTGGCTGTCGATGCGGGGGGCCTGCAAGGCACGGTCAAGCGGCATCGCCAGCAGGTTGAACAGCAGGGCGA
Organism: Pseudomonas putida group bacterium ESBL64; assembly: GCF_045277175.1. Taxonomy (NCBI): domain Bacteria; kingdom Pseudomonadati; phylum Pseudomonadota; class Gammaproteobacteria; order Pseudomonadales; family Pseudomonadaceae; genus Pseudomonas; species Pseudomonas putida group bacterium ESBL64. The sequence continues at coordinate 1,098,268 of NZ_CP145799.1, read as the reverse complement.
AGCAGGCGAACAGACAAAGTTGTGCACGTGCAGGTGAAAGCATGAGTCACCCGACCGAACGTGGCGCGAATTGAGCCGCATCCGTTGCGGGCTGTATACATTGCGTGGCAGGCCATTTTGTCGCAGGTGCACCACGCTGAGGGCTAAATGACTGCGCATGCTGGCGGCCACCCTGAACACCCGCATCAGCCAGGCGAACAGGCGCAGCGCCTTTAGCGGCTGTTGCGCCCAATGGTCGGGCAACTCGGCGCAGCACCCCGCCGGCAAAGCCGGCAGGTGGGCAAGGCGCTCGGTCGGTGTCAGCTTGGGGTAGCCGCCCTACAGCATGGCAACCCCAGAGACGAACCACCGCGCCATGAACAGGCAGGCGACGATGCCCAGCCAGCGGTGCCACAGGTACAGCTGGCTCCACGCTCATCAGTAGCGCCACTGCACAGCGACTTCCAGGCTGCGCGGTTCACCCAGGTAGTACTGGGTGTTGGTCTGGTGGATGAAGCGGGCATACACCTCGTCGGTGAGGTTGCGCAGCCGCGCGCTGACTTGCACGTGCTTGTCCAGGTCGTGGGTCATGGACAGCCCGTAGACGGTGTACGACGGTACCCATGCGGTGTTGGCGGTGTTGGCGTACACCGATGAGACATAGCGGGCATCGGCCCCGACCTGCCAGCCGGGCGCCAGGTCGTAGGTCAACCAGAGGTTGGCCACGCGGTCGGGGATGTTGACCGGGTTCTTACCCTTGCGCGAGTACACCACGCCGCCGATGGTTTCGTTGAATTCATCGTATTCGGCATTCACCCAACTGAAGTTGCCCGCCGCCAGCAGCTTGGACGTGACCTTGAACGAGGCTGCCAGCTCGATGCCGGTGGAGGTCTGCTGGCCCGCCTGCTCGGTGGTGTTGGGCACGGTCGAGGAGGGCACGGAGATATCCTTGCGCACGATGCGATACGCCGCTGCCGTCGCCGAGCCGCGGCCGTCGAGGAAGTCGAACTTGCTGCCTACCTCGACCTGACGGCCGGTGCTCAGGTCGAAGTCGCCGACCTGGCTGATCGAGGCGCTGGTCAGGGTACCGCCTGGTGGTTCGGCCGAGGTGCTGTATTGGGTGTACAGGCTGACGTTGGAGGTCAGGTCATAGACCAGGCCCAGGCGACCGGTGATGGCGTCCCAGTGTCGGTCGAGCCTGGCTCGCGCCACATGGTCGACCACGTCGAAGTCGATATGGTCGTAGCGCAGCGCGGTGATCAATGACAGTTGATCGGTCAGGCGGGTACGGTTCTCGACGAAGGCCGAGGTGGTGTCGGTGGTGGTGGTTCTGCCCTTGGTCATGGGCGCGTCCATGCCGGGGATATCGAGGAAGTGCCCGGGTTCGAAGCTATTTGGGTCAACCGTGTCGAACGCCCCCTTGGACAGCGGGTAGTTGGTTTGCTGGTTGGTGCTGTAGTCCATGCCGAACGCCCAGTCGCTGGCCAGGCCGAACAACTGGCCCTGGTGGGTCAGCTCCAGCTTGTTGCCGTTGACCTCCTGGTCGTGCCGCTGGCGATAGCCGCCGGAGCGAGCGATGGCGCTGTTGTCGGCGTTGTAGCGATACACCTCGAGATTGCGGTAATCGCGCTGGCCGTTGTAGTGGTAGAAGGTATTACGCAGTTGGGTGTTGTCGTCGAAGCGATAGTCGGTGATCGAGCGCAGCCACCGGGTGCGCTGCTCGTAGCGACCGTCTTCGACGTTGTAGTTGTTGAAACGGTTGTGCTTGTCGATGTGCAAGGTACCGACCAGTGGCTGCAATACGGGTGAGCCCCAGTAGGGGCTGTCCTCTTGCTCTTCCAGGTACTCGATGGCCAGCGTGTGCGAGAGCTGGTCGTTGATGTCGCTAAGCAGTGAGAAGGCCAGGTTGCCGGCCCCATTCTCCTGGCGATCGATATAGCCGTTGGTGCTGGTGCGGCTGTAGTCGAGGCGCGCATAGTGGCGTGGGCCGTCGCCCGTGTTCAGCGCCTTGTTGAAGGCAACCGACGTTTCCATGGTGTCGTAGCGTGCATAACTGACGCGCCCTTCGAAGGTGTCTTCGTCACGGCTTGCCAGCCGGGTGATGAAATTGAGGCTGCCACCGACAGCGCCGCTGCCGTTGAGGAAGGAGGAGGGCCCGCCGAGCAATTCGACGCGGTCGTAGATCCAGGCGCCCACCGGGCGCGCCGCGCCGCCATACTGCAAATTGATGCCATTGAACAACTGGCTGATCTGGGCACCGTTGAACCCTCGGTACGCCACATATCCCCCCCAGCCGGGCGGAGCCGAGGCGTTAACCCCGGGCAGTGCATTGGCGGCGTCCTGGAAGTTACGTGCGCCAATGCGCTCCATGGTCTTGCGGTCGGCAACGCTGACGGAGGCGGGGTTCTCCCTGGCGCTCAGGTTCAGCCGCGAGCCGCTTTCGATGGGGCGATCAAGGTCAAGGCGGGTTGCCTCCGTGGGTTGATTGGCTGTGGCCGTGACATTGCTGGCCGGCAGGGTCAGGGTGTCATCCTGCGCCCAGGCACAGGTTGCGCTGCCAACGAGCAGCGCCAAAGTGGTCATGCGGAACATGCAAGGCTTCCTGGCTGAAATCGGTGAGCACACGCCCGCTGCCGATCAGGCGGCACGGGGACGTGGCGATGTCAGAACGCGAGAAGCGAAGCGGGAGAGGCGCGGGGATTGACCAGTGGCCAGCGCTGCCTGGGCAGGCGTGGCGGCGGTTGGTTGGGTAAAGGGCTGCCCGGCTCACCGGCGAGCAGGGTCAGCAGGCCGAAAAAGACGGCCAGCAGTGTGGCGCTGAACAGGCTGGCGATCACGCAGTCACCGCCGGCAGGCAGGCTCGGATCGCTGAAGTCTTGCTCACCTTGGACCATGCCGCTGCTGTCGGCCGCGCACCAGGCGGCATCATCCATGCCAGCCAGGCGCAACCCGGCCATTTGCCCATGGCCCATGGCGCACAGCAACGAGCCGAACAGGATGCTGAAATACAGCACCCAGGCGACCTGTGATCGTGTGTGGTGGGCCAGCTTCATTGCAGGACTCGGCGTGACAACTGAATGATCAGGTTTAGAGGTTGGCGAGGGATTCTACATGTTCTGGTGCATCTGAACAGGGGGGATTTTTCAAGCACGAATAGTCAATCGGGTACTGTCGGGGGAGGGCTATCGCAGCAATGTCGGCTTCATGTACAGGCCCACCGAGACTCAGTGCTCACCGATGAGTTCGGCAGCAAGAGCGCGGCGTTCGTAAAGCACAAGTCCACTGTCCGCGTGTGCAAACAAGCGCGCGGCATGCCGGCTGCAGCCGGGTTAAAATGCGCAGGGGTAACGAGATGGGCGACACCCTCGGAGAGGTAGGCCGCCACTCCTGTTGTTGCCAGTATGGGCGTGGTGAGATCCGGCCCCGAGTCAGTTCAAGCATGATGGCTGAGGCAGTCAACGCAGCGCGTGTGTGATCGATGGGAAGCTGCAGTTATTCATAAGCTGTTCCTTCAAAACCTCCACCGCTTTAGGCCTTCTGGGGTTGGACTTGTAAAGCAGGACTACCTGGCGCATGTAGCGGTCAGCGTCCGACACGGGCGTTGCCTGTACGTCGTCAGTTTTCAATCCCGCCCATAGCGGGACGACGGAGGCCCCCATACCTTTTGCGACCATGATGTAGATTGCATCTAGCGCATCCAGGTTGCAGAGGACATCGGGTTGCAGGTTATTGTCATTCAAGTATTGCTGTGCAATCTGCCCACCCCAGGCATTTGAGTCATATCGAATCAGGTTTCGACCAAGAATCGTCGAGCGGATGTCGCGCTTGTCAATCGGGTCTTTGGTCAAAAGCATCAGGGGTTCTTCTCGAAGCACCTGTACACGAATGGTTTTGGGGACGGTGAAGGGCGGACATACCATGATTCCCGCATCGAGCTCTCCGCAGGCTACTTGTTCGTAAAGACTGCGCGAGTCCCCTGGCGTGATGCGTAGCCTCAGTTGCGGGGCAATACTTGATAGCTGATTCATGGCCTCCGGCAATAGGCCTGTCAACGCTGTAGAAATCGCGCCGATCTTGAGGTACCCGGACAGGCTACTGGTGTCCAGATCCTCTTTCAGCTCTGCTGCCCCCTGGATCAGATCTCGAATTTTCGGCAGCAACGACAGGCATTTCTCGGTAGGTTCGACAGCGTGTGCGCTTCGGTTCAGGAGTTCGCACGCCAGCGATTTCTCGAGTGCTTGTATACGTTGGCTGACTGCAGGTGCGGTCAGGTTTTCCCGTCGAGCAGCCGCTGCAATCGAGCCAGTTTCTATCACCGCCATCAGGCTTTCGAGAAATCGAGTGTCCAAAACATTTCCTTTCGCTGAGAGATGGAAAAATGCGCTTTAGCACGTGCGCGAGGCTACGCTAACCTCCCCAAAAGTTCTATCACGAAGCAAAGAGGTTAGTTATGAAATCGTTATTTCATGTTTCGTACCACGTCACAGATCTCGAAACGTCTCGTAACTTCTACGGTAACATTCTCGGCTGCAAAGAAGGCCGTGCGAGTGAAACTTATGTGGATTACGATTTCTTCGGTCATCAGATTTCGCTTCACAAAGGTGTTCCTTTTCCAACTACCCGTACCGGTAAAGTCGGCGACCATGAAGTGCTGATGCCGCATATCGGCTTGGTGCTGCATCTGGATGACTGGTTCGCGATGGCAGACCGCCTGGCGCTTCATGGCGTGCAGTTCGACATACCGCCGGTTGTACGATTCCCGGGCCAACCTGGGGAGCAGCGAACGATGTTTTTCCTGGACCCCAGTGGCAACCCGATCGAGATCAAAGGGTTCAAGGACTTTGAAGGTGTATTTGCCAGCTGATTGGCATAAACCTTCGGGACGCGCCTCCCGCTTTGTCTGCGTGAGATAAGAGGCGTGTATCGATGAGTGGCCACTCAATAAAAATAACAGGCTCCAACGATGTGTTTGGCATTTTTGCCGGCCAATGTACAGTCCAAATTATAATAACTGGAGGACGTATGGCGAAGACTAGTCTGGTGACTAGAATTATTGTAGGTCTTGTGCTCGGGGTTGTAGTGGGGGCACTTCTCAATTTCTTTCCCGAGTATAAAGCCTGGATAATCAGCAGTTTTTTGCAACCCGTCGGCGATATTTTCATCAAGATGATGAAGATGATTGTCATACCCCTTGTATTCGCGTGCATGGTCGGCGCGATTGCAGGCAATGGTGATAGCAAGGCGATAGGGCGGGTAGGGGTGAAAGCCTTGTTCTACTTCTTTGTCGTGACCAGCATCGCAATTGTGTGTGGCCTGCTGGTTGGCAATCTTGCGCAGCCAGGCGTAGGTGCCAACTTGACGACGCTGACAAACACCCAATCGCTCTCGCTTCCCTCTACCTCGGAGAGCACAGGGTTTGCTCAAGTCATCCTCAATATCATCCCGGACAATATCGTCGGTGCAATGGCGCAAGGAAAGCTGTTGCCTGTCCTGTTCTTCTCGGTCATGTTCGGCTTTGGGCTAAGTGCTCTGGACAAAGAGAAGAAAATGCCGTTGATCGCGGTAGTCAATGCCATTTCCGCGACGATGTTCAAGGTGACGCATATCGTGATGCACTACTCACCCATCGGGATCTTTGGCCTGATCGGCGTGACGGTAGCCAACTTCGGGCTTTCCGCGTTGCTGCCTCTGGCAAAACTGATTGCCGTCACCTACGTCGCGGTCATTCTGTTCGGCGTGGTCGTGCTGGGCGGCATCGCGAAGGTTGCAGGGATCAACATCTTCGACCTGATCAAGGCGATCAAGGATGAGTTGATCCTGGCGTTCAGTACTGCCGCCTCGGCGACTGTCATGCCCCAGCTGATTGAAAAGGTCGAGGCCTACGGTGCGCCGCGTTCGATTGCTACGTTGGTTATTCCTACGGGTTATTCCTTCAATCTGGATGGCGCATCGCTGTTCGTGGGCATCGGCACGCTGTTCATCGCGCAGCTGTATGAAATTCCCCTGAGCTTGGCTGACCAGGTGATGCTGATCATCATCATGGTGCTGACCTCCAAGGGCGCAGCCGGCGTCCCGGGTGCCATGTTCGTGATCTTGACCGCTACGCTGACCAGTGCCGGTCTGCCGGTGGAAGGTATTGCATTCATCGCCGGAGTCTATCGCTTGATGGACATGCCGATCACGGCGCTGAATGTCTTGGGCAACGCACTGGCGCCTCTGGTTGTGGCGAAGTGGGAGAACCAATACCGGATGCCTGCTGCCCCGGTGGTAGCGCCCGAGGAGCGCCCGCAAGTGTTGACCTCTTCAATTAGCGCTGGGAGCTCGGCAAACGCGACCTAGTGTGTTCATCGACATGATCGCCCTGCATGTGATGCAAGTGCCCATCATGCAGGTAATCGACATGCCCATCGTGTTCGATTGCCGTGTGGCCGCAGCTGGGCTTGTGCCAATGGTCATGGTGCGGATGCTGGTTGCAGGCACTCATTCCGAACGCCTCCAACTGCCATACCTCGGCCGTCACGGCCGAGGTAGGTCGCTTATGTTACTCGTGGTGCGGCTCACCCAGGAACGTCAGTGAACTGAACAGGCTCTGCTGGGCCACGGGGCTGCCGTCTGCCATTGGCAGGGTAGCCTGGGCCGCGATGATGTTGAGTCCTTCATTGCGTACGGTGATACGTGCCCGCCCTTGCTTGTCGGTGGTGGCGCTGACCTGATGAGGGGCGCCCCGGTAATCGCCCTGCAGCGGGATATCCGCAGCCGGATTGCCATCGAGCAGTACCTGCACTTCCAGCGTCTTGCCTGGCCCGACTTGCACAGGGTCGCTCAGGGGGATAATCGCCAAACGCAGCATGTCCAGTTTCGGCAAGCGAGCGCCGCGCTGGTAGATTGCCAGGCTGTACTTCAAGCTGTGGGTGGAGGCGATCGCATCCTTGACGTGGGTGCGATCCTGATTGACCCATTGCCTGTCCGGGCGCTGCGACCAAGGCCCGTTGTCCAGCAGCACGGCAAGTGCCGCAGGCGGGGTAAGTGGTTGCAGCACGGCATGATCCGCCAGGCGCCTGACCGTGACCGGGACCATGTTCCCGGCCGCGTCGAACGCCCAGGCGCGCTTGATCTTTTCCGCCTTGTAGGCGTTATCCTCGGCGCCGTGGCCGTACACGGCCTCGATATTGCCACGTCGCTCCTCGGTCCACAGACCGTGGGCGCCTGCGTTGACGCTGACCATCAGGGTCAACAGGGAAGCGACTTTCAACGATGGATGCATGATGGTTCCTCGGTTCAAAGGCTCAGGGTCAGGCTTACACTGAAGTTGCGTGGCTCCCCGGGCAGCACCCAAGCGCTGTTGTACGAGCGTTCGTAGTACTTGCGGTCGAACAGGTTGTTGAGGTTAAGGCCGACGGTGACCTGTTCGCTGGCTTTGTAGTGCGCCAGCAGGTCGACCGTGCTGTAGGCGTCCAGGGTGAAGTCGCTGCCGGCCTGGCCGGAGCGTTCGCCGACGTAGTTCACCGCTGCGCCCACATCCGAGCCGCGCAGGGCACCGTCCTGGAATTCGTACACACCCATCAGGCTGCCGCTGTTACGGGCGATGCCGAGCAAGTCGCTGCCTTTGGGCAGGGCTGCGTCGCCTTTGGTGACCTCGGCGTCGATGTAGGCGTAGGCGCCGATCACTCGCAACGCGTCGGTCAGCTGGCCGCTGAACTGCAGGTCCAGGCCTTGGCTGCGCGCTTCGCCCGCCGCCACGCTCTCGCCAAGGGCGTCGGTGGTGATGACGTTCTCCTTGTCGATATGGAACAGGGCGATGGTCGCGCCCAGGCGGCTGTCGAGAAGGTCGAGCTTGACCCCGGTCTCGTAACCCAAGCCCTTTTCAGGCTTGTACACCTGGCCCTGGGTGCCGATGGTGTTGGGTTTGAACGAAGTGGATGCGTTGGCGAACACGCCGACTTGCGGGGTCAGTTGGTACAACACCCCGATGCGCGGTGTGGCAACGTCCTTTTCCTGGCTGTTGCTGAGACCCGTGGTGCGGTTCTGCGAGGTCTGTTCGAAGCGCTCCAGGCGTACGCCCAGCAACCCGCGCAGGCGCTCGGTGAAAGCGATCTGGTCTTGCAGGTTGATCGCGTAGCTTTCAGTGTGCTCGAAGAAGTCGTTGGCACGGGTGATGGCCGGCTTCGGCTTGCCGTATACCGGGTTGTAGATATCCAGCCCATACGCTGCGGAGGTGGCGCTTTGCGGGTACTTCTGGCTGTTGCGGTAGTTTTCGTACTCCAGCCCGACCAGGGTCTGATGCTGCCAGCCACCCAGCTCGAACTGCCCGTGCAGCTCGGCCTGGGTGATGTTGTCGTTCCATTCGAAGTCGCGTTCGCGATAGAAGCGCGTGATGGTGGTGCCCACCAGGGCCTGGGGTTCGGAGCTGTTGCCCTTGAGCGTACCCTGGGTGTAGTGGTTGGCCAGGCGCAGCGTCCAGTTGTCGTTGAGCACGTGTTCCAGCGCCACGTCGAGGGTCTGGTTGTCGTTGCGGATCTCGCCGTCATTCGGCTCGCCAAGGAAGGTCGAGCGCTTGACCGACCCCATTTCGCCGTTGACCGCCGGAATGCCGCGGTCGAACACCGACTCGGTTCGGGAGAACTCGGTGTCGATCATCAGTCGGGTGTCGGGTGACAGTTGCCAGCTCAGGGAGGGGCTGACGATACGGCGCTCGCTGCCGACATGATCGCGGAAGCTGTCGTTGTCTTCGACGGCGAGGTTGATCCGGCCCAGCAGATTCCCCTCGCTGTCCAGCGGCGAGTTGGCGTCCAGGGCGGTGCGGTAGCGGTCCCAGCTGCCTGCGCTGAGCGTGAGCGTACTGAAGGCTTCGGCCTGGGGGCGCTTGGTGACGATGTTGACTAGCCCGCCAGGGTCGCCACGGCCGTACAGGCTGGCAGCCGGGCCTTTGAGCACTTCGATGCGTTCGATGTTCGACGTGTCAGGCGCGCTGTAGCTGCCGCGGTTGATGGCGAAACCGTTCTTGTACAGCTCGCCCGTGGTGAAGCCGCGCACACTGTAGTTGAGGAAAGTCAGGCCGCCGAAGTTGTTCTGCCGCGACACGCCGCCAGCAAAGTCAAGGGCGCGGTCGATGCGGGTTGTGTTGAGGTCCTTGATCACCTGCGCGGGCACGACGTCGATACTCTGCGGTGTGTCGCGCAGGTCGGTATCGGTGCGAGTGGCGGTGGCAGAGCGGTTGGCACGATAGCCTTGCACCGGCCCGTCGGCGCGTTCTTCGAGGTAGGCGTCGGTGATGGAGGTTTCGTTCAGCAGCAAGGGTTGTGCCGCTGAAATCGGCTGGCCGAACAAGCCCAGCGTCAGGCCGGCCAGAAGGGGTGCACGAGGGTCCACGTAAAGTCTCCGTTTTTCACGCTATAACGTTGCATTTTTGGTACGTCCTGACTTGGGCACTGTCCACGAGCTCGAAGGGGATCGACGGATACACCATCAGGCGCCACGGTGTGGGCTGTGCAGGCTGCACTCGATGCCAACATCGAGCCGCGCCCTGCTTCGGGCGGTGCTGCATCACAGATGACAAGAAACCCTTGCGAGTAGAGCGGCCCGTCTTGCGTCAGGCCTGACAAATGAATCCTGATGAGAAAATGTTCATGTGTTGGGATGCGCATGTTATTAGATGTAATAACGTAACACCAGTGGTTAACGCTCATTACCGGTTGCAAATGATTCTTGTTGGTCAGGCCCAGATGCCTGCGGGGCGGACCAGGCCGAGGCATCGTGCGGGTGCAGGCTTTCCAGGTGGCGAACGTGCACTTGGCTATCGCGGTAACCCTGCAGGCTTACCTGAATACGCCGCGCAGCATCCTCGACAAACATCAGGTTCTGCCCGTTGAGTGCCGCGAAAGCCTGTTCGTCAGCCCGTTTCACGGCGGTCTGAACCGGCGTGCGCAAGGCGCCTTCGACTTGGTCGATCAGGCCCAGCAACCCGAGATTAGGGGCATCGGCAGGCACCGCGACGCGCACCCGAGCTTCGCTGCGCTGGCTATGCGGCGTCGCCAGCGACGCATTGCTGCGCAGCCACTGCGCGACGGCGCTGGCTTCGAGCAGCGGCTGGTCCTTGAAGGTTCGCAGGAAGCCGTCCTCAATCAATTGTCGGGAGAGAGCGGCCGAGCACGGGCAGGTCGAAGAGTAGCCGATCCTGACCTCGATACTCAGGTTCAGTGCCCCGCCGACCTTCGTGGCGAGCACGTGAACCGGGTACGACTTCCAGCCAGAGAGGCCCTCGGTCACCAGCGCAGGGCGGCGAACCAACAAGTCGAAATCCAGGCGCAACCTGGCATTGCGGCTATCGCAATCCTGATGGCTGTCGATCATCTCCTGCAACAGCGCAAAGAGACTTGCCGGCGACACCGCCGCAGCCTGCCCCCAGGCGTCCAGCAGGCGATACAGCCTGGACATGTGAATGCCTTTGACGTGCGGTGCCGGCAGGTCGACCTGGACATCCGCACGGGCGTGTAGCTCGTGCTGGTAGGTCGCTTCTTCGATCCTTACCGGTAGGTCGATACCCTGCATGCCGACCCATTGCAACGGGCTTAGGCTGGGGGCCAGGTCGGTGACGGAAACGTCGGGTAATGCTGAGCTCATCATGTCTATCCAGTGGTGGGAGCCTTGCACGTAGCAGCAAGGGGTATGAATCAGTTCCAGCCGGGGAAGGGGTTGGTCAGCTTCATCCAGCCTTCCGTTCCCTGGGCCCGGTTCGCAGGCGAGCCAGAGGTAAGGCTTAATGTGGTTAGTTATAACATAACATTAAGGTCAGATTGCAAATCATGTCCGTGCTCTTGAGCAGGCAGAGGCAGGAAGCCGCTTCGCCTGTGGCTGCTGGAGTGGGAGAAAACTGCTGGACAAGATCGACGCTGGCCTGGACCGCGTTGCCCGGGGCGAGCTGAAACGTAGTCGCTCGGGCAATTTCCATGTGCAGGAATGTCACACAATACCTGCGCATCACCAAGGAATTGCACGGTCAACGCTTTGTGGTTCGCTGCCTGACGTGTCAGGGAAAAGAACGCTATGGGTGACGCCACTATTCCTTGCACTTGTCCTGATTGAATGTGCAGATTTAGTGTTTGCTGTTGACAGCGTGCCTGCAATTTTTGCAATCACGCAGGATCCGTTCATCGTTTATACGTCGAACATCTTTGCAATTCTCGGCTTGCGCGCGCTCTATTTTGCATTGGCTGCGATGATCAGTCGCTTTGTTTACCTTAAGTACGCGCTGGCTCTGGTGCTTGTCTTTATCGGCGCGAAAATCTTCCTTCATGGCGTTGTGGGTAAAGTACCAGTCGAAATATCGTTGAGCGTTACCATCGGCCTTCTGATTGGCGGCATGTTGCTTTCGCTTTGGAAAACCCGAGCGTCCGCTAACGCTCATTGAATGATTACGGCCGTTGACCGGCAGGACAAGGACACGCTCCGTAAGCATGGCATCGTGGCCTGCGCGTCCAATTACGAATGCCATGGGGACTCGTCCGAGTGGGTGATGACAGTGGCCGAGGCAATGCAGTAACGATCGCCTCTTGGGCCTTCACACTCGGTCAGTTGTCCCCGCAGGTTCAGTTTGTACGCGCTGGCCTAGCGCTCAGGTGCAGCTTTCTGCGTGGCGGCGCTCACGATGACCCTGAACGGACAGAGCATTATGTGTTGTCCTATGGGACAGCGGCGCAGTCTGTGATAATGGGGAATGAAAAGGGCCCTATCATGTTGACCATCTCCAATAACGTGCATCTGCCGGATGCCGAAATCGAACTCACCTACATCCGCGCGCAAGGCGCGGGCGGGCAAAATGTCAACAAGGTATCCAGCGCCGTGCACCTGCGCTTCGACATCCCGTCTTCATCGTTGCCCGAGTTTTACAAGGCGCGGCTGCTGGCGCTGCGTGACAGTCGTATCACCGGCGACGGCGTATTGATCATCAAGGGCCAGCAGTACCGCACACAGGAGCAGAACCGCGCGGACGCTTTGGCGCGTCTTGCCGAGTTGATCATCAACGCTGGCAAGACCGATAAGAAACGTCGCCCCACCAAGCCGACCCTGGGCTCCAAGACCCGCCGCCTCGAAGGAAAAGCCAGGCGCAGCGCTGTCAAGGCGGGTCGGGGGAGGGTGGAGTTCTAGGCTCTGTCAGTTGCGGTAGTCGTAATGTCGGCTGAGTGGGCCATGCAGCGCTGGCGCGTGTCAGCGTAGATAACTTTCTACTCGCCAAGGTCAGGCTGGAGGGTTTCAAATTCAGGCATCTCTAAATGAGACATTGGCGGTGTGGCGCTTGCACTGCAACAGGAAAGTGGAGCAGGTGGCCCCGATTTTCATTTCGGTTTGAATTTAAACTGCGTTAGGATGTTCTAAAGGTCACCTGTCCAACTTCGGAGTATCCCCATGTCGCGTCTGGCAGAATTTAGACAACTTGAGCAAAAATTGGCCGCCCAGTTGGCCGAACTGGAGGCCATGAAAGGCAGCCGTGAGCTTCAGAAAGAAATCGAGTTTGAGACCAAATTGCGCGATCTGCTGGGCCAATATGGCTATAGCCTTCGTGACATCATCAACCTTCTGGATCCACAGGCCAGTCGCCGTGCCGCACCTGCTGCCGCAGAGAAAGCACCTCGTCGCGCTCGTCAGGTTAAGCAGTACAAGAACCCGCACAACGGCGAGATCATCGAGACCAAAGGTGGCAACCACAAACTGCTGAAGGAGTGGAAGGCTCAATATGGATCTGATGTGGTCGAGTCTTGGGTTTCCTAAGTTCGATCAAAGACGCAAAAAAAGAAACGACCTCAGAGGCCGTTTCTTTTGCCCGTGGATTGGCAGGCTGTATCCCATGGTTTCCTCGACACTTGCCACGCTCAGGAAATGGCGTTTCTCCTAGTGACCTGCGGCCAAGGTTAGCGTCTGTATGAAAAGCCTTGCGACGGCTTTTCATACAGCGCCTGGAAGGCTGCTTGCAGACGGCCTGTAGTGATTGATGTCACTCGGGCAACGCATACACCCTGAACAATTTCTTCACGATATCGTTGGTCCCTCCCAAGTATTTGTCGTAGTCCTTTTCAATGGAGCCCGAACGATAGGCTTCGCTCAAGGCCGTATCGACCAGCAGGCGGAAGTCGTCGTCATTGCGCTCCACCATCATCGCCACCGGCGAGTACTCGAATATGCGGTCCAGGAGCATCAGGTTTTTGGGAGCCCCTTCCTTGGCTATTTCGTTTTTCAGCAACATGCGCTCGGCAAAGAACGCGTCCGCCTTGCCGTCGGCGACCAGCTTGATGCCCTCATCGTTGTTGGCCACGGTAACCAGTGAAGCGATTACACCAAGTAGGCGCATCCTTTCGCGAATCCAGTCTTCGGTTACACCGCCCTCAATGGTGGCGTATGTGTGGTTGGCCAGACCGCTGTTGATGCTTGCTCGCCAGGTCGGTCCGCTATTGGCGACTTTGCCATTGAGTACATTAAGCAGCGATTCGGGGGCATCCTTGCGCACCACGACAGAGAGACCGGCGGTGTAGATCGGTATGGCGTAACTGATCGTCTTGCGCCGTTCCAGAGTGGGCGGAGTCGGCGTGCAGAGAATATCGACTTTCCCTTGGCTCACCGCACTGACCTGCTCGTAAACCGTAACCGGCTGGTAGCGCACTTGCAGGTTCGGCAGGCCAAGTTCGCGCTTGAGCTTGTCTGCAACTTTAAGGCACTGCTCGATGGCATAGCCGCTGGCTTTGTCGCCTTCCTGCGTGCTGAAGGGGGCCAGGTCTGGCAGGTAGCCCATGGTGAAGCTGTGGCTGCTGCGCACGCGTTCAAGTGTGGAGGCACTGGCCATCAAAGGCAGCGTCAAAAACGCCAGAGCGAGCAAAAAACGGGTGGTTTTGATAAAGGGTACGTTCATGTCCGGTTTCCCCGTATGCAGATGTCTGTGCAGTCCTGGCTGCCGCGCCTAAGGATTGCCGGCCCCGGCCTGTTCGGCTGGCAGCGTGTCGGTGAAACGCTTGGCGAGGAAACCGTAGAGCAGGTAACCGAAGGCCAGTACCAGGGTGCCGCCCATCACCGCATCCTTGCCGCAGGCATACAGGGCATACAAGGAGTACGTCACCGCAACCAGCAGCACTACCAGGTTGCGCGCGTAGATCGTCGTTGAGACACCGGCCTTGTACATGATGACCAGCAGACCGGTCAGCGCGGTTAAATATGGGATGAGGTTAGTCACCGCCGCCAGGTTGACCAGCTTGCTGAACTGGGCGGCGGCATCCGGTGAAATGGTCGACAGGGCCATCAAGGTTTGCAGCACGCCACAGACGATCATGCCGACGACAGGGGCGTTCATGGCGTTGACCTTGCTGAAGAACTTGAGGAACAGGTTCTGGTCGGCGGTCATCTTGGCAGTTTGCGCCAAGGTAAATTGCCACCCCAGCAGCGAGCCGACACACGCCATGACCGCCAGGGCCATGACGATATGGCCTACCAATGGATTGAACATCGTGGCGTAGACCAGCGCGAAGGGGGCCGTGGACTTGGCCAGATCGGCATTGGGAATGATGCCCTGGATGACGGTGGTCGACAGTATATAGACACCGGCAGCTCCCAAGGTACCGAACAGGCAGGCCAGCGGCACGTTGCGCTTGGGGTTTTCCACGGCATCGGTGGCTTGGGCCGCCGACTCCATGCCCAGGAACGCCCACAGGGTCAGAGGAATGGCTTTGGCGATGGACTCGGAAATCGGCAGATCGTTAGGGTTCCAGGCGGCGACCAGTACATCGGGCTTGAACCAGAACCAGCCGATGATGCAAAGGCCCGCTACCGGAATGATCACGCCCCAGACCGTGAAAGCACCGATCTTGCCGGTGATGCCGGGGCCGCCGAAGTTGGCGAAGGTGGTCAGCCAGATTAGCCCGATGGTGCCTATGCACAACGGGATGGCACCACTACCCAGCCAGGGCAAGAAAGCGGTCATGTAGCCCACCGCAGAGATGGCCACGGCTACGTTGGCGATGGCCAGAGACAGGAAGTACAGGTACGAGCAGAGGAAAAAACCCGACTTCGCGTGAGCCTCTTCGGTGTAGGCGGACAACCCGCCAGAGCGTGAGCAGAAGACGCCGCACTGGGCAAAACAATAAGCGATGGCCATCGAGCCGATTGCCGTGAAAAGCCACGACAACAGCGAGACGGCACCCAGTTGAGCCATGTTGGTAGGCAACATGATGATCCCCGAACCCATCATGTTGACTGTCACCAGCGTCGTGAGCCCGACCAGGCTCATTTTTTTGCTTGAATCAGCCATCGCAAACTCCTTGCCGCGTTCAATGTTTTGAACCTTGGTCCGGCAACGTGCAACGCGTGGCCGAATAGGGGGCTAATGCTCAATGCTTGACTACGTAAACTCTGCAGGGTGGGCGCACCTGGCAGTCTCGCTTGATCTTGACAGCAGGTTGGCAGGTTCAAAGCCCGGGAAAGGGCCATCGAACAGTGCTATCGCCAACAGGTAATCGACGATGGATTGCTTACGGCGGGTACTCCGTGGCGGTGCGGCGTTGCGTCGTTATCAGCGTGAACTCGATTAACCGTTAACAATTGATAAAGATCAATGATCCTTGCCTATTTCACTTCGTCCAACCGGCAGCGCCTTTGATATGACCTTGGCGGGTTATGGATAATGACTGTCACATCAGTTAGCGGGTACGGTGATCACAGGGGCTTGCGGCGCCACGCCTGTTTCGGCAAGAGAGAACAGTACCAGTATGAACAAAAACTCCGATTTGGATTTCATGTCGTGGTCGTCGATCCAAAACCAATAGTCGCGATAGTGCACAGCAGCATAGGCATCAGCGGGTCGCTCTTCGCTCGAATGGATGCGAACCAGAGGATCGTCCCACGGACTGGGATGATCGGGCACGGGAGGCATGGGGTTTGCTCGCCCATCTTGCAAATGCGCGGCAGGGGCCTCGATCGTCGCGGCGAGTTCCAAAAAGATTTCTGACATGGAGCGTGTCAGGAGCGCAATCTCGGTATCGCTCCTGGATACCATACCGAAAGTAAGTGTCAGTTCATCCTTGTCGGGCCGCAAGTGAAGAATCTTTCGTACGGTACGGCGATCCTTCTCCACATCATCGGGGATGTCACGTTCGATCATGAGCACTTCGCTTCTTTCGTTGGCGCGGGTACTGACTCTTACACCTAGCGATTCCGAACGCTGTATCCGCCTTAGCGCATCCAATAGCTCATAGAAACGTGGATCTGCGGCACGCAAGCGTGTAGGCGATACCGATCGATTGTACACACCATTCGCTGCTCGGACGGTCAATTGCAGCACGCGGTCGACCGGGTAGCCTGCCTGAATAAGCGAAAAAACGGCCTCAGGAGATAAGGGTTGCAACAAGTAGCGTGAGAACCGTTCCCCGGAAAGCGGTGTATAGCTGATTGTTGGACGATCTGTGTAAACGCCGGATGCGCCTATGGCCTGACTGCTACCGTCGTTGGGCCATCCCGAAAGCCAGCCTGCTGCGAGGTTGACCTGACTTTGTATGGCGCTGGAGCTGATCACCGAAGAGACTTCCAGATACACCGGTGCATCGGCGTAGCGCAACTTGACGATATTGAGCAGTGTCTGTTCTTTCCAGGTCGTGGCAATCACTGTGCCGTAGTCTGTGCGATCGCGCTGTATCGAGGTCGGCCCCAGCGTACCGCAGCCTCCGACGCAGCACGCCGTGGCGATCAGTACCAACAGGCGGATACGGTACGGTAGGTGCGTGATCTTCGGCACTGAGGTCTGGTGATCCATAGTGTTGCCTCATGACGCATTTTTTGTGGGCCTCAGGTAATGGCATTCAGCGCGTTCGGTTAAGGCAACAGCACGGGACGGCAGTGTCAGTCTTCTTCTCTCAATGCTTTGATCCGTCCGGATTTTTCTGCGGCTACCAACGCGGCATAGTCTTTTGCATTTTGCTTTGCATAGGTCATGACAAATTTGCCGATGGCCTGATCGAAGGAGTCCGACTTACCCAAATAGCCGCTAATCAGTGCCGCATCCCCGGATTTTGCATGGGCACGCGCGAGTGTACGACCGCATAGCTCGGCGTACAGCTTCATTTGTGTGGTCGTTGCGCCTTCGATCGGCGCAGACATTTTCATGTCTCGCAACTGCCGCACAAAGAAATGGCGGCCTTTTTGGCCTTGCGTCCAGCCCAGAAAAATGTCGCTGGAAGACTGCATCAGCCGCTGCCCTGTGACAATGCGTTGCCCCTGGTTCTCGTACTCGCTTTTTCCCGCGTAAGGCCCCAACACGGAAGGACACGCTTCCTTGAATTGCAGAAGCAGGGGGTGGTTCTCCGCGGAAAAGAACAGGCCGACAAAACAATAGGTGCCGACGCTCCCTATTCCGACGGCTTTGACGGCAAAGTCTTCGAGACGGTACCGATCAAACAGTATGCGGCGTTCATGGGGTAGCGATAATCGATAGTCTTGCAGTGCCGCATGCACCCGTTTATCAAAGTCCTTTTCATAGATATGAAACAGAACAGGGGGTTGATCGATCAGGCGTCGACGGCCCGCCACTTCACTGCTGATCATGGGATAAAGGTAATCGCCGACTCGAACCTTGGCTTTTTCTATCAATTGCTCACGGTTTTTTTTGATTTTGGCATTGGGGGCCATATCGATGATCGTTTGTGCATCCAGGTGGTCATACCAGACTTCCAGCGGGCTCAATTTCGAAAGCTCGCGTAGACGTTCCCGGTAAGCTTTAACGGATTTGACGGCGATCGCGTGGGCATCTTTTTCGCTGAGCCTGTTATCTGCAGCCGCGACGGCGAAGCTGATCGCCAGGCGTTTGACATCCCACTCCCAGGGGGCGGGAAGGGTTTCGTCGAAATCATTGATGTCAAAAATCAGATTGCGCTCGGGTGTCGCGAACAGTCCGAAGTTCAACAGGTGACAATCACCGCACGCCTGTACCCGAATGCCGGTGTTGGGGAGGCTGGCCAAGTCATGAACCATCAATCCCGCAGAACCGCGCAAGAAGGTGAAGGGGCTGCGCAACATGCGTCCATAGCGCACGGGCACTAGACTGGGGAGTCTATATCGATTGGACGCTTCAAGGAGATCGATAGGGTTACGATGCTTGCGCGGTGGTTTCCACACTGCGTGAGATGAGTGTGGCAGGCTCTCGCGTATCCGCTCTCCTGCGTTCAGGCGTTCTTTTCGCGAGCGAAAAGTCGGCTCGTAAATTCCGAACTTTGGTTCTCGAGCCGCACCCTGGACGGATTTCTTCTTACTGGGAGACATTTCCACTCCTTTACTCAACGAAGTCGAAGTTGTTCAGGAGCAAGATCGCGTTATGGTTCGGTCCCATCACAAAAGCGTAGCAGCCTGCCCCTGAGCTGCGTGGATGCTCCGCTTGGAAAACCGCACATTTCATAGCCTTGGCGGGAGCGTTTTGTGGTTTGCCTGTGAGCCGTATCCGTCATCCCGCGACACTGTCCTTCCAGCGCAAGTGTTTAACCTCGAGAGGGCCAAGGTACAGCTACCGCTGGCGTTGGCACGGCTAAACCGGTCTGCCGAAACGGTGTCTCCATCATGCTCATGGTCGCTTTTGATTGGCAGTTGCTGTCAGTTTGTCCGCCTCGGTCACCCAGCCACCACCAGTCGCCTTGTACAGATCAATCATGTTGGTGAACACCGAACCGCGGGTGCGGGTGTAATCCAATTCGGCGTCGAACAGGCTGCGCTCGGCGTCCAGCACCTCGATGTAGCTGGTATAGCCGTTGTCGTAGCGCAACCGTGCGTAATGGGCATAAGTGCTCAGTGCCTCGACTTGCCTGGCTTGGTAGGCCATCCGTTCTCTGGATTTGCTCGATGCGACCAAGGCATTTTCCACGTCCCTGAACGCCGATTGAATCGACTGTTGGTAAATTTGCAGCGCCTGTTTCTGGATGGCTTCAGCTTGCTGCACCTGCCCGGCAATACCGCCGGCTGTGAAGATTGGCATGCTTACCGCCACACCATAGGACCAGGTGGAAGCGGGTCCAGTGAACAGGTTCGACAGTTGGTTACTGGCGGAACCTAACAGGCCGGTCAGGGAAATAGTCGGGAAGTATTGAGCCTTGGCAGCGCCGATCTGTGCATTGGCCGATATCAGATTCAGTTCTGCCTGACGCAAGTCCGGTCGCCGTTCAAGCAAGTCTGATGGTAAGCCGGCCGGCACCGTTGGCAGATTCAGTTGGGCCAGGTCACGGCCGCGGATGATTGGCCCAGGGTTACGCCCAAGCAGCACGGCCAAGGCGTTTTCCTGTTGCGCGACCAGGGGTTGGAGTTGCGCAACTGACGCCTGGGTGCGCTCGAGTTCGGATTGATTCTGTGCCAGTTCCATTTCGGAAATGGTGCCGGCACCGTAGCGCAGTTTGAATATTTCGTAGGACTCACTGCGAGCCTTGGCGGTCGTGCGGGCGATTTCCAGTTCCCGGTCGAGGTCACGCAGGGTCACGTAGCTCGACGCAACCGAAGCGACCAGACTCAAGATCACGCTTCGACGGCCTTCTTCCGAGGCCAGCAAATCGGCTCGGGCGGATTCATCCAGGCGGCGCAACCGGCCCCAGATATCCAGCTCCCAGTTCACGCTGAGAATGGCCTGGTAGTTGTTGAACACCGGGTCCACCGATGGGTCCAGCGAGACCGGACCGGTGTCCCGCGGCGAACGGGAGCGCTGCCCTTGGGCGCCCAGACCGACTTGTGGAAACAAGAGGGAACGGGTCTGGCCGTAACGGCCCTGGAATTCTTCGACCCGCGCGGCGGCAATCTTGATGTCCTTGTTTTCGAGCAGCGCCGTGCGGATCAGTTCATTCAGGACCGGGTCGTGGAACTGCTCCCACCACAGCGTATTCGACAGGTCTTTTGCTTCCTTGTCCGCATAACGGTAGGCAGCGGGGGTGTCGATTTTCGGGGGCTGGTAGTCTGGCCCCACCATGCAACCCGCCAGGCTCAGGCACAACATCAGCGGGATAGGAGGCTTACGCATCTCAATCCCCCTCATGTCGGTTTTGTGCCGCGCCGTCGGGAATCGTCGGAGCCTGCGTCGAAGCAGTTGGCTTGGCGGCTGTTTGGGCGTTGTCCTTTTCCCCGAACATTCGCTCCACCAGATAATAGAACAGAGGGATGAAGAAGATCGCGATCACCGTCGCCGCCAGCATGCCACCAATTACACCGGTACCAATGGAGTGACGGCTATTCTCCGAGGCGCCGACGGCAATGGCCAGAGGCACGCAGCCGAGGATGAACGCCAGGGACGTCATTACGATAGGGCGCAGACGTTCTTTTGCTGCGGTCATCGCGGCATCGTAGGTCGACATGCCGGTTTCCCGGTTCAATACCGCAAATTCGAAAATCAGGATGGCGTTTTTGGCGGCCAGCGCCACCAGCATGGTCAAGCCGATCTGGAAATAGACGTCGTTGCTCAAGCCCCGAAGCAGGACGGCGAGCAGGGCGCCGAACAAGGCAAAGGGTACGGCCAGTAGCACACCCACGGGCAGTGACCACTTTTCGTACTGCGCCGCGAGGATCAGGAACACCATCACCAGGCCGAAGATGAACACCTGGGAGGAGGCACCTCCGCTCTTTTTTTCCTCGAATGCCTCGCCGCTCAATGCCAGCGCATAGTCATTGGTCATGATTTCCGCGCCGATCTCCTCCAGAGCCTGTAGTGCCTGGCCTGAACTGTAGCCTGGCGCCGGGTTCGCTGTGAGTTTGACCGCCGGGAAGTTGTTAAAGCGTGTTAGCAGGTCAGGACCGGTGACGTAGCGGGTTGTCAGCAAGGCCTTGAGCGGCACCATGTCGAGGTTTTTGCTGCGCACAAAGATCTGCTGCAGGTCCTCGGCCTTCAAGCGATAGGCCGGTTCGGCCTGCAGAATCACCTGCCACAGGCGACTGAACTTGTTGAATTGCGAGACGTAGAGCGAGCCGAACATGGTCTGCATGGCGCTGTAGACATCTTCGACCGGTACGCCCAGGGATTCCGCTTTCTCGCGATCGACGTCGACCATCAATTGACGGGAAAACACGTTGAAGGTGGAGGTGATGACGCCCAGCTCCGGACGTGTCTTGGCTTTCGCCACCAGATTGGCGACCAGTTCCGCCAGTTGGTCGACATTGCCGTCGCCCTTGCTTTGAACCCAGACTTCCATGCCTCCGGTGGTACCCAGGCCGGGAATGGACGGTGGGTTGACCGGCAAGATGATCCCTCCCTGAACCGTGGAAAACGCCCGCGTGGCCTTCTGGATCACTGCGGGGGCGCTTTGTGCCTTGATGGTTTCGGCGTCCTTGTAACGCCCCTCGAAATCCTTGAAACCGACAAAAAACGCACCGGCATTGTTCTTGTTCTGGCCGTCGAGCAGGCTGTAGCCGTTCACAATCGCGACACCTTCGACGGCCTCATCCTTCATGAAGAAGTCACTGGCCAGTTTGCCGACCTCGGCGGTGCGATCCAGGCTGGCAGCGTCGGGCATGATCACCGCGCCAAGCAAGTAGCCCTGGTCTTCCGGTGGCAGGAACGCGCTGGGGATGCGCTCGGCCATCAACAGGATCAGCACGATCATGCCGGCAAAGAGTAGCAATGCCAGCACAAAGCGCTTGATCATGAACGCCACCGAGCGTGAATAGCCCTCGGTCAAGCGCTCGAAACTGCGTTCGAACCAGCGGAAAAAGGCGTTCTTGTCACCGTGCTGCGGTTTGAGTAGCAGGGAGGCCAGGGCGGGGGACAAGGTCAGGGCGACCAGGCCGGAAATTACTACAGATATGGCGATGGTGATCGCAAACTGTTTGTAGAGTTGACCGGTGATGCCGCCCATGAAGGCCACCGGAATGAACACCGCGCACAGTACCAGGACGATGGCCACCACCGGGCCTGCCACTTCATCCATCGCCCGTTTTGCCGCGTCCTTGGGCGTCATCTTGTGCACCTGCATGTTGCGTTCGACGTTTTCGATCACCACGATCGCGTCATCCACCACAATACCGATGGCCAACACCATGCCAAACAGCGTCAGCATGTTCACCGAAAACCCGAGTGCGGACATGCCGATGAACGTGCCGACGATCGACACCGGCACCGCGAGCACCGGAATGAGCGTGGCCCGCAGGCTCTGCAGGAAGATGTAGACCACGATAACCACCAGTACCAGGGCTTCGAAGAAGGTGTGGATTACCTCGGAAATCGAAGCTCGGGTAAAGGCCGTGGTGTCCATCACGATCTTGTACTCGATGCCCTCGGGAAACGTGGCCTTCATGTCCGAGAGGGTCTTGGTCACTGCTGCGGAAACATCCAGGGCATTGGCGCCGGGTTGCTGGTACACGGAAATCAGCGTCGCTGGCCGGCCCTGATAGGTGCTGCGCAAGGAATAGTCTTTTTGCCCCAGCTCGGCGCGTCCAACGTCTTTGAGTCGAACAACCGCCGCGCCGTTGTTGCTGGCACGCAAGATGATGTTCTCGAATTCCGAAGGCTCGGTCAGGCGTCCCTTGGTGGTCACGGCAAACGACTGCTCCACCGGTTGCCCCGTAGGCGACTGGCCGACCCTGCCTACGGCGAACTGCTGGTTCTGATTGGCGACGGCTTTCTGTACATCGGCGGCGGTGATGCCCAGCTGGGCCATACGGTCAGGCTTTAGCCAGATCCGCATGGCGTAGTCTGGCGTGCCGAAGATACTGGCCTGGTTCGCCCCTGGAATCCGCTTGATCGCATCGAGGATGTAAAGGTTGGCGTAGTTGGCGACATAGGTGCTGTCGTAGCGGTCGCCGGCGGAATACACCGCAAGCACCATCATGAAGGCCGAGGATTTTTTCTGTACCTGGATGCCCTGGCTCTGCACGGCGGAGGGCAGTTGCGGCAGGGCCAGATTGACCCGGTTCTGCACGTCGACTTGCGCCAACGAAGGGTCGGTGCCTATTTCGAAAAAAACATTGAGGGTCATGTTGCCCGTCGCGGAGCTCGACGAGTTCATGTAGATCATGTTGTCGGCGCCATTGACTTGCTGTTCGATGGGCGCGGCCACGTTATTGGCCACGACTTGCGCATCGGCACCGGGGTATGTCGCGGCCACCGTGATCTGCGGCGGCGTTATATCCGGGTACTGCGCAACAGGGAGCTTGAGCATGGCCACCGCACCGGCCAGGGTGATGATGATGGAGATCACCGAAGCGAAGATCGGCCGGTCAATGCAATAGTGGGAAATGCTCACTGGCTTTTCCCCTCATCGGCTTTTGCTGTTTGCCCATCGGCTGAGCCTGTTGACGAGGCGCCAGGTATACCGACGATCTTCAATGGCCCGTCTGGCGTGACCCTGATCGCGCCATCGACCACGATGCGCTCGCCGACCCGTAGCCCCTTGTTGATGAACCAGTTGTCACCTTGCCAGTCACCCACTTCAACCACGCGTTGCTCAGGTTTTCCCTCGGCATTGAGGACCCACACGAAGTGACTCTTGGAACCTTCCAGCACGGCTTTTTGCGGCACAAGAATGGCATTGGGTCGCGTAGCGCCTTTGGCCAGGGCTCTCACAAACTGACCAGGACGCAGCAAGCCATCGGGGTTGGCGAGCACTGCCCGAACCAGGAAGGTGCCAGTATCCTGACTGTAGGAAGGTGCCAGAAAATTCACCTTGCCAGTGTTGGGCGCCACGGTGCCGTCAGCCAATACCACTTCAACGATAAAATCACTACGCGGTGGAAAAATGAGATGGCCGGCGGCTATCTCGTCGCGGTATTTCAGCGTCTCGTTTTCCGAGAGGCTGAAGTTCACGTACATCGGGTCCATCTGTGACACCGAAGTCAATAACCCCGACTCACCTGGCGTCACATAACTGCCATCCTGTTTTTTGGCATAGCTTGAAAGTCCGGCAAGGGGTGAGCTGATGGTGGTGTAGCTGAGGTTCAACTGCGCGGTACGCACAGTACCCTCTGCGGCCAATACGGCGGCATGGGTCTCACGTTCGTTGCCCACCGCATTGTCAAGGTCCATCTTGCTGACCGCATTCTGCGCCGCCAGCGGCCGTACCCGCGCCAACGTGGACTTGGCTACCTCCCAGCGAGCTTGTTGCTGGGCCAGTTGGCCTTGGGCCGACAACAGCGCGGCCTCAAACGGTTTGCGGTCCATCTGGAACAGCGTTTGTCCGGCTTTGACCAAATCGCCTTCGGTGTACAGCCGCTTATCAAGGAAACCGGCCACGCGCGCACGGATTTCCACCTCGCGGGAACTTTGGGTCTGGGCAACGAATTCGAAAGTCACTGGCGTGTCGCGGGCGGTGACCGTCATCACAGTGACTTCAGGCGGGTTATGCGCAGGGGAGACGGGTTCTTTGCCGCAGCCGGCAACTAGACTTAAGGCGCCTAGGACAATAGCGATGGGCAAACCGACAGGCTGTCTGACAACATTAATGTTCCAGCGCATACTCTTCTCCGTGAAGCTCACTTGAACAGATGCATAGCCCGTCTCTTGTCACAACGCTAGCACCCGCAGAGGGTGGCACTTCTGACAAAAATCAAGTTGCAGCACGAGGTAACCGTGAGCGCCCTGGATGAGTACAGACCAGAATGACGCATGCGATGGCTATGCGTTTATTGGGAATATTTGATATTTCTCAAGTCTCTAGCACTTATCCGGAAGAAACTTCGATGCATCTGCGGTCAATAAATACTCCGCCTTGGTGGGCAACCCGTAATATTACGAAAATTCTTCGGCGGCGTTACAAGGCTGTCGTTAATAGTCAACAGAATCAAAGCGCCCTTCGGCGTGAAGGTTTTTATTCGTAATCGGCATATCCGAAGAGAGAAAACGTGAAGGTTGGCCGCGAGATTGAGCTGATCAAGGGTGACTTTAAAATGAGCTTACGGGTCAGCTCCGTGTCAGCGCGAATGCCGAGAGTCTTTGCGCGTAACAGGCAATAGAACCCATCAGGAGCGGCCGTGTGAAACTGCATCTGAAAGCCTCAAGCACAGCCCACTCTGACACGGCGTCACTTCGCCTCAACGTCGTTTCAGGGCTCACGGCCTCTGCAGTCGTACTACCCAAGGCAATGGCCTACGCGACTGTCGCCGGCTTGCCTGTTGCCGTCGGTTTGTATACGGCCTTCGTCCCAATGTTGATTTACGCATTCCTGGGCACGTCGCGAGTGCTTAGCGTCAGCTCCTCCGCCACGCTGGCGATTCTGGCCGGTGCGCAGATCGGTCTGGCAGTACCCGATGGTGACCCCGGGAAGCTGATCACGGCCACGGCAACACTGACCGCAATGGTGGGCACCATGCTGCTGTTGGCGCGGCTGATACGCCTGGGTTTTCTCGCGAACTTCATTTCCTCCCCGGTGTTGAGCGGCTTCAAAGCAGGTGTCGGCCTTGTGATCGTGTTGGATCAGGTACCAAAACTTCTCGGCATCCACATCGCCAAACAGGGCTTTTTTCTCGATCTCCTCAACATTGTGCATCATGTACCCAGGAGCTCTCTGATCACGATCGCGGTCGCTGCAGCGGCGTTCCTGATCCTCATCGCAATGGAACGCGCGTGGCCACATTCGCCAGCACCACTTGTTGTGGTGGCAGGGAGTATCGCCGCCTCGTGGTACTTCGGCCTGCAGGCGCTCGGCGTTTCGACTGTCGGCTTGATTCCAGCAGGGTTACCCCCAATCACACTGCCCGATCTCACATTGGTTGAACAAATGATACCGGGTGCGCTCGGGATCGCGCTGATGAGCTTTACCGAAACGATTGCAGCAGGTCGTGCCTTTGTCCGGCCAGGCGATCCCCCGATCAATGCAAACCGCGAGTTGGTTGCTACCGGCCTGGGTAACCTCGGGGGCGCACTGCTGGGGGCGATGCCCGCCGGTGGAGGTACTTCGCAGACGGCGGTTGTCCGCGCCACCGGAGGCCACTCTCAAGCGGTCTCGATTGTCACTGCCGGCATGGCTTTCGCCACGATGCTGCTGCTTTCGGGGCTTCTCGGGTATCTGCCTCACGCTACATTGGCGGCCATCGTCATCTACTACTCGGTCGGGCTGATTCAACCCCGGGAATTCCTGGCTATTCGCAAGGTGCGCCCGATGGAGTTCCACTGGGCGCTCGTAGCGACGTTTGGTGTGCTGTTGTTTGGCACGCTGCAGGGCATCACGGTGGCAATCGTCGTATCGTTGGTCAGTCTGGCCTATCAGACGGCTCGTCCGCATGTGTACGTCCTGGGTCGCAAGCGCGGTACCGACGTGCTTCGGCCTTTATCGGAGGACCACCCAGATGATGAGACTTTCCCGGGGCTGTTGATCGTGCGGCCGGAGGGACGTCTGTTCTTCCTTAACGCGGACTATGTCAAGGAGCAGGTCATAGCGCTGGAAGCGCAGTACCATCCACATGTGGTGGTCTGGGACATGAGTGCCGTTCCCGACATCGAATACTCGGCACTGCAAGCTCTGATTGAAGGCGAAAAACACTTGGGCGAACTCGGTGCCAGTCTCTGGCTGGCGGGGTTGAACCCTGGTGTACTTGAAATGGTACGGCGTGCTGGGTTCGACGAAAAACTCGGGAGCGAGCGTATGCTGTTCAACGCTCATGCTGCGATCCTGCACTATCAGGATCAGGACGCCACGCCGTTGACGGCGTCGTAGTCATGAAGTCCTGGTAGCGCAATACTTCAGGTTTTTTCGCCGCGGTCCTTGTCGGCATGGGTCATTTGGTAGATATGATTGACCTCGGCGAAGAACACACCCGTGGATAAGCCGCACATGATGATACCCGTCAACCCTTCAATCAGCCCGAATAGGCGCCAGGGTTTCACCAGCACCACGTCACCGTAGCCGATGGTCGCGTAGGTCACTCCAGAGAAGTAAAGCGCCGTTTCGAAATCAGGCAGAGATCCCTGCCACACATAGAATGTCGCCCAAATCGAGACAGCGATCAAATGCAGCATGATCATGTAGCAGACAACCCAAACCAACCGCGCGCTGATGGCGCCTAGTTGCCGTAGGGGAACATTGTTTCTGCGGGACAGAAACTTTAGCATCAAGGCCAGACCGACGGCATGCACAACCACAGTAATGGCTGCCAGCCCCCACGCGAAAAAGATGCTTGAATACATCAGTGCTCCTTCCGGGTTTCCGCGTGACGGTTGCCATCATTGCCCCTTCTTTTCTCGCGCGCTCCCAAGGGAGGTTCTTCGGCTGTTTAGTGGGGGCCAAACTGTGGTTCTCGAGGTCGAGCTTCTGTGTACGCTCCGATGTCCTTTGGTAAAGAGTCTCGACGAATGTAGGTAGACGGACTTGATAAATATCAAGCACCTCCTCGAGCTCGCGCGGGCGGGGTTTACGTACAAACTGTCCTGATGCGGGGCATTGATATTTGTCGGTAGGAAAACGGGATTGAAATCCACGTCATTCCGCCGCTGTGGGTGAAAACTTCAGGAGGGCCAGGAGGTAAGACGCCATGTCCTCACGCGACTAACATACTCCCTGTGCCAGCTTGGCGCTGATTACCTCCAGGCTGGGCTTGAAAGGTGCTCCGCGAAGAAGTCGGAAAGGGCCTGAACTTTTCTCGGCCGTGCACGGGCTGATGGCGTCACGAAATACAGACCGCCCTGCGTCATGCGCCACTCAGGCAAGATGTGCTGTAGACGTCCATCGGCGAGATATTCGGCGGCGATGAACTCCGGAAGCTCAGCGATTGCAACCCCCGCCAGCAAAGGTGCGACTAATGCATCCGAGTTGGTGACGCGCAGGGGACCGCGCGGGGCCACATCTTGCTCGCTGCCATTATCGTGAGTGAAACGCCACACCTGGCTCCGTGCTCGATAGGCGTAGCTCATACACGCATGAGCGGCCAAGTCGCGGGGATGAGATGGATGGCCACGCCGGGCCAGATATGACGGGGCTGCTACGAGGAATTGGGTCACCGAGCAAATTCGGCGAGCAACCAGGGAGGAATCGGGGAGGGCCGCGATCCGCAATGCCGCATCGAAACCATCGGCCACCAGGTCAACTGTCGAATCAGATAGGTGTAGATCAAGCTCTAGCTCTGGATAGAGCGTCAGCAACGCTGGGAGTAACGGCGCGACCCAGCGCAAGCCGAACGACATGGGCACAGCCAGCCGCACCAACCCGCGTGGTTGTACCGACAGCTCTTGGGCTTCGCTTTCCATTTCTTCAGCCTGGCGATACAACGCACTGGCCTGGTCAACCATACGTTGACCAAACTCGGTCACAGAGAGTTGACGTGACGTTCGGTTGAACAAGCGACCACCCAGGCGCTCCTCCAAGCGCGCAACCGCACGCGATACCGTGGGAACCGACACACCCATTGCCCTGGCGGCGGCCGCGTAAGAGCCTTCCTCCGCCACCTTGGCGAACATGGCAAGCCCTTCAAAATCCGGAATTCTTGGCATTTCAATTCTGCAATGATGACTTTCAAATGATTCTATTTTGAAATTATTTAGAGGTCGATACGCTTCTCCCACACCAAATCGCAATCCCGACGGGAGAAACACCATGAGCAAGAAACTGGAAGGTAAAGTCGCACTGGTCACTGGCGGAAGCACTGGCATCGGTTTGGCCACCGCCAAACGCTTCGCTGAAGAGGGTGCTCACGTCTACATCACCGGTCGCCGTCAAGCTGAATTGGACAAGGCGGTGGAACTGGTTGGCAACGCCACCGGTGTTGCCGTCGACTCCACGAAGCTCGAGCAGCTCGATACGTTGTATGCCCGCATTAACCAAAACCATGGTCGGCTCGACGTGCTGTTTGTCAACGCCGGCGGCGGCTCCATGCTGTCTTTGGGTGAGATCACCGAAGCTCATTACGACGATACATTCGATCGCAACGTGAAAGGCGTGTTGTTCACGGTTCAGAAGGCGCTGCCGCTACTGGCGCCGAAAGCGTCGATCATTCTGACCGGCTCCACGGCCGGTAGCTCGGGCACTGCGGCATTCAGTGTGTACTCCGCGTCTAAGGCGGCTGTTCGGGCCTTTGCACGGAGCTGGATTCTGGATTTGAAAGATCGCGCTGTCAGGGTCAACACCCTCAGCCCGGGCGCAACGCGTACGCCCGGCCTGGTCGACCTGGCTGGCCCAGATACAACACAACAGCAAGGCTTGCTCGACTACCTGGCCTCGCAGGTGCCATTGGGGCGGGTGGGTGAGCCCATCGAGATTGCCAATGCAGCCGTGTTCCTTGCCAGTGAAGACTCAAGCTTCGTGAACGGGGCTGAATTGTTCGTAGACGGTGGCCAGGCACAGATCTAAGGAAACATTTGTTGCTGTTGTTGACTGCGCATGGGGTAGCAGGTGTCCCGCAGATACTCTTGGGAATGGACACCGACTTCGACAATCAAGTGGCAAGCCAGTGTGTCCGCAAATAGTTGGCCACGCTGATCGGACAAATCACAAGGGGTTCGTAGAGACCTGTCATGCGGCCCAGGCCCAGATTGATCTCCTCAATACCCCTGATTGTTTCTGAAATTTTTAGCGGTTACGTCGGAGTGCAGATACTCCCCCCGGCAAAGCATACCTCCGAAGCAGGCAACGGGGCCACGTAACGGGCCCCGTCGCCACAGCCGGATTTAGCGGTGGCTAACCACAACCGCTGGGTTATCTAAGGGCGTTGGGGGTTGTTGAGCCCAGATACTCTGGTCGATATTCACATCCTGAAAGGCACTGGCGGTCAGGACGGGTTCGGTAACACCCGCTTTACGTTGCTTGTCGTAGTCTGCGAGCAGCCTCAGGCCAACCTTGCACAGTAGCGTCAGGGCGATCAGGTTCACCAGGGCGGAAAGGGTCATGGTGATATCGGCAAACGCGAATACGGTTGATAGGTCTTCCATCGAGCCCCAGAGGATGAGTGCTAGCACGACTGCGCGGTAGGCTAGAAGGACCTTGCGGCTTTCACCAAGGATAAACTTCAGGTTGTTCTCGCCGAGGTAGTAGTTGTAGAGGATCGAGGTAAACACGAACAATGCCAGTGCAGCGCTAATGAAAATGCGCCCCCAGTCGCCCACAACCGCAGCGAGTGAGTTCTGGGTCAGAACCAGACCGTCACCGGCAAAGCCGGCGGTGTAGAAGCCGGACAACAGGATCAGCAGAGCAGTGCAGGTACAAATGACGAACGTGTCGAAGAACACGCTAAACGCCTGTACCACACCTTGAGAAATTGGATGCCTGACCTCAGCCACTGCCGCGACATTGGGAGCACTGCCCAGGCCGGCTTCATTGGCGAACACGCCTCGTTTGACTCCCATTACGATGGCGCTGCCAATGAGGCCGCCGAATGCCTGGTCCAGGCCGAAGGCGCTTTTGATGATGGTCAGCAGCATCATTGGCACGTGATCGAACTGCAAAACAATCACGTAGAGCGTTACCGCTACGTAGGCTAGCGTCTTCACCGGTACCAGCAGGTCTGCCACCTTCGCGATACGCTTGATGCCGCCTACAAATACCAGCCCCAGCACGACCGCCAGGACGATGCCCGAATGGGTAGGCTCGATGCCGAAGGCATTTTGCAGGGAGTGGGTTACAGCATGCGATTGCAGACCGTTGAATGAAAAGCCAAAGGTGACGGTGAGCAAGATTGCCATCAGTACGCCGAGCCACCGCTTGTTCAACCCGTATTCAATGTAGAAGGACGGTCCGCCGTAGAATTGGCCGCTGGCATCTTTACGCTTGTACAACTGGGCCAAGCTACATTCCATCAGCGTGGTCGCCATGCCAACCAGAGCGGTGACCCACATCCAGAAGACAGCACCCGGACCACCCATTGTTACAGCGACTCCAACGCCGGCAATATTGCCTGCACCTACCCGACCCGCGAGGCTTAACATGAGCGCTTGAAACGAGCTAATTTGCGCTGAACTGCTGGTGAGGCTGTCTTTGAAAACTTTAAACATGTGCAGGAAATACCGAAGCTGCACAAAGCGTGTCTTGAGGGTGAAATAAGTGCCTAGTCCGACGACCAGGACGATGAGCAGCTTTCCCGAAAGAAAACCGTTGATGGCTTCGAGCATGGCGCAACCTCATTGTTATTTTTACTGGGGGAGTGCGAGCTTCACGCGGCCGACTCAGCCGCGTGTTTAAAGATATGATTCGCTCAGGTGCGGTCTTGCAAAGCCTTGATGTGCTTCCACATCAGGGCGGGATTCGAATACATCGGAAAATGACCGCAATCAGGGATGCACGCCAGTTCCACGCCTTGTGCTGCGATATGGTCAAGGTACGACAGGTGTGAGTTGGTGACTCCATACATGTATTGGCGCGGGAAGGGCAGTGCGAGGAACTTGTCCATCAACTTGGCGTTGTCGGACAAATCCACCATGGATTCGAAAATGCCACGCACCGCGCCGGTCCGTACTTTATGCGCAAGGCTGGCCGCATAGAGTGCACTTGCAGGATCCGAAGCCAGCCGAGTGCGATCGATAAAGTCACGGAAGAAGCCCACGTCGTCATCACGGTTATGATCATGGATCTGTCGACTGAGGAAGCAATCCTCAGGTGCAATGTTGCCTTCGATATCAACGAAACTTTTAACGCGATCAGGCTCCTCGTGAGCCAATACCAAGCCGGTAAGTCCCCCCATGGAATGGCCTACCAGATGGAACTTGTCGATTCCGAAATGCGTGAGCACGGCTTGCGCGGTTTTCACCAGGAATGCGATGTTGATGCGCGAGAGGTCGGCGCACTCCGTTTCACCGCAGCCTGGCGCATCATAGGCAATGAAGGGGTGTCCTTCGAAAGACGCCTGCAGGGTGATATCGGCATAGTCCTCTTTTGTAGAACCGAATCCGTGGAGGAACATGATGGGCGTTTTTGGGCCGGTGCGGTGTATCACCGCCAGATCGAGCTGCACACCATCGATGCTCAGTGGGATTTTCTCGTACGTGAAGCGAGCTGCATGGGACACGGATCAAACTCCTATAACAGAGTCCCCAATGTTGAACGCGCCAAGTGATTTGTAAAATACGAAGCCACGAACCCTGTCATACGCCCGGCCTATGACTGCAAATCTTGTCTTGCATGGTCGATCATTGCCTCCACCAATGGGTTTTTGTGCTCGCTATGCCAGGCCATGGCCGTGATCACCACTTTCACTTCGGGATGCAGGGGGCGGATAAGGACGTTCTCCGGCGCGAGTTTACCCATAGACGTCGGTACCAATGCGATGCCCTGTCCGCAACTGACAAAGGCGACTTGTGACGATACGGACCGCACCTGGTGGACGATGCGTGGTGCGAAGCCGCTGGCTTTGCACTGCGCAACCAGGTAGTCGAAGTACACAGGACTCACATCTCGTGAAGCCATGACCAGGGTTTCATCCGCGAGGGCTTGTAGAGAGATTGACTCCCTGGCGGCCAAGGGATTGTCTTTGGGTAGTGCCACAGCCAGCCTATCCTCGGACAACGGCAAGGATTGAATATGTCGACCGAGATTCCCTTCCAGGCGTGCGAATGCAATGTCGATATCACCCGCCTCCAGTGCGGGTATGGCTTCCGCGCTATCTATCTCCCGAACCGATACCGTAATCAACGGATGGTTCTGTTTAAAGCGCTCGATCAACGGGGGTAGCACGTCGATCATCGCCGATGTAATGGCTCCGATGGTCACCACGCCGGCATGGCCTGCGACGGCTTCGTGAACCGCCAACTCTAGTCGCTCCAGTTGATCAGCGAATTTCCGGACCGCGGGAAGAATCGCGGCGCCGGCGGCAGTCAGCTGTGCTCCGCGGCGAGAACGGGTAAAAAGTTGAACGCGTAGCGACTGTTCGAGCGCCTGGATCTGCTCGGTCAACGGGGGTTGCGACATACCCAGCCGCTTGGCCGCGCGACTGAAATTTTGGTCTTCTGCCACAGCCAGGAACAGCCAAAGGTGGCGTATCAAGCGAAAGTTGATCACGGCGCTTTTCCATAGGTTTAGGATATAACAAGCTTAGCTTCTTCGTAATATACGTATCAAATCTCGGCGCCGATACTCAAGCCTCACCTACAAGAGGCCTGCAACAGATGAGCTTGAAAGCCCCGCTTGAACGCCTGGCTGCGCTCGATACCAACACAGTGTCGGACGCGCTGGACTTCCTCGAACTGCCTGGCGCCACTAACGGCCTGCTGCCGCTCTGGAACTGCCCCAAAATTGTCGGCCGGGCAAGCACCGTGCAACTGGGGCCCAAGCAAGACGTGGCGCCCACGGTTCACCTTATTACCCCGGTGGTAGAACGAGTCACTACCGACGACCGCGTGCTGGTGATTGCAGGGGGCGTCGACGGTATCTCCAGCTGGGGCGACATCCTGGCCAACGCGGCCCAGCGCAAAGGCATCCGTGGGTCGATCATTGATGGCTTCAGCCGCGACATCCGCGGCAGTGCCGATATCGGTTACCCGGTCTTCGGTCGCGGCGTGACCATGATCAGCGCGCGCAACCGGCTCATCCAGATCGACGCGGCCGTCAAAGTTCGCATGGCTGGTATTGAAGTTGATGAGGGTGACTATGTGATCGCCGACGAATGCGGCACCGTTTTCGTGCCGGCCAATGCCATCGAGGAAGTGCTTGATTTGGCCGAGCGTATTGACCGCCGCCAAGCCGGCATGGTCGACGCTGTCCGTGCCGGTCGCTCGGTCGAAGAAGTCATGCACGACACGCAATTCGAAGCCATCAAGGTGGAGCACTGACATGAGCCTTTCTGATAAAGACCTGGTTGCCTTGTTTGACGGCTTGGATACCCCGGGTGTGTCCGACGCGATGGATAAACTGGGCATTCCGGGCCAGGCCTTCGGTATCTCGCCATTGGCCAACTACAGCCAGGTCGTCGTCGGCCCTGCCTTCACTGTTCAGTACGTCAGCGCGAGCACACCGCCCGGTACTGTCGGTGACTTCATTGATGAAGTAGCACCAGGCGATGTGGTGGTCATCGCCAATGACGGCCGTACCGATTGCACGGTGTGGGGCGACATCATGACCCAGTACGCACTGGCCCGGGGTATAGCCGGCACGGTCATTGACGGTGTCTGCCGCGATGTGAACAAGGCGCTGGGCGAAGGCTACCCACTGTTCAGCAAAGGCCGTTTCATGCGTACCGGTAAGGACCGCGTGGAAGTCGTGGCTGTAAACCAGCCGGTGTCGGTTGGCCAAGCTCGAGTCTGCGCCCGCGACATCGTTGTCGCTGACGCCAACGGTGTCGTCATCGTCCCGCGCAATCGTGCGCAGGAGGTCGCTGAAACGGCACGTCGCATCGAACATGTCGAAGCACAGATCCGCGAACAGATCGCCACTGGCAAGAGCCTCAAAGAAGCTCGTGCCGCCCTCGGATACCACTCCCTGCAGAGCAAACAGCCATGAGCCTTCCACACGATTATCAGAACATTGCAAAGGTCCTCGGTAGTTCCACCCTGTATGAGGCCTCTGGGCTGCCATCTGCAGTCGACCGCGAGATTCGCGCTGTCTGGAAGGGCGCCTTCATCGCCGCCCCCGCTTACCCGCTGCAGTGTTCGCCTGGTGACAACCTGGGCTTGCACTTGGCCGTGGCAAAAGCGCCGCGCGGTAGCGTCTTGGTCTGTGATTGCGCCGACTTCATTGCTGGCTACTGGGGTGAAGTGCTCACGGTGGCGGCGGAAGCCGCAGGCATTGTCGGTTTGGTAATCAATGGCGGCGTACGCGACATCGCCGCGCTTGAAGCGCATGGCTTCCCGGTGTTCGCGCGGGGTATATCGGTCAAAGGTACTGTCAAGGCGACTACGCCTTCAGTAGGTAAACCGTTCGACTTCAGCGGTGCACAAGTAAGCGCCGGCGATCTGGTCGTCGCGGACGAGGACGGTGTGATCATCATCCCGGCGGATGCAGTCGAACGCACGCTACGCGAAGGCCAGAAACGTGCGGACAAAGAAGCAGCGTTCATGGCCAAGCTGCGCGAAGGTCACACCACCATGGACCTGATGGGCCTTACTCATCCGGAGGAACACGCGTGAGCCTGGAAACGCTGAACCGTCGCTTGGAGGCTGCCAAGCCTTCGGCAACCTACAAGATCATCGACCGCGTGGCTGCGCGACGCGCAGAAGGGGCGAAGATCATTTCGCTTTGCGCGGGTGAGCCTGACTTCGATACGCCGGAGCACATCCGTACCGCAGCCATCAGTGCAATCAACAATGGTCATACTCGTTACACCCAGGTGGCTGGCCTTCGTGCGTTGCGAGAAGCCATCGCGCGTAAATACCAGCGTGAAAATGGTCTCGACGTCAGCTGGCAGGATACGCTGGTTTGCAGCGGCGGCAAGCAAGTCATCTTCAATGCCCTGGCCGCAACCCTCAACGAAGGCGACGAAGTTGTGATCCCCGCGCCGTACTGGGTCAGCTATCCAGAAATGGTTGAGCTGTGTGGTGGCGAGTCGCGCATTGTCGCTTGCGGCGCCGAATCGAGCTTCAAGCTGACCCCGCAAGCACTGGCCGAAGCCATCGGCCCGAACACCCGCTGGCTGATCCTGAATTCGCCGTCCAATCCCACAGGCGCTGTGTACGATCGCGACGAACTGCAGGCTCTGGCTGAGGTGTTGCTGGCCCATCCGCAGGTTCTGATTCTCGCTGACGACATCTATGAGCACCTGATTTTCGACAATCG
This sequence comes from Pseudomonas putida group bacterium ESBL64, assembly GCF_045277175.1. Taxonomy (NCBI): domain Bacteria; kingdom Pseudomonadati; phylum Pseudomonadota; class Gammaproteobacteria; order Pseudomonadales; family Pseudomonadaceae; genus Pseudomonas; species Pseudomonas putida group bacterium ESBL64. Next base: position 1,062,689 of record NZ_CP145799.1, on the reverse strand, counting down.
TGACTTCCTCACGTTTGCCCAGGTTGAACCACGTCTGGCTGCACGAACGTTGACCATGAATGGCGTGTCGAAAGCCTATGCCATGACGGGTTGGCGAATCGGGTTTGCTACCGGTCCCCGCTGGCTGCTCGAGGCGATGGAGAAGCTTCAGGGGCAGCAGACCTCAGGTGCCTGTTCCATCTCGCAGCACGCAGCAATCGCTGCCCTCGACGGCCCGAAAGATTTCATCGCCCATAGCCGCGAAGTCTTCCAGCGGCGTCGCGATTTCATGGTCGAGTTGCTCAACCAAGCGCCGGGCATCAACTGCGAAATTCCAGGTGGGGCTTTTTACGCTTTCGCCGACTGTTCAGGGTTGATCGGCAAACGTTCTCCCGCCGGTTGTGAGTTGGTCAATGATGAGGCAGTGGCCCTGGCCTTGCTGGAGGAGGCCAACGTTGCAGTCGTTCAGGGCAGTGCTTTTGGTCTTTCAGGCTACTTACGCATTGCCTACGCGCTCGATGATGACTCGCTGCGTGCGGCGTGCCAGGCCATCCACCGCTTCTGTGAGGACGCTCGATAGCTAGATAACGACGCTGAAGTAGAGCAGCGGAAGGCTGCACCTCCTGAATTGCATACGTGCGATACAGGTGGTGCAGCCTTTTTGTTTGGACGCAGCCAATGTCCGCTCTGGATGGGTGCTGACAAGTTATCTAATGACTCAAAAAGACGCAGAAACACGAGCTGTTTGAAAAGTTTTTTCTATCAAAAATGGGTAAAAAAACTCGTTTGCCTAAGTTTTTTCTATCGATGAACATAGCCACAAGGTCAAGCCACCCTGAGGAAAATAACAATGAACGGCTCACCATTTGGTATGTTATTTGTTGCATCTGACATTGATGCAGTGCATGAACTTGAATTCAACCGTTGGTACGACGAGGAGCATCTTCCGGACCGTGCATCGATGGCCGGAGTGATTAAGGCAACACGCTTTAAATCCCCATCCGATTTTCCAAAATACCTCGCGCTCTATTGGGCAGAGGGCATCTCTGCATTCGACTGCCCGGAATATGCGCATGCGTTCAAGTACCAGTCTGTCTGGTCCAAGAAGATTCTTCCGCTCATGCAGAACCCCACCCGCCGCATCGGTGAAGCTTTCGGGCAATTTGACCAGCCTGGAGGGGACTGGGTGGCAGTCGTCGCAGCAGCCGAAGCAACTGAGCTTCGCACGCTGAACACGCTTCATTCAGCACTTGCCGAGATCCCAGGGTATATCCAGAGCTACTCTATAAGTCCGGTGCCAGCGCTGAGCTTGCCGTTGCCCCAAGAAGCCGGCAACCCGCGGCCGATGGTTCCCATGCTCATCGTGGAATGCGCCAGCGAAAGTGCGGCGCGACAGGCTGCCGAATCCAGCCTGATCCATTTGCCCACCGGTAGCACCCATTTTGGCGTGTATCAGAGCCTGAGCAAGGACTCGGTCGGGGAGGTGCGTTGATGAACACTTCGATCGCATCCGTGGATCAGTCAGGCCCCATCAGCAGCGAAAATTCTGGCAAGCGTGCCGACATCAGGCGACTCGCCGCTGCCAGCTCGATCGGGACTACGCTCGAATGGTATGACTTCACGGTCTACAACCTGATGGCGGCGCTGGTCTTCAATGTCATCTTCTTCCCTTCGTTCGACCCGTTGGCGGGTACCGTCATTGCGTTCTCCACCTACGCGGTAGGCTATGTCTCGCGCCCTCTGGGCGGGATCGTCTTCGGCAGCCTGGGCGACAAGCTCGGCCGGCGCTGGGTTTTGGTGGCGACACTGATTTTGATGGGGACGGTGACCGGGTTGATGGGGTTGTTACCTACCTATGAAACCTGGGGTATTTGGAGCCCAATCCTTCTGGTCCTGCTGCGTTTCCTGCAAGGGGCGGCTATTGGTGGGGAGTGGGCCGGATCAGTACTGTTGTCCATGGAGCATGGCGAAGATCGCCATCGTGGTCGGAATGCTTCCTTCACACAGGTAGGTCCGGCCTGCGGGACCCTGTTGGGTGCCGGGTTCATTGCCTTGATCACTTTCGTCATGACGCCCGAGACGTTCCAGGAATGGGGCTGGCGTATTCCATTCCTGTCCAGTGTCCTGTTGGTGATGCTCGGGTTCTGGCTGCGTCGGGGTGTAGATGAAACACCGGTATTCAAGTCGATCGAGGCGAAGGAAACCAAAGTCGACGCACCGGTGCGGGAAGTGTTCGTTGGGCACTGGCGGCGGTTGCTGGTCGCAGGCGGCGCACGTATTGGCTCGGACATCGTCTACGCGTTGCTGGTGGTATTCACGCTCGCTTATGTGACCAACGTCCTGCACTTACCTCGTTCTACCGCGCTGACTGCCACGATTATCGGTTCCGTGTTCCATGCCGTCAGTGTTCCGCTGTTCGGTATGCTCTCCGACCGATTGGGGCGCCGGCCGGTCTACGCATTGGGAGCAGTGCTATCGCTTGGCTGGGGGTTTGTGTTCTTCGTGCTGCTGGATACCGCATCCCCCGTGCTCATCTGCCTGGCAGTCATTGTCGGCATGATCTTCCAAGCAATGATGTTCGGCCCCCAAGCTGCTTTCGTTACCGAGCAATTCCCCACTCGCGTCAGGTATGCCGGATCGTCGTTGGCCTATACCTTGGCCGGCATTGTCGGAAGCGGACTGGCCCCACTGGTTATCACGGGAATATTCAAGGTATACGAGTCTTCGTTCGCAGTCAGCCTATATATCGCCGGCGGGCTGATCATCACCTTGATAGCGCTTGCATTCGCACGTGAAACCGCGAAGAAACCGTTGGAAGAATAATCCGAAATAGACAGGAAACTTCCTGATGCCCAATTGGGGTTGCCTGTCAAAACTTCGCTGTGGGATCAAGCCATGCAAGATATAGACATTATTGAAACGCCTGCCGCCGAATTATTGTTTAGCCCGTCAGGGTGTGGTGCAGTGCTTGTTGATAGTTCCCAGCCGGTGTTTTCGCCAAGTGTGCAACGAAAGTTTTTTTCACTGGCGCGCGCACTGGAAACTGATCAACAGATCAGTGAATTGGTGCTCGGGGTGAACAATCTGTTGGTCATGTTTGACCCGTTCGTTAGTTCACCTTCGACGATTGAACAACTGATTCAGAGCCTTTGGCTGTATCCCGACGCGCTTCCTTCCACCCCCAGGGTTATGGAAATCCCGGTGAGCTACGGCGGTGAAGCCGCTCAGGACCTGGCCATGCTCGCCGAGCACGCGGGGTTCAGCATTGATCAGTGGATCGAATGTCATAGTAACGCAACCTATGAGGTGGCGTGCGTCGGCTCCATGCCCGGCTTCGCCTACCTGTCAGGGCTACCCGCTGAATTGGCCAAACCCAGAAGAGCGTCCCCGCGGGCACAGCTCGCCAAAGGTACTGTGATTATTGGTGGGGCGCAGGCCGGAGTAATGCCGTGCACCGCACCATCAGGCTGGCACGCGATAGGGCGTACTGACGTCGATCTGTTCGACATTCAAAGACAGCAGCCATGCCTGCTGTTGCCCGGCGACCAAGTCCGGTTCCTGGTTCGGGAGGTCGCGTCATGATCGAAGTACTGAGTGGTGGTGCACTGAACCTGGTCCAGGATCTCGGGCGCTCGGGGTGCATGGCGATGGGGGTGAGCCGCAGTGGCGCCATGGATGCGCCCGCACTGATGATTGCCAACTGGCTGGTTGGCAACCAGGAGAACGCTGCAGGGCTTGAAGTGACCATCTTTCCGTTCCGTTTCAAGGCGAAACGCGAGCTACGCGTCAGCTGCACCGGTGCACACTGCGCACTGAGCGTGGATGGGCATCCCGTACCCAGTTGGACTTGTCTGGAAATCAGGCCCGGCCAACAGGTAGTGGTTGAGCGACCACGCTTGGGGGTCAGGGCTTACCTTGCGTTTTCAGGTGGTGTTGACGCACCGGTGCAATTGGGTTCCCGCGCGACAGATCTGAAGGCGGGATTCGGCGGTCATGAAGGGCGGGGCCTCAATCGTGGTGACCGTCTTCGACTATTGCCCCAAAGCCTTTCGTTACCAGGACGTGCCATCCTGCCCCTTGAGCGTGTGCAGTATGCAGAGGCTATGCGCGGCCAGCAGGTGACAGTGCGGGCGATCGCGGCAGCTCAGGCTGACGACTTTTCCTCCGCTTCGTTGGACGCGTTCTATTCCAATCCCTACGAAGTCACCCCGCAGGCCAACCGCGTCGGTTACCGCCTGCAGGGCCAACCCCTGCAGACCCTTCGACCCATCGAATTGCTCTCCCATGGCATTGCGCCGGGCACTGTCCAGGTGCCGCCGGCGGGGCAACCCATCGTGCAACTGGCGGAAGCCAATACCTGTGGCGGCTATCCGAAGATCGCCACGGTGCTCGATTGCGACCTCTGGCGCCTTGCCCAAGCGGGCGTCGGCTGCAGCATCCATTTCAAGCCCGTCACTGTGGCCGAAGGCATCGAAGCCCTGGCCCAGCACCGTGCGGCGCTCGCGAACATTCAGCGATACCTGGGCGTCAGCCCAACAGCCTGATTCGAGGAACAGACAATGAACAACAAGACCTTACGCATCGATATCAATTCGGACATGGGCGAAGGCTTCGGCCCCTGGAAAATGGGTGACGATGACGCCATCCTCGATATCGTCACCTCTGCTAACGTCGCCTGCGGACTGCATGCCGGCGACCCTGAGATCATGGCTACCACCTTCGCCCAGGCCAAAACCAAGGGCGTAGCAGTGGGGGCACACCCCGGTTTTCCAGATCTGTGGGGTTTCGGTCGCAGGGTGATTCCGCACACGACTGGCGAAATTGAGCGCTTCGTCGCCTACCAGGTCGGTGCGGCTGTGGCGTTGTCCAGTTACGCCGGTCACCCCATCACGTACGTCAAAGCCCATGGCGCGCTCGGGAATCTCACCCAAACGGACCCCGAGGTTGCCAAAGCGATCGCCAAGGCCGTTAAAGCCGTCGACCCCACGCTCGTCTGCGTCACATTCGCGGGTGGACTGATGATTCCGATTGCCAATGATATGGGCCTCGAAACTCGTGCAGAGGTCTTCGCGGACCGCGCTTATACCGAGGCCGGCCATCTGGTTCATCGTAAAGAGCCTGGTGCAGTGCTCCACGACGTGGATTTCGCCGCCCAGCGCATGCTGCGCATGGTTCAGGCAGGCGGTATCGAAACGGTGAGCGGACGCATGCTTCCAGTTCATATCGACACCATCTGTGTGCACAGCGATACGCCAGGTGCGATCAGCATGGCTCGGGTGTTACGCAAGACCTTGGAGTCGGCCGGCGTCGAAGTCTGTGCTTTCGCTGGGGGCTCACGCTGATGGAAAAACCCCTTGTCGAACGGCTGGTCAGCCTGCTCGAAAACAGCGCACTGAGTGAAATCGAATACTCGGCAGACGGCACCCGTATCCGGTTGGTGAAAGAGTCGGGGCAAACGATGCCCATGCAGCCTCGCCCACCTGAAACGCAGCCACCTATGGTAACCCCGACACGCCAGTCGAGCTGGACCATTGATGCCGGATTGACTGGCATTTTCTACCGCGCCCCTTCGCCAGATGAGTCCGCTTTCGTCGATGTCGGTACTGCCATCGAGGAAGGCCAGCAGGTAGGAATCATTGAGGCGATGAAGATGCTTAACGTGCTCGAAAGCGAGCGCAGCGGGCGTGTGGTGCGCATCTTGGTAGAGGACGGTGCTTCGGTAGAGGCAGGGACGCCGCTGTTCGAGCTGCAATCGATGGAGGACGCCTATGTTTGACTCAGTGTTGATCGCCAACCGAGGCGAGATCGCCTTGAGAATCCTGCGAGCTTGCCGGGCATTGCAGATTCGGACTATTGCTGTGCATTCCTCGGCAGACGCCGATCTGCGCCATGTGCAATTGGCCGATCAGGCCCTGTGTATTGGCCCCGCAGCCTCGGCTCAAAGTTACTTGGATATCAGTCGCCTGCTGGAAGCCGCCGAGCTAACCGGCGCGGGCGCCATCCACCCCGGCTACGGTTTTTTGTCTGAGCGCGCCGATTTTGCCGAGGCTGTAGAACGCTCCGGTCGAGTCTATATCGGCCCCACCGCTGCAGCCATTCGCCTGATGGGCGATAAGGTCAGTGCCAAGAAAGCCATGCTGGAATCCGGCGTGCCTTGCGTGCCCGGCTCGGAAGGCGCTCTACCTAGCGACCCACAGGCGGTGGCTGATATAGCCCGAGATGTGGGGTATCCGCTGATTGTGAAGGCTGCAGGTGGCGGAGGCGGGCGGGGAATGCGCATCGTCCGCGAGCCAAGCCTGTTGGCTCAGGCGGTGGTTACCACGCGGGAAGAAGCCAATCGTGCGTTTGGTAACCCGGCCCTTTACATCGAACGTTTTCTCGAAAATCCGCGGCATATCGAAATCCAGATCCTGGCAGACGGATTCGGCAATGCGGTATGGCTCGGTGAGCGTGACTGTTCCATGCAACGGCGACATCAGAAGGTGATCGAAGAAGCTCCGGCCCCCGGTGTTTCGCGAGAGGCGATTGCAGAGATCGGGCAACGCTGCGTCGACGCCTGCGTGCACATCGGCTATTGCGGCGCGGGCACTTTCGAGTTTCTCTACGAAGACGGGGCTTTCTACTTCATCGAGATGAACACCCGAATCCAAGTCGAGCATCCGGTGACTGAGTTGGTGACCGGTATCGATTTGGTGGTGGAGCAGTTGCGAATCGCCCGGGGGGAGCCTCTGTCGTTCGGCCAGAAGGATGTCGCCGTGACCGGGCACGCGATTGAGTGTCGCATAAACGCCGAGGACCCGTGGCGGTTCACGCCGGCTCCGGGCACAGTCGACCATTGGCTTCCGCCTGGCGGCCCGGGAGTTCGTGTCGAGTCCCATCTGTATTCCGGGTACCGCGTACCGGCCCATTACGACTCGCTGGTGGCCAAGATGCTTACATATGGCAGCAACCGCGAGGAGGCCGTCAGCAGGATGCGCCAGGCACTAGGAGAAACCGTGCTGGAGGGGATTCCATGCACTATTCCACTGCACAGACGGTTGATGGATGAACCTGGCTTCACAGCTGGCGGCTACAACATCCATCACCTGGAACATCTTTTCGAACAAGGCTTTGGTCAGACTGCGGAGATCCCTCATGAGCGTTGAAGAACTCGCGGTACTGGTTGAGCAGTTGCAGGGGCGAGGTATGGCGCGATGTGAGTACGAAACTGAGCAGGGGTCGGTGGTTCTGGTCTTCGCGTCACATTCCCGTACATGTGTCGTGGAACCCGTTCAACTGCCTGTCCCGAGTCGCCAGGATACTTTGGTCGAGGCTCCGAAGGCCGGCCGGTTCTTGTCTTCCCACCCTTTGCAGGGCGTCGCTCTGGCATGCGTTGGCGAACCTGTCGAGGCAGATGCAATCATCGGCTTCATTCAGGTTGGTGAGTCCCTTCAGCCCGTCAAAGCGAAAGCCGCCGGCGTCATGGCCGGCTATTGCCCGGTCGACGGCGAGCTTGTCGGCTACGGGGCGCCAATCGCCAGGCTGATCCCTTCCTAAGGGAAAGCCAGCAAGCGCACGACCGTATCGTGCGCGCTCCCTCCCGCGGTATTCATCTATATCAAGAAGAAGAGGTCGCTGCATGCGTGCACATTGGCCCGTGGTACCTGCTGTCCTGTGTTTGACCTTTGCAACGGACCTTAGAGCCGCTGGCTTTCTCGAAGACAGCCGAGCAAACGTCGACTTCAGAAACCTGTATTTCGATCGAGACTTTCGCCAGCCTGGAGGTAACACTGCGAACGGTCAAAGCCAAGCACGGGAATGGGGTCAAGCCGCCGTTCTGACACTCCAATCCGGATTTACTCAAGGCGCGTTTGGGCTGGGGATCGATGGCGCCGCCATGACCGGACTCAACCTCGATTCCAGCCCAGATCGTGCAGGCACCGGCATGTTCCCAACTGAGCGTGACGGCAGTTCGGAGGAAGAATTCAGCCGACTGGGCGCGAGCTTCAAATTGAAGTACTCCAAGACGCTTGTTCGCTCAGGTGTCATGGCGTTTCGTAAGCCCGTGCTTCAAAGCGCCGACTCTCGTCTGCTACCTGGTCTGTTCAAAGCCACCACGCTGGAATCCAGTGAGCTGGCGGGCCTCACGCTTCAGGCTGCACGCGTGACCAAGACGATGGGTTTGGATTCATCTAACTGGGAGCGGCTGACCAGCCGCTATGGCGGGCACAGCGACGATTTCACCCTGTACGGAGCTGATTACGCGCTGAATGATAAAAGCCAACTCCGGGTGTATTACGGCAAGCTGGACGGGATTTACCAACACACGCTGGCCAATTACCTAGGGCGCGTCGATTTCACGGCGGATCGACACCTCTCTTTCGATTTGCGCTGGGCGAAGGCGGGGGATGTAGAGGACTTTCGCGACATCGACAACAGGGCAGTGGGCGCGTTGGTAGGGTTCCGCCAAAAGCACCACACATTGAGTGTGGGCTTCCAGAAGATGAGCGGGCGCGATGCTTATCCGTACGTAACCGGAACCGATCCCTACCTCGTTAACTTCGTGCAGATCCTGCAGTTCTCCAATGCTGGAGAGCGTTCGTGGCAGTTGCGCTACGATCTGGATCTGGCCGCATGGGGTGTTCCTGGGTTGAGCTTCATGAGCCGATATGTCCGGGGCGACCAAGTTCAGCTTTCGAGCGGCGGCGAAGGACGAGAATGGGAGCGCAATAGTGAGCTCACCTATGTCATCCAGGGCGGCTCATGGAAAAACGCCTCAATCAAATGGCGCAACGCCACTGTCCGCTCAACCTTTGGTAATGATATCGACGAAAACCGCCTCGTGATCAGCTACCCACTGAGCCTGTTCTGATGGATCATCGACCTTAGATCGAACGCCCCGCTTGGTAGCGGGGCTATCCGCCGGATCGAGCTCGTGGGGAATCAATGAATACGCGTTTCATCGAGGCGTTTTTGCAGATTGCAAGGCTGAAAAGCTTCAGAGCCGCGGCCGAGCATCTGCACCTGACCCAAGCTGCCATATCCAACCGGATCGCTTCGCTTGAAGAAGAGATCGGTGCACGGTTGTTTGAGCGGGAAACACGAGAGCTCAAGTTGACTGCGGTCGGCTCGCGGCTGGTCGACTATGGCGAGCGCATGCTGGATTTGGAACAAGAGATCCGCCACCTGGGCCGGCCCAGTCACGAAGTTTTGGGATTGGTACGTATTGGCGCTGTGGACAGCGTGGTGCATACCTGGTTGATCGACTTCCTGAAACGCTTGCAATCGACATACCCTGGAATCGAGGTGCAACTGACTTCGGAAACCAGCGCTGGCGTTCACAAAGCTTTACGTGACGGCATGATCGACATTGCTCTACAGACGCATCCGATTGAGGGTGATGGGATCACCAGCATTCCGTGCCTCTCTATCGCAACGGGATGGATAGTCAGCAATCAGGCAATGATCAGCGCCCAGCAGCCCATTCTAGATTTACTCGGCCAACCAACCATTACCATGAGCCAGAACTCACAACCCCATCTGGTGCTCAAGGAGCTCTACCGCAGGTTCAGTCTCCCTGTTGGAAAAACCCATCATGTCAGCTCTATCTCAGCACTCGTGCAACTGGTTGAGGCAGGCTTTGGCAACGCGTTTGTGCCTCTTGCGCCGGTGCGCTATGCCATTGAGTCGGGGCGAGTCAGTCTGGTGGACTGCGGTGTGGCAATTCCTAACCAACCATTAGTTGTAAGCTATACCCAGGCGCATTCATGCGAGGCCATTCGGTTGGTCGCAGAGCTAGCGTGTGTAGAGTGCGATCAGTATGTGCGAGCACTCGTACCGCCCTACGCTGCCACCTAATTTTTTCTGCCGGCTAAATGTGTAAACGAGATGCTTGATCGACTGCGTTCCATGGAAGTATTTGTTGCCGCAGCCAACACTGGCTCATTTGCCGCCGCGGCTGTCCAGTTGGGTATGTCTGCGCAAATGGTGGCACGCCACGTACTGGCGTTGGAAGATCGGCTGCAGGTCCGGCTGATCAACCGAACGACGCGAAAACAAAGCCTCACGGAAATTGTACAACGTTATCTAGGCCGTTGTAGAGACGCGCTTGCGGCCTTCGATGCAGCCGATGTCTTGGCGATGGAAGCACATGAGCAACCTCATGGTCGGCTACGCATTAGCGCACCCCACCAGTTTGGTTCGCATAGCCTGATGGCGTTTGTTGGGGAGTTCATGCAGCGATACCCGAACATTGAGATAGACCTCAGCTTGACCGACCGTGCGGTGAACATCATAGAGGAGGGTTTTGAAGCAGTAGTGCGCATCGGTGACCTGGGTATTGGCGACAGCAGTAGTTTGGTCGCGCGTCCATTGGGGGGCTATCAGATGCTGACCTGTGCTGCGCCGGATTATCTGAGAGACCACGGTGTACCTACGCATCCCAGTGATCTGTACCGGCATCAGTGCCTCGGCTACGTTTTTTGGGATCGGGTTGTCTATGACGAATGGCTGTTCACCCGCGATGATGAGCTGTTCAAGATACGTGTCGGAGGGCGACTTCAGGTGAATGATGCCGTGGCCCAGCTAAATGCCGCACGTTCTGGCCTAGGCATATTGCTGGGAGCCGAAGATCTGGTGGAAAAGTCACTGGAGTCTGGAGAATTGATTCAGGTGCTTCCTGAGTATCAAGCGCCCTATAAGCTGGTGCATCTGATCTATCCAGTAGAAAAGCAACGGAGCGTAAAGCTGCAGCGATTCGTTGATGAGGCTGTTGAGCGGTTTGGGTCTCGAGCCCCACGCTGAAGCAAAACTATTTTAGCTTTTCAAGAAAGGGCTTCCAGTGATTCTTTTCGATACTTGTACGCTCATTGCCATTCAGGCCCAGTGCCGCTTGGGTGTCAGGGGAGGGTGAGAGCGCAGCGTTTAATTTTCATTAACTCCACGATTGGGAATTGCCAAGCTAGCTTAGATGCTGTTGAACCTAATAGGAGCGAGCCCAATGGTACAAAATTTTTGGATGCATAACTTGACGAAAATGCGTTCGATGCAACTCGCGCATCCTTTATCAACCGCCTAGCAGGATATGGCGCATGAAGTGATAAGCCTGCAAAAATTCTCAGACTTGCTATAACAGGCAATCGAGAAAATGTACCACGACCAATAAGCTTCATGGTAAATGGCCGTGGCGCTCGAAGTCGCTAACCAAGGGGTGGACATACCTCAAGTTAATTCACTGGTCGATATTTTGAGTAATAGTTCTTATGCAACCCCCGTCGTACGCTCCGATGCGTCATGGAAGAACCATTCGTACAGCGCTTTACCGCCTGCACTTAATGGCTTGTCAGTGCCATAGACAACGTAGTACCCCTTGCCAGTGATCAGGGAATGCTCGAATAGCTGAACCAGCCTGCCGTTCCCCAGATCCTCCTCTATGAGCCACGGGCTGGTCAGCACCAATCCCTGGCCCCTTCTTGCGGCATCGATTGCCAGCTCGGATTGATCAAATCGTAGTCCGCTTACTTTGCCAGTCGGAGAGGCACCGGATTGGGCCAGCCAGCGAGACCAGTTTGCATGAGAGGTGGTATGAATCAGGGTGGCGCGCCACAGGTCTTCGAGCGTCAGAAGCTGAAGTTGCTCTCGATATTGTGGGCTGCAGTAGACCCTTACTTCATCACTTAAAAGGAGGCGGCTGTGAAGTTTTTCATCATGACCGTCGAAGTGCCTAACTGCGAGGTCGTAAGTGCCCGCACAAAGGTCGACCGCCTCTGCGTTGGCGTTTAGATGAAGTTTTAGGTCCGGCAAGCGTTGAATCAGATCCGGCATGCGCTGAGCAAACCAAGTGCTGGCAAATGCCGGAGGCAGGCTCAAAGACACGTTGAACACGAACTTACCCAACAGGCTGGTATGAGTTTCATCAATTTGCGCCAAAGCAGGCTGAATCTGCTGCCAATAGCGCACTGCTTCTTCAGTGGGTTGAAGTTTGCGGACACTTCGAATGAACAATGGTATGCCGAGCCATTCCTCCAGCTTCCGCAGTTGCTGCCCTACCGCTCCAGGGGTCACGAACATCGATTCTGCCGCCAGCTTTGCGCTGCCCGTACGCATGACAGCATCAAAAGAGACGATGGCTTTGAGCGGGGTGTCTGGTCGCATGATGCAGTTTTTCTCTTTCATAGGGGCAGAATAGATGATTTGTAACGAGTCGGTTTCGCCGAGACAATCGCAACATCAGATTCGACAGGATAACGCGCGGTGCACTCAAGAAAGCCAGTGGATGTAGCAGCCACCGCAATCATGGTCGCCCTTTGTCTGACGTGGGGGGCGCAACAAGTCGCGATAAAAGCAATAGCAGGGGCCTTAGACCCGCTGATGCAAGTCGCCCTCCGCTCGGCGATCGCGGCATGCTTTGTCTGGGTATTCGGCCGAGTGATCACTCGCGACCCTTGGCTACCCAATCTCTGGTGTCGTTCTGGAATGATTGTGGGATTGCTCTTTGCAGCAGAATTTCTGTGCATTGCTCAAGGACTGCGCTGGACGACCGCATCCCACATGGCCGTGTTCCTTTATACGGCGCCACTCTTTGCAGCCATTGGGCTACATGTCCGCTTGCCCGAAGAGCGACTAGGAGTACGGCAATGGATCGGTGTCGGCATCTCGTTTGCCGGGATCGCTGTGACGTTTTTAGCAGGGGGCGAAAATAGCATCAGTCAGACCGGATTCACTCAGGGGCTGCTCGGCGACGCAATGGGTCTCCTCGCAGGTGCCGCTTGGGGGCTCACGACGGTCGTTGTACGTTCGAGCAAGCTCAGCGATGCACCGGCGAGCCAGACACTTTACTACCAACTCATGGGGGCGGCGTTGGTGCTGCTGCCGTTGGCAATGCTTGATGGGAGAGGCAGTTTTCCTGCGTTTAGCGGCATTGTCTGGACGAGCATGATTTTTCAAACCCTGGCTGTCTCGTTTGTCAGCTACCTGATCTGGTTCTGGATGCTCAGACACTACCTGGCGGCCCGGCTGGGCATCATGGCGTTCATGACGCCGCTATTTGGCGTTCTCCTCGGCATCTGGCTGCTGGACGAAGCGGTCTCTGACGGATTTATCGCAGGTGCCTTTCTTTCTCTCGCTGGCCTGCTGATGGTCAACGTTTCCTCGAGGGCCAAGCGCCCCATACCTCAGCCACGATTGGCTTCTCAACCAGGGGAATTCCGCTGATGAAAGTGCTCATTGTTCACGCCCACCCTGAACCGCAATCCTTCAATGGTGCCATGACCCGGACAGCCGTGCGCGCGCTGACTCAGCAAGGACACCAAGTGCAAGTGAGCGACCTCTATGCGATGGGCTGGGAGTCGGTACTAAGCGTCAATGAGTTTTCCGAGCTGAATGACTCAGGCTTCTTCAATCCCGCAAAAGAGCAGGAGCACGCTCAACAAACCGGCACCATTTGCTTCGAAGTCGCCCAAGAGCAAGCGAAGGTGCGCGACGTCGACTTGGTGATTTTCCAGTTTCCTGTGTGGTGGTTTTCGATGCCCGCGATTCTGAAAGGCTGGGTTGATCGGGTATTCAGCAAAGGCTTCGCCTATTCATCCGGGCGCAAGTACGACACGGGTCTCCTGAAGGGCAAACGGGCGATGTTGAGCATTACGACGGGGACAGCCGACACGCTCTATTCGCCCAGCGGGATCGATGGCGACTTGCACCATGTCCTTTGGCCGATCCATAACGGCATCCTTGCCTACACGGGATTTGCCGTGCTTCCACCCTTTGCCGCCTGGATGCCAGCGCAGGTTACGCCTGAAGAAAGGGAGGAATATCTTCAATCTTATGCGCAGCGACTTTGCGCTCTAGAAGAAATCGAACCTCTGTTCTTCCATCCGCGCGAGGACTATGACGACAATCAGCAACTGAAGCCGGGTGTGCGAGCGCGCTCGGGCGTGCAGTGGAATCCCCGGGCGGATCAAACTTTTGCGGCGTCTGCCTCATCTTTCGCCGACAGAACCAAGCAACGCACCTGACTGTGTCATCCAATCACCCAGGGGGGACTAAGCATGAAAGGTTACTGGATCATCTTTGGCGCGGCCGTTACCGACGCGCAGGCGCAACAGGAGTACGGTCGGCTGTGGGGGCCCATAGCTGAAAAATATCAGGCGACAATAAAAGTGCTGGGGGGCGACGCGCTGCTTGAGGCGAATGGCACAAACCGGGTACTAACCGTGGAGTTCCCGAGCTATGCCCAAGCGAGAGCATGCTATGAAGATCCCGCCTATGCAGAAGCCAAGGCCTTTGCGCTACGTGCATCTCGACGTGAACTCATCATCATTGAAGGGGAGCTAGGCGACTAGCACACGCCGCATGAGCGCTCTTTAAATTTTATTAACTGTGACCCCTGTCCCCGGCTGGTTACCGTTGCTCTTCCAAATCCCAGGAAGCGAGTTCGATGGTACAAACTATTAAAATGGACGACATGCTGCTGGACATGCGCGCGATGCGTTCCGCATCCGCGCTGTCGATCCCCGCTCATCAGGCACAAGCCTCGGCCAGCCAGACAGGCTTCAGCGATCTGTTCAAACAGGCGCTGGAGAAGGTACACCAGAATCAACAGGCCTCCGGACAATTTGCCAAGGCATTCGAAGTGGGTAATGCACAGGTGGACCTCACGCAGGTGATGATAGCCTCACAGAAGGCCAGCGTTTCCACCCAGGCCCTGGTTCAGGTCCGCAACAAGGTCGTCCAGGCCTATCAGGACATCATGCAAATGCCGGTGTGAGGTCGCTGCTACTCCTTGCACTGAATCACCACTCGTAAGCCCGGGGCCGCATCCTCCATGAGCAACCCATAGCCATGCAGGCGCACCACCGCGGCCACGATGGCCAGCCCCAGTCCGGCTCCGCTGACCTGCTGATCGCGGGTGCAGCGGCCGAAGCGCAACAGCACATGCTCGCGATCTTCAGCCGGTATGCCCGGGCCGTCGTCCTGCACCAGCAGATATGGGCCTGCGGCGGACTGGCCCAGTTCTATCCGCACCGTGCCGCCAGGCGGAGTGAACTTGATTGCGTTGTCCAGCAGGTTGATCAACGCCTCCGTCAGCAGTTCGGCATCGGCCAGCAGCGCCGGGCCTGCCTGCACCTGGGTGGTGAGGGTGATGTTGCACTCCTCGGCAACCGGCCTGAAGTCGGCCGCCAACGAGCTAACCAGCGATGCAGGGTCGAGCATCTTCATGCCGGCTCTGCGGCTATGGGTATCGATCTCGGCGACGCGCTGGATAGCGCGAAAGCGGCCCAGCAACTGCTCCGTGGCATCGAAGGCTTCGTGCAGACGCGCCAGCTGGCGCTCGGGCGGCGCGCAGTGGAAGTCTTCGATCATGCGCCGCAGTTGCGCGCGCAGGCGGTTCAGCGGGGTGCGCAGATCATGCGCCAGGTTGTTGCCGACACTGCGCACTTCGCCGAGCAGGTGCTCGACCTCATCCATCATCCGGTTGACCAGCGCCGACAACGCATCCAGTTCGTCGCCGCGGCGCGACAGGGGCAGGCGCAAGGCAAGGTTGCCCTCGGCGATGCGCTGGCTGGTGTGCTGGACCGCGCGGACACGTCGCAAGGGGCGCAGGCCCAGGATCGTGCCCACTACGATGCCGCCGGCAATCGCCAGGCCGCCTGACCACAGCAGCAGCGCCAGAAGCATGTCGCTGATCCCGCTGAGGGTTTTTGCATCGTAGCCGACCAGCAGGATCTGGCCGTTGGCGACCCGCTGCGCGGAAGCCTTGGCGCCGAACTCGAAACCCGGTTCGTTCAGTGCCCGGGGCGTGCCGTCCAGCGGTAGGTCGGCAGGCAGATGCGTGATGTTGCCGGTGAGGTACCGGCCCTCGGCGCTGAACAGCCCGTAGTGAGCAATGCCGCGGATGTCGCCGCGTTGCAGTTGCTCGAGTTCCCGCGGCAGCTCCTGGGGCGGCACGTGCATCAGCGACCGGGCCTGGCCGACCACGAACGCCTCGCCGATCTGGCTGAAGTAGTCGGTCGAGCGCCAGTAGATGAGCGCCAACAGCACCATCATCGCCACCGCCAGCACGCCGGCGTAGCTCACCGTCAGGCGAAAGGCGGTGGTGCGCCACAGGCTAGGCTTCATTCACCTGCATCGAGCACGAAGCCCGAGCCTCGAATGGTCCTGATCGTGGGTTCGCACTGTAGGTCCACCAGCTTTCGCCGCAGCCGGGTGAGATGAACGTCTATCAGCTTGGTACCCGGATCGAAGTTGTAGCCCCAGACGGTCTCGAAGATCAGGCCGCGGGTCACCACCTGACCGGCGTTGCGCATGAGAAATTCCAGCAGCTTGAACTCGGTGCCCTGGAGGTCGAAGTGGCGCTGCGAGCAGGACATCCTGCGCTCCAGCAGGTCGAGGCACAGGTCCTTGAATTGCAGCTGGGTCTTGCGCTCGTCGTGGGCGTGACGGCGTAACAGGGCTTCAACGCGTACGGCCATTTCTTCCGAGGCAAACGGCTTGACCAGGTAATCGTCGCCGCCGGCGCGCAGGCCTTGCACTCGGTCGTCCAGGGTGGCCAGCGCGCTGATCATCAGCACCGGGGTGTTCAGTCCGGCCTGACGAAGCCCGGCAACGATGGCCATCCCATCCAGGCTGGGCAGCATGCGGTCGAGGGTGATGACGTCGTATTGCCCGCCAAGGGCGAGGGCAAGCCCTGCCTGGCCATCGGCGGTGTGGTCGACCTGAAAATCGGCCCGGCGCAGTTCGGTGACGATTTCCTCGGCGGTGGTCGCATCGTCTTCGATGCACAGGGCGCGTTTCACGGGCGATTCTCGGTGGGTGAGCAGGCGTTGGCCGGGACTGACACAACGGTAGGCCTGCCCATCGTAAAGCAGCACCTGCACGGCGAACAGTTAACTTAATTTAGCTAACCCGCCGCGCCCGCTTCGCCTCACCATCGCCTCCTTCAAACCTGCGCGCCCCAGTATCGGGCGCTGACTGGAGCATCGAGGAGCGCCGTTATCGTGATTGTTACAAGTCCGTCCAGCCTGCCCACGCCTGCAGGCTCAATCCAACGCCTGCCAGTCGCGACAGGGCAGGTGACCGGAGATCAGCGGGGGAGGGCTTGATGTCCAGATTCTTCATCGATCGGCCAGTGTTCGCCTGGGTGATCGCCCTGGTGGTGATGCTGGCCGGCGCGCTGTCGATCCTCAAGCTGCCGGTCAACCAGTACCCCAGCATCGCGGCCCCTGCCATCGGCATTCAGGTCAACTACCCCGGCGCATCCGCCCGCACTGTCCAGGACACCGTGGTGCAGGTGATCGAGCAGCAGCTCAACGGCATCGACGGCCTGCGCTACATGTCCTCGGACAGCACCTCCGACGGCCGCATGAGCCTCACCGTGACCTTCGAGCAGGGCACCGATCCGGACATCGCCCAGGTCCAGGTGCAGAACAAGCTGCAGTTGGCCACGCCCTTGCTGCCGCAGGAAGTCCAGCAGCAGGGCATCCGGGTCACCAAGGCGGTGAAAAACTTCCTGTTGGTCATCGGCGTCGTCTCCGAGGACGGCAGCATGACCAACCAGGACTTGAGCAACTACGTGGTTGCCAATATCCAGGACCCGATCTCGCGCACTTCGGGGGTGGGTGATTTCCAGGTATTCGGCGCCCAGTACGCCATGCGCATCTGGCTCGACCCGGCGCGGCTGAACAGCTTCCAGCTGACCCCCGTAGACGTCAAGGCAGCGATCCAGGAGCAGAACGTACAGACCTCCGCCGGC
Source organism: Pseudomonas putida group bacterium ESBL64 (assembly GCF_045277175.1). Taxonomy (NCBI): domain Bacteria; kingdom Pseudomonadati; phylum Pseudomonadota; class Gammaproteobacteria; order Pseudomonadales; family Pseudomonadaceae; genus Pseudomonas; species Pseudomonas putida group bacterium ESBL64. Next base: position 1,044,982 of record NZ_CP145799.1, on the reverse strand, counting down.
CAGATCGGCGGCTTGCCGGCAGCCCCGGACCAGCAGCTCAACGCCACCATCACCGCCAAGTCCCGGCTGCAGACAGTGGAACAGTTCGCCGACATCCTGCTCAAGGTCAATGCCGATGGCTCCCAGGTCCGCCTGGGCGATGTCGCGCGGGTCGAGCTGGGCGGCGAAAGCTACAACGTCAGCGCCCAGTACAATGGTCTTCCGGCTTCGGGCATGGCCATCAAGCTGGCCAGCGGCGCGAATGCCCTGGACACCGCCAAGGCGATCCGCGCCACGGTGGCCGAGCTCGAGCCGTTCATGCCGCAGGGCATGAAAGTGGTGTTCCCGTATGACACCACCCCGGTGGTATCGGCCTCGATCCAGAGCGTGCTGATGACCCTGGCCGAGGCCGTTGTGCTGGTGTTCCTGGTGATGTACCTGTTCCTGCAGAACTTCCGCGCCACACTGATCCCGACCCTGGCGGTACCGGTGGTGCTGCTGGGCACCTTCGGGGTGCTGGCGATGTTCGGCTTCACCATCAATACCCTGACCATGTTCGCCATGGTGCTGGCCATCGGCCTGTTGGTCGACGATGCCATCGTGGTGGTGGAAAACGTCGAGCGGGTCATGGTCGAGGACGGCCTGCCGCCGCTGGAGGCCACCCGCAAGTCAATGGATCAGATCCAGGGCGCACTGGTCGGGATCGGGCTGGTGCTCTCGGCGGTGTTCCTGCCCATGGCGTTCTTCGGCGGTTCGACTGGGGTCATCTACAAGCAGTTTTCCATCACCATCGTCTCGGCCATGGCGCTGTCGGTACTGGTCGCCCTGGTCTTCACCCCGGCACTCTGCGCCACCATGCTCAAACCGCCCGCTGCCGATCACGGCCACAAGCGCGGGTTCTTCGGCTGGTTCAACCGCACCTTCGACAAAGCTGTCGGCCAATACGAGCGTGGCGTTGTCGGCGTGCTCAAACGCAAGTTGCCGTACCTGATGATGTACGTGGTGATCGTGCTGGCCATGGCCTGGATGTTCACGCGCATCCCCACGGCATTCCTGCCGGAGGAGGACCAGGGGGTGCTCTACGCGCAGATCCAGACGCCGTCCGGCGCTACCGCCGTGCGCACCCAGGCGGTCATCGACGAGGTACGCCGTTACCTGCTTGAAGACGAGGGTGAGACGGTGGCGTCGGTCTTCAACGTCAACGGTTTCAACTTTGGTGGCCGCGGGCAGAGTTCGGGTCTGGCCTTCGTCATGCTCAAACCGTGGGAGCAGCGTAGCGAGCCGGGGCAGGGTGTCTTCGAGCTGGCAGAGCGAGCCCAGCAGCACTTCGCCACCCTGCGCGACGCCAAAGTCAACGCCTTTGCGCCGCCAGCGGTAATGGAACTGGGCAATGCGACGGGGTTCAACCTTTACCTGCAGGATCGCGCCGGTCTAGGCCATGAGGCGTTGGGATCGGCCCGCGACCAACTTGTAGAACTGGCGGCCAAGGAGCCGGCGCTGGCCAATGTGCGCGCCAACGGCCCGCGTGACGAGCCGCAATACAATCTGGTTATCGACGACGAGCGCGCGCGCGCCCATGGCCTGACCCTGGCCGACATCAACGAAACCGTGGCGATCGCCTGGGGCGGCAATTACGTCAACGATTTCATCGACCGCGGCAGGGTCAAGAAAGTCTACGTCCAGGGGCAAGCGACCTCGCGCATGAGCCCAGAGGATCTGGGCAAATGGTACGTACGCAATGCCAGTGGGCAGATGGTGTCGCTAAGTACCTTCGCCCATGGCGAGTGGAGCTACGGGCCGCCGAAGCTATCGCGTTACAACGGCGTGCAGGCCCTCGAGCTACAGGGCGAGCCGGCAGCCGGCTACAGCTCCGGTGACGCCATGGCGGCGATCGAACGGATCGCCGCTCAGTTGCCACCCGGGGTGGGCTTCTCATGGACCGGCCAGTCCTACGAGGAAAGGCTGTCGGGCGATCAGGCGCCAGCGCTGTTTATTCTTTCGCTGCTGGTGGTGTTCCTGTGCCTGGCCGCGCTGTATGAGAGTTGGTCGATACCGTTCTCAGTGATGCTGGTGGTACCGCTGGGAGTGATCGGCGCGCTGATGTTCACCAGCCTGCGCGGGCTGTCCAACGATGTGTTCTTCCAGGTCGGCCTGCTCACAACCGTGGGTCTCTCGGCCAAAAACGCGATCCTGATCGTCGAATTCGCAAATGACCTGCACAGGCAAGGCATGAGCCATTTCAACGCCGCAGTGATGGCCTGCCGCATGCGCCTGCGTCCGATCATCATGACCTCGCTGGCCTTTACCCTGGGTGTGGTGCCGCTGGTGCTATCGAGCGGGGCAGGGGCCGGCAGCCAGCACGCGATCGGCACAGGGGTGATTGGCGGCGTCATCACCGGCACCTTGCTGGCGATCTTCTGGGTGCCGCTGTTCTACCTGGCCGTCAGCTCGCTGTTCCAGCGGCGCCGGCAGGCAGCGAACCCCGCACAATTCTCAACAACGGAGTCGAGCCAATGACCTGGCTTTGTGTTTCACGCCTGGGTATCTGTGCCTTGGGGCTGTTTCTATCGGGCGCCGCCTGGGCGGCGCAGGACACACGGGTGCAAGAGCATCAGCGCGCCATGCAGGCCTATGCGCAAAAGACCGGGCAAGCTGCGCCGGTAGTGGTGGAATATGAGTACGGGCAAAAACTCGACATCGCCAGGATGATCGGGATGACCGAGTCGATTCGGTCGTGTGAGCCGGTGCCCATGGCCATGACCTACGAAGACCATTTCGGTACGCTCAATACCGTGCTGTATTCGGCCATGGGCACCTGCCCGAAAAGTTGAGCAGGCTGCCGGGTGCGGCCCGGCAGCCTGATTGTCACTCGCTGAAGGCTCTTTTTCATCTGTTCATCGTCGCGAGCCTTCTCCCGCTTGGCGAGAAGGCCGTTCTGCGGTCGCAAGCATCCATTCGGGAAACAACACGTTCACGTGGGCCTTGATGAGTTGCCCCGCATACCTGAAATGCCTGGATTGAATAGCAGGTCTTTGTCCATCCCAGTAAACTTGCGCAGCTGCGCGACGTGCTTTACGTCCATCAGCGCCCCCTCGAAACATTTTGGCGACGGTACTCACCAGCGTCGATCTCCTCCATACATGAAGGTCGTTTGTGAACGCTGTTCTCCGTCTCCCCGGACCCATCGGCATCTTTTGCCTGGGAATGCTCCAGATCATGGTCTGGGGTGGCTCTTTCTTTCTGCTGGCGGTCATGGGCAAGCCCATCCTGCGCGAGACCGGCTGGGATGGTCATTGGGTCTATGGCGCACTGTCGCTGGGCTTGATGGTCTCTGCAGTGTTGGCTCCTTTGTCGAGTCGCCTGGTCGCTCGCTACGGTGGGCGACTGCAGTTGGCCGCCAGCGGCCTCGTAGTGGGGGCGGGCCTGCTGATCGTCGCCAATGCCCACAGCCTGGAAGTGTTCCTGCTGGCCTGGATCATCATCGGCGCCGGCATGGCCATCGGTCTGTACGAAGCCCTGTTTGCCACTCTCGGCGCCCTGTACGCCGAGCGGGCGGGCAGGGCGATCACTGGAATCACCTTGATCTCCGGTTTTGCCACTACCATCACCTGGCCGCTGGTGGCGTTCGCCATCGAGCAGTTCGGCTGGCGAGTTACCTGTACTGCTTATGCGCTGATGCTTATTGTCGTCGTCGCGCCGCTGTACCTCTGGGTACTGCCGGCGGGCCCGCACAGGACCAGGAGCAAACCTGCAGCGGCGGCGAGCGATGTAAGCATCGACCGACGCCTGTACCTGTTGCTGATGTGGATCTTCGCGATCGGCGCGATCATCATGACTGCAGTTTCGGTGCAACTGGTGGCAGTGCTGCAGGGGCTGGGTCACAGCCTGGCCACGGCAATCGCGCTGAGTGCGCTATTGGGACCCAGCCAAGTAGCTTCGCGCGTGCTGCAGATCGTCGCCCGCAAACGACACCCAATCTGGACCGCGCTGGTGTCTTCAGTTCTGGTGGCTGTGGGCGTGGCACTGGTTGCCCTGGCGCCTGGCGCAACGGCACTGGGGCTGTTGCTCTACGGGTGCGGCAATGGCCTGCGGGCGATTGTCCGGGGTTTGTTGCCCCTGGCACTGATGCCGCCGGCGCAGTACGTGGCCTTGATGGGCAAGATGTCGCGGCCTTCGCTGATCGGTCAGGCGCTGACGCCGCTGGTCGGCGGCTATCTGCTTCAGCTCTTTGGCGCCATGGGGGTGCTGGCAACGCTCGCTGCCTTGGCCATGGTCAATGTCGTGCTGGTGCTGTTGGTCATGCGGTCACTGCCGGCCCGGCCCGTGTGAACGCCAACCATCGAGGAGTCAATTGCAATGTCACAATTGGACCGTGAAGAACTGCTTATCGATGGCCCGGTCGGCAAGCTCCACTTGCTGCTCGACCATCCATCAACCTCACCGAAAGGAGTGGTTATAGTCAGCCATCCGCAGCCGTTGTTGGGCGGCAGCCCTCGGCACATCGTGCCAGTGACCCTTGCCAGACAGTTGTGTGCCAGCGGCTGGCTGGTGGTGCGGCCGAGTTTTCGCGGCGTGGGGTTAAGCGAGGGCTGTCATGATGGCGGCATCGGCGAGACTACGGACAGCCAGGTGGTGCTCAAGCACATGGCGGGAATCATGCCAGGGCTGCCCATCGCCTTGATCGGTTTCTCCTTCGGCGCCTATGTGTTCGCCAGGCTCGCCAGCGCAGCGGCGGGAGAGTTTGACGCCTTGGCCCTGCTGGGGCTGCCAGTCGGCGATGTACCAGGGGGCCGCCATTACCCGGCGCCGGACCTGCCCGACGATTGCCTGCTGGTTCACGGCGGGTATGACCAGATGGCGCCCCTGGTCAGCCTGATGGACTGGGCCGCTGGCGAACACCGCCGCGTATCGGTATACGCCGGCGCCGACCACTTTTTCAAAGGCTGCCTGAGTCGGGTCGGAGAAGAAGTCTGCCGCTATCTGCAGGACAAAGGGCCCAAAAGCCCAGCCTAGAAGGCCATGCCTGCCAGGCATAGCTGTTAGACCTGTGGCCCCTCTTCCCCCAAAACGACGCTATGCAAAGCTGTACCCGAGTTGGCAAAACAATAACAACAAGGGTAGCGATCATGAATGCAGACATGAGCACGGCACGTCCGTTGACGCGCAAAGAGCGTACAACCGCAATTGTGGGTGTGTGTTCCGGCAACTTGGTGGAGTGGTACGACTTCTTCATCTACGCCTACACGTCGATCTACTTCGCATCACTGTTCTTCCCCGCTGGCGACCAGACCAGTCAACTGCTGGCCACGGCCGGTATCTTTGCTGTCGGCTTCTTTATGCGCCCGCTGGGTGGCTGGATTTTCGGGTACATCGCCGATACCCGAGGGCGCAAGATCTCGATGATCATCTCGGTGTTCATGATGTGCGGTGGCTCGCTGATGATCGCGGTCATGCCCACTTATGCCACGGTAGGTGTCGCAGCGCCGGTTCTGCTGGTGATCGCACGACTGATGCAGGGGTTGTCGGTGGGCGCCGAGTACGGCACCGGCGCCACCTACATCAGCGAGGTATCCCGCGCCGGCCGGCGATCGTTCTATGGCTCGTTCCAGTATATGACGATCATTGCCGGGCAACTGCTGGCGCTGCTGACCGTTGCGGTGCTGCAACTGGTGCTGTCGGAGCAGGACCTCAAGGCCTGGGGCTGGCGGGTACCGTTCCTGATTGGCGCGCTGGCTTCGATCGTGGTGGTGATCCTGCGCCGTACCATGCGCGAGACAGCCACTGAAGAAGGAATGAAGAGCAAGGAATCTGGATCGCTCCGAGGCCTGATACAACACCGTCGCGCGGTGCTGCTCACTTTCACCATCACCATTGGCTGCTCGCTTTATTTCTACACCTTCACCGCTTACATGCAGAAGTTCCTGGTAGTGAGTGTCGGCATCCCGGCCCCCACGGTGAGCATCATCATGGCTTGTGCATTGGTGATCTTCATGCTGGCACAGCCGGTGTTCGGCATGCTCGCTGACAAAATCGGCGTGCGTCGCAACATGATCTTGTTCGGCCTGCTGTCCACCTTCCTGGTAATCCCGTTGCTGTCCGCGATCAAGTCAGTGCAGGACCCGCTCGCAGCCTTTGGGCTAGTGCTCGCAGGGTTGCTGATTGCGGCCTTCTATACACCGGTCACCGGTGTGCTCAAGGCCGACTTCTATCCGCCGACTGTGCGCGCACTGGGTGTGGGCCTACCTTACGCAGTAGGGGCCGCGATGTTCGGCGGTTCGGCCGAGTATGTGGCGCTGTCCTTCCGCTCTGTGGGAATGGAACAGTACTTCTACCTGTACGTGGCCGCGATCGGCGCCATCACCCTGGTGTCGGCCCTGCTGATGCCAGATCTTGGCAAACACGGTTACCTCGATGGGGACGGCAAGGTCGAAGAGAACATCGGCGTACGCAAGTTCATGGGGCGTAAATCCCTGCCTACACACCCCAGCCATTGAGGCAAGGCGAGCATGACTACTGAAAGGAAGAAGATCGTGCGCTTCGACGTCTGGTATCACCCGGTGATGGCTCAGATCCTCGAAGCTTCGCCCGATGTCGTGCTGCAAACCGTCGCCCGTGACCAGCCGCCTGCCGTCATCCTGCAGGCGCTGCGCAACTGCCAGGTGTATCAAGTACCCTCGGCGCGGGACGAGCTCCCGCGGCAGTGGTGTGTCACCGAAGCGCTGCTCCGCCAGTTGCCTGACCTGCTCTGTGTCTCGACCAATGGTGCAGGCTTTGACACAGTGGATGTCGAAGCTTGCACCCACGCGGGTGTCCTGGTCGTCAACCAATCGGGCGCCAACGCCCAGTCGGTGGCCGAGGCCACGGTGGGGTTGATGCTCGATTGCGCGCGGCGGATCAGCGAATCGGACCGGCGCCTGCGCCGGGACCGCGGGTTTTCTCGCGAAGACCTGATGGGTAGCGAGTTGTGCGGCAAAAGCTTGGGTCTCATCGGTATCGGTGAGATTGGTACACGTGTCGCACGCATAGCCCAGGCCCTGGGCATGCAGGTCCTGGCCCATGATCCCCTGCTGAGCGCGGAACAGATCGGCCAGCGGGGCGCTACCAGTTGCACGTTGCAAAGCCTGTTACAGCACAGTGATGTAGTTTCGCTGCATTGCCCACGACTGGCTTCGACCTTGAACCTCATGAACGTCTCGGCTTTCGCAGCGATGCGCAAAGGGGCTGTATTCATCAATACTGCACGTGGCGGCTTGCATGACGAGGTCGCCCTTTATGACGCGTTGGCCTGTGGCCATCTTGGCGCTGCGGGAATAGACGTTTGGGACCAAGAGCCGCCTGCGTTGGATCATCCTCTGCTTGGCCTTGAAAACGTGGTCGGCCTGTATCACACCGCAGGCGTCACGCGCGAGGCCCGCAAGCGCATGGGCGCGTGGGCGGCAGAGCAGATTCTGCAGTTGCTGCGCGGGGAGCCGGGGCCACGCATGGTCAATCCGCAGGCGTTTGAAGCGTTCCGGCAACGGCTGCAGGCCAAGAACCACCGCGATACCTGATGCCGCTTGAAGCTGGCTCTGGCGGGCGCTGATCCGCCAGAGCATGTCCTCCCCACCTTGGTGTCCCGCTTATGGCCTTATCGCGGGCTGTCACATTCAAGGCAGTTTGTCAGGCGGGGCATTCCTCGGGCTGGAGCAAGGCATTGCACATCCGCAAGATGTGCTGCTCGATCCAATTTTCATCGAAGGCCGTATTGCCTACCCGCAGACTGTTGCCGCTTTCGATGATCGCCAAGATGGCAACGGCAGTTCGGTCAGGGTCGCTCACGCAGTACCTGCCGATAGCGCACCCCCCCTCGATAATCTGGCGCAGTGGCTCGGCCAGTTGCCCCATTGCCCGCTCCAGCCAGAGCCTGTGGCGGTCGTCCAGGTGCCTGACTTCGTGACGAAGGACCATCTCCTCCTGGGGAAGGGCCACTTGCCGTGCCAGCGCAAAACGCACATAAGCATGCAGATCTTGAGATTGGGCGCCGTTTTCCCAGGCCTGCTTGCGGCGTTCGATGATGTCGAGCACTACATTGAGCAGCAGATCCTGTTTGCAATCGACGTGATGGTAAAGGCTGCCGGGAAGAATGCCGACGCGCAGGGCCAGCTTTCTCATGGTCATGGCGGTATAGCCAATCTCGACCATCAGTTCGGTTGCAGCCTGGGTCAGGGAGGAGGGACAGGCACGGGCAGCTTCAAGCATAGGCCGGCAACCTCGAAAGTGCGCGCAGCACCCGGCAGAGCAGGCGCTTGCAGTGGCGCCGGGGCCGGGATGTACCAGTGAGCAGATACATGGGGCACCTCTCTGGATAGGTGCCCCCGATACCGCTCACCGCTGCGCGTCAGAACAGAGGTGGTGTGCGGTGCCGGGAGCGATAACGGAGGCTTCAGCCGGCTTGGAGCAGCATGGCCCGGGCGCGAAGGATCACGGGCGCGTCGACCATCTGGCCATCGAGGGTGAATACGCCGGCGCCAGTTTCAGCTTGTTCAACCACCCGCTGCGCCCAGTCCAGCTCGGCAGCCGAGGGCTTGAGCGCAGCGTGAATCACGTTGACCTGACCTGGATGGATGCACAGAGCGCCGGCAAAGCCCATGTCCCGGGCGAAACGCACCTGGCGCTGCAGCCCGTCGGTGTCCTGAATGGCAGGGAACACGCCGTCCAGCGGCGCGGCAAGCCCGGCGACACGGCTGTGCAGCAGCACCGCATAGCGGGCATGGTCCAGTACCTGTTCGGCAGCGGCACTGCCAGTGTTCAGCCCGAGATCAAGGCCCAGGTCCAGGCTGCCGAACGACAGACGGTCGACGCCTGGCACCGCCGCCAGGAGGGGCAGCGCGGCAAGGCCCTTGGCACTTTCGATGATTGGCCATACCGCTTTGCCAGTGGCATGGGCACGTTCGATCTGGCCGACGGTTTCCGCTTTCGGCAGCAGGATGCCAACGACGCCGGTGTGGCGCTGACACAGCGCCAAGTCGGCCTCATGGGCCCAGTGGCCCGGCGCGTTGACGCGCACAAGCACTCGGGCCTGGGGTCGATCGCTGAGAAACTGCTCAAGGTTGTCGCGCGCCTGTTCCTTCAGCGCCTCTTCAACGGCATCCTCAAGGTCAACGATGACTCGATCTGCGCCACTGACCAATGCCTTGGGTATGCGCTCTGGGCGGGTAGCCGGCACGAACAGCGCGCTGCGTACAATCTCGGCGTTCATGGGCGTACCCCCTGGGCGAATTCGATTTCGCCAACCTGCGCCTGACCGGCCTGATTACCCGCCCAGACCTGCGCCTTACCGTCACCGGTCAACCGCCCGCCGACTTGGAACGCATCCGGGCAGATCAGCGGGCGCACACCGCGATAGCTGAAGCGGTGGACCTTCAGTTGCGGGTTCGCGCGCACGAAGGCACGCAGGTTCAGGGTAGCGATCAGTGGGCCGTGGACCACCAGACCCGGGTACCCCTCGGTTTCAGTGACGTAGGGCCAGTCGTAATGGATGCGATGTCCGTTGAAGGTCACCGCCGAGTAGCGGAACAGTAGCGTCGGATCTGGTTGCACGCTTTCGCTCCAATCGCCGTGGGGCATCGGCTCGGTGCCGCCAAGCTTGGGCGGTGAGGGCTCGCGGTAGACGATGTCCTGCTCTTCAAGCAGTGCTCGCTGCCCGTCCTGCACATATTCATGCTGCACGGTGACGAACATCAGGGAGCCGGTACGCCCGTGCTTCTCCTCGACATTGAGGATGGTCGAGCGGCGGGACACCTGAGCATCGATCCGCAGCGGGCGGATGAACTCCAGTCGTCCTCCGGCCCACATGCGGTTGCGGTTATCTGCCGGGGGCAGAAAACCGCCCCGCGCCGGATGGCCGTCGCCACCCAGGCCGGCCGCTTCGACAGGCTCCTGAAAAAACGCCCAGTGCCAGAGCGCGGGCAGGGCATCCCCAGGGGCGGGTGCCGGCTCGCTCAAAGTGGCAGCAATACGCTTGACCAGGTTATGGCTGATGCAGTCATGGACAGTCTCGCTACGGCCAATCCATGTTTGGGGTGCAGGTGTACTCATTTTTTATTGTCCTTTACAGCGTCGAAGTCAGTGCCGGTACGATCTCGAACAGGTCGCCGACCAAACCGTAATCAGCTACCTGGAAGATAGGTGCTTCTTCATCCTTGTTGATCGCGACAATGACCTTGGCGTCCTTCATGCCGGCCAGGTGCTGAATAGCGCCGGAGATACCCACGGCGATGTACAACTGCGGCGCGACGATCTTGCCAGTCTGACCGACCTGCATGTCGTTGGGCACGAACCCTGCGTCTACCGCCGCGCGCGAAGCACCAACCGCAGCGCCGAGCTTGTCGGCCAGGCTATACAGGTGGCTGAAGTTTTCACCGTTGCCCATGCCACGACCGCCCGACACCACGATCTTGGCGGCGGTCAGCTCGGGGCGGTCGGACTTGGCCAGTTCTTCGCCGACAAATGCCGACAGACCTGCATCTGTAGCGCCACCCAGGGCCTCGATTGGCGCGCTGCCGCCTTCTGCCGGCACGGCCTCAAAGCCGGTGGAGCGCACGGTGATGACTTTTACCGCAGCGCTGGATTGGACGGTGGCAATGGCGTTACCGGCGTAGATTGGACGCTTGAAGGTGTCAGCGGATTCAACCGAAATGATCTCGGAGATCTGGTCGACATCCAGCAGCGCAGCTACCCGTGGCAGGAGGTTCTTGCCGTTGCTGGTGGCCGGGGCCAGCACATGGCTGAAGTCGCGACCCAGGTTGGCCACCAAGGGCGCCACGTTTTCCGGGAGCTGATGGGCGTAGGCGGCATCGTCAGCCAGCAGCACTTTGGTCACCCCAGCGCACTGCGCGGCAGCGAACGCCACATCGGCTGCGTCCAGTCCGGCTACGAGAACGACGATGTCAGCGCCGATCTGGCGAGCGGCGGCCAGAGTGTGCAGGGTAGGGCCAGTAAGGATGCGATTGTCGTGTTCAGCAACTACCAGAATGCTCATCAGATCACCTTCGCTTCGTTCTTCAGCTTTTCGACCAGTTCGGCTACCGATTTGACCTTGATGCCAGCGCTGCGGGCTGCCGGGGCTTCAACTTTCAGGGTTTTGTTGGTGGAGGCGAGGGAAACGCCCAGCGCGTCTGGAGTCAAAGTTTCCAGCGGCTTCTTCTTGGCCTTCATGATGTTCGGCAGCGACGCGTAGCGTGGCTCGTTCAGGCGCAGGTCGGTGGTGACGATGGCAGGCAGGTTCAGCGAAACGGTCTGCAGGCCGCCGTCGATTTCACGGGTGACGTTCAGCTTGTCGCCAGCGACTTCGACCTTGGAGGCGAAGGTGCCTTGGGCGTAGCCGGTCAGCGCGGCCAGCATCTGGCCGGTCTGGTTGTTGTCACTGTCGATGGCCTGTTTGCCGAGGATGACCAACTGCGGCTGCTCCTTGTCGACAACGGCTTTGAGTGCCTTGGCCACGGCCAGTGAATTCAGCTCGTCAGCGGCTTCGACCAGGATGGCGCGGTCGGCACCCAGGGCCAGGGCGGTACGCAGTTGCTCCTGGGCGGTGGTCGGGCCAACGGAAACCACGACGATCTCGGTCGCAACGCCTTTTTCCTTCAGGCGCACGGCTTCTTCCACGGCGATTTCGCAGAAGGGGTTCATGGACATCTTGACGTTAGCAAGGTCGACGCCGGAGTTGTCCGCCTTGACGCGAACCTTGACGTTGTAGTCGACCACTCGTTTGATTGCGACCAGCACTTTCATAGGCAGGGATACTCTGTGTTTGAGCAATGGCAACGAATGAGGAACACGGGGTCAGATGACCCCTGAATTGCGCAGTTGCTGAATACGTTCTTGGGGCAGGCCGAGTTCGGCAAGGATGCCTTCGCTGTGCTGGCCCAGTGCGGGCACCGGGTCCATGCGCGGTGCATAGGCGTTGCTGGTGGCCGGCGGCAGCAGGCTGGGCACTGATCCGGCGGCGGTGTCGATGCGACGCCAGCGGTCCCGGGCCTGCAGTTGCGGGTGGGCCCAGACACCCTGCATGTCATTGACCTTGGCATTGGCGATGCTGGCCCCATCGAGGCGCTCGATTACCGTGTCGAAGTCCAGCGCAGCGAAGGTCTCGACGATCAGTCCGCGCAGCGCATCGCGGTTGGTCACGCGCTTGAAGTTGGCACTGAAGCGCTCGTCACTGGCCAGTTCTGGTTGCTGCAGCACCTGTTCACAGAAAAGCTGCCACTCCCGCTCGTTCTGCAGGCCAAGCATGACTGTGCTCCCGTCACCTACCGGGAACGGGCCGTACGGATAGATGGTGGCGTGCGCCGCGCCGGCACGTGGCGGTGGTGCGGCACCTTCGTAGGCGTAGTAGAGCGGGTAGTTCATCCACTCCACCAAGGCCTCGAGCATGGACACTTCCACCTGGCTGCCGATGCCGGTCTTTTCCCGCAACAGGACCGCCGAAAGGATACCGGTATAGGCATACATGCCAGCGGCGATATCAGCGATCGAGTTGCCGGCCTTGGCCATCCCGTCTTCCCCCGGCCCACCGGTGACCGACAGGAAGCCGCCTTCGCTCTGAATCAGCAGGTCGTAGGCTTTTTTCTGTTCATAAGGGCCGCCCGCGCCATAGCCGGAGATATCGCAGACGATCAGCCGCGGGAATCGCGCGTGCAGCGCCTCGAAGCTCAGTCCCAGGCGAGCGGCCGCACCCGGTGCCAGGTTCTGCACCAACACATCGGCCTGCTCTAACAGTTGGTCGAGAATATCGCCGGCGATATCCTGCTTGAGGTCCAGGGCCAGGCTCTCTTTCGAGCGGTTGGTCCACACGAAATGCGAGGCCAGACCGTTGACCCGCTGGTCGTAGCCCCGAGCGAAGTCGCCACTGCCGGGGCGCTCCACCTTGATGACTCGGGCGCCCAGGTCGGCCAACTGGCGGGTGCAGAAGGGCGCCGCGATCGCGTGTTCGAGGCTGATGACGGTAATGCCGTCAAGGGGGCGTATGGGCTGGCTCATGCTGGTTGTCTCTCTTGTTATGGCAGGCCCCCGTGGTTAACGGGGGCGGTCCGGATCAGAACGAACGTGGCAACTCCAGGAGGTGTTCGGCCACGTAGGACAGGATCAGGTTGGTCGAGATTGGCGCGACCTGGTACAGGCGGGTTTCACGGAACTTGCGCTCGACGTCGTATTCGTTGGCAAAGCCGAAGCCGCCGTGGGTCTGTAGGCAGGCGTTGGCCGCCTCCCAGCTGGCCTTGGCGGCCAGGTACTTGGCCATGTTGGCGGCCGCCCCGGCGTTGCGCCCGCTGTCGTATTCGGCGCAGGCGCGCCAGCGCATCAGGTCGGCGGCTTCGATCTCGATATGCGCCTCGGCGATGGGGAACTGCACGCCCTGGTTCTTGCCGATCGGCCGGCCGAACACCTCGCGATCACGGGCGTACTGGCTGGCTTTCTCGACAAACCAGCGGCCATCGCCGATGCACTCGGCGGCAATCAGGGTGCGCTCTGCGTTGAGGCCGTCGAGGATGTAGCGGAAGCCTTTGCCTTCTTCACCAATCAGGCAACTGGCCGGGATTTCCAGATTGTCGAAGAACAGCTCGTTGGTCTCGTGGTTCACCAGGTTGGCGATCGGTTGTACGGTCAGGCCGTTGCCGATGGCCTCACGCAGGTCGACCAGGAAGATCGACATGCCATCGACCTTTTTCGTCACCTCGGCGAGCGGGGTGGTACGTGCCAGCAGGATCATCAGATCGGAGTGCTGCACACGCGAGATCCACACCTTCTGACCATTGATCACATACTTGTCGCCCTGGCGAACTGCGGTGGTCTTGATCTTGGTGGTGTCGGTACCGGTGGACGGCTCGGTAACGGCCATCGATTGCAGGCGCAGTTCGCCGCTGGCCAGTTTGGGCAGGTAATAGCGCTTCTGCTCGTCGCTGCCGTTACGCAGCAAGGTGAACATGTTGTACATCTGACCGTGGATGGTGCCGGAGTTGCCGCCGCAGGCATTGACCTCTTCGAGAATTACAGAAGCCTCGGCCAGGCCCAGGCCGGAACCGCCGAACTCCTCGGGAATCATCGCCGACAGCCAACCCTCGTCGGTCATGGCCTTGACGAAGGCTTCAGGGAAGCCCTTTTCCTCGTCGATCTTGCGCCAGTACTCGGCGGGGAAGTCGCCACACAGGGCACGCACACCCTCACGAATGGCGTTGAGTTCTTCGTTGTTGTTGTCGTTCATCATCATTCTCCAAGGTGGACCGGGCCGGCAGCGTCATCGTGGTTCGGCCGCCGGCCGGCCCTTTAACACGGTCAGATGGGCTGGAAGCCCAGGGCAGCGCGGAAGCGGTTTTTGATGTAATGGCCATCGCGCGGCGGCAATACGCGGGGCGGGTTCTCGGCCTTGATCTTCACCGTCGCCAGCTTGACGCCATCACGGGTGGCGAAACGCTCGCGCAAGGCATGCACACCGTCCATCTCACGAATTTCCTGAGTCCAGGCGAAACCGCAGGTGTTGGCAACCTGGTCCAGCTGAATGCCGAAACCGGCGTGGCTGACCTGCATGCCTGTCTCACCGAAGTGGCCGTTGTCCAGTACCACGATGGTCAGGTTCTTCGGCTGTTGCAGGGCAACGGTGGCCAGGGCACCAAAACCCATCAGCAGTTCGCCGTCTCCGGTGACCACCACCACGCTTTTGTCTGGCTGGGCATTGGCAAGGCCCAGCCCTACGGTGATGGCGCTGCCCATGGCGGCCCAGAGGTAGTAGTTGTTGTCGTGATCGCCTGCGGCCATCACATCATAGGAGGCCGAGCCCAGGCCGGTGACCACGAGCACATCGTTGCGATCGGCAAGCAAGGTACGGACGACTTCACGGCGGCACAGCACGTGGTTGGCGCTTACTTGACCCATTTCTTTTCTCCGATCAGACGCTGGCCAAGCAGCAGGGCAGTGGCGGCATCGCCATTGAAGGCCATGGTGGCGGCACCATGGAGAAGGGGCGCCACATCCTCAGGCTTGTCAGCGCGCCAGGTCATCACCTTCATCAAGTTGAGGGAGGCTTCGGTGGCCTGGCCCATGGGGTTCTGCCAGGCGTTGAACTCGGCCCAGTCGCCACGCATGGTCACCACCATCAGCAGCGGGAAGCCGGCGCAGTTCTGCAGGGCAAGGGTGTTGATGCAGTTGCCGACGCCACTCGACTGCATCAGCAGGGCGCCGCGTTCGCCGCCCAACCAGGCGCCGGCCAGGTAGCCGATGCCTTCTTCTTCGGTGGTCAGCACAACGGCCTTGATATCGGGGTCCGCGTAGGACATGCGGATGGCCGCCGAGTGGCCGGCATCCGGGACGAACACGACGTGCTTGACGTCGTGGGCCTTGAGAACGCGGAACACGTCCTCTTGCCAGTTCTGTTCAGCTTCTTGCGATGACATGGGGTCTCTCCCGGCAGTACTGCTTTTGTTTTTCCTCATCATGGGGGGAGTTGCCGTGCACGACGACTACCGTTTTTTTCTTTGAGATATGCCGTTGCGGCATAGGTCGGCGCATGCAACGGCAGGTAGACACGCGCTGAGACCGGTTGCCGCGTCGGGTCAGGCATGGCGCGGGCAGGGGAGGCTGTCGTTATAGAAAGCGGGCATAGCTGATAGACACCTGCAGCGCTTATGGCGCGTCGGCGAAGACGTTAGGTTGTCGACTCGATCGCGGTCGAGCCGCTGTCGAATCAAAACAACAATAAAATTGGGGATCATCGATGTTGCTTCGTTACCTGCGCACGCTCGCCGGGTGGCTCACTGCAGAGCCGCCATTGGCCGATAAGCCATCCTCACCCTGCCGGTTCCGGCACCTTGCACTGTCCTATTTCGTTCCGTGATGCACTGCCCAGGCAGTGTTGGATCTTATTGCTTGAATACAGGTGCTCAATGAAACGCAGACTACCGTTGGCGGGCTGGATACTGCTGGCCATGTTTCTCGGGGTTGTGATCGGCTACGTCATTTTTCTCACCAGCCCGGACAAGGCCGCCGCTGCCCATACCGCGGGCTACATCTCGGTGATATCGGATGTGTTCCTCAGGCTGATCAAGATGCTGATCGGGCCGCTGGTGTTTTCCACCCTGGTGGTTGGCATCGCCCACATGGGCGACGCCGGTGCGGTAGGCAGAGTGTTCGGCAAGGCCATGATGTGGTTCCTGACGGCCTCGCTGCTGTCGCTGGCGGTCGGTCTGATGATGGCCAACATCCTGCAGCCGGGGCTGCATCTGGCGCTGCCCTTGCCGGACGTCAGTGAAACCACTTCGCTGCAGACCTCGGCCTTTACCCTCAAGGCCTTTGTCACCCATCTGGTACCCAGGTCGTTCGCCGAGGCCTTGGCCAACAACGAGATCCTGCAGATCGTGGTGTTCTCACTGTTCTTTGGGGTCGCCCTGGCGGCGCTGGGAGAAAAAGCCAAGGGTCTGATACGCTTGGCCGATGAGCTGGCCCAGGCCATGCTGCTCATCACCGGCTACGTCATGAAGCTCGCGCCCTTGGCTGTCATGGCGGCGATGGCTGCCACTGTAGCAGTCAATGGCTTGTCGATCCTGGCCACGTTCGCCGTGTTCATGCGCGACTTCTATCTTGGCTTGGTCTTATTGTGGGTGTTGCTGGTGCTGGCCGGGGCGATGTTCCTGGGCCGGAGGGTGTTCGCCTTGCTGGCCCTCATCAAGGAGGCGTTTCTGCTGGCGTTCGCCACAGCCAGTTCCGAATCGGCCTACCCGAAACTCCTCGCGGCGCTGGACCGCTTTGGGGTCAGCCGCAAGATTTCCAGCTTCGTGATGCCCATGGGTTACTCCTTCAACCTCGACGGCTCGATGATGTACTGCACCTTTGCCGTGCTGTTCATTGCCCAGGCGTACGGAATCGAGATGACCCTCGGCACGCAAATCCTCATGCTGCTGACCTTGATGCTGACCTCCAAGGGGCTCGCCGGGGTGCCTCGGGCATCGTTGGTAGTGATTGCCGCAACCCTGGTGCAGTTCGATATTCCTGAAGCGGGGCTGCTGTTGATCCTTGGGATCGACACCTTCCTCGACATGGGGCGTTCGGCCACCAATGCCGTGGGTAACTCGATCGCCACTGCGGTAGTGGCCAAGTGGGAAGGGGAACTGCAGGAACCGGACGCACAGCCGGCGAGCCCACGCGCCACTGACCCGGAAGTAGAGCGTTCAACAGCTTGAGGTCGGCGCTTGGCTGACACTGGAGGCCTGCGGGCGATTGCAGCGGGTGGAACAGGGCATTCATCCGTGCGGCCACACGTGTGTGGCCAGCCCGAGGGGTTTTCATGGGGTTCTAGCTGCTATGCTCAAATTCTATAGCTGGCGCCCGAGGCTGTCTTTAGACTGTCAAACACGCCGTTTCAGAGGCGCTCCTTTCCTTGCCAGTGGTTGACCGATGGACGTAACGCAACTCAAAACCCTGATCCACGTGGCTGAGCTGGGCAGCTTGAGCAAGGCGTCGGACCGGCTGCATGTCGCGCAACCGGCGTTGAGCCGGCAGATTCGGCAGTTGGAAAAGGAGCTGGGCGTTTACCTGTTCGAGCGCCATGGCCGTGGGATGGAAATCACCGCGGCGGGGCTCGAGGTGCTTGAGCGGGCCACCCGCATCATGAACGAGCTGGAGTCTATTCGTACTTCGGTCGCTGGCGGGCGCGCGGCCTTTCGCGGCATGGTCGCCATCGGTACCACGCCGACGATCGCCGAGATCGTCACCGTGCCGCTGGTCAAGCGCATCTGCGATACCCACCCGGACCTCTCCATCCGCTTTTCATCAGCCTTCAGCGGCTATCTGCTGGACTGGTTACAGCGGGGCGAACTGGAATTGGCCATCTCCTACGATCCGCAGCCGCTGCATACCCTGCGCATCGAACCGGTGATGATGGAAAACCTCGTGTTGGTGGGCCCTCCCGATTCGGGGCTGACCCTCGACACGGCGATCCCTTTCGCCCAGCTGGCCAGTGAACCGATGGTCTTGCCCAGCCCCCGCCATGGGCTGCGCAAGATCATGGACCAATGTGCCCTGGAGCGCGGCTTCAAGATCACCACTAGCGTCGAGGCGGATTCATTCGGCGCGATGATCGACCTTGTGCGCAATGGCTTTGGTTACACCGCGTTGCCCTTGGCCTCGATCTACTCGCGCTTGAACGACGGCACGCTGTGCGCGGCACCGCTGGTAGACCCTACGCCCATGCGAAAACTGGTGCTGGTGCTGCCGGCCGATCGCCAGGTGAGCCCGGCTACCCGCTATGTCGGCCAGACTTTCGTCGACATTGCCTCGGAGCTGGTGGCCGAAGGTATCTGGGCTGGGCATATGCTCTGACGCAGCCAGCTATTCAATTGAGGCATAACTGCTAGAGGGGAGCGGGTCTGGCCGCTATCCAGGTGAGGGCGTAGCTTTGCTCGGGAATAAAAGTCAGTGCGCTTTCGCTGACTTGTAAAATAATAGATCCCAGAAGGTACCCCCCATGATGCGCGTTTCATCGCCTCGCGTTTTGCCGCCCGCTTTTTCCCATCGCGACTCCAAACCGATCAATCGAACGTAAACCGACGCTGTCGTTCCTGCCTTACGTTTGCCTTAGATCTGGAGTTACCCCATGCACGCCAACAATAACAATCCCGCTGCGCCTGATATCCGCAACCTGACCAACCGCCAACGGATCCGCGCCATACTCGGTGCCTGCTCCGGCAACCTGGTGGAGTGGTACGACTTCTTCATCTACGCGTACACCTCGATTTATTTCGCGGCCCTGTTCTTCCCCCAGGGCGACCAGACCACGCAGTTGCTGGCGACCGCCGGAATCTTCGCCGTGGGCTTCTTCATGCGCCCGTTGGGCGGGTGGATCTTCGGCTACCTGGCCGACACCCGTGGTCGCAAGTTCTCCATGATCATCTCTGTGTTCCTGATGTGTGGCGGCTCGCTGATGATCGCCGTACTGCCCACTTATGAGTCCATCGGCATGGCAGCTCCGGTGCTGCTGCTGGTAGCCCGCTTGATGCAGGGGCTCTCGGTCGGTGCTGAATACGGCACCGGGGCCACCTACATCAGCGAAATTTCCCGCAAGGGCAAGCGCTGCTTCTTTGGCTCGTTCCAGTACTTCACCATCATCGCCGGCCAGTTGCTCGCGCTGCTGACGGTGGTGGTGCTGCAAAATGTGCTGCCAATCGAGGAGCTCAAGGCCTGGGGCTGGCGGATTCCGTTCTTCATCGGTGCGGTCAGCGCACTGGTAGTGGTGTACCTGCGCCGCTCGATGCTTGAGACCGCCCATGCCCAGGGCGCCAAACACAAGGAAGCCGGCTCGATCAAGGCACTGATGAAACACAAGAAAGCCGTGCTGCTGACCATTGCCATCACGGCCGGTTGCTCGCTGCATTTCTACACCTTCTCCACCTACATGCAGAAGTACTTGGTGGTGTCGGCCGGCTTCGACCCCTCGACAGTCAGCTTCATCATGACAGCCGCCCTGGTGGTGTTCATGTGCCTGCAGCCGGTGTTCGGGATGATGGCCGACCGGATCGGCTCGCGTAACAGCATGATTGCCTTCGGCCTGCTGTCGAGCCTGTTGATCGTGCCGTTGCTCACGGGCCTGAAGAGCGTCAGTAACCCGTACGAAGCCTTCGCGTTGGTCATGCTCGGGCTGCTGATTGCAGCGTTCTATACGCCGGTGACCGGCGTGCTCAAGGCTGACCTGTACCCCGCCACCGTGCGCGCACTGGGGGTAGGTTTGCCTTATGCACTGGGCAATGCGCTGTGTGGCGGCACGGCCGAGTACGTGGCGCTGTCGTTGCGCGGCGCAGGGGTAGAGTCGTATTTCTACTACTACGTGGCGGCCATGAGCGCCATTACCCTGCTGGCTGCTGTGCTCATGCCTGACTTGCGCAAGCATGGTTACCTGGATGGCACCGGTGCGGTGGAGGAGCACACCGGCCTGCGCAGTGGCCCTGCGTACTCCAACGCCCGGGGCTGAGCTCGGGGCTGGGCAGCCTTGGTGGTTGCCCGGATATCTTCATGATCGTACTGCCCGGTGCTGCAGCGTCCTCAAAATGCTCGATCGATTGCTGGAGGAGGGGAACGAAGCTTTGGCACATGAACGAGCCGCATTTGAGCTAGAGCGGAAGGAGATGAAAACTGAGCGAAGTACACTTTCGGGCGACTGTATTGTCCGCTCGGCGGCAGCCTTGCAGCCAGAGGGCGTGACCATCCAGTGGCGCGAGAATCGACATCGCTCTATAGGGCTTTCAACATCCGCTCCAGGGTTTGATACTCCCAAGTCGACAGCCGATCACCTAGGTCGAAATCCCAGCGCTTTCCCTCCGGGCTCACGCACCGCTCGCAGTAGTCCAGCTCATGACAGTCGTTGTAGATCGTGATCCGCCATCCCTCTACATCGACTTCGAAGTGGCAGGCGTACAGCTGCGCCCACGACTGACTGCCAACCTTGGTCATTGTCCGGCGTCCGAGCACGACCTCTCGCAGCACCTGGCAGACTTGGCGGGCCGTCAGCGCGCCTGGGAGAGTGTCACCGTATTCGTCTAAATTCATACCCAGCTCTCCTGGCACATCCGATCGTCTCGAAGACCATGCGGCCAGCTTGGTCTTGCTCTGAGGAGGAGCTACCGATCCGCCTAGATACTGTTGATACATACAGATACTGTTGATGCATCCAGTTCCTCTCGCTAAGATCACCACCAGAACATTAGTACCACTCGGCGTAACGAGCGTTATGACGAAGCCAGACCAGACTGGCCGTGATCGTTGACGGATGAAGGTCTCCAACCTAGTCAATGACCTGGATGGGTTGAAGTGCCGGTACTGTTGGGCTTCTTCAGCGGAATCTCTACTGCATTGCCAAAGGTTAAGGAGTTAGTTTGGATATACCAATCCCCTTTAATTTTGTTGCAAAAATTGCGTCTTGGGTTTGGGGGCGCGTGACCAGGGGGCTGTTGTATGAGACGTATTCTAGATCCCACGAGCGATGGAGCTCAAACCACAGATTGGGCTCGCATTGGGACGCCTTAGGTGATCACCTAGAATATTCAGTTAATTTGGCACAGCCAACCTATCCTAAATCACGCGTGGGGAAGCTTGCGCTACGTGCAACGGGGGAGACTGTGGCAGGAGTGGAGGTCTTCTTCGAAGCTCGAGGCCTGGGGGTTAAGTATCAGCAACGAATATCTCTTTGCAATGTTGACGACACACCGGTGATTTGTAGTCTTACAAACATCCCCATGATGCAATATGTAGACTCTCCAGGTGATTGCATTAGCTTCACAGTGGAAGACTTCAGGTTTCTCCAGTGCGAGGTGAAACTTAGTTCAGGTGAAAAGGTGAGGGCATTTGACTCAGTGCGATCCTATCTCACACACAGCTGGTTATTTAGTGATGATTGGTCGTACCGCTGGGGATATTGGTGGAATTGTAATTCAATAAAGTTTGCGAAGCATGAGCTGAGCACCTACTGGCGTTGGGGGTTCGGCCTTCCGAGGGTTAGAGTATATACTCCTCGCACGACCTCTCCGTATCGCAAGTCACTAATGCAAGCGCTGCTACAAGGATTTGGATGGTTGATGGGATCAGCCCCCCTAGTAACCGTCCAGTTTTGGTTTGCCATCTGGTCTGGATTGTTTGTTATGGATAATGGTGATCGTTTGTGTTGGAGGTGGAGTACCAAGCAGAACGGTGATACGGAAGGATAGTAGAAAGAAACTTTTACTCTGATTATTGAGTGCGCCCACCACACTAAAAGCAGGGCGCGGTCAAAGGGTCGCGCTTTCCGCGAAGCGGGCTGGTTGCTGTTTCTCCGACCGGGCTTTCCGCTCGGCAAAGATCCTCATACAACGTATGGCGGGACTTGGTTGTCAGTAAGGTATCAGCCCATGGAATATGCGCTATGCATCCAACAACACCAGACGGTCGCTACTTCGTAGTCAAAGGTCAGCTCTGGCGCTGCAGCAACCCCGCGCTGCCTGTTGAAGAGCGTCAGCACCTGGTGCACGACTTGATGGAAGCACGGCGAGTCGTGAAGGAAGCCAAAGCACTGGATGATGAAGACAAGCTGCATGCCGCTCGAGCAGCGGTGGATGAGGCGAAATTCGCACTAGGGGAAAGGGGCCCGGTGTGGTGGGATGACGGTAGCCCGGACTACAACCGCCACAAGGCGATCAACACGCCCTACGCTGACTGGTATCACTTAATCGATGAGCAGCAGTGAACATCCTTGTGGATCTAGCAGGCCTGATAGTACAAGCCTGCACAGCCCGATTATCGATCGTAGGTGTTGCCACCAGTACTGATCTTGTAGATGGTCTCGGAGTAGGGCAGACGCGCAATGATGGTGGTAGCGTTCACCACAGCCCCCATCGTCATACCGCGGCAAAGCAGGTTCACATAGCCCTGAATACGAACGCACATCGCATCAGCGCTATCGATGAAATTCGTCTTGTTGAGACGAAGCATGATGACTGTCCTCCCTTCTGGTACCGCTCCAATTGGCGGTACTGAGAAAATCGTAATCTGGGTGTAGATGACCAAGCAGAGCAGGGCGATGCCCGCTGCCATAAAAGCCTTCTTCATGTAGAGAGTCCTATCTCAGTATCAATCGATGCGCTTAACGATGCCGAACCGGCCTTCTTTGAAATCGCTTGCCCGGAGCACAGCGGGAGCAGCTTGGTCACAGCTATAGGTCGAGTAGCTCACGGGCGGATTACCGAATCGATCCGAGCTACGATTAGCGCAACCTGAAGACGAGGCAACGATGTACAGGGGTTTAATGATCGCTTCATTAGGGACTTGAAGACCCATTGAGAATCTGATGCTTGCCTTGTGAGCAAAATCGTTAGCGTCGTCGTGGTAGTTTCCCAGGAAGGTCGCATAGCTGCTCCAGCTAACGAACTCAAAGCCCATGACGCCAAGGCGTTTGAGCTCGCCACCGTTTGATGCGTAAACAATCAGAGGGGCCAAACGGGGATCTTTGCTCTTGGACGAGTAGGTCACCTTCGCGGTGATGTACCGAGAGCCGCGCTCAGCCGAGCGGTATTCGTACTCATCCCCGTGATCGTTGAAGCTCCATTGGCCGGCCACTTGAGCAGACTGAAGTGAGACGGCGCTGTCGTCCGCGGTGAACGAGCCTTTGACCGGGATCGCTTTCATACCAAGAGCCGCCAGTCGGCGCTCTTCTTGTTCCTTAGCTTCGCGATCCTTGACCATTTTTTGCAAAAGGCCATTTCCGATCGCAGCTTCAGCGGAGTCGGCGTAGCGGGAGGTTAACGATGCCAAGGCTGCTTTCGCGGTTGTCTCGTCCCCGGCATCCACAGCCTTTCTGAGCTGGGCTAAGAACACTGCCGGTGTCTCTTTGAGAGTCTTATTTTCCTGTTCGAGCTGAGTGATCCTGGTTTTCGCAGCTGCAATCTGTGCTTGCAGAGAACTGATGTCCCCGCGAAGGCTCTCCGCCTGCTTTCTGTAGGCTTCGCCACCATCTCCACATCCAGTAAGGGAAAGAGCCATACAAGAAACCAGCAAACCATTCCTCACGAAACACTCCTTGGGCATTCCTCGTATCAGGAATGGCAATTTAACATCATTCCGCAACCGCCGAAACGTAATGGTTTTCCTAGAGAAGAACCCCAGTTAATCATCTGCTTGCGTCGGTGCCGTCCACGCCATAAAGGGGCTTGCCGTCTAGCACCGATTGCCATGCTGCACGCGCTGGATAGGCCAGTGTTTCATCTGCGAGTCGCTTGGAAGCATGCTGACGCAGGGTCTTCAGTGGGCAAAATGCTTTGGTCACTCCCTCATCACTTGGCAGGGCGTAGGCTTGGCCGTTGCTCGAATCCCAACTGTTACGTAGGAAGTGGAGAGCGAACTGATCAAGAGACTTTTCGGACGCTTCCACGATACGGAAGATTTTCCTGCATGCTTGAGAATCAAGGCGCGCAAGTGTCCAGAGAACACGACTTGGAAGGTTGACCTCAAAAAATCGTTTCTCCTCTGTCGCATTCAGCACGTTTTGAGCAAAGGCTTGTATCACAGCGTCCTTGTTGTCCTGCTCAAGCAAAAGATCGCTGTCGTACCTCCTTTGATTCGGTACGTAGCTCACTCGAAGCAACTCGGCCGCGCAGCTCAGTGCGTATGGGTCAATAGCCACTTGGGTGTAGATTGCTGAGGCGCTCATGGAGTCAAAGGAAGCTGTAAGCAGCTTAATCTGTCGCAAGGCGAGGTCGTCAGGGCTCATTCCAAAGACCCCATCACGGTGTCTTCCACGCTTTACAAAAACGGAAGAATCAACAAGCCGAGCGAGCGATACACAAACACTTGAAATATCGTCGAGTTGATCGCTCGGCAAAGAGGAGCCGATTTGGCCGAGCATGTCCATAAATTCATGGCACACGTCAGGAGTGAGAGCAGCAACTATGTTCTCCCGCTGGGCGGGATTTTCTAGATACTGTCGAGCCGTCTTGATGCTCACATCACCATCTGTTATGCCCAACTGCAGCGCGACGAGTAGCCGTGAAGGATCTGAAATCACTCCATCAGTGTACTTACCGTCACCCATTGAGAAGCCTTCTTCTGCCGCTGCCACCTCAGGAAACAGGAAATGAACGACTTTACGAATTGCGTCAGTGCGTCCGTGTGCATATGCAGTTGCTCGCTCAGCTGAGCCGTCAGCGACAAGCTTTGTAGAATCACCAGGCCCAATCTCACTTGGCAGATGCCCCACGAACAGCTGTGGCTTAATCCTCAACAGCTCATACACCTGCGGAGCTTTCACCGACAACGCAGCTAGCCCAAGGATGTCAGCAAACACAATCTCACCCCGTAGAAGGGGCTCAATCATTCGCACAGCATTGAATACCCGGGCAAGATCTCGGGGCTGCTCCAACAAGTCCCGTAACCCCAGTTGATACAGGAAGCCCAGCCGCTTGGTTTGCCCCTCGAAGTAAGTTTGGATCGCCTTCGGATCAAGACTCCCGACAGCCGAGTCAAACAGCTTTGACCGGGCGCTCAAGGACAGGTTTGGCAGCGGCATCCTGACTTGAACGATCTTGTCCAGGTACGAGCTCGATTGAGGAACCTTAACGCTTGAGAGAGCTGCAGTAACGTATGCGGAATCCCAAGCCACGACATATCCGACCCTTGGCAGTCCCCCGACTGCTTTGATGATTCTGATCATCTCAAATACTTCAGCAGGGAAAAGACGGTCGACATCATCGATGAAAACTATGACAGGGCGATCAAAGCTCCTAAGCGCAGCCTCAACTCGCTCCTTTTGCTCCTCAAGGTCAGGCGATTTGTACTCTGCAACGGCTTCACTGGCATCGCCTGCAGCATCCATTACCGACTTAACCAGGGACGCCCACGGCTCCACGCCTGGTATGAGTTTTAGGACATCAAAAACCTTTGAGTAAGCTTTGAGCTCTTTGGCTACCTTCCGGCCATCCTTGCTGTGATCGCTCAATTTAACGGCCTTAGCAATGCTGGCGAGAAACTGGCGGAGCAGGGCATCCTTGTCGCCAACCAGCCAGGGGTTAAAATGCACAATCACTGGCTGACGCTTCTTGTCCTCACGGTTGAGCAGGGCCTGAATCATCGCGAGAACTGAGCTTTTTCCGCTTCCCCATGGGCCTTCGATTGACAGCACGAAGCCCGACGTCGAAGGCACTTTACGAAGCGAGGAGGTGGCGATTTCAGCGAACCCTACTCGGGATAGCTGATCGGTGTCGATAGCAGATTCGGGTAGAAGAGGGATGTCGAAATCAATTCCCTCAACATGCGATGCCCCTGTTGCGTGCTGCTTGCCCATATTAGCTCCTTCCAGGAGCATGGAGGCCCCATGCGCAAAATCAAAAGGCCAGCATAGGGTATTTGGGAAGCAGTCGAAAGTAGAGCAGACATACTACCTAGCCGAATGTTCAGGCTGCCGAAGGTTGGCTTCTAGATTCTGGCGTTTGCTGCGCGCTGCTCCGAAGCTCACAGCCTAGGGCCTTGCCGTAGGATATTTTGTGTCTATCGCACCTTCGGGCTCATAGAGACCGGCTAACGAGTATCACCATAGGAAATCGCCATTCGTCGAATCAATCTAACGAGGTATTTCGCCTCATCTAGAGTAATGGAAGGTTGCCTCGCCTAAGCTCTGGTCGACTTAAAGAGGTTATCCGCCCAACACATCCTCCCAGCATCTTTACCGCATTACCAAGCTCGAGATCGATCACTCCGATTCTTCTTCGAGGGTGAACCAAGCGGCCCAGTTAGCAGGAATTAAAATCATCGATCGCCATAATCGCTATCAGTCGGGGGGGCGAATAGAAGCCATACTGCGCAGTATTTATAAGTCCACAGCGAAGAACCCGCTGAGCCTACTTAGAGTGAGTTCTCTTTCAGATATTGAAACGATGACGGAAGAGAAATTTGTGCAGATCTTCCAAATAAGCTGCAAGCACACGCCACGTCGGCCGGTGTAGGCGGGCTACACCTGTGCAGCGTTCTAAGTCCAACGCGGTCATACGCAGCTACCTGTGTGGGAGCCATGGTGCAAGCCAGCGGCTTAGCCGGTCATGAGGGAAGGGCGCCGACACCTCGAATCTATCGGACATTCAGGCTCGAAAAGGCCGGCTCTGAGCGAAGGGCACAGACGTGAGGAGATAAAAAACACGTCGCGTCGAGTACCCGGGAGGGAGGATTGGGTGCCGGGAAGCAAGCACAGCGTATAGGCTGACGGATGGAAGCCGGGGGCGGCGAGGCGTCGTCGTCCGACGATGTCTCGATTCACGATAGCCGGGCCTAGAAGGGTACGCTCACGCTATCTGAACAAGAGTGTCAGCAGCAGGAATTTGTTGCTTCGCTAATGGAGGCGAAACATGTCTGGAATGAATCGAACGCTTTTGAGTATGGATGAGGCAGGCTCCTCCAGCAACGAACAGGCTTCAGTCAGCGACATTCACGCCAGCCTTGCTCGCAGTGCCAAGCCGATCTGACGCCGATAAAAACTCACCCTTGTTTTACTTTCTGCCTTCCTCGCCGTTATCGACTGTCAACTCCGGGGCCCGGACAAGCGCGACGGTCAATCCTCTAAATTTATGTGAAGCCTGACGGATGGCTGGTGAATTGGACGCAGACGCTAAGTTTCCCAGCGCTTCTCTGGCTCTAACTAGGATTTTCCTTAAACCCTTGAGCCCAATCGCACCCTTGGAATTATCCGTGGGAAATATGGGTGAGGGCGGGAGTAAACACCGTTTGTCAATATTTAGATATTGCAAATATCTGTTAAAAACCTGATCAAATTTTCTTGGCATCTTTTTCCAACCTACGGCGCCAGTCTTACGCTCAAACCATCTACCACTCTCGTCAATGATGAATTGATCCAGCCTGCCAGGGCTCGTGGCAGAGCCAATCACGCGCCCCAGCGGCTGTGAAGAATACCTAGCTATGATGAGGCCCATCTCAATTGCCTGAAAATCGTGGCTGCTCAACAGGCGCTTCAGATTGCGCAGAATCCAGGTCATTTCGGCATCCGTGATAGTTTCCCGGGTCTCGGGCTGCTTGAACACCAGGTGGGCTAGCGGTGCGTTGGCGACATTCAGCCGACTAGCCCCAACGTCCTGGAGATAAAAATTCAAGAACTGGGAGACGATTCTGATTTCACGCTTCCAGATATTTTCTTCGATCTCATTTTCAGAGCCGGTAATGCGGGACTCGTCAAATGGCAGCCAGGCTGGATTAATAGCCCATGCACGAAAATCACGTTGTGCATCTGGGAT
Organism: Pseudomonas putida group bacterium ESBL64; assembly: GCF_045277175.1. Taxonomy (NCBI): domain Bacteria; kingdom Pseudomonadati; phylum Pseudomonadota; class Gammaproteobacteria; order Pseudomonadales; family Pseudomonadaceae; genus Pseudomonas; species Pseudomonas putida group bacterium ESBL64. The sequence continues at coordinate 1,017,230 of NZ_CP145799.1, read as the reverse complement.
GAAGCGAGGCTGTCTGCTGGATGTGCACCAGCTCTCATCTGGCTTGGCGATGAAATCCGCGTAGTGTTCAAATTCATCGCGTGTCCATTCGAACAGCGAGAGCTCGTTGGCGAAGCTCCAATTAAGCATCTTTTCGAGGGACATGGTGCAGGTGTGATAAAGCTGATGCGGTCTCTGAGGGTTCCAACTGAACGCCACCCAGTTGAGGTATCGGTGGGCGTACCAGGTATTCATGAACGGGTTGATACTTGGATCCAGCGCACTCAGTCGCTCGGCGACCTGGATGTTTACCGGGAGCTCGGTTTCTTGGCTTGGCCACCAATGGGAGTATGGGGCAAATAGGTTTAGCAGATAAATTTGAAGCCATTCGAGGCGAGCAAGGTCTGGGCGTGCTGAACGGAGGTTTGTGAAACTGCAGGGAGGCTGGAGGACGGGGAGCCATACGTAAGCGCTTGATTTTAAAAGAACGGGGTTTTGTGAAAATCTCAACGGGGTTAATGGAAACGGACACTGACCCTGGCTCCCTTACATAGCACATGATTTAACATAATACGCATTATGCATAACTGCGTATTAGTCACCGGTACCGCTGGGTGGGCAGATTTAAAGCCAGGTACATGACAGCTCAGGCGCCTTTCCAGCTGTGACAGTACACGGAAGCCTCTTACCCTAATCTCGAAAGTAAATCGACCTAGGCCGATTTTTTTGCCTCATTCCAATCCATCTTGCTGCTCGGATCGCTCTCACAGCCGCAGACCCATTCAACGCTTCTGTCCACCGATGCCATGGATACAAGGCGCTTCCTGGCGCGACGAGCCTCGTCATTAAGGTGTCGATTTACGTCTATGTGTTACTGCAGCCACGTAAACTGCGTTAAGCAACCGTGCCAGCGCCTTTGCTATTTCTGAAGACTTGCGAAGGCCGCGTATGCTTACTCATCGATGAAAACACAAGCATCGGCGCGAACTCCTTTTTCTGACCAGAGGTCGAACCTGTGAAATCAGAAGAAACTTAAAGCGCGATGGCCTCGAGTGACTGCGGTTGCGCTGTCAATCCTGTACGGTTCCGAACACGCAATATCGGTGAGATCTGTTTCAGGTAGCTCATCATTATCCAGGTGAAAATAAAGCATGAGATATTTGTAGAGCCGGGTTTTTCCAATCGTATTTGGCTCTGATTGGCACAGACGCCACGACCTTTCAATAGCCTAAATGCCCAGATCAATCCCAATAGACGCTTTCGCCTAACCTTGGCAACCCCTCAACCTAGAGCGGTTTACTCACTCAATAAACGATAAAATCGGTCAAAATCATCGCCCTGTACAGCTCTGTCTCAGTCAGTACACCCGTTAAATCTGCCTGGCGCGCGGGTGCACGCCAGCCATTCTGTATCCTCAAAGCCCAATTCCAGGCTACCTGAGCGCTTCAGTTTGCCACGAAGCTGTCCGATATCAGCGTGCGCCCGCAGCCCGATAACCCAGAGAACCTGAGATAAAGCCAGTCGGTTGCATTGTCGAGCAATAAATACCAAACTACCCTTCTTTTATGTAAGCGCGCGACCCAACTCGACTAAATGAATATTTAGTTGAGTTATACGCATAGCCTGTCTGGAAAGTGCCCTTCACGCTTCCCTCAATATCCGATAACTCTCAGGCCGGGATATTGTGTATTCCTCAGCGCCATTCTTTATTCAGGTTGTCCCATGTCATCGTTATCACCCTGTCTTCGAAAGTTACCGGTGCTTTCTGATGCTGAATTTCCAGCAGTTGACCGAAGAACAGCCGACGGTGCGAGCCTACCTGGCCTCCTTCCCCGCCCCCTAAACGTGGCCGAGGGCTACAGACGACTATGCAACTGGCCGCGCACTCACCCGCCTTCAATGGGCGACTTTCGTCGGGATGGCAATGATAACGGGTGGTTCCATGTCGTCGGTAAGGGCAACGGGGTTGTCTCCTCTGCCCTCACCCAATGAAACCCACCCGCTGTTGTCTACGCGGCACGGCCGCAGCTTGCTTTACGCCTGGCGGCTTTTACTAAGCACTTCCAGCCCATTGAACAGCGCCATGCCGGCCAGCATCGCTGCCACAAACAGCCAGCCTTGCCAAAACCCGCCGGCCAGCAGCACCAGGGCCGGCCCTGGGCACACCCCGGCTAGCCCCCAGCCAATGCCGAAGATCAGGCTGCCACCCACTAGCCGTCGGTCAATGTCGCGCCGGGCAGGCAACTGCATCGCGCCGCCGAGCAAGGACACAGCGTGCTGACGCGCCCAAGCCATCGGCAGCAGTGCAACACCGATGGCGCCCACCATGACGAGTGCCAGTGACGGGTCCCACTGCCCCGCGAGGTCGAGAAACCCCAGTACCTTGGTGGGGTTTGCCATGCCCGACAGCAACAACCCCATGCCGAACAGCAACCCCGCGATGAATGCGCTGATCCGGGTCATTTCATGCTCCTGGGTAAAGGTGGCGAACCACGAAGACGGTGGCAAAGCCGGCCGCCATGAAGCACAACGTGGCCACCGCCGAGCGAGGGGACAGGCGAGAAAGGCCGCACACACCATGGCCACTGGTGCAGCCACTGCCATAGCGGGTACCCACGCCCACCAGAAGCCCTGCGACCATGAGCAACCAGGGGGCCGTACTGAAATGTACCGTGGGCATCGCCGAGAACGCTCGCCACAAAAGTGGCGCCGCGATGATGCCCAGCAGAAACGACAGTTTCTCGCCACGCCCTTCTCCCGTGCGCTGCAATAGCGAGCCGAGCAAACCGCTGATACCGGCAATGCGCCCGTTCGCCACCACGAACAGCCCGGCGGCCAGGCCTATTAGTGCTCCGCCTGCCAGAGCCGACCACGGTGTGAAGGCAGCCATATCAACCAACATTTCAGTGCTCCCTATCCAACTGCAGAAATGAACCGGTTCCATCTTAACGCTGTGCCTGCCCCCCTGGAATCCACCCCATCGCGACGGTCCTTCGGGCCCATCGACAGCCACGGGTAGCGTCAGAGGGATGCTGCTGGTAACCGCCTGTGCGACGGGTATATGCCCTGGGTTCCAGGCCTCTTGAACGCGCGTGGGGCTGAACCAGTACCAACCGATCAGGCTCAGACCGGGTACCGGTACGCCCCATACACTGATGGCGCCCAGCCGGCCAGTGATGTAGGCGCCGCCAACATTGGCCAATGTGGTAAACCAGATCAGTATGACCGCCCCTGCCAGCCAACAAGCCCATTTTCTTTGCTGGATGACTCCTGGTGCGCTTCTGCGCGTACATGCTTTGATGATACCGGTCGGTCTCCTGTCACACCCTCATTCTCGTGCGCTGCGCCCCAGCCGCCGCGCCCCCGGCAATGCACTCATGCCGTGCAATACCACGCTCAGCACAACGCAAGCGATGGTGCACGCGATGATCGTGCCAGCCTCTTGCAACGGCGCGTCCAGTATCAGTATCGCGAACACGATGGACGCGAGCCCACGGGGGCCGAACCAGCCGATGAACAAGCGGCTCTCGGCGCTAAGTGTGCTCCCCGCCAGGCTGAGCCAGACAGGCAGCATTCGCACCAGCGACAGGCTCGAAAGTGCGTAGAACCAGACGGAGGGTGCCATGATCTGCGAAGCCTTGGGCGCCACATAGGCGCCAAACACCACCCAGGTCAGCAGCGACAGCGCTTCACCGCACGACTCGCCGGTGACGATCAACGGCTGGGTTTCCCGTTTGAACAGGTAACCTGTCAGCAGCCCTGCGCAGAACGCGGCGATAAAACCGCTGCCCCCCAGTGCCTGAGCGCTGGCGAAGCTCAGTAATGCCAGCGCGGGCATCACCAGTTGCTGCCAGGCCTCGATCTGCAGGCAATGGCGTTGCGACAGTCGTAACAACCCGCCTACCAACAGCGCAAGCGCCGCCCCCGTGAGAACACCGATACCCAACTCCTCCAGGAAGAAGTAGCCCGCCAAGGCAAAAGGCATCGTCGAATGAGCCTCCGTCAACAATGCCAACAGCAAGAGTAGTACCGGCACGCAAATGCCGTCATTCAAGCCGCTTTCGACATTCAGGCTCTCGCGCACATCGGCCGGAACGTCGGGGTTGCTCACGACGGCCTTGCCGAGGGCGGCGTCGGTCGGGGCCAGTATCGTCGACAACAGCGCCATCTCCAGCCAGGGCATCCGTGGGAACATCAGCCAGGCAGCAAGCCAGCCCGCAATCAGTGTCAGTGGCAGCCCCAGGGTCAGCAAGCGCAAGGGCAGGCTACGGGATTGCCGCAATTGGGCCAGGTTGGCCTTGGCGGCATCATTGAACAGGACGATTGAGAGGGTAAGCTCGGCCAGCAAGCGAAGATCGTTGCGGTCCAGCGAAAGGTTCAACAACCCGAGCCCGGAGGGGCCTGCCACCAGGCCTGCCAGCAGAAACAACAGCGGCCCATTGACAGGTTTGGATTCAAGCGCACCGGCCAGGCTGGCGTACAGCACCAGCAAGGCGGCCAGAACAGCCAGGTTCTGATACATGGCCACGCCTCGGGATCAAAAGCGTATGTAGCAACGCTATCACTGCCCGCGCAACGCGACGATCTGAAAGGCGGCAGAAGTTATCTTAGGTCAACTATGCAGGTAATAAAGATCTCGCGTGCCGGTAACGGCCATGGCCCATCAGTGTCATCAGCAGGCTATTGGTGCCTGCGCCCGTCTGGTAGATGCAGTATCCGCGATGCACTGAAACTCAGGTTCCTGGCCCGGACTCGGCTGGCTATCACTTGGCTTTTATCAAGCCCACCTCAAGGTGCCCGGGTAGGCTCCCGCCCAGTGATATCCAATAAAGGAGAAACACCATGAATCGCCCCGCTCCATCGAGGGTCCGCCTGTATGACGAAGACGATCTGGACCGCGTGCTGCGCTCGATGGCCCGCCAGGCCATGGCCTGTCTGCCTGCGTCCGAAGTGGCACTGGTAGGCATTCAGCGGCGTGGTGAGCCGCTGGCGCAGCGCTTGCAACTGCACCTGCAGGCACTCACCGGTGCTGCGCCCTTGCCGCTCTACCCGATCAAGGTCAAGCGTTATGCAGACGACCTGAGCCTCCTGCATGCCCATACTCAACTCACCGAAAACCCTGAACTCGCCAAGCTCGACCTTGCCGCAACCACCTTGCTGGTGGTCGATGACGTGCTCTACGAAGGGCACTCTCTGCTACGCACCTGCGCCTATCTCGCCGACCTGGGTGCGCGCCACATCATCAGCGCGGTGCTCGTCGACCGCCACGTCTGCCACCAACCGGTGCATGCCGATATCGTCGGCATTCATCTGCAGGTCGCGGCGCAGGATATCGTCGAATGCCATGTGCCCCCCTACGAAGGTCAATTCTGCGTGGAGGTGGTGCGCCATGGCCGAACAGGCGATACCGTCTGATTCAACTGCCAGGTGCAGGCCTGATCGTCAGGATGCTGCACGGCGCATGGCTGACAAGCCGCTCGGTGGTATCGCCGATCAGCTTGGCCCAACGCCTGGCCTGCACGGCGCCGACCACCACCACATCGGCTCCCAGCGCTGCGATATGAGACTTGATGACACGCAACGGCGCACCTTCGCTGAAGAATCGATGGTTGTGGGCGATGCCGTGGGCATCGGCCAACGCATCGAACGGCAACTGCAGCGATTCCCGCAGCTCATCCGCCCAAGGGCCGGCGAGGTCAGGATTTGCCAGCATGGCGATTGGCAGGTCGTAAGCCGAAAGCAGGTTCAGCTGGCCCTGGCATTGTGTTGCCAGTTGCTGACCGGCCATCACCAGTGCGTCATTGAGCGGCGAGGCGTGGGATACATCCACCGCGACCAGCACGCTAGCTGGCATGGCTGGGGCATTCGCCGGTACGAACATCAACGGCACCTCGCTCCCATGCAACAGTACCTGGTCAAGTGAAGTCCGGGCCCGCTGATCGATCAGGGAACAGCCCGAGCAGTCCTTGATCACCAGGTCAGGCGCATAGCGGGCAATGCAGGCCGGCACCAGGTCTCGGGGATCGGAGGTTTCCACGGCCTCGAAACCTGGGCTTGCCCCCCTTGCCGGCTGTTCATCGAGCAGCGCCTTGAGCGCTGTGCTGAAATGCACGAATGAAACGCAAGGCCGCGGGGTTGTCGGCAACTCGTGGCGCAGGCGCAGTTCGCCGGGTTCATGAATACCCAGCACGTGCAGGGCAGCACCAGACGCCGCAGCCAGGGCCATGGCCCGGTCCAGCGCGGCATTGGCTTGAGCCTTGGTCATGATCAGCAAAATCCGGCGATACGGGCTCATCGGGCACCTCCCGGTGCGGCTGCAGGATAGCCTACGCCGCCGCAGCTTCAGCAGCGCGGGGCGCTGTTCCAAAACGGGATGTTCGAACGCATCCTGGTCGCCGACAGCATCAAGCCCTTTCGCCTGCCCGCCCCTTGCCAGGCCCGGCTGGACATCGTCGCCACCAGCGCCCTGGTCGCCGAGCGCCTCCCGCCCATGGCGTAGTCATCCGCACGTTCCTACACCACCAGGATGTTGCAAGGTACCTGGTACAACACATGTTCGGTGGTACTGCCGAACAGACGGTCCAGTCCCCGTGCGATGGGCCGCCCCAGGACCAGTACCTCCACCGGCTGTGATTCGACGTATGCGCTGAGCACCGCGACCGGGCGTCCGAGCACGAAATGGCAACGTTGCGGTGGTGCGCCGAAGCGTTCGGCCAGTTTCCTGAAATCATCCTCCAGCGCTTGGCGCAAGGGCTCGGCAATGTCACCGATGGCCCAGGCGGCATACCCCATATCGCCCATGTAGGCCATCGACAGATCGCAGGCGTGCAGCAGGTCCAGTTGCGCCCCTGTCTGCAAGGCCAAAGCACCGGCCTGCTGGACGATGCTGTCATTTCGGGCTTGCCCCTCTGGCGAGGTGTCGGCCACGTCCACCGCCGCCACGATCTGGCGCGGCAACGCCGGCTGGCTGGCACCGAGCAAGTAGACCGGGACCGGGCAGTGGCGCAACAGTTGCCAGTCAAGCGGCGTGAAGAAGGCGCGCTTGAGCGCAGGCTCATGCTCGACCTGCTTGAGCAGCAGGTCCGGTTGCATCTCCAGCACGTGCTGCAGAATGTCATCCTGCAGGTCGTTACTCCAGGCCACCTCGGTCGTCACCTGCACGCCGGAGGCACGCAGTGCGTTTGCCTGGGCTTCCAGCTGTTCATGCTGAGCAAGCCGCTCCGCTTGATGCTTACCGGACTCCAGCAGCCAGAGTTTGTCCAATGACTCGAGCAAGGCGACGATGTGCAGGCTGGCCGATGCCGATCTGGCCAGTGCAACAGCCTGCTCCAGGGCGACCGCCTGGTGCAGCATTGGACGCATGATCAGCAACAGCCGTTGATAGTGACTCATGATGGCCTCCAACGGTGGGCCGGCCTGATCACTCAGGTCGCTCGGGTTGCATCGAGACGGGGCTTTTCGGCCGGCAGTGATTGACCGCTGCTGCCAGCATCCGGTCAACGCCGCCCTTGGCGCTTGATTTTTATCAAGCGTGCAAATGCCCGCAGCGGTGTTCAATGTTGGTCAAGGTAACGGTACAAGGCCTCCTCCTGGTCGAAATGCAGTTTTGCCAAGGTATCCAGGCGTATGAGTTGGTGCTGGATTTCGTCGGCGCTCGGGTTGGCGGCGGCCTGGGCGAAATCCTCGTTCATGCGCGTCAGCAAATGGATCAGCCTGAACATTTCCCGGTGGGTATGGCTGAGCGGCGAGAGCGGATCCTCGCCTCCCATGTAGCGGCTCAACAGGGGGTACAGCTGCTGCTCGTCGTCCCGCTCATGGCGCTCCAGCGAGCCATGCAGGGCGGCGACCAGGCGCCCGAGGTCGGCCCGCGCCTGCTCCGCAGGGCGGCTGGCAAAGTCCCGCGCCATCTGGCTCAGGTCGGTCAACACCCCGTCCAGTTGTCGATGCTCGTCCTGCATGCGCTGCAGGCTCTCGGTCGGCAACCCGTTGTGGCCATCGCCCGCAACCGGGCCGAGGGCGCGAAGGGCGTTGAGGATGATCAACAGGTCGATGCCTTCCTGCAGTACCGCCCCCATCACCGCAGGCAGGTAGCCGGCCGCAGCGAACAGCATGGCCAGCAGCGAGAGGCTCATGCCCACCCACACGCCTTGCCGGGCGATGTGCACGGTGTGCCGGGCGATGTCGAGCGCTTCGATCAGACGATCCAGCCTGTCGACCAGCAAGACCACGCCGGCTGACTGTGCCGAAGCAGTCACGCCGGACGCGCCCATGGCAACCCCGACATCGGCGGCAGCCAGTGCTGGCGCATCATTGATGCCATCCCCGACCATCAGCGTGGGACCTTTTCGGCAACCTTCCTGCACCAGGCGGACCTTGTCCTGCGGTGAGAGGCCAGAGTGAAGCGCATCGATACCCGCTGTCAGCGCGATCATTTGCGCCGTCTGGGGGCGGTCGCCAGTCAGCATGACAATCTGGTCGATGCCGCGGGCTCGAAGCCGGCGCAGGGTCTGAGGGGTTTCCCGACGCACATCGTCGGCCAGCCGCAGCATCGCTTTCAATTCACCGTCCACGGCTACGAAACTGCCACTGCTGGCCAGATAGTCCAGCTGTTGCAAGCACACTTGTGCCCAAGGGCCCGCATCCCTGCCCTGCTGCACGTAAGCCAGCAGCCCCAAGCGCACGGCTTTGCCTTGTACCTGGCCGGCCAACCCTTGGCCTGGCGCCTCCTGCACCTGTTGCGGCGCCGCCAGGCTCAGGCCCCGCGCGAGGGCCGCGTCGACAATAGCCCGAGCGATCGGGTGGGTGGATGCCTGGGCCAATGACGCGGCCCACTGCAAGATCTGCAGCGGCGCGCCCTCCCCGTTAAGCTCGATCGATTGCAGCCGAGCATGGCCGCTGGTCAAGGTACCGGTCTTGTCGAGAAAAACCTGGCGGATCCCGGCGAGCGCCTCCAGTACCGCGCCATCGCGCACCAGAATGCTACGCCGCGCCGCTCGCGAGATGCCCGACAGCACGGCAATCGGCACCGCCAATATCAGGGGGCAAGGTGTGGCGACCACCAGCACCGCCAGCACGCGTTGCGGGTCGCCACTGGCCCACCAGGCGAGCGCGGCGATCAGCAACGTCAGCGGGATGAACGCCAGCGCGTAGCGGTCAGCCAGGCGCACGAAGGGCGCCCGTGACTGGCGTGCCGCCTCGGCCAGCCGCACGATGCCGGCATAGGTGCTTTGTGCCGCAGTCTGCGTGGCCACCAGCACCATCGGCGCGCCGGCGTTGCACACCCCGCTGGCCACCGGCTCGCCGCAATGACGAGTGATGGGTAACGATTCCCCGGTCAGCGCCGCCTCGTCCAGGGTGGTCTGGGGACTCTGCAGGCGCCCGTCCACGGGCACGATTTCACCCAGGCGCACCAGCACGGCCTGCCCTGGCCTGACCTGATCCACCGCAACTTCGCGCAGCCCGTCTTGCTCCTGGATCCAGGCACGTTGCGGCGCTCGATCGATCAGCGCCCGCAATTCGCGCTCGGCATGACGCACGCTGAACGCTTCAAGTGCTCGGCCAGTGGCCAGCATCAGCGCGACCACCGCAGCCACCAGCATGTTCTCCAGGGCCAGGGCGGCGGTGATCGACAGCAATGCAATCAGGTCGATACCCGCCTCACCCCGGGCTAGGCGCCTGAACATTTCCACCGCCAGGACCCCGGCCATGACCAGGCCACCAGTTGCCCAGACCAGCGCGGCCCAGGCAGGCCGCTGCGCCGCATAGGCCACGCCGCCAGTCAGCAGGGCCAGCGTGCAGACCACCAGCAGTGCGGGGTCGAGCCATCGACGTGGCATGGCGGGCTACTTGCGTCTGGCCTGCTGGCGCAGTTGCTGCACTTCCTCCTGAGCCTGGGTTGCCCGCCTTAGGGCCTCGTTGGCGGTCTGCTCGACCAGATCGATGCGGTAACACACTTGATCGGCGCGCAACCTTGCGGTGGCGGCGTTGTTCTCCGCTGATTCCAGGCGCGCATCGTATTCCTGGGCGCGCCACGCCGTGCAGCCGGACGCGGTAACCAGCAACAGGCTTGCCCACCCGCAAAGCACATAACGTCGCATGTCGGTACCCTCGTGCATGGCCAGGACACGCTAAGTATCGATGGCGGCGTGCGCCGCACGCCTGACATTTGTCAACCGCGACCGGCCTGTTCACCCGGTTTGACCTTTATCAATCGCGCTGGGGGGCACAAGGGTAGAAACAAAGACTCAGGGCACCGCCCCTACCCTATCTGCTACCGGAGCCGATCATGAACGACCTTGACCTGCGAGACCTTGTGCTCGAAGAGCTGGAATTCAAACCCGATATCAATGCAGCCAGCATCGGTGTGACGGTGCAGAACGGCGTGGTGACCCTCTCCGGGCACGTCAACAGCTACGCCCAGAAAGTCAGTGCCGAGCGCACGGTCAAGGCCATGAAAGGCGTGCGCGGCCTGGCCGAGGAGATAGAGGTACGCCTGAACAAGCTCGAAGGTACCGCTGACGACACGATTGCCAGCCGTGCCCTGAACATCATCGCCTGGAGCTCGGACGCCAACGTGGAGGGCATCCAGGTCACCGTGCAAAAAGGGACGGTGACCCTGGAAGGCCAGCTCGATTGGCAATACCAGAAGGAAGTGATCGAACAGGCAATCTGGCGCTTGTCGGGTGTGGTTGGCGTACACAACCGCATCACCCTCAAAGCCCGGGCCGACGTGGTCGATATCAAGCGCCACATCGAGGACGCACTCAAGCGCAGCGCCGAAATCGAGGCCGGAGGCATCCGCGTCACGGTCGACGGTGGTGTGGTCAAGCTGGAAGGCAAGGTGCACTTGCTGCGCGAGCGAGAAGTGGTCGAGCGTGCGGCCTGGTCGGTGCCGGGCGTCAGCAAGGTCGAAGATTATCTGTTGATCGCCTAGCGCCGCCGCGCCGAGGACAGATGGCCATGAACAAGGATAAGCCCTGGACGCTCTACCTCCTGGCAGTTGGCCTGGCAGTGCTCGCTGCCGTGCAGTTCGGCCTGTTCAGCCAGCCGGCCGTGCAAGCCATTCCTTACAGCCAGTTCCTGCAACTACTCGATCAGCAGAAGGTCAGCGACCTGCATATCGAGCACGAGCGGATCCTCGGCAGGCTGCAGGAGCCGATCGATGGCCACTCGGTATTCTCCACCGTTCGCGTCGACCCGGCTCTGAGCGAGCAACTGGGACGCTCTGGAGTCGCGTTCTCTGGCGTCGTCGAGGACAACACGGTAGCGACCGTGATGGGCGCGTTGATGCCGCTGTTGATGATGCTGGCGCTGTGGTACTTCCTGTTTCATGGCCTGGGGCAGAAACAGGGGTTGGGCGGGTTGATGGGGGTGGGCAAGTCGCGTGCGCGGGTCTATGTCGAACACGACACCCAGGTGACTTTCGCCGACGTGGCCGGTATCGACGACGTCAAGGGCGAGCTGACCGAGATCGTGTCCTTCCTGAAAAACAAGGCGTGGTATGCGCGCCTTGGCGCCCATGTGCCCAAGGGCACGCTGCTGGTAGGCCCACCCGGCACCGGCAAGACCCTGGTCGCCAAGGCCATCGCCGGGGAAGCGGCGGTGCCATTTTTCTCGATTTCCGGCTCGGAGTTCGTGGAGATGTTCGTGGGCGTGGGTGCCGCCCGGGTGCGTGACCTGTTCGACCAGGCCCGCCAAGCGGCGCCTTGCATCATCTTCATCGATGAGCTGGATGCCCTGGGCAAGATGCGCGGCGTCGGCAGCTTTGGCGGCAATGACGAGAAAGAGCAAACCCTCAATCAGTTGCTCGCCGAGCTCGACGGCTTCGACCCACGGGAAGGCGTGGTGCTGTTGGCAGCGACCAATCGCCCGGAAGTACTGGACCCGGCGCTGCTGCGTGCCGGGCGCTTCGACCGGCAGATTCTCATCGACCGGCCCGACCGCAAGGGCCGCCTGGCGATCCTGAAAGTCCACCTGCACAAGATCATCTACAAGAACGACCTGGACTGCGAGCGGATTGCCGAGATCACCCCGGGCCTGACGGGCGCCGACCTGGCCAACCTGGTCAACGAGGCTGCCATCGTTGCCACCCGGCGGTCCAGCCAGTGGGTCGAGTTGCAGGACTTCACCGCTGCGGTCGAGCGACTGGTGGCGGGCATCGAGCGCAAAGGCAGCGTATTGCGCAGCGACGAGCGCCAAGTGGTGGCGTACCACGAAATGGGCCATGCCCTGGCCGCCAGTAGCCTGCCGGCGATGGACCCGGTGCACAAGGTGTCGATCATTCCCCGCGCCGCGGGTTCACTGGGCTACACCCTGCAACGGCCGACCGATGACCGCTACCTGATCAGCACGCAGATGCTGCGTGACCGCCTTGTCGTGCTGATGGCCGGGCGCGCCGCCGAGCACCTTGTGTTCGGCCAGGTCTCCACGGGGGCCGCCGACGACCTCGGGCGCGCCACCGATATCGCCCGCCAGCTGGTCACCCGCTTCGGCATGAGCCCGGTACTGGGCCAGGCGGTCCTTGAGCGCCAGCAAGCCGGCTATCTGGGTGACTCGCTGTTGCGTCAGGAGCGCAAGGACTACTCGGAGCAAACCGCGCGCGAGATCGACCTCGCTGTCCGCGGCTTGCTCGAAGAAGCCTATGGCCGCGCCCGGGCTTTGCTGGAGCAGCGCCGCGACGACCTGGATGCAGGCGCGCGTCTGTTGCTGGCCAAGGAGACCATCACCCCCGAAGAATTCCCGGCGTTGCAACCGCAAGCCAATGAGCCCGCCACCTATGTGCTGGTCGATGCCACGAAATGAACCGCCGATCCTGGCCAGGGTACCTGCGATGCTCTTTGTCACGCTGATCAATATGCTGGTGGTGATCCTGGTGGTGATCATTCATTACGAATGCCTGCTGCGCCTGAATGACTGGCTACCTCGGCTCAAGCTCTGGAGCCGCTTTCGCATCGTCGCAGGCGTGTTCGGCGCGCTGCTGGCCCATGCCCTGGAGGTGTGGTGTTTTGCCTTGGCCTATTACCTGATGGCCCATGCCCCAGGCTGGGGTACGCTCAGCGGCAATTTCGACGGCAGTTTCCTGGACTGCGTGTATTTTTCCTTCACCACCTACACCACCATAGGCTTCGGCGATATCGCCCCCACTGGCCACCTCAAGTACCTCACCGGCCTGCAGGCGCTGACGGGCCTGGTGCTGATCACCTGGACCGCCTCGTTCCTGTTCCTGGAAATGCAGAAGTACTGGAAGGCCAAGTAAGGCGGACTCAGGCGCGCGACGCTGATGTCCAGCGCCATTGCGCAACTTCAGGCATGTCTTCGCCATGTTCGATGAGGTAGAGCTTGTGCTTCTCCATCGTGGCCCAATAGCGGGCGCGGGCCTGTTCGAGCTGGGGCTGCAAACGTGGCACGCGCTCGAACACATCGAGCAGCAGCTGGTAGCGGTCCAGATTGTTGATGACTGCCATGTCGAATGGCGTGGTGGTTGCGCCCTCTTCGCGAAAGCCCCGGACATGAAACCGTTGCGGATTGGCGCGTTTGTAGATCAGGCGGTGGATGAGCGCCGGATAGCCGTGGAAGGCAAAGATGACCGGTCGATCTTCGGTAAACAGCCCGTTGAAATCGCTGTCGGACAGCCCGTGAGGGTGCTGTTGCGACAGTTGCAGCGCCATGAGGTCAACGACATTCACCACCCTCACACGCACGTCTGGAGCCTGCTCTTGCAGCAGTGTAACCGCCGCCAGTACCTCCAGTGTCGGCACATCGCCCGCGCAGGCAAGCACCACCTCGGGCATCTCGTCATCATGGCAGGCCCAGCCCCAGCGCCCGATACCTGATTGGCAGTGCACGGCGGCCGCTTCGCAATCGAGCCATTGCCACTCCATCTGCTTACCGGCAACGATCACATTGATGTACCCACGGCTGCGCAGGCAATGCTCAGCCACCGACAACAGGCAGTTGGCGTCAGGTGGCAGATAGATCCGCGCAAGATTGGCCTTCTTGTTTGCCAGCAGGTCGAGCAAGCCCGGGTCCTGGTGCGAGAAACCATTATGGTCCTGCCGCCAGACATGCGAAGTCAGGAGGATATTCAATGAGGCGATCGGCTTGCGCCACGGCACCTCGGCAGCTGTCTTGAGCCATTTGGCATGTTGGTTGATCATCGAATCGACGATATGGATGAAAGCTTCGTAACAGGAAAACAGGCCATGGCGGCCCGTCAGCAGGTACCCCTCAAGCCAGCCCTCGCAGATGTGCTCACTGAGGATCTCCATGACCCGCCCCTGTGCCGAAAGGTGTCTATCATCGCTGGCCCGAGCATCCAGCCACACCTTGTCGGTCACCTCAAATACCGCATCCAGACGGTTGGACGCCGTTTCGTCAGGGCCGAACAGGCGGAAATTCTGCGACGCAAGGCTGTTCTTCATGACATCGCGTACATAACCACCCAGCACTCTGGTCGCCTCGGCCCGCACCTGACCAGGGCCCGGCATCGGCACGCAGTAATCGGCGTAGTGCGGCAAATCCAGGGCCCGCAATAAGAGACCGCCGTTGGCATGGGGGTTCGCGCTCATGCGTCGCCGGCCAGTTGGGGTCAGCGCGGCCAGCTCAGGCAACAACGTACCCTGTGCGTCAAAAAGCTCATGGGGGCGGTAACTTTCCAGCCATTGTTGCAGCTGCATCAGGTGCGGCGGTTTGTCAAGGTCCGCCAACGGCAACTGATGGGACCGCCAGGTGCCCTCTACGCGTTGCCCATCCACGTACCTGGGCCCCGTCCACCCTTTGGGGGTACGAAGAATCAGCACCGGCCACAAGGGCCTGTCGACCACCTGCGGGTCTTCGGCATACCGCGCGAGGCGCTGGATCTGGCTGATCTTCTCGTAGATGACATCCAGCGTCCTGGCCAACGCGCGATGGACCTCCATCGGCTCGTCACCCTCGACAAAATACGGATCATAGCCATAGCCATACATGAGGCTGGTCAGCTCCTCCTCGCTGATCATCGACAGCACGCTGGGGTTGGCGATCTTGTAACCGTTCAGATGCAAGATGGGCAGCACCGCGCCGTCGCGGGCGGGGTTGAGGAACTTGTTGCAGTGCCAGCTGGCAGCCAGTGGCCCGGTTTCGGCCTCACCATCACCAATGACGCACGCCACGATCAGTTGCGGATTGTCCAGGGCGGCACCATAGGCATGGGCCAGCGAATAGCCCAGTTCGCCCCCTTCGTGAATGGAGCCAGGCACATGGGGGCCGACATGGCTGCCAATGCCATAAGGCCAGGAAAACTGCCGAAAGAGCCTGGCCATTCCAAGTGCGTTGCGCTCGACCGATGGGTTGAGCTCGGTGTAGGTACCGTCGAGGTATGCCTGAGCGACCAGGGCAGGACCGCCGTGGCCAGGCCCCGTGACGAACAGCACATTGAGGCTGTACTGGCGAATCAACCGGTTCAGATGGGTATAGACGAGGTTGAGCCCCGGGGACGTCCCCCAGTGGCCCAGCAGCCGCGGTTTGACATCGGCCAAGGTCAAGGGCCTGGTCAACAAGGCATTGCCCTGCAGATAGATCTGGCCAACGGTGAGGTAGTTCGCCGCCCGCCAATAGGCGTCCAGGCTTTCGAGCTCTTCAGTACCGGGGAAATCACTCATGCCAGCCTCCTTTCGTCATCGCGCACGGGGCGCTCAAAGGTCTTCGCCGCGAAGATCTTCCTCCCGCCGGCTCTGTTGACGGATCAGCAGTGACAGTTCGTACAGGTGGTCCGACAGCAGGCCCATCAGGTCGTCCGCCGTGGCGATTCCGACCAGCAGACCGAGATCATCGACGACCGGAATGCGTCGGATATTGGCGCGCCGCGGCATAGATGGAGATACCGGGTAGTGCGGTGACCACGTCCCGTTTGCAGTATTTGCCAATGGACATCATGTGCTACCTCCACAGGCGGAGCCTCCTTGCTCCTCGATGCAGTGAGGGTGGGTGATCATTTACCGCTCTTGATCGGAATCACCTTTTCCGGATGGATGGCTTCGGCGCGTTTGGGCAGGTGCACCAGCAGCACGCCCTTGTTGAACTGGGCGTTGATCTTCTCGGCGTCGACTTCACGGGGCAGTTGGAAAACCCGTTCGAAGCTGCCGTAATGGCGCTCGGACAGGTGATATGCCTTGCGTTTTTCGTCCACTTCTTCCTGTTTCTCGCCGCGGATCAACAGGTTGCCATTGACGAGCTTGATCTCGATATCCTTGTCGTCCACGCCAGGCAACTCGGCGCTGATGCGGTACTCCTCGGCAAGCTCGCTGATGTCCATGGCCGGCATGCCGTGGGTGAACAGGTCACGCCGCCAGAAAGGTTCGACATCGAACGGTGTTTGGCTGAACGGCATGCGCATCGGCCGCCGTCCAAAATCCTCGAACAGGCTGTCGATCTGACGGCGTAATTGCTGGAAGGGCCGCCACAACTCCGAAGGTTCGACGCTTGGCGGCGAAGCTTTGGTTGGCTGGGTTGTGACGGGGGTAGCAGGCACTTTCTTGGCAACTTCTGACATGGCGTCCTCCTCGAATGAGTAATGCCTCCCAGGGAGACGCTTCGATCATGCGCCGTGGGGCAGCAGCCCATTTGACCTTTATCAACAACGTGAAGTCCCTGCCGCCCGCTGATTTGATCCTGATCAAAGTGCCGGATTGCCCACGGTCTAGGCTGATTACAGCAAGTCATCCTTACAGTGCGAGGCAGTCATGGACCGCGAGGGTGCCAGCGTTCGCTTGCTCCAGACATTGCCCGGCCTGGGCATCCAGCAATTCGTGCGCCTGGCCCTTTGCAGCCAGCCATGCGGCGAGGCAATGGCTGGCCAGTACTGCGTGCTCAGTGGTCGTACCGAGTGCTGGCCGTGCAGTTACGTGACCCTACCTGGCGTGGCCGGGCAATTTATCGTCAGCACCCAGAGCGCGCAGCCCGTGGGCCGTGCGGGGGAGCTGCTCGACTATTCCGGGCCGCTTGGCAGCGCTTGGCCGTTGCCCCTACAAAGCACAAGGTTGCTGGCCATCAGTCGCGCCGACGGCCTGCTGCCGTTGTTGGGTGCGCTGGATGAGATTCGCTGCTGGCTGCCCTGGTTACAATTGCAGCTGTCACATGACGGCATTGCGGCCGAACTGCTGCCGGACGATTGTCGAACCTGGCTGTCGGCACTGTCGCCATTGTCGCGTGACTACAGCAGTGGCTGGTGGCAGACCAGGCATTTGCTGACCACTTTCCGCCCGGACACGGTGTACTGTTGCGCGCCGCCACAGGTGGCGCGCCAAGTGGCACGGTTGTGCTGGCAAACTGGCGTAGCCGCGCAGCGTATCTGGATACGCACAGACCATGTGTCACGCCCGATCTGGGTGGGGCACTCCCCCGAAAGCTGGCCTGTGCAACGCTATGACCGGGTGCTTGCCGCGCTCAAGTGGGCTCCTCCAGGCGGGTCAGGTTGACCAGGCCTTGCATGTCGATGAGCCTGACCTCGCGCCCGGCGCACAGCATGAAACCTGCATGGACGAAACGGCTGAACAGTCGGCTGACCGTTTCCTGAGTGAGGTCCAGGTAGTTGGCGATATCACCACGGGACATGGGCAGGTTGAACACATCAGCCTGCAAGCCTCGCGCCTGGTAACGCGCGGACATGCCCAGCAGGAAGATCGCCAACCGCTGTTCGGCACGCCCATGGCAGCAGCGCAGGTGCTCGTCCTTGCCCTGGATCCCCAGGCTGAGCATGTGCAGCAACTGATAGCGCAGCCCTGAAATCTGGCCGGACAGGTCCACCAGTTGGTCCAGCCTGATGGCGCAGACCAGCGAGATTTCCAGGGCAACGGCAAAGCTTCGGTAACAACTGGCACCAATAGCGTCCAGCCCGAGCATTTCCCCCGGTAGGAGAAAGCCGGTCACCCGCTCGGTGCCCTCGGCATCGAGCAGAAAATTCTTGATCGCCCCGGAGCGCAAGGCATACAAGTGCTCCATGGGTTCATTGGCCTTGAACAGGTACTCACCCCGCTTCAGCGGCCGGTTACGGCGGACAATTCGCTCCAGCTTGGCCACTTCGTCGGCACTGAGGCTGGCTGCCAGGCAAAGCCGGCTCAACGAGCACGCAAGGCACTTGACCTGGAGCTTTGCTCCCATTTCCGCAAGGCCTGACATGATGATGCCTCTGCTTTTTTGCAGGCGTGTATCTATTGAAGTTAGCGGTTCCACTAAACGTTAGCGGTCTGTCCGACCAAGGGTCGGACGCTATCCCCGGCTATACCCGCTTTTTTCTATCGGTTTGACAAGTCATGTGGGAAGCAATTGACAACTGTCAAGTCAGCGATGGGCCCGCTGCCGAAACTGAACTTCCTTGTTCATTCGACACAGAGGACATTGCCATGGCGCCCGCCGAGACTTCCCGTGAGCATAAAACGCCTTCGTTCCCAAAACCTTCGGGTGAATACTGGATCGAAGCCCTTGAAAACGGCGTTCACGTATTGATCAGGCCCTTGCAAGCCCAGGACCGAGAACGCGAAAAAGCCTTCATCGAACGGCTGTCGCCCGAATCGCGGCATTTCCGCTTCCTGTGCCAGCTCAGGGAGCCCGGTGAAGCCATGCTCGACCAGCTGATGAAGGTCGACCAGGATCGCCAGGCGGCTTACGTCGCCCTTGCCCACGTGGATGGCGAATTGCAGGAAGTGGGCATTTCCCGCTACGCCACTGCTAGCGGCAAGGACGAGTGCGAGTGTGCCGTTACCGTCATGGACAGCTGGCAGCACCATGGCTTGGGTCGCCTGCTGCTCAAGCACCTGGTCGACCATGCCCGGGCCAAGGGCTTGCGGCAGATGTATTCGGTTGATGCAGCAGCCAACCAAGCGATGCGCGAGCTGGCCAAAGCGGCGGGGTTCACCACCGTCGCTGACCCGGATGATCCCAGCCAGGTCATCCACCGGCTCTCCCTGATCTGAACCCTGGGCCGTCGCACTGACGGGTCAATGCGCGGCGGCCCGATTACGGGAGGCTCTCCATGAGCGGCCCTTCGAAGACATTGATGGAAAAACTCTACGGCAAGCAGTATCAGGTCGACACTGCCGATATTGCCCCGGTGCTTCATCAGTACGCCGAACCTTTGCCGGACCTGGATACGCCGGCATTCGCAGCGCTGTTCGACCGCTATGCTGACGCGCGCGTCATCCTGCTGGGCGAGGCAAGCCACGGCAGCAGTGAGTTCTATCGCGCCCGCGCGGCGATCACCCGGCGCCTGATCGAACAGCATGGTTTCAACATCGTTGCTGTCGAGGCTGACTGGCCGGATGCCGGGCATGTCGATCAGTACGTCCGAGGCTTGGCGCACTCGGCGTGGAAACGCCATATTTTCAGCCGTTTTCCTACCTGGATGTGGCGTAATAGCGAAGTCAAAGCCTTCGCCCAATGGCTTCACGGGCACAACCGCCTGCTGCCCACCGACCACCGCGTGGAATTCCGCGGCCTGGATGTCTACAGCCTGCGCAATTCCATCCATGAAGTCCTGGCCTATCTGGACCGGGTCGATCCGCATCTGGCCCATGAAGCCCGCCGCCGTTACGGTTGCCTGACGCCTTGGCAGGACGACCCCGCGCTGTACGGGCACTTTGTCGAGCGCGGTGGCTTCATGCCTTGTGAGCAACCGGTGATCCAGCAGTTGAATGTCATGCTCGCCGAGCAACTGTCAGGGCTTGTCCGCAATGATGAAGCCTTCTTCAACGCAACGCAGAACGCCCGTGTAATCATCGCTGCGGAACAGTACTACCGCGCCATTTACCGAGGTTCGACAGCTTCCTGGAATCTGCGCGACCGGCACATGTTCGATACCTTGCGCGCACTGCTGGAACACCGTGGTCCCCACGCCAAGGCCGTGGTCTGGGCACACAATTCACACATCGGCAATGCCGGAGCCACGGAAATGGGCTGGAAAGGCCAGTTCACCATCGGCCAGCTTTGCCGCAGCGCTTTCGGGCACGACGCGGTGCTGATCGGCATGGCCACCGACCGCGGCCAGGTGGCCGCCGCCGATGACTGGGACGGCGACATGCAGATCAAGGAAATCCGTCCTTCGCGCAGCGACAGCTGGGAGCACCAGTTCCGCCTCGCAGGCGTGCCAGCCAGCCTGAGCGACTGGCGCGACCCACAGCGCAAGGCGTTGCGCCATGTGTTGTCCACGGCGCTACTCGAACGCGCCATCGGCGTCATCTATCGCCCCGAGAGCGAACGGCTGAGCCACTACTTCGAGGCGGTGCTGGCCGAGCAGTTCGATGCGCTGCTCTGGTTCGAACAGACCCAGCCAGTGACTGCCCTGCCCTTGCCGAAACAACAGCACCTTGAGCCTGAGGACGAAACCTATCCATTTGGTGTATGAGCCTCGGCGAAGCTCTATCAGTCTGCGTGCGGATTTCAACCCTGCGCTCAGTCATGGGGGGCACTCCGGCAAAGTGCTTGCTGATCAGCTTGCCCCATGAGCGTCATGACTTCCTCGTCCGACGTCTGCGGGAAATCCTGGTACCAATAGCCAACCGAGACCATCCGCTCAGGCACACGCGGGCACACCAGCTCATCCACTTCACCGTACAGCGCTTCGAGCGTTTCTGGCGGTGCGACCGGGACGGCGACGACGATTCGCGCCGGTGACTGGGCTCGTGCAGCCTGTATCGCCGCCCTCATCGTGGCACCGGTCGCCAGGCCGTCATCAACGAGAATCACCACCTGATCCTTGAGTTGCTGGGCTGGCCGCCCTCCCCGGTAAGCCCGCTCGCGCCGCGCCAGTTCCTCGGTTTCCCTGGCAACCACGGCGTCGAACACCGCGCGATCTACCGGATAGGCCCGCAACATGTCGTCATTGAGGAAGGTTACTCCGCCGCTGGCTATCGCCCCCATGGCGAACTCGGGTTGAAACGGCATACCGAGTTTGCGCACCATCAGCAGGTCCAGGCGAACGTTGAGGGCAGTCGCGACTTCATAGGCCACCGGAACACCACCACGCGGCAGTGCAAGCACGATCACGTCGGGCCTGCCGGCATACCGGGCCAGTGGCTCTACCAGGCAACGTCCAGCCTGGGTACGGTCGACAAACACAGTTGGCAAGGCAAGATCATGGGACATGAACACCTCCCGCGCCGCGATGGGCGCCGGTCGTTTCAGCTGCCGATGGGAGCCGTTGATGGCTTCAAGGCGTGGCTGCACGCCCCACCTCGGGCAACAGGTCGAACTGCGCGAGGCAACGCTGCTCATCAGCGGGAGTCAGCGCCTTCAGGCCGCTCACTTCCTGCATGGGCGTTTCGAACAGGGCCAGGCGCAGCACCCCATTGCGCTCCAGAAAGGTCTGTGCCAGGCACGTGCACACGGGTTTGCCGACCAGCGTAGCAAGCTTGTCATCCTCAGGCACCTCCACCTGGGCCTGCAGGTTGGCCGTGCAATTTTCTACAATCTGCGCCACGGAGCGCCCCGCCAGCCACACGGTGCCAGCACCGAGTAGGACCAGGAGCAGCAACACGCTTATCAACGTGTTCGATTCCCGGGTGATTGAACGCAGCAACGCCAGCCTGGCCTGCCAACCCGTCTGCTGGCCATTGAAAATGGCCTTGCCGACCGTGCGCTTGACGCCCCGCTGCACCGCCCACCCCAGCGCGACACTCAACGCCAGCAGGCCAAGGAGTACCGCCGGATCACGCATGGGCATGCGCCAGCTAGCGCTTAAGGCGCGATAGACGGACGCGGCGACGAGTAAAGCGACGATAGTCACGATCCAACCCAGGCTGCCCCTGGGCCTGTGCAACCAGGCCCGCAGTTTCGCCCTTGCTTGTGTACTCATGATTCACCTCCCGCGCCCGGCTAGCGCACAGGGTCGATGGCAACCGTTTCCTGATACTCAGGCACGCACACCTGCCAGCCGAGTTCGAGGCTGATTCGCCGCCGTAAGGTGTCGGCAGCGTGTGGCTCACCATGAATGACATAGGTCTGACGGGGTGGCCGGGTGAACCCGCGCAACCATTCCATGATTTCATCGGCATCGGCGTGCGCAGAAAGATTCTCCATCGCATGCACCTGTGCACGGATGGGCACATCCTCGCCGTGCAACCGCACACTGTGGGCGCCCGCGACGATATCGGCACCCCGCGTCCCCCCGGCTTGAAAGCCCGAGAAGAGAATGCTGTTGCGTGGGTTGGGGGCCAGCGCCTTCAGGTGGTGAAGCACCCGTCCGCCGGTCGCCATGCCACTGGCGGCGATGATCACTGCGGGCTCGCGCAGCTGGTCCAGGTGCCTGGACTCATCGACTGTCCGGACGATGTGCGTGCCTCTGCACATGGCGGCGCACTCGGCTGCGGTCAGCCGATGTTCACTGCGGTACTGCTGGTACAAGGCGGTGGCGTCGGTGGCCATCGGGCTGTTCAGGTAGACCGGGACATCAGGGATCAACCGGTCGCGCTTGAGCGTGTACAGGTAATACATGAGCAGTTGGGCACGGCCGACGGCGAACGAGGGTACCAGGGTAATGCCGTGGCGCAGGAGCGTTTCGTTGATGACCTTGGCCAGGTACTGCTCGGTCGATTCGGCGGGATGCTGGCGGTCCCCATAGGTAGACTCGATCAACAGCACGTCCGCCGTCCTGACCAGCTCAGGCGCACGCATGATCGGATCCTGAGGGCGGCCGAGGTCACCCGAAAACAGCACGGTCTGCCCTTCGGCGCTGATCTGGACTGTGGCCGCCCCCAGAATATGTCCGGCGGTACGCAACAGTAATTCCATGCCCTCGGCGATCATGGTCACCTGATGTAACGCCACGGGCCGAAACAGTGCCAGGGCACGTTTGGCATCCTGCTCGGTATAGAGCGGTTGCGCCGGCGCATGCTTGGAGTAACCGTGGCGATTGGCATGTTCGGCCTGCTCTTCCTGCAGCCGTGCACTGTCGAGCAGGAGGATTTCCGCCAAGGCGCACGTCGCCGGCGTGGCGTAGATCGGCCCGCGGTAGCCTTCCCGAACCAGCACCGGTAGATAACCACTGTGGTCAAGGTGGGCGTGGGTCAGCACCACCGCATCAAGCGCCCGCAGCGCCGGGGGCAGTGGCTGCCAGTTGCGCAGGCGCAGTTGCTTGAAACCCTGGAAGAGTCCGCAGTCGACCAATACCCGCGTGCTGTCACGGGTCAACAGGAATTTGCTGCCGGTCACGGTGCCGGTGCCGCCAAGAAATGTCAGTTGCATGGCCAAGGCTCCCAACTTTCGGCTATTTGGGGATGAACGGCGAGCACGCTGCACGGTGGGCGGCTGACGATACGCTCGGTGGTGTCTCCCAACAGTTTGTCCAGGCCTTTGGGTTGCACCACGCCCATCACCACCGCGTCGATGTCCAGGGCCGCGACCTGTTCACGGATCACCTGTACCGGGCCTCCTTCCATGAAATGTCGGCGGTCAGGCGCGACGCCTTCGGCATCGGCCAGCGCTTCGAAAGGTTCCTGCAGTGCCTCGCGCATCTCGTCGATCCACGCCTGGGTGACATTCATGTCCGAGGCAAATACCCCTGCCAGGTTGTAGGCCGATAGCAGATGCAGGTGCGCGTCACACTGCAACGCCAGCGCCTGGGCAGCACGAACCAGACCACGATTGAAGCACGCCTGAACGGCAGGCGTCTCACTGAACGCCGTATCCACTGCGACCAGCACACGCCGCGGCAATGAGATGGCCCCCGCCGGCACGAAATGGCTGACGCCTTTGAAACCTCGCATCAGCGCACAATCCAGTGGGGTGCCGAACACGCGCACCAGGGCCGACGCGGCTTCGCTGTCCTTGATGACCATATCGGGCTGCAGTTCACTGATGTAATCGATCGCCTGGCTGCGGATATCCTCCGCATTCAGGCTGTCGCTCGTCAGCGTTATACCGCTGCCGCGATGCCGCTCGACCAATCCCGTCAACTGAGCGCGATAGTGCTCGTACTGGCGCTTGATATCGGCCTCGTTCAGCCGCTCTTCGCGCAGAAGGTGCTCCTCGCTTGGCTCGAACAAGCCCAGTACATGCACGCTGGCGCCGCTGACATGCGCCAAGGCAAGGGCTCTGCGCAAAGCGGCGGAATGCGGTTCTACCTCGGTCAGCAGCACCAGCAATTGTCGATATTGCCCCATGGTGAACCTCCGCGCTTTCGTGAGTGGGTGTGATGCTGACGATATTCCGCGCGCAGGATCGCTGCTGCTTGATGCAGATCAGAAAACCGCTACCCAGGCTGAACTTGATGATTGTCAGAACCGAAACGGCCCGCCACGTTAAAACGGCTGCACCAGGTACTGATCAAGCAACGGGAGGCGTCATGAACGGGCAGCAAACAGCACAGCCACAGACCTGCGAACACTGGGTCGAAAACCTCGAGGACGGTTCGGCGGTGCTGATCCGTCCACTGCGCGAAGAAGACCGCGAACGGGACAAGCGTTTTCTGAGCACCATCGCTTATGAATCACGGCGTTTTCGTTTCATTGCCGGGCTCAGCGGCGGCTTGCCTAGCTTGGACACGCAAGACATGCCCGTGGACTATCACCAACGCATGGCCTATGTCGCCTTGGTTCATGTAGACGGTCAATTGCAACAAATCGGCGTCAGCCGCTATGCAGGCATACCTGGTAGTCCGCGGTGCGAATGTGCAGTGGCGGTCAGCGAAGACTGGCAGCGCAAGGGGTTGGGCAAGCGCCTGATGCAACACCTGATTGAAGCCGCACGACGCAATGGCTTTCAGTGCATGGTCTCCAGGGATCTGGCCAGCAACTATGCCATGCACCGGCTGGTCAAGGCACTGGGCTTCACCTCAAGATACCCTGGCGGGGATGTGAGCGAGATCCTGCACGAACTTGACCTGCGGCCTTGAAAAAACAAGGCCCTTGCGGGCCTTGTGCTTCAGCCTTTGGAGCGTTCTGGAGAAATCACCAGCACACTGCTGGACAACCGATGCAAAACGCGCTCGGCAGTACTGCCGATGAACCAGCCGATGCCATGGTGGTGATAACTGCCCATGACCAATACGTCGATATCATTGTTATCCATGAACATGGCCAGGGCCTTTGCCGGGTCGCCGATGCGCATATGGCGGTGTTCGACGGCGATCCCGTTGCGTTCGGCAAGCTCTTGGAAGGCAGCGCTCTGAACGTCATGCAAGGTCTGGGCACGGTTCGAATCGAACAGGAACGAATGTTCCCGGCTGCCGCCGGCGTCCAGGTACATGGAACCCAGGTCGTAGGTGTACAGCAATTCGATCTGGGCATTGCACTGCAAGGTCAGCTTCAGCGCTTCGCTGATGATCTGGTCGTTGAAACCTTCAAACTGATCCTCAGGCCTGGACAGGTCCACCGCCGCCAGAATCCTGCGTGGCAACGCATGGCTGGCCTTGTGTACCAAGTGCAAGGGTATTCGCGTTTCGCGCAGCAGCTGGATATCCAGCGAGGTGAACATTGCGCGCATCCACCAAGGCTCATGCTCAAGCTCTTTGATCAGCATGGCAAACGGTTGCTCACGCAAGTGTATCAGGATCTCATTCAAGGGCTGCTGCACCCACACCACCTCGGTTGTGACGGTGACGCCATTGCGCCGCATCGGCAACGCCTGGGTTTCCAGCCATGCACGGTGCTGCTGCACGTAACCCTCGCGCATGACTGCGAGCGCTTGATCATTCACCAAGCCCGCCGTGGCAAGCCCTTCCACGTAGTCGAAAGCGACGATGTGCAGCGCCATCCCCTTGGCCTTGGCCAGCGCAGCGGCCCGGTCATAGGCCGGGGTTCGGCGCATCAGGGGGGAGGCGATCAGCAGCAGTCTTTGCGGAGTTTCCATGGCACACCTCTGAGGTTGCAATACGTAGGTAAAGCATCTGCCACCTACGTGTTGCGAACTTGATGTTTATCAACTGGAGACACCTACCGACCAGTGGCATTGCCCATGGCGCAAGAACTTGACGCGGATCAATACCTCGGGACTTCGCCGGCGCACCCTGTACCCAGATCACAGCCACTTCAGGCCCCGCAGGCGTGCCATGGCGACACCGCCCTGGGTTTCACCTGCACTGCCGGCAGGGACGCCTTCATTCTGCATTGTCTACCGATACATGCTTTGGAGGCCCTGATGAACGTTTACGTGGAGAAGAACACAGAGCAGGGACGCTGTTGGGTACACATGGATGACTGGCGGGTGGGTTTCAGGACGGCTGCCGAAGCCGAGCGGTTTGTCGAACGGCTTACAAGCCGCCTCAATGCCCCCCACTCGCGTGACATGCTTGCTGATTGGTCGCCCCATGCTGGGGTGACCGTCGGGCTCGGTGCGCGTCATGGCGCAGGGGCCCAAAGCGGCCTCCAAAATGCGAAGGAGGCCTGAAAATGCCTGGCCAGCTGAAGGTCACCCTGCTCGACTCACCCAACGCATTGTCCAAGGCAAACCCTATTCACCTGAAACCGCTGGTGAACCACTGCATGGATTGCCGGGTCAGCGGCCTGTGCCTCCCCACGGGTCTGCCGGTTGACGACAACAGCTGCCTGGGCGCGTTGATAGGCCCACGCATGCGCATTCGCAAGGGTGCCGCGCTGTTCAATGCCAACGATCCGCTGTCCATGCTCTATGCCGTACGTTGCGGCAGTTTCAAGACCAGCCTGAACACCGCCGAGGGGCAAGGCGTGGTGATCAACTTCTGGATGCCGGGCGATGTACTCGGCCTCGATGCCATTGCCACAGAGCACCATGTCTGTGACGCCATTGCCCTGGAAGACAGCGAAGTCTGCCCCGTCCCCTATCGTCGCTTGCAAACCCTGGCGCGTGAGTTTCCGGAGCTGCAGCAGAGCCTTAATCGCTTGATGAGCCGCGAGATCGTGCGTGAGCACGGGCGCGTGCTGATGCTGTGCAACCTGACAGCAGAACAGCGGCTGGCCAGCTTCCTGGTGGGGCTCTCCAGACGCTTCGTCAGCCGCGGTTACTCTGCGCATGGCTTCATGTTGCGCATGTCTCGTGAAGACATGGCTTCGTACCTGGGGTTACGCCTGGAAACCGTGTGCCGATCCGTCGCCCGTCTGCGCGCGCTGGGTATCGTCGACCTGCATGGCAGGTTGGTAGAAATTCTCGATATGCCTGCACTCATGGCACTGGAACAAGGCGGCGGGGAATGTGAGGTCAAGGTCCCGCTAAAGGCACCATGCTCGACGCCTTGAATGTTGGCCACGGCGCTGTGGCGCTGGGTATCGGCATGCTGGTGGGGCTGGAGCGCGAGCGTAAGAAGGGGCGTAACGAAGACCACGCGGCCGCCGGGCTCAGGACCTTCGCCATCACTGCATTGCTGGGCTACGTCAGCATGTTGCTGGCAGGTGCGGTGCTGGTCGCGGTTTCGAGTCTGGGCTTGGTACTGATGCTCTGCATGCACTACCGCAGACATGCCGATAAAGACCCTGAAGTGACCAGTGAAATTGCCCTGCTGCTGGTGCTGACACTCGGAGCGCTCAGCCACCATGAGCCTGAGCTCGCCGCAGCGGTGGGCGTGGTGCTCACCGTGCTGTTGGCGCTGCGACGCGAACTGCATCATTTCGTGCTGCAACAATTGAGCGAGGAAGAGTTGCGCGATGGCCTGATGTTGTCCACGGTGGCCTTGGTGGTACTGCCGCTGACACCGGACCAGTTTCTAGGCCCCTACAACATACTCAACCCGCGCACGATTTGTAACCTGGTGGTCTTGCTGATGGCCGTGGGTGCTTTAGGACACATCGTCATGCGCCTGATGGGGCCTCGCTATGGCCTGCCCTTGAGCGCGATCGCATCGGGCTTTGCTTCAAGTTCTGCCACCATTGCCCTGCTTGCGCACCGCGTCAGACAGCAAGGCGCTGCTGCCAGGCCATTTGCCGGCGCTGCCGTATTGTCCAATCTCGCCAGCATCACCCAATTTGCACTGGTGCTGAGCATCGTCGACCGTCGCTTGCTCGACCCTTTCTGGTCATCGATCGCGCTGGGGGCACTGGTCACACTCGTGTATGGCGTGCTTCTGCTAGCCCCTTGGCGTGCTGCTCATGGAGGATCCGCCACACATCCGGGCGATGGCGCGTTCAGTCTCTGGACAGCACTGGCGATCACCGCTGCGATAACCGGCATCGCCTTGTTCTCGGCATTTCTGCTTCAGCTTCTGGGCCCCAATGGCGTCAATCTCGCGGCTTTCGTCGGCGGCCTGGCCGATGCTCATGCGGCCACGGCCTCGATCGCCTCGTTGGTCGCTGCCGGACGAATCAGCGCGAATGAAATCGTCATACCGGGGTTGCTCGCATTGACGGGGAACACATTGAGCAAATGTGTTCTGGCCTTGAGCAACGGAGGTTTCAGCTTTTCGCGATACCTCATTCCAGGGCAACTGCTCATCCTGGGGGCAATGTGGTTGGGGTTGCTCCTGTAAGGACACAAGAACTGCCTGCTGGTAGTAGGTGACTTACCCTCAAGCCAACCCGCCAAAACGCTTGTAGAAACTCTCACTCACATCCGGCAATGGGCCATCTGCTGTTTCCAGTGCTGCATTCAACCATTCTTCGGCTTTGGCAAACACCAGTCGGTAGAGGTTACGGCACAACTGCCGCGCAGCCCTTCCCTCCCAGTCCCCTGGCAGCAGTTCGTCAGGCAGTTGCGGGTCGCGCAGCAGCAGGCGGCGGTACTCGTGAATCAGCAGCGTGCGTGCCAGGAAGCAATCTTGAGCATCCAGCAACGGCTGCTCTTTCAAACCTTGCCACAGCGGCCTGAACAGCTGGATAAACTCGCTGTATTGCTGCCCCAGTTCGTCGATACGCCAGCTTTCCCGCACCTGGGCGCGCATCGCCTTGGACGCGAGCACCTCCTGGGTGTGGGTGTCGAAGACGATACTGTCGTCGCCGGCCTCAAGATCACGCAACGTGGCCACCAGGTCGGCACGGTCTGCCCGTGGGCAACCTAGCAGGTTCGGCGCCATGACACCAAACCCCTGCCACTCCAGCTCTTCACGCACGGCCTTGCGTTTACCCGCCTCGAGTTGCGACAGCAACACCAGCGTCCAGGCCCCGTCCCAGGCTGGCTGGCTTGGGCTATAGACGCGCTTGAAGGCTTTTTCGAAACGCCGACGGCCAGTGCCTGTCAGGCTGTAATAACTGCGTCGACCCACCTTTTCTGCAGTGAGCCAACCTTCTTTGGTCAGGCGAAAGATCGACGTGCGAATCAGCCGTTCATTGATGCCGATCGGTTCCAGCAGGTTGATCAGGCTACCGAGCCAGACTGTACCGCCGTGCGGCTCGATGGCATCGCCGTACAACGTGATGATCAGGGAACTGGCGCGGATCGGCGTCTGTTCCTGAAAACGGGTGATCAAGTGGTTCAGTGGGGCAAGAGTGCTCATGGGCGAACTGTGCGCGGATAAAGCACCGACTATACCTGTGCGGTGGGCCGCCTGGCCATTGCGTGTCGCTGCCAGGCTCATGCGCTCGCCTGGCCCTTGGGCCTGACCCCGGTGTCTTCCATGCGCGGGCGTCCCGGCTCTGCCTCGGCCAGCGGCGGGCATTCGACCATGCTGTTCATGCAGCGCTGCGCCAGGTGCTGGTACTCCGCCGTCCCGCGCTGTTTCCAGGCCAGCTCCTGATCGGTCAGTGGGCGTTTGACCTGGGCTGGCGACCCCATCACCAGGCTCTGCGCCGCGCATTCGAAGCCTGCCTTGACGAAGGCAGTGGCCGCGACAATGCAACGTGGTGCTACATGGGCGCCATCCATCACCACGGCGTTCATGCCGACCAACGCGTCTTCGCCCACTCGGCAGCCGTGCAGCACGGCGCCATGGCCGATGTGCCCGTTACGCTCTACTACGGTGTCGCCCCCCGGGAAACCGTGCATCACGCAGGTGTCCTGCAAGTTGGCGCCCTCCTCCAGCACGATGCGGCCGAAATCGCCCCTGAGTGATGCCAGTGGGCCGATGTAGCAGCGGGGGCCGACGATGACGTCGCCGATCAGGACTGCACTGGGGTGCACGTAGGCTGTCGGGTGAACCACGGGCGTCAGGCCGTCCAGTCGATAGCAAGGCATGGCAACACTCCTGAAATGATTTGAAATGTCAGTCGATCTTGTATCAGAAGCTGTTTGGTCGTCAATCGTGTATCACATGTGTTGAGTTAATTCTGCCCGTTAAAAACCTGCTTTAAATACTCGAAAACGCCTAGATTAAACGATTCCTCTGTAAGCATTGCACTGGAGCTGTGATCACTGGAAAACAAAAAAGAGATACGCGAAAACATTTTGAAACTTGCATTCCTGTATCGCATGGAGCATATACTGACCTCACCTGGTCGTGATCCCGCATTACGCCCCTGCAAACAATTCCAAAAAATGCCGGCCACGCGATGTGCCGTGCGTGCAGCCAGAGGAACCCGACATGCCGCGATATATCGATGTGCAGGCGCCCGAACACGGCGTTCAGCTCATTACCCTGCAACGGCCCGAGGCCTTGAATGCCCTGTGCACCGAGCTACTGGCAGAACTGGCTGCTGCGCTGCAGGCTGCCGGGGACGACGAGCATGTCCGGGCCACAGTGATTACCGGCAGTGCCAAAGCATTCGCCGCAGGCGCCGACATCCGCGAGATGGCCGATCGCGACCTGGTCGGCATCCTCAATGACCCGCGCGTAGCGCATTGGCAAAGCATCGCCGCATTCGCCAAACCGCTGATTGCCGCAGTCAACGGCTATGCCCTGGGTGGCGGCTGCGAACTGGCAATGTGCGCCGACATCGTCATCGCCGGTACCGACGCCCGTTTCGGCCAGCCGGAAATCAACCTTGGCATCATCCCCGGTGCTGGCGGCACCCAGCGCCTGTTACGTGCCGTCGGTAAGCCGTTGGCCATGCAGATGGTGCTGACGGGGGAAGCCATCACTGCCCACCGCGCCCAGCAGGCCGGCCTGGTCAGCGAAATCACCCAGCCCGAACTCACCGTAGAACGCGCCATGCAGGTTGCCCGCAGCATCGCCGCCAAAGCGCCGCTGGCCGTGCGCCTGGCCAAGGAGGCGTTACTGAAGGCCGGTGATACCGACCTGGCCAGCGGCCTGCGCTTCGAGCGCCATGCCTTCACCCTGCTGGCGGGCACCGCCGACCGCGATGAAGGCATCCGCGCCTTCCAGGAAAAGCGTCAAGCCCGTTTCCAGGGGCGCTGACCATCATTCTCTCGACTGACGGAGCGAGCCTGTCATGACTTTCCAGCACATCCTGTTTTCCATCGAGGACGGCGTTGCCTTCCTTTCATTGAACCGCCCCGAGCAGCTGAACAGCTTCAATACGGCCATGCATCTGGAGGTGCGCGAAGCGCTCAAGCAAGTGCGCCAAAGCAGTAACGCCCGGGTGCTGCTGCTGACGGCTGAAGGCCGCGGCTTCTGCGCCGGGCAGGACCTGTCCGACCGCAACGTTGCCCCAGGCGCCGAAATGCCGGACCTGGGCCAATCGATCGACAAGTTCTACAACCCGCTGGTACGCACCCTGCGCGACCTGCCTTTGCCGGTGATCTGTGCGGTCAACGGCGTGGCGGCCGGTGCCGGTGCCAACATTCCCTTGGCCTGCGACCTGGTGCTGGCCGCCCGCTCGGCCAGTTTCATCCAGGCCTTCTGCAAGATCGGCCTGGTGCCGGACTCCGGCGGTACCTGGCTGCTGCCGCGCTTGGTCGGCATGGCCCGGGCCAAGGCGCTGGCCATGCTGGGCGAGCGCCTTGGCGCCGAACAGGCCGAGCAATGGGGGTTGATCCACCGTGTGGTGGATGATGCCGCGCTGCGTGACGAAGCCCTCACCCTCGCCCGCCAGCTCGCCGCCCAGCCCACCTACGGCCTGGCACTGATCAAGCGCAGCCTCAATGCCAGTTTCGACAACGGTTTTGAGGCGCAGCTGGAGCTGGAGCGCGACCTGCAGCGCCTGGCCGGGCGCAGCGAGGACTACCGCGAAGGCGTGAGCGCCTTCATGAACAAGCGCACGCCAGCCTTCAAGGGGCGCTGAACATGGGCGCACTCGCAAGCAATGTGCAGGTGGCGGTGATCGGTGCCGGCGCCATGGGCGCCGGTATCGCCCAGGTCGCGGCCCAGGCCGGCCACCCCGTCAAGCTCTACGACAACCGCCCGGGTGCTGCCGCCCAGGCGGTGACGGGTATCGATCGCCAACTGGCCCGGCTGGTGGACAAAGGAACGTTGCTGGCCGCTGAACGCGAAGCGATCAATGCCCGCCTGTGCCCGGTCGATACACTCGACGCCTTGGCAGATGCCGGACTGGTCATTGAAGCCATCGTCGAAAACCTGCAGGTGAAGCAGGCGTTGTTCAGCCAGCTCGAAACCCTGTGCGCAGCCGACTGTATCCTTGCCAGCAACACTTCGTCACTGTCCATCACCAGCCTCGCCGCTGGCCTTGAACGCCCGCAGCACGTGGTTGGTATGCACTTTTTCAACCCGGCACCGCTGATGGCGCTGGTCGAGGTGGTGTCGGGCCTGGCAACCGACCCGGCAGTGGCCGCACGCATCTATGCCACTGCCCAGGCCTGGGGCAAGCAGCCGGTACATGCACGCTCTACACCGGGTTTCATCGTCAACCGTGTAGCGCGGCCGTTCTATGCCGAAAGCCTGCGCCTGATGCAGGAAGGTGCCGCCGATTGCGCCAGCCTGGATGCGCTGATGCGTGACGCTGGCGGCTTCCGCATGGGGGCGTTCGAGCTGACCGACCTGATTGGCCATGACGTCAATTACGCTGTCACCTGTTCAGTATTCGAAGCTTTCTATGGCGATTTCCGCTTCCAGCCTTCGCTGGTGCAGAAGGAACTGGTGGACGCCGGTCGCCTGGGCCGCAAGACCGGCCAAGGCTTCTATCGCTATGCCGAAGGCGTCGAGCGCCCGCAGCCGGCCGAACTGCACAGTTCCGCCTGCGCAGAGGCCTGCGTTGTCGAGGGCAACCTGGGGGTGATGCAGCCGCTGGTCGAGCGCCTTCGCCAAAGCGGCATTGCCGTGACCCAGCGCGCCGGTAGTGGCTTGATCCAGGTGGGCGACGCCACCCTGGCACTGTCCGATGGCCGCCTGGCCAGCCAGCGCGCCCGCGAAGACGGCCTGCGCAACCTTGTGCTGCTCGACCTGGCGCTGGACTACAGCAGCGCCACCCGCCTTGCCATCAGTTGGTCCGCCGACACCACTAACAGCGCCCGCGACCACGCCGTAGCCTTGCTGCAGCGTGCCGGCCTGAAAGTGACCGGTGTCGCCGACCTGCCCGGCCTGGTGGTACTGCGCACCGTGGCAATGCTCGCCAACGAGGCCGCCGATGCGGTGCTTCAGGGCGTCGGCAGCGCCGCCGACATCGACCTGGCCATGCGCGCCGGCGTCAATTACCCCCGCGGCCCGCTGGCCTGGGCCGCAGACATCGGCCTTGCCCACACCCTGGCCGTGCTCGACAACCTGCAGCGCAGCTACGGCGAGAGCCGCTACCGCCCTTCCCTGCTGTTACGTCGCTGCGAAGCCAAAGGAGGCACCCTGCATGACTGAAGTGGAACTGGCACAAGCCTGTGCCGACGCCATGTACGCCCGCGACCCGGCCACTCAGGGCCTGGGCATCAGCCTGCTGGATGCCGGCCCAGGCCGGGCCAGCCTGCGCATGGCGGTACGTGCCGACATGATCCAGGGGCATGGCACCTGCCATGGCGGTTTCCTGTTCGCGTTGGCCGATTCGGCGTTCGCCTTCGCCTGCAATAGCTACGACCAGGCCACGGTGGCGCTGGGCTGCACCATCGACTACCTGGCCCCGGCGCTGCGCGATGACGTGCTCACCGCCCACGCCAGCGAAGTCAGCCGCAAAGGCCGCACCGGCCTGTACGACGTGCGCATCGACAACCAGCGCGGTGAGCTGGTGGCGATGTTCCATGGCAAATCCTACAAAGTGCGCGGCACCGTGCTGGCGCAGGAGACGCAAGATGAATGAACCGACCCACGCCGATGCCTTGATCATCGACGCCGTGCGTACCCCCATTGGCCGCTATGCCGGGGCCCTGAGCAGCGTGCGCGCCGACGACCTGGCGGCCATCCCGCTCAAAGCCTTGATCCATCGCCACCCCGAACTGGACTGGAAAGCCATTGATGACGTTATCTTCGGCTGTGCCAACCAGGCCGGCGAAGACAACCGCAACGTGGCCCACATGGCGAGCCTGCTGGCCGGGC
The DNA here is from genome assembly GCF_045277175.1 of Pseudomonas putida group bacterium ESBL64. Taxonomy (NCBI): domain Bacteria; kingdom Pseudomonadati; phylum Pseudomonadota; class Gammaproteobacteria; order Pseudomonadales; family Pseudomonadaceae; genus Pseudomonas; species Pseudomonas putida group bacterium ESBL64. The sequence goes on along the minus strand of NZ_CP145799.1, from coordinate 983,077 downwards.
TGCCACTCGAAGTACCAGGGACCACGATCAACCGCCTGTGCGGTTCCGGCCTGGATGCCATCGGCAATGCGGCACGTGCCCTGCGCTGCGGTGAAGCGGGGCTCATGCTGGCCGGTGGTGTAGAGTCCATGTCGCGTGCGCCGTTTGTGATGGGTAAGTCGGAGCAGGCATTCGGGCGTGCAGCCGAGCTGTTCGACACCACCATCGGCTGGCGTTTCGTCAACCCGCTGATGAAGGCCGCCTACGGCATCGATTCGATGCCGGAAACGGCTGAAAACGTGGCCGAACAGTTCGGCATCTCGCGCGCCGACCAGGATGCCTTTGCCCTGCGCAGCCAGCACAAGGCAGCAGCAGCTCAGGCCCGCGGCCGCCTGGCGCGGGAAATCGTGCCGGTCGAAATCCCGCAGCGTAAAGGCCCGGTCAAAGTGGTCGAGCATGACGAGCACCCGCGCGGCGACACCACGCTGGAGCAGCTGGCTCGGCTCGGGACGCCGTTTCGTGAAGGCGGCAGCGTAACGGCGGGTAATGCCTCCGGTGTGAATGACGGCGCTTGCGCCCTGCTGCTGGCCAGCAGCGCCGCGGCCCGCCGCCATGGCCTGAAGGCGCGCGGGCGCATCGTCGGCATGGCGGTGGGCGGGGTTGAGCCCAGGCTGATGGGCATCGGTCCGGTGCCTGCGACCCGCAAGGTGCTGGCGCTCACCGGCCTGGCACTGGATGACCTGGACGTCATCGAACTCAACGAGGCCTTTGCCGCCCAGGGGCTGGCCGTGTTGCGCGAGCTGGGCCTGGCCGACGACGACCCGCGAGTCAACCGCAACGGCGGCGCCATCGCCCTGGGCCATCCCCTGGGCATGAGCGGTGCCCGGTTGGTGACCACAGCCTTGCACGAGCTTGAAGAAACGGCCGGCCGCTACGCCCTGTGCACCATGTGCATCGGCGTAGGCCAAGGCATCGCCATGATCATCGAGCGCCTCTGAGCGGTTCAGACCCTGCGCTTGTTACCGAACTGAACGCAGCCGTATATGCTGCCTCCATGACACTCACCGCGTGGCCTGCAACCGCTGGCGCGCGGCGTACAAGAACAATTCGAGTGAAGCCATGAACATGTACCATGATGCCGATCGTGCCCTGCTGGACCCGATGGAAACCGCCAGCGTCGACGCCCTGCGCCAGCACCAGCTGGAGCGTCTGCGTTGGAGCCTGAAGCACGCCTACGACAATGTGCCGCTGTACCGCCAGCGCTTTGCCGAGTGCGGCGCCCACCCCGATGACCTCAAGTGCCTGGAAGACCTGGCGAAGTTCCCCTTCACCGGCAAGAACGACCTGCGCGACAACTACCCCTACGGCATGTTTGCCGTGCCCCAGGAAGAAGTGGTACGCCTGCATGCCTCCAGTGGCACCACCGGCAAGCCGACGGTGGTCGGCTACACCCAGAACGATATCGACACCTGGGCCAATGTGGTTGCCCGTTCGATTCGTGCGGCCGGCGGGCGCAAAGGTGACAAGGTGCATGTGTCCTACGGTTACGGGCTGTTCACCGGCGGGCTCGGCGCGCACTACGGTGCCGAACGCCTGGGCTGCACCGTGATCCCCATGTCCGGTGGGCAGACCGAAAAGCAGGTGCAGCTGATTCGCGACTTCCAGCCCGACATCATCATGGTCACCCCGTCCTACATGCTCAACCTGGCTGATGAAATCGAGCGCCAGGGTATCGACCCCCACCACCTCAAGCTGCGCCTGGGCATTTTTGGTGCCGAGCCGTGGACCGACGAGCTGCGCCGTTCAATTGAGCAGCGTCTGGGCATCAATGCCCTCGATATCTATGGCCTCTCGGAGATCATGGGCCCCGGCGTGGCGATGGAGTGCATCGAGACCAAAGACGGCCCGACCATCTGGGAAGACCACTTCTATCCCGAGATCATCGACCCTGCCACCGGCGAGGTACTGCCGGATGGCCAGCTGGGCGAGCTGGTGTTCACCTCGCTGAGCAAAGAGGCATTGCCGATGGTGCGCTACCGCACTCGCGACCTCACCCGGCTGCTGCCCGGCACCGCTCGGCCAATGCGGCGGATCGGCAAGATCACCGGTCGCAGTGACGACATGCTGATCATTCGCGGGGTCAATGTGTTCCCGACCCAGATCGAGGAACAGGTCCTAAAAATAAAACAGCTTTCAGAGCTGTATGAGATCCATTTGTATCGCAATGGAAACCTGGACAGTGTCCAAGTGCATGTGGAACTGCGCGCAGAGTGCCAGCACCTTGACGAAGGCCAGCGCAAGCTGGTCGTCGGGGAGTTGACCAAACAGATCAAGACTTACATCGGCATCAGCACCCAGGTGCACCTGCAACCCTGCGGCACGCTCAAGCGCTCCGAGGGCAAGGCGTGCCATGTGTTCGACAAACGGTTGGCCAGCTGACCCAATCGGCTGCCATTTCGGCCCCGGCATTGCCCGGGGCCTTTTTTTTGCCTGCGTTCCCTCGGGCACGCGCTGATGCAGGCGCAGCCTTGTGCCGAGAGTGGGCTGCAACAGCCCCTTGGACGGCAATGCGATACACAAATCTTACTTGATACACATAAATGTGTTTGACGTTGTGTTTTGTATCGCTTACAAATGACTCATGCCTTAGCAGGAGTCGCAGCACATGTACGCACAGCTAGTGGAAACCGGAGTCAAGCGCGTCAAGACGCTGGAAGAAATGTCCCCCGAGGAACGCAACTTCCAGGAAAAGATCGACGCCGAAATCAAGATCGAAGCCAAGAACTGGATGCCCGAGGCCTACCGCCAGACCCTCATCCGGCAGATCTCCCAGCACGCCCATTCTGAAATCGTCGGCATGCTGCCCGAAGGCAACTGGGTTACCCGTGCCCCCAGCCTCAAGCGCAAACTGCAGCTGATGGCCAAGATTCAGGACGAAGCCGGTCACGGCCTGTACCTGTACAGCGCCATGGAAACCCTGGGGGCTGACCGCGACGAAGAGATCGACAAACTGCACAGCGGCAAGGCCAAGTACTCGAGCATCTTCAACTACCCCACCCTCAGCTGGGCCGACATGGGCGCTGTGGGCTGGCTGGTGGATGGCGCCGCCATCGTCAACCAGGTGGTGCTGCAGCGCACCTCTTACGGCCCCTACTCCCGCGCGATGATCCGTATCTGCAAGGAAGAGAGCTTCCACCAGCGCCAGGGCTACGAAATGCTCCTGACCATGATGCGCCAGGGCACCCAAGCCCAGCGCGACATGGTTCAGGACGCCATCAACCGCCTGTGGTGGCCAGCGCTGATGATGTTCGGCCCGAGCGATGAACACTCGCCCAACAGCGCCCAGTCGATGGCCTGGAAGATCAAGCGCCAGACCAACGACGAACTGCGCCAGCGCTTCATCGACCAGACCGTGCCGCAGCTGGAACTGCTTGGCTGCACTGCGCCTGACCCTGAGCTGAAGTGGAACGCCGAGCGCGGCCACTACGACTTTGGCGAAATCCAGTGGGACGAGTTCTACGAAGTGATCAAGGGCAATGGCCCGTGCAACCTGGAACGTGTCGCCACCCGGCGCAAGGCCATCGAGGATGGCGCCTGGGTACGCGAGGCCGCCGTGGCCTATGCGCGCAAGCAACAGAACAAGAACGCCGCCTGAGCGGCGATTGATGCGGAGATCGAAAATGTCTGTCTGGACCCTCTACGAAGTGTTCGTGCGCAGCAAGCACGGCCTTAACCACAAGCATGTCGGCAGCGTGCACGCCGCCGATGCCGCCATGGCCATCGAGAACGCCCGCGAGCTCTACACCCGCCGTAGCGAAGGTGTGAGCCTGTGGGTGGTGCCTTCGGCGCTGATCACCGCCTCCTCCCCCGACGAGAAAGACCCGCTGTTCGCCCCCTCGGACGACAAGGTCTATCGCCATGCCAGCTTCTACGAGCTGCCCGACGAAGTCGGACACATGTGAGGTGGGCCATGCATAAAGAAGCCCTTGTCCCCTATCTGCTGTTGCTCGGCGACAGCGCCCTGGTCCAGGGCCAGCGCCTCTGTGAGTGGTGTGGCCGCGCCCCGGCCATCGAGGAAGAGCTGGCCCTGATGAACGTCGGCCTCGATCTGGTCGGCCAGGCCCGCAACTGGCTGGAGTATGCCGCCGAGCTGCTCGACGATGGCCGGGATGCCGATGCCCTGGCGTTCCGCCGTGACGAGCGCGCCTACCGCAACCTGCTGCTGGTTGAGCAACCCAACGGTGATTTTGCCGTGACCATGACCAAGCAGTTCCTTTACGACGCGTGGCACTTCGCCGTGCTGCAGGAGCTGGTCGAGTCCAGCGACGCGCGAATCGCCGGGATTGCCGCCAAGGCCCTGAAGGAAGTCACCTACCACCTGCGCCGGTCCAGCGAATGGGTACAACGCCTGGGCGGTGGTACCGATGCCAGCCGCCAGCGCATGCTCGCCGCTATCCCGGTGCTGTGGCGCTTCACCGTTGAACTCACCGCTGGCAGCGACAACGAAGTCCGTCTGGCCGAATGCGGTATCGGCGCCGATCCAGCTACCGTCGGCGCCACCTGGCTGAAGCAGGTCACCGCGACGTTTGCTTCGGTCGAACTGCCGCTGCCCAAGGCCGCCAGCCACTTCTACCTGGATGGCCGCAAAGGCCTGCACACCGAGCATCTGGGCCTGCTGCTGGCCGAAATGCAGTTCCTGCCAAGGGCCTACCCCGATGCAACCTGGTGAACTGATTGCCGGCGACCGCGGCGCGCGGGCACAGCAAGGCGACGACCTGGCTCGTGCCTGGGCGGTATTGGGCCAGGTCATGGACCCTGAAGTGCCGGTGGTCAGCGTGGTCGACCTGGGGATCGTGCGCGATGTCGATTGGCGCGCCGGCCACCTGCACCTGGTGGTCACCCCGACCTACTCTGGCTGCCCTGCCACCGAAGTCATCGAAGGGGATATCCGCCAGGCGCTGGAACAGGCCGGTTTTACCGCGCCAGAGCTGGAGCGCCGGCTGACCCCGGCCTGGAGCACCGACTGGATCAGCGAACTGGGCCGCGAGCGCCTGCGCGCTTATGGCATTGCGCCGCCGCAAGGCAGTGCCAGCAAGCGCAGCCTGCTCGGCGAAGCCCCCCAGGTGTGCTGCCCGCAATGCGGCAGCGCCCATACCGAATTGCTCAGCCAGTTCGGCTCCACGGCCTGCAAGGCGCTGTACCGCTGCCGCGAGTGCCTGGAGCCATTCGACTATTTCAAATGCATTTGAGCCGTGGAGACCACCATGAGCCAGTTTTACAGCCTGACCATCAAGCAAGTGCGCAATGAGACCCGTGATGCGGTATCGATTGCCTTCGATGTGCCCGAGCACCTGCAGGACCAGTTCCGCTTCACTCAGGGCCAGTACCTGGTCATGCGCACCCAGCTGGATAACGAAGAAGTCCGCCGCTCCTACTCCATCTGCAGCGCCGTACAGGACGGCGAACTGCGCGTGGCCGTCAAGCGCGTACCGGGCGGGCGCTTCTCGGCGTTTGCCAATGAGGTGCTCAAGGAAGGCCAGCAGCTGGAAGTGATGCCGCCATCGGGCAGCTTCTTCGTGCCGCTGGACCCGGCTCGCCAGGGCAACTATCTGGGTGTGGCCGCCGGCAGCGGCATCACCCCGATACTGTCGATCATCGCCACTACGCTGGCCAGCGAGCCGCACAGCCGTTTCACCTTGCTGTACGGCAACCGCTCCAGTTCGGGGGCGCTGTTCCGCGACAAGCTCGAAGACCTGAAAAACCGTTACCTCGACCGCTTGAACCTGATTTTCGTGTTCAGCCGCGAACAGCAGGATGTTGACCTGTACAACGGCCGCATCGACGCCGACAAATGCGGCCAGCTGTTTTCGCGCTGGCTGGACGTTGCCGGCCTGGACGCAGCATTCATCTGCGGCCCGCAGGCGATGACCGAGACCGTGCGTGACAGCCTGCAGGCCAACGGCATGGCCAAGGAACGCATCCACTTCGAGCTGTTCGCCGCCGCCGGCAGCGAGGCCCGCCGCGAAGCCCGTGAGGCGGCACGTCAGGTGGATTCGGCGCTTAGCCACATCACCGTGATCAGCGACGGCCGGGCACTGAGCTTCGACCTGCCGCGCAACACCCAGAACGTGCTGGACGCCGGTAACGCCATTGGCGCCGAGCTGCCCTACTCGTGCAAGGCCGGCGTGTGCTCCACCTGCAAGTGCCGGGTGATCGAGGGCGAAGTGGAGATGGACAGCAACCATGCCCTCGAAGATTACGAAGTGGCGGCCGGGTATGTGCTGTCGTGCCAGACCTACCCGGTGAGCGACAAGGTGGTGCTTGATTTCGACCAGCTGTAGACCGAGTCGACTGCTTCGCGGGTAAACCCGCTCCTACAGGGCCTGCGCAAGGCCTTAGGGCGGCATCCTTACCTGCGAAGAGGGCCTAAGCAACAACGCAATACCCCGCGTGACCTCAACACAACAATTACAAAACCAAGAGATCGCTTGCCATGACACCCGAACGCATAGAAAGCATCGCCAACCACCCCGACTTCCAGCACCTGGTGCGGCGCAAGCGCCGCCTCAACGGCAGCCTGACCCTGGCCATGCTGGTGGTCTACTACGGCTTCGTCCTGCTGGTTGCGTTTTCGCCCAGCACCCTCGGCCAGTCCCTCAGCGGCGGCGTGACCACGGTCGGCATGCTGGTGGGCGTGTTGATGGTGCTGCTGTCCTTTGCCCTGACCGGCATCTATGTGCACCGCGCCAACAACGTGCTCGACCCGCTCAACGACAAGGTCAAGCAGGAGTGTGCACAATGAACTGGACCGCCATTTCGATGTTCATGGTGTTTGTCTGCTTCACCCTGCTGGTCACCCGCTGGGCTGCCCTGCGCACCCGCTCGGCCAGTGACTTCTACACCGCCGGCGGCGGCTTGACCGGTATGCAGAACGGCCTGGCAATCGCTGGCGACATGATCAGTGCCGCTTCGTTCCTGGGCATTTCCGCGATGATGTTCATGAACGGCTACGACGGCCTGTTGTATGCCCTCGGTGTCCTGGCGGGCTGGCCGATCATCCTGTTCCTGATTGCCGAGCGCCTGCGTAACCTGGGTAAGTACACCTTTGCCGACGTGGTCAGCTACCGGCTGGCGCAAACCCCGGTGCGCTTGACCTCGGCGTTCGGCACCCTGGTGGTGGCGCTGATGTACCTGGTGGCGCAAATGGTCGGCGCCGGCAAGCTGATCGAGCTGCTGTTCGGCATCAGCTACCTGTACGCCGTGATGCTGGTCGGTGTACTGATGGTTGCCTATGTCACCTTCGGGGGCATGCTCGCCACCACCTGGGTGCAGATCATCAAGGCAGTAATGCTGCTCTCAGGCACCAGTTTCATGGCCTTCATGGTGCTCAAGCACTTCGGCTTCAGCACCGAGGCCATGTTTGCCAGTGCCGTGGCCGTGCATGCCAAGGGCCAGGCGATCATGGCCCCAGGCGGCCTGTTGTCCAACCCGGTGGACGCTATTTCCCTCGGTTTGGGCATGATGTTCGGCACCGCTGGCCTGCCGCATATCCTGATGCGCTTTTTCACTGTCAGTGATGCCAAGGAAGCACGCAAGAGCGTGTTCTACGCCACCGGTTTCATTGGTTACTTCTACCTGCTGCTGATCGTTGTCGGCTTTGGCGCCATCGTCATGGTCGGCACTGAACCGTCCTACCGCGACGCCACTGGCGCCATCATCGGTGGCGGCAACATGGTCGCCGTGCACCTGGCCCAGGCCGTGGGTGGCAACCTGTTCCTGGGCTTCATCTCTGCCGTCGCCTTCGCCACCATTCTGGCTGTGGTCGCCGGCCTGGCGCTGTCCGGGGCATCGGCCGTGTCCCACGACCTGTATGCCTGCGTGATGCGCAAAGGCAAGGCGACCGAGCAAGAGGAAATGCGCGTGTCACGCATTGCCACGTTGCTCATTGGCCTGCTGGCGGTGATCCTGGGCCTGATGTTCGAGTCGCAGAACATTGCCTTCCTTTCCGGCCTGGTGCTGGCGGTGGCCGCTTCGGTCAACTTCCCGGTGCTGCTCCTTTCCATGTTCTGGAAAGGCCTGACCACCCGCGGCGCGGTGTGCGGCAGCATGGCCGGGCTGGTCTCGGCGGTGCTGTTGGTAGTGCTGGGCCCGGCGGTGTGGGTCAACGTACTGCACAACGAAACGGCGCTGTTCCCCTACAGCAACCCTGCGCTGTTCTCCATGAGCCTGGCCTTCCTCAGTGCCTGGGTGTTCTCGGTTACCGACACCTCCGAACGTGCCGTTGAAGAGCGTGGTCGCTACCTGGGCCAGTTCATCCGCTCCATGACCGGTATCGGTGCGGCTGGCGCCAGCAAACACTGACTTCAAGGACGAACAGACATGTCGGGTAAAACAACAACAATGAACCGCACACACTTCCTGTCAGCCGCCTGGCTGGCCACCTTCGCCCTGCCGATGCCCGCGCTGGCCGACTTCATCGGCGACAGCCATGCACGCCTGGAGCTGCGCAACCACTACATCAACCGTGATTTTCGCCAGAGCAACGCCCCGCAGGCCAAGGCCGAGGAATGGGGCCAAGGCTTTACCGCCAAGCTGGAGTCGGGTTTTACCGAGGGCCCGGTCGGCTTTGGCGTGGACGCGCTGGGCCAGTTGGGCATCAAGCTCGATTCCAGCCGCGACCGTCGCAACACCGGCCTGCTGCCTTTTGGCCCGAACAGCCACGAACCGGTCGATGACTACAGCGAGCTAGGCCTGACCGGCAAGGTTCGCGTGTCCAAGAGCACCTTGCGGCTGGGCACCTTGCAGCCGATCCTGCCGGTGGTGGTGTACAACGACACCCGCCTGCTGGCGTCCACCTTCCAGGGTGGCCTGCTCACCAGTCAGGACCTTGATGGCCTCACCTTCAATGCCGGACGCCTGACCAAGGCCAACCTGCGTGATTCCTCTGGCCGCGACGACATCGGCTATGGCGCTGCCAGCAGTGACCACCTGGACTTTGGCGGTGGCAGCTACGCCATCACCCCGCAAACCACGGTCAGCTATTACTACGCCAAGCTCCAGGACATCTACCGTCAGCAGTTCGTCGGGCTGATCGACACCCGCCCACTGGCAGAAGGCGTGAGCCTGCGCAGTGACCTGCGCTACTTCGACAGCCGCAACGACGGTGCCGAGCGTGCCGGCAACATCGACAACCGTAACTTCAACGCCATGTTCACCCTGGGCGTGCGGGCACACAAGTTCACCGCCACCTGGCAGCAGATGTCGGGTGACAGCGCCTTCCCGTTCGTCAACGGCGGCGACCCGTTCACCGTCAACCTGGTCACCTATAACACCTTCACCCGCGCTGGGCTGGACGCTTGGCAAGTGCGTTACGACTACGACTTCGTTGCCATGGGCATCCCCGGCCTGAGTTTCATGACCCGCTACACCGACGGTCGCCACGCGGAAACTGCCACCGTGACCAATGGCCGTGAGCGCGAGCGCGACACCGACATCACGTATGTCATCCAGAGTGGCCCGTTCAAGGACGTCAGCCTGCGCTGGCGCAATGTCACCTTCCGCTCCGGCAACGGCCTGACCAACGCCGTGGACGAAAACCGCCTGATCATCGGCTACACCCTGGCGCTGTGGTAACAGCACCCCTCACATTTTGAACAGCATGGAGAACAGCATGTCTGCCGCCCCTACTCTGCAAAGTTTCATCGCCGGCCGTTGGCTCGGCCAGCACGGCGCCCAGGCCCTGCGCAGCGCCCTCGACGGCCACGTACTGGCCTACAGCCATGAAGAGCGCCCGGACTTCGCCGAAGCTGTGGACTACGCGCGTGCACGCGGTCTTGCCTCGCTGATGGGCATGGATTTCCAACAACGTGCCCAACGCCTCAAAGCCCTGGCCCTGTACCTGGCCGAGCACAAGGAGCAGCTCTACGCCCTGTCGCACCACAGCGGCGCCACCCGGGCCGACAGCTGGATCGACATCGAAGGCGGGAACGCCACGCTGTTCTCCTATGCCGGCATCGGCAGCCGCGAGCTGCCGTCGGGTAACCTAGTGCACGAAGGGCCAGCCATACCGTTGGGCAAGCAAGGCCATTTCGCCGGTAGTCACATCCTGGTGCCACGGGCAGGCGTTGCGGTGCACATCAACGCGTTCAACTTCCCTATCTGGGGCATGCTGGAAAAGTTTGCCCCGACGTTCCTCGCCGGTATGCCCTGCATCGTCAAGCCGGCGACCTCGACCAGCTATTTGACCGAGGCCGTGGTGCGCCTGATGAATGCCTCCGGCCTGCTGCCCGAAGGCAGCCTGCAGCTTGTTATTGGCAGCACCGGCGACCTGCTCGACCGCCTGCAGGGGCAGGACGTGGTGACCTTCACCGGGTCCGCCGATACCGCTGCCAAATTGCGCGTGACGCCCAACCTGATTCGCAACTCGGTGCCGTTCACTGCCGAGGCCGACTCGCTCAACTGCGCCATCCTCGGCCCGGACGTGACACCGGACAGCGAAGAGTTTGACCTGTACATCAAGGAAGTGGTGCGTGAAATGACCACTAAAGCCGGGCAGAAGTGCACCGCCATCCGCCGTGCGATCGTCCCGGCCAGGCACCTGGATGCCGTCGCCACCCGCCTGCGCGAGCGCTTGAGCAAGGTCGTGGTTGGCGACCCGTCCCTGGAAGGTGTGCGCATGGGGGCCCTGGCCTCCCATGACCAGCAGCGCGATGTCGGCGAGCGGGTGCGCAGCCTGCTGCAGAGTTGTGATCAGCTGTTCGGCGCCAGCGATGGCTTTGCCCCGCGTGGCGAAGGCGTGGCTGAAGGCGCGTTCTTTGCGCCAACCTTGTTGCAGGCCCGCGACCCACATGCCGAGGGCGGCGCCCACGATATCGAAGCGTTCGGCCCGGTCAGTACACTGATGGCCTATGACGACCTCGACGAAGCCTTGGCACTGGCTGCCCGTGGCAAAGGCAGCCTGGTGGCGACCCTGGTCACCGCCGACCGCAGCGTGGCCGCCAAGGCTATCCCGGTGGCTGCTGCCTGGCATGGCCGTCTGCTGGTGCTCGATAGCCAGGCTGCCAAGGAGTCCACTGGGCACGGCTCGCCGCTGCCGCAGCTCAAGCACGGTGGCCCGGGCCGCGCCGGTGGTGGTGAAGAGCTGGGTGGCCTGCGTGCGGTCAAGCATTACCTGCAGCGCGCCGCCGTACAAGGCTCGCCGAGCATGCTCACGGCGGTCACCGGCGAGTACGTGCGCGGCGGCGAAGTGATCGAAACCGACGTGCACCCGTTCCGTCGCTACTTCGAGCAGCTGCGTATCGGCGAGTCGCTGCTCACCCATCGCCGCACCGTGACAGAAGCTGACCTGGTCAATTTCGGCTGCCTGTCAGGCGACCATTTCTACATGCACTTCGACGAAATCGCCGCCAAGGCGTCGCAATTCGGTAAGCGCATTGCCCACGGTTACTTCGTACTGTCGGCAGCGGCCGGGCTGTTTGTGTCGCCCGGTGCCGGACCGGTGCTGGCCAACTATGGGCTGGACACCCTGCGCTTCATCAACCCGGTGGGCATTGGCGATACCATCCAGGCGCGCCTGACCTGCAAGCGCAAGATCGACCAAGGCAAGACCAGCCCGCTGGGGCAGCCGCAGGGGGTGGTGGCGTGGGATGTGGAGGTGACCAATCAGCTGGGTGAGTTGGTGGCCAGCTATGACATCCTGACCTTGGTGCTGAAAAAACCAGAATGAGGGGTTGAAGCTACTGGCCTCCTCTCGGGCAAGCCGCCTCTGATCGGTAATGCCCAGTGCCCTTTGTAGGAGCGGGTTCACCCGCGAAGAGGCCGGTAGCTGCTCAAGCCGCTTAAGGACAGTTCACGGTATCTACGTACCCTATAGGAGCGGGCATCTCCGCTCCTGCAGTTTCTTTACCGGTTGCACGCGAGCTATTAGACCATCGCCGCCGGATCGCCCACCGACTGGTTAGGCTTGCTCCCCGAAATCCGCCAGCTCACGGCGGTAATGCCGTAACGCTCGGCCATCGGCCGACTGACCTTCCTGATTTTCTCGCGACCGAACTTGGGAATGATGCCGATGCCCGCATCACAACTTGCCCAATGCCAGGCCTCGGCATTGTCCAGGCGTTCCAGGCGAATGATGAAACTGCGCGGCTGGTCATGCAGTTTGTAATCGATTATGTACAACTGTGGGCTAGGCATCGCAGGGGGCCTCCTCTTCTCCATGGATGACATTTTGATTGATCGGGCGGTGGCCAGAAGATTCAAAATTTTGTCTAACAAAATGTCATGGCGCGATTCCGGGGCGGCTACCCCGAAATCGCTGCTGGGCACCTGTGGGGAGTTGCCGTTCAGCGAAAGCCCCACTCACTGGCTGCGGCCTGCGCCGTGGCTGTTGCGTCCCCCCTTGCGTCCGGCTTCCGACGCCCGTTGGCGGTCGTTGGCAAAGTTGCCGCCAGATGCCTGGCCACCCTTGTGGCCAGCGCGCGATGCCCTCTCGCGGTCATTGGCAAAGTTACCTGGGTTGGTTTCCTTGGTGCCGCCGCGCTGGCGGGTTCGCTCTTGGTCCTGCGCCATGTCGTTTCTCCTTGCGATGGATTGGCTGATCGCATGAATCGGTGCCATGCCTAACTTCCGAGCCCCCGATTTGTCGCTGTGCTCAATGGTTTTACGATCAGCTGACCGGTGGCACGAAAAACACGCAGGCAAGCTGTTTGCGTGCTGGAAGTGACCGTTCGTCAGCTTCAACGCAACGTTTATTGCCATCCAGGGCCGAAACTTCATGCAATAAAGGAATCGCCCAGGAGCCGGAATGAAACCAGTCAAGCATCGCGCCACCATCATTTGCCGGCATGGCAAGCAGCGCCATAAGTGGTTGTGGGTGAGAAAGCCCAAGGCGCCTTGGACCCTTCCAGGCGGCAAGATCGAGCCCGGCGAGACGCCGATGCAGGCCGCGCAGCGGGAGTTGCTGGAAGAGACTGGGCTACAGGCTGAATCGCTGGTTTTGTTGATGCGCCATGAAACGCCAGAGCGTGTGCATTACGTGTTCGCAGCGGAGTTTGCCGAAGCACCGCAGCCCAAGGCCCGGCACGAAATTGCCGACTGCCGCTTTGCCCACCTGGATCAGGTGGCTGTGGTGAAGGGCGAGATCAAGGCCCTGATCCGCTCCTTGCTGGCTTGTGACGCGGGCACGGCGGCGTCCGTTCGGTAAGCTAGGCGTGCACACTCCACTGAACGGCGTCTGACGCGATCGGCATCTCGTCGATGGCATGGATCATTCCGTTTTCCAGCGCCTCCCGCGGCGCCAGTATCCTTGGATAGGCCATTAGATAGCGCGGTACATCCAGGACCTCGGCCGCGCCTTTGGTGCGCTCGGCCACGATCTGCGCATACAGGCGCAGGTCGTAATCCAGGCTCATCGCATACTCGGACATCCGCGAATGGTCCACCGAACCATGCAAGGTCCAATGAAACGGGTGGAAAAGAAACTTGCTGAAACTGCAAGCCGTGCGTCGCGCTCCGGCAAGGAAGAGGATGTTGCCCATGGATTCCACCGTACCCAGGTTGTGGGTATGCACCTCTACGGGTAACCCCCGCAGAAAGTTGTACAGGGTAAAGCCATAGCTGCATTCGCCGCCCATGGTGGCGATGTTCAGTTGCAGAAGCTCGGCACCCTGTTGCAATGCCCGTGAGCAGGTCGTGATCAGGTTGCCGCAGGTAGACGAATTGATCGGCCCGGTGAAGTGGATGATATGTCTGGCCATGCTTGCCTCCGCGGGTGGCAGGTCATTGCTTGTGCTTTTGCACATCGTCGCCCAGCCCGGCCATCTGGCAGTGGGAGAAAGGCTCGAATGTCATCCGGGCACCCTGCCAGGAAACGGGTATGCGGTGGAGACGCCAGCTGCCGCAAAGTTCAACTCGGCGTCAGCATTTCCGTTGGTCAAGCGTTGTGAACCCTCGCCGGCCTTTGCCGGTCGCACCTTCAGAGCGACCGAACAAGGAACCGGCAGTGAGGACGGCAGCGTGAGCGATATTCGCATCGGTATCTCCGGGTGGCGCTATGGCCCCTGGCGCAAGGACTTCTACCCCAAAGGCCTGAGACAGGACGATGAACTGGCATTCGCTTCACGGGCGGTGAACAGCATCGAGATCAATGGCTCGTTCTACAGCCTGCAGACGCCCGAGCGCTATCTGGGCTGGCGTGAAGCAACGCCGGAAAGCTTCGTGTTCGCGGTCAAGGGGCCGCGCTATATCACCCATGTCCGGCGGCTGAAGGACATCGAAGAGCCAGTGGCCAATTTTTTCGCCTCCGGGCCGCTGCTGTTGGGCGAAAAGCTCGGGCCGTTCCTGTGGCAGTTCCCTCCCAACATGAAGTTCGATGAAGACCGTTTTGCCCGGTTTCTGGCGCTGCTGCCACACACCCGCAAAGCGGCCCTTGAACGCGCCCAAGGCTGCGCCGAGCGCCTGAAGGGTAATGGCAGCCTTGCCATCAAGGGCAATGCACGCTTGCGTCACGCGGTGGAAATTCGCCACGAAAGTTTCCTCTGTGAAGCCTTCATCAAGCTGTTACGCAAACATCACGTGGCGCTGGTGGTTGCCGACAGCGCCGGCAAATGGCCCTGTGTCGAAGATGTGACCGCCGACTTCGTCTACATGCGCCTGCACGGGGATGTGGAGCTGTTCAGCAGCGGATATACCGCACGCGCGCTGCGGCGTTGGAAGCAGCGTATCCAGCAATGGAGTGAAGGTAACCAGGCGGACGATGCCCACCTGATCGTGCCGGGGCCGCCGCCTCGGTGTGCGGCACGGGATGTGTATTGCTACTTCGACAATGACCAGAAGGTTCACGCGCCATACGACGCCAGGCGCTTGCTGCAAAAGCTGTCGCTGGACCATGAGCTGATGACCGAGCCAGGCGTGGTGCCGGAGGTGGCCTTGTGAACAAGACCCTGCCCGCCCCACGCTGCATCATCGACAAGGTGACCGCTGTACGCCGGCTCAATGTGTTGACGCTGAACGTGCACAAAGGCTTCACCTTCTTCAACCGGCGCTTCATCTTGCCCGAGTTGCGCGAGGCCGTACGGGCCACCGGCGCAGACCTGGTGTTTTTGCAAGAGGTGCACGGCAGTCATCAGCAGCATGCACTGCGCCACCCTGCCTGGCCTGAAACGCCGCAGTACGAGTTTCTGGCCGACAGCATGTGGCCGCAGTTCGCCTATGGCCGCAATGCGGTGTATCCCCATGGCGACCACGGCAACGCGCTGTTGTCGAAATTCCCCATCAGCCGCTTCAACAACCTGGATGTGTCGGTGCAGGGCAATGAACAGCGTGGCCTGCTGCATTGCCAGCTGGAGGTGCCGGGCCATGACGAGGTGCATGCGGTATGCGTACACCTGGGCCTGCGCGAAGCACACCGGCAGCGCCAGGTGAAGCTGATGCTGGACCTGCTGGCCAGCCTGCCGCCCAACGCGCCGGTCATCATCGCCGGCGACTTCAACGACTGGCGGCTGAAGGCGGACGCGGTGCTCAGCGAACACCTGACAGAAGCCTTCGGCACCCCGGCGCGCAGTTTTCCCGCGCGCCTGCCGTTGTTGCGCCTGGACCGCATCTACTTGCGAAACGCGATGCCGGGGGCTGCCCAGGTGCTGTCCAAATACCCGTGGTCGCATTTGTCCGACCACGTACCACTGGCTGCGGAGATCAACCTGTGAACCGACCCTGGGTAGATGGCAACAGCGTGCAGTTGCTGATCAATGGCGAGCAGTACTACCCCCGCGTGTTCGAGGCCATGGCCCAGGCGCGGGAAGAAATATTGCTGGAAACCTTCATCATCTTCGACGACAAAGTGGGCAAGCAATTGCAGCAGGTGTTGATCGAGGCTGCCCGGCGCGGAGTACGCGTGGAAGTGGCCGCGGATGGCTACGGCACAGCCGAGCTGCCGGCTGAGTTCATTTCAGCGATGACCGACGCGGGTGTAAGCTTTCACGCGTTCGATCCACAGCCCCTGTTGTTGGGCATGCGCACCAACCTGTTTCGCCGTTTGCACCGCAAGATCGTGGTGGTCGATGGTGAGCGGGCCTTCATCGGCGGTATCAACTACAGCGCCGACCATTTAGGCGACTTTGGTGCCATGGCCAAGCAGGACTATGCCGTGGAGGTCACTGGGCCGGTCGTGGCGCAGGTACATGCAGCCAGTAAGCGCCTGATGTCTCCCGTGCTGCAGCCCCCCAGTGCAGTACGCCCGGTTACCGAGCCCGCCGGAAGCAGCAGTGCGGTGTTGATCGAGCGTGACAACGGCATGCGCAGCACCGATATCGAGGCACACTACCTTCAGGCGTTTCGTAAAGCCCGGCAACGCATTGTGGTCGCCAATGCGTATTTCTTTCCAGGCTACCGGCTGATGCGTGAGCTGCGCAACGCGGCCCGGCGTGGCGTGGAGGTTCGGTTGATCTTGCAGGGCCAGCCCGACATGCGCTGGGTCCGTGCATTGTCGCGCCTGCTGTACAACTACCTGCTGCGCGACGGCGTGAAGATTCATGAGTATTGCCAGCGGCCGTTGCACGGCAAGGTGGCACTGGTGGACGACCAATGGGCCACCGTTGGCTCCAGCAACCTCGACCCCTTGAGCCTGTCGTTCAACCTGGAGGCCAACCTGTTCATTCGTGATCGGGCCTTCAACCAGCAACTGCACCAGCATTTGCAGGCACTGGCCAGCGAGCAATGCAAACCGGTCACCCTGGAGCGCATGATTCGCGGCTACTGGTGGCGAGCACCGTTGATCTTCGTGTGCTTCCACGTGATCCGCCACTTCCCCCGCATTGCGGGTTGGTTCCCTGCACACCGGCAGCGTTTGCGCTCGGTGCAGCCGGAAGCCGAACCCCAGGGCAACTTGCACGAGGGCAACTCCTGATGGCGCGCAAAAGCTGGCAGACCTGGGGCAAACGCCTGTTCACGCTCGCGTTTCTGATCTTGATCCCTGTGCTGTTGTACCTGCTGGCGCGCAACCTGGACTGGAACGAAGTGCGCCAGTCTTTGCTGGCCTACAAGCCTGGCACCCTTGCCATCGGCTTGGCGATCGCGTTGAGCAGCTACCTCGCGTTCGCCAGTTACGACCTGCTGGCCCGGGCTTACACGGGCCATACGCTACCTGTCCGGCAAGTCCTGCCAGTCGCGTTCGTGTGCTACGCCTTCAACCTCAACTTCACGACCTGGGTAGGCGGGGTTGCCTTGCGTTACCGACTCTATGGCCGACTGGGCCTGGATACCGCGACCATTACGCGAATCCTCACCTTGGGGCTGTTGACCAACTGGATGGGCTATATGCTGCTGGCCGGCACCGTATTTGCCCTGGGCCTGGTCGAGATGCCCGGCAACTGGGCGGTGGGCACTACAGGCCTGCGCCTGATCGGCCTGCTGTTGCTGGCGATTGCGGGCGGCTACCTGCTGGCCTGTGGTTTCGCCAAGAAGCGCACCTGGTGCTGGCGCGACCACGAAGTGACGCTGCCCTCGCTGCGTCTGGCGCTGTGCCAGGTGGCGCTGGGTGCCAGCAACTGGGCACTGATGGCCCTGCTGATCTTCTGGTTGCTGCCGGGCGAAGCGTTCTACCCATCGATTCTCGGCATCCTGCTGATCAGTTGCGTGGCCGGTGTGGTGGCGCATATTCCTGCGGGGCTGGGCGTGCTGGAAGCGGTGTTTCTGGCCCTGCTGCACGGGCAGATGGCCCAGGGCACGCTGGTGGCTGCCCTGCTCGGCTACCGCACGTTGTACTACCTGATTCCGCTGCTGTTGGCAGTGGTGACCTACCTGATCCTGGAAAAGCGCGCCAAAGCCATGCGCCGGCGCGACAAGCCTGCTCAGACCTGAAAGGGGCCGTGTGCGCTGGAGCTGGCTGCGTGGCACCGGCTTTGCCGGTGTTCGCGGGTGAACCCGCTCCTACGGGGGCGCGCGCCAAGAAACCAACCCGGCGCAAGACATGCGCCGTAAATGTAGGAGCGGGTTTACCCGCGAAGCAGGCAGCACGTTGCATGGCACCGGCTTTGCCGGTGTTCGCGGGTGAACCCGCTCCTACGGGGGGGCGCGCCAAGAAACCAACCCCGCGCAACACCCGAGGTTCAAAGGACTGGGCGATCGGGTGAAAGGGCTGCCCGCCTACTGGCTTCAGGGTGAAATCGGATCACTCGCTGGAAAGGTTTCATCCAGCGCATTGTCCACCGCGCTCTCGCCCGGCTTTTCACCACAATGGCAGTCCTGCATCCGGCATGGCTCACCCTTGCGGTGGCCGCTGGCGCAGGCCTCGCAGCAATAGGCCTTGCCGTCACGCTGCAAGGCATTGGCATCCACCGTGCAGGAGCAGTGCGTACACGCGCAGCGTTGTTCGTTCATGGCTTGCTCTCCTCGTCGTCTATCACATCATCGGTCCAGGGCACCCCGTCCAGCGGCGCGGATCGGGCCAGTTCGGCCTCGTCCAGGCCAATGCCGCCACCGATCTCATCGGCATCCACCTCGCGCAGACGCTGGTCTGCCGGGCCGTCACTGCCGCCCGGTTCGTGGGGGTCGCGGGCACCGGTTTCGTCCAGCAGGGTGTCCGGGCTCAAATCGTCGTAGGTGACATTGTCCTCATGCAGGCTGTCACTCAGCGCCTCGCCGCCGGTCATGCCACTGTGTGCCACGCGCTGGGGTGGGAACTCACGGGCGACCTCGGCGGCGGGTCGCTCGTCGCCCACCCGCCCTTCGCGCTCATCCAGGCGTTCATCGAAATCCAGCTCATGCACGCTGCCCATGCGGTCTTCGGTGTCATCGATTTCGGTGGGGGTATATGGCTTAGGTTCATCTGGTCGGGCCATGTGCGTTCTCCATCAGGTGGCTTCATTCGGTCGACTCCGCCAGCTCACGGAAGATTCAGAGTTTTTTGAACTACCGCCTCGGCCGGCACCTCCCACCTTAGAGACTGTGATCTGCCCGGAGCCCGCCATGGCCAAGCCCCTGCAGGAATATGCGCGCAAGCGCGACTTCAACGCCACACCCGAGCCCAGCGGCAAACGCAAACGTGGCAAACGGGCCCATGCGCTGCAGTTCTGCATCCAGAAACACGACGCCAGTCATTTGCACTACGACTTCCGCCTGGAGCTCGATGGCACCCTGAAAAGCTGGGCGATCCCCAAAGGCCCGTCGTTGGACCCCAAGGTGCGCCGCCTGGCAGTGCATGTGGAGGATCACCCGCTGGACTATGCCGATTTCGAGGGCCGTATCCCAGAAGGCCACTATGGTGCAGGGGACGTGATCGTCTGGGACCGCGGTATCTGGGAGCCTGAAGGCGATGCGCATGAAGCCTACGCCAAAGGCAAGCTGCGATTCCGCCTGCAGGGTGAGAAGCTAGGCGGCGTGTGGAACCTGTTCCGCACCCACCTGGCCGGCAAAAAAGAGCAATGGATGCTGGTCAAGTCGCACGACGCCCAGGCGCGCAGCGAAACCGAGTACAGCATTGTCGAGGCCCTGCCCGAAAGCGTGCTCAGCGAGCGCACGCTGGTGCCACGCAAATCCGCTGCAAAAAAAGCCACTGCCTCGCGCAGCAGCCGTAAACGCGCCGACAGAGCTCAGGCTGCCCCCTTGCCAGCACAGCTACAGCCACAGCTGGCAACGTTGGTGGATTCTCCCCCCAGCGGCGACTGGCGCTACGAAGTCAAGTTCGATGGCTACCGTATCCTGGCCCGCATCGAGGGCCAGGACATCCGCCTGTTCACCCGCAACGGCCATGACTGGAGCAGCAAGATGCCCCGGCAGGTTGCCGCCCTGCGCGCGCTCGGTATCGACTCGGCCTGGCTCGATGGCGAAATGGTGGTAGCTGATGAGAATGGCATGGCTGACTTCCAGGCGTTGCAGAACGCCTTCGATACCGAGCACGACGAACGCATCACCTATTACCTGTTCGACCTGCCATTTCTGGGCGGTCAGGACCTGCGACAGCTACCGCTGCAGCACCGCCGCGAGACATTGCGCCAACTGCTTGAGCACAACCATTCCGACGTCATCAAGTATTCCGCCGATTTCGACCAACCTGTCGACTCACTGCTCGACAGTGCCTGCCGGCTGAAGCTGGAAGGCCTGATCGGCAAGCGAGCTGACAGTGCTTACAGCGGCCGCCGCAGCCCAGACTGGATCAAGCTCAAGTGCAAGCAACGCCAGGAGTTCGTGATCGTCGGCTACACCGACCCCAAAGGCAGCCGCAGCGGCTTCGGTGCCCTGCTGCTGGCCCTGCACGACAACGACAGTGGGGAGCTGCGCTATGCCGGGAAGGTCGGTACCGGCTTCAATACCACGACACTGGCCAGCATCCATGCGCGGCTCAAGCCCCTGGAAATCGCCAGCCCTGCCCTGCCCTCGCCGCCTGCCGGAGCCGAAGCGCGTGGTGTGCACTGGCTGCGGCCGCAGTTGTTGGCTGAAGTCGCCTTTGCCCAGATGACCCGTGACGGCATCGTGCGCCATTCGGTGTTCCACGGCCTGCGCGATGACAAGGCGGCAACCGCCATTGACCTGGAGCGCGCCATGCCCGCCAAAACTGTATCCAGCCGCAACAAGCAGGCCAAGGCGTCCGAGAACCTGGGTGAACTGCGGCTGACCCACCCCGACCGGGTCATCGACCCTTCAACCGGGGTAACCAAGCGTGAGGTCGCCGAGTATTACGCCGGCATCAGCCAGTTGATCCTGCCTCAGCTCAAGCACCGCCCGGTGGCATTGGTGCGTGCCCCGGACGGTCTGGGCGGCGAGCTGTTCTTCCAGAAAAACGCGGGCCAGCTGCACATACCTAACGTACTCAGCTACGAAAAGGCCGAGGCCGGCCAGGCAGCGATGGTCATCAATCGCGCCGATACGCTGCTGGGCGCGGTGCAGATGAACATGCTGGAACTGCACACCTGGAACGCCACGGACAAGGATTTCGACAAGCCGGACCGTTTTGTCCTCGACCTGGACCCTGACCCTGCGCTGCCCTGGAAGGCAATGGTGGAGGCGACCCAACTGACCCTCACCCTACTGGACGAACTGGGCCTGAAGGTGTTCCTGAAAACCAGTGGTGGCAAGGGTATTCACGTGGTCGTGCCCTTGACCCGGCGAGCCGGGTGGGATGAGGTCAAGGACTTCAGCCACGGCATCGTCAATTACCTGGCCAAGCTGTTTCCGGAGCGCCTGAGCGCGGTGTCGGGGCCGAAAAATCGCGTAGGACGCATCTTCATCGACTACCTGCGCAACGGCAAGGGCGCCACCACGGCGTGCGCCTATTCACTGCGTGCCCGTGACGGGCTGCCGGTATCGGTACCTGTCTGGCGTGAGGAACTGGCGCAAATCAAAGCCGCCAACCAATGGAACATCACCAACCTGCGCGAGCGCCTGGCGGAGGTCGACGACCCTTGGGCCGACATGGGCAAGGTACGCCAGTCGATCACCGCGCGCATGCGCAAGCAGCTAGGGCTCGAATGATGACGCCCCTGCGATTGGACACGACCCGGGAGCCACGCCCATGAGCATCGTTCAGGACTTCAACCTGACCACCCTTGACCGCCTTTTACGCGCCTTTGGCGAACGCCAGCTACCGCTCAACCTCGATACCCAATTGCCGCAACTGATCCAGGCGCTGCAAGCTGATCACCTCGACCTGCTACCGCTGCCGGGGCAAGGCAACACCTTGCGTCGCTGGCAGACCTTGGCACGGGTGGCCGGTTGCGACCTGGCACTGGCCAAGCTCTATGAGGGCCATACCGATGCCTTGGCGATCCTGGCGGAATGTGGCGCAGCGCACCACGCCAACGACGGCATCTGGGGCGTGTGGGCAGCAGAGCCGCCCGATGCTCGGGTCCACATCACTGCGCGTGAAGGTGACCAGGTGCTCCTCAACGGCACCAAGGCCTGGTGTTCCGGTGCCTTGCAGATCGATCGCGCGCTGATTACTGCCTGGGATGAGACCGAGCAGCCGCAATTGGTGGCAATCGAGCTGTCACAGCCAAGCCAGGGCCTGAACATCGAGCACTGGCAGGCCGTTGGCATGGCCACTACCGCCAGTGTCGAGGTGGCGTTCAACGATACCCCAGGCACGCTCATCGGCACGCCAGGCCAATACCTCTCGCGCCCTGGCTTCTGGCAAGGCGGTGCGGGTATCGCCGCCTGCTGGTACGGCGCGGCCGAGGCGCTGGCGGATTACCTGCGTGAACAGTGCCGCAAACCCCGCCCAGACCCGCATGCCGATGCGCATCTGGGCGCTGTGGATGCTGCGTTGCATGGCGCCCGTGCGTCATTGCGTGAATGTGCTGCCTGGATCGATCAGCAGCCCGGTGTGGATGCCAGTTTCGAAGTTCGCCGCACCCGCGCCCAGGTAGAACAGGCCGTAGAGCAGGTCATCAGCCACGTCGGGCGTGCCTTGGGGGCCACGCCGTTCTGTCGCAGCAGTCATTTTGCCCGGCTGAGCGCCGACCTGCCGGTGTTCCTGCGTCAGAGCCACGCCGAGCGTGATCTGGCGATGCTGGGCCAGCAGTTGGCCCAATTGCCAGCGGGGGTATGGCAGCTATGAACCAGAACCTGATCCAGTCCGCCGGTGGCACGCCCTGGACAGCCTGGCAGCATAGCGCGCACCTGGCGCGTGCAACCTGGCTCGATTCACGCCAACTGTGCCCGCCGGGGCGCCGGCTGGTATTGATTGCGCCGCACCCGGATGACGAAATTCTCATGGCTGGCGGCCTGCTGGCAGGCTTCAAAGGGCGCGAGGACGAGCTGGTGCTGATCTCCGCCACCGACGGCGAAGGCAGCCACCCCGGCTCCAGCCACTGGACCGAACATCGCTTGCGCCGCCAGCGCCCCCAGGAAAGCCGACAGGCCCTGCAACAGCTCGACCTTGACCTTGAGCGCCTGGACTGGCGCAGGCTCCATCTGAAGGACGGCCAGTTGCCGCGCGAAGAAGCGTTTCTGGCCAGTCACCTCACGCAGTTACTTCGCCCCAATGACCTGCTGATGGCCACCTGGCGCAGTGATGGCCATTGCGATCACGAGGTCGTCGGCCGCGCCGCTGCGCAGGCGGCTGCAGCCCGTGGGGTGCAATTGGCTGAGGTACCGGTCTGGGCCTGGCACTGGGCCGAGCCTGACGACCCGCGCCTGCCATGGCCCCGTGCGCACCGCGTGCAGCTCGATGAAAGCCGTCTGGCACGCAAGCGCAAGGCGTTGGCCGCCCACGTCAGCCAGCTGCAGCCGGACGGCGAGCAGCCGCCGGTGCTACCGCCGCACCTGCTGGATTGCCTTCTGCAACCTTTCGAACTGGTGTTCCTTTGAGTGGAGCTGTCATGAGCCTCGATCCACAGTATTTTGCCGAGCTATATGCCACCCATGAAGACCCTTGGGCCTTTCGCACCCGCTGGTACGAGAGGCGCAAACGCGAGCTGGTGATGGCCAGCCTGCCACGCCAGTGCTATCAGCGCGTGTTCGAGCCAGCCTGCGCGAATGGCGAGCTCAGTGCGCTACTGGCCGAGCGCTGCGCCGACCTGCTGTGCCAGGACCTGGACCCGACGGCCGTAGGCCTGGCCCGGGAACGCCTGGCTCACGTGCACAATGCCTCGGTCGAACGGGCCCGGTTACCGGGGGACTGGCCGGGCGGCCGCTTTGACCTGATCGTGCTCAGCGAGGTGGGTTACTACCTTGATCCCACCGACTGGCTGCAGGTGATCGAACAATCGGTGGCCAGCCTTACCTACGACGGCGCGTTACTGGCCTGCCACTGGAAGCACCCTATCGCGGGTTGCCCGCAGGACGGTCGCGACGTGCACCGCCTGTTGACCCGGCATTTGCCGTTGCATCAGCAGTTCCGCCATGAGGAGGCGGACTTTTTGCTGGAGTACTGGTCATGCCAGCCAAGCGTTGTCGATCTCGACGAGACGTGCCCATGATTGCCGTTGTCATCCCTGCACATAATGAAGCCCGCCGCCTTGGGCGGTGCCTGCGGGCAGTGCTGATCGCTGCCCAGCAGGCGCAGTATGCGGGAATGCACGTGGACGTGCTGGTGGTACTGGACCGCTGCAGTGACGGCAGCGCCGCCGTGGCGCGGCGTTTCGGCGTACACCTACTGGAGGTGGATGCCGGTAATGTCGGCATGGCACGTCGCGTGGGCGCGGCGCACATGGTCGAGCGGGGCGCCACGTGGTTGGCGTGCACCGATGCGGACAGCCGGGTCCCGGCGCACTGGCTGCTGTCGCAGTTGGCCTGTAGCGCCGAGGTGGTTTGCGGCACCGTGCATGTCGAGTACTGGCAACCCTGGCAGACAGCCGCGCTGCGCAAGCTGTACCAGAGCCGCTACCAGGCGTGTGAAGGGCACCGGCATGTGCACGGCGCAAACCTGGGGGTATGTGCCGATGCCTATGAGCGTGTGGGTGGCTTTCAGCCCCTGGCGGCGCATGAAGATGTGCAACTGGTCAGTGACCTGCAGGCCAGCGGCGCCCAGATCGTCTGGACCGCCAGGCATAGTGTGGCCACCAGCAGTCGACGTGACAGCCGCGCCCGCGAGGGGTTTGGTGATTACCTGGCGGGGTTGCAGGCGCAGTCTTGACCTTAATGGCCTTGGCCATGTTCATGAGGCCTTTCGCGTCTTCTTCACCGGTTTCTTGCCACCCAGGCTGCGCTTGAGCAGTTCGGTCAGGTCGAGGATGTCCGCACCTTTCTCGGCCCCCCCTGCGTCGCCCTTCTCCACCGCCTCGATCTTGCCCTTGCTGGCTTTCTCTTCCACCAGGTCCATGATTGTCTGGCGGAAGGCGTCGTGATAATCCTCAGGCTTCCAGGGCCCGCTCATGTCCTCCACCAGGCGCTTGGCCATCTCCAGCTCACGCTTCTCCACCTTGCTGTTGGTCACGCTGGCATCGAGCTCCAGCGTTTCCAGCCCGCGCACCTCTTCAGGCCAGCGCAAGGTGATCATCACCAGCGCCTGGTCCAGCGGCCGCAGCAGCGCCAGGTGCTGCCGGGTATGCAATACCACGGTGGCCAGGGCCACCTTGCCGGTCTTTTCCAGCGTCTCGCGCAGCAAGGCGTACACCTTGCCGCCACGGCGGTCCGGGGTCAGGTAGTAGGGCGTATCGAAGTGCTGCAGCGGAATATCGCCCGCTTCCACAAAGGAAAAGATGTCGATTGTCTGGGTCGCTTCCGGCCGGGCCTTGCGGATCTCCTCCTCACTGATCACCACATAGCGGCCCTTCTCGAACTCTACGCCCTTGACGATATTGTCCTTGTCGATTTCCTTGCCGGTCACCTTGTTCACCCGCTTGTAGCCGACCGGCTCCATGCTGCGCTTGTCCAGCCAGTCGAAGTCCACGCGCTCGGTGCGCACGGCGGTATTCAGTGCCACGGGGATGTGCACAAGGCCAAAACTGATGGCGCCTTTCCAGATTGCCCGAGCCATGAGGGTGCTCCCAGGGTTGCCTGCTGATACCAGAAGTGACTGCGGCGGGCGACAAAGGTTTAGCTGCCCTGCCCTGCGGCAACCGTCACGCTTGGCTGAACAACACCCGCTTGAACGCTTCGGCCGCCAAGTGCACTTGCACCGCCCAATCCCCCGCGGCTTCGCTGCCGGCATCATCGGAAATGTATTTCAGGCACACGAACGGGATACCTTCGCCACGCGCGATCAATGCCAGCACGTAGGCTTCCATGTCGACCACGTCGTAAGGTGCGTCGCCATGGTTGATCTCGAAGCTGTCACCGCTGCCACAGGTTTCCACAGCCAGGCCGGGTATTGCCGCCCCGTGCTCGAGTACCACCGGGGTGTCGGACAAGGGTGTTTCATAGCGGGCAAAGCCCAGCGCGGTCACATCCATGTCGCGTTGTACGAAGCGGTTACAGCACACGACTTCGCCCTTGCCATGATGCTGGCTGCCAGCCGAGCCCAGGTTGACGATAAGTTTGGGCCTGCGCGTGGCGATCGCCTTGGTCAGGGCGATAGCGGCATTGACCTTGCCAATGCCGGTGAACACGGTGTTCACCTCGGTAAAGGCATCGCCAGCCTCGGCCTCAAGCGCAAAGACGAACAGCGTGTCATTCAGGGAAATGTCGGGGAATTGCGTGATCAGCATCATGGAGCAGGTGTTTCCGAGTGGCTGCAAAGGGCGCGGCCATTGTCGGTCAACCCGGGCTAAATGCAAGTCCCGGCAGCCACCACGGCGCGTAGCGCCTGCCCTTTGCCAAGCCCGTCTGCCCTGGCCTGTGCCAGGCAGCGCAATTGCTGGTCGGCATGGGTGCCATGGCGCAGCACGTGCAGGGCGTGCCGGCAGGCGCGCTCGGCGTCCGCGCTGTCTATGGGTATCTGGGCCTGCAGTTGGGCGAGCCAGCCTTGCGCCGTGACCGGCTGCTGCTCGTGACAACCTATGAAGTGTGCGTGGCGCCCATGGCGTATGGCACGCCAGTAGTTCTCCTGGGCGATCCAGCGCAATTCGCGGCTGCAGGGTAGCGGGTCATGGCGGTAGGCAATGCTGTGTTCAACCAAGTGGCGAAACAGTGCTGCAATGCACAGAACGTCTTCCAGATTCGGGCAGCCATCGCAGATGCGCAACTCCACTGTCGGATAGCGCCGCGAAGGCCGGAGTGCCCACCAAAGGTCGCCATCGGCAGCCAGTGCACCGGTGCGCTGCAACAGGGTACGGTAGCGTTGATAGGCGGCCCAATCCGGCAACGCTTCGGGCAAGCCCATGTGCGGCCACTCACCACAGATCACACGGCGATAGCTCATGTACCCGGTAGCCTGGCCAGCCCACAGGGGCGACGAAGTGCTCAACACCAGCAACAACGGTAACCAGGGCAAAAGGCGGTTGATCAGTTGCATGCGGTCACAAGCTGGCGGCACGCCAACGTGCACATGCAGGCCATTGAGCAGGCTACGCCTTGCCACATGGCGGTAGTCATCGAACAGCTGCTGATAGTGCCCTTGTGCCGCGGGCTTCTGCCGCAGCCACGCGGCGCAGGGGTGGCTGGCCGCAGCGTATGGCCCCATCCCCTCTTCGGCCAATGCCACGCGCAGCCGCTGACGGCTGCGCTGGAAGAATTCACGCGCTTCATGCAGGTTGGTGAACACCGGCGACGCCAGCTCGATCTGGCTGCGGAACATTTCCTGGGCGAAATAGCGGCCAAGTGCTTCACGGCAGCGCCCGATCACCGCGGGTGACGGTGTGGCCGGAACCTGACCCGAGCCCAGGTTCACCAGCAGGTACTCTTCCTCGATGCCGAACGTACAGGGCCGGATCATGCTGCCTCAGCGGCTGCGGGTAACGGTGAGCGCCACGGCGGCGATGCGTTCGACCTGTTCGTAGCCCGGCTCAGCCAGTTGCTCGCCAAATACGTCCGGGTCGATTTCCCGATACACCCAAGCCCAATCCGGACCGGCCAGGCGCAGGCGGATGGCTTCGAGCAAGGCATCGCGGCCTTCGACAATGGCCACGCCTGTGTATAGCAGCAACGTACCGTGGCGGCTCAGCCGATCGCGAGCCTGCTCCACGATACGTAGCGACAGGTCGACGCCTAGCGCGCCTCCGCCGTGGCGGTACAGGCGGGCGTTGGGGTCCAGCATGTAGGGCGGGTTGGCAACGATCAGGTCGAACGTGCCGCTGATACCGTCCAGCAAGTCGCTGGGCTCGACCGACAGGTTACTCACACCCGCCAAGGCTGCATTGATTGCCGTATAGCGCAGTGCCAGGGGGTTGATGTCAACGGCGCTGACCTGTGCGTGCTGGGCGGCGCGGGCAATCAGCAAGGCGCCCACCCCGCTGCCACAGCCGATATCCACTGCATGCTCGACCCGCTCGGGGCAGTGCTGGAGGTGATCGCGGATGACCTGGGCAAAGCGGTAACTGTCCGGGCCGAAGAACACGGCATCGCTGGCGTCGGTTGGATACGCCGAATGCAGCAACAGTAAATCATCCAGGCTGGACCAGCGTACCGTGCTGATCAGCCGTTCACCCTGTGCACCCAACGCCTGCGCACGTTCGAGCAACAGTAACTGATCTGCCGACAGCAAACCTGGCTCGAAAGGTCGGCTCCAGCCGAATATATCGCGCAGGGTGCTGGCCTGCCCGCAGCCCTCGCGGGCATTGACGCGCGCGTGGGTGGCGGGTGTCACGCAGGTAAAGCGGTATCCATCGGCGCGCAGGCGCTGTCCCAGTTGTAGCAACGCCTGGTCTGCCTCGATTTGCCTGTGAGCGAGCATCATCAACGTGGTTCCTCCTGGCGCAGCCCGGTTACGCGCATGTAGGCGCGCGTGGCAGACAGACCGTCGGGCGTGGCGTGGCGATTGCCGACCATCCTCTGGATCAACGCCTTGGGGGCCACATTCAAGGCGTCCTTGGGTATGTCTTCAGGCTCCTCGGGCAGCCCCCAACTGCCAGGGGACACGCGGCGGATGGACGGCTGCCAATCGTCGGCGATCCAGTCATGCCATAGCTGTTTTTCATAGGCGTTGAACACTCCGAACATCGCCGCGGTCGGCCCGTCGATCAGCGTCCACCAGCGGCTGTTCGCTGGCGGCTGCCCTCTGCGGATCCAACCCTGAGCCTGCAATGCGGCAACGAATGCGGGCATGGCGCCGGGTTCGGCCAGCCATTGATTGATCGTACGCTGCTGCAGGCGGCAATGGTCGGCATGCATCAATTGGCCATAGACCCGCTTGCGTTCAAGGGCTGCAAACAGTTCGCCTTGCAGGTCGAACTGGCCGATGAGGTCTGGCGTGGCGATACCCCGGTCATTCAGGCGGTAGCCTACGCGCGCGCGGGCGTAGAACGCCTGCGTATCATGCGCGGGGCTTAGCTGGTTCAGCGCCTGAATTGCCAGGCGGGCGTGGCCGCTGGCGGCATTGTCGATGGTCACATGCAACTGAAAATACTGCCCGTCGATGCCCAGTTCGGCCAGCTCGTACGTGGTGATCAGCAGATGCAGCGGTGGCTGCTCATAACCGAGGTTGTAGCCAACCACCTCTGGCAGGTGAGTGTCGCAGTGCTGCCCCAGGGCAAGTTGCAGGGCCCCTTGCAGATACCGCGTGTCATCCAGGGGCATGGCCTCTACGCAACCCAGGCGACCAAGCAGGCGCTGATAGATCAGCACATGGTTGCAGCGTGGATCACCGTTGCCGAGCTCTTCCAGATAGGTGCGAATCAGCCCGTGATAACTTTGATCGCGCCAGTGATGCAGGGTGCCCTGTAGCCAGGCGCCATCCACGGCCTTGGTCGGCGCAACCTGTTGCAGGAACCACAATGCGTGGGCGCGGTTGGAAAAGTAACGCCGGGGCATGCCTTGACGGCGTTGTGCCCGGTAAACGGTGTAGGCCTTGGCGACCTCGGCGGTATGCTTCTTACTCCAGGCCGGCAACTCGGACGGTGTGTCGGGCAAGTCGTCCGGCATGCTCGCAGCCCCCGACAGTTGTTCCTCGAGCCATGAGCCGCTGCCAGCATCCTGGCCTGCGAGCATTGCTTGGTAGCGTTGTCGCAGGCTGGTCGATTCGGTGACCACTTGCGCAGTTCTTGCAGTATTGCGGTTCATCACCGTCATGCCGTGCTCCTTGTCTTCTTACTGGCTCGGCTTTTGGCCAGGCATCGGCTCGGGGTCGGGCGCAGGCTGCGGTGCAGGCTTGGAATCAGGTTGCTGCATCTGCAGCGAAGGCTTGCTGGGGTCGGAATCTTTACCAGGGTGGTCATTGTCGCGGTCGAAACAGCCGCCGACCAAGCTCAGCGCCGCCATCAGGATGATCAGTGGAGTCAGTCGCATGGAGTACCCCCTTGGATAATTGCAGTGCCAGGTCGCCCCGGCACTGCGCGTCGGTCAGTTACGAACGGCCGCCCTTGTGGCCCGACTCGCGGTCGTGGGGCATGTTGCCGCCCGAGGACTGGCCGCCCTTGCGACCGGCTTCGGAAGCTTTTTCACGGTCATTGGCGAAATTGCCCGGGTTCTTGTTACCGCCTTGGCTGCCTTGTTGATTGCCGGTGCGGCTGTTGTCTTTAGTGGCCATGGTGTTCAAACCTCATATGACTTCGGAATGCACGGCAAGATGCCGTACACAGATTCGGAGTTCGGCGATATCGGCAGATTCGCTTTATTACGAGAGGTTCGGACCGGTGGCGTTAAATAAGCGGCATCGCCGTATTTGGTGCGCGTGTCAGTGGTGCGGCGGGCTATCCATGCGCGCCTGGCGCCGGCCCAGCCAGCCACCCGTCGCGGCCCAGCCCACGGCAAGCAGCGCGCCGATCAGCATCGCCAATTGCGGGTGCTCGCCCATGACGTCCAACCCACGCTTGACCCAGCCGCTCAGCGCATCGCCGCCACGGTAGACCACCGTGTCGATGAAGTTCTTGGCTTTGTACTTGTCCTCGGCGGGCAGCACGGTGAACAGCATCTCCCGTCCTGGCCGTACCAGTGCGTATTCACCTGCCCGGCGCACCACCATCACCACCACGAACAGGGCAAACACCGGGGCCAGTGCCAGCCACAAGAAGCCGGCAGCCATGACCAGCGGCACTGCAACCAGCAACACACCGACACCCAGCCGACGGGCCAGGCGCCCGGTAAGAAAGACCTGGGTGAGGATGGCCAGGGCCTGCACAACCGTGTCGATCAGGCCGAACACCTGTGTCTGTCGGGTGCGGTCCGTGAAGGTTTCACTGACAATACGCGCCTGCTCGAAGTACAGGAATGTGCTGACGCTGGCCAGCAATACCACGAACAAAGCGATGCCTAGCAGATAGGGCGAGCGCAGGACGGCGGTGGCGCCGGTAAACGGGTTGCCACCCAGTGGCCGCGCGTCCTGATGTTCGGTTTGCATCGCAATGGGTTGACGGGCTCGCCAGCGTTGCAGGAACAGTGTCGCGCCGATACTGCCCAGCAGAAATACCGCCGCCAGCACCAGTAACCCGGCATGGCCGAGCGGCGCCACCAGCAGGGTGCCAAGCAGGGGGCCACTGAGCCCACCCAGGCTGGCCCCGGCTGCCAGCAGGCCGAACAGCCGCTTGCCTTGGGCGGTGGAAAACAGATCGGCGAGCACGCTCCAGGCCAGCGAGATCGTCAGCAAATTGAACACCGACAGCCAGATATAGAACGCCCGGGCGGTCCAGAGATCGTCAGGGTTACCGGCCAACAGTGCCGCGAACAGCAACAGGTTGCTGGCGAAAAAACCATAAGTCCAAGGCAGGATATGCCTGCGCTGCACCCTGGATGCCAGCCAGCCAAACAGCGGCAGGCACGCCAACGTGGCAATGAAGGTGCCGGTGAACAGCCACTGCAGGTTTTCCACGCCACCGGCAACGCCCAGGGTTTCGCGCACCGGGCGCAGCATGAAGTAACCGGTGAACAGGAGGTAGAACAGCAGCAAGCCGGCGATGACCGCCGGCCCCTCACCAGGCTGAATGTTCAGCCCTTGGTCCAGGCGCCGCCGCCAGGCTTGCATGGTGTCAGGCAAACTGTGTGATCAGCGCCTGTTGCTGCGCTTGGGTGAGCATTGGCTCATGCCCGGCCTTGAGCTGATCGAGCTGGCGGTCAGGTCGACTGGTAGCGGGTATGACCGTGGTCACTGCCGGGTGGCTGATGGCGAACTTGAGAAACAGCTGTGCCCAGCTGCCGATGCCTGCTTCGGCGGCCCAGCCCGGCAAGGCCTGGCCTTTGACCCGGGCGAACAGCCGACCATCGTCGAAGGCCCGATTGATCAACACCGCAACGCCCTTGTCCTGGCATAGCGGTAGCAATTCACGGGCAGCGTCAGGGGCGTTGACCGAGTAGTTGATCTGGATGAAGTCCAGCGGCTCGCTTCGCACGATACGCGCGACGTCGTCGTGGCCACTGTTCAGGTAATGGGTGATGCCGACATAACGCGTGCCGCCCTGCTGCTTCAGCTCGTGGGCATAAGGCAGCTGGGTCTGCCAGTCGCGCAGGTTGTGAATCTGCAGCAAGTCGACCTTGTCGGTGCGCAGGCTCCTGAGGCTGCCGGCCCACTGCGCTTGGGCTTCAGCCCGGCTATTGGCGGCGATCTTGGTGGCCAGGAAGCACTGGCGGTGCCAGCCGCCCTCCTCCAGCAACTGGCCGAGAATGCTGTCGGCGCCCCCGTAGTTGGGCGAGGTGTCGATCACCCGGCCGCCGCCTTCGAAAAATGCCTTCAGCACCGTTTTGAGCTGAAGGTATTGGGGCGAACCGCTTTCTACCTCGAAACTGCCCGAAGTACCGGCACCGATCACCGGCAACGCTTCACCGGTGGACGGGACTTTACGGGCCAGCAAACCCGCCGGCACGGCAGCGTGCAGCCAAGGGCTGGCGGCGGCCAGCAACCCCAATGTTGCACCTGCGCGTAGGACTTCACGACGTGCGTACATGGAAAATCTCCCGTCATGAATCGGAAATTTTCAAGCCTAGCCGCTCTGTCCCTTGCCTGCGGGTGTTTCTGTATCTGGATGTTTAGAGATCAGGCCCGCAGCAAGGGGCTCAGATCAACACCCGTCTCGCTCATTGGCGGGCACCAGTAGTAGCCCCCCGTCAGCGGGCGGCTAAAGCGGTACAGCCCGTCGATGATGCCGTCTTCCAGGCCACTCATGCGCCGCAGCTGCACCTCGAATGCCTCGAAACTCTTGCCCAGGGCGACGAAAGCCAGGCCGGCGCCGCGTTGGTCGGCCCAGGCTACCGAGCGACGGACCATGAACGCCTCGGGTTCAAAGCTTTCCTGGGCGGTGCGCTTGACGTGCGCGGACTCGGGGGCGTCGTCGAGTTCTTCGTTATCGCTCAAGCGACGGCCGATAATGTTGTCCTGGTCTGCCTGGGGCAACGACTTGAAGTATTGCAGGTCGTGCTTCCACAGCTGGAACGCGGCAAAGCTGGAGCCATCTGCGGCAATGGCCGCTTGCACCGCCTCTTCGTCTACCGGGTTTTCGGTGCCGTCTTCATAACCGGTAAGGTCATGGCCGCCCCGGTGCAGGAAGCCATCAACGCTGTCGGCCAGGCCCAGGGCGGGTGCCAGCGCCTGCTCCAGAGCCTGGGCGCGCAGCAGCAGGTCGCCACGTTCGTCGCCACGCAGCCACAGCCACAGGGCGTGTTGGGTGCTGGGGTTCTCCACCGCGGCATCCAGCAGCGGGAACGGGCGCAGGCCGGGTATTTCACGGCCCAGGGCCTTGGCCAGCGGGGCGCCTACACCCAGCAGCAACTGTTTGCCATCGACCTGCGGCAGCAAGGCATCCAGCGCGGCAGGCAACGCCTCGGGCGACTGCAGGGTGAAGAACAGGTGACGGGCGTGGGCCGGCACCGGGGTGGCAAGCAGACCTTGCTGGAACGGCATATCAGGCTAATCCTAAGGTAAAAACGGAATGCTACTTCGCCTGCATGCCTGCTGCAATGCGGCATGCAGCCTCGCCAGCCGCTGCACGTGGTAACAAACGGTTACCAAGAGCTGGCCCTTTGCAATTAGCTATCGATCAAGGCCGACCTACACTGCTTCAGATACTTCGCCCGAGATCCCCCTCATGACCGCCTCGCCCCTGCTCACTGCGTTTCTGCCGCTTGCCCTGGGCATCATCATGCTTGGCCTTGGGTTGTCGCTGACCCTGGCTGACTTCGCTCGCGTGGTGAAGTACCCAAAGCCCGTGGTGGTGGGCCTGGTGTGCCAGATCCTGCTGTTGCCGCTGGTGTGCTTCCTGATCGCCAACGGCTTTGGTCTGGAATCTGCCCTGGCAGTGGGGTTGATGCTGCTGGCTGCTTCGCCGGGCGGTACCACGGCCAACCTGTTCAGCCATCTGGCCCACGGCGACGTGGCGTTGAACATCACCCTGACGGCGGTCAACTCACTGATCGCGATCCTGACCATGCCGTTGCTGGTGAACCTGTCGCTGAGTTGGTTCATGGCCTCGGACCAGGCTATTCCACTGCAGTTCGCCAAGGTCATGCAGGTGTTCGCCATCGTCTTGCTGCCGGTGGCGCTGGGCATGCTGATTCGCCATTTTGCCCCGGCGTTCGCTGCGCGCATGGAAAAGCCGATGAAGCTGGTGGCTGCGCTGTTCCTGGCCTTCACCATCGTCCTGGCACTGGCCAAGGACTGGCAGACAGTGGTCGAGTACGCACCGGTGGTGGGCCTGGCGGCGCTGCTGTTCAACTTGCTGAGCCTGACGGTGGGCTATTGGGTGCCGCGGCTGTTGAGCATTCCCAAGCGCCAGGCGATTGCCATTGGTATGGAAATTGGCATCCATAACGGGACCTTGGCGATTGCCCTGGCGTTGAGCCCTTCGCTGCTGAACAACGCGACCATGGCGGTGCCCGCTGCGTTGTACAGCTTGATCATGTTCTTTACTGCGGCCGGGTTTGGCTGGTGGGTGAGCCGCGGGCATGTGACGGCAGAGCCCAAAGGTGAAACCGTGAACTGACGTCACCCAATGCCCGGCAGGTGCCGGGGATGCGTCACGATGGGCTGCGCCTGCTGCGCAGTTGCTGCTTCAACACCTTCAGCGGCGGCGCATAGAAGAACCCGAACGACACGCTCCCCGTGCGCCCCTTCACCGCATGGTGCAGGCGGTGCGCGCGGTGCAAGCGTTTCAGGTAGCGGTTGACCGGCCGCGGCTTGCGCGGCCAGTGCCGGTGAAAGAAGCCGTCGTGGGCCAGTACATACAGTGCCCCATACCCTGCCACACCACCGCCCACCCACTGCAAAGGCGCATAACCACTTTTGCCCAGCGCCACCAGCGCCGTGGCGATCAGCCCCAGGGCCACCAGGTACAGGTCGTTGGTTTCGAGCATGCCCAGGTGTGGCTCATGGTGCGATCGGTGCAGCCACCAGCCCCAGCCATGCATGATGTACTTGTGAGCCAGCGTACCAACGCCCTCCATGGCCACCAGGGTGCCGAACAATATGGCGAGATTGAACAGCATGGAACGGTCCGGGTGATGGCAAAGGAAGGCGCAAGGTTACCGGCTGCCCAGGGTTTTTTCCATGTGGGCGTGACCGGCAGCAGGCCGTTCCCGGATGAAGCCATTGTCATGTGTTTGCCCTTGACCTGCTTTGCCCTGCGGCGTATGGTCCGCGACGCAATTTTGCCTTCCTCAACAGGAGACCTGCCTTGGACAGTAGCCCCAGTCGCTTGCGACAGGCCCGCGTGGCGCGCTAGCCCGGCAGTGTTCTGCACTGTCTGGCCGCTCTGGCAAGACGGTGGTTTCCTATAACCCCCGCTTCTCCTTCCCTCCGCGTGGTCCTGCGCAATTTCTGGT
This sequence comes from Pseudomonas putida group bacterium ESBL64, assembly GCF_045277175.1. Taxonomy (NCBI): domain Bacteria; kingdom Pseudomonadati; phylum Pseudomonadota; class Gammaproteobacteria; order Pseudomonadales; family Pseudomonadaceae; genus Pseudomonas; species Pseudomonas putida group bacterium ESBL64. The sequence goes on along the minus strand of NZ_CP145799.1, from coordinate 947,890 downwards.
TATTTCAACCGCGCCAACTGATGGCGTTCATGCAGGCGTGTGCCTGCGGAAGAGGTTTGCTATGGATTGGAAAGTATTTCTGCTGCGCGTCAGCATTGCCCTGGTGCTGGGGGCGCTGATCGGTGCCGAGCGGCAATTGCGCCAACGCCTGACCGGGCTGCGCACCAATGCGCTGGTCAGTACCGGTGCCTGCCTGTTCGTATTGATGACCCAGGCGGTGCCAGGCATGGCGCCTGCCGATGCGTCGCGGGTCGCAGCCTATGTGGTGTCGGGCATCGGCTTTCTCGGCGGTGGTGTCATCATGCGCGATGGTTTCAATGTACGTGGCCTGAACACCGCGGCCACCTTGTGGTGCACGGCTGCGGTCGGCGTGCTGTGCAGCCTCGGGCTGATGATGGAGGCGGCACTGGGTAGCCTGGTGGTGCTCTGCGCCAACATCTTGTTGCGTGATATCGCCCAGCGCCTCGACCGTCAGGATGTAGTGCCGGCCAGCGAGGTGGAACAGCATTTCGAAGTCCGTATCGTCTGCCGCGGCGAGGACGAGATCCAGGTGCGTAGCCTGATGCTGCACAGCCTGGGCGATCCACAACTGCGCCTGCAGTCGTTGCAGAGCCAGGACCTGGACAACCCTGCGCGCCTGGAAGTGCGCGCCGAGCTATTGGGCACCGCGCAGGCGCCGGCGCAATTGGAGCGCCTGGTCAGCAGGGTCAGCCTGGAGAAAGGTGTAAGCTCGGTGCGCTGGCAATTACAGCCGCAGGTGCTGGCGACGGATTAGAACGACAGGAGTGACTCATGCTTATCCGCCCTACCCTTGACCGGGACATCACGTCGCTGCCGGACGTCGAGCGCTCGGCAGCCCAGGCTTTTGCCAGTTGGCCGGCACTGGCCTGGCTGGCGCAAGGCGAAGTCATGGATTGCGCGGCGCACAGGGCTTTCGTCGAGGCAGGTGGTAGTTGGGTGGCGCAGGACCCGGCTGGGCGCATTGTGGGTTTTGCCTGCGCCCGGCTGGCGGATCAGGCATTGCACCTTCATGAGATATCGGTTCGCCAGGAGGCCCAAGGGCAAGGTGTCGGGCGCCGGTTGCTGCAGCAAGTGGTCGATGCAGGCCGCTGCGCCGGTGTACGCGAGCTGACGCTGACTACCTTTGTGGATGTGCCGTGGAATGCGCCGTTCTATGCACGTTTCGGGTTCGAGATGCTTCAGGAAAGCCGGCTTTGCGAACGACTCCAGAGCATCCTCGCAAGCGAGCATGCTCACGGTCTCAGCGGGCGTTGTGCAATGCGCCTGGGGCTTTAGCGTTTCATCGCGACGCATGGTGCCCCCGCGCTCTCCAGCCAAGTCAGCAACCCTGCCCCGCCGCCACACTACCCGCCACGCAATACCCGTCCCGCCCCTGCTGTTTGGCCTGGTACAACGCCCTGTCCGCCGCCGCGACCAGCGCCTCAGCAGTGACGCCCTCCCGCGCCAGGTCGACCACCGCGACCCCGGCACTGAACGATACCCTCCCCAATGGGCTAGCGGCATGTTCCAGTGCCTGTCGGCGCACCAGCTGCTGTAACTCCTGCACCAGCAGTTCCGCCCCGCGGCCATCGGTATCGGGCAGCAACAGCGTAAACTCCTCCCCACCATAGCGCACCGCCAGATCGGCCGGCCGTTTCAAGGCCTGCTGCAGCACGTCGGCAAAGCGTCGCAAGCACTGGTCGCCAGCCGGGTGACCGTAGCGGTCGTTGTAGGCCTTGAAGTAATCCAGGTCTAGCATCACCAGCGCCAGGGGGTAGCCTTGGCGCCGTGCACGGCGCAGCTCAGGTTCGAATACCCCATCCAGCCGCCGACGGTTACCCAGCCCGGTAAGGCTGTCGGTCAAGGCCAACGCTTTCAGCGTCTGATGCGCCTGGAGCAGCGCCCGCTCGATGGCGATCCGCTCGCGCAGTTGGCGCAGCACCACCCCGCCAAACGCTGCCAGCCCTACCAACAACAGCAGCAATACCGCCACCGACTTGATCGCATCGTACCGCCAGGGCGCGACAATGGATTCACGCGACAGCCCCGCCTCCACGACCAACGGGTAGCTGGACAACGCGCGGTAGCCATACAGCCGAGGGGTACCATCGACGACCGCTACCGCCTCGGCTACCCCTTCTGTGGCATACGGTAAGTGGTTGCGGAAGATCTCACTGTTGGCAAGACTTCGGCCTATCACCTGTTCCACGAACGGGCGCCGTACCAGGAGGGTGCCGTCGCGCTTGGCCAGCACCAGCGCGCCGCGTTCGTCGATCTTGAAGTCACCGTAGTAACGCACGAACCACTCCACTTTGATGGTGCCGAGCAATACGCCGGCGAAGCTGCCGTCGGCATACTCCAGGCGCCTGGAAATAGGAATGATCAGGTCGCCGGTGGAACGGCTGCGCACCACCGAACCGATACGTACACCAGGGTCGGTATGGCTGCGGTGATAGGCGAAGTAGTCCCGGTCGGCGTTATTGGCGTTGGGCGGGATGGCCGCCTGATCAGTGACGATCCAGCTGCCGTCCGGGCCGTAAACGAAAAGCCCGTGCAACTGCGGCATGATGCTTTTTTGCTGGGCCAGCAAGGCGTGCAGGCGGGGCCGGTCGATGTGATCGAAACCATCGCCTTCCAGCCGCTCGGCCAAGGCTGCGGTAATGGCGTCGACCTGGCGGATAGCGTCCTCGGCGTGCTGCGCCGTGGCTCGGGCCAGGTTGCTGACCATGTTCTCGGCATTGTGATAGGCAAAGCGGTAGTCGCGCCAGATGCGCCAACCTTCCACCAGTACAAATGCCAGCATCACCACCAGCATGAACGCCAGTACCAGGCGGAACAGCGCCACCGCGCGGCCCTCGCCACTTATGGCGTAAAGCCCATCGTCGTCCTGTTTCCTGGCTGCGCACATTGGAATCCCTGGCCGTACCGCGTTCGCCGTCTTCACTATAGTTCAGCGTCGCACGGTCGGAACCGGCGGTAAAAAAGATTAAACCTTTGCCCTGCCTTCCCCCTCAACCGTACGCGACATTGAGGTCGCGCCACGGTTTAAAGGAGTGAAGCATGAAGAGTCTCTTCATCAGACGCGTTGGTTTTTCCATGGTGTTGGGCCTGGCATCGGTGCAAGCAATGGCCGCGACTTCCGATGATTTCGTCGATGCGGCCACCGAAGCCGCCATTGCCGAAGTGGTGACTGGCAAGCTGGCTCAGGAGAAAAGCCAAAACGCCGAGATCAAGACATTCGCCCAGCAAATGGTCACCGACCACACCCAGGCCAACCAGAAACTCGGCGACATTGCCCGCAAACTGGACATTTCGGTTCCGGATGAAGCCGCGATGACCGACAAGATCAAGAAAATGATCCTGGAGTGGCGCGATGAGTCCTTCGACAAGTCGTACCTCAACAACCAGGTCGACGCTCACGAAAAAGCGGTGGAGCTGTTCAAGAAAGAGGCTGCATCGTCCGACAAGGCTGAACTGAAGGCCTTTGCCAGCGAAACGCTGCCCAAACTCGAACAGCACCTGGAGCAGGCCAAAGCCCTTCAGTCCAAGCACGGCAAGTGAGGCCGCACATGAGTAACGATGCATTGAAGACCGAAGTACTTACCCGCCTGTTGCATGCGCACCCCGAAGGGCTAGGCAAGGAAGTACTGGACAACTACCGCGGCGAAAAGGCGGTGGCCGGCATGCTCAGGACGTTGCAGGAAGCCGGCTTGATTCACGACGGTAGCGTGGCGATAAGCAGTGATCATCAGATCAGCGTGCACTACCCTATCAAGCTGTCGGCGGCAGGCGTAGAGGCCGCCAGGCGCGCTGAAGGCTGACAGTCGTCTGTGGTGACCGTCGCCGGCAAGCCGGTTCCCAAGGGATCGCACATGGCTTGCCGGCAACGAGACCAGTAATCAAGGAAGAAACCACCCACCAGGAAACGCCTGATTAATCTGCGACCGGGGCCAACTGCGCGCGACACTGCGCCAGCGCCTCGTCGCGTGCCTTCAATTGTTCCTCAAGCCACTGCAACTGCCGCGCCTGCTCGGCGCACACGTCGCGCCTGGTTTCAAGGTTCTGGGCTTGCACATCCAGCTGCCGGCGCATCTCTTCGCTGGCGCCTTGTGCCTGGGCCAGGATCGTGCGCAGGCCTTGGATCTGCGCATCGCGTTGTTCCAGCAACTCATCCTGCGCCCGGCATTCACTGGCCGCCTGACGATGCTCTCCCAGCAACCGCTCATTGTCACGGTGCAAGCGGGTAAGTTCGTCCTGCTTGACGATCATGCCCTGCTGCATCTGACGTAATTCCACCTGCATCTGCTGCAACTGCGCTTCGTGGCGGCGCTGTTCCTGCTCACGCTGTTCACGGCTGGCATTGCGGTAGTGCTCCAGGGCGTCGCGGGCATGGCGGTGCTTGTCTTCCAACGATTTGACCTGCTCGTCCTTGTCAGCCAGGCGCACCTGCAACTCACCCAGCGACTGGTTGAGGCTGGCACTGCGCAGCTGTTCGGCTTGCAGCGTGCTCTGCGTGGACAACAGTTTTTCTGTCTCTGCAGCCAATGCCGCTGCATCGATCTTGTGTTGCTGATGCGCTGCAGCCAGTGCCTGCTGGGCGATTTCCAGCTGCGCCTCAAGCGTCTCGCGCTGTTGCGTGAAGGTGCTCTCGGCCTGCTCGATCTTCAGGTCGGCCTCGTCCTGCAGCTGGGTTGCCAGTTGCCCAACCAGGCGGCTCAGCACATCGCTCAGCGCGACCCCGCCCTCGGAAGCCACCGGCTGCTGGCCGTTCAGTTCCTTCAGGTAGCGGTGAATCGTGGTTTTGGAGCCGGTATTGCCCAATTCGATACGTATGGCATCGATGCTGGGGTTCTCACCCCGGGCGATCAGTGCCTGACGTGCCTGCTGCACTACCACCTTGTTGATGCCGCCACGGGCCATGCTTGCTCCTACGATTTTGTACTGTGTTATGTAATATGTAATTACGTACCAATTGTGGCGATAGAAAACCCCGCCTGCAAACATTTCCTCAGGTGGAATAATCACGGCTTATCGTATGTGAGCATCCAAATTGCTCGAATGAGAGGAGTCAGCAAGTGGTGATGAGGTATTGCAGGGTAAGCACGACGATTCCAGTCACTGGAGCACGCGGAGAATGAGCTGTGAGTCCGGTTTGTCTAGGAGGCTCAAGGCATCGTTGGGTTGTGCTGGATCCACCGGAGAAGGCGGCGCCCGCGCGGTGCGGGCACTGCAGCTGATTTTCAGTGGTACTTCTGAAACACCACGCTAGTTGCTAGGCGGCTGATACACGTCCACCGCACTGGTATCCACCGCCTTGGGTAACAACCCCTCGCGATAGAACGCGTCGGCAATCCGTTGCTGCTCGGTCAGGTTGTCCAGCTTCACCGGCTGCACATCGTAACTGCGCCGGGCGTTGGCCTGCTGCACCGTGGCGCTGTCCAGATTCCCCCACAGCGGGCCAAGGATGCGGGCAGCGGCCTCGGGGTTGGCCTTGGTCCAGGCGCCGGCTTCACGCAATGCCAGGTACACCTGCTGCAATACCTCAGGATGTGCCTTGGCATAGTCGCTGCCGGCGAGGTAATAGCGCTGGTAACTGGCCAGTTCGCTACCGTCGGCCAGGATCCGTGCGTTCTGCTGACGCTGGGCGCTGGCCACGTAAGGGTCCCAGGTTACCCAGGCATCGACCTTGTGGTTCTCGAAGGCGGCGCGGCCGTCGGCGGGGATCAGGTACGCCGGGGTGATGTCCTTGAAGGTCAGCCCAGCCTTGGCCAGGGCCTGGATCAACAGATAGTGGCTGCCAGCGGCTTTGGTCACCGCCACACGCTTGCCTTTGAGGTCGGCCAGGGTCTTGAGCGGTGAATCCGCCGGCACCAGGATCGCCTGGGCGGTCGGCGAAGGTGCTTCCCGGGCGAAATAGGTCAACTGGGCGCCTGCCGCTTGAGTGAATACCGGCACGGTGTCGGCAACGTCCGCCGAGAGGTCGACATTACCTAGGTTCAGAGCCTCCAGCAGCGGCAGACCGCTGGGGAACTCGTGCCAGGTCACACGAATGCCCTCGGCCTGCAGGCGCTGTTCGAGGCTGCCCCGGGCCTTCAGCAGGGTCAGCAGGGTCGAGGACTTCTGGTAGCCGATGCGCAAGGTCTGCTCGGCGCTGGCAAGGCTTGGCAGCAAGGCGCTGGCGAGCAGCGCCAGGCCCAATTGGCGCAGGGGTTTAAAGGTCATGGGTACGTCTCCGGGATCAGGGTTGCGCTGCAAGCTTGGCGGCGGCGGGAAGGGTGAAACCGGTGGCAAAGGTCGGGGCCACATCGAGGCGCTCGATCATCAGGCCGTGGGCGTGGTAGAAGTCGGCGGTGTCCTGCTGCTCGGCTACGGTTTGCGTGTCGATTACCTGCCAGCGCAACTGCCGACGCTCGAATTGCAAGCGGGCGGCCTCTACCGGAAAGCCAATGATCGCTGCCAAGGTTCTCGAGTAGGTATCCAGGTGTTGGTTGGCCCACACCTGGGCTGCGGCCAGGCGGTTGAGATAGTCCTGCAGCGCCGCACGACGCGCAGGCTCCTCCAGCGCCTTGTCGGTGGCGGCAAGAAAACTGTTGCCGCTGGACAGGCCGCGACCGTTGACCAACACACGGCCCTGCCCACTCAACTCGGCCAGCGCTGTGTAAGGCTCCCAGGTCGACCAGGCATCCACCGAGCCGTTGGCCAGGGCGATCTTGGCGTCCACCGGCCCAAGGAAACGGAACTCCACGTCCTTCTCAGTCAGCCCTGCCTGGGCCAGCGCCTTGAGCGCCAGGTGGTGCCCGATCGACCCTCGCCCGGTGGCGATGCGCTTGCCCTTGAGCTCGGCTGCACTGCGCAGCGGCGCCTCCGGCCGCACCAGCAACGCCGTGCCATAAGGGTCGGACTTGTCCACTGCGATGGCCTTGACCGGTGCTCCGGAGGCCAGCACGAACAGCAGTGGCGCATCACCAATGATGCCGGCGTCGATCGCCCCAGCGTTGAGCGCCTCGGCCAGCGGCGCGGCGGCGGGGAACTCAGCCCAGCGTATATCGTAGGGCAGGTCGCGCAGAGCGTCGGCGGCCTCCAGCTGGGCGCGCATGTTACCCTTTTGGTCGCCGATGCGCAGGGTCAGGCGCTCGCCGGCGCCAGCATGACCGGCCAGCAGCAGGGCAACGGCAACGGTCAGCAGCTTCGTTCGGATGGACATGATGCTCCTCGGTGTCTTGGCGGGCGGCCTCATGCGGCCCGGGTCAAGCGACTCTAGCGAGATCCTTCAAATAAATTAAATTGATTTTAGGAATAACCTAATATGCGTTTTGTCTTCTAAAATCATCCCGATGGCGCTGCCCTCCAGTGCGATGATGCTGATGCCAGATTTTTTCCCGTTCGACCCAGAGAGCGCCGATTATGAAAATCGATGATATGGACGCCTTCGTCGCCGTCATTCGTTGCCAATCCACCAACCTTGCCGCCGAGGCCCTGCAACTGACGCAGCCGGCCATCACCCGCCGGCTGCAGAATTTCGAGGAAGACCTCGGCGCCACCCTCCTCGACCGCAACACCAAGCCGCTCAAACCCACCCCCATGGGCTTGCGGGTCTACGAGCAGTGCAAGGCGATCCTGCGCGAAATAGACTCACTGCGTGAACTGGTAGCCAACGATGGCGCGCCATCGGGCACCTTGCGCCTGGGTGTGCCGCAGACGTTGGGCGACGTTGTGCTGCTCGACGCCCTGGCACAGATCCGCGAGACCTACCCTCAACTGCGCACCCAGGTCACCAGCGGCTGGGGCAGCAGCCTGATCGCGCGCATGGAAAATGGTGAGCTGGACGCTGCGGCGGCGCTGTTCCCCCCAGGCAAGATTTTCCCCGAAGGGATCGCCAGCCAGTCGATCGCGCGCATGCCGCTGAGGGTGGTCACGGCCAAGGGCAGCGCCGGCAAGCGCAGTTACAAACTCAAGGACTGCTACACCCGCGGCTGGGTGCTGAACCCGGATGGCTGTGGTTTCCGCGCTGGGTTGCAACGGGCATTGAGTGAGCAAGGGCTGAGCCTGTCGATCAACCTGGAAACCTTCGGCACCGAGTTGCAACTGGGGCTGGTCGCCAATGGCCAAGGCCTGGGACTGGTTCCCGAGCCGCTGCTGCAGACCAGCCGGCACCGCAATGCGCTGGATGTACTGAATATCAGCGATTTCAAGCCGCAGGTGGATCTGTGGCTGTTCCATCCGCGCTACCTGGGTAATTTGCAGGAGCCAGTGGAGCTTTTTGGTGAGGTGGCGGGACATCGATTGCTGGGTTGAGATCACTGGCCTGTGCAGCCTTGTGTGGCGAAAGGGCTGCAATACGGCCCTAACTCTAAATGCAATATGCGCATAACCAGAAAGATACTAAATTAGAAAAACTAATAATTAGCATAGAACTAAAAAGACTTTTACAGCCTTCATCCATACGAATACGGTCTTAAGCAGTACACCGTCATTCAGGGATGAGCCTCATGAGTCAACCGTCCGACAGCGCGCTCGCCGAGCTGACGCTGGCCCTCGCGGCAAACGCCGAGCGCTACGACCGCAGCGCCCAGTTCCCCCACGACAACTTCCACTTGCTGCACCGCCACGGGCTGCTCGCCCTCACCGTACCCCGTGCCCTCGGCGGAGGCGGCGCGGACCTTGCCAGCGCCCGCCGGGTGATCGGCGCGGTCGGCAAGGGTGACCCGGCCACCGCGCTGATCCTGGTGATGCAATACCTGCAACATTTTCGCCTGCAGGACGAAGCACGCTGGCCCCAGCCTCTGCGCCAGCGCGTGGCTTACGATGCCGTGCGGCACGGCGCGCTGATCAACGCCCTGCGCGTCGAACCTGAACTGGGCACCCCGGCCCGTGGTGGCCTGCCCGCCACCGTGGCGCGCCGCACGGCCGAAGGCTGGCGCTTGAACGGGCGAAAGATCTACTCCACCGGCAGCCACGGCCTGACCTGGTACCTGGTGTGGGGCCGCAGCGACGACACCGACCCGTTGGTCGGCGGCTTCCTTGTGCACCGCGACACGCCTGGCATCACGATCATCGATGACTGGGACCACCTGGGCATGCGCGCCACCTGCAGCCACGAAGTGCGCTTCGACGATGTGCTGATTCCCCTCGACCACGCCGTCAGCGTCAGCCCCGCCAGTGCCCCGAAGGCCGAACTCGACGGCGAGAGCCTACTGTGGATGGCGGTGCTACTGCCGGCCGTATACGACGGCGTGGCCCGCGCCGCGCGCGACTGGCTGGCGGGCTTTCTCAAGCAGCGCACACCTTCCAACCTGGGGGCGCCGCTGGCCAGCCTGCCACGCTTCCAGCATGTACTGGGCCGCATCGACACCCTGCTGTTCGCCAACCAGAGCCTGCTCGACGGTGCTGCCGCCGGGCACATCTCACCCCAGCATGCCGGGCAGCTCAAGCATCTGGTCAGCGCCAACGCCATCCAGGCCGTGGAACTGGCCATCGAGGCCGCCGGCAATCCCGGGCTGTCGCGGCGCAACCCGCTGGAGCGCCACTACCGCGATGTACTCTGCAGCCGGATCCACACCCCACAGGACGATGTGGTGTTCGGCCAGGTCGGCCGTGCCGCGCTGACGGAGGTACAGGCATGAACCACTCGATCATCGCCAGCCAGCTCGACGACCAGGCCAACCAGCACCTGCGCGAACACTTGCCAGGCCATGAAGTCATTGATATCGCCCCCGACCAGCTGGCTGTCGAAGCCCCCGCCGATGTGTTCATCCTGCGCCCGATCAATGTGCGGGGGCAACGCGTAGACACCCCGCCACCTGGGTGGCCCTGGGGCTTGAAGTGGGTGCAACTGGTGTCTTCGGGCATCGACTTCTACCCCGACTGGGTGTTCCAGGGTGCAACGGTAACCAGCGGCAAAGGCGCCAACGCCGAACAAGTGGCCGAGTTTGCCCTGGCCTTGGTGTTCGCCGCCGCCAAGCAACTGCCCGGTCTGTGGGTCAAGGACGCCGACTGGCGCCTGACCCCGCTGGCACCTTTGCGTGGCCGCACCCTGGGCATCCTCGGCTTCGGCAGTATCGGCCAGAGCCTGGCGCGCAAGGCCGTGGCCCTGGGGCTTCGGGTTCTGGCCCTGAGCCGCCCCGGCCAGGCCATCGCAGACATCCCTGGCGTAGAACGTGTGGCCGACCTGCGACAGCTGTTCGCCGGCAGCGACCATCTGGTGCTGGCCGCCCCGCTCACTGCGGCCACCCGTGGCCTGATCGACCGCCAGGTCCTGGCCTATGCCCGCCCCGGCCTGCACCTGATCAACATTGCCCGCGGCGGCTTGCTCGACCAACAGGCCCTGCTCGACGCCCTGGACAGCGGCTTGATCGGCCGGGCCAGCCTGGATGTCACCGAACCCGAGCCACTGCCGGCAGGCCACCCTTTGTACCACCACCCTCGGGTGTTCCTGTCACCGCACACCTCGGCCATTTCCGAGGACGGCTACCCGGCCTTTCTCGACGCCTTCATCGCCAACTTCCACCGCTACCACGAGCAGGCGCCCCTGGCCAACCTGGTCGACACGGCGCGCGGCTATTGATTACCGGAGAGCACCCATGAGTCCACTGTCTGCCGTCACCACCAGCACCTACAACGTACGCGACCGGGTCAGCGCCGAAGAGTGGGAGGTGCGGGTCAAGCTGGCCGCCGCTTACCGTCTGGCTGCGCTGCTGCGCTGGACCGACCACATCTACACGCACTTCTCGGTCCGCGTGCCGGGACCGCACGAGCATTTTCTGATAAACGCCTTCGGCCTGCTGTTCGACGAAATTACCGCCTCCAACCTGGTCAAGGTCGACGTCGACGGCGCAATCATCGACGACCCGCTGGGGCTGGGCATCAACCAGGCCGGCTACGTCATTCACAGCGCCATCCACCGCGCACGGCCTGATCTCAAGGCTGTGCTGCACACCCATACTCGCGACGGCGCGGCGGTGTCCGCCCAGCGCGACGGGTTACTGCCGATCTCCCAGCATGCCTTGGCCTACTACAGCCGCGTGGTTTACCACGACTACGAAGGCGTCGCCCTGGACCTGGACGAGCAAGCACGGCTGGTGGCCAATCTGGGCGACAGCAACATTCTTATTTTGCGCAACCACGGGCTGCTGACCGGAGGTGTCAGCGTGGAACACGCGTTCCGTGAGCTGCATGGGCTGGAGCGGGCCTGCAACATCCAGGTCGCCGCCCAGGCCGGGGGCAACGACCAACTGTTACATGCCTCAGAGGCGGCGATTGCCAAGGTGCATGAGCAGTCCAAACGGTTTTCCGATGGTCAGGGGGAAAGCATCCAGCGGCATTGGGATGCGCTGATTCGGCAGTTGGATCGCGAGGGCCGCGATTACCAGGACTGACTCCAAGGCACCTTTTGCCTGTTCCTGAATTGGCCGGAACAGGAGAGCCCCACTCATTGAAGGACGAATCCCATGCCCCCACTGCACCAGCTGTTCGCCATCGGCACCCTGGCCCTGGCCCTCAGCGCCTGCTCGCCGGCCGACAACACCTCAACCAGCAAGACCCTCAACATCGCCTTTTGGGGTGACAACACCACGCTGGTCAGCGTCGACCCCTTTCAGGTCTACTGGCTCGAACACCGCGTGCTACTGCGCAACGTCGCCGAGTCGCTCACTGACCAAGACCCGCAGACCGGTCGCATCATCCCGTGGCTGGCGAAAACCTGGGAGGTCGGTGCCGATGCCCTGAGCTACACCTTCCACCTGCGCGAGGACGTCACCTTCAGCAACGGCGAACGCTTCGATGCTCACGCGGTAAAAACTGCCTTCGACAGCAACAAAGCGTTCGCCACCCAGTTGCCGGCCACCTTCGGTGCCACCTACCTCGCCGGCTACGACCACGCCGAGGTGATCGACGACTTCACCGTGCGCCTGGTCCTGGCAAAACCCAACGCGGGCTTCCTTCAGGCCACGTCCACCACCAACCTGGCCATTCTCGCCCCGGCCTCGTACCGGCTGAGCGCGCAGCAACGCTCGCTGGGCAAGATCATCGGTACCGGGCCATTCATCCTCGATCACTACACCCCGGAGGTCGGCGCACGCCTGGTCAAGCGCGCTGATTACGCCTGGCCATCGGCCAACGTGCGCAACCAGGGCCCGGCGTACCTGGATGCCGTGGACATCAGCTACATCCCCGAAGAGAGCGTGCGCAACGGCCTGTTCCTGCAAGGCAAGGCCGACATCCTGTGGCCACGCAACCCGTTCTCGGAAGTCGACCTGAAGCTGTTTCAGTCCAAGGGCGCGACCATCCAGAGCCGTTCGCTGCCGGGCCCGGCGCTGAACCTCTACCCCAACACCCGCAACGACCGGCTGCTCGGTGACCGCCAAGTCCGCCTGGCGCTGCAGAAGGCCATCGACCGCACGAGCTACGCGCACACCGTTTACAACAGTGCGTTCCCGGTGGTGAGTGGCGTATACGACGTCACCACACCGTTCTTCAAAGCCCAAGCCGACAAGCTCGCTTACGACCCCAAAGGCGCCGAGCAACTGCTCGACGCCGCCGGCTGGCACAAAGGCGACGACGGCTACCGACACAAGAACGGCCAGCGCCTGACGCTGCGTTACAACCTCACACCCGCCGAAAGCGCCGGTGACGTGCTGGTACAGGACCAACTGCGCAAAGTGGGTATCGACCTCAAGCTGAACGTACTGACCCGCGCCGAGTGGGTGACCGGCAACTCGGCAGGCACCTACGACCTCACCTCCACCTACATGACCCGCGCCGACCCGATCATCCTGCAGACCATCCTCGACCCGCGCGCGGCCAACAGCGCCACGCTCGCCACCAACACCTACGAGCCCACCACCCTGGCCAAAGCTCAGGCGCTGTTCGACAGCGGTATCACCGCCACTGCCGACACGCAACGGGCCCAGGCCTACGGCCAACTGCAGGACCTGCTGGTCGACGAAGCGTCGGCGTTCCCGCTGTACGAGCGCGTCTGGCAGGCAGCCACCGCGCCGCGGGTCAAGCACTTCCACTGGACTGCCGAAGGCTTCGCCCTGCTCAGTGACATCCAGGTTGGCCAGCCATGAGACGCTACCTGATCGGCCGCGTCGGCCAGGCCCTGTTGGTGCTGTGGGGGGCTTATACCATCACCTACTTCATCCTCTACCTGCTGCCCGGCGATACCTTGGCGATCATGCTGAGCGCCTCCGGCATGGAAGCCGACGGCCTGTCGCCTGAGGACCTGGCCAAAGCACGCACTTACTACGGGCTGGACAAAGGCTTGTTCGAGCAGTATTTCGACCTGCTGTGGCGGGCCCTGCACGGCGACCTTGGCCAATCGCTGTCGCTGGGCCGACCGGTCACGGCACTGTTGGCCGAGCGCCTGCCGCAGACCCTGGCCCTGGCCGGTGCCGCCATTGCCCTGTCGCTGTTGGCGGGTGTCAGCCTTGCCTGCCTGACCGCCTACCTGCAATGGCGTCCACTGAAGATTGCACTGGCGCGCCTGCCCTCGCTGGGCTTCTCGGTGCCGGTGTTCTGGATGGGCCTGCTGCTGCTCCAGGTGTTCGCTTTCGCGTTGGGCTGGTTTCCGGCCACCGGCAGCCAAGGCCTGGCCAGCCTGGTGCTGCCGGCCATCACCCTGGCGATCCCCAGCGCTGCGGTGTACGCCCAGGTGCTGCAACGCGGCTTTCAGGGCGTGTGGCAGGAGCCGTACATCACCACCGCCTTCGCCAAGGGCCTTAGCCGGGCCCAGGTTCAGGCACGCCATGGCCTGCGCAACGCGGCGCTGCCGCTATTGACGCTGGTCGGCCTGCAAGTCGGCAATACGGTGTCCGGGGCCGTACTGGTGGAAACCATCTTCTCGCGCAACGGCGTCGGCCGTCTGGCCCAGGAGGCTGTGCTGCGCCAGGACATCCCCGTAGTGCTGGCGATCGTCGGGGCGTCGGCTGCGGCCTTCGTGCTGGTGAACCTGATCGTCGACCTGTTCTACCCCTACCTCGATCCGCGCATCAAACACACCGTAAGGGTGAACTGAGATGACCCTCGACATCCCCCTGTCACCCCTCGACACTGCGCTCACCGAGCCCCGCCCTGCCGCCGCCTGGAAGCGTCGCACGCGTTGGCAGCGTGCATACCAGGTGTTGGCCCCGCTGCTGCGCCGACCCGGTTTCAGCCTGGCGCTGCTGATCGTACTGTTCGCCCTGCTTTGCGCGCTGGCCCCGCACTGGCTCAGCAGCTTCGACCCCTACGCTACCGCGCCCGCCGACAAGCTCAGTCCACCCAGCCTGGCGCACTGGTTCGGCACCGACGAACTGGGCCGCGACCTCTACACCCGGGTGGTGTATGGCGCGCGCCTGTCGGTGCTCGCCGCCCTGCTGGCGGTGGCCATCGCCTTGCTGGGCGGCTTGGGCCTGGGCGTGCTGGCCGGTTTTGCCGGCGGGCGCGTCGACGCGGCGTTGATGCGCCTGATCGACGTACTGCTGGCCCTGCCCGGCCTGCTGTTGGCCCTGGCTATCGTCACCGCCATTGGCTTCGGCACCGTGCCGGTGGCCATCGCCGTGGGCGTCGGCATCCTGCCCGGTTTTGCCCGCACCACCCGAGCCGAAGTGCTGCGCATCAAGACCCTACCCTTTGTGGAGGCCGCACGCCTGTGCGGTGCCAGCTGGGCACGCACCCTGCTGCGCCATGTACTGCCCAATGCCTGGAGCCCGGTAGCGGTGCTCGCCACCCTGGACTTCGGCGCGGCCATCCTGGCCACGGCCGGGCTGAGCTTCCTCGGCTTTGGCGCGGCGCCACCCGCCGCAGAATGGGGCACGCTGATCGCCAACGGCCGTCACTTCCTCATCACCGCCCCTTGGGTATCCCTGCTGCCGGGGCTGTTCGTGGTGGCCGTGGTGTTCAGCCTCAACCACCTGGCGCGCAGCGCCGAGGAGCATGCCCGATGAGCCAGTCACCCCTGATCGAGGTCCGCGACCTAAGCGTCAGCTACAGCGTCGCCGGGCAACGCAGCCAGGCCCTGCGCCAGCTGTCGTTCAGCCTGGTCCAGGGCGAGACCCTGGCGGTGGTGGGCGAGTCAGGCTCGGGCAAGTCGACCCTGGCCAACGCCCTGCTTGGTCTGTTGCCGGGCAATGCACGCATCGACCAAGGCCAGTTATGGGTCGATGGTGTCGATATGGCGCAAGCCAGCGAACGCGCCAGGCGCCAGTTGCGCGGGCGCACCATCGGCCTGGTGCCGCAAGACCCCATGGTCAGCCTTAACCCCACCCAACGGATCGGCCAGCAAATCGCCGAGGCGCTGCAGCTGGCGCGTGGACGACGCTATCCAGGCCAAGAGGCCGAGGTGCTGGCGCTGCTGGACCAGGTCGGCCTTGACGAGCCGGTGCTGCGGGCGCGGCAGTACCCCCATGAGCTGTCCGGCGGCATGCGCCAGCGGGTGCTGATTGCCATCGCCCTGGCCGGCGAGCCACGGCTGATCATCGCCGACGAGCCCACCAGTGCGCTGGACGTGACCGTGCAGCGGCGTATTCTCGATCACCTGCAACTGCTGGTCGCCGAGCGTGGCATCTCGCTGCTGATCATCACCCATGATCTGGGCATGGCCTGTGACCGCGCCGACCGCCTGTTGGTGTTGAAGCAGGGTGAGCAGGTCGAACACGCCTCGCCCCGGCAGATCCTCTGGGGCGCCCAGCAACCCTACACCCGCGCGCTGCTCGATGCCGCGCCGGCCTTCGTGCCACGGCGCAGGCCAGCCGCACCGCGTGGCCAGACGCCTCTGTTGCGCCTGCGTCATGTCGGCAAACGGTTCGAGCTGCCCGGCAACAACGCGCACTACACCGCCCTGCACGACCTGAGCCTTGAACTGCATGCCGGGCAGACCCTGGCGATTGTCGGCGAATCCGGCTCGGGCAAGAGCACCGCCCTGCGCATCGCCCTGGGCCTGGAGAAGCCCAGTCAAGGGCAGGTGGTGTTCGCCGGCGAGGACGTCACCGATTACAGCTGGAGCCAGTTCCGCCCCTTGCGCCGGCGTATCCAGCTGGTGCAGCAAAACCCGTTCGCCGCGCTCGACCCGCGCTTCACCGTGTTCGACAGCATCGTCGAGCCGCTGGTCGCTTTCGGCCTGCTCCGGGGCGAGGCACTAGAGCGCAAGGCGCGCGAGCTGATCACACGGGTGCAATTGCCAGTGCAGTTCCTCGATCGCCTGCCCAGGGAATTGTCGGGTGGCCAGCGCCAACGCGTGGCGATTGCACGGGCGTTGGCACTTGAGCCAGAGGTGCTGCTGCTCGATGAGCCAGTCAGTGCACTGGACGTGTCTGTGCAGGCGCAGATCCTCGCCCTGCTGGACGAATTGCAGCGCGAGCGCGGCATGGCCTATGTGCTGGTCTCCCATGACCTGGCGGTGGTGGCGAGCATGGCAGACCAGGTGCTGGTGCTACGGCGCGGGCAGGTGGTCGAGCAAGGGCCGGCGCTGCAGGTGCTCAGCAAGTCGGCCAGCGCCTACACACGGGCGCTGATCGACGCGATACCGGGGCATTCACGCAGCGTGTTGCCCGTGGCGATTTAACGGTTGTGCCGTGCGGCACGCACGTGCTGCGCGGATCGAACATGGGTGAACATCTGACAAGGGGTATTGATCATGAGTAAACGGCAGGTCCATCTCGGCGCAAGGATCCACGGCGTCGGCCACAAAAGGAGTTCCATTGCATGAGCCTCGAATTCATTGGCCTGATTGGCCCCCATGAAAGCAGCGAATCACAGGCGCCGCGCGGACCGCAGGTTGACCTGGGCTTCATCAAGGCCTTCGCCCAGGCCCAGGAGTACGCCGGCTTCGACAAGGCCCTGCTGGCGGTGAATACCAGCGCGCCAGACTCGATGATTCTCGCCAGCTACGTGGCCGCGCTCACCGAGCGCATCGGCCTGCTGGTGGCACACCGCCCCGGTTTCCAGGCACCGACCTTCGCCGCCCGCCAATTCGCCACCCTCGACCAGCTCAGCCGCGGCCGTGCTTCGATCAACGTGATAACCGGCGGCGACAGCGGTGACCTGCAGCGCGACGGCGACTTTCTCGACAAAGAGGCCCGCTACGCACGCACCGACGAATACCTCGATGTGCTGCGTAACACCTGGACCCAGACGTCGCCCTTCGACCACCACGGCGACCACTACCGGGTAGAGGACAACCTGACCTTGGTCAAACCCGTGGGTAAGCTGCCGGTGTACTTCTCCGGCGCCTCG
Organism: Pseudomonas putida group bacterium ESBL64; assembly: GCF_045277175.1. Taxonomy (NCBI): domain Bacteria; kingdom Pseudomonadati; phylum Pseudomonadota; class Gammaproteobacteria; order Pseudomonadales; family Pseudomonadaceae; genus Pseudomonas; species Pseudomonas putida group bacterium ESBL64. Next base: position 930,679 of record NZ_CP145799.1, on the reverse strand, counting down.
GACGCGGCGGTAGAAGTCGCGGCCAAGCATGCCGACGTCTACATGATGTGGGGCGAGCCGCTGGAGCAGGTGCGCGAACGCATCGCCCAGGTGCGCAAGGCCGCCGCTCGCTATGGGCGGGAGCAGCACATTCGCTTCAGCCTGTCGCTGCGGCCGATCCTGGGGGCCACCGAGGAGGAAGCCTGGGCCCGCGCTGAACGCATCCTGGCCGATGCACAGCAGCGTATTGGCATTCGCCAGGGCAACCGCCGCGAGAAGAATTTCGGCAAGAGCAACGTGGGGTCCGAACGGCTGGTGCAACTGGCCAGTCAGCGCAAGGTCCACGACACCCGGCTGTGGACAGAGATTGCCGCACTGGGTGGCGGGGCCGGCAACTCCACCTCGCTGGTCGGTACCGCCGAGCAGGTCGCCGAAGCGGCGCTGGCGTATTACGACCTGGGCGTGAGCACGTTCCTGTTCCGTGGCTTCGATCAGTTGCGTGATGCCGTGGAGTATGGGCAGGCGCTGATTCCGCGGATTCGGGCGCTGGTAGCAGACCAGGAAGCCGGTCGCAGCACCCGCAGCGCCTGATCTGCAACGGCCTCTTCACGGCGAAGGCCGATCCTTCAGGTGATTGAAGATCCCTGAAGGATCGGTTGCTAGCCGCGAAGCGGCCGGCCCAGGCGATCTAACGGCCAGATCGCGGTATCGGCAACCCCAAACTTTCCCGAAGGGTCGTGCCCTCATACGCCGTGCGATACACCCCACGCGCCTGCAGCAACGGTACCACTTCTTCGGTAAACCGCCGGAACTGGCCAGGATGACCAATGTAGATATTGAACCCATCCAGCGCCCGCGCTTCGAACCACTCGGCCATCTTCGCCGCCACGGTTTCGGCCGAGCCAACGAAGGCCCCTGGCCGCAACTGACGGCCAAATTCAACAGCCTGACGCAGGCTGAAGGCCTTGTCCCGCGCCTGGTCGGCAATACGCTTGGCATTCGTGAAAAAGCTGCTCCGTGCGAACGCCAGGCTCTCTTGCGGGAACGGGGCATCCAGGTCGTACTGGCTGAAATCATGCCAGCCGAAGTTGCGCCCGAATTCCTTCAACGCCAGTTCAAAACTGTGGTCGGCCTGATGGTAATGGCGCTCGATCTCACGGGCGTGGGCGTCGTTGTCACCCACGTAGATCTCCGCGCCGGGCAATACCAACAACTGCTCCGGATCGCGGCCCAGGCGTGCGGCGCGGTGCTTGATGTCGCGGTAGAAGGCCTGGCCCTGCTCGATGCTGGCAGCGTGGGTGAACACCACATCAGCCGTGGCGGCCCCGAGCGCTCGGCCTTGTTCGGAATCGCCCGCCTGGAAGATCACCGGCTGCCCTTGGGGCGAGCGCTGGATGTTGAGCGGGCCGACGACCGAGAAATGCTTACCCTTGTGGTTGAGCGCATGCAGCTTGGTCGGGTCGAGGAACCGGCCGCTGGCCCGATCACGGGGGAAAGCATCGTCTTCGTACGACTGCCACAGCCCCTGCACGACGTGCACATGCTCCTCGGCACGGGCGTAACGGGTGTCGTAGTCATAATGCTCGTCGAGCCCGTAGTTACCGGCAGTGCCGGCATCGCCGCTGGTGACCACGTTCCACCCCGCACGGCCCTTGCTGATCAGGTCCAGCGAAGCCAGGCGGCGGGCGACGTTGAAGGGCGCGTTGTAAGAAGTGGTAAGGGTACCCACCAGGCCGATATGGCGGGTGCTGACCGCCAGAGCCGAGAGCAGGGTCAACGGTTCCAGCCGATTAAGATAGTGCGAAGGCGAGCCGGGGGTGATGAACTGGCTGTCGACGATGAACATCAGGTCGAACAACGCGGCTTCCGCCTGCCGGGCGATGGCGATGTACCAGTCGATGTTCACGCTGGCGTCGGCGGGCAGTTCGGGGTCGAGCCACAGGTTGTGCCGCCCCGGGCCGCCACTGCCCATGGTCAGGGCACCGAGTTTGATCTGTCGTTTGCTCATGGGGAATTCCTGTTGGAAGGTTCATATCTGAATGTCGCCGCGGTCCTTGCGCAGCGGCCTAGTTATTGGCGAATGCTGCGTTGAACGAGGTATCGAACAGGCTTTGCGCCGGGTATGCCTTGATCAGCCCGAGCCCGGAGAAGAAGTCCACGGTTTTCTGCGCATCGGCGATCACCTGCGGGTCCAGCGGCGCGAGGTCGGTGCGTGCACGGGCGAACCAGGCACGGGCGATGTCCCGATCAGCACGGGTGAGCTTGGCCCACGCGTCGGCGTAGGCCTCGGTATTGGCGGGGGCGCTCAAGGTCCAGTCACGGGCCTTTTTCAGGCGCTGGAGGAAATCGGCGATCTGCGCACGCTTGAGTTCCACCGCCTTGCTGTTGGCGACCACGAAGCTCTGCGCCGGGATTACCCCATCGGCGGTGGCCAGCACCCGGGCGCCTTGCCGCTCCTGCTGAGTGACGTACGGCTCCCAAGTGGCGATCACATCCACCGAACCACCGTCCAAGGCGTGGGATGCATCCAGCGCACTGAGGTAACGCAGTTCCACGGCATCACGCGGCACGCCGGCCTTGTCCAGGGCACTGAACAGCAATTGCTGGCTCCACGAGCCTTTCCAGATGGCCGCGCGCTTGCCGCGCAGGTCCTGCAGGCTGTGGATCGGCGAATCCTTGCGCGCCAGGATGGCCACGCCTTCGAGGTTCTGCCGGCTGACCGCAATCACCTTGATCGGCGCCCCCAAAGCACCGAGGAACAGGGGCGGCGCGTCGCCCAGCAGGCCAATATCGAGACTGCCGACGTTGAGCGCTTCGGCCACCGGGGAGCCTGCGGTGAACTGCTTCCACTCCAGGGTGTAAGGCAGTTGTTCCAGCACGCCGGCGGCTTCCATCACTGCACGCGCGTTGTAACTCTGGTCACCGACCACCAGGGTCTGGGCGGCGGCGGCAAGGCTGAAAGTGGTGGCCAACACGGTGGCGGCCAGCTGTTTGAAGTAACGCACGTTCGTCTCCAGATACCCGCTTGGGGCATGTGAGGCGATCCGCGCGTGCGGTCTCGTCTGTGGTTGTTTATAGCCCCGAGGTATTAACGGGGTACTTTTTATAATCTAATCGGTGTTACGCATCCTGTGAAATGCACGTTGGGCATATCCTCATGCCTTTCACTGCGGCAATTTCAAAACAAACGGTCAATCCTGTAAATGCATTATTTGCATATTAGCTTATGTTTATTTTGCATTTTGAGAATAGAAAAAAGGTTTGCTAGGGTTAACTGAAACCTGAGAGCAGAGCCTGAACCATGACCGAACCCCTGCACCCGCAGCGCTTGCGCCACTTCATTGACCACCTCGCCGCGCTGCTTGACCAACAGCCTGACGAAGCCACCCTGCTCGACGCAGGCCAAGGCCTGCTGGCCGAGCTGGTCGCCCATGACGACTGGCTGCCGGACGACCTCGCCCAGCCCGACCCACAGCGCTATCAGCAATACCTGCTGCACTGCGACTCGCGCCAACGTTTCTCGGTGGTGAGCTTCGTGTGGGGCCCGGGGCAGCAAACACCGATCCACGACCACCGGGTCTGGGGGCTGATCGGCATGCTGCGCGGTGCCGAGCACGCTCAGGGCTTCGTGCGTGACGCCAAGGGCGCTTTGTTGCCAGAGGGCGCCCCCCTACGTCTGGTACCCGGCCAGGTGGAAGCGGTGTCGCCGCGCATCGGCGACATTCATCAGGTGAGCAATGCGTTCGCCGACCAGGTATCGATCAGCATTCACGTCTATGGCGGCAACATCGGCGCCGTCAAGCGCGCGGTGTACGCCTTGGACGGCAGCGAAGAACCGTTTGTCTCCGGCTATTCCAATACCCGCCTGCCAAACATCTGGGACCTGTCCAAAGAGAACCCTGCCCCATGAGCACCGTCACCACCCGCCGTTACCACGACATCCGCCGTGCTTTACTGGCCCAGGAGGAGCTGGCCCTGATCGACGTCCGCGAAGAAGACCCTTTCGCCCAGGGCCATCCGCTGTTCGCGGCCAACATACCCCTGTCGAAGCTGGAGCTGGAAATCTTCGCCCGCGTTCCCCGGCGGGACACCGCCCTCACCGTCTACGATGACGGTGAGGGGCTCGCCGCCGTCGCCGCGCAGCGCTTACTGGCCCTGGGCTACATCAATGTTGCCGTGCTCGATGGCGGCCTCGCCGGCTGGCGCGCTGCGGGCGGCGAGTTGTTTCGCGATGTCAACGTGCCAAGCAAAGCTTTCGGCGAACGGGTGGAAAGCGTGCGCCACACGCCTTCGCTGGCTGCCGAACAGGTCAAGGCGCTGCTTGATGGACAGGCCAATGTGGTGGTCCTCGATGCCCGCCGCTTCGACGAATACCAGACCATGAGCATCCCCGGCGGCATCAGCGTGCCTGGCGCCGAACTGGTGCTGCGCGTGGCCGAACTGGCGCCTGACCCGGCGACCCAGGTGATCGTCAACTGTGCCGGGCGCACCCGTAGCATCATCGGCACCCAGTCGCTGATCAATGCCGGCATTCCCAATCCGGTGGCGGCCCTGCGCAATGGCACCATCGGCTGGACCCTGGCGGGGCAGCAACTGGCTCATGGTCAGGACCGCCGCTTTGCCGAGGTGGGTGCGGGTACCCGCGCCAACGCCGCCGGCCAGGCCCGGGCGGTAGCAGACCGCGCCGGCGTGCTGCGCCTGGACCGCGCCGGGCTGGGCCAGTGGCAGGCCGACACGCAGCGCACCCTCTACCTGTTCGATGTGCGTACGACCGAGGAATACAGCGCCGGCCATCTGCCGGGCAGCCGCTCGGTGCCCGGCGGGCAACTGGTTCAAGAGACCGACCACGTCGCCAGTGTGCGCGGGGCGCGCATCGCGCTGGTGGACGACGATGGCGTGCGCGCCAACATGAGCGCCTCGTGGCTGGCACAGATGGGCTGGCAGGTCGCTGTGGTCGACGGGCTGACTGCAGCGGACTTCAGCGACCGGGGTGAATGGCAACCGCCGCTGCCCGAATTGCCGGATGCCAGCGAAATAACCGTCGAGCAACTGGCCAGCTGGATGCAGGAAGACGGCACCGTAGTGCTGGACTTCACCGCCAGTGCCAATTACGTCAAGCGCCATATCCCGGGCGCGTACTGGGCGATCCGTGCCCAGCTGGCCGACGCGCTGGAGCGACCGCCCGAGGCCCGCCGTTACGTGTTGACCTGTGGCAGCAGCCTGCTGGCGCGCTTCGCCGCGCGCGACCTGCAGTCGCTGACCCGCACGCCGGTTTACGTGCTCGCAGGAGGCACCGCATGCTGGATCGCCGCCGGTCTGCCCCTGGAAGGCGGTGAGGCCCGCCTTGCCGTACCGCGCAGCGATCGCTACCGGCGCCCCTATGAAGGCACAGACAACCCACACGAGGCGATGCAGGGCTACCTGGACTGGGAATTTGGCCTGATTGCGCAGCTTGAGCGCGATGGCACTCATGGTTTCAGGGTGCTTTGAACCGTATCCACGGTGGTATTTGAAACGACGCGCTGGATCGAAAGCGGGCCTGGACGGCCGAGCGCTTTCGAACCAGACGCGTTACAAGGGAAATAACCGTTGCTGGTCGGCCCTCGTCGATACACAACGCTTGATGAATGATGATCAACGGAGCCTGGACCAGATACTCTGTGGTACGTCTGAAACATCACATTAGAAATGCACCTTGATCAATGCACTCAACGCGTTCTGATCGGTCGGAAAGCCGTGGCTGTCTTCGATGCCATATTTGTCGGACCAATAGTCCCACTCGATCCCCGCATAGAAACGCGCCGGCGCTTGCCCCATCGCCTTACCGACGTCGTACTTGATCTGGGGGTTGAAGTGGAAACTCTTGGCTACGTAGTTCGAGGTACCCTTCGTACCCACATCATTGACGTACCACTCCAGATAACCGTCGAACAAAATGTCTGAGCGCCCGAGCGGTATCGTCATCGCCCAGGTCGGGTTGATCTGCCACTGTCCAGACGCTTTGCCGGTTATCCCATCGGGCTTGCGGTAGTAAGTGTTCAGTGAAAAACGATCAAAACCAGGCAGGTTCAGGTCAACAGCGGGCCCAAGCAGGTACTTTCGATTGCGCCCTTCTCCGCGCTCATAGGTGGCAGCGATCAACACATCCTTGACGATGCCATAGCTAAGACGGTGGCCACTGATTTTGCCCAGCGACAGTCGCGGTGAAAACTCGCCGTAATAGGTGTAGCCATCGTTGCCGGACAAGCCGTTGGACCACTTGTTATCGACGAACAAGAACATGTCGCCCCACGTCCAGCCACTGGCGTGCTCGAAGGTGATGGTTTGCTGGATATCGTTGCCGGTGCCATCGACTTTATAACCATGCCCGTAGAGGTAGCTTAGGCTGTTGTTGCTCCACATCAGCGGATTCGCCTGGGCACTACCAGTGGCCAGCGCGCAGAGTGGGACGACGCTGTGAAGCAGCCAGGAAAGAGCGTTCGGTTTCATTTGCATCCCTTGGGTCGTGATTGTTGGTTTTTGCCAGCAAGGGTATGCAGCAGCGGACGACCTCTCCTCTGGCCCCGGCTCATGCCGAGGCGCCACCCTTGCCGGGGGAGCGGCGCAAGGCCGCCAGAGCAATGTCCCATGCCAACTTTTGGCACTGACCGCTTCTACTCGAGTTAGCGCAAAGCAGGGCTCGTGCCAACTAATCGGATACACGCAGATTATTTATTGTGCGCAATCTTCATCACCAATGAACACCATATGCGCAGAGTATTGCGCACTTTATTAGTGCTCAATCGGTACGTTCTGCACCTTCTCAACTCACGCGTCAGTCCCGCCCCCCTCGGATGCGGGTCGCTACACCGCAAAGTCAGCGGCTTCATGAAATTGGCATGCTTCTGGCTTCTTGTATCAGCGAGTAGAAGCGGTCAGTGCCAGGCATGGCATGGGGCATTGCTCTTGCGTCCTTCGGGGCGTACATCCGAGCGGATGTTTGAACGAGGCTATGGCAGCCCCGGGCAAGAGAGCAATGTCAGTCGCCAGTTCACGCCCTTTTGCTTCGCGACTTCATTCTCTTCCCACGTTCTCTCCGCCCGGCTCCTTCGCTGTCGCGCTATCCGGCGCACGGTGGTTTTTGAATCGGGGTGAAGAACACATGATGAAAACGCGTTTGGCCTTGGCTCGCCCGCTACGCTCGCTGTTGGCAGCAGCGTTGCTCCCCACCACGCTGACGATCGCTCCGCTGGCGATCGCTGGCGACAAAGTCGTGTTGCTGACCTCTTGGTATGCTCAGGCCGAACAGGGCGGCTTCTACCAGGCACTGGCCGATGGGTTGTACGAAAAGGAAGGCCTGGATGTGTCCATCCGCATGGGGGGACCACAGGTCAATGGCATGCAACTGCTGGTCAGCAAGCAAGCTGATTTCATCGTCAACTATGACCTGCAGATTCTAAAAAGTGTCGAGCAAGGCCTGCCAGTGGTCGCAGTGGCTGCGCCCTTCCAGGGAGACCCGCAAGGGTTGATGACCCACGCGGACGTCAGCGGACTTGATGGGCTTGGCGGCAAGCCTGTGCTGGTGTCCACCTCGGGCCAGCAAACCTGGTGGCCTTGGCTGAAGGGTAAATATCAATTGGCTGACAACCAGGCGCGGCCTTACACCTTCAACCTGCAACCCTTTCTAGCCGACCCGCAAACCACACAACAGGCGTATGCCAGCTCGGAACTGTTCCAGGCGATAAAGGCAGGCGTGACGCCTAACTTTTTCCTCTTCGCAGATGCCGGTTATCCACCCTACGGATCCACCGTGGTCACCCGTCAAGACATCATCGCTCAGCACCCGGAGCGGGTAGCAGGTTTCGTGCGCGCCTCCATGGAGGGTTGGAAGCGCTATCTGGATGACCCCAGCGCCGGCAATGCACTGATCAAGCGCGACAACCCCAACATGACCGATGAACTGCTGGCCTGGGGCGTCTCGACCCTCAAGCAGTACCGCCTGGTCACCGGTGGAGAGGCCGCAACCCAGGGGATCGGCACCATGACTGACAGCCGCTGGCAAGCGACCCGCGACTTCATGGTCGAGGCGGGTCTGCTCGGTCCCGACGCACCTTGGCGCAACGCTTACACCACGCGCTTTGTGCAAGACCTGAAGGTACTCCCTGAGGCCGAGCAGGTCGGCAGCCGCTGAACACCATAACAAGCTCAACGCTGTGAGGAATCCTGATTATGTTGGTTACCAAACAACCTGTATTGCGCCGTTTCTGGTATGCCCTGCTACCTATGACAGCCCTCGAAGACGGCCCCAAGCCATTCACCCTGCTGGGTGAAGCGCTGGTGTTGTGGAAGCGTCCCGATGGTACCCCGGTGGCAATGCGGGACCGCTGCTGCCACCGCACCGCCAAACTGTCCAAAGGCTTCGTCAGTGCTGAGGGCAATATCGCCTGCGGGTATCACGGCTGGGAATACGACTGCACCGGCACGTGCGTGAAGATCCCGCAGAATCCCACCGGCGCTATTCCTCCGGGTGCCGCGGTGAAGGCTTATCACTGCCAGGAAAAGTACGGCTATGCCTGGGTCAGCCTGGACGACCCGCTACAACCGATCCCTGAGTTCCCGGAAGACGGCGCCCCCGGTTACCGACGCATCTTCCAGTTTTACGAAGAGTGGAAGACCAGCCCGCTGCGGGTCATGGAGAATTCCTTCGACAACTCGCACTTTTCCTTCGTGCACAAGGCCAATTTCGGCTTGTTCGACCAGCCCCAACCGGCCAGTTACGCATTTCGCGAAACCGATTATGGCTTCGAAGCCGAGACCCGCGTGCCGATCCGCAACCCCGAGGCAAGCTTCCGTATCACCGGTACCACCGAGCCAATCACCCAGCGGCACCTGCTCAACCGCTATTACCTGCCCTTCTCCCGGCGCTTTGGCTGCATGTATCCGGACAGCGGCATCCATCACATCATCTACAACTGCGCCACGCCCATCGACGACAACCGACTGATGCTCGTGCAGTGGTTGTATCGCAACGACAGCGAAGACCAATGCTCGACCCAGGAACTGATCGACTGGGACGCAGCGATCACAGCCGAAGACCGCGACATCCTGGAAGCCACCGATCCTGACGCCTGTGTCGACACCCGCCGCAGGGTGGAACTGCACATGCCATCGGACAAGCCTGGGTTGGTTATCCGTCGGCAACTACTGGGTCTGCTTGAAGCCCATGGCGAGAGCGAAGTGTTCCTCAGCCACTGACACTTGCCCAACGCCCCGGTGCGCCGGGGCATTCACCACCGCTCATGACCCCCGGGGAGAGCGCTATGTTGATGCAGACCCTATCCAAGGCCGGCGTCCAGCCGCAGGCCCTGCCGAACACCATCGGTGTGGACACTCCTTTGTTCGCCAATCAGGTGGAAAAAACCTACAGCAATGGCACCCATGCCTTGAGCCGCGTGAAACTGGCGATCGAACGCGGCGAGTTCGTCTCGCTCTTGGGCCCGTCGGGGTGTGGCAAAAGCACCCTGCTGAAAATGTTCGCCGGGCTCGAACAGCCCTCCGCCGGCCATGTGCGCTGGTGGGGCAAGGATGCCCCGGGTACGGACCACCACGCAGGCACACCGGGGCGCAGCCTGGCCATGGTGTTCCAGGAAGCCACCCTGATGCCATGGGCCAAAGTGCACGACAACGTGCGCTTGCCCCTGGACTTGGACGGCGCCCCCAAGGCCCAGAGCCAGCCCAAGGTGCAAGCCGCCCTGGAACTGGTGGGGCTGGGCAAGTTCGGCGACGTTTACCCGCGGGAACTCTCCGGCGGTATGCAGATGCGCGCCTCCATTGCCCGGGCATTAGCCACCGAACCCAATCTGCTGCTGATGGACGAACCCTTCGGCGCCCTGGACGAGTTCACCCGCAACAAGCTCGATAGCGACCTGCGCCAGCTCTGGCTCCAGCGCGACCTGACGGTGGTATTCGTGACCCACAGCATCTTCGAGGCGGTGTACCTGTCTTCGCGGGTGATCGTGATGGGCGCGCGTCCCGGTCGAGTGATCGCCGATGTAGTCATCGACGGCCCACTGGAGCGCGACGAGGCATACCGCACTTCACCGGCGTTCATCGAGCAATGCGCGCACCTGTCCCGACTCCTGGCCCAGGCCAATGGCGACCCTTCCTGAGAGCATCATCATGAGCCGACCCTCTACTCCCTGGCTACGCCACCCTTCTGTACTACGCATCGCTTCACCGCTGCTGGTTGGCGCCTTGCTGCTCGGCGTCTGGCAACTGGCATGCATCGCCTGGAAAGTCCCGGTGTACCTGGTACCGTCACCGGCTGATATCGGCCGCACCCTGGTCGCCGATGGCCCGATGCTGCTGGGGGCACTGTGGATGACCCTGAAGATCACCTTTCTGTCATTCGCCCTCGCCGTGATCATCGGCACGCTGGCGGCGTTCGTGTTCGTGCAGAGCCGCGTCGTGGAGGCCAGTCTGTTTCCCTACGCGATTCTGCTGCAGGTCACGCCGGTGGTGGCCATCGCGCCGCTGATCATCATCTGGTGCAGTGACACGACCTTGGCGTTGGTGATCTGCGCCACACTGGTGGCGATCTTCCCGATCATCGCCAACACCGTCCTGGGCCTGCGCAGCGTCAACCCTGGCCTGCTCAACCTGTTCCACCTGAACCGTGCCAGCCGCTGGCAAGTGCTGTTGCGCCTGCGCATTCCCAGCGCCTTACCGTGCTTTTTCGCTGGCCTGCGCATCGCCAGCGGCTTGGCATTGATCGGCGCGGTGGTGGCCGAGTTCGTCGCCGGTACGGGCGGCACGGGTGCGGGCCTGGCCTATCAGATCCTGCAGGCGGGATTCCAGCTCAACATCCCCCGCCTATTCGCCGCCCTGGTGTTGATCGCCCTGACCGGCGTGGCGCTGTTCAGCCTGATGGCGTTGCTGGCGCGCTTGAGCCTGCGCCACTGGCACGAAAGCGAACTGGGCTGACTTCCATGCAAAACGCCGTACTGCCTATGGAGACGAACATGAAACACAGCAACAGCTGGCTGATCCGTAACGCCAGCGCCATCCTCACTGGCCTGCGCGGCGGCGCCGCGCGCCATGTCGGGCCGGACATCCGTATCACCCAGGGGCGTATCGCCGCCCTGGGCTCGCTGCAACCGTTACCAGGTGAGCAAGTGCTCGATGCCACCGATTGCGTGGTGTATCCAGGCTGGGTGAACACCCATCACCATCTGTTCCAGTCCTTGCTCAAGGGCATTCCCGCTGGCATCGACCAGAGCCTCGGTGCCTGGTTGGGGGCCGTGCCCTATCGCTATCGCGGGCTGTTCGATGAGCACAGTTTCCGCTTGGCCGCACGGGTCGGGCTGGTGGAGCTGGCCCGTTCCGGCTGCAGCACGGTGGCCGACCATCATTACCTGTACTTGCCAGGCATGGCCTTCGACAGCGCACAGATCCTCTTCGAAGAAGCCGAGCGCCTGGGGCTGCGCTTCGTCCTTTGCCGGGGCGGCGCAACCCAGGTACGTCAGGCGGAAGGCCCCGCGACAGCCGGACCTGAGACCCTCACGCAGTACCTGGACGATGTTCAGCGCTTGGTGCAGGTCTACCATGATCCCGCCGACGATGCCTGGCGCCGTGTGGTAATGGCGCCGACCAGCCCGCCCTACTCAATGCCGCCCGAGCACCTGCGGGAGACCGCCCGCACCGCACGCCGCCTGGGCATCCGCCTGCACAGCCATTTGAGCGAAACCGTGGAGTACCAGAACGAAGTCCATGATCGCCACGGCCTCTCGCCCGTGGTGTTCTGCGCGGAGCAGGAATGGCTCGGGCCGGACGTGTGGTTCGCGCACCTGGTCAAGCTGAGCGCCGAAGAAATCCAGCTGCTGGGCGCCACCGGCACCGGCATCGCCCACTGCCCACAAAGCAATGGCCGGCTTGGCAGTGGTATCGCAGATATCGTTGCCATGGAGGCTGCAGGCATGTCGGTTTCGATCGGCGTGGATGGCGCTGCCTCCAACGAAGCCTGCGACATGATCAGCGAAACCCACGCCGCCTGGCTGATGCAAAGGGCCAAGGCCGGCGAACGCGCCATGGCCCGCCATGCCGGCGGCGATCTGGAGGGCGGTGCGCATGTCGCCAGCGTGGAGGACGTTGTGCGCTGGGGCACAGCAGGTGGCGCCCAGGTGCTGGGCCTGGACGCCATCGGCACGCTGCAGGTCGGCATGGCGGCGGACTTGGCGATCTACCGCCTCGATCAACCCCGCTACTTCGGTCTGCATGATCTGGGCATCGCGCCAGTGGTTGGCGGTGGCCGTCCGACGCTGCGGGCATTGCTGGTGGGCGGCCGCCTGAGCGTGGAAAACGATGCGCTTCCTGGCTTGGACCTGGCCGAACTGGGCAGCCAGGCACGGCAGGCTGTACTTCGCCTGCAACAGGCCGCGGGAGTACGCGCATGAGCTGGACGCCTCTGCAGGTGCGGGCCCTGCGCCTTGAAACCGACGACGTACTAGGTGTGGAACTCGCGCCGCCAGCTCCAGCTCCCCTACCCTTCGACTGGGCACCCGGCGCTCATGTGGACCTGCGCCTGGGCAATGGCGTGGTACGCCAATACTCAGTGGTCAGCCTGCCCGAGGACGGTCATGTCTACCTGGGCATCAAGCGCGAAAAAGCCTCCCGCGGCGGCTCGCAATGGCTGCACGAGCACCTGCGGCTGGGTGCCCGGGTGGAAGTGGGCCTGCCGCGCAACCTCTTTCGCCTGCAACCTGGCACAGGACAGGTCGTCTTGGTGGCCGCAGGCATAGGAATCACGCCACTGCTCGCCATGTACCGGCAATGCCAAGCGCAAGGTCGGTCGGTGCGCTTGCTGTTTTTCACCCGCGATGCCAAACAGGTGCCCTTTGTCCAGTACCTCGATGCGAATACCGAGGTTCATGGAGGCTTGCGCGCCCCGATGATCGCCGGGTACCTGGAGGAACACCTGCCGGCCTGGGACGGCAGCGCAAGCCTCTATTGCTGTGGCCCTGCAGGTTTCATGGATTGTGTTGAGCACGTCGCGCTGGCAAGCGGCTGGCCAACCACGGCGCTTCATCGCGAACATTTCCAGGCCGCAGAGCCCACCTTGCACGTCGAGCGTCACTGCACGCTGGTGCTACAGCGCAGTCGTCTCCAGGTCGAGGTGCAACCGGGCGAAAGTTTGGTACAAGCAGCATCGCGGGCGGGCGTGGAGCTACCCGTGTCATGTGGGATGGGTATCTGCGGCGCCTGTGTCAGCCGGGTCATCGAGGGGGCGCCTGATCACCGCGACGAGTACCTCAGCGATGCCCAGCGCAACAGCGGAGAATGGATAACGCCCTGCGTATCGGGCTGCCGCAGCGCCCGGTTGGTGCTGGACGTTTGACCATCGCCCGCAGCTGCCCGACGGCCAACGGCTGACGGCAGCTGCGCACGCAAAACCGCTGACGCAGTCAATGGCCGAGGCGAACGGCTCGCAGACAGGACTTGATCCTGACCCGGTAAAGCTCCGTCTTGTGCCCAGGATTCTCTAGGGCCAACATAGGCGATCTTCAATAGATCATTGGCTAATGCATGACACTGGAAAATTACCAGGCAATCGCTGAAAGCATTGCCCTGCTGCTGTACCCCCACGCGGAAGTCGTCATTCATGAGATACGCGGCCAGACAATCGTTCATATCGCCAATAATTTCTCACATCGCAAGCTCGGCGATGATTCAGCACTCGGTTCAGAACTGGGTGACCTTTTGAAGGGTACCAACCTTGGTCCCTACGAGAAGCTCAACTGGAACGGTCAGAAGGTCCGCTCGATCAGTGCTGTGCTGCACAATTCGCAAGGCGAAGCCGAGTATCTGATGTGCATCAATCTGAACGTGTCGGTGCTGGAACAGGCGCGTGTGGCATTGGATGCGTTCTTCCAGATGAGTCGGCTGGAGCCGCAACCGGATGCGTTGTTCCGCAACGATTGGCAGGAGCGCATCAACACCTTCCTGCAAGCGTGGCTGCAAGCGCATAACCTGTCGCTGCAGACCTTGAAGATGAAAGACAAGCGCAACCTCGTACTGGCCTTGCACGCCGAGGGTGCATTCGAGGGGCGCAGCGGCGCCGATTACGTTGCCAACGTCCTCAGCATGGGGCGGGCCACCGTGTACAAATACCTGAAGGAAGTCAGGGCCTAGGCGGTATTGCCTGGCTGTAGGCACACGCTCTTGCTGCTGGTGGAATATTATTCTATTGTGGACAAACTATCCATACGCCTGCAAGGACCCGTCATGCCAGCCACCCCGTCCGTTGATGCCCAGTTCCTTGATACATTGCACCAAAACATTCAGGACGCCCATGCGGCGCTCCGCCCGGCCGTCAGCATTACCCCGCTCTTGCACAGCGCTCGTTTGTCGGCACTGACCGGCTGTGAAGTGCTGCTCAAATGCGAACACCTGCAGCACACCGGTTCATTCAAGTTTCGCGGTGCCAGCAACAAGATGCGCCTGCTGCCGGCCGAGGCGCGCAAGCAGGGGGTGATAGCCGCCTCATCCGGTAACCACGGGCAGGCCCTGGCCCTGGCCGGCAAGATGGCGGGCGTGCCAGTGAAGGTCTACACCACCACGGGCGCATCGGCATACAAAACAGAGGCAATGCGCATGCTGGGCGCCGAAGTGGTCTGCCTGCCCACCGACCCGCTGAGTGCAGAGCTGGAAGCCGCCAGGCAAGCCAAGGCCCACGGCGTACCCTTCGTATCCCCCTACAACGACCTGCAAGTCATTGCCGGCCAGGGCACCATAGGCATGGAGTTGTTCGAGCAGGCGCCAGACCTGGACGCGGTGTTCGTCGCTGTGGGCGGTGGCGGGATGATTTCCGGTATCGGCGCCGCCCTGCGCGTCCTCAAGCCGGGCACTGAGATCATCGGCTGCTGGCCGGCAAATGACCCAACGCTGCAGCAATCTCTCAAGGCCGGTGAAATCATCGAATTGGATGCCTGCGAAACGCTGTCGGACGGCACGGCTGGCGGCGTCGAGCCAGGCTCGATCACCTTCCCGCTTTGCCAGGCGCTGCTCACCGATACCGTGCTGGTCAGCGAGGACGAAATCCGCTGCGCCATGCGCGACATCGCCAGCAGTGAGCGCTGGATCATCGAAGGCGCTGCAGCGGTTGCGGTCGCCGGCATGCAGAAGCTCGCCGAACGCTATCAGGGCAAGCGTGTCGCGGTGATCCTGTGTGGCCGTAACATCCTGCTGGAGAAGTTCCTCGAGGCCGTTCAATGAGGGTCTTCAGCAAGGCGCAGATCATCGCTCGCTTCAACCCCGAGCTCGCGGTCAGCCAACTGGAGGAAGGCTTCATCGCCTACTCCGAAGGCAAGGTGCAGGTGCCGCCCGTGCAGGGCTTCGCATTCAAGGGCGCGAACGGTGACTGTTGCGTGAAGTCGGCCTACATCGAAGGCAGCCCGACCTTCACCGTCAAGCTTTCGACAGGCTTCTACGACAACCCGTCCAAGGGCCTGCCGAGCAATGATGGCTTGATGCTTGTGTTGTCTGCACACACCGGTCAGCCGCTGGCACTGCTGCAGGACCAAGGCTGGCTGACTGCCATGCGCACCGCATTGGCCGGGCGTATCGCTGCCCGGCTGCTGGCGCCGGCCCATGTCAGGGCCATTGGCATCCTCGGCACCGGCATGCAGGCGCAGATGCAGCTTGAGCAGCTTCGCGCGGTGACCGATTGTCGCCAGGTGATTGTCTGGGGCCGGCATGAACGCGGGCTTGCGGCCTATACCGCATTTGCCCGCGAGCTGGGCTTCGCAGTGCACAGCACGCAGGATGCTGCCGAGGTTGCGGGCGCGGCAAACCTGATCGTCTGCACCACGCCTTCTCGCCAGGCGCTGTTGCACAGCGATTGGGTCCAGCCGGGCACGCATATCACCGCCGTCGGTGCCGATGCGCCCGGCAAGCAGGAACTGGACCCGGCACTGGTGGCAAGAGCAGACCGTATCATCGTCGACGCCATCGCCCAGTGCAGCCAGTACGGCGAAGTGGCCCATGCCCTCGGCAGTGGCCAGATCGACGCTCACCAGCTGATTGAGCTGGGTACGCTGCTGGCTGGCCGTGCCAAGGGGCGTGAGCACGACAGCCAGATTACCTTGGCGGACCTGAGCGGTGTGGCAGTGCAGGATGCACAAGTCGCAAGCTACGCCCTGGCAGCCCTGTGCACCTGAGGCGACAACAGCGTCAGCGCAAACGTTGCACCTGCGCTGGCGTGCGCTGCATCAGCACCTTGCCATTGCGTACCGATACCAACGCGTGCCCCTGGCTGCGCACCATCTCGTAATCATCCGGCGCCGACAGCAGCAACAGGTTCGCCGGCCGACCCACCTCGATGCCATAGCGCTCGCCCAGGTTCAGGGTGCGGGCGCTGTTGTCGGTAATCAGGTCCAGGCAGCGCTGCAGGTCTTCATAGCCGAGCATGTGACAGATGTGCAGGCCGGCTTCGAGAATGCGCAGGATATTGCCATTGCCCAGTGGGTACCACGGGTCGACGATGGAGTCCTGGCCGAAGCACACGTTCATGCCGGCGCGGTCGATCTCGGCCACGCGGGTCACGCCACGACGCTTCGGGTAGTTGTCGAAGCGCCCTTGCAGGTGAATGCTCTCGGTCGGGCACGACACGAAGTTGATGCCCGACAGCTTGAGCAGGCGGAACAGCTTGTAGCAATACGCATTGTCATACGAGCCCATGGCCACGGTGTGGCTGGCCGTGACCCGGGCCCCCATGCCGCGTACCCGCGCTTCTTCGGCCAACACTTCGAGGAAGCGTGATTGCGGGTCGTCGGTCTCGTCGCAGTGCACGTCCACCAGGCAGCCGGTGCGCTCGGCCAGGTCCATCAGGAACTTCACCGACGATACCCCCTGGTCGCGGGTATTTTCGAAATGCGGGATGCCGCCGACGACGTCGGCGCCAATCGCCACGGCTTCAGTCATCAGCGCCCGGCCGTTGGCGTACGACTCAATGCCCTCCTGCGGGAAGGCGACAATCTGCAGGTCGATCAGCTCACGCACTTCGTCACGCACCTCGACCATGGCCTTGAGCGCGGTGAGTTTCGGGTCGGTCACATCGACATGGGTGCGCACATGCTGGATACCGTGGTCCACCAGCATGCCGATGGTTTTTTTCGCACGGGTCTTGATGTCGTCGTGGGTGGTGATTTCCTTGCGCTCCGACCAGCGCTCGATGCCTTCGAACAACGTGCCGCTCATGTTCCACTTCGGCTCACCTGCGGTCAGCGTGGCATCTAGGTGAATGTGCGGCTCGACAAAGGGCGCGACCACCAGGTTTTGCCCGGCGTCCAGGTCATTGGCCGTAGCGGGCGCCACGACGTCGGTCTGGGGCACGATGGCGGCAATGCGCTCGCCGTTCAGTTCGACGCGGAACAGGCCAGGCTTGCCGCGCAGGCGTGCGTTGATGATGTTCATGCTGTTACTCCTTGCCGTGGGCTTCGCTCATGCGCCATACCAGCATGGCGACCGAAGCATTCATGCGAAAAAGCGGGTCGTCGAGCGACTGCCCGCTCAGTTGTTCGATGCGCTGGATGCGCTGATTGATCGTGTTGCGGTGCAGCCCCAGACGCTGTGCGGCCTTGAGCCCGTTGCCATTTTCCATGAGCAAGGCGTCGAGGGTATGCACCAAAGCATGGGCGTGTTTGCGCCCAGGGGCGATCAGCGGGCCGAGGGTGCGGCTGACGAAATCATCAACCAGCGAGCGGTCGACAATACCTTGCAGCAGGCGCAACACGCCGAGCTCGCTGAAGTTGCAATAACCGTTGGCCGGGCGCAGATGCTGCGCCACATCCAGCGCCTGGCGTGCCTCGTTGAGGGCCTGGCGGTAGTGCGCGCAATCGTCAGCGAGGCTCGACAAGCCCATGTAAAGGCCCAGTTCATCAGTCGCGGCTTGCAACTGCCGGTACAGCGCGCCCAACGTCTCGGGTAAGTCGTGTGTATCGGCCAGCAGCACCACGAACAGGTCGCCCGGCAACTGCGCCGTCACACTGCCGGGCCGCTGGCGGCACCAGGCTTCGAGCTGGTCTTCCAGGGCCTGCCGGGTGGCTTGCCAGGTACGCTCGCCGTGGGCCAGCCCTTGGCGCTCGAACAAGGCGTCCACGCCCGTCAGGCGCAACGCCAGCAGGCGCCGCGGTTTATCCAGGGCCAGTTGCAGGTGTGCTGCCCGCTGCCGGGCAATCGCCAGGCTTGGGTAGTCGCCTGTGAGCAGTTGCCCAAGGATGTCGTTACGCGAGCGGCGCGCCTGGCTCATCTGTACCAGTGCAGTGCCGATCAGGTGGGTGACCACCACCATCTTCAGTGCGTAGGGCTGTTCGATCAGCGGCAAGCCCAGCTGCTCGGCGCGCGCGACAACGGGCGCCGGGATGCTCTGGATGAAACTGCCGCCGGTGAGAATCACCATGCCGGCAATGCCCACGGCCTCGCCATCCTCCACCAGGCTCAGCAGGTTGGCTTCGCCGCGCGGGTGATTGATGCCGGTGACGAATACCAGTTCACCGCCCATCACCCATTCGGCGATACCCTCGTTCTCCGCCACGTAAGGCCAGCGTACCCGCCGCTGCAGGTTGCGCGCGCCGGCCCGCACCTGCATTTCGTGCAGACCGGGCAAATGAAGGAGCTCGTCCAGCGCCAGGCTCACGGCTCGACGCCCGCCTGGCCGGGCGCCCGGCGGCGTGCGCCCAGCTCTAGAATGACGATGTAGCACACTGCCGAGGCGGCGATGCCCACCAGCGGCGCGACCCACGGTGAGGTATAGGCCAGTACTGCGCCCACGGCATAGGCAAACAGCCCGGTGAGGTTGTAGCGTGGCAGGTATGCCGTACCCAGTGCCGGGTATTTGCCGCGGTGGCGGTACCAGAAATCAGCCATGATCACCCCACCCACCGGCGGAATGATCGACCCCAGCAGCACCAGGAACGGGATCAGCATTTCGTACATGCCACCCATCGCCAGCACAATGCCAACCCCGGCCGCCACCAGCGTTGCCGTGCGCCGGCGCTCGCTGCGCAACAAGTGGCAGGCGGCGGCCGACACGTTGTAGATGGTCGGACCCTGAATGGTCCACAGGTTCAGGCACAGCATCACCACGGCCGCGAACGACAGGCCCTGCAGCATCATCACGTCGACGATATCGGCCTGCTGATAAACCATCGCGCACCACGCCCCGGCCACCACCATCAGGCCGTTGCCAAGGAGGAATGCCACCACGCTGGCGATCACCGCTACCCGGCCACTGCGTGCCAGCCGTGTCCAGTTGGTGGCTTGGGTGGCGCCACTGGCGAAGGTGCCGAAGACCATGGTCACTGCCGCCGAAAAGGTCATGGTTTCATGTGGGACGACTGCAGCCAGGCCGGCAAAGCCACCGGCATCGCGGGTGGCGATGTACATGGACACCAACAGCAGCACGAACATCAATGGCACCGACACCCGCGACAACAGGTCCAGCCCCTTGAACCCGATGATGGCCGTAATGCTGAAACCCAGCCCGAACAGCACCATCAACGGCATGCCGAAACCATCCGCCAGCCCCAGCAGCTTGACCAGCACGATGGCCACCGTGGCCGTACCCCAGGCATACCAGCCCAGTTCGGCAAAACCCAGCAGAAAGTCCGAGAGCCGGCTCCCCGCTTCACCAAAACAGAAGCGCCCCATCAACACGGTATTCAGCCCGCTGCGTGAGGCGATGAAGGCCAGCACTGCGGCATACAAGGCAAGCAAACTGTTGCCGAGGGTCGCTACCCACAGCATGTCGACAAAACTGAATGCCATGCCCAGCTTGCCGCCGGCGAACATCGTGCCGGTAAAGAAGGTGAAGCTGAACAAGACCATCGCGATCGGCAGCAGGCCCTTGCGGGCGGACTGGGGGGCTTCGCTGAGTGGAAATTCGCTGGGTGAGCTCATTGCACGGGGCTCCGGGTGTGTAGTTGGGAGCGGAAAGAGCAATATGCGGGCCGCTTTTTCCTGCGCCGCCACCCGGAAGAAATCGGGCTGCTCGCCCAGAAATCCATATGCACTGTGCACATTAAAGCTGCGATCTGACGATCTGAAGTGTGCGGGACGACTTATTTTGAGGCGCTCATGCACCAAAGCGGGCCTGGGCTGGGTAGTAATCACCCAGCCCACGGCGGTTTACACGGTCCCGTCCAACCCCATTTGCCAGAAATCAGCCTCCAGGCTGGAGGCCTGGCCAAAAATCCCTGCCAGTTCGGCGAACCGCTGCTCGGTCATGCTGCGCGCTGCCAGTTCGTCCAGGTGCTTGCGCGCTGCTGCGGCCACCCCTTGGTAGCCCTCCCCGGCATACTCGCCAATCCACTCGCGGTAGGGGTGATTGCTCAAGTCGCCAATGCGCTCGGCCAGGGTCCGGCCGATTTCGGCATAGCCGATCACGCAAGGTGCCAGTGCCACGTGCAGCTCCAGCAGGTCGCCGGCTGCGCCGCAGTCCAGCACATAACGGGTGTATGCCACCGTGGCCTGATGCTCTGGCGCGGCCTCGATGTCTGCCTGGGTCAAGCCCCAGCGTGCGCACAGGCGCAAGTGCAGCTCGGTTTCATCCAGGATCGCCGACAGCCCGGCCTGCGCTGCACGAATGTCGGCCGGGCGGCGGCTTTTGTAGGCGGCCAGCGCCCAGGCGCGGGCGAACTGGATCAGGAACAGGTAATCCTGCACAAGGTAGGTCCGGAACGCTTCCTCGCTCAGCGTGCCCTCGCCCATCTGACGCACGAAGTCATGGTCTACGTAGCTGTTCCATTGTGGCGAGGCAGCGGCCTTGAGGCGCTCGAAGATATCCATGCTCATTTGCCCTCCGGGTACACTGCATCGAAGAAAGCCAGCTCCAGCGCCACGGTGCGCTGGTAGAAGTCACTTGCCAATGCGGCCTCCTGCGGGCCGACGCGGTCCAGTTCGGCCTGCAGGAAAGCGACGAATGCCTGGAATGCCGGGTTGTCATGCAGGGTAATCCACTCGGCATGGACGAAGTTGTCCGGCATCGGTTTCGGCGCCTTGAGCGCCCAGTCCAGGTACAGGCCTTCGGCAACGTTCAGCACCGCCAGTGCCGCTGCGTAGGAACGGGTGGCTGCCGCTTCGCGCATGATCGCCTTGAAACCTGCGGTAGGCGCGGTATCGGCCGGTTCACTGCGTTGCGCCGGGCTGACACCCAAGGCCTCGAAGGCACGCAGGAAGTAGGTGTTCTCGTCACTGCAGATCATCCCGGCAAAGCGGCCGAAGCGCAGGCGGGCTTCAAACGTGTCAGCGGTGGCGATGGCCGCGCCTAGCAGGGTCACGAAGCTGTCGAGGAAACGGTGGTCCTGAACCAGGTAGTCGACCATGATCGGGTCCGGCAGGCTGCCGTCGCACAGTCGGGTCACGAAACGGTGGCCAACGGCCGCCGACCAGGTCGGCTCGCTCTGGCGGCGCAGGGACTGGCTGAAACGTTCGGTCATGTTGCTGTCCTTGATGAGGGTGACAGCGAGACCTTGAAAGTTGGCATGGACTGGCCTCGCAGTGAGGCCGGCAAAAAGGCAGGTTACAAGCCCCATCCCTTCGCCGGCATGATCCGGATCAGGTTCGAAGGGTCACCGCGCTGTAGCGTTCAGCGGTTTCTCAGCCCATTGCCGGGCTCCCCTTGGTGAGGCTCAGGTATACCCGAGGGCGCCGCGCCTGTCACGCCCCAAACTGTGGGCAATGGTGACCCGCTAATGGGTATCTGTCCCCATTCTTGACGCGCCATCTTTTAGTGCACGCCAGACGCTGCAAGGTTTTGTATGTCAAGGCATTACTGAAAAATCTGTTGGCATAGCTGTTGCTGATGGCCATTTAACGGGCAAAACGCCATTGATGGCTTAAGGCCCTAAGGCCGCAAAAGAGGCTTAAGCCAATGAAAACACCTGCTGCGAGTCACGCGTCCAGACGCGCGTTCCATCTCTCCTCCGTCACTGCGCTGATGATCAGCCTCGGGTTGATCACGGCCATGGCAGCCCCCCTCGACGACAACAGCATGCCACCGCCGACCGACCCGTCGGCCTACACCGACCAGCCGGACGACCCGACCGCTGCCTTGCTTGAGCTGAACACCATGCCAGAGGCCAACGAAGGCTCGCTGGAGCTGACCGATGGCGCGTATGGCGACCGCAACACGGTACGCACCGACAACGTACTGCCGCCTGCCCTGCAAACGTCGGACAAGTACCCTACCAACGGCAAACCCAGCCCGTTGTTCGGTGCGCAACCTTTCACCCAGCAACTGTTGCTGTTCGAAGAATTCGGACCAGAGAAGCTCGACCCGACCACGCCGGTGCCCGATCTGACCTTCCCGGTACCGACCCTCGGCGCGGCCCCCGCCCAAGACCCCAACGTGGTGGCACGCAGCGGCCCCAGTGGCAACGCACTGGAAGCGTTCCTCAAGCAACCCGGCCTGTACCCGTTTCCGACCCAGTACGCCAACGTGCTGGACCGCAACCCATGGAAGGCGCAGATCGAGATGTTCCTCAACCGCCAGCCGGTCGGCTCGCCCGCTGAAGGCCGGCCACCAGGAAAAGGCTGGTCGCACCAGCGCTGGAACGAGTTTTACCCGCAGGCAGCGTTCAAGACCGCCCAGGCCGGTGCGCGCATCAACCTCGGCCTGCGCGACCGTAAGCAACTGCACAACTATGCCGTCGGTGAATTTGCCCCGGGCGGCCTGTACTACCAGACCTCCGACATTCCGACCACGCTGGGCACCACCAAGGGCATCGACACACGCTTCCATCCGAACATGCCGCTGCAAAACCACAAATCGCTCTGGACCTTCGACGGCACCTTCCCGCCCAAACTGCTGATGGTGCGCTACGGCCAGCCAATTCTGATGCGCCATTACAACGCCCTGCCGATTGACCCCTCGGCCAACGGTGGCTTTGGCCTGCATACCATCTCGACCCACGAGCACAACGGCCACTCGCCGGCCGAAAGCGACGGCTTTGCCAACGCGTACTTCTTCCCCGGCCAGTACTACGACTACCGCTGGCCGGTGCAGCTGGCCGGCTACGACACCATCAACACCCGTGCCCAGGACCCGCGTGCAGCTTTCCCCTGCTCGCCGGGTGAAACCTTGTTCGTCAACGATGGTTCACCGGGCCTGAAAACCTGCGAGAACGGCAGCATCAAGATTCGTGGCGACTGGCGCGAAACCATGAGTACCCACTGGTTCCACGACCACATGATGGATTTCACGGCGCAGAACGTCTACAAGGGCAACGCCGTGATGATGAACTACTACAGCGCCCTGGACCGCGGCAACGAGGCCCTGCAGGACGGTGTCAACCTGCGCTTCCCAAGCGGGTCAGCCATGCCTTGGGGGAACCGTGACTATGACGTCAACCTGGTGGTTGCCGACAAAGCCTGGGATGCCAATGGCCAGCTGTGGTTCAACCCGTTCAACACGGACGGCTTCCTCGCTGACCAGATTCTGGTCAACTGGCAGTACAAGCCCAGGCTCAAGGTGCGTGCGCGCAGTTACCGCTTCCGTCTCCTCAACGGCTCGGTGTCGCGCTACTTCAAGTTCGCCGTGGTGCGGGAGATTGCCGGTACCAGTGGTGAGTTCAAAGGCCCGTCCGGCTCCAACCTGTCGTATGCGCGGGTGCCGTTCCACATGATTGCCAACGACGGCAACATCATGGAACACGCGGTGCCATTCGACGGCACGATGGACCTCAATGGTGACGGCAACCTGCAAGACAACAACGGCGTCTTGCCGTTGCAGGCCATTGCCGAGCGCTACGACATCATCATCAACTTCGCCAAGAACGGCATCAAGGCCGGCGACAAGCTGTACTTCGTCAACCTGATGGAGCACGACTCCGGCAAAGGTCCGAAGCAAGCTATCCCGTTGGCCGACGTGCTGTCGGAAAAATACAAGGCGGTAATCAAGCAGACCAGCAAAGGCCCGCAGTGGGACAACGGCGACCCGGCTGTCGGCAAGTTTCTGCAACTGTGGGTGCAACCGTACACCGGCCAGGACCTGAGCATGGACCCGGTAGCCTATGAGCCGGCCAAGCCAGGCAAGGCTGCAGGCCTGAAAATGCTGCCCCTGCCCATTGACCGCGACGCCGCAGCCGACCAGGCCAAACTCAAGGATGCCCGCCACCGCGAGTTCATCTTTGGCCGCTCAGACGGTACGGACACCACCCCGTGGACCATCAAGACCGACGGCGGCTTTGGCTACAGCATGGACCCACGCCGTATCAGTGCCGCACCGCAACTGGCCAACCAGTCCACCGACGGTGGTTTCAGCGGCGACGGTACCTTGGAAGTGTGGAAGATCGTCAACGGCGGCAATGGCTGGAGCCACCCGGTACACGTGCATTTCGAGGAAGGCGTGATTCTTAGCCGCGACGGCAAGGCCCCGCCAGAATGGGAAAAATGGGCGCGCAAGGATGTGTACCGTATCGGGTCGGAACCTGATTCGTCCGAAGAGGTGGAAATGGCCATCCGCTTCCGCGAGTTCGCCGGCACCTACATGGAGCACTGCCACAACACCCAGCACGAGGACTCTTCGATGCTGCTGCGCTGGGACCTTGAACACCCGGGGCAGTTCCAGGTGATGCCCACCCCGCTGCCAGGATGGGATGGCGTGCGTTACATGGCCTCGGTAGGCCTGCCAACGTTCCGCACCAAAACCGATAACGACAATGACGACCCGGCCAACAAACCACCTGTCGTGGCCAATGACAGTGCCGCAACGACTGCAGGCAAGGCGATCACCCTGAACGTGCTGGCCAACGACAGCGACCCGGACGGCAACGTACCGCTCACGGTCACCGGCCTCAGCCAGCCAGACTCCGGCCAGGGAGCCGTCAGCACAGACGGCACCACCGTGACGTACACCCCACCCGCTACGGTCGCCACGCCGTTCACGGCCAGCTTCAATTACACGGCGCGTGATACCAAGGGAGCCGAGTCGGTGACCCCGGCCACGGTCAGCATCGCCGTAACCGCAGCAGCGGCGGCCGACGAGCTCAAGGTCACCAGTGCCACGGTGCAGGTACGCAGCGGCAACCGTTTCACCTGGGATGTGCAGGGCACTACCACGGTTGCCACGGGCAACAGCATCAGCGTGACTGCAGCAACCACCGGTGGTCCGGTAAGCCTGGGGAACGCGACGCTGACTGCCACGACTACGGGGGCCCGTTGGCGGGTAGCGGTGACCACCACCGGCTTTGGCCCGGCCACGCCAGCGACGGTCACGGTGAAATCGACGCTGGGCCAGACGGTGACAGCGCCAGTCACCTACAAGTGAGTGCAAAGCGGGGCCGCCATGCGGCCCCCATCAGCCACCCCACGAGGACCGCATCATGCCCAGCTCATGGCGTTTCCTGCTGGTACTCGCGTTGTTCGCCGCCAGCATTCCGTTCTGGCCGCTGCAACCCCAACGAACGGTGGCCGAAGCAGCGGCCTCTCCCTGGGGGGCCAGCTATTTCCCCAACATCCCCCTGCTCACTCAGGATGGCGAAAAAGTGCATTTCTTCGACGACCTGATCAAGGACAAGGTGGTCGCCATCAACTTCATCTTTACCGGCTGCTCCGATTCCTGCCCAGTAGAAACCGCTCGCCTGCGCCAGGTACAGAAAATCCTCGGTGACCGGGTCGGCAAAGACATCTTCCTCTACTCCATCAGCATCGACCCCTATAACGACACCCCCGCCACCCTCAAGCGCTATGCCGAAAAGTTCGGCATCGGCCCAGGCTGGACCTTGCTGACCGGCGAACCCGACGACATCGAGCAACTACGCCGCAGCCTGGGGCTGTGGATCGATGGCCTGGAAAACGGCCGCTCCAAAGACCACAACCTGAGCCTCATCATCGGCAACCAGGCCACCGGCCGCTGGATGAAAGCCTCGCCTTTCGAAAGCCCGTACATCCTTGCCGACCGCCTGGGCAACAGCCTGCACAACTGGAAGCAGGCCAGCGCCATGAGCAATGACTACGCTCAGGCTCCGCAAATTCGCTCACCCAGCAGCGGCGAGCAGATATTCCGTACCCGCTGCTCGTCCTGCCATACCGTGGGCAACACCGAGCCAGGCCAGCCAGGCATCGGCCCCGACCTGCTGGGCGTGACCCGTCAGCGTGACGCCAACTGGCTGGCCCGCTGGCTCAAGGTGCCCGACCAGATGCTGGCCGAAAAAGACCCCTTGGCCATGCTGCTGTTCGAACAATACAACCGCCTGGCCATGCCCAACATGCGCTTGGGCGATGCCGAAGTCAGTGCATTGATGAGCTACCTCGAAGAGGAAACGGCTCGCTTGCAAACACCCATGGCTAATAGGGAAATCCCCTAAAGGCTATTGGCCACCAGTCATCAGACTGTCATCTTATTGTCGTATTTTCCGAGCATTACCCAGGGTCGGGAACTATCAGCAGTGATTCGCCGTTCGCTTTCCTCCTCCAGCCTTCTGCGACTGCTGATCCTGATGCTCTGTGCAGCGACCCTGGCCTTTCTCTGGGGGCTCCACGTCACGCAGAAAGCCACCGCCCGACAGGGTGCACTGTCAGCCAAGGCCATCGAGCACCTGAACCTGGCCAGCATCGTGGGCGAAAACCTGCGACAGCTTGTCGACCGCGCCCAGGCGGTGGGTCGTGTTACCCAGGACGACATGAAAGCGCTGCGCCAAGGCAACTTCAGCCTGGTACCCAGCCTGGCCGCAGACCCAGTGTTCAAGCGCTTGAGCCTGTACGACCGACAAGGCCGGCTGCTAGCGGCCAGCCACACCGATGAGGCCGCCGAGTTGCCGGCAGACTGGTTGCACCAACTGCAGCGGCACATTGACCGCTACGGTTTCAAACCTTTCCTGCCGAGCATTCAGCCTGTCAGCCAAAACGCTGCCCCGCCCACTGGGCGCCTGCCCTTCCTGCTGCCGTTGACCAATTCGACCGGCCGGGAAATCGACAACCTTTTGGTGGTGCAATTGGACGTCGGCTACCTGGCGGTGCTGTTCCAGCCTATCGACCTGGGCAACAGTGGCCTGGTGCGTCTGCTGCAGGATGACGGCCTGGAGCGGCTGCGCATCGACAACAGCGGCGTGGTGACTGCGGGCGAGCTATTGCAGCCACCGCTGCCGGCGCTAAACACCGAAGCGGGCATGCTGACCCAATACATAGCGGGTGATGCCTACCAAAGCTTGTACCGCCATGTACCCGAGCACGGCTTCAGCGTGGTGGTCAGCCAGCGCCAGGCAGAAATCCTCGCACCCTCGACGCTGGCCTATTCCCGGCAGTTCTGGTTGAACCTGAGCATGACCCTGATGATCCTGGCCAGCCTGCTATGGACCTTGCGCCTGCTGCGCAAGCGCCAGGAGGCCTTCGACGCGCTGGAACATGCCCAGCAGGTCAATCAGCAACTGATCGTGCGCCTGGAGGACGAACACCGGCGCAGCAGCCACGCCGCCGCCACGGACCACCTCAGCGGCCTGCACAACCGCCGCCAGTTCGTCGAAGTGGCCAGCCAGGCGCTGACTCGGCAACGTGGCAAGCGCCGACTGATGGCGATCCTGTTCATCGACATGGACCGTTTCAAGTCGATCAACGACTCGCTCGGACACAAGATTGGTGACCTGCTGCTACAGGCTGTGGCCGGGCGTATCCAGCGCCTGCTGGAGCCCGGCGACGAGGCTTCGCGCTTTGGCGGCGACGAATTCGTGGTGCTGCTGGCCGGCGAGCGCAGCGAGGAACAGATCAACGCCTGGGTCCACGAACTGGTGCAGAAACTGTCGGCCGCGTACGCCCTGGATGGCCAAGAGGTCAACACCAGCCCCAGCGTAGGGGTGAGCATCTGCCCGCGTGATGGCCAGGACATCGACAGCCTGATACGCAGTGCCGATGCTGCAATGTACTCGGCCAAGCAGGCTGGACGCGCGCAGTATCGCTTTTTCGACCCCTCGCTGAACCTGGCCGATATCCAGGCTTTCACCCTTGAGCAAGCGTTCGGCAGTGCCTTGGCCGAACGCCAGTTCGTGCTGCACTACCAGCCACAGATGCGCCTGGACACCCACCAGGTGCTGGCCTACGAGGCGCTGGTGCGCTGGGACCACCCTGATTTCGGCCTGCTGTACCCGGACCGCTTCATCGGCCTGGCCGAGCGCAGTGGTTTCATTGTCGAACTGGGTTGGGAGGTCATTCGGCTGGCCTGTGAAGCCTTGTCGAGCTGGAATGCCCAAGGCCGCAAGACACGGCTGGCCGTCAATGTCTCCGCCCTGCAGCTGCGTCAAGCCGATTTTGCTGACCGGCTGCTGAGCAAATTGCAGCATCATGGCATCGCGCCCCAGCAGCTGGAGCTGGAAATTACCGAAACCACCATCCTCGACCCCGAAGGCACGGCGGTGGCGCACCTGCATACGTTGCGCGGCGCAGGTTTGGGTATCAGCCTGGACGATTTTGGCCGTGGCTACGCCGGCTTTGCCCACCTGCATTCACTGCCCCTGAGCAAGCTGAAGATCGATCGTTCGCTGATCGCGGCGCTGTCCAACAGCCATGACGACAGCCCGATCGTGTCCTCCACCATCATCCTGGCCAAGCGCCTGGGCCTGGAAGTGGTGGCCGAGGGGGTGGAAACCCGTGAGCAGGTGGTGTACCTGAAGCTTGCCGGCTGCGATATCGCCCAGGGCTACCACTTCAGCCGGCCACTGTCGCTGCCGCAGCTGTGGGTTTACCCGCCCTTCAACGGTATCGAGGACAAGGCATGCGTGTACTGAGCGCAACGGCAGGCTTGCCGATGGCGTTGGGCAAGGACAGGCAACGCATTTCGGTTTATCGTGTACCGATCACACACCGACACCCGCACCATGACCGATATCGAGCGCTACCTTCGCGCCGCCACCCGTGACAACACCCGGCGCAGCTACCAGGCCGCCATCGAGCACTTCGAAAGCCATTGGGGCGGCTTTCTCCCGGCCACTGCCGAGAGTATCGCCCGCTACCTGGCCGATCATGCCGACCAGCATGCAGTCAGCACCCTGCGCCAACGCCTGGCCGCGCTCAGCCAATGGCACGTCGCCCAAGGCTTCCCCGATCCGACCAAGGCGCCATTGGTGCGTCAGGTGCTACGCGGCATCCGCACCCTGCACCCGACGCCGCCCAAACAGGCCGCCCCGCTGTTGCTGCAACACCTGCAAACCGCTGTGACGTGTTTCGAAGAAGAAGCCCGACAAGCCCGCGAGCACCATGATTTGGCAGCCCTGCGCCGGGCTCGCCGTGACAGCGCCTTGCTGTTGCTGGGTTTCTGGCGTGGTTTTCGCGGCGATGAGTTGGCACGCCTGCGCATCGAACACATCCAGGCACAAGCCGGTGTCGGCATTACGCTTTTCCTGCCACGCAGCAAGGGCGACCGCGAAGCCTTGGGCGTCCAGCACCGCACCCCTGCCCTTAAGGCCTTGTGCCCTGTCACTGCCTACCTGCAATGGCTTGAAGTCGCCGGTATTGCCCATGGCCCGGTGTTCCGCAAACTCGACCGCTGGGGCAACCTTGGCGACAACGCGCTCAACAGCAACAGCCTGGTGGGCCTGCTGCGGCGCATGCTGGAACGCGCCGGGGTGCCGGCGGCGCTGTATACCGGCCACTCGCTACGGCGTGGCTTCGCCACCTGGGCCACGGCCAATGGTTGGGAACTGAAGTCGCTGATGAGCTATGTGGGCTGGAAAGACGCCAAGTCGGCGCTGCGCTACATCGACTCGGCGCAGCGTTTTGGCGATCTGGCCGTGCTACCGGCCAGTCAGGTGCAACCGCTTATTCCTTGAAGCTGTGCCTGGCGACGCCGCCCGTTTCCGGGCGGATGGCATACAGGTCGCCAGCGTCCGGATAATGGTGCAGGTCTTCTGGCGTCATGTCGTAACGCGCGGTGCTGATGTACAAGGTGTTCATCCCGGGCCCGCCAAAGCAGCAGCTGGTGGGGCACGGTACTGGCATCAACACCTGGTCGGTCAGGTACCCGTGGCGGTCGTAGCGCAGCAGGCAGCTGCCATGGTACTGGCACACCCACAGCCCGCCGTCGCGGTCCAGCGCCAGACCATCCGGCCGCCCCAGTTCGGCGGGGGTTTCGGCAAACAGCGTGACAGCGCCCAGCCGGCCTTCGATGAGGTACTCGGCGCGGTAGATCGCACGCGCCGCCGAGTCGACGAAGTACACCGTGTGGCCGTCCTGAGACCAGGCAAGGCCGGTGGGCAAAGCCATGTCATCGTGAATCACCTGGTCGCTCAATTGCCAGTCAAAGCGAAAAAGCGCCCCGGTATTGCCGCTGAGGGCCTCGTCCATCAGGCCGGTGACGAAGCGTCCCTGAGGGTCGCAGGCGCCGTCGTTGAAGCGGTAAGTCGAGCGCGGATGGACCGATGCCGAATGCTGGCTCACCTTGCGTGTTGGCACATCGAAGATGGCCACGCTGGCATCCTCGGTGAAAATCAGGTTACCCCGGTCGGTCAGCGCCAGGGCGCCAATACGCGCGGCAGACTCGTAAAGGCAATCGACTTCGC
This sequence comes from Pseudomonas putida group bacterium ESBL64, assembly GCF_045277175.1. NCBI lineage: Bacteria > Pseudomonadati > Pseudomonadota > Gammaproteobacteria > Pseudomonadales > Pseudomonadaceae > Pseudomonas > Pseudomonas putida group bacterium ESBL64. The sequence goes on along the minus strand of NZ_CP145799.1, from coordinate 900,182 downwards.
CATCAGGTGCCAGGCAGTTGATGCGCCCGCCAGAGATATCGACAAAGTACAGCACGCCGCTGCGTTCATCCCAGACCAGGCTTTCACCAAGGTCCGCGCGCGTGTTGGCCACTTTGACCGGCACGTAATTGCATTCCTTGATGCGGCGCCAGCGCTCGGCCACCTGCACACGGCCGAGGTCCCGAGAGTAGCTGACACTGCTGTATTCGTTGAAGCGCATGGCGATGTGCTGGCTATTGCTGGCGCGCAAGGTGCAATCAGTGTGATGGCACAACGCACCGGCCAGGTGAGTAACGGGCATTTCTGGCTACCTTCAATTCTCCTTTCTTACAATATCAACAAAAAAATCAATGACTTAATATTAAAAGCATGCAACTTTGATATCCCATGGATATCACCGCTGAGTCGCCGCGCTGCAGGAATGCTGGATGATCGAAACACGTTTGCTCAGGCAGTTCATCGCCGTGGCCGAAGAGCTGCACTTTCACAAGGCCGCCCAGCGCCTGCACATGGCGCAACCGCCGCTGAGCCAGGCGATCAACCGGCTTGAGGAAAAGCTCGGCTTTGGCCTGCTTCTGCGCAACAAGCGCGGGGTGCGCCTGACCGCAGCGGGTGCAGCGTTTCTCGACACCGCCTACCGCACGCTTGCTGAACTGGAACAAGGGATCGAGTACGCGCGCAGCGTTTCGGCGGGGGTCAGCGGCAAATTGACCATCACGGCCATTTCCATCGCCTATTACGACTCGCTGCTCAACCGCTTGCGCCGCTTTCGGGAGACTTATCCGAACGTGCAGCTGACCATCCGCGAGATGCCATCCGCCTCCCAGGCCAAGGCCTTGCTGGCCGGTGAGGCGGATATCGGCTTCATGCGCAGGCTACCACTGCCGGCCGGCACCCTGGAGGCACGCTTGCTGCTTGACGAGCAGATCGTCATGGCGCTGCCTGCCAGCCACCCCAAGGCGCGGCACGAGGCCGTCGACTTGCGCGAGTTTGCCGATGAGGACTTCGTGTTCACCCCACAAGCGCTGGGCGGCGGCTACCACGCACAGTTGGTTGCGCTGTGCGAATCGGCCGGGTTCTACCCCAAGGTCGTGCAGGAGGCGGCGCAGATCCACACCCTGCTGGGTCTGGTGGCTTGCGGCTTTGGCGTGGCCCTGGTGCCGGCGTCGTTCGTCCGCTCGACCCCGCGCGAACGCGTGCGGTTTTGCCCCATCCGCCCTATCGATGACCAGCCACCCCCAGGGCTTGGGCTGTACATGAAATGGAACGCCCAGAATGCTTCGCCAGCGCTGGCCAACTTCATTGCCATGTTCGAGACGCAGCAATAAGGCCATTTCTGCACGGTGTTCAGCCTCGCTTCGCGCAGCGCCACAGCCGACCGATATCACAAGCCCTGGCCTGCAACAGCTCGGCAGCATTTGCACACGCCAGCTCCAGGCTCATCGGTCCGCTGGCCAGGGCAAATGCAGCATCGACCCCATGGACATACAACTGCTGATACCCCTCCCCCAAGGTCCCGGCCAGTACCACCACCGGCACGCCATGGCGCTTGGCAACCCGCGCCACCCCCATCGGCGTCTTGCCGCGCAATGTCTGGGCATCGAAACGCCCCTCGCCCGTCACCACCAAGTCTGCCCCCTGCGCCAGGGCGTCAAGGCCAGCCAGCTCAGCCACGACTTCCACCCCAGGGCGGAACTGCGCGTCCATGAATGCCCGGGCAGCGAAGCCCATGCCACCGGCCGCGCCACAACCAGGGTAATCGCGCACATCCTCGCCCAACAACAGCGCACAATGGTCGGCAAAATGATTCAGCGCGTGGTCCAGCGCCTCTACTTGCTGCGGGTTGGCACCTTTCTGCGGGCCGAAGATCGCCGATGCGCCGTTGGCGCCACACAAGGGGTTGTCGACATCCGCTGCGACTTCAAACTGCACCCCGGCCAGGCGCGGGTCGAGGCCGCTGGCGTCGATATGGGCCAGCTTGGCCAAGGCCAGGCCGCCCTCTTCCAGCGCTTGCCCGTCAGCATCCAGCAGGCGCAGGCCAAGCGCTCGCAACATGCCACTGCCGGCATCGTTGGTGGCGCTGCCACCGATGGCCAGCACCACGCGCCGAGCGCCGGCGTCGAGGGCTGCGGCAATCAGCTCGCCGGTACCCCAGGTGCTGCTGCGGCAAGCATCGCGCTGGCCTGTTGGCACGTGTTGCAGGCCACTGGCCTGGGCCATTTCGATGATTGCGGTGCGACTTTGCGGCAACCAGCCCCAGCCAGCCTCGACGTGCTGCCCCAATGGCCCGCGCACGGTCTGGCGGCGCAATTCACCGCGGCTGGCGGTCAGGATCACCTCCATGGTGCCTTCGCCACCGTCGGCCATTGGGCACTCGACCAGTTCAGCCTCCGGCCACGCTTCGCTCAGGCCCGCAGCGATGGCGCGGGCGACACCGACAGCGTCTAGGCTGTCCTTGAACGAGTCGGGGGCAATGACGATCTTCATGGGGTTTCTCCTGTCCTGATGAGCGGCATGCTGACAGGTGGCTGCGCAGGTGGCCTCGGTCAAATGCACAAAACGCCGGCCGGGTTGTTTGGGCAGATGCCTTTTTGCCTGTTCTGGCCCAACCGCCGGCAAGTGAATACTTCAGTCAGCGGGCAACAGCTGCAACCCCAGATACAAGCTAAGCATCCCTTCCAGGCGCAGCGGGTCGACCTCACCCAGCTCGGCTATGCGCTCCAGTCGATAGCGCAGGCTGTTGCGGTGGATGCCCAGGGCATCGGCACAGGACTGGCTCTGGCCGTCATGGGCACACCAGGCGCGCAGGGTGGCGAGTAACTGGCCACTGCTGTCCTTGGCGCGGATGCGCTGCAACGGCTCCAGCAGCTCGTCCAGCGCGTCGTCGTTACGGTGGCGCCACAGCAGCGCCGGCAGCCGGTAGCGCTGCAGGCTGAGCAATCGTTCGCTGGGCAACACTTCGCGGCCATAGGCCAGCAAGTCACGCACCCGGCGGTAACCACGGCGTAACTGCTCCAGGCTCTGCGCTGCACTGCCCAGGGCCAGTCGCTCAATGTCCCAACCGTGGCGTTGCAGGCGTTCCAGCAGGCGCAGTTCATCCAGTGCCACGCCTGCCGGGCGGCACCACAGCAACGACTGGCGGGCCGGGCTGACGCACCAGCTATCCGGATAACGGCTCATCAACCATGCGGCCAGCGCCTCGGCAGGTGGCCCCGAGGCAATCTCGAACAGGCACGGTATCCGCGGTAGCTGAGGTTTCAAGCCCAACTGACGGGCTTCGTCCAGCAAGCGCGGCGAGTTACCGCTGCCGCCGAGCAATAGCGCCAGCAGGTCGTCACAGCGCTGCCTTCGCCATTGCTGGTCAGCCTGTAAATTGCGTTGGGCCAGCAGCATTTCGGCGGTCATGCGCACCAGCTCGCCATAGGTGCGCACCTGCTGCGGGTCGCCGGTCAGGCCCAACACGCCCATCAGCCGCCCATCGAGCATCAATGGCAGGTTCACGCCGGGCTGCACGCCCTTCAGGCACTTGGCCGCGTCGGTATCCAGTTCGACGATCCGGCCATTGGCCAAGACCAGCTGCGCGCCCTCGTGACGGGTGTTGATGCGCTCCGGCTCACCACTGCCCAGGATCAACCCCTGGCTGTCCATGACATTGACGTTGCAAGGCAAGATGGCCATTGCCCGGTCAACGATATCCTGCGCCAGGTCATGGTCGAGTTCGAACATTGCGGGGTCCTTTAGGTGTTTGGCTTTTGGGCTCGGGCACAGCAGCCTGGGCCAAGCGCTGTGCAAAAGCACAAAGACAGGCTTGCCGCAGTCCCCGAGACTCGTCAGGGCGAGCGCCGGAACAGGCGACGCGGCGAAAACCATAACAACAGAGAACCCGATCATGGCACACAGCCCCGCCCCTGACCAAGGCACGGACACCACCCGCAACGCGCTGTACCGGCGTATCACCTTGCGGCTGATTCCGTTCATTTTCATCTGCTACCTGTTCAACTACCTGGACCGCGTCAACGTCGGCTTTGCCAAGCTGCAGATGCTCGACGCCCTGAAATTCAGCGAAACGGTGTACGGCCTTGGCGCCGGCATCTTCTTCATCGGCTATGTACTGTGTGGCCTGCCAAGCAACCTGGCCCTCAATCGCTTCGGCCCACGGCGCTGGATCGCGCTGATGATGATCGCCTGGGGCAGCCTGTCCACCTGCCTGCTGTTCGTCACCACCCCTACCGAGTTCTACACCCTGCGCCTGCTCACCGGCGCTGCCGAAGCCGGCTTCTTCCCGGGTGTGGTGCTGTACCTCTCGCGCTGGTTCCCGGCGGCCCGGCGCGGCCGCATCATGGCCCTTTTCATGTCGGCGATCCCGGTATCGGGCCTGCTTGGCGGGCCGTTCTCCGGCTGGATCCTCGAACATTTTGCCGCCGGCCAGCACGGCCTGGCCGGCTGGCAGTGGATGTTCCTGATCCAGGGCCTGCCGACCGTGGCCTTGGGCGTACTGGCGGTGTTCCTGCTCAGTGACGGCTACCAGAAAGCCGCCTGGCTGAGCCCGGCTGAACGTCAACTGATTGCTGCCGACCTGCAGGCCGATGCTGCAAGCAAACCGAGCACCACCAGCGACAGCGTGCTGGCCGTGTTGACCAACCCGCTGATCTGGACCTTCGGCTTCGTCTACTTCTGCATTCAGAGCGGCGTATACGCGATCAACTTCTGGCTACCCTCGATCATCAAGAGCATGGGCTTCGACAACCCGCTGCTGATCGGCTGGCTCAGCGCCATCCCGTACCTGCTGGCGGGTGTGTTCATGATCCTTTGCGGGCGCTCGGCCGACCTGCGCAACGAGCGCCGCTGGCACCTGGTGGTGCCAATGCTGATGGGCGCCGTCGGCCTGCTGATTGCGGTGAACTTCGCCGGCAACCCGAGCATTGCCATTCTTGGCTTGTCGATCGCCACCATGGGCGCGCTTACCGGTTTGCCGATGTTCTGGCCAATGCCGACTGCGCTGCTCAGTGCCGGAGCCGCCGTGGCAGGTCTGGCGATCATCAACTCGGTAGGCCAGATGGCGGGGTTTCTCAGCCCGTACCTGGTCGGGTTCATCAAGGACCAGACCGGTTCAACCGATGCCGCACTGTATTCGCTCGCGGCGTTGATCGTATTGGGTAGCCTGGTGGCCTTGCGTGTAACGCGAGCGGGTTCGCTGAGTACTGCACGGGTGAGTTGAGGCATTCGCAGGCTTGCCCACGCCCACAAGTTTCAAGCCTGTGGGCGCGGGCAAGCTTGCAATGAGGCCCACCCAAGCCGCACCAAATCCACACCCGCCACCGATCGTCAGCTCAACGCATCCCCTTCCCGCCCCAGGCGTCAAATGGTTCCAAAGGCCCCTTTGGAGAAGCCCCATGACCCAGTACGCCGTGGCCCGCTTGGCCCAGCTCGACGAGCACCGCCCCCTGCGCGTCCAGGCCGGCAACGAAGAACTCATCCTCATCCGCCAAGGCGATCAGGTACACGCCTACCAGGGCAACTGCCCCCACGCAGGCGCCCCCCTTGATGAAGGCGTGGTTTGCGGTGGTTTGCTGGTCTGCCCTTGGCACAAAGCTGCATTCGCCGTTGACGATGGCGTGGTCTGTGAGCCGCCTGCACTCGCCGACCTGCGCCGCTACAAGGCGTGGATCAAGGGCGATGAAGTCTGGGTCGATGACCAGCCCCTGTCGGCAACCGAACCGCCCAGGCACAGCGATGCCCGCTGTTTTGTGGTGGTCGGCGCCGGGGCCGCCGGCAGCGCCGCCGTCGCCACGCTGCTGGCTCATGGCTTCGCGGGCAGGCTGGTATGGATCGACCAGGAGCGCCAGCCGGCCTACGATCGCACAGCACTGAGCAAATTCGTGATTGCCGGGCAGATGCCGCCCGATGAGGTCCCCGCGCTGCTCGAAGCCGACGCCCTGCGCAAGGGCCAACTGCAGCGCAAGCACGGCAAGGTGCGCACCCTGAACAGCCAGAAGCGCCAGGTCACCCTCGCCGATGGTCAGCAGATCGATTACGACGCCTGCCTGCTGGCAACCGGCGGTAAAGCACTGCGCCCCGACATTCCCGGCGCCGACCTGCCCGGGGTGTTCACCCTCCGCTCACTGGAAGATGCTGCACAGTTGCTCGACGCAGCCGAGCCTGGCCAACCGGTGGTCATCGTCGGTGACGGCTTCATCGGCCTGGAGGCAGCCTCGGCATTGCGCAAGTATGGCGTGCAGGTGCACGTGGTCTCGCGCCACGAAGTCCCTCTGGCCCGACAGTTGGGCGAGCGTATCGGGCGCTGCATTCGCGCGCTGCATGAACGAAAAGGCATCACCTTCCACGGCCCCACCGAGGTCGAGCGGATCGAAGGCCAGGACAAGGTCGAAGCGGTGCAACTGGCCAATGGTGAACGGCTGCAGACCCCCTTGGTCCTGCTCGGCACCGGGGTAAAACCCGCCACCGCGTTCCTTCAAGGGGTGCCGCTTGGCGAAGACAAATCGGTGAGGGTCGACGCCGAAATGCGCGCAGCTGACGGTTTGTGGGCCGCCGGTGACATTGCCACGTTCCCGCTCTCGGGGCGCCCGGTGCGCATCGAGCACTGGCGCCTGGCCCAGCAACACGGGGTGATCGCCGCCGCCAACATGCTTGGCGAACAACGCCGTTATGCCGATGTACCGTTCTTTTGGACCTACCAGCATGGCCGTACCTATGAAGTGCTAGGCCATGCCAGAGACTGGAACCGGATCGAATTCGTCGGTGACCCGGAAAACGGCGATTTTGTTGCCCTGCAGTGTGTGGATGAACGCGTCGAGGCCGTTATCGCCAAGGGTTACTCCGATGCCATGGCGACGCTGTCGCAACGCCTGAAGCGCCCCTTGAGCCTGCAGGAGGCTTTGGCGCTCATTGGCTGAGGGGTGCCTTTCAATGCATCCAGGTTGTGTGTAAAACAGGCAGGTCAGCTGACTGCATAAGGACCCACGCGCATGATCTACCGCCCCCTCGGCCACAGTGGCCTGCAGGTTTCCGCCCTTACCCTGGGCAGCATGATGTTCGGCGAGCAGACCCGTACCGAGGATGCCCTGCGCATCATCGACAAGGCCTGGGACCAAGGCATCAACTTCATCGACACCGCCGACGTTTACAACGCCGGGCGCTCGGAAGAAATCGTCGGTGAAGCCGTGGCGCGCCATCGCCATGACTGGGTCATCGCCAGCAAGGTCGGCTTCGGCCCGGCCGACGGCCTGCCCAACCGCAGCGGGTTGTCGCGCAAGCACATCTTCAATGCCGTGGATGCCACACTGACCCGCATGGGCATGGACTACCTGGACATCTACTACCTGCACCGCGAAGACCACAAGGTACCGCTGGAGGAGACCGTGCAGGCCATTGGCGACTTGTTGCGCCAGGGCAAGATCCGCTACTGGGGGGTGTCCAATTTCCGTGGCTGGCGCATTGCCGAGGCCTGCCATGTTGCCGAGCGCCTTGGTGTGCCCAGGCCGGTAGTCAGCCAGCCGCTGTACAACATCGTCAACCGCCAGGCCGAGCCCGAACAGCTCACGGCCGCCGCCGCCCATGGTCTGGGCGTCGTACCCTTCAGCCCGCTGGCCCGGGGCGTGCTCAGTGGCAAGTATGCGCCGGGCGCGGTGCCGGACGCCGGCAGCCGCGCTGGGCGGCAGGACAAACGCATCATGGAAGTGGAGTGGCGCCAGGAGTCGCTGACCATTGCCCGGCAGATTCAGACGTACGCAGAGGCCAAGGGGGTGGGTATTGTCGAATTCGCCATTGCCTGGGTGTTGAATAACCAATGGGTCAGTTCGGCGATTGTCGGGCCGCGGACCGAGGAGCAGTGGGATACCTATGGCGGCGCATTGGCGGTGAAGATTACCGCGGAGGATGAGGCGTTCATCGATTCGTTGGTAACGCCAGGGCATGCGTCCACGCCGGGCTTCAATGACGTGGCGCATTATGTGAGTGGGCGGCTGGCGCGCAGCTGACGCATTGGGGAGCCCTGAGCCGGGCTCCCGGTCCCCCCTTTCCCCAATCACCTCGGTATCGTGCGCACCATTGGTTTTCCACCTCTGGAGCTGCAATGAAACTCTTGCAACCGCTGCAAATCGGCCCACTGACCCTACCCAACCGCGTATTCATGGCCCCCCTCACCCGCCTGCGCAGCCTGGAGCCGGGTGATGTACCCACCGCGCTGATGGCCGAGTACTACCGTCAGCGCGCCAGTGCTGGCCTGATCATCACTGAAGCCACGCAAATCTCCTTCCAGGCCAAGGGCTATTCTGGCTCGCCCGGCATTCACAGCGCCGAACAGATCGCTGCCTGGAAGCACATCAACCAAGGCATCCATGCCGATGGCGGCCACAGCGCCGTGCAGGTGTGGCACACCGGGCGGGTGTCGCATACCTCGCTGCAACCTGGCGGCGAGGCACCCGTGGCCCCTTCGGCGCTGCCGGCGGACGCACGCACCACCCTGCGTGACGCGCAAGGCAACCTGACACGCGTGGAAACCTCCGCCCCCCGGGCGCTCAGCGAAGCGGAGATCGCTGGCATCGTCGCCGACTTTGGCCAGGCCGCGATCAATGCCTGTGAAGCCGGCTTCGACTTCATCGAGTTGCACGCCGCCCACGGTTACCTGCTGCACCAGTTCCTCACCCCCAGTGCCAACCAGCGCGAAGACCGCTACGGCGGCAGCGTTGAAAACCGTGCGCGCATTGTGCTGGAGGCGGTGGATGCGGCCATTGCCAACTGGAGCGCCGACCGGGTCGGTATTCGCGTGTTCCCGCTGGGTGGTTTCAATGGTGTGGACAATGGCGAAGACCAGGAAGCCGCCGGCCTGTACCTGATCCGCGAACTGGCCAAGCGAAACCTCGCCTACCTGCACCTGTCCGAGCCGGACTGGGCCGGCGGCAAGCCACTGCGTGATGAGTTCCGCCAGGCCATTCGCGCCGCCTACCCCGGGGTGATCATCGCGGCCGGTGCCTATACCGCCGAGAAAGGCGAAGACCTCATCGGGCGGGGTTTGATCGATGCCGTGGCGTTCGGGCGCGCCTACATTGCCAACCCCGATCTGGTGGAGCGTCTGCGGCTGCAAGCGCCGCTGAATGAGCACCGGGCGAAGTTCGATTATGCCAATGGGCCTGAAGGGTATACGGATTATCCGTTCCTGAAGCAGGCTTGATGCAAAACCGGGCGCTCTTGCGGGCGCCCGGTTTTTGTCGTGTCAGCCCAGTTCAGCCAGCGCCTGCGCGGCATAGGCATGTGACCGCTGCCGCGCCAGCGGGTCATGGATGCGGCAGTCGATCATCAGCTCGTCCGCCCCGGTCTGCTCGATCAGCGAGCGCAGCCCTTCCCTCACCCGTTCAGGCCCTCCGGCTACGGTGCAGGCCATCACCTGCTCGAGCACGGCGCGCTCGTGGTCCGGCAAGCGTTCGATGTAACCCTCTTGCGGCTTGGGCAGCAAGCCAAAGCGCCCGACATGCAGGTCCAGCATCCACTTGCGGTGGGAGCTGGCCAGGTAGTGCGCCTCAGCATCGCTGGCAGCGGCGAACAGGTTCATGCCAACCATCACATAGGGTTTGGCCAGTTGCGCGGAAGGCTGGAAGTTGGCGCGGTAATGGGCAATGGCCTGCAGCAGGTAACGCGGGGCAAAGTGCGAGGCGAAGGCATAAGGCAGGCCCAGCTTCGCCGCCAGGTCAGCACCGAACAGGCTGGAACCGAGGATCCACACCGGCACATCGTGCGCACCCGGTACGCCGCGCACCCGGCGTTTGCCGTTGTCCGCCAGGTAATCACGCAGCTCGGCGATGTCCTGGCTGAAATCTCGCTCTGGCGCGGCGCCGCGCAATGCACGCACGGTCGGCCCGGACGTGCCTGGCGCACGGCCCAGGCCCAGGTCGATACGGCCCGGGTGCAATGTATCGAGGGTGCCAAACTGTTCGGCCACCACCAACGGCGCATGGTTGGGCAACATGATGCCGCCAGAACCCACACGAATGTGTCGGGTGGCGTTGGCGATTTCGTTGATCACCAGCGACGTGGCAGCCGAGCCAATGCCCGGCATGTCATGGTGCTCGGCGATCCAGTAGCGGCTGTAGTGCTGTTGCTCGACATGCCGCGCCAGCTGGCGGGATTCTTCGATCGCATCGGCGAAGGTCTTGCCTTCGCCGATCATGACCAGATCCAGTACGGACAGTGCAGTCATGGGGTCTCCAGAGGGATTATCAATGGCTGCCAGTTTCCATGCTGCGCCGCCAGCGATAAACCCGGTTTCAGGCCCGGCATAGGGGCCTGGCATTCCCCAATCAGTATTCCCAAGGCACGCCCGGCTCCCAGCTGGCCACCAACAAGTCGATGAAGCCGCGTACCCGAGGGGACAGGTGGCGCTTGCTTGGGTAGACGATGCGAATGGGGTCTGCCGGGGGTCGGTAGGCGTGCAGTACCTCCACCAGATTGCCAGCGCGCAGGTCGTCACCGGTGATATAGGTAGGCAGGTGAATCAGGCCGAAACCGGCCCGGGCGCCGTCAAGCATGGCCTCGGAACTGTCGATGTTCAGCCGCCCGGGATCTTCGCACAGGTGCAGCCCCGCTTCTGTGTGAAAGCGCCAGGGCATGGCCTTCTCGCCCGCCAGGAAGGCGATCTTGTCATGGCCATAGAGGTCGCCGGGCATCTGCGGCACACCGCGCTTCTCCAGATACGCAGGCGATGCACAGGTCACGAACTGCTGCCAGGCGACGGTGCGCGTCAGCAATTGCGAGTCTTCCTTAGGTGCACCGATGCGCACGGCGACGTCCACGCCCTCTTCGACCAGATCAACGAAACGGTCGGTGAAGCGGATATCCGCCCGCAGTTCGGGCCATTGCTTGAGGTACTGGTCGAGGATAGGCAATACATGGCGCTGCCCGAGCGACAGCGGTGCGGTCAGGCGCAGGGTGCCGGTGGGCTTGCCGCGGCGCAGGGCCATGGTGCTTTCGACCTCGTCCAGGTCATCCAGAATCTGCCGCCAGCGCTCGAACGCCACCAGGCCTTCATCGGTCAGGCTCAGCTTGCGCGTAGTGCGGTTGAGCAGGCGCACCGCCATGCGGGCTTCCAGGCGGGCGATGCTCTTGCCCACCGCTGAACGCGTCAGGCCCAGGCTGGCAGCCGCAGCGGTGAAGCTACCGGCCTTCGCGGCGCTGACGAAAGCGGCGATGTCGCCGAAGCGGTTGGGTTCCATGGTGTTTTCCTGACGCTGATCGAACCGCCATAGATGGGTGCGATTTCAGGCAATGCAAGGTTCCTGATCTAGTGGGGCTGCCTTGCAGCTTCCGTTTGCCCGAGGTAGCGATCGGTCCAGTTAGCCAGCGGCAGTGGCGGCTGCTGGTCGACAATGCGTCGCCAGATAAGCATCAGCTCTTGAGCGTTGAACAGCGAGCCAGGCCCGCTGCCTCGCCACGGCGAAGGTACACCGACCATCCACTGCCCTTGATGATCGCGCTGAGCCATGTTGAAACGGAAGGTGTAATTCCCCGGGATACCCATGCGCAGGTCGGTGACCACCAGTGCGTCGCCAATCTGGTCATAACGCAGCCAGTCATCGGTGAACCAGCGCAAGCGCTGGTGCAAAGGGTCATTGTTCAGTGCTTGCGCCAGTTCCAGATTGCGCGACAAGCGTTGCATTTCGGGTGGTTGCTGGTCGAGCACGCTGCTGATGCCTTCGTAGTAATCGCCATCCGGGGCCTTGGCCAACACCCGCCAGACCAGGCTGTTGAATGCCATCGGCACGGCACGCACCTCGCTCACGACGATACCTTGCTGGTCCAGTGCCGACTGGAAGCGCTGCTCGGCAGCCATGCGCCCCGCCAGGCCGAAACCCAGGTAGCAGGTACTGAACACCAGGGCCATGGTCAGCAGGCGGGTAGCCCTGCGGGTCACGCCCTTCATGAGGGTGAAGACCACCGCAGCCAGCAGCGGCACGGTGTAGACCGGGTCGATAATGAACACCGCCGCCCAGCTTTCCGGGGTGGTGTGCAAAGGCCAGAACAACTGCGTGCCGTAAACCGTGAAGGCGTCGAGCACCGGATGGGTTACCAATACCAGCCAGAACGCCAAAAAAAGCCTGGGCAAGGTATACCCCTTGCCGGGCCAGCGCCTGTTGACCAGCCAGGCCAACAGCAAGGCCAGGCCGGTGAGCACGAACAACGAGTGGGAGAAGCCGCGATGGTAAGTCATCTGCGACACCGGGTCGGCATAGCGAATGATCACATCCAGGTCCGGTAGCGTGCCCAGTGCTGCACCATACAGCAGCGAGCGTCGGCCCTGGATGCGCCCGAGCACGGTCCCTTGCAGCGCCGCGCCAAGTACGGCTTGGGTGATGGAGTCCAAGGTGGGGATTCCTGAAAGAGTCGTTTACGCACGCTACCCCCATACACCCCTGATGCGCAATTCTCCTGGATGGCTCAGAACAGCTGCCAGGTGTACACCAGCGTCAGGCGGTTCTCGTCGATATCACTGCGGTAGTTGGAGCGCGCCATGGCGTTCCTCACCCGAATCCCCAACCCTTTCAGTGCCCCGCTCTGCACCGCATAGCCGATATCCAGGTCACGCTCGCGGTCACGCCCCTCGTAACCCAGCCCGGTATCGACATTGTTACCGGTTATGTAGCGCACGGTCGCTGTCAGGCCCGGCACGCCCATGGCGGCGAAGTTGTAGTCGTAGCGCACCTGATACGAGCGTTCATCGGTGTAGGCAAACTCATAGGTCGGCACCTCGTTGCCCAGCGGCGAGATGTTGGCGAATACCCGTGGGAACGGGCTATCGCCATAAATGCCCTGGTAGCCGGCGTGGAAGCTGTGCCCGCCATGCCGGGCAGTGAACAGCGAGAAGAACGCCTGGTTGTCGATGTTGCCCAGCAGCGCATCGCCTTGCTCACGCGCGGTGAAATAACCCAGGTTGGCGCTGAGTACCCAGTCCCCGACGGGTTTGCTGTGCTTCAGGCCAACGAAGCCTTGTTGGTAGATGTCCTCCAGCTGACCGTACCAAAGGCTGACGCTGCTCTGATTGGCATTGAACGCATAGTCCCCTCCCACATAGTTGAACGCGTCGCTTTCGGCCTGTCGCATCGGCACATGGCCGAGCATCGCGTTCATCTTGCCGTCGCCACCTTCGTTGCGCAGGTGGGTGCTTTTCAAGTGCCCGGCCTGCATAGTCAGCCCGTCGATTTCCGACGAGCTCAAACTCACGCCCTGATAGGTGGGTGGCAACAGGCGAATATCACTGAAGGTCAGCACCGGCAGGTTCGGTTGCAGTTCACCTGCACGCAGTTCGGTTTTTGATATCCGGGCCTTGAAGGTCGGCGCCAGGCGGCTGTACTCATCGGCAGCACGGCCGTCGCCATGCACCGGCAACAGGCCGGTGTTGGTGCGGTCTGGACTGCTGTCCAGCTTGATGCCCAGCAAGCCCAGGGCGTCCACGCCAAAACCGACGGGGCCCGGGGTGTAGCCACTTTTGAAGTCGAGGATGAAACCCTGGGCCCACTCCTCGGCCTTGGACTGTTTGTTGGCCCCGACAATGTCGGAAAAATCGCGGCTGAAGTAGTAGTTACGGGCACTCAGGGTGGCCTTCGAGTCCTCGAAGAAGCCGCCTTCGGCAGCCAGCAGTGGCTGGCTGAGCAATGTCAGGCCCAGGGCAACGCAAGGGGTGTGGTTCATTCCGAAGCTCTCTTGATCTTGTTTTTATGGGTAAAGCGTTGGAAACACGGCAGTTCATGGGATACGGCGCAGCACCTCCCGGGCACGTGGCTGGCGCAGCCTCAGCAGCGCGTGCGCCAGCAGGCCGAACAGCAGCCCCCAGAACGCCGCCGACAGGCCCAGAAAAGCCACCCCCGAAGCGGTGACCAGGAAGGTGAACAGCCCGGCGTCGCGCTCGGCCGGTTCTGCCAGGCTGCGGACCAGGGCTTCGCTGATGGCGCCATACAGGGCCAAACCGGCCAGGGCCGCGATCAGTACGGCGGGAAAGGCGGCGAACAGCGACATCAAGGTGGCCCCGGCAATGCCCAGTAGCAGGTACAACGCACTGCCAGCCACCGCCGCCACATAACGCCGTTGCGGGTTTTCATGGGCTTCATGGCCGGTGCACAGGCTGGCGGTAACCGCCGCCAGGTTCAGCCCGTGGCAACCGAACGGCGCCAGAAGCGCCCCAGCCAGGGCACTGGCGCTGATCAGCGGGCTGGCCGGCGTGGCGTAGCCAGCGTTGCGCAGTACCGCCATACCCGGCATGAATTGCCCGGTCAGCGCCACCAGCACCATCGGCAGCGCCAGGCTGAATACCGCCGACAGGCTGAACTGGGGGGTGACCCACTGGGGTGAGGCCAGTTCCAGCACCAGTGCCTCGCTGCGCAACGTACCGCCGGCCACGGTCACCAGCATGCCCACGCCCAGCACCGCAGCCACGGCATAGCGCGGCTGCACCCGACGCATCAGCACGTAGGTGACGAACATCGCCAGTACCAGCAGCGGTTGCACCGGCAAGGCGCGGAACACCTCGATGCCAAAACTGAACAGGATCCCGGCCTGCATACCGGCAGCGATAGAACCCGGCAGGCGCGCGATGATGCGGTCGAAGGCCCCGCTGATGCCGATCAGCAGCAGGACCAGGTTGGCCACCAGGTAGGCGCCCACGGCCTGCGCCAGGCCCAGTTGCGGCAAGGCGGTGACCAACAGCGCCGACCCCGGGATCGACCAGGCGATCACTACCGGCACGCGGTAGCGCAGGCTGAGCAGCGCACCGAGCACCGCACTGCCCATGGACACGGCCCAGACCCAGGATGACAACTGCTGGTGCGACAGGCCGGCCGCTTCGGCGGCGTGGAAAATGATCACCAACGGGCCGGCGTAAGAGATCGTCGTGGCAATGCTGCCGGCGACGATGGCCGACACAGAGCAGTCCTTGATCAGCGTTTTCATGAAGCTTCTCGCAAGCCAGCGGCCGGCCTTTGTGGCGGGCTCTTGTTTGGGTGTTGGCTGCTTCGCGGGCTTGCCCGCTCCCACAACGACTACACAGGCTTCACCTGTGGGAGCGGGCATGCCCGCGAAAAGCCCACTCGGTGGATCAGGCCTCCTGCAAAGCCCGCGGCCGCCCGCTGCGCTGCTCATCGGCACCGCCCTGGGCCTGCTGCAACTGGAAGTCGAACTTCAGCTCGGCATGCCGACCCTCCGGCCCTTCGACGAACACCACCTCCCCGACCAGCCCGTCCCGTGTGGCATAGGCAAAGTCATCCCACAGGTACTTGTCCCCCGACAGGTTTATCTGCGTGGTCAGGTGCCGGTACCCGGGCGCCGAGATAAAGAAGTGCACATGGGCCGGGCGCTGGCCATGACGGCCCAGCAGGTCCAGGCATTCCTGGGTTGGCCCCTGCGGGTCGCAACCATAGCCCGATGGCACGATGGAGCGCGCGCGGTAACGCCCTTGGGCATCGGTAACGATGCGCCGACGCAGGTTGTACGCCGACTGGCTTGGGTCGAAGAACGAATAGGTACCACGGGTATTGGCATGCCACAGGTCGACCGTGGCACCCGGCAGCGGGTGTCCGTGCGGGTCCAGCACCTGGCCTTCCAGGAACATCACCGTGGCCACGCCCTCCTCGCTGCCGTCGTCCATGCGCACTTCACCTTGGGCGATCGGTGCGCCAGCCACGTACAACGGGCCTTCGATGGTGCGTGGGGTACCGCCAACGCGCCCTGCCTCCTGGTCCTTGGCATCCTGCAGCAGGTCGAGGAAGTGTTCGATGCCCAGCCCCGCCACCAGCAGCCCAGCCTCGCCACGACCGCCCAGGCGGTTGAGGTAGTCGACGGCGTGCCAGAACTCGTCTTCGCTGATGTCCAGGTCTTCGATCAGCCGCGCGGTATCCTGCAGCAGGCGCTGCACGATGCGTTTGAGGCGTGGGTTGCCGGCCGCATTACCAAAGCCTGCGGCCTGCTCGAAGAACTGCTGTACCTCGGCAGTATGGGAAATGTTCACGGTCATGGGGGTTACCTCGTCTTGTTCTGTTCGGTTCAGGCCTGCGCCGCCAGGGCCTGGGCGTGGCGCCGACCACTGGCCAGGTGCACGGCCATGGCCAGCGCGGCGATGGCGCCAGGAATGGCGAAAGCGATGAAATTGAGTTGAAGTGGCAGGTTGATGCCCATCAGCGCACCGCCCAGCAGCGGGCCGACGATGGCGCCATTACGGCCGATGCCCGAGGCCCAGCCCAGGCCGGTAGAGCGCACCGACAGGCCGTACATCTGCGCCGCGCCGGCATACAGCAGAATCTGCGTACCAATGGTGGTGGCGCCGGCAATGAAGATCAGCAGGTACAGCACCGGCATCGGGCTGTTCACCCCCAGCAGGCTGATCGACAGTGCGGCGGCAATGAAGAACGCCACCTTCACCTTGACCAGGTTGTAGCGGTCGCCCAGCCAGCCGCCGAGGATTGCCCCGGCCATGCCGCCAAAGTTCAGGGCCAGCAGGAATGACAGGCTTGAGCCCAGGCTGTAGCCGGCGTTGGCCATCAGCTTTGGCAGCCAGGAACTCAGGGCGTAGACCATCAGCAGGCAGCAGAAGAACGCAACCCACAGCGCCAGGGTGCGAATCGCCAGGCCATTGCGGAACAGTTCCAGCACCGAAGCGCCGCTGCCTTTGCGGTCGGCCGCCTGAAGCACATCATCGGCCTGGACATCGCAGTCCGGGTCCAGCCGTTTGAGCAGTGAGCGTGCTTCCTCGATACGGCCTTGGCGCACCAGGAAGCCGATGGATTCAGGCAGGTAATAAAGAATCACCGGTAACAGCAGCAGAGGCACCGCTGCGGCGAAGAACATCGACTCCCAGCCAAAACGCGGCAGCATGAAAATGCCGACACCTGCCGACAGCATGCCGCCCAGCGAATAGCCACTGAACATGATCGCCACCAGCGTGCTGCGCAGGCGCTTGGGCGCGTATTCGTTCATCAGTGCCACGGCGTTGGGCATCAGGCCACCACAGCCCAGGCCGGCGATGAAGCGGTAGATGCCAAACTCGCTCGGGCTGCTGGCAAAGCCGTTGAGGATGGTCGCCCCCGAGAACAAGGCGAAACAGATGGCAATGCCCTTCTTGCGCCCGATGCGGTCGGCCAGGCTGCCGAAGGCCAGGGCGCCGAACATCATGCCGAACAGCGCATAGCTGCCCAGTGCACCAGCCTGCAACGGGGTCAGGCCCCACTCTTTCATGATGACCGGCAGTACCACACCGTAGATGAACAGGTCATAGCCGTCGAAAATCAGCAGCAGGCCGCACCAGGCCATGACCATCCAGTGAAACGGGGAAAAGCGCGCATTGTCGATGATCGGGTGTACATCAAGGGTTCGCATGGCATCTGTCGCTCTTGTTTTTGTTGTGGAAGAAAGCTTTTGCCTTGAGGTTGCAGTTCAGCCGAGGTCGCCGCCCCCAACCGGCAGGGTCACGCCGGTGATGTACGAGGCTTCGTCGGACGCGAGGAACAGAATGGCCCCCACCTGCTCGTCGATGCTGCCGTAGCGGTGCATCAGGCTGCTGTCGAGGGTCTGGTCGACGATCTGCTGGTACCAGTGCTTTTCCTGCTCGGTTTGCGCTGCACTGTTGCGGGGTACGCGCCGGGGCGGCGCTTCGGTGCCACCCGGCGCGGTGGCGTTGACACGGATCCCACGGCCAGCCGTTTCGAAGGCCAGGCAGGCGGTGAGCGCATTGACGCCGCCTTTGGCCGCGCCATAGGGCACACGGTTGACGCCACGGGTGGCGATGGACGAAACGTTGACGATGACGCCGCTGCCACGCTCAAGCATGTAGGGCAGCGCGGCATGGCAGCACCACAGTGTCGGGAATAGCGAACGGCGCACTTCGGCCTCGATCTGCTCGACATCGTAGTGCTCGAAAGGCTTGGCCCAGATGGTGCCGCCGACGTTGTTGACCAAGATGTCGAGGCGGCCGAAGGTTTCCACCGCACTGGCCATGACCCGGGCGCAATCGGTGTGTTGCTCCAGGTCGGCGGTGAGGGTGAGCATGCCTTCGCCGGCCAGCTCGTGGACCAGTTCGGAACGGTCTACGGCCACCACTTGCGCACCTTCGGCCTTGAGCCGCCAGCACACACCCCGGCCGATGCCTTGAGCGGCACCGGTGACCAGGGCGACCTTGCCTTGGAATCTGTTGTTCATATGCAAATCTCCAGTTCGCGAGAGACCCTGTGGCAGCAATTGTCTTGCTCAAAGCCGGAATGGCTGCGCGATCACTGTGGGAGCGGGCATGCCCGCGAACACGGGCGAAACCCGTGCCATCCACCGCGCTGCCTGCTTCGCGGGCTCGCCCGCTCCCACAGGGTCGGCGTATTGCTTTGAATCAGAGGGGCTGTCAGGCCGCAGCCGCAAACTTCTCGTAGTAGAAGTTGGCCGGGGTAATGCCCTGTTCGCGCACGTACTGGCTGACCGCTTCCACCATGGGGGGCGGCCCGCACAGGTATACGTCCACATCGCCGTCATTGAGGTGGCGTGGCTCGATGTGCTGGGTGACATAGCCCTTTTGCGGGTACTGGCTGTCCGGGTTGGCGACGCAGGCGCTGTAGGTGAAGTTGGGGATACGTGCCGCCAGAGCTTGCAGGCGGTCGAGCTCGACCAGGTCGAAGTCGTTGGTCACGCCGTAGATCAGGTGCAACGGGTGCTCACTGCCCTGCTCGGCGATCTTCTCCAGCATCGCGGTGAACGGTGCCAGCCCGGTACCACCCGCCAGCAGCAACAGCGGGCGCTGGATCGGCCGCAGGTAGAAGCTGCCCAACGGCCCGGCCAGGCTCAGGCTGTCGCCAGCCTTGGCAAGGTTGGTCAGGAAGCTGCTCATCAGCCCACCTGGTACGTTGCGGATCAGGAAACTGACTTCGCCGTCCTTTTGCAGCGAGCTGAACGAGTAGGCCCGGCTCTGCTCGCTGCCCGGCACCTTGAGGTTGACATACTGCCCCGGCAGGAAGGCCAGACGGCTCAGGGCCTCACCCTTGATCGACAGGGCAATGGTGCTGACCGACAGCTGGCGGACATCGCTGATAGCGGCCTCGAAACTGGCCTGCTCGGTCTTGCACAGCTGCGACGAAGCCGGGATGCGGATGACGCAGTCGCTTTCGGCGCGCATCTGGCACGTCAGCACGTAGCCTTCGGCGATTTCGTCTTCGCTCAAGGCGTCTTCGATGAAGTTGTCGCCAAGGTCATAACGACCGGACTCAGCCTTGCACTTGCAGGTCCCGCAAGCGCCGTCACGGCAGTCCAGCGGAATGTTTATGCCTTGGCGGTAAGCGGCGTCGGCCACGGTTTCCTGACCGGTGGCCTCAATGAAACGGGTAACCCCGTCTTCGAAATTCAGTGCGATCTGGTAGCTCATGTTGCACCTCGCGGGCGAGCCGGGCCACGGCGCGTCACAAGACGCACCGGGCAATGCTCGAAAAACCCTGTATCAGATGTGGTAGATGTCGATGACCTGGCGGACGTAGTCGTTCTTCAGCACCACCTTCTTGGCCTTGATCAGCGGCTGCTCGCCGCGCAAGTCGAGGGTGTAGAAGCTGGTGCCGAAGTAACTGTCGGTGGTCTTGTAGCGGAAGCTCAGGGTGTGCCAGTTGAAGCGCACCTGGCAGCTGCCCTCGCCCTGCTCGACGATCTCGATGTTGCTGATGTTGTGCGAGGTGCGGGTGTCGGGCACGGTCGCACTGGAGCGCTCGGTCTTGATGCGGAACACGCGGTCTTCCAGGCCGCCACGGTTGCCGTACCAGATCAGCGAAATTTCGCTTTGTGGGTCTTCGGTGAGGGTGTCGTCATCGTCCCAGCTCGGCATCCAGAAGCTGGCATCGCTGGCGTACAGTTCCAGCCACTGGTCCCACTGGGCATCGTCCAGGTAGCGCGCTTCGCGGTACAGGAAGTCGCGCACGGTGTCATACAGGCTCATTGCACGGCCTCCACGGGGATCAGCTGCTGTTCGTCCTTGAGGGCCTGGATCATGGTGTCCTGCCAGTACTTGTGCTGCAGCACGAACAGGCCTTCGTCCTCGGTGCGCACGCCTGACAGCAAGGGTTCGAGTTCAATCTCCTTGGCCGCCTCATCG
The DNA here is from genome assembly GCF_045277175.1 of Pseudomonas putida group bacterium ESBL64. Lineage (NCBI taxonomy): Bacteria > Pseudomonadati > Pseudomonadota > Gammaproteobacteria > Pseudomonadales > Pseudomonadaceae > Pseudomonas > Pseudomonas putida group bacterium ESBL64. The sequence continues at coordinate 880,075 of NZ_CP145799.1, read as the reverse complement.
GCGCCTTCGACCCAGTGTTTGGCGCCGCGAGACATGTCGTTCCAGCCGGTGCCGCCGCCATAGCCGGTCTGGCACGAGCGGAATTCTTCCAGGTCGTCCGGGGTGGCCATGCCGCTGACGTTGAAGAAGTCTTCGTACTGGCGGATACGCTTGGCGCGGGCATCGGCGCTCTCGCCTTTCGGCGCGATGCAGTAGATGGTGATTTCGGTCTTGTTCACCGAAATCGGCCGTGCGACGCGGATCTGCGAGCTGAACTGGTCCATCAGGTACACGTTGGGGTACAGGCACAGGTTGCGCGAATTTTCGATCATCCAGTCGGCGCGCGCCTGGCCGAAATCGGCGGCCAGTTGGTCGCGACGCTCATAGGCCGGGCGGTCTTCCGGGTTGGCCCAACGGGTCCACAGCAGCAGGTGGCCGTGGTCGAAGGAATAGAAACCGCCGCCCTGCTTGGCCCAGGCACCCGCACTCATGGTCTTGATCTCGTCACCCGCCTCGCGCTGCTTGCGCTGGTTCTGGGTGGCGGCGTAGTTCCAGTGCACAGAGCTTACGTGGTAGCCGTCAGCGCCGTTTTCGGCGGTGAGCTTCCAGTTGCCTTCGTAAATGTACGAGCTGGCACCGCGCAACACTTCCAGGCCTTCAGGCGACTGATCGACGATCATGTCGATGATCTTCGCTGACTCGCCCAAGTGCTCGACCAGCGGTTTCACGTCGGCGTTCAGGCTGCCGAACAAAAAGCCCCGGTACGACTCGAAGCGTGCCACCTTGGTCAGGTCGTGGGAGCCGTCGCAGTTGAAGCTGTCGGGGTAGCCGGCGTTGCTCGGGTCTTTCACTTTCAGCAGTTTGCCGCTGTTGTTGAACGTCCAGCCGTGGAACGGGCAGGTATAGCTGGAACGGTTGCCGCGCTTGTGCCGGCACAGCATGGCACCGCGGTGGCTGCAAGCGTTGAGGAAGGCATTGAGTTCACCGTCCTTGTTGCGCGCGATGAAAATCGGCTGGCGCCCCATGGTCAGGGTGAGGAAGTCATTCTTCTCGGGGATCTGGCTTTCGTGGGCCAGGTAGATCCAGTTGCCCTCGAAGATATGTTTCATCTCCAGGTCAAACAGGCGTGGGTCGGTGAACATCTCGCGCTTGCAGCGGTAGACGCCCTTTTCACGGTCGTCCTCGAGCATGGCATTGAGGTAGTCGAATCCCAGGGACATGGCCAGGGTCTCCCTTGTTATTGTTTAGACCTGGTCAGGTTAGAGGCTGGGATTGGGTCGCAATATCCGGTTTGTGCGGGGTGCTATCCGTTTTGTGCAGGTTGAGGTGACAGGTTCAAGGGTCTCTTCGCGGGCGTACCCGCGAGAGACCGGTACGGTTTAACGCCGGTTGCGCAAGGTTTCGGACGGCAATTCGCCAAACTGCTGTCGATACACCTCGGAGAAACGCCCGAGGTGCAGAAAACCATAATCCATGGCCAGTTCGGTCACGCTACGTACCGAGCAACTGGCATCGCCCAGGCAGGCACGCACCTGTTCCAGCTTGCGTTGTCGCACGTACTGCTTGGGTGTGGTCTGCAGGTGCCGGTCGAACAGCGCATACAACGAGCGCAGGCTCATGCACGCCTGCTCCGCCAGCGCCTCCGCTGTCAGCTCGAACTTAAGGTTGCGGTCGATGTAGTCGATGATCCGCTCCAGGCTTGCACCCGGTGAGCTGAGGCTCTCCCGGCGGATGTTGGTGCTCATCAGGGTCAGCAGCTTGCTGGCGACAATCTGGCTGTAATGGCCCTGCACTCTTGACAGCGAATCGCTCACTTCCGCCTCGTGGCAAACCATGGCCAGCAGGTTGACGAAGCCATCCAGCTCCTCCAGCCGGTAATGATTGCGCAAGAACCGCACGCCCCCATCAGGCCGCTGCCAGCGCTGTTCATCGCAGATCGAGTCCAGCAGCCGGGTCGGCACCTTGAGGATGAACTTCTCGCAGTCTTCCGAGTAAGTCAGGTCAACCGGGTCGTCCGGGTTGATCAGCAGCAATTCGCCCGGCACCAGGTGCTGCTCGCGCTTGTGCCCGCGCCACAGGCAGTTGCCATTGAGCAAGACTTGCAGGTGGTAGATGGTTTCCAGCGCGGGCGACGTCACGCGAACACTGCCGCCATAGCTGATACGGCACAGGTCGAGCTCGGCGAACTTGCGATGGCTGAGGCTGGCCTGGGGGTGGGTGGTGCGGGACAGACCGATGCAATGCTGGCCTACATGCTGGTTCACATAATCGGACACAGCGTAAGGGTCGGCGTGGTGAAACACGCTACTGCGCTCGCTCAGCAGGCGGCTTTCCATAGGCAAGGCACTCGGTATCGTTATTGTTCTGGTCGCCGCGCCCTACCGCCTTGTGGGCTGTGGTTGCGGTCATCACGGTCATTCTATCGGGCTGGCAGCGCGTCGCAGGGGCAGGCGACAGCCGGCGGACAGGGACACTACAGCAAAAAGGCGGGGGTTGGGCAATGCAACGATGGGATTGGCTGGGCGGATAGCGGACAGTTGCGCCGCCATGAGTGTTCGTTTATCGAACGCTATCTTCCGGTGCTCGCATGGCCTGCACATGGCGGCGGACCAAACGCTCCTGCAACGACCGTCATTCACTGCACCGGCAGGAAGTTCATCAGCAACAGGCTCTGCGCGTAATTCAAGCCTATGCGCCGATAACGTTCATCCAGCAACTCGGCCAGCAAGTCCAGCCGCGCGACGATCTTGCCAAACTCAACGGCAAAACTCAGGTTGCTGCCCTCCTCCGAGATCTCGTTCGAGAACAGCAGCAACACCCCATTGGCATCTTGCCGCTGGCTGAGCATCCATGTTGCCTTCTCGATATTGCGCGCGGCGTTGTTGACGAACAGGGGGTCGATGGTATCGGTCATGTAGAACTCGGTACGCCCGCCATGCGCGGTGATCAGCATGCTGCCAATGGCGTAGATGAAGGCGCCGACCCGGTCCCCGCGAAACTCGGGGCTCAGGGCGTAGCTCAAGGCTGCAAGGTCACGGCGGTTGCCCAGTTGTGGCAGCGGCCGGCGCTGTTCGATGGCAATGCGGATCTGTCGCTCGGCAGTGGCGGCGTCCAGGTAACCAGACATCTTCCACTGGCTGGGGTTGCGCAGGTACAGCTTGTTCATCAGCAGGTACAGGCTTTGCAGGTTGTCGCGCATCGACAGCGTGGCCAGGCGGTCGACGCTGGTCTGGAACAGCTCGCTGGGTTTACCGTTGCCGAGCTGGTTGACCATGTCACGGCCCTGCTGCTGCGTACAGGCGCACAGGCATGCCAGGGCACTTGTCAGAAGCAGGCGGGGGAGGAAATTCGGGTAGCTTGCAACCATCGGCACCGGGTCGATATTCGGCGGCTGCGCTGGGAGTCAGCGCGGCCTGGCCAAGCATAGAGCCCGAAAATGGGAAAAAGTGCGGTGGCTGGAGAGAATGCAAACCTGTGGCGGCCTCTTCGCGGGTGAACCCGCTCCCCCAAAAAGGGACTCGCCCGCGAAGAGGCCAGGGCCGACGAGCCCGGATCACATGGCGTGGCGCAGCATCTCCAGCACCTGCGCATGCAGCGCAGGGTCACCACAGGCCACCACGCACCCGCCATCCTGCGCCGAACTGCCATCCCACGCCGTGATCACGCCACCCGCCCCTTCGATGATCGGCATCAGTGCCTGTACGTCATACGGCTGAAGGCTCGCTTCGACAATCACGTCGACAAAGCCCGAGGCCAGCATGCAGTAGGCATAGCAATCACCGCCGTACCGCATCAATCGCGCCTTGCCGGCGACCGCTTCGAATGCCGCCTTGCGCTCGGCGGTGTCGAACATGTCCGGCGTGGTGCACATCAGCGTGGCGGCAGACAGGTCAACGCAGGCACGCGTCTTCAGGGGCGTGCCACTGCGCCAGGCGCCTGCCGGGGTACCCACGAAACGTTCGCCGGTGAACGGCTGGTTCATCACGCCCAGCACCGGGCGGGTGCCGTCATTCAGGGCAATCAAGGTGCCCCACAGCGGCAAGCCGGTAATGAAGGCGCGGGTGCCATCGATCGGGTCCAGCACCCACGTCAACGGGCTGCTGCCCACTGCAACACCGGCCTCTTCGCCAAGAATGCCATGTTCGGGGTAACGTGCCTGGATCAACTCACGCATGGCGTCTTCAGCGGCCTTGTCGGCCACGGTCACCGGGTCATACAGACGCCCGCCCTTGTCCTCGACATCCAGGCTGGCGCGGAAGTACGGCGCGATCGCTGCAGCGGCAGCATCGGCCAATTGCTCGGCAAAGGCGCGATACTCAACGATCTGTTCAGCACTCAGGGACATGGGACGGGCCTCGTGACAATGATGGGGCACGCATCATACCCGACACATCGCCCCGGTGTACGCTGCGGCAGTCTAGACTGAACATGATCAGGTTACCGGGGGGCTGCCACACGTGGAGGTGTGCGATGAGCCAGTTCAAACGTCTGTTCGTCATGCTCGGCCCGCAAATGCGTCATACGCCTGCGCTGCAACGCGCGGCGGCGTTGGCAGAGTCCAGCGGTGCCCTGCTGGATATCAATGTGTTCGTCGACGACGTCGACACCTTTGGCTTGATGAGCGATGGTCGTGAGCGTGAGCGGCTGCTCAGCGACAACCGCCAGTGGCTGGCGGATGAGGCCGAACAGCTGAGCGATGCCGGTGTGGACGTGTCCACCGAGCTGTTGTTGACCCGCGACCCGCTGGGCAGCGTACTGGAACGGGTCGAACGGCTGGGCTGCGATCTGTTGGTCAAGGACGTACAGCACGAGCCCGTACTCAAACGCCTGCTGGTCACGCCGCTGGACTGGCAGTTGCTCAAGGACAGCCCGGTCGCCGTGCACCTGGTCAGCGACATTCGCCTGCCCCTGCCACGGCAGATCGCCGCCGCGGTGGACCTGAACAGCCACGGCGCTGGCGAACACCTGGACGAGCAGGTCATCCAGTGCGCCCATGACCTGGCCCTGCAGTGCAACGCCGAACTGCACCTGCTGCATGTGTGCGACGCGGCCAAGACCCACATCGCCGACTTCGGCGCCGGTACGGTCACCATGCCCGGCTTCGACAGCAGTGTGCGAACCGCGCAGCGGGCGGCGTTCAACCGCCTGGGCGACCATCACCAGATCCCGCTGGAGCGCCGGCACTTCCTCGAAGGGGCCGCGATCAGGGCCATTGCCCAGTTCGTCGGCCACAACCGGGTGGACGTGATCGTCATGGGCAGCCACAGGCATGACGCCATGCAGACATTCCTGGGCGGGACAACGGCGCATGTGCTGGAACACCCGCTGTGCAATGTGCTGGCGATCAAGGCTGTTCGCTGAGCTTCAGCAGCCTGCCCAGGGGCCAGGCAGGAATAACCTTGTACTGCGAAGAGGCACTTGCACCACAGAGCAGCTTCTAACCTGTGAGCCCCTTCGCAGTGCCCTGCAGGCACTGTTGTCACTGACGCTTTATCGTCGCTGGTATCTGGTACACCAGTGCCACTCAAAATTAATGCATTTGATAATGATTCGTAGTATGTTCGCGGCGTTTCCCGACCCAGCCCCTCAGCGCCCTATTCAAGGACCGTACTGTCGATGCGCCGCACGTTCGTTTCGCTTTGTGTGCTTCATGCTGTCTCCCCGCTGGCCTTTGCCGAGCCTGAACCGCTCAGCGACCCTAACCCGATCGAACTCCAGGCCCTGAGCATCACCAGTACTGCCGACGGTGAACGCGCCGACGGCCCGGTCGATGGCTACAAGGCCACCCGCTCGGCCAGTGCCACCCGCACCGACACGGCGCTGCACGAAACCCCGCAATCGGTCAGCGTGGTGCCCAAGGATGTGCTGGTAGACACGGGCGCCACGCGCCTGCAGGACGGCCTGGACTACGCCGGTGGTGTCGGCCGCGCCAACAACTTCGGCGGCCAGGGCCTCACAACCTTCACCGTGCGTGGCTTCACGACCGGCGAGTTCTATCGCAACGGCTTTCCGATCAACCGCGGCTACCCCAATGCTCCGGATGCCAACACCGTCGAGCGCCTGGAGGTCATCCGTGGCCCGGCCAGCAGCCTGTACGGCCGTGGCGACCCCGGCGGTACGTTCAACGTGGTCAGCAAGCAGCCGTTGCCCGAGTCCAAGGTCACCCTTGGCAGCCAGTTCGACGACCAGGGCATGCACCGTGCCACCCTTGATGCCACCGGGCCGCTGAGCCAGGACGGCTCGCTGGCCTACCGCCTGAACGTACTGGGTGAAGGCGGCGACAGCTTCCGCGACGATGTCGAAAGCGAACGCTACGATGTCGCCCCTGTTATCAGCTGGCAGGTCAACGACGCCACGAAGATCACCTTCGAAGGCGACTTCATGCGCAACAACCACCCCCTCGATCGCGGCCTGACCCGCTACCCCACCCAGACCGGCAGCGCCTCGCGCGATACCTATATCTGGGAAAAAGGCAGCGACAACCTGCTGCACAATGACAACAACATGGCACAGGTGCGTTTCGAGCACCTGCTCAATGACAACTGGTCGCTGGCTGGCGGGTTCCAGTTCCTCGATGGCTCGCTCAAGGGCAACGCTGTCGAAGCCGACGGCGCACCGGCAGACGGACGCACGCTGCAGCGCAACTTCAACTACCGCAAGCTGGAGTGGACCGACCGCGACTGGCAGCTGAACCTGACCGGGCATTTTGACACCGGCAATTTCAGCCATACCTTGTTGACCGGGGTCGAATACGAGAACTACGACTACAACTCGATCATCCAGCGTTCCTCGGCAGCCTACCCGATCGACATCTACAACCCGGTACTGGGCCAGCCGCGTCCGGCCCTGAACCGCACCACCACCTGGGACAAGGAAAACCTGCAGACGTGGGCGTTCTTCATTCAGGACCAAGTGGCCCTGACCGAGCGTTTGAAGGCATTGGCAGGCGTGCGCTTCGAGCGTTTCGAGCATGACTATGACAACAAGCTGAACAATGCCGGCGATTTCAGCAAGGGCGAAAACGGCGTCACACCCCGCCTTGGCTTGATCTATGACCTGACCGATACCCTGGCGGTCTACGCCAACACCGCACGTTCGTTCAAACCCAATACGGGCACGCCGGCCAGTGGCGGTGGTTTCGACCCGGAGAAGGGCAAATCCTACGAGCTGGGTGTGAAATGGGAGTCACTCGACCGCCAGTTGAGTGTCGACGCGGCGATCTACCACATCGTCAAGGAGAACGTACTGACCAACGACCCGAGCGACCTTACTGGTACTTACAAGATCGCGGCCGGCGAGGTGCGCAGCCGTGGCCTGGACATCAACGTCGCCGGCAACCTCACCCCCGAATGGCGCATGATCGGTGGCTATGCCTACGTGGACGCCGAAGTCACCAAGGACACCACCCTGCCCAAGGGAACGCGCCTGGCCAATATCCCGCGCAGCACCTTTAGCCTGCTGAACACTTACGAGTTCCAGGATGGCCTGGCCAAAGGCCTTGGCCTGGGCGTAGGCGTGAAGTATGTAGACGACCGTGCAGGGCAGACATCGGCAGCCACCTACACGATGGAACGCTACAGCGTGGTCGACCTGTTGAGCTTCTACAAGGTCAACGAACACGTGCGGTTGAATCTGGACGTGAAAAACGTGTTCAACAAGGGGTATGACGAGGGCGCGTTCAACAGCTACGTATACCCCGGCGCACCGCGCACGGTGCAGGCCGGCGTTTCCTATACCTTCTGAATTGCCGGGGCCGCGCAGTGGCCCCGTAATGTCAGAACGCTGTGCTGTAGAACAGCGAGTACGACTCTATGCCGTCGTTTGGCTGCTTTATCCCGGCGTTGGAGTAGTGCATGGCACGGATGCCTACCTTCTGTTCTCCCGGCAACTTCAGGCCAAAGCCGATACGGTCTTCAAAGTTGACCGCCGACCCCAGTCGCTGGTCGCCCACGTCGGTCTTTGAAAACGCTGCCAGGCCAATACCTGCCTCGATGTAAGGCGTGTAGGTAAAGCCGCTGAACTCATACGTGAACACCGGGCTGAACGACAGCGAGTGCGCACCACTGGCATCGCCACCTTCCCAATAGGTGTAGGCCGCATCCCAGTAACCGCTCACATGGCCGGCGCTGCTTTCCAGCCATGTCTTGTCCCAGTCGAACGACAGGCCGATACGGTACGTCATGTCACCTTGGCCAGTGGCGCCCACGGCACCTGATATCTGCGCAGCCTGAACCAGATCAGCCCCGGCAAAGGCCAGCACTGCAACGGCCAGCGAAGCGGCTAGACGGGTTTTCATCAACGACTCTCCTGATGGTCTACACGGCAAGCGGGGGCTTGGGCCCCTCGATGTTTTGCGCTGACCGGTGCATCCAGACCGGTCATACGAAGTAATACTTTTCTGATTATTGTCCAGATAATCAGAAAGTTGGAAGTATATTGCCACTATTGGCTAAAACACTCGGTAAAGATGTGCTTGCCGGGCACAGGCATTCGCGAGGCGTGAGCTTACCCCAGGCAGGAGTACATCCGTACTCCTGCCTGTCTCTTCATCAACGCCAATTAAGGCTAACGGTCGTGGGGGCCTTGCCCGTGACGGCCGCCCACTGCTGCACCGCCTGACCTTGGGCATTGCCAATGACCTTGTATTTGCCGGGAGGCAGCTGCACATACAGCAGTGGCCCGGCATCGGCGACGCTGATCACGGGCTGGCCCTGGGCATTCTGGATATCGACGGTGGCCCCGCTCTGGAACTTGCCTTCCGGGCCGGTCGAAAGCTCTACGTGCAGGTCATAACCCGTGGTCTTGCGCAGGGCATTGGCCTCGTCCTGGCCGATACCGCCCTGCAGGTAGCGCACGCCATTCTGCTCCTGCGGTTGCAACTGCACGGCCTGCATGTCGATGGGGGCATTGAGGTCGGCGGCGGCGGCCAGGGTCCATGGCAGGGCCAGGGTGATCAGTAAGGCTGCGCCGAGCGCATAGTGATGGTTACGCATGGTACGACCCTCCTTTCGAGGATGGCTTACCTAGCATTTGATCCTCCCAGCGAAGGGGTGTTCGTGCTGATGCCTGGTCATGGAGATGAAATTCACTTCAGATAATCAGGTTATCGAGTGAAAACATCAGCTTGCGCGGCCTTCTTCAAGCAACTTCACGAACATGCTCAAACTGCGCGAGACCGTCCCCCGTCGCCATACCAGCCAGGTTTTCAGATAGCGGAAGTCCTCCGACATTGGCCAGGCGCTGACGGTGCTGCACCCGGGCATATTGTCGAGCATGCTGCGCGGCAGCATGGCCAGACCGGCACCCGCACTGACGCAGGCCAACATGCCGTGGTACGACTCCATTTCGTGGATCTTGCCCGGTACCGCCTGGTCCTGCACGAACCAGTTCTCGAAGTGATGGCGGTATGAACAGTTGGCGCGGAAGGCGTAGATGCTTTCACCGTTCACGTCCTGGGCGCGGGTCACCGGTGTATGGTTGAGCGGCGCAATGACCATCATCTCTTCCTCGAACACCGGTATGCCCTCCAGCGTCGGGTGCAGCACCGGGCCGTCGACGAACGCGGCCACCAGGCGGCCAGACAGCACGCCTTCGAGCATGGTCCCGGAGGGCCCGGTGGACAGGTCAAGGTCAACCTTGGGGTAGCGTTGGTTGTAGGCGGCCAGCAGCGCCGGGATGCGCACCGCCGCCGTGCTTTCCAGCGATCCGAGGGCAAAGGTGCCCTGCGGGTCTTCACCCGCCACGGTCAGCCGCGCCTCATGGACCAGGTCGAGGATGCGCCGGGTGTATTCGAGGAAGTTCCAACCCGCAGGCGACAGGCGCAGGCGGCTCTTCTCCCGAATGAACAGTTCTACACCCAAGTCCTCCTCCAGTTGCTTGATGCGCGTGGTCAGGTTCGACGGCACCCGATGGATGTGCTGCGCGGCGGCGCTGATGCTGCCCTGCTCTGCCACGGCCTTGAAGATCTCCAGTTGCACCAGGTCCACAGACATTCTCCAAACGTGAATGTTTCGCTCATTATTATTCAGTTTTCATTAAAGCCATAGCCCACTAGTCTGGCCTCATTGATTAACAACAACGAGAGTGTCCCGCCATGAGCGCGATCAGCAGCCTGACCCACGCCATCTCCCTCGACCCGTACAGCGGCGAGCAGATTGGCGCCTACCCGTTCGACACCGACGCCGCACTGGAAGCGGCGCTGCAACGTGCCAAGGTTGGCTATCGCCAGTGGCGCCAGGTGTCGCTGGGTCAGCGCAGCGAGTACCTGCTGGCCCTGGCCGCCACCCTCGAAGCCAAGGCTGAAGCTTTCGCGCACATGATCAGCCGTGAAATTGGCAAGCCGATCGCCCAGGCCCGTGGTGAAGTCGCCAAATGCGTTGGCCTGTGCCGCTGGTACGCCGAGCACGGCCCGGCCATGCTCGCCGCCGAGCCGACCCAGGTCGAAAAAGCCCGTATCGAATACCGCCCGCTGGGCCCGATCCTGGCCGTGATGCCGTGGAACTTCCCGGTCTGGCAGGTGCTGCGCGGCGCCGTGCCGGCGATTCTGGCGGGTAACACCTACGTGCTCAAGCACGCACCGAACGTAATGGGCAGCGCCTACCTGATGGGTGAGCTGTTCAAGGATGCCGGCCTGCCGGAAGGCGTGTTCGAAGTGTTGAACGTGACCCCGGATGGCGTCACCCGCGCCATCAACGATCCGCGCATCGCCGCCGTGACCCTGACCGGCAGCGTGCGTGCCGGCATGGCGATTGGTGCACAGGCCGGTGCCGCGCTGAAGAAGTGCGTGTTGGAGCTGGGTGGCTCCGATCCCTTCATCGTACTGGCCGATGCCGACCTTAATGCTGCCGTCCAGGCCGCGGTGATAGGCCGCTACCAGAACACCGGCCAGGTGTGCGCCGCCGCCAAGCGCCTGATCGTGGAAGCCAGCATCGTCGATGCGTTCACCCACAAGTTCGTTGAAGCCACTCGCCAGTTGAAAGTCGGCAACCCGCTGGAGGACGACACCTATATCGGCCCGATGGCCCGCTATGACCTGCGCGACGAGTTGGACGGCCAGGTTCAGGCGACGTTGGCCGAAGGCGCCACGTTGCTGCTGGGCGGCAACAAGGTCGAAGGCGTGGCCAACTTCTACGCGCCGACCGTGTTCGCCAATGTCACCCCGGACATGACCGCGTTCAAGCAGGAGCTGTTCGGCCCGGTAGCGGCGATCATCACTGCACGCGATGCCGACCATGCCGTGGAACTGGCCAACGACAGCGAGTTTGGCCTGGCCTCGACCATCTACACAGCCGACTATGCGCTGGCCGAACGCATGACCGCCGCACTGGATACCGGCGGCGTGTTCATCAACGGCTACTGCGCTTCCGACCCCCGCGTGGCGTTTGGTGGCGTGAAGAAGAGTGGTTTCGGCCGTGAGCTGTCGCACTTTGGTGTGCGCGAGTTCACCAATGCCCAGACCGTGTGGCTGGACCGTAACTGATTCATGACCCTGGGGCTGCTTTGCAGCCCCAGCTGCGTCAATCCCGAACCTGGTCCTTGACCCAGTCCAGCATCCCCCCCGGCACGATCAGTTCATGCCGCGCCCGCGAACAGGCGGTATATAACCCCGCCAGCATACGCGCCCGCTCATTGCGGTTACCCGCCACCTGTGGCGCCACCATCAGCTCCGGCGACACCATCACCCGGGCAAACTCCATGTTCTTCACATCCCGTACTCGCCCCAGGAACAGCTTCGGCGCCTTGTCCCAGCGGTAACGGCTCTTGGCCTTGGCAAAGTGCTCCGGCGTGTAGCCCTTGCGCAGCATATTGGCCACGGCGACGAACGCTTTGTCATCGCCCTTGTCCTGTTCCAGCGCCTGCCAGCTGGCATAGCGGAACAGCATCGGGTGGCGCGGCCGGGTGCCGTAGCGGTACAGCTCGATGCAGTCCTCGACGAACAGTTCAAAGTCCTTGCGAGCGCTTTTCAGCAACAAGAACGGCACCCCCTGATGCGTCAGGCGCTGGAACCAGCCAAACAGGCCCCATTCATCATCGACGATAAGCGCCGTGGGCTGTTCCGGCACCATCACCGTATCGAAGAAACTGACCCGGGTGTAGTGCTCGGCGTTGCCACTGAAGGCCGCCTGGATCGTGGCCGGGTGCGCCTGGATCAGCGGGTTGAGCACATTGTCCATTGCCGGCCCGGCGCGCAGTGAATGGTCGATGCAGCGTTGCCGGATGAAGCTGCCATGGTGCGAGCTGAGGCCGTTGAGGTTCTGCAGTTCGTCACCCAGGGTAATGATCGACTGCGGACTGCGATCGAGTACCGCCAGCATCGGTGCCGACAGCTCGTGGGCCTCGTCGACGATGACATGGGTGTAACGGCTGTCGATCACATGCTCGGTCAGCGACAGCAGCTTGACCCGGTGGTAGTCACGCACCGGTAGCTGAATGTCCCGCGCCGACGGGCGAATCAGCTCTTGCCAGTACAGACGCGCCTTTTCCAGCAGCACCTCCTGATCCAGCGGCGAGGTGCCAGGCCCGGCCCAGGGCAAGTGATGCAGCTGAAGCTGGGTATCGGCACTGTGGCAGAACGTGCGCACGGCGCGGATGCACAAGGCAACCACGTCACGCGCTGCGAGCGGGCCGATATCAGGGATGGCCAGCCAGCGCACCACTTGCGCTTCCTGGGGGCGCCAGGACAGCTTGGTGCGGTATGGATCGCGCAATCGCCAGCCGTTGCTGGTGAGGTCACGGTTGAGCAGCTCGTCAGCCAGTTGGCCGAAGGTCAGCGCGGTATAGGCGGCAGCGTCCTTGACCCGCGCCTGCAGCGCGCGCAACTGCCCTTCGGTCAAGGCCAGCAGCAAGGTGCGCTGTGGCTCCAGCAGCCGGGCGAACTGGTGAATCAGGAAGGTCTTGCCGGTGCCGGCGAAACCTTGCACAGCCACCGACTCGTCGACGCCACTGAGGAATTCACGCAGCAGGCGGTTCTGCTGGTCGCTGAGCATCAAATCACTGGCCAGCGACGGCAGGTACACTGGGTGCAGCGGCGTGGCCCGTTGGCGGTAGCGGTCGGCGAACTGGAAGTTCCACTGGCCTTCGTCGTCCAGCCATTCGTCCGCCTGGTACTCCACTTCGGCCGACAGCAGTGCAATGCCATTTTCGCCCAGCATGCCCAGGCCCATGGCGAACGCTTCGCGATCGAATTGCTGCGCTACCTGGGCCTGGAAGCGCCCGGGGGCGACACCTTCGACTTCGTTTGCGATGCGCACGATTTCGGCGAAACGACGCTCCTGCGCGTCGGCCGACGCGGTGGCAGGCTGGCGCGGCAGGTTTTGCACGAACAGCACGGCAGCGGCATCGAGCACACTGGCGGTGGTGAAGAACTCGGTTACGGCGGCGCTGGCGAGGCGGTCAGCCTGGTCGCTGGGCAAAGGCAGGTAGAACATCGGCACCTCGGGTGAAATCAGGGCGGCACGATAGCAACTTTCGGCACGAGATGCTGGGTTCAGTTTTGGCGTGCCCCCTCAACCCCTGCCCCGCCTCAACGTCTCGCTCGGAAACTCCTTGAACAACTGCCGGTAACTCTCTGAAAATCTTCCCAAATGCCAGAACGACCAACGCATCGCCACCTCGGCGACAGTCACCCCTCCTCCCCGCAAAAGATCGCGCCGCGCGCCGTTCAACCGGCGCAGCCGCAACCAGTGCGCAGGCGGCATGCCGGTGAATGCTTTGAACGCCTGCTGCAACTGACGCAATGAAACCCCGGCAACCTCCGCCAGCTCCACCAGGTTCAGCGTTTCTTCCGGGCAGTCGGCCGCCCATTCGCTGACCCGGTGCATGATCGCCCGTTCCTCGTCCCGTCGCCCCAGGGCCACGCCCTGTAAACGCTGGCTGGCGTTGTCAAGAATGAACAGGCAGTCCTCCAGCAACTGCTCAGCCAGGGCCTGCCCCTGCAACGGGCAACCCTCCTCGCCCAGCCGGGTCAAGGTGGCGCTGAGCCAGCTGCCGAACAGCGCATTCTGGCCGCTGCCCAATGGCACCATGAACAACCCTTCCAGACGCTGCGGGTCTAGCCCATGGCGGGCCAGGAACGCCTGGTCGAACACGACCGCCACTTCGTGGTAGTTCTCCGGTGTGATCCAGATATTGCGACTTTGTTCGTTCAGCAGGTACAGGCTGTTCTCGCTGCGGTCGAAGCAAAACGCCAGCGAGCCGCTTGGCGCGCGGAAAAACTGCTCCACCCGGGTGTTCAGGCGCTCTTCGTACACCTCCACACCCTCCAGCCCCAGACAACGCAGCTCACCGCTGAAGTACCCGGGCGACATCTGCCGGTACTGCTGCTGCCAGCCAGGGGTGGCGCGCACTTGCTCGGTGACGTCAGTGGTGTGGAAAGCCTGGACCTTCAACGCATTGGCGGTTGTCACACATCGTCCTGTATGCACTCTTTTGGTGCATTCGATACTGAAGAAAGTGGATAGATTGCCCCGGGGGGCTGCGACCAAGATAGTCTGCAGCGCGTCACCTGGGAAGCGTAACGCCTTCGCAACTGTTCAACGGTTTTCGCAAGCGCCCACGCTCCCCCACTAAAACCCAACCAAGAGGTCTGTATGAACGCCCCCTTCGATCAGCTGTCCACCTGGCTGAAAGAACACCGGATCACCGAAGTCGAATGCGTGATCAGCGACTTAACCGGCATCGCCCGCGGCAAGATTGCGCCCACCGCCAAGTTCCTCCATGAGCGAGGCATGCGCCTGCCAGAAAGCGTGCTGCTGCAGACGGTCACCGGCGACTACGTCGACGATGACATCTATTACAACCTGCTCGACGCCGCCGACATCGACATGGTCTGCCGCCCCGATCCCACCGCCGTTTACCAGATACCGTGGGCGATCGAGCCAACCGCGATCGTGATCCATGACACCTTCGACAAGCAAGGCAACCCTATCGAGCTTTCGCCACGCAACGTGCTGAAGAAGGTGCTCAAGCTGTACGCCGACAAGGGCTGGCAGCCGATCGTCGCGCCCGAGATGGAGTTCTACCTGACCAAGCGCTGCGAAGACCCGGATTTGCCACTGCAGGTGCCACTGGGGCGTTCCGGTCGTGCTGAAAGTGGCCGTCAGTCGTTCTCGATCGACGCCGCCAACGAATTCGACCCCCTGTTCGAAGACGTCTACGACTGGTGCGAGATCCAAGGCCTGGACCTGGATACGCTGATTCACGAAGACGGCCCGGCGCAGATGGAAATCAACTTCCGTCACGGCGACGCGCTGGACCTGGCCGACCAGATCACCGTGTTCAAGCGCACCATGCGCGAGGCCGCGCTCAAGCACAACGTGGCCGCCACGTTCATGGCCAAGCCGATCACCGATGAACCAGGCAGTGCCATGCACCTGCACCAGAGCGTGGTCGACATCGCCACTGGCAAACCGATCTTCGCCAACGAAGACGGCAGCATGAGCCCGCTGTTTCTGCATCACATCGGCGGCTTGCAGAAGTACATCCCCAAGCTGCTGCCGATGTTCGCGCCCAACGTCAACTCGTTCCGCCGCTTCCTGCCGGATACCTCGGCACCGGTCAACGTCGAGTGGGGCGAAGAAAACCGCACGGCCGGCCTGCGTGTGCCCACGTCCAGCCCTGAGGCGATGCGGGTGGAAAACCGCCTGCCGGGCGCCGATGCCAACCCTTACCTGGCCATCGCTGCCAGCCTGCTGTGCGGCTACCTGGGCATGGTCGAGCAGATCGACCCTAGCGCACCGGTGCAGGGCCGCGCCTATGAGCGACGCAACCTGCGCCTGCCGATCACCATCGAGGATGCGCTGCAGCACATGGAAGACTGCGAAACCGTGCAGCAGTACCTGGGCAAGCAGTTCGTCCAGGGCTACGTGGCGGTCAAGCGCGCCGAGCACGAGAACTACAAGCGCGTCATCAGCTCGTGGGAGCGTGAATTCCTGATGCTGAGTGTCTGATCCACCGCGAGGGGTGCTTTGCACCCCATGCACAGGCAAGCCTGCTCTGAACTCCAAGAACAAGACCAACGAGGTGTTCCCATGCGTCATCTGCAAGCCCTGATCCCCGCTGCATTCACCCTGCTGTTCGCCACCACCACCCAGGCCGCGCCCACGGTCAGTGTGTACAACTGGACCGACTACATCGGTGACACCACCCTGGCCGACTTCCAGGCCAGCAGCGGAATCAAGGTGGTCTATGACGTGTTCGACTCCAACGAAACCCTTGAAGGCAAGCTGTTGGCCGGGCGCACGGGTTATGACGTGGTGGTACCGTCCAACCACTTCCTCGCCCGCCAGGCCCAGGCCGGCGCCTTCCTGCCGCTGGACCGCAGCAAGCTGCCGAACTGGCAGCACCTGGACCCCAAACTGCTCAAGCAACTTGAACAGAACGACCCCGGCAACCAGTACGCCGTGCCTTACCTGTGGGGCACCAATGGCATCGGCTACAACGTCGACAAGGTCAAGGCGGCACTGGGTGTGGACCATATCGACTCATGGGCGGTGCTGTTCGAGCCCGAGAACCTGAAAAAGCTCAAGCAGTGCGGCGTGGCATTCATGGACTCGCCCGACGAACTGTTCCCGGCCGTGCTCAACTACCTGGGCATGGACCCGCGCAGCGAAAAACCGGGCGACTACGCCAAGGCCGAGGCCCGCCTGCTCGAACTGCGCCCCTACATCACCTACTTCCACTCCTCCAAGTACGTCTCTGACCTTGCGAACGGCGATGTCTGCGTAGCGTTCGGCTACTCCGGCGACGTGTTCCAGGCCGCCAACCGCGCCGTAGAGGCGAAAAACGGCGTGAAGGTCGCCTACAGCATTCCCAAGGAAGGCAGCAACCTGTGGTTCGACCTGCTGGCCATCCCCAAGGACGCCAACAACCCCGAGCAGGCCCTGGCGTTCATCAACTACCTGCTCGACCCCAAAGTGATCGCCAAGGTCAGCGCCACGGTCGGCTATGCCAACGCCAACCCGGACGCCAAGGCCTACATGGATGCATCGCTGGTGAACAACCCCGAGATCTACCCACCCCAGGAGGTGCTGGACAAGCTGTACATCTCTAGCACCCCGAGCCCAAAAATCATGCGCGTCATGACCCGCTCCTGGAGCAAGATCAAGTCCAACCGCTGAGTCGAGAACGCTCATGTCTTTCAATACCCAACACACCGCCTCGTACTACGCCGCCACCGCGCGCGACACGGCACCCTACCCCAGCCTGGACAGTGAACTGACGGCCGACGTATGCGTGATCGGCGGCGGACTGACTGGGGTCAATACAGCCCTGGAGCTGGCCGAGCGCGGCCTCTCGGTGGTACTGCTGGAAGCCCGACGCATCGGCTGGGGCGCCAGTGGGCGCAATGGCGGCCAGCTGATTCGCGGTATCGGCCATGATGTCAGCGGCTTTGCCCGGCATGTCGGCCAGGACGGTGTGCGCTACCTGAAGCAGGCCGGCATCGACTCAGTGGAACTGGTGGCCGAGCGCATTGCCCGCTACGGCATTGCCTGCGACCTGCGCTGGGGCTTCTGCGAACTGGCCAACACCACGGCGCAGTTCGCGGCCTTCAAGGAGGAACAGGACGACCTGGCCGCCCTGGGCTATCGCCATGAAACACGCCTGGTCAGCGCCGGGCAGTTGAACGAGATCGTCGCCAGCGACCAGTACGCTGGCGGCCTGGTCGACATGGGCTCGGGCCACCTGCACCCACTTGACCTGGTCCAGGGCGAAGCCCGTGCGGCCCACAGCCTGGGCGTGCGCATTTTCGAGCAAAGCCCGGTGCTGCGTATTGAGCACGGGCCCAGGTTGACGCTGCACACGGCGCGCGGCAAGGTGCGCGCAAGCAGCCTGGTGCTGGGCTGCAATGCTCACCTGGATGAACTGGAACCGCGCCTGAGCGGCAAGGTACTGCCGGCCGGCAGCTATGTGGTGGCCACCGAACCCTTGCCCGAAGCGCTGGCCAGCAGCCTGATCCCGCAGAACATGGCGCTGTGCGACCAGAAGGTCGGCCTGGACTACTACCGCCTTACCGCAGACCGCCGCTTGCTGTTCGGTGGCGCTTGCCACTATTCCGGGCGCGACCCTAAAGACATCGGCGCGTACATGCGGCCGAAGGTATTGAAGGTGTTCCCGCAACTGGCCAACGTGCGTATCGACTACCAGTGGGGTGGCATGATTGGTATCACCGCCAACCGTTTCCCCCAGGTCGGGCGCCTGAACCAGCACCCCAACGTGTATTACGCCCAGGGCTATTCAGGCCACGGGCTGAACGTGACGCACTGGACGGCGAAACTGCTGGCCGAAAGCATCGCCCTCGGCCACAGCCACGGCCTGGATGTGTTCAGCGCCGTGCCGCACCTGACCTTCCCCGGCGGCAAGGCCCTGCGCTCACCCCTGCTGGCACTGGGCATGTTGTGGTACCGCTTGCGTGAGGCCCTGGGTTGAGTGGGCCACAACGTTTGCAGCGCCCCTCAGGGCGAGCCACGCACTGTGTTCTTTTCAAAGAGGATTGCCCCGTCCACTGGCCAACTGCCTCGCACCTGCTAGCGTTGTTGAGGCCGACCTCTCACGGATGCCTTTTCATCATGAAATCATTGCCTCGCATTACCCTGTTGTGCGCCGCGCTGCTTGCCGTGGCCGCCTGCTCCAGCAACCGCGTGGACCCCAAGGATTACTCCGGCTTCCTCAAAGACTACAGCCGGCTGCAAGAGGCCAAGAGCCCGTCGGGTGACCCGGTCATGCGCTGGATCGACCCCAAGGTCAATATCAATCAATACAGCCAGGTATTCGTCGAGCCAAGCCAGTTCTACCCCAAGCCGCAGCCCACAGCGGTTATCTCGCAGCAGACGCTGCAGGAAATCACCCGCTACTTCAACGAGGCCCTGCGCCGCGAAATGGGCAGCGTGATGCCGTTGGCCAAGGGGCCTGGCCCGGGCGTGATCGTGGTACGCCCGGCGATCACGGCAGTGTCCACCAGTAACGAGGGCCTCAAGCCTTACGAGGTGATCCCTATCGCGCTTATCGCGGCAGGAGTGAATACCGCCATGGGTGGACGTGACCAGGACGTGGATGTCGGTGTGGAGGCAGCGTTCCTGGACGGCGCCAGCCAGAAGGTACTGGCCCAGGTGGTCCGCAAGGGCGCGGGCCAGGAACTGGAGAACGATACCCAGAAGCTGACCTTGAATGACGTCAAGCCGGTGCTCGATGGCTGGGCCAAAGACATGCGTGCGAGCTTCCTGGCAGCCAAGCAGAAAGGCCGCTGAGTCCGTCGCAACCGGGTTCAGGAGCGGCCCATCGTGACACAAGGCCGCTCCAGTTGACCGCGTTAAAACTCAGCACTCGACAAAAGCGACCGCCAAACCGCCGCGCGAGGTTTCCTTGTAATTGGCATGCATGTCCGCCCCGGTATCACGCATGGTGCGGATCACCCGGTCGAGCGAGATGAAGTGCTCGCCATCCCCCCGCAGCGCCATCTGCACAGCATTGATCGCCTTGACCGCAGCAATCGCATTGCGCTCGATGCACGGCACCTGCACCAGGCCACCCACCGGGTCGCAGGTCAGCCCAAGGTTGTGCTCCAGGGCAATTTCGGCGGCGTTTTCAAGCTGGGGCGGCGTAGCACCCAGTACCTGCGCCAAGCCGGCAGCAGCCATCGAACAGGCTGAGCCCACCTCCCCCTGACAACCCACCTCGGCACCGGAAATCGAGGCGTTCTTTTTGCACAGGATGCCAACCGCCGCTGCCCCAAGCAGGAAGTCCACCACATCAGCATCGCAGGCACCGGGGTTGAACTTCATGTAATAGTGCAGCACCGCCGGGATAATGCCGGCTGCCCCGTTGGTGGGCGCGGTAACCATACGCCCACCGGCGGCATTCTCTTCATTGACCGCCAAGGCGAACAGGTTGACCCACTCCATGGCGCCAAGGGTCGAGCCGATCACGTTGGGCTTGCCCAACTCCTGCAGGCTGCGATGCAACCGCGCGGCGCGGCGCTTGACGTGCAAGCCGCCCGGCAGGACGCCCTCGTTGCGCAGGCCGTTCGCCACGCACTCACGCATGGCCGCCCAGATGCGCAGCAAGCCTTCGCGCACCTCGGCCTCCGGGCGCCAGGCGCACTCGTTGGCCATCATCAGTTGCGCCACGCTCAGGTTGTGGGCCTTGCACAAAGCCAGCAGTTGGGCACCACTGTCGAATTCATAAGGCAGCATCACGGCATTCGTTTCGTTTGCCGGCGCATCGATTTCGGCTTGCTCGACGATGAAGCCGCCGCCCACCGAAAAATAGGTCTGGCTCAACAGGCTGTGCTGCCCGTCCATGGCTTCCAGGCTCATGGCATTGGGGTGATAAGGCAGGCTCTCGTCGAGCAGCAGCATGTCACGGCCATAGTCGAAGGCCAGCGGATGGCTACCGTCGAGCATCAGGCAGTGCTCTTGCAGGACCTGTCCGATGCGCGACTCGATCGTGGACGGGTCGATACGGTCCGGCCACTGGCCCATCAAGCCTAGCAGGCACGCGCGGTCGGTGGCATGGCCAACCCCGGTAGCCGACAGCGAGCCATACAGCCGCACTTGCACGCGCGTTACCCGCGCCAGCACCCCCTGCTCACGCAAGGCCTGGGCAAAGGTAGCCGCCGCCCGCATCGGGCCCACGGTATGGGAACTGGACGGCCCGATGCCAATTTTGAAAAGGTCGAAAACACTGATAGCCATGCTAATGCCTGACCCTACCCTGATATGCATCCAGGGTACGGTTGTCTGAAGAAATTGAGCGTTATTGCGAACTTGCGCGATACTGCCGCGCTGGCTCACGGATGACCAACGAAACCTCCTAAGCAAGCCTTTAGTGGTACTAAACGATGCGACGACAACTCAATGGTCAGATGTTCGTCTGGCTGCATGTATTTGCCTGCGCAGCCCGGCACTTGTCCTTCACCCGCTGTGCCGAAGAGCTGCACATCACCCCGGGCGCGGTCAGCCAGCAGATGCGCCAACTGGAAGAGCGCCTGGGCTACCGGCTGTTCCTGCGCCGGGCGCGCGGCGTGGAGCTGAGCGCCGAGGGGCAACGGCTGGCCCAGACGGTGGCCGAGGCCTACGGCAGTATCGAAGCCGAGCTGCTGCGGCTGGACGCGGGGGAAATCCGCGGCACATTGCGTGTGCGTTCGATCCCCTCGTTCCTGGCCAAATGGCTCACGCCGCGCTTACCGCGTTTTCAACAGCGCTACCCGGATATCGAACTGCGCCTGGTCGCCGAAGACAGCGCCCAGGCGCTGACCCCGGGTGACTTCGACCTGGCCATCGACCTGAACGATGGTAGCTACCCAGGCATGCTCTCGACGCCGCTGCTGGACGAGCAGATCTTCCCGGTGTGCTCACCTGCCCTGCTGCGCGGGCGCCCGCCGCTGCACGGCCCCGCTGACCTGGCGCACTACCCGCTGCTGCATGACATCACCGCCTGGCGTGGCAGTTCGGAATATGCCGAGTGGGAGTTCTACCTGGAAGGCATCGGCGCCGCCGGCCTGGATGTGCGGCGCGGGCACACTTTCAACCGCAACCACCTGACCATCGAGGCGGCGATTGCCGGTATCGGCGTGGCGATTGCACGACGCACGCTGCTCAATGACGAACTGGAGCGCGGCGCACTGATCGTGCCCTTTGGTGTACCGATCGCCAACCACAAGCGTTATGTGGTGCATTACCCGCCAGGCGGCTTGAACCAGCCAGGTGCGCGGGCGGTGCATGACTGGCTGGTGGAAGAAGCGCGGGGGTTCAGGGCGTTGCATCCGTTGAACAAGGAATAGCCACTTGGGCGCGCTTGAGCAGGAGCGCTTCGCTCAATAAGCCTGCTTACCGGTGAAGGCATTGAGCGTGCGCACCAGGATCACGAAGTCCAGCCACAACGACCAGTTGTTGATGTACTCGATGTCCGAGTCGACTCGCTGGATCATTTGCTCGATATCCTTGGTCTCCCCCCTGAACCCGCGCACCTGCGCCAAACCTGTCATGCCGGGCTTGATATTGTGGCGGGCAAAGTAGTCAACGATATCCTGCGAATACAAGGTGTCATGTTGCAAGGCATGCGGCCGCGGCCCTACCAGGGACATTTCCCCGGTCAGCACATTGAACAATTGTGGCAGTTCATCAAGGCTTGTACGCCGGATAAAGGCGCCGACCCGGGTCAACCGTGGGTCATTCTTCTGCGCCTGCTTGACCACACCTGCTTCCGGTTGGTGAACATGCATGCTGCGAAACTTCCAGATACGGAACGATTCTCCTGTCCAGCCGGTACGTTCCTGGCGGAAGAACACCGGCCCGCGGCTGTCGATCTTGATGGCCAGCGCAACAGCCAGCAATACGGGTGATGCAAACAGCAAAATCAACGCGGCCAGCACCCGGTCCTCAAGGTTTTTCAAGAACAGGCTCATGCCCGTCAAGGGTGTCTCCGACAAGGTCAGCACCGGAATGCCGGCAATTTCCCGCACGCTGTGGTTGATCAGGCGCAACGAGAAGATATCCGGCACCCAGTTCACCGCAATGCACTTGTCGAGCAACTTGAAGTAAACGTCGTTGATGACCTCGGAGCCACCCAGTGGCGTCACCAGGTACACCGTACGAATACCGTGTTGGGCCACCAGCTCGTCGAGGTCGCCAATATGCCCCAGCACTGGCAGGCGCTGCTTGCCCTCGGCACTCTCCAACCCCTGCCCATCGCCTTTGTCGAGCAGCACGCAGCCCAGCACTCGTTCGCCAAACCACGGGTTGTTGCTGATTTTCTGATACAGGAAGTTGGCCAGGTCACCGTTGCCGATGATCAGGGCATTGTCCAGGCGCGCATGCGCACTAAAGCGCTTTTGCAGTTCGCGCACGGCAAAATGCAAGAATAGCTGGGCGACATAACCAATGACGAACAGTTGCACCACCAATAGCCGTGAATAGGTTTCGCTCTGTTTGGTCAGGAACGCCATGACGACCAGGAAGCAAAACGTTGCCGACCAGGCCTTGAACAGACGGAACGCCTTGATCGAAAGCCCGACGTTGGTGCGGTAGATGGCGTAATGATCATAAATGACTGCCAGTGCGCCAATCAGCAACAGCAGCATGATCACGTAATCGGATGTGATATAGCCGAACTGGTCGTAGATCAGGTACCAGGCAATACCGGTGACGGCAATACCATCGAGGCCGGCCTGAATGGCGTTACTGACACTGCTTCTTCTCTGGAGTAAGGAACGACTGCTTCTGGGTTCGAAAACCATTTCAGACCTCATCAAAATGAGCGTAGCAAGTGCCTTCCATCAAACAGCAAGTCTTGAAAACAGGTTACGCAAAACCCGTGCAGCAGGCGCGTGGCGCCCTCAAGCGATTGATATCACTGTAGCAGCCACCCGCTGCTGGCGTACCCGGAATCACCGCTTGTGCGAACTTTGACCGATTCATAGGGCCCGCCTGGCCGAAACCGCCGCCCGCCGGTACAGCAGGGTGCGCAACAGGAATAGCGGATTGCCCACCACGTAACGCATGAACAGGCGCTTGGGTTCGCGCAGCAGGCGGTACAGCCACTCGCCCCCCAAACGCCGCAGCCATTCGGGGGCACGGCTGACCTTGCCGCCGAGGAAGTCCAGGATCGCCCCACCGCACACGATCAGGCATGGCCCGCCAGTGACTGCCAACTCCGCTGCCACCGCTTCTTGCTTGGGCATGCCCATGCCCAGCACGATCAGCTCGGGTTGCTGCTCGCGGGCCAACTGCAAATAGGTTTCAAGGCTGGCGAAACCATCGTGAACCGACACCGGCACGATGCCAAACTCGGCTTCACAGCGCCGCACGGCCTGGTCCAGGTAGGGTTGCCGGGTGCCCCAGAAGGCGACCTTGCGCCCTCGGTAAGCAGCCATGAGCCTGGGAATGAAGTCAGTGCCGTTCATGTTCAGCCCGGGTTCCAGGCCCAGGCGGCGATACAGAATCGCCATGCCGGCGCCATCGCGCAGCAGCACATCTGCGGCCGACAGTGCCTGGCTGTAGCCACCATCGCGCACCACCAGGTTCATCGCATGGGCGTTGACGAAGCCCAGCACGGTGCCCGTATCCGGCGTAGCCAGGCGGTCGAGAAGGCGCTGTACAGCGGCGCCATCAGCGATCACTTCCAGCTGGTCGATCACACGCTTCCAGCGACTCTGCCACTGATCCATCAGTCGTCATCCCGTTTTGAACGCACCCATTCAACCTGGCGCTTGATCAGGAAACTCAGGTACAAGGGAATTTTCCTGGCCGCATAAAACGGCGCGTACAACAACACCGAGAACGGTATCACTTCACGGCAGAAGCGCGCCCAGGCCAACATCACGGCGAAGGCCAGCAAGGCCAAACCGGCAAAGGCGAGCCACGCGGGCGCCGCCAGGCCGAACAGCAGGTACGCCAGCCAGGTCACCAGGTTAAGCCCGAGCAAGGTCAGTACCAGCAACGCCAGGGGCGGCACCAGCAGGTCTAGGGTCAAGGCCGCCAGGCTAGCGTTGCGCTGGGTGATTGCAGCCATCGCCCGTTTGGGTGCGTCGGCAAGCATCAAGCCCAGATGGCCATGCTCCCAGCGGGTGCGTTGGCTGTTGAGGCCTTGCTGGCTGAGCGGGAACTGGCTAGTGACCAGTGCCTCGGGGCAGAAAGCAGGCGGTTTACCCTGCTGGCAAAGGTCCAGGCCCAGCTTCACATCCTCGACCAGATGACCATTGGCCAGGTTGATCAGGCTCAGATCGTGCCAGCCGAACGCCATGCCCGCGCCCATCAGCTGGCATGGCAGGCCCAGGCGCGCCCAGCCGCGTGGCCGCACCAGGTTCTTGACCCGCCAGGCAAACTCGGCAACTTGCACCCGCAACCCGGCACCTGCCGGTGCACGCATCAAGTACAGCGACTGTACCGGGCGGGCGAGTGCGTGGCAGCGGCGCGCCAGGCAATCGATCGCCCCCTCGCCCACCTGGCAGTCGGCATCCACCACGATGACCACCTCGGGCGGCCGCTGAGCCAGATGGCGCACGCCGAAATCCAATGCGTAACCTTTGCCGCGCAACCGCGTATCGTGGCGCTCTACCACTTCGGCGCCGGCCTCACGTGCCAACTGGGCCGTGTCATCCGAACAGTTGTCCGCCACGACCAGCAAGCGGTCGCCGTCCAGCAGTTGCGGCGTAACGCTCGCCAGCATCGCGCGAATGATCAATGCCTCATCGTGGGCGGGCACCAACACCGCCACTCGCGGGCGCTCGCCAATGCCCTTGGGCCTCGACCGCGCCGGCAGGCAAGCCAGCAACACTTGCAGCACCAGCACCAACACCGGTACCAGGACGATGATCGCCAACAGGCCCAGTAACCAACCCAATACACTTATCATGCGTATGCCTTGAAATAGCCGGCCAGCCTGGCCGCCTCGGTGTCGATGTCATGCCGTTGCACCACACGCTGGTAGGCCAACTCGCCCATGCGCTGCAGTACCTCGGCCGGTTGCGCCAGGCAGTCGGCCATGGCTGTTGCCAGCTCGTCCACGGCGCCGGCAGGGAACAGCCAGCCGTTCTCGCCAGGCCGCACCAGCTCGGGGATACCCGCTACATAGGTGGTGAGCACGGGCCGGCGCAAGGCCATGGCCTCCATGATGACCACGGGCAAGCCCTCGGCGAAACTGGGTAGCACCAGCGCACGGGCGGCCAGGATTTCCTCACGTACCTGCGCACTGCTGATCCAGCCAGTGATACGCACTTGCTGCTGCAAGCCGTGCCGGGCAATCAAGGCCTCGATCTGCTCGCGCATTTCACCGTCACCCGCCAGCACCAGCTCGAAGGTGATCGACCGGGCAGCGAGACAGCGCGCCGCTTCGAGCAACAGCAGCTGGCCCTTCTGTTCGCACAGGCGCCCAACACACACCAGCCGTGGCGCCGATGGCACATCGACTGGCGCCACCTCATGAAAACCACGCTCCAGTCCGCAATGCACCACCTTCACCTTGCCCCAGTGCTCGTGCGCCACCCAACGGTACAGCTGGCTTCGTCCGTACGAGCTCACCGCCGCGACAAAGGCGGCGCGCTGCACCTTCTCACCCATGTGCAAGAACTGTGGTTTGTCGAATTCTTCCGGCCCGTGCACGGTAAAGCTGTATGCCGGCCCGCCCAGGACGTTGGCCAGCATGACCACTTCAGTAGAGTTGGTGCCGAAATGCGCGTGCACATGTGTGGCCTCCCCAGCCTGCAACCATTGCAGCACCAGGCAGGCCTCGGCCAGGTAGACCAGGTGGTAGGGCCAGGCACGGTCGGCCCGCAGGCCAAGGCGCATGGCCAGCCCCAGCGCCTGGAAAAACCGCCGCGGCTGCGTACGCAGTACTTGCCATGTCGGTGCCAACAACCCCTTGAGCCCACCTTGCAATACGTAGCGGGTCTTGCCCCGTTCGGTTGCGTCCTCGGCATCCTGCACCTCGGCGTCCCACCCACGCAGGGCTATACGTTGCACCTCAACCCCCTGGCGCTCCAGCGCCAGAATTTCGCGACGGATGAAACTGTGGCTGACTTTCGGGTACTGATTGATGAAGTAAGCAATATGCATACGAATCCAGATCCAAACCCGCTTGATGACCAACCTTCCCTGGCAACCTTCACTTCAGGCTGTCGACTACGGGCGGCCTGTCTACTGCCGATGCACTCACAGCAAATGCATCCCCCTGTTTTCCTTGTAGTCCAAGGTTGTGGTTGCTGCTTGGCAATGCTGCCTGCAAGCGGGTGAAAACATCGTCAAGCAATGCCTGGCGGCGGCGGTACATCGCCCGTTTCTTGGCCGGAATGTCAGCTTCCGCCCGTTGCGCCGGTGCTAGAGGCAGGGTAAAAAAGTCCTCACGGTCAGACGCTGTGGCGCCATGTTCCTGCCAGATCACGTCGTAGTTGGCCGCCAGGTCCTGGCCCTTGTCGCTGCCAAAATAGGGATGGCGATGGTGCCGGCAGGCGTCACTGACGGCATACAGCTGTGTCACACCCAGGGTCCTGCCCAGGCATTTCAACGCTTCGAGCAACAGGCTGCGTGGCCGCAACCCTTCGAAGTCCTTGGTCAGGTCACGGTAGATAGCCAGTGAGGTTTCGCTGTCGATACCTTTGTGAATACCCTGCACCGCACCGATGAACAGGCTGGTCTCACCTTGGCTGCGGCCCAGGGTGAAGGCCAGGGATGCCACACGCAGGTCGGCCTGGAACAGGTTCAGCACCAGCTCGCCTTCGCGCTTGAACCAGATTGGCCGGTCCAGTACCAGGCAACAGCCCGGCGAGTGGCTGGACAGGTCACACAACTTCAGGTTTTCGTCGCGCCCCAGCAACAGCAACGCCGGGAACTGCCCAGCCACCTGTTCAAAGTGCGCAGCCACCACCTCCAGACGCTGTGGCGCCTCCCAGCATCGGCTGATGTAAGGCCATTGCACGACACCGATACAATCCACACCCAGGCGCTGCAAACCATGCGGGCCCAGCGCCGCCGTCATGCGCTGCATGAACCCGTTCAGCTCAGGCCACTGCCTGGCGATCTGCCGTGCCAACTTGTACTTGTTGTGCATCGCCCGCAACGAGTAACCCGGTTGCAAGATAAACACGCTTTTCACGAGGGTGCCGAGCATCATGGGTTTCTCTCACTTGTACTCGATCAAAGCCGATTTGCCAGCCGCAAGGCGGTGGCGCAGGAACTTCAGCTGGCCGAGCATTTCCGGGAATTTGCCCAACACCAGAAACACAGCCTGCAGCCAGTTCTCGCGCGTCGACTTGCCGCCGCGGCGGGCCAGGCGCACGGCCTGCAGTGGGTAGATCAACAGCAAGAGCAGGCCCCAGCCGCCCAGCAGCAGGCAGGCCAGCGCGATCACCAAAGGTATGCCCAGGCCCCACAACCAGGCCCGACGTGACTCACGCAGCCAATGCCGCTCGGGTGGCTGGCCATGCAGGTAGGCGCCCTCGGCATAGGCGTGCCCAGCACGCAGGCTACGCCGCCACCACTGGCTGAAACGGGTCATGCCGGCATCGTGCAGGGTCATCTCGGCAGCCAGTCGCCAGATTTTCCAGCCGTTGGCCCGCAAACGCACACACAGTTCAGGCTCTTCTCCGGCAATCAGGTCAGGCCGGAAGCCACCCACAGCTGCAAAAGCGTCTGCCCGCATCAGTGCATCGCCGCCACAGGCCTTGGCCTCACCGACCGGGGTATCCCACTCCAGGTCGCACAGCAAGTTGTACACCGACCGCTGCGGAAAGCGCTCACGCCGGCGACCACACACCACTGCCACGGCGGGGTGCTGCTCAAGAAAAGCCTGCGCCGTGGCCAGCCAGCTGGCATTCACCTCGCAGTCGCCATCGACGAACTGTACCAGTTGCATCGATGGCAACAGGCGCTGCAAGGCGGCAAAACCTTCATTGCGGGCGCGTGCGGCGGTGAACGGGATACTCATGTCCAGCGCCAGTACTGCCACGCCAAGGTTGGCGGCCAACTGCAGCGAACCATCGGTGGAACCCGAGTCGACGTACATGACCTTGTCCGCCCCGTGCGCCAGCGAAACAAGGCAGCGCTCGAGACGCTGGCCTTCATTGCGGCCGATTACCACCACCCCGATCACCGTTGCCATAGGCCTCACTCGACCGACGCCGTGGCGGCCGGTTGCCGGGCCTTGATGATGGCCGGCACCCCCACTGCCAGTGAATTGTCAGGCACATCTACCAGCACGACGGCATTGGCGCCGATGATCACGTTGTTGCCGATGCGAATACTGCCCAGCACCTTGGCCCCGGTGCCGATGTCGACGTTGTTGCCGAACACCGGGGCAATCGGCTCGTCGACATTCTTCAGGCCCACCACCACGCCGTTGCGGATACGGCAGTCATCGCCGAAGCGGGCATAGCCGCTGACAACGATGCCGCCAAAATGATCGATGACGAAGTTGCGCCCGATCACCACCTCGCACGGCAGTTCGATACCGGTGATGATCTGGACGAATTTGAACAGCACCTTGTAGATGAGCGAGCACAGTTTGCGCAGCAGTGCCGGGCGCAGCGTATAGCGCCAGCGGCCAAAGCGGTACACCAGCAATACCCAGAAGCCCTGGGCGCCCCAGTCCCCGCCATGGGCACGCAGGTCGGCGCGAATATTATCGAACATGGCTTCACCTACCTTGTCGGTTGGCTGGCGTACCGGGTCTTGAACAGCAAAGACCAGGTTGCCTGGCAATGACGCCAGCAGGCCTGTATGGCGCCCCAGCCGCGTCGTTTCAACAGCGCCTTGAGTGCCAGCACCAAGTCGCCCAGCGTCACCAGCAGCATGTGCAGGGCAAGCCCCGCCACCCCGTGATGCTTGCGAAAGTACAGCAACTCGCTTTCGATCTGATAGGACGAGATCTGCCGGCTGGCAGCCTCCAGCTCCGCCACCGACTTGGAGCTTTCGCCACCGATATGCACCACCGTGGTATGCGGGTAGAACACCACTTTCCAGCCAGCCTCCTTCACCCGCTTGCAGTGGTCCACCTCTTCGTAATAAAGAAAGTAGCGCGGGTCGAACAGCCCCACCCTGTCGAGCACTTCGCGGCGCACCAGGTAAAAGCAGCCGGGCAACCAGTCACACTCGCGCACCGAGGCGTGGTCCCAGTTCATGTCGTCGACCATCTTCACCCCTGGGAAGAACCGCCCCAACCCGGTACGCCCAACGAACACATTGAGCGGCGTGGGGAAGTAGCGACAGCTTGGTTGCAGGTCGCCATCGCGACCCTCCAGGCGCACCCCCAGTACGCCGCACTCCGGGTGGGCGTCCATGTAGTCGAGCGTTTTTTGCAGCGAGTCGGCGGCAACGAAGGCATCGGTATTGAGCAGCAAGGCGTACTTGCCCTTGAGGTGCGCCAACAACTGGTTGTTGGCCCGGCCGAACCCCACGTTCTGCTTGTTGCTCAGCAGCAGAGCCTCGGGGCACACCTGGGCCATGCGCTGCACCGAGTCATCGCGCGAGGCATTGTCGACCACCAGGTAACTGGCCAGCCGCTCGCTGTCGGCCCGGCGCAGTGCATCGAACATCGGCTGCAGCAGTCCAGCGGTATTGAAGTTGACCACCATGACATCCACAGGTTTGCTAGTCATTTCAGCTGTCCCCGAAGAAATACTGGCGTCTTTGCGCCATCAGTAACGGTTCCACTTCCGGGTCGTAGGCACCGTTGCGCTGCTTCACCAGGTCTATCCATGGGTAGGCTTCGCAACGTGCCTCGACCCGTTTGATCAACTGCTCGGTGGTACAAATGAACTCCGCAGGGTTGCCACCATAGACGGTGCCTGGCGGCACGTCCTTGGTCACGACCGCCCCTGCGGCCACGATGGATTCGGGCCCGATGGTCACGCGAGGCATCACGATCGCACCATGGCCGATGAAGCAATTGTCCTTGATGTCGATGAATCCGACCGAATCCAGGTGCTTGCCAAAGCGATGCTCGATCAGCAATACCACCCCGTCATGACCGATCAACGTACAGTCGGACAAGCCCACGCTGTTACCGATACGGACCAGCGACGGGTCGAGAAACTTACAGCCTGTATTGACGTAGAAATTGCTGCCGACCGAATGAAAGTTGCCCCAACGGGCCAGATAGGCCCCCCATTCGAGACCAGAAGGGTTACAGAACCTCCTGTAGAATTTGCCCCCTCGCCCGGTTGCATGGGCGTAGTGCGCCACTGCCTTGCGTATCCATCCCTTCATACTGCCTGGCCTCGCGATCTGAACAATCTGGAGTGTCCTGAGGCGTTCCGGTCTCGTTCTTCTAGGTGCTGACCGCATCGCACTCACCCGTGTACAACCTGCATCACGCAGCGGCGCTGCTGGCCGCTTTCATCTTGTTATCGAGGTGGTCGGCCAGCCGCACGGCAAATTGCAACAGCGGCATGGTCGGGTTGGAGGCGCCGCCCTTGGCAAAAATGCTGCTGCCGGCGACATACAGGTTTTCGGTACCGAACACCTTGCAATTGGCATCGACTACACCGAACTGTGGCGAGGCGGCCATACGCGTGGTGCCCATGTGATGGGCATGGGGCGCCATTTTCAGCGGAATCGAGGTGTCGTAGACGAAATCGTTGAGTTTGACGAACCCCAGATCCATGTCGGCGAATTGCTTGGCCAGTTCGCTGCCAATGCACTTGATGGTGTGCCGATCTTCGGCGCTCAGCACCCAATTGACATTGACCTTGGCCACGCCCAGCGCATCCTTCTCGTCCAGCAGCGAAATACGGCTGTGCAGGTTGGGGAACTGCTCGATCATGGTGCTGATCACGCCGTCACCCGGGCAACTGAACTTGGCGACGAAGGCGACCTTGTTGGCAAACCCCATGTCGCAGGCCAGGCTCTCGAGAAAATACTTCACCTCGGCAGTTCGGCCATAGGTCTGCACATCGGCCAGCAAAACAGCAGTGACATTGCCTTTACCGGCCTTGTACTCGTCGACGAAAGCATCGGTGGTGTAGTACTGGCGCGGCTCTGGGTCCTGCCCGGACTTAAGGATAAAAGTGCCCATTTCGATGTTCAGGTGTTCCATGAAACACCCGCCGACCAGCCCTTCCTTGCCCACCACGCCTGCAGCCACCAAGGTCTCGCTGTTGAGTAACTGCCGGGCATTTTCGATGGCACCTGTGGCCAGAATGAAATTGCCAGCCACCAGGCGTTGACGATTGCGCTCATAGTCGGACAACACCACCGCAGCCAGGTGGCCGGAAGCCTTGTCGAACTCCAGGTCAACGCAATTACAGTTGATGAATACGTCCAGTCCTGGCGTCTGCTCCAGTGCTGAAGCGTACTTTTGCGCAAAGCGTGTCGGCGTGCTGAGCAGAAAACGGTCCGCCTCGAAGTCACCACCATTGAGGCCGGCATTCATCGCGCGAAAATCCGAGCCAGGCGCCAGATCGACGATCTCCATCGCTGCCGGCAGGAAGCCTTCGATCTCCGAGTAGGGAATTGGCCAACCCGGCAAGTTGCCTGGCGGGGCGACGGCAAAATCCGAGGGGGTGAATGGACGGCAACGGCCAGCCCAGTGATTGGAGGTGCCACCCAGGTAACGCAGGCGGGTTTCCTCGGCATACAGTTCCAGGCCGGTGGATGAGCACGCGTACAAGTCTTGCGAGTGCGGCGCATATTCGCGCCCCCCGCCTTCGGCGATCATGACGCTCCAGCCGGCGGCTGCCAGGCGCAAGCCCAAGGTTATACCCGCCGGGCCGGCCCCGATGATGCAGAAGTCATAGTGGTCGCGCAGCGCCTTCTGCTGCTGAAAGTCCTTGATCATACTGACGCGTTCCGGAAGTAACGGGACGGTAATACCCAACCGTTGATTACCACGAACCCGGGCTTTTCGACCGGCTTGCCGGCAACGGCCGCCGAGGCGCCGAACACCGCCCCCCCCACACTGAGCAAGACACAACTCTGGAGAAAACCTCTACGACCCAACTGCGCATTACAAAAAGTGAGCTTCTCCATGATCCCGTGACCTGTAGCCATGAAAGTTACACCCAGCAAACTGCGCTACAGCCAGTTGAAAAAGGCCGTCAACAGTGCCCCGCACAGCGCCCCGACCAGCAACATCGGCAGTACCACCAGCTCACGTTTGAGGCTGAAGATATCCAGTTTGCAGTTCACATACACAACCAGCACCAGCGTTGGCACAGCATGCAGGGCAACCCCCCAGATGGCCCACTCCACCCCGCCAATCGCCAGTAACAGCGGCAACAGCCCCCATAACGAGACCAGGCGGATAATGTTGTCCATGGCCTGGTACTTGGTCAGGCCCAAGGCAATCCACACCTGATGAGCCAAGGTATAGCGCAATACGATGAACGATAGCGAGAGAATCGCCAGCATCGGTCCGGCTTCGCGGTAGCGATCGTCATACATCCAGCCGATCAGCAGCGGGCTGGCGGTCAGGAAACCGCCACAGATGAACAGCACCAGCAGGTCGACCAACAGCCGAAAGCGGAAATACAGCGCTTTCAGGCGCGGCTTGTCGTCGGCCCTGGCCGCCTCGCTGAAAGCAGGCAGCGCCACCGCGCCGACAATTTTCATGAGCGCGGTCTGCACCGCACCCAGGATCAGCACGGCGATCGAATACACACCCAGTTGCGCCGCCGACATGCTGGCGCCAAACCATATGCGGTCGCCGTACATCGCCAGCACGCCGACCATCGACGACAACAGGATCCAGCGGCCAAACACGATCAGCTCGGTCAGCGCCGAACGGTCCCAGCGCAGGTGGTTGTTGGGCCCCTCCAGGGCGGTATGCCCCAGCACGGTCCAGACGACCGCCGAAACCAGGCCTGATAACACCAGCGCCCAGATCGAATGGGTCAGCAAGCCCAGTACCAGCATCACCACCAGGCCAGCCACCTGCGAGGCAAGGTCGACCAACACCACGCGCTTTTGTTGGAAAGTGCGTACCGCCACATCTATCTTGGTGGACTGGAAACCCCAGATGGCCGCCGACAGGCCGGTGACCGCCAGTACCATCGGCAGTACGGGCGCGGCATAGGTAGAGTCTGCTGGCCAAAGCTCAGCCAGTTGCGCCAACCAAGCCCCCAGGGCCAGCAGCAGGGTAAGGGCAAACAGCAGGAAACCGCGGATGATCTGCACGGTCCAGGCGGTATTGAGAAAATCTGGATCGTCACCACGGTGGCTCTGGATGATGTTCTGGCGCAGGCCCACATCGGAAAGCAAATGCAGCAGTATCGAAACAGTGGTGGCAATGACCATCACGCCGAACATTTCCGGCAGCAGCAAGCGGGCCATGATCAGATTGCCGCCCAGGCGCATCACCTGTGAAGCCACCTGCGAGACCAGGTTCCATGACCCGGCCCTCAGGGCCCGCTTGCGCAGGCTCGCGGCGGCTGACACATCAATCGACGGCATGACTTCAATCTCTGACTGATTGGCTAAAAGTCACTATAGTTTCAATTAGCCACGATGCTAGCCGTTGCCCACCAAGGGAAAGGTGTACATAGCCGATGCCTGAACATTTTCGTGCGTTGATCGTCATCCTGTTTTTGGCGAGCGTGGTCTTCCTGATGGCCCGGCGGCCTGCCACCGACCTGATTCCGCTCAGTGACTACAAGCGCCGGCGTAATCTGTGGTTCCTGCTGACCCTGCTGGCTTTTTTCTCGCACAGCTTCTGGCTGTACCTGGGCGTGGGCGCGGTCGTCCTGTTGCTGGCCGGGCGCCGCGAGCACAACCCCATGGCGCTGTTCTACATGCTGCTGTTCCTGATCCCGCCAGCGTCGGTACAGGTGCCCGGGTTTGGCGTGGTCAATTACCTCGTTGACCTGAACCATATTCGCCTGCTGAGCCTGTGCGTGCTGCTGCCGGCCGCGCTGCACCTGCGCCGCCAAGGTGACACCCTGCGCTTTGGCCGCACCTGGGCTGATAAATTGCTGGCGGCCGGCCTGCTGCTGCTGAGCGTGCTCTATTTGCGCGAAACCACCCCTACCGACACGCTGCGCCAGGCGCTGTACCTGTATGTCGACGTACTCCTGCCGTATTACGTGGCCAGCCGTGGCCTGCGTCAGATCAGCGACTTCAAGGACACCCTACTGGCCTTCGTACTCGTCTCTTTCGTCATGGCGCTGATCGCTGTGGCCGAGTATGTGCGCCACTGGTTACTGTACAGCGCGCTGGTCGACGCTATGGGCGTGCCATGGAGCATGTCCGGTTACCTGAGCCGCGGCGGTGCGCTGCGGGCGAGCGTCACCACCGGCCAGGCGATCGTACTGGGTTACGTGATGAGCGTGGCCATCGGCCTGTTCCTGTTCGTGCAAGGCTATGTGCAACGTCCGCTGCACAGGGCCATGGGCGCCCTGCTGCTGGCCGCCGGGCTGTTCGCGCCATTGTCGCGTGGCCCGTGGATCGGCGCCGTGGTCATCGTGGTGGTGTTCATTGCCCTGGGCAAAGGCGCCGTCAAGCGCCTGGCGCTGCTGGGTGCGGCTGGCATGCTGGCGTTGCCCTTGCTGACTGTCGTGCCTGGCGGCGACAAGGTGCTGGACCTGTTGCCGTACATCGGCAGCATCGAGAAAGAGAACATCACCTACCGCGAGCGGCTGATGGACAACGCCTGGATCGTCATCCAGCGCAACCCATTGTTCGGCTCCTTCGATTTCCGTAACACACCCGAAATGCAGGCGATGATCCAGGGCGAAGGCATCATCGATATCGTCAACACCTACATCAACCTGGCGCTGCGGGCCGGCCTGGTCGGGCTAGGCCTGTTCGTGGCGTTCTTTGCCGTGCTGCTGCTGGGTATCCGCAGGGCCATGCTCAGTTTTGCCGACAAGGATGACGAACGACGACAGCTCGGCCGGGTGTTGCTGGCAACGCTGATCGGCATTCTGGTCATCATCTTCACCGTCAGCAGCATCACCTTCATCCCGGTGGTGTACTGGTCTATCGCAGGGCTGGGCGTGGCCTACATCCAGATGGTTCGCCGCCTGCACAACAGCCCGGCCGTTGAGCTGGCAGAACCCGACCTACAACCCAGGTAATGCTCATGAATAGGCTGTCCCTGCGTCATTACGTGCGCCTTTCGGCCATTGCCGGCCTGGCCCTGCTGCCGCTGGCCAGCTGGGCTTCAGACTGGCAGGTCAGTGTCGATGAGCAAAATGGCTTGCCTACCGTGACACACGGCGGTGGCCCGGTCATGAAGGCCAAATTCGATTTCTGGGCTGCCAACTGGAGCTGGACCGGTTTCTATACCGACTTCAAGGTCAATGGCCCTTACCACTACACGCTGCGGGGCAAGAACAAGGAACTGGACTTCGACCTGCAGGCTGACATCCGTAAGGAACAGGCACAAACCCTGAGCTGGGCCTTCGACCTCGACGCCCACAGCCGCCAGAACGGTGTCATGGGTGGCGGCCTGGTGTTCCAGTTCGATCCGGCACAAATCGCCGGCGACATGGGGGCCCCGCAGTTGCTGCCCGACAACCGCGGCTGGACGTGGGGCAAGGCCGACCAGGGTCGCCGCATCGAAATGCGCTTCGACCCGCCACTGGCCAAGGTCTATTTCGAGCGCGGCAACCCGTCCGAGCTGCGCGCATTCCTCTACAAGGACCCGATCAGCGCCGGCCGCCAGCAGCTCAAGGCTATGCTCAACGTGACCGGCGACATCGAACTCGGCCCGACGCCCACCGAGCGCTTCGGCCTGGCAGACCCCGCCAAGTGGCCTGATGACCAACTGGACTGGCGCACCTCGCCGGTGGACCTGTCGTTCCTCAACGCAGCGGAAAAACCCGCCGGCAAGCGTGGCTTCGTCAAGGCGGTCGGCGACCAGTTGATGTTCGCCGACAATACTCCAATACGCTTCTGGGGCACCAACCTGTCGGCCTACTCGCTGTTCAAAAGCCCCGACGACGAAATACGCCAACAGGCCAAACGCCTCTCGGCACTGGGTTTCAACCTGGTGCGCTTGCATCACCACGACTCGCCCTGGGTCAGCCCCAACGTATTTGGCGACGGCACCTTGGTGCGCGATACCCAGCAGCTCAGCACCGAATCGCTGCGCAAGCTCGACCTGTGGATCAAGTCACTCAAGGACGAAGGCATCTACATCTGGCTGGACATGCATGTGCAGCGTGCGTTTACCGCCAACGACAATATCGAAGACTTCAAGGAGCTGCCCGAGCAGGATGGTCGCGTCGACCTGAAGGGTTACGCCTACGTGAACGACAGTATCCAGCAAGCGATGAAACGCTTCGCCGAGCAGTACCTGACCCATGTGAACGAATACACGGGCCTGGCCTACAAGGACGACCCGGCCATCGCCGCCGTGCTGATCACCAACGAGAATGACCTGACCCAGCATTACGGCAACGCCCTGATGCCGAACAAGGATGTACCGCGCCACAGCGAGCGCTACATGACCGCAGCCAAGGCCTTTGCCAAACAGTTTGACCTGCCCACCGACCTGACCTGGCGTGCCTGGGAGCATGGGCCGTCGAAGCTGTTGCTCAACGAGCTGGAACAACGCTTCAATGCCGACATGATCGCCCACTTGCGCAGCGTGGGCGTGAAAGTCCCCATTGCGACCACCAGCACCTGGGGCGGCAATGGGCTTAGCGCACTGCCGGCACTGAGCGTTGGTGATGTCATCGACGCCCACAGCTACGGCGACGCAGGCCAACTGGAGAAGAACCCGCTGACCAGCGACGGCATGATCGACTGGATTGCTGCCGCCCAGGTCGTCGGCAAACCGCTGACCGTTACCGAGTGGAACGCCGAGCCCTTCCCGCTGCCGGACCGTCACTCGCTCCCCATTTACATCGCCGGCACTGCCAGCCACCAAGGCTGGGACGCCATGCTGCAATACGCCTACAGCCAACAAGCATTCAACCCAGGTTGGCGCACGGCGGACAACTGGCACGCGTACAACGACCCGGCGATGATCGCCACCCTGCCCGCCGCTGCCCTGCTCTATCGCCGTGCGGACGTGAAACCCGCCACCACTCGCTACGTGTTCGCACCGACACCTGACACCCTGTACAACCAGGAAATCACCCCGCGTAACTCACCGCTGCTGCGCACGGCCATGGAAAAGGGCCAGTTGCAGATCGCCCTGCCACACACGCCGCAATTGCCCTGGCTAAAACCCGCGCCCATCCCGGCAGGCGCGCAAGTGCTGCATGACCCGGGGCAATCGCTGCTGGCCGCCGATGCCACCGAGTCGGTGACCGATACAGGCGAGCTCAGGCGCAACTGGCAACAAGGCATCTACACCATCGACACGCCACTGACCCAGGCCGCCAGCGGCTGGCTGGGCGGCCGCCCGGTCAACCTGGGTGCCATTCAGGTACAAGCGAAAACGCCTTACGCCAGCGTCGTGGTCCAGAGCCTGGACGGCAAGCCACTGGGCCAGTCGCGCGAGCTTCTGCTGTCTCTGGGCACCCGTGCCATGCCCAAGGCCGATGACAAGACGCCGTTCAATGTCGAGCCCCTTGAAGGCCGCCTGGACATCAAGGCACCCGCCGGCCTGAAACTGTTCGCCCGCGATGCACGGGAACAGCTGAAGCCGCTGCCAGTGGCCTACAAGGATGGGCAATACACCATTACCTTCGACGGTACCTACATGTCCAATTGGCTATTCTTGAAATAGAGCATATGGCCATCTACGCTCAGGTCACCTGTAGCTGATCATCCCACCTGCACGTGTCAGGGAGTGTTCACTGCGTCTGTAAACAGCAGATTCCAGGAGGTAGGGATGAAATATCTGGTTGTGGGTGGTGCGGGCTACATTGGCTCGCACATGGTCAAGCACCTGCTCGCCGCCGGCCATGAAGTGCTGGTGGCGGACCTGGTCTCACCTGGCCCCGGTATCCAGTGGGCCAAGCTCGACATCGCCGACGAAGCCGCACTGGATGTGCTGTTTGGCGTGTGTCGCTTCGATGCGGTGTTCCACTTCGCCTCGTTCATTCAAGTGGGCGAGTCGGTCAGCGCGCCTGGCAAGTACTACCAGAACAACGTCGCAGCCACCCTTTCCCTGCTGCAGGCCATGGTCAATGCCGGCATCAGGCACTTGGTGTTTTCTTCGAGTGCCGCCGTTTACGGCAACCCGCAGTACGTGCCGATCGATGAAGCGCACACCAAGGGACCGATCAACCCGTACGGGTTGAGCAAATGGATGGTCGAGCAGATTCTTGAGGACTTCGACCGGGCCTATGGTTTGAAGTCGGTATGCCTGCGCTATTTCAATGCAGCGGGCGCTGACCCGGAAGGCCAGCTAGGCGAGCGTCATGAACCGGAAACCCATCTGATCCCCTTGATCCTGCAGGCTGCATCTGGCCGGCGTGAGGCGGTGACAGTGTTTGGTCGCGACTACGACACACCGGATGGCACCTGCATACGCGACTACGTGCATGTGGCAGACCTGGCGGCGGCCCATGCACTGGCAGTGGATTATTTACTAGACGGTGGCGAGCGTGCAGCGTTCAACCTGGGCAATGGCCTGGGCTTTTCGGTGCAGCAGGTGATCGATACGGCCCGGGCAGTGACCGGGCGACAGATCAATGCCCTTGACGCACCGCGTCGCGCCGGCGACCCGCCACGGCTGGTGGCGGATGCGAGCAAAGCCATGCAGGTGCTGGGCTGGCGCCCGGCATTCGCCTCGCTTGAGCAGATTGTTCGGCATGCGTGGCAGTGGGAGTTGCAGTATCCCTGGGAGCGCTGAGTTGCCCTCGGCTTCCTGTAGGCGCAGCACAAGGCGGCGTCTACAGGCGCATTGCCAGAAGGCTCAGTAATAGGTGCGCGGCTGTTCGTCAGCCTTGTTCAACACTGTCCCGATCAGGTTCACCGTGCCCAGGTGATGCAGGCAATCCTCGATTTCCTTCTTGTTGTTCATTCCGTTGGCCACCACCAGCAACACGCAGTCGAACTTGGGTAACACGGTGATCGCATCGTCCGAGCTGAGCAGCGGTGGCAAATCGAAAATGCAGATGCGCGATTCGTAGCGGTTGCGCAAATCACCAATCAGGTTGTTCACCTTGGGCGAGGACAGCATCTCGGTCGACAGGGGCACGGGTACCCGCGTTGGCAGCACCACGAAGCGCGGCAAGGTGGGGTTGACCAGGCAGTCCTGCAACTCGGCCTTGTCCGTCAGAAACTCGTTCAGTGCCTGCTCCATGGGCAGCCCCAGGTAACTGCCGACCTTGGGCCGACGCAGGTCGAAGTCCACCAGCAACGCAGTCTTGGTGGTGTGGTGGGCAATACTCATGGCCAGGTTGATCGCCAGCATTGTCTTGCCCGCTTCCGGCGTTGGCGAGGTGATAGCCAAGGTACGCCAGCCGTTCTCGTCCATGGCCCTGAGCACCTGCGTACGCAACAGGTCGATCGGCCCGTTCATGTTGGAGTTCTTGTTGTACGCCACGATGCGGTTACGCTCCAGGTGGTCTGCACGCAGCGGCACCACCTTGGTGTTCACGTAATCGAACTGACCCGGCACTTCGGCCAGCGCCGTACCGGGGGCGGGAGACAGTGCCTGGGGGGTACCCGGGGTAACCTGATGAATATTGTTGCCAACAGCCGGCTTGATCCTGTCCATCACTGCTTTCCCTATACAAACCGAGACATGACTTTGTACAACAGCACATCCAGTGGCATGTAGAACACGTGCACCAGCCCTATCATGATAGCTGCCAACGCCAGTGCCGCCAGGATCAGACGATTGCGCCAGCGCTTGCGGCGGGCCACGTCGGCCCGGGTATCGATATAGGGCAGTGCCACCAGCACCCGTTTGCCCAGCAGGTTTTCCAGGGCGCCAACGCCGCGCACGCGCTGATTGAGCATTTCCAGCAGCATCACCAGCGCACCGCCACCGGCCGGTGCCAGCACCAGGCCCAGCGCAGCGATTTTCTTGCGGTTAGGCTTGATCGGCTTCTCAGGCAACAGAGGAGGCTCCAGCAGCACAAAGCGTTCAGCCTTGTTTTCCTGCTCGAGGCTTTCGGTAATCTTTGCGCCCATTTCCTTGGCACGAATCTCTTCGTATTTCTTGCGCGCGTTGTCGTGGTCACGCATCAAGGTCACCAGGCCACGCTCGACTTGCGGTGCCTCGAGGATCTCGGCTTCATAGCCTTCCATTTTCCGGGTCAGCTCACGCTTTTGCTCTGCCAGCGAGGCAATACGCACCTGGGCGGCACTCATCTTGGCGCGGACACGGGCCGCGTCGAGGCTGACCGTGGACGCTGCCGCAGTGCGACCACCACTGGCTTCGAGCGCCTGGATCTTGCGCTTGACTGCCACGACATCCGGGTGGGCGTCCTTGTAGCGGGTCAGCAGCTGCGCGTATTCGGCTTTCAGGCTTGGCAGGTCTTCGGGCAGGTCGGCACGGGTTGGCCGGGCGCCCTCGACAACCTTGGTGGCAAGGCCGGCATTGGCCGCAGACAGCTCCAGTTCCAGGTAGCGCAGCTCTTCCTGGGCAGCCTTGTAGTCACGGTCGACCTCACGGAATTCCAGCTCCGCCCGCGACAGCATGTTCATGCGCAGGGTCTGGTGCTCGGGCAAGGCATTGGCATGGGCCTGCTTGAAATCGGCCAGCTGGTTCTCCAGGCTGGCCAGCTCGGCACCCAGCTTGTTGGCTTCCTGGGTGAGGAATTCGGTGGTTTCGTTGGCCCGTTCGGTGCGCTGCTTGAGGTTTTCATTGAGGAACAGCGTCACCAGTTCATCGGCGACTTCCTTGGCTACTTGTGCCTGTTTGTGCTCGAACGACACATTGAACGCCACGGTCGCTTCACCACGACCGCGCACGTAGGTGGTAAGGGTTTCGACCACGATCGCGTTGCGCATCTGGTCGATCTTGTCGCTTTCGCTGAAGCGCTTGTCGGCGAAGAGGTCGTACTTGCCGATGATGCGCAGCAGGTTGTCGCGGGTCATCACCCGTTGGCGGATCACCTCGATGCGCTCATCGGCAAAGCTGGTGTTGTTGGTCGACACCAGTTCAGGCGAAATCTGCTGCGATTCCACCAGAATGGTGCCGGTCGACTGGTAGATCGGCGGCACCATCAACGCGACGGCCACGGTCGCGGCGAGAATGACTGCGGCACTCACCCCTAACACCAGGGCCCTGTCCTTGATAATGGCGATGTAATCTCTGAGGGAGAGCTCGTAGTCAGACTTCATAGGGCCACCTGCCTGCAGTTCAGATGTCGGGGTACCTGTACGTCAACGTCAAACCAACGATCGTAGCGGTCGCATCCGGTACATGGTCCTGCTGCCGTTCCTTGTACATCAGCGACAGGCGCAGGTCCCAGTAAGGCGAAAACTGGCGGCTGGCCCATACGCTGTAAGTCTGCAGCGTGTTGGGCGACTGCCCTTTGCTGTCTTGCCACGCGGCGTCGGCGCCGACCCGGGACAACTCGGTCAGCGCATAGCTCCACACACCGCGCACCTGGTCCAGTTCGGCGAAGCCGCCTTCAGCGCTTGCCACCGTGCTGCGCTCGGCGGTGAGGCTGGCGTCGGCACGCGGGCCGGTGTACAGCAACGCAACCCCACCCTCCCCGCGCCGGCCGCCGTCGTCACCTGACACTTGGTTGACGCCAACATGGGCATCGGCGCTCAAGCCTTCGGCAAGTTGGTATTTGATGCCGACTGCCGGGCTGTAGCTGTTGGAAGCAGTGGCGGTAAGGTCCTCTTCGGGCTCATAGCGCCGGGCACCAAAACGGGTATACAGGTCAGCCCGCTCACTCCAGCCGTAAGTCCAGGTGAAGACGTTCGCCAGTTCGTCGTAGCCCGTCAGCGTGCTGATGTCGTAACGGGCACGGCTGTAGGTGGTTTCGTTGCTCAAGGTACTGCGCTCGGTCACCGCCTGGCTCCAGTTGCCAGTCAAGGTGTAAAGCTTCTGCGTACCGTCGGTGGTAATCACCCCGGTATCCAGTACTGTCCCCGACAACGTCGAGCTTTCGTTGTAGCGCCCCACCAGGCCGAACCGCCCCCGCTCGGTGGTGCGCTGCCAACCCAGGCTGATATCAGGGTCTTCACGGTCATCGACGATATCCGTATCGGACGAGCGCAGCAGATTCATGCCAAGCCCCAACCTCAATTCGTCACGGTCGAAAGTACCAATCAGGGTGTAGTCCGGCGCGATGATCGTGCGCGTTATGCCCTTTTCCCCCGAGGTCAGCAGCAATGGGTTGCTGTCGTATTCGACGGATGTCGGTACCACCACCGTAGACTGCCAATTTGCCGCCAGTACCGCGTCCGTGAACGGCAAGACCAAGATTGCCGTTGCAATGCGAGTTGTTCTAAGAAGAGGCATTAAATGTTCTTATTAAAGGCAAGATCAAGGAACGACCAGCGTATCGCCAGCCTGAAGTTGGATGTTGGTGGACATGTCCCGCCCAGACACCAGGTCCTTATATCGCACGGGCAGGATCTTTTGGGAAGCACCGGTGCCGCGGACCACCTTGATTTCGCTTTCATCCGCAAACTTGTCCAGGCCACCCGACATGCTCAGCGCCTGCAATACCGCCGTGGGGCCTGCCATTTGCACAGGCCCAGGCTTGATCACTTTGCCCTGCACATAGACCATATTGCCGGCAATGCTTTTGACGACAACGCTGACGTTAGGGTCGGGGAGGAATTTTTCGAGTTTGGCAGCGACCTGCTTTTCCACTGCCGTCACATCCAGCCCGGCAACATTGATGCGCCCGGCCAAGGGGAAGGTGATACTGCCATCGGGAAGTACGGTGGCTTCTTGACGCAGGCTGTCTTCCTGCCACACCGATACCATCACCACATCGCCGGGGCTGAGCAGGTAGGCAGCACTGCTCTGGTCGGCGTTACCGGCGCCAGACCACACCGTCAGCATGCAGAAAGCGGCAAACATTGAACGCACCATGAGGGTCCCTCCGGCCAAATGGCCCGACAAAGAGCACTGAATGAGAACAACACACCAACTCTCGCTCCGCTTCACGGCGCACTGCTGCCGCGATGGCCTCGACCTTCCTGGAGGCCCTTGCCTTGACGCTGCAGACGTGGCTG
This sequence comes from Pseudomonas putida group bacterium ESBL64, assembly GCF_045277175.1. NCBI lineage: Bacteria > Pseudomonadati > Pseudomonadota > Gammaproteobacteria > Pseudomonadales > Pseudomonadaceae > Pseudomonas > Pseudomonas putida group bacterium ESBL64. The sequence continues at coordinate 836,615 of NZ_CP145799.1, read as the reverse complement.
CAACGCCTTGTAAATGTTGGTCCTACGGGCTACTGGGAATATAGCAACGGTTGGAGAATTCACAAGCCATGCTTGTGGCCTCGCAGCAATGGGTCACTTTAGGTACCCGGTATACGGCTCAGATCTTTCTGCGGTTGGCAACGGCAACAAAACCGACCACAGCAAAGGCAAAGAACCAGCCTGCAGTTGAAACAGGAATGATACTGTTCTGATTTATATACGAATCCGCTGCGCGGGCAGCACCACTTAGCATCACCAGCAAGAACATCGATTTGATTATCAGAGTCGTGCGCATACTCCCCTCCTAAAAACAGGAAAATCAATTAGTTATTGGCGCTGTGCTGCGGGAGTTGTTTCGTTGTTGACTTGAGCTTATGGGCACAATGACACTACGTCAATGATTCGACACCATAATAAAATTCAATGAGCGATGGGCGCATTCGTCAAAAAAACGGCATGCAGATTATGCAAGGGAGGGATGATGCGATGAACATGGCGTTTCACAGCTGAGAACACGTGGGGGGCATGATTGCCCCCTGCGGTTTCATTCGTCTGCGTGGTGAACCACAACCAGTAACTGCGCCGGTGTCGCACCTACCGAGCGCAGGCGGTGCGGCGTCTGGGCATTGAAATGCAGGGCGTCGCCCTGCTCCAGCAACACCCGCTCACTCATGAAATCCACTTCCACCTGGCCTGCGTGAACAAACAGGAACTCTTCGCCCTGGTGTTCCTTGAACGTGGGGTCGCTGAACTCGGACGGCGGCTGAATCAGAAACGGCAGCAGGCTGCGCTGGCCAACCTGACTGGTGAGGGCCGCGTACCCCGGCCCTTGCCCATCGCCCACCAAGGCCTGGCGCTCGGTACGGCGCACCAGGCTGTAGCGGCTCTGACCGGGCTGTTCTTCGGCGAACAGCTCTTCGACATTGACGTTCAGTGCCCTCGCCAGTTTCAGCGCCGCAGCGATCGAGGGCGTGTTGAGGCCGCGCTCGACCTTGGACAGGTAGCTTTTGGTCATGCCAGTCTTTTCGGCCAGCATTTCCAGGGTCATCCCCAGTTTCTTACGCAGCAGTTTCAATCGGATAGACATGTGACGCGGGTTTCCCAGGCTGAGGCAGCCATGATACGCGTCTGAAAGCTGGCGCCAAGTCTCCAGGGGCCTCGAATCAAGGCATCACGGGCGGCACGTACTGCAGCGTTGTACCCAGCGCCCACAGCAACACCAGCACCAACGGCACATGCACCAGCAATTGCACGAACGAGAAACCGATCAGGTCGCGCGCCTTGAGCCCCAGCACGCCCAGCAGCGGCAGCATGTAGAACGGGTTGATCAGGTTCGGCAAAGCTTCGGCCGCGTTGTAGATCTGCACGGCCCACCCCAGGTGGTACTGCAGGTCGTTGGCCACCAGCATCACGTAAGGGGCCTCGATGATCCACTTGCCGCCACCTGAAGGGATGAAGAAGCCCAGCACCGCCGAATACACGCCCATCAGCACGGCATACGTGTCATGGGTGGCAATCTGGGTGAAGAACAGTGAAATATGGTGGGCCAGCGTCTGTTCATCGACGCCCTTCACCTGGGTGAGAATAGCGGCGATCGAACCATACAGCGGGAACTGGATGAGCACACCGGTGGTGGTCGGTACCGCGCGTGCCACCGCGTCAAGGAAGCTGCGTGGGCGCCAGTGCAGCAAAGCACCGAGCATGATGAACAACAGGTTGTAGGTGTTGAGCCCCGAGATGGCGGTAATCGCAGGTTTTGTCGCAAACTCCTGATACAGCCAGCCAGCAGCCAAGGCCACCAACAGCAGGATCAGGATCGGGCTGTGTTCCAGCCACTCCCCCGGGCGCGTGCGTTGCGGCGCGGGTGGCGCTGTGAAGCTGGGGTCGACACCGCAGTCTTCTGCGCTACGTGCGCTGTTCGGGCCCGGAGCGGTGGCATAGGCGATCACCAGCGAGACCACCACCAGTGCCGCCAACATCACGCCGGACTGCCAGAGAAAGATGGTTTCGGTAAACGGGATCACCCCGGTTATCGACAGGATTGAAGGTGGCAGACTGGCCGGGTTGGCCTGCAGCTGCGCCGCCGAGGATGACAGGCCCAACGCCCACACCGCACCCAGGCCCAGGTAAGCGGCCGCACCCGCAGCGCGGTAGTCCATCTTCAGGTCGGTGCGCCTTGCCAGGGCGCGCACCAACAAACCTCCAAACACCAGCGACAGCCCCCAGTTGAGCAAGGAGGCCAGCATCGAGATCAGTGCTACCCAGCACACTGCCGAGCGCCCATTGCCGGGGATGCGCGCCAGGCGATCGATCAGCCTCGCGGCGGGCGGCGAGCTGGCCACCACATAACCGCCGATGACCACGAAGGCCATCTGCATGGTGAACGGTATCAGGCTCCAGAAGCCGTCGCCAAACGCCTTGGCGGTGTCGGTCGGTTTGGCGCCCATGGCCAGTGCGCCGATACACACCAGCAGCACCGCCAGCGCGGCGAACACCCAGGAGTCGGGGAACCAGCGTTCAGCCCAGTTGGAGCAGCGCAAGGCAAAGCGCGCGGAGCGGCTGTCTTGAATTTCAGCGGCCACGGTTGAATTCCTTTTATTGGTTTTATGGGATGAAGCGGTATTGCCAGGCAACGCAAAAAACCTGTGGGAACGGGTTTACCCGCGAATGCGGCGGTCAATGTACCGACGCATTCGCGGGTAAACCCGCGCCTACAGGTGAGATCACGTCATGCCTTAGAAGGTCATTTCCTTCACGTCATCCGGCACGATCAGTTTGCCGGCGGTTTTCTCGATGATTTCCTCGACGCTGACCCCAGGCGCGGTCTCGCGCAGGATGAAGGCGCCGTCTTCGATTTCCAGGTAGGCCAGGTCGGTCAGCACCTTGCGGATGCAGCCCGCACCGGTCAACGGCAGGCTGCACTGTGGCAGCAACTTGGACTCGCCGTCCTTGGAGGCGTGGGTCATGGTAACGATGATGTTGTCGGCGCCGGCCACCAGGTCCATGGCCCCGCCCATGCCCTTGACCAGCTTGCCCGGAATCATCCACGAGGCGATGTTGCCCTGCACGTCCACCTCGAAAGCCCCCAGTACGGTCAGGTCGACGTGGCCGCCACGGATCATGGCGAACGATTGTGCCGAATCGAAAATCGAGGCACCGCGGCGGGCGGTGACCGTTTGCTTGCCGGCGTTGATCATGTCGGCATCGAGGGTGCTTTCGGTGGGGAATTCGCCCATGCCGAGCAGGCCGTTTTCCGATTGCAGCATCACATCCATGTCGGCGGGTACATAGTTGGCCACCAAGGTGGGGATGCCGATGCCCAGATTGACGTAGTAACCGTCCTTCAGTTCACGGGCAACGCGTTGCGCCATCTGTTCGCGGGTCAGTGCCATGGTCAGGATCTCTTTATTGTTCGGGTGGATGGCGCTCAGGCCTTGACGGTGCGCTTTTCGATACGTTTTTCGAAGGTGCCGACGATGACACGGTCCACGTAGATGCCCGGGGTGTGGATTTCGCTTGGCAGCAACACGCCGGGTTCGACGATTTCTTCCACTTCGACCACGGTGATCTTGCCGGCGGTGGCCGCCAGCGGGTTGAAGTTTTGCGCAGTGTTGCGGTACACCACGTTGCCGTAGTGGTCGGCCTTCCAGCCCTTGACGATGGCGAAGTCACCGGTGATGGACTCTTCCAGGATGTACTTGCGGCCCTTGAACTCGCGGACTTCCTTGCCGTCGGCAACCGGGGTGCCATAGCCGGTGGCGGTGTAGAACGCCGGAATGCCGGCACCACCTGCGCGCATTTTTTCGGCGAGGGTGCCCTGTGGGGTCAGTTCCACTTCCAGCTCGCCACTGAGCAACTGGCGTTCGAACTCGGCGTTTTCGCCCACGTAGGAGGCGATCATCTTGCGAATCTGCCGGTCTTCCAGCAGCACGCCCAGACCAAAACCGTCAACGCCGCAGTTGTTGGAAACCACGGTCAGGCCCTTGACGCCACGCCGCTTGATTTCGCTGATAAGGTTTTCCGGGATGCCGCACAGGCCGAAACCACCGGCCAGTACCGTCATGTTGTCGGTCAGGCCTTCGAGGGCCTGTTCATAGGTTGCAACGCGCTTGTCCAGTCCGGCCATGCTGATCCGCCTTTTGTAGTTGTTTAACCGACGAGGCTGTCGGTGAGCGTGTGCAGACATCTTCACCGCAAGCGACTGATTTGTTAATTTTGTTTTCGTCATCGATTGATAATTTTTACAAAACAAACGATAGGCCCGACATGAACGTCAAACAATTGCGCGCCTTTGTCGCCGTGGCCAAGTACCAGAGCTTCGCCCAGGCCGGTGAACACCTGCACGTTTCGCAACCGGCACTGAGCCTGACCATCAAGGCGCTGGAAGAAAACCTCGGCGGCGCCCTGCTCAGCCGCACCACGCGCAGCGTCAGCCTGACTGCCGAAGGCGAAGTGCTGCTGCCACTGGCACGCCGCCTGCTGGCCGACTGGGACGATACCGAAGAGATGCTGCGCCAGCGCTTTACCCTGCAATTGGGCCGTGTGTCAGTGGCGGCCATGCCGGCTTTTGCCGGCAACCTGTTGCCCCACGCGCTCAAGGTGTTTCGCCAGCGCTACCCCAAGGTCAACGTCACGGTGCACGACGTGATCAACGAACAGGTACAGGAACTGGTACGCCATCGCCGCGTCGAACTGGGCATCGGCTTCGAGCCGGATAACATCGATGGGCTGGACTTCCACCCGTTGTACATGGACCGCTTCGTTGCGGTAGTGGCCGCCGACTCGCCCTTGGCGCTGCTGCCCCAGGTCAGCTGGGCACAGCTGATGGCCGAAGATTTCGTGGCCCTGCAGCGCCCTTCGGCGGTGCGCCTGCTGATGGAGCAGAATGTGGCGGCCCGCCACGGCAAGCTGGCAGTCGCGTTCGAAAGCCACCAGCTGACGACCATCGGCCGCATGGTGGCCAGCGGCCTGGGGGTCAGTGCTGTGCCGGCGCTGTGCATCAACCAGATGCAGGAGCTGGGTGCCCGCTGCGTAACCTTGGTCGAGCCCACTGTCGAGCGGCGCATCGGCGTGATTGCCCTCAGCGAGCACAAGCTTTCCACCGCAGCGCAGGCACTGCTTGAGGTGCTTCTTTCCAATACCCGGATCCCGGAGGTGACATGCGTTACGTAAATCTGGCAGGCACGAGCGTTCCAGCCATCGGCCAAGGCACCTGGTACATGGGCGAAGACCCAGGTCGCAAGGCTGCCGAAGTCGCGGCACTGCAACAGGGCATCGAGCTGGGCCTGAACCTGATCGACACCGCCGAGATGTATGCCGAAGGGGGGGCAGAAGAGGTCGTTGGCCAAGCCATTGCCGGGCGCCGCGACCGGGTATTTCTGGTCAGCAAGGTCTACCCGCACAATGCCGGCCTGCGCGGCATGGCGGCTGCCTGCGAACGCAGCCTAACGCGCCTGGGCACTGATTGCATCGACCTGTACCTGCTGCACTGGCGTGGTCAGCACCCGCTGGAGGAAACCGTCGAAGGCTTCGAGCGCTTGCGCGAGCAAGGCAAGATCAAGCGTTGGGGCGTGTCCAACTTTGACGTCGACGACCTGCGCGAACTGCACAACCCTGATTGTGCCACCAACCAGGTGTTGTATAACCCGGCCCAGCGCGGCATCGAATTCGACTTGCTACCGTGGTGCGAAAAACGTGGCTTGCCAACCATGGCCTACTGCCCGCTGGCTCAGGCCGGGCGCTTGTTGCAGCACCCGGTACTGGCGGAAATTGCCGAGCGCCATGGCGCCACACCGGCCCAGGTCTGCCTGGCCTGGGTGACCCGCGATGACGGCGTGATCGCCATCCCCAAGGCGGTGGCGCCCGAGCACGTGCGGCTCAATGCGGCGGCGGGAGCGCTGACCTTGACCGGTGAAGACCTGCGGGCGATCGACCGGGCGTTCCCTGCACCGACGCGCAAGCAGCGGTTGGCGATGGTGTAGGCGAGCACAAGCGGGACCAGGACGCGACCTTTGGGAGCAACTGTCTTGCTCAATTTCTAAAAGGCGGCGCGATCCCTGTGGGAGCGGCCTTGTGTCGCGATAGGGCCGCAAAGCGGCCCCAGCAATCTATGCATGATGCCGAGATCCTGGGGCCGCTGCGCGGCCCTATCGCGACACAAGGCCGCTCCCACAGGGGGGCTCAGGCCTAGTGGCAAACGTGGCCGTCGACCAAGGAATAACGCACCGTGGCCAATGAATGGTTGGGGCAGGCTCAAGGTTGCAGGCGGTCAATGTGGGGCATGCCCGCGAACACCGGCAAGGCCGGTGCCTTGCAACGCGGTGAGTGCTTCGCGGGCTCGCTCGCACCCACAGGGAACCGCGCAAGTACCGAGCGTTGGGGGTCAGTGAAAATCCCGGCTGCGCACATCCAGCCCTTGCAGCAGCGGACTCACATCCTCCAACCGCCGCGCAATCAGGTGCCGCACCCCATTCTCCTGCTCCAACCGCCCACTGACCTTGAGCAGCTGCGAACCCACCAGCGCCCGCCGCTGCCGTTCGGCCAGCGCACGCCACACCACCACGTTGACCATGCCATGTTCGTCTTCCAGAGTAACGAAGGTCACACCGCTGGCGGTTTGAGGCCGTTGCCGGCCCACCACCAGCCCGGCCACGGCAATGTTGTCGCCATGCTCCACACCCTGCAATTCACTGGAGCTGCGACACCCCAGCGCCCTCAGGCGAGCGCGCAACAGGGCCAGCGGATGTGGGCCAAGCGTAGTGCCGAGGGTTTGATAATCGGCCATCAGGTCCTCGCCCACGGTTGGCACGGGCAATTGCACCGGTTCTTCAGGCAAGGCCTGCACATCGGCGAACAACGGCAGCTGCGGCTGCACCGCCGCCACCTGCCAGCGCGCCTGATGCCGATCGCTGGCCAAGGCGCGCAGCGCCCCGCCATCAGCCAGGCGGGCACGGGCCCGTGCGTCCAGGCCGGCGCGCAGGCACAGGTCTTCGACGTTGCGCCACGGCCGCTGCGCCCTCGCCTGCTGCACGCGCCTGGCATCGGCTTCGGCCAGGCCACGCACCAGTCGCAGGCCCATGCGAATGGCCAGGGTGCCTTCAGCATCAGGCTCCAGGGTGCAGTCCCAGTCGCTGTGGCAGACATCAACCGGCCGTACCTCGATACCTTGGCGGCGAGCCTCTTGCAGCAGCTGATCAGGGCTGTAGAAGCCCATCGGCCAACTGTTGACCAACGCACAGGTGAAGATCGCCGGCTCATGGCACTTCAGCCAACTGCTGGCATAGCACAGCAAGGCGAAGCTGGCCGCATGCGACTCAGGGAAGCCATAGCTGCCAAACCCCTTGATCTGCTCGAAGATGCGCTCGGCAAACGCCAGCGTGTAACCATTGCGCAACATGCCCTGCACCAGCCGTTCGCGGTGCGGTTCAAGCCCGCCGTGGCGCTTCCAGGCTGCCATGCTGCGGCGCAACTGGTCGGCCTCGCCCGGGGTATAGTCGGCCGCGACCATCGCCAGTTCCATCACCTGCTCCTGGAACAGCGGCACGCCCAAGGTACGTTCGAACACTTCCTTCAGTTGCGGCGACGGATACGTCACCGGTTCCTGCTTCAGGCGCCGGCGCAGGTACGGGTGCACCATGTCACCCTGAATCGGCCCGGGGCGGACGATGGCGACCTCGATGACCAGGTCGTAGAACTTTTGGGGCCGCAGCCGCGGCAACATGGCCATTTGCGCGCGTGACTCGATCTGGAACACGCCCATGGTCTCGGCACGGCTGATCATGGCGTAGGTGGCCGGGTCTTCGCTGGGGATGGTCGCCAGGGTCAGGTGCCGGCCACGGTGGTGCTGCAGCAGGTCGAAACAGCGACGCAAGGCGCTGAGCATGCCCAACGCCAGTACGTCGACCTTGAGCAGGCCAACCATGTCCAGGTCATCCTTGTCCCACTGGATCACCGTGCGCTCCGGCATCGCGGCATTCTCCACCGGCACCAGCTGGTCGAGCGGTTGCTGGGAGATGACAAAACCGCCCGGGTGCTGTGACAGGTGCCGGGGGAAGCCGATCAGTTCGCCGGCCAGCACCAGCACCCGCCGCAGCGAAGGGCTGCCCGCTTCGAAACCGGCTTCGGCCAGGCGCTGGTCATCGGGTATGCGATCGCTCCAGCGGCCACAGCATTTGGCCAGGGCATCCACCTGGTCGGCAGGTAGCCCCAGCACCCGCGCCACATCCCGCACCGCACCGGCGGCATGGTAGGTGTTGACTACCGCAGTGAGCGCCGCCCGGTGCCGGCCATAGCGACGGAACACATACTGGATCACCTCCTCGCGCCGGTCGTGTTCGAAGTCCACGTCGATGTCCGGCGGCTCGTTGCGCTCGCGCGACAGGAAGCGCTCGAACAGCAGGTGGTGTTTCATGGGGTCAAGCTCGGTGATGCCCAGTACGAAGCACACCACCGAGTTGGCTGCCGACCCCCGGCCCTGGCATAGGATGCGCTGGCTGCGGGCGAAGGCGACAATGTCGTGCACCGTCAGGAAGTAGCTTTCGTAACCCAGCTCTTCGATCAGCCCCAGTTCCTTGGCAAGCACAGCCCGCACTTTGCCACTCGGCCCGCCTGGCCAGCGCAGCGGCAGGCCTTGCTCGCACAATTCACGCAGCCAGCTTGCCGGGGTATGCCCCTCGGGCACCAGTTCGCGTGGGTACTGGTAGTTCAGTTCGCTCAGGTCAAACTGGCAGCGCCGGGCAATGACCAGGGTCTCGGCCAGCAGGTCGAGCGGATACAACTCGGCCAGTTGCGCCTGGCTGCGCAGGTGCCGTTCGCCATTGGCAAACAGAAAGCGCCCGGCCTCGCTCACCTGGCAATGCTGGCGGATGGCAGTCATGCAGTCCTGCAAGGCACGGCGACCACGCACGTGCATGTGCACGTCGCCACAGGCCACGGCGCGGATACCCACATCAGCCGCCAGTGCCCGCAGCCGTTGCAGGCGCACGGCATCGTCACTGCCCCGATGCAGGTGCACGGCCAGCCACAGGCGCTCAGCGAACACACTGCGCAGCCACGCGCCGGTAGCGGTATCGCCACTGTCAGCGGCCACCCACAAGGCCAGCAGGCCTTGATGGTGCAGCAGCAAGTCATCACGAAACAGCTGGTACGCACCCTTCTCTGCCCGCCGCCGGGCACGGGTGATCAGGGCGCACAGGTTCTGGTAGCCGGTCAGGTTCTCGACCAGCAGCACCAGCTTGGGCCCATCGCACAATTGCACCTCGCTGCCAACGATCAGCCGCAACTGGTGCACTTTGGCTGCCTGCCAGGCGCGCACGATACCGGCCAGCGTGCATTCGTCAGTGATCGCCAAGGCCTGGTAGCCCTGCTCGCGCGCACGCCGGAACAGCTCGTCGGCGCTCGATGCACCGCGCTGGAAGCTGAAGTTGGAAAGGCAATGCAGCTCGGCATAACCCGGGGTGTTCATGCGAACCAACCCTGCAGCCAAAGCGGGCCGGCCTGGCTCAGGTCGCGGTAGGCCCAGCCGCGCAGGCCGTCACGGGTTTCGATGCGGTAGTAGTCGCGACGCACATCGCCGCCATCCCACCAACCTGATTCGATGCGTTCGGCATAGCCCTGCACCTGGTAGGCGGCGTCATCCAGCGCGATCGGTGCCGACAACAGCCACCCCGGGCGGCTGCCCGGTGCAACCGGCATGTTGCCTTGGGCACCCTGTTCCGCCAAATGCCAGGCGCATTCGGGGCGGTGATCGGCGGCTGCGCCAAGCCCCTTGACGGCCTCATCCCCCAGGCGGGCGCGCAACCGCTCACGCAATTGCGCCCAGGGTTGCGCCTGTTGCGCCCGCGGGTCGAACAACGCCTGATGCTGTGGCACGAAGGGTGGCAAGTCTTCGGCAACCAGCCGCAGGTTGCGCACCGGTGCGGGTATGCGCAGCGGCTCAAGGCGCCCACGGGCTAGCTCGAACAGCATCGCAGCATCGCGTTCGGCCGCCAGCAGGCCCACCTTGAGCAGGGTATCCGGCCCCTCGGCGTGCTCCAGATGCAGACAGAAGCGCTGCACGCCACAGTCTCGCCCGGCCAGAAATGCAGCAAGGTCGTTGAGCATGCGCCGCAGCGGGAACAACAGCGCCTGGTGCGACTCGACGTCGAAATTGAGTTCCAGCCGGGTTTCGAAACGGTCCGGTGGCTGGTAGAAGTCCAGCCCCAGGTTGCGCAGGCCGAGCAACTGGTCGAGGTGCAGCTGCACCTGGGCCGCAAAGCGCCTGGCCAAGGTATCGCGCGGCAAGGCCAATACCTGGCCCAGCTGGTGCAAGCCCATGCGGGCAAACGCGTCGGCCGCCTCTGCCGGCAGGCCGACGCGCGTGATGGGCATGCCAAGCAGCGCCGCTCGGGTGGCGTCGACATCGCCCACGGCCAGGCCATCGTGGCCATTGGCGAGCATGCGAGCTGCCACCGGGTTGCTGGCCAGGACAATGCGTTGGCGCAGGCCCAGTTCTGCCAACTCCTGACGCAGACGCGCCTCGAACAAAGGCCAGGGCCCGAACAGTTGCAGGCTGGAGCCCACTTCCAGCAGCAGCGCCCGAGGGTAATGCAGGCTGACCTGGGCACTGAAGCGGTAGGCCCAGGCCGCCAGCAGCTGTTGCACCTGATCAATGCGTTTGGGGTCGGCTTCGACACAGGTGAAGCCATCGGCCAAGGCACGCGCTGCGGTCAGGGTTTGCCCGGCCCGCAGGCCCAGTGCAGCGGCCGCCGGGTTGACTGCCTGCAACACGCGACGCTGGGTCGGCCCGCCAATCAGCACCAAGGGTGTATCAGGGTCGTCACGCTCACGCAGGACGGTGTCCAGCGCAAGCTGCGGGAGCAGGATGCAGGCCCAGAGCATGGTGCATCAGCCCCGCCCCGGGCAGGGAATAGGCAGCGCTGGAGGCATGCCACCCCGGCTTTTCAGCACGCGCCATTGCGCCGGGCGCGTGTCGACTGCAATGCGCAGCGCTGCGGGTGAAGGGTTGTGCGACGCCTGCTGCGGCCTGCAGGCGAACGCCAGTGCCTGCCCGGTTTCGGCCGCTACCTGCAAGCGCCGCAGGGCGCGGTCATCGGCACGTTCCGGCCAGCACAGCACCGCCGCGCAACTGCCCGAGCGCAGGCACTGTTCGGCAGCCCACAGGGCATCGGCAGGCTCGGCATCCACCTGTACCAGCCAGCGCAGGTCCACCCCCGCTGCCTGCCAGGCCGGTGCAAAAGGGATGAAGGGTGGAGCCACCAGCACCACTCTGCTGGCTTCTGCACTCAGCCGGGCCAGGGTTGGCCACAGCAACTGCAATTCGCCACAGCCGGGGTTGGCCAGCAACAGCTCGCTCAGTGCTGCCGCCGGCCAGCCACCTTCCGGCAAACGTTCGTCGAGGGCCGCATGGCCGGTGGGCTGCAGCCCGAGTGGCCGCGCCTGGGCCTGCCGGCCGCGCCATACCCGGCGCTGCTCCAGCAGCCTGTCGAGGTCGACCACGGCGCCCATCAGTCACGCCTCAGCAAGCCGCAGAACACGCCTTCGATGAAAAAGTCCTGTTCGGGCTGCACATCGATCGGCGCATACGCAGGGTTGCGTGGCAACAGCCGGTAAGTGCCGCCTTGGCGTTGCAGGCGTTTGATGGTCACTTCGCCGTCCAGGCGCGCAACCACGATTTGCCCGTCGCGGGCGTCGGCCTGTTGCAGGATGCCGACCAGGTCACCGTCAAAGATGCCGTCGTCGATCATCGAGTCGCCCCGCACCTTCAGCAGGTAGTCGGGGGTACGGCGGAACAGGCTGGGGTCGAGCAGCAACTGCTCGTGGATGTCCAGGTCCGGGCCGATGGGGGCACCCGCCGCCACCTGGCCCAGCACGGGTATTTCGAGGATTTCCGGCCGGCGCAGCGGTTCGGCCAGGCGTATGCCCCGGGCCTGGTTTGGCGTGACATCGATGTAACCGGCCTGGCACAGGGCGGTGATGTGCTTGCGCGCAACGCTGCGCGAGGCAAAACCGAAGCGCGTGGCGATATCGGCCAGGCTCGGCGGCTGACCATGCTCGGCAATGCGCTCACGGATGAATTCGAAAATGGCGCGGCGTTTGGGGGTAAGAGTGTCCATGGAGCACATTTGTACTCTTTTCGGAGCACGCTGAACAGCCCCCTTCGTCGTCAGCTTTGGTTATGATCCCCTGGCTTGTGTTTTTTCATCTGGATATCCCATGCTGACCGCCCTGCTGTTCGACCTTGACGGTACCCTCACCGACACTGACACCCTGCACCTGCAGGCCTTTCGCCAACTGCTGCGCGAACACGACGGCCGCGAGCTGAGCCAGGCGCAGTTCGACGCCCAGGTCAGCGGCCGCGCCAACGGCGAGCTGTTCGCCGAGCTGTTCAGCGGCGCCAGCGTCGAACAGTGCCAGGCATTGGCCGACCGCAAGGAAGCGCTGTTTCGCGCGATGTCGCCGTCGCTTGAGCCAATGCCAGGCCTGTTGCGCCTGCTGGAGCATGCCCAGGCCCATGACATCGGCATGTGCGTGGTGACCAACGCACCGCGGCTGAACGCCGAGCACATGCTGAACGCCATGGGCCTGGGCCAGCACTTTGAACATGTGCTGGTGGCCGAAGAACTGGCACGGCCCAAACCGGACCCGCTGCCCTACCTCACCGGCCTGCAGCGGCTGGGTGCCGAGGCCGGGCAAGCGCTGGCCTTCGAGGACTCATTGCCGGGGACGGCTGCAGCCAGTGGCGCGGGGATCTTTACCGTGGGCGTGGCCACGACGCAGACCCCGGAGCGGTTGCTGGCGGCGGGCGCCAGGCTGGTTGTCGACGATTTCAATGATGCGGCGTTGTGGGCGTTGATCGAGCGTATGGCTTCAGACAGGGGCTGTGTTCCCGAAGGCTAGGGAGTGGGAGCCGAACCTGCTGGCGCTGCAGCCGGGGTGCCGGATGTACAACCGGGAACGCTAAGCCGTGACGCCGCATTTCGCCCTTGCAGCCATACCGCCAAAGCCGCCAACCCTGCGGGTAGCAACAACGAAGCGAATACCTGGGCAAAGCTCCAGCCCAGTGCCAGCATCTGTGCCCCGGCAAAGGCACTGAGAATCGCACCCAGGCGCCCGATGCCGCTCATCCAGCTGGCGCCGGTCGCCCGTGCTTCAGTCGGGTAAAAAGCCGCCGCCAGTGCATTCATGCCAACACTTGCCCCATTAAGGCCAAAGCCCACAGCGCTCGCAACCGCACACAACCAGGCGAAGTCCGCAGCGACCTGACCAATTGCAAAAATCACCGCACCACTGAACAGGAAGGTCAGTACCAGCACGCGCTGCGCCGGGTAGCGATCCATGGCCCAACCCACCGAAATCGCGCCCAACGGGCCGCCAATCTGGAAACAGGCGGTGACGATGGCCGCTTCGGCCACCGAAAACCCGCCCCCCTCCTTTACCAGCGTCGGCAACCAGCCGCTGAACAGATAGACCAGGAACAGCGCCAGCACGTACCCGCCCCAGAGCATGCAGGTACCAAAGCGATACCGCGCAGAGAGGATGGTGCCGATTGCACCGCCTGCAGCCTGGGCTTTACCGGGCAAGACAAAGGTCGTGTCGGCGTTGACATGCTCAGGTGCCAGGCGACGGACAATGGCCAGAATGCGCTTGCGGTCCGCCCCTTTGCTGACCAGGAACGTCACCGATTCCGGCAGGCGCCAATACAGCAACGGCAGGACCATCAGCGGCAACACCCCACCCAATGCCAAGACACTGCGCCAGCCCAGGTTCGGAATCATCCAGGCGCTGACGAAACCACCTGCCGCAGCGCCCAGGGAGAAGCCGCAGAATGCCAGGGTAATGAGCAGCGAGCGGCTGCGTGCCGGGGCATACTCGCTGACCAGGGTGCTGGCATTGGGCATGGCTGCGCCCAGGCCCAGGCCGGTCAGAAAGCGCAACGCGACCAGGGCTTCCAGGTTGGGTGAAAAGGCCGAGGCCAGTGTCCAGAGGCCGAACAGCAGCACGCTGCACAGCAACACCGCCTTGCGCCCGTAACGGTCCGCCAAGGGGCCGGCAATCAAGGCGCCAAGTGCCAGGCCGATCAACGCGGCGCTCAATACCGGGCCCAGACTTTGCGCATCCAGGCCCCAATCGCTTTTCAATTGCGGGGCAATGAAGCCGATGATGGCGACGTCCAGGCCGTCCAGGGCGATGATGAGAAAGCCGAGGAACACCACCCATTTCTGGTAACGGCCGATGGGTTGCTGGTCGATCAGTTGGCGCACGTCGAGTGTGTTGTTCATAGGTATCACCTGTTGTTGTTTTTATGACGGTGTTTGTTGCAGCCCTAGTGGAAAAGGCTGGGTAAGCGCACAGGCCTTATGATGCGTGTTTCCTGAGCCACCACCAGGTCGCGGGTGGCATGCAGGTACGCGGCAAAGTCCGGGTCGGCATCCCGCGCTGCGCTGCGCTTCTCGAAGTCATCGAGGCTGTCATAGCCCCACAAGTGCACCACCTGGTTCAACGGCCCGATGCTGCTGGTGTAAAACGCCAGGGGTGCACCGAGGTGGCGCAGCAGGATCGGCATCGCCAGCTGGTCGAACGCCTCGAGAAAGGCCGCCATGCCGCGTGGGCGAATGGTGTAGATGCGGTGGTCGACCACAGGCTTGTCCATCACGCCACCTCCCGTGCGTTGCCCGCCGCCAGCCCCTGCTCAACACCCGCCAGATGGCGCCCGGTGATGTAGGCAAAGGTCATGATCGGCCCCAGGGTGATGCCCGCCCCGGGGTAGTTGCCGCCCATGATGCTGGCGCGGTCGTTACCCACCGCATACAGGCCGTCGATGACTTGCCCGTCGGCCGCCAACACTTCACCGGTCACACGGGTGCGCAGCCCGTCGAAAGTGCCCAGATCGCCCATGATGACTTTCACGGCAAAGTACGGTCCCTCGCCAACCGGCGCTACGCACGGGTTGGGTTGTTGCTGCGGGTCGGCCAGGTAGCGATTGAAGCTGGTGCTGCCGCGGCCGAACTGACGGTCTTCGCCGTGGACAGCGCCAAGGTTGTACTCGCGCACAGTCTGCTCCAGCCCTTGCGCATCGATACCGGCCTTGCCGGCCAACTCCGCCAGGGTCTGGCCCTTGAGCAGGTAGCCGTTGCGCAGCAATGGCCCCAGCGGCATCGGCGCAGGCTTGGCAAAGCCCAGCCCGTATTTGGCCAGGGTGCGGCGGTCGCATACCAGCCACATGGCGGTTTCTGCCTGGTCGGAACACGCCTCGATCAGCGCTGCGCCCACGTCGTGGTAGGCATTCGACTCATTGGTGAATCGCTGCCCCGAACGCAGCACGCCGATCACACCCGGCTTGTAGCGGTCGAGCAAGTGCGGAAAGGCAATATGCCGCCCACCACCCACCGGCACCTTCGATACCGGCATCCAGGCTGCAGGTGCCTGCAGGCAGATATCGACCTTTGCTCCCAGCGCCTCGGCCATGCGCGCACCATCGCCGGTGTTGCCCGCTGGCACCGGTGAAAAATGCTCGCCGCCGCGCCGTACATGCGGGTAGGCCTGGCGCAGCCGTTGCAGGTCATGGGAGAAACCGCCACAGGCCAGCACCACCCCACGCCGGGCCTCGATGCGCTGCTCGCTGCCGGCCTGCCCGGTCACCGCCCCCACTACCCGCGCCCCTTCGCGCAGCAACTGCCGCGCCGGGGTGCCTGTGAGAATCGGAATGCCCAGGTCCAGTGCCGAGCGTACCAGCCGTGCCGCCAGGGCATTGCCACTGGTGACCTGGGTGCCGCGTCGGTACAAGGCCAGCTCTTTCAAATGGGTCAGCAGGCGTTTGGCCACGTAGGCGAACGAGGTCAACGAACGGGTGACATTGAAGAAGTGCTTGAGGTCGGCATTCGACGAGTTGAACATCATGCCGATGAAGGTGATGGTCTTCAGCGGCGGGCGCAGCCGCGCCATGTCGGGCCCCAGACCACGGATGTCGTAAGGTGCGGCCAGTATCGAGCGGCCCACATCGACGCCGCCTTCCACCTGCGGGTGATAATCGGGGTACAGCGTGGGCACGAACTTGACTGCCGTCTCGCGCTCGAAAAACTCAACCATCTGCGGCGCGTAGCGCAAGAATGCCTCCACCCCGGCCGCATCGAAGCAGGCACCGGTTTCGTTGCGCAGGTAGGTCATGGCCGCTGCTTGGCTGTCATTGCCCCCGTGCCGGGTGCCCGGCACCCACAGCACGCCGCCGGAAAACGCCGTGGTACCGCCGAAGCACGCCTCCTTTTCGATGACGATCACATCCAGGCCAAGCTTTTTCGCCGTGATGGCTGTCGCCAGGCCGCCAGCACCCGCACCGATGACCAGTACATCGCAGCTACGCGTATTCATTGGCCTGCCCCCTCGAAGCCAGGGCGCGGGATCAATGCCATGGGCATGCTTTCCAATCCGCCATCCACGGTCAGCTCGGCGCCGTTGATATAGTCGGCGCGGCGGCTGGCCAGAAACAGCACGGCTTCGGCGATGTCTTGCGGCTCACCGATGCGCTGGTTGGCGGTCATGGCGCTACGCCGGCGCTCCACCTGTGGGTCGGCATAGAACGCCGCCGACAATGGCGTGCGGATCAAACCCGGGCATACGGCGTTGCTGCGCACACCACGCGGCCCCCATTCCACGGCGATCTGCCGCGACAACATGCTGACGCCTGCCTTCGCCGCGCTGTAAGCGCCACTGTTGGGTTGCGGGTAATGGGCTGCAATCGAGGCCACATGCACGATACGGCCCTGGCCGCAGTCCAGCATGGAACGGCCAAAGGCCTGGGCACACAAAAGGTAGCCACTGAGGTTGACCGCCAGCACCTGGTTCCATTGTTCCAGGCTTAGCGTGTCCAGCGCACCGGGGCGCAGCACGCTGGCATTGTTGACCAGTACATCGCAGCGCCCATGCAGCGCCTGTACCTGGGCCGCAGCCTGCTCCACGCTGGCCGGATCGGCAATGTCGCAGGCCAGGGCACTGACTTCGCCTGCACTGTGTTCCCCCAGGGTGGCCGCCAGTTCGCGGCATTTGTCCAGGTCGCGGTCAAGCAGCACCACGTGGGCCTGCTGCTCCACCAAGGCTGCGGCCAACGCTGCGCCAATGCCGCCGGCCGCGCCGGTCACCACGCATACGGCCGACTCCAGGCCTAGCCACTGAGAAAGGATCTTGTTGTTGTGCATGCTGCTCTCCAGAGCGTTGCTTGTTCTGGGCAACAGGCTATGGCCGGCAGGCCCACCGGCAGAATGGACAAAACCTGCAACCAGCCCCACATTCCCGTCAATTTGCCCACTGCGCCCTGAAGCCTGCGGGCAGCTATGGCACAGTAGCGGGTACTGAACAGAACAATTACAACACCATGAACAAGATCCCCAATTACGCCCTGTACGGTGAAACCGCGCAGCCGGTGTGGCACGAAGCCTTGCATGTGGAGCAGATATCCCAGCGCTCTGGCGCGCACAACTGGGAGATTGCCGCACACCGTCACGAAGGCTTGCTGCAGCTGTTGTACCTGCAAAGCGGTGGCGGCGAGGTGCTGTTCGACAGTGACCGGTTTCAGGTTCATGCACCCTGCGTGGTGTACGTCCCGGCGCAGGTGGTGCATGGATTTCATTGGGCCAGCCAGGTAGAAGGCCAGGTAATCACGGCTGCGCAGCACCCGCTGGATAGCATCGCCCAGGTGCTGGCACCCAACGTGCGGGTGCAACTGCGCAAACCACAGGTGATTGCCCTGCCCCACTGGGCCGCCGATGAAGACCCGTTGTTGCCCCTGTTTCGGGCCCTGCGCGAGGAATACCACAACCGCGCCCGCGAGCATGTGGCCAGCAGCATGGCGCTATTGCTGGCACTGATGATCCATGTCCTGCGCCATGAGCCGTACATGCCCGCAGGTGAGCAGCGCCCAGTATCAAGACGCAGCCAGCAACTGACGGCTTTTCGCGAGCTGGTAGACATGCACTACCGCGCGCACTGGCCACTGGCGGAATACGCCGCCGAATTGGGCATGACCCTGGTGACGTTGGGGCGGTTGTGCCAGGAACACCTGGGCATGACGCCGATGAATGTGATCAATGCCCGACTGGTGCTGGAGGCCAAGCGCATGCTCGGGCATTCGAGCCTGAGCGTGAAAGAGATCGCCCATGAGCTGGGGTTTGCCGATGTGGGGTATTTCAGCCGGTTCTTTCGCAAGCAGGCGGGGGTGAGCCCCAGCGGATTTCGGGAGGGCCAGTAACGCCCGCAGGTTCTGTGGGCGGTACTGGCAATGCACGCGTCTGTGGCTTACCCGCGAAGAAACCCGTGCAGGAAACATCAAACAGCCAAGGCCCGCTGCACTTCCCCCACCGTGGTCGCCAAACTGCTCAGGTGCAGGCTCGACACCCGCTCCACCGGCGCCTGATCCAGCGGCCATTGCAAGGCAATGCTGCCGACCAGGCGCCCTTCGGCATGTACCGGCAAGGCAATGGCGCGGATCAGGAACGGCAGGCGCACCGGGTATTCCCAGTAGCCTTCGGTGCGCTGACCAAAGCCCTTGTGCGCTTGTTCTTCGATATCGCGCAACAACCCGTCGTCACCCAGCCGCTCATGGGCCGCCAGGCGCTGCACTTCGTCCACCGCCAGCTCCCCCAGGCACGCCCGCCCCATCGCCGAATGAAACAGGCTGGCATGCTGCCCAACAATCTGACTGGTGTGCGGATAGCGCTTGCGCAGCACCTGGGGAATGGCGCTTTCCATCACCTCCAGCCGCTGGCCGTCGAAACACGACAGGTCAGCGACCAGCCCGGTGCGCTCACTCAGCTCCAGCAGCATGGGCGCTGCGCTTTCCACCAGGCGCCGCTTGAAACGCAACTGGCGGTCACCGAACAGGCGTCGCGCGCACAGCCGGTAGCGCCGGTCGGCAAGGCCGCGGTACACCCAGCCTTGCGCCTGCAAGGTGGCGATCATGCGCGACACCGTGGCCTTGGGCAGCGCCGTCAGGTAGTGCAGTTCTTCCAGGCCCAACGCCTGGTGTTCGCCCAGCAGGTCGACGATGGCCAGCGCCCGCTCCACTGAACGCACGCCGCCGCTGTCTGCCGTGATGCCCATGGGTATGACCTCCTTGTAGCGGGATGGTCAGGATAGCCAGCAAGATCCGCGCCTGCCCGTGCTTTCATGGCGCAAGCAGGCGTTGTGGCGGGCAGCGCACCACCCAGCGGGTGAGCTGTTCATGGGCATACGCCAGCTGCAGCACGGCATGGTCGGCCTGCGCCGGGCCTATGATTTGCAGGCCCATGGGCAACCCGGCGGCATTGAACCCCACCGGCACGCTGATGCTCGGCAAGCCGGCCAAGGTCGGCCCGATCACCACTTCCATCCAGCGGTGGTAGGTGTCCATTGCCCGCCCCCCGACCACCGTCGGCCATGGCTGGCGTGCATCGAAAGGGAACACCTGGGCCGAGGGCAACAGCAGGAAGTCGTAACGCTCGAACAGCTTGCCCATGGCGCGGTACCAGTCACTGCGGTCCAACGAAGCCTGGTACAGCGCCGCCGCACTCAGCTGCAAGCCACCTTCCACCTCCCACTGTGCTTCGGGCTTGAGCAATGCGCGCTTGCCGGGGTCGGCATAGGCTGCGCCGAGGTTGCCATGCACCAGGAAGTGGCGGTGGGTCAGCCAGCATTGCCACAAGCGCGCCAGGTCGAATGCCGGCTGGCAGGCCTCGACCTGGCAGCCCAGCTTGGCAAAGTCGGGCAGCGCCGACTCGCACAGGCTCATTACCCCGTCATCCATCGGCAGATAGCCGTTGTAGTCGCCCAGCCAGCCCACGCGTACTCCGCGAAAATCGCGCGGCAAGCCAACGGCAAAATCGCGCCAGCCTTCGCTCAGCGACAGCGGCGCCCGGGCATCAACACCCGCCTGTATCGACAGCAGCCGCGCCACGTCGACCACACTGCGGCCCATCGGCCCTTCTGTGGCCAGCTGATGCACGAACAGCTCGGGCGCCGGCCCATGCGGCACGCGGCCCTGCGATGGGCGCAGGCCGAACAGGTTATTGAACGCCGCCGGGTTGCGCAGCGAGCCCATCATGTCGCTGCCGTCGGCCACCGGCAGCAAGCGCATGGCCAGCGCCGCTGCAGCCCCACCGCTGCTGCCACCCGCCACCCGCGACGGGTCGTAGGCGTTGATGGTGGTGCCAAACAAGGGGTTGTAGCTTTGCGAGCCCAGGCCAAACTCAGGCACATTGCTCTTGCCCATGATCAATGCCCCGCTCGCCCGCACCCGCGCCACGCTGATCGCATCCTGTTCGGGTACCTGCTCGGCAAACAGCGGCGAGCCGAGCGTGGTACGCAGCCCGGCCGTGGCGGCGAGGTCCTTGATTGCCTGCGGCATGCCATGCATCCAGCCGCGCGAATGGCCACAGGCCAGTTCGCGGTCACGCGTCTCGGCCTCGGCCAGCAGCACTTCGGCCGGGCGCAGCGAGACCAGTGCATTGACCTGCCGATTGAAGCGCTCGACATGCCCCAGGTAAGCCTGCATCACTTCCCGGCATGACAACTGGCGGGCATGGATGGCCTGGGACAGTGCCTCGGCATCGAGGGCAACAATGGGGTCGATGGCTAGCGGCTTCACGGTTTTACTCCAAGGTTGAAGGCGGCAGGCTTGACTGCCCGCGGTGCTTCTTTCAGGCAATAGGTGCCCAGCAATGTCAGCAGGCAGGCAAACAGCACGTAGAACGCCGGCGCCACTGGGGTGCCGAGCACCTGGGTGAGCCAGGTCACGATCAACGGGGCAAAGCCACCGAACACCATCACCGCCACGTTGTAGGCCACCGACACGCCGGTGGAACGCACCTGGACCGGGAACTGTTCGGCCAGGGCAGTAGGCGCCGGGCCGAAGAAACCACCGATGGCCGTGCACAACAGCAGTTGCATGACCAACAGGCGCTCCAGGGAAGGCGCAGCGGCCATCCACACATACAGTGGGTAGACCATCACGAAGAACGCCAGGGTGAAGGCCATCAGCACCGGGCGCCGCCCCAGCCGGTCAGATAGCGCCCCGGACAACGGAATCACGAGGGTCATCAGCCCCACGGCGAGCATCTGCACCAGCAGCACCTAGTCCAGCGGCAGGCCTAGGCTTTTGTGGGCGAAGGTCGGCATGTTCACCAGCACCACGTAGAACGATACCGTCGCGCCGCAGGCCAACCCCATCGACACCAGCAGGCTGCGCCGGTGTTCACGCAGCACCTGCCACAGGCTGGGCGACTGGCCCTTGGCATGGCGACGCGCCTCGACAAACGCCTCAGGCTCCTCCATATGCTTGCGAATCCACAGCCCGACCGGCCCGATCAGCAGGCCCAGCACGAACGGGATGCGCCAGCCCCAGCTGTCCAGCGCCTCAGGCGAGCACAGGTGGGTAACCAACGCCACCATTGCCGCCCCGGAAAACACCGCCAGGCACTGCCCTACCAATTGCCACGAACCATAAAGGCCCTTGCGGTGGGCAGGCGCGCTTTCCACCAGAAACGCCGTGGCGCTGGCGTATTCACCACCGGTGGCAAAGCCCTGCAGCATGCGCGCCACCACGATCAGCAGCGGCGCAGCCATGCCGATGGCCAGGTAGTCGGGCGCGAAGGCGATCATGGCGATGGACACGGTCATCAGGCGGATGATCATCTGCATGGCCGCCTTGCGGCCCTTGCGGTCGGAATACATGCCCAGCAGCACGCCGCCCACAGGGCGCATGAAAAACCCGACGCCGAAGGTGGCAAGGGCCATCAGCAGCGAGGCGTACGCGTCGTCGGACGGGAAGAACTGCCGGGCGATGATGCTGGCCAGAAAGCCATACACGATAAAGTCATACCATTCCAGGGCGTTGCCGATAACGGCGGCCACCACTTGCCGGGTACGCGACACGCCGGTGCTCGAAGTCTGCATAGGGAACACTCCACACAATGATTGGGTGATCGCCCAGGCGCAGTCGCGCCCGGGTTCCAGCGGCAGTGGTCAAAAAGGGACAATCAGGCAGGTGCCAACCATCGCTCTGCCAGCGCGCCCCAATAGGCGGCGCCGGTCAGCAGGATGTCGTCGTTGAAGTCGTAGGCCGGGTTGTGCACCATCGGCCGCGATACACCATTGCCGATGAACAGGTAGGCCCCCGGGCAGCGCTGCAGCATCCAGGCGAAGTCTTCGCTGCCCATCAGCTTGCGGGTGTTGCCATCCACTGCCTGGGCGCCCAGCAACTCGACCCCTACCTGGGTGGCAAAGGCGTTTTCAGCGGCATGGTTGACCAGCACCGGGTAGGCCGGGCGGTGCTCGATGCTGGCGCGGCAGCCAAAGCTCTCGGCCTGACTGACGATGATTGCCCGCACTCGCTCAAGGGCCTGCGCCCGCACCTCAGCGTTCAGCGCGCGCAGGCTAAGGCGTAACAGCGCCTGTTGCGGGATCACGTTGGCCGCTTCGCCGGCCTGTAACGCGCCGACGGTGACCACTGCCGCCTCCTGCGCATCGATATTGCGCGCCACCACGGTTTGCAGCGCCATCACCACACTGGCGGCCGCCACCAGCGGGTCAACGGTCAGGTGCGGCATCGAGCCATGGCCACCCACCCCGTCCAGGGTCACCGTCAGCAGGTCTTGTGAAGCCATCATCGGCCCTTCACGAAACCCCAGGTGCCCGGCCGGCAGCCCTGGCATGTTGTGCATGCCGAATAGCGCATCACATGGGAAGCGCTCCAGCAGGCCGTCGGCCAGCATCGCCTCGGCCCCGCCCTGGCCCTCCTCGGCCGGCTGGAAGATCAGTGTCAGCGTGCCGTCGAACTGCCGGGTGGCCGCCAGGTAGCGTGCGGCGCCAAGCAGCATGGTGGTGTGCCCGTCATGACCACAGGCGTGCATGCAGCCTGGGTGCTGGCTGCTGTATGCCGCACCCGATGCTTCGTGGATGGGCAGCGCGTCCATGTCGGCGCGCAGGCCCAGCCGGCGGGGGCTGCTGCCATTGCGCAGCACGCCGACCACGCCGGTCTTGCCGATACCGGTGTGCACTTCATAGCCCCATGCCTCCAG
The DNA here is from genome assembly GCF_045277175.1 of Pseudomonas putida group bacterium ESBL64. Classification (NCBI taxonomy): domain Bacteria; kingdom Pseudomonadati; phylum Pseudomonadota; class Gammaproteobacteria; order Pseudomonadales; family Pseudomonadaceae; genus Pseudomonas; species Pseudomonas putida group bacterium ESBL64. Next base: position 813,573 of record NZ_CP145799.1, on the reverse strand, counting down.
CAGTCGGGCGACCAATGCCGAGGTGCGGCTTTCTTCAAAGCCCAGTTCCGGGTGAGCGTGGATATCGTGACGAATCGCGTGCAGGTCGCTGGCCACGTCGGCGAGCCAGGCCTGGATATGCTGATGTCGGGACATGTGGAGTCTCCTCGCGCGGGTGGTTTCCCGTTCTTGTTGTTCGCCTTCAGGTCACGACAGGTGAGGCAGGTCGTGCTTGGCTCACAGATAAGCGCGAGTGACGCGGGATCACAAACGAATGTGGTTCCGCCCAGCGGAACCAGTCGGGGGGAAAAGCGGAATGGGTGTGGAGTTGGAGTCGTAGGTAAAGCTGTACGTGGCGTTGTTTTCGTTGAATAGTGCGGTCAGGCGGCCTTGTCGTACTCGTAGCGAACCCGTTGGCCCTTGGCATCCTGGCGGCTGCTCGGCAGGCCACGGGCCGTGCGCATCAGGCGGGTGGTCTGGCCCTTGCCGTCGGTGTGGCTGAGCACCTGACCGTAGACGTTGTAGGTGAAGCTTTCCGTGGTGCCGTCCGGGTGGCTGATGCGCAGCACTTCGCCGTCGGGCTTGCGCTCCAGCGTGGTGGTCTGGTTCAGCGCATCGGTCACCGCCACCAGGTGCTGGCGTTCGTCATAGCGGTAGTACGTACTCTTGCCCGAGCAGTCCTGGTAGCGCTCGACCTGGGCCAGGGTGTTCCACCACAGGTACTTGGACTTGTAGGTCGCATCGATGATGGTGTGCGGCAGGCCGTCATCGCTGTTCAGGTACTCGGTCATCTGGCCGAGGGCATCGAATTCGGCGAGCAGGTTGCCCTTGTCGTCGTAGCGCGCTCGCCAAGTGCTGCCATCCGGGTAGCTGACCTGGGTCACCAGCGTGGTCAGGTGGTGATATTCGTAGGTGGTCCTACGGCCCAGCGGGTCGGTCTCTTCGAGCAGGCGGGGTGTATCCATCCAGCAACTAAAGACTGAAGCTGGCAACTTAGTCTTTAGTGTACAGTTTATAAGTTATATCAGACCGACCAGAGTTCATCATGAGCGAGCACCAATTACCAGGATATCTAAAACCAGGATGAATCGTCTGCCCTTCAGCACTCAGTACTGCTTGCCTAATAATTTCGGCGTTCTGCTACGCGGAATTTGTTCGTGCCCCCTGTAGACTTAAGATCAACAGATACAGAAAATATAAATCAGGCAAACACGAAATCCTTAATCGTAACGATCAGATCATCCAGCGAAAGCACGTGCTCGTCCCGCCGATCTTTTATCAAAACATACACATCTGCACTAGGAGAAATAACCTCTACGACTTGTTCAGACCAGTTTGTAATCTCAATAAATCCGTCTGAAACGCCATTGATATTATCAATCGCTCTAAGCAGGTTTGACCACTGAAAATAGGCACCAGCCTCGTCAGTTCCACCGCCCGTTCTGGAATTATCAAAATAGACGCGCAGTTTAGGATGCTTTTCTCTATGCCAGTTCAGGACCGGAATGTAGTGCAAACGCAACTCCCTAAAATCCTCCACTGACTCGCGACCAGAAAACTCACACCTATAAATTGGCAGGCATAAAAAAAGACTGCTTCTATCGATACCTTCTATGCCTTTCAAATAGCCATGGTAGGTGGGTGGAACCACCATTACGTGCGTAAAGTTCGCTGTCACGCCCTTGAGCTCTAATACCGTCGGGGCGAATAAATTTAAATTTGACGAGACGGAGCCTATAACATCAATCGCTAGCTGATCGACTAGCTCATCCTGACAAACCACAATCAAATCTTGCAACCCGGAAGACCTCAACCAATAACTATAAGTATAATCTCGCATTTTATCTTGAAAGAAATATATACCCTCAGGAAGTACCTCCACACTATCGTACTCTTCAAGCAAGTCATTTTTCGATATCATAAAATTCATCACCTTATTCGTAATTCGGCCCAACATCTTGCCGATATCTAATCCCAAAGCGTGGTAGTCTGGTTCAGCGCATCGGTCACCGCGACCAGGTGCTGGCCAACCCATTCCTCCACACTCCGATTTTTAACGAAAAAACGCGCAAGGCCTCAAAAATCAGTTAATTAGGGAATTCTCCAGAGCAATAAATATAAAATAACTTTTTCACCCACTCAACATCACACACCTTAGATATCGACTCAGCCACCAGCCCTATATCATCCTTTAACCTTTAAAACCAGCAAAGAAGGCGAGATATTTTTTATCAAATCCTTTGAATGCTCTCTCGCCGCCCATATCGAAAGCTTTTTTCATTTCATTAAATGCATATCTCTCCTCACCCAACCCGAGAAAACATGCACCAAGAATAATAAAACTGGACGTTTCTCGAGGTGGTTTCGACTCAACCGCCTTGAGCGCCCATATCTTCGCACCTTCATAATCTTGCTGCTTTAAATAGACCTCGGAATTGCATTTTTCGATCCAGTGGGAAAGATCCCACTGCTCTTTTGGGTCGGGAAGCATACTCCACGATTCTTTGTACTTTTCTAAAGCAGCCTGATAAGCTCCTTTCTCTTGCAGTTCATTTCCAGACTCCATAGCCACTACTATTCTTTGAGATAGCTGCAAGTTCACTTCCGACAAATCTTTCATAAACACCTCAATGCTGAAAACTTTCGTGCGGACCAACAATATTATCTGGCGACCGGTAAAACTGATTCAATTTTGCACCTACCGACCTGGGCCGGCTCGTACAGGTACAAGATGCTCTTCGCAGGCGATTCCTCCCGCAGCATCCTCAGCCCCTGCCAGAGGAAGCGCTTCTGCTCGACCTCGCCATTGATTTCAGCCTGCTTGGCTATTCGCCTCCCCAAGCTGTCGTAACGATACTCGCCTTGGCTTTCCAGCTTGCCATTGACCAACGTCTCCGCCCGCACCAGCCGGTTCTCGCAGTCATAGCTGAAGTGCTGCAGCTTGCTGTGCCCCGAGCGCTTCTCGATCAGGTTGCCCCACGAGTCGTAGCGGTACTCCTGATCCCGCCACTGTTTGATCCGGTTGTCTTTGACCTTGTCGAACTGCCGCGCATTGAAGTCCAGGCGGTTGGCTGCCGGGTCGTAGCGGAATTCCTCGCTGCCGATCAAGGAGCCAGTATCACGACTGCGCAACTGGCCGTTGGCTTCGTATTCGTACTTGATCTCACCGCGTAGCTTGTCGAGGGTACGCACCAGTTCACCGGCCGGGTCGTACTGGTAACGGCGGTGGATCGGGTTGTAGGCGTGCTCGACCAGCAACGAGGTATTGATGCCGGTGTTGTGCACCTGCGAGAGCTTGTCGGCCGGCAAGGTCGAGGCAAACTGCCAGGCCTTGCGCCCCATGGCGTCATAACCGAAGCAACTGGTGAGCTTGCCCTGGGTCCGGTACACCTCGCGGTGCAGGTCATCGCGCTCCATGTCACTGATGACCTGGCCGTCCAGGTTCAACTGGTGCAGGTGGCCGCTGCCGTAGTACAGGTGATTGACCTTGCGCCCATCCGGCAGGGTCAGCGTGGTCAGGTTGCTGAGCGGGTCGTACTCGTAGGCTAGCGTCCCATCGGGGGTGATTTCTTGGGTCAGCCGGCCGAGCAGATCGTAGGTGTACTCAAGCTTTTCTTCTGTGATCCCAAGCTGCTTGCCGATCCCGGTCGGTTGCCGCTCGATGCTCAGCAGCCGGTCGCCGTCGTCGTAGACGAAGTCTTGCCGCGCATCGCTATTGAGCTTGGCAATCAAACGGCCAATGGCATCACGCTCGAACAGCGTATGGCGCTCGGGCCGCTCGGCATTTTCGCCATAGCCAATCTCATCCAGTCGTGTGAGATGGCCACCGACGTTGCAGCTGAAACGCCGGGTCAGGTTATCCACCCGCACTTCTTCGCTCAGCCGGTCCGAAGCGTCGTAGGCAAAGCTGTACGTGGCGTTGTTCTCGTTGACCAGCGCGGTCAGGCGCATGGCCTTGTCGTACTCGTAGCGAACCCGCTGGCCCTTGCCGTCGGTGTGGCTGAGCACCTGACCGTGGACGTTGTAGGTGAAGGTTTCCGTGGTGCCGTCGGGGTGGCTGGGCTAGACGCCATGCTGTCCAACATAGGTGTATAGCACGGGCTGCCTTCGGCCAGTTCGATTTCGATGCTGACGTGCTGGCCCAGTATGGATTTGAGCGGTACAAAGGAGTCACTAGCGATCTGGCAAGCTCGGTGTTGGAGCAAAATAAAATATACGACCGCCTCAAAGCCAGCGGTCGTTGCTTAGGGTATGCCGTTTAGCGAGCGAAACTCTACCTAACAGTTTCAATTTCCAGCGAAAACAAAATCGTGCACTGCCTCGACCAATCGAGAGTGAGTGAGCACCTGCTCATCTTTCCGATTGCGAATCAGAGTGAATACTTCTTTTTTTGGTGAAAGGACCTCCACCACACCCCCTCTGTAGTTCGTTATCTCAATAAACCCACTAACCACACCATTGAGGCTCTCTATCTCTGACAGCAGAGTAGGGTACTTCATCAGCACGCCTGCTTCATCTGTACCTGCTTCGGTCCCAGGATTGTCAAAATATACTTTAATTTTAGGGCAGACGTTTCTATCCCAACGAAAGACCGGAATGCTTCGCCGAATCATCTCTTTAAATTCAGCCTCAGACTCTCCTCCCGAAAACTCACATCGATGGATCGGAATACAAAGAAATAGATTATCTCGCTTAGATTCCAGTCGTCCTTTCAGGCTGCAATGATATGTATTGGGCACTACCAACGCATGAGTAAATCCATATTTATTTTGCGAAATATTGAAGATAATAACTTCGCCCTGACCCAAAGAGCGAGGCGCTTGCTCAACAACCTCCACCGAAAATGCCCTGTCACTTAAGCCTTCAGATATAACCAGCAGGTCTTTCTCATCTGAGCTTTTCAAGCAATACTGGTAAACCACTTTGGGAAGCTTATGCTGAAAAAAATAGCAACCAGCGAATTCATCTACACTAGAAAAGGACTGCAATAAGTCACCTTTAGAGAACATACCAACCTCATTCATCGTCTCGCCCTCATGGTCTATCGATCAGATCGCGAAAACGAAATCGACTGGAAACTGCTAGCCGAGAAATAGTCTTCGAATCATAACCTAGCCTGAAAGTTTCGCGCAAAGCCACTTCCCTTGGGCTCGCTGGCTTACGGCATGCACTGCCTGTGTTCAATCTTCTCGCAAAAATTCATACCTAACAATACTCGTTAGAGTCAGAGTTCTCCAAAAAAATTGACATCCATGAGTCCATCACATTCCATAAATCGATTCCTTCTGTGGGACTTTCTGACTTTTCATGCCACCAGATAAAAGCCTTGCCTTTGAATGGGCCATCACCCAAAGCCAAATAATCACCAGCCCCGCTAGAAAAAACTCCTAGCATATCAGGAAGCGTCGGATAATCTTCATCGCACAAATCCTTGATTGGAACAAAATCTTCCAACCTTGATGGCCCCATAGTACAACCAATATAAAACCCAAAGCCATTATGCAATCTTGAATAGAACTGCCTGAAGCTCGCAGGAAGGCTGGGATAACTATCGAGATCTGACCCTTCAACGCCTAGCGGAGCCCCCATATAGAAATACAAATCACCACCCTCGCCATATACATACATGAGATACGGCCTATCACTCACTGCCAAAACAGTTCCTAACACACATTTGTCGAGCCATGCGCTTACCCAAGGCAAAAACTCAGAAAAATCAGCCCACTCCACAGGAATATGTTTTCTTTCACTATCTAGAAAACCAAACCCAAGCCACTGCTTGGGAAAGTCGACTTCAAGAGGAACATCGTCAGCTGAAAAATACACATCATAACCCTTTAGCTCGCTTGTAATACGCAGCCTTAAAGAATCAGACCAGTTCATCTTCATATCACCTCAATACCCCAAAAGCAAACCATTGATATATTGCTGTAATTCCGACTCCAATTTAGCGGCCTTATCTATCATGGCAGAACGAAACGCCGGATCAACAGAAATATTCCCCTTCTTGTACAGCTCCCACTCAGTGAAAGACTTTTCTCCTTTTGAAGTATTTGCCACTTCACTCAACCCTTGGAAGTTCGGCTCGTAGCTTAGCAATTAACCCATTAGTTATTAAAGATCAGATTTTAGCATCTAACGCCTGCAATAGGGCTTTAAGTTAAAAATACATGACCGCACATCCGAAATCAGATCCGAACACTAAAAAATCTGACACAGAACGCCAACCCCAAACTCCTCGGGATTTATGCCGAGCTTATCATTCACCCTCATATAATCCCACATACTTCAAGCCATTATAATTCGACTTTAGAGGCTTGGAAATATTCGTACCACCATCGGAATACCAAAAAATTGCATTAGCCTTAGTAATGCCAAGCCTCAAACACTCCGCCTTTAAATTTCCAATACAACTAGAATCAACCGCAGACTCAATCAAGATTTCATCTAGACTCACCTCCTCCGCTTTCCTTGGTATAATCCCTATGAAATCCTCGTCATACCATCTCACACCAATATCTCTGCAAAACCCACAAACCTTGTATGCTGGATCATCCAAATCCACAGAATAGTCCAACTCAAAATACTGCAGATAGTCATCCTCCGAAGAGAAATTTGTACCTACCCAAACATGAACTTTTTCATACCGCTCAATATCATAAGAATCCATTTAGCATGCTCCTAGCTTCATGTGCTTGCCGTGATGTGAATCGATCACGCTAAGCGCTTGAGCTTTGCTTTGCTTTGCGCGCCATTCAAATCTTCAATTAACTTATTATAGAACAGCCTTCCCGCTCTACTACCATGGTGCGGACCGTCCGGCACAGGATTACCATGTTTGTCTGTTACACCCACAAAAGTAATATCTTTAGTCGGCACCGTCATTTCCTTAAGCTCCTGAGCGGTAAAACCTAGTTTTTTGCCTTCGCCCCTATAGAGACAGGAAACATTTCATGCTTACCTCCCGGGCTCCAAAGGGCAGCTTCTACAGATTTTTTATTATGCCGGTGTTGTGCACCTGCGAAAGCTTGTCGGCCGGCAAGGTCGAGGCAAACTGCCAGGCCTTGCGCCCCATGGCGTCATAACCGAAGCAACTGGTGAGCTTGCCTTGGGTCCGGTACACCTCGCGGTGCAGGTCATCGCGCTCCATGTCACTGATGACCTGGCCGTCCAGGTTCAACTGGTGCAGGTGGCCACTGCCGTAATAAAGGTGATTGACCTTGCGCCCATCCGGGAGGGTCAGCGTGGTCAGGTTGCTGAGTGGGTCGTACTCGTAGCCGAGCGTGCCGGCAGGGCTGATTTCTTTGGTCAGACGGCCGAGCAGATCGTAGGTGTACTCAAGCTTTTCTTCCGTGATCCCAAGCTGCTTGCCGATCCCGGTCGGTTGGCGCTCGATGCTCAGCAACCGGTCGCCGTCGTCGTAGACGAAGTCTTGCCGCGCATCGCTATTGAGCTTGGCGACCAAACGGCCAATGGCATCACGCTCGAACAGCGTATGGCGCTCGGGCCGCTCGGCATTTTCGCCATAGCCAATCTCATCCAGTCGTGTGAGATGACCACCGACGTTGTAGCTGAAACGCCGGGTCAGGTTATCCACCCGCACTTCTTCGCTCAGCCGGTCCGAAGCGTCGTAGGCAAAGCTGTACGTGGCGTTGTTTTCGTTGACCAGTGCGGTCAGGCGCTGCGCTTTGTCATGCTAGTAGCGAATCCACTGGCTCTTGGCGTGCTGGCGGCTGTTCACGCGAACTACACTGCAACCGTGAGGTCTGGACCTTGCATTTACGTCAAGGAAATCGCTGTTCTTCATAACCATTAGGGAAGACATTTATTATACTCACCAACTCGCCGGACTCATATTTAAAGCTCACCTCAAAGTCACTAAATGCAGATTCAATATGCTCTTTTTGCCGAACATGTATTTTTTCTAGGCGATTATCAGCGTAGACATAATTTGACTCACTGCATCCGTACTGACCCCAATTCATATCTTTCACCACCGCTCCCTCTTCAAGCAATGAAATCGAGATATTCCTAAGTTTTCCGGTGCTGGTAAAATGGACCCGCTCAATACCTCCGCCGCTATAGCGGTAGAATTCCTTATTGATAATTTTTTCAGACTGCCCATAAATCTCCACAAAAACCACTTTATCATACTCATCCAAATGATACAGATGAGTATTTTTTATATGAGCTGGAATTTTCTTCAAGGCTTTTCCTTTTTTAAATCCGGCCCGCTCGATTTCATATGGGCTGACGTTATATAGCGGCCCCTTGCTTATTACTATTCTTCTCGATCTGTATAAAGCCTCAGACAAACAAGAAGACAGGACCTCCTCAGCTCGCGATTCAATTTCTAGATATTTTCTTTCAAGATCTTTTAAGTTATTCATGCTTTTATCCAGCCTAGAATATTCCGCGGGCAATTTCAGAGTTGATCTTGTTCAACTCACTCAAGAAGTCACCACTATTATTTATATCGCCCAAGCGATCAAAGACCTTCTGCTTATAAGCATTGGTGTGAATGCTTGCATGATTGGGCAAGGTGCTGCCAGGAGGAAGCTTAACTTTACTATTCGAGGGTAGGAAAATGCCATTTTCCGCAGCATTGATATCTATCCTCAAGCGCTCCATTTTAGTTTGAAGCGCCACCATTCTCACATCACTCGAGTTAGACATGACAATATGGTGCGCCGAGTTCTTAAACGCAGGCTCGGACTTACCCGCTGCCACCATATTAGCCCTAAGTGCTTTAGCATCAGTCGAGCATGTCAATCCCCAAGGATCAATCCATATCATAGGATTCACTGCGTACTGATATAGATTCAAACTACCCGTTAGCCCGATCGGGTCTTGAGTAATAAAGCGACCTGATTCAGAATCATAAAATCGGTAGATGTTGTAGTTAAGCCCCGTTTCGCCATCGAAGTACTGACCCTGAAAGCGTAAGTTCTGCTCAATCTTACTAGCAGACAGTTGCTCTACCGCCCCCCAAGAGCGGTACGTCGCCTGCCAAACAACCTCACCCAGGCTGTCCGTCAGCTCCAGCGGCGTACCAATCTGGTCCGTATGGAAGTAATAGACCTTCTGCCCTTCCCCTTCAACCTGATCAACCCGCGCCAACGGCGCATAGCTACCCGGCTCGTACAGGTACAAGATGCTCTTCGCAGGCGATTCCTCCCGCAGCATCCTCAGCCCCTGCCAGAGGAAGCGCTTCTGCTCGACCTCGCCATTGATTTCAGCCTGCTTGGCTATTCGCCTCCCCAAGCTGTCGTAACGATACTCGCCTTGGCTTTCCAGCTTGCCATTGACCAACGTCTCCGCCCGCACCAGCCGGTTCTCGCAGTCATAGCTGAAGTGCTGCAGCTTGCTGTGCCCCGAGCGCTTCTCGATCAGGTTGCCCCACGAGTCGTAGCGGTACTCCTGATCCCGCCACTGTTTGATCCGGTTGTCTTTGACCTTGTCGAACTGCCGCGCATTGAAGTCCAGGCGGTTGGCTGCCGGGTCGTAGCGGAATTCCTCGCTGCCGATCAAGGAGCCAGTATCACGACTGCGCAACTGGCCGTTGGCTTCGTATTCGTACTTGATCTCACCGCGTAGCTTGTCGAGGGTACGCACCAGTTCACCGGCCGGGTCGTACTGGTAACGGCGGTGGATCGGGTTGTAGGCGTGCTCGACCAGCAACGAGGTATTGATGCCGGTGTTGTGCACCTGCGAGAGCTTGTCGGCCGGCAAGGTCGAGGCAAACTGCCAGGCCTTGCGCCCCATGGCGTCATAACCGAAGCAACTGGTGAGCTTGCCCTGGGTCCGGTACACCTCGCGGTGCAGGTCATCGCGCTCCATGTCGCTGATCACCTGACCATCCAGGTTCAGCTGGTGCAGGTGGCCACTGCCGTAATACAGGTGATTGACCTTACGCCCATCCGGCAGGGTCAGCGTGGTCAGGTTGCTGAGCGGGTCGTACTCGTAGCCAAGCGTGCCGTCAGGGGTGATTTCTTTGGTCAGACGGCCGAGCAGATCGTAGGTGTACTCAAGCTTTTCTTCTGTGATCCCAAGCTGCTTGCCGATCCCGGTCGGTTGCCGCTCGATGCTCAGCAGCCGGTCGCCGTCGTCGTAGACGAAGTCTTGCCGCGCATCGCTATTGAGCTTGGCAATCAAACGGCCAATGGCATCACGCTCAAAGAGCGTATGGCGCTCGGGCCGCTCGGCATTTTCGCCATAGCCAATCTCATCCAGTCGTGTGAGATGGCCACCGACGTCGTAGCTGAAACGCCGGGTCAGGTTATCCACCCGCACTTCTTCGCTCAGCCGGTCCGAAGTGTCGTAGGCAAAGCTGTACGTGGCGTTGTTCTCGTTGACCAGCGCGGTCAGGCGAATGGCCTTGTCGTACTCGTAGCGAACCCGCTGGCCCTTGGCATCCTGGCGGCTGCTCGGCAGGCCGCGGGCGGTGCGCATCAGGCGGGTGGTCTGGCCCTTGCCGTCGGTGTGGCTGAGCACCTGCCCGTAGACGTTGTAGGTGAAGCTTTCCGTGGTGCCGTCCGGGTGGCTGATACGCAGCACTTCGCCGTCGGGCTTGCGCGCCAGCGTGGTGGTCTGGTTCAGCGCGTCTGTTACCGCGACCAGGTGCTGGCGTTCGTCATAGCGGTAGTACGTGCTCTTGCCCGAGCAGTCCTGGTAGCGCTCGACCTGGGCCAGGGTGTTCCACCACAGGTACTTGGACTTGTAGGTCGCATCGATGATGGTGTGCGGCAGGCCGTCATCGCTGTTCAGGTACTCGGTCATCTGGCCGAGGGCATCGAATTCGGCGAGCAGGTTGCCCTTGTCGTCGTAGCGCGCTCGCCAGGTGCTGCCGTCCGGGTAGCTGACCTGGGTCACCAGTGTGGTCAGGTGGTGATACTCGTAAACGGTCTTGCGGCCCAGCGGGTCGGTTTCTTCGAGCAAGCGGGAGAATTCGTCGTACTTGAATTGCAGGCGGTTACCGTCCGGCAAGGTCAGGCCAACCATATTGCCGTGTTCGTCCAGCTCGATGACGTAACGCTCGCCGCCATAGTCGCGGCTGGCGACCACGCGGTGGTCGGCGTTGTACCGTACTTCCAGCTCGCGGCCGAGCACGTCGGTGGCCCAGCTGGTGCGGCTATCGAGGTCGTAGCGGAAGTGGTAGTGCTCGCCGTCGCTGGTCCAGTGTTCGACCACGCGCGGCTTGTCGCCCAGGGTTTGCCAACGGTAGTGGCAGCCCAGCCCCAGCGCGTTGCTGTGGGTCACCATCAGGCCGTCGGCGTAGCTGAAGCTGCGCACGGTGTCGCCGTTGCGGTTGATCACCGCGCTCAGCTGGCCGTGTTCGTCGTAGCGGTACTGGGTAAGCGTTTCCACCGCTTCGTTGTTCACCACGCGCTTGATGTCGGTCAGGCGGCCCAGCGGGTTGTCGTAGTGCAGGTGCACGCGGGTGCCGCCGGTGGCGCTGATGTCGGTCAGTGTGCCGTCGGGCGTGCGGGTGAAGTGCAGGAAGTGGCCGAGGACGTTCTCGATACGCTGCAGCGGCACTTCGGTGTTGGTGTCTGGCACTTCGCCGAAGTAGAAGAACAGGTTATCGAGGGTCTGCAGGATGTAGTGGCCACCCTCGGTACACACCAGGTACACCTGCTCGTGCGGGTTGTAGATGCGCTGCCCCGGTTGCAGGGTCACGAACGGGACTTCGCGGCCCTGGTTGTCGGTGAGGTAGATGAATGCCCCCTGGCGGCGCAGGCTCTGCTCCCAGGGCAGCACCCAGCCGCGGCCGAGTACGCTGTCGACCGTCAGGTCGCTGGCGTAGAAGCGCGACCACTCGATCGGCATCAGGCCCGGCAGGCTGAAGTCGATTTCATCGGGGATCAGCTTGCGGCCCGTCGTGAGGTCGACGGGGTTGCCGACCAGGCCGCCGATAGCCTTGCGGGCCACGGGTTCGACCACGTAACGGCTGGCCGCCTCACCGGCGACGAAGCCGGCCGTGAACTTCAGCGCGCAAGGCATGACGGCTTTCATGCCGGCCTGGGTACCCGCCTTGATCAGCTGGGCGATACCGCCTGCGGCACCGGCGATGGCCATCAGCACATCCACGGTGGTGCGCAGCCACTCCGGGACTTCATCGTCCACGGGCAGGTAACGGTAGGTGCCGCCGCCGATGATGACGTTGTCCGAACCACCGGAAATGGTGGCGCCGCAGGTCAGCTTGTCGCCCTTGCGCGCGGCGGCGACGCTGTTGATGAAGACGTTGGTCGAGCCTTCGGCAATCTGCACCGGCCCTGGGTGCTTGTCGCAGGCACCGATGCTTTTTTCGACGCGGGCGGCCTTGCGGCTGTTGATGAACACGTTGGGTGAGGCAGTGGTTATCGTCCCTGAGGGGGACGAGAACATACTGCCTATCGCCTCTCCGGCGGCAGTCAGCAAGCTGCCCCCGATGCCGGCTGCGAGGCCGGCCAGCAAGGCCACGCCGAACCCGCAGGTGAACGTGGCGATGGCCACCGCGGCCACCAGCGCAATCCCCAGGGCGGCCCCGATCAGGAAGCCCCCCAGCGCGCTGGTGTGCGATATCTCGTCGCCGAACCTGGCCGCTTCGAACATGAGGGGTTACTCCTGTTCGCCGGACTCGGCGCTGGTTTCGGACGGGGCACGCGGGGTGAAGCTGGCCAACAGGTTGTCCCAGTCCTGGTTCTGCTGGGCACTGAAGTCGGCCTGTGCAGTGGTGGAGAAGATCAGGGCACGCCCGGGGCTGATGATGAAGGCGGCCTGGCGCTGGTACAGCGGGCGGCCCTGGTTCATGTAATAGGCGTCGATCTGGATGCCGGCAATGGGTGCGGTAACCGAGAGCGTGACGGCCTTGTTGCCCATGCGGGTGTAGCCGCGCAGCTTGGAGGTGAGCAGCTTGACCTGGCGATCGACATAGGCCTGCAGCGCTTCGTCCGGCAGCAAGGTGTCACGCGAGATGGTGATGCTCAAGGGTGCTGGAACACTGGCACCCAGGACGAACATGTTGACCGTGCGGTCCTCGAAACCTGCCGGCAGCGCAATGCCGCCTTCCTGTAATTCGTAATCCATGCGATGAAAATTCCTGATAGCGAAAAAATCGGGGTCAGCCCTGCGCGAAGCCATTGAGCATGCGGTCGAACTCGGCCAGCCACTGGCTCAGGCCGGGCTTGCTGGGGTCGATCACGCTGGAGATATCCAGCCATTGCAGCGAATCGCTGCCGGCGATGGGCACCAGTGCGCCGACCAGGCGACCGTGCCGAGGCTCGTGGCCGGCATTGAAGTGAAAGTCCACGACCTTGGCCGGGTTCCCAGCCAGGAGGCAGTCACGTTGGCGAATCACGCGCAGTTGCGGGTTCAATTCGCGCAAAGCCTCGACTGCGCTCTGGAACAGTTGCTCCAGCGGCTGCCTGGCGCGTACATCACGGCGGCGGATGCTGAGGCTGACCGGCTCGCCTTCATGCTCGAGGGTGGTCTGGATGTCGCGAAAACGAAAGCCGAGCGGAAACTGCAAGGAGAACCCTGCGAAGGTGAAAGCGCTGGCGACATCCTGCAACACGGCTGGCACCGGTTCCGGCTCGGGCACAGCCTCGGGCACATGAGCAGCTTCCGCCAGACTGGCCAGCCGCACAGCCTCCTCTTGCGCTTCGCGCCTGGCAGAGATGCGGTCGTAGATCGAGGGCTTGTACATGAACCTTGCCTCAGTCGTTGATCCGCACTGCGGCGCCAGTGATCTGGGTGGTGTCGGTACTGGTGGTCACGATGACCTTGCCTTTGATCTCGATGCCTTCCGGGGTCAGCGTGATGCTGCTGTCGCCCACCTGCAGGATGATGTGCTGCTTGGCTGCCACCTGGATGAACTGGTTGTCGACCTGCAGGGTGTAGGAACCTTCGGTCACCTGCACCACGGTGTCTTTCTTGACCGTTTCGGTGTGCGTACCACCAACAGTAATCGAGCGGTTGTTCCCCACATCGTGGGTCTCATCCAGCTCGATCTCGGTATCCATGTTGCGCTCGGCATGCATGATGATCTGCTCGGCGCCGGCCTTGTCCTCGAAGCGGAAGAAGTTGGCGGTACCGCCGTCGCCCTTCATCGACCGCGTCAGGAACCCACTCTGGGTCTTGTTCGCCGGCAGCGACCATGGCGGGGTGTTGGTGCTGTTGTACAGGCTGCCCATGATCAGCGGCCGGTCCGGGTTGCCGTCCAGGAACACCACCACCACTTCGTCGCCTACACGTGGGATCTGGATGCTGCCGAAGCCGCCGCTGGCCCCGGACTGGGCGACACGTACCCAGCAGGAGCTGTGATCGTTGTATTTGCCATTACGGTCCCAGTGGAACTGGATCTTCACCCGGCCCAGTTCGTCGGTGAAGATCTCCTCACCCGGTGGGCCGACGATGATCGCGGTCTGCGGGCCGGCAATGGTCGGTTTGGGCGTACTCAGCTGCGGGCGGAACGGGATCTTCTTGCGCACGCAACTGAAGGTGTTGAAGTAGCTGGCCTGCTGGCCGGTAAGGTAGTTGTTGTGGCCTTCGCTTTCCACGCTCATTAGCAGGAACTGGCGGTCTTCTACCGGGCCCTGGTCGTGGATGTAGTGCTGCAGCAGCTCGAAGGTATAGCCTGGCTTCATGGCCCGGCAGTTGCTGGCACCTTCGAACTTCTTGCCGCGCAGCTCCAGCGCCTCGATGCGCAGGCGCAGCAGGGTTTCGCCTTCGTCATAGGTACCGTGGGTGTACTGGCCGGGGAAGTCGTAGATCTCGAAGTTCTCGACATCGCCCTGCCTGTTCACGCTGTTCAGCGCCACCGGCAGGCGGTTGTTCGGTTGGCGGTAGTCAAAGGTTTGCGTGGCCATCTTGCCGGATTGCAGTTGACGGTTGCCGCTCCACTGGGTGATGGAGTCGGCGGTCTCGGTGACCGAGGCGCTGTGGAAGCGGATTTGCGGTTGCTCGGGGATGGCCACCAGCGTGCTGGAGTCATCGCAGATGATCATGGTGTGGCCTTCGGCGGTGTGCTCGAAGTAGTAGAACATCCCCTCTTCCTCCAGCAGGCGCTGGACGAAGTTGAAGTCGGTTTCGCGGTACTGGGTGATGTAGGTGTAGCGCTTCTGTGGCCGGGTCAGGCGAAACTCGTGGCGGGAAAACGCCGGGCACAGGGCAAACACTTCGGTGACCACTTCCTCGACCGTGTTGCCCTGGAAGATCCGCGTGTCGAAGCGGTTCTTCAGCATCGAGAACCAAGGGTTGAGGGTGGCGGTATAGCGTGCCATGCCGCCGTCGCTGCCGATGCTGGCAAAGCGCGTGAGGTAGCCGGTTATGTACCGCGGGCCGCCTTCGGCCAGTTCGATCTCGATGCTGACGTGCTGGCCCATCATGGATTTGAGCGGCACGCCGGAGTCTTCGCAGACCAGCAGCAGTTCGTAGTTGAACGCCCGCGACAGGGCTTCGGTGCCCTTGAAGGTTTCCAGCAGCAGTTCCTGCTCGGGGTTGGCCAGGTTGTGAAACTTGAACAGGCGGCGGTTCTGTGGCGACAGCAGCGCGGAGGCCAAGTCCATGATCATGCGAAATCTCCTTGAAAACACGGCCAGCACGCGCTTGCGCTGCTCAGCTGCAACCCTGATCTTGCGGGCGTATTCTGCATGCGCGCATAACGCGCGTGCTTGCGGAATCATGCGACTACCTGCAGAAAGGAAAGTGCCATCATGCATTGAAATAAATGCGACAGGGTTCACATTTCCGAATGCCAGGCAGGCAGAAAGGCCCAAAGGAAACACCGGCAAAAGCTGCCCTGTCAACTCACTACAGGCCTAGGAAAACCGGGCAATACCGCCCTGCAAGGCAATGTCATATCGCCATCCCTCATCTTCCTCACTGGCGCCCGGAAGCGCCCCCGGCTATCGCCGAACGGCCGTCGCAGAAGGTTCTTGAGGTGTCGATCAGCGCCCATGCCTGACAGCTCCCACTCCAACTGTCGCGCTACCTGACGCATCAGCTCCACTGGCGGAGAAAAATGTTTCATAACGTGGATTGGTTCAAATTTTTTGCCACTGGCCAATTCCGGCAAATGGCCATTGCGAACGCGGCCGTAATGGCACTTGCGGGATGCGGTCAGCCACAAAGCCGTGCAGCGATGCTCAATTGCCATCATTGCCGCGCACGCCTGTCATGAGAACAATGGGCTCTCCGCGGGACTTCGCCCCCATCCTGAGGTCTGAAGCGACATGCTGCGCTCGCCGCCGAGCGCCGCCACTTCCATGGACAGTGAAGCGAAAATGGATCTTTTAGCCAACATCCCCAGTTGGGGAGACATCGAACGCAATCTCGAGCAGAAATTCAGCGAGCTCAACCAGAGCGTCGACAGCGGCCTGAACAGCGCCCATGAGGCCTGGGACGGTTTCAGCCGACGAGTGAGCAATGGCGCCAACCAGGCCTATGGCTACCTCGGTGGCCAGCGTATCGACAACGTGCGCCAGGCCATGGCCCTGTCCTACCCGATCATTCAGGACAACCTCAAGCGCAAGTGGTCCTCGATAGGTATCGAGCAAATCCTGCCGGTGCTGCTGCAACTGGTCAAAGAGGTGTCGATGATCCTCGGTGGCAGTGTGGCGGTTGGCTCGCTCGCCGGTGGCGTGGCCGGGGCGTTCGCCTTTGGCGTCGGCGCGGCGCCGGGCGCGGTGGCCGGCGCCGGCATTGGCCTGCAGGTCGGCAACCTGATCCTCATGGGCCTGGGGCTGTCCGCCATCGCCGAGTATTTTTATCAGGGCCTGCCGGCCTGCCTGTCGACCCTTCAGCAAGGCATGACCACGGCCTGGTTCGCCGAGGATGGCCTCAAGCCCGCTGGCCTGGACCCGAGCGGCGGATCCGCGGCGCAGGCCCAGGAGCGTGTCGAGCGCGCTGCACGCCAGCTTGCTCGCGGGCAGGAGCAGTTGGTGCTGCTGTTACTGACAGCCATCGTCACCTACCTTACTCGGGGGCAGATGAAGGCCGGCGTCATGAGCAGCATGGAAAGCATTGCCGCCCGGAGCGCTCGGCTGCAGGCCGAGATCTCCAACAAGCAGCTGGCGGCCTGGTTGGCGAAGAATGAGCAGAAGCTGTTGGCGCAGCCGGAGTTGCAAGTTAAAGAACCATCTCCCATCAGCCAGGTCGAGCCAAAGAGCTTGCGAGAATTTTATGCGAAACAGGACCCTGACTTTGTAGCGCACGATCAACAACTAAAATATGCAGAGACTTTTGCACCCCGAGGCCTTAGCAACAAACAGATTAATGAGTATCTCGACAGCCCTGATGGTGAGCTATATCTGCAAAAGCTACGTGCCGCAGACCCCAAAGCATCAGACATGGACATTTTCAGCCGAGCCATCTCCCAGATAGGCTCGGGCAGTAACACTCCAAAACTGTCCATCATAGATTCGCCCCTCGTGAAAATCGTGCCAGTGGGACAAGAGGCAAGCCGTTACTCTCCATTTTTCACCACTATGGAGGAGCTGCAGTCTGCTGCGCAGGGAAGCCGAACCCTGGCTGATAGCCTAGGGTTACCGCTGGGCAGTGAGGCTACAAAATATTCAATTTTTGAAATGACGCCACTTAAACCAACAGAGGTTTTTGTCAGCAAGATTGCGCCTACCACCGAATTTGGAGGTAACATTGACAGGGTGGGTGGCGCACTTCAATATCTTACCCCTAACCGTAATGAGTGGTCGGCCACCAAGCTCATAGGCACTATTGACAACTAGGATAGACAATGAACACGCACACACTGAAGGCTACCGCTACAGCGCTTCGTGAAAAACTTGAGGCTCTCGAAGATCAAAATTCCGATGCGAAGCTGATGCTCAACACCCTACGCAGCCTCTTATTAAAAGCTGAAAATGGAAAAATTCATGCCCCCATGGAGGCTAGAGACATACCTGGTTACCGCTACTTACCGGAAACCAACTTACAGGACGATCGTAATCTCAGTCAGTTATTTGCAGAATTTTACATGGCATTGATTGATGGAGAGGAGTGGAGTTCCTTTAAGAAATTCCAAGCCAAAAATAAAAATCACGATTAGAAAAAGATGGAGCACATACAAGAAGCTTGCTCGAACGGGCAACTTGGCAGGGCACCAATATACGAGGTAACCAGGATACTGCTGCCAACTTCTTCAAGCCACAGGGCTATAAGTCTGCCGATTGCATCCCCCTGCTCATTGAGACTCTGCATGATCACCGGAAAGAAATTGCGCGACTGACTATAGTCAAAGGTACGAACGGCGATCTTTCCGGAAACTTCTTCAAGTCACAGGGCTATAAGCCTGCCGACTACGAAGGCTACATGAACGGCTTGGACTTCACTCAACCAGTCTTCGCGGAAACAATCAACCGGGGCAAGACACTTTGGCAATTCCAGGTGCCCGGCGGCCGGCAAGGCATGCGGTACTCTCCTACCCCTGACGTGGTGCCAGGGCAACTGGGGATCAACCCGCTTGGCCAGATCTACAAAACGGAAACCATCGTGCCCAAGATCGTGAACGTCTATCAGAGCACTGAGAAGGTCACGCTGCTGAGGAGCACCTCGGCACCGGTACTGGATACCTGGTCCGTTTCTTCCCAACCCTATAACGCCATTGGCGGTGCTCGGTAGATGACCTCTGGCCAACGCGAGCTCTTCAAACTGATAACACCAGGTGCATTATGAAACCCACAACCCCCCTCGGCTATGCACAGAAGGCTATCGACATCACCGCGCAGCGGAACAAGGCCTGTCCCGCTTACCCCATTTATGGGATGCTACTAAACCAACTTGACTATGTGAAAGCCGTGTTCGAAGGGCGAGAGCAAGATAAATCGAAACTCCACCAACTCAGTATCGGTGCCATTGCCACGAAAGAATTCGAAGAAAATGACCCCGAGTTGGCCAGAGCACTGAAAGACGCCTATTACGTAGCCATCCAGTCGGCTCGTGGCCTCAAAATTCAACTGCCCGATTGATTGCCGACGTTCGATCAGGCCAGCCACTGAACATCGAGCGCAGTCACTGACGAAAGCTATAAACCCTACACCCAGCAGGCTGAGCCACGATGGACATTTACGCACTCCGGCAAAAATCGATAGCGCTGCGTGTCAGCATTGACCGGCTGAAGTCACACGACCCGGCCGCCATGAAGTTGAGTGTAGAGCTGACGCTCTTGTTGAACGCGGCAAAGCAGCAGCGGATCCGCACCCCGATGGAATGGCGTGACATCCCCGGAAGCTATCTGTTCACCGAAGAAGGGCTGCAGCAGTATGCCGATCTCGAGCACGCCTTCGCCGAGTTTCGTATCGAGCTGTCCGGGGGCGAGTCCCCTACCCTGCACAAGCTCAAGGCGCGCATGGGGGAGAAACCCTCCCAGGGATGACGGGCGGGCAGCCTTGCCATCTTTTCATGAGTTCAATCCATGTGATCAATCAGACACAGAGCGCCAATCGTGCCTAATCTGAGCGTCTTGACCAGAAAGCACATAATCAACATGCAGAAACAAAGCGCATCTAAGGATGCTCCGATCAACTTGCCGTGCGGGGCGGTAAGTTGATATTTCCCCCATCACGCAGAGCTATCTATCGAAAAAGCGCTCAATGCGTCATGTTTTCAGAGGCTTTTCGCCCAGATTTCCCTTTTGAGCGCGCAGTTCACCCATACCCATCAGCTGTTTTCGAGCCATCCTCAGGTTCGACAGGGCGAACAGTGTGGTGGCCGGGGCGTTCGCCTTTGGCGTCGGCGCGGCGCCGGGCGCGGTGGCCGGCGCCGGCATTGGCCTGCAGGTCGGCAACCTGATCCTCATGGGCCTGGGGCTGTCCGCCATCGCCGAGTATTTTTATCAGGGCCTGCCGGCCCTTCAGCAAGGCATGTCCACGGCCTGGTTCGCCGAGGATGGCATCAAGCCCGCTGGCCTGGACTCGAGCGGCGGTTCCGCGGCGCAGGCCCAGGAGCGTGTCGAGCGCGCTGCACGCCAGCTTGCTCGCGGGCAGGAGCAGTTGGTGCTGCTGTTACTGACAGCCATCGTCACCTACCTTACTCGGGGGCAGATGAAGGCCGCCGTCATGAGCAGCATGGAAAACATTGCCACACGTAGTGCGAGGCTACAGGCGGATATCTCCAATCGGCAACTGGCTGCCTGGCTGCCTGGCTGTCGAAGAATGAGCAGAAGTTACTGGCGCATACTGAACTTCAGGCACGTGACGCCACACCACTCAGGCGTGCAGAGACTGAACCACTACTTGCCAACGAACGCTCTCGCGAGCTATCGCAGAAGGCTATTGAGCCGCCAAAACCCAGATACAAACCTGGATTCACCGAAGAGGATATTCTTGCGATCGCCAAAGGCGAAAGGCCCGACCCCCACTACCTATCCAGATCCAGATTATGTCGCGCAACATTTGGCCCAATTCCAAAATGGCGCCTCACGCTTCATGACCCAGACCAACCTTGAGAAATACGGCATCGCACAGAAAGATGGTACGTCGTTCATCATGCTAGGCCACGAAGCAACCGAACGACTTGCCAAGACAGCAGGTGACAAGCGCGCGTTGGAGCAAGCCCTTGGCTAGCCTGAGAATTTCCTTGATACCAATGCACTGGTCCCGGTAGACATCCCTGATCCGAAGCAGTTGAATCTACGGATTCCATCGGGAAATGAAGCCGGTGCTAACGAATTCTGGATCCCTGGTGGCAAGCTACCTGACGGCAACAGTGAAGTCGTCATAGACGCGGCGAGTATTGCCGCCAAGAGGTTCAATACCGCTCCCCTTTTTTGAAGGCCCCCTATGAAATTCAAAGATCTTTTCATCAGTCGTCAGCACATGTACTCAATCGGCATCGAAGAAGACGCTAGTCAGTATTACGTTTCGTTCCCCGTCAGCAACGGCATGGTTGAATACGAAGAGTATTTCGCCATTGCTCCAGCTACATTTGATGCCTTCATGGATGACCCTGATGCGGCGCTGGCTTTCGTGATAAAATGCCGCAAAAGACAACTTGATGAATTATTAATCATCAAGCCGGGAAAAAATCGGGGCACGGCCATCTAGTGCCACATAGATAAATGCTGACGAAATCCGACACTGCATGACCGTTTGACCCTACCAACAAATGAGTGGTGCCATCTCACGCTGCGGTGAAGTGGTGCAGTCCCTTACCCCAATCAGGACTGACCATGAACACCGAAACACTCAAGCAGAAGATTCGCTGCCCCCCCCCGCACAGATCCGTACGTGCGGAACTACCGCATACGGCTCCTGCCTCAAGTACATGTCGCGAAGCGTTCCTCTGGTTTCGATTCGTGGCGTACTTCACAGTTTCTGCCCGAACCGTCAAGGCTGGCCATAAAGCAATGCGTCCAGTTCATCATGCTGCGGCGAGAGATCGAAGAGCTTGGCTGCCAGTTCCTGGATATGTTGCGACCACGCAACCCTCTCCACCCACTCCGGCGGCATGCCGGACACGCCGTACAGCGCACCCGCCAACTGGCCGGCGGTGGCCGCGACACTGTCGGCATCATCGGCAAGGTTGGCGGCCAGGAGGATCGCGTCCTTGAAGTTGTCGGTGTTCCATACGGCCCACAGTGCCGCTTCCAAGGTATCGATGACGTAGCCGGAGGAGCGGATCTGTTCGCGGCTCTTTTGCTTGTACTCGCCCGCATTGATGATCATCGGGCGAGGCCGCAACGAACGCACCGCTGGGGCCAGGGCCTCTTCCTTGTCTGCACCGTTGAGCGCCAGATGCAGCTGTGCCGCAAACAGCTGACAGCAGTTCACTGCCTCGTCGGCGTTGTGGGTCACGCTGCTTTGCGTGACGCTTTCCCACCAGCTTGCCGACAGCGAGTGCCGGCGGAAGATTGCCGTAGGCGCAAGGCGGATGATGGAGCCATTGCCAGCCGTCGAGGGGTCATAGTTGCCTTGCCAGGTAATACCCTCGCGCAGCCAGCCTTCAAGGGCATTGCGCGTGGCATTGCCGATATCGAAACAACGACCGTTGGCACTGTTTTCCCCGCGCCGGTACCAACGGACCAAGGCATCTGCGTAAGTGGCGTAATCGAACTTGCCCTTGCTCACATACGTGTCTGCCAGGCACAGCGCCATGCTGGTGTCATCAGTCCACTCACCCGCAACGAGGTTGAACGGGCCACCCCCGACCATGTCGCTCACCTGCCCCCTGTCGCGGGCCTGGAACTCGAGCGTGGTGCCGACCGCATCGCCGATGGCCAGGCCAAGCAGCGCGCCCTTGGCGCGGTCCAGTGCCTGCTCCGCGGTCAATGTGCAGGCCCTGGAGTGCAGCCAGCTTGGCTTGACCGCCGGCGCCGCCAGTGCATCAGGCTGCAAGGTGGAGTCCATCCGCTGCTGCAACTGCCGGGAGGGCTCCGGCGACAGATGCGCATAACGTTGCACGTAGTCGGCCAGCAATGCGTTTGAGCTTCTTAGATCGATCATGGGATTTCTTTGAGAATGAATTGGGTAACGGAGCCATTGGCGTATCAACGATACCATTGCCTGCGGTCGAGGCCTTGATGTTGCCCATCCAGTCAGGCCCCTGGGCCTACCAGCCTTCCAGGGCTGCGTGGGTGACATTGCCGATGTCGAAGCAACGGCCGTTGACGCGGTTTTCACCCTGCCGGTACCAGCGCACCATCGTATCGTCGGTCCACTCACGAGGCGCCAGGCGGAAAGGACCACCGCCGACCCTATCGTAAACATGCCCTTGACCGCGCCGCTGAAACTCCAGCGTCGTGCCTACTGCATCACCAATCGCCAGACCAGGCAATGCACCCTGAGCGCGATCCAGTGCCTGGTCCTGTGATAACGTGCTGAACCTGTTGTTCAGCCATGCCGGTTTGATCCGCGGCAGCCAGGGAATGCTCAGGCACACATGAAAGACCATCCCGAACTCTACGTAAGGTCCCCTATTCTTTTCCGGCTTACGGCCATCGGTCTGATGCTGTCCATGCTCGCCATGGGAGCACTGGCGGTGTACGCCTTATGGACAGATATCGTGCCCCTCTACGGCCGGATCTACCGTAATGCGCCGGTCGTGGAAACACCACTCAAAGCTTTCTTCATGATCGCATTCATTCCCCTGGGGCCTTGCCTGATCGTTGCCAGCCTGATCGCCGCATGGACCGGTCGGAAGTTTGACCCACCGAAAACCTCTTGGCTGCACGGGTTCCAGCTACGCTCGCTGCAACTGACGGTTGTGCTGATGGTTATCGTCGCTCCGACAATGATTGCGCTGACCACAGCCACGCTTTCGGCAAAGGACTACTGGTCGTGCCCGAAGCTCAGGATCTCGGGCTCCGGTTGGCAGATGTTCTGGGTTAACGATGAACGGGTGTGCTTCAAGCCGGATCATTACATCAACGACAATTGGCCATGTAAGGTAATCGATGGCAGAGACATTTGCGTACAGGTCGATGGTCGCTGAGTTGAATGAAACCGGCTGCGCCGGTGTTCGCGGGCAGGCTGCCCGCGGATGCGGTGGCGGCTGTGACGGTGAATGATCAGGGATAGTGGCCGGCAGGTCCGGCCTATTCGCGGGTAAACCCGCTCCTACAACGGGGCGTGGCGACACCACCGGTGTAGGGCGGGCTTGCCCGCGAATGCGTTGGCGGCTGTGACGGTGAATGATCAAGGATAGTGGCCGGCAGGGACAACGGGGCGTGGCGACTCCATCGGTCGATGTAGGAGCGGGCTTGCCCGCGAATGCGGTGGCGGCTGCGACGATGAATGACCAGGGGATATTGGCCGGCAGGCCCGGCCTATTCGCGGGTAAACCCGCTCCTACGAGCATCGCGCTAGCTATTAGATTTTGAACAAAGCAATTACCCCGCCGGGTGCGACGAAACCGGTCGCATTGCCATCATCCTGACGCGCTTCCCCACCCCGCTGCACGCACGCGGCCGGCGCAAAAAATGAGAACTGATTCACTTTTTGAAAAAAACTTTTGCCAACGATTTTCATCGCTTTCCAGCCCCTTTCGTACCCAGTCTTTACGGCTTGATCCCCCATCTCCTGCGCCCAAAACACGCTGTCAATATCACAGCGCCATTATTGCGCAGCGTCACACAACGGGGAAAAAATCGCCCCCTTCGCCGGAACTTCTTCCGCAGCGAGGTGCCCTACTCGGCATTGCTGGCAACACAATATTCATATGCCAGCACCCAAATTCGCTGCAGCCGAAAGGCGATTTTTCAGGTCCACGCCACCGGCGTTTCAGGACGATCAAGCAGGCACATGGACGATGCACCAATGACACAGACATTCGATGTCGAAGCACTGATCAAGCTGCGTAGCCAGACGCGGGCGATCTCCGATGCGCTGAAGGCGCAGGCGGCGGATTACCTTGCCACCGTGGCACCGCTGATCCGTCCACAAACCCTGTTTGGCGAATACCTGCAAGGCGCACAGCGCAGCAGCGGGCGCGAAACCCAGGGCCACTTCCAAGCCCTGGTCGAACTCTACGAACGTATCGGCTCGGCCGCGCCGTTCCAGCTGGTCACCGAGCTGGAAGTACCGCTGAACCTGATCAGCACCACCCCCGAACTGTTCCCGCTGGAATACGACAAGACCCTGGAACACAGCGGCCAGGTCATCCGCATCACCAGCCCGACCCGCTGGGTTGTGGGCTTCCACGCCTTCGACCTGGCGCGGTTTCGCAATGTCATCAAAGACCCCAACCGCAGCAGCGCCGAGCTGTACCGCTTCGTGGTGCACTACCTGGTGCTGTTCTACTGCCTGAGCAAGTCGCCTGGCCTTGGGCGGCTGTTCGAAGGCTTGCGCTACGGCCTGAGCTTCGAGCGCCTGAAGGGCTTTGGCGACCTGCCGTTCTGCGTCATCAGCTCGCCGGTGCGCTCGGAACTTCCCGACGACTCGGTCATCCGCAGCAGCACGCAGATTGCCGGCAACACCAGCTTCGAAGAACTGGTAGGCCGCGACAACATCCTGGAAATGAACGACGAAATCCGTCAGCGCCTGCTGCTGACGATCGAAGGACTGTAACGCGCAGCGCCCGGCACCGGGCCGCGCAATGATTCGCAGCGAATTGCTCGCACTGGAGAACACGATGGCGAAGAAGGAAAGCACTCAGCACAAACTCGACCGCGTTCGCGCGCCTCGGGTCCATATCACCTACGACGTGGACATCGGCGATGCCATCGAGAAAAAGGAGCTGCCCTTCGTCGTCGGCGTACTGGGTGATTTCTCCGGCAACCCGCTGGAGCCGCTGCCCAAGCTCAAGGACCGCAAGTTCGTGTACATCGACCGCGACAACTTCAACGGTGTGCTCAAGGGTATCAAGCCACGCTTGACCTACCGCGTCGACAACACCCTGGCCAAGAACGGTACCCAGCTGGGCGTGGAACTGAACTTCAACAGCCTCGAAGACTTCGAGCCACAGAACGTGGTCAAGCAGGTCGAGCCGCTGCGCAAGCTGCTGGAAGTGCGCAACAAGCTGGCCGACCTGCGCAACAAGATGGGCGGCAACGACAAGCTCGAAGAGCTGCTGATGGATGTGCTGCAGAACACCGAAAAGCTCAAGACCTTGGGCAAGGAATTCGGCCGTGAAGCCGAAGTGAAAGACCCGTCCAGCGACGATCGCGCCTGAGCAGGAGCCCGAACATGACCGACAAGCAAACCGCACCGCAACAGGCCGGCGACCTGGTCGAAGTGGAAAACTTCGCACCACAGCCCTCGCTGCTCGACAGCATCATTTCGCAAAGCCGCGTGGCCCGCTCCGACACCGAGCGCAACCGCACCCGCGACCTGATTGGCGAACTGGTGAACCAGGTGCTCGAGGGTGAGATGACCCCGAGCAAGGACCTGATCGCCGTGCTCGATTCGCGCATCGCCGAAATCGACGCGATGCTCTCCGAGCAGATGAATGAGATCATGCACGCCCGCGAGTTCCAGCAGTTGGAAGCCTCCTGGCGCGGCCTGAAATACCAGGTGGACCAGACCGAGACCAGCACCACGCTGAAGATCCACCTGCTCAATGCCTCGAAGAAAGACCTGGTGCGCGACCTGAAGGCCGCCAGCGAATTCGACCAGAGCGCACTGTTCAAGAAGGTCTACGAAGAAGAGTACGGCACCTTCGGTGGCGCACCTTTCGGCATGTTGATCGGTGACTACGAGTTCAACCGCAACCCCGAAGACATGTACCTGCTCGAAGAGATCTCGCACGTCGCGGCGGCGGCGCACGCGCCGTTCATCTCGGCCGCTTCGTCCGAGCTGTTCGGCTGGGACTCGTTCACCGAGATGTCCGGCCCGCGTGACCTGGCGAAGATCTTCGACACCGTGGAATACGCCAAGTGGAAGTCGTTCCGCGCCTCGGAAGACTCGCGCTACGTCGGCCTCACCCTGCCCCACGTGCTCGGTCGTCTGCCGTATGGCCCGGATACCACCCCGGTGGAAGAATTCAACTTCGTCGAAAGCGTCGATGGCCGCGACCACAACAAATACCTGTGGATGAACGCCGCCTACGCCCTCGGAACCCGCGTCACCGATGCCTTCGCCCGCTACGGCTGGTGCGTGGCCATCCGCGGCGTGGAGGGTGGCGGCCTGGTCGAAGGCCTGCCGACCCATACCTTCAAGACCGACGACGGCGAAATCGCCCTCAAGTGCCCGACCGAAATCGCCATCACCGACCGCCGCGAAAAAGAGCTGTCGGACCTGGGCTTCATCCCCCTGGTGCACTGCAAGGGCACCGACTATGCCGCGTTCTTCGGCACCCAGTCGGCGCAGAAACAGAAGCAGTACAACACCGACATCGCCAACGCCAACGCACGCCTGTCGGCCCAGCTGCAATACATCTTCGCCACTTCGCGCATCGCCCACTACATGAAGGCGATCATGCGCGACAAGATCGGCAGCTTTGCCTCGCGCATGGATGTCGAGCGCTTCCTCAACCAGTGGCTGGCCAGCTATGTGCTGCTCGACGACACCGCCAGCCAGGAGGCCAAGGCCAAGTTCCCGCTGCGCGAAGCGCGCGCCGAGGTGTTCGAAGTGCCCGGCAAGCCAGGCGTGTACAAGGCCGTGACCTACTTGCGCCCGCACTACCAGCTGGATGAACTGACCGCCTCGCTGCGGCTGGTTGCCGAGCTGCCACAGGGCGCACGCGGCTGACAGGCCGTTGTGTACAGGGATGACACATGAGTAACCAGGCCCGCCTGCTGCCCTCGCTGCTCGACCGACTGCTGGACGACCGTCCCTACCAGTCGGCCGAGCCCGCAGCGCAGCGCACCTGCTCGCTGGCCGAGTACAAGGCCAGCATCGTCCGCGACCTCGAAGTCCTGGTGAACACCCGCCAGTCCCTGGTCGCCGAAGAGCTCGACGGCTTCAGCCAGCTCGGTGGTTCCATCCTTGAATACGGCATGCCGGACTTCATCAGCCGCAGCGTGCTCGACCCGCACGATCGTCGCCTGATCCAGCAACAGCTGGAGCGGGCGATCAGCACCGGAGACCGGCGCTTTCGCCGGGTCCGTGTTCAGCTGTTGGCCCAGCAGAACGGCCACCGCATGTTGACCTTCCGCGTGGACGCCGTATTGCGTCTGCAGGACATCAGCCGCCAGGTGTCATTCGACGCCGTGCTGCAGGTCAACACCCAGGAATACAAAGTGCAGAACCTCAACTGATGCTCGACGAACTGCTGCCCTACTACGAAAAGGAACTGTCGCACCTGCGCTTTCTCGGCCAGGAGTTTGCCGCGCAGTACCCGAAGATCGCTTCGCGGCTGCTGATCGAAGGCGACAACTGCGAAGACCCGCACACCGAGCGCCTGATCGAGGCGTTCTCGTTCCTGTCTGCGCGGGTGCACAAGAAACTCGATGACGAGTTTCCGGAAATCGTCGAATCCTTCCTCGAGGTGCTGTACCCCCACTACCTGCGCCCTACTCCGTCGATGTCGATTGTCGAACTGAGCCTGGGCAGGCACGAAAAAGTCACCGAAGCCTACCGCGTGGCGCGCCATACCGAGATGCATGCCAATCCCGTGGAAGGCGTGGTGTGCAAGTTCCGCACCTGCTACCCGGTAGAGTTGTGGCCGATTGCCGTGCAGCAGGCCTCGTTCACGGAAATGGAACGCTCGGCCTTCAACGGGCACAGCGCCGACCTGGTCGCTCGTCTGCGCATCCGCCTGGCAGCCACTGGCGATGCCCTGTTCGGGCAGATGGACATGAACCGCCTGCGGTTCTTCCTCGACGGCGAAGCAACCCTGATGCTGCAGCTGTACGAGCTGCTGTTCAACAACCTGGCCAAGGCCACGCTGAGCTTCGACGACCAGGGCCGCCGCCGCGAAGTGGCGCTGCCGGCCGATGCCCTGAACACCGTGGGCTACGCCCGTGACGAAGGCCTGGTGGACTACTCCGAGCGCTCATTCCTGGGCTACCGCCTGCTGCACGAGTATTTCACCTTCCCCGACAAGTTCATGTTCTTCGACCTCAGTGGATTTGCCCGCATCCTGCAGGGCAAGGCCATCGAGCAGGTAGAGGTCAACTTCTATTTCTCCGACTACGACCTCA
Organism: Pseudomonas putida group bacterium ESBL64; assembly: GCF_045277175.1. Lineage (NCBI taxonomy): Bacteria > Pseudomonadati > Pseudomonadota > Gammaproteobacteria > Pseudomonadales > Pseudomonadaceae > Pseudomonas > Pseudomonas putida group bacterium ESBL64. Next base: position 785,078 of record NZ_CP145799.1, on the reverse strand, counting down.
GCGAGCGCCTGGCGCGGCTGACCCAGAACATCGGGCGCAACAACTTCAAGCTCAACTGCACGCCGATCATCAACCTGTTCCGCCAGCAGGCCGAGCCGATCAAGCTGACCCACACCCAGCACGAATACCCGGTCACCCCTGACACACGGCTGCACAACGCTGCAGAGGTGGTCTCGATCGACCGGGTACGGCGGGTGCGCAAACTCGGCGGTATCGACCAGGTCGCCACCTGCCAGCCGTTTTTCGAACCCCGGGGTGAGCAAGACCCACACAGCAGCTTCTGGGTCGCGCGCCGGCGAAACCAGGGTGACGCCACTGCCATGAGCATCCGCGTGGTCGACCGCGATCTGGAATTGATCGACGCCAGCAGCGACACCCTCAGCATCGGCCTTACCTGCAGCAACCGCGACGTGCCGCTGCTGCTGCCGTTCGGTGGGGAACGGGGCGATTTCACCATTCCCGCCAACGCGGTGATCAAGGATATCCGCTGCCTGCGCAAGCCCACCGCCACGGTGCGTGTGCCCTTGGGCAAGGGCCTGATCTGGCGGTTGATCGCCCACCTGTCGCTGAACCATCTGTCGCTGGTCAGCCAGGGCCGGGAAGTGCTGCTGGAGCTGTTGTCGCTGTACAACTACCGCAATGTTTCCGCCATTCGCAAACAGATCAACGGCATCAAGGCGATCAGCAGCGAACCGGTGGTCGCGCGCATCGGCCACCCGCGGCCAAATTTCGTGCGCGGCGTCGGCATCACCCTGACCCTGGACGAAAGCCAGTTCATCGGCAGCGGCGTGTTTCTGTTCGGCAAAGTGCTGGACCACTTCTTCGGCCAGTACTGCTCGATGAACAGCTTCACCCAACTGACCCTGCGCACCCAACAACGAGAAAAGAGAGTCGTACAATGGCCAGCACGCACCGGCGATCAGCCCCTGGTCTGATCGATCAGGCCCGAGCCGAGCCGCACCGATTCGAATTCTTTCAATTGGTGCGCCTGCTCCGCCTGCACTACAGCCGCACCGGGCGCATGGACCTGGCAACCCGGCCGCACGAAGACCCGCTGCGTTTTCGTACCCAGCTGTCGCTGGCGTTCCCGGCCAGCGAGGTCAGCGACCTGCACTTCGAGCGCGAAGGCAAGGTGTCGCCGGCCGGCTTGCCGCTGTCGGAAGTGCAGGTCACCTTCATGGGCCTGGTCGGGCCGTCAGGCGTGCTGCCACGCCCGTACACCGAGCTACTGCTCGAGCGCCACGTGCAGTATCGCGACGATGCCGCCCATGCGTTTCTCGACATCTTCTCGCACCGCATGACCACGCTGTTCTACGAGGCCTGGCAAAAATACAAATTCCACATCGAACACGAGCGCAATGGCACTTCGGGCTTCGACGGCTACCTGCTCAACCTGGTTGGCCTCGGGCCGCGCGCCCAGAAGCTGAAGTTCGAAGAGCAACCGTCAGCATTGCGTCGTGAGCTGTTCAGCTATTTTGCCGGCCTGCTCAGCCAGAAGCCGCGCAATGCGCTGAACCTTGAACGCATGCTCGGTTTCTATTTCTCGCTGCCGATCAAGGTCCAGCCGTTCGCCGGGCGCTGGCTGCACCTGCAGCCCGAACAATGCACCCAGCTTGGCCGCCGCAATGCCCAGCTCGGCCACAGCGCCGTCGCCGGCAACCGGGTCTGGGACTATCAGTCGTGCATCCGTATCGAGCTGGGCCCGCTGAACCTGGCCGACTACCAGCGCTTCCAGCCGGGCACCGCCTGCTACCGCAAGCTGGTCGAGCTGGTGCGCTTCTATATAGGTGCCGAACTGGATTTCGAAATTGCCCCGCGCCTCAAGCGCGAGGCGGTGCCACGCGCCCAGCTGGGCCGCAGCGGCAATGTCGCCCTGGGCTGGCTGGGTTGGCTCAAACGCCCGGGTCGTGACGCGGAGCCTTCGCGTTGCGCCGTTTTCCACATTCCTTACGATGGGGTCGCCTTGTGAACCTGAAGTCTCTGTTCGCCAAGCTCAACGAAACCAGCCGCACGGCAACCGAAAGCGCGGCGGCCCTGTGCCTGTCCGAGCACCATTACGACGTGGAAGTGGAGCACCTGCTGCTGCAATTGCTCGACAACAACGACAGCGACCTGGCGCCGATCCTGCGCCACTACGAGGTCGTCGCCGAACGCCTGCAAGCGCAGCTGGTCACCGCCCTGGGCACCTTCAAGAAAGGTAATACCCGCACCCCGGCGCTGTCGCCGCACATTACCCGCATGATCGAGCAAGCCTGGTTGCTGGCCTCGATCGAATACGGCGTAGGCCAGGTGCGCAGCGCTCACCTGCTGCAGGCTCTGCTTGACGATGCTGAACTGCGTCGCGTGGTGATCGCCTCGGCGCCGGAGCTGGAAAAAATCAACGCCGATGACCTGCGCCTGAACCTTGCCGCGCTGGTGGAGGGTAGCGCCGAGTCCAGGCAGGCCAGCCCACTGGCCAGCCCAGCGGCGCCAGTGAGCACGTCGAGCAAGGCCAGCGGCAAGACCCCAGCGCTGGACCAGTACACGGTCAACCTTACCCAAAGCGCCCGCGAGGGCCGCATCGACCCGGTGCTGGGCCGTGAGTTCGAAGTACGGCAGATGGTCGACATACTCACCCGCCGCCGGCAGAACAACCCGATCCTCACGGGCGAAGCCGGGGTCGGCAAAACCGCCGTGGTCGAAGGCCTGGCGCTGCGCATCGCCCAGGGTGACGTGCCGGCGGTGCTCAAGGACGTTGCCCTGCACACCCTCGACCTGGGCCTGTTGCAGGCCGGCGCCGGGGTCAAGGGCGAGTTCGAGAACCGCCTCAAGGCTGTGATCGAAGAGGTCAAGCGCAGCCTGCACCCGATCATCCTGTTCATCGACGAAGCCCACACCCTGATCGGCTCCGGTGGCCAGGCCGGGCAGAACGATGCCGCCAACCTGCTCAAGCCGGCCCTGGCCCGAGGCGAGTTGCGCACCATCGCTGCCACTACCTGGGCCGAATACAAGAAGTACTTCGAGAAGGACGCCGCCCTCGCCCGCCGCTTCCAGGTGGTCAAAGTGGAAGAGCCCGACGAAGACAAGGCCATTCACATGCTGCGCGGCCTGCTCGGCAAGATGCGCGAGCACCACAAGGTGGCGGTGATGGACGAAGCGCTGGTGCAGGCGGTACGCCTGTCCAACCGCTACATCACCGGCCGCCAGCTGCCCGACAAGGCGGTCAGCGTGCTCGACACGGCCTGCGCGCGCATTGCCCTGGCGCAATCTTCGCTGCCCGGCGCACTGGAAGACTGCCGCCGGCAGATCGACAACCTGCAAGCAGAAATCGGCGTGCTCGGCCACGAAGCCGGCAAGGGGCACGACCATGCCCGCCGCCTGGAAGCGCTGCAGGCTGCCCTGCAGGCCGAGCAGCAACAAGAACAGCAACTCAATGCCCAGTGGCAGCAGGAGCTGGAGCTGGTCGAACAGCTCAAGGCGCTGGACGCCGCCAACGATGCCGACGCCCAGCAGCTCAATACCCTGCGTGCCGAGCTGGCGCGCGTGCAAGGCGACCAGCCACTGGTCCATGCGCTGGTCGACAGCGGCGCCATCGCCCAGGTCATCAGCGGCTGGACCGGCATCCCGCTGGGCAAGATGCTGCGTGACGAAATCGATACCGTGCAGCGCCTGCCGGCCCTGCTTGGTGAACGCGTGCTGGGCCAGGACCACGCCCTGCACGAGATCGGCAAGCGCATCAAGATTTCCCGAGCGCGCATGGAAGACCCGAACAAACCGATTGGCGTGTTCCTGCTGCTCGGCCCCAGCGGTGTCGGCAAGACCGAAACCGCCCTGGCCCTGGCCGACACCCTGTACGGCGGCGAGCGCAACCTGATCACCATCAACATGTCCGAGTACCAGGAGGCCCACACCGTGTCGAGCCTCAAGGGCTCGCCACCCGGCTACGTCGGCTACGGCGAAGGCGGCGTGCTGACCGAAGCGGTGCGCCGCAAGCCGTACAGTGTGGTGCTGCTCGACGAGGTGGAAAAAGCCCACCCCGACGTGCTCGAACTGTTCTTCCAGGTGTTCGACAAGGGCGTGCTGGACGATGGCGAGGGCCGCGAGATCAATTTCCGCAACACGGTGATCATCCTCACCTCCAACACCGGCACCGAGCGCATCATGCAGACCTGCCTGAACGCCACCGAGCTGCCGACGCCCGAGGCGATCGTCGAGGACCTGCGCGACCAGCTCAACCATGTGTTCAAACCGGCCTTCCTCGGTCGCCTGAGCATCGTGCCGTTCTACCCGGTGCAGGACCAGATCCTCGAGCGCATCGTCGCCCTCAAGCTCGAACGCATCGCCAAGCGCTTCGCCCGCAACCACCAGGCCGAGCTCAGCTATGACCAGGCGCTGGTCAAGGCCATCGCCGCCCGCTGCACCGAGGTCGACAGCGGCGCACGCAACATCGACAACATCCTGTCCCAGACCCTGATGCCCGAACTCGCCCAGCGCGTGCTCGAGCGCATGGCCCAGGACGCGCCGATCCAGCACCTTGCGATCGAGCTGGGCAGCGATGGCGATTTCGCCTATCGCCTGGCCTGACCAGTACCCGGAGGTTTTGCCGTCATGCAACACAAGCACATCGTCCTCAAACGCCTGACCGCAGCCGCCTTGCTGGTGGCGCTGGCCGGCTGCGGGGTCACCGACCGTATCGGCAAGCGCATGGAAGACAGCTGGGCGGCCGACATGCTGGCCGACAGCGAAAAGGTCATCCTGACATCCGACGGCGGCAACCAGCTCAACCCCGACGCCGAGGGCAAGCCGCTGTCGGTGGTGATGCGCGTGTATCAGCTGACCGACCTCGAGCGCTTCGCGGCTACCGATGCCGAGACCCTGTGGAACGCCCCGGAAAAAGCCTTGGGCAACACCCTGGTGGAAACCCGCGAGATCACCCTGCTGCCTGGCATTGGCCAGATCGACCAGTGGCCGCTGGCCAAGAACGCGCGCTACGTCGGCGTGGCGGCGTTCTTCCGCGATGAGCAGGACGCGCGCTGGAAAGTCGCCTTCGACGCCAACTCGCTGCGCAAGGACGGTATCTGGTTCTCCTCCGACGGCCTGCGGGTGCTGGTGGACAACACCGAAATCAGCGCCATGCGGGGCGTAGACGTACTGAACAAACCGCCGACCGCCGACCAGCTTGCCGCTGCGCAGAAGGCCAAGGATGCCGACGCGACCCTCACCGACAAGGTGCAGGACGCGGCCATCGACAAAGCCACCGACGCCGCCAGCCAGTCGGCCAGCAACGCCATGGATTCAACCTTCAATTCTTTAGTGGATAGCGTCAAATGAGCAAGCAGAGCCGGGTGATGTGGTCGGAAGGCATGTTCCTGCTGCCCCAGCACTTCCAGTATCAGGACGAATTCCATCAGCACCAGTTGGCTGAGGCGACCCTGCGCAGCACCCCTTTCCATTGGGGGGTTCAGGCGCTGCAGGTGGACGAGGACGCCCTGGCCAATGGTTCACTGCAGCTCAAGCGCCTGAAGCTGGTGTTCCCCGATGGCAGCCTCTACGACGCGCCGCAGCACGATCCGCTGCCGGCCGCGCGCGACCTCAAGGACCTGCTCAAGGCCAACGACCTGAAGGTGTATGCCGCGCTCAAGCTGCCCGAGCCATTCGGCCTCAACTACGTCGAGGATGGCCACGAACACAAGGCCGCACGGCGTTTCCGCAAGCAGTTCGACACCCTGCCCGACCTTAATGAAGGCGAGCTGGAAAACGAAATCACCAGCTTGCGCCTGAACGTCGTACTGCTGGTCGACGGTGACAGCCTCGACGGTTACAGCCACTGCCCACTGGCCAAGCTGACACGCAACAGCATGGGCGGTTTCAACGTTGACCCACATTTCGTCCACCCCACCTTGCACCTGGGCAGCCACGAGACCATTGCCGGCATCGGCAAGCGCCTGCTCGGCGCCCTGCAGGCCAAGAGCAAGGCGCTTTCCGGCCGACGCCGCGAGCGCGCCGACCAGATCGCCGAGTTCGGCTCCAGCGATGTGACCCTGTTCTGGCTGCTGAACACGGTCAACCGTGCCCACCCGCAGCTGGCGCATCTACTGGCCCACCCGCGCCTGCACCCGGAGCGCCTGTACCTGTTCCTGGCCGACCTGGCCGGCGGCCTGCTGACCTTCACCCTGGACACCCAGCTCAGCGACATCCCCGAGTACGACCACCACGACCCGGCCGCGTCGCTGGTCAAGCTCGACGAAATGATCCGGGTGATGCTCGACAACGTCGTGCCCAACCAGTGCATTGTCATCAACCTGACCCAGACCAAGCCATCGCACTGGCAAGGCCAACTGCACGACCCGCGCCTGGCCGAAGCCGACTTCTATATCGCCGTGCATGCCGACATGCCCGGCGCCAGCCTGCTGGAGCTGGTGCCCCGTGCCTTCAAGGTCGGTTCGCCGGAAGACATTGAAGTGGTGGTCAACAGCGCCATGCCGGGTGTCACCCTCAATCATGCCGCGCGGCTGCCGAACGCAATTCCGGTGCGCCTGGACAACCAGTACTTCGCCATCGAGCCACACGGCACTGTGTATGAGCGAATGATCAGCGCCCAGGCCATCTGCTTCTATGCGCCCAGCGCCTTTACCAACCTCAAGCTTGAACTGATGGCGGTGCTCAAATGACCGAAGCCGTACTGCAACAGGGCGCCGTCCCGGCCGCCAGCGACAAACCGACGCTCAAGGACCTGGTCCAGGACTTCATCAGCATGGCGTTGATCGTACGTCGCGGCCGCCAGGTGACCTCGGTGCAGGCCTTCGAAGGTAGCGTCGAACGCTTCTTCGCCAACCTGGAACGTGATGCCCGTGCCGCCAACTATAGCGTCGAGCAGGTCAAGGACACCCAATACGCGTTGTGCGCCTTCCTCGACGAAAGCGTACTGCGCTCGGACGACAATGCGCTGCGTCGGCACTTTGAGCTGCAGCCGTTGCAGTTCCGCTATTTCGGCGTGCACCTGGCCGGCGAAGGGTTCTTCGAGAAGGTCGATGCGCTGCGCGCCGACGTCAAGCAGAACATCGACGTGCTCGAGGTCTACCACCTGTGCCTGGCACTGGGCTTCGAGGGCAAGTTCAGCCTCGGCCAAAAGGACCAGTTGCGTTACCTGGCCAATACACTGGGCCAGGATATCGCCCGCTACCGCAAAGCGCCCAAAGCCCTGTCACCGGACTGGGCACTGCCCGACCAGGTGTCGCAGATGCTGCGCCATGAAGTACCGCTGTGGGTGTATCTGGCGCTGATCGCGTTGGTCTGCGTCGCCGTGTACCTGACGCTGGACTGGTTGCTGGACAAGGACGTCGCCGCCCTGTCCGAACAAATCCGCCAGCTGTTCAGTGCCTGAGCACGTACCCGGTAGCCGAGTCAGGAAGACATGAAAACATTACTGCGTCTGTTGAAAAGTTTCTGGGTGCTGCTGCCATTGCTGTGGCTGGCTAGCCTGTTGATTTGCTGGCTGGCCGCGCCGCTGGTGCCGTGGCTGCGTCATCACGTGCCTGAAGCGCTGGCAATCATCAGTGCCTGCTTCCTGCTGGTAATCGTGCTGCGCCAATACCAGCGCATTCGCGCCGAACACAACCTGGAGAACCTGCTGCAGATCGAGGTCGACCGCTCGTGGAATGCCACTGGCGAGTTCCGTGACCAGCAGGTGCTGCGTGAGCGCCTGAAGCACGCCATCGCCATGCTGCGCACCGACCGCTCCGCGGGTGGCGGCGGCAAGGCGGCCCTGTCCGACCTGCCCTGGTACCTGGTGGTCGGCATGTCGGCGGCCGGCAAGACCTCGCTGCTGACCCATTCCGGCCTGTCGGCCAGCATCGCTACGGCCAACGACAGCGAAAGCGGCACCCAGCACTGCGACTGGTACTTCAGCCCCGACGCCGTGATGATCGACACCGCCGGGCGCTACCTGCGCGACGACCAGTCGGCCAGCGAGTTCTCGGCCTTTCTGCGCATGCTGCGTAAGCAGCGCGGCAAAGCGGCGATCAATGGCCTGGTGCTTGTGGTCAGCCTGCCCGAGCTGCTGGCGGCCAACAGCGATGAGCGCAATGCCCTGGCGGCCCAGCTGGTGGCACGGGTGGAAGAATACGCCGAATGCCTCGATGCCAACCCGCCGGTTTACCTGATGCTGAGCAAGACCGACCAGTTGCCGGGCTTCAGCCAGGCTTTCGACGGCCTCGACCTGCACGAACGCCAGCAGCCGCTGGGCATGACCTTTGGCCTTTCGGAAATCCGCACCAACGGCCTGCACGCCGTGCTGCAGACGCGCCTGAAGAAGCTGCAGGCTCATATTCGCCAGCACGTCGACGCGCAGATGATCGCCCTCGGTGCCGAAGCCGACAGCACCCTGCTGAATTTCCCGCAGTACTTCGCCGCCCTCAGCGGTGTGCTCGAGCAATTCCTCGACCACTTCACCCGCGGCCATCGCGGCGGTGCCCCGCTGCTGCTACGTGGCCTGTACTTCACCAGCGCACTGCAGAACGGGCAGCAACTGGGGCAGGTCTATGAAGACGTCATCGCCGACGAATTCGCCCTGCAGGCCGCCTACGATGAACAGGCCGGGCACGTCGGCAAGGCCCTGGGCAACCGCAGCTACTTCATCACCGACACCTTCCGCCAGGTGATCTTCCCCGACCGCGACCTGATCCTTTACCAGTCGCGCCTGGGCCGCCAGGCTGCGTTCAGCCCGCTGCTACTGGGCCTGGCCGCCGCCACCGGGTTGCTGTTCATCGGTTGGCAAGCGCTGTCGTTCGCCAATAACCGCCAGTGGCTGGACAGCCTGCGTGGGCAGCTGGCGCACATCGAGCAGGCAGCAGACCGCGAGCAGCAGCTGGCCGCAGGCAAGGGCCTGGAAGTGCTGCGTGAGCAGATGGCCAACGTCGAGGCCCATCGCCTGCAGGGAGTGCCCTTGCAGCTGGGTGGCGGCCTGTACCAGGGCGAGGCGATTCACCAGGTGACCCGCAGCGCCTACCTGGCGCAGCTGCGCAGCCAGGCGCTGGAACCGATCGCACGCAGCCTGCAAGTGCAGATGCGGGCGTTCAACACCTTCGCCAACGGTATCAACCAGGAGCTGGAATTCACCCCGGCCCCGCTGCCGAAGAAGCGCAATGGCAAGCCGCTGGCCCCTGCCGTTGCAGCCAGGGCCAAGGCCGCGCTGGGCAACACCCGCGCTGGCGCCTATGCCGCCAAGGTCAACCTGGCCACTGCCAGCGATGGCGCCGAGCTGTCCGCCGCCACCGGTGGGCTTTCACTGTCCGAAGAAATGCTCGGGCGCCTGGACGAGCAGCAGGTGGCCTCGATCATCGAGGCCTACAACACCCTCAAGCTGTACCTGTTGCTGACCGAGCCCCAGGCCCATCCAGACCCGGCCTTCGTCGCTGCCAGCCTGCCCCAGGCCTGGGCCAGCGCCGCAGCCGAAGGCACCCCGGCCGACGCTGGCGTGATCGCGGAAAATGCCCCGCTGTACGTGCAGTTGCTGGAGCAGGGCCAAGCGCCGTCGTTGCCGCGCAACGAACAGTTGATCAACGAAACCCGGCAGAACCTCAAGTCGTTCATGATCTCCAGCTCGCTGGTCGATCGCGAGTACCTGCGCCTGCAGCTCGAGTCGAGCCGGCAGTTCCCGGCGCTGAGCCTCAACGACCTGGTCCCGCAACCAGGCCGCGCGCTGCTGTACGGAACCGCTGGTGTGCCGGCGATCTACACCCGCCAGGGCTGGGACACCTTCGTCAAGCCCGAGCTGATCAAGCTGGTGTCGGGCAACCTGCGCAACGAGTCGGACTGGGTGCTGGACGGCGAAGGCGGCGATGCCCTCGTGCAGAAGGCCAACTTCGTGCGCGAGTTCATGACCCGCTACAAGCGCGACTACACCCAGGCCTGGTACAAGATGGTCAGCAGCGTTGGCGTACGCCACTTCGCCGACCTGGCCTCGGCGACCCGGGAGCTGGGGCTGTTGAGCGACGTGCAGAACTCGCCAGTGAAGAACCTGCTGCAAGCGGTCAACGACAATACCCAGTGGGACCTGCCGGTCAAGCAAGCCATCCCGGCCCCCGGCACCCCCCGCGATGACGGTTTCTGGAGCAAGGTCACCGGTCTGTTCGACGCCAACGACACCCTGCCTGCCAACGTCGCCCCGGCCCTGCCGGCGGTGGACGACGGCAGCCTGGCCAAGCGCTTCGAGCCGGTGGCGCGGGTGTTCGCCGAAAACAACGCCGAAGGTGCCGACAGCACCATCATGGACCGCTACCTGGCCGCCTTGCGCAAACTCAAGGTGCGCATGAACAACATCCAGCGCTCGCAGGATGTGGGCAAGAGCAGCAAACAGTTGATCAGCGAGACCCTGGAAGGCCAGCCGAGCGAAATCACCACCGTGCGCAACTACGTGGAAAGCAGCGTCGACACCAGCCAGGATGGCCTGTCGCGCTCGCTGCAGGGGTTGTTCAGCCTGCCCATCCAGTATGCCTGGGCGACCCTGCGCGACCCGGCCGGCGAGCAGATCGCCAAGGCCTGGGCGCAGCAGATCGCCAAGCCCTGGGAGCAGGTCATGGCACACCGTTACCCGATTGCCGGCAGCAGCCGCAACGAGGCTTCGGTGAAAGACCTGCAACGCTTCGTAGATCCCGACAGCGGCCTGCTGCCGGCCTTCAAGCGCAACGAAATCGGCAACCTGGCCGGTGGTGAAGGTCTGGGTGTGGGCGATGGCAAGGGGCCGGCGCTGGTCAACCCTGGCATGCTCAACAGCATCGACAAGGCCAGCTCCGTGGGCCAGGTGATCGCCAGCCTGTCGGACCGTGACAACGGCTTCGAAATCATGCTGGAGCCTTCAGCCAACTTCACCGACATCGTCTTCACCCTCGATGGCCAGGAGCAGCACTACCGCAACGGCCGCAGCAGCTGGAACCGCTTCGCCTGGCCGGGCACCAGCACCGCGCCGGGCGCGCGCCTGGACGTCGTCACCCTGAGCGGCACACGGGTCACCGTGTTCGACTTCCCAGGGCGGTGGGGCCTGCTGCGCATGAACGAGAGCGCTCGGGTCGACGACCTGGACGGCATTCAGCAACGCTTCAGCTGGAACACCGCCAGTGGCCGCGTAAGCCTTGTCGTGCGCAACTTCGGCGGGGTCAAGCTGACCGATCTGGGTGACGTCAAGGCCCTGAGCGCCCTCAACAGCAGGGGCGCGCAATGATTGGTTGCTTCGGCAAGCTGCCGTCGAGCGCAGATTTCGTCAGCCTGCATGGGGCGGCGGAAGAAGTCTGCGAGTTCGACGCCTGGTTGCAGTCATCGCTGGCAGCCATGCGCTACCGCGATGACTGGCAGGCGTTGTTCGACGCGCTGCCGATGTGTTTTTTCACCTACCGCGCACGCAACGGCAACTGGCTACTGGGTGGCCTGCTCAGCTCGCGCGATGCCAGCCAGCGGCGCTACCCGTTCTTCATCTTCCAGTTGCTCAAGGGCGATGACAGTACTGGGCTGGTCAACCCGTTCACGCTTGGCGAGCTGTTCAGCGCGCAGATCAAGCCGATGCTGCACCAGGCCGTGCAAGGCGCCGACTGCACCCGCCTGTTCGAACGGATCAAGGCCTTGCGCCCGCTGCAGGGCCAGGACCTGGACCTGTTCCGCCGGGTGCACGCCAAGTTCCTGCATGATTTCAGCTTCACGGATGTGGCCCGTGCCCTTCATGGGTCCTGGCCAGGTTTCGACAGTGCCACTGCCCTCGCCCACCTGCAGCTCGGCCGTGCCTCGCTGCTGGGCGACTTTGCAGGCGGCATCGAATTGCCGTTGCCGGCCGAACGTGGCCTTAAAAACCCCACTGCCGACCTGTGGCTGACCTGGCTGGCCCGCATGAGCGAACACCGAGCGCTGCCGGCAGTGAGCCTGTTGGCCGACGATTTCATGCACCCGCAGCTGTACTGCTTCCCGGCGCGCCACGCCAGCTGTGCCTACCGCCTGCTCAGTGGCTGTGCCGACCCGCGCCAGCACCTGGAGTTGCTCAGCCCGCTGACAACGGTGCCACGGCTGCACGATTACGACCGCCCCCTTGAACATGTCATCGACCAGTTCGTCGATGCACTGGATGCGACACCTGTATGAACAAGCTCAAGTACTACTGCCTGCGCTACCAACCCTACCTGCTGGGCGTGGCATTCTTCCTGGCGATCTTCCTGGTCTGGGCCATCGGCCGAGCCTTCGGCTTCGCCTCGCTGCACAGCCTGCTGGCCGGGATCGGCGTGTTTCTGCTGCTGTCGGCGGGCTATGTACTGCTGCTGTACCGCGGCGTAGGTCAGCACCACAACCTTGAAGGCCTGCTGCGCGACGACGCCGACCAGGCCGTACTCAGTGCAGCCCCGGCCGACCGGGAAGAAGTCAGCCTGTTGCGCGAGCGCTTGCTGCAGGGCATCGAGCGCCTGCACAGCAACAAGCCGCGCGGTACTTCGAACAAGGATGCCCTGTATGCCCTGCCCTGGTACCTGGTCATTGGTCAGCCTGCCGCCGGCAAGAGCACGATGATCCTGCAGTCGGGCCTGAACTTCCCTTATGCCGAGCGCGAAGGCGTGCGGGTCGCGGGCCTGGGCGGCACGCGCAACTGCGACTGGTTCTTCAGTTCTGAAGCGGTACTGCTGGACACTGCCGGGCGCTACATGAACAGCCCCGAGGAAGCCGGCAAGTGGCGCGGCTTTTTGCAACTGCTGCGCCAGCATCGCCAGCGCCGCCCCCTTAACGGCTTGATCGTCAGCGTCAGCATCGCCGATATCCTGCATGGCTCGGTCGAAGACCAGGAGCGCGTGGCCAAGCGCCTGCGCGAACGCATTCAGGAAAGCTGCGCGCTGCTTGAAGTGCGCCTGCCAATCTACCTGGTTTTCACCAAGTGCGACCTGATCCCTGGTTTCACCGCGTTTTATCGCCAGCTGGACGACGCCGCGCGTGGTGAAGTGATGGGTAAAACCTTCTCTCACAAAGGTTACGAGCAAGCCGACTGGGGCCAGCGCTTCAGCAATGCGATGGACGAGCTGACCCGTTACTGGGGGCAGATGGCGAGCCAGCAGCTGGTGCAGCAGGACATCCAAGTCACCCGGCGGAACGACGCTGCCTACCGCTTCCCGCTGGAGCTGGCCGCGCTCAAGCCGCGCCTGCATCAGTTCGTCGACAGCCTGCTGCGTGACAACCCTTACCAGAATGCCGAAATGCTGCGTGGTTTCTATTTCACCGCGGCGCTGCAGGCCGACGAGGCTCAGTGGGGCTGCCACGGCCAGCATGTGGCCGAACGCTTCGCACTCGAACACGCAGAAGGAACGGGCACTGCCGGCAGCCAGCCGGCGCCGCTGTTCATCAACAGCCTGTTCCGCAAAGTGATCATTCCCGACCAGCATTTGGTGGCGCTGTACACCAGCAACCACCGTGAACGCCGGCGCAAGGCCGGGTGGGTTGGCGCCGCCGGCCTGGCGGCACTGGTGCTGTGCAGCCTGTGGGGCTGGTCGTACCTGAACAACCGCGCCACCCTGGCCAGCATTGCCGGCGAACTGGCCCAGGCCAAGGCCGACGACCAGGCGGCCAGCGGCCAGTACACCGCCTGGCGAAGCCTAGACCGCCTGCGCTTCTGGGCTGCTCACTACCATGAGCAACACCACGCAAAGGGCGTGCCCCTCGGCATGCGCCTGGGCCTGTACCAGGGCCATGAGGTCGAGCCGCTGCTGCGCGACCGCTACTTCGCCACGTTGCAGAATGTGATGCTAAAGCCCACGGCCGATAATCTGACCCGCACCCTGTACCTGCTGACCACGCTCAAGGTCTACCAGCGCAACACCCGTGAGCTGCAGCCAGTGAGCGGCATTGACAGCGTGGAGGCCGAGGCGCTGCCCCATGACAACCGGGCCCAGTCGATCGCCAATTTCGGAAAGGCGGCCCTGGACACTTACGTGATGCTTTCTCCGGGCCAGCGCGAGCATGCCGACCCGGCGTTTCTCAAGGCGCACCTGCCGGACTACTGGTACCCGGCCATCGCCCGCCATACCGGTAAGAGCATGGCCGCCGCTGGCAGCGAGGCCGGTGGCAACCAGGACTACCTGTACGCCAGCCGCCAGATCACGTTCTACAGCGACCAGATTCGAGAGCCAGATGTACCGCGCATCCTCGACAACGCCTTCCTGATGTCCAGTTCGCGCAACTACATCGATAGCCTGCGGGCCCAGTCACTGCGTGCCATCGAGACCATCACGCTGGAGTCCGACACCCTGTTCGCCTTCGGCCGCGCCGACTTCCAGAGCCTGAAAAACGAAGGCCAGCATCAGCTGAGCGCAATTGCCAGCAAGCTGCTGAACACCCCGAATATCGGCAAGATCATCATCTCGGGGCACGCCGACCAACTGGGTGACAGCCAGGGCAACCTGCAGGTTTCGAAACAACGGGCGCAAACCATCCGCACCTATCTGGTTGGCAAGGGCGTACCTGCCGAGCTGGTGGTCGCGCAGGGCGAAGGCAGCCGCAAGCCATTGGTCAACTGCGACATGCAACAACCGCGAACGCAGTTGATCAAGTGCCTGGAGCCCAACCGCCGGGTGGAAATCGAAGTGCGTGGGCTTAACTGAGCCACGCCGCAATAACCGGTCGCTGGGGCCTCACAGGATGAGGCCCGGGCGGCGGCAAGCTACCTCTGCCGGCACGCCCGGCAAGGTCAAAACCAAGGGGCGCATGAGCAACCCTTTACATGTTGTTAATGGAGAGTTTCACAATGGCATTTGACGCGTATATCCAAATCGACGGCATCCCAGGCGAAGTACTGGATGAAAAACACAAGGACTGGATCGAAGTGCTGGGCTACGAGTACGGCGCCACCCAGGCTACGTCGGCAACCGCCAGCTCTTCGGGCGGTGCGTCCTCCGAGCGCGTTGCCCTGAGCGACTTCAAGATCCGCAAGGCAGTCGACAAGGCATCGGCCAAACTGTTCGAACACTGCTGCACCGGCAAGCACATCGCCAAGCTGAAGCTGAACGTGAACCGCGCCGGTGGCGACAAGGTCACCTACCTGACCATCGACATGGAAGAAGTGGTGGTCTCTTCGGTCAGGTTTGTCGCCGGTGGCAACCAGAGTGGTGAAGACAAGGCGGTCAGCGACCTGCCAGTTGAAGAAATCAGCTTCAACTTTGCCCGCATCAAAACCACCTACACCCAGCAGAACCGCACCGACGGCCAGGCCGGCGGCAACATCGTAGGTGGCTGGGACCGCACCGCGAACAAAGTGTTTGCCTAAGCACGTACCGAACCATGGGCCGCTTCGGCGGCCTGTGTTCCGCAGCGCGCCGGGTTTTCTGGCGCGCTGTTCATTAGCCATGTCCAGAGTGTTCTATGCCTGAAATTCTCAATGACCTCTCGCTGGCCACACTGGTCGCCCCTATCGAGGGTGGCAGTGGTGAAGACTTGAGCTTCTCTGCCTTGTTCGACCAGATCAAGGAGGCACGCCGGGCGGACCCTGACTACCTGACCCAGGGCGACTGGCAAACCGACTTGAAGACTGCCGACTGGGAGCAGGTGATCAACCTGTCGGCTCAAGGGCTTGCGCAGCAAAGCAAAGACCTGATGCTGGTGGCCTGGCTCTGCGAGGGGCTGGCCCAACGTGAACACTTCGAAGGCATCACCTTTGGCCTCGAGCTGACCGAACAGCTCCTGGTTGCGTTCTGGGAAACGCTGTATCCCACCCTCGAAGACGGCCTGGACGAGCGCGCGGCGCGACTGTCCTGGTTGAAGACCACGCTCACCGACATTGCCGGTGGCTTGCCCATTATCCAAGGGCAGCATTTTGGCGTGTTGCGCTATGACGAGTCACGCCATGTAGAAAACCTCGCCTTGCAAAACCCCAAGGCAATGCAGACAGCGCTGAACGAAGGCAAGATCAACGCCGAGATCTTCCAGCGCTCGGTAGCGCTTACCGACACCGATTACCTGCGCGCCAAGGCCCAGCAGATCGCTACCAGCCTGAATGCATGCAAACGCCTGCAGGCCAGCGCCGACCGCCTGTTCGGCCACGAGGCGCCCAGCTTTGCCAGCCTTGCCGACATGCTTTCGCGTGCCAGCCAGCTGGCGGAAAAACTGCTCAAGGACCGCGGCGTAGAGCTACACCCCGCCATCCCGGAGGAAGCACAGCCACAGGCCATGGCTGCCAACCTCCACGAAGCAGGTGAACCGATGAATGCCACGCCCCCGACGACCGCGCCTGCCGCCCTGCGCACCACCCCGCTGACCCGCGACGAGGCATTCACCATGCTTGCGGGCATCGCCCAGTATTTCAAGCAGAGCGAACCGCAAAGCCCGGTACCCTACCTGATCGAACGTGCGATCAAGTGGGGCAACATGCCGTTGGAAGGCTGGTTGAGTGACGTGATCAAGGACAACAATGTGGTGGACAACATCCGCGATGTGCTGGGTACCCGCTAGGGTCTGCAATAAAAGCCTTGAGACGAACGTCAGGTAAGGCGAAAACAGCCGGCGCCCTGCCACCCCACCGGCTCCATCGGGTAGATTCCTTGACTGCTGCCCACGCAAGGGCGCTGCAATTGCTGTTAACTTGAGCGCACTGCTCAGCTTCAGACAAGGACTGCTTCATGCCTCCAAGCCCGACCACCCCAAGCGGTTTCATCCGCGTCCGTGGCGCCCGCGAGCACAACCTGAAGAACATCGATGTCGATATTCCCCGCGATGCCTTGGTGGTGTTCACCGGCGTGTCCGGCTCGGGCAAGTCCTCGTTGGCGTTCTCCACGCTGTATGCCGAAGCCCAGCGGCGTTATTTCGAATCGGTGGCGCCCTATGCCCGGCGCCTGATCGACCAGGTTGGCGTGCCGGATGTCGATGCCATCGACGGGCTGCCGCCGGCGGTGGCCCTGCAGCAGCAACGCGGCACACCGAGTGCACGCTCCTCGGTGGGTAGCGTGACCACCTTGTCCAGTTCGATCCGCATGCTTTACTCCCGCGCAGGCCATTACCCGGCCGGGCAAGCGATGCTGTACGCCGAAGACTTTTCTCCGAACACGCCCCAGGGCGCTTGCCCGCAGTGCCATGGCCTGGGCCGTGTCTACGAGGTGACCGAAGCGACCATGGTTCCCGACCCGTCGCTGACCATTCGTGAGCGTGCGGTGGCGGCGTGGCCAATGGCGTGGCAAGGGCAAAACCTGCGCGACATTCTGGTCACGCTGGGCTATGACGTCGATATCCCTTGGCGCGACCTGCCTCAGGCGCAGCGCGACTGGATCTTGTTCACTGAAGAGACGCCCACCGCCCCCGTGTATGCCGGCCTGACCCCGGCGCAGACCCGCGAAGCGCTCAAGCGCAAGCTGGAGCCCAGCTATCAAGGCACGTTCATGGGTGCCCGCCGTTACGTGCTGCATACCTTCATGCACTCGCAGAGCGCGCAGATGCGCAAGCGTGTGGCCCAGTACATGCGCCCCAGCCCCTGCCCGCTGTGCCAGGGCAAACGCCTGAAGCGCGAAGCGCTGGCCGTGACCTTCGCCGGGCTGGACATCGCCGAACTGTCGCACCTGTCGTTGCAGGCGCTGGCTGAGGTGTTCCGCAAGGTGGCGGCAGCCGACTACCTGACCCGGCAGCAGGACGAGCTGACACTGGAAAAACGCCTGGCGGCCCAACGTATCGCCAAAGAACTGCTCGAACGCATTGATACGCTGCTTGACCTCGGCCTCGGTTACCTGGCCCTGGAGCGCAGCACCCCGACCTTGTCTTCTGGTGAACTGCAACGCCTGCGCCTGGCCACCCAGCTGAATTCGCAGCTGTTTGGGGTGGTTTACGTACTCGACGAGCCGTCGGCCGGCTTGCACCCGGCCGACAGTGAAGCGCTGTTCGAAGCCCTGCAGCGCCTGAAACAGGCTGGCAACTCGGTGTATGTGGTGGAGCATGACCTGGACACCATGCGCCGCGCCGACTGGCTGGTGGATGTAGGGCCAGCTGCCGGCGAACACGGCGGCACCATCCTCTACAGCGGGCCGCCCGCCGGCCTGGCCGAGGTGCAACAGTCATGCACCCGCACCTACCTGTTCGATGCCCCGGTACAGGCCACACGCGCCCCCCGCCAAGCACGCGACTGGCTGAAGCTTGAAGGCATCACGCGCAATAACCTCGATAACCTGAGCGCCGCATTTCCGTTGGGCTGCTTTACCGCCGTTACCGGTATTTCCGGCTCGGGCAAATCCAGCCTGGTCAGCCAGGCCCTGCTGGAACTGGTGGGGGCACACCTGGGCCATGCCGAGCAACCTAGCGAGCCCGAAGCGCAAAGCCTGGAAGACGAACCTGAACAGACCAGCAGCGGCCACGTAAGCGCCGGGCTTGGCAGCATCAAGCGGCTGGTGCAAGTTGACCAGAAGCCGATCGGCCGCACGCCGCGCTCCAACCTGGCCACCTACACAGGCCTGTTCGACCACGTGCGCAAATGCTTCGCGGCGACCGAGCAGGCCAAGGCACAGGGCTTCGACGCCGGGCGCTTTTCCTTCAACGTTGCCAAGGGCCGGTGCGCCAACTGCGAGGGAGAGGGTTTCGTCAGCGTCGAGCTGCTGTTCATGCCCAGCGTGTACGCGCCCTGCCCGACCTGCCAGGGTGCCCGCTACAACCCCGAAACCCTGGCGGTGAGCTGGCAAGGCATGAACATCGCGCAAGTGCTGCAGTTGACCGTCGACCAGGCCCTGCAGGTTTTTGCCGAGCAACCGCCTGCCCGCCGTTGCCTGCAGGTGCTGCAGGATATCGGCCTGGGCTACTTGCGTCTGGGCCAACCGGCCACCGAGCTGTCCGGTGGTGAAGCGCAGCGGATCAAGCTGGCGACCGAACTGCAGCGCATGGCCCGCGGGGCGACCCTGTATGTGCTGGATGAGCCCACCAACGGCTTGCACCCGCAGGACATCGACCGGCTGCTGGTACAGCTGAACCGCCTGGTAGAAAGCGGGCATAGCGTGGTGGTGGTCGAACATGACATGCGAGTGGTGGCACAGAGCGACTGGGTGATCGATATCGGGCCGGGGGCTGGCGATGCCGGGGGCAAGGTGGTGGTCAGCGGCACGCCGCAGGTGGTGGCGGCATGTACCGACAGCCGCACGGCGGCGTTTTTGGCCAAGGCCTTGTGAGCCTTGCGCATTGACTCAACGGAAATTGCTGTCGTTGCCTATCGCTTACATCCACCAAGCCAGCACCACCGGCAACCAGGCAAACGACAGCACCGTAGAACACATCACCAGGTTCGCCACCTGCTCTGGCTCACGGTTGGCCCGCACCGCCATCAGGTAGTTGAACACGGCTACCGGCATCGCCGACTGCACCATCAGCACCGCACGCTCCAGGCTGTCCATACCCAGTACCGCGCCCACTGCCCAGCCCACCGCAGCCCCCAGGCCAATGCGCAAACCGCCCAGCAGCATGCCGCTGCCCACGTGACGCAGGCGAATGCTGGCCAGTGACACCCCCAGGGTCAGCAGCATGAGCGGAATGGTCATGCCGCCCAGCAGGTCTGCGGTATTGGCCAGCCAACGCGGCAGTTCGAAATCGAGAAAAATGATGGGCATGCCGCCGGCCAGGCTGATGACGATAGGGTTGCGCAGCAACGCCTTGAGCGAAGCCGCCGTGCCGGAGATGGCCATGCCGATGGTGAACTGAACGATCGACAGGGTCAGGAAAAATGCCACGGCCAGGGCCAGGCCATGCTCACCGAAGGCATACAGACTGATCGGCAGGCCCATGTTGCCGGTATTAGGGAACATGAACGCCGGCAGCAGTACCCGCCAGTGCATGCCCGACGCGCGACACACCAGCAAAGCGGCCAAGGCCATCCCCAAGGTGCACAGCAAGCACGCCACGGCCATGCTGGTAAAGGCATTCGGGTCCAGGTCGGTACGACTGAGGGTGGACAGTACCAGCGAAGGTGTGCCGACGGTCATCACCACCCGGGCGATGAAATCAGTGGGGTAATCCAGGCCCTTGCGGGCCCAGGCAAAACCAATGCCGGCGACGATGAAAACCGGGGCCAGGACTGCGAACAGCGACGCGAACATGGGGGGCCTTCCTTGGTGGGGTTCAGCATTATGCCGCACTCAGTGAGAGTACCGGGCCGATCTCACCGCACGCAGGCGCCGCCATCGAAAATGTCTGTGGAAGACATGTTCATGTCGCGCTGAGACTGCGGCGTCTCGTCGCACACCCAGGCCCCTTGGGCAAAAGCGTCCAAGCCCGTAGAATCCCGCTTCCTTTTCGCCCGTCGCCTTGAACGGTGGCAACCAGTAGCAATGACAGAGTCAGCGCCTGAACACATGAACGCACATGTGAAGTAGGCTCAACCCTCCCCGCCCGGCCCATCTCCCATAACGCCCAGCGGTTGAGTCTTGCCCAGGTCGCATCCGTGTCGCCACTCGCCCCTTGCCGGGTCGAGCCGGTGTGCGCGCCGAGAAGGTGCTCATTCCGCTCATCCAACTAGAGGTACGTATGTCTCCGCGTTTGCTGGCCATGGCGCTGGCGCCCCTGCTCGGGCTGTTCATCATTGCCCTGGGCAACGGCTTCATGTCTTCCCTGACCACCCTGCGCCTGGGCGCCGCCGGTGAGTCTGCAACCACCATTGGTATCGTCTCGTCGACTTACTTCATCGGCCTGACCCTCGGCGCCATCTTCAACGACCGGCTGATCCTGCGCATCGGCCACATCCGCGCCTACACCAGCTTCGCCTCGCTGATCGCCGTGACCATCCTGCTGCAAGGGTTGTTCTACGAGGTCACCTGGTGGTCGGTGCTACGCCTGATCAACGGCTGGGCTGCAGTGGGCGTGTTCCTGGTGATCGAAAGCTGGCTGTTGCTGGCTGGCGACGCGAAAATCCGCGGCCGCCTGCTGGCGCTGTACATGATCGCCTTCTACGGCGCCGGGGTGATCGCCCAGGCCGGCCTTGGCGAAATCACCCAGCTAGGCGATACCGCCCCGTTCATGCTGGCCGGCGTGCTGGCCGCCCTGTCGGTGCTGCCGATCGTGATCCTGCCGCGGGTGTCTCCGCTGCTGGACCAGGTCGAACCCCTCAAACCCCGCCAGTTGCTGGGCGTGGCACCGTCGGGCCTGGTCGGCTGCTTCGGCTCGGGTGTAGCGATTGCCGGCATCTATGCGCTGCTGCCACTGTACCTTCAGCGCATCGGCCTGGAGGTGGGTGAGGTTGGCAACATGATGGCCTGGGTGATTCTTGGCGCGATGCTGCTGCAATACCCGGTCGGGCGCTGGTCCGACCGCAAGGACCGCCTCGATGTGCTGCTCGCGCTGGCCGCGTTGTGCGTTGTCCTGTCGCTTGTAACGGTGTTCCTGCCATCGGACTCGTTCCTGCTGCCGGCCATGCTGTTCCTGCTGGGTGGTGGCGTGTTCACCCTGTACCCGGTGGCGGTCAGCCATGCGGCCGACCGCGCGCCGTCCGATGCGCTGGTGCCGATGATCCAGGGCCTGCTGCTGATCAACTCGCTGGGCTCGGCCATGGCACCGGTGGCCATTTCGCCGATGATGACCGAGTTTGGCGAGGCTGGGCTGTTCTGGGCGTTTGCCGTGGTCAATCTGGCCATGGTGTGCTTCTTCATGTGGCGCCGCGGCAAGCGCCCGGCGGCAGAGCACCCTGCGCCGTTCACCGCTTCGACCACCTTCTCGCCAACCGGTGCCGAGTTGCGGGTGACCGAAGACCTGATGCATGCGGCGCAGGAGCATCCGCCGCTGGAGCCGGTCGAAACCCCGGCACCCGCTCAGCGCTCGGAATCTTGTTGATTGCCACTCGTCGCCCAGAAGGCACCTCGCCAGCAGCTGCCAGCCAAACGAATGACAGGTCTTGCACAAAGGAGAAGTCCCATGATCCGCATTCGCCCGCTGTCCCTGTGCCTGGCGCTGGCCCTGACCAGCCTGACCGGCGCTGCCTTCGCCGCCACCGACACCCATACCGACAGCCATCCGCAAACTGACCAATCCGGCGGCAAGACCGCCGGGGAAGGCAGCAGCGTCAACAGCCCCGGTAGCAGCAAAGGTAACGACAGCAGTGACACCGGCAGCAACGCCGATGCCGCCGACGGTGCCTCTGGCGGCTCCAACAGCACCGGCGAAGCCACCGGCTCTGGTGCCGGAGCCAGCGGAGGCACTGCCGAGGACCAGGACAGCCGCTGAGGCTGACCTGGACTAGACTAAGCCCTTGACGCCCTGCCAAGGATTGACCATGCACCTCAGACACTGGCTGTTCGCTGCGTTGCTGCCCTGCACAGCGTTGGCCGCCGCGGGCGGCCAAGGCGCGATGTCGGTCAGTTCCTCGTCTTTCACCGATGGCGGCGTCATTGCCCTGCAACAGGTCGGCCAGGACCCGGCATGTGGGGCCGGTGAAGAGCGAACCCCGCAACTGAGCTGGGACAACCTGCCCGCAGGTACGCGATCACTGGCCCTGATCATGTTCGACCCGGACGGTGGCAAGGGCGTGGGTGTGGTGCACTGGGTGGCCTACAACATCGATCCCGAACAGGATGGGCTCAAGGAAGGCATGGCGGGGTTGAGCGGGCCCTACGTGACAGTGGGCCGCAACTCCCGTGGCACCCAGAGCTACCGCGGCCCCTGTCCACCCGCCGGCGACAACCCCCATCATTACGCCCTGACCCTGATTGCCACCGACCTGCCCTTGGGTACCTTGCCCGAGGGGCTGGACCGCAGCGGCCTGCTGCAACTGCTGCAAGGCCACGCCCTGGGGGCGCAGAGTCTGGTCGGGCGCTACGGCCATTGAACCAGTCAGTACAAAAATAAATGATCGGCCCTATAGCATTTATCCATTGAATGGCCCGCACGAACTGAAGTAAGCTCGGGCTCATTCACTGGAGAGCAACATGCCGAAACACACCCGCAACCCCGCCAACCACACCGGTCGCAGCCTGCGCCCTGTGCTGGCCGTTGCCGGCTGCGTGGCACCTGCCAGCTATTACTTTGGGTATTGGTTTAGCCACTAGGCGCCGATACCCACCCGGCGCCCACCTTCGAGGGGCCGCCGAACATGAGAATACTCAAACCCCCGGTCGGCTTCCCGACCGGGGGTTTTGTTTTTCAGGCCTTTGACCAACACCGATTCACTTTGAGGACAGATTCATGAACTACGCCACTTATTACTACGCAAACACCTGCGCCTGGCGATTTAGCCAATCCCGTTCGGGCCAGCCTGCCGCCTCCGATCGGTCTTCTACAGGTGGCAATGCAGCAGCCAATACGAATTCAACGATCTGTCGAACACCTCGATAGGGCCGACCATGCGGGCTTGAACCCGCTGTCCGCCCAGGGAAAAACGCCATGCACGCTTCCAGCCTCGCCCTGCCCCTGACCCAGCCGCAAGCGGCCAACACCACTGTCAGCAAACGCCTGCCCAGCCCGCACCTGCTCAAGCAACAGATGCCACTGCCCAGCGAACTGGCACAGCAAGTCCAGGCCCATCGCCAGGCCATCCGCAACATCCTCGAAGGCCGCGACCCGCGCCTGCTGGTCATCGTCGGCCCCTGCTCGATTCATGACCCGCGCTCGGCCCTGGAATACGCCGACCGCCTGGCCGCCCTTGGCCGCGAAGTCAACGACAAGCTGCTGCTGGTGATGCGCGCCTACGTCGAAAAACCGCGTACTACAGTAGGCTGGAAAGGCCTGGCCTACGACCCGCACCTCGATGGCAGTGACGACATGCACTCGGGTATCGCCTTGTCTCGCGGGCTGATGCTGAACATGATCGAACGCGGCCTGCCGATTGCTACCGAGTTGCTGCAACCGATGGCTGCCGGCTACTTCGACGACCTGTTGGCCTGGGCCGCGATCGGCGCACGCACCACCGAATCGCAAATCCACCGCGAAATGGTCAGTGGCCTGGAGCTGCCGGTCGGCTTCAAGAACGGTACGGACGGCGGTATCGCCATCGCCAGCGACGCCATGCGCAGCGCGGCCCACCCACACCGCCACTTCGGTATGGATGCACAGGGCCACCCGGCGATCATCGAGACCTTGGGCAACCCTGACACACACCTTGTACTGCGTGGCGGCCACAAAGGCCCGAACCACGATGCCAACAGCATCGCCATGGCCCGTCAGGCGTTGGCCAAGGCCGGTCTGCAGGCACGGATCATGGTCGATTGCAGCCACGCCAACAGCGGCAAGGACCCGGCGCGCCAGCCAGCGGTCTTCAATGATGTGCTGGAACAGCGCCTGGCCGGCGACCGTTCGTTGGTCGGCGTCATGATCGAAGGGCACTTGTTCGATGGCTGCCAGGCGCTGGGCAAGGGCACACTGAAATACGGTGTGTCGATTACCGACGGCTGCCTGGGCTGGGCCTCCACCGAAACCCTGTTGCGTGAGGCGGCACAAAAACTGTAGGCCGAAGGTTGTAAGCCTGGCGAGACATACCCCGGACAAGTGCGCTAGGCTTGCCTTTTTACCCCCAAGGAGCAGTACCCATGGCCCGTGCAACCGCCCGCCACATTCTGGTCAGCAGCGAAGACAAGTGCAACGAACTCAAAGCCCAGATCGAAGCAGGCGCCGACTTCGCTGAAATCGCCAAAGCCAACTCCACCTGCCCGTCCAGCCGTCAGGGCGGTGACCTGGGCTCGTTCGGCCCAGGCCAGATGGTCAAGGAATTCGACACCGTGGTCTTCAGCGCCCCAGTCAACACTGTGCAAGGCCCGGTGAAGACCCAGTTCGGCTACCACCTGCTGGAAGTGACCAGCCGCCAGGACTGATTCACCCCTCCCGGTGATCAGCCCCCCTGTGGGAGCGGGTTTACCCGCGAAGAGGCCAGACCAGACAACCTCGTTGCCTGCTCCGACGCATTCGCGGGTAAACCCGCTCCCACAAGTATTGTGGGGGCTTGTATTTTCGTGCATGGGCTTTACGGTCCAGGCCGCTCCCACCCACGCCCTCACGGTCTACGGCGAAGCCCCCCGCTACGCCGCCAGCTTCCGGCATTTCGACTATGTAAACCCCGACGCCCCCAAGGGCGGCATCTTGCGCCGTTCGGCCATCGAGATCGGCCAGTTCGACCATATCCTCCCCTACATCGACAAAGGCATCGGTGTCAGCGAAGTCGATGGTCTGTTGTACGCGCCACTGGCGGTACGCTCTTACGATGAACCCTATACCGTTTACGGCCTGATCGCCCGGCGCATGGAGCGCGGCCCCAATGATGAGTGGCTGCGTTTCGACATCGACCCACGCGCCACCTTCGCCGATGGCAGGCCGGTGCGCGCCGAAGACGTGCGTTTCACCTTCGAACTGCTGATGAGCAAGGGCAGCCTGAAGTACCGGACCCAGTTCGCCGACGTGGCCGGCGTGACCGTAGAAAGCCTGCACAGCGTGCGATTCGACTTGAAGCCCGAGCACGGCCGCACCTTGGCGCTGGACCTCGCCAGCCTGCCGGTAATGCCCGAGCACGACTGGCAGCAGCGCGATTTTGCCAACGGTGCCGGCTTCGACAAGCCGGTTGGCAGCGGGCCATACCGCATCGGGCGCATCGACAACGGCCGCAGCATCACCTTCGAACGCGACCCGACATGGTGGGCGCGTGACCTGCCGGCCAGCCGTGGCCGCTACAATTTCGACAAGCTGCGCATCGAGTACTTCGGCGACACCGAAGTGGCGCGCCAGGTACTCAAAGGCGGTGGCTACGACTACAACCGTGAGTTCTCCGCCACGGCCTACACCTTGGGCTACAACGGTGCGCAACTGGACGACGGCCGCCTGCAGCGCGCCCACCTGGGCCCGGCCAAACCGCAAGTGGCTCAGGGTTTTGTGTTCAACCTCGACCAGCCGCAGTTCAAGGACCGCCGTGTGCGGCAGGCGCTGGGTATGTTATGGGACTTCGAGTGGAGCAACCGGCAGATGATGCGCAACCTGTACATCCGCCAGCAAAGCGTGTTCTCCAATACGCCGTTGGCCGCTCGCCAGTTGCCGGATGCGGGCGAGTTGAAGCTGCTCGGCTCCTTGCGCGGCCAAGTGCCAGATGAAGTGTTCACCACGGTGTTCACCGCCCCGGTCACCGACGGCTCGGGGATCATCCGTAAACAGCAGTTGCAGGCCCTGGCCCTGCTCGAACAAGCCGGCTGGCACCCCGAAGGCGACCGCCTGGTCAATAGCCAGGGCACGCCGCTGGCGTTCACGTTCCTCAATGGCCAGGCGGGCCTTGAACGCCTGCTGCTGCCGTGGAAGCGCAACCTGGCCCAGATCGGCGTGACCCTGAACATCCGCAATGTCGACTCGGCCCAGTACGTCAACCGGCTGATGGCGCGCGATTACGACATGATCGTCACCGGCTACCCGGTCACCCTGTCGCCCGGTGCCGAGTTGTACAACTACTTTGGTTCGGCGGCCGCTCACGACCCCGGCTCGAACAACCTGATGGTTTTGCAGGACCCGGCCGTAGACCACCTGATCGACGGCCTGGTCCGCGCCGACACCCAGGCCGACATGCTGCGCCACGCCCATGCCCTGGACCGCGTGCTGCAATGGAATTATTACTGGATCCCCAACTACTACCCGCCAGGCAGCTCCACCGCCTGGTGGAACCGCTTCGGCCTGCCCAAGGTCCAGGCCACCTATGACGAGGGCCTGGACACCTGGTGGGAGGTCAGCCCTACCCCGCTGACCAACGCGCAGATGGCCGAACGCCAGAAGGCCTCGCCATGACCGCTTATATCCTGCGCCGTCTGTTGCTGATCATCCCGACGCTGCTGGCAATCCTGCTGGTCAATTTCGCCATCGTCCAGGCCGCGCCGGGTGGCCCGGTGGAACAAGCCGTGGCACGCCTGCAGGGCCTCGGTGGCGGCGCACCCGGCGCGCGAACTGAAGTGGTCCATGGCGAATCCCGGGCCACACGCGGCCTGGACCCCAAACTGATCGAAGAGATCAAGCGCCAGTATGGCTTCGACAAATCCGCCCCCGAGCGGCTTTGGTTGATGCTCGGCCAATATGCCCGGCTGGACTTTGGCAACAGCTTCTTCCGCGGCGCCAAAGTCACCGACCTGATTCTCGACAAGTTGCCGGTCACCCTGTCGCTGGGCTTCTGGGCCACGCTGATCACCTACCTGGTGTCGATTCCGCTGGGCATCCGCAAGGCGATGCGCCACGGCAGCCGCTTCGATGCCTGGAGCAGCGCGTTGATCGTGATCGGTTACGCCCTGCCTTCGTTCCTGTTCGCATTGCTGCTGATCGTACTGTTTGCCGGCGGCACTTCGCTCAACTGGTTCCCGGTGCGCGGCCTGGTCTCGGACAATTTCGACGAGCTCAGCCTGCTGGGCAAGGTCGCCGACTACTTCTGGCACCTGGTGCTGCCGGTCGCGGCCCTGGTGATCGGTGGGTTCGCCACCCTCACGCTGTTGACCAAGAATGCCTTCCTCGACGAGGTTTCCCGCCAATACGTGGTCACTGCCCGGGCCAAGGGCCTTAGCGAACGCCGCGTGCTGTATGGCCACGTGTTGCGCAACGCCATGCTGCTGGTGGTGGCCGGGCTGCCACAGGCGCTGATCACCGTGTTTTTTGCCGGCTCGTTGCTGATCGAGGTGATCTTCTCGCTCGATGGCCTGGGCCGCATGAGCTATGAGGCGGCGGTGTCGCGGGACTACCCGGTGGTGTTCGGCACGCTGTTCATCTTCACCCTGGCGGGCCTGCTGATTCGCCTGCTCGGTGACCTGTCTTACACCCTGCTCGACCCGCGCATCGACTTCGATACGAGGGCGCACTGATGCTATCGCCCCTGTCGCGCCGTCGCCTGCAACGTTTTCGCCGCCACCGCCTGGGCTGGGTGTCGCTGTGGTTGTTTGCCGGCCTTCTGCTGCTGAGCCTTTGCGCCGAACTGGTGGCCAACGACAAGCCACTGCTGCTGGGCTACAAGGGCAATGTGTACGTTCCGGCGCTCAAACGCTATACCGAGCAGCAGTTCGGCGGGCAACTGCCGTTTCAGCCCGACTACCGCAGCGCCTATGTGCGCCAACTGATCGCGGAACAGGGTGGCTGGATGCTGTTCGCACCTATCCCGTTCAGTGCCGACACACCTAATTACGACCTGCAGGTGCCCACCCCCAGCCCGCCCAGCGCCAGCAACTGGCTAGGCACCGACGACCAAGGCCGTGACGTGCTGGCGCGGGTGCTTTATGGCACGCGGGTATCGCTGCTGTTCGCCTTCGCCCTGACCGTGGTCAGTGTGCTCATTGGCGTGGCGGCGGGCGCCCTGCAAGGCTACCACGGGGGCTGGGTCGACCTGCTCGGCCAGCGCTTGCTGGAGGTATGGTCGGGGTTGCCAGTGTTGTATCTGTTGATCATCCTCAGCGGTTTCGTCGAACCGGATTTCTGGTGGCTGCTGGGGATCATGGCGCTGTTCTCCTGGCTGACCCTGGTCGACGTCGTGCGCGCCGAGTTCCTGCGTGGGCGCAACCTTGAGTATGTAAAGGCTGCGCGGGCGTTGGGGTTACCGGACAGTCAGGTAATGGTGCGGCACATCTTGCCCAATGCCATGACTGCCACGCTGACCTATGTGCCGTTCATGCTGACCGGGGCGATCACCACACTGACCGCGCTGGACTTTCTGGGCTTTGGCATGCCAGCGGGCAGCGCCTCGCTGGGCGAGCTGGTGACCCAGGGCAAGCAGCACCTGGAGGCGCCGTGGTTGGGCTTTACCGCGTTCTTTGCGCTGGCGGTGATCCTGTCACTGCTGGTGTTTATCGGGGATGCCTTGCGTGAGGCGTTTGACCCCCGACGATGAGTTTTCAGGCCAGGCCTTTTCGCGGGCTTGTGCCAATACATGATTCAGGATGTTCACCCATGCACGACAGCAACAGCCTCAAGGACTACCCCCAGGTACGGCAACTGGCGATCCGCTCGCTGTTCGAGATCATCGAACAGTCCAGCGAAGGCACGGTGATCGTCGACCGCCAGGCGCGCATCGTCTGGATGAACGAACGCTACGCTCGGCGCTTTGGCCTGGCCGACGCTGCCAGTGCCATCGGCCAGCCGTGCGAAACGGTGATCCCCGGCAGCCTGATGCGCGACGTGGTGAGCAATGGCCGCCCCATCCTGCTGGACATGCTCGACACGCCGAACGAGCCGTTGGTGGTCATGCGCCTGCCCATCCACGATGACCAGGGCGCGCTGATCGGCGCCATTGGCTTTGCCCTGTTCGACGAACTGCGCAGCCTGTCGCCGCTGCTCAAGCGCTACGCCAGCATGCAGCAGGAACTGGCCTCGACCCGCTCGCAACTGCGCGCCCGCCAGGCCAAATACAGCTTCGCCCAGTTCGTAGGCAGCAGCGCGCCCAGCCTGGAAGCCAAGCGACGCGCCCGGCGTGGCGCCGGCAGTGATTCGCCCGTGTTGCTGCTGGGCGAAACCGGCACCGGCAAGGAGCTGCTGGCCCACGCCATTCACGCAGCGTCAGCACGGGCACACAAAGCCTTTGTCAGCATCAACAGCGCCGCCATCCCCGAGACGTTGCTGGAAGCCGAATTCTTCGGCACCGCGCCGGGTGCCTTTACCGGCGCTGACCGCAAAGGCCGCAGCGGCAAGCTGCAACTGGCCGAAGGCGGCACGCTGTTCCTCGACGAGATCGGCGACATGCCGCTGGCCCTGCAGAGCAAACTGCTGCGGGTGCTGCAGGAAAAGGAATACGAACCGGTCGGGTCGAACCAGATGCTGCGCAGCGATGTGCGCATCATTGCCGCCACCTCCATCGACCTGCAGGCAGCCATGGCCCGCGGGGCCTTCCGCGCCGACCTGTATTACCGGCTGAACGTGCTGCCGATCGATGTTCCGCCGTTGCGGCAACGGCTGGAGGACCTGCCCGCGCTGTGCGAGGCCATATTGGCTGAGCTGGGCAGCCAGTACGAGCTGGAAGCTGAAGCGCAGCAACTGCTGGCCAGGCATGCGTGGCCGGGGAACATTCGCGAGCTGCGCAATGTGCTGGAGCGCGCGACCCTGCTGGCGGATCAGCCCCGGTTGGGGGTTGCGGACCTGCGTGCGGCATTGGGGCCATTGAGCCCGCTGGCTGAAGCGCCCGTGCGGCAGAGCTACCGTGACGCGTGCGAGGCCTTTGAACGCGACCTGATTGCCGGGGCGCTGGCCGAACAGGGAGGAAAAGTGCCAGAGGCAGCGGCAGCCTTAGGGCTGGGGCGGTCGACGCTGTACAAGAAGATGGTGGCACTTGGTCTCTGATTTGAGACTTTTGTTTCTTATTTGAGATTACCGCCAGAGCTCCGCCCTTTAACACAGGCAAGCCAGCGATGGGCTGTAAGGCAGCCCATGGCGTCTCTGAAGGTAGACACAGACTTCTAACAAAACCCTTTAACCCTTACAAATCAGCCAGTTACATAGTTGGCACGATTCCCGCTATCTCCTGCTCAACGATAAAAACAAGACTCACCCAGGAGACCCACCCCGATGACCGTGCTCATCGCACTCGCTGCTTTGGCCTTGCTGATGCTGGCCGCCTACCGCGGTTACAGCGTAATCCTCTTCGCCCCCATCGCCGCCCTCGGCGCTGTGCTGCTCACCGACCCGGCTGCCGTCGCCCCTGCGTTCACGGGGGTGTTCATGGAGAAAATGGTCGGTTTCATCAAACTGTACTTCCCGGTATTCCTGCTGGGCGCGGTGTTCGGCAAGCTGATCGAGCTGTCCGGCTTCTCCCGCTCGATCGTCGCCGCGGCCATCCGCCTGCTCGGCACCCGCCAGGCGATGCTGGTCATCGTACTGGTCTGTGCCCTGCTCACTTACGGCGGTGTTTCGCTGTTCGTGGTGGTGTTCGCGGTGTACCCGTTCGCCGCCGAAATGTTCCGTCAGAGCAATATCCCCAAACGCCTGATCCCGGCCACCATCGCCCTGGGCGCATTCTCGTTCACCATGGACGCCCTGCCCGGCACCCCACAGATCCAGAACATCATCCCCAGCACCTTCTTCAACACCACCGCCTGGGCCGCACCGTGGCTGGGCCTGATCGGCACGCTGTTCGTGTTCTTTACCGGCATGGCCTACCTGCAGCGCCAGCGCAACAAGGCCCTGCGCGCCGGTGAAGGTTATGGCACCGACTTGCGCAACGAACCGGAAACCGCTGCCGACCTGAGCCTGCCCAACCCCTGGCTGGCGCTGTCGCCGCTGATACTGGTGGGGGTGATGAACCTGGTGTTCACCCACTGGATACCACAATGGTACGGCCCCAGTCACAGCCTGCAATTGCCAGGCATGAGCGCACCGGTACAAAGCGACGTGGCCAAGCTGACGGCCATCTGGGCTGTGCAGGCCGCGTTGTTGGTGGGCATCCTGATGGTCCTGGTGTGCGCCTTTGGCGCCATTCGTACACGCCTGGCCGAAGGCACCAAAAGCGCGGTGGGTGGTGCCTTGCTGGCAGCCATGAACACCGCTTCGGAATACGGCTTTGGCGCGGTTATCGCCTCGCTGCCGGGCTTTCTGGTGCTGGCCGATGCCCTGCGCGGCATCCCCAACCCCTTGGTGAACGAAGCCATCACCGTGACCTTGCTGGCCGGCATCACCGGCTCCGCTTCGGGCGGCATGAGCATCGCCCTGGCGGCCATGGGCGACACCTTCATCGCCGCCGCCCACGCGGCCGATATCCCGCTGGAAGTGCTACACCGGGTAGCCGCCATGGCCAGCGGCGGCATGGACACCCTGCCGCACAACGGCGCGGTGATCACCTTGCTGGCGGTGACCGGCCTCACCCACCGCGAGGCCTACAAGGACATTTTTGGTATTACCCTGATCAAGACCCTGGCGGTGTTCGTGGTCATCGCCACGTTCTACGCCACTGGCATCGTCTAAGGAGCATGGCATGACCCTTGAAGGCAAAACTGCACTCGTCACCGGTTCCACCAGCGGCATTGGCCTGGGCATCGCCCAGGTATTGGCCCGGGCTGGCGCCAACATCGTGCTCAACGGCTTTGGCGACCCGGGCCCCGCCATGGCGGAAATGGCCCGGCACGGGGTGAAGGTTGTGCATCACCCGGCCGACCTGTCGGAGGTGATCCAGATCGAGGCCTTGTTCAACCTGGCCGAACGTGAATTCGGCGGCGTCGACATCCTGGTCAACAACGCCGGTATCCAGCATGTGGCACCGGTTGAGCAGTTCCCGCCAGAAAGCTGGGACAAGATCATCGCCCTGAACCTGTCGGCCGTATTCCATGGCACGCGCCTGGCGCTGCCGGGCATGCGCACGCGCAACTGGGGGCGCATCATCAATATCGCTTCGGTGCATGGCCTGGTCGGCTCGATGGGCAAGGCAGCCTACGTGGCAGCCAAGCATGGTGTAATCGGCCTGACCAAGGTGGTCGGCCTGGAAACCGCCACCAGTCATGTCACCTGCAATGCCATATGCCCGGGCTGGGTGCTGACACCGCTGGTGCAAAAGCAGATCGACGATCGTGCGGCCCAGGGTGGCGATCGGCTGCAAGCGCAGCACGATCTGCTGGCAGAAAAGCAACCATCGCTGGCCTTCGTCACCCCCGAACACCTCGGTGAGCTGGTACTCTTCCTGTGCAGCGAGGCCGGTAGCCAGGTTCGCGGCGCCGCCTGGAACGTCGACGGTGGCTGGTTGGCCCAGTGACGGGCGGCCTGGGCCTGGCAACGGTCCCGCATTCGTTTATCAGCAAGGAGGCCTTATGCGCCCTACCCCAATGACCGCGATTCTGGCCCTGAGCCTGGCCGCCGCCGCACCTGCGATGGCCGCCAGCCTGAAGGACATCGCGCCCTACCCCGAGGCGGAAAAAGGCTTCACCCGGCAGGTTATCCACCTACCGGCCCAGGCCGACGAGTCGGCCTATAAACTGGAAATCCTGGCTGGCAAGACGCTGCAGGTCGACTGCAATAGTCAGCGCCTGGGCGGCAACCTGGAAGCACGCACCCTGGAAGGCTGGGGCTACAATTACTACCGCCTGGACAACGTCAGCGGCCCGGCCAGCACGCTGATGGCCTGCCCGGACAGCAAGAAGACCGAGGCCTTCGTGCCGGTGGTCGGCGATGGCTTCCTGCTGCGCTACAACAGCAAGCTGCCGGTGGTGGTGTATGTGCCCAAGGATGTCGAAGTGCGTTACCGCGTGTGGTCGGCATCGCAGGATGTGCAGAAGGCTAAAGTAGAGTAGGCAGGCCCCCTTTCTCTGCAGGGTCAGCCTCTTCGCACCACAAGGCTGATCCTGCCCTGAGCCTGTTTTGTTCCGGTAAAGGAGATTCGGCATGAACGATGTGCTCTGGCGCCCGTCCACAACGCAGATCGAGGCCAGCCGGATGGATGCCTTCCGCCGCCGGGTCAACCTGCGCTACAACTTGCAACTCAACGACTACCAGGCCCTGCACGGCTGGAGCATCGAACAGCGCCCCGCCTTCTGGCAAACCCTGGCCGAGTATTTCCACGTTCATTGGCATACGCCGCCCAGCCAGGTGCTCAGCGAAGGGCCGCAAATGCCCGATGCACAGTGGTTCGCCAATGCCACCCTGAACTTTGCCGAACACCTGCTGCGCCGCCGCGACGACCGCCCGGCCGTGGTCGCCGTGCGCGAAGACGGCCAACGCGAAGTGTTCACCCATGCCGAACTGGCCGCACAGGTGGCCGGGCTGCAAATGGCATTCAAGGCTGCAGGTATCGTCCCGGGCGACCGGGTAGCCGCCATCATGCCCAATACCTGGCAAACACTGGTGGCCATGCTCGCCTGCACCAGCCTTGGCGCGGTCTGGTCTACCTCCTCGCCCGAGTTTGGCGTGCACGGCATCATCGACCGCTTCGGCCAGATCGAACCCAAGCTGCTGATCGTCTGCGCCGGTTACGAGTATGCTGGCAAGGCCATCGACCAGGTGACCAAGGTCAACCAGGTGTGTGCGCAGTTGCCTGGCCTGGAGCAACTGATCGTGGTGCCCCATACCCGCAAAGGCACGCGTGCCGACGAATTCCAGGCAGCCAACGTCAGCCTGTGGGATGACTTCTTCCAGCCCGGCGGCGAGCCCCGTTTCACCCCGCTGCCGTTCGACCACCCGCTGTACATCCTCTATTCCAGTGGCACCACTGGCGTGCCCAAGTGCATTGTCCATCGCGCCGGAGGCGTGCTGTTGCAGCACCTCAAGGAACACGGCCTGCACAACGACCTGAAGGCCGATGACGTGCTGTTCTACTACACCACCTGCGGCTGGATGATGTGGAACTGGCTGGCCAGCGGCCTGGCGGTGGGTGCCACGCTGGTGCTGTACGACGGCTCGCCGTTCCACCCAGGCCCCGAGCGGCTTCTGGACCTGATAGACGCCGAGGGCATCCACGCCTTCGGCACCAGCGCCAAGTACCTGGCGGCACTGGAGCAGGCAGGCCTGGAACCTGCCAACAGCCACTGCCTGATCAGCCTGCGGCTGCTGCTGTCCACCGGTTCGCCGCTGTCACCGCACAGCTATGACTATGTGTACGACAAGATCAAGGCCGACCTGTGGCTCGTGTCCATGTCGGGCGGTACGGACATTGTCTCCTGCTTCGTGCTGGGCAACCCGACCCTGCCTGTGCGTCGCGGCGAAATCCAGTGCAAGGGCCTGGGTATGGCGGTGGAGGTGTGGAACGAGCAGGGTCAGCCCGTGGTGGACGAAAAAGGCGAGCTGGTGTGCACGCGCAACTTCCCCTCGATGCCACTCGGTTTCTGGAGCGACCCGGACGGTCGCCGTTACCACGATGCTTACTTCAGCCAGTTTCCGGGGGTGTGGGCCCAAGGCGACTACGCCGAGCAGCGTGCCAGCGGGGGCATGGTGATCCACGGTCGCTCCGACGCCGTGCTCAACCCGGGCGGCGTGCGCATTGGCACGGCGGAGATCTACCGCCAGGTGGAAAAAGTCGAACAGGTCGTGGAAAGCGTGGCCATCGGCCAGGACTGGAACGGGGATGTGCGGGTGGTGCTGTTCGTGCGCCTGCACGACGGCCTGCAGCTGGATGAAGCCTTGCGCCAGCACATCCGTCAGGTGATACGCCAGTACACCACGCCCCGCCATGTGCCGGCGGTGATCGCCCAGGTCAGCGACATACCGCGCACCATCAGTGGCAAGCTGGTGGAACTGGCGATTCGCGATGTGGTGCATGGGCGGCCGGTGAAGAACACCGATGCCCTGGCCAACCCGGAGGCGCTGGAGCAGTTTCGCGATCGTGCTGAGCTGAAGAGCTGACATTCATCGCGGCCATTTGGGCGCGATCGCTTCAACGGGATTCAATCAGGCATAATGCCGCCTTTTTCCCCGATGCACAGGTAGCCCATGAAAGCCCAAGCCCGCCACATACTGGTCAAGACCGCTGACGAAGCCGAAAAGCTCAGGCAGCGCATCGCCAACGGCGAGGCTTTCGACGTGCTCGCGAAAAAGTTCTCTCTTTGCCCATCGGGCAAGCGTGGTGGTGACCTGGGCGAAATTCGCCCGGGGCAGATGGTCGGCGCCATCGATCAGGTGATCTTCAAGAAGCCTCTGCGTGTGGTACACGGGCCGATCAAGAGCAAATTCGGCTACCACCTGGTGCAAACGTTCTACCGCGACTAACGCGCTAGCCCTTTGCCACCTGACATTTTTGCCAGTTGTGGTCGTGACGCACTCCTCTATACAACCCCGGTAACCCTGTGCACCACGCGTGGTGCGCAGGTTTCCCTGGTGAATGGAGGTTTTCCTGATGCGTCTACGCCTGATGCTGACCCTGGGTTCGCTCCCGCTGCTGGGCATGGTCACGCCCGCCCAAGCAAATTGCACCTTCGCACCCGGCCCGGGTAACGACACCTACACCTGTGACAGCGGCACCGCACCCGCGTTGGTGGACAGCAGCGGCGATAACCGCCTGGTATTCCCGGCATCCGGTAGCGGCGCCATCACCGGCGACGTAACCTTTGGCGCCGGCAGAGACAGCATCGACATGGCCTCTGGCAGCGTCGGCGGAAACGTCAACCAAGGCGCTGGCATCGATGACTTCGTCATGAGCGGCGGCGTCATCGAAGGCAACCTCAACCAGGGTGATGGCCTGGACACCTTTCACATGAGCGGCGGCTGGATCAAGGGCACGTTCGACAGCGGCGACTATGCCGAAATGGACGACGGGCGTATCGGCAACGTCAACATGCGGCTGGACGAGAACACCTTCATCATGCGTGGCGGCAGCGTCGACCGGAACGTCATCGCGGCCTTCGACAAGGACTACATCGAAGTCTTCGAGGGCAACATCGGCGGCAACATCAGCGTCAGCGGTGGCGACGACCAGGTGCTGGTGCACGGTGGCCAGGTTGGCGGCGATGTGTTGCTGAGCTCTGGCAACGACCGCTTCACCTGGGACGGAGGCCGTATTGTCGGGCGCGTGGATGCCGGCCCAGGTGATGACACGGCACTGCTCAAAGGCCTTACGCCCGAGGTACTGAGTATCACGTTGGACGGCGGCGAAGGTGACGACAGCCTGACGTTCGATGCCAGCCAGCCGGCAGGCGGTGCCCACTATGTGAACTGGGAACGCGTGGCGCTGAACAACGGCAGCCGGCTGGCACTGGATGACACGCTGGTACTGGGCGACAGTGACAGCAGCACGGGCAGCCTCACCCTCGACGCCAGCAGCAGCATCACTTCACGCCAAGGGGTGATCACTGCGTTTGCCCCTGGCCAGCGCGCCGCAATCAGCAACGCAGGCACACTTGACCTCACCGCCGGCAATGATGCCATGGGCCGCTTGAGCATCGAGGGCGATTACACCGGCAACAACGGCACCCTGCGCCTGAACAGCGTGCTGGCCGGCGATGGCGCTGCTTCCGATCGCCTGGTGATCAGCCGCGGCGCCATCGCCGGCTCTACCCAGGTGCTCATCAACAACCTCAACGGCGCAGGCGCGGCGACGGCGCAGAACGGCATCCAGGTGGTCGAAGCCCGTGACGGCGCCACCAGCACGGCCACCGCCTTTGTACAGACCCAAAGGCTGTCGGCCGGTGCCTACGACTATCGGCTGTTCAAAGGGGGCGTCACTGCCGGCAGTGAAAACAGCTGGTACCTGCGCTCGACGCTGGTTACGCCACCCGCTCCAGCCCCTGTGCCGGCACCGGGCGAGCCGCCAGTGATCGCCCCGGCCGTCACCCCGCCCGTCGCTGCGCCTGCGCCCGGCCAGGCCGAGCTGCCGGCGCCGGTGCAGGGCCAAAGCCTGCCGCTGTACCGCCCCGAGGTCCCGGTGTATGCCGCCGCGCCGCGGGGTGCCGCGATCATCGCCCGTCAGGCATTGGGCACCTTCCACCAACGCCAGGGCGACCAGCTGTTACTGCAGGGTGAAAGCGCCCTGCCCGCCAGCTGGGGGCAAGCCTACGGCGGCACGCTGCGCCAGCAATGGAGCGGCACGGTCAGCCCGAGCCTGGATGGCGACCTGTACGGTTTCAAGGTGGGCCAGGACCTGTATGCCAAGGTTGGCGAGAACGGTTACCGCCAGCATGTCGGTATCTACGTAAGCCATAGCCGCCTGGACGCCGACGTCAAAGGGTTTGCCCTGGCCGTTCACGACCGCAGCGTGGGCGACCTGAAACTCGATGGCGACAGCGTGGGCACCTACTGGACGCTGGTCGGGCCACAGGGCGCGTACCTGGACGCGGTGTTGCAATACACCCGCCTGGATGGCCGCGCCCGCTCCGAGCGTGGCGACACGCTGAACCTCGACGGCCACGCCTGGACAGCTTCACTGGAATCGGGCTACCCCATCACCCTGTCCGAGCACTGGCGCGTGGAACCGCAAGCTCAGCTGATTGCGCAAAAGGTCGCGCTGGACAGCGCCAGCGACGGCGTCTCGCGCATCCGTCATGACGCCCAGGTCGAGCTGACCGGCCGCTTGGGCCTGCGCCTGGAGGGTGCGTTCACGGGGAGCAGCGGGCGCCTGTTGCAGCCCTTTGCGCAGGTCAACCTGTGGCACGGCGACGGTGGGCGCGACACCTTGAGCTTCGATGACGCAGACAAGATCAAGACCGATTACCGCTATACCTCAGTGCAACTGGAAAGCGGTGTGGTCGCGCAGGTCAACGAAGCGCTGAGCCTGCATGGCGGCGTGCAGTACACCGCCAACCTGGACAGCCGCCAGCAGGAAGCAAGCGGCGTTAACCTGGGCGTGCGCTGGCAGTTCTAGCGGCGCGCAGCCAGCAGACCGAGGCCCGCGCAACCCAGCAAGGAAGCGCTGACCCGGTTGAACATCCGGCGTGGGCCGGGCTGGCTGAACCAGCGCTGCATGTAGGCGCCCAGGCCTGAGTAGATGGCAATGGCCGCCCATTCCAGCAGCAGGAACAACACACCCAGCCAAAGGAACTGCTCACTCACCGGGGTGCTGCTACCGACCGAGACGAACTGCGGCAGGAAGGCGGTGAAGATCAGGATGGCCTTGGGGTTACCGGCCGCAACCCAGAACTCCTGGCGCGCCAGGCGCCAAGTGCCGCCTGGGTGATCGCTTGCCACCACGGCCTCGCTCACAGGTGCGCGCCACAGTTGCCAGGCGATGTAGAACAGGTAGGCCGCGCCCACCACCTTGATGGCCAGGAACAGGTATTCGCTGGTATGCAACACCACTGCCAGGCCCATCGCTGCCAGGGCGATCATGCCGCAGAAGGCAAGGATACGGCCGGCGCCGGCCACACAGGCGGTGCGCAGGCCGTAACGGCTGGCGTTGTGCAGTGACAACAGGTTGTTGGGCCCTGGCGCCATGTTCAAGGCAAAGCAGGCAGGGATGAAAAGCAGCAGGCTTGAAAGGTCCATTCTCGTTTTCCTCTGACAACAGCCCTCTATTTCGGCGCGTTCCGGGCCCTGCGGTCAAGTAACAGCCAGCGATAAAAACTGTACGGGTGCGCGGCACCTGTTACCCTGCCGACAATACCGAGGAGCCTGTAATGCCCCGTTCCCACGCCGCCCTGTGGCGCGACCCGGCCCTGGCACATGTCGAAAGCCGGCGCGCCTGCCACAGCCGGGCCTGCTACAAGGCCCACAGCCACCCGACGTTTTCCATCGGTGCGGTGGATGCTGGCCGCAGCCATTTCACCGGGGCTGCCGACGGGCAGCATCACTTGGCGCCCGGCACGCTGGTACTGGTCCCGGCCCACCGCGTACATGCCTGCAACCCGGCCCCCGGCCTGGCGTGGAGCTATCAGATGCTGCATGTGGATGCCGACTGGCTGACGCAGTTACGCCTGGAGTCGGGCTTTGGCGGTATCGAAGCCGGCGAACCGGTGCGTATCTGCAGGGAGGCTGAGGTATATCGGCAGTTCTGCGCGCTGAACAGGTTACTGTTTTCCAGTGCCTGCAACGGCGAGAAAGATGCGGCGCTGATTGCCTTTCTGGGGGACCTGGACGTTGCCGCGCACCCACCGCTGGCAGCGGCCCCCGTCCTGAAAGCCGCCACCTTGAGCGGGTTGCTTGCACGCATCGAACACCAGGACCCTGCGCAATTGAGCCTGGAGGTATTGGCGCGGGAGGCCGGGCTTGGGCGCTATCAACTGATCCGCGCGTTTCGAGCGGCTACCGGGTTTACCCCGCATGCCTACCTGCTCAATGCCCGGGTCAATCGCGGGCGGCAACTGTTGAGTGAAGGGCTGGCCCTGGCGGAAGTGGCCTACCAGCTTGGCTTTGCTGACCAGAGCCATTTCCAGCGGGTGTTCAAGGCCCATGTGGGGGTTACGCCGGGGCAGTACCGCGGAAACTGAAGGCCGCTGCAGGTGCAATATTGTTCAATACGCCAGAACGGGCCCGGCAGCAGACTGCGGTTTTTCCGCAGAGCCGCCCCCAATGCAACAATTCATGATCATCGCCCTGGCCCACTTTCTTGCCCTGCTCTCACCTGGCCCGGACTTTTTCCTGGTCGCTCGCAACGCGATCAACAGCGGCTGGCGCATCGCCAGCGGCGCCTGCCTGGGCATAGCGCTGGCCAATGGCGCGTTCATTGTCATCGCCTTCACCGGGCTTTCGGTACTGCAGCAGGGCAGCCTGCTGTTCACCACCCTGCAACTGGCCGGCGCCAGCTACCTGCTGTACATCGGCGTGCTGTTCCTGCGCCATGCCGGGCAAACCAGCCTGGGCTCAGTCGCCGGCAGCCAGCGGGTGCATGGCTG
The DNA here is from genome assembly GCF_045277175.1 of Pseudomonas putida group bacterium ESBL64. NCBI lineage: Bacteria > Pseudomonadati > Pseudomonadota > Gammaproteobacteria > Pseudomonadales > Pseudomonadaceae > Pseudomonas > Pseudomonas putida group bacterium ESBL64. Next base: position 744,993 of record NZ_CP145799.1, on the reverse strand, counting down.
GTGGCGCAGTTTGGGCATGGGCTTCTTGTCTGGCATCCTCAACCCCAAGAACGCGCTGTTCTATGCCAGCCTGGCCAGCATGGTCGCCAGCGTCAGCCCCGGCTGGAAAACGGCCTACGCCCTATGGATGTTCAGCATCGTCCTGCTCTGGGACTTGCTGGTTGCCGTGGCCATCGGCAACCAGCGGGTACTGCGACGATTCGCCCGCAGCCTGGCGTGGCTGGAGCGGGCCTCGGGGGTCATGCTGGTGATGTTGGCGGGGGCGTTGTTGCTGCATCTGGCTCTGGGCTGACCCGTTGCAAGGTGCGCATGTCGACCAAGGTGAAATGGCCGCTGGCCCAGCCCCCCGTGTCCAGGTGCCACACATTGCCTAGCAGCTTGGCCTCCAGCACCGGGGTGTGGCCGACCAGCAGGGCCCGCAGGCCCTGCACCGGTTGGGTGTCTCCCTCTTTAAGGCGCCGACGCGACCACTGGCACACTTGGCGCACCTCAGGGTCGTCATCCAGCTCCAGCCAGGAGCGTAATACCGCCCAGTCGGCAAACGGGCTGTCGGCATGCAGCAGGCCTACCAGCCCGTCCGCACTCTCCACTTCCATGGCAATCGGCAACTGCTCGAACCGCTCCACGAAACGCAGTTGCTCGCGCCGCGGCAAGTCGAGGAACCAGCCCCCCCCGGCGGCGCGGTACATGCCCAGGTCGAGCCGCCCACCGCGCACGCGGGTGATTGCCAAGGCCTCATGATTGCCCTGGACGGCATGGAACCAAGGCTGGGCCAGCCAGTCCAGCGCTGCCTCGCTGTGCGGCCCACGGTCGACCAGGTCACCCACGCTGAACAGGCGGTCCACCGCCGGATCGAACCCTACCGCATCCAGGCATTGTTGCAGGCGCTGGAAGTGGCCATGGATATCGCCCACGGCCAGATCCCGTCCCCGGATATTGGCGATCATCCGCCGAAACCGTGCCATTACAGTGTTCCTCCGCTGGTAGCACCCTGCCCACCTTGGCGCGGGCCGTGCGCATGGCGCTGTCACTGGACAGCATGGCACAAGGTACCGTGGCTGCGCAGGTCGGGGGGCGTTTTGCTGCGCATCCCAGGCTTCCTGAAAAACCCTTCACTGGAACAGGCGTTGGTGCCGATAGTATGCTCGGCACGTCAATCTTCACCAGGGAATGGTTCTGATGAAACTGTGCGCCGTACAACTGGCGTCGCTCAAGGGCGATTTGCCAGGCAACCTCCAGCGCCATCTGGTTTGCATCGAGCAGGCTGCGGCCCTGGGTGCCGAGCTGGTGGTGTTCCCCGAGCTGTCGCTGACCGGCTATGAGCCGAGTGTGGCGCGCCAGGCCGCCCTGCCCGTCACCTCCGCGCGCCTGGACCCGCTGCAGGCAGCCTGCGACCGGCTGGGCATTACGGTTGCCGTGGGCCTGCCATTGCCGACGCCCGACGGCATACGCATCGGCATGCCCATCTTCTGCCCTGAGGCGCCGCGCCAGGCCTATGCCAAGCAGCGCTTGCATGATGATGAGCTGCCTTACTTCACCCCAGGTGATCAGGCATTGCTGCTGGAGGTGGGTGAACACCGGGTGGCACCGGCGATCTGCTACGAATCGATGTTCCTGGCGCATGCCGCCGTGGCCCGCGAGCGCGGTGCTGACCTGTACCTGGTCAGCGTTGCGAAAACCGCCAAGGGTATCCGCGAGGGATACGCGCACTACCCAGAGGTGGCACGTGAGCTGGGCATACCGGTGTTGATGGCCAACTGTGTGGGGCCGGCCGACACCTTCATCGGTGCTGGCGGTTCTGCAGCATGGGACAGCCAGGGGCACTTGCTGGCCAGCCTGGATGACCACAGTGAAGGGCTGATCGTACTCGACACCCGCAGTGCCAGCGCGATCACCCTGCCCTTGGCCCCGTACCTTGCATGATCTATCTGTTTCTAGCGTTGCTGAGTTACGCCTGCACCTACTGCCTGGTCGGCTTGCTGATTCAGGGTCAACTTGCCGATGTGGCCGAGGGTTTGCGCCATCGGCCCGATGCGCCTACGCCCGGCGAGTACCTGCGTGAGGTCGGGCCCCGCGCACGTCAGGCCCGGCGGCAATACACCCTGATCGCCGGTTCGGTGCTGGCTGTGCTGGCCTGCCTGATCGCCAGCGGGTTCGGTTGACGCCTTACAGGTCCAGTGCCAGGCTTTGCCGCCCTTCCAGCGCCAGCAGATACTGCTTGGCCGCCAGGCCACCGGCAAAGCCGGTCAGGCTGCCCGACGCGCCGATTACCCGGTGACAGGGAGCAATGATCGAAATCGGGTTGCGGCCATTGGCAGCGCCAACCGCGCGTACCGCCCTGGGGTTGCCGAGCTGCCGGGCAATGTCGCTGTAGCTGCGGGTTTCGCCGAACGGTATCGCCAGCAACGCGGCCCACACCTGGCGCTGGAACTCAGTACCGGCAAAGTCCAGTGCCAGCTCGAAACGCTGGCGCTTGCCGTCAAAGTACTCGCCCAGCTGGCGCGCGGTTTCCCGCAGTACCGGGCACTGGTCGTCCCGGTGCAGTGCGCCCAGGCGTACGCGGTTTTCCCGCTCCTCTTCCCACAATACGGCTGCCAGGCAATTGCCACGGGCCACAAGGGTCAGCATGCCGACGGGCGATGGCATGATCGTGAATGCGCTGGACATAGCAGGCTCCTGCAAGTTGCGATCGGCCCACTGTACGCATCCACAGTCCTTGATGCACCCGCTTTCTTGCTCAGTTCATTGCGCAGCCGGCAATGTGCCGCGCCTGGCTGAGCGTGACCTTGGGTATCAGCTCAGCGGGAATGCGTGATGTTGCCGACAGGTTGTAGACGTGGAAATGCTCGCTGACCACTTCCCTGGCCATCAGCTTCAACGACGGCAGGATGCGGCTGTCCCAATGCTGATCGAGCCCGCACGGCGAAGACAGGCCTTGGCCGTCCTCGTAAAAGCGCCCGACGCTCTGGTCGAGGTCAACCCCCACCAGCAACACTTCCTCGAAGCCCAGGTGATAGGCCAACTGCAAGGCCACATAAGCCACCGTGCGGGCATCGAAAAAGCCATGGCCCATGTCTTTACTGAAGGCGATCGAGCGGCTGCGTTTGCTCCACAGTGCCCGGTTGCACACGCAACTGTCACCCTGGCCGCGCAAACCGTCCAGCAGGCTCGGCATGTCGGCTTTGTGCAAGGCATAACACTGGGTGTGAGCTGGCACATCGGTACGCGCATACTGCTCTGGCCACAAGGCCAGGCGTTCGCTGTCGCGCACGGCAGTGGCGAACAAGGCCGGCTGTTGCTGGCAAAAGCTTTTGTCGGTGCACACGTAGAAGAAGGGTTTGATGCCGTGTTCGGCGGTCATGGCGACCGAGCCATTCATGGCGATGATGGGCAAGTGCGCAAACTCGCCCAGCGGAAAATGTTTGGCAGAAGCGCCGGAGGCAAGGATTACCACGGGGCCCTGCTGGGAATTGCGACACGCCTCGAAACCGGAGAACGCCCCGCGTTCAGCGCTTGGCTGCGACGGAAGTGTGTTCATCAATGGCATCTTTAACTGGACAGTACAAACCACAATACTGATCCGTGTATATGCCGTGGCCGCTTTTACCTAACTTTACCTGGGTGAACTTACGTCAACCGCCATTCCCTTGTTTGGCGGGGTTTTGGAGCTGCTGAGCGCGCTGGCAAAGACCACGCCAGCAACAGGATGGGGCGCAAGGCGCCCCCAAGCATCGCAAGCCACTTCTATAATGCAGTCTGGCGAATGCGTTTCTTGTCGATCTTGCCGACACTGGTCTTGGGGATCTCGTCCACACACCGCACCTGCCGCGGTACGGCCCATTTGGCCAGGTGCCCGCTGTCAACATACGGCTGCAGGTGCCTGGCCAATGCCGACTGGTCCAACTGCACACCGTCATGACAGACCACCAGAGCCAAAGGTTGTTCCCCCCACTGTGGATCAGGAATACCGATTACCGCGACCGAGGCGACGGACGGGTGCTGGCTGATCAGGTTTTCCAGCGCCACTGAACTGACCCACTCGCCACCGGTCTTGATCACATCCTTGATGCGATCGCGGATGCGCACCACGCCCAGCGGGTCGATACAGGCCAGGTCACCGGTGTGCATCCAGCCCCCCAGCCACAGCGCCGCGCCTTGCTCCGGTTCGTGCAGGTAACCCTGGGTCAGCCAAGGCGCGCGCACCACGATTTCGCCCAGGCTCGCACCATCGTGCGGTACTTCCCTGCCCTCGCTATCGACGATGCGCAGGTCCACCAAGGCAATCGGCACACCGGCATCGATGCGCAGCGGCAGTTGCTGTGCCATGGGCTGTGCCAGCAAGTCGGTGCTCAGGTGGGTGATGCTGAGCAGCGGGCAGCTTTCCGACATGCCGTAGCCACAATGCACACTGATGCCGCGTGCGCTGGCACGCTGGGCCAGGCTCAGCGTCAGGGCGCTGCCGCCCAGCAGCATCTTCCAGCCGGTCAGGTCGGTGCAGCGCCCTTGCTCGCTGTCGAGCATCATCTGCAGCACCGTCGGTACGCAATGGGAGAACGTCACCCCCTCGTCATGGAACAGGCGCACCAGGCGGTTGGGCTCGTAGCGCCCGGGGTAGACCTGCTTGATGCCCAGCGCCGTGGCCACATAGGGCACGCCCCAGGCATGCACGTGGAACATGGGCGTGATCGGCATGTACACATCGCCGGTGCGCAGCAACGGTACCTCCCCACACGCGGCCAAGGTGCCCTGCTCGACCAGGGTATGCAGCACCAGTTGCCGGTGGCTGAAGTACACCCCCTTGGGGTTGCCGGTGGTACCGCTGGTGTAGAACAGTGTGGCCAGCGAGTTTTCGTCGAAGTCGGCAAATTCGAACTGTGGCGCTGCAGCCGCCAGCATGGCTTCGTATTCGCCCAGCAAAGGCACAGTCTGCGCGGCGGCAGCGCCGTCGCTGAGGCGGATGATGCCCTCGACGGTCGGCAGGTCGCCACGCAGCTGCTGTATCAATGGCAGGAAGTCGTCATGCACCAGTACCCACCGATCCTCGGCGTGGTTCATGGTGTAGCGCACCTGCTCGCTGGACAGCCGCAAGTTTACCGTATGCAAGACCGCGCCCAGCATCGGTACGGCAAAGAAACACTCCAGTGCCCGGTGGCTGTCCCAGTCGAGCAATGCCACCGTGTCGCCAGGCTTGACCCCGGCCGTGGTCAGCACGTTGGCCAGCCGTTGGATGCGTGCCAGCAACGTTGTGTAGGTGTAGCGCAGCTTGTCGGCGTAGACGATTTCCTGGTTGGGCTGGTAGCGCACACCCGACAGCAGCAGGCGCTTGATCAGCAGCGGATAGGCATAGGCCTGCTCGGCCCGGGGCATGACGCGAGTGGTGAGCATGTTGGCGGCCATCACAGTTGCACGGCCTCGAGCAGGTACAGGCTATCGCTGCCGGCCCTGACACTGGCGCTGAGCGAGTGGATGCGTGGTAGCAGGCGTGCAAAGTAGAAGCGCGCGGTACCGAGCTTGCTCAGGTGGAACGGCTCAGGTGCCGCTTGGCCCTGGCACACCACAGCCATGCGCGCCCACAGGTAGGCGTAGAAGGTGTAGCCAAACACGTGCAAGTACTCCACCGCCGCCGCGCCAAGCTCGCGTGGGTTGCCTTGGCTGCGGTCGAGCAGCCACGCACTCAGTTCGTCAAGGTTGTGCACGGCCGCCAGCAGTGGCGCACTGAACTCGGCGTGCGCCACTGGCAGCGCCTGGGCAAAGCTGACGATTTCGTCAGACAGGCCACGGTAGGCCTTGCCGCCATCACCAAATAGCTTGCGCCCTACCAGGTCGAGCGCCTGGATGCCATTGGTGCCTTCGTAGATCTGGGTAATGCGGCAGTCACGAATCAACTGCTCCTGGCCCCACTCGCGGATATAGCCGTGGCCACCCAGCACCTGCTGGCCGTGCAGGGTAGTCTCCAGTCCCATGTCGGTGAGGAAGGCTTTGGCTACCGGCGTAAGCAACGCCACCTTGGCCTCGGCTTTGGCGCGTGTAGCCGGGTCGTCGCTGTATTTGGCCAGGTCCAACTGCAACGCCACGTAGGTGGAAAATGCCCGCCCGCCTTCGTTCAGCGCTTTCATGGTCAGCAGCATGCGGCGTACGTCCGGGTGGACGATGATCGGGTCGGCAGACTGCGACGGCGCTTCGACACCCGACGGCGCGCGGCCTTGAAGACGATCACGGGCATAAGCGATGGCCCCCTGATAAGACCGCTCGCCCAGCGCCAGCCCCTGGATACCCACGCCCAGGCGCTCGTAGTTCATCATGGTGAACATGGCATTGAGGCCCTTGTTCGGCTCGCCGACCAGGTAGCCGATGGCGCCGTCGAAGTTCATCACGCAGGTGGCCGAGGCCTTGATGCCCATCTTGTGCTCGATCGAGCCGCAGCTCACTGCATTGGCCTCGCCAAGCACGCCGTCGGCGTCGACCAGCACCTTGGGCACCAGGAACAGCGAGATGCCTTTGGGGCCGGCCGGGGCATCCGGTAACCGCGCCAGCACCAGGTGGATGATGTTCTCGGTCAGGTCCTGCTCGCCGCCAGTAATGAAGACCTTGGTGCCGCTGATGCGGTAGCCGCCGTCGGCGAGGGGGTGTGCCCGGGTGCGGATCAGGCCCAAATCGGTGCCGGCGTGGGGCTCGGTCAGGCACATCGAACCGGCCCAACGCCCTTGGTACATGGGTGGCAAGTACAGCGCCTGCAAAGCCTCACTGGCATGGTTGAGCAGTGCCAGGCAGGCCCCGGCAGTCAGCATCGGGTACAGGCCAAACGACAGGTTGGCGGCATTGAGCATCTCTTCGAGTTGAGCGCCGATCACCTTCGGCATGCCCATGCCGCCGTAGGCCGGGTCGCCCGCCACACCGACCCAGCCGTCAGCGGCAAATGCCCGGTAGGCATCGGCGAAGCCGTCAGGCGTGCGTACCTGGCCAGCCTCCCAGCGGCAGCCCTGCTCGTCGCCACTGCGGTTGAGCGGCGCCACTCGCTCGGCAATCAGCTTGCCGGCCTGCTCGAGGATGGCCCGGGCAGTGTCACCATCGACCACCTCGGCCAGTTCGGGCGTTTGCGCCCACCAGGTGGGGATGTCGAACACTTCGTTGAACAGAAAATCCATGTCGCGCAGTGGCGCAAGGTAATCAGACATGAGGCGAGCACTCGGTTGCTTGGGTTTGCGAAAGCGCCGGCGCCTGGGCATCGGCAGCTGCCGGGGCGCCCTGGCCGCGCAGGAGGAAGTGCGACAGCGCGGGTATCAGCACCAGCGCGCCGAGCATGTTCCACAGGAACATGAAGGTCAGCAGCAGGCCCATGTCGGCCTGGAACTTGATTGGCGACCAGGCCCAGCCGGCTACGCCAGCGGCCAAGGTGATACCGACCAGCCCCACCACCCGACCGGTGAAGGCCAGGGCTTTCTGGTAGGCGTGGGCCAGGCTCAGGCCGGCGCGCTGATAGTGCAACTGCACGCTGAGCAGGTACAGCGCGTAGTCCACGCCAATGCCCACCCCCAGGGCGATCACCGGCAAGGTGGCGACTTTGACGCCGATGCCCATGGCCACCATCAACGCCTCGCACAGCACCGAGGTAAGCATCAGCGGCAGGATTGCCACCAGCGTCGCTCGCCAGCTGCGGAAGGTGACCAGGCAAAACAGGGTCACCGCCAGGTACACCAGCAACAGCATGCGGTGGTTGGCCTCGCGCACCACCTCGTTGGTGGCAGCCTCGATGCCGGCGCTGCCGGCGGCCAGCAGGAATTGGTGGTCAGCATTGCTGTTGGCCTGGGCGAAGCGCTCAGCCGCTACAGCCACCTGGGCCAGCGTGTCGGCGCGGTGGTCCTTGAGGTAGGCGATCACCGGCATCAGCGAACAGTCGTTGTTGAACAGCTCCGGGGCGTTGACCGAGGCTTGCTGGGCGGCGTAGTTGAGCACGTCCTGGTTGCGCTGCAGGCTGTTCAGGCGCGCGTTGCCTTCGTAGGTACCCGCAGTGATCTGGCGCACCGCGTTTGCCAGCGACACGGTGGTCTGCACACCCGGCAGTTGCTGCAGCTCCCAGGCCAGGCGGTCGGCGAGGATCAGTGTCTGGTATTGCAGGCAGCCTTCGGGGGCCGTCTTGACCATGACCGCGAAGGTATCGCTGGACAGTGCGTAATGCTGGGTGATGTAAGCGTTGTCGAGGTTGTAGCGCGAGTCCGCACGCAGCTCGGGGGCGCCACTGTCGAGGTCACCGATTTTCAGCTGGAGGCTACCCCAGGTGCCAAGGGCGGCCAGCACCAGGGCAGCCAGCAATGCAGCGCTGGCCCACTTGCGTTCGGTGAATCGGTCAAGCAGGGCCCACAGCCGGCCGAAGCCACGGTGCTGATCCGCGCGGGCATCGATACGTAGCGCTCGCTCGGCCGCCTTGCGGCCCACACCGACATAGGACAGTGCCACCGGCATCAACAGCAACGAGGTAAAAATCAGCACCGCCACACCAATGCTGGCGGTGATTGCCAGGTCCTGGATCACCGGAATATCGATCAGTATCAGCACCGCAAAGCCCACGGCATCGGCCAGCAGTGCGGTGACCCCGGCCACGAACAGGCGGCGGAAGGTATAGCGGCCGGCAATCTGCCGGTGCGTACCGCGGCCTATGTCCTGAAGGATGCCGTTCATCTTCTGCGCCGCGTGCGACACGCCGATGGCAAAGATCAGGAACGGCACCAGGATCGAATACGGGTCGATGGCATAGCCCAGCCAGGCAACGATACCCAGCTGCCATACCACCGCAGTCAGCGAGCACACCACCACCAGCAAGGTGCTGCGTACACAGCGGGTATAGCAGTAGATGATCACCAGGCTGGTCAGCACAGCCAGCGCAAAGAACGCCATCACCTGGATCAGGCCGTCGATCAGGTCGCCCATCAGCTTGGCGAAGCCGATCACATGAATGCGGTACTGGCCGCTGGCCTGGTACTGACTGCGCAATTGTTCGAGCTTTTGCGAAAAGGCATGGTAGTCCAGGCCTTTGCCGGTGGCTGAGTCCTGGTCCAGCAGCGGCACCACCAGCATGCTCGACTTGAAGTCGCGCGCTACCAGGCTGCCGACGATGTTGGCACGCTCGATGTTCTGCCTTAGCTGTTCGATATCACCGGCTGCGCCTTGATACCCGTCAGGCATGACCGGCCCGCCCTGGAAACCCTCCTCGGTAACCTCGGTCCATCGCACCGCCGGGCTCCACAAGGACTTCACCCATGCCCGGTCCACGCCTTGGCTGAGGAACAGTTCGTCGTTGATATGGCGCAGGGTCTGCAGGTAACCCGGGTCGAAGATGTCGCCGTGGGTGTTCTCTACCACCACCCGTACCGCATTGCCCAATCCGCGCAGCGAAGCGCGGTTTTCCAGGTAGTTCTGTATGTAGGGGTGGCTCTGCGGCAGCATTTTGTCAAAGCTGGGGCGCAGCTCCAGGCGCGTCGCCGCCATGAAGCCCAGCACCAACGTTGCCAGCAGCATGCACAGCAGAAATGGCCAGCGATGGTTGAACACCAGGCGTTCCAGGCAATTGCCCGAGCGTGGGTCGAAATCGGCGAGGTTGCGGATTACCGGAAGCGTATCTTGGCGGGTAGCGGCCATCAGGGTCTTCTCTTGTCAGGGGTGCAGCGTGGGGTTACCGGCCAGGTTGCGCGTGCCCCGCTCGCCCACCAGCACCAGGCCGTTACCGGCATCGCTGACGAGTGCGGTGACTGGGCTGCGGGGGCTGTGGGGTACCGGGCTGAAGCTGGCGCCGTCATCGCGGCTGAGCAGCAGGTCACCGGCCTGGCTGGCAAGCCAGAATTGCCCGTCACGGTCGATACCGGCGGCGGTGAGGCTGGCGTTGATCCCGGTGTCGATCAGTTGCCACTGCTGGCCGCCATCGGTACTGCGGTAGGCGTGGCCGCGCAGGCCGTATATCAGCAGCACGCCGGGCTTGCCGACAGCACCGAACAGGGTGCCGGCGTAGGGTGTGCCAACGCGAGCGAAGCGCTTGCCGTCCCACTTCAGCAACAGGCCCTGCTCGCCCGTGATGAACAACTCGTCGCCCACCGCGGCCAGGCTGGTCAGGTGCAGGCCTTGCGGGTTGTCGCTGTGGTCGAGCCACGGCTGCCAGTGCTTGCCGCCATCCGTGGTGCGAAGCAGCAGGTTGAACACCCCCACCGCGTAGCCCGTGCGGGCATCGCCGAACCACACGTCGAGCAAGGCATTGTCGGTGTCCGCGCCTGGCAGCTGTTCGGCCAGTACCCGGCCGTCCAGCTGTTTTTGCCAGTGCATGCCACCGTCACGGCTGTGCAGGACCACGCCGTCGTGGCCCACCGCCCAGCCCAGTTCGGGCGTGGCGAAGCTCACCGCATTCAGGTCGGCGCTGACCGGCACCTGGGCTTGCTGCCAGTGCCCGCCGTGGTCATCGGAATACAGAATGTGCCCGCGCGGGCCGACCGCGACCAGGCGCTGCCCGGCCAAGGTCACATCACGCAGGGCGCTGCTGCTGGCAAGGGCGCTGGGCATGGCGGGCACATCCAGCACATCGGTGAATGGCGCAGCCAAGGCTGCACCCTGCAGCGCAACCAGGGCCAGCATCACCACGCTGCATCGTTTGAAGACAGACATTGGAACCTCTGCTCCGTGCGTTCAGCGAATGCCGTTGCCGGCCAGCGAATCGGGCGACCATTGGGTTTTCGACAACGGGTCGATGTAACGGATGCCGCCGTAGGCACCGACCACGCCATTGAGGTTGTAGGTGCCGCCGATGAGGTCGTAGATCATGAACGGCGTGGCGTCCGGGGTCTGCTTGTCATAGCTCTGGGTGAGGAAGGCGAACGAACCCCTGTACAGCTGGCCACGGGCGTCGTACTGGTCCGAGGCCAGCGCGATCCAGCTGTCCTCATCAAGGTAGAAGCGGCGCTTGTGGTAGATGTGACGCGCGGCGTCCTTGAGCTTGCCTTCCACCACCCACACGCGGTGTTTTTCCCAGCGTACAAACTGCGGCGCCAGGTGGTTGGGGGTGATCAACTGCTTGACATCGGTGTTGTAGGTCAGCTGGTAGGTGTTGTAAGGCACGTACATCTCCTGCTTGCCGACCAGGGTCCAGTCGTAGCGGTCCAGCGCGCCGTTGAAGACAAACACGTCATCGTAAGTGCCAGAGCCGGAGGTGCCCGGGTTGGGCGTGTCGTAGGCCAGGTTAGGCGCCAGCTTGACCCGGCGCTGGCCCGGCAGGTACTGCCAGGCGCTGCGCGGCTGCACCTGCGGGTTGGCAGCGTCGCGCAGCATCATTGCTTCACCGGCACGGCGTGCGGGCCCGGTGTACACCAGTTTCATCTGGTAATAGGTGTCCTTGGCGCCGATCGGCTTGGCCATGTCCTCATAGATCGGGTAACTGATGTGCGCCTGGCCTGTGGTCGACAATGACGGTTTGCCGGCAGCATCGACGTTCCACGAGTCGTACTTGGCGGTCATGCTCACCCCCTGGTAGCGCAGCAGGAAGTTCCACATGGCCTCGGCGCCGTTCTGCGGAATGGGGAACGGAATGCCCGGCAGCACATTGTCCACGGCAGTGCCGCCCTCCTGGCTTCTGGCGCCGGTGGCGTTCTTGCGGGTGTTGTCCAGCACCGCCTGCGGCAGCGCAACGCTGCGGTGCGTCGGGTACACGTCAACGTGGTAGGTGGGGTAGCGCTTGAGCAGTTCGAGGGTAGTGGCGGTCAGTTGCCCCTTGTACTGATCGGCATTCCTGCCATCGATAACCAGCAACGGCTTCTCGCTGGCAAACGGGTCGGGGCGCATGCTGGCGCCGCTCTGATAGCTGGCCGGCGGGGTAAGCAGGCCGCCTTGGTAGGCCGGGATAGAGCCGTCGGCATTGCCGGCCTTTTCGGCGCCGAGGGTGGTCAGGTTGGTGCCCAGGTGTGCAGCCTGGTCAGGGGAAACGGCAGCCTGGGCGGCGTTGAGCGCGGCCAGCGACAGGCACGAGGCCAGCAGGGTACGTACGAAGGTCATGATGGTTGTCTTCCTGTGTAGGCGGTAGGAAACAGGGCTCAGAAGGTCGTCTTGACGGTCAGGTACAGCGCGCCACGGTCTTCGGTGGTGGCGCCACCGCCGGAGAAGGAGGCGTAGCCGCCGCCGTAGCAGGTGTAATCCTGTTCGCCGTCCAGGGCATTGGGGGTGCTGCCGTCGGTCTGGCCGTCCTTGCAGGCCTTGGTCTCACCGAAGCTGTCGACGTACTTGAGGTCGACGAAGTACTGGTTGTAGATCGCAGCGCTCAAGCCCACCGCGTAATTGCCGGTGTTTTCGGCGCCGCCGCCTTGCACCGGCGATACACCGTCCAGGCCGACGTTGACCGACAACGGCATGCTCAAGTCCATGCCCGGCAACACCTGGTACCAGGTGGGGGTGAAGTTGACGGCGATACCCCAGTTGTCGCGGGTCGCCTTGTCGATGCCGCGGTAGCTGCCCTTGCCTTTGTACAAAGCCTCGTTGTGGCTATCGAGCTTGAGCAGGTTGCTGTAGAACAGCTCACCCAGCAGGGTTGCCGAGTCGAACAGCGGCGTGTCACCCATCGTCATCAGGCCGTTGACGGTGAAATGCAGGGTGTCGCCAGTGGCGCTCAGGCTGTCACCATCCTTGGGCACGTCGTAGACCACCCCGCTGCTGGGCAGGCGCGCCGGCAGTAAACCGAAGCCCCCACCCAGGCCACCTTGGCCGGGGGCACTGACGATTGCCGGGATACTCGCCAGCGGCATGTTGTGGCGGATGTTGAGGTCGCTGCCGACGCTGATGCCGGCCACATCCTTGGACAGGCTCAGGCCATAGATGTCGATGTTATCGGCGTAGGCGAACTGGTAAGTGGTGCTTTGCAGCGAGTTGTACAGGTTACCGACCGCCCCTTGGCGGCTGCCCGGCGGGTTGCCGAAAGGGCCACTGGCCACGGTCATGCCGCGCGCATCGAGCCAGGCCTGAGGCAGAATCTCGGAAGTCTTGCGGTAGTAGAAACCGAGGGTGCCGCCCAGCCATTGCGGCGACCACCTGGCCATGATGCCCCAGTCGCCGCTCTTGCCGGGCGTCAGGTCATGACCGCGACGGAGGGTGGTCAGCGCTCCGCGCACCGGGATCAAGCCCGGGGTGCCGGTGTGGCCGAGCAGGAAGCTCTGCGCGCCCTCGCCTACCACATCGGCGCCGCCATAGTAGGTACCCGCTTCGGGCAAGCGGGCAGCATCCCAGTCGAAGAAGTACTGGGCCCCCAGGGTGAGTTCGGAGTTGACCAGGAACGAGGTCGACAGTTGGTTGCGAGGGACGAACAGCTCCTTGGCCTCGGTGCCTGGCGATGCCGCCAGCTTGGCCAGGTCCAGGCCGGACTGGCCATAGCTCAGCGAATGCACGGGGTTGAGCAGGGTTTCCCCCCAGAACAGGTTGTGCTGGCCCAGCTTGGCGCTGACCTGCGACGCTTCGCCCACGTCACGGCTCATGAATACGAACGCATCCAGCACTTCGCCTGATGGGCCGCTGTAGTATCGCTGGGCGTAGTTGCTCAGGTGCGGGCTGCCCAGGGGTATGCCAGTACCCGGCAGGCCATTGAGGCTGGGGCTGATGCCCGACTGATCACCGTTGCCATTGACGAACGGGTTGCTGTTGGAACCGGTGTTGTCGTAGGCCTTGTCGTACCAGCTGGCAGTGCTGACGCGAAAACCGGTGTTGCCCTGATACACCACATCCAGCTCGGTCAGCAGGTCGACCCGGTTGGTGATGTTGGTGCCGGCCTTGCGGAAGTTGTAGTCACCGTCGTTGCTGTTGGGCGTGCCCAGCATGCGCTTGTCGGCGCTTTCCGTGCGCACGCCATAATTGTATTTGACGGTATTGTCCAAGCGCACGGCCCAGTCTTCATTGCCGGTCTGGACTTCAACGGCCTGGGCGGCGGGCAGCGTGAGCAGGGCGACGGCGCAGGCGAGCAGGCAGCGCTGTGGCTTCACGGCAGGGTGAATGCGGTGTTCTGGCATTACGATGGCTCCACGTATTGTTATTGTTTTTTACGCCGCCCGTCTGTTGCGGGCGTGGCTGGGGCGTCCATGCGTTACTACAGGGTTTCGGCGTCCAGACGGCGGATCAGGGCCTCGGCCAAAGGCCAAGGGCCGAAACCGGAAGCCGGGTTGAGATGGCCGACGGCCCCCAGGTTGACCAGTTCACTGCCCCAACGGTGGGCAAGTTCGCTAACGGCGGCGTAGCTGGCCAGGTGGTCATTGCTGCTGGCCGCGACAATGCTCGGGAACGGCAGCGCCGTGGTTGGCAACGGCGACCAGCCCTGGGCGGCCAGGCTGGCTGGGCTTGGGTAGTGCGCCGGCCATTGGGCGTTGAGGTCTGGCGGTGCAGCCAGCAAAGCCCCCTTGATCGGCCACCGGTAACGTGCGGCCCAGTGGGCGACCATCAGTACGCCGGCACTGTGCGCCACCAGCAGCACCTGGCCGTCGATCTGCTCCAGTTCGCGCTGGATCGCCTCTACCCGGGCGTTGCAGCAAAGGCCGTCAAGCTTCAGCGGCGGTACGCTGCGCACCTTCGCCAGGCGGCTGGCAAGCAGCGTCTGCCAATGATCGGCAACGTGGTCGCGCAGGCCAGGGACGATCAACACGGTGGCAGTGGTTTGCAGTTTTTCCACGGTGAACCTCGTGTGCGGTGTAGCTGTTGAGGTTCACAGTAAACAGCCCTCCCCCCGGGTGCTTCACATTGGGCGTCAGGTACTTTTCATTTGATGACAATGGCCCGAACAGGGCTTTGCTTTTCAATTGATGACACGCAGGCTATAAAACCCGTGCACCTGCAAGCCAAGTGCTTTTTGTCGCAACAGCCTTGTGCTGCTGCCTGAAAGCGCCAGGTTGCCTGAACAATAGGGATAACAATAAAAAATGCCTGCCCTCGTCCGCGCCGCCAGCTTGACCAACTACCTGGAGGTGTCTCGCCACCTGGGTCTGAACCCCCACAAACTGCTGGCACAGGTGGGCCTCAGCGCGGCGTTGCTTGACGACCCCAACCGGCGTATCCCGGTGGCCAGCGTGATCAACCTGCTGGAAGCTTCCGCCAGCGCCAGCCAATGCGAGAGCTTCGGCTTGCGCATGGCCGAACTGCGCCAGTTGTCGGACTTCGGCGAAATCAGCCTGCTGCTCAGCCACCAACGCAACCTGCGCGATGCGCTGCAGGTGATCGTGCAGTACCGCCATCTGCTCAATGACGCGCTGGCCATTCATATCGAAGAAGCTGGCAAGACCGTGGTCATTCGCGAAGAGGTGATCAGCGAGCGCGCGCCCTGTAGCCGCCAGGCCACCGAGCTGGCTATCGGCGTGATGATGCGCTTGTGCGCGGCGCTGCTAGGCACGCACTGGCACCCGATCAGCGCCAATTTCACCCATGCGGCCCCCGCCGACCCCGCCATTCACCGGCGCATTTTCGGCTGCACGCTGGTGTTTGGCAGCGAGTTCAACGGCATCGTCTGCCCTGCCGCCGACCTCGACAGTGCCAGCCCGCAAGCCAACGAAGCCATGGCCCGCCTGGCGCGGCGCTACCTGGACACGCTGCCAGCAGGCAGCGAACCATCGCTGGAGCTGGAGTTGCGCAAGACCATCTACCTGCTGCTGCCCATGGGGCGGGCCACCCTCGAGCAAGTGGCGCAAACCCAGGGCATGAACGTACGCACCCTGCAGCGGCGGCTGGAAGACAGCGGCTTGACCTTCAAGGACCTGATCAACAGCGTGCGACGTGACCTGGTGATGCGCTACCTGGAGAACCCCAGCTATTCGCTGGGTCGCATTGCCGATATGCTCGGCTACTCGATGCCCAGTTCGTTCACCCGCTGGTTCATCGCCCAGTACGGCATGCCGCCGGCCAGCTGGCGGGCAAGCAGTGTCAGCCCTGCTCCCCAAACCCGTCACTATCGAGGGTGATGAATACCGCATCACCCTCCTGCTGCACCGGGTAGCAGGTAACTTTCAACGCCTTGGAATTGACCAGGTAGCCGCTGGCCAGGTCGAAGCGCAGGCCGTGGGCACAGCACTGAATCACCCGCCCTTCCAGGCGCCCACCACACAGCGACGCCCCTTGGTGCGGGCAGCTATCGTCGATGGCATAGAGTGCACCGGCGACATTGAACAACGCTACGCTGCGGCCCTCGCAAGCCAGCAGCACTCGGCCATTGCGCTCCGGCAGTTGGCTGGGGTTCAGGGCGATACGCAGGCTCATGCCTGCACCCCCTCTGACAAGGCGTCGGTCATCGCCGCAAACAGCGCCTCGGCTGGCCGCACCCCGGCAATCAGAGGGCCCAGGTTGAAGCGATAACGTGGCACGGCACTGCCTGCACGCCCTGCACCGTCGAGAAACGGGCTGCCATCATCACGCAAACAATCGATTACCTGCGCGGCCTTGAGCCCGCAACTCTCGGCAATGCCGAGCAATGTGCGGCCATCGCCGAGGTCGCGGCCTTGGTGGAAATAGGCAATGAACAGCCGCTCCAGCAACGCTTGCTGTTGCGACGCGCCAAGCAGACTGCCGGCGCGCTGCATCAACCGGTGGGCGTTGCCGGTGTTTGGCATGCGGCAGATGCGCGAGAAGTCGATGTCCTCGCCCACCACACGGGCAGCGGCGCGCACCTGAGCCTGGCGCTCGCGCACTGCCTGCTCGCTGCCCAGGCGTTGAAGGTAGAACTGCTTGAAGGGTACCCCATTGGCTGGCAGCCCCGGCAGCAACTGCACGCCCTGCCTGTGAACCTGCACTTGCACGTGTGGCTGCTCACGCTGCAACAGCAACAGCGCAGCTTGCAAGTGCCGCTGGCCAATCAGGCACCAGGGGCAGACGAAATCGAAGAACACCTCGACGGACAATTGCTGTTTCACAGTTTCAACTCCTGCAGCGCAGACGATCCATGTCGCGGTGGTAGTGACGCTTGGCAACCAAGAACACAGCCGCCGCTGCAATGCTTGTGAGTGGCACCAACTGCAGCGCCGCCTGAAGCCCGATCAGGTCAGACACCCGACCGGTGATCAGCGGCCCGGTGGCCAGGCCCAGCAGGTTGTTGGCCAAGGTCAGGGTGGCGAATGCCGTGCCATGCACAGCAGCGTGGGTCAGGTTGGCGACCATGGCACTGGACGGGCCATTGGTGCCGGCGGCTATCATCATGCCCAGGCAGATCAGCACCAGTTGCGCGGTACCGGCAGGCAACGCAAAGGCTATGCTCAGCAGCGCGCAACTGCCCAGGCAATAGCCGATGGCCAGGCTGATCTTGCGGTCGGGGCGCTGCCGCCCAAGGCGATCGCAGAGCATGGCGCAGAGAATCATGCCGATACCACTGCACAGCACGATGACGGCGGCGATCGCCCCCGCGCGGTCGGTGCCCATGGCGTAATAGCGGTTCAGGTAGCTGGGCATCCACACGATCAGGGTGCCGCCGACAAACAACTGCAGGCCACTGCCGACATAGGCGGCGATGACCGAACGGCTGCTGTACAGGGTGCGCAGCGGGTGGCTGGCCTTGTCCAGCGCCTGCTGCGCGCACTTGGGCGCAATGCGCCCCTCTTTGACGATGACCGGGTAGAGCATCGCCAGCACCAGGCCGAACAATGCCATGCCGGCGAATGCCCAGCGCCAGCCCAGGTGCTGGGCCAACACCCCGCCCAAGGCCATGCCCAGCACCGAGCCGAACATGCCGCCCGCCATGAACGCCCCGGCCAGCGTCGAGCGCATGTCGCGGGGGAATACCGCGACCACCACGGCAATGCCGACACTGCCATAGGCAGCCTCGCCGACCCCGACCAGAAAGCGCGCAATGAACATTTGCGGGTAGTTTTCCGCCAGGGCACAGCCGAGCGTGGCCAGGCTCCACAGCACGGCCATCAGCACCAGGCTGCGTACCCTGCCGAAACGGTCGGCCAGCAGCGACAACGGGAAGGTCAGCAGGCCGACCATCAGCGCGACGATGCCGCTGAGCAAGCCCAACTGGCTGTCGGTCAATGCCCATTCACCCTTGAGCAGCGGAAACACCGCATTGAGCACCTGGCGCGACATGTAGTCGGAGATCAACAGGCCGAAGGTCAAGGCGAAGACGACCCAGGCATAGCGCCGGGGGATGCTGTTGGCAGTGTCGGTGCCGGAGTCTTCGGCGCTGACGAGATAGGTGGCCATGTTGCCTCCTTGGGTGTGAAACGTGGGTGTTGTTTTTGTTGTTATGGGTAACCGCCAGAACTCACGTTGCTTTTTGTGGCCTCTTCGCAGGTATGCCCGCGAAGAGACCGGGCCTGCCATAACCGCATCAAATGCGCTGCGGCACGCCCTTCTCACCCGCCTGGCGGTTCGGCGCCATGCCATTGGCTTTCAGCGTCTGCTCGATGCTGTCGTACTGCTGCCCGATGCGGTAAATGGCGCGGGCCTCCTTGCCGCTGGCAATCTCGCGCCCCAGCTCATGGGCCACGCGCACGGTCTGCTGGATCTGCTGCACCGAGGTAAAGCGTTTGCCGTGCTGGTCGATGAGGGTGTCTTCATTGCCGCAGCGCGGGTGCAGGCCCATGGCCAGTGCCATGGTGTTGAACGGCAGCACGTTCTTGAGCAACGATTCGGCAGTCAGGGTGCAGCCGTCCGGCGCGCGGTGGATGAAGTTGAAGAAGTTGAACGGGTTGGGGCCGTCGAAACCGCCGCCAATGCCGATCCAGGTCAAATTCAGCGGCCCCATGTAGTCACCTCGGCGCACGATGCGTTCGAGGGTTTCCAGGGCATGCATGCCGGTCAGCTGGAAATGCGGCTGGATATGGCTGGCCTGCAGGCGGCGCAAGTGCTCGCGGACCCAGGCCGGGCCGGCCGGCACGGTCATTTCGCTGTAGGCGGCATGGATTGCGGGGCTGGCCAGCGAGGTGCCTTCAAGGTACTCGGGGTACAGCAACTCCATGATGTTCATCTGCGTGGTGTTGATGGCCACGGTCACCTGATCGGGGCGCGGCGTCAGCTCGGCAAGCATGTGCCGGGTGTCATCCGACAGCCATTTGGCCGCCTCGCCTTCACCTTCCGGGGCGAAGGAAATCGAACCGCCAACTTGAATGATCATCTCCGGCACAGCTTCACGTACCCCGGCGATCAGCTCGTTGAACTTGGACAGGCGCTTGGAGCCTTTGCCGTCCAGCTCACGCACATGCAAGTGCAGCACGGTGGCACCTGCCTCGTAGCAGTCGACGGCCTTCTGCACCTGCTCGTCCATGGTCAGCGGAATGTCTTCAGGGAAGTCTTCGGGCATCCACTCCGGGCCATAAGGGGCGACGGTGATGACCACCTTTTCCATGTTTTCCGGGTGCAACGAATCGTCGAAGAATTGCATGCTGTAGTCCTCGCTATTGTTATTGTGCGGTTACCGCCAGGGACGGCGGCAGGCTTAGAACGTGCGGCTGCCCTTGATCCCGGCACGCTCCATCTTGCGATGGCATGGCGGGTAGTCCATGACGGCGTAATGCTGGGTGCTGCGGTTGTCCCAAATCGCCACGCTGTTGGGCTTCCAGCGCCAGCGCACCTGGTATTCGGGCAGGTAGGCCTGGCTGATCAGGTAACGCAGCAGGTCGCCGGCGCCCGGGTTTGCATCCTGGCCGAAGCGCACCCGCTGCGGGGTGTGGTAGTTGCTGAAGTGGGTGGTGAAGGCGTTGACGAACAGCACCTGCTCGCCCGTTTCCGGGTGGGTGCGTACGACCGGGTGCTCGGCGTCGGGGAACTGCGCCTTGAGTGCCAGCCGTTTGTCCAGCGGCATTGCGGCGCCGAAGCTGGCCTCGATGCTGTGGCGGGCGCGCAGGTCTTCGATTCTGGCCTTTACATCGTTTGGCAGGTTCTCATAGGCCATCACCATGTTCGCCCACAGGGTATCGCCGCCAACCGGCGGGCATTCCACACAGCGCAGCACACACCCCATGGGCGGAGCCTCACGCCAGGTGGCATCGGTGTGCCAGGCATTTTCATAGCGGTCGTTGGGCTGGTCCGGGCGCTTGTAGATCTGCACCAGCCCCGGGTGCTCCGGGTCGCTCCCGGCCACCGGGTGGTCCTCCAGCTCGCCGAAGCGGCGGGCGAAGGCCACGTGCTCGGCACGGCTGAAGTGCTGGTCGCGCAGGAACAGCACACGGTGCTGGAGCAACTGCTGGCGCAACTGGGCGAACAGTTCGTCATCGTGAATCGCATCGGCCAGGTTGACGCCACTCACCTCGGCACCGATCGCGCAGGTCAGTTGTTCAATGTGCATGCTGTTGCCCTCTTCAGATGACGAAGATCGACGAGCCCGTGGTTTTGCGGGCTTCCAGGTCACGGTGGGCCTGTACCGCGTCCTGCAGGGCGTAGTGCTGATTGATTTCGATACGAATGCGCCCGCTGCTGACGTGGTCGAACAATTCGCCGGCCAGGTCAGCCTTTTCTGCCGGATCGGCGATGAAGTCGGCCAGTGCCGGGCGGGTAAGCTGCAGCGAACCCTTGATTGCCAGCAACTGCGGGTCGAACGGCGGGATGGTGCCCGACGCCGTGCCGACGCAAACCATCAGCCCGCGGCGCTTGAGCGAATCGAGCGAGCCGGTGAAGGTGCTCTTGCCGACACTGTCGAACACGACGTTCACCCCTACCCCGTCGGTCAGTTCGCGCACGCGGCTGGCGACGTCTTCGACGCTGTAGTTGATGACGTGGTTGCAGCCATGAGCGCGGGCCACCTCGGCCTTGGCCTCGGTGGATACTGTGCCGATCACGTTCAGCCCAAGCAGCCGCGCCCACTGCGCGACAATCAGGCCCACCCCGCCAGCAGCCGCATGCAGAAGCACGCTGTCACCGGGTTTGAAGTCATACAGCCGGCGTAACAGGTAGGCCGAGGTCAGGCCGCGCATGGTCATGGCGGCAGCAGTCTCGAAGGCAATGGTTTCCGGCAGCTTGATCAGCGCCGCAGCGGGGATCAGGCGCTCGGTGCAATAGGCACCCAAGGTATTGAGGAAACCGGTATAGGTGACCCGGTCACCGACCACCACCTGGGTCACGCCTTCGCCCACCGCCTCCACCACCCCGGCAGCTTCAACGCCGATGCCATTGGGCAGCGCGATTGGGTAAGTGCCGTTACGAAAGTAGGTGTCGGCATAGTTCAGGCCCACCGCCACCTGGCGCAAACGAACCTGCCCGGGGCCGGGCTCGCCAACCTCGGCGTCCTCGTAGCGCAATACCTCGGGGCCACCGGTCTGATGGAAACGTACCACTTTGGACATGCTTGTCTCTCCAATCATCGATCTGGACGTCAGGCGTCAGTGTTGGGTGATTGGACTGTATGCCCTTGGCTTGCGGGGTGCTTCGCATCGGACGACAGCGGGTTTTCATTTGATGACAGCACGTGTCGACGCACCGGTGTTCGGACCAGCGCCTTTATTCATGAGGCTGCTTGATGGTTACCTCTTGCGAGACTAATACTTAAATCTCTGCCTGGGGAGGCACGAAAAATGCAACCAAGATTCGTTATCGTTCCCGCTGTGCCGATCGAAAAGGAATCGTTCCGCGTTGGCAGCCGCTACTACGCCGCTACCGTGTGTGGAGGGTTCGACATTTATGACAATCAGGCAAAGGAACGGCTCAAGCCGAGCTATCCGAGCCGCACGGAGGCGCAGGTGAAATGCGAGCATTTGAACAAGCGGGATGAGTTGGGGTAACTGCAGGAGATCGGGGCGGCTCAACCCGCTCGGGGCACGGGTTCAATCCAGGCATTGCTTGGCAGCCTGGCGTAATTTGTCGCCAGACAGAAAGCTGCCCTTGTAGAAAGTCGCGCGGCTGCCCTCGTGAGCGTCAACCACATCAAGCACATCGTCGCTTGCCACGGCGCTTGGCGCCGTGAGCCGGTAGCCGTGGGCTATCGACTTCTGCGTGGCCTGTGGGGCCAGCGCCTGCCATTTTGGCAGGACACAGGCGGCGTACTGCTGCGGCGATTTTTGGGTCAGTTTGCTGGCAGTGGGTTTGCCGGGGCTTGCGCAACCGGCGAGGCTGGCAACCAACACAGTGGCGATAAAAATACGAATGTCAGGCATTTGCAATCGACCGTTATGGATACGCTGCATTCTAACGGGCGTGACGCCGCGTTACTAATCAACCAAAGTCTTGCTGCAGGACGACGCCCAAGCGGGATCAGTGTAGCGCACCTGATATTTCTGCCAGTAGCCGGGGCACGCCGCAACAGTGAAACTCCCGAGGGACATCACACCACGACTCGGCAGGGCTTCATACCATGCAAACGAACGCCAACCACACTCAGTTCTTCTATCAGAACGGCAAACTCGTCACCCTTAAAACCGGTGAACAGGGCCATAGTATCTTTCGCTCGCCGGACGTCCCCCTTGCCGAGCGACAATCAGACGACACCGACGCCATCGGATTGCTGGCAACTGACGACAAAGGTTCGGTGCTGCAGGTACAGGAGAAAAGCTGAAGCCCTGAGGATACTCCGGCGCCATTGCGAGCCAAACCCGGGGTCAGGGCTTGGCTCCCCTGTACAATACGATGGCTGCTATATCCAGGACCAACACACTGCCGACAACCAGGAACATGATGTACAGATCTTCAGAGAGCATTGCAGTGTCCCCCAGATGCGCCGGTTTCAAAGGGGTATGCAATTACTGATCCCGTCAGCGCATCCGCTAGCGAACTGCGACTCAGCTGAACTTTAACTTGACCACTTTGCTCAGCGCCCAGCCACTGAAGACATAGAACGCATCCAGGTAGAAGCGCCCTGCGTAGTTGGGCAACGGCGTTTGATTCAACAGCACATCTGGCTCGGGCGCAGGAGGAAACAGTGCATAAAAGCCGTTGGGCAGCACTGCCAGTGCCAGCAGCAACAGGTAAGTCGAGGCTTGTAGCAGGGTGGCACGATTACTGGATCTGGCGGACCACTTCAGCCCGTAGTAGGCAACCAGGCCGGCAACAGGCAAAACCCAGAAATGCGTCGGCATCCCAATGAACATTTCGGCGACTACGCTTCTTGCTTCCACCTGCGACTCTCCATCCAAATACAACGATTATTACGGGCGGGGCCGGCAAATGCAAAGCAACGCTGCTCAGGCCATACCGGCTCCACCCGCCCTTTTTGAACGTTGCCGGGCAGGCGATCGGCAGACAAAAAGCCCGCTCTCGACGGCGGGCTATTGGTGTGGGGTTGGATGATTACGCTTTTGAACACATCAGTGCAGCATCCAGCAACCTGCCATGGTCGTACCAGGCATCACGTTGATAGGCCGTGAAGTGGCGCTCGCTTCCCGTGCCCCGCAACTCTACAAGACCTTCTGCCTTGTCGGGGTCAGTGCTTTCGACGAAAAGCCTGACCGCGTTATCACCCTCGACTTCATAGGTTTTCACATTCCCTTGTAGCTCGCCTTTGACGCAGCCCAGATAGGCGGGTGGGCTTTTCACGGTAGTGCCAGCGGTATAATCGTGGCTGTCACGCACATCCGGGTTTTGTGCGCAGCCTGCGACGAACAACGAGGCTGCCCCGATTACCAGTATTGCACCTGCCAGCGATCTTGAGTTTTTCACGCGACACGCTCCTGCAGCCCCATCGAAAACTGGGAAATGTTGCCAAGCAGCCTGCCCTTTTTTGGTTTTTGTCCTGCCCATGTTACTGCGCAACGACAACAGGGCATCAGGTTTGTTTGCTATATAGGGTTCGGGGCGTTTTCCTCACACCCTGCGTTGGCCCCGATTACGCGTAAGGCCTGACCCATAACCGGGGTCAGGGAATGGCATTGAGAAACACATATGTCGCCGCCAGATCCAGTACCAGCACAGCAACCACGCTGAAAATCATGTAATAGCGGTCATCCTGAGTCATCTCTGCGTACTCCGCATGATCAATGTCTCAGGGGTCACAGCAATTCTCGTTCCAGCGCCCAGGTGCAGCCCGCTGACACCGCGCCCGCCAAACAGCGCAATCGCGCAGTCAGTCCTTGATCTGGCATACGCCATTGGCTTTGTTCTTACCGGTATACGAGACGTCAGGCGAGCCGTCCGGGTTGATCGACAACGATACCGTTACCCCGCCACCTTTGGCCTCGAAATAGTTGTCATTGAATTTTTTCAGCGTGGCTTCCTTGCCATTGATGTAGACAGGCCCACCTTTATCGGCATGGACCTCGATATTGCCGGGGCATGTTGCGTTCAACAGCGGAATACCGGCGTGGGCAGCGCCCGATGCGGCAAGCAACAGGCCCAGTAACAAACGCTTCATTTGCAGTGTCCTCGTGGGGTTGTCGGGGGTGCGCGCGTTAAAGCAGTCCTGCGATAGCAAAGAGGCTCATCGCGCGTTCGAGATGGTAGGCAAGCACATGCAGGCTCATCTCGCTACGCATTTTTTTTCATTCAGTGCATCCAGTCCGCCCGTTGGCGGGTATTGCTAGTGGGCGGCCTTTGACTGCCCAGCCCAATGACTTTCAGGAGCACTGTCCATGAACTTCAAATACTCCGCCTGCCTGCTCGCCTGCAGCCTCGCCCTTGCGCTGCAGCCCGCCCACGCCCAGACCACGCTGCCAGAAGCGGTCAAAGTCCCTGATGGCCATCGCGTCCTGCTCGAAACCGTCGGCGTCGGCGAGATCACCTACGAGTGCCGCGACAAGGCCAACACCCCCGGTCAGACCGAATGGACTTTCGTCGGCCCCAAGGCAGTGCTCAATGACCGTGGCGGTAAACAGGTGGGCGACTACTTTGGCCCACCCGCTACCTGGCAGGCCAAGGATGGCTCGAAAGTCACTGGCACCCAGTTGGCAGTGGCACCGGCGGACAAAGGCGCCATCCCCTATCAACTGGTCAAGGCCAACCCGGCCGAAGGCAAAGGCGCCATGCAGGGGGTCAGCTACATCCAGCGCCTGGCCACCCACGGCGGTGTGGCGCCGTCAGTCGACTGCACGGCGCAGAACAAAGGTGCCAGGCAGGTCGTCCAGTACCAGGCTGACTATGTGTTCTGGACAGCCAAGTGACACGCACCTGACCCAACGCCCTGCGAGTGATGATCTACGCTCGATGGCAAGCCCCCCGGCTGGATGGCCGGGGTACTTGCCTTACACAAGGAAGCCACACACGTTGAACTCGCCGGCCACTCCCTTCGACTTCCACCGCTGCCTGTTAGCCTGTGCACAGGGTGACCGGCGGGCCCTGCAGGCGCTCTACGATCACGAAGGCGCGCGCCTGCTGGGTGTTGCCCGGCGTATCGCACGTGACGACGCCACCGCAGAAGACATCGTCCACGATGCGATCATCCGCATCTGGACCCGCGCTGCCAGCTACGACCCGGCGCGCGGCTCGGCTCGAGGCTGGATCTACAGCATTACCCGCCACCTGGCGCTGAATTCGATACGTGATACCCGCCGTGAAACTGTACTGACCGATGCCGACACCGAAACTGCGTCAACATTGCACGGGAGAATTGATGACCTTGACCTCTGGTCCGGCTCAGCAAAGATTTACCGCTGTCTTGAACAACTGCAGCCCGCACCGCAACGCTGCATCCTGCACGCCTACGTGGACGGCTGCAGCCACGCCGAGATAGCCGGTTTATTGGGCGCGCCACTGGGCACTGTCAAGGCCTGGATCAAACGCAGCCTCAAAGCGCTACGGGAGTGCCTGGAATGAAGCCCGATTCTGCCGAAGAACTGGACAGCCTCGCCGGGGAATATGTGCTGGGGACCTTGTCGCCGGAGCAATATGCCGCGGCGGCCGAACGCCTGCGTACCGACCCCGCGCTTCGCGCCGCCGTGGATGCCTGGGAGGCCCGGCTGCTGGAGCTGACCGCGCTGTCTACCCCGCAGCCACCGAGCCCCCGCCTGTGGCGCCGCATCCAGCGCAGCCTCGATGAGCTACCCGCACCGCGCACGCAGGCTCGCTGGTGGCAACGCCTCGGCCTGTGGCAAGGGCTCAGCGCCGCAGGGCTGGCTGCAAGCCTGCTGCTGGCGTTTACCTTGCTGACAACGCCCCCCTCTACCACGCAATACCTGGTGGTGCTGGTGGCGCCGAACAGCCAGGCCCCCGGCTGGGTGGTGCAGGCCAGCGACAGCCACATGATCGAACTGCTGCCGCTGGGCCGGGACACGGTCCCCGACGGCATGGCCCTGCAGTTCTGGACCAAGGGCGAGCAATGGCGTGCTCCGGTTTCGCTTGGCCTGGTCAAACCGGGCGAACCCTATCGAGTTCCGCTGGAAAGTTTGCCACCCTTGGAGGCCAATCAATTGTTCGAGCTGACGCTGGAGAAAGCCGGTGGCTCGCCGACCGGTCTGCCGACAGGGCCGGTGAAGTTCATTGGTCGCGCGGTGAAAGTGATATGACAAGAAAGGGCCGCAGAACGTGACTGCGGCCTTCGCAAGGCTGGAAGCCAGGGTCAGCCGCGGATCACCTCAAGGCGATCCCGCCCAGCCTCTGTGATGGCGTTCTCCCCTTCATCGCTGATGCGATAACGTCCTGACACCATTTTGGTAATTGAGAACCTGACCAGCCCGCTTTGGGACAAGGCTTGGCCTGCTTCGAAGCGCATTGCCTGCTCCAGGTCGAAGATCTTGATCTCTCCGATTTTGTAGCGTGCAAACGCGACCAAGGCGTTATCCAGTTCTTGTTGACTGATCGTTGTAGCGACTTCCATTCGACCTCCCAGGTCATGAGAGCCCCGGTCCGTGGGGGGTGAAGGCAACGAACCGGGTGGCTTGTTGAAGGCGGACCGTACTATGCAGTCACGGAAGTCGCTACTGGCTTTCCATCCATGCTGGATGGGTAGGCAGCACGACACCCACCACACCTACGGTCACTTCAGGCGCCGTCGCTGGCGGCGGAACGCTTACGGCCTTGATCTGCGTCGTCCTGTTCAGTGCCCGCTGCCCTTTACGCCCGTGCGCTTTGGGGCGAAAAGCTGCCGATCGTGAATGACCGCCATCGACCCGTTATCGGTTGTCCGTTCGCTGTAGGTCGTTCATGGCCTAAAGGAACCCGATTCCAACACCTGTCCCCTGATGACGTGGCCGTGAACCCAACACAGCTAAGTACGCAATACCTGTTCACCAGCATTGGCCGGCAGGCGTACTGCATCAACCAACGCGGCGCAAGCAATCAGGCCGATACCGACAAGCGCCCAGCGGAAGTCGCCCACTGTCATCTCGCTTTCACCCCCCCGCAGCATCGTCGAGACCCTCAGCAGCAGGGCCGCAATCGCAACCCCGAGCGCCATCGCCAGTTGGAAGAACATGCTGAACAGCGTCGACGCCTGGCCCATCTGTGCTTTTGGCACCTCGGCAAACCCGATGGCGTTGTAGGTGGTGAACTGCATGGAACGAGACAGCCCGCCAATGAACAGCACCAGCGCCATCCAGTACCACGGCATGTCCTGCTGCAGGAGCAAGCACGCGAGAATGCAACCGACGCCGATCAAGCCATTGACCAGCAGCACTCGACGAAAGCCGTGGCGGCGCAGCAGCCCGGTGGTGAACGGTTTCATCGCGAGGTTGCCGACGAAGATCGCCAGCACCAGCAACCCGGCATCCACCGGCGAATAGCCGAAACCGATCTGCAGCAACAGCGGAATCAGGAACGGCAAGGCGCTGATCGACAGGCGGAACAACGTGCCGCCGATGATGCTGGCGCGGAACGTGGCGATGCCTAGGGTAGCCAGCGGTAGCAGCGGCGCCGGGTGACGCTGGCAATGGCGAATCGACAGCCAGGTCAGCAGAGCCCCCACGGCCACCAGTGCAGCGCCTGTGCCGAGGCCGTCGCCCGACAGCGAGCCGAGCATCTCCAGGCCCAGCAACCAGGTCGCGCAGGCCGAAGCGAGGAAGACGAAGCCGAGCCAGTCGAAACGGCGCGCTTCACTGGCACGCGTGTTGGGGACCAGCCACCATGCCGCTGCGATGGCCAGCAGGCCGAGCGGGATGTTCAGGTAGAAGATCCACGGCCACGACAGGTGGGTGACGATCAACCCGCCAATCGGTGGGCCGAGCACCGGCGCCACCAACCCGGGCCAGGTGATCACCGCAAGCACCTTCACCAGGTCCTGCTTCTCGGTGGTGCGCAGCACCACCAGACGCCCGACCGGTACCATCAGCGCGCCACCGATGCCTTGCAGCACCCGTGCGGCGACGAAAGTTTCCAAGGTTTGTGCCAATCCGCACAGCCACGAGGCCAGGGTGAACAGGCCAATGGCCCCGGCGAACACCTGGCGCGCGCCGAAGCGATCGGCGACCCAGCCGCTGAGCGGGATGAACACCGCCACCGCCAGCAGGTAGGCGCTGATGCCGATGTTCAGGCTGACCGGGTTCTCGGCGAAGTCACGGGCCATCTGCGGCAGCGCGGTGGCGATGACGGTGGCGTCGAGGTTTTCCATGAAGAAGGTGACGGCGACCAGCAAGGCGATGCCGGTGTTGGGGACTGCGGGGGTGGCCAAGGGTTCAGTTCCTTCTGCAAAAGGAGAGTCTCGATTGTAGGAGCGGGTTTACCCGCGAACACCGGCGCAGCCGGTGCCATGCCCCGCTTCACCTGCTTCGCGGGTAAACCCGCTCAGAGCGCCGAGCCATGCGGCCCTGCTCAGACCATGCTCATCGCCGCACGCAGCGCCAGCAGGTAGGTTTCGACACCAAACCCGCAGATCTGCCCGCGCACCACCTCGGCAAATACCGAGTGATGGCGGAACGGCTCCCTGGCATGGATGTTGGACATGTGCACTTCTACCACCGGCACTTCGATAATGGCCAATGCATCACGAATGCCGTAGCTGTAATGCGTCCAGGCACCGGCATTGATCAGCACCGCATCCACCCGGTCCTCATAGGCCTGATGGATGCGTTCGCACAGGGCGCCCTCGAAGTTGCTCTGGAAGCTCACGACCTGCGCCCCCAGCTCTTCGCCCAGGGCTTGCAACGCCTGGTCGATGTCGGCCAGGGTCGCTGTGCCGTACTGGCGCGGGTCGCGCTTGCCGAACATGTTGTGGTTGATGCCATGCAGCATCAGTACATTGGCGACCATCGACCTACTCCAGGGGAATCGTCAGCTGATTGATCACGGCACGTGTGTCGGGCCGCACCCCGCGCCACCAGGCGAACGCCTCGGCGGCCTGCTCCACCAGCATGCCGACGCCATCGGCCAGGCGCGCCTGGCCCTGCTCGCGGGCCAGGCGCAGGAAAGGCGTGAGGCCTTTGCCATAGGCCAGCTCGTAGGCCAAGGCCGCCTCACCCAGCACATCAGCCGGCAGTGGCGGCAAGTCAGCGGTCAGGCTCGCCGAGGTGGCGTTGACCACGATGTCGAACGATTGCCCTTCCAGCGCTTCGTAGCGGCTGATGCGCAGACGCGGGTGATCGAGCTCGTTACGCAGCGCCAGCGCCTTGGCCATGTCCCGGTTGGCGATCACCAGCTCGCGTGGGCCCGCCTGCAGGAACGGCAGCAACGCCCCGCGCACCGCGCCGCCAGCGCCCAGCAGCAGCACACGGCGGTTGCGCAGCGGCTCGCCAAGGTTCTCTTCGATGTCCCGCAGCAAACCGATGCCATCGAAGTTCTCGGCGACGATGCAGCCATCCTCGAACTTCAGCGCATTGGCCGCCCGTGCCAATTGCGCCCGCTCGCTGCGCCGGTCGGCCAGCTCGAAAGCACGCAGCTTGAACGGGGCAGTGATGTTCATGCCCTTCCCGCCTTCGCTACGAAACTGCAGTACCTGGGCTTCGAAGTCGTCCAGCGAGCCCTCGATAGCCCCGTATTCCAGCTGCTGGTTGCTGGCCTGGGCGAACAGGCCATGAATCAGCGGGGACTTGGTGTGGTTGATCGGTCGGCCGATCACTGCGTAGCGGTCGCTCATCGTGCATCTCCGTGGGTAAACAACACGCCATCCGCCTGCAAGGCAATGATTTCTTCAGTGCTGAAGCCAAGCCCAGCGGCCACTTCGGCGTTGTGCTGGCCAAGGTCCGGGGCTACTTGGTGAATCGTGGTGTCGCAGTCGGAAAAGCGGAACGGCAGGTTGGCCAGGCGCAGCGTGCCGTAGCGTGGGTGCTGCTGCTCGATGACCATGTTGCGTGCCTGGATCTGCGGGTCGGCCAGCACTTCGTCGATGCGTTGAACCTTGGCACTGGGGATGTCGATGCCATCGAGCAACGCGAGGATCTCGGCCACCCGACGCGCGCCAACCCAGTCGCGGACCACCGCCAGGATCGCCTCGCGGTGGGCATTGCGGCCGTTGAGGCTGTGGTAGCGGCGGTCGCTGCCGAACCCGGGCGGGCCGCCGTTGGCTTCGAGCATGGCCGCGAAGCGCTGCCAGGCATCGTCGACCTGGGCGGCGATCACCAGGTCGCCGTCGGTGGCGCGGAACACGCCGTACAGGGTCGAAGTGGGCATGTCGTGGCCGGTCTGCTGGGGCAACACAGTGCCACCGGACAGCGTGTAACACTGCACCGCGTATTCGTGCATCGACACCAGGGTGTCGTACAGCGCCATGTCGATGTGCTGGCCTCGGCCACTGCTCATCCGGCCGAGCAGCGCGGCATTGATCGCCGCCACCGCGTGGATGCCGGTGTACATGTCGCCCAGGGAAATACGCAGCAGCGGCGGTGCCTCGCCCGGCACGCCCACCATCTGCATGATCCCGCTCTTGGCCTCGGCGATCAGGCCGAAGCCGGCGCGGTGGGCGTCCGGCCCGGTATGGCCGTAGGCGGAAATCGAGCAGTACACCAGGCGCGGGTTGCGCGCCGACAGCTCGGCGTAGCCCAGGCCCAGCTTGTCCAGGGCGCCGGGGCGGTAGTTCTCGATGAACACGTCGGCCGAATCGGTCAGGCGCTGCATGAACGCCTTGCCGCGCGGGTCTTTCATGTTGACGCTGACGCCCTGCTTGCCCATGTTCAGCTGCAGGAAATAGCCGCTCTGCTGGTCGTCCAGGGTGAACGCATGCTGGCGGCCAGCGTCGCCGCTACCCGGCCGCTCGACCTTGATCACCTCTGCGCCGAGCGCCGCCAGGCAACGGCCGACATAGGGGCCGGCGAGGAAGTGGCTGTAGTCAATGACGCGGATACCCGCCAATGGCAATGCCTGGCTCATGCTACTGCCCTCCGCGGCACCATCAACCGGTGCTCGCCACGTTGCACGACTTCGCCGTGCTGGTTGATCAGTTCCGAAGGCAGCACCACGATGCCCCAGCCAGGTCGGCTGTTGCTCGGGCGCATCGCCCCCACCCGCATGCGCACGTGGAGCACGTCGTTGACCTTGATCGGCAGCACGAAGTCCCAGGTCCAGCCCAGCGACATGCCCGGTAGGAAGCGGTACTCGCACTGGGTCTTCAGGCCGTCGGCGATCGACAGCCCGAACAGGCCGTGGGCGACCAGGCAGCCAAAGTGGCTGGCGTTGGCGTAGGCCTCATCGACATGTACCGGGGTGTGGTCGCCGGTGAGGTCGGCGTAGGCCAGGATGCGTTCGCGGGTCACGGTGTAGGTCGGGCTGATGCACTCATCGCCTTCGCGGGCATCGTCCCAGTACTTTTCAATCACGCTCATGCCTGCACCTCCGCGCGCGGGTCGATGGCCAGTGCCTGGGCTACGCATTTGGCCGGCAGCGCCTGGATGAACTCCACCGCCAGGCCATCAGGCAGGCGCAGCCAGTTTCGGCCCTGGGGCATCTCACTGACGCCAAAGCGTTGGGCGGCGGCCAGCACCACTTCCAGGTCTTCGCACATGATGCCCAGGTGCGCCAGGCGCCCTTCCGGGCCAGCGAAGTCCGGCTGATGAATGAACTGCAGGCCGCCGAGGGTCCAGTACTGTGCCGGCTGCTCGACGTCACCCTGCACTTCACGCATGGTCATGCCGCACACCTCGCTGAAAAAGCGGATATGCCACTGAATGTCCTGCACCCAGAACGCCACGTGTTCGAGGTAGGCTTTTGACTGGCTCATGGGGTTTCCCTCTTCTGGTGATCGGCCATGGCGCGCTCGATACCCTTGATGCAGGCCACCAGGGTTGCGTTGACCGGCGTGGCCACGCCATGGCGCTGGCCCCAGCGCACGACGGAGCCGTTGATGAAGTCGATTTCGGTGATCGAGTTTTTTTCCAGGCTCTGCAGCATCGAGGTGCGGAAGCTCGCCGGCAGGCCCTCGGCGGCCAGTGACCAGGCAGCCTCGGGGCTGGTCAGGCTCAAGCGGATGCCGGCGCGCTCGGCCACGGCAATGGCCTCGGCCACGGCGGCCTTGGCGGTGCTTTCCAGCAGCGGCTCGCTGTACAGCTGGCCGTAGCTGAGCATGGTGATGCCGCTCAATGCACCGGTGGCGACGTTGACCAGCAGCTTGTCCCACATGGTGCCGAGGATGTTGTCGCTGACCGTGGTGGCCAGCCCGGCATTGTTGAACGCTTCGGCGATGGCCTGCACGCGGGGCGTCAGCTGGCCGTCGAGCTCACCGATGAAAGTCTGTTTGCCGGCCACACCGGCGCGGATCGAGCCCGGTGCGAGGAGCACGCCGCCGACATAGGTCTTGCCAGCCAGCACCCGCTGGCGACCCACCACTTCGGCCAGGATGTCCTCGTGGCCGAGGCCGTTTTGCAGCGACAGCACCAGCGTCTGTGGGCCTATCAGCGCGAGGGCACCGGCGATGGCCTCGGCAGTGTGAAACGACTTCACCAGCACCACCACCAAGTCGGTCACGCCAACGTCTTCGGCTTCGATGGCCGCGTTGACCGGTACATAGCGCTCGCCCCGTTCGTCCTGCACCCGCAGACCATGCTGGTTCATCGCCTCGACATGCGCGCGGCCGCGGTTCAGCAGCCAGGTTTCATGCCCTGCCTCGCTCAGGGCCGCGCCAATGGCGCAACCCAGTGCACCGGCGCCCAGAATGCAGATTTTCACGTCGCAGACCTCCTGTGATTTGCGATCACCTTATGCAGCGGGGTTTATTTGCGCTATACAATGACCTCAATACAGCTATTGAGTATTTCAATAATGACTACCCTGGAGCCCCTGCCCGAACCCAAGCTGCTGCAGCTGTTCGACGTGCTGTACCAATGCCGCAGCGTGACCCGTGCCGCCGAACAGTTAGGGCAGAGCCAGCCGACCATCAGCATCTGGCTGGCGCGCCTGCGCGAGCAATTGAACGACCCGCTGTTCGTGCGTACGCCGGGCGGCATGGCCCCTACCCCCCGCGCCGATCAGCTGATAGGGCCGTGCCGCGAGGTGCTGGAATCGCTGCGCCGGCTGACCGCCTGGGAGCCGCAGTTCATCGCCGCCACAGCGCAGCGGCGTTTTCGCCTGTGTGTCAGCGATGCCAGCCACATCACCTTGCTGCCCAGCATCCTCAACCATCTGCGCAGCCATGCACCGGGCATCCGCCTGGAGGCGGCGCGGATCGACGGCAATACCGAGAGCGCGCTGGAGTCGGGCGAAGCGGACCTGGCCATCGGCTTCGTGCCCTGGCTGGGAGGGGGGATGTATCAGCAGGTGCTGTTCGAGCAGGACTGGGTGTGCCTGAGCAACCCGCAGCATCCGCGCCTGGGCGATGGCATGAGCCTGGAGCGGTATCGGGCCGAGGGGCATGTGCAGATCAGTTTCGGCACCGGGCAGAAGCTGCTGGAAGCGGGATTGGCGCGGGCCGGGATAGAACGGCGGATCATGCTCGAGCTGCCAGCGTTTCTCGGGTTAGGGATGATAATCGGGACTACCGATCTCCTGGGCACCTTGCCGCGGCATATCGGGCAGACACTGGCCGATATGCATGGGCTACAGGTCCATGACTGCCCGTTCGAAGTGGAGGGGTTCACGGTCAAACAGCATTGGCATGCCCGCTATCATCAGGACAATGGAAATCGATGGTTGAGGGAAGTCGTTCGCGGATTGTTTCAGTAAGCCCGCCAAGCAGGCTCCCGTTTCGACTTGGATA
Organism: Pseudomonas putida group bacterium ESBL64; assembly: GCF_045277175.1. Taxonomy (NCBI): domain Bacteria; kingdom Pseudomonadati; phylum Pseudomonadota; class Gammaproteobacteria; order Pseudomonadales; family Pseudomonadaceae; genus Pseudomonas; species Pseudomonas putida group bacterium ESBL64. The sequence goes on along the minus strand of NZ_CP145799.1, from coordinate 711,107 downwards.
GCAGGTCTGATTCAAGCCATCCGCTCTGGCCGCGCGCCTATCTTCGCGAAGGATGGGCTTGGGTCGTAAATTGACATTCACGACCGGCCGCTTTCGACCCATTGCCGCCTTTCGCGACAGGCAGCTAACGGCCAGAAGCGGACGTTCGGGTAGGACGAGGTCCCGACTGAAAACGGCTATACAATCTGATACCAGCGCTGTCAGGGCGAAATTCCTTTACTTGATTCCCATCCTCGCTCTACTGCTCAAAGGTATCGGACGGCCACTAGCGGGCCACTCTATGAAATGCTGGCGTCAGTGGGTTTTATTGATAACCGGAGGTTTCCAGCTGCCGTCGATGATGCCCTGCTTACCCCAGTAGGCACGGATGTCCGCCAGGAGTCATCAGAAGCATTGATTACAGCAGGGCGAAGGGCCACCATAGGGCCAGTCGAGGAAGCACATGAAATCTGCAGGAAGCTCACATGCAAAGCATGTACACCTTTTTCGGGCTCCGTCCGGAAGTCCTTTCTGTATCAGATAGGCAGGTAAAAATCCGTCTCGAATTCTATCCCAGAGGTTATAGATCAACGTTTGCGAAGATTGCACTTTAGCTTTCATGGTGGGGCTTCAACCTTTATTAGTTATCTTATCCGTCCTATCGCCTCACCTTTACTTAGGCTTAATAGATAACTCAAGGAAATGGCAAAAGGTATTCATATGCAGCTCTGTTTTGTAGTGGGACGTAACGGCATAGGAAAAAGTCAGTATTTGATTGAACAAGCTCAAAAAAATGAAGCCTCTGGTACAATTTTGGTTTGCAACACAATCCATGACAAATCGCAAAAACTAAAACTTACCAAACGATTTTCTGCCAAAAACCCCGCATCTCGCCCCAATACCATAATTAAGTCCATACTCAAAAAAATGTTATCGGAAGGTTCACATCGACTGAACCAAATGGCAAGAGTTCTCAACTATTGTGGCTACGCGCCATACCTGCGCGTGCGAGTCACAGCGACTAGCAGCTACTTGACGGCTTTCTCTTCCCCTTACAAGCAAGATCACCGCTTGGATATTTTAAAGGTCGCGTCAGGGATATTTCGCCAAGATCATTCAGCAGAATTTCATATAAACTTTGATGAAGACTTTAAAGTTTCCGACCTTTCCATCTTAGAAGTCTTACTCAATGAGGAGTCCGAACTCAGAAAAAACAGAATTATTAACCCGATAGAGATAAGTCTAATCAACCAAGATAGGATGTACATCCCGCTTCAGCATGCTAGTTCCGGTCAATTGAGCCTAATCACCTCATTCATGTTCATTCTGAGTGAAGTTAAAGATGCAAAGCACGTCTTTATTGACGAGCCCGAGAACAGTCTGCACCCTCTATGGCAACGAGAATATGTATCAATGTTATTGGGGTTGCTGGGGTATCATGAAGTCGAGGTCACGATCGCCACTCACTCGCCCTTGATCGTCACCGGCGCGCAACTTAACACCGATATCGGATGCGTGTTTTACCATCCCGAAAATGATAGCTTTAGCAACTCTGATGCCATCAACATTGAGGAAACGCTCTGGGAGCAATTTGAAACCGTTCCTCCGGAAAGCCGATACTTGAGCGAGAAAATTTCGTCGGTACTTGGGAAGCTAGCATCACGCAAAGCGACGTTGGAAGATACGTTATCTTTCCTGAAAAATGCGGAAAGCTCTTCATTTGACCCCCGTCAACACGACGTGTTTGAAGCCGCACGAAAGTTAGCCTTTCAAATTCAGGAAAATAACAATTGATATACGACGCGCACACTCCCGCACTCTCCACATTTCTTCTCTCAAAAGAAGAGCAAGATGCGATTGAGTACGTACTCACTCTCAAGGACTCCTGGACGCTAGAGCAGGATGAAATGAAACCAGTTCTAGCGGTAATAAAATCTCTTCGGGGAAGAATAAAATCTTTCCACTTGGATCGACAGCATAATCTCTGCTGCTACTGTCGTACAAATTTATGGGGTGGCAGTAACTTTATGGTAGATCGAGAACACATCGTACCGAAAAGTCACTGCAAAGCACTTACCTATGTAATTTCGAATTTATCCGTTGCTTGCAAAAGATGCAACATGGAAATAAAGAAAGACAAGGTCGCCATATTAAAAGATGCTAAAACCATCCATGCCCACCACGCAGACAAAGATGCATATCGTATTATTCATCCAAATTACGAGCGTTACGAAGATTTTATATTAAGACTTCAAGAGCAGGAAGGCACAGCCATGCTTGTCCAGTTTTCTCTTTTGAATGATGATCCTAAGGCATTATATACTTACGAATTTTTCAAATTAAATGATCTTGAAGTCGACACTATTGATCAGGCTCAAGGCATAGCTCCGCCGGCACCCCCAGATAAATTGATGCTGGATGCATTGATGGCGAAGTTGAACAACCAGCCTGAGGTTGTTAAGGCTTTACTTGCAATGCTACCCGATTCACCCATCGATAAGTCTGGGGGTACGCTAGCCACGCTTAAGAACACCTCAGGTACTATGCTAACCGCCCTGTCCGAAGAGCTGAAACAGGATGATGACCCGCTTAGTCTGATTGATCCTTTTCTACACGAGCTTATAACGTCGATGCGACTACCTGCTCCAGACCCCAAGCCCATGTTGGCCCTGCCGTCGCCCAGCAGTCCGGACAGCGACACAGATGCTCAAGGCTGAGCATCCACGTATTGATGAAGTGCGCGACGCGCCCAACAAGCCTGGCCAGAGAGAACCCGTGCATGGGCATCGTAAATTGCCCCAAGTTTCTTAGAGATCTACCAACCTCTTTGCCACCCCTCATGCTGGGCCGCACCAACCTGTTTTTGGCGGGCGTCGCATCTGAGGCAATGGTAGTTTCTGGTCGATTTTTGCCTGTCGCCACCGTCAGCTTTGGGTCGAGCAGTCAGTCGCGAACGGCTGCAATCGACCCATTATAGATAGTCCGTTCCACCTTCAACGATACTGGTAACGGCCACAAGTGGTTGAGCAACTGCGCTTCACACCTCACTAGCCAAAGGGATTGCCCAACCATAAAGTGTTGAAGGAATGAAAGGCTGACTACGGGATCAATGCAGTAGAGTGCTGATTGGCGCAGAAATGCAGATCGGTTGAAACTGGAGCCTAACCCCCAGGGTCGAAAGCCCCCTTGCTTCCGACCCTTGGTTATTTATCTGGTTTCTCAGCTTGCCTCTACAAGTTCAATTAGGCGCAAATAGCGTGTATCCGATTGAAGGCTGGGCGCACTCTCAACTACCAATGCAAGTATGCTCGGTAATTCGTAAGGAGGTCGGGTCAGCACGCATGGAGTAACTGCGTCCATCAGATCGAGCGTAACTTCAGGATGAAGAACGGCAATCGGTTTTTCATTACCAATAACCTGGGTAAATCGGTAAAACGGATGGTCACTTATCTCCACCGGCACCAAAAATTTCTTAACCGCCTCATACACCTTCGGAAAATATTCGCCCGTGTCATCGAGTAGGCCGATCCATGCTTTTATCGAAGCGGAGGTCCTATATCGGCGTTCCCTTGGCCAATCCATATTAATGAAAGGAATCACGTGCTCCACCCAACCGTTCTTATTCTGCTTCCCAACTAGCCCCAACCAGAAAATGAACTGATTTCGCTCATCATCGGACATATCCCGAATCACCGAGCGCATTTCGATTCGCGTAAGCCCGCTTGGGCTGTCCGGATGAAAAATCCTCATCAACCCCAACCATTGAGAGGCTACCTGAGATAGATTGCGCTCCCAAGACAAACCGTTGATCCAAGGAATTAAATTAAGCAATAGCGGCTTAATGACCTCTGCCAACTCAGGTGCGGGCATATCTGCATGAAGAAATCCATTCCAAGCAGGCTCTGAGACTGGATGATCGAAGGACAACATCGGGATAAGTTTATGCTTAGTCCAAACCGGATCGACAAACATAAGCCAATTCAATTCACGAGCCACGATAGAAACAGCGTGATCTGCGCCCTCTCCCTGGGCAGAAAAGAGCCTTTCAACACGAGATTTTATGTTGACTAGAATTAACGAATTCGCGCCCTGCCGACTACCTGGAACTGCATGAAGAAGAGCGGCTGCGCACATACCAACGGGACCATTGATCGCATAGCTGTAAGTTCGACGTGATCGCTCGACAACCTTTCCACCACAGCGAACCTCACCCACCCCGCTCTCAGTAGCACCAGCATCACCACTAAAAATTCCGTCAACAACATTATCATACACAGCCCAAGCGAGGGCACTATCAAAATCCAAGGCAGCCCTAATATTTTGCTCTAGCCATCTTGTCAATACGTATCGCAGCTCGACAACAGCCACGTTCGGAAGGCGCGCCAGTCTATTTATAAATAACCGCTTCATTCTGGGGGAAATATCCGCTGGAATATCGCTGATCATGGAGTTCCAGAACGCAGTTGGGTATTCACCTCTCTTACCTTCAAATGTTAATGCAGAAAGCGCCTTCCTAGGGTTAGTCTTCACCAACCCTGCAAAAGGTCGCTTATCAGTAAAGCTGTCGAAGTCTCGCTGATGGTCTTCTTTAGCCTTGGAGATCACTTCGTTAACGGGAATATTCATAAGTTTGTCGGGAGTTTCGTCAGTACCCACCCAACCTACCCTCGAACCATGTATGGTTACTGTAGAGGTTGCCCAACCGTCGCTCCACTCAGGAATCCCGCCAATGATTTCCTTAAGCCGCTGACTGAGTTCGCAATCCAAATTGCAGCCCTGAATTTCGAGATATCGAGCATACTTGGCCGCAATCCTATCTCTGGCTTCATGAAACTCTTCATCAGACCAGTGAGATTGCTGATCAGGACCGGCGATAATCCGCTCCGCAATTCTTCTCTGGTAATCATTTGGAAACTGTGCCCACCGATCAGTAAGCAAAAAAAGCAATTCACGAACCACGTCAGTGTCCCACAATGCCTCCTGACTCAAGCCCAAAACCGCCTGCGCCACATGATCCGCATCAAAGACATCAACCTTACTAAATGCGTATAACTTTAACTTCCTAAAGAAAAATTGATCATTCATAGACCAGGTAGTTGCGTGCGCTCTTGCAATCTCTGGCCATATGGAAGCCATTCTATCAAAAAGCTGAACGAACCAAATCATAGGCTCAGCTGTACTTGTGACCCGCTCGCGCCCACCTATATCACGCCCTGGATAACAGGTGGGTGTGTCGAAAAATTTAACATCGACATCTTCCAGCAAACTGGATACAACAGTCAACTGTTGCTCCAAAATCCCAAATACCTGGCTTAACTGACTATCTGGAACCTGTAACTCTTCATTATGTCGATCAAGGAACGAGACCTCAAACCGTCCCAAGTCGTCATAATCTATTTCCTCCCAAGATGCTGATGGAGGCATTGACTTCCCTAAGCCAGATGGGAGGCTAATCTGCAATTTTGGCGTCGCGAACCTCCGAAACTCTCGTAGGGCATTAGGAGTCCAACCTTCTGCGTCAATCAAGTTTTTAAAGTCAAACCACTCACCATTCCATCGACGATTGCGAGGATCTTGATGATGCTCAACAATTAGCCGCCATAAATGACGAGCACGTTCGTTGAGGGGGTTGGAATGCCTCAGATGCCACTGAATTTGGTGAAGCAACCTAGGATGCAGTCCATTCTGGCGAACTGCCCACCAAGCCAAAACAGGACTATTGATAGACTTGCAAATCCAAGATATAAGGTGACCAAGCCTTTTGGGCGTACTCTCTAAGCCCTCTACCTGCCGCCCACCTAAACGATGGGAGTCGTGTGGGTTATCATCCTCCTCTCGCCACACAAGAATATTGTCATTATTGACCCCTTGCCTGCGCTCATTTTCAGAGATGTCTATCAGGTCATCATCAATCCCATAATGGATAACAGGATCAAATATTTCTCTTTTACTCCCATAACCGCTACTCTTCTCGGCTGATCGGACATTAGCATCCATCACGCATATCCACTCTGGATGTGGTACAGGCTCAGCCTCTGAAAACGCTCTCGCACCCTGTACAGTGCGAAGCACATGAGCAACTTGACCTCGCTCATGTGGCATCAACTCCTTTGGGTCCCTCTGACTCTTAGCAATCGTGGATAAACGCCACTTGCGCGGATCATCGGACCTCTCAGCCCAAGCCTCCATGCTTTTCCACAAGTCTGAGTGATCGGCATAAGCGATACCAGTAACACCTCGATCACGCCATTTGACTTCGACGTCTTCAACTGCCCCCCGGTCAAAGGCATAGAGCTTGGATCGATCATATTGGCCATCATGATTCAGCCCCTGAAGCAGATACTTTACCGGCGGATCTTCGGCCTTGTAACCAACCAGAACAACCGTATAACGCTCAAGGAGATGCCTAATGAAGTTTGTCGCCCACCCCTCTGAAAGATAGGCCCGCCCGAAATCGGCGCTACTTAAAACATAAGGGTGACTTTCTGCGGCTGTTTCTACTAGCCTTCCGTGTAGATAGGTAATACCTTCTATATTCAAACCAAAATTCAGATTTGGGAAAGCAGGAGGAACATGCAACTTCAGTTGCCCAGAGCTCCCCGGCAACTCAAATAACCTATCAAAATTTGTCGTTACAATCTGTGGCATTCCACTCTGACTAGAAGAAATGCGTTTTATAAGGTTGTGTTCCCGCCCAAAATTATGACCTTCCAAAGAAACACTTAACCGCTCTGTGACCAGGGCATTAACCTCATCCTTGCCATACTCTAAATGAAGAAGGTTAAAAATTTGGTCCAGCGGCACGTTCGAATCGGACTCACTAATCAACCACGGTAGAAACGAAGTCATAATTTCCGAATCGTCAGGCGGACCGAAGAAATCGATGACGTATTGAGTCAGCCCGATAAATGTGGGCATTCCAGACGGAATTGATACTCCTGCACCACATAGAAACACCACGCGACCGGCATCGCAACGTTCTAGTAAAACATCTGGTATCGAGGGACCACTGGCGTAAAATCTCATAAGTCAACACACCACTAAAATATATAGCGCCTCTTAGGGAGGGCTGTTAGGGATCGTTAGCGGTCATTCATGACCGCCCCTCCCGCCCCAGAGATTCCTTTCGTGGAGGCTGTCGGACGGGCATAAGCTAAAATTTTGACTCTGTTTCAGAGCGAATTAGTTCGAGTCAAACCGAGACTCAACCCGTTCGGAAGATTTTCAATCGCAATAAGTGCTAGATTGTCAGTAATGATCCTATCGTCATTTAGCAGAACAAACGAAGGCACCCAGAGAGTTGCTTCTTTGTCGAACTCATAGACTATTTGACGGCTTACCTTTCCTTGAGCTTTGAGCCGCGAAATTAATCGGGCTGCTTGAGCCCCCGCACCAGCTAAAGCATCCATGGCCTCATGAAGTTTTTTCTCATCTTTCCCCCTGAACAGAAATGAAACCTGACAACATTCTGATATGAATGGAAATCGAGTATAGGATTCCGTCTGTCGGCCATTCGACTGAGTAATTTCCGGAGCCACGCATGAATTTCAGCGTAGGAAGCTTTACCTGCCTCAGAAGCAACCGCAGTCACAAAGGGATTCCAAACAATTAGTACGTAGGGGAGCCCAATCCTAATCAGGTCTATGAATGAGTCGGCTGCATTGTGGGACAGTTGAGAGCGCTCGACTATGATAGGCGAGTCAATCGTCACCTCATCCACCCAATCGTCAGCCACCTCTCTTGCATCCGTCGCAATTTCGATCCACACATCATCAGGCAAACTCGGAAGTTCCAAAGGTGACGGAGCGGGCGTACTAATATCCACACCCAGGTCAAGAAAATTCAAAACCTCGCCACCTGCATAGTATCCAATGACTGCGACGACAAATTTTCTGCCTTCCCTGCTTTCAAATAGTGCGCCTTCTAGTAGTTGCCCCTTTGGCCGACCAGGATCATGATTCTCAAGAAGAGTAAAAGGTTCGCTGTTTATTTTAGTAACTAGTCTTACTGGATCGACAGCAACTAATAGCTGACCATTTTCATCGCACTCATCCGTCCAAATAACGGCGCGGACAATTTTTCCGAATTTCCCTCCTTGGTATCGCTGCTCAGCCTCTGCTGTCCACTTGAGTGCAGCAGGTGTTTCTCGGATAAAATCAGACATGGATTTCTCGCTTCCTGATGTAATGCACAAAAAGGCAATATAGGCTATTTCATCATCGATCACCTCTTCGCGGTCTTCGCTGGGCGTCTGCTTTGGGTCGTTAGCGGTCAGAGGTGACTGGCCGCTGTCGCCATTAGACGCCCTTGACGGAAGGTTACTAGCGGCCAATTGCAGGCCGAATTGCAGCCGAGAAGCAACTTCCCAAGCCAGAATGGTTCATGATCCGCCAGAGAATCTCCTTTCAACCTGGTCCTGCTCACGTCCCCAATTTTTCCAGCCTCGGAGTTCTTCAGCGTATCGCTGAGAATCAACAACACGCGGCCGCAGCTCGGCAATGTCGGCTGTATCAACCGAAAAGACGTATTGATCTGCGTGCTGGACGATCATGCGCCGAATCGTCTGAGCAAGTCTCCTGTCAACGACAGATCCGCGTACAGCGGGCCGCTGGCCTACAGTGCAGTGCAGGAGGTGCTTTGGACTGATGGGCAACAGAAGGTCTGCTTTATCAGACTTCCACCCGGTCCCGAACTTATAGCTTCCATCGTCGCACACCCCAACACGGATTAATGGGTTGTCCGAGGTAGGCCAAGTCATGCCTGGAGGAGCATGAAGAACCGTCCACCCTTTGGGCTCAATCTTTTGGATGGTTTCTGTCAACAGCATACGCATTTGCCAAAGCCATGTGCGCCTTCCAACAACCGCCTCGGCTTTGAGAGTATGCGTCCCATCGGGCTCCGGGATAGATGTAAGCCTAAAAGGACAATCATCAAATGATGAAGGTTTGAGGGCTTTTGGATTGCTCTCCAAAGGAGTGCCGTGAACAGCCGCGTTCCTAAGACGAGTAATGCTCCGTTCGATGGTTTGATCAATCATTTCAGGGAGCATTCTTTGCAGGCGCTCTAGAAATTGCCGCATGTGAGCAGGAGTGCGAAGATCCTGGCACAACGCAAAGCTAATCAGCCTCCTCCAGTCGTCTCTGGAGAGCCGCTGCTCTTGGACTACGCGCTGAATTGCCTCAGCAGCAGGAGACTCAAACTCCGAATCTAGCCAGCGCTCAAACTCATCAGTGACCTTGTCACCTTGGGTGTATGTGTAGAGATGCTGATGGAAAGCTATCCCTTTGATGGGGTGCGCCTTCCATAGGGGGACCTTCTGGTGCGGTACCAGCAGACGGTAAGAAAGTATCTTTCCATCTTGAGCCCAGTTTTTTAGATAGAGCTTGGGGATAAAATGGTTGTCGCGACGTAGCTCGCTCACCTCTGCCTCCATAAAAAAAGTGAAGCGTCACCCTATTCAACCAACGCACGTACTTGTTGAGCCATCTCATTGGCGTTATCAAATACACATACTGAAATGCCTAAATAGTGCTCAAGATGCAGGGTGAGCGTCTGCTCGCCCACCATCAGATCCCAGTAGCGCTGATCCAGCCCATCAATTTTTTTCTTCCAGTAACCGCCTAGGAAACGCTCAAGCCACTGAGCCACGCTCTCGAAAAGCTTCCAGTCAGCGTGTTCTGATATTTCTATGATCGCCATGCGTCATCTCACCAAGCGAACGCAAATTGTCGTGTTTCTTGCGAGCGTCAGCAATGGGTCGAAAGCTGCCGGTCGGGATGACCGCTTTCGACCCACAGCGGACGTTCAGCAGTGGGCAGACGTCCATTCAACATCGATAGCGCTAGGCGGGACATCTGGTCTCTATTACGCATCTATCCACAGCACCACTCAAACGTCCGGCCCTGTCCTATGAGTAATAAAAACGACGCTCTGCGAATCATGACGTAGACCTCACAGCCTGGTGTTTGAAACGGTCAAGCACAGGGGCGGCGCATCTGCACTATAGCGCCTTCTCGTCAGCCTGCTACTTGTAAGTTTAAGTTTTCAGAAACGACACGATTACGGCCTAGAGACTTGGCTCGGTAAAGAAGTTGATCTGCCTTTTCAAAGGTGGCCGTCACTGGCTCACCCGTTCTCCAGAGGGCGACGCCTAGCGATATTGTTATATGGCCAACAGTTTCGAACTGCGCCGATGCTACGACTGCTCGCAGTCTTTCCGCAACATTTGTCGCAACAGAGGCTGGGCTATTTGGGAGTAATAACACAAATTCTTCGCCCCCTACTCGACAGACCAAATCATCTGGTCGCGAAGCTTGTTTCATCAGCCGGGCCACCTCGAGTAAAGTTTCATCACCAACCCCGTGGCCATAAGTATCGTTGACGGCTTTGAAGTGATCTATGTCTACTGAGATGACTGCGAATGACTTGAGGGTTTCTTGCCATAAACCTATCGCTTCATCCATTCCCCTGCGATTCGTCAGGCCGGTCAAGGGGTCGCTTTGAGCTTGGAGATTAAGCCTGCCAATCTTCTCCTGAAGGAGATTGGCTGCTAAGAGCAATGCACGGCGAATCTGCCAGCTTTCAATATAATCGGCTGGTATCGCAATGATGCGTTCGTAGCACTCCGGTGCGTCCAGGCGCTTGGCGTTCTCGGCCAAGCGGGAAAGGGGTACAGAAATTTTCCGCCCAATCCACCAGACCATTAGGAGGCCAAACAGACCGAGTGGCGCAACACCTTTTGCGACTTTCTTCGCGGTGCTCTCCAAGCTCGCCTGTATACTGGCGAGCGGCTGCTGGGATACTACCCCCCAGTGGCTGCTAGGGATTGTGGCGTATCCGGCCAGCACTTCATTCCCACTTTCATTGATCGCCTGCATCGATCCGTTGGTGTGATCGAGCGCGGCATCAACAAGACGGTTAGCCACCAAGACCTCTCCAATTTTTTTCGGGTCAGGGTGGAACAGTATTCGGCGCTGGCTATCAACGAGAAAAATATAAGCACCATCTTCGCGTACGTTCAGGTCCATCAGCGCTTGGATAGTATTCTTTTGCTCGAGTCTGAGGCTTCCGCCCACCATACCGAGATATTGCTTGTTGCGGTTGAAAACGGGGTGTGAAACGAACACTACCAGATGATCAGTCAATGATTGGAAGGCATCACTGATCATAGGCTCCCGCTTGGATAGAGGTAATCGATTTTGCAGCAGTTGCCCGTCCAGGCGCATGCTGCGCGGAGCGGACGCGATGACTTTTCCTTCGGCATCTGCGATGAGCACCGAGTTGAAGCTACGGTCCTGGTTCAGAAGGCGATGCGCTTCTTTTGTTAAAGCGCTTTGGTCGGAGAAATTTTCTCCAATCGAGGTAGCTGCGTAACGCAAGCGATCGAGGTCGGACGTTAAAACCCCCTCCAGGCTATCTGCGATCCGAGAGGCGTAGGCTTCGTTGGTTTGAAGTGCGTTTTCAACCAGTTCAGCTCTTTGAGTCGTGAGCATGACCCAGAATGTGTTAGCTAACGTTGAGAAAGCCGCGATGAGCACGAACGCCAGGAGGAGGATGCGTAGGTTGAGCTTGGGGCATGGCCGAGTAGGCATTGGGTGTGTCCGGATGCTGAAGGCATGCGGTTTGGTGAAGCGGCGTCGCCATTGGGCTAAACACGCTTTCCTTGCGTCTGATGGCGTATCCGGTAGGGCCCCTACGTCAAACCACAGAAGGTTTCGATCCTATGATCTCACGTTTTTTCATCGGCCACCATTCTGACATCATTGGTGGTATGCGGCTGGTGCTGCCAAACATTCGCCAGATGCGCTGCTTCTCTACTTGTAATTTATGTCAACGAACAGATTGGGAGCTACTACGGGGCCACCCAGAAGGTGAATGAGAGTGTTAAGAGGACTTGGACAATAACCTCGACAAAATCTTCAGACCTGCAAGGCGCTTTGAAAGCGACTGTAACGGTCCGACATTCGCCAGCGGCACTTGATGATCCGCGCGGCGCAACCCATTTCGTAAGAGCGCCTGCTTTCCGATACTTCTTCCCAGACTGCTGTGACCGGCACACTATAGCGTGCAGTCATAGCCAGAATTGGCTTACGATGGAGACTCCTAGGCAGGCCCCTGAACACCGCCGACTCCATGCTCAGCGGACGCTGCCTCCCGTGCATCAGGTAATGAATAAGCTTTGAGGCGGCGGCACTGAAGGAAGAACGGCGTCCACCACAACCTCTCGCTCGGCGAGTCAGCCAACCGTATAACTGATCGCTGCATAATAGGCCTTCGCGTAACTCGACACCTTATCGGCACTTTCCAACCCATTGATGATCTTGCGCGCTTGCACCCAATCCTCTCTGGTTTTATTGAAGAAATCAGCGAGCTTGACTGAGGTGAACAGACCGTTTCGCATACCCACGAACATGATTTTCAAGGCTGTATCTACCTCCATCGCCTGGTCTGGGTCAGCGGTGAGATCGACTTTGATAGCCTTGCCAAGCCTTTCATAATTTGACTTGTGGGTGATCTGAACGAACCCTCTTCCAAACCACGACTTACCCGCCGCGTCAGGATTCCAATAGGGTGTTTTCACCCACGCCAACTTGCCGGCTATCCAAGCTTTTTCGAGCCGTTTGATGGCATCTGCGTCGGTGGGCGCAAAGGTTTCTCGCACCGGCTGCATCGTTCGGCCGGTCTCATGGTGAGCAGTGCCCAGCATGTAGGCGAGCCAACGATCATCGTCTTTGGGTGATTCCGCCTCCCATTTGTCGAGAATCGCAACGATCCCTTCAAGTTGATGTTGGCGAATAGAACCTTCAAACAGTGCGCCCCGGATATGCTCGAAGAAAAAATCTCTGTTAATACTCATCATCGCTCCTACGCAGGTGCTGTACCCGCATAACGTTTCTGCGCGCTTCAACCTCCTTTGTTGGTAGGTGGCAGCCAGACTTCGATGACACCTTTCACTGCCGTCATCGCACTGGATAACGGCAGCACGTTCCATTCAGGGTTTGAATCAGGAGGCTGTAGGGCCAAGGCGCATTGCAACGAGGCCTGATCATGGTAGATAACAGTGGGTACCGAATAAGGTTTTGGTGGACGACGCCCTGCCCTTCGTGCGGTATCCCAGACGTCTTCCACAGGCGGCACCGACGCCTTCAATGCGTGCCAGGGGGCGCGCAGCAATCGCGCATCGTCGCGTAGCTCCGGCCCGTAGATTTGCAAGTAGATCGTTTGGCCCTTGCAAACGGCAGCCTGCTGACCAGAGCCCTGAAGCGCCGTCGTTTCACCCGTCGCAGCGCGTGCCGCTGCGCTCACCATTCCCCCAGCATGTGCTTGCGGGAGACTATCTGAAACAGGCGCGGACGACGCCATCTCAAGGGATTGCGTCGCATCCGAATCTTGTCCAGGGGGCCAGCAATTAGCCACTTGAGAGGTCGCTGACGCATAGTCGCGAGTCCAGTACATGGGGAAGCACACCGTGCGCGGAAGCGCTTGCAAGCAGGGCGAGATCTTGTCGTCATCAAGCAGCGCTTCACAGGAAGCGTGAAGTGTTCCCGACGCCAGGCAAGCTTTCTTGGTCTTGGTGACCATCAGCCCCATTAGGCTGGAATGCCTGAAGGCCGCCACGTTATGCGGGTTGCAGGAAGCATCGCCGACGCGAAGCAGCGCTGTCGCCATTTGCCCTAGCGTGCTGTCCGGTGGTGCCGGGGCGGCCGGGACAGTGGTGGGTAGCGTGCCAAAGATATCGGACAGTTCCTTGAGCACTGCAGGCTCGATGCGCGATGCTTGCAGTCGATGATCCAGTTCGCTGTTGAACGCTTGCCAACCTGCCAAGCCGATGGAGGCGAACGCGCCCAGGCTGATCGATGCCGAGACTGCGCCCGTGGATGCAATGCGCGAAGACAAGCGTTTGGCCGAAAAATGCAGGGATTGCTTGCCGGCTGAATCCTTGACCAGGATTGCGCCGTCATCGTCGACGAAGTAAGTCGTGGCGAACCCGTGCACGTCTGCCAGTTGTTGCAAGCGGATGTTGCTGCCCAGCGTTTGCCCAAGCTGGAAGTAACTTTCCCACTGAGACTCGCTGAACAGCTGGTCAGTCGTAGGTTCCTGGGGAAACAGCGGGTTGTCGGCCTTGAAGTTGACGAGGTCGACAGGCGTTCCGTTGCACATGTTCGGCTTCACGATGAGCATATGACCGACGCGCTTACTGTGTCGGTAATTGATCCGGGCGATGGCAAGACACGCCTCGCTTTCGGATGAGGCCAATTCGTTGAGCGACCCAAACGCAATGGGGAGGTTGGCATCAGGTTTTTTCGGGCGCAGGAAGGTGATGTCCGCTTGCAGGTCAATGCGTGCCTTGCGTACCAGGTTCTCCAGGTCGCCGAAGGCATAACGGGGGTCCGCCCCGCAGTCGGCGACGACAATCAACTCACATTCCTCGCGCAACAGCGCATAAGCGCCCGTATTTTCGAAGTGGCCACCGTCACTGAGAAACCAGTCACGCTTGCTGTCGCCTTCGAAACGGCCGCGTAACTCGCTCAAGAACTGGCTGTATTTGCCAACCGTCTTCTTCGCCTCCTTGGCATCACTTGCAAGGTTGATACTGTCCCACCAGTAACCGAGGCGAATACCTGACATCATCAGCAGCGCCGATACGCCTGAGCGCGTCGAAGCCCCCAGGCCCGGTGCAACGGCTGCGCCGGAAATCGCCATCCAGGACCCAAGGCTCAAGGCTGCGTCTTTCGCGCAGCGGTACCACTTGTTGCGGGCGACAGACACCTGTGCATTGGGCCCCACAGTCAGCAAGAGCCCCTTGCGGTCCCTGTTGAACAGCCCGCCTTTGGGGTCATGTGTTTGATTGACGCACACATTGATCAAATGCACCGGCCCGCCGCTGAGATGGGGTTGATAGTCACTCATCGGGATATCGTCACCGGCCCGCACCTCGGTGACATCCGTCAGTGAGCGCTGATCGTCTACCGCTGAAAGGCAACTCGCGGAGCCATCTGCCGGCACCTTGAAACGTTGCGAATTGGCCGCGCCCAGGTAACTGCGCACCAGGCGCGCGCGATAAAAGGTATAGAGCGAAGATCGATTGAGAAATTCGCGGTTGCGTGAAGAGACAGCAACCAGTAACAGCGGCGGGATGACCAGCCAGCCGAGCCACTGCCATGCCGAATCGAACAGCAGCGCCGATGGCCTTTGCGAGAACAGCACGCCCGAGGTCGCGCGGTGGACAACGCTCATCCAGAAAACAACGACCAAGCCCAGCACCAACAGGCCGACAATGTTCATGACGCCCATGACCACACGGCGTGTTCCCGGTATCAGGCTCTTGGGCAAGTCTGCGATTTTGGGAAGTGCCGCTCTTAGCGCCACGGTGGCAAGGGCCAGGACGACACCGAGGGTACCTTGGGAGGCTGCATCGAAGTTGCCGAGCGACCAAGCAAGGTAATCCCCTACGCCGACCAGCAGTACCAGCAGTGCAAGGCGAAGCACCAGCGAAAGCAGTGCCGTCAGCCGGTTGCGTGCCCAGTCCAGATCCTTGTTGCGCCTCAGGCAAAGCGCGATCGCCAGCAAGATGCCGAAGAACCAGGCCGCGCACAGCGCAACCACTACGGCAACCAACTCACCGGGCAACGCCAGCCCACCTGTCAGTTTGGGAATCGGTGTGTCGTCGAGCATATCGGTGGCGTGGCGCACAAGGATGAGCGCCCCCAGCACGGCAAGAATTGCCGTCAAGCCGCGCTGAATGCCGATCGGCTGTTCCTTGCACGTCGGCAAGGCCCAATAGGCGCATGACAGCAACGAGCTGATCCACGCCAGCGGTATCAATAACATCCACACCGTGGGCCACTGGGATGCCAATGCGAGTAGCGCGTTGACATCCCAGCCAGGCTGCCAACAATTACCTTGTGTGAATATGCAATCCGCCCACTGCCAGACGGCCAGGTCGATGCCCACCAGCACACCACCCAGCAACAGCGAGAGAAAGGCGAGTTCAACATGCACGGCAAGCAGATTGCGACCGAAGTTGGCGGCCGCAAAAAGCATGTCTTTCATGCCTCTGGGTATCAGGTAGCGGCCGTTGGCCCTGAGCCATGCGGCGAACCAGCGCGTATCGGCCTCGCCAAGCGCTTTCTCTACCGCAAGCGGGTCTGGTTTTGGTTCTCGTTGCGCATCTTGGAACAACTTGCCAACTGTCGAACCGATATAGCCGCCACCCGAAACCGTCGACAGCAGATCGAACCGATGGAACATCCGGCTCCTGGCGAGTGCTTTTATCAACCCAAAGCAGAAAGTCGCACTGCGCACGCCGCCACCGGAAAGCGCCAAACCCCAAGGCCGAGTGGAAAGCGTTGCCCTAACCTCCTCGGGCAGCGCTTGACGTCGATCAGAATAGTGTTTGGCTATCGTCGGGGCCACTCGGGGCCCATTCGCGTCAGTTGACATGGCGTCATACCTCCAGCGTGATCAAGTTCATGGCTTCTCTGCACCATTACCTCGGCTCAGGCATAGACGGGTATGCCTTCCTGAACGCGCCTCCTCAGTTCAGCCAACATGTTCCGTTCGCTCCCCGTCGCCCAGGTTGGCCTGAGTTGAAAATGCGGTTGGTCGACAATGGTTTTCCAATTCCCGCCCCACTCCAGCCCGAGTTCCTCGCCCAGCACACCCACGGCTTTGTACTTGGCCGAATCGCTCAAATACTTACTGCCTTCAAAAACCCCAATATCGAAGGCAATGGCGAAGTTGTGGTTGGAGTAACCACCTTTAGCATTCGTGACTATGTCGCCAGGGGTCGTGCGACCTTGGGCATAGAGCTTGTCCTGTTCGGCATAGGTCCTGAATCCATTGATAATCTTTATTTGAATGCCCGCCAGGGCTGCTTTCTGGACGAGGGCGCGGGCATAAGGCTGAACTTCCACCAGTAAGGTCGCGATGTTCTTTTCGCTGCGCGTATCGACGGTGGCTATGGCGGTTGGCATGGCGTCGGTGACAGCCTTGGCAGGTGTCGAGCCCACGATAGCGGTGTAGATAGCGCCCCAGGTTTGCGGCCCGGCACGGCCGTCTACGTCGATCGCCAAGGTACGCTGAACCGCGCGAATCATGTCTTCAATAGTCATGAGCGGTGCTCCTGAGCAACGTCAAGAGGGACATCCCTTGCATAACTCAGGCGCGCTACGAACTTGCGTTAACAAGCGCGCAGAACACGTGCGTTGATCCTTGATGGCGCACACCGGTCAACGGATTCTTACTGCCCGATGTCACTGCTGGATAATGGTCGAAGGCGTGGCCATTGGGCTACCCGCGCAGGGTAGCTATCTAAAGTTCTAGTTCCCATTACTTAATTTTGCCAGATGCTCAGCTATTTATTGTTGAGGGGCGCCGTGCGATGCGTCCATGACCATTTCATGCCAGGCCATGCCACCGTGGTCGGAGGGCGACGGCCGTACATACGGATAGCCGATACCGCGCCACGCTACATCGGATCATCTAGCGGAGCCCAGTAGAACTGGAACATATGACCGTGGTCATCCATTGCTGATGAGCCCAGCGCTCTAGCAGGCGTCGCCCCGCTCGACAAAGATGAAATGACCATATCTGATTTTGATGTTCCGCATTTCAGTATGCCTAGGTCTATCTCAGCCATAGCGTCATCGATACCTGACTCCTCCGTCAGCTCACGCAAGGCAGCCTCGCGGGTTGTTTCTCCGTTTTCGAAGGTGCCTTTCATTAACTGGGTGTGTGCCAAGGGGTACCGAAACAGGAGAAGCCTAACCGGCAGCGAAGACGATAGGACTACAGGGCAGGCTTTGTTAGGAAGCATTGCACACTCCATATGCAGCTCAGTGAGCTGGTCATGATAGGCCTTCAGTTGTGCTAATACCCGCAACTCAGTGCATGGCACGGAACTATGACAGACAAGACGTTCGCGAACTGCTAGCTGAACGCTGTTTTCTCCAGCGTCTGCTTTGGGTCCAGGCTGTGTGAAAACGCAAATAAGTACGTCGAGTAGCGAAAGATGCTGGCCCCCCCTGTAAATTCAGCAGATGCAAGTGCAGATCTACCTCAGTCGGGCGCCAGGCGCGACATGTGCTATCTGGGCCGCGGCGGCGGCCCAGATAGCCGAATACGGACGCATAAAACGCTTGGACTCATGTCCTGATCGCTTCAATCAGCCCAGCGATGCCAACGATGCTCATCATTCGTTTGAGATTGTAAGCAAGTACGTGAAGGCTCATCTCGGTGCTTACCCTCGGTAGGGTTTTGGTCAGGAAGTGAGTGCTTCCCATCCAGTATTTGAGCGTTCCGAAGGGATGCTCCACCGTCTGCCGGCGAACCTTCATCTTTCCTGGGTCATGTTCCAATCGGATCTGCACCGCTTCGACTACCGTTTCATGCTCCCAGCGCTTCAACCGGCGTTCCTTACCCGTCGTACACTGCTTCTGCATGGAGCAACTTTGGCAGCCAGAGAACCCGTAGGAGTGCAGCAACATGCCGTCCTCGATCGAAGAGTGCCTGCGGGTCAGTAGCCGACCCGCAGGGCATCGGTATTCATCCGATGCAGCAAGGTAGATGAAGTCCTGCTTACCGAATCGGCCTTGCGCTTTGCTGCTTGATGTCAGCGGCTTCGGGACAAAAGTGGTGATCCCGGCCTGCTCGCAAGCAAGGATTTCCGGACCTTTGTAATAGCCTCGGTCGGCTACCACTGTCAGCGACTCAGCGCCGATCTCTTCGTCGGCCACTCGTGGCCATTGAGCGTGCATCAGGATCGGTAAGAGAGATTTGCTGATCTGGGCTGGCGTGAAGCTGCGCTTCAATGTCCTTGAGCTTCGTCATCTGCTGTTTCAGCTTTTCTATTTTTTCGCTCAGCCGTTCAGCCTTGGCCTCGGCGACCTCGGGCGCTGCCCGATCCGCCGAATCCATTGCCGCAAGATAGCGGTCAATGCTCTGCTCGATCTGCTGCATGCGCGCCTTGATCTTGCCCTGTGTGAAGTTGCGATCGCGGTTATTCACGGCTTTGAATTTGCTGCCGTCAATGGCGATGATCGACTGGGTGAAGAGATTGAGGTTGCGGCAAAGCACTACGAATTGCCGGCAGACGCTGCGAATGGCTTTACCGTTGTCTCGGCGAAAGTCGGCAATCGTTTTGAAGTTTGCGCTATGCCTCACGCTCAAGCCGGCGGCTGCTGAACCCGGTTGAGATAGCCGTAGATGTAGATTTTCAGCAGCACTTCTGGATAGTACGCCGGACGACCCGTTGCCGCAGGATCGACCCCCTCGAAACCGAGTGTCCCAAAGTCAAGTTCATCGACAAAAACATCGACTACCCGAACTGGGTTTTCTTCGGGTTGCGAGGATCGGTCAGCGGTGTAGCAGGACTACGTCCTGAATACCAAGGCTTAGCCAAATGGGGCCGAATGCAATCAATCAGTGATCATGACTAAATGTTAAATAGCTGACCAACGCTTCAGTGGCTATGGTCATGAGGCGCAACAGCAGGACCAACGCCGTATTCCTCGTCCGTAACCTTTTCCAACCATTCAACGTTTTTGCCATTCAACGCTTCTTGCACCGCAATGTGAGTCATTGAGGTGGT
The DNA here is from genome assembly GCF_045277175.1 of Pseudomonas putida group bacterium ESBL64. Taxonomy (NCBI): domain Bacteria; kingdom Pseudomonadati; phylum Pseudomonadota; class Gammaproteobacteria; order Pseudomonadales; family Pseudomonadaceae; genus Pseudomonas; species Pseudomonas putida group bacterium ESBL64. The sequence goes on along the minus strand of NZ_CP145799.1, from coordinate 691,537 downwards.
AGCGGTTGCGCCGTGCCAGTGTTTGTGGCCGGGCGGGCACCAGATGACGTCGCCTGCACGAATCTCGACGATGGGCTCGCCTTCGCACTGTGTCCAGCCGCAGCCGGCGGTGACGATCAGGGTCTGTCCGAGCGGGTGGGTGTGCCAGGCCGTGCGTGCTCCGGGCTCGAAGGTGACACTGGCAACGGACACTCGGGCCGGTTCCGGCGGGAAGTTCAGGGGGTCGATTCTCACAGTTCCGGTGAACCACTCCTCCGGGCCTTTGATAGAGGGCTGCAAACCTGGGCGTTTGAGTTCCATGACTTTTCCTTTCGTTTCGATGTTGGGTTTGAGGTGTGCATGCAGCGGTGACCTGGGTCAGGGCCGCTGCAATGCCGACGGATATTAGCGATGTCCGCCATCAGGTTTGATCAGGCAGCGCGTACGCCACGATGTAGTCTCCTTTTTGCGTAGTGGCGGAGTTGCCGCCCGCGCTGATGAGCACGAATTGCCTGCCGGTCTTGGGCGAGACGTAGGTCATTGGCGTCGCCTCGGCGCCGACCGGCAAACGTCCTTTCCAGAGTTCTTTGCCCGTGCGCACATTGAAGGCACGAAGGTAGAAGTCCTGGGTACCGGCCATGAACACCAATCCCGTCGAGGTCGTGATCGGGCCACCCCGAGTAGGCATACCGATTGGCATCGGCAAATGGGTTGCGATACCCAACGGACCGGTTTGCTCGGTCGTACCCAAGGGCATTGACCAAGCGATCTTGCGCGTCGCCAGATCGATGGCGGTGAGGGTGCCGTAAGGCGGTTCCTGACACGGGATGCCCAGCGGCGAGAGGAATCGGCCCTGCTCGATACCCCATGGGGTGCCCGCCTGCGGCGCGTTGCCTTCATGGCCACCGCCACTTAGGGTGTTCTCATCGTAGGCGGCGCGTGGAATCATGCGATTCCAGATGGCAACGCGGGTGTCGTTGACGATCATGTAGCCAAGGTTTTCAGCGATGGAAACCGAACCCCAGTTCATGCCTCCCAACCAGCTCGGATACTGAATCGTCAGACGCTCGCTCGGAGGCGTGAATTCACCCTCATAGCGCGCCTTGCGAAAATCGATTCGGCATATCAACTGATCCAGCGGCGTGAGACCCCACATGCGTTTTTCACTGAGCGGCTCGGTGCCAATGGACGGCATGCCCACGGAGTAAGGCTGCGTCGGCTCCGTGTGGTCGTCTGCCACGCCGCCCTGTGGAACCGGTCGTTCCTCGACCTGCGCTATCGGGGTGCCGGTGCGACGGTCAAGCATGAAAATCTGGCCGCGCTTGGTGGTCTGGATCAGCGCCGGGAGCATGCTGCCATGGCCATCCGGAACGTCGTAAAGCGCCGGTTGCGAAGGTACATCGTAGTCCCACAGATCATGATGAACGGTCTGGAAACGCCAGCGTTCGCGGCCGGTCGCAATGTCCAGCGCGACGATGGAAGATGAATAGCGATCATCGGCTTCGGTGCGATGGCCGCCCCAAAAATCCGGCGTCGCGTTGCCGGTGGGCAGGTAGATCAAACCCAGCGCATCGTCGAAGGCGGGTGTGGACCAGACATTAGGGGTGCCAGGGGTGTAGGTTTGACCTTCTGGCGGCTCACGTGTAATCGCCGGATTACCCAGATCCCAGGCCCAAGCGAGTTGCCCGGTTTGCGCATTGAACGCGCGGACTACGCCAGACGGTTCGCCGGTTTTCTGGTTGTCCCACACCAGCCCGCCGACAACGATCAGATCACGAACCACTGTGGGTGCCGCAGTCGGAAAATACAGATCCTGATCTTGGTCCCCCATGCCAATGCGCAAACTCACGCTGCCATGGTCGCCAAAATCAGTGCAGGCCTGCCCGGTCTGCGCATCCACTGCGACCAGTCGTGCATCGACGGTGGTGGCGATGATCCGTCGTGTACAGGCTTGTGGGCCAGCAGCCGTGGCAGAGGCGGCTTGCTCAGGTGTCGCGTCGTAGTAACCCACGCCGCGACAGCGCGGGTAGGTGTTGTTGGCTTTCACCTTGGGATCGTGATGCCAGATTTCTTTACCCGTGTCGGCGTCCAGCGCGAACAACTGACTGGACTGGGTGCAGCCGTAGACCATGCCATTGACATGAAGCGGCGTTACGACATGGCCTTGGCTGCCTGCGGGAATTTCGCCTGTCCGGTAGGTCCACGCCACCTTCAGACCCGATACGTTCTGCGGTGTGATCTGGTCGACCACAGCATGGCGTGTGCCCGAAGGTGTGTGGCCGAAATAGCGCCAGTCGGTCGCAGGCTCCACCGTGCCGACCGCGTGGCCCGGTACAGGTGTGGGCATCCCTTCCGCCGTCTGAATGGGCTGTGGTTGTAGCGCCGTGTAAAAGGTTAGGCCCAGCCCAACCGCCACTACGGCCGCCGCCAGGTATGCCAGCGGTACCGAGACGGGACGGGCGCAAGTGCGAAGATGCGGAGTCGCCAGCAGTACGAGAACCGCCGCCACACCCAACGTGAACAGCCGGGAAAAAAGTGGCCAGAATGCCAGACCCACATCCCACACCGACCAGACGACAGATGCCGCGAACACCAGCAGATACACCACCGCACCCGGTAACCGCTGCCGTATCAGAAACAGGCCGCTAACCAACAGTCCCGCTCCTGCCAACGCGAAATACCACGACCCGCCCAGCACGACGAGATACCCGCCACCCACAAGCAGCGCCAAGCCAACGAGTAAGACGACGATACCGAGGATGATCAGCAGTGCAGCAGTTAACCTGGAAGTGCTCGATGACGGCATGGATCTGGGCTCCTTTCAGATGATGTTCAGGCAAAGCCTGACCATGACTTCAACAAGGTTGAAATCTGAAGTCTGGGGTTTTGTCGTGAGGCGTCAGGTGTATGTGGTTGCAATCACATCAGCGCATGATGAATCCGCCGTCCACCGAGATGGACTGGCCAGTGACGTAGCTTGAGGTCGAACTGCTCAGCCAGAGCACGGCATCGGCGATCTCTTCAGGTTTGCCGTGACGGCCCATCGGGATCATCTGGGTCATGCCGGCCAGCGCCTCGCCTTGACCGCTTGCGACCATCTGATCTGCCATCGGGGTCCAGATCAGGCCAGGGCACACGGCGTTGACACGAATGTTGCGAGCGGCATATTCCAGAGCTGCGCTCTTGGTCAGGCCGATCACGCCATGCTTCGCCGCGTGATAATTGGCACGTTCGGCACCACCCACCAGGCCACCCAAAGATGAGCAATTGACGATGGTACCGCTGCCCTGGCGGCGCATGTGTTCCAGCTCGAACTTCATGCAACTCCAGACGCCGCGCAGGTTGACCGACATGACCTTGTCATAGTCCTCAACCGTCGCATCGGCGATTTCCGCCAGTTTGTTCTGGATACCGGCGTTGTTGAACGCTGCGTCCAGACGGCCAAAAGCGGCGATGGTCTCCTTGACCATGGCTTCGACCTGATCCATGTCAGATACGTCGCAACGAATCCCGATGGCGCGATGACCTTCGGCGATCAAAGCCTCGGCAGCCGCCTGCGCGGCTTCGCCGTTGACGTCGGCCAATGCTACAGCGGCACCTGCACGGGCAAAGGCCTGCGCGGTTGCCAGACCGATACCGGACGCAGCGCCGGTCACCAGCGCGACCTGGTGTTCGAATGAAAAGCTCATGGGGGCGTTCCTCGGTTTCAATGGTTCACGTTCTAAATTGGTTCAACGATCGTCAGGGGCGCGCAGCACCCATACCGCGCTGACAAGGCACCCCACTCCGCAAACGGCCAGTACCAACCCCATCGGCCAGGGTGTGCCGTCAGCGAAAATCGCCACAAGCGCCGAGCCGAAAATGCCCGCGCCGTATTGCAGAGCACCGGCCAGCGCGGAGGCTGAGCCTGCGAACTCAGGCATACAGCCCAGCGCGCCCGATATCGAGTTCGCCAACACCAGCCCCGTAGCCGATACGAATAAAAGGCACCCGCAGATCATCAGAGGCAGTCCGCCCAGATCGGCCCACGTATTGATGGCGAGCACCAGTCCGGCCACGCCAGAGACCAACCCTCCCACGGTCATCAGCGTGTCGCTGGTGTAGCGGTTGAGGAGCCTGGCGTTGATCTGGTTGGTAAGCATCAGCCCGACGATCCCAGCGCCGAACAAGGCGCCGTACCATTGGGGAGTGACGTGGTGGTAGGTGATGTAGGCAAACGGAGAGCCGGCGATGTACGCGAATGTTCCGGCGTAAAAGAACCCACCCGCAGCGACATAACCGATGAATTTGCGGTGGCTTAGCAAACTGCCGTAGCGCATCACGACTGCACAGGGTGAAGTAGGCGTTCGATGGTGAGCTGGGAGGGTCTCGGGCAGCCACAGCAGACTGGCCAATGTCGTCAGCGCAACCAGCACCAACGTCCAGAAGATCGCCTGCCAGGACAACCAGTGCAGAATCTGCCCACCCACAGTCGGACCGGCCAATGGGGCAATTGCCATGATGGTCATCAGCGTCGACATCTTCTGCGCAGCACGCTGGCCTTCGTACAGGTCACGCACCATAGCGCGTGCCAGGACAACATTGGCGCACGCTCCCAATGCCTGAATAACGCGCCAGATGATGATCGTCGAGCCGTCAGCAGCAAGCGCGCAGCCGCTTGAACCGATGATAAACAGCAGCAACCCCAAGGCGACTGGCAGGCGCCGCCCAAAGCGATCACTGAACGGCCCCCAAAACAGCTGGCCCAGACTGAACCCCGCCAGATAACCGCTGACCGTCAGTTCCATCATGCCGCTGCTGGCATGCAGCGACGTCGCCATGACCGGCATCGCGGGCAGGTAGAGGTCAGTGGAAATGGAGGCAAACGCCAGTAACGCACTGAGAATCAGCAGAACGCGCAGCCCATGCTCGACATTGTTCGTCGATGCGTCAGCCAGCGCGACATCATCACCACGCGGCGCAATCACCTCCAGTTTGCTCACTGTGTGTTCTCTCGGGGAAAAATACGAATGGTTGCCTCGCGGGATCATTCTCTTGGACTCTTGATCTTCAGTGCTGAACAGGGGCAACGCGACGCCATTGTTCGATGGGGTTACGGTAATGAACCGTGATGGAGACGAGTACCCGCCGAAAACGGGATGTTCCTGTGAGCAATGCTCATCAATCATCCAGGCCGCGTTGGCTTTGTTCGGCCGACCTACTGATGAGCATTGCTCATCGCTTCATGCAGGATTTGTGGGGTAGTTCTGCCGAAGATGTTCCTCTAGCGTTTCAGCTCTTCCGAATAACGAGCAGGCGCTTACCGATGAGAGCACTCGCCACCCTATCTACTCTGGCCGCGACATTGATGGCCTCGATGTCTGGCTACGGCGCCGACATTCCCGCCGAGAAGACCATGAATGTGGTTCGCAACGGCGAGCAGGCTTCCATCATGGGCGCCCCCGGCAATTTTGTCGGCAGCGCCCGGATCGATCCTCTTTTTGCTGTCCGCGCGCCGTCGAAAGTGTCGGCAGGTGCGGTGACCTTTCAGCCCGGCGCGCGCTCGGTATGGCACACCCATCCTCTGGGTCAGACGCTGGTTGTCACCTCCGGCATGGGCTGGATACAGCAGGAAAACGGCGAAAAAATCGTCATCAAGCCTGGCGATGTGATCTGGACGCCACCCGGCGTCAAACATTGGCATGGTGCAACAGCCACGACCGGGATGAGTCACATCGCGATTCAGGAGTCCCTGGATGGCAAGAATGTGGAGTGGCTGGAGCCTGTCACTGACGCACAGTACGAGGCGTCGCGATGAAGTGGGCGAAGGCCGGGCTGGCCTCCCTGTCATTGCTGCTGGCAGCCTGCTCGAACCACACGCCCGGCGACTCGGCTCAAGTACCTCCTGTTCCAAGCCTGGATGACATGCGTGCCGTGTCTCCAGCGTTGGCACACAACACTGAATCGATGCTGCTCGGTGAAGTGTGGAAACGCCCAGGGTTGTCTCCTCGCGACCGCAGCCTGGTCACCCTCGCAGTGCTCATTTCCAAGCAGCAGACTGTCGAATTGGCGTACCACCTGAACCTGGCCCTGGATAACGGCATCAAGCCTTCGGAAATTTCCGAAGTCATCAACCATCTGGCCTTCTACACCGGTTGGGGCAATGCCACCGCAACCATCCTGGTGACCAAGCAGGTCTTCGCCCAGCGCGGCGTCACAGCGGATCAACTTCCCCCCGTGTCCCCTCCGCTGCTGCCTATCGACCCAGCATCCGAGAAAGTGCGCACAACCTTCGTCGACAAAGCAGTCGGTCCGGTATCACCGGGTGTGGTGCATTACACCAGCGCTGCTCTCTTTCATGACTTGTGGCTACGACCTGGGCTCGCCCCACGGGATCGAAGCCTCATAACGGTCAGCGCTCTGATCGCCACCGGGCAGGTCGCACAACTCGGCGCACACCTCAACCGGGCCATGGACAACGGATTGACGCAGGGCGAAGCCTCCGAAGTGCTGACACAACTGGCGTTCTACACCGGATGGCCAAACGTCTTTACCGCAGTGCCCGTGGTCAACGATGTATTTGCTGGCCGTAAGAAAACCTGAGGAGCGAAGCTGCATGAGGGAAGAGAAGACATCCGACGCGACGCCTTCGGCCATGAGTCGGCGCAAAGTACTGATGGCGGGAGCAGGACTGGCGGCGGCCCCCTTGCTGAGCTTGGCCGACCGCGAACAGAACTGTCTAAAAGGAACGACATTCACCTACGCATCCCCAGACAAGGTGTTGGGAGGAATGACGTATGGTGGCTACTCCGAACGCATCGTGGTGGCCGAGCACTTTGCGATCCGCATGCCTTCGGGCGCCAACGTGGCGGACATGACGTCCTATAGCCGCCTCGAAAAGAGTCTGAGAAAGCCAGCCGCATCGAGGTCTGATGCGGCTACGGCAGGCAATCTCCCATCGGTTTGAGTTCTCTGATCAGGTCGATCAACAGCGTCAGGCCCATCGGGACCTGCCGGTGGCTCGAAAAGTACATATGAAATCCCGGCGCCACGCTGGACCAGTCATCGAGCACCCGGATCACCTCCCCGCGCTCCACCATAGGAGCAATCGCAGGCTCCGGGGCGTACATCAGACCCGCTCCCTGGCGCACCAGCGAAAGCCCGACGCGTGTCTCGTCGATGGTGATGCAGCCCGGTACGGTAATCGCCAACTGCTCACCGTCCTTTTCGAATTCCCAGTCATACATCGCACCATTGCCCAGGCGAATGCGCAGGCAACGATGTTGCACAAGATCGTTCGGATGCTGCGGCACGCCGAAACGTTTGAGATAGTCCGGACTGCCTGCCACCACCCAACGGATGTCTGGTGACAGACGCTGGGCGATCATGTCTTCGGGTACCGTACCGCCGTAACGAATACCGGCATCGTGCCCGCCGCCGATCACGTCGACGATCAAGTTGGTGACTGTCAAATCGACTTGCATGTCCGGGTAGCGGTCGTTATAGACCGGGAGAACCGGGCCCAACAAGAGGTCGGCAGCGTCACTGAGAAGATTCAAACGGATACGTCCGGTAGGCTCATCCCGATAACGATTCAAAGCTTCGGCTGCTTGAGCGATTTCGTCCATAGGCTTGCAGATGAAGCCGTGCAACTCCTCGCCAGCCGCCGTCAGCGTAACACTGCGAGTGGTGCGGTTGAGGAGACGAACGCCGAGACGCGTCTCAAGCCCCTTGATGGCATGGCTCAACGCAGACGCACTGATGCCAACCTCCTTGCCCGCCCGGCTGAAGCTCTCGTGCCGGACGATGGCCAGGAAATAAACGAAATCGGCAAAGTTCGCACGGTTAAGATTCATATTCCATGGTCCGTTCGTGATGGACGAGGCCCCGTTAGCCATCCAAAGTGGCCAGCATTCTACGGGTTATCGAGCTGACGATTGGTGAACATTAATCAACCTATCAGTACAGATTGCTCATCAATATCCCTAGGTCGATATTACGCGTGTTATTGGCCCCCACCTTCACGAATCTGCTTAATGCGTTGCGGAGGACACGACTGGTCGGTGATCGACGGTTGGCTACACCGTACAAACAGCAGTCGATGACAATCACCATCTGATCATCGCTCATCAAGTCACTCATGTTGGCAATGACCGAACGCAACTGAGCAATATGGCGAACCAGGCACGCGAAGAGATCGGCGCTGAGTCGCTGACAGTGGTCGCCGACCGAGGCTATTACAAAGGTCCGGAAATCCTTGCTTGCGAGCAGGCCGGGACCACCACTTTTGTCCCGAAGCCGCTGACATCAAGCAGCAAAGCGCAAGGCCGATTCGGTAAGCAGGACTTCATCTACATTGCTGCATCGGATGAATACCGATGCCCTGCGGGTCGGCTACTGACCCGCAGGCACTCTTCGATGGAGGACGGCATGTTGCTGCACTCCTACGGGTTCTCTGGCTGCCAAAGTTGCTCCATGCAGAAGCAGTGTACGACGGGTAAGGAACGCCGGTTGAAGCGCTGGGAGCATGAAACGGTAGTCGAAGCCGTGCAGATCCGATGGGAGCATGACCCAGGAAAGATGAAGGTTCGCCAGCAGACGGTGGAGCATCCCTTTGGAACGCTCAAATACTGGATGGGAAGCACTCACTTTCTGAGCAAAACCCTACCGAGGGTAAGCTTAAACGCGAACGGCCTGTTTCTGAGCACTTGCGAAGGGCGTCTAGGCGTTCATGAGGACACAGTCGCCACCTCCCGATTTCTGGGACTGATGAGCAAACCTCATGAACCCTTGCCGATTTCACCGTCTAGTCCCCGCTCGTTAGCTCGCTTACTGTGCTCCCAACGCCAAATGTCGGGAGATCCAAATGCACAAGCGCACACTCGGAAACAGTTCACTCGAAGTGTCAGCCCTGGGTTTGGGTTGCATGGGACTGAGCCATGGCTACGGCCCGGCGACTGACACAAAACAAGCCATTGCGCTGATCCGATCGGCGGTTGACCGAGGCGTCACGCTCTTCGATACCGCCGAGGTTTACGGCCCTTACCTGAACGAACAAGTGGTAGGCGAAGCCCTCGCCCCGGTGCGCGATCAAGTGGTCATCGCCACCAAGTTCGGCTTCACCTTCGGCGACGACAATAAACAGCAGATTCTCAACAGCCGCCCTGAGCACATCCGGGTCGCGGTCGAGGGTTCGTTGCGTCGACTGAAGACCGATTACATCGATCTGCTTTACCAGCACCGCGTCGATCCGGATGTGCCGATCGAGGACGTCGCCGGGGTGGTGAAAGACTTGATTGGCGAAGGTAAGGTCAAGCACTTCGGCCTGTCAGAAGCTGGTGCGCAGACCATTCGCCGTGCGCACGCGGTACAGCCGGTCGCAGCGTTGCAAAGCGAATACTCGCTGTGGTGGCGCGAGCCTGAGCAGGAAATCCTGCCGACGCTGTGGGAGTTAGGCATCGGCCTCGTGCCGTTCAGCCCATTGGGCAAAGGTTTTCTCACCGGCGCGGTGTCGGCGCAAGCCACTTACGGCAGCGACGATTTCCGCAGCATCGTCCCCCGTTTCAGTCAGTCGGCGCTGCAAGCCAATCAGGGACTGGTGGTGTTGATTCGTCAGATCGCCGCGCAGAAACAAGCGACACCCGCACAGATCGCACTGGCATGGCTGCTCGCACAGGCGCCATGGATTGTGCCGATTCCGGGGACAACCAAACTGCATCGCCTGGAAGAAAACCTCGGCGGCGCGGACATCACGCTTGACGCCTTCGAACTTAAGGCAATTGATACAGCGCTGGCGCAGATTCGCATCGAAGGCGAGCGTTATCCCGAGGCCCTTAAGGCGCGCGTAGGTCGATGAGCAACGATCACGACCCGCTGCGGCGCACGGTGATCGCCGCACTGGCCAGCGCCCCGCTGCTGTCGCTCGCCGACACGCAAGGCGTCCGTCAAACACCGCGCTCAGGCTCGCGGATTCTGGTCGCGTACTTCTCGCGCTCAGGCAATACCCGCGTGGTCGCCGGGCTGATCCAGCGTGGACTCGGTGCCGATCTCTTCGAGATTCGCCCGGCCCACGCCTACCCCGAGGACTATCTGCAAACCGTGGAGCAAGCGCGTCAGGAGCGTGACAGCGGCTTCGAGCCCGAGCTGCAAAACAAGGTTCACGCCCTCAGCGACTACGACACGATCTATCTCGGCTTTCCGATCTGGGGTGAAACCGCCCCGCCCATCGTGCGCGCCTTTCTCAGCGCCCACGACCTGACCGGCAAGACCCTCATCCCCTTCAATACCCACGGTGGTTATGGCTTGGGCAACAGCCGCAGCGTGCTGGTCGAGCACGCGCCGAAGGTTAGGGTTCTCGAAGGTTTTGTGATGGAGAGTGAGCAGGAGCGCAAGACCATGGAACGCGTGAACGGCTGGTTGAGCAATCAACCCAGCACGCGTTAATCGAATTCTGTACGGAGTGACATCATGAAAATCCGCACGTTGGGCAATGGCCTGGAAGTGTCTGCACTGGGCCTTGGCTGCATGAGCATGACCTCGGCCTATGGGCCGGCTGCCGACAAAGCCGGCATGATCAAGCTGATTCGTTCGGCCCACGAGCAAGGCATCACTTTGTTCGACACCGCCGAAGCGTATGGCCCGTTCGCCAATGAAGAACTGCTGGGCGAGGCCTTGCAGCCGATCCGCGAGCAGGTCGTCATCGCCACCAAGTTCGGCTTCGATATCGACCTGATCACCGGTGCACGCGGCGGTGGAACCAACAGCCGCCCGGAACATATACGCGCCGTGGCCGAGGCGTCGTTGAAGCGTCTGCGCACCGATTGCATCGACCTGTTTTATCAGCACCGCGTCGATCCGCAGGTCCCCATCGAAGACGTCGCCGGCACCGTCAAGGATCTGATCGCTGAGGGCAAGGTCAAGCATTTCGGCCTATCTGAGGCGGGTGTGCAAACCATTCGCCGGGCGCACGCGGTGCAAGCGGTCACGGCGGTGCAGAGCGAATATTCGCTGTTCTGGCGAGGCCCGGAGTTGGAGCTGCTGGCCGTACTGGAAGAACTGGGAATCGGTTTCGTACCGTTCAGCCCCCTCGGAGCCGGTTTCCTCACCGGCCAGATCGATGAGCACACGCAGTTCGATGCCAGCGATTTCCGCAACTTCGTCCCGCGTTTTTCCCCTGAAGCGCGCAAGGCCAATCTGGCATTGGTCGAGGTGGTGAAAGCCGTCGCGCAACGCAAACACGCCACGCCGGCGCAAGTGGCGCTGGCCTGGTTGCTCGCACAGAGACCGTGGATTGTGCCGATCCCAGGCACGACCAAACCCCATCGACTGGAAGAGAACCTGGGCGCAGTCGAACTGCAATTGACCGGTGACGATCTGCGCGAGATCAACCAACAGATGGCGCAGATTCAAGTGCACGGTGAACGCCTGCCGGAATCGGCACTGAAGATGACCGGACTCTGAGTCTGCCCAACGCGGCGCCACGTGCGGCGCCACTTTCGCGTCTGAACGGAGTTGACCCGATGAACCGATTGATTGCACCACTCGTTGCTTTGTCATTCATGGCGGCAGAATCCCAGGCCGCCAGCGAAATCCGCGTTACGCCGAACGGCTCGCAGCCCTCGGTCAAGGGCGCTGCTCAAAACTTTACCGGCACGGTGCGCGTTGATGGCCTGTTCAACGGTGATGCGCCGGCGCGCATCGGCGGCGGCACGGTGACCTTCGAGCCCGGCGCACGCACGGCTTGGCACACCCACCCGCTGGGGCAAACGCTGATCGTCACCGCCGGCGTCGGCTACATGCAGCAAGAGGGCGGCCCGCGACAGGAAATCCGGCCGGGCGACACTGTCTGGATTCCGCCGCACACCCGTCACTGGCATGGCGCCACGGCCAGCAACGGCATGACCCACATCGCCATCGCTGAAGCCGAGGACGGCAACACCGTCACCTGGGCAGAACAGGTCTCGGAGGCGCAATACGCCGGCCAATGAAGTTACGGAATGTGTCGAAGTTGCTCGCCCGGCACCTTTATCGCAGTCCGTCATCCGCCCTGCAGGCCCCGCATCAGCGGGGTCGCGCCGGAATTGCAGCGGTAAGGTCAAGGTCGACTCATGAGCTCTGCTCAGAAGTCCATGCGCAATTTCGGGGTTAATCGATACAACCACCCTCCGTACGATCCAGCGACACCCCGGTGACCTGCAATGGATGGAGCCTTTCACGATGACCATTGACACACGCAACAACGCTACCCTCCCCACACTCATGGCGCTTTGTCTGGGCATCGGGGCGATGTTCAGCGTTACCACTCAAGCAACCGAGGCATCGCAGACCATGGCCAGCAAGCCCGCCAGCGCAGCCACGTTGTCGCGCCAACAACAAACGATCCCTCTGATCGCCGCGTTCATGGCGACCAGCGACATGCCCAACCTCAACACCGCGCTCAATCAAGGGCTCGATGCCGGCCTGACCATCAGTGAAACCCGGGAAATTCTGGTGCAGCTGTACGCCTATGTGGGCTTCCCGCGTAGCCTTAACGCCTTGAACGAGCTGATGACCGTGGTGCAGGCGCGCAAAAAGCGCGGTATCGAAGACGCACCGGGGCGTGAGCCGAGCCGGCCGACCCCGATCGGGGATGAGCTGCTGGCCGCCGGCACTGCAAATCAAACCCGGATCTCCGGCGCCCCGGTCAAAGGCCCGGTGTTCGAGTTCGCGCCAGTGATCAACCGTTTCCTGCAAACCCACCTGTTCGGCGACATCTTCGAGCGTGACAACCTCGACTGGCAAAGCCGCGAACTGGCGACCGTCGGGGCCCTGGCGGCAACGCCTGGGGTCGAGCCGCAACTACGCGCGCACATGGCGGCGAGCCTGCGCGTCGGTCTGAGCCCGGCACAGTTGCACGAGGTCACGGAACTGCTGAAAAAACACGGCGATGCGCAGACGGCTGAACGCGCCAACACCGCGTTGGCCCAGGCCCAAGCGGCTTTGGGGAAATGACATGAAATCTGCAAAGTACCTGCTGAGCATCACGCTGTTGAGCCTGTTGGCGGCCTGCGCGAACCACCCCGATGGCCCGTTGCTGATTCAACAACAAGGCAGCTTCGCCGCAGGCGGAACGGTGACCACTGCACCGGGCACCTTCAACCCGCACCAACCGATGACGCCCAACGGCCAGACCTACCATGGTGACCATGCCTACGCCTTCTATCAAATCCCGGTGGATGCGCGAAAGCTGCCCATCGTCATGTGGCACGGTGCGGGTCAGTTTTCCAAGACCTGGGAAACCACCGCCGATGGTCGCGAAGGCTTTCAGAACATCTTTCTGCGCCGCCATTACGGCGTCTATCTGATTGATCAGCCCCGGCGTGGCGATGCCGGGCGCAGCATGGTCGAGACCACAATCAAGCCTGTGCCTGACGAACAACTGTGGTTCAACCAGTTCCGCATCGGCTTGTGGCCCAACTACTTCAAGGGCGTGCAAGTGGCACAGGACGCCCAGACCCGGGAGCAGTTTTTCCGGGCGATGACGCCGAACACCGGGCCGTTCGACATGGGCGTGGTCGCTGATGGCGTGTCAGCACTTTTCGACAAAATCGGCCCAGGGATTTTATTCACCCACTCGCAAGGTGGCGGGCCGGGCTGGTTGACGGCGATCAAGAACGACAAGGTCAAGGCCATCGTGGCGTTCGAGCCGGGAAGCAGCTTCGTGTTTGCAGATGGTGAAGTGCCTGCGCCGATTCCCAGCGCGTTCGACACGGTGCAAGGCGCGGCGGTGCCGATGGAGCAATTCATGGCCCTCACGCGCATTCCGATCCTGATCCTTTACGGCGACAACATCCCGGAGCAGGCGGTCGACCTGCCCGCTCAGGACAGTTGGCGCGCACGCCTGAAAATGGCCCGGCTCTGGCGTGACGCGGTCAATCGCCACGGCGGTGATGTGAGACTGATCCACCTGCCGGAGATCGGCATTCACGGCAATACCCACTTCCCCATGTCGGATCTGAACAACGTGCAGATCGCTGACCTGGTCGCGCAATTCCTCAGAGATAAACAGCTGGACTGACCCAAACACATCTGCAACTGCCGCCCTTTTGATTGCTCAGGAGCTTCACGTGAAAAACACTCTCAAAGCCACGCTCATGTCGGCATTGGTCGGCCTCTCGGCGGGCGAAGCCTTGGCCGCCGATTACAAAAAGAACCCGTTCACCCTCTCCTACGACGGCGCGATCAGCAAGAACGAACCGGGCAAGGTCAACATCCACCCGGTCAGCTACAAACTCAATGGTCTGGACATCGCCGCCAACGTTTACACTCCAGCCAACTACGATGCGAAGAAGACCTACCCGACCGTGGTCGTTGCCCACCCCAATGGCGGCGTGAAAGAACAAGTCGCCGGTCTGTATGCCCAACGCCTGGCCGAACAGGGCTACATCACCATCACGGCCGATGCGGCGTATCAGGGTGCCAGCGGGGGTCAGCCGCGCAGCATCGATAAACCGGCGTATCGCATCGAAGACATTCACGGCATGGCCGACTTCATCAGCCAATTTGCCGGCGTCGATGACAAGCGTCTGGGCCTGCTCGGTATCTGTGGTGGCGGTGGTTATTCGTTGGCGGCAGCGCAAACCGACAAACGCTTCAAATCGCTGGCAACCGTGAGCATGTTCAACTCGGGCCGGGTACGTCGCAACGGCTACAACGACTCGCAACTGGACAGCATTCAGCAACGCCTGCAACAGGCGTCAGCAGCCCGCGCGCAAGAAGCGGCCGGCGGCGCGGTGCTGTACTCGGGCGATGCCAACCTCACCGACGAGCAGATTGCCAAACTGCCCTTCGAGCTGTATCGCCAAGGTTATGCGTACTACTGGAAGACCCACGCGCACCCGAACTCGACCTTCAAATACACCACCAGCAGCCTGATCGACTTGATGCGTTTCGACGCCACTGACCATATCGAGCTGATCAACCAACCGTTGCTGATGATCGCGGGCAGCAAAGCCGATAGCCTGTACATGACGCAGGACGCCTTGCCCAAAGCCACCGGCACCACCGACAAGGAAGTGTTTATCCTCGACGGCGCGACGCACATCGAAACCTATTGGGTGCCGCGTTATGTCGATGCCGCAATTGGCAAACTGACCGCGTTTTACGCCCGCACCTTGTAATTTCCGCTCTTGGGGTCGCGCTTCCGTGTGTAACCTGCTTTCATGGATTAATCCCGCGCCCCTCATGAGAGGTTCTCATCAATGTCACGCGCCAATCTAAACGACCTGCAAGCCTTCGTGGTCATCACTCGCGAAGGCAGTTTCACCCGCGCGGCCGCTCAGCTTGGCGTCTCGCAGTCAGCGCTGAGCCACACCATGCGCGCGCTGGAAAGCCGATTGGGCGTCCGCCTGCTGACACGTACCACCCGCAGCGTGTCGCCCACCGAGGCGGGTCAGCGGCTGTATCAATCGATGGCGCCGAGGTTCGATGAAATTGAACTCGAACTGGCTGCGGTCAGCGAGTTTCGTGACACCCCAGCAGGCAATGTGCGGATTCAAGCATCCGAACATGCCGCCAACAATATTCTGTGGCCCAAGCTATTGAAGGTGCTACCCGACTATCCGGACATCAAAGTCGAAATCACAGTCGACTACGCCCTCTCCGACATCGTCGCGCAACGCTATGACGCCGGAGTACGTTTGGGAGATCAGGTGGCTAAGGACATGATCGCCGTTCCTATCGGCCCACCCTTGCGCATCGCGGTCGTGGGCTCACCCGAGTATTTCAAACAGCGGCCGGTGCCGAAGGAGCCCGGTGATCTGGCCGCGCAAAATTGCATCAATCTACGCCTACCCACCCATGGCAGCCTGATGCAATGGGATTTTGAAAAGGATGGTCACGAACTGAAGGCCCGTGTCGAAGGACAATGGACGTTCAACAGCAGCCTGCCGATCCTGCGTGCGGCCGTGGCGGGATGTGGCTTGGGGTTCCTGCCGGAGGACATGGTGGCGAAGGAGCTAGCGGACGGTAGCCTTGTGCGGGTATTGGAAGATTGGTGCCAACCCTTTGCCGGTTACCATCTCTACTACCCCAATCGCCGAGAACATTCGTCAGCGTTTGGCGTTGTAGTTGAAGCGTTACTCTACAAGCACTGAGTCATCGACCTTCAAGGCGTCTGACTTTTACCCGCCCCACAAACCCGCGAATGAGTAGATATCGTTGATAGATTGCAGGCGTACGCGACCGATTGCAATCGGTCGTTAGAAGTCCTTCGTGAAGGGCTGCTTTGGGTCCAGGCTGTGTGAAAACGCCTGCGATTGTCTAACCTTCTGATCGTCGAGATCGTGGCGCCAAGGCTGAGCATCTTCGGCATCATAGGGCTACTTGAGGCGATCAGGGCGTGACTCCCGCCGCTTGCTGGCCCGTAAACAGGCATATGGGCCAGCAAGCGCCCCATATGGCCTTCTTCTCTTCTGCTCCACCGGGACACGCTAAACCTAAGTCAGATTCAACCCACCGTCTGAAAGGAGTATCTCGCCGGTCAAGTAGTCCGACTCGACCAGCATGACAACAGCTTTTGCGATGTCGTCTGGGCTGGCGGCCCTGCGCATGGGTGCGCGAGTTCGCCACAACTCTTGGGCCTCTGTCCACTCTGCGGTCAGAGGCGTGTCGACCAAGCCAGGCGCCACAGCGTTTACGCGAATGTCTGGCCCCAGCGATAGCGCGAGCAAGCGGGTCATGTGATTTAGCGCAGCTTTGCTTACCGCATAGGGAATCGATGCGCCCTTAGGACGGGTACCGGCATGCGAACTGATGTTTACGACGCAACCTGCTCGACGGTAACGGGCGGCATCGCGCAGTGCCGACTCGGCCAAAGCAACCAGATGGAACGGTGCCACGACATTAACCTCGTTAAGCTCGTGCCACACCGTCGAACTGGCAGCGGCAAGGTCGCCGTGCGCAATGACTCTGCTAATACCGGCGTTATTGACCAGTACGTCGAGCTGCCCCCACGCGGCGATAGCCTCGTTAACAAGCCTGACCCTGTCAGCTTCGACAGCAAGATCAGCTTGCAAGTAAATAGCCTGCTTCATTTCGGCAACCATCGCGCGTCCCGTATCCGCAGAGTTTCGCGAATGGAGCACCACCGCATAGCCTGCCCGGCTAAGGACACGTGCAATGGCTGCACCGATACCGGACGTTGATCCTGTCACCAACGCAACGCGTAATGCGTTATCGGTTGTCGGATTGGGTGTCATATGGATATCTCGAATGGAGTGCTAAAGAGTAAGCGGCCAGCGTACACACCTTGCACAGATCAGTCAGCCATCCGCAGATGCGGAAGCAGTTGCTCGGTCTCACTGGCTCACTGCGTCGGCAGCCGCGTCAGCACATCGTTTAGCTACGCGCATGGGTCATGACCCTTCAGCCGCGCAGAAGCTGACAACGGGGGACACGCGAACATATCCGCTACCGGGAAACGCCACCTCCCCGTCTGCTTGGCCATCTACCAATGTCTGGATCTCTGCGAAGACATCAAGCCAGGCTAGCCGGGACGACCCAATTATCAAAAATCCCGCCCTCCTCTCGATTCTGGCCACAAGTCACAAAATGCCGGTCCCAAACTTCTGCTTCAGGCGCATTGCCAAACAGCCAACGAGCCCTCTACAGCGATCGTCATCTTGCGTCTCCCAGGCCCTTGTCATGCGCAGACGTTTCAATCCATTTTCGATACTGGCGCGTGCGATAAGCCATGAAGAGCTGTTGCACGATCAGCGCGCGCAACGGCGAAACGCTCGTATCAGGCTTTTTAGCCCGGCTGAGTTTGCGCAGTTGAAACTTCACTACTGCCATGTTTGCCAAGGATGCGATGGCTTTGTTTTTCCAAGTGATGGCCGGCAATTGAGGGGCGTTGTCTTTGCCCTGCAACCAGTCACGAGGCAAGTGCGGATCGATGGCTAACGCCGTGCCGATACCCACCATGTCCACACCGCTCTGCACGACGCTTTCGGCCACCGCGCGGCGACGTATACCGCCAGTGACCATCACCGGCATTTTGGCGACGGTTTGGAGATCACGGGCGAACTCGACGAAATAAGCTTCGCGAGCCAGGGTGCGACCATCGCGCGCGTCACCCTGCATGGCGGGGACTTCGTAGCTGCCTCCCGATAACTCCACCATGTCTACGCCCAGGTCGTTGAGCCACTCAACGACCTTTTTCGCGTCTTCGGTGGTGAACCCTCCACGCTGGAAATCGGCGGAGTTGAGTTTGACCGCCACTGCAAAATCCACAGAAACCTCGGCCCTGACCGCCTTGACGATTTCGAGCAACAGGCGCGCCCGATTTTCCAGAGAGCCACCCCACTCGTCCTTCCTTTGGTTGGTCAGTGGCGAAAGGAACTGGCTCAACAAATAGCCGTGGGCCGCGTGGATCTCCACACCTGTGAATCCGGCTTGTTCGCCCAGGCGTGCGGTGTTCGCAAAGCGCTGAATAACTTCTTCGATGACGCCGGAGGGCATCGCGTGAGGCGTGGCAAAACGCTTGGACATTGTGCCCAGTTCCAGCGGCACGGCTGACGGTGCCCAGGTTTTTTGCCCAAGATTGGACTGCATCTGCCGCCCTGGGTGGTTTATCTGCAACCAGAACTGCGCGCCGCCGGATCGACCAATACGCGCCCAGCGCTTGAACTTGTCCAGTTGCTGATCGTCCTGTAACACCACACCACCCGGTCCGGTCATGGCGCGGCCGTCGACCATCACATTGCCGGTGATAATCAGGCCGGCACCACCGTCGGCCCACGCTTGATAGAGACGCATGAGTGCTTCGGAAGGCGCCTGGTCGGCATCCGCCATGTTCTCTTCCATGGCGGCTTTGGCGATTCGGTTCTTGACGGTCGAACCGTTGGGAAGCATCAGGGTGTCGAACACATTCATGGAGCAGTCCTCAACTGGGTATGAGGTCACCTTAAGTTTGAAGTCAACTTTAAGGTCAATACCTTTTTCAAGATCAGTCGATTTTCAACACGCCGGCACCTGGCAAGTGCGTCACCCGATGGGCGCCCAACAACCGAGTGGGGAGTGTTCAATCGAGGTCTTGGCCGTACCGGGTGAAAAGCTTGAGCGCGAATCAAACCCCAGCGCCAGATGCGTCGGACATTATTTGCAGCAGGGGGATTGACCTTAAAGCGAGGTTTAAGGTGAGCATGCGCTGACCTGCTTGAGTGATGGAGCTCGGATGATGCTCAACACCTTTGTTTCTTATGCGTTGGTACTGATAGGTAGCGCTTTCATGACATTTGCAAATGCTGGCACCGCCGCTTCCACAATGACTGCCAAGAATCGCCAAATGCTGGTGATTCTGACCAATCACGCCAGATATCCCTCACGCACCGATTCCACGGGGTTGTGGCTTACTGAGCTGACGCATTTCACCGATGTGGTGGAGGCGGCTGGCTACAGCACAGTTTTTGCCAGTCCCAAAGGCGGTGCGGTGCCACTGGACGAGCGCAGTCTCGGTTGGCTGTACATGGACAAAGCCGCGCGTGAGCATTTGCAGTCCCCGGCCTTTCGCACTCGCTTGCAAAACACGCTGCCGATCGCCGATATCGATCCGTCCCAGTTCGGCGTCATCTACTTCACCGGGGGCCATGGCGTGATGTGGGACTTCCCCAATAATCCCGACCTGCGACGTGTCGCCGAAACCATCTACAACCAGGGTGGCATCGTCTCGGCCGTCTGCCATGGCGTAGCGGGCCTGCTGGATCTGAAGGATGAAAAGGGCCAGTTGATCATCAAGGGCAAGAACATCACCGGCTTCTCTGATCGCGAAGAGCTGTTCTCCGGCATGAAAAGCCAGGTGCCCTTCTTCCTTGAGGACAAGTTGGTGAGTCAGGGTGCTCGGTACCGCAAAGGCTGGCTGCCATTCACGTCATTTGCCATCACGGATGGAAGGCTTGTCACCGGCCAAAACC
This sequence comes from Pseudomonas putida group bacterium ESBL64, assembly GCF_045277175.1. Taxonomy (NCBI): domain Bacteria; kingdom Pseudomonadati; phylum Pseudomonadota; class Gammaproteobacteria; order Pseudomonadales; family Pseudomonadaceae; genus Pseudomonas; species Pseudomonas putida group bacterium ESBL64. The sequence goes on along the minus strand of NZ_CP145799.1, from coordinate 671,630 downwards.
CTCAATCGCCCAAAGCCGTAGCTGAAGCCGTGGTGGCGGTGCTCTCTGGCAACAACGTCGCTCGCTGACCCCTCAAGCAGTTCCCACCCGCGGAGTAAGACCGATTGAAACTCGCACGCACCGTATTAACAGGATTGCTGTTCAGCTCAATTGCCAACCTAGGGTTGGCGGGGACGCCTGAGATGCTCACGTCGACTGAAACCAATACAATCGAAATCGCAGGCCACCCAGTGCCGGTCGTCAAAGGCGGCCTGTACGACCGTTATCGCTCGAACCCGCCCTTGTCGGTGATTGCAGCAGAGCTGCCGGGTGTTGATTTGAGCTGGTTCAAAGGACTGCAAAAGCACAAGGTCGACATCGGCTTCGAGTCATACTCCCCGAACTTCTACTACCAGAACAGTCGGGTAACGGCTGTCTACACGGCCGACTTGGACGCACTTCGGGCATTGATGCCGCCGGAAGTACTAGCAACCGCATCCCCCCTGCAAGTCTGGCCAGGCCGGGGCTTGGTTGCGTTTACTGCATACACCTATGAGCATTGTGATAACGACGCCTATAACGAAGTGGCCGTGTCGATCATTACCAACACGCCAGGCAAAGCCAATCTGGGTCCGTTCACACTGATTGGCCAGTCGATGTCCGGCGACTTCTGGGGCTATGTACTCAAGCTGCCGGTCAATACCGAGCTCGCACGGGTGCGTGGTGTCGTCGGTTACAACCTGCCGAAATGGCTGACCGGTATCGACCGCAAAGAAGATGCCCAGTCTGTGGTCTATGACATCACCGACAGCCAGACCGGAAAAGTCGACGTGTCCTTCAAAGCGAAGAAACTCGACAAGCTCTCTCGCGAAGTCGATATCGTCACCAGCAGCTTCACCAATCTCGATCATCAGGGCCAGTTGGCATACGGTTATGCGGTTTCCCGCCAACTGCGTCACGGCTCGAGCCGCGACGCAGATTCAGCCACCCTCACACTAGGCGACGGCGCTCTGTCGAATTACCTCCGCACCCTGAAGTTGGGGAAAATGATGAAGTACGAATACGTGCCAGCGTTCCAGAGTGCGCTCTATGCACCCAAACCACTCGCTGGCCTGATTGGCGAGCGCTGAGACCTTTTGCGCCTGTCAGGCCCCGGAAGCCTGGCGGGTGTTTTTTCTCGTTGAAGACGTTACCGCACGCTTGCCGGACGCTTGGCCAACCCCTTCTTCACGCAAACGATTTATCAGCATTTGCGCATTGTCCGCGCACGCCATGCCTTCGGGCTTACCCTCGATGCCTTCGATGACGAGCAGAAGTTGCGCTTTGTTTTGTGCCAGCCGTTCCTCCAGTGCACTGATTTCCTCAACCTTTTGCTTGAGCCCAGTGAGCAACTCGTCGTGCCGCCAGCCACTGGCGTCCATCGGCATCAACTGCCGGATCTCCTCCAAAGAAAAACCTGCTGCCTGTGCGCTGGTTATGAGTTGCAGCACCCATTCGGTATCAGGCGCATAGTCCCGGTATCCATTGGCCTTGCGCTCGACGGCGCTGATCAGGCCACTGGCTTCATAGAAACGGATGCGTGACGGAGCCAGCCCACTGATTTTTGCCAGTTCGCCTATTCTCATACCTCACCCTGAAAAACCTATTGACCTTAAAGTTGACTTTAAATCTAAAGTCATCGGGCGGCCAAGCACAAGGTTTGACTGGTCGCCCTGAAATTCATGGGGAAGCGAAGGCCGCTGAGGACGGACGATTGGGGTCTGGGATGGACACGACATGGGTAACCGTCCGGCGAACGCACCTTCATAGTCCCTCAACATGGCAAGCGTTTGATTAACGCGCTCTAGCGTCGCTCCGCGATCCTGTGACCCGGTTTCAACGCCGTAAGACTTCCACATACCCATCTGCGAATTCAGCATTTGGCATGTTCAGAATCTGAACACTGCGAAAGCAGGAAATCGTTCAGAAGCTGAACACTCCGCGCACCGATATCCCGGTATTTAGCCCCTGCAGCTCATTGGCATGCCCTCTGCAACAAGCATCCGCAAATACAACAAAACACAGGATGCTTCACGTGGAAACCTTACTGCCTAACCAACTCTGGAACGAGCGACTGTTCACTGGTACCTGGGTGCCAGGTGAAATGCCCGCCACTACAGTCACCTCCCCTGGCAATGGCCAGCCGCTGGGGACCCTGGCCAACGCCGGTGCCAAGCAGGTGGAGCAAAGCGCCCGCGAGGCCGCCAAGGCCCAGCGCAACTGGTATGCCCTGCCTTATGATGACCGCGCCAGCGTGCTGCGCAGGGCGGCAGCCATCGCCGAGCAGTACCAGGCAGAGATCACCGACTGGATCGTGCGTGAAAGCGGCTCGACGCAGGCTAAGGCAGGCTTCGAATCCTCCATCACCATCAAGTCGCTGCATGAAGCCTGCGCCCTGCCCTCGCGCAGCCAGGGTGAAGTCCTGCCCTCCACCGCCGGCCGCCTGAGCATTGCCCGGCGCCGCCCGCTGGGCGTGATCGGGGTCATTTCGCCGTTCAACTTCCCGCTGTACCTGGCCATGCGCGCGGTTGCCCCTGCACTGGCCACAGGCAATGCGGTCGTGCTCAAGCCCGACCCGCGCACTGCAGTGTGCGGCGGCCACGTCATCGCCCGCATCTTCGAGTTGGCCGGGTTACCGGCAGGTGTGCTGCATGTGCTGCCGGGTGGCGCTGAAGCCGGCGCAGCACTCACTGCCTCACCCTGCGTGGCAATGATCCAGTTCACCGGCTCCACTGCCGCTGGCCGTAAAGTGGGAGAAGCTGCCGGCCGCCACCTGAAAAAAGTCTCGCTCGAACTTGGCGGCAAAAACTCGCTGATCATCCTCGACGACGCGGACCTCGACCTGGCCATCGCCAACGCCACCTGGGGGGTGTACCTACACCAGGGACAGATCTGCATGTCGACCGGTAGGTTGCTGGTGCAACAGGGCATCTATGAGGCCTTCGTCGAACGCCTGGTGGCCAAGGCACGCAGCCTCACCGTGGGCGACCCGGCCAGCAGCCACGTGCACCTAGGCCCGCTGATCAATGCGGCGCAGCGTGACAACGCCTTGCGCATTGTCGACGCCGCCCGCGCTGCCGGGGCAACACTGGCAACCGGCGGTTCAGCTGACGGGCTGTTCTTCCAGCCAACCGTGCTCAGTGACGTACAACGTGACAACCCGGCATTCCACGAAGAAATCTTCGGCCCCGTGGCCGTGGTGGTGCCATTCGACAGCGATGAGCAAGCCGTGGAGCTGGCCAACGACACTGACTACGGCCTGAGCGCCGCCATCCTGTCGCGCGATACCGGCCGTGCCTTGCGCCTGGGCGAGCAATTGCGCACCGGGCTACTGCATATCAACGACCAGACCGTCAACGACGAGGTCATCAATCCCTTCGGCGGCGTCGGCGCATCCGGCAACGGCACCAGCATCGGTGGCGCCGCCAACTGGGAAGAGTTCACCCAATGGCAATGGCTGACCCTCAAGGGCGAAGCACCTGCCTACCCCCTGTAACCCCGGAGAACAATAACAATGACAACACCCCTTTTGCGCCCCATTAAGGCTGCTGTGACCCATGGCAAAGGTGCCCCCTTCGTACTGGAGCAGGCACGCATTCGAGCACCGCAAGGTGACGAGGTGCTGGTGCGTATCGTCGCCACCGGCATGTGCCATACCGACATGATCGTGCGCGACCAATATTACCCGGTGCCGCTACCGGCGGTGCTGGGGCATGAAGGCTCGGGCATCGTCGAGGCTGTTGGCCCATTGGTGCAGAACCTGGCCGTGGGCGACCATGTGGTGATGACCTATGGCTACTGCGGCCATTGCCTGGCCTGCGACGCCGGCCAGGCCGCCTACTGCCAGGACTTCTTCGGGCGCAATTTCAGTGGTGCAGGCCCCGACGGCCAGCATGCCCTGCAAGACCTACAGGGCCAGGCACTGAACGACCACTTCTTCGCCCAGTCATCTTTTGCCACCTACGCATTGGGGCGCGAGAACAACACTGTACGTGTGCCCAAGGAAGCGCCTATCGAGCTGCTGGGCCCGCTGGGCTGCGGCATCCAGACAGGCGCCGGCGCCGTGATCAACTCGCTGAAAGTAACGCCCGGCAGCGCCTTTGCTGCCTTTGGCGGCGGTGCGGTAGGCCTCTCGGCCGTGCTGGCCGCGCAAGTGGCAGGGGCAGCAACCATCATCGCGGTAGACGTGGTGCCTTCGCGCCTGGCGCTGGCCCTGGAGCTGGGCGCTACACACGTGGTCAACAGCCGCGAGGCCGACCCGGTGGCCGCCATCCGCGAAATCACCGGCGGCGGTGTGCAGTTCGCGCTGGAATCCACCGGGCGCCCAGAGGTGCTGCGCCAGGCCGTGGATGCCCTTGGCAGCCGTGGCGCGCTGGGGGTGGTCGGCGCACCGCCACTGGGCACCACGGCACAGTTCGACGTCAACGACCTACTGCTGGGCGGCAAGATCATACGCGGCATCGTCGAGGGTGACAGCGTGCCGAAAAAATTCATCCCCGAGCTGGTCAACCTGTACCTGCAGGGCCGCTTCGCCTTCGACAAGCTGGTCCGTTTCTACGACTTCGAGCAGATCAACCAGGCCGCCGAAGACAGCGAAAAAGGCTTGACCCTCAAACCGATCATTCGCATCCAGAAGTAAGCCTCAGGGGGCAGCCGCGCGCTGCCCCCGCCCAATAACAAGAACAAGGAAAACCCTGTCATGACCAAAAACTCCAGCCTTGCCTGGGGCACGCTGGCCTGCGCGCTGGTTTCAGCCAAGGCCCTGGCCGTCGATGTGAATGCCGGCGACTACACCGCGCTGCCGCCGGGCACCAACGTCGCCGCCTGGTACCAGCAATTCAGCCGCGCCGACCGATTCAACGGCGACGGTGCACCCGATGCCAAGCACGACACCAGCCTGCGTTCCAACATCAGCATCCTGCGCCTGATCCATTTCACCGAGATCGCCGGCATCACCGTCGACCCGCAAGTACTTCTGCCCTTCGGCCATGTCTACGACGTGAAGGTTGCCGGCCAGTCACTGGGCAGCAACAACGGCATGGCCGACCCGATAATCGGCGCCACCTTCTGGCTAGTGAACCAGCCAGGCGTCGGCGCCAGCGGTCGCTACTTCGGCATTACCCCGCTGCTGTACCTGCCATGGGGCCAGTACGACCGTGGTGCTGGGGTGAACTTGGGCGAAAACCGCTGGAAAGGCGACCTTCAGCTGGGCTGGGTAGAACCGCTGTGGGGCCGCTGGTCGATGGAGTGGTACGCCGATGCGGTATTCTATGGCAGCAACGACAAGGCTGGCAGTGGCAGCCAGACCTTGCGCCAGGACCCGACCTACCAGTTACAGACCAATCTGCGCTACGACTTCAACCCGGCCCAGCGCCTGGCCCTGGGGATCTCCGCCAGCGAAGGCGGCAAACAGCAGCTGTCTGGCGACTACACCGGGCAGAAGACCGAAGTGCAGCAATTGCGCCTGGAGTTCCAGCAGATGGTCGGCAAGACCTTACAGTTGAGCGGCCAGCTGACCCATGACACCCGCGTGGTCGGTGGCTTCCAGGAGGACACCGGGGTCAACCTGCGGGCGCTGCTGTTGTTCTGATTTGCCCGGTTGCCTTGACGCGCTGCTGGCAGCGGCGCAACGTGCGCAGTCAGTAGCGTGCCGTCAACCCTCACAAGGTGTACCCATGGATCGCCTACAGCTCCAGTTGCACAGCGCCCGTCAGCAGTTTGCCGAGGGCTTGCCATTGCCAGCCGGGCTACTTCCCGAACCGATCGAGCGCTCATGGGAACGTTCCAGGGCCGCCGGCCTCAGCCCGTGGCAACCACGCCTGGCATGCGGGCAGCTGGATGTGCTGCCACTGACCGAGGCCGACAGCCAACTCGCTGCTTGCGTGCAGCCGGAGCTGGAACGGCTGTGGGAGCTGATTGGCGATTCGCACTGGATGCTGTTTTGCGTCAACCCGGACAACCGTATTGTCCAGACCCGCAAGCCCGTTGGCATCGACAGCCCGCTGTCGGCACTGCATGCCGGACGCCGGGTTAGCGAGGTCGACGTCGGCACCACGGCCCCGGCCTGCACGCTGATGGACGGCCTGCCGGCGATCGTTGCCGGTAACCAACATTACCTGCAGGAGTTTGCCGAGTTTTTCTGCGTCAGCGTGCCGTTGCGCGGGGTCGATGGCGAGCTGCTCGGGGCGCTGGACCTGACCGGCATTGGTACCCGTAACGCTGGCACCATGCTCGAACGCCTCAAACATGCCGCGCTGGCCACCGAAAACAACTTCTTCCTCAACCTGCCTGGCTGCCGCATCGTCGAACTGCAACACGATCCCAGGCTGCTCGGCTCACCGCTGCAGGCGCTGCTGGCGGTGCATGACGATGGCACGGTGCATGCGGCCAACCGCGCTGCGCAACAATTGCTGGGCGTGCCAAGCTACCGCCCAGAAGGGCTGTGCCTGGGGCAGCTATTCGACCGCCCCAGCCAAACCAGCCTCGATGGCTCACCGCAGCTGTTGACCCTAGCCGATGGCTCACGCCTGTATGGCCGGCTGTTGGCCAAACCCATCGCCAAGCCGCGGGCGCTGCCTGCCAGCACGACGGCGTTGGGCAGCGACCGGCGGGTCAATGCTCGCTTCGACGATGCCTGCAAGGCTGTGGCGGGTAACCTGCCGGTGCTGATCACTGGGCCGACCGGTTCTGGCAAGGAAGTGTTCGCCAAGGCGTTGCATGCGCACTGCTGCCCACAGGCTCCGTTCGTGGCGATCAACTGCGCCGCCTTACCCGAAAGCCTCATCGAGGCCGAACTGTTCGGCTACACCGAGGGCAGTTTCACCGGCGCCCGCAAAGGCGGTGCCATGGGCCTGCTGGAGTCTGCTGGCGACGGCATCCTACTGCTCGATGAGATCGGCGACATGCCGCTGTCCCTGCAAAGCCGGCTGCTGCGGGCGTTGCAGGAACGGCAGATTACCCGCGTTGGCAGCACTCGCACGGTAGCACTAAAGGCCCACGTGATCGCCGCCACCCACAAGGATCTCGCCAGCCTGGTAAGCAGCGGAGGCTTCCGCGAGGACCTGTTCTATCGCCTGGACGGCCTGCGTGTGGCCCTGCCCTCCCTTGAGGAGCGGCTGGACAAGGCTCAACTGATCGACAGTTTTTTCCAGCGCCCAGGTTTCCCACCGCTGGCGGCCGACGCCAGGCGCCAGCTGCAGGCGTACCATTGGCCGGGCAACCTGCGGCAACTGGAGAACATGGCGCGCCTGGTCGGGGTGCTAGCTGCCGGTGAACCGTGCATTGGCGTGCAACACCTGCCTGATGAGCTGCAGGGCAATGCAGCCCCGGCATCGTGCAACCTGGCTGACGTCACCCAAGGGGTGATCGAGCGCGTGCTGCTGGCCCATGGCGGTAACGTCAGCGCCGCCGCCAAAGAGCTCGGCATCTCGCGCACCACCTTGTACAAGCGCCTGGGTCGGGTCTGAGAGGACAACGTACGTCAATAATCGGTATATCCCTTTTCTCCGGGTGTATAAAAGGTCGAACTGTCAGGTTCTACCAAGTGCTGTCCCGACGCTAGCTTGGCGACCAGGTCCGGGTTCGAAATGAACGGACGACCGAAAGCCACCAGGTCGCCACGCTGCGCGTCGAGGTCCGCATTGGCGCGGGCGACATCATAGCCACCGGAGAGTATGTACTGGCCGGTGAAAGCGGTGCGGATCGCGGATTTCAATTCGGGGCTGACTTCGGGCGCTCCCATGGCGCTGTGATCGACGATGTGGATATAGAGCAGGCCAAGCGCATTCAATTCCTTGATCAGGTCCAGGTACATCGCGTCCATATCGGCATCCGGTAGTTGGCCGTTGAAAACCCCATACGGCGAGATACGCATGCCAACCCGTTCCGCGCCAATGGCGTCGACAGTTGCCTTGGCAACTTCGACCGCGAAGCGGATGCGGTTTTCTACCAGGCCTCCCCAGCGATCATTGCGCTGGTTGGATGCGGTATTGAGGAATTGGTCAATCAGGTAGCCATTGGCTGCATGCAATTCGACGCCATCGAAACCCGCTTGTATCGCCAGTTTGGCCGAAGCTGCGTATTCGGTGATGCTCTGGGCAATGTCCGCCTCGCTCATGGCGTGTGGGACCGAATGTGGCTGCATGCCTTCGCTGTCGGTCCACATCTCGCCGGGAGCAGCGATCGCCGAAGGTGCCAGGACGCGGGCGCCTGCCGGCAGGTTCGCGGGGTGGCTGACCCGCCCGGTGTGCATCAACTGCACAAAAATCCTGCCGCCGGCTTGATGGACGCCATCGGTCACGCGTCGCCAGTTTTGCACGTGCTCTTCGTTGAACAGGCCAGGGATACGTGGGTAACCCAGGCCATTGGGTGAGGGAGAGGTACCTTCGGTAATAATCAGTCCGGCGTCCGCCCGAAGGCGGTAGTACTCTGCCATCAGTTCATTGGGCTGGTTGCCGATCGCGCGGCTGCGGGTCAGCGGCGCCATTACAATGCGGTTCTTCAGTGTGAGGTTGCCGAGCTGCGCAGGGGTAAACAAGCGGTCGTTCATGGAAGTCTCCTGGGTGGCGGATTCGATCATTCGTACACAATCACGCGTTCAGTGGGCGCTGATATCGTTCAGCCGCGTGGGTTTGTCGAATGTCAGACATCAGCCCTTGACGTGCACCTTCCAGCGCATCCCAGCGCTCGGCAACATGAAGTGGCGGGATGGTTACCAACTCGCGACGGTCGAAACCGACAAGTGCAGCATCGACCAGCTCACCGACCTCCATCACCTCCGGGAGTGTGTTGACGTCAATGCCGGCACGCGCCCAGATCTCGGTACGGGTCGCGGCTGGCAGCACCGCTTGCACGTACACGCCCTTGGGTGACAGCTCCTGACTCAGCCCCTGTGACAGAAACAGCACGAAGGCTTTGGTAGCGCCGTAGATGGACATGCCGAACTCGGGCGCGAAACCCACCACTGAACCCACGTTGACGATTGCACCAGTGCCCGACTGCGCGAGGCGCGGCGCGATTGCAGCAGCGAGCCGCGTCGGCGCGGTGGTATTGAGCGTGACAAGGCGCTCAATAGCTTCAGCGGACTGGTCCAGGAAACCACCCGATTGGGCCATACCCGCGTTGTTGATCAACACGCCGATATTGGCGTCGTCGCGCAGTCGACTTTCAAGTACGGACAGGTCTGCCGAGCTTGTCAGGTCGGCGGGCAGCACCTCAACGGCCACATGGCTTTCCTTGCGCAAGCGTAATGCAAGCGACTCCATGCGCGATGTGTCGCGCGCCACAAGGATGAGATCGTGGCCACGACGGGCGAAACGCTCGGCGTAGGTGGCGCCAATGCCGCTGGAGGCGCCGGTAATGAGTACGGTCGGACGTGTGGTCATGGAAGTTACCTTTATGTCGATAGTTGTGTGAGAAACACGGCGGCAGTCACATCTTGATTACGACCTTGCCCTTGGAGCGCCCTTGAGCAAGGTACTCAAGCGCACCCTTTGCATCCTCGAACGGAAATACCCGGTCGATCACCGGCTTAATTTGCTGGGCGTCCAGAAGTTTGCCGATTTCGGCGAGTTGGGCACCGTCGGGCTGCACGAAAAGAAACGAGTATTTGACATTGCGCCTCTTTGCCAGGCGCATGATCTTGCGGCTCATCAGGCCGAACACGAAGGTCAGGAGGACGTTCAGGCGTTTGGCCCGGGCGAACGCAGCATCCAGTGGGCCAATGAGCGAGACAATCTGGCTTCCGGGTCTGAGGATGGACATGGATTTTTCAATCGCATCCCCCCTTACGGTTCCGAGCACCGCGTCGTAGTCGCGCAGCACGGTCTCGAAATCCTGCGTCTTGTAGTCCACAACCTCGTCCGCCCCCAGAGCGCGCACCAGGTCAACGTTGCCTGTACTGGTGGTGGTGCCCACCTTTGCACCGAGGTGTTTGGCCAACTGGATTGCGAACGTACCGATGCCGCCGGACCCGGCGGGAATGAACACCTTCTGCCCGGCCTGAAGCGTGAGGCGCTCTTTGAGCGCTTGCCATGAGGTGAGGCCGACCATCGGGATGGACGCCGCCTGCTCGAAGCTCAGATTGGCCGGTTTCAGCGCGGCGGCGCTTTCTGGCACAACCGCGAATTCAGCAATCGCCCCTGTGCCAAGATCGAAGAGGCTGGCGAAGACAGCATCGCCTGGCTTGAAGCGGGTCACATTGCTACCCACCTCGGTCACGATGCCGGCCAGATCGCTGCCCAGGGTGGCTGGCAGCTGGAAATGCAATACTGGCTTGAACATCCCCGTTGGAATCATGTTGTCGATCGGATTCAGGCCGGCAGCGTGGACGTGCACCAGTAATTCGTCAGCCTTTGGCGTGGGGCGGGGAACATCGGCCAACCCGATGTCGGGTGACTTGCCGTAGCGCTTGAAGGTCAGTGCTTGCATGGTTCGGCTATTCATCATTGGTTTTTTTCGGGTGGATGGCTCATCATCGAGGTGTTACTATCAATTTGATACAGACAATACTCCCCTTTTGAAGGCAGGTCACTATCAAAATAGTATGGACGTGAAAAATAGTTGTGATGACCCGTGCCCGATCGCCCGCAGCCTGGCTGTTGCCGGTGACGCCTGGAGCATATTGATCCTGCGCGATGCCCATGCTGGCATCGCTCGCTTTGACCAATTCCGCAAGAGCCTGGGTATTGCACCGACAATGCTGACTCGCCGGCTGGCGGCACTGACGGAGGAAGGATTACTGGAGAAGCGGCGCTACTCGGAGCACCCGCCTAGGGAGGAGTATCTGCTGACCGCTGCGGGTCGCGATTTTCTCCCTGTGCTGTTCATGATTGGTGCATGGGGCCGGCAATACCGAGGCGGTGGTAAGCTGACGCGCTTCTTCGATGCGCAAACCGGCACAGAAATCAAAGCTGTCGCCGTGGACGAGATTACGGGGGCAAAGATCGGCACGCGCCCCATGCGTATTGTCACACCTGACGAAAGTTGACACCGCCTGTTCAGCCTTAGAACCGGTAGTCGTACAGCAACATGCCGTCTTGCGCCGAAGAATGCCTGCGGGTCACTTGCTGATCCGCTGTCGCTCTGGATCGTCGCGCCGACATCCACCCTGAAACTGCAGGCTTTATTGCGTTAACAGGTGGCTCGTGGAACAACCGTCGCATTTGCCGAGGACACGGCTTCGAGCAGAACCCCCTCCAAGGTGTCAAAAAAGCATTTGATGTGAGCTTGCTTCAAGGCCTGAGGCCGGGTCACCAAATAGATCTCCATATCGGGAAGTTGGAGATGCGGGAACAGCTCGACCAAATCGGTAGCCGCTATACGGGGCAGCACAGCCACCCCCATCCCTCGCTTCACCGACTGGAGCTGCACGGCGAACGAATTCACGCTGATCTGCGCGCGGTCCAGACCCGCGGCCTTTGCCGCTCGCATTTGCGGCAAGATATCCAGCGGGGGAAGCAAGGAAACACTGACTGCCGTGGTAAGCGTCACGCCTGGAAATTGCTTCAGATAACCCGGGGCAGCAAAGATGCCGTAGGCGAGCCGGCCAATGGGTCGATAAATCAGTGACGGTTCCCCCAGATGGGCGGTGCGCACAGCAACATCTGCCACGCCGCGGGCGATCTTGTGAAAGTCGGCTGCCACCGTTAGCTCCACTGAGCAACGCGAGTGCAGGGATGTAAAGCGCCTTATCGCCTCCAGAACGTAATCCGAGAACCCCTCCCCTGCACTGACCAACACACTGCCGGACAGCTCGGTAGGCTGCTGCGATGTGCCAGAAAGGGTTTGCCGCCTCAAGCCTGATTCTGCAGCGATAGCAACTTCCACCAGGGATTGCCCCCGGGACGTCAGCCGGCATCCTTCAACGCCGCGCTCGACAAGTGGCTCGCCCACTGCAACCTCAAGTTGAGTCAGGCGGCGTGACAATGTAGAAGCTGCGATACCGAGCAATTGTCCAGCCTGAAGAAAGCTGCCACGTCGCGAGACGGCCAGCAGAAGGCGAAGATCATCCCAATTTGCGTGCAACGTCATACTGTCGGTCATTCCCGGCTTTGCGAATATGCAAAGCCATTATGCAGTGATTGCTGTTTTTCGAAAGCACCCTCAAAGGTATATCTATAGCCCTTCGATACGAATGGACCGGACTTTATGACTCTCCCCCCCAACGTCTATGCGCAACACGCTTCTGGCGCTTTCAATCGACCAGATCCAGAGGCGTTGCTTGCAGTGCTTGGCGACGATTGCATCCACCTCGATAGCAGGGGTCTGATCGTCAGCGACGAGGCCTTTTTCGACAGGGCCGTGTTGCTGCCGTTAACCGAACAGCGAGCGTGTTGAGCCATGCGCAACGTATTTGTGACCGGAGCAACCGGCTTGCTGGGCAACAACCTGGTGCGTGAATTGGTCGCTCGCGGCTACACGGTCAAAGGCCTGGTCCGCTCAAAAGCCAAAGGTGAACAGCAGTTCAACAATCTGCCGGGCGTGGAACTGGTCGTTGGGGACATGGCCAAGGTCGACGCATTCTCAGCATCGCTGCAAGGCTGCGATACGGTATTTCACACAGCGGCGTTCTTTCGCGATAACTACAAGGGCGGCAGCCACGGGAACGAACTCGAACAGATAAACGTGTCGGGTACGCGGCGCCTGCTTGAGCAGGCCTACGGGGCCGGCATACGACGGTTCATCCATACGTCTTCCATTGCTGTGCTCAACGGCGCACCTGGCACGTCCATCGAGGAGAACTGCCTGAGGGCCGACGCCGACGCAGATGACTACTACCGCAGCAAGATCCTCGCTGACCGTGTCGTGTTGTCGTTCCTTGAGAGCCACCCCCAGATGCATGCCTGTATGGTCCTGCCTGGCTGGATGTGGGGGCCTGGCGACATTGGCCCAACCTCGTCGGGGCAATTGGTCAACGATGTGGTACAGGGCAAAATGCCCGGGTTGATCCCTGGCAGTTTTTCCATTGTCGATGCCCGCGATGTGGCATTGGCACACATTGCCGCAGCCAGACATGGACGCCGAGGTGAGCGCTATCTCGCGGCGGGTCGACATATGACAATGCGCGAACTGATGCCTGTTTTAGGACGTATGGCGGGCGTCAAGACACCAGCCCGACAAATACCGCTGCCCTTTCTATACACCTTGGCGGCTGTTCAGGAGATCTATGCGCGCCTGACCGGCAGACCCATTCTGCTGAGCATGGCCACGTTGCGTCTACTGGTACGAGAGCAGGACCGCACCCGTTTCGACCACCGCAAGAGTGAACAGGAGCTTGGACTGAGTTTCCGGGCACTTGAGCTGACAATCGCCGACACCGTGGCGTGGTACCGTGATCATGGCGGGTTTGAAAAAGGCAGCCGACTGTGAGCGGGGAAATTATCCTGATGCGCCACGGCCAGCCAAAACGAGTCACAGCCATTGTTCGGTCACGGTTTCATGAATCGGATGATCTCCAAGCACCTGATGGCAGACGGATGGAAACACCAAACGCGTAACGGCAGCCAGTATTGGAGTGCGACGGTCTATCGATATGCAGGTGTTGAAGCGTGAATCGCCCGGATTCCGAATACACATATCGGCGACAGTGATTGACCTGTAAGTGAGTGGCAAAAGCACACGCCTTGATGGACAATCCGGCGCCTCGAGGATTTATCGCCAAGGAACGGACATGGCACTGACCAGCAAGATTACCCCCTACGATCCCACATGGCCCGCCCGCTTCCTGACAGACAAGCCACTCATTGCCTCTGCATTTGACGCTGAACTGATTGCTGTCCACCACGTTGGAAGCACGTCTGTCCCAGGGCTGGCGGCGAAGCCCGAACTCGATGTGCTCATTGAGGTTCACGCGCATCGCAATACCTCGGCGCGGGACGAGGTGTTGATGGCTCTGGGGTATGTACGGGGAAGTGATCTGTCAGAGGGCCATCATTTCTACCGGCGCAATGTGGATGGGATTCGCACGCACAAGCTCCATGTTTGTACCCGGGACCACCTGTCGATCACTCAGATGCTGGGGTTCAGAGATTTGCTTAGGCGCGATGCCTCGATCCGCCAACAGTATGAAACGCTGAAGCTTCAGTTGGAGTCGAGCAATACGGGTGGGATGGCTGAGTATCTAGAGAAGAAGGCGCCTTTCATTATCGCGGCGCTGCTTCATGCCGGTATAACCACGCGTGAATGATCGATTCTTCTGGCACTCCCCTTCCTCCCGACAGTAGCGACGAAGTCACCACTTCGATTGCGGCCAGCTTGACCGGCCGCCGGCAACGCCTGGAACAAAGCCCCTCATATCAAGGAACAACTTTCATGATCACTTGCCATGTCCCCCTTTGGCAGTTGTTTGTGAAGGCCAGCCAAGGCTGGAAACGGGCATTTCTGGCAGGTAATTGCTGATTAATAAAGCTCGGGAGACTATTCACTTGCCAACTGGATAACCGTCTTGCCCCTGCCGCGACCTTCCGCGACCTGTCGGAATGCGTCGTTGACCTCATCCAATGCAAACTGTTGCGGGTCCACCCGGATCGCCAGTTGCCCGGCATTGGCCAGAACGGCAGCCTCGCGCAGGATACTTCCATGGTGTTCGCGTCCCTTGCCGGTTAGCAGCGGTGCCAGGGTAAATACGCCCGAGTAGGTGGCACTTTTGAAGGATAAAGGCGCGAGGCTGTGCTGACCCCAACCGAGGCAGCTGAGTACGTGCCCGGTATAAGGCTTTACTGCCTTGAATGACGCGTCCAACGTGCTGCCGCCGACGGTGTCATAAACGATGTCGAAACCCTCCCCAGCCGTAAATTGTTCGACATAGGCCTCTACACGCTGCGTTTGATAGTCAATCGCCGTGGCCCCCAGCGCGCGAATGAAGTCGAGATTGCCCACCGAACCGGTGGCGTAGACCTCGGCACCGCGAGCCTTGGCCAATTGCACCGCAACTTGGCCGACGCCACCTGCGCCGCCATGGATCAACACACGCTGACCACTACGAACATTGGCGTGATCTACCAAACCTTCCCAGGCGGTGATGAATACCAACGGCAGCGCGGCAGCCTCACGCATGCCGAGTGCATGCGGCTTTGATGCAATCAGCCTGGCATCCACGGCGATGTATTCGGCCAGGGTGCCTTGGGCGCCGCCGATTCCGCCGGCCATGCCGAAGACCTCCTGGCCAGGCGTGAAGCCATCAACTGCCTCGCCCAGTTCGACGACCGTACCGGCGAGATCCAGGCCGAGCACGGCCGGTAACTCCTGGCGGGCGTGAGCACCCGCACCGATTGCAATCTTGGTGTCGAGCGGGTTGACCCCGGCGGCGTGAATCCGCACCAAAACCTGCCCCTTACCGGGCACAGGGCGGGCGATGTGGCGCACGACCAGCGGGGTCTGGGCGGATTCGGCGATAGCGGCAAGCATGGTCTGATTCATGACGGAAACCTCTGAATGAATGGACGCTTACAGGTTGCACCGCCTTCCTCATTCCGATAAGAAACTAAATTTGGATATTACTTATTCCCCAAAGAGGCCCAATAGCGATGGATCTGTTCGACAGCATGCGCATCTTCGTGCGCGTCGTGGAGCGTGGCTCGTTTTCCGCAGTGGCTCGGGAGCTGAACATGGGGCAGCCGGCAGTCAGCAAGCAGGTCCGTGCGTTGGAGCAGTACCTGGGCGGAGCCGTGTTCGCCCGCAGCACCCGGCACCTCGCCCTCACCGATCAAGGGCAACGCTTCTACAGCCACTGCCAGGAGATTCTCAGCCAGCTAGAGCATGCCACGCGCAGCTTCGCCAGCGGCCAGGAGCAGATCGCCGGCCCCCTGCGAATAGCCGCACCGGTCAGCTATGGGAGGCTGTGCATAGCGCCCCTGATCGGGGCTTTTCTACAGCGCCACCCCGATGTGCAGATCGACCTGCGCCTGAACGATTACAACGAAGACCTGCTCATGGAAAACATCGACCTGGCCATCCGCATTGGTGTGGTGAAGAGCGAGGGGCTGGTGGCCGTGCCCCTGGGCACCAGCACACGGCGAGTCTATGCTGCACCGGCCTATCTCGATCGCCATGGCCAGCCACGCGAGCCCGCCGAACTGGCAGGCCACAACTGCATCGCCTTCACCTTGCTTGAGCATTACGACCGCTGGCACTTCACCCGTCGTGACGAAGCACTTGAGGTTGCAATCAAAGGCAACGTCACCAGCAACAACAGCGAGGCCATTCGTGAAATGGTCCTCGGTGGCCTGGGCATCTCCCTGTCTCCCCAATGGCTGTTTGCTGCAGACTTCGAGCAGGGTAGCGTGTGTAGCCTGCTCGACGAATACCAGACGACCGCGCTGCCGGTCAGCGCCGTGTTCAGCCGTGAGCGGCGCCGCTCGGCAAGGACGATGGCGTTCATCGATTTTCTTCGGGAGAACGTGTAAGCCACCCCGATGAGGCGCAGGACCTTGCTCATTCCCTGGCGTGCAAGTCGGTCGACCAGGCGTCACACCGTTCCCTGCTGCAACCATTGTTTCGGGCTCGCGCCCACCTTGCGGCGAAAGGTTCGGGCTAGCGCAGAAGGACTTTCGTAGCCGACCTCATCGGCGATCAGGGCAATGGGGCGCCCTTCGCGAAGGCGTTTTTGCGTCAAACTGATGCGCCAGTTCGCCAGGTAGTCCGCAGGCGTAATACCCACGATCTCGCGAAAGTGCGAAGCAAAGCTTGCCCGCGACATGCCCGAAAGATTCGCCAGTTCCGCCACGGACCAATTGCGCTGCGGCTCATCGTGGATCCCCACAAGCGCGCGAGACAGCTGAGCGTTGGCCAGACCCGCCATCATTCCCGAGGCGATGCTGCGGCTGGCGATGAGGTGGCGAAGCAGCTGAATGATCATCAGCTCGAACAAGCGATTGAGAATGACATCACGACCACACTCATCTCCAAAGGCTTCTTCGAACAGCCAGTCAAGGGTGCCATCAAGGCCTTGCAATTCGCCGAGGGGCTTGATGATGAAGTCCGGCAAAGCCAGGGTCAGCGGATTGTTGGCGCCGCCATCGAATTGCAGGGTGGCGCACACTAACTCCGCTTCATCGGCGTCGGTGGCAAGCAAGTGATGCTCCTGCGGGCGCACCGCCAGAATCAGGGTGGGTTCGGTCAACTCGATACGCTGCCCACGCTTGTCCTTGAAGGACAGACGCCCCGAGCGCAACAGATGGGCGTGCCCGACACTGTGTTGCCCAAGTTGGGTCGTTCCACAGAACCCACCCTGGTGAAACGCACTAGCGTGCAGGTTGAAGTGCTTAAGCAGTGTCGACAGTCGGTCCATAGCGCACTCAGGTTTAGACGATCTGTTGCATAACTTCGACGATCTGAAGCCGAAAGAAAAGTCTGCCTCTCTAGTATGGACCCCAAGCTTGATAGACAAGCCGGTTACTCAACCTATTGGAGAACGACCATGACTCGTATTACCGCTCTCTCGCTAGACCAGGCGCCTACTGGCTCGCGCGCAGCTCTCGAAGGCATTCAAAAAGGTCTCGGCTTCATTCCCAACGCATTCAGGACCCTGGCGCACGCTCCGGTCGCGCTCAATGGTTACCTGGGCCTCGCCCAAGCGTTGGGTAAAAGCTCACTGAGCGCCGCCGAGCGTGAAGTCGTTGCCCTCGCCACCTCGGAAATCAACGGGTGCGACTACTGCCTGGCCGCACACACCTTCTTCGGCGGCAAGGCGGGTTTGAGCGATGAGGCCGTAAGCCAAGCCCGAGCCGGCACACTCAGCGCGGTTGCCGCACTGGCGCAGCAGATCACGGCAAGGCGCGGCCAGTTGAGTGACGAGCAGATCGCTGCCGCGCGTGAGGCAGGGCTTACTGATAGCAAGATCGTGGAGGTGGTGGCACAGGTCACGCTGTTAACCCTGACCAACTACCTGAACAACATCGCCGCTACCGATATCGACTTTCCGCCATCGGCAAACTAGGAGGGTAACCGCCATGAGCCCTGTGACTATCTATACCACCCCGCACTGCCCATACTGCCTGAGCGCCAAGCGACTGCTGTCGAACAAGGGCATCACCCCTGACGAAATCAACGTTGAAGCGTCACCCCTGCACCTGGCGGAAATGATGCAGCGATCCCAACGCCGAACCGTCCCACAGATATTTGTTGGCAAGGTGCATGTCGGCGGCTTCGATGACTTGGCACGTCTCGACAGCAAGGGCCAGCTCGAGGCATTGCTTCACGCTTGAAGTGTAGAGTGCTCCGGCATGTGACCCCATCCGGAGCACTGCTTGCGTTCACTCAATGCCCATGCCATACGTACTCACCTGTGCAGCCGTTCTATCGCCCGCGCAACAGCACAGCGGCCCTTACCCGCTGCCTGCCGAAACTGCTCATGCGCTGAAATTCGGCATGGCTTACGGGCAGATGCTGGCAATCCAGGATGCGTTTCTGGCGGCTGTGATCCACATCAGGATCATGCAGGTACACGAATTCGTCATCGCAACCCGTGACCAGAATCCAGTGCGGGGCCTTCAGACGGGTGAAACGGTAGCTGCTAATCAGCACCACCGGCCTGAACCCGGCTTGCAACGCTGAACGCACATCAAGGCCGGGCGCCAGCACCTGATGCACGTCGGTTTCGGCCAACGCCCCGGCAAAGCCGTCCTCGACCAATTGCATTACGTCTTTTTTCTGCGCGCTGCGCACCCCATCGAGGAACAGCGATCCAGGCTGGCTGACCACCATGCACACCTCGAACCCGCGGCGCCAGGCCGCCAGTGCAAGCCCCTGCGGGCTGCAACCGCCGTGCCCTGCCGTCATGAAGATGGTGGTCGCTTCTCGCCACAGTTGAATTTCCTCACTGCGGTGCATGGCCCGCTCCCGTTCGACCGCAGCCATGGCCATCAGCAGGCAGGCCGCTCCGCAGGTGAACTCGGTCGTTTGCGCGTAGTACGGCACTTGCCGTGCAGGGGGCGGAGCACTGCGCAGGATACGCTTCTCGAAACGCAGCGCCTGGCTGTGGTCTTCGTAGTAGTTCTCAACCACAGCGAAGCGTTGATAGCCATTGCTTTCGTACAAGCTGATGGCCGCAGGATTGTCCGCGCGTACTTCCAGGCGCAGCCAGGCGCAATTACGCTCCAGCGCACTGGCCTGGGCCTGGTCCAGCAACTGCTGGCCCAACCCATGGCCGCGCCAGGCCGGGCTTACGGCAATTGAATACAAACGGGCAAGTGATGTACCGCGATGGAACAGCAGCAGCGCATAGCCTGCCAGATGACCCTGTTGTTCAGCGACAATAAGGCAGGCATTGGCGCGTCGCACCATCCAGTTGAAATTACGCGGGCTCAGGCGGTCGAGGGTGAAACAGTCCTGCTCCAGGGCAACCAGCGCATCGATATCGGCCACCGATGCAAAGCGAAAATCAAAAGCCATGGCAACACCGTAATGTTTGAGTAACGAACCGGGACAGGTCGGGAAACCCGTGATTTATTGAAGGGGCGTCTTCTTCAACAGGGATCGAATACTCATGTCAGCGGTGCAAGCCAACGTGGCCGAAGTATTGGCCAAAACCGACGTTTCCACAATAACCCTCTCCGAGGAGCCACCCAGTAAGCGGAGCGCTGGTAACCGCTTGTTGATCGTGGTGGAGCGCAAGGAAGACTGGGCCAGCTACTTTCCCAGCGAGAGCCTGATGCTGGCCCAGGATTACTTTGAACACAGCGACGACGTTGCGAGGCGTACGCAGGTAATCAACCTGTGCCGCAGCTACAAGTATCTGGGGCAAGGCTACTACTGCTCGCTGCTCGCCGAGGCACGGGGCCACAAGGTGTTCCCGTCGGTGCGAACCATCAGCGAGCTTACCCGCAAGGCGCTCTATGGCGTGGGGCTGGATGACCTGGAACGCACGCTGGAGCGAGCCCTGGCCGATCACCCTTATGGCAGCACCGAAGCCTTCACCCTCACCTTGTATTTCGGGCGGACCGCCATTGAACCCCTTCAGGATATCGGCCGACAGCTGTTCGAGTCGTTCCCCTGCCCTGTCTTGCTGGTGGAGTTTCGCAGGCGTGACACCTGGCAGATCGACGGGATCAAGGCCGGCGCGCTGCACAAACTGCGGGATGAGCAGCAGCACTTGTTTGCCGACGCGCTGGATGCCTTCAACCGCCGGACGTGGCGCCAGCCCGCCTCGAAACGCCTGGCCCGGTTCGACCTGGCGATTCTGCATGACCCGGCCGAGGCGCTGCCACCTTCCAATCCTGAGGCGCTGGAGCAGTTCATCGAAAACGGCAAACAGCTGGGCATCGATGTAGAGCTGATCGAAAAGAAGGACTATGCACGCCTGGCCGAATTTGACGCCTTGTTCATTCGGGAGACCACGCGGGTGGACGACCATACCTACCGTTTTGCCAAAAAGGCCGAAAGCGAAGGCTTGGTGGTGATCGACGACCCTTCCTCCATCCTGCGCTGCACCAACAAGGTGTATCTCGCCGATCTGCTCAAACGCCACAACCTCGGCGCACCGGCCACGGAAATCCTGTACAAGGACCGCCCGCAGGAACTCGAGCTTGTGGGCCGGCGCCTCGGTTTTCCGCTGGTGTTGAAGATTCCCGACGGCTGCTTTTCGAAAGGCGTGATCAAGGTCGCCGACGCCCAGGCACTGGCCTCGGCGGCACAGGAGCTGTTCGAACACTCGGTACTGTTGCTGGCCCAGGAGTACTGCTACACCGAATACGACTGGCGTATCGGCGTACTCAACGGTGAGGCGCTGTACGCCTGCCAGTACTTCATGTCCAAGGGCCACTGGCAGATCTACAACCACAAGGCCCAGGCCGGCGAAGTCAACGGCCTGTGCCGCGCGGTCCCGGTGGAACAGGCACCGCCCGAAGTCGTAAAGCTGGCCGTCGACACCGCCAGGCTGATCGGGCAAGGGCTGTACGGTGTGGACCTGAAGCAGACCGGCGACCGCGTACTGGTGATCGAAGTCAACGACAACCCCAACCTCGATGCAGGCACCGAAGACGCCGTGCTGGGTAACGCGCTTTACCAGCGAGTGCTGCAGGCTTTCGTGCAGCGGCTTGAACGTAAACACCTCGGCCAGGCCTGGTAAACGATGATCGAATACTACCTCGCCGTAGACGGTGCGCTTCTTGAAGCCCCCGAGGAACGAGCCAGCGTATGGTTGTGTGTCGCGCCAGACGCCGCGGAGCAAACCCGGTTGTGCAAGTGCCTGGGGGTCAGCGCCCAGTCGCTGGAGTCCTCCCTGGACCCGGATGAAGTGGCGCGTATCGAGATCAAGCCCGATCACCTGTTCCTGATCTGGAAGCGCCCGGAAAACTTTGATGGCCGGGTATTCAATGTCTCGTCATTTGGCGTCGTACTCAGCGAAAAGCGCCTGGTGGTGATCTGCGCCGCCAACTCGCTACTCGCCGGGGTAGACCGGCAGACCGGCATGAGCACCCCATTGGATGTGCTGATGGCGATGCTGGCTGAGAGCGTGCATCACTACCTGGGCCACCTGCGGGTGGTAAAGCAGGTGGCCCGCGAAATCCAGCTGCAGTTCGATCGGACCATGGACAACCAGCACCTGGTGCAGATGTACAGCCTGAGCGAAAGCCTGGTGTATTACGTCAACGCCATTCAAAGCAATGGCGCCGTGCTAGCCCTGCTGCGCAGCCATGGTCAGAAACACGGCTTCGGGCCCGAACAACTGGAAATGCTGAATGACCTGATCATCGAAAACGAGCAAAGCTACCAGCAGGCGAAGATCCATGCCCAGGTCTTTACCAACCTGATCGAGGCCCGCGGCAACCTGGCCAACAACGGCATGAACCACGCGCTGCGCAACCTGACCATGATCAATGTGGTGTTCCTGCCCTTGAACCTGCTCGCCAGCATCGGCGGCATGTCGGAGTTCAGCATGATGACCGCCGGCCTGCCCTGGTGGTGGACGTTCCCCGCGCTGCTGCTGGCCATGGCGGTACTCGGGGGGGCCATGGTCGTGGCGTTACGGCGTATGACATGACCCGCCGTCCAGGAATTTTCGTCGACGTCTAACCATCACCCCGCAGGACGAGATCATGGAACAGTCATACATCGGGTTATTCATGCTGGCGCTGATTGCAATTACAGGCACCCTGATAAGTCTGTTTGAACACGGTCTATCTTCTAAGACTTGACTCAGATTGATCGGAGCCTTGATGCATGAACGCCCTCTGGATCGCACTGGCCATTTTTGGCTGCTTGGTCGCCGCCTCGCTGCTCATGATGCAGTGGTACCCAAAGCTGGCATCCCACCACAGGGATGAGGACACGAACACGGTAATTCGCCTGGTAGCTAACATTTTTGTGGTCATGACATCGCTGGTCTTTGGCTTGATGATCAATTCCGCCAAAAATACCTTCGAGTCCATCGACGCAAACTTCCATGGGTACGCAACCAGCATGATCATTTTTGATCGGACACTGCGGGGCTATGGCGATGCGGCCCAAGACACGCGCAATCGTCTGATCACCTATCTAGAGCACGCTATCGAGACGCCCTATCGGGGGGACGAGGCGCTGCAACACCGTAACAGCGAGGCGGCTAAATACTTGGATGACATAGGCAAAGCGCTGGCCGTTATAAGGCCTGTGGACCGCTACCATGAAACGATGCTTCAGGATATTCGTCAGCAATATCACTCGCTCATTGAGCAACGCTGGAGAATCGTCGAGCAGTCAGAGGGGGCAATTCCTGGCCCGCTTATTGGGATGCTTGCTGCTTGGTTGACGCTCATTTTCGCCAGTTTTGGATACCGTGCGCCTCGTAACTCGATGGTAAAAGGCATGTTCATCCTCTCTTCATTGCTTATTGCGGCTTCCGTGTACCTCGTATTGGACATGGACATACCATTTCACGGTCCTATCCAGATATCCGACGAGCCCCTGCGTAGAGCGCTCGCCGTGATGCAGCTCTAGTGTGGTGTTTCACAAATAACGACCATAACTCGCGGCGCTTTTTGCACTCATGCGGCGTTGTCGCTCCTCGCCGTAGCTGGGCTACGACTCGTCGCGACGCCTTGCTTGAGCGCAAAAATCGCTCGCGAGTTATTGGCCGTATTTGCAAAACACCACACTAGGCTCTGTACGAAAAGTCTTGAGACGCAGGTCAGGCGAGGCTGTTTTCAACGCAGCATGGCCTGGCTCTGTTTGCCCGCCACGCTTGGGTGAGCCTACGTGCCAATGCTGCTGGCAGTAATGCCACAGTGGCCAGGGCCTGGATGAATGACCTCAGGGACAGGGCGCAACGGCAGATGACACCGGGTCAAGGAAGATCAGTTGCAAGGGCTCTGCCAGCAGCTGTTCAGCCTGCTCGGCAAACCGCTGGAAATGAGCAGTGGTCAGGTGCGCATCCAGGGCCTGCTGGTTATCGAACGCCTCGCGCATGTAGAACGTCCCTGGCTCGTCACGACGTTCGAACAGCATGTAGTCGCGGTTACCGGGCTCCGCCCGAGTCGGTTCGATCAACGCCAGCAAGGCCGCTTTGAGCGTTGGTGCCTGGCCTGGTTTGGCCTTGAGGATGGCGAGGGAAACGAGGGGGTAATCTTGTCGGTTCACATCAAGCTCCTGGTCAGTTGCAAAGAGCAGGCACGGTAGTGCCTGCTTCAATGTGTGCATGCGTTTCACCGGGCGTAGCGCCGGGAATCTGCGCGGCGCAGAGAAACACGGTTCGTTCAAGCATGCATGCTCCTGGCAGACCGGATCGACCAGTCCGCCGCTGTCTGTCAAACAGTTTTCAGAAGCCTTCCAGGACGATCTTGCCGCGCGCCTTGCCACTCTCGACCAGCGCATGGGCACGGCGCATGTTGGCGGCATTGATGGCGCCGAAATGCTCGCCCAAGGTGGTCCGCAGGATGCCTTGATCGATCAGCCCGGCCACGCGCTCGAGCAGCTCGTGCTGGCGCACCATGTCGTCGGTTTCGTAAAGCGAGCGGGTGAACATCAGCTCCCAGTGCAGCGACAGCGACTTGCGCTTGAGCGGCATGACGTCCAGGGTCTGCGGGTCGTCGATCACGCCCAGGCGACCTTGTGGTCGCAGCACTTCAACCAGTTGCGCAAAGTGTTGATCAGTATGGGTAAGGCTGGCGACATGGCTGACTGACTCGATCCCCAAGGCCTGCAGCTGCCCTTGCAGCGGCGCACTGTGATCGATGACGTGATGGGCGCCCAGTTCGCGTACCCAGTTGCTGGTCTCGGCGCGGGAGGCCGTGCCGATAACCGTCAGGCGGGTCAGTTGCCGGGCCAACTGCACCAGCATCGAACCGACGCCACCGGCAGCGCCAACGATCAGCAGGGCATCGCCCTCCCCGCCGCCCTCCACGATACCCAGGCGATCGAACAGCAGTTCCCAGGCGGTGATGGCCGTCAGCGGCAGCGCGGCTGCCTGTGCTGCACCCAGGCTACGCGGTTGATGCCCGACGATACGTTCGTCAACCAGGTGATATTCGCTGTAGCTGCCGGGCCGGGCGATGGAGCCGGCGTAGTACACCTGGTCTCCGGGCTTGAACAGGGTCACCTGGGCCCCGACTTCGCGGACGATACCGGCCGCGTCCCAGCCGAGTATTTTCGGCTCACGCGTGAAAGTGCCGGCGCGCACCTTGGTGTCGACGGGGTTGACCGACACGGCGTTGACCTCGACCAGAAGGTCCCTGGGCCCAGGGCTGGGCTTGGGCATGAAGATGTCTTGAAGAGACGCAGGGTCTTCGATAGGCAAACCTTTGTGGATGAAACTGATCGCTTTCATGGGCACTCGCTGCTGAATGTGGTTTGATTTGGCATTGAGTCTGGCGTGCCTGGCGTCCGGGAAAAACGGGCCCTGCCCGTCAACACTTTCATTGCAGGAGTGATAATGATCCGTCTCGACGACCTGGGCATCTTCGTTCGCAGCGCCGCGCTGGGCAGCTTTACCGCGGCGGCCCGCGAGGCCGACCTGCTACCCGGCCAGGCGGCCGAAGCAGTCAAGCGCCTGGAGCGTGAGCTGGATGTGCGATTGTTTGCCCGCACCACGCGCAGCTTGCGCCTCACAGCCGAAGGCGAGCAGTACCTGCCCTCGGCCCTGATTGCCCTGGAAGCCCTCAGGCACGGGCGCGACAACCTGCGTCAGGAAAGCGCCCAGCTCAGCGGAACGTTGCAGGTGGCCGCGCCCTCCGATCTGGGGCGCAACGTGCTGTTGCCCTGGCTCACGGCGTTTCGCCGAGAGCATCCCCAGTTGAACCTGCGCTTCTTCCTCTCCGACCAGATCGCCGATCTGTTCCGCGATCCGGTGGATATCGCCATCCGCTATGGCCTGAACGCCGACGCCAACTATGTAGCCCTGCCACTGGCACCTTGGAACCGCAAGGTACTGGTGGCCTCGCCCGAGTACCTGGCGCGGGAAGGCACCGTGCAAGCCCCCGAAGATCTGCTCGAACACCAGTGCCTGCTGTACATGCAACAGGGCCGGATCTACGACAAGTGGCAACTGGGAACGCAGACCGTCCAGGTGCGTGGCGCCCTGCTCTGCGACGACGCCGATATTGCCCGGCGCTGGGCCGTGGGCGGCGAAGGGATAACCTACAAGTCGTGGCTGGATGTGAGCGACGATGTGCTGGCGGGAAGACTTGTCGTGCTATTGCAGGACTACCCCGGGCCGACCATGCCTTTGAGCCTGGTGTGCCCGCACCGCAAGCAGTTGTCGCCTGCGGTAAGGCACCTGCACGCCTGGTTGTCCAGCCGCTTCGCCGAACTGGAGCGCGACTGATCAGCGGGAAGCCAGCCACCCTGATCGAAAGCACGCCGGCCCCCCGCTGCACGCAATCGAATAATTTCAAGCGCTGCTTGACCAGGGAGAACGATCGTTCTACTCTGGCTACATGGATAAGCCAATGACTGACACACGCGAAAAAATCCTGGCGACTGCCGAGAAGCTGATTTACGAGAACGGGATTCACGCCACGGGCATGGACCTGTTGGTAAAGACCTCGGGCGTCGCACGTAAAAGTATTTATCGCTATTTTGCGAATAAAGACGAGGTCGCAGCAGCGGCACTCAATGCACGCGATATACGTTGGATGACGTGGTTCAGAAGTGAATGCGAAAAAGCGCAAACGCCAGAAGCGCGCATCCTTGGCATTTTTGATGCACTCAACAGTTGGTTCGCGTCTGACGGTTTTCGCGGATGTGCTTTTATCAACACCGCCGGAGAGGTGGGTGACGCAGACGATCCTGTTCGACAGATCGCAAAACTGCATAAACAAAAGCTGCTGGACTACACGCTAGAACTGACCAGCGCATTAGGTGTTAACGATCCGACTGGCTTGGCCAAGCAACTTCTTTTGATTATAGAGGGCACGATAACCGTGGCCCACGTCATGGGTGATCACAGCGCGCTCGACAGTGCACGAGAAATCGCAAGGGTCTTGCTCAAAGATGTGCAGCGCGCAAGCGCTTTAAGTTAAAGAAATACCCACTCAACTGAACCATCCAAACGATTGGAGGCACCACCATGTCCAACGAACACGCTCGTCCGCCACTTCCTCCTTTCACTCGCGAATCGGCCATCGAAAAGGTCCGACTTGCCGAAGATGGTTGGAATACCCGTGAGCCGGAAAAGATTGCGCTGGCCTATACGGTGGACACCCAATGGCGTAACCGTGCCGAGTTTGCAAACAACCGTGAAGAAGCTCGGGACTTCCTCACTCGCAAGTGGAAGAAAGAACTGGACTACCGCTTGATCAAAGAGCTCTGGGCCTTCACCGACAACCGCATCGCCGTCCGTTACGCCTACGAGTGGCACGACGATTCGGGCAACTGGTTCCGCTCCTACGGCAACGAAAACTGGGAATTTGAAGCCGACGGCTTGATGCATCGCCGCTTTGCCTGCATCAACGACATGCCCATCAAGGAAAGCGAGCGAAAGTTCCACTGGCCACTGGGTCGCCGTCCGGATGATCACCCAGGTCTGAGTGAACTGGGCCTGTAATTCAGGTTTAACCTGATCCTTTTACATAAAGGATCAGGTGTTTTGTGCAACTCAGCCCGGGGTCAGACGGCGGGGGCTATACCCAACTGTTTGACTGGGCATGACGCTGTGCTTAGGCATATTTCCTGGCCCCGTAAACACAGATGACAGCCCCCAGCGTCACGAGAAGCATCGTCCAGCTGACATGCTCGTGCAAAAGCAACGCTGCCAGCCCAAGCCCCATGAACGGCTGAAAGAGTTGCAGTTGACCCACAGCCGCAATCCCCCCCTGGACGAGCCCTCGGTACCAGAAGACAAACCCGATCAGCATGCTGAACAGTGAAACGTAGCCAAAGCTGAGCCATGCAGGAGCACTTACCCTGGCAAAGTCATCAGGGGCTGGAAGATTGACCACCGTCAGCAGCAGCATGACCGGTAACGCTACAAGCAATGCCCAACTGATTACCTGCCAACCACCCAATGTCCGCGAGAGGCGCGCCCCTTCGGCATAGCCCAAACCACAGACCACAACCGCAGCCAACATCAGCAGATCGCCCACCGCCGATGCCTCGCCTCCGTTCATCAAGGCATAGCCAACGACCAGCCCGGCACCTGTCAACGAGCACAACCAGAACAGTGGCCGAGGTCGCTCACCGCCCCGCAGAACCGCAAATACTGCGGTACACAATGGCAGGAGCCCGACAAAAACAATGGAATGAGCAGAGGTGATGTGCTGGAGGGCGAATGCTGTCAGTAGCGGGAAACCGATAACGACGCCGAGCGCTGTTACGGCCAATGGCGACAAATCCCCCCGTTTGGGGCGAGGCTGCCGTAGCACGATCAGGAAAAGCGCACCCAGCATGGCGGCAATTGTTGCCCTGGCACAGGTCAGGAACGTAGGTTCGAAAGCCGTGACTGCCACTCGGGTGGCCGGCAACGAGCCTGCAAAGATGGCGACGCCTATGAAACCATTGAGCCATCCGCTTGCTGATTTTTCCATCGGTAAGTCCTCGATAAGCCAAGGTTCAGTACATCACCGACAGGCTCGCCCAGGCCATGTACAATCCAATACACTTAAACCGAACTGTTAGGCATATTTATCCAGCACAGTTGAGGGTGTGATGAAACGGAGCGCAACGCGAATTCGAACTGTCATGGGTGAGATCCAGTCGCGGATAGCCTCTCGAACCTACACCCCGGGCGCGAGAATCCCCTCGGTCCGCGCGATGGCTCAGGCCATGCAAGTGTCGGTTTCTACGGTGCTTGAGGCCTATGAAAGGTTGATGGCAGAGGGTGTACTCAACTCTCGCCCTGGCTCCGGCTTTTACGTAGCCGGGCCAGTGGCACCCCTGGTGCTCACCGAACTCGGCCCAAGGCTTGATCGTGAAGTGGACCCGCTGTGGATCTCGCGCCAGTCTCTAGACACCGCTAGCGATGCGTTGAAACCGGGGTGCGGGTGGCTACCGGCCTCCTGGATGTTCGAAGCCGGCTTGCGCAAGGCGCTTCGCACCGTTGCCCGTTCAGACACGTCGAAACTGACGGAGTACGCCTCGCCACTTGGGCATCTGCCGCTCAGGCAGTTCCTGTCACGCAAGCTGACAGGGATCGGGGTCGAAGCCCCTCTTGAACAGCTCATGCTCACTGAGTCCGGCACCCACGCCATCGACCTGATCTGCCGTTTTCTGCTTGAGCCGGGGGACACTGTGCTGGTCGACGACCCCTGCTATTTCAATTTTCACGCACTGCTGAAAGCGCACAGGGTGAACATCGTAGGCGTTCCCTACACCGCGACGGGCCCGGACATCGATGCATTCGGCGCTGCCCTGCTCGCGCATTCTCCCCGGTTGTACATAACCAATTCAGGCATCCACAACCCGACCGGCGCTACCCTGTCTCCGGTCACGGCACACAGGTTGCTGAAGCTGGCCGACAACTCCAGCCTGGTGATTGTAGAGGACGACATCTTCGGGGATTTCGAGAGTGCGCCAGCGCCACGGCTGTCTGCCTTCGATGGCCTCTCTCGTGTTATCCAGATCGGTAGCTTTTCCAAGACCATCTCCGCTTCGATTCGATGCGGCTACATCGCGGCTCGCAGTGACTGGATCGAGAGCCTGGTCGATCTCAAGATTGCGACCACATTCGGGGGTGGCCGCCTGGCCGCGGACATCATCCATCTGGCGATTACCGATAGCGGGTACCGGAAACACATGGAGAGTGTTCGCCTCAGGCTGGCCGAGGCTATGGACAGAACGGTAGCGAGGCTTCGGGCCATTGGCATCAAGCCCTGGATAACGCCCCAGTCAGGCATGTACGTCTGGTGCCAACTCCCTCAAGGCAAGGATGCAGCAACGCTGGCTCGGGCTTGCTTGAATGAAGGTGTAGTGCTGGCGCCTGGTAATGCGTTCAGCCAGTCGATGGCTGCGGGTGACTTCCTCCGTTTCAACGTTGCCCAATCAGGTGATGCCAAAATTTACGAAGTGTTGAAACGGGCGCTGAGTGCTTAGTCGCGTGACCATCCCCGTTCTGCCTGAGCAAGGATCGTTAGATGCAGCCCTTCATCTCCTTACATTCAACCTGGCCGAGGCTCGGGTATCAGGAAAGCACTGTTGAACGTGGTGAGTTCCAGGGTCTTTCAGGATGGGGCAAGCGGTAACCAGATGCAGACTTCAAACCCATCGCGTCGACCTGTTGCCGGGGATAACAATGCCATGCGCGCGTTTACCCCCTGCACGATGGTTTTGGCAATCGCCAAGCCCAGCCCTGAACCACTGATCTCACTGTGACCGCGCACAAAACGCTCGGTCAGGTGCTCTAATACAGACTGCGGCACTGCCGGGCCGCTGTTGACTATCCGCAGCTGTGCCTGATCGGTGAGACTGACTTCGACCGGTTGGTCCGTTGCACCATACTTCAGCGCATTCTCAATCAGGTTGCGCAGCAGGATGCCAAACGCGTCCGGGTCAATGATCGAGTACACGCCGGCCTGACTTGGCAACTGCAACTCGATGCGCTGCCCGCTGCGCTGGTTCCACTCGTCGACGCCGTGGGCAAGCAACGGAATCAGGTCTTGTGGCGTTTCGGACAACAGCCCGCCGCCCTCCGCTTTGGCCAACTGCATGAGCTTTTCTGAAAGCCTTGAAAGCTCGCGCAACGCCTGCTCGATCTTCTGCGCACGCAGTCGCAGCGGACCTTCCGGCGCTTCGTGGTGTAACCGCTGGATCTGCGCCAGGGTCGAGGCCAATGGTGTGCGCAGCTCGTGAGCGCTGTTGGCGGTAAAGCTGCGCTCGGCCTCAAGGGCATTGCGTAAGCGCTCCAGCAGGTGATTGACCGCCTCCGCCAACGGATCGATTTCTGCTGGCAGGTGCGCCACCTTGATCGGCGACAAGTCACCCACACCGCGTGTTTCAATGGCACGACGATAAGCCCGCACGCTGCGCAGGCTGAAACGTACAAACAACCAAGTGCCCGCCAGGCTGACAGGAATCAACACCATTAGAGGCAACAACAACGCAAACAAGGCCTCCCGCGCGGCTTCACGACGATGACCAAGCGGTTCGGCCATCTCGATGAACAGTGTCTGGCGCAATGCGCTAGCGCCATACAATCGGTATTTTTCAGAAGTGGAAAAACCTTCAGACGGTTGTCGGTTGAAAATCTCAGGGTTGGCGTCGTGAGATTGCATCAGGATGTTGCCCTTGGCGTCGCGCACCAGGTAAGTCAGGTACTCCTTGTGCATCTTCAGCGTCGCGACGTGTTGTGCAGTCCGGGATTCTTCCCGATTGCTGATTTCCAGCACAGCCAAGGGCAGGATGCGTTGTGCTGTCTCTTCCAAGGCGCTATCGAACGCTTCGTTCAACTCATGCCGCACCACGAGCCAGGCCCCCACTGTCGCTACCAGCCAGAGTAAGGTCATACCAAGCGTCAGCCCCAGGCCGAGACGTATCTGCAGGCTCGAAGACGGCTTCATGCGGACATTAACCGGTAGCCCATGCCTCGCACGGTTTCGATCAGTTCGCGTCCGAGTTTTTTACGTAGACGGCTGATGTATACCTCGATGGTATTGCTCTCGATTTCAGCGCCGAACGCATACAGCCGCTCTTCGAGCTGCGACTTTGACAGCAGTGCGCTGGGGCGCTGCACAAACGCCTCGAACAGCGCCCATTCCCGCGCCGTGAGGTCCACCGTCGCACTGCCCCGCTGCACCGTGCGGGCACTCATGTCGACCTGCAAATCACCGAGTTTGATCTGTGGATTGGGGTTGCCGCTATAACGGCGGCCCACCGCTGCCACGCGGGCCGAGAGTTCAAACAGGTCGAACGGTTTGACCAGGTAGTCATCGGCGCCAGCGTTCAGGCCGGCGATACGATCGGAAATCTGATCCTGGGCGGTCAGGATAATCACGGGGGTCACGTCTCCTGCCGCGCGTTGTTGACGCAGAAAGTCCAACCCGCGCCCGTCCGGAAGCATCAGGTCCAGCAAGATCAGATCGTAAGGCGTGGTGCGGACGCTGTTGCGCGCGTGGTCCAGGCGCTGTACCCAATCGACGGCGTGGCCGTCATCGGCAATTTGTTCGCGCACCGCTTCACCCAGGCCTGGAGCGTCCTCAACCAATAGAACCCGCATCTGACATCTCCTGAGATGGTTGCCTTGCAGCACCTTAATCGCCTTGCCTGATGTGAATCTGAAGATTCAGCTGGCTGTCAGGTAGGCACTTTAGGTTATGCCACAGACGCCGCCCTCGACAGGAGACAAGTCATGAAATCCGGTTTTATTGCCAATGCCACGCTGTTGGGCTTGCTGGTCAGCGGTTACGCCCTGGCCGGTGACGACTGCAGCGACCCAGTAAGCGACTGGCAGCCTCGCGAAACCTTGCGTCAGCAGGTAGAGCGGCAATACGGCTGGCGCGTGCAGCGCATCAAGGTCGACGACGGCTGTTACGAACTCAAGGGCCTGGACCGCAAGGGCAATGACATCGAAGCCAGCTACTCCCCGGCATCGCTGCGCCTGAAGACACTCGAGGTCCATTTGCGCAATGACGGCGATGCCAATGACTATCTCGGCAGCCCGCTCGCCGAATGACAACTCACCTGTCTATGAATTTTCCTGCCGTTCAGGTTGCTGTCAGCCGGCAGGTCCAGGCTCTCGACCTGACGATCAAGAGGACACGCTCATGAAAAAGATCATCGCAGCAACCTGCCTCATCGGCGCCATTACCCTACCGGCGCTGGCCCAGGCCCGTGAAGTGACCCTGACCACGCAGCTCAAGGACTACAGCGGCAATGATGCCTACCTGGCGATCTACGTCACCGACGCCAATGGCCAGTACCAGAAAACCCTCTGGGTGGCCGGCAAGAAGGCCAAATATTACAAGCACCTGGCCGACTGGGCCCGGGGCAGCGGGATGAACCCGAGCGAATTCGACGGGGTCAGCGGCGCCAGCGTCGGCAGTGGGGGCACGCTGAAAGTCAGCGTAGAACTGGCGGACACGCTGATTGATGCCGGGTATCAGATCCGCATCGACAGCGCCGTCGAAGACAAACGCGACGCCCGCGGCGATGTCAGCGTGCCGCTGACCTCCAAGGGCGCAGGCAAGCCCGCGACCGGCAATGCCTACGTCGACGCCTTTACTTACGACCTGTAGCACCCGCCACCTCCGGAGGCTGAACATGCTTCGTCAGTTCCATTCCCTTCCTGGCCTGATCGCCGCCCTGTTGGTCATGGTATTGGCCAGCAGCGGCGCGATTCTGTCTGTCGAGCCGGCGCTGGAGCGTCTGCACAGCACGTCCACTTCTGCCGGGCAACTCAACGTCGGCCAACTTGCCGGGCGCGTGGCCAACCACTTTACGGGGGTGGAGCAGATCCAGCGCTCAGCGTCCGGCACGGTGATCGTCTACTACAACCAGAACGACAAGGCCGGGGCGGAGAAGGTCGACCCACTGACCGGCCAAGGGCTCGCCCCTTACGAGCCATCCGCGTTCACCCGCTGGGTGAAAGACCTGCACCGCTCGCTGTTCCTTGGCACGCCGGGCCATGGGGTGTCGGGTGTTGGTGCCCTGCTCATGCTGGCGCTGTCAGTGTCCGGCGCGCTATTGCTGGCCCGACGCCTGGGTGGCTGGCGCAACCTGCTACGGCCGCTGCGGGGCACTTTCAGCCAGCGCTGGCATGCTGAAGTCGGGCGACTGGCCTTGCTCGGGCTGTTGTTGTCGGCACTGAGCGGGGCCTACCTGTCCGCCACCACGTTTGATTTTATCGCCGACGGCAGTCAAGCTGAACCCGCCTTCCCTGCCCACGTCAGCGCCGGCCCGGCCTTGCCGGTGGCAAAACTGCAGGCCTTGCAAGCCACCGACCTGAACGACCTGCGCGAGCTGGTCTACCCGAGCCCCGGCAACCCTCGCGATGTGTTTTCCCTGCGCACAGCACAGGGCGATGGCTACGTGGACCAGGCCAGCGGCGCCTTGCTGTCCTATCAAGCCCACGACCCAATGCTCAACGTCTATGAATTGATCTACCAGTTGCACACTGGCGAAGGCCTCTGGTGGCTGGGCCTGCTGCTCGGGCTCTGCGCCCTCTGCGTGCCGTTGATGAGCGTGACCGGCATTCTGTTATGGTGGCGCCGCCGCAAAGCTGGCCCGCGCCTCCGCCACAACAGCCCTGCTCATGCCGCCGACAGCGTGATTCTGGTGGGCAGTGAAAACAACAGCACCTGGGGTTTTGCCAAAACCTTGCATGACGCCTTGCACCAGAGCGGCCATCAGGTGCACAGCGCGGCGATGAATGACTGGTTGGGCGATTACCCTAATGCCAAACGAGTGTTCATCCTCACCGCGACCCACGGTGACGGCGATGCGCCGGCTTCGGCTTCGCAGTTCCTGACGCGGCTGGCCAAAACCGGCGTCAAGCCCGGCCTACCCTTTGCGGTACTGGGCCTGGGCGACCGCCAATTTGCGCGATTCTGTCGGTACGCCCATCAAGTGCAGCATGCGATGTTGCAGGCCGGTGGCTCGCCATTGCTGGGGCTGGAGACCGTCAACCGCCAGTGCCCTCAGGCGTTTGCGCGTTGGGGCCACGCGCTGGGCGACGTGTTGGGGCAGGCGCTGGCGCTGGTTCACACCCCGCAGCAGCCGCGCACCCATTCATTGGAGCTGACAGAGCGGATTGCCTATGGCGAACAGGTAAATGCACCGACCCATGTCCTGCGCTTCAACGCTCGCGGCGGACTGCCGAATTTTCTGGCCGGCGACCTGGTCGGGATTCTGCCCCCGGGCAGCCCAATCCCGCGCTTCTACTCGCTGGCCAGTGGCGCCCAGGACGGCGTGCTGGAGATCTGTGTGCGTAAACACAACGGGGGCATGTGCTCGGAGTTTCTTCACGGCCTGGACATTGGCGCGCAGATTGACGCCTTCATTCAGCCCAACCCGCAATTTCGTCCGGCATCGGGCACGCACCCGGTAATTCTGATCGGCGCCGGTACCGGTATTGGTCCTTTGGCCGGTTTTATCCGCAACAACAAGGCCCGACACCCGATGCACCTGTATTGGGGCGGGCGCAACCCGGCCTCGGACTTTCTCTACGAACCGGAGCTCAACCAATACTTGTCGGACCGCCGCCTGACGCAATTGCACGCCGCCTTTTCTCAAGTCCAGGAGCGCAGCTACGTACAAGATCGGCTGATCAGTGATGCCCTCGCCTTGCGCCGGCTGATTGAAAAAGGTGCCCAAGTGCTGGTGTGTGGCAGTCGCGAAATGGCCAAAGGCGTGATGCAGGCCCTGGATGAAGTCTTGGCGCCCCTCAACCTCAGCGTGCTGATCCTCAAGGCACAAGGACGCTACCGTGAAGATGTCTACTGAGTTGCAGCGTTATAGCCTGAACGGCGAAACCATGGGCACCCGCTACACCGCCCTGTTTTATGCCGGGGCCGGGATGGATACCGACGAACTTGGCCAGCAGTTGGCCCGCGCCGTGGCCCGGGTGGACCAGCAAATGTCCACCTGGAAACCCGAGTCGGACCTTAACCGCCTCAATGCCGCCCCCGAGCAGGAATGGGTATCGGTGCCCAAGGAACTGGTCACGGTGCTGTCTGCTGCATTGCGCGTCAGCCGGCAATCCGGCGGCGCCTTCGACATCGCTGTCGGTGACCTGGTGAGCGCGTGGGGCTTCGGCCCAGCGGCGCGGCAGGTCACAACGCAGGTGATCGATTCCCCTGCGCCGCGCACCCGGCTGTTAGCCAGCGGCGCATTGGAGGTTGAGCCACAACGCAACCAGGTGCGCAAGCGCGTGCCGCTGAGCCTTGACTTGAGTGG
Source organism: Pseudomonas putida group bacterium ESBL64 (assembly GCF_045277175.1). Classification (NCBI taxonomy): domain Bacteria; kingdom Pseudomonadati; phylum Pseudomonadota; class Gammaproteobacteria; order Pseudomonadales; family Pseudomonadaceae; genus Pseudomonas; species Pseudomonas putida group bacterium ESBL64. The sequence goes on along the minus strand of NZ_CP145799.1, from coordinate 636,377 downwards.
GATTGCCAAAGGGTTTGGCGTGGATGAACTGGCCCGTTGCCTGGAAGGTTCAGGTATCACGCGGTACTTGGTCGGTATCGATGGCGAGATGCGCGCCCGGGGCGTCAAACCTGACGGACAATGCTGGGTCGTGGCGCTGGAAAAGCCCAAAAGGGGCGTGCGGGAAGTCATGGGCGTCATGGCGCTTAGCGATATGTCAATCGCGACCTCCGGGGACTACCGGCAGTGGGTCGACATAGCCGGTCAGTCCTATGCTCACACCATGAACCCGGCCACCGGCGCACCACTGTGCAACGCGCTCGCCGCCGTTACCGTGGTGGCGACCTCGTGCATGCTCGCCGATGCCTGGGCCACGGCGCTGATGGTCCTGGGCGAAACCGAGGGCCCTCGTCTGGCTCAGGAACGCGGGATGGACGCACTGTTCGTGCTGCGCGAAGGTGAGCAGTTCAGGGAAATATCCATTGTCGGCGGACAGCTGCAGGTGCAAATTGAAGCCCGCTGACGCCGGCTGCCGGCCCGCTCGGCACCCGTGCAACGTGAACCGCCTGATGACAGGGAGCCGCGTCAAACAATGAAATTCATGCACAGGCACACCGAGGCACACAGAAGTGATCGTATCGGCTGGCTACGCGCCGCTGTCCTGGGTGCCAACGACGGCATTGTCTCTACCGCCAGCCTGCTGATTGGGGTCGCGGCGGCCAACGCCAGCCACGCCACGTTGCTGGTCACCGGAATGGCGGGGCTGATGGCCGGGGCCATGTCCATGGCCGCTGGCGAGTACATTTCGGTGCACTCCCAGGCCGATACCGAGCGGGCGGACCTGTCCCGCGAACGGGCAGAACTGGCCAGCGACCCGAAAGCTGAGCACGCCGAACTCGCCAACATCTACATGCAGCGTGGGGTAGCACCCGAGCTGGCACATCAAGTGGCCGATCAATTGATGGCCCATGACGCATTGGGCTCCCACGCCCGCGACGAACTGGGCATCAGCGCCACGCTCACCGCCAAACCGTTGCAGGCCGCCCTGGCGTCCGCCGCGAGCTTCGTGGTGGGCGCCACCTTGCCGCTGGCGGTGACGTTTGTCGCACCGGAGCACAGCGTGGGCCCCTGGATATCGGGCATGTCATTGGTATTTCTCGGGTCATTGGGGGCTATTGCCGCCAAGGCTGGCGGGGCCAGCATCATGACGGGCGCCTGGCGGGTGACCTTCTGGGGGGCGTTGGCCATGGGCGTCACGGCACTGGTGGGGCACTTGTTTGGCGCGGTGGTCTAGCGCGAGAATCGGGCCTCAGGCCGCGCCATTGGCGGCCTATGCATCGATCCTGCCTAATACCGTTCGGCCAGGGCGCAGAACTCAGCGTCGGAGTATTCGGCCCAGTTTCTTCGATGTCATGAATTGTCTCAGCTGGTACGAGTCTGAAGATTGAAAAGGGGCAATGGCAGGCGCTATAAATCAGGTTCAAAGCCGTTCGACAAGGCACATCATGCAGCTGCATTTCCGGCGTCTGAGCGACGCCCCCATCGCCGACATCATCGCACTCAACAACAACCCCGATGTCTTGCGCCAAATGCCCTTGGGTCGTCCCGACTTTGACGAACGCAAATGCAAGGTGTGGGTTGCCCAAAAAGAGGCCCAATGGGCACTGAATGGCTATGGTCCCTGGGCTTTTTTCGTTGACGGTCAATTCGCCGGCTGGGGTGGCCTGCAGCAGGAAGACGGCGACGCTGATCTTGCCTTGGTGCTTCATCCAGACTACTGGGGGCTTGGCAGAGTGATTTTCGATGAGATCGTAGGGCGCGCTTTCCAGGAGATGGGGCTAGCGTCCATTACCCTATTGCTTCCATCAACCAGAACTCGAATCAAAGGTATTCTTCGCCTGGGGTTTTGCCTTGACGCAGAGGTGGATATCGACGGCACGCCCTTCTCACGCTATCGGCTACTCGCCACCGCAAAACATTGACTGGTTGGCGGGATCGCCGGGGCACGCATCCCCTGCCCTTTTGGGGTTGTGGCATACCCACCCCGCGTGCGCTATCACAGCGTTGCGCTCTGCTTTACCGGCAGTTGCACGCGAAATGTTGTTCCCACTCCGACCTGGCTTGATACGGATATCTCTCCTCCGTGTTTCTTTACAATGCCGTAGGAAAGGGACAGGCCTAGCCCGGTTCCTTGGCCGACGGGCTTGGTGGTGAAAAAAGGATCGAAGATTTTCTTGATGTTCTCCGGTGCTATCCCAGCGCCTGTATCCGCAACGTCGATGCACACCCAGCCGCCTTGATGAACAGTGCCCAATGTGATGGTGCCCCGCTCGGGGCCCATGGCTTGGACGGCATTGAGCACAAGGTTCATTATCACTTGGTTGATCTGGGACGGTAGGCATTCGACAGGGGGTAACGGCTGGTACCGTTTTACCACGTCGGCTTTATGTTTCAGCTCGCTCGCGACGATGTTGAGCGTGGAGTCAATGCCCTGCTGCAAATCGGCTAATTGCCACTGCTGAGCGTTGTCAACGCGCGAGAAGTCTTTGAGGTCCTTGACGATATGCGCCACTCGACCGATTCCGTCCTTGGACTCCTTGATGAGGATCGGGATGTCTTCCATGAGGAACTCCAGCTCAGTCTGCTCACGAAGCCTTTGCAAGCGCCCAGTGGTTTCGTTTGCGCCGAGCATCAGTTCGGCCTCGCGATAGGCGTCGAGCATCGCTAACAGTTGTTGAAAGTACCCTCCCAGAGTGCCCAGGTTGGAGGACACGAAACCGATCGGATTGTTGATCTCGTGCGCCACGCCGGCGGCCATCTGCCCCAACGAGGCGAGCTTCTCCGATTGCACCAGCTGGCTTTCCAGCTGCTTGCGCTCCTCGATCTCCTGCTGCAGCGCCTCGCTGGCTTGGGTCAGTTGCTGGGTACGCCGCTCTACCCGCTGTTCGAGCTGGTGCATTTTCAGCGAGGCTCGTTGGGTCATTTCCCACTTGGTCAGCAAGGTGCTGGCCATTTGCTGGACCTCGATGTTGTCGAACGGTTTTTTCAGGATCAGCAGGCGATCGTGGGCCTGCAGCCGGTCGAGCAACTCATCCCAGGAATAGTCCGAGTAGGCGGTGCAGACGACTACCTGCAGCAGCGGGTCCTCTTCCCACAGGTGCTCAATGGTTTGAGCGCCATCCCATCCACCTGGCATACGCATGTCGACGAAGGCTAACGCGTAAGGCTTGCTGGCCTGCAGCGCACGCTTCAGCAGGCCGAGCCCTTCCTCACCGCCATAGGCTGAATCGAGCTCGAATACCGGTCGGTCGTTCTTGATCTGCTCGCCAAACAACAACCCTTCCATCTCGTCCAGTTCTGTGTTCTGCGCTTTGGCCGGGGCAAGGATCTTGCGAAAATCCTCGTGGATAGTCGGCATGTCATCGATCAGCAGGATCCGGCGATTGGTCAGGTCACTCATGCAGGCTCCGTCACCGCGATCAGCGGGATCCTCAGGGTAAAGACAGCACCCAGGCCAGGGCCGTCGCTGTGTGCGGTCAGGTGACCATTCATCTCGATGGCGGCCAAGGCGCAACTGTGCAAGCCGAAGCCATGCCCGTCTTTGCGCGTGGTGAAGCCATGGGCAAAGATCTTCTGCAGGTTTTCGGGCGCAATGCCTTCGCCTTCGTCCAGCACGCTCATTTCCAGCAAGCCCCCCTCAATGATGCGCGTCCTGAGGATCATCGTCCGTGGGTCGCTGCCGGGGCCGGACATGGCGTACTTGGCGTTGCTGATCAGGTTGATCAGTATCAGCAACAGCCGATGCCGGTCGCCCATCACCAGAGGCAGATCTGCGAAGTCGCGCACTACCCTCACCTGATGCCGGATCAACGCGCCTGCGTTCATGCGCAGCGCGTCCTCGACCAGGTCGTTGACCGACAGCGGCACTGGTACATTTTTAGCCCCGGCGTAGGATTGCTGGGTGGCCACCACTTCCTTGATGTGGTCGATGCTTTTGTTCATCCGCTCCAGCTCGATCACCATCTCCTTCTGCTCCTCGGCGATCGCCTCGGTCAGCTGGTGGAGGTAGCCGGGAAGCAACCGGCCTCTGGGATCCTCGTCGAGAAACCGACCGATGTCAGTGGCATGCTCGCGGAACAGTTGCATGACCTTGCCCAAACCTTGGGTTTTGCTGCTGCGCAACGTTCGAGCGATCAGATCAGAGGATGTGTTCACGCTGTTGAGCACGTTGCCCACGTTGTGCAACACATTGGTAGCGATCTCCGCCATGCCTGCTTGGCGCGCCGCGTTAAGCAATTCGCTCTGAGCGTTTCTGAGTTCCAGGGTGCGATCCTCGACCCGCTGTTCCAGGACGTCATTGGCGCTTTGCAACGCATTGTTGACCCGTCTCACCTCGGCGAAGCTGCGCACCAGCAGCGCAGCCAGGCAAATGACCGAGAACATCAGCAAGCCGGATAGCCATAACGTGTAGAGATGGTTTTTACGGTTGATCCTTTCAACCTGCTGTTGATCCCTGTCCAGGAGGCTGGTGATCGTATCCAGGCGTTCGGCAACCGGGATCGCCTCGATCTGTTCGAGCAGGCGGTTGACGACAGGTTGCTCGCGCAGGATCAACGCCACGTGATTACTCAACAAATTGAGGGGCGTGTGGAATTCTTTGGGCAGGTTCTCCGCGTTAACAGCCAGGTTACCTAACCCCACCTCTATCTCGGCAGCCCTTTCCACAGAGGTAACCTGCGCGAACTCCAGGGCACTTAGCAACAGGTCATAAGTGTCAGCAACGAATACGTGTACCTCCGGCCGATTCGGGGCCAGCATGGTGTTGATCTGGGCCTGAATACCGTCCTCGGCTGTGGGTAGAAATGCCAACGAATTTCGCAGCAAGGCATTGTGCGATTTGAATTGCTCCACGAGCCGAGCCTTTTCCCCAAACGCAGAGAGAAAACCGTCATAGGCATCGCGCCACTGGTCTGCGTCAACGCGCCCTTGTTCGGCTTCCCGGCTGTCGAATCGTGCCCACAGCCGCTTCATCTCCTTGAGGGGGGTCACGAGTGGATCATAGTTATGAGAGACGGCTACCCGGGCCTTGAGCACCTCGTTTTCCCACACAGCATCCTGTTGCTTGAGCTGACGAATGAGATCTCGGGATTCGTTGTAGGTCTGGGTCTGCTCTGACCCGGAATTCAGGTACAGGTACAGCAGCATCGACGCCAGTACAAGGACCAATCCACTGAATAGAATCAGGCTTGTGCGCCGGGAAATCACCCTCATGGCTGACCCGCCTTTTCAGCAGTAAGGGTTTTGAGGAACAGCATGATGAGCCTGCGGTCCTCATCGCTTGGGATTCGTCCAAGCTGATACTGAAACATCACATCGATCGCACGCTCCAGCGTAGGCGCCGAGCCATCGTGAAAATAGGGCGCGGTCATCGCCACATTGCGCAGGCTCGGCACTTTGAACACGCCCCGGTCGGCCTCCTCTCCGGTCACGTTGAAGCGGCCCTGATCCGCCTCGGTGGGGTGGCCGCGGTCCGCGATGTAGTCGCCGAACACGCCAAATTTCTGGAACATGTTGCCCCCAATATTCACCCCTTGGTGGCAGGCGATGCAGCCATAGTCCTTGAAGCGCTGGTAGCCGTATTTTTCCTCCAGGGTAAGCGCCTCGGTATCGCCCTGCAGGTAACGATCGAAGCGCGCGCCAGGGGTAAGAAGCGTCCTTTGGTAATCGGCCAACGCGCTGAGGATGTTGTCCTTTGTCACCGCGTCCGGGTAGGCATCCTTGAACGCCTGGCGGTAATGCACGTCTGCGGCGATGCGTTGCTCGATCACGCGCCAGTCTCCGCCCATCTCGTGAGCGCTGGTGATCACGGCCTCCCCCTGCTCCTCGAGTGACTCGACCCGGCCATTCCAGAATTGTCGGAAATTAAGGCTGGCATTGAGTACCGTTGGCGTATTGAGCGTAAGCGGCAGGCCATCTGCCCCCATGGAAAACGCCCGGTCATCGGCCCCGTACTTGTCCAGACGGTGACAGCTGGCGCAGGACCGTGTGCCGTTGCGCGACAACCGCGGATCGTTGAACAACTGGCGGCCCAACTCGACACGCCCAGGTGTCAGAGTGGGTATCGGAGGCAGCGGCTTGAGCGGCTCGTCCAGCGGCTCCGCCCCGCTGCCTCCGCTCAGAACGAGCAGCACCCACAGGCCCAGACAACGGCGCAAGCGCTGCAGGTGAAGAGCGGAACGATAACGACAGGTTGTGCGCGCTGACATCCGGGAGAATCCTTTTCCCTGGGCTGACGGACTTACAGAAGGGTGGTGCCATGCCGTCAGGTTAGATGCCTTCCAGACAATTTGCCTGCCACCCGCCACACCTTGCCCGGCACCTGTCACGGAAAAATGAACTAGCCTTTGACCTAAGCGCTCGTTGAGCTCGAGTGCCTCCATCGATCGACCACGTGAGGCCTGCCATGGACGTGCAACCGCCCCTGATTTCACCCTATCGGCCGACCGTGTTGCTGGTAGACGACGAGGAGTCAATCCTTAACAGTCTGCGTCGGCTATTGCGTGGCCAACCCTATGACGTGAAGCTGGCGACCAGCGGAGAGCAGGCACTGGCGCAGATGGCCGAGGGCCCGGTTGATCTGGTGATGAGCGATGCGCGCATGCCCGGGATGGACGGCGCCACCTTGTTGGCACAGATCAATCAGCATCACCCATCGACCGTCAGGATCTTGCTGACCGGCTATGCCGACCCAAGCGCAATCATCAAGGCCGTCAATGACGGTCAAATCCACCGTTACATCAGCAAGCCCTGGAACGACGACGAATTGCTGATGACCTTGCGCCAGGCCCTGGAGCACCAGCTTTCCGAACGCGAGCGCCAACGCCTGGAGCTGCTGGCACGTCGGCAGAACGCCCAGTTGAGACTGCTCAATAACGACTTGGAGAAACGCGTTGCAGCCCGTACCGCGGAGCTGCAGCAGACCGCTGACATGCTCGATCTGGCCTACGAAGAACTGAAACACAGCTATGTGACCGGGACCGAGGTGTTCTCGATGTTGGCTAATCTGCGGCTGCCTCCAGCCAAGCAGACCAATCGACAGATCATCGAACTGGTGCGTTGCTACTGTCGGGTCCACGCCTTGGACGAGGCGATAAGCCGCGATCTGGCCATGGCTGCGGCGCTGTACAACATAGGCAAATTGAGTTGGCCGGATAGCATGATCGTAGCCCCATCGGACCAGCTGATGCACGGCGACCGCGACCGCTATCGCGACTACCCACGCCAAAGTGAAGCGCTGCTGATGACCCTTGAGCCCATGAAAGATGCCGCGCGCCTGATCCTGCATCATCAGGAGCACTGGGACGGCAGCGGTTTCCCGGACCGGCTCAAAGGTGAAGCTATCCCGTTCGGCGCTCGCTTGCTCAAGCTGGCCGTGGACTTCGTTGAGCTGCAACGGGGTTTGATTCTTGAACGGCAGATGAACAGCGATGAGGCCTTGCTCTACCTGCGCAAGTACGCCGACCGGTTGTATGACCCGGCGCTCCTTGAGGATTTCGTCCAGGTTTGCGCCTCGTTCCACAGCGATATCACCCTGGTGGACCCTGAAGTCCAGGTGTGTACCACCCGTGACCTGGCGCCGGGAATGGTGCTTGCGCGCAACCTGAACGCCGACAACGGCATGTTGCTGCTTAACGCCGGCAAGGTTTTGAGCGCCGCGCTGGTGGAAAAGCTGGTGGCCTTTGAATCGATGGAGGGTGGTAAGTACTGCATTTTCGTTCGGGTTCCCTCGAACGACCCTATAACGCCTGGAAGATCAGACTTGGCGCCGTATTGAAGGAGGTGGGGCGCTCATTCAGCCCGGCACCATCAGAACTGCGCGTACAGCACCACGTCGGCGTCATCCACACCGGCAATACACCCAAGCGCTATGCTTGCTCTGGCAGGAGGGTTGCGCATGTGTGGAAGGTTGAGTCAGTACCGAGGCATACACGACTTTGTCGAAACCCTGAGCCTGCCAGAGGCCTGGCGGAACAACGTCGGCGACCAGCCACTTGGCCGGTACAACGTCGCGCCGACCACGCCGGTGGCAGTGCTGCGAGTGGATGAAGCAGGCCCGCGGGCGGACCTGGTGAGATGGGGCTGGCGGCCGCATTGGGCGACCGACCGTGCCGCGCCGATCAACGCCAGGGTCGAAAAGGTGGCACACGGCCCCTTCTTCCGGGCGATCTGGCCGCACCGAGGCATAACGCCGATCGACGGCTGGTATGAATGGGTCGATGAAGGCGGACCGAAGAAACAGCCGTACTACATCCGACGCCGGGACGGGCGCCCTTCCCTTTGCGCCAGCATCGGCCAGTTCGCTGGCAGCGAGCATGATGGGTTCGTCATCATTACGGCCGATGCCCAGGGCGGAATGGTGGATGTGCACGACCGCAGGCCAGTGGTTTTGGCCCCAGACCTTGCGCGTGAGTGGATGCAAACCGCGATGCCCGGGGAACAGGCCGAGCAGATGGTGCTGAACCTGGGTGAGCCAGCCGAGGCCTTCGAGTGGTATCGAGTGAGCACAGCCATTGGCAATGTGCGCAACCAAGGCGCCGAGCTGATACAGCCGCTTCAGTGAAGCGGTAGTGGGCTATCGACCCATAGCGGCCCTCCAGGAAAGTCGGCTGTCGGTTAAAAGCAGGCGGCTCAATTTTAGTCGGAGTCCGCCGATAGTTCCGTTCTGTGACTCTCTAAGCACCCTATGCAATTCGGGAAAACCAATCGCAGCCGCCCCCCGAACGCTAAAATTTTGTAGATTCCCCTGCCATCGAAGGAAAGGGCCTCTGTGATGGCAAAGCCTTACGAACTCTCGGACGAGGTCTGGGACGTGGTCTCCGATCTCTTCATCGAAACTCATAGTCGAAGGCGGCCGCGCTTGCACTTCAGATTGAATGGGCAAAAGTGGCTTTGCCATACACGCTTGCCACCCGCTGTTCGCGTGCGTTCCTTCCACCTACCAGAGTAGTAGCAATGTGATACTATTCCTGATTGATCACTGGGATGTATTACAAGGGCGGGGTGAGATGGGGCCGGATGTCGATGAGGGGAGCTTCAAAAAGACGAGGAGCTTCTTGCTTGTTTTTTCGGGTTTGCTTGTGGCGGTCTGGTATTTTGATGCCAAAATGGAAAGCATTTCCCTACTCGGTAACGCGGTAAGGTTTGGCGATAACGTAGCGCACCTATGGGTCGTGTGGACGATCATCTTGCTCTATCTATTCGGTCGCTATGTCCAGCATTTGCCAGAGAATTGGAGAGTGCTGGATGGCAAAATGTGCGAATTCTATGCGAACGATTTGATTCGACTGACTTATCGGTCCAATCGTGAGCAGGTGCTCGTTAAATGCCGGGAAAAGTTCGAAGCCTCCGAGTATGCCAGCGTGCCCGAGCGCTATGCCCCCGTTAGTGAAGGGGCCACCGTGGGGAAAGTGACTGATTTTCAGCTATTCAAAGCCATCGATGTAAGCTATGTTCGATTTGGTTATTCGTTTCGCTGCGGAATGATCAATAGCCCCATCGATGACTTTATCGATTTCCGCGTTTCCACGTGGGTCAAGCGGCGGGCCAGGTTAAGCGCACTCATCAAGGGCGGATTGCTGACTCCATTTTTTACGGAGTATATTTTCCCGATTTGCTTCGCTTTTCTGGCGCTCCTCGTCACACTGTGGAGCCCGCTCTTTGTCTCGGTTTGGACCAGCATAAGTGACTTCTTCGCCGCCCTGGTTTGATGGCAATACCGATGCTCAGGGGAGGTGTTTTCACGCTGGTTCCGACTGATGCACCGCCCGCTTCGGATCGGTTGCAGACCTCCATAATAACTGCAACGGGTCGAATGCAGCCGGTCGCGTTTGACCGCTGTCGGCCAGTAGCGGTCATTGTGGGCTCGAGTCTTCGCGGCACCAGTAAACTGGATGATGCTCAGCAACTGGCCCCTCTTTTGATTTATGGCTCATAAAGGCAGCCGCCAAGTGGATCAGTCCAGACCAGATCCCCAGTAGCGGGTCGTCTCATAATGTTGTCAAGCTTGGCATCGACGTTACCTTCATGGCGCTCCGCAAATTCAGCCGACTTAGCGAGAGTTATCAAAACTCCTGCTAAATCTGGATACTCGTCAGCTAAGGCCCAGCATTGTTCAGAAAGCACGCAATTGGCAGGTAAATCATCATTTTCGTCGAGCAACCCCGACAATATGCCGGCAAGTAAAGGCTCACTGGTCTCATCTACGCTCGCCAACCTCTCCACTTGGGCCAGCCAATAGAACTCACTAGCGCTTCCTGGGAGTGAAGAGTCAGAGGGGCCGACTGCGCCGTAGTCGTGAATGATCTCGACAACATTACGGTTGCCTTCAGCCGACTGCTGGGCGAGAAAGTTGTGTCCGCATCCTTCGAGAGTAAGACGATAAAGTCTGTCGCCACGCTCAAACAACATGCTGCTAGAGCCTTGACAAAAGAAAGCTGCTTCTTTCAGCGGCTCTTTTGTGAGGATTTCCTGAAAATGAACACCCTCAAACGCTGGTTCATCGGTCATGCGTACTCCCCAACCTGATTTTTCCAATGGGATATAGCTGAGTAAGAATGAGCACGAGAGGCCATTAGAATTAATGCCAGTTGGACTAATCTGGCTTATGAGCTCCGGCCTGGATGAATTGTTAAATACCGACTCCTGATGCTTCGATCGCCGCTTTTGAGAGGAGGCCAAGGTTGCTTCTGAGGTGAGCTTTTTCCCCTAGCCAATTAGGAATCAAAGCACCTTGGGCAGCAAAATGCTCAACATGAACCACTGTAATTCTTCCGTCCGTGTAGGCAACTGAGTTGATCATTTTCCAAGCGCCAGGGCGAGCGCGGCGAAATAGATCGTAAGCGGACACTACATAGTTCAGACCCGTGCCCAAGCCAAACATGACAATGAGCCGAGTCTCTTCCGGCAGGTCACGGAGAAAGGTAGTTGTGCAGTTAGTCGCGACCGATGTGCCGAACGGGGTACCAATGAACTTGTCCAGCATGCCGCCACCTGATCCTTTCCAAGATGCAGACTTATGGTCATAGCGCTCTACAGTGCAACGAATGAGTGATGCGAAATGAAAGCGCCCGGACTTATCCGCGATAAGACGATCTACATGTTTCTTCAGCATATCGGACTCGTCGGTGGGGATGAGCCCGACGTGAGCCAGAATTTTGCCCACGTTGAGGCGATTGCCCTTGTACGCAATTTCGTCGTGAGGTTTAGAAGCGAGTGCTCCAGTCTGAGTCGGGCCCTTGGAAAAGCCAAGTACAACAACCTCGGGCTTAGTGCTACCCCATGCCAGAGGGTTTGCTGTAATTCGCCAATCTCCCTCCGCGCGCTTAGATACATCGAATTGTGGCGCAATATCACTATAGCAACGCGAGCAGGAGACTCTGCCGTGACTCGGTAAGCAACTCATCAATCCTCCCAGTACAGCCAAAGTCTGAAGTAGCCGAGAGCCCATAAGACGGACTCCATAAGCACCTAACTACTACGAGGCAGATGCTCGTTGTGGTTGACGTTAACAATTTGCCATCACAGAGTCCACCGTCCGCTCCTGGCCGGTTGCCGCCTTTCGGGAAGGGCAGCTTTGGATCGAAAGCAGTCCTGCCTGTGCGACGGCTTCTGGCCGATTTCTGCCCTTCACGAATGGCAGCTATGGGTCGATTGCAGCCTTTCCGGGACTGGCTGCATTCGACCCGATATAGATAGCCCGTTCCAAGGTACCCAGTAGCGGTCAATTCCAGATCATAATCGAATGACCTGGCCGCTGGAGCGTCATTGCTTCAGGCCCTGCCCAGGCCTCTGGGTGCACATTGACCCGGAGGGAGCCCTTGTCCAAGCCCAATACGATAACGTTGGCTTCTTTATCTTCACGGATTTCGCCGAGGCTACAGCCCTTGAGATCGGCAAAGCTAATGCCTTCACACAGAAATGGATTGTAGACAGACAACACAGATCCATCAGAACAAACGATCTGAAGATAATCCTCAACCATCAGGGCGTCCCTAATTGCTACGTTAACAGGATGGGGTCGCAACTCATCTTCACGCCCTGGACTATTCATCGCTAGCATTTCTGGCTACTGTCCCGCTGTACTGGCTAGCCCAAGTGACCAACTCAAAGAGCTTTGTAGGCGCGTATACAGGCCAATGCGCTTTTCCGGGCATCTGCCAACTTCTCAAGTGGAATATTGTCAACTATGTCCACCAGACTCTCGCGGGCATCCCTCGCAATCTTCAGCTCGGCTTCCTTATGCCCGTGCACTGCATTGCGTGTGGCGGTATCGATAGAACAACGCACCCACGAGTAAGACTGAACGGGGTCTGGCGCAACACCTTTACCTTCTTGGTAAGCAAGGCCTAAATGCCACTGGGCCTCAGAAACCCCGAGAACTGCGCCTTTACGCCAAAGATCGACAGCGAAGGATGGGGCGGCCTGCATGCCAAGACCATAGTAGGCTAGGTAACCCAAATTGTTGAGCGCAAACCGATTTCCTTGCGCTACTGCCTGACGCCACTGCACCACCGCTTCTGGATAGTCTTTACGCAGGTATGCCTCGACGCCCAGCTCATAGGCCGACTCACTTTGTGAGGAGGTGCGCGCTTGATCCGTGTTGACCGTAGTAGCGGTCGACGAAGTGCAGGACGTCAACATCAATACGCTGACGATGAATCCAATCTTGAATCTCTGATGCACAATGGAATCCTTGCCATGTGTTGGTTGGGCGCAGGACGTTATCGGAAATCGTTCCCATCAACAAGGCCGCGATGGCAAGCAGGATTGTCCTCATACCATTGCAGTTCAAGCTGCCTCTGCATGTTCCATCAACGCCCACAACCTTGCTGCCTCGGTGAACTTCAGCATGGCATCCAACTGGTCTGCGTCCACGTCGCTGCGTCGGTGCGCAGAAATCGCGAGCTCGGCAAGCACCGCGACCTGGGCGTCGGTATCGGCCTTGGAGTTCCACCGGCCGCAGGCGGCTGTGATCGAGAATGTGCCAGAGTTCACCGACTGAGTGCTCTACACCGCCTGGCTGCAGATTGTTCAGGCACTGGGGTATCAGGTGGCGCCACACATTGTCGAGTGGGTCGACCTCGGTGTGCCGCAGCACCGGGTGTGGCAGACCGCTAAAACAAACCCGCTCGGGAGCAATGCGCGTTATGGAGTTGCTGCAGCGAGGATAACTGCCACTGGCAGAGTGCCGACCTCACCATCCTTGGCAACGTCAGCCGCCTAATTGACGTGTGTCTACGCCCCCCCTGCATCACCCGTGAGCACCGTCTGGTCTACTTCTTCGAGATACAGGTGGGCGCACGTCCTGGCAAAAGCCGGGGGCGACGGCACCGCAGCGCAGGTCTTTCTGATCTGAGGGCAAATCCGTACTCTTTCTGATGTAGCCCCTGTCCCCCTCTATTCACTGCCGCGATATGGCGGCCATGGGGTCAGCTGCGTGCTCGTTTCACGACGCGGGCAGCCATGAGCGCGGCGCCCGGTATCCAGAGCCCAGGATTTGAAGTGCCTAATCCAACGGCAAGAAGCGCAATTCCGACAGCAAACATAAGCGTTATCCCTCGCTAGAAAAATCCATTTCAACAATCGCCCATTAAAGCACAGGCCGGTCGCAAGAGCGGCCAAGGAATCGTCATGCCCGAAACATGCGTTGGACCTCGACGCGATCGAGGCGGCGGCGAAGGCTCCGTTGAGCTGAAGCACCACTGTGCGTGTTGAGGCCCCAAGCCTGAGATAGGGTTTCGATACCCTCAAGCCAAGGACACGACAGAGAGCACGAGGAAATCAGCAATCAGGACTGTTCGCAGTTCGGATCATTGCATGTGCTCGGATTGCTCATGCGTCGCTGCAAACACTAGATGCTGGTGAAGAGCCCTCAATCGAGAGCAAGATAACCGCACCCAAGCGATGGGCAAGATTTTCCGGCCGTCTTTCGACACAGGAGTGACCATGAAAGAACACCATTACGCTGTCACCGTAAATTGGATAGGTAACACGGGTGAAGGTACTGCCAGTTATACGGCGTACCAGAGAGACTTCAACGTGGAGGCTCCAGGCAAGGCACCTATCCTTGGCTCTGCCGACCCCGCCTTTCGCGGGAACCCTGAACGCTGGAACCCTGAAGACATGTTGCTGGCCTCGATCTCGGCCTGCCACAAGCTTTGGTATCTTCATCTGTGCGCAGTCAACAACGTGAACGTCTTGGAATATGTCGACTACCCGGTGGGCCGGATGCTTGAAGGGGATGGCCAGCGCAAGGGCCATTTCAAAGACGCTGAGTTAAGGCCTCAGGTCATTATCAGCAGCCAGTCAGATCTGGATCTTGCAAGACGCCTGCATGACGATGCTCACCACGAATGTTTTATTGCCAACTCAGTCAACTTCCCTATCAGATGCAGTGCTGTTATCAAGCATCAGGACTAGATGTTCTGAATACAACTGCTTCCTTTGTTTAACAATGGCTTCTAATCGACGCTATCAATAGAAGGGGGGACACTCTTTCACTAGAGGCCGATAAAGGGCGAAAGCTGATAATCACGACCGACCGCGATCAATCCAAAGCGAAAACCTGACCAGACGAAAACCAAGCATCATCGGGTGGTCCTGTTAAACGAGCGCGCATTGAACGCCTTCAACCATGCCCAGCCAATCGCTACCCTTCGTCGCATGGTGTCCAAGTCGGCCCACCCGACTAGCCCCTTCGTGTTGCAACCTAGCAAAGGTGGGCTGTGGATCAACGAGCCAAGTGTTACAATCCGCCCCTTCAAATCGGCGCTGAAGGCGCTGAACATCCGTGAACGCCGTCAGTACGACACCCGCCACACCTACGCCACCCTATGCCTGATGCCTGGGATGAACCCCGCGTTCATCGCGAGCCAGCTTGGCCACAGCGTCGAGATGTTGCTCTCTACCTACGCGAAATGGATCAGCTCCTCCTCGGACTGGAGGGAGCTGGAGAAGCTGACGCCCCGAGTCGAATTGGTCCAACATTGGCCCAAGACTGACCACAGGGCCTAAATACACCTCTGGAACCCCCGCAGGACAAGCACTTGATTTCTACCGCTAACATCACCATGCAGTTCGGCTCCAAGCCGCTGTTCGAAAACGTTTCCGTCAAATTCAACAACGGCAACCGCTACGGCCTGATCGGCGCCAATGGTTGCGGCAAGTCGACCTTCATGAAAATCCTCGGCGGTGACCTGGAGCCGTCCGCAGGCCAGGTCATGCTTGAGCCGAACACCCGCCTGGGCAAGCTGCGCCAGGACCAGTTCGCCTACGAGGAATTCACCGTGATCGACACGGTGATCATGGGCCACGGCCAGCTGTGGAAAGTCAAAGCCGAGCGTGACCGTATCTACTCGCTGCCGGAAATGACCGAAGAAGACGGCATGGCCGTCGCCGAGCTGGAAACCGAATTCGCCGAAATGGACGGCTACACCGCTGAGTCGCGCGCCGGTGAACTGCTGCTGGGCCTGGGTATTCCGCTGGACCAGCACTTCGGCCCGATGAGCGAAGTGGCACCGGGCTGGAAGCTGCGTGTCCTCCTGGCCCAGGCGCTGTTCTCGGACCCGGACGTGCTGCTGCTCGACGAACCGACCAACCACCTGGACATCAACACCATCCGCTGGCTGGAAACGATCCTCACGGCGCGTAACAGTACCATGATCATCATTTCCCACGACCGGCACTTCCTCAACAGCGTCTGCACCCACATGGCTGACCTGGATTACGGTGAGCTGCGCCTGTTCCCGGGCAACTATGACGAGTACATGACCGCAGCCACCCAGTCGCGTGAGCAGCTGCTGTCGGACAACGCCAAGAAGAAAGCCCAGATCGCCGAGCTGCAGACCTTCGTCAGCCGCTTCTCGGCCAACGCCTCCAAAGCCAAGCAGGCCACTTCTCGTGCCAAGCAGATCGACAAGATCCAGCTGGCCGAGGTCAAGCCGTCCAGCCGCGTCAGCCCGTTCATTCGCTTCGAACAGACGAAAAAACTGCACCGCCAGGCCGTGGTCGTCGAAAAAATGGCCAAAGCCTTCGACGACAAGGTGCTGTTCAAGAACTTCGACATCACCGTCGAAGCGGGCGAGCGCGTTGCGATCATCGGCCCCAACGGTATTGGCAAGACCACCCTGCTGCGCACCCTGGTCGGCGAGATGACCCCGGATGCCGGCTCGGTAAAGTGGACCGACAGCGCCGAAGTGGGCTACTACGCCCAGGACCACGCCCACGACTTCGAAGACGACATGAGCCTGTTCGACTGGATGGGCCAGTGGACCTCTGGTGAGCAGGTTATCCGCGGCACCCTGGGGCGCATGCTGTTCTCCAACGACGAAATCCTCAAGTCGGTGAAGGTGATTTCCGGTGGTGAACAAGGTCGCATGCTGTTCGGCAAGCTGATTTTGCAGAAGCCGAACGTGCTGGTGATGGACGAGCCGACCAACCACCTGGACATGGAATCGATCGAAGCGCTGAACCTGGCGCTGGAAAACTACCCGGGCACCCTGCTGTTCGTCAGCCACGACCGCGAGTTCGTGTCGTCGCTGGCCACGCGCATCATCGAGCTGTCGGCCGATGGTGTGGTGGACTTCAGCGGTACTTACGATGACTACCTGCGCAGCCAGGGTGTGCTGGTCTGATTGAAGGCCAAGGCCTGGCCACCTTGTGTGGCTGGGCCTCTTCGCGGGCTTGCCCGCGAAGCCCCCCTCCGACCGACTGACACTGCCCGACGAATAATTCGTTAGCCTGCTTTCTTTTCCTTTGCGCAACGGCCATGATGGGACCACGCCCAACCGCCCGCCCGCGAAAGAGCCCATGACCGCGCAACAACCTGCCCCCGCCAGTCACACGCTGCACATCACCCTGCAGATCTTGTCGATCGTTTTCTATACCTTCATTGCCTTCCTCTGCATCGGCCTGCCGATTGCGGTGCTGCCCAGCTATGTGCACGACCAGCTCGGCTTTGGCGCAGTGATCGCCGGTGTAACCATTGGCCTGCAGTACCTGGCCACGCTGCTGAGCCGCCCGTTTGCAGGCAGGGTGGCGGACACCTTGGGAGGGAAACAGGCCATCCGCTTTGGCTTGCTGGGGATTGCCGGTTGCGGGGTGTTGACGTTGCTGTCAGCCTGGACCCTCACCTTACCGCTGCTGAGCCTGGCACTGCTGCTCGGTGGACGTTTGCTGCTGGGCATCGCCCAAGGGCTGATCGGCGTAGCCACCTTGAGCTGGGGCATCAGCCAAGTCGGCCCCGAACACACTGCCAGGGTGATCTCGTGGAACGGTATCGCCTCCTATGGCGCGATCGCCATCGGTGCGCCAGTTGGCGTTCTGGCCGTGGACGGGCTGGACTTCAGCGTGCTGGGGCCGGCTTTGCTGGTGCTGGCAACCCTTGCCCTGCTGGTGCTTCGAAAGCGCCCCGACGTGGTCGTGGTGCGCGGCGAGCGCCTGCCCTTCTGGTCGGCGTTCGGCCGGGTTGCCCCGTGTGGCCTGGGTTTGACCCTGGCCTCGATCGGCTACGGCACCTTGACCACCTTCGTCACCCTGTATTACCTCGAGCGCGGCTGGGCCGGCGCGGCCTGGTGCCTGAGTGCGTTTGGTGTGTGCTTCATCATTTCGCGGCTGCTGTTCGTCAACGCGGTCAACCGCTTTGGTGGCTACAACGTGGCGGTCGCCTGCATGGCCACCGAAGTGCTGGGCCTGAGCCTTCTGTGGCTGGCGCCCTCGCCGCCCTGGGCGCTGGTTGGCGCCGGGCTGACCGGTTTCGGGCTGTCGCTGGTGTACCCGGCATTGGGCGTGGAGGCGATCAAGCACGTCCCCAGCAGCAGCCGCGGCGCAGGGCTGGGTGCCTATGCTGTGTTCTTCGACATGGCCTTGGCCATTGCCGGCCCGGTGATGGGCGCCGTGGCGGTACACCTGGGGTATGCCTCGATCTTCTGCGTGGCGGCCCTGCTCGCCTTGGCCGGGGTTGGCCTAACGTTGTGGCTGGCGCGGCGCGCCCGCCGTAGCTGAACGCTCAGCCGGCGCTGGCGCGCCCAGCGCCTGGCTGAAGAACGCTGCCGTTTCTCGCTGCAGCGAATGATGGATATGCCGGCGGTCGACGCCGTCGGCGTCCTTGCACAGCGCCGGCATTCGCGCGTACTGCTCGGCATCGCAGTGGGCCATGAACACGAAATGCCCGGCACCGGCCAACAGGCGGTAGTCCGGTGTGACCGGCAGTTTGCGGGCCAGGGCCTCGGCATTACGGTCTACGGCCACAAGCTGATCGCTGTCGCCACTGTAGATCAGTGCGGGAACCTGCACCCCGGCCAGCGCATGGCGCCCGAACAACAGGCTCAGCGGCGCCATCAACATGACCGCCCCCACTCGCGGGTCGGTCTCGGGCGCCAGTTCGCTACGGTCGGCAATCAGGATGCCGTGGGTCTTGCAGGCGTCTGTGTCATGCGGGCGCTCCAGGCAGTATTGACGCAGACGGTCCAGGTCGGGGCGTGCGCCAGACAGGATCAACGCGGTTTCTCCGCCGGCCGAGTAGCCAATCACGCCCACCTTGCCTTCATTCAGATAAGGCCCGACCACTGCATCATCACGCGCTGCGGTGATCGCCGCGCTGACTTGCAGCGGCCGCCCATAAAGATTGCTCAGGGTGCCAAGGCGACTGTGGTCGCGCACGTTGTCCCCCGGGTGCACCACCGCCACCACCACGAACCCTTGCCGCGCCAGCGACGTGGCCAGGTAATGCAAAGCCAATGGGCTGCCCGTATTGCCGTGAGACAGCACCAGCAACGGGAATCGCCCCATGGCGACGGGCGCCTCTTCGGCCACATCGACGGGATACCCGTCTATACGGCTGATACGGGTTTTGCCAACGGCCGGGTAGAACGCCAGCGCTTGCATCGGGCGGCTATCGACCGGGTCGGTCAAGGTCATAAGGTGCAGGCCGGCAACCCACGGCGCGGCCTCGGCGCGGGCCAACAGGCCGCCGAGCAGGACCAGCGCCAACACGCAGCGTGCAAGGGTCATCGGCCAGCGGTTCCTTGCAGGACGAAGGGATAACCCAGCATAAAACCGGCTGGCGTTGTGCCGGATGAAAACTGGATGAAACCGCCGTCATGCAAGCTGCGCCTGCACCCTGTGCATTTGCGCATTGCGTCGAACCCATGGCATAGATGCAGGTCAACGTTTTCACGTGACCGTTTTCGCGCCTTTGAAGGAGATTCATGCATGAGCAAGCCTGCCTACGTGCCACCCAAAGTCTGGCGCAACGACGCAGCCTCCGGCGGCCAGTTCGCCAGCATCAACCGCCCGGTCGCCGGCCCGACTCACGACAAGGACCTGCCGCTGGGCAAACACCCGCTGCAGCTGTATTCCCTGGCTACGCCCAACGGCGTCAAGGTCACCATTGCCCTTGAAGAGCTGCTTGCCCTGGGCCACGCCGGTGCCGAATACGATGCCTGGCTGATCCGCATCGGCGAGGGTGATCAGTTTTCCAGTGGCTTCGTCCAGGTCAACCCCAACTCGAAGATTCCCGCCCTGCTCGACCGCAGCGTGGAGCCGCCGGTGCGGGTGTTCGAATCAGGTTCGATCCTGCTGTACCTGGCAGAAAAGTTTGGAGCATTGCTGCCAAAATCGCCGGCTGCGCGCACCGAATGCCTGAACTGGTTGTTCTGGCAGATGGGTGCGGCGCCTTACCTGGGCGGTGGTTTTGGCCACTTCTACGTGTATGCACCGGAAAAGTTCGAGTACGCCATCAACCGCTTCACCATGGAGGCCAAGCGTCAGCTGGACGTACTTGATCGTCGCTTGGCCGAAAGCCGTTATCTGGGCGGCGAGGCATACAGTATTGCTGATATTGCCGTGTGGCCGTGGTATGGCCAGCTGGTACGCGGCAACCTGTATGACGCGGCGCAGTTCCTGGCGGTTGACGAGTACCCGAACGTACAGCGCTGGGCCGAGGACATCGCCCAGCGCCCTGCTGTGCAGCGCGGTACACGCGTGAACCGTACCTGGGGAGATGAACACAGCCAGGTGCCGGAGCGCCATAGCGCCGCCGACCTGGCAGGTTGACGCAAACCGTGTGGAGCAACTGTCTTGCTCAATTTCCATAAGCTGGCGCGATCCGTGTGGGAGCGGCCTTGTGTCGCGAAAGGGCCGCGAAGCGGCCCCAGCATTATTTGCATCGACGCTGAAATCCCGGGGCTGCTGTGCAGCCCTTTCGCGACACAAGGCCGCTCCCACAGGGACTGCGCCAGGCTTTAGATGTGGACGACGACTTTCAGGACTTCCAGCGCCGGTTCGACCTTGATGCCCAGCACTGCCCCCAGGTCCATTACCCGTGCCAGTTCCTGCTGCCCTTCCATGACCATCTGCAGTTCATACCTGTGGGAAACAACGGCGACCCTGGGGTTGTGGGTGGGTTTGCGGTGATGATGTTTCTCGATATCGCGCAGGGCTGAGGCTGAGCACCAGCCTGTGGGCGGCCCTTGGGTGACTGAAAGGCCGCCCCCACAATGGGCCGGGTAATGCCTGTGAATGCCCCCGACAATGCCCCCCTGCATAAAACCATTTGCCCCTGCGCAAACCTGCGTCCGCCAAGCCCTTCTTGTACACTCCTCGCATTAGCCCCCACCTGCACATTTTTTGGTGAACGCATGATCGAGGTAACCGAGGTTTCCATTGCCGAGCTGCGCGACGCGCTCGAGTCGGGCCGCACGACAGCGGTCGCGCTGGTCAAGGCCTACCTGGCGCGCATCGACGCCTACGATGGCGCCGACACGGCCACAGCCCTTAACGCCGTAGTGGTACGCAACCCGGAGGCGCTCAAAGAGGCCGAGGCCTCCGATGCCCGTCGTGCCAAGGGCCAGGTGCTTAGCCCGCTGGACGGCATCCCCTACACCGCCAAGGACAGCTACCTGGTCAAAGGCTTGACTGCTGCCTCCGGCAGCCCTGCCTTCAAGGACCTGGTCGCCCAGCGCGATGCCTTCACCATCGAGCGCCTGCGCGCCGCCGGTGCCGTGTGCCTGGGCAAGACCAACATGCCGCCCATGGCTAACGGTGGCATGCAGCGCGGCGTCTATGGCCGCGCCGAAAGCCCGTACAACGCCAACTACCTGACCGCGCCCTTCGCCTCGGGCTCGTCCAACGGTGCCGGTACCGCCACCGCCGCCAGCTTCAGCGCCTTTGGCCTGGCCGAAGAAACCTGGTCCAGCGGCCGTGGCCCGGCGTCCAATAACGGCCTGTGCGCCTACACCCCGTCGCGCGGGGTGATTTCGGTGCGTGGCAACTGGCCGCTGACGCCGACCATGGACGTGGTGGTGCCCTACGCCCGCACCATGGCCGACCTGCTGGAAATCCTCGACGTGGTGGTCGCCGATGACGCCGACAAGCGCGGCGACCTGTGGCGCCTGCAGCCGTGGGTGCCAATCCCCGCTGCCTCGACGGTACGTCCGGCTTCGTACCTTGAACTGGCGGTAGATGCCAGCGCGCTCAAGGGCAAGCGCTTTGGCGTACCACGCATGTATATAAATGCCGATCCCGAAGCGGGCACCGCCGAGAAACCAGGCATCGGCGGGCCGACCGGCCAACGCATCAACACCCGCGCCACGGTGATCGACCTGTGGCAACAAGCACGCCAGGCCCTGGAAGCGGCGGGTGCCGAAGTGCTGGAAGTGGACTTCCCGTTGGTGTCCAACTGCGAAGGCGACCGCCCAGGCGCGCCGACCGTGTACAACCGTGGCATCGTCAGCAAGGCATTCCTGCATGACGAACTGTGGGAACTGTCGGGCTGGGCCTTTGACGACTTCCTGCGCGCCAACGATGACCCCAAGCTTAACCGCCTGGCCGATGTCGACGGGCTGAAGATCTTCCCCCACGACCCGGGCACCTTGCCCAACCGTGAAGATGACCTGGCTGCCGGCATGGACGAGTACGTCAACATGGCCAAACGTGGCCTGAAGACCTGGGACCAGATCGAGACCCTGCCCGACGGCCTGCGCGGGCTGGAGCAGACCCGCAAGCTGGACCTGGAAGACTGGATGGACAAGCTGGGCCTGGACGCGGTGCTGTTCCCCACCGTAGCCGACGTTGGCCCGGCCGATGCCGATATCAACCCGGTATCGGCGGACATCGCCTGGAGCAACGGTGTCTGGGTAGCCAACGGCAACCTGGCAATCCGTCACCTGGGCGTGCCGACCGTGACCGTGCCGATGGGCGTGATGGCCGATATCGGTATGCCGGTGGGGCTGACCTTTGCCGGGAAGGCCTATAGCGACAACGCGCTGCTGAGTTTTGCTGCCGCGTTCGAGGCCACCGGCTCGCGCCGGATGATTCCGCCGCGCACGCCGGCGCTCGGCTGAGTCTTACAGGGGCCGCAAAAGCAGATCGCGAATTTCAACCATATGTGTAAAAATGCACAAACAGTTGATTTTGCGGTCTGCCATGTCTATCACCCCCAGCGAAGAACGCCAACTCACCCTCACCGTGCTCAAGGCCGCGATCCAGGCACTGGGCAGCGTTGCCGCGCGCAACATGGAAATACTCCTGCACGACCTTGACCACCCCGAACACTCGGTGGTGGCGATCGTCAACGGTCATCTTTCCGGCCGCAGCGTGGGCAGCCCGATCCTCGCCGCACCGGAGCAGGACCAGGGTTTCAAGGCACTGATGCAGGCCTCGGCCGACCAGCACGGCTGTGAGCCGGTGGTGCTGCCCGATTACCCCACTACGCTCAAAGGCCGCACGCTACGGAGTGCCACGGCAATCTTCCGTGACAGCAGCGGCCACCCCTTCGCCAGCCTGTGCGTCAACACCGACGTCACCGGCCTGGATGCTGCCATGAGCTTTCTCCAGCAGTTGCAGCCGCTGGGGGCCATACCGGCGGTCAACGAACCGGCCGACATGGAGCTGCTGATGAGCGAGATCATCCAGGCTGCCCTGCAGCGCAGCGGCCAGGGGCGGATGAACAAACAGGCCAAGGTCGAGGCCGTGCGCGTCATGCAGGAGCGCGGCCTGTTCATCGTCAAGGGCGGCGTCGAGAAGGCTGCCAGCGCTCTAGGCGTGACGCGCTACACCATTTACAACTACCTCGAGCAACTACGCGGAGCCAGCCAATGACCTTGCACATTCATACCCCCCTGATCGAGTCGCGCCCGTTGTCGTTGGCGGCCGGTCGTAATATCTGGCTCAAGCTCGACGCCCTGCAACCCTGCGGTTCGTTCAAACTGCGCGGTGTAGGCTACGCCTGCGAGGTACACCACGCGCGTGGCGCCCGGCACTTTGTGTCCTCGTCAGGTGGCAATGCCGGTTTGGCAGTCGCCTACGCCGGACGCAAGCTGGGGGTGCCGGTGACTGTGGTGGTACCCGAAACCACCACCGAACGGGCCAAGCAGCTGCTGCACCTGGAAGACGCCAAGGTGGTGGTGCACGGCAGTTCCTGGCAAGAGGCCAACGCCCTGGCACAGACACTGGTAGGCCCGAACGATGCCTTCATCCACCCATTCGACGACCCACTGCTGTGGGCCGGGCATGCCAGCCTGGTGGATGAGGTGGCCGAAGCCGGCCTGAAGCCGGACGCGGTGGTGTTGTCAGTCGGCGGGGGCGGCTTGCTCAGTGGCGTGGTAGAGGGGCTCAAGCGCAATGGCTGGGGCGATGTGCCGGTGCTGGCAGTAGAAACCGAGGGCGCGGCGTCGCTGCATGCGGCCATGCAGGCCGGGCATTCGGTGGAGCTGGAGCGCATCGCCTCGGTGGCCACGTCGCTGGGGGCCAAGCGTGTGGCTGATCAGGCGCTGACGTGCGTGCAGCAGCATCCGGTGCACAGCCATCTGGTCAGCGATCGCGCAGCGCTGGAGGCCTGTGAGCGGTTCTTGCTGGACCACCGTGTGCTGGTCGAGCCCGCGTGCGGGGCGGCGTTGGCAGTGGCCTATGATGCCAAGGCACTGGGCGCCTTGCGCAATGTACTGGTGGTGGTCTGTGGCGGCGCTACCGCAACACTGGAGCAGATCCAGGCCTGGCTGCAGCAGGCAGACTGAAGCTGCCATCTGTCGGGGGTGATTACGACAGTCACATGCACCTGATCTACTAGGCTCGCCGCAACCGAAAAAGCCCTCGCAATAGCGTCAACCCTGACGAAATGCGTATCCCGCCCTTTCGGTCTGCGGCAAGTGAAGGCACAATGCGTGTCCTTTTTTTGGCCGGCCTGGCCGGGGGCCTTTAAATGATCAAGACGCCGTATTACCTCATCGATAAAACCAAGCTGCTCAGCAACATGGAGAAGATCGCCTACGTGCGCGAACACTCCGGTGCCAAGGCGCTGCTCGCCCTCAAATGCTTCGCCACCTGGTCGGTGTTCGACCTGATGCAGCAGTACATGGACGGTACCACCTCGTCCTCCCTGTTCGAGCTCAAGCTCGGCCGCCAGAAGTTCGCCGGCGAAACCCATGCCTATAGCGTGGCCTGGGCCGACGACGAGGTCGAGGAGATGCTTGAGAACTGCGACAAGATCATCTTCAACTCGATCGGCCAGCTGCAACGCTTTGCCGAACAGTCCGAAGGCAAGGTGCGTGGTCTGCGCGTCAACCCGCAGGTCAGCAGCTCCGACTACCTGCTGGCCGACCCGGCCCGCCCGTTCAGCCGCCTGGGCGAATGGGACCCGGCCAAGATCGAGCAGGTGATCGAACACATCTCCGGCTTCATGTTCCACAACAACTGCGAGAACGGTGACTTCGGCCTGTTCGACAAGATGCTCACGCACATCGAAGAGCGATTCGGCCACCTGCTGCACAAGGTCGAGTGGGTCAGCCTGGGTGGTGGCATTCACTTCACCGGTGAAGACTATGCAGTAGACGCCTTCTGCGCGCGCCTGAAGGCGTTCTCGGAAAAATACGGCGTGCAGGTTTACCTGGAGCCGGGCGAAGCCGCCATCACCAACAGCGCCTCGCTGGAAGTGACCGTGCTCGATACCCTGTACAACGGCAAGCACCTGGCCGTGGTCGACAGCTCGATCGAAGCGCACCTGCTCGACCTGCTGATCTACCGCCTCAACGCCAAGATGGCCCCCAATGACGGCGAGCATACCTACATGGTCTGCGGCAAGTCATGCCTGGCCGGTGACATCTTCGGCGAGTACCAATTCGACCGTCCGCTGGCCATTGGCGATCGCCTGTCGTTCATCGACACGGCGGGTTACACCATGGTCAAGAAAAACTGGTTCAACGGGCTGAAGATGCCTTCCATCGTGGTCAAGCAGCTCGACGGCAGCGTCGAAGTCGTCCGCGAGTTCGGTTTCGAAGACTACGTTTCCAGCCTGTCGTAAGACCGGCTTTCAAGTAAGGAGCAAAGGGTAAATTGAAGAAGAACGTTCTTATCATTGGTGCAGGAGGTGTCGCCAAGGTGGTGGCCCACAAGTGCGCGCAGCATAACGACGAACTGGGTCGTATCGCCATCGCGTCACGGAACATCTCCAAATGCCAGGCCATCATCGACAGCGTCAAGGCCAAGGGTAGCCTCAAGGTACCCGCCGACATCCAGGCCTTCTCGCTCAATGCCCTCGATGTCGAGGCAACCAAGGCGCTGATCCGCGAAACCGAATCGCAGATCGTGATCAATGTGGGTTCCGCCTTCCTCAACATGTCGGTGCTGCGTGCTTGCATCGATACGGGTGTCGCCTATCTGGACACCGCCATCCACGAAGAGCCGGGCAAGATCTGCGAGACTCCACCGTGGTACGGCAACTACGAGTGGAAACACCTCGAAGAGTGCCAGGCAAAGAACATTACCGCCATTCTCGGCGTCGGTTTCGACCCGGGTGTGGTGAACAGCTACGCCAAGCTGGCGCAGCAACAGTATTTCGACAGCATTGATTCGATCGATATTCTCGACGTCAATGCCGGTTCACATGGCAAGTACTTTGCCACCAACTTCGACCCGGAAATCAACTTCCGCGAGTTCACCGGACAAGTGTGGAGCTGGCAGAACAGCCAGTGGACCAGCAACACCATGTTCGAGGTCAAGCGTACCGACGACCTGCCAGTGGTAGGCTCGCAAAACCTGTACCTGACCGGCCACGATGAAGTTCACTCGATTTCGAAGAACCTCAACGTCCCGAACGTGCGCTTCTGGATGAGCTTCGGCGAGCACTACATCAACGTGTTCACGGTACTGAAAAACCTGGGCCTGCTCAGCGAGCAACCGGTGAAAACCGCCGAAGGCCTGGAAGTGGTACCGCTGAAAGTGGTCAAGGCTGTACTGCCAGACCCGGCCTCGCTGGCCCCTGGCTACACCGGCAAGACCTGCATCGGCGACCTGGTCAAAGGCACCAAGGATGGCCAGCCGCGCGAAGTGTTCATCTACAACGTGGCCGACCACGAAGAAGCCTACGCCGAGACCGACAGCCAGGGCATTTCCTACACCGCCGGCGTACCGCCAGTGGCTGCCGCCCTGCTGGTAGCCCGTGGCGAGTGGGATGCCAAGCGCATGGTCAACGTCGAGGAGCTGCCAGCCGAGCCGTTCCTCAAGGCGCTGGACGTGATGGGCCTGCCGACCCGCGTCAAAGATGAAAAAGGCGATCGTCCTTGGGACGCTGAAGCCTAAGCAACAAACAGAAGGGGCGCCACATGGCGCCCCTTCTGCTTTCCAGGCCCAGCCACTTCGCGGGCAGCCCAGGCGCTCCACAGGCCTGAAACAAGCACGTAACCTGTGTGGGCGAGCCCGCGAAGAGGCCGGTGCAGGATCACGCTCTACTTGCGGGCCTCCAGAATCAGGTTGAACGGCGTCTGCGTCGCCCGCCGGAACCTGCTGAACCCTGCCTCCTCGAAGACCGCCCGCAATCGCGCCTCCCCGGCCTGCGCACCCAACCCCAGCCCCACTTCCTGCGACAACGAATTGGGCGTGCAGATAAACGTCGACGCCGCATAGAACAAGCGCCCGACCGGTGTCAGGTTACCCTCCAGCGAGTCCTCGGCATAAGGCTCCACCAGCATGACCGTGCCATCCGCTTTCAAAGCATGGTAGGCATGCCTGGCTGCCCCGACCGGGTCACCCATGTCGTGCAGGCAATCGAAGAAGCACACCAGGTCATGGTCATGCCCCGGGTACTCCTTGGCGCTGGCCTGCTGGAAGCTCACCCGCGACTCCAACCCCGCTTCACGCGCACGCGCGTTGGCGGTGACGATCGAAGGCTGATGATAGTCGTACCCCACGAAGGTCGACGCCGGAAACGCCTGCGCCATCACCAGCGTCGAGGCACCATGACCGCACCCCACATCCGCCACCTTGGCGCCCGCCTGCAGCTTGGCCACCACACCCTCCAGTGCCGGCAGCCAATCCGCTACCAGGAAGGTGCGATACCCCGGCCGGAAAAACCGCTCGGTACCGCTGAACATGCACGGGTGGTGATCGCCCCAGGCCAACCCGCCATCGCCGCGCATGGCGGCTACCAGCTTGTCCTTGTCATGGAACAGCGCCGCCACCACGGACGCGCCGCCGGCCATGTAGGCCGGAGAATCCTCCAGCGCCAGGGCCATGGCCTGTTCTTCAGGCAGCACAAAACGGCCCTTGTCATGGACCATGTAGCCCGATGCCGCCTGGGCATTCAACCATTCTCGCACCAGCCGCGGGTGGCAGCCGGTCTTTTCCGCCAGTTGCTCAGGGGTGACCGCCTGGCTGTCGGCCATGGCCCGGTACAGCCCCAGTTCATCGCCGAGAATGACATTGGCCAGCGTCGCCGCCGCGCCCATGTCGCCCACCAGCTTGCCCATGAAATCGTGAAGCCTTGCCTCGTCCATGACCTGCCCTCCTCTGCAAGAAGGCCATCGCCAACGAGGGACATCCGCTCCGGGAAGGCGGTGGTCGGTTCAAGGGTTTTCGTTCGCGGTACAACGCGCTAACGCGAGCTGTCATTAAGTTTAGATGCTCTGCCTGGGCGAAGTGGAATAAAGGCCTCATGGCCCACGAAAACATCCGTCAGGTAACAATTCCTAAACAAGGATGTGACATTTTTTTTCAGCTTTCCTATCAAGGAGCTGTCAAATGAAGGTCACGGTTTTCGGAACCGGCTATGTCGGCCTGACCCAGGCGGTGTGCCTGGCCCAGGTAGGCCATTCGGTGTTGTGCATGGATGTCGATGCCGATCGGGTGGCCAGCCTGAGTGAAGGCCATTGCCCGATCTTCGAGCCCGGCCTTGCGCCGCTGCTGGAGAAGAACCTCGCCTGCGGTCGGCTGCGCTTCACCACGGATGCCGCAGTCGCTGCCAACTATGCCAGGTTGCAGTTCATTGCCGTCGGTACTCCGCCGCAAGCCGATGGTAGCGCCGACCTGAAACACGTTTTCGCCGTGGTCGACAGCATCCTCGAACACGCTGACGGTCCCAAAGTAATCGTCAACAAGTCCACCGTGCCGGTGGGTACGGTACACCGCATCAAGGCACGCATCGCCCAGGCCGTGGCCGATACCAGCCGCTTCCAGGTGATCAGCAACCCGGAGTTTCTCAAGGAAGGCTCAGCGGTGGATGACTGCATGCGCCCCGAGCGCATCATCATCGGCGGCGCAGATGCGGCCGAAGTGGAGTTGCTACGCGAGCTTTACCTGCCGTTCAGCCGCAACCGCGAGAAGCTTATGGTCATGGATGCGCGCAGCGCCGAGCTGACCAAGTACGCGGCCAACTGCATGCTGGCAACCAAGATTTCCTTCATCAACGAAATCGCCAACCTGGCCGAGCACCTGGGGGCCGACATCGAAATGGTGCGCCGTGGCATCGGCTCGGACCCGCGCATCGGTTATGACTTCATCTACGCCGGCTGCGGTTTTGGCGGCTCGTGCTTCCCCAAAGACCTGCAAGCCCTGCGCCACAGTGCCGAGGCGGAAGGCTTCGAGACACAGTTGCTGCGCGCAGTAGCGTCGGTCAACGAGCAGCAGAAGGGTCGGCTGTTCAGCAAGATCCAGCGCCACTACCCCGGCGGCCTGCGGGGCAAGGTGTTTGCCCTGTGGGGGTTGTCGTTCAAGCCCAATACCAATGATATCCGCGAAGCTTCCAGCCGGGTCCTGCTGGAAGCACTGTGGGCCGCGGGCGCGCGGGTGCAGGCTCACGACCCTCAGGCCATGGAAGAAATCCGGCGCCACTACGGCCCGCGTGCCGACTTGCAACTGGTGCCCTGCAAGGACGATGCATTAAAGGGCGCAGATGCCTTGGTGATCGTCACCGAGTGGCAGGACTACCGCGTACTCAATCTGGACAAGGTGCCGCAGCAGTTGACCGACCGGGTGGTGTTCGACGGGCGCAACCTGTTCGAGCCCGAGCACATGGCCGCCGCCGGCCTGACTTATTACGGGATCGGCCGTGGCCAGGTGCAGCCAGTATGCCGGTACTGATTACTGGTGTGGCAGGTTTCATTGGCTACCACGTGGCGCGGCGCCTGTGCGAGGCCGGCATCGAAGTGGTCGGTATCGACAACCTTAATGCCTACTACAGCGTCGAGCTCAAGCGGGCGCGCCTGCAGGCGTTGTTCGGTTTTTCCAGCTTCCACTTCCATACCCTCGACATCGCCAACCCTGCCGATTTGCAACCGCTGTTCGCCAGGCAGGCGTTCAGCGAGGTGATCCACCTGGCGGCCCAGGCCGGCGTGCGCTATTCACTGGACAACCCGGGTGCCTACGGCCAGGCCAACCTGGTTGGTTTCCTCAATGTTCTCGAGGCCTGCAGAGCGCAGCCACCACGCCACTTGATCTACGCCTCCAGCAGCTCCGTGTACGGGGCCAATGCCAAGCTGCCGTTCAGCATCGACGACCCGGTCGACCAGCCCGTGTCGCTCTATGCCGCCAGCAAGCGCGCCAATGAACTGATGGCGCACAGCTACGCCCACCTGTACCGCCTGCCGACCACCGGCCTGCGCTTTTTCACGGTCTACGGCCCCTGGGGCCGCCCCGACATGGCGCTGTTCAAATTCACCCGCGCCATGCTCGAGGGCCGGCCGATAGCGCTTTACAACAACGGCCTGATGGGCCGCGACTTCACCTACATCGACGACATCGTCGAAAGCATCGTGCGCCTGCGCCTGAAACCGCCCCGGCCAGCCGAGGGGAAACCACCCTGCCAACTGTTCAATATTGGCCGCGGTCAGCCGGTAAGGCTGCTGCATTTTGTCGAATGCCTGGAGGACGCCTTGGGTATCAAGGCCCAACGCGACTACCTGCCGCTGCAAGCGGGGGACGTGCTGGAAACCTGGGCCGACGTCAGCTCACTGGCACGCTGGATCGACTTCTCCCCAGGCACATCGCTGGAACATGGCGTCAACGCCTTCGTTGGCTGGTACCGGGATTTCTACCGGGTTTGATCCAAGCAATCACAACACGATCACAGGTAGCCTCATGAGCGATCCACTTGACCTCTCGGTACTGATCCCCGCCAAGAACGAGGTCGACAACCTGCCATCACTGCTGATGGAGATACGCACTGCACTCACGGCCGAACACTACGAAGTGCTGGTGGTCGACGACGGCAGCAGCGACGGCACCCTGAGCGTACTGCAACACCTGAAAAGCCAGGGCTACAGGCAATTGCGCATCCTGCGTCACGACCGTTCGCTGGGCCAGAGCACCTCGCTGTGGCATGCCGCCCAGGCGGCCCGCGGCCACTGGCTGGCGACCTTGGATGGCGATGGCCAGAACGACCCGGCAGACATCCCCGGCATGCTAGCCCTGGTGCGCGCCAACCAGAACCTGGCCGGCGGCGTCAAGCTGGTGGCCGGGCACCGGGTCAACCGGCGTGACAGCGCCAGCAAGCGCTGGGCCTCGCGCGTAGCCAACGGCCTGCGCAGCCGCCTGCTCAAGGATGCCACGCCCGACACCGGCTGCGGGCTGAAGCTGATCGAGCGGGCAGCCTTCCTGCACCTGCCCTACTTCGACCACATGCACCGCTACATTCCGGCACTGATCCTGCGCCACAACGGCCGCATGCTGGTGCACCCGGTCAACCACCGGCCACGCCACGCCGGTGTCTCCAAGTATGGCAACCTGGACCGCGCCCTGGTCGGCATCCTCGACTTGTTCGGGGTGTGGTGGCTAATCCGCCGCACCCGCCTGCACAGCCGCCCGCAGGAGCTTGAAGGATGACCCGCGAAACCCTCTGGTTGATCATCGGCTTCGCGGGTCAGGCCGTTTTCACCGGGCGCTTCGTGCTGCAGTGGCTGTACAGCGAACTCAAGCGCCGCAGCGTGATCCCGGTAGGCTTCTGGTACCTGAGCATGCTCGGCAGCGCGCTACTGCTGACTTACGCCATCTACCGCCAGGACCCGGTCTTCATTATCGGCCAAAGCTTCGGCTTTCTGGTCTACCTGCGCAACCTGCAACTGATTGCCCGCCACCAGCAACTGAAGGAATAGCCCTTTGCCTAAGTTCAAGACAATCGGGGCCGAACGCCTGGCCCTGATCGCCCTCGCCGTGTTGCTGGTGGGCGCGGGAATCGGCTGGCGTCAGCCGATGAATGTCGATGAAGAACGCTTTCTCGGCGTGGCCCTGGAAATGCTGCAGAGCGGCAACTGGTTCATCCCACACCGTGCAGCAGAGATCTATGGCGACAAGCCACCGTTGTTCATGTGGACCGTGGCGCTGTTCAGCTACCTGACCGGCGCGCCCAACGTTGCCCTGTACCTGCCCGGGCTGCTGTCGGCGGCGACCATCACCTGGGTGCTGCATGACCTCGGGCGGCGCCTGTGGAACCGGCGCACCGGCGTGATCGCGGCCTTGTTGTTCCTGGCCACC
Organism: Pseudomonas putida group bacterium ESBL64; assembly: GCF_045277175.1. Lineage (NCBI taxonomy): Bacteria > Pseudomonadati > Pseudomonadota > Gammaproteobacteria > Pseudomonadales > Pseudomonadaceae > Pseudomonas > Pseudomonas putida group bacterium ESBL64. The sequence continues at coordinate 604,604 of NZ_CP145799.1, read as the reverse complement.
TACCAGACCTACAGCATCCTGCGCACCGGGCAGATCGACAGTTTCCTGTGCCTTTGGGTTGCGCTGGGCCTCTACGGCATGCTGCGCCACCTGCTACTGGGGCCCGCCTGGGGCTGGTTCTACCTGGCTTGCGCATCCATGGGCCTGGGCATTATCAGCAAGGGGGTGGGTTTTGTTCCGGCGCTGATATTGCTGCCTTATGCCTGGGCGGTGCGCCATCGCTGGCGCGGCGTAGTCGCCATGCCCGGCCAGGGATGGCGCTGGAGCCTGGGGCTACTGTGGTTACTCGCCGGTTGCGCCGTATGGCTGCTGCCGCTGCTGGTGTCGATCGCCCATGGCGGCGGCGCGGCAGAGCTGGCCTACCTGAAGGAAATCCTGCTGCGCCAGACCGCCAGCCGCTACGCCAATGCCTGGGACCATCGCGAGCCGTTCTGGTACTTCTTCGTCAAGGTCATCCCCAAGTACTGGCTGCCTCTGATCCTGGCCCTGCCCTGGCTGGTACCGGCCTGGCGCCGGCAACTGCAAAAGCACGATGGCCGCTTCCTGCTGCTGCTAGGCTGGGTGGCATTGGTGCTGCTGTTCTTCAGCCTGAGCACCGGCAAGCGCAAGCTGTATATTTTCCCGGCGCTGCCAGGCCTGATTCTGGCCATGGCGCCGCTTGTGCCGTGGCTGCTCAAGCGCTGGTGGCAGCGTCGGCCGGGCTGGCACAAGGCATTCACCACAGCAGCCCTGGTATGGTTCGCCCTGTGGTTCGCGCGTGGTTTCGTCGAACCCGTGAAGGAGGGCCGCAACCCGCATGAGACGCTGATGAGCGACGCCGCACGGACCACTGCCGGTGCAGAACTGGTGCTGGTCAACTGGCGCGAGGGGCATTGGCTGTTTGCCCGGCAACCCATCGTGCACTTCGGCTTCACCGGCCAATCCAGAGTAGAGGCAGCGGTCTATTGGCTGCGCCAGCACCCCACCGCCTTCGCCCTGGTTCCAGCCACCGAACTGGGCCAGTGCTTCAACGTCGACAAGGCACGCAAGCTGGGTGAAACCTCGCGGGCCAAATGGTATGTCGTCGGTGCAGATGCCGACAACGGTCAGTGCCAGGCCAGTGCCCCCAACGACGTCTACCACTTCGCCTGGGCCGATACCTGGCGCAACCCGCTGGTCGTTGAGGAACACGCAGGGAAATGACCCACCAGACCCTGCCGGTCCGGTGGGCGCTTAGGAGAATGCCCGCCGAACTACAGCGCCTGCCCGATCAGGTACTGCTCCAGGTCAAACTCGCGCTCCCCTATCCATATCGCTTGCAATCCATCAAATCTCAAAATACTGTATGAATATTCAGTATAGCGAGATCGCGCCATGCAACTCATCGCCAAACTCGGCATCCTGGCCGATGCCGCCAAGTACGACGCATCTTGCGCCAGCAGCGGCGCGCCCAAGCGTAACTCGCGCGGCGCTGACGGCCTGGGTGCTACCAATGGCATGGGTATCTGTCACAGCTACACCCCCGACGGCCGCTGCGTATCACTGCTCAAGGTACTGCTGACCAACTTCTGCCTGTATGACTGCCAGTACTGCGTCAACCGCCGCTCCAGCAACGTGCCACGCGCCCGCTTCAGCCCCGAGGAAGTGGTACGCCTGACCCTGGACTTCTACCGGCGCAACTGCATCAGCGGCCTGTTCCTCAGCTCCGGCATCATCCGCTCGGCGGACTACACCATGGAGCAGCTGATCCGTGTGGCCCGGCTGTTGCGCGAAGAGCACAGCTTCCGCGGCTACATCCACCTCAAGGCCATCCCCGATGCCGACCCGCTGCTGATCGAAGAGGCCGGGCGCCTGGCCGACCGCCTCAGCGTCAACATCGAACTGCCCACCGACGCCAGCCTCAAGCGCCTGGCGCCGGAAAAGCAAGGGCGCACCATTCGCCAGGCCATGGGCGTGATTCATCAGGGCCAGCAGGCCGTGGCCAACGAGCCCAGGGCGCCGCGCTTTACCCCGGCCGGGCAGAGCACCCAAGTCATCGTCGGCGCCGACAGCACCGACGACAGTACCTTGCTGCGCAATGCCGAGTCGCTGTACCAGGGCTACGGCCTCAAGCGCGTGTACTACTCCGCCTTCAGCCCGATCCCCGACAGCCCCGGCAGCGTGCCCCTCGCCGCACCACCGCTGCTACGCGAACACCGCCTGTATCAAGCCGACTTCCTGCTGCGTGGCTATGGCTACAAGGCTGGCGAGTTGCTGGGCCACAGCGGTAACCTGGCACTGGACATCGACCCCAAGCTGGCCTGGGCGCTGGCCAACCGCGAAGTCTTCCCGCTGGACGTGAACCGCGCGGAACCTGCGCTACTGGCGCGTATCCCCGGCATCGGCCTGCGCAGCGTACAGCGCCTGGTCGCCCTGCGCCGGGAGCGGCGCATCCGTTATGACGACCTGATCCAGCTGCGCTGCGTGCTGGACAAGGCACGGCCGTTCATCGTCACCAGCGACTACCGCCCCGCCCAGGCTGAGCTGCGCAGCGGCTTGCTGCGCGCGCGCTTGAGTGAGCCGCCAGCGCCCGTGCAGATGGGGTTATGGGGGTGATCGCACTCGACTGCGACGACCTGTTCGCCACCTGGCGCGACCAGGCCCGGGTGTTGTTGAGCCATGGCATCGACCCGTCGGAAGTCACCTGGTCGCAAGGCCCGATGGCGGACCTGCTGGCCGTGCCGGCAGCGCCGCCTGAAGGGCCTGGCCCTTTCCGGGCCAAAGTCCCGGCCGCACTGCTGAGCCAGTTGGAGCAGGCCTCTCGCTACCGTGGCGAACAGCGCTGGAACCTGCTGTATGAAGTGCTGTGGCGCGTCGCCCATGGCGACCGCACGGCAATGCTGGCCGGTGACCGGCTGGGCAGTGAGCTGCAACGGCGCATCAAGCAGGTAACCCGCGAGGCACATCACTTGCACGCGTTTGTACGCTTCGTGCCGCTGCCTGATGAACTGGCTGAGCACTTGCAACTGGAGCTGGTGGCCTATCACGAGCCGGCACACGACATTCTGCACAGTGCCAGCGCGCATTTTGCCGACCGCCTGGGGCGTTTGCGCTGGTTGATTGCCACGCCACAGGATGGCATTCGCTTCGACGGCCAGTCGTTCGACTACCAGCGACAGTGCCCCGAGCCCTGGCGCCAGTGGGCCCGCAACGCCGAAGACCCCGGCGCCGAACTCTGGCGCACTTACTACCGCCACACCTTCAACCCGGCCCGCCTCAACCCGGACGCCTTGCGCCTGCACATGCCAGGGCGGTTCTGGCGGCATTTGCCGGAAGGCATGCTGATACCGCAACTTGAAGGCCTGGCGCGCCAAGGCAAACAGCGGGACGGCCAAGCCCTTGAGGTGGCCTCTCAAACCGGCAAGACCATCAGCAAACCTGCGCGCTCGGCGTAGCCGCGGAGCCCGTTGCGGCCCCGTCGGGCACAAGGCCGCTGCTACAGCGAAAACATCATGCTCAACTGAAGAGCCTGGCCAGGCAGGCCAGCTTCTTCTTGTACGAACGCCGCGCCTCCAGTGCCTGCTCCAGGCTCACCGGCAGGAACCGCGCCTGCTGGTTGGGCTGCATCTGCCCGATCAGGTCGAGGTCGGCACTGATCACCGTGCCGATCATGGCGTAGCCGCCCCCCGACACTGCATCGCGATGCAGGATGATCGGTTCCAACCCTGCCGGCACCTGGATCGATCCGATCGGGTAGCAGCTGTCGACGATATTGGACGGGTCCGACCCCGCACCGAAAGGCTGCTCGCGCGGTTGGAAACTCAAGGCGCTGCCGCCTTTGTAGCGATAACCGATGCGGTCCGCTTCGGAGCCAACGGTCCAGGCGTCGGTGAAGAAACGTTGCGCTGCAGCTTCGGTCAGGCGGTGAAAGTACAGCCCAGGCACCACCCGCAACACCACCTCGCCCCCCAAGGCCTGACGCAGGGCCATGGGCAAGCTTGCACCGGCACGGGTCTTGCCGCTGGGCACGCCGACCGGCAGCAGGTCGCCCGCCATCAGTTTGCGCCCATGAAAGCCACCCAACGCGCCCAGCGCGTAGGTGGACCGGCTACCCAGTACCTCGGGCACATCGATGCCTCCGGCCACTGCCAGGTAGGCCCGGGCGCCCGCTGTTGGAAAGCCGAAACGCAACACTTGCCCGGCCCGCACGGCGAACGCCGTGTCCGGGCGCTGCTCGCGGCCATCGAGCAACGCTGGCATCTGCGCGCCGCACACAGCGACCAGTGCGTCCTGCCGGAACTCCAGCTCCGGCCCCACCAGCGCGCACTCCAGGCCCGCAGCGCCGGCCGGGTTGCCCACCAGGTGGTTGGCTGCGCTCAAGGCGTACTGGTCGAGTGCGCCGGACGGTGGAATGCCCAGGTGGTAGTAACCTTCGCGGCCCAGGTCCTGTACAGAAGTGGCCAAGCCCGGTTTGAGTACCTTGATCATGCCAGCACCTCCTGCAACGATTTGGGGTAGCCGACCGGGTCGGCGAGGAAGGCGTCCAGGGAAAACGCCACCGGGCGAATGCGCAGGTCGAAGCAGCCATCCTCCACCTCCGCCACCGCCTGATCGTAGGTGCGGCGGTCGATAGGCTTGAACTGCACGATGTCACCTGGGCGGAAGAACACCATGTGCTCTTTCAGGTAATTCAAGGTCTGCTGCGGGTCGTAGATCGGTGCCGGGGTGACGCCAAACATCTGGTAGCCCCCGGCCCCGCGCACCGAGTAGATGCAACCAAAGCAGCCGCCATGGCCCAGGGTGAGCTTGGGCGTGTCGGTACGGGGGCGCAGGTACTTGGGCACCTGCAGCTGCCGCTGGCGCTCGACCATCTGGAACATGAACGGCAGGCCGGCAACAAAGCCGACCATCGACACGAACCATGGCGCGCCACTGTGGGCGGCGATGAAGGCCTCGACATCGGCCAGGCCGTTGATACGCGCAGCGTACTCCAGGTCAGTGCTGGTCGGGTCCTGGTGGCGATCCCGAAAGCGCATCAGGGTTTCATGGGTCCAGGGGTCGTTGTACAGCACCGGGATCTCGATGATCCGCGTCTGCAACGAACGCTCGGCCACCGCCTGCGCTTCGGCGCCGCGCACGGCTTCGAGCAGTGCCTCGGGGGCGATACGGTCCGGGTCGAAGCGGACCTGGAACGACGCGTTGGCCAGGCACACATCAAGCACGCCATCCAGGGCCATGCGCTCCACCGCACGGGTGACGGCCATACCCTTGAAAAAGGCCTCCAGCGACATGCTTTCGCTGACTTCGGCAAACAGGTGCTCGTCGGCGCCGAAGCTGTAACGGATCGGGGTTGTAGCAAGCGGTTCGGCCATGACAGTTCCTTTTCTTGGAATCTTTATAGAAAGGCAGGCGAAAACAAAATGCACGGGCTCCGGCGTGTCTGTTTGCCGGATGCCTGACGGGTTCAGCGCGGTGCACGCACCACGATGCCGGCCGCATCCAGTGCCTTGCGCGTGGCCTCGACCAGGTCCAGCGCGCCCGGGGTGTCACTGTGCAGGCAAATGGAATCGAATTCGATCGCCAGGTCCTGGCCTTCGACCGTGCGCACCACGCCTTGGCGGCAAGCACGCAGCACCCGCTCGGCGACGGCTTGGGGCTCGTAGCCACGCACATTGCGGGTAAACACGATCGACCCGCTCAGGTCGTACTCGCGGTCGGCATAGAACTCGCGAATCACCGGCTGCCCCATTTCCCGGGCAATGCGGCAGATCACCGAACCCGGCATGCAGTACAGCAGCAACTCGGGCTCGATCACCCGCAGGTTCTGCACCAGCAAGCGCGCCGCTTCTTCGTCACGCGCCAAGTGCATGTACAGCGCCCCATGCGGCTTGATGTGCTGCAGGCGCACGCCCTGGGCACGAGCGATTTCACGCAGCGCGCCCAATTGATAGAGCATGTCGTCCACCAGTTCCTGCGCCGAGGCATTGATGTGCCGGCGGCCAAAGCCGACCAGGTCGCGGAAACCCGGGTGTGCCCCCACCGCAACACCCAGGGCCTTGGCGCGCTCGACGGTGCGGCGCATGGTGCCGGGGTCGCCGGCGTGGAAACCGGTGGCGATGTTGGCGCTGCTGATGTAGCCCATCAGTTCGTGATCGACGCCGTCGCCAATCGTCCACGGGCCAAAGCCCTCACCCATGTCCGAGTTGAAATCCACTGCTTGCATGACCGCGTCTCCTGGCACTTGTGACTGCATGCAAGCCACGTTAGATTCTCTACACCCCCTTGGGAAGATCTATAAACAGATGGGGTACCTTCTGAAAATCAGATACCCCGGGAGCCTACCGTGTCACTCACCTTGCGCCAGGTCCGCTACTTCGTTGCCACCGCTGAAATCGGCCAGATCTCCCAAGCGGCAATCCACCTGAACATCTCCCAGTCGGCAGTGACCACGGCCATCAAGGAGCTGGAAGCGATGCTCGGCGTGCTGTTGTTCCAGCGCTCGGCCCAAGGCATGAGCCTGACCGAAGCCGGCCGGCACTTCTTGAACCGGGCCTACGTCATCCTGCGCAGTGTCGACGATGCGTTGAACAGCCCGCTTCCGGACGTGCGCGCCAGTGGCCTGTTGCGCCTGGCGGCGAGTTACACGGTGATCGGCTACTTCCTGCCGCACCACTTGCAGCGCCTGGAGCACTGGCATCCGGACGTGACCCTGGAGCTGTACGAGCAGGAGCGCAGCGCCATCGAGCAAGGCCTGCTGGAGGGGCGTTTCGACATGGCGGTGGTGCTCACCGCCAACCTCACCCACCCCGACATCGTCTCGGAAACCCTGTTCAACTCCGAGCGCCGGCTGTGGCTGTCCGGGCATCACCCACTGTGCGAGCGCTCGGCCGTGAGCCTGGCCGATGTGGCCTGTGAGCCGTTCATCCTGTTGACCGTGGATGAGGCCGAGCACAGTGCCATGCGCTACTGGGAGCAGGCCGGGCAACGGCCAAGCGTAAGGGTGCGGACCAGCTCGGTGGAGGCCGTGCGCAGCATGGTCGCCAATGGCAGCGGTGTGGCGATCCTGTCGGACCTGGTGCACCGGCCGTGGTCGCTGGAGGGCAAGCGCATCGAGACGGTGACCATCAGCGACCCGGTCACACCGATGAGCGTGGGGTTGGCCTGGCACCGGGAACGGGCATTCAGCCCGGCGATGCAGGCGGTGCGCAATTACTTTCATGATGCGTTTCTGGCACCGCAGCAGTTGTCGGCCCGGCGCTGAGCCTGCCGGGCCTGTCATCAGCGTTTCAGGCAGGTTTCGATGTTCCAGCCATACAACCACTGCACGGCATCGTAGAACTGCTCCTGCGAACGGCCTTCCCACAGCTGGTTGCGCACCAGCCGCTCGACGCCCTTGGCATGGTAAAGCCGCCCCATTTCCCGCGCCGACCACAGCACCCGTGCGGTACGGGGTATGCGGATCGATTCGTACAGGCGCAACGCCGCCTGCAAGTCATGCTCACAGGCCTTCACCGCCTCCCCTAGCACCACGGCGTCCTCCAGCGCCATGCACGCGCCTTGGGCCAGGTACTGGGTCATCGGGTGAGCAGCATCGCCCAGCAGGGTCGCCCGCCCTTCTCCCCACTGTTCCACCGGGTCGCGGTCGGCGGTGGCCCAGCGGCGCCAGGAGGTAGGCCGGTCAAGCATCTGCCGGGGCCGCGGGTGAATGCCCTCGAAATACGACAGTACCTCTTCCTTGCTGCCGTCGGTCACGCCCCACTGTTCCTCGTTACGGCTATGGAAAGTCACTACCAGGTTGTACTGCTGGCCGCCGCGCAGCGGGTAGTGCACCAGGTGGCAGCGCGGGCCGGCCCACAGCATCGGCGCGTTGACGCGCAGATCTTCGGGCATGTTCTGCACATCCACCACGGCGCGGTACACCACGTGCCCGGTGACCCTTGCCGGGTCGCCAACCATACGCTCGCGGATCACCGACTTCACCCCGTCGCAGCCAATCACCGCGTCGGCCTGGTAGCGGTTGCCCTTGCTGTCGGTCAGGGTCACGCCATGGTCGTCCATCTCCATGCCGGCGATAAGCGTCGAGGTTTGGAAACGGATCAACGGATTCTGCTGCACGGCTTCAAGGATCGACAGGTGAATGTCGGCACGATGAATCACACCATACGGGTTGCCGAAACGCTGGCGAAAACGCTCGCCGACTTCAACGCGCCCCACTTCGTGGGCGTCGATGGCGTCCATCATGATCAGGTGGTCGGTAAACACCGAGCGATTGCGCGCAGCATCGCCGACGCCCAGCGCATCCAGCGCGGCATAGGCGTTAGGGCCAAGCTGGATACCGGCGCCGATTTCACCGATATGCTCGGCCTGTTCCAGCAGCAGCACCTGGATACCTTGGGCGGCCAGGGCCTGAGCGGCAGCAAGGCCACCGATGCCCCCGCCGACGATGATGATTTTTTGTTGTTGGGCAGTCATGGTTGGGGTCTCCGTACAGGCTGCGGTTTTTATTGGATGAAGTCGGCTTGGCGGCCGGGCGCAGCACGCTGGAAGGCGGGTTGCGCCTGGCAGTGGTCGTACACCGCCATCACTCGTGGGTAAGCGTGCAGGTCACAGCCCATGCGTTCGGCGTTCGCCACTTGCGGCACCAGGCAGCAGTCGGCCAGGGTCGGCTGTGCACCGAAGCAGTAGGGGCCTTCGCCATGGCGTTGCAGCAGGGCTTCGAGGGCGGCAAGCCCCTCGGCGACCCAGTGCGCGTACCAACGGTCCTTTTCCTCAGGCCCTACGTTCAGCACACCTTGCAGGTAACCAAGCACGCGCAGGTTGTTGAGCGGGTGGATGTCGGATGCGATCAGTTGCGCCACCTCCAGCACCCGGGCACGCAGCAAGGGGTCGCCGGGCAGCAATGGCGCCTGCGGATAGCGCGCGTCGAGGTAGTCGATGATCGCCAGTGACTGGGTCAGGCTGACAGAATCGTTGTCCACCAGTACCGGCACGCCCCCCATGGGGCTGAGCGCACGGTGCGGCGCCTGGCGTTGTTCACCGGCGCGCAGGTTGACGCCGTGGTACTCCACCTCCAGGCCTTTCAGGGCCAGGGCAATGCGCACACGGTACGAGGTGGAACTGTTGAAAAAGCTGTAGAGCTGCATGGCAGTATTCCTGCAGGTTCAGGGCATGATGTGGGTGGTGGCGGGCAACGCAGTGACAGGTCGCACGCCCTTCAGGAAGATCGCCGCAGCGGCCAGCACCGCGGGCAGCATGAGCACGCTGAACAGCAGCTCAAAGGACAGCCCGGCATCCATCAGCAACGCACCACCAAAGGTGCCGCACACTGAGCCGATTCGCCCTACCCCGTGTGCCCAGCTCACACCCGTGGCGCGGCTGCTGGTGGGGTAGAAGGCTGCAGCCAGGGCATTGGCACCGACCTGCGAACCGCTGATGCAAAAGCCCATGCCGGCCACGCTCAGCCCCAGCAGTACGTAGTTGCCATGGCACTGACCAATGGCGAACAGGCACGCCGCGCCGCCGAGCAAGGCCAGCATCAGCACGCTATGTGGCTCGAAGCGGTCCATGGCCGCCCCCAGGCACAATGCGCCAAGGGTGCCACCGATCTGGAACAGCGCGCTGATCAGCGCCGCCTGGCTCAGGCTCAGGCCGGTGTCACGCACCAGCAACGGCAGCCAGTTGGTCATGCCGTAGATGATCAGCAGGCTCATGAAAAACGCCAGCCAAAGCGCCAGGGTGCCGCGGCGTAACGGCGCGGCAAGAATCTGCCGCACCGGCGAATGGCCTTCTACCGCGTCATCGATGCGCAGGCCCTGGCAGCCCACGGGCAACACACCGATGCGTCGCACAATGGCAAGCGCCTTGCTATCGGCCGGATTGCGGCGCGCCAGAAAACGCACGGACTCGGGCAGCGCAAACCACAATACCGGCAGCAATGCCAGCGGCAGCACCCCACCCAGGGCCAGCACACTGCGCCAGCCGAAGACTGGCAACAACTGCGCAGCGACCACCCCGCCCAGGGCTGAGCCGAGGGTGAAGCCGCAGAACATGCCGGTCACCATCAAAGAGCGTCGGCGTTGCGGGCAGTATTCGGAGGTCAGGGTAATGGCGTTGGGCATCGCCCCGCCCAGGCCCAGGCCGGTAAGCAGGCGCAACAGTGCAAGGCTGTGCAGGTCCTGGGCGAATGCGGCAGCCAGGCTGAAGACGCCGAAGCAGGCCACCGACAGCAACAGCACGCGCTTGCGGCCAAAGCGGTCGGCCAAAGGCCCGGCCATGAACGCTCCCAGCATCAGCCCGACCAGTGCTGCACCCAGCACCGGCCCAAGCTCGGCGGCGCCGATTTGCCAGTGCTCGCGCAGCGCCGGGGCAATGAAGCCGATGGCGGCCGTGTCCAGGCCATCGATGGCGGTGACCAGAAAACACAGCAGCAAGACGCGCGACTGAAAGCGCGTCACCGGCTGGCTATCGATGAAGGCTTGTACATCCACGGTGTTGTTTTTATCGGTGGAAGACATGAGCGAAACCTCCGGGCCGGCGCTTGGCGCCGGCCACGTGTTGAACCGGGATGAAAGGCCAGCTGCGCCGGCCCACGGCAATCAGACGACGCGAACGCAGATTTCGCCGAGGCCTTCGACGCCACCCACCATCAGCTCGCCAGCGATCACCGGACCCACGCCTTCGGGGGTACCGGTCATGATCAGGTCACCCGGCTGCAGCTCGAAGAAGCGCGACAGGTAGGCGATGGTTTCCGGCACCGACCAGATCAGCTGGTCGATGTCGCTGCGCTGGCGGTCCTGGCCTTCGACCTGCAGCCAGATGCCGGCCTGCGCCGGATGGCCAACCTGGCTGGCCGGGTAAAGCGGCGCGATGGGTGCTGAGGCGTCGAATGCCTTGCCGATTTCCCAAGGGCGGCCCATTTCGCGCATTTTCATCTGCAAATCGCGACGGGTCATGTCCAGGCCCACTGCATAACCGAACACGTGTTCGTTGGCCTGCTCGGGCGCGATGTTGCGTCCGCCTTTACCGATGGCTGCGACCAGTTCGATTTCGTAGTGGTAATTGCTGGTTTGCGCCGGGTACGGCAGCTCCAGGGTCTGGCCGTCGGCCGTCGGTACCACGGCATCGGCCGGCTTGCAGAAGAAGAACGGCGGCTCGCGGTCCGGGTCAAAGCCCATTTCACGAGCGTGGGCAGCGTAGTTGCGGCCCACGCAGTAAACGCGGCGTACAGGGAAGCGCTGGTCGCTGCCGGCGATCGGCAGGCTGGTGGTGGCGGCAGGTTCAAACAGGTAAGTCATGGCAGGGCTCCTTGGATCAATGATGTTCGCGGGCTTCGCGCAGCAGCCCGAGGGCCTCCTGCACCGGCCGATCGGAATAGCTGAACAGCACACACGCGTCGTCCGCCTGAAGGCTCAGCGTTACCCAACTGGGCACGACGAAGGTGTCCTTGGGCTCGAAATGGAAGGTCTGCCCACCGATGATGGCGCGCCCCCGTCCCTCGACCACCGAGTACACGGTGGCATCGGTGCAGCGGGCAGTCTTGCCGGCGAATCCGCGTGGCAGCAGCTGCATGCAGGTACCGATGGTGGGCATGGCCCAGCCGCCAGTGGCCGGGTTGACATAACGCAGCTTCACGCCATCCCAGGCATCCACTTCGCCCTGCTGCTCAAGCGTGGCCAGCGCTTCGCGGGTACGCGCATACGGGTAGCTGAAAATCGGTGAGGTAGCGCCCTGCACCTCATGGCGCAGCGGCAGCATGTTGGCGCCGTAGCGGGCCAGGCTGTTGCCGTCCGGGCGACTGACTGGCTGCACGGCCTGCGGGTAGTTCTCGGCGAAACCGGCGCCATAGAAGCGCACGGTGGGAATGTCCAGGCCGTCGAGCCAGATCACCGGCTCGCCGCCTTCGGTTTCGCTGGGGTTGCCGTGGTCATGCCAGGTCCAGGACGGGGTGATGATGAAGTCGCCTGGGTGCATGGTGGTGCGCTCGCCGTCCACTGCGGTGTAGGCGCCCTTGCCTTCGACCACGAAACGCAGCGCCGACTGGCTGTGGCGGTGGCTGGGGGCGATCTCGCCCGGCAGGATCAGTTGCAGCCCGGCATACAGGCTGGGGGTGATCGAGGCCTGGCCGCGAATACCCGGGTTTTCCAGCACCAGCACCCGGCGCACCGCCTCTTCGGCGCTGATCAGCTGACCGGCCTCCATCAGGTACGGGCGCACTTCACTGAAGCGCCACAGCGCCGGCACGCAGGTGGTGGTGGGCTGCGGCGGTACCAGGTTGTGCAGCTGTTCCCACAGGGGGAACAGCGCCTGGCTGTCGATGCGTTGATAGAAGTCGGCGCGGGCCGTGCCGATATTGTCGTTGTTATTCATCGCTTCACCTTCGGTGGGCTGGGAAGGGGCGATTGGCAGTGGCAGCGCCCCGTTGTGCGATCGATTAAACGCCCGCCAGGCATACAAAAAAAATGATATTTTCATATGCATCCATACCAAAAAGATGATGAGAGGCACGCCATGCACTGGACCCGCCGCCTGCGCCCAAGGCACCTGCAACTGCTGGTGACGCTGGCCGAAACCGGTAACCTCAGCGACACCGCACGGCAGGCCTACACCACCCAGCCTGGGCTGTCGAAGTTCCTCAAGGAGTTGGAGGAAGATGCCGGCGCCCTACTGTTCGAGCGCCATGCCCGGGGCCTGCGGCCGACCGCCGAAGGTACCCTGCTGGTCAACCATGCGCGGCGCATACTCAGCGAGATGGAACGCGCACAAAGCAACCTGGACGCCCTGCGCGAAGGCAGCACACCCAACGTGGCGATAGGCACCTCACCGGCTTCGGCGCCTAGCCTGGTGCCTGACGCCATCCTGTACTTCCTGGAAAAACACCCGAAAGCGCAGGTATCGCTGCAGGAAAGCACGATGAACGTGCTGCTCGAACGCCTGCAGCTGGGCCAGCTGGATGTGGTGGTCGGGCGGGTCGACAACTACCAGCCCAGCCAGGCCCTGCACAGCGAGATGCTGTTTCGCGAACCCATGCAGGTAGTCGCCCGCCCCGACCACCCGTTAGCCAAGCGCAAGGGCCTGAACTGGGACGACCTGTATCAGTACGATTGGCTGTTGTGGCCGCCTGCCACGCCGATCCGCAACCGCCTGGACACAGCCCTGAGCAACGCCGGGCGCAAGCCGTTGCCGTGCCGCATCGAATCATCGTCGCTGATGGCCAATTTGTGGTTGATGCAGAACAGCGACATGCTGTCGGTGGCGTCCGGGCGGGTGGCCGAGCATTTCCATGGGCGCGGGTTGTTGCGGCAGCTGGATTTCGAGCTGGAGGCCGAAGGCTCGATCGGTATGTGCTGGCGTGATGAACCGCATATCGAAGGGGCAGTGCTGGATTTGCTGGAGAGCCTGCGCGAAGCGGCCCGCAGCCCCATTCGCAAGCCGTGACCGGTGCTGGTTTCTGCGCGGGCCGAACGTTCAGGCCGCGACGCCGTCATAACCTGAGCCGGTGCCGACACGCAAAGAGGACGCGAAATGACCCAGCCCGACCCGTCGTACGTCAAATGGCTCGAAGACCGCGCCATGCTCAAGGCCTCCCAGGCGCGCGCCAGCCTGTACTCAGGCCAGTCGCGCCTGTGGCAACAACCGTACGCCGAGGCCCAGCCACGCCGCGCCACCGAAATCGCCTCGGTGTGGCTGACCGTCTACCCCGACGCCATCATCGCGCCCGAGGGCTGCTCGGTACTCGGTGCCCTGGCCCACGAAGCGTTGTGGAAGCGCCTGTCGGAGATCGGCGTACAGGGCCTGCACACGGGCCCGATCAAACTGTCCGGTGGCATCCGCGGCCGCGAACTCACCCCCAGTGTGGACGGCAACTTCGACCGCATCAGCTTCGACATCGACCCGCTGTACGGCAGCGAGCAGGAACTGATCCAGATGAGCCGCATGGCCGCTGCGCACAATGCCGTGACCATCGACGACCTGATCCCCTCGCACACCGGCAAGGGCGCCGACTTCCGCCTGGCCGAGATCGCCCATGGCCCCTACCCGGGGCTGTACCACATGGTCGAGATCCGCGAAGAAGACTGGACGCTGCTGCCCGAGGTGCCCGCCGGGCGCGATGCGGTCAATTTACTGCCAGCTCAGTGTGACGAGCTGAAGGCGCGCCATTACATCGTTGGCCAGCTGCAGCGGGTAATCTTCTTCGAGCCGGGCGTGAAGGAAACCGACTGGAGCGCCACGCCGCCGATCACAGGCGTCGACGGCAAGACCCGCCGCTGGGTGTACCTGCATTACTTCAAGGAAGGCCAGCCCTCGCTGAACTGGTTGGACCCTACCTTCGCCGCCCAACAAATGATCATTGGTGACGCACTGCACGCGCTGGACTGCCTGGGTGCACGCGGCCTGCGCCTGGACGCCAACGGCTTTCTCGGCGTGGAAACACGCGCCAGCGGCACCGCCTGGTCGGAAAGCCACCCGCTGTCGCTCGTCGGCAACCAGCTGATCGGTGGCATGATCCGCAAGGCCGGCGGTTTCAGCTTCCAGGAGCTGAACCTGACCCTCGATGACATTGCGCAGATGTCCAGAGGCGGTGCCGACCTGTCCTACGATTTCATTACCCGGCCGGCCTACCAGCATGCGCTGCTGACGGGCGACACCGAGTTCCTGCGCCTGATGCTCAAGGAGATGCACGCCTTCGGCATCGACCCGGCCTCGCTGATCCATGCCCTGCAAAACCATGACGAGCTGACCGTGGAGCTGGTGCACTTCTGGACACTGCACGCGCACGACATGTACCTGTACAAGGGCCAGACCCTGCCTGGCAGCATCCTGCGCGAACATATCCGCGAAGAGATCTACGAACGGCTGTCGGGGGAGCATGCGCCGTACAACCTGCGCTTCGTGACCAACGGCATTGCCTGCACCACCGCCAGCCTGATCGCCGCTGCACTGGGTATTCGCGACCTCGAACAGATTGGCGCAACGGATATCGAATTGATCAAGAAGGTGCACCTGCTGCTGGTCATGTACAACGCCATGCAGCCGGGGGTAGTCGCCTTGTCCGGCTGGGACCTGGTCGGTGCCCTGCCCTTGCCCGCCGAAGCGGTGGCCGAACGCATGCTCGACGGCGATACCCGCTGGATTCACCGAGGCGGCTATGACCTGGCCGGACTTGACCCACAGGCGGTGGCTTCGGTGCGTGGCATGCCGCGTGCCCGGTCGCTTTACGGCAGCCTCGACAGCCAGCTGGACGAGGGTGATTCATTTGCCTGCCAGGTGAAGAAACTGCTGGCTGTGCGCCAGGCCTACGGCATCGCCACCAGCCGTCAGGTGCTGGTACCTGAGGTACGCAGCCCAGGGCTGCTGGTGATGGTGCATGAGTTGCCAGCCGGGCGTGGTATCCAGATCACTGCGCTGAACTTCGGCCAGGAGGCAATTGCCGAGGAACTGCTGTTGACCGGCTTCACACCTGGGCCGGTGGTCGACATGATCAACGAGACGGTCGAAGGCGATTTGACCGAGGACGGGCGCCTGATGGTGAACCTGGACCCCTACGAGGCGCTGTGCCTGCGGATCGTCAACAGCAGCGGGCATGTTTGAATCTGGCGTGGCCCTGCCGTCGGCAAACCGGTTTCGCCCGCAAGCACGCCGCCTGCCCCGCGCAGGCGCCAGACTCGCAAGCCGGCTTGCCAGCCAAGAAGCCGGTCTTGCATTTACGGCGCTACGGGCATAGCGTTCGGAAGTTTTCTTTTCCGTGCCCAGGAGCAACTCCATGTACACCGGCATCGTCCAGGCCGTCCGCCCTCTGCTTGATGTGACCACCTACCCGGGCCACAACCAATTCACCATCGACCTCACCCCGGAACTGCTCGACGAACTGAAAATCGGTGCCAGCGTCAGTGTCGAAGGTACCTGCCTGTCCGTGACCGAAATCGACGGCAGCCAGGTCAGGTTCGACGCCATGACCGCTACCCTCGAACGCACCAATCTGAGCAGCTTCAAGCCTGGCCGGAGCGTGAACATCGAACGCTCAGCGAAGATGAACGCCGAAGTCGGCGGCCACCTGATGGCCGGCCACATCGCCACCACCGCCGAGATCGTCGAGCTGTCGATCAAGGAAACCGGCGCCTTCATCAAGTTCCGCATGCCGCCGCGATGGGGCAAGTACGTGTTCCCGCGCGGTTTCATCGGGGTCAATGGCTGCAGCCTGACGGTCGCTGACGTGGAGGATAACGTGATCACCATCAACCTGATCCCGGAAACCCTGCGTCAGACTACCTTCGCCAGCTACCACACAGGTGAACTGCTCAACATCGAGGTCGACCACCAGACCATGGTGCTGGTCGATGTGGTAGAGCGCACCATCAAAGGTACCCTGGCCCGCGAAAACCTGTTGCCCTGAGGCCTGCACATGCTCCCTAACGCCCTCCCCGCGCGCACAGCCAGGCGTTTGCGCCTGCAGGTAATGCGCGGTCGCGTCGGCCTTGGCCTGGTCGCCGCCCTGTCGGTGCTGGCCGGCATGACCGATGCCATCGGCTTGCTGGCACTGGGCGATTTCGTGTCGTTCATGAGTGGTAACACCACACGCCTGGCGGTGGCCATCAGTGAAGCTGACCTGGCCCTTGTGCTACGCCTCAGTGGCGCCGTACTGGGCTTCGTTGCGGGCAATGCGCTGGGTGTGCTCCTGGCTCGCGGATTGCGCCGTCGAGCCTGGCCGGTGCTGTTGGTGGTTGCCGCACTGCTGGCTTTCGCGGCAGCGTGGCCGTTGCCGGCCACCTTCCCTGCGCTGTTGGCGGCCACGCTGGCCATGGGCATGATCAATGCGGTCGTGGAACAGGTGAATGGCCTGCCCATTGGCCTGACTTACGTGACGGGCGCCCTGTCGCGTTTCGGCCGCGGCCTGGGGCGTTGGCTGCTGGGCGAGCGGCGCAATGGCTGGCGGGTCCAGTTGATACCTTGGGCCGGGATGTTGCTGGGCGCCGCGCTCGGCGCCTGGTTGCAACAACACCTGGGCCTGCAGGCGCTGGCCGGCAGTTGTGCGCTGGCCTGCGTGCTGGCATTGGTATCGCGGTTCATACCGCGTTCCTGGCAGCGTGGCTACATGCCGCGCTGATCATTCGATACGCGGGTGCTGCTGTGCCAGTTTTTCGCGCTTGGCTTCCAACTCGGCGATCTGCGCATCGATGTCCTCGATCTTCTGCTCGATGTTGTCGTGGTGCTCCTGCAGCAGTTCACGCGCCTCTTCGATGTCTGACGCCGCAGGGGCGGCGCCGCGCAGGGGCTTGTTGGCGGTTTCCTTCATGGTCAGGCCGGTGACCAGGCCGACAGCAGCGATCACCATCAGGTAATAGGCCGGCATGTACAGGTCGTTTGTGGTCTCCACCAGCCACGCAGCGAGGGTTGGGGTAAGGCCGGCGATCAGCACCGAGATATTGAAGGCGCTGGCCAGGGCGCTGTAACGGATGTGCGTGGGGAACATGGCCGGCAGCGTCGAGGCCATGACGCCGATGAAGAAGTTCAGCAGCACGGCAATGATCAGCAGGCCGGCGAAAATAAGCCCAAGCACCCCACTGTTGATCAGCATGAATGCCGGAATGGCCAAGGCCAGCAGGCCGACACTGCCGACGATGATGAACGGCCGTCGGCCAAACTTGTCGCTGAGCAGACCGATGATCGGCTGCACGAACAGCATGCCGACCATGATCGCGATGATGATCAGCACGCCATGGTCTTCGCTGTAGTGCAGGTTGTGCGACAGGTAGCTGGGCATGTAGGTAAGCAGCATGTAGTAGGTGACGTTGGTGGCGATTACCACGCCGATGCAGGTCACCAGGCTGCGCCAGTGCTGGGTGGCCACCTCCTTGAACGACACCTTGGGCCCGGAGGCCAGGCCTTCACGATCGCCCTGTTCCAGCTTGTCGACGTGCTGCTGGAACGCAGGGGTTTCTTCCAGCGCATGGCGCAGGTAAAGGCCGATGATGCCCAGCGGCAGGGCCAGGAAGAACGGCAGGCGCCAACCCCATTCGAGGAACTTTTCTTCACCCAGCACCGCGGAAATGAGCACCACCACCCCTGCGCCCAATACAAAGCCGGCAATCGAACCGAAATCCAGCCAGCTACCGAGAAAGCCGCGCTTGCGGTCAGGCGCGTACTCGGCAACGAAGATCGAGGCACCGGTGTATTCACCACCCACCGAAAAGCCCTGGGCCATCTTGGCCAGCAGCAACAGGATCGGCGCCCAGATACCAATGCTTGCATAGGACGGTATCAGGCCGATGGCGAAGGTGCTCAGGGACATGATCACGATGGTCGCGGCGAGGATTTTCTGCCGCCCGAACCTGTCGCCCAAGGCGCCGAAGAACAACCCGCCAAGGGGCCGGATCAGGAACGGCACCGAGAAGGTGGCCAAGGCCGCGATCATTTGCACGCTGGGGTCGGCGTTGGGGAAAAACACCTTGCCCAAGGCATAAGCGACGAAGCCATATACCCCAAAGTCGAACCACTCCATGGCGTTGCCCAGCGCGGCGGCCGTGATCGCCTTCTTCATCTTGGCGTCGTCGACGATGGTGATGTCCTTCAGGCCGATTGGCTGGACGCTTTTCTTGCGAGGTTTCATACCCGTATCCCTGTCGATGAATGCTCTAAGGGATCAGATACAACGGGACACTAAATAATTCAGCGCTTACTGTTTTTTTGTGTGTTTGCGGCACCCCCCAACGGCGCCCAAAGAAAAGCCGCTGCAATGGCAGCGGCTTTCATGCCCAAGGCCTGGCTTCAGATACCTTCGCGCGCCAGGTCCATGGCGAAGTAGGTCAGGATCAGGTCTGCACCAGCACGCTTGATTGCGCCAATGCTTTCGCGCACCACCCGGCCTTCGTCGATGGCACCGGCCAGCCCGCCGAACTTGATCATCGCATACTCGCCACTCACCTGGTACGCCGCCAGTGGCAGGCGCGAAGCAGCGCGGATGTCGGCGATCACATCAAGGTAGGCACCGGCCGGCTTGACCATCAGCACGTCCGCGCCTTCCTGCTCGTCGAGCAGCGACTCGCGCACCGCTTCGCGGCGGTTCATCGGGTTCATCTGGTAGCTTTTGCGGTCACCCTTCAGTGCAGTGCCGCCGGCCTCACGGAACGGGCCATACAACGACGAGGCGAACTTGGTCGAGTAGGCCATGATCGCGGTGTCGTGGAAGCCGGCACCGTCCAGCGCGCTGCGGATAGCTTGCACCTGGCCGTCCATCGCCGCCGAGGGGGCAATGAAGTCGGCACCGGCAGCAGCGGCGATGACGGCCTGCTTGCCTAGGTTGGCCAGGGTGGCGTCGTTGTCCACGCCATGGTCATGCAGCACGCCGCAGTGGCCGTGGCTGGTGTATTCGCAGAAGCAGGTGTCGGACATCACCACCATTTCCGGCACGGTGTCCTTGCAGATACGCGACATGCGCGCAACCAGGCCGTTTTCGTTCCAGGTGTCGCTGCCATCGGCATCCAGGTGGTGCGATACGCCAAAGGTCATCACCGACTTGATACCGGCGCGGGCATAGCGCTCGATTTCCTGGGCCAACAGTTTCTCGGGGATACGATTGACACCGGGCATGCTGGTGATCGGCACGAAATCATCGATGCCCTCTTCGACGAAGATCGGCAGGATCAGGTCTTCAAGGCGGAACTCGGTTTCCTGGAAGATCGTGCGCAGGGACTCGTTCTGGCGCAGGCGGCGGGGACGAACGGACGGGAATTGGTTGGACATGACAGCTCCAGGGAATTTGAACGGCGTATACCTTATGCCTGTCGCGCGCCAGTGAAAAGGCTAAATGACGAGATTGTGTCTTGCGTCAATGGCAACGGCCGGGGTTTGCCTGTGTTGGCCTCTTCGCGGGCAAAACCGCGCCCACAAATCCCGTAGGTGCGGGTTTACCCGAGAGGAGGCCGGTACAGGAATAAATTACTGCAGCCAGGGCGGCGTCACTTCCTCTGCCTTGGCCGGCCCATGCTCAGCCTCGGCGCGTGCTGCACGGCGGCGAGCGTCGTCCATCCGGGCGGCGTCGATCTCGCGCATCACCCCGGTTACGTCAGCTTCATGTTCGTCATCCTCGAACACCCCGGTCAACGGGCTGTCGGGCAGCAACTCGCCGGCCTCGTACAACGCCCACATCTCCTGCGCATAGCGGGTGCTTTTCAGCTCCGGGGCAAAGCGCCCGAAATAATGGGCCATGTTGTCCACATCGCGCTGCAGCATGCTGAAGGCATGGTTGTTGGCGGCTGCATCCACTGCCTGCGGCAGGTCGATGATCACCGGCCCGTCCGGGCCGAGCAGCACGTTGAACTCGGACAGGTCGCCATGCACCATTCCGGCGCACAGCATCAGCACGATCTGGCGAATGACGAAGGCGTGGAACGCGCGGGCATCCTCCGCTTCGAGGTGAACGTCGTTCAGGCGCGGGGCCGCATCACCATCGGCATCGGTGACCAGCTCCATCAGGAGCACGCCGTCCTGGAAGTCGTAAGGCTTGGGCACCCTCACACCTGCGGCGGCCAAACGGAACAGCGCTGCCACTTCGGCGTTCTGCCAGGCATCTTCGGCTTCTTTGCGGCCGTACTTGCTGCCCTTGGCCATGGCCCGGGCCTGACGGCTGTTGCGTACCTTGCGGCCCTCCTGGTATTCGGCGGCCTGGCGGAAACTGCGCTTGTTGGCTTCTTTATAGACCTTGGCGCAGCGTACCTCGCTGCCACAGCGCACCACGTACACAGCGGCTTCCTTGCCACTCATCAACGGCCGTAGTACTTCGTCGACAAGGCCGTCTTCGATCAACGGTTCGATTCTTTTAGGTGTCTTCATCAGGCTGCGTTCAGGGTCCTGGCTTTGTTGGCGGACATCCTCTCACAGCCTGATGCGACTTGCTCGTCTGTCTTCAGACCGGACGAATCAGGCGCCCTGCCCTACGCCAGCCACCGCCCCGCCGCGTGCCCGGCGCCGGGTCACCAGCACCCCTGAGCACACCACCAACACCGCCAGCACCATCGTCGAGACCACTTCCAGGCGATGATCCGGGCGGAACAGCATCAATACCAGTACGCCGCTGATGAACAGGATCACGCCCCAGGTCAGCCACGGGAACAGCCACATGCGGTAACCCAGTGTCTTGCCCTGTGCCGTCAGGCGCTGGCGCAGGCGCAGCTGGGAAATGGCGATGACCAGATACACCAGCAAGGCAATGGCACCGGAGCTGGCCATGAGGAAGCCAAACACCTGAGCCGGCACCAGGTAGTTGGCGATCACCGCCAGGAAGGCAGCCCCCGTTGATAACAAGACTGCCACCACGGGTGTACCACTGCGGCTGGTTATCTGGGCACAGGCCGGGGCATCACCCCGGCGGCTAAGCGAATAGACCATGCGCGAGGCGGTGTACAGCGACGAATTGAGGCAACTGGTCACCGACGTCAGCACCACGAAGTCGATGATGGCCTTGGCATTTGGCACGCCGAGGGTGTCCAGCACCGTGACATAAGAGCCTTCGGTCGCCAGGCGTGGGTCGGTCCACGGTACCAATGCGATGACGATGAAGATCGACAGGATGTAGAACAGCGTTATCCGCCAGATCACCGAATTGGTGGCCTTGGAAATATGCTTGCCCGCCTCGTCGGATTCAGCCGCAGCGATGGTCACCACCTCGGCCCCGAGGAACGAGAACATGGTGATCAGCATCGCGCTCAGCACCGCACCAAAGCCGTTGGGCATGAAGCCCCCCGTATCCCACAGGCGCGAGACGCCGCTGACGCCAGCCCCCGGCAACAGGCCGAAAATGGCGCAAACACCCAGGGCGATGAAGCTGACGATGGCCACCACCTTGACCAGTGCCAACCAGAACTCGAACTCACCGTAATTCTTCACGCTGAACAGGTTGGTGGCCGTCAGCAGCAACGTGATCACCAACGACAACACCCAGATCTCCATCTGCGGGACCCAGGAGTTGATGATGGTAGCGGCGATATTGGCCTCGATCGGAATGATCAGCACCCAGAACCACCAGTACAGCCAACCGATGGTGTAACCGGCCCATTTGCCGATGGCGAGGTCAGCGTAGGTTGAGAACGAGCCGGTGTCCGGGGAGGCAACCGCCATTTCGGCCAGCATGCGCATCACCAGCACCACCAGGCCGCCCGCCAGGATATAAGCCAGGATGGTGGCAGGCCCCGCTTCGGCGATGGCGCGGCCAGAGCCGACAAACAGCCCGGCGCCGATCACGCCGGCAATGGACAGCATGGTGACATGCCGTGATTTCAATCCATGACTCAAATTGTTCTTGTGGGTTTGCATGGCGCTACCTTGTTGTTTTTGTCATGCCCACGCAGGGGCCGCCGGCTGCACGTCACCGACGCAGGCGCGAAAAAGCCCGCCCTGCCCTGAATGGTGAGCAGGGCAGTACGGGTTGAGTAAAACGAAACCGCAGGAGGTGTTACCGGGGTGTCAGCTGGCAGCCCTCTGGTTGGCCGACAGGTCGGCCTTGGGGAAGCTGCCGCCCTGCAGGCCGACCTGCTCGCACACCTTCTCGACGATGTAGGCGCCGATCGGGATGGCCGAGGTAGCAGCTGGCGACGGTGCGTTGCACACGTTGACACTGCGTGCGGTGTTGACGAACAGGAAATCGTCGATCAGCTTGCCGTCGCGCGACACCGCCTGGGCACGCACGCCGGCCGGGTAAGGCGTGAGGTCGGCTTTGGTAATGCTCGGGCAGTACTTCTGCACCTGCTTGAGGTACCCGCCCTTGAACAGCGAGTTCTTCATCTCGATCAGGCCCGGGCGGAAGTTCTTCGCCAGCACCTTGAGGATGCCGGGCGTGGTCAGGGTCTGGAACAGGTCGCTGGGGCTGACATCGGTCTTGCGGTAGCCCTCGCGCTTCATCGCCAGCACGGCGTTGGGGCCTACGGTGACGGTGCCGTCGATCATGCGGGTCAGGTGCACCCCCAGGAAGGGCATCGACGGGTCGGGAATCGGGTAGATCAGGTGGTTGACGATCTGATTGTGCTGCTTGGGCAGCAGGTAGTATTCGCCACGGAACGGGCAGATCACGAATTCGGTACGCAGACCGAGCATGCTCACCACGCGGTCGGCCATCAGCCCCGAGCAGGTCACCAGGAAACGGCTGCGCAATTCATCGCGCTGGGTGCGCACGATCACTTCATTTGCCTGTTCCTGCAGGCCAACCACTTCTGCGCCATAGCGGATTTCGCCGCCGGCACGCTGGAACTCTGCGCCCATCGCAGCGGTGACCTGGGCGTA
The DNA here is from genome assembly GCF_045277175.1 of Pseudomonas putida group bacterium ESBL64. Taxonomy (NCBI): domain Bacteria; kingdom Pseudomonadati; phylum Pseudomonadota; class Gammaproteobacteria; order Pseudomonadales; family Pseudomonadaceae; genus Pseudomonas; species Pseudomonas putida group bacterium ESBL64. The sequence continues at coordinate 581,378 of NZ_CP145799.1, read as the reverse complement.
GTTGACGATGCCGCTGGACGGCACGAAGATGCCCCCCATACCGACGATGTTGGGCTCACGCTCGCGCAACTCGTCAGCCGACAGCCAGTAGCGTTCCAGGCCATTGGCCGCCGTGCGCTCCCACAGCGCCTTCATGCGCTGCATTTCCAGATCGTTGGTGGCGACCAGCAGCTTGCCGCACTCATCGAAATGAATGCCGTGCCGGGTGCAGAAGGCTTTGGTCGCCTTGTTGCCTTCCAGGCAGAAGCGCGCCTTGAGGCTGCCGGGGGTGTAATACACGCCGGCGTGGATCACGCCACTGTTATGGCCGGTCTGATGGCGGGCCGGGCCGGACTCTTTCTCCAGCAGGAGAATCTTCGCGTCCGGGTAGACCTTGATCAGGTGCATGGCCGTGGACATGCCCACAATCCCGCCGCCAATAATGATGAAATCGTACACAGCCTTACCTCACACGCAGGCATTGCCTGGCAGGCTCACCAAGGCCCGCACGGGGCCTGGTGGCATTGTTTTGTGCAAAAACGCGTGGGCGAGCGCCCGCCCCGCGCCCTGTCATTATTGCCCGCGCTGGTACAGCGGCTTGGGGAAGGCGACGTAACCACGCTGGCGCATCAGTTCGCGGCGCAGGCCCTCGTGCGGGGTGAAGCGATCGCGGCCATGCAGCCAGAACAGGTTGTTGATCAGCAGGAAACTGCCTACGCCTACCGGCACCGAGACCTTCTTGCCGCTGCCTTCCAGCGACTCGGACAAGGCGTTCAGCCAGATACCTTCCTCGTAGTTTTCCGGCTGCACGAACTGGTCAATGTAGCGCATGGTCGGCCGGCCTTCGGTATCGGTGTCGAATACCGAATGGAACACATCTTCGGCAACCTTTTTGCTCGGCGGTGCGGTCCAGCGCATTTCGCGACGTGCCATCGGGTGACGGAAGAACGCCTCGCACTGCTCCCAGTCGTCCAGGTGCAGCAGCAGCGAGTTGCCGCCTTCCATGTTCTTTTCGTCGATCTTCAGCATCAGCACATAGTCGGTGATCTGGTTCACGAACGTACCGTCGTTGTGCAGCTCCATCACACGGTGCGGCTGGCGCAGGTAGCTGTCGGAGTTGTCGCTGTTGACCACCACGAAGCGCGCATAGAACTGGCCACTCATGGCGTCATAGTTGGAACGGCCGATCAGGTGTGCACAGGCGGTGGTGAACTTGACCATGTCTTCGGCCTGGCTCACGTCATCCAGGCCGATCGGGGTGATCAGCATGCCGCCTGTGGCGCGGTCGAGGATGGTGTTGAGCAGCACCGGGCGCAGCGTGCCCTGGCACAGCTCGTCAAGGATTTCGCCTACACGAAAACGCAGGAACGACTTGTACTCCAATGCCTGCACCGGCCATTGGGCAACGGCCTGCACGAACGCTTCGACAGTTTCCCGGGCAAAGGTCAGTTCCAGCAGGCGCGGCGACTGTTTCGAGGGGGCGATGGTGTAGCCCTGCGGTTCGAGCGGCAGTGGCATGACAAGTTCGTCGATCTGCGTAAAGGCGTTCATGGCAGTGTCCTGGCTAAAAAAGTAGGTGGCGCCGTCCGGTCATGACCTGGATCAGTGCGGGCGAGGTAAAAATATCGCCACTAACTAAAAATGTCTACATTTTTATGTTTCAACGACACTAACCGAGTTTGTCCATTGTTTTTCGTCGGCAGAGGGTTTCGGTATGATCGGCAAAACGTTTTGAGGAACAGGATCTTGGAAGCGCTCGCCCCCCGACAAAACTCAGCATTCAGCGGGTATGAGAGGCTCAAGAAGGACATCATCCGCGGGGTGTTCAAGCCCGGTGAAAAGCTGTTGATGAGCACCCTCAAGGAACGCTACGACCTGGGTGTGGGCCCGCTGCGCGAAGCACTGTCGCAACTGGTGGCCGAGCACCTGGTCAACGCGATCAGCCAGAAAGGCTACCGGGTAGCGCCCATGTCGCTGGATGAGATGAACGACATCTACGACGCCCGCGCCAACCTGGAAGCGATGATCATTGCCTTGGCCATCGAGCGCGGCGATGACGCCTGGGAGGCGTCGGTGCTGGCCCACTCGCATACCTTGGCCAAGGTGGTGGAAGTAAAAACCCGCGAGCAGCGGCTGGATGTGTGGGACGAGCGGCACAAGGCGTTCCATACTGCCATTGCCTCGGGCTGCGGCTCCAAGCACCTGCTGCAGGCGCGCACCTACCTGTTCGACCAGGCCGAGCGCTACCGCCACCTGTGGCTGACGCAGACGGTGTTTTCCGAACAGGCGCTGGCGCTCAAGCGCCAGGAGCATGCGGCACTGGTCGAGGTGATCCTCGCCCGGGATGCCAAAACTGCCAGCGCCATGATGCGCTCGCACCTGATGACACCGGTACCGATCATTGCGCAGATCATGCATGCCGAAGGCATCGGTGCCCGCTAGATGAATTTTTCTTAAATCGCCGGTTGTCTATTCTTTGGCACAATCAGATCTCCATTAGATGCCCAGGAACCAGCATGCCTCGCGTACTGACCATCGAAGACGACGCCGTCACCGGCCAGGAAATCGTCGCCGAACTTACCAGCCACGGCCTGGAAGTGGATTGGGCCGACAATGGCCGTGAAGGCCTGGCCAAAGCCATTGCGGGCGGCTACGACCTGATCACCCTGGACCGCATGCTGCCCGAGGTGGACGGCCTGACCATCGTCACCACCCTGCGCAACCTCAAGATCGCTACGCCGATCCTGATGATCAGCGCCCTCTCCGACGTCGATGAGCGGGTGCGCGGCCTGCGTGCTGGCGGGGACGACTACCTGACCAAGCCGTTCGCCTCCGACGAAATGGCTGCGCGAGTCGAGGTACTGCTGCGCCGTAACAGCGTCCCCATGACCCAGACCCGCTTGCAGGTTGCCGATCTGCAGCTGGACCTGATCAGCCACGAAGCGCGCCGCGGTGACAACACCCTCAACCTGTTGCCCACCGAATACAAGCTGCTGGAGTACCTGATGCGCCACAGCGGCCAGGTGATCACGCGGATGATGATTTTCGAGGAGGTCTGGGGCTATCACTTCGACCCGGGCACCAACCTGATCGACGTGCACATTGGCCGCCTGCGCAAAAAGATCGACTCACCCGGCCAGTCGCCGCTGATCCGTACGGTACGGGGCTCCGGCTATGCCATTGCTGAACCCGTCTAAAGGCTGGAGCTCTTCGACCAGCCGCCTGCTGGCGCTGTACAGCTTTCTGTTCGTGGCCTGGAGCAGCATCCTCATGGGGGTGCTGTACTTCGAGGTATCCAGCTACCTGAACAAACTCACCCGTCACTCCATGCTGCAACGCCAGCACCTGTTCGCCCACATGAGCGGCAAGCAACTGGACGACGCCCTGATTGCCAGCCAGGCCTTCGAGGAGCGCAGCTTTGACGCCTACGGCCTGTTCGATAGCCAGCTCAACCCGATTGGCGGCACCGTGCGAGCCTTGCCCCCAGAGCTCAGACTGGACGGCAAGATCCATGAATTGGAACGCTGCCTGGATGCCGACGACCCACGCATGCCCCGCGACAGCTGCGACGCGGTGGCAATCAAGGTACAGGATGGCCGGTGGCTGGTGCTGGTGCGTGACAATGGCTCGTTGTTCGTGGTTACCCGGATCATCCTGCACGCCCTGCTCTGGGGCATCTCGCTGACCCTGATCCCGGGTTTTGCCGGTTGGTACCTGCTACGGCGCAGGCCGCTCAAGCGTATACGGGCGATCCAGGCCCAGGCCGAACTGATCGTCGCCGGCGACCTGACCCACCGCCTGCCACTGTCGGCCCGTCGCGACGAGCTGGACATGCTTGCGGCGATCGTCAATGCCATGCTCGACCGTATCGAACGGCTGATGCATGAGGTCAAGGGTGTATGCGACAACATTGCCCATGACCTGCGCACACCGCTGACCCGTCTGCGCGCCCAGCTGTACCGTATTCGCCAGCAAAGCGACGTGGATTCTGCGCAAGCCGAAGCGCTGGACCAGGCCATCGGCGAAACCGACACCTTGATGGCGCGCTTTCGCGGGTTGTTACGCATCAGCGAGCTGGAAGACCGCCAGCGCCGCGCCGGCTTCGTCCAGCTTGACCCGCATGAACTGCTGGTAGAACTGCACGATTTTTACCTGCCATTGGCCGAAGATGGCGGCATTCATCTGCAATTGCACCAACCTGCGCAGCTACCGGCACTGCACGGCGATCGCGAGCTGCTGTTCGAGGCGTTGGCGAATCTGGTGGGCAACGCGATCAAGTTTACGCCCGAGGGTGGTCGGGTGCGCATAAGCGCCACGCTGGATGACAACGGCGTGCACATGGCGATCGAGGATAGCGGGCCAGGTATTCCCGAAGAAGAGCGGACGGCCGTACTGAAACGGTTCTATCGCAGCGATGAAGGCCACCGCCATGCCGGCTTCGGGCTGGGGTTGTCGATCGTGGCGGCAATCGTCGACCTGCATGGGTTCGGGCTGGAGATTGGCGAAAGCGAATTGGGTGGGGCCAGGCTGGTATTGCACTGCCCGCTTGCGGGCCTAGTGAAGTAAAAGCGGGGGCCGCTTTGCGGCCCTTCGCGGGCACGCCCGCTCCCACAGGTTGGCGCGACATTTCAAGTGTGCGCTATCCCTGTGGGAGCGGGCATGCCCGCGAAGGGCTGCAACGCAGCCCCAGTTGCTTTAGTCAGCCAGGCGCCAGGTCGTCGTGCCCTTGCTGTCTTCCAGCACTACACCCATGGCGGTCAGCTGATCGCGAATGCGGTCGGACTCAGCCCAGTTCTTGTCCGCACGCGCCTGCAGGCGCGCCTGGATCAAGCCCTCGACTTCAGCCGCATCGACCTTGCCTTCGGCACCGGCACGCAGGAAGTCATCGGCCTCCAGCTGCAGCACACCCAGCACATCACCCAGCTCGCGCAGTCGACCGGCCAGGCCAGCAGCAGCCTCCACGTCGCTGTCGCGCAGGCGGTTGATCTCGCGCACCAGGTCGAACAGAACGGCACAGGCTTCAGGGGTGCCAAAGTCGTCGTTCATCGCCACGCTGAAGCGCTCGACAAACGCTTCGCCACCCTTGGCCGCCACCCGTGGCAGGCCGCGCAGGGCGTGGTAGAAGCGCTCCAGCGCGCCCTTGGCGTCACGCAGGCTGTCTTCCGAGTAGTTGATCGCGCTGCGGTAGTGGCTGGCCACCAGCAGGTAGCGCACCACCTCCGGGTGGTACTTCTCGAGCACGTCGCGGATGGTGAAGAAGTTGTTCAACGACTTGGACATCTTCTCGCCGTTGATACGGATCATGCCGCAATGCATCCAGGCGTTGGCGTACTGCTTGCCGGTGGCCGCCTCGCTCTGGGCAATCTCGTTCTCGTGGTGCGGGAACTCCAGGTCGCTGCCGCCGCCGTGAATGTCGAAGCTCTCGCCCAGGCAGCAGGTGGACATGACCGAGCACTCGATGTGCCAGCCCGGGCGACCCGGGCCCCATGGCGATTCCCAGCTTGGCTCGCCCGGCTTGACGCCCTTCCACAGGACGAAGTCGAGCGGGTCCTGCTTGGCTTCGTCGACCTCGATGCGTGCACCGATACGCAGGTCTTCGATCTTCTTGCGCGACAGCTTGCCGTAGCCGACGAACTTGCCGACCCGGTAGTACACATCGCCATTGCCTGGCGCGTAGGCGTACCCTTTGTCGATCAGGGTCTGGATCATCGCGTGCATGCCAGCGATATGGTCGGTGGCACGCGGCTCCTGGTCCGGCGGCAGAATGTTCAGGCGGCGCTCGTCTTCGTGCATCGCGTCGATCATGCGGGCGGTCAGGGCGTCGAAACTTTCGCCGTTCTCGTTCGCCCGGTTGATGATCTTGTCATCGATGTCGGTGATGTTGCGCACATAGGTCAACTCGTAGCCGCTCTTGCGCAGCCAGCGGGTGACCAGGTCGAACGCCACCATGCTGCGGCCATGGCCCAGGTGGCAGTAGTCGTACACGGTCATGCCGCACACGTACATGCGCACCTTGTTGCCATCCAGCGGCTTGAAGACTTCCTTGGTTTTGCTCAGGGTGTTGTAGATGGTAAGCACGGCGGTTCCTCAGCTGCCCCAGGAGTCACGCAGGGTGACAGTGCGGTTGAACACCGGGCGGCCCGGCTGGCTGTCTTTCAGGTCGGCGCAGAAGTAGCCTTCACGCTCGAACTGGAAGCGGTCCTCGGGCTGCGCCTGGGCCAGCGACGGCTCGGCACGGCACCCGCTGAGTACTTGCAGCGAAGCCGGGTTGATGTTGTCCAGGAAGCTGCCGCCCTCCTCGGTCTTTTCCGGGTTCGGCGAGCGGAACAGGCGGTCGTACAGACGCACTTCGCACTCGACGCTGCCCTCGGCCGGCACCCAGTGGATCACGCCCTTGACCTTGCGGCCTTCCGGGTTCTTGCCCAGGGTGTCCGGGTCGTACGAGCAACGCAGTTCGACGATATTGCCGTCGGCGTCCTTGATGGCTTCGTCAGCACGAATCACGTAGCTGCCGCGCAGGCGCACTTCACCGGCCGGTTCCAGGCGCTTGTAGCCCTTCGGCGGCTCTTCCATGAAGTCGTCGCGGTCGATGTACAGCTCGCGGGAGAACGGCAGCACACGCACGCCCATGTCTTCCTTCGGGTGACGTGGCAGCTCAAGCTGCTCGACCTGGCCTTCAGGGTAGTTGGTGATGACCACTTTCAGCGGGCGCAGCACACACATCGCGCGTGGCGCGGTGCGGTCCAGGTCGTCACGGATGCTGAACTCGAGCATCGACATGTCGACCACACCGTCGGAACGGTTGGTGCCGATCATTTCGCAGAAGTTGCGAATCGAAGCCGGCGTGTAGCCACGGCGACGGAAGCCGGACAAGGTCGACATGCGTGGGTCGTCCCAGGCGTCGACGTGCTTCTCGTCCACAAGCTGCTTGAGCTTGCGCTTGGAGGTAATGGTGTAGTTCAGGTTCAGGCGGCTGAACTCGTACTGGCGCGGGTGTGCCGGCACCGGCAGGTTGTCGAGGAACCAGTCGTACAGCGGACGATGCCCTTCGAACTCAAGGGTGCAGATCGAGTGGGTAATGCCCTCGATGGCGTCCGACTGGCCGTGGGTGAAGTCGTAGTTGGGGTAGATGCACCACTTGTCGCCGGTCTGGTGGTGGTGGGCATGGCGAATGCGGTACAGGATAGGGTCGCGCAGGTTCATGTTTGGCGAGGCCATGTCGATCTTGGCCCGCAGCACACGCTCGCCGTCCTGGAATTCGCCAGCCTTCATGCGGGCGAACAGGTCGAGGTTTTCTTCCACGCTGCGCTCGCGGAACGGGCTGTTCTTGCCCGGCTCCTTGAGGTTGCCGCGGTATTCCTTGGCTTGCTCAGGGGTGAGGTCGCAGACGTAGGCCTTGCCGCGCTTGATCAGCTCGACCGCCCAGTCGTGCAACTGATCGAAATAGTCGGAGGCATAGCGCACGTCGCCGGCCCAGTCGAAGCCCAGCCACTTCACATCGCTCTGGATGGCGTCGATGTACTCCTGGTCTTCCTTGGCCGGGTTGGTATCGTCGAAGCGCAGGTGGCAGACGCCGCCGAATTCCTTGGCCAGGCCGAAGTTGACGCAGATCGACTTGGCGTGGCCGATGTGCAGATAACCATTGGGCTCCGGCGGGAAACGGGTGACGATACTGCTGTGCTTGCCCGAGTCCAGGTCGGCCTGGATGATCGGCCGCAGGAAGTTCGCAGGGACAGCGGGGGCGCCTTTGGCAGCGGCGTTGGGCGCGTTGTCGGCAGTGGGCTTGCTCATAGGATCCTTGAATGCGTGTGTCCAGCCTGGGTAGGCCGATTGAATCAAAGGGCCTATCATAGCCGAAGCAGTCAAGCTGCTGACAGTCGGGCCCGGACAAACTGATGTGATTTATCACGGCTTTTTGCCGCAGCCTGGCAAAATGGCCAGTGCGCGCCATGTGTCGTGATCGCCTGAACATACGTCAGGTGATAACCGGCGCCCTGCGCACCCTAATTTCTGATTGCCTTGAAAGAGCGAGTTTCAGCATGTCCAAAGTCAAACTGACCACCAACCACGGCGACATCGTCCTGCAACTGGACGCCGAGAAAGCGCCACTGACTACCGAAAACTTCGTTCAGTACGTCAAGGACGGCCACTACAATGGCACCGTATTCCACCGTGTGATCAAAGGCTTCATGATCCAGGGCGGCGGCTTCGAGGCCGGCATGAGCCAGAAGAAAACCCGCGCCAGCATCCAGAACGAAGCCGACAACGGCCTGAAGAACAAGAAGTACAGCATTGCCATGGCCCGTACCATGGAGCCGCACTCCGCCTCGGCGCAGTTCTTCATCAACGCCTCCGACAACGACTTCCTCAACCACAGCGGCAAGAACGTGCAAGGCTGGGGTTATGCCGTATTCGGTGAAGTGATCGAAGGCCGTGAAGTGGTCGACGCCATCGAAAAAGTGGCCACCGGTTCCAAAGCTGGCCACCAGGACGTACCGAAGGACGACGTGATCATCGAGAAAGCCGAGATCATTGAGTGATTCTGCTGATCTCTGATCTGCACCTGCAAGAAGAACGCCCGGATATTTCCCGGGCGTTTCTTGATCTGCTCGATGGCCGCGCCCGCCACGCCAAGGCCCTGTACATCCTTGGTGACTTCTTCGAAGCGTGGATTGGCGACGATGCCATGACGCCCTTCCAGCAGTCGATCTGCCAGGCCATGCGCCGGCTCAGCGACAGTGGCACGGCCATCTACCTGATGCATGGCAACCGTGACTTCCTGATTGGCCAGGCCTTCTGCGATGCCGCTGGTTGCACCTTGTTGCACGACCCCAGCGTGATCGAGCTGGGCGGTGAACAGGTGCTGCTGATGCATGGCGACACCCTGTGCACCCGCGACCTGGGCTACATGAAGATGCGCCGCCTGCTGCGCAATCCGCTGAGCTTGTGGATCCTGCGCCACCTGCCGCTGTCGGCCCGCTACAAGCTGGCACGCAAGCTGCGCAGCGAAAGCCGCACGCAAGTGCGGATGAAGTCCACCGAAATCGTCGACGTCACGCCAGAGGAAGTCCCCAAGGTAATGGCGGCGCATGGCGTGCGCACCTTGGTGCATGGCCATACCCATCGGCCAGCGATTCACAAGCTGGTGGTCGATGGCCAGCCGGCACGGCGTATCGTACTGGGCGACTGGGACCGCCGCGGTTGGGCCTTGCAGGTTGACGAGCAGGGCTTTCAGCTGGCGCCGTTCGAGTTTTCCTGACCCGGCGGGTCGCCTTCTTCGCGGGTAAACCCGCTCCCACAGGCTCCGCATCAACGCTGCAAGCGGAGAGTTTCCTGTGAGAGCGGGTTTACCCGTGAATGGGCCGGCGCAGGCTGACGCTTCAGGGCTGGCTGACTACCACCCCCTTGTCCCGCTCACTGATCACCACTTCCCGATACGCCGGGTCTGCCTTGATCTGAGCTTCGGTAAACGGAATCACCGCCAGTTGCTTGGCCGCAAATGCCTTGGTCTGGTCACTGGCATGCGCCGAAGCCTTCTCACTCGACTGGGAAAACGCAAGCAGGCCACGGGCTTCTGGCCCCTTGTCGGTAAAGCTGACCAGTTGCAGGTAGCTGGTGCCACTCACCACCAGCCGCTTGCCCTGCCCGTGCGGCACGCTGTAGATCGCGTTGTACACCCCTAGCGCCTGCGGGCCGCCCGGTACCGGCGTACCATCAAGGGCCTGTTGCACCTGCCCCCAGCGCGCTTCCCCGGCCACGCCACTTTCACTGACCTGCTTGAGCGACGCCAGTGCAGCCTGATGTACCAACCTGCTCACCGCCGCCTGCTCGACAGCCAGGCCGCGCGGGGTGTGCTGCGGGTCGGCCGGGTTGAATGCCACTCGCCAACTTTCCGGGTGCTCGGCCAGCGCATTGAACAGGTTCTGGAAGTGCACCAGGCCCATACCACTGTCGAGGTCGGCCTTGCCGTTCCAGGCGGTCAGGCTGCTGCACACGGCCTGCACATCTGCGCTGGCACCCTTGCACCATTGCAGCAGGTCTGGCAACACCAGGCTGGCCAGGTACACCTCGTCATCGGTGACCATGCGCTGCAATTCATCTACACCTAACCGGGCTTTGCTCTGTAGGCGTTGCAAGGCAAAGCGGCCACGCATGCCCAGTGGTTGGTCATTGCGGCTGACCAGTGGCGAGTAGCCGGTCAGCGGCTGCGCCGGGTTGGCCATCCAGGCCGGGTCGTTGGAGTTCTGTACGAAGTCTTCACGCTCCAGGCTTGGCAGCAGCCGCGCCGGGAAGATGCCCGGTTGCGCCGCCTGCGCGTCAACCTTCCACTGGCATGCGCTCCGCGAGCCATCCAGCACCACCAGGCGCCCTTGCGCCTGCGGGTTGCTGCAGGTATCCAACAGTTGCTGGTCAACATAGGGTACTACCGACTGATTCAGGTACAAGGCCCGCCCTCTCTGGTCCACGGCCAGCGTGTTGACCCAAGGGATACCTTGCAACTGCTCGACCGATCCCTTCAATGCCACCAGGCTGTCGGCTCGGTTGATCTGGTACCACTGCTGCAACACCCGTGAGTTCTCGAGGTTGGCGTCTCGCACGCTGTAGGCCGCCTGCGCATCCCAGTCCAGGCGGCCTGGCCATTGCACCACCGGGCCGAACTGCGAACTGTAGACCGGCCGCTCAACCTGGCTCAGGCTGCCATCCGTGCCTTTGACCGCGACACGGATGGTTTGCCGGGCCATCGGCAGCGACTTGCCATCGAGCACATAGCGGGTCGGGTCTTTGGGGTCGAGTTGCAGGCGGTAGAGCGTGAAGTGCTTGGAGGTGTCGACGGTGTGCGTCCACGCCAGGTGCTGGTTGAAACCGATGTTGACCACCGGCAGGCCCGGTAGCGCCGCGCCCATCACATCAAGCTGGCCGGGAATGGTCAGTTGCATCTGGTAGAAGCGCATGCCGCCCATCCACGGGAAGTGCGGGTTGGCCAGCAACAGGCCGCGGCCATTGGCTGAACGCTGCGCGCCTACTGCCACCGCATTGCTGCCGCGCTCCGCGGCGAACCGCTCCTGCCGGGCCAACGCGCTGGCAAAGCCCGCTGATGATTGCTGACGGGCCAGCGTTGGCGGTTGCGCCCCTGCCAACGCCTCGACGAACTGCCCGACACCGCCCTCGGCCAGTAAACGGCGGGTCAGTTTGACCAGATCCTGGCTGCTGATGGGCCGCACCCACTCACCATCACCACACTCGGCGGGCAGCCCTTGACGACGGCGTTCGACCAACGCCCGGTTGTAGCCGCTGGCGTATCCCGCCAGCAATGCCTGCACCGGCACGGGTTGCGCCTGCAGGAAGGCATCGACCGCCGCTGGGCTATTGAGCCAGGTGAAGAACAGGTCGCTGGTCAGGTTGTCACGCTGCTCCAGGGTCTTGCCCTTGGCGCCGAAATAGCGTGAGCGCTCACCGCTCACGGTCAGCACTTCATTGGCGAGCAGGCATAGGTTGTCCTGGGCGTAGGCATAGCCGACGCCATAGCCCAGGCCACGCTCATCCTTGGCCACGATATGCGGTACGCCGTATCGGGTATAGCGGATCTGGGCACTGGCGTCGGCTATCGCGGGCTGCGCCTGCACACCGACGCTGAAGGCCACCAGGGCAGCGGCCAGGCCGGCGCAAGTCATGGGACGGCAAAGTGGAAACACGGGCACTCCTCGGGTTCGGGGGTCATCCCGATCAGACGAATGGCCAGATGAATATTTTACGTATTACAAGGCGATGGAACGTCTTGATGAGAAACAGGCATTTTTTTCACGAATGGGTTGCAGTTTTTGCGTTCTCATTCGTCCTAGTAAGTGAGCCACCCACATTTCGGGTTCGTCCACGAAAAGGAGCATTCGCATGTACAACCCGCAAACCTCGATCCAGGCCGGGCGCGCGCCAGGCAAAGCGTCCAAGGAACAGGACGTATTTGCTGAAGAACGAATCGGCAACGAACAGATCCGCGAGCTGTTGCGCACCTTCGGCCTGCGCACCAGCCTGATCCGCCTCAAGGTTATCGATGCCTTGCACGCCGCCGACCGCAATGGCCGCAGTATTGGCGTACGCGGGGTGCACGCACAACTGGAACAGCTGGATATCCCGCTGTCGTTCCTCAGTGTGCGTGAAGTGCTCAAGCGCCTGTGTACCGAAGGCGTCATACAACTGGGTAGCGACAAGTGCTACAGGCTCAACCCCCAGGCGCGCGCCGTACTGGAGCAAACACCCTCGCGCTGAGCGCATGGCCGGCCATACCTGGCCGGCCCGCGCAGATCAGGGCTTGACCTTGCGCCGCAGAATGCCGTTGATCACCACGACCACCACGGCAATGGCGATGGCCAGCATCTGGAAGGTCTGCTCACTGATCGTGCCCTGCTTCTGCAGGTGGGACAGGCCCAGCATCAGGCCCAGTACCACCAGGATGATCAGAAGTGAATATTTGAGGCGCTGCACGTGTGTCATCGAATGTTCCTTGCAACATCAGGGGCAAATGGCTCGCAACGAGCCGCGGCAATGATACAACGGTCACCGCCCCCGGCGCTGGATTTCCTGCTGGGTGGGGTGACGTCAGCCTGAAAGCATGGGGCTTCCTAGCACCCACGCCGGAGGCACCATGTACAAACCCCTGTTGTTCGCATCGCTGTTACTGACCCCGCTCTCCCTTCATGCACTGGACACCCAGCAGACGCCGACCGAGCACCTGCTCGAACTGGGCCGCGAGTTGGCCACCCATGCCGGTGCCAGCCAATGGCAACAACTGTGGCAACGCGTACGCCAGGCCGGTTACCTGCAGACCGAAACTGCACCGGTACATTTCAGCGTGCCCACAGCCCGCTTGCCCGACCTGGCCCGACAAACGCTGGCGCAGGCCGACCAGGCACAGCCTCTGAATCAGACCCAGGTACTGTACCGCCGCCACTTTGCCGACCAGGTCATCGGCCAGCGCAACGGCCAGCCGTTGCACGCGCTGTGCCTGCTGGTCGATTGGCGCACGTTGCCGCCGGGCATGCGCGCCACCCCTCAAGCCTATCTGGGTAGCGCCAGCTTGCTGAGCAGCTACCCGTGCGATTGAGGGGTGCCGCACCCGCTCCGCATCATCGCGAGCGACCCGACAGGAAACCAGGAAGCACAGCCAGATGTCGACGCCATTTCCTACAGCGCCAGATATCGCTGCCTGCAAATCCTGTTCACCGAAGCTACAACCCCCAACCCATATGCCGCCTAGCGACGCGCCTCGGCTGTCGCACAGAATTTGCTCACACCTTCGACATAACGCCGCGGGTGATCGGGTCGCACATCCCATCTACCCCGAAGGAGCGCCATATGCAAATGCCAGATTTGAGCCAGATCGATATCAGCCAACTGCCCCACTCGCTGCAGGCACTGATCGACTGTATCGGCATCGAAAACGCCTACCAACTGACCTGCGCCTACGGCGGCAGGCCCAAGTACATCCCCAAGCACCGCGAGCGCACCAAGCTCGCTGACGTGCTGCCGGCCGAAGCGCTCGACGCACTGATCAAGCGCTTTGCCGGGGTCGCCCTGGAGATCCCCAAGGCTGACCACTTTCTGCGTCAGCTGCGCAACCAGCAGATCCAGAAGGAAAGCGCCAACGGTTTGTCCCGCAGCCTGCTGGCCAACAAGTACGGCCTGAGCCTGCGACAGATCGGCAACATCCGGCGCCAGGAGCTTTGCACGCGCTGACGCCCGGACACCTTGGCTGCTATTCGCGGCGGCCTTAACCCACTAGATAGAGCGAGCTTCCCGATATGTCGTTAGATAACAGCCTTATAGGCTCCGTGATCAATGCCCTGCCGATGGACCGCATGATCGCCGGTCCCTTGCAGGCCATGGTCCAGGCGCAGGTCACCGCCAGCAAATCCTACGCCGACTTCCTGATGCAGGTATGCGTCCAGGATGGCAAGGCAGTAGCCATCCAGTTCGACTACGACGAAACCATCGTCGACGAACAGGGCGAATACAAAGGGGTGGTCAGCAAGACCATGAAAGTGCCGCTGATGGCGGCCATTACCCACCCGAACATTTCCATCGAAGAGGGTAATGTAGAGTTCGAGCTGGTTATCAACCAGATGTCGGAAGATGTTTCCAACAAGGACATGAGTGCAGAAGCTACCGGCTCACTGGGATGGGGGCCGTTCAGGCTTAACGTGAAAGGCAGCGTGAGCCACAAATCCACGCAAACCCGTAAAACAGACACCCGTGCCCGCTATGCCTTCAACACGACCCTGAAGCGACAGGAACCGCCCGAAGCGATGATGAGGGTAATCGAGTTCCTCACTGACGCCGCAACCAAGCCAACCATTGTCCGAACCGCCGCACTGGAAAGCCCGGACGAAATATCCCAGGCGGACACCTTGAAACGGGCCGCGCCTGCAAACCTACCGACCCCGTAAAACGCTAGCGCTTGACCCATAGCCCCTCCTGCCGGTAGCCGGAGGGGCACACCCTGGCCTGAGGAGTCGAATCGTTGCAAAAGTCCCCCGCCCCCATGACCTCCATTGACCTGCGTGAAATTACCCGCGGCCTGCAAGAAGCCGCCAGTGCCACCAACAGCCTGATTGCCCAGCAGTACATCAACCTGTTCGACCAGTTTTTCGAGTGCGACACCCAAGCGCTGGGCGCCCCCATGAAAGCCAAGATGGTCGAGGTGGCCATGGATGGGCAGCACATCATGCGCGTCCCCCTGTTTGCGCTGGTGTCACCGAAAGGCCTGGCCCTTGAGCGCATGCAGGTCGACCTGTCGGTAAGGGTCAAAGGCACCGAGGCGCAGCAGGCACTGCTGACCGCGAGCGAGAGCAAGGCCGCGAGCTTCAAGGTCACCATTGGTGGCCAAGGCCGCCAGGGCGAAAACCGCGACCCCGACGAAGTGCAGATCCGCATGCAGTTCCAGGCGAGCGAACCGCCAGAGGCCCTGAACCGGTTGATCGAGGAATACACCAACCTGATCGTCCCGGTACGCGCCACCACTCCACCGCCCTCACCCGACACCAACGAGTTCATCGAGGCGGCCACCGTCCGTTGATGGCCGCCACGCTGCGGGCCTAGAAGTCGCGCTTGTAGAAGATGTCCAGAGAGCTTGCCAGCCCACTGGCGGCCTCGAGGTAAACCTTCTTGCTCAGCTTGTAACGCAACGCGATCGTGTTGGCCGGTTCGAACACGCCCACCCCGTAACGAAGGCTGAGTTTCTCGGTAAGGTTACCGCTGGCGACCACGCTGGTGCTGTTGCCAGAACCTTCGGTATCCAGCTGAAAGTCGTCGATCCCCAGGCTCGACGCCAGGCTGCCGGTTATGCCGGCGCTCCCGGCAAGGCCCAGGCCCAGGGCCGCCTCGGCGAGCATGTTGTTATCTTCGCCGGTATTGCCCAATGGCCGCCCCAATACCAGGTACGAAAGCGCCTGCTCCTGGCTCATGGCCGGCTCCGAGAACACTTTGGTCGTCGGCTGCTCGGCGCTGCCGCTCAGGCGGATGCCGGCTATCACATCGTCAACCTTGCGGATCGCTTCGATGTCCAGGTATGGCTGGTCAATCGGGCCGGCGAACAGCAGACGCGCCCGGCGTATGGTGAGGCGCTGGCCGTAGGCACGGTAGCGGCCGTCTGCCAGGCTCAGTTCGCCACGGGTATCGAGGTTATCGCCGATGTGCACATGACCCAGCAGGTTGGCAGTCAGCCCGAAGCCGCTGAACGACAGCTTGTCGCGGCCAACTTCGACATCGATGTCCATGGCCATTGCCATGGGTGGTTTGCCTTCCTCGGTCTGGTGACCGACGATTACCGTGTCATCCGACACCTTGACCGTGGACGGCGGCAGCTCTCGTACAGTGATCTTGCCCTTGGGCACCTGCACCTTGCCGGTCACCGCCAGCTTGTCATCGATCAGGCGCAAGGTCAGGTCCGGGGCAACTTCCAGTGTGGCGTAGGGCTCGACCGCGACCGGCAGTTGCTGGCCTTGCAGACGCACGTCCATGCCCAGTGCCTGCCCCCAGGTGAGGTTGCCGCTCAACTGGCCACGTCCCGCCTCGCCACTGCGCCAGTTACCGTTGAGCTGCACTTGCTCGCCGGCAATCAGCGCCTGCAATGACAGGTCCTGAAGGCTGGCCGGCAGCTCGGCGCCACTGACTTCGCCACCGCTGAGCATCAGGTTGCCGTTGACCTGAGGTGCCAGCAAGGTGCCTGAAAGCCGACCACTGCCATTGAGCTGCCCGGCCAGGCGTTCGACCATGGGCACGAATGGGCGGGCCACCGACAGGTCCAGCCCGGCCAGTCGGAAATCACCCGACAACGGTTTGTTCTTGCCCAGCGGATCGAGCCGGGCGTTGACGTTCAGCTCACCCAGGCGCTCACCGCGAAACGCCAGGCGCGTATCGATGCGCCGCGGTGCCAGCGTGCTGTCCAGGCGCAGGGCCTGGTAAGGGAAATCGACCCAACGGCCTTTGTCGCGCACGCGCAAGGTGCCACCACTGGCATCGACAACGACAGTGCCCTTGGGGCCGCTGGCCGGGATGTCCAGGTTGATATCGGCATTGAGCAGGCCTTGCCAGGCAAAGTCCTTCGGCAGCCACTGGGCCAGGCTGCCCAGCGGGAACTGCTTGAGGTGGTAGCGCAGGCGCGGTTCGGGGGCCAGCCGCTGGTCGTCGCCACACAGGCTTGCCTGGCCGGAGCGCCAGCAGTGGGCCCCGAAGTCAAGCTGGCCGCTGGCCAGCCGCTGCAGGCGTGCGGGCGCCTGCAACTGCCAGTCCTGGCCACCGGCCTGGATGCGGCCAGTGGCCAAGCGTCCGCGCCAGTCACCTTTGTTCAACTGGCCATCCAGGCCAAGGTCGAGCTTGAGCTGCGGGCCATCCAGCGCGAGGGTCAAGGCCTGTTGGCGAATGTCGCCTTTGCCGTTGGCCTGCAACGTGCCCAAGGCGGTATCACCCAGGTGGATACCGGTTGCCTTGAGCCCGACTACACCGCGTTGGGCGTTGTCCAGGCGGGCATCCAGGTCCAACTGCTGCAGGCGGTTTTCGCCCTGGGCCAAGCGCTGGCCCTGCAGGGTGAGCGTACCTTGCGGGGCCTGCAAGGTGCCGGCGACATCCAGCCGGCCCTTGACCCCGCCTTGCAGCCTTGGCCACAACTGGCCCAGGCGCGGCAAGTCAAGGTCGACTTGCCCCGCCAGGCGCTGTTGCACGCTGCCACTGCCGTTGATGCGGTTGTCACCCAGCTGGATAGCCAGTGCGCCCAGGGTCCAGCTTTGCCCTGCCCCTTGGGCCTCGGCCTTGAGCATGGCTGGCTGGCCACGCAGGCGGCCTTTGAGGTCAAGCTGGGCATCGAGGGTAAGTGCATCGCCTTTCAGTTCGCCTTTGCTGCGCAGTGGCCCCGCCAGGGTACCGGGCAGCTCGGCCAGCCAATAGGCCGGGTCGAGCGCGGAGAGCTGCAGGTCGACATCCCAGGCCAGGGTGTCGGCAAAACGGACGGCGACACTGCCGGCTGCCTTGCCCTGGCCGGCGGTCAGCGCCAACTGCGGCAGTTTCACCTGGGTGAGGTCACCTTCGAACGGGCTGGCCAGGCTGAACGCTCCTGCCGGGCCGTCCAGGTCCCCCGTGAAAGTTCCCTGGTAATTGCCATCACGATAATGCACCTGGGTATTGAAGCGCTTGAGGGTGACCTCGGGCGGTGTCTCCAGTGGGTACAGACGCAACCACGGGAAGTCCTGCCAGTCCAGCTGCGCATCGGCGCTCAGGCCTTGCTGCCAGTCAGCCGTGGCTTGCAGCTTGACCCGTTGGCTGTCGCTGGCGGTCAGGTCCAGGGCATCGAGCCTGGCGCCTTTACTGTCTACCAGGCCGGACAGGACCAAGGCGATCGGTGACTGCTCGGCCGGCAGGCTGGCCCTGCCAGACAGTTGATAGCCATCGAGCAGATCGCCCTTGGCATCGAGCTCGAGCGCTTTCAATTGCAAGGTGTCAGGCAACGCACCAGCCGGTTTGAAAGCGTCGGAGCGGATGTGCAAGGTCGCCGGCAGGTGCTCGGCCAATGCCTGCAACTGCCCGCTCAATGTGGCATCGAGGTAACCACTGCTGGTGCCGGCGAGCTCCAACGTCTTCTGCAATTGGCCATTGGCCGTCAGTGCCAGTTGCCAGGGTTTTTCGTCTACCGCAGGCAACTGCAATTGCGCCTGTAGTGTTACCGGCCAGTCGCCTTCGGGTTGCAGGTCACCCTGTAGGCTCAATTGCAGGTCGTCGCGCAGCAGCCGCAGGCTGTCGATGCGTATCCCGCTGCTGGTCCAGTGCGCAGCCAGTTGCAAATCGCCAAGCAGGTCGCTGCCATCCAGGCGCAGCTGCCCGACCTTGACCTCACCCAGTTCGATGGCCAGCGGCAAGCGCAGGGTCGGCAATTGCAGCGGGGCGCTCTCGGTCGGTTCGGTGCTTGGCGCAAAGGCCATGTCAATGCGGTCTGCCTGCAACCGGTCAATGCACAAGGTAGCGCGCAGCAAGCAAGCAGGCGACCAGGCCAGCGACGGCGCCTGCATCTCTACCGTGCTGCCGCCGTCGGCCCAGGTCAGCCGGCTGGCCTGCCAACTGCCCGCCAGGCGACCCTGGAAGTCGGCCACTTCAAGCCCCGGCACCTTGCCCAGTGCCCAGCGGCTGCCGGCCTGGGTACCCAGCAGCAAGCCGAGCACCAGGCCCATGCTCGCGACGCCCCCCAGCAGGCCCAGTGAAGTAAATTTGATTACGCGTTTCACAGCTCGGGCCCCATGGAAAAGTGCAGGCGAATGCCCCCTTCGTCATCCAGCGCCTTGGCCAGGTCCAGGCGCAGCGGCCCGACCGGCGATACCCAGCGCACACCAAAGCCGACACCGGTCTTGAGGCTGGGCAGCTCCAGGTCGTTGAACGAGTTGCCTTGGTCAACGAACGTCGCGACCCGCCATTTTTCGGTCAGCGAATACTGGTACTCGACACTGCCTGCCACCAGGTAGCGCCCGCCAATACGGTCACCGTCGCTGTTCTTCGGCGACAGGGTCTGGTAGTCGTAACCGCGCACACTCTGGTCGCCACCCGCGAAGAAACGCAGCGACGGCGGAATGTTGTTCTTGAAGCCATTGGTCGCACTGCCACCAAACTGTACGCGCCCGAGAAAGCGGTGGTTGTGGCCGAGCGTGGTCAGGCCTTTGAGCAATACGTTGCCGTGCAGCAGGTTGGTGTCGGAAACCAGCCCTTCCTTGGCACCTTGAACATCGAACTGCAGGCGATAGCCGTTGTGCGGATCGATACGGTTGTCACTGCGCAGGAAGGAATAGCTGACGCCTGGCATCAGCAGGTTGCTCAAACCGGAGTCGTCACCCAGGCGATATTCTTCGCGTTGGTACTTGAGCGAAATCACCCGCTGCCAGCCACTGGGCAGCTTGCTGTGCCACTCGGGGCCGACCGTCAACAGCTTGCTGAGCGTGTCGGTGCCGGCAAGCTCCTCGTTCTGGTAGCCACCGGCAAAGCGCAGCTTGTCGGTCAGCGGCGGATCAAGCGGAATGTCATACCACAGGCCGACGTTCTGGCGCGGGGCCGACAGTTCGGTTTCCCAGCCATAGCTGTGGCCTTGTGGGTTGACCCAGTGGCGGGTCCAGTTGGCCTTGCCGCGCGGCCCGACGTCGGTCGAGAAGCCCAGGCCAAGGCCCATGGTGCGTGGTTTACGGGTTTCCAGGTGAACATCCACCGGGACTTCTTCGCCCACAGCAGCACTGGGTGCCGCATCCACACGCACGCCTTCGAAATAGCCGCTCGATTGCAGGTCGTTGTTCAGTTCCGCGATCAGTTCCGAGTCGTAAGGGGTGCCCGGTTTGAACGAAACCATGCGCTGCAGCAGGTCCTCGTCCAGCGGCGCGTCGCCACCGAAGGTGACGGCGCCCAGGCGATAACGCGGGCCACTCTGGTAGACCAGTTCGATATCCGCCACACCCGCTTGTGGGTCAACGGCCAGGCGCTGGCTACTGAAGCGTCCACTGAAGAAGCCATAGCGCGACGCCTGGTTCTGGATCAACCGCTTGGCATCCTCGTAATGGCCGTGATTGAGTTGTTCACCCGCACGCAGGGCCTTGCTGTTAGGCACGCGGAAGGCCTTCATCTCGCTGGCAGGGCCCTCGATGCGCACGGTCACGTTGCGCAGGCGAATCGGTTCGCCCGGGTTGATGCTGATGATCAGTTGCGGGGGATGGTCGGCGTCGCTGGCAGGCTTGACCTCAGTATCGATCTGCGTTTGATAGTAGCCAAGTGCCTGCGCCGCTTTGCGCGCCTGCTCCTCTGCCCCGCGACTGAAGCGTAAAAGTGCTTCTTCGTCGCGGTCACCCAATGTGCCTATATAGCCTTCGACATTGGCCTTGAGCGCCTTGTTGGCCGGTTTCACCTTCACCAACAACTCGCTCTGGCCCCATGCTGCGAAACTGGCGACCCAGAATACCAGGCCCCAGGTCAATCTTCCTGAATACGTCATGCGGCGCATGCTACCAGAGCCAGGCGCTCAAGGGAGCCGCCCGGCGGCCTGTTCAGGCAAAAGCGGGTTTTGAAGAGACTGGATTAGGATGAAAGAACACCCTCTCTCGGATTGGTCCTACAGCTACTTCACCAATTTCCTCATAACCCTGACGCTGGTAAAAAGCCAGGTAGTGCTCGTTACCGGTGTCCAGCACCACCCCTTGGGTGCCTGGGTCTTCCGCGCACCAGTCGTGCACAGCTTGTAACAATTGCTCGCCATAGTGCTTGCCCTGAAACTGCGGGTGCACCCCCAGCAAAGGCAACACATGCACCTGGTCAGTGGGCAGACAGCTGGCCAATGCAGCCTGGTAGTCCATGTAGCGCCGCGTACAGCGCAGGCCGGTACCCAGCATCATGCGCAGGCGCCAGGCCCAGCTGTCGGCCACGCCCAGCCGGCGCTGCGGCGGCACGATCAGGGCCAGGGCAATCAGGCGGTCCTCGACCAGCAGGCCGATGGCGGGCAGTTGCAGGTAGAAGTGCTGGCGCACCCATTCGCGCACCATCACCCGCAGGCGCCGCTCATACCCGGGGCGCTGGGCTTCGAAGATGTAGGCGAAGGTGGGCTCGTGGCGGTAGGCGTTGTACAGCAGCGAACGTGCCTCGCGGCTGTAACCATCGTCGAGCAGGCAGACACGGGCCGGGGCGGCTGTGGTTTCGGGCATTGCGGGCAGACCTCCTGGAATGGGCGTTCAGTGCCTTGGAGGTGCCCCAGCGTGCTTCGTTCACCCCCAACAGCACGTTAGCAGCAGGCTCGCCTGGCCGCCATGCTGGTGATGCAGGTCGATGTCGGCTAGCATCGCGCCTTTTACCGGGATTGTCTTTCCATGAAGATCGTCTGTTTCAACATCAACGGCCTGCGGGCCCGCCCGCATCAGCTGGCGGCGCTGATCGAAAAGCACCAGCCGGACGTGATCGGCCTGCAGGAAACCAAGGTCAGCGACGATCAGTTCCCGCTGGCCGACGTGCAGGCACTGGGTTACCACGTGCACTACCATGGCCAGAAAGGCCACTACGGCGTGGCCCTGCTGTCGCGCCAGCCGCCGCTGAGCCTGCACAAGGGCTTTGCCACCGACGAAGAGGATGCCCAGCGCCGCTTCATCTGGGGTACCTTTGCCGATGCCAACGGCAGCCCGATCACCATCATGAACGGCTATTTCCCCCAAGGCGAAAGCCGCGACCACCCCACCAAGTTCCCGGCCAAGCAGCGCTTCTACAGCGACCTGCAGGCACTGCTGGAAAGCCAGTTCCGCAACGACCAGCCAGTGCTGGTGATGGGCGACATGAACATCTCGCCGCAAGACTGTGATATCGGCATTGGCCCGGACAACGCCAAACGCTGGCTGAAGACCGGCAAGTGCAGCTTCCTGCCGGAGGAGCGTGAGTGGATGGAACGTTTGAAAGGCTGGGGGTTGGTAGACAGCTTCCGCCACCTGTACCCGGAGGTGACCGACCGTTTCAGCTGGTTCGACTACCGAAGCCGCGGCTTCGAGGACGAGCCCAAGCGCGGCCTGCGCATCGACCTGATCATGGCCTCGCAGCCGCTGGTGCCGCGCATCAAGGCAGCGGGCGTGGACTATGAGCTGCGCGGGATGGAAAAGCCGTCGGACCATGCGCCGATCTGGCTGGAGTTGAGCTGATTCGGGTAACGGGCCCAAGGTGCACACCTTGGGCCCACTCTCACAACCCCAACCTCAACGCCTCCCCCACCCCCGCCCCACGCACATCGTCCGCCGCGCTGACCAAGGCAAAGTTATAAGCCCCATGCGACCAGTACCGTGCCTCCAGCTGGCCATCGACCCGCTGCCCGTCCGGCATGCGCCGATAAAGGTCGCCCGGCGAGCGCAGGAACAGGCTGATGCGCTGGCCCTTGCCATCTTCGAATACCAGTAATGCAGCCGGCCCCTGCTCGTTGCTGAGCAAGCGGGCGCCCACCGGTTTGAAGCCATACCCCGCCAGGTCCGGTAACTGGCCCACCCGGCTGAAATGGCGGCCTAGCCAGTCGCGCAACCGCCCAGGATCACTGGCCTGGATATCCAGTGCTTCACTGCTGGCGAACAAACGGTGCGCCTGAACAGCATCAGCCATGGGCAGGTCGACCCGCGCCAAGGTTGCATCGCGCACTTGCCAGCCGCCCAAGCCCCCCACACCCAACGCCAGCATCACCACCGCCGCCGCCGCCCAACGCCGCTGCCGACGCTGGCGCAATTGCCGACGCAACTGGCCAAGGTCCAGCTGCGCCGCACCGGGCAGCTCGCCCAATCCGGCCAGCGCTGTGCGCAGCCGCCGGGCATCGGCGCGCCAGCCTTCCACCCGTGCCGCAGCTTGCGGGTTGGCCGCCAGCCAGGCCTGCACTTCGGCCCGGCGCACAGGTTCCAGGCGCTCATCGACGTAAGCGTGCAATTCGTCATCGCTGGGGATCAGGCGCTTCATTTCAGTCTCCGCAAGGCCGGTGGCTGGGGGTTGCCCTCGGTCAGTTCGCGCAAGGCATTGCGCGCGCGCGACAGGCGCGACATCACAGTGCCGATGGGGATGCCCAAGGCCTGGGCGGCCTCCTTGTAACTCAAGCCTTCGATGCTGACCAGCAACAACAAGGCACGCTGCTCCGCCGTCAGCCGGGCAAACGCCTGCAGGTCGGCCTGTGCCAGGACGATGGTTTCGAGGTTGTCACCGACCGGCTCATCGTCGTGCTCGTTACGGCCGAACCAGGACAACCAGCGCGCATGCAATCGCTCGCGGCGCTTACCGTCGAGGAACTGTCGATAAAGGATGGTGAACAGCCAGGCACGCAGGGCATCAGCGTCCCGCTGCTGGTCGCGACGGCTCAGGGCCCGCTCGACCGTGGCCTGCACCAGGTCGTCGGCGCTGCCCGGCTCGCGGGTCAGCCACACGGCAAAGCGGCGCAGGCGGGCCAGCAGCTCGCGCCACTGGTGGTCGTCCAAATCATGCATGGCTAGGTCCCGGCCTCTGGGGTTGTCAGTGTAAAGGGCAGACGCCTGTGAACACATTCTATTCCCAATGAGGGAATAACTTTTTCTCTGACACGTCGTACTGGCACCTTCACTGAACCGGACGATGACCATGAACACACCCTTGCACGGCTCGGCCAAAGCCTTGCGCCTGGCCGCCATTGGCGGCGTGCTGCTGGCCGCAGGTGCCGGCTTTGCCTATGCCGCTGGCTGGCTCGGCGAACCCCGACTGACGCCACAGCGCATCATCGACACCTTCGAAGCCCAGGCCGGGCATTACCCCGGCTACCGCAAGAACCACGCCAAGGGCTTGTGCGTGAGCGGCTACTTCCAGGCCAGCGGGCAGGCCGCCAACCTGTCCACGGCGCGCGCCTTCAGCCAGCAACGGGTGCCGGTGGTGGGCCGTTTTGCCATCGGCGGCGCCAACCCGTTCGCCCCGGATACGGGTATACCCGTACGCAGCCTGGCGATTGAGCTAAGCACCGACGATGGCCAGGTCTGGCGGACCGGCATGAACAACCCTCCGGTGCTGGCAGTCAGCACGCCGCAAGGGTTCTACCAGCAAGTACTGGCGAGCGCACCAGACCCGGCAACCGGCAAACCGGACCCTGGCAAGCTGCAGGCGTTCTTCGCCGCTCACCCGGAAAGCGCGGCGTTTCGCCAATGGGCGGCGGGCTACAAACCCAGCAACAGCTTCGCCAACACGCAGTACCACAGTATCAATGCCTTCCACCTGATCGACGCAGCGGGTGCGGCCCACCCGGTGCGTTGGCAGCTCGAGCCACAAACTGCATTTGCGGCATTACCCGCGCAGGTTGATGACAAGCAATTCCTGCAACACGACTTGCAGCAGCGCCTTGCCCAAGGCCCGTTGCGCTGGACGCTGCGCCTGGTACTGGCCGAACCTGGCGATGCCGTGGACGACCCTGCCCGGCCGTGGCCCGCCGAGCGGCGCAGCGTGGACGCTGGCACTCTGGTACTGGAACAGGTAGACGCCCCCGAGCAAGGGGCCTGCCGCGATCTCAACTTCGACCCGCTGATCCTGCCCCGCGGCATAGAGGCATCAGCCGACCCGATCCTCGCCGCCCGCTCGGCCGCCTATTCCGAATCGTTCAACCGCCGTAGCCGCGAATCGCTCAGCACCGGAGCCAAGCCATGAAACCTCAAGCCTTCCACCCTTTCGCCCGCGTGTTGCACTGGCTGATGGCCGTGCTGATTCTGGCCATGCTGTTCATCGGCGTGAGCATGGTCGCCGACCTGTCGCTACGCCACCCGGTGCTGATCAGCCTGCACAAGGCCACCGGGCTGGCCCTGCTGGTGCTGGTGGTACTGCGCATTGCTGTGCGCCTGACCCTACCTCACCCGCCCCTGCCGAACGATCTGCCAAAACTGCAGCGCTGGGCCGCCGGAGCCTCGCATCTGCTGCTTTATGGCCTGATGCTGGCCATGCCGCTGCTGGGCTGGGCCATGCTGTCGGCAGGCGATTACCCGCGCCCGTTCGGCTTGCCCGCCATCGCCCCCCACAACCTGCAGCTATATGCTGTGTTGCGCCAGGCCCATGGCTGGGCCGGCTACCTGCTGTTTGCCACGGTGCTGGTGCATGTGGGGGCCGCTTTGATGCATGCGTGGGTGCGCCGTGACGGTGTGTTGCGTAGCATGTGGCCTGGCCCCTTGCACCGCAGCGAGTGAACGGTAGCAGCACGGGGTTCGACAATCGATAATGATTCCTAATAATATCGGTTTTGTTTGCCACTCTGCCCTGGACTGCCCATGAACGTCGCAAAGGATCCTGCAACCCTTCTGCCTGCCAGCACCCTGAACCTGCGCCCGCTGTTGCTGGCCAACATGGCCTGCACCATGTCGATGATGGCGTTCGTCGCCCTGATCGGCCCGATAGCCCGCCAGCTTGGCATGGCCACCTGGCAAGCTGGCGCCGCCGTGACCGTGGCCGGCGTGGTCTGGGTGCTGCTGGCCCGGCCCTGGGGCCGCGCGGCAGACCGCCTGGGCCGCCGGCGCATCCTGCTGCTGGGCAGCGCCGGCTTCACCCTGGCCTACTGGCTGCTGTGCCTGTTCGTCGAAGGCGCACTGCGCTGGATGCCGGGGGCGACCTTGGCGTTCATCGGCCTGATGATCGCGCGTGGTTGCATCGGCGCCTTTTATGCCGCCATCCCGGTAGGCTGCAATGCGCTGATCGCCGACCATGTCGAGCCGCAACGCCGGGCGCGGGCCATGGCCTCACTGGGGGCGGCCAACGCCGTCGGTCTGGTGGTCGGGCCGGCGCTGGCCGCACTGCTGGCGCGGCACAGCCTGAGCCTGCCGTTCCATATCATGTCGCTGCTGCCGGCCACTGCCTTCCTCGTGCTGTTTTTCACCCTCAAACCACAGGCGCTGCCGCACAGCCACGCCCCCAGCCCGGTGCGGCTGAACGACCCGCGCCTGCGCCGGCCGCTGCTGGTGGCATTCAGCGCCATGCTCAGCGTGACCGTGTCGCAGATCATCGTCGGTTTCTTTGCCCTTGACCGTTTGCATCTGGGCCCTGCCGAAGCGGCCCAGGCGGCTGGCATCGCCCTGACCACCGTGGGTGTGGCACTGATGCTGGCCCAGGTGATACTGCGCCAACTGGAGTGGCCACCGCTGAAGATGATCCGGGTGGGTGCCACGGTATCGGCACTGGGCTTTGCCTGTGGCTCGCTGGCCAGCACGGCCCCCTGGCTGTGGGCTTGCTATTTTGTTGCGGCGGCCGGCATGGGCTTCGTCTTCCCGGCGTTTTCGGCACTGGCGGCCAATGCCATGCAGGCCTCCGAACAAGGCGCCACGGCCGGCTCCATTGGCGCCGCCCAAGGCATGGGCGCGGTGATCGGGCCGCTCGCCGGTACCTTGGTGTATGCCCTTGATCCGCGCTTGCCATTCCTGGCCGTGGCCGTGCTGTTGCTGCTGGTCGGGCTGTGGCCAATGCCGCGTGAGCAGCGGGTTTGAGAAGCACAGCGCGCAAGGGCGCAGAGTGTGTTTTAATGCGCATCGCTCATTATTATTGACACCTCTGATTACAAGGCGGCTATGGACACGGGGACGCGACTCAAACTGGTGCGTGAACGCAACAACCTCTCCCAACGGGAACTGGCCCGTCGCAGCGGGCTGACCAATTCGACGATCTCGCAGATCGAGCAGAATCGCGTCAGCCCTTCGGTCAGCTCCCTGAAAAAACTGCTCGAGGGCATCCCCATGAGCCTGGCGGAGTTTTTCAGCTTCGACGAGCCGGTGCGTGAGGAACGCTACGTATTCCGTGGTGGCGAACAACCCGACCTGGGCCGCAATGGCCTGCGCATGCTGCTGGTTGGCGCCAGCGTCGAAGGCCGCCAAATGCGCATGCTGCGTGAGCTGTACGCACCCGGCGCCGACTCTGGCGAGCCGATCGTGCACGCTGAAGGCGAAGAATGCGGGTTGGTCACCCGTGGCACCGTCGAGCTGTGGGTCGACGGCCAGGTCAGCGTCCTCAATTCGGGCGACGGCTACTACATCCCCACGACCCTGCCGCACAGTTTCAAGAACATCGGCCCGGATGAGGCCGAGATCATCAGCGCCAACACGCCGGCGAATTTCTGATCTTGACGCACAGACCTTCACTGAGCGCCCGGGATGTCTATCAGTGCCTGCGTAATGTGGCCCTTGGCGTGCATCACCTTGAGGTGGCTGCACGCCGCGATGGCGGCCTGGTCGATGTCGGCATCCAGGGCTGGCAACTGACGTTGGCCCTGGATACTGAAGGCTTGGCGCATTGCGTTCATTGCCAAGCCCCCGACGGTGAACAGGCCGGGCTCGAACACTGGCAGCGCTATGGCACCAACCCCACCGACCTGCTCAGCCTGTGGGAGCGCACTCAGCTGGAGAGGCTGCTGGCCCCCTGACGCAGCGCCTCCTCGACAAAGTCCAGGCGGTCCTGGCCGAAGAACATGCCGTCACCGACAAAACAGGTGGGCGCGCCAAACACCCCGCGCGCCACAGCGGCCTCGGTCGCCTGCTTTAGCGCGGCTTTTACTTCGCTGTCAGCGGCCAGGGCATGAAAAACCTGCGGGTCGAAGCCTGCCTGCACGAGTGTTTCATTCAGCACAGCGCTGTCGCTCAGGTTGCGGCGCTGTACCCACAGCCCAGTGAACAGCACCGATAGCAATGCCTCGAACCGATCCGGTGAATGCAACTGGGTACCTGTCACGCCGCGCATCAAAGTCAGGGTATTGACCGGAAAGCCCGGCGGCATCCCGAACGGCACACCGTAGCGTTGGGCAAAGCGTGCCAGGTCGGTGAACATGTAGCGCCCTTTGGCCGGGATCATGGCCGGCGAAGCATTGCCGGTAGCCTGGAAAACCCCGCCAAGCAGCATTGGCCGGTAGCGCAGCGTAGCACCGTGGCGGGCACACAGGTTCGGCAGTTGGGTCCAGGCCAGGTAACTGGCCGGGCTGCCCAGGTCAAAAAAGAAATCGACAGACGTGTGCATGGTGACGGTCCTTGCGTGTTAACGGGGGTTTACCAGCGTTCCATCCAGGGGCGCAGGTCCAGCTCGAACGTCCAGGCGTCGCGGGGCTGGGCGTGCAGGAACCAGTAACTGTCGGCAATGTGCGCCGGGTCAAGGATGCCATCCTGGTCCTTGAGGGCATAACGCTCGGGGAAGCTGTCACGGATGAAGGCCGTGTCGATGGCACCGTCCACCACCACATGGGCGACATGGATGTTGCGTGGCCCCAACTCGCGCGCCATGCTCTGTGCCAGGGCACGCAAGCCATGCTTGGCGCCGGCGAAGGCGGCAAAACCGGCTGCGCCGCGGGTACCGGCTGTAGCGCCGGTGAACAGGAGGGTGCCGCGCTCACGCTGAACCATGCGCCGGGCCACCGCCTGCGCGGTGAGGAAACCGGCAAAGCAGGCCATTTCCCAGATCTTGAAGTACTTGCGTGGGGTTTCCTCGAGAATGCTGCACGGCACATTCGCACCGATATTGAAGACAAATGCCTCAATCGGACCTATATCACGCTCGATAGTGTCTACCAGCGCGGTCACCTCCTCTTCCTTGCGCGCATCAGAGCCAAAACCGTAGGCCTGGCCGCCAGCGGCGTGTATTTCCTCCAGTAGCGGCTGCAGTTTGTCGGCCTGGCGCCGGGTTACGCAGGCAATATAGCCCTCACGCGCAAAGCGCTTGGCGATCTCACCCCCAGTGGCGTCGCCCGCCCCGATCACCAGCACGACTTTTTGTTGTTCTGACATGCCTGCCTCCATGGGTAAATGATCGTTTAGTAAACGAACGCTATGCTATGATCGCGGTCATCGTCAAGCCTGTCTGCCGAGGCATGTGAATGCGCTATTCCAACGAACACAAACAGCAAACCCGCGAACGGTTGCTGGCCAGCAGCGGCGCGCTGGCCAAACGCGGGGGTTTTGCCAGCACCGGCGTGGCCGGGTTGATGAAAGCGATCGGCCTGACCGGCGGTGCCTTCTACAACCACTTCCCGTCCAAGGACGACCTGTTTACCGAGGTGGTACGCCAGGAGCTGAGCAACAGCCCCCTGGCACGCCTAGCTTGCCAAGGCGCCAACCGCGAACGCCTGGGCCGCTGTCTGCAGCAGTACCTGAGCCTGGCCCACCTGCGCAATGCCGAAGGTGGATGCCCGCTGCCGCCGCTGGGTGTGGAAATCGCCCGGGCCGACACGCCGGTGCGTGAAGTGGCTGAGCACTGGCTGGTAGAGCTGCACCAGGCCTGGAGCACAACCTTGGAGGATGAGCAGCTGGCCTGGGTGCTGATAAGCCAGTGCGTAGGGGCATTGCTGGTCGGGCGCATGCTGGCCAGTGAAAGCGTGCAAGCGCAGGTACTGGGCGCCAGCCGCCAGTTTGTCGAACAGGCCCTGCATGAGACGGATTAGTGCCCTGCTGAGTTTGCTATTGGCCCTGCCAGCGCTTGCCGAACAGGCCTGCCCGCCTGGGCAGTATCAAGTGTGCCTGATGGGCTGCTTCTGCGCCCCGATCGACCCAGGCCAGGCCGGGCAGATCCTCAAGGATGTGGAGGTCATGGCCTCGTCCAGCCTGACCTACGCCTTGCGCCAGGCCCGCGACGAAGCCACGGCCAGCGGAGTGCAGCCGATTCCGTTGCATATTCGGGCGCAGCTTGAACCTTGGTATGACTTTGCCGTGCTCGACGCGGCGCGCTTCCGGGTGGGGGATGAGCAACAGATGAGCGCAGCCAATGCGCTATTGCAGAACCCCGATGTGAACGCCGTTACACTGATCGACACGATCATCTTCCGCCGGGCCGCCGATGCCGAGGACAACGTGGCCTTGTGGGCGCACGAGCTCAAGCATGTGCAGCAGTATCAGGAGCTGGGCGTGGAGGCGTTTGCCCGACGCTATACGCGTAACTACGACGACCTGGAGGGGCCGGCCTACAAGATCGAGGCCGAAGTCGACAAGGCGCTGCGCGAGCGTCGTTCAGGCCTGGCCCGCTGATTGGCCAGGGATGTTGGCCAGCAGGGCCGGCCCCTTCGCGGGTAAACCCGCTCCTACAACGGCATGTGTTCAACTCCCGCTGTGTGTCCGCGACCGCGTAGGAGCGGGTTTACCCGCGAATACGGTGGCGGCTGCGACGGTGAACAGCGGGTAGAGATTGGCCAGCAGGGCCGGCCCTTTCGCGGGTGAACCCGCTCCTACGGGCGACCGCGCAGGATGTTCGAATCTTGAGCAAGGCGTTCACCTTGGGCACGTAAAAGGTCATCTGGCAGACAGCTCTTCGACACTGATCTCGCGCATCCGGAACTTCTGCACCTTGCCCGTAACCGTCATCGGAAACGCGTCGACAAAACGGAAGTACCTGGGCACCTTGAAGTGCGCAATCCTTGCCCTCGCCCACTCACGCAACGCTTCTTCACTGACAGCATGCCCCGGGTGCAGGCGCACCCAGGCCACGATCTCTTCACCGTACTTGCTGCACGGCACGCCAATCACCTGCACATCGGCCACCGCCGGATGGGTGAAGAAGAACTCCTCCAGCTCGCGCGGATAAATGTTCTCGCCGCCGCGAATGATCATGTCCTTGCTGCGTCCGACAATACGCACATAGCCCTGCTCGTCCATCACCGCCAGGTCGCCAGTGTGCATCCAGCCCTCTGCGTCGATGCTCTCGGCGGTGGCTTTGGGGTTGTTCCAGTAACCCAGCATCACGCTGTAGCCGCGGGTGCACAGTTCGCCGATCTCGCCACGCGGGACAGTGTTGCCTTCGGCGTCCACCACCTTGCTCTCCAGCCGGGGCTGGGTGCGACCGACGCTGGTCACGCGACGCTCCAGGTCGTCAGCGGCACCGGTCTGCAAGGACACCGGGCTGGTCTCGGTCATGCCATAGGCAATCTGCACTTCGGCCATGTGCATCTCGCCAATCACCCGGCGCATCACCTCGATCGGGCAGGTCGCGCCGGCCATGATCCCGGTGCGCAGGCTCGACAGGTCGAACTCACCACGCTGCGGATGGTCCAGTTGGGCAATGAACATGGTCGGCACGCCATACAGCGCAGTGGCTTTTTCCTGCGCCACTGCCCGCAGCGTGGCCAGCGGGTCGAAGGCATCGCTGGGGTAAATCAGTGCGCTGCCGTGGGTCATGCAGCCAAGGTTGGCCATGACCATGCCGAAGCAGTGGTACAGCGGCACCGGCACCACCAGCCGATCGTGCTCGGTAAGGCCCAGGCTTTCACCGACCATGTACCCGTTGTTGAGGATATTGCTGTGGCTAAGGGTGGCCCCCTTGGGGAAACCGGTGGTGCCTGAGGTGTACTGGATATTGATCGGGTCGTCGCAACGCAGTTGTGCCTGGCGCGCGGCCAGGGCCTCGCCGCTGACGGCCTCGGCACGGGCCTGCAATGCGTGCCAAGCCAGGAAGCCCGGCGGTGGCGACAGCGCCAGGCTGACCACGCCACGCAGCTCGGGGAAGCGCTCGCAGATCAGCGCGCCCGGTTGGCTGTTGGCCAGGCCCGGGAGCAGGCCCTGCAGCGTGGCGTGGTAATCGGAGGTCTTGAACGCATCGGCACAGATCACCCAGCGGCAGCCGGACTGGCCAAGGGCGTAGTCCAGTTCGCTGGAACGGTAGGCCGGGTTGATGTTGACCAGGATCGCGCCAACCTTGGCGCTGGCGAACTGGGTAATGCACCACTCGGCGCAGTTGGGTGCCCAGATGCCAAGACGGTCACCGGGCTGCACGCCCAGGGCCATCAGCGCGCGGGCGTGCTGGTCGACGGCGTCAGCCAGTTGCCGCCACGTGTAGCGCAGGGCCTGATGGTGAACCACCAGCGCCTCACGCTCGGGGAAGCGGGCCACGGTGGCGTCGAAGGCGTCGCCGATGCATTGGGTCAGCAGGGGCTTGTCCTGGTTGCCCTGGGTGTAGCTTGGCTGGGGCATAGGCGTTCTCTTGTTGTTCTTGTGTTTTCTGTGCTGGCTTCTTCGCGGGTGAACCCGCTCCTACAAAAACCTCCACCGGCCTCAAATGTGGCGCCGTCCTTTGTAGGTTTACCCGCGAAGAGGCACACACCGGTTTAGCGAACGAACACCTGCGGCGTCGTGGTAGACATGTCACCACCCGGCAACTTGATGTTCTTCACCTTTTCCAGCGTATCCGGGTTGAACACCGCCAGGTCATTGAAGGTGCCGCCCAGGTAAAGCTTGTCGCCCTTCTTGTCGAACGTCACGCAGTAGTAGGTGTGCTCCAGATTAGCCGCCTTGATCAGCTTGCGCTGTTTGATGTCGTACTTGGCCAGGCGGTTGAGCACGCCGTAGATCTGGTTCGGGTCCTTGGGCGAGCGCAGGCCGGTGAAGTACAGCTCGGTCAGGTCGGCGAACTCCTGGGTGTGGGTCTTGCCGGTCTTCAGGTCGATGCTCAGGTAGCCATACAGCGGTTCGGCGGTGGCCGGGTCCTGCTTGTCATCCTTGAACTTGGCAATGGTGTACAGCATGGTGAACTCATGGCGCGGGCTCTGGTGCGGCCAGAAGTACAGCACATCCGGGGCGCTGTAGCCTTTGCGGTTCCAGTTGCGCAGCGGCAGGGCTACCGAGTATTTGCCGGTCTTCACGTCCATCTTGTAAATGTCCGGCCCGGCAACGTACAGGCTGCCATCGTCGGAGGCGCGCATCAGGTACACCTGGCGCGGCATCGGGAAGCTGCGTACGGGCTTGGCCTGAAGGCCATCGGCGGTGCTGAACACCTCCAGCCGGGGTGGCTTGACCACGTAATGGTCGTTCAGCCTCTGGGTCGGGTTGACCGTGGCATACACCTCTTTGCCGTCTGGGCTGATGGCGAACGAATAGATCGACCGGCCGACTTCACCGGCTACGCTGGACAGGTTGGCGTGGAAGGTGTTCTTGCAAGTGTCCAGGTCGATGCCGTAGATGTCGCCGTAATGGTTGTTGAGCACGTAGGCGGTGCGATTGTCCGGCGCCATCATTGCGGTGCCAGGGCCGAACTTGTCCGGCATCCGGCAGCTCTTGTAGACCGTGTCACTGGCCACATCGACCACATGCAGGTTGTTCGGGTAGTTGGTCACGATCATGTATTCGTGGCCAGCCTTCAGTGCCGGGCCAGTGTCGTCGGCCTGTGCCAGCCCGGCGCCCATGGCGGCGATGGTGAGCGCCAATGGCGCGCAGCGTCCAGCTTTCATGCGGTTTCCCCTTGTCATTCTTGTTGGGCCGTCACTTGTCTTTCGGGAACACGGTGCCGAGGTTGCGCCAGTCCTCTGCCGAGTTGGTCGCCTGGGCGTTCCAGTCCTGGTAGGTGCTCATCATGTCCGGCACCTGGGCCGGCCACCAGCAAGGGTCGGAACAACCATAAAGGTCGGCCTCCATCGGCTGGCACAGCGAGCTCACGCCGCCAAAGGCGTCCACCTCCCAGCCGGGGTCGGTAGTGGCCGTGCAGCCGGCCACCGCGCTCATTGCCATCACGTCTTCGACACGGTCTTCGGCGGCGGCCTGCTCCAGGATGCGCGCCTTGTTGTTCAGGGGCTTCAAGTGCTTCATGTCAATGCGCCTTCCGCGGGGTGATGTAGCGATCGATGAAGGCCGGGTTGGCGGCCATGATGCGGCTG
Organism: Pseudomonas putida group bacterium ESBL64; assembly: GCF_045277175.1. Taxonomy (NCBI): domain Bacteria; kingdom Pseudomonadati; phylum Pseudomonadota; class Gammaproteobacteria; order Pseudomonadales; family Pseudomonadaceae; genus Pseudomonas; species Pseudomonas putida group bacterium ESBL64. Next base: position 547,792 of record NZ_CP145799.1, on the reverse strand, counting down.
TAGACTTCAATGCCGAAGTCCACCCAGTCGCGCATCAGTTCGCAGTAGTGATACGTCGGGTGCTGCGGGTCGCCGTAGCGCGCATAGCTTTCGTGGTAGCAGCCGCCGGAGCACAGGTTGCGGATGCGACAGCTTTCACAGCCGGTGTTGCTGCGGTCCAGGCGCTGCGACAGGAAGTCGTTGAGCTGCGCCTGCTTCACGCCCTGGTGCACGTTACCGAAGGTGGGCAGGCTGGAGCCGGTGAAGCGGTGGCACAGGTTCAACTCACCTTCGTGGTCCACTGCCAGCATCTTCAACCCGGCGCCACACGGCAGGGCCTTCTTGTGGCCTTCGTGGATGTCGGTGATCAGCTGATGCAGGTTGGAGAACCCGATGTTGCGGTGCTCCAGTGCCGCCTCCAGGTAGCGCCGGCCGAGTGCCTTCATGTTGGCGAAGACTTGCACCAGCTCGTCGGCAGTGAGGTTGAAGTCGGCCATGTCGCCAGAGGTAACCGGGGCAAAGCCGACCTCGGCGAAACCCATTTCGTTGAACAGGTGGTTCCAAATGGTTTCAACGTCGGTAATGCCACGGGTCAGCGTGACCCGCGCGCCCACCGGCCGGCTGGTGTAGCGCGACAGCAGCAGGTCGGCCTTGCGCCGCACCACGTCATAGGTGCCCTGCCCGCCCACGGTGATACGGTTGCGGTCATGCACGGTCTTGGGGCCATCGATGCTGATCGACAGGCCAAAGCGGTGGGCGTTGAGCCAATCGATGATTTCTTCGGTCAGCAAAGTAGCGTTGGTGGTCATGATGAACTCCACCGGCTTGCCCGCTTCGGCGAACCGCCGCTCGCAGTAAGCCACCATGTGTTCGATCAACGGCCGGTTGGACAGCGGTTCGCCACCGAAGAACACCACGCTGTAGCGCTGCTCGTTGGGTGATTCCTTGAGCAGCATCTCCACCGAGGCTTCGGCGGTGGCGGTACTCATCTTCTTGCCGGCGGAAGGCTTGTCCAGGTCTTCCTTGTAGCAATAGGTGCAGCTGAGGTTGCAACCGGTGTTGACGTTGAGCACCACGGTGTTAAGTGCGGTGCGCTCGACTTGCCTGAGGGCGATTTCCGGGGTCAGCGGCGAGCCGTCGCTGACCAGCTCCAGCGCGATCAGCTCGCGCAGGGTGTCCTGGATATCGTCGCCGGCAAACTGCTGGCCAAGGCGCTGCATCAGCTCCTCGGCCGAGCAGCCTTGCTGGCGCAAGGTGTCGATGATGCCGCCGGTCACCGCGTCAGCGGTGAACAGCGAACTGCTGGGGATATGGAACAGCATGCGGTCGGCATCAACCTGTACTTCGTGCAGGTTGCGTTCGACCAGGTTCAGTAGTACGCCCATGGCGACCTCCCGATAATCGATCCGTTGGAAAACCGTTGCAGCCTGCCGTTACGGCAGCGGCGGGTTATTCCAGCGCTGTACGGTGACGATCATGTGCCCTTCGCCGGTCTGGCCACCGTCGGCCAGCGTGGCGATGACCTTCAGGTTACCGGCGTTGTTGGTCATCATCTTGCGCTCAGGGTTGGGCCCGGCACCGCCTGGCACGAACACACCGTCGGCCTGCATCTGCCCGGCGAACTTGACGTCTTCATCCTCGACAGCACGCTCGTTGAACGGCTCGACCTTCCAGCTGGCCGGCAGGTAGCCGATACGCAGCGGCTGGCCATTGGCATCCTTGCCCCAGGCTTCGGCCTCGAAACGCCCCTGCACTTTCGGCACGGAGGCACCGTTCTCGCCAATGCGCGCGATGGAGAACGCCGGCACGACCTTCACTTCATCGACTTTGTCGTAAACCGCCAGGTTCACGCCCTTGAGCGCACCTACCGCCACCTCGCGCAGCCCTGGCCTGGCATCGGCCGCGGCACGGGCCTTGACCCTTACCAGGGTCGGGGTCTGCTCCAGCACTTCGGTCACTTCCACCCCGGCGCCCAGGTCCGGCTTGCCAGTCAGGCCGCTGCCAACCAGGGTGATTTCGCTTTCGCCTCCGGCTTTGATGAACGCCGGTTGTACCGCCAGCAACTGCGCCTTGCCTTCTTTTACGGCGCTGAAGTCCAGGCCGCGCTCATCGTGATCGGCTTCGAACATACGGCCTTTCATTTCGCCATCCAGCGCGGCGAACACCTGACGCAGGTTGGCATCGCCAACCTTCACATTGCCCCGCCATTCATAACCGTTGTACAGGATGGCCGAGCCGCTGCCGTTGAACGGTGTACCGTCGGCGTAAGCGCCCTTGACCTCGACCTTGAAGGTATCGCCCTCTCCGGCCGTGACGCTCATTACCCCACGTACATCGCCCTTGGCCAGCATATGGCCGCTGAATGCCCACTGCCCCGGCAGTACGTCCGCCTTGGGTTTGGCCTTCTGCCATTCGTCCCAGGCCGCGCTGTCCATCGGGAAGCGCTTGGCAAGGTCCGGCACCACTTGCTGCAGGGCGATCGGCAGCCAGTCGCGGTCACGCGCCTGGGCCTGGTATTCAAGGGACGGCCATTGGCCAAGGTGGAAGTGGACCAGGTGTTCCCACTCCTTGGCCGGGCGCCGTTGCAAGGCGACACGGGCACCCGAGTGGCAACGGCCACAGGTCTCGCTGAGCTGGGTGTCGAAGTGCTCGACGGTATTGAGCCGACGCTCCATGGCGTAACGCACGCCATCGGTTTCGCTGGGCGCCAGGCCCTGTTTGTCGGCCAGGTATTTGACCAGCGTGCGACGGTCGTCGTCGCTGATCTGAAGGCCATGCATCACCTGCATGCGGGCGATGCTCATCAGCCAGCCTTCCGGCGTCTTGCGCTGGTGGCTGATGCGGCTATAGGTGTCGTTGCCTTCGGGGATATGGCACCCCATGCACTTGTTCTGCAACAGGCTCGGGCCCTGCTCGGCCGCCATGGCCTGGGTGCTCAGCAGCGCGGCGGCGACCAGCGCCAGTTTGCCCGCATGCCGCCGGAGTCGAGTCGTCTTCAAGGTCAGACCTCCACGGTTGTTGTTCTTATCGTTTTCGCACGCTTTGGTACAGCAGGTGTGCATGTGACGGTTGTGATACAGGAACTGTGCCAGTTAGGGTAAAAGCGTTTCCTTTCAACCCTTTAAGCGGTTTTCGGGGCTTGGCCAGGAGCCGGGATGGCCATTTGCAGCGTGCCATTTCGCGACAGGGTGTTTCATGTTGAGACAGGGCCCGCGAAGAGGCCGAACAGCCACTGTTTCATCACCGTCTCACACCGTCTCAATGTGCAACAGCGCAACCTGGCAAACGCAGCCTTGCGCTCAGGCAAAACCCAACGCCCACAACGCTTTGCGGCCATCTGCCCAGGTTGGCACGGCCATTGCGCCAGTGCCCGTCACATCCAATGACAAGAGGCACAGCCCCATGCTTTCCGAACTGCCCATCCTGCCCGCCACCCGCGCCTTTCTCGAACGCAAGCTGAAGATGCGCATCGGTGCCGACTGGCAGGACGCCGCCAGCGGTCGAACCCTGTCGTTCCGCAACCCGGCCACCGGCGAGGTGCTGGGTGAAGTGCCGGCCGCCGAGGCCGAAGATGTCGACCGCGCCGTGCGCGCTGCGCGCCAGGCCTTCGACGACTCGCCCTGGAGCCGCATGCGCCCGCGCGAGCGGCAGAACCTGCTGTGGCGCCTGGCCGACCTGATGGAGCGCGATGCGCGTCAGCTGGCCGAACTGGAATGCCTGAACAATGGCAAGAGCGCCGCCGTGGCCCAGGTGATGGACGTGCAACTGGCCATCGACTTCCTGCGCTATATGGCGGGCTGGGCCACCAAGATCGAGGGTAGCACCGTCGAAGCGTCCATGCCGCTGATGCCTAACGACCAGTTCCACGGCTTCGTGCGCCGCGAAGCAGTGGGCGTGGTTGGCGCCATCGTTGCCTGGAACTTCCCACTGCTGCTGGCCTGCTGGAAGCTCGGCCCGGCACTGGCCACCGGCTGCACGGTGGTGCTCAAGCCTGCCGATGAAACCCCACTGAGCGTGCTCAAGCTGGCCGAGCTGGTCGACGAGGCCGGCTACCCGGCCGGCGTGTTCAACGTGGTTACCGGTACTGGCCTGAACGCCGGCGCCGCGCTCAGCCGCCACCCCGGCGTAGACAAACTGACCTTCACCGGCTCCACCGAGGTCGGCAAGCTGATCGGCAAGGCGGCCATGGACAACATGACCCGCGTCACCCTGGAACTGGGCGGCAAATCGCCGACCATCGTCATGCCCGACGCCAACCTGCAGGAAGCCGCAGCCGGTGCAGCCACGGCGATCTTCTTCAACCAGGGCCAGGTGTGCTGCGCAGGCTCGCGGCTGTATGTGCACCGCAAGCACTTCGACAATGTGGTGGCCGACATCGCCGCAATTGCCAATGCCATGAAGCTGGGCAACGGGCTGGACCCGGCGGTGCAGATGGGCCCGCTGATTTCAGCCAAGCAGCAGGACCGCGTCACCGGCTACATCGAGCTTGGCCGCGAACTGGGTGCAACCATCGCCTGCGGGGGTGAAGGTTTCGGGCCTGGTTACTTCGTCAAGCCGACGGTGATTGTCGATGTGGACCAGCGTCACCGCCTGGTACAGGAAGAAATATTCGGGCCGGTGCTGGTGGCGATGCCATTCGATGACATCGACGAAGTGATCGGCATGGCCAACGACAATCCCTATGGCCTGGGTGCAAGTATCTGGTCCAACGACCTGGCCGCTGTGCACCGCATGATCCCGCGCATCAAGTCCGGCTCGGTGTGGGTCAACTGCCACAGCGCGCTGGACCCGGCGCTGCCGTTTGGTGGCTACAAGATGTCTGGCGTTGGTCGTGAGATGGGTTCAGCGGCCATCGAGCACTACACCGAGCTGAAATCGGTGTTGATCAAGCTCTGATCCTTTTTCCTGTACCGGCCTCTTCGCGGGTAAACCCGCTCCTACACCCGGTATCACGTGCCTTGTGGGCGCGGATTCACCCGCGAAGAGGCCGGTACAGGCGACACAAAAACAACAATAAAAACCATGGAGCAAACCCATGAGGCACACACTCGCCTGCACATTGGCCCTGCTGTTAACCGCCCCCGCCAGCCAAGCCTACGAGCTGTACAACCACGATGGCACCACCCTCAACGCCAACCTCGAAGCCCTGTTCGGCGTCTTCCACAGCGACGAAAGCTTCAACCAGGCCGGCAACCGCCAACCCGGCAGCACCGCCTGGCAGGAAGGCTACGTCAAATACGGCCTCAGCGGCAGCCAGACCCTGGCCGATAGCGGCACCCTCTACGGCGCCTTCAGCCTGCTCAGTTCCGCCACCTGGGGCGATGGCGACGCCGCCGGCCTGACGTTGGGCGACGAACGCCGTACCGCCATCGAGGACTTGTACCTGGGCTGGCGCTCGGCCAACCTGTTCCCGGCGCTGGGCGAAGATGGCGTGGACATTTCCGGTGGCCGCCAGGTCGTCACCCTGGGTGATGGTTTCCTGATCCAGGGTGACCCGGTCAACCTGGGCAAGGTCGACCTGGGGGCCAACTTCGATCGCGGCGGTGCCTACTACCTGGCCGCACGCAAGGCCTTCGATCGTACCGCCGTGCTGCGCCTGGGTGGCAACCAGGGCTGGCGCGGTGACCTGATGTGGTTGAAGTCCGACAACCATTACCAGGCCGACACTTCCCTGGCGGTTGCCAACCTGGAGCACGTCGCCGATACCGGTACCGTCGGCCTGAGCTGGATCCGCGGCCTCGACGTGGACCAGCGCTACGCGCAGATCATGGGCCTGGAACACCGCGACGGCATGGACACCGCCAGCCTGCGCGGGCGCGGCAACCTGGGCGTCAAAGACCTGGAGCTGGCCGCCGAGTACGTGACCCAGGACAAGACCGGCGGGCGCGAGAATGCCTGGTACCTGGAGGGCAACTGGACCTTCTCCCAACTGCCCTGGTCACCCACCGCCACCTACCGCTACAGCCGCTTCTCCGAAGGCTTCGACCCGCTGTTCTATGGCCTCAGCCGGGGTTACGGCACCTGGTTCCAGGGTGAAGTGGCAGCCAACTATGCCGGTCCGTTCAACAAGAACAGCCAAGTGCACCATGTAGCGCTGAAGGGCAAGCCACGGGACAACCTGACCGTCGGCGCGCTGTACTTCGACTTCGACACGCTGGACACCGACCAGGGCAACCTTGGTGGGCGCGAGTTGGATCTGTATGTGGAATGGATGGTCAACGACCACTTGCTGATCAGCCCGGTGGTGGGGTTCTACAAGCCGGAGCGCAGTGCGGCCAATGGCGGTACGCAGTTGGGCGGGCGGGATACCGGGACTTACCTGCAATTGATTGTCGGGACCTTTTTCTGATCCGACATCCTGGGGCTGCTTCGCAGCCCATCGCGACGCAAGGCCGCTCCCACAGGGTGGACCTGCTCCCAAGGGTTGGATTGGTGTCCAACTTCTTGGGGGCAGTCCAGGGTTGTGTGGTCGCTGTGGGAGCAACTGTCTTGCTCAATTTCTAAAAGCTGGTGCGATCCCTGTGGGAGCGGCCTTGCGTCGCGATGGGCCGCAAAGCGGCCCCGACAATCTCAAACCAACCCCTGCTCCCCTAGCCACCGCCGCACTATTCTCTGCTGTTCACTCGCAAGCCCCGACAACACTGCCTCAAAAGGCCGCCCACTGCGTATTTGTCGCACCACAGGCGCCAGTTCCACCCCCTGCAAATGCCAAACCCCCAGCGGCTGGTCCGCCGTCACCACGACCTCGGCTTCATCCACCAGCCCGTCACGCAGCACCGGCCGCCGCTCAACCCGCACCGCTTGCCAATCAGCCGCCTGATGCAGGGGTTGCGCATCCGGCCAGCCTTGGCGGCGTGACCAGAACGGTTGCCCCACCCGGCTTTGTTCCTGGGCATAGAAATCCCGGCCAATGCGGGCAAAACGCAAGAACAGCTGCTCGACCCGCTGCTGGTGAAACTGCCGCGCCAGCTCGGCCTGCTCAGGCCTGCGCAGCAACGTATTGATCACCACCGGCGCCTGCAATGCCGAAGAGAGCGACTGAAAAATCCCGTTGCCCGACAGCGGGTCAACGGCCATGGCGGCATCCCCCACCCGGATCCAGTCCTGCCCGACACATTCACCCGCCAGAATGGCGGTACTGCTGCGTGCATGCACCTGTGCCGGTATCAATGCCTGACCGTCGAACAGCTCGGCTACCAACGCGCTGCGGCCCCGCAACGCCACGCAGTAAGCTGCCAACCCAGCTTTCCCCGGCAGCCCGGCAGCGTCCTGGGTGACTTGCCAGTAACAGCGGCCATCTTCCAGCCGTGCCATCCACGCCCAGCCATCCTCCAGGCTCTCCACCGCCGACGCAGGCGCACCCGGGCTACCCTGCCAGACATTGAGCAGGCTGACCGTTTCCGGCCCACGCAGGCGGTCTGTGGCCAGGGGCGCCTGACGGCCTCGAGCCTCGACCAGGAAATCAGCAGTCAGCACCTGCCCATCGTCCAGGCGCACATGATGACCGACCCCCTGCACGACCTCACGCACCCGCCCCTCGACCACACTCACGCCTGCGCGCTGAAGGTCTTCGCGCAGCGCCTGGTCAAAGCGTTGCCGGTCGAGCAAAAACTCCTGGTTCATGTGCAGGTGCTGGCCGTTCCAGAGCACCTGGCGAGTGGCCGGCATGGCCGCCTGGCTCAAGGCCCCACCCAGGCCTGCATGACGCAAGCCCTCCAGCACCCGCTGCGAAACACCTTCAACTGCCGCGAAACGGCGCCACTCCGACACCACCGTCACGGTGTAACCCAGCCGCCGCAAGCCAATGGCCGTGGCGGCACCCGCAGGGCCGGCGCCCAGCACCACAATGCGCGGCTCAACCATGGCTGGGCCCCCGTCGCTCTGGGCCGATGAACGCCGCGTGATCGCGCAACCAGTCATGGACCTGCTGGCGATCCCTACCCGGCTCGTCACGCAGCAAAGCCGCAATCCTTCCGCTCAAAGCCGCACAGCCCAAGCTCGCACCTGCTCGGCCGCCCGCCCCCACATAACCACCAAAGTCCGCCTGCCGGGTGCCAAGCCAGGACCACTGGCCGGGCGCACAACGCGCATCACCGGTCAGTCGAAACACCCCAGGGTAGCTGGCCGGGTAGACCGGCCCACCCTGTGCCGGGCTGGATGCACACAACAGCACGCCAGCCGCCAGCGCCTCGGCACAAGCCTGATGCAGCACGGGCCGGTCCTGCTGCAAGCCCAGGCTGAGGTTGATCAGCGTCGCCCCCGACTCCACCAGCCACAGCAATGCGGCAGCCACCTGCAACGCACTGGTGCTGGCCTGAGCACTGAACACCTGGGCCACCAGCACCGACACCGGACCGGCCTCGTGTTGCAAGCTGGCGAGCACCGCACTGCCGTGCCCAAGTTGGTCGGGGAGCATTTCACCTTCGCGCAACTGGCCGTCTTCCAGCCAGAAACGGCGGGCGTCCCGCAAGCCGTTGGCCTGCTCCGGCGAGCAGCCGCTGTCGATGATGCCAACGCGCACGTCAGTGCCCATGCTTGATCACCTCCTGCGCCAGTACCTGCAACTGACCGTCATGCAGTTGCAGATGCAGGTCGGCATCGGCCAGGGTCGAAGCCCGGTGGCTGATCAGGATGCGCGTGCGGCCGGCGAACAGCTGGTCGATGGCCGCGATCACTTCACGTTCGGTGGCCTCATCCACCGCCGAAGTGGCCTCGTCCAGCACCAGAATCGCCGGGGCCTGCAACACTGCACGAGCAATGGCAATACGCTGCTTCTGCCCCCCGGACAACTGCTGGCCACGCTCGCCCAGCAGGCCGTCCAGGCCCAGCGGCAGGCTGTCGACCAGGCTGTCCAGCCGCGCCAGGCGCACCACCCGCTCCAGTTCATCACGGCTGGCCTCGGGCACGCCATAAGCCAGGTTCTGCGCCAGGGTGCCACGGAACAGCACGATGTCCTGGCTGACCACGGCGATTCGCCTGCGCAGCGCAGCCAGGTCTAGGTCGCGCAGGTCGACGCCGTCCAGCAGGATGCGCCCGGCGTCCGGGTCGTAGAAGCGCTGCAGCAGGTCGATCAGGGTTGACTTGCCCACGCCGGAGGCACCGCTGATGGCGACTTTCAGGCCACCCGGGATGCTCACCTGCACGTTGTTCAGTACCGCACCCTGGCGCCCCTCATGGGCAAAGCTCAGCGCCTCCAGGCGCAACTCGCCTGGGCCATCGGGGATGGGCTGCGGATTGACTGCCTGATGCACGGTCACCGCTTCGCGCTTGAGCTCCATGACCCGCCCCAGGCTCACGGCCATGCGCTGCACCGCCACATACAGGCCCAGCAGGCTCTGCACCGGCCCCACGGCCATGCCCATGTAGGTAGAAAAGGCGATCAACGCGCCCAACTGCCAAGTACCCTGGATCACCCACCAGCCACCGACCAGGAACGCACAGGCGCGGCACCACGAGGTGAGCGTGCCGGGGATGGCCTGGGTGAAGAATTCGGTCACCTGCACCTTCAGCAGCTGGCGCATGTAACCTTGCCCAAGCTGGTCCAGGCGCCCTGCTTCCCGGCCTTGCTGGCCGGCCGCCTGGATGAACTTCATCGCCGGCAGGGTCTCGACCAGAAAAGACGACACATCCGCCGAGCGCTCACGCAGGTTGCGCACTTCGCGTTCCACCTTGCGCCGCATCCAGCGCAGCCACAGCACCTCGATCGGCACCAGCAGCGCCAACAACAGGGACAACTGCCACGACAGCATCAGCATCAACGCCACCGCGCCCACCAGGCCGATCACCGCCGACACCGCCGAGAACAGCGAGTCCACGGCAAAGCGCTGGATCTCTGCCACATCGCCATCCAGCCGCGAAAGAATGTCGCCGATACGCCGCCGCCCGTAGAAGGTCGGCGACAACTGCTGCAGATGGCGGTAAAGGTCGTCACGCAGGGCAAACAGGATGCGCCCCGACAAGCGCGTATGCAGGTAGCGGTTGACCCCAGCCAGCACAGTGCCCAGCAGGCCCGCGCCGATCATGATTGCCGCCATGTGCCAAAGCGTTTGGTAATCCTTGGCCAGCAGCCCCTCATCGATCAGGGTCTTGACCAGCCAGGGTTGCGCCAGCGCCAGCAGCGATGCACCCAGCGACAAGCTGAGCAACAGGCCGATGGCACGCCGATGGGGGCGCACGAAACCATACAGCCAGGCCAACGCCTGGCGCATGAGTACAGGGTCGCTGGAATCCACCAGCCTTGCGAACAGGCCGCCCACGTCAGCCGCGCAACTGCTTGAGCTTGCGGTACAGCGTCGCCCGGCTGATACCCAGTGCCTCGGCGGCGGCCGAGACGTTGCCCTGGTGGCGCGCCAGAGCACCGCGGATCTGTTCCAGTTCACTGTCCTTGAGGCTGCCGGAGGGCGCTGCGCTGCTGGCGAGTTCGTCCAGCAGGCAGTCGGTAAGGTGATCGAGTGTCAGCACCTGCTCGCCATCCTCGCGCATGGCCAGGGCGGTGCGCACCACCATTTCCAGCTGGCGGATGTTGCCAGGCCAGTCGAAGCCTTCGAGCAACGCGGTCAACGCCGGGTCGAGGGTTACGCCACGCGCATCAGCCTTGTCCAGCAGGCCCTGGATGATCGCCGCCAGGTCATCACGTTCGCGCAGGGCCGGCAGGCGCAGCGACACGCCGTTGACCCGGTAGAACAGGTCTTCACGGAAGTGTTGTTCCTGCACCAGGCGCTTGAGGTCGCGGTGGGTGGCGCAGATCAGCGCCACGTCGATGTCCTGCTCGTCACCCGCCCCCAAGGGTGCTACGCGGCGCTCCTGCAGCACCCGCAGCAGGCGTGCTTGCAGGGCCAGCGGCATGTCGCCGATTTCGTCGAGGAACAGCGTGCCGCCATGGGCCTGCATCAGCCGCCCGACCATGCCACCCCGGCGCGAACCGGTGAAGGCGCCCTCGCGATAGCCGAACAGCTCGGACTCGATGAGCCCTTCGGGAATGGCCGCGCAGTTGACTGCCACAAACGGTTTGTCGGCACGCGGGCTGGCCTGGTGCAAGGCCCGAGCGACCACTTCCTTGCCGGTACCGGTTTCGCCCAGCAGCAGCACTGGCAAACCACTGCCAAGCCCCTGGCGAGCCATGCGCAGGTTGCGCGCCAGGCGTTGATCACCTCCGGCCAGAGCATCGAGTGCAGGCGACTGTTTGCTCAAGGCCGGCTTGCCAGGTGGTGTGCTGGGGCTGACCCGGCCATGGCGCGGCAGCTGTAGGGCACGGAAATAGAACTCGCCCTTGGCGGTCTGCACGCTGCTCACCCCGCCCTGCCACAGGCGAGCGATAAAGGCCGGGGAACGTTCGCCCAGCAGGTCGGTGCTACGCCGCCCAATCAGTTCGTGACGCGGCACCTGCAACAGCTGGCAGGCACTGTCGTTGGCAGCCAGCACTTCGCCGTCCAGGCTCAGGGCCAACAGGCCGTGCCAGGCACTGTTGAGGTATTGCGGGCGGCTGTGGAAGGCCAGCACCAACTGGTCCGGGTGGCACAGGCCAAACAGGCGGCTTTCAATGTTGCCGGCTGCCAGCATCAGGGTCGACAGGCTGTCCTGCGGTTGCGCCATCACCCCTTCGCGGGTGATGTCGAGCACGCCGATCACCTCGCCGCGCGGGTCGCGCAGTGGCACGGAAGTACAGGAGAACGGGCTCAGGCGGTCAAGGTAATGTTCGCCGCAGTTGATCAGCGTCGGCCGGCCTTCGACCACGGCCGTGCCGATGGCATTGGTGCCGCGCAGCGATTCGCTCCAGCAACTGCCCGGGTGCAGATCGCGCAGGCCTTCGCGTTGCAGCACGTGCTTCTGGCCTTCGATGGCCAGCACGTTGGCCTGGGCATCGCCGAGGATGACGATGCCAGCCTTGCCCTGGCGCGCGACCAGGTAGTCGAGTTCGGGGGTAACGGCATCGATCAGCAGGCGGTTGCGCTCCAGCAGCAGGCGCAGGTCATGGCCCTGTTCCAGGCCCAGGCCGACCTGCTCGCCCTGCAGGCAGTCCAGGCCGTGGCCCAGGCTGCGGCGCCAGGAGGCGTCGATCTCGTCGCGCAGCATGCCCAGCGGTAGTTCGCCTTCGCTGGCCAGCTTCAACCGGGCCTCGCGGGATTCGTGCAGCGGGTCGTGGGCGTTTGTTATAAGTTGTCGCGCCATTTTCTACTCCGGCTGTGCCCCGCAATGTGACGGGGTACGGGCTTGGGAATTTTCCGCAGTGTGCGGGAGAAATGGCTGGCCGTCATCTGGTAGTGGATGGATTGGGGTGTAGCTGGCCAGGTTACTTTAAGCGGGCGCAATCCCTGTGGGCGCTGGCTTGCCGGCGATCACCGGCGTTGCCGGTGCGATACACCGCGTCGCCTGCTTCGCGGGCTTGCCCGCTCCCATAGGCTGGCACCAAGCCTGAGGACTGCACATACCTGTGGGAGCGGGCGAGCCCGCGAAGAGGCCCTCGAGGTCAATCAGGGATATCGATCGCTATCACCAATACCCAAGCCCCGTCAGGCACTCGACGCCGCCTTCCGCCCAGCCAGCTGCTGCCTCTCAACCCCATCCAGCAACGCCTCCACCACCGCCTTGGCCGAATCCAACCCATGGTCATTGCTCAACAACAGATCACGGCAGGTGCCCTTGGCCAGTTCCAGCGCCTTGAGGTTGGTCGCAAACGCCCCTTTCAGCAGCGTGGACAGGTGCACCAGCGCATCTTCGTAATCCACGCCGGAACGAACGGCGAACAACGGTGGATGGCTGCATTATCGCGACACAAGGTCCACACATCGACCGCGCAGGTGCCGTTGAATCTGCTTCAAGGCTGCAGATTCTGGCTCAAGAACTTGTCCACCGTGGCCTTGCCATCAGCTGGATCCCCCGCCACCTGCCACAACCGCCGCTCGATCCCCTGCGCCAGCAAGTGCCCCACCGCCGATTCAATCGCCGACAGCACGCACAACTGCGCCGGTTCATTGGTGGTATACCCCACCTCGGCTTCCAGCAGCTTCTTGAACTCGATGAACTTGAACACGCCGGCACTGCGCCCTACCGAGTAGATGGTCTTGCTGGTCATCACGTTGGCCAGCACCTGCCCGGTGCGCACGTCCACAGCGCGCAGGTTGACGGTGACCTGGTCGACGCGGTATTCGCGGGAGATGTCGATGCCCAGGTAGCGGGCGCCTTCGCCGCCGCTGCGCACGTTGGTGTCGTAGGCAATGATGCCGCCCTCCAACATCAGGTTGGCGGCCTGCAACGGTGGCAGCTCGCCCATGATGTTTTCCGCCACATCCGGCTTTTTCTGCGATGCGCGGATGATCTTGCGCTCGGTCAGCAGGTTCTGCAGCCCTTCACGCTCCAGCACCACGAACCAGCCGCTGGCACTCAGGGCGTCCATCAACATGCTGGCCGCGCCTTGGGTGACGCTGGTGGAGAACGAGCTGGCCGGGGTGGGCTTGTACTGCCCGGTCTGGTCGCGGAAGCCGTACACCACGGCCATCAGCCGGCCTTTGGGCCGTGGCATGTTGATCAGGTCGTAATAGGTCGAGGCCCGAGGGGTCAGGGTCGGGGTTTCCGAGTCCTGTTCGGCCGACATGGGTTCGCGCAGGCTGCAACCACTTTGCAGGCCCAGGGCGGTGAGGATCAGCAGCGCGCTCAGCAGACGTTTCATGGTGTTATCTCCCCAACATAAAAGCCCTTCCCTCTCAGGGGTTCAGGCCGCTGACCTCAATGATCGAAATTTCTCCTGTGGCACGATCGGTGACCTTGATGCTCAAGGCCCCGGAATCGTCGATGACGTCGATGAGAAACGCATCGGTCGCCATGCTGCCGGTGTTGCCATTACTGATGTTGTCCAGCAACTGCGACAACATCCGCGACTCCAGCTGGTTGCTGAAGCGCTCAAGGGCCGTGGTGCCGGTAAAGGCCGAGGCGCGGTCCTTGAGGTCCGGGTCGTCGTAGTCGTTCTGCGCCTGGGCGTTGTTCAGCAGCCAGGTGCCGTTCAACGGGTTACCGCCAAAGGCCGGGTTGACCGGGGTGTACACCAGCTCGGTGGCCTGGGCAGCACAGGCGCTGACCAGCAGGCAGGCGGCAATGCAACGGGGTATGCGGTGGTTCATAGCTCGTCCCTCTCCAAGTCGGTGGTGTCCTGTAGCAGGCGTTGCAGCTTGCGTTGAATGATCTGCTGCTTGACCAGGTCGGCAGCGGCGACGGCCTCGTCTTTGAGCTCGGTGGTATTGGGTGGCAGGAAGCGGCGGTACACCACTTCACGCTCGAACTCCACCGTCACCAGGCTGCCCCAGCGGGCATCGGGGCGTTCGCGTACCACCAGGTTGAAGTCCAGACGGCTGGTGGCACGCAGGCGGTCGGCGAAGTAGTAGTAAAAGTCGTGGCCAATGTGCGAGATGGTGTTGTCGACGATAAAACCCTGCATCTCGTCTTCAGCACCCGCCTTGGCGCAGGTAGTCACCCCAGCCATCAGCAGCAGGCTCAGGCACAGCGCAGTCAGGCGCTTCATGGCGTGTCTCCCGGGCCCGCATTCGTCTGCACACCGCGTGCACTTTCGGTAAAGGCCTGCTCGGCGACGAACTGCCAGTCGCTGTAGTGCTCCATCCCCTCGAACCCGCTCCATTCGGCGCTGAAGCCACTGCGCTTGAAAGGGGTGGCGTCCGAACGGCTGTAGACGCCAGTGATACGGCCGTCGATCGAGCGCAGCAGGCCCCATTCGTCGCTGTTGCTGATCGGGTCAGGGTAAAGCCTGCGGATGTGCCGTTTGGCCTGCGGGAAACGGTTGTCCTGCAGCAGGTCGGCCAGGTCTTGCGGGTACTGGGCCAGCCCGGGGGATGCGCGGTAGTAGCTGCGCAGGGCCTGGGCGTACTGGCTGCCGACCCACAGCAACTGGCGTTCGCGGTCGCGCTGGGCGGCGCTCGCCCAGATCGTGCCGGTGGCCGCCAGGGCCACGCTGCTGACCGCAATCAGCAGCAGCACACCCAGGTAGGTGAAGCCGCCGTTGGCCTTACCATTCAGCGAAGAGGCTGCCATCACGCGCCCTCCCTGTGGCACCGCTCTTGATATCGGCCACGCCACCCGCCACACCCTCGGGCGGCGGCACCAACTGCCAGGCATCGCTGCGCTCGGTAATCGGGTCGACCGGTGTGTTGCGCAGGTAACGTTGCTCCACCAGTTGTTCCAGCGAATCGGGGTAGTGGCCGGTATCACCGTAGTAGTGGTCCAGCGCCTCGCGTAGCACTGCCAGGCTCTGACGCAGGGTGGCCTCGCGCGAGCTTTCCAGGCTGTTGAAGTAGCGCGGCATGGCGATGGTCATCAGCGTGGCGATGATCGCCATCACCACCAGCAGTTCGATCAGGGTGAAGCCTTTGCTGCGTTTCATGGCTGTCACCATTGCCCGTAAGGGATATTGTTCAGGCCTTTGCCACGGGCCCTGGAATACACGTCGAACACGTCTTCGCCGTCGCGCGGGTTGTCGGGGCTGCTGTCGTAGGCACGCAGGCCCCAGCCGCCTTCGTCTTCATCCTTTGCCGCCACCAGCGGGTCGTGCGGGATGCGCCGCAGGAAGTAGAACTTGGCGCCCTTGGCACTGCGCACATCGCGCACGCCCTCTACCAGCACCTGCAGGTTCGGCGGGTAGCCACTGCTGTCCACGCGCTTCTCGATGTAGCCGGCGTCGAAGGCCCGCTTGTAGGCATCGATGGCGTCGCGAATCTGGTACAGCGCCTCGCGCAGTTGCTGCTCCTTGCCGCGGCGTACCACCGTTTCGGTCAGCGGCGCGGCCATGCTGGCGAGCAACCCGAGCAGTGCCAGGGTCAGCACCACCTCGATCAGGCTGAAGCCGTGCATGCGACGCCGCGCGTTCATGGCCGTGGGCTCCCGTTGACCGGGGCGACCGCCATCTGGCTGTCCACGACCGGCTCATCGGTGGTCGGCGCATTACCGGGTACGTCTATCGGCGGCAGTGGCGCCATCTGGCGCACCTGCATGGCCGACTCGGTGCCCGTGGAAAACTCCATGTCCGACGGGCTCTGGTACGGCAGGTTACGTACGATGCGCGGGGTGATCGCCAGCACCAGCTCACTCTTGCTCATGTCGTCCTTGTTGCTGCCGAACAGCCGGCCCAGGCCCGGGATATCGCCAAGGCCGGGAATCTTGTTGCCACTGGCGTTGTGGTCGTTGCGCACCAGGCCGGCCAGCACCTGGGTTTCGCCGTCATGCAGGCGCAGGCTGGTCTGCGCGTTGCGGGTGTCGACCTGGACGGGGATGGTGCCCTGGCGGGTGGCCTCCAGCGGGGTGGCGTTGCTGACCTCGAGCGCCACCTTGATCGCCACTTCGTTGTTCAGGTGCACGGTGGGCTGCACTTCAAGCTTCAGGCCGACGTCCAGGTAGGTGACGCTCTCGGTAATGACCGGCCCTTGGGTCGACGGCACCGAGGTGGCGCTGATGATCGGTACCCGCTGGCCGATGTGGATGCGCGCTTGCTCGCGGTTGCTGACGCGGATCACCGGGCTGGCCAGGGTGTTGATGTCTTTGTCCTGGGCGTTGATCTTGGCCTGCGGCGCCGGCGCAATGCTGATGCGGCTGGAATTGATGCCCTTGAGCTGGTCGAGCACGCTGACCGGGTTGCCATCGTCGCTCAGCACGCCGAAGGTGTTCGGCCATTGCAGGCCAAGGTCGAGGATGCGCGAGGTGGCCACCTCCATCACCTCCACTTCCAGCACCACCTCGGGGTTGGACTGGTCCTGCGACTGCAGCAGCTTCTCGGCCATGCGCACCGCGTCCGACGTGTCGCGCATGGTCAGGGTGTTGAGGCGCTCGTCAACGAACACGTCGCGGGTCTTGAGCATGGTCTTGACCATGTTCAACGCGGTATTGGCGTCGATGCTGGTCAGGTAGAACGTACGCATGACCAGTTCCTGGTAGTCCTTGGTCTTCTGCGGCGAATCGGGGTAGACCATGACGGTGTTGTCGTTGACGATCTTCTGGCGCAGCTGGTTTTGTTCCAGCAGCAGCGCTATCGCGTCCTCGATGCGCACCTCGCGCACGAAGATGGTGGCTTTCATGTCCGGGCGCAGGTCCTTGTCAAAGATGAAGTTGATGCCGGCCACCTGCGACAGCACTTCGAAGATGGTCTTCAGGTTGGCATCGCGAAACTCCAGTGTGACCGGCCGCTCAAGCTTGCTGCGCAATTGCGGGTACGGCTGCGCGGTGCGTGCCTGCACGTTTTCGATGTCGCTGCGCAGCGTTATGCCCTTCTGGTTCTGCGGGTCCAGACGCAAGACTTCGCGCATGTAACGTTCGGCACCGAACAGGTCGCCCTGGCGCAGCGCCGCCTGGCCAAGCGCTACGCGTTCGTCCAGGGTGCGGATCAGCTCCAGCTGGCGAATGCCATCCTGGGCGCGGCGGTTGTTCGGCTCCAGGGTGAGCACCCGGCCATAGCCCATGCGGGCATTGGCGAAGTCATGGCGGACGCGGTCGCTGTCGGCCTGGCTAATCAAGGCCTCGACAGCCGCCTGGCGGCTGTGGGCCAGGGCGATATTCAGCTCTGTGTCACGCGGGTCGTCGCGCAGGGCCTCTTCCAGGCGGGCGATGCCGGCCTCGTACTGGCCCTCTTTCATCAACTGGTCGCTGTCCTGGCGAACCGCACTGGAGCCGCAACCGGCAATGGCCACGCACAGCGCCACGAGCAGAAACGGAGCAGGCTTGCACAGCTTTGACGACTTCATGGTGCGCTCCCGACAGACAAGGTCTGCGACTGGTGCAAAGGCAGGTAGACCAGGTTCAGCTCGCTGGCCGATACCCGATCGAGGCGATAGGTGTCTTCGATCACGTCGCCTTGGCGCACGACGTAGAGTTTTTCGCCGCTCTGCAGGAAGACCTGCAGGTCGTCGCGGTCACCCATGCGGCCGATGAACTGGAAAGGCAGCTCCGGGGCCGTCGGGGCCGCGGCGACGACAGGTGCGGTCATAACCGGTTGTTCGGTGACCGTGGCCAGGGTTTTGGGTGGCGTCCATTGCTGGGTTGGGAACAGGTCGCGGGAGGCCTGTTCCGGCCCTTTCGCGGGTAAGCCCGCGCCGACCATGGACGCAGCGCTTTCTGTTGCAGGCGCGGGTTTACCCGCGAAGGCCGCGACGCCATCGTCCTGGCCAAACCAATGGTCCGGTGCCCAGGCCAGCGCCGCGCTCACGCCAAGGAAGCCGGCCCAGATGACTGCACGTTGTGTGTTCATCATGACCTCGACAGGTAAAGGGTCATGCGCAGGCGGGCATTCAGCTCGCTGTCGCCGATGCGTTTGCGTTGCAGCTCAAGGTCTTCCAGCACCAGCGTCGGCAGTTGCTTGAGCAGGCCCTTGATAAAGCCGCGAATCTGCGGGTAGCTGCCGCGCACTGGCAGCACGATCTGGTAGCGGGCCAGCTGGGTCTTGGGGTCGATGCCCAGCGCGTATTCACCGCGGGCCAAGCTGATGCGCTCGGCGCTGGCCAGGCGGTACAGACGCTCGATCAGCTCGCTGGCCTGGGGCTGACCGGGCAGTTGCTGGCGCAGGCTGTCGAGGGCCTGCTGCTCGGGCTGGACCGCAATCTTCAGCTCACCCCGCTTGACACGCCCTACCTGTTCGCTGGCCTGCGCTTCGCTGGCGCGCAGTTCGCGTACGCTTTGCCATTGCGGCAGCACGCCGGCACACCCCACGCCAATGGCGAGCAGGCCTACGGCTACGGCAGCCAGGCCTACCGGGCCGACAACGCGCAGGCGCTCCTGGAGGATCAGGCGGCTGAACGATTCAAGGGCGCGCATGGCCGATCTCCCAGGTGGCGGTGAGGGTGAAGCGCACCGGGTGCTCGGGCCGCGCAGCGAGCACTTCGTGGTTGAGCAGCGACACGTCGCTGAGCTCGTCGCTGGCTTCCAGCCGCTGGTGGTACTGCAGCATCGCTTCGAGGTTGCGCGCCTCGGCGGCAATGCGCACCTGGCCCTTGCGCGCATCCGGCGTCAGGCCGAGCAGCGCGACGTCGTCCTGCGGCATGGCTTCAAGCATGGCGAACAGTTGCTGCCAAGGACGTTGCAGTTGCTGCGACACACTGCGCATTTGTGCCAGGCGCTCAGCCTGCTCCCGGCTGGCAGCGCTGTTCTTGGGTTCTGCGATGGCCGGGCGGCGGCCCAGTTGCAGTTCCAGGCTATGGACGCTGGCTTCCAGTGCCACTTGCTCGGTCTGCAAGCGTTGCTGCAGCAGCACCAGGCCGGCGACCATGGCGCTGGCAAGGACGAGCAGCGACCAAACCAGCGGTCCGCTGCGCCGTGGCTGGAATTCCAGGTCGAGGCGGCGCATGTCAGGCCACCGCCCGCCACATGGCGCACAGCGGGTCGGCTTCGCTGGCCGGCTGGCACAATTGCACGGCCGCCAGTTGCGGCACGTCGCAGCGGCCCGGGGCATGCAGGTACACCCGCGGCAGGTGCTCGCCGTACAGCTCACAGGTACGCTCGATCAGTGCTTGCAGGGCCTGGTCGCTGTCAGCGCAACCTTGCGCCAGCACTTGCTGCCAGGCACCGCCGGCGGCCAGCAGCAATACACTGCGGCGCGGCTCGGCCAGCACGAACAGGAAGTCCCCCTGCTCCAGCTGTGACCAGCAACGGTTGTAGGCAGCCATCAGGTATGGCTGCACCGAGCGCAGGCTCAGGCGGCTTTCCCGGCCCAGTGCCTGCAGCCGCTGCAGCAAGGCTTCGGGCAGCGCCGTGGCGATGCGGGCGGCACCGGCAGGCTCCGGTGACAGCACAATGCGCCAGTCGTCCAACGGCTGCCCGTAGAGGTTTTCGAAGCAAGCGCGGGCATAGGCGTCCAGCTCGCGAGGGTGGCCGATGGCGTCACTCCAGGGCACCAGGCAGAAGCGGCTGTAGCGGGCCGACAGCAACACCCGCAACTGGGCGCCACGTACCGCATGCTCGGCCAGCAGTGCGGCCAGCCCGTCGACAGCGGCATCCCAGGTCGGTTGGATGGCGTCGCTGCTGAACGCGCGGCTGCCCAGCCATTGGTGGTGATTGTTGTGCCAGCGACCCAGGCCGACACCCTCGGCGCCCAATACGGCGCAGTAACGGTCAGATGAATGTGACACGGTTGATCTCCTCAAGGGTGGTACGGCCATCGCGGACCAGGTCCAAGGCCGAGGCTCGCAGCAGGCGCAGGCCGCGCTGGCAGGCAAGCGTCTTGATCTGCGCCAGCGGGCGGCGCTCCACGATCATTTGCCGCAGGTCGTCATCCAGGTGCAGCAGTTCGGCAATGGCACTGCGGCCGCGGTAACCACTGCCACGGCACTGGCCGCAACCCTTGACACGGACGAATGTCCAGCCGGCCACCCCCTCGCGGGTCAGGCCTGAGCCATACAGGGTGTCGTCATCGTGTTCGCAGGGCGTGGCGCAGTGCGGGCAGGCCAGGCGAATCAGGCGCTGGGCCAGCACCGCGTTGAGCGCAGAAACGAAGCTGTAGGGGTCGACCTGCATCTGGCTGAAGCGGCCAATCACGTCGAACACGTTGTTGGCGTGGATGGTGGTGAACACCAGGTGGCCGGTGAGCGCCGATTGCACGGCAATCTGGGCCGTGTCGGGGTCACGGATTTCACCGACCAGGATCTTGTCCGGGTCGTGACGCAGGATCGAGCGCAGGCCTCGGGCGAAGGTCAGGCCCTTCTTCTCGTTGACCGGGATCTGCAGCACGCCGGGCAGTTGATACTCGACCGGGTCTTCGATGGTGATGATCTTGTCCACGCCATGGTTGATCTCGCTGATCATGGCGTACAGGGTGGTGGTCTTGCCGCTGCCTGTAGGGCCGGTGACCAGGATCATGCCGTAGGGTTCTGCCGCCAACCGGCGCAGGGCGCGCAAGGTTTCGTCGGCAAAGCCCAAGGCTTGCAGCTGCACGCCGCTGACCCGGTCGGACAAGTCCTGCTTGTCGAGCACCCGCAGCACGGCATCTTCACCGAAGATGCTAGGCATGATCGACACCCGGAAGTCGATTTGCCGGTCGCCCACGGCCACCTTGAAGCGGCCGTCCTGGGGCACGCGTTTTTCGCCGATGTCCAGCTCGGCCATGACCTTGATGCGCGAGATCACCTGGTCGGCGAAGGCGCTGCCACTGGCCTTGCCGGCACCGTTGAGCACGCCGTCGATGCGGTACTTGATGGTCAGACCCTGGCCGGTCATGCCCAGGTGGATGTCGCTGGCGTGCAGCTTGAGGGCGTCGTACAGGGTGGAGTTGACCAGCTTGACCACGCGGCTCTGGTCTTCGCTGATACTGGCCAGCGACAGGCGTTGCAGCGGGTCGCTTTCGCTGCTGGCGTCGGCGTCGTGGTCAAGGGCATCGACTGCGTGGAAGCTTTCTTCATGACGGGCCAGGAAGGTGGCCAGGTCGGCGGCGTGGGCCAGGTAAAGCGGCGCGCCTTGCAGTACGTCGTCGATCCAGGCCAGGCGGGCGTGGTCGAAGGGGTCGGCGAACACGCCCAGCAGTTGGCCGCCTTGCTCGATCAGCACACATTCGCGCTTGAGGCACTGGGCCAAGGCCAGCTTGTCGAAGCGTGGGGTGCTGGCCAGCAGGCTGTGGCTGTCGAGTACCGGGTAATGCAGGGTCAGGCCCAGGCGCTGGGTGAAGGTGTCGGGGGTGTCGCAGGCCAGGCGTTCCAGGCAGTCGAGCAGGCGCTCGTCGGTGGCTTGCAGACGGGCCTGGGCCAGCAGTTCGCGGGGGTAGGTCTGGCACGGGTTTACCGGTGCCGGCCCTTTCGCGGGTGAACCCGCTCCTACAGGTTCAGTGCAATCCTGTGGGAGCGGGTTCACCCGCGAAAGGGCCGGTGCAGGCTTTGCAGATTCCGGGGTTGCATCGAATGCTTCTGGCATGGCCTGCGACTCCGCTCAGGGGCGCGTCGCAGGCTGGCTCGGCCAGGGGTGCGGGCGCCGCTATTCCCCTGTGAGCAGTTGATCGTCGTCGGGCCCTGGTGGCTTGGCGCCGTTACGGCGGCGGTCGGCCAACACCCAGCTTCCATCGTACAACTGCAGGGGGAACGATTCGTTCCTGTTCTGGCGTCGTTCGACGAACCCTTCGGCCGGGTTGTCCGTGGCCCTGCGCCGGCGCTCGATGCCCAGCAGGTCGAAGATCGCACGCGCCAGCTCCATCAGTGGGAACGGCTTGAACAGGACGTGACTCACTCCGAGTTCGGCGGCCCGCTCACGCACCTCGACGGTGGGGTGGGCGGTGATCAGCACGAAGTGGCATTGCCTGTTCTTGCGTACAGCCTCCAGAACCTGAAAACCTTCCATGTCGGGCAAGCGGTAATCCAGCACAACTACTTGCGGTGCCAGGCTTTCAGCCTGTTCGATACCACTGGCACCGTTGTGGGCAACATGAACTTCCAGGCCCTGCGCCTGCAGATACGCTTGCAGGTTTTGCGCAAGAGTCTGTTCGTCATCGACTACCAATACTCTGTTCACCAAGGTCGACTCCCAAATACTGCCCGGTTCCCCGGTCTGCGAAGTACGCCCTTGTAGAGACTTGAGCAGGCTTCGTGCCAGGCGTGAATAGTCATGTTGCACCACTGTAAGCCACTGATTTTACTAAGGTGCCGGCCAGCAACCGACAGACGCTGAACAGGCACACCCAACCGGTTCCCCACAAGCGGGGAAAATGATGGCACATTGCCAAACCTTAATTCCCCAGCATTGGGGGACGCGCCCTCAACGGCCTCAGTCGGCGATTTCCACTTTAGCGGACTCGCGCAAACGTTGGCGCACGGTTTGGCGCGCCTGCGCCTCCCGCTGCCCGATGAGCGTTGCCCTGGCCAAGGCCAGGCCGTGTTTGCGTATGACCGATGGATTATCACTTTGGTTCTGCGCTCCTTGCAGTCTCTCCTGGTTGGCATCATAAAATGCCTCCACTTCGCCCTGGCTCGGCGCGTCGACTGCGCTGAGCAGGGCGTACACTTGCTGGGCCGCCATCTCATGCCGGGTGTATTCAGTGTACTGCGCCCTGTCGAAGCCCGCCTCTGCCAGTCGCCTTTCGAATAACGCCGGGCTGCCAAACGCCGCTTCTATCTCGCCAATCTGTGCCGACACGTGTTCATCGCTGACGGCAATGCCTTGGCGTTGCGCTTCCTGCCACAACAACTCCTTGTCGATCAGCTCGTCCAGCGCTTGGTCACGCAGGCGTTTGTACAGGCCTGGGTTGCGGATGCTGGTCACCGCCCGACCCTGGGCGTCCAGGTACTCGCTGAAGTAGCGCTCCAGGCGCATCAACCCGATCTCGACACCATTGACCCGCGCCGCTGGCACATCGGCCCAGCTCACCCTGGTCAGCACCAGCAACAGGCACAACCACACGATCCGCATGACAACCTCCGCTCAAGGGCTGACCGGCACTGGCCGGTAGGGGGTGACCGCAGTAAAGCGTGGCCCGGGCAGGGCCACCGCCACCACATGGGCACCTGCCATGCCCTGGCGGCGACCAGGGCCAAAGCCCAGTGCCGGGGTCAGGCCGGTGGGCACATCGTGCAGGCCTTCGAGCGCAGCGATCAGTTGTTCGCGGCTGGCATCCCGACCAATCTGCTTCAGCGCTTCGCTCAGCAGGCGCAACGCGCACAGCGTATTGACCTGCAACGACACCTGGCGCGGGTCCAGGCCCTGGCGCTGCTGCAGCCCGGCGAGCGTTGCCTGGCCTTGCTCGGTCCAGTCCTCTGGCACGTAGGGGTAGGCCAGAAACAGCCGCTGCGACCACTGCGCCGGCAAGCGCGCCACAGCGCCGGCTACCTGACTGGAAGCGGCGAACAGGTAGGGCTCGCGGCCCGCCACCTGCAACGCCGCCGCCAACTCGGCAAAGGCCTGGGCGCGGCCAAGGAAGACGATGCCCTGCCCGTCCACCGCCTGGCCGTCGAACGCCTGGATAGCGGGTGGCGCCCAGCCCTGCTGTCGTAAACGCTCGCGCACCTGCTCGGCCAACGCGGCGTGTTCGTTACCGGCATACACCACGCGTAACTCATCCGGCGCCAAGCCCAGCGCCACACGGGCATGGCCTGCCAGGCTCAGCAATTGCTCGGGCAAGCCGGGCAGCGGGTCGAAGATCTGTGCGCTGCCGCCGCTGCGCGGGGTACTGCCGACCATCGGCACGTTCTGTGGCGCCAGCAAGGTCGTCAGGCGCTGGTCGAGCATGGGCGCCAATGGCGCGATCAGGGCGAACACTCGCTTTTGCTCGAGCAACTGTTGCAAGGCGCGTTCGGCACTGACCGGGTCGGAGCCTGGGTCAAGCACCACCAGTTCCAGGCGCCGCCCGTGAATGCCGCCTTGCTGGTTGAGTTGACCCACGCCGTCTTCCAGCACGGCGCGCACCACCTGCCCGGCTTCAGCCAGCGGACCGCTCGCGGGCAGCAGCGTGCCAAGGCGCAGCACGCCCTCTTCCACACCAGGGTCACGTTCTTCGGCCAAGCGTTTGAGATAGGCGGTGAGGTTGCGCTGGTCGGCCAAGGTCAACTCGAAGCGTGGCATGGCCGGGTCGAGGCGATTGCCAGCCGGGTCGATACCCTGCTGGATGGCCCGCGCCAGGCTGCTGTCGGTGTAGGCCGGGTAGCGGCGGCCGTTGGCCTCGCGCGGGCCCTGGCCGAGTGCCAGGCGTTGCCAGTCGAGGCCGGGAGGGCGAACACCGCCTTCGGCACGGCCACGGCCGTCGTTGCCATGGCAACTGGCGCAGGGCAGCACGCTGGCGGGGACTGTGATGTCACTGGCGCCGACCCGGGCTTGCAATTGAGCGTCGCTACTGGAAACGCCCTCGCGGTAGAGGCGTTTGCCGGCTTGTTCGTGGTCGGTCAGGTCCAGGGCCAAGGCTGAGGTCGAAGATGCCATGCCAAGCACGCATGTGAGCCATATCGCAAGCCCTGTGGGCGCGGCCTTGTGTCGCGAAAGGCGCGCGCAGCGCGCCCCTCTTTCTGCGCGTGAGCTGCCACTGCCGGGGCTGCTGCGCAGCCCTTCCGCGACGCAAGGCCGCTCCCACAAAAGCGGATGCCACAGAGGCCAATTCCCCAGGCGGCCCATGATACTCACCGACCGGCCAGCGGCTGGGTCAACAGCTGCATGCGCTGGGCAATCGCCGCTGGCGGTGCATCCGGGCGAATCTTGCTCCAGCGTTTACCTGCAACATCACCGGCAATCAGCTGCGTCGAATGCTGCTCGGGACTCGGCAGGAACTGCCCTATACGGCCAAGCACCAGGTCGACATTGGCCTTGTCACCGGTCAGGAACAACCAGTTCGGCCCATCCACCCCTTGCTTGGCGGCGAACGCCTTCAGCGCCTCGGGGGTGTCGTTCAGCGGGTCACTGCTGATCGACACGAAGGTCACCTGGGCGGCCAGGGCTGGCCCCATGGCCTCGCGCACCTCGCGCAGCTTGCGGGTAATCAACGGGCAGGCATCGGTGCAATGGGTGAAGATCACGTTGAGCATCACCACCTTGTCCTTGAGCACGTCACTGTAAAAGCGCAGCTCGCGGCCATTCTGGTCCTTCAGCACGGTGTCGGTGAACCAGGTCTTGGCGTCGCGTGTACCGCCACCACTGGCCATCGCCTGCGGTGCTGGCTGCGGCTCGGGGGGTTGCGGCGCATGGCCTTCGTGGGCGAACGCCACCGACGTGAGGATCCACAGGCAGCCACCCAGTACCAGCCAGTCGAATGCGCGCATGCCAGCGCGGTGGGAGGTTGCAGTGCTCATGGTTGCACCTCGTGATGGTCGGCAATGGCGGTGCTCTTGGCATGTACCCGGCGCGCACTGAGGCGGTTGATTTCTTCGATCAATACGCCCGGGTCGGTGAAGCCGTAGTAACGCGTCCAGTGCCCGCTACGCCCGTCACCCACCAGTATCAGCGGCGGGTGCTGGCTGAGGTCGGCGTTGAAGCTGCCCAGCCCCTTCAGGGTTTCGGTGATGGCGTACGGGGTACCGGTCAGCCAGCTCCAGCCCGGCCCTTTCTGGAATGCCTTGGCATAGTTTTGCAGGCGCTTGGCGTCGTCACGCTGAGGGTCGACACTGATCGACACCAGGCGAACCTCCTCGCCTACCCGGCCGCCCAGCTGCTGCTGGACCTTGCCCATGATCGACGACACCACCGGGCATACCGTGGTGCAGCTGGTGTAAATGAAGCCCATGACCACCAGATGGTCACCCACCAGGTCTTTCTCCAGGCGTACCGGCATGCCTTCCTGGTTCAGCAGCGACACATCGGCAAAACGCACACTGGCCTTTTCCTGATGCGCCGCCGGGGGCTGCCCGGCATGGCCGTCATGCGCGTGACCGGCGTGGGCCATGGCCAGGTGGCTGGCGAATGCCAGGCTCAGGGCCAACAGTGTGCAAGCAGGCTTGGCGTTCATCGCACATTCCTCACGTCAGTCTGGGAGGCGTTGGTTGCAGCAGCCGGCAGAACGCGCAGGCTGGTGTAGTTTTCTTCGGCAAACTTGCGCCCCAACGAGGGCGACTGCACATGCAGGTACCAGGCGCCGGCCTCAGGCAAGTTCAGCGCTGCCTGGTAGACCCCCTCGCCCACCTCTTGCAGCTGCAGGTTGCGCGGCATCGACGATGGCGCCAGGAAGTAGCGCAGGCTCAAGTCGTTCAGGCCCAGGCGCGGCTGCCCGTCGTCACCGACAATCCGTACCCGCGCGGTGAAGTCGCTGTGCTGCGGCAGCGGCTGGTCGAGGCCAATGAACTCGGCACGCGCACCTTTACGTTTGCTGGCATCGCTCCCTGCGGCCACTTCGGTACTGAAGCAATGAATGATTTGCGGCTGGTTGAGCAGGAAGGCAACGTCGAACTTGCCGGCGGCGGGCAGCTTCACCGTCGAGCCATACACCCCGGGGGCCACTTCGCGCAGGCTGCGGTCAACGACGATGGCGGCGCGGGCCTGGTGGCCGCGGTTGTTGTAGCCGGACATCGGTGCATTCATGCCTTCGGCATAGAAGTAGGTGGTGTTGTCCACCGGGTTGACCACGAACACCGAATTGTCATCACGCGATACCGACAGCCCCTGGGCCAGTGGCAGGTCGCCAGCCTGGCGCGGCGCTGCGGGGCCAGCCTCGAAGCCTTGCACGATGGGCGCACGCCCCTCGCCCAGGCTGGCCAGATTGATCATGCTCACTTTCGGCGAGGCCAGGCCACGCACATAGGCATAGCCTTTGGTGAACGTCAGCTGGTACGGTTCGGCCGCCACCGGAATGCGGTGGATCAGCTTGTCGGTACTGGCGTCGATGACCAGGGCCTGGTTCTCCAGGGTATTGAGCACGATGCCGTAGCGGCCATCATGGCTGAAGCGCATCGGCCCCAGGCCCTGTTCGGCCTGGACCGTGTGTCGCAACTGATGGCTGCGGGCATCGAACACCCGTACGCTGCCCTCCTCGCCATCGACCACGTAGACGGCTTGGGACAGCGCCGAATAGCTGACCGACAGCGGGTGCGGGCCTACCTTGATGGTCTTGGCCAGGCGCATTTCCGGGATGTCGATGACGCTCAGGGTGCCGCTGTCGCGATTGCTGACATAGGCATAGCGCGAGTCGGCGCTGAAGGCGATTTCGTGGTGCCCGGTACCGGTGTTGAAGTGCTTCATGGCGCTGCGCCCCGGCACGTCGATCACTGTTACCCCGCCTTTGCCCGGGTCGCTGCTGTTGTTGCCAACCCACAGCCGATGCTGGTCCGGCTGCAGGGCCACGCGCAGCGGCTGGTCGCCGGCGTCCAGGTCGGCCACGCGGGTGAAGGTTTCGGTATCGATCACCGAGACCTTGCCCCGCTCGGGTATCGACACGAAAACCTGCTTGTCGTCGCTGGTGGCCGCCCAGTCCATGGGCCGCCCTGGCAGCTCGATGCGGGCCATGGTGCTGGTCACGCCCCCCACCGACACCGTCGGGTCGATCACTGTCAGGCTGGCGTCATTGTTCAACATCAGCAAGAAGTAGCTGTTCAGGTCGAGCAGCGGCCGGGCCCCGATGCTGCTCTTGAGAAACAGCGCGACCCGCGCCTTGCAGCTCTGCTCGCGGTCCCCGGCCGGGGCCGACTGCGCCGGGTCGATCCACGCCCCCGGGGCCATGCCCGACAGCGGTTGGCCACTGGTCTGGTCGCTGAGCTTGAAGCGGATGTTGGCGAAGCCGCCCTCCTTCAGTTCGCCGCCGGCCAATGGCCGGGCCTCGAACTCCACGTTCACGCCGTCCCGGCTGAGCCGGTGCAAGGCCTGCGAACCGCCCCGTTCCTGCAACAGCTCGCGCGGGTCGCACCATAGCTTTTCGTACGCCACGCCCAGGCCGATCAGCGCTACCCCCAGCACTACCCCCAAGTAAGCAGGGCGAGTCTTTTTGTTCATGCTCGCGTTCCCCTTCCGTCACTGCGCCGGGGCCGTTGCCGGCGGCGCTTCGTTGGTCACCCGCAAGATCCCCCACAGCCCCGAGAGGTTGCCGTAGGCGGCGTAGTCGCGGAACAGGTAGTCACCCGCCACCGCGTTGGCACCGCCGGCACTCGGCAACATGAAGCTGAAGTGCGCCGCTGGCAGTACGCTTTCCTGCGCGCCGATGTACATGGCCATCGGGTTGTAGCCAAAGCGCACCGAACCGATACCAGGCAGGCCAATTGGGTAACCGTCCGCATCGCTCTTCTCGGCCTGGTAGTTGTGCAGTGGCCATACGTGCCCGTCCAACTGGTAGACCATGCCGCGGCTGCCACCACTGGGCATCACGATATGGTTGCGTACCGGTTGGCCAGGCTTGGCGTACAGCACCGGGGTTTGCGGGTCGCCACCGACCAGGGCGTTGGCGTAGGCCATGTGGGCGTTGGGTACATCACCAAAGCCCAGGCCATTGGCGCGGCCGAATGGCGAGTCGGGCGCCATGCCGAAGCGCAGCCACAACGGTTCGGTCTTGTAGTTGACCGCCATGTTGCCGTTGTCTTGCGGGTCACCGGCAGCACCGTTGCCTTCGGTATTGATGCCTTCTACCGGACGGCCATCGGCCCAGCGCATGTTCAGCGCGCGCTGCCACACCGTGACGAAGTCGCGGTAGTCCGGCTGGCCGCTTACCTTCACCGTGGCCTGGGTACGGGTAGCAGTATCCTCGGTCCAGGTGGCGGTTTGCGGCAGGATGCTCATGGCGCCCACCAGACCTTTTTGCGGCTGCTTGATGAAGTCTGACGGGGTCAGGTTGAGGCCGCCGAACTCAATAGGCGTGGTGTTTATGTTGTCCACTGTGCGGCCCAGCTGCGACACCGGTTTGCCTTCACGCTCCAGGTGGCCGGCGTAGTACTGGTACTCCTTGGTCGGGTAAGCGCCGCTGGTGCCGGCACGTGGTGGCACGGTCTGCACCGGGTTCAGGCCAACGTTGGCACCGTCTGACTTGGTGATGTCGTAGGCCAGCAGTTGCGCATGCAGGCCCACGTGGCTGGACGGCCGCATCAGGTTGTTGGCAAAGGCGGTGGAGCCTTCGCTGTCGAAGCGGTCACGCTTGACCACGTTGTGCATCACTGCAGTGCTCGGCAGGTCTGGCATCACCAGTGGCAAGCGGTTCTCCAGGGTGATGCTGATGCAGTCGCCGGCATTGGCGCGCAGTACCAGCGGCTCTACCGGGACACCCGCCTTGAGCTTGCCGGTGGTGGCATCGAGGTCAGCCTTGCGCACGTACAGGATCGCGGTCGGGTCATGCAGCGGCGCACTGTGGCCACCGATGGTGAAAGGCTCCCCATCTTCGGGGTCTACCCCGCTCACCAGCGGGATGGCGGTTCTACGGCTGTTGAACACCAGGGTGCCGCCGTTGGCCTTGAGCGCGCCACCGACATGCTGGCCGACGCCCGCCGGGTCGTTGATGCTGACGCCGTTACGGTTTTCGAGGATGTCGTTGGCCAGCGCTGCGACGATCTCGTAGCTGCGCTTGACCGTGGTGCGGGTACCGATGCCGTTCGGGTTGGCCGTGGTTTTCGGGCAGATGCCGTTGAAGTTCACGGTGTTGCGCATGGCCACCGGCTGCGGGTTGTTGGGCAGCGGGAACAGGTCGGCACGCTGCGCGGTGTAGTTGCGCATGATGCCCCAGATACCGTTCCAATAGCCCTCCAAGGCCGCGTCCAGCGAGTACAGGTAGTCGCCGTTGGTGGCTGCCGAACTGGAGATCATCGACACCGGCGCCATGAAGCCCAACTGCTCGGAGATGCCGATCATTTGCGACGACTTCCAGCCCGAGTTGGAGCTGTTGCCGAAGCCAGAACCGTTCTGCAGCCATTTCACGCCGTGCAGGGTGACGTTGTGCTCCTCTTCATGGCCACCGGCGTGCATGCGCAGGCGCACGTTGTCGCCGGAATAGGTGCGCAGCAACGGGGTGAACGGGTCGCCCGGCTCGGCGCCAGCCGTGTTGATATGCGGCGGGAACAGCGTAGTGCCGCCGGTAGGGCCGACCGCCGAGGTAATCGCCGATGGCGACAGGTTCATCGCCGGGATGGCGCGGTCGGTACGGGTTTGCAGGGCATAGCTGAGGTCGCCGGCCAGGCCGTCGGCCTGCATGCCACGCTTGCCGTCCGGGCCGACCTTGTTCGGGTCATACACGCGCAGGGCCAGCGGCTCGTTGCGGTAGTTGACGACGAACATCCCCGGGTCATCAACCGAGATCGCCTGCGGGCATGGCCGGCTTGGGCAGCCCGGGTTGAGACCGCCGCGTTTCTCGACGATGGCTTCGAGCAGGTTCGACGCCTTGCCGCGCACGGGCGGGTTGATGGCGTAACGGAAGCTGTCGGCAGTGGCCGGGTACGACTGGGCATTGGGAATGCCGTCCGGCCCTGCGCCTACGTACACCCCAGCTTCATAGGCATGCTGGAAGTCACTGTACTCCAGGAAGAACTCGCGGTAGCTGTCGTTCTTGCCGTCGCCATCGTGGTCGCCGGTCTTGATCACCGCCTGCCACGAGGTCGGGCCGCCGTCCTGGCGCGTGGCCGGGTTGTACAGTTGCTCGCCGGTTTCGGCGTGGTACCAGGTGGAGCCGGCCGGTTCGGCCAGCACGGTGGCATACAGGCCCAGTTGCTGGTGGGTCGATGGGCCAAGGTGGTCATGGGTGAAGATGGTACCCAGGCCACGGTCGACGTTATGCACGTTCACCAGCGGGTCAGCGAACCAGCGCTGCATGGCTGTACGCGCGCCCAGCCAGTCGGCGCGACCAAAGCGGCCGAAGTACGGGTGCTGTCTGGCTTTCGGGCAGGCAGCGGTGCCATCGCGGCTATCCCCATCAGTGCAACCGTTGTAAGTACGAATGGCATGCACGCGCTCGACCACGCTACCGGGCGAAAGTATGCCGTCTTCGTAGTTCCAGCCGTTGGCCGAGCCGTCGGCAGCGGTCAGGTCCCACTTGGGCAGGTGGATGTGCTGGCCGATCACGTCGGTCGGGGTGCGCACCTGGTAATCGTCCATCTCATAGATGTTCGGGATCAGGTTGGTGTGCTGGTACATCGCGCAGTCGAAGGTGTTCATGCGCATCACCAGCGGCTCTGGCGGGCGCTGCTTGGTAATGACCGGCCAGGCGTCTTCCCACAGGGCAATGATGCGTGCCTGCGGGAAGTGGTAGCCCACTTTGTTGTACACCGCGTCGAACTGGATGTTGGCCCCTTTGTAGATGCGTGGGCGGTCGGCAGTGAAGGCCGAGGCGCCACGGAAGTTCACGCCCGTCAGGCTCTCTCCACTGTTGAACTCCCCTACCCCGGAAGACTGGGTCAGGCGTTTTCCACGGTCATCCATGCACGGCTCGTAGAACGGCGCACCCGCAGTCGGCAACGCGCCGTTGGTGCGGAACGCACTGGCCACTGGCTGGCTGCCGGGGATCAATGCATAGCTGGGGTGTTCAGCCATGGCGTGGAACTGCATGGCGGCCTGCTCGACATCGGTGCCCTCTTCCGGCAGGTAGATGGGCTTGGCCTTGTGCACGACCTTGGTGAAGTCCAGTTTGGTGGTGGTGGTCTCCGCCACGCCACCGGCGGACACACCGTCCAGTGCATGGCGGCCAAGGCCGCCGTCCCAGCCATCGACCTGGTTCGCATCCAGGTTGGCCCACAGGGCTTTACCACTGTCTTTCAGTTGCCGGGCCAGGGCCGGGTCGAGCATGTCCAGGGGCGGGGTTGGCGGGCGGTTGCCCACGCTGCTTTCCATGCCGCCGATCCAGAACGGGTAGCCTGGGTTTTTCAGCGTGCCGTCGGCATTGCGGTTGGCCTCGGTGCGGTCGACCAGCGCCAGCGAGCCCACGGCCTTGCGCACGGGCGCCTCGCTGGCGTGGTCGTCATCATCCTCGTCTTCGTGGTCATCATCGTTGGCAGCAACCAACGCTTCGGATAGCTTGGGCACGACCACGACTTTGCCGGGCATGGGCGCCATGGCCTTGCCAGGTAACGGCACGATGGCCGGAATCGGCGTACCGGCAACGATCTCGCCATCGGGCAGGGCCCGGGCGCCAGCGGCCGGCTTACCGCTACGCAGGGCGAACGGGGTACTGTGGAAGCCATTCTCGCCCTGCCCGCTCACCTCCAGCCGCGTGCCTTCCTCGAACACGTCATGTACCCGCCACATGGCCCACATGCCCTGGGCGAAGTGCGGGTAGAAGTGACAGTGGTAAATGGCATCGCCGGCAACGCGGTTGCGGTTGCCCGAACCACCGTTGGCGATTTCGTAGGTGTAGCCGACACCGGCGCCGATGCCTTGGGCATCGATGTAGTCGGAGTTGTCGTCATTGGGGTTGAACAGCCACTGATGGCCGTGCAAGTGGAAGATGTGCTGCTCGTGCCCGTTGTGGGTGTTGCGGAACTTGGTGAAGTCACCGATATAGCTGTGGTGCACGTTGGCAGGCTCTGAGGGGTAAAGGGCCATGCTGGCCTTGACCCCGACGGCGCTGGCCGGCGGCACCTCGCCCGGGCGGATGTGTTCCAGGCCGACGTTGGCCGGTACATCCACCAGGGTGCCTATATCGCCGACCGTGTGGGCGCTGAGGAAGAACTCCTCATAGGCACACGACAGGCAGTCGTGCATCGGCCCCACCCCCAAGCGGTTGGCCACCACTTCGGCCCCCATCCCACCAGAGCCGTAATTGATCATGAACGAATCGCGCGCCGGCTCCAGCACGTGGCCCATCACCGGGTCGGCCCAGTAGCCAGGGAAGGCCTGGGTACCGGCAACCTCGTCGGCGAACTGCGAGGCGAAATCACGGAATGCTTCCAGTCGGTTGGGCAGCGCCGGGTTGCGTTTGCCCACGCTTTCCAGCGGGTAAGTGGAACTGGGGAAGCTACCGTCAGGGTTGGGCCCCATGACGATGGCATCGGTTTCGCTGCTGATGATCTCGTTGCCGTTGACCATGGCAATGATCGGTTTGCCGGCCTTGCCTTCGGCGATCCACGGTTCGAGCTGCGGATAACGGGCTTCGTAGTCGATCACGGGCTGGCCGGTGGCGGTTCGCCCCGTGGTGGCCAGGCGCATTTCTTCTTCAGTGAGGGTGTTGCGGTAGGTACGGCCCAGTTTGGGCACGACCACCACCTGGCCGAACAGGCCGTTGGAGACGTTGCCCGCCGTGCCCTCGCCGCCGAACGTAGCGGCTTTGCTGGTGGCGGCGAAGGCGCCTTCGCGCTCGGCATACAGGGTGTAGCTGCGGGTGCTGCCGGGGCTGACGAAGAAGTTGCCGTTACGCCCGGTATAGGCGGAAATATCGGCAATGCTGTTCACCGCCTGCATCCCGTTGACCTGGAAGCCGACCATGCGCTCGGCCACCTGTTCGTCGGCGACAAAGCCTTCGCCGCCTTCGTTTTCAACCTCCGGCCCCTCTGCCTCACCCTCGGGCTCTTCAGCCTCGATACCGTGCTTGTTGGGGTTCGCCTTGTAATCCAGCAGGTTGGTCAGGTTGACCGTCAGGCAGTCACCGGCCGCCACGCGCAGCACGATAGGCCGCGGGCGCTTGTCCGGGCGCAGGGTGACCTTGCCCGGTACCGCGGCCCCGCCCTTGCTGAGGGGGACCTGCTTGTCGTCCACCACGTCCTCACGAAGGGCAAACATCATGCCGTTGGCGTTTTGCGCGCCAAGGCGGTTGAACATCAGTGGCTGGTCCAGTGCCACCACGTTGGCGACCAGGGTGCGCTGGCACTGCACAGCCGCCTCGCTGGTTGCTTCCCAGCCAAGCAAGGCCAGTACAAGTGATGACAGGATGGGGCCTTTGAGCGGCGTCGACATGCTGCACCTCCGGGACACAGGATCTCTGCGGGGAGCTGGAGCAAGGTGTGTGCCAGAAGAAAAATCCAATATTAATCAATAACTTGTACGATCAACCGCAACGGATTGGGGAGGATCCCCCAGCAGGTTCCCCCGAATCGGGGGACGGAATCCCGTGGGGGCAAAGGCTGCTCCACAAGCGCGCGCTGGCCTCAGACAAGGTAAAAACGCACGGTACCCTTGCACAATTGTCGATTGTGCAAGGCAAATTCGCATGCCAGGATCCTGCGATCCTCCAGCGAACTCCAGACTTCACTTGGAAAATCAATAACAAAGCAGGGAGAACGCAATGACTGCACACGCTCATACCCCGGCAGCAACCGACCATGTATTGGCCGAGGTCCGCAACCAGATCGGCCACCTGACCCTGAACCGCCCAGCCGGTCTCAATGCCCTGACCCTGGACATGGTGCGCAGCCTGCGTCAGCACCTGGACCAGTGGGCCGACAACCCGCAGGTACGCGCCGTGGTCCTGCGCGGCGAAGGCCCCAAGGGGTTCTGTGCCGGTGGCGATATCCGCTCGCTGTACGACAGCTTCAAGGCCGGCGACACGCTGCATGAAACCTTTTTCGTCGAAGAGTACGCCCTCGACCTGGTCATCCACCGCTACCGCAAGCCAATACTGGTGGTGATGGACGGCTTCACCCTCGGGGGCGGCATGGGCCTGGCCCAGGGCTGCGACCTGCGCGTGGTCACCGAGCGCAGCCGGCTGGGCATGCCCGAGGTCGGCATCGGCTACTTCCCGGACGTGGGCGGCAGCTACTTCCTCTCGCGCATCCCCGGCGAGCTGGGCATCTACCTGGGTGTCAGCGGTGCCCAGATCCAGGCGGCCGACGCCTTGTATTGCGGCCTGGCCGACTGGTACCTGGCCAGCGATCAGCTCGCTGCCCTCGACCGGGGCCTCGACCAGCTCGACTTCAGCGACCACCCGCTCAAGGACCTGCAAAACCTGCTGGCCAGGCTCGGCACCCAGGCACTGGATGATGCGCCACTGGAAAAGCTGCGCCCGGCCATCGACCACTTCTTCGCCCTGCCCGACCTGCCAGCCATCGTCGAGCAACTGCGTGCGGTGAGCCTCGGCGACAGCCACGCCTGGGCGGTGGCCACCGCCGATCAGCTGGAAACCCGCTCGCCTCTGGCCATGGCGGTTACGCTGGAGATGCTGCGCCGGGGGCGCGAGCTGGGCATTGACGACTGCTTTGCCATGGAACTGCACCTGGACCGCCAGTGGTTCCAGCACGGCGACATCATCGAAGGCGTGCGTGCCCTGATCATCGACAAGGACAAGCAGCCCCGCTGGAACCCGCCGACCCTGGCCGCGCTGCAAGGCCAGCGGGTCGAACAATTCTTCGAAGGCTTGTGAGCCCGGGAGTACACAGATGCAAGACCTCGAACTGAGCGAAGAACAGATCATGATCCGCGACATGGCCCGGGACTTTGCCCGTGGCGAAATCGCACCCCATGCCCAGGCTTGGGAAAAGGCCGGCTGGATCGATGATGGCGTGGTGCGCAAGATGGGCGAGCTGGGCCTGTTGGGCATGGTGGTGCCCGAGGACTTCGGCGGCAGCTACACCGACTATGTCGCCTATGCCCTGGCCGTGGAAGAGATCGCCGCCGGCTGCGGCGCCACCGGGGCGATGATGAGCATCCACAACTCGGTAGGTTGCGGCCCGCTGCTGGCCTACGGCACCGCCGACCAGCAACAGCAGTGGCTGCCACGCCTGGCCAGCGGCGAGGTGATTGGCTGCTTCTGCCTGACCGAGCCACAGGCCGGCTCCGAGGCGCACAACCTGCGCACCCGCGCCGAGCTGGTGGATGGCCAGTGGGTCATCAACGGTGCCAAGCAGTTCGTCAGCAATGCCCGCCGTGCCGGCCTGGCGATCGTCTTCGCAGTGACCGACCCGGAGCTGGGCAAGAAAGGCCTGTCGGCGTTCCTGGTGCCCACCGACAACCCTGGGTTCAAGGTTGATCGCAGTGAGCACAAGATGGGCATTCGCGCCTCCGATACCTGCGCAGTGACCTTCGACAACTGCCGCATTCCTGCCGCCAATATCCTCGGTGAGCGTGGCAAGGGCCTGGCCATTGCCCTGTCCAACCTCGAAGGCGGCCGTATCGGCATTGCCGCCCAGGCCTTGGGCATCGCCCGCGCCGCATTCGAAGCGGCGCTGGTCTACTCGCGTGACCGCATACAGTTTGGCAAGCCGATCAACGAACACCAGAGCATTGCCAACCTGCTGGCCGACATGCAGGTGCAGGTGAACGCCGCACGTTTGCTGATCCTGCACGCCGCCCGCCTGCGCAGCGCCGGCAAGCCGTGCCTGTCGGAAGCGTCACAGGCCAAGCTGTTCGCTTCGGAGATGGCCGAGCGGGTGTGCTCGATGGCCATTCAGGTGCATGGTGGGTACGGCTATCTGGAAGATTACCCGGTGGAGCGCTACTACCGGGATGCGCGGATTACCCAGATCTATGAAGGGTCGAGCGAGATCCAGCGCATGCTGATTGCTCGGGAATTGAAAAACTATCCGCTGTAACGCAAAGGCAACGCGGTTCTTGGGGGCGCGGGCGACGCTGTGGCTGGCACCGGCTTTGCCGGTGTTCGCGGGCGCGCCCGCTCCCACAGGACCCTCTCGCCTCAGCGCCAATACCGCGCGTCATCCACCACCCTGGCATGCCCCTCGAACAGCGCCGGCAACTGCTCCTTGAGGTAGTCGATCCAGGTGCGCACCTTGGCGTCCAGGTAGTGGCGTGACGGATACATCGCATACAGCGCACTCTCCCTCAACCGATACGGTGCCAACAACCGGCGCAAGCGCCCCTGCTCGATCGCCTCGCTGGCGGTGTAGAACGGCAGCAGGCCAATGCCCATGCCCAGCTCGCTGGCCACCAGCATGGCGTCGGCAACGTTGGTGGAAAAACTGTCATTCGGCGCAATCACGCACTGGTCAACCCCTTGCGGGAACACCCAGTCGCCTTCGTACATCGGGTAAGCCATGCGCAGGCAGCGATGGCCGTGCAAGTCTTCGGGGCGCTCCGGTACACCGTGGGTATCCAGGTAACCGGGGGCCGCGCAGGGGATGCTGAAAATGTTGCCCAGCGGCACAGCGATCAGCTGCGAATCCGGCAGCGCACCGTCCACGGTGATCACCACGTCATGCCCTTCTGCCAGCGGGTCGGGGTTACGCTGCGACAGCGTCAGCTCGATCACCACTTCCGGGTATAGCGTGTTGTAGCCGGCCACCAGCGGCATCAGCAACAGCCCCATGCCGTGCGGGCAGTGCAAACGCAGATGGCCGCGAGGCGTGAGGTGCGCCCCTCGCGCTTCGCCCACGGCTTCTTCGGTCAGCAGCATGATCTGCCGAGCACGCTCCAGAAACCGCTCACCCGCCTCGCTCATGCGCAAGCGCCGGGTGGTGCGGTGCAGCAGGCGGGTCTGCAGCTGGTTCTCCAGCTCGGCAACGATGCGCGAAACCTGCGCGGCAGAAATATCCAGAGCATTGGCAGCTGCAGCGAAGCTGCCACATTCCACCACACGGGTGAAGGTACGCATGGCATGCAGCATGTCCATGAAGGTGTGCTCCTTTCTTTGTCTTATTCTTGCGTTATAGGCAGGAATCTATCACGGTTTAGCCCATTTATTGTGGATGACCAATGAATAGATCATTAGCCATCCATTAAAAAAGGAGCCTGTCATGAAACGCTCGATCGCTGTCCTTGCCATTGCCGCTGCCTTCGCCTCGTTCGGTGCTTTTGCCGATGCCGGCAACAACCAGCCAGTCAGCAGCCAATATGAATACGGCATGCCGCTGGACGTGGCCAAGGTCATCTCCATCACACCGGCCAGCAACGCAGCCGACTGCCAGGTAGGCACCGCACACATGGTGTACGTCGACCATCAGGGCCAGAAGCGCGAAATCGACTACCGGGAAATGGGCAACTGCTCGCAGCAGTGAGTCAGGCCAGCACCTGGGTGATCCAGCCCACCTGCTGATTGAAATCGTCGATCTTCGCCTGAGGCACCGCATCGCGGGCCCGCTGGAAATTGGCCAGGGTCTGCTGCTTCTGCCGCAGCATGCGCCGCCACTTGACCACAAACGCCTCGCTTTTCTCCTGCATCAACACGGGGCCGAAGTACAGCTGTTCAGCGCTATACACCCCCCTGCCCGGCTCGGCGACGATGATCTCGTAATCGAAGCGGTTTTCCCGTAGCAGCTCTTCGCTGACGATCTGGTAACCATTGCCCGCCAGCCACTGGCGCAGTTCGCGCTCACCGCCATTGGGCTGCAGTACCAGGCGCGTGACGCCGCCAAGGCGCTGCTTGCCGGCTTCGAGTATCTCGCACATGGTGTCGCCGCCCATCCCGCAGATGCTCACCACCGAGATACGGTCTTGCGGCTCGACCGCTGCCAGCCCATCGGCCAGGCGCACGGTTACCTGCGCTTGCAGGCCGTTTCTGCGCACATTGCGCTGGGCCGAGGCGAACGGCGTCTGTGCCACTTCACCCGCTACCGCGGCCTCGAGCACGCCACGCAGCATCAAGGCCACCGGAAGGTAGCCGTGGTCCGAGCCAATGTCGGCCAGGCGCGCGCCCTGTGGCACATGGGCGGCCACGCGCTCCAGGCGCCTGGACAAAGTCTGTTCGTTCAACGTAAACCCCTGGTTTTGCAATCGCCTGCGATTCTGACGGCGAACGCCGCGCATTTCAAACGCCGAGGCACCCTCGACCGGGCTGGTGTGCTCGCGTAGGCTTGCCGTTTTCCTTCCGTTGCAAGGCAGACACACCATGGCACATGCAGACATCATCTACACCCCGGACCCGGACGCCGAGTCGATTTCCTCGGACGTTGCCGAGTACAACGGCGTGCTGGTCACCACGCAAATCCCGACCCACGCCGACGGCAGCCTGGAACTGGGCGGCATCGTCGAGCAGAGCGAATGCACCCTGCAGGCGCTGAAAGTGGCCCTGGAGAAGGCCGGCAGCGGTATGGACCGCGTGCTGCACCTGACCATCTACCTGACCGACATGGCCGACCGCGCGGCGTTCAACGAGGTGTACCAGCGCTTCTTCAGCAAGCCCTGGCCGGTGCGTGCGGCGGTGGGTGTGGCTTCGCTGGCCTTTGAAGGCATGCGTGTGGAAGTGACG
The DNA here is from genome assembly GCF_045277175.1 of Pseudomonas putida group bacterium ESBL64. Lineage (NCBI taxonomy): Bacteria > Pseudomonadati > Pseudomonadota > Gammaproteobacteria > Pseudomonadales > Pseudomonadaceae > Pseudomonas > Pseudomonas putida group bacterium ESBL64. Next base: position 508,419 of record NZ_CP145799.1, on the reverse strand, counting down.
GCGATGGCTGCCAAGCGCTGAGCTGCGCTTGTTGGGGTGCGTAGCGCCCCCAGCATCGTTGACTGACCGCAACATCGCCGGGGCCGCTCTGCGGCCCTTTCGCGACGCAAGGCCGCTCCCACAGTTGCGCGTACCCGCAGCCAATCCCGCACCTCTCGGCACCCCAATGATGCCGCCAGCCCGTTTCACCGCTACAATGCCCGCCTAAACCGTGACAGCCCGAAAATATAAAGACATGTCCCTTCCAAAGAATCACCTGGAACTGCTCAGCCCTGCCCGTGACGTGGCCATCGCCCGTGAAGCGATCCTGCACGGCGCTGACGCCATCTATATCGGCGGCCCGAGCTTCGGCGCGCGCCATAACGCCTGCAACGAAGTCAGCGATATCGCCGAGCTGGTCGAGTTCGCCCATCGCTACCATGCACGCGTGTTCACCACCATCAACACCATCCTGCACGACAACGAGCTGGAACCGGCGCGCAAGCTGATTCACCAGCTGTACGATGCCGGCGTTGACGCGCTGATCGTGCAGGACCTTGGGGTGATGGAGCTGGACATCCCGCCGATCGAGCTGCATGCCAGCACCCAGACCGACATCCGCACCCTGGAACGGGCCAAGTTCCTCGACCAGGCTGGCTTCTCGCAACTGGTACTGGCGCGGGAGCTGAACCTGCAGCAAATCCGCGCCATCGCCGCCGAAACCGATGCCGCCATCGAGTTCTTCATCCACGGCGCGCTGTGCGTGGCGTTCTCTGGCCAATGCAACATTTCCCATGCGCAGACCGGCCGCAGCGCCAACCGTGGTGATTGCTCGCAAGCCTGCCGCCTGCCCTACACGCTGAAAGATGACCAGGGCCGCGTGGTTGCGTTCGAGAAACACCTGCTGTCGATGAAGGACAACAACCAGACCGCCAACCTGGCTGACCTGGTCGATGCCGGCGTGCGCTCGTTCAAGATCGAGGGCCGCTACAAGGACATGGGCTATGTGAAGAACATCACCGCCCATTACCGCAAAGAGCTCGATGCCATCCTTGAAGACCGCCCTCAGTACGCCCGCGCGTCCAGCGGCCGTACCGAACACTTCTTCCTGCCCGACCCGGATAAAACCTTCCACCGCGGCAGCACCGACTACTTCGTGACCGACCGCAAGGTCGATATCGGCGCCTTCGACTCGCCAACCTTCACCGGCCTGCCGGTGGGCGTAGTGGAAAAGGTCGGCAAGCGTGACATGCAAGTGGTCACCGACGTACCGTTGACCAACGGCGACGGCCTCAATGTGCTGGTCAAGCGCGAAGTGGTGGGCTTCCGCGCCAACATCGCCGAACCGCGGGGCGAATTCGAAGAAGACGGCCAGAAGCGCTACCGCTATCGCGTCGAGCCCAACGAAATGCCCGAAGGCCTGCACAAGCTGCGGCCCAACCACCCGCTGTCGCGCAACCTCGACCACAATTGGCAACAGGCCCTGCAACGCACCTCCTCCGAACGCCGGGTCGGCGTGGAGTGGCACGCCGTCCTGCGCGAGCAGCGCCTGATGCTTACCCTCAGCAGTGAAGAAGGCGTGAGCGTGCAGGTGGCCCTGGACGGCCCATTCGGCGTAGCCAACAAGCCGCAGCAGGCACTGGAGCAGTTGCACGACCTGCTCGGCCAGTTGGGCACCACCCTGTACCACGCCGACCGCATCGAACTGGATGCCCCGCAGGCGTACTTCATTCCCAACTCGCAGCTCAAGGCCCTGCGCCGCGAAGCCATCGAGGCACTGACTGCAGCACGCGTGCAGGCGCATCCGCGTGGCGGGCGCAAGGCCGAGACCACGCCACCGCCGGTGTACCCCGAGTCGCACCTGTCGTTCCTGGCCAACGTATACAACCAGAAGGCCCGCGACTTCTACCACCGCCACGGTGTGCAACTGATCGATGCGGCCTATGAAGCGCATGAAGAACACGGCGAAGTGCCGGTGATGATCACCAAGCACTGCCTGCGCTTCTCCTTCAACCTGTGCCCCAAGCAGGCCAAGGGCGTGACCGGCGTGCGTACCAAGGTGGCACCGATGCAGCTGATTCAGGGTGACGAAGTGCTGACCCTGAAGTTCGACTGCAAGCCGTGCGAGATGCATGTGATCGGCAAGATGAAGAGCCACATCATCGACCTGCCGACCCCGGGCAGCGCGGTGGCCCAGGTGGTGGGGCATATCAGCCCCGAAGACTTGCTCAAGACCATCCCGCGCGGACCGCACTGAGTTCGCCGGGCAGGGCCTCTTCGCTACACGGGCTTGTGGTTTTGGTGGTTCCCTGTAGGAGCGGCTTTAGCCGCGAATACGGTAGCCGCGACAACGGTGAACGGCAGGTGGAAATTGGCCAGCAGGCCCGGCCCTTTCGCGGGTAAACCCGCTCCTACGCAGGCTTGTGGTTCCCCGGTAGGAGCGGGTTTACCCGCGAATACGGTAGCCGCGACAACAGTGAACGGCCGGTGGACATTGGCCAGCAGGCCCGGCCCTTTCGCGGGTAAACCCGCGCCTACGCAGGCTTGTGGCTCCCCGGTAGGAGCGGGTTTACCCGCGAATACGATAGCCGCGACAACAGTGAACGGCGGGTGGAAATTGGCCAGCAGGCCCGGCCCTTTCGCGGGTGAACCCGCTCCTACGCAGGCTTGTGCTTCCCCTGTAGGAGCGGGTTTACCCGCAAATACGGTAGCCGCGACAACGGTGAACGGCGGGTGGACATTGGCTAGCAGGCCCGGCCCTTTCGCGGGTAAACCCGCGCCTACGCAGGCTTGTGGTTCCCCGGTAGGAGCGGGTTTACCCGCGAATACGGTAGCCGCGACAACGGTGAACGGCGGGTGGAAATTGGCCAGCAGGCCCGGCCCTTTCGCGGGTGAACCCGCTCCTACACGGGCTTGTGTAAGAGCGGCTTCAAAGAACAGCGCAAGCGTACCTCAGCAGCGCTCAGCGTATCTGGTGCTTGTGCAACAACCGATAGAACGTCGGCCGTGAAATGCCCAGCACCTTGGCCGCCACGCTCAGGTTGTCGCTGTGCCGGTTGAGCACATCGCACAGCGCCTGGCGCTCGGCGCGCTGCTTGTATTCTTCCAGCGTGCCCAGCGGCTGTTGTTCCGGGTCGAGCAGTTGCAACCCCAAGTCCTGCGCCTCGATCTGCCGTCCTTCGGCCAGCACCAACCCGCGGCGCACGCGGTTGGCCAGTTCGCGCACATTGCCCGGCCAGTCATGCCGCCCCATCGCCGCCAGGGCATGGTCGCTGAACGACCGTGGCCGACGCCCGGTCTCCACACTGTAGAAATGGGCAAAATGGTTGGCCAGCATCGACAGGTCACCATGCCGGTCGCGCAACGGCGCGGTCACCACCTGCAATACGTTCAGGCGGTAATACAGGTCTTCGCGGAAACGCCCTTGCTCGATGGCCCGCTCAAGGTCCACATGGGTGGCCGCCAGCACCCGTACATCCACCGGTATGGGCTGGCTGCCACCCACGCGCTCGATGTGCTTCTCCTGCAAAAAACGCAGCAAGTTGGCCTGCAATTCCAACGGCAGGTCGCCGATTTCATCAAGAAACAATGTGCCGCCATCGGCCGCTTCGATACGCCCGGTCTTGCGCTGGTGGGCACCGGTAAAGGCGCCCTTCTCATGGCCGAACAGTTCGGACTGGATCAAGTGCTCGGGGATCGCCCCGCAGTTAATCGCGATGAACGGCTGCTCGCTGCGTTGCGACTGACGGTGCAAGGTGCGCGCCACCAGCTCTTTGCCGGTGCCGCTCTCCCCGCGGATCAGCACAGGCGATTCGGTGGGTGCCAGTTTACCCAGCAACTTGCGCAACTCGCGGATAGGCCGGCTTTCGCCGAGCAACTCATGGGTTGCCTCATCGACCTTGATGGCCCCCTTGCCGCGCAAGCGCGCCATGCCGAAGGCCCGGCCCAGGGTTACCTGCACGCGGGAGACGTCGAACGGCAGGGTATGGAAGTCGAAAAACCACTCACACACAAAATCACCGAACGCCGGCATGCGCAACTGATCGGCGCTGAGCACGGCAATCCATTCGGTGTTGCTGCGCTTGATCATGTCCTTGACCGCGTCCGGGTGCCTCAGGTGCGAAGCCTGCAAGCGCAATAGCCCGACATCGCACGTGTGGTCCAGCGCAGCCCCGAGCATACAGCTGTCCACATCCCAGCCTGCGTTGCGCAGGCCAGGTAACAAGCGGTGGCAATCGTCGCAGGGGTCGACGATAAGCAAACGGCGTTGAGCGGCAGGCTGCTGCATGACCGATCCTTGGCGCCAGTTTTTGGTTTTTTGAAGTAAAACAGCAAGTTGTGGCGCCCGTTTAACAGTAGCAACGAAGTTGACGGTTCCCAGTACCGTCTGTCTGCCGAATCATTTTTTTACAAACCGCCACGGGAATTTTCGCACTTTATCGACATCACATGGCGGCGCAGGCAAGAACAGCGTCGACCCTGAAAAAAAATTTACAGCCAATGTGTGACTTACCCACGAACAACGAGCATCAGTAGACATAACCCCGCGCTGCACTTCGCGATCAATGAGGCGACTTTGAAGCAACGCGGACTTCACTTCGATGTTTGGGACCATAGAGAGACCGAACCATGAATGCCCCGCTCCGTGTCAACGAAGCACTGCTGATTGCCGACCACGCCTTCGAACCTTTCCAGTGCGTAGCCTGGGATGCACCCAACGGTACTGGTGAACTGAGCCTGGCAGTGATCGACCGGACCAGCACCCGCATCGGCGCCAAGCAAGTGTCGTCGCGCATCTACTCCGACCCGGCCCAGTGGGCCAGCCTGATCGAAGAAGTGCGCGCCGAATTGTGTGAAAAGGGCTACGACCTGCAACCGTGGTCGATGCCGAAGTAATATTGGCCAGCACAACAAGTGCGTGCATGGTCACGCACTTGTACAACTTCTCTGTTGCTGTTGTGGCAACTTTCCCAATTGCGACAACGTGTCGCAACCTGCCAGTTCAATCCACCACCTTGAATTGTTGCAAGTGCTGGTAATCAGCCTGCAATTGTTCTGCCAGACGCTGAGCGCGTCCCAGGCGCACGGGCGCCAGTTCCATATCGACCAACAACGTGGCGCATGGCATCGGCTGCACGGTATTGCTGTGCTGCAGGCGACCGTCGGTGAACACCAGGCAACGCAAGGCCTCTTGCGGATGGGCTCGCTGCCGCGCCTGTAGCCAGTGCCGCGCCTGTTCCAGTGCGGCGATCAGCGGCGTGCCCCCACCTGCTCCCAAGGCCTGCAGCCAGGGTTGCAAGGCAGCGGATGCCTTCAGCCCGTGGCGCTGCCACTGTGGTGTGCGCCCGCTGGCAGTCAGCAGGGCCAGGCGGGCGCGTTGTCGATAGGCTTGGTCGAACAATGCCGCCAGCAGCCCTTTGGTCTGTGCCAGCGCCTGATGGCGCCGGGTTGAAGCCGAGGCATCGACGATCACCAGCCACAATTCTGCCGGCCTGCCTTGGCGCTGCTGCCAGCACAGGTCCTGTCGCTGGCGTGGCCGCCCTTTGAGCAAGGTCGGCAGCCAGGCTACCCGGCCGGCCGCCGCATTTCGCACGAGGCCACGGCGGGTACCGTTCTGCTTGCCTATGCCCGTTCTGGCATCCGCCCCGTTGGCTGGTGGCTGGGGGATGCTCAGGGCTTTTTTGCCCAGTTCGGCACCTCGCGGCGGGCGCCGCTGGCTACCGGCTGTGCCGGTAATGCCCCCCAGTCGCCCTGCCCACCCTGTTCGCCCGGGTTGCCGGCGCCGGGCTGCTGGTCAGGCGGCTGTGGCGCCGACGGCGGGCTGGCCTGGGGCGTCATACGGCGGCGATGGCGCAGGGCGAATTCGGCCACCGCCTCGACATCCACTTCTTCGATAGCTGCAGCCCCACGCCAGGCACAGTGGGCGCGCGCAGCGCGCAGCCACACCAGGTCGGCGCGCAGGCCGTCCACGCCGGCGGCGTAGCAGCGCTCGGTAATCCAGGCAAGCGCCTGGTCATCCAGGGCAATGTCGGCCAAGGCCTGGCGCGCCGCGTGGCAGCGCTCGCGCAGTTGCGCCTGGGCCTGGGCCCAGTGTGCGCAGAACGCCTGAGGGTCACTGTCGAAGGCCAGACGGCGGCGAATGATCTGCTGCCGGGCCTCGGGCTCCGGCAAGCCCTCCAGCGCCACGTTCAAGCCGAAACGGTCGAGCAACTGCGGGCGCAGTTCGCCCTCTTCCGGGTTCATGGTGCCGATCAGTACGAAGCGGGCGCTGTGCCGATGCGAGATACCGTCACGTTCGATACGGTTTGTGCCGCTGGCAGCCACGTCAAGCAACAGATCGACCAAGGTGTCGGGCAGCAGGTTGACCTCATCGACATACAGCACACCGCCGTCGGCCTGGGCCAGCACGCCCGGGGAAAACTGCGCCTTGCCCTGCCCCAGCGCGGCATCCAGGTCGAGGGTGCCGACCAACCGCTCTTCACTGGCGCCCAATGGCAAGGTGACGAACGGGCCTTCGCCAAGCAGGTCGGCCAGGCCACGGGCCAGGGTGCTCTTGGCCATGCCACGCGGCCCTTCGATCAGCACACCACCGATCCTGGGGTCGATGGCGGTCAGGCACAGCGCCAGCTTGAGGTCGTCTGCACCGACCACGGCCGCCAGCGGAAATTGTACGGGTTCACTCATTTCAAGCCTGTTCCTCGCCATCGAGCAGTTGGTCCTCAAGGGCTTCGCGGTAGTCGCCCGGCGCCTGCCACAAGCCGCGCTGCTGGGCCTCCAGCAGGCGCTCGGTGAGGTCGCGAAGGGCCTCGGGGTTGTGCTCGCGCATGAAATCGCGGGTCGCCGGGTCGAGCACATAGGCATCGGCCAGCCCCTGGTAATGATGGTCGTCGATCAGGTGCGTGGTGGCGTCGAAGGCGAACAGGTTGTCGACTGTCGCGGCCATCTCGAAGGCACCCTTGTAGCCGTGACGCTTGACCCCGTCGATCCACTTGGGATTGAGCGCACGCGCGCGGATCACCCGGTTCAGCTCTTCCTTGAGAGTACGGATGCGCGGTCGGTCGGCCTGGCTGTGGTCGCCATGGTAGCTGGCCACCACCGCCCCGGACAGGGTTTCCGAGGCCGCCAGCATGCCGCCCTGGAACTGGTAGTAATCGTTGGAATCGAGCAGGTCGTGCTCGTGGTTGTCCTGGTTCTGCAGCACCGCCTGCACCTTGGCCAGGCGCTGGGCGAACTGGGCGCGGGCCGGGGTGCCGTCGTCGCTGCCGCCGTAGGCATAGCCGCCGTGGTTGAGGTAGACCTCTGCCAGGTCATCGCGGCTGTGCCACAAGCGCCCGTCGATGGCGTTCTGCACCCCGGCACCGTAAGCGCCGGGTTTGGCACCGAACACCCGCCAGCCAGCCTGACGTGCAGCCTGCTCGGCATCCACGCCTTGAGCCTGCAGCGCGGCCCGCTCGCTGCGCACACGGGCAGCCAGGGGGTTGAGGTCGTCAGGTTCGTCCAGCGCGGCCACGGCCTGCACGGCGGCGTCGAACAGGCGGATCAGGTTACCGAAGGCATCGCGGAAGAAGCCGGAAACGCGCAAGGTCACATCCACCCGCGGGCGGTCGAGCAGGCTCAACGGCAAGATTTCGAAGTCGTCGACGCGCTGGCTTCCGGTGGCCCAGACAGGCCGCACGCCCATCAGCGCCATGGCCTGCGCGATGTCGTCGCCGCCGGTGCGCATGGTCGCCGTGCCCCACACCGACAGGCCGAGCTGACGCAAGTGATCGCCGTGGTCCTGCAGATGGCGCTCGAGGATCAGGCTGGCCGAGGCGAAGCCCAGGCGCCAGGCTGTGGTGGTGGGCAGGTTGCGCACGTCCACCGTATAGAAGTTGCGGCCAGTGGGCAGCACATCGAGGCGCCCTCGGCTAGGCGCACCACTGGGGCCGGCGGGCACGAAGCGCCCGGCCAGTGCCGCCAGCAGGCCATGCATTTCAGCCGTGCCGCAGGCGTCCAGGCTGGGTGCGACCGCTTCACGCAGGGCTTGCACTACAGCGTGCACCGGTTGCCACTCACTCAGGTCGGGTAACTGTGCCGTGCCCTCCAGTGCCTGCCCGATCACCTGCAGTGCCAGCAGCTCAAGGCGCTCGCGGGTGTCGCCACAGGTGCGCCAAGGTTCATTGCTCATGGCCTGCAGCTGTTCAGGGCGTATGCCCTGCCACGGCTGCCCAAGGTCGCAGTCGAGCGGGTCCCAGCCCGGCACCAGTGCTTTGGCCAAAGCCCGCAGCAGGCTGGCATTACCGCCACGGCCGTCGCCACGCTCGACCCGCAACAACGCCAGCAGCGTATCCAGGCGTAGCCGCCCCTCAGGTGACTGACCAAACACGTGCAGGCCATCGCGAATTTGCGACTCCTTCAGGTCGCACAGGTAGGTATCCAGGCGCGGCAGCCAGAGCGCCGCATCGTCCAGTTGCCCTTCCAGTTGCAATTCACGGTCGATGTGGTTGGCCTTGACCAGCTCGAGGATGTCACGCTGCAACTCGCGGGCACGCCGTGGGTCGAGCAACTGCGCTTCATAGAACTCGTCGGCCAGTTGTTCCAGGTGGCGCAGCGGGCCATAGGTTTCGGCACGGGTCAGCGGCGGCATCAGGTGGTCGATGATCACCGCCTGGGTGCGGCGCTTGGCCTGGGCACCCTCGCCCGGGTCATTGACGATGAACGGGTAGATGTTCGGCAGCGGACCCAGCAGCGCGTCCGGCCAGCACTGCGCCGACAGCCCGACGCCTTTGCCGGGCAGCCATTCGAGGTTGCCATGCTTGCCGACGTGGATCACCGCATCGGCGGCAAATGCGTGACGCAACCAGAAGTGAAATGCCAGGTAGCCATGCGGTGGCACCAGGTCAGGGTCGTGATACACCGCGCTAGGGTCCACCTGGTAGCCCCGCGCCGGCTGGATACCGACGAAGGTCAAGCCAAAGCGCAGGCCGGCAACCATCAGCCGGCCGCTGCGGTACATCGGATCCTGTTCGGGCGGCCCCCAGCGTTCCAGCACTGCCTGGCGGTTGGCCTGCGGCAGGCGCTCGAAGGCCACCTGGTAATCGGCCAGGCTCAGGCTCTGGGCACAGGGGCGCTGGTCGAGGTGGTCGAGGTCGTTGGTCACCCCACCGAGCAGTTGGTGGATCAGTTGCGTACCGCTGCCCGGCAACTCGGCCAGCGGATAGCCTTCGGCCTGCAACGCCTTGAGGATGTTGAGTGCGGCGGCGGGCGTGTCCAGGCCGACGCCATTGCCAATGCGGCCGTCGCGAGTCGGGTAGTTGGCCAGCACCAGGGCCACACGCTTCTGGGCATTGGGCAGGCGGGCCAGCTCGACCCAGCGGCGGGCCAGCTCGGCGACAAAGTCCATGCGCTCGGGGTGGGCGCGGTAGCAGACAACGTCGGACTGGCTGCGCTCGCTGCGCCAGGCCATGTCCTTGAAGCTGACCGGGCGCGTGATGATGCGCCCGTCCAGCTCCGGCAATGCAATGTGCATGGCCAGGTCGCGCGCGCCCAGGCCCTGCTCGCTGGCTTCCCAGCCTGGCTGGTTGTCCTGCGCGCAGATGGCCTGAAGCACCGGGATGTCGCGGCGAAACGGGCGCAGGTTGGGGCGCTCGGGGCTGGACAAGGCGAAACCGGTGGTATTGACCAGCACTTCGGCGCCGACCTCGTCCAGCCAGGCTTCGACCTGTTCCAGGCAGGCGCTTTCCTTGAGGCTGGCCACGGCGATCGGCAACGGGTTCAGGCCGGCAGCCTGCAGGCGCTGGCAGAACACGTCGATGAAGGCGGTATTGGCCGCTTGCAGGTGCGAACGGTAGAACAGCAACGGCGCCACTGGCTGCTCGGGGTGCCAGTGCGGGTACCAGTCCTCGAGTGTCGCACTGCCCTTGGCGGGGTGATAGACCGCCGTGCGCGGCAAAGGCTGCGGCTCGTCCCAGGCATAGTCGCGGCCCAGCCATTGGCTAGCCAGGCAGTTGAACAGGTTGATGGCGTTGGCCTTGCCGCCCTGGCGCAGGTAATGCCAAAGCCGCTCGGCCTGCTCACCGCGGACGTTGCCCAGGCGGGTCAGCTCCGGGTCCGGGCGGTCATCGCCCGGCACCAGAATCAGCTGCACGCCACGGGCGGCCAGCTCGACCAGTTGTTCGACACCATAGCGCCAGTAACCAACGCCACCGTGCAGCGACACCAGGATGACCTTGGCGTGGCGCAGCACCTGGTCGACATACAGGTCGACCGAGGCATGGTTCTGCACCTGCATCGGGTTGGCCAGGCGCAGGCTGGGAAAGTCTTCGGGCAATTGCTCGGCGGTGTCGGCGAGCAAGGCCAGGTGTGAATCGCCGCTGCAGAGAATCACCAGCTCGGCGGGTGTCTGGCCGAGGTCGGCAATGCTGTCATCCGGTACGAAACCACCGGGCTGGGTCCGCAGCAGGTGCATGGGTCAGGCGCCCAGTGCCTGGCGCAGGCGCGCTTCCAGCTGGGCAGCATCGAGGTCCTGGCCGATCAGCACCAGGCGGGTGATGCGCGGCTCATCGGCGCGCCAGGCGCGGTCGAAGTGCTTGTCGAAACGGGTGCCCACGCCTTGTACCAGCAGGCGCATCGGCTTGCCCGGGATGGCGGCGAAGCCTTTGGCGCGCAGGATACCGAACTCCACCACCAGCAGGGTCAGCGCATCGAGCAGCAGGCTTTCGTCGGCTTCAGGCAGGTCGATTGAGATAGAGTCGAAAGCGTCGTGGTCATGATCGTCATGATCGTCGCCATCGTGGTGCGAATCGTGGTGGGTTCGGCGGCCATCGATATGCGCCTCGGACTCGGCACCCACGCCCAGCAGCACCTCCAGTGGCAGCTTGCCGCTGCTGGCCTCGATCACCTTCACCGCCGGCGGCAGTTCTTCGGCCACCTCGGCACGCACCTTGGCCAGGCCTTCGGCGTCGATCAGGTCGGCCTTGTTCAACACCACCAGGTCGGCGCTGGCCAACTGGTCAGCAAACAGCTCATGCAGGGGCGATTCATGGTCCAGGTTAGGGTCGAGCTTGCGCTGGGCATCGACCTGGTCCGGGTAGGCAGCAAAGGTGCCAGCGGCCACGGCCGGGCTGTCGACCACGGTGATGACCGCATCGACGGTGCAGGCGTTACGGATTTCCGGCCACTGGAACGCTTGTACCAATGGCTTGGGCAGGGCCAGGCCGCTGGTTTCGATGAGGATGTGGTCGAGGTCGCCACGGCGGGCCACCAGCTCGCGCATCACCGGGAAGAATTCTTCCTGCACGGTGCAGCACAGGCAGCCGTTGGCCAGCTCGTAGACGCGGCCGCTGGCTTCTTCTTCGGTGCACCCGATGCTGCACTGCTTGAGGATCTCGCCATCGATGCCCAGTTCGCCGAACTCGTTGACGATGACCGCAATGCGGCGCCCCTGGGCGTTGTCGAGCATGTGGCGCAGCAAGGTGGTCTTGCCCGATCCGAGGAAGCCGGTGACGATGGTGACGGGGAGCTTGGCCAGTGTTTTCATGTCGCATTGCCCTTGGCAGTGTGGCGCGGGCATGCAGGACGACAGCCGCAGGCCAGGCCGGCCGGGCTTGTTCGCCACCGGATCACCCCGCCCGGTTGAAAGTCGAAAACGTGACGAGGCAGGTCTCCTGGCTTGCACCGTTCCATGTCCCCGTTCAGTCGAACAGCGGGCTGGCGGGATGACGCCTTCCCGCGCGCTGGCGCAGTGGCTGTGTCGATCCGTTGTCGGTGCTTACAGTTGCGGGGGCAGCCGCGGCTTGTACCGCGTTCCCGTCTTAGCTTCGGCCAGGCCGAAGAACCTCGAAGTGGGCAAGGCTACGCAGTGGCTGGCGGGTGGTCAACCATTGCTGCCGGCTGGTCGACCATAAGGGGAGCAACTGCGCTACAGTGGCACCTTTTCAACGGACAAGGACGCCCCATGCCCCTCGCCCCCGCCCTACCGGTACTGCGCATGTTCTCGGCCGACAAGGCCAAGGCTTTCTACCTGGATTGTCTGCAGGTGCAGGGGCAGGCCCCGTTAGACAACCACCTGCGCTTTTGCCAGCAGATCGATGACGAGGCCAACCCATGAAGGCACTGGGCAAACGCGAAATAGGCCGCCTGGAGCGGGAGTTGGTGGCATGCCTGACCGATGCCTGCGAAACCGCCAAGGCGGAGATTGTCGGCTTCTGTTGGCTAACCCATCGCCTCAACCCGGAGGACTTTCCGAGCAGCCTGCGTATTACCTGGGTATTCGAGCAAGAGGCCGACAAGGCAGCGGCCGTGGTCGGTGATGCGAAGGCGCGCATGCTGGCACTTACCGCTCTGGCGCTGGAGCAAGCCGGCATTGAGCTGGACCATCCGGCCTGGCATGTACGATTCGACAGTGAAGAAGCCTGCGCGCACGGCCACGGCGGAGACTGGGCCAAGCGCTTGCAGACGCAGCGCTGAGCCCCAACCGGCAGCCGGTGCTTTACCCGGCCCCAGACGGTCCGTTAGGCTACGCATTCTCTAAATGACGAGGTGTTCGTCCAATGCGCCATTGATGCCGCCGTCCGTTCGACGGCCAGTCTTCAGCCTCCGGTTCGTTCCGGAGATGTCGCGGCATTTGTGGAGTTGTGCATGACGAACACGTCGATTCTGACGCTGGACAGCGTCTCCTTGGCCTTGCCTGATGGCAGGCCGCTGTTTAGCAACCTCAACGAAACCTTCGACCAACGCCGCACCGGCCTGGTCGGGCGCAATGGCGTGGGCAAAAGCCTGCTAGGGCAGATTCTTGCCGGCCGGCGTGAACCGAGCAGCGGCCATTGTCGGCGCCTCGGGCCTGTCCATTTGCTGGACCAGCAAGTCATCGCGCGCAGCGCCACGCTGGCCGACCTGGCCCAAGTGGGGCCGGTGATTGCGGCGCTGGAGCGCATCGAGCAAGGCAGCATCAAGCCCCAGGATTTCGACACCGTTGGCGAGCGCTGGGATATCCGCGAGCAATTGCAGCTGCAGCTTGAGGGCCACGGGCTGGGTCAACTCGACTGGCGCCAGCCCGCACGGACCCTGAGCGGTGGCCAAGCCATGCGCGTGGCACTGATTGGCGCGTGGCTCAGCGATGCCGATTACCTGATCCTCGATGAGCCAAGCAATCACCTGGACAGCAACGCCCGTGCCCAGCTGCTGAGCATGATCGAAGCCTGGGACCGTGGCTTGCTGGTGATTAGCCACGACCGCAGCCTGCTGGCGCACATGGCACGCATTGTCGAATTATCCAGCCTGGGCTTGCAGGCCTACGGTGGCAACTACAGCCTCTATAGTGCGCAAAAAGCCAACCAGACGGCGCAGGCGCAGCAGCAACTTGCCCGGCTGAAGCAGGAGCAGCAACGCCAGGCCCGTGAACTGCAGCGCCAACGCGAAGACCTGGAGCGCCATCAAGCCCGGGCCGGGCGCCAAGCCAAGCACGCCAACCAGGCCAAAATCCTGGTCGACCGCAAGCAGGAGCGCAGCCAGGCCACTGCTGGCAAGCAGCGCCGCGACCATCGCGATGCTCGGCAAACGCTACTGGGCAAAGTGCGTGACGCCGCCCGCGAGGTGGAGCAAGACAGCGCTATTACCTTGCACGCGCCCACTCCTCAGCGTCATCCGGGCCGAGAGGTCTTGGCCTTGCAGGCACTTTGCTTGCCCCATGGCACCCGCAAAGCGCTTGACCTGCGCTTGTGCCTGGGCCAGCGCGTAGGGCTGATCGGCGCCAATGGCAGTGGCAAGTCCACCCTGCTCAGGCTGCTGAATGGGGAATTGCCAGCATCGCCCGACAATGTGCGCCTCAGTGGCGAGACCGCCCTACTCGACCAGCACTGCAGCACACTGGCAGGCAACCGCAGCGTGCTCGAACACCTGCGCCAAGCCAACCCGACGCTGGCCCAGGGAAAATTGCGCAGCCGCCTGGCGCAACTGGGCCTGGATGCGGCCCGTATCGAACTGCCCAGTAGCCTGCTGAGCGGCGGCGAGCGTATGAAGGCGGCGCTGGCCGCCGTGCTGTACCGCGAACGGCCGCTCGATCTGTTGCTGCTGGACGAACCCGGCAACCACCTGGACCTGCCATCGCTGGCAGCCCTGGAAGGTATGCTTGGGCAGTTTCGCGGGGCGCTGATAGTGGCGTCCCATGATGCGGTATTGCTGGAAAACCTGGCGCTGGATGAGTACTTGCTGTTGTAGACACCGAAAAAAAAGCATCGCAGCCTATCAATTCGTGACTGGCCGTTCCCGATCCGCCAAGGATGGTTTAAGGTGGCATGGTGCGCATATAACAGCAGCCCGAGCGATCGGGCACTTGCAAGACAATGAGGGTGTCATGAGCAACGAAAGCATTAATTGGGACAAGCTGGGTTTCGACTACATCAAGACCGACAAACGCTACCTGTCCGTATGGCGCAATGGCGAGTGGGACAAGGGCACCCTGACCGAAGACAACGTACTGCACATCAGTGAAGGCTCCACGGCCCTGCACTACGGCCAGCAGTGCTTCGAAGGCCTGAAGGCCTACCGTTGCAAGGACGGCTCGATCAACCTGTTCCGCCCGGACCAGAACGCGGCCCGCATGCAGCGCAGCTGCGCACGCCTGCTGATGCCGCACGTGCCGACCGATGTGTTCATCGAAGCGTGCAAGCAAGTGGTCAAGGCGAATGAAAAGTTCGTGCCACCGCACGGCAAAGGCGCCCTGTACCTGCGCCCGTTCGTGATCGGCACCGGCGACAACATTGGCGTGCGCACCGCCCCCGAGTTCATCTTCTCGGTGTTCGCCATCCCGGTTGGTTCGTACTTCAAGGGCGGTATGAAGCCGCACAACTTCCAGATTTCCAGCTTCGACCGTGCTGCCCCACAGGGCACCGGCGCGGCCAAGGTCGGTGGCAACTACGCTGCCAGCCTGCAGCCGGGTGCTGAAGCGAAGAAGGCCAACTTCGCCGACGCCATCTACCTCGACCCGCTGACCCACACCAAGATCGAGGAAGTCGGTTCGGCCAACTTCTTCGGCATCACCGCCAACAACGAGTTCGTCACCCCGAAATCGGCCTCGGTACTGCCAGGCATCACCCGCCTCTCGCTGATGGAACTGGCGCAATCGCGTCTGGGCCTGACCGTGATCGAAGGCGATGTCGAGATCAGCAAGCTGGACCGCTTCGTCGAAGCCGGTGCCTGCGGTACCGCAGCCGTGATCACCCCGATCGGCGGCATCGAGTACAACGGCAAGCTGCACGTGTTCCACGACCTGGAAAAGGTCGGCCCGGTTACCCAGAAGCTCTACAACGAGCTGACCGGTATCCAGAGCGGCGATGTAGAGGCACCGGCAGGCTGGATCGTCAAGGTCGCCTGAGGCGCATCAGCTGTATGAAAACGGGGCATGCCAGCGATGGCATGCCCCGTTTTTCATGGGTTTATACGGTCACCTTGGGCGGTTGTACCCGCAAAGCAGGCGACGCGGGGCATGACACCGGCTGCGCCCACCCCCCCACATGTGTCCACCACCGTGGTAGGAGCGGGTTTACCCGCGAATACGGTGGCGGCAGCGACGGTGAACGGCGGGTGGAGATTGGCCAGCAGGCCCGGCCCTTTCGCGGGTGAACCCGCTCCTACGGCGGCCTGCGCCCAACAACCGACCTGTGCCCCCCATGGTAGGAGCGGGTTTACCCGCGAATACGGTGGCGGCAGCGACGGTGAACGGCGGGTGGAGATTGGCCAGCAGGCCCGGCCCTTTCGCGGGTGAACCCGCTCCTACGACGGCCTGTCCCCAACCACCGACCTGTGTCCACCTCCGATCAGTGAACCGCGCCAGGTGGCAGAATCATGCCAGGTGCCGCTGCACCAGCAGGTGCCGGGCTTTGTCGAACGCCCAGTTGTAGACCACGGTGTAGGGCAGGATGATCACGAAGAAGCCCAGCTCCACCATGAACGCCTGCAGCAGCGAAATCTCCAGCATCCAAGCCGCCACCGGCAGGCACCACACCACCAGGCCGGCTTCGAAGCCAAGACCGTGCACGAAACGCGTACTGGCCTTCCAGTTGATGCGTTCGGTTTGCACCCAGCGATCAACCAGTGCGTTGTAAACCATGTTCCACAGCATGGCGATCACCGACAGGGTCACCGCCAGCGCGCCCGCCGTTGCCAACGACTTGCCCATGATCCAGGACAGCAGCGGCGCACACAGCAGTACCGCAAAAACTTCATAGCCAACGGCGTGGACCAGGCGTTCGGTGAAAGACACGTTTTTCATTGCACATTCCATCCATTGCGGGAGTCGTGCTTCCCATTTTCTTTGATAGAACTGATACTCGCGACATAGCTACCATCGGTTTTATCAATACCATGCGTTACTCTCCCGAAGCTCTGGTCGCCTTTACCGAAGCCGCCTCACTCGGTTCGTTTTCTGCGGCGGCGCGCAAGCTGCGCAAAAGCCAGTCCACTGTCAGCATCGCCATCGCCAATTTCGAGGCCGATATCGGCTGCCCGCTGTTTGACCGCAATGGCCGCCACCCCACGCTCAATGAGGCGGGCAGGCAGGTGCTGAGCCATGTCGAGGCGATTCTCGATGCCAGCGCCCAGCTCGATGCGCTGGCAGTGCGACTGGCGCAAAATGTCGAGGCGCTGGTATCTGTGGTGATGTCGGACAGCTACAGCGTAACGTTCCAGGGGGCGGTGATGACTCGTTTTGCCCAGCACTACCCCCATACCGAGCTACGCTGCGGCCCGGCGGAGGACGCTGATGTGATCGAGATGATCCAGCAGGGCCTGGCCCATGTCGGCATCCTTGCCACACAGCCCGGCTACCCCGCCGACGTGGCCGTGGCGCGCTTGCCGGAGCAGGCAGAGTTCGGCGTGTATGTCGCCAGCGAGCATCCGCTGGCAAGCCTGGCGCAGGTAAAGGCGCAGCATCTGGAGAACGCACGACAGCTGTACATCAAGACCTATGCCCCCAGCCTGCACCATGGCCGTGGCCAAGCGTGGTCGGCACCGGATTACCTTACCCTGCTGGAGTTCGCCGTGCGCGGGTTTGGCTGGGCCGAGCTGCCCAGGGCGCTGGTAAAACGGTTTGGCAACGAGCTGGTGGAGTTGCAGATAGCGGGTTACCCCCGGCGGGTGGATATGGATGTGGCCTGGTCGAGCCGGCGTGCCTTGGGGCCGGCCGGGCAATGGCTGGTGCGACAGATGTTGGGGCAATAGTTGTGTCGCCTGCCCGAACTTGAAGTGCGCCCAGACACAACAACCGGTACACCCAGCGACAAGCCTTCCCCCCACCCCGCCCCTTAGCCTGTCACCACGCGCCGCCCCGCTGCGGCACGCACCCAAAAAGCACAAGAACAAACGTTGGTGACCTATGCAGACAGTAGATCCGATCACCCTTGCGGTTGTCCGGGGTGCGCTGGAGACAGCGCAACGCGAAATGACCCTGACCCTGGAAAAGACCGGGCGCTCCAGTGTGTTCAACCTGGCACACGACTATTCCAACTCGCTGTTCGACCACTTGCCGGAAATGATCCTGCAGGGCCAGGACATTCCCATCCACCTGGGCTCGCTGATACCGGCCATGAAATGCGTGGCCGAGTTCTTCGGCGACGACATCGCCGAAGGCGACGTGATCTACCACAACGACCCCGCCTACAAGGGCAGCCATATTCTCGACTGCTGCATGTACAAACCGGTGTATTACCAGGGCGAGCTGGTGTTCTGGACCGTCTGCAAGGGCCACCTGACCGACATCGGCGGCCCGGTGCCGGCGGGCTACAACCCCGATGCCAAGGAGATCTATGCCGAAGGCCTGCGCATTCCACCGGTCAAGCTGTGGGAAAAGGGCAAGCGTCGTGAGGACGTGATCAACTTCATGCTCACCAACATGCGCGCCCGCCCCTATCAGGAAGGCGACCTCAATGCCCAGTATGGCGCCTGCAAGGTCGGCGAGCGGCACTTGCTGGAGCTGCTGGACAAGTACGGCGTGGCACAGGTGCGTGCCTGCATCGCCGAACTGAAGAACATGGCCGACCGACACATGCGGACGCTGTTGCGCGATGTGCCGGATGGTGACTACAGCGGCACCGCCGTGCTCGAAGATGCCGGCCACGGCCTGGGTGAACTGGCCATCACCGCCCATGTGCAGATCCGTGGCGACCAGGCCCATGTGCGCATCGAAAGCCCGCCGCAGGTGCCGTACTTCATCAATTCCTATGAGGGCAACTCGGTATCCGGGGTTTACCTGGGGCTGATGATGTTCGCCCAGGTGGCGCCGCCTTACAACGAAGGCCTGTATCGCTGCGTAACGGTCGATGTCGGCCCCAGGGGTACGCTGTGCAATGCCGAGGAACCCGCGCCTCACGTCAATTGCACCACCACGCCGATGGAAACCCTCGCCGATGCCGTGCGCACGGCACTGGAGCAGGCCTCGCCACAGCGGGTAACGGCCTCCTGGGGGCATACCAGCGGCATCAACATTGCCGGCCGCGACCCGCGCAACGGCAATAGCGAGTACGTGACGATGGTGCTGGCCTCGATCATTTCCGGTGCCGGTGCCAACAAGGTGATGGATGGCTGGCACGCCTGCGGCCCGCTGTGCTGCTTCGGGGCGCTGATGAGCGGTGACATCGAGCTGCTCGAACACGCTTATCCGGTGCTGATCCACCGCTACAGCCTGATGGCCGACAGTGGTGGCGCCGGTGAGTTACGCGGGGGTTCGGGCACCCGCCTGGAGATCGAGCCACTGGACCACGCCATGACCGTGGTCGGCTTCGGCGAGGGCCGCCAGTTGCCCACCGCTGGTGCCGCCGGGGCTCGCAATGCCCTGCTCGAGCCCAAACTGGGCCGGCTGATCCATCGCCATGCCGATGGCCGCGAAGACCACTACACGCAGAACCCCATGCTCACCCTGCAGCCCGGCGAACGCATCATCAACATCAACCCAGGGGGTGGTGGCTACGGCGACCCACTGCGCCGTCGGGTCGCAGCAGTACTGGAGGACGTGCGCAACGGCCTGGTCTCGCCACAAGGCGCAGCCCTGGAATATGGCGTGGTCCTCGATGCCGATGGCCAATTGGACGAAACAGCCACCCACCTTGCCCGCGCCCCGCGCTAACCGGAGAACACGCATGCGTAACCAATATCGCCTGGGCGTAGACGCCGGCGGCACTTTCACCGATTTCATCCTGGCCGATCGCGACGGCGGCGTGCAGCTGTTCAAGGCCCCCTCCACGCCGCAGGACGGCACCTTGGCCATTCGCGCTGGCCTGGCACAGATTGCTGACGCCACCGGGCGCAGCCCGGCCGAACTGATCGCCAACTGTGACCTGTGCATCAACGGCACCACCGTGGCCCTCAACGCGCTGATCGAGCGCACCGGGGTCAAGGTGGGCCTGCTGTGCACCGAGGGGCACGAGGACAGCCTGGAAATCCGCCTGGGCCACAAGGAAGAGGGCCACCGCTACGACGCCCACTACCCGCCGGCACACATGCTTGCCCCACGCCACCTGCGCCGCCCGATCGGTGGCCGAATCCTTGGCGATGGCCGTGAGCACAGCCCGCTGGACGAAGCCGCCATCCATGCCGCCATCGACTACTTCCGTGCCGAAGGCGTGCAGGCCGTGGCCATTTCCTTCCTGTGGTCGGTGCGCAACCCCAGCCACGAACAACGGGCCGCCGAACTGGTACGGGCTGCCCTGCCCGAGGTGTTCGTCTGCACCGGCTGCGAGGTGTTCCCGCAGATTCGCGAATACACCCGCACCTCCACCACCGTGGTCAACGCCTACCTCAGCCCGGTAATGGCACGTTACGTGGCGCGCATCGACAGCCTGTTTCAGGCACTTGGCGCACAGCAGCCAGTACGCTACTTCCAGTCCAATGGCGGGTTGGCGCCCGGGCACCTGATGCGTGAGCGCGCCGTCAACGCGATCAACTCCGGTCCGGCCTCAGCGCCACAAGCCGGGCTGGCGGTAGCGAGGCCGTTCGGGATCGACAACGTCATCACCGTGGACATGGGCGGCACCTCGTTCGACATCACCCTGACCAACGCCGGACGCACCAACTTCAGCAAGGACGTGGACTTCCTGCGCCAGCGCATCGGCGTGCCGATGATCCAGGTGGAGACCCTGGGTGCCGGCGGTGGCTCCATCGCCCACCTGGACGAGTTTGGCATGCTCCAGGTCGGACCGCGCAGCGCCGGCGCCATGCCTGGGCCGGTGTGCTACGGCAAGGGTGGCCGCGAACCCACGGTCACCGACGCCAACCTGGCACTTGGCTACCTGCCCGACGGCGCACTGCTGGGCGGCAGTATCCGCCTGAACCGCCAGGCCGCGCTGGACGCCATCCGGAGCACGATCGCCGAACCGTTGGGCATCAGTGTGGAACGCGCGGCATTCGGCATCACCACCCTGGTCAACCTGAACATGGTCAACGGCATCCGCCGCGTATCGATCGAGCGCGGTCACGACCCGCGTGACTTCGCCCTGATCGGCGCAGGCGGTGCGGCGGGCATGCACGTGGTGCGCCTGGCCGAAGAAATCGGCATGCACACCGTGCTGATCCCCAAGGTGGCCTCGGGCTTGTGTGCGTTCGGCCAGATCCTGTCCGACGTGCGCTACGACCAGCTCACCAGCCTGTCGATGCGACTGGACGCCGGGCACGTCGACCTGGCGCAACTCAACCAGACCCTCACCGCGCTGCGTGAGCAAGGCCTGGCCAACCTGCGCGAAGACGGTTTTGGCGACCAGGCCAGCAGCTGCCACTACACCCTGGAGATGCGCTACCTGGGGCAGATTCATGAGTGCAGTGTGGACCTGCAGCAGCACAGCCTGGACGAGGCAGGGCTGGCCGCGCTGGTCAGCCGCTTCCACAGCCGCCACCAGACCCTGTACTCGTACAGCGAACCCGACAGCCCGGTGGAGCTGGTGAACCTGGAGTGCTCGGTGATCGGCCACCTGCCACGCCCGCCGCAACCCGAGCTGCAGGGGCCGGCCGAGCCCCCCGCCCCCGCCGCGCAATCCGTCCGCCCGATGCTGTTCAGTGCCGACGGTGAATGGCAGCCCACACCGGTGTTCAACGGCAACCACCTGTTGCCAGGGCAGACCGTGCATGGCCCCTGTGTGATCGAGGAAGACACCACCAACATTGTCCTGCCACCCGGCTGGCAAGCTCGCCTGGAGCCTTCGGCCACCTACCGAGTGACACGCGGGGGTTGATCTTGCGGTCGGCGCGCGCCGATCATGGGCCTGACAACCGCCCGGCAGTTTTGCGCTGCCGGGCGGTTTTTACAATAACAAGAGCTGCTTGAGTAGCTTGCCTGCAGTTCCTTTTTTCAATGCTGCCCTCTTTGAAAAAGGACCCACCATGCCCACAGAACTCTCGACCCACGGCTGGCCACAGCCTGAACGCCAGGCACGCTGGGCCGAAGCCATCAGTGACACCTATTTCCCACTGAGCCTTGAATTTGCTGCCGGACAGCCATTCGATGGCCACCTGCAGCGCTGGAGTACGCCGAGCACGCCGCTCAGCCTGTCGCGCCTGCGGTCCAGCCAGCTGGGTTACTCGCGCAGCAACGCGCATATCGGCCAGGACCATGAAGCGTTCTACCTGGTGACCGTACCGCATGGCAGCGAGGTGCACTTCGAACAGGACGGCCACCAGATCAGTTGCAGCCCGGGCGGTTTCATCGTCGAGCGCGGCGATGCACCCTACCGCTTCCACTACGGCACGCAGAACGACTTGTGGGTGCTCAAGCTGCCCGAGCGTGCGCTCAAAGCCAACCTGCTGGGGCACAAGCGCTATACCCGGCATTGCTTCGATGCCCGTCAGGGCCTGGGGCGCATCTTCGTCGAGCAACTCGACCTGTGTGCCCGCCATTTCGACACCAGCCCCCCGGCAGCCCGGCATCTACTGCTGGAACAGGCCTCCGCCACCCTGCTGCTGGCCTTGCAACAGGATGAGCGCGTGCTGGGCAGCGAAGGCAGCAACCTCAGCACCCTGCACCTGACGCGGGTCGAGCAGTACGTGCAGCAAAACCTGGGTGACCCCGAGCTGTCGCCACAAACCATCGCCAGCGCCTGTGGGCTGTCGCTGCGTTATCTGCACAAGTTGTTCGCGATCACGCCCTACACCCTTGGCGAGTGGGTACGCCGTCAACGCCTGGAGGCCGTGCACCGGCAACTGCTTGACCCGCATTGCCACCTGGCGATCGGCGAACTGGCATTTCGCTGGGGCTTTGCCGATCAGGCGCAGTTCACCCGGGCATTTCGCCAGCAGTATGGGTGCACGGCGAGCGAGGTGCGGGCTACGCGTGCGCACTGATCACAACAACGGAAAATGGCCCGCTTCCACAGGGGCACCGTCGCGTTGGCTTGGCGGGCTCAATCCCCCGCCACCACATCCACCACTTTCCAGCTGTCGTCCGGGTCGAAGCGTTTCATCTCCTTCGCCAGCCTGTCGCCATGCGGCCCGAGGTCTTTCTCGAACACTTGGCCGTCATGGCTGATCATGAAGCTCATCACCCCGGTGTCGTCGTACCTGGCCGGCCAGGCGACCATGGCGAAGCCACGGCTCATCTGGTTGCCGATCAGGTAGCTGTAGGCACCGCCCGGGGCGGATGGGCCCTGTGCGTCCAGGATGCGGAAGTGGTAGCCATACCAGGCGTCACCGACCACATCCTGGCCGAACAGCGGGCCCAACGGGCTGACGTCACCGTCGCCATTGTCATCCCAATACAGCCCGTCATGCTTGCCCGGCTCGCTGAAAATCTTCTGTGCGTACTCCAGCGCACCATCTCCGTTGTGGTCCTGGGTGGCGTAGTCCATTTGCGCATCGTGATAGGCCAGCAGCGACTGCAGAACACCCAGCTCGTTGCGCCCGATGCGACGGGCGCGAATTTCGGCACTGCCCGCCTTGAGGTCGAAGCGCCAGCCCTGGCTGCTCCTGGTCAGCGGTATGGGCAAGGTCCAGTGACCGGTGCCCACCGCCAGGATGGCCTTGCCCTCGCCTGACATGTCGATGCTGTGCTGTGCGCGATACTGCTCGAGAAAGGTATCCACATCGCTGCGTTGCACACCACCGCGCGGTATATAGGTGCGCCAGTCATCGCCCAGCAACTGGGCCAGGCGGGCTTCATCAGGTTTTTCCTGGCCCAGCGCCGCGACAAAGGCTTCCACGGCCTTCTCCGGCGTTGGGAAGGCTTGCTGGGCGGCGGCCATGAACGACCAGGCCAAACCTGCCGTCAGCAGCAATGCAGCCAGTGTTGGGCGCTTCATCGACGGCCTCCTGCGCCGCGACGCGCGGGCGCACTGGGCCGGGAGATCGGGTGCCCGGCGGCACGAGACGCACCTGGCCGCTGAGCGAACGACTGGCTGGTATGGCCGCGGTTGGCCTGCACGCTGGTGCGCGACGGCGAGCGCACACCGTCGAAGGCATTGTTGCGGGCACGGCCTGCCGTATTGGCAGGACGGCTCTGCGCCGGCTGCCGCACCTGGCCGTCGCCCTGCCGGCGTTGATTGGCCAGGTTGCCGTTCTGCTGGCGGCCTTGATCATTGCGGGTTTCCTGCCGACGGTCAGTCGCCCGCGCGCCATCATCACGGGACGGCATGCGGTTGCCGTCAGGATTGCCTGCCTTGGCCTCGCGCATTTGCTCGCGGGCCTGACGGTTACTGGTAGCCGGCCGTTCGATACCTGCGCGGTCCATCGATACCCGGGCTTTGTCTCGGGCCTGGGCCCGTTGGGCGTCGTCGCCGCGGAACGCGGTGCGCTGAGTGGCACCGTCCAGCTGGCGGCCGTACTGCTGACGGCTGCGAGAATCGCGGTATGGCACCCCGTCGCGGTTGGCGGCATTGTGCTGCCATTTGTTCTGGTTGTTGGTGATGCGGTTGTTGACGTTGAGGTTGTTGTAGCGGTTGACGTCAATGTCGATGTCATTGTTGTCCCAGTCGCAATCGCCCCACAACGAGGCGACGATCGCCACGCCGGTACCGAAGGCCAGGCCGGCCACCAGCGCGGAACCGGGGTAGTACATGGGCGGCGGCGGGTAATACACCGGCGGCGAGGCCGGGTAGGCCCACGTACCATAGGTGGTGGTCGGGTTATAGCTGGGCACATACACCACTTGCGGGTCGGCCGGCGCGATGACGATGGTGGTGGGCGGGCTGCTGGCCGCTGCCCCTTGGGTGCTACTGCCGCTTGCGGCTGGCGCCGGTGCAGGTGCGGTCTGCACGGTGACGTGCTGGTACTGGCTGCTCTGCAGATTGCCGGCGGCCTGCGCCTGGTGGCGCAAACGCTGCACGCTGCCCATGACATCATCGGGCTGGGCGAGGAAAGCATCGCCCAGGCGCTGCACCCAGACCGGGTCCTGGCCAAGCGTTGCCAGCACCTGCGGGAAGGCCACCAGTGCCTGTACGCTAGGGTCCCAGGGCTGCTTGGCCACTTGCCTGACCGCATCGTCGCCGGTGGCCTTGGGGTTGGCCTTGGACCAGGTCACGGCTTCATTGACCTGCCCCGGGTAGGTTGACGCCATCAGCACCTGAGCCAGCAACTGATCAGGGTACAAGGCAATGGGGGCCAGCATCTGGTCCAGTTGCTCCTGGGAGAACACCGGGTCCTTGGCCACGGGCGTGGCAGCGGATGGCGCCGGATCCGGCGCGGGCACGTCTTCGGCCAGCACCAGGCCCGGGGCAGCGCTCAGGCAAAGCAGTGCCGACAGGACAGCAAACAATGGCATGCGCATCGCTTATCCCCACAAGGTCAGACCGCGTGGGTTAAGGGTAGCAATGGCAGTGCTTTTGACCAGACGAGGGGACGCTAACTTTTCGCGCTTCAACGGTGGGATGGTTGATGCATTTGAGTCTATAGGTGGGCTTCGCCGGAACCGTCGATAGTCACTATCGAGCGGGGCAATTTCTAACGAACGCTGTGGCCGCATAACCTAGCGCCATCCCCACGCTGCTTCCTAGACTGCCCTGGAGCTAACCAATGAATACCTTGGCCCGCCAGCTGTCCGCCACCCTTGTCGCTTTTGCCATCGCCGTGATCAGCGGCTGTGCCAGCCACCCTGAACTGCGCCCGTACACCGCCGAGGAAACTCGCCAGTTGCAACTGGAAGCCTTGCAGCGCCGCGGACTGTCGCTGGACAATTACGAGCAGCAACGGAGGGTGATCCTGCGTGCCGGTAACCTGCCTGTCGTGACGGAGGCCGCCGACGCTGAACGTTCGACCAAAGGCTGAACGGGCTAACCGGCGGTTCCCTCCCTCCACTTGCGCAGGTATCCTCTACCGCTCAACCGCAAGCCTTCCAGGACGGAGACCATGATCAGGCCCCTTCTGTTGCTGAGTGCTGCGCTGCTTTTAAGCCCCGCGTCGCAAGCCCAGCAGATGAAACGCCAACTGGGCGATTTCGACTTCACACTCGGCACCACCCCCTCACGCAGCATGGCGCAAGGGCTTATCTCACCCAGTGCCGTTGGCGCATTCCATGGCGGGCTAGACCTCAGCCACCCCAATGGCTGGTACCTGGGCCAGTACGCCCCAAGCATGGGCGTCACCCCTGACTCGACCCTGCGCCTGGACAGCTACCTGGGCTACAAGCACCATTTCGACAGCAGCCTGGGCTACGAGGTAGGGCTGATCCATTACAGTCAGCCCAATATCGCAGGCCCCGACAGCTACGCCCTGTATGGGGGGATTTCGGTGCTGGGCAGCCGCTTCGGCGGGGCGCTGCGCGACAACCCCGACAACCGCACGGGCACGCTGTTCGCCGACTTCGGCCATCTGCCGATGTTCGACGTCGACTTCACCGTCAAGCTCGCCCACCACCGCCTGGGCACGCCGTTCACCATTGGCGATGGCAGCCAGGTGAATACCTTTTCCGATTGGTCACTGGAGCTGTCGCGGCCCTGGCTGGGCATCGACCTGAACCTGATCTACAGCAACTCCAGCCTGAGTGGCGCGAGCTGCGATGCCTATTCGGGCATCAATACCTATTGCGACAGCGTGGTCACACTCAAGGCCCAGCGCAGCTTTTTTTAACGGCGCGGCGCCAGCGCCAGGGCAATGCCGCCCAACACCACCACACAGGCGATCAACAAGCGCAACGACACCGGTTCGCCAATCAGGGCAACCCCGCCCAGGGCGGCAATCACCGGCACACTCAGTTGCAGGGTCGCCGCCTGTTGCGCACTGATCTGCCTGACCACGCCATACCAAACGGCATAGCCTGCGCCAGAAGCCAGCACACCGGAACCCAAGGCATACAACAAGCCAAGTGGCGTGAGGTGCGGGCCGGCACCCAGCAACAGCATCGGTAGCAGCAGCACCAGGCACGGCAAGCTGCGGGCGAAATTGCCGGCAGTGTCGGCCAGCGGCCTGGGCGAGCCTTTGCCCAGTAGCGTATACACCCCCCAGGCCACACCGGACAGGGCCATCAGCAATGCACTGGCCAACGGCGGCGCGGACACGCCGGGCAACAGCAGCACCAGCAGGCCGGCAAAGGCAATCAGCATGCCCAGCAGCATGCGTACCGTGATGTGTTCGCCCCTGTACCACGCGAAGCCGAACATAGTGATCTGCACGGCACCGAACAGCAACAACGCCCCCACCCCTGCCCCCAGTTGCAGGTAAGCCGCAGAAAACAGGAACGCGTACAGGAACAGGGCCAAGCCGCCCCACCAACTGCCGCCCATGGTGTGCACCGGGCTGCGCAGGCGAATCAGCAACAGCAGAAACAGCGCGCCACTGGCCAGGCGGACCATGGTGAAGGACACCGGGTCGATGGCCCCGTCCTTCAGCGCCAGCCGGCAGAACACCGAGTTGGCGGCAAACGCCACCAGACTGAAAAGGGCAGGCCAAAGCCAGGCGCTGGTCTTGCGGTCAGTAAGCGTGGTCGTGCCTGTACTCATGGTGTGGTCACCTCTGAGTGGGATTGTTGTTATAGCGGCATTTAGTCAGGACCGGCACCGATATACAAGGAAGAATCCACCGTGGAGGATGGCACCGGCTACGCCGGTGTTCGCGGGTAAACCCGCGCCGGCTTTTCAGGTTTTGGGCAAGACGGCGGCTACTGCTTCGATCTCCACCAGCATGCCGTCCAGCGCCAGCCGGGGCACCGGTATCAGCGTGCAGGTCGGTTTCATGTGCGCCCCCCAGGCCCTGTCGGCCTCGGCCACCCATTGGTGCAGGCGCGCTTCGGAGTGCTCGACAATCAGCAGGGTCAGCTTGAACACCTGGGCCAGGCTTGCACCTTTCGACGCCAGGGCCCGCTCCAGGTTGGCCAATGCCTGCCGGGCCTGATCGGCGAACACGGGTGACAACTGGCCCTGGCTATCCTCCCCACCCTGACCGGCGATGAACAGCAGACGGCTGTCAGCGCGCACTTCGGCGACATGGGAGTAGGCGTTGCCACTGGGGTCGTAGAGGCCTTCGGGGTTGCTTAGCTGGAATGCGCTTGATGGGGTCACGACAAGCCTTTGCTCGGTTGGAAGAGCGTCGGAGTATCGGACCTTAAGTTAACTCGAGGTCAAGCCTGAAGTAGGACATTTCGTACAAGGCATCGTCATGTTGGAACCAAGCGTGTGTTTGCGCAGCGGCTGTCAGGCCTTAGATTGCAAAGCCCGGCATGGAGGCCTTTAACCAACAAGGAAAAACCGATGAGCAAATTTGATTTTCAGCTGGCCTATACCATCAAGCCGCACAGCGCTCCACGCGATGAAACCGATGCGGCACAGGCACGTCTGCACCTGCGGGAAAAGCTCGGCCTGGACACCGTCGAGCACATTGAAACCACGCTGCTTGGCATGATCACGCTCAATGGCACCACCCTCGCTGACCGCAAGCGGGAAGCTGAAAAGCTGGTCCGCGATTACATCCATGACGCGCTCAAGGAACTGCGCGTACTGTCCACCGTGAAGTTCTACGGCTGCCTGATGGTGGACGGGCTGGGGCCAGCCATGCGTTTCGACATCCTGCCCAAATGACCCTCGACGGCCTCAGGCGCCCCCGCGCCCGAGGCCGCAAACCGTCATTTTTCCTGCAGCACCGCCCTGCCCTTCACCGCCCGCGGCCCGCGCCAGGCCCAGAACAGCAAACCGGGGAAGGGTGCGTAGACCACGAAGACGATCCACAGCATCTTGCGCTCGGCGCGCCGTTCACTGCCGATGATGTGCCAGATGGCCCAGATCTCCAGCAGAATGACCAAGGCTGCGATGATGATCCAGATCGTACCGATTTCCATGAGCGCTCTCCCAATGGCATGTATTGGGTTGGGTTGCTGCAAGCGCTGAGGGTTCAGATTGATTTGACTCACCGCGCCTCTTTGCAGGCGCGGCGAAAAGGCCTTATTGCCGTGGTGCATTCTCCAGCGCAGCCTTCAACGCCGCTGCATCGGTGAACGCCCGCTGGTTGACCAGCACGCCCTGCTGCAGTTGTAACCACTGCACCTGGCCCTCCTGCCCGGGGTAACGGCTGGCCACTCGCCCATCACGGTCGAGCAGCACCCGGTAGCTGTAATCGCGCATGGCCGGGACTGCGAAGAGTTTGCTGATCAGCGCAGGCATGCGCTGAATGTCGGCCACGAATACAGCCGCGCGTGCTTCCAGGTAGCCCTTGGGCTGCTCGGCCAGTGCCGCCTTGACCAGCTTGGCACCGTCCATATCGCGCGCCACCAGCAGTATCTGCGTGTCGGCAGCAAGGCTGTAGGCCTGGTCGTACTGGTCGAGCAGTGTGAACGGGGCAAGCTTGTCGCCCTGCTCCAGGGCGTTGGCCAGCAACGGCAACAGGCTGAGCATCACTACAGCGGCATATCTCATCAGGGGCATCCTCAATGACGGGAGGTCAGCATAGCGGTAAAGCGCCAGGACAGGCAGGTTTGCCTGAACACGACCTGTAATACGACACAGCCACCGGGGAGATTGTCTTTCCTCCGGGCACCGTCCACACTCTGCGGGCCAGCCAGGAAGCGGAGTTCAGAGTGCCCACGCCACGCCAGTTCAGCCAAAAGACCAGCACCAGCAACATGCTACGGCTCAAAACAAGCAGCGCCAATGCCCAGGCGCCCTATCGGGTCGACTTTATCCTGCTCGAACACTTCTCGATGGCCAGTTTCACGGTGGCCATGGACGTACTGGTCACGGCCAACCTGCTACGTGCCGACAGCTTCCGGTTCACCCCGCTGTCGCTGGACGGCGACCGGGTGCTCAGCGACCTGGGGCTGGAACTGGTGGCCACCGAGCTGTCCGCCGCGGCGCTGAAGGAGCTGGACCTGTTGGTGGTCTGTGGCGGCTTGCGCACACCACTCAAGTACCCGGAACTCGATCGCCTGCTGGACGATTGCGCGGCCCACGGCATGGCCTTGGGCGGCTTGTGGAACGGCGCCTGGTTCCTTGGCCGTGCCGGGGTGCTGGACGACTACGGTTGCAGCATCCACCCCGAGCAACGTGCCAGCCTGTCGGAGCGCAGCCCGCAAACCCGCATCACCCCGGCCAGCTTTACCCTCGACCGTGACCGCCTCAGCGCCGCCAGCCCCAATGGCGCCATGGAGCTGATGCTGGGCCTGGTACGCCGGCTGTATGGTGATGGCCTGGCCGAAGGTGTCGAGGAAATCCTGTCATTCTCCGGTGCGCGCTACCGCCAGGTGGGTCCTGGGGCGAAGAAGTCCATGAGCCTGCACCTGCGCACCATTGTCGAGCTGATGGAGAACAACCTCGAGGAAACCCTCAGCCTCGACCAGTTGGCCGCCTACAGCGGGCGCTCGCGGCGGCAGATCGACCGCCTGTTCCAGGCCCAGCTGGGCACGTCGCCCCGGCGCTATTACATGGAGCTGCGCATCACCAAGAGCCGCCGGCTGCTGCAGTATTCCGACCTGTCGGTGATGGAAGTGGCAGTGGCCTGCGGGTTTGTCTCGGTGTCGCACTTCAGCAAGTGCTATGCGGCGTATTTCGGCTACCCGCCGTCGCGCGAGCAACGGCTGGGCGAGTGACCGAGGCCCTTTGAGCCAGCCCAGGCGCTCGAGCAATCTCAGGTACGAGGCTCGAGCTGGATATACCGCAACACCGCATCACAGATCATGGCTTTGTGGCGCAGCTTTATTTGCTCATCAGACAGGTCGATCTGGAAGATCTCGCCAAAGGTATGGCGGTTCGACACCCGGTAGAAGCAGAACGAGCTCATCAGCATGTGCAGGTCGATGACCTCGATGCCGGCGCGGAACACGCCTTCCTGAACGCCACGGCGCAGGGTGTTGCCCAGGGCCTCCAGCACCAGGCTGCTCATTTCGCGAATGGCCGGCGACTGCTTGACGTACTCGCCATAGTGGATGTTTTCGGTGCAGATGATGCGCACGAAATCGACGTTGCGGTCATGGTGATCGAAGGTGAACTCCACCAGCCGGCGGATCGCCTGCTCAGCCGGTAACGACTCCAGGTCCAGGCTCTGTTCGGTCTTGCGGATATCCCCGTACAACTTCACCAGGCACTCGCAATACAGCTGCTCCTTGCTGCCGAAGTAGTAGTAGATCATGCGCTTGGAAGTGGCGGTGCGTTCGGCGATGGCGTCGACGCGGGCGCCGGCCAGCCCTTGCTGAACGAACTCGTTGATGGCGGCCTGGAGGATGTCCTCGCGTGTTTTCTCAGGGTTGTTCTTGCGCGTTTTGCGCACCCCTTCGGTTTCAGGCTGGCCGAGGCCGACTACGGAATCACTCATACCCACTCACAGGCTGTTTATTGGAATGCCGGGATTATCCGTTAGCGCGGCCATGCAGGGAAGCACGCTGTTGGTCGGGTAGCCATGATGCCTTGGGCTCAAGCAGCGCGGTCAGCCTGCAGGCACTGATCATCAGCCAGGCGCACAGTCAGTTACGCTGGGCAGTCGCGGGCGCCGGCGCGGGCGTCAGGCGCAGCACGCGGTTACGCCCACCTTCAGCGAGCAGATAACCCCCGATACCATCGGCGATGATCGCCTGGGGAGCCTTGAGGAAAGTCAGCACCGTTTGCTGGCTGCCATCGGCATCGATGCGCAGCAGGCGCGCACGGTGTGTGTTGTCCTCGCTGATCCATAGGCCACGTTGATCACAATACAAGAATGTAGGGTTACGCAAACCGTCGACCACCACCGGGTCGCTGCCATCGTCGGACAGGGAGCGGACCCTGCCATTGGCCTTTTCGGTGTACAGCAGGCGGCCGTCGCTGCAGCGGGTCAGGCCTTCGGTTTCGGTCAGGCCGGACCGCAGTACATCCAGCTGCCCGCTGCTCCAGTCATAGCGCATCAGGCGACCATTGCCCTTGCGGTCTTCGATGGCATAAAGATAGTTGCCTTCGTTCCAGAGGCCTTGCACGCTCTCGCCGTCGAACAGCTGGGTGACCTGGCCATCGCGGGACAGGCTGACAGGTGCCAGGCCACCTTCCTGGCTGAACACCCAGCCGCCCTGCGCCGCGACCATACCGTCGGGCTTGGACAGGTTATCGATCAGCACGACGCGCTCGCCCGTAGCCGTGATCTTGAGGATGCTGCCCCGGCCGTCATCCAGTTCACGGCTGACCAGCAGGCTGCCATCCGTTTGCGGTAACAGCGAGGCGGCTTTGGTTACGTCGCGATGCAACACCTCAACATCCCAGCCGGTAGCGGCCTGAACCGGGTAGAAACTCTGCCACGCGAAGAAGCCCAAGGTGGCCGCGAGCAGGCCGGAGGTAGCAGTCAAGGCGATGCGGGCGCTGCGCTTGCGCAGGATGTGCGGCATGAAGGGGCTCCTCGGAATCGTTGCGGATCCTAGCAAGCGAATGTGAAAAAAATGTCGAAAGCTGCACAAACGGGTGCTGCAGGACCCGCCGATCTCAGCCCATGGCGCCTCCAACAACGATAGGCACCCCGCTACTAAAAACAAAAGGATATAAAAATAACTAAACAATCTAACAAACTGGAATATATAAATTGAAAGCCAAACGCCACCTCCTTAGTCTGGGCAGATCGCCTCTCACCCGATTCAAGGAGCAATGCCCATGCCCAAACATGCCTTCTCCCCATTACGCCGTCTGCTGATCGGCGGTTTACTGGCCAGCGTCGCCAGCGCCCTGCTGCCCTGGTCCGAAGCCATTGCCGACGACGCCAGGACACTGCGCATCGGCTACCAGAAATTCAACAGCATCAACATCCTCAAAGGCAGCGGCGCCCTGGAGAAGGCCCTGGCACCGCAAGGTGTGAAGGTCAGCTGGCATGAGTTCGCCGCAGGCCCCCAGCTACTGGAGGCACTGAGCACCGGCGCCATCGACCTCGGCCACGCAGCCGATGCCCCCTCGGTGTTCGCCCAGGCCGCCGGCAAGCCTGTGGTCTACCTGGCCGCCGAACAACCCTACCCACGCGGCATTGGCCTGGTCGTGCGCGAGCAGGACCACCTGGCCAGTGTGCAGGACCTGAAAGGCAAGCGCGTGGCCACCGGCCGCGGCTGGAATGCCCAATACCTGTTGGCCGTAGCCCTGCAGCAGGCTGGCCTCAGTTACAAGGACATTACCCCCGCCTACGTCAACAATGCCGCCGATGCCGTGGCCGCCCTGCAATCGGGCAGTGTGCAGGCCGTGACCCTGTGGGACCCGTTCCTCGCCGCCGCAGAAAGCCAGCCAGGGTTGAAAAACCTGCGCGACGGCAGCGGCCTGTCCAACAACCGCACCTTCTACCTGTCCACCGCCAGCTATGCCGACCAGCACCGTGCACTGCTGAAAACCTTCTTTGCCGAGCTGGGCAAGGTCAGCCAGTGGGCCAACGCCAAGCCCGCCGAAGTGGCCGCGCTGCTGGCACCGCAGCTGGGGATCAGCACCCAGGTGCTGGAAGTGGCCAGCGAACGGCGCAACTACAACGCCGTCGCTATCACCCCGCAGATCGTTGCCGAACAACAGAAGCTGGCGGACACCTTCCAGGGCCTGGGCCTGATTCCACGCAAGCTACAGGTGGCCGAAGCGGTCTACCCGGCTTCCGTGTTGCCTTGAACGGAGCGCGCTGACCATGCCTCGCCCGATCCGCTTCAACGCCTTCAGCATGAACGCTGCCAGCCACCAGTCCCCTGGGCTGTGGCGCCATCCGCGCAACACCAGTGTGGCGTTCAACCGCCTGAGTTACTGGACCGACCTGGCCCGCCTGCTCGAACGCGGCCTGTTCGACGCCCTGTTCATCGCCGATGTGCTGGGTATCTACGACGTCTATCAAGGCAGCCCGCAAGCCGCCCTGCGCGGTGGCGTGCAGGTGCCGGTCAATGATCCGCTGCTGCTGGTGCCGGCGATGGCCGGGGCGACCGAGCACCTGGGTTTTGGTGTCACCTTTTCGCTGACCTACGAACACCCCTACCCCTTCGCCCGGCGCATGTCCACGCTCGACCACCTGAGCAATGGCCGGGTCGGCTGGAACATCGTCACCGGGTATCTGGACAGCGCTGCGCGCAACCTCGGCCTGGCGCATCAACTGGGCCACGACCAACGCTATGACCTGGCCGAGGAATACCTGCAGGTGCTGTACAAGCTGTGGGAGAAAAGCTGGGACGACGACGCTGTGCTGCTGGAGCGTGAAAGCGGGCGCTATATCGAACCCTCGCGGGTACACCCGATCAACCATGTGGGCGAGCACTTCCAGGTGCCCGGCATGCACCTGTGCCAGCCGTCGCCGCAACGCACCCCGGTGTTGTTCCAGGCCGGTGCGTCGGCACGCGGCCAGCAGTTTGCCGCACGGCATGCCGAATGCGTGTTTATCAGCGGGCCGACGCCGACGGTGCTGCGCCGCTACGCCGACGGCATCCGCCAGGCCTGCGAAGCGGCCGGGCGTGGCCGTGACGAAGTGCTGATCTACGCCCAGGCGCTGTTGATTGTCGCCCCCACGCGGGAAGAAGCCGAGGCCCGCTTTAACGACTATCGCCGCTATGTCGACCTGGACGCTGCCCTGGCGCTGCTGTCAGGCTGGACCGGTATCGACTTCGCCGGCCTCGACCCCGATGCACCGATCGAGTACGTCGAGAACGATGCTGGCCGTGCTGCCCTGGCAGCCTTTACCGCCGCCGACCCCACTCGCCGCTGGACCGTACGCGAAGCCGCCGAGTTCGTTGGCCTCGGCGGTCGCGGCCCCGTGCTGATCGGCGCTGCCAGCGAGGTGGCCGACCAGCTGGAAACCTGGCTGGACCATACCGGCATCGACGGTTTCAACCTGACCTACGCCGTGCAACCGGACGACCTGGCCAATGTAGTCGACCTGCTGGTGCCCGAGCTGCAACGGCGCGGCCGCTACCCGCTGAGCTACACCAAGGGCCCCCTGCGCCACAAGCTGTTCGGCCGCGGCGGCCAGCTGCCCGAACGGCACGTTGGGCGCCAGGTCAGCATTCAGCGATCAAATACCGGGTATTCCAACATTTAATTTGTGGATGCCACGCACTCGACCCTATTCTGTGGCCACATCCCCTGCGCCGCACCGGCCGGTGCGGTTCAAGGCATGGGGAGAGAACAACAAGTCGAGATCGTCCATGTCGAACCATTCGTACTTCGCCCCCCACGGTGGGCACCCGGCTCAAACCGAGCTGCTGACTGACCGTGCCATGTTCACCGAAGCCTATGCCGTCATCCCTAAAGGCGTGATGCGTGACATCGTCACCAGCCACCTGCCCTTTTGGGACAAGATGCGCATGTGGGTCATCGCCCGCCCGCTGACCGGTTTTGCCGAAACGTTCTCCCAGTACATCGTCGAACTGGCCCCGGAAGGCGGCAGCGAGCGCCCTGAGCTGGACGCCGATGCGGAAGCCGTGGTGTTCATCGTCGAAGGCGAACTGGACATCACCGTCGAAGGCAAACACCACACCCTGGTACCTGGCGGCTACGCCTTCCTGGCCCCGGGCGCCGAGTGGAGCCTGCGTAACAACAGCAAGTCCAACGTCACCTTCCACTGGCTGCGCAAGCACTACCAGAAGGTTGAAGGCCTGGACGTGCCGGAATCCTTCGTCACCCACCGCGACAACGCCACCGTCATCGAGATGCCGGGCACCGAAGGCCGCTGGAAAACCACCCGCTTTGTCGACATGGCCGACATGCGCCACGACATGCACGTGAACATCGTCACCTTCCAGCCCGGCGGTGTGATTCCGTTCGCAGAAACCCACGTGATGGAACACGGCCTGTACGTGCTGGAAGGCAAGGCAGTGTACCGTCTGAACCAGGACTGGGTCGAAGTGGAAGCCGGCGACTTCATGTGGCTGCGTGCCTTCTGCCCGCAAGCCTGCTACGCCGGCGGCCCAGGCAACTTCAGCTACCTGCTGTACAAGGACGTGAACCGTCACGTACACCTGACGCTGAACCCTAAGCGCTAAGCCCAGGCTGATGCCCGCAAGCCCGCCAACCTGGCGGGCTTTCTGTTTGCCGCGCATACTGAAATACCCACCCCTGCAGGGTACCGGCCATGAACCGCTGCCTGCTGCTCGCGGCCTTGCTGCTGTGCGCCTCTGCCCTGGCCACCGATGACTGGCACCTGGCCTACGACCGCGAAGGCATTCGCGTGTACCTGAAAGATGCAGGCGACTCGCCCTACCAGCAATTTCGTGGTGTCAGCACCATGAAAGCCAGCCTGCGCACGCTCACTGACCTGCAGGATAACCTGCGGGTGGCCTGCAAGTGGCTGTACGCCTGTGACCAGATGCGGCTGCTGGATGTGGAGGGTGACAACACCTGGGTGTACCTGACCACTCAGCTGCCTTGGCCGGCGAGGCCACGGGACATTGTGCTTAAAGTGACCAGCGAACGCCTGGTCGACGGTACCCTGGTGCGCCACCTGAGCGCCGATCCCGATAGGATCCCCAGGGTTGACGGCCTGATCCGGGTAGAGCACCTGAGTGGCGTGTGGCAGATGAGACCGCTGGGTGACCGCGTGACCGAGGTGACCTACCAGTTGCAGGCCGCCCCTGCCGGGGATGTGCCGGGGTGGCTGGCCAACCGGTTTGTAGTGGATACACCGGTGGTGACGTTGCGTACGTTGCGAGCGGTGGCTGAGCGCCAACCTTGAAGTGCCGCCAGGCCGCAGACCGACTGCAGCAGGGCCAGCAGCTTTTTATGCAATACCCCCCTCTGGCTCAGCGGTCACATCTTGTAGGTCGACAGCAGGATGCTGGTCTCGGTGTTCTCGATATGCGGGATCGAGCGGATGGCGTTCAGCGCCCGGTCGAACGCTTCGAGGGTGTCGGCGCGCAACTCTGCCATCAGGTCCCAGCGGCCATTGGTGGTGTGGATGGCCACCACATTGGGATGCCCGCGCAGCGCGTGCTTGACCTCTGCGGCATGGTGGCCGCTGATGCCGATGCTGGTGATTGCCCGCACCCCCTGGTCCAGCGCATCGGAGCGCAAACGTACCGTGTAACCGATGATCACACCCTGCTCTTCAAGCCGGGTGATGCGGTTATGCACCGTTGCCCTGGCCACCTTCAGCTTTTTTGCCAGGGTCAGCACCGGGGTACGTGCGTTGTCCCGCAACAGTGCAATCAGTTCCCGATCGATCGTGTCCATAAGCCTGCCAAATAATCAGATTGCTACGTTGGGTTGGCAGATTGTCCAGAAGCCTGACGAAACTGACAACCTGTATGCTTCCGATTGGCGCAACCTGTCATCAAAATGTTCATGCGGCTTCACTTCGATAATCTCAAGCGCTTACCCCGCACTGCTGGGCAAGCGCACAATAACAAGGTGCAAGAGCATGACGTATTTCATTGATGTTCCAACCATGTCGGACTTGGTGCATGACATTGGCGTAGCGCCGTTTATTGGCGAGCTTGCCGCTGCCCTGCGGGACGATTTCAAACGCTGGCAGGCGTTTGACAAGTCCGCGCGCGTTGCCAGCCACTCGGAAGTGGGCGTGATCGAACTGATGCCGGTCGCCGACAAAAGCCGCTATGCCTTCAAATACGTCAACGGCCACCCGGCCAATACTGCACGCAACCTGCATACGGTGATGGCCTTCGGTGTACTGGCCGATGTCGACTCCGGTTACCCGGTGCTGCTGTCCGAACTGACCATCGCCACCGCCCTGCGCACCGCAGCGACTTCGCTGATGGCAGCCCAGGCACTGGCCCGCCCGAACGCGCGCAAGATGGCGCTGATCGGCAACGGCGCGCAAAGCGAATTCCAGGCCCTGGCCTTCCACAAGCACCTGGGCATCGAAGAAATCGTCGCCTACGACACCGACCCGCTGGCCACCGCCAAGCTTATCGCCAACCTCAAGGAATACAGCGGCTTGACCATCCGCCGAGCCAGTTCGGTTGCCGAGGCGGTGAAAGGCGTGGACATCATCACCACGGTGACGGCCGACAAGGCCTACGCCACCATCATTACCCCCGACATGCTGGAGCCCGGTATGCACCTGAACGCCGTGGGCGGTGACTGCCCAGGCAAAACCGAGCTGCACGCCGATGTGCTGCGCAACGCACGGGTGTTCGTCGAGTACGAGCCACAAACCCGTATCGAAGGTGAGATCCAGCAGCTGCCGGCGGACTTTCCGGTGGTCGACCTGTGGCGCGTGCTGCGCGGAGAAACCGAGGGCCGCCAAAGCGACAGCCAGGTCACTGTGTTCGATTCGGTGGGCTTCGCCCTCGAAGACTACACCGTACTACGGTACGTACTACAGCAAGCCGAAAAGCGCGGGATGGGTACCAAGATCGACCTGGTGCCGTGGGTTGAGGACGACCCGAAAGACCTGTTCAGCCACACCCGAGGCCGCGCTGGCAAAAGCCGCATCCGACGGGTTGCCTGACATTGAATCGGTTTAGTCGAACGTGTGGGAGCAGGCATGCCCGCTAAGCAGGCTGCACGGTGCATGGCACGGGCTTAGCCCGTGCTCGCCGGAAAAGCCCACAGTGATCGCACTGGCGTTGGGTCGTGTGCAAGCGCATTTCCCACTGACCGTCAGATCCCACCGCCCGCCAGCAACTGCGTCATCACCTCAGCCAACGCCTTGACCATCACATCCGCCGTCGGCCGGTGCACGATGACGATCTCATAGCTGTCGACCTCCGGCAGCCCTTGCCCGGCCCCCAGCACCCTGTGCTCGCCGGTGGCCGCCCTGGGTGGCAGCAGGCTGATACCCATGCCATCGGCGACCGCAGCCTGGATGCCACTGAGGCTGGAACTGGTAAAGCTGATGCGCCAGCGCCGCCCCATGCCTTCGATGGCGTTGATCATGTCCTCGCGGTACAGGCCGCGCGGCGGAAAGGTGACCAACGGGATCGGGTCCAGCTCGAAGGCAGGCGTGTGTGCGCTGTCGATCCACTGCAGACGCTCTGGCCAACAGGCCACACCCTCACGGCTGTTGCGCCGCTGCTTGAGCAGCACCAGGTCAAGTTCGCCATTGTCATAGGCCTGGCTCAGGTCACGGCACAAGCCGCTGGTCACTTCGAGCTTCACCTGTGGGTGCAGCCGGCTGAATGCCGACAGCGCATTGGTGGTACGCCCGCCCACGAAGTCCTCGGGCACACCAAGCCGTACCGTGGTGCCCACCATCGCCCCGGCCAGGGCTTCAAGCATCTGATCGTTCAGGGCCAGCATGTGCCGGGCATAGCCGAGCAAGGTCTGCCCGGCGTCGGTCGGCAGCACATCACGGTTGCCTCGCACCAGCAGGCGGTGGCCAACCATGTCTTCCAGGCGGCGCACTTTCTGGCTGATCGTCGACTGGGTCGAATGCAGCCGCGCGGCAGCGGTGGTGAAGCTGCCGCAGTCGGCCACCACGACAATGGCGCGCAGCAGGTCGAGGTCGAACAGAGCCCTATTCGATTTCACGCTGATAGACATCTAGATATTCAACGACTGAATGGCAAGTCTGCGTTCTATCACGGCTAGTCACCGAGGGCCACTCCTTCCCGCCGAGGATCGGCACCGCCTGACCAACCCTCGCCGCTGCGCTGGATGATCTGCATGCCGCTGGTCATGGTCATCGGTGTCACCTCATGGCCCCAGGCTGCCAACTGGCGGATCAGCGCCGGGCTGCTCAGCCCTGCTTCCACTTCGGTGCCGGCATTGCGGCTGCCGAAGTTGGGCAGGCCGGCGGCCTGCTGCGGGTCGAGCTGCCAATCCAGCAGGCCGACCAGTGCCTTGTTCACGTAACCGATGATCTGCGAACCACCCGGCGAACCGAGGCTCGCGACAAACTCGCCCGTGGCACGCGAGAACACCAATGTCGGCGCCATGGCCGACAGCGGCCGTTTGCCCGGCTGCACCCGATTGGCCACAGGCTTGCCGTGCTCGTGGGGGATGAACGAGAAGTCGGTCAGCTGATTGTTGAGCAGGAAGCCCTTGACCATCAGGTGCGAGCCAAATGCGGCCTCCACCGAGGTGGTCATGGCCAGGGCCTGGCCGCTGTCATCCACCGCACTGAGGTGAGAGGTGGAGATGCGCAGTGGCGAGCGGTCGGGCGCAAGTGCCAGGTCCGCTCCTTGCGGCTGGCCCGGGCGGGCGCGCTTCATGCTGTGCTCGCCGATCAGCGCCGCGCGGCTGGCCAGATAAGCAGAATCGGTCAGGGCCTTGACCGGGACGGGCACGTAGTCGTTGTCGGCCAGGTACTGAGCGCGGTCGGCGTAGGCCAGGCGCTCGGCCTCGGCGATCAGGTGCACGGCCAAGGGCGGGGCTTCCAGGCGGGCCGGGGACGAGGTGGCCAGCGGTCGCAGCGCTGCCAGGTCGCGTTGCGGCGCGGTGCGCTGCACGGCTTCGAGCAGGCCCAAGGTCTGCAGCACGGTCACCCCACCCGAGGAGGGTGGCGGCATGCCGCATATTTGCCAGGCCTTGTAGGGACCGCACAACGGCTCGCGCTCCTTGGCCTGGTACTGCTGCAAATCCTGCAGCGACAGATACCCGGCATTGGCATGGCCACGCACCGTGGCGACGATGGCTTCGGCAATTTCACCGCTGTAGAACACCTCGGGCCCCTGTGCGGCGATCTGCTCGAAGGTCTGTGCCAACTCAGGGTTGCGCAGGATTGTACCCACGGCCAGCGGCCTGCCCTGTTCATCCAGGAAGTAACGGGCCATTGCGGGTGAGCGGGCAATGTAGGGGTCCCCGGCCAGTAGCGTGTGCAGGCGCTCGGAAACCGCGAAGCCGTTGCGTGCCAAGGCGATGGCCGGGGCGAACAGGTCGTGCCAGGGCAACTTGCCGTGCTGCTCGTGGGCCTGTTTCAGGGCACGCAGCACCCCGGGCACGCCCACCGAACGCCCACCGATCTGCGCCACCCGGAACGGCATGGGTGTGCCATCGGCTTGCAGGAACAGTTTTTCCGTCACCGCCGCAGGTGCTGCCTCACGCCCGTCGAATGCCTGCACGCGCTTGCCATCCCAGTACAGGATGAACGCTCCGCCACCGATCCCACTGGACTGCGGCTCGACCAGTGTCAGCACCATTTGCATGGCGATGGCGGCGTCAATCGCACTGCCGCCGGCACGCAACATCGCCCGCCCCGCTTCACTGGCCAGCGGGTTGGCTGCGGCGACCATGTGCCGGCTGGCGTGCACCGGCTGCAAACCGCTACGGTAGCCGGAGGCCAGTTCCGGTGGCGCGGGCAATACCTGGTCGGCGCCGGCCCAGTTACTGGTAGCCAGCAGGCACAGAGCGCCGATCAGCGGGGTGGGATATTTCATCGTCATGCATCCTGCCATCACCTATTCAGCGAAGCACTGTCGGTCATACGCAGTCTCGACTTCAAGCCTTGGTGTAATTACCGGCAAGCCATTCGCTGACCAATGCAGCCCTTGCTCCCTGCATGAGTGCCAGGTTTGCGCAATGACGGATCAGGTCACTTCTTCGAACGGCAGCCCCACATAGTTCTCGGCAATGTTCACCAGCCCCGCCGGCGAGGTCAGGAAGTACTCGCGGTCAGCTTCCTGCATCTTCTGGTCCCAAGCGTCCTTGTGGCTACCGAAGTCATGCAGCAGTTGGGTCATGAACCAGCTGAAGCGCTCGCCCTTCCACACGCGGCGCAGTGCCAGCGGCGAGTATTGCGCAAGCAGGTCGACGCGCCCTTCGTGGTACACCTTGACCAGAATGCGGTACAGGTAGTTGACGTCCGAGGCCGCCAGGTTAAGACCTTTGGCACCCGTAGGGGGGACGATGTGCGCCGCGTCACCCACCAGGAACAGGTGACCATACTGCATGGGTTCGACCACCAGGCTACGCAGTGGCGCAATACTTTTTTCCAACGCGGGGCCTGTGACCAGGTCCGCCGCCACCTCGGCGGGCAAACGGGCTTTCAGTTCGTCCCAGAAACGCTCGTCAGACCACTCCTCGACCCGATCCTGCAAAGGTACCTGCAGGTAGTAGCGGCTGCGTGTTTGCGAGCGTTGGCTACACAACGCGAAACCGCGCGCATGGTGGGCGTAGATCAGCTCGTGATTGACCGGTGGTGTGTCCGACAGCAGGCCCAGCCAGCCAAACGGGTAAACCCGTTCATACTGCTTCAGCACGCCCTCCGGGATGCTCTGCCGAGAGATGCCGTGGAAGCCGTCGCAGCCGGCGATATAGTCGCAGTCAACCCGCTGCACCCGGCCATCCTTTTCGAACGTCAGGTAGGGCTTCTCGCCTTTCAATTCATGCGGCTGAACGTTGGCGGCTGAATAGATGATCGGCGCACCACTGGCTTCACGGGCCTGCATCAGGTCACGGGTGACCTCGGTCTGGCCGTAGACCATCACCGTCTTGCCACCGGTCAGCGCCTTGAGGTCCAGGCGTTGACGGCGCCCACCAACCAGCAGCTCGACCCCCTCGTGCACCAGGCCTTCACGGTCCATGCGCTCGGCCACGCCGGCCTCGCGCAGCAGGTCGACCGTGCCTTGCTCCAGCACCCCGGCGCGGATGCGGCCTAGTACGTACTCGGCGGTCTGGCGTTCGACGATGATGTTATCGATACCGGCCTTGTGCAGCAGCTGGCCCAGCAGCAGGCCAGACGGACCTGCACCAATAATTGCAACCTGAGTTTTCATTGTTGTTGTCTCTGTTCGGACGATACCGGCCTGGGACTGGCAGCGGGGCGGCATCTGCTGTTAGGGTTTGCCATTGCATTTTTACTGGCAGAAAACGCCGTTTAAGTGTGCTATTCCATAAAAAATCTGCACTTTTACGAAAAGCGTTCGATTAACGGACAGGCCAACCCAGATGAAATCCACCCTCCCCGGCGTCCCGTTGTTCAAGCTGTATGGCGAAAATCAGGCCTGGCCCGGCACCGACCTGCTGCACTGCGAGTCGATCCCGGCACGCAGCCGCCTGCATCACTGGGAGATCAAGCCGCACCAGCATGCCGAGCTGTTCCAGCTGCTGTATGTACAGCGTGGCCAGGCCCAGGTGGAGATCGAGGGCGTGCGCAGTGCCATCGGCGAAGCGGCGATCCAGGTCGTGCCACCGATGACCGTGCATGGCTTTCGCTTCAGCGCCGATATCCAGGGCTATGTCCTGACCTTTGGTACTGCCCTTGTAGCGAACCTGGAACAGCGCCTGGGCGCGCCACTGACGGTGCTGGCACAGCCTGCGTGTTATCCGTTGGGCCATGACCGCGTGCACCTGCGCAGCCTGGTCGACACCTTGCAGCGGGAGTACCAAGGCAATGCCCCGGCACGCGCCGCGATGCTGGAAGCGTTGGTGACCGCGCTGATGGTGTGGATCAGCCGCCGTCAGCAGCAAGGGCAGGCACCGCGTAACCGTGATGAACGTGACCGCCTGTTGCTGGGGCAATACTTGCGCCTGGTCGAAGCGCATTACCGCGAGCATCTGTCGGTTGAAGACTTTGCCGCGCGGCTGAATATTCCGAGTTTGCAACTGAACCAGCTGTGCCGGGCACTGAGCGGTCAGACTGCATTGCAGGTGGTGCACCAGCGGTTGTTGCTGGAGGCGCGACGCAACCTTATTTACACGCGGATGAGCATTGGGCAGTTGTCGGATAGCCTGGGGTTTACCGACCCGACCTACTTCGCCCGGTGGTTCAAGCGCTTGAGTGGGCAAACGCCCAATGCGTATCGCAGATCAGGGTTGTCGGAATAATCCTTGGCGGCCTCTTCTTGACGTATACGTCAACCTGCCCTCAGGATATCCGCATACCCCACGCCGAGCCCGAGCATGAGCACTCAGACCTACAGCATCTCCGACCTGTCCCGCGAACTGGACATCACCACCCGCGCTATCCGCTTCTACGAAGAACAGGGCCTGCTCAGCCCTGAGCGTCGCGGGCTGGAACGTATCTACTCACCGCGCGACAAGGTCAGCCTGAAGCTCATCCTGCGCGGCAAGCGCATTGGCTTTTCCCTGGCCGAGTGCCGCGAGTTGATCGAACTGTATGACCCCACCAGCGGCAACCTCAAACAGCTCAACAGCATGCTGGCGAAGATTGCCGAGCGCCGCGCCCAGCTGGAGCAGCAGATGCTGGACATCCACCAGATGCAACTGGAACTGGACACCGCCCAGGAGCGCTGCGAACAAGCCCTGGCCGCCACCCTGAACAACAAAGACAACCGCTGAACGCCACAGGAAACCCGCCATGTCCTTGCCCAAACACGTCCGCCTGGTCGAAGTCGGCCCACGCGACGGCCTACAGAACGAAGCCCAGCCCATCAGCGTCGCCGACAAGGTACGCCTGGTCAACGACCTCACCGAAGCGGGCCTGGCCTATATAGAAGTGGGCAGTTTCGTGTCCCCCAAGTGGGTGCCACAGATGGCCGGCTCTGCCGAGGTATTCGCCGGCATCCAGCAGCGCCCCGGTGTGACGTATGCCGCACTGGCGCCGAACCTGCGCGGTTTCGAGGACGCCCTGGCTGCCGGGGTCAAGGAAGTAGCGGTGTTCGCTGCCGCCTCCGAAGCGTTCTCGCAACGCAACATCAATTGTTCGATCAGCGAAAGCCTCAAGCGCTTCGAACCCATCATGGACGCTGCGCGCAGCCACGGCGTGCGCGTGCGCGGGTATGTGTCATGTGTGCTTGGCTGCCCTTACGAGGGCAAGGTCAGCGCCGAGCAGGTGGCCCCGGTGGCCCGCGCCCTGCACGACATGGGCTGCTACGAGGTCTCGCTGGGTGACACCATTGGCACCGGCACCGCAGGCGACACCCGACGCCTGTTCGAGGTGGTGTCGGCCCAGGTACCGCGCGAGCAGTTGGCCGGACACTTCCATGACACTTACGGCCAGGCCTTGGCCAACGTCTATGCCAGCCTGCTCGAGGGCATCAGCGTATTCGACAGCTCGGTAGCCGGGCTGGGCGGCTGCCCTTACGCCAAGGGTGCTACCGGCAATATCGCCAGTGAAGACGTTGTGTACCTGCTGCAGGGGCTTGGCATTGAAACCGGCATCGACCTGGGCCGGCTGATAGCCGCCGGCCAGCGCATCAGCGGCGTGCTGGGCCGCGACAACGGGTCGCGGGTAGCACGGGCGTGCAGCGCACAATAGGTCACACCGGTGTCACATTGGTGTGGGTGAAGTGTTACCTCCCGCACATTTCACAGCAAAAAATCGGGTAACAGGGAAACAAATCGGCAGAAT
Source organism: Pseudomonas putida group bacterium ESBL64 (assembly GCF_045277175.1). Lineage (NCBI taxonomy): Bacteria > Pseudomonadati > Pseudomonadota > Gammaproteobacteria > Pseudomonadales > Pseudomonadaceae > Pseudomonas > Pseudomonas putida group bacterium ESBL64. The sequence goes on along the minus strand of NZ_CP145799.1, from coordinate 463,968 downwards.
TTCAGGCTGGGCGGTGTCGACCAAAATTCTTAAATCATTGATTTTAAAGGGTTTTTAAAAGTTGGCACGCACCCTGCTATATCTCTGGTACAAGAACAAAAAAAACGCGATACCCAATAAAAACAACAGGTAACGGCTCTGACATAACAAGAACAACACGGCAGAGGCGTAGCAAGCAGATTTTTTTGGAGTCGACACGCTTTTCAGGGGTTCGCCCCGCGGTCTGGCACAGAACAATAAAACTACCTCAAGGTAGCGGCAGCCAGGTTCGGATCAGCAATGATGAAAGCAGGTCAGCGCTCAAAAAAATACGTTTGCTCTTGACCCCGCATGGGGGTCGCCCGCAACACCAGGACAAGCCGACAAAAACAACAAAAGGCCGGTCCCAATAATAAAAAAAGAGCAGGCAACAACGCTTTGAGGGGAGCTTCGGCTCCCCTCAGTGCTTCCTGCCCTCTTCCTCCTTCTGCTTCTCCTCATTCTGTCCTTCGACCTTCTCCACCAGCAACGGCATCGTGCCCAGTACCAGCAGGGCCAGTACCGTGCTGATCAGCGCCGTGGCTTCGCGCCCCATGCCAGCCGCCGTGCCAATGGCAGCCGTCATCCATAGCCCGGCAGCGGTCGTCAGGCCCTTCACATGGCTGGTGTCCTGGCCGTTACCCTTCAGAATGGTACCCGCACCGAGAAAACCGATACCGGCAACGATGCCCTGGATCACCCGACTGAGTGCCTGTTCATCGGCCCCCGCCATACTGGGCGCCAGCACGAACAGGGCGGCCCCCAGCGACACCAGCATGTGGGTACGCACCCCGGCAGACTTGCCCTTGTGTTCGCGCTCGAAGCCCAGTACTGCGCCGAGCACAGCAGCCATCAGCAAGCGCACAAGGATTTGCGTGACCTCGCGCTCATCGGTGACATCGGCGAATTCCGCCTGGATTGCTTGCCAGATGACATCCATCGCAGTTGTGTCCCCTGCTTGAGCTTCATGAATCCGCCCGCCACGTCAGCAAGCCTGCCCTATGCATGGTTGACCGTCACACGTACTGCAAAGTGCCGCTCAGCTTGCTGATGCAGCAACTGGCCCCTGACCGCGGTCCACCCTGTAATCACCCCGGGAGGACCCCACCATGCCCATTGAAATCGACGAAACCACCCGCCGCTGCACACTGATCGGCGAAGGCCTGCGCATCGAGGGCGAAGGCCCGGATATCGAGATCATCACCGACGAACAGTTGCGTATGTCGGTGGCCATACTGGCCGGCCAACGCGTGCCCATTACCGAAACCGAGGCCGATGCACTGACCGTGGCGGGTGCGGTGGATAGCCGCAGGCATCTGAAGGCCAGCGCGCCAGGCTCGGTGATATGAGGCCTGGCGGGGCCATGCGGCAAATCTGATATGGTTTTTATCGTAAAATCTGAACCTGTGCTGATAACAGCTTCAGCGCCATAGTGCTCATGCCTGATCGAGGCCTGATGAGCACCGAACCATGAACGATAGAATCCCTTTTACAGAGATCGCCACCGCCCCAGCCAGCATCCAAGCGCGACGCACCGACAGCGGCATCCAGACCCGCAGCTTTACCGGGCTTTACCGTAACCTGCGCATCGGCTTTGCCGGCGCCCTGTTCGTGCTGTTCTTCGGCACGGCCTGGCTTAACTGGAACGGCCGCCAGGCCGTGCTGTGGGACCTGGGAAACAGCAAGTTCCACATCTTCGGCGCCACCTTCTGGCCACAGGACTTCATCCTGCTGTCGGCGTTGCTGATCATCTGTGCCTTTGGCCTGTTCGCCATCACCGTCTACGCCGGGCGCGTCTGGTGCGGTTACAGTTGCCCACAAAGCACCTGGACCTGGCTATTCATGTGGTGCGAAAAGGTTACCGAGGGGGACCGCAACCAGCGCATCAAGCTGGCCGCGGCGCCCTGGAGCCTGAACAAACTGGCCCGTCGCACGCTCAAGCACAGCCTGTGGTTGGCCATTGGCGTGCTCACGGGGCTGACCTTCGTCGGCTACTTCACCCCGATCCGGCCACTGGCCGCAGAATTGCTCACCTTGCAACTGGGCGGTGTGGCACTGTTCTGGGTGCTGTTCTTCACGGCCGCTACCTACATCAATGCCGGCCTGCTGCGTGAAGCGGTGTGCCTGCACATGTGCCCGTATGCGCGCTTCCAGAGCGTGATGTTCGACAAGGACACCCTGGCGGTCGCTTACGACCCGCGTCGTGGCGAGGCCCGTGGTCCGCGCAAGAAAGGCAGTGATGTCGGTGCCCAGGGACTGGGCGACTGCATCGATTGCACCCTGTGCGTGCAGGTGTGCCCCACCGGCATCGACATCCGTGATGGCTTGCAGATGGCTTGCATCGGCTGTGCCGCGTGCATCGACGCCTGTGACGGGGTAATGGACAAGATGGGTTACGCCCGCGGCCTGATTGGCTACAAGTCCGAGCACAGCCTGCAAGGCGGCACCACCCACTGGCTGCGCCCGCGCCTGTTGGGCTACGCTGCCGCACTGCTGGTCATGATCGGGGCACTGGTGGTGGCCCTGCAGATGCGCCCGATGGTATCGCTGGATGTGATCAAGGACCGCGGCCTGTTCCGCGAAAACGCCCAAGGCCAGATCGAGAACATTTACCTGCTCAAAGTCATCAACAAGACCGAACGTACCCAGCACTATCAATTGCGCCTGCTGGACGCTGACGGTTTCACCCTGCAGGGCAGTAGCGCACTGGTCATCCCAGCTGGCGAAATGAGCGAACTGCCGGTGTCGGTGGCAATGCTCGCCGAGCGCCCGACCAGCAGCTCGCAGGCGCTGAGCTTTGAAATCAGCGAGCGTGACGACCCCGCTATCCGCAGCGTGGCGCACAGTCGCTTCGTCGCCCCCATGAACCGCTGATCCCTTACACTCACGCCACCTTGCCTGCCAGGCTTGGACAGAAGGCCAGAATGAAACGCTACGAACGCTTCGCCGATGACATTGCCGAACTGATCCGCTCCGGGGTGCTGGGCCCCGGCCAGCGCGTGCCGTCCGTGCGCTACGCCAGCCAGACCCACGGGGTCAGCCCGTCTACCGTGTTCCAGGCCTATTACCTGCTGGAACGCCGCGGGCTGATCCGCGCCCGGCCGCGCTCCGGGTATTTCGTCAACGCCCACGTTCCGCGTCAGTTCTGCGAGCCGCAGGCGCTGCAGCCGGTGAGCGAGTCTACCGATGTCGACGTCAGCGCCTTGGTATTTTCGATCCTCGACTCGATCAAGGACCCCAACACCATTGCCTTCGGCTCAGCCTTTCCCAGCCCTGAACTGTTCCCGCTGCAACGCCTGTCCCGCTCACTGGCCAGTGCCAGCCGCAGCATGGACCCGCGCATGGTGGTGACCGATCTGTCCCCCGGTAACCCGCAGCTGCGCCGGCAGATCGCCCTGCGCTACATGGTCGGTGGGCTGATGCTGCCGATGGAAGAGCTGCTGATCACCAACGGCGCACTGGAGGCCCTGAACCTGTGCCTGCAGGCCGTGACCCAGCCGGGCGATCTGGTCGCCATCGAGGCCCCGGCCTTCTATGCCTGCCTGCAGGTGCTGGAGCGGCTCAAGCTCAAGGCCGTGGAAATCCCCGTGCACCCGCGCGAGGGCATGGACCTGGGGGTGCTGGCGCAGACCCTGGAAAAGCACCCGGTAAAGGCCGTGTGGTGCATGACCAATTTCCAGAACCCAGTGGGTGCAAGCATGCCGGAGGCCAAGAAACAGGCGCTGGTGGAGTTGCTGGCACGCCATCAGGTGCCGTTGATCGAAGACGACGTGTACGCCGAGCTGTACTACTCGCAACAGGCGCCCAAACCCGCCAAGGCCTTCGACACTCAGGGCCTGGTCATGCACTGCGGCTCGTTCGCCAAAAGCCTGGCACCGGGCTATCGCATTGGCTGGGTGGCCGCCGGGCGCTTTGCGCAGAAGATCGAGCGGTTGAAACTGATGACCTCCCTGTGTGCCTCCATGCCGGCCCAGGCGGCCATCGCCGACTACCTGCAACACGGCGGCTACGACCGCCACCTGCGCAAGCTGCGCTACGCGCTGGAGGGCCAGCAGGCCAACATGCTGGCAGCCATCGCCCGCCACTTCCCGGCGCAGACACGGGTCAGCCAGCCCTCCGGCGGCTACTTCCTGTGGCTGGAACTGCCCGAGCAGATGGACGCCCTCAAGCTGTTCCACATGGCCCTGGCCCAAGGCATCAGCATCGCCCCTGGGCCGATCTTTTCGCCCACCCGACGCTTTGGCAATTGCATCCGCCTGAACTACGGCAGCCCCTGGCATGACGGCGCCGAACAGGCCATGGAAACCCTCGGGCGGATCATTCGCTCGTTCTGATAGCGAGGGGCCCGAGGGGCGACTATAGTTGCTCGATCCGATCATCAGGCCTTCGTCATGCAGCCAGATACGCTTGCGTCCTTTGCCCAGTTGCAAGCGCGTGTCGCAGAACTGGAAGCACGCCTGGCAGAGCGCGAAGACAGCGTCCAGGCGTATGACAGGCTGCTTGGAGAACTGCTCGACAACAGCCCGGCCAACGTGTTTGCTGCCGACCGCAGGATGCGCCTGTTGGCCATCAACCGCACGGCGCGCGAAACCTTCGAACGTTACCGAGGCTTCGTGCCGCAGATTGGCGACTACGTACCCCAGTTCCTGACCGATCAACCCGACATCATGGGCCGCCTGGCCCCGATATGGCCGCGCATACTGGCAGGGGAAGCGTTCATCGACACCGTCACCTTCGGGCTGGACGACGCACCACGCCACTACGAAATTCGCTACCACCCGTGGCTCGATGCTCAGCAGCGAATTCAGGGCGGCTACCTGTTCGCCTATGACATCACGCAGCGCGTGACCGAACAGGAACGCCTGCAGCAGGCCGAAGAAGCACTGCGCCAGGCGCAGAAGATGGAGGCGGTCGGCCAGTTGACCGGCGGGATTGCCCATGATTTCAACAACCTGCTGGCCAGCATCCTTGGCGCCCTGGAACTGGCCGGGCAACGTCTGGTGCAGCAACGCCTGGCGGACACCGCGCAGCTGCTTGAACTCAGCCGGCACAACGCCCAACGCGCCGCAGCCTTGGTGCAGCGCTTGCTGGCATTCTCACGGCAGCAGACGCTGGTCCCGCAACGGGTCGATGTGCAGCAACTGGTGGCCGGTATGCACGACCTGATCAGCAGCTCCACCGGCCCCTATGTCGACTACCACGACCAGACACATGCCGGACTATGGCCTATCCGAATAGACGCACAGCAACTGGAAAACGCGCTGCTCAACCTGTGCATCAACGCCCGTGACGCCATGCCGCTTGGCGGCACCTTGAGCATCGGTTGCGCCAATGTCGAAGTGCAAGGCGCCGAAGCCAGACAGCGGGGCCTGGCCACTGGCCAGTTTCTGCGTATCCGCGTTGAAGACACCGGCATGGGCATGTCCAAAGCAGTGATGCAGCGCGCCCTTGAGCCCTTCTTCACCACCAAGCCGCTCGGCCAGGGCACTGGCCTTGGGCTGTCGATGGTCTACGGCTTTGTGCGGCAATCCGGTGGCCAGCTGGTCATCGATAGCACGCCTGGCCAGGGTACGGCCATCAACCTGTATCTCCCCTGCGATGAAAGCATCGCCGCCGCTTCACCCAGCCCCCACGTCGAGGGGCCTGCGCCTGCGGCCTCGCTTCAGCAGCGCGCGTGCAGGGTGATGCTGGTGGAAGACGAGCCGGCCCTGCGCCTGGTCATGCTGGAGGTATTGATAGATCAGGGCCATGAAGTTCAGGCATTCGAAGATGGCCGGCAGGCATACAAGGCCTTGCGGGAAGCCCCTGCACCGGACTTGCTGATCACCGATGTCGGCCTGCCTGGGGGTATCGATGGCTACCAACTCGCGGACGCCTGTCGAAGTATTGCCCCCCATGCAGCGGTGCTGCTGATCACAGGCTATGACCTTGCGCACAGTACGGCAAAAGTGCGGCCCGACCGGCGCACCGAACTGCTGGCCAAGCCATTCGATCTTCAAGCACTTGCCCAGGCGCTTGAACGGCTGCTGGGGAGCACCGCCCAGTCACCCTGAGTGGCTATTCGCCTGCAGGTGAACACGTTAAAGTCAGGACTTTTCATTGGCCGGACGCAGGCATGCCTTCTCGTGATCTGAACTCACTGCGCCAACAAGTCGAAGACCTCCAGCGACAGAACACACTGCTGGAGCAACGGCTTGCAAGCCACCAGGCGCACGACCAGGACTTCTATCGCTCACTGTTCGACACCATGGACGAAGGCTTCTGCATCATCGAGTTCTTCGATGGCCCCCATGGCCCCCTGAGTGACTACGTGCACGTGCTGGCCAACGCAGCCTATGCCAAACACGCCGGCATCCCCAACGTGGTCGGGCAAAAACTGCGCGAGATGGTGCCCGATGAGGCGGATGACTGGGTGGCCCGCTATGGCGCGGTGCTTCGCACCGGCGAACCGCTGCACTTCGAGCAGGAACTGATTGCCACGGGCCACGTGCTGTCGGTGACCACTTTTCGCATAGAACCTGCCGAGAAACGCCAGGTAGCGGTACTGTTCAAGGATGTCACCGAACGCCGGCGTGCAGAGCAGGCCCTGCAGCGCCTGAACGAAGAGCTCGAACAACGGGTGAATGCCGCACTGGCGGAGCGACGCTTGTTTGCCGAGCTGGTCGATCACAGTGTGGTCAATGTGCATGTGATCGACAAGGACCTGCGCTGGCTGGCTGTCAATCGCCAGGCCAGGCATGACTTCCACCTGCTGTACGGGAGTACACCCGAAATCGGCGAATACCTGCCCGGGTTGTTCGAGGATGGCGCCGCCGGCCAGACGCCTGTTCTGCCGATGTGGCAGCGCGCCCTGGCAGGCGAGCAGTTCATCGAGATCGGCACCTTCGGCAAGCCCCCCGCGCTGCGCCATTATGAGTTGCGCTTCAACGCCTTGCGCGACCCAGAAGGCGAGGTACATGGCGCGTTTCTGTTCGCCTATGACATCAGTGAGCGAGTACAGGAGCAGGAACGCTTGGCCAAGGCCGAAGCGGCGCTGCGCCAGGCACAGAAGATGGAAGCCGTAGGCCAGCTCAGTGGCGGCATAGCCCACGACTTCAACAACTTGCTGGGCGGCATCCTGGGCGCCCAGGAGCTGATGCGGCAACGCCTTGAGCAGTCACGCTTCGACGCCCTGGCGCCCTTGCTGGAGCTGTCCAGCAGCGCGGCGCAGCGGGCCTCTTCGCTGGTGCACCGGCTGCTGGCATTCTCCCGCCAGCAGACCCTGCAACCCTGCTCCACGCAAGTGGCCACCTTGGTGGCCGGCATGGAAGACCTGCTGCGCCGCACCATCGGCCCGGCGATTACCCTGAGCAGCCGCTTTGCCAGCCAGCTGTGGCCGACCTTCATCGACCCTCCCCAACTGGAAAGCGCCTTGCTCAACTTATGCATCAACGCGCGCGATGCCATGCCTGCCGGTGGTGTGATCGAGATCATTGGCGACAACCTGCAGCTTGACGACGAGCAGGCCGTGGCACTGGAACTGCCGGCCAGCGAGTTCGTGCGGCTGAGCATCGTCGACAACGGTAGCGGCATGTCGGCTGAAGTTGTCGAGCGCGCAGTCGAGCCGTTCTTCACCACCAAGCCGATGGGCCAGGGCACCGGCCTGGGTTTGTCCATGACCTATGGCTTCGTGCGCCAGTCGGGTGGGCAATTACGGGTGCTGTCGGTGCCTGGCGAGGGTACCCGCATCGAGCTGCTGTTACCCCGCCACCACGAGCAAGCCCAGGCGCCAATCAGCAAACCTCCGCGCGCGCTCTTGCAAAGAAGCAGCGAGACTGCAAAACGCATTCTGTTGGTTGAAGATCAGACGGCCTTGCGCCTGGTGATTGGCGAAGTGTTGGAAGAGCTGGGCTATCGGGTGGACGCCTTCGAGAACGGTCCGTCTGCCCTCACCCACCTGCAAAGCGGCGAACGGCCAGACTTGCTGCTGAGCGATGTCGGCCTGCCTGGCGGCCTGAATGGCCGCCAGGTAGCCGAACGCTGCCGTGAGCGCTACCCGGACCTCAAGGTGCTGTTGATCACCGGTTACGATGAGAGCGCGGCGCTCAGCGACGGCCAACCGCTGCAAGGTACGTTGGTGTTGACCAAGCCGTTCGAACTGGAAGCACTGGCAGAGCGGGTTCGCGAGCTGCTGGAACCTTGAGGGGCGCGCTCAGCGCCCGCCGCCCAGGTCGATGAAACTGCCGGTGGCATAGGAGGCTTTGTCCGAGAGCAACCAGAGGATGGCCTCGGCCACTTCCTCGGGATACCCTCCTCGGCCCATGGGCAAGCCAGGTTCAAGCTTGCTGACGCGATCCGGGTCGCCAGAAAGCGCATGGAAACCGGTATGAATATAGCCCGGTCGTACGCCATTGACGCGCACGCCCTCGCCTGCCACTTCTTTGGCCAGGCCGATGGTGAAGGTGTCGAGCGCGCCCTTGGAGGCGGCATAGTCGACATATTCGTTGGGCGAACCCAGGCGTGCGGCGACCGATGATACGTTGACGATGGCCCCGCCTTGCCCGCCATGCCGGCGCGCCATGCGCAGCAGGGCGTGCTTGGCGCAGAGCATGGGGCCGACGACGTTGGTCTTCATGACGTTCAGCAGACGGAACTCGGACATGTTCTCGACCCTGCTCTGCTGGCCGATGGTGCCGGCGTTGTTGACCAGTGCGGTGACCGGGCCGAGCTCGTCGTCGACGCGCAGGAACAGCTGGATGATTTCATCTTCGACGCTGACGTCGGCACGCACCGCGATGGCCTCGGCGCCCAGGGCGCGGACCTGGCTGAGGATGGCTTCGGCGGCTTGGTCATCGGCGAGATAGTTGATGCAGATGCGGTAGCCCTGGCGGGCGGCCAGCAGCGCAGTGGCGGCGCCGATACCGCGGCTGCCGCCGGTGATGACAATGACGTTCTCCATGGGTTTGCCAATGGTTTGGGGAAGGGAGCATCGACAATAGGCGAAATGGCGCTGCGTTGGAATGACGAAGATCAGCACAGCCAACCCTCTGCTGTTGATGTGGCTGTTGATGTGGCTGTTGATCTTGCTTTTGATCTTGATCTTGATCTTCGCGACTTCAGGAGGCCGAACGCAGGCCTTGCGGAGGCAGGTGACGGGCATGGATGCCCGTCAAGCGCTGAGGCCCCAGGATGGGGCCTTCGGCGCGGTCCTGCCGGGAGCAAGGCCGGAGTGAGGGGACCCCGGAGCGCAGCGCAGGGGCCGGATGATGGGAGCGCAGCGTTTTTTGGTTACTTTTTGTCGCGTTTGACAAAAAGTGACTCGCCGTAAGGGCGAAAAGGTGAGTCAGCGTCGCCATCGCGAATGGACTGTTCGCTGAGTCAAAACAGACGAATTTGCTTCTTGCTTCTTGCTTCTTGCTTCTTGGATGTGGGCATTCACATCGAGTAGGTATTCATTCACGCAGGTGGCGCACAGTCACCTTTCCGCCCTTACGGCGGGTCACTTTTTGTCAAACGCGACAAAAAGTAACCAAAAAACGCTGGCTCCTGTCATCCGGCCCCTGCGCTACGCTCCGGGGTTCCCTCGCTCCGGGCTTGCTCCCGGGAGGACCGCGCTGCAGGCCCCATCCTGGGGCCCAGCGCTTGACGGGCATCCATGCCCGTCACCTCCCTTCGCAAGCCCTGCGCTCGGCCTCCTGAAGTCGCAATCCGCGGCGCCTGGGCTATCGCGCGCTTAGAAGCAAAATCAAAAGCCGAAGCGAGAGCGAGAGCGAGAGCATCGGGACCTTGCCTTGTTTAGCTCAATGCCCTGCCGATGCCGGCCCCGCCTTGGCGGTAAAGGGTGGCTTGGCGAACCACACCAGCAGAATCAACCCGGCAAACACCCAGCTCATCAAGGTGAAGTAATCCACCGTCGACATCATGTAAGCCTGCCCGTTGAGTATCTGCTCCAACTGCGCATAACTCTGCGGGCTGGCCCCGCCCAACTGCTCAAGGGTATGCCGCGTCGTCGGGTCGAACTGGCTGATGTGCTCACTCAGGTAGGCATGGTGCTGATCCGCCCGACGAATCCAGATCCAGGTGGTCAACGAAGCCGCAAAACTCCCGCCCAAGGTTCGCAGGAATGTAGCCAGCCCCGAACCGTCGGCAATCTGGTGCGGCGGCAGGTCAGACAGCAGAATGCTCAAGGTCGGCATGAAGAACAACGCCACGCCAATCCCCATGAACAACTGCACCAGGGCCACGTGCTGGAAGTCCACCTCGCTGGTGAAACCGGCACGCATGTAGCAACTGGTGCCAATCGCCAGGAACGCCAACCCAGCGAGCACCCGCAGGTCGAAACGGTGCGCATATTTGCCCACGAACGGCGACATGATCACCGGCAGCAAACCGATCGGCGCCACCGCCAGGCCCGCCCAAGTCGCGGTATAGCCCATCTGCGTCTGCAACCACTGCGGCAGGATCAGGTTGATACCGAAGAACCCGGCATACCCCCCGACCAGCACAATGGTGCCAATGCGGAAGTTGCGGTGCACAAACAGACGCAAGTTGACCACCGGGTGCCGGTCGGTCAGTTCCCAGATCACGAATACCGCCAGGAACACCACCGAAACCAGGCTGCCGACAATGATGAACGACGACTCGAACCAGTCCAGATCGTTACCCTTGTCCAGCACTACCTGCAAGGCCCCAACGCCGATAATCAGGGTCAGCAGGCCAATGTAGTCCATCGGCTGGCGGCTGGTGACCACCGGGCGCGTACGCATCTGCTGGCGCACCACGGCAGCTGCAAACAGGCCGATGGGCACGTTGATGAAGAAGATCCATGGCCAGCTGTAGCTATCGGTAATCCAGCCGCCAAGAATCGGCCCGGCAATCGGCGCCACCACCGTGACCATCGCCAGCAGCGCCAGTGCCATCCCCCGTTTTGCCGGGGGGTAGACAGCAATCAGCAGAGTCTGGGTCATCGGGTAAAGCGGCCCGGCGACCACACCCTGCAAGACGCGAAACCCGACCAACTCGGGCATCGACTGGGCGATACCGCACAGGAACGAAGCCAGCACGAACAGCAGCGTGGCCCAGATGAACAGTTTCACTTCACCAAAGCGCCGGCTCAGCCAGCCGGTCAGCGGCAAGGCGATAGCGTTGCTCACCGCGAACGAGGTGATGACCCAGGTGCCTTGCTCGTAGCTCACCCCCAGGTTGCCGGAAATGGTCGGCAGGGCCACGTTGGCGATGGTGGTGTCCAGCACCTGCATGAACGTCGCGAGCGACAGGCCGATGGTGGTCAGCAGCAGACTTGGCGGCGTGAACTGGGCAGCGGCGTTGTTGCTCATCGTTGCGCCGTCTTGCCGGTTGCACTGTTCTCGTGAATCAACCGGGCGATCAGGTTGTCGGCTTCGATCATCTGGTGGTCATACACCTGGGTGGTGTAGCTGGCCTTCTGCGGTGGCTGCTGGGCCAGGGTCGGGCCGCTCTGGTCATGCAGGTCGACTTCAACCACGGTGGACAGGCCAATACGTAGCGGGTGGTCCTTGAGCTGGTCGGGGCTGAGGTGGATGCGCACGGGTACTCGCTGGACAATCTTGATCCAGTTACCGGTTGCGTTCTGCGCCGGCAGCAAGGCAAAGGCGCTGCCGGTGCCCGCCCCGAGGCTGTCGACCGTGCCGCTGTACTTGACCTCGCTGCCGTACACATCAGCGGTGATTTCCACCGGCTGGCCGATGCGCATCTCTCGCAGCTGGGTTTCCTTGAAGTTGGCATCGATCCACACCTGATCCAGCGGGATGACCGCCATGGTCGCGGTGCCCGGCTGCAGGCGCTGGCCCAACTGGACGGTACGCTTGGCGACGTAGCCGGTGACCGGCGCGACCAATGTGGTGCGGGCGTGGTCGAGGTAGGCCTGGCGCAGGTCGGCAGCTGCAGCCATGACATCGGGGTGCGAGGACACCACGGTGTCGTCGACCAGCGCGCTGCTGGTGCTGAGCTGTTGCCGCGCGCTGTTGACGGCGGCCTGGGCAACGCTCAGGTCGTCGCGGGCATGGGACAGTTCTTCTGCGGCAATCGCACCACTGTCAGCCAGCACCTTGCGCCGGTTGAAGTCCTGCTGCGCCTTGCGCAGTTCGGCTTGGCGCGTTTCCAGTTGAGCCTTCAGCGAGTCGACGTTGCTGTACAGCCCGCGCACCTGCCGCACGCTGCGTGCCAGCTTGGCTTCGGCGGACTGCAAGGCCACTTCGCTGTCGGCCGGGTCGAATTGCAGCAACACCTGGCCGGCGTGGACCAGGTCGCCGTCATCGGCCCCGATGCTGATAACGGTGCCAGCGACCAGCGGGGTGATCTCCACCACGTTGCCGTTGACATACGCATCGTCGGTGCTTTCGTGCCAACGCCCGACAATGCTGTACCAGGCCCAGGTGCCGACCCCTGCCAGGATCAGCAGCAACAGCAGGCCAAGCAACCAAGCCTTGCGCTTGCGCGACGGCTCGGGCGAGACGGAGGGAGTCGGGGTGTCTGCGGGAGAGGCCATGACAATACCTTGGATAATTCGTTACAGGGTTCAACGGTCGCCGAAGCGGCGGATCGTCAACGGGTCGCCAGCACCGAGCAGCACCTTGGCCAGCAGGCCTTCCAGGGTCTTGAGCTCCTCTGGTGCCAGCACGCCGCACAACTCGTTCATGGCGGCGGCGCCAATTTCCGGCAGGCGGTTGGCCAGGCGCTGGCCGTCGGCGGTGAGTGCCAGGCGCACCTGGCGACGGTCGTCGGCGCAGCGGTTGCGCACGATCAGCTCCTTCTGCTCGAGGCGGTCGAGCATGCGGGTCATCGATCCGCTGTCCAGGCCCAGGTAACGGCACAGTTCGGCCGGGGTATCCACCTGGTACTGGGTGACGATGATCAGCACTTTGAACTGCGCGGCGGTGACGCCCTCTGACTCCAGGTGCCAGTCAAGAATGCGGTCTTTGAGAATCGCAGCACGGCCAAGCAACATGCCGATGGCGCAGGTTTGGAAGTTCTCGGGAGAAAAATGGGCCATCGTTGGCTGCTCAGTTAAGTGTGTAGAAATATTACTGCCTAGGCAGTGAATGTCAAAGCTTTCATTAGCTAGCTATGAAATAGTGGGTGTTTTCTGGCTGTCACACCGCCCCCAGCAGGCGCGCATTGCGGCCCATTGCGACACACAACGCCGCCCCTGCCAGGGGCTACGTAAAGGCGGCTACCGCGCTCGCAGGCCCAGCGCCTCCACTGCCCCGCAAGCAATCGCCATCCCCACCAGCTCTGCGAGGCTGCCTGCCTGCAACCGCTTCATCACCCGGCCTCGGTACAGGTCCACGGTCTTGACGCTGATGCCCAACTGCTCGGCAATCTCGCGGTTGTTCAACCCTTGGGCCAACGGTACGAAGACGTCTCGCTCACGCGGCGTCAGGCCGTCGATGCGCGCCTGCACCAAGGCCAGCGCCTGATCGCCCTCTCGCGCCAGCCCGGCGTGCTCCAGCGCAGCCTGAACGCTGTCGAGCAGCAACTGGTCGTTGTAGGGTTTTTCGATGAAGTCGCAGGCGCCGGCCTTGAACGCCCGCACCACGATCGGTACATCGGCATGACCGCTGACGAAGATCACCGGCACCATCAGGCCACGCTCGCGCATCGCCTGCTGCACAGCCAACCCGCCCAGCCCCGGCATGCGCACATCCAACAGCACACACGCGGGCCCATCATCGACGCAGGCGTCGAGAAACGCCTGCCCGCTGGCGAATGGCAAGGCTTGCAGGCCCACCGACTGCAGCAGCCAGACCGTAGAGTCGCGCATACCCTGGTCGTCATCGACCACATACACTTTTGCTTGCAACACTGCCTCCCCTTATTCCCTGCTGACCGCCAGCCGGCAGCACAGTACCAGACCGCCGTTGTCACCCGCCCGCGCCCACAGGCTGCCACCGAAGCCTTCGATCAGGCTGCGGCTCATGCTCAAGCCCAAGCCCAGGCCGTCGGCCTTGCTGGTGGTAAACGGCGTAAAGATTTCATCCAGCCGCTCGGGTGCCACGCCCGGGCCCTGGTCGGCGACCTCGACCAGCACCCCATCGCCATCGCGCGCCGCGCAGAGCAGGATACGTGACGGCCGCTCACCCTGCTGCTCGCGATTGGCATCGATGGCATTGCGCAGCAGGTTGAGCAGCACCTGCTCCAGCAGCACCCGGTCGGCATACACCAAGGGCAGTTGAGCGCTCATGCGAAGTTCCACCTGCACCTGGTCCCGCGCGGCTTCCCAGGCGCACAGGCGCATGGCTTCGCCGGCCAGCTCGGCCACGTCCAGTGCCTGCAGGCGGCGCGGTTCCTTGCGCAGAAAGGCACGCAGACGGCGGATCACTTCGGCGGCATGGGTGGCCTGCTCGCTGATACGCTGCAGGCCCTGGCCAATCCGCTCGCGCGCCTGGGGATCACGTTCCAGGCCCTGCAGGTAACGCTGACTGGCGTTGGCATAGTTGACCACCGCGGCCAGTGGCTGATTGATCTCGTGGGCGATGCCCGAGGCCAGCTCGCCCAAGGTCGCGAGGCGGGCACTGTGCGCCAGGCTTTCCTGCGCTTCGATGCGCAAGGTGATGTCGCGGGACACGCTGACCACCTCCACCACCGCGCCGGTGTAGGTCTCGCGGATCGCCCGGCTGGCAATTTCGAACCAACGGTAGTCACCTGTCGCCTGGCGTACCCGGCAGGTCATCGTGTGGTAGCCGTCCTGGTCCAGCGCGGCCGCGGCCTGGCGCAGTACCTGACGCCGCTCGCGCGGATGCAGCAGGGTATGTACAGGCATGCCACGCAGCTGCTCGGGCCACAGGCCGAGCAGGCGGTAGGCTGCCGGTGAGGCATCGAGAAAGCGGCCATCGGGGCTGTGCCGGGAAATCAGGTCGGTGGTGTTTTCGATGATCAGCCGATACAGGCGCCGGGCGCGGCTGGCTTCGCGTGCGCCATGGCGCTCTTCGCTGGCATCACGGCAGCGGCCCAGCACCTGCTGGCCCTGGTTGTCCGGCATGAACGTCCACAGCACGATGCGTTCGCCGACCTGCACTTCCACATCGCTGATCGCCCGATGCTGGCGCAGACAGGCACGCACCAGGGCCGCGCAATTGGCCGGCAGCCAGCAAGCCAGCTCAGGCCCTTCGGCGACCCAGGCCTGCAATGCCGGGTTGAGTGCCAGCGGGCTTGCATCACTGGCCAGCAACAGACTGGGTTGTGGGTCTTTGGCAAGCAAAGGGTAAGCAGTGTCATCCACAGTAGGCGGCCTATTTTTATAGTAGTTTTACTATATTGCTATAGTCGATATTCCTAATACCATAGCGACTCGCGTAAAACTGCGACAGAGGGGGCGGCCCACCGTCCGCCCCCTGCACCCTGAACAGAGCTAACAATCAGCCATCGGGGGCCAGGTGCACAGGCTGCGTCTGCCTCCCTTACAGGATTACCGCATGTCGATCTATGCCCAGGGCCTGATGCCCGCTGCCGTCAACCATGTCGCCCTCACCCCGCTGAGCTTCATCGAACGCACCGCTGCCGTGTACGGCAACTACCCGGCCGTCATCCACGGCGCCATCCGCCGCAACTGGCAAGAAACCTACCAACGCTGTCGGCGCCTGGCCAGCGCCCTGGCCGGCCGTGGCATTGGCCGTGGCGACACCGTGGCAGTGATGCTGCCCAACACCCCGACCATGCTCGAGGCGCACTTCGGCGTACCCATGACCGGTGCCGTGCTCAATACCCTGAACGTGCGCCTGGATGCCGAGGCCATCGCCTTCATGCTGCAGCATGGCGAGGCCAAAGTGCTGATCACCGACCGCGAGTTCCATGCGGTCATCGAAGGCGCTCTGGCACTGCTTGAACACCCGCCGCTGGTGGTTGATGTGGATGACCCAGAGTACGGCGAAGGCCGCGCGGTCAGCCAGCTGGACTATGAGGCCCTGCTCAACGAAGGCGACCCGGAATTTGCCTGGGAATGGCCCGATGACGAGTGGCAGGCCATATCGCTGAACTACACCTCCGGCACCACCGGCAACCCCAAGGGCGTGGTCTACCACCACCGTGGTGCCTACCTGAACGCCCTGGGCAACCAGATGACCTGGGCCATGGGCCACCGCCCGGTGTACCTGTGGACGTTGCCGATGTTCCACTGCAACGGCTGGTGCTACCCCTGGACCATCACCGCCCTGGCCGGCACCCATGTGTTCCTGCGCCGGGTCGACCCGCAGAAGATCCTGACCCTGATCCGCGAGCACAAAGTCAGCCACCTGTGCGGTGCGCCGATCGTGCTCAACGCGCTGGTCAACATGCCCGAGGCGGCCAAGGCAGCCATCGAGCACCCGGTGCAGGCCATGGTCGCCGGCGCCGCTCCACCGGCCAAGGTCATCGGCGCCGTGGAAGAAATGGGCATCAAGGTCACCCACACCTACGGCCTGACCGAGGTTTATGGCCCGGTGACCGTGTGTGCCTGGCATGACGAATGGGACGCGCTTTCGCTGGAGGAGCGTGCACGCATCAAGTCTCGCCAAGGCGTGCGCTACCCGACCCTCGATGGCCTGATGGTCGCCGACCCGCAAACCCTTCAGCCAGTACCCCGCGACGGCAATACCCTGGGCGAAATCTTCATGCGCGGCAACACGGTGATGAAGGGTTACCTGAAAAACCCTGAAGCCACCGCCGAAGCCTTCCGTGGCGGCTGGTTCCACACCGGCGACCTGGCCGTGTGGCATGCCGACGGCTATATCGAGATCAAGGACCGGCTCAAGGACATCATCATTTCCGGTGGCGAAAACATCTCCACCATCGAGGTCGAAGACGCCCTGTACAAGCACCCGGCAGTGCTGGAAGCCGCCGTGGTGGCACGCCCGGATGAAAAATGGGGGGAAACCCCGTGCGCCTTCGTTGCCCTGAAGCCGGGCCGAGAGGACACCCGTGAAGCCGACATCACCAGTTGGTGCCGCGAGCACCTGGCCGGGTTCAAGGTGCCGAAGACCGTGGTGTTCGGCGAGCTGCCCAAGACCTCGACCGGCAAGATCCAGAAGTACGTGCTGCGCGACCGGGCCAAGGCCCTCTGATGCCGTAGCCGCCCCCCTTCAGGCGCAGCACACGGCTGCGCCTGAAGGTTCAGCGCACGCCCAACCCTCCCTCACTATTGCAAGAGCTGCCGATGACCACCTATTCCGCCCCCCTGCGCGACATGCGCTTCGTCCTGCATGACGTGTTCAACGCTTCAGGCCTGTGGGCCCGACTGCCCGCCCTGGCCGAACGCATCGATGCCGACACTGCCGACGCCATTCTCGAGGAAGCATCAAAAGTCACCGGCCAGCTGATCGCCCCGCTCAGCCGCAACGGTGACGAGCAAGGTGTGTGCTTCGACGCAGGCCAAGTCACCACCCCCGAAGGCTTTCGCGAGGCCTGGAACACCTACCGCGAAGGTGGCTGGGTCGGCTTGGGCGGCAACCCGGAACACGGCGGCATGGGCATGCCAAAGATGCTCGGCGTGCTGTTCGAAGAGATGCTCTACGCGGCTGACTGCAGCTTCAGCCTGTATTCGGCATTGAGCGCAGGCAGTTGCCTGGCGATCGATGCCCACGCCAGCGAAGCGCTCAAGGCCACTTACCTGCCACCGCTGTACGAAGGCCGCTGGGCCGGCACCATGTGCCTGACCGAACCCCATGCCGGCACTGACCTGGGGCTGATCCGCACCCGCGCCGAGCCTCAGGCCGATGGCAGCGTGCGCATCAGTGGCAGCAAGATCTTCATTACCGGCGGCGAGCAGGACCTGACCGAGAACATCGTCCACCTGGTGCTGGCCAAGCTGCCGGATGCGCCCGCCGGTGCCAAAGGCATATCGCTTTTTCTGGTCCCCAAATTCCTGGTCGAGGCCGATGGCCGCCTGGGCGCGCGCAATGCTGTCCATTGTGGCTCGATCGAACACAAGATGGGCATCAAGGCCTCGGCGACCTGCGTCATGAACTTTGACGGTGCCATCGGTTACCTGGTGGGCGAACCGAACAAGGGCCTGGCAGCGATGTTCACCATGATGAACTACGAGCGCCTGTCCATCGGCATACAGGGCATCGGTTGTGCCGAAGCCTCCTACCAGAGCGCCGCCCGCTATGCCAACGAGCGCCTGCAGAGCCGCGCAGCGACTGGCCCGCAGGCACACGACAAGGTGGCCGACCCGATCATCCACCATGGTGATGTTCGGCGCATGCTGCTGACCATGCGCACCCTCACCGAAGCAGGTCGGGCGTTCGCCGTCTACGTTGGCCAGCAACTGGACGTGGCGCGCTATGCCGAGGACGCTGGCGAACGCGAGCATGCCCAGCGCCTGGTGGCACTGCTGACACCGGTGGCCAAGGCATTCTTCACCGACAACGGTCTGGAAAGCTGCGTGCTTGGCCAGCAGGTGTACGGCGGTCATGGCTACATCCGCGAATGGGGCCAGGAGCAACGGGTGCGAGACGTGCGCATTGCGCAAATCTATGAAGGCACCAACGGCATTCAGGCCCTTGATCTGCTGGGGCGCAAGGTGCTGGCCGACGGTGGTCAGGCGTTGGCCAGCTTTGCCAGCGAAGTGCGGGCCTTCAGTGTGGATGCGCCCTTGCACCGCGAGGCCCTGCAGGCAAGCCTGGCGCGGCTCGAGGCCACCAGCAGCTGGCTGCGGGCGCAGGCTGGCGAGGATGCCAACCTGGTCAGCGCGGTAGCCGTTGAGTACCTGCAGCTGTTCGGGCTGACGGCCTATGCGTACATGTGGGCGCGGATGGCGGCGGTGGCGCTGGCCAAACGTGATGAGGACGAGGCGTTTCATGGTGCGAAGCTTGCCTGTGCGACGTTCTATTTCCAGCGGGTCTTGCCGCGGGGGTTGGGGCTGGAGGCGAGCATTCGGGCCGGTAGTGGCAGCCTTTATGGGCTAGAGGCCGCACAGTTCTGACCGGTGTGTCACTGACGCGCTTGTTGCAAGGGCAGCCGTGTGCTGCGAAGAGGGCCGGTACAGGTTACCGAATCGGTACTGCAAACACTGACCTCTTCGCCGCACCAGGCCGCCCCGGAAGCGATTGCAGACATCGTCTTTTGCCCGCGAAGGGTTCTCAAACGCTGAAAAACCGTGGTCAATCCGACGAAAAACCGGCACAACTGATAGTCATTCGCCATTACATTGGTTCTCGGGAGCACTCTCGCAAGGGTAGAATGCGCAAAACCCGGAGCCGCAATGAACCACGACCGCCTCAATCCCAGCCCAGACGATGCCATCACCGACGCCGCAGCGCATTGGTGCATGCGCCTGCACGCCGACGATTGCACGCAGGCCGAGCGTGAAGCATTCGCTGGCTGGTTGGCGGCCGACCCGCGGCATGCCGAAGAATATCAGGCGATGCTGGAAATCTGGCAAACAGCCGACCTGCTGCCGCGTAGCGCCACCGTCATCGACTTCAACCCACCTGCCAAACACGCCGCCCGCCCCCGCAACTGGCGGCCGCTGGCGTCTGCTGCGGCCATCGCCCTGGCAGTGCTGCCGCTGGCCGGCTGGATGGGGTGGGAACAGGGCTGGTTGCCCAACCACTACCAGCACGTCGAAGCCGGTGACCGCATGCAGACCGTGGAGCTCAGCGACGGCAGCACGGTACAGCTCAACCTGCACACCGAGCTCACCTTCCTCAACTACAAGGACCAGCGCCAGGTCACGCTCAAGCGCGGCGAGGCGTTCTTCAAGGTGCGACACGACAGCAGCCACCCGTTCATCGTGCGTGCAGGCAGTGGCCAGACCCGGGTCACCGGCACCCAGTTCAACGTGTGGAAGTACCAGGACCAGGTGAAGGTCACCCTGGTGGAAGGTTCAGTGCTGGTGTCCAGTGAGGGCAATGCCGGTGGCTACCGCCTTGGCCCTGGCATGCAGGCCAGCTACCACAAGGGCGACTTCGAGCCGCAGCTGGAGCAAAGCGACGACTATGGCAACAGCCTGGCATGGCGCAGCGGCAAGCTGGTGCTCGACAACCTGAGCCTGGAACAGGCGCTGCCGGTGATAAACCGCTACCTCGACGCCCCGCTGCGACTGGCCGATGCCAGCACCGGCCGCATTCGCATCAGCGGCATCTACAACACCCGTGAGGTGGGGCGCCTGGTCAACAACCTGCCCAAAGTCCTGCCGGTCTACCTGACCCGCAGCAAGGACGGCAGCACCGTGCTCAATCGCATCTCGCCGCCGCCCGACAAGGGCTGACGCCCTCCCCCGCCTTACAAGGTCATCGCCGCCAACCAACCGAACGCCAGCAGCGGCAGGTTGTAATGGATGAAGGTCGGCACCACGGTGTCCCAGATGTGGTGGTGCTGGCCATCCACGTTCAGGCCCGAGGTCGGGCCCAGGGTCGAGTCCGAGGCCGGCGAACCTGCATCACCCAGCGCACCGGCAGTACCAATGATGCACACCGTGGCCAACGGGTCGAAGCCCAGTTGTACGCACAGTGGCACGAAAATCGCCGCCAGGATCGGCACAGTGGAGAACGACGAGCCGATCCCCATCGTCACCAAAAGGCCTACCAACAGCATCAGCAGGGCACCGACGCCCTTGCTGTGGTCGATCCACTGCGCCGAGGTTTCCACCAGGCTCTTCACCTCACCGGTGGCCTTCATCACCTCGGCAAAACCGGACGCGGTAATCATGATGAAACCGATCATGGCCATCATCTTCATGCCTTCGGTGAACAGGTCGTCGGTCTCTTTCCACTTGACGATGCCCGACAGCGAGAAGATCAGGAAACCGACCATGGCACCGATGATCATCGAGTCCAGCAACAGCTGGACAATGAAGGCTGCCGCGATCGCCAGCCCGGCCACCAGCAAGGTCAGCGGGTTGTACTGCACGCTCACCTGCTCCACCTGCTGGATCCGCGCCAGGTCGTAGTCACGCTTCTTGCGGTAGCTGATGAACACCGCCACCAGCAGGCCGACGAGCATGCCGGCAGCCGGGACGGCCATGGCGTGGGTGACGTTGACGCCGCTCACATCGACACCCGCGCGGGCCACATTGGCCAACAGGATCTCGTTGAGGAAGATGTTGCCGAAGCCCACCGGCAGGAACATGTACGGGGTGATCAGGCCAAAGGTGATCACACAGGCGATCAGCCGGCGGTCGATACGCAGGCGCGTCAGCACGTACAACAGAGGGGGTACCAGCAGCGGAATGAAGGCAATGTGGATGGGCAGGATGTTCTGGGACGACACGGCCACCACCAGCATCAGGCCGATCATCAGCCATTTGACCTTGCCGCCCTTGGCGTCGCCCTGTCGGTCGATCATGGCCAGGGCGCGGTCGGCCAGCGCATGGGCCAGGCCAGACTTGGCGATTGCCACGGCAAAGGCACCCAGCAGTGCATAGGACAAAGCCACCGTGGCACCACCGCCGAGGCCACCGTTGAAGGCCTTGAGCGTGCCTTCGATGCCCAGGCCGCCCACCAGCCCACCGGCCAGGGCGCCGATGATCAGGGCGATGACCACGTGCACGCGGGACAGGCTGAGTATCAGCATGATGCCGACCGCGGCGATCACTGCATTCATGGTTGGCTTACCTCATTACGACAGAAAAAAGCGCGAACTCTGAAGCAGTAGGCGGCAGATGTCAAAAGCGCCTTGATACGGCGCGTTAGTGGCGGTCAAATTTAAATTGAATGTTTGAATAAAGAAAAAACGGCAGGGGCCGATATTGAGGGAGGCAGCGAGGTGCCTGGCCGCAGCGCTTTGGCACCTCCCGGCCCCACCGCAGATAAAGCCATAACCCTTAATGCCAAAAAAGGGATCCGCCCCCATGCCTTTGCGACAACTTTCCATCCAGTGGAAGATCACCCTGCTCGCCGGTCTCTGTCTGGCCGCTATCGTCACCTTGCTCGTCGGCCTGTCGCTGTACCGCATGGATCACAGTTCGGACCTGGTCAAGGCCAGCAGCATGCAGATGCTGACCGAGGCGGCGCAGTCGCGTATCGAGTCACAAGGTGAAGTGCAAGCGCTGAACATTCGCCGCCAGTTCATGGATGCCTACCAGTACGGCGCCGGCTTCGCCCGTCAGGTGCTGTTCCTGCGCGAGCAGGCCGAAAAGCGCTTTCTCGATGCCTTCGACCTGCGCGAGGACATGACCCGCCAGGTACGCGCCGCACTGCAAGCCAACCCCGACCTGCTCGGCCTGTCACTGGTGTTCGAGCCCAATGCCCTGGACAACAAGGACAGCCTGTTTGCCGGCAAGGCAGAATTGGGCAGCAACGAAACCGGGCGCTTTGCCCTGTACTGGTCGCAGCCACGCGCCGGCCAGTTGACCTCGATGGCCCTGCCCGAACATGACATGGCCAACACCGAGATCGGCCCCAGCGGCCAGCCGGCCAACACCTGGTGGGTATGCCCACGCACCTCCGGCAAGGTGTGCGTGGTAGAGCCGTACTTCTACGACATCGATGGCCAGCAGGTGCTGATGACCAGCATCGTGTTCCCGCTGGCGGTCAACGGCAAGATCATTGCCACCCTGTCCATCGACATCAACCTCAATAGCCTGCAGGCGCTGAGCCAGGAGGCCAGCCGCAGCCTCTATGAAGGCCGCACCACGGTCGGCATTCTGACCCCGGTCGGCCTGCTGGCCGGCTACAGCGCCGATGCCACCAAGCTGGCCCAGCGCTTTGACCAGGTAGACCCGGTCAAAGGCGCCGAGCTGGTGCGCAAGCTGGCCGATGGCAAGCTGACCATCCTCCACGACCGGCAGCGCTTGAAGGTGCTGGCGGCATTCCGGCCAATCCCGGACGCCCAGCCCTGGGGCGTGTTGCTGGATGTGCCGGAAAACGCCCTGACCGGGCCGGCCGAAACCCTGAAGCAGGAACTTGACGCGCTCAATACCAGCGGCACCTTGCTGGAACTGAGCCTGGGCCTGGCCGCCGCCATTGTCGGCCTGCTGCTGGTATGGCTGATGGCCCGCGGGGTTACCCGGCCGATCCTCGGCGTGGCCGCCATGCTCAAGGACATTGCCAGCGGCGAAGGCGACCTGACCCGTCGCCTGACCTACCAGAAACAGGACGAACTGGGCGAACTGGCCGGCTGGTTCAACCGCTTCCTCGACAAGTTGCAGCCAACCATCGCCGAGGTCAAACGCTCGGTGCAGGCCGCCCGAGGCACGGCCGACCAGTCCTCGGCGATTGCCACTGAAACCAGCGCCGGCATGGAGCAGCAGTACCGCCAGGTCGACCAGGTAGCCACCGCCTCCCATGAAATGAGCGCCACCGCCCAGGACGTTGCCCGCAGCGCCGCCCAGGCTGCGCAGGCGGCGCGCGATGCCGACCAGGCCACCCGCGAGGGCTTGGCGGTAATCGACCGAACCACCAGCAGCATCGGTGCCCTGGCCGCCAACATGAGCGACACCATGGCCGAAATAGAAGGCCTGGCGCAGAACAGCGAGAAGATCGGCTCGGTACTGGAAGTGATCCGCTCGATCGCCGAACAGACCAACCTGCTGGCACTCAACGCTGCCATCGAAGCTGCCCGCGCCGGAGAGGCCGGCCGTGGCTTTGCCGTGGTCGCCGATGAGGTGCGCAACCTTGCCCAGCGCACTCAGGAGTCGGTGGAAGAAACCCGTCAGGTCATCGAAGCCCTGCAGAACGGCACCCGCGAAGTGGTCGGCGCCATGGACCAAAGCCACCGCCAGGCCCAAGGTGGCGTGGAGCAGGTCGGCCAAGCCGTCACGGCATTGCAGCGCATTGGCCAGGCGGTGACGGTGATCACCGACATGAACCTGCAGATCGCCTCTGCCGCCGAGGAGCAAAGTGCGGTAGCCGAGGAAATCAACAGCAACGTGGCGACCATTCGTGATGTCACTGAATCCCTGTCAGGCCAGGCCAACGAGTCGGCGCGGGTCAGCCAGTCGCTGAACAGCCTGGCCAACCAGCAGCAAGCGCTGATGGACCAGTTCCGCGTCTGAAGCGAACGGGGCCACGCCAGTGGCCCTGAAACTGACAAAACCTCGTCGTCTACACTTGCCCCCACCGCCAAGGCATGGCGAACGACGAGGTTCACATGAAGAGCATTTCAACGCTGCTGGCCGGGCTGCTGTTGACGTTGGGCCTGGCCAGCACCGACAGCGCCACATCGGCAGAGCAACCTGCGCCTATCCATTTTGGTGCCATCGGCTGGGAAAGCGGCGCCCTCACCACCGAGATCCTGCGCCTGATCGTGGAGCGCGGCTACGGCTACCGCACCGACACCCTGCCTGGCAGCACGGTCAGCATGGAGGTGGCCCTGGCGCGCAATGACCTGCAAGTGATCGCCGAGGAATGGGCCGGGCGCAGCCCTGCCTGGGTCAAGGCCGAACAGGCCGGCCAGGTGTTCGCACTGGGCGATACGGTCAAAAATGCAGAGGAAGGTTGGTGGGTACCGGCCTATGTGATCGAGGGCGATGCCGCACGCAACCTGAAGCCCGTGGCGCCTGAGCTGCACAGTGTCGAGGACCTCAAGCGTTACCCGCAGGTATTTTCTGACCCCGAATCGCCCGGTAAAGGGCGTTTTCTCAACAGCCCAAGCGGCTGGACGTCTGAAACCGTCAACAGCCAAAAGCTCAAGGCCTATGGCCTGGATGGCCTCTACAACAACTTCCGCAGTGGCTCCGGCGCCGCGATGGACGCCGAGATCGGTTCGGCTATCCGGCGCGGCAAACCTGTGCTGTTCTACTACTGGAACCCGACCCCGCTGATGGGGCGCTACAAGCTCATCCGGCTGGAAGAACCCCCGTTCGATGCCCAGGCCTGGGCCACCCTCACCGACCCCGCCAACCCCAACCCGAAAGGCAGCCGCTCGCTGCCGGCAAAGTTGTCGATCGGCGTGTCCAAAGCCTTTCGCGAAAACTACCCAGACTTGGTCAGTGTGTTCGAACAGGTCAACCTGCCCATCGATCGCCTGAACAAGGCCCTGGCCGTCATGAGCGAAAAACGCACGCCCCCGCGCGAAGCCGCCCTCACCTTCCTGCGCGATCACCGCGAGGTGTGGAAAGCCTGGCTGCCGGCGGACATCGCCGCCAAGGTCGAGGCCAGCCTGTGAGCAGCGGTTTCCCGCAGACCCTGCAGTTTTCCTTTGCCGACAGCATCAACCGCCTGGTCGACGGGTTGGTATTGAACTACGGCGACCACCTGCGCAGTTTTTCTGACCAGTTGCTGCAACTGCTGGTCGGCCTGGAGAACCTGTTGCGTCTGTTGCCTTGGTGGCTGTTGTTGTTGCTGGTGGGTCTGCTGGCCTGGCACGCCAGCCGCAGCCTGCTGCGCAGCGCCGTGCTGGTCGCGCTGCTGGCCTTGATCGGTATGCTCGGGCTCTGGGACAAGCTGCTGCAGACCCTGGCCCTGGTGCTGGTCAGTACCGGCCTGTGCGTACTGGTGGGTGTACCGCTGGGCATCCTGCTGGCCGCCCGGCCACTGGCCAGGCGGCTGCTGTTGCCGGTCCTCGATGTGATGCAGACGCTACCTGCGTTCGTTTACCTGATCCCGGTGCTGATGCTGTTTGGCCTGGGCAAGGTGCCTGCCGTGTTCGCCACGCTGATCTACGCCCTGCCGCCGCTGGTGCGGTTGACCGAGCTGGGCTTGAGCCAGATCGACCCCTCGTTGCTGCAGGCCGCACACGGCCTTGGCGCAAGCCGCTGGCAGCGGTTGCGGCGCATCGCCCTGCCCCTGGCGCTGCCGAGTATCATGGCCGGGCTCAACCAGTCGGTCATGATGGCCTTGTCGATGGTGGTCGTGGCGTCGATGATCGGCGCCCGTGGGTTGGGTGAGGATGTGCTGGCGGGGATCCAGACCTTGAATGTTGGCCAAGGGATGGAGGCCGGGCTGGCAATTGTCGCCCTGGCCATGGTGATCGACCGGATCAGCCAGGCCTATGGGCGTAGCAGTCGCTGAGCCGTATCGGCAAGGCCTGGGAGCAGCCTTGTGCTGCGAGAGGGCCGGGCCTGACAATATGCCTCTGTCAGCTGAGAACCGGACCTCAACCGCATGTCCCTGAAAGCCCTGCGCACCTTGGTGACCATCGCCCGCCACGGCACCTTTGCCCGCGCCGCCGACCTGCTCAGCCTCACCCCCTCGGCGGTCAGCCTGCACATCAAAACCCTCGAAGACGAACTGAAGGTGACCTTGTTCGACCGTAGCCGCAGGCAGGTGGTGCTGACCGAAGCCGGCCAGTTGGCGGTGGCCCGCGCCGAAAGCCTTCTGGCTGCCTATGACGAACTGGCCGATGCCCTGGCCAGCGGCCCAAGCCTGCGCGGCCGCTTGCGCCTGGGGGCGATCCACACGGTGCTGGCGCGGCGTTTGCCCAAGGCGCTGGTGTGGATCAAGGCCCATCACCCGCAGCTACACATCAGCGTGGCCTCGGGCATGTCGGCGGAGCTGGCGCGGCGCGTGGAAGACGGTGAGCTCGATGCAGCGATCACCACCGAACCGGTCAGCCCTTACCCGCAGAACCTGGACTTTACACCGCTGTTCGAGGACCGTTTCTGGGCCATTGCCAGCCCTGAGCTGGCCGGGTATAGCGTGCCGCAGTTGCTGGCCAGCCAGCCATTCCTGCGCTTCGACAAGCGTGCCTGGGCCGGCCGGCAAATCGAGCAGGAGCTACGCCGCCAGCAGGTGCAGGTGAGCGAACTGATGGAGCTGGACAGCCAGGAAGCCCTGGCGCGCATGGCGGTGATGGGCCTGGGCGTGGCGGTCATTCCCATGGCGGATGACGACCTGCAACGCTTGCCACCCGCCACCTGCCTGCCGTTTGGCGAGCCGCAGCTGACCCGGCGGGTGGTGTTGCTGGAGCATGAAAAAAGCCAGCGGCGGCATTTGAGTGCGGTGTTGAAGACCGCCCTGGAAGCCTGACACCAGGCTGCTCCAAAGCGCGATCTGCACCCACCAACATGCATTTTTCCTCAACGGTCACTGAAGAAAACAACGTTTTTACAGATTGATCCGCCCCCGTAGTCTGTGCACGTACCCGACCACGGAATGCTGACCATGCTGCACTTGCTGCTGACCACCCTGCTCCCCATCATCCTGCTGATAGCGCTGGGTACCTTCCTGCGCCTTCGCGGTTTTCTTGCCGAGAGCTTCTGGCCTGGCGCCGAGCGCCTGAGCTACTACGTCCTGCTGCCGTCGCTGTTCCTCCATGGCCTGGCCACCGCCAACCTCGATGGCATACCGGTGCTGGGCATGGCCGGCGCACTGATGCTCTCGACCCTGGCCGGTGCCGTATTGCTGATGCTGTATCAGGGCGCGGCGAACCATGAGGGTGCCGACTTCACCTCGGTGTTTCAGGGCGGTATCCGCTTCAACAACTACATCGGTGCCACCCTGGCTGCGGGCATCTACGGCAGCGCAGGGATTGCCCTGGCGGCGGTGGCCAACGCTGCCATCGTGCCCTTGGTCAACCTGCTCTGCGTGCTGGTGTTTGCCCGCTTCAGCGCCCGTCACAGTTCGCCAGCCACAGTGCTTCGGGCGATCTTCGCCAACCCGTTGATCGTCGGCTGCGCAGGGGGGCTGGTGCTACGGGCCACGGGGCTGGGCTTGCCGGCCGGTATCGACGCCACGGTCAAGGCCTTGGGCCAGGCCGCACTGCCTTTGGGCCTGCTGTGTGTCGGCGCTGCCCTGGGCGGCGCCAGCCTCGGCCAGCAGGTACGGCCGCTGATGGCAGCATCGACGTTCAAGTTCCTGGTCATGCCACTGACCACCTGGGGCGTTTGCCGGCTGCTCGGCCTGAGTGGCCAGGCAGCAGTGGTGGCGGTGTTGTTCCAGGCGCTGCCAACCGCTTCGTCATCTTATGTCATGGCCCGGCAAATGGGCGGCAATGCGCCACTGATGGCCACCCTCATCGCCCTGCAGACCGTGGCTGCGGCCGCCACCCTGCCTTTGGTATTAATGCTTACGCTTGGCTAGACTGAAATTCTGCCCACTGCCTGGTAATGTGCCCATGCGCCTTCACTTGATGCTGATCGGCTTGACCTCGGCCCTGCTCGCAGCCCCCCTGTATGCCGCTGATCCAGCCAAAGCCGTCGTTGCCGAGGACAAGGCCGCAGTGCTTGAAGAAAAGGTCGTCGAAGATGCGCCGCCCCCCAGGAAGGCAGAGAAACTGACCCCAGGCGAAACGCAGGCAGTGGACCCGGCTGGCCAGGCGCCGCTGGATGACAGCATCACCTGCCTGGCACGTACCATCTACTGGGAAGCCAAAGGCGCCGACGCCAAAGACATGACCGCAGTGGCCAGTGTGGTGCTCAACCGCCTGGGCCACGATGGCTTTCCCGACACCATCTGCGCGGTAGTCAAACAGGGTGTGGAGACCAAGGCCTGTCAGTTCTCATGGTGGTGTGACGGGCGCCCGGACCAGGTCGAGGAACCGCAACGCTACGACGTTGCCAAAGAGATCGCACGCAAGGCGCTGAACCAGCAGTTGAAAGACCCCACCGGCGGTGCGTTGTACTTTCACGACCGCACGGTGCGCCCCGACTGGGCGAAGGCTTATCGCAAGACCGCGCAGACCACCCACTTCCTGTTCTACAAGCCGAACCAGGCGTTGGCCCATTGACGCGTAAACGGCTGACAACGCCGGCCCGATGCGAATGACTGGCACCTGACCGCACTTTTCCACGGGCCTGGGGTCTACTCCCTCTTTTGCCGCCAGTAACGATTGCCGGCGTTTTCATTGCCTTGCACGACCTCGGGCCAAAAGCCCCGGGCTTGTGTAGGATGAGCAGCGCACACCACGACGCTGCCAGTCATAGGGAGATCCACATGCGCGTCCTGACATCCGTTGTCGCCTTGTCACTGGGCCTGGTCGTTTCGACCGGGGCGCTGGCAGCCACCGGCGAAGAGGCGCAGTTGATCGATTCGATCAATGTCTACCGCAGCAAGGCCCAGCCCTGCGGTGGTGAGGCGTCGTTGGAACTGCCGCCGCTCAACAGCGACACACGCCTTGCGCTGTCGCCAGAGGGCACCCGCGACCTGCAACAGGCCATGACCCGCGCCGCCTACCCCATGGTCAGCGTCCAAGCCATCAGCCTGTCGGGGCCACGCGACGCACGCGCCGCCATGCATGCCATCGAGGAAAGCTTCTGCCAGGTGGTGCTCGACCCGCAATTCGTCGATATCGGCGTCAGCCAGGAGGGCCGCGACTGGCGCATCGTGCTGGCACGGCCGCTGCTCAGCGGCCGCCTGGGCGACTGGCAGGCCGAGGGACAGAAGGTGCTGCAGGAGGTCAACGCCGCGCGCAAGGTGCCACGGCAATGCGGCGGCCAGCCGTTTGCCGCCGCCCCGGCACTGAGCTGGAGCACAGTGCTGGCGGAGGTCGCCGCCAACCACACACGGGCCATGGCCAACCAGAACTTCTTCGACCACATCGACAAAGATGGCCGCACACCCGGTGACCGGGCGGAACTGGCCGGGTACCTGTACCAGCAGATCGGCGAAAATATCACCGCCGGGCGTGACACCGCGCAAAAGGTCGTCAACGGCTGGCTGGACAGCCCGGGGCACTGCGCCACGCTGATGAATCCGGACTTCCGTGAACTGGGCGCTGCCTATGCGATGGACCCCAAGAGCGATGCAGGGATCTACTGGACAGGGTTGTTCGGGACGCCGCAGTAGATCACGTGAACGGGTAATGACCTGCACGCAACTGCAGGGCCGTACACCCAAACCGACGCCGCACGCACTTGCCAAGGTAGCTGGCATCACCCAGGCCCACCTCATCGGCAATCTGCGCCAGGCTGTGGCTGGAGTTGAGCAAACGCCAGCGCGCCTGCTGCAAGCGCATCTCCAGCCACCAGGCCTTGGTGCTCATCCCGTGGCTGGCCTGGAACTGCCGGTCCAGTTGACGCCGGCTGATGCCCAGTTCTGCGGCCAGTTGCTCCACGGCCAACGGTGTGCCCAGGTGATGACGCATCAGTGCTTGCGCCCGTTGCACCTGGCGCCCCTGACCAGCACCCAGCTCCAGCGAGCGCAAGGCGTGACGGCTGTCGCGGGTCTCGTCCACCAGCATGTCAGCCAGCCCTTTGAGCGCACGGGCTCGCCCACAAGCGCGTGACAGTAGTGCAACGGCCAGGTCTATGGCGGCAGTGCCACCGGCGCACGTGATGCGGTTGCCATCGATGCAGTACAACTGCTCGCGCAGCAGCTGCAACTGCGGAAAAGCAGCACGAAACTCGGCTTCGTGACGCCAGTGCACCACCACCTTGTGCCCCTGCAGCAGGCCGCAGGCAGCCAGCAGGAAGGCGCCATTGTCGACCCCCACCAGCTTGACTCCCGCCTTGGCGGCCTGCCTGAGCAACGCCTGGTAACGTGGCGCCAGCGCCGCGGTGGCCATGGCACTGCGACCGCCGAACACCACCAGGTAGTCGAAAAGGTCGAGGTCGAGCTGATCGGCAATGGCCTCGACCTGCAGCACTGCGCCACTGCTCGACGGTACCGGCTCAAGGCTGAGCCCCGCCACCGTCCAGCTGCAATAGCGTTGTTGGCTGTAGTCCTCGTCGTCGGCGCTGAAGCGCAATTTGTCGAGAAAGGCGCCAAACGGCAGCAAGGCAAAATCCGGTAACGGCATGATCAGCAAGCGAATGTCGGGCGGCATGAAACCACGTCCAGAAAAGACTCTTGTATGACCAGATAGTACTCTTTCAGCGTGAGCGTTGCGCCATAGACTGTCGCCCTCTCTCGAACAAGGCAGTTTTCAACATGGCACTGGACACCTGGCTCATCTACCTGCTGGCCAGCATCGGCCTGTCGCTGACCCCAGGGCCCAACAGCCTGTTGGCGTTGACCCATGGCGCGCTCTATGGCGCACGGCGAACGCTGTTCACCATCGTGGGCGGGGTATTGGGTTTCAGCGCCCTCATCGCCTTGACCATGTTCGGCCTCAGCGCACTGCTGCAGACCTCGGCGGCAGTGCTGAGCGTCCTGAAGTGGGTGGGTGGGGCTTATTTGATCTGGCTGGGCATTCAACTGTGGCGCAGTCCAGGCCTGCAGCTGGAATTGACCGCGCACAGCGCGCGGCTGGGCAATGCCGGGCTGTTTCGCCAGGGCCTGCTTTCGGCCATGGCGAACCCCAAGGTGCTGCTGTTCTATGGTGCCTTCCTGCCGCAGTTCATCGACCCACAGCGAGGGCTGGTGCTGCAATTTGCGGTGATGGCCGCGACCTTTGCCAGCGTCGAGTTTCTGGTCGAATACCTGCTGGCGCGCCTGGCGTTTCGCATTCGGCCATGGCTGGCCAAGGGTGGCAAAGGTTTCAATCGCTGCTGCGGGAGCCTGTTTGCCTTGATTGGCCTGGCGCTGCCGCTTGGCCGATAGCGGGCCCGCGAACACGGGCGAAGCCCGTGCCCTGCACCGCGTAACGGTTCAACCCCGGCGTGCTTTAAGTAGAAACACAACCAGCGCCACACCCGGCAACCCCGCCCCCACCAGTGCCACGCCATGCCAACCAAACTGGCTGAACAGCGCACTGGCCACCGCCGACCCCAGCGCCCCGCCGAGGAAGATGCTGGTCATGTACACCGCATTCAGCCGCCCGCGGCTGGCAGGGTCCAGTGCGTACACTTCACGCTGGCCGATGACCATGTTCATCTGCACCGCAAAGTCCAGCAACACGCCGGTAAGGCCCAGGCCAATCACGCTGTATCCCGGCACTGTCAGCCCCAGCAACAAGGCCGCCGGCGCCAGCAACAGCGCCAGCAGCGAGCCGGCCCGGGCATGCCCGGCATCGGCCAGGCGGCCGGCCATGGGCGCAGCAACGGCACCCACCGCGCCGACAAGGGCGAACACAGCGATCTGGCTTTGTGACAGGCCATGCTCACCGGCAAGCGCCATCGGCACTGCCGTCCAGTAAAGGCTGAACGCTGCAAACATCAATGCCTGGTACAACGAACGCTGGCGCAACAGCGGATAACGACGCAGCAGTGTGAGCAGCGACAGCATCAGCCCGGCATAGCTGGCTTTGTGCTCGGGCCGCCGCTGCGGCAAGGTCAATGACAGCAACAGGATGATCGCCAGCATTACCCCGGCGGCGCCAATGAACACCGCACGCCAGCCGAAGTGGTCGGCCACCACGCTCGACAGCGGTCGCGCCAGCAGGATGCCCAGCAGCAAGCCGCCCATGATGTTACCGACCACACGACCACGCTGCTGTTCCGGCGCCAGATGCGCCGCCAGCGGGATGAGCATCTGCACCGACACCGAACTGAAGCCGATCAGCAATGCATAACCCAGGAACAGCTGACCCTGGCCACTGCTGCTGGTGCCCGCCAGCAGCAGGCTGACGCAGGCCAGGACCGCGGTGGCCACCATCAGGCGGCGGTTTTCCAGCAGGTCGGCCAGCGGCACCAGCAATAACAGGCCCAGGGCATAGCCCAACTGCGTGAGCGAAACGATGAGGCTGGCATGCTCGGTGGACAGCCCCAGGTCCGGGGCGATCAGCCCGACGATGGGCTGGGCGTAGTAGATGTTGGCGACGATCGCGCCGCAGCAGAACGCCAGCAGCACTACCAGAGCCCGGCTCAGGCTGGCGGCTGCCGGTTGCGCTGTCGCAAGGGACGGGTTCATGCGAAGTTCCTCGACAAGGGATGGGTATATGTCGGCCACCTTACCCATGGACGTCAGCGCCGAGAATCCGGCGGTGGCGCAATGCGGCTTTGCGCGCTGCGCAACACTAGTTACCGTGTATGAGCAAATTTTCGCAAAAGTCGATGAATGCGTTGACTCGCCGTGAACCCCGGTGGTTGGGCATATACAAGGCGTTGATGCTGTTATTGGCCATGCCAGGGCTGGCCTGCCAGTCGGGGAAGACCCGCTGCAGGCGCCCTGCCAACACATCCTCGCGTACCAGCCAATCGGCCAGCAGTGCGATACCACTGCCTGCCAGTGCCGTTTCACGCAACATGTCGGCATTGGCGCTGCGCAGTGGCCCACTTACGTCCAGTTCCAGGCTGTCCTGGCCACAGGTCAGGCGCCAGGGGCGCGCCTTCTGCCCATAGCGAAAGCGCAGGCAGGCATGGTCAAGCAACTCCCGGGGATGCTGCAGTGGCTCACGCCCGGCCAGGTAAGCCGGGCTGGCCACCAGCCAACGCTGAAAACGGCCGAGCCGGCGGCACACCAACTCGTCATTGGGCGAGGGGTCGCCCAGGCGAATCGACAGGTCATAGCGCCCGTCAAGCAAATCGTCCAGCCGGTCACTGAGGTCGATGTCCAGTTCCAGCGCCGGGTGCTGCGCCAGGAATGGCCCCAGGTGCGGGGCAATGACCCGCCTGCCGAACTCCACTGGCAGGCACAGGCGCAGCACACCGACAGGCTCCTCGCCGCGATCGGCGATGCTGGCATCAGCCTCGTCCAGTGCTTCAAAAATGCCCCGTGCGCGCTGGTAGTAACGGGCGCCAGCCTCGGTCAGGCTGACCTGGCGTGTCGAGCGGTTGAGCAAGGTGGCACCCAGCGACGCTTCCAGGGCATCGACCAGACGTGTCACCGACGATGTCGCCAGCCCTAGCCTGCGCGCGGCAGCAGAAAAGCCTTGGGCATCGACAGTGGCCACGAACATTTTCATCGCCAGCAGCTTGTCCATGTTCAGCCCGTCTTCCAAAACTCGGAAAGTTCTTACAAACAGCCGGGCGGGTCAAGCCGCGCGCGTCAAGGCGATTGCGTCCATAGTGGAATCACCCCATTTCCAAGGAGGCTTACCATGACCCTGAACAACCTGCTGACCGCCCTGCCGCCCTGCGATCCCGCCAGCGCCGAACGTGTCGACGAATTGCTCAGCCGCCCGGGCATCCGCGTGGAGCGTATCGTCTCCAGCGGGCAGGCCAGCCCTCCCGGCTTCTGGTACGACCAGGCCGAAGGCGAGTGGATCATGTTGCTCAGTGGTGCTGCCGCCCTGCGTTTCGAGCACGAGCACCACACCCGCCTGCTGGCGCCGGGCGATTGTCTGGACATCCCCCCGCACGACCGCCACCGCGTGGAATGGACCGCGCCCGGCACGGCCACCATCTGGCTCGCGGTGTTCTATAGCAGCAGCACCCCATGGCCGGCCTGAAGGGGCCATGCCTGCCCGTGCACAAGGCGCAGTTGTCCCGTCGCCGTGCAAGGTTGGGCTTACGACCAAAGCATGAATACAAATCGAAGAGGCGTCATAAACGCCCCGTTCAATGCGTTTTTCAGCACATTATCTATACTTTTAGCCACATCTTCGTAAGTTCAGCCCTGCGACAATCAGCCTCGCTCAATTATGTACCAACTTGTTAATTAGCAAGCTAAGGGCTTAAACTGCGCGCATTCCACCTGCTGAGATCCCTGGCATGAAAGAAACACCGCGCGCCTCTGGCGCCACACACTTCATCCTGGTCGGCCTGGGCGTGATCATCGCCCTGCTCGGCCTCCTCCTGGCTGCTGGCGGCGTCAAGCTCGCCGGTCTGGGCGGTTCCTGGTACTTCCTGATCGGCGGCTTGGCCATGGCCATCGCCGGTGTCCTCATTGCTCGCTGCAAGAAGGCGGGCGCCTGGCTGTATGCCGTGTTCCTGGTCGGTACTGCCATCTGGGCACTGATCGATGCGGGCCTGGTGTTCTGGCCGCTGTTCTCGCGCCTGTTCATGTTCGGTGCAATCGGCATGGTCGTGGCGCTGGTCTACCCGCTGCTGGCGCGTGCCAACGGCGCCAGCGCCGGGCGCGGTGCGTACGGCGTAGCCGGGGTAATGGCCGTGGTACTGGTGATCGCGGTCGGCAACATGTTCGTTGCCCACCCAAGCGTCGCCCCCACCGGCAAGGGCCCGGGCATGACCCCGGTCGAAGCCGGCAAGGAACAGAAAGACTGGGCCCACTACGGCAACACCGAAGGTGGCAGCCGCTTCGCCGCGCTGGACCAGATCAACCGTGACAACGTCAACAAGCTGAAAGTGGCCTGGACCTACCACACCGGCGACGTCGCGATCAGTGACGGCAACGGTGCCGAAGACCAGCTCACCCCGCTGCAGATCGGCAGCAAGGTGTTCATCTGCACCCCGCACAACAACCTGATCGCACTCGATGCCGACACCGGCAAAGAGCTGTGGAAGAACGAAATCAACGCCCAGTCCAAGGTCTGGCAGCGTTGCCGTGGCATGGCCTACTTCGACGCCACTGCCGCCATCGCCCAGCCAACCCAGCCGAACAGCTCGCCGATCACCGGCGTTAGCGTAGCGGCCGGTGCCAACTGCCAGCGTCGCCTGCTGACCAACACCATCGACGGCCGCCTGATTGCCGTCGACGCTGACAACGGCGAGTTCTGCCAGGGCTTCGGCAACAATGGCCAGGTCGACCTCAAGGCCGGCCTGGGTGATGTACCGGACTCTTACTACCAGCTGTCCTCGGCACCGCTGATGGCCGGCACTACCGTAGTGGTCGGCGGCCGTGTTGCCGACAACGTCCAGACCGACATGCCTGGCGGCGTGATCCGTGGTTTTGACGTGATCACCGGTGAAATGCGCTGGGCCTTCGACCCGGGCAACCCGGAAGATCGCCAGGCACCACAGGCCGACAGCACCTACGTGCGCAGCACCCCGAACAGCTGGGCGCCGATGTCCTACGACCCGGCGATGAACACCGTGTTCCTGCCCATGGGTTCGTCGTCCACCGACATCTACGGCGTAGAGCGCAGCAAACTGGACCACACTTACGGCGCTTCGGTGCTGGCCCTGGACGCCACCACCGGCAACCAGAAATGGGTGTTCCAGACCGTGCACAATGACCTCTGGGACTTCGACCTGCCCATGCAGCCAAGCCTGATCGACTTCACCAAGGACGACGGCCAGTCGGTACCTGCGGTGGTGATCGGCACCAAGGCCGGGCAGATCTACGTGCTCGACCGTGCCACCGGCAAGCCGCTGACTCAGGTCGACGAAGTACCGGTCAAGCCAAGCAACATCCCGAACGAGCCGTACGCCCCTACCCAGCCCAAGTCGGTGGGCATGCCGCAGATCGGCGCGCAGACCCTGACCGAATCGGACATGTGGGGCGCCACCCCGTATGACCAACTGCTGTGCCGCATCGACTTCAAGAAGATGCGCTACGACGGCCTGTACACCGCGCCGGGTACCGACCTGTCGCTGAGCTTCCCGGGTTCGCTGGGTGGCATGAACTGGGGCAGCCTCTCCACCGACCCGGTACATGGCTTCATCTTCGTCAACGACATGCGTCTGGGCCTGTGGATCCAGATGATCCCGTCGCAGAACAAAGGTGGCGCGGCTTCCGGTGGCGAAGCACTGAACACTGGCATGGGCGCGGTACCGCTCAAGGGCACCCCGTATGCCGTGAACAAGAACCGCTTCCTGTCGGTCGCCGGCATTCCATGCCAGGCACCGCCGTTCGGCACCCTGACCGCCATCGACATGAAGACCCGCCAGGTGGCCTGGCAGGTGCCGGTCGGCACCGTTGAAGACACCGGCCCGCTCGGCATCCGCATGCACCTGCCGATCAAGATCGGCCTGCCAACCCTTGGCGGCACCCTGTCGACCCAAGGCGGCCTGGTGTTCATCGCCGGTACCCAGGACTTCTACCTGCGTGCCTACGACAGCAGCAACGGTAACGAAATCTGGAAGGCTCGCCTGCCCGTGGGCAGCCAGGGCGGCCCGATGACCTACGTCTCGCCGAAGACCGGCAAGCAGTACGTGGTGATCACCGCTGGCGGCGCCCGCCAGTCGACTGACCGCGGCGACTATGTGATTTCTTACGCTCTGCCGTAAGACCGCGTCGCCTGCTTCGCGGGCAAGCCCGCTCCTACAAGGCCCCTGTAGGAGCGGGCTTGCCCGCGAATGCCCCTCAAAGACAACCCGAGATTCTGTAATGCCATCCGCAACTCGCATCACCCCCACCCTGCTGCTGGCCCTGGCCAGCACCACTGCCCTTGCCAGCGACGACCTCATGACCCGCAGCACCCTGACCGGTGACTGGGGCGGCCTGCGCCATCAACTCGAAGAAGACGGCGTCAAGATCACCGGCGACTACAGCGGTGAAACCGCCTACAACGCCCACGGTGGCCTGCACCGTTCGGCGCGCTATTCGCAGAACGTCAAGCTGGGTGTGCAGTTCGACCTGTCGAAACTGTACGGCCTGGACAACGGCGGCAAGGTCCAGCTGACCATCAACGACCGCCGCGGTAACAGCGCCTCGGAAGACCTGGTCGGCAACCGCCTGCCAATCCAGGAAAACTACGGTGGCCTGTACACCCGCCTGACCGAGCTGAGCTACGAGCGCACGCTGTTCACCCCGGCGCTCAACGTCAAGCTGGGCTACATGGCCATGGGCAACGACCTCGGCGGCCTGGACAGCGGCATCCTGTGCAACTTCATGAACGCTGGCTTCTGCGGCCACCCGCTGAACATGTCCGGCGGCAGTGGCTGGACCAACTACCCCAACGCCCACCTCGGCGTGCGCGTGAAGTACGACCTGTCACCTGCCTGGCAGTTGCGCGTGGCGGCGTTCAACGTCGACCCCGAAAGCAACGGCAACTCCAGCCGCGCCTGGCATCTGGGGCCCAAGCACACCACCGGCACCGTGGTACCGGTAGAACTGGTATACAAGCTGCAGGGTGAACTGCCAGGCGAGTACAAGCTTGGTTACTACTACGACAGCTCTGATGTGAAACGCATCGGCAGCGATGATGAAGTGTCCGGCCGGGGTGGCCATTACCTGCTGGTCGACCAGGCGGTGTGGAACGACCAGGCCTCCCCAGGCCGAAGCCTGCACGCCTTCGGCCAGTACTCGGCGTCGAGCAAGGCCGCTTCGCCGTTCACCAAGTGGTATGGCGCCGGCGTGGTGCTGTACAAGCCGTTCGAAGGCCGCCCGAAGGATACCGTGGCACTGGGTTACGGCCGGGCCGTACCCAACCCGCGTAGCCGCGATGTGCTGGAAGATGCCGCGTTCAACGCGGGCCAGCAGTTCCCGGATATCGACAGCGCCGAACAGTTGATCGAACTGAGCTACGGCTACCAGGCCACGCCATGGCTGAACCTGCGCCCGGATGTGCAATACATCATCGAGCCAGGGGCGTTTTCGGGCAAAGACATCGACAATGCACTCGTGGTCGGCCTGCAGGTCAAGGCGACCTTCTGAACCGCCGGGGCCGCACTGCGGCCCCATCCGCCGGCGCAACCCTCAAGCCTGTTTGAGGTAGTCCACTAGTCTCAGCAGCATGGCATCACAGCCGCGCAACTGCTCGACACTGACAAACTCATCCGGCTTATGGCCCTGGTCCATGCTGCCAGGGCCGCACACCACGGTGGGGATGCCCGCCTGGTCGAACAAGCCACCTTCGGTACCAAACGCTACCGTGCCGAACGTATCCGAGCCGCTGAGTAGCGCCACCAAGCGCGCAGCCTCGCTGTCTTCCGGTGTCGCCAGCCCCGGATAGGCACTCAGCGGCGCCAGGCGAATGGCGCTGGCGGTATTGACCTTGCGCATACGCGGCAGCAACTCGGCTTCAGCATACGTTTGTAACTGGTCGGCCACCGCCTGCGCCTCGAACCCTGGGAGCGCGCGCACTTCGAAATCGAACTCGCACTCGGCCGGTACGATGTTCAGCGCCCTGCCCCCTTTGATCACGCCGGTCTGCACCGTGGAGAACGGCGGATCGAAGCGCTCGTCGTGATGAGCCGGCAGTGCCAGGGCATCGCCGATTTCACCCAACTTGCCAATCAGTTTCGCCGCATACTCGATGGCGTTCACCCCATACGGCGCGTACGCCGAATGGCACGCCGCGCCCTGTACCTGGCAACGCATTGCCAGCTTGCCCTTGTGCCCCAGCACCGGTTTGAGTTCGGTGGGTTCACCGATCAAACACAGCCGTGGTTTACACGGGCGCTGTTCGAGGGCAGCCAGCATCGAGCGCACGCCCAGGCAACCGACTTCTTCGTCGTAGGAAAACGCCAGGTGTACCGGCATGCGCAACGGCTGCGCGAGAAACGCGGGCACAGCAGCCAACACCGAGGCGATAAAGCCTTTCATGTCGGCCGTGCCGCGGCCATACAGGCGGCCGTCATGCTCACTCAGGGCAAACGGCTCGACCGTCCAGGCCTGGCCATCCACCGGCACCACATCGGTATGCCCAGACAGCACCACACCACCCACATCCCTGGGACCGACAGTGGCGAACAGGTTGGCCTTGGTGCCCTCCGGGTTATGGAACAGCTCGCACTCCACCCCCAGCTCGGCCAGGTAATCACGGATAAAACCGATCAGCGCCAGGTTGGAGTCGCGGCTCACCGTGGCAAAACCGATCAGCCGGGCCAGCAGTGCGCGACTGGCAAATTCACTCATCGCCCGGCACCCCATAACTTGGCGCGGCGGTCGGGTTGAGGGCGCGGGTGACGTAATCCTGCATCTGCGGGCGATAGGCTTGCCACAGGCCATCGAGCACACCGATCGGGTCGCTATCGGCCCAGTCGACGCGCAGGTCCACCAGCGGCCAGGTCAGCTCGCCAGCAATCTTCAGCGCCGCCGAGTGCACGGGCCCGGCTTCGCCACCCGCTGCCATCGCCGCGTGCATGGCTGCCAGCAGGCGGTCGGCCAGGTGGCCGCCGGCCTGCTCGAAGGCCAGCACCATGGCTTCGATCACCTGGGTCGAGGACAGCAGGTTGCCAGCCGCCGCGCATTGTTCGCCGGCCATTGCATGGTGTGTGCCCAAGGCTTCCCGCCCGGTGAACAGGGCCACCTGGCCTTGGCTGTCGATCACCGTGACCTGGCGGTACTCACTCCAGCCATTGGCACTGAGCACCCTGTCCAGCGCTGCGGCGGGCGGCAACTGGCCATGCTCCAGGGCATCGAGAATCTGCGGGCCCAGCGCCGGCAGGGTGATGTTCTGGGTCGAGACCGCGCCCACACCGGCACGCACCCAGGGGCAACGGGCCCCCACGGCGATGCTCGACGAGCTGATGGCGATACCGACCTGGCCGGTTTCCTGGCAACGACCGATGATGGAGAACGTCATGTCATGGTTCCTGTTGTGCTGTGCGATACACGGCATTCTGAGTGGAACCTTCGGGCGGGCGAAACGACCTTTTTCCGAGGGGGTAGGCAGGAAAAAACTAGGCTCACGGGCCCGCTCTCTGCACCCGCTCGAAAAACCACGTCACCCACCCGGCCAACCTGCCCCACAGGCCAGAGAAATCAAGGCCTTCGCCGTTTTATCGGCAAGCACCAGCTAAATACTATTTTCGCCATTTCCACGGCATCCCTAGTCTGGCTCCAGGCAACGGCGGTCCTCCAAACCGACCTGACAAAAACCGCCTGAACAAGGGCTCGGACATGACACTGAACAACCTCGAAATCGACACCCTCGTCGTCGGCGCCGGCCAGGCCGGCGTGGCCATGAGCGAACACCTGAGCAAGCTTGGCGTGCCGCACCTGGTACTGGAGCGCAACCGCATCGCGCAGGCCTGGCGTACTGGCCGCTGGGACTCACTGGTCGCCAACGGCCCGGCCTGGCACGACCGCTTCCCGGGGCTGGAATTCAACCTCGACGCCGATGCGTTCGCCGGCAAGGACCAGGTGGCCGACTACTTCGAGCAGTACGTACGCAAGTACAACCTGCCCGTGCGCACCGGCATTGAAGTGAAGCGCGTGGTGCGTAACAGCGACCGCCCAGGCTTCACCATCGACACCAATGAGGGCGTGATTCGCGCCAACCGCGTAGTCGCTGCCACCGGCCCGTTCCAGAAGCCGGTGATCCCGGCCATCGCGCCGAAAGACAGCAACCTGCACCAGATTCATTCCGCCGCTTATTTCAACCCAGAGCAGTTGCCTGAAGGCGCGGTACTGGTGGTCGGTGCCGGTTCTTCCGGTGTGCAGATTGCCGAGGAATTGATGCGCGCCGGGCGCCAGGTGTACCTGTCGGTCGGCGCCCACGACCGCCCGCCGCGTGCCTACCGCAACCGTGACTTCTGCTGGTGGCTGGGCGTGCTGGGCGAGTGGGACGCGGAAATTGCCAAACCCGGTCGCGAGCATGTGACCATCGCGGTCAGCGGCGCCCGTGGTGGCCACACCGTGGACTTCCGCGCCCTCGCCCACCAGGGCATGACCCTGGTCGGCCTGACCCAGTCGTTCGAAAACGGCGTCGCGCGCTTCCAGGACAACCTGGTCGAGAACATCAACCGCGGCGACGACAACTACCTGGCCCTGCTGGATGCGGCCGATGCCTACATCGAACGCAACGGCCTGGACCTGCCGGAAGAGCCCGAAGCCCGCCAGCGCCTGGCCGACCCGGAGTGCATGCGCAACCCGCTGCAGCAGCTGGACCTGGCCAAGGCCGGCGTCAGCAGCATCATCTGGGCCACCGGTTACGGCGTGGACTTCAGCTGGCTGCAGGTAGACACCTTCGATGCCAACGGCAAGCCCCAGCACCAGCGTGGTGTGGCCCGTGAACCGGGCGTGTACTTCCTCGGCCTGCCGTGGTTGTCGCGCCGTGGTTCATCGTTCATCTGGGGGGTGTGGCACGACGCCAAGCACGTCGCCGGCCACATCGCCACGCAACGTACCTACACCGCCTACCGCGACCGCGAGCAACGCGCAGCGGATGAGCAGCAAACCGCCAAGATCAGCAATGTCAGCACCCTCGGAGCCCACTGATGCCTACCCATACTCGCATCCGCATGTTCAACACCAAGGAAACCTACCCCAACCAGACCCTGGACAACGACTTGTGCCAGGCCGTGCGGGCGGGCAATACCATCTACGTGCGTGGCCAGGTCGGTACCGACTTCGAAGGCAAGCTGGTAGGCCTGGGTGACCCGCGCGCACAAACCGAACAGGCGATGAAGAACGTCAAGCAACTGCTTGAAGAAGCCGGCTCGGACCTGTCGCACATCGTCAAGACCACCACCTACATCACCGACCCGCGCTTCCGCGAGCCGGTGTACAAAGAGGTGGGCAAGTGGCTCAAGGGCGTGTTCCCGATTTCCACCGGGTTGGTGGTGGCCGGGTTGGCCCAGGCCGAGTGGCTGATGGAGATCGACGTGATCGCCGTGGTACCCGATCAGGAATAACCACAGGCCTGAATGACGGCGGGTGACTGCCACCTGCCCGTCCAGTCACGCCTGGGTTGCCCGTGCCGCTGCTTGCAAGCGTTGAGGTGCGGGCACGCCAATGGACGACGGCACTTGCACACTGAGACGTCGCCCGCAGTTCGCGCGTGGCTGGCTACCCGGCGCAGCTC
This sequence comes from Pseudomonas putida group bacterium ESBL64, assembly GCF_045277175.1. Classification (NCBI taxonomy): domain Bacteria; kingdom Pseudomonadati; phylum Pseudomonadota; class Gammaproteobacteria; order Pseudomonadales; family Pseudomonadaceae; genus Pseudomonas; species Pseudomonas putida group bacterium ESBL64. The sequence continues at coordinate 421,782 of NZ_CP145799.1, read as the reverse complement.
CAACGCCATCGGGCGTACCACACCCAGCCCACTCAGTAGGTCGCCCTCCCGCCGCTGAGGTCAAACACAAAGCCAGTGGTAAAGCTGCACTCAGGCCCGGCGATCCAGCTGACCATGTTGGCAATCTCCTCGGCCTTGAGGAAGCGCCCCATGGGGATCTTGGCCTTGCTCGCGGCAATATGCTCGGCCGTCATCTCGGCCATCAGCGGCGTCTCGACCATCGCCGGTGCCACGCAGTTGAGCAGCACGCCATCCTGCGCCAGCTCCTTGGCTGCCGCCTTGGTGAAAGCGATGACCCCGGCCTTGGCTGCCGAATAGCCCGAGATGTACTGCACACCCTCCTTGCCGGCCATGGAGGCGATATTGACGATGCGCCCGTAGCCGCGCTCACGCATGTGCGCGATGGCGGTGCGGCAGCAATAGAACACACCGTTCAGGTCGATGGCGATGACCTTGTCCCAGGCGTCTGGCGGGTACTCCCAAGACGCCACCACCGGGCCGTTGATGCCGGCATTGTTGACCAAGATCTGCACCTGCCCCAAACGCGCCAGCGTCTGGGCAAAAGCCGCCTCCACCGAGGCCAGCGACGACACATCCACTGCCTGGCGCAGCACCGGCTCGAAGCCGTTTTCCGTACTGTTCCAGCCATCGACGGCAAGGTCCCAGATCACCACCTGGGCGCCGGCGACATGCAAGCGGCGGGCAATCGCCAGGCCGATGCCACGCATGCCACCGGTGACGATAGCGGTTTGGCCTTGCAGGTACTGGCTCATTGTTCAGCTCCATTTTCGACAGAAGGAATATCCGGCAAGCGACGCAGGTCACATGCCTTTTGGGGCGCTAGCCGAGACGATCCTCCAGGCCATGGAGGATGCCGCCCGGGACGGGTGTTCTGTTCAGTGTTCATCAGGATTGCGCGCTTGTTGTTGGAAGGGCACACAACGGAGGGGCTAGGCAAACCCGAACAATCGCCGAGGGGTGTCCCACATCACTGTGCGGCGCAGCCGGGCATCCGGCATCAGGCGCTCGGCCAACTTCAGCAGCGGGCCGTAGTCCACCCGCGCGGGCTGGCGAATGAACGGCCAGTCCGAACCCCACACACAGGCTTGGGCGCCAAAGGCTTCGAGCAGGGCCTGCACGTATGCACTGCTCTGTTCGAACAAGGCATCCGCTGCGGCAAACTTCTGCATGCCTGACAGCTTCACGCAGGCGCGGCCGCTGTCGGCCAGCCGCAGCAACGCCTGGAAGCCGGCTTGCTGCACACCGGCAGCGACATCCGGGCGGCCGCAATGGTCAATCAACAGACGAGCCTGCGAGCCTTGCAGCAGGCCGTGCAGGTCCAGCAACTGGTCGTCACACACCTGCAGCTGGGCGAACATGCCAAGCTCGGCGAGCTTGCCGAACAGCCCGTCAACGCCCTTGAGGCTGGCTACCCCGTAAAGCGCGGGGTTGAAGGCGATACCCACCACGCCTTGCGCCTGTAACGCCGCCAGCGCGTCGAGGTTGATGTCCGCCTTGACCACCGCCACCCCCTTGAACCGCCCCTGCCCGCTGGCCAAGGCATGCAGCAGGCAGCGGTTGTCGGTGTGGTAGCCGCTGTTGGGGCCCACCAGCAAGGCATGTTGCACGCCGTAAGCCTCCATCACCCGGGTGAACTGCGCCTGCGTGGCGACCTCCTGGCCGGAGGGCGCATAGGGTGCATCGGGGTGATAGGGGAAACGGGCGGGGTCAAACAAATGGTTATGGCAATCGATCTTCGCTTCGTCAAATATGTTCACGCAGCACTCCCGTCAAGCGCTACTGCGCTTGTCTGCAGATCTTGTTATTGTGCGCCGCAAGGGCGGTTAGGCTGGGGTTCACGATACTGTGTGGCCGGCTTTGACGCTCATACCCAGATGGCGAAAACCATAACCGAAGGTAATACACATGCTGCTTGGCAACGAAGGCGCAGACGCAAGCCCCATGGTGTTCAAGCTGCGGCACATGGAAGTGTTCAGGGCGGTGATGCTGACGGGCTCTATCAGCGCGGCGGCCAAATTGCTGTATGTGTCGCAGCCGGCGGTGAGCAAGTTGATCCAGTACATCGAAGCGCGCCTGGCCTACCCGCTGTTCGAGCGCGTCAACAACCGCCTGGTGCCGACGGCCGAAGCGCAGGTGCTGTTTCGCGAGGTCGAGCGGGTGTACCAGGCAGCGTTGCAGGTCAACGAATGCGCCCTCGCGCTGGGCGCTGGCGGCCAGCGCAAGTTGCGTATCTCGTGCAGTGCATCGTTGTCCACGGTGGTGATCCCGATGGCCCTGGCCCAGCTCAAGCGTGAATCACCGTCACTGAATATCGAGTGGCAAACCTCGTTGATGGGCGAAATGCCCAATCAGATCTTGTCGAAGAAGGTCGACCTGTCGATCGCCGCCCTGCCGGTGGTGCACGACCACCTGCATTCGCAAGCGTTCATGCGTGGACGCATGGTAGTGGTGATGCCGCCGGGTCACCCTTTGGCCGGTCAGCCCGCGCTGACCTTGCAGCAGCTGGAGGGCCATGCGTTGCTGCTGTTCCGGCCCGACATGCCGTTTGGCGAGCTGTTGGCCGAACACATCGGGCGCCGCGGGCTACAGCTGAAATCACTGTTGTCGTTCACCAATGCCAACGAGGCTGTGGCGTTGGTCAAGCAAGGCATGGGCATCAGCGTGATCGACGAGTTCGTTGCACAGGACAGCGGGCTCGCGGTGGTGCCGTTGGCCGATGAGATTCACTTCGATATCAGCTTCGTCTATTCGCGCTTCGAGCCGCCCTCGCATGCAGCGCTGCAGTTGATGCGGGTGTTGCAGGGGCAGGCGCAGAAGCTGGGGCGGGCGCTTGCGCCGGGCTGATCATCTACGCAACTGCCCCACCGAGTCGCCTGATTCCCGGTCGCACCCGCTCCCGCTGGGTAGGTATACAAGGGTTCGGTTTAAAAGCCGACCGTGGCCGAGAGCAGATAGGTCCGCGGGGTGGACAGGGTCAACCCCGGCTCACTGTCATCCGACGCCCCTGCCGAGCTCCAGTAGCGATCATCGAGCACATTCTCGACACTGGCCCGCAAGGTAACCTCGGTGGCGTCCACCTTGAAGGCATAACGTGCACCCACGTCATAACGCTCCCAGCCATCGATGCGTTTGCTGTTGTTCTGGTCCAGGTACTGCGAGCTGGAGTGAATGCCGCGCGCTGTGAAGGTCAGGCCGTTCACCCCTGGCACGTCCCATTCAGCCCCCAGATTGACGTTGTATTCGGGCGTGGCCGGCGCACGGTTGCCATCGTAGGCACCGCCGACGGTGTCGGTCAGCTCGCTGTCGATATACATCACCCCACCCAACACCCGCACGCCCTGCACCGGCTCACCGAACACACTCAGCTCGATGCCGCGGTTGTCACGCTTGCCATTGGGGCCGAACACCCGCGAAGCGGGGTTGGTCTCGTAGGCCGGCTGGCGAATGCGGAAGGCGCTGGCAGTAAAGGCCACCTGGCCGAGGTCGTACTTGGCCCCCACCTCGATCTGGCGGCTGGTGAACGGCGGGAAGATCTGGTCTTCGTTGATCGAGGTCGAGGGGGCGATCTTGCCTTGGCTCAGGCCCTCCATGTAGTTGGCATACAACGAGAGCTGGTCGGTGACCTTGAGCAATACGCCCCCAGAAGGCGAGACTTTTTCTTCGTCATAGCCCGTATCGCCTTTGACGCCGTCGCTCCAGTCATCCACCTGCACCCGTTGCCAGCGCGCACCCAGGGTCAACAGCAGGCGGTCGTCAAAAAAGCCAAGGGTGTCGGCCAGGGCCACGCCGGAGAAGCGGTTTTCCGTGTAGACCTCGGGGTCGAGGCGGGTTGGCGTACCGGGTGTCGGTGCGGCCACCGGGTTGTAGAGGTTGCTCGGCGCCGCGGCATAGCGCGCCCCGCCGTTGGTGAAGTCCATGTAGTAATAGGTGGCGGCCAGGTTCAGCGCGTGGCTGACCGGCCCGGTATGGAACCAGTGACGTAAACCGGCCATGGCGGTGCGCACCGACTCGTCCCGGGTAAAGTCACGCGGCTGCACGGTGAAGTCGCCAGCATCGTTGGTGATCGACACATTATGGCGCAGGAAGTCGTGGTTGCTCTTGCGCGCACCGACCGCACCATAGGCCAGCAGCGATTCGCTGATATCGTACTCGGCGTTCAGCGCACCGAAGGTGTCGTTGGTACGCGCCTTGCTCCAGGCCTGGGCGTAGTTGTGGCGTACGTCATTGGCATTGGGCACCTTGGCATTGGCACCGACCAGCACACGTTCCTGCGGGGCGTCGGTATCGCGCTCGGTGTGGCCAAGGTCTGCCGAGAGACGCAGGCGCTCGCCTCGAAAATCCAGGCCCAGCACCGCCATTTCGCGGTCGACGCGCTGGTGGTCCCATTCGGTATCACCGGCCTGCTTCACCCCATTGAAGCGCAAGCCGAACTGCTGGCCTTCACCAAAGCGACGGCCGATGTCCACGGCGCCGCCAGCCTGGCCGGCCGAGGCGTAGCTGCCGGTGAATTCGGTGATCGGCTTGTCAGCGGCTCGCTTGGGCTGCACATTGATACCGCCGCCCACGCTGCCACGCGGCGATATGCCATTGATCAACTGGCTGGGGCCTTTGATGATGTCGACCCGGTCGGCCATTTCCATGTCGATCGAATACGTCGGCAAGATGCCATAAAGACCGTTGTAGGCCACATCACTGTTGAACAGGCTGAAGCCGCGAATGGTGAACTGCTCGAAACGCCCGCCCGCCGGGTTGGTAGCACGCACTGAAGGGTCACTGGCAATCAGCTCGCCCAAGGTGCGCGCCTGTTGGTTCTTGACCAGGTCGCTGGTGTAGCTGGTGATGCTGAACGGGGTTTCCATGAAGTCGCGCGAACCGAGCAAACCTTGTGCCCCTTGGCGTGCCACTTGGCCACCGGCATACGGCTGCGCTTCGTTGCCTGCGGCCAGGCCGCCGACGATGCGGGTGGGGGCGATTTCCAGCGCGCCACTGGCCTGGGGGGCTGGCATCAGGGTGAAGGCCCCCTCACCCACTGGTAGCGCCTGCAGGCCGCTACTGCGCAGCAACTGGTTGAAGCCTTCATCGACACTGTAACGACCGGACAAGCCGTTACTTTGCCGGCCCTCTACCAATGCCGGGTCCAGCGAAAGGCTGACACCGGCCTGGTCGGCGAAATGGGTCAAAGCGGCACCCAGGCTGGCTGGCGCCACCTGGAACGTACGCCGGGCCGGCTCATCGGCCCAGGCGGGTGCACACAACAGCAGGCTCATCGCGAACAATGGATGTGCTGCGCGCGCCAGTGGGCGCAGGCGGCAAGTTTTTACTGCAGGCATTGAACAAGGCTCCCCTTTTATTTTCTCCTACCGGTAATGACCGGCGAGTGAAAAAAAGGGGACAGTCTCATGCTCGATTTTCTCGTGCGGTCAGGCTCACCCAATAACGCGTGCGGGTCTGCACTTGCAACGGCAGGCTGGCGGCGAGCAGGGCCAACACCCGGTCGGTGTCGTCAAGGCGGAACGTGCCGGTAACACGCAAGCGCTCCAGTTCTGGTGCCCAGCGCAGTACGCCGGGGCGATACCTGCGCAGTTCGTGCAGCAACTCGCCCAGCGGGCGGTCGTCCAGCCGTAGCGCACCTTCGCGCCAGCCCAGTTGCCATGCGTCGAACGCTTTGACAGGGCCAACGCCGGCCGCCTGCAAACTGGCCTGTTGGCCGGCCTGTAGCATCACGGCTGGACCCCGCAACGGCTGCAGGCTGACCGCCCCCTTGATCGCCGACACCCGGCAGGCCTCATCAAGCAGGCGCAGGCACGCCTCGCCCTCACTGAGCACCACCCGGCCGTAAGGCACCTGCAAGGTGAGGCTCAGGTTAGCGGGCACGCTGACGGCCACTTCACCGCGCAGCAGTGCCACGCGGCCTGCACCCAGCTCGATATCGACCGCACTGTCGGTGTTCAACTGCAACAAGGTGCCGTCGCTCAGCAGTGCCTGCCTGCGCTCTCCTACCGCGGTGCGCATGTCGGCGGTCCAGGCATCCAGCGGCAGCTCACGGCTCACCAGCCAGGCCACCGGCAACAACGCCGTCACACCCAGGGCTTGTTTGAGCAATGCCCGACGACCGGCATCCGGACGATCCAGGGCGGCCATCGCCAATGCGCCGGGCAACCCGGCAAACCGCGCTCGCAGCAGCGATGCCTTTTGCCAGGCGTCTTCGTGCAGGTGACTGCTGGCGCGCCATTGCGCCAGACGCTGCAGGTCAGATTCGCTTGCGTCGCCAGAATCCAGTAATGCCAGCCAACGGGCTGCAGCACGCAGCGCCTCGCGGGTTTCTGGGGGGTGGGGGCTCATTGCAACTCGGCCAACAGGCAATGTTCGTAAGCCTGCGCCATGTAGCGTTTCACCGAGCGCTGGCAGACGCCCAGGCGCTGGCCAATCTCGGCGTAGCCCAAGCCTTCCAGCTGGCTCCAGAGAAAGGCCTTGCGTATCGGCGGCTTGAGGCCGTCGAGCAATTCATCCAGTGCTTGTAGGGTTTCGAGCAGTACCCAGCGCTGTTCTGGCGACGGCACATGTTGCTCGGGCAACTGCGCCAAGGCATCAAGGTAGGCCTGCTCCAGGCTACGGCGCTGGTGGAAGTTGCTGAGCAAACGCTTGCCCACGGTCAGCAGGTAGGCACGCGGTTCGCGTATGTCTGCCAGCGGCTGGGCGCTGGCCAGAATGCGCAAAAAAGTATCCTGACTGAGGTCGGCGGCATCCCAGGCATTGCCCATACGCCGGCGCAGCCAGGTTTCAAGCCAGCCGCGATGCTCCCGGTACAGGGCAGGCAGGCCAGGCTCCGGTGGCGGCGCGGCGTCGATCATGAGGAGGGTCCTGCGGCGGAGTAAATAAGATTAATTCTAATTTACATCACGCCACAGAACCAAGCGGTTTGTTACCGGTCAGGCAATTGCTTCATCGACCAGCACTTGTGCTTCCTGCACCAGACGCTGCAAATGCGCCTCGTCGATGAAGCTTTCAGCGTAGATCTTGTAGATGTCTTCAGTACCCGACGGGCGCGCGGCGAACCAGCCATTGGCCGTCATCACCTTAAGCCCGCCAATCGCCTGGCCATTGCCTGGGGCGTGGCTGAGGATCTGCACGATCGGCTCACCGGCCAGTTCGGTCGACTTCACCTGCTCCGGCGCCAGCTTGCTCAGCAACGCCTTCTGCCGCGCATCGGCCTTGGCCTCGACACGGGTGGCGAACGGCTTGCCCAGCGCGTCGGTCAGGTCGGCATAAGCCTGGCTCGGGTTACGCCCGGTACGGGCGGTCATTTCGGCGGCCAGCAAGGCCGGGATCAACCCGTCCTTGTCGGTGGCCCACACCGAGCCATCGCGACGCAGGAACGAAGCCCCTGCACTTTCTTCGCCACCAAAACCGAGCGAACCGTCGAACAGGCCCTGGGCGAAGAACTTGAAGCCCACCGGCACCTCATACAGATCGCGGCCCAGGCGTTGGGTAACGCGGTCGATCAGGCCGCTGGAGACCACGGTCTTGCCCACGGCGGCGTCGGTGCGCCACTGCGGGCGGTGGCGGAACAGGTAGTCGATGGCCACGGCGAGGTAGTTGTTGGGTTGCAGCAGGCCGTCAGGGGTGACGATGCCGTGGCGGTCGTGGTCCGGGTCGCAGGCGAAGGCCACGTCAAAGCGCTCGCGCAGGCCTATCAGGCCCTGCATGGCATATGGTGAGGAAGGGTCCATGCGGATCTGGCCGTCCCAGTCGACGGTCATGAAGCGGAAGGTCGGGTCGACCTCGGTGTTCACCACTTCCAGGTCCAGCTGGTAGTACTTGGCAATGGCCGACCAGTAGCGTACCCCTGCCCCGCCCAGCGGGTCGACGCCCAGGCGCAACCCGGCGCCACGGATGACATCGAAATCGATGACGTTTTCCAGGTCGGCCACATAGTTGCTGACGTAATCGTGGCGGTGGGTGGTCGGCGCCTGCAGCGCCTGGGCATGGTCCATGCGCTTGACGCCCGCCAGGTTAGCCGCCAGCAGCTCGTTGGCCTTGCCCTCGATCCACTTGGTCACGTCGCTGTCGGCCGGGCCACCGTTGGGCGGGTTGTACTTGAAGCCACCGCTTTGCGGCGGGTTGTGCGACGGGGTGATGACAATACCGTCAGCCAGGCCCTGCGTGCGGCCACGGTTGTGGCAGAGGATGGCGTGGGAAACCGCCGGCGTCGGCGTGTATTCGTCATCCTTGGACAGCATCACCTGCACGCCGTTGGCGGCCAGCACTTCCAGGGCGCTGGCGGTCGCCGGCGCTGACAGGGCGTGGGTATCGGCGCCGATGAACAGCGGGCCATCGATGCCTTTTTCCTGGCGGTACAGGCAAATCGCCTGGCTAATGGCCAGGACGTGATACTCGTTGAAACTCAATTCAAGCGAACTGCCCCGGTGCCCCGAGGTGCCGAAGGCCACGCGCTGGGCCGCCACGGCAGCGTCTGGGCGGCCCGTGTAATAGGCGGTAAGCAGCCGGGGAATATCGACCAGCACGCTGGCCGGAGCCGGCTTGCCTGCCAAAGGACTGAGCGTCATGCAAAAACCTCGAGTTCAACGGATGTTGGTGTTGGAACGTGCAGTGTACTGAGAGTTGCAATGCCGTGCGATGGGGGACTCAAAGAAACCCCAGGCCCTGCAGGGTATTGCGCCTCCCACCCAACCCTATGACGGTCTAGAGTACAAGCCATACCCCTTGTGAACGAGGCCCCATGGCTTTCCATCGCCTGACCCGCACACACCCCCGCCTGAGCCTCGCCGCTGCAGTCGGCCTCGCTGGCGCCTGGCTGATCCCCGCCGGTGATACCGTGCAGCACATCCTCGCTGGCTGGAACCTGGGGGTGTGGCTGTACCTGCTGCTGGTGCTCTACCTGAGCTGGACAGCCAGCCCGGAAAAGGTCCGCAAAGTCGCCGGCGTCGAAGACGAGAACGCCGGCCTGGTCCTGCTGACCGTGTGCATCGCCGCCATCGCCAGCCTTGCCGCGGTCACCCTGCAACTGGTCTCCAGCCGCGGCCTGCAAGGCACGGCCCTGGCCGTGCACTATCTCTACACGGGCCTGACCGTCGCCGGTTCCTGGCTGCTGATCGGCTGCATATTCACCCTGCACTACGCCCGCCTGTTCTACACCGGGCAAAACCACGAACCCCCACTGCGCTTCGCTGATGGCGAGCGCAACCCGGATTACTGGGACTTCCACTACTTCTCGTTCACCATCAGCGTGGCGGTGCAAACCTCAGACGTGGGTGTCGCCGGGCGTGGGTTGCGGCGGGTAGTGCTGGCGCATTCGTTGGTGGGCTTCGTGTTCAATACGGCGATTCTGGGGTTCACTATCAACATTGCCGCCGGGTTGCTGGGTTAACCAAGCCGCTCGTCTGAAAAAACTGCGGGTCGAACGTCAGCGAAAGTCACCAAACCCGATGGTTACCTGGCACCTTGCGGCCGGGAAAACGTTTGCCATGCAGCCAGCCGCCCCACTGCGCCCATGACAAGGGTGTGACCGCTGTCATGCATTCGCACATTTGTCGTACTTGCAACCGAAAATCGCGCGTAGCAGGTGCTATCTTTAGTTTCCCGGCGGCCGCATCGATGTGGCCACCCGCTCATCACGTCCAGGTACGGACAAGGAGGCTGGCATGAACAAGATGACGTTCCCCAACGCCTGCCAGGTGATGCGCTGGCATTTCCATCCGTTGGGTTTCGAGGCCAGCATGGATGCGCCACGCAGCATGGTCGCGCGGCTGTTCGACCGCGCCAGCGGTGAAACCCTGCTGGCGATTGCGGGCATCCCCTGTGCAGCGATCATGGCCGCCGCCGATGTAGAGCGCATCATCGAGGCCGTCGAGGCGGAAATGGATGCCTTCATTCCCGCCTTTACCTTGCGCGATGCAGTCTAGGCTCTGTACGAAAAGCCTTGATACTTGTTCATGCTGCGTTGAAAACAGCCTTACCAAGTATCAAGGCTTTTCATACAGCGACTGGCCCGCAGCAGTGAGTTCCGGGCCCATGGCCTGCAACTTGCTCATAAACTGCTCGGCCGGCACGGGCTGGCCCAGCAGGTAGCCCTGCAACGAATCACACCCCAGACGGGTCAGGAAGTCCTGCTGCTTGTCGGTTTCAACCCCCTCGGCAACGATACGCAGGCCTAACGCCTGGCCCAGTGCGACAATTGCCGAAACAATCGCCGCATCGTCACTGTCCTGCTCCAGGTCACGTACGAAACCGCGGTCGATTTTCAGCTCGTTGGCTGGCAGGCGCTTGAGGTACATCAGACTGGAATAGCCCGTACCAAAGTCATCAATGGACAAGTCCACGCCCATGTCGGACAGGCGCTGCAGCACGGTCAGGCTGGCATCGGCATCGTGCATGGCGGTGGTTTCGGTAATTTCCAGTGTCAGGCAGTTGGCTGGCAAGCCGTTCTGCTGCAGGGCGCGGGCCACGCTGTCGACCAGACCGGCATGGCAGAACTGGATGGCCGACAGGTTCACCGCCATGCGCCAGCCATGGTGCCCCTGGTCCAGCCACTGACGCATCTGACGGCAGGCCTCAGTGAGTACCCACTCACCAATGGGGATGATCAGGCCGGTCTTTTCTGCCAGGCCGATGAAGCGGTCAGGCAGCAGCAGGCCCTGCTGCGGGTGCTCCCAGCGCAGCAACGCTTCGGCACCGATCGGTTGGCAGGCCTGGGCGTCGAACTTGGGCTGGTAATGCAAGCGGAACTGGCGCTGCTCCAGCGCCAGGCGCAAGTCCTGCAACAGCTGCAACTGCTGGCGCGCATTGCTGTTCATCGACACATCGAAGAAGCTGTAACCGTTCTTGCCGGCGCTCTTGGCATGGTACATGGCAGCGTCGGCGTTACGCAGCAGCTCATGCTGGTCCTGGCCGTTGCCCGGATACAGGACGATGCCCAGGCTCGCCGACAGTTGCAGGTCGTGCTCGGCGACGCGGAAAGGCCGGGACACCAGGTTGACCTGCTTGACCGCCACGTCCATGGCATCGTTCGGCTCCTGCAGTTCCACCAGCAGCACGAATTCGTCGCCGCCAATCCGTGCCAGCGTGTCCTGGCTGTGCAGGTGGCCGCGCAGGCGGGCCGCCACCGCTTTGAGCAGAAGGTCACCGATATGATGGCCAAAGGCATCGTTGACGGGTTTGAAGCCGTCCAGATCAATGAACATCAGGGCAAAACAACCGCCCTGCTCCGCCACTTTGGCAATGGCCTGTTCGATGCGGTCCGCCAGCAGGGTACGGTTGGGCAGATCGGTGAGGGTGTCGTGCAAGGCCAGTTGGGTCAGTTCCTGGTTGGCCAAGGTCAGCGAACGGGCCAACTCGGCAGTACGCGCCTCGAGACGCGCGTCCAGCACCGAAGTCAGCAAAGCCACTGCCAGTACTGCCAGCGTGGTGATCAGCACCAGGTAAACAAGGCTGTCCCCCTGCAACCCGCCCCCCAGCGCGCCGCAGAAGCTGCCCTCGGGGAAGTTTGCCGCTGCCATGCCGGTGTAATGCATGCCCACGATGGCAACGCCCATGACCACCGCCGCCAGACCGCGGATCTGCCGTATATAGGGTGTGTGTGTGCGCAGGCGGAAGGCAATCCACAATGCCGCCGCCGAGGCGCCTACGGCAATCAGCAGCGAAGCACCGAACAACGTCGGGTCGTAATCGATGCCTGGCAGCATGCGCAGCGCGGCCATGCCGGTGTAGTGCATGCAGGCGATACCGGCGCCCATGATCAGCGCGCCGAACCCCAACTGCAGCGCTGGCAGGCTCGGCTGACTGACCAGCCACAAGGCAAAGCCCGAGGACAGCACAGCGATCAGCAGCGAGAACGCGGTCAGGGCCAGGTCGTACCCCAAGTCGATGGGCAAGCTGAAGGCAAGCATGCCAATGAAGTGCATCGACCACACGCCGATGCCCATGGCCAACGCACCGCCGCCCATCCACAGGCAGGCAGCGCGGCCCTTGGCCGTGGCGATGCGGCCGGTCAGGTCAAGGGCGGTATAGGATGCCAGGATTGCCACGCACAGCGAAATCAACACCAGCGAAGAGGAGTAGCTACCGGTCAGCATTGAGAGTTCCAGCGCCGGGACAGGGGGCCCGACAAAAGCTGACGATTGTACTCAAGCTTAAGCGAAACGCACGGGGTTTTTGCGAATGGGAATGGATCCAATAACCGCAGCCTACCCCTCTGCGTTTGGTCAATTCTGCTCGGCAAACGCCTGCTCTGCATCCCAGCCGCCGCCCAACGCAGCCACCAGTTGCACACTGGCCACCAGGCGCCCTTGCAGCAGGTTCAGCACACTGCGCTCGTTGCTCAGCGCCGTGGTTTGCACGTTGACCACATCCAGATAGCCGATCAGCCCGGCACGGTACTGGTTTTCGGTCAGGCGCAACGACTCACGGGCGGCGTCAAGCGCCTCTTGGCGCACCACGGCTTCATCGCCATACACCTTCAGTTGAACCAGCAGGTTTTCCACTTCCTTGAAGCCGTCCAGCACGGTCTGGCGGTACTGCGCCACCGTCTGGTCATACACGGCCACCGTGCGGTCGACCTCGGCGCTGCGTTTGCCGGCGTCGAACAGGGTCAGCGCCAACTGCGGGCCTACCGACCAGTAGCGGTTGGGCAACTCGATCCAGTTGCTGAAGCTGCTGCTGGAATAACCACCACTCATGCTCAGGCTGAGGTCCGGGAAGTAGGCTGCCCGCGACACCCCGATGTTGGCGTTGGCCGCCATCACGTTGCGTTCGGCTGCCGCGATGTCCGGGCGCCGCTCCAGCAGCTGCGAAGGCAGCGAAACCGGTATTTGCGGCAACGCGGGAATCGCCTTGCTGTCGGCCAGGGCGAAGTCGGCAGGCGTCTTGCCCAGCAGCACGGCGATGGCGTTTTCGAACTGCGCACGCTGCCAGATCAGGTCAATCAAGTCAGCCTGGGTGCTTTTGAGCTGCGTACGGGCCTGGGCCACGGCATCCGGGCCGGCGACACCGGCGCGGTACTGGTTTTCGTTCATTCGCAGCGAGCGCTCATAAGCCGCCACGGTGGCTTCCAGCAAGCGCTTCTGCTCATCAATCACCCGCAATTGCAGGTAGTTCTGCACCAGCTCCGACTGTTGGCTCAAGCGGATCGACGCAAGGTCGGCGAAACTCGCTTCGGCACTGGCCTCGTTGGCATTCAGGGTTTCGCGCAGCTTGCCCCACAGGTCGATCTCCCAGCTCACGCCCAACTGCGCGTTGTAGGTGTTGCGAATGCCGCTGCTGTTATTGGACAGGCTGGAACTGGAGCTGCCGGTGCCCTGCGCCGAACGGTTCTTGCTGGCGCTCAGGTCCAGGCTGGGGAACAGCGCCGCACGGCTGCTGCGCACCAGCGCCTGGGCCTGGCGGTACTGGGCTTCTGATTGCGCCACGGTCTGGTTGCTGCGGTTAAGCTCTTCGACCAGCGCGTTGAGCCCGGCATCACCGTAGATTTCCCACCAGGCGCCACGGGCGATGGCGTCGGACGGCGAGGCCTGGGTCCAACCTTCGGCATGCTTGAACTGCGCCGCCGTGCTGTTCAGCTCGGGGCGGTGGTAGTCCGGGCTCAGGGTACAGGCACTGAGCAAGGCCACGCACAACCCGGCACCAAGCAGGCGCGAGCCACGGCCACGGGTCAGTGCCTGCAGGGCACGGTGAAGTGGGGTCTGGGCAAAAGTCATAGCGGGGTTTCCAGGGCGGCGTCGGTGCGCACGCCGCGCCAACGGTTGAAACGGTGGCGCAGGCGGTCCAGGTACAGGTAAACCACCGGCGTCGTATAAAGGGTGAGGATCTGGCTGAACACCAGGCCACCGATGATGGTCAGGCCCAGCGGCTGACGCATTTCTGCGCCTTCAGCCTGGCTCAGCAGCAACGGCAATGCGCCAAGGATCGCTGCCAGGGTGGTCATCAGGATCGGCCGCAGGCGCAGCAGGCAGGCCCGGCGGATCGACTCTTCCGGCGAAAAGCCCTGATGGCGCTCCAGCTGCAAGGCCAGGTCGATCATCAGGATGGCATTCTTTTTCACCACCCCAATCAACAGGAACAGCCCCAGCAACGAGATCAGGCTGAACTCGCCACCGGTGACGTACAGCGCCAGCAAGGCCCCGACGCCCGCCGAAGGCAGTGTCGAGAGAATGGTCAGCGGGTGAATGTAGCTTTCATACAGAATGCCCAGCACCAGGTACACCAGCAGCAGTGCGCCAAGGATCATGAATGGCTGGCCCTGCTGGGTCTGGGCAAAGGCATCGGCAGTGCCGCCGAGCTTGGCAATCACCTCCTCGGGCAGCCCCAGTTTGGCCACCGCGCGCTCCAGTGCCGCCATGGCCTGATCGGGGCTGTAGCCCTCGGCGACGTCGAAGGCGATGTCTTCCGAGGCGAACTGGCCTTCGTGGCTGACCCGGTCGTTGGCCAGGCTGTTCTCGTAGTGGGCGATGGTCGACAGCGGCACCCGGGCGCCGTCGGCGGTGATCACCTGCACTTGCTCCAGCGTGCTCGGGTCCCAGGCGTATTTCGGGTTGATCTCGAGCACCACCTGGTACTGGTTGAGGCTGTCGTAGATGGTGGAGATCTGCCGCTGGCTGTAGGCGTTGTTCAGTACTGCGGTGACCATGTCCATGTCGATGCCCAGGCGCTTGGCCTGGTCACGGTCGACCACCAGCGTCACCTGTTGGGTACCGGCACCATCGCGGGCGTCAATGGCGGTCAGCTCAGGCAGTGCACGCAGCGCCGCGACCACCTTGGGGAACCATTCGCGCAACGCCGCCAGGTCGCCACTTTGCAGGGTATACAGGTACTGAGAGGAGGTCTGGTCACGCCCACCGCCACCCAGTTGCAGGTCCTGGTCGGCCATCAGGAACAGGCGCCCGCCGGGCACTTTGGGCAGCTCCTTGCGCAGGCGTTCGATCACCTTCTGCGCATCGATCTTGCGCTCGCTGATCGGTTTCAGGCGCACCAGCACCATGGCGTTGTTGGTACCGCTGTTGCCACCGATGAAACCGGCAACGCTCTGTACTGCCGGGTCGGCCAGCAAGGCGCGGCGGTAGATTTCCATCTTCGGCTGCATCACCGTGAACGACAGGCCGTCGTCACCCCGGATGAAGCCCATCAACTGGCCGGTATCCTGCTGGGGTATCAGCGTCTTGGGCACCACCACGTACAGGGCGATGTTGATGCCGATGGTGGCCAACAGGCTGAGCAGGGTCAGGCGCTTGTGGCGCAGGGCCCAGCCCAGGCTGCGGTCATAGGCAGCAACCATGCGCTGATGCAGCTTGTCGCTCCAGCGCTGCAGGCGTGTCTGCTGGGCCTGGTGCGGCTTGAGCCAGCGGGCGCAGAGCATCGGTGTAAGGGTGAGCGACACCACCAGCGAGACGATGATCGCCGCCGCCAGGGTGATGGAAAACTCCTGGAACAGGTTGCGCACGATGCCGCCCATGAACAGGATGGAGACGAACACCGCCACCAGCGACACGTTCATCGACAGCAAGGTGAAGCCCACCTCCTTGGCCCCCAGGAAGGCCGCCTTCATCGGTGGCTGGCCGTTCTCGATGTGCCTGGAGATGTTTTCCAGCACCACGATGGCATCGTCCACCACCAGCCCGGTGGCAAGGATCAGCGCCATCAGCGACAGGTTGTTGAGCGAGAAACCGCACACGTACATGACTGCGAACGTACCCACCAGCGATACCGGCACCGCCAGGCTGGGGATCAGCGAGGCGCGCAGGCTGCCGAGGAACAGGTAGACCACCAGGATCACCAGCACCACGGCGATCAGCAGGGTGTGCTCGGCCTCTTTGAGGGTGGCCTTGATCACGGGCGAGCGGTCCATGGCCACGTTCAGTTGCACGCTGGCGGGCAGCAACGACTGCAATGCCGGTAGCTGCGCCTTGATCTGGTCGACCGTTTCGATGATGTTGGCGCCGCTCTGGCGGTTGACCACCAGCAACACCGCTGCCTGGTCGTTGAAGAAGCCGCTGTTGTAACGGTTTTCAACGCCGTCGGTGACCGTCGCCACGTCAGACAGGCGCAGAATGGTGCCGTTCTGCTGGCGAATCACCACCGGCTCGTAATCCTTGGCACTTTCCAGCTGGTCGTTGGCCCGCACCTGCCAGTTGCGCTCGGTGTCCTCGACAAAGCCCATGGGCCGGCGCTGGTTGGCGTTGGACACGGCGGTGCGCACTTCGTCCAGCGACAGGTTGTACTGGTTGAGCAGTTGCGGCTCGACGGCAATGCGCACGGCAGGCAGCGAACTGCCGCCGATCTGCACCTCCCCTACCCCCGATACCTGAGCCAGGCTCTGTGAAAGGATGGTGTCGGCCAGGTCATACAGCTGGCCCTTCTGCAACACATCCGAAGTCAGTGACAGCACCATGATCGGCGCCTGCGACGGGTTGATCTTCTTGTAGGTGGGCATGCTACGCATGCCACTGGGCAGCAGGTTGCGGGTAGCGTTGATCGCCGCTTGCACCTCACGGGCTGCGCCATCGATGTCACGGCCCATCTCGAAGCCGATGATTACCCGTGTCGACCCCTGGTTGGAGCTGCTGGTGAGCGTGGTGACGCCGGCGATGCTGCCCAGCTTGCGTTCCAGCGGTGTGGCCACGGTGGACGCCATGACCTCGGGGCTGGCACCAGAGAGGTTCGCCGACACCACGATCACCGGGAAGTCCATTTGCGGCAGTGGCGCCACCGGTAGCAAGCCAAAGCTGACCCCACCCAGCAGCATGATTGCCAGGCTCAACAGCATGGTCGCCACCGGGCGACGGATGAAAGGCCCGGACAGGTTCATGCCTGGGCCTGCTTCACGTCAATGGCCGGGCGCAGGCGGCGGGCCAGGCGATCGAAGTACAGGTAGATGACCGGGGTGGTGAACAGCGTCAGCACCTGGCTGACCAGCAACCCGCCGACCATCACCAGGCCCAGTGGCTGGCGCAGCTCGGCACCGGAACCGGTGGCAAGCATCAGCGGCACCGCACCAAACAGCGCGGCCAGGGTGGTCATCAGGATCGGCCGGAAGCGCAGCAGTGCCGCCTGGTAGATGGCATCGCGCGGGCTCATGCCCTGATGGCGCTCGGCCTCCAGGGCGAAGTCGATCATCATGATTGCGTTCTTCTTGACGATACCGATCAGCAGGATGATGCCGATGATGGCGATCATGCCCAGGTCGTTACCGCTGATGAGCAAGGCCAGCAAGGCGCCGACCGCCGCTGACGGCAGGGTCGAGAGGATGGTGATCGGGTGTATGTAGCTTTCGTACAGCACCCCCAGCACGATGTACATGGTCACCACCGCCGCCAGAATCAGCAGCAAGGTGCTCGACAACGATGCCTGGAAGGCCTCGGCGGCACCCTGGAAGCGGGTTTGCACACCCAGCGGCATGCCGATGTCCTGCTGCACCTGCTCGATCACCTGCACGGCTTCGCCCAGCGACGCGCCGTGAGCCAGGTTGAACGACAAGGTCACTGCCGGGAACTGGCCGATGTGAGAAATAGCCAGCTGGGCTTGACGCTGCTCGATCCGCGCCAGCGCCGAAAGGCGCACCTGGCCGCCATCGGTGGCCTTGACGTGGATCGACTCCAGCGCCTGCGGGCCGATCGTGGCGGCGTCCTTGGACTGCAACACCACGCGGTACTGGCTGGCCTGAGTGTAGATGGTCGAGATCTGCCGCTGGCCGAAGGCGTCGTACAGGGCATTGGTGATCTGCGACACGCTGATCCCCAGGCGGCTGGCCATGTCACGGTCGATGACCAGGTACACCTGCAAGCCCTTGTCCTGTAGGTCGCTGGCCACATCGGCCAGTTCCGGGCGCTGCTGCAGCGCCTGCACCAGCTTGCCACTCCACTGCGCCAGCAGGTCGGCGTCCGGCGACGACAGGCTGAACTGATACTGGGTCCGGCTGACCCGGTCCTCGATGCTCAGGTCTTGCACCGGCTGCATGAACAGGCGGATGCCCACCAGCCGGTCGACCTGCGGCTGCAGGCGGCTGATCACTTCGCTGGCGCTGACATCGCGCTCGCCGTGGGGCTTGAGGTTGATCAGCAGGCGACCACTGTTGAGCGTGGCGTTGTCGCCGTCTACGCCAATGTAGGACGACAGGCTTTGCACGGCCGGGTCTTGCAGGATGACCTTGCTCAGGGCCTGCTGACGTTCGCTCATGGCGGCGAACGAGGTGGACTGCGGCGCTTCGGAAATACCCTGGATCACCCCCGTGTCCTGCACCGGGAAGAAGCCCTTGGGCACGACCATGTACAGGAACACCGTGAGCACCAGGCTGGCCACCGCCACCAGCAAGGTCAGCGGCTGATGCTTGAGCACCCACTGCAGGGCGCTGCCGTAGTGCTTGATCAGCCAGTCGATCCAGGCGCCACTGGCACGGTAGAAGCGGCCTTGTTCTTCTTCCTTGGGCTCGCGCTTGAGCAGACGCGCGCACATCATCGGTGTCAGGGTCAGGGACACCACCAGGGAAATCAGAATGGCGACTGCCAGCGTG
Source organism: Pseudomonas putida group bacterium ESBL64 (assembly GCF_045277175.1). Classification (NCBI taxonomy): domain Bacteria; kingdom Pseudomonadati; phylum Pseudomonadota; class Gammaproteobacteria; order Pseudomonadales; family Pseudomonadaceae; genus Pseudomonas; species Pseudomonas putida group bacterium ESBL64. The sequence goes on along the minus strand of NZ_CP145799.1, from coordinate 403,244 downwards.
ATGGCGAACTCGCGGAACAGGCGACCGACCACGTCCGCCATGAACAGCAACGGGATAAGGACCGCAATCAGCGAGAAGGTCAGCGAAATCAGGGTGAAGCCAATCTGCCTGGCACCCTTGAGCGCCGCCTGCATGGGCGTCTCGCCCTCTTCGATATGCCGGGAGATGTTCTCCAGCATGACGATGGCATCATCGACCACAAAGCCGGTGGCGATGGTCAGGGCCATGAGTGTCAGGTTGTTGACCGAGAACCCGGCCAGGTACATGACCCCGAACGTCCCGATCAGCGACAGTGGCACGGCAATCGACGGAATGAGGGTGGCGCTGAAGCGGCGCAAGAAGACGAAGGTGACCATCACCACCAGAACGATGGCGATCAGCAGTTCGTGCTGCACGTCCTTGACCGCGGCACGAATGGTCTGGGTGCGGTCGGTCAGCACCGAGACATCGAGGCCGGCCGGCAGGTTGTCGGTGATCGACGGCAGCAGGTCCTTGATGCGGTCGACCACTTCGATCACGTTGGCGCCCGGCTGACGCTGGATGTTCAGCAGCACAGCATGGTTCTCGTTCGCCCAGGCGGCCAGCCGCTCGTTCTCGGCGCCGTCGACGATTTCGGCCACATCTTTCAGGCGCAGCGGCGCACCGTTGTTGTAGGCCAGGATCAGGTTGGCGTATTCCTCGGGAGAACGCAGCTGGTCGTTGGCATCGAGCATCGACACCCGGGTCGGGCCGTCGAAGTTGCCTTTGGGCTGGTTGACGTTGGAGGCACCGATCAGCGTGCGCACGTCATCCAGATTCAAGCCATTGGCCGCCAGGGCGTCGACGTTGACCTTGATGCGTACCGCTTGGCGCTGGCCACCGGCAATGCTGACCATGCCCACGCCGCTGATTTGCGCCAGCTTTTGCGCCACGCGGGTATCGACCAGGTCGTTGAGCTTGGGCAGCGGCATGGTCTTGCTGGAGATGGCCAGGGTCAGCACCGGGGTGTCGGCCGGGTTGACCTTGTTGTACACCGGCGGTGCCGGCAGGTCACTGGGCAACAAGTTGCTGGCGGCGTTGATCGCGGCCTGCACCTGCTGCTCGGCAACGTCCATGTTCATGTCGAGGTTGAAACGCAAGGTCAGCACCGACGCGCCGCCAGAACTGGTCGAGGCCATCTGTTCCAGGCCCGGCATCTGGCCGAACTGGCGCTCCAGTGGCGCGGTGACAGCGCTGGTCATCACCTGCGGGCTGGCGCCGGGGTACAGGGTCATGACGCGAATGGTCGGGTAATCCACCTGCGGCAAGGCGGAAACCGGCAGCAACTTGTAGGCGATCAGGCCAGCCAGCACGATGGCCAGCATGCTCAGCGTGGTGGCGACCGGGCGCAGGATGAACAGGCGCGAGAGGTTCATGCGCCCGCCTTGCCTGCTGTGTTGCCAGGTTGTGCTTCATCTGTTTGCGCCGCGCCCTTGGTTTCCTGCCCTTGCAGGTGCTGGCCCGGGGTGGTCGGCACTTGCGAGCTGTCTTCGACCACTTCCACCTGGGTGCCTTCGCGCAGGCGGTCGGTGCCTTCCAGCACCAGGCGATCGCCGGCCTTCAAGCCGTCGAGAATGACGCTGTTCTCGCCATCGCTGGCGCCCACCTTGAGCTTGCGGACATTGACGGTGCTCTTCTCGTTGACCACATAGGCAAAGGTGCCATCGTTGCCAAACTGGATGGCCGCGGCCGGGGCCATGACCACCTGCTTGAGGGTGTCGGCCAGCAAGCGCACGTTGACGAACTGGTTGGGGAACAGGGCCAGGTCCTTGTTCTCGAAGCGGCCTTTGAACTTCAGCGTGCCGGTGGTGGTGTCGATCTGGTTGTCGATGCTGCCCAGCACACCGGTGGACTGCAGCTTGCTGTCACCGCGGTCCCAGGCCTCGACCGGCAGGCTGGCGCCACTGCGGTAGCGCTCCAGCACAGTGCTCAGTTCGGTTTCCGGCAGGGTGAAGGCGACGTTGATCGGCTCGGTTTGGGTGATCACCACCAGCGCGGTGGTGTCGTTGGCGGCCACCAGGTTGCCCAGATCGAGCTGGCGCAGGCCCACACGGCCACTGATCGGCGCACGGATCTGGGTGAAATCGAGGTTCAGGCGGGCGTCGTTGACCTGTGCCTGATTGGTCTTGACCAGCCCCTGGAACTGCGCAACCTGGGCTTGGGCAGTGTCCAGGGTTTGCTTGGCGATGCTGTCTTCGGCGTACAGGCCTTTATAGCGGGCCAGGTCGACCTGAGCATTCTTCAACTGCGCCTGGTTCTGCGCCAAGGTGCCTTCGGCCTGCTGCAGGGCGATGCGATAAGGGCGCGGGTCGATTTCGGCCAGCAGGTCGCCAGCCTTGACGCGCTGGCCTTCCTTGAAGTGGATGTTCACCAGTTCGCCAGCCACGCGGCTGCGCACATTGACCGTATTGGTCGCGGTGACCGTGCCCAAGGCTTTGTAGTAGAGGGGGAAGTCGCCTGTCCGCACCGGCACGACACGTACGGGTACCGGGTCACTGGAGCCGCCAAAACCTGGGCGGCCGCCGATCATGCCCATGCCCTTGCCACCGCGCATGCCACTGGCTTCTTTATGCGCAGGCGTCGCTGCGGGCCACAGCCACCAGGCCAGTGCAGCCACCAGCAGCAGGATCAGCAGGCCGACGAGCCAGCGACGAAGGGAACGGGAATTGGACGCTTGCATGGGTTGAACGAACCTTGTTCGGAATGACGACTTGGGGAGGATGAACGATAAGCACTGCCATCGTTTTAGCAAAGGGCCTTTACCAGAGGTTTACCTTTGCCTGACGTTGCCAAGCGGCGGAATTTTAAATGAAAACGGCCCGGAACGTGTTCCGGGCCGTTACAGGGTGTTGCTTGGAGCGGTGGCGGGCCTGAAGGTTCGGTTGCCTGGTCTGGCCCCTTCGCGGGTGAACCCGCTCCTACGGGGATGTCACAGCCGTTGAAACCCGTGCCGCACGTTGTAGGAGCGGGTTTACCCGCGAAGAGGCCATCACAGGCTACAGACGCCCGCCCTGCCCCACGCAATCCTTACTTCAGTACAGCCAGCGCCGCGTCGTAGTTCGGCTCGTCAGCAATTTCGCCAACCAGTTCGCTGTGCAGCACCTTGTCGTCCTCGTCCAGCACCACCACGGCGCGGGCGGCCAGGCCGGCCAGCGGGCCGTCGGCGATGGCTACGCCGTAGTTTTCGAGGAACTCGCGGCCACGCAGGGTCGACAGGTTCTTCACATTGTCCAGCCCTTCGGCGCCGCAGAAACGTGCCTGGGCGAACGGCAGGTCAGCCGAGATGCACAGCACCACGGTGTTGGCGACGTCGTTGGCCTGGGCGTTGAACTTGCGCACCGAGGTGGCGCAGGTCGGGGTATCGACGCTTGGGAAGATATTCAGCACCTTGCGCTTGCCGGCGTAGTCTTTCAGCGACTTGTCAGCCAGGCCTTCACCTACCAGGGAGAAAGCCGGAGCCTGGGCGCCGGCCTGTGGCAGGTTACCGTTGACCTGGACCGGGTTGCCTTTGAGAGTCACTTGAGCCATGACGAAATCCTTATGCGGGGTTTGAAAAGGACACTGAGTTAAGCATGAAGGCAGCCGGGTGCCTATGGGGGCAGGTGAAATTGTTCCATTGCCGGACGATTTTTGTGGACAAAAAATGCCGATAGCCGCGGTTACGGCCAGTTGCCTCACCGTTGCCGAACGCCCATCCCGGCCTCTCCCTACAATTCCTACACCTCTATCGGAAGTTTCGCTACCAAGCTCACCTTGTACATCTTTAGCGTACTGATTTACTGGATGACGAAAGCTATTTCTTGCAGTTCCAATCGAGGAGTTAATGGCATGAACCGCCCCGCTGGTTCGCTCCGGCGCCACCTGTGCTCGACATTGCTGATTTTGTTATGTCTGCTGGGTGTGTTTCCTCTGGACGTGATCCTCCCATCATTCCCTGCGCTCTCAGATGAGTTTCGGGTCGACACAAAACAGATTGCGTACTCAGTGAGCTTTTTTGCTGTCGGTGTGGCCATGGCGCAAATCGTGATCGGCCCACTGTCGGATGGCATCGGGCGCAAGCGTTTGTTGCTCGCTGGGTTGAGCGTATCTATTGTGGGGGCGCTCGGTTGCGTATTTTCAACCCAATATGAAACGTTCATGGCCTTTCGCTTGGTGCAGGCCTGGGTTGCGGCAGCCTCGTGCTAGGCCAGGCGCTTGTGCAGGACCTCTACAGCGGTACACAACGCAATGCCATGCGCATCCTGTTAACAAGCACGAGCGGGTTGTTCATCTCCCTGTCACCGCTGGCAGGTGCCTTTCTTCAACAGTCGTTTGGCTGGAAGGCAAGCTTTACGGTATTCGTGATCATCGCTGCAATCGTTTCACTTCTATCGTGTGTGCTGCTCCATGACGCACCTGCGTCGCATGACCGGGCGCCAAGCATGTCCAGTTATCGGGTGATGCTGCGAGACACGGACTATCTCGCGCATGCCATGCTCTCCAGGCTCGCCTTTGCCTGCCATTTTTCCTTTATCGTCATAGCGCCCTTGCTGCTGATGGGCAGGCTGGAGCTGACGGCCTATCAATTTTCTCTGGTCTTTATCGGCTATGGGTTGGCATACATCGTCGGCGGCATGGCTGCGACCTACCTGAACAGTCGCGCAAGCCCGCAAGCTCAAATAAAAGCAGGCTTGCTGCTTATAAGTACGGCGGGCATTACCCTTTTGATGTGGGAATGGGTAGCAGGTTTATCTGTGCTGGGTGTTCTACTGCCGATGATTGTCTGTACCACCGGGACAACCCTGGTACGCCCCGCCGCAACGACCCAGGCTTTGGCGCGCTATCCGCTTCAGGCAGGTGCGGCAGCGTCGCTCAATACGACATTGCTGTTCGCCGGTGCCGGTTTGACGAGCAGTGTGGTCGCAGGTTTGGAAAGCGAGCTACCGGCAGGCTTGGGCGTGCTGTTCGTGGTGGCCAGCCTGTGCGGAGGGTGGCTGCTTGCATGCACCAAGGACGATGGAATGCAACGCTGCTGAAACCTTGATCAGGCAAAAAATGCCCGGGTGGCGACAAGCGACCCGGGCATTCTTGAATGAAACGGGTGAATCAGCTTACAAGGCCGTACACCACCGAAGTCAGCGCAACCAGGCCGACCACAACGACGAACACGTTGGAGGCCGCACCGCTGTACTTGCGCATCGATGGCACACGGCGAATGGCGTACATCGGCATCAGGAACAACAGCACCGCGAGAATCGGGCCGCCGAGCGACTCGATCATGCCGAGAATGCTTGGGTTGAGGGTGGCAACGATCCAGCACACCACCAGCATCAGTGCGGCAACCACGCGGTCCAGGGCCTTGGCGCCTGGGCGCGCACCGGTCTTGGCGATGATGCCCTTCAGGCCTTCGCTGGCACCGATATAGTGGCCGAGGAACGACTTGGCGATGGCCACGAAGGCGATCAACGGCGCAGCGAACGCGATGGTCGGGTTGCTGAAGTGGTTGGCCAGGTACGACAGGATCGACAGGTTCTGCGCCTTGGCTTCGGCCAGCTGGGCGCTGCTCAGGGTGAGCACGCAGCTGAACACGAAGAACAGCACCATCACCACCATCAGCAGGTGGGCACGACGCAGGATCTGGCCGCTGCGCTCATCGGCGTGCTCGCCGTAACGGCGCTTCTGGTCGACGGCAAAGGCCGAGATGATCGGCGAATGGTTGAACGAGAACACCATCACAGGAATGGCCAGCCACAGGGTGTGCAGGAAGGCCGAGGCCGGCGGCACCTCTGTGGCGCTGTCGAGAATGCCACCGGTCCAGTGCGGCACCAGGTACAGGCCCAGCAACGCCAGCGCAACGATGAACGGGTAGACCAGCAGGCTCATGACCTTGACCGTGGCCTGCTCCCCGCAGCGCACGATGGCCAGCAGGCCGAGGATCAGCACGAATGACAGGATTGCCCGTGGCGGTGGCTGCATGTGCAGCTGGTGTTCCATGAAGCTGGACACGGTGTTGGTCAGCGCCACGCTGTAGATAAGCAGGATCGGGAAGATGGCGAAGAAGTACAGCACGGTGATCGAGGCACCGGCGGTGATGCCGAAATGCTCCTTGACCACTTCGGTGATGTCGCTGCCATCGCGCCCGGAAAGGACGAAACGGGTCAGCCCGCGATGGGCGAAATAGGTCATCGGGAAGGCCAGCACGGCCAGGATCAACAGCGGCCAGAAGCCGCCAAGGCCGGCGTTGATCGGCAGGAACAGTGTCCCGGCGCCGATGGCTGTGCCGAACAGGCCCAGCATCCAGGTGGTGTCGTGACGCGCCCAAGTGCCGAGGGCGGCGGGGGTCGATTCTGCAAAGCGTTGTTCAACGCTTGGGGCCTGCTCATTCATTCCGGGTGAAGCTCCACTCGCAAGACTGCAACAGGCTGAGAATGGCGAAATAGACGTTTCGCCCAACTCAACCGGAAAAGAGGGGCGCGATTGTGCACGGAAAGGTTGCACTTGCGAAGCCCTTTTCCGAGGAGCGGTTGCACTTGTCTTTACAAGTGGAAGGCATTGCTGGTGTCGTTCGATGGAATGTAGCGGCTTGGGAGCCTGTGGGGCCGCCTGTGGGGCCGCCTGTGGGGCCGCCTGTGGGGCCGCCTGTGGGAGCGGCCTTGCGTCGCGATAGGGCCGCAAAGCGGCCCCAGCAATTTCAGCGGCAAAGCTACAATCGTGGGGGCGCTCCGCCCCCCTTTCGCGACGCAAGGCCGCTCCCACAAAGTCCAACCGCGCCCCACAGGAGGGGCCGTGGCTGGCCCCTTGGCGAGTTACTTCTGAACGGCAGCGAACGCTTCGGCAACCCGTTGCAGGTTGGCCGGGCGCAGGCCGGACATGCACACACGGCCGCTGTCGATCAGGTACACGCCGAACTCGTCACGCAGGCGACGTACCTGCTCGACGCTAAAGCCGGTGTAGCTGAACATACCGCGCTGGCGCAGGAAGAACTGGAAGTCCTGGCCCGGCAGCAGCACGGCCAGGGCATCGACCAACGCCTGGCGCATGTCGAGGATACGCTTGCGCATCACTTCGACTTCTTCGGCCCACTGGGCATTCAGGCCAGCATCGCTCAGTACGCCGGCAACCAGCTGGGCGCCGAAGTTGGGCGGGCTGGAGTAGTTGCGGCGCACGGTGGCCTTCAGCTGGCCAAGCACGCTCTGGGCAGTGGCCTCGTCATCGCACACCACCGACAGGCCGCCCACCCGCTCGCCATACAGCGAGAAGATTTTCGAGAAGGAGTTGCTGACCAGGCACGGCACGCCGGCACGGGCCATTTCGCGGATAGCGTAGGCGTCTTCTACCAAGCCTTCGGCGAAGCCTTGATAAGCGATGTCGAGGAACGGGATCAGCTGGCGCGCCTTGACCACTTCGACCACTTGTTGCCACTGGTGCTGCTGCAGATCGGCACCGGTAGGGTTGTGGCAGCACGGGTGCAGCAGCACCACGCTGTTGGCCGGCAGGCTCTGCAAGGTGGCCAGCATGCCGTCGAAGTCCACGCCACGGGTGGCCTGGTCGAAGTACGGGTAGCTGTGCACCTTGAAGCCTGCACCTTCGAAGATGGCGCGGTGGTTGTCCCAGGTCGGGTTGCTGACCCAGACTTCGGACTGCGGGAAGTAGCGCTTGAGGAAGTCGGCACCAACCTTCAGGGCGCCGGAGCCACCCACGGTCTGTACGGTGGCCACCCGGCCGCCGGTCACGGCCGGGTGATCAGCACCGAACAGCAGCGCCTGGATGGCTTGGCGGTAGCTGGCCAGGCCTTCCATCGGCAGGTACAAGGAGGCTTCGTGGTCCTGACCGGCAATGCGTTTTTCCACCGCATCCACCGCCGCCAGTTGCGGCACCACGCCGGCCTCATCGTAGTACAGGCCAATACTCAGGTTGACCTTGTCGGCGCGCGGGTCGGCCTTGAAGGTTTCCATCAACGAGAGGATCGGGTCGCCGGCATAGGCATCGACATGTTTGAACACAGCGTGCAGCTCCTTGGATCAGGACGGTACGGAAAGTCAGCCCTGAGCATACCCGCAGAGCGGGCTCAGGAACATCCACTATTGTGCAAGGTTGTCTATGCAACATTGCATGGCTGGAAATTCGTGCTGGATTCTTCGCGAGTAAACCCGCTCCTACGGGTTCAGCGCACAGCCTGGGAACAGCTCAGGCACCTGTGGGTTTACCCGCGAAGGGGCCAGATCAGCCAAGCAGCTCTTTCAGGCCTTGCAACTCCTGCTCGGTCACCGCCACCCCCTCCTCCTCGGCCACCTCGCGCTCACGGTAGCGCCGCTCGCCCGGCATGCGCGTCAGCCCCACCGCCTGCATGTGCTCCACCAGCTCGCGGCTGCGCTGGGCAAAGCGCTCGCCCTCGGCCTTGCCTGGGTCGATGACGATGATCAACTGCCCGGTCCATGGCGTTTTCGCGCCCGGATGCCCGGACCAATCGAACTCCCAGGAGAAATGACCGCCGGTCAGCGCCGCCGCCAGCAGCTCGACCATCATCGACAACGCCGAGCCCTTGTGCCCGCCAAATGGCAGCAGGGCGCCGCCTTCCAGGATCGCCTTCGGGTCGGTGGTCGGCTGGCCATCGGCATCCACCCCCATGCCCTCCGGCAATTGCTGGCCGGCGCGCGCGGCAATCTGCACATCGCCATGGGCCATGGCACTGGTGGCCATGTCGAAAACGATCGGGTCATGCTCGGCGCAAGGCGCAGCAAAAGCGATGGGGTTGGTACCGAACAGCGGCTTGCGCGCACCATGCGGCACCACGCAGGTCATGCTGTTGACCACGCTAAGGGCTACCAGGCCCTCTTCGGCGAACGGCTCGACATCCGGCCATAGCGCGGCGAAGTGGTGCGAGTTGTGGATCGCCAGCACGGCAATGCCTGCGCTGCGCGCCTTCGCCACCAACAGCTCACGGGCCGCCGCCAGTGCTGGTTGGGCAAAACCGCCCGCAGCATCGACACGCACATAGCCGGCGGCCACGTCGCTGACCTGTGGCGTGGCCTGGCCATCGACCCAGCCGCTGGCCAACGTCGAGACATAACCGGGCATGCGGAACACCCCATGGCTATGGGCGCCATCACGCTGGGCGCTGGCGCAGTTGTGGGCCAGCACCCGGGCCACGGCCTCGCTGCACCCATGGCGCTGGAAAATCGCCTGCAACAGGCTTTGCAGCTCGGTAAAAGGCATGCGCACAACGGTGCTGGTGGAAGGTGCGGACATCTGAAGCTCCTTGTTGATTTTGGAATGGCTACAGCGTTGCAACGACAAAAACTTTCCTTCATGTGACAGCAATCTGTCAAATGTTGACTTGATGACAGAAAACATTCATTTTCTTCCCAAGCCTCACCCCTGGAGCCGCAGCATGAGCCAACTGATCAAGCAACGCCTGGAAAACAGCCTCGAAGGGGCCGCTGCCTCGGGTCGCAAGATCGCCACCTACATGCTTGCCAACCTGCACGAACTGCCGTTCCAGACCTCGGCCAGCATTGCCGCCAAGCTGGGCGTCAGCGAATCCAGCGTCGGGCGCTACTGTCGCTCCCTGGGTTATGCCCACCTCAAGGCGCTTAAGCAAGACCTGCAGAACGATCTGGGCGATGGCCCGTGGCTGGTAGGTGATCGCCTGCAAGATTACCGCCAGAACCAGGACGCCAGCGACAACGCCGGCAGCCTGGAGCTGGAAATCGCCGCCCTGGTGCGCGTACACGAATACCGCCAGAGCCCCGCCTGGCACAACGTGGCGCAACGCCTGGCGAGCAAACCGCGGGTGTTCATCGCCGGCTTCCAGACCGAGCGTGGCATCGCCATGTGCATGAGCCACCTGCTGCAATACCTGCGCGATGGCGTGCAACTGGTCGACATCAGCGCCGGGCACTTCGGCGAAGTGCTGCTGGGCCGCGCCGAAGACAGCGCCCTGGTGGTGTTCGAGGCGCGCCGTTATTCCCGCCATGCCCTGATGCTGTGCCAGAAGGCGCGCGAGGCTGGCATTGCGGTCACTCTGGTGACCGACACCTTCTGTGACTGGGCGGATGCCAATGCCGACGAGGTGTTCCGCATCCCCACCGAATTCAACCTGTTCTGGGAATCCACCTCGACGATGCTGTCGTGGGTGCATCTGATGGTCAACGAGGTCTGCAAGAAGCTCGGACCGGATGTTGAAAAACGCTTGGAAGCAACTGCCGCTCTACATAACGAATTCGTCGGCTACACCTCGTGGTCGACGGGCAAACAACAATAGCAAGAGTGCAATGAGGTGCGAGATGAACAAGTCCATGGCCTTGCTGGGTGCGTGCGCCCTGCTGCTGGCGGGTGCCGCCAGCGCTGAAACCCTGCGGTTCGCCACCGAGGGTGCCTACCCGCCCTTCAACTATGTAGACGCCGATAACAAGCTGCATGGCTTCGATGTCGACATCACCCATGCCCTGTGCGAACAGATGAAAGTCGAATGCACGCTGGTGGCGCAGGACTGGGAAGGCATCATCCCCGCCCTGATGGCGCGCAAGTATGACGCGATAGTGGCATCGATGATCGACACCGAAGAGCGACGCAAGAAGATCGCCTTCACCGAGCACTACTACCGCACGCCCCTGACCGTGGCGGTTGCCAAGGACAGCAAGATCGACAGCGCCCAGACCGACTTTGTCGGCTACACCGTCGGTGCGCAGTCTTCCTCTACCCAGGCCATCTACGCCGAAGACGTGTACGGCAAGGCCGGTGCCGACGTGAAACTGTACCCGACCATGGACGAAGCCAACGCAGACCTGGCGGCCGGCCGCCTGGACGGCGTGATTGCCGACAAATTCCCGCTGCACGAGTGGATGAACAAGAACGGCGGGGATTGCTGCAAGATCCTTGGCGACGTGGCCGACACCAAGGCCGATGCCGCGATCGCTGTGCGCAAGGACGACGAAGCCCTGCGCCAGCGCCTGAATACCGCGCTGCAACAGATTGTGGCCAACGGCACCTACCAGAAGATCGCCAGCAAGTACTTTGCTTTCGATATCTACAACTGATCTTCAGGAAGTTGTGCGCCCCCCCCTGTGGGAGCGGCCTTGCGTCGCGACAGGGCCGCGTAGCGGCCCCGGCAATCTCTGCAGTTGCATAAACCCTGGGCCGCTACGCAGCCCGTTCGCGACGCAAGGCCGCTCCCACAAGGCCGCATAACCTGCCCAAGAGGTTCGTCATGCTCGATCAATTGTCCTTGCTGTCTTTCGCCAGCGGAGGCTGGGGCCAGGCGTTGCTGGCCGGCGCGCTGGTTACCGTTTCCCTGGCCTTGGCCTGCCTGCCCATCGGCCTGCCACTGGGCCTGGTGGTCGCGCTGGCGGCGCGCTCACGCAAACGCCTGCCTCGGGCCTGGGCCACCACTTTTTCCACCGTCTTCCGCGGCCTGCCCGAGCTGCTGACCTTGCTGATCATCTATTACGGCTGCCAGATCGCCGCGCAGAAGATCCTCGCCGCCATGGGCTACCAAGGTGAGTTCCTCATCAACACCTTCCTCGCCGCGATGATCGCCTTCAGCCTGGTGTTCGCCGCGTTTTCCAGCGAGATCTGGCTGGCAGCCTTCAAGACCCTGCCCAAGGGCCAGCTGGAAGCCTGCTCGGCGCTTGGGCTTAGCAAGCGCACCGGTTTCTTCAAGGTGTTGCTGCCACAACTGACCCGCATCGCCCTGCCCGGCTTGTCCAACAACTGGCTGTCGCTGCTCAAGGACACCTCGCTGGTGTCGACCATCTCGCTGGTCGACCTGATGCGCCAGACCAACCTGGCGGTCAGCGTAACCAAGGAGCCGATGTTCTTCTACGGCGTCGCCTGCCTGGGCTACCTGCTGTTCGCGGCACTGTCCGGGCGCGTGTTCGCCTACATCGAACGGCGCAGCAACCGCCACCTGCAAGGAGCACGCGCATGAGCTTCGATCAACTGCTGGCAATGGTGCTTGACCCCGACCTGCTGGAACGCTACGGCCCGCGCTTCATCGACGGCCTGCTGGTAACCGCCAAGCTGGTGGCGATTTCCTTCAGCCTGGGTGCTGTGCTCGGCCTTCTGCTGGCCCTTGCCCGCCTGTCTCGCAGCCTGGTGCTGCAGCGCATGGCAGCTGGCTACGTGTACTTCTTCCGCGGCTCGCCGCTGCTGGCGCAATTGTTCCTGCTGTATTACGGCCTGGGCTCGCTCAAGGGCTTCTGGCAGGACGTCGGCCTGTGGTGGTTCTTCCGGGATGCGTGGTTTTGCACCTTGCTGGCGTTCACCCTGAACACTGCCGCCTACCAGGCCGAGATCTTCCGCGGCAGCCTGATGGCGGTTGCGCCTGGCCAGCATGAAGCGGCACGGGCGCTGAACCTGAAGCGCTCGACCACGTTCTTCAAGGTGATATTGCCGCAGTCGCTGCTGGTAGCCATTGGCCCGTTGGGCAACGAACTGATCCTGATGATCAAGGCCAGCGCGATCGCCTCGCTGGTGACGATCTACGACCTGATGGGCGTGACCAAACTGGCCTTCTCGCGCAGTTTCGACTTCCAGATCTACCTGTGGGCCGCCGTGCTCTACCTGGTGATCGTCGAACTGGTGCGGCGCCTGTTGAAACACCTGGAAGCCCGCCTGGGCCGCCACCTGAACTGACCGAAGGATACGTTTCATGCATTGCCAGACCCTTGTCCTCGGCGCCGGCATCGTCGGCGTCAGCACCGCGCTGCACCTGCAGGCACGCGGGCGCCAGGTAATTCTGATCGACCGCGACGAACCGGGCAGTGGCACCAGCCACGGCAACGCCGGGCTGATCGAGCGCTCCAGTGTCATCCCCTATGCCTTCCCGCGGCAACTGAGCGCACTGCTGCGCTACGGCCTGAACCGCCAGCCCGATGTGCGCTACAGCCTGGCGCACCTGCCCAAGGCCGCACCGTGGCTGTGGCGTTACTGGCGCCAGTCGGCACCCGGGCGCCTGGCCGGCGCCGCCGCCGATATGTTGCCGCTGGTGCAGCGCTGTGTCGACGAGCATGACGCGCTGATCGCTGCCGCCGGCCTGGAGGGCCTGGTGCAAGCCAAAGGCTGGATCGAAGTGTTCCGCGACCCCGCGCTGTTCGAGCAGGCAAAAACCGATGCCAAGGGCCTGAGCCGCTACGGCTTGCGGTTCGAAATCCTTGAATGCGGGCAGCTGCAGGCACGTGAACATCAGCTGGACGCCACCGTGGTCGGTGGCATCCACTGGCTCGACCCGAAAACCGTGAACAACCCCGGCGCGCTCACCCGTGGCTATGCGGCGCTGTTCCTGCAGCGCGGCGGGCAGTTCGTGCATGGCGATGCGCGCAGCCTGCGCCAGGCCAATGGCCAATGGCGGGTAGAGAGCCAGCGTGGCCCGATCACTGCCGACGAGGTGGTGGCCTGCCTTGGGCCTCAGTCAGCCGACTTGTTCAGCGGCCTGGGCTACCAGATCCCGCTGGCCATCAAGCGGGGCTACCACATGCACTACAGCACCCGTGACGGCGCTCAGCTGGAGCACTCGATCTGCGACACCCAAGGCGGCTATGTACTGGCGCCGATGGCGCGCGGCGTGCGCCTGACCACCGGCATCGAGTTCGACGCAGCCAGTGCGCCTGGCAATCAGATTCAGCTGGGCCGCTGCGAGGCCTTGGCGCGCAAGCTGTTCCCGGCCCTCGGCGAACGGCTGGACGACACACCATGGCTGGGCCGCCGCCCCTGCCTGCCCGACATGCGCCCGGTGATCGGGCCGGCGCCGCGCCACCCAGGGCTGTGGTTCAACTTCGGCCATGCCCATCACGGCCTCACGCTGGGCCCGGTCTGCGGCCGGCTGCTGGCCGAGCTGCTCACTGGCGAGCCCCCCTTCACCGACCCCGCGCCTTACAGCGCGACCCGTTTCGACTGAACCCACGCGGGAGAACAACAAGATGACCGCACCACTGAGCCTTGCCACCCTTGCCCCCGAACCCGACCCGCGTCCGGTGCTGATTCGCATCGAAGGCCTGAACAAGCACTATGGCGCGTTCCACGTGCTGCGTGACATCGACCTGCAGGTGCGCGAAGGCGAACGCATCGTGCTGTGCGGGCCGTCCGGCTCGGGCAAGTCGACCCTGATCCGTTGCATCAACCGCCTGGAAGTCGCCCAGCAGGGCAGCATCCAGGTGGACGGCATCGACCTGGCGGCCACCACGCACGAGGCTGCACAGGTACGCAGCGACATCGGCATGGTGTTCCAGCACTTCAACCTGTTCCCGCACATGAGCGTGCTCGACAACTGCCTGCTGGCCCCCACCAGCGTGCGCGGGCTGTCACGCAAGGACGCCGAGGAGCGGGCACGCATGTACCTGAGCAAGGTCGGCATCGAAAGCCAGGCGCACAAGTACCCCAGCCAGCTGTCCGGCGGCCAGCAGCAGCGCGTGGCAATCGCCCGGGCGCTGTGCATGAAGCCGCGGATCATGCTGTTCGACGAGCCCACTTCGGCGCTGGACCCGGAAATGGTCGCCGAGGTGCTGGACGTGCTGGTGCAGTTGGCTGGCACGGGCATGACCATGCTATGCGTCACCCATGAAATGGGCTTTGCCCGGCAGGTCGCCGAGCGGGTGCTGTTCCTTGAGGGAGGGCAGATCATCGAGGACAGCCCGCCGCAGGTGTTCTTCAACCAGCCGCGCACCGAGCGGGCCAAGGCGTTCCTGGCGCAGATCCTGCACTGATTGAAGACCTGTCACTGGACTTTGTGGGAGCGGCCTTGCGTCGCGAGAGGGCTGCGCAGCAGCCCCGGCAATCTATGCACAGTGCTGAAATCCGAGGGGCCGCTTTGCGGCCCTCTCGCAACACAAGGCCGCACACATGGACCAAGGTGACTTCAAGCGACCTATTCATTGCGCCGCTGCAATGACCCAACTGCATCGTTAAATATTATTGACCGCAGCCCCTGCCAAACCCACGCCGCCACAGGCCCGCATCGGTTTCAGCCCCCAGAAAACGGCGTGTCCCCCGCGTTAAAGCCCGCTTCCGTCGTTTGACATATCGAACGGCTCTGGCAAGCTATCTACAAGCCCCGACCGGAATCGTCGCCTCTGACGAGCCGGCAGTGCTCGGGGCTACAGGCAGCACCCAAGGCCCCGCGCCGTGCGCCTGCACAACAACGACAGGTCGAACCTGTCCCAAGGTGACATATGTCCAACAGCAACATTGGCAACAAGCAACCTTCCCTGCGCAAACCCGTCGTCCTGATGACCATGGGCAGCCAAGAGCGCAAAGGCCATGACTACCAGGTCATGACCCACAAATACATTACCCCGCTGGTCGAGTTCTCCGATTGCGTCCCGGTGTTGGTGCCTACCTGCTGCGGCACTGACGACCTCGAGACCTACCTGGACATGGCCGACGGCGTTTACCTGACTGGCGCTGGCAGCAACATCGACCCGGCCCTGTATGGCCAGGAAAACCAGACCCCAGGCAAAGGCCAGGACCAGAACCGCGACCTGTTCGACATTCCGCTGGTCAAGGCGGCGATCAAGCGTGGCCTGCCCATTTTCGGCATCTGCCGCGGCATGCAAGAAATCAACGTGGCCCTGGGTGGCGACATTTACCAGAAGGTGTATGCCGAACCTGGGTTCAATGACCACCGGGAAAACCCGGAAGACCCGGTCGAAGTGCAATACGCCCAGGTGCATGGGGTGAAGATCCAGCCGGGCAGCTGGCTGCACGACACCCTGGGTACCGACGAGATTCGCGTCAACTCGCTGCATGGCCAAGGCCTGCACAAGCTCGGCGCCGGTATTGAAGCGATCGCCCGTGCCGAAGATGGCCTGGTCGAAGCGATTCATGCGCCAAGCATTTCGCCGTTCTTGTTCGCGGTGCAGTGGCACCCTGAATGGCAGGCGGCGAAGAACCCTGACTCGATAAAGATCTTCCAGGCTTTCGGCGATGCTTGCCGGGCCCAGGTACGCAAGGCGCAAATCAAGCGCCAGCACGCGGCCTGACCTTCAGTTTCCTCTGCTTTGATCGCGGGGCGGTGCAAGGCCGCCCCCGTTTCCCCGGTCACCCTCTGCTGGTCCCAGAACACTTCCCGTGGAATCGGGCGGCGGGCTTGTGCCTGTCTCCGCGATCGTTTTTTCCTTTCCCTTAAGAGATACGATGACTGCCATGTGTTTGTCGTTGTACCTGCTGCGCCTGTGAAATCGAGCGCCGCCCGCGCGGCGCTTCGCGGGTAAACACGCTCCTACGTTTGTTTCGGGCCAGTTATGCCTGTGGCATTTGCGCGCGAACGCCTTGGCGCATGCCTCGATATCGCGTCGTACAAACAAGGCGGTCGCGCGCGTCTGGCACAGGCGATACTGGCCCGAAACAAACGTAGGAGCGGGTTCACCCGCGAAGCGCCGCGCGGGCGGCGCTCGATCTGCGCCACAACACACCTATCCAGACGGCCACCCTGGCGAGAACACAAAACTCTGAAAAAGGACTAGTCATCGCACAAGTTGTACGATAACTTACCTCCAACACAAAACAACACCCCCTCACCCAAGCGCCACAGGATGCCAACAACAATGAATCCACAAGAACTTAAATCCATCCTCTCCCACGGCCTGCTGTCTTTCCCGGTCACCGACTTCAATGCCCAGGGCGACTTCAACCCGGCTGGCTACATCAAGCGCCTTGAGTGGCTGGCCCCCTACGGCGCCAGCGCGCTGTTCGCCGCTGGCGGTACCGGTGAATTCTTCTCCCTGGCCGCCAGCGAATACAGCCAGGTGATCAAGACCGCGGTCGACACCTGCGCCACTTCGGTACCGATCCTCGCCGGTGTCGGTGGCTCCACCCGTCAGGCCATCGAATACGCTCAGGAAGCCGAGCGCCTGGGTGCCAAGGGCCTGCTGTTGCTGCCGCACTACCTGACCGAAGCCAGCCAGGACGGCGTCGCCGCCCACGTCGAAGCGGTGTGCAAATCGGTAAACATCGGTGTGGTGGTGTACAACCGCAACGTCTGCCGCCTGAACGCCGACCTGCTGGAAAAACTGGCCGAGCGCTGCCCGAACCTGATCGGCTACAAGGACGGCCTGGGTGATATCGAACTGATGGTGTCGATCCGTCGTCGCCTGGGCGAGCGCTTCAGCTACCTGGGTGGCCTGCCGACCGCCGAAGTGTATGCTGCCGCCTACAAAGCCCTGGGCGTACCGGTTTACTCCTCCGCGGTGTTCAACTTCGTGCCGAAAACCGCCATGGACTTCTACAACGCCATCGCCCGTGACGACCACGCCGCCGTGGCCAAGCTGATCGACGATTTCTTCCTGCCCTACCTGGACATCCGCAACCGCAAGGCCGGCTACGCCGTGAGCATCGTCAAGGCCGGCGCCAGAATTGCCGGTTACGACGCTGGCCCGGTGCGCACTCCGCTGACCGACCTCACCGCCGAAGAGTACGAAATGCTCGCCGCGCTGATGGACAAGATGGGCCCGCAGTAAGCGCTGCCCGCGGCCTGCCAGATGCCGCACCCGGAGTGGGCCTACCCCCACTCCGGTTACAATTCGTGAGCCCGCACAAAAATAACTAGTGGGAGTTTTGCCAGCATGCAAGCGACTAAGAAAACGCATGTGCGCTACCTGATCCTGTTCATGCTGTTTCTGGTGACCACGATCAACTATGCCGACCGCGCTACCATTGCTATCGCAGGCTCCAGCCTGCAGAAAGACCTCGGCATTGACGCCGTAACCCTCGGTTATATCTTTTCCGCCTTCGGATGGGCTTACGTGGCTGGCCAGATTCCTGGTGGCTGGCTGCTCGATCGCTTCGGTTCCAAGAACGTCTACGCCTTCAGCATCTTCACCTGGTCGCTGTTCACCCTGCTGCAGGGTTTTGTCGGTGGCCTGCCGGTTGCCTGGGCCGTGGTCACCCTCTTCACCCTGCGCTTCCTGGTCGGTTTCGCCGAAGCCCCGTCATTCCCGGGTAACGCGCGCATCGTCGCCGCATGGTTCCCGACCCAGGAACGCGGCACGGCGTCGGCCATCTTCAACTCGGCGCAGTATTTCGCCACTGCACTGTTCGCCCCGATCATGGGCTGGATCGTGTTCAGCTTCGGCTGGGAGCACGTCTTCGTGGTCATGGGTGTGCTGGGCATCATCTTCTCGATGGTGTGGCTGAAGACCATCTACAATCCGCGCCAACACCCGCACATCAGCCAAAGCGAACTCGAGCACATCGAGCAGAACGGCGGCCTGGTCGACATGGACCAGAAGCGCGGCAGCGACGGCCCGAAATGGGGTTACATCAAGCAGTTGCTGACCAGCCGCATGCTGCTGGGCGTATACCTGGGCCAGTACTGCATCAACGCCATCACCTACTTCTTCCTCACCTGGTTCCCGGTGTACCTGGTGCAGGAACGTGGCATGACCATTCTCAAGGCCGGCTTCATCGCCTCGCTGCCGGCGGTGTGTGGTTTTATCGGCGGCGTCCTGGGTGGCGTGATCTCCGACTGGCTGCTGCGCCGCGGCAACTCGCTGACCTTCTCGCGCAAACTGCCGATCGTCTGTGGCCTGCTGCTGTCCACCACCATGGTGTTCTGCAACTACGTCGATGCCGAGTGGATGGTGGTTGGCTTCATGACGCTGGCGTTTTTCGGCAAGGGCATCGGCGCACTGGGCTGGGCGGTGGTCGCGGACACTTCACCCAAGCAGATCGCCGGGCTGTCCGGTGGCCTGTTCAACACCTTCGGCAACATCGCGTCGATCACCACCCCTATCGTGATCGGCTACATCATCAGCGCCACCGGCTCGTTCAAGTGGGCGCTTGTGTACGTGGGTGCCAACGCGCTGGTCGCGGTATTCAGCTATCTGGTTATCGTCGGCCCCATCAAGCGTATCGAATTGCGTGATGCTGCCCCGAAGCCACACGCTGAGCCTGCCACCGACGGCGAACTGGCCAGCTCCCGTCACTGAAAAAACACGCCCGCGCCGGGTCACCCGGCATGGGCGGATGTACAAAAGCCTGAGAACCTGACAAGTAGGGCCCAAACATGCAGTTGATCGAACATTCCGACTCGCCCCGCTACGTCCGCCTGCACGACGACGACAACGTCGTGGTCGTTGTCAACGACGGCGGCTTGGGCGAAGGCGCCCGCTTCGCCGACGGCCTGACCCTGATCGAAGGCGTGCCGCAAAGCCACAAGGTGGCCACCGTGGCCATCGCCAAGGGCGAGCCCGTGCGCCGCTACGGGCAAATCATCGGCTACGCGCTGGAAGACCTGCGCCAAGGTAGCTGGGTTCAGGAAAGCCAGCTGGCCATGCCGGCCGCCCCGGACCTGGACAGCCTGCCGCGCTGCGATGCAGTGCCACAACCGCTGCCGCCGCTGGAGGGCTTCACTTTCGAGGGCTATCGCAACGCCGACGGCACTGTCGGCACCCGCAATATCCTCGGCATCACCACCACCGTGCAGTGCGTGACCGGCGTGCTGGAACATGCAGTCAAGCGCATTCGCAACGAACTACTGCCCAAATACCCCAACGTCGATGACGTGGTAGCCATTACCCACAGCTACGGCTGCGGTGTGGCAATCAACGCCCGCGACGCTTACATCCCGATCCGCACCGTGCGCAACCTGGCGCGCAACCCCAACCTGGGCGGCGAGGCACTGGTGATCAGCCTGGGCTGTGAAAAACTGCAAGCCAGCCAGGTGATGCACGACAACGACCCCTCGGTGGACCTCAGCGACCCATGGCTGTACCGCCTGCAAGATGCCAGCCTTGGCTTTGTTGAAATGATCGAGCAGATCATGGACCTGGCCGAAACCCGCCTGAAGAAGCTCGACCAGCGCCGCCGCGAAACGGTCCCGGCCAGCGAACTGATCCTCGGTATGCAATGCGGTGGCAGCGACGCCTTCTCGGGCATCACCGCCAACCCGGCACTGGGCTATGCCGCCGACCTACTGGTCCGCGCTGGCGCCACCGTGCTGTTCTCTGAAGTGACCGAGGTGCGCGACGCGATCTACATGCTGACCTCGCGCGCGGAAAACCAGGACGTTGCCGACGCGTTGGTGCGCGAAATGGACTGGTACGACCGCTACCTGCAGCAAGGCGCCGCCGACCGCAGCGCCAACACCACGCCGGGCAACAAGAAAGGCGGGCTGTCGAACATCGTCGAGAAATCGCTGGGTTCGATCGTCAAGTCCGGCAGCGGCGCTATCCAGGGTGTGCTCGGCCCAGGCGAACGGGTCAATCGCAAAGGCCTGATTTTCTGCGCCACCCCAGCCAGCGACTTTGTCTGCGGCACCTTGCAGCTGGCAGCCGGCATGAACCTGCACGTCTTTACTACCGGCCGCGGCACCCCGTATGGCCTGGCCATGGCACCGGTGGTCAAAGTGTGCACCCGCAGCGAACTGGCCCAGCGCTGGCCCGACCTGATCGACATCGACGCCGGTCGCATCGCCAGTGGCCGCTCGACCATCGAGGAGCTGGGCTGGGAGCTGTTCCATTACTACCTGGACGTAGCCAGCGGCCGCAAGCAGACCTGGGCCGAACATCACCGGCTGCACAACGACATCACCCTGTTCAACCCGGCGCCCATTACCTGATGCCGCAGCCCTGACCACGCATTCACACACGCCACTCTCAATCCCACAGGAGCACCCCATGCCTGAAATCCTCGGCCATAACTTCATCGCCGGTCAGCGCAGTGCCGCTGGCCCTCAGCGCCTGCAGAGCCTGGACGCCAGCACTGGCGAAGCCCTGCCCTACAGCTTTGCCCAGGCCACCGAAGCCGAAGTGGACCAGGCCGCCAAGGCCGCTGCCGCTGCCTTCGCCAAGTTCCGCCAACTGACTCCGGCACGTCGGGCCGAGTTCCTCGACGCCATCGCCGCTGAACTCGACGAACTGGATGACGCCTTCGTCGCCATCGTCTGCCGCGAAACTGCACTGCCCGCCGCCCGTATTCAGGGCGAGCGCGGCCGCACCAGCGGGCAGATGCGCCTGTTCGCCCAAGTGCTGCGCCGCGGCGACTTCCTCGGCGCGCGCATCGACCTGGCACTGCCCGAGCGCCAGCCGCTGCCACGCGTAGACCTGCGCCAGATGCGCATCGGTGTGGGCCCGGTCGCCGTGTTCGGGGCCAGCAACTTCCCGCTGGCCTTCTCCACCGCCGGTGGTGATACCGCGGCCGCCCTCGCCGCGGGCTGCCCGGTGGTATTCAAGGCGCACAGCGGGCACATGGCCACGGCCGACCTGGTCGGCTGCGCCATCGTGCGCGCCGCTGAGCGTACCGGCATGCCCAAGGGCGTGTTCAACATGGTATTTGGTGGCGGCGTGGGCGAGTGGCTGGTCAAGCACCCCGCCATCCAGGCGGTTGGCTTCACCGGCTCGCTCAAAGGCGGCGATGCCCTTTGCCGCATGGCCGCTGAGCGCCCGCAGCCAATCCCGGTATTTGCCGAGATGTCGAGCATCAACCCGGTCATCATCCTGCCGGGCGCCCTGGCCAAGCGTGGTGAGGCCATTGCCCGCGAGTTGGCGGGGTCCGTGTGCATGGGCGCCGGGCAGTTCTGCACCAACCCTGGGTTGGTGATTGGCCTGCAGTCACCACAGTACAGCCAGCTGCTCGCCGACCTTGGCCAGTACCTGGACCAGCAAGCCGGGCAAACCATGCTCAACGCTGGCGGCCTGCGCAGCTACGTTGGCGGCCTTGAACACCTGCATGCCCATGCCGGTATCGAGCATGTGGCCGGCCAGGCGCAGGAAGGCAACCAGGCACGCGCTCAGCTGTTCAAGGCCGATGCACGCCTGCTGGTCGAGTCCGACCCGCTGTTGCAGGAGGAAGTGTTTGGGCCCACCACCGTGGCTGTAGAGGTGCAGGACCACGACCAACTGCGCGACGCGCTGCTCGGCCTGCGCGGCCAGCTGACCGCGACGCTGATCGGCGAGGCGGAGGACTTCGATGCCTTCGCCTGGCTGGTGCCGCTGCTGGAGGAGAAAGTCGGGCGAATCCTGGTCAATGGCTACCCGACCGGTGTCGAAGTCTGTGATGCGATGGTGCACGGAGGCCCGTACCCGGCTACCTCCGATGCGCGTGGCACCTCGGTCGGCACGTTGGCCATCGACCGCTTCCTGCGCCCGGTGTGCTACCAGAACTACCCGCAGACACTGCTGCCTGAGGCACTGCGCGACGGCAACCCGCTGGGGCTGCGGCGGTTGGTGAACGGGCAGTGGAGTGACGGGGCGATCTGACCGGTTGCAAGCAACAAGAAAGCCCTGCGCACGGCGGGGCTTTTCTTTTTGACTGTACCGGCCTCTTCGCGGGCAAGCCCGCTCCTACAGGGCTATCTTGCCCGCGAAGAGGCCAGTACTGGCAGCAAAGGCTTCAGGTCCCTTGCGCTTCCGCCGCCTCATGCGCCTGGCGCAAGCGCTCGCGGCTGTTGCTCAGGTGCATGCGCATGGCCATCTTCGCCCCTTCGCTGTCACGCCGGGCAATCGCCTCATAGATCGCCTCGTGCTCATGCATCAGGCGACTCATGTAATGCGCCTGATCATCATGGGCCAGGCGCGCCGAATTCAGCCGGGTGCGCGGAATGATGCTGGTACCCAGGTGGTTGATGATGTCGGCGAAGTAGTGGTTGCCGCTGGCCTGGGCAATGCGCAGGTGGAACTGGAAGTCCGCCGACACCGCATCGGTGGCGTGGGCCGCCCCCTCGTTGAGTTCGTCCAGCGCCGCCCGCATACCGGCCAGGGCTTCGTCGCTTCGCCGCTGGGCCGCCAGCCCGGCCGACTCGATCTCCAGGGCAATGCGCAACTCCAGCACCGCCAGCACTTCGCGCAGGGTGACCACGGTGGCCGGGTCGATACGGAAACCGCCCGTAGCCGGCGCATCCAGCACGAAGGTGCCGATGCCGTGGCGGGTCTCAACCTGCCCGGCGGCCTGCAACCGCGAGATCGCCTCACGCACCACCGTGCGGCTGACGCCCTCTTCGGCCATGATCTGCGATTCGGTCGGCAGCTTGTCGCCGCGCTTGAGCTGGCCGCTGCGAATGCGTTCGGTCAGCACCGTGACCAGTTCCTGGGCCAGACTGCGCGGCTTGCGCCGGGTCCTTGCCTGTACCTGCTGCTCTGTCATTGCCCTGTATTTCACCTTGAAAGACAGCGCTCATCATAGCGCAAGCGGTTGTACGATCACATACACCCCGTGCGGTATTTATTGCCATCTTTGCAGTCCCTGGCCCCTGAAAAACGCACAGAATTCGTGGCCCATGACCTGCGCAAGCCTGTACTGTACGCCTTCACGCTCACTGTTCCATGGAAGGAATCTGCAGTATGAAAACCCTCGACCGCCTTTTGCTCGGCAGTGGCCTGCTGATCCCCCTCTGGCTGCTGGTGGGGGTATGGCTCACCGCTCAGGCCTACCCTGGCTATGATCACCTGCAACAGGCCATGAGCCAGCTTGGCGCGGCCGGTTCGCCAACCCACAGCTGGTCGCCACGGGTCAACAATTTCCCTCTGGCCCTGCTGTTTGCCCTGTTTGCCTGGGGCCTGGTGCGGCGCTGGCGCAGCTCGAAGCTGGCGCTGCTGAGTGCGGGCCTGGTGTTGCTGCATGGCATGGGCAGTTTGGGCACCGGCTGGTTCCCTTGCGACCAGGGCTGTGCACCGGCACAGCCATCTACCTCGCAGCAACTGCATAACCTGTTTGGTCTGCTGATGTTCCTCTCACTGACCTTGGCCAGCGCCGTATGGGCATGGCTGGGCAACCGCATTGCCGGCTCCCCCGCCTTGGCGCTGCTTTCCCTGGCTTGCGTGGTGTTGGCCATCATCACCGTCGCGTTGATGGGCCAGGCAGCGCAGAGTGGCCAGCTGTTCGGCCTCTATCAACGCCTTAACTACGGTGTTTCGGTGCTCTGGGTTGCCAGCCTGGCCTGGACAAGCCTGCGCAGGCCCGTGGCCAGCCCGCTGCGCATGGCTGTGACCTGACGGCAAATTGCTGGCCCACGGCTGTGGAAAGCGAAGGCAAACTCCGTTCTCTTTCAGATGCTTAGGACAGCAACATGCGAGTACTTCTAGCAACGATGGCCGGCTGCCTGCTGGCCACCTTCGCTTTCGGCGCCCAAGCCAGGGCACTGAGCCAGAACGATCGCCACACCTGCAGCTGGGGCGCGCAGATAGCCGCCGAGGCCCAACAGGCCAAGCTTTCCGGGGTGACCTTGTATGCCACGCGCAAGAAGCTGCAGGTACGCAAATTCCCCAAACCCTGGATGCGCATGACTGCCTTCGGCATTACCGAGCAGACGTACAACAGCCGCTCGCGGCTCAAGCCTGAAGCGATAAAGCGGACTTACTTTGAACAGTGTGTTCAGCATGCGACTGCAAGAAGATAACTCTTTTTTATCAGTAAATTACAGCTCAAACATAAAGCCATTTAGTAGAGTCCATATGCTGCGAAAAGGCCTCTATCGCCAGCAGCTTGTAAGCGCGTGCAAGACTCAAGCATTTGTTAAGCTGATCCGAGTCGCCAGAATTGACCAAGGCCATTCACCTGATGGATGAACTGCGCAAGATCGACCTCAACCTGCTGCTCGCCCTGCATGCCCTGCTCAGTGAACGGCACGTGACCCGCGCAGCCCTGCGCCTGCACCGCAGCCAACCGGCGGTCAGCCACGCCTTGGCGCAGTTGCGCAAACACTTCGACGACCCTTTGCTGGTACGCCAAGGTGGCGGCATGGCCCTTACCGCCCGCGCCCAATCGCTGGCACAACCGTTACAGGATGCACTGAGCAATCTCGACAGCCTGCTGGCCACCCCGCTGTTCGAGCCAGCCCGGGCCCAGCGCCGGTTCCGGCTGTCGCTGTCCGACTACGCCTCGCGCATCATCCTGCCGCACCTGCTGCGCCACCTACGCCAAGTCGCGCCCGGGGTGGACCTGGCCATCAGCCAGGCCAGCCGTGAAACCATGTTGGCGCAGTTGCTCGATGGCGAGCTGGATCTGGCCCTTGGCCTGTTCCCCGAACTGCCTCAGGACATCACCGCCCAGCCCCTGTTTGCCGATCGCTTCATCAGCGTTGCCGATCGCCAGGTCCTGCCTGCCAGCGGCGGCATGGCCTTGGAAGACTGGCTGGCACGCCCACATGTATTGATGGCCATGCGCCCGGATGCTTTCGATGAAATTGAGCGCGCACTGGCCGCCCGGGGCTTGCAACGCCGTATTGCCCTGGCCTTGCCACACTGGAGTGCGGCAGTCGAAGTGCTGGCCGGCACCGACCTGATCCTGACGGTGGCCAGCCGCGCCGTGGGGTCGTTGCGCCAGCACAGGACACTGCGCCAGTTCACGCCGCCACTGGCCATCCCCTCGTTCGACTATCAGCAAGCCTGGCACAACCGCAAGGACAGTGACCCCGGGCACCGCTGGCTGCGCGAAACCGTATGGGCCTGCAGCCAAGCAGGGCGCTGATCAGTTTTCTTGCCCCTTCACAGCTGCCGTGGAATGGGCCGGTGACGCCGTTGCCCAAGGGCCCTGTACCAGCAACACTCCGCACAGGATCAGCACCACGCCAGCCACCCTGGCCAGGCTAAGCGGCTTGCCACCCAGCCCCATCACCCCGTAGTGGTCGGCAAGCACTGCCGTGATGATCTGCCCTGCCACCACCAGTACCAGGAACCCTGCTGCGCCAAGTTTCGGGGTGAGTGCTGCGGCGCCGGCTACATACATTGCCCCCAGCACGCCTCCAATCCATAACCACCAGGGCCCTTGCAAGGCCTTGCCCATGTCTGGTGCCGGTACCCGGATAATCAGCAGCGCAGCGATCACCACCAGCATGCTCACCGTCAACGATGTGAAAGCCCCCCACAGCCAGTGCCCAAGGGCCCGGCCTACCGCAGCATTGCCGGCGGCCTGAAATGGCAACACAGCACCGGCAAGCAACGCCATTGCCACAGGAAGCACCAGCAGGAGCATCGATTTACTGAACATGGCAGTCCTCATCCAAGGTATCGATGGCCACCATGATGGTGCATTACCCAGTACTGATAGAAATCAAAATCCTGCACTTGAACTATTCGTACCATGCATAGTGAAACATCCCTTCCGTCCGGCGTGCGCATGTTGTCTTAACCCTGAAACATCTGTGCTGTTGACTTACTAAGGCACCAAGATAAACTGCGCCTTATGAATACTCTTGAGAACAAGCATCACATCATGCTCGATGCACTGGCCGAGGCCCCCGCTGACGCCAGGCAGAACGTGCGCCTGTGTTTCGAACTGCTGTCCGCTGCAGCGGCCATCAACCGGGTATGCGCCGCACGGTTGGCCCGCCATAACCTGTCGGAAGGGCGGTTCGCAATCCTCCTGACCTTGCAAGGTGCAGGCGGCCGCCTGGCACCGCTGGAGCTGGCGACGCGCCTGGCAATCACCTCAGGCACCGTGACCGGCCTGCTCGACGGCCTGCAGGGTGATGGCTTTATCAAGCGCCGCAAGGACGCCCATGACCGGCGCAAGCTGAGCATCAGCCTTACCTCGGCAGGCATAGCGGTACTCGACGCCGTTTTCGCCGAACACACCGACTGGATCGGCACGATCATGCAGTCACTGGACAACGCGCAACGTGATGCCCTGTCCGCCACGCTACAGGCACTCTCGGCCAGTCCTGCCCTGGCACTGCCACCGGACAAGCACTGAACCCAAGGCACACCCGCAAGACCACATGGAGGTGGATGATGTTGCAGAATCAGAGCGTATTGGCCCGGCTTGGCAGGAAGCCCCGGGTACATAGCGAACACGACCAGTTAAGTCGTCGCCAACCTTGGCTCGAGGCCTGCCTGCCAGCGGCCCTTTACCGGCGCCTGTTCATCCGCCGCCTTGCCAGACAGCCACTGGCCATCGAGGGTTTCAGCTTTCGCCCGGTGCAGAACCTGTTCGAACTCGAGCAGGCCCTGCGTCTGGTCAACGAGAGCTATGCACGCCGCGGCATCGCCACCGTGTGCCGTGCGGGCATGCGGTTTTCGCCGTTTCACCTGCTACCGGGCACTACCACCTTCGTGGCACTGAAAGACGGGCGAGTGGTTGGCACCGTGTCGCTGATCGAAGACTCGGCACTGGGCCTTCCACTGGAGGATGTGCACATCAACGAGGCTGTGCTACAGCGCCTGGGCGGTGTGCTCGTGGCCGAAGTCGGGACCTTGGCGGTATGTAGCCGCTACAAGGGCAAGGGCGTGCCACTGATGCTGTACAACGCCATGTTTCGATGGGCCATTGACCACCGTAAGGTGAGCACCTTGGTGATCGCCGTGCACCCGCGCGCCGCCAGCTTCTACCGCAATGTACTGTTCTTCTCGCCCATCGGCCCGGTACAGGCCTATACCAAACTCAACAATGCCCTGTCGCTGCCGCTGGCCGTGAATCTAGCCCGGGCGCGGGATGTGTTCGCCAAGGCCTACAGTGCGCCAGGCCTGAAATTTACGGTCGACCAGACGTGTACCGACCTGTTCGACTTTTTTTGCTCGCGCCATTACCCACATATCCAGCTGCCCGCCGCACAGGCTCGCTGGAGTGCCGACGACGTCCTCACCCACATGGCACGTTGTGGCACCTCGCCGCACCACCTTTCGCCGCGGGTGCGACGGGCTCTGCAACTGGACTGAGCAGCCCGCCCCGCGTTCCAAACCCACACGACTTTCATGGAGGACAAGTTCATGGACACAGGATTGCTGCGCGCGATCTACAGGGAAATCACCCTCAGGCAACCGTTTGTACGTACACCTGAGCCCGACCTGGTGATGGTCGACGAAACTTGCGTCAGTGCCTACGCCGACAGTGCCGGCCAGGGCCAGGCGCTGTCCGGCACCTACTTGTACCACTGCGCACAGATGTGCGCCCTGATCAAACCCGGTGATGTCGTACTGGATATCGGTTGTGGCCCTGCCAGCCTATTGCTGCAGTTGGCCCGGCTGAACCCGCGGGCCGAGTTCATCGGTGCCGACCTGTCCGCCAGCATGCTCGAGGTGGGCCGTGAATCGATCCGCCAGCAGGGCATCGACAACGTCGAACTGCGCGAAGAAGACATGACGCGCCTGGCCGGTATCGCCGACCGTAGCGTCGATGTAGTGATTTCGTCCATGGCCCTGCATCACCTGGCAGACCTCTCTCAGCTGGAAGCGACGTTCCGCAACATCGCGCGCGTGCTGCGCAATGATCGGGCCATCTACCTGAATGATTTCGGCAGGCTCAAGTCGGTGGAATCGGTGGACTACTTCGTCAGCCGCGCCAGCGACGGTGCCGACCAGGCTACCCTGCTCGACTACCGCAACTCGCTGCTGGCGGCGTTCTCACGGGAAGAGTTCCAGACCCTTGCCGCCAGCTATCTGGGCCCATGTGCCAAGGTCTACAGCACCGCCATCAGCCCATTGATGATGGTTGTCCGCACTCCCAAGCGGCGCTGCGTGGCGGCAATGAAGGACGAGTTCCGCCGCCGCTACCGCTGCTTGCCGCGTAGCCGCCAGGCTGATGTCGATCAGTTGCGCCTGTTCCTCGGCATGGGGGGGATGGCGAGTGCGTTCTGAGCCGCAGCGCCTGCAAGCCGCCCTGGCGGCGTGGCGCACATTGCTGGGCGACGTCCACGTGCAGACGGATGCCGCGACGCTCGCCAGGTTGCGCCAGGACACAATGCGCTCGCCCGCCCATGCCTGCGCCCGTCTCAGGCCCGCCAACAGCGAAGAGGTGGCGGCCTGCCTGGCCATTGCCCGCCAGCACAACGTTGCGCTGCAACCTGCCAGCACCGGCAACAACTGGGGCTACGGTGGCATGGCGACTACGAATAGCCACTGCGTCCAACTCGACCTGTCGCGCATGGACAAGATTCTCGCCTTTGACGAAGCGCTGGCTGTGGTCACCCTCGAGCCTGGCGTGACCCAGGCGGCACTGGCCGACTACCTGGCCAGCCGCGACCTGCCCTTCCTCACCCCGGTCACCGGCGCCGGGCCCACGTGCAGTGTGCTGGCCAATGCTCTGGAGCGAGGGTTCGGCATCACGCCGGTAACAGACCACTGGCAGGCCGTGATGGGCCTTGAGGCCATCCTGCCCGATGGTCAGCGCTACCGCTCGCCCATGTGGGCGCCTGGCACCACCCCGTGTTTCAAGTGGGGAGTCGGGCCTTACCTTGATGGCCTGTTCGGCCAGAGCGGCCTAGGCGTGGTGACGCAAATGTCGATTGCCTTGGTCCGACGCCCGCAAGTCGTGCAACCGTTCTATTTCTGGGTCGACTCCGCGGCACAGTTACCTGCAGCACTGGACGGGGTGAAACGCATTCTTGACCGTTGCGGCAGCCAGGTGGGCGGCATCAACCTGATGAACAGCACACGCCTGCTGAGCATGGCCTATGACGCGCGCCCCCTGACCCAGCTAAACCAGGCTGAGCGCGACACCGCTGCGAGGTCGCTGGCCCTGCCTGCCTGGATGGGGGTGGGCTCGATTTACTGCGAACAGGCGCAACTGGCCTCGCTGAAGGGCATTATCCGTACCGAACTGCGTCGTTTCAGCAGCCGCTATCTGTTCCGCAGCCAGCGCCAGCTGGCATGGGCAAGCCAAGCCCTGCGTCTGCTGCCAGGTGCCTGGTCCAGGCGCTGGCGGGTCATGCTGGACAAACTGCACTTGGGTATGGAACTGATGGAAGGCCGACCCAATCAGGTGGCGCTGCCGCTGGCCTATGTCGCCGGAGCACGGCCGCAGGCAGGCGCCCTGCTCGACCCGGCACGGGACAACTGCGGCCTGATCTGGTACGCACCGATCCTGCCTTTGCGTAGCCAGCAGGTGGCAACATTCGTCAGGCACATGGAGCATGTGTGCCAGACCCACCGCCTCCCCTGCCCGGTCACCCTCACCACGTTGTCTGGCCGGGCAATCGACTGCACCTTGCCACTGCTCTTCGATCGCAACGATGAAAAGGCCACGGCCCGCGCAGAGGACTGTTACCGGGACTTGTTCAACAGCGGCAAACAGCAAGGTGTACTGCCCTATCGCCTGCCTCTGGCCTTCATGCACCTGCTGACCGATACGCAGGCGCCTGCCTGGCAGCTTGGGCAGCGCCTCAAGCACGCCCTGGACCCGCAGCACCTGCTCGCACCAGGGCGTTACTGCCCACCAGCCCCGGCCACCGGATGCCATTCCTCCGCCATGGAACCTCTGCAATGAGCGACCGAAAATCCCTGATCGACCTTGGCCAACTGCCAACCCGCAACCTGGCCGAATGCCTGGCGGTGGATCAAGCCGCCCTGGTCAACGCCTTGACAGGCCAACTGCCCTCAACGTTGGTAGAGCACCTCGCTGCCAGTGCGGACCAGGCCCAGGCACTGGGCCTGTCAAAAAAAGTGGCGGCCATTGGCCTGGCGTTGGGCAAGTGGCTGGAGCAGGCCCCCGAGTCTTTGCGCCAGCAGGTGTTCGAGCAATGCTGCACGCACCCATCCGATACCGTGCGCAGCTGGGCGGCGTTTGCCCAGGCGTTCCTGTCACGCTCGCTGCCAGCGGAAGATGCCCTGCTGGCGCAGTTTCGCTTTGCCCGCGATGAGCACTTCGGTGTGCGTGAATGGGCCTGGATCGCCCTGCGACCGCGCCTGGCCCAGCACCTTGAAGCGGCCCTGGCGCTACTCGGCCGCCATACGGGCGATGCAGACCCACTGGTCCGTCGGTTCTGCATCGAGATCCTGCGCCCGCGCGGCGTTTGGTGCGAGCACATTGCCGCGCTCAAGCAACAACCAGAAGTGGCCGAGCCGTTACTGGTACCGCTACTGGCCGAAGCCGAGAAATACGCCCAGGACTCGGTCGCCAATTGGCTCAACGATGCCAGCAAGACCCGCCCCGACTGGGTACTTCAGCTGTTTCAGCGCCATCCCCCGGCCTGCAAGGCCTCGCAGCGCATCCAGACCCGGGCTACCCGAAGCCTGCCCCAGTGAACCACCACAAGGAAACAAGCATGTCACTCAAGGAAAAACTCAACGCTGTCAAACAGCAGATGGCCCAACTGCCCACCGAGGTGCTGGAAAAATTTGGCGCCTCGTTGCAAGCCCTTATCGCAAGACACCCTGAGGAGCACGTGCTCAAAACCGGCGACAACGCCCCGCTGGCCGTGCTGGAGGATGCCGATGGCAAGGCCGTGGACCTGCGGGCCCTGCTGGCACGCGGTCCATTGGTACTGGTGTTTTACCGCGGCCTGTGGTGCCCGTTCTGCAATGTAACGCTCAGCGAATACCAGCAGATGGCAAGCGATCTGGCCGCCAGCGGTGCCACGCTGGTCGCCGTCTCTGCCCAGAGCCGCGCTGCCACCCTGAAAACCCGCGAATCCCTGGGCGTGCGCTACCAACTGCTGAGCGACCCGGGCAACCAGCTGGCGCGCCAGTACGGCATCGTCTTCGAGCTGGAGCCAGAGCTGGAAGCGGTGTATCGGGCACTCGGCGCCGACCTCAAGGCACTGAACGACTGCGACGATCTCAGCCTGCCGATGGCCAGCGCTTTCATCATCGGCCAGGATGGCCGCATTCGCCATGCATTCGTCAATGTCGACTACTCCGAACGTGCCGAACCGCAGGCCTTGATCGAAGCCGCCAGCCACTAGGACTCACTCCCCGGCACCGGCCTGCCCGGTGCCTCACCTCATCACGGACAGATGACATGAAACGTATTGCTATCATGGGTGCCGGCGTGGCCGGCCACCTGGCTGCCCTGTACCTGCGCAAACGCCTGCCGGGCGTGGAAGTGACGCTAATCGGCCGTCCGGACCGCAAGCGGCCGATCGTCGGCGAGTCGACGGTCGAACTCACTACGCACTTTTTCAAAGGCATAGGCCTGGGCAGCCTGCTCGAAGAGAAGCACTACCACAAGTACGGCCTGACCTATTACCTGAAGCTACGCAACAACCCGGAATGCCGCAACTACGTGGTCCACGAGGCCCCCGGGGTTATCCGCATGCCAGCCTACAACCTTAACCGGTTCAGTTTCGACAAAGACCTGCGTGCCATCGTCGCCGGGCAGCAGGTGCAACTGATAGAGGCTGACGTGGCTGCGGTGGACCTGCATGAAGGTGAGCACACCCGCCATCGCCTGACCCTGCGCAACGAGGCGCAGAGCTGGCAGCTGGATGCCGACTGGGTGGTGGATGCCACAGGCCGCAATCGCTTCATGGCAAAGAAGCTCAAGCTGCACAAGGAGCCAACCTACCAGCGCAGTACCTTCTGGTTCCGCCTGCGCCAGTTCGACCGCAGCATTCTGCACAACATCAACACCCACAAGGACAAGCATCACTGCTACGACCCCTACTACGTCACCCACCATTTCTACGGCAAAGGCTACTGGATCTGGCTCATCCCCATGCGCAGTGACGACGGTGCCGACATGATCAGCATCGGCATCACCTACCGGCCCGACATGGTCAACGAGCGGATCGGCACTTTGGAGGCGTTCAAGGAGCGGGTCATGGCCGATCATCCGGTGATCACCGAGTTGATGGCCTCGGGCGAAGTGGTCGACCAGCACGCCATGTACAACTACATGTATGAAGCCAACCAGTACTACTCCACCGATGGCTGGTTCCTGATCGGTGACGCGGCATTCACCTTCGACCCGGCCAACAGCGCAGGGCTGGCCTACGTGGCCCAGCAGATCCCGCAGGTGGCTGCGATGATCGAAAAGGATATCCAGGGCACCCTCACCCCGGGCTACGTCAGTTGCCTGGAGTCGCACATCCAGGCGCAGCTCGCACTGCAGGACACCTGGAGCAAATGGTACGAGGTGATGGACGACCCGTTCCTGATGGGCTGGACGCTGTTGTTCGCCAACATGGCGTACTTCCATGTGGTGCTGCCGATGTACGTCAGTGGCGACTTCCTCGACGGCCACCAGGCGCAGCAGTTCGCCGACCTGCTGCCACGCTACACACGTGACTTACAGCCATCGCCGCTGCCATTCGCCTGCCTGCTGCGCGAAGTGCGCCGCTCCAACCCGGGCATTAGCCCACAGATGATCCCCAACCTGTACTCGCGCACCATCAACTTCGCCCTGTACAAGGCCGACAACCAGGCTCGCCCGCGTTACGCCGCCAGCTACTTCCTGCGCTCGGCAATGCTGCGCCTGCGCCTGATGCGCATGGTGCGCTGGAGCTTGGCACCACGCCACCTGAAGTTGCTGGCGCGGCACAGCCTGGGCACCCTGCAGGACCTCGGCCGGGCAACCAGCCTAAGGCTGATGCCCTCGTTGTTCTACAAGTACGGCGAAGCCCCCGAACTGCTCAAATCGCCATTCGGCAGCGACGGTGGTTTCCTCGACCTGGCCAAACACTGATGGCCTTGCCCAAGATGACGGCCGACCACGAACTGCTCGCCCAGAGCGGTGTGCGCCTGGCTGCGGGGGTGCGCGATGGCACGCTGTCACCGGTCGCCCTGGTCGAGGACAGCATCGGCCGCTGCCAGGCCATACAACAACGCTGCAACGCCGTGGCAGTGGCGTTGTACGACCAGGCACGGCGGGCCGCCGAGGTTGCCGAGCGCCAACGTGACCAAGGGGTTACGCTGGGCCGCCTGCATGGCGTGCCCTTCAGTTTCAAGGAAGGCCTGGGGCTGGCCGGTGCACCGAAAACCTGCGGCTCGCGCCTTCGCCAGCAACAGGTTGCGCGTTTTACCGCCACTGCCGCGCAGCGCCTGATCGAGGCTGGCGCCATTCCGGTGGCACTGGGCAACCAGGCCGAGATGGCGCTCTGGCCTGAAACTGATAACCCGGTCTATGGTTGCACCGGCAGCCCTTACCGGCAGGGGCGCAGCGCCGGTGGCAGCAGTGGTGGTGATGCCGTGCTGGTGTCCAGTGCTTGCGTACCTTTCGCGCTGGGCACCGATGGTGGCGGCTCGGTGCGTATCCCGGCGGCCTGCAATGGCATCTTCGGCCTCAAGCCATCACGGGGGCTGGTGCCATTGACCGGGCATCTGCCCCTTGACGAGCGCGGTCTGGGGCAGCCGCATGCACTGGGTATCGCCCGGCATTTCACCGTGGGCCCGTTATGCCGACATGCCGAAGACCTGCCCGTTCTGCTGGAAATCATCGCTGGCCCCGACCAGCGCGATCGCAACATTGTCGACCACTACCAGCATTGCCAGGCGCCCGGTGCATTGCAGCACCTATACCTATGCCAGCCAGACCGCCTGAGCTGGGGCAGCCGGGTATCCCCGGCAGTGACCCAGGCACTGGAGGACCTGGCGCACCACTTTCAATTACAAGGCACCCAGGTCGAACGCTGGTACCCTCAGGCACTGGACGACGCATTCGCCATCTGGCTGGCCGTGCTGAAGAAGGAAGCCGGCGCTCGCCTGGCCGATATCCTCGGCGATGGCCAACCTGTGGCGCACCTGACCCAGGCCTGCCTGGCCCTGGCCGGTAAACCCTTGCATGCCACCGGGCCCTGGCTGGCTACCGTACTCGACAGCCTGGGCGAATTCCTGGGCAGCCCCGGGCTTACGCGTCAGCTGTCGAAACGAGATGCCCTGCAACAGGCATTGGCCGAACGCCTGGCGGGCAACAGCTTGCTGGCACTACCGGTGCTCCCCGGCATCTCCCCCAAACATGGCCATGCCCTGCGCTATCCGGGCGATATCGGCTACACCGCATTGTTCAACGTACTCGGGCTGCCAGCGCTGACGGTCCCCATGGGACGCCTTGACCAAGGTTGCCCGGTTTCCGTGCAACTGGTCGCCGGCCCAGGGCAAGAGCACCGGCTGCTGAACGCAGCCCTGGCCCTGGAACATGCATTCGGTGGCTGGCTCGCACCGCCTATCTGACTCTTTATTTTCGGGACTTCATCATGTCCAATGCCATTCATGCCAGTACCGTGCAACTCACGCCGGCACCCCAGGCCCAGTCAGCCGTAGGTTCCCAGGCGGAGCACCTGACCCTGATGTTTCTGCTGCAACTCATCGTGATCTTCAGCGTCTCGCGGCTGATCGCCTGGTTCAGCACCCGCAGCCTGGGCCAGACGCCGGTCGCCGGCGAAATCCTTGCCGGGCTGGTGCTCGGTCCGAGCCTGCTGGGGTATTTCTTCCCCGAGCAACTGGCCGCGCTGTTCGTACCGCAAACGGCCACCGCCTTCGTGGTCACCGCGCAGATCGGCCTGATCCTGCTGATGTTCCAGGTCGGCCTTGAGTTCGAGTTCGGCACACACCTCAAGGGCCGCAAGCGTTCGGTCATCGTCATCAGCATGGGAGGGCTGCTGGTGCCATTTGCCAGCGGCATGCTCACTGCCGAGTACTTCTGGCAGCAGATCAGCGGGGACAAACCCTCACTGCTAGCCTTCCAGTTGTTCTTTGCAACGGCACTGTCGATCACCGCACTGCCCATCCTGGGACGGATATTCATGGAGCTTGGCCTGTCCCGCTCTCGGGTCGCCACGCTCACCATTGGCGCGGCAGCAATCGACGATGTATGCGGCTGGCTGATCCTGGGCGGCGTCACTTCGTTGATCGCCTCGCAGTTCAACCCCTGGACCTCTCTGGCGAGGTTGCTGGCGCTAGCGTTGTTCTTCGTCGTCGTGATCGCCCTAGTACGGCCACTGGTCCTGCGCTGGATAATCGGCGACCTGCAGCGCCGGCCGTTGTCGACCCAAGGGATATCGCTGATGCTGATCATTCTGTTGACCAGTGCGACAGTGACCAACCTGATCGGGGTATTTTCGATCATCGGCGGTTTCATACTTGGCGTAGCGCTGCATACCCAGCGCACCTTCGTCGAACAGTGGAATGCCAAGGTCAGCGGCGTGGTCAATGCGTTCTTCCTGCCGATCTTCTTTGCCTATACGGGCCTGCGCACCGATATTGGCGCCCTTGAGGGCAACACCGCTCTGTGGAACTGCCTGTTGATCTGCCTGGTGGCCTTCGCCAGCAAATTCTTCGGTGCTTATGGGGCTAGCCGCCTTCTGGGCGAAAATCGCCGCGATTCGGCATTGATCGGTGTATGCATGAACACCAGGGCGCTGATGGAGTTGGTGGTACTGAACGTTGGCTATGACCTGGGCGTGCTGCCCAAGGAGTACTTCACGCTGCTGGTAATCATGGCCATCATCAGTACCTTCATCGCATCGCCGCTGATTCGCTTGTTGACCGCACGCACCCGCGCCCCGCATGCGACCCCGGGGGCAACCGAGGTCAGCAACGGCCGAGGTCAGCGCGAGGTTTCGACGCGCAGCACTTCGGTGTAGATCGCGTCAACCGTCTGGCCAACCTTGAGGTTCTTCATGCGTTTCTGCAGGTCTGGGTTCTCGACCTTGACCACCTGCAGCTTGCCCTCCGGTGGCAACAAGCTCACCTCATGCGTCTTGAGGTCGATCTTCTTGATCTGAGAGGTAACCTTGACCTGGCGGAACGCCTCGCCGCCCGGGTTGGGGTTTTGCTCGGTTGCACGAATGGTACCGGACTCTTCAGTCGCTTTCGGCGCCCCACCCACTTCCGGATTGAGCACATAGGCCACGGCGCGTGTCACGTAGATGTCGACTTGGTCACCGACTTTCAGGTTGGGCAGCGCTTTGGCCTTTTCGGTCAGCTGGAACGTCACATCCTTCTTCTCGTCAGGGCCTTTCACCGTGACTTGTCGGGTGGCCAGGTCGATAGCCGTTACCTGTGTGGTGACATGGCTTTCCAGCGCCTCGCTCCCGATGGGGATACCGGCAGCCTGTACCGTGAAGCTGGCAGCAGAGGCCAGCGTGGCAAGGGCTACAGCACGAGCGAGAGTACGAATGGGGTTCATAGGCGTGCTTCCCTGTGATCAAGTCCGAATAGGCGCGTGAAAGGCTCACGCGCTAACAAGCATAGCCATTACCTGCCGCCTTGCCGGCCCTCCCGGTTGGCGACACATTTCGTCGCAGAGATCACTGTTATAGCTAATACGAATTCTTTACACTTGCTTTACATTTGCAAATCATTACTATTCGTGATCCCGATAACAACAAAGAGTCGCCTGTAATGGCAAAAAGGTCTGTTGCCCCAGCATCCATTTCCATGCTGGGCCTGCTCGTTGTGCCTGGTGTCCACGCTGCCGCCCAAACCGATACGCAAAGTAGCCTCGCCCTGCCCGCCACCGCCGTCACCAGCGTCTATGAGCAGCAAAGCTACAAGGCCAGTGAAAGCCGCAGCGCCATGAAGATCGACGCGCCGCTGCGCGATATCCCGCAAACCGTCAACGTCGTTCCCGAAAGCGTGATCAAGGACCAAGGCGCACAGTCCATGGAAGACGTGCTGAAGAACGTGCCCGGCATCGGCCTGTCCAACGGCGACGGCCAACGCGATCAGGTGACCATCCGTGGCTTCAGCGCCATTGGCGACATGTACATAGACGGCGTGCGTGACGACGCCCTGTACTTTCGCGACCTGTCCAACATCGAGCGTGTCGAGGTGATCAAGGGCCCGGCCGCGGTGCTGTATGGCCGTGGCTCCTCGGGCGGGCTGATCAACAGCATCAGCAAAAAACCAAGCTTCACGCCCAAGCGCGAAGTCGGCATGAACGTCGACAGCGAAGGCAAACGCCGAACCCAGTTCGACACCGGCTGGGCCGACCCGCAAAGCAACCAGGCCTACCGCGTGACCGGTGCCTTCGAAGACAGCGACACCTTCCGCGATGATGGCTACATCGACCGCAAGGCCATCGCACCGTCGGCCTACTTCCGTCTCTCGGACGACCTGGAACTGAACCTGGGCGCCACCTACCTGTACGACAAGCGCCTGATCGACTTCGGCATCCCGGCCCTGGGCAACCGCCCGGTGGACGTGGACCGCGACAAGCGCTTTGGCTCTGGCGATGCGGACCAGGATTACGCCCGCAGCGAGGTGTTCTCGCTTACAGCCAGCCTGGACTACCGCATCAACGACAACTTCACCCTGACCAACACCAGCCGTTACTACCGCTACGACCTGGACCGCAACAACACCTTGGCCGACAGCAGCCCGACGCGCTTCGTCACCGCGCCCGACGGTGAACTGCTGATCAAGCTCAACCGCGGCAACGTCGCCCGCGATGAGTACGGTGTGTTCAACCAGACGGAGCTCAAGCAACAAGCGCAACTGGCCGGCATGCAGCACAACCTGTTGTACGGCGTGGAAGCAGGCTTTCAGGACAAGTACCAGCGCGTGCTGAGCCAGACCAACGTGGCCCAGGTACCGGTGTACCGTGATGCCTTGGTGCCGGTACCGGAACATGCCGCCAACCTGTCGTCCAAGGGCACCAACTTCCAGCAGACCACCGGTCTGTACGTGCAGGACATGATCGAGCTGAACGCGCACTGGAAGGCATTGGTCGGTGTGCGTTATGACATCTTTGGCCAGGAGTACGACGACGACCGCGTGCAAAACATCGACCTGGATCGTACCGACAAGACCTGGAGCCCGCGTGCGGGTCTGGTCTACCAGCCAGACGCCATCCAGTCCTACTACATGTCGGTCAGCCGCAGCTATCAGCCTTCGGGCGAAGTGTTCGCGGTGAGCCCGAGCAACCAGCACCTGGAGCCGGAAGAAACCACCAACTATGAAATCGGCGCCAAATGGGACCTGCTCGACAGCCGCCTGTCACTGACCGCCGCAGTGTTCCGCCTTGAGCGCACCAACATGAAGACTGCCGACCCGGCCAACCCCAACCTGACCGTATTGGCTGGCGAACAGCGTACCGATGGCTTTGAAGCCACCGTCAGCGGGCATCTCACCGACAAGTGGCAGATCTATGCCGGTTACGCTTACCTGGACGCCGAAATCACCAAGTCCAACAGCAAGACCAATGGCGTGGCGAACGAAGGCCAGACCCCTACCCTGACGCCGCGCAACAGCGCCAACGTCTGGCTGGTACGTACCCTGACACCAGAGTGGCGTGTGGCCGCCGGAGCCAACTACGTCGACGAACGCTACACAGCGCTCGACAATGTGGTGGTGATGCCAGGCTATACCACCTTCGACGCCGCGCTGCTGTACAGCGTGCCGCAGTGGGATGCCGCGCTGCGCCTGAAGAACGTGTTCGACCGTGACTACTATGCCTCGGCACATGGCTCGGTCGACCTGATCACCCCAGGGGCACCGCGCACACTGGAAGCCAGCTTCAACTACCGCTTCTGACCCACGCGCAATGCCTGTCAGTCAGCAATTGGGCCGCTCTGCGGCCCATCGCCAGCAAGCTTTGACGATTTGATCAGATAGCATTCAGCGATTACGCGTCACCCGCCACACCGTATTCGCCAGGTCATCGGCAATGATCAACGCTCCCCGCGGGTCCACCGTCACCCCAACCGGTCGCCCCCGGGTCTTGCCATCCTCACCGCGAAAGCCCGTGGCGAAGTCGATCGGCTCCCCAGCAGGCTGGCCATTGCTGAACGGCACGAAAATCACCTTGTAACCTACCGGGTTGGGCCGGTTCCAGCTGCCGTGCTCGCCCACGAACACACCGTCGGCAAAGCGCTCGCCCATTGCCGAGGTCGAGAAGTCGACACCCAGTGCGGCCACATGCGAACCTAGGCTGTAGTCCGGCTTGATCGCCGCCGCCACCTTGTCCGGGTTCTGCGGCCGCACCCGCTCATCCACATGCTGGCCCCAGTAGCTGTAAGGCCAACCATAGAAGCCCCCTTCACGTACCGAAGTGAGGTAGTCCGGCACCAGGTCGGGGCCCAGCTCATCCCGCTCGTTGACCACCGTCCACAACTGCCCGGTCTGCGGCTGGATGGTCAATGCCGTCGGGTTACGCAAGCCGGTGGCATAGGGCCGGTGTGCGCCGGTCTCGGCATCGACCTGCCAGACCATGGCCCGATCGATCTCCACCTCCAGGCCGCGCTCGGTGATATTGCTGTTCGAGCCGATACCCACATACAAGAAGCGGCCATCCGGGCTGATGGTCAGCGCCTTGGTCCAATGGTGGTTGATTTCGGCCGGCAGGTCGGTGACCTTGGTTGGCGGGCCGTCGGCCTGGGTCTGGCCTTCCTTGTAGTCAAAGCGCACCAGCGCATCCTGGTTGGCTACATACAGCTTGCCGTTGGCATAGGCCAGGCCGTACGGTGCGTTGAGGTTATCCGCAAACACGGCCTGTACCTCGTAGTTGCCATCGCCATCAGCATCGCGCAGCAAGGTCAGGCGGTTGCCACCCTTGACCTGGGTATTGCCCTTGGCCTTGATCTGGCTGGCGATCACATCCTTGGGCTTGAGCTTGGCCGCGCTGCCTCCCCGGCCCTCAGCCACCAGAATGTCGCCATTGGGCAGCACCAGGCTCTGGCGCGGGATTTTCAGGCCGGTGGCAATGGCGGTGACACTGAAGCCCTCCGGCACGGTCGGTTTCAGTTCGCCCCAGGCAGCCGGTTGCGCAATCTTCATGCTCGGCAGCAAGCCGCGCTGAGGCTCCGGCAGCTTCGGGTCCGGGCCATGGGCCTGGGTCGGCTCGCCGTCGCCACCACAGGCACTCAGCAATAGCGCCACGCCCAACAGGCTAAATGCATGCAAAGGCTTCATGCCACACCTCCTGAACGCAGGTTGCTCAAACCGGTCCAGGCGGCCACCACCGCGAGCACTGTCACGATGACCGACAACACCAACCCAGAGGGCATCACCGCCCAGGCGTCCTTGGCATGCTCAAAGGCATTGATCAGCCCAAGCCCCCAAGTCACCAGCAGCAGCACGAAGTACAGCGTAGCGCGCCCGCCCTTGCGCTCGGCGCGGATCAGGTTGGCCAGCGCGAACAACAGAGCCAGCCCACAGAACACCAGGGCACCGGCGATCAGCCAGGCGGCGAAGTTGCTCCACTGAATCTGGTAGCTGTTGTAGTAGGCGATATCGCTCAGCAGCGCACCAAGGAACAACGGTACGCTGCCCGCCAGCAGCAGGGCATGCAGCGGGCTGGGCGTACAGCGGTAAAGGGTTTGATCAGGTGCGGTCACGGTGCCTCCTTTTCATTCAGTGACCCAGGGCTGATGGTCTTGCGCCATCAGGTAAGCGCGGGGTGCGCTTAGCAAAGGAGCCCCTTGACGCCCTGATAGTTCACCGCTTCGCTGTAATGAAATATCCTGCAAGGCATTTGCTGCCAAGCGCAGAAGGGGAATACATGAGCAGACCAAACGCGTACTGGGCCCTGGCCACCCTGCTCGGCCTCAGCCTGGCTCTCGCCGGCTGCTCCAGCAACGCCAGCAAGGCACGCTACGCCACGCCTGCAGTGGGCTCCAACTGCTTTGCCAAGGCCGTCCCCACTACCGGGGAAGGCGGCCTGGCCTGGGGCAATACATTGAGCATTGCGCGACAGAAATCCCTGAATAACTGCGTGCGTTATGCCAGCCGCTCGGGAGGCACGCCCAGGACTTGCCAGGTAGTGATGGCCAAGTGCAAAAACTGAACATATAACAATCTTAAAGTACGAAACCTCCTACAAAAACACTGCAACTTTTCACACGACATTGCGCAAGCACAATACTTATACATTCAAATAAAATCTTACACTTTCAGCCTCGACCCAAAAGCAGCGACCGAGGCATTGTCTTTCACTTGAACTCCAGATACTTGATCGCCCGCGCATCTCAGCAAGTAAGTAGGAAACTTCTTACAGCATAGAGTCGGGCCTGAAATCCAGCACAGTATGAATAACGGCATTTCAGTCTTGTCAGTACTGAAAGTTGCCGCAGTGCGTCTCTGGTTCGAAAAGACTGTCTCTCTGAGCAAGGAGCTCGCATGACCAATGCCTCCGTCAGCAGCGCCACCTCCGGCCCTGCCTGCAGCGCACGCGTGCCCATCCTACCGGTGCGCTACGCCATCGTACCCCGCACCGGCGACGCCCCCGCCTGCCGCTATGCCGATGCAGGCTTCAACCTGGAACAAGGCTTCGCCCCGCTGCAGCACTCGGCCTACACCCTCCGCGCTGTGCGCCCAGGCTATGTCTACGTGTTCATGAAAGGCCCTCTGGGCGAAAAGCTGGTCATTCATGAGCACGTCGGCGCGGGCCTCTACAAGGAGCTGCGCTACCAAGGGCTGGAGGACTACCACCGCCGTGAGCGCTACCTGTCCGGCCAGAGCACGGGCTGGGTGTGGGCCGACACCTGCCAGGACACGGCCAAGGAAGTGTGGATCGGCTACAGCCCGCACCTGTGGACCAACGCCATCACCGCCCGTATCACCGGTTCGGCAGCCCTGCGCAAACGGCACATGCGCCAGCTGGACATGGCCGAGCTGGTGAGCGGCAATCAGGCGCCGTCCACCCAGCCCCATGTGTTGCCAGTGAGTGCCCTGCAAACCTGGGTCGAAGACTTCAAGCCAACCGAGCGGCGCATGCCGCTGACCTGGAGCAGCGACCCGGTCACCGAAGCCTTGCCCATCGGCAACCTCAATGCCATCGCCCGCCACTACCCCTGGACCCAGCCGAAAGTGCCAGTGGTGGTGGCGCTCGCCGACGCCGAAGGCATGGCCCTGGACCTGAGCCTGTCGGTCTCGGCCTACCAGCATCAACTGCGTGACCTGATGCCGGCCGAGCAACTGGAGCACACAAAACCCGCCCAACCTCCCGAGCAGGAGCGCGTGCCGGCATGCTACCGGCTGGATGCCGAACAGCTCAGCCCGCAGAGCCGCGACTTTCACCATCGCAACCTGGTCGCCATGCTGCTGAACAAGACGCTGGAAAGCCTGTACCCGGCGGATGCACCTTCACCGGAACTGGCCGCGTTCAGGCTGGGCACCTCACGCCGGGGGCCTGCCCTGTCGCCGGCCGAGTCCCATTTCCAGGCCCTCACCCATGAAGATTACTCCCCCAATGGCGCGCGCCTGGCACAGCGCCTCGATGTCGACAAATACCGGCGCTTCCTCGCCGAACGCGACGCACTGGAACGGCGGATTGCCGCCCTGCGCAACCTGGCCTTGCAAGCCAGCAACGATCATGACGCCTGGCTGGCGACGGCCGAACCCCAACACATTGATAACCCCTACAGCCTGGCTGCGGCACTGGCCTGTTACGACCGCGACGAACGCACCTCCGCCCGTGGTCTGGAAATCTCACTGGCGTTGCTGATCCACCCGATGGGCCAGCCGACACCCGGCACCGAAGATCATGACCGACGCTTCAAACGCCTGGAGCAATGGCTGGACCAGCACGACAGCCCGCTTTACACCGCCTTGGCGCCGTTCAACCCGTTCAAGGATAAAGCCGATTCGATCGGCTCTTTGTTCGGCGCCAGCGACAACGTGATCGAAGGGCTGGCCGGTCGCTTCCCGGCCATGGCTGACATCACCGACCTCACCGCCCAGTCGGTCAATGCCGTGGTGCTCAAGCGCCTGCGTGGCCAAACCCGTTGGGATGCCAGCCATGGCCTGCGCCAGCAAGTGTTGCTGGCAGCGCGTGAGGCCAATGCCGAGAAAGCGCTGGGGTTGTTGGCGGCGCGCTATCGCATCACCGAGCAGGCCATTACGGAAAATCCCTTTAGCCAGGAGGTGCAGCGGTATTTGAAGAGCGGCATGGCGCAGGTTGAAGAGATGAAAGCGTTGCGCATTTCGGGTAGCCGCACGGTGTCCATCGAGCTGACCACCAGTGCGCGCGTGAAACCCAACTTCCTTGGGTTGCTCACTTCCGGCGGTGGTGGTGGTTTAAACGCGGGGATGCTGTGGTTCAACATCTTATCGCTCAAGACGGCCTACAACAGCCTGCAGAAGAGCGATGCACCGGAATACACCCTGGGGTTCGCTTCATCTGTTTTCGGGGTGATTGGTGCAGCGGCGGCGACATTGGTCAGCGTGCGGGCAACGCATAAGGCCGTCATGCTGAGATTAAGTGCCACAGCGCCGGGCATGGCCTTTGGTAACGGTCTAATCAAGCTCCTAGGAAGCAATTTGTTCGCAAAGTTGTCCGGCTACCCGGCTATTTTCCTAGGATTCGCCTCTGACTATAAAAAATCCCAAAGGCAGAAGATGCACGGTAATACTGCCGCTTCTGATTTAACTTTCTATGGTGGGGGCGCGGTCGCAATAGGCTCCGTCTTGGTATTAGAAGGTGGATTAGCTA
Organism: Pseudomonas putida group bacterium ESBL64; assembly: GCF_045277175.1. Taxonomy (NCBI): domain Bacteria; kingdom Pseudomonadati; phylum Pseudomonadota; class Gammaproteobacteria; order Pseudomonadales; family Pseudomonadaceae; genus Pseudomonas; species Pseudomonas putida group bacterium ESBL64. Next base: position 359,294 of record NZ_CP145799.1, on the reverse strand, counting down.
TTGCAGGCGCCACAACACTTATCCCTTTTGCAGGGTGGACTGCAGCTGCAGTAGTCCTATTAGGTGCTGCGATCATAGCTGGAGGCATCTACCTCCATGCGAAAGCCACCGAACACCTTCACAACCCTATAGAGCTATGGGCCAGTCGAAGTATATTTGGGAACCGTCTCAATGACGGCGAAAGCCGACCAGACATAATTTTAGATACCGACAAGAAACTTCCAAACCTCGTCAACATTAAAGACGAAATCAACGCTTGGCATCAGGTATTTTACTCACCCTCGCTGCTTTCAAAAAAAGAGACAAAACTGTTTGACCTAGGGCATCTAGACAGCAAATGGACTGACTTAAACACATGGACTACTCCGAACTGGACTGCTATCACACACAATCAAGTTTCTAGCATCCCCCCCACTGCTGAATTTACAGTCCTCCTACGAGGGTTTCTATTGGGCCAGAGCGAATGGCAAGCCAGCCTTAGTAGCCAACCCGAGAACAATGGCATATCTGTATTCCCAGCCACACCAGACTGCTATGAAATCAGGGGAGGACTGATACTCCACTTCAAGAATCAAATTCGAAACCACCGCCACATTAAACTGAACATCAAATATCTGCCAAATCTAGGCTTAGATGAACAAGCAGGCTCCTCCCAGACCTTCAAGCTTGGGGAACGATAATGGCCATTTCATGGATTTTCACACCCTCCGCACGCTCTCAGTTCACTCCACATATCTCAAGCCAACTATCAACCATAAACAAACATCACTTATCCCTCGTGAACCCATGGGTATCCGACTCCGTATTCATGGGAAAACTATATACCGCCATGACATTAGGGTTAGCAGCCTATATCTACCCGGAGATCATAGATGCAGATTTTAGAAAGTCAGCGCTAGCGGACCTTCACTCACTCGCACAATACATTATTGCACCACTAATATTTACACCATTCATCGCCTACAGGATATTCTTCATAAAAAATCTTTCAAACATCTACCTCAATCGCGCAACTGGAAAAATTCTATATCAACGTAACAAAAAGCTTATCTCATTCGATTGGACCAATATCAAGGGAGGGGTATTTAAGCGCACAGAGTTCGGTGGTTCATCCTTCAGCACTAGCTATGCACTTGCCTTTGCCCCGCCTAGGAAGGACGGTAGCCTCCACAAAAAAGACTGCCTCTGGGTCGACAGTAACGAACCCACCGAACCCGGCGTCAAACATGTCGCCGAAGTGTGGGAATACCTGCGCCACTTCATGGACCACGGCCCGGACAAACTCCCCCCGCCCGGTGAACCCAACTGGTGGCACAAGCCACTCCACGCCATCTGCCTGACCCCGGCAGAAGCCTGGCGCCACTATGCCCCCTGGCGAACCGGCGAGCCCGGTGAAATGCAGGGCAAAAAGAACTGGCAATTGCCGTTCTGGGCCGTGCTGTTTCCCTACAACCTCTCCGTCGCACTCTGCTGGTATGGCATCTGCCGCCTGTTCAACGTCCGAGCAGCGCCACCGCCACCAGCAGCCTTCGAAGAAGCCCCCGTTCAACCCGGCAAAAGGAAGCGCAAATGAAACCCATCGTATTGGTAGGCCATCGTCATAGCTGCCCGCTCCATGGCGAAGGCACTGTGGAAACCGGCGCAAATGCAACATTCGTGGATGGCAAGGCCGTCGCTCGTGTGGGCGATCGCATCAGTTGTGGCGCCGTTATCGAAACCGGCGCTGCCTGCACAATCATCGAGGGCCACCCCGCAGCAAGGGAGGGTGACACTACCAGTCATGGAGGGACGTTAATCGAGGGGGACCAGGGTTGGCTCATTGATTGAAAGCCACTATCGGTCACTGAGCCGGATACTGAAGCCTGTCAGTCATCCGGTTGGGGCCGTCCAGCGGGTGCCCCGTTCTCACACGCATGGCGCCATGCCCGCAGACTGCGCCATGCCTGCGTCAATCCAGCACTGGCCGAAGCAACGCCTGTGCCTCATACAGGGTCGGCAAATACCGCAACCGTATCTCATCAATACTCAACCGCGAAGCATGAGTCGTGATGGTCAGCGTCGCTTTCAACTGACCGGCCCGTCCCAGCAATGGCACCCCCAGCACCCGCATACCGATTTCATATTCCTGATCAACGATACAGAACCCCTGCCCCTTCACGCGCAACAGCTCAGCGTCCAGCTGCGCCCGGTCTGTCAGTGTGTAAGGCGTCAACGCCCGCAGCGGCTGACGGGCAAAGTATTCGTCCCGCTCCCCCTCTTCCAGCCAGGCCAGCCAGACCCGCCCGCCGGCCGTGCAATACATGGGTACCCGCGAGCCCGGCCTGATCGACAAAGACGCCACATGGCTATACCGGCTACGCACCAGATGGATGATCTCATCGCCATCGCGGGTACCCACCGATACGTGCTCCTGGGTCTGCCGCGCCACCTGTTCAACAATCGGCCGCAGCATGCGCGGCAGTTGCGCCGAGTCCACATAAGCCTGGCCGATACGCAAGGCCTTGGGGGTCAGCCAGTACTCCCGGCTGTCAGTTTCGGCAAAGCCCTCATGCACCAAGGTCAGCAGAAACCGCCGCACCGCACTGGGCGTAAGGCCAGATAACCTGGCCGCCTGCGGCACACTCAGGCGCGGCTGCTCGGCGCTGAACAGTTGCATCAGCGCCAGGCCTTTCTGCAAGCCCGCGATCAAGTCACGGGGATGGATGGCGGGTGTGTTCATGCATTCGACTCGCTACCAGAGGAACAAAAACAGCCGATTACTGCGATAACCGGATCATGACTGCGATTATCGCATTAAGTGGCCGCTTGACGCATTGTTGCACGCGTCCCTCTGCCTCACCCTTGCCTCCATAACAACGCCAATAAGGAGGTCAGCATGATTCGAGGTTCCACTGAACTGGTCGCCATCGTCGGTTCGCCCATCGCCCAGGTGAAGTCTCCGGAAAACTTCAACACCTGGTTCAACCACAACAACTGCAACCTCGCCATGCTGCCCTTCGACCTGCACGAGGCGGCGCTGGACAGCTTTGCGGATACCCTGCGTGGCTGGCAGAACCTGCGCGGTTGCGTGGTCACCGTGCCTTACAAGCAGGCGCTGGCCAACCGCGTGGACGGCCTGAGCGAGCGCGCAGCTGCCCTGGGTTCGGTCAATGTGATACGCCGCGAGCGCGACGGACGCCTGCTGGGCGACAACGTGGACGGCGCCGGCTTCCTCGGCGCTGCGCACAAGCATGGCTTCGAGCCGGCGGGCAAACGGGCACTGGTGATCGGTTGCGGCGGTGTTGGCAGTGCCATTGCCTATGCACTGGCTGAGGCAGGGATCGCCAGCATTACCCTCAGCGACCCCAGCACAGCACGCATGGGTGCTGTATGCGAACTGCTCGGCAACGGCTTCCCCGGGCTCACGGTCAGCACACAGTTCAATGGGCTGGAAGACTTCGACCTGGTGGCCAACGCGTCCCCAGTCGGCATGGGCACCCGCGCAGAGCTGCCGCTGTCCGCCGCCCTGCTGGCTACCCTGCTGCCAGACACCCTGGTCGCCGACGTGGTCACCTCACCCGAGATAACCCCGCTGCTGAACCGCGCGCGGCAAGTAGGTTGCAGGATCCAGACTGGCCCGGAAATGGCCTTCGCCCAACTGGGCCACCTTGGCGCCTTCATGGGCGTCACACCGTTGGAGATCTGAAGCCATGACGACTCTGGAGCACACACACAACAGCTTCGACCTGGTTGTGCTGGGCAGCGGTGCCGGTGGTTTTGCCGCTGCCGCCACCGCGGCCCGCCGTGGGCTGAAGGTGCTGGTGGTGGAAAAGGCCGAACGCTTTGGCGGCACCTCGGCGATTTCTGGCGGCGCGGTGTGGCTGTACGGCACCGACCAAGCCCGTGACGCCGGCGCCAAGGACTCCCCCGAGGCAATGCGCACCTACCTCAAGCAGGTCATCGGCGACGGCTACGATCCCGCCTTGGGCGATGCCTTCATCGAGCATGGCCACCAAGCGCTGCGCTGGCTGGAGCAGAACACCGAACTGCGTTATGCCCTGCGCCCACTCTCGCCCGACTATTACCCGGATGCACCCGGCGCCACTCAGTTCGGCCGGGCGCTGGAAATGGTCGAATACGACGGCAAGCACCTGGGCACACGCTTCAAGGACCTGCAGATGCCACCGCCCGGCATGCTGCTGTTCGGCGGCATGATGGTCAACCGGGTGGATATCCAGCATTTCCTCAGCATTCGCCGCTCACCCAAGTCGCTGTGGCATTGCCTGAAGCTGATGGCGCGTTACGCGCGCGACCGCCTGCAGCACCCACGCGGCACCCGGCTTACCACCGGCAACGCATTGATCGCCCGCCTGGCCACCAGCGCCTTCGCCCACGGCACGCAGTTGTGGTTGCGCAGCGAAGCCGTGGAGCTGATCGCCGAGCACGGCGTGATCACGGGCGTGGTCGTACAGCGCGAGGGCCGCCGTGAGCGGGTAATGGCCCGTGGTGGCGTGGTGTGCGCCATGGGCGGATTCGCAGCAGGCGCAATGGCCGCCGGCTACCGCCCTGCTCAAAAGGCGCCGCACCTGACCATGTCACCACCGGCCAACGACGGAGCCGCCCTGCGTCTTGCCCAGGCCGTGGCAGCAGCCGAGGGCGAGAGCCTGGCGGCCAACTTTTTCTGGGCACCGGTTTCCGAACTGCGTCATGCCGATGGTGAACGTGAGCGCTTCCCGCACCTGGTCACCGACCGCGCCAAGCCGGGCGTGATTGCGGTAGACCAAGCCGGGCGGCGCTTCGTCAACGAGTCCGACTCCTACCACCACTTCGTGCACACCATGTTCGCCAACGGCATTGCCAGCTGCTGGCTGGTCTGCGATGCCGAAGCAATGAACCGGTACGGGCTTGGCCTGGCGCGGCCCAAGCCCGTCAACAACCAGGCGTTGATCGACGCAGGCTACCTGTATCGGGCCACCACATCGCAGGCACTGGCCCTGGCCATCGGTGTCGATCCACAGGTGTTTGCGCAAACACTTGCACAGTTCAACAGCGATGCCGGCAATGGCATCGACCGCGCATTTGGCAAAGGCGGCAACAGTTACAACCGCTACATGGGCGACCCGCAACATACGCCCAACCCATGCTTGGCCCCCCTGACCAAGGGGCCGTTCTATGCCATCCGCATTCACACCGGCGACCTCGGTTCAGCCCGTGGCCTGGTGACCAACGCCGATGCCAACGTGCTGAACCGCAGCGGTTTGCCCATTCCCGGGCTGTATGCGGTCGGTAACGACATGAACTCACTGATGAAGGGCACCTACCCCGGCCCCGGCATCACCCTGGGCCCTGCCCTCACCTTCGGCTGGCTTGCTGCCAACCACATCACCGCGCGCCTGCAGGCGCCGGCTACCCCTACGGAGAAACCGGCATGTACTACGAACTGAGAACCTACACCCTCGACCCATTGAAAATGGCCGATTGGCTGGCCCTGTACCAAAGCCACGCACTCGAGGTGCAGAGCGAACACCTGGGCAACCTGGTGGGCTTTTTCACCAGCGAGTTCGGCGACGTCAACCAAGTGGTGCACATCTGGGGCTATGCCAGCCTCGACGACCGCATGGCGCGCCGCGCAGCCATGGCGGCAGACTCACGCTGGGCGGAATTCTCGCGACGCAACCGCGAGCTGGGCGCGGTACTGCGCCTGCAATCGCGGCTGCTGCGCCCGACCGGTTTCTCACCGCTGCAGTAAGCCACACGCCACCTCTTCCAACAGCCGAGCGGACCCCTTCCATGCCCCCCCTTGAATGTGACGTACTCATCATCGGCTCCGGCGCCTCTGGCCTGGCTGCCGCCGTAACCGCCGCGCATCATGGCCTGACAGTGGTCGTCGCGGAAAAAGCCAGCCAGCTGGGCGGCACCAGCGCCTGGTCGGGGGGCTGGTTGTGGATACCGCGCAACCCTCTGGCCATCGCCGAAGGCATCGTCGAAGCCGACGATGCCCCGGAGCGCTATTTGCGTGCGCAAACCCACACCCGCGAGTTGGACCCGCGTCAACGCGCCTTCCTGCGCCATGGTCCGGAAATGGTGGCGTTCTTCCAGCAACACACTGCCGTGCAGTTCCAGTGCGGCAGCCGTATGCCCGACATGCGTGAAGGCGATGGCAGTGCACGCGGTGGTCGCTCGCTGTGTGCATTACCTTACGACGGGCGACGGCTAGGGCCTTGGCTGCACACGTTACGCCCACCGCTGGACATCGTCAGCCTGGCCGGCATGGGCATTGCCGGAGGTGCCGACATGGCTGCCTTCTTCAACGCCACACGCTCGCCGAAGGCAGCGCTGCATGTTGGCAAGCGCCTGTTGCGCCATGGCCGAGACCTGCTGCTGCACCGTCGCGGCCTGCATCTGGTCAATGGCAACGCGCTGGTGGCGCGCCTGCTGCGCAGCGCCCTTGATCGTGGCGTGACATTGCTGACCGAGAAAGCGGCCAGCCGTCTGTTGTTGTGCGAAGAACGGGTCAACGGCGCGCTGTTTGCCGATGGCCAAACGATCTACGCACGGCGTGGTGTGGTGCTGGCCTGCGGTGGCTTCCCACATGATCGCCAGCGTATCTCGCAACTGATACCGCACGCGCCGGACGGTGACCAGCATTACTCCGCTGCGCCCAGGGAGAATAGCGGTGATGGTTTGCGCCTGGGCGAACAGGCGGGTGGGCGGGTGTCTGCGGCAGGCGCCCACGGGGGCGCCTGGGCGCCGGTATCGCAGGTACCGCGCCGCAATGGCCATTTCGGCCATTTCCCACACCTGATCGACCGTGCCAAGCCCGGTTTCATCGCCGTGCGCCGCGATGGTCGGCGCTTCGTCAACGAAGCCGATTGCTACCACGACTTCATGAACGCGCTGTTCGCCGCCACGCCGCAGGCTGAGCAGCCGGAGGCCTGGCTGATCTGCGACCATGCTGCGCAACGGCGCTATGGCATCGGTTGGGCCAAGCCCTTTCCCTTCCCTACCCGCTTCTATCAGCGCAGTGGCTATTTGCACAGCGGCGCTACCCTGGCGCAACTGGCGCAGCGCTGCGGGATCGACGCCGAGCAGTTGCAACGCACGGTGGAGGGCTTCAACCATCATGCGGCACAAGGTGAAGACCCTACCTTTCTACGTGGCGCGTCGGCCTACAACCGGGCCCAAGGCGACCCGCAGCAGGCACCCAACCCGTCGCTTCGGCCGTTGCTGAAGGGGCCGTTCCATGCGGTGAAACTGCTGCCAGGCAGCCTTGGCACCTTCGCCGGCCTGGACACAGACGCCTCAGCCCGCGTACTGGACCACGCAGGGCAGCCGATACCCGGGTTGTTTGCAGTGGGTAACGACATGCACAGCGTGATGGGTGGGTACTACCCGAGCGGCGGCATTACCCTTGGCCCTGGGATGACCTTCGGGTATCTGGCCGGTAGAGCGTTGAGCGGGGGCTGTGCACATCATTGATGTCGGTGTTGCGCCCATCAGGCAACCAGGGCCAAAGCCTTCTACCCTTCAGTGAGGTGAATACCTGCCGCGCCCGCAGGCCAACGCAACCGTTCGATAACCGAACAGTAGCCCGTCTCTTGAATTGACGCTGCCGTCTTCACTGCTCACCATGCACCGGCCTTGCGTGCCCCCCCTGCCTGGGAAACGGTCACGTACCCGTAGCACCGCAGCTGAATACAATTTCAAGAAACGAGCAGTCTATGAACCACTCCAAGATCCCCCCCGCCGCGCCCCGGATGTCCCAGGGCTCGATCGGCGACAAGCTCCGCGGCGCCTTCGGCGTCGGCAAGACCCGTTGGGGCATGCTCGCCCTGGTGTTCTTCGCCACCACCCTGAACTACATCGACCGCGCCGCCCTCGGCATCATGCAGCCCGTGCTGGCCAAGGAAATGAGCTGGACGGCGATGGACTACGCCAACATCAATTTCTGGTTCCAGGTCGGCTATGCCATCGGCTTTCTGCTGCAAGGCCGACTGATCGACAAGGTCGGGGTCAAACGGGCCTTCTTCTTCGCTGTACTGCTGTGGAGCCTGGCCACGGGGGCCCACGGCCTGGCCACCTCGGCGGCAGGTTTCATGGTTTGCCGCTTCATCCTCGGCCTGACCGAGGCCGCCAACTACCCGGCCTGCGTCAAGACCGTGCGCCTTTGGTTCCCGGCGGGTGAGCGGGCCATTGCAACGGGGCTGTTCAACGCCGGTACCAACGTTGGTGCCATGGTCACCCCCGCGCTGTTGCCGCTGATCCTGGCTGTGTGGGGCTGGCAGGCTGCGTTCATCGCCATGGGCAGCCTGGGCCTGGTGTGGGTCGTGTTTTGGGTGCTGAAGTACTACAACCCTGAAGACCACCCCCGCGTGCGTCAGAGCGAGGTGCAGTACATCCAGCAGGATGACGAGCCCGAGCCGACCCGCGTGCCGTTCAGCCGTATCCTGCGCCTGCGTGGCACCTGGGCTTTTGCAGTGGCCTATGCGATTACCGCGCCGGTGTTCTGGTTCTACCTGTACTGGCTGCCGCCGTTCCTGAACCAGCAATACAGCCTGGGCATCAACGTGACCCAGATGGGCATCCCGTTGATCATCATCTGGCTGACGGCAGACTTCGGCAGCATCGGGGGGGGCATTCTGTCGTCGTGGCTGATCGGCCGTGGCGTGCGTGCCACGACAGCGCGGCTGGTGTCCATGCTGATCTTTGCCTGCACCATGCTCAGCGTCATCTTTGCCGCCAACGCCAGTGGACTGTGGGTCGCGGTGGCGGCCATCTCGATCGCGGTAGGTGCGCATCAGGCATGGACGGCGAATATCTGGAGCCTGGTGATGGACTACACACCCAAGCATCTGGTGAGCACCGTATTCGGCTTCGGCAGCATGTGTGCGGCAATTGGCGGGATGTTCATGACGCAGATTGTCGGCAGCGTGCTGACCGCTACCAACAACAACTATGCCGTGCTGTTTACCATGATCCCCGCCATGTACTTCCTGGCGTTGGTGTGGATGTATTTCATGGCACCGCGCAAGGTCGAGAGCGCCTGAGAGCGCTAGCTACTTACCTCTACGGGGCCCTTGCGGGCCCTTTTTTTTGGCCTGGTATTTCTTGAGAAGCAAACAACGACAAGGCAATGTTCGGTGTGGGAGCGGGTTCACTCACGAACGTGACGCAGCCGGTGCCATGCGCCACGTTCGCTCGATCAGACGGTGGCCAACACCGCCTTGGCTTTCTCCAGCGCCATGCGCGCGCGCTGTTCGCCGCTGATGCCCTGCTCCAGCAATTGCCGCGTGGGGATTTCCAGGCTCAGCGGCACGCTCGGCGGCAAGGCGCGCAACAGGCCAACCAGGTCAGCATCGCCATCACCCGGGAAGCGTCGCTCGTTACGCGCCTGGCGCAGGATCTCGTCCATGTCGGCCGGTACCGGACCAGCAACGTCACACAGTTGGGCATAGCGCATGCGCTGCGGCGCCAGCTGCGCCAGGTCGTCCAGCGAAGAGCCGGAGCGGTTGAAGTGGAAGGCATCCACCAGTACGCAGCCATTGACGCGGTCGGCGTTGGCCACCACCCGCATGGCCTGGCGCAGGTCACGTACGTCGGTCCAGGGCATGAACTCCAGGTGAGGGTGAATGCCGTATTGCGCCGCCAGCTCGCACAATGCGGCAAAGCGTTCGGTCAGGCGCGCTTCGTCGGGGTCGTTGCCCGCTACCAGCAATTCAGTGCCACCCAACTCGGCGCCCACCGCCAGGATCGCTTCGAAATCGGCCACACAGGTTGCCGGCTCAAGACGCAGGATCTCCAGGTCGAGCACCTTGATGCCCGTGTCGCGCAGGCGCGCCTGGGTTTGCCGACGCAGTTCGGCATCGGCAACCAACGGGAAATGCCGCTCCTGTTCGGTGGCTGGCACCAGCCGTAGGCCGACATGGCTGTAACCCGCTCGGGCGGCGGCCTCGACCATGTCCGGTGGAGACAGCTCGAGCACCGTCAGGGCCGCGAGGGAAAAAATTCGATCAGTCATTTATCATCACCCGCAATAGTAAGGTTGTATCAGCCAATGTGCTCGGGCGCGCAAGCCCGACCGCTTTGGGCTGCCTGCCTTATCGCTTCGATCAGCGCCAGTGTGCGCCCCCCGTCGGCAGCGTCGATCAGCGGCGCCTGTTCACCCCGGGCAACCCGCACAAAATGCTGCAATTGCAGGGTCAATGCCTCGCCGGCGGGGATGCTTTCCGAGCTTTGCAACAGGGGCGTATGCCAGCCCGAGCCTGCCTCGGCGTAATGCCAGCGCTTGAGCTGGGGAATGCTCAGTGCTCCTTGGGTACCGGCCAGCAGATAGCACGGCTGGCCATCCTGGCGCGGGTACACAGGGCTTTCGCCAGCGTCCAGCTCCCAGCTCCACGGTGCAGCCACCGCGTCGGACCCGGTCAGGCTGCCCAGGGCACCGTTGGCAAACTGCAGCAGCACCGCGGCGCTGTCTTCGTTGGCAAAACCGCGGACATCGTTGCGGGTGAAGGCCTGCACCTGCACCACCTCGCCGCACAGGTAACGCAACAGGTCAAGGTCGTGGATCAGGTTGGTCAGCAAGAAACCGGCCCCTGGCTCGCGGCGCCAGGGCGTTTCGAAATAGCTGTCGGGCTTTTGCAGCTGCCACAGCGCGGTGACGTTGATCAAACGGCCCAGCTTGCCTTCGTTGATCACCTGGTGCGCCTTGGCGATCAGCGGATTGTGTCGGCGATGGTGCCCTACAAGCACCGGCACACCTCGGCGGCGTGAGGCTTCCACCAGAGCACGCACTTCATCCAGGTTCACGCCCACCGGTTTTTCCACCAGCACTGGCACTCCGGCCTCGACACAATCCAGGGCGGTGGCGACATGCAGGTTGTTGGGGTTAGCGACGATCACTGCCTCGGGGCGCGCATGCGCCAACATTTGCCGGTGGTCGGCAAAGCAGGGCACACCGCACTCGGCAGCGAAGGCCTCGGCCTGCGGGCCGGGGTCGGCTACCGCACACAGTTGGGCTTGCGGCACATTGCGCAAGTGCTGGTAATGCTGCCGGCCCATAATGCCGGCGCCAATCAAGGCAATACGAAGGGGTGCGTTCAACAGCCTGTCCTCTTGTCATTGTTGTTATGAAATTCTGAAACCGGGTTCCAAAATTCATACTCGACAATTTAGAACCAAGTTCAGCTTTTCAGAAGAACGGGCGCAACAGACTGTGCGGTAATCGACCGGAATATCCTCTCAGGCAAACAGCTCGCTGGCGGGGCTGGCCGCCGACAGCTCTTCTGCCGCCGACAGCAATAGCGGTGCCAGCGCGGTAAGGCGGCTTTGTGCCAGCCGCGCGCTGGGCCCGGCGATGCTCAGCACGCCGATCACCTCGTCACTTTGCGGGCGGCGTACCACTGCGGCCAGGGCTGAGGTGCCGATGGCGGAGGTCTCCTCGACCCAGGCATACCCACGCTCGCGGGCGCGGTGCAGGTAGGCGAGCAGCTCGTCGGTGGAGCGTGGCGCATTCGGGCCGAACTGTTCGGGGTCGGCAATACCTTGGCGCAACACCATCTGCAGCGCCTGCTCATCGTCCAGGCTGGCCAGCCAGGCATGCCCGGAGGCGGTATAGAACAGCGGCGCGTCGCGCCCCATATCCGGGTCGTAGCGCAGCCCGGAGCGGGCCCCCTGAGACTTGGCGATCCAGGTTTGCCGGGCACCGTCGATCACCCCAAGGCGCACCAGCTCACCGCTGTCCTGGGCCAGGCGGTCAAGAATCGGCTGGATGATGTCGGCACCGTTGCTGGCGAGGTAACGAAAGCCCAGCGCTACCAGCTTGGCCGACAGCTGATAGCGGCTGTTTTCCCGGTTCTGGCGCACGTAGCCCAGCCGCACCAGCTCCGTGAGCATGCGGTGGGCAGCGCTTTTGGGAATGTCCAGGCGCTCGGCCAGGGTTTGTAACGGCAGCCCTTGGGGTTCACCGGTAAGGCTTTCTACAAGACTGAAGGCGCGTTCGATCTGACTACCAGCCATGTCACAGGTCCCTGATTTTTTTGCGAATTCTAGAAGATGATTCCACATCGTCGCTAGCCAGCGCAGCTCGGGCCACCCCGAATGTCCGATGATCGCCCAGTTCTTGCCTGACATGACCAACCTGACCTTGCAGGACCACCCGCTGCTGATAAGAATGTGGAACATTGTTCTAATAAAAGCACAGGAAACCCGCAATGCCTTCCGCTCCTCTCGAAACCGAATGCGATGTACTGGTCATAGGTTCTGGCGCCGCCGGGCTGGCGGCGGCCGTCACGGCTGCCTGGCATGGGCAGAAGGTGATCGTGGCGGAGAAAGAGCCGGTGTTTGGCGGTGCCACCGCCTGGTCCGGCGGCTGGGCCTGGGTGCCACGCAACCCGCTGGCGCGCAGGGCCGGCATCGAGGAAGACATCGAACAGCCGCGGACTTATCTGCGCCATGAGCTGGGGGCAAACTACAATGCCGAGCGCGTCGATGCCTTCCTTGAGGCGTGCCCGCACATGGTGGCGTTTTTCGAGAAGTACACGGCGTTGCAGTTTGCCGACGGCAACGGCATCCCGGACATGCATGGCGATACGCCAGGGGCAGCCCTTGGCGGCCACCAGGTGATCGCCGCGCCCTACGATGCCCGCGAGGTTGGCGCCCTGCTGCCACGCTTGCGCAAGACCATGCGCGAAACTTCGTTCATGGGCATGCCGATCATGGCCGGTGCCGACCTTGCCGCCTTCCTCAACATGACCCGCTCGCCCAAAGCCCTGCTGCACGTGTGCAAGCGCTTTGGCCGCCACCTGTACCACCTGGCCCGCCATGGTCGGGCCATGCACCTGGTCAACGGTGTGGCACTGGTGGCGCGCCTGGCTAAATCGGCACAGGACCTGGGTGTGCACCTGCAAGCGTCGGCGCCGGCCAAACGCCTGCTGATCGAGGGTGGCCAGGTACGCGGGGCGTGGGTCGCGACGCCACAGGGCGAGCAGCTGATCCGCGCCAAGGCCGTGGTGCTGGCGGCAGGTGGTTTCCCCAATGACAACGCCCGGCGCCAGCAACTGTTCCCGCGCGATGCCAGCGGCCACGACAACCTGGCGCTGCCGCCCAAGGGGTGTTCTGGCGATGGCCTGCGCCTGGGCGAATCCGCCGGCGGTGTGGTTGCCACCGACCTGAAGTCGCCGGTGGCCTGGGCACCGGTTTCACAGGTGCCGTATCGCGACGGCAGCGTCGGCCACTTCCCGCACATTATCGAGCGCGGCAAACCGGGCGTTATCGGTGTGCTGGCCAACGGCAAGCGTTTCGTCAACGAAGCGCATGGCTATTACGACTATGTGTCGGCCATGGTCGCTGCAGTGCCGCAGGGCCAGGAGGTGTGCTCGTGGCTGGTTTGCGATCATCGCTTCTTGCGCCGCTATGGCCTGGGGCATGCCCGCCCGGCACCGCTGCCGGTAGGGCCGCATGTGCGCAACGGCTACCTGAAACGCGGCGCCACGCTCGAGCAGCTCGCCCAGGCCTGCGGCATTGACCCGTCCGGGCTGCGCGCCACGGTCACTGACTTCAATAACCATGCCCGTAACGGCCAGGACCCGGCGTTTGGCCGCGGTTCCACGCCGTTCAACCGCAAGCAGGGTGACCCACAGCACAAGGGCCCTAACCCTTGCGTGGCGCCCATCGAGCACGGGCCGTTCTATGCGGTGAAAGTAAAGCCCGGCTGTTTTGGCACCTTTGCCGGGTTGCGCACCGACGGCAATGCCCGTGTACTGGATGAGGCCGGGCAACCGATTGCAGGCCTGTACGCAGCAGGTACCGACATGGCCAGCGTGTTTGGTGGCTGGTACCCGTCGGGTGGCATCAACCTGGGGCCGGCGCTGACCTTTGGCTATGTCGCCGGGCGGCACATTGCCGGGGTGCAGGGGTATGAGTGAGCTGATCCACAATACCCGGGTGGTCGGCGCTCTGCAGGAGGACGCAGGGAAAGGCCGTGGCGCTTGAATCGAGCGCCACGCGGTCTGATTTTTCAGCGCTGTCGTCCCTCAGCTCACAGGTCTCGCTGCGCTGCGCTCCTGAATCTGCGCCAGCCAGTAGACCACATCCACCTCGTCGATCTGCTCGGTGCGCAGGAAGCGCTCGGCATATTGGCGGTATACCCCGCTGCTGAGGAACAGTTGTAGCAGTTGCCCGTCGACGTGCCCCTCGCGGGCCATGGCCACCAGGATCTTCACCGATTCGGACAGCGTCTTCGGGGGTTTGTAAGGCCGGTCTGCTGCCGTCAGTGCTTCGAAGATGTCGGCAATCGCCATCACCCGCTCGGCGATGCCCAGGTCCTGCCCGCCCAGGCGGCGCGGATAGCCGCTGCCGTTCATCTTTTCGTGGTGGTTGCCGGCGATGTCGGGTACCCGCTTGAGCTGGCGCGGGAGCGGCAGCGCACTGAGCATGATGATGGTCTGCACGATGTGTTCGTTGATCTTGAAGCGTTCTTCGTCAGTCAGCGTGCCACGGCGGATCGACAGGTTGTACAACTCGCCGTAGTTGCTGGCGTGGCCTGGCAGGTGCATGTCGAACCCCCAGATATTACGCGGGTCATCCTTGACCACCGGCGGCGTGCGGGTGCCCCAGTGCACGCAGTGCTCGGGGCGATCAGCCAGCAATGCCTCCTCTGTCGGCAGTGCAGGCTGCGGCACGCCGACAAGGCGTTCCGCCTCGTCACGGGAGATGCCCAGGCGGTTATCGAAATGGCGCAGCCAGCGGCGCTTGCCGATCACCTGCAAACGCTGGATATCGGTGTCCTGCATGAACTCGCCGCCGATGTTGGCCTGGGCGACGAAAGCGAAGTCGTCCTGCAGCTCGGCCTGGCTTCGCTGCAGTGCGGCTTTCAGCACCTGCTGGTCGGCGCCACTGGCCAGGCCTTGCCAGTAGGCCAGCTCCGCATCGCGCCACAGCACTTCGAAACGCATGCGGACTTCGTGGATGCGGTTGTACAGGGTCTCCAGCTTGGTCGCCTTGTCCACCACGTACTCGGGGCTGGTGACCTTGCCACAATCGTGCAGCCACGCTGCCACACGGAACTCGTACCGTTCTGCCTCGGTCATGCTGAAGCTGGCGAACGGACCGCTGTCAGCTGCCACTGCCTGATCCAGCAGCATCTGCGCCAGCTGAGGCACCCGCTCGCAGTGGCCACCGGTATAGGGGCTCTTGGCATCGATGGCGTCTGCCAGCAGCTTGATCATGGCGTCCAGCAGGCGTTGCTGGGCTTCGACCAACTGGCGGGTTTCGATAGCCACCGCAGCCACTCCGGACAATTCCTCGACAAAGCGCCGGAATGCCTCGCCCACCCGCTCCTGCGCCTGCTCTTCGTCCATTTGCAGGACCAGGATGCCCAACAGTGCCTGGCTACGGTCATTCAGCACCACGGCCAGACTGCGCTCATGCAGGCCGAGGGCCTGGGTCACTGTTACAGCCAAGTGCTGCCGGGCGCCCTCATCCACTGCCAGCTCGCTTGGGTAGTGTTCACCGCGGCACGAGGCGGCCAGGCGCAGCAAAGCCTGTTCAGCGTCATAGAGGTAAACCCCGCCGGCGTCGCCCCCGGCAGCTTCTACCAGATGGTTCAGCACGCCGTCGAGCATGCGCTCCAGGTTTCGCTCACGGCTGAGCGTAAGGGTAATCGCCTGAAAGTGGCGAATGGTACCGGACATGCGGCTCAGCACGCGGCTCAGTTCACGCACCTCGGAAACCCGCGAGTGCACGCCCACCTCACGGCTGAAATCAAAACTGGCCAAGCCTTGAACCTGCTCGCGCAACAGCCGCAGCGGGCGGCCAATGCGCCGGCCAAGCACACCGCCGAGCACCAGCAGCACGGCCATCAGCGCCACGGTCCAGAGCAACTGCTCGTACAAGACTTTGCGCGCCCCCACCAGTAACTCGTGGCCGGGTACGGCAATCAGCACGTACAAGTCGTGCCCGGCCAGGGTGGTCAGATGCACACGAATGCCATACCAGGTCTGGCCATCCACCTGATAAGGCTGAGGCTGGTTGCCCTTGGGCAGGTCAGCGTATAGCCGCGCCAGGCTGGGAGCGCCCAGCTCGGCGACACGCGACAGGCGCACGCCTTGCCCTTCGTGCACGATTGCCCGCTGCGGGTCCGGATAGGCCACAACGTTGCCCTGGTCATCGACCACCACGATCTCGGTACCCGGGGTCATGCGCAGGTCCTGAGTCTCGCTGGCCAAGTCGTTGACCGAGACATCCAGGCCGATCACGGCGCCACCGTCGACGCTACGTTGGGCCATGGTCAAGCCGACCTCGCGGGTGGTGAAGAACACATAAGGGCGAGTCAGCACCGTAGAGGGTTGTACCGTGGCTTCAGCGAACCAGGGGCGCAGGCGTGGATCGTAGCGATAGTCAGGTTTGGCCTGGGCCTGCAACAGGTTCAGCGCCCGATCATAAAAACGCCACTCGCCCTGCACCTTGGCGCCCTCGCCATGGTTGACGCTCTGCACCAGAAATGCCGTGCCCGGTGGAGCGGCGAAACGCTGCATCAGCTGCGGGTCATGCAGGCGACGCACCAGCAGGAACTCGCCGCTGGGGTAACCCAGATAGGCGGCGCTGAGCATGCGGTTGGCGTCCAGCATTTCCACCAGCTGTGGCAGCCGATCCAGGCGCTGTGCCTGGGTGTGCACAGTCGGGTTGTGGGCAAGCAGGCGAATGCTGCTTTGCGCAGGCTCGATCAGGCGCCTGGCGCGCTCGTCGATCGTCTTGGCAACCTGCTGGGCGGCATCGCCAGCAGCAGCCACAAGGGTTTGGCGAATACCGCGGTACCCCTGCCAGGCCAGGGCAGCGCCGAGCAGCAGCATGCCCAGCACGATGGCCAGCGCCACCAGCCACTGCAGTGAAATACCACGTCCTCTATTGCCAACGACACGCCCCGTCGACACGCAGCCCATCCCAGGTACTCCATGTGCGGCACATTGCCTTGGCTGATGTCTGCAGCAGTGTAGAGTGCATGTGAGCGTTCTGCCGGGCCGGCAACACGTTTACAGACGATCGTGCAAGGCTTTGTACCGCGACGCAGGCGACGTGGGCCATGATCAGGAGATCAGCCGCGCAACTGGTACCAGGTGGTCTTGAGCTGCGAATACTTGTCGAACGAATGCAGTGACAGATCGCGGCCAAACCCCGACTGCTTGCCCCCACCGAACGGCACCGTCACATCCAGCGCATCGACCGTGTTCACCGATACGGTACCGGCTTTCAACGCACGCGCTACCCGGTGCACCTGGTTGAAGTCGTCGCTCCACACCGAGGCTGCCAGGCCATAGATGCTGTCGTTGGCCAGGCGCACCGCTTCTTCTTCGGTGTCGAAGGCGCTGACCGCCAGCACCGGGCCGAACACCTCCTCCCGCGCCAGGCTCATGCGGCCCTCGACACCGGCAAAAATGGTCGGCTCGATGTAGTTGTCCGAACCTTCGACGGTCAGGCGTCGGCCGCCACACACCAATCGCGCACCCTCTTGCCCGGCACGCACGATGGCGGCCTCGATGCGGCCGGTCTGCTCGGCATCGACAATGGCCCCGGCGCGGCTCGCCGGATCCAGCGGGTTACCGGGCAGCCACTGGCGAGCCTTGGCCTGCAGGCGCTCGATGAACTCATCGTGGATGGCACGCTGCACGTACAGCCGCGAGTTGGCCGAACACACCTCGCCCTGGTTGAAGAAAATGCCGAAGGCGGCCTTTTCCGCCGCCAGGTCCAGGTCCTGGCAGTTGTCGAACACCAGGTTTGGGCTCTTGCCGCCGCACTCCAGCCACACCTGCTTGAGGTTGGACTGCGCCGAATACTGCATGAAGTACTTGCCCACCTGGGTGGAGCCGGTGAATACCAGGCAGTCCACATCCGGGTGCAGGCCCAGCGCCTGCCCGGCCTGCTCGCCCAGGCCCGGCACCACGTTCAGTACGCCTTCCGGCAACCCCGCTTCCAGCGCCAGTTGGGCCAGGCGCAGGGCCGAAAACGGTGATTGCTCGGCGGGCTTGAGTACCACGCTGTTACCGGCAGCCAGCGCCGGGGCTAGCTTCCACGCGGCCATGTCGAGGGGGAAGTTCCACGGCACCACGGCCGCGACCACGCCGAGGGCTTCGCGGGTGATGGTGGCCAGCGCCGTGGGCGCCGTGGGCGCCACCTGGTCGTACAGCTTGTCCAGCGCTTCGCCGTACCAGCCGAACACATGTGCCGAGCCCGGCACGTCGATGGTGTAGGCGTCCATCACCGGCTTGCCCATGTTCATCGAGTCCAGCAAGGCCAGTTCTTCACGATGGTCCATGATCAGCTCGGCCAGGCGCAACAGCACTTTCTTGCGCTCGCCCGGCGCCATGCGCGGCCAGGGGCCGTGCTCAAAGGCTCGACGGGCGCTGGCGACGGCCAGGTCGACCTCGGCCTGGCCGCAGGCGGTAACCTGTGCCATTACGTTGTGGGTGGCGGGGTTGATGGCTGCGAAGGTGGCGCCATCCTGTGCGTTGACGGGTTTGCCGCTGATAAGCGCCTGGGATGGCAGGTACAGATCCGAAGCGCGCTGTTGCCAGAATTCGAGGGTATACATGTGTACTCCTGGTAAACATGGGAGCAATCTTTTGGATGGGGGCGTCGTCCCACGGATGAATCGCCGGGGCTGCTTTGCAGCCCAATCGCGACACAAGGCCGCTCCCACAAGAACAGCGTTGCCCCTGCAAGCGACGCGATTGCTGTGGGAGCGGCCTTGCGTCGCGATCGGGGCGCGAAGCGCCCCCAGAAGGCTTAGAGCTTGCCGACCAGCCGCGCCGTGCGGTCTACGGCTATCCGGGTCTTCTCCACCAGCTCATCCAGCTCGCTGTGGTTGGCGATCAAGGCCGGGGCCATGATCATCCGGCCCAGGGTCGAGCGAATGATCACCCCTTCCTCGAAACCAAAGGTGCGGCACTGCCAGGCCAGGTCGTTCTCGTTGGCAAAGCGCTTGCGCGTCGGCTTGTGCTCGGCAAACTGCAGGGCCGCCACCAGCCCGGCCCCTTGCACCTGGCCGATCAATGGGTGATCGGCAAACACTTCGCGCAGAATGCGCTGCAGGTACGGCCCCGTGTCGTCCTTCACCTGGCGCACGATGCCTTCGTCACGCAGCGCCTTCAGGTTGGCGATGGCCACTGCCGCCGCCACCGGGTGGCCGGAATAGGTCAGGCCGTGGGCAAATACCCCGCCGCGCTCCACCAACGCCTCGGCAATGCGCTTGCTCAGCACCAGGCCGCCCATGGGCACATAGCCGCTGGTCAGGCCCTTGGCAATCGACAGGGTGTCGGGCTCGAAGCCGAAGTATTCATGGGCGAACCATTCGCCGGTGCGGCCAAAGCCACCGATCACCTCATCGGCGCACAGCAGCACGTCGTACTGGCGGCAGATACGCTGGATTTCCGGCCAGTAGCTTTCCGGCGGGAAGATCATGCCGCCGGCCCCCTGGAAGGGTTCGGCAATGAAGCCGGCAACGTTCTCGGCACCCAGTTCGAGGATCTTTTCCTCCAGCTGCAGGGCGCAGCGGCGGCCGAACTCGGCCGGGGTCAGTTCACCGCCCTCGGCGTACCAGTAAGGTTCGTCGATGTGTGCCACATCCGGAATCAGCCCGCCCATGTCGTGCATGAACTTCATCCCGCCCAGCGCCGTGGCCGCCAGGGTCGAGCCGTGGTAGCCGTTCCAGCGGCCGATCATGACCTTCTTGCCTGGCTGGCCAACCACCTGCCAGTAGCGGCGCACGGTGCGGATCAGTACCTCGTTGGCCTCGGAGCCGGAGTTGGTGTAGATCGCGTGGCTGTAGTGCCCCGGCAGCAGGCTGAACAGCAACTCGGACAGTTCGATCACCGCTGGGTGGGTGGTGTGGAAGAACATGTTGTAGTAGGCCAGCTGATCCATCTGCGTGGCTGCGGCGGCCGTCAGGTCACGACGGCCATAACCGAGCTGGGTGCACCACAGGCCGGACATGCCATCCAGGTAACGCTTGCCCTCGCTGTCCCACAGGTGCAGGCGTTCGCCCCCGACGATCACCCGCGGCCCTTCGGCGTTCAGCGCCTTCTGGTCGAGGAAGGCATGAATGTGGTGGGCGGCATCGGCTGCCTGGTAGTCACGGGTCTGGCGTTGCGGGGCGAAAGGCGCGTTCATTGTTGGTTTTCCTTTGCGGTGGGGTTGCAGGGCAGCTGGCGCTCAGCGCAGCTTGCCCATGTAGCTTTCCAGCGGGTCCTTGCCCAGCACGCCCTGGGCATTGGCCAGTGCGTCGATGAACAGGGAGAACAGTTCGGACTGGGTGCCGATGTCGAGCTTGACGTAGACGTTCTTGCGGTGCGACTTGATGGTGTCTTCCGACACCCCCAGCCGCTCGGCCAGCGACCTGGTCGAGTGACCACGCAGGATCAGCTGGGCGATACGGCATTCACGCTCGGTCAGCAGCGAGCTGCCGAAATTGTTCAGCGCGGCATGAATACGTTGCTCGAGGATGTTCTCGAAGCGCCCTGCGCGGCTGTCCAGCCCGGCAAAATGCTTGCCGAGTACCGCCAGTACCCAAGGCGTGATGAGCCCGAACCGCGTGCGGCTTTGCCCATCCAGCTTGTCGGTGAAGGCCAGCGACACCGCCAGGCTTTGCCCGGGCGCCACCTGCAGGATGTAGTTGAGTTCGTCCTCCAGGTGCGAGTGGCGGTAGAACGATTGGTAGTATTCGCTGACCTCGAAGTGATCGGGCGCCACTTCGAACAGGCCGTAGCAGCCGGATTCGACCTGTTCCACACAAGCACCGTAGAACGGGTCAAGCAGGTAGAAGCCCGACAGGTAGCGGCTGACATTGCCCTCGGGCTGCCAAGGTGCCTTGTCATCCTGCTCGAACAGCGCACAGGGCATGCCGTCGTGCGGGTACAGGTACACCGTGGTCGCCTGGATCGGCCGTATCACACTCAATGCAGCAAACAGGCTGGCGGCAAAGCCCGGCCGGCCGATCGCCTCGGTGACCTTGGCCTGGTGCTCGAACCATTGTGCTGAAAGCAATTGATTAGTCACTGTAAGCCTGCCGTTTCTTCTCAGTGGCACCGCCGCCGGTGCGGTGCGTCGTTGAGCAGATACTCCCACGGGGCTGCAGGCACCGGAATCACCCTTTGGGGTGAGCCGGGCAAGGGCAGTGGCCGCTCACCCCAAAGGGTGATTCCGGGTGCCTGCAGGGTGTGGGAGCATCAACCCGCCCCAGCGCTGCGAGCTTTCCGCTCGACCTCCTTGCACAGCACCTAACGGTTGCGAGCCTGCTCGCCTGCCGCGGTGTCCTGCATCCCTTTTCAGGAGTTAGCAATGCATACAACAACAAGTACAGCCCATAGCCCCGCCCCGCATGCACCCTCGCAACCCGGCACCAGCACCGGCCGCTTCCGCAAGTCCATGAGCATGACCGCCCTGGTGCTGTTTGGCCTGGCCTACATGGTGCCCCTGGCCGTATTCACCACCTACGGGCTGGTCACCCAGATGACCAAAGGGCACCTGCCCACCGCCTACCTGCTCACGCTCGCCGCCATGCTGCTGACCGCCTACAGTTACGGCCGCATGGTCCAGGCCCACCCCTACTCCGGCTCGGTCTACACCTACACGCGCAAGGCCTTCGGCAGCCATATCGGCTTCATCACCGGTTGGACACTGCTGCTCGACTACATCTTTCTGCCGCTGCTCAGCTACCTGCTGATCGGCATCTACATGTCGGAATACTTCCCGACCATCCATGCCTGGGTGTGGGTGGCGGGCTCCATTGCCCTGGTCACCTTCCTCAACCTGATCGGCATCGAGTCGATCACCCGGGTCAACTGGATCCTGGTGGTGGTGCAACTGGTGTTCATCATCGTCTTCGTCGCCCTGTCCATTCTCAAGCTCAGTGGACAGGCGGAGCCGGTGTCGCTGCTGGCCCCCTTGCACCACGAAGGCTTCAGCGTGCCGTTGATCATGACCGGCGCCGCCGTGCTGTGCCTGTCGTTCCTCGGCTTCGATGCGGTATCGACCATGGCTGAGGAAACCAGTAACCCGACCTACCGCATTCCCGTGGCGATTCTGGCGGTGTCGTTGATCGGCGGCCTGCTGTTTCTGGTGGTGTCTTATTGCGCACAGATGGTGTTCCCCGATTGGGGCAGCTTCGCCGATCCGGATTCGGCGTCGGTCGACGTGATGCGCCGGGTGGGCGGCGAGCTGCTGGTAACCGCCTTCACCGCTACCTACGTGGCCGGCTGCTTCGCCTCGGCCATGGTGTCCCAGGCCAGCGTGTCGCGCGTACTGTTCGCCATGGGCCGCGACGGCGCATTGCCGCGGGCATTCGGCCAGCTGGTGACGAAAAAGCGCGTGCCGGCCACTGCCATCCTGGTGGTCAGCCTGCTGTCGCTGATCGCCCTGGTGATTACCCTGGATACCGTGGCGAACATGATCAGCTTTGGCGCACTGTTCGCCTTTTCAGCGGTGAACCTGGCAGTGGTCAAGCACTACCTGGTTGACCAGAAACTGCGCGGTTGCCGCAACTGCCTGCTGTACGGCGCCATTCCCGGCCTGGGCTTTCTCAGCACGTTGTGGCTATGGAGCAGCCTGACCAGCCTGTCGTTCACCATCGGCCTGTGCTGGATGGGCCTGGGCCTGTTGGTGCTACTGGGGCTGACCCGGGCGTTGCGCGTGAAGCTGCCAGAGTTGCAGATGGCCGAGTGAGCCCTGACGCCTTGCATGACCGCTCCTGCAGGGCATCGCGAGAACCCGGGTGATAACTGCTCGTTATCACCCGATCCGGATTAATCATTATTCAGCCCCCCGTTCGCCCCCTACAGTCCTGACCAACGATTTTCATTGCCAACGGGAAACGAAATGTCCATCGAACACCGCCTGAACCACATCGCCGGCCAGCTCAGTGGCCACGGTGACGTGCTGCTGCACAGCCTCGACGCCCACACCGGTGAAGCACTGCCCTACGCCTTCCACCAGGCGACCGGCGACGAGGTGGAGGCCGCCGCGCAGGCCGCCGAGGTGGCCTACCCGAGCTACCGCAGCACCCGCCCGGACCAGCGCGCCGCTTTTCTCGACGCGATCGCCAGCGAACTGGACGCGTTGGGTGATGACTTCATCCAGGATGTGATGCGCGAAACCGCACTGCCTGAAGCGCGCATCCGCGGCGAACGCAGCCGCACCAGCAACCAGCTGCGCCTGTTTGCCGAAGTGGTACGGCGTGGCGACTTTTACGCTGCACGCATCGACCGCGCCCTGCCCCAGCGCACCCCGCTGCCGCGCCCGGACCTGCGCCAGTACCGCATCGGCGTGGGCCCGGTGGCCGTGTTCGGCGCCAGCAACTTCCCTCTGGCCTTCTCCACCGCTGGCGGTGACACCGCTTCGGCGCTGGCCGCCGGCTGCCCGGTGGTGTTCAAGGCACACAGCGGGCACATGCTCACTGCGGCCCATGTGGCCGCGGCCATCGACCGTGCAGTGACCAGCAGCGGTATGCCGGCGGGCGTTTTCAACATGATCTACGGTGCCGGTGTGGGCGAAGCACTGGTCAAGCACCCAGCCATTCAGGCAGTCGGCTTTACCGGCTCGCTGCGCGGTGGCCGCGCCCTGTGCGACATGGCCGCAGCACGCCCGCAGCCGATCCCCGTGTTCGCCGAAATGAGCAGTATCAACCCGGTGATCGTGCTGCCGCAGGCTCTGCAGGCTCGCGGTGAACAGGTGGCGACCGAACTGGCCGCCTCGGTGGTGCTGGGCTGCGGGCAGTTCTGCACCAACCCGGGCCTGGTGGTGGGTATCAGCTCGCCGCACTTCGAGCATTTCCTGCAAACGCTGGTGGCACGCATGGCCGACCAGAGCCCGCAGACCATGCTCAACGCTGGCACCCTGCGCAGCTACCAGAACGCTGTGCAGCACCTGCTGGCGCACCCGGGTATCCAGCATCTGGCCGGCCAACCGCAAACGGGTAACCAGGCTCAGCCGCAGTTGTTCAAGGCCGACGTGAGCCTGCTGCTCAATGGCGACCCGCTGTTGCAGGAAGAAGTGTTCGGCCCTTGCACCGTGGTGGTTGAAGTGGCCGATGCCCAGCAACTGGCCGAAGCATTGCGTCACCTGCAAGGTCAGCTGACCGCCACCCTGATTGCCGAACCTGACGACTTGCGCGCCTTTGCCTCACTGGTGCCGCTGCTCGAACGCAAGGCCGGGCGCTTGCTGCTCAATGGCTACCCGACCGGTGTGGAGGTTTCCGATGCCATGGTGCATGGCGGCCCCTACCCGGCCACCTCCGACGCCCGCGGCACTTCGGTCGGCACCTTGGCCATCGACCGCTTCCTGCGCCCGGTGTGCTTCCAGAACTACCCGGACGCACTGCTGCCGGATGCGTTGAAAAACGCTAACCCGCTGGGGATTGCCCGGTTGCTGGAGGGTGTGAGCAGCCGCGAGGCGGTGTGATCTTTCATGGCTGCAACCCGTTGCGGCCTCTTCGCGGCTCTAGCCGCCAAGAGGCCGGCACTGGCGCTTCAAGCTGTATACAATCAGTAAAAAGCTTGCTTACAATACCGAGCGCCTATGACATCGGTAATCGCCGATGCGTATTGCGCAGGCTTGCACCATGTCATCTACAAACCCTGCAAAAACGCTCCTCGTCAAAAACGCCGCGCTGCTGGTCACCATGGACGGCGAACGCCGCGAAATCAAGAACGGCGGCCTGTTCATCGAAGGCAACCTGATCAAGCAAGTCGGCCCCAGCGATACCCTCCCGCAGCACGCCGATGTGGTTCTGGACATGGCCGGCAAGGTGGTCATCCCAGGCCTGGTCAACACCCACCACCACATGTACCAGAGCCTCACCCGCGTGGTACCGGCAGCTCAGGACGGCGAGCTGTTCAACTGGTTGACCAACCTGTACCCGATCTGGGCGCGCCTAACCCCCGAGATGATCGCGGTGTCGACCCAGACCGCCATGGCCGAGCTGATTCTCTCCGGCTGCACCACCTCCAGCGACCACCTGTATATCTACCCCAACGGCTGCAAGCTCGACGACAGCATCCACGCGGCGGCCGAGATCGGCATGCGCTTCCACGCCGCGCGCGGCAGCATGAGCGTGGGGCAGAGCCAAGGCGGCCTGCCACCTGACGCGGTGGTGGAAAAGGAAGCCGACATCCTCAAGGAATCGCAACGCCTGATCGAGGACTACCACGATGCCAGCCACGGCTCGATGCGCCGCATCGTGGTCGCGCCATGCTCGCCGTTCTCGGTCAGCCGCGACCTGATGCGCGAAGCTGCCGTGCTGGCGCGCCAGTATGGGGTGTCGCTGCACACCCACCTGGCCGAGAACGTCAACGACATCGCCTACAGCCGCGAGAAGTTCGGCATGACCCCTGCCGAGTACGCCGAAGACCTTGGCTGGGTCGGCCATGATGTATGGCATGCCCACTGCGTGCAGCTCGACCAGCACGGCATCGAGCTGTTCGCCCGCACCGGCACCGGCGTCGCCCACTGCCCATGCTCGAACATGCGGCTGGCCTCGGGCATCGCCCCGGTACGCAAGATGCGCGACCACGGCGTACCGGTGGGCCTGGGGGTCGATGGCTCCGCCTCCAACGACGGCGCCAGCATGATCGGTGAAGTGCGCCAGGCCCTGTTGCTGCAACGGGTGGGCTTCGGCCCTGACGCGATGACCGCACGCGAAGCACTGGAGATTGCCACCCTGGGTGGCGCGAAAGTGCTCAACCGCAATGATATCGGCGCCCTGGCCCCGGGCATGGTCGCCGATTTCGTCGCCTTCGACCTGGGCC
The DNA here is from genome assembly GCF_045277175.1 of Pseudomonas putida group bacterium ESBL64. Lineage (NCBI taxonomy): Bacteria > Pseudomonadati > Pseudomonadota > Gammaproteobacteria > Pseudomonadales > Pseudomonadaceae > Pseudomonas > Pseudomonas putida group bacterium ESBL64. The sequence continues at coordinate 333,525 of NZ_CP145799.1, read as the reverse complement.
ATGTGGCGTATGCCGGCGGCCACCATGACCCATTGGCGGCACTGGTGTTCTGCACCCCGACCCAGGTGCATACCAGCGTGATCAACGGCCGCGTCGTGGTGAAAGACGGCCAGCTGGCCACCGTCGACCTGCCGCGCGTACTGGAACGCCACAACCAGCTGGCCCATCAGCTGGTCAGTGGCACTTGAGGCCAGGCATCAGCTCGGCATCGCCGGGTTGAATGAAGGTCATGCGCAGCCCTTTGGGCTGCGCTGTCATGTAGAAAAGCTGCGGGTAGCGCGCACTACGATGTCATGTCCACTCAAAGGTCCATGACCATCTCATGCCAGGCCATACCGCCGTGGTCCGACGGCGACGGTTTCACGTATCGGTAGCCCAGCTTCTGGTACAGGGCCACATGCTGCTCCTTGCACATCAGGTGAATGGTCTGCTTGCCCGCCGCGTGCATGCGCCCGATGAATTCGTTCATCAACAGTTTGGCGTAGCCTTTGCCCTGGTGGGCCGGGTCTACAACCACCGACATGATCACCACGTTCGCGGCCGCCGGGTCATGGCCGACCAGCTCTTTGAAGGCCTCGTCGGACATCACGACCTCGTGGGCGCAGCCACTGTTGATGAAACCCACAATCTCGCCGTCGCTTTCCAGCACCAGGAAGCCTTGTGGGTACTGCGTGATACGCGTGCGGATTTTCTCCAGCGTGGCCGCCTCATCCCCTTCATAGGCGCCAATTTCGATGGCGTAGCAACGCTCGGCATCGGCGGGAACGGGGGTGCGGAACTGAAGGGCGCTCATGGCAAGTATCCTTGGCAATGGTAAAGGCAGCCGCCATGATAAATGAGCCTCGACCTTGCGCTCCATCATTGCGAACTCGGTCAGGTCGGGCGTGTGACGCTTGATGCTTGCCAAGGATGGCAAGCATCATGGGGACCTTGCTCTATTGCCACGGATACGCCGATGACCGCTGTAACTTCCCCCTTCACCGAACCCAGCCGCTGCAAACGCCTGAAAGCGGCCAGCAGCAGGGATCATGACAGCGTCGATCAACTGGTAATGGCAGCGCGGCCTTTCGAGAGCCGCGAGCGTTATGGGCGCTTCCTGCGGGTGCAGCACCGTTTTCATGGCAGCCTGTTGGCGTTGTATCAGGATGAACAGCTCAACCAGCAACTGCCGGGGCTGGCGGCGCTGTCACGGTTCGCGGCAGTCGAGGCCGACCTGCGCGACCTCGGCCTGCTGCTGCCAACGCCCACCCAACCGGTCCGTGTCAGCTCGGCCCAGGCCTTGGGATGGCTGTATTGCAGTGAAGGCTCGAACCTGGGGGCGGCGTTTCTCTACAAGCACACGCAACGTCTTGGGCTGGAGGGTGACAAGGGGGCCCGCCACCTGGCCCCTCACCCGGATGGCCGAGCGCTGCATTGGCGCGAATTTGTTGCCAGGCTGGACAGCCTGGTGCTGGGGGAGCAGGAAGAAGCAGAGGTGGTGAAAGGGGCGATTGCTGCGTTCGACAGTTACCGGCGGCATTTGCGTGAGGTGTTTGCAGGCCTATGACTGACCAGTGGGGCACTCACGGCGGCTACTGCACAGCGCCAACCACCCCGGCAAAGTTCTTCAAGTTGTTGCTGTAGCGAACTTTTTCTTGATTCCCTGTCTATGTGTGAGGCACAGAAGGTAGCGGAACGCGAGACAGGGTTCGCCCCACACCTGCTGGCCAGATGGCTCATTCGTTATCAGAGGTTGGCTACGCTCATGAAAATACATGTCGCAAGGTTGGTGCTGCTCGGCCTGTTCTCGCTCGCGGCGGTGGGCACGGCATCGGCAACGCAAATGAAAGCCGCCGAACCGGTTTCACCGGCTGTCCAGTCACCGTTAAAGCCAGCCGGCAACCCTTGGTCGAGCGTGGCCAGCGTGGCCGTTGAACAGCCGGCCACCCTCCTGGCGCATGATGACGATCGCTGGCACGACCATCGAAGCGACTGGCGCCGCGAACAGTGGCGGCGTGAACAAGCCCGTCGGGACTGGGAGCGGCGGCGCGACTGGGAACGGCGCCGTGATTGGGAGCGCCGCCATGAGCGCGCCATGCGCCAGCGTCATCATGACGCGCATCATTACTACCGCCGTTGAAGCCCAAGCGATCGGTTTTAGGGGCAGTGTCAGTCGGCCAGCTGCGGAGCCTCCCCCGACGCCTCTGCCTCCATCTTCAAGCGGTCCGCCTTGCAGATGTACTTGGGCTTGCGTGGCGCCAGCTTGGCACTGGCCTTTTTGGCATGCGCCTGCAATAGCTGCTTGATCTTCTTACGACGGTTCATAGTCTACGGGGCCTTTCAGGACGTTTCGCTGCCGCCATCATAACCCGGCAGCCTTGGGAAAACGCGGTGAACAGCCCAGCTTATGCCTGCTACGGCCACGCAGCTCACAGGATTCAACGCGTTGACGTATTTTTCACAGTCCGCAGATTAGCGTCACGCCCTTTCCGGTCACGCGCACAACCGCTGGCCGCCAAGGTACGACGAGGCATACGTGTCAAACACTACATCCCCCGCCGCGCACAAGCGCGTGGACTGGGCCGGGCTCGGCTGGCTCTTGCTGTTCTTCTGGTATTTCTCCGGTGTAACCCAGGCGCTGCTGCTGTTCAGCGGGACGACCGGCTTCGCCGGTTTTCGCGATGCGTTATTCCTCAGCAGCCTATGGCTGGCGCCCGTCCTGTTGCTGCCGCGCTTCACCCGCGCCACCGCGGCAATCATTGGTCTGGTGCTGTGGGCTGCATCGCTGGTGGGCCTGAGCTACTTCGGCATCTATCGCCAGGAGTTTTCACAAAGCGTCATCTTTGTGATGTTCGAGTCCAACACCGCCGAGGCTGGTGAGTACTTCAGCCAATACTTCAGCGTGGGGCTGGGCCTGACACTGGTGCTGTACACGCTGGTTGCGGTAATGCTGTGGCGGCGCGTGCGCCCGGTCAGCCTGCCGCTGCGCAGCCGCCTGCCGGTGGTCGTGCTATTGCTGGTGGCCAACCTGGTCATGCCGTTCTACAAGCAGATGGTCACCCAGGAGCGAAACTTCGCCGATGCGCTCGAAAAAGTGCAGCAGCGAATGGAGCCGGCCGTCCCTTGGCAGTTGCTGGTCGGCTACCGACAGTACCGCCAGCAACTGGACAACATGCAGAAACTGCTGGCCCAGAATGCCGCACTGCCACCGCTGCAAAACCTGCGAGACAGCAGTGGTACAGCGCCACGCACCCTGGTATTGGTGCTCGGCGAGTCGACCACCCGCGAGCACATGCACCTGTATGGCTATAACCGCGATACCACGCCCAACCTCGACGCGCTGGCCGCCAGCGACAAGGGCCTGACCGTGTTCCGCGACGTGGTATCGCCGCGCCCGTACACCATCGAAGTGATGCAGCAGATTCTCACGTTCGGCGACGAGCAGAACCCGGACCGCTTCCTCAGCGACCCGTCGCTGATCAACCTGCTGAAACAGGCAGGCTACAAGACCTTCTGGATCACCAACCAGCAGACCTTGACCAAGCGCAACACCATGCTCACCACCTTCTCGCAGCAAACAGACGCGCCGGTGTACCTGAACAACCAGCGCAACCAGAATGCCAGCCAATACGATGACGTGGTGCTGGCACCGTTCGAAAAAGCCCTGCAAGACCCTGCGCCCAACAAGTTCATCATCGTGCACCTGCTGGGCACGCACATGGACTACCGCTACCGCTACCCGGACGACTATGCGCACTTCAACGACAAGCAAGGTGTGCCAGCCAAGCTGACGGCGGACCAGGTAGAAACCTACAACTTCTATGACAACGCGGTGCGCTACAACGACTATGTGGTGTCGACCCTGATCAAGCGTTATGCGGCAGGCAACCCCAACGGGTTCCTGATGTACCTGTCCGATCATGGTGAAGACGTGTACAGCTCCGGTGACCACGACCGCCTGGGGCGCAATGAAGGCGCACCGACCCGGCCGATGTACACCATCCCGTTCCTGCTGTGGACCTCGCCTAGCTGGCAGGCCGAACACCCGCGTGACTTGCAGGCAATGGCCAACCGCCCCTACAGCAGTTCGCATCTGATCCATACCCTGTCAGACCTGGCCGGATTGAGCTACGACCGCTATGAACCGGCCAAGAGCCTGGTGAGCCCACAGTTCGTGGCAGCACCACGCTGGATCGGCGATCCGTACCGCAAGGATGGCTTGCGCGAGTTCGATCAGCTGCCGCAGGACAAGGCCGACGGGGCACAGGAAACAGCCAGCACCCGGCAGTAATAAGGCCGGTTCATGCCCGGCAGCTACCCTGCAGGGCACTCCCCCGCACCGCCTCGGCCAACTTGCGCAGGTTGGCCTGGTGTGCATTCACCAGGCTGGTGATGCTGTTGTCCGCGGCAGTCTGCACGGACGTTCGGCAGGTCAGCTCGGCCTGCCCTTGCTGCTTCAGGCGCCACACCGCCTCCAGCGAGGCATAGCGCCCTGGTACCGTGTCGAAGCGCTGCACATCCACCCGCAGCGACGCCTTGCCACCGCCCGCCGGGCCGCCCAACAGGTCCTGCAGGGCGCTGCGGAATTCATCCACCAGGTTGGCGCCCCACCACTCCGTCTCCAGGATGGCCAGGCCGCTCTGCCCTTGCCGCACCACCAACTGTGGGCGGTCGACCTGGGGCGGCACAGCCACCCTGACCACCTGGATGCGTTGGCCGCTGTCACGTACCGGGTCGCTCGGTACCAACGTGTGGTAGTTGTTCGGCGTACTGCTGCAGCCCCCGAGCCACACCAGCAGGCTGGCCACACATGCATTGCGCAGTCGTTGCATCGGCTGTCTCCTCAAGGTTCAAGGTCTGCGGACCCGGCCGCTTTCGGCCGGCCACGAATCAGCGACTCGGGGTGGCGGCCCAGGTAGTCGGCAAGGTCACGTAGCGAACGCGACATACGCTCCAGCTCGTCCAGTGTTTCGCCCATTCGCTCGCGCTGCGGCGAATCTTCGGAAATGGCCGAGTTGGCCGTGCGCAGGGTCTTGTGCACCTCGTCCAGCGCCACCTTCACCTCCGGCAGCGTCTGGCCATTGAACTGCCTGAGGCTGGCGCGCAGCTCACGCAAGCTACCGTCCAGGTTACCGGCGATGCTTTCCAGCGGCAGCTTGGCAATGCGCTCCATCACCCGCTGCAGCTGTTCCTGCAACTGCTCAAGGCTGCCGGGCAGCGTCGGGATCATGATGGGGTTGGCAGCCATGTCGAAGGTCACCTTCGGGGCATCCGGGTAGAAGTCCAGCGAAATGAACATCTGCCCGGTGATCAGGTTGCCGCTACGCGCCTGGGCCCGCAGCCCATGTTCGACAAACGTGCCAATCAGTTTCCGCGCCCCTTCCATATCACCCTCGGTGTGCTTGAACACCGCCAGCATCTTGCGGTGCACCGGCCCTAGCCGCTGGGGGTAGATCACCGCATCGACCACTACCGGGAAGCTCTGCCGCGTAGCATCGTAATCGAGCTGGATCGAGGTGACCCGGCCAAACTCCACCCCCTTGAATTCCACTGGCGCGCCCACCGACAGGCCACGCATGGCCTGGTCGAAGCGCAACTGCAGGTACTGCGCCTGGCCATGCGGAGGCGACAGCGCCATGTCGCGGTCCGCGAATAGCTGGAAGCGGGCCTGATCGGCAGCAGGCTCGGCTTGCGCGGCGAAATCGGGCGAGCCGAAGGCCAGCCCGCCCACCAGAATCGACGACAGCGATTCGGTATCGACCTTCAGGCCATTGGCACCGATCTGCATGTCGATGCCACTGGCATTCCAGAAGCGCGTGTCATCAGTGACGAACGTGTCGTAGGGCGCCTGCACGAACACGCCAATCTCTACCCCCTTGCCATCGCCCTGGAGGGCAAAGGACACCACTTCGCCCACCGGGATCTTGCGGTAGTAGATCGAAGAGCCGATATCCAGTGAGCCCAGGTCGCTGGCGACAAGAACGAAACGCTTGCCCTTTTCGTCATAGGTGATCGGCGGTGGCAGCTCCAGGCCGACAAAGGACTTTTCCGGCACCTTCGACTCGCCTGAATCGGCCCCGATGAAACTGCCCGAAAGCAGCGTGTCCACCCCGGAAACCCCGCCCACGCCGATGCGCGGTCGCACCACCCAGAAGCGCGCCCCCTGGGTAGCAAACGAACGGGCATCGTTGGAGAGCTGAACCTTGGCCACCACGCTCTTATTGTCGTCGGCCAAGTCCACCGTGGTCACTTCGCCGATCACCACGCTGCGGTATTTTACCTGGGTCTTGTGCGCCACCAATCCCTCGCCACTGTGGAAAGAAATGGTGATCACCGGCCCTTGCTGCATCCAGTTGCGCACCACCAGCGAAGCGCCGATCAGGATCGCCAGGATCGGCACGATCCATACCAGCGACACACTCCAACGTCGGGTGCGCACTTCAACCTGCCCAGGGCCCTCGCGCTTGTCAGTCTGTTGCCCCATCAATGCGGCCTCCCCTCGTTGGCATGGCTATCCCAGATCAAGCGTGGATCAAAGCTCATCGCAGAGAACATGGTCAGCACAACCACCATGCCAAAAAACAGAATGCCCACACGCGGCTCGATGGTGCCCAGCCCGCGCAGTTGCACCAGCGCAGCCACCAACGCCACTACCATCACATCGAGCATGGACCAATAGCCGATCAGCTCGACGAAGCGGTACAACTGCGAACGCTGCCGGCAGGCCCAGGAAGAACCACGCTGGGCAGTGAACAGCAGCAGGCCAAGGGAAAAGAACTTGATGGCGGGCACACCCACGCTGGCAATGAAAATGATCAGCGCGATGTCCCAGGCCCCGGCTTCCCAGAACTCCAGCACGCCACCGCCAATGGTGCTTTCTGTACCACTGCCGAGCATTTCGGTGTGCATCACCGGCAGCAGGTTGGCGGGGATGTAGAAAATCAGTGCGGCCAGCAGAAACGCCCAGCCACGGCTGATGGCATTGGCCTTGCGCCGGTGAATGACGGCGCCGCACCGGTTGCAGGTGTGCGCGCCACTGCGCGTGTCGCATGCCTGGCCACAGCCATGGCACAGACACAAGCCAAGGTCGTGCGCCATGGCTGGGACAGTCATACCTGTTCCCACAAATCGCGGATGTCCTTGCCGGCAATGTGGATGATCAACATGCTCAGTGCGGCCAGGGCCAGCAGGCCGATACCGGGGATCACATCGAGCAGCCCCGCCAGCTTGATCACCGCCACCATCGCCCCCAGCAGACACACCTCCAGCATGCTCCAGGGCCGCAGGCTTTCCAGGCCACGCATGCACAGGGCAAAGCCGGGGGCACGCTGACCGTCAAGGGCAAAACTCAACACCCAGCACAACAGGGCAATTTGTAGCAGCGGCGCAAAAATGATCGACAGCGCCATGACCAGGGCGATGAAGGTGATACTGCCGTGACTGAGGATCTGCACGGCGTCCCACAATGTGGCCGAGTGGGTCAGCCCCTGCATGCCGATGGTCATCACCGGGTAATAGTTGGCGAACACCAGCAGGACACCGCCAGTCACACTCAATGCCAGCCGCTGCTCGATGGTCAGTGACCTGTGCCGGTACAGCACGCCGCCACAGCGCGGGCAAAGGGCTCGTTGATGTTTGAGCAGCGGTGCGCGGTGGTACACCGTGTCGCAATACTCACAGATGATCAGATCTTGCGTCTGGCTCATGGTTTGCCCGCAGGTAGCCTTGGATCAGGCCAAGAGGCTAATCGGAACGGCGTCTGATATCCGGTGTAGACCATCTGGGCAAAACTTCCATCACGACCTCAAAGGCGAACTATCCTGTGAGGCGGGCTTTCTGCCCGGTGGAGGTGTGCCATGCGTACGTTCACGTGGAGTTACCTGTTGATGCTGCTGTGCGCAGCATCGGCCGCCCAGGCGCAGTCGGTGGTGCCGCTCAAGGGCCAGAGCAGCCAGCAGATGCAACTGGATATCAACGATTGCAATACCGTCGCCACCAATGCCGCAAACGGCACGGCGACGTCCAGCGACCCCCATGTCGGTGGCCGGGTTCGCGGTGCAGCTGCGGGTGCCGCCGCCGGTGCTGTAGGCGCGCAGGTGCGCGGCAACCAGCATGACGCGTTGTACGACCGGGTGGGTGACGATGCCAAGCAGCAATACCGGCAGAACCGTGCCGGCGAAGTGGCCGCCGCCGGGGCCGCGGTCGGTGGCATGCGCCAGCGTCAGGACCGGCGCCAGGACCGGCGCGGCCAGGACGAGGCAAAAGCCCAGGCCCATGCCAGTGCCTACAGCGGTTGCCTGCAGGGGCGCGGCTATCAGGTCAGCCCCTGAGCAATGCCACGCCATGCGCCTCCTGCCGGGGCAGCATGGCGTGCTCAGTTCAGGAACTTCGCCAGCTCTTCCCGGCAAAACTCCACGAACAGCTGCGCCGGCTTGGTTAGCTGGACTCGCTTCAACCACGCCGCAGCCAGCCCCGACAGCGCCACCGGCTCGGCAATGTCGAGCATTGCCAGGCGCTGGCCGTCATAGGTGTATTCCGAGTGCGGACGGGTTACCAGCAACGAAAAACCGAAACCCTGACCGACCATGCCGCGCACCATCTCGATCGACGGCGAACTGAAGACAATGTTCGGTGCCAGGCCCATCTCGTTGAACAAGCTGACGAAGTAGGTGCGGCTAGGGGCCACGTCCAGCAGGATCATCGGCTCCGGGCACAGGTCGCGCAGCGAGACCTGGGCCTGGCCGGCAAAGCGGTGGTTCTCGGGTAGCAGCACATAGGGCTTCTGCGGCGGCATCAGCGGCTCGGCCTCGATGGTGCCATCCAGGTCGTGGTCATAGAGAAATGCCAGGTCGAATGTTCCAGCGGTCAGGCCCTGGATCAGGTCCTGCTGTTCACCGTCGCGCAGGCGAATGTCCACACCCGGGTAGCGCTGACGAAAACCGGCGATCAGGCGCGGCAGGTAGAGTGGCGCCACGGTTTCGAAACAGCCAATGTCGATTTGCCCGGCGACGGTATCGTTGTCGGCCAGGGCATTCTGTTCGAACTCATGGGCCATCTGCAGCAGCGACTTGGTCTTGGCGTAGAAGCGTTTGCCGCTGGGCGTCAATGACACGCCCTGGGCGTGGTGGCGGATGAACAGTTGCACACCGAAACTTTCCTCCAGGCTCTTGATGGCCGTGGAGATGGACGGCTGGGCGATGTACAGCTGGCGTGACGCTTCGGCCACACTGCCCGCTTCCACGGTGGTGACGAAGTACTTCAGTTGTCGCAAGGTATAGGCAGCCACAGGGTACCTCTCTGACGCGGGTCTTGGCAGGCTGGGATCATGCCTCACACTTTACCCTTGGCTGCCGCTCTGCGGGCGCTGAGCGCTGAAGGATTTACCTATGCCTTGAGCAGGTTTTTTGTAGGGTCTGCCAGTACCTCGGCTCACAGGCCTGCGCAAACCGGCGCCGCACCACGCTTGCGCCTGGAACGGGGCCCCGTGGCACAGCAACCACTGGTCAAAAACGCCCGAACGTCTTTACTGATAGTCATCGGCCCCAGGTAAACGGTGTGTGCTTATGAAGATCGTGGTCACCAGCATCCTCGTCGACGACCAGGCCAAGGCCCTGGCTTTCTACCACTACGTACTCGGTTTCGAGCCCAGGCACGACATCCCCATGGGCCGGCACCGCTGGTTGACCCTGACTTCGCCCAACGACCCCAATGGCGTCGAACTGCTGCTGGAACCCGACGCGCACCCGGCGGCCAAGGTGTACAAGGCCGCGCTCAAGCAGGATGGCATCCCCGCCACCTCGTTCGGCGTGCGTGATATCCAGGCCGAATACACCCGGCTCTGTGCAGCCGGTGTGCAGTTCATCCGGCCACCCACCCCAATGGGGCCGGTTACCGTGGCGGTGTTCGATGACACGTGCGGCAACCTGATCCAGATTGCCCAGAAGCACTAGCCGGTTGCCCTTACCCCAATGCGCACCCACAAGGAAAAAAGATGCGCCACGAATTCAGCGAAGTGCTCAACGACCTGGTCGACTACTTTCTGCTCGGCGATATCCAGTTGCTCGAGCGCTTCAAGCAAGACCATCAACTGCCCGACGACCTGGCCGGTGCGTTCACCCACGGTGACAGCGGCGACCAGGCGGTGCGCGAAGGCATCGTGCTGCCGCTGGCCGGTGTCGACAACCTGCCCTACCGCATCCTGTTCACCCTCGATAACCACACCCCGGCCCTGCGCGAGGCCGGCAGCCGCCTGAAGCACCGGCGCAATGGCTATGTACTGCGGGTCGAGCACGGTGCGCTGATGCTGTACACCTGGCGCATCCTGCAGCACTTCACGCCCAAGACCCTGGGTGACCTGATGGCACGTTACCAGGTGCCAGGGCGGCCGATCATCGAACTGGACAATGGCTGGTACGACGTGGAGGTGCTGGCGGGGGCACTGGTGCGCGACGGGTTGTACGAGCCGGCATTCGAGTTCGTGCTGAAGAAGCGCTGGAGCCGGGGTGAGGCGACAGCTGTGGATACCGGGTATGCATTCGGGCTTCGTGGCTACTTCGACTGATTGATCGCCTGTGCCGGCCTCTTCGCGGGCAAGCCCGCTCCTACACAGCGTTCGAGGCCTGTGCCGGCCTCTTCGCGGGTGAACCCGCTCCTACACTGCATTCGAGGCCTGTGCTGATCCTTTCGCGGGTGAACCCGCTCCTACAGCGAAGGGGCCAGCACAGGCAAACTCGACCTTCAGGTGTGAGTGATATCCCGATCCTTGGTCTCCGGCAGGAAGAAGATCCCCAACACCGCCGTCATCACGGCAATCACGATCGGGTACCACAAGCCGTAATAGATATCCCCGGTCGCTGCCACCATGGCAAACGCCACGGTCGGCAGGAAGCCGCCGAACCAGCCATTCCCGATGTGGTAAGGCAGCGACATCGAGGTGTAGCGGATGCGCGCCGGGAACAGCTCCACCAGCCAAGCGGCAATCGGCCCGTAGACCATGGTCACGTAGATCACCAGAATGGTCAGCAGCAACAGCACCATCGGGTAGTGAATCTTCGCCGGGTCGGCCTTTTCCGGGTAGCCCGCCTCTTTCAATGCACCACTCAGGGTTGCGGTAAACGCTTCGCTTTGCACCTTGAAGTCGGCCGCCGCCAGGCTGCTGCCATCAAAGCTCGGCAATACCCGTTCGCCAATGCGGATCTGTGCCACGCTGCCGGGCTCCGCCGCTTCATTGGTATAGGGGATGGCGCGCTTGGCCAGCAGGCTCTTGGCAATGTCGCAGGAGCTGGTGAATTTGGCCTTGCCCACCGGGTCGAACTGGAACGCACATTGGCCCGGGTCGGCCACCACCACCACCGGGTTCTGCTCCTGGGCAACGAATACATCCGGGTTGCCGTACTCGGTCAGCGCCTTGAAGATCGGGAAATAGGTCAGTGCGGCGATGATGCAGCCGGCCATGATGATTTTCTTGCGGCCAATCCGGTCGGACAGGCTGCCAAAGAAAATGAAGAATGGTGTGCCGATCAACAGTGAACCGGCAATCAGCAGGTTGGCGGTCTGCGGCTCGATCTTGAGCGTCTGCAACAGGAAGAACAACGCGTAGAACTGCCCGGTGTACCACACCACGGCCTGGCCGGCGGTGCCGCCGAGCAGCGACATGATCACCACCTTGAGGTTGTCCCAGCGGGCGAACGATTCGGTCAGGGGCGCCTTGGATGCCTTGCCCTCGGCCTTCATCTTCATGAACACTGGCGACTCGTTCAGCTGCAGGCGGATGTACACCGAAATCGCCAGCAGCAGAATCGACAGCAGGAACGGTATCCGCCAGCCCCAGGCCTCGAACGCTTCCGTCCCCATGGCCGTGCGACAGGCCATGATCACCAGCAGCGACAGGAACAGCCCCAGGGTGGCAGTCGTCTGGATCCAGGCAGTGAAAAAGCCGCGTCGGCCCTTGGGCGCATGCTCGGCCACGTAGGTGGCCGCGCCGCCGTACTCACCGCCCAGCGCCAGCCCCTGCAGCAAGCGCAGGGTGATCAGGATGATCGGCGCGGCCACGCCAATCGTGGCGTAGCCCGGTAGCAGCCCCACCACTGCGGTGGACAAGCCCATGATGACAATGGTGATGAGAAAGGTGTACTTGCGCCCGATCATGTCGCCCAGGCGACCGAACACGATGGCGCCGAACGGTCGGACGGCAAAGCCGGCGGCAAAGGCCAGCAAGGCGAAGATGAACGAAGTGGTTTCATTGACCCCGGCAAAGAAGTGCTTGGCGATGATTGCCGCCAGGGAGCCGTACAGGTAGAAGTCGTACCATTCGAACACCGTGCCCAGGGACGAGGCGAAGATGACCTTGCGCTCCTCCCTGGTGATGCCGCGTTGGGGCGCGCTGCTGCCCGTGGATGCGCTGTCGAGAACCGCCATGGGTTGCCTCCGTCATGTTGTCATGCAGGCCGGAGCACCTCACAACTACTTCACCGTCGCACCCAGGCCCTTGAGCTTGCTTTGTTTGCGCGAAGCACGACGAGGCGGGCCGCCTCGGATCGCAGCAAGGTAAATGAAGCATAATCGGGATTGCCTGGATATCCACCCGCCAGGCCCTGCACAAGAAGGCGGTCTGGACTACACGGCAGCACCGGGTGATGGGCGATATCGGGTTGGCTGACGATTTTGGCGGGGGCGGTTTCACCCGCCAGGCACTACCGGCCCCTTCAACTCGACCTGATTACCATCCGGGTCGTAGCAGTAAAGCGAAAGCCCCTCGCCTTCGGCACCATAACGCTTCTCTGCAGGCTCCACCTTTACCCCGGCGGCTTCCAGATAGGCCGTCAACGCGGCCTCGTCAAACGGCTCGATGCGCAGGCAGAAATGGTGCAGGTTGCGCCCTTCCACGCCCGGTGCAGCTCCGCCTGGCTGCCCCAGCGGGCCATCCAGGGTTACCAGGTCGATCATCGCCGTGCCCGTGGCCAGGTGCACCATGCCCAAGTCTTCGCGCACGCGGCTGACGGTGCAGCCGAGCAGTTCGGTGTAAAAGGCAACACTGCGCGGCAGGTCGCTGACCCGCAACACAAGGTGGTCGATGTGCTTGATGGTGAAAGGCCGCATGCCGGGCTCCCTGTGGCGTGTTTGCGAATACGTTCGCCACCATAGCCCAGGTTCACGCGGCGTGACCAGAATCAGCTACTCGTTCACCAAGCGTTGCAGAACGCCCCCTTCATGGCGCGTCAGGATACGCAGCAACTGGTCGACCAGCGCCCGGTCCGGCGCATCCAGGTGGAAGTGGTGCCCGCCTGGGTGCCAGGAGACTTTCGCCTGGCTGGGCAAGGCGGCCTGACGCCGGGTAAAGGCCTCGCCGGTGAAGGCCCCCTGGCGGCCGAACAGCAGGTACAACGGGCAGCGGATCTGACTGAGCAGGTCGCAGGCTTCGCGCTCGGTCAGTGGCATGGGTTCGGGCAATACCAGCCGCGGGTCGTGGCGCCAGCAATAGCCATCGTCCAGCTGTAGCAGGTCGCGCAGCGCCAGCAGCCGAGCGGCACCTTCCGACAGTTCGGTGTCCAGCCGCTCGCGGCGTTGCGCCAGGGCGGTGTCCAGGTCGTCGAAGCGACCAACATCCGGCTCGGCAAAACCCGGCAACTGGCTACGCTGTACCATGCGCTTGAGCCGGTAGGCCCGCGCCAGGTGCTGCACGCGGTCATCCTCGGCCACCGTGAACGGTGCCCCCATGCCGTCGAGGAAGGTCATGCTGGCAATGCCACTGGTCATGGCCGCCAGCAGCGACGCTATACCGGTGCCCATCCCATGGGCCAGCACATGAAATTGCGCCAGGCCCAGGCTGTCGGTCACCGCCAGCATGTCTTCGGCATGCTCCCACAGGTAATAGCCGCTGTCGTGGCGACGATGCCCGGAACGGCCATGGCCGATCAGGTCGGGGGCCACCACGAAGCAGCCGTCCAGCATCGGTGCCAGGCGCTCGAACGAGGCAGCGTTATCCAGCCAGCCATGCAAGGCCAATATGGGAATACCGTCTTCTGCCCCCCAGGTGCGAACCGCTATTTCAACGCCATCGAGGTCTAGCAGGTGGTCTTTCGGACTGCACAGCGAACGCATTGCGATTCTCCTTGGCTGAAGCCTGCACCATGGCCTGCCTCACCCTCTCGCAGATGCTCCCTCGCTGCCAGCCCCCCACCGACCCGCGCATACGCAGGACCGACTGCTGCCAACAACTATCTACCGCACCCCGGCGCCTTGATCAGCGTGGACTGTCTCCCCCCACAAAAGAGATGGTGACCATGACAACCCCGACACCGTTGCATCAAAACCAGATAACCCGATCGTTACCGAAATGGAGCAAGGCGCTCCAACCCACGCATACGCGCAAAGTGGTGCAGAGCCTGTACAAGGAGTACCTCGATGAAGATGGCACCCCTTACTCGTGGTATGCCACTGCCGATGGGCCAATGCGTGAGCAGTTGCACAGCGCGTTGCAAACCCGTAACAAACGGCTGGCGCAGGTCAAGCAGGCGCTGGGCGAGTTCAAGGACATCATCGCGTTCTGCGGCCCTCTGTTGACCGAGCGCTTGAAGCTGAATGTGCCTGTAGACAGGGCGCAGTATGTGTTCCAGCCCTTTGAGTCAGAGGCCAACATCTGGGTTGGCGTTCCCGATGTGGAAACGCCTTTGGTCCCGGACGTGGAAGCGGACGTGCTGGCCACCCGCCCCGTCGGCCAGCCGCAAACACGCAGCTTGCTGGAGGCTGCCCTGCACAACTTCGAGGGGCTGGACGAAGTCGGTCCCTACAGCAGGCTCACCGACGCCGCTGGCAGCGACATGCCCCTGGCAGGCCTGACGATGGCGGACTTCGTGAGACATTGTCGGGCGCTGGACCTTGGCAAACGCTATCAAGACCATTTGCTTGCAACCCATGAAGGCGCCAATCGCGCTGAAATCCAGCGCCTGTCAATTGCAGCGAACCGTGAGGCCTTGAGGGTCCAGGCATTGATCGCCAAGCTCAAAGGCCTGCTGAGCGAGGCCGGGCTCGATGCGCTTGGGCAACTGTGCGACGGCAAGCCTCACCCCACCTATGAAAACGAGGCGTTGCATTGCTGGCACTTCAACCTGTTCGATACCCCCGTCCACGAAATACTGTTCATCGGGCCAGACAACCCTTACCGCAAGAACCCCTGCATTGTGTATGTCCCTGGCGACAGCGAGCACCCGGTAAGGGAGTTCGCTTCTCGTCAGGAAGCGGGCAAGCACCTGCGCAGCCGGCTATTGCAAAGCGAGTTTCGCCGCGCTTTGGTGCATTTAGCCTACAAGGACAGGCAAAAAGAACTCGCCGTAAAGCTGGAAATCGCGCTGTTCGAAGAGGATGAAGCGGGCATACGCAAACCCCGCATCATGCCAGTGATCCCTTTCACGCTCTCGCCCATCAGGACCGACCCTTGGACGTCCTTGTACAACGCACACCTTGCGCGCATGAAGGCCGACGCAAAAACCATTGCTGTGCCTACCGCCGAAGTCGACGCCAACGCCCGCAATGAGCGTCTGAAGTACTGGTTCGACCTGGGGATGAACGTGCTGAATGTCGCCGCGTTCTTCGTGCCGGGTTTGAACACGGTCATGCTAGGCGTTTTTGCTTACGACCTGATGAGCTCTGTTTTCACCGGGTTCGAGGCCTGGGAAGAAGGTGATACCCGGCAGGCACTGGCGCAGTTGGAATCGCTGGCCATCAACGCGGGCGTGATTGCCGGCTTTGCAGTGGGCACCAGGATCGTCCAGGCGTCTGGCTTTGTCGATGCACTGAAACGTGTATGGCATGAAGACAAGGAGGTGCTCTGGCACCCCGACATGAAACCCTATGCGAGCACGGCGGCTATTCCTGAGGGGGCTCAACCCGATTTGCTCGGCCATGTACACGTCGATGGGAAGACCTACCTGAAGCTGGATGGGACCCTGTACGAGGTGTTTCAGGGCACTGATCAGCAATGGCGCGTGCGCCACCCCGATGACGCGCAGGCCTATGCCCCACGCTTGCTGCATCAGGGTAACGCCCGCTGGCAACTGGCCCATGAGCAGCCTCTGGAATGGGACCGCGAACAGCTCGCGCGCCGCCTCGGCAGCCATAGTGCAGGCCTGGACGACAGCGAACTGGACCATGCCATGCGCAGTACCGGTACCGATCCAGACGTGCTGCGCCGCACCCAGGCAGCGGGCCTGCGTCCACCCGCTTTGTTGATCGACACGCTGCAGCGGTTGCAACTGGACAATCAGACACAACAGATCATCAACTGCGTACGCCATGGGCTGCCGCTGGCTGCGTACAAGAACTTTGCCTTGCCCGAGTTGCTGCGCCTGCCGGGGTGGCCCGAGGGGAACGCGCTCAAGGTTTACCAAGGGCCAGAACCCTGGGGCGAATCTGTGCGCTACGGCCCCCCTCACACGCTGGGCCAGACAGAAATCGAAATTACCCGTACCGACCTGGACAATGGCCAATTGAGCCAGACCGTGCTGGATCAGATGGATGAAGAAGCCATTGGGCATTTGCTCGGTGACACACCAGCCGAGCACCGATCGTCCGTACTGAACAATAAGCTCGCGCAACACCTGGAACAGCATCGCGAGGCGCTGTTCGAGAGCCTGCAACAAAGACACCGTCCCACACGCCCAGCAACCGCACAAACCCTCGCCCGGCAGTTTCCTGGGCTGCCGGACAGCGCGCTTGAAGCATTGCTTGGCAATATCAGCAACGCCGAACGGGAACGCCTGACCAACGGCCGGGTGCCGCTTCGCATTGCCGAGGAAGCACGCCTTCTGCAAGCTCGAGCGCGGCTTGACCGCGCCCTCCTCGGCCTGTTCAGGCCTAGCCTGGCCAACGACGACAGTCTACGCATCAAACAGGCGCTGCAAGCCGCGCACCCGCAGGCTGACCCGGCCCGGTTGCTGCAACTTGCCCTTGACGATCGCCAGCACTGCGCCTCACTGATCGGCCAGCAACCCATCAACCCCAGGTTCCGCTCACCTTTGCGGTTGGCCAACGGCCAGCTGGGCTATCCTCTGAGCGGCCGTGGCCTGCAAGGACGAGCCTTGCCGGCTGCACGTCGACTCCGGGCGCTCTACCCCGAACTCAACAGCGAGCAAATCAGTGGGCTACAAGCCGAACTGGCTCGAGGAGGTGACCTGGGTAGCGCCATCAACCGGCTGGAGGTCGAGCAGCGTACCCTCAACCGGGATCTCAACCGCTGGGTAAGCACCGCCCGCACCCTTGAAGAGCGCTTTGATCGCCAGCAATGCACCGAGCGATTGATGAGTGCTTCCCGCCGTGAAGGCGGCGCGCACGCCAAAACACTGGTACTGGACCGTATGCAGCTCGAAGCGCTACCCGCTTTCACTGCACGTATGCCGCATATCCGCAATCTCAGGCTCGAGGGGTTACAGATGCGGCGCCTGGAGGTCAGCTTCCTGGCGAACTTCCCTAACCTGGAAACCCTGGAAATCATCGGCAACCCGGACATCGATGCCGAAACATTGTTCGAGGCGCTCAGGTCGGCACCACGGCTACGCGAGCTGGGCCTGACAGACAATGGCTTGACCACCCTTTCACCCACCGCCCAACAGGTCATCGGGGCAATGCCCGGCCTGCGGCTACTGTGGCTCAGCCGCAACCGGCTGCAACTCGACACCAACAGTTTAGGCTTCCTGACGCGCTTGCCCCTGGATGCCCTCGGCCTGGGCCACAATCAAATCACACTTGACGAAAGCCTTGCCGCCCAGTTCCAGGACATGATCCACCCCACTGTACTGCACCTGTCAGGCAACCCACTGCAACTGCCGCCCGACCTGCGCTTCATGGCCCGTCTTGTCCACCTGGAGCTTGAGCGTTGCGAACTGCAGCAGTGGCCCGACAGCCTGACCGTCCTGATGAGCCAGCCCCAGTACCAACTGCGCTACCTGAACCTTTCGTCCAACCGCATTCGTACCCTGCCAGACTTGCCTGGTGTGCTGCGTACCCCGTTTGCCCGCGATGTCGCCGCGCACTTGCCGGAGCGCCGCTGGCTGTTCAACTACAACACCCTGGAAGCCCAGACACGAGCACGCCTGGGCAGCAGCGGCGTCAACGTCTTCGAGCACGCAGAAGACGTGCCACTGTGGCAAGGCGTTTTCCGTGGCGAGGCGAGCAATGCCGAGGAGCAACTGTGGAGCGACCTGTTTGACCAAGGTGAAAACGCAGCGCTGCTGGGCGTACTCGAACGTCTTGCCCAATCGGCAGAAGCGCAGCGTGATGGCGAGGCCCTGAGGGCACGCGTCTGGAAGCTGTTGGATGACGCGGCCCGCGACACCGCGCTGCGTGAACGCCTCGCCACCGTGGCCGGCGACTTCCCGCCAACCTGTGGCGACGCAGGTGCCGACGCGTTCAGTGCCTTGGAGATAGAAGTGCTGGCCCACGAAGCGGCAGCCGTCGCCGGTAGTCGACCCGCTGATCTACTGAGCCTGTATGGCAAGTTGTATCGACGCAGTCAGGTCAATCAACTGGCCGATCGCATCAGCTGGAGAAGGTCCTTGCGCAAACAGGCGCTGCTCGACGGGGCCTTCGATGAAAACCTCCCCCCCTACGATGAGCTGGACGACCCCTCAGCCTTTCCAGACAGCGAACTTCAAACGGGGCTGGTGGACGATGTCGAGGTACGTTTGGCCTTGCGCCAGTCGTTGGCCAGCGCGCTGGACTACCCTGAGCCGAGCCGAGGCATGCTGTACCGCAATACGGCCAGAATCAACGACACAATCATCGAAATGGTGAAAGCTGCGGTCCGTTCCCTGGACAGGGATGCCATCGCTCGGGAGCAATGGTTGACCCAGCAGCCGGGCTGGGTCGAGTACTTGAAACGAGAGCATGCGGCACAGTTCAGCCTGATCACCGACTTCTGGCGGCCAGGCCTTGACTACCTCTATTACTGCCTGGATGAAACCGCCGACCCGGTGACATCCCTGGACAGCTCTGTGCGACGAGCCTTGGCCAGGGTCATGCCTGAAAGCCCGGTGGATGCTGAGGGCAGGCTGCGGCGCGTGGTGCTCAACGAGCAGCAGTATCGCCAGGGCGTTGACGCGCTGACTGCCGAGCAGCAGCAGGTTGAAACCGGTCTGCTGACCAGCCTCACCCGCCAGACGCAAACAATCGGCCGCTGACCCCCACTCACTGCCCGCGCAGGTCTTCGAAGAAGGCCTGCTTGCCGTCCACCTGGCTGGACGCCCGTGGGGCCGCTGCGGCGTCACCATTGGCGGCCTCTACGTGCCAATAGCAGTGTTGTACTGCACGGGTCACCGCCACGTAGGCCAAGCGCTGCACTTCTTCCTTCTGTGCCGAGTCGAACGGTTGAGCATCACCTGCCCTGCCCAGCCCGGCCTGACGGTATACCTGGTTCTTGTAGGGTGAGCTGGTCAGGTACTGGCAGTCACCCAGCATGAACACCGCATCGGCCTGTAAACCCTTGGCACTGTGGTAGGTCAGCTGGCGCAGCCGGCGCTGCTCGGCCGGAAGCGCCGCGTCGGCGTGCAACACGCTTTGCAGGTGCTCGTTCATCAACGCTCGGTCACTGCCCTTGCGGTACAGCATCATGACCGTCTCACCCCGCTGGTAATGCTCGACAAGCGTTTCGCCCAACGCAGCCTCGTCACGGTCGAACACCTTGACCGGCGAGCCGGGCAACTCAGCCGCCGGGCCACTGGCACGGGCTTTCTTGCCGGCAATCGCCGGGGTGCCCTTGACCAGGTGCTCGGCCGCATCGATCACCTGTTGCTGGCATCGGTAGTTGTCGACCAGCATCACCCGCGTGTTGGCCGGCGACGGGAACGCCTTGGTGAACTCCATGAAATACTTGGGCGAGCTACCACGCCAGCCGTAGATCGATTGCCAGTCGTCCCCCACGCACAGCAACGACGAATGCTGGGCATGGCGCCCGGTGTGCATGGCCGGGCCGCGGCGCCGTATTTCGGCGAGGCTGGCACGCAACCAACTGACGATCTGTGGCGACACGTCCTGGAACTCGTCGATCATCAGGTGCGCCAGCGGCCGCAGCAACGGATCGGGCAGCAAGTGCAGGTTTTCTGGGTTGTTCTCGCCAAACAAGGCGAACATGCGGTTGTAGCTCATCACCGGCGGCGACTGGTCCAGCAGGTGCGCTTCCAGGGCTTTCCAGTACAGCGCCAAGGCCTCGAAGAACAGTGCATCGCTATCGCCGGACGGAAAGCTCATCGCCGCCACCGCTTTGTTCACCTCCAACCCAAGGTTTTCGATGAAATTGGCCGCACTGACGAACGCATCCAGCAGCGGCGCCGGGGCCAGTTCGCCCTTGACCTTGTACTCGAAGCCAGGGCCGGCCACGGCATCGCCCGCCAACGATGCCGCCAGGCGCCTGGCCATGGCGTAGTTGTCGAGCCAGATCAGCGGCCTGTCGCAGAACGCCTGCAACAGTGTGCGCTTGACCGCCCACTCGGCACGCACGGTCAGCTTGGCGCCGGGGCGCTGGTACTGCGCGCTTTGTGCGGGGTCGAAGCCCAGCACCACCAAAGGCCCCTGGCCTTCCAGGCGGCCATGCACATGGAAGCGGCTGCCACGGATGTCGACCGTTTCGCGGCAGGGCTCGATGCCCTTGATCGGCCAGACGCCAGCGGCGAACCACAGGTCCTCGATCACGTCGCACAGTTCTTCGTCGCGCTGGGCGGCCAATTGGGTCACCTGTGCGCGCTTCTGCACATCGGGGTTGTTCGGGTCCAGCGGCTTCAGTTGCAACGCTTCGCTGCGCAACTGGCCGACCAGCTCGGCAAAACGCGGGCTCTCGCCCAGCAAGCTGCTGTAGCACTGGTTCAGCTGCTGGCGCTGGGCATCGTTCAGGCGCAGGTCGAACGGGTTGCTGTCGGCCTCGGCCTCACGCCCGGCAGGCATCTCGTGGCCCAGTGTTTCAAATGCACGCACCTGGCCGAAGCCCGGCAGGCTGCGCACCAGCGGCAGGATGCGCGAATGGAACGTGCGCACCAGCTCGCGGGCCTGCGCAGGCTGCAGGTTGATCTGCCACAGGGCGAACACCTGCAGCAGGCGCTTGATGAAGTCCTTGCGCGACTCGCGGGTGAAGGTGACCACGGTCATCGCATCCAGCTCGTAACCCAGGTAATGACGCAGCAGCAGGATACGCAGCACCAGCGACGTGGACTTGCCTGCCCCGGCGCCTGCCACCACGCAGGTAGACGGGGTGTCACTGAAGATCAGCTTCCATTGCGCGGCGCTGGGCTGGGCTTCGGCGGGCAGGCGCTGGGCGACATCGGCCTTGAAGCGCTTCTTCAACTCGGCCGTCAACGGCAGGCGCCAGTCGTCGAACAAGTTGTCATCCTGGCCTGGCACGGCGGCGCTGTCGGGGCGCGTATCGCGGATCACCAGCACCTGGCGCCCCGCTTCATAGCCCTCCACCCGACCACGCTCGAACCCTTCACGCACGCCATCGGCATGGCCAGTGCGCTGGCCTGTGGCGTGGCCGAGGAACCACGAGTCGCGGTGCTGGGCTTGCAGGCGGGTCAGGCCACGCCCCAGCAAGCGGGCGGCCAGGCGGCGAAACCAGGGCAACTGGGCAGGAGGGGTAAGGTCGGCGGGGGCCAAGGGTTGCTCGTGGGCCACGGTCACTCCGTTGAAAAACAAAACAGCAGGCATGTTCGCCGCATCGACGAAAAATCGCCAGCGAATGCTTGCAGATCAGTGGATTAGGCGATGAAGCGAATAAAACGCCACACAAAAAGCATCTATAAAACAGATTGTTTTAAGCCGATATTTACGCTTATTTTCGATGTTTCTTTAGCGCATCATGGCGTCATTCCACTGATTCAAGGAGCACGACCATGCTGCAACTGCGACCCTTCGAAAGCCTCGGCCACGCCAACCATGGCTGGCTCGATGCCCACCACCATTTCTCGTTTGCCGAGTACTACGACCCGGCACGCATGCACTGGGGTAACCTGCGGGTTTGGAACGACGACCTGATCGCGGCCGGCAGCGGCTTCCCACCGCACCCGCACCGCGACATGGAAATCATCACTTATGTGCGTGAAGGCGCGATCAGCCATCAGGACAGCCTGGGCAACAAGGGCCGTACCGAAGCCGGTGATGTTCAGGTAATGAGCGCCGGTACCGGCATTGTGCACAGCGAGTACAACCTGGAAGACATCGATACACGAATTTTCCAGATCTGGATCGTGCCGGAGCGCACCGGTGAAGCACCGCAGTGGGGTAGCCGGCCGTTCCCCAAAGGCGAGCGCGGCGAAGGCTTCGTGACCTTGGCCAGCGGCCGCGCGGGTGACGAGGACAGCCTGCAGATCCGTACCAATGCCCGTCTGGTGGCTGCCACCCTGCGGGCGGGTGAAACCGCCGAGTACCGCTTCGATGCCGCACGCCGGGGTTACCTGGTGCCGGCCAAGGGGCTGGTGGAAGTCAACGGGTTGCGGGCCAAGGCGCGCGATGGCGTGGCGATCGAGCAGGAAGAGGTGCTGCGGGTGACCGCCATCGAGGACAGCGAGATCGTGCTTGTGGATGTGGCCTGAAAACCAGGCCTGTGACAATCCATGTCGCAGCGCAAGGCGGCTCCCATGGAACAACCGCTAACCCGTCCGGTTAGCAGGGTTTTATGGGGGCACGCTTGCGGCCCTGGACCTGCCCGGCTATCGCAAGGCAGCCTTCAAATATTGGCGCCATCAGCCAGCCTGCACTAGCGTTGTGCTACCAGCCAGCCCAACGTTCCTGCGGAGTACTCGATCATCATGCCGGACCTGCGCCCGAACCCGACGCTGTGCCTGGAGTACCGTGCCGAACAGCCCATTCACCACGCTTTCATCCAGCAGGCCAGCCGCTGCCCGGCGGCCATTGCCATCATTGGCCAGCACACAACCTGCAACTACTCCCAACTGGAGCAGATCAGCGCGGGCATTGCCGCGTTTCTGGTTAAAAACGCCACCAGCGGCACCGATCGTGTGGTCATCGTCACCCGCCGCAGCGCCGCCCTGGTATACGCCATGCTCGGCTGCCTGCGTGCCGGCCTGGCCTTCACCGTGGCTGACGCCGCTTACCCTGCCGCGCGTATCGAGCAAATCGTCAACACCCTGAAGCCTGCGGTGATACTGCGCTGTGCCGAGGCAACCGTCGACGTCGGCCAGCCCATGGTCGTCACGGTGCCTGAAGCCCCCGCGGAGGCGCTGCAGGCCTTCCCTCGCCAACCTGTCGCGCTGCCCGCTGTCAGCCCTGAGCAGCCGGCCTACATCACCTTCACCTCGGGCAGCACCGGTGAACCCAAGGGCATCGTTACCCACCACGCACCGCTGGTGCACTTCATCGACTGGCATGTGCGCCAGCACGGCTTTACCCAGGCCGACACCTTCTCGCTGCTTTCTGGCCTGGGCCACGACCCGGTATACCGCGACGTGTTCACGCCACTGTCGCTTGGCGCGACCATTGCCTGCCCGGCGCAGTCGACCCTGACCGCCCCCTCACGGCTGGCCAGCTGGCTTCAGCAGCACGGTGTGAGCGTGATCCACCTCACCCCGCCGCTGGGCAAGCTGATCGAAACTGGCGCACACCTGAACGGCCAGGTTCTCGACCACCTGCGCTACCTGTTCTGGGGTGGCGATGCACTCAGCCCGACGCAGTACCAGCAGGTCCGCGCCATCGCACCGAATGCCGTCAATGTGAACTTCTACGGCACCACCGAAACCCCACAGGCCATGGCTTTCCATACCCTCGACCCGGAAATGGACAATGCCCGGGTGCCCTTGGGCAAAGGCATTGCCGATGCACAATTGCTGGTGATAAACCCGGCCAACCAGCTGGTCAGCGAGGGCGAGACAGGCGAAATCCTGATCCGCAGCCCCTACCTGTCGCGGGGATACTGGGGCGACCCGGGGCTGACCGAAGCCAAATTCATCGCCAACCCGTTCACCGCTGACGCGGCTGACCGCTGTTACCGCACGGGCGACCTGGGCACCTACCTGGCCGATGGCAGCGCCAGTTTTCTGGGGCGCGCTGACAGCCAGGTGAAAATCCGTGGGCATCGCATCGAGCTGGCGGAAATCGAGAACACCATCAGCCGGCACCCACACATAGGGCAATGCGTGGTCCTGGCCAACCACGAGGGTGCATCGACCCGGCTGGTGGCCTATTGCGTCGCACAGCAGGCCACCCGAGCTGACGAACTGCGCCAGGCCCTCGCCGGCCAGTTGCCTGACTACATGGTACCGGCGCTGTTCGTGTTCCTTGATGCCCTGCCGCTCACCCCAAACGGCAAGGTCGACAAACGCGCGCTGCCTGCTGCATTTGACGACAGTATCAGCCCACCGTTTTCACCCTTGGCCGAAAAGCTGAGTACAGCCTGGGCACGCATCCTCCAGGTGCCGCGCCTGGACGCCAGGTTGAGCTTTGTCGAGCTGGGCGGCGACTCGCTGTCGTTCGTACAGGCTTCGCGCGTGCTCGAAGCACTCATCGGCCACCTGCCTGAACGTTGGGAAACCCTGCCGGTGTGCCAACTGGCCGAGCTGAGTGCGCCACCCAAAGGCACGTGGCGGGTAATGGAGATGCCGGTGTTCATCCGCATGCTCGCCATCATCCTGATTGTGGTCGGCCACCTGGGCGAGTTCGACCACTGGCTGATCGTCGGCGAAACCTCGGTGCTGTTTCTGGTCTCCGGCATCGCCCTGGCGCGCTTTCAGCTCAAGGCCATCGAAGCGCGTGGCGATGCACGCATGCTGCTCAGGTCACTGGCAGCCATCGTGGTGCCAACACTGTTGTATACCGCATTGATCCAGCTGGTATTCGACCGGCTGCATTGGCAATCGCTGCTGCTGGTTTCCAACTGGTTCCCCGCCAGCGAGGTCAGCCTGTTCAACTATTGGTACATCGAAGTGTTGGTGCAGATGATCGTGATCATTGGCCTGGTGCTGTCGATCAAGCGCGTGCGCCAGGTGCTGGTTGCCGATCCGTTTCGCTGGCTGATCATCGCTGCCTGTGCACTGGTAGCGCTGGATGTGTTCCTCAACCAGTTCGTATTCGACGCCAGTGCCCTGCTCAACCGGGTACCCCAGCACTTCCTGGCGGTGATGGTGCTGGGCATGGCCGTGCACCATGCCGACACGACCTCACGCAAATGGGTGGCCAGTGCGGTGGCCGTGCTGGTGGTGGGTGAGCTGGACCTGATGGCGGTTGCCGGTGTTGGCTGGCAAGCGTTCACACGCTATGTCGACATCGCCCTCCCAGCGATACTGGCGCTTGTCTGGTTCCGCTCGGTGCCAGTACCCGCCCTGGTTGCGCGGGCAGGTGCGGTGATCGCTTCGTCAACCTTGTATATCTACCTGACGCATTTCCAGTTCGAGTCGGTGGCGGACCATGTTTTCAGGCACCCGCTGTTCGAGGTGGCCCTGGCAATCGCTGGAGGGGTATTGGTGAGCTATTGCTGGAACACCCTGTTACGTCTGCTGTTTACCCGCAGGCGCAAGCAGCACCAGGCGCGTGGAGCCGATCCAGCTGAGCGCGCCACCTCTGCCTGAACGAAGATGTCCCCGCCGGCGCATGCACTACGCGCGTCCGGCCAGTTCAGCCAGCACCTCGGCCGAGGTGGTGACCTGGCGGAAGTGGTGCTTCCACAGGTCGGTCCCCAGCTTGCCCGAGCGGTCCAGCGATGACCCTATTGTCATGTCTGTCACCAGCGTGGGCATCAGCCCTGCATCGAACAGGGCAAAGCCGGCGGCCAGCACGCAGGTTTCGGTCTGCAACCCACACACCAGCACCCGCTCGACACCCAGTTGCCGGATGTAGTCGATAGCTTCGGCACTTTGCCCATAGCCATGCTTGACGAACACCTGGTCGGCCTCGACCAGGCTCTCGTCCTCGGCCGCCGGGTGCCAACCGAGCTGGCGCTCGAACGGCGTGACCTGTTCATCGTGCAACTCGACCGAGGCTATGGTGGGAATGTTCGCTGACAACCGCCGCAAACCATCGACCAGCCACTCGGGCGGGCTGAAGGTGGACTGAACATCGACGATGAGCAAAACCTGGCGCATGGGCGGATTCCGGCACGGGCAAAAGGCGCGAAGTATAACGCGAAGCAACTGCCGTGGTCGCTGGACAGGCCCGGGGAACCATTCGGCGACTCTTTGCGCAGAAAAAGGGGCTGCTGCGCAGCCCCCCTGTTGTACCCGTAACAGCTAACCCCAGCGCCCCTCAACCGGCCAGGATGAAGTCTGCGGCGGTCACCGTGGTTGCATCTGCCACCCCCACCAAACGTATGGAGTCGGCAGCACCGATGCTTACCAAGGTGTCCGCACCAACATCGGCGATGGTCACACTGGCACCAAAGGTGGCTGCGGTGATGTTGAGGGCGGTGATATCCAGCCGGTCCTGGCCACCTGCCGCAATGGCATCGAAATTGATGATCAAGTCGTTGCCAAAGCCTGCAGCGAACTGGAACACATCGTTGCCATCGGTGGCTATCAGGGTGTCGTTACCGGCCCCACCCACCACCGTATCGTTACCTGCCGCACCGTTGAGGAAGTCGTTGCCGGCCCCCCCGATCAGGGTGTCGGTACCCACGTCGCCGAACAGTGTGTCGTTACCATCGCCGCCCTGCAGGGTATCATTGCCGTTGCCGCCAT
Source organism: Pseudomonas putida group bacterium ESBL64 (assembly GCF_045277175.1). NCBI lineage: Bacteria > Pseudomonadati > Pseudomonadota > Gammaproteobacteria > Pseudomonadales > Pseudomonadaceae > Pseudomonas > Pseudomonas putida group bacterium ESBL64. The sequence goes on along the minus strand of NZ_CP145799.1, from coordinate 306,886 downwards.
CCAGGCTGTCATCGCCAGCGCCCCCGTTCAGGTTGTCGTTACCGGCCTCGCCCAGCAACGTGTCGTTGCCGCCACCGGCATCGAGGCTGTCGTCCCCCCCTCCACCGCGCAGTTGGTCGTCACCCAGGCCGCCGAACAGCTGGTCGTTCCCGGCGTCGCCGTTGAGGATGTCGTTGCCGGCATTGCCGTTGAGCACATCGTTACCGCCGTCGCCGCTGAGCGTGTCATTACCTGCCCCACCGTCGATGATGTTGGCCAGCCCGTTACCCGTGCCGGTGAAGTTGCCCACCCCGGTATAGGCCAGGTTCTCGACGTTGGCGGCCATGGTGTGGCTGGCCAGCGTGGTACGTACAAGGTCCGTACCGGCCCCCGTCGCCTCGACCACTACATCCCCGGCGTCATCCACCACATAGGTGTCGTTGCCCACGCCACCCACCAAGCGGTCGGCACCCGCACCGCCGTTGAGCAGGTCGTTGCCGGCCCCCCCTGTGAGGGTGTTGGCCAGCGCGTTACCGGTACCGGTAAAGGCGCTGCTGCCGGTATAGGTCAGGTTCTCGACGTTGGCGCCAAGGGTGTAGCTGGCCAGGCTGGTCTGCACCTGGTCCGTGCCACCATTGAGTGCCTCGGTGACCGTATCCCCGGCGTTGTCGACCAGGAAGGTATCGTTGCCGGCACCGCCGTTCATGGCATCTGCGCCAAGCCCGCCGTTGAGGGTGTCGTTGCCATCCTCGCCATTGAGGAAGTCGGGGTCGTCACCGCCATTGAGGATGTCGTTGCCAATGCCACCGAACAGCTGGTCGCTGCCGCCCAGGCCGTTGAGCGTGTCGTTGCCGCCCAAGCCCGAGATCACGTCATTGCCTGCGCCACCGGTCAGGGTGTTGGCTCCATTGGTACCAACCAGTACAACACCCGGTGGCACGGTGACTGCAGCGGTCGCCGCCGAGGTCAGCGACTCCAGGGTGCCGAAGCCGTCGGTGTAGCGCACGATCACCCGTAGCTGCTGGTTACCCTGGGCGAAGCCGGGGGTGAAGGTGGCCGCCGTGGCCCCGGCAATATCGGCGAAGGTGCCGCCGGTGCCTTGCTGCCACTGGAAGCTGAAGGCCCCCAGGCCGTCGATGTCGGCAATTGCGCCGGTGAGCGCGGTCAGCGTCTGGCCTTGGTCGGGCGTGGTGTCGCTGATCAGCAACGCACCGGTCGGCGCATCGTTGACGTTGGCCACCGGGTCGAGAATGTCGGAGGCGACGCTTTCCTGCACGCCAAAGTCATCCACGTAGCTGACCACCACACGCATGTTCTGCCCCACTTGCGCCTGGGTCAGGACGAACGTGCTGCTGATGGCGCCGGCGATGTTGACCCAACCGACACCCCGGTTGGACTGCCACTGGAAGGTGAACTGAGGGTTGCTCAGGCCGTCGGCATCGACGATGGTGGCCGGGTTGGCGGTGAGCGTCTGATTCTGCACCAGCAGCCCGGTCACGGTCGGCCCGGCGCTCGGCGCGCTGTTCGGCGTCGAATCGACGATTTCCAGCGTGCCCTTGGCATCCTGGTACACCGCACGCACGCGGATGTTCAGGCCGGCGACATCGTCCGTGACGCGGTAGGTCGTACCGGTGACCCGTGTCGCTTCACCAGCGGCCACAACCGTGATGTCTTCATAAACCCCGGAACCCGGCAGCGCCTCGACTTGCCAGTAGTAGGCCACGGGGCCGTTCACCGCACCGGTCGCATTGGTTGCGCTGACATTGTCCGCGTCATGCACGGCGAGGTTGCTTACCCTCAGCAGCTGGCCACTGACTGGCGTATCGTCGCGCAAGCCGGTGGTAGCATCGAGAATCGCCAGGTGGCCGGTGGGGCCGGCGTTGACTGCCGTACCGACGCCAGAGGCCTGCGAACTGTCAGAGAACTGCAGGCGCTCGATGCCGGTCAGGTGGTCGACGCCATCACGACCAGCCACCAGGTCGGTGACGGTCACCGAGTTGCCATCGACCACCACGCTGTAGTCGGTGGACACCCCAGAGTACACCGCCGTGTCGTAGTGGTCGGTGCCGCTGAGTATCTCCCGCACGATCACCAGCTGGCCCGGCTTGTAGGTGCCATTGAGCATGAACGGCACCATCGGCTCCATGCTGTTGAAGCTGGCGATTTCCAGGCCGGTGCCATCAGGGTTGGCGCGTACGCTGATGCGCACGTTCAGCCACTTGTCGCCGTCGAGGATATCGTCGCCACCCCGGCCTTCGAGCAGGTCGCTACCGCTGCCACCGAGGATGATATTGCCACCGTCATAGAAGGTCGCCCCGGCCGCCAGCAGGCCGGCCAGGCCGTCGATCAGGCTAATGTTGGTCAGCACGCTGCCGGTAGCACCTGCAGTAGGCAGCGAGGTGGCGTCTTCGCTGTCGCCGCGCAGGAAGTCGCCATGCGCCGAGCCCGACAGGCCTTCCATGATGTCGAAGCGCACCAGCGTCGAAGCGCCCGAACCCGGTACCAGTGGCACATCGAAGAAGCGGTCGCTCATGTCGATGGACACGCCTTGGGCCAAGTCCTTGAAGGTTGCCCAGTCATAGCCCGAGCCACCAATGTAACGGTCGCCGAACCCCAAGCTGCCGACCATGATGTCGTCGCCGCCTTCACCGTTGAACTTGTCGTTCTCGTTGCCGCCGACAAATACGTCGTTACCGATGATCGGGTCGTTGCCGAGCGGGTCGAAGTTGTCGCCAGGCGCGCCGTCCGAGGTGCCCTTCTCGATCCAGTCGTCACCTTCGTTGCCCATGTCCTGCTCGTTGGCCTTGCTGCCGAGGATGAAGTCATTGCCCTGACCGCCGATGGCTTCGGAGGCGTCCTCACCAGTGACGATAAAGTCATTGCCGAAACCGCCGATGATCAGGTTGATGCCATTACCGCCATGCAACACATCGTTGCCGTCGCCGCCCTGGATGTTGTCGTCACCGCCCATGTCGCTGATGATGTCGTCCCCGGCCCCACCGCGCAGCTGGTCGTTGCCGTCGCCACCCTCGATGCGGTCGTTGCCGGCATCACCCCAGACCGTGTCGTCGCCTTCGCTGGAGACCAGAATATCGTCCCCGTTGGTGCCGCCCAGCACGATGTGCTCGGCACCGGCATAGCGGATGTAGTGGGTGTCCGGGCCAGCCGTCAGCGGGCTGTCGCGGAACACCACCTGCTCGCCGTTTTCGCCCAGCGGGTCGGCGCTGCCAAGGCCCTCGTTGTACTGCTTGGTCTGGTCCAGTTCCAGGTAGAAGCCAGGGTCGGAAAACACCAGGCCTGGCAGGTGGGTGGCCGAGCTGTTGGCCATGATCAGCTTGGCGAACGAGTTGCTTTCCAGCTCGGCGTTCATCGACAGGCCCGCGGTGCGCTCCAAATAGTAGAAACGGTCGCCGTCCTGCAGTTTCTCCATCTGGTTCTCGAACACAAAGTTGAAGGTGCTGCCGAGCATGCCGCCAAACGGTGCTTTTGCTTCCGCCAGGCCGCCGATCCACAGGTCGATGGCATCGACACCGGTCACGGTGACTGCCTTCAGGTCATCGGCAGTACCCAGTACACCGTCCTTGCCGGGCAGGGTCACATTGGCCCAGGCGCCGCTGCTGTTGAGGAAGTCCATGCGGTCGGCGGGTGCGCCATCGCCGCCGAACACCAAGGCCATGGCCGCGGCGCGTTTTTCCAGCAGGGTGGTGGCAGCGGTGATGGTGCTGTGGGTGCCGTAGGCCGCGATGAAGTTGATCAGCGACTCTGGATGTTTCAGGTGTTGCACCAGGTCGACCCAACTGCTGTACGGTTTGAGCTGGGTATCGCCGGTTTGCCCGTAGATTTCACGGCGCACAGCGTTCAGCGAAGGGATACCGACGTCGCGGCCACGGGCGATGTTGATCGCTGGCAGGTCCAGTGGCAGGCCGAGCAGGTTGTTGCGCAGCGCCTCGGTGACGAACTCGTCGATTTCGTTACCGGCCTGGCGGGTGACCCCGCGCACGATGGCGCTGGTGGCGTCCTCGGGGGTTACGCCACTGGCGGCATAAGCCAGTGGGTTGAGGAAGGCCGCGATCAGCCCCAGTTGCTGGTCGGGGTTGGCGCTGGCCGGGTCCTGGATGACGTTGAAGTCGATGTCGAAGCGGTCGACAGTCTCGGTCAGCATCGAGTGGCCAAAGCGGTACACGGTGTGGGCGAACTCGGCCACGATCGAGGCATCGAGGTCGACGTCGTACACCTGGGTCGGGGCAAAGAACAGGTCGACCCGAGGTTGCACGGTGCGGGCGAACTCCTCGAACACCAGGTGCTGGTACTGCATTTCGGTGCCGAACTTGGCCGCCTGGAACAGCCGCTCGCCATTCCACACCAAGGCATCGATCTCGGCCGGGGTGACTGGCAAGGCGCTGACCGGGTTGAGCAGCCATTCGTTGAGGAAGGCCAGGTCACCCGAGTCGAGCACGGTGTCCATGGTCTGCGCCACCAGCCGGTTGTGCTCGGAGTGGAAAATCGCATGCACGGCGGTCAGGCCGATGTTCTCGTTGACCCGGCCGTCACCGGCGATGTAGTGCGCGTCCAGCAGTTCGTTGTCGTAGGCCAGGTTGGCACCGGTCTGCGGGTTGACCGGCACGGCATTGCCGGCCACGTTGTCGGCATCCGGCGCCAGCACGCCGCCACTGAACACCGGCACGGCATTGTGGGCGATGTCGGCAAGGAACTGGTGCCCGGTACGCACGGCGTTGGTCAGGTCGAGCGGCGCCAGCGGGTTGCCTTCGACCTCCTGGTCATCAGCGGTGCCGGCAATACCGTCCAGGCCTTTCATCACCACCATCGGGTAGCCGTTGGGGCCTTTGATGAAGTTGCCGTAGGCGTCGGTGGCCAGCAGCGGCACGTTGTCGACGTCGGCATCGGTCAGGTTGATGCCGAGCAGGTCGCGGGCCTGGGCCTTGACCACCTTCCAGGTGGCCATGCCGCCGATCTCGGTGTCGTCGGCCGTGCCGAACCGCCCATCAGCGCCCAGGTCGCGATTGGTGATCAACCGGCCCGTGGCGACCGGGCCGTCGTCAGTCATGACATAGGCGCGCAGGAACACCTGGTGCGAGGGATGCGAGCTGTAGGTCTGGTTCTGGTCGACGAACGGCGTGGTGGTGTTGGTGTGTTCGCGGATGTCGTCGGCGTTGCCAAGGATGCCGTCCGGCCCAGGCAGGTTGGTGGCACGGGTTACCACCATGAAGTTGGTGAAGCCACCCTCCACGTACAGCGGGTCATCCGGTTGCAGCGGGATGTAGATGGTACCGGAGCCGCCCTTGGTGACCAGGTCCAGGCCATGGTCGAAGAACTGCCCGAAGAAGGTCATCCAGGCGTTGAACGGCGCAGACAGCCCGGCATCGGCAGCGGTGTTCTCGAACAGGTACACGTCATGGTCGTCGGTGGTGCCGAACTGGCCGTCCATACCTGGGCTGGCGACGATGCGCACGCCATCCTTGAGCACGTCGTCGTTGCCTGCGGCGCCGAAGTTGAGCACGCCATCGGCACCCGGGTCATACGCGGTGGCATAGGCTGCCGGGTTGTTGGAGGTCTGGTCGACAATCAGGTTGCTGATGGTACGTGGCTGCGAATCGAACACCGGCCCGCTGGTCTGCTGGTACGACGACCCCGGGATCGCCGGGGAACCTGGGCCGAAGAAACCGGCTGGCGCACCTTCGGCCGGGTTGAATACCGGGTCGGTCACGCGCGGGAAGACGTTGTCGGCGGCACCGTATTGGGTGTTGTTGTTGCCGTTCAGGTTCATCAGGTTGTTGTTCGAGCCATCCACCGCACGCAGGCCCATGGCTGCGCGGACGTTGGGGATCAGCGAGAGGATGTCCTGCCCGGCGGCATCGGCCTCGGCAATCTTGATTTGCGCGAGGATGAAGTTCAGGTCGGAGCGCACCATGTGCAGGCCGGCACCGCCGTCACTGGCATCCACCACCGGGGTGGCCACTGTCGGCACCACGGGCGCGCCAGGTTGCACCACGGTGGTAGGCTGCGAGTACAGCACTTCGGTGGTGCCATGGGCATCCTGATAGATCGCCTTGACCCGCAGGCTCAGCCCGGCCAGGTCTGGCGACACCTTGAACGAAGTGCCATCGGCGCTCTGGAAGGCCAGGTCGCCGGCCGGTAGCAGGATGATGTCCTGGAACACACCGCTGCCCGGGTCGGCCTCGAACTGCCAGTAGTAAGACACCGAACGGTCGGCGAGCGAGCCCGTCGGGTTGCCTGCACTGATGTTGTCGGCGTCGCGCACGGCGGCCACGCTCACCGTCAGCATATCACCCACGGTAATCGCACCGCCGTTGCCGTCGAGCAGGGTCGGGCTGCCGGTGGGTTGTGCGTTCACCCCCTCCACCAGTACGCGCTGGCTATCGGCAAACTGCAGGCGCTCGATGTGCAACAGGGTATCGACGCCATCGCGGCCGGCCACGGTGTCGGTCACGGTCCAGACGTCATCGGCGACATCGGCGGTGCCCTTGGTGTTCTGGGTCACCAGGTACTCGCTCTGTAGCCCAGAGAATATTGCCGTGTCGAAGGCGGCCCCGCCGGTCGAAGTCCCGGGCAGGATTTCGCGCACGGCCTTGAGTTGACCGGGGTTGTAGGTGCGGTCAAGCATGAACGGAATCATGTCGGCCATGCTGTCGAAGCTGGCGATTTCCGGGCCGGTGTGGTCGACGTCGCCAGGGGCGTACACGGCGATGCGCACGTTGAGCCACTTGTCGCCATCGATCAGGTCATCGCCACCCCGGCCTTCGATCAGGTCACTGCCATTGCCGCCGAGCATGATGTTGCCGGTGGCAAAGCCGGTGGTGGGCAGGCCGGCATCCGCCAGGAACTGCTGCAGCCCACGTATCAGCGCCACGTTGGTCAGCGCACTGCCGGTGGCGCCGCCATGGTTGAGAATGGTCACGGCATCGACGTCGTCGCCCTTGAGCACATCGGCGTAGGCCGAACCGGACACCCCTTCGACCTCGGCGAACCGATCCAGAATCGATGCCGGCGAAGCGCCCACCGGGTTGAACACGCCAGCGTTCTGGTTAGGCGCGTTGCCATGGGGCTGAGCCAAGGCGGCCAGGCTGAGGTCCACGGTGACACCCACGCGGTCATTCTTGTTGGTGACCCAGTCGAAACCGGACATGCCGTCCATTTTGTCTTGGGCATCGCTGCCGACGAAGATATCGTCGCCGCCCTCACCGATCATTTCGTCAAAGCCGCCGCCCCCGACGAAGATGTCGTTGCCAATGACTTCGTCACCCAGCAAGGGTGCGAAGTTGTCACCAGGTGCGCCGTCCTGGGTGCCCTTCTCGATCCAGTCGTCACCTTCGTTACCGGTAGGTGGCAGGTTGGTCTTGGCGCCGAGGATGAAGTCGTCGCCCTGGCCGCCGAAGGTGGTGCTGATGTCCTCGGTGGTGATGATGAAGTCCTGGCCATCGCCACCCAGGATCAGGTTACCGGCAACCCCCATGCTGCCAGCGACGATCACGTCGTTGCCGGCGTTGCCTTCCAGGCGGTTGTCGCCGAACGAATCGGTGATGATGTCGTCGCCCGCGCCACCCAGCACCGCGTCGTTGCCGGCGCCGCCTTCGAGCAGGTCATCACCGGCATCGCCATAGAGGGTGTCGTCGCCTTCGCTGGAGATGATGATGTCGTTGCCAGCGGTGCCACCCAGCACCACATGGTCTTCACCGGTGTAATGCAGGAAGTTGCCGTCTGGCCCGACAGTATCGGGGTTATCGCGGATCACCAACGGAACGATTTCAACCCCGTTGATCTCGATGCCGCCAGTGGGGTCGGCCTTGCCGTCGGCACCCAACCCGGTGAACTGGTTGGCCTGGTTCACTTCCAGGGTGAACGTGGGAGTGAGGAACACGGTGTTGGACAGGTGGGTGACGTCGGAGTTGGCCATGATCAGCTTGGCGAAGGAGTTGTTTTCCAGCTCCGTACCAAAATTCATGCCCGCCGTGCGCGACAGGTAGTAGAAGCGGTCACCGTTCTGCAGCGCTTCCAGCTGGGTTTCGAAGACAAAGTTGAAGCTGGAGCCGAGCATGCCGCCAAACGGCATTTTCTTCTCGGCCAGGCCGCCGACCCAGAAGTCGATGGCGTCGACCCCGGTCACGGTCACCCCGGCAATGTCGTCGGCGGTGCCGGCGATGCCGTCCGCGCCCGCCAGCGTCACGTTGGCATAGGCACCGGTGCCGTTGAGGAAGTCGAGGCGGTCAAGGGGGGCGCCGTCTCCGCCAAGTACCAGTGCCACGGCGGCGGCGCGCTTGGCGGCCTCGGTGGTGGCCCCGGTAATGCTGCTGTGGGTGCCATAAGCGGCAATGAAGTTGATCAGCGAAGCCGGGTGCTTGAGGTGGTCGGCAAAGTCGACCCAACTGATGTAGGGCTTGAGCTGGCTGTCGCCGGTGGCGGCATAGAACTCGCGGCGGGCCTCGTTCAGGCTGGGGATGCCGGTATCACGACCGCGGGCGATGTTCAGCGCAGGCAGGTCAAGTGGCAGGCCGAGCAGGTTGTTGCGCAGGGCTTCGGTGACGAACTCGTCGATCTCGTTGCCCACCTGGCGGGTAACACCGCGGATGATTGCGCCCGCCGCTTCATCGGCCGTGGCCCCGCTACCGGCGAACGCCAGCGGGTTGAGGAACGCGGCAATCAGGCCCAACTGCTGGTCGGGGTTGGCCGGGTCGGCAGAAACCGGGTTGAACGCCGGGTCGTAGCGGTCGACGGTTTCGGTCAGCATCGAGTGGCCGAAGCGGTACACCACATGGGCGAACTCGGCGAGGATGGCCGGGTTGATCGAGGTGTCGTAGCCGTTGGGGGCGAGGAACTCGTCGATCTGCGGCTGGATGGTGCGGGCGAACTCTTCGAACACCAGGTGCTGGTACTGCATCTCGGTGCCGAACTTGGCGGCCTGGAACAGCCGCTCGCCATCCCACACCAGCGCGGCGATGTCGGCAGGCGCGGTGGGGATAGCGGTTACGTCGTCGATCAGCCACTCATTGAGGAACGCCAGGTCGCCCGCGGCCAGCAGAGTATCCTTGGTCTGCTGCACCAGGCGGTTGTGCTCGGAGTGGAACACATGGTGCACGGCAGTCAGGCCGATGTTCTCGTTCACCCGGCCGTCACCGGCGATGTAGTGCGCGTCGAGCAATTCGTTGTCGTAGGTCAGGTTGTTGCCACCCTGCCCGACCGGCTGTGCGTTGCCCACCAGGGTGTCGGCGTCAGCCTGCAGCACACCCCCAACCACCACGGGCGCGGCATTGTGGGCGATGTCGTCAAGGAAGCCATGCCCGGTGCTCACGGCATTGGCCAGGCTGATCGGCGCATTGCGGTCGCCCTCGACCAGCTGGGTGACGTCATCGGCGGTGCCAGCAATGCCATCGGCGCCGTTGTTCACGCGCATGACCACCTGCGGCATGCCGTTGGGTCCGCGCAGGAAGTTGCCGTAGGCATCGGTGGCCAGCAGCGGCACGCTATGCACGTCGGCATCGGTCAGGTTGATACCCAGCAAGTCGCGGGCCTGGGCCTTGACCACCGCCCAGGTAGCCATGCCACCGCTTTCGCCGTTGCCATCGTCGGCGGTGCCGAACTTGCCATCGGCGCCCAGATCACGGTTGGTGATCAGGCGCCCGGTAGCCACCGGGTCACCTGCGGCGTTGACCGTGTATTCGCGCAGGAACACCTGGTGCGAGGGGTGCGAGCTGTAGGTCTGGCTCTGGTCGACGAAGGGCGAGGTGGTGTTGGGCTGGCTATCGTCGGCGGTACCCACCACGCCGTCGGCGCCAGCGGTGCGCACGGCGCGGGACAGCACCATGAAGTTGGTCGGGCTGCCGGCCACGAACAGGGGGTCGTCCGGGCGCAGCGGGATGAACACGATGTCGGTGCTGCTCTTGCTGACCAGGTCCAGGCCGTGGTCGAAGAACTGACCGAAGAAAGTCATCCAGGCGTTGAAGCCGGCGGTCAGCCCGGCGTCTGGCGACACGTTCGGGATGAAGAACACAGGCTTGTCGTCAGCGGTGCCGAACACGCCATCGATACCAGGGCTCATCACCGGCGCGGCACCGCCGTTGGCCTCGACTGCGGCCGGGTTGTTGGCTGTCTGGTCGACGATCAGGTTGCTGATGGTGCGCGGTTGCGAATCGACAACATTGCCGGTGCCGACATAGTTGGCGCGGTAAGAGGCTTCGAGCAGGCGCAGGAACGAGTTGTCGGCTGCGCCGAACTCGCTCTGCCCGGCGACCAGGTTGTTGTAGCTGCCATCCACCGTGCGCAGGCCAAAGGGTACCTGGCTGTTGGGCAGCAGGTCGATCAGGCTGGCGCCATCGGCGTGTGCCTCAGCGATGAAGATCTGTTTGAGGATGAATTCAAGGTCCGACTTGCTGAAATTGGCCATTGCAGTTGCCCTCGATCTGTCCGGAGATGACACAGGGCAGCAGGGTCCTTCCCGCGCCCAGTCAGTGTTGACGTGCGCAGAATCTGGTTGGGTGTACCGGGCTCAGTAGCGCAGCACTCGTGTGCTGAAACCTCTGGCCTCTTCTTGGCAAGCTGGCCCCCGTTGCAGGAGGGGCCCTGTAAACCGTGCGCAACAGGTGTAACGCACGTGCATCGATCCCAGCTCGCACAGGGCCCGAATACTTCAGACTAAAGTCGTAGGCCAAAAGCTTGTCAATATTTCGTCAAAAAAATCTTAGCCGTTGATAATCAGATGCAACTCACTGTTTTTCCGTGACTTATAAAAAGTTCAAAGTATTTATAGAGCGAAATGATATTACTGGATGTTTCGTTGCAACCTACGCTGCAGTCTGTGGGAGCAACGCAGCGTTTGGGCAATATCGCCATCAGTGCGACCCGCCTGCGAGCCGACCAAGAAGCCACAACAGCCGTTGTACGGGGCGCCGCAAGGGCTTCCCGCTTTGTGATAAAGGGAGGCCCCCGATGCCTAAGCCACCACGCACCCGCTCCGAACTGGCCGACGTGCTGTTTCGCTTGCGCCGCAGCTTCTACGCCCTGGCCGCCTTCAGCGGCGTGATAAACGTCATGATGTTGACGCCAGCCATTTATATGTTGCAGGTGTACGACCGCGCCCTGGTCAGCCGCAATGTCACGACCTTGGGCATGCTCACCTTGCTGGTGGTCGGGCTGTTCCTGCTGATGTCGGCCCTGGAGATGGTCCGCACCCGGGTGTTGATAAGGGTGGGCAATGGCCTGGACATGAGCCTGAACCGGCGCCTCTTCAGCGCTGCCTTCGAACGCAACCTGAGCCGTGCCGGCGGTAACCCGGCCCAGGCCCTGCAGGACTTGGCGCAGGTTCGGCAGTTTCTCACCGGCAACGGCCTGTTCGCGTTCTTCGACGCCCCCTGGACACCGATCTATCTGCTGGTTTGCTACCTGATCCACCCCTGGCTCGGGCTGGTCACCACGATTGGCTCGCTGATCCTCGTCGGCCTGGCCTACCTCACTGAAAAGGCTACGCAAAAGCCCTTGGCCGAAGCCAACCAGGCAGCCATGTCGTCTGCCAGCTACGCCAACAACAACCTGCGCAACGCCGAAGTGATCGAAGCCATGGGCATGCTGCCGTCAATCGGCAAGCGCTGGTACCAGGGCCACTTGCGCATCCTGCAGATGCAGACCCTGGCCTCCGATCGCGCGGCGCTGATCAGCAGCACCGGGCGCTTCGTGCGCATCACCCTGCAGTCGCTGATCCTCGGCACCGGCGCGCTGCTGGCGATCGAGGGCACGATCACCCCCGGCATGATGATCGCCTGCTCGATCCTGACCGGCCGAGCCCTGGGCCCGGTGGAACAGGTGATCGCCGCGTGGAAGCAACTGCTGGGCTGCCGCCTGGCCTGGGGCAGGCTCAATGACCTGCTGCAGGACTACCCGCAACGGCCACCAAGCATGTCGCTGCAGCGGCCGATGGGCATGCTGGCCGTGGAGAACGTGATCGCCGGCGCCCCTGGCAGCACCACCAGCATCGTACGCGGGGTGAGCTTCAGCCTGGCCCCGGGTGACAGCCTGGGTGTCATCGGCCCTTCGGCCTCGGGCAAGTCCACCCTCGCCCGCCTGCTGGTAGGTGTGTGGCCGGCCCAGGCCGGCAAGGTGCGCCTGGACGGCGCCGATATCTTCACCTGGAACAAGGCCGAACTGGGCCCGTGGCTGGGCTACCTGCCGCAGGACGTGGAGCTGTTCGAAGGCACCATCGCCGAAAACATCGCCCGCTTTGCCGAGGTGGACAGCGACGCGGTGATCCGTGCTGCCCGCAGCAGCGGTGTACACGACATGATCCTGCGCTTCCCGCAGGGTTACGACACCCGCCTGGCCGCCGATGGCAGCCCATTGTCTGGCGGCCAGAAGCAACGCATCGCGCTGGCCCGCGCCCTGTATGGCGAGCCCAACCTGGTGGTGCTGGACGAGCCCAACGCCAACCTCGATGACGTGGGTGAAAAAGCCCTGGTCGATGCCCTGGCCGAGCTCAAGGCACGCGGCGCCACGGTGGTGCTGATTTCCCACCGGCCCAATGTGCTGTGCGCGGTCGACCAGATACTGATGCTGCGCGACGGTGGTGTGCACATGCTTGGCAGCCGCGACGAAGTGTTCGCCGCGCTGCGCAAGGCCGCGGTGATTCCGGCAACGGCTGCGGCACCGCTGGCTTCGGTCAAAGTACGGGAGTAACCAACCATGCAGATGACTCAACATGCCGAACTGATCCCCGCCGAGACCAGCCACCTGATCGACCTGGACGCGGGCCGCCCGGTACGCTGGGGCGTATGGCTGGTCATCGCCGGCTTCGGCGGCTTCCTGCTGTGGTCCTGCCTGGCGCCACTGGACGCCGGCGTGGTCGCCACCGGTACGGTCAAGGTCACCAGCAACCGCAAGGCGGTCCAGCACCTGAGCGGTGGCACCGTTGAAGCGATCATGGTGCGCGAAGGTGATGTGGTGAAGAAAGGCCAGGAAGTGGTGCGCCTCGATGCCCTGCGCGCGGTGGCCGAACAAGGCGCTCTCAGCGCCCAGTACATCGTCAGCAAGACCGTGGAAAACCGCCTGGAAGCCGAACGCGATGGCCGCGATACCGTTACGTTCGACCCTGCCCTGCTTGAACACTACGCCAATGACCCACGCCTGCTGGCCGCCATGGACCTGCAACAGCGCCTGCTCGACACCCGCCGCGCGGGCCTGGCCGGCGAACTGAGCATCCTTGAAGAAAACCTCACGGCCTCGGCAGTGCAACTGAAAGGCCTGCAGCAGGTGTACGGCGCCCGCGCCTCGCAGATCGGCTTCCTCAACCAGGAACTGCAAGGCACCCGGGTACTGGCCGCCGAAGGTTATGTACCCCGCAACCGCCTGCTGGAGCTGGAGCGCAGCAATGCCGACCTGTCCGCCGGCCAGGCCGAAAACCTCAATAACATTGCCCGGGCGCGCAGCCAGGCCACCGAGATCAAGCTGCGCATCCTGCAGCGCCAGCACGATTACCTGAAGGAGGTGGAGTCGCAACTGACCGATACCGCCAAGGAAAACACCACCCTGGCCGACCGCTTGCGCGCACTGGACTATGAAGTGACCCACACGGTGATCCGCTCGCCGATCGACGGCATGGTCCAAGGCCTGAGCATCGCCACGGTCGGCGGCATCATCCAGCCCGGGGCCAAGATCATGGAAGTGGTGCCGCTCGACCAGCCGCTGCAGGTCGATGCGATGATCCCGGTGCAGGCGATCGACAAGATGGTTCCAGGCCTTGCCGTGGACATCGCCTTCCCGGCCTTCAACCATGCGCAGACGCCGAACATTCCCGGCCGGGTAAAAACCATTTCCGCCGACCGGCTGCTCGACGAAGAAAGCAAGCAGCCGTTCTACCTGGCCCAGGTGGAAGTGACGCCGGCCGGCATGGGCTTGCTGGGCAGCAACCACATCCGCCCCGGCATGCCCGCCACCGTCACCATCAAGACCGGCGAGCGCAACCTGCTCAGCTACCTGCTCAAACCAATGCTCGAACGTGTGGACGCCGCGTTCAAGGAGCAATGACATGAAACGCCCATGCCTGATGGTGTGCCTGCTGGGAGTTGCCGTACAGGCCAGTGCCATGGACCTGAAGCAAGCCTGGGACCTGTTGCAGTACCAGGGCCCGATCTACCGCGCTGCCGTGCATGAGAAACAAGCCGGTGGCGAAAACCGCGCCATCGGCGAGGCCGGCCTGCTGCCGCAGATCAACGCCTCGGCCTACTTCAACCAGGTCAATGGCAGCCAGCGCCAGAATGGCCAGGACAATGACCTCGACTATGACTCCAAGGGCGCCAACGTGCGCCTGCGCCAGCCGCTGTTCAACAAGCAGAAGATGGCCGAGTACCGCCAGGGCCAGCAACGCGCCGACTACAGCGTGGCGGTGTTCGATGCCAAGAGCCAGGACGCAGCGGTGCGCCTGGCCGACGCTTACTTCGACGTGCTGCTGGCCAGCGAAACCATCACCCTGGCCAAGGCCAAGCTGAACGCGTTCGAGGAACAGCTGGCATCGGCGAAGCGGCGCAAGGAACTGGGCGCCGGCACCATTACCGACGTCGACGAGTCGGTGGCCCGGCGCGACCTGGCCGAGGCCGACCTGATCGACGCCCAGGACAACCTGGTCAACGCCCGGCGCAAGCTGGAGGAATACATTGGTGAAACCCCGCAGGCGTTGACCACCCTGCAGGCGGGCTTCAGCACCCCGCCGCTGATGCCGGGCAACCTGCAGGAGTGGCTGGTCAAAGCTCAGGCTGACAGCCCGCTGATTCATGCGCGCCGGCACAGCTACGCGCTGGCCGAGGAAGAAGTCAACCGCGCCCGCGCCGGACACTACCCGACCCTGGATTTCGTGGCGGGTTACACCGCGGGCAGCAGCCAGTCGATTTCCGAGCTGAACCAGCGCAACCACTACAGCTCGATCGGGCTGGAGCTGAACATCCCGCTGTACAGCGGTGGCAGCACCCGTGCCCTGACCCGCCAGGCCAGCGCCAACAGCGCCAAGGCCCTGGATGAACTGGACGCCACTCGCCAGGAGGTGATTTCCAACACGACCCGCGAGTACCGTGGCGTGCAGAGTGGCGCCCTGCGCATTCAGGCACTGGAAAAGGCCGTGACCTCCAACGAGCGTTCGCTGACCTCGACCCGCAAGGGCTTCAAGGAAGGTGGCACCAGCACCAACTCGGATGTGCTCAATGCCGAGGAGCTGCTGTATGACGCCCGCCATGACCTGTTCGAGGCCAAGCTCAACTACCTGATGTCGCGCCTGCGGCTGGCCTCGTCGGTGGGCAGCCTGGGGGATGATGATATCGAGCAGATCAATGATTACCTGGGGCCGGAGCTGATAGTCAGCAATTGATAGCGACCTCAAGCCATGCAGTGTCCCTGCACGAGCAGCCTTGTACTGCGAACAGGCCAGCAAGGCCTGACCGGTGGCAACGATCCACGAGACCCACCCCTTTCGATGCGGTCGTTGCCAGTTTCAAGGAAGGGGCACCCGCCCTGCAGGCTGCCGTAGCTGCGACGTATTCCTTCAGGCTATGATCGGTCACCCTGCCGCGGACACCCTGAGCCATGCCCGTAGACCTGCAAGCGTTGTACCCCAGGCTGATCCATCTGATGCTGGACACGGTATTCGTGGTCGACAGGGACAACCAGATCGTGTTCGTCAGTGATGCCTGCGAGACACTGCTGGGCTACGGGGCCTGCGAACTGATCGGCACGCCGATTACCCGCTACATGCACCCTGACGACCTCGCGGCCACGCGCGCCTCGATCATGCGGGTGATGAACGGCCAGCCGCACTACGACTTTTGCAACCGTTACCTTCGCAAGGACGGCAGCGTGGTGCACATTTTGTGGGCGGCCTGCTGGTCCGAGGAGGCCCAGGCGCGTATCGGCGTGGCGCGGGACGTTACCGCCCAGCGCAAGGCCGAAGACGAACTGCGCTTCCTCGCCCATCATGACCCTCTGACCCGGCTGGCCAACCGCGCCATGTTCAATGAACGGCTGGACACTGCCCTGGCCGCGGCCCGGCGTCACAACCGCAGGCTGGCCTTGCTGTTCCTCGATATCAATGACTTCAAGCAGATCAACGACAACCACGGCCACAGCGTGGGTGACCAGGTCCTGTGCACACTGGCCCGCCGCCTGGAAAGCTGCGTAGGGGCGGCTGGCACGGTAGCGCGGATGGGCGGTGACGAATTCACCGTGCTATTGCCCGATTGCCCGTCGCCGGAGGCCATTGCCACGCACGTGCAGTACATTCTCGCGGTCATGGCTGAACCGCTCGATGCCGAGTTTGCCGGCATCGATGCACCGTCCTGCAGTATTGGCGTGGCCCGCTTTCCCGAAGACGGCAACGATGCCGACATGTTACTGCGCCATGCTGACGGGCACATGTACCGAATCAAGCGCCAACGCGCTGCGACTGGCTGAAAGCAAGGGCACACCGCATGGCTGAACACCTGCAAGCAACTGCCGGGCAAACACCCGCCTCTGTCGGCCTGGGCCAGGCATTGCTGTTCTGGCTGAAGCTGGGTTTCGTCAGTTTCGGCGGCCCGGCCGGGCAGATTGCGATCATGCATCAGGAGCTGGTGGAGCGGCGCCGCTGGATCAGTGAACGGCGTTTCCTGCATGCCCTCAACTACTGCATGTTGCTGCCCGGGCCCGAGGCCCAGCAACTGGCCACCTACATCGGCTGGCTGATGCACCGCACCTGGGGCGGGGTGATGGCCGGCGCTCTGTTCGTGCTCCCGTCGCTGTTCATCCTGATCGGCCTGTCGTGGGTGTACCTGACCTGGAGCGAAGTACCGGTGGTCGCCGGGATTTTCGAAGGGATCAAGCCGGCCGTGACCGCCATCGTCGTGCATGCCGCCCACCGCATTGGCACGCGGGCGCTGAAGAACGGCTGGTTATGGGCCATTGCCGCGGCCTCGTTCGTGGCCATTTTCGCGCTTGACGTCCCCTTCCCGCTGATCGTGCTGGCGGCCGCACTGCTGGGTTATGTCGGTGGCCGGCTGCTGCCGGCACAGTTCGCGCCCGGTGGTGGCCACAGCGCGCCAGGGCCCGCCAGCGCCCGGCGCTGATTGACGACGATACCCCGATACCCGCGCACGCCCGCTTCAGCTGGGGCCGCCTGGTGACCTTGCTGCTGGCAGTTGCAGCGCTTTGGCTTCTGCCCATGGGCCTGCTGATGGCGGCCTTTGGCTGGCACGGCACACTGACGCAAATGGGCTGGTTCTTCACCAAGGCGGCGCTGCTGACTTTCGGCGGTGCCTATGCGGTGCTGCCCTATGTCTATCAAGGGGCTGTCGGCCACTATGGCTGGCTGTCGCCCACGCAGATGATCGATGGCCTGGCGCTGGGCGAGACCACGCCCGGGCCGCTGATCATGGTGGTGGCCTTTGTCGGTTTCGTCGGCGGCTACCTGCAGCCGATGTTCGGCGCCCACCAGGCGTTCCTCGCGGGCGCAGTGGCAGCGAGCCTGGTGACCTGGTTCACCTTCCTGCCCTCGTTCCTGTTCATCCTCGCCGGAGGCCCGCTGGTGGAGTCGACCCACAACGAACTGAAGTTCACCGCCCCACTGACCGGGATCACTGCGGCGGTGGTGGGGGTAATCCTCAACCTTGCGCTGTTCTTCGGCTACCACGTGCTGTGGCCGGCCGGGTTCGATGGCGCGTTCCACTGGTCCTCGGCGGTGATAGCGCTCGCGGCGGCTGTGGCGCTGTTCCGCTACAAGCGCGGGGTGATACACGTGTTGATCGGCTGCGCCGTTGCCGGGCTTGCCCTTCACCTTTTCCGCTGATGGAGCCGATCATGCGCAACCCTGAAGACGCCTTGCTCGACAGTTGGCACCATAACGCCCAAGTCTGGATCGACGCCGTACGCAGCGGCGCCATCGAAAGCCGTCGCCAGGTCACCGACCAGGCCATCCTGCTGGCCATCCTCGGCCGCCAGCCCGAACGGGTGCTCGACCTGGGCTGCGGTGAGGGCTGGCTGCTGCGCGCGCTGGCCAGCCGGGGTATCGAGGCCGTGGGCGTCGACGGCGACAGCTCCCTGGTGGATGCAGCGCAGGCTGCGGGCGCGGGTGAGGTGCACCTGGCCAGCTATGCGCAGCTGGCTGAAGCGAAGGTACATGTTGGCAAGGACTATGACGTGATCTGCGCCAACTTCGCGCTGTTGCACCAGGACATCATTGAACTGTTGTCGGCCATGCGTACTTTGCTGGTGCCAGGCGGTGCGCTGGTGATCCAGACCCTGCACCCGTGGAGCGTGGCCGGCGGGGATTATCAGGATGGCTGGCGAGAGGAGTCTTTTGCCGGGTTTGCCGGGGATTGGCAACCGATGCCTTGGTATTTCCGCACCCTGGCCAGCTGGCTGAATGCGGTGGACATGGCGGGGTTGAGGCTGGTCAGTCTGCAGGAACCGCAGCATCCGCAGAGCGCGGTGCCGCAGTCGTTGTTGATGGTGGCTGAGCGTCACTGAATCGGGCCGTAATAATCCTGTGGAAGCAGGGTTCACCCCACTCCCACAAGACAGGCCGGTGCAGGCGACTACAGCACCGGCTTGCGCGCCGCGCCGCTACGGGCCTTGGCCATGGCTGCCAGGCGCACCGCAACGTTGGCAGCGCCGTAACCGGCGTACCCCGCCTTGCGCTGGATGATCTCGAAGAAGAAACGCTCCTCGAACGGCTCGGTATAGACGTGGAACAGCTCGCCACCTTGAGCGTCACGGTCGTACAGCACGTTGTAGTACGCCAGTTCGCTGAGGAACTCGTCGTCGAAATCGAAACGCGCCGCCAGGTCGTCGTAGTAGTTCAGCGGGATTTCCAGCAGCGGTACCCCTGCCAGCTTGGCCCGCGCCACTTCGCGGAAGATGTCGTCACAATCGAAAGCGATGTGATGCACACCCGAACCACGGTAGCTTGACAGCGCATGGGCGATGGCGGTGTTGCGGTTTTCCGAGATGTTCAGCGGCAGGCGCAAGGTGCCGCACTGGCTGCGCAGGGCGCGGCTCTTGACCAGGCCATACGGGTCGGGCAGCACCACTTCGTCGTCGGCGGCGAAGTCGAACAAACTCTTGTAGAACAGCACCCAGCTGTCCAGCGACTCGGCCGGCAAGGCCAGGGCCATGTGGTCGATGCGGCGCAGGCCGCCGGTCGCGGTTGCGTTGTTGTCCAGGCTGAAGTCGGTGTCGTACAGGGTGTGGCCGGCAGTGCCCTGCTCTACCAGGTACAGCAGGCTGCCATCGGGCGCACGCACCGCCGGCACTTCGCATTCATTGGGGCCGACCAGGCCGCGGAACGGCTGGCCACGGAAGGCGGTGGCCCGCTTCAGGGCCGCTTGCTGGTCCTTGACCCGCAGCGCAGTGGCGCACAGCGACGGGCCATGGGCCTCGAAGAAGTTGTGGCCAAAGGAATACGGTTCGGCGTTCAGCACAATGTTGATATCACCCTGGCGCAGCAGTTGCACTTCTTTGCTGCGGTGCTTGCCGGCTTCGGCAAAGCCCAGGCGCTTCAACCAGTTGCCCAGGCGCGCGCCGACGGCTTCGTCGACCGCGAACTCCAGGAACTCCACGCCGTCATAAGCGCTGGCCGGCGGCGGGGAGAACAGCACGCCAGGTTCGATCGGCGTGTTTTCCTGCTCCAGGCGCAAGCGGGTCTGCTCTTCGAGGTACAGCAGCGAACGCAAGCCGTCGGCGGCATTCTGCCGGGTCGGTGCGGCGCGGAAGCCGTCGTTGAAGATTTCCAGCGACAGCGGGCCACGGTAACCCGTGGCGAGGATCGGCGCGAGGAAACCGGCCATGTCCATTTCGCCCTGCCCCGGGAAGCAGCGAAAGTGGCGGCTCCACTCCAGCACATCCATGGCCAGGATCGGCGCATCGGCCATTTGCACGAAGAAAATCTTGTCGCCGGGGATGTCGCGGATCGCGCTGGGGTCACCTTTGAGCGACAAGGTGTGGAAGCTGTCGAGGATCACCCCGAGTGCCGGGTGGTCGGCCTGGCGCACCAGGTTCCACACTTGCTGGTAAGTGTTGACGTGGCGGCCCCAGGCCAGCGCT
Organism: Pseudomonas putida group bacterium ESBL64; assembly: GCF_045277175.1. Classification (NCBI taxonomy): domain Bacteria; kingdom Pseudomonadati; phylum Pseudomonadota; class Gammaproteobacteria; order Pseudomonadales; family Pseudomonadaceae; genus Pseudomonas; species Pseudomonas putida group bacterium ESBL64. Next base: position 286,831 of record NZ_CP145799.1, on the reverse strand, counting down.
TCGTAACCAATGCGCAGGCCACGCTTGCCGGCATGTTCGCCCAGCAGGCGCAGGTCGTCGACCAACAGTTGCTCGTCACCCAGGGCATCGGCCTGGACGTTGCTGCACACCAGCACCAGGTCGGTACCCAGTTCCTGCATCAGGTCGAACTTGCGTTCGGCGCGGTCGAGGTTTTTCTGCAGACGGTCACGGCGGCAGCCTTCAAAGTCGCGGAAAGGCTGGAACAAGGTGATGGCAATGCCCAGGTCGGCGCACATCTGGCGCACCTGGCGCGGGCTGCCAGCGTAATAGAGCAGATCGTTCTCGAAGATCTCGACGCCGTCAAAACCGGCGGCGGCGATGGCTTCGAGCTTTTCCGGCAGAGTGCCGCTCAAGGACACGGTAGCGATCGAACGCTGCATGGCGGGAGTTCCTTGTTGTTGGAAGAATACGGTGCCATTCGGGCAAACAACCCCTGTTACAGTTTATGGCACGATCGATTATTCGCAGGTAAAGTCGTCGCTTCAATCTCTTTGTACGGAATGGTTAGTTTTGCGTTCGATTATCGCACAAAACCCGTTTTAGCGAATTGCTAGACCGCGGGCCCGTGGTCAACATGGACCACAGACGCAGGCACACCGACCGTTGCCTCCTGCCTTGGCATAACCTCTGGCGGAACCTGCGCAAACAACAATAACAACGGAGACAACGATGGCTCACTCCAGCTCGCAAGCAAAGAAAGCGACCGCCAGTGGATGGATAGGCTCGGCACTCGAGTACTACGACTTCTTCATCTACGCCCAGGCCGCTGCGCTGATTTTCCCGCAGATTTTCTTCCCTAACACCGACCCGAAAATGGCCATCATTGCCTCGTTGGCCACCTATGGCGTGGGCTACCTGGCACGCCCGATCGGCGCCTTCGTACTGGGCCACTGGGGTGACACCCGCGGTCGCAAGAACGTACTGCTGCTGTGCATGTTCCTGATGGGCCTGTCGACCATGGCTGTCGGCCTGCTACCCACCTACCACGACATCGGCTACCTCGCACCGGCCTTGCTGGTGGTGTTGCGCCTGATCCAGGGCTTTGCCGTGGCCGGGGAAATTTCCGGTGCCAGCTCGATGATCATGGAGCACGCGCCGTTTGGCCGAAGAGGCTACTACGCCAGTTTCACCCTGCAAGGTGTGCAAGCGGGCCAGGTACTGGCGGCGGCGGTATTCCTGCCACTGGCGTACTTCATGCCCAGCGAAGCCTTTACCGAATGGGGCTGGCGCATTCCGTTCCTGATGAGCGCCATCGTGCTGATTGCCGGCTTCATCATCCGTAAGGAAGTGCACGAAACCCCGGCGTTCGTTCAAGAAGAGAAACAGGACAAGGTTGTCAAGTCGCCCATCAGCGAAGCCTTCCGCCACAGCTGGAAGCACATGGTGCTGGTGATGTTCATGGCCCTGATGAACGTGATCCCGGTCGTGGCCACCATCTTCGGTGCGGCCTACGCGGTGCAGCCGGCGTATGGCATCGGCTTCGACAAGAGCGTGTACCTGTGGATTCCGGTGGTCGGCAACATCGTCGCGGTGCTGGTGATCCCGTTCGTGGGCAACCTGTCGGACAAGATCGGCCGTCGCCCGACCATGATCGCTGGCTGCCTGGGCTCTGGCCTGCTGGCCTTCGTCTACCTGTATGCGATCAGCATCCAGAACGTGCCGATGGCGTTCGCCGCCTCGATCGTCATGTGGGGCATGGTCTACCAGGGTTACAACGCGGTGTTCCCAAGCTTCTACCCAGAGCTGTTCCACACCCGCTACCGCGTTACGGCCATGGCCATCGCGCAGAACATCGGCACCATGCTGACCGCCATGCTGCCCGCGCTGTTCGCAATGGTTGCTCCGCCGGGCTCGGACAACATTCCGCTGGTAGTCGGTGGGCTGGCCTTCTTCATCACCGGCGTGTGCGCCCTGGCGGCCTACATTGCCCCGGAAACCCACCGCCTGGCGATGGACGACCTGGGCAACCCAGACGCCAAGCCGATGGAAAAGGCTGCCTATGAAGCCAGCCGTAAAGGTAGCTTTCAGGCGGTGAGCCACTGATAGATTGCAGGGGCTGCTTTGCAGCCCCTTCGCGGGCAAGCCCGCTCACACAGGTACCGTACAGGCTTCAGCCCTGATGCGATCCCTTGAGAGCGGGCTTGCCCGCGAAGGCTTCAGCCCTTGATCACGTCCTGCAGACGTGCCCACAGCCGCTGCACATCCCCCCGCTCGGTCGGCAGCGCACCAATCGAAACCCGCACCATCCACCGCCCGTCCAGTGTAGCCGGCGTCACATAAGCATCGCCGGATGCATTCAGCCGCTCGGCCCAACCCTTGGTATGCGCATCCAGCGCCTCCCCTTCAAGCCCCGCCGGTCGATGGCGAATGCACAAGGTCTGCAGCTGCACTGGCGCCAGCACTTCCCACTCCGCCGCCGCCTCGACCTGCCCCGCCAGCCACTGGGCATTATCCAGGTCACGCCGCAGCCGCGCCTGCAATGCATCGACACCCTCGCTGCGCAACATGAACCACAGCTTCAACGCACGGAACCGACGGCCCAGCGGAATGCCCCAGTCGCGCAGGTTCTTCACCTCGCCATCCACCGCCGACTGCAGGTAGCTGGGATTGGTGCTCATCACGCGAATCAGGTGCTGCGGATCGCGCACGTAGTAGATCGAGCAATCGAAGGCCACACCCAGCCATTTGTGCGCGTTGACCACCACCGAATCGGCCAGCTCGATGCCGTCCCACATCCAGCGGCACTCGGGCAGGATCATCGCCGAGCCGGCCATGGCCGAATCAACGTGCAACCACAGCCCATTGGCCTGGGCGATTTCGCCCACCGCGCGCAGCGGGTCGAGAGCAGTGGTCGTCGTGGTGCCGGTGGTGGCAACCACGGCGCAGGGCTGGTTGCCGGCAGCCAGGTCCTGTTCGATCGCCGCCTGCAGTGCTTCTGGGCGAAGGGCGTAGCGGTCGTCGGTGGGGATCAGGCGGATATTGTCGCGGCCAAAACCTGCCAGCAGTGCAGCCTTGTCCACCGAGCTGTGGGCGTGGGCGCTGACATACACGATCAAAGGCTTGGGCTCGGCCTGCAGGCCACCACGTACCAAGGCGTAGTCAGTGGCGCGTTCACGGGCACTGATCAGCGCCACCAGGGTGCTGGTCGAGGCAGTGTCCTGGATCACCCCACTCCACTGGGCAGACAGGCCAAGTAACTGGCGCAGCCAGTCGAGGGTGGTTTCTTCCAGTTCGCTCAGGGCCGGGCTGGATTGCCATGACAGGCCCAGCACGCCCAGACCGGTACTGAGGAAGTCCCCCAGCACCGAGGACAGGGTGCCATTGGAAGGGAAATAGCCATAGAAATCCGGGTGCTGCCAATGGGACAGGCCGGGCATGACCAGGTTATTGACGTCGTCGAGAATGGCCGCGAAAGGTTCGCCTTGTTGAGGGGCAGTTGCGGGCAAGGCGGCCTTGAGATAGCCAGGTTCGACCTGGGCCATGACCGGGCGTTCGCCCACGGTCTGGCGGTAGTCGGCAATCAGGTCGATCAGTTGGTGGCCGTACTGGCGGAATTGTTCGGGGGTCACGCTAGCTCTCCTGGGGTTATCCATTGCCTGTGCTGGCCCTTTCGCGGGTAAACCCGCGCCTACAGCCGCGAAGAAGCCGCACAATCAACACAATGTCCCAGTCTAGGCACCTATCCCCAGCCGAATAACCCCGCTTCACGCATAGCTGCTATGGCGAACCCGCATGCCCGCCCTGCACCCCGAACTGCGACTGGCGCCACAGCTCGAACACCCGGTTGCGAAACCAGCGGTGCTCGGCCGAAGCCTGCAGGCGCTGGTGCCACACCACCCAATAGCGCTGGCTGTGGTCAATGAAGCCCAGTGGCCGCCAGTCCAGGTGATGTAAACGGCACAACTGCCGGGCAATATGCTCGGGGACCGTGGCCACTGCCTGACTGTTGGCAATCACTTGTACCGTGGCGCAGAAGAACGGCACTTCCAGGCTGACCCGCCGCTGCAGGCCCTGTGCACGCAGGTGACGGTCGATGAAGCTGTCCTTGTCGCCACCGCCCGAAATGCGCACATGCTTGTACGCCAGGTAGTCGGCCTGGCTGAGCGCGGCCTGCGCGGCCAGCGGGTGATCCTGGCGCATCAGGCATACCGCGCGGTCCTCACCCAGCAGCCGTCCATGCAGGTTGGGCGGCGACTCGTCAAACAAGGTGGTCGCCAGGTCGATTTCTCCGCTGGCCAGCAAGGCGTACTGGCCGGCCTGCCAGGTGCGGTACTCCAGCGACACACCTGGCGCTTCGCGCTCCAGCGCCGCCACCAGCAGCGGCAGCATGTGCTCGGCCACATAGTCCGAAGCGGCCAGGCAGAACCGCCGCTCGCAACGCGCCGGGTCGAAGATGGCGGGCTGGCGCAGCGCGTGCAGTTCTTCGAGCACCTGGCGCAAAGGCTCGACCAGGGCTTCGGCGTGTTCGCTAAGCACGTAACCACGCCCTTGGCGCACCAGCAATGGATCATCGAAGGCTTCGCGCAGGTGGGCCAACTGGCGGCTCAGGGCCGATTGGCTGACACCCAGGCGCTCGGCCGCGTGGCTGAGGTTTTTAAGCTGCAACAGGTGGTCGAGGGTACGCAGGTGGGCGAGGCTGAGGGAGGCGAAGGTGGGGTTCATGCAGGCTCCCTGCGGTGGAATTCAAGGGCCCTCTCGCGGGCAAGCCCGCTCTCACAGGGTTCTCACATCGTTCAGCATCGTGAAAAACCTGCGGGAGCGGGCTTGCCCGCGAACAGGCCGCAACGCGGCCCCGACGATTACTCGGTCAGGCCAACATAGACGTTCTGCACGTCATCGTGCTCGTCGATCGCCTCGAGGAACGCTTCGACCTCGGCCAACGCTTCAGCACTCAGGCTGGCCGCGCTTACCGGGTTTTTAGGGGTGTAGCCGATTTTTGCCGCAGTCACGGTGAAACCATGCTCTGGCAGGGCCTTCTGCACCGCGTCCAGGTCGGTGGTGTCGGTGATGAACAGGGTCGAGCCCTCTTCTTCACCTTCCTCGAAGTCCTGGGCACCGGCTTCGATCGCGGCCATTTCCGGATCAGCGTCAGCGCTCGCAGGCGTGGCTTCGATCAGGCCTACATGGTTGAAGTCCCACGCTACCGAACCGCTGGCACCCAGCTGGCCCTTGCGGAACAGCACGCGGATCTGCGCGACAGTGCGGTTGATGTTGTCGGTCAGGCACTCGACGATCAGCGGTACCTGGTGCGGTGCGAAACCTTCATAGCTCACCGCATGGTATTGCACGGCATCACCGTCCAGGCCAGCGCCCTTGCGGATTGCCCGATCCAGGGTCTCGCGGGTCATCGAAGCTTTCTTGGCTTGCACGATGGCCAGGCGCAGGCGCGGGTTCATGTCGGGATCGGCACCCGACTTGGCCGCGATCTGGATTTCCTTGGACAGCTTGCCCATGATCTTGCCTTTGGCATTGGCCGCTGTTTCTCTATGTTTGGCTTTCCACTGTGCGCCCATGTCGACTCTCTTGTTTCAGCGGCCGGTTCAGGAAGCGACCGGCCAAAAGTGGGTGCATTTTATACGCCCTCGAGCATGGGATCGACAAGAAATCTCATCAGCCTTTATCGGCTTTGCCCGCCGCCGCGGCAAACCGCGCCAACCGCACGTCCAGCCTTCGCGGGCGCACACCACGATCTTCGGCCTGCTCCTTGCGGCGGATGGCATTGCGCACCATCAGCGAGCCCAGGTAGCGGATCGGCTCGGGCGGGAACAGCCCCAGCGGCCCTTTGACCAGCGGCGACCGGGTCCACGGGTTGTCCAGCCCCAGCGCCAGCGACGAAAGAATCTGCCCGCCCATGTGGCACGGGCCAACACCGCTGCCGGAGTAACCAAAGCCGTAGAACACGTTGCCCTGCCCGTCCAACCGACCAAAGAACGGCAGGCCGGTTACCGAGCGATCCGACGGCCCGTTCCAGCTGGCCGCCAGTGGCACCTCGGCCAAGGCCGGGAAAAAGCCGCCAAGGCTTTCGCGCAGCAACCGCCGATACGGCGACGGCTGGTCGAACACCGGCAACATGCGCCCGCCATAGGCAAACGTGTTGCCGCCCTTGCCGAGCATCAGCCGGCCATCGGAGGTGTTGTGGTAGTAGTGCACGAAAATACGCGAGTCGAGCACGCTGATGCCGCTGTCCAGGCCGATCTGGCGCAGCAGCTCGGGGCACGGTTCGGTAATGACCATGTCGCTGGAAACGATCGCCACACTGCGCTCGAACTGCGGGAAGACGCGCGCCATCCAGGCATTGAGGCCCAGCACGACACGGTCGGCGCGCAGCGTGCCGTGGGCCGTGCGTACCTGCACCGGGGCGCCGTGCTCCAGGCCGGTCATGGCGGTGCCTTCGTAGAGCCGCACGCCGCGCTGCAAGGCCACCCGGCGCAGGCCGCGCACCAGTTTGCCAGGCTGCACGGTGGCGGCGGCCGGCGAGAACCAGCCCTCCAGGTGCCGTGCCGAACCGGCCAGGCGCTGCACCTGCTCCAGCGGCAAGCGGCAGAACGAGTTGATGCCCTTGTGCTCCAACGCGGCGATCACCGCGTCGGTGGCACCGACCTGCGCTGCGTTGGTGGCCGTGTACAGCGTGCCGTCCAGGCGGTAGTCGCAGTCGATGCCATTGGCCGCGCAGAACACACCGATGTCTGCGATGCTGCGCTCCGACTCGCGTACCAGCCGCACCGCCTCCGCCGCCCCGAACAGGCGTTCGAGGGTGAAGTACTTGGCCGACCAGGACAACGCACAGCCCCCATTGCGGCCGCTGGCTCCGGCACCACAGATGTCGGCCTCGATCAGCACCACATCCAGGGCCGGTACCGCTTCCTTGAGCATCAGCGCCGTCCACAGGCCGGTGTAGCCGCCGCCGACAATGCACACATCGCAACGGGTATCGCCTTTCAGCGGCGGGCATACCGCCTCCTGCGCCGAATCCAGGGCCTGTTGCAGCCAGAAGGGTCTCATTCGCTCGCTTTCCTTTAAGTACGCAGTGGCTTGATTGCCATGCTGGTGTTCGGTGCCACGTCGGTGCCTTGCGCGCTGCTGGCCGGGCGGCTGTTCCAGTGCGGCAGCAACACCAGCGCCGAGAACAGCGCGCAGCCCGCGAACACGATGAACACCGTGACGCCGTCGAAGTAACCCGGCAGCAGCCCGCCCAGCACCGCGCCCACCGAGCCACAGCCGTTGACGAAACCTGCTGCGGTGGCGCCGGCCTTGGCGGTGCCGAAGTCGATGGCTGCAGCGCCGCTGATCATCGAGTCCGGCCCGTACAGGGTCAGGCCCATGACGAACAGCAAGGCCACCACCAGCAGCACGCTGCCGGTGTGCATGGCCGCCATGAACGCCGCCAGTGTCACGGTCAGCAGCACCAGGCTGATCACGCAGGCCGGCATGCGCCGGGCGCCAAACAGTTTGTCGGAGGCCAGGCCGATCATGATCGGGCCAAGCAGCCCGGCCAGTTCGAAAGCAGTCGGGATGATTGCCGCGCCCACTTTGCCCACCGAGGGCATCTGCTCGAAGACGATCACAGGGCCCCACAGCAAGATGGCGTAGCGCGCCGGCTTCAGCAGGAAATACGCCAGGCCCAGGGTCAACACCGTGCGGTTGCGCAAGATTTCCCGCAGGGGTGCCCACACGCTGCACAGGTTGTCGGCCGGGGCCATGCTTTGCGGCTCGGGCTCAACCGCCGGCAAGCCGACGTCCTCGGGTTTGTTGCGCTGCAGGAAGAAGAACAGCACCGCCACCAGCGCCACCACTGCCGCGCTGGAGAAGAACGCCGCATGCCAGGTGCCCACCAGGGTGTAGGCCCACCAGCCCGCGAACGGCGAGGCCACCAGGCCGCCGAAGGCATAGCAGGAACTCCACAGGCCCAGCACCCGCCCGCGCTGCGAAGCCGGGAAGAAGCTGCCGATGTTCTTGCACAAGCCGGCCCAGCCGGTGGATTGCGCCAGGCCCTGTACCAGCATGCAGGTGGCGAAGATCGGGAAGGTTGCGTAACTGCCCATCACCACTGCCGCCGCCGCAGAAATCAGCAACCCGCCCAGCACGACCACGCGCGGGCCGAAGCGGTCGGCAAGCATGCCCCAGGTGAATTGGCCCACGGCATAGGCGGCCAGGTAGATGGCGTCCAGGTTGGCCATGGCGGCCTTGTCGAGCATGAAGCCTGGGTCTTCGGCGATGCCCAGTTTGGCCACCGAGAAGGCTTTGCGGGTGAAGTAGAAGGCGGCGTAAGCCAGCCAGGTGATGGCGAAAATCTGGATGCGCCAGCGTTTGAACGCGGCTAGGGATTGGTTCATGTAAGTCTGACCTCTTGCTCAAGTGTGCCGGCAGAATGTGAAGAAACGCCTGTCTTGTTCTTGTGTTACGCACAGCGATGACGAGGCTGTCATCGGGTCAGGTGGCGCCGTGTGAGCGCCATGGCCCTGGCGGCATTCGTGGTGCCAGCGTCGGGCTGAAATCCATGGAAACAGTTGCTGTAAGATAAATAAAATCGATTTATCGTATTACACACATAAGCCCAGCTTGTTACTGAGGTCGTCATGTCGGTTTCCCACGCTCAACTCAAGGCTTTCCACGCGGTGGCCGTGCACGGCAGCTTTACCCGCGCCGCTGAAAGGCTGTTTCTTACCCAGCCTGCGGTGTCCGATCAGGTGCGCAAACTGGAGGAGCGCTTCGGCGTATTGCTGTTCCACCGCAACAAACGCTCGGTGCAGCTCACCGACCTTGGCGAGCGGCTACTGGGCATCAGCCAGCGCCTGTTCGCCTGCGAGGCCGAGGCACAAGAGCTGCTGCACGACTCGCGTGCGCTGCACACCGGCAGCCTGGTGCTGGCAGTGGATGCGCCGGTGCACGTGCTGCCGCAGATCGCCCGCTTCTGCCAGCGTTATCCGGGTATCCAGGTGAAGATCGAAACGGGCAATACCGACGAATCGCTGGCGCGGCTGTTCAGCTATCAGGCCGACCTGGCCCTGCTGGGGCGGGATGTCGACGATGAGCGCCTGCATTGCCTGCCGCTGCGTCGTGACCCGATGGTGGCGTTCGTTTCCCACCACCACCCATGGGCCAGCCGTGGCTCGATCAGCCTGGCCGACCTGGACGACACGCCACTGGTGCTGCGCGAGCCCGGCTCGGTAACGCGGCAAACGCTGGAAGAAGAGATGCAACGTGCCGGCCTGCGGATACGCGCAGCGATCCAGGTGGAGGGCCGGGAAGCGGCGCGTGAAGCGGTGGTGGTAGGGATTGGTGTGGGCGTGGTGTCGGCGGCGGAGTTCGGTGCCGATGCGCGGGTGTGTGCGTTGCCGATTGTCGATTGCCAGCGGCATTTGACCGAGACCCTGGTGTGCCTGAGCGAGCAGCGTACACGCCGGGTGGTGGCGACTTTCCTGCAGATGGTCGAGGAAGGGGTGTAGGCCTGTGCTGGCCCCTTCGCGGGCTCGCCCGCTCCCACAGATCCTGCGCAGCATCCGGAACCTGTGGTGATGCTGCGGAAGCGGGCGAGCCCGCGAAGGGGCCAGATCAGGCAACCCGACTATGCTGGGATAACCCCAATCCCCGGGCGCCCACCCCATGCTCTACCGCCTTGCCGCCGACACCCTGGTGCTGCTGCACCTGGCCTTCATCCTGCTGGTGCTGTTCGGCGGGCTGCTGGTGCTGCGCTGGCGCCCTGCCCTGTTGCTGCACTTGCCGGCCCTGGCCTGGGGCCTGGCGGTGGAGTGCCTGCACCTGGGCTGCCCGCTCACCACCTGGGAAAACCGCATGCGCAATGCCGCCGGTGACGCCGGTTACCAGGGCAGCTTCGTCGAGCACTACGTCTGGCCACTGATCTACCCCACCGGCCTGACCCCGCAGATCCAACTGCTGCTGGGCACACTCGTGCTGGCGCTGAACCTCGGCATCTACAGCTACGTGGCCTGGCGCTGGCGCCGCCCTAGCGGGTAGCGATCACGAACAACCGCGGGAAGGGCAACAGGACCTTGCCATCAGAGGCCGGCGGATAATCGCGCTGCATGGCCTGCAGGTACATCTGCAGGAAGTCGGCCTGCTCCTGCTCATCAAGCCTGGCCAGATAAGGCCGCAACGCCGAGCCCTTGAACCATTCCACTACCGCTTCGGCGCCCCCCATCAACGGGTGATGATAGGTGGTGCGCCACACATCCACCCGTGCGCACAGCGGGCTGAGCAAGTCGTAGTAGAACGCCGCGTTGTGCCGTGGGGGTAGCTGCAAGTCGGCGAACTTCGCCGCCCAAGGGCCTTGGCTTGCGATCTCGCGCAACTGCCGGTGGGCCGGCTCGTCGAGGTTGTCCGGGGTCTGCACGGCCAGGCTGGCGCCTTCGCTGAGCTGGCGCACCAGGTGCGGATACAGCAAGGCGTGGTCAGGTACCCATTGCAGCGAGGCATTGGCCAGGATCAGGTCCTGCGGCTCGGGGGCAGCCCAGCCGGCAATGTCGGCAATGACCGTGCGCACACGCGGGATACACAGCCGCTTGCGCTCACGGGCCTTGTCGATCATGTCCGGGTCGCTGTCCAGCGCCGTCACCTGGGCATCGGGGTAACGTTGCAGCAGCACTTCGGTCGAGTTACCGGGGCCGCACCCCAGGTCGGTGGCGTGGCGCACCGGCCGTGGCGGGATGGCGGCAATCAGGTCGCGTACGGCGCGTGTGCGTTCGTCTTCGAACAGGGAATACTGGTTGGCAGACCAGGCCATGTGCGGCTCCTTTGGGCGGGCAATGTGCCTAGCATATGCCATCTGTCGCCCGGCGGGACGGTTGCGAACGGATTACCCCGGAACTGATCACCTCTGCTTGAAGTCAGTCCTTGCATGCGCACGCCCTTGAAGACCTACATCGCCCTCGCCATCCTGGCCCTGATCGCTGCGGCCGCCCTGCTCGGTTCACCGTGGATGAACCAAGGTTTCCACATGCCTGCAGAAAAAGCCCAGGCCCAACAACGCGAAACGGCCGGGTCCCCAAGGGAGCCGGCCGTTTCCAGACGCGAGTGACGCTTAGTGCTGCTTGCTACCAGAGCGGATCTGGTGCACCACACCCATCACCACCACGACCGCCGCAGCGATACCGGTGGAAATGACCAGAATCTGGTAGTCAGGCATGAAGGCCATGGTGACCAGGGCAGCCACGATGAACGCGATCACCAGGTAGGTCAGCCACGGGAACAGCCACATCTTCAGGCGTACTTCCTTGCCCTCGGCAATCAGCTTGCGGCGCATGCGCAGCTGCGAGAAGGCGATAACTAGGTACACCAGCAGGGCGATCATGCCGGTGGTGTTCATCAGGGTGTCCAGCACGTCTTTCGGGCGCAGGGTCTCGCTGAAGTTGATCAATGCACACACCACGGCCACGGCGCACGAACCCATGATCGCGTACACCGGTACACCGGTACCGGCGCGGGTGATCTTGAAGAACGACGGCGCATCGCCACGCTGGGCCAGGGAGAACAGCATGCGCGAAGCGGTGTAGTGGCCCGAGATCAGGCAGCTGCTCACCGAAGTCAGCACCACGAAGTTCATCAGCAGCTCGGCATACGGCACGCCCAGCAGCTCCAGGGTACGGCGATAGGCGCCATAGCCAGAAACACCCAGGTGCGGGTCGTTCCACGGAACCAGGCAGACGATCAGGAAGATCGAGCCGACGTAGAACAGGCACACACGCCAGACCACCGAGTTGGTCGCCTTGACGATCTGCGCAGCCGGGTCCTTGGCTTCGGAAGCGGCGATGGTGACGATCTCGGCACCGAGGAAGGCGAACATCACCCCGAGCAAGGCACCGATCACAGTGGTGATGCCGTTGGGCATGAAGCCTTCGGCGGTGAGGTGGCTGATGCCACGCACTTCACCGAACTGCCAGATGTTCATCACGGCAGCGGTACACACGATCAGGAAGCAGACGATCGCAATCACCTTGATCAAGGCGAACCAGAACTCGAACTCACCGTAGTGCTTGACGTTGAAGAAGTTGACGGTGATCAGCAACAGGGTCGTGGCCAGCACGAACACGTTGACGCTAACGTCGGGGAAGAAGCCATGCAGGATCTTGCCCGCCACATAGGCTTCCCAGGCCATGAGAATGACCCAGTACCACCAGTACAGCCAGCCGATGGTGAAACCGGCCCAACGGCCAATGGCGCGGTCGGCGTAGGTTGAGAACGAGCCGGTGTCAGGCGAGGAAGTCGCCATTTCACCCAGCATGCGCATGATCAGCACCACCAGGATGCCGCCTGCCAGGTAGGCCAGGACAGCGGCTGGGCCGGCGCTGTGGATCACGCTGCCGGAACCGACGAACAAGGCGCCGCCGATAACCCCGGCGATCGACATCATCGTCAGGTGGCGCGACTTCAGCGAGGCACTGAGCTTGCTCTCGTGCCCGCTTTTCGCGGTGGTGGTTGTGGATGTTGCGTCCATCAGTTGTGTACCCCGTGCTTCTTCTTATCCAAGGAAAACTGTGAAATCCCGATGGCTGGCGATTTCACCTGTACATCAGTGCTAATGCGGGCAGGATGGTGTGAATTACACACGCAGGCCTTCCATGGCGGCCTGCTGACGCGCCCCAGAGCGACTGCCTGAGGCGAACTGAACATGCTTTATGTGGCGATATCCGACACCTAATGTAAAAATGTCCGACGCAGAGAGCCATGCACAGTGGCATGAATCTCGCACTGCACTGTATAGGTCGCCCATGCAGTACACCCTGCAGACGCCAGGCGATACGCACCCTGAAGGCCCCGAATGTTCGAATTACATCCAGACTCCTCAACCCCGCTGGTCAACCAGATCATCGATGGGCTGCGCGAGCTGATCGACAACCAAACCCTCAAGCCAGGCGCCAAGGTCCCGTCGATCCGCGCCTTTGCCGCCAGCTATTCGGTGAGTACTTTCACCGTGGTCGAGGCCTACGACCGCCTGGTCGCCCAGGGGCTGCTGGTGAGCCGTGGCAATGCGGGGTTCTTCGTCAACCGTGCGGCGGGCGAACTGCTGGAGCAGCACAACACCGAGGCCGACACCAGTCGACCAACGTTCAACTCCGAGTGGTACCTGCAGCAGATTTTCGAAATCCGCCAGTTGCCGTACAAACCGGGGTGCGGCTGGCTGCCCAACGACTGGATGTACGAAGACGGCCTGCGCCGCGGCCTGCGCCAGGTGGCCGGCAGCCCGCTGGAGTTGTCGGGGTACGGCGACCCCATGGGCCTGATGGAGCTGCGTGCGCTGACCGCACAGAACCTGCAACAAGAGCTGTCGATCGTCGCCAACCCGGCACAGCTGATGCTCACCCACGGCGCCAGCCAGGCCCTGGACCTGGCCGCACGCACACTGGTGCGGCCGGGCGATGTGGTGCTGGTGGACGACCCCGGCTACCCGAACCTCATGAGCATTCTGCGCACCCAAGGCGCAACCCTGGTAGGCGTGCCGCGCACCCCGGCCGGCTACGACCTGAACCAGCTGGAGCAATTGCTCACCCACCACCGCCCGACGGCGTTCTTCACCCAGCCGCACCTGCACAGCCCGACGTGCTCGCGCACCCCGCTGCCGCAGTTGCACCGCCTGCTGCAGCTTGCCAGCCAGCATGGCTTCCGCCTGGTGGAGAACAACCTGTACGCCGACATGGTCGCCGAGCCGCAGCCATGCCTGGCCAGCCTCGATCACCTGCAGCAGGTGGTGTACGTGGGCAGCTACTCGAAGAGCATCTCGCCCAACGTGCGGGTCGGCTACATGCTGGCCAATCCTGAGCTGATGCAGAAACTGCTGCACCTGAAAATGCGTTCGGGCCTGACCACTTCGCAGGTGATGGAGCGCGTGGTGTACGCCGCGATCATCGACGGCCGCTGGCGTAAGCACCTCAAGCGCCTGCGCCAGCGGCTGGCCGAGGCGCACCAGGAAGTTGGCCGGCATCTGCATCGATTAGGCTTCGAACTGTTTACCGAATCGGATGAAGGCATGTACATCTGGACCCGCCACCCGGCCATTCCGGACAGTGCCGCGTTGCTGGACGATGCGCTGGAGAAAGGCATCATGCTTGGGCCTGGGCAGTTGTTCATGGTCGACGCCAAAGCGACCGGGTGGATGCGCTTCAACGTGGCGTTCAGTACGGACCCGGCGATGTGGGAGTTGTTGGAGAAGGTCTTCGTCAAGCATGTGCGCCGGGGTGGGATGTAGTTCGCCACGACATTGCACCGCCTGTGGGATCGAGCGCCGCCCACGCGCCACGACATCTCACAGGCGTTGAAGATGTTGTGGCATGCACTTATTGGCTCCATCACCCCCTTCGCGCTTGCTCCTGTCGCCCCAAATATTCCTGGCACTTGGCGCTCTGGCACAACACTTCTTCTTAACTTCTTTGATCACACAGTTCAAACCTGCTTCCTACCCCCAGTCACTTTCCTGCACCTGCTCCTTGTAGTCACAGGCTCTAACGCGCACGGCAGCCCTGAATCAATTCCATCTGCAGCCTCTACGACACGCGCTCCAATACTTCCCGTCTCAAATCCGCCTCACTGGAAATAGACGTGACCTCTCGAAAAACCTTAACGAGCGCTGAACTGCAAAAAATATACTCAGCAGAACCTTTCAGCTATGACTTCGAAAAAATCCTTTCATGGGACACCCCATGCACACTGCCTATAGTACCGCCAAACATAGCCTCGCTATCGACAGAAGCGCTTCGCACCAACGCAGCACGGATTGCAATAAATCTAATAAAGGAAATCGAGGCGACTCGCCCATCCGATACCCCCGGACTTGAAACGTATTTAGCTAAAAATTATTCAAACATAAAAAAATTACACCCGGACCAGATAAATCATAATTACGCCAAAAAGAAATTTTTGCTATTTCTTTATAATAAAATTAACAAAAAAACATCTCACCCTCTCAATAGATATATGGCAGTAGACCTCTATGCCTCAAGCATCAATGACATAGGCCTGAATGTTGAAGTAACCGCAAACGAATTAGCAGAGGATGGACACAATTTTTATTGGCTTGAGGAGGAGCTGTATTATTTAATGAGCGCTGCTACTGCCGCGCAAATTGAAATAGTGCTAAGATGCTGCCTTGAGAAAGTCCGAAATGAATTCAAAGAGTTCCACCCTAAAGCAATAAGAACATTACGAGAAAATAATTTAAAAGACAACAACAAATCCATCACTTTAAATCTTAACTCCACAATTCAACTTAGCTCAACACTAACCACCCTATCAACAACCGAAAACCTTCAAAGCGCGCTATTTGACGGAATACAGAGACTCAAATGGCCTGGCCTTACTGCCACGCCAATTTTCAGACTGGGTATTGGGGTATTTTTTTATTCAGCGGAACTAGGGAACGCAGATTTGTACCATGAATCAGCCCTGAGCATACCTGCTGAACTACTCATTCCTGAGCTACCTGACAACATTCATGACATCTCGCTTAAACATGGGTCTTTCGAATCCCCATTCCGGATTCATGCCACGCTCGACACGTATACACTTACGGATAAAGGAAATGCTACCCATGCGGAAAAAGAGATACCCGTACGCCCCCTGATAATGGACGAAGAAAGCAATAGCTACACATGGGTCCCATCGAGTGATTTCCCAATCAGGCTTAGCTTTCCCATTCATACCGAAAGTGGATCATCAACTACAACCCCCATTATCCCGATGCCCTCAGATCCCTATGAGGGAGTCAACCTCAGAAAAGCATGGTCAGAAGCGACACCACTCCCTGCCCATGAGCCACCGAATTATAAAGACTGCATCTACTGCTTCCCGCCAGAGTCTGGCCTACCGCCACTGTACGTAGTTTTCAATTCTCCCTATCCCGGCGCGACAACCATAGGGACTTACAGCGGACGCCCCTACAACCCGGATAAAGCCGGGGGACCAATCGAGCGAATGGATTGGAGAAAAGCCCGGATCACAGCAGGCGGTGTCGAGTTAGTCAAATTACACACTAGTCGATTCCCGCCTTCAGACGCGAACAAAATCATGATAGATAGGCTCGAAAAAATCCTACAAAGCAAACTACAAGCCACCGACATCGACAAGCGATTTTTCACACATGAAATAAGGGAGCTTGAGCGCTTCCGCGCCCTTGGTATTGCTGATAAAATTCTACCAACTGATGGCGGCGAGACTTGGAACAATACTCACGCAGCCACTTTGGAAGACTATCAGCTTGGATCAGACGCCGAGCTATTATATACAGCGGAAGCGCTAGAAGCAGACGCAATCCAGCTTGAGCGGGAAAATCCATGAATACCATTCACGATGTAATTAAAAACGAATCTCCTACGGATGTAATTTTATTTTTCACCAGAGGTACTGGCATCTCCCACCCGCAACTAGACAGGCTTTACACCCAGAATAATTGGATTCACCTAGGTGACTGCATTGGCCTCATCGAACTGATCAGAAGAATGACGAGCGACGGCTTGATTGAACAAAAAGCCGGTGGATATGTGAAAGGTCCAAAATGGACGGCACCAAAATTCATGCTCGAAAATAAGTACACTTTCAATCAAAGTTGACAGCACACCAGCGGGCGTTGGCCGGCGTACCCGGTGCGGTGCAGTTCGTCGGCGAGGCTGCCGGTGAACACCGCCGAGCCGAACATGGCCGGGATGAAGCGCGCGCCCTCCTCGTTGGTCCATTCGGCAATTTCCAGTGACTTGCGGGTTTGGATGTCCAGGTCGCTCAGACGACGCACCACTTGACCGAGGCCAATCGCCACAACTTGGATCCCATCTTGTGACGAGGTATGCTAGGCAATAGCTAAACGCCACTACCCAGGCAGGCTTGGTGCCTGTCTTCAAGGACGAGCCCTTTGCCCAGCCACCCGACCCGCCACACCATCGCCCGCCAGTGGCAACTGCTCAAGTTACTGCCCGGCCGCCACCCAGGCATGAGCTCCACTCAGTTGCAGGCGGCCCTGACAACCGTGGGCCATTCCACCAGCAAACGCACCGTCGAGCGCGACCTGGTGGAGCTCGCCGCACTGTTCCCGCTACAGTGCAACAGTAAAGGCATGCCTTATGGCTGGTACTGGCAACCGGGCTTGAGCCTGGGCGAAGCGCAGCAGCTGCAACCCGACGCACTTACCCCCCCGACACACGTTGTACTGTATGCCTGGGTCGATGACGCGCTGGCCCGCCGCCTGGAACAGTCACCCCTGTCCGTCGATATGCAACTGACGCCGCAGGCTGGCGGCGGCGCCGCGCTGGTGGCCACCGTCGACGACAACCGCGCGCTGATGGGCTGGCTGCTGTCCCAGGCGGGCTCGATCCGCATCCAGGCGCCGCAGGCACTACGTGCGGCCATGATTGAACAATTGCGCCAGAGCCTGGCGCTGCATGAGGGCGAAGGCGGCTGCAAGCAATAGCGCCAACGGCGTCAGTAGGTTCCTGGATACGCCCCGCCATCGATCAGCAGGTTCTGCCCGGTGATGTACCCGGCATGCGCACTGCACAGAAATGCGCAATACGCGCCAAACTCCGCGGCTTCGCCAAAACGCGACGCCGGAATGGCCTTGCGCCGCGCCTGGGCAGTGACTTCCACATCACCACCCGCAGCCTTCAAGGTCTTTTGCAGGCGCGCCGTGTCGAACGCCCCAGGCAACAGGTTGTTGAGTGTCACATTGCGGCCCGCCAGGCGCTGCTGCCGGGCCAGGCCGGCAATGAATCCGGTCAGGCCACTGCGGGCACCGTTGGATAAACCCAGCATGTCGATCGGTGCCTTCACCGCGCCGGAGGTGATGTTCACCACCCGGCCAAACCCACGCTCGGCCATGCCATCTACCACCGCCTTGATCAGCTCGATGGGCGTGAGCATGTTGGCGTCCAGCGCCTTCAGCCAGTCATCACGCCCCCAATCACGGAAGTCCCCCGGTGGCGGGCCACCGGCGTTGTTGACCAGAATGTCGACCTGCGGGCAGGCCGCCAACAGCGCCTGGCGCACCTTGGGATCGGCCACATCACCTGCCACGGTATGGACCTCGATGCCCGGGCAGGCCCTGCGCAACTCGCTGGCGGTCTGCTCCAGGGTGGCCTGGGTACGGGCATTGATGACCAGGTTGACGCCTTCTTTGCCCAGCGCTTCGGCGCAGCCTTTGCCAAGGCCTTGGCTGGCCGCGCAGACGATGGCCCAGCGGCCGGTGATGCCTAGATCCATTGGTTTGCTCCTAGATGCAATCAGGGTTACAGGGTGACTGACAGGCACTGCCGGGGCAATCTAGAGCACAGGACAGGGCCACCGATAATGAAAAGAACTGATCCACCGATAACCGCCGCTTATCCCTACCAGCGCTTCGACAACGGGCTGGAAATAGAGGGGTAGCGTCACACTTCACCCGCCGTCAGTTCCTCCACCAGCAATCGTGCCGCAGGCGATAACGGCGCCGCGACCCGGTGCACGATGCCGAACGGCTCGCTCAGCGCCCGTAGCGGCACCGCCAGCGACACCAGCAACCCGCGCTGCTCGGCAAAGGCCGCCACTGCACGGGGAATGACCGCCACCAACGTCGGGTCATCTTCAAGCAGCATGAAGGTGGCGAAGGTGGAGAAGGTCTCCAGCGGATAACGCGACACCGCCACCCCAGCCTCGCTCAACTCGCGTTCCAGCGCTTGGCGCATGGGCATGTTGGCCGGATAAACCACCCAGCGATAATGGCTAAGGTCGCTGATCTTGAGTGCCGCCGCCCCGGCCAGCGGATGCTGCGGATGCGCGACCACCGCCAGCGGCTCCTGGGCCAGTTCGACAAAGCCATATTCCGCCGCGTTGCGGCCCAGCCCTGGTCGGCAGATGGCCAGGTCCAGGCGCCCTTCGTCCAGCTGGGCGAGCAGGTTGGCGCTGGTATTCTCGGCAATTTCCACTGCCAGTTGCGGCTGTTTGCGGCGCAAGCGCCCGAGGGCGCTGACCAGTGTGGGCATCGCCCCCATGATACTGCCCACCGCCAGCCGCCCGCCCTGGCCTTGGACGATGCCCAACACCTCTTCGCGCAGATGCCCCAGGTCGCTGTGGATCAGCCGCGCGTAGCGCACCACGCAGCGGCCCACCTCGTTGGCAACCAGGCCGCTGGGCATTCGCTGGAACAACGGTACGCCCAGCACCTCCTCGACCTCGCGCAGGGCCTTGGTGGCGCCGGGCTGGGAAATGGCCATGGCTTCAGCTGCCTTGTGCAGCGAGCCACAGCGGTCCAGCTCAATCAGCAAGCGCAACTGGCGCAGGCGCAGGCGAGAAAAAATGGCGTCCAGAGAAGGAATCATCAGGCAGGCTCGGCAGGGGTTTCGTCATGCCGAGCACTATAGAGGGTCGTCTGCGGGGGCGTGTTGCGTTTTCAGCAAATGACCCTTGATCGCAGAACGCATGCACGCATTTTTCTGCAGGCTGTTTTACCGCGGAACACGACGCGCCAGGCAGGCATAGGCCAAGCCCAGTACGCTGGCCGCCAGTATGCCAAGCAGTATCATCAGCTCACGGCTGTAACGGGCCACCATGGCCGGAAAACCGATGACTTCGCGGTACACCTGCACATTGGCCTCACCATCGGCATGGCTGATACTGACCCCGCCATGGCGGATCTGCGAGTAGTCGGCATCGAAATACACCCACACCTTGCAGGTGCCAGCTGGCTCGATGGCCGGGATATCAACCTGGGCGATGGCGGTTTCCAGCAGCGTATCGTTGCCGGCAGCATCGCGCACCTGCACCAGGCCCTTGGCTGGCAGGCGGATTTTCACCTGCCGGACCTGCGCATCACCGCTGTTGTGCAGTTCGATCAGCAGGCCGGCACGGTGGTCGACCAGCCCGGCCTCGAAAGGCTTGGCGAACAGCTGGGCATAAGGGGCCTGCGCCATTTCGATGAGCCGCTCGACCTGATCATGGCCCAGCTGGCCTTGAACGATACCGTTGATTTGCCCCTGCAACTGCTCATACTTCAGCTGTTCGCTGGCCTTGCTGATCCGCTCGCTGAACTGGCTGGGGTAAGTGAGGTAGGCATAGGTCAGTGACGCCTCAAGGCGCGGATTGCCCCTGAGCAACGCGTAGGCGGCCAACAGGACCATCAGGCCGATCAGCACGGCGACGAGAAGCTTCCCCACCTTGTCCCAGCTCAATGCATGCTTCCTTCTGTCGTGTTACAGACGATTAAAACCGCCCAAGGGTGCCAAGTTCGCGCCCCCCAGGCAAGCCTGGCTAGGCTTCGCCCCCGCCTTCGCGCGCCTGACGCATCTGCAGCAGCTGGCCGTCGATCAGTGACTTGGCCATCCCGGCCAGGTAGTACGTGGCCTTCATCATCACCTGGCGGTCGTCAGGCCTGTCGATGGCCTTGCGGGTGATCTCGGTGATGCAGCCCATGATGCCCGAAGCTTCCATCAGTGCGGTGCGTATTGGCAGTTGCGGTTTCATTTGCACCAGTTCGGCATCGCTGTTGCCAAAGCGGCTCGCGGCTTGCACGACATAGGGCTTGCTGCTGTTTTTCGGCGTTTCGCTGTCCATGTCCATTCCTCAAGGTTAGGCGCTTGCCGAGGCTAGGCCGCTGCCTACCCCATTACAATGACAAAGGGGTGGAAAGGGTCACTTTAGGAAATGGACTACAAGAACCCTGCACAGGGAGCGCCGAGCCCCCGCTCAGCCCCCTTGACCCGCCCCCGGCAGTGGCGGACGATCAACCTCCCCCACACAAGGACGAACACCATGCTGCGGATACTGGGAAGAGCCTCTTCCATCAATGTGCGAAAAGTCCTGTGGGCCTGCGCCGAATTCGAGATCGCGTTCGAGCGCGAAGACTGGGGTTCCGGCTTCAAGGCCACGGACAGCACCGAGTTTCTCGCGCTGAACCCCAACGCCATGGTTCCGGTGATCCAGGACGGCGACTTCACCTTGTGGGAATCCAATAGCATCATCCGCTACCTGGCCAGCCGCTACGGCGCCACCGCGTTCTATCCCGGCGAGGCCCAGGCGCGGGCGCGGATCGACCAGTGGATCGACTGGCAGGCCTCGGACCTCAACCGCTCTTGGAGCTACGCGTTCATGTCGCTGGTCAGGCATTCGCCCGCTCACCAGGACCCGCAAGCACTGGCTGCCGGTTGTGCCGAGTGGTCACGCTACATGCGCATCCTCGACCGCCAGCTGGCCGGCACCGGTGCCTATGTGGCCGGCAGCCAGTTCACCCTGGCCGACATCCCGATCGGCCTGTCGGTCAACCGCTGGTTCGAAACGCCGTTCGAGCACCCGCACCTGCCCGCGGTGCGCGATTATTACGAGCGCCTGAGCGAGCGCCCTGCCTATCACCTGCATGGCCGAAACGGTACCCCGTAGTACCCGCAAGGAAGTGTATCGAGGGGCGCAAGGCGCCCCAAGGTTCCGGCCTGTTACACCGCAACCTGCCGCCCGGCTAGCCCCCCTCGCCCACGCCAGGCAAACAGCAGCACCAGCACCAGCGTCTGCCGCCCGAGCGCTAGGCCTGACGCCCTCGGCGGTCAGCCGCATTCTCGCCCGCACCGAACAGCGCCTGGGTACCCGCCTGCTGCTGCGCACGATCCGGGCGCTCACCCTCACCCCCGAGGGAGAGGCCTACCTGCGCGGCGCACGGCGGGTGCTGGCGGACATGCTGGAAGTGGAAGAAGCCATCACTGACCAAGGTGTGCCACGCGGGCGCTTGCGGGTCAGCGCTGCGCTGGGCCATGCCCGGTTGACCGTAGTGCCGCTGCTGGCGGCC
Source organism: Pseudomonas putida group bacterium ESBL64 (assembly GCF_045277175.1). Lineage (NCBI taxonomy): Bacteria > Pseudomonadati > Pseudomonadota > Gammaproteobacteria > Pseudomonadales > Pseudomonadaceae > Pseudomonas > Pseudomonas putida group bacterium ESBL64. The sequence goes on along the minus strand of NZ_CP145799.1, from coordinate 265,068 downwards.
TTCAGCGCACGCTACCCGCAAGTGCTGGTTGACCTGACCCTCAGCGACGAGGTGGCCGACATTCTCGGCGGCCAGGCCGACGTCGCGCTGCGCTTCAGTCACCTGCCGGACAGCTCGTTGAGCGCTCGCGCCATTGGCGAGACCGGCCAGGTAGTGGTGGCCTCGCCCGATTACCTGCAACGCCACGGTACCCCGCTTGAACCTGAAGACCTGGCCCGGCACAACTGCCTGCGCTTCAACTTCCGCCGCGCGGTGCCCGACTGGCCGTTTCACCGCGACGGGCATACGTTCTCACTGAAGGTTAAAGGGAATATCGAATGCAGCAGCGGCGAAGCGCTGGCGCAGCTGGCCAGGCTGGGCGCCGGCGTGGCGCGTATCGGCACCTTTACCGTGGCCGATGACCTGGCCAACGGGCAACTGGTGCCGTTGCTGGAGGCTTACAACCCGGGTGATCGGGAACCGATTCATGCGGTGTTCGTCGGCGGCCCGGCGATGCCGGCGCGGGTGCGGGTGTTTGTGGACTTTCTGGTGGAGCAGCTATCTGGCGGCCTGTAGAGCCGGCCTCGGGTCGCGACAGGGCCGCCAACGCATGGCGGTTGCATCACTGGGCGGCAAAGCCGGTGCTGATGTGCAGCGACTGCAGCCTGACCTGACACCGATACCGCCCGTTAGGTTATCTTCGACACTTCCCTGTACCGCCCGGGCCAGACCACCATGCGCATTGTCATTCCCGACGACTACCAAGATGTAATCCGTACCCTCGATTGCTTCGGCAAGCTGAGCGGGCATGCTGTCAGCGTCCTTCATGAGCTCCCGCCTGCCACGCTGGAACAACTTGCCGCACGTTTTGCCGATGCCGACGCCCTGGTACTCACCCGCGAACGCACACGCATCGACGCTGCCTTGCTCGACCGCCTGCCCAACCTCAAGCTGATCAGCCAGACCGGCAAGGTGTCCAGCCACCTCGACCTGGCTGCCTGCACCGCGCGCGGCATTGCCGTGACCGAGGGACGCGGATCGCCGGTAGCGCCTGCCGAACTGGCCTGGGCGCTGATCCTCAATGCCCGCCGGCAACTGGTGCCGGCCATTGATGCCTTCCGCCAAGGCCAATGGCAGGTCAACCTGGGCCAGGCGCTGGCCGGGCAGACGCTGGGCATCTGGGGCTATGGCAAGATCGGCCAGCGCCTGGCGCGTTATGCGCAGGCTTTCGACATGCCCGTGCTGGTGTGGGGCAGCGACAGCAGCCGCGCCGCAGCCAAAGCCCATGGCCACACTGCTGCCGCCTCGCGTGAGGCGTTTTTTGCCGAGGCGGATATTGTCAGCCTGAACCTGCGCCTTTCGGATCAGACACGCCATGGAGTGACCTTCGACGACCTGTCCCACATGAAGCCCGACGCCTTGCTGGTGAACGTCAGCCGCGCGGAACTGATTGCACCAGGCGCATTACTGCAGGCATTGGATGTCGGGCGGCCGGGCTACGCGGCGGTGGATGTTTATGAGGAAGAGCCGTTACTCGACCCGGCCCATCCACTGCTGCGCCACCCACGTGTACTCAGCACGCCCCACCTGGGGTATGTGGAGAAGAACGGCTACGAGCTGTACTTCGGTGACGCCTTCGACAATGTGCTGGCGTTTTTCGAAGGGGTGCCGAAGAACGTCGCCAACCCGCAAGCTTTGGCACTTCAACGCTGAACCCAGTGCAGCCTTGAGGTTGCACTACCCAAGCAGGTGCAGCCCCAGCGTAAACACAGCCACGGCCAAGGCGACCAACGACACCCCATGACGTTCCAGGTACGCGGGCCAACCGGCTGCTGACTGCGCCACGCATTGACATTGGCGCTCAGCCAGGCCGGTCAAGCGCGTCTCCACACTGTCCACACGGTCTGCCTGGGTGCTCGCTGCCAGCGCGAGCTTCTTCAGCGCCGTGGTGACCGTGATGGACAGCCCCTCCCGAGCCTGATTGCTGGCGGCCAGTTGCTGCTGGCACTGCTCAAGGTGCTTGCGAATCGCCCCTTCCTTCTGCACACGGGCCAGGGTAGTTGCCACGAGCTTTTTGTTCAGCGCCTCGATACTGGCCTGCAGTGCGTCATGCCCGGGGGCCTGCTGGGCCGACGCGTCTGCCTCATGCTGGGGCTCGTCCATCGTGTTCCCATTCGCCTCGGCAAGCGGAGTCAGGGTGCCGTGTTCATGTAGCTGGTTCATCAATCACTGTCCGGATACTGCGGTAAGGGGCGAGAAGCTATCAAAATGACATTACCGGATCCACTGGTCAGTCGCGCAATTGACGGCTTTCGTCAGAACGTGCGCGTACACTTGCCTTCATGCCACTCGCAGGAGCCGCTTCATGCCCTACCCCATTGAAGAAAAACTGGTCATCGGCGTTGCCTCGAGTGCGCTGTTCGACCTCTCCGTCTCCGATGACATCTACCAGACCCAAGGTGTCGAGGCTTACCGCCAGCACCAGGAGCAAAACCTGGACGAGCCGTTCCCCAGTGGGGTGGCGCTCCCGTTCATTCGCCGCTTCCTGAGCATCAACAAGGCGTTCCCCGACCAGTTGCCGGTGGAAGTGGTGCTGCTCTCGCGCAACTCGCCGGAAACCGGCCTGCGGGTGTTCCGCTCCATCAGCCACTATCAGTTGGACATCACCCGCGCGGCATTCATGTCGGGCCGCTCGCCCTACGAATACATCCCGGCGTTCAATGCCTCGCTGTTCCTCAGCGCCAACGAGGAAGATGTGCAAAAGGCCATCGACGCCAACTACCCTGCCGGGCGTGTACTGCCTACGCGCATCTACGATGATGAAATCGATACTGAGCTGCGGGTGGCCTTCGACTTCGATGGCGTGATTGCCGACGACGAGGCAGAGCGTGTTTACAAGCGCAACGACAACCTGGACGACTTTCAGGAACACGAACGCATGCACAAGGGCACCCCGCATTCGCCGGGGCCACTGGCAGACCTTTACCGCAAACTATCGCGGATACGCATGCTGGAGGACCGCAAGCTGGCCGAGGACCCGACGTACCAGCGGATTCTGCGCATTGCCATCGTCACGGCGCGCAACGCGCCTTCGCATGAGCGAGTAGTGACGACCTTGAAGGATTGGGGCGTATCCCCGGATGAGTGCTTTTTTCTAGGCGGTATGGATAAACCCAGGGTGTTGTCGATATTGAAGCCGCATGTGTTTTTCGACGACCAGCGCACGCACCTGCAATCGCCAGCGGGGAACCTGCCGATGGTGCATGTACCGTTTGGGGTGGCGAACAGAGTGCGCTCGCCTCAGGAACCCGACGTGAAGCAGGATCAACTGCCGATCAGCGCATCATCCTGCATGCCCTAAAGCGCAAACACCGGCGCTGTGCCACGCGCGGTTCGGGCGACCAAGGTGCGTGCGCCCGTGCCGGGTACGCGCTTGCAACCCGGCCGAAAGGGCGCGGTCCGTCGCGGGGTCAGCTTAGCGCGGGCCGCCACCCTGATGGCCACCAAAACCACCGCCGTGGCCACCCCCACCATGACCACCGCCACCACCCGGCGGCATGAACATCCAGCAACCCGACAAGGCGGATACCAGCGCCGCCACCAAGGCTGCGCGCAAAAGGTTTTTCGACTTCATTGAAACGCTCCACAAGGCTAGATCTGCTGCCTGCCTTAGCGGATCGGGCAGCGACACGATTCTAGAGCTGCGGTGTGATGGCACAGGGAAACTTTGCATATCTTTACTGTCGACCCAGTGGCCGCAAACGCCGCGCAGGGACCACCAGAATGATCCTCCTTGACCCATGCCCACTCGCCGCCGCATGCTCGAACGCTTCCACCCACGCTCAAGGAACGATTGCATGAAGCTGGAAACGCTTGCCATCCATGCGGGCTTCAGCCCCGACCCGACCACCAAGGCGGTGGCCGTACCGATCTACCAAACCACCTCCTTCGCCTTCGACGACACCCAACACGGCGCCGACCTGTTTGACCTGAAGGTTGCCGGCAACATCTATTCGCGCATCATGAACCCCACCAACGACGTGCTCGAGCAGCGCATGGCCGCCCTGGAAGGCGGGGTTGGCGCGCTGGCCGTCGCCTCGGGCATGGCGGCTATCACCTACGCCATCCAGACCGTCGCCGAAGCCGGCGACAATATCGTCTCGGTGGCCAAGCTGTACGGCGGCACCTACAACCTGCTGGCGCACACCCTGCCACGCATGGGAATCCACACCCGCTTCGCGGCCCATGACGATATCGCCGCCCTCGAAGCGCTGATCGACGCGCGTACCAAAGCGGTATTCTGCGAGTCCATCGGCAATCCCGCCGGCAATATCGTTGATATCGCTGCGCTGGCCGAGGCCGCCCACCGCCACGGGGTGCCGCTGATCGTCGACAATACCGTGGCCACCCCGGTGCTGTGCCGGCCGTTCGAGCACGGCGCCGATATCGTCGTGCACTCGCTGACCAAGTACATCGGCGGTCACGGCACCAGCATCGGCGGCATCGTCATCGACTCCGGCAAATTCCCCTGGGCCGAAAACAAGGAACGCTTCGCCCTGCTCAACACCCCCGACCCGTCCTACCACGGCGTCACCTACACCGAAGCTTTCGGGCCTGCCGCCTTCATCGGCCGCTGCCGTGTGGTGCCCTTGCGCAACACCGGCGCCGCGCTGTCGCCGTTCAACGCCTTCCTGATCCTGCAAGGCCTGGAAACCCTGGCCCTGCGCATGGAGCGCCATACCGAGAACGCGCTAAAGGTCGCCCATTACCTGCAAGCCCACGAGCAAGTGGCCTGGGTGAAGTTCGCCGGGCTGCCCGACCACCCCGAACATGAACTGGCCCAGCGCTACACCGGCGGCAAGCCGGCGTCGATCCTGTCGTTCGGTATCAAGGGCGGCCAGGCGGCTGGCGCGCGCTTCATCGACGCATTGCAGTTGGTGGTACGCCTGGTGAACATCGGCGACGCCAAGTCACTGGCCTGCCACCCCGCTTCCACTACTCACCGTCAGCTCAACGACGAGGAACTGGAGAAGGCCGGCGTGCCACGGGACATGGTGCGCCTGTCGATCGGCATCGAACACAGTGACGACATCATCGCCGACCTGGCCCAGGCCTTGGAGGCCAGCCGCGGCTGATTCCTCCGCGCCCTACCCAATGTCGAAGGCGGGCGCACCTTCATCAAGCGTGGATGCACCCGCAATGACCCTGTTTTACCTGAAACTCACCATCACCCCCCTGCTGATGTGGGCCATCTCCCTCGCCTCCCGGCGCTGGGGCGGCCTGCTAGGCGGATTGCTGTCCGGCCTGCCGATCACCTCGGCGCTGGTGATGACCTTCCTGTGCCTGGAACAGGGCACGGCCTTCGCCCTGGGCGCATTGCCCGGCGCACTGGGCGGCCTGGCGGCGGTGCAGGCCACCTACACCGTCTACCTGCTGGCCACGCGCACACTCGGCATCGCCGTGGCCGTACTGCTGGCGTTGCTGTTCTATGGCCTGGCCGCCTATGCCTTTACCCACTGGGGCAGCCTGTACCTGTCGATTGCAGTGGCGTTGGTGCTGATCGGCGTGCTGATCCGCGCCAGCGGCCGCGAGCCCAAACCTGATACCTTGGCCCGCCCCCGGCACCGGCACTGGGAAATCCCGTTGCGCATGGTATCTGCCACTTCCCTGCTGATGATCACCACCAGCCTGGCCAGTTGGCTGGGCCCGGCGACCAGCGGGATGCTGGCGCCGATTCCGGTGATTGCCTGGCCACTGGTGGTGTTCGCCCATGTGCAGGGCGGGCGAGCCGGGATGGCGGCGATGGTGCGGGGGAATGCGATCGGCGCGGTGGGGGTGATTGCGTTCTATCTGGTATTGGCGGGGCTGCTGGAAACGTGGGGCGTTGGCGTGACCATCGGGCTGGCCATGCTGTGCGCTGTGGTGCTGACCCTTGGGCTGGCCGCGGTGTTGCGGCGGCGTTGATAGGCCGTTGGGCTGCTGCGCAGCCCATCGCAGGCACGCCAGCGCCTGCAGGGACCGAGCGGACTGCTCGCACCTGCGGCCTTAGTCGAACGCCCCGTTCAACACCTCATAGATGATCCCGGTCGCCACGGCGACCAGAATCAGGTCTGCGCCCGCTTGCATCCACTCATACCCGTCGTAGTGAGGCAGCTGCCCCAACAGACGGCCATCCAGTTTCTTGGCGATACCAGGTGGCAGGGGCTTGCCGCGGGCCAGGTTCTTCTGAATGCCTGGAGGCAATGCCGGGCCCGGGCTCCAGTAGTTGCGGTGGCCACCGAGGATGCCCAGTACATCGCCACGGTCGATGGACGGGCCGCCGTGCCAGTCATTGCCGCCGGCGCTCTGCTTGTGGCCGCCCGAATTGCCCTGGCCCTGGCCCTGACCCTGGGCGTGCGGCGCCTGACCCTTGCCGTGCCCCTGACCTTGGCCCTGGCCTTTGCCATTACCCGGGTCGGCGAGCACCGGGCCAGAGGCCAAGGCCACCGCCAATGAGGTGACAATGGCTGTCATGATTGTTGATCTGGCCATGTGAGCATCCTTTGCGCGAGAGGTTGCCCCACACTATAGACGGTGCGCACGCCTGCTTCACTTGCAACAGCCTCAGCAGGGGTGGCTGACAAGGCAGGCACGCTTCGGCCACAATCGGTCGCCTGGTCCACGCTGGGAAGCACTGCATGCTCACTACCCTCGCCATCGGCAACTACCGCTCGATCAACCACCTGGTGCTGCCGCTGAGCCAACTCAACCTGGTGACCGGTGCCAACGGCAGCGGCAAATCCAACCTGTACAAGGCGCTGCGCCTGCTGGCCGAAACCGCACAGGGCGGTGTGGTCGAAGCCCTCGCCCGTGAAGGCGGGCTGGATTCGACCTGGTGGGCCGGCCCAGAAACCAGCGCACGAATGCGGCGCGGCGAAGTGCCCATCCAAGGCCAGCATCCGAGCGAAGCCAGGCGCCTGCGCCTGGGCTTTGCCACCGAAGACCTCGGTTTTGCCATCACCCTCGGCCTGCCAATTCCCCTGCCGTATCCGAGCGCGTTCATGCTCGACCCTGAAATAAAGTGCGAGGCCATCTGGGGCGCTGGCGCCTATCGCCCCTCTTCCTTGCTGGTCGAGCGCAAGAATGCCCTGGTGCGGGCCCGCGAGGGCAACCGCTGGGCAGTGCTCGATCAGCATGCTGACAGCGGCGAGAGCTTTTTCAACATCGTCGGCCGGCCACGCCAGGCACCGGAAATCGGTGACCTGCGCGCGTTCATCAACAGCTGGCGGTTTTACGATCACTTCCGGATTGACCGTGATGCGCCTTGCCGTCAACCCCAACTGGGCACTCGCTCGCCGGTACTGCATCACGACGGGCGCAACCTTGCCTCAGCGTTGCAGACCATTATCGAAATTGGCGATGTGGAGGATCTGGTGGAAGCGCTGAATGACGCGTTTCCCGGCAGCCGTCTGGAGGTCAATGCGCCACCTGGTGGGCTGTTCAGTGTACGGCTGCACCAGCACGGTCTTTTGCGCCCGCTCGAGGGTGCTGAATTGTCGGACGGCACCCTGCGTTATCTTCTGCTGATGGCCGCCCTGCTCACACCACGGCCGCCATCGCTGATGGTCTTGAACGAACCGGAAACCAGTCTGCACGCGGACCTGCTTCCGGCCTTGGCGCGGCTGATCATTCGTGCATCACGCCGTAGCCAGGTTTGGGTGGTATCGCACAGTGCGCCATTAATCAACGCGCTGGCAGCCTGTGACGGGTGCAATGTGCTAGAGCTGGAAAAAATACAAGGGCAAACCCAGCTGCGGGGGGTTGGGTTGCTGGATGAGCCGCTGTGGCGCTGGGCTGACTGAATTCAAGGACGGTATGAGCCCGGCATGACTAACCGGCCCCGGTAATCTCGTCCATGAACTGGGTAAGAAAGGTTTCAAGCCGGGTATGACGCTCGGCAGCAAGGCGAGCCCCTTCTTGGGTCTTAAAGCCCGAAGCGAGCTTGAGCAGTTTGGTCTGGAAGTGCTCGATGGCATACGCCCCGTCCTGGTACGCCCTCTGCTGCGCGAAAGGATTCTCGACGTCATAGAGCGCCGACCCCATTCGCCCGGCGACGTAAAAACACCGGGCAATACCCACCGCGCCGATGGCGTCAAGCCGGTCACTGTCCTGAAGGATGCAGGCCTCACGTGTCAGCGGTTCGAACCCCGCCGAGTAACTGTGTGTTTTGATCGCATGCACTACCTGCTCAACACGCCCACTCGGCCAGCCCATCTCAGCAAGGACTGATGCAGCCTTGTTCGCCGATAACGTCGAGGCCTGCCCACGTAACGGCGAATGCTTTTCCACCGCCACACAGTCGTGCAGCACCGTCGCCGCAAGCAAGACTTCAAGGTCGCCACCCTCTACCCGCTGAATCCGGTGCGCATTGACCCACACGCGCTGAATATGGGCCAAGTCGTGGGAGCCATCACGCTGGTCGGACGGCAGATACTTCAGCAAGTCAGTGGCAAGGCACTGATAAGGGGCAAACGCTTGGCGGGTCATCTTCGGTAGGTTCCATTTCCGGTGAATGCGCGGGTTCACGGGCGCCGCCCGACACTGCCTGGGCAAGTACCGAGAGCCTGCATGTCGGTTTCAAAGCCTGTACAGCGCTGGCAGGAGCAGCCTTGTGCTGCGATGAGGATATTACTGCCAAAGTAGATCCTCAGCCCTATCTGCACCTTGCTACTAAGTATTTCCGTCAACAACACGTTTGTTACTGGGAGCACTTGTATTCGATCAGCAAGGAGTCAATGGATGTCCGCTCGCTTTTCCTCCCCCGCCACCCGTATTCGCCAAACCGCGCTAGCGGTCAGCTTCGCGGGCTCGCTGCTGGGCACTGCACATGCCTGGGCCGAGCCTGTGGGTTACAGCATCCCGGCAGGGTCATTGGCTCACGCACTCGACCAGTTTGCCGACGCCAGCGGTGCAGTCATCAGTTTCAGCCATGAAGCAGTCGCAGGCTTACACAGCAAAGGGCTGCACGGCAATTACGCGCTGCATCAGGCGTTGGCAGAACTGCTGCAAGGCAGTGGCTTGCAGGTGCAGGCAGCGGGCGACAAGCGCTTCATGCTGGTTAGCGCTGAACAGGATGGCGCCATGGAGCTTGCGGCAACCACCGTCTCCAGCATGGCCCTGGGTGCCACCACCGAAGGCACCGGCAGCTACACCACCGGCTCGGTCAATACCGCAACCGGGCTGCGGTTGTCTGCACGCGAGACACCCCAATCGGTCAGCGTGGTCACCCGCCAGCAGATTGAAGACCAGAACCTGAACGATGTTGCCCAGGTGCTTGAACAGACACCGGGCGTGGTCGTTGACAGCATGGGGCCCGCCGGAAGCGACGCCAACCATATCTACGTGCGCGGCTTCGAGGTCGGCAGCATCCAGGTGGACGGCATCAACCGCCCCGATACCTTTGGCTTCAGGGACGACCTCTCCGACATGGTGTCGTATGACCGGGTAGAGGTAGTGCGCGGTGCCACGGGCCTGATGTCCGGCACTGGCGACCCGGGCGCCACCGTCAACCTGATCCGCAAGAAGCCGACCCTGGAAACACAACGCAAGCTGACCTTGAAAGCGGGCTCGTGGGACAACTACCGCACCGAGCTGGACGTTTCTGGCAAATTGACGCAAAGCGGCAATGTCCGCGGGCGCTTTGTCGCCTCCAATACCGACAGCCAGAGCTACGTCGACCGCCAATCGCTGGAACGGCAGGTGGCCTATGGGGTGCTGGAGTGGGACATCACCGACAGCACGATGCTGACAGCAGGTGCGGAATATCAGGAGATGGACAACGACGGGGCAGGCAACCACGGCTTCCCGATGTTCAATTCAGATGGCAGCCACTTCAGCCCCTCCCGCGCGTTCAATTCGGCTTCGGACTGGAGCTATCACAAGCGTCGCACCAAGACGGTATTCACTACGCTGGAGCATCAACTGGACAACGGCTGGCAATTGAAACTGAATGCCGAACACAGCCGTCGCAGCTATGACGACGCCTTCGCCACCGCTGCCAGCGGCACCGTCAAGCCCGATGGCAGTGGCATCAGCACCTGGACGGGGCGTTGGGCCGGCGAGCCCCGGCAGACCTCGTTCGACCTGTCGGCGTCGGGCCCGTTCGAGCTGTTGTCACGCGAGCACCAGGCCTACCTCGGGGCCAGTCACTACCGCGCCTACTACCGCAACGACGGTTACCCACTGTGGGCGATCCAGACCATCGACAACATTTACACCTGGGACGGTTCGCTGGCGATACCAGACGCCATCCATGCCAAGTCCTCGGAAGACGCGCTGGATGAAACCCAGGACGGCCTGGTGGCTTCGGTACGCTGGAGCCTGGCCGATGACCTGTCGCTGATTACCGGGGCGCGGCTGATCGACTGGAAACGCGACGAAACCTCTACCACCCTGTCGTCCGGCGCGACAAGCCGCACCTCGCGTAGCGAAACCGGGGTCGTCACGCCCTACCTTGGCCTGGTGTATGACCTCAACGAGCACTGGTCGGCCTATGCCAGTTACACCACCATTTTCAAACCGCAGAGCAACAAGGATATCAACGGGACCTACCTGGACCCGTTGGAAGGTGTTAACTACGAGCTCGGTCTGAAGAGTGAGTTCTGGGACCAGCGCCTGACCGCGGCTTTCAGCGTTTTCGAGGTGCACCAGGACAACCTGGCGGTAGCCGACGGAAGCAACCTGGCGCCAGACGGCAACCAGGCCTACCGTGCCGAGTCGGGTACCAAGACACGTGGTTTCGAGATGGAAATGGCGGGCGAGATTTTGCCTGATTGGCAGGTCTCGGCCAGCTACACCTATGCGGTGAGCAAGGATTCGGATGGCGACCGCCTGAACACTGAAATACCGCGAGACACCTTGAAACTGTTCACCAGCTACCGCCTGCCGACCCTGCCACAGTTGAAGGTCGGGGGTGGTGTGCGCTGGCAGGGTACCGAATATTACAAGAGCGCCGGGCCCAACAACGAAACGTTCACCCAGGACCCCTACAGCGTGGTCGATCTGATGGCTCAATATGCCTTCACGCCGCAGACCAGCGTTTCACTGAACCTCAACAACGTGTTGGACAAAACCTACTACACGGCGATTGGCGCCCGCGGCTGGTATGGCAGCCCACGCAGCGCCACGGCCACGTTGGTATACGCGTTCTGACCCGCCAAGGCGACGCCTGATGGCCCCTGAGTTCGCAGATCAGAACACCGACCATCCGATCCGCGAACTGAGCAGCTCAAGCGCCGCCATCCCGGCCAGGGAGTTGCCCGCAGCGTTCAACTCTGGCGACCACACGCATACGGTAAATTGCCCCGGTACGATCGCCACGATCCCGCCACCCACACCACTCTTGCCAGGCAAACCCACCCTGAAGGCGAAATTCCCCGCCTCGTCATACAGCCCGCTGGTGGCCATGATCGAGTTCACTTGTTGGGTCTGGCGCCGCGTCAGGATCTGCTCACCGCTGTGCTTGCAGAACCCATCATTGGCCAGGAAGCAGAATGCCCGCGCCAGGTCCAGGCAGTTCATTTGCAGTGCGCAGTAACTGAAGTAACTGCGCAGCACCGTCTCGACCTCGTTATGGAAGTTGCCAAATGACTGCATCAGGTACGCCATGGCAGCGTTGCGCGCGCGAAACTGATATTCCGAATCAGCGACCCGGGTATTGATCGAGATGTGGGGGTTGCCTGAAAGCCGTCGGACAAAATCGCGCATCGACAACGTGGGGGCAGCGAAGCGCGACTGATTGATATCGCAGATCACCAATGCCCCTGCATTGATGAACGGGTTACGCGGCCGCCCGCGCTCGAACTCCAGCTGCACCAGCGAGTTGAACGGCTGACCCGAAGGCTCATGCCCCAGTCGCTCCCAAATGGCTTCCCCCGAATGGCCAATGGCCTGGACCAGGCTGAACACCTTGGAAATGCTCTGCACCGAGAATGGCACCCGCGCGTCGCCTGCGCAGTGATAACTGCCATCGTTGCCATAGACAGCGATGCCCAGCTGGTTCGCCGGCACGTCCGCCAGCGCGGGAATGTAGTCAGCGACTTTGCCCTTGCCGATCAAGGGACGTACTTCTTCGAGAATCTCGTTCAACAGCGTTTGCATGGAAGGCCCTGTATCAATCCCCAGACGACGGCGAGGGGCAGTCTTCTTGACGAAGACTGAGCGGGAGAGATCACACATTCAGAAACAAATCACCGTCAGCGTCTTCATCACCCGGAAGCCTGACGACGCCAGCAGCGCATCAGGTCTTTTACAGGGCAACAGCTTGCTGCCGAGCGGCACAGCTTGACGCGACATTAGCGCCACGAAGTCTGCGATAAAAAAATTGGATATCTCATTAAAGAAATCCCGCAGGCGCTGCCCTGGACCATGGGATTACAGTCCGCCCCACGCCGTCGTCCGGCGGGGTGGTTGCTGCTGGGCCATTACGCGTTCGAAGCCTTACCGGAACCCGGCGCAATTCACACCAATACAAGAACAAAGGTGACCACGCATGCTTAAGCCTCCTGTCGATGCCCCTATCGATGTCAAAGACTGGATCGATAACCGCCCCATTGCTGCCTACCAGTGGCTGATTCTGTCGCTGTGCTTCCTGATCGTGCTGTTCGATGGCTTCGATGTCGCCGTCATGGGTTTCATCGCGCCTTCGCTGATGCAGGACTGGGGCCTGTCGCGCGCCGCCTTTGGCCCGGTGATGAGTGCCGGCATGGTCGGCCTTGCCATCGGCGCACTGACCGCCGGCCCGTATGCCGACCGGTTGGGCCGCAAGAAAGTGCTGCTGATCGCGGTCAGCGGTTTCAGCCTGCTGAGCCTGGCCTGCGCCTTCGCCCGCAACCCCTATGAACTGGCTGTGTTACGGCTGCTGACCGGCATTGCCCTGGGTGCGGCCATGCCCAACTGCACCACCCTGCTCGCCGAATACCTGCCTACCCGCAACCGCTCGTTGATGATCACCATCATGTTCACCGGCTTCAACATGGGCTCGGGCCTGGGCGGCTTCCTGTCCGCCTGGCTGATACCTCATCACGGCTGGAAGTCGGTACTGCTGGCCGGCGGCCTGCTGCCACTGGCCTTGCTGCCACTGCTGTGGTGGCTGCTGCCAGAGTCCGCTCGCTTCCTCGCCGCACGCCAGGCACCGGCCAGCCAGATTGCGGCAGCCTTGGCCAAGCTTGGCGGCCGCTTCGCTGCCGGCACCCGCTTTACCGTCAGTGAGCCAACCACGCAGCACAAGGCACCGGCCCGGCAGCTGTTCAGCGAGCGCTACCGGTTGGGCACCCTGGCCCTGTGGCTGACCTATTTCATGGGCCTGCTGGTGATCTACCTGACCATGGGCTGGTTGCCGACGCTGCTGCGTGATGGCGGGCTGTCCATCGAGCGCGCCGCCACCATCACGGGGCTGTTCCAGATCGGCGGCGCAGTGGGCGCAATCGTGGTCGGCTGGATCATGGACCGACGCAACCCTAACCGGGTCATCGCCATCGCCTACGCCCTCGGCGGCCTGTGCATCGTCTCACTGGGCGCCCTGAGCCTGGAGTCGAGCCTGCTGGTGGTGGGCGTGGCGGCTGCCGGGTTCTGCATGAGCGGTGCGCAGACCGGCCTGAACGCCTTCGCCCCTGGCTATTACCCGACCGAGTTCCGCGCCACAGGCGTAAGCTGGATGCTCGGTATCGGGCGCTTCGGGGCCATTTTCGGCTCCCTCATCGGTGGTGCCGTGCTCAGCCTGGGGCTGGGCCTGCCGCTGCTGTTCACCCTCCTCGGCCTGCCGGCATTCGCCGCTGCCCTGGCGATCCTGGCCAACGGCCACGCCCGGCTGCGCGCGACCCCCGCAGTAACCGCGCCGTAACCTGTAACAGAGGACTTTCGCATGGCTCGTATCATTGGTGGCCTGGCCGTCTCCCACACCCCAACCATCGGCTTCGCAGTCGACCACGACAAACAGGAAGAAGCCGCCTGGGCGCCGATCTTCGAAAGCTTCGAGCCGATCCGCACGTGGCTGCAGCAGCGCCAGCCGGACGTACTCTTCTATATCTTCAACGACCACATCACCTCGTTCTTCTTTGACCATTACAGCGCCTTCACCCTGGGCGTAGACGAGCAGTATGGCGTGGCCGATGAAGGGGGCAATCCGCGGGACCTGCCGCCAGTGGGCGGCCACGCAGCGCTGTCGCGGCACATCGGCCAGAGCCTGATGGCCGATGAGTTCGACATGAGCTTTTTCCGCGACAAGCCGCTGGACCACGGCTTCTTCTCGCCCATGTCGGCGCTGCTGCCCTGCGATGAAAGCTGGCCCGTACAGATCGTGCCGCTGCAGGTCGGCGTACTGCAGCTGCCGATCCCCACGGCCCGGCGCTGCTACAAACTGGGCCAGGCATTGCGCCGCGCCATCGAGAGCTTCCCCGAAGACCTCAAGGTGGCGATCGTCGCCACCGGCGGGGTGTCACACCAGGTGCACGGCGAGCGTTGCGGCTTCAACAACCCGGAGTGGGACGCGCAGTTCCTTGACCTGCTGGTGAACGACCCACAGCGCCTTACCGAGATGACACTGGCCGAGTACGCCACGCTCGGCGGCATGGAAGGTGCCGAGGTGATCACCTGGCTGATCATGCGTGGCGCGTTGTCTGCCAACGTTGAGCGCAAGCACCAAAGCTACTACCTGCCGTCGATGACCGGCATTGCCACCCTGCTGCTGGAAAACCGCGACCAGGCACTGCCGGCACCGGTCAACGAACGCCACCGCCAGCACATGCAGCATCAGCTGGCAGGGGCTGAGCAGCTTGAGGGCACCTATCCCTACACCTTGGAGCGCAGTGCCAAAGGCTACCGCCTGAACAAGTTCTTGCATCGCATGATCGAGCCGCAGTGGCGCCAGCGCTTCCTGAGCGAACCCGAAGCGCTGTACCGCGAGGCAGGCCTGAGCGAAGAGGAAAGCGACCTGCTGCGCCGCCGCGACTGGCGTGGGCTGATCCACTACGGGGTGATCTTCTTCGTACTGGAGAAGCTGGGCGCCGTACTGGGTGTGTCCAACCTGGACATTTACGCCGCCATGCGCGGGCAGAGCATCGAAGACTTCATGAAGACCCGTAACCAGCAGGTTCGCTACTCGGTGGCCGGCAAAGCACCCAACTGACCGATGCAACCCGCTTGATCCTGTGACGGCGCGTCCCGCGCCGCCACCCCCACCGCTCCCTGATTCAACCTGCCCAGCGCCGATGCGCCGCTGGCAGGCAGCGCTTTGCCCATCCCTGGAGAATAAAAATAATGAAATGCCGCACCCTGTACCCGCTCGTCCCCACATTCACACTGGCAGCCAGCCTGCCACTGCAAGCCCTGGCCGAAGGCTTCGTCGACGATGCCAAGGCAAGCCTGACGTTGCGTAACTTCTACATGAACCGCGACTACACGGGCACGGCAAGCCAAGGCAAAGCCGAGGAATGGACGCAAAGTTTCATCCTCGACTTCAAGTCCGGCTTCACCCCCGGCGTGGTCGGTTTCGGCGTTGACGTGCTGGGCCTTTACAGCATCAAACTTGATGGCGGCAAGGGCACCGCCGGCACGCAGTTGCTGCCTGTTCATGACGACGGGCGCCCGGCGGACGACTTTGGCCGCACGGCGCTGGCGGGCAAGATGCGGGTGTCCAAGACGGAACTCAAAGTCGGTGAGTGGTCGCCTACCCTGCCCATCCTGCGCGCCGATGACGGCCGCTCGCTGCCACAAACCTTGCAGGGCGCGCAGGTCACCTCCAACGAGCTGGCCGGCCTGACCCTGTATGGCGGCCAGTTCCGCCAGAACAGCCCGCGCAACGACGCCAGCATGCAGGACATGAGCCTGTTCACGCGCACTGCCTTCACCTCGGACCGTTTCAACTTCGCCGGCGGCGAATACCGCTTCAACCAGGAGCGCACCTTGGTCGGCGCCTGGTATGCCCAGCTGGAAGACATCTACCAGCAGCGCTACTTCCAGGTGCAGCATCAACAGCCGCTGGGTAACTGGGTACTGGGCGCCAACCTGGGCTACTTCTGGGGCAAGGACGACGGTGGCGCCAAGGCAGGCGAACTGGACAACCGCACCGCTTCGGGCCTGTTCTCGGCGAAGCTGGGTGGCAACACGTTCTACGTCGGTTTGCAGAAGGTCATGGGCGATGATGAATGGTTCCGGGTCAACGGCACCAGCGGCGGCACGCTGGCCAACGACGCCTTCGGCTCCAGCTACGAAAGCGCCCGCGAGCGCTCCTGGCAGGTGCGCCACGACTTCAACTTCGTGGTGCTTGGCATACCCGGCCTGACCCTGATGAACCGCTATATCCACGGCGACAACGTGCACAACGCCAGCACCCAGGACGGCACCGAGTGGGGCCGCGAAAGCGAGCTGGCCTATGTGATCCAGTCTGGGCCGTTCAAGGCCCTGAACCTCAAGTGGCGCAACTCCAGCCAGCGCCGGGACTGGGGCAGCACCAACAGTTTCGATGAGAACAGGCTGATCGTCAGCTACCCCCTGAGCCTGCTTTGAGGCCCCTCCCGAGCTTATGCCTGCTCGGTGATAACCTGGCGGATACAGGCCATCAGCGCGACTGCCGCCGGTGACTGCAGGCAGCCACTGCGCTGCATGAGGCCGATGGCGCGGGCAGTGCCGGGCAGTGCCAGCGGCAGGCGTTGCAGTTCGCCGCTGGCAATCTCGTAAGCCAACTGGTGCGCAGACACCGCCGCCAGCATGTCCGAACGCACCAGCAGGCCACGGATAACCGCCAGATCAGCGCTTTCCACCACCGGCCACGGCGCTGTCAGGCCCGCGACGGCGAAGCAGTTGTCGAGCAGCTGGCGGGCCGGCGAGCCCGCCCGCGGCAACACCCAGCGCGCCTGGTGCACGCCCTTGAGCGTCAGGTGTGTGTGCAACAGCGGGTGCCCTCGACGGGCCAGCAACACCATTTCCTCGTTAATGAGCGGCTCGCCCACCAGATCGCTGGCATAGTCGTGAGGCCGCAAGGCCCCCAGCACAAAATCCACATCCCCTACCCGCAGCTCGGTTGCCAACAGGTCGAACGGGCTTTCGTTGGTCACCACCCGAACCTGTGGGTGCTGGGCCGTGAAGCGTAAAATGGCGTCCGGTAGAATGCGCGAGCGGCCCAATGGCAACGCGCCGACATGCACCACCCCGCGCAGGGTGCCTTGCATCGCGCTCAGGTCACTGTCCAGCAGGCGCAACTCGTTCAGCGCCCGGCGGATGGGGAACAGAATGTCCCGGCTGGCCACAGTGGGCTGCAGGCCGCGCGACGTGCGCACGAACAAGGGCTGTCCGCAGCCGCCTTCGAGCACTTTCAAGGCAGCACTGACCGCCGGCTGGCTAAGGCCGAAGTGCCGCGCCACGGTTTGCATGTGCCGTGTTTCACAGAGCTTCACGAACACCTGCAGGCGCCGCGCCTGAAACAGGTAAAGGGGCTCGCCCTGCGCGGTGCCCAGCAAACTCGGCACGCCGTCCAGTTCCGCCAGCACGCGCTGTGCACGCGGCAGCAGGCACTCGCCATAGTCGGTCAGGCGCATGCCATTGGCATGGCGCTCGAACAGGGGCACGGCAAAGCGCGCCTCCAGCTCGGCGATGGCGCGAGTGACCACGGACTGAGCACGGAACAGCACCTCCGTCGCCCGCGAAACGCTGCCCAGCTCGGCTACCCGGATGAACGCGCGGACTTGCATCAGGTTGGGCAGTTCGACATCGATCATAAGGGCTCCCGGCGCTCGGCTCGTGACTGCGGCGACTATGCCTCTACCCCGCTTGCCCGGCAATAAATAAAACGCATAGCCGCTGCAAATGAACGCATTAGTGCCCTGCACAGGCCAATGACATCCTGCGCCCACCCCCACTGCAGGAGCCAACGAACCATGAATACCCCACAAAAATCCGCCCTGGTGGTCAGCGCACATTCGGCCGACTTTGTCTGGCGTGCCGGTGGCGCCATTGCGCTGCACGCTGAGCAAGGTTATGCCATGCACGTGGTCTGCCTGTCTTTCGGTGAGCGTGGTGAGTCTGCCAAGCTGTGGCGCAAGGGTGAAATGACCGAAGCCAAGGTCAAGGACGCTCGCCGTGAAGAGGCCATGGCGGCGGCCGAAATCCTCGGTGCCAGCGTGGAGTTCTTCGACATCGGCGACTACCCGATGCGCGCCGACAAGGACACCCTGTTCCGCCTGGCCGATGTATATCGCCGGGTACAACCGGAGTTCGTACTCAGCCACTCCCTCAAAGACCCTTACAACTACGACCACCCGCTGGCCATGCACCTGGCCCAGGAAGCCCGCATTATCGCGCAGGCTGAAGGCTACAAGCCGGGCGAGAAGATCGTTGGCGCACCGCCGGTGTACGCCTTTGAGCCGCACCAGCCAGAGCAGTGCGAATGGCGCCCGGACACGTTCCTGGACATCACCCCGGTGTGGGACAAAAAGTATGCCGCCATCCAGTGCATGGCCGGCCAGGAACACCTGTGGGAGTACTACACCCGTGTAGCCCTGCAGCGCGGCGTGCAAGCCAAACGTAACGTGGGCATCACCAGTGCACGCAACATCGTCTACGCCGAAGGCCTGCAGAGCGTGTTCCCACGCGTGACGGAGAACCTGGCATGAGCGGGCTGATCGGCAAGACCGGCATCGTCGTGCGTAATATCCCACGCGTTGAGCCACACATCATCAATGCCCTGGGCCGGCTGGGTGTCGCCACGGTGCATGAGGCCCAAGGTCGCAAGGGGCTGCTCAATACTGCCGTGCGCCCCCTCCAGCAAGGTGTGGCGGTGGCCGGCAGCGCGGTAACCGTGCTGGTGGCCCCTGGCGACAACTGGATGTTCCATGTTGCCGTGGAGCAGTGCCGCCCAGGCGACGTACTGGTGGTGGCGCCCAGTTCGCCGTGCAGCGATGGCTATTTCGGCGACCTGCTGGCGACCTCGCTCCAGGCCCGCGGCGTGCGCGGCCTGGTGATCGATGCGGGCGTGCGCGACAGCCAGACACTGCGCGACATGGGCTTTGCCGTGTGGTCCCGCGCCATCAATGCCCAAGGCACAGTGAAGGAAGTGCTGGGTTCGGTGAACCTGCCGCTGCTGTGTGCCGGGCAGCTCGTCAATGCCGGTGACATCGTGGTGGCCGATGACGACGGCGTAGTGGTGGTGCGCCATGGCGAAGCCCAGGCGGTACTCGAAGCCGCCACCCAGCGCGCCGACCTGGAAGAACGCAAACGCCTGCGCCTGGCCGCCGGCGAGCTTGGCCTGGACATCTACGAGATGCGCCCGCGCCTGGCGGCGAAGGGCCTGCGTTATGTCGACCACCTCACCGACCTGGAAGGCTGAACATGGGCCAGACCCGCATACCCTGCCTGCTGATGCGCGGCGGCACCTCCAAGGGCGCCTATTTTCTGCATGACGACCTGCCCGCCCCTGGCCCGCTGCGTGACCGGGTGCTGCTGGCGGTGATGGGCTCGCCCGATGCCCGTCAGATTGACGGCATCGGCGGCGCCGACTCGCTCACCAGCAAAGTCGCCATCATCCGCGCTTCGCAGCGCGATGACGCCGACGTGGACTACCTGTTCGCTCAGGTGGTGGTGGACGAGGCGCGGGTGGACTATGGGCAAAACTGCGGCAACATTCTGGCCGGCGTAGGGCCGTTCGCCCTTGAGCGCGGCCTGGTGGCCGCCAGCGGCGCGAGCACACCGGTGCGCATCTTCATGGAAAACACCGGGCAGATCGCCGTCGCCCAGGTGCCGACCGCCGATGGCCAGGTGGAGTATGCCGGCGATACCCGTATTGATGGGGTGCCGGGCCGTGGGGCGGCGCTGGTGGTCACGTTTGCCGACGTGGCCGGCGCCAGCTGCGGAGCCCTGTTGCCCACCGGCAACAGCCGCGACTGTGTCGAGGGTGTGGAAGTCACCTGCATCGACAACGGCATGCCGGTGGTACTGCTGCGTGCCGAGGACCTTGGCGTGACCGGTTACGAGCCGTGCGAAACGCTGGAGGCCGACAGCGCCCTGAAAACACGCCTGGAAGCCATCCGCCTGCAACTGGGCCCACGCATGAACCTGGGTGATGTCAGCCAGCGCAATGTGCCGAAGATGTGCCTGCTGTCGACACCGCGCAACGGCGGCACAGTCAATACGCGCTCGTTCATCCCGCACCGCTGCCATGCGTCCATCGGGGTGTTTGGTGCGGTGAGTGTTGCTACGGCCTGCTTGATTGACGGGTCGGTTGCACAGGGCCTTGCCAGCGCGTCCGGCGGTGATCGTCAGCGTTTGGCGGTGGAGCATCCGAGTGGGGAATTTACGGTGGAAATCAGCCTGGAACATGGCGTGATCAAGGGGTGCGGGTTGGTGAGGACGGCGCGTTTGCTGTTTGACGGGGTTGTGTGCATCGGTCGGGATATCTGGGGTGGGCCGCAGAAGTGATTCATCAATGGTTGCTTGGGGTTTCAAAAATGAATGGACACCGCAAGTGCACTGACCAGCAAACAGAGGCTCGCGACAGCCGTTAAATGCACGCGCATCGGCAGATACCACCCAGGCACGGCTTGCGCCAGTTTGCGATCCTGCCAAAGATGGCCGACAAAACCAAAGGTCAACGCCAGACACCCCACTGGCACAGGCAGCAACGTGCCAACCCAACCGATCAGGGCCGGTATAACGCTCCACACCAGTCGCTCTTGACGCTGCTTTGCGGGCAAACCCTGCAACGTCATGGCAAACCCCCAGTGCAGGGCACCGACGAAGCTCAATATCACCGCGCCATAGCCAACCAGCATCATCGAGAAAAACGCTCGATATTCAGCCCAAAAAAGGATGAGCAGCGTCAAACCAATAAACGGCAGCAGACCGCCGTAACCCAGGACAGCGAAGCGGCTTGGAGATAACGCAGTAGCATCGGTATTCATCTGGGCGCCCCTTCGCGACGGTTCAGGACCGGACGTCAACTGTGTCGTCCAATGAGGTTCAGGAATTCGTGCCGCGTCGAGGGGGCGTCGCGAAATGCACCTAACATCACGGATGAAATCATCACCGAGTTCTGCTTCTCTACACCGCGCATCATCATGCACATATGCTTGGCTTCGATCACGACCGCTACCCCTGCGGCATCCGTGACTTCCTGCACGGCATACGCAATTTGCCGCGTGAGGTTTTCCTGTATCTGTAAACGACGGGCGAACATGTCCACCACGCGTGCAACCTTGGAAAGGCCTAACACGCGTCCTGTTGGCAGGTACGCGACATGCGCCTTGCCAATAAACGGCAGCATGTGGTGTTCGCACAATGAGTAGAGCTCAATGTCACGCACCACAATCATTTCATCGTTTTCACTCTCGAACAGAGCACCGTTCACGACCTCGTGAAGATCCTGGGCATACCCGTTGCACAAGTACTGCATCGCTTTTGCCGCACGCTGGGGTGTGTCCAGAAGCCCTTCGCGCTGCGGGTTTTCACCAATACCGACCAGGATTTCATGATAGTGCTCGGCTAACGAATGTGACATTTGGACTCCTCACCGCTACAACGGTGCCCGCCATCGGGATGTGGTAGCCAGGCCAAGTGTGGCCTCAATCGACAGAACAGCCTGTAAAGCACCGAAAACAGGGGACGTAGCGGACGCCAAGCCAGTGGCGCGACCCACAGGCCCACATCCGCAGCACGCCAACTCCACAAGGTGGCGTCCAAGCCTGTAACCCAGTGCCCGCTCGCGAACCTTCCATGCAGGCATGACCTCAGTTGCTCAACCGTCAAGCCCAACGCCCCTGCATCGAAATCATCAGCACTGATGTCAACCAGGATGAGCTTTCCCCCGGTCGATTGCCTGCGCAGGAAGGCGATCTCCCGAGCGCACAACGGGCAGGCGCCGTCAAAGTACAGGGTGAAGGGCCACTCGCAATACATGTACAACCTCTCATGCTTGTACAGGTTTTTTGTATAAGTTAGCTGAAACCAGGAAATTCGCAATGGGGGGCTGGGAGATGTTCGCCGGTGGGTTTGTATTGCCGGTGAGATCGAGCGCCGCCAAACCTCCCATGGCCGACACCTTCCACTCAAGGCCGCATGAGCGGCTCGATCCCGATCCATTTCTTAACGGGGTGATAGCAGAGCTTCAGCGGCGGAATCTGCACCTTGCGGCCCTGCACATCCAGTGCCCCCAGATGAATCGTCCACTTGGAATCTGCCTCGAACTTGTCCGTCTGAAAGATCACGTAAGCCGAGCCATAGCGCTTGTTGTTGGTCATCCTGGGAATCATCCGGTGCACTTCATCGCTGTTGATGTCATATGGCGATGGCCGGGCGGTCTTCTCATTCACCAACGGAAAGTCGTAGGTCTCGTTGATGCCCAAGTACACCTCGGGCCGCGCATTCAGGCGCGAGCCGTCTTCAAAGGTGATGTAAGCCCGACGGCTGTCGTACAGCACCGGTATCGGCGGCTCGCCACGCTTGGCATCGGTAGACGGGCGTTGGCGGTCTTTGTTGTAGGCGATCATTTGCACAAAGAATTCCTGCCGCGAGTACTTCTCGCCCGGGTACTGCACGTACAGGCTTTGCTCATAGCGCTTTTCGCCCCATAGGGCGGCGTGGTCGTAGAGGTAGGTTTCCAGGTAGAGGGTGGTCTCCCCCTGCGGGCCTGGCACTTTGAACTGGAACTCGGATTCGCAAAGGTCCGCGTAGGCGGCGCGTTCGCGTTTCCAGGGGACGCAGGCGGTCAATGAAGCGGCTGCCAGCAGCAGCATGAGAGAGAGTGTGCGTTGCAGGTTATTCCTGACCGGCCCTGGTCCAGATGCTAATGGATCAGTTTCGAGGGCTGGGTCGCGCAAGTCCATACTGACCCTTTGCCATTATCGCGATACAGACAACACACCTTGCAACCGCTCTGGAAGTGACCACAACGCCGCAACCGGATTTGCTAAGATCGCGGCCTTTCCACTGGGTGAACTGTATGTTTACCCGAGCCATCTGCAGCCTGCTGGAAGACCCGATGAACAAACTGATCCTGCCTTTCGCCATCTTCGTTAGCGTCATCATCACAGGGAAGATCGCCGAGCATTACGGCCTGGAGGGCAGCTGGAAAGTCGGCCTACTGTGCCTCGTTGCAGCTGCCGTCCAGATCGCGGTTACCCGCTTTCAGCGCCACCAGCGGCAGAAAACCGAGCTTTAAAGGGCGCGGGGCCCTCTGGATGATCACGTTATGGGGACCTTTCTTTCACCCAATTTTCACAGTGGCTTGGGCAGGATGAAGCTATCCCTACG
Organism: Pseudomonas putida group bacterium ESBL64; assembly: GCF_045277175.1. NCBI lineage: Bacteria > Pseudomonadati > Pseudomonadota > Gammaproteobacteria > Pseudomonadales > Pseudomonadaceae > Pseudomonas > Pseudomonas putida group bacterium ESBL64. The sequence continues at coordinate 241,815 of NZ_CP145799.1, read as the reverse complement.
TGATAGTACTTAGCCCGCCTCGGCGGGCTTTCTTTTGCCCGCATGTTTCCTGTCGACGTTTTGGGGAACGGGAGCGGGTCGAAAAATCAGAAATAACCCCTTCCTTGTAGGCCATTTCCCAAAGATACTCCTCGCGCCTGATTTTCGTTGCACATGGAAATAGTCAGCCCTAGTCTCGGCCTGTCGCTGCCAATTCAGCGACCGGTTTTGACAGACCGCTGACGTTGTCCTCATGTGCTCGCTTTCATGGCGGCTGTACGTGTGGGCACCCTGTGGTGCGCCGAGTGCCAACGTCTCGGTCTGTCAACCCGCGTACAGCTGCCACCATCTTGTTTGACAGCAAGGTTGAGGTAGCTCCACTTTCCGACGTTGGAGTTACGCCATGCTCAAGATCGTTCCAGATCCACCCCACCGGTCCCTCTGCCTTGAAGACACCCTGATCCAGGCCACGGATTACGCGCTTTGCGCTGCAACTGTCGTGCATCAGGCAATGCTGCTGCAGCCCAAGTCACCCGCGTCGATTCTGATGATGACCTCGATGCATGAACTGGAGACCTTGAGAGCTTTGCTCGAGTCCGCAATAGCCCAGGTGCAGATGCCCACTGAACCTCGCACTACGCACTGACGTCTCGCTGATGTACTGCCTGGGCCGGCCTCTTCGCGGATACCCTCCCCGGCACTCCCTCAGCCTTGAAGACTGCCGTGCTCCCGTAGGAGCGGGTTCACCCGCGAATAGGCCCGTACAGGCTGAAGCAATCTTGGGGAAACTGAACAATGTCCACAGAAGAAACCAAATTCACCGTCGGCAAAACCACCTTCTACCAAGGTGAAAACCAGACCCATCCCCTCTTCCGCATCGAAGCCGGCATCCCCTGCCAAAGCGCCCGTGAACAGGCGTCCGAGCTGATGGGCTATGCACGGGACATGACTCTGGATGGATTGATGGAAGATAAACCTCAGTTGATCTGGGCTTCGCACTACCTTTGCGCGTTAGCCAAGGCACTGATGGATGATGCTGAACTGGGCATGATGCGCTGAATGACTCATCATCGACTGGTTGCCTTCAAGACCTATGCGACTCCCGGTTTTGAAGGCGACTCAGCGACCTAACCCCTGCCCCTTTCTTGCTAGACGTGATCCAAGATTCAGTTCCATCGATTGCGACATCAAAGCCGAACCCTCACGCAAAGGCTCCGGTGCGCCGACTGCATGAAATCCGCTCGCTTTGTACAAGTGCATCGCCGGGCTATCTGCAATCGTCACACCAAGACGGACACATGCCGCACCGCGATCTTCAGCCCATGTGATAGCCCTCTCAAGCAAGGCACTCCCGGCTCCGAGCCCACGTGCATCAGGCGCAACCCACATCTGGAAAATCTCGACAACGCTTGACTCAACGTCGGATGCCTTGCACCACACCAAGCCACACGCCTCATTATTCCAATGAGCGAAGAAAGCTTGAGCAGTGCTGGAGCTAGCGACCGCTGATACGCGGGCTAGCCAATCATCGTCGTCCCGGACTGATTCACGCTCGTGAGTACTCGCGAACGCCTCATGAGAGTCACGTAGGGCCCGCAGACGTAGATCCCGATAAGATCGCCAATCAGATGCTGCTACAGGGCGAACAAAGAGCATACCACCTCCATTGTGCATTGCTTCAGCGAGAGCTATTGGCGTTTTAGAAGATACTCATATTATTGGATTGAACGCTGTAGCTAGGCTACTGAGGTTCGACGACCCATCGTCCGCGTAACATGCCTTTCAGCTCATCGACACTGAGGGTCATGTCGCGCTTGCGGTGGACTACCGCATGACAGTTGGCACATAACGTTACGAGGTCTGTCTCAGGATTCACAGCCTGTTCTCCACCAAATTTCGAAATAGGTACTACGTGATGAACGTGAATGAAGCCCTTTGCATGTTCGCCGTAAGCCTGCTCGAAATCAAAACCGCATGCTTTGCAGTCAAGCCCGTGAATAGCGATGGCCTTCATCCTAAGATCTTTCCGGCGTTCGTATCGGGTTCCAAAGTAGCTTGTCTTGCTGCCTTCATTAGCCGATTCAAATGTAATCGGATCGTCTTCTGACTGCGGTAGAGCAGTATCCAACCGCGGATCTAAAAGCTTCGCGTGGCTTAAGATAGCGTCGTAATCAGACTGAGAAATGAGCCGAACCCCGTCACGCCAGTAGTTACTCGCGCGGCTGCCGGGGATAGTCTCCCTGTACGCGCCGTCGATTTTGGCGGGAACAGCGCTTTCAAATGGAATGAAATTTTCAATCAAAGCAAAAAGATCACCCTTATTACTACTGCTATCTGCGTAGACCTTGCCTATACGTGCCTTGCCAAAATAGTGCGGATTGGCACAAAGACGGACCGAGGCAAAGGCTTTATCTTTGATACGCCCTTTGTAGTAAACAACCTCGGTTCCCTGAGCGAGCAAGGCTTGGTAACGCTTGGGGAAGTGATAGACAGCGCCTGTCTGGTCTTCCCACTGTGATGTATCGTTTTCAACGATGACGACGGGCATTCCATTTTCCTCTCGACTGACGGCAGAAGCCTATCAAATAAGAGGAATTTTCCTACAGCGCAGCGGAAAAAGGACAACATTCCGGCGTAATCACAGTCGCCCTAACCGCTCAAGCGAATTCTCTGCAGGGGTGGTTTTGCGTAGCTCAACGGTTTTCAAAACAGTGGTACAAGCGTCCAATCCATGCAGCCTCAGTGACGTAATCGTTTAAAAAAAGACGAAACGGCACGGCTACAGGCCGTTTCGCTCAAACCTGTCCCCAGGGGAAATTGCGTTTCTGGTTGGCTTTATGAATGCCAATTCTTTCTTGCGCGCCTTCAAGCCTGAAGAGGGATGACACCGGGCGAGTGTCGACGGCAGCACAGCCACTAAACTTGAGGGCTGATGGCAGCTTTGGCCTCAGAAGCGCTCATCACCGATAGCCGGCAAGATCAGCTCCCGTACAAACGAAGCCCCGGACAAGCGCAACAGCGCGTCGACCATAGTGACCACATCATGCACCGGTACCTGGCGCCGCTCGCCACGTGCTGCGGCTTGCGCCAATGGCGTGTTCAGGGAGTCGTCGGTATTCAAATAACCCAGTTGAAGCACGGTCACCGCCAGGTTGTCATCCCTGAAACCTTCGCGCAGCGCATCAGCCATGCCGTTGAGGGCGAACTTTGAGGCGCCGAACGCTACCTCCGGGCGCCCACTCTGGCGAAGAGCTGAGGTCGAACCGGTGAGGATCAACTGCGGCCGGGGCGCACCAAGCAACTTGGGCACCAGGCGCTTAAGCAGAAGCAGCGTGGCCGTGATGTTCACCTCGACCAGCCTGGTGATCGATTCGTCGCTGTCGTCAAGGAAGGCATAGTGCTCGCTGAAGGCGTGTTCTTCCCAGATGCCAACGTTGTAGATCAGGACATCCAGATCGGCAGGTGCCCGATCCGCGATCTGTGCTACAGCCGCCGCTGGCTTGGCAAGGTCGGCATCGACCCACTGCAGATCGATGCCCGGGGCAAGGGCCAAGTCTGACGGCTGTTTGCGTGATACGCCGATCAGCGTGTCCCCTGGCTTGCCGAGCCCTTCGAGCAAAGCCCGGCCCAACCCTCTTCCGGCGCCCACGATCATCATCTTCATCTGTTGCTCCTTTTAACTGAAATGCTCCAAGCTTCCCTAGGCCGCTCAACTCCAGCGGACATTCAGTACGACGAAGTGCAGCAGGATCCAGACCATCAACAGCAGATGGGTCAGTTGCAACCCTTCCTGGCGGATCCAGTAGCCGAACCATATCCCGCCCAGCAGCATCGCGAACAGGAACCCGAGCGTTGCGCTCAAGGCCAGGTTCAACCAGGGCCGCGCCACCTCCAAGCCGGCGCCAAGCAGCAGTTCATAGCAGCCAACCCAAGCCGCGAGAACGGCGGCTGCCTGTGTCAGCACGATGATCGACAAGGCCAAGCGATGGATGGCGTGAGAGGTCATCGCTCGCACCAGCAAAGGGAGGCTGATTCCGGGAGGTTGGGCCAGCGGCGCCATCGACATGGTCTCCCCGATCGCCCCGGCTGAGCTGGCAAAGGCCTGCAGGTTGTTGATCAGGCTGATACTCAGCCACAGGCTCAAGCCAATGCAGCAGGTGATCTGGAAAATCAGCAGTGAAGTCGGAGTGTCCATTCCGGGTCCTTTGTGAGTTCGTTTCCGAAAGCAGCGAGAGCGTCCGGACGCCACTCTAAAACCTTGACTTAACTCGAGGTCAATACCGGTTTACCAATAAGGCAGCCAGGGGCGACAACCTCAACCGTTTGTTCAAGCCGCCGGTAAGTCTTAGAAGTTTGTCGAGGTCTTGGGCGACCGACCGAGCCGCGCCGATCAACGCCACAGGTATGACCCACTGGAGGATCCGGGATAGAGCCAACCGGTTTGCTATGCTCTCTACTTCGGCTGGCCTGAAGGCGCCGAGCGTGTGCGGCATTGGCCAAGATGCTTGAGATTTTTCTATCCGCGTTTGTGAAAAAACGAACCAAGGAGTGGAGTAACAGACATGCCAGCTTGTCCCCTACCCGCTGATGAAGCACTTCGTCAGCGCACACTTGATGACATGGACTTGGTCGATACGCCGGCCGAGCATTATCTTGATACCTTGGTACGACTCACCCAAGAACTAGCCCAGGTGGAGACCGTTCTGATCAGCCTAATCGATCAGGATCGGCAGTGGTTCAAGGCTCGAATCGGCATCGAGGTAAGCGAGACGAAGCGCAATGTGTCCTTTTGCGGCTACGCGATTCTCGGTGAAGATACCTTGATGGTTTCCGACGCCAGGTGCGATTCACGCTTCGAGGACAATCCCCTCGTGCTGAACCCACCCTATATCCGGTTCTATGCGGGCCACCCGTTACGTGCCTCAAATGGAAAAGCCATTGGCACCCTGTGCATGTTCGATCCTCGGCCGCGGAAGCTCAGCGAGGCACAACAGGCTCATTTTCGGGACTTAGCCACGCTCACCGAGGGTTATTTGCAACTGCGGAGCCTAGCTCAGGTCAATCGCGCTCTGCGTGTTGAAATGGATCGCGGGCAGCGCAGGGCTTTGCTTGATCCTTTGACACAACTATGGAACCGCGGGGCGTTGGCAGCATTTCAGAACCGAGAGCTTCAATTGGCTGAGGAGCGAGGTTTACAGCTAGGTGCCGTATACGCAGACCTCGACCGTTTCAAATCCGTCAATGACGAGCATGGCCACGATGCCGGCGATAAAGTGCTCTGCGAGTGCGCCCGCCGCCTGCGGGCTACGCTTCGGCCAGATGACCTGCTGGTACGCCAAGGAGGAGAGGAGTTCGTGGCCTTGCTACGGGTTAAAGATAGCCAAGAATTAACGCAGATTGCGGAGCGCTTGCGTCAGTCAATCGGCAGCGCGCCGTTTTTGATGCCCGGCGGCCCTCGGAAGATGACCATGAGCATTGGATGCACCCTGCTCACCCAGGGTGAGCAGATTGATGATGCAATAAAGCGCGCTGACGGCGGTCTCTATGCGGCCAAACATGGGGGGCGTGACCAGGTTGTCTATGTGCCAGCGTTATCCTGAGGAAGTTAAGACTCGGTAACATGGGGCGAGACTCTCCCTATACGAGATGCGCTAGCGTATTGGCCACCCCGGTCTCCAAGTGGGTTCTCCTTCGCAAGCGTGTCGAGCCAAGGCCGCCCTGGAGGCGCTGATTCGCGCCGCCGGGGCAGTTCGGAGCTCATCCCTGAGTTTTTTTGCTGCGGTACTCGGTGGTGGTCATACCGGCGTAGCCCCAGTTATCGGTGTCGACCTCCTCGATCACGATATGGGTGAGCTCAGGTTTCTTTCCGAGCACTCGCTGCAAGGTCTCGGTGATTTCCTTGATGACCTGAGCTTTTTGATCACGGGTGACGCCGTCGCGAGTGATGCGGACGCTGACGAAGGGCATGGTATTACTCCTATGGGGTGGGGAAATCAGGGCAAGGAGGCGGGATGCCTCCCCGTTACGTTCAGCCTATTACCATTTGCCGACACTCATACCGCCGTCGACCGGCAACACCACGCCCGTGGTGAACCCGGCGTTGGCCAGGTAAAGCACAGCGTCGGCAATGTCGCTGACGCGGCCGATGTGTCCGGCCGGCTGCAGGCCGTTGAGGAAGTCGAAGCTGGCCGGATCGTGCATCGGCGTCTCGATGATGCCGGGAGCCACCGCGTTAACCTGGATGTTGTGCGACGACAGCTCCAGCGCCAGGGCGCGGGTGACCTGGTTGAGGCCCCCCTTGATCAGCACCGGCAGGGCGGCGGGCACGGCGATGTTGGGTTGCAGCGCCACGGCAGCAGTGATGTTGATAATGTGACCCTGGCGCCGCTCGATCATGTGCGCGGCGGCGGCCTGGGAGGCGTAGACCACGCCCTTGAGGTTGGTCTCCAGCATGCCTTGGATGTCTTCCGGGCTGTATTCGATGAAGGGTTTGGGCAGGAAGAAGCCAGCGTTGTTGACCAACACGTCGACCTGGCCGAAGGCGTCGATGCTGGCCTGAATCAGGCGGCGGGCGGTCTCAGGCTTGGCGATGTCGCCGGCCACGCCGATGAAGTCGGGGCTGTCCAGTTGTGCCTTGGCCTCGGCGAGGCGTCCGGCGGAGCGGGCATTGCCGACCACATTGAAGCCACTGGCGAGGAAAGCCTTGGCCAGGCCGAAGCCGATGCCGCTGGAGGCGCCGGTGATCACTACCGTTTTGCTGTTGCTCATGTCGTTTCTCCCAATCAGGTGGCGCCGAAGAGCGCCGTTGGGAGGACTATATTTTTGCTTCAGATAAGGATAAATATGGCAGCGAGAACTTCAGTTGATACATGGTGTAATCAATGCAGCGGCATTTCGACGACGTCCTACTCGGCAGCATCGAGCTGTTCTGTCTGGCGGCGGAGCTGGGCAGCTTCACCGCGGCCGGTCTCGCGGCGGGCGTGACGCCGGCAGCGGTCAGTCGCTCGATCAGCCGCCTGGAAGAGCGCTTGGGCTCCAGACTGTTCGTCCGTACCACCCGCAGCATCCGCCTGACCGAGGGCGGGCGAGGCTACTACGAACAGTGTCGTCAGGCGCTGACCCAGCTGGTGGAGGCCGAACGGGTGGTGACCGGGCAGCAGCAGGAGCCTTCGGGCACACTGCGCATCAGCCTGCCCACGACCTACGGGCACCACCGCATCCTGCCGCTGCTGCCCGAGTTTCGACGGCGCTACCCGAAGGTGCAGGTCGAAATCCACCTGGGCAACCGCAACATCGACTTTGTCGGCGAGGGCTACGACCTGGCCATCCGCGTGCGTGCACAGCCGGATTCGACCCTGATCGCCCGCCCACTGGAAGACGCCCGGCTGGTGGTGGTGGCCACTCCGGATTACTTGGAACACGCGGGCGAGCCGCAGAGCCTTGAAGAACTGGCGCGGCACGACTGCATCCAGTTCGAACTGCCCAGCAGCGGTCGGCGCATCGCCTGGCTGTTCGACGAGGAGGGCCGCGAACGAGAAGTCCTCACCGACGGCGGCTACGTCTGCTCGGACGACGTGCTCGGTGGCGTGACCTTGGCCAAGCACGGCGCGGGACTGTTCCAGACCTACCGCTTTATCGTCGAGCGCGAGCTTGCCGAGGGCTCGCTGGTCGAGGTGCTGCGGCCCTTCGCGGGCCGCTCGCGGCCGTTCACCCTGCTGTATCCCCAAGGCCGACACATGCCGTTGCGCCTGCGAGCCTTCGTCGACTTCATCATGGACAAGCGGCGCCACTGGGCCGCTGGCAGCTGAGGGGACGTATCACTCTGTATCAGTGCCATGGTGGATGCGGCGCCGATGGGCCAGCCTGTAGTTGGCCTTGGACCGATGTGCGGTTTAGCACATGTCGGCCCAGCACCGGGCCGAGCCGGTGGCATGGATGGACTCACGCTCACCTCAGGCGTACGCCACGATCTCGAACGAGGTTAAGCAGCACAACCTCAAATTCGGTGGAGCGCCTGCCTCGGCGGTCAACGACTACAGCATTCCGCTCTACACCCACGCCGATCCTGACGAGGTTGACGGCATGCGAATTCGCGGTGGTGTTACCCTGAGAAGTCACGCAAAAGTCACGCACATGAAAAAGGCCACTCCTTTCGGAAATGGCCTAAGTCATTGAAATATATGGTCGGGACGGAGTGATTCGAACACTCGACCCCTTGCACCCCATGCAAGTGCGCTACCGGGCTGCGCTACGCCCCGACTGGGCTTTGAAGCATGTTCTCAATCTTGCCGAGAACGTTGAAGAATGTACCCTAACCTCCTGATAAATGAAAGCTTTTTCTCAAAAAAATTTCCATTCATCAGAAACCCGGTTTACTTCTTCAAAACCACCAACACATCCTCCAACTCAACAATCATCTGCCGAATCAGCTGCTTGTACTGGCTGGATTCATCTTTAGCCTCATCACTGGAGAGCCTCAACCGCGCCCCGCCAATGGTGAACCCCTGGTCATACAGCAGCGCACGAATCTGGCGGATCATCAGCACATCCTGGCGCTGGTAATACCGCCGGTTCCCCCGCCGCTTCACAGGGTTCAGCTGGTCGAACTCCTGCTCCCAATACCGCAGCACGTGTGGCTTTACGGCACACAACTCGCTCACTTCACCAATGGTGAAGTAGCGTTTGCCCGGTATGGGGGGCAGTTCGTCGTTATGGCTTGGTTCCAGCATAGGCCTCAACCCGGGCCTTCAACTTCTGCCCTGGACGAAAGGTGACGACGCGCCGTGCGGTGATCGGGATTTCTTCCCCTGTCTTGGGGTTACGGCCCGGCCGCTGGCGTTTGTCGCGAAGGTCGAAGTTGCCGAAACCGGACAGCTTGACCTGCTCGTTCTCTTCAAGTGCGTGCCGAATTTCTTCGAAAAACAGCTCGACCAGCTCCTTGGCCTCACGCTTGTTAAGCCCCAGCTCCTCGTACAGCCTTTCGGCCATCTCAGCTTTCGTCAGAGCACCCATGCCGTTATTTCCTTAACGTGGTGTTCAACCTTTGTTCGAGCGAGGTGAGGATGTTTTGCAGGGTAGTGTTCACCTCATCGTCGTTAAGAGTGCGCGATGGATGCTGCCAGGTCAAGCCGACGGCAAGGCTTTTTCTATCAGGATCAATGCCTTTACCTTGGTACACATCAAACAGCCTGAGGTCTGTGAGCCATTCGCCTGCATTGTCACGAATTAATTCAAGCACCGCGCTAGAAGCCACATCACGTCCTGCGATCAAAGCCAGGTCACGACGGGTTTCCGGGAACTTGGACAGTTCGCTGAATTTCGGCAGGCGGCCTTCGACCACGTCGCCCAGCACCAGCTCGAACAGGAACACCGGGCGGTCCAGGCCCAGGGCCTTGGCCAGCTCTGGGTGAATGGCGCCGAGGTAGCCGACCAGTTTACCGTCACGCTCGATGGCAGCGGTCTGGCCTGGGTGCAGGGCTGGGTGTTTGCCGGCGCTGAAGGTGAAGTCGCTCAGGGCGCCGGAGTAGCCCAGCAGGGCTTCCACGTCGGCTTTGACGTCGAAGAAGTCGACGCCGTCGCGGCCGTTGGCCCAGCCTTCTGGCAGGCGGCTGCCGGTGATGACGCCGGCAATCATTGGCTGCTGCTGCAGGTCACCCAGTTGGCCGACAAAGCGCAGGCCGCTTTCGAACAGGCGCACGCGGTCTTGCTGGCGGTTCAGGTTGTGCTGCAGTGCCTTGACCAGGCCCGGCCACAGCGAGGCGCGCATGGCGGCCATGTCGCTGGAGATGGGGTTGGCCAGCAGCAGCGGCTCTACGCCCGGGCTGAACAGTTCGAACAGTTTCGGGTCGATGAAGCTGTAGGTGATGGCTTCCTGGTAGCCGCGGGCAACCAGCAGGCGGCGCAGGGTCGGCAGGTCACCGCGGGTTTCCGGCTTGCCCTGTGGGGCCAGGCGGGCTTGCGGGTAACGAACCGGCAGGTTGTTGTAGCCGTACAGGCGGGCCAGCTCTTCGATCAGGTCCACTTCCAGGCTGATGTCGAAGCGGTGGCTTGGTACGCTGACGGTCCACTGCCCTTCCCCGCTCTTGGTCGTGGTCAGCTCGAGGGCGTTGAGCAACTGCTCGACCTGGGCTGGGTCCATTTCCATGCCAAGCATCTGGGTGATGCGTTCGGCGCGCAGGGTGACCGGGGCTACTTGTGGCAGGTGCTGTTCGCTGACCGCTTCGACCACAGGGCCGGCTTCGCCGCCAACGATGTCCAGCAGCAACTGGGTGGCGCGCTCCATGGCTTCGCGGGCCAGTTGCGAGTCGACGCCGCGCTCGTAGCGGTGCGATGCATCGGTGTGCAGGCCGTAGGAACGGGCTTTACCGGCGACGGAAATCGGCTCGAAGAAGGCGCTTTCCAGGAACAGGTCGCGGGTTTTTTCGGTGTTCACACCGCTGTGCTCGCCACCCATGACGCCGGCGATAGCCAAGGCGCGGGTGTGGTCGGCGATGACCAGGGTGTCGGCGCGCAGGGCCACTTCCTGGCCGTCGAGCAGGACGAGCTTTTCGCCCTCTTCGGCCATGCGCACGCGGATGCCGCCGTTGATTTCTGCCAGGTCGAAGGCGTGCATCGGCTGGCCGAGTTCGAGCATCACGTAGTTGGTGATGTCGACGGCGGCGTCGATGCTGCGAACGTCGCTGCGGCGCAGGCGCTCGACCATCCACAGTGGGGTTGGCTTGCTCAGGTCGACGTTACGGATAACGCGGCCCAGGTAGCGCGGGCAAGCAGCCGGGGCGCTGACTTCGACCGGGCGCACTTCGTCATGGGCGGCCGCTACGGCTGGCACCACCGGGCGGGTGACCGGGGTGTCGTACAGGGCGCTGACGTCGCGGGCCAGGCCGGCGATGGACAGGCAGTCGCCGCGGTTCGGGGTCAGGCCGATTTCGATGCTGGCATCATCCAGGCTCAGGTACGTGCGAATGTCTTCGCCAACCGGAGCGTCGGCAGCCAGTTCCAGCAGGCCGTCGTTTTCTTCGCTGATCTGCAGTTCGGCAGCCGAGCACAGCATGCCGAAGGACTCGACACCGCGCAGCTTGGCCTTCTTGATCTTGAAGTCGCCTGGCAGTTCGGCACCGATCATGGCGAACGGGATCTTGATGCCTGGGCGGGCGTTAGGGGCGCCGCACACAACCTGGAAGGTTTCCTGGCCGCTGCTTACCTGGCACACGCGCAGCTTGTCGGCGTCCGGGTGTTGTTCGGTGGCGAGAATTTCGCCCACGACGATGCCGCTGAACTGGCCGGCAGCGGGGGTAACGCTGTCAACTTCGAGGCCGGCCATGGACAGGCGGGCGACCAGTTCGTCACGGGAGACTTGCGGGTTGACCCAACCGCGCAGCCACTGTTCACTGAATTTCATGCTGTTCTCCTGAAAGTTGCGTCGATTGGGCCTAGCGGAATTGGGCTAGGAACCGCAGGTCGTTGTCGAAGAACAGACGCAAATCGTTGACGCCATAGCGCAGCATGGCCAGGCGCTCGGCACCCATGCCGAAGGCAAAGCCCTGGAACTCTTCTGGGTCGATGCCGGACATGCGCAACACATTCGGGTGCACCATGCCGCAGCCCATCACTTCCAGCCAGCCGGTTTGCTTGCACACGCGGCAGCCGTTGCCGGAACACATCACGCACTGGATGTCGACTTCTGCAGACGGCTCGGTGAAGGGGAAGAACGATGGGCGGAAACGGACCGCCAGCTCTTTCTCGAAGAATACGCGCAGGAATTCTTCGATGGTGCCCTTGAGGTCGGCGAAGTTGATATCGCGATCGATCAGCAGGCCTTCGACCTGGTGGAACATCGGCGAGTGGGTGATATCCGAGTCGCAGCGGTATACGCGACCCGGGCACACAATGCGGATGGGCGGCTGGGTGGACTCCATGGTCCGCACCTGCACCGGCGAGGTGTGGGTGCGCAGCAGCATGTTGGCATTGAAGTAGAAGGTATCGTGCATCGCCCGCGCCGGGTGGTGGCCAGGGATGTTGAGCGCTTCGAAGTTGTGGTAGTCGTCTTCCACCTCTGGGCCTTCGGCAATGCCGTAGCCAATGTGGGTGAAGAACTGCTCGATGCGCTCGAGTGTACGGGTGATCGGGTGCAGGCCACCGGTGGCCTGGCCGCGGCCTGGCAGGGTGACGTCAATGCATTCGGCAGCCAGGCGAGCGCTGAGCTCGGCTTCTTCAAAGGCAGCCTTGCGGGCATTGAGCACAACGGTGACGCGCTCTTTGGCGTCGTTGATCAGCGCGCCGACTTTCGGCCGCTCTTCGGCTGGCAGGTTGCCCAGGGTCTTCATCACCTGGGTCAGCTCGCCCTTCTTGCCGAGATAATTAACCCGGATCTGTTCCAGGGCGTTGATGTCTTCAGCGCGTTCCACGGCCTCTAGGGCTTGGGAGACCAGCGCATCCAGGTTTTCCATGTACAGACTCCAGATACGAAAATAGGGGAAGAGCTTTGAAGGCTCTTCCCCTATCGATGACGTTCAATGCCCGGCAGCGCTAGCACCGCCGGGTGATTGTCGCGGGTACTTAAGCCAGAACGGCTTTAGCTTTCTCGACAATCGCAGCAAACGCCGCTTTTTCGTTCACTGCCAGATCAGCCAGAACCTTACGGTCGATTTCGATCGAAGCCTTTTTCAGGCCAGCAATCAGACGGCTGTAGGACAGACCGTTGGTGCGGGCACCGGCGTTGATACGAGCGATCCACAGTGCGCGGAACTGACGCTTCTTCTGGCGACGGTCGCGGTAGGCGTATTGGCCTGCCTTGATGACCGCTTGCTTGGCTACACGGAATACGCGCGAACGTGCACCGTAGTAACCTTTAGCCAGTTTCAGAATTTTTTTGTGACGCTTACGAGCGATAACGCCGCGCTTAACACGAGCCATGAGTAACTTCCTCTATCTTAACCAGAATTAACGAACGCGCAGCATGCGCTCGACTTTTGCGACGTCGGACGGGTGCAGCAAGCTGGCACCGCGCAGTTGACGCTTACGCTTGGTCGACATTTTGGTCAGGATGTGGCTCTTGAAAGCGTGCTTGTGCTTGAAGCCCGAAGCTGTCTTCAGGAAGCGCTTCGCAGCACCGCTCTTGGTTTTCATTTTTGGCATGTTGGAACTCCGCATTCGATAAAATTACACATAATCATCAGGCCTGCCGTGCCCGGGAGATTACTTCTTTTTCTTGGGGGCGATGACCATCATAAGCTGGCGTCCTTCCATCTTCGGATGCTGCTCAACGGTGCCGTATTCGGCGAGGTCGGCTTCGACCCGCTTCAACAGCTCCATGCCCAGCTCCTGGTGGGCCATCTCACGACCACGGAATCTCAGAGAGATCTTGGCCTTGTCCCCATCGGTAAGGAAACGTACCAGGTTGCGTAGTTTTACCTGGTAATCCCCATCCTCCGTCCCTGGACGAAACTTGATTTCTTTGATCTGGATCTGCTTCTGGTTTTTCTTGGCTTCGTTAGCCTGCTTCTTCTTCTCGAAGAGGTGCTTGCCGTAGTCCATGACCTTGCAGACGGGTGGTACCGCGTCTGCAGAGATTTCTACCAGGTCCAGCTTCGCTTCATCAGCGATACGCAGCGCTTCATCAATCGAGACGATGCCAACCTGCTCGCCGTCTGCGCCAATTAACCGAACCTCGCGGGCCGAGATATTCTCGTTGATCGGGGCCTTCGGTACAGCACGCTTATCGTTTCTCATTTCACGCTTAATAGTCATTACTCCGATTCTTGGCGACCACGCCGGGAAACCGCTTGTGTCAGCAGCTCAACGAATTGGGCGACGGGCATGGAGCCCAGGTCTGCGCCTTCGCGAGTACGCACAGCGACGGTTTGCGTTTCGACTTCGCGGTCCCCTATAACCAAAAGGTACGGGACCTTGAGCAAAGTATGCTCGCGGATTTTAAAGCCGATCTTCTCATTTCTCAAGTCCGACTTGGCACGGAAACCGCTTCCGTTCAGAGATTTCTCAACCTCGAGGGCGAAATCGGCCTGCTTGTCGGTGATATTCATGATCACCGCCTGGGTTGGGGCCAGCCACGCCGGGAACACGCCAGCATAGTGCTCGATCAGCATGCCGATGAAGCGCTCGAACGAACCGAGGATGGCGCGGTGCAGCATGACCGGGCGAACTCGGCTGTTATCTTCGGCGATGTAGCTGGCATCCAGACGCTCTGGCAGGTTCGGGTCGTACTGCAGGGTACCGCACTGCCAGTTACGGCCGAGGCAGTCGCGCAGGGTAAACTCGATTTTCGGGCCGTAGAAGGCACCCTCGCCCGGCTGGTATTCCCACTCAAGGCCGGATTCGTTCAGGGCGTCGGCCAGCGCTGTTTCAGCACGGTCCCACAACTCTTCAGAACCGACACGCTTGGCCGGACGAGTGGACAGTTTCATGGCGATGTCGCTGAAACCGAAGTCCTTGTACACGTCCAGGGTCAGCTTGATGAAGTCGGCGGCTTCTTTCTTCACCTGTTCTTCGGTGCAGAAAATGTGCGCATCGTCCTGTACGAAGCCACGCACGCGCATGATGCCATGCAGTGCGCCCGACGGCTCGTTACGGTGGCAGGCACCGAACTCGGCCAGACGCAGCGGCAGGTCGCGGTAGCTTTTCAGACCCTGGTTGAACACCTGCACGTGGCACGGGCAGTTCATCGGTTTTACCGCGTAGTCACGGCTTTCCGACGAAGTGGTGAACATGTTTTCGGCATAGTTGGACCAGTGGCCGGAACGTTCCCACAGGATGCGGTCGACAACCTGCGGGGTCTTGATTTCCTGGTAGCCGTTTTCGCGCTGCACGCCACGCATGTACTGCTCGAGTACCTGGTAGACGGTCCAGCCGTTGGCGTGCCAGAACACCATGCCCGGGGCTTCTTCCTGCAGGTGGAACAGGTCGAGTTGCTTGCCGATCTTGCGGTGGTCGCGTTTTTCGGCTTCTTCGATGCGCTGGATGTACGCAGCCAGCTGCTTCTTGTCAGCCCAGGCCGTGCCGTACACGCGCTGCAGCTGCTCGTTCTTGGCATCGCCACGCCAGTAGGCGCCGGACAGCTTGGTCAGCTTGAATGCCTTGAGGAAGCGGGTGTTCGGCACGTGCGGGCCGCGGCACATGTCGACGTATTCTTCGTGGTAGTACAGGCCCATGGCCTGTTCATCCGGCATGTCTTCGACCAGACGCAGCTTGTAGTCTTCGCCACGGGCCGTGAACACATCGATGACTTCGGCGCGCGGGGTCATTTTCTTGACCACGTCGTAGTCTTTTTCGATCAGCTCCATCATGCGCTTTTCGATGGCGGCCATGTCTTCTGGGGTGAAGGGGCGCTCGTAGGCGATGTCGTAATAGAAGCCTTCGTCAATGACCGGGCCGATCACCATCTTGGCGGTCGGGTACAGCTGCTTCACGGCGTGGCCAACCAGGTGGGCGCACGAGTGACGGATGATCTCCAGTCCCTCTTCATCTTTAGGGGTGATGATCTGCAGGGTGGCGTCGTTGCTGATCAGGTCACACGCATCGACCAGCTTGCCGTCGACCTTGCCGGCCACAGTGGCCTTGGCCAGGCCAGCGCCGATGGAAGCGGCTACTTCGGCTACGGATACGGCGTGATCGAACGAACGTTGACTGCCATCGGGAAGAGTAATAACGGGCATGGCGCCTCCTCTCCTAGTGGTGACCCCTACCAAAGGTCACGTGGGTTGGGATGAGCCAGTACAAGATCCGACCTGCCTTCCGGTAAAAGGAAGCCTGCCCCACAGTGGCAGAAGCCTTTCGGCTTGTCAGGGACGAACCAGAGTGACTGGAAAGAAAAAAGATAGCTGCAACCGGCAACAGCGCGACTGCAAGCCGAGCATGCTAGCACGCGGGTTGCACCCCAGGCAGAAATATTTGGAAATTGCACCACAACGGTGAACTAACGCGGAAAAATACCGCTCAGACTTTGGGAAGCAACCTACTCTTGATGAGACCTTAACCCAAGGAGTAACTGGTGATGCGAGTTCCGTCTCTTCTGGCCCTGGCGGCCGCTGGCGCCCTGCTGCTGCCCGTGGCTGCGAACGCCGGCAACTTCCCAGCCGGGAAGGAGGCCGCCTACATGACCCAGTGCACGCAAGTGGCCAGCGGCCAGGGCGTTGACGCTGCCACCGCGAAAAAACACTGCGACTGCGGCGCGCAAGCCATCAAAAAGAACTTCACCGACGCCGAGATTGCCGACCTCGACAGCAAGGACGGCGTTGACGCCAAGCTGATGCAGAAGGCGCAGTCGGTGGTGAGACAGGCCTGCGCACCGAAGAGCTGAAACCTTAAAGCCGGTGATGGCCAGCCATTCTTTGAGCTGGATCAATATCCTGCGAAGGTAAAAGGCGCTAGATGCGCAGAATTAGACTATGATGTATCCCGTGCTCCGTAGCCTCGGCCGCATTGCACCACTGAAAAAACTAAATGTTCTGGAGATTCACCCATGTCCAATCGCCAACAAGGCACCGTCAAATGGTTCAATGATGAGAAAGGCTACGGCTTCATCACCCCAGCAGGCGGCGGCGACGACCTGTTCGTACACTTCAAAGCCATCGAATCTGACGGCTTCAAGAGCCTGAAAGAAGGCCAGACTGTTTCCTTCGTCGCCGAGCGCGGCCAGAAGGGCATGCAGGCTGCACAGGTTCGTCCGGAGTAATTCGGATAGCTGTAAAAAAACCCGCCCTTGTGGCGGGTTTTTTTATGGGTGATGCATCATCTGAGTGGGGCGGGATTGCCTGCGAAACCGACTGTAGGGTGAATGGCACGGGCTTTGCCCGTGTTCGCGGGTGAACCCGCTCCTACAAGGCGACCGCGCAGGCTTTTCACATTTTGCGCAAGGCAGTTGCCCCCGCGTGCATCAACCGCAGTTGACGCGGGTTACCCTACCCTGCTCGTCCACGTTCAGGTTCAAGCGCTCGGAGCGGTACTCCAGGGTGACCACGTCGTGCGGCTTGAGAATGCGCGCCATCTGCGAGCCGCTGGCCTTGCGTGCCTGCTCCAGCAATTCGGCGCTGGCCTGCTTGCCCAGGGCAAAGTCGGCACCACTGGCTTCGCAGCGGCCATCGTTGCCCGCTGGCGCGGCACCACCATCAGCATTGCCACCAGTGCTGCAACCCGCCAGGACAGCAGCCACAGCCAGAGTTGCCAGGTAAGCACGGGTACGGAACATGAAGCCTCCTAAATCGGTCCGGGAACTGCCTGATCCGACAGCTCCGCTCATCATTTGTTGCAAAACCGGTCAAGTCTGCCTGAACTGCAGCGGCGAGGCGAAAAGCAATCGTGACCGGATTTTGCACAACGTGCTGTATTTGCCATATGCTTAGCCCGCACGGTCACCGGCGCAAAGCCATGATTTGCTGCAAGAAGTGGAGCGCATCCCGCCTCCATCGAACACCAGGGTCAGGTGTTCCCCCTTCGTTCCGGGCCCCCAGCGAGAGCTTTTCATGAGCACCCACAGCATCGATGCCGATATCAAGGTCAAATGGGCCGAGGGCCAGAGCGCGTACAGCCCTGGCACACCGGAAGAGTTACTGTTGATCGCCATCGACCTGTTGGTGCGCGACAACGGTGCCGAGGCGGCACGCAGCTTCATCGACCAGGTATTCGAGCGCTACGCGCCGCACGCGGCTATTCCAATCGCGCCAGACGGTCACTGAGCAGGTTGAACAGCCCCTGGGCATCACCCTGCTCCACCCACAGCACATTCGCCGGCCGCTTGAGCACACCGTACCAGTCTGCAACTGTCTGGCCGAAAGTGGCCCCTTCGCGGCTGTCGATGCTCATGTGGATACGCCGGCCACTGAACAGCTCGGGCTTTAACAGGTAGGCGATGACGCTGGCGTCGTGCACAGGGCCGCCAGGTATGCCATACACGTCCATATCGTGGGTGATGTAGGCATTGAGGATATCCACCACGCGCTTGCTGGCCTGGTTGTTCACGGCCGCCAGTTGCTTCAGGCGGGCGTTACTGGTCAGCAGCTTGTGCGTGACGTCCAGCGGCAGGTAGGTCAGCTGTACGCCGCTGGCCAGCACCACTTCGGCGGCGTGCGGGTCGGCATAGAGGTTGAACTCCGCCACCGGGGTGATGTTGCCGCCGTTGAAATGGGCTCCCCCCATGACCACCACCTCTTTGATGCCGTTGACGATGCTCGGGCGCTGGATCAGCGCCAGGGCCAGGTTGGTCTGCGGGCCGAGCATGGCGACGGTGATGCTGTGCGGTTTGGCTGCGCTGAGGGTATCGACCAGGTATTGCACGGCATTGCCCTGGGCCAGAGGCGCTTTCGGCTCGTGCACCGGTACACCAGTGAGGCCTTCTTCGCCATGAACGTCGGCGGCGTAGATCGGCGTGCGCACCAATGGGCGGCCGGCACCGGCGTACACCGGGATGTCTTCGCGCCCCGCCCACTCGCGGGCCAGGCGGGCATTGCGCGAGGTCTTGTCCAGGCGCACGTTGCCGGCCACGGTGGTGATGGCGCGGATACTGAGTTCGTTGGGCGAAGCCATGGCCAAAAACAGCGCGACCACATCGTCCGCGCCGGGATCGGTGTCGATGATCAGGTCGATGGGTGCGGCCTGGAGGGTGGAGGCTGTGGCCATGAAGACGACTCCTTGTAGCAGGGACTTGAGCATGGATGGCACTCCTGTTGCCTATGAATCATGCGTTTACACAGCCCGGCGTCCTTTGTGGAAGCGGCTAGAAGGTGACGCCGGAGATGAGGGCGATGTTGCTATAGGGCTGGCACTCGCCTGTACGCACCACCGCACGGGCACTGCGCGACAGCACTTTGAAATCCTCATGGGTCAGCCATTCGCGCTTGCCCAGCTTGCCCTTCAGTCGCTCGATTTCGACCAGCGCGGGTGGCACCACTTTCTGCATTTCTTCGGCCAGCACGTGGCGCTCAACCTGCAATTCGCTCAGCACCACCCGCAGCACACTGGCGAAGTCCGGCAGGCCAGGCGTAATGGCCAGGTCGATCAGCTCGACACCCGGCGGCACCGGCAGCCCGGCATCGCCGATCACCAGGATATCGCCATGCCCCATGCCGGCAATGACTCGCGACAGGGCAACGTTCAGCAGCGGGGTTTTCTTCATGGCGTCAGCTCCGCCAGGTAGGGAATCGACGGCTGGGCACCGGCACGGGTAACCGACAATGCCGCGGCACGCTGGCCAAAGGCGATCGCCTCGCCCTCCTTCAGCCCACGCACCAGGGCGGCAGCAAAGCCACCAATGAAGGTATCGCCGGCAGCGGTGGTGTCCAGCGGTTGCACGCGCGGCGCCGGATAGTGCTGATGGCCTTGGGCAGTAACCAGCAAGGCACCTTGCGCACCCAAGGTGATGATCACTTTGCCTGCCCCCAGCTGCAGCAAGCGCTCACCTGCGCGCCGGGCACTGTCCTGGTCGGTCACCGCCACACCGGTCAAGGCTTCGGCCTCGCTTTCGTTAGGGGTAAGGTAATCGATATGCGCAAACCAGTCCGCTGGCAAGGGGCCGGTAGCGGGTGCCGGGTTCAGGATGACCTGCTTGCCCAGCTCACGCGCCCTGGCCAGTGTGCACGCCACAGTGTCAGTGGGCACTTCCAGCTGGCAGATGACCACCTCGGCGGCCTGCAGCAGTGCATCGAAACGCAGCACCGACTGCGGCGTCAGCAGGCCGTTGGCGCCGGGAATGATGACAATACAGTTCTGGCTGGCAGCATCCACCGTGATCAGCGCCACACCGCTGGACGTGCCCGGGCAGGTGCTGACACCCTGACAGTCGATACCCTCGACATACAAGGCCCGGTGCAGTTGCCGACCGTAATCATCATCCCCCACATTGCCGATCATCGCCACGCTGCCCCCCAGCCGCGCTACCGCCACCGCCTGGTTGGCACCCTTGCCGCCCGGCACCGTGAAAAAGCTATCGCCGGGGAGTGTTTCGCCGGCCCGTGGCAGGCGCTGGGCGCGGACCACCAGGTCCATGTTGAGGCTGCCAACCACCACAACCTTGGCATTCATGACGTTTCCTTAGCGTTAGCGGTAATCATTGAACAGGTCCGGGCGCGGCCCGGTGGACTCACGCAAGACGATACGCGGGGCGACAATGCGCTGCTCCGCCGCGCCTTGCCGGGGCGTAGCGATACGCGTCAGCAGCAACGAGGCAGCGCTCTCGCCCAGCTCGCGGATCGACTGGCCCACCGTGGTCAGTGGTGGGTACACGTAGCGGCTGAGCTCGATGTCGTCGAAACCGATCACCGACAGCTCGCCGGGTACGCTGATATTGCGTTCGGCTGCAGCGCGCAGCACACCAAAGCCGATCATGTCGTTGCCGGCAAAAATCGCCGAGGGCCGCTTGCCTTCCAGCACCTGCGCCGCTGCTGCATGGCCACCCGGGCTGGTGAAGTCGCAGTGCAGTACACGGCTGCCCAGCACGGGCGCACCGGCTTCGGCCATGGCACGGCGGAAGCCGCTCAGGCGCAGCTGGGTAACCCCGGTTTCGGCGGGGCCGCCGATATAGGCGACGTCGCGATGGCCAAGCTCCAGCAGATGCCGGGTGGCCAGGTACGCCCCCTGCTCGTGGTCAATGCGCACCAGGTCGGCATCGACGCCTTCCAGCTCACGGTCGACGATGACCATTGGCGTGCGCACACCGGCCAGGCTTTGCAGCAGGTCGTCGTCCTGGCCCACCGAGGCCACTACCAGGCCGTCGATGCGTTTTTCCAGCAGCACGCGCAGGTAGCTGCGCTGCTTCTGTGGGTTGTCGTCGGAGTTGCACAGGATCACGCAATAGCCGTTGCGCTCGCAGGCGTCTTCGATACCCCGCGCCAGCTCGGCGAAGTACGGGTTGACGCTGTTGGGCACCAACAGGCCGATGGTGGCCGTGCTGCGCGCCTTCAGCGAGCGCGCCACCGCACTGGGCACGTAATCCAGTTCGATGATGGCGGCTTCCACTTTCAGCCGCACCTGCTCGCTGACCGGACGGGTCTTGTTGAGTACATGGGACACGGTGGTGTACGAAATACCCGCCAGTGCCGCGACGTCTTTGATGGTTGCCATGGTGTCAGTTCCGCCGGCCTGCGCGCCGGCTACGGTAAGTGTCGAGCACAACGGCGATGACGATCACCGCCCCGGTGATGATGCGTTTGGTCGGCTCGCTGGCGCCGATCTGCGCCAGCCCGGCGGCCAATACGGAAATGATCAGTACGCCAAAGAAGGTGCTGATGACCGAGCCACGCCCGCCCATCAGGCTGGTACCGCCGATCACGACGGCGGCAATGACCTGCAGCTCCAGGCCAGACCCGGCGTTGGGGTCGGCGGCTTCCAGCCGCGAGATCTGGAACAGTGCGGCCAGGCCGGCGAGCAGGCCCATCAGGGCGAACACCAGCACTTTGTAAGGGCGCGGATCGATACCGGCCAGGCGCACGGCCTCTTCATTGGTGCCGATACCGATCAGGTAACGGCCGAACACCGTGCGCGTCAGTACCAACTGGGCGAGCACGATCACCAACAAGGCGATGATAAACGCTGGCGAAACACCAAAGGCGACCGGGTTGGAGAACCAGACATAGGCGTCGCCGATATAGGCGGTGCGCGAGTCGGTGAATTGGTAGGCCAGGCCACGGGCCATCTCCAGCACACCAAGCGAGACGATGAACGACGGGATGCGCCAGGCCACGGTGACGCCACCGGTAATGCTGCCGGCCAATGCGGCCACAGCCATGCCCAGCAGCGCCGAGGGCAGCACGCCCCAGCCCCAGCCGAGTATCGCCACGCTCACCGTCGAGGCGGCCAGCGCCAGCACCGAGCCCACCGACAGGTCGATGCCGCCGATGATCAACACGAAGGTCATGCCCACCGCCAGCACCATCAGGTCCGGGATCTGGTTGGCCAGCGTGCTGAAGGTGCCATACGACCAGAAGTGGCTGCTGAGGAACGAGAACAGCACGATCATCGCCAGCAAGGCGCCAGCCAGGCCCAGGTAGGTGCCCAGGCCAAAGTAG
This sequence comes from Pseudomonas putida group bacterium ESBL64, assembly GCF_045277175.1. Lineage (NCBI taxonomy): Bacteria > Pseudomonadati > Pseudomonadota > Gammaproteobacteria > Pseudomonadales > Pseudomonadaceae > Pseudomonas > Pseudomonas putida group bacterium ESBL64. The sequence continues at coordinate 219,826 of NZ_CP145799.1, read as the reverse complement.
GTACCGCTGCGGCGCACGGGGGCGGCTTCCTGGTTGTTGAGCGGGGTGGTTTTCATGCATCCATCCTGGGGGCTGCATCATGCAGCAGCGCGTCACGTTTCTGATAACCGGCGAAGGCAGCGGCAAGCAACTGGTCCTGGCTCCAATGATCACGCGCGAAAGTGTCGATCAGGCGGCCGGCGGACAGCACGGCGATGCGGTCGCATATCAGCATCAGTTCTCGCAGGTCACTGGACACCACCACCAAGGCCTTGCCTTGGCGCGCCAGCTCGGCCAGCAGGCCATAAATGTCGAACTTGGCGCCCACATCGATGCCACGCGTGGGTTCGTCGAACAGCAGCACCTGGCAATCGCGCTCCAGCCAGCGGCCGATCACCACTTTTTGCTGGTTACCGCCAGACAGCTCACCCACCACCTGCTGCGCGCCGGCACTGCGAATGCGCATGGCCTGGATCTGGCGTTCGGCCAAGGCTTTTTCCGCTTCGCCATCGAGCACGCCGGCACGCGATACCGCGCCCAGGTTGCCCAATGCAATGTTGGCGCTGATCGACTGCGTCAACAGCAGGCCCTCGCCTTTGCGGTCTTCGGTTATCAGCGCAATACCGGCCCGCACTGCAGCCTTGGGCGAGTCGATGTTTACCGCCTGCGGCGGTTGGCCGAGCGCGATACCGCCGCTGTCGGCGCGATCGGCACCATAGATCAGGCGCAACAGCTCGGTACGGCCGGCGCCGATCAGGCCGGAAATGCCAAAAATCTCCCCTGCCCTGACTTCGAACGACACCTCACGCACCTTGTCGCCGCGGCACAACTTGTCGACCTTGAGCAGCGGTGCACCCAACTGCCGTCGGCCCAGGTCGATATGCTCGCCCAGCTCGCGGCCGACCATCAGGTTGACCAGTTCGGCGCTGCTGTAGCGCTGGATCGGCTCGTCGCACACCAGCTTGCCATCGCGCAGTACAACGATGCGTTGGGCCACGCGCTGCAACTCTTCCAGGCGATGCGAGATATAGACGATGGCCACGCCGCGGGCGCGCAGGCGCTCGATCTGGGTGAACAGCAACGCCACCTCGCGTGCAGTGAGCATGGCAGTGGGCTCGTCCAGGATCAGCACATGGCAGTCACCGATCAGGTTGCGGGCAATCTCGACCATTTGCTGATGGCCGATGCCCAGTTCGCCGACTGGGGTGTCCGGGTCGATGGCGTCGAGCCCGACCCGAGCCATGGCGGCCGTTGCCAGCTGGCGCAGGCGCTTGTGGCTGATCCAGCCGAAACGGCTGGGCAGGTTGTCGAGAAACAGGTTTTCCGCCACGGTCAGCGTCGGCAGCAGGTTCAGCTCCTGCATGACCATGCGCACACCAAGGCGTTCGGCCTCGCTGCGGCTGCCGGGCGCGTAGGCCTGGCCACGGTAGGTCATGTGCCCGGTGGTGGGCACCTCCAGGCCGCTGATGAGCTTGGACAACGTACTCTTGCCTGCGCCGTTCTCGCCGGTCAGGGCCAGCACTTCACCGGCGCGCAGGCTCAGGCTGACCTCGCCGAGCACGGGCTGGGCGTAGGTCTTGCCCAGGCCGCTGGCGGCAAGCACCACTTCATTGGCCGATGCAGGCATGGCCGATTCTCCTGGCAGCATCAGGGCTTCTTGGTGATGAGTTCGACCGGGGTCTGGATGACGTTGTCGGCATCCACATCAGGCTTTTCGCCCTTGACCATTTTCAGCGCCGCCTGAATGCCATACACCGCCTGCTGGCTGGCCGCCTGGTCGAGGGTGGCAAGCACGCGACCGTCTTCAAGCATTGGCTTGATGGCATTGATGTTGTCGTAGCCCACCACTTGCACCTGGCCGGTCTTGCCAGCGGCACGCACGGCGGACACAGCGCCCAGGGCCATGCTGTCGTTGCCGGCCAGCAAGGCCTTCAGGTCGGGGTATTCGTTGAGCATGGAGGCGGCGACGGCGTTGCCTTTGTCGATCTCCCAATTGCCGCTTTGTACCGAGACGATTTTCATCTGCGCGGCGCCCATGGCGTCCTTGAAGCCGGCGGTGCGCTGCTGGGCATTGGTGGTGGTCGGCACGCCTTCGATAATGCCCACCTGGTCGCCGGCCTTGAGCTTCTGGCTGGCCAGGTAATCGCCAACCAGGCGCGCGCCCTTGCGGTTGTCGGGGCCGACGAAGGGAACGCTGATGCCTTTGCTCTTGAGCAAGTCAGGGTCCAGACGGTTGTCGATGTTGATCACCACCACGCCCTGGTCCATGGCCTTCTTCACCGCCGACACAAGTGCTTTCGAGTCAGCCGGGGCAATCACCAGCGCCTTGGCGCCGGCATTGACCATCTGCTCGACGATGCGGATCTGCTCGCCAGTGTCGGTCTCGTTCTTGATGCCGTTGGCGATCAGCTCGAACTCGTCGGCGTGGGTTTTCTGGTAGTCCTTGGCGCCGTCTTCCATGGTGCGGAAGAACTCGTTGGCCAGCGACTTCATGACAAGGGCGACCTTGGGCTTGTCTTCAGCGTGGGCAGCAGACAATGGCAAGGCGAGGCTAAGCGAGGAAATGACAGCGATGGCCAGCAGACGACCGGGGAACGGCAGCTTCATGAACGATGACTCCGAATCTTGTGTTTTTTATCGGATCGCAAACGTTTGCGTTGACCAACTATGGTAACAGGACCGTTGTTTGTCAAATCCGTTTGGCTGTCGGAGGCCAATGTGCTGCCGGGGCCGATTATGCAGGCTTTTCCGAAAACCCGAACACCTTTTCCTTTTTTTGTTCGGAATTACGAATGCAATGCCACCGTTTGCAGGCGCGGCTCGGTGCAACACCACACATTGCCGGGGCTGCTACGCGGCCTCTTGCAACGCAAGGCCGCTCCAACCCAGGCAACGCGTGGTGCCTTGGTACGAAAAATGCCTATAGCCCTGCGCGACTCAATAACTATCTCACTAGGAAGCGAGAACAATAACGATGAATGCCGCACTCAAAACCTTCGCCCCCAGCGCACTCGCCCTGTTGCTGATCCTGCCATCCAGCGCCTCGGCCAAAGAAGCCGAAACCCAACAGAAGCTGGCCAACGTGGTCATCCTCGCCACCGGCGGCACCATTGCCGGCGCCGGCGCCAGCGCTGCCAACAGCGCCACTTACCAGGCTGCCAAGCTGGGCGTCGACAAGCTCATCGCTGGTGTGCCAGAACTGGCCGACATCGCCAACGTACGTGGCGAGCAAGTGATGCAGATCGCCTCCGAGAGCATCAGCAATGACGACCTGCTGAAGCTGGGCAAGCGCGTCGCCGAGCTGGCCGAAAGCAAGGACGTGGACGGCATCGTCATCACCCATGGCACCGACACCCTCGAAGAAACCGCCTACTTCCTCAACCTGGTAGAGAAGACCGACAAGCCAATCGTGGTGGTCGGCTCGATGCGTCCGGGCACCGCCATGTCCGCCGACGGCATGCTCAACCTGTACAACGCCGTGGCCGTAGCCAGCGACAAGCAGTCGCGTGGCAAGGGCGTGCTGGTGACCATGAACGACGAGATCCAGTCCGGCCGCGATGTGAGCAAGGCGGTCAACATCAAGACCGAAGCCTTCAAGAGCGCCTGGGGCCCGATGGGCATGGTGGTGGAAGGCAAATCGTACTGGTTCCGCCTGCCGGCCAAGCGCCATACGGTCAATTCCGAGTTCGACATCAAGCAGATCAGCAGCCTGCCGCAGGTGGACATTGCCTATGGCTATGGCAACGTCACCGACACCGCCTACAAGGCGCTGGCACAGAACGGCGCCAAGGCGCTGATCCATGCCGGTACCGGCAACGGTTCGGTATCGTCGCGGGTAGTCCCGGCGCTGCAAGAACTGCGCAAGAACGGCGTGCAGATCATCCGCTCGTCGCATGTCAACCAGGGTGGTTTCGTACTGCGTAACGCCGAACAGCCGGATGACAAGAACGACTGGGTCGTGGCTCACGACCTGAACCCGCAGAAAGCGCGGATCCTGGCGATGGTGGCAATGACCAAGACCCAGGACAGCAAAGAGCTGCAACGCATCTTCTGGGAGTACTGATCAACCACCCATGGCCGGTGCCCCACATCACCGGCCATTCTTCCCTTCCAGATCAATCCCGCCCCGCCGCCGTTCAACTGGGGCTCGCATCAGTGGGTTTCTTCTCTGGCTTGCGCAAGCGGCTCTATTTGTAATCTCTCGGATCAACGCCCCACTTCTTGAGTCGAGACGCCAAGGTTGTGGGCTTCAACCCCAGCAATTGCGCAGCACCACCCTCGCCGGAGACTTTCCCTGCTGTTCGTTTGAGCACAGAGATCGCATTCAGCTTCATCTGCCGCTCCCAGTCTTTGTCGGCAGTCGGCTCAGGCTGGCATTGTGCAATTGAAGATACTGGGCCACTGGACGGGCCGTTTGGCGCCAGAACCTCATGAAAGCTCACGCGACCGTCTCGGGAGACGATGGTCTGTCGCTCAATCACATTTTGAAGCTCGCGAATGTTGCCTGGCCAGGCGTACTGCTGAAGCACCGCGACTTGGGTCAGCGACATGCGAATGCCCGGCTTGTTAAACGCCAGGCTAGCCCTTTCAAGAAAATGGCTGGCGAGCAACGGAATGTCCTCAAGTCGCTCCCGCAGGGGCACCGAGCGTATAGGGAACACATTCAAGCGGAAGTATAAATCTTCCCGGAACGCCCCTCGGGCGACCATATCGCGCAGGTCACGGTTCGTTGCGGCGATAACTCTCACATCAACGGCCCTGGTGCGATTGTCGCCTACAGGCTCAAACTGGCGGTCCTGTAGAACACGGAGCAACTTGCTTTGTAACTCCAGCGGAATCTCTCCCACCTCATCGAGAAACAAGGTACCTCCGTCCGCCAATTCAAAGCGACCCACTCGGTTGCTGACCGCTCCGGTGAAGGCCCCTTTGAGGTGGCCGAAGAACTCGCTCTCGAACAATTCACGGGGTACCGCGGCGCAATTGACCCGAATCAGAGGGCGGTCGCGCCGGGGGCTGCTGCCATGAATCGCGCGAGCCACAAGCTCTTTACCCGTGCCTGACTCGCCGGTGACCAACACGTTGGCGTCGGTAGCTGCGACCAGGTCGATCTGCTGTAACAGATGCTTGACCGCTGGGCTTTCGCCGACGATCTCGTGGTGATTGCCGTGGGCGTTGATTTCCTCCTGCAGGTATTGGTTTTCCATCTCCAGCCGAGTCTTCAACTGCTCTACTTCACTTAGCGCATCGCGCAGGCGCGCTTCAGTGCGCTGTCGTTCGCGGATGTCCCGAAACAACACCACCGCCCCCACCAGCCTTCCCATCTCGAAGATTGGAGTGCTGGTGTACTCGACGGCGATTGGTTCGCCGCTCTTGTGCCAGAACACCTCGTGGTCCACGCGATGAACTTGTCCATCGCTGAACGAAGCATGAATGGGGCACTGATTGACCTCGAACGCACGTCCGTCGCTATGGCTGTGGTGGAACAAATGGTGGGCATCCTGGCCAATCATGTCGACGGCACTCCACCCCAGAATACGCTCGGCGGCGGGGTTGATGAACGTGGTCTGGCCCCGGGTATCGAGCCCATAGATGCCCTCGCCAACTGCACCAAGAATCAGCCGGTTCTGCTGCTGGATGCGCTCGAACACTTGGCTGATCCGCTCCCACCCCACGTGGCCCAAACGGTGTTGGCGGCGCGCCTCAGCCCGGTTACGGCGCTGCTCCAGAAGGTCGCGGCGCTGCACCGCCAGTACAATTTTCCCGCCCTCAACCGCGCTAGCCGAAACCTCCACCGCTATTTGCCGCAGTTGCAGATCCACCAGCAGCAGGTCGTCCGACCACGCTTCGCCTTGAGTCAGCACCTCATCCGTAAAGCTCACCCACAGTGCGATTCCCCCTCGCAGAAAATGGCTAAAGGCATGACCGGAAAGCTCATTTGCGGCGCAGCCCAGTAAATCGAGCGCGGCGTTGTTGGCTTGCAGTACCCGATCATCTACCGGGTGGATTAACAGCATGGCAACGGCGGAGTCGGCAGCGACTCCGAGGGCGACGGCGTCTGTCACTGATGGATATCCTCGAACCGATTTTCACGACATTTCGTGAACAATATTACGACCGTTCGTGATTTACGAAATTTCGTAAATAAACCTCGCCATCAAACAAAAAATAACTCAATAAAATCATGCAGTTACAAAAAACAGGAGATTGGCACATCTCTCGCTATGGGTGTGTTCACCTTAAACCAAACTGCGGGAGCAGAAATAATGGACAAACTTGAAATGCATCACCTGATCATGGCCGCGAAAGCACGCAAGGGCCTGAGCTGGGATGATCTTGCCAACGCAGTGGGCAAGGCCCCGGTATGGCTTGCATCGGTCTGCTACGGCATGAACAGCGCGCCGCTGGAAGTGGCAACGCATCTTTGCGAGGTATTGGAGCTGGATGATCAAGTCGCCGCCACCTTAACCGCTTTCCCAGTCAAGGGCTGGGACAAGTCCATCCCTCAAGACCCGCTGATCTATCGACTGTATGAAGTCGTGGGCGTCTATGGCCCGACCCTGAAAGACGTGATCCAGGAAAAATTTGGCGACGGCATCATGAGTGCCATCGACTTTTCCATGCATGTCGAGCGAATCGAAGACCCCAAAGGCGACCGGGTTCTGTTGACCCTCAATGGCAAGTTCTTGCCGTACCGTTCCTGGTAAACCCATCCAACCCTCGGCACCCCTCCAGGGGTGCCGCCTATTACCCGCAGTTGAGGGAGCCGCCATGTCTTATCTGCTACCCACCGATTTTGTCACCAAGATGCTCGATGCCGGCGCATCAAAGGTCCACATGTCCACTCGCGACACGCTGATCCGCAGCTATATGGCCGGGGCAATTCTGGCCCTGGCGGCCGTATTCGCAGTGACCATCGCAGTACAGACAGGCTCAGCCCTGCTAGGCGCAGTACTGTTTCCGGTTGGTTTTTCAATGCTCTACCTTATGGGCTTCGACCTGCTCACTGGGGTCTTCATGCTCACCCCGCTGGCATTACTGGACAAACGTCCCGGGGTCACCGTTAGGGGAATTCTGCGCAACTGGGGCCTGGTGTTCGTCGGCAACTTCGCCGGCGCCCTTACGGTCGCCTGCATGATGGCCTTCGTCTTTACCTATGGTTTCCATGCTTCCCCCGGTGCCGTGGGAGAGAAAATTGCCAGCATCGGTGAGGCCCGCACCCTGGGTTACGAGCAATACGGGCTGGCAGGCTGGTTGACGATCTTCCTGCGTGGCGTGCTGTGTAACTGGATGGTGTCGATGGGCGTGGTCGGCGCAATGATCTCCACCTCTGTGAGCGGCAAGGTGATCGCCATGTGGATGCCGATCATGCTGTTTTTCTTCATGGGCTTCGAGCACTCGGTCGTGAACATGTTCCTGTTCCCTTCCGCAATGATCATGGGCGGCGACTTCTCGCTCATGGACTACCTGTTGTGGAACGAAATCCCCACCGTACTGGGCAACCTGGTGGGCGGCCTGGCCTTCACAGGCCTGACGCTGTACGGCACCCACATCCGTACGGCCGCGAAGAAAGCCACCAGCGCAACAACCTGCTGAAGCGACAAAGAAGGCAGGCAGCCTCAGTCGCCGCCTGTCTCACTTCATACTCAGGACAAAAAAGAGGTTTGGCTTAGCACTGCTACTAACCCGAACATCGTTTACATTTCAGAACGGTGTCATGGCTTACGGACCAACGCTGGATTTCCCCTGACAAGCTGTTGCGAATTTACTTACAGTGAAATACTGTATGCACATACAGCAAAACAAGGAAATTCCTGTGTCCAGCACCGCCTCCGCCACCCCGAGCAGCTATGAACAGCTGGGTGTACGCATCCAGAAGATCATCAACAGCCCCACCGCCCAGCGCAGCCGTGCGGCGCTGATCTTCCGCCTGGAACAGGAAAGCCCGGATGACTGGGAGACCCTGCTTCAGGAGATCGCAGAAAACGACAACGTCACCCTCGCCCATCGCGACGATGGCGGTGTGCAGATTTTCTGGACCGTACCGAAGGAAGATTGACTGCGCATGAGAGTTTCGCTTTTCGCAGCAGCTTGCCTGTTACTGACCACTCCGCTTGTTCAAGCCGACGCCCCGCGCACCTTCCAGGAGGCCAAGAAGGTCGCCTGGAAGCTCTATGCGCCGCAATCGACCGAGTTTTATTGCGGCTGTAAATACAAAGGCAACAAGGTCGACCTGGCATCTTGCGGCTATACCCCACGCAAGAACGCCCAGCGCGCGTCGCGCATCGAGTGGGAGCACATCGTACCCGCCTGGCAGATCGGCCATCAGCGCCAGTGTTGGCAGAGCGGCGGGCGCAAGCAGTGCTCGCAGCATGACGAAGTGTACCAACGCGCCGAAGCCGACCTGCACAACCTGGTGCCAAGCATCGGCGAGGTCAACGGCGACCGCAGCAACTTCAGCTTCGGCTGGCTACCAGAACAAAGCGGCCAGTATGGCCGCTGCCTGACCCGGGTCGACTTCAAGGCCAAGAAGGTGATGCCGCGCCCGTCGATCCGCGGCATGATCGCCCGCACCTACTTCTACATGAGCAAGCAGTACAACCTGCGCCTGTCCAAACAGGACCGCCAGCTGTTCGAAGCCTGGAACAAGACCTACCCGCCGCAAGCCTGGGAGCAGCAACGCAACCAACAGGTCGCCTGCGTGATGGGGCGAGGAAACGCGTTCGTGGGGCCGGTCAACCTCAAGGCGTGCGGTTGATCCTCAGGCCAGCGCCTGTAAATAGGCACTGGCTTGGCGATAACGGGCCAGCCGCGCCAGGTCGGCGGGGCCCGGGCAAGGGATGCGCGAGAGGTCGCTGTTGTCGGCCAGATCAGCCAGCTTGACGGTGCGCGCCAACGGGTCCTCGCCCAGGCGCACCACGAAATCCTGGTAAGGCTCGCCTTCGCGGCGGCTAAGCGCCAGCAACGCAGCCAGGATTTTCAGCGCGAAGCCCTCACGCGCCAGGTCGGACAGGGTCAGCGGGGTGTCTTCGATCACATCGTGAAGCACCGCCACAATCCGCTGCTCAGGTGTGGAAACCCGCATCATCACGCGTAACGGGTGGAGGATATAAGCCGCCCCACCCTTGTCGTATTGCCCTTCATGCGCCCTGGCGGCCACGGCAATGGCCCGCTCCAGTGTAGACATGAGGCCCTCCCCGTTTGGCATCTCCCAACCCAAGCATAGCCAAACTTGTGTGAACAGCGCCTGACACAAGCCTTGGCCGCGGCGCCACTGTACCGGCTTAGGCTCTGTACGATAAGCCTTGATACTTGTTCATGCTGCGTTGAAACAGCCTGACCTGCGTCTCAAGACTTTGCGTACCCTAGCGTGCTGCGCCGTGCTGGATGACCACCGAATCGGTACCAAGCTTGGCCATCACTTCATCCCTGCGCGCTTGCGCTTCTTCGCGGGTGGGGAACGGCCCCATCAGCACCACCGGCTTGCCGTCACGGTACTCCACCGAAGAGGGGATGCCCTTTTCGATCAGGCGCGCCGTCATATCGCTGAGTGCGCCCATGTTGGCGCCCTGTACCACTTCCACATCCCACCCCTGGGGCGCCGGCTGGTCTGCCAGCGCCTCGGCACGGCGCTGCAGGTCGGCTCCGCCGCAGAGTTCACGGATACGCAGGTTGTTGCCGGTATCGTCAACGATGATGTCGTACTGACCATCGCGCTTGATCGCCACGTAGCTGCGGTAGGCTTCGTACTGCCCGGCATCGTCCTTGCCGCGGACCTGACCGCAGATGGTGCCCTGGGTGTCGATCCGCACGTTGCCGAACTTGGCGGTCTTGGGGTTATGCAGGTGTTCGGCCACCTGCTTGTGCACGCCTTCGACCTCGTTCTCACAGCCCGCCAGGGCGAGCACTGCCATTACCACAGCCAGTTTGCGCACGCGTGTACCTCCAGATTCGAAGGGGCGGATTCTAGCACGCCGGGTATGCCCCGAACCGCGACCAAACGTTACACGCTGCTTCGGGCGCAAATGCAAAAAGGGCGATCATTTCTGATCGCCCTTTTTCGATTTGGTAGGCACAATTGGACTCGAACCAACGACCCCCACCATGTCAAGGTGGTGCTCTAACCAACTGAGCTATGTGCCTGTCGTGTGGTGCGCATATTAGTGGCCCGATGCGTACCTGTAAAGCTTTTTTTTGAGAAAAATCAAAAACTTTCGAATGAAAGCGCTTTGCGTCAATGCCGCGGTATTCCCGCTCGCGCGGCAATGGACAATGAAAAAAGGGGTGACCCTTTCGGATCACCCCTTTTTCGATTTGGTAGGCACAATTGGACTCGAACCAACGACCCCCACCATGTCAAGGTGGTGCTCTAACCAACTGAGCTATGTGCCTGTCGTGTGGTGCGCATTCTACGCATTACAAAAACCCTGTCAACACTTTTTTTCGCGCTAACCTACTGAATCTTAAACTCTTTATAGAGAGGCTGACTGAGGGGGGCCCCGTAAAGGATTTTCACCAGACGACTAGCGGGTGTTTATTATTATTGATAGCATCGGTACATTCGTTAAAAATATAAAACACGAGGTTCCTGCAGCATGGCTAACACCCCCTACCCCCAGTCCTACTACGCCGCCTCGGCCAACCCGGTGCCGCCACGTCCGGCGCTGCAGGGTGAGGTGGAAACCGATGTGTGCATCATCGGTGCCGGCTACACCGGCCTGTCCAGCGCCCTGTTCCTTCTGGAGAACGGCTTCAAGGTGAGCATCGTCGAAGCGGCCAAGGTCGGCTTCGGCGCATCGGGCCGCAACGGCGGCCAGATCGTCAACAGCTACAGCCGCGACATTGATGTCATCGAACGCACCGTCGGCCCCAAGCAGGCACAACTGCTGGGCCACATGGCCTTCGAGGGCGGGCGCATCATTCGTGAACGCGTGGCCAAGTACAACATTCAGTGCGACCTGAAAGATGGTGGCGTATTCGCTGCCCTTACCAGCAAGCAGATGGGTCACCTGGAATCGCAAAAGCGCCTGTGGGAACGCTTTGGCCATAATCAGCTGGAGCTGATGGACCAGAAGCGCATCCGCGAAGTGGTTGCCTGCGACAGCTACATCGGCGGCATGCTCGACATGAGCGGCGGCCACATCCACCCGCTGAACCTGGCCCTGGGTGAAGCTGCCGCGGTCGAGTCGCTGGGTGGCATCATCTATGAGCAAACCCCGGCCGTGCGCATCGAACGTGGTGCCAACCCGGTCGTGCATACCCCGCAGGGCAAGGTCCGCGCCAAGTTCATCATCGTTGCCGGCAACGCCTACCTGGGCAACCTGGTACCCGAGCTGGCCGCCAAGTCCATGCCATGCGGCACGCAGGTGATCACCACCGAGCCACTGGGCGAAGAACTGGCACGCACCCTGCTGCCGCAGGACTACTGCGTCGAGGACTGCAACTACCTGCTCGACTACTACCGCCTGACCAGCGACAAGCGCCTGATTTTCGGTGGCGGCGTGGTGTACGGCGCGCGTGACCCGGCCAACATCGAGGCGATCATCCGCCCGAAAATGCTCAAGGCCTTCCCGCAGCTGAAGAACGTGAAGATCGACTACGCCTGGACCGGTAACTTCCTGCTGACCTTGTCGCGCCTGCCACAGGTTGGCCGGATTGGCGACAACATCTACTACTCGCAGGGTTGCTCGGGCCACGGCGTGACCTATACCCACCTGGCGGGCAAGGTGCTGGCCGAGGCCCTGCGCGGCCAGGCAGAGCGTTTCGACGCCTTTGCCGGCCTGCCGCACTACCCGTTCCCGGGTGGCCAGATGCTGCGCGTACCCTTCAGCGCCATCGGTGCCTGGTACTACAGCCTGCGCGATCGCCTGGGCTTCTGATTCAGGCAGGCCTGGCCTCTTCGCCGGCAAACCTGCGCCCACACGGACTATGCAATAAGCACAAATCCTGTGGGCGCGGGCTTGCCGGCGAAGAAGCCGGCACAGGCAACGCTATTCGTTCAGGCTATTGACCGCCTGCTTCGCCGCAATCTCTTGCCCGGCCTTGGCCAATTCATCCGCAGCATGCAACCACCGCTGGCGATCAACCTGGGCCGGCAGTTGCCGAGGTGGCTGCACCAGCACCGCCCAACTCCCCTGCTTCTCCCATGCCGATGCAAATTCATCGAATGCCATCACCTGCCGCCGGTGCATGCCCGAGCGCAGCAGCACCCGCTGCTTGTAACGGTCATAGCCCATCAACACCGCATAGCGCGGCTCGCTCCACCAGGCCGAACCGTCCTCGTAACGCAGCAGCACCGGGTTGCCCGCTGCCACCTGGGTCAGCAGCGCGTCCAGTTGCTTGTCCAGCGGGTACACCACCCTACCGTAGTCCCGCGCCACACGGGGAATAGCGGTATCCAGCGTTTCGGCGCCCTGAGGCAGGTTGAGCGGCTTATCCAGCAAGCCCGGCGTAATAGGCGCCCCCTGCTGCGACAGCACTGCCGCCAGCGCCATGGCCCCGCTGTGGTTGGCGTTGCCACGGTAGAACGGCACGCTGCTGATCTCGACTCGCTGCGGCAGGCCCTTGAGGTTGCCGGGCGGTGCGCTGGCGCAGCCGGCCAGGGTGGCAGCCAGCAGGCAGGCAGCCAGTAGCCGCCGGGGGGCAGCCTTGAAGGAATGTTGCTCCATGGACACTCGCTTGTTCCAACGCCAGGCAGGCAGCGCCCGGCTCTGGCCACCGATCATAGGTCCGACAGCGGCGCGGGTATAGTCCGACAGCGCCTTGGAGCGAATCGACCCTAGAGATAGACCATTGTTCGATGGAACGTCACAGACGAAGGGCTAGACTAAAGCAGTGTCTGGAAGGTAAACGCGGGCCAATCAAGCGCTTGCCGCAAAGATGGAGGCACAGATGAGCCTGACCATGGCAATTCTCATGCTGGTAGGCATGTGGCTGAGCGTCGCAGCCGCCATGCTGTGGGGTGTACTGCGTATCGTGCGGCGTCATGCACACCACCTGCCACCGCAGGCACCCGCCAAGCCACAGCCAGTAAGGCGGGCGCGGCGGCATGCCGGGGTGAGCTAACCTCAGGATTTCCCGAAGCCCACTGACTGACAAGCCCGCTGCACAGGTATTCGCAATGTCAGTGCCACGCGAGGTACCTGTGGAAGCGGGCTTGTCCGCGAAAGGGACGCGAAGCGCCCCTTTTTTACATCAACCTTCAGCCGCCTCACGCTTCAGACGCGCTCGGCGGGCCAGGATGTTGAGGACCTCGATAGCCGTCGAGAACGCCATGGCCGCATACACATAGCCCTTGGGTACATGGGCGCCAAAGCCTTCGGCGATCAGCGTCATGCCGATCATGATGAGGAAGCCCAGCGCAAGCATGACCACGGTCGGGTTGTCGTTGATGAAGTTGGCCAGCGGGTCGGCGGCCACCATCATCACGATCACAGCCGTGATAACGGCGATAATCATGATGGGCAGGTGCTCGGTCATGCCCACGGCGGTGATGATGCTGTCGACCGAGAAGACGATGTCCAGCAGCAGGATCTGGAAGATCGCCGCAGCAAAGCCCAGGGTCACCGTGGAGGAGACTTTGGCTTCCTCCTTGGCGCCATGCGGGTCGACGTTTTCGTGAATTTCCTTGGTCGCCTTCCACAGCAGGAACAAACCACCGGCAATCAGAATCACATCCTTCCACGAGAAGGCGTTGCCGAACACTTCGAACACCGGGTCGGTCAACTGGACGATCCAGGCCACGGTGCTGAGCAAGGCCAGCCGCATGACCAAGGCCATGCTGATACCGATACGCCGCGCCTTGGAGCGGTACTCCACCGGCAGTTTGTTGGTCAGGATCGAGATGAAGATCAGGTTGTCGATGCCCAGTACAACTTCCATGGCCACCAGCGTAGCCAGGGCAACCCAGGCGGTAGGGCTAGCGGCGAGTTCCAGCAAATATTCCATTGTTCAAATCCTGCAGCAGCGGTTGGGGTCAGATTTCCTGGGTTTCTTCTTTCTTCTCGGCATCCTTGGGCTTCTGCCCTTCGCCGCCGATGGCTTCGCTCAGCGCCTGCTGGGCAGCCTTGTTGGTGTCGTCGATGGCCTGCTTGGCCGACTGCGCGGCCTGGTCGAGCATCTGCTGGGCGGATTTCTCGGCCTGGTCGCAGCCTGCCAGGGTGAACAGGGCCAAAGCCAGCACCAATGGGGTGCCAATGGATTTGAGTTGCAGCATGGTGTCCTCGCTTGAAATAACCCGGCGGCGCATGGCGCCTGATAGCCGTGCATTCTAGAGACGGCAATAGTTCAGGAAAATTCGTATTTTCATGGCATATACTTCGGTTTTTACGAATCGGAACGACCGACGGTGCTTAACTATCGCCAGCTGCATTACTTCTGGGCCGTGGCCAAGACGGGCAGCATCACCCGCGCCAGCCAACAGCTGAACCTCACACCACAAACCATTAGCGGGCAGATCACCCTGTTCGAGCAAACCTACGGCCTGGAACTGTTCCAGCGCGCCGGCCGGCAGCTGGAACTGACAGAAACCGGCCGCCAGGCCCTGGTGTATGCAGAACAGATGTTTCAGATTGGCAGCGAGCTTGAAGCCATGCTGCGCGCCGGCCCTCAGGAGCAGATCCTGTTTCGTGTGGGGGTGGCTGACGTGGTGCCCAAATCCATTGTCTACCGCCTGCTGGCACCGACCATGGACCTGGAGGAGGTGCTGCGCATCAATTGCCGCGAAGACAAACTTGAGCGGTTACTGGCAGACCTGGCTATTCAGCGCCTGGACCTGGTGATTTCCGACAGCCCCATGCCTAACCACCTGGACATCAAGTGCTACAGCCAAAAGCTGGGCGAGTGCGGGCTGAGCTTCTTCGCCACCCCGGCGCTGGCACAACGGCTTGAAGGTCCTTTTCCAGCTTGCCTGCAGGATGCTCCGCTGCTGGTTCCCGGCCAGGAGACCGTGGTAAGCAGCCGCTTGCTGCGGTGGCTGGGCGAGCAGCAGGTGCAGCCACGGATCGTGGGGGAGTTCGATGACAGTGCCTTGATGCAAGCGTTCGGGCAGTCGGGCAGCGGCATTTTCGTTGCGCCCAGCGTAATCGCCGAGGAGGTGTGCCGTCAGTATGGCGTGCAACTGATCGGGCAGACCGAGGCCGTGCACGAGTCGTTCTATGCCATTTCGGTGGAGCGCAAGGTCAAGCACCCAGGGATCGTGGCGATTACCGAGGGGGCGCGGCGAGAGTTGTTTCACTGGTAGCCATCCAAGCCTGATTGACTACCAACAAGGCGCGCCGTGCCCACCAGGTGCTCTATGGTAAAGTCCGCCCTTTCCAGATTCCGAGATACCGCTGCACATGACCCCTCTCCTCCGCTTCCTCAACCGCACCAGCCTGGTGACTCAGATCGTCATCGGCCTGCTCGCCGGCATCGCCCTCGCCCTGCTGGCACCTGCCATCGCCCGCGACCTGGCCTTTCTTGGCAAGGTGTTTGTCAGCGCCCTGAAGGCGGTTGCGCCCGTGCTGGTGTTCATCCTGGTCATGGCTTCGGTCGCCAACCATCGTCACGGCCAGGAAACCCACATTCGCCCGATCCTCTGGCTGTACCTGCTGGGCACCTTTGCCGCAGCAGTGGTGGCCGTGGTTGCCAGCATGCTGTTCCCGTCGTACCTGGTACTAAGCACCAGCGAAGCCACGCTGAGCGCGCCAGGCGGCATCACCGAGGTGCTGCAGAACCTGCTGCTGAGTGCGGTAGACAACCCGGTCAATGCCCTGCTCAATGCCAACTTCATCGGCGTGCTGACATGGGCCATCGGCTTGGGCGTGGCCCTGCGCCACGCCGGCGAAACCACCCGTACCGTGGTCGAAGACCTGTCCACGGGTGTAACCCTGATCGTGCGCGTGGTCATCCGCTTCGCCCCGCTGGGCATCTTTGGCCTGGTCAGTTCCACCCTGGCCCAGTCGGGCCTGGACGCGCTGCTCGGCTACCTGCACCTGTTGGCGGTACTGATCGGCTGCATGCTGTTCGTGGCGCTGGTGATGAACCCGCTGATCGTGTTCTGGAAGATTCGCCGCAACCCGTACCCGCTGACGCTGCTGTGCCTGCGTGAAAGCGGTATTACCGCGTTCTTCACCCGCAGCTCGGCCGCCAACATCCCGGTGAACCTGGCGTTGTCGGAACGCCTTGGCCTGCATGAAGACACCTACTCGGTGTCGATCCCGCTGGGCGCGACCATCAACATGGCCGGTGCGGCGATCACCATTACCGTGCTGACCCTGGCCGCCGTGCATACCCTGGGTATCCAGGTGGACCTGCCGACTGCCGTGCTGCTCAGCGTGGTGGCGGCAGTGTGCGCCTGCGGCGCCTCGGGCGTGGCTGGGGGTTCGCTGCTGCTGATTCCGCTGGCGTGCAGCCTGTTTGGCATCCCTAGCGAAATTGCCATGCAGGTAGTGGCGGTGGGCTTCATCATCGGCGTGTTGCAGGATTCTGCCGAAACGGCGCTGAATTCTTCAACCGATGTGCTGTTCACCGCGGCGGCGTGTCAGGCCGAAGAGCAGCGTAACGGCTAAGCGGGCCGGGGCCGCTTTGCGGCCCCAATTGCCTTACGCGATCGCATTACCTACCCTAGTGGCCTTTCCCCAGCCACGAGACAGGGCCATGTCAGAACACGAAACCGCAGGTGAAGGCCGCTTCAACAGCATCGAGGTCCGCGTTCTCGGCTCGCTGATCGAAAAGCAGGCCACCAGCCCGGAAAGCTACCCGCTGACCCTCAATGCCCTGGTCCTGGCCTGCAACCAGAAGACCAGCCGCGAGCCGGTGATGAACCTCACCCAAGGCCAGGTCGGCCAGGCGCTGCGCGTCCTCGAAGGTCAGGGCATGACCCGCCTGCAGATGGGCAGCCGTGCCGACCGCTGGGAACATCGGGTAGACAAGGCACTGGAGCTGGTGCCAGCGCAGTTGGTGCTGATGGGCCTGATGTTCCTGCGGGGCCCGCAAACCCTCAACGAACTGCTGACCCGTAGCAACCGCCTGCACGACTTCGACGACACCGAGCAGATCCAGCATCAGCTGGAGCGCCTGATCTCGCGGGGCCTGGCCTTGCACCTGCCACGCCAGGCCGGCCAGCGTGAAGACCGCTACACCCATGCCTTGGGCGACCCGGCGGAAATCGAGGCGATTCTCGCTGCACGGCAGCAGGAAGGCGGCGCGCGCACCAGTGGCGGCAGTGTGTCAGAAGAACGCATCGAGGCCCTCGAAGCCCGCATTGCGGCGCTGGAAGCACGCCTGGCCGAGCTGGAAGGCTGAGCCGTCACGGCTCGGGGTCGGGGAAATTGCGGCAGCTCTTGCGCTCGGCCAGCTCCCGGTCAGTGGGGCGCTGGTCGACGAACACAGCGCGACCGTCGGCGTAGATTTCCAGGTAGCCCCAGTGCAGGTCCTGCTCTTGCTGCCCGGGCTTTGGGGGGACTAGCCACCAGGGTTCGCGGCTGATCAGGGTCATCGGTTTGATTCCTGAGGGGTCTGCAGTAAGCATAGACACCTTCAGGTCCTGCTTTGCTTGCACCGGCCCTTTCGCGGGTAAACCCGCTCCTACAGCGTCCTGTGTCCAACCCTCGATGTGTGTCTACCACCGATCTGTGTAGGAGCGGGTTTACCCGCGAATACGGTAGCGGCAGCAACGGTGAAAGGCGGGTGGAGATTGGCCAGCAGGCCCGGCCACCGACAGGTGTCCACCACCGATCCGATGTAGGAGCGGGTTTACCCGCGAATACGGTAGCGGCAGCAACGGTGAACGGCGGGTGGAGATTGGCCAGCAGGCCCGGCCACCGACAGGTGTCCACCACCGATCCGATGTAGGAGCGGGTTTACCCGCGAATACGGTAGCGGCAGCAACGGTGAACGGCGGGTGGTGATTGGCCAGCAGGCCCGGCCTCTTCGCGGGTAAACCCGCTCCTACGGGGATCTTCACAGTTTCAACAACTGCGCAGTCCTGTGAGAGCGGCTTCAACCGCGAAAGGGCCGTACAGGCTTACGCCGGTGCCGAAGTCCGAATCAGGTGGTCAAAGGCCGCGAGCGACGCCTTGGCCCCCTCACCCACCGCAATGACGATCTGCTTGTACGGCACGGTAGTCACGTCACCTGCTGCAAACACACCCGGGATGCTGGTCTGGCCCTTGGCGTCGACAATGATTTCGCCACGCGGCGACAGCTCGACGGTGCCCTTCAGCCAGTCAGTGTTGGGCAGCAGGCCAATCTGCACGAAGATGCCTTCCAGTGCCACTTCGTGCTGTTCATCCGTGGTGCGGTCCTTGTAGCGCAGACCGGTGACCTTCTCGCCATTGCCCAGCACCTCGGTGGTCAGCGCGCTGGTGATCACGTTGACGTTCGGCAGGCTGCGCAGCTTGCGTTGCAACACCGCATCGGCACGCAACTGGCTGTCGAACTCGATCAGCGTCACCTGGGCGACGATACCGGCCAGGTCGATGGCCGCTTCCACACCCGAGTTGCCGCCGCCAATCACCGCCACGCGTTTGCCCTTGAACAGCGGGCCGTCACAGTGCGGGCAGTAGGCCACGCCGCGGCCACGGTACTCTTGCTCACCCGGCACGTTCATTTCGCGCCAGCGGGCGCCGGTGGCCAGGATCACGGCCTTGGCCTTCAGCGAAGCGCCCCCCGCCAGGCGCACTTCGTGCAGACCGCCCTCGGCGGCCGGAATCAGCGCTTCACCGCGCTGCAGGTTCATGATGTCGACGTCGTACTGCTTGACGTGCTCTTCCAGCGCCGTGGCCAGCTTCGGCCCTTCGGTTTCCTGCACCGAGATGAAGTTCTCGATGGCCAGAGTGTCCAGCACCTGGCCGCCGAAGCGCTCGGCTGCAACACCGGTGCGGATGCCCTTGCGGGCAGCGTAGATGGCAGCCGCGGCGCCAGCGGGGCCACCGCCGACAACCAGCACGTCAAAGGCTTCCTTGGCGTTGATCTTCTCGGCCTGGCGGGCGCCAGCGTTGGTGTCGATCTTGCCAATGATTTCTTCCAGGCCCATACGGCCCTGACCAAACACTTCACCGTTGAGGTAGATACTCGGAACCGCCATGATCTTGCGCGATTCCACTTCGTCCTGGAACAGCGCACCGTCGATGGCAACATGGCGCACGTTGGGGTTGAGTACCGCCATCAGGTTCAGTGCCTGGACGACGTCCGGGCAGTTCTGGCACGACAGCGAGAAGTAGGTTTCGAAGTTGAATTCACCTTCCAGGGCCTGGATCTGCTCGATCACTTCGGCACTGGCCTTTGACGGGTGGCCACCCACTTGCAGCAGTGCCAGCACCAGCGATGTGAACTCGTGGCCCATGGGGATGCCGGCGAAGCGCAGGCTGATATCGGCACCCGGGCGGTTCAGCGAGAACGAAGGGCGACGGGCATCGGTACCGTCCGCGCTGAAGGTAATGAGGTTCGACAGGCTGGCAATCTCTACCAGCAGGTCGTGCAATTCGCGGGACTTCGCGCCGTCGTCGAGGGAAGCAACGATCTCGATCGGCTGGGTGACCCGCTCCAGGTAGGTTTTCAGTTGCGATTTAAGCGTGGCGTCCAACATACGGGCGATTCCTTTTTCAAAACTCGGATACAAAAACGCCCAGGCGAGGTCGCCCGGGCGCTTGACGGGGCGGTAGGTACTTCAGCTTTGGCGGCTGCTTACCGCCCGCGTTATGGGCATGACCTTAGATCTTGCCTACGAGGTCCAGCGACGGCGCCAGAGTGGCTTCGCCTTCTTTCCACTTGGCCGGGCACACTTCGCCAGGGTGAGCGGCAACGTACTGAGCAGCCTTGACCTTACGCAGCAGTTCAGCAGCATCACGGCCTACACCACCGTCGTTCAGCTCGACAATCTTGATCTGGCCTTCCGGGTTGATCACGAAGGTACCGCGGTCGGCCAGGCCGGCTTCTTCGATCAGCACGTCGAAGTTGCGCGAAATGACGTGAGTCGGGTCACCGATCAGCGGGTATTCGATCTTGCCGATGGTGTCCGAAGTGTCGTGCCAGGCTTTGTGAGTGAAGTGGGTGTCGGTGGAAACACCGTAGATTTCCACGCCCAGTTTCTGGAACTCGGCGTAGTTGTCAGCAAGGTCACCCAGCTCGGTCGGGCAAACGAAGGTGAAGTCGGCCGGGTAGAAGAACACGACAGACCACTTGCCTTTCAGATCGGCTTCGCTGACCTGAACGAACTCGCCTTTGTGGTAGGCGGTGGCGTTGAAAGGTTTGACCTGGCTGTTGATGATTGGCATGAGAGACACTCCTTCATGGGGTTGGAATCAGTTGATGGATAGAATCCTAACTAATCATCCCGCTGAAGGCTCATTGGCAAAGCTCATGCTTTCGATTGGTTTTGGCTATAACCGAGGTTACTTAATAGAAGGGAACGGGCTGAGCAAAGGATTGCGGTCCTGAGCGCTGCACTGGCAAAGAAATGTAACAGCTCCCCATTCGGCATCACGGGCAAACGGGTCTAGGCTCAAGCCCATGTGATACCGGGCCCCTCTGACGGCTGCCAAGCCGCCATGTCGGATCACTGTTGCCTTGCAACGTCGACATTCAAGGAGGGGCTCATGACAGCTCTGCAAGCATTCCTCACAACACCTGTCCTCGGTACCAGCGCCTGGTTGTGGCTGGTGTTCATGGCCATCGTCATCGGTTTGTTGGTGCTCGACCTGGGCGTGCTGCACCGCCACGACCGGGAAATTGAAATGCGCGAGAGCCTGCTGCTGTATTCAGGCTATTTCAGTGTCGGTGTGCTGTTCGGCGCGGGGGTCTGGTACCAGTTGGGTGCGCAGTCGGCACTGGAGTTCTACACCGGTTTCCTGGTCGAACAGTCGCTGTCGATGGACAACGTGTTCGTCATGGCGATGATCTTCAGCTACTTCGCCATCCCCCGCCGCTACCAGCACCGCGTGCTGTTCTGGGGCATCCTGGGCGTGGTGTTCCTGCGGGCCATCATGATCGGCGTGGGCGCGGCGCTGGTACAGAACTTTGCCTGGGTGCTGTACATCTTCGGTGCCTTCCTGCTGTTTACCGGGGTGAAAATGGCGCTGTCGAAGGAAGACAGCCGCCCAGACCTGGCCAACAACCCGATCCTCAAGTTCGTGCGGCGGCACATGCGGGTTACCGACCAGATCCATGGCTCGCACTTCTTTGTACGCCACACCCCGGCCGGGCACAGCAAGGCGCTGCGTTATGCCACCCCGCTGTTTCTGGCACTGGTACTGATCGAACTGGCCGACCTGGTGTTTGCCGTCGACAGCGTGCCGGCGATCTTCGCCATCACCCAGGACCCGTTCATCGTCTACACCTCCAACATCTTCGCCATCCTCGGCTTGCGCTCGCTGTATTTCGCGCTGGCGGCGCTGATGCACCGGTTCGTCTACCTCAAGTACGCACTGGCGCTGGTGTTGATCTTCATTGGCTGCAAGATTTTCTACCACGGCATGGTGGGCAAGGTGCCGGCGCTCCTGTCGTTGGGCGTGACATTCGGGTTGTTGCTGGGTGGGGTGGTGATTTCGTTGATCAAGACGCGAGGGCAAAAAAAGGATGACAGTATGGATGGGCACCAGCCGCACGCCATTGGACAAGAACCCGCGTCCAAGAGAGAAAAAGACACGCAACTAGGTGCCTGAGTGAATCAATTGCACTGGCCACGTCGCGGGCAAGCTGAGTGCTGCCCGTGTAGGCGCGGGCTCACCCGCGAATGGGCCGGCGCAGGCTGACGCGTTCACCGCCCGCTACGCAACATCTCCACCGGCACATACTTGCCAATCTCGTATTTGCCAATCGCCGCCCTGTGCACTTCATCGGGCCCGTCAGCCAGGCGCAGAGTGCGCTGCATGGCATACATGTAGGCCAGCGGGAAATCGCCGCTTACCCCTGCCCCGCCATGTATCTGGATAGCCCGGTCAATCACGTTCAAGGCCACGTTCGGCGCCACCACTTTGATCTGGGCGATCTCGCTACGGGCCACCTTGTTGCCGACAGTGTCCATCATGTAGGCCGCTTTGAGCGTCAGCAGCCGGGCCATGTCGATTTCCATGCGCGAGTCGGCGATCTTGTCGACGTTGCCGCCCAAGCGGGCCAGTGGCCGACCAAAAGCAGTACGCTCCACCGAACGCTTGCACATCAACTCCAGTGCGCGCTCGGCCATGCCGATCGAGCGCATGCAGTGGTGGATACGGCCTGGGCCCAGGCGGCCCTGGGCAATTTCGAAGCCGCGGCCTTCGCCAAGGATCACGTTTTCGTACGGCACCCGCACATGCTCGAAAAGGACTTCGGCATGACCATGGGGCGCATCGTCATATCCGAACACCGGCAGCGGGCGGACGATCTTCACGCCTGGCGTGTCGGTCGGCACCAGCACCATGGAATGCTGCTGGTGGCGTGGCCCTTCAGGGTCGGACAGGCCCATGAAGATCATGACCTTGCAGCGCGGGTCGCAGGCGCCGGAAGTCCACCACTTGCGGCCGTTGATCACCCACTCGTCACCGTCCAGTATGGCGGTAGCAGCCATGTTGGTGGCGTCCGAAGAGGCCACGTCCGGTTCGGTCATGGCAAACGCCGACCGGATCTCGCCACGCAGCAGCGGCTCCAGCCACTGGCGTTTCTGCGCCTCGCTGCCGTAGCGCACCAGCACTTCCATGTTGCCAGTGTCCGGCGCCGAGCAGTTGAACGGCTCCGGCCCGAGCAACGAGCGGCCCATGATCTCTGCCAGCGGTGCGTACTCCAGGTTGCTCAGGCCGGCGCCGTATTCCGACTCTGGCAGGAACAGGTTCCACAACCCTTCGGCGCGGGCCTTGGCCTTGAGCGCCTCCATGATTGCAGTGGGCTGCCAGCGGTCACCCTCGGCGACCTGGCGCTCGAACACGGCTTCGGCGGGGTAGACATGGGCGTCCATGAACGCAGTGACACGCTCGCGCAGTGCCTGGACCTTGGGCGAATAGGCGAAATCCATCTGGGCTACCTTCACAGTTCGGAGTACTTGGGCCAGAGCCTAGAGCAGCATTGCTCCATCCACCTAGTCTATTTTCCGCGTGTATAAACATTCATAACCGATATATGATCGGCCGATAATTCCAACAAAGAGCGGCGCCCATGAACCTTAGCAAGGTCGACCTCAACCTGTTCATCGTGTTCGATGCGATCTACACCGAAGCCAACCTGACCCGCGCCGGGCAGATTGTCGGCATTACCCAGCCGGCAGTGTCCAATGCCCTGTCGCGCCTGCGCGAAACCTTCAATGACCCGCTGTTCGTGCGTACCGCGCAAGGCATGGTGCCCACCCCCATGGCGCAGAACATCATCGGCCCTGTGCGCAACGCGCTGGCGCTGCTGCGGACCTCGGTGCAGGAAAGCCGCATTTTCAACCCGCAGCAGGCCAACAAGACCTTCCGCATCAGCATGACCGACCTGACCGAGGCGGTCATCTTGCCGCCGCTGTTCCAGCGCCTGCGCCGTCTGGCGCCGGCAGTCGTGATCGAAAGCTTCCTGTGCAAGCGCCGCGAGACCACCAAGGAACTCGCGGCCGGCCGCCTGGACTTTGCCATCGACGCGCCACTGAACACCGACCCGCAGGTGCGCCACATCAAACTGATGCAAGACCGCTATGTCTGCGCCCTGCGCCAAGGTCACCCGCTGGCCGACAGCAAGCTGACCCTCGACAGCTACCTGGGCATGACCCACATCCATATCTCCAGCCGCCGCAACGGCCTGGGTTACGTCGACCTGGCGCTGGGCAAGATGGGTGTTCAACGCAAGGTCGCCCTGCGTTCGCAACACTACCTGATGGCGTCGCAGGTGTTGCAGCAGACCGACATGGCGATGACGGTCCCCGAGCGCTTCGCCCGTCGCCATCAGTTGCGTTATCAGGCGCTGCCGGTGGAGGTCCCTGCGCTGGAAACGCACCTGTACTGGCATGAAAGCACCGACCAGGACCCGGCCAACCGCTGGATGCGCGAGCAGATCACGGAATTGTGCGAGCGCGTGGTTGCAGAGGAAGAGAAGGCTCTGGAGCCCTGACGGTGCCGGCGAGGGACCCTTCATGGCCCTCACCAGGCAAAGTAGAAAATCCCATGAAAGATCTTCGATAGAGAATTTTTTTCTAAAATAATCGCGAATCGACCTGAGGGAAACGAAAAAATACCGCTGCTGGCAGGTACGCTTACGTCAATGATTGCCGATTTCACGGCCACTGACACGGACCCGCCCTCAATGCCTAGCGCCCCACTCTACTTCGATTACGCCGCCACTACCCCAGTCGACGACCGGGTTATCGAAACCATGCTCGCCTGCCTGGGTAACCAGGCCAACTTCGGCAACCCGGCGTCCAGCGGCCACGCCTTCGGCCAGGCTGCACGTCACGCCGTGGACCAAGCGCGCCAGCAAGTCGCCGAGTGCGTCGGCGCGCACGCCGAGCATCTGGTATGGACGTCGGGTGCGACCGAGTCCAACAACCTGGCGCTCAAGGGTATTGCCCAAGGCATCGGCCAGCCCGGGCACCTGATCACCAGCCAGCTGGAACACAAGGCCGTGCTCGACACCGTGGCCGAACTGGAGCGCCAGGGCTGGGCCGTTACGCGCCTGGCAGCGGATGCCGCTGGCCTGATTCAGCCCGCGAGCGTGCAGGCAGCATTGCGCGCTGACACCCGCCTGGTATCGCTGATGGCGGTCAACAACGAACTGGGCACGGTCACCGATTTTGCCGCGATCGGCGAGCAGGTGCGTGCCCACGGTGCCCTGCTGCACGTGGATGCCGCGCAGGCCGTGGGCAAGCTGGCGATCGACCTGCATACGATGGCCGTGGACCTGATGTCTTTTTCGGCGCACAAGGTCTACGGGCCAAAAGGCATCGGCGCGCTGTATGTCGGGCCGCGCGCCCGCGTGCTGATGCGTGCGCAGATGCACGGCGGCGGCCATGAGCAGGGCCTGCGTTCCGGCACCCTGGCGACCCATCAGATAGCGGGCATGGGCAGTGCCTTTGCCTTGGCCGGCCAACCTGGCGACAGCGAGCACCAGCGCCTCGAGCAACTGGCAAGACGCCTGCGCACAGGCCTGCTGGCCATGCCCGGCGTTACCCTGAACGGCTGCGCCAAGCAACGCATTCCCCATACCTTGAACCTGTGCATCGACAGCAAAGGCTTCAACAGTGCGGCGCTGGCCGGCGAGCTGGCCTTGTCGACCACCTCGGCCTGCAACTCGGCGAGCAACGCTGCCTCGCATGTGCTGCTGGCACTGGGGCTGGATGAGCGTCAGGCTCGCAACAGTGTGCGCTTGAGCATCGGCCGTTTCAGCACCGAGGCTGACGTGGACAAGGCGCTCGAAGTGTTTGGCCGAGTGCTGACGACAGCATCGGCCGCACTGTGGTGACCACCTCGGCTGTTTTCGCCTTGCCTGACCTGCGTCTCAAGACTTTTCGTACAGAGGCTAGAACAGGCGGCTGTCCGGGGTGAAATCCTCAACCTGGATTTTCGCGCTCTGCGCCTGCGGGTGCCGTGGGTTGAACAGGTAATTGGTGGTGCTGGGCATGATCGCGCTTGGCACCGGCAGCAGCAATGCCGAACCGTCATCCAGAAAGCGATTGCCCAGCGTACGGGTCAACTCAGGCTGAGCAGACCAGCCAGGCTGCAAAGCGGGCAACTGCGCCTGGGAAACCGTGTCGGGCAGTTCGATGCGAAGCAAGCGCATGGTGGTCGGGAAATCCTCGGGGTCGATCTCCAGGTGCACCAACACTTCCAGCATCGCCCCGGGAGGGCTGGTGGCGGCATACACCACCGGCCGCCCCGCCTGGTGCCAGCGGCCACTTACACGCAAGCCCCCCGTACCACTCAAGTCTGCATAGGCGCTGATTCGCCACAAAATCACAGGCCATAGCCCTCGGCAATCTGCAGCAGCATTTCTTCGACCTGCGTGGTGCCTTGCTGGGTGGTGAGCATCTGCATCGGCGTCAGCCCCGAGAAACGCTCCTTGGGCTTGGAAAGCCAGCGTTTGGCCTTGCCCGCTTCACCGAACACAGCCTCGGCCATGGCGGTGATGTGGGCCGAGCGGAACAGCCGATCGCTCTCATCCACGGTCAGCGGTTGGTCGCGCTCGATACGGGATTTGAGGGTGCGCAGCGGGATGATCTGGTCGCGCTCCACCGGCGTGAGCACACCGCGTTCGGTCAGCTTTACCAACCAGGTGGCGGCAAAACCATCGGTGATGCGGGTGTGGATTTCGAAGTCACTGGCAAGCTCGGGAATGTCCAGCAGCGCCTGCAAGCGCGCCCGGTACTCGTGGTAACCGTTGTCGCGAAGCACTTCGGCAAGCATGGCAGGCTCCTTTTCGGCATTTGCCGATAAGTATGCGGTATATGCCGGGTCATTGCCAGTTTGCCTGATCGGGCGGTCGACGTCAGGGCTTTGCCAGATTAACTGCCAGCGTTGCCAGGGCCGCACAGCGGCCCCGGAAACCTCACAGGAAGGTGAACACTTGCGATGCCGGCAACCGCGACTTGCTCAGCCCGGCATTGAAGTCCGCCTCACTGCGGTAACCCAGGCTCAGGATCACCACACTGGTAAAGCCACGCTCACGCAAACCCAGTTCGGCATCGAGGACCTTGCTGTCGAAGCCCTCGATCGGCGTGGCATCCAGCCCATGCGCCGCTGCACCCAGCAAGGCAGTTCCCAACGCCAGGTAGGTCTGTTTTTCCATCCAGTGCTGCACATCCTTCTGGTCGAAGCGGTGCAGGTTGACGTAGTGCCGGCGGCTCTGGTTTTGCCCGGCGCGCGCTTGCTCATCACGGAAACGGCCATCGGCAGCCTCTTGATCGAGCACGGCGTTCAGGTGTTCTTCAGTCATTTCGGTACGGGTGCAGAACACGATCACATGCGAGGCATCGAGAAGCTTCTGCGTGTTGTAGGCATAACCCTCAGCAGTGCTCTTGGCCAGGCGGGCCTTGCCTTCGGCCGTGTCGGCGACGATGAAATGCCAGGGCTGGGAATTGACCGACGACGGGCTGTGACGCAGTTGTTCGAGCAGGGCGTCGACGGTGGCCTGGGGAATGCGGCGTGAGGCATCGTAAGCTTTGGTGGTGTAACGGCGCTTGGCCAGCGATACGGTATCCATGCGACAACTCCGGGATGAACAGTGGATTTGCCGGGCATCTTATCTTTCCAGCAAAAAAGAAAAAGCGGCACAATGTAACAACACTTTCATCCCTGGAATGAAAATGCTGCGCATCACCGACCTCGAACTGTTTGCCCGCAGCAGCGTGCTGGGGAGCTTCACTGCCGCCGCCCATGAAGCAGGCCTGCTGCCGGGCCAGGTGGCTGCCGCGATCAAACGCCTGGAACGCGACCTGGATGTACGCCTGTTCGCCCGCACCACCCGCAGCCTGCGCCTGACCGCCGAGGGCGAGCGCTACCTGCCAACCGCGCTGAATGTGCTGGAAAGCCTGCGCCAGGGCCATGAAGATCTGCATGGCAACCCCAATAGCCTGCGCGGCACCCTGCAGGTGTCGGCCCCTTCCGACATGGGCCGCAACATGCTGCTGCCCTGGCTCAGCGCTTTCCGCCGCGACCACCCGGCATTGCAACTGCGCTTCTTCCTGTCCGACCAGATGGCCGACCTCAACCGCGACCCTGTGGATGTGGCCATCCGCTATGGCCTCAACCAGGATGCCAACTACATCGCCCTGCCACTGGCCGAATGGAACCGCCGCGTGCTGGTGGCCTCGCCCGACTACCTGGCCCGTCACGGCCGCCCGCTTACCCCCGACGCACTGCAGCAGCATGCCTGCCTGCTGTACATGCAGCACAGCCGGGTGTACGACAAGTGGCAGCTGGGTAATCGCACCGTGCAGGTGCGTGGGCCGCTGGTCAGTGACGATGCCGACGTCATCCGCCGCCTGGCCATCCAGGGGGAAGGTATCGTCTACAAGTCGTGGCTGGATGTCAGCGCCAACATCGCGGCCGGTGAACTGGAAATGGTCCTGCCCGAATTGCTCGGCGAGCCTACCCCGCTGACCTTGGTCTGCCCTCATCGCAAACAACTCACACCGGCCGTGAAGCAATTGCACCTGTGGCTACGCGAACGCTTCGAGGCCCTGCGCGCCCGGGCACTGACCAACGGCTGCACAATCGTTCCAGACTGAGCCGGGGGCGTTGCGCTAAGGTAGCCATTTACCCCACGGTACACGTCCATGAGCAACTGGATCGACTTCAAACAAGACGCCGACACTGGCATCGAGTCGGTCCGCGCGCATTTTGTCGGCCATGCCTATGATCCCCACTGGCACGACAGCTTCCTGGTCGGCGTGACCGAGCAGGGCGTGCAGCAGTTCAACTGCCGCCGGGTGCGCCACCGCAGCACGCCGGGGCAGGTATTCTTACTTGAGCCTGGCGACATCCACGATGGCCTGGCGCCCACCGAAGAAGGCTTCACCTATTCGACGCTGTACCTGGAGCCCGCCTGGCTCGACCAACAGCTGCGCGCGCTGTACGAGCACGCGCCGGGCGACAGCCTGCCCAGCTTCGCCGACACCCTGTGCCACGACGAACGCCTGGCACGGGCCACCGCCCTGGCCTTCAGGGCCGTGCATGACCAGGACTTGCGCATCGTCAGGCAAACGGCCATGGACGATCTGCTGGCCTGCCTGACCCGCCACCTGCACTGGCGCCGCCGCATCAACCCCGACCCGCGCCTGCCGCTGACCGCACAGCGCGCCCGGGACTTCCTGCATGCCAATCTGGAGCGCGACATCGGCCTGGAGGACCTGGCCCAGGCCTGCGGCATTGACCGCTTTCGCCTGAC
This sequence comes from Pseudomonas putida group bacterium ESBL64, assembly GCF_045277175.1. NCBI lineage: Bacteria > Pseudomonadati > Pseudomonadota > Gammaproteobacteria > Pseudomonadales > Pseudomonadaceae > Pseudomonas > Pseudomonas putida group bacterium ESBL64. Next base: position 191,047 of record NZ_CP145799.1, on the reverse strand, counting down.
GCGTGCGTTCAAGGCGGCGTTCGGCATTGCACCCCATGCCTACCTGATCCAGCTGCGCCTGGCCCGCGCGCGGCGCCTGCTTGCCCAAGGCCAGACACCGGCCGAAGTGGCCGTGGCGTTGGGCTTTGCCGACCAGAGCCACCTGGGGCGCTGGTTCCGCCGCGCCTACCAGTTGACCCCGGCCGACTACCGCAGGCGCTGCTCAAACCTTCCAGACTGAGTGCCGGCGGGCAGCGAGCATGGTGCTTCGATGTTACGGAGCCCATGAACCATGTCTGAGTCGTTGTTGCCCTTCATTCTGTTTGCCCTGGTGTCCAGTATCAGCCCGGGGCCGACCAACCTGTTGATCCTGGCCCATGGCGCCCGCCGGGGCCTGCGCGCAAGCCTGGCGCCGATCGTGGCGGCGTGTGGCGCGGCTGCAGCCATTGTGCTGCTCGTCGGGCTGGGGCTGGGCGAACTGCTGCTGCGCCACCCCCTGGCACAACAGCTGATGAGCTGGGCCGGGGTGCTGTGGCTGAGTAGCCTGGCCTGGAAGATGCTGCGCAGTGCCGCCGCCCCGCTCCACACGACCACGGCGCCAGGCTTCAGTGCGCTCAGCGCGGCTTCGTTGCAGGTGGTGAACCCCAAGGTGTGGTTGATGGCCGTGGCGGTGGTCGGGGTATTTGCCGCGCCGTCGTTGCCAGTGTGGCAGCTGGCGCTGGTGTTCTTGCTGATCGCTCTGCCGAGCATGGCCGCGTGGGCGGTGTTGGGGGTGGGGAGCGCCCGGTGGCTGCAGGCACCGGGGCGGTTGCGGGTGTTCAACCAGGTATTGGCGGGGGTTTTGTTGATATCGGCATGGGCTGCCGTATTGGCCTGAGTCTCTACTTGACCGGCAAGGGGCCTGAGCGGCCCCGGCTCAGCGTGCCAACGCCTCGCGAAAGCGCCGGGTACTGGCAACGGCCAGTACCAGCCCGACCACTGCCACGCTGCCGCCCACCAGGCCGATATCCGCCACATTCATCTGGCTGCTGACGATACTGCCCAGCAGCGCACCCCCGCCAATACCGATGTTGTAGATACCCGAGAACAGCGCCATGGCCACATCGGTGGCGTCGGACGCCAGCTTCAGGGTCTTGGACTGCAGCGCCAGGCTGAAGCTGAGAATGGCCACGCCCCAGAACATGCTCAGCACTGCGAACACATAGAAGTTGCCCGACAGCGGCAACATCAGCAACAGGCACGCGGCGAGTACCCCGATCGAACCCACCAGGAAGCCATGCGGGAAGCGGTCGCTGTAACGGCTGAACAACAACGAACCAAAAACCCCGGCACCGCCGAACAACAGCAGCAACAGTGTGGTGCGGTCGCCGCCGATCTGCGCTACGTGCAGGGCGAACGGCTCGATATAGCTGTAGGCCGTGAACTGCGCGGTAATGACCAACGTCACCAACAAGTAGGTAATGACCAGTGCCGGGCGCTTGAACAGGACCGGCAGGCTGCGCAACGAACCGGAGTTCTGGCTGGGCAGCAGCGGCAGCGATTTCATCAGGCACAGCATGGTGGCTAGCGCTACCCCGCCAATGCTCAGGAACGTGATGCGCCAGCCCAGTGCCTCGCCCACCACACGGCCCAGCGGGATGCCCAGGACCATGGCCAGGGTAGTACCGGTGGCCAGCAGGCCCAGCGCCTTGGCCTGCTGGCCCGGCGGCGCCACACGCACCGCCAGCGAGGCGGTGATGGACCAGAACACCGCATGCGCCAGGGCAATGCCGATACGGCTGACCAGCAGCATGGCGAAGCTCTGCGAAAGCCACGACAGCAAGTGGCTGACAATGAACACCAGGAACACGAACAGCAGCAGACGCCGCCGTTCGATGTTGCGGGTCAGCAACATCATGGGCAACGAGGCCAGCGCCACGATCCAGGCATAGATGGTCAGCATCAGGCCGACCTGGGCAGTGCTCATGTCGAAGCTGCGGCCAATGTCACTGAGCAGCGCCACCGGGACGAACTCGGTGGTGTTGAAAATGAAGGCCGCCAAGGCCAGGGCGATGACGCTCAGCCAGCTGCCGCTGCCCGTTGTGGGCGGCAGGTGTGTGGGTATGGGTCCGTTCATGGGTGGAAACCGCTTCTCCGCAGACAAAGCAACAGGTCGCACGCCAGCCACCCGCTTGCAGGGGTGCCAACGTACGTTTTGTTATGGATAGGAATGCCCGGCATGGTACGCGTCAAGCTGGGGCCTCACAACCGCAGGGCAGGCAGAAGGAGTACCATGCGCGCTTTGTGTGAAACGCGCGTGCAACAAGGAGCCCGATCCGCTCATGGACAAGCAGCACCCCCAGCAGCAGTGGCAGCAGGCAGTCATCGCCTATGCCCAGGCCGTCAACGACTACGTCGCGCAGGGCCGTGCGCACGGCTGGGACAACCTCGAAGAGCCGCAGGCACCCGCCACCGAACACCTGCTCGACGCCTGGCTGGCAGCCCTGCAGGCAGCCAACCGCCCTGGCATGGACGAACCGCAGCGTCAGGCATTTCGCGAGGCCTGGCCACCCGCACACCACCCCTTGATACCTATGCTCGAAGACCACGGCCAAGGCATCAGCCATGTCCTGCTGCTGGAAGATGGCAGCCTGCTGGCCCGCATCGGTATGCCTTACGACAAGGGCCAGGTGGTGCGTATCGATCACCATGGGGTAACCCCGGTCATCGGCATCGAACACTTTGGCCGTTGCCCGGCGCGGCGCTATTTCGCCCTGGCCAATGCCGAGGGCGTGCGTGTGACCGATGGCTGGGGCGGCCCGCAAGTGCAGCGCCTGGCCTGGCCTACGGGGCTGGAGGGGTTGCCGCCAGGCTACCCGTTCGAGCCGTTCGACCTGCCGCCCACACCGACCGCGCTGATCCCCTTCCCCGATGGCCAGCGAGTGCTGCTGGTGAGTGCCGAAGGTATCTTCGTGCTGGCCACTCAAGGTGCGACTCGCCTGCTGCCACAGCAGACACGGGTGCTCGATGAGCTGGCCGAGGGCACCGACCCGGACGACATCAGCCTGGGGCTGAGCATGGAGCATGGTGCGGTGTCGGCGGATGGCCGGCTGATCGTCGTGGGTGAGCAAGGCAGCCGACACCTTGTTCTGGACGAACGACTCAAGCCGCTGGCGCACATCGGCCCAGGCAGCGAATACCCGCACTTTGCCTTGTTCAACCGCGCGGGTGACCAGTTGATCGTCAATGCCTGCCATTTCTACAGCGGTGCCACGCTGGCCGTGAGGGTGGCAGACCTGCACGAGCTGGATACCGATTACTACAGCCAGGACCCGCGTACCCCGCTGGTGCAGGATGGCGCAAGGGTGTATGCGGGGGTTGCGCGCGATGGCGAGTACATTGTGGGTGATGCCTATGGCTACCTGCGGGCGTTTGGCGAAGAGGGTAAGGAGCATTGGCAGCATTACCTGGGATCGACCATCAGTGCGATGGATATCAGCGCCGACGGACAAACGCTGGTGGCGGCGAGCCATGCGGGGGTTATTTCGGTGATTGCGCTGGATAGCGGGCGGCCCGAGTGGCAGATCGGTACCGGGGCGCACGGCGAGGTGCGGCGATGGTTGTTCTGGAAGGGCTGGGACAAGCCGATGGCCTGGTAAAGCGGCTGCATCGGTGCTGCCTGTACGGGCCCCACCGCGCGCAAGCCCTACATCACCCCTGTGTAGGAGCGGGCTTGCCCGCGAAGAGGCCCGTACAGGCAACCGACCCATCAGCCTTGTAACGTGGCCATGTCGATCACGAACCGGTACTTCACATCACCGGCAATCATCCGCTCATAGGCCTGGTTGATGTTGCGGATATCCAGCATCTCGATATCGCAACGGATGCCGTGCTCGGCGCAGAAGTTCAGTACTTCCTGAGTCTCGGCAATCCCCCCGATCAACGACCCCGCCAGCACCCGGCGCTTCATCACCAGGTTGGCCGCATGCAATGCCGGGTCGATCGGTTCGATCAGGCCAACCAGGATGTGCACACCGTCGAACTTCAGCGTTTCCAGGTACGGGTTGAGGTCGTGCTGCACCGGAATGGTGTCGAGCAGGAAATCGAAACGGCCAGCAGCGGCGCGCATCTGCTCGGCATCGGTGGAGACGATCACATGGTCGGCCCCTTGGCGGCGCGCTTCCTCGGCCTTGGCCTGAGAGCGCGTGAACAGGGTCACTTCCGCACCCAGGGCCTTGGCCAGTTTGATGCCCATGTGGCCCAGGCCGCCCATGCCGAGGATGCCGATCTTGTGGCCCGGGCCAACGCCGTGGTGCTTGAGCGGCGAATAGGTGGTGATGCCGGCACACAGGATAGGTGCAGCGCTGGGCAGGTCCATGCCGGCCGGTATGCGCACCACGAAGTGCTCGCTGACCACGATGCTGCTGGAGTACCCCCCCATGGTGTTGCTGCCGTCGACCCGGTCCGGGGTGGCGTAGGTCATGGTCGGGCCTTCGAGGCAATATTGCTCCAGGTCCTTGGCGCAGGCTTCACAGGTACGGCACGAGTCAACCATGCAGCCGACGCCCACCAGGTCACCGACCTTGTGCGCGGTGACGTTGTCGCCCACCGCCGTGACCCGGCCGATGATCTCGTGGCCCGGCATCAGCGGGTACACGGCAATGCCCCATTCGTTGCGCGCCTGGTGGATGTCGGAGTGGCACACGCCGCAGTACAGGATGTCGATGGCGACGTCATCCGGGCGCGGGCTGCGGCGTTGGAACGTCATGGGGGCCAGGGGGCTGGTGGGGGTTTGAGCGGCATAACCGATGGCGGTATACATGCAGGGCCTCGCAGTGAAGTGAAACGATTCAGGCGACGCATTTTGCGCGTCGTTCGCCGCCTCGCCCACGGCTGATTCTCCGGCATGCATGCCTGATTCTACGAAGATGCCAAGCTATAGCTGGCGCCACGCCCTCAATCTGCGATGATCAAGCTGTCTGATTCTCTGCCCTTGGTCCACCATGCAACTGACCCGTCACGTCGATGCCAATGCGCCGCTCTGCTCACTGATCCGCAGCCTCACCACGCGCCCGGGCTTCGTGCCCACCCTCCTGCCCCAGGTGCAGGTGCTGAGCTGGGACCACTATGTGGCCAGCAGCCCACAGATTTACGAACCCAGCCTCATGATCCTGGCCCAGGGCAGCAAGCTGGCACGCCTGGGGCCGCGCACCCTGGAGTACGGCGCCGGGCATTACCTGGTGCAGGCGTTGTCGGTGCCGTTCATGTGCGAAACCTTCGCCACCCCTGACGCGCCATTGCTGGGCGTGGCGGTGGGCATCGACCGTGGCGTGCTGGGCGAGTTGGTGCAGAGCATGGGCTTGGCACCGGACGCTGAAGTGCAGGCGCAAACACCGCAATCGATGACCTCCGCAGCACTGGATGCGCCAATGCGCGAAAGTGTGGAACGGCTGCTGCACTGCCTGCAGGACCCGCTTGACGCCAAGGTACTGGGCCCGGCGCGCGTACGCGAGGTGCTGTATACCGCGCTGCGCGGCCCGCAGGCCGGTGTGTTGCGGGCACTGGTGGAGCAACAGGGGCACTTCGCCCGCATCGGTGCCGCCCTCGCCCACCTGCGCGAGCACTACGCCGAGCCGCTGAGCGTGGAGGCACTGGCCGCGCGGGCCAACATGAGCGTTTCGACCTTCCATGAACACTTCAAGCGCTGCACCGACATGGCACCGATGCAGTACCTCAAGCGCTTGCGGCTACTCAAGGCGCAGCAGATGCTGATCGGCGAAGGCCTGGGCGTGGCACAGGCTGCGCACCGGGTGGGCTATCAGAGTACCTCGCAGTTCAGCCGCGAGTACAAGCGCCAGTTCGAGCGCAGCCCAGGGGATGAATTGCCTTACCAAAGCATGCCGGTGTAATCACCCGATCTGAACAGCCCCTGCAGGTACGCATCCGGGACAAGGCGTTTTTCGCCCGGCGGGTCAGCCCGCCAGCGGCCACTGCGCCAATGGCCAGTAAGCCCCCTTGCGCGACTCGTAAAGCGTGAAGTGTCGCGCGGTGAGGTAAAACTCCGGCGCGCTACTGGCCTCGGGCGGCTGCCCGCGGTAATCCCTGGACAGCGTCAGATGCGGTCGATACTCACGCGTGGCCGCTTCCAGCCCCAACGGCAGCAACGCCTGCTGCAAACCGTACACCAGTTGCAACAGGGCGGGCGGTACCTGCTGCGCCTCCAGCACCAAGGCGCCGGCCCGTTGCCACACCTGCAAACGGTCGAGCAACAGCCGCGGCGCCGAGGTTGGCAGCGCCAGTTGGTCGACCGCCGCGCACATTGCCGGCACCTGCGCAGTGTCCACATCACCGAGGAACAGCAGCGTGACATGGAAGTTGGCCGCCGGCACCGGTTTGCCGCTGCGCAGGTTCAGCCCGCGTCGCCACTGGGCCAGGTCACGGCGCTGCGCGTCGCTGACCGGCAAGGCGAAGAACAGCCGCTTGAACGGGCTACCGCTGGGGCGTATATCCTGAACCATACAAACTCCCTGACATGAAACGTTTGCGCAAGACTGTAGGGTATTACACCAATGTCGCCCCGCAGTTTGGTAACAATAAGTACAAACTGCCCCCATGATTGTTTATGCTGGCGGGCTCATGCCTCGGCGCATGGCCATTTTTCGACAAGTAAACGTCCATGAAAATTGCACTCGTACTTATCTTCGTCTTCTCGATCGCCTATGTTCACCTGCGCGGTCGGGTTCGCCACAAGCTGACTCGCCAGCTGGGCGACCACTCCAGCTTCCTGGCCCCGATCAACAGCTTCCTGTACCTGTTCTCCAAACACCCGGCCAAGCCCTACCTGCCGGTCGAGGCCTTTCCAGAACTGAAACCGCTGCAGGACCACTGGCAGGAGATCCGTGAGGAAGGCCGCCAGTTGCTGCACGTAGGCGAAATCAAGAAATCCGACAATTACGATGACGTCGGTTTCAACTCGTTCTTCAAGACCGGCTGGAAACGTTTTTACCTGAAGTGGTATGGCGAAAGCCACCCGTCGGCAATGGCCCTTTGCCCACGCACGACCGAGCTGCTGCAAGGCATCGGCACGGTCAAGGCCGCCATGTTCGCTACCCTGCCTCCGGGAGCCAAGCTGGTGCGCCACCGTGACCCGTATGCCGGCTCGTACCGCTACCATCTGGGCCTGGATACCCCGAATGACGACGGCTGCTACATCGACGTGGACGGCGAGAAATACGCCTGGCGCGATGGTGAGGGGGTGATCTTCGACGAAACCTACATCCACTATGCAGCCAACACCACCGAGCACAACCGCATCATCCTGTTCTGCGACGTCGAACGCCCGCTCAAGTACCGCTGGGCAACCGCGTTCAACCGCTGGTTCAGCCGCAACGTGATGGCCGCTGCCGCTGCGCCCAACGATGCCAGCGACAAGACCGGTGGCATCAACCGCCTGTTCACCCGCATCTACAAGATCCGCGAACGTGGCAAGGCGCTGAAGAAGCGCAATCGCCTGCGCTACTACCTGGAAAAATGGGCAGTGGTCGCGGCGTTGGTGCTGGTGTTCATCTACATCTGAAGGCTCAACGCAGGCCACTGTACGAGTGACCTGCGTTTACCCACCAAAGTACCGCCTCGCACGTGCCACGCTTCGACTAGCCTGAAAGCTCCACTCGCAACCCCCCAAGGTGAAGACGATGAGCATGATGGACTGGGACGCCTACCGTAAGCAGTTGATGGCCGGCATCGGCGATCTCAAGCAACTCTCCCCCGACACCGTAGCCGGCTACATGACCGCCAGCGGTGCAGGCGCCAAAACCAACCACCTGGATGCCAAGACCCGCGAGCTGATCTCCTTGGCCGTGGCTGTGACCACCCGCTGCGACGGCTGTATCGCCGTGCATTCGCAGCAGGCCGTCAAAGCGGGTGCCAGCCGCGAGGAAATTGCCGAGGCCCTCGGCGTGGCCGTGGCCATGAACGCCGGTGCCGCGCTGGTGTACTCGGCCCGCGCAATGGACGCGGTGGGCAAGGCCAACGGTTGAGCACAAACGGCGTCGCCGCCCTTGCGCGACGGCGCCGCGCCACCCAGACTGGGCGGCTCACCCCGCGCAGGAACCCGCATGATCCACATTCGCCCCATGACGCCGGACGATTTCGATCGTTTCTGGCCCACCTTCCAGGCCATTGTCCAAGCCCGTGAAACCTACGCTTTCGACCCGGCGCTGAGCTTCGAGCAAGCCCGCCAGCTGTGGCTGGAGCTGCCCTTGCACACGCTGTTGGCCGAAGAAGATGGCGAGCTACTGGGGTCGTATTACCTCAAGCCCAATGCTGCCGGGCCTGGTGCGCATGTAGGCAATTGCGGCTACATGGTCTGCGAACAGGCGCGCGGCCGGGGCGTGGCGCGCTTGATGTGCGAGCACTCGCAAAAGCTGGCGCGCCAGGAAGGCTTTCTGGCATTGCAGTTCAACTCGGTGGTAGCCACCAACGCAGTGGCCGTGGCGCTATGGCACAAGCTGGGCTTTGAAACAGTCGGCCGTTTGCCCAAGGCCTACCGTCATGCCCGCCTGGGGCTGGTGGACTGCCTGGTGATGTACAAATGGCTGGCGGATGAGCCGGTGGTGGAGAAGCCGCCGCTGCTGATCGGGCGCAAGAACATCGAGGCACGGGTATCGCGGCGCCGCGGGCGCTAGCTTTTCAGGCAAGCCTGCCTCCCCAGCCAACTCATCACGCTGGGGCCTGATGTTCTTGCCAAATGGGGCTCCGGCGCCGCAAAAACGCACAACCTGTTGTTTTTTCTCAGCATTCACAGCACACCAACATTTGACGCCCCAGCCTTTCAATGGTCAGATGCGCGCCAGTTTCAGGTGCCCTGCGCCGCCGCGCGCAGGGTGAAACGGGAAACCGGTGCGTCGTGTTGCCCACGACAAGTCCGGTGCTGCCCCCGCAACGGTAAGCGAGCGAACCCTTCGAGATACCACTGTGCTCAAGCATGGGAAGGTGAAGGTTTCATGCCCCTCGCAAGCCCGGAGACCGGCCTGGAGCTTCACTTGGCAACCCGCGGTGGGCGGGCGCAGGCCGGAATCCGTGCGCGCGCCTGCCTGCATGGTTCGCCTTTGCGTGTTTTCCACCGGGATCCATTCATTCCTGCAGCAGTGGAACGACATGTCCCGTATGTTCAAACTTCACCCCCTGGCGGCCTGCCTGGCCGTTGCCCTGCCGGCGCTGGCTGATGACCGCGACCCGCAGCCTCTGGCCCTGCCTTCCACGGCCATCACCGACACTCAGGACAACCGCACCATCGACCTGGCCACGCCGACCCAGGCCGGCTCGCGCCTTGGCCTCAGCGCCCTGGAAACACCGGCCAGCACCAGCAGTATCAGCGAACGGCAGATTCAGCAGCGCAACAACATCACGGTGCAGGATGCAGTGACCCGCTCGCCGGGCATTACTTTCGTCGGCTCCCCGGGGGACGGCGGTACAGGCCTGTCTGCCCGCGGCTTTGCCGGCCACAGCTCAGTGATGACCCTGTTCGACGGCGCGCGCCTGTACACCGGTGCCGGCACACAGACCTTCCCGGTCGACCCGTGGATGGTCGAACGCATCGAGGTGATTCGCGGCCCGGCCTCGGTACTGCATGGCGAAGGCGCCACCGGCGCAGTGATCAACGTGATCCCGAAAAAACCTTTTGCCGGCGAGGTGCGCAACCACCTGCGACTGGGTTACGGCTCGTGGGACCGCCAGCAGCTCGGCCTGGACAGCGGCGGCAGCCTCAGCGAGCGCCTGAGCTACCGCCTGACGCTGAACCAACAGGCCGGCAATGGCTGGGTCGACCGCACCGCTTCACGTAGCCTGGCCCTGAGCGCCGCGCTGCGTTTTGACGCCAGTGATGACCTCAGCTTCACGCTGGCCCATGACCGCGGCGATGCACAACCTGCCAACTACTACGGTACCCCGCTGATCGACGGCCACTACCGCAGCAGCCTGCGCAAAAAGAACTACAACGTGCAGAACGACGTACAGCAGTACGTTGATGAATGGACCCGGCTCACGACCGACTGGGCGCTGAACGACCAGCTCAGCGCCAGCAACCAGCTGTACTACATCAAAAGCCGCCGCCACTGGCGCAACGCCGAGGACTACAGCTGGGACGCCGGGCGTCAGCAGTTGCTGCGCGGCAGCTACCTGGAAATCAAGCACAACCAGGAACAGTTCGGCGACCGTCAAACCTTCACCTTCGACCACACCCTGTTCGGCCTGGACAGCAAGACCGTGCTCGGTGCCGAATACAACAAGGTGCGCTTCAACGTCGACAGCAATTCACCCTACAACGATGTCGGCGGCGACTACCTCGACCCATGGCAGCCGCAGCCCGGCGGGTTCCATAGCGCCTCGCCGTTGCGGCCGCAAACGCTTTCGACCACCCATACCTTTGCCCTGTTTGCCGAGAACCGCCTGCAATTGAGCGATCGCCTGTCTTTGGTTACCGGCGTGCGTCGCGACCAGAACCACATCGACCGCAACAACTTGATCAACGACAGCCGTAGCGATCGCAGCCTGCAAGGGGGCAACTGGCGCGTCGGGCTGGTGTACGCAATCAGCGACGACCTGTCGTTGTACGGCCAGTACTCAACCAGCGAGGATGGGGTCAACAACCTCATCAGCCTCAGCCCCGCGCAGATGAACTATGACCTGACCGAGGCGAAGCAGACCGAGGTCGGCCTCAAGCAGCGCTTTTGGGAGGGGCGCGGCGAATGGACGCTTGCCGCCTACCACATCGTCAAGAAAAAGCTGCTGGTGGACGACCCCATCACGCACGAGAAGCAACAAGCAGGGCAGCAGACCTCCGATGGCCTGGAAGCGACGCTGGAGCTGGCCCTGGCCCATCAGTGGCAGGTGTCGGCCAACGCATCGCTGGTACGCGCCAAGTACGACGACTTCGACGAAATGGTCGGCGGCCTGCCGCAGAATCGGGCAGGCAACCGGCCGGCCAACGTGCCACGGCGTACCGCCAACCTTTGGTTGAGCAAAGGCTTCGGCCAGCAGGTGGAGGCTGGCATTGGGGCGCGCTATGTGGATGAGCGTTATGCCGATACCGCCAATACCCAGAGCGCCCCCGGGTACACCGTGGTCGATGCCAACATCGCCTGGCAGGTGATGCCGGATGTGAAGGTGGGGTTGCAGTTGAACAACCTGTTCGATCGCGAGTATGTGCAGTCGGCGTTCAGCGGGCAGCAGTGGTTGATGGGGATACCGCGGTCGTACTTCGCGACGGTGGATTACAGCTTCTGATCTGGGTGGTTTGTGCCGCGAAGAGCCCGGCACAGGCCACACAAAAACCTCTATTCCCTTTTAGCGTATTGTTATACGATAACGTTTCACATGAAATTCATTCCTATTAGACAACCCATGACAAGTGCCAGCGCCACGCCCACGCTGATCACCCAGCGCCTGCAGAGCATCGATGCCCTGCGCGGCCTGGTGATCCTGTTCATGCTCCTGGACCATGTCCGCGAGACTTTCCTCCTGCACCGCCAGGTCAGCGACCCCATGGCCATCGACACCACGGAACCGGCGCTTTTCTTCAGCCGCACCCTCGCCCACCTGTGTGCGCCTGTGTTCGTCCTGCTGACCGGCCTGTCGGCCTGGCTGTATGGCGAGAAGCATCAGGGCCGTGGCGACGTCTCGGCGTTCCTGTTCAAACGCGGGCTGTTCCTGGTGGTGCTGGAGTTCACCCTGGTCAACTTCGCCTGGACCTTCCAGTTGCCCCCGAGCGTGATCTACCTGCAAGTGATCTGGGCCATCGGCGTCAGCATGATCGCCCTGTCGCTGCTGGTGTGGCTGCCACGCGCCGCACTGCTCGCCCTGGGCGCCAGCATCGTCGCCGGCCACAACCTGCTCGACGGCCTGCACTTTGGCGTGGATTCAGCCCTGCATGTGCCGTGGGCAATCCTGCATGATCGCGGCTGGCTGGCGTTTTCCGAAAACCTGCACCTGCGCACGTCTTACCCGGTGCTGCCGTGGATCGGCGTCATCGCCTTGGGTTACGGCCTGGGGCCCTGGTTCGCCCGCGGCAGCGATGCCGGGCAACGCCAGCAACACCTGCTGGCGGCTGGTTTGCTCGCGCTGCTTGGCTTTGTGCTGCTGCGCATGTTCAACGGTTACGGTGAGGCGCCGTGGAGCGGTTACCCAACCTTCACGCAAACCCTGATGAGCTTCTTCAACATCACCAAATACCCACCGTCGCTGCTGTTCCTGACCCTGACCCTGGGCTGCGGCCTGTTGTTGTTACGCGCGTTCGAACGGGCCGGCCTGGCGCGCTGGATCACTGCCCTGGCGGTGTTCGGTGCGGCACCGATGTTCTTCTACCTGCTGCACCTGTATGTGCTGAAGCTGCTGTACCTGGCCTGCGTGGCGCTATTCGGGCTCAACCATGGCGACTACTTCGGTTTCAACGGTGTTGCAGCGATATGGCTGGGCGCAGTACTGCTGGCGGTTTCGCTGTACCTGCCGGTGCGCGGGTTCGCCCGACTGAAGCAGCGCCGCCGTGACATCCGTTGGCTGAAGTACTTCTGAAAAGCGTTTTCACCTGGCGGCGCGATGGTCTACCATGCGGGCCGCCGGTTTCCACCACGGAACTAACAGGGAATCCCAGGCCTGCCAATACGGGCCAAACGGAACTGCCCCCGCAACTGTAGGTGCCGAGCCTGCTCCATCAATGCCACTGGGCCTGCCGCCCGGGAAGGCCGGAGCCGGGCCGTGACGCACCAGTCAGGAGACCTGCCGGCCTACATTCACCAACCGGCGGGGTGTCCGGGATTGGCCATCCGTGTTGCCCCGGCCACCCGCTGGGCCTCGGCGATGCCTGTCCGTGCGTTCCTCACCAGAACTGTCCGATAGGAGATCGCCCAGCATGCTGCCCCGTTTCGCCACCCTGCTCGCTGGCCTAGGCTTCACTGGCCTGGCCCAGGCCGCTGCCACCCACTATCCGCTGACGGTCGACAACTGTGGCAAGCCGCAGATTTTTGCCCAGGCGCCGCAGCGCGCCGTCACCATCGGCCAGGCCGGTACCGAGCTGCTCTATGCCCTGGGGCTGGGTGACAAGCTGGCGGGCACCTCGCTGTGGTTCAACAATGTATTGCCCGAATACCAGGCGGTGAACGCCAAGGTGCCGCGCCTGGCCGACAACGACCCCAGCTTCGAGGCGGTGGTCGGCAAGCGCCCGCAACTGGTCGCGGCGCAGTTCGAATGGATGGTCGGTGCCCAGGGCGTGGTCGCCACCCGCGAGCAGTTCGATGAGCTGAAGATCCCCACCTACGTGCTGCCATCGGACTGCGAGGGCAAAAACAACCTGGTCGGTGCAGACGGCACCCGCCTGCAAGCGTTCCAGGTAGACAGCATCTACAAGAGCGTCAGCCAACTGGCCGAGATCTTCGACGTTCAGGACCGCGGCGCGGCCCTGAACGCCGAGTTGCAAGGGCGTCTGGACAGTGCCAGGGCACAACTGGCCGGCAAGGACCTGTCGGCAACTTCGGCGCTGTTCTGGTTCTCCAGCGCCGACCTGGACATCGACCCCTATGTGGCCGGCCGCCAAGGTGTTGCCGATTTCATGCTGCGCACCCTCGGTGTGCGCAACGTGGTCGAGTCCAGCGAAGAATGGCCAAGCGTAGGCTGGGAAACCCTGGCCAAGGCCAATCCGACCTGGCTGATCATCGCGCGCATGGACCGCCGCCGTTTCCCCGCCGACGACTACCAGAAAAAACTCGAATTCCTGCGCAGTGACCCGGTAACCCGCAACATGGACGCGGTGAAGCACGACCGCATCATTGTCCTCGACGCTGACGCCATGCAGGCCGGCATCCGCCTGTTCCGCGGCGTGCAGACGCTGTCCACGGCCTTCGCCAGCGGTAAAGCAGCCCCGTGATGAACCGCCTGTTACCCTGCATCGCGGTTGCCCTGGCCGCTCTGTTGGCCGCCCTGCTGGCCGGTACCGCCATTGGCGAAACCAACCTGTCGCCCAGCGTGGTTGGCCAGGTGCTGGCCAACCACCTGTGGCAAGCCGATTACCCGGTGGACCCGATCGACGCCGGCATCATCTGGAACTACCGCCTGACCCGCACCCTGGTCGCCGCCGCTTGCGGCGCCGGGCTGGCCACCTGCGGTGTCATCCTGCAGGCGATGTTGCGCAACCCACTGGCCGAGCCCTACCTGCTGGGGCTGTCTGCCGGCGCCTCGACCGGCGCGGTACTGGTCGGCCTGCTGGGGCTGGGTAGCCTGGCATTAAGCATGTCTGCTGGGGCCTTCATCGGCGCCGGGGCCGCATTCGCCCTGGTGCTGGTGCTGGCCCGCGCGGCCGGCCCCAGCAGCAACAATGCACAGGTCATCCTTGCCGGTATCGCCGGCTCGCAGCTGTTCAATGCACTGACCGCCTTCCTGATCACCAAGTCAGCCACCGCCGAGCAGGCGCGCGGCATCCTGTTCTGGCTGCTGGGCAACCTGAGCGGTGTACGCTGGCCTTCGGTGTGGCTGGCCGTACCGGTGGCGATTTTCGGCTTGCTGGTGTGCCTGTGGCATCGCCGTGCGCTGGATGCCTTTACCTTCGGTGCCGATTCGGCCGCCTCGCTGGGCATCCCGGTGCGGCGCACCCAGTTGCTGCTGATCAGTTGTGCAGCGCTGGTGACGGCTGTGATGGTGTCCATTGTCGGCGCCATCGGTTTTGTCGGGCTCGTTATACCCCATGCCCTGCGCCTTCTGCTCGGCCCCGGGCACAGCCGTCTGTTGCCCGCCAGCGCACTGGGTGGTGCGCTGTTTCTGATTGTGGCGGACATTCTTTCGCGCACGCTGATCACCGGCCAGGTGATCCCGGTGGGCGTGGTTACGGCGCTGATCGGTGCCCCTGTATTCGCGCTGATTCTGGTCAGCCGACGGGGGCGCCCATGACAGCCATGACCGCTGTTCGCATCCCCCCGCTGGCCTGCCATGGGCTGGGGTTGCAACTGGCCGGCACTACCGTGCTCAGCGCTATCGATCTCAGCGTTGTCGCTGGTGAAACCCTGGGCATCGTCGGCCCCAACGGCTCGGGTAAGTCCTCGCTGTTGAAGTTGCTGGCAGGGCTGCGCAAACCCGCCTGCGGCAGCGTGCAGCTCCTGGGTGAGCCACTGGCACAAATGCCCCGCCGCCGTGTTGCCCAAGCGCTGGCACTGGTCGAGCAACAGGCCGACACACTCGATGCGATCAGCGTGTTCGACGCGGTTGCCTTGGGCCGCACGCCGTGGCTCTCGGCCCTGGCACCGTTCTCCCGGCAGGACTGCGCCATCGTCGAGCAAGCCCTGGCCGACCTCGACGCCCTGCACCTGCGCACGCGCCTGTGGGGGTCGCTGTCCGGTGGCGAGCGCCAGCGTGTGCACATCGCCCGTGCGCTGGCCCAACGGCCGCAGGTGCTGCTGCTGGACGAACCGACCAACCACCTGGACATTCAGCATCAGCTATGCCTGCTGCAACAAGTGCAGGCGCTGCCGGTCACCACCCTGGTAGCGCTGCATGACCTCAACCAGGCGCTGACCTGCGACCGTGTCGCAGTTCTCGACAAGGGCCGTCTGGTCGCCCTCGGCAACCCCTTCGAAGTGCTTACCCCCGAGCGCCTGTTGAGCACCTTCGGCGTCCACGCCCACTACCTCACCGACCCTTTCGACGGCGCGCGCATCCTGCGCTTTCGCGCCCCCTGAACCTGGTAGCCTTGCCCATGCTGTTGCGCCCTGTCGCCCTGCTGCTCGCCAGCACCCTGCTTGCCCCGACCGCACTGGCCGAAGTGCATGAAGTGAAAATGCTCAACCGTGGCAGCGACGGCGCCATGGTCTACGAGCCTGACCACTTGCGCATTGCCCCCGGCGATAGCGTGCGCTTCCTGCCGAGCCACAGCGGGCATAATGCCGCCAGCGTGGCGGGCCTGCTACCCACCGGTGCCGAACCGTTCAAGAGCAAACTGAACCAGCCGTTCGAGCACACCTTCAGCGTGCCGGGCGTATACGGTATCCAGTGCATTCCGCACGTGGCCATGGGCATGGTCATGGTGATCCAGGTCGGTGATGCGCCTACCGCCGAATTGCCGGCCAGCTTGCCGGCGCGGGCCAAAGCCCGCTTTGCCGCACAGTTGCAAAAGCTCGAGGCCGGGCAGTGAGGCGGCTATTCGGGCGCCTCACGCCCAGGCCGGCTCCGCCCGGTTGCACAGCAATGGCTTTACCGAGGATGGCAACTGGAACCTCATCAACCGCCGTGCGTTCGACCCAGTGACCCAGGGCGCGATCTTCATCGCCAATAGGCACGTTCCCACAGGTCAGCGTAATCGCAACTGCATGTGCGTGGTCTGCCACACCGGGTCCTGCTCCACATCCACCACCGTGAAGCCTTGCCGCTCCCAGAACGCAATGGCACCCGGCAGAAACGGATGAGTATGCAAGTAAAGGCAGTCCAAGCCCGCTTGCATCGCCCGTTCGCGCAAGGCACCAAACAAGGCAGCCGCCAGGCCATGCCTGCGGTAGGCCGGCAACACGAACAGCCGCACCACCTCGACTACCCGCTCTGCGCGGTAATCAAACTGGGCAAAGCGATGGTCATAGGGCAAGTAACCGATCACCGCGACCAGCCGCCCACCCTCACGGGCTTCCAGAAAGCAGCCCGCACCGTCCAGGTAAGTGTCGGCGAAATGCGCCAGGTCACGCGGCAAGGGTGCGTTGGCGAGCATCGGGAAAAGCGCGCGCCGGGCGCTGTCGACAAACGCCAGCACTTCGGCAATGGCGTCACGCGCCACAGGTTGCAGGGTCCAGTTCGGCATCGGGCTATTGCCAGTGTGGTTGGGAGCGCACGGTTCTACCGCAGCGTGCCGCACAAGGCAAATCACAGGGCTCGTCGTGGCAAGGCGGACATCGGTATAATCAGCAGTCTTCACTGCCCGACCAGGCCACACCATGCCTCGCCTCCCGAAGTTGCTGTTACCCCTGTTGCTGGCTGCTGCATTCACCGCCTGCGACCAGAAACCCTCCCGTGAAGATCAGATCCTCAGCCAGCTGCCGCTGCAGGACGCCTACACGCACAACATCGAGCGCATGTCCGCGCTGCTGGGCCGCACTCACCCGCAGCTGTCGCAAGCGACCATCCAGGACGTACTGCGCAAGCACCTCACCGTCGAGGACCAGCGCCGGGACTTGTTCCGCCTGTACAGCGAAAAGAACTTCAGCGACGCCGAATTCGCCACCATCGTCGCCGCCACCCAGGACCCTGCCAAAGCTCGCGCCCTGGAAGACACCGAAGCCGGCAAACGCTTGAGCGAAAAACTCACCGCCCTGATGCGCGAAACCGCCCGCGATGTGAACGTGCAAGCCTTGGTGGAGCAGCGTATGCAAGAGGTGGAAGATGAGCTTGATGCGCTGGACAAAGCAGGCTCTTGACCGCTGCCCGGCAAGGTAACTTCCGTTCAGCCGCCCTTTACGATCACCCGAGGTCAGGATTGACACACACCAAGCATGGATTGCGCCTGGATCTACGTACACTCATTCTGGTGCTCTGCGCCCTTACCGCAGTGGTCATGCTGTGCGCCAGCTATTTCGCCAGCTACCGGGTGCAGCGCCAGCTATTGATCGACAATGCCCTGGAAGCCAACCGGGTGTATGCGACCAAGCTGGCCAGCATCACCGAAACCTTCATTGGCAACGCCTTGCAGCAACTGATGTTCAGCGCCGGCGTGCAAAGCCGGCAGTTGAGCGACACCACAGCGCTGCAGTTGGAAACCGACCGCGTACTGGGCCAGAGCATGGCCTTCAACTCCACCTTCGTGATCGATGCCAACGGTGTACTGCTGGCAGTATCCCCCGCCCCGCTACGCCACCTGCTCGGCACCCACGTGCAGTCGCCCGGTGCTCTGGAAGCCCTGCGCGAACGCCGTCCACTGGTTTCCACGCCCTACCTGTCGGCGGCCGACAACCTGGTGGTAGCCTTATCGCAACCCATTTTCGACAGCAACGGCAACTACCTGGGGTATGTGGGTGGCAGCCTGTACCTGCGTGAACGCAACATCCTCAACAGCCTGCTGGGCGAGCATTTCTACAAGGACGGTTCGTACCTGTATGTGGTCGACCGCAACCGACGCCTGCTGTACCACCCCCATAGCGAGCGGGTAGGGACGGTGGTGGAGGGCAATGCGCTGGTCGACCAGTTGGCGACACTGGACAGCGGTACCCGGCAACTGACCAATAGCCTGGGCGTGGAAATGCTCGCCGGCTTCGCCACCGTCCCCAGCGCCGGCTGGGGCGTGGTAGCGCAGCAGCCCTTGGTGCAGACGGTGGCGCCGTTGCACCATCTGGTGCTGAACGTGATCGCCAGTTCGGCGCCCTTGGCGCTGGTTGGCAGCCTGCTGCTGTGGTGGCTGGCCCGTACCATCGCCCGACCGCTCTGGAAGCTTGCCGCCGGTGCCCGCACGATGGACCGCGCCGCTACCGCCGAGCACTTGCATCAGGTGCGGGCCTGGTACTTCGAGGCGGCAGAGCTCAAGCGCGCGTTGCTGTTCAGCCTGAACTTGCTGCAAGAGCGTATCGGCCGGCTCAATCGGGACGCCCAGACCGATCCGCTGACCGGCCTGGGCAACCGCCGCAGCCTGGAAATCAGCCTGTCGTTACTGGAGGCTGAAAACCGGGAGTTTGCAGCCATTGCGCTGGATATCGACCACTTCAAGCGGATAAATGACAGCCATGGACACGAAGTGGGCGACCAGGTGCTGCGCCAGCTGGCGGAGCTCATGCGCCGTTGTTGCCGCGAGGGCGACCTGCTGTGTCGCACCGGTGGCGAGGAGTTCCTGATATTGCTGCCTGGGGCCACCCTGAACGTGGCGGCCGCGGTGGCCGAACGGTTGCGTGTGACCGTACAGGATATGCCGGTGGAACCGGTGGGGGCAGTGACGATTTCGCTGGGGGTGACGCACTGGGATGGCGAGACTCACGGCGAGCCCATGAATGCATTGGGCGAGGCTGACCGGGCGCTTTACCGGGCCAAGCAGGAGGGGCGCAACCGGGTCGCTTTTGCCTGAACGTCTTGAGTTGTCTGCAGGGGGCGGGCTTGCCCGTGAAATGCCGTTACAGGCAACGATGAATCGGTGGCTTGTAACAATTCCTGTCATAAAACTGCAGTGTTTCAGTCATAGGATTGACCCCGACCTGACATTTTCACTTCATGGATGAGCGTCTCATGCGTCGTGTGGTTTTCAATCAGAAAGGTGGCGTCGGCAAATCCAGCATTGCCTGCAACCTCGCCGCAGCCAGTGCCGCCGAGGGCTACCGGACCTTGCTGGTCGACCTCGACCCGCAGGCCAATGCCACCTTCTACCTCACCGGGCTGGTCAACGACACCATTCCTGCCGGCATCGCCGACTTCTTCCGCCAGACCTTGTCGCCGGTTACCGCCGCCGGCAAGAAGCACCGCGTGGCAATCACCGAAACCCGCTACAACAACCTGCACCTGGTCACCGCCAGCCCTGACCTCAGCGACCTGCAAAGCAAGCTGGAGAGCAAGTTCAAGATCAACAAGCTGCGCAAGTTGCTGGTGGCACTGGAAGAGGACTATGAGCGGATTTACATCGACACCCCACCCGCGCTGAATTTCTACACCTTCAGCGCGCTGGTGGCGGCCGAGCGTCTGTTGATTCCGTTCGACTGCGACAGTTTCTCGCGCCAGGCCCTGCACAGTGTCATGGCCGAGGTCGAAGAACTGCGCCAGGACCACAACCCCGCGCTGGTGGTGGAAGGTGTGGTAGTCAATCAGTTCGCCGGGCGCACGGCGCTGCACCAGACCTTGGTCGATCAACTGCGCAACGAAGGCATGCCGGTGCTGCCGGTGTACCTGAGCAGTTCGATCAAGATGCGTGAATCGCACCATGCCTCAGTGCCATTGGTGCATTTGGCGCCGCGGCATAAGCTGGCCCTGGAATTCATCGATTTGCTGGATGTGCTTGAGCGTGCGGCCTGACAGGCCGTTGGGGGTACTCCAGCTGTAACCTGCTGGACCGGTCGAATCAGGTATACCGAGGTCGCCCTCGACAAAGCGCGTTGCAGCGCTCGGCTATCTACTGGCAAGCACAATAACGATGGCGCGGCCCGACTGCGCCACTTTCAACATGGCTGCCAAAGGAAACCGGAGAGCACCCGCATGTCCGCACATCATGAGGTATCCCCCGCCACCCTGCGCAGGGTGATTGCCGCTTCGGCCATCGGCAATTTCGTCGAATGGTTCGACTTCGCCGTGTACGGCTTTCTCGCCACGCTGATCGCCAGCCAGTTCTTCGCCAGCGAAGACGCCAGCGTAGCCTTGCTCAAAACCTTCGCGGTGTTCGCCGTGGCCTTCGCCCTGCGCCCCTTGGGCGGCATCGTCTTCGGCGCCCTGGGCGACCGCCTGGGACGCAAGCGCATCCTGTCGCTGACCATCTTGCTGATGGCCGGCTCCACCACGTTGATCGGCCTGCTGCCGACCTACGCCAGTATCGGCCTGGCAGCCCCGGCGCTGCTGACCCTGGCCCGCTGCCTGCAGGGTTTTTCTGCCGGTGGCGAATATGCCGGGGCCTGCGCCTACCTGATGGAGCACGCGCCTGACAACAAGCGCGCCTTTTATGGCAGCTTCGTGCCTGTGTCGACCTTTTCCGCCTTTGCCTGTGCGGCGGTGATCGCGTATGGCCTGGAAGCCAGCCTGTCGACGGAGGCGATGAATGCCTGGGGTTGGCGCATTCCGTTCCTGATTGCAGCACCGCTGGGCCTGGTCGGCCTGTACCTGCGCTGGCGCATGGAAGAAACCCCGGCGTTCCGCGAAGCCGTCGCCCAGGGCAAGGAGCACGAGCATTCACCGCTGAAGGAAACCCTGCGCCACCATGGCCGGGTCATTCGCAACCTGGGGGCGTTCATTTCGCTGACCGCATTGTCGTTCTACATGTTCACCACCTACTTCGCCACCTACCTGCAACTGGTCGGCAACCTGACCCGCGCGCAGTCACTGCTGGTAACCACCGTGGCCCTGCTGTTCGCTGCGGTCGGCTGCCCGCTGGCCGGGGCATTTTCGGACCGGGTGGGGCGGCGCAAGACCATCGGCTTTACCTGCCTGTGGGTGATGCTGTGCGTGTTCCCGGCGTACTGGCTGGCCAGCTCTGGCTCGATGTCGGGTGCGCTGCTGGGGGTGATCCTGCTCGCGGTGGGGGCATTGTGCAGCGGCGTGGTTACCGCAGCCTTGCTCTCGGAAAGCTTCCCTACCCGTACCCGCTACACCGCTTCGGCAATTACCTACAACGTGGCCTACACGCTATTTGGCGGCACAGCGCCGCTGGTGGCAACCTGGCTCATCGGACAGACCGGCAGCAGCCTGGCACCGGCGTTCTACCTGGTGGTGATTGCGCTGGTGGCGTTGGTGGGCGGGTTGGCGTTGCCGGAAACGTCGCGGATTTCTTTGCATGACGACCTGGGTGTGGACGGTGTACGGGCTGGTGCCCGAAGGGCCGTTTGAGGTTGTTGGGGCTGCCTTGCAGCCCCACGTACTCAGCCTTCCTGCTGCTCATCCCGCCGATACGCCCACTGATACAACGCCGGCAACACCAGCAACGTCAGCGCGGTAGAAGACAAGATCCCACCAATCACCACCGTCGCCAGTGGCCGCTGCACCTCTGCCCCGGTCCCGGTGGCCAAGGCCATCGGTATGAACCCCAGCGAGGCCACCAGCGCCGTCATCAGTACTGGCCGCAAGCGGGTCAGCGCCCCCTCCTCGACCGCCGCCCGCAGCGTGCGCCCTTCCTCGCGCAGCCCGCGGATAAAGGCAATCATCACCAGCCCGTTCAACACTGCCACTCCCGACAATGCAATGAACCCGACGCCGGCAGAGATAGACAGCGGAATATCACGCACCCACAGCGCCAGCACCCCGCCGGTCAGGGCAAAGGGGATGCCGGTGAACACCAGCAGGCCATCCCTGAGGTTGTTGAACATCATCAGCAACAGCGCCATGACCAGCAGCAAGGCCACCGGCACCACCACCTGCAAGCGCTCGGCTGCCGACTGCAACTGTTCGAACTGCCCTCCCCAGCGCGTCCAGTAACCCGGTGGTACCTGCACCTGGTCGATCAGGGCCTGCTCAGCCTCTTGCACAAACGAGCCCAGGTCGCGTCCACGCACGTTGGCACTGACCACCACCACGCGCTTGCCATCCTCGCGGCTCACCTGATTCGGGCCCAGTTGCAGGTTCAGCGTGGCGACCTGCGACAGCGGGATGAAACCGATTTGCCCGGCCCCCTCAGCGGCACTGGCCGGAACCGGAATCAGCAGGCTGGCCAGCCCGTCGACATCGGTACGCAAGGTCTCCGACAGGCGCACGACCATGTCGAAGCGGCGGTCGCCTTCATACAGCGTACCGGCGGTGCGGCCGCCCACGGCAATGGCGATGGCATCCTGCACATCGCCCACATTCAGGCCATGACGTGCGGCCTTGTCACGGTCGATGTCGATGGTCAGTACCGGCAGGCCCGTCGTCTGCTCCACCTTCACCTCGGACGCGCCCGACACCCCTTGCAGGCTGGCAGCGATCTGTGCGGCAGTGCGGTTGAGCACCTCCATGTCGTCACCGAACAGCTTCACCGCCACATCACTGCGCACCCCGGAAATCAGCTCGTTGAACCGCAGCTGAATCGGCTGCGACAGCTCGTAGTTGCTGCCCGGCACACTGGCAGCGGCGCGTTGCACCTGGGCGATCAGCTCATCCCGCGGTTTGCCCGGGTCAACCCATTGTTCGCGTGGGCGCAGCATCACGTAGGCATCGGAAATGTTCGGCGGCATCGGGTCGGAGGCAATCTCGGCAGTGCCGGTGCGGGCAAACACCCGCTCCACCTCCGGCACCTGAGCGATGATCGCCTGCTCCAGGCGCTGTTGCATGTCCACCGACTGCGACAGGCTGGTGCCCGGCACGCGCAGGGCCTGCAGGGCGAAGTCACCCTCGCTGAGGCTGGGGATGAACTCGCTGCCCATGCGGCTGGCCATCACGCCCGACAACAGTACCAGGGCGGCGGCGGCGGCACATGCCAGTTTGCGCCGGCCCAGCACCCAGGCCAGCACCGGGGCATAGCGCTGCCGTGCCGTACGCATCACCAGGCCTTCCTCTTCCTTGACCTTGCCGGTGACGAACAGGGCAATGGCTGCCGGAACGAACGTGACCGAAAGGATCATCGCGCCCAACAGGGCCATGACCACGGTAAAGGCCATAGGGTGGAACATCTTGCCCTCGACCCCGGTCAGGGCAAAGATCGGCAGGTACACCACCATGATGATCAACTGCCCATAGATCAGCGGCCGGCGTGCTTCGCGGGCAGCGGCAAACACCTCATGGAACCGTTCGCTGCGGGTCAGCATGCGACCGTGGCGCTGCTGGGCATGGGCCAGGCGACGGATGGCGTTTTCCACGATCACCACTGCGCCGTCGACGATGATGCCGAAGTCCAGCGCGCCCAGGCTCATCAGGTTGGCACTGACCTTGTTGCTGAACATGCCGGTAAAGGTGAACAACATCGAAAGCGGGATAACCATGGCCGTGATCAGCGCAGCACGAATGTTGCCGAGGAACAGGAACAGCACGGCAATCACCAGGATCGCACCTTCGATCAGGTTCTTCTTCACCGTGGCGATGGCTTTCTCCACCAGGTTGGTGCGGTCGTACACCGTCACGGCGACTACGCCCTTGGGCAGGTTGCGATTGATCTCGACCAATTTTGCAGCGACCGCCTGCGACACCGTGCGGCTGTTCTCGCCAATCAGCATGAACACCGTGCCCAGCACCACTTCCCGACCGTTTTCGGTGGCTGCCCCCGAGCGCAGCTCTTCGCCAAGGCCAACCTGGGCGACATGGCTGACGCGGATCGGCGTGCCGTCGACGCTGGAGATAACGATGTTGGCAATGTCTTCGGCCGAGGCCACCTGGCCCGGCGCGCGAATCAGCAACTGCTCGCCATTGCGCTCGATATAGCCAGCGCCAATGTTGGCGTTATTGCGCTCCAGCGCTGCAATCAGGTCGTTGAGGGTGAGCTTGTAGGCCGCCAGGCGCTTGGGCTCTGGTGCAATCAGGTATTGCTTGGCATGGCCGCCGATGCTGTTGACCTCGGCCACACCCGGTACATTGCGCAGCTGCGGCTTGATGATCCAGTCCTGAATCACCCGCAGGTCAGTTGGGGTGTAAGGTGTACCGTCTTCCTTGAGCGCCCCCTCCTGGGCTTCCACCGTCCACAGGAAAATTTCCCCCAGCCCGGTGGAGATCGGCCCCATGCCCGCCTCGATGCCCTCAGGCAATTGCTCGCGGGCCACCTGCAGGCGCTCGTTGACCAGTTGGCGGGCGAAGAAGATATCGGTGCCATCATCGAAAATGACCGTGACTTGCGACAAGCCCGAGCGTGACAGCGAGCGGGTCTGCTTGAGCCCTGGCAGGCCAGCCATCGCGGTCTCGATGGCAAAGGTGATGCGCTGCTCGGTCTCCAGCGGCGAATAGCCGGGGGCGGCGGTGTTGATCTGCACCTGGACGTTAGTGATGTCCGGCACAGCATCGATTGGCAGTTTCTGGTAGCTGTGGATACCCACCGCGGCCATCAGGACCACGGCCAGCATCACCACCAGGCGCTGCTCGATGGCAAATTGAATCAAGCGTTCGAACATGCAGGTGTCCCCGTGATCAGTGGCTGTGCTCGGCCGAGCCCTTGCCCAGTTCCGACTTGAGGACAAAGCTGCCGGCGGCCGCAACCTGAGTACCGGCGGCCAGGCCGCTGGTAATTTCCACCTGGCCAGCATCGCGACGGCCAGTCTTCACCGGGCGCGCCTCGAAGCCTTCCTCCGTGCGGGCGAACACCACGGTCTGCGCCTCCCAGGTTTGCAGGGCGCTTTCCGGCACCGCCACGGCGGCATCGAAGCGGTCGACGCTGACAGCCACATTGACGAACAGCCCGGGGCGCCAGGCGCCATTGGGGTTGGCCAGAGTGGCACGCACAGTGGCGGCACGGTTCTGCTCGCCGAGCAGGCTGCCGACGTAGTTGACCTTGCCCAGAACCTGGGCGCCCAGGTCCGGCGCACTGACCGTGACTTCACGGCCGGTCACCACCTTGCCCAGGTCACGAGGGGCCACGGCGAAGGTGGCCCACACCCGGCTCAGGTCGGACAGGGTGAACGCGTTGCTGGTCTCGTCGACCACCTCGCCCACGGTCAGGTGCTTCTCCACGACGACCGCATCGAAGGGGGCGCGCAGTTCATAGCGGTTGCCGGCACCGGCCGGCCCCACCGCTGCGACCTTCTGCCGAGCATTGGCCAGGGCGATCTCGGCCTCCTGCTGCGCCTGACGTGCCTGCAGGTAATCCTGCTCGGCGCTGATTCGCTCCTGCCACAGCTGTTGTTCCCGTTGAAAGGTCAACCGCGCCAGTTCCAGGCGACGTTGAGCGGCCTGCTGCTCACTGCGCAGGTCGGAGATCTGCTGGCTGGCAATCACCGCCAGTACCTGGCCGCGCTTGACCGCCTGGCCCAGCTCGGCGTGCACCGCTTCGACCACACCCGGCACGCGGGGTACCACATGAGCGGTGCGGTCCTCGTCAAAGCGGATCTCACCCGGGAAGCTGATGGCGGTGCCCAGCTCACGGGGGCCTGCGGCAGCCAGTTGTATGCCAGCCGATTCGATCTGCGCGATAGACAGGTGCAGCTGGCCTTCTTCTTCGCCGTGCTCCTTCTCTGCATGGCCTTCGACGGCCTGCGCTGCAGCATGGCCGTGGCTGTCTTCACCATGGTCGTCATGGGGGGCTTGAGCCTTGGACGCCTGGCCGAGGTTGCCGGTCCAGGCCAGGCCCGTGAGGCCAAGCGCAGCAATGGCGGCAGCCAGAAGGGCTAGCTTGCGTGGGTTAGTCATTGTTGCTCCTGCTATTGGGTTTGTTGCTCACGCCATCGAGATCGCCGTAGATCCGCTCTACTTGTGCACGCGCGTCGGTCGCCGAGGCCAGCGCCTCGAGGTACAGCCCGCGAGCCTCGATCAGCGTGCGCTGGGCGTCGAGTACATCGAGGAAAGCGAACTTGCCCATTTCAAAACCGCGGGTGGCGGTGTCCACGGCCTGCTGCGCAGCAGGCAGGATGGTGCGGTCATAGGCTTCAACGTCCTGCATCGCCGTCTCCCACTGGCTGATGGCACTACGGGTTTCACTGCGCAGACGCAGCGCCACGGCATTGCGCAGGTCACGCGCCTGGTCGGCGCGGCGCGCAGCTGCCAGAACATTGCCTTGGTTGCGGTCGAACAGCGGCAACGGCATGGACAGGCCAACCACGTTCACTCGCTCCCGGTCTTCGCGGCTGTACTGGCTGCCAAGGCTGACGGTGAGGTTGGGGATACGCTGGGCTTTTTCCGCCCCCAGGGAGGCGTCGCCGCGCTCGACCTGGGCAGCGGCCAGGCGCCATTCGGCAGTCTTTTCGACCTGGTCAAGCAAGGTGTCGGCACCCGGCGCAATGCCTGGCGAAAGGTTGGCTGCCTGCAACCGGTCGAAGCTTGCCAGCGGGCTGCCCGTCAACCGGGCCAAGGCCTGGTAGGCCACGCTGCGCTGGGTTTTCGCGCGGCGCACTTCGGCCTGGGCCTGGGCCAGTTGCACCTGGGCACGGGTGGCCTCCACCGGTGATGACTGGCCTGCCGTAACCCGCCCTTGCACCACCCGCAGACCTCGTTCAGTCAACGCCTGCGACTGCTGAGCCAACTCCAGCGCGGTCTGTGCACGCAAGGCAGCGTGGAAAGCCTGTACCACATCGGCCCGCAGGGCGTTGCGCTGGCGCTCCAGGTCAAGCTGGGCAATGGCCTGGCCGGCACCCGCCACGGCGAGACGTGCGCCGCGCTTCCCGCCCAGTTCCAGCGGCTGGCTGAGGGTGACGGTGGTGGTGCTGGTGTCGCGGCGGGTGTCCTCGACCTCCCAGGCCAGCTCCGGGTTGGGGAGCAGCCCGGCCTGGCGCCGTTCGCCATCGGCAATGCCAATTTCACGGCCGGCTGCAGCCAGCTCCGGGTTCTGGGCGAAAGCGGCGGTAAGCGCCTGGGGCAGGCTCAGCACCTGGCTGGCCTGGGCGCCGGTGGCACTGGCCAGCAGCAGACAGAGCAAGGCGATCTTGCGGGGGATGGGCACGAAACAGTCCTCTGGGCGAAGCATTGGCGAGGGACTGTAGAAAGGGCTGGTTATCGGGGCGGTGGCGGCAAGATTACAATTTTGTAATGACGCCCTGCAGTTCGTTGCAGGGGCAGCTTTGCACGGCTGGGTACAGGGCATTCAACGCCCAATAAGTTCGATAATCGCCCACTTTCCCGGTGCGACGATCTTGGCCAATTGACGGAACTAACCAGTCAGTACAAAACTACGTGCATTCAACAACAACAAAGCGATGCCCGTCATGAAGCCCCTTATTCTCGTGCTCAACGGCCCCAACCTGAACATGCTGGGCACCCGCGAGCCTGCCCAGTACGGCCACGAAACCCTCGCTGACCTGGCTCAGGGATGTGCCGACACTGCCCACGCCCACGGCCTGGAAATCGAATTCCGCCAGACCAACCACGAAGGTGAACTGATCGACTGGATCCACGCCGCCCGTGGCCGCTGCGCCGGCATCGTGATCAACCCCGGCGCCTGGACGCACACCTCGGTCGCCATCCGCGATGCCCTGGTGGCCAGCGAACTGCCGGTGATCGAGGTGCACCTGTCCAATGTGCACAAACGCGAGCCGTTCCGTCACTTGTCGTTCGTATCGTCCATCGCCGTCGGTGTCATCTGCGGCCTGGGCAGCCACGGCTACCGCATGGCGCTGAGCCACTTCGCCGAGCTGTTGCAGGAGCGTGCGGCATGAGCCAGCAAGCCATCCTCGCCGGCCTGATCGGCCGCGGCATCCAACTGTCACGTACGCCGGCCCTGCACGAACACGAAGGCGACGCCCAGGCCCTGCGCTACCTGTACCGGCTGATCGACGCCGACCAGCTGCAACTGGACGACAGCGCCCTGCCCGGCCTGCTCGAAGCCGCGCAACATACCGGTTTCACCGGGCTGAACATTACGTACCCGTTCAAGCAGGCGATCCTGCCGTTGCTCGACGAACTGTCCGACGAGGCCCGCGGTATCGGCGCGGTAAATACCGTGGTGCTCAAGGACGGCAAGCGCGTCGGCCACAACACCGATTGCCTGGGCTTTGCCGAAGGCTTGCGCCGTGGCCTGCCCGACGTTGCACGGCGCCAGGTGGTGCAGATGGGTGCCGGTGGCGCTGGCTCGGCCGTGGCCCATGCCCTGCTGGGTGAAGGGGTAGAGCGGCTGGTGCTGTTCGAAGTGGATGCGACCCGTGCGCAGGCGCTGGTGGACAACCTGAACGCCCATTTCGGCACGGAGCGCGCCGTGCTTGGCACCGACCTGGCCACAGCACTGGCCGAAGCGGACGGGCTGGTCAACACCACGCCGGTGGGCATGGCCAAGCTACCGGGCACGCCACTGCCGGTGGCGTTGCTACATCCCCGCCTGTGGGTGGCAGAGATCATCTACTTCCCGCTGGAGACCGAACTGCTGCGCGCGGCCCGGGCACTGGGCTGCCGCACACTGGATGGCAGCTACATGGCGGTGTTCCAGGCGGTGAAGGCATTCGAGCTGTTCAGCGGGCGGCAGGCGGATGCGGCGCGGATGCAGGCGCACTTTGCCAGTTTCACCTGATAGAAAAGTGTTGGCTTCTTCGCGGGCACGCCCGCTCCCACAGGTACTGCGCAAACGTTACTGATTGCACTCTCCCTGTGGGAGCGGGCATGCCCGCGAAGAGGCCGGTACAGGAGAATCACCCTTGCTCATCCAGCAACGCCTGTATCACCTGTTCCTGCTCGCCATAATCCCCCTCGCCAACGTGCACATGGCGCACCTGCCCCTTGCGGTCGACAAAGTAATGCGCCGGCCAGAACTGGTTGCCCCAGGCATTCCACACCTTGTAGTCATTATCTACCGCCACCGGATACCCGATACCCAACCGGGCTACCTTGTCCCGCAAAGTCGCCACATCATGCTCGTAGTCGAACTCGGGCGTGTGTACCCCCACCACCACCAGTCCTTGATCGGCATAGCGCCGCGCCCAATCATTCACATGCGGCAGGCTGCGCCGACAGTTGATGCAGTCCCAGGTCCAGAAGTCCACCAGCACCACCTTGCCCTTGAGCCCCGGGGCATCCACGGGCGGCGAATTCAACCACTGGCTGGCGCCTGACAGCGAC
The DNA here is from genome assembly GCF_045277175.1 of Pseudomonas putida group bacterium ESBL64. NCBI lineage: Bacteria > Pseudomonadati > Pseudomonadota > Gammaproteobacteria > Pseudomonadales > Pseudomonadaceae > Pseudomonas > Pseudomonas putida group bacterium ESBL64. Next base: position 161,809 of record NZ_CP145799.1, on the reverse strand, counting down.
GGCATGGCGCCGTAGCTGTCGCGTGCCTTCAGGTGCCCAGCCAACCCAAGCCCCATCAGCGCCAGCGCAAAACCACCTGCCTTGAGCATCCGGCGCCGATCAATTGTCATGGCAACCGCCCGTGGCGTAGGTGCGGTACTGCACGCTTTGCCGCTGGCCATGGGAGTCAAGGTAGTCCATTCGGGTGTTCACCAGGCCGCAGGCGTTGCTCTGATCGTCCTGCACCGACAGCACTTTCTTCACATCCAGAGGCTCACCGTAGCGGTACTGCATGACCCCGCCATCCTGCATCGGGGCCGTGGCGGCCTGGGCAGCGATGGCGCCGAAGCTGAGCACGGCGAACAGGCTGGCGCTGGCGATAGTCTTGACGTTCATGGCATCTCTCCTGGGTAACACTTGGGGGTGGGGAGTGTTGCTCCCCGGTCGAGAGCCATTTCACGTCAGCCAGGTATCCCGCATGTGTCGCCCAGCGTTGTGATATGCGTCCTGCTGTATCCCTACCCGTGCCAGATACACTGCAATACAAACTCCCGCAGGCAAGGGCGAACGCGCTCGGTACACTGCGCCCAACCCCCTTTTGCACAGGAACCCAGCGCATGGAACACGTCGATCACATCCTGATCGTCGACGACGACCGCGAGATCCGCGAACTGGTCGGCAATTACCTGAAGAAGAACGGCCTGCGCACCAGCATCGTTGCCGACGGCCGGCAGATGCGCGCCTTTCTCGAAGCCAACAGCGTCGACCTGATCGTGCTCGACATCATGATGCCTGGCGACGACGGCCTGCTGTTGTGCCGCGAGCTGCGCGCCGGCAAGCACCGCAATACGCCCGTGCTGATGCTGACCGCCCGCAATGACGAAACCGACCGCATCATCGGCCTGGAAATGGGCGCCGACGATTACCTGACCAAACCATTCTCGGCCCGCGAACTGCTCGCCCGCATCAACGCCGTGCTGCGCCGCACACGCATGCTGCCGCCCAACCTGACCATCAGTGAAAGCAGCCGCCTGCTGGGTTTCGGTCAGTGGCGTCTGGACACCACCGCGCGCCACCTGCTCGACAGCGAAGGCACCCTGGTGGCCCTGAGTGGCGCCGAGTACCGCCTGCTGCGGGTGTTCCTCGACCACCCGCAGCGGGTGCTCAGCCGCGAACAGCTGCTTAACCTGACCCAGGGCCGCGAAGCCGACATCTTCGACCGCTCCATCGACTTGCTGGTCAGCCGCCTGCGCCAGCGCCTGGGTGACGATGCCCGCGAGCCCAGCTGCATCAAGACCGTGCGCAGCGAGGGCTACGTGTTTTCGCTGCCGGTGCAATTGCTCGAGTCCCCCTCATGAAATGGCCGCGCACCCTGGCCTCGCGTCTGGCGCTGATCTTCTTCACCGGCCTGGTGTTGGCTTATGGTCTGTCGTTCGGCCTGCAGGCCTACGAGCGCTATATCAGCAGCCGCTCGATGATGCTCAGCAACCTCGAACAGGACGTGGCGACCTCGGTTGCCATCCTTGACCGCCTGCCCGCAGCCGAGCGTGCCGCCTGGCTGCCACGCCTGGAACGGCGCACCTACCGCTATCGCCTGGACCAGGGCCTGGCAGGCGAAGCGATGCCGAGCAGTGACCCACCGATGGCCGCCGCGTCGATCGTCAAGGCCATTGGCAGCGACTACCGCCTGACCTTCCTGGAAATCCCGGGGCCCAATGCGCACTTCCAGGCGCACCTGAACCTGGCCGACGGCGCGCCACTGACCATCGACGTGACACCCGCACCGGTCCCGGTAGCCCGTTGGTTGCCCGTGGTGCTGCTGATTCAGCTGGCTGTGCTGTTGCTGTGTACCTGGCTGGCGGTACGCCTGGCCATCGGCCCGCTAACCCGTCTGGCCCAGGCAGTGGACAACCTCGACCCGGACCAGCCCGGCGTGCAACTGGATGAAAGCGGCCCACGCGAGGTGCGCTACGCTGCGGTAGCCTTCAACGCCCTGCAGGCGCGCATTGCTGCCCACCTCAAGGAACGCATGCAGTTGCTGGCAGCCATTTCCCACGACCTGCAAACACCGATCACTCGCATGAAGTTGCGGGTCGAAGTGATGGATGAGGGGGTCGAAAAGGACAAGTTCGGGAGCGACCTGGATGAAATGGAACACCTGGTGCGCGAAGGCGTGGCTTACGCCCGCAGCATGGACAGCAGCACCGAAGCGACCTGCCGGGTCAACCTTGATGCCTTTCTCGACAGCCTGGTATTCGACTACCAGGACAGCGGCGCCCAGGTTGAACGCCACGGCAGCAGCGGGACTCTGCTGGAAACCCGCCCGCATGCGCTGCGCCGGGTACTGGTGAACCTGGTCGACAACGCCCTGAAGTTTGCAGGTGCTGCCGAGCTGCAAGTGTCACGCGAGGGCAGTACCACCATCATCCGCGTGCTCGACAACGGGCCAGGGATACCCGGTGACGAGCTGGATGAAGTGCTCAAGCCGTTCTACCGGGTGGAAGGTTCACGCAATCGCAGCACGGGTGGCACCGGCTTGGGATTGGCCATTGCCCACCAGCTGATCCAGGCCATGGGGGGCCGGCTGACCCTGAGCAACCGCGAACAGGGCGGATTGTGCGCGCAGATCGAACTCACCTGAAGTGCGACCGTTGGCAGGAACGGCCTTGGATCTCGATCGGGCCGTTCCTGTAAAACGCGCGGTCGCCTCTACAAACAGATACACAACTGCATCCCCCTGACACACTGCAGATACCCCGCCCCGAGACACTCCCGGTCACACAACCACACCCCGGGAGTCCCTGATGAAAGCCCTCACCTTGCCCTCCGGCTGGAAGCTGTTCGCCGCCCTCGCCGGCCTGACCTTGGCGATGACCGCCATAGTCCTGGCCAGCCAACCTGACCCGGACGGCTTGCGCAGTGCCATTCGTGCCACCGCACGCAGCTCGTTCGCACTGTTCCTGCTGGCGTTCCTGGCCTCGTCGCTGGTGACCTTGCTGCCTGGCACATCAAGCCGCCGCATCCTTCAGGAGCGACGCTACCTGGGGTTGGCATTCGCGTTCTCCCACACCGTGCACGGCGTGCTGATTTATCGCTACGCCCAGCAATTTCCCGAGCTGTTCTGGGCCGGCCGCACACTGACTTCCAGCCTGCCCGGCACAGTCGGCTACCTGTTCGTGCTGCTGCTCACCGCCACCTCGTTCAAGCCCCCCATGCGGCTGTTGGGCGGCCGTGCCTGGCAAGCGCTGCACAGCAGCGGCATGTGGGTACTGGCTGCCGTGTTCTGCCTGTCGTTCTACAAACGCATCCCCATGGGGGGGTGGTACCCGCTGGCGTTCGCCCTGATGTTCAGCGCCATCGCCGTCAAGCTCACCGCCAAAGTGGCCCGTAAACAACGCCGCAGCACCCGCGCCCTTGCCTGAAGAGAGCACCGCAAATGACGACCTTGACCCGTACCCTGACCACCGTTGATCGCCTCGGCAGCTGGAGTGCCGACGTGCCATTACGGGTATTTTTGGCCTGGGAGTTTTTCGAATCCGGCCTGGAGAAATTCAACGGCAGCAACTGGTTCGCCGACCTGCAGTCCAACTTCCCGTTCCCCTTCAGCCTGCTGCCCGCGGAGCTGAACTGGCAGCTGTCGATGTGGGCCGAGTTGGTGCTGCCGTTGCTGCTGCTGTTGGGCCTGGGTACCCGGCTGGCATCGTTGGGTTTGATGGTGGTCACCGTTGTAGCGATAGCGGCAGTGCACTGGCCGGCGCACTGGTCGGGCCTGGCGGAGCTGGCCCAAGGCTATACCATTACCGACCAGGGCTTCGGCAATTACAAATTGCCATTGATCTACCTGGTGGCGTTGCTACCCCTGCTGCTCAAGGGCGCCGGGCGCCTTAGCCTCGATCATTGGCTTGGCATGCGGTTCGGCAGATGAGGGTTGGGGGCTGCTGCGCAGCCCCCAATGCCTTCAAACGGTTCCGACAATGACGCCCTGCTCGCGCAATGCCTCCAACAATGCCAACCCTTGCTGCACATCCCCGCCCAACGCCTGCAGCCGCTCTCTTCCAGTCCCCTGCTCCACCAGCAACCGATACGCCATAGGTGCCAACCGGGCAAAACGCACCTGCAACCGGGCATCGCGATAAACCAGCAGCAAGCTCGGCGATGCTGGGGCAGCCGTTGGCTGGTAGTCCACGCCAATGCTTTCTACCGGCCAACGATAGGCCAGCACCCGCGCCACACAAGACAACAACGGCGCTCCAGCCAGCAGGTCACCACCCGGGTCATGCGCCGGGTCCTCGGCATCGCTCAGGTACAGTTGCGCCTCGACCCACTCATAGTGCGCCAGCTCCAGCTGCCAAGGGGTGTCCAGCGCCACACGTTGCAAGTAGTCGACGAACGTCTCGGCAATTTCGGTAAACAACGGCGTCTGGCAACGGTAACTGGCGTAGAAATCACGTACTCGGGCATGCCAGCGCTGCTCGCCCAACGCCTGGCGCATGACCGGGAAGCTGCCAGCCAGCAACCCTTCGATGGCGCCATAGAACAACTCACGGTAAACCTTCAGGCGGCGGGCCTCGACGCCGGGCGGCGGGGCATGGCGCTGTGGGTCGCGCAGGTGACGGGCCAAGGCATACTGCTGCGCACGCAGGGTCTCATTCATCTGCTTGCCCTCCGGCAGCGCATTGCACAGCACGCATACGCGCCGTCTCGGCCAACAGTTCGGCCAAGGGCGGGTAGTTGAAATCACGTTCAAGCACCGTCGGCTGTACGCCGAAGCGCACGCAAGCGCTGGCGTACAGCGTCCAGACATCCTCCTTCACGGCCGCCCCGTGGGTATCCACTTTGAGGTCAGGCGCTTCATCGTAATGCCCGGCAACGTGCATCCCGGTCACGCGCGCCGGGGGCAAGCCTGCAAGGAATTGCTGGGCGTCGTAGCCATGGTTGCAGGCGTTGACATAGACATTGTTGACGTCCAGCAGCAGGTCACAATCCGCTTCTTCGAGCACCGCCTGGATGAAGTCGAGTTCGCTCATCGCCTGATACGGCGCGGCGTAGTAGCTGATGTTCTCCACGGCAATGCGCCGCTCCAGCTGCTCCTGAGCCTGGCGTATGCGCGCGGCCACATGGCGTACGGCTTCATCGGTGAACGGGATGGGCATCAGGTCGTACAGGTGCCCGTCATCACTGCAGTAGCTCAGGTGCTCGCTGTACAGTCGCACCTGGTATCGCTCGAGAAACTGCCGGGTCTGCTCAAGGAAATGGCGGTCCAGCGGGGCACTGCCACCCAGCGATAAAGACAACCCATGACAGGTGACAGCAAAGCGCTCCGCCAACTGGGCCAAGCCCTTGCCATAGGCGCCGCCCACGGCAATCCAGTTTTCCGGCGCACACTCGAGAAAGTCCACTGCACCCGCCTCCATGGCCAGCAGTTCCGGCAACAGGCCGCGACGCAAGCCTAGCCCGATGTTCAACATCGCAGGAAACATAAAAGTTCTCCAACAAGCACAACGCCCCACCTGGCCAGCAGGAGGAGCGTTGTGGCGTTTCATGGGGTAGAACGTCAGGGCTTGCCGGTCAGGTGGCTGAACAAGCCATCAGGCATGGCTTTGCCATTGGCCTGATAAATCGCCTTGAGGTGATCGGCCGCTTCCTGCTCGGAGATGAAACCGTCATGGTTGCGGTCGATCGTGTCGAAATCACGGGCACGGTCCTTGGCCACCGCCAGAAACTCATCGCGCGAGACCTTGCCATCGTGATTGCTGTCGGTTTTGGCGAACGAGGCGTCACCGCACTTGCCTTCACCACACTTGCCCTCAGCCCCAGCCTTGGCGCCGGCGCCGCACTTACCCTCACCGCACTTGCCTTCGCTTTGGGAAGCCTTGCCGCTCCCCCCGCACTTGCCCTCACCACACTTGCCCTCGCCGGCCACTTTGGCCGAGGCCAGTTGGTAACCTTGAGCCAGCGGCTCGACGGCGAACGCACTGTTGCTCAATGCCATGCTGCCGATCAGGGCGGCGCCGAGCAGGCCGAGGGTGTTTTTTGCTTGAGTCATGATGCAGCTCCACTGGGGTTGGAAAGTGGAGCCATTAGGCCGTTGCGGTTTGTCGTGGATGTATCGTGCCAGGCGCACTTTTGTATGGCAGTAGGTCTGCAGCACAGGCAGATACAGTGCGATACACACCACCCGGCAACGGGCCCCAAGTTGCCTTGGGGCCATCAGGCGTGATCAGTCTTCCAGCGGTTTGGGCGGGGCCGCTGGCTTGGCGGGCTTGGCCGGCTTGCTGTCCTTGTCCTTGGCTTGCGGGGCCGCCGCTACGGGCTCGGGCGCCGCCACCGCCTTTTCGCTGGCAGGCAGTTCATCGACCGCTTTGAGGATCACCTGTGGGTCGATGGCCTCGCCGGTGTCGTCGTCCTTGAGCATGTGCCGCTCACCATCCTTGCCCACCAGGATCACCTTGGTACCCTTGCTCGCACCCAGCTTCAGTTCCCGAATCAGGGCCATTGTGGTCTGCTGCTCGAGGTTCTTGTCCTCTCGCTTGCCCATCATGTTGGCGACGCTGTACAGGACAAGGTTGCGCTCCTTGAACGCTGCCTGGGTGGCCGGGTCCTCGAGCGCTTTGTTCAGCCCTCGCAACGTTGGGTCGGCACTGCTGGGAGCGATAACCACCAATGGTCTGGCCTTGCCCAGTTCCTTGGCTAGAGGCGCATCACTGTCTGCGGCAAACAGGGGGCCGGCAACAGCAAGCAAGGTTGCGAGGGTCAGTGACCGGACAAGCATGCGTATCTCCTTATTGTCTCGATAAACCAATGACTACAGATCACGGAGAAAAATCCGACAGGGAGCCTAAACCACTTCATTCCATAACGGGGTGTGTAAAAGTAACTGTCGATTTCCGAGCCACCTGAAGCCAAGACTACGGCGCTGGTACAAACCACATTCAGCTTGACTGAGCATAGCCCAAAGCCGCTTTGGCAGGGCCGGGCAAGCCCTTACCCTGAGCGCATGTCAACGTACATCGATCGAGGGCCCCTTGGGTCCCATTTCCATCGCTTGAATCGTCATATCCAGCATCAGTCCTCTGCGTGCAGCGCGCTGAGCATCACGAATGGCATCCGCCTGGTCGATCCTGGCCCCTTCGCTCAGCGCTTCGTCGTCAAGCACGGTTTCAAGCTGCCTTCTGAACGGCAGGTCGACCGCAGCGAATCGCTCAGGATGGGAACGCTCCAGGTGCGCCTGCCAAAATTCACGGTCAACCATGGAGCGGGCAATCTCTTCCGGTGTTTCTGCATCCCGCACCGCAGCCTCTGCCTCTGCAAGGTCCGCCTCCAGGACGCCTGAGATCGCAAGAAAGCTCATTTCTCCCACCTGCAATGGCAGGTCGAGACGCTCCCTCAGCCCGATCCTGAAAGCCAACCCCACCTCGCTTCCTTCCAGCGTCCTGCCATGCTGTAGCGCCCATCGGGTAGCGAACATGTCGACTGCATCCTGGCGCCATAAACGTCTGCCCAGGTCTAGCAAAGCGCGTTCGCTTTCTCCCTGAGCCGCGTGCTCAACCTGCCAAACCAACAAATTCAGTTCAAGGTTGCTCAAGCACCAGGTTGCACCGTCCTGGCACCCCCACTCATCATTGGCCACTGACAGCAAGTTCTGCCGCAGCTCTGGCGTAATGGCCATCGCTTGCAATACCGCCATTACCCGATTGCCCAGTGCACGCGCATTGACACGAAAGTCTTCGGACAGCAACAACTGGCGAAGCACACGGAAAAAACGCTCGGCGTCCTGCCCTGCATCCAGCGAGTCCCAGGCAGCAAGCATCAAGCCGCGATGCTCCGGGGCCACGGCATCCCCCCAGACTTCACGCGCGTGCTGCAGGCGCAGAAGCACTTGCTCCTCGTCGAGGGCCGGATCGACGCTGCTCAACGAAGCCTGCAAGCGTAACGTCTGGGCCTCGCCCAAGGGGTTCGCATTCAAGCGAAACCGCCGCCGATGCCACACGGGCAACTGGTAGAAACCCTCTGGAATGTGCCTGATCCGGTTATCCCGCAAGTCAACGGATACCAACTGAGCGTTGTCGAACACGCCCAGTGGAAACTGCGAGATTTGTGTGTCGCGCAAGTTCAGCCAACGCAACTCAGCCAAACCCGCCAACGTGAACCTGCTCCCCAGGGGGTTGTGGGATAGGTCGAGAGACTGCAGGCTCGTGCAACTGGCCAATGTGGCGGTTTGTGCAGTGTTCAGGACGATCCGGTTGTTGGTCAGGCTCAGATGCCGCAACTGCGGTATCTGCAGCAACGGCTGCGGAAGGCGCGTCAACAGGTTCCCTCCCAGATCGAGGGTTTGCAGGTTAGGGAAAGCCAGCAATAGGCTGCTGGGCACCTCCAGAAGGTCAAGGTGCAGCAGCGACAGGCTGGTCACACCTCTGAAGCTGACCTGTGGGGGTATGTTGGGCAAGCCGCTCGATCTGAAATTGCAGAACATGACGTGGAGGTTTTCCTGTGCATTGATCTGCAGTTCCCCCACGCCCACCGACCGCCGCCAACAATTGAACAACGTCTGGCGTAAAGCCTCTCGATCTTCCCTGACATCGCCCTGCCCTCGTGCCACCCAGGTATTCAGTGTGATGCGCAGGATGGCGAACTCATTGCGAAGGTCAGTCAGTACGTGTTCAATCTGCTGCCCTGAACGCCTGGCGTCATCGGCGAAGGTCTCGACCTGCTCATCACTCAACCACGGAAAGAGATCGCGCAGCGTTGCCCTCAGGGCACTCCCCCTTGATGCGAACCCACCTACTCCGCCACCACCCAGTGGGTAGCCAATACGTCCATCGGCCAAGCGCATGGGCCCTCGGACAGCACCTGGGCGTACCGCGCCAAGCAAACGACTGATCTCATCACGATGGCGTGCCGCTTCGCGCGCCAGTATCACCCTGAGGTTGTGCGTAAATGGATCGCCGATCCCCATCGCCGCCCTCTGCGCTTCGGTATAGGCTGGCGCCATGACGTCGAACAACTCACCTGCCTCACCCAGCGCCGTGCCCTGGCTGCCATGCAGTTGAAACGTACCGTTCACGTGCACCAGATCGAACGCCCGCTGCCCTTGCTCGGTCTTCGCCAGCATCGGCCCGCCCAGGCAACCTTCGTACAGGCGCCAGCACACACCTTCACCTCCGGGTAGATACCGCAACAAGCCCAAGGCCACCCGTGCCAGGTCTGCATGCTGCGGGGTATCAAGGTACAACGCTTCAAATACCCGAGCCTGGCGGGTAGCCAGCACACTGCCCCTTGCCGCTTCGGCGAGCCCCAGTGCAACCCTGCCGCTGGACAGCAGCCGCGTGCGATCAATGCTGCTGGCGGCCTGTACCAGTGCTTGCGCAGTGCGCGCGCTCAGCCTCGGGAACACCCGGCGCAACGCCGCGCTGCCAGCGGTGTCGCTGGGCTGCAAGGCTTCGAAAAGGTGCTGCAGCAGTGTTCGGCGCTGTGTCCATGCCAACGCGGCCAGTGCCTGATCTGTCAGGCCACTCGCGCCTGGCAGGCGCCGAGCGTGATCGAGCACTGTTGTATCTGCTACCGGGTCGCCGCTGCGCAGACGGCCAATCATGCTGCGGATGCGTTGATCAAGCCTGACCCGCTCCACACTGTCGATCATCCCAGGGCTCGGTGCCTGGGCGTGTACATGCAGGCCACGCAGGTCGTCGCCATCAAGGCCATGGAACAGCAGAACCTCATCGATCTGTTCGTCATTCAGCCTATTGAAGGGTTCGCCCAAACGCCGGAACATGCGGTATTTGTCGGTCCACCGAGCCGGTTGCTCGCTCCACAAACGCCAGGCACCTGCGCCATTGTGGCGCAGCAACGGCCCGTGGCCGTCGACCGGATACAACTGCCATTGATCATCACCCGCCTCTGCCACGCGATAGTGATGCCCGTCCATTTCGATCCAGGCCCGCCCGTCCTGACGCCGAATACCCAAGGCATCCCGGCTCGAGGCCGCAACGGGGGCCTGGCTTTGAAACAGGGTCAAGTCGTGTTGCCAAAGTTTCTCAGTGCCGTCCTCCAGCCGGGCCGGCACCATGGCATCGACCTTCGCAGAGCGTGCCCAAACCCGTCGAGCGACACCCACCCCGGCTACCGTGGTCGCCAGCACGGCAAGGTCTGTCGCCACGTGGGTCAAATGGTCGAGCGCCTCCTGACGATCGCCTTGCTGCCAGGCCTCGGCGCCATGGTAGACCTCACCCAGTAGTTCGTAGGCCGTCACGGCCAGCAGCGCCAGGCCAAGCCCAGGCAGAAAGAAACTGGCCAGGTTGAGCAGCGCCCATCCTTCGGCTGCAAGGCGCAGGTCATGCTGGCGCTGAACCTCACGATCCAGCCTGGCCACAGGCACCGCGATCATCGCCGCATCGTCCTTGATCTGGTGGATACGTGCCTGTGCCAGGCTGATGAACAACGGCTGCGGGTAAGCCTGCAAGCGCGGTTCGAGATCGCGAAAAGCCCAGCCCGGCAGGCCATCGAAGCGCTCCGCGACCTGGGCGAAAAAAGCCTGGCTGTCGCGCCGCAGCACGAAGCGGCTGAAAAAACGCTGGTAAGCCTTGTCTCGCAAGCGACGGCCCAGTTCGCGGTTCAGTTTGTCGAGGCTCTCGAACGCGCGCCAGGGCGAAAAAGGGTCTCCAGGCACGTAAAGCAACACCCGACGCGTCGTGTTGAACAAAACGCCCTGCTCAACCACTACGAACACGGTCACCTGCTCAATCTGGCAACCCAGCAATTTCAGTTGCCTGGCCTGCACAAGGTCGCCCGCCAAGCGCGGCAGCTCACCCTTCTCGCACACAGCCACCATCACATTGAGTTCGCTGGCATCCAGCGTTCCCTCTTGCCTGGCTTTGTAAGCGTCCACAAGCATGGTGTAGCGCGTGGCATCTACAAGCTGCGATACCAGGCGCTCGGCACTGCCAGAGGGCGTGAGGATGGCATCCAGATGACGTTGATAGCGCTCACCCAGGTCCAGCTCACGACACAGTCCGGCAAACTCGATGCTCGTAGGGGGTTTGACCGTGCCGTGGCGTGGAAGCAGCAGGCGGTTACCGCGCGGCTGGCCACCTTCCTGCGCCTGCGCGTCCGTGAAGTTGCGCAATGCCACTTCGAGCAGCGGCTTTTCTTCATAGACCACGGTAGTCAGGTGCGCGCCCACCGGCTGACTGTTGATCACAGCTTCCCGGCGGCCCTCCAGGAACCTGAGCACGTGCGGGTTACGGCCAAGCCCGTAACGCTCGTCGAGGGCCTTTCCCAGGGCTGATGCGACGAAACTGTCGAGGCCTTCGATGCCTCGCAGCACCGTGTTCACTTGCTCACAGCAGCGAAGGCTGTTTGACAATGCCCTGCCGATCTCAGGCAGTTGCTCAGCGGGTGCATGACGCAACCAGGGTGGCAGGCGCCTGCCGATGATGCCGTCCTGGAACGCGTCGATGGCGGCCTGCGCATCTGACGGCAAAGTGGTGTCCATAGCGGGGGCCTCTTCATGAAAAGAGGCCAGACTAAGTTGCCTGCTCCCCGCCAGGCGCTATATAGCTAATGCCTGCGTTCAGACAACCGCCAACCCGCTAGCTGAGCGGACGCTGCACCGTGTTCCGGTCCAGCGCCTCCAGCGTCAACTGCAGCAACACCGCATGCTCGCGTTGCTGATTGCGGATCTGCAGCCGCGCGATTTCCTCGTCCCGATTCCCCAGCGCCATCAGCCGTTCCAGCTCAGCGTGCATGGATTGGGGCACTTGCAAGCGAACCGCGCAGGCCTTGCGCAAGTAATCCTGCCAGAACCACTGGCGTGACAGGTAATCAGCAATGCCCTCCCGGGTCTGTCGCGCCAGAACCCTTTCACGGGCCAGGAGAAGGTCCTGGCTACTCAAGGCAGGGATGCCTGCATAGAGCATTTCATCGGGTTGGCCAGGCAAGTCCAGAGACGTGCGCAAACCGATTCGATAGGCCAAGGCGAATTCGATCGATTCAGCGCTCGCCCCCACCCGATGAGCATGTTCAGCGGCAATTTGCTCAAGCACCGCCAACCGCCACATCCGGGCACCGAGCTTCAGCAAGGCCCGTTCAGGCCGGGCAGATCCGCTGTGCCTCGTGCGCCATATCATCACTCGCAGTTCCAGGTTGGCGAAACGCGCGGTGGCGTTATCCTGGCAACCGGTCGCCGCAGCGTGCTCGAACAGCTCCAGCCTGAGGGCATCATGCTCAGACATCGCCTGGAACATGTCGAACATGCGGGCCGCGAGCGCGGATGCAGTCGATGAGAAGCTGAAGGCGCCCGATTCCGTCAGCATCGACAGGGTATTGAAGAACGCTTCCGATTGCTCCTCTGCCTCCAGATGGGCCCACAGTGCAGCCATTTCATCTCGACGTTCGCCAGGTAGCGCATCCAGAATGCGCAACCGGTAAGGCACGCGACTGGCCTCAAGCAAATGCCAGTTTGATAACCCATCCTGCGCACCCCCCAGCCGATTGCCGGAAAGCTCGACCCTGTCCAAGCGCCACAGCTGCGACTGATGAAAACCCTCGGGCAGTTCAGAAATACGGTTGCCGCTGAGGTTCAGGGTGTGCAGTTCTGGCGCGTCCATCAGCCCATAGGGGCACTCGGGTAACTGGGTGTTCGACAGGTAGAGGGCATTCAGTTCGGTCATTGCCTGGACGGAAAATGCCCTGCGCAGCGGGTTGTCTGAAAGGTTCAGGTACACCAGGGACCGGCAATCCGCCAGGACCAACGCCTGGCCTTGGTCGAGGGCGATCTGGTTACCAGACAAGTCGAGCACCTCCAGTTTCTGGACAAGCATCAGCGGCAATGGCAAACGCGTGAGTCGGCAATGGGTGATTTCCAGGTTGCGCAAGTTGGGAAACGCCCGCAGAAACTCATCCGGAACGTGCTCCACGCGCATGGCGCGCAAGGCCAGGATCGAGACGTGGGGAAAGCCCACTTGCGCGGGCAGGGCCGGCAGATGGCGCAAGCGGCTGATGGTCTGGGTAAGCATGAAGCGCCCGTCGTCCAGTGCTGCTTGTCCTTGCAGTTCCGGCACAAGACAGCGCCAGCAGTTGATCAGCCCCTTTCTGAACTCACGCCGGGCGGGCAGTTCTGATGACAGCAAGGCACTGCGCGCCCACTGGGTCAAGTGTCTCTTGAGCACCCCGTATTGCTGTTCCAGCCTCTGTAACCTGGCCTGCGCGTCGCCTGATGCGAGCCAGTGCCCGATCTGCTCGTCACTGAAAGCTGGGTACAGATCACGCAGCCGAGCCTGAAGCGCCCTGGGCCTGTTCCGCCCCAGCGCCCCCCAGAACCTGCCGCCCGCCAAGGGGTAGCCAACCCTGCCATCAGCCAGACGTTGTGGCGGGAGAAACGAGCCGGTCGGCTGTTCCAGCCTGAGCAGATTCACCACGGTCTGGCGTTGCTCGATAGCAACGTCGGTCAGCGCCTGGCGCAGCGCAGGCACAAACGACCGGCCTTGGCCGATGGCCGCTTGCGATGCGTCGTCATAGGCTGCGGCCAAGGTCTCGAACAACTCCCCCCTCTCACCGGCAACCGTGTGCGTTCGGGTACGCAGGCGGAACAGCCCATGACGATGAAGCAAGTCAAACGTCAGCCCCGTTCCCTCGACCGTCACTAACGGCTCGCTGGCATCACCGTCGTACAATCGCCACCCGGGCCCGCCAGCCCCCGGCACATGCACCAGCAGATTAAGTACCACACGCGCCAGGTCGAGGTTTTGCGGCGTATCGATGCTCAGCGCCTCATACACCCGCGCTATTCGAATCCGCGCAACCTGCAACCTTGCTGCCTCGGCCATCGGCAACGGCACGCGCCCCGTCTCACGCAAAAGCTGCAGGTCATCCTCGCTGGCATCGCGTAGCACCTCATCCGCAGCCAGGCAGTGCAGGCTGGCAAAATTCTGCCGTAAGAGACGGCCCGTTTCCGTGTCGGGATTCTGCTCTTCGTACACCGCCTGCAGCAGTGCTCGTCGCCCGGCCCAAGCCACATCGGCCAACGCTGCTCCGTCCTTGCCGGCGGCCTGTGGAAGGCGCATGACCTGCTCCAGCAGCAGCGGGTCTGCCGTTACCCCTCCCTCGCGCAAGTGGTTGATCAACGTCCCAATCCTGCCGGCGAGCCGCACGCGTGCGACGGTGTCGACCAGCGCTGCTTCCGGCGCAAGGCCATACACATGCCATGCCCGAAGGTGCTGATCATCGAGGCCATGGATCGCCAGCGACTGGTCGATCTGCGCATCGTCAAGGTCGCTGAATGGCCCGCCCAGGCGGCGGAACAACTGGCGTGTGTCGCCCCACTCGGCGGGCTGTTCGCACCACAGCCGCCACGCGCCGGCCCCATTGTGACGGAGCGGCGGCGCATAGCCCTGGTAAGGGAGCAATTGCCACTGCTCATCGTCGTTGTGCCTGGTCATCTCATACCAGTGCCCGTCCATGCTGATCCAGCGGCGCTCGCCCAGGCGGTGCATACCCTCCATGTCCGGCACCGCCGTGTCTGGCGGGCTTTCGCAGCGATAGGGGCTGAGGTCTGCGTTCCACAGCTTTTCCTCACCGTTTTCCAGCTGCGCCGGTACCAGGTTGTCCACCACACTCCAGGCGCGTCGGGCCGTGGCGACTACGGCAACGGTTGCCCCGACAGCCAGCAGTCCTTTGCCTACATTCAGCAGGTGCGCCAGTGCCGCATTGCGTTCGTTGTCCTGCCAATCCCCTACAGCCTGGAACGTCTGCTCAAGCAGTTCCCAGGCCATCACCCCCAACAACACCGCGCCGATGCCTGGAACGAAAAACCCTGCAACACCCAACAGGGTCCAGCCTTCAGCACGCAAACGGCGGGCGTGTTCGGCCTGGACCTCGCGATCAAGCAAGGCCACGGGCGGGGCGATGACCGCAGCATCGTCCTTGATCTGCGCAATCCAGTCGTCAGCAAGGTGTTCGAACAATGGCAGGCGATAGGCAAAGGTCTGCTCATCGAGGTCGCGGGTTGCCCAGCCGGGCACGTCATCGAGGCGCTCACTGACGGCCGAGAAGAATCGCTGGCTATCGCGTCGGCGCACGAAGCGGTTGAAGAAGCGCCGGTAGTCATCTTCGCGCAGGCGTTTGCCAAGCACCCGGCGGGCATAATCTTCCAGGTCGCTGCGCACGCTCCAGGGGCCGTGCGGGTCACCCGGTACATAGACCAACACGCGCTTGCTGGTGTTGAACAACAGGCCCGCGTCGATCACGTCCAGCACGACGATCTGCTGCAAGCGGCAACCGAACACCGCCAACTGGCGCACGCGAACCGATGCGCCTTCGAGCTTGCCGAGCATGTCCTTGGTGCAGAGCGCCACCACCCACTGCAGTTCGTCTGCGCTCAATACGCCCTGCGCCCTGGCCTGCAGGGCATCCACCAGCATGCTGTAGCGTTGCCGTCGCGTCAGCAATCCCCTGACTTCGGGCTGAAGTACCGAATCCAGATGCGCCTGGTATTTCTGCCCAAGATCCAGCGCTCGACACAGCCTGGCGAAGCCCGGTGCAGACAGTTCACTACGCCTTGCGCCGCGCACATCGACCAGGCAATTGCCCTGTGGCTGGTCGCGCTGCTGTTCTGCGGTGAAATTGCTCAAAGCGGCCTCGAGCAGAGGGATGTCGTAGTAATCGCTGCCGACAACCGGAAGCCGACTGGTTACATAATGGATCGTGGGCGAGGTAAAGGTGTACCACTGACGAAAGTACAGGCGATCGACGTCAAGGTCGCCGTGGGCACCGAGCGCTTGCTGCAGCAAGGGCTGGGTAAATGCATTCAGGTTGCGTAGCCGCGCCAGCGCTGACACCAAGCCTGCGCGGCAGGCCAGCAGTTCAGGCAGCGCCTCGCTCAGCAAGGTGAATTCGGCCATGCTCAGCCGCTTCATCCAGGCCGGCAGCCGCTGTGCAATGTAGTGATCCTGGCATGCTTGTGCCATGGCAAGGGTATCGACCGCAGCCGATGGTTGACGGCTATTGTTCTGCATCTCTGCCTCCGCGACGACATGGAGGACCGAGTCTGAAGACTGTAGCGTCAGGCTGACGCCTAGCTATCTACCACCCGCTCAGAACAGCAGTAACTGATGGTCGGTAAGGCGCGCGAAATCATCGCCGACAAAGGGCAGGATGGCGTCGGCCACCGGCAGTAGCTGACGGCTGATGTAGTGATCGTAGTCGATCGGTGCCTGCAGGTTTTCCAGCGGCTCAGGGCCGGCGGTGGTGATCACGTAGCTGATCCAGCCCCCACGCTGGTACTGCAGAGGGCGCTGCAGACGCTTGTTGTAGTCGTCGGCAAGGCGTGCGGCACGCACATGCGGCGGCACGTTGCGCTGGTAATCGGCCAGCGGGCGACGCAGGCGCTTGCGATAAACCAGCAGTTCGTCCTGCTCGCCCGCCAACGTTCGCCGCACGTACTCGCGGACATAATCACGGTAGGGCTCGCTGCGGAACACTCGGCCGTAGAGTTCCTGCTGGAACTGCCGGGCCAGCGGTGACCAGTCGGTGCGCACCGATTCCAGGCCCTTGTAAACCATTTCTTCAGCACCGTCGGCCCGCTGCACCAGGCCGGCATAGCGCTTTTTGCTGCCTTCATCGGTACCGCGGATGGTGGGCATCAGGAAGCGTCGGTAATGCACCTCGAACTGCAGTTCCAGGGCGCTCTGCAGGTTCATGGTCTCGTGCAGATGGGCTTGCCACCATTGGTTGACCTTTGCCACCAGCTCGCGGCCGATGCGCGCCGCGTCTGCCTCGGCGTGGGCACCCTTGAGCCAGACAAAGGTGGAGTCGGTGTCACCGTAGATTACATCGTAGCCACACGCCTCGATCAGGGACCTGGTCTGGCGCATGATCTGGTGGCCGCGCATGGTGATCGACGACGCCAGGCGCGGGTCGAAGAAACGGCAACCGCTGGAGCCAAGCACGCCATAAAAGGCATTCATGATGATTTTCAAGGCCTGTGACAGCGGCGCATTGCCCTCGCGCTTGGCCGCTTCCCTGCCCTGCCACACCCGTTCGACGATGGCTGGCAGGCAGTGCTGTGTGCGTGAAAAACGCCCACCGCGAAAGCCCTCGACCGAATGTGCGTCGTCAGGCTGGCGCAGGCCTTCGATCAGCCCGACCGGGTCGATGAGAAAGGTCCGGATGATCGACGGGTACAGGCTCTTGTAGTCCAGCACCAGCACCGAGTCGTAAAGCCCTGGCCGCGAATCCATGACAAACCCGCCGGGGCTGGCTTCGTCAGGGCGGCTGCCAAGGCTGGGCGCGACAAAGCCAAGGCGGTGCATCTGTGGAATGTACAAGTGACAGAACGCAGCTACCGACCCACCGCTGCGGTCTACGGCCAATCCCGTCACCGAGGCACGTTCGAGCAGGAAGTCGAGCAGCCGGGTATGGGCGAAAATGCGCGTGACCAGTTCGCAGTCCTTCAGGTTGTAGCGTGCCAGGGCCGGTTTGTCTTCGGCGAAGCGGCGATTGATTTCGTCCATGCGTTGGTACGGCGTGTCGATGGCCTTGCCTTCACCCAGCAGGGTCTGGGCAACGTTCTCCAGGCTGAACGAGGCAAAGCTCCAGGTGGCCGAACGCAACGCCTCGATGCCATCGATCAGCAGCCGCCCCGGCGCATCGGCGAAAACATGGCCGCCACCGGCATGGCTGCGCAGGGTCATGACCGCACCGTTGCGCCCCAGGGCCAGTGGCACCTGCAACGACTTGGCGTGCTCATGCAGCAGGCGCAGGTCGAACTGCACCAGGTTCCAGCCAATGATCGCGTCCGGGTCATGCCTGGCCATCCACTGGTTGAGCCGGGTGATCAAGGCGGCGCGATCGGCGCAATACTCCAGGTCGAAGTCAAGCCCGGTGGCATCGCCGTTGGCCGGGCCGAGCATGTACACCTGGCGCTGACCACAGCCCTCCAGCGCGATGCTGTACAGCTCGCCACGCTCGCTGGTCTCGATGTCCAGCGACACCAGGCGCAGCGCCGGGCGATAGCCTGGCTGCGGCTTGAGCTGGGCGTCCCGGTAAACGCCCTGCGCATCCGGCTGACCAGTGAACTGCACCGGCGCCGTGATGAAGCGCTCCATGAGGTAACGCTCCGGCGGGCGGATATCGGCCTCGAACACGTCGATACCGGCCGTGCGCAGACGCTGCTCCAGTTGCATCAACTGGCGATGCTGGCGGGCATACAGGCCGAGCATCGGGCGATGCTCGAAGTCCTTCAGGCGCAGTGGCTTGAGCTTGGTCCCTGCTTCGTTGGCCAGCAGCACACGGGCATGCTCGGCCTGCGCCTGAGGAATGAAAGCCACCGACTCCTGCGCCGCCAGCCGCAACAGCCGCGGCCCGGCATCGGTGGCTAGCCAGAACTCCACGCAGGTGCCTTCCGGCGTATCGTGCCAGTGCCGGGTCAGGACAAAACCCTGCTGCAACTCCACTGCGTCGACCTCTGGATTGTCTGTAGATGGCGCTATTCTACCTGTGTCGTGCCTGGCATGAGTGTTTTAGCGCCTACCCGCCACAAAACCGCTCCCCCGCCCGGCCACGGCCAGCAGCCAGGCCAAGGCGATCAACACCAGCACCACCCCGCCAAACCACTCCACGCCGGCCCCAGCCAGCAGCAATCCGCCAATGATCCCGCCCAGGGCAATGGCGCAGTTCCACACCGTCACCAGCATCGACTGCGCCACATCACCACCCGGGCCTGCGGCGTCGGCGCACGCTGTCTGCAGCAGGGTCGGGGCGCCGCCATAGGTCATTCCCCACAAGGCGATGCTCAGGTACACAAGCCACGACGATGCCTGCCCCAATGCCAGCGTGGCCAAGGCAAAACCGGCCAGGCTCAGCAACACCAGCTTGCGCAGGTGCCGGTCGACCAGCAGCCCTACCAGGCCGATCCCGGCCAGCGCCGACAGACCAAACACCATCAGCACAGGGCCAATGTCCGCAGCCATGCCAGCCGCCGCCAGCAACGGCACGATATAGGTGTAGAGGATGTTATGGCCAAGGATCCAGGTGAGGATCACCAGCAGTACGATCAACACCCCTGGCGTGCGCAATACCTGCATGGCCGCCGGGCGCTTGTCGGCAGCCTGCCCCGGGTAGTCCGGCACGGATCGCAACACCCACACCACCAGCAGCAACGCCACCAGCGTGACGACCACGAACGTCGCGCGCCAGCCCAGCCCCGCTCCCAGCCAGGTCGCAATCGGCAAGCCGAGCGACAAGGCAATCGGCTGCCCGAGCATGGCCAGCGCCATGGCCCGGCCCTGCAACGGTACCGGCACCATGCGCCTGGCATGGCCAGCGATCAGGCCCCATGCCAGGCCGGCCGCAGCCCCCGTGAAAAAGCGCAGCACCAGGGTCAGCGTGTTGGAGTCCGACAGGGCCGTCAGCCCGTTGAACAGCACGAAGCCGATGATCGCCAGCAACAGCGCCCGGCGCCGATACCAGCCTTGGGTCAACGTCACCAACGGGATGGCGGTCAGTAACGAGCCCAAGGCATACGCCGTGACCCATTGCCCAGCCATGGCCTGGCTGATGTGCATGCCATCGGCGATCTGGTCGAGCAGACCCGCCGGCAGGGTTTCGCTGAGAATGGCGATGAAGCCGGTCATGGCCAGCGCCAGCAGTCCGCCAACGGGCAGACGTTCGTTGCTGGCAGCCAGCAACGGTGCGGAAGATGTCTGGGACATTGCAAATGCCTTGAGTGGGGAAACGAGGCGAACAGTCTGCAAGACAAGGCCATTGCGGAAAAAGACGGTTACAATGCCGCTCACCCAGGACATCAGCGTCCGCAATCAGGAGTGCGACATGGACAGCCTCAGCGGCTTCGTGGTCTTCAACCGGGTGGCCGAAACCCGCAGCTTCGTTGCCGCCAGCCAGTCACTGGGGATCAGTGCCTCGGCAGTGGGCAAGCGCGTGGCGCGCCTGGAAAGCCGCCTGGGCGTGCGCCTGTTCCATCGCAGCACACGCAGCATCACCCTCACCGCCGAGGGCACGATGTTCCTCGAACGCAGCCGGCGCATCCTTGCCGAAATCGAAGCCACCGAGCAGGAGCTGTCGCAGGCCAGCGAAACGCCGCGCGGGCGCCTGCGGGTGAGCATGCCGCAGGTGACCAGGCTGGTAATGCCGGCACTGGCCGAGTTCATGGCCCTGTACCCACAGGTTGAACTGGACCTGGACTTCTCCGACCGCATGGTGGATATCGTTGGTGAAGGCTTCGATGTGGTGATGCGCGGCGGGCAGCCGGTGGATTCCCGGCTCAGCGCCAAATTCCTCGGGCACTTTCAGCATCGCCTGGTAGCCTCGCCCGAGTACCTGCGCGAACGCGGCACACCCTTGCACCCACGCGACCTGGCGGCGCATACCTGCCTGCATTATCGCTTCCCCAGCAACGGCAAGCTGGAAACCTGGCCGCTGCGCCAGGAGCATCCCGAGCACGCCTATGACATCCCCATCTCGATGGTCTGCAACCACGTCGAAACACGCGTCTGCTTTGCCTTGAACCACCGCGGCATTACCTGTCTGCCGGACTTCAACGTGGGTCGTGAATTGGGCAATGGCTCACTGGTCAGTGTCCTCGACGACTTCATGGAACGGCGCGGCAGCTTCTATCTGCTGTGGCCGTCCGGGCGGCAGATGCCGCCAAAGTTACGGGTATTCATCGACTTCATGCTCGATCGGGTATTCAACCGTACAGGTAGTTGATGTCCTTGTAGGCCAGCGGCGGTACCTGGCCGAGCAGGAAGTCACGCAGCTTGTGCATTTGCCGCGCTTTTGGGCTGGCCTTGAGCCAGGTCATGTAGTAACCGTCGCCGGTGGCCACGGCATGCTTGAAAGGCGTGACCAGGCGCCCGGCGGCCAGGTCGGTGCTGGCCAGTACCAGATCGACCACTGAAATGCCCAAGCCTTGCTGGGCGGCCGATATGCCCTGGTCGAGGGTATCGAACACCTGCCCCTGGTCGATGCTGATGTCCAGCGCATCCATTCGCGCCAGCCAACGCCGCCAGTCACGCCGGTCGGGTGACGGGTGCAGGAACTCGCATCGGGGCAGGTCGGACAGTTGCGGTTGTGCCTGCGTCATGTAATCCGGATGGCATACCGGGATCAGCCATTCATCGAACAGCTTGAAACTCTCGATATCGGCGGGAAAACGCCCGCTGGCCAGGAGAATGGCGCAGTCATAGGGCTCGGAATAGAAGTCCACGCTGTCGATATCCATCCACACACTGGACAGCTGCACGCTGCAGTTGTCCTCGACTTTCTTGAACGCATCCAGCGCCCGCAGCAGCCAGCGCACCGTGAGCGTGGACGGCGCCTTCAGGCGCAGGCCGTAGCGATCCTGACGCAGCAGTGCGCAGGCATTTTCGATGATCTTGAAGCCTACCTTCAGCTCTTGCGCCAGCAGGCGGCCGTGCTCGGTCAGGCTCAATTTCGGGCCCCGACGTTCGAACAGGTCGCAGCCGAACAGGGCTTCGAGGGTCTTGATGTGGTGGCTGACGGCGCCCTGGGTCAGGGCCAGTTCCTCAGCAGCGCGGGTGAAAGAGCCATAGCGAGAGGCCACCTCAAAGGCACGCAGCGCGTGCAAGGCCTGAATCCGTTCCGACATGGCGGCGTCCCGAGCATGAGTAAGACTAATAGTAGGTCATAACTCCACGCGTTTTACAACGACAGGAGCGTCTCGGAAAATGCCGGTAAATAACAAACATAACCAAGATCCTGCCTGCATGTGACTGGAACGTTCACTTAAATCAACGCCTGGGGAAATCATGTTTACGGGATATGGAAATTGCTATCGCCTGGATGCGCTGGAGCTCGCCGCTGAACATGGTCACACCATGCAACACTGGACGTTCAAAACCATAGAACACTTTCGCAGTATTCTCGCCAACCCCGAATTCCCCTGCCTGTTCGGCCGCAAGGCGGTAAACGGCGAAACCTGCCACATTCTCTTCGCCCGCGCCGAGCAACTGGCCGATGATATCGCACAGGGCCTGGCCAATTATGTGCGCACCGTCGCACCGATCGCACCCAAGCAGCGCATCGGCAGCCCATTGGTGGTGTTTCTCGAAACCGCCGCCGGCAGCAGCCTGGCCGAGCAACAGGCCTTGGCCTGGAAGGTACTGCGCGGCGTGCATGCGCGCGACCCGCACCCTTGGCCGCAGGGCATCCCGACCGATCCCGACGATACCGGCTGGTCATTCTGCTATGCCGGCATGCCGCTGTTCATCAACATGAACTTCCCCGGCCATCAGCAGATGAAAAGCCGCAATCTGGGCCAGCACATCACCTTCGTCATCAACCCGCGGGAGAACTTCGACGAAGTGGCCAACGCCAGCACCGAGAGTGGCAAGCGCATCCGCGAACGGATTCGCGAGCGCGTGCACCACTACAACGACGGCGTTGTGCCCGACACCCTTGGCTTTTTCGGCGATACCGACAACTACGAGTGGAAGCAGTATCAACTGCAGGAGGCAGGCTCGCTCAACCCGTCACGCTGCCCCTTCCATGCCCATGCCGCACACCAGGCGACACCCGACATACTGATCGAGAACTGACCGTGAATACCGCACTCACCGCCACCTACGCCCTCACCGTGCTGCTACTGATCGCCACTCCCGGCCCGGTGGTGGCGCTGATCGTCAACACTGCGGCCGCCTCCGGCTCGCGCAAGGCCATGTTCACCGCCGTCGGCACCAACTGGGCATCACTGGTGCTGATCGGCGCGGCAGCGTGGATCATCCTCACCAGTGCCGCCATCGACAAAACATGGCTCAGCACCATGAGCCTGCTGGGCTGCCTGTTCATCGGCTACATTGCCATGGGCACGTTGAGGGACGCCCTGCAGGCACCCGCGTCAGACGCGGCGAGCGAGGCCCCCAAGGCTGGGCGCGGTGGGCTGATGCAAGGCTTCATGGTGGGCATTTCCAACCCGAAAGACATCATTTTCTTCATCGCCTTCTTCCCGCAGTTCATTCAGATCACCGAATCGTTCGGCAAGAGCATGGTGGTGCTGTCGCTGCTGTGGGTGGCCATCGATTTCGCCGTGCTCAGCCTGTACATCTTCGCCATCGGCAAGATCGCCTCGCAGCGCAGCAACCGCATCATCAGCCTGGCGTCGGGCGTCGCCCTGCTGCTGATCGCCGCCGGCGGCCTGCTGTACAACCTCAAGGAACTGGCGGCCTGAATCTGCTGCAAAGTACCCGCCCAAGCGAAGGAGAGACCATGACCACGACTGACACGCGCCCGTCTCCTTCGCCGCTGCAGCAGGACTACCAGCGCTTTCTCCTGCTGGGCAGTCGCCGTGCCCCCTATACCCTGCATGTGCACGAAACCGGCTACCGCTCCGGCACCATCAACACCGATGCCCTTGGCCTGCGCTACAGCCATTGCGCCGGCAAGCGCTTTTCGGCGGCCGAGCACGGTGGTGCGTCGCGCATCAACCTGCTGGTCGGCGGTTCCACAGCCCTGGGCATCGGCGCCAGCTCCGACGAACACACGGTGGCCTCGCACCTGTCGATGCTCACGGGCGAAGTCTGGCTGAGCCTGGCCGGCTGCGGGCTGAACGCCACCCAGGAATTGATGATGTTCCTGACCCACCAGCACCGCCTTGGCCAGCTCGGCCATGTGGTGGTGCTCAGTGGCCTCAACAGCCTGGCCCACGAAGCCCTGTGTGAAGTCCTCGCAGGTACCAACGACCCGCAGCACGCCAAGGCCTACCAGGCCTTTCTCAACAGTTTCAGCGAAGGCATGCAGCCCTGCGCACCACCCCGTCGGCAGTCGCTGTGGCGGCGCATCGGCCAGGCGCTGGCCCCTCCCGTGGTCACAGCCCCGGTCAGCTGGCCACTGTCGTCCCCGGAAAAACGACTGGCCCGTGCCGCCGACAACATTGGCCGCACCTTGCGCCAATGGGACCGTCTGCTGGCAGACAGCCACGCCACGCTCACCTTCATCCTGCAACCACTGCTGCCCTGGTGCCGGGATACCCTGCCCGCCGGCGAGCAAGCCATGCTGACCGCGCTGCAGCAACAACCGGCCAACTTCGACCGGCTGCTGGAGGGGGCATTCGACAGACAGTTGCATTCGGCATTTTTCCGCCGTATCAAAAGCCAGGCCGACCCGGTGCCCTGCTACGACATGAACTGCATGCTCGACAGCTCGCCCGTGTTCGGCGCCGACCTGTTCATCGACCGCCTGCACCTGAACGATCTAGGCAACAATGCCTTGGCCAAGGTGATCACCGCCAAGCTTGGGCTGGCCCAGGAAAAACATGCCCAGCGCAAGGTCACGCCGATCAAGCTCGTCTGACAGTTGTCGGGTGGTCTTTCGGCCACCCCCCTTGGGTGGCTAGAATACGTCGTCGTTACGATTTGCCCGAGGCGCACGTTTGACCGCCATGAACACCGAAGCCGTCCATCCGTACCTGGCCACCCATGGGGTTTGCCTGTGAGCCTTGTGCGACGCCTGCCCCCGCTGTTGGCTGCGCTGATGCCACTGGCCGCGCAAGCGCTGGAGGTACGCATCGACCCTCATGCCGACCTGCTCTACCGTCAGGCCTTGCCGCTACTGGAGCAGGCCGACAACCAGGACGACGCTGCCAGCACGCTGCGCACAGCAGCGGGCGGCGACCCAGAGCTTAGCCGCCAGGGCCAGGCCATGGCCCACACGTTGCCAACGGCGGTAGCCCTGCTGAAAAAATCGGTAGCGCTTGGGCACCCGGTCGCACAGTACCGCCTGGCGCTGTACTACATGACGTACCTGCCCGCCGCGCAAATCCCGGACGCCGCTTGCCCGTTGCTCGAAGCCAGCCTCCAGCAGGGTTTTGCCGCACCGGCGCCCGCCATCGCCACCTGGTGCCGGCCCTACAACGTCAGCAGCGAGTACCGTACAGCGCTGGAGGCCATCCCCAGCATGGCCACCGTGTACGCCCCCTACTACCCGCAACCGGCCACGCGCCTGGCCTGCAACCGCAGCCGGCCACAAGGCCTGGAAATGCTGTGGGGGCGTCAGCGCGACTACCAGGCCGAGGTGTACCGCCTGCTTGGTGACCTCGACCCACAGCAGCGCACGAGCCTGCTGCAGAAAGCCGTAGACATCAATGGCTGCGCAACGGCGCAACAGCTGCTGACCAGCCGCCCATAACCCAGGGTCATTCGGGGCCGCTTTGCGGCCCTGTTGTCAGTTGGCCACTGAGGTTGAGGCGAACACGCCTAGACCAGCAAGATCGTTCAAGCCATCCCCTGCCCCGTCTGTCATGCTGGCCTGCCTCGTAGCCGTCATGCAGCCATCATGCCCCACATCGCCCGCCAAGCCTTTCTTCACGGCGCCATTGCCATTCTCCCGTTGTCCCTGGCCGTTGCCCCTTGGGGCCTGCTGGCCGGTTCCATGGCCATCGAGGCCAACCTCAGCGCCTGGCAGGGGCAGGGGCTGTCGGCCATCGTCTTCGCCGGCGCCGCGCAGCTGGTGGCCATTGGCATGCTCAAAGGGGGGGCCAACCTGGCATCGATCCTGCTCACCACCCTGCTGCTGACCTCGCAGCACCTGCTGTATGGCCTGTCGATGCGCCCGGTACTGTCCAGCCAGCCGCTGCGCTGGCGGCTCGGCCTGGGTTTTCTGCTGACCGACGAATTCTTCGCCCTGACCAGCCAGTACGACCAGCAGCAATTCAACCGCTGGTATGCCTTGGGGGTGGGCCTGACCTTCTACATCGCCTGGAACCTGTTCACCTTGGCCGGCATACTGCTGGGCCAGAATATTCCACACCTGGACCAGTTCGGCCTGGATTTCTCCATTGTCGCCACTTTTGTCGCCCTGATCGCGCCGCTGGTGCGCAACCTGGCCACCGTGGTGTGCGTAGCCGTGTCGCTGTTCTGTTCGGTGCTGTTCAGCTACTGGCACTGGGAAACCGCCCTGGTGGTCGCAGGCCTGCTGGGCATGAGCGCCGGGTTCATCTGCCAGAAATTCGCCGGAGCCCGCGCATGACCTGGATCCTGATTTTCGCCATGGGCGCCATCGTATTTCTCAACCGCTACGCATTCCTGGAGCCGCGCCTGCCCCTGCGCCTGAGCTCGAATGCCCGGCAGTTTCTCGGCTTTGCCGTGCCGGGCATGCTCACCGCCATCTGCGGCCCGATCATCTTCATGGCCGACCACCAGCTCAACCTGAGCGTGCTCAACCCCTACCTGCTGGGCTCCCTTGTGGCCATCGCCCTGGTGCTGTTGACCCGCAGCGTATTGCTGAGCATGCTGGTGAGCATGTTGATCTTCTTCCTTCTGCGCAGCTGGCTGGCATGAGCCCGCCCTTGCGCGAGCAGACACACCTCTGGCAGGCGCCAGCCCTTGGCGACGTCGAGATGCTGCACGCTCGCTACTACCAGCAGCGCTTCGCCCCGCATGTGCACGAGGGCTATGTATTCACCGTGATCGAGTCGGGCGCCCAGCGCTTCTGGCACCGCGGCAGCGAGCACCTGGCACCGGTCGGCAGCATGGTGCTGATCAACCCCGACGAACTGCATACCGGCGCTACGGCCCATGAAGCCGGCTGGCGTTATCGCGGCTTCTATCCCGAGCACGAGCGGGTCACCGGTGTGCTCGACGAACTGGAACTGGGCCGCCACGGCATGCCCAGCTTCAAGGACAGCGTGATCCATGACCCGGCCCTGGCCCTCGCGTTCAGCCAGCTGCATCAGTTGTCCGAAGCCAGCGCCAGCGCCTTGCAGCAGCAGACGGCCTGGCGCCAGGCGGTGCTGGCCCTGGTGCAGCGGCACGGGCAGTGCGCCGAGCCTTCGGCCCCTGGCCACGAACCCCTGGCCGTAGCCCGCGCCCGCGAACTGCTGGAAAGCCAACTGGCCGACCCGCCCTCACTGGAAGCGCTGGCGGCAGCAGTCAACCTGTCGCCGTTCCACTTCGCCCGGGTGTTCCGCCAGGCCACCGGACTGCCACCCCATGCCTGGCTGAAGCAACGCCGCCTGGCCCGCGCCCGCGAAATGCTGAAGCACGGCCTGGCCGCTTCGCAAGTGGCGTTCGACCTCGGCTTTGCCGACCAGAGCCATTTGAGCCGGCAGTTCAAGCAAGCCTATGGGGTGACCCCGGGGGCGTATCGGCAAGCCTGCGTTCACTCTGCTCTGCGCGCGTGAGAGGGCGGCAGCGCCCTCTCGAACTTGCATCTATACGCCAGGCCCAAGCTATGTACGGCTGTCGACATCTGGGCCACGTCCTTTCATGTTCCAGCGCACTGGCGCGATGAATAACATGAGCGTCATCCAGATAAAGGTTGCCGGCCCCGCAAGCACGAAGACCAAACTGGCAATCAATCCTGATACGGCATCACCCATCACGGCAGTGAAGTAATAGAGGGAAAAATTCCTGCCCACTTCATGCTCCCTCGACAAGCACTGGATGTTGGTCACGATTGCGATATCGACAAATGCACCAATGAAGCCAACCAGGAACAGAATCAACAGGAACAGCCAGTTATTGAATTGCAGCGCCACTGCTGCAGCAAAAAATAGCCCGCCATAGAGCATCCAGTAGCGCAGCACCATTGCTGCGGTTGTACGAGGATTGAAGCGCGTGTAAAGCATGCCCCCCACCACCGTGCCTGCCGCAAGCAGTGAAAACACGTATCCAACCGCCGCTTCAGAGGCGAAGTGCTCCAGCACCGATGCTGGAAGGATAAAGCGAATCACCGACGTGGCGAACATCGCACAGAGTGTGGTGCAGCCAATGACAGCGAACAACGGCGCATTGCCGGCCCTCAACTGACTCACACTCCCCGCCGCATCCCTGATTATGGCGCACCCATCGAATGCCTGTTGGACACTACGCCTGGCAGGCGTCAGGGTAGCGATACAAATGGCCGACACGACAAGGCACATTGCAAAAAACAAGAAAGTGGCTTCTCGAGACAGCAGTAACACACAGGCCGAAAAGACCAGCGGCCCGAGGATCGAGGCGGCGTCCTCGATCACCTGGATACCGCTGTTCACCGTGGCTAACTCATCCTTTTCGACAAGGTCCGGAAAGTACGCGCGAAACGTGGGCACATAAAGGCATTCGAGCGCTGTCATGACCATTGCGATGCCCACCAACGCAAGTAATACTGGCGTGAACACGCTGAACAAGGCAAAGAAGGAAAGTGCCAGCAGGCCTTTTGTCACCTCGATTGCTAACAGTGTGTGTTTCTTGTTGGCGTTATCTGCCAACCAGCCACCCAATGGCGAAAACACCACACTTGGCAAGTAACGAAAAAAGTAGGCGATGCCGATCAAAAGCATATCCGCATCTGTGATGGACACGATCGCCACGGCAAATGCAGCCTCGAAGGCAAATTCACCACATTTGGAAAAGCTGTAGCCCAGCGACAGCGAACGCGTTCCGGGGGTAAGGCGCAATGCCAGCATTAGCGGGTACTTCCTGGCGACATCGCTCCTGAACACTCGGATTGTAGATTCATATGGGCACTCCTTTGAGCCGATTGAGATTGCCAAATATTGGCCAACTCAATCTAAGACTCGGCCAGGATTGAGCTCAACATGAAAGTTGTAACAACGCCGATGCTTTCTGCAAGCGAAAATCAGAAACGCGGAATTTTCCTACAACAACCATTCTTTGAATGCAGACCCGACGGCATTTTCCCGACTGTGCAGTTGAGCACTTCAACAGGTCACGTTCAGAAACCGAGCCCTGAATCCCTTGCACGGCACGAGCATCAACTTTAAACATGCTGTTTATAAGTAACGAGTTGTTACTGCGCCGCAAGAGCAGCCACTGGCAGCTGCCGCAGCGCGCCTTGCAAAGGCCACAAGAGCCTGGCCAACCCTCTGCTACACTGACAAGGCTGAATGGAGGATCCTGTCATGTCCGAAAGAGAGCTCACCACCCTTCTGTCGTTGATGAACCAGCGCCAGGCCTGTCTGAGCAGTGCCTGCAAGGAGATTGCCGACTGGATCGACCGGCAGGGCGATGTGCCCGCCGCCGGCAAGATCCGCGCTAGCCTGAAGGCACTGGAGGCCGATGAGGCCCAGGTTCGCAAGACCCTGACGTCGCTGACCCTCGACAGACCGCTGCCGCGCTTTCGTAGCTGAAAGGCGCAGTTGAAAAAGAAAAGGGCCGCTGAACGCGGCCCTTTGATCTGTCAGTGGTTCATGTGCATGTGATCATGCCCACCACCTGCGTCGGCGTTGAGCGCACGCACTTGCGCCTGAACTTCCAGGGTTTCCTTGGCGCCCTTGGCATCCTCGATGGTCAGGGTCAGCGGCACTTTGTCACCCTCCTTCACCTGATTGTGCAGGCCCATCAGCATGACATGCAGGCCATTCGGGTCCAGGGTCACTGCCTTGCCGGCTGGCAATTCGACAGCCTTGACCTCACGCATGCCCATCACGTCACCGTTCATGGTCATCTCGTGCACCTGCAAGGTCTTGGCCACGGGCGAAGCCACGCCCACCAGCTTGCTGTCGCTGCTGGCAGTCAGCACCATGAAAGCACCGGTTGACTGCTGATGCGGCACGCTGGCACGCACCCAGGCATCACTCACGGTGGTCTGGGCCAGGGCCGGCAGGGCCAGCCCCATCAGTACCAGGGCAGCCAAACCGCGTTTGATCGGTTGCATCGACATTCAGCAGATCTCCATCAGGGTGACCAGATCTTCGGCGCATTCCTTGGCGTTCAGGGAATGGCCCAGGCTCAGGCGCAGGGTGCCACGTGTATCGTAGACGTAGCTGGTGGACGAGTGAGAAATGGTGTAGGTGTCTCCGGCCGGAACCTTCTCGTAGAACACCTTGAATTCCTTGGCCACAGCGGCAATTTCCTCGGGGGTGCCGGTCAGCGCGGTGAACGTCGGGTCGAAGGCCTTGACGTAGGCATCGAGCACCTCGGGCGTGTCGCGCTCCGGGTCCAGGGTGATGAACACCACCTGGAACAGGTCGCGGTCGCGGCCCCTGAGCAGCTTGCGAATCTGCGCCGCGCGCGCCAGCGTGGTCGGGCAGACGGCCGGGCACTGGGTGAAGCCGAAGAAGACCATCGGCATGCTGCCGTAGAAGCTCGACAGGGTGCGCACGTTACCTTGCGGGTCTTTGAGGCTGAACTTGCGCCCGAGGATTTCGTTGCTCATGTTCTTGCCGTACTTGAACTCGAGCCCCCGGGCCGGGCTACAGCCTGCCAGCAGGCCAAGCCCGAGAACGCCCATGCCGGCGACAACTGCACGCCGGGTCAAAAGATCATTCATGAAACCATCCTTTACAGGGAAGGTGCCGGCCCTCGGGATGGGCCGGTCGAAAAACCGGGGCATTCTGGCATGACACCCAGAGGGGTTCTACCCGACCATGGCGGGTATGGCCTGCAGCCCTTTGAATACGGGCTGCGGCCTGTTGTCGCAGGGGTTGAAACCGTAACACTTTGTTGCTAAGGGAGCCGCCTTCAACTCAGTAGTAGGCGTTTTCTTTCTGGCTGTGGTCAGTCACGTCGCGCACGCCCTTCAGCTCAGGAATACGCTCGAGCAGCGTGCGCTCGATGCCTTCCTTCAGGGTGACATCGGCCTGGCCGCAACCCTGGCAGCCACCACCGAACTGCAGCACGGCAATGCCGTCATCGACCACGTCCACCAGGCTCACCTGGCCGCCATGGCTGGCCAGGCCGGGGTTGATCTCGGTCTGCAGGTAGTAGTTGATACGCTCGTTGATCGGGCTGTCTTCGTTGACCATCGGCACCTTGGCGTTTGGCGCCTTGATGGTCAGCTGGCCGCCCATGCGGTCGGTGGCGTAGTCGACCAGTGCGTCTTCCAGGAACGGTACGCTGACGGCGTCCAGGTAAGCAGTGAAGCTTTTCAGACCCACGGCGGTGTCGTCAGGCTTCTCTTCGCCCGGCTTGCAGTAGGCGATGCACGTCTCGGCGTACTGGGTGCCCGGCTGGGTGATGAAAATGCGAATGCCGATGCCGGGCGTATTCTGCTTGGAGAGCAGATCGGCCAGGTAGTCATGGGCGGCGTCGGTAATGGTTATAGCGCTCATGTAGGTTCCTCACAGACTTGCGGCCAAGTGTACGCCAACCCAGCCTTCGAACAAAGTCCTAGCAATTGACTCGGGAAAGCGCATATTCAGGGGCCGGCCCCCGTTGCGCCGCCAGCCAGGCCTGCATTCGCCGGTATAGGCCGCGCTCCAGCCACTGGTAGCTGAACCACGACATTAGTCCAATGGACGGCACGCACAGGGCAAATGTCAGGAACGGGTTCAGATGCAGGCGCTGACTGGCGAACCAACCGGCATACAGCACCAGCACATGTATCAGGTACACCGAGTACGAACAGTCGCCAAGGGCCTTGAGCAGCCGATTGCCCTGGAACAGCGGCTCCATGGCCACAAAGGCCAGGACGACCATCGCACTCGGTAAACCCCAGTGCAGCAAGCGCTGGGAAGCGTCCAGATAGTAGATCGCCATGCCCGCCACACCCAGCAACGCCAGCGGCAACCACCGCCCCTGACGGATCAGCCCGCGGCGGTACAGTACGCCGACACCAATGCCCAGCAGAAACTCGTAGATGATGCCGTTGTTGTAGAAGCGGCTGACCACGCCCATGCGCCCCAGTACCTCACTGACCAGCAACAGAGCGGCAGTCACCAGCAGCAGGTGATGCCGTTGGCGTACCAGGAAGGCCAGGCCGAACAGCAGGTAGAAGAACATCTCGAAGTTCAGCGTCCAGCCCACGTTCAGGGTCGGGTACAGGCCATAGCCACCTGGGTTTTCCGCCGGGATGAACAGCAGCGACAGGAACAGGTGCCGCCAGTCAAACGCCTGATGTGGCATCCATTGGCTGAATGCCAGCAGCAACATGGCCATCAGGGCTGTGTAGAACCAGTAGGCAGGGACGATGCGCAGCGCCCGATTGAGCAGGAACTGGCGCGGCTCGATGGTTTTGTCGCGGGTCGACAGGTAGATGACCAGCCCACTGATGACGAAGAAGATGTCGACGCCTACGGCGCCACGGTCGGTGAGCAGTTGGCCGATGGGGCCGGTGGCGTGGAAGTCGAAGAAGATCTGCATGAAATGGTGGCAGACCACCACCCAGGCGGCGAACGCCCGCAGTGCCTGAAGCGAATACAGCATGGAATACCCTGCGCTTGGCGGTGCATTGAGGCCCGTATCGAGTGCAGAGGCCAGCGCCAGCCTTGAGAGCAGCGCCGTACCTGTTGTAGGAGCGGGTTCACCCGCGAAGGGCTGCAAAGCAGCCCCCTTTTGCAATCGATCAAGACCACCCACCCATTCCGACCGCAAGGTACTAGGAAAGGTCAGCCAACCCGATCAGAGGTTCTCGTAGCGGTTCATGTCCAGCACGCCCGCCTCGACCGGTTCGGTCTCCTTGATATAGCTGTTCAGGTCATGGAAGTAGCGCCAGAACGCTGGGTGACTGCGGCGCACACCCCAGCGCATGACAATGCGTTCGAACTTCGCCGCGTCATCTTTGGCATACTCCATGTCCTCGACGAACTCCGGCACATCCTTGGTCGGGATGTTGAAGATGAAGTTCGGGTAGCTGGAGAGCACCCCCGGGTACAGGGTCAGGGTATCCAGCCCCGGCTGGTAGCGGTACGCCTCACCCAGCAGGAACGCCACGTTGCTGTGCGCGCGGTTGCGCAGCAGGCTGTACACCTGACGCTGGCCGTCCTGCCCTTCGATACGCAGCATGGTCGCCTCAGGCAACTGGTTGATCACCTTCAGCCCGGCCGCCGGGCGCGACACCAGACGGCTGAGCGACTGCTCGGCATTGCGGAATTCTTCGCTCATCTGCGGCCGTGAGCAGAACGCGCCCTGGCAGCGGTTGATCGGGTCCGGTGCGGCATTCAGGCTGCCGGTGCGCTGCAGCAGCTTCAGGCCAAAGTCGCGCTTGGGGTTGCGCGGGTCGAGCTTGATGCCACTCGGGGTGTCGGTGTCGATGTCTTCATAATCCATCCACATCTTCACCTTGCCACTGTTCTGGTACCAGTCGCCAAGGATCGCCTTGCGCTGGTCGGCCGGCATCAGGCGCAGGAAGTTGACCTCGGCGCCGTTGCGGATCAGGTCGAAGTACAGGCGCGTCTGCAACTGGTGCGAAACGTTGCCATACACATCGAAGTTGACCGCCAGCTGGTAATACGTGCGCTCGAACAACGGGTAGTCGAACAGCCACACGGTCAGCGGCACATCCCCCACCAGGCCCTTGGTCACCGATGCGCTGTCGAAGTGGCGGAAGATGCTCAGCAGCGCATTGTCGTTACCGGCCCACAGCGTCGACCATCTCGGTGCCGGCATTTCGGCATAGGCTTCACGGCGCAGTTTCTCGTAGTCGTTGCGCTTGTCACGATAGGCGTGCCACAGGCTCAGCACACTGCCCACGTCATCGATCTGACCAGGCATGGCCAGCAGCGGGGTAGCCTCGCCGCGGTACTTGGCATCGGTGATGTAGCGATCGAAGGCCGGCTCCTGGAACAGCGCCCAGAAGTTGTCGCGGATCACGTCAGTGGCAATTTGCCCGCGGCACACCGGGCCACGGATGAAGGTGCGCACGAAGTACTCGGCGTTATCCAGCATGAACTGGTAGCGCGCCACGGCCGGGATCGCCTCGAAGGTTTCAAACGGATTGGCCCGGTGGCGCGGGCCGTAGCCCGGAAGCGCGGCAGCATGCCAGTCGCCGGCATAGAACAGCTGCTTCACGCGCTTGAGCTTCTGCGGCCCCATCGGGTAGGTGATGTGCGTCTTGTGCACGATCACGCCCTGCACCGGGATCAACCGGTAGTAGAAGTCCGTGCCCGGCGGGTCGTTGGGGCGGCGGGTGGCAATGATATCGACCGGCTTGCCACTTGGCGTGCGCGAGCGCACCCACTGGAAGAAGTGGCCCTGCTCGCCGCCAGCGAAATGGATGTGCGCCAAAAACAGGTGCTCGTACAGCCAGCGTCCCACCAGCGCCTCGGTGGAACCCGGGCGGTTGAGCAGTTCTTCCCACTCTGCGATCTGCCTGGCTTCGGCCGCGCTCGGCTGGATCGGCTGGTACTCCACCGGCGCACCGGCCGCCAGCCAGCGGCGCAGGGTGGCGTATTCGTCGTCGGTCAGCCCGGTCACCGCCAGCGGCATGCCCTCCTTGGGGTGTGCGCCGGCATAGGCGTCGAATTCATGGGGCAACGGGCACATGTTGTTGCGGCTCAGGCCCAGGACGATCTCTTCGGGCAGCTTGGCGTTGGGCGTAAGCGGGGTCTTGTGGCCCAATTCCAGCATGCGCGCCATCAACGCGGCCTGACCGCCCTGATTGTCGAGCACCGAGTAGAAGCCCTTCTTGCGCCACTGCTCTTCGCTGTGTGCGTCGTAGAACAGCCGCGTGGTGGGCACCGCCTTGCTCCGCTCGCCCTGGTACACCGGGACCTTGCTGGCCCCGCGTACCGCGCCTTCAGGGCTTTCCAGCTTGAGCTGGCAGGCGGCGTCGTTGCAGGCGTGGCAGGCCACGCACTTCTCGGTGAAGATCGGTTGAATGTCCCGGGTGTAGGAAATAGCCGGGCTCGACTGGGGGGCCTGCCCGAATACCGCGCCGCTGATGAGCAAGGCGAAGGCGCCGGCAAGGATACGATGCACCATGTGCGGAAAGTCCTGGTTCTTGAAAGCCATCACGATTTGTTGCCTGGTCGTCCTGGGTGCCTTGCGCTGCCTCCACCCGCCCAACATGAGCAGTTTTCATGCAAATGGGCGACATGCCTAAAAACCGCGCAGCTTTGTTATGATTCGGCACCTTCTGATATTCGCCCGACCAGGTAGTTCCTATGTCCGACCGCAGCGCTCGTCTCCAAGCACTCCAGAACGCACTCAAAGAGCGCATCCTGATCCTCGACGGCGGCATGGGTACTATGATCCAAAGCTACCGTCTGGAGGAACACGACTATCGTGGCACGCGTTTTGCCGATTGGCCAAGCGATGTGAAGGGTAACAACGACTTGTTGTTGCTCAGCCGCCCGGACGTGATCGCCGCCATCGAGAAGGCCTACCTGGATGCCGGTGCCGATATTCTCGAAACCAACACCTTCAACGCCACGCAGATTTCCCAGGCCGACTACGGCATGGAGTCGCTGGTTTACGAGCTGAACGTCGAAGGCGCGCGCATCGCTCGCCAGGTTGCCGATGCCAAGACCCTGGAAACGCCGGACAAGCCGCGCTTCGTTGCCGGCGTGCTCGGCCCTACCAGCCGAACCTGTTCGATTTCCCCGGACGTCAACGACCCAGGGTTTCGCAACGTCACCTTCGACGAGTTGGTAGAAAACTACATCGAGGCCACCCGCGGCCTGATCGAAGGCGGCGCCGACCTGATCCTGATCGAAACCATCTTCGACACCCTCAACGCCAAGGCGGCGATCTTCGCCGTGCAGCAAGTGTTCGAGGACGACAACGTCGAACTGCCGATCATGATCTCCGGCACCATCACCGACGCCTCCGGCCGTACCCTGTCGGGGCAGACCACCGAAGCGTTCTGGAACTCGGTGCGCCACGCCAAGCCGATTTCCGTGGGCCTGAACTGCGCCCTGGGCGCCAAGGACCTGCGCCCGTATCTGGAAGAGCTGGCCACCAAGGCCGACACCCACGTGTCCGCCCACCCCAACGCAGGCCTGCCGAACGCCTTCGGTGAGTACGACGAAACCCCGGCCGAGATGGCCGCGGTGGTCGAAGAATTCGCCGCCAGCGGTTTCCTCAACATCATCGGCGGTTGCTGCGGCACCACCCCAGGCCATATCCAGGCCATTGCCGAAGCCGTGGCCAAGTACAAGCCGCGCGAGCTCCCGGAAATCGCCAAGGCCTGCCGCCTGTCGGGCCTGGAGCCGTTCACCATCGACCGCCAGTCGCTGTTCGTCAACGTCGGTGAGCGCACCAACATCACCGGTTCCGCCAAATTCGCCCGGCTGATCCGCGAAGAGAACTATACCGAAGCCCTGGAAGTCGCCCTGCAGCAAGTCGAGGCCGGCGCTCAGGTAATCGACATCAACATGGACGAAGGGATGCTCGACTCCCAGGCGGCCATGGTCCGGTTCCTCAACCTGATCGCGGGTGAGCCGGACATCTCGCGTGTACCGATCATGATCGACTCGTCCAAGTGGGAAGTGATCGAGGCCGGCCTCAAGTGCATCCAGGGCAAGGGCATCGTCAACTCCATTTCCATGAAGGAAGGCGTCGAGCAGTTCAAGCACCACGCCCGCCTGTGCAAGCGCTATGGCGCTGCCGTGGTGGTCATGGCTTTCGACGAAGTCGGCCAGGCCGACACTGCCGCGCGCAAGAAGGAAATCTGCCAGCGCAGCTATGACATCCTGGTCAACGAAGTGGGCTTCCCGCCAGAAGACATCATCTTCGACCCGAACATCTTCGCCGTCGCCACCGGTATCGAAGAACACAACAACTACGCCGTCGACTTCATCGAGGCCTGTGCCTATATCCGCGACCACCTGCCCCACGCCCTGAGCTCGGGTGGCGTGTCCAACGTGTCGTTCTCGTTCCGAGGCAACAACCCGGTGCGTGAGGCGATCCACTCGGTGTTCCTGTATCACGCGATCCAGAACGGCCTGACCATGGGTATCGTCAACGCCGGCCAGCTGGAGATCTACGACGAGATCCCGGCCCAGCTGCGTGAAAAGGTCGAGGACGTGGTGCTCAACCGCACCCCGCATGGCACCGATGCACTGCTGGCCATCGCCGACGACTACAAGGGTGGCGGCGCAACCAAGGAAGTGGAAAACGAAGAGTGGCGCTCGCTGCCGGTGGAAAAACGCCTGGAGCACGCGCTGGTCAAGGGCATCACCGCGTTCATCGTCGAAGACACCGAAGAATGCCGCCAGCAGTGCGCGCGCCCTATCGAAGTGATCGAAGGCCCGCTGATGAACGGCATGAACGTGGTCGGCGACCTGTTCGGCGCGGGCAAGATGTTCCTGCCGCAGGTGGTCAAGTCGGCCCGCGTCATGAAACAGGCCGTTGCTCACCTGATCCCCTTCATCGAAGCCGAAAAAGGCGACAAGCCGGAAGCCAAGGGCAAGATCCTGATGGCCACGGTGAAAGGCGACGTGCACGACATCGGCAAGAACATTGTCGGCGTGGTGCTGGGCTGTAACGGATACGACATCGTCGACCTTGGCGTGATGGTGCCGGCGGAGAAGATCCTGCAGACAGCCCGCGAGCAGAAGTGCGACATCATCGGCCTGTCCGGCCTGATTACCCCGTCGCTGGACGAAATGGTCCACGTTGCCCGCGAAATGCAGCGCCAGGGCTTCGAACTGCCGCTGATGATCGGTGGCGCCACCACCTCCAAGGCGCACACGGCGGTCAAGATCGAGCCCAAGTACAGCAACGACGCAGTCATCTACGTCACCGACGCTTCGCGCGCGGTCGGCGTGGCCACCCAGTTGCTGTCCAAAGAACTCAAGCCGGGCTTCGTCGAGAAGACCCGCCTGGAATACGTGGACGTGCGCGAGCGCACCGCCAACCGCAGCGCCCGCACCGAGCGCCTCAGCTACGCCCAGGCGATCGCTGCCAAGCCGCAGTACGACTGGGCCAGCTACCAGCCAGCGGTGCCCTCCTTCACCGGCGTCAAGGTGCTGGAAGACATCGATTTGCGCACCCTGGCCGAGTACATCGACTGGACCCCGTTCTTCATCTCCTGGGACTTGGCCGGCAAGTTCCCGCGCATCCTCACCGACGAGGTGGTTGGCGAGGCTGCTACGGCGCTGTACAAGGATGCCCGCGAGATGCTCGACAAGCTGATCGACGAGAAGCTGATCAGCGCCCGCGCGGTATTCGGCTTCTGGCCGGCCAACCAGGTGGCCGATGACGACATCGAAGTCTACGGCGAAGACGGCCAGGCACTGGCCACCCTGCACCATCTGCGCCAGCAGACCATCAAGCCGGACGGCAAGCCCAACTGGTCGCTGGCCGACTTCGTCGCACCGAAAGACAGCGGCGTGACCGACTACGTAGGTGGTTTTATCACCACCGCCGGCATCGGTGCCGAGGAAGTGGCCAAGGCTTACCAGGACAAGGGCGACGACTACAGCTCGATCATGGTCAAGGCCCTGGCCGACCGCCTGGCCGAAGCCTGTGCCGAATGGCTGCACGAGCAGGTGCGTAAAGAGCACTGGGGCTATGCCCGCGACGAGCACCTGGACAACGAGGCGCTGATCAAGGAACAGTACAGCGGCATCCGCCCTGCGCCGGGCTACCCGGCCTGCCCCGACCACACCGAAAAGGAAACCCTGTTCCGCCTGCTCGATGGCACCGCCATCGGTGAGACCGGGCCAAGCGGGGTGTACCTCACCGAGCACTTCGCGATGTTCCCGGCGGCGGCGGTCAGCGGCTGGTACTTCGCCCACCCGCAGGCGAAGTATTTTGCCGTAGGCAAGGTCGACAAGGACCAGATCGAACGTTACAGCGCACGCAAAGGCCAGGATATCAGCGTAAGCGAGCGCTGGCTGGCGCCTAACCTGGGGTATGACAGCTAAACGACTGCGCTGGCTTCTTCGCGGGCTCGCCCACACAGGTATGAAACAGGCCTCAAGGGCCGTGATTGACCTGTAGGAGCGGGTTTACCCGCGAAGAGGCCGGCACAGGCAACCTCACAACCATTGCCTACACTGTCCTTGATTGCCTCTGATTTCCCCAGGAGCCACCATGGACGATTCCAGCCAGGGCAAACCCCCGACCTTCTGGCAGATGCTGCACAGCATCCTCGCTGCCGCCTTCGGCGTGCAAAGCGGCAA
Organism: Pseudomonas putida group bacterium ESBL64; assembly: GCF_045277175.1. Classification (NCBI taxonomy): domain Bacteria; kingdom Pseudomonadati; phylum Pseudomonadota; class Gammaproteobacteria; order Pseudomonadales; family Pseudomonadaceae; genus Pseudomonas; species Pseudomonas putida group bacterium ESBL64. The sequence goes on along the minus strand of NZ_CP145799.1, from coordinate 123,072 downwards.
AAACCGCGCACGCGACTTCACCCACGGCAAGGCCAGCCACTTCATTGCGTTGGGGGCGCTGTTCACCCTGGTGTTCATTGCGGTATTGATCGGCCTGGTGCAATTGGCGCTGCACCTGACCCGCTAGCCTGTGCCGGCCTCTTCGCGGGTAAACCCGCGCCTACAGCGGCCTGCGCCCAACCAGCGATGCGTGTGTAGGAGCGGGTTTACCCGCGAATACGGTCGCGGCGGCAACGGTGAACGGCAGGTGGTAATTGGCCAGCAGGCCCGGCCCTTTCGCGGGTGAACCCGCTCCTACGACGGCCTTTCCCCAACCAGCGATGCGTGTGTAGGAGCGGGTTTACCCGCGAATACGGTCGCGGCCGCAACGGTGAACGGCGGGTGGATATTGGCCAGCAGGGCCGGCCCTTTCGCGGGTAAACCCGCTCCTACGACGGTACTGCGCCATTCTCAAGGGATATGTTTTCACCGCAAAGAGACGGGCACAGGCAATAATAAAGCGCCTGCGAGATTCCCTCCCGCAGGCGCCCTGCTACATCACGGTCTTGAGTTTCAAGTCACTGGTGGCTGACCCAATACACGGCAGTGACCACCACCAGAACGATCAGGCAGAGGATCGCCCAGGCATCGACGCTGCTGTCAGCTTTGCGGACCTTGGTTGAGTTTCCCATTGCATTGCCTCTTGTAGTGGTTATGGGAATGCACTTCACCACCAGCAGTTAAGACGAGCAATGCCCTTCCCTCAAGCAGGGTCATTCAATATTCGACCGGTGACGCCAGAAACGGGTAACGGTACCCGGGCGGGCGCCCTTCAGCACTGTAACGCCGAAAATCGACGCCGTAGTCGTCCCTTTCCAACAGCTTCAGCCAACGCCTGGCCTTGGCCTGATCGATTTCCTGCAATACCGGAACACGGCGCTCGCGCAGGCCGTCGCGGTTCAACGTCAGCCCGTGGGCGTCATCGTGCAGCATCACCATGGCCCAACCGCCAAGGGTGAAATGCCCACCCATCAGCACGCTCAAGCGCCCATCGATACGTGCGCGCAAGGCTTCGGGCGAGCTGTTGACGGCCGCGAACAGCACGTCACGACCCGCCGTGTACCCGGCCTCCTCGAACGCCTGCATGGCACCAAAGGCCATCTGGTCATTGGCCGACCACACCAGCCGGGTGGCCGGGTAACGCTCAAGCAACTGCTTCGCTTGCTCGTAGGCGCGCTGGCGGTTCCAGCCGCCGTATACCACTTGCCGCAAGCGCACCTGAGGGAAATCGGCCAAGGCGCGGCGCATGCCCTCAACGCGCAACTGCGAGGCCGGGGTGGTCTTGATCCCGGCAAAAGCCACCAGATCCACCGGCCCTGCGTCGCGAGGCAGCTGCGCGAGCATCAGGTGCAACATCTGGAAGCCTGCCTGCTCGTCGTTGCTCATCAAGGTACCCAGTGGCTCGGCATACTTGCCGGGCTGGGCCTCGATGCTGAGGCGCTGGCTGGCGGTCAGGCCATTATTGACCAGCAGCAGTTTCACCCCGGTGCCACGCGACAACCGCAGGATTTCCGGTGCCACGTACTGCTCATTGACCAGCACCAAGTAATCCGGACGCTGCGGCGCACTCAGGATCGCCCGGGCCTGGGCCAGTGCCAGGTCGGCTCGGCGCTCGCTGTATTGCACCTGCAGGGTCATGCCCAGCTCGTCCGCGGCGGCCTGCATGAAGCGGGTATAGCTGGTCCAGAATGTCTCGGTGGACAGCCCCGGGTTGAGGAACACCACCGAAGCCGGTTGCGCATTTGCCACCAGTGGCAAGGCAAGGCACAAGCTTTGGCACAGGGCCTTGAGCATGGGGTCACATCTCTGCGAAGCAAACGCCGGATTATAAACGCCTGGCGATGCTCAGCGCACAAATGGCAGTCAATCTCACATAGTCCATTTGGTTCTTTTCATATGCAAAAACATCACTTTAGCGCATAACCGCAACCTGCTATCGTTCCCCGGCTCCGTACCGGAGTGCGCGGCCGTGCGCGCGAATAGCTGCATGCCTGAGACAGGACTTTTATGTACGTATACGACGAGTACGATCAGCGGATCATCGAGGACCGCGTCAAGCAGTTCCGTGATCAGACCCGCCGCTACCTGGCCGGTGAGCTGAGCGAAGAAGAATTCCGCCCTCTGCGCCTGCAGAACGGCCTATACATCCAACGTTTCGCGCCGATGCTGCGTGTCGCGGTGCCGTACGGCCAGCTGAACGCCAACCAGGTCCGCACCCTGGCCAGGATCGCTCGCGACTATGACAAGGGCTATGCCCACATTTCCACCCGCCAGAACGTGCAGTTCAACTGGCCGGCGCTGGAAGACATCCCCGACATCCTCGCCGAGCTGGCCACCGTGCAGATGCACGCGATCCAGACCAGCGGCAACTGCCTGCGCAACACCACCACCGACCAGTTCGCCGGTGTGGCCGCAGACGAGATCGTCGACCCGCGCCCGTGGTGTGAAATCGTCCGTCAGTGGACCACCTTCCACCCGGAGTTCGCCTACCTGCCACGCAAGTTCAAGATCGCCATCAACGGTTCGCAGGAAGACCGCGCCGCCATCGAAGTGCACGACATTGGCCTGGAGCCCGTGCGCAACGCGGCCGGCGAACTGGGCTTCCGTGTGCTGGTCGGTGGCGGCCTGGGCCGTACCCCGGTGGTGGGCTCGTTCATCAACGAGTTCCTGCCATGGCAGGACCTGATCAGCTACCTCGACGCCATCCTGCGCGTGTACAACCGTTACGGCCGCCGTGACAACAAGTACAAGGCGCGGATCAAGATTCTGGTCAAGGCCCTTACCCCGGAAGTGTTCGCCGAAAAGGTCGAGGCCGAAATGGTCCACCTGCGTGGCGGCACCACCACCCTGACCGAAGCCGAAGTGCAACGCGTATCGCGCCACTTCGTCGACCCCGAGTACCTCGCACTCGACAACGTCGACTACACCGCCCTGGATGCCGAGCACCCAGGGTTTGCCCGCTGGCGCTCGCGCAACACCCGCGCCCACAAGCGCCCGGGCTACGTGGCTGTTACCCTGTCACTCAAGCCTACCGGTGTTGCCCCGGGCGACGTGACCGACAAGCAGCTGGACGCCGTGGCCGACCTGGCCGAACGCTACAGCTTCGGCTTCCTGCGCACCTCGCACGAGCAGAACATCATCCTCGCCGACGTCGAGCAGCGCCAGTTGCACGCGCTGTGGCTTGAACTGCGCGAAGGCGGCTTCGCTACCCCGAACATCGGCCTGCTGACCGACATCATCTGCTGCCCGGGTGGCGACTACTGCTCGCTGGCAAACGCCAAGTCGATCCCGATTGCCGAGTCCATCCAGCGCCGCTTCGACGACCTGGACTACCTGTTCGACATCGGCGAAATCGACCTGAACATCTCCGGCTGCATGAACGCCTGCGGCCACCACCACGTGGGCCACATCGGCATCCTCGGCGTGGACAAGAAGGGTGAGGAGTTCTACCAGGTGTCGCTGGGCGGCAACGCCGCACGCGGCGCAAGCCTGGGCAAGATCCTTGGCCCGTCCTTCGCGCAGGATGACATGGCCGATGTGATCGAGAAGCTGATCGCCGTGTACGTCGAGCAACGTACCGAGGAAGAGCGTTTCATCGACACCTACCAGCGTATCGGCATCGACCCCTTCAAGGAACGCGTCTATGCAGCGAATCATTAAGAACAACCAGATCGTCGACGAAACCTGGCACCTGCTGCCCAAGGAAACCTCGTTCGACGAGCTGACCAACTGCGACGACTACATCGTGCCGCTGCAAATGTGGCGCGACCATGCCCACGTGCTCAAGGCCCGCGATGGCGGCCTGGGCGTATGGCTGGACAGCGACCAGGAAGCAGAGGAAATCGGTGAAGACGTGCACCACTTCCAGGTCATCGCCCTGAACTTCCCGGCATTCACCGACGGCCGCAGCTACTCCAATGCGCGCCTGCTGCGTGACCGCTACAAGTTCAAAGGCGAACTGCGCGCCATCGGCGATGTGCTGCGCGACCAGCTGTTCTTCATGGCCCGCTGCGGCTTCGACGCCTTCGCCATCCGTGCCGACAAGGACCCGGAAGACGCGCTGCAAAGCCTGAAGGACTTCTCGGTGACCTACCAGGCCGCCACCGACGAACCGCTGCCGCTGTTCCGCCGCCGCTGATCGTCCCGCCCCAGCGAACAGCCCGCCTCTCGGCGGGCTGTTTCGTTCATAGGCCGTGGCGTTGAATTGCCTCTCGGCTCAACTCAAGCAAAAGCTGCCGTTTCGCGACCTCACGCGCTGCGCAGATATGCTCGACCTGGGCAAAATAGTCGCCATCGCTCAGCGTTTTCGATTGTTCGAGCAACGCATCCAGGCGCTGCTGAAAAGGCTCGTCCAAGCGGCTGAAGCGCGCCGCCTGCTGCTCGTGCAGATAGTCCTGCCAGAAGGATCGATCTGCCAGCGCCTGCGCCAAGGCTTGTGGCGTTTCCTGCCGCAGCACCTCGCTGCGCGCGGCGTCCAGGTCTTCGCGGCCAACCCCGCTGAAACTCTCATACGAAAGATGGCTGGGCTGCACGGGAAGGTTGAGGCTATCCGCCAGCCTGACGCGATAGGTCAGGTAAACCTCAACGGGATCGTTCGAAAAGTAATCCGCAATATGCCGCGCGGCAATTGCGTTGACTTTGTCGAGGCGGAACAACGAACGCCCCAGCCTGACCAGCGCCCGCTCCTTCTGCAACCCGGTACCGGCTGTACCGGCCTTGGCGACCAGCGCGCCAACCTCCAGCTCGCTGAGCGTCAGCAGCAACTCGTCGCTGCAACTGCGCGGCCGGGCAACTTGCTCGAACAGGCTCGCGCGTACTTCAGCGTGCTGTTCGCAGGCTTCGAGGATATGCCACACCCGCGCCTGAAGGTCGCGCGGTTGTGCGTCGTATTCACGCAGGGCGCGTAAATCAGAGAAAAAGCGAAACAGATCCTGCGCCCCGGCTTCCTGGCTCAAGCGGTTCCAGCTCGCCAATCGCACCTCGCGCTGGGCTGGCGTGAACCCTGAAAACCAAGTGGCTGCAGCGTTCGGGATCGAAGTGGCATGAGCTGCACGCCGACGCTCAGCGGCCCCGGCCGACGCCCTGGCCAACTGCAAGCGCTGCAGGGTTTCGTCCGAGAGTGGATTGTCGTGCAGCTCCAGGCCCCGCCACAAGCGAAGCGGCACTAGGGACAACGCTTCAGGCAGCGTCTGGATCTGGTTGTCACGCATGTCCAGCAACTCCAGATTACCGTGCCTGGCCAGATCAGCGGGCAGTTCGCCCAGCCCGGTGTTGCGCAAGGACAGCCGGCGCAGCAGGGGGAAAGACGCCAAGGGTGGCAGCAAACCGACCGGGTTGCCGTTGAGCTCCAGGCGGCGCAGTTCCACAAGCTGGCTCAAACGCAGGTTATCCTCGCTGGAAAGCACGATCTGGTTGCCGCCAAGGCGCAGGTTTTTCAATTCGGTCAGTTGCTCGATACCTGCAGGAAGGCGTGTCAGCCGGTTGTTCCGCAAGTCCAGGTTGCGCACCTTGCTGAAGCGACCAAGAAAGCCCGCATCAAGGCTCGTCAGCTGCATATCGCGCAGGGTCAGGTGCGTGATGTGGTCAAAACTCACATTTTCAGGCAAAGCCGGCAGGTCACCCACCCGCTCACCCACGAAGGTCAGGTGGTAGTCACCCGCCACCTCTCCAGGGGTAAAGCGCTGCCAGCTTGCCGTAATGCGCCTGGCAACCTTGATACGACGCAGGCGGCGAACAATGTTCAGCCCTGCGTCATTTCGCCAGGCTTGCAATGCCTGCTTGAGGCTGACCTTGGCCTGTAACAGTTGGCTGACATGGTCCCACGGGTCCACCCCCCGCTGCGCCAGGTCTTGCAGGTAGACCTCCAGCTGCTCACTGCTCATCACCGGGAACACGTGGTTCAACGTGCGCCGCAGTGCCTGTCGGGTGCCTGTCAGCTGGCCACTGAGCGGGTAGCCCAAACGCCCATCGAACAACCGCACAGGAGGGCGAATCCCCTGCCCCACACGGGCCAGCCCAATCATTCGGGCCGCCGCTTCACGGTCAGCGAGCGCCTCACGCCCAAGCCGCTCACCCAGTGCGTCATCCGTCATCTGGCTAATACCAAGCAACTGTCGCTGGCGGCTGTCCAGTTGCCGTCTCAACGTCTGCAGCAACCCACCCCTGCCCGCGGCAGGCAGCTCAACGTTGACCCCAGCCGACCAGGGGGCGATGGCATCGAGCAGGCCCAGCGCGAGCTTGCCGGTATCGTCATTTTCTGCCGCGGCCTGGCGCAACCCTGCGCAGGCACGGTCTATCCGACTGTCGCGTATTGCCCAGCGTGCACGTTCCGCCAAGGCCAAGGGCACCCGGCCTGCGCCCGTCAGGCTCTCCATCTCGACACTGCTGGCCCCCTCGACGATTTCCCGTGCGCAGCGGTGGGAAAGGCCTGGGAAGTCCCGCATCAAGACCCGGTCTGCTGCTTGCGGGCTGATCTGTCGCTCGTTGAAGACCTCCTCGAAAGCCTCACCTCGCAACGCCGGGAAATCACGGTGCAATTGCTGGCGCTCGATGGCATCGAGCAGGCGTGCCGGCGGGGGCGCATTTTCCAGTAACAAACGGCGCAGGCTGTCAGCCTCGAAACCCGTGGCCTGCAACGCCACAGACACCGCCTCATCGGGCACCTGCGCCGTACGACTGGCAAGGCGGCGCACCATGTAGGCGGCGTCATGCCAGCGCTGCGGTTGTTCGAACTCATGCACCCATCCCCCGGCACCATTGTGCTCAAGTGCCGGTACGTAGGCCTGTGGCCTTGATGGATGATGAATACGCCATGCGCCATCGTCCCCTTCACTCACCTCATAGACAGCATCGTGCAGGCGCCTCAGCGAACGGCCAGTTTCATTCACGGCCTGTCCTACCATCAGATCGACGCCCTCACGCTGATAGCCCGACAAGGACGGGTCACACAGCCGCAACTGGCCATCGCCCAGGCTTACCGGCACCAAGGCATCCACCTGCGCCACTCGCTGGGCCAGCTTGCCAAGTGCCGTCGCCCCGGCCGTCGTCACCGCCGTCATCACAACCGTGTCGGCCACGTTGAACAAGTGGCCCAATGCGGCGTCGCGATCACCCAACTGCCAATCCTGGTAGCTTTCGTACACCTCACCTGCCAGCTGCACCACCGTAAGCCCCAGCAGGGCCTGCCCCAACACAGGCACAAACAGCGCTGCCAGGCCTGCTACGCTCAACCCCAAATCCAGATAGCCCTGCAAACGTGCGCGACGGTCGGCGACATCCTCATCCTCTGTCGATACCGCCAATACCCGTGCGTCATCCAGCATTTTGTCGATCCGGGCTTGGCGCAGCGCGACAAACACGTCGCCCTCGATCGCAAAACAGCGGCCATCCAGCTCAAGCGGGAGAACGGTATTACCGTGGCTGAGCAGCGCGTTCAGCGCCGCGCAGAAGGCGACGCGATCACGCTCTGCGACGAAGCGCTGGAAGTAGCGCCGATACGCTTCATTACGCAAACGTATGCCAAGGGTCATGTACAGCAGCTCCCAGCTGGTGTGCCAACTCACCGGGGCATACGGGTCCTCAGGGAACCACGCGATAACACCAAGCAGGCGGGCGTTCTGACGCACTTCGATCACCAGTGCGCCAATGACCTCCTTGCCCAACAGCCGCAGGGTGTGACACTTCAATACGGTGTTGTCGGCTGGCAGGAAAGACCCTGTGCCCACCACCTGGTTGATCCACTGACAGGTCTGCTCATCGATTTCACCCTTGATTCTTGCGGCGATTGCAGCAAGCGCCAGGTTGGCGCTCATCGCCTCCTCCAGGGCACTCTCGACGGCCACCCCCTCGCCTTCCAGCTTCGATTGCAAATGGCTTTGATAACGCCTGCCAATATCGATGTCTCTGCAAAGGCGGACAAAAGCTTGCGCACTTAGCGGCAGCAGGTGCCCGCTGGCAGTGACCAACTGCGACCCGGCCGCGAACCAGCCAGGCTGCATTTCCTTTTCGTGGAAGTTATGCAGTGCCGCCGAGAGAAGCGTCTGGGTGCTGACGATGCGTGTTGACGTGCTAGGTAGAGCAGGTGATATCGACGGTTTGGGCTGCAGGGTCACCAGCCTGAGCTGAGCCTGGCGCAAATCTACCTGCTTGATCGAATGGGCCTCGGGTGCACGTTTGAGCAACGACTCGGCGAACTCATCCAAGGGGGTTATAGCCCCTAACCAGGCGTCGACGTGGTCCTGCGCCCGCTGTTGGCGCAAAGCAGCGGCGCGCAGCCCTGTCAGCTCTTGGGCAGATGCGCGCTTGAGCCAGCCTGGCAGCTGACGGGCAATCAGCGCATCGATGGAGTCGGCAGGTATTACTGAAGGGGTCATGGGCAGCCTCAACGCTTGATAAAAAAGCGCTAGCTGAACAAGGTTCCAGTCCCCTCGGGCCCTATTTATGTAGTGAATGCACAGCTTGAAAATGTATTTGTGACTACAGGTCAAAGGACTTTGGCGCCATGGCGGCTTATTCGCTGCCGTTCAAACCTGCACACTGGCCATCACATGATCCTCCCCCTATTCAGGAGCAACCCCATGAGCGTTCCTTCCTTCGGCCTCGGCACCTTCCGCCTCTCCGGCCAAACCGTCATCGACTCGGTCAAGTCCGCCCTGGCAGTCGGCTACCGCGTCATCGATACCGCCCAGATCTACAAGAACGAAGCCGAAGTGGGCCAGGCCATCGCCGAAAGCGGCGTGCCGCGCAGCGAGCTGTTCATCACCACCAAGATCTGGGTCGACAACTACGCCGCCGACAAGCTGATCCCCAGCCTGCGTGACAGCTTGCAGAAGCTGCGCACCGACTACGTCGACCTGCTGCTGATCCACTGGCCAGCGCCGGGCAATGGCGTAGAACTGCCCGAGTACATGAAGGCCCTGGCCGACGCCAAGCAGCAAGGCCTGGCTCGCCAGATCGGCGTTTCCAACTTCAACATCGAGCTGACCAGGCAAGCCATTGCCGTGGTCGGCAAAGGGGAAATCGCCACCAACCAGATCGAGCTCAGCCCCTACCTGCAGAACAGCACGCTGACCGCGTTCCTCAAGGAACAAGGGATCACCGTGACCTCGTACATGACCCTGGCCTACGGCAAAGTGCTGAAAGACCCGGTGCTGGCCCAGATCGCCGCCAAGCACAAGGCTACCGTCGCCCAGGTTGCCCTGGCCTGGGCCTTGCAACTGGGCTATGCCGTGATCCCGTCGTCGACCAAGCGTGAAAACCTGGCCAGCAACCTGCTTGCCCGTGGCCTGACGCTGGACACCGACGATATGGCACGCATCGCCAAGCTGGAGCGCAATGGCCGCGAGGTCAGCCCTGACGGCCTGGCGCCAACCTGGGACTGACACTGATGACTGCTCAAACAATGAGACCCGGCCGCGTGCTCTTCGCGCTGGCCATTGGCGCCTTTGGCATCGGCACTACCGAGTTCACCCCGATGGGGCTACTGCCAGTCATCGCCCAGGGCGTGGAGGTGAGCATCCCCAGCGCCGGCATGCTGATCACCGCCTATGCCATTGGCGTGATGGTCGGCGCGCCGATCATGACCTTGCTGTTCAGCCGCTTTGGGAAGCGCGCTGCGCTGATGGCGCTGATGGCCATCTTCACCCTTGGCAACCTGCTGTCGTCACTGTCGCCGGACTACTACACCCTGCTCGCTTCGCGACTGGTCACCAGCCTCAACCATGGTGCGTTCTTCGGCCTGGGAGCCGTGGTGGCAGCCAGCGTGGTGCCCAAGGAAAAACAGGCCAGCGCCGTGGCCACCATGTTCATGGGCCTGACCATCGCCAACATCGGCGGCGTACCGGCCGCCACCTGGATCGGCCAGCAGATCGGCTGGCGCATGGCATTTGCCGGTACCGCCGTACTTGGCCTGCTGGCCATGGCCGCGCTGTGGTACGCCCTGCCCAAGGGTGAACGCGGCAGCGTGCCGCATGTGCGCAAGGAACTGGCGGTCATTGCCCGCCCCAGCGTGCTGCTGGCAATGGCCACCACCGTGCTCGGTGCCGGCGCCATGTTCACCTTGTACACCTACGTGGCGCCGGTGCTGGCCGAACTGACCGGTGCCTCGGACAGCTTCGTAACCTTGGCGCTGGTACTGATCGGCGTTGGCTTCACCCTTGGCAACAGCCTGGGTGGCCGCCTGGCCGACTGGTCGCTGGATGGCGCGGCGAAAATCTTCCTTGCCGTGCTGGCGCTGATCATGCTGCTGATGCCCCTGGTACTGAGCAGCCACCTCGGCACCGCCATCGCCCTGCTGGTCTGGGGCATGTTCACCTTCGCCGTGGTACCGCCGCTGCAAATGCGCGTCATGACTGCCGCCATCGAGGCGCCGGGCCTGGCATCGTCGATCAACGTGGGGGCGTTCAACCTGGGTAACGCCGTGGGCGCGGCGCTGGGTGGTGCGGTTATCAGCCTGAACCTGGGCTACGCCGCCGTGCCAATGGCCGGAGGTGTGCTGGCGGCTGCGGGGCTGTTGCTGGTATGGCTGGGCGGCCGCCACAAGGTCGCCGGCAAGACCGCAGCCGATATGGCCTGAAGGCAACCACCTGCAGGAGCGGCCCACCGCGATACAAGGCCGCTTCTGCACACGGGCCGCACCTGACGCCTGCGACGCACCGTTCCTCACTGCAATGATGAAATGCCGGGCGATTGCGTGCGCTTGTCAGGCTGTGGGCACGGGTGCCCGAAACGCGACATTGGCTGCCCGTTCGGCGTGAGACAGGCAACCTCGGCACTGGATAACCTGCTGCGGCAATGCCTTGCTCCCTTGCCATAGAAGAACCGTGCCCATGACAACTTCCGCCGCCTCCGTAGCCGCCGCCACGCCTGCCGACCAGCCTCAGGGCTTTGTCGTGCGCATCGTCGGTGCTGCTGCATTCGCCCACCTGCTCAACGACCTGATTCAAGCCGTACTGCCGTCGATCTACCCCATGCTGAAAAGCGATTTCGCGCTGAGCTTCGCCCAGATCGGCTGGATCGCCTTGGTGTATCAGGTGACCGCTTCCCTGCTGCAACCTTGGGTCGGCATGTTCACCGACAAGCACCCACAACCCTACCTGCTGCCTGCCGGCATGGTGGTGACGCTGGTGGGCATCGCCCTGCTCGCCTTTGCCGGCAGCTATGAAATGCTGCTGGTGGCCGCCGCCGTGGTCGGCGTGGGTTCGGCCACCTTTCACCCAGAGGCCTCGCGGGTCGCCAGGATGGCTTCCGGCGGGCGCTTCGGGACCGCGCAATCAACCTTCCAGGTCGGCGGTAATACCGGCTCGGCCCTCGGCCCACTGCTCACCGCTGCCATCATCATTCCGCACGGCCAACCGGCCATTGCCTGGTTCATGCTGGCCGCTGCGCTGGCCGTTCTGGTGCTGCTGCGGGTGACGGGCTGGAGCGTGCGCCACGGCCAGGCCCGGCTCAAGAGCTTCGCGGGCCAACAGGCCCCCGGCCTGTCGCGGGGTGCCATGTGGCGCGCTGTGGTGGTGATCGCCGTGCTGATGTTCGCCAAGTTCGTCTACATCGCTTCGTTCACCAACTTCTTCACCTTCTACCTGATCGAGCATTTCGGCCTGAGTGTGCAGCACAGCCAGCTGTACCTGTTCGTGTTCCTCGCAGCCGTTGCGCTGGGCACCTTTGCCGGTGGCCCGGTGGGTGATCGCATCGGGCGCAAGGCCGTGATCTGGGTCTCGTTCCTCGGCGTGGCGCCCTTCGCCCTGGCCCTGCCCCATGCCAACCTCGCCTGGACAGCCGTACTGGCGGTGGCCATCGGCCTGGTGATGTCCTCGGCATTCGCTGCCCTGGTGGTGTATGCCCAGGAGGCGGTGCCAGGCCGGGTCGGCATGGTTTCGGGGGTGATGTTCGGGCTGATGTTCGGCATCAGCGGCGTGGGTGCAGCCGGCCTGGGCACACTGGCCGACCGGCATGGCATCGAATGGGTGTACCAAGCCATCGCGTTCCTGCCGCTGCTCGGGTTGGCCACCGCCTTGCTACCGGCCACCCGCTCGCGGGCCCGCCCTGGCCGTTGCTGCTAAAGTGGCGCTGCCAGGCTGCTTCGATACGAGGTCACGATGGTAAAGCCGCAGCGTGAATTGCTGGTGGAGGTCGATGAGTGGACCTGGGAAGTGGGTAGCCGTGCGACAGACTACCCAAGCGACTGGTTCATCGAGCCCCATAGCCATACCAAGCATCAACTGATCTATGCCATCAAAGGCCTGATGATCGTCGAGTCCGGAAACGAATGCTGGACAGTGCCACCCAGCCGCGGTGTGTGGATGCCTTGCGGCCAGGTGCACGCCATTCGCTGTGTCGGCGACGTGAAGATGCGCAGTGTGTTCGTGCGCATCGACGCGGCAACCGGCCTGCCCCTGCAGAGCAAGGCCATCAGCATCTCGCCCTTGCTCAGCGAACTGATCAAGGCCTCGGTGGGGTTCACCGCACCCTTTGCCGAGGACTCGCGCGAAGCCCGGGTCATGCGCCTGATCCTCGACGAAATCTGCGTACTGCCGACCTTGCCGCTGAAGCTGTCGCAACCCAGCGACCAGCGCCTGCGGGTGATCTGCACGGCATTGCATGAACGGCCCGACGATAACGCCACCGTTGCCGACTGGGGCGTGCAACTGGGGGTGGACGAAAAGACCATCCAGCGGTTGTTCCGCAAGGAAACCGGCATGACCTTCGGCCAGTGGCGTCAGCAGGCGCGGCTGATGCAGGCACTGGAGCGAATTGCCCTGGGCGAGCGAATCATCGATGTGGCGGGGGCCTTGGGCTATGACAGCCCAAGTGCCTTCGCCAGCATGTTCAAACGCCAGTTCGGTACCACGCCCAGCCAGTTCTTCAGATAACCTGAAGTCCACGCATTTGCCGGCACTGGCCCGCCGCATACGGGCTGTCCGCTGACGGCTCGCCCTGCCTGTTCTTGCACAGCATCCCCGCCAAGCCGTATACAGTACCCCTACAACAATGCCCGCAAAGGAGCCCGGCACATGACCGTGACGCTGTCCCCCCTGCAGATCGACTGCGATTTCGACTCCGGCAACATACAGGTACTGGATGCCAGCAACCCGGCCCAGGTACACCTGGCCATTCGCCCGGACACCCACAGCGGCCACTACCAGTGGTTCCACTTCAAGGTCAGCGGGCTCACACCGGGGCAGGTCCATCGCTTCAGCCTGGACAACGCTTCTGGCTCCTCGTACAAGAACGCGTGGAGCGGCTACAACGCTGTGGCCAGCTACGACCAGCAGCGCTGGTTCCGCGTGCCCAGCCAGTTCGACGGTACGGCGCTATCGTTCGAGGTCAAGGCTGAACAGGACCAGATCTGGTTCGCCTATTTCGAGCCCTACCCGCGTGCCCGCCACAACCAGCTGATCGAACGGGCCCGCCAACTCCCGGGTGTCGAGTTGCTGGCCAGCGGCCGCAGTATCCAGGGCCGCGACATCCCGCTGCTGCGGGCAGGCGACGGTGCCGAAGGCAAGCGCAAGCTGTGGCTGATTGCCCAGCAGCACCCGGGCGAGCACATGGCCGAATGGTTCATGGAAGGCGTGATCGACCGCCTGCAGGCCAACGACGCAGTGGTCCAGCAATTGCTCGCCAAGGCCGACCTTTACCTGATCCCCAACATGAACCCCGACGGCGCCTTCCTCGGCCACCTGCGCACCAACTTCAAAGGCAAGGACCTCAACCGCGCCTGGCAGGACGCCAGCGTCGAATTCAGCCCGGAAGTGTTCTTTGCACAGGCGCAGATGAAGCAGTACGGTGTGGATGCCTTCATCGACGTGCACGGTGACGAAGAGATCCCGCACGTGTTCACGGCCGCATGCGAGGGCAACCCCGGTTACACCCCTCGGCTGGCCAAGCTCGAAGAGCAGTTCCGTACCACCTTGTGCAGCCTGACTCGCGACTTCCAGACGGTGCATGGCTATACCCGTGACGAGCCCGGACAGGCGAACACGACGCTGGCCTGCAACGCGGTGGGCATGGCCCATGACTGCCTGTCACTGACGCTGGAGATGCCGTTCAAGGACCATGACGACGCGCCCGATGCAGTTGCCGGGTGGTCGGGGGCGCGCTCGAAGGCACTGGCCGGCGCGGTGCTGGAGACCCTGGCAAGCATGGTAGGCGATTTACGCTGAACCTCGTCTTGCGCAACCCCTGCAGGAGCAGCACGTCGCGACACGCGGCGGCTCCTTCGGGGGGTATTGACCGCCGTTCAGAACTGCACATCCAGTATCACACTGTCGGTATAGGTCGCAGCCGGCGGTGTCGCCTGATCGGTATAGACCTTGGCGTTGTAGTTGAACACCTGGCTACCCGTGCCGGTACCCACGCCGGGGTTGATGTCGGCATCCGTACTGGAACGCCTGGCAGCCCCGGACGCCCCCCAGCGCACGGTACCGGCACTTTTGAAAATGTCATAGGCCAGGTAGTTGTTGGCCGAAGACTTCATCCGCCGCCGCCCACCGGACACGTTCTGCCCGTCACCCAGCCCTACCGTGTAGCTGCTGCCCTTGGTGCATGACACGTTTATGCCCTGGCTCACCGTGCCGAACCCCGCCACCACCGGCGCACTGGCGAAGCTGATGTCGGGGGTGGTGATCTGGCAATCGTTGGTCACCGTCAGGCTCACGTTCAAGACCTGGCTACCCGAGCCGATGTCACGCCCAAGGCATATCCCCAACGCGCCAATACCCGAACAATAATCCCAGCTCCAGGCCACGGTCAGGGCCTCTTGATACAACCCGGCCGCGACATTGCTGCCAATCTGGGTACGCATGTAGATCGGCACCGCCTTGGGCGTGGTACCGCCGAGCAGCCCCAGCAAGTCGAGGATACCGTTGCGGGCGAAGTCGTAGGCCACACCCCGGGTAATCGGGTAGCGGGTGGTGTTGTCGGCATAGAGCGTATAGGGAATGACATCGCCTGTCGGGCCGACCAGACCGCCCGAAGCGGGCGTGATCGTGGCGTAGAAATGATCACCGCTGCTGAGCAAGGTCAGCAGCGAACCGGTGCACTGCAACCCGGAGTTGAGGCTGGAAGCCGTCTGTACCGTGTTGCGAACCTGCGTCGAATTAAGGCTGCCAAACGCTGCCGGCAAGGTGGCCACCGATGAACAAAGCGCCCAGGCCGTACTGCTCGGCAACAGCAGCACGCTCGCCACCAGGCCCCGCCGCCAGGCATTCATCGGCACACCAACGGACCAATCAAAGGGACCGAGCCTTGCGCGTCAGGCAGGTCGAACGCCACTTCGCAATGCCCACCCCCTTCAAGCGCTACCTGAAGGTGGTTATTCGACGACAGGTTCTCCAGGTACACCAACCCGTCCCACCCCACCACCGCCTGGGTGCCACTCTCTGCGTGGGTGACACGGCTACCCAGTTTGAGCTCCTGCTGGTTGCCATCCACCAATTCGACACTGGCCGCCATGACGCGCTTGAGGGGGAACTCCAGCAAGTAACCGCTGCCCCGTCGTACCGCCACACGCTGCTCAACGTCCGGTGCGAGGACATCCGGTGGCAGGTTCATGGGGTCGATCTCGTACTTGCCCCGGTAGTAACCACTGCTGTAAGGCACCAGCAAGTGCCCCTTGGCATCGGTACGGCCGATTTCCTGGTTTTCATAACGCACCGGCACATCGGCGTAACCTGCGGTGCTGACCACCACGAAGGCATCATCGATACGGTTGGCGGCGAACACGCCGGCATCCATCCACACCAGAGAACCACTGGCGTCGGCCCAGCGGGTCATCTCGCCGCTGCTGCCATACACACCGGCCTGCAATTGCACCGATTGCAGGCGCCAGGTGACGTCGGCCTGGCGATAGGCATCACGGTCGCTGCCTGCTGCATAGCCCAGGTTGTAACCGACGCCGACACCCGCTGGCACCGCGCGGCTGTAGTTGACCCGTTGCAGGGTCTCGCCTTCATTGCTGCGTTCCATGCCCAGCGCCAGGGTGCCGTGCAGGTCGAACGGGATCACCAGCTGCGCCTGCACCGCCCACTGGCTGTCACCCACTTCACGGTTGGCCGACAGGTACACACTGCTGCTGCCCCACAGCGGCTTGCTGTAGCTCAGGTTGATCAACCGGGTACGCGTTCCGTCACCGGCGCGCACGTCGAAGTAGCCAGCGCCAATGCTGCCGTACGCGTTCAGGTTGACACTGAGGGTAACCTGTTCGCTGCTTTTGCTCAGTTGCATGTCCGGGGAGCCCACCCGGCTCAGGTCGGCATAATCGCCATGGCGTTGCAGGCGCTGGTAACCGAAGCCGATGCGCTGGCTGTTGTACTGGTAGCCAAGGGCGACCTGGTGGCCTTTGTCGCCCTCGAACCGGCTTTGCGCCAAGGCAGCGTTGAGCACGCCGAAATTGCCCACGCGCATGTTGCCACCCAGCCCTCCGAGCATCAGCGACTCCGCCGTTTCGGCGTGGGTTTCCAGGGTGAACATGTCACTGAGCCCATAGCGCAGGCTGCCCGAGGCACCACCCGGCCCATAGCTGAAATCGCGTACGCCGTAATCCCGGCGCAGGCTGCCGGCGGCCACCGAGTAGTCCGACAGGCCCTTCTGCAGCAGGCTGCTGGTGACATAGAACGGCAAGGTGGTCGACACCTGCCGACCAAGGGCATCAGTGGTGACCACCACCGCCTCCCCGGCCCCGTTGATGAACGGCACGTTGGTCAGGGTGTACGGGCCTGGCTGCAGTTCGGTGGTGCTGGACTTGAAACCGTTGATGAACAGGTCGAGCGACGTGGGCACCGCCGCTTCACCGGCGAACGCAGGCAACGGGTAAGTGACAAGATCCGGACGCACCGCGAAGTCGCGTGACAGCTGCACCCCGCCCACGCGCACCGAACTGCTCCAGGGCAACGCACCCGTCACGAAGTCACCGGCTTCGTAGGTCAGCAGGCGCTGCTCGTCGGTAAAGCGCCAGGTGGTGTCGTAACGCATGAAGCCACGGCGGGTATCGTCCGCCTGTGCGCCATTGAAAGACTGACGCCACTGCCCGGTGCTGGAAAAGGTACCCCAGCTGTCGAACAGGCGCAGCTCGTTCCAGGCGGCCAGGTAGGTGCCGCCTTCATCGGTGTCGTTGAGATACAGGTCGTAGTTGAACAAGGCGCCAAAACTGCTGCGCGCATCGCTGGCCGGGTAAAGGTTGCGATCACCCACTTGCTGGTCAGGCAACCAGGCCGGCGGTACCTGCAGCAACAGGCGCTGGTTCTGACTGTCGTAATCGGTATGCAGCCCCGCGATGCTGTCCAGGGCCACCTCCCCCTGGGGGTTGCCCGGCAGCGAAACGCCGGCTGCACGCAATAGGTCGCTGTCCAGGTACAACCGCCCGGCCCGCTGCTGCACCGGTATCAGGTCAACCCTGGGCATCTGGTTCACCACCAGGTCGAGGTAAAGGGTGGCCTCGGCGATGGCGGACATCTCCGTGGGCGGTGGGGGCAAGTCGTCGGCCAGCACCAGCGCGGGGCTGACCATGGCCAGCCCTAGGCACCAGCGGCACGTCGTCGCCGGGAGCCATTTCACACACGGTTTCCAACCATTGCCGGGTCCTCCTTGGCCCCTGCACTTCATTCAGCCGTTGGCTCATTGGCCTTGGCGGATGGCGTCCGCCGAGTGTTGACCATTGACCCTGCCCTTCAGCACGCTAACGTTGCCGGATGCCACGGGAGCCGGCCAGCGCATGCTTGCCCCTGGCAGTACATAACCCAGCAGGCCTTCAGCCAGTGGCTTGCTCTGGGGGCCTTGCTGCACGACCACATCGGTCAGCCGCGCATGTACCGGGCCCGTGTTACGCAGTTCAATGTAGGGCTTGCCCTGCACCGTCACCGGGCGCCAACTGAGCTGCGGCTTGCCCACGCCCTCGGCATTGCGTTTGCCTTCAGGGTCGGCCTTGCCCCACAGCCCTTCGCCATAGACGAACAGCGGCACCGAATAACGCATCTGCAAACGAATGGCCGCCGTGGCACCGGGCTCGGCTTTGTCGACCGGGATGGCGGGCGGAATCTCGTCGATGATGATGCGGTAGGCCTGCTCCTGGCCGGCGGGTGAAGGGCCGGTACGGGTCAGGCGGATCAGCTGCTTCTGCCCGGGCGCAATGTTGGCGACCGGCGGGCTGCCGATAATCTCGCGCTGTGCCTGGAACTGCTCCTGGTAATCACCCTGGCGCCAGGCGAATACCCGCACCTGCAGGTTTGCCGGCGCAGTGCCACGGTTTTCCAGCCACAACGCACCTGCCTTCTGGTCGGCCTCCAGCACCGGGTCGATCGGCCAGATCAGCACCGAAGTGGCCGCCCAGGCCGGCAGGCTTGCCAGCGACAATAATCCAGTCAATCCACGCGTCCACTTCGCGCCTGCCCGCATGCAGCTCTCCTTAGACACTTGTCAGGGGTGGCGCTGGCCGTTACCAGGTCACCGTCACTTGCACCACATCGGTATAGGTCCCTGCCGGCAGCGTGCCGGTCAGCTGAACCCGCCCGTACACCGGTAGCTTGATCGCCGTCGGGTCGGAATAGCTCACCGCCACGCTCTGGCCGATTCCCAAGGCCTGGCTATAGGCGGCGTCCCGGTACAACTGGTAGGCCAGCACTTGCGTGCCACTGGTGCGCTTCAGGTTGCGTGTGCCACTGGCACTGTTTTGCCCGCCGTCCAGGCTCATGCTCATGGCCACGCCCGGCGTGCACTGGAACGTCACGGTAGAACCACCCAGCGATGTGCTGAGCAGCCCCGTGGACAGCGCCGACTGCGAGCCATAATCGAGCGTGCCGTAGCTGGTGACACCCCCCACCACCAGGCACCCGGCGACAACTTGCGCCGTCACCGTGAAGGTACTGGTGGTCACTGCCCCCAATGGGGCGGCCAACAACATGCTGACGCCAGTCAGGCTACCTGCCAGCCAGCCGCGCATGGGTCAGAACGACAGCTCGACCGAGATCGTGTCGCTGTAGACCCCTGCGGGCAGGCCCGGCTTGCCGACGGCCTTGCCGTAAAGGTTGACCGTCTGAGCGGCGCCGGTACTGGTCGGCAGGGTGATGGTGTCGTCGACCGCCAGCAACGCCGTACGCCCCGCGTCGGTATAGAGGTCGTACGGTACAAAGTTGCCAGAACCATCGGCGAGCGCACGGGTGCCGCCGCTCGACTGGCCGTCATGCAGGCCTGCACTCACTTTGATCACAGGCACCGTACCTGCCGAGCACAGGATGCTCATGGCGCCCCCCCCGCCTCCCAGCACCTGGGCATCGGCGGTAACGAACAAGGCATCCTGGGTACCGAAGTTCAAGGCACCGAAGTTAAGCCCCGACGTGCCCGACGTGCCATTGACCTGGCACGCCGCAGTCAGCGTCAGGGTCGAGCTGATACTGCCCGTCACCGTGGCCGCCTGGGCCTGGGAAGCCAACGCCAGGCCCAGGCCTGCGAGGACGCAATATGAAAGGTTCGTTCGCATCGGAGTCTCCTTGCGTGGTTACCAGTCCAGGGTCACTCTGAGGGTGTCGCGGTAAAGCCCGGCCGGCAGCGCACGCGGTTGCGCCACTACCACACCGTAGATGGGAATCGGTACTTGCTGGCTACTGCGAATGGTGAAGGCCCGCGCCTGGCCGACGCCGTAGCGGCTGTTACCGCCTGGGTCGACCGCCAGCTGATAAGGAATCAGTTCACGGCCGTTGCTCAGGCGGCGAATGCCATCGTCGCCATTGAGGCCGCCATTGATACGCACGTTGAAGGCCCGAACTTCAGGCGTGCAACTGATTTGCAGACTACCCTGACCGCCCACTTCGTCCACCTGGCTGCGCAACGGCTGGTCCCAGTTCGGACCGCGCTCGCCAAAGTCCAGTACGCCTGGGTCACCCAGCACAGCCGGTTGCGTCTCGTTGCTGCTGATCTGGCAAGACGCGCTGATCACCAGCCGCGCCTGGATGAAACCGGTGGTGCTGCCATGCACCGCACCGCCTGGGACCAGCAGCGGGCCGAGGGTGAGCAACAGGATCGAAGTGCGGCTCATGGCATGGCGTCCTTGTGCATGGTGGCGTCCCTACCAGGTGACGGTGACTTTCAGCAGGTCGGCATAAACCCCTGCATCCGGCACCCAGGCCAGTTTGTCGATACGTGCATACAGCGGCAATTCCACCGAACCGCTGCCCGGTACACGCGCCGATTGGGCTACCCCCACTGCCAGCGGCTCACGCCAGGCAGCGTCACGGTACAAGCGGTAAGGAATGGGCCGCGCCAGGCGATCGTCGCTGGCCAGGTAACGCAGTTCGCCGATGCCACCATGCAGGCCACCGTCGACGCGCACCTGATAGGGCGTATCCGGGTTGCACTCCAGGCGCGGCGGACGCTGGCTTAGCAGCACACCGCTCAAGGGCGCGCCAGGGCCATCCAGGCGCGCCGTCGCCCCCAGGTCGATACGTCCCAGGGCCTGAGCTCCCGCATCGCGGGTCTGGTTGACCAGCATGCAGCCACGCTGCACCAGTACCCGCACTTCCACGAGAAAATCCGCCGCCACGGTACTGCCGCTGAACAACAGGCCGAACAGCACGGCCAGCATGCGCTCCGTCACCTTGTTATCCTTATCGAAACGTCCTGAACTGAGCGTAGCAGTGAGGTGGCGCAGCCGATGTGGCATAACGCCATTTTTTTTGTATTAGCGATAAAGCGATACCGTGGCATCAAAAAAAGCCTGTACCACACAGAACCCGTGGCCAACCCGTGCCTCCAATGGCCAAGAGCCGGTAAATGCACCGGGATTCTGTTAGGGTGAATCGTACTCGTCCTGCGCCAGACACCTGTGCCGTACACGGACGGACATGACAGGAGCTTTTTCAATCATGACTGCAGACAACTCACTGGCAGACGCCATGGAGCGCTGTGCCCAGGAGCCGATCCAGGTTCCGGGCAGCATCCAGCCTCACGGCTTTCTGCTGGTGCTGGATGCCACCGACCTGTGCGTGCTGCAGGCCAGTGAAAATGTCGAGCACTGGTTGGGCTTGCCAGCCCGTGAACTGATCGGTTGCCGCTTCGCCGACCTGGTTCACGAGGGCTTTGACCTGCACGCGCACCTCACACGGCTTCCTGAAGATGAAGTCTTCCCGTTCCACATTGGCGACGTGCGCTTGCACCAGGGCGCCCCCATCAGTGCCCTGCTGCACTTGCTGGTTCATTGCCACGATCAGGTACTGATTGCCGAGTTCGAACCGCCCCGCCTGCCAGCAGACCTGGTCGGGCAAGGCGACTATTACCCGTTGGTGCGCAGCTTTGTCGCCAGTCTGCAAGTGGCCAGCAGTATTGAAGACCTGCTGCAGCAAACGGTGTTGCAGTTCAAGCGCATCACCGGCTTTGGGCGGGTCAAGGCCTACCGTTTCGATGCCGAAGGCAACGGCCAGGTGCTGGCCGAAGTGGCCGACCCAGGCTACCCCAGCTACGCGGGCCTGTGCTTCCCGGCTGCAGACATCCCGCGCCAGGCGCGCGAGCTGTACCGGGTCAACCGTATCCGCGTGATCGAAGATGCCAACTATCAACCCTCGCCTCTGCTGCCCGCTACCAACCCGCGCACCGGCAAGGCGCTGGACATGAGTTTCGCCGTACTGCGTAGCGTATCGCCCGTGCACCTGCAGTACATGCGCAACATGGGCACGCTGGCCTCGATGTCGCTGTCGATCGTGGTCGACGGCGAGCTGTGGGGGCTGATTTCCTGCCACCATCAGCAGCCACGCCCGGTGGACCTGCGCACCCGCACGGCCTGCGAGCTGTTGGCCAGCGTACTGTCGTTGCAGATAGAGTCCCGCGAGTCCCATGCCAGCACGCGCAAGCTGCTGGCGCTGCGCCAACACATCGTACGCATGATCTCGTCCATGGCCGACCACGACAGCGTCAGTGGCGGCTTGCGCGACCTGCCTCACGTGCTGCTGGCCTTCGCCGACGCCCAGGGCGCGGCAGTGATCTCGGCCGAGCGCTGTGACCTGATCGGCCAGACTCCGCCTGAGGCCCAGGTGACGGCGCTGGTGCACTGGCTAGGCCAACGTGACGAAGACAGCGTGTTCCATAGCGACAACCTGCGCCGCGACATCACTGAGCTACCCGAGCTGGCAAACCATGCTGGCGGGGTGCTGGCGGTGGCCATCTCGCAGATCCACTCGCACTACCTGCTGTGGTTCCGCCCCGAGCAGATACGCACGGTCAACTGGGCCGGGCAGCCGACCAAGCAGGTCGGGCCACAGGGCAACCTCGACCCGCGGCACAGTTTTGAACGCTGGCAGGAAGAGCTGCGCGGCTATTGTCAGGCGTGGGACCCACTGGTGATCGAGGGCGTGATGGAGCTGCGCACCGCGGTACTGGGCATTGTCCTGCGCAAGGCCGAAGAGCTGGCACAACTGGCTGGCGAATTGCGCCGCTCCAACAAGGAGCTCGAAGCGTTCTCCTACAGTGTTTCCCACGACCTGCGCGCCCCGCTGCGGCACATCGCCGGCTATACCGAACTGCTTGGCGAAATCGAAGGCCAGGGCCTGAGCGAACGCGGCAAGCGCTTCCTGCAGCATATCGGTGAAGCGGCGCACTTTGCCGGCAGCCTGGTCGACAACCTGCTCAACTTCTCGCAGATGGGCCGCTCGGCCTTGCGCCTGTCCGACGTCGACCTCAACGCCCTGGTCGAGGCCATTCGCAGCGAGCTGGCCCCCGATTACGAAGGCCGCGCAATCGTTTGGGACATCGCCCCGCTGCCCAAGGTGATCGGCGACCCGGCATTCATCAACATGGCCTTGCACAACCTGATAGCCAATGCCATCAAGTACACTCGCGGCCGTACGCCTGCTCGCATCGAGATCAGTGCCGTACAGCACCCTGACGAAACCGAGGTCTGCATCCGCGACAATGGCGTGGGCTTCGACATGGCCTACGCCAACAAGCTGTTCGGCGTCTTCCAGCGCCTGCACCGCATGGAAGATTTCGAAGGCACCGGCATTGGCCTGGCGAGCGTACGCCGCATCATCGAGCGCCATGACGGTCGAGTCTGGGCCACTGGCCAGATCGACCAGGGCGCCAGCTTTCACTTCACCCTACCCCGAAACACTGCTACCTGAGGGCACCGCTACCATCATGCTCAAGCCCATTCTGCTGGTCGAAGACAATCCCCGAGACCTGGAGCTGACCCTGCTGGCCCTGGAGCGCAGCCAGTTGGCCAACGAGGTCATCGTGCTGCGTGACGGCGCCGATGCGCTCGACTACTTGCTGCGCCGCAACGCCTATGCCGAGCGCGATGACGGCAACCCTGCCGTGCTGTTACTCGACCTGAAACTGCCGAAGGTCGACGGCCTGGAAGTGCTCAAGGAAGTGCGCGCCACTGCCGAACTGCGCAGCATCCCCACCGTGATGCTGACCTCTTCGCGCGAAGAGCCCGACCTGCTGCGCGCCTACGAGCTGGGGGTAAACGCTTATGTGGTCAAACCCGTGGAGTTCAAGGAATTCGTCACCGCCATCTCCGACCTCGGGGTATTCTGGGCAGTGCTAAACGAACCGCCACCCGGCTCACTGCGACTGAACCGTCGCGGTAGCAACTGAGGCCGCCGCGACGATGCAGCAAACGCCGTTGAAAATACTGATGGTCGAAGACAGCTCGATGGACGCCGAGCTGACCCTGATGCGCCTGGAGCGCAGCGGGCTGCATGTTCAGTCACAGCTGGTGTTCGACCATGCAGGTGTCGAACATGCCCTGCGCCAGGCCCGCTACGACCTGATCTTGTGTGACTGCGTGCTACCAGGCTCATCCGGCACCGAAGTGCTGGCCATCGCCCAACGCCTGGCACCCGACATCCCGTTCATATTCCTGTCCGGCATTTATGGCGAAGAGCACGCGGTGGAAATGATCCGCCTGGGCGCGACCGACTATGTGCTGAAGAAGAACCTGCCACTGCTGCCCAAAGCCGTGCGCCGAGCCCTGAGCGAAGTGCAGGAACGCCAACGCCGTCGCCGCGCCGAAGAGGCCCTGGCGGACGTCGAAGCACGTGCTCGCATTGCCATCGACGCCGCCGGCATGGGCACCTGGGACCTGCGCCCGCAAGAGGGCCTGTTGCTGTGGGATGATCGCTGCAAGACCTTGTTCGGCGTGCCCACCAGCACCGAAATGAGCCTTGAAGTGTTCTACGCCGGCATCTACCCCGATGACCTGCCACTGGTGCGCGAGGCAGTGGAACATGCCATGCGCCCGGAAAGCGGCGGTCATTACCGCGTGGAGTTTCGGATCGCGCAACCCAATGGCCTGGAGCCTCGCTGGTTGCTGAGCAGCGGCCAGAGCCAGTTCGTCGATGATCAGTGCGTTCGCTTTTCAGGCGTACTGCAGGACATCCACACGCAACGCCAGGCCACCCAGGCGCTGCGTCAGCTGAACGAGATGCTTGGCGAGCGGGTTGAGCGCCGTACCCGCGAACGCGATCGTGCCTGGGAGCTGTCGCAAGACTTGCTGGCCGTGCTGAACAAAGACCTGACCCCGGTCGCACTGAACCCCGCCTGGGAAGCCAGCCTGGGCTTCTCGCGCGAACGCCTGAGCCAGTCCTCCTTGCTGCACCTGCTGCCTGAGCACGACCAGGAACAGTTACTCACCGAACTGGCCGCCCTCTCCCACGGCCGCACCAGCGCACGCTTTGTCGGCCGCATCCTGCATGCCGGCGGCCAACAGCGCTGGCTGTCATGGGTGGTGGTGCCGGAGGACACCCTGCTGTACGTGGTGGCACGCGACATCACCAGCGAGCGCGAAGCCGCCCTGGGCCTGGCAGATGCCAACGCCCGGCTGCGCGAACAGATCAACGAGCGCGAGCGCATCGAGGCCGCTCTGCAGCAGATGCAGCGGCTGGAAGCGGTTGGGCAACTGACGGCTGGCGTGGCGCATGACTTCAATAACCTGCTGACGGTGATACTCACCGGTGCCAGCTTTCTGGAGCGCGACCTGGCCAAGGCCGACCTGGACAAGGCCCGCACTCGCCTCACCCATATCCGCGAAGCGGGTGAGCGTGGTGCCAAGCTGACCTCGCAGTTGCTGGCCTTCTCCCGCCGCCAGCGTCTGGAGCCGGTGCCGCTGAACCTCAACCGTACCCTGGCCGGCCTGGAAGAGCTGCTGCGCCGCACGCTGGGTGGCAACGTTTCGGTGCGTCTGGACCTGGACCTGGCCCTGTGGCAGGCACTGACCGACCCCACCCAGACCGAGATGATCATCCTCAACCTGGCGATCAATGCCCGCGATGCCATGCCCGACGGCGGTCAGCTGACCCTGACAACGCGCAACACCCACATCGACCAGCGCCCGCAACGTCCGGAAGACCCAGACCCGGGCGAGTACGTGATGCTGAGCATCCGCGATACCGGTTGCGGCATGAGCGAAGACGTGCTGGCCAAGGTATTCGAGCCTTTCTTTACCACCAAGGACATTGGCAAAGGTTCGGGCCTGGGCCTGGCCCAGGTGTTCGGCTTTGCCAAGCAGTCCGGTGGCGGCGTGCGCATCGACACCACACTCGGTCGCGGTACCGAGGTGGCGGTATACCTGCCGGCGGTAAAAGAGGAGATGGTGAACGAACCCGTAGCAGCAGTGCTCAGTCAGTCAATCAGCGAAAGCGGCCATAACCGCACGGTGCTGCTGGTGGATGACGACCACCTGGTGCGCGACATGCTTGGCGATGTGTTACGCCAATACGGCTACCAGGTGCGCCAGGCGCACAGCGGCGAGCAGGCATTGGCATTGCTGGATGACGATATTGACCTGCTGCTGACTGATTTCGCCATGCCCGAGTTCAATGGTGCACAACTGGCGCTGGCTGCCCGCGAACGGTACCCCCGCGTGCCGGTGGTGTTTCTTACCGGTTATGCGGACTTGCAGGGGCTGGAACTGCCGGGCAGCCTGGTGATCCAGAAACCGGTGCAGGCTGATGAACTGGCCAGGGCGCTGAACGAAATGCTGGGGATTTCCGGGTAACCCGGTACGGCACGACCCGCGCTCAGGAGGCGCGGAGGCGCGAAAAATCACAAAAACGCGAAAACCCAGTGCTCATCTTTCCTGGCACCGGGTTAAATACGTTTGAATCTTGAAAAATGGCAGGGGCGGCTGGATTCGAACCAACGCATGGCAGGATCAAAACCTGCTGCCTTACCGCTTGGCGACGCCCCTGTATCGGATGCAGCATTTGCTGCTCTGACAATTCCAACTGAGTGACAACTGGGTTGTTGTCTTGGAATGCGCGGCACTTTAACAACAAACTTTCGGTCTGTGAACCCCCCTGATAAAAAAAATTGCCAAAAAACAGCGAGTTAGTCATTTCGGTGCTGGTGCAGCGACCGTCCGTCGGTTTCCGCCCGCCTCGCTTCAACACAATCGCATTCCGCACTTCCAATCAGGTAAGCCCATTGCATTGACCAAGGAGGACCCCATGCCTGTCTCTCACGACCTCTACCAGGACCTGCACTACCCGCGCGAAATCGTCCAGCAGCGCCGCCAGCAGGACAAGGCGCTGGATCGCCTGCTGGACGAGTACGTGGACATCGACAACCAGGTGCTGGCTGCCGAATCGATATCGGCCGGTAACTTCGTCGACGAAGACCTGCGCCACCTCAAGGAGCGTCGCCTGGCGGTGAAGTACATGATCGAGCGCCAGCTGGAGCGAAAGTCATAGCCCGCACAGGCACAAGAGGCGGCCAGACCTATCGCAAGAAGTGATGATTGCCCGGCACTTTCTCTATTAGTCAAAATGGCCGCTCTCGGGCAAGCTGCAGGCTGCCCCGCCATCGCCCAAGGAGCGTTGCTTTTGTCTGCCTGGATCCCCACCCCGCTGCGCCAGCTTGGCCAACGCTTGCGCGGCACCGCCAATCAACAGAGCGAGCTGCTCGGCTGGTTCGAGGACAAGGCGCACAGCCGCGGTTATCAGCTGAGTGACGGTCAGCGGCGGGTAATCCACTGCATGGCCGAACAACTGACGCAGCTTGAACAAGGTCAACCGCGCAGTCTGTACCTGTACGGCTCGGTCGGCCGGGGTAAAAGCTGGCTGCTCGATGGCTTTTTCCAGGCCGTGCCGATAGCCGCCAAGCTGCGCCTGCATTTTCATGATTTCTTTGCACGCCTGCACCAGGGCATGCACCGCCACCGGGCGCTGGACGACGCGCTGGGCGCAACGCTGGACGAGCTGGTGGGTGGTTGCCGGGTGCTGTGCTTCGATGAATTCCACGTGCATGACATAGGCGATGCCATGCTGCTCACCCGGCTGTTCAACGCCTTGTTCGCCCGTGGCGTGTACCTGCTGGTGACCTCTAACTACGCGCCCGAAGGGCTGTTGCCCAACCCGCTGTATCACGAGCGTTTTCTGCCGGTCATTCGCCTGATCAACAGCTCGATGCACGTGCTCGAAGTCGGTGGCGACACGGATTTTCGCAGCTTGCCGGCCAACCGCGAGCATCAGCGTTTTACCCAGGGCCATTATGTCTGGCCGGGTGATGCGGCGCAGCGCCAGGCGCTGAACGTGCCGAACGAACAACCGGTGATACTGGAGGTGAACAACCGCCCGCTGCGGGCGCTGGCCATTGATGGCCGGCGGGTGATGCTTGGCTTTGACGACCTGTGCGAAAAAGCCACCGCGGTCATCGACTACCTGGTGCTGGCCAGGGAGTATGACGAGTGGATCATCGACGGGCTGGACGATCTGTCCGCGTGTTCGCTGGCGGCTCAGCAGCGCTTCGTCAACCTGGTAGACGTGCTGTATGACCAGGACCGGCGGGTGGTTGTCATAGGTAAACATCCGCTGGAAGAGAGCCTGGGCGGCCCACTGGCCGACCTGATGCGTACCCGCAGCCGCTTGGGGCAGCTGCACCCGCTCGGTCCGGGCTGATGCGAATCATGAGCGTTGTTGAATAGGCAACTGTCAGTTTTGCCAGCAGACAGTCCAGCGACTCAGCCCTTTAATGGAGGCTCACTTACGAAGGGCCTTCATCATGATCACGAAACAAGAAGCATGGACCCGTATTGATCTTCAACTGCCTGATGACATCCGAAACGAAATCGTCTACCGCCCGCCTTATCTGGTAGAGGGTTTCTTCTACAGTTGCTGGGCCTCGCGGGACCGTCTGGGTGAACCCACAACGGTAGTTACCAAGCTTACGCCCGATGGCAGGGCAGTCGAGGCATTTGGCGACAACGGCACCGTACGCATCCCTATGCCAGGGGAATGGGGCGACTACTTCTGCTTCGTTGTCGACGGCGAACACCTCCTTTGCGGTGTAGCGCTTCGGAGCTCCGATAACTTTGCCATTTTCCGCCTGAACAAGGCGTCAGGCGCCATGGATATCGATTTCGGCCACCAGGGATATAAAATACATCCTTATCCAGTCGAGCCGGACGACACCTCAGAGGCAGCCCAGCCAAGGCTTGATGGTGCTGAGGGTTATGCGGGCAGCGTGCCGCAATTCCCGGATGGTAAACTCCGCCAGATGGTCAACTCCGGGCTCGCACAGTTCGATATGCAAGGCAATCTGGATACCTCCTTCAATGAAGTAGGTATGCGCAGGCACTTCCGTTGGCAAGGCCGCGCTCTACAGACACTTGCCGTAAACGCCCGTTACCGCGGTACTGAACATGCTGGCTTCCATTATTGCGGCGACCACCGCGTGGGCAGTGATGAAACGCAGGCATGGGTTGGAGCATGCGACAAGAACGGCGCCGTGTTATCGGGCTTTGCCGAGCAAGGCATCTGGATTGTCAAACGCCTGCCCGGCCATCCAGATCTCGCTTATATTGCCGTACACGCTACCACTCAAGCCCACGACCGCCTTTATCTGACAGGCAACGCTGGTACCGGCACCAACCAAAGTGGCTTTGTACACTGCCTGAAACTGGACGGCACCGTGGACAATCGCTTCAACGATGGCCAGGCCATCATTTTCAAACGACCTGAATTCGAGCGGACAATCGCATTCGCGCTCACGCCGCATGGCAGCGGCGTCCTGGTGGGCTGCCGCGCGGTGTCCCCAATCGAAGATCAGATGCCAATCGCCATCGTTCGACTGGACGAAAATGGCCATGTGGATACCGCATTCGGTGACCAAGGCTGGTTGATCACGCCTGAATACCCCGAGCCCTATACCCTGCTCACCTTGACTTACGAAGACCAGGAAATCATAGAGCTGAGGGGCAAGGAGTTCATTGCCCGCCACCCCTTGTAACACTTGGCGTCTTGATAGACGGATGGCCCCGTCGCGCTCCAGCATCATGCGAGCGGGGC
Source organism: Pseudomonas putida group bacterium ESBL64 (assembly GCF_045277175.1). Classification (NCBI taxonomy): domain Bacteria; kingdom Pseudomonadati; phylum Pseudomonadota; class Gammaproteobacteria; order Pseudomonadales; family Pseudomonadaceae; genus Pseudomonas; species Pseudomonas putida group bacterium ESBL64. The sequence goes on along the minus strand of NZ_CP145799.1, from coordinate 93,769 downwards.
TACCGATACTCAGTCAATGCTGGCGTTGATTACCCCGCCCTGGGCAAATCCGCCAGCACCGCTTCAATCTCGCCCAGCACTGCCGGGTCATCCAGGGTCGAAGGCGGCACATAATCCTGCCCATCGGCAATCTTGCGCAGCACCGCCCGCAGAATCTTGCCAGAGCGGGTCTTGGGCAAGCGTTTCACCAACCGCACCTGGTTGAAACAGGCCAGTGGGCCGATCTCATCGCGCACACGGCCTACCAGGTCCACCAGCAGCTGAGCTTCGGCAATGCCCTCGCCGTCCTTGAGCACCACCAGCGCCAACGGCACCTGGCCCTTGATCTCGTCGTGCACGCCGATCACCGCGCACTCGGCCACCGCCGGATGGCGCGCCACCAAGTCCTCCATCTCACCCGTGGAAAGCCGATGCCCGGACACGTTGATCACATCATCGGTGCGACCCATGATGTAGACAAAGCCTTCGTCATCCAGATAGCCGCCATCGCCCGTGTGGTAGTAACCCGGATACGTGTGCAGGTAGGCCTGCAGGTAGCGTTCGTGATCACCCCACAGCGTCTGACTGCAACCAGGTGGCAATGGCAGGGCAATCACGATCGCCCCCTGATGGTTAGGCCCGAGCAAGTGGCCTTCGTCATCCAGCACGCGAACGTTGTAGCCAGGCACCGCCCGGTTGCTCGACCCTGGCTTCGCGGCGCTGCCCTCCAACCCGACGCACGGCGCGGTGACCGGCCAGCCGGTCTCGGTCTGCCACCAGTGGTCGTGCACCGGTTTGCCACTTACCCGCTCCAGCCATTCATGGGTGCTGGAATCGAGCTTTTCCCCCGCCAGGAATAGTTGACGCAGCGAGCGGAGGTCATGTTTGCGAATCAGTTCGCCCTCCGGATCTTCCTTGCGGATGGCGCGCATGGCCGTCGGTGCACAGAACAGCGCGTTGACCTGGTACTGCTCAACCACCCGCCAGTAGGCCGACGCGTCCGGGGTACGGATCGGCTTGCCTTCGTAGAAGACGGTGGTACAGCCGCTCATCAACGGCCCGTAGACGATCAGTGAATGGCCGACCACCCAACCGACGTCGGATATGCCCCACCACACATCGCCAGCCTGCATGCCATAGATATGGCGCATGGCATAACACAGCGCCACGGCATTGCCGCCGTTTTCCCGGACGATACCCTTGGGTTTGCCGGTGGTGCCCGATGTGTACATGATGTACAGCGGGTCGCCGGCATCGAGTTCGACTGGTGCCACCGGTTCTGCGCCGGCCAAGGCCGCCTGCCAGTCCAGGTCGCGGCCCGGCAGCAGTTCGGCATGCGCCTTCGGCCGCTGCAGTACCAGCACATTGCGCGGCTGGTGCCGGGCCAGTTGCAGGGCGCGGTCAACCAGCGGTTTGTAGGCAATGACCCGGTCGAACTCCAGCCCGCACGATGCCGTCAGCAACAAGGCGGGCCGGGCGTCATCGATGCGCAAGGCCAACTCGTTGGCAGCAAAGCCACCGAACACCACCGAATGCACGGCGCCAATCCGCGCGCAGGCCAGCATCGCCATGGCCGCCTGCGGCACCATGGGCATGTAGATGATCACCCCATCGCCCTTGTTCACCCCCAGCTGGCGCAGCAAACCGGCCAGGCGTGCTACCTCGTCGCGCAACTGGTTGTAGGTGTAGGTCTGCTGCACGCCGGTCACTGGCGAATCGTAGATCAGCGCCAACTGCTCGCCCCGGCCCTGCTCGATCTGGTGATCGAGGGCCAGGTAACAGCTGTTGAGGCGGCCGTCAGCGAACCAGCGGTGGGTACCGTCGGCGTTGTCTTGCAGGGTCAAGGCAGGCTTGCGGTGCCAGGCCAGGTGTGCGGCCTGTTCCGCCCAGAACGCGGCAGGGTCGGAAATGGAGTGGGCGTAGCTGTGCTGGTAGCTCATGTCGTTAGAAACCCGGTACTTGTTGTTATTGAAGGGCGAAACTTGAGTATGGACCGCTATACCCGCGCCGCCATGGGACTAAAGTCACAACCGACCTGCAAATTTGCAGACAACGCAATAGCGCCCCATAACGGTGCAAAGCCTCTAGAATAGGCAACCCCTTCAAACACCGAGCAGCCCATGGACATCGATCAGGCCCGTACCTTCCTGGAAATAGTGCGTTGCGGCAGCCTGGTCGCCGCGGCCGAACGCCTGTTCGTGTCACAAACCGCGATCACCGCGCGCGTGCAGCGCCTGGAACAGCAACTGGGTTGCCAGTTGTTCGTGCGTAGCCGCAGCGGCGCCAGCCTGACCAGCGATGGCGAAGCGTTCGTCAGTTATGCCAACCAGTTGGTGCAAACCTGGGAAGCCGCGCGCCGCGACCTGCCGTTGCCTGAAGGTTGCCAGCAGGTGCTGCATGTGGGCGGAGAGGTGAGCCTGGGCAACCCGATGATGCTCGACTGGGTAAGTGCCCTGTACCGTGAACTGCCCAGCCATGCCATCCGCAGCGAGGTGAGCGATGGAGAGTCGCTGCTGCGCAAGGTCGAGATGGGCTTGCTGGACGCCGCGCTGGTCTACCAGCCGACCTACGGTCCAGGCCTGCAGGTGGAGCAGTTGATGGAAGAGAAGCTGATTCGCGTGCGCCGGGTCGAGCGGCCCGAGCCGTACATCTACATCGACTGGGGCGAGGCCTTCCGCCGCCAGCATGATGCGGCCCTGCCCGACTGCGCACGCCCGGCGCTAAGTTTCAACCTTGGCCCGCTGGCCCTGCAGTTCATACTCGACCAAGGTGGCAGTGGCTACTTCCGCACGCGGGTGGTGCAGGCCTATCTGGACAGCGGCGTGTTCGAGCGGGTACCGCAGGCACCGGAGTTCACCTACCCGACCTTTCTGGTGTACCCGCGTAAACGTGACAGCGAAGCCCTGCAACAGGCCTTCGCGATCCTGCGCCGGCTGGTAGCTGCCGGCGCCAGCGACTGGTCACAACGCTGGGACCCGGTTATCTGAAGCCTCGGTCTTGCTGAGCAACTGACGCTTGAGGCCGGCGATCAGGTCGGTCTGGGTGATCACCCCCACCAGCTTGTCGGCATCAAGCACCGGCAAGCAGTGCAGGCCTTGTTCGCACAACAAGGGCAGCAGGCGTTCCAACGGGTGCTGGCTGCTGACACTGACAACCCGCCTGCTCATCACTTGCGCCATGCGCACCGCCTGGCGGCCGAACAGACCGCGCCAGCTGAAACGCCCACGCTGCATCGCCGGGCCAACCAGGTCGCTGAGGCTGACGATGCCTACAAGCTTGCCGTGCTGCAGGACTGGCAGGGTTTTCAGGTGATGGCTGGCGAGCATTTTCCAGGCCTGCTCCAGCGTGGTATCAGGCGTGACGAACTGCACATCGCGGGACATCACCGAGGCCGCGGTGATACCGCCAAGGCTGCGCTGCAGGGCGTGCTGCTCGGTGGCGAGGATGATGCGCTCCAGCTCGTCACGGGTGACATCGACGAACTCGCCCAGCTCTTCCAGGGCCTGGTCCAGGTCTTCACTGCGGATGCCGACCCGCTCGCCGGGCAGCGGGTCATGGGTGTGGTGCAGGTCTTTGCGTGGCACCGTGCCTTTCGGGTAGCGCACACCCGTCAAACGGTTGTAGGCGATTGCCACTGTCACCAGGATCAGCGCATTGAGCAGCACCGGCTCCAGCAGGTGATCGCCCATGGCGGTCAACCCCGGGTCGGCCAGCACCGCGCTCACTGCCACACCGCCACCCGGCGGGTGCAGGCAGCGCAACAGGCACATGACCAGGATCGAGATGCCGAGCGCCGCAGCGGCCACCCACAGCTCGGCGCCGAAGCCTTCACGCATGGCCAGCCCCACTGCACCCGCCAGGGCGTAGCTGCCCAACACCGGCCAAGGTTGGGCCAAGGGGCCGGAATGCACCGCAAACACCAGTACCGCCGAGGCTGCCAGCGGGCCGAGCAAGTGCAGGGCGATGCTGGGGCCATAGACCATGCTGGTCAGCCAGCCCGCGAGGAAAAGGCCAAGCAGCGCACCGATACCGGCACGCAACCATTCTTTTGGGGGGATGTTGAGAGGGGCCGGCAACAGCCGCTGCAGACGACTTTCGGAACGCGAGGCAGACATTTGGGCAATCGGGATCTTTGGTTTTTCTGTTTAAAAAGAAAGCCCAGCCGAGTTGGCCTGGGCCTCGTATTGCGCATGCAATACCACAAGGGGCTCCGTCCGTGGAGAGATGGAAACCGCAGGGTTTCGTGGGGAGGATTTTGCCGGGTGGGGGGAATTTGGGCTAATTCAAAAAACTGCGGCTGTACTGCAATTTTTTTGCAGTACTGATAGGGCCAAAGGGGCACTGCGCGCCCTTTCGCGACACAAGGCCCCACAGGGGATTGCGTACACCTGTGGGAGCGGCCTTGTGTCGCGATGGGCCGCACAGCGGCCCCGGCATTAACGAGCCTTGCGCGGCAGGTCGATGCTCACCCGCAGGCCGCCCAGCGGGCTCTCCAGCAAGGCCAGGCGGCCGCCCCATGCGTCAACGATATCGCGCACGATGCCCAACCCCAGCCCATGCCCAGCCACCTGTTCGTCCAGCCGCGAACCACGCTCCAGCACCTGCTGCCGCTGGTCTTGCGCAATACCCGGGCCGTCGTCATCAACCCACAGCCGGTAGCCCTCGGCGTTCGGCGCGATACCCACGCGCACTTCGCTGTCTGCCCACTTGCAGGCGTTGTCCAGCAGATTACCCAACAGTTCCAGAACGTCCTCGCGGTCCCAGGGCAACAACAGCCCGGGCGACACATCACTTGCCAGCAGCAGGCCCTCGCCATGAATCATGCCCAAGGTCCCGAGCAACCCCGGCAGTTCGGCATCACAATCGAACTGCGCGCCCGGCAGCGCATCCCCTGCCAGGCGCGCACGGTTCAGCTCGCGCGCCAGGCGTTCCTGAATCTGCTGCAACTGCTCACGCATTTGCGCCCGTACCTCCGGCAGACCCTGCAAGCGTTCACTGGAGGCCAGGCTCAGCAGCACCGCCAGCGGCGTCTTCAGCGCATGGCCGAGGTTACCGAGGGCATTGCGTGAACGGCGCAGGCTGTCTTCGGTATGGCTAAGCAAATGGTTGATCTGCCCCACCAGCGGTACCAACTCGCTGGGCACCTCGGCATCCAGCTGCGAGCGCTGCCCCTGCTGCAGCTGGGCGATCTGCTGGCGCGCCCGCTCCAGCGGCCGCAGCGAGCGGGTAACCGTGATGCGCTGCAGCACCAGAATCAGGATCAGCGCCACCAGGCCCATGCCCAGGCCGATCTGCTGCAAGCGCCGAAAACCTTCGCGCACCGGCGAATAGTCCTGAGCCACACTGATCGAAATGTCCTGGCCCAGGCGCCGGTAGTCGGCACGCAGGGCCAGCAGTTGCTGGCCTTCCGGGCCGAGTTCATGGCTATCGGAAAGCCCGGGCGCTGCGGGCTTGGGCATGTCCAGGTCCCACAGCGAACGAGACCTCCAGGTACCCTGGTCGAAATCGATGCGGAAGTAGTAACCGGAAAACGGCCGCTGATAGGCAGCCGAGATGCGCCGCTCATCCAGCTGCAGGCCGGAAGGCCCGCGCACCAATGCCACCAGAAGGTTCTCGCTTTCGTTGCGCAGGCCGTTTTCCAGATAACGTTGCAGGCCGGCCTCGAACAGCCACAAGGTCAGTTGCGCCAGCACCACGCCGACCACCACCAGCACCGCCACCAGGCCCAGGCTCAGGCGCGCCTGGATCGACTTCACTCGCCGCTCCCGGCATAGATGTAGCCTTGCCCGCGACGGGTTTCGATCACACTGCGGCCCAGCTTGCGGCGCAAATGGTTGACGTGGACCTCCAGCACGTTCGAGTCGCGCTCGGTTTCACCGTCGTAGAGGTGCTCGGCCAGGTGGCTTTTGGACAGGATCTGCTGCGGGTGCAGCATGAAGTAGCGCAGCAGGCGGAACTCGGCGGCGGTCAGTTGCACATCCACCCCGTCGCGGCTCACGCACTGACGGCTTTCGTCAAGGTGCAGGCCGGCCGCTTCCAGCTTCGGCTGATTGGCCAGGCCACGGGCGCGGCGCAGCAACGCCTGGATGCGCAGTTGCAGCTCTTCGGGGTGGAAGGGCTTGCTCAGGTAATCGTCAGCCCCGGCCTTCAGCCCTTCGATGCGCTCGGCCCAGGAGCCGCGGGCGGTGAGGATCAATACCGGTGTGGCCAGGCCAGCGGCGCGCCACTGGGCCAGCACGTCCAGGCCAGGCAAGCCAGGCAGGCCGAGGTCCAGGATGATCAGGTCGTAAGGCTCGCTTTGCCCCTGGTAAACCGCGTCACGGCCATCAGCCAGCCAGTCCACGGCATAGCCCTGGCGCTGCAGGCCGGCGGTCAGTTCATCGGCCAACGGTACGTTGTCCTCGACAAGCAACAGGCGCATTCAGTCATCTTCCTCGTCTTTGAGCAGGGCGCCGGTGCTGGCATCGAGCTTGATCTCGCGTACCACACCTTCAGTCGTCAGCAACTCGACTTCATATTCGTAGCGATCATCGTCTTCTTCCAGCTCGGCTTCCAGCAGACGCGCCCCGGGGTGACGCCCCAGGGCGGTCTCGAGCAGTTGCTCGAGCGGCAGGATGATGCCCTTCTGACGGAGCTTCAGGGCTTCATCCTGGTCCAGGTCGCGGGCAACAGCCAAGGAGCAGACGGCAAGCAGCGAGAGCGCCAGGTAACGTGCCGTCCGGGATACATGGATCATCAGTTGTCTCGTGCGTCCTTGAGTACCTCACCGGTCTTGGCATCCATGTCGACGTCCCATTCGACGTTCTGCGTATCACGCAGTTCGACCTTGTAGATGTAGCGGCCGTACTCGTCTTCAAGCTCCGAGTCAGTGACGGTGGCGCCTGGGTGCTTGGCCACGGCAGCGGCCTTGAGCTCCTCCAGCGACTTGATGGTCTTGGCGTTGACCAGTTTGACCACTTCGTCAGGCTGAACGTCCTTGGCGAAGGCGGCATTGGCGCCCAGGGCAAGGGCAGCGGCGGTGATCAGGGCAGTCATGGTTTTCATCGTTCTTCTCTCCTGAGAACTGTGCAAGTTGTCTACGGGGTTAAGATTAACCAGCGGTCCTTAATTCAACCTGAAAACAGCTGGCGGCATGATAGCGCAGTTACGCCGCCAACCCGACTCGGCCCCGTGCAAGGTGCGGCCTTGTGCTGCGAAAGGGCCAATACAGGCACCTACAGGTGTGTTATCTGTAACGGCTGCTTTTCGCCCAAGAGACCCGCCATGAGCGCCATCCACATCAAATACCCCGCCCTCACCTTCAAGGCCGGCCAGCGTGCCTTGCGACACATCCGCGAGCGCGGCCTGCAGGCGGCCGATGTCGGGGTATTGCCGGGCGCGGCGGGTGGGCCAAAGCCGCTGGGCATCCAGGGCCTTGACCTGGCGCTGTTCGGCGAGTGGCTACCCTCGGCACCCCGTCAGCGTGCCCTGATCGGTGCTTCGATCGGTGCCTGGCGCTTTGCCAGCGCCTGCCTCGACGACCCGGTCGCCGGCATCCGTCGCCTGGGCGAGCTATACACCGAGCAGGATTTTGCCAAGGGCGTCACCCCGGCCGAAATCAGCCGCAGCTGCCAACGCATGCTCGATGACCTGCTGGAGGGCCGCGACGGCCAGCTGCTGGCCAACCCACACTACCGCCTGAACATTCTGGTGGTGAAAAGCCATGGCCAGCTCGCTCACGACCATCGCGGCCGCCTGGGCCTGGGCCTGGGCTCGGTGGTTGCCAGTAACCTCCTGGGCCGTTCGCGCCTGGCCCGCCACTTCGAGCGCATCATTCTGCACGATGGGCGCGCCGCGCCGCCGCTCGACACGCTGACCGACTTCCCCTCACGCTACCTGCCGCTGGACTTGACCAACCTGCGCCACGCCCTGCTTGCTTCCGGGTCGATACCGATGGTCATGCAGGGCGTGAAAGACATCCCCGGTGCCGGCGCCGGCACCTACCGCGACGGCGGCCTGCTCGACTATCACCTCGACCTGCCCTACCGCGGCGACGACCTGGTGCTGTACCCGCACTTCACCGACAAGGTCGTACCCGGCTGGTTCGACAAGGCCCTGCCCTGGCGCAAGGGCGATGCCACCCGCCTGCAAAACGTGCTGCTGATGACGCCTTCGCCGCAATACCTGGCCGCCCTGCCCTACGGCAAACTGCCCGACCGCAACGACTTCAAGCGCTTCATGGGCGATGCGCCAGGGCGCAAGCGCTATTGGTACAAGGCCATTGCCGAAAGCCGGCGCCTGGGTGATGAACTGCTGGAACTGACCGCCACCGGGCGGCTGCATGAACGCCTGCAAGCCTTGTAGCGGCCATGCTGGTAGACTGCGCGCATTATTGATTCACACAGAGTTATGACAGCGTGGAAATTTTCAAGGAATTCACATTCGAATCGGCCCACCGCCTGCCCCACGTCCCTGAAGGGCACAAATGCGGCCGTTTGCATGGCCACTCGTTCAAGGTCGGCCTGCACCTGACCGGCCCGCTCGACCCGCACACGGGCTGGATCCGCGACTTCGCCGAGGTCAAGGCGATCTTCAAGCCGATCTATGATCAGCTGGACCATAACTACCTGAACGACATCCCCGGCCTGGAGAACCCCACCAGCGAAGTGATCGCCAAGTGGATCTGGGACCAGGTCAAGCCGCTGATGCCGGAGCTGTCCAAGGTGCGCATCCACGAAACCTGCACCAGCGGTTGCGAATACACCGGCGACTGATTCGCCCGGCTCACTGGCCCTGCGCGCTGCCCATGGCATCGCGCAGGAAGCTGGGGGCGATGTAGCGCTGGTAGTGCGCCTCTGAAAGCAGGAAGAACTCGCGATCGATCGCATCGCGCAATTGGGGCAGTTCCCAGTTACGGAACTCCGGCAGCAACGCCATGCCATAGGCCTCCAGATCACGGATCATCCGCGCCCCGCGGGCAATCAGCTGGTAAGCCCAGCAATACGCCGACTGCTGCTCGACAAAGCGGATGGAGCGCTGCTCCAGTTGCTGGCGCAGCAGGCCTTTGTCGAACACCTCAAGCTTGGCCATCATCACCTGCACCAGCAGCTGCTCAAGGCGCAACCACACGGCACGCTTCTGCGTGTCGTCGTAGCCGTTCCAGTTGATCACTTCGTGGTGAAAACGCTTGCAGCCACGGCACACCGTGTCTCCGTACACCGTGGAGCACAGGCCGACGCAAGGGGTTTTGATGGACTTGTTGGACATGAAAAACAACAGCTTGGCGATGGAACACAGGCCCATGTTAGCCCTTTGTCTAACCAGGGTCACTCGTTAAAGTCATGAACACCGCCTTACCTTCAGGCTTTTTTTACCGTAGAATCATCCGGCCTTTTCAAAGGCAACAATGTCCGTTGGAAGCTGTTTTCAAAGCGTCACGAGCACAGTTGATCCGGTAGAACGGCGTTGGCCCGGGCCATGCATCCCTCGCATGCCCGCGCCAGCCCTCATCAGTCCCCGTTCTGCAGGCGTAAAACTTTGAAAGCAGCTTCTGTAAGGATTCCTTGCGACCCTGGTTGGGCGGCCCACAAAGCCGCGGCAGCGCATGGGTGCATTGAATGCTGGATAAGCGTCCCGGACCCCCTTTAGGGACCACTGATGAGGGAAATAACTGTGCTTGAAGCCTACCGCAAACACATCGAAGAGCGCGCCGCACTGGGTATCGTTCCCCAGCCGCTGAACGCCGAACAAACTGCAGGCCTGGTCGAGCTGCTGAAAAACCCGCCGGCCGGCGAAGAAGCCTTCCTCGTAGACCTGATCACCAACCGCGTACCGCCAGGGGTCGACGAAGCTGCCTACGTCAAGGCCGCTTTCCTCTCCGCCGTTGCCAAGGGCGAAACCAAGTCGCCACTGATCGACCGCAAGCACGCCACCGAACTGCTGGGCACCATGCAGGGCGGCTACAACATCGAAACGCTGGTCGCACTGCTGGATGACGCCGAACTGGGCGCCGTCGCGGCCGAACAGCTCAAGCACACCCTGCTGATGTTCGATGCCTTCCACGACGTGGCCGAAAAAGCCAAGGCCGGCAACAAGCACGCCAAGGCCGTCCTGGAATCCTGGGCTGCCGGCGAGTGGTTCACCTCGCGCCCGGCCATCGCCGAGAAGTACACCCTGACCGTGTTCAAGGTGCCTGGCGAAACCAACACCGACGACCTGTCGCCTGCCCCGGACGCCTGGTCGCGCCCTGACATTCCGCTGCACGCCCTGGCCATGCTGAAAATGGCCCGCGACGGCATCGAGCCGCAGCAGCCTGGTTCGGTCGGCCCGCTGGCCCAGATCGAAGCCGTCAAGGCCAAGGGCTTCCCGGTTGCCTATGTCGGCGACGTGGTCGGTACCGGTTCCTCGCGTAAATCCGCTACCAACTCGGTACTGTGGTTCTTCGGCGACGACATCCCGTACGTGCCGAACAAGCGTGCCGGTGGCTTCTGCTTCGGCACCAAGATCGCCCCGATCTTCTACAACACCATGGAAGACGCCGGCGCCCTGCCGATCGAATTCGACTGCACCAACCTGGGCATGGGCGACGTCATCGACGTTTACCCATACAAAGGTGAAGTACGCCGTCACGACAGCGACGAGCTGGTCACCAACTTCGAGCTGAAAACCGAAGTGCTGCTGGATGAAGTCCGCGCTGGCGGCCGTATCCCGCTGATCGTCGGCCGTGGCCTGACCGAAAAAGCCCGCGCCGAGCTGGGCCTGGGTGCTTCCGACCTGTTCAAGAAACCAGAGCAGCCTGCCGATTCCGGCAAGGGCTTCACCCTGGCGCAGAAAATGGTCGGCCGTGCCTGTGGCCTGCCAGAAGGCCAGGGCGTGCGCCCAGGCGCCTACTGCGAGCCAAAAATGACCACCGTCGGCTCCCAGGACACCACGGGCCCGATGACGCGCGACGAGCTGAAAGACCTGGCATGCCTGGGCTTCTCTGCTGACCTGGTCATGCAGTCGTTCTGCCACACCGCGGCCTATCCGAAGCCGATCGACGTCACCACCCACCACACCCTGCCAGACTTCATCCGCACCCGTGGCGGCGTGTCGCTGCGCCCAGGCGACGGCATCATCCACAGCTGGCTGAACCGCATGCTGATGCCTGACACCGTAGGTACCGGTGGCGACTCGCACACCCGCTTCCCGATCGGCATCTCGTTCCCGGCCGGTTCCGGCCTGGTGGCCTTCGCTGCCGCCACCGGCGTCATGCCACTGGACATGCCAGAATCGATCCTGGTGCGCTTCAAGGGCAAACTGCAACCAGGCATCACCCTGCGTGACCTGGTTCATGCCATCCCTTACTACGCCATCCAGAAGGGCCTGCTGACCGTCGAGAAGAAAGGCAAGAAAAACGCCTTCTCCGGCCGCATCCTGGAAATCGAAGGCCTGGACGAACTGACCGTCGAGCAAGCCTTCGAGCTGTCCGACGCCTCGGCCGAGCGTTCCGCTGCCGGTTGCACCATCAAGCTGCCGGAAAAGGCCATCGCCGAGTACCTGCAGTCCAACATCACCCTGCTGCGCTGGATGATCGGCGAAGGCTACGGCGATGCCCGCACCCTGGAGCGCCGTGCCCAGGCCATGGAAGCCTGGCTGGCCAAGCCTGAACTGCTGTCGGCCGACGCCGATGCCGAATACGCCGAAATCATCGAAATCGACCTGGCCGACGTCAAAGAGCCTGTGCTCTGCGCGCCGAACGACCCGGACGATGCCCGCCTGCTGTCCTCGGTACAAGGCGAGAAGATCGACGAAGTGTTCATCGGTTCGTGCATGACCAACATCGGTCACTTCCGCGCTGCCGGCAAGCTGCTGGAGAAGGTCAAGGGTGGCATTCCGACCCGTCTGTGGCTGGCTCCGCCAACCAAGATGGACGCTCACCAGCTGACCGAAGAAGGCTACTACGGCATCTACGGCAAGGCCGGTGCACGCATGGAAATGCCAGGCTGCTCGCTGTGCATGGGCAACCAGGCACGTGTGCAGACCGGTTCGACCGTGGTCTCCACCTCGACCCGTAACTTCCCGAACCGTCTGGGCGACGCGACCAACGTGTACCTGGCATCGGCCGAGCTGGCCGCTGTCGCTTCGATCATCGGCAAACTGCCGACCGTCGAAGAGTACATGCAGTACGCGAAAGACATCGACAGCATGGCTGCCGACGTTTACCGCTACCTGAGCTTCGACCAGATTGCCGAGTTCCGCGAAGCGGCAGCCAACGCCAAGATCCCGGTGGTTCAGGCGTAAGCTGAGTTACAGGTTGTAAACAAAGCCCCGGCAGCGATGCCGGGGCTTTGTTGTTTGGGCCTGTGCCGGCCATTTCGCGGCTAAAGCCGCTCCTACAGGGCTCCCACGGTGTTCCAGACCTGCGCATGCCCCTGTAGGAGCGGCTTTAGCCGCGAAGCGGCCGGCACAGGCCACCTCATATCACAAACAAGTCCACGAACCTGTGCACAGCCGTGCCTTCCAGCTTCTGCTGGTCCTTGCACAGTTCGAAAACCTGCTGACACCGCTGCCGGGCAAAGCGGGTCGCCAGGTTGGCCCTGAACTTGGCCTCCAGCAACGGTATCCCCTCCCCGCGCCGCCGACGATGCCCGATCGGGTACTCCACCACCACTTGCTCGGTGCTGCTGCCATCCTTGAAGAACACCTGCAGCGCGTTGGCGATCGAACGCTTGTCCGGCTCCAGGTACTCGCGACTGAAGCGCGGGTCTTCCACCACCTCCATCTTCTCGCGCAGGCGGTCGATACTGGGGTGGTTGGCATGGAAGGCGTCCTCATAATGCTCGGCCACCAGATGACCAAAGATCAGTGGCACGGCCACCATGTACTGCAGGCAGTGGTCACGGTCGGCGGCATTGGCCAGTGGGCCGCTCTTGGAGATGATGCGGATCGCTGATTCCTGGGTGGTGATGACGATGCGATCGACTTCATGCAGACGATTACGAACAAGTGGATGCAGGGCTACTGCTGCCTCACAGGCGGTCTGGGCGTGGAACTCGGCAGGGAAACTGACCTTGAACAGCACGTTTTCCATCACATAGCTGCCCAACGCCTGGGGCAGGCGCAGCTCGTACTGCCCGGCGGGCTTGAGCGCCAGGTCTTTGTTGGTGTGGCTGAACGAAACATCGTAGAACCCCCACTGCGACGCCGTGAGCACGCCCGGCACGCCCATCTCCCCGCGCAAGGCGATGTCGGCCAGGCGCACACCTCGGCTGGAGGCGTCACCCGCAGCCCAGGACTTGCGCGAACCGGCGTTGGGCGCATGGCGATAGGTACGAAGGGCCTGGCCGTCGACGAAGGCGTGGGACAAGGCCGAGAGCATCTGCTCACGATTGGCCCCCATCAGCCTGGCACACACGGCGGTCGAGGCGACCTTCACCAGAATCACGTGATCGAGGCCGACACGGTTGAAGGCGTTTTCCAGCGCCAGCACGCCCTGGATCTCATGCGCCATGACCATCGCCTCCAGCACATCACGCATCAGCAGTGGCTGTTCACCCGCGGCAACCCGTTTCTGTGACAGGTGGTCAGCCACTGCCAGGATGCCGCCAAGGTTGTCCGAGGGATGAGCCCATTCGGCGGCCAGCCAGGTGTCGTTGTAGTCCAGCCAGCGCACCGTGCAGCCAATGTCCCAGGCGGCCTTGACCGGGTCGAGGCGATAGGAGGTACCGGGGACGCGAGCACCATTCGGGACCAGCGTGCCTTCCACCTGAGGGCCAAGGAGCTTGGTGCACTCAGGGAAGCGCAAGGCGAGAAGGCCGCAACCGAGGGTGTCCATCAGGCAGTTGCGCGCGGTGTCCAGGGCCTCGAGGGATTCGACCCGGTAGCCGAGGGCGTAATCGGCCAGGGTTTGTAGCACCCGGTCGTAATCCGGGCGGTCGTTGAGGTCTACGTTGGCGCTCATATCCAGCTCCCTTCAGAATTGCCGGGGCTGCTGTGCAGCCCTTCGCGGGCTTGCCCGCTCCCACAGGTTGACCACAGCATTCAGAGCCTGTGGTTACCCTGTGGCAGCGGGCAAGCCCGCAAAGGGCCGCTTGGCGGCCCCAACGAACTAAAGCCGAGCGCCAGTGGTGCGTTAGAAGCTGTCGCCAGGCACGCGAACCCAGCCCTCCATCAGCACGCGAGCACTACGGCTCATGATTGCCTTGGTTACCGTCCACTCACCCTTCACCTGGCGTGCCTCGGCTCCGACCCGCAGGGTGCCCGAAGGATGACCGAAACGCACAGCGCTGCGCTCGCCACCGCCAGCGGCGAGGTTGACCAGCGTGCCCGGAATGGCCGCCGCAGTGCCAATTGCCACCGCAGCCGTACCCATCATGGCATGGTGCAGCTTGCCCATCGACAAGGCCCTCACCAACAGGTCGATCTCATCGGCCTGCACCGCCTTGCCACTGGACGCAGTGTAGGTGCTCGGCGGCGCGACGAAAGCGACTTTCGGCGTGTGCTGACGCCCGGCAGCCTGGTCGACGTTTTCGATCAGGCCCATGCGCACTGCTCCATAGGCACGAATGGTCTCGAAACGCAGCAGCGCCTGGGGGTCACCGTTGATGGCATCCTGCAGTTCCGTACCGCTATAACCAATGTCGGCGGCATTGAGGAAAATGGTCGGGATGCCGGCATTGATCAACGTCGCCTTCAGGGTGCCCACACCGGGCACCTCCAAGTCATCGACCAGCTTGCCGGTGGGGAACATAGCCCCCCCGGCACCGTCTTCGTCGGCGGCGGGGTCAAGGAACTCCAGTTGCACCTCGGCGGCCGGGAACGTGACCCCGTCCAGCTCGAAGTCGCCGGTCTCTTGCACTTCGCCTTCGGTGATCGGAACGTGAGCGATGATGGTCTTGCCGATATTGGCTTGCCAGATGCGCACGGTGGCGATGCCATTGCGCGGAATACGCGCCGGGTCGACCAGGCCACTGCTGATGGCAAACGAACCGACCGCAGCGGACAGGTTGCCGCAGTTGCCACTCCAGTCGACGAAGGCCTTGTCGATGCTGACCTGGCCAAACAGGTAGTCGACATCGTGTTCGGGCTTGATGCTTTGCGACAGGATGACGGTCTTGCTGGTACTGGACGTGGCGCCGCCCATGCCGTCGATCTGCTTGCCGTAAGGGTCGGGGCTGCCGATTACCCGCAGCAGCAGTGCGTCGCGAGCGGGGCCTGGAATTTGCGCCTGCTCGGGCAGGTCTTGCAGGCGGAAGAACACGCCTTTGCTGGTGCCGCCGCGGATGTACGTGGCGGGGATTTTGATCTGGGGTACATGTGCCATTTTTTGGGCATCCTGATAGTCCGGTGAAATACCCTGGGGCTGCCTTGCAGCCCTTTCGCGACACAAGGCCGCTCCCACAGGTACTGCGCCGCCCTTTGTGGGAGCGGCCTTGTGTCGCGAAAGGGCCGCAAAGCGGCCCCCGATTCATGCTCAGGCGGTCGCTTCGAGGAAGTCCTGGGCAAAGCGCTGCAGCACCCCGCCCGCTTCGTAGATCGACACTTCCTCGGCGGTGTCCAGGCGGCAGGTCACCGGTACCTCCAGGCGCTCGCCATTGGCACGGGTAACCACCAGGGTCAGGGTCGCCCGTGGCGTACGCGCACCCAGCACGTCATAGGTTTCGCTGCCATCCAGGCCCAGGGTGTTGCGGTCGGTGCCCGGCTTGAACTCCAGCGGCAGCACGCCCATGCCTACCAGGTTGGTGCGGTGAATACGCTCGAAGCCTTCGGCCACGATCGCCTCGACACCCGCCAGGCGCACGCCCTTGGCCGCCCAGTCGCGCGACGAGCCCTGGCCGTAGTCGGCACCCGCAACGATGATCAGCGGCTGCTTGCGCTGCATGTAGGTTTCGATCGCCTCCCACATGCGGGTAACCTTGCCTTCCGGCTCGATACGCGCCAGCGAGCCCTGCTTCACGCTGCCATCGTCGTTGCGCACCATTTCGTTGAACAGTTTAGGGTTGGCGAAGGTGGCGCGCTGGGCGGTCAGGTGGTCGCCACGGTGGGTAGCGTAGGAGTTGAAGTCTTCTTCCGGCAGGCCCATTTTCGCCAGGTATTCACCGGCGGCGCTGTCGAGCATGATCGCGTTGGACGGCGACAGGTGGTCGGTGGTGATGTTGTCCGGTAGCACCGCCAGCGGGCGCATGCCGCGCAGGGTGCGCTCGCCGGCCAGGGCCCCTTCCCAGTAGGGAGGGCGGCGGATGTAGGTGCTCATCGGGCGCCAATCATACAGCGGCGCAACTTTCGGCCCGCGGTCTTCCTCGATGGCGAACATCGGGATGTATACCTTGCGGAACTGCTCCGGCTTGACCGCAGCACGCACCACCGCATCGATTTCTTCGTCGCTGGGCCAGATGTCCTTGAGGCGGATTTCCTTGCCGTCGACCACCCCCAGTACATCCTTCTCGATGTCGAAGCGGATGGTACCGGCTATGGCGTAGGCGACCACCAGCGGTGGCGAAGCCAGGAAAGCCTGCTTGGCGTACGGGTGGATACGCCCGTCGAAGTTGCGGTTACCCGACAACACGGCAGTGGCGTACAGGTCGCGGTCGATGATTTCTTGCTGAATCACCGGGTCCAGGGCGCCGGACATACCGTTGCAGGTGGTGCAGGCAAAGGCGACGATGCCAAAGCCAAGTTGCTCCAGCTCCTTCTCCAGCCCTGCTTCCTCCAGGTACAGCTGCACGGCCTTGGAGCCGGGTGCCAACGACGACTTGACCCACGGCTTGCGGGTCAGGCCCAGCTTGTTGGCATTGCGCGCAATCAGGCCTGCGGCAATCACGTTGCGCGGGTTGCTGGTGTTGGTGCAACTGGTGATGGCAGCGATGATCACCGCGCCGTCCGGCATCTGCCCCGGCACTTCTTCCCAGCTGCCGGCGATGCCTTTGGCCGCCAGGTCGCTGGTGGCGACGCGGGCATGCGGGTTGGACGGGCCGGCCATGTTGCGTACCACGCTCGACAGGTCGAAGCTCAGGGTGCGCTCGTAGACGGCGCCGCCCAGGCTGTCAGCCCACAGGCCGGTGGCCTTGGCGTAGGTTTCCACCAGTTTGACCTGCTGCTCTTCACGGCCGGTCAGGCGCAGGTAGTCGATGGTCTGCTGGTCGATGGCGAACATCGCCGCCGTGGCGCCGTATTCCGGGGCCATGTTGGAAATGGTGGCGCGGTCGCCCAAGGTCAGGGCGCGAGCACCCTCGCCATGGAACTCCAGGTAAGCGCCGACCACTTTCTGCTTGCGCAGGAATTCGGTCAAGGCCAGTACCAGGTCGGTGGCGGTGATGTTCGGGGCCAGTTTGCCAGTCAGCTCGACGCCGACGATTTCCGGCAGGCGCATCCAGGAGGCGCGGCCGAGCATCACGTTTTCGGCTTCCAGGCCGCCTACGCCGATGGCGATCACACCCAGTGCATCGACATGCGGCGTGTGGCTGTCGGTGCCGACGCAGGTGTCCGGGTAGGCGACACCGCGGTCGCTGTGGACCACCGGCGACATCTTCTCCAGGTTGATCTGGTGCATGATGCCGTTGCCCGGCTGGATCACGTCGACGTTCTTGAACGCCTTCTTGGTCCAGTTGATGAAGTGGAAGCGGTCTTCGTTGCGGCGGTCTTCGATGGCGCGGTTCTTTTCGAAGGCCTGCGAGTCGAAACCACCGCACTCGACGGCCAGCGAGTGGTCGACGATCAGTTGCACCGGCACCACCGGGTTGACCTGGGCCGGGTCGCCGCCTTTGTCGGCAATGGCGTCACGCAGGCCGGCAAGGTCGACCAGCGCAGTCTGGCCAAGGATGTCATGGCACACCACGCGGGCCGGGAACCACGGGAAGTCGAGGTCGCGCTTGCGCTCGATCAGTTGGCTCAGCGAGGCATCGAGCGTAGCAGGGTCGCAGCGGCGCACCAGGTTCTCGGCGAGCACGCGGGACGTGTATGGCAAGCCGTCGTAGGCGCCGGGCTTGATCGCCTCGACCGCCGCGCGGGCATCGAAGTAGTCCAGGTCGGTGCCTGGCAGGTGCTTGCGGTATGCAGTGTTCATCATGGAATCAGGCTCGGTCACAGGATTCGGAAGGTTTCACCGTACCTGTGGGAGCGGGCGTGCCCGCGAATGCGTCAGCAGGTGCACAGTGGTTGCGAGGCCGGCGCATTCGGGGGCACACCCGCTCCCACAAGGGGAACGGGTTGCCTCTCTATAGCTATTCAGCGCTGCTCGATCGGCACGAACTGGCGCTGTTCGACGCCGACATACTCGGCGCTCGGGCGGATGATGCGGTTGTTGGCGCGCTGCTCGAAGACGTGCGCCGCCCAGCCGGTCAGCCGCGAGCAGACGAAGATCGGGGTGAACAGCTTGGTCGGAATGCCCATGAAGTGATACGCCGAGGCATGGTAGAAGTCGGCGTTGGGGAACAGGCGCTTCTGCTCCCACATGGTCTTGTCGATGGCTTCGGACACCGGGTACAGCACCTTGTCACCCACTTCGTCAGCCAGCTGCTTCGACCAGCCCTTGATCACCTCGTTGCGCGGGTCGGACTCTTTGTAGATGGCATGGCCAAAGCCCATGATCTTGTCTTTGCGCTCGAGCATGCGCAGCAGCTCGGCGGTGGCTTCCTGCGGGCTCTGGAAGCGTTCGATCAGTTCCATCGCAGCCTCGTTGGCACCGCCGTGCAGCGGGCCACGCAGCGAGCCGATGG
Source organism: Pseudomonas putida group bacterium ESBL64 (assembly GCF_045277175.1). Taxonomy (NCBI): domain Bacteria; kingdom Pseudomonadati; phylum Pseudomonadota; class Gammaproteobacteria; order Pseudomonadales; family Pseudomonadaceae; genus Pseudomonas; species Pseudomonas putida group bacterium ESBL64. The sequence continues at coordinate 75,116 of NZ_CP145799.1, read as the reverse complement.
CTGCGGTAACGCAGGAGTACAGGTCAGACAGGGTCGAGGCGCAAACGCGGGCAGTGAAGGTCGAGGCGTTGAATTCGTGTTCAGCGTAGAGAATCAGCGACACGTTCATGACCTTGACGTGCAGCTCGCTCGGCTTCTTGCCGTGCAGCAGGTGCAGGAAGTGGCCACCCAAGGTGTCTTCATCAGTGGTGCAGTCGATGCGTACGCCATGGTGGGTGAAGCGGTACCAGTAGCACATCACGGCCGGGAACAGCGCCAGCAGGCGGTCGGTCTTGTCGCGCTGGGCTTCGAAGGTCAGTTCTGGTTCGAGGGTGCCCAGTACCGAGCAACCGGTGCGCATGACGTCCATCGGGTGGGCATCGCGCGGGATGCGCTCAAGCACTTCCTTCAAGGCTTGCGGCAGGTCACGCAGGCCCTTGAGCTTGCGCTTGTAGTCGGCCAGTTCGGCCTGGGTTGGCAGCTCGCCGTACAGCAGCAGGTAGGCGACTTCTTCGAACTCGGCACCGGCCGCCAGGTCACGCACATCATAACCACGGTAGGTCAGCCCGGCACCGGCCTGGCCCACGGTCGACAGTGCAGTCTGGCCGGCCACCTGGCCACGCAGGCCTGCGCCACTGAGTACTTTTGCTTCGGCCATGGTGTTTCTCCTTTCTTGAATTTGTTATGGATGCTTTCTGGCTAATTCGGGCGCTAGCGCTTAGCCCTTCTTCTGGGCAAACAGTGCATCGAGGCTCTGCTCGAAGGCGTGATAACCAATGGCATCGTAAAGCTCCATGCGAGTCTGCATGGTGTCGATCACGTTCTTTTGCGTGCCGTCACGACGCAGTGCGGCATACACGTTCTCGGCCGCCTTGTTCATGGCGCGGAACGCCGACAGCGGGTACAGCACCAACGACACGTCGACCGAGGCCAGCTCTTCGGTTGTGTACAGCGGCGTGGCACCGAACTCGGTGATGTTGGCCAGGATCGGTGCCTTCACCCGATCAGCGAAAGTCTTGTACATCTGCAGTTCGGTGATGGCTTCCGGGAAGATCATGTCGGCGCCAGCTTCGACACACGCCTCGGCACGGTCCAGGGCGGCGTTCAGGCCTTCGACGGCCAGCGCATCGGTACGCGCCATGATCACGAAGCTGTCATCGCTGCGGGCGTCGACGGCAGCTTTGATACGGTCGACCATTTCCTGCTGGCTGACAATTTCCTTGTTGGGGCGGTGGCCACAACGTTTGGCGCCAACCTGGTCCTCGATATGGATAGCGGCAGCGCCGAACTTGCTCATCGAGCGCACGGTACGGGCAACGTTGAAGGCCGAAGCGCCGAAGCCGGTGTCGACATCCACCAGCAGCGGCAGGTCGCACACGTCGGTGATACGACGCACGTCGGTGAGCACGTCGTCCAAGCCAGTGATGCCCAGGTCTGGCAGGCCCAGGGAGCCAGCGGCCACGCCGCCACCTGACAGGTAGATGGCCTTGAAGCCGGCACGCTTGGCCAGCAGGGCATGGTTGGCGTTGATGGCGCCAACTACCTGCAGCGGGTGTTCAGCGGCAACGGCGTCACGGAAACGCTGACCGGGGGTGCTCTTGACTGTCATTTCTCACCTCGTGTGCTGTTGTTGTGGGCGTCCAGGTAGTGACGCTCGATATTGCGCTTGGACGCGCCGATGTGGCGGCGCATCAGGAGTTCGGCCAGTTCGCCGTCACGGTCGGCGATGGCATCAAGAATGCGATGGTGCTCGGCAAAGGCCTGGCGTGGCCGGTTGGGGGTGGCAGAGAACTGGATACGGTACATGCGCACCAGTTGGTACAGCTCGCCGCAGAGCATCTTGACCAGGGTCTGGTTGCCGCTACCCTGAATAATCCGGTAATGGAAGTCGTAGTCGCCTTCCTGCTGGTAGTACCCCAGGCCGGCCTGGAACGCGGCATCGCGCTCATGGGTGTCGAGCACCCGGCGCAGTTCGTCGATGTCGGCCTGGCTCATGCGTTCGGCGGCCAGGCGGCAGGCCATGCCTTCCAGCGACTCGCGAATTTCGTACAGCTCGATCAGTTCGGCGTGGTTGAGCGATACCACCCGCGCGCCCACATGCGGCACGCGCACCAGCAAGCGCTGGCCTTCAAGGCGGTGGATAGCTTCGCGTAGCGGCCCGCGGCTGATGCCATAGGTGCGCGCCAACTCCGGCTCGGAAATCTTGCTGCCGGGGGCGATATCACCCTTGACAATGGCCGCCTGGATGCGCCGGAAGACGTTTTCGGAGAGGGTTTCCGTTTCGTCTGTCAGCACCGGGCCGGGGGTGGAAAGGTCCTGCATATTGTCGACACCTTTTAAATCTCTTCGCCAGAAACTAACGAAACGAACCCTCCAAGTCAAAGACAAAATGAACATTGTCGACAATCGTCTAATCGCGAACTATCACCACTACAACGCTGTCAGATCGCGCACCGCTGGCGTCAAGACGTCGGCGTGATAGAATGCCGCGCCTCCGATGGGGTATGGATAGCCTGTCTGTCATGCATTCGTGCCTGTTGACAGATCAACGAGGAAGCTTGCGCAGTAATTGCCAGTCACCTTGACCTGAACCTTGCCTAGAACCTTGCAATGCACCGCGCCAGGAATATGAGACTTACACCCGTTTTATTGCTGCTATGCCTCACCCTGCTGCCGGCCCTTGGCCAGGCTGCGGGCAAGACCGTGTATGGTCTCAACGAATACGCACATCTGGGCGACCTGGACCTGGAAGTGGCCGCCAAGCTCGACACCGGTGCCAAGACCGCCTCGCTCAGCGCCCGCGACATCAAGCGGTTCAAGCGCAATGGCGAAAGCTGGGTACGCTTCTACCTCGCCATCGATGCGGCCCATTCGCACCCGATCGAACGCCCACTGGCACGCGTCAGCAAGATCAAGCGCCGGGCCGGCGACTATGATGCCGAATCAGGCAAGGCCTACACGGCCCGCCCGGTCATCGAACTCGAAATCTGCATGGGCCAGACCAGGCGCACCATCGAAGTCAACCTCACCGACCGCAGCGCCTTCCAGTTCCCGCTGCTGATCGGTTCCGAGGCGCTCAAGCACTTCGACGCACTGGTTGACCCAAGCCTTAAATATGCGGCCGGCAAACCTGCCTGTGCCACCGACGCTCCCAAAGCAGAGTAATCCCGATGCGCTCTCTCACCCTCCATCTGAAAGTCCTGATCACCGTGCTGGTGCTATTGGGCGTGGCGGTCACGGCTTATCAGATCTTCGTGCTCGGCATCCCGGTGACCGAGGATGAAACCGACGACCTGTGGAACATCGACGCCAAGGTCGAGTTCGTGGCCAGCAGCAAGGACCCGGTCAAGGTGCAGATGTTCGTGCCACCGCTGAACCGCGACTACGTCAGCCTCAACGAGAGCTTCATCTCCAACAACTACGGGGTCAGCATCAACCGTGCAGACGGCAACCGCAAGGTTACCTGGTCGGCACGTCGCGCCAGTGGTAACCAGACCCTCTACTACCGCCTGGTACTGACCAAGCGCTACAGCAACGAGAAGACCAAGATCAAAGGCCCGACCTTCCGTGACAGCCTGGCCGTCGAGGGCCCCGAGAAGATCGCCGCTGAAGCCCTGATGGCCCCTATACGTCAGCACTCGGCCGACGTCGAGACCTTTGTCAGCGAAACCATCAAGCGGGTCAACAACCTCAACGACGACAACGTCAAGCTGCTGCTGGCTGGCGACACTTCGGCGATGAAGAAGGCCCAGGTCATCGACCTGCTGCTGTCGATCGCCCACGTGCCGATGGAAAAGGTGCACACCATCCGCCTGCTGGCCGACACCCCGCAAACCCCGGAGCTGTGGCTGCGCAGCTTCAACGGCGACGACTGGCTGTACTTCAACCCGGACACCGGTGAGCAAGGCCTGCCGAGCGACCGCCTGCTGTGGTGGACCGGTGACGACAACCTGATCACCGTCGATGGCGGCAAGAAGGCCACTGTCACCTTCAGCATGAACAACAGCGAGATGAACGCCATCCGCCTGGCCAAGCTGACCGACGAGAACACCGACGCCGACTTCCTCGAATACTCGCTGTACGGTCTGCCGCTGCAAACCCAGCAAACCTTCATGATCATGGTCATGATTCCGATCGGCGTGTTGGTGATCCTGGTGCTGCGCAACCTGATCGGCATCCAGACCCTGGGCACATTCACCCCGGTGCTGATCGCCCTGGCGTTCCGCGAAACCCAGCTGGGCTTCGGTATTGTGCTGTTCACGGTGATCACGGCCCTGGGCCTGTCGCTGCGCTCGTACCTGGAACACCTCAAGCTGCAGATGCTGCCACGCCTGTCGGTGGTATTGACCTTCGTCGTGGTGCTGATTGCCGCCATCAGCCTGTTCAGCCACAAGCTGGGCCTTGAACGCGGGCTGTCGGTAGCACTGTTCCCGATGGTGATCCTGACCATGACCATCGAACGCCTGTCGATCACCTGGGAAGAGCGTGGTGGCGGCCATGCCATGAAAGTGGCCATCGGCACGCTGTTCGCCGCCTCCCTGGCACACCTGCTGATGATGGTGCCGGAGCTGGTGTACTTCGTGTTCACCTTCCCGGCGGTGCTGCTGATCCTGGTGGGCTTCATGCTGGCGATGGGCCGTTATCGCGGCTACCGCCTGACCGAACTCGTGCGCTTCAAAGCCTTCCTGAAAAAGGCTGACTCCTGATGTTTGGCCTGATCAAGACGTGGAAAGCCCTGGAGGCCCGGGGCATCATGGGGATCAACCGACGTAACGCGGACTATGTGCTGAAGTACAACAAGCGCAGCCTGTACCCGATCGTCGACGACAAGATCATCACCAAGGAGCGCGCACTGGCGGCCGGCATCCATGTGCCGGAAATGTACGGCATCATCGAGACCGAAAAAGAGATCGATAAGCTCGACCAGATCATCGGCGGTCGCAGCGATTTCGTCATCAAGCCGGCGCAAGGCGCCGGCGGTGACGGCATCCTGGTAATCGCCGACCGCTTCGAGGACCGCTACCGCACAGTGTCGGGCAAGATCATCAGCCATGAGGAAATCGAGCACCAGATTTCCAGCATCCTCACCGGGCTGTACTCCCTCGGCGGGCACCGCGACCGCGCGCTGATCGAGTACCGCGTGACCCCGGACCAGATATTCAAGAGCATCAGTTACGAAGGCGTACCGGACATCCGCATCATCGTGCTCATGGGTTACCCGGTGATGGCCATGCTGCGCCTGCCGACTCGCCAGTCCGGCGGCAAGGCCAACCTGCACCAGGGCGCCATCGGTGTGGGTGTCGACCTGGCCACCGGCGTGACCCTGCGCGGCACCTGGCTGAACAACATCATCAGCAAGCACCCGGACACCACCAACGCGGTGGACGGCGTGCAACTGCCGAACTGGGACGGCTTCATGAAGCTGGCCGCTGGCTGCTATGAACTGTGCGGCCTGGGCTATATCGGCGTGGACATGGTGCTTGACCAGGACAAGGGCCCGCTGATTCTGGAGCTCAACGCCCGCCCGGGGCTGAACATCCAGATTGCCAACGATTGCGGCCTGACTCAGCGCACCCATGCCATCGAGGCGCACATCGAAGCACTGGCCAAGGAGGGTGTGACCGAAGACGCCGAGCAGCGGGTACGGGTAGCACAGGGTCTGTTCGGGCATGTGCCCAACCGCTGAAATACAGGGGCTGCTTTGCAGCCCATTCGCAGCACAAGGTTGCTCTTGCAAGCACTGCAGTTGAATCATGCGCTTCGCTCAACCTGCAGGAACTGCCTTGTGCTGCGTATGGGCCAAACACAATGTTGAATGTCGTACCCAGCGCTAGGCGCTTTTCCTGCACAGGTCTACAATCGCCCTCCTCGCTTTTACATCGCCGTCCATACTGATGCCGACCTGCACGCTACACCCCCTGCCCTACCAACCCGACCCTGCCGCCTATTTCGCCCACCTGCGCCAGGCCCCCGGTGCGATCCTGCTCGACAGCGCCCGCCCCGGCGCCGAACGCGGGCGTTTCGACCTGCTCAGCGCCTGGCCACTGCAACAACAGCAGGCGCAGCCCGATGAAGATGGCCGCGTCTTCCTCCAGCGCCTGCGCGCTGGCCTGGCACAACTGGGCCACGCCGACTTGCCCAACGGTGTAGAACTGCCCTTTGCCGGGGGCCTGATCGGCTACCTGAGCTACGACTTCGGCCGCCGCCTGGAACACCTGCCAAGCCTGGCCGTGGACGACCTCGGCCTGCCAGACGCACAACTGGGCCTGTATGCCTGGGCACTGGTCAGCGATCATCTGCTCGGCACCAGCCAGCTGGTGTTCCACCCGAGCCTGGCAGACGACGAACGCCAACGCCTGATCAGGCTGTTCCAGGACACCACCACCACCACCACCGGCGACTTCCGGCTGCTCGCACCGATGGTCGGTGACCTGGAGCCCGAGCAGTACAAAACAGCGTTCGACCAGGTACAACGCTACATCCAGGCCGGTGACTGCTACCAGATCAACCTCACCCAACGCTTTCGCGCGCCCTGCCAAGGCGATCCATGGCGAGCCTACCAGGCCCTGCGCCAGGCCTGCCCGACACCCTTCTCCGGCTACCAGCAACTGGCCGACGGCAGTACCCTGCTGAGCTTTTCGCCCGAGCGCTTCATCCGCGTCAGCCAGGGCCAGGTGGAAACCCGGCCGATCAAGGGCACCCGCCCACGTGCCAGCGACCCGGCTGAAGATCAGCGTAATGCCCAAGAGCTGCTGCACAGCCCGAAGGACCGCTCGGAAAACCTGATGATCGTCGACCTGCTGCGCAACGACCTGGGGCGCACGTGTGAGATCGGCTCAGTGAAGGTACCGGAACTGTTCAGCCTGGAGAGCTACCCCAATGTGCACCATCTGGTCAGCAGCATCACCGGCCAGCTGGCCAGCGACAAAGATGCGCTGGACCTGATCGGCGACAGCTTCCCTGGCGGCTCGATTACCGGCGCCCCGAAAATCCGTGCCATGCAGATCATCGACGAACTGGAACCCGCGCGCCGCGCGCTGTACTGCGGCTCGCTGCTGTATGTGGATGTGCGCGGCGAAATGGACAGTTCGATCGCCATTCGCAGCTTGCTGATCAAAGATGGACAGGTCAGTTGCTGGGGCGGCGGCGCGGTGGTAGCCGACTCGCAGTGGCAGGCCGAGTATGAAGAGTCGATCGCCAAAGTGCGGGTGCTGATGCAGACCCTGCAGGGCTTGTGAGCCCATCTAGACCACGTTTTTTTTGTTACCATCCCCCTACTACGAGCGCACAGCGCCACAGCCAAGATGGAAACCGCCTGATGAGCCAACCCTTCGACGTCGCCGCCCTGGCCGCGACCTATGCCAACAAGTCCCCGCAGGACATCCTCAAGCTTGCCTTCGAGCACTTCGGTGATGACCTGTGGATCTCCTTCAGCGGCGCCGAGGATGTGGTGCTGGTCGACATGGCCTGGAAGCTGAACAAGCAGGTAAAGGTATTCAGCCTCGACACTGGGCGCCTGCACCCGGAGACCTACCGGTTCATCGACCAGGTACGCGAACAGTACAACCTGCCGATCGAAATCCTCAGCCCGGACCGCGCCAAGCTCGACCCGTTCGTCAAGGAAAAGGGCCTGTTCAGCTTCTACAAGGACGGCCATGGCGAGTGCTGCGGCATTCGCAAGATCGAGCCGCTGCGACGCAAGCTGGCCACCGTCAGCGCCTGGGCCACCGGCCAGCGCCGCGACCAAAGCCCGGGCACCCGCAGCCAGGTGGCAGCACTGGAAATCGACAGCGCCTTTTCCACGCCTGAGCGCACGCTGTACAAGTTCAACCCGCTGGCGCAGATGAGCAGTGAAGAAGTATGGGGTTATATCCGCATGCTCGAGCTGCCGTACAACAGCCTGCACGAGCGTGGCTTCATCAGCATTGGCTGCGAGCCATGCACCCGCCCGGTGCTGCCAAACCAGCATGAGCGTGAAGGGCGCTGGTGGTGGGAAGAGTCGACGCAGAAGGAATGCGGGTTGCATGCGGGCAACCTGATCAGCAAGGCTTGAGATAGCTAGGACGGCCTGTAGGAGCGGGTTTACCCGCGAAGAAGACACCGCGGTGGATGGCACGGGCTTCGCCCGTGTTCGCGGGCAAGCCCGCTCCCACAGGGATCGCGCCAGCTTTTAGACATTGAGCAAGGGCCGTTACTCCCACAGCGACCCCATCACTCCCAAATCAGTGAACCGGCAGCTCGACACCTTCGAACAACGCTTCCAGCTCTTGCTTGTTATGGCACTGAATGGCCTTGGCCATCACTTCACGGGTCAGGTGCGGGGCAAACTTCTCAATGAAGTCGCACATGAAGCCGCGCAGGAAGGTACCCCGACGGAAGCCGATCTTGGTGATGCTGGCTTCGAACAGCTCACTGGCATCCAGCGCCACCAAGTCACTGTCGAGCTTGGCGTCCACAGCCATGCCGGCAACGATACCCACGCCCAGCCCCAGGCGCACATACGTCTTGATCACGTCGGCGTCAGCCGCGGTGAAGACCACCTTTGGCGTGAGGCCACGGTGATTGAAAGCCTCATCCAGCTTTGAGCGCCCGGTGAAACCGAACACGTAGGTGACGATCGGGTACTCGGCGACGGCTTCCAGGGTCAGTTTCGGCAGCTTGGCCAGCGGGTGCCCCTGCGGCACCACAACGCAACGGTTCCACTTGTAGCACGGCATCATGATCAGATCGCCGAACAGCTCCAGCGCCTCGGTGGCGATGGCGAAATCGACCGTACCGTCCGCAGCCATCTCGGCAATCTGCATGGGCGAACCCTGATGCATGTGCAGGGACACCTCCGGATACTGCTTGATAAAGCTGCTGATAACCGGCGGCAACGCGTAGCGCGCCTGGGTGTGGGTGGTGGCGATGGACAGCGTGCCCTTCTTCTCGTTGGAGAACTCTTGGGCAATCTGCTTGATGCTCTCGACCTTGCGCAGGATTTCGCCTGCGGTATTGATGATGCGCTCACCGGCCGGGGTCACGCGGGTCAGATGCTTGCCGCTGCGGGCAAAGACTTCAACACCCAATTCGTCTTCGAGCAGGCGGATCTGCTTGCTGATACCTGGCTGGGAGGTATACAGGCTCTGCGCCGTCGCGGAGACGTTGAGGTCATGGTGCGCCACTTCCCAGATGTAGCGCAGTTGTTGAAGCTTCATAGGTTTCCCTCGGTTCAGCGATGAGTCCGCGGCAGCAGGCAGCGACGATATATAACTATATTAGTGGTTCTGGAAATAAATCTAGAACTATTTTGTTACATGCCCACGGAAATGGACTGCACCTATCTTCACGTTTTCCTACGCCCCAGATGCTGCGCCAAGGGCACCATGTACACCGGCACCGGCGACAGCTGCAGCAGCCGCACCGCCGTGCGCCCAAGCGGTACATCCACCCCGGCACCGGCACTGTGGCTACCGAATATCAACAGGTCGACGCTTAGCCGCTGGGCCTGGTCGAGAATCACCTGCGCCGGGTCGCCCTGACGCACACGCACGGCCTTGATCACTGCCAGGTCAGCCTCTTCGCCCAACTCGTCGCGAAAGTTTTCCAGCACACGCTGCTCTATGTTCGCCATCACTGTATTCACCCCCTGGCTGTGCAATTGATCGAGCGTCTGCTCATCGAGGTAGCTTTGCAGGAGGGATTCGGCGAACTGGCCCATCGGCTCGACCGCGTGGATCACATACAACTCGGCACCGAACGTGCGCGCCAGGGCCAGCGCGTGTTGCATCACGAAAGGGGCGTAGACACCGAGGTCGGTGGCGTACAGCATGGAGCGGATCATTCGACCTCCTCGACTGCCGCAGCGGCAGAGCAAGCTTCAGCTTAGCAGCGCGCCGGACGCTCGCTTTGCCGTCCGGCGCGCTGCCGCCGTGGGCTGGAGGGCCCCGCCGAAGCCTCGGCCACCCTCAGGCCGGCCGGTCGCGGTTGTCGATGAAACTCAGCGCTTGGTACAGCATTTCAATGCGCGGCATGCTGCAGCCTGCCGCCCGTGCGCGTGCCAGCGGCTCGGCGTAAATGGCCCCCAGCTCCAACGGGCGTTTGTGGACATGGTCGTGATACATGCTCGGCCAGTAGTCGGGCATGCGCTCGGTCACCTGGAACAAGTGCTCGGCATAGCCCTCGGGCAGTACATGGCCACAGGCTGCCGCCCCCTGCACCACTTCGGCCATCAAGGCCTGTATCAGCTCGCGGCTATTGCTGTCGGCCATCAGTGGCGAAGTGCTGGCCCCCAGCAGCACCGACAGCCCGTTGTAAGGCACGTTCCACACCAGCTTCTGCCAACGCGCCAAGGCCAGGTTCGGCATGGCCTGCGAGTCGATCCCCGCCGCCTGAAACAACCCGGCGCCTTCATTCACCAGCGCGACACCGCTATCGGTGGCCGGCCCGCTGTGATACCCCAGGTTGACCGCCCCCAGCGCCTGGTGGCGGATTACACCTGGCGCCTGGCGGTTGACGCAGATGAAGCACAGGCCGCCGAGCAGGTGCATGTCGCTGCGCAAGGCCGGACGCAACTGCTCCTCGACACCCAGGCCGTTCTGCAACAGCACCACCTTGGCGCCGGGCGCAGCAGCCTGGACGATCAACGGTGCCAACTGCTCGTTGCTGGTGGCCTTGGCCCCGATCAGAAGCCAGTCACAGGGCGGCATGTCGGCGGCACTGACGTAAGCCTGCACCCGCATGTGCAGTGCGCCATGCACGGCACTGTCCAGGCTCAGCCCGCGTTCACAAACGGCCTGGTACTCGCTGCGCAACAGAAAATGCACATCGAAACCGGCCCGGGCCAGCATCAACCCATAAAAGCCGCCGATGGCGCCACTGCCGATGATGCCGATGCGAGGGGGGTGCGAATGCATGCCAATCTCCAGGTAAAGGGTCAGCACTCTTTTTACACAGGTTACGTAGCGCTGGGCAGTCCATTCGCGCGCAACCCCCTCGCTCAGGTAAAAACCCCACAATGACTGGGTTCAGCCCATTGTCGTGCCATCTGTAACGCGCTAAGGTTCGGCTCCCCGCTGCGATTATTCTTGCTGCTGGGCCGCACGGGGATAGTTGGCGGCCGGCACCCGTGACCTGACGAGTAACACGATGGCTGATTTACCGATCGATGACTTGAACGTTGCCTCCAACGAGACCCTGATCACCCCTGATCAGCTCAAGAAGGAAATCCCCCTCAGCGCCAAGGCCCTGCAGACCGTGACTGCCGGCCGTGAAGTGGTGCGCAATATTCTCGACGGCAAGGACCATCGCCTGTTCGTCGTGGTCGGCCCTTGCTCCATCCACGACATCAAGGCAGCCCACGAATACGCCGAGCGCCTGAAAGTGCTGGCCGAAGAAGTGTCCGATACGCTGTACCTGGTCATGCGCGTGTACTTCGAAAAGCCGCGCACCACCGTCGGCTGGAAAGGCCTGATCAACGATCCGTACCTGGATGACTCGTTCAAGATCCAGGACGGCCTGCACATCGGCCGCAAGCTGCTGCTGGACCTGGCCGAAATGGGCTTGCCGACTGCCACCGAAGCGCTCGACCCGATTTCCCCGCAGTACCTGCAAGACCTGATCAGCTGGTCGGCCATCGGTGCCCGCACCACCGAATCGCAAACACACCGCGAGATGGCCTCGGGCCTGTCCTCGGCGGTGGGTTTCAAGAACGGCACCGACGGCGGCCTGACCGTTGCCATCAATGCCCTGCAGTCGGTGTCCAAGCCGCACCGCTTCCTGGGCATCAACCAGGAAGGCGGCGTGTCGATCGTCACCACCAAGGGCAACCCATACGGCCACGTGGTACTGCGCGGCGGCAATGGCAAGCCGAACTACGACTCGGTCAGCGTCGCCCTGTGCGAACAGGACCTGGCCAAGGCCAAGATCAAGGCCAACATCATGGTCGACTGCAGCCATGCCAACTCCAACAAGGACCCGGCCCTGCAACCGCTGGTGATGGAGAACGTCGCCAACCAGATTCTCGAAGGCAACCAGTCGATCATCGGCCTGATGGTCGAAAGCCACCTGAACTGGGGCTGTCAGTCCATTCCGAAAAACCTGGACGAGTTGCAGTATGGCGTGTCGATCACGGACGCCTGCATCGACTGGTCGGCGACCGAGAAAACCCTGCGCAGCATGCATGCCAAGCTCAAGGATGTGCTGCCGCAGCGTAAGCGCGGCTGAACATTGCGGGAATAAAAAACGCCGGGCACTGCCCGGCGTTTTTTTGTTGTGTCGGGTGCCTATGGTCAGCTCAGGCCTTGCTCGAATGCCGCTGCTGGCGCTCCATGTAACGCTCCACATACGAGCAAGACGGGATCACCGTGTAGCCCATCTGCTCGGCGTACTCCAGCGCCCGCTCGGTCAGGGCGGCAGCGATCCCACGGCCGCGCAGGGCGTTGGGCACGAAGGTGCGATAGATGTCCAGCGTCTGCTTGCCCAGATCCATGTACGTCAGGTAGGCACGATGACCGTCCACGTTGGTCTCGAACTGATGACCGGCCTGGTCATGGTGGATGGTCAGCGCTTCGCTCATCACTACTCCTCGCAGGTCTTCTCGGCAGACCCTTACCTTAACCGATGGTGGTTTATCCGGCACAGAATCCTCTACGCCACCTGTTGCCGCTTCGACCATTGGACGATTGTAATCGTTCGGATCGTCTGGCACTCACAAGATAGTAGGCACCGCGAGCGGGATTGCTCAAGGTGGTGGCGCTTAAAAAAGGTCAAAACGCCGCCCGGGTGACTTTCCCAAGCCCGCGCAACAGCCACCGGATGTTCTAGGGCTTAAGACGCTGATCGACAGTTAAAGTCACCCTTAGTTCAACAAAAAAGTTCCTGTACCACAACCGCTTGCGAACCCTGCACATTTTTTTCACAGACACGTCGCAAATCTTGTCGGCGCGGAGTCAAGCAACATTTTTTTTGCAGTTCTTGCGCTCTGTCAGTTTACTTACTACAAGTAATGGGTACTATGTACGCCGGCCAGTTTCTCTTTCCTGAGAGATGGCTATTTAATAGAAAGTCCTTGAAGGGGAACACGATGAACAACGTTCTGAAATTCTCTGCTCTGGCTCTGGCCGCAGTTCTGGCTACCGGTTGCAGCAGCGTATCCAAAGAAACCGAAGCTCGTCTGACTGCGACTGAAGACGCAGCAGCTCGCGCTCAAGCTCGTGCTGACGAAGCCTACCGTAAGGCTGACGACGCAATGGCAGCCGCTCAGAAGGCTCAGCAGACCGCTGACGAAGCCAACGAGCGCGCTCTGCGTATGCTGGACAAAGCCAGCCGCAAGTAATAATCCTCACGGATTGTTAAGAAGCCGACCCACTTGTGGGTCGGCTTTTTTATTGCCTTTGAATCCGACAAACGCGGCCAGCAGGTACAAAAAGGCCTGCACTAAGGCAGGCCTGGGTGTGTCGAAATCACCTTACTGCAGTTCGGGCGGAATGCTCGACACCATCGGTGCGGCCCCTTGGTTTTCCACCGGCACGGCAATTTCTACCGGCATGCCATCTTCTGCAGCCACCACGTCACGTACCATGTCCCAGTTCATGCGTAGGTTATTGGCCAGGTCTTCACGCTTGAGCAAGGCATTGATAACTGCGGTGTGTTTGTCGACCACTGACGGGTTACCCTGGTCATCCAGCGGCGTGTGTGCCTCAAGATAGACCTTGCCGGCGCTGATACCGAACTTGTAAGGCTCGTTGATGATGCGCACTGGCGTCCCCACCGGCACCATCTTCGACAGTTCAAGCACGTTGTTGTTAAGCATGCGGAAGCAGCCGTGACTGGTGCGCATGCCAATGCCGAACTTCTTGTTCGAACCATGGATCAGATAGCCCGGTACGCCCAAGGTGAACTTGAACGGCCCCAGCGGGTTGTCCGGGCCAGCCGGCACCACCGTCGGCAGGATGTCACCGTCCTCAGCGTGCTCTTTGCGAATCGAAGCGGGCGGCGTCCAGGTCGGGTTGGGCGTCTTGGCGGTGATCTTGGTGTTGGCGATCGGCGACCCCCACCCCTCGCGACCAATGCCCAGCGGGAAGGTGTACACCACGCTCTCCCCCTTGGGGAAGTAGTACATGCGGTACTCGGCCAGGTTGATGACGATGCCTTCGCGCGGCCCCGGCGGCAGAACGAAACGGGTCGGCAGGATGATCTCGGTGCCGGCGCCCGGCAGCCAAGGGTCCACGCCGGGGTTGGCGGCAATCATTTCCAGGTAGCCGAGGTCGTTTGCGGTGCCGATATCGGCGAACGTGTCCTCGTACTTTGCCTTGATCACATGCACCTGGCCGACGATGTCTTCACCGGGCGGTGGCAGTGGCAGCTCCAGCGCAGCAGCGGGGCCCGCTACCAACAGGGCGGCCAGGGACAGGCTACGGGTGACGGCAGGAAAGCGCGGCAACATCCGGTAAATCCTTCGAAAGATGGGTCAAGAGAATCGATTGTACACCCGCGCCGATGCAAGCGGGAGGCATTGGCACGCTGCAAGCGTTTCAGATGATGAAAGGCGCTTGTCGTTCAGCTGCCATGCAGCTCAGGCCACACCGGGCGCATGCCGCGTCGCTGGGCATCGAGGATGGCACGGCACAGCTCACACAGGCGGCCATCGCGGTAAATCGATCGCGGCACCCCCGACCAACGCGGCTGGGCTGGCAGCAGGCCGCCACACAAGGTACGGTCGACCGGCACGCCCAGCTCAAGCTGGCGGGCCACGAGGTGGACGCGGATTTCCTGGCAGGCGAACAGGTCGAGCTGCTCGTCGGGCTCGATCAGTTGATAGGCATACAGGGACCAGGCAGGGCGCGGCATTTGGAGCACTCGAAACGGGGGGCGCAACATTAGCCGAAAGGCGCCCCCGTTTAAAGCTTCACAGCAAGGGTTTTATCGCTGGCCAGGCATTTTCCAGCAGGCGCTGCTGAGCCCCCTGGGCCGGATGGATGCCATCAGCCTGCATCAGTTCAGGTACGCCCCCTACCCCTTCGAGGAAAAACGGCACCAAAGGAACCTGTTTGTCCGCTGCCAGCTGTTCATACACCTTGGCAAAGGCGGTGGTGTAACGCACACCATAATTGGGCGGCAGGCGCATGCCCAATAGCAGCACCTTGGCCCCTGCCTGACGCGAACGCTCGATCATCGAGGCAAGATTTTGTTGCAATTGTGCAGGCGGCTGCCCGCGCAGGCCATCGTTGCCGCCCAGCTCCAGCACCACCAGGCTTGGTTTATGTGCTGCAAGCAGCGCCGGCAGCCGCGCCTGGCCACCTGCGCTGGTATCGCCACTGATCGAAGCATTGACCACTTTGTCGTCAAAACCTTCGTCCCTGAGGCGGGCCTGCAAGAGAGACACCCAGCCCTGACGGCTATCCAGGCCAAAACCGGCGCTGATACTATCGCCAACAACCAGCAGTGTTCCTGCCGCTGCGCTCTGGGCCAGGCAATACAGGGCCAGACCGGCACTCAACCACCACACTCGCATCGGATTCTCCATGAGCCCCAGCATTCTCGTTGCGCAGAACCTTAGCAAAGTGGTCCCCAGCGCGGAAGGTGACCTTACCATCCTCCACGCACTGTCTCTCGACCTGGCCCAAGGCGATAGCCTGGCCATCGTCGGCGCCTCGGGCTCTGGCAAGTCGACCCTGCTCGGCTTGCTCGCCGGCCTCGACCGCCCCAGCGCTGGCAATGTCGTGCTCGCCGGCCACGACCTGGGGCCACTGGATGAAGACCAACGCGCCCGTGTGCGCGCCGAACATGTGGGTTTCGTGTTCCAGTCGTTCCAGCTGCTCGACAGCCTCAATGCACTGGAGAACGTCATGCTGCCACTGGAACTGGACGGCCGCCGCGATGCCCGCGAACAGGCTCGCACTTTGCTGGAGCGGGTCGGTCTGGGCAAGCGCCTGAGCCACACACCTCGGCAGCTGTCGGGCGGCGAGCAGCAGCGCGTGGCAATCGCTCGCGCCTTCGCCGCGCAGCCTGCGGTGCTGTTCGCCGATGAGCCCACCGGCAACCTCGACAGCCACACCGGCGAACGCATCAGCGACTTGTTGTTCGACCTGAACAAGGAGCGCGGCACTACCTTGGTGCTGGTCACCCATGACGAACGCCTGGCCCGCCGCTGCCGGCGCCAGATCCGCCTGGACGCGGGCCGCCTTGTGGCGCCGATGGAGGCCCGGTGAGCCGTATGCCGCTGTCCCGCCTGTGTGGCCTGGCACTGCGCCAGTTGCTGCGCGATGTTCGCGCCAGTGAAGTGCGCGTGCTGTTCTTTGCCCTGTTGGTGGCGGTAGCTGCCAGCACCGCCATCGGCTATTTCGGCGCCCGCCTCAACGGCGCCATGCAGCTGCGCGCCAGCGAGTTTCTGGGCGCCGATCTGGTACTGCAGGGCAGCGCACCGGCCCGCGAGCAACAGCTCGATGCCGGCAAGGCACTGGGCTTGCGCCATGCACGCGTGGTCGAGTTCACCAGCGTGGTCGGCGGCGACAATGGCATCCAGCTGTCCAGCGTAAAGGCCGCCGACGGCGCCTACCCATTGCGCGGGCAAGTACGCAGCGCTCCGGCACCTTATGCCGAAGAAACACCCGGCGGCGGCCCTGCCCCTGGCGAAGTGTGGGTGGAACCGCGCCTGTTGGCAGCACTGGGGCTGGCAATCGGCGACAGCATCGACGTGGGCATGAAAACCCTGCGCATGAGCCGCGTGCTTACCTACGAACCGGACCGCGCCAACAACTTCTACAGCCTTACCCCACGCGTGATGATGAACCTGGCCGACCTGGAGGCCACCGGCGTGATCCAGCCGGGCAGCCGGGTCACCTACCGTGACCTGTGGCGCGGCGATACCGAGGCGCTGGCGCAGTACCGTCAGGCCGTGGAAAAAGACCTGGCCGCCAACCAGCGCCTGCGTGACACCCGCGATGGCAACCAACAGATCGGCGGCGCGCTGGGCAAAGCCGAACGCTACCTGAACATGGCCAGCCTGGTGGCTGTATTGCTGGCAGGCGTAGCCGTGGCATTGTCGGCCAGTCGCTATGCTGCACGCCGACTGGACGCCAGTGCCCTGCTGCGCTGCCTGGGCCTGTCGCGCCACCAGGCATTGGGCCTGTATTGCCTGCAACTGGCCATGCTCGGCCTGGTCGCTGCCCTGGCCGGTGCCTTGCTCGGCTGGCTGGCTCAGCTGGGCCTGTTCCGCCTGCTGCACGGCTTGCTGCCGAGCGTGGTGCCCGATGGCGGCATCGTTCCTGCGCTGGCAGGTATCGGTACCGGGCTGGTGGCACTGGCTGGCTTTGCCCTGCCGCCCATTGCGGCGCTGGGCCAGGTGCCGCCACTGCGCGTGCTGCGCCGTGACCTGCTGCCGATACCTGCGAGCAGTTGGCTGGTGTACGGCGCCGCCCTGCTCGCCCTGGGCCTGATCATGTGGCGCCTGAGCCTCGATCTGCTGCTCACCTTCGCCCTGCTCGGTGGCGGCCTGGTCGCTGCGCTTCTGCTCGGCGGCCTGCTGTTGCTCGGTTTACGCAGCCTGCGCCAGCTGCTGGCCGGTGCGCCACTCACCTGGCGCCTGGGGCTGGGCCAGCTACTGCGCCACCCCATGGCGGCAGCAGGCCAAGCCCTGGCATTCGGCCTGATACTGCTGGCCATGGCCTTGGTCGCCCTGCTGCGCGCAGAGTTGCTCGATACCTGGCAAGCACAGCTACCCAAGGATGCGCCCAACCACTTCGCCCTGAACATCCTGCCAGATGACCGTGAGCCGTTCATTCAACACCTGCACCAGGTCAATGCCGCTTCAGCGCCGCTGTACCCGGTAACGCCCGGGCGCCTGGTGCAAATCAATGAAAAACCGGTACAGCAGGTGGTCAGCAAGGACTCGGCAGGCGAGCGCGCCGTGCAGCGCGACCTCAGCCTGACCTGGGCCGCCGAGTTGCCCGAAGGCAACGTGCTGACCGCAGGCAGCTGGTGGCAAGCCTTGCCAGCCGACAACGACATCCCCGGGGTTTCGGTGGAGGCGGAACTGGCCAGCAGCCTGAAACTGCAGATGGGCGACCTGCTGACGTTCGATATTGGCGGTCAGCAGCGCCAGGCCCGCGTGAGCAGCCTGCGCAACGTGCATTGGGACAGCTTCCAGCCGAACTTCTACATGATCTTCCAGCCTGGCACGCTGCAGGGGCTGCCGACCACTTACCTGACCAGCTTCTACGTGGCACCGGGGCATGACCTGGATGTCGTCGCGCTGTCACGGGCGTTTCCGGCGGTGACCATCCTGCAGGTGGATGCCTTGCTCGACCAGCTGCGCAGCATTCTCGCCCAGGTAACCCTGGCGGTGGAGTATGTGCTGCTGTTCGTGCTGGCCGCGGGGCTGGCAGTGTTGTTCGCTGGCTTGCAGGCCACGCTGGACGAGCGCATTCGCCAAGGGGCACTGTTGCGCGCACTGGGCGCGGCGCGGCCCTTGCTGGTCAAGGCCCGGCGTATCGAGTTCGGCCTGCTGGGCGCGACCAGCGGGCTATTGGCGGCCGTGGGCTGCGAACTGATTACCTGGGTGCTGTACCGCTATGCGTTCGACTTGCAGTGGAGCCCGCACCCGTGGCTGCTGGTGTTGCCGCTGACAGGGGCACTGCTGGTGGGGGGTGCGGGGGTGCTGGGAACGCGGCGGGCGTTGAATGCCAGCCCGCTGGCGGTGTTGCGCGAGGCTTGAGGCCTGGCTGGCAGCGTTTCTGCAGGCGCAACCCTGAGGGCTGAGCGATCGCCTGCCGGGACAGCACATGCCTCACGCTGGCGCAAGACGGGCCCGGTCAGTCCGTCGAGACGCCCTGGCCGTAACGGATGCTGCTCACATACCAGGTCGCTTCACCGGTAGGTGTATGCACCACCACCTCATCACCCTCCTCCTTCTTCAGCAAGGCGCGCGCCATGGGGGCATCGATCGAGATGTAATCATTGCGCCCGTAGATCTCGTCGTAGCCGACAATGCGAAACTTCATGGTCTCGCCCTCGTCGTTCTCGATCTCAACCCAGGCACCGAAAAACACTTTGCCTTCCTGCTCGGGCGAGTACGCCACCACTTTCACATCTTCAAGCCGCTTGCGCAGGTATCGCACCCTGCGGTCGATTTCGCGCAGCAGCTTCTTGTTGTACTGGTAGTCCGCGTTCTCGCTGCGGTCACCCAACGAAGCGGCCCAGGCAACCTTTTGGGTGATTTCCGGACGATACACCCGCCACAGGTGGTCCAGCTCTTTCTTCAGCGCCTCATGGCCTTCTGTGGTGATGATATTGGTGCTCAATAGCGCATTCCTCAGCGGCGGGTAATCAGGCCTTGACGCGCGATGCGGGTGAGATGGCCTATGACTTCGGCGGCCTCGTCCGGTGCCGGCGCCTGGATCACAGCCAGGTCGAAACGGTCATTGCCATACTGCGCGAGGTGGCAGCCACTGTCGGCGAACTGGATCAGAAAGGCACGCGCCTGCCCCTTGCGCCGTGACAGGCCTTCAAGATGACGCAAAAGGGTGGGTTGATGCCGGCCGCCGAGCAGGATGCGCGGTGTGCGGGACGCCTGGCTGGCAGGCAAAGGGCTTAAACAGACACTGGTACGTGGGCAACTCATGGAGCTTCTCTCCGCCTCGCGAATCCCGCTGGGCAGCGGTGGGAGGCGTCACCGAACCAGCGCTTTAGCGGTATTTCGGACGGCCCGGAGGTGGGGCTTTCCTGCGCCCCGCAAGTAGCTGTTTAAATCGGCGCAGGCGGTATGCTAGAGCGATGAGCCCCAAGTTGCAAGCGACAAGCCGCAAGCAAGAACACGCCGAGTATTGGCCCGCGCTTGCCTGCGGCTCGTAGCTCACAGCTTGCAGCTGATTACCGGGCGATCAGGCGGTCGAGCGAGAAGCGGCCAGCGCCTTCGATCATGACTGCAACAGTGCCGGCCAACAGCGCCAGGGCGAACTCATAGCCGTTGTTGGACATGAACAGGCCGTTGCCGATGTGCACCGAAACGATCGCCACTACCAAGGTCACCGTCAGCGCCAGGGCCGCCGGGCGAGCCAGCAGGCCGACCACCAAGGCCAGGCCGCCGAAGAATTCGGCACTGCCGGACAGCAGGGCCATCAGATAACCCGGCGCCAGGCCGATGCTTTCCATCCATTGGCCGGTGCCTTCCAGGCCGTAGCCACCGAACAGGCCGAAGAGTTTTTGCGCACCATGAGCCATGAAGATGATGCCGACCAGGATGCGGATAACGCTCAAGCCAGCGCCAGCACGTGTAGAGAACAGCGCGTTGAGGGTAGTGTTTTTCATGTCGAAGCGTCCTTGAAGTGAAGCAGTTGTGTGGGTATGGGCGCCATCATAATCAATTCCACTGATATGAAAATCGCAAAAAACCCAACATAACAATCGATAAAATCGATTTTAACGCTTCGCCACGCGCTCCAGTGCCGCGCGTTCGCGGTTGAAGGCCAGGTAGTACTTGTTGATGCTATTGACGAAATTGACCGGTCCCATCCCCACTTGCTCCATGGCGATGCGTTCAGTCTGGAAGAACCACTGGTTACCGTTTAGACCTCGCCGTCGAGCCTCTGCGCGCATGGCCTGAACCCGCTCGGGGCCGAGGTTGTAGGCTGCCAGCACAAAGGCCATGCGCTCACGCTCGTTGATCTTGGCACTGGCAAAAAACTTGCGCCGGATAAGCGCCAGGTAACGGGCACTGGCCAGGACATTGCCATCTACCGTTGCAGTGTTGCTCACCCCCACCCGCTGGGCTGCCGAAGGGGTAATCTGCATCAGGCCATGGGCACCGCCAGTACCGCGTGCAGCCGGGTTGAGCGTCGACTCCTTGAAGGCCAATGCAGCCAGGTTGAGCCAGTCGATCTGTTGCGCCTGGCCATGCTTCTGCAACACCGCCCGCACCGATGCCAGACGCTGGCGGTCCTTGCTGGCCAACGGGTTGTGTACCCGGTACTGCCGGCGGTAGATGCGCTCGAACGCCGCATCCTGGTTATCTGGCGCGCGGTAACCTTGCAGAAAGTGATCGACTGCGGCCAACAATTGCGGCGCATCACGCCCTACATACCAGCGCATGGCTTGCGGCGCACCCAGGCGCACCCGGCTGTCCAGGCGCAGGCGCGGCATAACCCGGGCCCAACGCCGGGCAATGGGCTGCTCGACCACGGTCAGGTGGTAGATGCCTGCCTGTACCATCTCCAGCACATCCTCCACCGCCAGCGTCGAATCGACCCACTCCACTTTGATCGGCGGCCGCTTGCGCAGTGCCAGTTGCTGGTTGACCTGCTGGATCAGCGGTCCGGCAGCACTGGCGCTGGTCAACGCCACGGTACGCCCTGACAGCTGTTCGACCTTGCTGAAACTTCGCTCGCCTTTGCGCCCGACCAGCATCAGCGGCACTTGGTCGAGTATCGGCGCACTGCTGCGGACACCGCTCACCGTAATGGGGTCAAGCAGCTCGCCTGGCGCGGCCAGGTCACCCTCGCCGCGGGCCAGGGCGCCCAGCAACTGTTCCTTGGCCCGCGGGATGAGCTTTAGCTGGATCTGTTGGTCGTCGGCGGTACGAGCATTGAGGAAATGCTCCAGGGCACGCAGGCGATAATACTCGATGCCGACTGGCTCGCCCTTGACCTCACCAGAACTGTTGCGGCTCTGGTTGACCAGCACTCGCAGTACTTTGCTGGTGCGAATCTGCGCCAGGTCACGCACCTTGGCAGGCGGTATGTTTTGCTGCGGCCCCGGCGAGCGCGCCTGGGCGGGACCGGCAAAGGCCAACCCCAGCGTCAGCAGAAAAATGAGCCAGCATCGCTGCATGCGAAAACGTGTCCGTGGTCGGTGAGCGGCATCCATGGGTTGCACCGCCAAGTGATAAACGACGGTAAATGACCACGGCAACAGCATGAAGTTCTTGGTTTTTTCAGAAAAACGCGCTTTTTGCTATGCTGGCCGCCCCGCGGCACGAGATAGCACCATGCAACTGATCGATATCGGCGTCAACCTGACCAACAGCAGTTTCCACGACCAACAGGCCGCAATCGTCGAGCGCGCGCTGGAGGCCGGCGTTACGCAAATGCTGCTGACAGGCACCAGCCTGGCGGTCAGCGAACAAGCCCTGGAACTGTGCCATCAACTGGATGCAAGCGGCGCCCACCTGTTCGCCACGGCCGGCGTGCACCCTCACGATGCCAAGGCCTGGGATGCCGACAGCGAGCGCCAGCTGCGACGGTTGCTGAGTGAACCGCGCGTACGCGCGGTGGGCGAATGCGGCCTGGATTTCAACCGCGACTTTTCCCCTCGCCCGCTGCAGGAAAAAGCCTTGGAAGCCCAGCTGACACTGGCTGCGGAGCTGCGTCTGCCGGTGTTCCTGCACGAGCGCGATGCCAGCGAGCGCTTGCTGGCGATTCTCAAGGACTACCGCGACCACCTGACCGGCGCGGTGGTGCACTGCTTCACCGGTGAGCGTGAGGCGCTGTTCGCCTACCTGGACCTGGACCTGCACATCGGCATTACCGGCTGGATCTGCGACGAACGCCGCGGCACTCACCTGCACCCGCTGGTGGGCAACATTCCTCAAGGCCGGCTTATGCTGGAAAGCGACGCGCCCTACCTGCTGCCGCGCAGCTTGCGGCCCAAGCCCAAGAGCGGGCGCAACGAGCCGGCGTTCTTGCCGGAGGTACTGCGCGAGGTGGCCTCGCATCGCGGTGAATCAGCCGAGCACACGGCGGCGCATACCACGGCAACGGCGCGGGCTTTCTTCCAGCTCCCCTGAGTCTCGCGTGTTTCTGCGGGGCGGGTGAACACAGTTGATATGCATCAACACATGTCTAGGAGGATGAGGGCACAATGATGGCACCTTGCCAATATTGTTTCCGCTCAACTCAGAGAAGACCTGCCCATGGGTGCCTGGCTTAGCAATGTTTCCCTGAAGTACAAGTTCTGGGCCGTCAACGCAGTGGCCTTTGTCACCACCTTGCTGCTGGTGCTGTACGCCGTGCACCTGGAGCAACGCGCACGTGCCGAGGCGGCTCAGAGCCAGGCGGTCGCACAAGCCCAGTTGCTGGCCGCCTGGCCAGCCGGGCAAGCACTGCCACGCCCGGCCAACGTCATCAGTTGGTCAACCGGGCAAACGCCAACCTACGCCGGGGAGGCGCTCGATGCCCTGCGCAACGCCCAAGGCTGGGTCGCATTGCCGAGCGCCTGGGTCCTCGGCGAAAACCCACTGCGTGGCGCACAGGTGCTGCGCAGTGGCGACCAGCAGTTAGCTGTGCTGGCCCAGTCACCCAGCTTGCGCCAGGTCTTCTTCGATCGTTTCAGCAATTACGCGGTGTGTGTGCTGATCCTGATGCTGGCCATGCTCGGCGCCTCCCAACTGCTGATCCGCTTCCTGCTCAGCCAACTCAACACCCTCAAGGACGTGATGCTGCACGTGGAAAAAACCGGCGACCTGTCGGCCCGCGTACCGCTAGCCAGTGGCGACGAGGTCGGCCAGATGGCCGGGGCCTTCAACGCCATGCAGTCCACCTATCACCGCGTGGTCA
Organism: Pseudomonas putida group bacterium ESBL64; assembly: GCF_045277175.1. Classification (NCBI taxonomy): domain Bacteria; kingdom Pseudomonadati; phylum Pseudomonadota; class Gammaproteobacteria; order Pseudomonadales; family Pseudomonadaceae; genus Pseudomonas; species Pseudomonas putida group bacterium ESBL64. The sequence goes on along the minus strand of NZ_CP145799.1, from coordinate 51,609 downwards.
GCACCGTCGCCCACAGCGCAGCACAGTTGGACTCGGGCGCTGCACGCCTGGCCGCCAGCATGAGCGACGTACGCCATGGCATGCTCGGCCAGCAGAGTGAAACCGACCAGGCCGCCACTGCCATCAACGAAATGTCGGCGACCGTGCACCACATTGCCCAGCACGCCGGTGCCACCCGCGATTTGTCACAAACCGCCGACACCTTGGCCGGCAGCGGTCAAGCGGTGGTCAGCCGAGTGCAGGATTCGATTTCCGGGCTTTCCAGCGGCGTGCAACAAACTGCCGAGATGATTCGACAGCTAGCCGAGGACAGCCAGAAGATCAACGGTGTAGTCAGTGTGATCCACAGTATTGCCGAACAGACCAACTTGCTGGCGCTTAACGCTGCCATCGAAGCCGCGCGCGCCGGTGACCTGGGCCGTGGCTTTGCCGTGGTGGCCGATGAAGTGCGCAACCTGGCCAAACGCGTACAAACCTCCACGGATGAGATCACCACCATGGTTTCGGCCCTGCAGTCGGGCACCCGCGATGCGGTGGAGTTCATGCAGGAGAGCTCGTACAAGGCCGACGACTGTGTGCGTCAGGCACAGGAAGCCGGTGAGGCGCTGGCTGAAATCACCGGTGCCGTGGCGCAGATGCGCGAAAGCAATACCCAGATCGCTGTAGCGGCCGAGCAGCAAAGCCAGGTAGCCGAGGAAATGAACCGCGCGGTGGTCAGCATCCGCGATGTCACCGAGCGGACCGTGCAGCAGACGGTCGGTTCAGCGACCACCAGCAGCGAACTGGCGACCCTGGCCGGCGAACTGAACAAGGCCATTGGCCAGCTCAAGCTATAGTCACCATAGCCAGCTTCGATTGGCCCCCGCGTGGGGGCCGCACTAAGCTTTGGGCATGACCGAGAGGAAATCCCCATGAGCAAACGCCTGCCCAATCTTCCCGCCTGGCAATGGCGCGGCTATCACCATAATCACCGCCACCCGGCCAACCTGGTGCTGCACCTCATTGCTGTGCCGTTGTTCATTCTAGGGACACTACTGGTGCTGTCCGGCCTGTTCGGTTTCGACCTCGGCCAGATCGCGGTGGGTGTGATTGCCCTGGTCGCCGCGCTGGGCCTGCAGCGCCAAGGCCACCGCCTTGAAGCCCAGCAGCCCGAGCCGTTCGCCAACCGCCAGGATGCCGTGCAGCGCTTACTGACCGAGCAGTTCATCACCTTTCCGCGCTTTGTGGTGAGCGGGGCCTGGTGGAAGGCCTGGCGCGAACGGCACAAGCACCGACACTGAGCCAGCTGCCGGAGCACTGCTTGTGAGCAGCCTGGTAAGGATCAGGCGAAAACGGTGACGGTCTGCCGGCTCAAGGCCAACAACTCGCCCTGCGCCGTCCACAACGCTGCGGCAGCATGACCATAGCCATCCCGCGCATGCTCGGTCTCCACGCAGTACCGGCACCATTCCTGGGTCGAAAGCTTCGCCGTTGGCTGGATGAACTCGATGGTCCAGGTCAGCGTACTGCCCGCAGCGGGCTGCTTGAGAAACGGCATAAGGCTGGGCGGCCACGCATCCACCAACGCCAGCAAGTGCGCCTCGTTCACCGGCTCGTCAGCCACATCCCGCAAACGCACCCAGCCGCCCATCTTGCGCGACTGATTGCCAGTGAACGGCAGCCCGCCTACTGCCCAGCGCAGGGCCACATGGCGCATGAACTCCGGGGTAACGCCTTTGATATAGGGCAACTCCGGGGCCGCCTCTTCGAGCGCAGGCATTTCAATGGCCGGTAACGCCGGCACTTCGACCACCGAAGGGCGGCCCGCACCGAAATTGCCCTGCACCAAAGTCACCACCTGGCCATCCTGAACCGCGCGGCCCAACAGCGTGCTAACCGCCTTGCCTTCGCGCAAAACCTCCACCTCGAAGCGGATGGGCACATCCGCAGCCGCTGGCGCCACGAAGCTGATGGCCAATGAGCGTACCGGGCGGCTGTCGCAGAGCCTAAGGCGCATGGTTTCATACACCATGGCCGCCATCAGGCCACCAAAGGCAGCGCGCCCCTGGGCCCAGCTGGGCGGAATGCTGACGGAATCCGGGTTGGCCCGTACGGCGTCGAGGAGTTGGTTGAAATTCATTGGCCGGCTCCTGCCTGCAAAGAAAAAGGTCCGCTCATCCTAGCCAGCAAACGCCAGGCAATCAGCCCGCATATCGGTCATTTTCCGTGATAACGCCGCGCCAGCGCCTCTTGCAGGGCATCCAGCGTCACATCTGACTGGCGCTCCGCCTCATGCAACTCCTGCTCCCAACCAGCCTTGCAGGGGAGCAGGTCGGCATGATCGCGGGCTTGCAGCAGCCATTGCAGGCGGTCGTGCCAATCCCCCAGGTTGCCCTGTGCCTTTTTCAACAGACGTTGCAGTTTCTTCCCTGCGTGATCGAGTTGTGGGTAGGCCTCATCGCCATAGCGCGCACGCTTGATCAGCAAACGCAGGCGGTGGCGATCGTGAGCCGGGGCCTGCAACGCTTTGTGCAACTTGCGCCACTGCTTGACCAGGCGCTTGTCGATACGCTTGCCCAGCGACTTGACCAGCCCCTCCCGGTCCGCCGCCCGCAGGAACAATGGAAAGGCGTCGAGAATCGCCAATACCCTGGCCAGCTGTGGGCTGGCAGCGACACTGGCGAAGGTCCTGTCACGCCCCTCCAGACGCCGCTGCCCGGCTGCCGCATGACCGCGCCCGATCAGCTCAGCCGCCAGCACCTCGCGATCACGCAGCGGCGTGGTAAGGGTACCCAGCGAACGTGCCGCATCCTCCAGTTGCTCCACACCCGGCAGCCCACGCAGCGGCCTCAGCAGACTGCGCAGGCGCCGCAAGGTGATACGCAAGTCGTGCAAGGCCTCGCTGTCGGTATTGGCAGCCAGGCGTTCACGACAGGCCAGCAAGCGCACCTGCAAGGTCAGTATCTGGGCAACGACATGGTCGAGCATGGCAGACATACGATGCTCCCTGTTCAGCGCCCGGCGCGAGATTCACGAATGTAGAACCGCGCCTTTTCGGCTTTGCGGGTACAGCTTTCGTAGCCTTCGAACTGCTGCTGGGTCTTGGCCCCGGTCAGCAGTGACAAGGCCTTGGAATAACTTACAGCACCGGCAAAGCCTTCGGCCTTGGCCAGGTCCAGCTCCTTCCAGGCGGCATCCAGCTGGGTCGCGCAGCTGTCACGGTAGGCCGTCTTGCCCGCGCAGCCAGCTAGGGCCAAGGCAATCAGTGGAAGGCAGATCCAGGCTTTCATCAGTAATACCTCTATGGAAAAACGGTGGCTGTTCGACGCTCCGACAGCTGGAAAGTGCCATGCCCAGCCGGCTTTGCCTGGCCAGTTTTATTACAGTAGCTCAGCACGATCTACATTGAAGCACAGGCAGCGATGGGTGCATTGTAGGACCATGATGGCACTGGCCGGGGAATGTTCATGAGTAAACGTGTGGCACTGGTACTGGGATCGGGCGGCGCCCGAGGGTATGCACACATCGGCGTGATCGAAGAAATCGAGCGCCGCGGCTACGACATAGCCTGCGTCGCAGGGTGTTCCATGGGCGCGGTGATTGGCGGTATCTATGCCGCCGGCAAGCTGGACGAGTATCGCAACTGGATCGAAAGCCTCGACTACCTGGATGTGCTGCGCCTGGTCGACGTCAGCTTTCGCCTCGGTGCGATTCGCGGCGACAAGGTGTTCGGGCAGATCCGCAAGATCGTCGGCGAGATAAACATCGAGCAACTGCGCATACCCTACACCGCAGTGGCCGCCGACCTTACCAACCAGCAGGAAATCTGGTTCCAGGAGGGTTGCCTGCATCAGGCCATGCGCGCCTCAGCGGCCATTCCCAGCCTGTTCACGCCAGTGATGCAAGGCAACCGCATGCTTGTCGACGGTGGCATCCTCAACCCGCTGCCAATCGTGCCAGTGGTGTCCAGCCATTGCGACCTGATCATCGCGGTCAACCTCAACGCCACCAACCAGAAGCAGTACCAGTTGCCGGTGATCGAGCGCCCGGCGGCATTCAAGATGCGCTTTGACGCCTTGTTGAGCTCGCTGGGTTCACGCTTGCCATTTCGGCGCAAACCGGCGGAAGAGCTGATCCGCATCGAAAAGGAAATCGTCGCCGAGGGGTTGGCACCGCCAAGCCCGTGGCTTGCCGACAGCGCCGACCCGGAAAACCAGCAACCGGCAGCGGCCCCGGAGCGCGAGGGCGCGCCGAAGTCGGCCACCGGCTCTTTCATCATCGACAACGTGGGGCCAGCCTCGCTGCTGGATTTGATCAACCAGAGCTTCGAGGTCATGCAGACTTCGTTGGCACAGTACAAGATTGCCGGCTATCCACCGGATGTGCTGATCAACGTGCCCAAGCGGGTGTGCCGGTTTTTCGAGTTCTACAAAGCGCCGGAGCTCATCGCCCTGGGGCGAGAGATTGCACGCGATACGCTGGACAGTTATGAAGGGGTGAAGCGGTAGCACCTGGTTGGCGCCGCACCTGAAGGCGGTGTGGTGCTCGACAATGACCGTGCTCGCGGCTGGCGAAAACGAAACAGGCCGCACGAGGCGGCCTGTTTCTTCATGCAACGAACACCTTAGTAACGGGTGATGTCTGCATTGGCTTCCAGCTGCTTGCGGTAAGCCGCAAAGTCCTGCTGGCCAGCACGGGACGCGAGGTAGCGGCGAATCTGCTGCTTCTCTTCGTCGGTGGCGGTAGCGCCGTCGTTCACACCCTTGAGCTGCAACACCACCAGGCTTCCGTCACGCAGCACCACACTGCCATAAACAGGCTTGTCCTTGGCTTGCGGCTTGCCCAGACGGAACAGTGCCTGCAGTTCGGCCGGGTCAATACCGTCCTCACCACGGGTGACTGCCTCATAGGCTTTCCAGCCTTGGCCTTCGTGAACGCTGCCTGCTGCGATGGAACCGTCACGCAGGCCGGCAATCAGCTTGTCCGCCTTGGCCTTGAGTTCGGCAGTCGCCTTCTCTTTGGCCAGGTGCTCCCTGATGTTCTTGGCCACAGCGTCCAGCGGCAGTTGCTCTGGTTTGCGGTGTTCCTTGACGCGCAGCACCACGGTGGTCTCAGGGTCGAGCTCGATGGCGGTGCTATTGGCACCCTCATCCAGCACTTCTTCAGAGAACGCCGCCTGCACCACCGCACGGTTGGCGGTAATGCCTTCACCGCCCTCACGGCCGAAGGCCGCGGAGGTGTGCACCTTGAGGTTCAGGTCCTGGGCCGGCTGGGCCAGGTCGGAAGCCTCGTAGGCAGCATCCTGCAGTTGCTTGCTGGCGTCGACATAACGCTGCTCGACCAGCGGCATCTTCAGATCGCGGGTCAGTTTGTCCTTCAGGCTGGCAAAGCTCGGTACTTCTGGTGCCTGGACGCCCAGCAGCTTGATCAGATGGTAGCCAAACTCGGTGCGCACCGGAGCAGATACCTGGCCATTCTGCAGCTGGTACAGCGCCTCTTCGAAGGCCGGGTCGTATACGCCCGGGCCGGCAAAGCCGAGGTCACCACCGCTGGTGGCGGAGCCTGGGTCCTGAGAGAACTCTTTGGCCAAAGCGGCAAAGTCCTCACCCTTGGCCAGACGCTGCTCGATCTCTTCGGCGCGGGCCTTGGCCTGGGCGTCGGTGACCTTGTCGTTGACCTCGATGAGGATGTGCGCGGCATGACGCTGCTCGGCCAGGTTGGCGATTTCCTTCTCGTACTGGGCCTTGAGCTCTTCGTCGGTCACTTTGACCTGATCGAAGAACGCCGACTTCTTCAGCTCGATGTAGTCGATCACGACCTGGTCAGGCGACATGAACTCCTTGGCGTGCTGGTCGTAGTGCGCCTTGACCTCTTCGTCGCTGACCTTGACTGCGGCCGGGTCGGCCTTGAACGTCAGGGAGGCGAAGTCGCGGGTCTGCTTCTCCAGGCGAGCAAAGGCATCGACCTGTTGATCGGTGACGAAGCTGCTGCCGGCCAGGCCGGTGCGCAGTTGGCCGATGAGCATTTCCTCGCCGAGCATCTCGCGGAACTGCATGCGACCGTAGCCCATCTGGCGGATCACCTGGTCGAAACGGTCAGCGCTGAACTTGCCGTCCACCTGGAACTCAGGGGTCTGCAAGATCACCTGATCCAGCGCGGCCTCGGAGAATGCGAACTTGGCATCCTCAGCACCTTGCAGCAGCAGCTTGCGGCTGATCAGCCCCTTGAGTGCCTCCTCTCGCAGCAACTTGTCATCCAACAGCGCCGGGTCGAAATCCTTGCCCAACTGTTGCATCAGTTGACGGCGCTGCATGTCGGCCGCCTGGCTCAGCTCGTTCTGGCTGATGGTCTGGCCGTTCACCTTGGCGGCGTCCTGGCTATGAGTGGCGGCCTGGAAAATGGCTTCGAAACCGGTCAATGCCATCAACACGACGATAAGGCCGATGATGGTCTTGGCAATCCAACCTTGTGAATTGTCCCTGATATTTTGCAGCATGCGTCCCCCAGAAACGGCTGTACCACTGCGTCGACAACCGCGGAGCGTGGGTAGAATCCTGATAAAAGAAAGGCGCATCCGAGGATGCGCCTTTTCTTAGCAAACGTGTCAGGCGGGAACGTTTGCGCCCCGCCATCACCGTGCTCGGACCAGGCCAGGCCGGGTCCGGCTGAAAGACGACTTAGTTGACGGCGTCTTTCAGGCCTTTGCCTGCCTTGAAACCTGGAACCTTGGCGGCTTCGATCTTGATTGCCTTGCCGGTTTGCGGGTTGCGGCCGGTACGCTCGGCGCGCTCCTTGACCGAGAAGGTACCAAAGCCAACCAGTACCACATCGTCACCTTGCTTCAGGGCGCCGGTGACGGATTCGATGACTGCGTCCAGCGCACGGCCGGCTACAGCTTTCGGGATGTCTGCAGATGCGGCGATAGCGTCAATCAGTTCCGACTTGTTCACTCTAAGTCCCCTTATTTCTCTATTGAGTTTGTTTCTAAGTATGTAATGAAAAGCTTATGAAACGTGTGCTGGGAGGCATGGCGACAATAACGTGCCGCTTTATAGCAAGGCGCCGAAAATACTGTCAAGGAAAGCCCCCCAGCCAAAAACTACTAATGCGTGCTGATTCTTTCCTTAGCATCGCCGTCGCGCTTCTCGTCTTTCGCGACAATCTCCGGAGCCACATCTGGCAAGGGCTCCGGGGCGTATTGCAGCGCAATTTGCAGGACTTCGTCAATCCATTTGACCGGTTTGATCTGAAGATCCTGTTTGATATTTTCAGGAATCTCCTTGAGATCGCGAACATTCTCCTCGGGAATGATCACCGTCTTGATCCCGCCACGGTGTGCCGCCAGCAGTTTTTCCTTCAGCCCGCCAATGGCCAATACCTGGCCACGCAAGGTGATTTCGCCGGTCATGGCCACGTCGGCACGTACCGGAATCTGCGTCAGCGCCGACACCAGTGCGGTGCACATTCCGATACCGGCACTTGGGCCGTCTTTCGGCGTGGCGCCCTCAGGCATGTGAATGTGCACGTCATGCTTCTCGTGGAAGTCGGCGGCAATCCCCAGGCTGCGGGCGCGGCTGCGTACCACGGTCTGCGCGGCGGTAATCGACTCGACCATGACATCGCCCAGCGAGCCGGTCTTGATCAACTGGCCCTTGCCGGGGATGACCACGGCCTCGATGGTCAGCAACTCGCCGCCCACCTGGGTCCAGGCCAGGCCGGTTACCTGGCCGATCTGATCCTGCTGCTCGGCCAGGCCATAGCGGAACTTGCGCACGCCCAGCAGGTGCTCCAGCTGCTCGCTGGCCACCTTGACCTTGACCTGCTTCTGCCCGGTATGTTCCTTGACCACCTTGCGGCAGACCTTGGCAATTTGCCGCTCCAGGCCCCGCACACCGGCTTCACGGGTGTAGTAGCGGATGATGTCGCGAATCGCCGAGATGTCGACTTCCAGCTCTTCCTTCTTCAAGCCGTTGGCCTTGACCTGCTTGGGCACCAGGTACTTGACCGCGATGTTGATCTTTTCGTCCTCGGTGTAGCCAGGCAGGCGGATGACTTCCATCCGGTCCAGCAGCGCCGGCGGGATGTTCATCGAGTTCGAGGTGCACAGGAACATCACGTCCGAGAGGTCGTAGTCGACCTCCAGGTAGTGGTCGTTGAAGTTGTGGTTCTGTTCAGGGTCGAGCACTTCCAGCAGTGCCGAAGCGGGGTCACCGCGCATGTCGCTGCCCATCTTGTCGATCTCGTCGAGCAGGAACAACGGGTTGCGCACACCCACCTTGGTCATTTTCTGGATCAGGCGACCCGGCATGGAGCCGATGTAGGTACGGCGGTGGCCACGGATCTCGGCCTCGTCACGCACGCCACCCAGGGCCATGCGCACGAACTTGCGGTTGGTGGCGGCAGCGATCGACTCGGCCAGCGAGGTCTTGCCGACACCGGGTGGCCCGACCAGGCACAGCACCGGACCGCGGATCTTCTTGACGCGCTTCTGCACGGCAAGGTATTCGAGGATGCGTTCCTTGACCTCTTCCAGGCCATAGTGGTCGGCATCGAGGATTTCCTCGGCCTTGGTCAGGTCCAGACGCACCTTGCTCTGAGCCTTCCACGGCACCTGCACCAACCAGTCGAGGTACGAGCGCACCACGGTAGCTTCGGCCGACATCGGAGACATTTGCTTGAGCTTGTTCAGCTCCGCCTGAGCCTTGGTCAAGGCATCCTTAGGCAGACCTGCGGCTTCGATGCGCTTTTTCAGCTCTTCGACTTCATTGTGGCCTTCGTCACCATCGCCAAGTTCTTTCTGAATGGCCTTCATCTGCTCATTCAGGTAGTACTCGCGCTGGCTGCGCTCCATCTGCTTCTTGACCCGGCCGCGAATGCGCTTTTCGACCTGCAGGAGGTCGATTTCGGCATCCAGCAGTGCCAGCACGTGCTCGACACGGGTAGTCAAGTCGACGATTTCAAGAATTTCCTGCTTCTGCTCGATCTTCAGGGCCATGTGCGCGGCCATGGTGTCGACCAGGCGCCCTGGCTCGTCGATGCTGTTCAGCGAAGACAGCACTTCGGCAGGCACCTTCTTGCCCAGCTGAACGTATTGTTCGAACTGCGACAGCAGCGTGCGCACGAACACTTCCGACTCGCGCTCGGCAGTGTCGGTTTCGTCGATCAGGGAGACTTCGGCACGGATGTGCCCTTCAACTTCGGAGAAGCGCTCGACCGCACCGCGCTGTTCGCCTTCGACCAGCACCTTGACGGTGCCATCAGGCAGCTTCAGCAGTTGCAGCACGGTGGCAACGGTACCGACGCGGTACAGGGCGTCCTCACCCGGATCGTCGTCGGCTGGATTCTTCTGGGCCAGCAGAAGGATCTGCTTTTCGCCCGTCATCGCCGCCTCGAGGGCTTCGATGGACTTTTCGCGCCCCACGAACAGCGGGATAACCATGTGCGGGTAAACAACGACATCGCGCAATGGCAAAAGAGGCAAGTCGAGGGTGGTCTTCATGATTTCGCCTCTACAGCGGCCTTATGGCCGGAAACCGGTGGAAATGATGCTTGGACCTAATGTGGGGGCAGGCTTGGGAAATTACAAGCGCTTGCACAGGAAAAGCAGAAAGGGGCCCGTAGGCCCCCTTCTTGCTTGCAACCGAGAACCGGCCATTGCCTGAATCAGGCGTCTGGTGCGGCTTTGGCTTGCGGTTCGCTGTTTTCGTAAATCATCAGCGGCTGCGAGGTACCCTCAATGACGCTCTCGTCGATAACCACCTTGCTGACATCCTTTTTCGAAGGAATCTCATACATGGTATCGAGCAGCACGCCTTCGAGGATCGAACGCAGGCCACGAGCGCCAGTCTTGCGCTCCAGGGCCTTGCGCGCAACGGCCTTGAGCGCATCGCTGCGGAACTCGAGGTCGACGCTTTCCATCTCGAACAGCTTGGCATACTGCTTGGTCAGGGCATTCTTCGGCTCGGTGAGGATCTGCATCAACGCAGCCTCATCCAGCTCGTCAAGGGTAGCCAGTACCGGCAGACGGCCGACGAACTCCGGAATCAGGCCAAACTTGACCAGATCGTCCGGCTCGACCTCACGCAGGGACTCACCAACCTTCTTGCCCTCTTCCTTGCTGCGCACTTCGGCACCAAAACCGATGCCACCTTTGGTGGAGCGGTTCTGGATGACCTTTTCCAGGCCCGAGAACGCACCACCACAGATGAACAGGATGTTGCGGGTATCAACCTGCAGGAATTCCTGTTGCGGGTGCTTGCGGCCGCCCTGCGGCGGAACCGAGGCCACGGTGCCCTCGATCAGTTTCAGCAGTGCCTGCTGCACGCCCTCGCCCGAGACATCACGGGTAATGGACGGGTTGTCCGACTTGCGCGAAATCTTGTCGATTTCGTCGATGTAGACAATGCCCATCTGGGCCTTTTCCACGTCGTAGTCGCACTTCTGCAACAGCTTCTGGATGATGTTCTCGACGTCCTCACCCACATAACCGGCCTCGGTCAGGGTGGTGGCGTCAGCAATGGTAAACGGTACGTTCAACAGGCGTGCCAGGGTTTCGGCGAGCAGGGTCTTGCCCGAGCCAGTTGGCCCGATGAGCAGGATGTTGCTCTTGCCCAGTTCGACTTCGTCACCCTTCTTGTCACGCTGGTTCAGGCGCTTGTAGTGGTTGTACACCGCTACGGCCAGCACCTTCTTCGCGCGCTCCTGACCAATCACGTACTGGTCCAGGATGCCGCTGATTTCTTTCGGCGAAGGCAATTTGTGCGCGCTGCTCTCGGCCTGGGCTTCCTGCACCTCCTCACGGATGATGTCGTTGCACAGGTCGACGCACTCGTCGCAGATAAATACCGAGGGCCCGGCAATCAGTTTGCGCACTTCGTGCTGGCTTTTGCCGCAGAAGGAGCAATAAAGCAATTTGCCGCTGTCCTCGCCGTTACGGGTGTCAGTCATTCGATCGATCCAATCCGGTAGGCTTGCAACACAAGATGAAGGCAATTGCGGGCTTTTTCAAGTCCGCAGGTAGGCGCTTTCGACGCCCACCTGCTCTGACCCCCCGGTTCAGGAGGCCAGTTGCCGCTTGTCGTAGACCGAGTCGATCAGGCCGTACTCGGCTGCGCGCGAGGCGCTCATGAAGTTGTCACGCTCGGTGTCACGCTTGATGGTCTCGAGTTCCTGGCCGGTGTGATAGGCCAGCAGCTCGTTCAGACGGGCCTTGATATTGAGGATTTCCTGGGCGTGGATCTCGATATCGGTGGCCTGACCCTGGAAGCCGCCCAGCGGCTGGTGGATCATCACGCGCGAGTTAGGCAGGCAATGACGCTTGCCCTTGGCACCTGCCGCCAGCAGGAAGGCGCCCATGCTGCAGGCCTGGCCGATGCAGATGGTCGAAACGTCCGGCTTGATGAACTGCATGGTGTCGTAGATCGACATGCCGGCGGTGACGGAACCGCCCGGCGAGTTGATGTACAGATGGATATCCTTGTCCGGGTTTTCCGCCTCAAGGAACAGCAGTTGCGCAACGACGAGGTTGGCCATGTAGTCCTCTACCGGGCCAACCAGGAAGATCACACGCTCCTTCAACAGGCGCGAGTAGATGTCGTAAGCGCGTTCGCCACGGGCGGACTGCTCGATAACCATCGGGACCAGGCCGCCTGCGGCCTGGATGTCAGAGCTCTGCTGAATATAAGAATTGCGGGACATGTCCTGCGCTCACTCCCAAATAGTCATGGCTTGAATACGCACAAGCCAGCTCGAAGGCTGGCTTGTGGAGGTTTCCTACGAGAGAAGACCGTTACTCAGCAGCGGCAGGAGCCTCGGCTGGTTTAACGGCTTCTTCGTACGAGACCGACTTGTCGGTCACAGTCGCTTTCTGCAGAACAGTATCTACAACTTGTTCTTCCAGCACAACCGAACGCACTTCGTTCAGTTGCTGGTCGTTCTTGTAGTACCAAGCGATGACCTGCTCAGGCTCTTGGTAAGCCGAAGCCATTTCTTCGATCATCTCGCGAACCTTGGCGTCGTCCGGCTTCAGCTCGAACTGCTTGACCACTTCGGCCACGATCAGGCCCAGCACGACGCGGCGCTTGGCTTGTTCTTCGAACAGTTCGACTGGCAGCTGCTCAGGCTTGATGTTGCCACCAAACTGCTGAACAGCCTGCACGCGCAGACGGTTGACTTCGTTTTCCAGCAGGGCCTTTGGCACTTCGATCGGGTTGGCGGCCAGCAGACCGTCCATGACCTGGTTCTTGACCTTGGTCTTGATCGCCTGACGCAGCTCACGCTCCATGTTCTTGCGAACTTCGGCACGGAAGCCTTCCAGCGTCGATTCCTTGATGCCGAACTGGGCGAAGAACGCTTCGTTCAGTTCTGGCAGTACAGGTGCCGAAACGCTGTTGACGGTGATGGTGAACTCGGCGGCTTTGCCAGCCAGGTCCAGGTTCTGGTAGTCCTCTGGGAAGGTCACGTTGACAACGCGCTCTTCGCCAGCCTTGGCGCCTACCAGACCTTCTTCGAAGCCTGGGATCATGCGGCCGGAGCCCAGCACCAGCAGGGTGCCCTTGGCCGAACCACCGGCAAACGCTTCACCGTCGACCTTGCCGACGAAGTCGATGTTGACCTGGTCGTCGTTCTGCGCAGCGCGCTCGACGGCCTCGAAGCGGGTGTTCTGCTTGCGCAGCACTTCCAGCATGTTGTCCAGGTCACTGTCAGCCACTTCGGCGCTCAGGCGCTCGACCTTGATCGACTCGAGGCCCGCAACAGTGAACTCAGGGAACACTTCGAAGATGGCGACGAATTCCAGATCCTTGCCCTTTTCGAAGGACTTGGGCTCTACAGCCGGGGCGCCAGCCGGGTTCAGCTTCTGCTCGACGATGGCTTCGTAGAAGGAGGCCTGGACCAGGTCACCGAAAGCCTCTTGACGGGCGTCCGCCTCGAAACGCTGACGGATCACGGTCATCGGTACTTTACCAGGACGGAAGCCCGCAATCTTGGCGCGCTTGGCAGTCTGCTGCAGACGCTTGTTGACTTCGTTCTCGACGCGCTCGGCCGGAACGGCGATGGTCATGCGGCGCTCGAGAGCGGAAGTGTTTTCAACAGAAACTTGCATGGATATTCCTCGTTGCACAGACGTTAGCCGGCGTTAGCCCGACTCCAGAATCAAGGGCAAACATTCTAGTGAGTCACGCAGCAGAAGTCACCCCACACGGGACGACTGAAAACAACGCCGGTCGATTAACTTTCAAGGCCCGCACGGCACAGCGCCAGGCCTGCTTCCAACAGGGCTGCACGGCGCCGGAGGGCGGCCTGCAGCCGAAATACTTTGTCAAACAACTACCCGCAACGCATTCGCCTCCTTTATTGAGGATCAATGTCGTTGAACTGGCAGTATTCCTCCCATTCCAGCCCCAGCGCCTCGGCCACTTCACGGTGCGTTTCCAGGCGCATGGCCTGCAACTGCTCCGGGGATTCAGCAATCAATTGCAGCGCCAGCTCCCAGGGCTCAATACCCTGCTCCTCGGCGGCATCCTCGAACGCCCACTCGATCTGCTGGGCCTGCTCACGCGCATCCAGCTCGCGGATCTCCTCGAGCAACTGCGGATTGGCTTCGGCAAAGCGCTGCAGCGCCAGGGCCTGACGGGCTTCTTTTGCAATCATCGTGATGTCCTTTGCCGGCCGAACAGGCCGGTGTTTCAACCGGCTGAAATCTAACAGCTTTTATTGGGGTGCCACCAGAGGATTACAAGGGGCAGGAGGTGTTTTGGCTGAGGCGCGGCTCATCACCGCTACGCAGACCCAAAACAAAAAGGCGCCCGATCTCACGATCAAGGCGCCTTTCAGGAATATGGGGTGGACGATGGGAATCGAACCCACGACAACTGGAATCACAATCCAGCGCTCTACCAACTGAGCTACGCCCACCATATTGCGGTCTTGCGGTACAACCTTACAGAAGCATGGTGCGGACGAAGAGACTCGAACTCTTACAGCTTGCGCCGCTGGAACCTAAATCCAGTGTGTCTACCAATTTCACCACGTCCGCGTAACGCTTAAAACAAAGGCGCCAGATGCTATCGAGGCGCCCTTGAAAAATATGGGGTGGACGATGGGAATCGAACCCACGACAACTGGAATCACAATCCAGCGCTCTACCAACTGAGCTACGCCCACCATATTGCATTACAACCTACTTGCTTGCCAAAGCTGCCTAATGGCGCACCCGGCAGGACTCGAACCTGCGACCATCCGCTTAGAAGGCGGATGCTCTATCCAGCTGAGCTACGGGCGCTTAAGCTTGAAGCCTAACCGAACGAGACGCTAACAAGGAACTGTTAAACCACTCATTCTGCCCGACTTAGCCAACCAGTGCTAGGCTGTGCCCGACAAGTGCGGCGAATCTTATAGTCGACCCCGAAAGTCGTCAACACCTTTTTCGAAAAAATTTAAATTATTTAAGGGGTTAGGGGATTTGCCCGACCACCCGCCTTTGCCCTTGGCCCATGTCGTGCGAGAATGCACGTTCTTTATTGTTCCTTCTCGATGGTTAATCACGCGTCTATGACTGCACACCTAATCGATGGCAAGGCTATCGCCGCCAGCCTGCGCCAGCAGATCGCTCAACGTGTCGTGGAGCGTCGCCAGCAAGGCCTGCGTACGCCGGGCCTGGCAGTGATCCTGGTCGGCACCGACCCCGCCTCCCAAGTCTATGTCTCGCACAAGCGCAAGGACTGCGAAGAGGTCGGCTTCATTTCGCAGGCTTTCGACCTGCCCAGCGAGACCACGCAACAAGCCCTGACCGAGCTGATCGACCGTCTCAATGACGACCCGGCCGTCGACGGCATCCTGTTGCAACTGCCGCTGCCGGCACACCTGGACGCCTCGTTGCTGCTCGAGCACATTCGCCCGGACAAGGATGTGGACGGCTTCCATCCGTACAACATCGGCCGCCTGGCCCAGCGTATTCCACTGCTGCGCCCGTGCACACCGAAAGGCATCATGACCCTGCTGGAAAGCACCGGCCAGGACCTGTACGGCATGAACGCGGTGATCGTCGGCGCGTCCAACATCGTTGGCCGCCCGATGGCCATGGAACTGCTGCTGGCCGGCTGCACCGTGACCGTCTGCCATCGCTTCACCAAGGACCTGGCCGGCCATGTCGGGCGTGCCGACCTGGTGGTCGTGGCTGCCGGCAAGCCGGGCCTGGTCAAGGGTGAGTGGGTCAAGGAAGGTGCCATCGTCATCGACGTGGGCATCAACCGCCAGGAAGACGGCAAGCTGGTCGGCGACGTGGTCTACGAGACTGCCCTGCCCCGCGCCGGCTGGATCACACCGGTGCCGGGCGGCGTCGGGCCGATGACCCGGGCGTGCCTGCTGGAGAACACGCTGTACGCGGCAGAAGAGCTGCACAAGTAATATCGCGTGATGCGAAAACGGCACCTATTGCAGGTGCCGTTTTTTTTGCCCGTGACAAATGACCTCTTCGCGGACGAGCCTGCTCTTGCAAGCGGTTGTCCGGCCCCCAGGGGGCGGGGGAAGCCACCACGGTGTTCAGCCGATCACTTCCTGGCCGCCTCCCAAGACTTCAGCAGTTCGTTGTAGCTGACGGTCTCGCCCATGGGCTTTTCGTTGGCCAGCTTGGCTTTCGGCGCACCCGGCTGGTCGAACCAGTACTGGGCGTCCTTCTCCGGATTCAGCTTGGGCGCACACGTCGCCTGGGCATTGGAGCGTTGCAGGCGCTCCATCATGCGGTCCTGGTCGCGGGCCAGCCCATCCAGGGCTTCCTGCGGGGTCTTTTCGCCACTGGCGACTTCGGCGATATGGCTCCACCACAATTGCGCCAACCGCGGGTAGTCCGGCACGTTGGTGCCGGTCGGCGTCCACTGCACCCGCGCCGGGCTGCGATAGAACTCCACCAGCCCACCGAGCTTGGGCGCCAACTCGGTCATGGCCTGGGAGTTGATGTCCGACTCACGAATCGGCGTCAGGCCGACGATGGTCTTTTTCAGCGATACGGTCTTTGAGGTGACGAACTGGGCGTACAGCCACGCCGCCAAGCGTTGCTTCTCGGGGGTGGACTTGAAGAAGGTCCACGAGCCGGTGTCCTGGTAGCCGAGTTTCATACCCTCTTCCCAGTATGGCCCCTTCGGTGAAGGCGCCATGCGCCACTTCGGCGTGCCGTCGGCATTCACAACCGGCAAGCCGGGCTTCGTCATGTCGGCGGTGAACGCGGTGTACCAGAATATCTGCTGGGCAATGTTGCCTTGCGCCGGCACAGGGCCGGCTTCGGAGAATGTCATGCCCTGCGCTTCCTTGGGGGCGTAGGCACGCATCCAGTCCACGTACTTCTGCGTGGCATAGACGGCGGCCGGCCCATTGGTATCGCCGCCGCGGGTCACGCTGGAACCCACCGGATGGCAGTCCTCCACGCGAATGCCCCATTCATCGACCGGCAAACCATTGGGCAGGCCCTTGTCGCCGCCGCCGGCCATCGAGAACCAGGCATCGGTGAAGCGCCAGCCCAGTGACGGGTCTTTCTTTCCGTAGTCCATGTGCCCGTAGACACGCTTGCCGTCGATCTCCTTGACGTCTTCGGTGAAGAACTTGGCAATGTCCTCGTACGCCGACCAGTTCACTGGCACCCCCAGTTCATAGCCGTACTTCTCTTTGAACCTGGCCTTCAACTCAGGCCGTTCGAACCAGTCGGCGCGGAACCAGTACAGGTTGGCGAACTGCTGGTCGGGCAGTTGGTAGACCTTGCCATCGGGCGCGGTGGTGAAGGAAATACCGATGAAGTCCTTCAGGTCGAGGGTCGGCGAGGTGTAGGCTTTGCCCTCGTTGGCCATCAGGTCGGTGATCGATTCCACTTTGCCGTAGCGAAAGTGCGTACCGATCAGGTCGGAGTCGTTGACCCAGCCGTCATAAATGTTCTTGTCCGACTGCATCTGCGTCTGCAGTTTTTCCACCACATCGCCTTCCTGCAGCAGGTCGTGGGTCAACTGGATGCCGGTGATCTCACTGAAAGCCTTGGCCAGCACCTTGGATTCGTATTCATGGGTGGTGATGGTTTCCGACACAACGTTGATCTTCATCCCGCGAAACGGCTCGGCTGCCTTGATGAACCACTGCAATTCGGCCAACTGCTGTTCGGGGGTAAGGGTCGAAGGCTTGAACTCGCTGCCGATCCATTTCTTTGCCGCCTCTTCGTACTGGTCGGCCCAGGCTGTGCCTTGCACGCTGGCCAGTACCAGCAACGCGGCCAGGGTCAAATGTCGCCTGTTGTGTTTATTGTCGAACATTGTGATCTCCCGTTTCAGTTATCCCACAGGGCCGCTTGCTCAGCCCCAGCGCAACACCACCACCAGCCACGCCAGCGACAGCAGCGAGGCCACCCACAATGGCCAGTCGCTGACACCGACCACCAGCAGGTGCAGGTAGGCGCTGGCCAGCAGGCCGATGAACAAACGATCGCCACGGCTGGTGACCAGCGGCAAAAAGCCCCGTCGCTCTACGCAGGGGCGACGCAGTTCAAGCAATGTCATGCCCAGCAGCAACAGGCCCACAGCGGCGAAGAACAGCGCTGTCGGCAGGGTCCAGGCCATCCACTCCATGCGTTGCCCTCCTCACACCCGGCCCAGGGCGAAGCCCTTGGCCACATGATTGCGCACGAACCAGATCACCAGCATGCCCGGCAAGATGGTCAGCACCCCCGCTGCCGCCAGCACACCCCAGTCGATGCCCGATGCCGACACCGTGCGGGTCATCACCGCGGCAATCGGCTTGGCATTCACCGAGGTCAGGGTGCGCGCCAGCAGCAGCTCGACCCAGGAGAACATGAAACAGAAAAACGCCGTGACGCCGATGCCCGAGCCAATCAGCGGTATGAAGATCTTCACGAAGAAGCGCGGAAAACTGTAGCCGTCGATGTAGGCGGTTTCGTCGATTTCCCTTGGCACGCCCGACATGAAACCCTCCAGGATCCACACCGCCAGCGGTACGTTGAACAGACAATGGGCCAGCGCCACGGCAATGTGGGTATCGAACAGCCCGATCGACGAGTACAACTGGAAAAACGGCAGCAGGAACACCGCCGGTGGCGCCATGCGGTTGGTCAGCAGCCAGAAGAACAGGTGGCGGTCGCCGAGAAAGCGGTAGCGCGAGAACGCATAGGCCGCGGGCAACGCCACGAGCAGTGAAATCAGCGTGTTCAGGCACACGTAGTACAGCGAGTTGATGTAGCCGCTGTACCAGCTGGCGTCGGTGAAGATCACTCGGTAGTTGTCGAGCGTGAACGCCTGCGGCCACAGGGTCAGGCCGCCAAGGATCTCGGCGTTGCTCTTGAACGACATGTTCAGCAACCAGTAGATCGGCACCAGCAGGAAGAAGAAGTACAGCAGCAGGGCCATTGATTTGCGTGTGCTCATGGCCTAGTCCTTGTCGGCATGGGTCATGGCGGTGTAGAACAGCCACGACACCAGCAGGATGATCAGGAAGTACACCAGTGAAAACGCTGCCGCCGGCCCCAGGTCGAACTGCCCTACGGCCATACGCGTGAGGGTCTGGCTGAGGAACGTGGTCGCATTGCCTGGCCCGCCGCCGGTCAGCACGAACGGCTCGGTGTAGATCATGAAACTGTCCATGAAGCGCAGCATCAACGCGATCACCAGCACGTTCTTGAGCTTGGGCAGCTGGATATGGCGAAACACCGCCCAGCCCGAGGCCCGATCGATGCGCGCGGCCTGGTAGTACACGTCGGGGATCGCACGCAGCCCCGAATAGCACAGCAAAGCCACCAACGAAGTCCAGTGCCACACATCCATCACCAGCACGGTGAGCCAGGCGTCGAATGGGTCACCGGCATAGTTGTAGCTGACCCCGAGCTTGGCCAGGGAAGCGCCGAGCAGGCCAATGTCGGCCCGGCCGAAAATCTGCCAGATAGTGCCGACCACGTTCCACGGGATCAGCAACGGGATAGCCATGACGATCAGGCACACCGAGGCCATACGGCCTTTGGTTGGCATGGCCAGGGCGATGCCTATACCCAACGGAATTTCGATCAGCAGTACACAGGCCGAGTAAATGAACTGGCGCAGCAATGCGTCGTGCAGCGCCGGGTCGCGCAGTACCTGGCGGTACCAGTCGGCACCGACGAAGTAGCGGCTGGACTGGTCGAAGATGTCTTGCACCGAGTAGTTGACCACCGTCATCATCGGCACCACCGCGCTGAACGCGACCAGCAGGAACACCGGCAGCACCAGCCACCAGGCCTTGTTGTTCGGCACCTTGTTGTTCATGGCCCGGTCTCCAGCAGCACATCGTCGACATACAGCATCAACCACTGCGCCGGCAGGCTGACCCAGGCCTGGTCCACAGGCAACGGGCGGTCCTCGCCCAGCCTCGCCTTGAGCGCGACACCGCCCAGTTCGAGGGTGACGATGCGATAGGTACCCAGGTCTTCGACGTCCAGCACCCGTGCCGGGTAGGCACCCTCGAACGGGCTGTCCCACAGCTGCACGAACTCCGGGCGAATGCCCAGCTGCAGCCGCCCGCCCGCCAATGCAGCCAGGCGCTCGCACAAGCCATCGGGCAGTACCAACTGGACATCGCCGAACACCACCGCGCCCGCCTCGGCACGCACGTCGATCAAGTTCATGCCCGGGCTACCGATGAAATAACCAACGAACGTATGCCGCGGTCGCTCGAACAGCTCGCGCGGCGTGCCGAACTGGACGATGCGTCCGCCGTGCATCACCGCGATCTTGTCGGCGAAGGTGGAGGCCTCCAACTGGTCGTGGGTGACGTAGATCATGGTGATATTGAACTGCTCATGAATCTGCTTCAGCTTGCGCCGCAGCTTCCACTTCAGATGCGGGTCGATCACCGTCAGCGGCTCGTCGAACAGGATCGCCGACACGTCATCGCGCACCAGGCCACGCCCCATGGAGACTTTCTGCTTTTCATCGGCGGTGAGGTTGCGTGCTTTCTTGCGCAACACGGCAGTCAGCTCGAGCACTTCGGCAATTTCTTCCACCCGGGCACGCACCCGGGCTTCATCGAGCCCCTGGTTGCGCAAGGGGAAGGCCAAGTTGTCGAACACCGTCATGGTGTCGTACACCACCGGGAACTGAAACACCTGGGCGATATTGCGCGCCTGCGGGGACAGCTGGTTGACCGGCTTGCCGTCGAACAGCACCTCGCCATGAGACGGCGTCAGCAGCCCGGAAATGATATTGAGCAAGGTCGACTTGCCGCAGCCCGACGGCCCGAGCAACGCATAGGCACCGCCCTGCTCCCACACATGTTCGAGTGCGTGCAGGGCATAGTCTGCCTCGCTGGCGGGCTGGCGGCTGTAACTATGCGCCAGCTGGCGCAGGCGGATTTCGGCCATCACCCTCTCCTCGTCTGGCGCAGCCCCGGGGCCTGCACCAACACCCCGGCGCTGTCGAAAACGAACAGCTTGTGCGTGGGGATGAACACGCGTATCGGCGTGTCCACCTGGTATTCGTGCACCCCGGGAAGGTGCAGCACCATGCGCCAGTATTCGTTGCGCACATGCAGAAATGTTTCTGACCCACTGATCTCGGCCAACTCCACCAGCACCGCCAGCTCCAGGTCATCGTCATGGGCCGGCACCAGCGCGATATGGCTGGGGCGCACGCCGAAGCGGTAGTCACCTTCGGCCAGCGGCTCCAGGTCGGCATTGCGGGCAAAGTGCACGGTCTGGGCCAGGCTCACCTCGTTACCCGTGATACGGCCAGACACCAGGTTGATCGGCGGCTCGGAAAACAGCTCGGCAGCCAGCACGCTGCTGGGGCGCTGATAGACCTCGGCGGTGGGCCCGCTCTGCACGATACGGCCTTCGTGCACAAGGGTGGTGGTGCCGCCCAGTGCCAGCGCCTCGTTGGGCTCGGTGGTGGCGTACACAGCAATGCAATGACGCGCCGCGAACAGCTCGCGCAGCTCCTGACGCAGGCCTTCGCGTAACTTGTAGTCGAGGTTGACCAATGGCTCGTCGAAGAGGATCAACGAGGCATCCTTGACCAGTGCCCTGGCCATCGCCGTGCGTTGCTGTTGGCCACCGGAGAGCTCCAGTGGCAGGCGTTGCAGGTAGGTTTCGATGCGCAGCATCTCGGCAGTTTCCTGCACCCGCCGTCGGATCTGGTCCTCGGCCATGCGCGCCTGGCGCAGCGGCGAGGCGATGTTTTCGTACACGCTCAAGGTCGGGTAATTGATGAATTGCTGATACACCATCGACACATTGCGCTGACGCACCGGCACACCGGTGACGTCCTGGCCATCCATCAGCACCCGCCCCCGGTCAGGACGGTCCAGCCCGGCCATCAGGCGCATCAGGCTGGTCTTGCCGGCCAGGGTGCGACCCAGCAGCACATTGAACGAGCCGGGCTCGAAACGCAGTGACGCATCGACGATCCACGGCTGGTTGTCGACGCTACGGCTGACCTGCTCCAGCACCAGGGACATGGCGTGGCCTTTTTGTGATTGTTGTCTGCCGGGTACAGCCAGTTCCGTGCCAGTCCTTGCCCGATGCTCTGGTTCGGGGCCTGGGTGGCAGCGCTGGCAAATCGCGGGTTCGCAAGTGAACACAATCACTGCACAACTGGACACTGGCCAGTTTGACAATGAACAGCCGTGAACAACACTGAACGGCGGTCGACCCATGACAACAATCACACAGGACAGGCCCGTGGCCGCATCCACTTCGACCCACACCCAACTGATCCAGGCTTCCTGGGACCGCTGCCGCGCCCACGGCCTGCAGCCGCAGCATGCGCCAGACTTTGACTGCCTGTCCCGCGCCGAGCTCAGCGCCCTGCTGGAGCGGCGCCAAAACCTGCTGCGCCTGACCCGCGAGGAAGTGCTACCGCACTATGCGCACCTCTTGGGTAACGCCAGCTACCTGGTGATGCTGGCCGATGCCAGTGGCTGCCTGCTCGACAGCTGGGGCTCGCGTCGTTTCATCGAACCGCGCCAGCACCATGGTTTCAGCGCCGGCGCCCATTGGCACGAGCGTGGCGTCGGCACCAATGCCCTGGGCACCACACTGATTTGCGCCGAAGCGGTTCACGTCGGCCAGGACGAACACTTCCTGCGCCAGAACCGCTACATGTCCAGCGCCGCCGCCCCCCTGTTCGACGCCGCACGGCAGCTGGTCGGAGTGCTCGACGTAGCCAGCGACGGCTACCTGCCGGCCAGCCAGACGCTTGGGCTGGTGCGCATGATGGGCCAGAGCCTGGAAAACCGCCTGATCCTCGCCGAACATGCTGACCAGCATGCACAACTGATCTTCAACAGCGCCTCCGACAACCTCGACAGCCCTTGGGCCGGCCTGCTGGTGTTCGATGAGCGCGGACAGGTGTTGGCTGCCAATCACCGGGCCGATAGCCTGCTCGGCGTAAACCCGCTGCAGCAAAACATCGAGCAACTGTTCCAGTTACCCCTGCAACAGCTGCTCAGCCATCCCCGACAACAGCCCTTCGCTCTGCAGGCCACCGGGCGCAACCGCTTTCACTGCCAGTGGCACCCCCCACGCGAAACCATTCGACGCCCCGAAGCCGGCAACGCCGAGCCGCGCCTGGAAAAAGCCTTGAAACAAGCCGGCCTGCTATTGGAGAAGGACATCCCGGTGTTGGTGGAGGGCGAAACAGGCGTAGGCAAAGAAGTGTTCGTCGACACCCTGCACCGGGCCAGCAGCCGCGCCAGGCAGCCGCTGGTCGCCGTAAACTGTGCGGCGATCCCGGCCGAACTGGTGGAGTCGGAACTGTTCGGCTATGACAAAGGCGCGTTCACCGGCGCCCACCACAAGGGCAACCCAGGGCTGATCCGCAAGGCCGACCACGGCATCCTGTTTCTGGATGAGATTGGCGACATGCCACTGCCCACCCAGGCCCGCCTGCTGCGCGTACTGCAGTCGCGCAGCATCCAGCCGCTGGGCAGTGGCGAACCGGTGCCGGTGGATATCCGCGTGGTGTCGGCGAGCAATCGCAACCTGGCCGAAGAAGTGCGCGCCGGGCGCTTTCGCCAGGACCTGTACTACCGCATCGCCGGCCTGACACTGGTGCTGCCTCCCCTGCGCGAACGCGCTGACCGGCGCCAGCTGATTGAGCAGGTGCATGCCCGCTACCGCGAGCCCGGGCAACCTGCGCGGCTGCCCCCGGCCATAATCGACCTGTTCGATCAACACCCCTGGCCGGGCAACCTGCGCGAACTGGTGAGTGTGCTACAGGTCGCGTTGGCCCTGGCGGCCAACGGGCCGGTCGGCGTCGAGCACCTTCCAGCGGGTTTTCTGGCCGAGTCGAAAACACCGGTGCCGATAGCGACTGAAGAGACGGACCTGCAGAGCCTGGTCGAGCAAGCCAATGGCAACCTGTCGGCGGTGGCCCGCCAACTGGGTATCAGCCGCACCACACTGTACAAGCGGTTGCGTGAGCGATGAATCGATTGACCCTGAAGCGCGCCGCACAGCAGGTTTTCGAAGCCACCCCTGATCGACAGCAGGTGGCGCCCCCGTGCAGGTCAAGACCACGGCCCGCTGATGAGCTTCAAGGGTCACGCCACTGCACTGGCTGCCGGTAGGCCTGTGCCCAGGCTTGCACGTCACTGGCGGGCATCGGCCGGGCGATGCAGTAACCCTGCGCCAGCTCGCAGCCCAGGCCCATCAGTACCCGACCGTGCTCGACACTCTCCAGCCCCTCGGCAATCACCTCGCGGCCAAACGCCCGCGCCAGGCCGATCACCGCCTCCGTCAGCGCCAGGTCGTCCTGGTCATGAAGGATGTCACGCACGAACGACTGGTCGATCTTGATCGTCTGGGTCGGCAAGCGTTTCAGGTAACTCAAGGACGAATAACCGGTGCCGAAATCGTCCAGCGAGAAACGCACACCCAGCGCACGGCAGGCATCCAGGCAGCGGCTGACATGCTGCAGGTTGTCGATGGCCACCGACTCGACGATTTCCAGGTCCAGCAGTGCCGGGTCCACCGCCGGGTACGCTGCCAGCAGCTGCTGCAGGCGCTCGGCAAAGTCATTGCGCTGCAAATGCCGCGCGGCGATATTCACGCTCAGCGACCAGGGCTGCCCTTGGCGCTGCCAGGCCTGCAACTGGCTCAACGCCTGCCCGATCACCCACTCGCCGATTTCGACGATCAGGTCGGTCTGCTCTACCCATGGCAGGAAATCGCCAGGCGGCACCACACCACGGCCTGGCCGCTGCCAGCGCAATAAGCCCTCGAAGCCCAGTACCTTGCCACTGCGCAGGTTGACCTTGGGCTGGTAGTAAAGACACAGCTCACCGTTGCGCAGCGCCCGGCGCACGCGCGCCACGGTCTGGTGGGTGGCCTTGAGCTCCTGTTCCTGCGACACGTCGAACAGATGGTAACGGTTGCGCCCGCGCTGCTTGGCCACATACATGGCCTGGTCGGCGTGGCGCACCAGGGTGTCGGCATCTTCGTCATCCTGCGGGTACAGGGTCACGCCGATACTGGCGCTGAGCGACAGTGTATGCTCACGCACCACACAGGGCGCCGCCAAGGCACGCAACACCCGCTGCAGGGCTGCATGCAGCTGGTGCTCATCATCGACATCGCGCAGGATCAGCACGAATTCGTCGCCCGACAGCCGCGCCACGGCATCCCCACCACGCAGGATACTCTTCAGGCGCTGCGCCACTTCCACCAGCAGCAGGTCACCCACGGCATGCCCGTAGCCGTCGTTGACCGCCTTGAAACCATCCAGGTCGAGCATGCACACCGCCAGCGAGATGCCTTCGCGGCGCGAGTAGGCCAGAGCCTGGTTCAGCAGGTCGGACAGGTAGGCGCGGTTGGGCAGGCCGGTGAGCACATCGTGACCCACCCGCCACTGCAAGGTATGCAGCAGCTGGCGCTTCTCCGTGACGTCAAAGCGGATCGACACATACTTGCGCACCTGGCCTGTCAGCGGATCGACCAGTGGCACCATGGTGCTGTCGACCCAGTACAACGAACCGTCCTTGGACCGGTTGCAGATTTCGCCCTTCCACACCCGCCCGGCGACCAAAGCCCGCCACATGCCGACAAAGAACGTCGGTTCATGCAGCCCGGAATTGAGGATGCGGTGGTTGGCCCCCAACAGTTCTTCACGGCTGTAGCCCGAGATGCTGCAGAACTGCTGATTGACGTAGGTGATGTTCCCACGCAGGTCGGTTTCCGAAAAGATTGCGGCCGCGTCCACGGCCGCGCGATAGTTATCATCCATAAAGCATCCTGCCTTAGCGGTTGAAGCGCTCCACCAGGGCGCGCAATCCGGCGCACACGTGTTCCAGTTCGGTACCGCGCGAGGCGGCGGCGTTGGCGCTGTGGGCGCTGTGCTGGGCGATACCGGCTACGCCGTTGATCTGCCGCGAAACATCTTCTGCCACCGCCGACTGCTGCTGCGAGGCGGTGGCCATCTGCTGGCTCATGTCGCTGATGCGCTGTACCGCGTCACGAATGCCATGCAGCGCCTGTCGGGCTTCCTGCACCTGGGCAACGCCTTGCTCGGCACCGTCGATGCCTCGGCTGGCGATCGCCACGGCTTCCTCGGCGCCACTGCGCAGGGCATCGATGATGGCCTGGATGTGCAGGGTGGACTGGCGGGTCTTGTCGGCCAATGCCCGGACCTCGTCGGCGACCACGGCAAAGCCCCGGCCCTGCTCGCCCGCACGGGCAGCCTCGATGGCGGCGTTGAGGGCCAGCAGGTTGGTTTGCTCGGCAATGCCGCGGATCATCCCGGCTGCCTCGGCGATGGCGCCGGTCTGACCCGCCAGGTGGCTGACCGCCTGGTTGATCTGCGTCACAGTGCTGGCCAGGTTACGAATGGCCGTGCCGCTGGCATCGGCCACCTGGCTACCTTGCTCGGCCAGCAGGTGCGCCGTGTGTGCCTCGGCGGCGGTCAACTGCACGTGGTTGGCGACTTCGCCAATGGAGGCGGCCATCTGGTTCATTGCAGTGGCGCTCAGGTCGGTTTCGGCACGCTGCTCCAGCAATGCCGCCTCGGTGCTGCGCGACAACTGCCCGGCATCGCGAGCGGCCACGGCCATTTGCCCGGCCAGATCGCTTAGCCGCGTCAATGCGGTTTTCAGGCGTGCCTCTTCGCTGATCAGCATCAGTTGCAACTGCCCGGCAGCACCCGACAGGTCGCTGTAGGTCAAGGCTGCAACCGGGTCGGCGAAGGCACCTTCGGCACCCTGCACAATCTGCTGCAGCTGCCGCCCGAGGGCATTGCGCGCCCATAGACCGCAGGCCACGAACAGCCCCACGGTCAGCCCCTGCCCCACCAGGCCAGGCCACAACTGATTGGCCCCCACCGCCAGCAGCCCACCGGCCAGTGGCAAGGCCAGGGCCTGCGTCAGCAAGCTCAGACGGCGCGGCGCCGACAATGCCGCCTGACCGTTGCGTAGCCGCGCATAGAGGGCTTCGGCACGGGCTACTTGCTCGCGCGTGGGGCATACGCGCACCGACTCGTAACCCACTACCCGCCCACCTTCGAGGATGGGCGTGACGTAGGCATTGACCCAGTAGTAGTCGCCGTTACGGCAGCGGTTCTTGACGATACCCATCCAGCTCTTGCCGGCTTTCAGGTAGCGCCACATCAACTCGTACACCGCCGGCGGCATGTCCGGGTGGCGCACCAGGTTGTGCGGGCTGCCGATCAGTTCGGCCTCGCTGTAGCCACTGATGGCGGCAAACTCAGGGTTGCAGTAGGTGATCAGGCTGGCGGTATCGGTAGCAGAAATCAGCCGCTGATCGGGGGGGAAACGTTGCTCGACCGGGGTTACCGGCAGGTTGAGGCGCACGATGAGACTCCATTCGATGACAAGCCGGTACCCAGTACATCGACGGCCATCGGAACCGATTCATGAGGATCCGTTCCAATGGGCAAAAGCGCTTCCTGCCGTTACGGCACGAGGCCGAACGGTACAAGGAAGGTGACGATGACTGACCGGTCAAGCCATGAATTCTACGAAATTCATCACATAAATAAAACAAAGGTGATCGATCATGGCGTTGCGCCACATTGATAGATATCGTTAAGTTCTTGATTCTAAATGGGAATTAAGCGATGACGAGATCAGCTTTGGGTATCGCCCTGCGCCGCTACCGCAAGCTGGCGGGCCTGACCCAGGCACAACTGGCTGAACGAACCGGCTTCGACCCCAAGACCATCAGCCGTTTCGAAACCAGCACCTATACCCCCAGCATCGATGCAATCATGGCGTTTGCCCAGGTGCTGGGCGTCAAGCCCAAGGACTTCTTCGCTGAACCGGACGACGAAGAGGAGCAGCGCGCCTACCTGTTCGGTGTCATCCACAACGCCCCACCCAAAGATCTTGGCAAGCTGATTGCAGCGGTGGATCAGGCACTGGCCAAGCCCTGAGCTATTTCAAGCGCCCCCTTTTACGGCACGCACCGAACTAGAGCATGGCAGGCTGGATTGCCCCACAACTGGTCAGACCGGTAAGGCCAAAAAACCTTGCAATCAGGTATTTTTCGCGCTTTTATGGCCTCGCGCTGAACAAACCGGTAAGACCACAATAATTAAGTCCTGCGCTCTTTCGCCCCGTGCGGCTACCGAAGCAAGGACACCGATCAGAGACTCCTCCCATGCTCAAATGGTGCTCGCGTTCGATTTTCCTGCAAGTCGTACTCGGCCTTGCCCTCGGCATCGCCTGCGGTCTGAGCTTCCCCGACCTCTCCCTGCAACTCAAACCCCTCGGCGACGGCTTCATCAAGCTGATCAAGATGCTCATCGGCCTGATCGTGTTCTGCGTGGTGGTCAGCGGCATTTCGGGTGCGGGTGACCTGAAAAAGGTCGGCCGCATCGGCCTGAAGTCGGTGATCTACTTCGAAGTGCTGACGACCCTGGCGCTGGTGATCGGCCTGGTGTTCGCCTTCACCAGTGGCATTGGCAGCGGTGCCAATATTCACCTGGATCAACTGTCCGCCGCCGATGCCAACGGCTTGGCCGAGCGCGGCCAGCACATCCATGGCGCCACGGCGTTCTTCATGGACCTGATCCCCACCTCGGTGATCGGTGCCTTCGCCGACAACAACATTCTTCAGGTGCTGCTGTTCTCGGTGCTGTTCGGCAGCGCGCTGAACCTGGTGGGTGACTCGGCCGCCGGCATTTCGCGACTGATCAACGAACTGAGCCATGTGATCTTCCGCATCATGGGCATGATCGTGCGCCTGGCGCCGATCGGCGTGTTCGGCGCCATTGCCTTCACCACCAGCAAGTACGGCCTGGCGTCGCTGCAGCACCTGGGCGGGCTGGTGGCGCTGTTCTACCTGACCTGTGCCGGCTTCGTGCTGATCGTGCTGGGCACCGTCATGCGCCTGTCGGGCCTGAAGCTGCTGCCGTTGATCAAATACCTGCGTGAAGAGCTGACCATCGTCCTGGGCACCGCCTCTTCCGACGCCGTGCTGCCACAGATCATGCGCAAGCTTGAGCACCTGGGCATCGGCAGTTCGACGGTCGGCCTGGTGATCCCTACCGGCTACTCGTTCAACCTCGATGGTTTTTCCATCTACCTCACCCTGGCGATCGTGTTCATCGCCAACGCCACCGGCACGCCACTGGAAATGACCGACCTGCTGACCATCCTGCTGGTGTCGTTGGTGACTTCCAAGGGGGCTCACGGCATCCCAGGCTCGGCACTGGTGATTCTTGCCGCCACCCTGACTGCGGTACCGGCGATCCCTGTGGTAGGCCTGGTACTGGTGCTGGCGGTGGACTGGTTCATGGGTATCGGCCGGGCGTTGACCAACCTGATCGGCAACTGCGTGGCCACCGTGGCCATTGCCCGTTGGGAGAAGGACATTGACCTGGAGCGTGCGCAGAACGTGCTCGACGGCAAGCCTGGCTTTGCCCCCACGCCACGCAAGCAACCCAACGCCCATCAACAGGAATTCTGAGCGAACGTGGCCGGCATTGATGCCGGCCCTTCCAGGAGCGAAACGTGATCAGCTCATCAACCGTCGTCAACTCAGTGGTGGAAAAACTCCGCCAGGCCCTGGCCCGCGGCCAATGGCGCACTGGCGACATGCTGCCAGGCCAGCGCGAACTGGCCGAACAACTGGGCATCAGCCGCCCCAGCCTGCGCGAAGCGGTAACCGTGCTGGAAACACTGGGCCTGGTGCGCTCGCTACCCGGCAAGGGCGTATTGGTGCTGGATGCCGATGCCCAGGCGTCGGGCGTGGAAACCAGCGCAGCGGCCAGCCTGGCCGACGTGCTGGAACTGCGCTACACACTCGAACCGTTCATCGTCGGCCTGGTGGCGCAGTCGGCCAACAGCCAGGACATCGGCCAGTTGCGCCTGACCCTGATGGACATGCGCGAAGCGCTGGAGGCCGATGACAGCGAGGCCGGGGTCAAAGCCTACATTGCCTTCCATGAGGCGCTGTTCGCCCTGACCACCAACCCGATTTTCCAGAGCGTGGTGCAGCAGACCGGCAATGCCCTGAAGCAAAGCGCCGACATGCTGCGCAACTCGCCAGAGCACCTGGCCGCGCGGCTGAAGGAAAACGAAGCGGTGGTGCGCGCCATTCGCGAACGCAGCAGCGCCCAGGCCAGTGCCCAGATGCGTCAGCACATCGTGGCCGAAGGGCTGCGCATGGGCATCGCGCTGAATATCCCGGACGAACATCCACATCCATGACCTCAGGAGAGTGCCCATGAACGCCGCCCCCCACTTGCCTGCCCTGCTCGCGGCCGGCGAAACCCGCCTGTCGGCCGAGCAGATTTATCCGCGGCTGTTCGACGCCATTCTCGAACAGCGCCTGCCGCCGGGCAGTCTGTTGCCCGAACAGGCGCTGGGCCATGCCTTTGGTGTCAGCCGCACGGTGATCCGCCGCGTGCTGGGGCGCCTGTCCGACCAGCAGGTAGTGGTACAGCGCCCCAGCCACACCGCACATCTGGCTGCACCCGACCCAGACCAGGCACGTCAGGTGCTCAGTGCCCGTCGCCTGGCGGAAACCACGCTGATCACCCTGGCCGCGCAACGCGCCCGGCCGGCGCAGGTACGCCAGCTACGGCAACTGGTGGAGCGCGAGCGCCAGCACCATGAGCGTGGCGAACGCTGCGCAGCGATCCGCCTGGGCGGCGAGTTCCACCTGAAACTGGCGCAGGTGGCGGCCAATGCACCACTGGCGCGATTTCTCAATGGGCTGGTGCCGATGACCTCGCTGATCATCGCTCGCTACGAAACGCCGTGCTGCGATCACTGCGCGTGGGAAGAGCATGCGGCAATCATCGATGCCGTGGAGCAAGGTGATGCCGAAGCGGCGCTGGGGTTGATGCACAGGCACCTTGACCGTTTGGAAGAAAAGCTCGACCTGGAATAACCCGACCAAACGGACGCGATCGCTCCCACGCAGGCCGCGCTCACGCAACCATCTGCATCAGAGCGGATGCGGGCGATGGGCTGCACAGCAGCCCCAATAACCCCACCCTATACTTCGAGAACCCCCCCAGCCTCTACCAGGGAGGCGGTCGCGTGAGTTCTCGAGTCCTCCTGTTGCTCTGCCTTCTGCTGGCCCTCGGCGGTTGTGCGAGCAAGCGCCCCCCTGCCCCGCCGCCGCCCACAATACTCACCCCCGCGGCCTGGCAACGCATCGACCAGGAACTGATCGATGCCTCGGTCGGTGCCGCCGGCTCGGCCAACGACTATGCCCGGCGCTCCATGCGGGTGTGGAAGGAGCAAGTGCAGCAACGCACCGAAAGCGACTTCATCCCCTGGTTCACGGGTTACTGGACCCAGCAGTGGCTAACCCTCAAGGTGGCCTGGTACAAGCTCGACAGTGGCGAGGGGCGGGAACCGGCAGAAAAACGCCTGGCCCTGTACCTGCAGGAGCAGTATCACGCGCGGGTGATTGAGCCGGTAGCCGAGCAGATCAACCCCGAGGGCATCCGCGACCGCGCCTGCGAACTGTACCTGCAACTGCTCGGCCAGCAACTGCCGGCCATCATCAGCCGTTACAACGCGCCGCCCGAGCAGTTCAGCCAGCGCCTCAACCGTATCCCCGCCATCGCCCTGGGGCCACCGGATGCGCGCAATGCCAGCCTGTATCAGCTGCTGCGGGCCAAGTCACTGGACCAGCAACCGGCCTGGCAAGCCATGCGCCAGCACTTGCATCAACAGGCCAGCAAAGGCCCTGGCAGGACCGATGTCGGGCTCAACTCGGTGGCCACCCAGGCCAGCGAAAAGCTTGGCGCCACCCTGGCCCCACGCGGTATCGCCAGTGCCGTGGCATCGGCAGTGGGCAAGGTGGCAGGGGCGATGATTTCGATTGCTGCAGCCGGTTACGGGATGATGACCCATGACCGTGATCACCCGCAGATGGTCGAACAGCTGCGGGTGATCCTGAACGTGGCGTTGAACCAGGAATGGCAGGAGTTGATGGAGAACCGCCAGAGCGGGGCCATGGCGGGGGTCTATTACCTGTCGGGGCAGGTTGAGGACAGCTTGCTGGCCAGTGCGCCGCGGCCGGTGGAGCAGCAGGTCGAGCAGCAGCAGGCGCCTTTGATCATTCGCCTGCCACCTTAGTGGCGGCCTGTGCCGGCGTTTTCGCAGCGCAAGGCTGTATCAAGCTGTGGCAAGGGCAGCGCTTGGCAAGCCAAACACACGATCAAACGCCCAGTTGTAGGCAAAGGTGTAGCACGGCACCAGGATGATGAACGCCATATCCACCAGCAGCGCCTCCAGCAATGTCATGTCCAGCCACCAGGCAATCAGCGGAATCAAGTAAACCACCAGGGTCAACTGGAAGCCGATGGCATGCACCACCCGCCGTGCCACGCTGCGTCCCCGCTTGGCCTGGCGGCTCTCCCAGTACTCGAACAGGGTGTTGTAGATCAGGTTCCAGAGCATGGCGATGGTGGTGATCATCACCGCCAGCGGCCCGGTATGCGACGCCTGCGTATCTGACAGGTAGGCCAGCCCGAGGGTCGACATGCACAGCCCGATCAGTTCATAGAAAGTCACGTAGACCAGCTTGCGTTTCAATCCCTGCACCCAGGTTACCTCCAAAGACAAATAGCGACGGGGCGATCATGCTTCAACGCACTTGACAGCAAAAGTCAGCAGCTGTCAGATCAACTGACAGGAGGCTGCCATGAACTTTTCCAGCGACAACATCCAGCTGTTTCTGGCCGTGCTCGACCACGGTTCGTTTTCTTCCGCTGCGCGTGCCCTCAAGCGCGTGCCTTCAGCCGTGAGCATGGCCATTGGCAACCTTGAAGCAGAACTTGGCTACAGCCTGTTCGAACGTGGCCCGCGTGAAGTTCGCCCAACCGCACAGGCCTTGGCCCTGGAGCCACACGCCAGGCTGATTGCCGAACAACTCGGGCTGCTACAGGTTCATGCCCTGGAGTTGTCCCAAGGGCTGGAGAGCAGCCTGACCCTGGCGGTGGTACCCGACATCGATCACCGCCCGCTGCTGGCGGCCATCGCCAACCTCGGTGAGCGCCACCCCTTGCTGGACATTGCCCTGGTCAGCGCCCCGCAGGAAGAAGCCCTGCACTTGCTGGACAGCGGTCGTGCCGACCTCTGCGTAGCCTTTGCCGGCCTGCAGGTCGATGCCCGCCGCGGCTTCCAGCACATCGGCATGGAGTCGCTGGTAGCCACCCTGTCGCCGGCCCACCCGGCCTTGCGTGAGGGACGTATCCACTACCTTGAGGACCTGACCCAGGTGCGTCAGATTCTGGTGCGCAGCCGCGATCTGCCACTGGCTGACCCTCGCCCGCTGATCGGCGCCACACACTGGTCCACCGACAGCTTCGACCTGGCGCTGCAGATGGTTGAAGCTGGCTTGGGCTGGGGTGATCTGCCGTTGTCGCGGGTCGCGCCGCTGCTGGCCAGCGGGCGTCTGGTGCGCCTGGAGTTCCGCAATACACACAACGCGTTGCAACTGCCCGTGCATATCCTGTGGCGCAAACAACAGCCGCTGCAGCAAGCCGCACGCCTGCTGATCGAGCAGTTGGCTGACCCGTGACTGCCGTCCGTCGAAACGCCTGTAAGAAATTTCTCTAAGCACTTCAATCTTTTACCCCTCGAGCCGATATCTCGGTCGACAGGCCCCGCATCGCGTCATGAGCGCGCTGCGCCCTCCCCTCATTGGCTCAAGGTCTCGAAACATGAACCTGAAATTTCGCCACAAGATCCTGCTCAGCGCCTGCGGCGTCGTGGTCCTGGCATTTGCCCTGTTCACGCTCTACAACGACTACCTGCAACGCAATACCATCCGCCAGAATATCGAAGCCTCGGTGCAGCAGTCCGGTGCACTGACCGCCAGCAGTGTGCAGAACTGGATGAGCGGGCGCATTCTGGTGCTGGAGAACCTGGCCCAGGACATCGGCCAGCAAGGCGCCGGCGACACCTTGGCAGGGCTGATCGAGCAGCCGTCCTACACGCGTAATTTCCTGTTCACCTACCTGGGCCAGGCCAACGGCGAATTCACCCAGCGCCCGGATGCCCAGATGCCCGCCGGTTACGACCCGCGCCAGCGCCCTTGGTATGGCGCCGCCGCCAACGCCGGGCAGACCGTGCTGACCGCCCCGTACCAGGGGGCAGTCGGTGGCCTGATGGTGACCATCGCCACGCCGGTGAAGAGCAAGCGCAATGGCGAACTGATCGGTGTGGTCGGCGGTGACGTTACCCTCGACACCCTCGTCGAGATCATCAACTCGGTCGACTTCGGCGGCATCGGTCACGCCTTCCTGGCCGACGCCAATGGCCAGGTGATCGTCAGCCCGAACAAAGACCAGGTGATGAAGAACCTCAAGGACATCTACCCAGGCAGCAACCTGCGGGTTGCCGCCGGCATGCAGGATGTCACCCTCAACGGCCAGGACCGCATCATCTCGTTCGCCCCGGTGGCCGGCCTGCCTTCGGCGCAGTGGTACATCGGGCTGTCGATCGACAGGGACAAGGCCTATGCCGCGCTCAGCCAGTTCCGCACCTCGGCGATCATTGCCATGCTGATTGCCGTGGCCGCCATCGCCGGCCTGCTCGGCCTGCTGATTCCGGTGCTGATGAGCCCGCTGACCACCATGGGCCGCGCCATGCGCGACATCGCCGAGGGTGAAGGTGACCTTACCCGCCGCCTGGCCGTGCAGAACAAGGACGAGTTCGGCGAACTGGCTACCTCGTTCAACCGCTTTGTCGAGCGTATCCATGCCTCGATCAGCGAAGTGTCCTCGGCCACCCGCCTGGTGCATGATCTTTCGGAAAAAGTGGTCAGTGCGTCCAATGCGTCGATCAGCGGTTCTGAAGAACAGAGCATGCGCACCAACAGCGTCGCTGCGGCCATCAACGAACTGGGCGCCGCCACCCAGGAAATCGCCCGCAACGCCGCAGATGCTTCGCAACATGCCAGCGGTGCCAGCGAACAGGCGCACGGTGGCCGTGAAGTGGTTGAAGAAGCCATCAGCGCCATGACTGCCCTGTCGCAACGGATCAGCGAGTCGTGCGCGCAGATCGAAACGCTCAACGCCAGCACCGACGAAATCGGCAAGATCCTCGATGTGATCAAGGGCATTTCCCAGCAGACCAACCTGCTGGCACTGAACGCCGCCATCGAAGCGGCCCGTGCCGGTGAGGCCGGCCGTGGCTTTGCCGTGGTGGCCGACGAGGTGCGCAACCTGGCGCACCGTACCCAGGAGTCGGCGGAAGAAATCCACCGCATGATCACCAGCCTGCAGGTGGGCTCGCGCGAAGCGGTGCATACCATGAACACCAGCCAAGTCTCCAGCGAGCAGACCGTACAGGTGGCCAACCAGGCCGGCGAACGCCTGGCCAGCGTGACCCAGCGCATTGGCGAAATCGATGGCATGAACCAGTCGGTGGCGACAGCGACCGAAGAACAGACCGCCGTGGTCGAAAGCCTCAACCTGGACATCACCCAGATCAACGCCCTGAACCAGCAAGGGGTGGAGAACCTCAACGAGACCCTGCGCCATTGCGACCAGCTGGCCCAGCAGGCTGGGCGTTTGAAGCAGTTGGTGGGCAGCTTCAGGATTTAAACGCCGGGTTCAGGCGGCAACGGCCTATGCCTGTTGTCGCCTGTACCAGCCCCTTATGCAGCCACCGCCTTCGCAGCCCTGCCCCGCCGTACCCAGGCCAGCAATACCGCCGTCATCAGCACAAAGCCCAAGTAACCGAAGAACGGGTACACCTCACCCACCAGGCTGATGAACCCCACCAGGCTACAGCCGAACGCCACCACCCCGGTCACCACCGAGCCCCAGCGGAACTTCGTCGTGCCCGCCGGTAACAGCCGCGAGAGGAAGGAAAACAGCGTGCCCACCGCGGTGTTGACGATCATGCCGAAGATGATCAGGCACATCACCAGCCCCAGCAGTGGTGACACTTCGTTGGCAATCGACAGCATCGGCATCGGCTGGTCGGCCACACTGTCCAGGCGCGACAGCAGTCCTGCACTCATCACCAGCATCAGGCCGCCTAGCGCCGCACCACCGAGCAGGCCTCCCCACACCGCGGCTTTCTCGCCCTTGGCCGAACCGCCCAGAATGGCCAGGATCGGCGCACCCGCGACGATGTTATACGACACATACAAGAACGCCCCCAGCAGCCAATGGCGGGTGCCGGCCTGTTGCTGGCTGGCCACCTGATCGAGCACAGCAAAGCTCTGCTCGCGGGTGATCACGGCATACAGCGCTATTGCCGAAGCCACCAGGATCAGCAAGGGTGTGATGGCGCCAATTGCAAGTATCATCTTGCGCACGTCCAGGCACACGATACCGACTACCACCAGCGTCACCAGCACGCTGCCGGTCAGGGCCGGGATGCCGAACTGCTGCTCCAGCAAGGCACCACCACCGGCCAGCATGACCACGGTGACGGCGAACATGAAAAAGGTGATCAACCAGTCGACGAACATGCCCAGGTGACGGCCGCAGATGGCCAGGATCACATCCTTGTGCGAGGTGGCCTGCTGGCGATTGCCCAGCCCCGCCAACGCCATGCCGAGGAAGGTGAACAAGGCGGCGCTGACCAACGCGCCAGCCAACCCCCACACGCCGAAATCGACAAAGAACAACAACAGTTCCCGCCCTGAAGCGAACCCCGCCCCCACGATCACGCCGACAAATGCGCCGGCGATCTTCAGCTGCTCTTGCATGTGAACCTCTGGATTTATTGTTGTTTTGTCATCGCCGTCGCATACCGGTTGTAGGGGCGGCCTTGCAGCCCATCGCGACACAAGGCCGCCTCTACACGGGCTCTTTGCCCTGTCAGGCGTCGCCGACGAACGCCTGCACTTCTATCTCCACATCCACGCCCAGGGCCAACGCCGAAGCCACGGTGGAACGCACCGGTAGCGCCGCGCCGAAGAACGCCTTGTACACCTCGTTGAAGCCGGCGAAATGGCGCATGTCCGACAGCCAGACCGTGGCCTTCACCACCTGGTCGAGACGCGCGCCACAGGCCTCCAGGCTTTCGGCGATGCGCTCGCAGGCAGCACGGGTCTGGGTCTGGATATCACCGCGCACCACTTCGCCGCCAGCGCTCATCGGCACCTGCCCGGAGAGGAACAGAAAGCCACCGGCCTTTACGGCGCGGGAAAACGGGAACGGCAAGCTGCTGGGGAAACGCTGAATGTCATTGCTCATGGGATGCTCCTTTCAGGGTTGCTGGAAACGGGCCGGGGACAGGCGCTCGGGCGCCACGCCCTGGCTGACAAGGTCGGGACACACGGGCTGGCCCATCAGCAAGTCGGCGGCCAGGCGCGAGGCGCCCGCTGCCGACTGGATGCCATAGCCACCCTGGGCCGCCAGCCAGAAAAACGCGGGTGCATGCGCATCGAAACCGATCACCAGGTCGCCGTCGGCAACGAATGAACGCAGCCCGGCCCAGGTGTGGCTAGGGCGGCGGATCGCCAAGGTGGTCATGGCTTCAATGTTGTAAATACCCAAGGCCACGTCGAACTCCTCGGGCGCGGCATCCTGTGGCTCAACCGGGTCGGCATTGGCTGGAGACCCCAACAGTTGGCCGGCATCAGGCTTGAAGTAGAAGCTTTCATCGACGCCAATCACTGCAGGCCAGCGGGCAAAGTTTTGTTCTGCCGGGCCGGGGAAGGTGAACGCGCTACGGCGGCACGGTTGCAAGCCGATGCGCGCCACCCCGCACTGCTCGGCCACACGGTCCGCCCAGGCACCTGCAGCATTGACCAGACATCGGGCCTGCAAACGGCTGCCATCAGCCAACTCCACCTGCCACACGCCGTCCAGGTAGCAGGCCTGGATCAGCTCGGCGTTGCAGCGCAGTTCACCGCCGGCAGTGCGATAACCCCGCAAGAAGCCTTGGTGCAAGGCATGTACATCAAGGTCCATCGCACCTGGCTCAAGCACCGCGCCGGCCAGGGTTTCGCCACGCAGGCTGGGTATCAGTGCCAAGGCCGCGTCCCGGTCCAGCAGGCTGACCTCTGTGCCATTGGCCAGGTTCTGCGCGTAAGTTTGCTCAAGCAGTTCTCGTTGCTCCAGGCTGGCCACATACAGACAGCCTCGCGGCTCCAGCAGCGGGTGCTCGCAGAAGCCCTGCGGTGGCGCTTCGTAGAAGGCTCGGCTGGCGCGGGTCAGTGCCTGGATCTGTGGGGTGCCGTAAGCCTCCATGAACATGGCCGCCGAACGCCCGGTGGAATGGTAGCCAGGCTGCGATTCACGCTCGACCAGCAGCACGCGCTGCTGACAGGCCAGGCGGTAGCCCAGCGAAGCGCCGGCGATGCCAGCACCGATGATCAGGGTGTCGTAGGTCGGGGTCATGCACGCTCCTGCCAGGCCAATTATCATTTATGAGAATTCTAATATATGAGAATTTAGAAATGCGCAAGGGTCCAAGGTAAGATGCCCGACCAACGCCGCATGCCGAGATCCCTGAATGCCTTCAGCTCTACCCCAGCTTGACCGTGCAGTAGTGGGCCAGCGCCTGCGCCAGGTGCGCAAGGCGCGCCAGATGACCCTCAAGCAATTGTCCGAAGCCAGTGGCGTACCGCTGTCCACGTTGTCGAAGATGGAACTGGCGCAGGTGTCGGTCAGCTATGAAAAACTGGCCGCTGCTGCGCGGGCGCTGAATGTCGATATTGCCCAGCTGTTCCGCGCCAGCGGCACGGTCAGCACCCCGGTGCCGGTGACCGTGGTGGTTGACTCACTGCCCGCAGCGGCGGGTTATTCGACCGGCACCTACGACTATTATCCGATTGCCGGAGATTTCCCCGCGCGACGCATGACACCGGCTTATGCCCGCATCATTGCCCGGGAACGCGGCCAGTTCGACGATTTTATCCGCCACCCCGGGCAAGAGTTCGCGCTGGTGCTGAGCGGGCGTGTGCGCATCGAGTTCGAGACCGGCGAAGCGGTCAGCATCGGGCCGCAGGAGACGGCGTATTTCGACAGCCAGGTGGGGCACATCTACCTGTCGGAAAGTGATGACGGTGGTGATGCCCATGTCATGGTGGTGATGACTGATCGTTGATCGGTCACGCCCGCCCAAGGCAAACCCGGTTATAACCTAATAACGAACAAGTCTATTTGGCTATAAAAAAATCTATATGCTGACTGGCATCCGATAACGGGCAAAGTTGGGCAGTCGAGTAGCGTATGGATGTAGGTTCTTTCGGTTTCACCATTGCTGGCCTGGTCGTGGGCTTCATCGTCGGTATGACCGGCGTCGGTGGCGGCTCGCTGATGACCCCGATCCTGTTGTGGTTTGGTATCCACCCGGCGACCGCTGTCGGTACCGACCTGCTGTATGCAGCGATCACCAAGGCCAGTGGCGTCTGGGTGCATGCGCGCAACAAGAACATCGACTGGAAGATCACCGGCCTGCTCAGCCTGGGCAGCGTGCCCGCAGCGGCGCTGACCCTGTGGTTCCTCAGCACCCTGCACACCGACACCTCGGCGCTCAACGCCATCATCAAGCAAGGCCTGGCGGTGGTGCTGATCCTGACCGCGCTGGCCATCCTGTTCAAATCGCGCCTGCAGGCCTTCGCCAGCCGCCATGCCGGTGATCACTACCACCTCAGCGACCGTAGCCTGAACACCCTCACGGTGCTGACCGGCGTGGTGCTTGGAATAATGGTCACCCTCACCTCCATCGGTGCTGGCGCCCTGGGTACAGTGGCGCTGTTCCTGCTGTACCCGTTCCTGGTCACCCGTCGCCTGGTCGGTACCGAAATTGCCCACGCCGTGCCACTGACCTTGGTAGCAGGCCTGGGCCACGCGGGCATGGGCAACATGGATTGGTCGCTGCTGGGCTACCTGCTGCTGGGCTCGCTGCCAGGCATCTATCTGGGTAGCCACCTCACCGGGCGAATCTCCGACCGCGTGCTGCGCCCTTGCCTGGCAACGATGCTGCTGCTGATCGGTTACAAGCTGGCGTTCTGAGCCTTAGCCCAGGCGCAACCGCCACTGCCCGGTAAAGCTCAGTTCCAGACGTGACAGCGGCAGCACGTCAATTCGCTGCCCGGCACTCATCGGACACCCAAGCACCTGTACCAGCATGGCGCGTATGACCATCGGGTGGGTCACGGCCAGCCAGTCACCCGGCCTGTCAAAGGCCGCCAGCCAAGCGGCCAGGCGCTGGCATAGCGCAGCGAACGACTCGCCACCATGCACGGCACTGGCCGGATCCCGCAGCCATTCTGCCAACGCCTGCGGTTGCTCGGCTTGTAGCTGCTTCAACGACAAACCCTGCCAACGCCCAAGGTCGCAATCGGCCAAGCCCGGCTCGACCTGTACTGCCCCCGTTAACCACGCCGCCGTCTCGCAGGCCCGCCGCTCTGGCGCACTCAGCAGTTGCACGCCTGATCGGTCGGCGTCTGCCTGTCGGGCTAGCGGCAGGATGCCATCATCCGTATGGTGCAGGCGCCCGTTCTTCTGGGCCTGGGTCAGGGCATGGCAAATCAGGGTCAGGCGGATGGCTTTCACCAGGCATTTCTCGCAGCGGGCTGGGGTGCATGGTTTAGCACGCTGCGAGACGTTTGGCTGCAACAATGTCGCCGGCCATTCGCGACCCGGTTGACTTGCGATTGGGCCGCAGGGCGGCCCTTTGGATCAGAAGTTGATATTCAGCGCAGCAAACACCGCCCTGCCCGGCTGGTTATACGTGTTTGCCCCCGAGCTGCTGGCGTTGCCGCCGCGCAGGATCTGCTTGTCGAAGACGTTGTTCACGCCCACCCGCACGTCGTAGTTGGCATTGAACTTGTACCCGGCGCTCACGTCCACCAGGCCATAGGCCTCGACGTCCTGCTGGGCGGCCTTGTCGTAGTCCTGCTGGGTGCGGTAGTTGTAGGTCGGCGATTTTTGCTTGCCGAAGTAAGTACCCGCTACCTGGAATGACAGCTGCTCGGTGGCGCGCCAGTCGAGGCTGGTGTTGACGGTGTATTCCGGGATCACCGACAGCGGCTCGCCCGTTTCGCGATCATCGTTGTCGAGCATCCAGGTCAGGTTGGTGTTCCAGTCCAGGGTCGGGGCCAACTCGATGAAGAAGTTGCCTTCGACACCTTCCACCCGCGCCTTGCCGGCGTTGTCCCACTGAGTCACGCGGCTGCCGGTACCCATGGTGTAAAGTACATCGGTATCACCGATGATCTTGTTCTTGTAGTCGTTGCGGAAGTAGGTGGCACTGGTGCGCCAGGTACCACGGTCGTACAGCAGGCCGATTTCCTTGTTGACGCTGATCTCGGGCTTGAGGTCGGCGTTGCCCTGCAGGTAGCAGCCACCATTGTTGGCCTGTTGCACACTGCAGCCATTACCGCGGCTGTACAGCAGGTAGTTGGGGTTGGACTGGTACAGGTTCGGAACCTTGTAGGCACGGGCGATGCCGCCTTTTACCGACAGCGCTTCGGTCAGCTTGTGCGACAGGTTCAGGCTGGGGCTGAAGTTGTCACCGAAGCTTTCGTGGTGGTCGAAACGCAGGCCCGGCGTAAGGGTGGTGTCGCCAACGATGATGTTGTCTTCGACAAACAGCGCATAGCTGCGTGCGGTCATCTTCGAGCTGCTGCGATCGAAGCCGACAAGGCCGTCATTGTGGGTGGGGTCGGAGCTTTGCGGGCGCAACGAACCTTGGTCGTTGAGGGTTTCGTACAGGTACTCGCCACCCAAGGTAAGCACATGTTCTGTGCTGCCCATGGCGAACGGCAGGTTCACCTCACTGCTCAGGCGTGTGTTACGCAAACGGGACATAGCCCCACCTTCGTCGCTTGGGGCACCTTCGGTGCGGCCAGCCAAGCCCTCGTTAAGGCGCCAGTTGCGTACGTATTCGTAGGCCAGCGTGGTCTTGCTGGTACCCCAGGTGAAATCACCGAGGTGGGTCAGGTCATAAGTACTGCGCTGCATCACGTTGGTTTCGTGACCGTAGAGGCTGGAGACGAAGTCGACGTCTCCGCCGCCGTTGCTGTTCATGGTGTCGCCGGCAAAAATGTTGCCCTGACGGCTGTAGCCGGCACTGGCTTCGAGGCGGTGCTCGTCGTTCAGTTTCCAGCTGAGCAGGCCGTTGATGTCCTTGTTGCGAACGCCTTCTCGCCCCGCAACCAGGGCGCTGGTGGCATGCCCGGCGTTGATGTCCAGATCGTCGGCGTCAGTCTTGGCCAGGCCACCGTACAGGCGCAAACCCAGGTTATCGGTCAGGCCGCCACCGAGGTTGAAGTTGGCTCGCCGGCTGGCGCCTTCTGCGCTGTCTTCGGGCAGTTGCGTGTACAGGCTGACGCTCCCTTTCAGCTCGTCGGAAGGACGCTTGGTGATGATATTGACCACCCCGCCCATGGCGCCGGAGCCGTAGCGTGCGGCGGCCGGGCCACGCAGGATCTCGATGCGCTCGACCGCTTCGGCCGGCACCCAATTGGTTTCACCCCGAGTATCACGGTCACCGTTCCAGCCATAGCGCACAGCGTTGCGCGCGCTGGATGGCTTGCCGTCGATGAGGATCAACGTGTTCTCCGGGCCCATGCCGCGCAGGTCGATCTGCCGGTTGTTTCCGCGTGCGCCACTGGCACTGTTGCCGGTCAGGTTAACCCCGGGCTCGCGGCGGATGATGTCGGACAGGTCATTGGCCGGTGGGTGGCGCTTGATGTCCTCGGCCGTGATGATCGACGTGCCCAGGGCCTGTCGCGCCTCGCGCTCGGCGGTGATCAGGGTGTCCTGGATCACCAGCGCGTTGTCGGCGACGGGCGCTTCCACTACCTCACCCGCACGCCGCTCCTCGGACTCTGCCGCAGTCGCCAGCATGGACGGCGACGCCAGCGCGACGAACGCCAGGGCCAGGCTGTTGGATGAAGTTCTGCACTGCATGGGTACATCTCCTGCGATTCATGAGCGAAAAGGCACATCCCTGTCGGAAACCGGGAGCCCTCGCCCACCGGCCCCGCACTCAGTTCGGCGGCCAACAGGGGTGGTAAATATAGAGAGTCGCAAATGCGAGTAAATCTTATTTACGAAGTTTACATGTTTGTAACTGAACTTTGCTGAACCGTGATCTTTGGCACAGCGAGGCTCGCTGTGGGAGCAACGGTCTTGCTCAACATTTGATAAGCCTTCGCGGTCTGTAAGAGCGGGTTTACCCGCGAACACCGGCGAAGGCAC
Organism: Pseudomonas putida group bacterium ESBL64; assembly: GCF_045277175.1. Taxonomy (NCBI): domain Bacteria; kingdom Pseudomonadati; phylum Pseudomonadota; class Gammaproteobacteria; order Pseudomonadales; family Pseudomonadaceae; genus Pseudomonas; species Pseudomonas putida group bacterium ESBL64. Next base: position 9,016 of record NZ_CP145799.1, on the reverse strand, counting down.
CCTATGACGGAATGACCACCCTGCATTCATGGACAGTTCAGTCATGTCCGCAGGCTGTTGCTGCCATCCACCTATCCGATTTGCATCCTGTGTGCAGGCATCTACAGTTTCGACGTACAACGCTGCGGAGCGGCCAGATGCGTGGCGATGACAACAACTGCGCAAGCACTGCCAAAAGCCAGCCGAAAATGCCCCGCAGCATCTGGGCGCTGGGCTTCGTGTCGATGTTGATGGACATTTCCTCGGAGATGATCCACGCCCTGCTGCCCCTGTACATGGTCAGTGTGCTCGGCGCTTCGGTGATCGCGGTGGGGTTCATCGAAGGAATCGCCGAGTCGACCGCATCGTTCACCAAGGTGTTCTCTGGCGCCCTCAGCGACCGACTGGGTAAACGCAAGCTGCTGACAGTGATCGGCTATGGCCTGAGTGCGCTGATGAAGCCGGTATTTCCCATGGCCTCCGGACTTGAGTGGCTGACTGCGGCACGCTTCGTCGACCGTGTCGGCAAAGGCATTCGGGGGGCACCGCGTGATGCACTGGTGGCCGATGTTACGCCGGTCGAGCTGCGCGGCGCGGCGTTCGGCCTGCGTCAGGCGCTCGATACCGTGGGCGCTATCCTCGGGCCATTGCTGGCGATCGTGTTGATGTGGCTGACAGCGAGCCATTTCCAGACCGTGTTCTGGGTAGCTATTATCCCGGCGTTCGTGGCGGTGTATATCCTAGTTGCCTTCGTTCACGAACCTGAAGCCTCAGCTATGGGGCGTCCGGTACGCTCACCGTTGGCACTGCACGCGCTTCGGCGCCTGGGGCCGGTCTATTGGCGCCTGATCGGTCTGGCCACGTTGTTCACCCTCGCCCGTTTCAGCGAGGCGTTCTTGCTGCTGCGGGCTCAGAACATAGGCCTGACTCCGCTGTGGGCGCCGGCGGTACTGGTATTGATGGCGATGGCCTACTCACTGTCGGCCTACCCTGCCGGCGTGTTGTCGGACCGAGTGGGGCGCCGTGGCGTGCTGATCGCCGGGCTAGGCCTGCTGATCACTGCCGACCTGCTGCTGGCCCTTTTGCCAGGATGGGCCGGGCTTGCCTTTGGGGTAACGGCCTGGGGCCTGCACTTGGGCTTCAGCCAAGGCATCTTCTCTGCCATGATTGCCGACAGCGCCCCCGCCAACTTGCGCGGTACCGCCTTCGGCCTGTTCAACCTGCTGACCGGTGCGGCACTGCTGATAGCCAGCGTGGTAGCCGGATTGCTGTGGGAGAGTGCGGGGTTCCAGGCAACCTTCCTGGTTGGTGCAGGGTTTGCCGTCACCACCCTTGCAGGGCTGACGCTGCTGCGCTGAACCTGGCTAGCCTGGCGGTTCACGGCTGCAGCGCACGCAGGTTGAACAGTTCCATCCTGTAACCCGAACGCTCCCGCCGCAGGGGTCGAACGCCTGGCCAGGGAGCACGGCCTGCCGGTGAAGGCGTTCGAGTGGTTCGGGTCACCAAGGATGTCGGCAATGCACGCAGTGAAGGGGCCAAGCTGATCGCGATGCTGGATGGCGATCTCCCCCTCAAGCCGAACTAGGCCAGCGCAGCCTCCTGCTCCAGCAACGACCAACCGCCATGCCCATCCACCTCAAGCCGGTGAGTATGGAACGCTGCCAGCGTGCTGCGGTGGCCGACACTGACCAGCAATGCACTCGGCATTTCCGAACGCAACAACGCATACAGGGCATGCTCGAGCCCCTCATCCATCGCCGAGGTGGACTCGTCGAGAAACACCACCTCAGGCCGGTTGAACAGTACCCGGGCGAACGCCAGACGCTGCTGCTCGCCCACCGAGAGGATGTGTGACCAGTCACAGCTGACGTCCAGACGCTCGGCCAGGTGGGCCAGGTTGACCTGGCGCAGTGCCTGCTGCATGAGCAACTCATCCTTGGTATTACTGGCTGCCGGGTAGGCAATGACGGTACGCAAGTCACCCAGCGGCAGGTACGGGCGTTGCGACAGGAACAGTGCCTGATGCCCCGTTGGCCGCCTGACCTTGCCTTCGGCATACGGCCAAAGACCCGCCAGGGCACGCAGCAGCGTGGTTTTACCACTGCCCGATGGCCCTTTGATCAACAACGCCTGGCCGGCATGCAGGCTCAGGTCCAGGTCGGCGATAAGGGCATGTCCGTCCGGGCGCAGCACCTGCAATCCCGCGATCTGCAGCGCATGCGCCTGGTCTTCGGTGGTGACGCGCGGCAACGCACTTGCCTGCTGGTTGGCATCGAGAAAGCCGGTGAGACGGTCAAGGGTCGCGCGGTACTGCGCGAACGCATCGTACGACTCACGGAAGAACGACAAAGAATCCTGCACCTGCCCAAAGGCCTGGGAAGTTTGCATGACGTCGCCCAGCTTGATCGCCCCACTGAAGAAGCGCGGCGCCTGAAGAATGAACGGAAACACAACGGCTACCTGACTGACACCCAAGTTGAAGCCACTGAACTTCAAGTTCCGGTACACCAATGCCCAGGCATTCACGATCAAGGCAGCAAAACGGCCGAGCAACGTGCCCCGCTCGACTTGCGAACCTTGGTAGAAGGCAATGTTCTCGGCGTTCTCACGCAGACGCATCAACGCGTAACGGAAGTTGGCGGTGAGTTTCTCGTTGAGGAAGTTAAGCCGGATCAGCGGGCGCCCAAGGCGGAAGGCGACCCAGGTGGCGACGATGACATACAGGTAAACGGCAAATACCATCGCCCGAGGAATCTCTACGCCGGCCACCGTCAACGGTGCCGACAGCCCCCAGAGGATGCCGGTGAACGCCACGAGCGAAACCAGCGCACTGACTGCGCCCAGGGCAAGGGTGACCGAGTTGGTGACAAAAGCGTTAACGTCCAGTTCGATACGTTGGTCAGGGTTGTCCACTGGTTCGGCAAGGAACTGGCCACGGTAATAGGCATCGCCCTGCATCCAGTCGTGGGTCAGGCGCTCGGTCAGCCAGACCCGCCACTTGATACTGAATGCCTGGCTGACATAGAAGGTGAACAGCGAGCGCAACACATGGATGGTAGCCAGCACTGCGAAGACGCCGAGTAGGTACCAGAACGCCGCCTGGTCAAGGCCCTGCAAGGCGCTGTAGAAGCCGTTGTACCAGAACGAAAAAAGAACGTTTAGGCGAACCGAAAACAGCGTCAGGACCAGCAGCAGGGCAAACACCAGCAACGGCCGCCAACTGCGCCTGAAACTGAAATAGGGCCCGGCAAGCTGCCAGAACTGGCTGCCCCAGCGTGTACAGCGCACGGCCAGAGTTGCGGCTGCAGTGAAGCTGACAAGGGTGATGAACGAGGCGATTGCCAGCCAGCTTAGGCTCTCTTGCAGGGCCTGATGCCAGTTCATTTCCATGGTAAGTATCCGTGCTGAGTATTTCCGCGAGCGTAGCATTACGCCGTCATTCGTCAGGTATAAATGACGCACATTTCATGATTTGTAGGAGCGGGGTTACCCGCGAACACCGGCAACGCCGGTGCCATCTCCGCTCCACAGGGATTCAAGCAAGCCCGGGCTTTTTTGCCCACAAAGACAAAACCCCTACCTGCATGTGCAGATAGGGGTTTTGCGAAATGAATCTTGACGATGACCTACTCTCACATGGGGAAACCCCACACTACCATCGGCGATGCATCGTTTCACTACTGAGTTCGGGATGGGATCAGGTGGTTCCAATGCTCTATGGTCGTCAAGAAATTCTGTTGCCAGAATGTCCAGATGGACAGCCCAGCGAATTCGGATATGCGATATTTGTGGTCTTACGAATTTTCGGGTCTTTCGTCTTCACCACCGCAATCTGCGTCAGCAAATTGCTTGGGTGTTATATGGTCAAGCCTCACGGGCAATTAGTATTGGTTAGCTCAACGCCTCACAGCGCTTACACACCCAACCTATCAACGTCGTAGTCTTCGACGGCCCTTTAGGGGATTCAAGATCCCAGTGAGATCTCATCTTGAGGCAAGTTTCCCGCTTAGATGCTTTCAGCGGTTATCTCTTCCGAACATAGCTACCCGGCAATGCCACTGGCGTGACAACCGGAACACCAGAGGTTCGTCCACTCCGGTCCTCTCGTACTAGGAGCAGCCCCTCTCAAATCTCAAACGTCCACGGCAGATAGGGACCGAACTGTCTCACGACGTTCTAAACCCAGCTCGCGTACCACTTTAAATGGCGAACAGCCATACCCTTGGGACCGGCTTCAGCCCCAGGATGTGATGAGCCGACATCGAGGTGCCAAACACCGCCGTCGATATGAACTCTTGGGCGGTATCAGCCTGTTATCCCCGGAGTACCTTTTATCCGTTGAGCGATGGCCCTTCCATACAGAACCACCGGATCACTAAGACCTACTTTCGTACCTGCTCGACGTGTTTGTCTCGCAGTCAAGCGCGCTTTTGCCTTTATACTCTACGACCGATTTCCGACCGGTCTGAGCGCACCTTCGTACTCCTCCGTTACTCTTTGGGAGGAGACCGCCCCAGTCAAACTACCCACCATACACTGTCCTCGATCCGGATAACGGACCTGAGTTAGAACCTCAAAGTTGCCAGGGTGGTATTTCAAGGATGGCTCCATGAGAACTGGCGTCCCCACTTCAAAGCCTCCCACCTATCCTACACAAGCAAATTCAAAGTCCAGTGCAAAGCTATAGTAAAGGTTCACGGGGTCTTTCCGTCTAGCCGCGGATACACTGCATCTTCACAGCGATTTCAATTTCACTGAGTCTCGGGTGGAGACAGCGCCGCCATCGTTACGCCATTCGTGCAGGTCGGAACTTACCCGACAAGGAATTTCGCTACCTTAGGACCGTTATAGTTACGGCCGCCGTTTACCGGGGCTTCGATCAAGAGCTTCGCTTGCGCTAACCCCATCAATTAACCTTCCGGCACCGGGCAGGCGTCACACCCTATACGTCCACTTTCGTGTTTGCAGAGTGCTGTGTTTTTAATAAACAGTCGCAGCGGCCTGGTATCTTCGACCGGCATGGGCTTACGGAGCAAGTCCTTCACCCTCGCCGGCGCACCTTCTCCCGAAGTTACGGTGCCATTTTGCCTAGTTCCTTCACCCGAGTTCTCTCAAGCGCCTTGGTATTCTCTACCTAACCACCTGTGTCGGTTTGGGGTACGGTTCCCAGTTATCTGAAGCTTAGGAGCTTTTCTTGGAAGCATGGTATCAACCACTTCGTCGCCTAAAGGCAACTCGTCATCAGCTCTCGGCCTTGAAATCCCGGATTTGCCTAAGATTTCAGCCTACCACCTTAAACCTGGACAACCAACGCCAGGCTGGCCTAACCTTCTCCGTCCCTCCATCGCAATAACTGGAAGTACAGGAATATTAACCTGTTTTCCATCGACTACGCTTTTCAGCCTCGCCTTAGGGACCGACTAACCCTGCGTCGATTAACGTTGCGCAGGAAACCTTGGTCTTTCGGCGTGCGAGTTTTTCACTCGCATTGTCGTTACTCATGTCAGCATTCGCACTTCTGATACCTCCAGCAAGCTTCTCAACTCACCTTCACAGGCTTACAGAACGCTCCTCTACCGCATCATCGTAAGATGATACCCGTAGCTTCGGTGCATGGTTTGAGCCCCGTTACATCTTCCGCGCAGGCCGACTCGACTAGTGAGCTATTACGCTTTCTTTAAAGGGTGGCTGCTTCTAAGCCAACCTCCTAGCTGTCTAAGCCTTCCCACATCGTTTCCCACTTAACCATGACTTTGGGACCTTAGCTGACGGTCTGGGTTGTTTCCCTTTTCACGACGGACGTTAGCACCCGCCGTGTGTCTCCCATGCTCGGCACTTGTAGGTATTCGGAGTTTGCATCGGTTTGGTAAGTCGGGATGACCCCCTAGCCGAAACAGTGCTCTACCCCCTACAGTGATACATGAGGCGCTACCTAAATAGCTTTCGAGGAGAACCAGCTATCTCCGAGCTTGATTAGCCTTTCACTCCGATCCACAGGTCATCCGCTAACTTTTCAACGGTAGTCGGTTCGGTCCTCCAGTCAGTGTTACCTAACCTTCAACCTGCCCATGGATAGATCGCCCGGTTTCGGGTCTATACCCAGCGACTAAACGCCCTATTAAGACTCGCTTTCGCTACGCCTCCCCTATTCGGTTAAGCTCGCCACTGAATATAAGTCGCTGACCCATTATACAAAAGGTACGCAGTCACCTAACAAAGTAGGCTCCCACTGCTTGTACGCATACGGTTTCAGGTTCTATTTCACTCCCCTCTCCGGGGTTCTTTTCGCCTTTCCCTCACGGTACTGGTTCACTATCGGTCAGTCAGTAGTATTTAGCCTTGGAGGATGGTCCCCCCATATTCAGACAAAGTTTCTCGTGCTCCGTCCTACTCGATTTCATTGACAAGAGATTTTCGTGTACGGGGCTATCACCCACTATGGCCGCACTTTCCAGAGCGTTCCACTAATCTCAAATCAACTTAAGGGCTGGTCCCCGTTCGCTCGCCACTACTAAGGGAATCTCGGTTGATTTCTTTTCCTCAGGGTACTTAGATGTTTCAGTTCCCCTGGTTCGCCTCTTGCACCTATGTATTCAGTACAAGATAACCAGCTTATGCTGGCTGGGTTCCCCCATTCAGAGATCTCTGGATCACAGTCTGTTTGCCGACTCCCCAAAGCTTATCGCAGGCTACCACGTCTTTCATCGCCTCTGACTGCCAAGGCATCCACCGTATGCGCTTCTTCACTTGACCATATAACCCCAAGCAATCTGGTTATACTGTGAAGACGACATTCGCCGAAAATTCGTACGTTGCTCTTTCGAGCAGAACTCACAAATTTTACCTTAGCCTGATCCACCAGCAGTGAAACTGGTGTTCAGTCTATATCTATCACATATCCGAATTTTTAAAGAACGATCTGACAAAAGCCAGAAATCAACATTCGACGCGAATGCTCATTTCTGAGTTTGATCAAGGTACAGCAAGTGGTGGAGCCAAGCGGGATCGAACCGCTGACCTCCTGCGTGCAAGGCAGGCGCTCTCCCAGCTGAGCTATGGCCCCGCATATTGGTAGGTCTGGGCAGATTTGAACTGCCGACCTCACCCTTATCAGGGGTGCGCTCTAACCAACTGAGCTACAGACCTATATAGGGTCTTGATCGTCTTCGACAATGAATCAAGCAATTCGTGTGGGAGCTCATCAGCAGGCTGATGTCGTCGATTAAGGAGGTGATCCAGCCGCAGGTTCCCCTACGGCTACCTTGTTACGACTTCACCCCAGTCATGAATCACACCGTGGTAACCGTCCTCCCGAAGGTTAGACTAGCTACTTCTGGTGCAACCCACTCCCATGGTGTGACGGGCGGTGTGTACAAGGCCCGGGAACGTATTCACCGCGACATTCTGATTCGCGATTACTAGCGATTCCGACTTCACGCAGTCGAGTTGCAGACTGCGATCCGGACTACGATCGGTTTTGTGAGATTAGCTCCACCTCGCGGCTTGGCAACCCTCTGTACCGACCATTGTAGCACGTGTGTAGCCCAGGCCGTAAGGGCCATGATGACTTGACGTCATCCCCACCTTCCTCCGGTTTGTCACCGGCAGTCTCCTTAGAGTGCCCACCATAACGTGCTGGTAACTAAGGACAAGGGTTGCGCTCGTTACGGGACTTAACCCAACATCTCACGACACGAGCTGACGACAGCCATGCAGCACCTGTGTCAGAGTTCCCGAAGGCACCAATCCATCTCTGGAAAGTTCTCTGCATGTCAAGGCCTGGTAAGGTTCTTCGCGTTGCTTCGAATTAAACCACATGCTCCACCGCTTGTGCGGGCCCCCGTCAATTCATTTGAGTTTTAACCTTGCGGCCGTACTCCCCAGGCGGTCAACTTAATGCGTTAGCTGCGCCACTAAAATCTCAAGGATTCCAACGGCTAGTTGACATCGTTTACGGCGTGGACTACCAGGGTATCTAATCCTGTTTGCTCCCCACGCTTTCGCACCTCAGTGTCAGTATCAGTCCAGGTGGTCGCCTTCGCCACTGGTGTTCCTTCCTATATCTACGCATTTCACCGCTACACAGGAAATTCCACCACCCTCTACCGTACTCTAGCTTGCCAGTTTTGGATGCAGTTCCCAGGTTGAGCCCGGGGCTTTCACATCCAACTTAACAAACCACCTACGCGCGCTTTACGCCCAGTAATTCCGATTAACGCTTGCACCCTCTGTATTACCGCGGCTGCTGGCACAGAGTTAGCCGGTGCTTATTCTGTCGGTAACGTCAAAACAGCAAGGTATTAGCTTACTGCCCTTCCTCCCAACTTAAAGTGCTTTACAATCCGAAGACCTTCTTCACACACGCGGCATGGCTGGATCAGGCTTTCGCCCATTGTCCAATATTCCCCACTGCTGCCTCCCGTAGGAGTCTGGACCGTGTCTCAGTTCCAGTGTGACTGATCATCCTCTCAGACCAGTTACGGATCGTCGCCTTGGTGAGCCATTACCCCACCAACTAGCTAATCCGACCTAGGCTCATCTGATAGCGCAAGGCCCGAAGGTCCCCTGCTTTCTCCCGTAGGACGTATGCGGTATTAGCGTTCCTTTCGAAACGTTGTCCCCCACTACCAGGCAGATTCCTAGGCATTACTCACCCGTCCGCCGCTGAATCAAGGAGCAAGCTCCCGTCATCCGCTCGACTTGCATGTGTTAGGCCTGCCGCCAGCGTTCAATCTGAGCCATGATCAAACTCTTCAGTTCAATACTGCTTGGGTTTTTAAGAAACCCTAAACTTGGCTCAGCAATCTCAAATGACTATGTGATTTCTCGCATGGTCACTTGTGATGCTGATAATCTTTTTGACTATCAGTCCGTACTCACAAGCACCCACACGAATTGCTTGATTCGATTTGTTAAAGAGCGTTTGGTTAAGAGCTTTTCATCTCAACCGAGGCGCGCATTCTACGCTTTCCTCAGAGCCTGTCAAGCGTTTATTTTGAAGTTTTTTGCGAGAAACTCGTTTAGCTTCAAACACTTG